>NZ_CP059319.1:0-3040000 GCF_017607425.1 Rhizorhabdus wittichii
CGGCGGACCCACCAAAGACACGACGCAGAACAGCCCATAACGGCCCGAGGGCCTTGATTTTCGGGGCTTTCGCCATCACCTTCGATTTCATCATCCACTCAGGATGACCCACTATTGCCCGCCCATTTGGGGGCAGGCATGGGGGCATTTGAAAAGAGCTGGGGGCATCGTGCCGCTGACGGATATCCAGTGCCGGAAGGCCGCACCGCAGGAGAAGGACTATAAGCTGTCCGATTCTGGCGGACTATACCTGTTCGTCACGACGAAGGGCTTCAAGTCCTGGCGACTGAAATATCGCTTCGCCGGAAAGGAGAAGCGGCTGATCTTCGGCCCCTACCCGGAGGTCTCGCTGACCGAGGCCCGCGACCGCCGCGACGATGCGCGCCGGCTGCTGCGCGATGACAAAGATCCCGGCGTCGAGGCGACGAAAAAGCGGGCGGCGAGCGCCGCCAGCGCGGGGTCGACCTTCGAGAAGATGGCCCGCGCATGGCATCAGGCCAGCCTTGCCAAATGGTCGGAGCATCAGGGCAATTTGGTCCTGCGTGCTCTGGTTCGCGACGTCTTCCCCGAGATCGGCGCGCTGCCGATCGCCGAGGTGACGGCACCGATGATGATCAACCTGCTTCGCAAGATCGAGCGGCGCGGCGCTATCGAGACGGCAAAGCGCATCCGGACCTACTGCTCGGCCGTCTTCTGCTTCGGCATCTCGGAGGGAGTGACCGAGACGGACCCGGCCGCGATCGTCGGCAAGGCTCTCAAGCCGAACCCTCCGAAGAAAAAGCAGCCGGCGTTCACCGATCTCGACCAGGCGCGGGGCGTTCTGATCAAGAGCGAGGAGGACACGGCCCAGCCGTTGACGCTGCTCGCCTCGCGCCTGCTGGCGCTGACGGCAGCCAGGCCGGGGATCATCCGCACGGCGCTATGGAGCGAGTTTGAGGGGATCGATTGGGATGCTCCCGGTGAGGATGCCCCCGAAGCTCTATGGCGCGTGCCCGCCAGCCGCATGAAGCTGGAGCTTGATCGGAAGGGCGAGGACGCCTTCGAGCATGTCATGCCGCTGTCGCGTCAGGCGGTGGAGGTGCTGCACGCGGTGCGCCGCCTGTCCGGCCGGATCAAGCTCCTGTTTCCGTCGACGCGCCGCTCGATCGTGCCGATGTCGGAGAACGCGATCGGCTACATGTACAACCGGATCGGCTTTCGCGGCCGTCACGTCCCGCATGGCTGGCGCGCGGCTTTCTCCACCATCATGAACGAATGGGCGCGCGAGCATGGCCGGGAAGGCGATCGCGCTGTCATCGACCTGATGCTCGCCCATGTGCCGAAGGGACTCTCTTCGTCCGAGGCGGCTTATAACCGATCACAGCACATGACTCGCAGGCGCGAACTATCCCAGATATGGGCCGACATGCTGATGGATGGACTTGGCCCGGCCAACGACCTTGTCGATGGGCGGGTGGAGCGGCTGGTCAGGGCGGGTATGCGCACGTCGAAATGAGTTGCATGTCGTGCGCCTGGCCGTCTGAGCGACGGCAACCACGGGGTGATGGTTTAGACTGTAGTTGGCACTGCTGTTAGGTTTTGCGAGATTTTTTCGATGGACCACCGTCGTCCGCCCACCGCCCCTCGTCCGAAGCACCTTGCGCTCGCTCCTCTATAGCGAGCGCTTTGTCTGATAAGCTCTGATAGATGTCCGCCGTCAGGTCTTCTACATGCGCTTCGTGCGGACTACCTGCCGCGTCCCGAGCGCGTCGTGACGCGGCAGCTTTATTGGAGAATATCCTAGATTTTTTGGGGGCTGTCATTTCTCTCTCCTGCGACGGCGGCAATATCGGCACCGGCAACTGCCGACGGCTTTTTGCCTAGCGCCGGCCTGGGTCGCGAGTTGAATCGCGGGTTGCCTGCGCGACCGCATCGCTCAGATGGGTATAGCGATATCCCTTGTAGAGATATTGAGCCGTCAGCACTTCGCGGATTCCGTGGCGGCTCATCACTTCCGCCCGCTCTTTGTCACCTTCCTGGTTCATCTCCCGTCGTCCTCGGGTGCGGCTGGATGTTCGCTTCCGCTACTTCGCATAAGCATGTTCCAGGCGCTGCGCGCCTGGCGGATGACGCGGGCGTGGTGCTGGTAGACGCGCGGGCCGATGAGGCCTTCCGAAAAGCCGGCGCCCAAAGCGCTGCTCATCTGGGCGATCCGACTGGCGTGCAGAGCCAGCTGTGCCTCATTGTCAATCAAACGCTGCTGCGCTGGCGTTGTGGCGTCGAAATCATGAGGGTCCCGCCTGGGGAACTTCGTTTGATCGATCAGCGCGCGAGCGCTGCGCGCGTTATCGCGGTGCTGGTCGCGATCCTTGGTTTCGCCAGCAGCTTCAGCTCGCATTATCGCGCTTTGCTCGTCGGATAGAAGAGCGTTTAGATCCGTTGTTAAACCGGCCGAACTGGCCTGCACCGCTGGTGAAGCGTGGGCGAAGTGAGGGGGCTTTCTCATGACCTGCTCCTTGTTGCGGGAGCACGAATCTGTCTCTCAGTCGACCCGGCGGGTAAGGGCGCGATAGATTAGATATGGTGACGAAATCCCACGATACTAGGGGGGGCATCATGAGAGCATCGTCTTGTCATGCCGACAGTTTCTGACAAGCCCCTATCGCGGGTTTGCCACCCACTCATTGACGGCAGATTCGTACCATCCCGAGCAGCGCTCGCTCAGCTTGAATTGCGCCGGGAACGTGCCGTTGGCGATCTTGCGCTGCAACGTCGATCGGGACAGGCCCGTTCGCTGAAGCACCTCAGGCCGGCGGAGAATATTGTCGGTGCGGGGGTCGGTCATCATTCGCTCCATGCGCGGCTGGCCGCCGCAATGTCGTCGCCGGTCGGCACGGCGTGATCTTCGGTGATCGTGGTGGTGGTCTTCCCGGTCCTATGGGTCCGCTGCGTCTGCCAGCTCGTCCCGCTCGCGGCGAAGAAGACCAGCCGGCCACCCCACCGCGTCACCCATAGGGTTGTGCCATCGGGCGCCACGGCCGCTCGCGCCACGCGGCCAGCATCAAGCTTTGCGCTGGCGTCGGGGTCGGCCGAGAGGGGCTTCTGGCAACCGGCGAGCAGCAACGCCGCCGCGATCGCGGGCACGGCCCTCATCTGCGCGGTCCCCCGCAGGGGATCACGTTGGCGTCGTCAGCCCATATGATCGGCAGGCGGAGCTGGGCGGCCATCCATGCGGCCCGCCGCTCGGCATCCTCGATGTCGCGCGCCATATCCGGTTCGCGTGTGTCGTCCGCCTTACCATCCAGTCCGACGACCTCGACCAAGTAGCGCAGCCAGGGGATATCGGCGCTGGAGGCGCGGATGATCCTGATGACGCCCTCGGCTGGGCGCCAGCCAGTCGGCGCCGGCTGCGGATCGGGGAGCGGAACCCAGCCCGTCGGCTCCACGGAATAGCCATCCTCGTCGCACCAGCCGCCATCGCAGCGCGTTGCCGGCACCCAAGGGCGTGTGCCGTCGAGACGATCGGGAACGAGGGCCATGATCCAGCCGTCACCGGCTGGCGCTTCGGCGATCGGAAGGACAAGGGGGGAGGCCTGCTTATAGCTGTCGCCGGGGGGCAGCGAGACTAGCTCGGAGGGATGAATGCTGAAAAGCGGCGACTTCATTTCATCCATCGTTTGGACCTTTCGTGAGGGGAACACCCGAGGCCGATTGTCGGCCAGGCGGCTGGAGCGCGCCGACACGCTGGGCCGCGAGGCGCAGTTTCTGGACCGTCACCGAGGGCGGCTTGCCTGCGAAGGCATCCTCCTGGGTGCGGTGGTCGAGCTGGTCGGCCATGTCGTGGATCAGGCGCTTGCCGGCGGCGGCGGCCGATCGGAAGCCGCGCGCATAGGTGTCAGCCATGGCGATGGCGCTCCTGCTCGTCGTGCATCATGTCGGCGATCACGCTGACGTCGCGCGCGATACGGGCGACGGCCGCGAAGATCAGGAGGGCGACGACGCCGAAGAATATCCCGCTACCGCTCATGCCGCGAAAGCCGTCGCTGCGAGGTAGTCGAGATCCTCCATGATCGCCTTGCGGTGATCCTCGAACCAGCCGCAGAAACCCTCGGCGCGGGCTTCGGCCAAGTTGATCTTGACCACGACAGCGGCAAGGTTCGGGGTGCGAACTTCCTCGATCAGGTGATCCATCGCGATGCAGAAGGCGTCGACGGCCGCGTCTTCGCCCTCGGCGCCGAGCGGCATCGCGTCGCTGATGGCGCGGACGCGGCGGTACTCGGCGAGGGCCTCATCGAAAGCGGCCTGCAGGGCGAGCTGCTCGGCGCGGAACGCGTCCGCCTCGGCCTCGATCGCGGGGGCCGCATCGTCGTCGATGGAATGGCCATCGGCCGAAAGCTTCACCACGGCGAGGCAGCGGAAATAGTTGCCCGCGAGCGTCTCGGCGGGGGTTTGGATCAGCTCGTTTTCGCGGGCGACCAAGCCGTCTGTCGCGTTGCTCGCCTGAGTCTCCGTCGCTCCGGCGGCGTTCGCGGCTGCATAGTGCGCGTCGCGCTCCGTCATCCAGGCGCGGAACTGATCGGTGGTAGCTGGGGCGGTCATGCGGCGCTCCTGTCGAAAGAGACGACGTTCGTGGGCTGTGCTTCGGGCAGCGGCTCGTGCTCGCCCCCACCGCCGTTGTCGGGGATCGGCTCCCATTCTCCGCAGAAGCGGCTGGCATGGGTCTGCGGATAGATCGCGGTTGCCCAATACGGGCCCGAGCGCGCCAGCTGCGGCGGCATGACGCAGCAGGTGCCGATATCCGGGCCCACCGACGGGTCGCGCGTAGCGGTCGCTATAGATGCGCCGCCCCGATCCCAGTGGACGCAATCGGCGCAAGTGCCGAGATCAGCCACGGGCGCCTCCTGCGCGGCGCAGGTCATACTGCTTCGAGACGAAGCCGCCGCGCCCCCTCACCATTGTCTGGTTGACCCAGGTGATGCGATCGGGCCCGAGCCTTCGGATATGGCCGCGTCGGAGATGAGATCGGGGCCCCGATCGATCTGCGCTACCGAACGGCTGGCCATCGCTGCTACCGGCAAGCGTTAGGGTGTGGAAATCTGGGAGGGCTATCTTGCCCGCCTTCTCGCGAGCGCGATTCAGCTTCGCTGGTGCGACATGTCGCTCGGCAGAGACGTTGCGGCAGGCGAGCGCGTAGCAGAGGTCGATATAGGCGTTGGCCTCGTCCATCATGTCCGCTGCGAGCAGGTCCAGTGCTCCATCGATCCCTCTCGCTGATGCGATCCCAAGGATCGCATCCCATAGGATCGGGAATGGCCGGGCCCTCGGCCGACGAGCATCCGCCTGCTTCTCGGTCATCCTCCCGGCTGCAACGGCCGCTGCGGCGAATGGTAATCGCACGTCGGACTCAAGCCATGGATCATCGTAGGCAATATGCATGCCCGCCGCGATCGGCAGCCATGCTTGCATCTGATCGAAGTAACATATTGCCGCGATGGCGACGCCAGCCGGCAGGCGCGGAGGAAAGCTGCTCGCGGCGGCGATGGGGTGAGGGAGGTCGTCCTTCCAATCCCACGCCAGCGCGACCCGGCGGGAGCAGGCCGCGTCGGTGTAGCCCGGCACCTCGTGCGCTGTGCCCGGGGGCGAGCGATATTCAAGCGCCGTCACGGGGAAGGGCGGCCGGAGCACGATGTTCGGAACCTCGGTGCGCGGCTTGCTCCGATCGAGCAGCTCGCCGTGATCAGGCAGCACGAATATTTCGGCGTCGGTCAGCTTTCCCAGCAGATAGGCGATGCCGTGGCGCGAGAAGGGGGAAGCCGTGGACGTAATCCCGGCGAGGCTCTCACGCGCCTTTGCGGTATAGTTGAGCGGCTGGATCATAGCCCGCGCTCCAGTTCGATGATGGCGGCGAAGATCCCGCGCTCGCCAAGGTCGGCCACGTCGGAAAGTCGGTCGCCCGGGACCAGACCGGCGACGATGTTGTGATCATTCGTGCCGCTGATCGTGTGGATGAGGTTCACGCGCAGCTTGGCTGCGACGTCGCGGAGTGATCCTGCCGGCGTTTCCGTGATCCGCTCGGCGGCGTCGTCCACGATGGCCCAGAGCCGGGCCCGATCTTCCTCCGAAGCGTCGAGGTCGAGAGCGTCCAAGTCTTGGTATGCGGCGGTCCACCGTGCGAGCTGCTCTTGAATGGCCGATGTCGGCTGGACGGTCGGCTGGAAGCTGCCGCACCAATCGTCGTCCTCGGTCACCGGGTGCTGCGATGCGTCGTGCAGCGTCATCGTGCTGATATCGGGGTCAACCTGGTCGCCGTAGGCGGGCTTGGGCATGAGGATCGCCAGCATCGGCTGGACCAGCACGGGCGGCGCGAAACGGCAGCGCCCATAGGTCGGCTCGCCATCGGAATAGTCGGGGTCGACCAACCAGAAGCGGCAGCGGTTGCACTGCTCGGTCATGCATCGGTCCTTTCGATGTTCGCCAGCGCCGAGGCGGGTAGCGCGGCTCGGCCATCGCCCGCCCGCTGCGCCACGCCGATGAAGGCGTGGATCGCCAGGACGTCCGAGGATCGAACTGCCACCTTGCGGATAGGGTTGAGGGTTTCGAGGAATATCGGCGCATCGAACCCGGGAGGGGGCAGCGGCTCCGCCAGACGCTTTATCATGCCCGGCGCGCCGTAGTGGGGCGCGGCCTCGCGGCGGAAGATCACGCCGACGATGTCGCCGACCGTCACCGCCTTGCGCTTGCTGAAGGCGACGCTCGCGCCGTCGCTGATCATCGGCTCCATGCAGGTGCCGACGCCGGTGAGCGCATAGACATCGGGCATGTCGTCGGGATGGATGAACGGGAGCGCGGTCATTGCGCGGTCTCTGTCTTGGCATCGCGGCGGATATAGAAATCCGAGGGATGGGCCTTGAACGCATCGGCGATCAGCGGCTCGACCCTGGCCATGTCGTCGATCAGCGATTCCCAGAAGTCGTCCGGGATGTAATGCGTGTTGGGCTCGCGCTCGACCACTGGGCGCAGCGGATTGGCTGCGGCGGGCGGATCATTGACCGATCGGTGAAGCGGAAGCAGCTTGAGCACGACATCGGCCGCTGTCTCGGCCGGCGCCGCCGCTAACGCCTTCTCGGCCTCAATGGCGTTGTCGTAGAGCTTTTCCGCCAGCGTCGCGGGGCAGGGGAAAGCGTAATAGCTGGTGAGCAATGCATCGCGCCACGCGATGAAGGCGGCGCGCACGGCTGAAATCGGCTGGGCGTCGGTCATACCGCCGCACTCCCTGTCGGGATTGCGCGTAGCTCGGCCAAAGCCGCAGCGATGCGGTGCTCGCCGATGTTGCACAGCGTACACAGCGTGTCGTAGTGGCTTCCACCGAGGCCAAGGTTGAGCTCGTCGATCGCGTTCAAGACGGTCTGGGCAGCACACAAAGCCGCGGTGGCGGTGTCGATCACGTCGATGAGGTCGGAGAAGTGGTCCGCGCCTTCCAGCTTTGCGGCCATGCTGTCGGCTGACGCCGGTATTCGGGGGGTACGTTCGACCATTGCGGCCTCCTGCTCGAGTAGCAGGGTCGATCCGCGGTTATCTCGCCGTAGCGGAGGCCGTTTCTCGCTTATCCCTGCGCATCAGCGTCTTCGGCCCAACGGCGATCAGCTGATGCGCAGAATTATCCGCTCGGGATAATCCGAACGTCAAGCGGAATTTATCCGGTCAGGATAATTACAGGTCTTTGATCGCTTTCGTGGCTCGGCCGATCACCGAAAAATTCTCGCGCCCAAGGTTGATCGGCTGGTGGTCCGGATTGGTGGAGCACGGCTCCAGCCGGGCAGGGTTGCTGCGGTAGCGCTTCAGCGTCGTCTCGCCCTCGGAGTTCATGACGGCGTAAATTTTACCCTCGCGAAGGTCTGCGTCATTCGGGTTGATCACCACATAGCCGCCATCCGGAAGGATGACGTTCATGCTGTCGCCCTCGGGCTCCAGCGCGAACGAGTCGTGCGACACGCCCGCGACCTGCACGTGACGAATGGTAACCTCGACGGCCTCGCGCCAGTTGCCCGCAGCAATGCGTCCGACCAGCGGTATCTCAAACACCGTAGTGGCGGGCCGTTCGACCATCAGCTCGGCGGGAGAAACGTTGAGCGCGACCGCCAAGCGCTCGATCCATTCCATGGTCAGGGGGCGCTGCGATCGCTCCAGCTTGTGGATTTGCCCCAACGTCGTCTTCGCGCCGTCGGCCACCTGCTGGAGGGTCATGCCCTTTGCTTTGCGCACATTGTGAAGCCGGCTCGCGACCGCATTGGTTAGCGATTTCATGGCAGTTATCTCCAATGTTCCCGCGCGCATTATCCGAAGCGGATATGAAGTGGTAGCGAAAAACGCGCCGATTTATCCCGTGACGACCGTCACGGATCGAACCTTGGCTTGCAGAAAATATCCACACCGGATAAATCTACAACATGAAGCTGAAATCCTACCTCACCGAGCAGCGCGTGTCCTATGCGGATTTCGCGCAGCAGATTGGCGTCGCCAACGCCGGCGTCGTGGCGAAGTACATCGACGGTTCGCGCATCCCGCGCGCCTCGATCCTGCGGAGGATCACGCTCGTGACCGGCGGCGCGGTGCAGTTGAACGATTTCTTCGACCCGCCCGCTGACAAGGCGCCGACGGACCAGGTCGAAGCGGCCTGATCGCAATGTCGCAACGGGGACAGGACAGCGGCCGATATCGACGGAACGCTGAGCAGGAGGCTGCGCGTCGTCGGGCGATCGACGACGCGGCCAGCCGCTACAACATCACGGACCTGGTGGCGCGCACCCGGGCTGTGCGCCGAGCCGGGCGGGCGCATGTGGCGCTCTGTGCGTTCCATCATGAGCGGTCGCCGAGCATGCACCTCTACGATAGCCAGGGGCGATATCATTGCTTCGGCTGCGGAGCCGATGGCGATGTCATCGACTATGTCATGCGGACCGAGCGGCTGGGCTTTTTCGATGCGCTTCGCTTCCTGGGCGCCGCCGACCTGCCCGAGGTCGATCCGGCCCAGCGCGCCGTCGCAGCCGCAGAGGATGAGGCGGAGCGGCAGGAGGCGATCGCCGAGGCCCGCGCGATCTGGAACAGCGCCAGCCCGGCGGCCCGAACCCCTGCCGAGGCATATGCCCGGTCGCGCGGCATCGTCGCCGCGCTGCCGCCCTCCATCCGCTTCGGCCGCACCTATGCCTGGCGTGATCGCGACACCGGCGAGCTTGGTCCGAGCCATTCGGCGATGATCGGCGGGGTCGTCGACGCTGCCGGGGCGCTGATCGGGCTGCAGCGCATCTTCATCAAGGATGACGGTTCGGCGAAGCTGTGGGGCAAGCGCTCGAAGCGCTCGCTCGGGCGGGTGCGGGGAGGGGCGCTGCGGCTCGGCCCGCCGGCCAGTGAAGTGATCCTCTGCGAAGGGCCGGAGGACGGCTTGACGCTGATGCAGGAGCTGCCGGGCCGCTCAGTCTGGGTCGCGCTCGGCACGGACATGATGCCGGCGATCGAGCTGCCGCTGCCCATTACCAAGGTCACCCTGGCGGGCGACAACGATGCGGCGGGGCAGGCCGCGATCGAGCGGGCCGGGCTGGCGCTCGAAGGGCGGGGCTATGCGGTCGGGACGATGTTCCCGCGCCGCGGCTTCAAGGATTTCAACGATCAGCTCAGGGGTATCCGGCAATGACGACCGGACGTTTCACGGTACGCGAATCCAAGCCGGCCGATCTGGTGCTCAGCAATCCCGAGGCCGAAAAGAAGGTCCTCGGCTTCCTCCTCCATGAAAATTCGGCGCTCGACCTGGTCGCTGATCGGCTGGACGAGCGCGATTTCGCCGATCCGCTCCACGCGAGGATCTTCGCCGTGATGGCAAGGGAGATCGGCGACAGGCGTCGGGTCAATCCGGTGCTGCTCGCGCCGATGTTCAAGGACGACGACGACTTTATCGACGCGGGCGGGCGGGTCTTCCTCGAAGCGCTGGCGCAGGACGTGATGTTTGAGGTGTACGACCCCGCCTATGCCGAGCGGGTGCGCGACCTCGCCGTGCAGCGGCGGCTGGTCGATAGCCTCCGTAACGTAATCGAGGGCGCGTCAACGCCGGGCGCCGATCTTCAATTGATCGTGGCGGACGCGGATACGGCGCTGACGGCCGCCATCGAGCGGCGCGACCCGGGTGTGCTGTACGACGCGGGCGACATGGTCGACGAGGTCATCGCCGGCTTCGATCGGGTCGTCACCGGCGTGAAGAGCGGCGTGGTCTCGGGCATCGACCTCTTGATCGGTGCGATACGACCGGGCTGGCTCGGCTATATCGCTGGGCGCCCCGGCATGGGGAAGACCGCCGCGCTCATCAGCTATCTTCGCGGATGCGCGGCGCAAGGGCATCATGTGCTGCTCGCCAGCCTCGAAATGGATTGGTCGACGGTCTCATTGCGGCTGCTCTCGGACTATTGCTACGCGATCGGCCAACCCATCCTGTTCGATCGGCTGCTGCAAAACGAGCTCCAGCCCCACCAGCAACGCCAGATACGCGATATTCGCAACGAGGTCGCGAAGCTGCCGCTCACGATCGTCGACAAGAAGGTGCACACGATCTCGCAGCTCCGGCGCGCGATCCGCCGGCAGAAACGACGGCTGGAAGTGCACGACAAGAAGCTCTCCCTCGTAGCGGTCGACTATATCCAGTTGCTCAAGCCGGACCGCTCGCGCGACGACGAGTTTCAGGATGTCACCCAGGTCAGCCGCGCGCTGGCCGAAATGGCTGGCGATGAAGATGTCGCCATTCTCTGCCTGTCGCAGCTCAGCCGCGCCGTCGAACAGCGGCAGGACAAGCGCCCGATGATGTCCGACCTTCGGAGCAGCGGCCAGCTTGAGCAGGACGCGGACTTCATCGTCATGCTCTACGCCGAGGAATATTACCTCAAGAAGGCGCAGCCGGCTTCCGACAGCGAGCAGTTCGGCAAGTGGGAGGCCGACATGGCCCGCTACAAGGATGTGCTCGAATTCATCTGCGTCAAGCACCGCCATGGCGCCGAGGGCGTCATCCACGGCCGGTTCTTCCGGCCCTACCAGGCGGTGCGCTGATGGCCGTATCCCACCCCACCGGAGAAAGCCTATGAGCGGCTGGTATCGTATGCGTCGCGGCTGGCAGACCCACGACTTTTTCGCCGACCAGCCTTTTACCGAGCGCGAGGCTTGGGAATGGCTGATCGGAAACGCCGCATGGAAGGATACCATCCGCCGCGGCGGCAAGGGTGACGCGATCCCCATCACCCGCGGGCAACTGCACGTCTCCGATCGTTCGCTGGCCTCCGCATGGCAATGGGACAAGAAAACCGTTCGTCGGTTCATGGATCGGCTGGAGGGAGCGCGAATGGTGGACCAACAGCGGGACCATTCGGGAACCATCATAACTATCCAGAATTACGCGGTTTATCAGGATCGCGGCGACGAAGCGGGACCGACCGTGCCCCCATCAAAGGGACCGACCGGGGACCGTCTCGGGGACCGTTCGGGGGACCACACAAGAAGAATAGAAGAAGAAAAGAAGGGGAAGGTCGCGCGTGCGCGTGCGCGAGGCGGGGCCGAATATGCCTTCATGGGGAACACGGTCCGGCTGACCGCCGAGCACTTCAACGGGTGGGTCGCCGCCTATCCCCACATCGCCGACTTGCGCGGTGAGCTGGAGCGGATCGATGCTTGGTGGGAGCGCCAGGCACCAGAGAAGCGCGATAATTGGTTCACGCGGACCAGCGGCATGCTCGATAAGCGCAACCGGGAGAACGCCGCCACGGCGCAGCGCATCCAGTCCGAGGCCTATCGCATCGCCGCTGAGGCGGAAAGCCGTCGGCGCGAGTGGGAGCGCAAGAACCCCGATTTGGTTGCTCACTACGCCGAACTCGATGCGCTTGCCGCTCGAGCACGCGCCGAAGAGGGGAGCCTGCACTGATGCCCCGGCGCAGGAAACCCGACAGCGCCGAGGTCATCCGCCGGTTGGTCGCCGTGAAGGTGATGATCGCGAGCATGAAGGACGCCATGCCGACCGCCGCGCGTGACCTGCGCCGGCAGGCGGGCGAATCGATTGACGACATCATTGAGGCCATTCGCTGATGCCGCCGCCGCTCGCCCGCTTCGCCACCCTCGGCCAGGAGCCGGACCCGGCGCACGCCCGGAAGGCGGCGCACGAAGCGTATCACGCGCACGGCATCGTCCTGATCAACCCCGAATGGCTGACCGGCTGGGCCGACCGGAAACAGCTCGAAATCCTGGCCGAGAAACTGTTTGGAAAGCGAAAGGTCGATAATGGGCAAGGGTAACGTCATCCAGCGCAGCGCCGCCAGCCGTGCCGCTAATGCGGCGGCGATGTTGCGGGGCGAGAAGCCCGTCCAGCCCGCGCCCGAGCCACCGCGCGCACTTGTGCGCACGCGCGCGACCGAGGAGCCCACGCCGGAGCAGATCGGCCATTTCGTCCTTGGCCCGGTGCGAACCGAGAAGGGGCAGGTGATCGGCCGAGCGTACCGCCGCCAGCCATATTTCGAGACGCTGGCGAAAATGCCCCTCCGCTTGTCCGACCAAAAGGGGCCCCGGCTCATCTCGCCAGACCAGTTGCGGGCTCTGCGGTACTATCGTGCCAATCACGAACTGACCGTCGTTTCGGAGACGCGCTGCGCGCTGAACCAGGAGCGGGGCAGCGGCGAGGCAATCGGCCTGCCGATCACGCTGTTGTCGGCGCGAGGAGTGAAGGAATGCGAGGTGGGGCTGGGCGCCTTGGTGCATACGCTCCGGGCTGTCGCGTTGGATGACAAGAGCTTTGCCCAGGTCGCTATGGAGCGATGGGGGAGCCGCGATCGCCAGCGCATCGTCATCGGGTCGGGAAAGAAGAAGCCCCGGATCGCCAAGGAGATCGTACCAAAGTCCAGTGCTCATCCTGGCATCATCCGACAGGAGTTCCTGGACGCGCTCAAGATCATGACGAGCACTACAGCGCGGCTGGCCGCTGATGGGGCTTGAAGCTGGGGGGTGGATATGGCATTTCAGACATAGTCAGAAGTCTGACCAGCAGAGGCCGCGCCCTACAGGGTTGCGGCCTCGGTCGTTTCTGGAGGCTCCCATGTTCTCGGCGGGTAATGCCGCCATCCTGTTCCTGCTCTGCCTCGGCGTCAGGCTTTAAGGCCTGGCTCGCTAGGCCGCCCGGATCGATCGCCGGGCGGGGCCATTCGAAACGAGAGTAGCGCTCACATAAGGGATGCGCCGCTCGAGTTCGACACGCCTTGCCGCATGCAATTCCGCTAGGCGAATGTGAATCCTCTTGATGTAAACATCAGTCGCAGCAGCCGCATTGTCGCGGCATTGCTCTTCACGTTCCAAATGATTTGCGATCTGGTTATTACGCATTTTCGGCTCCGTTTTTGTGTTTTGAGCCTTGTCAGGGCGCAGGATATTTTCGCGAGTCGCGATCCATTAGCCGATATAGCATGGATCGCACCCGTTTACCTTGCTTATATTGGTTCTGTGTGTGAAGGCCTCAATGTCTGACGTGCTGCCCACGTTTACTCGCAGGGCCGGGTTACCGATTGGCCGTAGGTCCTGAAGTGGAGCGAATTGCCAAACGCTGCTCACCACATATCCCGCACAGGCCCGCCTCCCGAGTGAAGTCGGAGGTCAGGCCTAGGGCACGTGTAGCTGGCGATACAGCCGTTCGCTCCCGACGGACCGTCCTGGCGATGCAGGCGTCGCAGATAGCTTCGGGATATTTGGAGTGGATCAAGTCTACGATGTGCTTCTCAAGCATGCCCCTATAATTACTCCGCGATCGAATTTATCCAGTGGTCAATGGGTTAGCATCGGCGCGTGAGCGTTTGATAGGGTCTTGTGCACACTCGGAGGTAGCAATGGCCCATGTCGTCATGATCCTCCGCGTGGAGTTCCGGCCCGCCTTCGACGCCCTGCTCGCCTGCGCGCATGAGATACGAGAGACGCATGGTGACGAGTGCGCAGCAGCGTGGGCCAGCGCTTCGTTTGATCCAGGGCGGGGCTAGTGCCTAGCCGCCCGCCGTCGCTGCGCGGGCGTTCCGTTGTGAGGCCGGCCAAGGCATCCAACTGGACGCGCCGAGCGTCTCGCCACCAGCGCGGTTATGGCCGCGAGCACGACCTGATGCGCGAGCGCGTGCTGCGCGAGGAGCCGCTCTGCCGGGTGTGCGAGGCCGCCGGGCTGGTCACGGCAACCTCGACCGCCGACCACATCGTGCCGCTGGCCGAGGGCGGCACTGGCGACCGATCGAACTATCAAGGCCTGTGCGGCGACTGCCACAAGGCCAAGACCGCCCGCGAGGCCGCGCGAGCGCGTCTGCGCCGCCGCCCTGCGAACCATTAAAAAACGGCTGAAATCAGCCATTTTTGAGCCCTCGCGGCCCGTCGAGCGCCCGCCCCAGACCGGGGGCGGGTCGAAAGTCAGGGCCCGAGGGCTCTGGGACCGCGCGTGGGGGTCTTTTTTCGCGCGTGCGAATTAAACTTTCGGGGCCATATAAATTTCTGGCGCCGCCGGGAAACAATGTTGCGGGGCCGCCATGAAGCGAGGTCGCAAGCCTGAGCCGGTCGGCGCGAAGTGGGATCGCAACACGATCCAGCCCGTCCGCGATGGCGTGAAAACAGAGGTCGTCGTCCCCGGCGATCCGCCGATCATGCCGGACTACCTGACACCGGAAGCGATCGACGTCTGGGACGAGGTGCTTGGCCGCGTGATGGCGGCGGGCGTGACCGAGATCGATAGCGCCATGTTCGCGCGGTACTGCTCCCTGGAGGCGCTGGTCCGCGCCGCGTTCAAGGCCGGCGGCCCGCCGCCCGCGGCATATCTGACAGTCCTCCGTCAGCATGAGGAGCTGTTGCGGATCGCCGGGCCGAAGAGCCGCGTCGGCGAGGGAGGCAAAGCGGATGGCGCCAAGCCGAGCAACCCGTTCGCGCGCAACGGACACCGAGCACGCTAGGGATTATGCGGCGATCGCGCTGGCCTATGCGAAGGCCGCCGTCGCCGACAAGAAACAGCGGAAGCATTGCAAGTTCGTCCGGCAGGCGGCGCAGCGCCACCTCGACGACCTGAAGCGATCGAAGACAGGGGCGTTCGGCTACAGCTTCTCGGCCTGGCACGCCAACGATGCCTGCGACTTCATTGAGAAGCTGCCCCACATCGAGGGCGTCTGGGACACGCCGGAGATCCGGCTCGAGCCCGCGCAGATATTCGTCATCGCCTGCGTGTTCGGCTGGCGCGTGAAGAAGACCGGCCTTCGCCGCTTCACGATGGTCTATGAGGAGGTCGCGCGAAAGAACGCGAAGTCGACCAAGACGGCCGGCATCTCGCTCTATTGCCTGTGCTGCGAGAACGAGGTCGGCCCCCAGGTGCTGACCGTCGCCACGACGTTCGACCAGGCGAAGAAGGTTTTCCATCCGGCCAAGCGGATGGTCGAGAAAACGCCGGCCCTCCAGGAGGCGTTCGGCGTCATCCCCTGGGCGAAGTCGATCACCTGCGCGGAGAATGGCGGCTATATGCAGCCGCTCCACGCGAAATCGAAATCGCAGGACGGCCACAACCCGCACCTCGTCACACTCGACGAATTCCACGCGCACAAGGATCGCAGCCTCTTCAACGTCATGCGGTCGGCGTTCGGCGCCCGCAAGCAACCGCTGATGTGGATCATCACGACGGCCGGCTCGGACATCAATGGACCCTGCTACGAGGAGCGGGCGTTCGCCGCCAAGGTGCTCAACCGCACCGTCATCGCCGAGCACTATTTCGCGATCATCTTCACGCTCGATCGAGCCGAGGATTATGGCGACGATCGGAAAGAGGGCGACGACCCGTTCGACGAATCGAAGTGGATCAAGGCGAACCCGCTGCTCGGCGCCGCGGTCCAACTCGATGAGCTGCGCCAGTTCGCGATCGAGGCGAAGAACAATCCGGCGGCCGAGGGCGAGTTCAAGACCAAGCGCCTCAATATCTGGATCGGCGCGCTATCGGCCTGGCTGAACGTAACGCAGTGGGAAGCCTGCGCCGACGCCAGCCTGACGCTCGACGATTTCGACGGCCTCGAATGCTATCTGGGCGGCGACCTTTCCAACGTCGACGACCTCTCCGCGCTGGTGCTCGCTGCGGTCGACGCCAACGGGCGCCTGCTGGTGAAGGTCTGGTTCTATGTTCCCGAGGACCGGCTGAAGAGCCAGGACACGGCAACGAAGCAGATCACGGAGCTGTATCAGCGCTGGGCGGACGATGGTCATCTGACAACGACCGCCGGCGACTTCATCGACCATCGCGTCATCGAGGATCAGATCCGCGCTCTCAAGGAGCGCTTCACGATCAAGAAGGCGGTCTTCGACCAGTGGAACAGCGGCCTCGCCATGGCCTCCCGCCTGAACGAGGACTTCGGCGAGCCGGACAACCCGTTCGCCGTCCAGCTGGCGAAGAACGCCAAGAACCATACCGACCCGGCCAAGGCCATCGAGGCGCGCGTGAAGTCCGGTCCGCGGCGCCTGCGGCATGACGGCAATCCGGTGATGAAGTGGATGGTCGGCAACGCCGTGGTCGATCGCCGAACCGACGGCAGTCTTCTTCCGAAGAAGGAGACCGCCAACAGCCCGAACAAGATCGACGGAGTCGACGCCATGATCAACGCGACCGCTCCGATGCTGCTACCCGAGGAGGAAGATACCTCCGTCGACGACTTCATCGCCGCGATGAAGGCGAGCGCCTGATGTCGTGGGGCTTGCTTGACTGGCTGGGATTCGGCCGGACGAAGATATCCGGCCGGGACGGCCAGAATGGCCGCTATTGGCCGAACGGCGACCCGCGCACCGGGCAGGCGACGCCGAAGACCGTTCTCGGCCTTGCGACAGCCTGGGCATGCGTCCGGCTTCGCTCTCGTGTGGTGGGATCGCTGCCGGTCAGCGTCTTCGAGAAAACGGCCACTGCGGCGCGGCGGGAGCGCCAGGATCATTGGCTGTACACGCTGCTGCACGACAGCCCGAACGCGGACCAATCCCCGTTTGAATGGCTGTCCGGACAGATCGGCAATATAGACCTTTGGGGCAACGGCTATTCCGAAAAGTCGGTCAACTCGCTCGGCTGGACGACGTCGCTGACGCCCCTGCCGTCCGACACGATGCGCGTCTGGCGCAAGCCGGATGGGTCGAAAGCCTACACCTTCAACGATCGCGGTAAGGGTGAAACCCTGCCCGAGGACAAGGTGCTGCATCTACGCGGGCTGACGCTCGGGGGCGACGTCGGCCTGTCCGCCGTGCAGGCCGGTTGCCGATCGCTTTCGGGCGCGATCTCGGCCGACCGGACCGCGACGAATATCGTGCGCCAGGGCTTGCAGGTCGCAGGCTTCATGGAGACGGGGCAGAGTAAGCTAAGCCCGGAGCAACGGGCGGACCTGATCGACATATTCGATGCCTTCACCGGCTCGGACGCCGCCGGCAAGATCATGCCGCTGGAGAAGGACTTCAAGTTCGCGCCGCTGCGGATGAACCCGCAGGAGGCGCAGCTGCTTGAGACGCGCGGCTTCAACATTGAGGAAGTCTGCCGCTGGTACGATACCCCGCCGATCCTCGTCGGGCATGCCGCCCAGGGGCAAACGATGTGGGGTACTGGCGTCGAACAGGTCGTCATCGGCTGGCTGACGATGGGCCTGAACCCGCTTCTCGTCAGCATCGAGCAGGCGATGCGCAAGCAGCTGCTTCCACCGGCCGAGCGCACGATCATCAAGGCCGAATTCAACCGCGAGGCGATGCTGGCAACCGACAGCGCCGCTCGGTCCCAGCTTTACGCATCGCTCGGCCAGAACGGCGTCATGACCCGCAATGAGATGCGGTCAAAGGAAAACCTGCCGCCGCTTCCCGGCGGCGACGTGCTCACCGTCCAGTCCAATCTCGTCCCGCTCGACATGCTCGGCAAGGTCCCGCCGCGCAAGGTCCAGCCCGCGCCAGGCGAGCCGATCGAGGAGTAGCCTCCATGTTTCACAAGCAGTTTGCGCTGGAGGTGAAGGACATCACCGATACCGGCGTCATCGAGGGCTATGCCAGCGTCTTCGGCGGATCGCCCGACGCCTATGGCGACGTTGTCCTGCCGGGGGCCTTCACCAACACGCTGAACAAGCACAAGCGCGACGGCACGATGCCCCTGATGCTGTGGGGGCACCAGTCGGGCGAACTGCCGATCGGCGATTGGGTCGACATGAAAGAGGACCGCAAGGGCCTCTGGGCCAAGGGGCAACTCGACCTCGACGACCCTGTCGCGGCGCGCGTGCATCGCGCCATGAAACGGAAATCGGTGCGCGGGCTGTCGATCGGCTATGACACCATCCTTCGCGAGCGAGACCCGAAGAAGCCGGGCGTGAACTTCCTGAAGGAGCTCGACCTCTGGGAAGTCTCGCCGGTCAATTTTCCGGCAAACCGGGCCGCCCAGATCACCCATATCAAATCCATCGCGGGGGCCGACCACCTGCCCACGCTGCCCGAATTCGAGGATTTCCTGCGCGAGGCCGGATTCTCGAAAAGCCAGGCCACGGCGATTGCGTCGAAGGGCCTGGCGCCGCTGCTCCGGGGTGAGCCCGGCAGTACCCCCGATGCCGTCAAGGCGCTCCGCGCCGCAGTCGACGGCTTCCTGAAACCTGCCGCCTAAAGGAGAATCCCCATGGCAGACGAAACGAACGAAACCGACCTGAAGCAGCTCGCCATCGACCTGAAGAAGGCTGCCGACGAGGTGAAGGGCGTTGCCGAAACCACCAACGCCGAGGTCAAGAACCTGGGCAAGGTGACCGAGGAGACGAAGAAGACCGCCGACGAGGCGATGGTCAAGCACAACGAAATCTCGGCGCGCATCACCGAGATCGAGCAGAAGCTGGACCGCCGCGCCCAGGGCGACGACGAACGCGCCGAGGCGCGTAAGTCCGTCGGCCGCATCGTCACCGACAGCCAGGAGCTGAAGGACTGGCTGGGCGGCTCCCGCAAGGGCACCTTCTCCATGCAGGTGAAGGCGATCATCTCGGCGCTCACCACCGACGCCGACGGCTCGGCTGGCGACCTGATCGTACCCGATCGCCGCGGCCTCATCATGCCGGTCGAGCGCCGCATGACCATCCGTGACCTGCTCACCCCAGGCAACACCGGATCGAATGCGATCCAGTACGTGAAGGAAACCGGCTTCACGAACAGCGCGGCCACCGTGTCCGAGACCGCGGGCTCCACCAAGCCGCAGTCGGAACTGAAGTTCGACATCGTCAATTCGGCGGTGACCACCATCGCCCATTGGGTGCTGGCGACGAAGCAGATCCTCGACGACGTCCCGCAGCTGCGGTCGTATATCGATGGCCGGCTTCGCTACGGCCTCCAGTATGCGGAGGAGGGGCAGTTGCTCAACGGCGGCGGCACCGGCACCGACCTGAACGGCATCTACACCCAGGCCACCGCCTATGCGCCGCCGATCACGCCCACCAGCGCGGGCAATCTCACGAAGATCGATGTCATCCGCCTGGCGATGCTGCAGGCGTTCCTCGCCGAGTTGCCGTCGACCGGCATCGTCCTGCATCCGTCGGATTGGGCCGATATCGAGCTGACCAAGACCGACGACAACGCCTACCTGTTCGCCAATCCGCAGAACGGGGCCGATCCCCGCCTGTGGCGCCTCCCGGTCGTCGAGACCCAGGCGATGACGGTGGACAAGTTCCTGACCGGCGCCTTCAAGCTCGGCGCGCAGATCTTCGACCGCGAAGACGCCAATGTCGAAATCTCGACCGAGGATAGCGACAACTTCCGAAAGAACCTGGTCACGATCCGCGCCGAAGAGCGTCTCGCTCTCGCCGTGTATCGCCCGGAGGCTTTCGTGAAGGGCGACTTCTCGGACGCGCTCGCAGCCTAAGCGGAGGCTCCCCGCGAAACTACAGCGCCGCCTCTCTCCGGGGCGGCGCTGACCTTTCAGGAGACAGGCCATGAAGCTCAAGGCCACCGACCAGATTCATATCAGCGCGGTCTCATCCGACACGCTGAAGCCCGGCACCGAGTTCGACGTGTCAGACGCGATGGGCGAGGAGCTGCTGAACAAGCGGCCGGACGCAGTCGCATTCGTCAGCGCCTCGGAACAGGAGCCGCCCGAGCAGGAGAAGGACGCTGTGCAGACAGCCCACCCGACCAAGGACGCCGGTTCCGCGCCCGAGAACAAGGCCGTGCCTGCTGCGCCGGTCAACAAGGCCAAGGCCGGCGCTCCGGCCGCCAAGGCGAAACCCAAGGGCTGACCGCCCGCACCAGGCGCCGCGCGCGCCGATCTCAGGAGAACGTACATGCGCCGCTACAAAGTCACCGTCACGACCGCCGCCGACGGCTCCGCCACGGCCTACACCCCTCGCGTCGCCGGCACTGTCCATCAGATCGAGTATGTGAAGGGCAATTTCGACGACGGCGTCGATTTCACCATCACCGGCGAGGCAACGGGCGTCGGCCTGTGGAGCGAGTCGAACGTCAACGCGTCCACCGTCCGCGCTCCCCGCCAGCCTGCGCACTCCCAGGTAGGTGCGGGACTGCTCTATGCAGCGGGCGGCACCGCGGTCGCGGACAAGATCGCGCTCGCCAGCGATCGGGTGAAGATCGTGATTGCGCAGGGCGGCAACGCCAAGACCGGCACCTTCCACATCATCGTCGACAACGATTGATCCGAACGCCCCTCCAGGCGTGAACCGCGGGGCGGCGTTCCCCTTTGCGCCGTCCCGCACCCTTTCGTGTCAACCATAGGAGCCTGCCATGCGCATCAAGGCCAAGATCGCCTACAACCATGAGATTGGCGCGCTGCCGCGCGGCGCGGTGGTCGAGGAGACCGCGAAGCGCGGAAAGGCGCTGGTCGAGGCGGGCAAGTTCGTCGAGACGACGGACGAGGTCACGCACGGCCCCAAGGCCGAGGCCGCTGCGAAGGCGGAAGACGCGCCCAAGGGCAACGGCGGCAAGGCGGAAGGCAAGGCCGCCTGATATGCGCGTCGTCGTCGTCACGCCCCCGACGCCGGTCGTCAGCTATGCCGAGGCGGTAGTCCGCCTTCGGCTGGCCGGCGGCGCCGACGAGCAGGGCGACGTCGAGATGATGATCGCCGCAGCGACCGCGCTGATCGACGGTCCGGGCGGATGGCTCGGCCGCGCGATCGGCGAACAGATCCTCGAGGCTCGACTGGATGCGTTCTGCGCGTCGATCGATCTTCCCTATCCGCCGATCGCGACCATCGTCAGCGTCAAATATATCGATGCCGCTGGGATCGAGCAGACCGTGCCGTCGAACGACTATGTCCTGGCCGGCCGCAAGCTGACCCCGCTCCCCGGCAAGGCGTGGCCGTCGCCGCGCAACCAGCCCGAGGCGGTGCGCATCCGCTATGACGCCGGTTACGAGGTCGTCCCAGCCAACATCAAATCCGCGATACTCCTGATGACGGGCGACCAGTACCGGCACCGCGATTCGGCGCCCGAGCTGTCGATCGCCGCCGAGCGGCTGCTGGAGCCGCTGAGGGTCTGGGCCTGATGGCGACGCTCGCAGCCGGCGACCTGGATCGCCTCGTCGTCATCAAGCGTGCGCCGATCGTCGACGATGGGTTTTCGCGCAACCGTGGCGTCCCCGCCGAGATCGGCCGGCGCTATGCGAAGAAGGACGATGTCGCGGACGGCGAGCGCCTGCGCGCCGGCCAGCAGGCGCAGGACCTGACGACCCGCTTCCTGATGCGTTGGGACAGCCTGACGATCACCATCAAGCTCGGCGACGTCCTGGAATGCGAGGGCGAGAGCTTCGAGGTGACCGGGAACAAGGAGGCCCGCGGCTACGATCGACGCAGCACGCGCGAGATCGCCGCCGCGGCGCGGCCGGACCTATGAGCCGCTATCGTCGTTCCCGCGTCGAGGGCCTGAAGGAGTGCAACTCGGCGCTCGGCCAGTTGCCGCGCCATGTCGGCAAGGCGACGCTGGTCCGTTTCGGTAAGAAGCGACTGGAGCCGATGGCCGCCTCCGCGCGCGAGAACGCGCCGGAAGACGAGGGCAAGCTGAAGCGCAGCATCATCGTCGGCACCCGCCAGGGTTCGCCGGGCCAGCGCCGCAAGCGGTTCGCCGACAAAGCGACGGTCGAGGTCTATATGGGGCCGACCGCCGACGGCTATCCGCAGGCGCTGCCGCAGGAGTTCGGCGGGCCGAATAATGCCCCGCAGGGCTACATGCGAAAGGCGTGGGACGAGCATAGCGACCAGCTGCTCGACGGCATCGCGGAAGACCTTTCCGGCCAGATCGCCGCCGCCGCCAAGCGCGTTGCGAAGCGCCGGGCTCGAAAGGGCTGACCATGACGATCGGGAACAAGACCCTCGAAGAGTTCGCGCGCAACGCGGACGGCCAGACCTATGACGGCCGGAAGGTCGCGCAATGGCTGTTCGAAGCTATGACCGGCAAGCCCATGAGCGATGCCGAGGCGGCCGATCTCGTTCGTGAGGCGCAGGAGCGCGCCGCTCGCCGCCGAAAGGGCTGATCATGGAGGAATGGCTGCGCGCGAAGATGCTCGCCTCGGCGGGCATCACCGCCATCGCTGGCAACCATGTCGATTGGGGTCTGCGCCCCGCCGGTGATCAGATGCCCGGCATCGGCCTGACCGTGATCAGCAACCCGCTCGCGCGGCGCATGACGGGCAAGCCGACATGGCGTGACGCGCGCGTCCAGGCCGATTGCTGGGCCACGACGCCGGGCGAGGCGATCCGCCTCGGCCGCGCCATCGAGGATCAGTTCGAGGGACTCCGCGAGACCGTCGACGGCAAGAAATATCGCGTCTTCGTCATCGACGCGGACGGCAAGACCGAACCCGATGCGGCCCGCATCGCTCACCGTGCGCAGGTGGATTTGCGCATCTCGTACCAAGTCTGACCAAGGAGGCCGACATGGCTGATACCGCTGCTGATACCGACATCGGTCACCTGACCCTGTTCAAGAAGAAGACCGCCCCGACGACCTATACGACCCTCGCCGAGGTCGTCGAATTCAACCCGCCGGAGATGACGAAGGACGCGGTCGAATATACGCACATGTCGTCGCCCGAGCGCTGGCGCGAGTTCAAGCCGGGCCTGAAGGATGGCGGCGACACGACGCTGACGTACAACCTGATCCCCGGCGAGGCCGACGACGACACGATCGCCGACAGCTTCGCCTCCGACGTGGTCGAGGAATGGCGGGTCGAGTTCCCCAACGGCGCGACGCTCGACATCAAGGGCTTCTTCACCGCGCATTCGCGCGCGACGCCGCTCGAGGATCGCATGACCGGCGCCGCCACCTTCAAGGTGTCGGGCAAGCCCGTTCTGACCCCGGCCGCGTAATGACGACCGCCAATCCGCTGCTGGGCGAGGTCGCCCTGCCGCCCGTGAACGTCGCCGGTTTCGAGGCCGGCGGCGTCATGGTCCTGGACTTCAACGCGCTGTGTTCGCTGGAAGGCGTGCTCGCCAAGAAGATCGATGAGATCGGAACCGCCGTGCTGGAAAGCCCGAGCATGATGCGCACCGTCATGCGCGTCGCGCTCGAGCAGCACCATCCGACGGTCGACGAGATCGAGGCCGGTCGCGTCATCCAGGCGGTCGGCCTCGATGTCGCCGCCGAGCTGATCCTGAAGGCTTTCACGCTTTCGTTCCCGGAGGCGGCCCCGGGAGGCACCGCGGACCCTCGGACGACGGCGGCACCGGCTGGGACTGGTGGCGCTGCTTCGAAATCTGGGTCGAAATCGGCCAAGCCCCCGAAGCGTTCTGGCGGCAAACCCCGCGCCTCTTCGCGAAAGTAGTCGCCGCCCGCGCAACCGCCGCGCAGGTCGAACAGGATCGCATGATTTGGGCGGCCTGGAACACGGCGGCGCTCCAGCGCGCGAAGAAGATGCCGGCGCTCGACAAGCTGCTGGCCCCCAAGAAGCCGAAGGCTAAACGAGGGAAGGCCAAGCCCTGGCAGCAGATGCTGGGCGCCTGGGAAAAGACCCTCGCACGAAAATGATAGACAACCGCCTGCATTCGCGCCACCGATTGGCGCGGAGGGCTGCTATGCGGAACGGGGTTATTGCGGCGACATTGATGTTGTTGACGTCCTGCGATCGCGAACCGACGGAAGTTGAGCGCGCCCAAGCCAATATCCGCGCCGCCCGTGAAGGACGGCCGATCGATCTTGGTCCTATCGATATGTCTGTCTACAGCGGCGTTCACGAGGGAATGACCTACGAAGAGGTGCGCGGACGCCTCGCCCGATCCGGCGAGGAACTATCGTCTAACGAAATCGCTGGTATCAAAACCGTCATGTATCAGTGGAGCAATCCCGACGGTTCGAATATGAACGCGATATTCCAGAACGGGCGCCTAGTTCAAAAAGCGCAGTTCGGCCTCAAGTAGCCCTACCCAAAATATTATTTTCGTGCGGCCCTGATTTCGGGGCCTTTTGTTGTTGCGGAGGCCCGCATGGCATCGTCGATCATCGGCCAGCTCCGTGTGATTCTCGGGATCGACACGGCCCAATTCGACAAGGGGCTCGACGAGAGCCAGCGGTCGATGATCAAGGCCGGCCGCAATTTCGAGCGGCTGGGCCAGCGGGTCGAGGGCATCGGCAAGAGCATGTCGATCGCGCTGACGCTGCCGCTCACCGCGATCGGCGGCGGCGCGCTCAAGATGGCGGCCGACTTCGAAAGCGCCATGAACCGCGTCGAGGCGGCCACCGGCGCGAGCGGCGCGGAGCTCAAGGCGCTGCGCGATCAGGCGAAGGCGTTCGGCGCGGACAAGGGGGTGACCGCCACCGCCGCTCAGACCGCCGACGTCATGGAGGCGCTGGCGAAGAACGGCCTCAACACGACCCAGATCCTTGACGGTGCGACCGAGGCGACGCTGCGCCTCGCCGCCGCCAACAATGCCGAGTTCGCGCCCGCCGCCGACCTGTCGACCGACATCATGCAGCAGTTCGGCAAGAAGGCGACCGACCTCAATACGGTCGTCGACAAGCTGACCGGCGGCATGCTCGTTTCCAAGTTCGGCTTCGACGATTACCGGCTCGCCATGGGTCAGGCCGGCGGCGTCGCGGGCGGCCTCGGGCTGACCTTCGAAGACACCAACGTCGCGCTCGCCGCCACGGCCGCGCTGTTCGCGTCGGGCTCGGATGCCGGCACCAGCTTCAAGACTTTCCTGACCAAGCTCAACCCGGCCTCGAAGGAGGCCGCGACGCTGATGAAGCAGCTCGGTCTGAACTTCTTCCAGGCCAACGGCCAGATGAAGCCGCTCGCCGAGATCGCGCAGGTCCTCAAGGACCAGCTCGGCGGGCTCGCCGACGAGGCGAAAACGAAGGCGCTGACGACGATCTTCGGCACCGACGCGATGCGGACGGCGGTCGGCCTGATGAACCAGGGCGCCGACGGCCTCGCGCGGATCAACGCCGAGATCAACAAGGCATCGGCCCAGCAGCAGATGGATGCCCGGATGAAGGGCCTCTCCGGCATGCTCGTCCAACTGCGCAAGATGGCCGAGGCCGCCGCGATAGCGTTCGGCGATAGTGGGCTGCTCGCCGCCGGCACGCGCGTCATCGCCATGCTCGGCGACCTGCTCCAGGTCTTCGCCGCGCTGCCCGAGCCGGTGCAGACCGGCATCATCGCCCTGATCGGTCTTGCCGCTGCCGCGGGCCCGGTCGTCGCGGTCGGCGGTCGGCTGATCATGGTCTGGGGCAGTCTCATGCAGATGGGCCCGCGCCTGATCGCGGTGCTCGCCGGCACGGCCGCCGCCGAGGTCGCGGTCGGCACCGGCGCGGCTGGTGCGGTCGGCGGCGTCACGGCGCTGAAGGCTGCAATGGGTTTCTTCCTGTCGCCGTGGGGGATCGCCATCGCCGCTATCGCGACGGCGATCGGGCTCATCGCCATCAACGCCGCGCAGGCTACGCCGACCGTCGACGAGGCCGCGAAGCGGATTCGCGACATGCGCGACGCTGCCGCCAAGGCTCCCGACGCGATCGAGAAGGTCGGCGACACGATGAAGTCGACCGGCGACCGGGTCGAGCAGGCGGTCAAGCGCCTGAAGGACGCCACGGCCGCGCTCTACGGCATTGAGGCCGGCGCGGCGGCGGCCGGCCGCGGCCTCGCGCAGATCGAGCTGGCGAAGGCGCAGGCGAACCTCAAGGCGGTGCAGGGCGACGACGACCGCACCATGTTCGCCAAGATGATGGGCGTGAAGCAGGGGCAGAGCGCTTATCACAAGGCGCGCGTCCGCTCGGCGCAGGCGATCGTCGACCAGGCCCAGAGGGATTACGACGTCCAGGCCAAGGCCGAGGCCCAGGCGATCGCCCGCGCCAAGGCCCGCCAGGCGGCGATCGCGGGCGGCGGCGAACCCCCGGCCGCGACGCTCGAAAATCCCGCGCTCGACACCGGCGGTTCCGGCCGAAAGAAGAAGGACCGCACCGAAGCCCTGCTCGCACGCCGCGCGGAGATGGAGCTTCAGGTCAAGATGCAGGCCGCCCAGGAGCGCGGCGACCTCGCCGAGGCCCAGGCGCTCGAGGACAAGCTGAACCTCACCCGGCAGATCGCCGACTATGAGCAGACCGGCCTGTCGAAGGCCGACGCCCGCGTTGCTGCCGAGCGCGACATGAAGCTGTTGCAGGAAGCTCGGGCGAAGGCGAACGCCAAGGCCATCGCCGACGAGCAGACCGCGCTCGCGCTCGACGTCGCCCAGATCCAGCAGAACGCCAAGCTGGAGGATGCGCTGCGCCGTCAGCAGGAACTGGAAAGCCGCATCCAGTTCTACAAGGAAAAGGGCCTGTCGATCGACCAGGCCACTATCCAGGCGAAGGCCGACCAGCTCAAGGTCGACGAGGCCCGCGCCGCGATCCAGAAGCGCATGCTCGACGATGCCGAGCAGAACCGCCAGTTGGAGCTCGCGCGCGCGCGGGGCGACAACCCGAACGACGTCCGCGCCATGGAACAAGCCATCTGGATTCGCGACCGCGCGCGCGACATCGAGCGCGACCAGAACCTCGCGCCGGGCGAGGGGGTCGGGAAGGCGACCACCGAGGCGATCGAGGGCGAGCGGGCCCGGATGCAGGGGATTTTCCGCGACACCTTCAAGGACGGATTCCGCGCGGCGCTGACCGGCGACCTGAAGGGCTTCGTCAAGAATTTCTGGCAGAACGCCATCATGGACGCGGCGCAGAACGCGCTCAACAGCCTCGCCGACGGCCTGTTCAAGTTCCTGACCCGGGGCAAGGGCGGCGGCGGCATCTTCGGGGCGCTCGGCAGCGTCTTCAAGGGGGCGTCGAGCCTGTTCGGTGGCGGCACCTTCACCGGACCCAACATCGACACCGACGCGATCCAGGCGTCGATCGGCAAGACCGAACTCCACGCCTTCAAGGATGGCGGGTCGTTCAAGGTCGCCGGCATGTCCGGCATCGACCGAAACGTAGTCAGCTTCCGCGCGAGCAAGGGCGAGATGGTCGATATCCGCAAGCCCGGCAATGATCGCGGCCCCGGCGGGGACAGCTACCATTTCGAGGGCAACCTGCTGACGCCGGAGTGGTGGGCGATGATCAACCGCGGCGACATGGTGGCGGCGCAGCGCGGCGCGGCCGGCGGTAGCGCGATGGCGCAGACGGAGCTGCGGCGCCGCGGGCGCCAGCGATTGGGGCGAAGCTGATGGCGATCCTCATCCCCTCCTTTCCCGGCCCCGCGAGCGCCGTCCCCGGCTACCTCGATTGGGGCGGCGTCATCAGTTCGCCGCTCGGTGGCGTCGACCAGAAGCTGAACCGGCTCGGCGACCGCTTCACCATCGACGTCACCATGAACACGATGCCGACGCCCGAGGATGCGACCGCCTGGGTCGCCGCGCTTATCCAAGCGCAGAAGGATGGCGGCATCTTCCCATGGCCGCAGGCGATTACCGTCAGCGGCAGCGGCGACGCGGCCGTCGACGGGCCGGGGCAGGCGGGCACGACGCTGAAGCTTCGGGGCCTGTCGAGCGGCCGCACCTTCCTGCGAGGGCAGTTCATCTCGGTCATCCACGGCGGCCGGCGCTATCTGCATATCATCGCGGCAGCCGCCACGGCCAATAGCGCCGGCAAGGTTTCGCTGGCGGTCGAACCCATGCTGCGCGTCGCCTATTCGGACGGCGCCCTGGTCGAGATCGACGAACCGAAGATCGAGGGCTTCCTCGAGGGTAATCGCCGCGACTGGACGATCGATGTCGCGATGAACATCGGCCTCCAGTTCCGGATCACGGAGGCGGAATAGTGACCAGCCTGACCGTTCAACTCGACGCGGCCTTGAGCAGCCCGGCGCCGACGATCTTCGGCGCGGTCTCGATCGACCTGCCCGGCCGGCAGATCAACCTGCTCGACGGAGCCGCGAGCCTCACCTTCAACGGCCGGAACTATACGGGCCGCGACCCGGTCTATGGCACGCTGTCGGCGATCTCGAACCTGACGGACGGCATGGGCAATGAGGCGCCCCGCCTGTCGATCACGCTATTGCCGGCGAGCGATGCCGCCGCCGCCGACCTGGCCGGGCCGGATATGCAGGGCTCCATCGTTACCATCTATTTCGGCGCGGTCGAGCGGACGACCGGACAGGTCGTGCCGAACCCGCATCTGCTGTTCGTCGGCGAGCTCGACGTGCCGTTCCTGACGGCTGGCGAGAATATACGCGAGCTCGAATATGAGGTCGCGTCGATCTTCGAGCGCTTCTTCGCCGACGACGAGGGCGCGCGCCTGTCCGATGGCTTCCACCAGTCCGTCTGGCCGGGCGAGGAGGGCTTCGCCTTCCAGACCGGTGTCCCGCAGGGGGTGTACTGGGGCGTTGAAGCCCCGCCGCGGCCGGTCACCAATACCGGCATCGGATTCGGCGGGATCGGCGGCGTCTTCGGCGGCGACATGTGGATGCTGCAGCAATGACGACGGAGACCCCGGAGGCGGAACTGCGGCGCCTGGCTGCGCAGGCGACGCTCGACGAGTTCAAGGACAAGCCGTTCCGGCTGGGCGAGCGCGATTGCGTGCGGATGGCGGCGGCGCATCTCCGCCGGCTGGGCTATCAGGTGAAGCTACCGCCGAAGGGCAGCTATCGCACGGTGCGCGCGGCGCGCAAGGCGCTCGCCGACCGGGGTTTCGCGGATCTCTGCGAGGCGGTCGACGCGCACGGCTTGGAGCGCATCCCGCCGGCCGCCGCCGTCGTGGGCGATATCATCGCCTGTCCCGGAACAGATGATTTCGGGCCGGCGCTCCATGTCGCGCTCGGCAATGGCCGGACGGTCGCTTATCATGAGGACCTGGTAGGGGCGGGAGTGCTGCAACCGCTCGAATATGTGACGGCATGGCGGGCGAAGCCAAGGAGCGGGAAATGACCGAGGAACAGCGGCGGGGAAACGCGCAGATCGCCGAACAGGACTACAACGCCGCGGTCCTCGATGCCGCCGACCGCGTGAAGATCCAGCACGCCCTGGCCGATCGCATGTTGCAAGCCCTTCTGATCGCCAACGGCGGCGGCCTGATCGGATTGTTCACCTTCGTCGGCAACGTCGCGGCCAGCAAATCGGCGGCGATCCGCTTCGATTTTCCATGGCTGCACGCGGCGTTCGCATTGTTCGTGGCCGGACTGGTCTTCGGACTCGCGGCGCACGTCGCCGGGTTCGTATCGCAGGACCGGTTCTATAATCAGGCGATTATAGAAATCCGGGACGCCCAGAAGAACATGCTGGTGGGAGGGCCTCGCGCCCCCGGCGAGGAACTCGAGCGCTTCAATGCACAAGGCTTGCGGGCCTACAAGATCGGCATTGGCCTGGCCGTGATCTCGACGATCGCCTTTGCCGCTGGGTGCGGCGCCGCGCTGTTCGCGGTTCAGGGTTGAGTAGCGCCCCAGCGTTAATCACTTAGGGCAGTCTAGCTTGCCCATCGTGATACCCCCTTGGTTCGGCATTTCATCGACCAGGCGGCAACCTGTCACCTGTTCCGCAGCTCGGCGCTGCCGGTCCCGCTCTTCCAATGTGTAGGTAACGAGCAGCGATTTTCGCGCGACGATCGCGGTGCCGTCTTTCACCGTGACGCGATAGCGGGCGCCATCGATGACGACATGATGTGTCACGCTTCTGGCGTGGCCGGCTGTTGCCCAGAGCACCGCGACCGGCAGCAGCACTGCAATCTGTTTTCGCATGTTCGACGTCACCTCGACGGCCTTCCTGCCACGATTTTCGCGCGCCGAACAGCCCGCCGACCCGGAGCCACTATAGATGAAAACCCTGCGGACCGCCGCCATGGTCGTTGGTGCGGTGGCACTCATAGCTACGGGCGTTGGTGCGGGTATCGCCGTGGCGCAGGGCATCACGCTGTCGGCGGCCATGGCGACGACGGTCGCGGGTGTGGGCGCCTCGCTGGCAACGATCGCCACCATCGCCAGCGTCGCCTCGGCCGGCCTGTCGATCGCTGCCGCCGCTGCCTACAAGCGCCCGCCGCTTACCGGCTCGCCGACGACGTTCAACTCGGACCCGAGCGCCGGCATCCCGTACCTGATGGGGCGGACGTGGAACGCCGGCAACATCGTCTATTGGGACACAACGGACACCAGCGACAAGGGCGACAACGATCGCCAGACCTTCGTCGTCATCATCTCGGGCGCTGGGCCGATCGAGGAGATCGAGGCTTTCAAGTCCGACCAGGTCGTCGTTCCGTTCGACACGAATGGCTCGGCCCTCGGCTTCTACAACGATTTTATGTGGCAGAAGACGCAGCTCGGCCTGACGCCGGAGCCCGCCGCGCTGACCATCCCCGCCGATCCGGTGCCGGTGCCCGGCTGGACCGCCGCGCACAAGCTGTCCGGCTATGCCGCGGCGATGTGGCGGATGCGCTTCGACACCAAGGGCAAGAAGTTCCAGAACGGCACGCCCAAGCCCGGCTGGATCGCGAAGGGCGTCAAGGTCTACGACCCCCGCCTCGACAGCACCTATCCCGGCGGATCGGGGGCATGTCGCGCGCTCGACGAATCGACCTATGTCTATTCGGAGAACCCGTTCCTTCACGGCCTGACGTGGTGCCTCGGCCGCTGGCAGAACGGCATTCGCATCCTGGGCATCGGCGCGCTGCTGGCGATGATCGACGTCCCCGCGTTCGTCGAAGGTGCCAACGTCGCCGACCTCAACGGCTGGAAGATCGGCGGCGTCGCCTACTCGACCGACAACAAGTACGAGACGCTGGTCAGCATGTTGCAGGCCGGCTGCGGCGAGCCGATGCCGCTCGGCGCGAAGATCAGTTGCTTCGTCAACTCGCCAAAGGTGTCGCTCGACACGATCACCATCAAGGACCTGTCGGGCTCGGTGCGCGTCCAGGCGACGCAGGCGCGCCGCGATCGCATCAACGGCATCATCCCGCGCTACCGCAGCGAGGCGCATAATTGGGAGGTGATCTCGGCCGCGCCGGTGCGCGTGCCGGAGCATGTCGCGTTCGACGGAGGCGAGCGGACGAAGGAGGCCGATTACGTCTTCGTCCAGGACCTGAAGCAGGTCGCGACGCTGGCGCGCTACGGCATCGAGAACAGCCGCGAGTTCGGCCCGATCGATATCCCGCTGCGTCCACGCTGGATCGGCTACAAGCCGGGCGACGCGGTGACGGTCACGATCCCGGAAGTCGGGCTCAACGACCAGAAGATACTGCTCACCAATCGCGATATCGACCCGGCGACGGGATGCCCGCGCTTCTCGGCCCGGTCGGAGACGGACGCGAAGCATCCGTTCGCCTTGGGGCAGACGACGACGGCGCCGCCGACGCCCGGCGTCACCGGCCCGCCGATCAACCCGGTGCCGGGCCCGGGCGTCTGGGTGATCTCGGCGACCTCGATCAGCGACGGGTCGACCACGCTGCCGGCGCTGGTGATCGATGGTAGCATCGACAGCAGCAGCTCGGACGCGATCGTCTTCGAATATCGCGAATGGTTCTCGGGCATCGGCGACGAGGCCGGCTGGATCGGCGCGGGGATCGAGCCGCCCGAGACGACGCAGAAGGTCATCCCCGGCGTGCTGCCGGCGACGAGCTATCAGGCGGCAGTCCGCTACCGGCGCCAGGGCGTGATCGGCAACCGTCTGCTGCTGGGCCCGATCACCACGCCGCTGTTCGAACTGGAGGCTATCGCCAACATCGTCGCCGACGGCATCCTCGATCGGAGCGAGAAGCCGCGCATCGTCCAGGACTATACCGTGATCCTGGCGGAGCAGGCGGGCATCGACGCGCGGGCGAGCGCGCAGGGCGTCACGACCCAGAAGACGGCCTATGACGCCGCCATCACGGCGCTGACCGCTTACCTCAACGGCCTGTCGCCCGACTTCGACGACTATGCGACCGACACCGCGATCGACCGGGCGACCTTCATCGCCAAGTTCCGCGACGTCTATGTCGCCCGGCAGGCGGTGCTGAACGAGATCGCGAAGATCGCCTACGACCAGGCCGTCAACGCGATCGCGGCGGCGGCGAACGCGCAGGACACCGCCGACGGCAAGATCGACACCTTCTACCAGACGACGCCGCCGGCGAGCGCCAGCGAGGGCGACCTCTGGTTCGACATCGACGATGCGAACAAGCTCTATACCTTTCGCAGCGGCGTCTGGACGCTGACCGCCGACACCCGCGTCGCCGCGGCGGTCACGGCGGCGGCGGGTGCCCAGGCGACGGCGGACGGCAAGGTCACGACCTTCTATTCCACGTCGACCCCCACCGCGACCGCGCTCGGCGATCTCTGGTACAACAGCTCCACCAACCAGTTGCGCCGCTGGAGCGGTTCGTCCTGGGTGCAGGTGGCAACGATCGGCGCCGATTGGGCGACCAACATCGCCAATATCCCGACCGAGGTGAATGACGGGCGGATCGGCGACGGCCTCAACCCCGACGGCACGATCAAGCCGATGCGCGTCGGCACGACGGCCATGATCGACAACAGCGTGTCGAAGACCTTCGGCGTGACGTCGGCCGGCACGCTGACCGGGTCGGGCTCCTACGCCTGGCAGGATGCGCTCAGCTACACGATCCTGATGGATGAGCCGGGGCAAATCCTGCTGTGGGCCGATATCCAGCAGGCCTATGCGAGCGGCACGCTCCCGATGTCGTGGCAGATCCGGTTCCTCGTCGACGGGAGCCAGGTCGGCACGCCGAAGGGCGGGGCGGGCTGGGGCACCGACTCCGGCAGCATCCAGCGGATCACCAACTCGCTCAGCGCCGGCACGCACACGGTCAAGCTGCAATGGCGCGCGAACACGACCGACCTGGGCCTCTCGGACGCCGCGATGTTCGGGATGGGCCGCTTCAACAAGTGAGGATCGACCGATGATTTATTGGGTGAAGTTCAACCGCGAGAGCGGCGACATCGTCATGGCCGGCCATTCTGTGACGCGCGGCGAGATGCGCCTCCAGGAGGAGCGGCATCGCGACCTCGCGGTCGTCGAAGCGGACGGCCCGACCATGCTGAACGGCGAGCCGGGCAAGGCGACCTATATCGAGGCGGTCCGCATTCCCCTGATCGCCGCGATCGACGACGCGGCCGAGGCACGGCTTCAGGCCCTCATGCCCACCGCGGCGCGGGCCGTGGTCTATGCCGCGAAGGAGGACGAGGCGCGCAGCGGCGCGACGTCGTCTCCCTTCCTCGATGCCGAGGCTGAAGCGACCGGCGTACCGAGAAAGGATCTCGTCAAAGCGGTGATCGCCAAGTCGGATGCGTTTCGCGCCGCCGCCGTCGCAATCGAGGCGAAGCGCCAGGCCGCCAAGAAGGCGGTGCGCGACGCCGCGACCATCCCCGCGATCATCGCCGCCGGTGAGGTCGACTGGGGCGACTGACCGCCCGATCCCGCACCTTTCGCGGCCCGCATCGCGCGGGCTCTTTTCATGCCCGGAGAACGCCAGTGACCGAAAACGACCTCCAGATCGCGCGCGATGTGGGCGAGCTGAAAGCCGACATGCGCACGGTCAAGCACGACCTCGCCAACGTGTCGGTCAAGCTGGACCGGATCACCGGCAAGCAGGACCGCGGCCTCGGCTTTTTCGCAGGGGCAGCTTTCATCGTGACGGCGTTCGGCGGCCTGCTGCTGGCGCTCGGGAAGATGCTGTTCGGAGGGCACGGCGCATGACCGAGCTCAACCACAAGGCGTTCTTCGACGCCGTGCGCCCCATCATGGGCGGCAAGCTGACCCAGGCGCAGGTCGACGGCTTCAACGCGGCGATCGCGGCGCTTCTCGGCACGGCGAGCAGCGCCTATCCCGCATGGAGCGCCGCCGGGATGACGAAGCTTGGCGAGCGCGAGATCAAGGGCCCGCAGCACAATCCGTTCATCACGGAGGAGATGTGGAAGGCGCTCGGCGCGCCCTGGCTGACCACCGACGACAATGACGGGCCCTGGTGCGGCGGCTTCGCTGCATGGTGCGTGAACAAGGCGGGCCTGCCCTATCCGAAGGACTTCCCCCGCGCCGCCGCCTGGGCGACGTGGGGCATCGCCTGCAAGCCGCAGGTGGGCGCGTTTATCGTCAAGGCGCGCGACGGCGGCAACCATGTTGCCCAGATCATCGGCATCACCAAGGATGGGCTGTACTACCTCGCGCTGGGGGGCAACCAGAGCGACAGCGTCTCGATCGCGCCTTTCCCCGTTTCGGCCGCCTACGCCTGCCGTTGGCCGGCTGGCGTGCCCGAGCTGCACATTCCCATGCCGATCATGGAGAAGAAGACCAGCATCGGGAGCGAGGCATGACGCTGCTCGAGTTCCTCGACCGCATGGGCGAGCGCCGGGCCAACCGACCGGCGCGCCCGGTGCGCGATATCCGCCAGTTCATAGGCTTCGCCTTCCTGGCCGGCTATTACTGGATGGCCTGGCAGTTCGCGAACCGCGCCGTCCCCGCCGCCAATCTCGACCTGATACGCGACGCGATGCTGACGCTCGGGCCGCCGGTCGGCCTGATCGTCGGCGCGATGTTCCGGGCCGATGCGCGAGACGATCAGGCGACTGCGAACACGGCCGAGGCTTTCCGCACGATCCGCGCCGCGCAGGAAGCGTCGGCGACGGTGACGATCGACAACAAGGCGGACAACCCGGTTCCCGTAGCCCCCGCTGATGAGGTGAAACGATGATCGCGGCTCTCGTCACGCTGGCCCTGCGCGCCGGCATCCCCGCTCGCTTCGCAAAGGCCGTTGCCATTGCCTGCTTTGTCGTGGCCGCCGCCGGCCTGCTCGCCGTCACCAAGTGCGCCTACGACCGCAGCCTGATCGCGCGCCACGACGCCGCGCAGGAAGCGCAGCTCGCGCCCGCCGTGCGCAGCGCCGACGGCAACGCGGCCGACGCCCGCCTTTCCGACCTGAAAAGGAACCAAGCCGATGAAGATGCCGAACGCGCGGCGGTCGCGCCGCTTCCTGATGCTCGCTTGTCTGATCGCCAGCGCCAGCGTGCTTGCGCCATCCTGCTCCGACAGGCCCGCGAGCGCGGGCTTGAAGGCGCCCCCGGCTGCTGACCTGACGGTCGAGGCGGAGCCGCAGCTCGATATGGACGCGGTCCTCAACGACAGCGCCGCCGCCCTCGACGACTACGACACCGCGCACGCCTCCTGGGGCCGGCGCGGCTGGGCGCAGGTCGCCCGCATCTGCCGCTGGTTCCGCGATCTCGGCGTGCCGACGCCGGACTGCGCTCCCCGCTCACCCACCACCCGTTGACCTGTGGAAGGAAGATCCAATGACTCTGCAATATTCCGCTGCCGTTCGTAACGCGAAGCTCGACGCGGTCGAGACCGCTATCGGGGCCTCGGCTGTTCTGAAGATCCGCACCGGCGCCCCGCCGGCGAACTGCGCGGCGGCCGACGCCGGCACCGTCCTCGCGACGCTCAATCTCCCGGCCGACTGGATGGCGGCGGCCTCGGCCGGCAGCAAGTCGAAGTCGGGCACCTGGCAGGACCTGACCGCCGATGCAGCCGGCACCGCGGCGCATTTCCGCATCTATGCTTCGGATGGCGTGACCTGCCACGCCCAGGGCACCATCACGGCCACCGGCGGCGGTGGCGACATGACGCTCGACAACACGTCGATCGCCGCGGGGCAGCAGGTCGACGTTACCGCCTTCACCCTGACCGCCGGCAACTCCTGACGCGGGTCTGATCGGCCGGCGGGCGCGGGCTCGCCGGCCGCATTCTATCTGGACGGGGAGCGCCGATGCCTACGACCGCTTGGAAATTTCCCGGCACCGCCATCAACAGCGTTTCGGGCGAGACCGGCTCCTATGACTGGTCGAATCCCGGCAACATCGGCGCCGACGACGGCAGCTACGCCGGTGTGATCCTCACCGGCTTTGGACCTAGCCGCACGCTGCGCGGGTCCAATTTCGGCTTCACCTCCTCGGATATCCCGACTGGCGCGTTCATCACCGGCATTGAGGTGAAGATCGAGCGGAGCGCTAGCGACGCCAACCGCATCAACGACACGCACGTCTTCATCGTGCCGGATGGTTCGGCTGGCAGCGTTTCGGATCGCGCAGGCAACAACAAGGCCGACACCGCGACGAAGTGGCCGACCAGCGATACGGCTGTCATCTACGGCTCCTCGTCCGATACATGGAGCGCGGGGCTGACGCGCGCGCAGGTCCTATCCTCCAACTTCGCCATCGACTTCCAGGCGACGACCACCGTCGGCGGGCTGGCGAACGTGGATTATTTCCAGGTGCGGCTCACCTGGGAGCTGCCGACGATCTCGGCGGCCCTGAACGTCACGGAAGCCGCCGACGCGCTCGGGGCAACCAGCGCCGTCAAGATCAAGGGCGCCGCCGCGCTCGCCGAGGCTGGCGACACCGTCTATGCGCGGGTCGGCTATACGGCGTTGATCGATTGGGATTTCACGGCCAGCGAGACGCCCGATCCGCGCATCGTGTTTTCGGGCGAGGCGAATGCGACCAGGGTCAACTCGGCCGGCCAGATCGTCGCCGCGAGTGCGCCGCGCTATAATTACAATCCCGTCACCCTCGAGCCGAAGGGGATATTGGCCGAGGAATCCCGGACCAACTACCTCATCCAGAGCGAGTTCGCGAACGGCCTCCCGGCCTCGCGTGGCGGCCTCCTTAGCACGACCACCTTTGCCGGGCTGATCTCGGGAACCGGCCTTGCCTTCGGCTACGACGGAACGACGAGCACCTATTTCTACGTGACCAATTACGCGGTGCCCGCATCCTCGCCCCGCGTGATCAGCGTATTTGTCCGAATGGATGACGGAGGCGCTCCCGCTTTCGGAAGCAATGGCACCCACACCCCCGCCAACGATTTCGTGTTCAACCTAGGCAATCTGGTACTGTCCCCGACAACCGCCAACGGCGGAAAAACAGAGGACTACGGAGGGGGGCTCTACCGGGTCAGCTTAGCGGTGACCACCATAGCGTCGCCCAACTCGAACTGCGGCGTTATCAAATACAACGACAATAGCCCCCGAACCTTCAAATGCAGCGGGATCATGGTCGAGGCTGGCCTAGGCCCGACCTCTTACATTCCGACCGGAGCGACGCAGGTGACGCGCTCAGCCCCATCGGCGATCGTGTCTGGCGGCGATTTCTCGGCGTTCTGGAACGGGAGCGCCGGGACGGTCATCGTCGACTTCGATCGCCTCGATCCGCTCGACAGCACCGATCGCATGGCCGTCGAGATCGACGATGGGACCTCGACCAATCGCCTGGACATGTACGTCCGGACGACCGGCCGCGCGTTCGGTCGTGCGAGCAGCGTAACGTCCTTCGATTTCAGCAACCTGGGCGCGATGGCGGCTGGCGCGCCGCAGAAGATGGCGCTTGCGTTTGCGGACAACGACTTTGCCGCGAGCATGAACGGCAGCGAACCGGCGGTTGATACCAGCGGGTCCGTCCCGGCGGTGAATCAATTGCTCATTGGCATGGGCCACCTCGGAAGCCCGCTCAACGGCCATATCCGCCGGCTGCGCTACTACGACGTCCGTGTAAGGGATAGCGAACTCAAGGCGCTGACCGCGCTTCAGGGCCGGGCAACGGTCGTCGAAGCCGGCGACACGCTCGCCGCCGACGCGAAGGCGTACATCAAGGCCGCCGTCAACAAGATCGAAGCGACCGACGCGCTGACCGCGACCGCCCAGGTCTACGTCAAGGCGGTGGTCAACAAGATCGAGGCGACGGACGCCCTGTCCTCGGCCGCTACGGTGCGGATCAAGGGCGCGCTGGCGCGCACCGAGGCAGGCGACACCCTGTCGGCCGCCGCCAAGGCTCTCATCCGGGCGACGGTCACGATCGGCGAGGCCGGGGACACGCTCGCGTCCGCGGCGGATGCGGGCCCGCGTGCCGTCCCGACCGATCGGCGGACCATCGTCTTGCAAGGCGCCCCGCTATCGGGCCGGTCGATCGTCCTCCCGGGCGGCGCACTGTCCGAGCGCACCATCACCATCTGACCGGGAGCCCTGACGCTATGACAATCCCCCCGAACACGACGATCTTCGGCCCCTATGCCGACCCGCGCGACGTCGCCAACTGGCGGATCAGCGCGACCGGACTTCTTGAGGCCGACGAATGGATCGACACGATCGAGCTGGTGCTCGGCGCCGAGGCGGTCGCGGCCGGGTTGGTCATTATGGAAGATGCCGGGCGCGAGCCCGTCGTCGTCGACGATGGCAGGGCCGTGCAGATATGGCTCTCCGTCGTCGAGGAGATGCAGCTCGACCCTATGTTCGACGGCGCGGGCGTGCTGCTGCCGATCGAGATCACCATCGAAACCAATTCGATCCCGGCCCGCACCTGGCAGCGGACCATTGCAGTGAGGGTGGCCCAGCAATGACCAACGTGATCAACAACGGCGCGCGCGTCCCGGTCGTCTTCGACTTCTATTCCGGCATCGGCGGCGTGTCGCGGCGCGAGGGGGCGAGCGATGCGACGATCGCGATCCGGGAGAACGTTCGCGGCGCCGAACCCGGCCTCGGCACGGTCAACGGCCAGCCGGTGCGCGCGGTCAAGATCGGCAAGAGCCCAACCGTCCCGGGCATGGTCCTTATCGAGGTCGTGTTCCTCGAGGAAGCGGGCGCATGACGCCGCGCTTCCTCGCCAGCCCGCCGACGCCGGCCGTCGGCAAGCGTCCGAATGGCAAGACCGAATATCGGGCGTCCGGTCCGATCATCTTCAGCGACGCGCGCGGCGTGATCCACACGGTGCCGACCGGCTGGCGCAGCGACGGCATCAGCTGGCCAGTCTGGCTCCTGGCCGCGATTGCGCTCGCCGGGGCTGCTGCGGTGGGCGCACAGCTGTTCGGGGCTCCTTGGTGGGCCGTTGTCGCCCTCGGCGGCTGGGCGGCCCTGTGGGGCGCTTTCTGGCTGCTCCGGCCACGACAGCGCCTTATGGTCGCAGCCTTCGTCCATGATTGGGCCTGCCAGCAGGTTTTCCTGTTCCCCGACAAGGCGGACGCCGATCGGCTGTTCGCCGAAGCGATGAAGGCGCTCCGCGTCGCCGCGATCTATCGGGTGCCGCTATATGCCTGGGTCCGCCTGCGCCGGCAGCGAGTGCAGTGGCAGCAGCCGGAGCTGGCGCCGGTCATGGACGGGGGCCGGGTGGTCGGCTGGAGGTAGCTGCGCGCCGTTGGATGGGATTCGAGCCCACGGTTGGATGGGTATCGGCTATCGTGCGCCACCCACCTAAACTAGCACGTCATGCCCTTACTTGTTCGGGTTCAGCCTTAGACCGGACTCAGCAACAACGAGCGCGCAGCCGAGCCAATATATGGCTATTGAGTCTCCTCGGCCAGCGCGGCGTCGACCATCACGCGCCAAACATCGGCGGCGTCCTGCCGCGACAAAGGGTCGTCCCCGTAGTAGCCATGGAACCCGCCAATCACGGCGGCAGCGGCCTGCATCGCCGCGTCAGGCTCCCGGATCGCGGTAAGGACAGCGCGGACCTCAGGCAAATAGTTCTGCCACAGCGGCTTGGCATCCATTGTCGCACCCGGCGGGTTGCCGTCCAGTTCGCAAAGCGCCCTCGCGCCTCGCTCGATCGGGCTGGCCGCGCTCACAGCCCGACCGCCTTGCGTAGCGCATCGTTGATGCGCGACTGCCAGCCGGGCCCGCCTGCCTTGAAGCGTTCCAGCGCGTCGTGATCGATGCGCAGCGTCACCTGATCCTTGTTGGAGCCACGCGGGCGCCCGCCCCGGCGGACGACCTTCTCGCCTTCCATCATCTGCGCCTTGGCGAACCATTCCTCGGTCAGCTCGGGCGCCTCGTCGGGATCAACCCAACTGCTCTTTGTATCGCGCTTGCTCACGGTCGTTTGCCTTCCTCATCGAGATGATATGGCGACCGGTCGGGCGGTCCGTATAGACCACGACGACCATGCGGCCCCGAAGCGTCCCCACCGCGATCATCCGAACCTCGCCATAATCGGCGCGATCGTCTTCGAAACGGAAGGTCTGCCCGGCAAACACCTCGGCGGCATCGGCGAAATCGAGGCCCCGCTCCCGCAGGGTGATTTCGCGCTTGGCCGGGTCGAAGGTGATGTCCATGTCTGTTTTTGTAGTTACGAAAACAGGCGTGGTCAAGAGGTTTTTGTAGTTACTTAAATTTGCGAGCATGTCGCCTCCGTCGATGCGTCGCCGGGAATCGGCTGTGCGTGACGGTATCAATTTGGCGCATCGGGACCGGGCGGTTTCGGTGGCCTTACCGGGTGTTTGCTCATTCAAGACACGTCCGCACGGCAAGGCCGGTGACGCGAACAGGCCCTCGATTTATGCGTTGACCACCTTGGCTGGTGCTCTGTCGCTCGGCGGGGGGCCGGCCGCGCAGCAAGCACGACCGCTGGGATGGTGGGGGAGCGATCAACCCACCGCCAGCCAAGGCGCCCATGCTGGGGCCGGAAATAGCGATGCGATCTTGGCGACGCCGAGGAGCAGGAATGCGCTTGCCCAACAAAGGGCCGCCGTATGCTGCATGTAAATGGCGCTCATGCTTAGGGGGAAAGTTTTCTGGGCGTGAGCGTGCGCTTGCTCCATCGCTTCCCCGAGCCGTGCGTTTTCCGCACTGCCAACGGGGAAAGCGCATAGCGAAGCCGCCCGATCCAAGATCATCGCCCGCGCGCTGGTATCGCCGACCAGCTCGATAAGGCGTGTCTGGTGCGCGAATAGGGAACTGCCAGCCGACAGCGTACCGAGGAAGTAGATGCCGGCCGCGATCACGGGCGCGGCGGGCCACATGCCAGCAAACGCCGCGGACAGATTGAGCACGGTCACCAACGATGCCGCGTTGAGGGTCGCCAGCCCAAATCGCAGCTTCGACGTATATTCGTCGCGCTGGCTGCGCTCATAATGGGCAATCTGCCAGGCGCTCTGGCGATCGCGCTCGACCATCTCCCTCAGGGCGGCATGCCGCATTTCCAGCTCGGTCTCGGCCGGCAGCGGTTCGTGAAATGGATCTTCCTTCGTCATCATACGCCCCCGCACCACCGCCGCCCCATGCTCGACCGTCTGCTTAAAATTAAGCGGACGGTCGGGATCATGTCGGCCGCGGCTCCGCGAGTCCAGCGCGCCTCGCTAAACCCGGCCGTCGCGGCAGGATCCATGGGAAATCCCATAGACCGGTTATGCCCGGCCGGCGGCGCGGCTGATCTCGTCCAGCTTCGCGGCGATCGCCATGAAGCGTTCGACCCCCGCCCGGTCGCGCGCGAGCGCCAGCGCGCCAATCCGATCGGCGACGAAGACGGCTGCCCTTTCCCCATGCATCCGCTTGATCGCCAGCGCCTCCGCGAGACGTTCCTCGTCGGGGCTCATCGCGGCGCCGGCGCCCATGGTTCCCGCGCGCCCAGCTCGCGCTCGTCGACGTTGAGCGCCATGGCCAGGTGCAGGCGCTCCAGCTCGGGCAGGCGGCGCGGGGTGCCGCGCTTCACGAACTGCTGGAGATAGGCGTCATTACGGCCGATCATCCGCGAGACGGATGCGAGGTCCAGGCCCCGATCGCGCACCAGCCGCGCGACCGTCCTCCGCACCGTGTTAGGGGAGGGGACCGCGCTCAATGGCACAGCCAGTCCGTCTCGGCGTCGTCGAGCGCCTCGAATGCGTCGCCCTCGGCGCGGATGGTCGACAGGTGCTTGCGGACGTCGTCGACGCTGCCGTTGCGAGGAAAGGCGCGATCGGCGCGCATGCCTTTCGCGAGCGCGCCTATGAAGCCGGGGCGGTCGTGCTGCTTGAGCAGCCAAGCCCCGAACGGCTGGCGGGATGATAGGTCGGCCATGGTGCCCTCCATAGGGGTTTATCCGGATCGGACGGAATCGGTCTTGCCCGACTCGATCGTGCCCCTTCATACGATGTTCCGATTTTGTTCTCAAATTTGGAGGGGTACGAGATGGGGTGGAACGACTTCCGACTGGCAGCGCGCGGCGAGCGTTATCCCAACGCTGACGGGTCCAGCCGGCAGGATGAACTGCGCCGCTGCGCGCGCGGCGAGCGGGTCGCCCTCATCCGTGAGCCCACCAACGAATACGATCCGGCCGCCGTCGCGATCTTCTCCTGTCGTGGCATCCAGTTGGGATATCTGGCGGCCGACCATGCCGGCTGGATCGGCAGCAAGATCGACCGTGGCTATGACGTGCGCGCGATCGTCGAGCGGGTGAAGGGTGCCCACCTTGAGGGAGCGACCCTCGGCCTGGTCATTCTGATCAACATGGAAGGCGACGACCCGACGCTCGACGGCGAAGCCAGCCAGCCGTTCGACCCGGCCGAGGCGATCGCGGCTTGATGAAATATCGAGTCGCTTGAATGGCTTAGGCAAGAATTTGATTTTCCTCGGGAAATCGCTATTCTTGCCTCGGCGAGATACGCTGGAACCACCTTGGCCGTTAGCTACGTCGAAGCGGCAATCGATCGGACGGCCGTCCTAGCAGTGGCGACCTACGAGCCAGATCGGTGCAGACAAGGCCAGGGCTCGCCACCCTTCACCATTTATAGCCGTACCAGCGGAAGATCGCCTTTGCCTCGTCTGGGATAGGCGCCTGGGACGGCAGCGGAAATACGGTCAACCCCTTGTCGGCGCCGCCCTCAACGATCGGGTAAAGCGCCTTGGCCGGTCCCAGATCCCAACTCGGCGACACCGTATTTGCCGCCTGATAAAAGGCGCTGGCGACGGTGTCAGCCATTTGCAGACCGGCTAGCTTTTCCGCAGGCACCACCGACCAGTGCGACCGGTCGAGCAGTGCGGGATCGAGGCCCCGGCTGTTGAGGAACAACGTCTTCGCCCGCCGCTGCATCGCCAGCAGATCGATGTAGGCGAAGAAGTGTCGGTAGTCGTGCCCGCCGCGCCTCGCAAACACCACCTTAAGCGGTTCAAGCTGGCCGAGCTCCTGACGCTGCCAGCACGCCGCCCAGTCGGTCACGCGCTCAAGCAAGAGTCGCATGCACCAGTTATAGAACTTCCCGGCCTCGACCATCGAACCGATCCGTTCATTGACGTAATCGCGCATGTTCGTCTTATGAGAGGCGAGCGTGAAGGCCCTGACGGGGCGCGTTGCAAGCGAAGCGCATACCGCTTCGCGCCGCTCTTGACCGATCTTGGCGTAATGGAGCGATCCGGCCTGCCGCGCTTTCGCCTCCAGGCGCATTGCGTCGATCCAGTCCGGTAAGTCGCTATCGCGGCTCGTCCTTACGCAAACTGCCGAGACGCATAACCATTCGTGGCGTGTGGCGGCATATCTCAAGCCGTCGCGCACACCGGGGTCTCCGGCCTCGTCAATGAAAACCGTCAGCGCGGGCATCGCTCGCTGTTATCATCCAGGGCGCCGCCGAGTCGAATCGGCTCCATCATAATGGATGAAAAATAATCTGGGGGCATTTGTGGGGGCAGCTTCAAAACAGCGATCTAACAAGATCGCGGATTTCCGCCACTAAATCGGCTTAGTGTGATGGGCGGCGGACCCACCAGACGCTCTGCCAATTTCCTCATCCTTCCGTCATTCCCGCGAAAGCGGGAATCCATGGACGGCGGATCGCAGGAGGCTGGATGTCCCGTGACCGTGGCTTCCCGCTTTCGCGGGAATGACGACAGGGACGGACGATATGCAAGCCGGACGGCATATCGGCCGCCCACCCTCAGGGAACGAAGATGCTGATGATCTGGCTCGCCATGAGCCACAGAGCGCCCGCGCCGATCAGCGCGGCGACGAGATAGGCATGACCGGGAAAACGCTCGACCATCGACTGCAAATCCTCAACTGGCTTCGGCCCGCCAGATAGGGCCGGCGGTCATGCGGCTCAATCGGTCGGGCCCGGTCGGCGTGATCCTTTCCTTCGATCTTAGTCTAATCGGCGGAGCGGGGCGTGATCGGGGGTGTCGACGGAAACCGTGGTTTTCGGCCGCTTAACCCTTGCGGGTTACCCGCCTTTAAGGCGGGGCGGTTTAGACGAAAGTCGTACGGGACGGCAAAAGGATGGTCCGAATGCACAAGTTCACGAAGCTCCTTCGCGACAGCCGCGGCGCGACCGCCATCGAATATGGCCTCATCGCGGCGCTGATCGCGGTCGCGGCGATCACCGCGATGACGGCGCTGGGCAATCAGCTTTCGACGACGTTCAACAACGTCAGCAACAATATGAAGGCCTCCTAAGCCCGGAGGCTCCTTCCCAACCCGCTTCCGCTGCCCCGGCCGGTGTGTCCCCGGCCGGGGTTTTTTCTGTCGGGAGCGGGGCGGGCGCGCAGATCGGGGCCTTGCCCCGGGGCGCGCCGTTCCCTAACTGTTCGCGAGTGACTCAGGATGCTCCCGTTCCCGAACCCGCCTATCTGCGCGGCCTCAACCCGCCGCAGCGCGAGGCGGTGCTCACCACCGAGGGGCCGGTGCTCGTCCTCGCCGGCGCCGGCACCGGCAAGACGGCGGCGCTGACCGCGCGGCTGGCGCATCTCGTCGCGACGCGGCGGGCCTGGCCGTCCGAGATACTGGCCGTCACCTTCACCAACAAGGCGGCGCGCGAGATGCGCGAGCGGGTCGGCCGGCTGCTCGGCCAGGCGGTCGAGGGGATGCCGTGGCTCGGCACCTTCCACTCGGTCGCCGCGCGGATGCTGCGCCGCCATGCCGAGCTGGTCGGCCTCACCCCCAGCTTCACCATCCTCGACACCGACGACCAGCTCCGCCTGCTCAAGCAGCTTCTCGCGGCCGCCGATCTCGACGAGAAGCGCTGGCCCGCGCGCCAGCTCGCCGGGCTGATCGACCGCTGGAAGAATCGCGGCCTGACCCCGGCGGAGATCGACGCGGGCGAGGCCGAACAGTTCGCCAACGGCCGCGGCGGCGAGCTCTACCAGCAATATCAGGATCGGCTGCGCGCGGTGAACGCCTGCGATTTCGGCGACCTGCTGCTCCACATGCTGACCATATTGAAGACGCACCGCGACGTGCTGGCCGATTATCAGCAGCGCTTCCGCTATGTGATGGTCGACGAATATCAGGACACCAACAGTTCCCAATATCTCTGGCTCCGCCTGATCGCGCAGGAGCGCAAGAACATCTGCTGCGTCGGCGACGACGACCAGTCGATCTATTCGTGGCGCGGCGCCGAGGTGGCGAACATCCTGCGCTTCGAGCGCGATTTCCCCGGCGCGGCGGTGATCCGGCTCGAACAGAATTACCGATCGACCCCGCACATCCTGGCGGCGGCGAGCGGGCTGATCGCGCATAATGGCGGCCGGCTCGGCAAGACGCTGTGGACCGAGGCGGCCGAAGGCGAGAAGGTCCGCATCGTCGGCGTCTGGGACGGCCCCGAGGAGGCGCGCCGCGTCGGCGACGAGATCGAGGCCCACGAGCGCGGCGGCGGCAAGCTCGACGACGTCGCGATCCTGGTCCGCGCCCAGTTCCAGACGCGCGAGTTCGAGGACCGCTTCATCGCGATCGGCATGCCCTACCGCATCGTCGGCGGCTTCCGCTTCTACGAGCGCGCCGAGATCCGCGACGCGCTCGCCTATCTGCGGACTATCAGCCAGCCGGCCGACGACCTCGCCTTCGAACGGATCGTCAACACGCCCAAGCGCGGGCTGGGCGACAAGGCGGTCGCCAAGCTGCACCAGCTCGCCCGCGCCGAGGGGATTCCGCTGGCGCTGGCCGCCGCGCGCATCCTCGGCACCGACGAGCTGACCCCGCAGGCGCGCCGCGCGCTCGGCAACCTCGTCGGCGACATCGCCCGCTGGCGCGACCTGCTGTCGCAACTGTCGCATCCCGAACTGACCCGGCAGGTGCTGGAGGAGTCGGGCTATGTCGCGATGCTCCAGAACGAGAAGTCGACCGAGGCCGAGGGCCGGCTGGAGAATCTCAACGAGCTCGCCCGCGCGATGGAGGACTATGCGACGCTCGGCGACTTCCTCGAACATGTCAGCCTGGTGATGGACAACGACGCCGAGGCGGAGACCGCCAAGGTGACGGTGATGACGATCCACGCCGCCAAGGGGCTGGAGTTCGACACGGTGTTCCTGCCGGGCTGGGAGGAGGGCGTCTTCCCGTCGCAACGGTCGCTCGACGAGGGCGGGCTCGCCAGCCTCGAGGAGGAACGGCGGCTCGGCTATGTCGCCATCACGCGGGCGCGGCGGCGCTGCACGATCATCCACGCCGCCAACCGCCGCATCTACGGCCAGTGGACCTCGTCGATCCCGTCGCGCTTCGTCGCCGAGCTGCCCGACCAGCATGTCGAGGCCGAGACGACCATGTCGGGCGGCGAATCGCTGTGGCGTGCGCAATGGTCCGAACATGCCGATCCCTTCGCCCATGTCGGTCGGTCGCAGGGACGGGGCCCCGGTTGGCAGCGTGCCACCGCGGCGGGCGGCCTCGGCAGCCCGCAGGCGGGGTCGCGCGTGGTCGAGGCGCGCGCCTCGGCAGTCAGCTTCGCCCAGCCGCCGCGCAAGGACATCGCGCTCGGCCAGCGCGTCTTCCACACCAAGTTCGGCTATGGCGCGGTGGCCGAGATCGAGGGCAACAAGCTCGAGATCGACTTCGAGCATGCCGGCCGCAAGCGGGTGCTCGACAGCTTCGTCAGCCCGGCCTGAGAATATATTTCTACCACCTAGGTAGAAATTGTCCGCGCGCCTGCGATGGGCGGTTGCGGGAGGCCCGGCCGACCGCCTAGAGGAACATCATGGCGAAGAGTGCGCATCCCCTCTCGATCCCGGCCTATCGTTCTTATTGGCTGGCCCGTTTCGCCTCGACCCTCGCGCTCAACGGCATGGTCGTGATCATCGGCTGGCAGGTCTACGATGTCGCCCGGCGGACCATGCCCCCGCGCGAGGCGGCATTGCAGCTCGGCCTGATCGGCCTCGTCCAGTTCCTGCCGCTGATGCTGCTGACCCTGGTGACGGGGCTGGTGGCCGACCGGATCGACCGGCGCTGGATCGCGCGCAGCACCGCCGCGCTGGAGATGCTGTGCGCCGCCGCGCTGGCGCTGTTGACCTGGCTCGACCTCATCAACCTGCCGGCGCTGTTCGTGATCGCGGCGCTGCTCGGCGTCGCGCGCGCCTTCGCCGGGCCGGCGCTCCAGGCGCTGGCGCCCAATCTGGTGCCGAAGGCGGTGCTCCCCGCCGCGATCGCGGTCAGCTCCTTCGCCTGGCAGGTCGGGGCGATCGCCGGGCCGCCGCTGGGCGGCTATCTGTACGCGATCCACGCGCCGCTCGCTTATGCGGTCAGCGCCGGCCTGCTCGCCCTCGCCACCGTCATGCTGCTGCGGATCGGGCCGGTGCCGCGCGCCGTCGTCACCGGATCGCAGCACCCGCTGGGGCAGATGCTGGAGGGGATCTCCTACCTCAAGCGCAACCGGCTGGTGCTCGGCGCGATCTCGCTCGACCTGTTCGCGGTGCTGCTCGGCGGCGCGACCGCGATGCTGCCCATCTATGCGCGCGACATCCTCCATGTCGGGACGTCGGGGCTCGGCCATCTTCGCGCGGCGCCGGCGATCGGCGCGGCGGCGGTGGCGATCTGGCTGAGCCGCTGGCCGTTGCACTTCAACGTCGGGCTCAAGCTGCTCGTCGCGGTGGGCGTGTTCGGCGCGGCGACGATCCTGTTCGGCATCTCCTATCGTTTTCCCGATCCGATGGCGCTCTCGCTGGTCTGCCTCGCGCTGCTCGGCGGCGCCGACATGGTCTCGGTCTATGTCCGCCAGACGCTGATCCAGCTCTACACGCCGGACGAGATGCGCGGCCGGGTGGGGGCGGTCTCCACCCTGTTCATCTCGGGATCGAACGAGCTGGGCGAGGCCGAGTCGGGCTTCCTCGCGGCGCTGGTCGGCCCCGTCACGGCGGTCGTCGCGGGCGGCATCGGCACGATCATGGTCGCGGTCTTGTGGGCGCGGCTCTTTCCGGAAATATTGCGGGCGAGGACCTTCGATCCGCCCACGTCGTTCGAAACGGTTCCAGGTCAGGAGAAGGCAGCATGACCAAATACGCATCGATATTGGAGACGATCGGCGGGACGCCGCACGTGCGCGTCAACCGTCTGTTCGGCGACGCCGAGGTGTGGATCAAGTCGGAACGCAACAATCCGGGCGGATCGATCAAGGACCGCATCGCGCTGGCGATGATCGAGGATGCCGAGCGTTCGGGCAAGCTCAAGGCCGGCGGCACGATCATCGAGCCGACCAGCGGCAACACCGGCATCGGCCTGGCGCTGGTCGCGGCGGTCAAGGGCTACAAGCTGATCCTCGTCATGCCGGAGAGCATGTCGGTCGAGCGGCGCCGGCTGATGCTCGCCTATGGCGCGACCTTCGACCTCACCCCGCGCGAGCGGGGTATGAAGGGTGCGATCGAGCGGGCGCTGGAACTGCAGGCGCAGACGCCGGGCGCATGGATTCCGCAGCAGTTCGAGAATCCGGCGAACATCGACGTCCATGTCCGCACCACCGCCGAGGAGATCTACGCCGACTTCAAGGATGCTCCGATCGACGTGCTGATCACCGGCGTCGGCACCGGCGGCCACATCACCGGCGTCGCGCAGGTGCTCAAGCCGCGCTGGCCGGACCTCAAGGTGTTCGCGGTCGAGCCGACCCTGTCGCCGGTCATCTCGGGCGGCCAGCCCGGCCCGCACCCGATCCAGGGCCTCGGCGCCGGCTTCATCCCCGCCAACCTCCACACCCAACTGCTCGACGGCGCGATCCAGGTCGACGCAGGCGACGCCAAGGACTATGCCCGCCGCTCGGCGCGCGAGGAGGGGATGCTCGTCGGCATCAGCTCGGGCGCGACCCTCGCGGCGATCGCCCAGAAGCTCCCCGAATTCGCGGGCAAGCGCTTCCTCGGCTTCAACTACGACACCGGCGAGCGCTACCTCTCGGTGCCGGATTTCCTGCCGGAGTAGATGAGCACTATTTGACCGTCATGCCTGCGCAGGCAGGCATCCATGTCTGTCATCTTCTCAGATGCCGTTTCGGGTGAAGAAAGACATGGACCCCTGCCTACGCAGGGGTGACGGTCAATTGGGTGGTCTTGATCCATCCTCCTCGCCCGCGCTGCCGATCGACTGGTCGATCAGGCCGGCGCGCATCATCAGCCAGAACAGGATGATGCCGGGCAGGGCGACGACGGTGGTGAGCAGGTAGAAATTCACATAGCCGATCGCGTCGAGCATCGCGCCCGCGCTGGTGCCGGTCAGCAGCCGGCCGACGATGCTCGCCGCGGCCGAGATCAGCGCATATTGGGCAGCGGTGAAGCGCAGGTCGCACAGTGCCGAGAAATAGGCGACGACGGTGACGCCGCCGATCCCGCTGGCGATGTTCTCGAACCCGATCGCGCCCGCCATCGCCCAATTGTCGTGGCCGCTGGCGGCGAGCCCGGCGAAGCTCAGATTGGAGACGGCCATCAGCACCAGGCTGAGCAGCACCGAGCGCTTCATCCCCATCCGCGAATAGAGGATGCCGCCGATGAAGATGCCGATCAGATAGGCCCAGAAGCCGAAGCCGACATCGTAGATCGCGATCTCGTCATTGCTGTAGCCGAGGCTGTCGAACAGCAGGCGGAAGGTCAGGTTGGCGAGCGTGTCGCCAATCTTGTGCAGCAGGATGAACAGCAGCACGAGCAGCGCGCCGCGCCGCCGGAAGAATTCGGCGAGGGGGCCGACGATCGAGACGACGACCTCGCTGCCGGTGCGGCGCATCGTCGGCTCGCGGTGGCGTTCGGGCTCGCCCATCACCAGCGCCGCGATCATCGCCGGCAGCGCGAAGGCGGCGCAGGCGATATAGGCGGCGCCCCAGCCCATCCGTCCCGCGACGACCAGCGCGAGCGCGCCCGCCGTCGCCGATCCGATCCGCCAGCCATATTGCGACATGCCCGCGCCGACGCCGAGCTGGCGCGCCTCGAGCAGTTCGATCCGATAGGCGTCGATGATGATGTCGAAGGTCGCGCCGGCCGCGCCGACCAGGATCGCGGCGATCGCGGTCTCCATCAGGCCGGCCCTTGGATCGACCAGGCCGAGATGGACGACCGAGGCGATCACCAGCACGCCGATCACCAGCATCCACGACACGCGCTGGCCGAGCCGGCCGATCACCGGCAGGCGGACGCCGTCGACGACCCAGGCCCAGAGGAATTTGAGGTTGTAGACGAGGAAGGCCAGGGTGAAGGCGGTCACCGCCTTCTTGTCGATCCCGTCCTGCGCGAGCCGGGTCGTCAGCGTCGCCCCGATCATCGCATAAGGAAAGCCCGAGCTGATGCCGAGGAACAGCGCCGCCAGCGGCGCCGGCTCGGTATAGGGCCGGATCGCCGCGATGATGCCCTTGCTTTCGACGGCCGCGCCGTCCGCCCCCGATCTGTCGTTCATGCGGCGACCATAGCGGAGCCGTCGCAGGAGGAAAGCCGGCTATCGGCGGTTATTGCGATGGAGCCGGCGGCGCACAGAGCTGCATACGCACTTCCGCTGTGAGGAAGGCGCCCTGGCCCGCGCAGGTCTGTCGCCGATTCTCGGCCACGAAAGCGGGAGTCATGCGCTTCACCATCCGGCTGACGGGAATCTCGCAATCGCATTCGTCAGGATCGCAGAAATCCTTGGGATCGAAGGCGACGGGGTTGAGATATTGCCGGGTCGCCAACAGGATGGCGTCATTTTTCTCCCAACAATATCGGGTGGCGGTTCCTGACCCGGGAGTGATCTCCTGAAGTTCCGCAAATCTCGGGAACCGCCGGTCGAGGATATCCATCCAGACGACCTGAGTGGTGTCGTTGGATATCCTGACCGGACTAGCATCGCAGCCGGCCAGTGCCAGAAGACCAAGCGGGATGAAATGCTTCACCGCTGTGGTCCTCTCTGGCGATGTACCCAGCTAGCGAAATCATCGGCCTCGCGTTCATATGGGTTGGGCGTTCCAGTCAATGCGCTGTGCAATGCGTTCAATAGATATAAAGGGACGAAGCCGAATTTCTGATATTGATAAGTATGGCCGCTTTCATGCTCTGCCGTGTCGGCCTGCGTAGGCTGTCGATCGTAGCGTCCGGCTGGTTTTGCCGCCATGCTTCCCGGGCCGTGCAGAACGGCATTGCCGAGCGTGAACGCGCGGTCCTTCTCGCCGAGATAACCACTTTCGAACTGGATGCCGTTGTCCCGCACGGAAATGCCGGCACGTCTGTCGCCAGCCAGTCGGGCGGCGGCGACATTCGCCAGACCGGCCACGCCGCCGGCGAACGTAAGGGGCGCAGCATAGGCTTTCCCCAAGGCATCGGTGAAGCGGTTCGAGGAAAGCAGGCGGTTCGCTGCGGCCTGTTCGGCCTCAGCCTGCCGACGGCGAACGTCGGCGACAATTCTCGCCACCACCGGCGATGTGAGGGGATTGGGTCCGGGCTTGGGACGGTTCGGCTGAGGGCTGCGCTTTTGCATCTGTAGGCCTCGATCAATGGGCCGTTCCTATAGAGCGGGGGTATCTTTTTGTCAAGAACAAAATAGGAACATTCGAGAGTCTGTCGCCGATCGATCGGCCATGGCTTTCGGCCGGCTGGGCGGCGTCCGGGGTTGACCCGGCCGGGCTTTGGCCCGACCAGAGGCGACAGCCTTTTCGGAGACGCCCGTGGCCAAGCGCCTCACCTATTACATCCTCGGCGCGATGATCGCCGGCATCGTCGTCGGTATCACGCTCAACCGGACGATCGCCGACCCCGCCACCCTGACCGACGTCACCGGCCATATCTCGATCCTCACCGAACTGTTCCTGCGGCTGATCAAGATGATCATCGCGCCGCTGGTGTTCGCGACGCTCGTCACCGGCATCGCCCATATGGGCGACACCGCCGCGCTCGGCCGGGTCGGCTTCCGCTCGATCGCCTGGTTCCTGACCGCCAGCCTGATGTCGCTGACCCTCGGCCTGATCATGGTCAACCTGCTCCAGCCCGGCGTCGGCGCCGATCTGGTGCTGCCGCCCGAGGGCGCGTCGGCGGGCGTCTCGCAGGCCGATTTCTCGCTGAAGCAGTTCGTCACCCATCTCGTGCCGAAGAGCTTCTTCGAGGCGATGGCGACCAACGAGATCCTCCAGATCGTCGTCTTCTCGGTGTTCACCGGGGTCGCGATCACCGCGGTCGGCGAGCGCGCCGCGCCGCTGGTGCGCGGCATCGAGGCGCTGGTGCAGGTGATGCTCCAGATCACCGACTATGTGATGCGCTTCGCTCCCTTCGCGGTGTTCGCCGCGGTCACCACCGCGCTCGCCGAGCAGGGCCCCGGCATCCTGCTCAGCTTCGGCAAGTTCATGGGCAGCTTCTACCTGTCGATGTTCCTGCTGTGGGGGCTGCTGCTGCTGCTCTGCTACCTGATCGTCGGCGGCCGGTCGAAGCTGCTGATCCGCTATATCCGCGAGCCGATCCTGCTGGCGTTCAGCACCGCTTCCTCCGAAGCGGCCTTCCCGCGCACGCTGGAGGCGCTCGACCGGTTCGGCGTGCCGCCGCGCATCGCCAGCTTCGTGCTGCCGCTCGGCTATTCGTTCAACCTCGACGGCTCGATGATCTACTGCACCTTCGCGACGATGTTCATCGCGCAGGCTTACGGCATCGAGCTGAGCTTCGCGCACCAGGTGACGATGCTGCTGATCCTGATGGTGACGTCGAAGGGGATCGCCGGCGTGCCGCGCGCCAGCCTGGTGATCATCTCGTCGACGCTGGCCTTCTTCGACATTCCCGAGGCCGGCCTGCTGCTGATCCTCGCGGTCGACCATTTCCTCGACATGGGCCGCTCGGCGACCAACGTCGTCGGCAATGCGGTGGCGAGCGTGATCGTCGCGAAATGGGAAGGCGGGCGGCTCGACGAGATCGAGCCCGCCGAGATCGAGCCGCGCCACGCGCCCTGACGGCGGGGGGCCTTATTCCTGCGTCATTCCGGCGAAAGCCGGAATCTCCCTTATCTTCTGCCTGCCGGTCGTCCGGGCGGAATAAAGGCAGGGAGATTCCAGCTTTCGCTGGAATGACGGAATATGCGCGGTTCAGCGCACCAGATAGTCGTAATAGGAACCGTCCGGCGGGCCGTCGAGCGCTTCCATCAGCGCGCCCATCATCGGCAGCTTCCTGAACGGCTCCTTGGTCGCCTCATGGGCTTCGATGCTTTCCCATTTCTCGATCAGGACGAAGCGGCGCTCGTTGCCGGCGTCGCGCAGCACCTCGGCGCCCTCGGACCCGGCGAAGCCGGCGACCGCCGCGGCGAGGTCGCGCAGCGCGGTCTCGAGCTCGGCGTCGCGGCCTTCCTTGGCGTGCATGATGTAGAGCCGTGCGGTCGTCATGGGTTCTCCTCTCAGATGTCCTCGGCCAGCCGTCCGTAAAGCTCGGGCCGCCGGTCGCGGAAGAAGCCGAAGGCGGCACGATGCCGCTTGGCGAGGTCGATGTCGAGGGTCGCCACCAGCACGCCCGTCTCGGTCGCGCCGAATTCGGCGATCAGGTCGCCGCGCTGGTCGCAGATGAAGCTGTGGCCGTAGAAGGTCTGGCCGTTCTCGGTGCCGATCCGGTTGGCGGCGACCACCGGCACGACGTTCGACACGGCATGGCCGATCATCGCGCGGCGCCACAGCCGGCTGGTGTCGAGGTCGGGATCGTGCGGCTCGTTGCCGATCGCGGTCGGGTAGAACAGGATCTGCGCGCCCATCAGCATCATCGCCCGCGCGGTCTCGGGATACCATTGGTCCCAGCAGATGCCGACGCCGACCGTGGTGCCTTCGGCCGGCCACACCTTGAAGCCGGTATTGCCGGGGCGGAAGTAGAATTTCTCCTCATAGCCCGGCCCGTCTGGGATGTGGCTCTTGCGATAGACGCCCTGCACCCGGCCGTCGGGATCGATCATCGCCAGGCTGTTGTAATGGTGCGGCCCGTCCGCCTCGAAGAAGCTGGTCGGGATGTGGACCTTGAGCTCGGCGGCGAGCGCCTGCATCGCGCGGACGGCCTTGTGCTCGCCGACCGGCCGGGCGCGGGCGAACATGCCCTCGTCCTCGACCTGGCAGAAATAATGGCCCTCGAACAGTTCGGGCGGCAGCACCACCTGCGCGCCCTTGCCTGCCGCCTCGCGGACGAGCTTCGAGACCTCGGCGATGTTGGCGTCGATGTCGTCGCCGAAGGCGAGCTGGAGCGCCGCCACGCTGATCTGGGTCATCTCGTCTGGGTCCTCACGCGGCCGGTATCTGCTGGCTGATGCAATGGAAGCTGCCGCCGCCGGTCAATATATGGTCGGCGCGGAAGCCGACAACCGCGCGGCCGGGGAACAGCGCGCCGATCGCCGCCACCGCCGCCTCGTCGTTGGGCGCGCCGTAGAGCGGCACCACCACCGCGGCGTTGCCGATGTAGAAGTTCATGTAGGAGGCTGGGATGATCTCCGCCCCCTCCTCGCCTTCGCTCTCGACCGCGCCGGGGGAGGGGATACCCACCACCTGCAACCCGAAGGCCAGCGCGCGCGCCCTGGCGTCGGCATAGGCCGCCGCGTTGGGATCGTCCGCGCCGGCCGGCTCGGGGATCGCGATCACCCCCGGCGCGACGAAGCGGGCGAGGTTGTCGACATGCCCGTCGGTATGGTCGTTGGCGAGGCCGTCGCCCAGCCACAGCAGCCGCTCGACGCCGAGGCCCTCGGCGAGCCGCTCCTCGATCGCCGCGCGGTCGAGGTCGGGGTTGCGGTTGGGGTTGAGCAGGCATTGCTCGGTGGTCACGCCGATGCCGGCGCCGTCGACGTCGATCGCGCCGCCCTCGAAGATCCAGTCGCGGGTGCGGACGGGGTGGCCGGTGCGGGCGGCGAGCCGCGCGCCGATGCTCTCGTCGCCGGGCAGCTCATATTTGCCGCCCCACCAGTTGAAGCCGAAATCGGTCGCGGCCAGGCCGTCCCGCCCGCGCACGATGATCGGCGCGCTGTCGCGCAGCCAGATGTCGCCGAACGGTTCGACGATCACCTGCGCGGCGTCGCCCGCCAGTTCGACGGCGCGATCGGCCGAGGCCTCGTCGGCCGCGACCAGGATCACCCGCTCGCCCTTGCCGCCGGCATGGACGGCGCGGGCGAAGGCGACCACCTCGGCCCGCGCGGGCTCGAGGTCGTCCTCCCATAGGTCGGGGTGGCTCGGAAAGCCGATCCAGACGGCGTCGTGCGGGGCCCATTCGGCGGGCTGGCGATAATCGGTCATGCCGCGCCAGATAGCGATGGGACGTGACGGTTCAAAGGATGAATTGCGTACGAAACGAGCGATCGCGCGACATTGCCAATTCCCGCCGTAACGAAGATCGGCTAGGCGTCCCATCCATGACCATGGATCTCGACCGCATGCTCCGCTCCCGCCAGGCCCGCTGGCTGGTCACCGGAGCCGCCGGATTCATCGGTTCGCACCTCGTCCAGACGCTGCTCGCGGCGGGGCAGTCGGTGCGCGGTCTCGACAACTTCGCGACCGGCCATCGCAGCAACCTGGAGAATGTGCGCGAGCAGGTGGGCGAGGATGCCTGGGCGCGCTTCGACTTCATCGAGGGCGACATCCGCGACCGGGCGGACTGCGCGGCGGCGGTCGCCGGGATCGATCATGTGCTGCACCAGGCGGCGCTGGGTTCGGTGCCGCGCTCGATCGCCGATCCGCTGTCCTCGCACGACACCAATGCCACCGGCTTCGCCAACATCATCGACGCCGCCCGGCTCGCCGGCGTCGGCAGCTTCGTCTACGCTTCGTCGAGCTCGGTCTATGGCGACGAGCCTAATCTTCCCAAGGTCGAGGGCCGGATCGGCCGGGTGTTGTCGCCCTATGCGCTGACCAAGCTCCACAACGAACTGGTCGCCGAGGTCTATCGCCGCAACTACGGTTTCGGATCGGTCGGCCTGCGCTATTTCAACGTCTTCGGCCCGCGCCAGGACCCGAACGGCGCCTATGCGGCGGTGATCCCGCGCTGGACCGCGGCGATGATCGCGGGCGAGCCCGTCCTGATCAACGGCGACGGCGAGACAAGCCGCGACTTCTGCTACGTCGCCAATGCGGTGCAGGCCAATCTGCGCGCCGCGCTGTTCGCGCCGGCCGGGGAGGCGCATCTGCTCAACGTTGCGGTCGGCGACCGGACCACCTTGTCCGAGCTGTTCGCGCTGCTCCGCGACGCGCTGCGCCGCGACGGGGTGGTCTATGACCGCCCGGCCGAGCATGGAGATTTCCGGGTCGGCGACGTGCGCCATTCGCTGGCGGACATCGGCGCCGCGGCCGAACTGGTCGGCTATGCGCCGACCCACCGGATCGCCGAAGGATTGGACGAGGCATTGCCCTGGTATCGGCACCTCGCCAAGACGGAGGCACTTTAGTCTGAACCTGTCGACTAGGGGGTATGCGTGAGCGTTGAACGAGGAACGAGCCGGATCGCGGTGATCGGTCTGGGATATGTCGGCCTGCCGCTGGCGGTGGCGCTGGCGAAGCATTTTCCGACCGTCGGCATCGATATCGACCAGGGCCGCGTCGACGAACTGAAGCGCGGCCATGACCGGACCAACGAGCTGACCGCCGAGGCGCTCGCCGCCTCGACGCTGGCGCTGACCACGGCGATCGGCGAGGCGGCCGACGCCGACGTCGTCATCGTCACCGTGCCGACCCCGGTCGACCATGCCAACCGCCCCGATCTCGGCCCGGTCATGTCGGCGACCCGCAGCGTCGCGTCGGTGCTGAAACCCGGCCGGGGGACGATCATCGTCTATGAGAGCACCGTCTATCCGGGCGTGACCGAGGACCTGTGCGGGCCCGAGCTGGAGAAGCTGTCGGGCCTCAGGCGCGGCACCGACTTCTTCCTCGGCTACAGCCCCGAGCGGATCAACCCGGGCGACCGCGAGCATACCGTCGACCGCATCACCAAGGTGGTGGCGGGCGAGAATCCGGAGGTGCTCGACAAGCTCTGCGCGATCTATGGCGCGGTCACGACCGGCGGCACCTTCCGCGCCGCGTCGATCAAGGTGGCCGAGGCGGCGAAGGTGATCGAGAACGCCCAGCGCGACATCAACATCGCCTTCGTCAACGAGATCACCCAGATCTTCGGCAAGGTCGGCATCTCGATCTGGGACGTGCTGGCGGCGGCGGGGACAAAGTGGAACTTCCTGCGCTTCGTGCCGGGGCTGGTCGGCGGCCACTGCATCGGCGTCGACCCTTATTATCTCAGCTATCTCGCCCAGCAGCTCGGTCATGATCCGCGCGTCATCCTGGCGGGGCGCGGCACGAACGACGGCATGGGCGCCTGGATCGCCGACCAGATCCACGAACGGATCGCCAGCGGATCGCGCGTCCTGATGCTCGGGCTGACCTTCAAGGAGAACGTCCCCGACCTGCGCAATTCGCGGGTGATCGACGTCGTCCGCCGGCTCGAATGGCTGCGGCACGAGGTGGTGATCCACGATCCGCTCGCCGACCCGGCCGAGGCGCGCCACGAATATGGCGTCGACCTCGCCGCCGACGCTCTCGACGGGCGCTATGACGTGGTGATCGGCGCGGTCTCGCACGGCGACTATGCCGCGCTGCCGGCCGACCGGCTCGCCGCGCTGGTCAAGCCGGACGGGCTGGTCGCCGATCTCAAGGGCATGTGGGGCGGGCTCGACCTGTCCGGCGTCCGGCGCTGGACGCTCTGATCCGCGCGCCCTTTTGACCGGGGTCAATGCGGCGATGCCGCCGGTCCCGGCAGGAAGCATCCTCCGACAGATGGGAGGATCGCATGGCCGATGGCGGGATCGAGGCGGGGACGACGCCCTATGAGCGGATCGGCGGCGCGCCGGTGGTGCGGGCGATCGTCGACCGCTTCTACGACCTGATGGATGCGGAGCCGCGCTTCGCCGCGCTGCGCGCGCTGCATGCCGACGATCTCGCGCCGATGCGCCGCTCGCTCGCTGGCTTCCTCACCGCCTGGCTCGGCGGGCCGCGCGACTGGTTCGTGGACAATCCCGGCAAATGCGTGATGTCGGTCCATGGCGGGATCGCGATTGGCGCCGACACCGCCCGGCAATGGGCCGACGCGATGCGGCTGGCGATCGTCGAACGGACGAGCGACCCGGACCTCGCCGCGCGGATGGCCGATGCCCTGGAGGGCATGGCGCTGGCGATGGCCCGGGTCGAGCCCGTGGGAGGCTAACCGTTCTTACTTGGCCAGTTCGGCCTCGATCGCGCCGGTGATGATGGGATCGTCGGGGGCGATGTCGGGCGCGAAGCGGCCGGCGACGGTGCCGTCCTTGGCGATCAGGAATTTCTCGAAGTTCCACAGCACGTCGGTGTCCTTCTCCGGCACGATGCCGTAGCCGGCCAGCTTCTCCTTGAAGCTGCCGTCCTTGAAGGTCTTGTCGGGCTGCGCCGCGACGAGCTTGGCGTAGAGCGGATGCTGGTCGTCGCCCTTGACCGAGAGCTTGGCGAACATCGGGAAGTCGACGCCATAGTTGGTCGTGCAGAATTCCTGGATCTCGCTCTCGGTGCCGGGCTCCTGCGCGCCGAAATTATTGGCGGGGAAGCCGAGCACGGCGAAGCCCTTGTCCTTGTACTGGCCGTACAGCGCCTCGAGCGCGGTATATTGCGGGGTCAGGCCGCATTTCGACGCGACGTTGACCGCCAGCAGCACCTTGCCGGCATAGTCGCCGAGGGTGGCGTCGGCGCCGCCGATCGTCTTGAGCGGAATCTGCTGGATATCGGTGGCCATGATCGACTCTCCTCTTGGTGGACGGCGCCGGTATCGGATGGCGCGCGGAACGGCGCAAGGGGCGGTTTTGCGCCCGATCGCGTCGCCCGCACTTCTGGTGGCGACGGATTGACGGGACTCGATTGACGGGGCTCGGCTGGGGCGGCAAAGCGGGCGCGATGAAAAAGCTGACTGGCCAGGACCGTTCGATCACCACCCGCTGGAGGCCCGCCACCCAGGCGATCCGCGGCGGCACCGCCCGCTCGCATTATGGCGAGACCAGCGAGGCGCTCTTCCTCACCTCGGGCTATGCCTATGACTGCGCGGGCGACGCCGCCGCGCGCTTCGCGGGCGAGCAGAAGGGGATGACCTATTCGCGCCTCCAGAATCCCACGGTCGAGATGCTCGAGGAGCGGATCGCGCTGATGGAGGGGGCCGAGGCGGCGCGCTCGATGGCGTCGGGCATGGCGGCGATGACGGCGGCCCTGCTCTGCCAGCTCTCGGCGGGGGACCATCTCGTCGCGGGCCGCGCGGCGTTCGGCTCGTGCCGCTGGCTGACCGACACGCTGCTGCCGCGCTTCGGCGTCGAATCGACGATCGTCGACGGCCGCGACAACGATGCGTGGAAGGCGGCGATCCGGCCCAACACCAAGCTGTTCTTCTTCGAGACGCCGGCCAATCCGACGCTCGACATCGTCGACATGGAGGCGGTCTGCCGCATCGCCCGCGATGCCGGGATCGTCACCGTCGTCGACAATGCCTTCGCCACCCCGCTGCTCCAGCGGCCGCTCGACTATGGCGCCGACGTCGTCGCCTATTCGGCGACCAAGATGATGGACGGGCAGGGCCGTGTCCTCGCCGGCGCGGTGTGCGGCACGGAGGCGTTCATCAACACCACGCTGCTGTCCTTCACCCGCAACACCGGACCGACGCTGTCGCCGTTCAACGCCTGGGTGGTGCTCAAGGGGCTGGAGACGCTCGACCTGCGCATCCGCCGGCAGAGCGAGAATGCGCTGCAGGTCGCCCGCTTCCTGGAGGGGCGCGTGCCGCGCGTCCTGTTCCCGGCGCTGCCCAGCCATCCGCAGCATGCGCTGGCGATGAAGCAGATGTCGGCCGGCGGCACGATCATATCGATCTATCTCGACGGCGGGCGCCCGCAGGCGCACGGCCTGCTCGACGCGCTCGAACTGGTCGACATTTCGAACAATATCGGCGACTCTCGCTCGCTCATGACGCACCCCGCGTCGACCACCCATGCCGGGCTGTCGGCCGAGGTGCGCGCGGAAATGGGAGTCGAGGAAGGCATGCTCAGGCTCAATGTCGGTCTGGAAGACCCGCTCGACGTCATCGAGGATTTCGACAGGGCGCTGAGGGCCGTCGGCCTGTGATCATGCAGGCCCTCTTCCCGCATGTCGCGCAGACCCGCAGCGTGGTCGTGCGGGTGGCGGTGTCCTTCATGCCCGAACAGTCGGAACCGGCGCGCGGCCGCTGGTTCTGGTCCTACCATATCCGCATCGAGAATGAGGGGAAGCAGGCTGTCCAGCTCCTCACCCGCCACTGGCTGATCACCGACGGGCGCGGCGTCAAGCACGACGTGCGCGGCGAGGGCGTGGTCGGCGAGCAGCCGGTGATCGAGCCGGGCCAGGCCTATGACTATGTCTCGGGCTGCCCGCTCCAGACCCCTACGGGCTCGATGGAGGGCAGCTACCACATGGTCGCGGAAGACGGATCGACCTTCGAGGCGGCGATCCCGCGCTTCCCGCTGATCGGCCCGGCGGTGGCCTTGTAACGAAGGGATCGGGGCGTGAAGAGAACCCATCTGCCGCTCAACGGCCTGCGCGTCCTCGACGCCGCCGCGCGCCACCTGTCCTTCACCCGCGCGGCCGACGAGCTGGCGGTGACGCCGGCCGCGGTCGGCCAGCAGATTCGCGCGCTGGAGGATACGCTGGGCGTCGTCCTGTTCCGCCGCACCGCCAAGGGGCTGGAACTGACGCCCGAGGGCGAGGCGGGGCTCGACGCGCTGCGCGCCGGCTTCCTCCAGTTCGAGGAGGCGGTGCGCGCGATGCAGGCGGGCCAGTCGTCGAAGACGCTGACGATCGCCGCGCCGCGCGACTTCACCGCCAAATGGCTGGCGCCGCGCCTCGCCGATTTCGGCCGCAACGATTCCGAGCTGCGCTTCGTCCTGCTGTCGTCGGACGAGGGGCTCGACTTCACCCAGGCCAATCTCGACCTCGCCATCTGCTATGCCGAGGGACCGGGCGAGCATGAGGGCGTCCGGCTTGCGGACGGCGCGCTGGTGACGGTCGGGCTCGCCGATGGCGCCCCGATCGGCTGGCCGGGCGCGCCCACCGCCGACAAGGACGCTGCGCTGATGGTCGCCGACGCCGGGCTGGCGATCGACGCGGCGGCGGCGGGCTTCGGCACCGCCCACGTCCCCGGGCTGCTGGTCGAGCGCGACATCGCCGAGGGGCGTGTCCGCGCCCATGGCGATCCGGTGCCGACGCCCAAGGCCTATTGGCTGGTCGCGCCGACCCCGCAATGGCGTCAGAAGAAGGTCCGCGCGCTGGTCGCGACGCTGACCGACATCTGACGTTCATACGGGCTGTGCGAGCAAGGGCCGATGATTCTCCATCCCACCCTCCGCGCCACAGCGATCCTTGCCGGCGCCCTGTCGCTGGCAGGCTGCGTCAGCACCGCCAAGACGGTGGTGACCGCGCCGTTCAAGGCGGTCGGCCAGGGCGTCGACTGGGCGACGACCAGCCAGGAAGAGGCTGACCGCAACCGCGGCCGCGAGATGCGCAAGCAGGAGGAACGCGACCGCAAGGAGCGCAAGCGCGCCGAGAAGGAAGCGCGCCGCCAGCAGCAGCGGGACGACTAGGACGGGTTGCGATCCGAAGCGCCAGCTTCACGATCGAAGGCATAGTGGAGGCGCACGCAGCCGCGATCCAGAGGCAGGGCACTGATCAGGCGGGGGCTGGACTGGAAGCCGGTTGCGGGGAATAGCGGCCGACCGCCGCCGATCATCTCGGGGATCACATAGATTTCGATCTCGTCGAGCGCCCCCCGCTCGAGAAACGCCATCTGCAACTGGCCGCCGCCGAGCATCCAGACGTCGCCATCATCGAGCGATCGCAACTCGGCGATCAGCGCATCGACGTCGCTTCGCGTTTCCAAAGGGCCTTTCGGCGCGGGGATCGGCCGCGACGTGACGACCAGGACGCGCTGATCGCCATAGGCCCAGGGCACATCCTCGGCGGCTATGAAATCATAGGTGCCCCGGCCCATGACGACGGTCCGGATTCGCTGGAGGAAGCGGGCGTAGTCATATTCGCCCAGATCGAGGCCGTCATATTTGAATAGCCAGCCGAGATCATCGTCCTCGGTTGCTATGAAGCCGTCGAGACTGGTTGCGATATAGCCGAGAATCCGCGCCATTGGCTTGCTCTTCCTTGTTCTGAGCGATCGCCTAAAGCTTTCGACCGCACGCCTTGTCGGGATAGGCGAAGCGCGGATCGGTGACAAAGCGCTCGTCGTTCAGCGCCCCGATGAACGCGGTGAGATCGTCGACCTGCGCCGGGCTCGATGTGACGACGGCCGGCAGCCGGTCGTGGCGGCGGATCGCGTCGCCGAGCGTCGCCGCCGATCCGTCGTGGAGATAGGGCGCGGCCAGCGCGACGTTGCGCAGCGCCGGCGTGCGGAAGCGGCCCCGGTCGGCGGGATCGCCGCTCTTCTCGGCCAGCCCGCCGTCGGCATCGTCGGCCCGCGTCTCGATCGCGTGGAAGCGGCCGTCGCTGAAATGGGGGCCGGCATGACAGCTCGCGCAGCGCGCCTCGAACAGCGCCAGGCCGCGCGCGGCGGCGGGCGGCAGGGGAGTCGCGCCCCGGCGGTCATAGGGGCTGTCGAAGGAGATCAGCGTCCGCTCGAACGCCGCCAGCGCCTTGGCGACGGCGGCGAGGTCGATGCGCCCGCGCGTCTCGGGGAAGGCCCTGGCGAACATGCGGCGGTAGCAGCGGTCGCGGCCCAGCCGCGCGGGGATCTCCGCCTCCTTGCCCTTCATCCCCATCTCGACCGGACGGTCGCCGGCGATCGGCACCAGCGCCTGTTTCTCCAGGGTGGTCAGCGCCGGATCGGCCCAGGTCAGCGGCCCCAGCCAGCCGACATTGGCGAGGCCGGGCACGTTGCGGCGGCCGGGATCGCCATGGACGCCGGGGCGGGTGCGGTTGCCGTCGGCGAAGCCGCGCCGCTGCTCGTGGCAGGTCGCGCAGGCCATCGTCCCGTCGATCGACAGGTCGGCGTCGTGGAACAGTCGCCGGCCCAGCTCCACCTTCGCCGCGCTCATCGGGTTGTCGGTGGGCGTGGCGGGCGGCGCGATCCCGGCCGGCAGCGCCCAGCGCCACGGTCCCGCCGATCCCGCGCCGCCGGCCAGCAGCAGCGCGGCGGCGACCGCCGGGCCGATCCAGCGGCGCATGGTCAGGGCAGGCGGGTCAGCAGCAGCGGCAGGGTGGGCTCGCCGTTGGCGGCGATCTGCAGGACGTAGCGGCCCGGCGCCAGCGGGAAGTCGACCATCTTGCGGATGCCGGTGCAGGCCGGGCCGTGACCATGCGCCGAGGACGTCACCGCCTTGCCGTCCTTGAGCACGTCGATCCACGCGCCCGATCCGATCGCGACCCGGTAGGTGCCCGGCTCGGCGATCGCGAAGCCGAACAGTCCGCCATGGCTGACCGACCCGCCGGGCTTCTCCGGACGCAGGACATAGCGCACCTCGCCGGTCGGGCGCAGCGCGGCGTCGATTCCCTGTCCGACGGCGAGGGTGGCCTTGGAGAGGCCCTTGGCGCCGTCCGCCGCGGCCAGCGGCGTCCGTCCGGCCCAGCCCGCCATCTCGGCCGGCGGCGCGGCCGTCGCGGCGCAGTCGGCCGGTGCCGCCGGCTCCATCTGCGCCAGGGCCGGCGCTCCGATCATCATGGCAAGGCCCATTCCCATCAGCATCCGCACCGGGCTTCCCCTTTTTCGTCGAGACTATATATGGCCATATATAGTGATTCGAAACGGCACAAGCCGGCACAAAAAGGGAAGCCTGATGCAGTTGAAGACGATCCTCCTCGCCACCGCGGCGGTCGCGGCGATGGCGCCGGCGCATGCCGAGACCGCCGGCGACTCCGCCGGCAACGCCTTTTCGCTGGGCCAGATCATCGTCACCGGCGTCCGCCCGGCGGGCGTCGAGGTCGGCGGATCGACGCTGACCTCGGAGGCGATCTACGCCTTCAACCGCACCACGCTCGACGAGGCGGCGAACCTGATCCCCGGCGTCGCGTCGGGCAACAGCGGCGGATCGCGCAACGAGCGGCTCGTCTTCGTGCGCGGCTTCGACCGGTTCCAGGTGCCGATCTCGATCGACGGCATCCGCGTCTACCTGCCCGCCGACAACCGGCTCGACTATGGCCGCTTCCTGACCCCCGACATCGCCGAGATCCAGGTCGCCAAGGGCTATGCGTCGGTGCTCGACGGGCCGGGCGCGATGGGCGGCGCGATCAACCTCGTCACCCGCAAGCCCACCAAGGAGATCGAGGCGGAGGTGCGCGGCACGCTCAACCTCGACCGCGGCGTCGACTATGCCGGCTACAATGTCTTCGCGCTGCTCGGCACGAAGCATGACCGGTGGTATGCACAGGGCTCCTACGCCCGCAGCTTCACCGATCATTGGGACCTGCCGGGCGACTATGCGCCGGTCGCCGGATCTGCGGAGGACGGCGGCGCGCGCGAATATTCGCGGACGCGCGACTGGCGCGTCAACGCGAAGCTCGGCTTCACCCCGAACGACACCGACGAATATTCGATCAGCTACACCCGGCAGGAGGGCAGCAAGAACGCGCCGCTCCACGTCACCGATCCGGTGTCGAACCCGCTGCCGCCCGGCGCGCCCAATCCGCGCTTCTGGAGCTGGCCCTATTGGAACATCGAGAGCATCTATTTCCTCTCGACCACCCAGCTCGGCGAGCGCGCGACCTTCAAGACCCGCGTCTATCGCAACAGCTTCGACAATCTGCTGAGCTCTTTCGACAATGCGACCCAGGCGACGCAGACGCTCGGCCGCTCGTTCAACAGCTATTATGAGGACAAGGCCTATGGCGGCTCGGCGCAGCTCGACCTCGCGATCACCGACGCCAACGCGCTGAGCCTTGCCTTCCACTATCGCCGCGACAAGCATGTCGAGTTCCAGCAGGGCTTTCCGAGCGGCGCCACCGAGCCGCCGCAGACCAACGAGGAGGACACCTACAGCGCCGCCGCCGAATATCGCGCCGCCTTCTCGCCCACGCTCAGCCTGACCGCCGGCATCAGCTACGATTGGCGCGAACTGCGCAAGGCCGAGGAATATGCGACTCCGCCGGGCGAACTGGCGCCGCGCATCTTCGAATATCCGCGCGCCGACGCCTCGGCCTTCAACTGGCAGGCGCGGCTCGACTGGCGGCCCGACGAGGCCACCAGCCTCCATGCCGGCGTCTCGCGCCGCGCGCGCTTCCCGACCATCTTCGAGCGGTTCAGCACCCAGTTCGGCACCGCCGCCTCCAACCCCGGCCTGAAGCCCGAGCGGGCGGTGAACTACGAGATCGGCGGTTCGCGCCGGATCGGCGCCTTCCGCGTCGAGGCGGCGGCCTTCTACAGCGACGTGCAGGACGCGATCGTCGCGGTCCGCCCGGTCGGCTTCCCCGCCAACACCACGCAGCGCCGCAACCTCGGCGACGGCAAATATTATGGTGGCGAGATCGCGTTGAGCTGGCAGCCGGCCAGCACGCTCGAACTGGGCGTCAACTACACCTATATCCGCCGCGAGTTCGACATCACCCCGCAAGCGGCGGAGACGGTGCCGGTGTTCGCGCTGACCGACGTGCCGACCCACAAGGGCTTCGCCTATGCGCGCTGGTCGCCGGTCGAGCGGCTGAGCATCTATCCGAACCTCGACTTCGCCTCGAAGCGGACGACGCTCGACACCTTCGTGCCGGGCGCGCCGGTCGGCACGGTCCGCTATTATCGCACCGGCGGCTATGTGCAGGCCAATCTGCGGGTCGATTACGAGGTCTTCGACAATGTCGAGATCGGTGTCGGCGCCCGCAACATCTTCGACAAATATTATGTCCTGACCGACGGCTTCCCGGAGCCGGGGCGCAGCTTCTTCGCGAGCATCCGCGCCCGCTACTGATCGATCACCCCGGCGGGCCGCGCGTCCGCCGGGGTACTTTTCATCCTTTTATATAACCTAAAAGTTATATATCTAAACGGCTATGGAAGATTCGCTGAGTCTCAAGCTGGCGGCGCTCGCCGACCCCACGCGCCGCGCGATCGTCGCCCGGCTCGCGCGCGGGGAAGCGAGCGTGGCCGAACTGCAAAGGCCGTTCGGCATCAGCCAGCCGGCGATCTCCAAGCATCTCAAGGTCCTCGAACGGGCCGGGCTGATCGAACAGGGCCGCATCGGCCAGTCGCGCCCGCGTCGCCTGCGGGTCGAGGCGCTGCGCGCGACCGGGGCCTGGTTCGATCAGGTCGCCGACCTCTGGCGCGACAGCTTCGACCGGCTCGATACGCTGCTGATGGAAACGGAGAATGACGATGTCGAACCCCGATGAATTCGTGATGTCCCGCCTCTTCAAGGCGCCGCGCGACCGCGTCTGGGCCGCCTGGACCCGGCCCGAGCAGCTTGCCCGATGGTTCGGCCCCAGGGGCGTGACCACCACCCTGGTGGCGGCCGACATCCGGCCGGGCGGCTTCTTCCATTGCCGGATGGACATGGCCGATGGCGGCGGCACGCTCTGGGCCAAGCTCGTCTATCGCGAGATCGCGGCGCCGGAGCGGATCGTCTGGGAGCACAGCTTCGCCGATCGCGACGGCAATATCGTCGGCTCGCCTTTCTCCGAGCATTGGCCGAAGCGCCTGCTGACGACGGTGTTGTTCGAGGAGGCCGGCGCCGACACCCGCGTCCGCCTGAGCTGGGTGCCGATCGACGCGAGCGCGGAGGAACTGCGCGAATATCGCGATGCGATCCCTTCCTTCGACGACGGCTGGGCCGGCAGCTACGAGGCGCTCGACCGGTTGCTGGCACAGGACTGACCTGCCCCCACCCGCGTCATCGCCGCCGCCTGCCGCAGCAGGCCCGGCACATGGCCGAGCAGGCCGGCGAGGGGCCCGGCGATCCATGGCGTCTCGCCCCAATGGCGCAGCAGGTTGGCGAGCGCGATCGGGCGGCGGGTGCGGCGCGCGATGTCGGCCTGGAAGGCGGCGGCGGCGTCCGGGCCGTCGTGGAGGAAGGCGTGCGTGGCGCGGACCGCGCTCGCCAGCGCGATGGCGATGCCGTCGCCGGCCAGGCTGGCGATCACCGCCGCCTGGTCGCCGAGCCGGAACAGGCCGGGTGCCGCCTGCGTCGCGCGCCAGCCATAGGGAACCCGCGCGATGCTGCTCCAGGGGCCCGTCTCCGCCGCCGCGCCGAACCGCTCGGCGAGCAGCGGCGCTTCGCGTTCCAGCAGCGCGATCAGCCGGTCGGGCTGGCCGCCCGCCGCCTTGAGCCGCGACTGCGCGACCGACAGGCAGAGGTTCGCGCCGCCGTCCTCCTGCACCAGCAGGCCCGCATAGCCACCCCGGAACAGGTGGAGCTCGATCGTATCGGCCAGCGCGGCGGCGAGCGCCGGGGAAGGGCGCAGCCGTACGCGCAGCCCCAGCGCCGGGTCGGCGTCGAGCGGCGCGGCGCGGGGATGGCCGCGCAGGTCGTGCTTGCCGGTGGCGAGGAACAGCGCCTCGCCGCCGATCCGCGCGCCATCGGCGAGATCGAGGCAGCGCGTCGCCGGATCGACCCGCCGGATCGCGACGCCGCGCTCGATCGCCGCCCCCTGGTCGGTCGCCGCCTGGAGCAGGGCGGCGTCGAGCCGGTTGCGCGACAGGCCGGCGGCGGCGAAGGGCAGCGCGGCCTCGGCGCGGCGGCGGCCGGCGATGATGCGGGTGCGCCCGATCGGGTGCGCGCCCAGCGCGAAGACGTCGATGCCGATCCGCGCCAGCATGGCGATCGCGTCGGCGGCGAGGAAGCCGCCGCACACCACGTCGTGCGGCTCGGCCTGGCGTTCGATCAGCACCGGCATCGCCCCGCCATGGGCGAGGAGGATGGCGGCGGCGGCCCCTGCCGGTCCGCCGCCCGCGATCAGCGCAGCCGTTCGACGCATATCCGGAACGGGAAGCGGCGCCGCACCCGCGCCTCGGCTCCGATCCCCGCCTCGGCCAGCACCGGCGGCCATTCGCGCGGGCGGAAGGCGCGCGCGATCGAAAGCTGGCCGTCCTCGCGGACGATGCGGTGCCAGCGCATCAGCCGGGCGAGCAGCGGGAAGCCGAGATAGGCGAAGCGGTGGCGATGCAGGTCGTTGATGTGCCAGCCGATCCGGGCACGCTGCTCCATCACGCGGAGGAAGTCGTGCAGCTCTGCCGGCGACATATGATGGGCGACCAGGCTGCTGACGATCAGGTCGAAGCCGCCACGCGGTTCGGCCGCCTCGACATGCGCGCGATAGTCGCCGGTCAGATAGTCGATCGGCAGATGGCGGGGCGTTGCGGCGGCGGCGATCGCGGCGCTGCGGGGGTTGAGGTCGATGCCGGTCAAGGTCGCATGGATACCGCGTTTCCGTGCCCAGCGCGCGATCGCGCGAAGCAGGTCGCCGTCGCCGAAGCCGACGTCGAGCAGGGTGAAGCGGTCGCGCCCCTTCACCGCGCGGGCGACGAAGTCGAGCGTCGGCCGCGCCGCGAAGGTCCAGCGGTTGACCTGGGCGAGGTCGGTCAGGATGCGGCTATAGGTCGCGCGATCGAGGTCGACCGCATCCATCTGCTCCTGCTGCTGCGCGGGCCGGTCGAGCGCGCGCATCACGGGCTCGCGATCGTGAAGCCCTCGGCGGCGAGGCCGGGTCCGAAGGCGACCGCGACGCCGTCGATCGCCGCCGGCTCCGCCATCAGCGCGGCGAGCACGAACATCAGCGTCGACGACGACATGTTGCCATGGCGCCGCAGCACCGACCGCGACGCCGCCAGCGCGGCCGCCCCGAGGCCGAGGCCATGCTCGACCGCGTCGAGGATCGACCGGCCGCCGGCATGGACCGCCCAGTGCGGCATCTCGTCGGCGGCGCGGTTGCCCAGGATCGCGCCGCGCAGCTCGGGCGTGGCGAGCGCCGCCGCGATCCGCCCCGGCACCTCGCCCGCCAGCTGCATGACGAAGCCCTCGTCGCCGATGTCCCAGCGGATCAGCTCGGCGCTGTCGGGCAGGGTGGCGGCGAAGAAGCGGTCGATCGCGATCCCGCCGGGCGCGGTGGCGACGATCGCGGCGGCGGCGCCGTCGGCGAACTGGAGCTGGGCGAGCAGCGAGTCGATCGCGGGCGTGTCCTGCATGTGGAGCGAGCAGAGCTCGACCGTGACGACGAGGATGCGGGCCTGCGGATCGGATCGGGCGATATGGTGCGCGACGCGCAGCGCCGCGACCGCCGCATAGCAGCCCATGAACCCGACCAGCGTCCGCTCGACCGACCCGTCGAGGCCGAGCCGGCGGGCGATGACCTGGTCGATGCCGGGGGCCACGAAGCCGGTGCAGCTCGCCACCACCAGATGGCTGATCCCGTCGAGCGGCGCGCGGGCGGACAGGTCGTCGATCGCCTTCAGCGCCAGCTCGGGCGCCTCGCGCGCATAGGCCTTCATCCGCGCCGAGGTCGGCGGCATCGCGCCGCCGTAGAAGCCGCCCGGATCGATCTGGCTTCCGCCAGGCACGGGCGGCAGGACGGTGAAGCGATGCTCGATCCCCGACCGCCCCGCCATCCGCTCGAACAGTGCCCGCTCGCGCCCTTCCAGCCGCTCCGCCGCCCAGTCGATGAAGGTCCGGTGGATGTCGTGGTCGGGCACGGCGGTGCCGATGGCGTGGATATGGGCGGTCATGACGGCGTAACGCTCGACATCGCGCGATTGTCTCATGGAGGAGGGGAGGGAGCAATCGGAATAAGCGTCACCCCGCCTGCTCGATCCCCAGTTCGCCGAGCTTGCGGTAGAGCGTCGATCGGCCGATCCGCAGGCGGCGGGCGACTTCGGTCATCCGGCCGCGATAATGGCCGATCGCCAGGCGGATCAGGTCGGCCTCGATCTCGTCGATCGGGCGGACATGGCCGTCGGCGCCGAACAGCGCGAGGCTCCCGGTGGGCGGGGCGGCGGCGTCCGCCGGCACCGGAGCGTCGTCGTTCGCCGCCGGCTGCGGGCCGGCATGGGCGGCGCGCAACTGCGGGAAGTCGGACGCGGTCAGGGTGCCGCCATCGCGGAAGATCGCCGCGCGGAACAGGACGTTGTGGAGCTGGCGGACATTGCCCGGCCAGTCATGGGTTTCGAGCAGCGCGATCGCGGAGGCATCGACGGCGAGCCCCGGCAGGCCGAGCTGGCGGGCGATCCGGTCGAGCAGATGCGCGGCGAGCGGGGCGATGTCGCCGATCCGGTCGCGCAGCGGGGGCAGGGTCAGCGGCACCACCGCGAGCCGGTAGAACAGGTCCTCGCGGAAGCGTCCGCGCACGACGTCGTCGGACAGGCGGCGATTGGTCGCGGCGATGACGCGCACCGACACCTGGCGCGGCCGGGTCGCGCCGATCGGCCGGATCTCGCCCGACTGGAGCACGCGCAGCAGCTTCGCCTGCGCGTCGCCCGGCAGGTCGCCGATCTCGTCGAGGAAGATCGTCCCGCCGTCGGCGTCGGCGAACAGCCCCGGCCGGCGCTCGAAGGCGCCGGTGAAGGCGCCGCGCTCATGGCCGAACAGTTCGGATTCGACGAGGTTGGCGGGGATCGCCGCGCAGTTGACGGTGATCAGCGGGCCGGCCTGGCGGGCCGAGGCGCGGTGGATCGCCTGGGCGAGCAGTTCCTTGCCGACGCCGCTCTCGCCCTCGATCAGGATCGTCGCGGGGGTCGCGGCGGCGCGCATCGCCACGTCGAGCGCGCGGCGGAAGGATGGGGCCGACCCGACGATCTCCGCGAAATCGAGCGCCTCGGACCATTTCTCGACCAGCGGCCGGAGTTCGCCGGCGGGCGGGTCGTCGGCAACGACATGGTCGAGCGCGGCGAGCAGCCGGTGGCGGGCGATCGGCTTGACGAGCACGTCGTGCGCCCCCGCGCGGACGGCGCGCACCGCGAGATCGACCGAATCCTGGGCGGTGACGACGATGATCGGAAGCGCGGGCAGGCTCTCGCGCAGCCGGGCGACCGATCGCACCGACGCCTCGTCGGGCGACCACAGGTCGATCAGCGCCGCGTCGAGCCGGATATCGGCATTGCCCGACCGTTCGACCGCCTCGGCGACGTCGGCGGCGCGGAGCACGCGCCATCCGGCCCGCTGCGCCAGCGCGCTCATCAGCCCGGCCTGCGCCGGTTCGGCATCGATCAGCAAGAGCCCCGGCGGGGTGTCGCGACGCATTCGCTGCTCCCTTTCGTCCGCGGGTTTAGCCTTGAAAAGCTAAGCAAATTTAAATCGGTGCGGTCGTCGGGCGATGCGTGGCCATTTGTCCTTGAGACGTGCGGGGGCTCCGTCTAGAAGTGCGCCCGAAAATTCTGTCATTAGCGGGGAAGATATATGTCCGACGATCATGGCGCGCCGATGGACTATAAGGGCCACAACCAGACCTATTCGGGCTTCATCACCCTGCTGAAGGTGGGAACGATCGCCAGCGCGCTCACCGGCCTGCTCGTCATCTTCCTGATCGCGCCCAAGGGCTGATCGCTTGAAGATCGCGGTGCTGAGGGAGGCCGCGGCAGGGGAAAGCCGCGTGTCTGCCACGCCCGAGACGGTGAAGAAGTTCATCGCTCTGGGCGCCGAACTGGGGGTCGAGCGGGGGGCCGGCGAAGGCGCTTCGATCGCGGACGGCGACTATGAGGCCGCAGGGGCCAAGGTCGGCGACCGCACCGCGACTCTCGAGAATGCCGACATCATATTCGGCGTGCAGGGGCCCGACCCCGAGGCGCTGGCCGGCGCGAAGCCGGGCGCGTGGATCGTCGCCGGGCTCAACCCGTTCGGGGCCGGATCGGATGGGCGCGCGCGGGTCGACGCCTATGCCGCCAAGGGCTTCGAGGCGCTGGCGATGGAGTTCATGCCGCGCATCACGCGCGCGCAGTCGATGGACATACTGTCGTCGCAGTCGAACCTCGCCGGCTACAAGGCGGTGCTGCTGGCGGCGGCCGAATATGGCCGCGCCTTCCCGATGATGATGACGGCGGCGGGCACCGTGTCCGCGGCGCGCGCCTTCATCATGGGCGTCGGCGTGGCCGGGCTCCAGGCGATCGCCACCGCGCGCCGCCTGGGCGCGCAGGTTTCCGCGACCGACGTGCGCTCGGCCACCAAGGAGCAGATCCAGTCGCTCGGCGCCAAACCGATCTTCGTCGAATCGGTCGCCGGGATCGAGGGCGAGGGGTCTGGCGGCTACGCCACCGAGATGTCGGAGGAGTATCAGAAGGCCCAGGCCGAACTGGTGTCCAGCCACATCGCCAAGCAGGACATCGTCATCACCACCGCGCTGATCCCGGGGCGCCCCGCGCCGCGGCTGATCTCCGACGCGCAGATCGCGTCGATGCGGGCCGGTTCGGTGATCGTCGACCTCGCGGCCGAAAGCGGCGGCAATGTCGAGGGCGCCGTCTCGGGCGAGACCGTGGTCAAGCACGGCGTCAAGATCATCGGCGCGAAGAACATGGCGGGGACGCTCGCGGCGGACGCTTCGGCGCTCTTCTCGCGCAACCTCTACAATTTCCTCAGCGCCTTCTGGGACAAGGACGCCAACAAGCCGATCCTCGACGAGGAGATCGGCACGGCGGTCCGGCTGACCCAGGGCGGCAAGGTCGTCAACCAGCGCCTGCTCGGCTGATCACGGGAAAAGGATAGAAGCCATGGATTTCATCTCGATCCTGTCGATCTTCGTGCTGGCCTGCTTCGTCGGCTATTATGTCGTCTGGTCGGTCACGCCCGCGCTGCACACGCCGCTGATGGCGGTGACCAACGCGATCTCGTCGGTGATCATCGTCGGCGCGCTGATCGCCAGCGCGACGGCGGGCGGCAGCGTGCTCGGCAAATATCTGGGCCTCGTCGCCGTCGTCTTCGCCAGCATCAACATCTTCGGCGGCTTCGCGGTCACCGAACGGATGCTCGCCATGTACAAGAAGAAAGACCGCAAGGGCTGAGGCCGGGGCAGGGGGAAAGAACATGCATGAACTCGCTGCCACGCCCGCCTGGGCATCGCTCGCCTATCTGATCTCGGGCATCCTCTTCATCCTGGCGCTGCGCGGGCTGTCCAGCCCGGCCAGCTCGCGCCGGGGCAACCGCTTCGGCATGATCGGCATGCTGATCGCGGTCGCGACCACGCTGGTCCTGCACGGCACCGGCCTGGTCGAGATCGCCATCGCCATCGCGATCGGCGGTGCGATCGGTTTCGTCACCGCGCGGCGCATCGCGATGACCGCGATGCCGCAGCTCGTCGCCGCCTTCCACTCGCTGGTCGGCCTCGCGGCGGTGCTGGTGGCGGGCGCCGCCTTCCTCAATCCGGGCGCCTTCGGCATCCTCGATCTCGTCACCGGCCATATCCACCAGGTCAGCCGGATCGAGATGGGCCTCGGCGTCGCGATCGGCGCGATCACCTTCTCGGGATCGGTCATCGCCTTCCTGAAGCTCAACGGCAACATGTCGGGCGCGCCGATCATGCTGCCCGGCCGGCACGTCATCAACCTCGGCATGCTCGCGGCGATCATCGGCCTGATCGGCTATTTCCTGACCGACGACGCGCAGTGGGTGTTCTTCACGATCACCGCGCTCAGCTTCGTCATCGGCTTCCTGCTGATCATCCCGATCGGCGGCGCCGACATGCCGGTCGTCGTGTCGATGCTCAACAGCTATTCGGGCTGGGCCGCGGCGGCGATGGGCTTCACCCTGCACAACACCGCGATGATCGTCACCGGCGCGCTGGTGGGCAGCTCGGGCGCGATCCTCAGCTACATCATGTGCAAGGCGATGAACCGCAGCTTCATCAGCGTCATCGCGGGCGGCTTCGGCGGCGACAGCGGCGGCGCCTCGGGCGGCGGCGAGAAGGTCGATCGCCCGTGGAAGCGCGGCTCGGCCGAGGACGCCGCCTTCCTGATGGGCCAGGCCGAGCAGGTGATCATCGTCCCCGGCTACGGCATGGCCGTCAGCCAGGCGCAGCACGTGCTGCGCGAGATGGGCGACCTGCTCAAGGAAGCCGGCGTGCGGGTGAAGTACGCGATCCACCCGGTCGCGGGCCGCATGCCGGGCCACATGAACGTGCTGCTGGCCGAAGCGAACGTCCCCTATGACGAGGTGTTCGAGCTGGAGGACATCAACAGCGAGTTCTCGCAGACCGACGTAGCCTTCGTCATCGGCGCCAACGACGTCACCAACCCGGCCGCCAAGACCGACAAGTCGTCGCCGATCTACGGCATGCCGATCCTCGACGTCGAGAAGGCCAAGACCGTGCTGTTCGTGAAGCGCTCGATGGGCGGTGTCGGCTATGCCGGCGTCGACAACGACGTCTTCTACATGGACAACACCATGATGCTCCTCGGCGACGCCAAGAAGATGGTCGAGGAAATCGTCAAGGCGATCAACCACTAGGTCCACACTCTCCCGTCATCCCGGCGGAGGCCGGGATCTCGGGAGAGTCGCGGCAACGTCGTCGCAGGAGCCCGCCGAGATGCCGGCCTCCGCCGGCATGACGGAACGGGGCGAGGGCGCGTTCATCGCCTCGTCCAGCTCCGCCTCCAGCGCGGCGATGACCTGCTGGATCTTGGGCAGCAGCGCGCGGCGCTGCGGATAGACCGCCCAGACCGGCTCGGGCCGGTCGCGATAGTCCTCCAGCAGCGCCACCAGCCGCCCGGCGGCGATATGGTCGCGGACGTAGAAGCTGGGGAGCTGGCAGATGCCCATTCCCGCCAGCGCCGCGTCGACCACCGCATTGCCGCTGTTGCAGCGCCAGCGGCCGCTGGGCACGAAGCTGCGCCGCTGCCCGTCCTCCAGGAAATGCCAGTTCACGCTCGTCCCGATCAGGCATTCGTGCCGGTCGAGATCGGCGAGGCCGCGCGGGTAGCCGGCGCGGGCGAGATAGGCGGGCGAGGCGCAGACCTCGGCCGGGCGCGAGGCGATCTGTCGCGCGGCGAGGCGATGGTCGGTCGGATGGCCGGTGCGGATCGCCACGTCGAACCCCTCGCTGACCAGGTCGACGAGACGATTGGTGAGCTCCAGCCGGACCGAGAGGCGCGGGTGGGTCTCGATGAAGCGGCGCACGATCGGCGCGACGAAGCGCTCGCCCAGCGCGGTCGAGCAGGTCAGCCGCACCTCGCCCTGCATCTCGCCCTGGCCGCGCGCGAGCTGGAGCGCCTCGTCGCGCTCGTCGATGATGCGGCGGCACTGCTCGACCAGCGTGCGCCCCGCCTCGGTGAGCTGGACCGAACGGGTGGTGCGGATGAACAGCTCGGCGCGCAGCCGATGCTCCAGCCGCTGCACCGCGCGGCTGATCTGCGACGCCGACACCCGCAGCCGCCGCGCCGCGCCGACGAAGCTGCCCGTATCGGCGATCGCGACGATCTCCTCCAGCCCGTCCCAACCCGCCATGATTATTGCCCTGTTGAAATAGTTGCTTGCATTATTGGCTATTTATCCCGGATTTGCACCAATGATAAGGCGCTCCGCAAAGGAGACACATCGCCATGAAGACTCGCGCCGCCGTTGCGTTCGAAGCCAAGAAGCCGCTGGAGATCGTCGAGGTCGACCTGGAAGGGCCGAAGGCGGGCGAAGTGCTGGTCGAGATCATGGCGACCGGCATCTGCCACACCGACGCCTATACGCTCGACGGCTTCGACAGCGAGGGCATCTTCCCGTCGATCCTGGGCCATGAGGGCGCGGGCATCGTCCGCGAGGTCGGCGCCGGCGTCACCAGCGTCGTTCCCGGCGATCACGTCATCCCGCTCTACACGCCCGAATGCCGCCAGTGCAAAAGCTGCCTCAGCGGCAAGACCAACCTGTGCACCGCGATCCGCGCGACCCAGGGCAAGGGCCTGATGCCCGACGGCACCAGCCGCTTCAGCTACAAGGGCCAGCCGATCTTCCACTATATGGGCTGCTCGACCTTCTCGAACTTCACCGTCCTGCCCGAGATCGCGGTCGCCAAGATCCGCGAGGACGCGCCGTTCCAGACGAGCTGCTACATCGGCTGCGGCGTCACCACCGGTGTCGGCGCGGTGGTCAACACCGCCAAGGTGCAGGTCGGCGACAATGTCGTCGTGTTCGGCCTGGGCGGCATTGGCCTCAACGTCATCCAGGGCGCGCGGCTGGCTGGCGCGAACAAGATCATCGGCGTCGACATCAACCCCGACCGCGAGGAATGGGGCCGCAGGTTCGGCATGACCGACTTCCTCAACAGCAAGGGGATGAGCCGCGAGGACGTCGTCGCGAAGATCGTGCTGATGACCGACGGCGGCGCCGACTACACCTTCGACGCGACCGGCAACACCGAGGTGATGCGCACCGCGCTGGAGGCCTGCCACCGCGGCTGGGGCACCAGCATCATCATCGGCGTGGCCGAGGCGGGCAAGGAGATATCCACCCGCCCGTTCCAGCTCGTCACCGGCCGCAACTGGCGGGGCACCGCGTTCGGCGGCGCCAAGGGCCGCACCGACGTTCCCAAGATCGTCGACATGTACATGACCGGCAAGATCGAGATCGACCCGATGATCACCCACGTCATGGGGCTGGAGGAGATCAACACGGCGTTCGACCTGATGCACCAGGGCAAGTCGATCCGCTCGGTCGTGGTGTTCTGAACAAGATTTTCATCGAAGGAGAGACGAGATGGCAGTGATTTCGGGTGACGGCGTGTTCTCGCACGCCTGCGTGGGCGCCAGCGACCTGGCCCAGTCGACCAAGTTCTACGACGCGGCGCTCGCGCCGCTCGGCGTGAACAACCTCGGCGCGTTCGGCGACGCGGCGATGCTCTACGGCAAGGACAAGCCGGCCTTCCTGGTGCTCAAGCCGGGCAATGGCGAGGCGCCCTCGGGCAACGGCGTGACGATCGGCTTCGCCGCCGCCAGCCAGGCCGACGTCGACGCCTTCCACGCGGCGGGCCTCGCCGCCGGCGGCAGCTGCGAAGGCGCGCCGGGGCCGCGCGGCCATCTGCCGGGCGCCTATGCCGCCTATCTGCGCGATCCGGCCGGCAACAAGGTCTGCAGCTACCACTTCACCGCCGCCTGATCGATCGGCGGGCACTGACGGGGGCGCGGGCGATGCCTGCGCCCCTTTGCCTTGAAGGAATGACGATGAGCCTCGAAACCGTCTCCAGCAACCTCTCCTTCGGCGGCGTCCAGGGCGTCTACAAGCACGCCTCGTCGGCGACCGGCACCGACATGACCTTCTCGGTCTATGTCCCGCCGCACGATGCCGGCGCGAAGCTGCCGGTGGTCTGGTATCTGTCGGGGCTCACCTGCACCCATGCCAACGTCACCGAAAAGGGCGAGTATCGCCGCGCCTGCGCCGAGCTGGGCCTGATCTTCGTCGCCCCCGACACCTCGCCGCGCGGAGAGGGCGTCGCCGACGATCCAGAAGGCGCCTATGATTTCGGGCTGGGCGCGGGCTTCTACGTCGATGCCACCCAACCGCCCTTCGCGCCGCACTATCGGATGTGGAGCTACGTCACCGAGGAGCTGCCCGCGCTGATCGCGGAGCATTTCCCTGTCGACATGGGTGCCCAGGCGATCACCGGCCATTCGATGGGCGGCCATGGCGCGCTGACCATCGGCCTGACCTTCCCCGATCGCTTCCGCTCGATCTCGGCCTTCGCGCCGATCGTCGCGCCGGGGCAGGTGCCGTGGGGCCGCAAGGCGCTGCCCGGCTATCTCGGCGACGACCAAGCCGCGTGGCGCCGCCACGACGCCGTCGCGCTGATCGAGGACGGCGCGCGGGTCAAGGAATTGCTCGTCGATCAGGGCGAGGCGGACGGCTTCCTTGCCGAACAGCTCAAGCCCAGCCTGCTCGCCGCCGCCTGCGCCGATGCGGGGATCGACCTGACGCTCACCATGCGGCCGGGCTACGACCACAGCTATTATTTCATCTCGACCTTCATGGAGGACCACCTCCGCTGGCATGCCGCGCGGCTGCGGGGGAGAGGCTAAAGCAATTTGATGCACCCCGTATCCGCTCCTCCTGAGGAGGGACTGAGCCGTGGTGAAGGCCCATCTCGAAGGATCCTTCGAGATGCCATTTCGCCTTCGCTCAATGGCTCCTCAGGAGGAGCGGTTCAGATAAACTAACGGACTGGGCTCTACCCGATATCCCTGGCGTCCGCGATCAGCGCGTCGACCGCTTCCGCGCTGGTCGCCCAGGAGCAGACGAAGCGCGCCGATCCGTCCTCGAACCGGGCGAAGCGCCAGCCCCGCGCCGCCAGCGCGCTTTCCTGCGCGTCGTCCATCGACATGAACACCGCGTTCGATTCGACCGGATAGGCGGTCGCGAAGGGGAGGCCGTCGGCCAGCCGCCGCGCCATCGCATTGGCGTGGCGGGCATGGGCGATCCAGGGGCGGTTGTCGTCCGCGCCGTCGAGCAGGCCGATCCACGGCGCCGCGAGCAGCCGCATCTTCGAGGTGAGCTGGCCGCTCCGCTTCAGCCGCTCGTCGAAGCCCTCGGCCAGGCGCTTGTCGAGCAGCACGATCGCCTCGGAAAAGGGCGCGCCGGCCTTCGACCCGCCGAGCACGGCGATGTCGACGCCGGCGCGGGCCAGCGTCCGGGGATCGAACCCCGCCGCCACCGCATTGGCGAGCCGGGCCCCGTCGAGATGGATGCGGAGCCCGGCGTCCTTCGCGACCACGCTCAGCCGGGCGAGCATCGCATCGTCATAGATGGTGCCATATTCGGTCGCATTGGTCAGCGACAGCGCCGCCGGCCGCCGCTCCTCCGCGCCGCGCGGCCGGGTGAGCGCCTGGTCGAGCGCGGCCGGGTCGATCCGGCCGTCGATCCCCGCCAGCGGCTCGATCTCCAGCCCGCCGCCGAAGAAGCCGGGGGCGCCAGCCTCGTGGAAGCGGATATGCGCCTCTTCATAGGCGAGCACCGCGCCCGCGGGCGGGCAGAGGGTCGCGCAGGCGATCGCGTTGGCGACGGTGCCGGTCGAGACGAAGCGCACGTCGGCATCGGCGTCGAGCAGCGCGCGGATCGCGTCGGCCGCCTGCACACTGATCGGGTCTGCGCCATAGCTCGGCACGAAGCCCGCATTGGCGGCGGTGAAGGCGGCCAGCGCCTCGGGGCAGATGCCGGCGGTGTTGTCGGAGAAGAAGTCGTGGCGCTCGCGCATCGGGTCAGGCCTGCTCGGGTTCGAAGATTTCGGACAGGGTGATCCAGCGCCCGCCGTCCTGCCGCCAGCGCGCCACATAGTGGCCCGACAGCGCGGGCTGGCCGCTGCGGGGCTTCCACAGGCCCCGCCACCGGCCGGTCTCGGTCGCGCCGCTGCCGTCGGCGGTCACTTCGATCCGGTCGGGCAGCCGTTCATAAGTCAGGAAATCGGGATCGGCGAAGCCGGCCGCGAAGGCGGCGCGCACCGCTGCCCGCCCGCTGATCGGGCCACCGCCGCTCGGGATCACCAGCACCGCGTCGGCCATCATCGCGACCGCGCCGTCCGCGTCATGCGCCGCGATGCGCCGGTTCGACTGCTCGCGCGCGCGGCGGATGGCGGTTTCGGCGGGGGCGGCGGCGATGATCACGGGCGATGCCCTAATCGGCCATGCCGCACCCGGCAAGGCTCAGGCGGCGGCCCTTGCCTCCGGCGGGCGGCGGCTCTCGGTCAGCGCTTCCAGCAGCGTCGCCTTGCGCGCCTCGGCCTCGGCGATCGCCGCCGCCTTGACCGGGCCGTAGCCGCGGATCGCGTCGGGCAGGCGGGCGAGCTCGGTGGCGATCGGCAGCGTCGTCGGCGACAGGTCCGCCGCAAGTTCGCCGACCAGCGCGACATAGTCCTCGATCAGCCGCCGCTCGGTCCGGCGTTCATGGCTATGGCCGAATGGATCGGCCCAGCTTCCGCGCAGCCCCTTCATCCGGGCGAGCAGGCGGAAGGCGGTGAAGATCCACGGCCCGAACCGGCGCTTGCGCGGCCGGCCGGTCGCCGGGTCGATCCGCGACAGCAGCGGCGGCGCCAGATAGACCGACAGGCGCCTGCGGTCCGAGAATTGCTCGCCCAGCGTCGCCGCGAACGCCGGATCGGCATGGAGCCGCGCGACCTCATATTCGTCCTTGTACGCCATCAGCCTGTAGGCGTTGCGGGCGACCGCCTCGGCGAAATCCTCGCCCTCCCGGCCGAGCCCGGCGGCGGCGCGGCGCGCGGCGGCGACCAGCGCGGCGAAGCGCGCCGCATAGCGGGCGTCCTGATAGGCGGTCAGCTCGGCCGCGAGGCGCGCGGCCAGCGCGTCGATCGTCTCGGTCTGCGGCGCGGGGGCGGCGAGCCCCGCCATCTCCTCGACCAGCGCGAGGTCGATCGCGGCGAGCCGGCCCCAGTCGAACGCGCGCAGGTTGAGCGACACCGCCGCGCCGTTTGCCCGGATCGCGCCGCGCACCGCCTCGGCGTCGAGCGGGATCAGCCCCTTCTGCCACGCATGGCCGAGCAGCAGCGTGTTGGCGGCGACATTGTTGCCGAACAGTCCCTCGGCGATGCTCGTCGCGCGCAGGCGATGCGCGGCCCGGGCGCGGCGCGTGAGCGTGTCGGCCATCGCCGCGCCCGGCAGCGCGAAGTCGCGGTCGGTGACGACGTCGGCGGTCGGCGTCTCGTCGTCGTTGAGGACGAGCACCGATCGGTCGGCGGCGATCCGGCGCAGCACGTCCTGCCCGGCTGCGACCACCATGTCGGTGCCCAGCAGCACGTCGATCTCGCCCGCGCCGATGCGGACGGCGTGGATCGGCACCCCCGGCGGCGCGATCCGCACCTGGCTGACCACCGCGCCGTTCTTCTGGGCGAGTCCGGTGAAGTCGAGCACGGTCGCGCCGCGCCCGTCGAGATGGGCGGCGGTGCCGAGCAGTGCGCCGATCGTCAGCACGCCCAGCCCGCCGATCCCGGCGATATAGATGTTGGCGACGCCGTCCCGCGCGGGGCGCTCGGGCTCCGGCAGCGCGGCGAAGCGGCTCGCCTCGAACGCCTTCAGCCGATCGCCGTCGGGCTTGCGCAGCACCGCGCCCTCGACCTCGACGAAGCTCGGGCAGAAGCCCTTGATGCAGGAGAAATCCTTGTTGCAGCTCGACTGGTTGATCCGCCGCTTGCGGCCGAAACCGGTCTCCAGCGGCTCGACCGCGATGCAGTTCGACTGGACCGAGCAGTCGCCGCAGCCCTCGCAGACGCGCGGGTTGATGAAGATGCGCTTGTCGGGATCGGGGAATTCGCCGCGCTTGCGGCGGCGGCGCTTCTCGGCGGCGCAGGTCTGTTCGTAGATGATCGCGGTGACGCCGGGCACCTTGCGCAGCCGGCGCTGCACCCGGTCGAGATCGTCGCGATGCGCGATCGTCACGCCCTCGGCCAGGTCGGGCGCGGCGCGCCAGCGGTCGGGATCGTCGCTGACCAGGTGGATTTGACCGACGCCCTCGGCGGCGAGCTGGCGGCTGATCCTGGCGGGGTCGATCGCGCCCTCGGCCGGCTGGCCGCCGGTCATCGCCACCGCGTCGTTGTAGAGGATCTTGAAGGTGATGTTGGCCTTCGCCGCCACCGCCGCGCGGATCGCGAGCAGCCCCGAATGCTGATAGGTGCCGTCGCCCAGATTCTGGAAGATATGGCCGGTCTCGGAGAAGGGCGCGGCGCCGACCCATTGCAGGCCCTCGCCGCCCATCTGGCTGAAGGTCGCGGTCTTGAGCTTGGGTTGCGACACCGCCATGACGTGGCAGCCGATGCCGCCGCCCGCGATCGACCCCTCGGGCGTTTTCGTCGAGCTGTTGTGCGGGCAGCCCGAGCAGAAGAAGGGCTTGCGCGCGGGGAAGGGGACGACCTCGCCCGTCGGCACGCGCGCCTCGATCGCCGCCAGCCGCGCGGCGAGATCGGCGGTGCCCGGCAGCCGGCCGACGATCGCCCGCGCGACCATCAGCGGGTCGAACTCCAGCGTCTGCGGCAGCAGGGCGCGGCCCTCGGCGTCGGTCTTGCCGGTGACGCGCGGCCGGGCGCCGTTGCGGTTGAACAGCGCGACCTTGACCTGTTCCTCGACGACCGGACGCTTCTCCTCGACGACCAGTATCTCCTCGAAGCCGTCGGCGAAGGCGAGCAGGCTCGCGCTGTCGAGCGGCCAGCTCATCGCTACCTTGTAGACCGACAGGCCGATCGCCCGCGCGCCGCCTTCGTCGATACCGAGATTGGCGAGCGCCTGCATCACGTCCTGGTGCGCCTTGCCGACGGTGACGACGCACAGCCGCCGCCCGCCGCCCTGGAGCACCGGCCGGTCGATCCCGTTGGCGCGCGCCCAGGCGGTGACCGCGGGCAGCCGCTCCTCGATCATGCGCCGTTCGAGCTCGGTGCGCTGCGCCGGCCAGGCGACGCGCGGGTCCCAGTTGAGCCCGTGCGCGGGGACCGCCTCCGCCGGGGAAATGAAGCGCGGATAGCTGTCGGGCAGCTCGAACGAGGCGGCGCTCTCGACCACCTCGGCGATCGTCTTCATCGCCACCCACAGGCCGGAGAAACGCGACAGCGCGAAGCCGGCGAGGCCGAGCGACAAGATCTCGCCGACCGTCGCGGGCTGGATCACCGGCATCATCACCGACTGGAAGATGCCGTCGGTCTGGTGCGGGAACATCGACGACTGGGCGGCATGGTCGTCGCCGCCGATCGCCAGCACCCCGCCGAGCGGGGAGGTGCCCAGCACATTGGCGTTGCGGAACACATCGCCGGTGCGGTCGACGCCGTTGCCCTTGCCGTACCAGATGCCGAACACGCCGTCGGCGCGGGTCCTGCCGAACGCTCTGTGCATCTGCGCGCCCCACAGCGCGGTCGCGGCGAGGTCCTCGTTCAATCCCGGTTGGAAGACGATGTCGTGCGCGTCGAGATATTTGGAGGCCTTCCAGAGCTGCTGGTCATAGGCGCCGAGCGGCGAGCCGCGATAGCCGGTAACGAGCCCGGCGGTGTTCAGCCCGTTCCGGCGATCGAGCCGCCGCTGCATCATCGGCAGCCGCACCAGCGCCTGGATGCCGGTCATGAAGCTCGGTCCCTCCTCGGCGCCGTAGATGCTGTCGAGGCTGACGATCCGGTCGTGGTGCATGGCGATCCTCCCGCGCGAAGAATAGTCCAAGCCCTCTAGGAAAGGTCACCAATCTGAGCTTTGCGATGCGGTGATATTGGTTCATATCACCATGATTATCCTGATTGGTGGTGCATATGAACGCGGATGGCTCGCTCGACTCCTATGATGTCCGCATCCTGCGGCGGCTGACCGAGGACGGGCGCATCACCTGGCGGGACCTGGCGGCCGAGATCGGCCTGTCGCTGACGCCGACCCTGCGGCGCGTTCGCCTGCTCGAGGAGGCGGGCTACATCACCGGCTATTTCGCGGGGCTCGACGAGCGGCGGCTGGCCGGCGCGATGATCGTGTTCATCTCGGTCACGCTCGAACGGCAGGTGCGCGACATATTGGAGAGCTTCGAGGAACGGGTGAGCGCGCTGCCCGAGATCATGAGCGGCTTCCTGATGACCGGTGGCGCCGATTATCTGCTCCGCGCCGTCGTCCGCGACCTCGACCATTATCGCCACCTGCTCGACGACCTCACCCGGATTCCGGGCGTCGCGCACATCCAGAGCAGTTTCGCGCTCAAATCCTTCATCAACCGCCCGGCGCCGATCGTCCGGGCGGCCGTGTAGCGGGGCGGATCGCGCTCGCGCGCGCCTCTCGCATCGGTTCGTCGCACGCCGCGCTCAAATCACCGGCTCGGCCGATGGGCCGGCCGTCGGCGTTCATCTGGCAGACAGGTCGATCTGAACAGGCAGGAGCTCTGGGGGAGGAAAATGGGGGGGAGGATATAAGGAGTCGCACGATGCGTGTTATTTCCAAGAGCCCGAAAATCCGCTTCCTGCTGGCGATGCTGGCGGTGTCCGCTGCGGGAAGCCTGCCGGCGCAGCAGCAGAATCTGAACGATCCCAACATCGTCGTGGAAGGCGTGCCCATTCCCGATCCGTCGACGATGACCAAGGGGCCCGAAATCAAGGGCGTCATCTCCGCCCGCACCGGCAACCGGATCAAGGTCACGGCCGCCGACGGCACCAGCACGATCATCGGCATCAGCGATGCCACGCGGATCACGTCCGCCGCGGGCCTGTTCGGCAGCAATCGCGGCAAGCTGACCGCCGACGCGCTGCTCAACGGGTTGCCGGTCACGGTCAAGACGCTGCAGCCGGCCGAGGGCCAGTATAGCGCGCTGGTGGCGAGCCAGGTCAATTTCCGCAACAGCGACCTCAAGACCGCGACGATGATCCGCAACGCGACCGACCAGCGCTTCGAGGAGCAGACCGCGGCGACCGAATCGCTGCGCGGCGCCCTCGGCGATATCGACAAGTACAACATCAAGAGCACGACCAACGTGCACTTCGATACCGGCAAGACGGAACTCTCCGCGGAGGACAAGGCCCATCTCTGCAGCACGGCGAGCACGGCCGAGGCGACCGAGAACGCGCTGATGCTGGTGGTCGGCTATACCGATTCGACCGGCAGCGACGATTTCAACCAGGAACTTAGCGAGAAGCGCGCCAACCGCGTCATCAACTATCTGCAGCAGGCCTGCGGCTGGAAGCCCTATCGCATGCTGACCCCGACCGGCATGGCCAAGGCCGACCCGGCGGCGAGCAACGATACCCCCGAAGGCAAGGCCCAGAACCGCCGCGTCGCGGTGAACATCCTGGTCAGCAAGAGCCTCGACAATCTCTGATCCATGCGGGGCGGGTTCGCCCGCCCCGCCGTCTTAAGATCATGGTGCCTTCGGTAACGGCTTCCCATCGACCGTCACGATGACCTTTTGGACGCCTGACCGCTGGAGATTGAACACGATAGCTCCGATGCATCGGTAGGGAGTATTTCCCGCCGCTGCGATGACAGCGCTCTTGCCGTGATTGGGCTTCTATCAGGTGCAGCGGAGGCGTTCCAGCGGCTGAAAGTGTATGCTTGGTTGGGTTGTCACGTTTGGCTTATTTATAGGCTGGGGCGCTTGCGAGTGTTGGTACTTCGGCGGATGCGGCTCCTAATATTCATTTCTTCCTTCCGGGCTAGAGAAGCGACATGCGCTGCGTTAGATGGAACGGCAGACAGCAACCTCCTTGCGGACATTTATTCTCGCGATAATCTCTTTTCATGAAAGCCCGTGAGAAGAAGCGACGCCTGACCGAAGCGGCTGCCCATTATCTGCGGCAGATCGGGCGAAAGGCTCAAAAAGGTGTCGAGCCGAACGATCGCGGATATGATCGCAAACTTGACGAAAAACTAAAGCGGATGCGACCCGAAGATGTCGATGCTCTTTTTCGCGGCGAAGGTGAGTAGTGTTTAAATATATGATTTGCAGAGAATGCCCGCTTCGACCTGCGCCGCGATCGGGCCGGATGGGGTGGAGGCATTTCCTTCGGCCTGCACCGTGAAGTTTCGGGGACACTATACTAAATACGCCGCTCAGCCGGTGCCACCAAGATCGCTAGGGATTGACGATGCCGACCATCGTACGTGCGGTTTGAAGCGGACTGTGTTCGCCACGATGAAAGGCGTGTGCGGCCTCGATCGCCAATTTAAGAGCGAAAAGATCGTCCATCGATGCATATTGGCCGGATCAACGACTGCAATCCACCCGTTTCGGACATCTGCACCGAATTGGAGCGAACGGCAGATAGCGCCAGTTGTGAATATTGATAGCCGGTGCAAGATATAGGCATGCGCGAACGATTGAACGTGGCCAACATCGCGATGGGGTTCGCCCTGTTCGTTTGGGGCGGGCTATACCTCCTCGGAAGCAGCCTCGCATCCGAGGCGGCCAATAGACGGGTTCCCGGTCTCCCCAACGCCGGCCAGCTCGCTTATTACCTTGGCTTTCCGACGAAGATGACGATGTTGCTTCTGATCGTCACGATAATCTGCGCTTCTGGCAAGCGTTGGGCAGGTTTCCAACTGACGGCAGCGATAATCGCGTTGCTCGCTTTCTTCCCGTACATCATTTTCTACACCGGTGGGATCTGATCGGCGGGACCGCCTCCTCCTTTCGGACGCTTTGCACCCGATCGGATTGAAGGGCGGTGATCGTGATCCTGGCGGCGCTGCACCAACCACCGGCGCCACGCCAACGCATCACCCAGCCATTCCCCTTACCCGGGCAGACAGGCGATCGCCTCGATCTCCACCACAAGCTCGGGCAATATGAGCGAAGCGACCTGCACGCCCGTGCTCGCGGGGCGGTAATCGCCGAAATATCGACGGCGGACGTCCCAATATTGCTCTGCCCGCTCCCTCGAGAGCGGTTCGGTGAAATAGGTGGTGAGCTTCACGATGTCGGTCATCGAGGCGCCGACGCGGCCCAGGATGTCCTGGATGTTCGCGAAGCATCGATCGGCCTGGGCGATCATGTCGCGGGGCGCCACGACCTTGCCGCCGGGATCGAAGGCGCACTGGCCGGACAGATAGATCATCTGGCCGACGACCAGGCCCGGCGCGGGCGGGATGTCTCGTTCCCAATCCCAGTGGAGGGGGATCGGCGTGATGGGCGGCTTCATGGGTTTCTCCCTTTATCCCGCATCGGCAGGATGTTGAGCGGTTGATCGGCATCGGAACAGGCTCGCCAGGCGTCCCCGGGGCCATCGCCTCGCGCGAAGGATGCCCACGCGGCGCGAAGGCCTGCCCCCAGCGAGTCGATCTCATGCCAGGATGCCCCGGCCAGCATCGGCGCCGCGGCCCATGCTTCGGGTTCACCCAGCAGGAAGGGCAACTCGATGCAGTGCGGGGCGCCCAGATGGGAGGCCGGTGCTTCCCAGTCGAAGCGATAGAGCCAGGCCCGTCGGCCCGCCGCGACGGCGGCCTGCGCCGCGGCATGGCTGCCGACGCTGAACATGGCGTTCGCCGGGCCGATACGATCCGAATAGGATGAGAGCGTGTCCGGTCCCGGGCGCGCCTGATCGGCGAGCATCAGGAAGGGCAGGCCGTCGTCCCGGGTCCAGCCGGCCATGAGGTCGACCGCGAATTCGGCGGGCACGTCGGGCGACGTCGGCCACCAGTCGAAGGCAAAATGGCGCCCACGGGAAAGTTCACGCTGGATCGGCAATATCTCGTCCTCGGCCAGCAGGCGCGGGTCGGTGCCGGCCAGGCCGACGAACATCTGCGCCACTTTGTCGGCTTCCTCGCGCGTGCGCCTGTGCGTGCGGGCATTGCCGCTCTGCAGGATCGCGCGGCGGACGAGCGATGCGTGACCCCATTGCAGGATCGCTTCGATCGAGGCTCCGCCGGCGGAGTGCCCGAACAGCGTCACATTGTCGGGGTCGCCGCCGAACTGTCCGATATGGCGATGGACCCATTGCAGCGCGGCGACCTGGTCGCTCGTGCCGGGACTGGGGCCGGCCGTGTCCGCGAACTGGAGGAAGCCGAAGGCGCCCAGGCGGTAGGTGACCGTGACGACGACGACGTCCTGTTCGGCGGAAAGGCGGGCGGCATCATACCATGGCAATTCGCCGCCACCGGAGACGAAGGCCCCGCCGTGAAGCCAGACCATCACCGGACGTCGCCCGTCGAGCGACGGCGTGAAGACGGACAGGACCTGACAATGTTCGCTCTGGGCGAGCTGGGCGGCCGGCCCCATGATCATGTCGAGGCGGGACGGGTCTTGCGGCGATACGGGTCCGCGCCCGCGATCCCCGTCCAACCCTTCGAACCCGAGAAGCTCGGCCGGCTGAAATCGATCGGCTGTTGCGTAGCGAATGCCGCGAAAGCAGCGACTTGCCGTATCCAAACCTGGCCTCCTCCGCATGAGAACATTGTCGGCGCGTCACGCCCGCACATCCGCCGGCGTTGCGAGCCGGCGGATGTGCGTTGACGCGACTAGCGAAAGTTGAACGACACGGTGACGCCGTAGGTGGCCGGCATTCCCGTCAGACGGTTGACCGTGTCGAAGTCCTTGTAGGTGTTCAGGATATAATATTTGTCGAACACGTTCTTGCCGAACACCGTGACCCGCCATTGATCGTTTTAGCCCGCGATGCCGGCGCGCAGGTCGACCAGCAGATAGCCGTCGATGTCGAAGGTCCGTCCGAGCGGCACCTCCTGCCGGACGGCGCCGGGCGGCGGGACGTAGCCCCGGTCGCCGCCGATATTGGCGATCGTGCCCGATCGCGCCGAAAGGGACGCGCCGATGAACGGTGAAATGGATCCGACGTGCCAGCGATAGTCGGCCGTGAAGGAACCCGACCATTTGGGGGTGAACGGAATTCTCGACCCGGCAAAATCCGTGACCTGGTTGGATGCGCTGAAGTTCACATATTCGGTGATCTTGCTGTTTATATAGGTGGCGGACCCACCGAGCGTGAGCCCGTCGAGCGGTATGAAGCTGACCTCCGCTTCGGCGCCGTAGATCCGCGACTTGGGGATATTGTCCAGCGCCTGGAGATTCCCGAAGACCGGATCGACGATCGCCCCGCGGATCTGCTTGTCCTTGTAGTCGTAATAGAAGGCCGCGCCGTTCAACCGGAAACGTCCGCCATCGCTGGTGAATTTATAGCCGGCCTCATAGGCGAGCAGCGATTCCTGTTTGACTTCGATATAGTTCTCGAACGTCGCTGCCGACGATATCGGCATGCTTCCTGCCTTATAGCCTCTCGATATGTTCGCGTAGAGCAGGAGGTCGGGCGTGACCTTGTAATCCAGCCCCACCCGCCAGGAGAGGTTGTCCTCGTTCAGGGAGCGCTTGTAGGCGCCGGGCAGGTAGGTGGCGGGCGTGCCGTCATTGGTGAGATTGTCGAGCGCCGTGCAGCCCGATCCCACCGAGGGCGGAACGACGCCCGAGGGCGTGAAGCCCGGCACCGGAATGATGCCGAGATGGATGAGCTGCACGACGGTGTCGATCGCCCGCGCAAATGTGCCGTCGCCATTGTCGAAGGTGCACTGAACGGCCCTGCGCTTCGCCTTGGTATAACGGGCGCCGGCCTTGATCGTCAGCCCGGGCGAGATGTCATATTCGGCATTCCCGAACAGGGCGTAGTTGCGCAGCTTCTGGTCGGACGTATTCTGATCGCCGGTGAAGCCGAACAGTGCGGAGGTGCTTTCATCGGGGAAGTCGTAGCGCGCATATTCGTTGACCGTGCTGCGCTCGTAATTGGCGCCCAGCACCCAGCGAAGCGAGCTGGATTCCGCATTGGCGATGCGAAGCTCCTGGCTGAAGGATTTTATCGTTCCGCTGTCTTCGGCCACGTCGGAATCGCGCAATTCCGTGCCGTCCTGGTCGACGACCTGAAAATGCTTGTAGTGCATATAGCTGGATATGCCGGTGAAGATGATGTCGTCGGCAAATTCCCAATCGAAGCGCAGCGCGGCCTGCGCGAACCGGTTATTGGCGCGCGGGCGATTGGCGCCCGGCGTCCATTCGGCCAGGCGGGCATCGTGCGGCGTGAAGGGCTGCGCGGCGATCAGCGGCGGCAAGGTGGCCGGCGCCTGGCTCTGAAGGCCGAAGAACTGGGGTGCCTGAGGATCGCTCTTGTCCTGCCAGGCATTGACGTTGAGATTGAGCGTGAGCCGGTCGGACGGCGTCCAGTCGAGCAACAGTCGCCCGGCATAATATTCGACCTCGCCGAGCTCGTCGTTGCGAAGATAGCTTTTCTGCCAGTCGTCGGCATGCGCGGCGTTGAAGGATAGGCGGCCTTTCAGCCCCTCGGCGATCGGCCCGCTGACATAGCCGTTCGCATCGATGCGATTGAAGCGGCTGTAGCTGATGTCTCCGCCCGTGGCGAACGTCGCGGTGGGTTTCGCCGGGATGAAATTGATGGCGCCCCCGGTCGAATTCTGGCCGAACAGCGTTCCCTGAGGCCCCTTCAGCACCTCGACGCGCTCCAGATCATAGGCGGCGTGGGTGGTCAGGACCGGAAATGGCAGGGGAACCTGATCGACGTAGACGCTGGTGGTCGGATAATTCGCCAGGGAAGACTCGTAGAAGCCGACCCCGCGCAGCGTGTAGACGGGGGTCGCGGTCTGCGACGGCGTGTAGGACAGGCCGGGTACGATCTGCGCGATCTCCGCCAGAGAGTCGATCTGCTGCGTCTTCAGCGTGTTTCCGGAATAGGCGGTGATCGTCAGGCCGACGTCGGTGATCCGCTGCTCGCGCTTGTTGGCGGTGACGACGATCTCCGTGCCCTCGACCTCGGCCGTCGACACGTCGGCGGGCGTGGCGGTCGTCTGTCCATGGGCCAATGACGCGCAAGATGCTCCCAACAAGACAAGCAACTTCGACGTGGCCTTTTTCGAACGGAGTCGATGTGTCACTGCTTTTCTCCCTGAGCTATTCAACTTCCAGACCCCTCATTCCGGTCGCCGATATCATTTATCTATTGCTCGTCGCGGCGCGCACCTGGTGGCAGGCATCGCATTAAGCAGTCCGGCCAACGGCGCATTAAAGTCGTGGACTTCGCGCGCAGCCAACTCGATTATCGCGGCCGCGATGCCGTCTATCCAATTCGCGCAGCTTTCATGTAGACCGGGCGATATCGGTGAACCCGTGAGACGGCGTCGGCAGGCGCGGCCTCCTGCCCTTGGGGGAGGAGGCCGGGGTCCCTACAAACCAGCGCCGACATTGCAATATATATTGTGCTCTTCCAGGAGGGGGAAGGTTCTCATGGCCACCTCCTTCAGATTGTTTATGTAATCCGGGACTATGACGAGCAGGCCGTCCAGATCGGCTTTAATGATCTGTTGGGATAGCTGGGTGGCCAGGCTCTCATATGAGCCGATGAACGTCCCGGGCATGACCGATTTGTATTTTGGTCCTCCCAATGGGGCAAGCGAAGAGCTGCTGAGTTGCTTGACGCCCTTGGTGTTTTTCTCATAGCCGCGCGCGAGGTCTTCAAGGCCGGCGAGATCGACGCCTTCCTCGAGATGGTCCATCAGGGCTTGGGCGTCACGATCGCTGTCGCCGGGGACGAGCGTGACCAGTCCATAGACCTTGAAATCGGGCTTGTTCAGCTCCTTGGCTATTTGCTTCGCCTGCTTCGCCGATTCGATGTAGCCCGCCTCGCCGCCGCCCAGGAGAAAGGCGACGTCGCAGCTCGACACCGCGAAGCGCAATCCTCTCCCCGAAGCGCCGGCATTGACCAAGGTGGGCATGCTTCGCGGGCGTGGACTCAAGATCGCGTCGTTGAGCTGGAAGAACTTCCCCTCGTGCGTCACCCGCTCGTCGGTCCACAATTTCTTGATGACCTGAAGCCACTCCTCCGCATAGTCGTAGCGTTCATCATGGGAGAGGCTGTCGTCCCAGAGCCCCAGCGGCTCGAAGCTCGATCGGTGGCCGCCGGTGACGACATTCATCCCGACGCGGCCGTTGCCGATTTCGGACAGGGTCGCGACCATCTTGGCGATCGCGGCGGGCGGATACACATTGGCGTGGGTCGTGCCCCAAACCTTGATCCGATCCGTCGCTTGCAGCAACGCGGCCGTCGTCGTCAGCGATTCGACGGTGTCCCCCCAAAAGCGGGACGGCCCCTGCGCTCCGCGCCAGTTCTGAGGGCTGAGGACAAAGTCGAAGCCCAGGAATTCGGCAAGTTGCGTGACCAGCAGCGCGTGCTTGAAGGAGCCGGGGCTGTAGGGAACATTGGATGAATGAACCCAGCCGCTCCGAACCGTTGGAATGAATACTCCAACCTCTATGTTTTTCTTCATATGATCCCTATCCGAGTAGAGGGGGTTTGACCTTTCTGTCTCGGATAGATTGGCGTGCCCGGCGCAGAGTCTAAATCCACTTCGAGCAGCCGCCGGCCGTCATAGCCAGAAATTGCAGACTATTTTGATGGGTTCGAGGTCGGCTGCCGAGCCGTGCGTCGCCGTGCGCAATGGCTGGCCGATCGCCGTCTCACCTATTTGAAGAGGGCCTGATTCACGTCATCGGCCGAAGCGCGAAGCGCTTCCACCTCAGGCGATCAGGCTCTAGCGCCTGCGTTGGGTGTCCGACGGCAATTCGCCAAATCGCTTGAAATAGTCGGCGGCAAATCGGCCCAGATGCGCGAAGCCGGCTTCCAGCGCGACTTCCGCGATCGTATCCGCCCCGCGGTGCCGCAGCCTCTCCCTGGCATTGTCCAGCCGGACGTCCTTCAGATAGCGGATCGGGCTGGTCTGGCGGAAATGCTTGAAGCTATCCAGCAGGGTCCTGGCAGGGACGCCGGCGGCGACGGCGATGTCGGACAGGCTGATGGGGTCGCCGGCATTGGCGTGAATATAGGCCTCCGCCCGGCGTACGCTGGCCGGTGCGATCTGGCCGGGGGCATCGTTCCGCTCGCAATGGCTTTGCCCGGCCAACAGCAGGTTGAGCAACAGGCGTTCATAGTCGCTGCTGAGGAGGGGGTGATTGCTGATCATCTGCGCCATGCGCGGATTGGCTGCGATCAATGCGACCTGCTGCAGCCACGGCATCACGGCCGGCGAGGTGAGGTCCAGTTCCTTTTGGAAGACCAGATGGCGAAAGCCCGTATGCGCGCGCACCGCTTCCGTGCTGATCCGGACGAAGAATTGTTCGCAGTCGGACGAGAATGTGCCGAGCATCTCCTCGCCGGGGATCATGATATGGGCCGAGCTGCCTCCGATCGAATATTCCTTCCGGTCGGCACGGATCGTCGCGCTGCCCCTTAAACACAGGGCGACCAGATAATGGGCATAGGAAGGAACATGAACCTGCATGTTGCCGAAGTGGATCGTGCCGAGCCCCACTCGTCCGATGGGGAAGTGGTCGACATAGCATTGCGTTCCCTGCCAGCGCCCCTTGGGCGAGAGCAGATGGGGTTGCAGGATGATGGAGATCTGGTCGCGCGTATATTCGACGTCGTTGGACTCGAAAACCCGGTTGGAACGCAAGGTCGTCGGCGCGAAGCCCGCTAGCGGATGATGGCCGCGATATGGCGGCGATGGTGCACCAGCGTAGCTCAGGGCCGATGTCACGGGCGTCGAGTCCCTCTAAGGAGTGCGGACGCCGTAAATAGTCACGAGATTGTCATCGCTGACAAGAGCGGCCTCCGCCTTCGCAAGCGCAAAAGGAAGTGGTTCGCCGATTTCTCGCGATTTTCGGATAATCGAACATCGGGTTGCGCGGGCCGCCGGTCAGCGGTCGAGGAACAGCTCCGCCGCCGCGTCGGCGATCGCGTCGCTGTCGAGGCGATAGGTGCGGTAGAGGTCGGGCAGGTCGCCGGTCTGGCCGAACCGGTCGAGGCCCAGCGCGCCGACCTTCTGGCCGCGCACGCCGCCGAGCCAGGAGAGCGCCGAGGGGCTGCCGTCGATGATCGTCACCAGCCCCGCCGTCGGCGACAGCTCGCGCAGCAGCGTCTCGACATGGGCGCGGCCCGTGTCGCCACCCTGCCAGCGCGCGGCGTGGCGGGCGGACCAGCCGCGATGCAGCAGGTCGGGCGAGGTGACGTTGAGCAGGCCGAGCCCGGGAATGTCCTCCTTCAGGTCGTGCCAGGCGGCGATCGCCTCGGGCGCGATCGCGCCGGTGAAGACGATCGCCGCCTCCGCGCCGGGGGCAGGTCGCATCAACCAATACCCACCCTTCAGCGCGTCTTCCTGCCACCCGTCGTCGGTGCGTTCGACCTGCTCGATCGCGCGGGTGGTGAGGCGAAGATAGACCGAGCCGCCGTCCTCGGCCTGCATATGCTCGAACGCCCAGCGCATCGTCAGCGCCAGCTCGTCGGCGAAGGCCGGCTCGAAATAGGTCAGGCCGGGCTGGCCCATCCCGATCAGCGGCGAATTGATCGACTGGTGCGCGCCGCCCTCCGGCCCCAGCGTCACGCCCGACGGCGTCGCCACCAGCAGGAAGCGGGCATTCTGGTAGCAGCCATAGTTGAGCGCATCGAGGCCGCGCGCGATGAACGGGTCGTAGACCGTCCCGATCGGCAGCAGCCGCGTCCCGAAGGTCGGCGCCGACAGGCCGAGCGCCGCCAGCATCAGGAACAGGTTGTGCTCGGCGATGCCCAGCTCGATATGCTGCCCTGCGCCGTGGCCCGACCATTTCTGCGCCGAGGGGATCTTCGCGGCCTGGAAGACGTCCTTGAGCTCCTGCCGCCGGAACAGCCCGCGCTGGTTCACGAAGGCGCCGAGATTGGTCGACACCGTCACGTCGGGCGAGGTGGTGACGATCCGGTCGGCCAGAGGATGCCCCGACTTGGAGAGGTCGAGCAGGATGCGGCCGAAGGCGGCCTGGGTCGACTGCTCGGCGCCCTCGGGCACCGGCAGCGTCGCGGGCACCGGCACCGGTTCGACCGCCGCCGCGCCGCGTCCATGGGCGAGCGGCGATCCGGCGACGAACTGGCGCAGCATCGTCGCGCTATTGTCGCCCAGCCCGCCATAGGGCGCCCATTCCTCGCCCCGGTCGATGCCCAGGCTCTGGCGCAGCCCGTCGATCTGGGTCGGGTTCATCAGCCCGGCATGGTTGTCCTTGTGGCCGGCGAAGGGCAGGCCATAGCCCTTCACCGTATAGGCGATGAACATGGTCGGCTTGTCGTCGTCGGCCTGGGCGAAGGCGTCGAGCAGCGTCTCGATGCAATGGCCGCCCAGATTGGTCATCAGCGCCGCCAGCCCCTCGTCGTCGAACGCGGCGATCAGCTTGAGCGCCTTGGCGTCGGCGGCGAGATCGGCGATCAGCCGCGCGCGCCAGGCCGCCCCGCCCTGATAGGTGAGCGCGGCGTAATCGGCGTTGGGGCAGTTGTCGATCCAGGCGGCGATCGCCTTGCCGCCCGGCCTGCGGAACGCCTCGCGCTGGCGCTTGCCGTGCTTGAGCGTCAGCACCCGCCAGCCGCAGGTGCGGAAGATGTCGTCGAACCGGTTGAACATCCGGTCGGCGGTCGTCGCGTCCAACGACTGGCGGTTATAGTCGACGATCCACCAGCAGTTGCGGATGTCGTGCTTGTAGCCCTCGATCAGCGCCTCGTAGATGTTGCCCTCGTCGAGCTCGGCATCGCCCATCAGCGCGATCATCCGGCCGGCGTCGGCCTCGGCGAGGTTGCGGTGCGCGATCAGATAGTCCTGCACCAGACTGGCGAAGGCGGTGATCGCGACGCCCAGGCCCACCGACCCTGTCGAGAAGTCGACGGGGATCTTGTCCTTGGTGCGGCTCGGATAGCTTTGCGCGCCGCCCAGCCCGCGGAAGCGCTGGAGCTGGTCGAGGCTCTGGTTGCCGAGCAGATAGTGGATCGCGTGCAGCACGGGCCCGGCATGCGGCTTGACCGCCACCCGGTCGTTGGGGCGCAGCGCGTGGAAGTAGAGCGCGGCCATGATCGCGGTGATCGACGCGCAGCTCGCCTGATGCCCGCCGACCTTGAGGCCGTCGCGGCTCTCGCGCAGATGGTTGGCATTGTGGATCGTCCACGACGACAGCCAGCGAAGCCGGACCTCCAGCGCCTCGATCGCGGCGATGGTGGCGGGGTCCTGGGGCTTCACCTCATGCAGCATCGACGGCGTCTCCGGCAACAACGCCGGTCCGTCCGGCGTCCGGCCCTGATAGCCGATCGGCCGCCGCCGGTCCTTGCGAATTGGCTGGCGGTTTGACGATGAATTGGCATAAACTGTCATCATTGCCTGTCATGGGAGCGGATTATTTCAAATTATCCTCTGGATGCGATAGATCGCAGGATATTGGCCGAGCTCCAGTCGGACGGACGGATCACCAATCACGATCTCGCGGCGCGGGTCGGGCTGTCGCCCAGCCCCTGCCTGCGGCGGGTCCGCCAGCTCGAGGAGGCGGGGGTGATCAGCAACTATGTCGGGCTGGTCGATCCCGCCGCGCTCGGCCTGCCGGTGACGGCCTTCGTCCGCGTCCGGCTCGACGGGCAGGACGATCGCCACCTTGCCGCCTTCGAAGAGGAGGTCGCCCGCTTTCCCGAGGTGATGGAATGCTATCTGATGACGGGGGAGAGCGACTATCAGCTCCGCGTGCTGGTCGCCTCGCTCGCCGCGTTCGAGGATTTCCTGCGGCAGAAGCTGACGCGGATCGCCGGCGTGTCGCAGGTGGTTTCGAGCTTCGCCCTGCGTCCCGTCGTCTATCGCACCGCGATCCCGGTCGATAAGACGGACGCATGATCGCATCCATCGCCTATCTCGGCCTGCTCGACGACGAGGAGATCGAACTCGACATCGCCGCGCTCGAACTGAGCGCGCTCGACCATCCGGGCATCGACCTCGGGCCCTATCATGATCAGCTCGACCTGCTCGAAGCCGAACTGCGCGACGAGGGCGCCGACGCGGAGACCAGCGAGGAACAGGCCGGCGCGCTGGCCCGGCTGTTGGCGGGCCGCTACGGCTTCGCGGGCGACCATGCGAGCTATGACGCGCCGCTCAACGCCGACATGATCCGCGTGCTCGACCGGCGGCGCGGCCTGCCGGTCAGCCTGTCGATCCTCTACGTCGCGCTCGCCCGCCGGCTGGGCTGGATCGCCGAGGCGCTCAACACGCCGTCGCACGTGCTGGTGCGGATCGGGCCGCTCGATTCGCCGATCCTGATCGATCCGTTCCACGACGGTCTGCCGGTCGGCGACGAGACGCTCGACAAGCTGCTGCGACGATCGCTGGGGCCGGCCGCGCGGATCGAGCCCGAGCATGTCGCGCCGCTGCCCAACCGGCTGGTGCTCGTCCGGCTGCTGCTCAACCAGGCGACCCGCGCCGAACAGGCCGGCGACGCCGCCCGCGCGATCGCCATCTACGAGCGCATCGTCGAGGTCGCGCCCTCCCACGCGCAGGGCTGGTGGGACCTTGCCCGCCTCCAACTCTCCGACGGCCGGGGCGAGGAAGCGCGCGGCAGCCTGAGCGCGATGCTGGAGATCACGCGCGACGCCGACGCCCGCGCGACGATATTGGAGGCCTTGGAGGCGTTGTCGGGACGTTGACACTCCCGTCATCCCGGCCTCCGCCGGGATGACGGGGACTAGCGCACCGTGAACAATATCTGGTCGGCGACGCCGCCGTCCGGGCGCCGCAGTTGCAACCGGTGGGCGCCCGGGCCGGGCAGGACGAGCGGCTGCGCGTCGGCCGGGCCGATGTCCCTGCGGTCGAGGACAAGGCGGTGGCCCGCCACCGCGCCGGCGACGAGGATGCGGATGCGCTGGCGGTCGCCGGGGATGTCGGGGTCGAGCGCGTAGATGCTGCCCGACACCGGGCTGGCGATGCGGGCGGGCGGGCCTCGGGCGGGGCGGGCCGACTGTGCCGGTGCCGCGCAGGAAATATTCGGTGCGCGGCGGCTCGATCCCGTCGGCGAAGCGACCGCGGTTTCGACGTCGGCCGGGCGGGGCGGGCGGGGCGGGGCCTGGCGGTGGAGCTCCAGCATCACCTCGCGCCACACCGGCGCCGCGCCGCTGGTGCCGGAGACGGCGCGCATCGAATCGCCCTCCAGGTTCCCGACCCAGACGGCGACGGTGTAGCGGCTCGAGAAGCCGACGCACCAATTGTCGCGCATCGCCTTGGATGTGCCGGTCTTGACCGCCGCCCAGAAGGGCAGGCGCAGCGCGCTGTCGAGCCCGAAGGTTCCCGCCCGCGCGCCCGGATCGGACAGGATGTCGGCGGTGATCCAGGCGGCGGCGGGCGAGATCACCGGGCGGGATGCCTCGCGGCGATCCTCGGCGCGCAGCCGGGCGGGCGACCAGCGGCCGGCATTGGCGAGCGCGCGGAAGGCGTTGGCCTGCTCGGCGAGCGTCACCTCGGCCGATCCGAGCGCGAGCGAGAAGCCGTAATAGTCGCCGTCCTCGGTCAGCCCGCGATAGCCGAGGTCCCACAGCCGGTCGCGGAACGCGTTGACGCCGACCAGCAGCAGCGTCCGCACCGCCGGCACATTGAGCGACGCCGCCAGCGCCGAGCGGGCCGAGACCGGGCCCCGGAAGCTGCGGTCGTAATTCTGGGGCACATAGAGGCCCGAGGCGGTGTCGAGCTGGACCGGGCTGTCGTCGAGGATCGACCCGGCGGTGAGGTAGCCGCGCTCGATCGCCGACGCGTAGAGGAAGGGCTTGAGCGTCGATCCGGCCTGGCGCGGCGCCCCGGCGCCGTCGACCGCCGCCGCCGTCGACGCGCCGCCGACCCCGCCGACATAGGCGAGCGTGTCGCCGGTGGCGTTGTCGAGGACGATCACCGCGCCGTCGCGGGCGCGCTGGTCGCCCAGGCCGATGAGCTGGCGGGAGAGGGCGGTGATCGCGGCGCGCTGGATCGCACCGTCGAGCGTCGTCGTCACCCGCATCCCCGCATGGTCGATCAGCCGCCGGGCGAGGTGCGGGGCGAGCCCGGGATCGATCCGCTGGCGGCGGGCGGTGCCGAGCGAGCGGGCGGCGATCGCGGTCAACGCCGGGCAGTCGGCGGGCTTCATCGCGCAGGCGCGGCGCGCGACCCGTTCGGGCGGGGCCTGCGGATCGGGCAGGAGCGCGGTCAGCAACAGCGCCTCGTCGCCCGACAGCCGGTCGGGCGCCTTGCCGAACAATTGCCGGCTCGCCGCCATCACCCCCTGCGCCTCGCCCCGGAAGCCGGCGAGGTTGAGATAGGCTTCGAGGATATCGTCCTTCGACCAGTCTCTCTCCAGCGCCATCGCGGCCCGCATCTGCCGCGCCTTCTGGCGGAGCGAACGGGCGCCCGGCCGGGCCAGCTCGGGGGCGAGGAAGCCGGCGAGCTGCATGGTGATCGTCGAGGCGCCGCGCGGGCGGCGGCCCGACAGGCCGTCGCGGATCGATCCGGCCAGCGCCAGCCAGTCGACCCCGCCATGGGTGGCGAAGCGGCGATCCTCGGCCGCGATCACCGCGCGGGGCAAAGCGGGGGCCATGCGGTCGAGCGGCACCCAGGCGAGCCGCCGCTGGGTGAAGTCGATCCGGATGCTTTCGAGCAGCCGGCCGTCGCGGTCGTAGAGCCAGCTCTCGGTCGGTCGCCACGCCGCCTTCACCATGGCGGGCGCCGGCATCGCCGGCGGCAGGGTGAGGAGGAACAGCGCCAGCAGCAGCGCGAGCGGGCCGAACAGCGCCGCCCGCCGCCACGCTCGGCGCGTCGGCAGTCTCATCGCGGTCGGCTCACTGCGGGAAGACCGACATCCGTGCGTTGGGCAGCGCGGCGCGGATCTCGGGCGAATACATCGCCTGCACCTTGGTCGGCGGCATCTGGAAACGGCCGGGGGCGTTGAGCCGCACCGCATATTCGACGGTGAAGCGGCCGCGCGGCACCCATTGATAATAGCCGCGCCACGCATCCTGGCCGCGCTCGACATAGGAGGGGCCGACGCCGTCGCCGCCCGAGGCCTGCGCCGCCAGCGTCGCCGACTGGCCGCCCAGGTCGCCGACGATCGTCGCGCCAGCCGGGATCGGGTCGCTGACCACCACCCAGTTGCGCTCGGCCCCGGCATCGACGGTCAACCGGATGCGCAGCACGTCGCCCTTGCTCATCTTCTTCGGGTCGCGGCGCTGGATGAACTCGACCTGCCGGCTGACGCGATAGCCCGCGAAGAAGGGCTGCTGCATCGGCACCGCCGCCGACACCTGGATCTGCGCCCAGGGACCGGCCTCGCCGGGATGCGAGAGGCGGATCGGCGCCGGCTGCGCGGGCAGCGGGAAGCGCAGCACCGCCGGCTCGGCGGACGGCCAGCGCGCCATCCGCGACAGGCCGAGCAGGTCGACCTGGGTGGTGCCGGCGACCGCGGCGGGCGGATAGAGGCCGGTGAAGCGCCGCACCGCGACCACGCCCCAGGCATTGGCGGTGGTCGTGTCCCAATGGCCGCGCTGCTGGCGGAGCGCGGCGCCGACCAGCAGGCGCGGCAGCTCGTCCTGCCAGCCCGGCCGGCCGGCGAGGGTCGCGACCGCGCGGGTGGCGATCTCGTCGCCCGAGCTCATCATCCACCAGGGCGCGGTGCCGCTGTCGACGAAGTCGAGCCGCGAGCCTTCATAGGCGATCCGTCCGCGCAGCACCGCCTCCGCCTCCGCGATCGCGCGCGGATCGGCGCCGGGGGTGCGGAGCAGCGCGCCGAGCCAGTCGAGCAGCGCCGAGGTCTGCATGTCGTGCGCGGCCATGCCGATCTGGCCGAACAGGCTCGGCTCCGATCCGCCGTTGCGGGCGAGCGCGGCGAGCGCCGCCAGCTTCTCGGCGCGCGGGTCGTAGGACCAGGGCACGTCGCGGTTGAGCTGCCCCTCGACCACCGAGCGCATCGCCGCGACCATCCGGGTCCGTTCGGCCTCGGGCACCACCAGCCCCGCCTCGGCGGTGATCGACAGGACATAGGCGGTCAGCGCGACCGATCCCTCCATCCGGTCGTCGGGGAAGTAGCGGAGCAGCCCGTCGCGATCGAGATAGGCGGGCATGTCGGCGGCGAGGCCGTTCCACGCCGCCATGTCGCCCGCGATGATCGCCTTGGACAGCCGCTGCTCGAAGCAGTTGAACAGATAGTCGCGCATGTAGCGCCGCACCCCGTCGAGCGGCGGCGCGATGCTGTCGCTCAGCCGCACCTCGATCCCGCCGCGGCCGGGCAGCGCGCCCATCGGCGGGGTCAGCGGTACCAGCGATTGCGGGCCGACGCGCAGCAGCGTCGCCGCCCACACGTCGACGGGGACGGCGGGAACGATCGTCTGGGCGACGGTCAGCCGGTCGCTGGAGCGGCCGTCGGCCGAGCGCGCCGTCACCGTCCAGCCCAGCTTGTCGAGCCCGGTCGGCGCGGTCAGCCACCAGGTGACCGACTTCGCCCCGCCGGCGGGCAGCGACACGGTCAGCGGCGGGCCCTTGACGATCGACGGGTTGGCGGCGACCCGCGCGGTCACCGTCATCGGCTTCTCGGAGCCGTTGCGCAGCACGAAGCTGGCGCCGTAGCGGTCGCCCGAGCGCACCAGCGGCGCGATGCTCGAATAGATGCTCAGGTCCTGCTGGGTGCGGACGGTCGTGCTGCCGGTGCCGAAGCCGTCGGCGCCGGCATTGGCGATCGCGACGAGCCGGAAGGAGGAGAGCGCGTCGGACAGCGGCACCGCGACGCGGGCCATGCCGGACGCGTCGAGCGGGACGCGGCCCTTCCACAGCAGCACGGGACGGAAGTCCTCGCGGTTGACCTGGGTCAGGTCGCCGCCGCCGCCACCGCCGGCCGCCACCGCCTTGCGGCCGTAATGGCGCTTGCCGACGACCTGCATCTGCGCGGTCGAGGTGAGCACGCCCAGCGGCCGTTCGCCCATCATCGCGTCGAGCAGCTTCCAGCTCTCGTTGGGCGACAGCGCGAGCAGCGCCTCGTCGACCGCGACGAAGGCGATCTCGGCGGCGCGCGGCGGCTTGCCATCGGGACCGGTCACCCGCACCGCGACCTGGGCCCGGTCACGGACATGATATCTGGCGCGGTCGGCCTGGACGTCGACGGCGAGGCGGTGGCGGTCCCAGCCGACGTTGATCTTCGCCACGCCGAGCCGGAAGCTCGGCTTGGCGAGGTCGACCAAAGCGGTCGGCTTGGCGGCGAGGTCCTGGAAGAAGGGCAGGTGCCAGCGGCGCGCGAAATCGGCGAGCCACAGCCGCCAGCCCGCGACCCGCCCGCGCACCGCCAGCACCGAGACGTAGACGTCGGGCGCATAGGCGCCCTGCAATGGCACCTCGACGACCGGGTCCTTGCCCGACAACTTCGTCACGAAGCTCGACAGCACGCCCTCGCGCTCGACCGTCACCAGCGCGGTCGCCGAGCGGAACGGCATCCGCACCTGGAAACGGGCGGTGTCGGTCGCGCGATATTCGCGCTGTTCGGGGATGACGTCCATGCGGTCGCCATTGTCGCCGCCGAACCACCAGTCGCCGCCGGCCAGCCAGACCGAGGTCACCGCCCGCGCCTCGTTGCCCGATCCGTCACGCACCGTCGCGACCGCATAGACCTCGCCCGATATGCCCGGATCGAGCTGGCACGAGGCGAGCCCGCGCGCGTCGGTGAAGACGGTGCAGCCCTGCTTCAGCCGGGTGACCTTCGCATTGTTCTCATAGGCGTAGAAGCCGCCGACCAGCCGCCGCCGCGATGAGAGAATCTCGCGGCTGTAGAGCTTGACCGAGACGCTGCGTCCCTGGACCGGCTTGCCGTCGAGATCGAGCGCGACCAGCTTGAGGCGCAGGTCGTCCTTCTTCATCAGCCAGCCGTCGGTGCGGATGCCGAGCTGGAGCGAGGCGGGGTTGAGCACCATCCGCTGGGTCGCGGTCAGCGTCTCTCCATTGGCGTCGGGATAATCCATCTCGACGGTCAGCGTCGCGCCGTCGCGCGCCGTCTCGGGGATGGCGATGCTGGTCCGGCCCGCGCCCTGCCGGTCGAGGTTGAGCGCGAGCAGCTGGACGCCCGGCAGCGGCGCCGCGAGGTCGCGATTGTCGTCGTCGAGCGGGGTGACGCCCTCCTTGAGCGGCGCGCCGCCGAAGCTCCAGCCGTCCCAGCCCTTCGGGCTCGGCGTCGCCTGGTCGAAGCTGGTGCGGACGGCGACCGGCAGGTTGGCCGCCCCGCCGCCCGACAGATAGCCGACATAGAGGTTCACCGGCACGGTCTTGGGCCGCACCAGCGCCTGCTTCGGCCCGGTCACGGTCGCGCGCATCGTCGGCAGGCGATATTCGTCGACCCGCACCGACTGGCTCGTCGTGACCTCGTCCTTGCCGATCTGGAGCGACAGGTCATAGTCGCCCTGCGGCGTGCCCCTGGGCGCGGTCCATTCGCTCAGGGCGATGCCGTCGCGGCCGATCGTCAGCGGAATCTCATATTTGGTGTCGGACCCGCGATGGCGCAGGGTCAGCGTGCCCGTCGCGGCCATCGGCGCGAAGCCGGTCGCGATCGGGCGGCGCAGCAGATGCTTCATGTGCACCGTCTCGCCCGCGCGCATCAGCGTGCGATCGAACAGGGTGTGGAAGATCAGCGGCCGTTCCTCATATTGGAAAGGCATGTCGAAGTCATAGGGGCTGAGGCCCTTGCTCCAGCTCGTCAGCGTGAAGCTGAAGTCGCCATCCTTGCGCGCCGACACCATCAGCGGGTGGGAATCGCCGTCGCACCAGCCATAGGTTTGCGGCTGCGGCAGCTTGTCGCGGATCAGCAGCCGGCCCGAGGCGTCGGTGGTGCCGCGCGCGATCGGCTTGCCGGTGCAGCTGTCGCTGACCTGGATCGCGGCGCCGGCGACCGGATCGCCGCTGGCGAGGCGCGTCACCCAGGCGAGCGAGCTGGCATTGCCCCATTTGAAATGGACCGCCATGTCGGTGACGAGCGCGCCGGTCGCGACATAGCGGATCGCGTTGCGGCCGAGCAGCGCGCGGCCGAGCGTCGGGCTCGCCACCTCGACCACGTAGAAGCCGGGCTTGCCGAGCGGGATGCCGACGACCTCGAACGCCTTGCCCTTGCCTGGCAGCGGGATGCTGGTCGGCTTCAGGCCCGGCTGGCGGGCGAGCAGCGGCGTATCGCGGGTGTGGTTGACGGTGACGGTCTCGTCGCCGCGCTTCTCGTCGGTGAAATTGCTGTCCTCGGCGTCGTCGAGCCGGCGCAGCCAGGCCGCGACCTCGCCGTCCGAGGCGCCGAGCCGCAGCGTCCTGCCGTCGATCGGCAGCGATTTCGCCGACAGCCTGGGCTCGATCGCGCGGACGGTGAGCGGCAGCATGCCGCCCTCGCTCGCTTCGAGGATGCCGAAGGTCGCGGCGAACTTCGCCAGCGGCGGCGCGGCGTCGAAGCGGATCGGCAGCGGAAAGCGGCGGGCATTGGCGAGCGGCCGGTCATTCTCGTCGAGCACCCGCGCCGGCAGCAGCAGCGTCGCGGCGGTCGCCGGGCGATCGGCCGCCATCTCGAACTTCACGCTCTGCACGGTGGGCGAGGGGGTGGCGCCCTCGTCGCCGTCGTCGAAGCCGGCCGGGGCGATGCTGGTGCCGTCGGGCAGGCGGATGCGCACCGCCGCCGCCGTGCCGCGCGGCACCGGGGCGGTGAAGCGGACATAGGCCGGCTCGACCGGGTTGCAGCCGGCGCGCGGATTGGTGCGGGTGCATTCGAAGCGCGCGGTGAACTCCTCGATCACGCGATAGTCGAAGCGGCGCGTCTCGATCGCGGTGCGGCCGCCGCCGCTGATTGTGTTCGGCCAGACCAGCGCCATGTCGCGGCCTGGCGGCAGCGGCCGGCGGCAGCGCAGCGCGACGAGGTTGCGCAGGCCGCCGGGCGCGCGGGCGCGCTCGAGGGTGAGGCCGGCTTCCTCGAGGAAGTTGCTGAGCTGGTAGTTGTTGGGCAGGCCCTCGATCAGCTTGCGCGGCACGTCGGTGGGCAGCACGTCGACCGGCAGCTTCTCGCCGATCCCGTCGACCGCGCAATAGGCCTCGCTGGCGATCGAGGCGCGATCGGCGGGGACGTTGGTCGCGATCAGGAAGGTCTGGTCCTGCTGGATCGAGCCGCCGTAGCGCGCGGGCAGGACGGCGCGGGCGTCGGGCCCGCCGCTGTCGAGGACATAGGCGCTGCGCTCGCCGACCAGCGGCGTGCCGTCGAGCCCGGCGAGGCCGGACCGCAAGGTCAGCGTGCAGCGCGACCCGCCGGGCAGCGGGGCGGCGAACTCATAGCTGTAGCTCTGCTGGTCGGACCAGCGCCCGCTGCCCGCGACCGAGCAGTTGACGTCGAACGGCCCGCGCGCGCGCGGCTCGCCGAGCGGGACCATCGGCGCCGAGAAACGGATCTGGAAGCTGCGGAAACCGCCGACGTCGTTGCCGGGCCCCGCGGACAGCACGCTCGGCCCGCCGCCCTGCGAGGAGGCGACCGAGGCGAGCAGCAGGAGGACCGGAGCAAGCCGTTTCAGGACGCCACGCATATACTCTCCCTTGGCCTCCAGCTTGTGGCAGATGCGGGGACAAGGCCAGTGATTTTCGTCACTGTCCTGACGCTTGCCTCCTTCCCGTCATTCCCGCGAAAGCGGGAATCCATGGACGGCGGCCCGCAAGGGACCGGATGCTCCGTGACCGTGGATTCCCGCTTTCGCGGGAATGACGAAAAGATGGAATGGCCTAGGCGATCAGCGCCAGTACCTGGTCGGCCAGGGTGAGCGGATCGAACGGCTTGGTGATCACGCCCCTGGCGCCCTGATCGATATAGGTCCGGACGTCCTGCGGGCGGGCGCGGGCGGTGACGAACACCACCGGGATCTTCGCCAGTTCCGGATCGTCGAGCATCGCCGCGAGCACGTCGGGCCCGGTCAGCCCCGGCATCATCACGTCGACCATCGTCAGGTCGGGCCGCCAGTCGCCGCCGCTCAGCACCTCCAGGGCCGCCTCGCCCGAATCGGCGGTACGGACCTCGATCCCGGGCCGGATGCGCAGGGCGAGCTCAACGATCAGCCGGATGTCGGGTTCGTCGTCGACATAGAGGATGCGGGTCTGCTCGGTCATTGCGGTCCACCGTGACGGTCGACGATGTCGAGCACCGTCGAGGTCAGCTTCGGCAGCGCGCGACGCGACTTGACCAGCACCGCATCGGCGAGCCGCCGGGTTTCCTCGTCCATCTCCTGGGCCGAATAGACGATGACGGGCAAGGGCTTGTCCCAGGACTTGATCTCGGACAGCAGCGCCAGCCCCGATCCGTCGGGCAAGCCGAGGTCGAGCACGATCGCGTCGGGGCGGCGCTCGTCGAGGATCGCGCGGGCCGACGACAGGCTGGTCGCGTTGAGCAGCAGCCCGCGCCCGGCGAGCGCCGCCGCGAACAGCTCGCGCGTGTCGCCGTCGTCGTCGATGTGGAGGATCACCGCCTTGTTCTGCCCCTGGCGGCGGATCGCGCGCTGGATGAGCTGGATCAGCCGGCGCGGATCGAACGGCTTCTGCAGCCAGCCGGCATAGGGCTGGTGATCGATGTCGGCGGGCGGGGCGATGCCGGAGATGACGATGATCGGCGGCTTGCCGGTGCCGGGGTCGTTGGTGATCGCCCGGATCACGTCGGAGCCGTCGGCGTCGGCCAGGGTCATGTCGAGCAGGATCGCGGCATAGGGCTGCGACCGGGCATGGGCGATCGCCTCGCGCATCGTCGTCACATGGTCGCTGGCATAGCCGTGCGCAGTCAGGATCGACTGGACGGTCCGTCCCGCATCGGCATCGTCCTCGCAGATCAGCAGCCGCGCCGATCCGATCTCGATCGCTTCGGACGCCTGGGTGGTGTCGCGCGGGATGCTGAACGCGAAGCGCGCGCCGCCCTCGGCGCGGTTCTCGAACGATATCTCGCCGCCATGGCTGCGGACGATCTCCCGCGAGATGGCGAGGCCGAGGCCGGTTCCGGCGATGATCTGCCGCGACGGCTGGCTGCCGCGCGCGAAGCGGTGGAAGATGTTGTTGGCGAACTCCGCCGGAATCCCGGGCCCGCTGTCGGTGATCTGGATGACGTGATCGTCGCGCCCCTCGATCAGCTCGAACCTGACGGTCGCTTCCTCGGGCGAGAATTTGACCGCGTTGGACAGCAGGTTGCCCGCCACCTGGACCAGCCGGTCGGCATCGGCGCAGGCCATCACCGGGGTCGACGGCATCAGCGTCTCTATCCGGATCGAGCGGCGGTCGGCCAGGCCCTGCATCGCATGCGCCGCCTTGGTCATCACGTCGCGCAGGTCGATCACGGCATATTCGAACGCCATCCGGCCCTTGCGGATCTGGTCGATGTCGAGGATGTCGTTGATCAGGCGGATCAGCCGCTGGCTGTTGGTCTCGGCGATCTCGGCGAGCCGTTGCGCCTCGGCCGGCAATTGCCCGGCGGCGCCGCTGCGCAGCAGGGTCAGCGAGCCGACGACCGAGGTCAGCGGGGTGCGCAGCTCGTGGCTGACGGTCGAGATGAAATCATCCTTGAGCCGGTCGATCTCCTTGCGGCCGGCGGCGTCGCGCAGCGCCGCGACGATGTGGATGCCGTCGGGCAGCGGCATGGTGCCGACCACGACGTCGACCGGAACCGGTTCGCCCTGCCGGTCGCGGCCGGTCAGGTCGATCAGCTCGGTCTTCTGCAATTGTCCGTCGCGGATGCCGAGCCGTTCGAGGAAGGCGCCGTTGCCCGGCGCGATGTCGACCAGGGTCGAGATGTCGCGCCGCAGCAGCTGCTCCGCGCTATAGCCGAACATGCGCTCGGCGGCGTGGTTGATCGTCTCGATGCTGCCGCTCGGGTTGATCAGGATGATGCCGTCGGTGGCGCTGTCGAAGATCGCGCGCTGGCGCGCGGCGGCCTCGTGATGCTCGAAGGCCAGGCGGTTGTTGGTCCGCCGGCCGCGGCCGAGCAGGAAGCCGAGCAGGCCGGCGATCACCGCAATGAAGCCGATCGCGCTCCAGATGATCGTCCGGTTGCGCGCGAGCCGTTCCGCCTGGTGGCGCTGCAGCTCCGCCACTTCGCGGTCGGCCTGCGCCTCCATCTCCCCGATGATCGAGCGGATGCTGTCCATCTGGCGCTTGCCCAGCCCCTGCCGCAGCCGGACGGCGGCGGCTTCCGGTCCGGTCCGGTCGCGCATGTCGATGACCTGGCGCATCTCGGCGAACTTGGCGGCGATGAGCTGCTTCAGCCGCGCGAACTGCATGTCGTCGGCATAGTCCGGGCGCAGCCGCTCGACCTGTCGGACCTGAGCGTCGATCTTCGCGCTGGCGTCGTCATAGGGGCCGAGGAAGGCGGGCGACCCGCTGATCAGATAGCCGCGCTGCCCGGTTTCCGCATCCTTGATCAGCGAGAACAGCCGCTCGACCTCGCGCTGGTAGACGAAGCTCGATTGCAGGGCTTGGCGCGTGGCCTCGCTGCGGCGGCTCTCGCCCCCGAACCAGACCGCCATGGCGGCGAGCAGGAGGGGCCCGATCGCGGCGATCAGGCCGATCTGCAGCCAGCTCGGCCGGATCCTGTGCTGGCGCGACTGGGTCAGCGTCATGAAGGCTGCAACAGCGGGCGCATCATCAGGATCGCCTGGGTCCGGTTGGTCACCCCCAATTTGCGGAAGATCGCCGACAGATGCGCCTTGATGGTCGCTTCCGAAACGCCGAGATCGGCGGCGATCTGCTTGTTGAGGTCGCCGCCCGCCAGCGCCAGGAGGACGCGCCGCTGGGCGCCCGAAAGGCTGTCGAGCCGCTTGCGCAGCATGTCGATATGGGTGTCGGGCCCCGCGGAGGCGGGGAAGACCCGGCCGCCGCCCAGGATGATCTCGATGCCGGCGATGGTGGCGTCGAGCGGCTGGCGCTTCGACAGGAAGCCGGACGCGCCCACCGCCTGCGTCGTCGCCACCATCTGTTCGCTGTCATGCGCGGAGATGATCGCGATCGGGGTACGGCCGAGCAGGTGCTGGAGACGGAAGAAGCCCCCGAAGCCGTTGGCGTCGGGCAGCTCATAGTCGAGCAGCAGGAGCTTGTAGGCGCCGTTGCGCTGGATCAGCGCCTCGGCCTCGGCGATCGAGCCGGCGACGTCGACGACATGGCCCGGATGCCGCGCCCGGATGGAAAGCTGAATGCCTTCGCGGATCAGCGGATGATCGTCCGCGATCAATATCCTTCCGATCGTCACGCCTCCTCCCCGACATGCAGCCGGCCGGAACGGCCCCGCTTCCCCTCGCTCTCCGGCCCGCCCGAAAGGCCGATGGAACGCAGGATGATCGTTGGTTATTATAATTTTTTGGGCTTGGCGAGTATGCGGGAAAATTACGGGCTTCTCCTGGTCGACGACGAGCCGGCCTATCATGCGATCGTGACGGCGCTGCTGCGGCCATTGTCGGCCGCCGTCGATCATGCGGCCGACCGCGCCGGGGCGCTCGGCCGGCTCGCCGCGCGGCGCTACGACCTGGTCCTGATGGACATCCAGCTCGGCGGGGACGACGGCCGGGAGGTCGTCGCGGCGCTCCGGGGGCGGAAGGTGGACTGCCCGATCCTGGCTTTCACCAGCCTCCATCCGGCCGAAGGCGAACGCTATTTCACCGATCGCGGTTTCGACGGCTGGATCGCCAAGCCGTTCGAGGGGCGCACGCTGGTCGCGGCCGCGCGTCGCTGGCTCGGCGACGAAACGCCGTCCGAAACGGCGGCGGAAGGCGGCCAGCTCGCCGCTTTGCTGGGGCCGGACGGCGCCGCTTCGATGATCGGCCGGCTGCACGCCAACCTGGCCGAGGCGGTCGCCCAGATCGACGGCGGCGCGGATGCGCGGCCGATCGGCCATCGCATGGGGGGACTGGCCGGCACGCTGGGCTTCCCGACGCTCAGCGCCGCCTGGCTGTCGTTGCAGGACGACCGGGCGGCATGGCCCACCGTCCGGGCGCTGACGATCGAGGCGATCGCGCCGCCGGCAGGGGCTTGACCGACCGGGCGGCGGCGGCCAAGCGGCTGGCGCGGCGCACTGGCCGCGCAAGGGAGCTGTCGTGGCCGAGACCCATATCCTCACCCTGTCCTGTGTCGATCATCCCGGGATCGTCGCCGCCGTGTCGACCTCGCTGGCACGGCACGGCGCCAACATCCTGGAGGCGCAGCAGTTCGACGACCTGCTGACCGGCCGCTTCTTCATGCGGGTGGAATTCGCGCTGGTCGGCGGCGCCACGATCGGGCAGCTCGCGGCGGGCTTCGCGCCGGTCGCCGCCGATCACGGCCTCGACCATCGCTTTCGCGCCTCGGCCGAGCGCAAGAAGGTGCTGCTGCTCGCCAGCAAGTTCGACCATTGCCTCGCCGACCTGCTCTACCGCTGGAAGATCGGCGAGCTGGCGATGGAGCCGGTCGGCATCGTCTCGAACCATCCGCGCGAGACCTATGCGCATCTCGACTTCGGCGACATCCCGTTCCATTTCCTGCCGGTCGGCCGCGACAGCAAGGCCGCGCAGGAGGCGAGCATCAAGGCGATCGTCGAGGCGACCGGCGCCGAGCTGGTCGTGCTCGCGCGCTACATGCAGATATTGTCGGACGACCTTGCCGCCTTCCTGGCCGGGCGCTGCATCAACATCCACCACAGCTTCCTGCCCGGCTTCAAGGGCGCCAAGCCCTATCACCAGGCGCATGCGCGCGGGGTCAAGCTGATCGGCGCGACCGCCCATCTCGTGACGGCCGACCTCGACGAGGGGCCGATCATCGAACAGGACACCGAACGGGTCAGCCATCGCGACACGCCCGACGACCTCGTCCGCAAGGGCCGCGACATCGAGCGCCGCGTCCTCGCCAGCGCGGTCCGCGCGGTCCTTGAGGACCGCGTCCTGATGAACGGCGCGACGACGGTGGTGTTCAGCTAGGCTATTTCCAGTTTCGACCTGTCTATTTGCCCATTTTTCCGTCATTCCCGCGAAAGCGGGAATCCACGGTTACGGAACACTCGATCTCCTGCGGGCCGCCGTCCATGGATTCCCGCTTTCGCGGGAATGACGGCAGGGCGTGAGGCGTCACTTGCCTGCGAACATCGCCGCTATCTCGCCGCCGCGCTTCGCTTCCAGCACGCCGCAGCTGTTGATCTGCTCGACGGTGCGGTCGAGCGCCAGCGCGCCGCGCTGGTAGCGGACGATCTCGGGCCGCAGCGCCGCTTCGACCGCCGCCGCCTTCTCGGCCGAGCAATAGCGGACCGGAACCGAGGGGAGCTGCGACGCGACGAAGATGCCGGCGTTCTTCACCAGCTCGGCATAATGGCCGATCATCCACTGATAGGCCATGTCGCGGGTCGCGGGCTCGAGCGCCAGATACTGGATCAGCGCGGTGCGGTCGCCGCTGCGCAGCCGCTTGTCGCCGAGATGGTCGAGCAGCCAGCGGCCCGCCGAGGCGCTGTCGGTGCTCGCGAGCGCGCCGATCGCGCTGTCGCGGAACAGCGTGTCGTCGCTCGTCACCGCCTTCTCGAACAGCGCCGCGACCGCGGCGTCGCCGCCGTCCGCCAGATAGGCGCCCAGCCCGGCGCCGAAGAAGGCCTGGTCGAGCGCTGCCTTGTCGCCGCCGAGCCACGCCTTCGCGGCAGTGGCGAGCGTCGCGATCAGCGCCTTGTCCCCGGCCTCGCCCGCGACGAGGGAGACGAGGTCGGCGCGCAGCTTCTGCCGGTCGCCGTCGTCGTCGGCATAGAGGCCGGTGCGCGGATCGAAGCCGATCGCGGCGAGCTTCGGCCGGTAGATGTCGGCCATGAAGGCGCGATAGCCGCCGATCGCGCCGCCCGCGATCATCCCCCGCTGGCGCAGGCCCGCCAGCCGCAGGCCGCCGTCGACCGCCGCCACCGAATAGTCGTTGGCCGCCATCGCCCGCGCGGCGTCGAGCAGCAGCGCGGGCGCCACCTCGCCGGCGCGGAAGCCTGCCCACAGGCTGTCGGTCAGCGCCAGCGCCTCGCCGGGCGGCAGGCTCGCCGCCTCGGCGATCAGAGTCTTCCACTCGGCCTCGGGCAGCGAGAAGCGATAATAGCCGGTGCCGCCGGCATTGGGGACGATCGCGCCCTTCGCGGTGATCGGCACGGTACCCGACGGCTTGTCGAGCAGGGTGCAGTCGCGGCTCTCGCCGACCCGGACGCACAGCGGGATGATCCAGCTCTGCTGCGGCAATTGGGTGCCGAGCAGCGCATAGCGCTTCTGGGCGACCGACAGGCCGGTGGCGGTCCGCTCGACGCGGACCACGGGAACGCCCTGCTGGTCGACGAAGCTCCTCAGCGATTCGAGCACGCGCGGATCGTGCGACGCGTCGGCGAGCGATCCGAAGAACTGATCGGTCGTCGCATTGCCATAGGCGTAGCGGTTGAGGTGGAGGCGGACGCCGTCGCGGAATTTCTCGTCGCCCAGATAGGCGGCGATCATCGCCACCACCTGGCCGCCCTTGCCATAGGTGACCTGGTCGAAGGCGCTGTCGATCTCGCCGTTGGTCTTGATCGGCTGGTGGATCGGCCGGCCCGCCTTCAGCGCGTCGACGTTCATCGCCCCGAACGCCTCGTCGATCGCGCCCGCGCCGATCTTCAGGTCGGGGCGCCATTCATTGCCGATGCGATAGCCCATCCAGTTGGCGAAGCTCTCGTTGAGCCACAGGTCGTCCCACCAGGCCGGGGTGACGAGATCGCCGAACCACTGGTGCGACAGCTCGTGCGCGACGACCATGCCGAAGGTCTTCTTCTGGTCGGTCGAGGCGCCGCGGTCGAGCAGCAGGATGGTGTCGCCATAGATGTCGGCGCCGGCATTCTCCATCGCGCCCGGCATCACCGGGGAGCCGATCTGGTCGAGCTTGGGGAAGGGGAAGGCGGTGCCGAAATATTTCTCCAGCAGCGTCACGATCGGCCCGGTGTTCTCCAGCGCGTAGCCGAGCTTGTCCTTGTAGGGCTGGGTGCCGACGATGCCGATCGGCAGCGGCTCCTTGCGCTCTGCGGTCGGCGAGACGGAACCGGTCGCGGTGGCGAACGGGCCGACGGCGAAGGCGACCAGATAGGTGGGCAGCGGCTTCGTCGCCTCGAATTCGTGGCGGACGAGGTCGCCGGCCTTCGTCGTGCGGACCTCGCGGCTGTTGCCGATCGCGACCTCGCCCGGCCTGGTGGTCAGCGAGACGGTGAAGGGCGTCTTGTAGCCGGGCTGGTCGAAGCCGGGGAAGGCGGCGCGCGCGTCGATCGATTCGAATTGGGTCCAGGCATACCATTGGTCGGCGACCTTGACCCGGTAGAGGCCCGAGGCGCCGTCGCCGAACGCGGCGTCATAGTCGAAGACCAGCGTCACCTTGCCGGCGGGCAGCGGGCTCGCGAAGTCGAGCCGCGCGACGCCCGATCCGTCGACCTCGCCATAGCGCGCCGCGACCGTCCGGCCGCCGACCCTGGCGACGACGCGCGCGACCTTCAGCGAACGGCCGTGGAGGAAGAGCGACCGGGTCTCGGCCTTGAGCGTCGCGTCGATCTCGGCATGGCCGGAGAAGCGCTCGCGATCGGGCACGATGGTGAGGTCGAGCCGATAGGCGAGCGGGGTCGCGGCGTCGGAGAGGATGCCGAGCGGCACCGGCTCGGCCGTGGTCGCGGCGGCGGAGAGGGGAACGGAAAGTGCGGCCAGGGCGACGGCGGCAAGCAGCTTCTTCATGGAGCATCCTTCGGATGGAATGCGAGGGTCATATAGTCGACTAATACACCTGGCAAGCCGTGCCGGCGGGGACGGTCAGGAGGCGGCCCGGACCCGGTGCTTCGGCCCCGGCGGGGTGCGGCCGGCGATCACCACCCGGTCGCGCCCGTTCTCCTTGGCGGCGAGCAGCGCGCCGTCGGCGACGCTGATCAGGCTCGCGGCGTCGGCCTCCGTCGGATAGGCGGCGACGCCGATCGACACCGTCACCGGCGGCAGCGGGCGTCCGCGATAGGCGAGCGAGACCTTGCGGATCGTCTGGCGGATCTCCTCGGCCCGCTCGGCGGCGGCGGCGCTGTCGCGGGTGGGCATCAGCAGGACGAATTCCTCGCCGCCATAGCGGCAGGCGAGGTCGCGTTCGCGGGCATGGCCCTTCAGCACCTGGGCGACATGCTGCATGACGAGGTCGCCCGCATCATGGCCGAATTCGTCGTTGAAGCGCTTGAAATGGTCGATGTCGACCAGCAGGCAGCCGAGCGGCGCGTGCTGGCTCTCGGCCAGCGCGCGCTCGGCATTGAACACCTCGTCGAGATGGCGGCGGTTGGAGAGGCCGGTCAGCGGATCGCGCGTCGCCAGCGCGCCGAGCGTCGCCCGGAGCTGGATGTTGGCGAGGGCGAGGCCGATATTCTCGGACATGAGGTCGAGGTAGATCGCCCGCTCGGCATAGCGGCCGTCGCCGTCCTGCCCTTCGAAATAGAGCATCCCCACCGTGCCGCCCTGCGCCATCAGCGGCACGCACAGGCAATCCTGCCCGTCGATGTCGCCGATATGCTGGCAGCAGATGTCCTCTCCCTTCGCGTTGCTGCGATGCGAATGGCCGCGACGCAGGCCCCAGCAGAAGGAGGGAGCGAAATCGGCGATGCTCAGCTTCGGGTCCTGCCAGCGGCCGATCGTCGCCAGCCGGCCGCGCCCATGGTCATAGACGAAGATGTGGCCGGCGAGGTCGGGGAAGATCTGCGGCGCGTAGCAGACCACCACGTCGGCCAGCTCGGCCTCGACGTCGCAGCCCTGCATCCGGTGCATCATCCGCGCGATCAGGTCCTTGATCCGGCGGTCCTCGTCGCGCTCCTGCTCGAGCCGCTCGCGCTCGATGCTGTTGCGCCGGAACAGGCGCAGCGCGCGGGTGACCTCGCCGATCTCGTCATGGCGGCGGTCGTCGGGCAGGTCGGCGTCGTAATCGCGGTCGGCCATGCGGACGACGACGTCGCTCATATGCGCGAGCGGGCGCGCCACGCGCCGCGACAGGATGAAGTAGAGCACGGCCAGGAACAGCAGGCCGGTGAGCCCCAGCAGCAGCCGGGCGATGTCGTCCCATCGGTCGGCGCGCTCGCGGGCGCGCTGGAGATCGCGTTCGGCGCGCCCCTTCAGCGCCTGCTTGAACGCGCCCAGCGACCGGTCGATGCCGGCGTCTAGCGCCAGATAGTCGGGCCCGTAGAGCAGCCGCTGCGCCTCCGCCCGGTCGCCTTGGTCGACGGCGGCGATCGCGCGCCGCTCGATCGCCTCGATCCGGTCGAGGTCGCGGTCCGCCGTCAGCAGCTCGGCATATTCGTGCCGGGGGATGCCGAGCGCGTCGAGCCGGCCGACGGTGCGGTCGACCACGCCGACATCGTCGCGGTCACGCAGCCAGGCGGTCTTGTGCTCGGCTTCGCCGCGCATGGCGTAGAGCCGGGCCTGGTCGGTCATCCGCTCGACGATCAGCTCGATGTCGTCGGCGATGCGGATATAGTCGGAACGGCGCTCGACCGCGATCCGTTCGTCGCCGTCGGCCTGGACCGACGCCATGAAGGCCGCGCCCGACCCGAAGGTCAGCAGCAGGGTGACGCCATAGGCCCAGTTGGTGATCGTCGCTATGCGCATGGTGCCGCCCGCCAGCCTCTCGATGGCGCGACGTTAGATCATCGGCCCGGCTTTTTGCACCCTCCGCAAAATTGCGGATGAAGTGCTCAGCGCGCCGCCATCTTGCCGTCCCCGGCCTGCCAGCCGCCGCCGAGCGCGCGGAACAGGTCGACCTGGGCGTTGGTCACGCGCGCGTCGGATTCGGCCAGGTCGGCGTCGGCGCTGGCCGAGGTCCGCTCGGCGTCGAGCACGGTCAGGAAGTCGACGCGCCCCTCGCGGAGCTGGGCGCGGCTGATCGTGGCGGCGGTCTGCGCCTGCGCCGCCGCCTCGCGCAGCGCCTCGCGGCGCTCCAGCTCATGGCCATAGGCCGACAGCGCGGTCTCGGTCTCTTCCAGCGCGCGCAGCACCGTCCCGTCGAAGCCGGCGAGCGCCGCGCGGGTCGACGCCTTGGCCTGGGCGATCTTCGCGCGGCCGGCCTCCTGGTTGGGGAAGTTCCAGCTCAGCAGCGGGCCGAGCAGCCAGCGCAGCGGACCGCCGCCGAACATGTCGCCGAGCGAGGGGCCGGTCGATCCGATCGAGCCGCCGAGCGCGATGCGCGGATAGAGATCGGCGGTGGCGACGCCGATCCGCGCGGTCTCGGCCGCCAGCTTGCGCTCCGCCTCGCGGATGTCGGGGCGCCGCGCCAGCAGGCCGCGCCCGTCGCCGACCGGGATCGGTCGGTCGAGCCGCAGCGTCAGCGCGCGGGTGCCCACCTCGGGCGGCAGATCGGCAGGCGTCCGGCCGGTCAGCGTCGCCAGCCGGAACAGCGCCGCGTCGCGCTGGGCGCGCAGCGGCGAGAGCGTCGCCCGCTGCTGCTCGCGCAGCGCCGAGGCGCGCGACAGGTCGAGCTTCGAGGTGCGGCCAGCCTCGAAACGCTTGGCGGTCAGGCCGACGACCTGGTCGAGCAGTCCGAGCGTGCGTTCGGCGACCGCCAGCCGCTCGACCGCCGAGGAGGCGTCGGCATAGGCGCGCGCCGTCTCGGCGGCGATCGCCACCTTGACCGCGTCGCGCGCCGCCTCGGCCGCCTGCGCGTCGCCGCGCGCGGCCTCGATCGAGCGCCCGACCCGGCCGAACAGGTCGACCTCGTAGGAGACCGACAGCCCGGCGTCGAACGACCAGTCCTCGCGCTCCGCGCCGGCCGGGCGTTGGGTCGCGGGCAGGCGGCCATAGTTCGCCCCGGCGGAGACGTCGGTCTGCGGCAGGCGGCCCGCCCGGCTTTCGCGCAGCAGCGCGCGCGCCTTGTCGAGATTGGCGACGGCGATGCGCAGGTCGGTGTTCGCCGCGAAGGCATCGGCGATCAGCCGGTCGAGCACCGGGTCCTGGTAGAGCCGCCACCAGGCCTGGTCGGGCTCGGCCGGGGTGACGGGGGCGGCCGGGGCCTTGATGAAGGGGCCGTCAGCGCCGGCCGGGGCCGCCGGGCGGACATAGTCCGGTCCGGCGGCGGCGACGGTCAGCAGCGCGGAACCCGCGAGCAGGAGTTTCCTCAGCATGTTTTCCTCCCTCATTCGGCGGGGACGGCGGCGGCGCCGTCGTCGTCCCGGCCGTTCGCGCCCCGGCCGAACCGCTTCGCGAAGCGGTCGGCGAGGCTGCGGGTGGCGACGTAGAAGGTCGGCGTGAAGACGAGCCCGAAGAAGGTCACGCCCAGCATGCCGGAGAAGACCGCCGTGCCGAGCGCCTGGCGCAGCTCGGCGCCCGGCCCGGTCGCGATCACCAGCGGCACCACGCCGAGGATGAAGGCGAAGCTGGTCATCAGGATCGGCCGCAGCCGATCCTTCGCCGCGCGCACCGCCGCCTCGACCGGCGACAGCCCTTCCTCCTCGGCCTGCTTGGCGAACTCGACGATCAGGATCGCGTTCTTGGCGGCGAGGCCGATCAGCACGACCAGGCCGATCTGCGTCAGGATGTTGTTGTCCATCCCGCGCAGGTTCACGCCGGTCATCGCCGCGAGCAGGGTCATCGGCACGATCAGGATGATCGCGAGCGGCAGCATCAGGCTTTCGAACTGCGCCGCCAGCACCAGGAAGACGAACAGCACCGCCGCGGCGAAGACGATCATCGCGGCGCTGCCGGCCAGCTTCTGCTGATAGGCGACCTCGGTCCATTCGGTGCCGACGCCCGCCGGCAGCTTGCTCGCCAGCGCCTCCATCGCCGCCAGCGCCTGGCCGCTGCTGTGGCCCGGCGCGACGTCGCCCTCGACCTCGATCGACGGATAGAGGTTGTAGCGGACGACGCGATAGGCGCCGTTGCGGTCCTCGACCGTCGCGACCGCGCCCAGCGGCACCATCCCGCCCCGGTCGGACCGGGTCTTGAGCTGCTGGATGTCGCTCGCGTCGTCGCGGAACGGCAGGTCGGCCTGCACGGTCACGCGATAGGTGCGGCCGAGCAGGTTGAAGTCGTTGACATAGGCCGACCCCAGATAGACCTGCAGCGCCTCGAACACCCGGCTCGGCGGCACGCCCATCATGTCGGCCTTGGCGCGGTCGACATCGGCGTAGAGGCGCGGCACGCCATATTCGAAGTTGGTGTAGACCATCTTCAGGCTGGGGTCCTTGTTCGCCTCGGCGATCATCGCCCAGGCGGCCTGGTTGAGCTTCTCCAGCCCCTGGCCGGAGCGGTCCTGCAGGATCATCTTGAAGCCGCCGCCGGTGCCGATGCCGCGGATCAGCGGCGGCTTCAGCACATAGATATGCGCCTGGTCGAAGCCGTGCGCCGCCTTGTTCGCCTCGGCGAGGATATTCTCCTCGGTCAGGCCCTTCTTCGCGCGCTCCTTGAAGCTGTCGAAGACGAGGAAGGCGACCGCCGCGTTGGAGGCGGTGGTGCCGCTCGGCCCATGATAGCCGGCCAGCATCACCGCGCCCTTGACGCCCGGAACCTTCAGCATCTTCCTGGCGACCGCCTGCATCGTCGCGTCGGTCGACGCGAGCGAGGTGCCGGGCGGGGTGAAGATCGCGGTCATCAGATAGCCCTGGTCCTGCGACGGGATGAAGCCGACCGGGGTCGCGCCGAACAGCGCGGCGGTCAGCGCCAGCAACCCGGCATAGGAGAACAGCACCCGCTTCGGCCGAGCGAGCAGCTTGCGCGTGCTCGCCGCGTAGAAATTGCTCAGCCGATCGAAGCCGGCGTTGAAGCGCTGCGCGCCGACCGCCGCCATCCGCCGCCAGCCACCGGCGGGCAGGTGATCGGCCTTCGGCCTGAGCAGCCGGGCGGCGAGCGCCGGCGACAGGGTGAGCGACAGGATCAGCGAGATGATCGTCGCCGAGGCGATGGTGACCGCGAACTGGCGATAGAATTCGCCGGTCAGCCCGGTCAGGAACATCGTCGGCACGAACACCGCGCACAGCACCAGCACGATCGCGACCAGCGCGGTCGAGACCTCGTCCATCGACCGGAACGACGCCTGCATCGGGCTCAGCCCGTGCTCCAGGTTGCGTTCGACATTCTCCACGACGACGATCGCGTCGTCGACGACGATGCCGATCGCCAGGACCAGGCCGAACAGCGACAGGTTGTTGAGCGAATAGCCCATCGCCGCGAGCACCGCGAAGGTGCCGATCAGCGACACCGGGATCGCGATCACCGGGATGATCGCCGCGCGCCAGCTCTGCAGGAAGACGAGGATGACGATGACGACCAGCACCACCGCCTCGAGCAGGGTGTGCTGCACGGCGTTGACCGACTCGCGGATGAAGTTGGTGGGGTTGTAGATCACCCGATAGTCGAGCCCGCGCGGGAACTTCTCCGACATCAGCTTGAGCTCGGCGAGGACCGCGTCGGCGGTGGCGAGCGCGTTCGACCCCGGCCGCTGGAACACCGCGATGCCGAGCGACGGCTGGCCGCTCAGATACATGTTGATGCCGTAATCCTCGGCGCCCAGTTCAACCCGCGCGACGTCCTTCAGCCGGGTCAGGTGGCCCTCCGCGTCGGACTTGATGACGATGTCGGCGAACTGCTGCGGGGTGGAGAGGCGGCCCTGCGTCTCGACGTTCAGTTCATAGGCGCCGGTCGCCTCCGGCGGCTTGCCGATCGCGCCGGCCGCGACCTGCACGTTCTGGGCGCGCAGCGCGGCGACGATCTCGCCGGCGGTCATGTTGCGCGCGGCGGCGCGGCCCGGATCGATCCAGATGCGCATCGCATAGTCGCGCGCGCCGAACAGCCGCACCTCGCCGACGCCGTCGAGCCGGGCGAGCCGGTCGCGCATCTGGGTCAGCGCATAGTTGGAGATATAGCCGCGATCGAGCGAGTTGTCGGGCGAGATCAGGTTGGCGACGAGGATGAAGTCGGGCGAGGTCTTGCGCGTCACCACGCCCTGACGCCGGACGTCCTCGGGCAGGCGCGGCTCGGCCAGCGCGACCCGGTTCTGGACCAGCACCTGCGCCTCGTCGAGGTCGGTGCCGAGCTTAAAGGTGACGGTGATCGTCAGCCGGCCGTCGCTGGTCGCCTGGCTCGACATGTAGAGCATGTCGTCGACGCCGTTGATCTCCTGCTCCAGCGGGGAGGCGACGGTGTCGGCGATCGTCTCTGCCGAGGCGCCCGGATAGGTCGCGCTGACCGTGACGGTGGGCGGCACGACGTCCGGATATTGCGAGATCGGCAGGCCGAAGAAGGCGAGCGCGCCGACGATCGTGATCACCACGGCGATGACGCCGGCGAAGATCGGCCGCTTGATGAAGATATGGCTCAGGCGCATGGCCCCGTTCCCCTGTGGCGCCGGCGCGAGCGGGGCCGCTCGCCCTTCCTCGCGGGAAGGGCGTCAGGCCGCCGCGCGGGCGGTTGTCGGTTGGTTCAGCGCGCTGCCGCCAGCGTCGCCTGTGACGATATCGGCGCCGGGACGGCCGGGGCCGCCGCGACGGCGGTGGCCTCGATCCGGCCGGCGATGGTCTGGACCTTGGGCGCGCTCGCGGCGAACTGCACGCCGGAGATCACGACCCGGTCCTTCGGCTTCAGTCCCGAGCGGATCACCCGCAGGCCGTTGATCAGCGGGCCGGCGTCGACCGGACGGGCCTCGACGCTGCCGTCCTTGCCGGTGACGACATAGACGACCTTGCGGGCCTGGTCGCTGACCACCGCGGCGTCGGGGACGAGCAGCGCCTTGCGCGCGCCGCCGGCCGCCAGCCGCATGTTGCCGAACATGCCCGGTGTCAGGAAATAGCCGGGATTGTCGATCACCGCGCGGCCCCGGATCGTCCCCGATCCGTCGTCGAGCGCATTGTCGGTGAAGTCGACCTTGCCCTTCCAGCGATAGTCGGGCTCGTCCTGCAACCGGATCTCGACCCGGTCGCTGGCATCCTTCTGGCGCCGCTGCTTGAGGTAGAGCGATTCCGATCCGTCGAAGCTGAAATAGATCGGGTCGAGCGCGTTGACCGTGGTCAGCACGGTGGCGCTCGCCGCCGCGTCGCCCGAGACGAGGTTGCCGATGTCGACCCGCCGGTCGGAGACGCGGCCGGAGATCGGCGCGCGGACCTGGGTGAACTCGACGTCGAGGCGGCGGGCCTGGACCTGCGCGCGGGCCGCCGCCAGCGCGGCCTCGGCCGACTGGACGCGGGCGCGCAGCGAGTCGACCTCCTCCGCGCTCACCGCCTGGTCGGCGATCAGCCGGTTGGCGCGGGCGAGGTCGGCATGCGCCAGCGACAGCGCCGTCGCCGCGCTCGCCGCGCGGGCGCGCGCCTCGGCCAGCGCCGCCGCGAAGGGGCGCGGATCGATGGTGAAGAGGAGCTGGCCCTTGCGGACGATCTGGCCGTCCTTGAAATGGATGCCGGTCAGCGCGCCCGAGACGCGCGGCCGGATCTCGACCGCCTGGCTCGCTTCGAACCGGCCGACATAATCGTCCCATTCGACGATCGATCGCTCGATCGGCTGGCTGACCGTCACGGTCGGCAGCGGCTGGGTATCGGCCTGGGCCTTGTCGTGCCCGACCAGGCCGTAGGCGCCGAACAGGATCAGCCCGGCGACGGGCAGCGCGGCATAGGCGGCGCGCTTGCGGGTGAAGCGAGGGGCCCGCGCCGGCTGCTGCTGCTCGGGCTCGGGCAGGTGGGCCGGATCCCCCTTGAGTTCGGAGAGGTACATGTTGCGTGTCCCTGTGTAGGCAAAATGTAACAGAACGGTACGTATCACCGGTAAGTACCGATCGGTTACATATATTGCAAGTGCGAAGGCGGCCTGCCCGCATGCAAAAATATCTATGGACGATGGAAGAAATCGGTTTGGAACCGATTCCGGGCTGATATCCATTGCAGGCGGACGGAGGAGCGGACGGCGTGACGAACATCGACGAGGACGGGCTCGTGGCCGGCATCGAACTGGGTGGCACCAAGGCGATCGCCCTGGTCGCGCGCGGGCGCGAGGTGCTGGCGATGGAGCGTATCCCGACCACGACGCCCGACGCGACGCTGGCCGCGATCGAGGATCGGCTGTCCGCCTGGCAGGCCGAGCATGGCCGGGTCGCGGCGATCGGCATCGCCAGCTTCGGGCCGGTCGGGCTCGATCGCGCCCGGCCCGATTACGGCCATATCACCTCCACCCCCAAGCCGGGCTGGCGGCAGGTCGACCTGGTCGGTCGCTTCGCGGCGCGGTTCGGGGTGCCGATCGGCTTCGACACCGATGTCGCCGGGGCCGCGCTCGCCGAGCATCGCTGGGGCGCGGGGGCAGGGGGATGAGTGCTGGCTACCTGACGGTCGGGGACCGGGGTCGGCGGCGGCGTGCTGGTCGACGGCGAGCCGGTCCATGGCCTGATCCATCCCGAGCTGGGCCATCTCCGCGTCCGCCGCGCGCCGGGCGACGCCTTCGCCGGCATCTGCCCTTTCCATGGCGATTGCCTCGAAGGGCTGGTGTCGGGGCCCGCCATCGCCGCGCGTGCCGGCCGGCCGGGCGACCGGGTCGGCGACGGCGATCCGCTGTGGGACGAGGTGGCCGGGGAGATGGCGGAGGCGGTCGCGGCGCTGATGCTGACCCTGTCGCCGCAGCGCATCCTGATCGGCGGCGGCGTCTTCCAGGCGCGTGGATGGCTGTTCGATCGCCTCCGCGCGCGCGCCGCAGAGCTGCTCGGCGGCTATCTCGCCGGGATCGGCGCTGCCGAGCTGGCGGACATCGTGGTTCCGCCGGGGCTGGGCGCGATGGCCGGGCCGCTCGGCGCGGTGGCGCTCGCCTATCGCGCCTGAGGGGCGGCGCGGCCGGCGCGGAGCATGTCGCCGATCGTCCGGTCGAAATGGCGGGTCATCATCCGGCGGGCCGTTTCCGGATCGCGATCGGCGATCGCGCGGGCCAGCATGCGGTGGCGGTCGATCATGTCCGATCGCTCGCCCTCGGTGGTCCGCGTCCGCCAGGCGGCGGGGACGGCCTGCGTCATCATCGGCGCAAAGGAGCGGATGATCTGCAGGAACAGCGGATTGTGGCTGGCCCGCGCGATCGCCTCGTGCAGCGCGATGTCGGCGGCAATCACCCGGGGCATGTCGCCGCCAGCCTCGGCGATCGCCTCGGCGAGCGCGAGGATCAGCGCGGCTTCCTCCTCGGTCCGGTTCGCGGCGGCGAGCTCGGCGGTGCGGACCTCCATCGTCTGGCGGACGTCCCAGATCTCGATGATCGACACCTGCGCGGTGGCGACCGCATGGTCGAGCGAGGCGGCGATCACCGTTCCGTCGATCGCGCCGACGCGGGCGCGCCGTCCGTTGGCGACGTCGATCAGCCGCAGCGCGGCGAGCGCGCCGAACGCCTCGCGCATCACCGCGCGGCTGACCCCCAGAAGATCGGCGAAATGGCCTTCGCCGGGCAGCGTGTCGCCGACCCGCAGCCCGTTGTCGCGGATATGGTCGCGGACGGCCTGCACCGCCTGCTGGACCAGCGATCCGCCCGGATGTGCGGGCGATTCCCGCTCCGGCGTCATGCCGGCGGAGGCCGGCATCTCGGGCGTCTCCTGCCTCAACGTCGTCTCCTTTCTGCCGAGATCCCGGCCTCCGCCGGGATGACGGTAAAGGTCATAGCTGGAATATCTTGCCGGGGTTGAACAGGCCCTTCGGGTCGATCGCCTGCTTGACCAGCCGCATCAGGTCGACCGCGTCGCCCAGCTCGTCGAGCAGGAAGCGCTGCTTGCCCAGGCCGATGCCATGCTCGCCGGTGCAGGTGCCGTCCATCGCCAGCGCGCGGGCGACGATCCGTTCGTTGAGCGCCTCGACCTCCGCCATCTCGTGCGGGGCGGCCGGGTCGACCGCGAAGACGACGTGGAAATTGCCGTCGCCGACATGGCCGACGATCGTCGCCGGGATGGCGGAGCGCGCCAGGTCGGCCTGGGTCTCGACGATGCATTCGGCGAGGCGGCTGATCGGCACGCAGACGTCGGTGGTCCAGCCGACCGCGCCGGGGCGCTGGCTCATCGCGGCGTAATAGGCCTCGTGCCGCGCCTTCCACAGCCGGCTGCGCTCCTCGGGCCGATGCGACCAGAGGAACTCGCCGCCGCCATTGTGGCCGGCGATCTCGCGCACCGTCTCGACCTGTTCCTGCACATGGCGCTCCGATCCGTGGAACTCGAACAGCAGCGTCGGCTGCTCGGCATAGTCGAGCTTCGAATAGGCGTTGCACGCCTTCATCTGCGCCGCGTCCAGGATCTCGATCCGGGCGACGGGCACGCCGATCTGGATCGACTGGACGACGGTGTCGACCGCGCCCTGCAACGTATCGAACCCGCAGACCGCCGCGGAGATCGCCTCTGGGATGCCGTGCAGGCGCAGGGTGATCTCGGTGATGATGCCGAGCGTCCCTTCCGCGCCGATCATCAGCCGGGTGAGGTCGTAGCCAGCCGCCGACTTGCGCGCGCGCCGGGCGGTGCGGACGATCCGGCCGTCGGGCGTCACCACCCGCAGCGACAGCACCGCCTCGCGCATCGTGCCGTAGCGGACGGCGTTGGTGCCCGAGGCGCGGGTCGAGGCCATGCCGCCGATCGTGGCGTTGGCGCCGGGATCGATCGGGAAGAACAGGCCCTGGTCGCGCAGATATTCGTTGAGCTGCTCGCGCCGCACCCCGGCCTGGACGGTGCAGTCGAGGTCCTCCGGGTTGACCGCGAGGATCGCGTCCATCTCCGACAGGTCGATGGTCAGGCCGCCCCGGACGGGGGTGACGTTGCCCTCGAGCGAGGTGCCCGCGCCGAAGGCGACGACCGGCACCTCGGCGGCGACGCAGAGCCTGACGAGCGCCGCCACCTCCTCGGTCGACCGGACGAACGCCACCGCGTCGGGCAGCACCGGATCGAAATGGGTCTCGCTCGATCCGTGTTGCAGGCGGATCGCCTCGCCGGTGCCGAGCCGATCGCCGATCACCGCGCGGACATCGTCGAGGAAGCCCGGCGGCAACGGCTTGCGGTCGTGGGTGGTGAATGGCGCGGTCATCCGATGGTCTCCCTGCACTGAGTCGTGGAGAGCGACCTATCAGATAGCTAACCTTTCAGAAAGGTCTGTCCTGCTCAGGGCAGGAAGGCCTGCGCGGGCATCACCGGCTCGGGCCGCGCCAGCCCGTCGACCAGCGAATAGACGAGCCGCTTGTCGCGATCGAACGGCGCCCAGGGCAGGCCGCCGTCGCGCGCGAAGCCGGCCCAGATGCGATGGGTGTGATCGGCCAGCTCCTGCGGCGGATTCCCGCCCACCATGCCCTGCGGCCCCGTCGTCGCCGCCAGCGTGTCGAAGACGAAGGGCAGTTCGAGCCCGTGACAGGCGCCAAGCTCGCCCCGGAAGGCGGGCGAGCGCCAGTCGAACTGGTACATATGGGTGCGCCCCCGATGCTCCTCGGCGAAGCGGCGCGCCGGCCAGCGGAAGACGAGGTCGTTCATCGCGTCGGTCAGCGCCTGGCCCGCCGGCATGTCGCGCTGGCCCAGCCCATAGGCCTTGAGCACCTTGCGCGCCTGCGGCTGCGAGCGGCTGAGCAGGAAGGTGGCGAGCAGGCCGCCGATCTTGTCGCGGACGCCGGTGGGGACGAGGTAGAGGTTCATCTCCTCCGCATTGGTGCCGATCAGCACCTCGACCCCGGCCCCCGCGCCCTGCCGCAGCGCGTCGAGCGGCTGGAGCGGCAGCACGTCGTCGCCATGGACGGGTGTGAAGCGGCCGATCCCGAACATCGGCTCGCGGCCGCCGGAGTCGCGCAGGTCGATCTTGGCGGTTCGCTGCGACACCGTTTCGACCGCGTCGAGCAGCGCGTCGAGCGGGACGCTTTCGAACCCCGCCTTGTCGGGGCTGATCCGCAGCAGCTTGGCAAGCTTCTTGACGAGCCGCTGCATCACCGCGACCTCGCGGGTCATGCCGGCGTGGCCGCTCTGGATGATCGCGCGGCGGAACAGCCCCTCGGCCAGCGGCGAGGCGATCAGGTTCGCGATCGCCATCGCGCCCGCCGACTCGCCGAAGACGGTGATGGCGTCGGGATCGCCGCCGAACGCCGCGGCGTTGGCGCGCACCCAGCGCAGCGCCGCGATGATGTCGCGCAGGCCGAGGTTGGTCGGCACGCCGGGGATCGGCAGGAAGCCGTCGACGCCGAGGCGATAGTTGATCGCGAAGCAGACGATGCCGTCGCGGGCGAAGGCGCTGCCGTCGCTGACCGCGGCGTCCTTGCTGCCGATCACGAAGCCGCCGCCGTGGATCCAGACCATCACCGGCCGCCCGCCGCCGCCGCCATCGGGCGCCCAGACATTGGCGGAGAGATATTCGTCGCCATGGACCCAGCCGGTGCCGATCAGGGGCGCGACGTCGAGGCCGGGGAAGTCCTTCACCCGCTGGGGCGTTGGGGGCCGGGGCGGGTGGCGTCGCACCTCCACGGCTCGGCCGGTTCGGGCGCGAAGCGGCGCGCGCGGACCGGGACGGCGGCATAGGGGATGCCCAGGAAACGGCGGACGCCTCCCTCGCTGATGCCACGGACCGTCCCTGCGGTCGTGTCGGCGATTGCGTCGGCCATCACGGTCTCCTGTCCATCTTCCGTCCCGTCTAAACCCATATACGCGTCAGTTCGCCCGGCATTGCATCACACGGGTGCGCTTTTGCCGATGCGATCGTCGCGCCGGCGGGAACTTCGGCCGCCGCCCGGCGTCGGGAAGGTCGGGAGGCCGGGCTCGTTTCGGGCACCGCTTGAAATCGGGCCTTCGGCTTTCCTTATAAAGGGAAGCGGCCGGCGCCCGACGGCGCCATCCCCGGCCGCCGAGAGAGGACGTCACATGAATTCTGGCCGATCACGGGACTGGATGTGGGCCGAGGCCGTCGACCTGATCGACCGGGTGCAGCGCCTGCACCAGCGGGCCTTCGCCCCGTCGCGCGCGAGCGGCGGCACCCCCGCCTGGGAACCGCCCGCCGACATGCTGGAGACCGAGCATGAACTGCTCGTCCTCGTCGCGCTGCCGGGGGTCGATCTCGACCAGACCGAGGCGTTCATCGAGGACGGCGTGCTGGTCGTGCGCGGCTATCGCATCCTGCCGCCCGAGCTGCGGACCGCGAGGATCCATCGGCTCGAATTGCCGCAGGGGCATTTCGAACGGCGCCTGCCATTGCCGGCGGGGCGCTATGATTCGGTTCGCCGCGCGGGCGTCAACGGATGCCTGCTCGTGACGTTGAACAAGGTGAATGGAGGGCCGCGGCGATGACCGACCTGGCCGACAGCAAGACGATCGACACCGGCGAGGCGCCTGCGGCGACGGGCCCCCACCTGCCCGAACTGCCCGCCGACGCGATGATCATCGTGCCGGTGCGCAACTTCGTGATGTTCCCCGAGGTGGTGATGCCGCTCGCCATCGGCCGCCCCGTCTCGATCAACGCCGCGCAGGCGGCGGTGCGCGAGAGCCGGCCGGTCGGCGTCCTCACCCAGCGCGACGCCGAGGCGAAGGAGCCCGGCCCGCTCGACATGCACCGCACCGGCACGATCGCCAATGTGCTGCGCTACATCACCGGGCCCGACGAGACCCATCATCTGATCGTCCAGGGCGAGTCGCGCTTCCGTGTCGTCGAATTCCTCGACGGCTGGCCGTTCCTGGTCGCCCGGATCGAGCGGATCGAGGAGCCCGCGCCCGAGGGCACCGAGGTCGAGGCGCGCTTCATCAACCTGCGCAACCAGGCGCTGGAGACGGTGAGCCTGCTGCCGCAGGCGCCGCAGGGCCTGGCCGACGCGATCCGCACGATCGCGGCGCCGGGCGCGCTCGCCGACCTGACCGCCGCCTATCTCGACATCGGCGCCGACGACAAGCAGGGCATATTGGAGACGATCGCGCTCCAGCCGCGCCTCGACAAGGTGATGGCGCTGCTCGCCCAGCGGCTGGAGGTGCTGCGCCTGTCGGCCGAGATCGGCAAGGGCGTGCAGGAGAAGCTGGGCACCCGCCAGCGCGAGCATCTGCTGCGCGAGCAGATGGCCGAGATCCAGCGCCAGCTCGGCGAGGACGACGGCAATTCGGCCGAGATCGCCGAGCTCAGGGAGGCGATCGCCAAGGCCGGCATGCCCGAGGAGGTCGAGAAGCAGGCGACCAAGGAGCTGCGCCGGCTGGAGCGCATGCCCGACGGCGCGGCCGAGCACGGCATCATCCGCACCTATCTCGACTGGCTGACCGAGCTGCCGTGGATGCTGCCCGAGCATAAGGAGATCGACATCGCCCAGGCGCGGGCCCAGCTCGACGCCGACCATTATGGGCTGGAGAAGATCAAGACGCGGATCATCGAATATCTCGCGGTCCGCAAGCTCGCGCCCGAGGGCAAGGCGCCGATCCTGTGCTTCGCCGGCCCCCCGGGCGTCGGCAAGACCTCGCTCGGCCAGTCGATCGCCAAGGCGATGGGGCGCGAGTTCGTCCGCGTCAGCCTGGGCGGCGTCCATGACGAGGCGGAGATACGCGGCCACCGGCGCACCTATATCGGCGCGCTGCCGGGCAACATCATCCAGGCGATCCGCAAGGCGGGCACCCGCGACTGCGTGATGATGCTCGACGAGATCGACAAGCTCGGCCGCGGCATCCAGGGCGATCCGTCGGCGGCGATGCTGGAGGTGCTCGATCCCGAGCAGAACGGGACGTTCCGCGACAATTATCTCGGCGTGCCGTTCGACCTCAGCCGAGTCCTGTTCATCGCCACGGCGAACATGCTCGACACCATCCCCGGGCCGCTGCGCGACCGCATGGAGGTGATCTCGCTCCCCGGCTATACCGAGGAGGAGAAGCTCCACATCGCCCGCCGCTACCTGGTCGGCCGCCAGCTCGGGGCGAACGGCGTGTCCGAGGTGCAGGTCGAGATCGACGACGCCGCGCTCAAGGCGATCATCAGCTACTACACGCGTGAGGCCGGCGTCCGGAACCTCGAGCGCGAGATCGGCAAGGTGATCCGCCACGCGGCGGTCCGCATCGCGGAGGGCAGCGCGACGCATGTCGCGATCGGCGAGGCGGACGTGACCGAGGTGCTCGGCGGCCGCATCTTCGAGGACGAGACGGTGCAGCGCACCAGCGTGCCGGGCGTGTCGACCGGGCTCGCCTGGACCCCGGTGGGCGGCAGCATATTGTTCATCGAGGCGACGAAGATGCCCGGCAACGGGCGGCTGATCCTGACCGGCCAGCTTGGCGACGTGATGAAGGAGAGCGCGCAGGCCGCGCTCAGCCTGGTCAAGAGCCGCGCGGCGACGCTGGGCATCGACACGGCCTCGTTCGAGCGCAGCGACATCCATGTCCATGTGCCCGCCGGCGCCACGCCCAAGGACGGGCCGAGCGCGGGCGTCGCCATGTACCTGGCGCTGACCTCGCTGCTGACCGGCCGGACGGTGCGCAGCGACACCGCGATGACGGGCGAGATCTCGCTGCGCGGGCTGGTGCTGCCGGTCGGCGGGATCAAGGAGAAGGTGGTCGCGGCGGCCGGCGCCGGGGTCACCCGCGTCATGCTGCCGGCGCGCAACCGCCGCGACTATGACGACATCCCCGCCAATGCGCGCGAGAAGCTGGAGTTCGTCTGGCTGGAGACGGTCGAGGACGCGCTCGAGCACGGGCTCGATCCGCTGCCCGGGACGGCGGCGGCGTCCTGATGTCCGGGCCGATGGCCGGCGGTCAGTGCCCGCCGGCCATCGGATCGGCCATGCGCTTGGGCTTCGGCGCCAGCCAGACGAAGGCGGCGATCAGCCACATCAGCAGCCCGGCGATCAGGAATATCTTGTCGGTCGCGATGGTCAGCGCCTCGCGGTCGACGAGCTGCGCCATCAGCGCGCGCGATTGCTCGACCGAGAAGCCGGCGATCGTGCCGCCCGGGCCGTCGGGATTGAGCCGGCCGGCCAGCTCGCTCCCGGCGACGCGCGCCTGGTCGTTCCAATAGGTCATGACCACCGAGGTCGATACCGCGACCCCCATGATCCGCAGGAAGTTCTGGAGCCCCGCCGCCGAGGCGAGCTCCTTGGGCGGCACCGCGCTCAGCGACATCGACGTCGCCGTCACGAAGAAGAAGGGCATGCCCAGGCCCATGATGAACTGCGGCAGGCCGAGCGTCCAGAAGTCGGAGCCGCTCGTCCAGTTGGTGCGCAGCAGCGTGGCGCCGCCCGCCCAGAGCAGCGCGCCGGACAGGACGATGCGCGGGTCGATCCTGGTGATCAGGATCGGCGCCAGCCGTCCGACGAACAGCCCCGCCATGCCGGTGAAGGCGGTCGCGATGCCCGCCCAGGTGGCGGTGAAGCCCAGCGTGATCTGCATCCATTGCGGGATCACGACGATGCCGGCGAAATAGGTGCCGAAGCCGAAGGCGATGGTCAGCGCGCTGATCGTGAAGCCGCGATGGCGGAAGACGCGCAGGTCGACGATCGGATGCTCCTCGGTCAGCTCCCAGATCACGAAGACGACGAACATGATCGCGGCGAACAGCGCGAGCCCCAGCACGGTCGTGTCGGCGAACCAGTCATGCTCGCGGCCGATGTCGAGCATGATCTGGAGCGCGCCGATCCACAGGATCATCAGCGCCAGGCCGATGCGGTCGATCGGCAGCTTCTCCATCGGCGTCTCGATGACGCGGAGGAAGGAATAGCTCACGCCGGCGCTGAACAGCACCACCGGCACGTTGATGAAGAAGATCCAGTGCCAGTTCCAATTGTCGCTGATCCAGCCGCCCAGGATCGGTCCCAGCGCCGGGCCGACCAGCGTCGTCATCGCCCACATCCCCATCGCGCGGGCGCGCTTGTCGGGTGGGAAGATGCGCATCAGCAGCGTCTGGGTGAGCGGGATCAGCGGCCCGCCGGACAGGCCCTGGCCGATGCGGCAGGCGACCAGCATGCCGAGCGTCGTCGACAGGCCGCACAGCACCGAGAACAGGCCGAAGCCGAGGATGCTGAGGATGAAGACCCGGACCGATCCGAAGCGCTGCGCCAGCCAGCCGGTCAGCGGCACGCAGATCGCCTCCGCCACCGCATAGGAGGTGATCACCCAGGTGCCCTGGTTCGGCGAGATGCCGAGATTGCCGGAGATATGCGGGACCGAGACGTTGGCGATGGTCATGTCGAGCACGACCATCAGGTTGACCGACGCCAGCGCGATCCCCGCGACGAAGCGCCGCCGGCCGGTGACGAGTTCGTGGAAGGCGGGCTCGGCCATCGCCGTCAGTCGCCGGAGACGTCGATATCGACTTCCATCGACAGGCCGACGCGCAGCGGATGCTCGGTCAGCTGGCTTGGATCGAGCTCGATGCGGACCGGCAGGCGCTGGACCACCTTGATCCAGTTGCCGGTGGCGTTCTGTGCCGGGATCAGCGCGAAGGCCGATCCGGTGCCGCCCGAGAAGCCGACCACCTTGCCGTGGTAGACGACGCCGCCGCCATAGAGGTCGGCGGTGACCTTGGCCGACTGGCCGGGCTTCACCCGGCGGAGCTGCCGTTCCTTGAAATTGGCATCGACATAGACCTGCGACACCGGGACGATCATCATGATCGGGGACCCTTGCGTCACCCGCTGGCCGACCTGGACCTGGCGGCGCGTGACGACGCCGTCGATCGGCGCGCGGATCACGGCGCGCTCGAAGTCGAGTTGGGCGGCGGCGAGCTTGGCCTTGGCGGCGAGCACCATCGGGTCGGTCTCGACCGTCGATCCGGCGACCAGCGCCTGGTTCGCGGCCAGTTCGCCGGCGGCGGCGCCCTGGTTGGCGCGGGCCTGGGCGAGCTTGCCGCGGGCGGCGTTGAAGGCGTTGCGCGCGGCGGTCAGCTCGTCGCCCGACACCGCGCCCGATGGCTGGAGCGCGAGGCGGCGGTCGAGGTCGATGCGCGCCTTGTCGTAATCCGACTGGGCGGTGGCGATGTCGGCCTCGCGCGCGCTGACCTGCGCCGCCAGCGCGGCGCTGGTGGCGGTCCCCTGGCGGAACATCCGCCGGGCCCGCGCCAGATCGGCCTCCGCCTGGGCGAGCGCGATCCGCATGTTGCTGTCGTCGAGGCGGACGAGGATGTCGCCGCGCTTCACCGCCTGGGTGTCGCTGACCCGCACCTCGACCGCCTGGGCCGAGATCAGCGGCGTGACCTGCGCCACCTCCGCATTCACATAGGCGTTGTCGGTGCTGACATGGTTGCGTCCGATCAGCAGGTACCAGGCGCCGAACAGCAGGGCGACGACCGCCAGCCCGATCGCGAAGCGGATCAGCCAGGTCTTGCGCGCCCGGAGGCGGGCTTCGCGGCGGGCCTCGCTCTCGCTGTCCTCGACGGGATCGGCGCTGGTCTTCGGGGGATCGGCGTCAGCCATGGGAATCGTCCTTGGCGAGGGCAGGGGACGCGGCGGTGAAACCGCCGCCGAGGGCGCGGACGAGGGCGACGTCCAGCGCGAACATCCGGGCATCGAGATCGGCGACCGCGCGGCGCGCCTGCAGCAGCTTCTCTTCGGAGCTCAGCACGTTGAGATAGGTGGACAGGCCGCCTTCATAGCGTTTGCGGGCGATCGCATAGGCCTCTTCGGAATCGGCCAGCGCCTGGCGCGACTGGGCGAGCCGGTCGGTGGCGGCGCGCTGGCTGGTCACCGCGTCGGCGACCTCGCGATAGGCGGTGATCACCGCCCGGTTGTAGAGCGCCACCGCCTCGTCATAGCGGCCGCGCGCGCCGCGATACTGGCCGCTCAGCGCCCCGCCGCGAAAGATCGGCAGGCTGACCGCCGGGGTGACGTTGCCATAGGTCGATCCGCTGTCGGTCAGCTGGTCGAGGCCGAGCGAGCGGACACCGACCAGCGCGCCGAGCCGGATGGCGGGGAAGAAGTCGGCCCGCGCGACCTTGATCCGGCTCGCGGCGGCCTCGGCCTGCGCCCGCGCGGCGGCGATGTCGGGGCGGCGGCCGATCAGCTCGGTGGTCACCTGCGCCGGCAGGCCCGGCGGGTGGAGCGCCGCGAGCGCGGGCCGGGCGATGCCCAGGCCGCGATCGGGCCCGGCGCCGACCAGCGCGGCGATCTGGTTGCGGACCAGCGCGATCGCCTCGTCGGCGGCGGCGAGGTCGGCACGGGCTGCCGGCACCGCCGCGTCGGCCTGCTTCAGCTCGGCGCGCGTGTCGAGGCCGTTGCGGACCCGGTCGCCGACCAGCTTGCGCGTGGCGGCGCGCAGCTCGACCGCCGCCGCCAGCACGTCGCGCTCGGCATGAAGCCGGGCGAGGTCGGCATAGGCCGAGGCGATCCCGGTCGCGAGCATGAGCCGCGCCTGGTCCTGCTCGATCCGTGCCGCCTCGGCCTCGGAGGTGGCGGCGGCGAGCGCCGCGCGGTTGCGGCCCCACAGGTCGAGGTCGAACGACAGGTCGATCGAGGCCTGCCCGACGTCCTGCCATCCCTTGGGCACGAACTGCGCGGGGATGCCGACATTGTAGCTCTGCTTCTCCAGGCCCGCGCTGGCGCCGGCGCCGACCGAGGGCAGCAGCGGCGCGCCGGCCGCCTGCGCCATGCCCCGCGCCTGGCGGAAGCGCGCGGCGGCAGCGGCGGCGTCGGGGGATTCGCGCAGCCCTTCCTCGATCAGCCCGGCGAGCTGCGGGTCGCCATAGGCCTGCCACCAGCCGTCGGCGGGCCAGTCGGCGTCGGTCCGCCCGCCCAGGCTCTGGCCGGCGGCGACGCTCGCGGGCGTGCGCAGCTCCGGCCGGGCGCCGAGATCGGGTATCGATGCGCAGGCGGCCAGCGCGATCGGAAGGCCGACCACGGCGGCAGGGCGAAGGAAAGGCGCGCGACTCAGGGGCATTGGAGACCGTACTATCTGGTATCGTCGGCCGATGTGCGACGGGCTTTACCTCTTGTCAATGTAAAACCGTACCATATAGTACGGCATTGAGATGACCTGCGAGAGGACCAGGCCCGGCCGCCGCGAGACGAAGCGGCTCGATCGCCGCGAAGCGATCATCGGCGTCGCGCATGCCTATTTCCTGCAGCATGGCTATGCGGCGACGACGATGTCGGGGATCGCGGCGACGATCGGCGGCTCCAAGGCGACGCTGTGGAGCTATTTCCCGTCCAAGGAAGCGCTGTTCGAGGCGGTGCTCGACCGCGCGACCGCCCATTTCCGGGAGCGGATCATCTCGGTGCTGGTTCCGGAGGCGGACCTCGAAACGACGCTCCGCAGCTTCTGCCGCCATTTCCTCGAAAAGGTGACGAGCCCCGAGGCCATCGCGCTCCATCGCCTGATCGTGGCGGAGGCGGGGCGCGTGCCGGAGATCGGCGAGATGTTCTACCAGCGTGGGCCGAACACGATGATCCGGCTGCTGGGTGATTTCATCGAGCTCGGCATGGCGCGCGGCAAGCTGCGGCCGGACGATCCCCGGAAGGTGGCGAAGCTGCTGCTGGCCCTGTGCCTGCAGGGCGATCATCAGCAGGTGCTGCTGGGGCGGATCGACCGGGTCGACGCCGCGCGGATCGCGGCCACCGCCGACACCGCCGTCGATTTTCTTCTCCGCGCCTACGCCCCCTGAAAGCCGGCGCGGGCCGGATCTCTTCGCGGCTATTTCCTGACGGCCGATAGTCGCGTATCGATTTCCGCAGGGGCAAGCAGGACGATCGTCGCCGGGGCTGATGGCGGCGATCGTCCTGTGCTCGCGGGTGCGCAGGCGCGCGCCGCGCGGGCATGAGGGGGGTGAATGAAACTCGATCTGGGGGGACATGCCTTCGGGCATGCGGCGGAGCGGCCGGACGGACGGCGCTATCTGTTGTCGATCGACCTGGCGCGCGCGGCGGGCATCCTGCTGATCGTCGCCACGCATTGCTGGCCCGACATACCGTGGACCGAGGCCGAGACAGGCCTGATGCCGCTGTTCTTCCGGAGCAGCACCGTGATGCTGGTGTTCATATCCGGCTTCATGTTCAACTATATCACCCGCCAGTCCGACCAGCCGATCAGCCATTATGTCACGAAGCGGATCACCCGGATATGGAGCGCCTATCTGGTCGTCTCCGCGCCCATCCTGTTCGTCATCTTCTTCGTCCACAGGCGGGCCGACGTCTGGCCCTGGGTCTATGAGATGCCGCTGACCGCGGAGGTGGCGGTCTTCCTGATCACGGGCAAGCATATCGCCTATCTCTGGTATATTCCGGCGATCAGCCTGTTCATCCTGCTGTCGGCATGCTTCCGGTTCGTCGACCGCAGGAACCTCTACGCCTGGGCTATTCCGCTGTCGGCCGTCGCCGCGATCCTGCTTGGCCGGGACAGCCTCTATGGCGTCTATTCGACCCTCGGGAAGGCGATATTCATCCTGCCGTCCTACCTGATCGGCATGTGCTTCAGTAATTATTATGTGGGGAACGGCTATCGGGTCGGACGCCTCCCGACGCTGGTCTGCCTCTTCCTGGTCACGACCATATCGACGGCCTATTTCTTCTGGAGCCGCTTCGACGTTCACCTGCTGTGGATACAGAAGGTGTGCCTGGTCATCCTGCTGATACGGTTCTTCGACGATCAGGGCGAAGGCGTGCTGTTCGGCGATGCCCTCAGGAAGATCGCCGTCCTCGCCTTCCCGATCTATTTCCTGCACGGCTATGCGATCAACCTGCTGCGGCTGGCCTATGGCGACGCCGCGCTGCTCGCGCTGGTCGGGAACACGCTCGCTGCGAGGATCGGCTATCTGCTCGCGAAGATCGTCGTGGTGACGGCGCTGTCGATCGGCATGTGCGCGCTCGTCCAGCTGATCGCCGGCCAGCGGCGGAGCCGCTACCTGATCGGGGCGTAGCGCGGGGCGTTTGTCCCCGTCATCGCGGCCTGTGCCGGGATGACCATGGGAGGATTGGCGACCCCCAAAAGAAAAGGGCGGCCGTGGGGCCGCCCTTCGCTCGTTCCCGTCGGGGGAAACCGATCAGCGCGAGTAGAACTCGACGACCAGGTTCGGTTCCATCTTCACCGGATAGGGGACTTCGTCGAGGGTCGGCACGCGGACGAAGGTGACCTTCGCGCCGCCGTCCTGGGCGATATATTCGGGGACGTCGCGCTCCGACAGGCCCTGCGCCTCGAGCACCAGCGCCATTTCCTGCGCCTTCGAGCCCAGCGAGATCTCGTCGCCCGGCTTCACCTGACGCGACGCGATGTTGCACTTCACGCCGTTGACGCGGATGTGGCCGTGGCTGACGAGCTGGCGCGCGGCGAAGATCGTCGGCGCGAACTTGGCGCGGTAGACGACCGCGTCGAGACGGCGCTCGAGCAGGCCGATCAGGTTCTGCGAGGTGTCGCCCTTCATCCGCGACGCTTCGGTGTAGTTCCGCTTGAACTGCTTCTCGGTGACGTCGCCGTAATAGCCCTTGAGCTTCTGCTTCGCCTTGAGCTGGATGCCGTAGTCGGACATCTTGCCCTTGCGGCGCTGGCCGTGCTGGCCGGGGCCATATTCACGCTTGTTGACCGGGCTCTTCGGGCGACCCCAGATGTTCTCGCCCATGCGGCGGTCGAGCTTGTACTTGGCGCTGGTGCGCTTCGACATGATGTCTTCCTTCAATCGCTACAACGTTGCCCGCCGTCGCCGGAGCGGGGCGGGGTCGATCCCGGTATTTCGCGCTGCCGGACCTCAAAAGGCCGGCAGGGCCACCGCTTCACCGGGGTGCGGGGCCGATTGCGAAGGCGCGCCTATGGCCGCGAAGAGGCGGATAGTCAAGCCCGCGTCCCTCGGCTAAGGCCGCCCGCATGACCGACATCACCGCAAGCAAAGCCGTCCCCGCCGCCGAATGCACCGACATGGCGCAGGTCCGCGCCGCGATCGACGGCCTCGACACGCTGATCGTCAGCCTGCTGGCCGAGCGGATGCGCTATATCGAGGCGGCGGCGCGCATCAAGCCCGCCCGCGACACCGTCCGCGACGAGGTGCGCAAGGCCGAGGTCGTCGCCCATGCCGTCAAGGTCGCCAATGATCGCGGCTTTCCGCCGAAGCTGGCCTATCGGCTCTACGACATGCTGGTCGAGGGATCGATCGCGCACGAATTCGACGTGTTCGACGCCCGCGATCCTTCCTGAGCGGGCGCCGCGTCCCTGACGGGAGCGGGCGGCGCTTCGTCCGCCTCGCCATATTGCGCGGCGATCAGCACCTCCGGCCGGTTTTCCGGCGCGATGCCGTAGCTCGGCGGCCATTGCCTGGGAAGATGATGGGTGCCGAACAGCCGGTCGTAGAGCGGCAGCGTCGACGCATAGTTCCGGTTGACATGGTCGACCCGCGAATGGTGCCAATGATGGAAGCGCGGCGACGACAGGACATGCTCGAGCAAGCCCAGCCGGACGTTCAGGTTGGAATGGATGAAGAATCCCCAGAAGGTCCCGACGAACAGGACGACGAGGGGGATGATGCTGCCCGATCCCGATCCGGGCGTGCCGAGCCCGGCGATGTAGACCAGGCTGAGGCCGAACATGCGGGTGAAGACGAGGTCGACCGGATGGGCGCGGGTGTTGACCAGCCAGTCCATCCGCACCGGCTCGTGGTGGATGGCGTGGAAGCGCCACAGCCAGGGCACCTGGTGCATGATCCGGTGGCCCCAGTAGAAGCCGAACTCGCCGATCAGGATCGCGAGCCCGACCTGGACCGCGACCGGCAGGCCTGTGATCCAGAGGTGGTAGCTTTCCGGCAGCGCCTGACGGGACAGCGCGGTGATCGCCCCCAGCGGCATCGACAGAATGAAGACGGGGATCAGGCCCGACAGGAAGAAATAGCCGATATCGACGAGCATCTGCGGCCGCCGGGTCGGTTGGCGATGGACGCCGGCCAGCCGTTCGAGCGGAACGAACAGGGCGGTGAACAGGAAGAGCCAGATGATCTGGCTGACCACCACCCTGCCGAGCAGGGGAAGGCTCTCGAACAATGTCAGCATCTCGCCTTCCCTATGGCAGGAAAGGGGGGTGATTTCAATTTGGCGGCGCGGGTCCGCGCGGTCGTCGCGAACCTTGCAATCCCGGCCAAATCGGGCGATCGAAGGGTGATTGGCGGCGATCGTCGATCGGGGGGATATGATCAGGTCCGGAACGGCCGACGGGTGCGGCCATCGTGATGGCTGACGGGGACGCGCTGCCGCTGGTCGTCGACCTCGACGGCACGCTGACGCCGGCCGACACGCTGGTCGAGTCGATCGTCCTCCTCCTCAGGCGATCGCCGCTGAACCTGTTCAGGCTGATCCTGTGGCTGTTCGGCGGCCGGGCGGACTTCAAGCGCGCCGTCGCGCGCCACGTCACCGTCGACGGCGCGGCCCTGCCGTACAACCAGCCGCTGCTCGCCTGGCTGCGCGAGCAGAAGGCGCAGGGGCGCAGGATCATCCTCGCGACCGCCGCGCACGGCAGCATCGCCGAGCAGGTCCAGCGCCATCTCGGCCTGTTCGACCTGCTGATCTCGACGGCGGACGGCGAGAACATGAAGGGGCGCGCGAAGCTGGCGGCGATCCGCGCCGCGATCGGCGACCGCTTCGCCTATGTCGGCAATGGCGGCCCCGACATGCAGGTATGGGCGGGATCGGCCGCCGCGATCGCGGTCGACGTGCCGGCCGGCGAACTGCGCAGGCTCCGCGCCGCCGTGCCGATCGAGCGCGAATTCCGGTCGGGCGAGGGACGTCTCGGCCTCTGGCTGCGCGCGCTGCGGGTGCATCAATGGACCAAGAACGCGCTGCTGTTCGTGCCGCTGCTGACCGCCTTCTCCTTCCTCGATATCGGCAAGACGATCGACGTGCTGCTGGCCTTCGTCGCCTTCAGCCTGGTCGCCTCGGCCAGCTATGTCCTCAACGACATTGTCGACCTGGAGAACGACCGCGCCCACCCGCGCAAGAGCGAGCGGCCCTTCGCGAGCGGACGGCTGCCGCTGCTCCACGGCGTGGCGCTCGCGATCGCGGGCCTCGTCGCCGGCGTGCTGGTCGCGACGGCGGTGTCCTGGGCGTTCGTCCTGATGCTGCTGTCCTATCTCGCGCTGACCAGCGCCTATAGCTGGACGCTCAAGCAATATGTGCTGATCGACGTGCTCACCCTGTCGCTGCTCTACAGCTGGCGGATCATGGCGGGCGCGGTCGCGATCGACGTCCGGCTGAGTTCCTGGCTGCTCGCTTTCTCGGTGTTCGTGTTCCTCAGCCTCGCCCTGATCAAGCGCTGCACCGAATTGCTGGTGGCGCAGGGCAGCGGCCGGGCCGGGCTGCGCGGCCGCGATTATCGCACCACCGACCTGGCGGTGCTGTGGCCGCTCGGGGCCGGCAGCGCGCTCAGCTCGGTGGTGATCTTCGGCCTGTTCATCAGTTCGCCCGAGACCGCCGGCCGCTATGCGAGCCCCGAGCTTCTCTGGCTCGCCGCCTTCGGGCTGATCTACTGGCTCGGGCGGATGTGGGTGAAGACCTCGCGCGGGGAGATGCATGACGATCCGATCGTCTATTCGTTCAAGGACCGCGGGAGCCGGATCGCGCTGGCCGGCATCATCGCGGTGATGATCGCCGCCCGCTTCGTGCATGTCGTGGTGCTGCATGGATAAGGACGCCGGGCCGGGGGTCTGGATCGACCGCGCGCTGTTCTGCGCGCTCGTGATCGGCGCGACGGCGGTGTCGATGGCCGCGACCGGCTTCCGCTTCGGCGTCAACAACAACGTCTTCCACATTCCCTATGTGCTCGACTATGCGAGCCTCCTGCAGTTCCGCGACGATCCGGTCTACCGGTCGCTCGATAAATTCGTCTCGCTCGCCTGGCCGGCGGTGCGGCTGGTCAGCACCGAGGCCAATGTCCGGGCCGTCTTCCTGGCGGGTCTCGTGCTCGGCCGGCTGGTGGCGTTCGCGGCGCTGCTCGGCTTCTTCCGGCTGAATGGACTATCCGGCCGCTGGGCGTTGGGCGCGGCACTGGCGGTGGTCGCGGCGACGCCCTGGCTGGCGCAGCTCTCGGTGATCGGCGGCCATGGCCTGTTCATCGGCTATTTCACCCATTCGGAACTGAGCTGGGGGCCGCTGCTCGGCGCGCTGGTCGCCGTCCAGCACCGGCGCCTCGGCCTTGCCGGCCTGCTCTGCGGCTTGACCTTCTGCCTCAACTTCTTCGTCGGGCTGTGGCTGCTCGCGGCGATCGCGCTGCCGGTGCTGACCTCGGTCCGCGGCTGGCCGGTTCCCGCCGTCCTCGCCCGGCTCGCGCCGATCGCGCCGATCCGCCCGGCGGCGGTCGGCGGGGCGCTGCTGATCTTCCTCGCCACGGCGTCGCCCGTGATCGTCTGGGTGGTGTCGACCCTGCTGGAGACGAGGGGAGCGCCGCCCTTCGACTATGCCGGCTATCTGCGGCTCTATTTCCCCGATCATTCGCTGATCGACGCCGCGCCGGGCACCGAGCTGCTCGAATTCGCCCTGATCCTCGTCGCTTATGGGCTGGCGGCGCTGCTGTCGCGTGCGCCGCGCTTCTGGATGCTGGTGCTGGCGGGCTGGGCGCTGCTGTTCGTCATCGGCGCGGCGGGCCCTTATCTGGTCGACAGCAAGCTGCTGTTCAACCTCAACGCGATCCGATCGGTCGGCTTCGTCCAGTTCGTCGGCTTCGGGCTGGTGATCCTGGCGGCGATCAGGACGCTCGCCGACGACGAACCGCAGCTCTGGCAACGCCTCGCCGCCTGCCTTGTCCTCGCCGAGCTGGTCCATCCCGACCGGCAGGTGTTCCAGCTCCTGGCGGTCGATCTCCTGCTCGCCGCGATTCTGCTGGGCCGCCGCCGCGCGACCGGCCTGTCGGCGCCGCTGCTGGCGATCGGCTATGGCGCGCTCGTCGTCCTGACCCTCGTCGTGCAATTCTCCGCCGCCGCGACCTGGTCGCCGACCGTCCTGCTGCGGCTGGTGCTGCTCGTCGCGCTCGGCGGGTGCGTGCTGCGCGGGTGGCGCTCGCTCGCCCTGGCCCTGGTCGCGGGACTCGCGCTGTTCAACGTCGCCACCCTCGTCAAATGGCGGATCGACGGCGCGGCGCAGCGCTCCGCGGTGGAGGCGCCATTCGAGCGGATGACCGGCTGGGTTCGCCGAAGCGCGCTCGCCGGCCCTTTCCTGGTGCCGGTCGACAAGCCGCATCGCGACCTGTTCGACGATTTCCAGCTCGAGGCCCTGCGTCCCGTCTGGGTCGACTGGAAGCAGGGGGCGGTGGTGATGTGGGAACCGGCCTTCTATCCGCGCTGGTCGGCCCGATATGCGGCGGTGGAGGGGTTGCGCGACGCCGGCCAGTTCCTGGCCTATGCCGCCGCCAACGATATCCCTTATGTCGTCCTGCCCGAGGATATCGGCGATTGCGGCGGCGCGCGCACGCTCTACCGCGACGGCGGCTATGCGGTCTGCGCGCCCGCTATCCGGGCTCCCGCGCGCCGATGAGGTCGGCCGGGATGCCGGGCCAGTCGTCGAGCAGCAGGCGCTCGTCCTGCGGGTGGCCGGCGCCCTCGGCCATCGCCTCATATTGGATCGAGCGGGCGCGCACCCGCTCGCGCGACAGCCGGTGGATCAGCCCGCCGCCGAGCGAGCGATGGACGGTGCGCCAGTCGAGGCCGGGGAGGGGGCTCTCATGGACCTTGCGGTGGAAGCGGACGTCGGACCGCACCAGCCGGTACTGGGTATCGGGGTAGAAGGCCGACGGCCGGGCATCGACCAGGTTCAGCCGGGCGAAGCCGACCACCTTGTCTCCATGGCGATCGGCATCGGCGACGATCGCGGCGAGATTGGCGGCGAGCCGCGGGTCGGGGGCCTCGTCGGTGTCGAGGTGGAGGACCCAGCGGGTGCCGGCGAGTCGTTGCACCCGGTTCCGCTGGGCGCCGAAATCGCCGGCAAGAGGGGCCGCGTCGATCGCCAGGCGGGGCAGGCCGGGTATCGCCGCCAGCGCGGCCCGCACCCTGTCGGCATCGTCGTCGCCGCCGTCGACCATCACCGCGATCGCGGCGAAGCCCGCGCCGTGGTTCGCGGCCAGTTCGACCAGCGCGGGCAGGTCGGCCGCGCGGGCGATGCAGCCGAGCGCCACGTCGGCCGATGCCGAGCGGACCTTTCCGAAATCCGCGAGGGTGACGGTCGATCGCAACAAGCGCACCGGAACGTGGCCCAGCAGGCGCCTCGCCAGCGGCCCGAGCGTCGCCGTCCGGTCGAAGCGGCTCGCCAGCGAACGGAACGTCTCGAAGCCCAGTGCCAGCCCCTCGACGTCGACATGGCCGTTTCGAAAGGGCAGGCGGCGGCAGGCGGCCAGCGCCGCGAAGCGGGGATCGTCATGCGCGGGAGGCGTGGGACCCGTCCAGGCCAGGCCGCATTCGCCGCAGCGGGAGCCATCGGGATCGACGGGCGCGCTGCACAGCCCGCAGCGCACCGGCCCGGTCGCGGCCGGCGCCACCGTCAGACGATCTGGGCCCTGATCACCTCGCGGCAGACCGGCGAGCGCCGGTTGCTGCGCATGATGCCGCCGACCAGACCGAACCCGATCAGCATCATCGCCCAGGTCGACGGTTCCGGTATCGCCTCGAGGTTCAGGCCGTCGATCAGCGCGAAGGGCGGCTGCCCGGTCGGCAGGCCATAGGCGAGCAACGACAGCTTCTGCGTGGTGTCGTTGGCGGTGAAATACATCGTCTCGAACTGCCAGGGCACGAAGCCATGGCTCGCATTGTTCACCGTCCCGGTGCTCAGCAGCTGGTCGCCGGGGGCGAGGTTGTAGGTCGAATGCCCGTCGCGATAATCGAGGAAGATCGGCGCATCGGGGCTGATCGAATAGTCGCACACGCCGAAGCAGACCTGCCACCTGTCCTGGGTGGCGCCGTCATAGGTGGTCTGCTGGGCGGCCGCCCACCAGAAGGTCAGCTTGTAGACCTTGCCGACCTCGAGGCCCGATATGGTCTGCTCGATCGGGGCATTGCCGTAAGCGCCGTCGGCGCCGACGAAATTGCCGCCGGTCGGGCTGTTCGTCAGGCCGTTGTTGGTCCCGATGTCCGGCCCCCACAGCGACAGCCGGGCGCCGGGATCGCAATTGCCGTACAGGCAGGCGCCGCTACCGAAATCGTCGGCCCCGGTCTGCGTGACGGGAGAGCCCCCGTTATAGCTGGGATTGTCGACGAAGACGAAGTTATAGCCGCGCGTCGTCCAGCCGGTGACGGTCGGCAGGTTCTTCAACGTCGGGCCGACAGCGGCATTGTCGAGCCCGTGCCCGAAGATCGTCGAATGCAGTGCATTGCCATTGGTCATGGTGACCATTTCGAAGTCACCGTTGACGAGCAGGTTGGTCGCCTGAAGCTCCCCCCCGGTTACGCAGCCAAACAGAGCTGTCAGCAGCGCAAGCAGCCTGACACGCATCACTCAATGTCCCCCGACACAGTACGCATGTCGCTTCTGTACGATAAATTTGCGCTAAATACAAGATTCCGCAGAATTTTGCGGTTTACACCAAGTTTACAATGTGCCAGCCATAGTAATGGTCACGAAAGTGCCCGGTCCGTAGCGCTTTTACCGGCTCCGGGGTTTCTCCAGCGTGCTCAGGACGCCTCGCAGCGTCCGCACTTCCTGCGCGTTCCAGGCGGGCTTGGTCAGCAGGCTGCGCAGCGTCCGGCGCGTCGCCGGCACCCGATCGGGCGGAAAATAATAACCCGATTCGGCGAGCAGCCGGTCGAGATGACCGATCAGTCCCTCGAGCTCGACCTGTGGCGCCGGCGGGTCGAGGTCGACCGCGGGCGGCGAGGCGAGCGCTATTCCCTTCGACCATTCATAGGCGACCAGGATCACCGCCTGGGCGAGGTTGAGGCTGCCGAACTCCGGGTTGATGGGAACCGTCACGATCGTCCGCGCGACCGCGACGTCGTCGGTCTCCAGCCCGGACCGTTCGGGGCCGAACAGGATGGCGGAGCGGCCGGGCTCTCCATGGATGCCGCGCGCGGCCTCCTCCGGCGTCATCACCGGCTTGGTCACGCCGCGCTTGCGGACGGTGGTGGCGTAGACATGCGCGCAATCGGCGGTCGCTTCCGCCACGCTGTCGAACACGCGGGCGCCTTCGAGGACGATGTCGGCGCCGGAGGCGGCCGGGCCGGCCTGCGGGTTGGGCCAGCCGTCGCGCGGGGTGACCAGCCGCATCTCGGTCAGCCCGAAATTGAGCATCGCCCGCGCCGCCTTGCCGATATTCTCGCCGAGCTGCGGACGCACGAGGACGATGACGGGGGGCGGAGCGATCCCGCTCGCTGCCCGCTCATCCTGACGGGGGATATCGGTCGTCAACCGTCCCGCCCGGCTTCGCTCACGGCACCGGCGAAATCCTCGAAGTCCTTGGCTTCGCGGAAATCCTTATAGACGCTCGCGAAGCGGATATAGGCGACGCTGTCGAGCGCCTTGAGCCCGTCCATCACCATGCCGCCGACCGAGGCGGCGGGGATCTCGCTGTCGCCGCTCGTCTCGATCTGGCGCTGGATCGCGGTCGCGAGCCGCTCGATCCGCGCGGGATCGACCGGCCGCTTGCGGCAGGCGACGCTGATCGACCGTTCGAGCTTCGAGCGGTCGAACACCTCGCGCCGGCCGTCGCTCTTCACCACCGTCATCTCGCGGAGCTGGATCCGCTCGAAGGTGGTGAAGCGCGCGCCGCACCCTTCGCATTGCCGCCGCCGCCGGATCGCCGCCCCGTCGTCGGTGGGGCGGCTGTCCTTCACCTGGCTGTCGTCATGAGCGCAGAAGGGGCAGCGCATCCGGCTTACAATTCCGGGTAGATCGGGAAACGGTCGCAGAGCGCCTCGACGCGCGCCTTGACGTGCGCCTCGGTCTGGCCGTTGCCTTCCGGGCCGTTCTTGGCGAGGCCGTCGAGCACGTCGGCGATCATGTCGGCGATCTCGCGGAATTCCGCGGGTCCGAAGCCGCGGGTCGTGCCGGCCGGCGAGCCGACGCGGATGCCCGAGGTCTTGACCGGCGGCAGCGGATCGTTCGGCACGCCGTTCTTGTTGCAGGTGATGCCGGCGCGCTCGAGCGCTTCGTCGGCATCGCGGCCGGTGACGCCGATCGGACGCAGGTCGACCAGCGCCAGATGGGTGTCGGTGCCGCCCGAGACGAGGTCGGCGCCGCGCTCCTTCAGGCGGGCGGCCAGCACCTTGGCGTTCTCGACCACGGCGGCGGCATAGGCCTTGAACTCGGGCCGCAGCGCCTCGCCGAAGGCGACAGCCTTGGCGGCGACGACGTGCATCAGCGGGCCGCCCTGGAGGCCGGGGAACACCGCCGAGTTGATCTTCTTCGCGATCGCCTCGTCGTCGGTCATGATCATGCCGCCGCGCGGGCCGCGCAGCGTCTTGTGGGTCGTCGTGGTGACGACATGGGCATGGCCGAACGGGGTCGGATGGACGCCGCCCGCGACGAGGCCGGCGAAGTGCGCCATGTCGACCATGAACAGCGCGCCGACCTCGTCCGCGATCGCGCGGAAGCGGGCGAAGTCGATGTGGCGCGGATAGGCCGAGCCGCCGGTGATGATCAGCTTGGGCTTATGCTCGCGCGCCAGCGCCTCGACCTGGTCGAAGTCGATGCGATGGTCGTCGGGGCGCACGCCGTACTGGACGGCCTTGTACCACTTGCCCGACAGCGCCGCCTTGGCGCCATGGGTCAGGTGGCCGCCGGCGTCGAGGCTGAGGCCCATGATCGTGTCGCCGGGCTGGGTCAGCGCCAGCATGACCGCGCCGTTCGCCTGCGCGCCCGAATGCGGCTGGACGTTGGCGAAGCCGCAGTTGAAGAGCTGCTTGGCGCGGTCGATCGCGAGCTGCTCGACGACGTCGGACGGGTGGCAGCCCTGATAATAGCGCTTGCCCGGATAGCCCTCGGCATATTTGTTGGTGAAGACCGAGCCCTGCGCCTCGAGCACCGCCTTGGAGACGATGTTCTCCGAAGCGATCAGCTCGATCTGCTTCTTCTCGCGCGCGATTTCCTCGGTCAGGCCGCCGAACACCGCCGGATCGGCATCGGCGAGGCCGCGCGTGAAGAAGCCGTCGGGCTGGACGTCGGACAGGGTGGCGGCGGGGTTGCTGCTCATGCGTGCTCCTTGTGGAAGCGAGGGTGGGATAGCTTGTCGACGCGGCGCTGGTGGCGGTCGCCCGCGAAGCCGGTCGAGAGGAAGGCGGAGACGCAGGCCTTGGCCTGTTCGATGCCGATCAGCCGGGCGCCGAGCGCGATGACGTTGGCGTCGTTATGCTCGCGGCACAGCCGGGCCGACAGCACCTCGTTCACCAGCGCGCAGCGGGCGGCGGGGTGGCGGTTGACCGAGATCGAGATGCCGATCCCCGACCCGCACAGCGCGATCCCGCGCGCGGCCTCGCCCGCGGCGATCGCCTCGGCCAGGCGATAGCCATAGTCCGGATAGTCGACGGAGGCGGCGCTGTCGGGGCCGAGGTCGAGGACCTCATGGCCTTCGGCGCGCAGCCATTCGGTGAGGGCGGCTTTCATGTCGAAAGCGGCATGATCGGATGCGATGGCGATGGTCTCGGCCATATCCATTTCCCATGCTGGCGAGTCGGCTGTTGGCCGCTCTCTAGGAGCGATGGGCCGATACCGCAATGCCGCATGCGCCGCCTCCATGATCGCAGCGACAGGGGCGGGGGAGCTTTTCGGGTTGACCCGACCGGCCGGATATCCTTGATGCGACGGGCATTTCCGTGGCGAGGAGGAGACGTTCGATGAAGATCCGCACCGGTGCCGGCATGGCCGCGATGCTGCTGATGGTGGCATGTGCGCGCGGCGAGGACGCCAAGCCCATCGAAAACGCCATGGTCGCCGACAATGCCGCCGCCGACGCGGTCGACGATATCGATGCCGCCGACAACGCGGCGAGTTCCGGCCTGCCGACCGATGGCTGGATCGGCAAGTGGATCGGGGTCGAGGGGCTGGTCCTCGACATCCAGCCGACCGGCGACCGCGGGCATTACATGCTGAGCGTGACCCTGCTCGACGGCACCAAGAGCTATGAGGGCGTCGCCGACGGCGACATGATCCGCTTCACGCGCAACGGCCGCCCCGAAAGCGTCCGCGCCGCGACCGGCGACCAGACCGGCCTCAAATGGCTGGCGGGCAAGAGCAACTGCCTGATGATCCAGCAGGGCGAGGGCTTCTGCCGCGACGATGCGGGGACGCCGCCGGGCGAGAACCCGGCCGCCCAACCGGCGGCCCAACCGACCGCGGAGCCCGCCGCGCGGCCTTGAAATAGCCGGTTTTCGGGGCTAGGGGCGCGGCCATGACCAAGCCCGCGCCCCTGATGACCGCCCAGGAGTTCGCCGATCGCGCCCGCGAGATCGTCGCGACGATGCGCGGCCATGCCGCCCATCGCGCGATCGACCTGCTGACCAACGACGTGCTGCGCGGCCTCGGCTATGGCGAGGGCATCGACATCTTCGAGGCGCAGGTCGGCCATTGGCACGAGGCCGACGCCGCCTATCCGCATGCCGGGCCCTGCCCGGACTGCGAACGCGCCGCTGCCGAGAATGAGGCCGAGCGGCGCGCCGCGGCCTGAACAGCCGATACGAAAGCAAGGGGCGGGAAGCGCCGTCGCGCTGGCATCGCCATGATTATCCCACCATATGATGTGGGAAAGGTCATGAGATGCTGATGGACACCACCGTCAACGATCCGCGCTGGATGAAGCTGGTCACCCGCGATGCCGGGGCCGACGGCAGCTTCGTCTATTCGGTGGCGACGACCGGCGTCTATTGCCGGCCGAGCTGCCCGGCGCGCACCCCCAATCCGCGCAACGTCGCCTTCCATGCCGATCCGGCGGCGGCGGAGGCGGCGGGGTTCCGGCCGTGCAAGCGCTGCCGCCCGACCGAGCCGCCGCTCGCCGAGCGCCAGGCGGCGATCGTCGCGGCGGCCTGCCGGCGGATCGAGGCGGCCGAGGAGCCGCTGTCGCTGGGCGAACTGGCCGACGGCGCGCGGCTCAGCCCGCATCATTTCCATCGCCTGTTCAAGGCGATCACCGGCCTGACGCCCAAGGGCTATGCCGACGCCCATCGCGCGCGGAAGGTGCGCGAGGCGCTGGGCAAGGGCGCGCAGGTCACCGAGGCGCTCTACGACGCCGGCTTCGGGTCGAGCGGACGCTTCTACGCGGCGGCCGACGGCGCGCTCGGCATGCTGCCCGGCGCCTATCGCAAGGGCGGGGCGGCGGCCGGCATCCGCTACGGGATCGGCGACAGCTCGCTCGGCCGGGTGCTCGCGGCGGCGAGCGAGCGGGGCGTCTGCTCGATCATGCTGGGCGACGACGATGCCGAGCTGGTCGCCGATCTCGGCCGCCGCTTCCCCAATGCGCGGGCGATCGAGGCCGACGAGGATTTCCAGTCGACGATCGCCGCCGTGGTGGCGCTGGTCGAGGAGCCCGAGCGCGGACTGTCGTTGCCGCTCGACATCCGCGGCACCGCCTTCCAGCGCCGCGTCTGGCAGGCGTTGCAGGCGATCCCGGCCGGCGAGACGCTGAGCTATGCCGGCGTCGCCCGCGCCATCGGGGAGCCGCGCGCGGCGCGCGCCGTCGCTGCCGCCTGCGCCGCCAACAAGATCGCGGTCGCCATCCCCTGCCACCGCGTCGTCCACAGCGACGGCTCGGATCGCGGCTATCGCTGGGGCGTCGAACGCAAGCGCGCCCTGCTCAGGAAGGAAGCGCGGGACTGATCCTGTTCCGGCCGGCCGCCTTCGCCTGATAGAGGGCGGCGTCGGCCTTCTCGATCAGTTGCCAGAAGCTCCTGGCATGTGCCGGGAAGGCGGCGATGCCGATGCTGACCGTCATCGCCCGTTCCAGTTCCGGATGGCGGCTGTCGGCCACCGCCGCCCGGATCCGCTCGGCCGACGCTACGGCGTCCGGGAGCGTCAGCGGGCACAGCAGGGCGAATTCCTCGCCGCCATAGCGGAACAGCTCGGCGCCCTCGCCCTTCGCGGCGGCGATCGTCTCGGCGATCGTGCGGATCACGCCGTCGCCGACGACATGGCCGTGGCTGTCGTTGACCGACTTGAAATGGTCGATGTCGATCATCATCAGGCTGAGCGACGCGTTCGAACGGGAGGCCGCCTGCAGCATCGCGGTTCCCTTCGCATCGAGCTGCCCGCGATCGAGAAGCCCGGTCAGCGCATCCCTGCCGACCCGCTCCACCAGCCTTTCGTAGCGATGCCGGTAGGTCAGCCGATCGAACACGTCGACCGCGCTGCGCGCCCGCGCGGGTAGCGGCTGCCGTTCGAAGAAGCGCAGATAGACGGTCATCACCAGGCTGAAGAAGGCGGCCGCGGCGGTCTTGGCGATCCATCCCCCGTAGAAGGCGGAGGGCGGCACCCCCGCGAGGAAATGGAGCCCGAGGTAGAAGAAGAACTGGTCGAAGCTCAGGACCAGCGCCAGGCTGATGAACATCCGGATCGGAACCGTTCTCGCGATCGACCGGCCGAGCCGCTCATAGATGATGACGAGGGCGATCAGGTCGATGAACAGCAATAGCGAGCCGACGACCATGAGCAGGCCCATCTGGTCGACGAAGTTGAAATCGGGATTATAGCCCGGCAGGTTCGCGGTCTGGCCGTAGAGGCGCAGGATCAGGCCCAGCGCGATCATCAGGACGTTGCCGGCGAGCAGGCCGTAGATCGGCTGCCGCATCACCTCGGCATCCTCCTTGATGTAGAGCAGCAGGAAGAAGGCGAGCTTGCCCGTGAACATCACGGTCGAGCCGGGGGAGATCAGGCCGAAGGGCAGTTCGATGAAGAAGGTCGCCGCCAGATAGGTCTCGAGGAAGTGCATCGTGCCGAGCAGGCAGAAGAAGACGCCGAGCCCGGTGCTGTGCCTCGTCCGAAAAACGGCGCCCATGACGACGGAATAGATCAGGCCGTGCACGAGCAAGGCGAAGAAGCCGTACATGTTGTGAAGAAACCCCCGGTTTGGAACCCATTTCGCCCTGTCTCCCCTTAATGGGCTCCTGGGCGTTCGACGTCGAGAGGGTGACAATAAAAGCCGATTGTCCGGATGGTCAGACGGCGATCCTGTCGATAGGCCTCGCGCCATGAACGATGCCGGCCATCATCGCGTCCCCTTGTCCCACCTGCTGCTGGCGCTGGGCGTCGTGCTCGTCTGGGGGACCAATTTCACCGTCATCCGGGTCGCGCTCGACGAACTGCCGCCGCTGCTGTTCGCCGCGCTGCGCTTCTTCTTCGCGCTGGTGCCGGCCGCCTTCTTCATCCGCCGCCCGGCGGTGTCGTGGCGGTCGCTGGCCGCCTATGGCGTGCTGATCGGCGTCGGGCAGTTCGGGCTGCTCTACATCGCGATGGACGGCTTCATCTCGCCGGGGCTGGCGTCGCTGGTGGTGCAGAGCCATGTCTTCTTCACCATCGTCCTGGCGATGCTGTTCTCGGGCGAGGCGTTGCGGCCGTTCCAGATCGTGGCGCTGTCGCTGTCGGTGCTGGGGATCGTGCTCATCATCGAGCATGGCGACGCCAGCGCGACGCTGTTCGGCCTCGCCCTGACGCTGGTCGCGGCCTTGTGCTGGGGCATCGGCAACCATGTCGCCAAGGCGAGCGGGGCGACCGACATGCTCGGCTTCGTCGTCTGGGCCAGCCTGTTCGCGGTGCCGCCGCTGTTCCTCCTCGCGCTGCTGGCGGAGGGCTGGCCGGCGATCGCCGGCGCGATCACCCATGCCGGGCCGACCGCCTGGGCGGCGGTGCTGTGGCAGTCGGTCGGCAACACCATGTTCGGCTATGCCGCCTGGGGCTGGCTGCTCGCGCGCCATCCGGCGGCGGCGATCACGCCGACGGCGATGCTGGTGCCGGTCGTCGGCATGGCGACCTCCGCCCTCGTCCTCGGCGAGGCGCTGCCCGCCTGGAAGATCGCCGCCGCCGCGCTGGTGATCGGCGGGCTCGCGCTCAACATGCTGTGGCCGCGCGCCGCCCGCCTGATCGTCACATCGCAAGCATCCACGCCGCCATCGCCACCATCATGACGTTTTCGAGCATCGACACGAAGCCGAGCGGCACGTTCGACGATCCGCCGACGCAGGCGCATTTGATCGACCGCTTGTCGACATAGACCGCCTTGAATACCGACACCGCGCCGATGCCGCCGATGAACAGCGCGATCGGCGCCGACAGCCAGGTCAGCACGCCCGCCGCCATCAGCACGCCGGCCAGGCCCTCCGCATAGGGGTAGATGGTGCCATAGGGCACCCAGCGGCGCGCCAGCAGGTCGTAGTTGAGGAACATCGTCGCGAAGCGATCGACGTCCTGGAGCTTGAGCAGCGCGAGCGCGCACATGCTGAAGGCGATGAACCATTGCCCCGCCTGCATGGTGAAGGGCGATCCGAACGCCGCCATGCTCGCCGCCAGCGCCATCAGCGCGGTCATCGCGAACAGCACGGCGACCGGGCGATAGCTGGTCGCGCCGGGCTCGGCGACCTTCAGGCCGAGATGGCGGCGCAGGTCGTCATGGCCGCCGATCCGCCGGCCGTCGATGAAGACCTGCGGCGTCGTCTTGACGTCATGCTCGGCCTTGAACGCGTCGGTCTCCTCGCGCGTCCGCAGCCAGCGGTCGTCGACCGCATAGCCCCGGCTCCGCAGCAGGTGCAGCGCCTTCAGCCCATAGGGGCAGACATGGTCCGACATCACCATGCGATAGAGGATGGCGGTGGGCCGAGCGGCGGTATCCATGGGCATTCCTTCGGTTGAACCAACAGCGATGCGCCCTATCTAGGGGCTGTACCATGGTACGGTTGCAAGAGGTTATGCCGATGGCTGCGGGACTGACGATTTCGGGACTGGCGGGTGCCGGCGGCGTCGGGGTCGAGACGATCCGCTATTATCAGCGGCGCGGCCTGCTGGCGGAGCCGCGGCGACCGCACGGGTCGGGCATGGCGGGCGGCATCCGCCGCTATGGCGCGGAGGACGTCCGCCGGCTGCGCTTCATCCGTTCGGCCCAGGCGGCGGGCTTCACCCTAGGCGAGATCGCTGAGCTGCTCGCGCTCGACGCGGGGCAGGACCGGCAGCGCGCTCGCGAGCTGGCCACGGCGCGGATCGAGGCGATCGACGCCGAGATCGCGAAGCTGCAACAGGCGCGCGAGGCGCTGCGCCGCATGGCGGGCGCCTGCGCCTCGACGCAGGAGGGGCCGTGCCCGATCCTGACCGCCTTCGACGGCTGACGCGGGATGCGGATGCAAGGCATTCGCACCCTATTGTTGCAGGGCTGAAAGGCGATTGTCGCCGCTGACAACGCCGGGAAAGAAAGGCCTCCTATCGGGATCGCATCCCCTCTTCGGAAGAGACATGATGCAGATCCTCAACATCTTCGCCGCCAAGGCCGTCCTGTTGTCGCTGGCCGTCGCCGACTCGCTGCTGTTGTTCAACGCGCTGGTTCCCAACGGCTGACCGCCTCCCCTTGACTCGCCCCCCGGCGGGGAGAGTATAAGAACAAAAATAGAACATGCGTGAGTCGCCGTCCATCCTGGCCGCTCTTCGCGCGCGCGTCGGCGCGATCGAAGGGCCGAGGCCCGCCGCAGGCGCGCTGTTCGCCCTGGGCGCGGCGGAGCTCGACGCGCAGCTCGGCGGCGGCCTGCCGAAAGGGCGCCTGCACGAGCTGTTCGCGGCCGAGGCCGACGATCGCGCGGCGCTGGCCGGGGCCGCGCTGATGCTGGCGATGCGCGCCGCCGGAGCGGAGGGAGAGACCGGGTCCGCGCCTTTGCTCTGGCTGCGGCAGGAGGGCGCGGTGAAGGCGGCGGGGACGCTCTACGGGCCGGGGCTCGCCGATCTCGGCTTCGATCCGGCGCGGCTGATCGAGGTCGTCGCGCCCGACGAGCCGGCGCTGCTGCGCGCGGCGGGCGACGCGGTCCGCTGCCCGCAGGTCGGCGCGCTGCTGATCGAGCCGTGGAAGGCGGCGCGCGGCCTCGACCTGACGGCCAGCCGCCGGCTCGCGGTCGCGGCGGAGAAATCGGGGGTGACGGTGCTGCTGCTCCGCGCCGAGGCGGAACCGGGGCCGAGCGCCGCCTATAGCCGCTGGCGGGTGCGCTCGCGCGCGTCGGCGGCGCTGGAGGCGGGGGCGCCGGGCCATCCGGCGATCGGAATCGAATTGCTGCGCCATCGCGGGGGGCTGGATGGCCTGAGCGCATGGCTGGAGTGGAACCGTGACGAGCACAGCTTCGAACAGGCGCCGCTATCTGGCGCTGTTCTTCCCCTTCCTGCCGGCCGACCGGCTGGCGCGGGCGGCGCGCCGCCGGAACGGCTGTCCGCCTGACGCGCCCTTCGCGCTGGTCGAGAAGCGCAAGGGGGCGATATGCCTCGCCGCGGTCGACCGCGCGGCGCTGGCGCTGGGCATGGTCCCGGGCCTCAGTCTCGCCGACGCCCGCGCGCGCCTGCCCGATCTCGGCGTCGCCGATCATGATCCCCCGGCCGACGCCCGCTTCCTCGAACGGATCGCCGACGGCTGCGACCGTTATACCCCGATGGTCGCGCTCGATCCGCCCGACGGGCTGCTGCTCGACATCAGCGGTTGCGCGCATCTGTTCGGCGGCGAGGCGGCGCTGCGCGACGACCTCGCGGCCCGGTTCGGCCGGCTCGGGCTGGAGGTGCTGAGCGCGCTGGCCGACACGCCCGACGCCGCCCATGCGCTGGCGCGCTATCGTCCAGAGCCCGTCGCCGGAACGACGCTTGGGGCCTTGCCCGTCGAGGCGCTCGGTCTCGACGGGGAGGAGACGGTCGGGCTGCGCCGGGCGGGGTTCCGGCGGCTCGGCGATCTGGAGGCGCGGCCGTCGCGGCTGCTCGCGGCGCGGTTCGGCGAGGCGGCGCCCGACCGGCTGCGCCGGATCGCGGGCGGGCGCGACGTCCGCATCACCCCGCGCCGGCCCGAACCGGCGCTGATGCTCGAACGGCGCTTCGCCGAGCCGATCGGCCGCACCGAGGGCGCGCTGGCCGCGATCGGCGAGCTGGTCGAGCGGGCGGCGTCGCGGATGGAGGCGGCGCATCGCGGCGGTCGCCGGTTCGAGGCGCAGCTCTTCCGCACCGACGGGCTGGTCCGCGCGCTGCGGATCGAGACCGGGCTGCCGGTGCGCGATGCCAGGGTCGTCATGCGGCTGTTCGACGAGCGGCTGGCGGTGCTCGCCGATCCGGTCGATCCCGGCTTCGGCTTCGATCTGGTGCGCCTGTCGGTGCCGATGTTCGAGCCGCTTGCCCCGCTCCAGCTCCCGCTCGAAGGCGGCGCGCTGGCGCAAGGGGAACTGGCGCAGCTGCTCGACCGGCTGTCGACCCGGCTGGGCCGCCACCGGGTGCGGCGGCTGGCTCCGCGCGACAGCCATGTCCCCGAGCAGGCGGCGTTCGTCTTTCCCGCGATCGAGGGCGGCCCGGCGGGCGGCTGGCCCGACCCCGAACCCGGCGAGCCGCCGCTGCGCCCGACCCATTTGTTCGATCCGCCCCAGCCGATCGAGGTGATGGCGGGCGTTCCCGACGGCCCGCCGAGCCGCTTCCGCTGGCGCCGCGAGCTGCACGAGGTGACGCTGGCCGAGGGCCCCGAGCGGATCGGCGCGCTGTGGTGGCGGCGCGCCGACAATGCCGGCCTCAGCCGCGACTATTACCGGGTCGAGGACGGCAAGGGCCGGCGCTTCTGGCTGTTCCGGCTGGGCCTCTACGGACGCGAGGCGGAGCAGCCCGCCTGGTACATCCACGGCCTGTTCGCATGAGCGCCGAGGCCTTCCCCTTCGCCGAGATGGTCGCGGCGACCAACTACAGCTTCCTGCGCGGCGCCTCCGCTGCGGCGGACATGGTCGCGGCGGCGAGGGCGGCGGGCCATGCCGGCATCGGCATCGCCGACCGCAACAGCGTCGCCGGGGTGGTGCGGGCGTGGGACGCGGTCCGCAAGGCGCGCGAGGAGGCCAGGAAGGCGGGGCTTCCCGACTTCGCCTTCAAGCTGGCGACGGGCGCGCGGCTGGTGTTCGTCGATGGGACGCCCGACATCGTCGCCTATCCCGCGACGCGCCGCGGCTGGGGCCGGCTGACCCGGCTGCTGACCACCGGCAACCGCCGCGCGATCAAGGGCGACTGCATCCTCTTCCTCGACGACCTGCTCGGCCATCTCGACGACCTGCTGCTGATCGTGATTCCGGGCGGCGAGGGGCTGGTGCTGGGCGAGGAAGGCGCGCGGCCGCATCCGACATGGGATGCCTCGTCCTCTCCCTCGTCATTCTCGCGAAAGCGGGAATCCATGGACGGCGGTTCGCTGGAGCCGGAGCGCTCCGTGACCGTGGATTCCCGCTTTCGCGGGAATGACGAAGAGAGAAGGGAGGAAATCTTTCCACCGTCGCCCCAGCGAAGGCTGGGGCCCATGTCTCTCGCCACGGTCGATGGCGTTCGGGTGGAGGACGATCCGTCCCCGGCGGCATCTCGCGAGACGACAGACATGGATCCCAGCCTTCGGCCGAAGGCCGAAGTCCATCCCGAGCGCCTGCCTTGCAGGCAGTCGAGGGGCTGGGATGACGGGTTGAGGAGGGTGCTCTCCATCCTCGATCGCGCCGCGCCGGATCGGGTCTGGCTGGGCTTGTCGATGCCTTATTCGGGGCGCGACAGGCGAAGGATCGCCACTTATGCGCGCCTGGCGAAGGAGGTCGGCGTCCCGCTCCTCGCCACCAACGACGCGCTCTACGCCACGCCCGGCCAGCGGCCGCTCCACGATGTCGTCACCTGCATCCGCCTCGGCCTCACGCTCGACGAGGCGGGGACGCGGCTGGCCGCCAATGGCGAACGGCACCTCAAGCCCGGTCATGAGATGGCGCGGCTGTTCGCTGATCATCCACAGGCCGTCGCCGCAGGCGTCGCGCTGCTCGATCGGATCGATTTCGACCTGAAGCAGTTGCAATATGAATATCCGCACGAGCCCGTTCCCGAAGGCTGGACCCCGCAGGGCTGGCTCGAGCATCTGGTCGAGAAGGGCATCGCCTGGCGCTACGGCCCGAACCCCGAGCAAAAGGTGCTCGACCTGGTCGAGACCGAGTTGAAGCTCGTCCGCGACGCGCGCTATGCCTATTATTTCCTGACCGTCCATGACGTGGTCGCCTTCGCGCGCGGCGAGAAGATCCTCTGTCAGGGGCGGGGGTCGGCGGCCAATTCGGTGATCTGCTACGTCCTCGGCATCACCGAGGTCGATCCGGTCCGGAACAAGCTGCTCTTCTCGCGCTTCATCTCCGAGGACCGCAACGAGCCGCCCGACATCGACGTCGATTTCGAGCATGAGCGGCGCGAGGAGGTGATGCAGCATGTCTATGCGCGCTATGGCCGCCACCGGGCCGGCATCGCCGCCACCGTCATCCACTATCGCCCGCGCAGCGCGGTGCGCGAGATCGCCAAGGTTCTGGGCCTCAGCGAGGACGTCGCGGCGAAACTGACCTCGACCATCTGGGGCAGCTATGCCGCGACGATGGAGAACAAGCGCTTCCACGAGACCGGCTTCGACCCCGGCAATGTCGAGATCGCCCGGCTCAACATGCTCGTCGAGCAGCTGCTGACCTTCCCGCGCCATCTGTCGCAGCATGTCGGCGGCTTCGTGCTGACCGAGGATCGGCTCGACGAGACGGTGCCGATCCACAACGCCGCGATGGACGATCGCACCTTCATCGAATGGGACAAGGACGACATCGACGCGCTCGGGCTGATGAAGGTCGACGTGCTGGCGCTCGGCATGCTCACCTGCATCCGCAAGGCGTTCGCGCTGATCCAGGCGCATACCGGCAAGGAATATGCGCTCGCGACGATCCCGAAGGAGCAGGAGGACATCTATGACATGCTGTGCAAGGGCGACAGCATCGGCGTCTTCCAGGTCGAGAGCCGCGCCCAGATCAACATGCTGCCGCGGCTGCGGCCGCGAACGCTCTACGATCTGGTCGTGCAGGTCGCGATCGTCCGGCCGGGGCCGATCCAGGGCGGCATGGTCCATCCCTATCTCAAGCGCCGCAAGGAGGAGCGCGAGGGGAGGCTCGTCATCGACTATCCGGGCCCGAAAGGACCGGATGGCGCGCCCGAGCTCGAAGACGTGCTGAGCAAGACCCTCGGCGTCCCGCTGTTCCAGGAACAGGCGATGAAGCTGGCGATCGTCGCCGCCAAATTCACCGATGGCGAGGCCAACCAGCTCCGCCGCGCGATGGCGACCTTCCGCCATGTCGGCACCATGCCGGAGTTCGAGGGCAAGATGGTCGAGGGGATGGTCGCGCGCGGCTATCCGCGCGACTTCGCCGAGCGCTGCTTCGCCCAGATCAAGGGTTTCGGCAGCTACGGCTTTCCCGAAAGCCATGCCCAGTCCTTCGCGCTGCTCGTCTACGCCTCTTCCTACATCAAGTGCCGCTATCCGGCGGTGTTCGCCTGCGCGCTGCTCAATTCGCAGCCGATGGGCTTCTACGCCCCGGCGCAGATCGTCCGCGACGCGCGCGAGCATGGGGTCGAGGTGCGCGCGGCCGACGTCAATCGCAGCGGCTGGGACAACAGCCTCGAAGGGTCGCCCGGCCGACTCGCGCTGCGGATCGGGCTGCGCCAGGTCGAGGGCTTTCGCGAGGCCTGGGCCGAGGCGATCGCCGAGGCGCGGGGACAGGGGACCTTCGCCAGCATCGAGGAACTCGCCCGCCGGGCGAAGCTGCCGCGCCGCGCGCTGCGCCTGCTCGCCGACACCGACGCCTTCCGCTCGCTCGGGCTCGACCGGCGCGCGGCCCTGTGGGAGGCGCGGCGCACCCCCGACGGCGAGCTGCCGCTGTTCGCCGCGGCCAAGGCGCGCGAACTGGGCGAGGAGCCCGATGCGATGCTGCCGGCGATGCCGCTGTCCGAGCATGTCGCCGCCGATTACCAGATGACCCGGCTGTCGCTCAAAGGCCATCCGATGCAGTTCCTGCGCGACGTCTTCCGCCGCGAGGGCGTGCTGAGCTGCGCCGAGGTCGCCCAGGCGAAGAATGGCCGCCGCGCCAAGGTGGCGGGGGTGGTGCTGGTCCGCCAGCGGCCGGGCGAGGGCAAGGCGATCTTCATCACCCTGGAGGACGAGACCGGGATCACCAACGTCCTGCTCTGGGCGCGGACCTTCGAGGTGCAGCGCCGGCAGGTGATGGCGTCGCGGCTGATGGTGGTGGAGGGCGAGATCCAGAAGAGCCCCGAAGGCGTCGTCCACCTGATGGGCGCGATCGTCGACGACCGCACCGCCGAGCTCGACCGGCTGTCGGAGGATCACCGCGCGACGATCGAGTTGCTGCCCGCCGACGTGTTCGAGCATCCCCAGCCACCCCGCGACCATGTCCCGCGCGGCAGCCACCCGCGCAACGTCCGCATCCTGCCGAAGTCGCGCGATTTCCATTGAGTGATTCCTAGAGCATCGCGGCCGCCCTATCCGCTCACCCTGAGGAGGGCTGAGCGAAGTCGAAGCCCGTCTCGAAGGGCCTTCGAGACGCCACTTCGCCAAGCTCGGTGGCTCCTCAGGCGGAGCGGGTCATATTCAAGGCGCGACGTTCCAGGGAATGCCCCCGTCTCAGCGCGGAGCGATGCGCCGGGCCATGGGCCGCACCGTGGCGCAGGCCGGCGTACCGTCCGCGCCGGTTCCGTCGATCGTCGTTTCGATCACGGCATCGCCCTGCATCGCACGATCCAGCAGCGCATCCCCGATGTCGTGGATGTCGATCTTGATCCTGCGCGACCAGGGAGACGCCGGATCGCCGGCCAGCTGGCCCACCCGGATATAGACGAACCGCCGGACCGGACCTTCGCGGCGCACCTGCTCCCCGAAGAATTTGGGGCCGGGGGCCACGCGGATCGGGACGTCGAAGACCAGGGCTTCGCCGCCGAGCGAGCTTTTCGGGTCCAGCGGAAGGTCGTCCTTGCCTTGCAGGCTGTGGAGCACGCCGATCACCGGCCGCTCGATGACGATCCGCAGGGCGATGTCGGTCTGATCCGCTCGGGCCATGGCGCGCGCGATCCCTATTTGCTCTCGAAGACGTCGCCGGGTGGCAGGCCGGCGCGCAGGCCGGTCGGGCTCTGCAGCCATTGCAGCGCCCGCTTGTCATGGCCGAGCGTCGCGTACCAGAAGGCCAGCGTCGTCGCGATCACCGTGTTGCGGATGTGCGGGGTCGGCTCGCCGTTCAGCGTGGTGCGGAACAGCTGGCCCGCGAACATCTCGTGGGTGCCGTCCTTCAGCACCAGCAGATATTTCTCGCCCGGCGGCATCAGCCGGAAGGGCTGCTGCCGCTGGAGCGCGGTGATCGGCGTGACGAAGGGCACCGCGTCGGCGGTGCCGGTGATCGACAGGAACGGGATGCGGATCGTCGCGAAGGCGCTCTCGGGCGATCCGGTGAGCGGGGGCGAGGGGCTGAGGCCGACCGCCGCCCGCACCCTGGGATCGCTCAGCGGCGGCTCGATCTTGACCGGGAAGCTCTGCCCCGCGATCGCCTGGATGGTCTGGGCGCCGAAGCTGTGGCCGGCGACGCCGATCCGGTTGAGGTCGATCCGCTGGAGGTCGCACGGCCCTTCGAGCAGGCGCCGGCCGAGCTCGCCGATCACGAACTGGATGTCGCGCGCGCGGGCGGCGAGCTGCTCGCCGTTGAGCGCCGACTTGAAGCCCGGCTTGCCGAAGATCGCGCTGTCGCTGCCCTCATGCTGGATGTTGACGACCGCGAAGCCGCCCTCCGCCCAGGCATGCGCCCAGATCGTCCCCGCGTCGAGCGAGCCGCCGAGGCCGTGGCTGAACAGGATGACGCCGACCTTCTCGCGCCCGGCGGGCATGCGTATCCGCACCGGCACCGGCCGGCCGCGCGTGGCGTCGAGCCACACCCCCTCGCACAGGGTGATCGGCGATGCCGCATGGGCGGCGGTGGCGCCGATCAGCGACAGACAGAATGCAGCGAACGACCTTACCAGACCCATCGCCGCCTAGGTGGCGCAAATCGGGGCGGCTGGCCAGTCCCGAAACAACCCGGAACAGGGGGTTCCGGAACGAAAAAGGGGCCCCGCCGTGGCGGAGCCCCCATTTTCCGGTGCGGTCCTTCGGATCAGAAGGAGAAGCGCACGCCGACGCGGATCGCATAGAGCGACTGGCTCGAATAGATCGTGTCGGTCGGCTGGGTGAACTGCGAATATTGATACTGGGCGCAGGTCTGCGACGAGTTGGTCGCCTTGGTCCCCTTGCCATTGGCGTTGCCGGCCGTGGTGAGGCAGGCGACGCGAATCGGCGCGGAGGTGTAGGGGAAGGCGTATTCGCGGATCTGGCCCCACTTCTTGTTGATCAGGTTGGTGAAGTTCTCGATGTCCGCGAAGAAGGTCACCTTCGAGTCGCCCAGGCCCGTCGGCACTTCCTGCGACAGGTGCAGGTCGAAACGGGTGAACCACTTGGAGTTGAACTTGTTGCGCGGCGCGATCTTGCCCTGATACTTCTCCAGGCCCGAGGTCCGGACGAAGTTCTCGAACGCCGCCTGGGTGGCGTCCGAGTCGTAGGAGACCAGCGGATCGCCGCCGATCTTCGGCACGTAGAGCAGGTAGCGCGAACCGCTGCCGACCGTGCCGAACACCGGGCTGCGGCCCGACGACGGGTCGAACATGGTGTAGCTGTACGGACGGCCGATGCGGGTCTCGCCGAACAGCGAGATCGTCGTCTTGTTGTCGCCGAAGAACTCACGCTCGAACGACAGGTTGTACTTGATGTTGTACTTCACCTGGTCGTTCGAGATGCCGTAGGCGGCGCCGTTGGCGTCCAGGAAGGCGCCGTTGCCATAGTTGGACGACGCGGTCGACGAGGTCGCCGGCGCCTGGTCCTTGATGTCCTGATAGGTGAAGCGGATGCCGGCCGACAGGCCGAAATCCCACGCCTTGTCCAGGCGGGCGACGGCGATGTAGCTGCGGCCCTTCTTGGTGTTGGTCAGGAAATAGTCGGCATTGCTGTCGTTGAAGCCGAGCAGGCCGGTATAGCGCTGGCGGCCGTCGGGGGTCAGCGATCCGGCGATCGGCACCGAGCGGATGTCGGTGAAGAACACCTGGTTGCGGACCTTCGAGTAGAGCAGGTCGAGGCCGAACTGCCAGTCGTCGCCGAGGAAGCCGAGGTTCGCGCGATAGTCGAACGACATGGTGGCGCGCCACTGCGACGGGATCTTGAAGTTCGGATCCAGCGCGTTGGTGGTCGAGGCCGCGATGATCGAGCCGTTGGCGATATACTGGTTCACCGCGTCGCGGATCACGGTGCCGTCGACGCCGACCAGCGCCGCGCCGCCGACCGTGGCCGCCCCGGCGCCGGTCAGCCCCGGCACGTTGAAGCTGCCGTCGTTGTTCATCCGGATCGTCTGGGTGTTGGTCAGGATGCCGGTGTTCGAGAAGCTGTTCGACACATAGACGTCGGGCGCGCCGCCGCCGAAGATGCCGCCGCCGCCGCGCACCGCGAGGCGCGAGGTGGGCTTCCAGTCGAAGCCGAGGCGCGGCTGCAGCAGGCCGCGGCCGTTGAGGTAGGAGATGTTGTTGAAGCCGTAGCGGTTCAGGAAGTTCGGGTTGAACGCCGGCCGGCTCTCGCCGCCGTACAGGTCGTAGCGCAGGCCGTAGGACAGGGTGAAGGTCGGATCGGGACGCCAGGTGTCCTGGAGGCCGAAGGTGTAGGTCTGGTAGCTGAACTTGGCGGCCGCGTCGTCGGGATCGAGCGACGGGATCGCGTTCTGATATTGCAGGCTCTGCGCGTTGCCGGCCTGGAAGTCGGCGATCGAGTCGAAATAATAGTTGCCGGCCGTGTTCTGCAGGAAGGCGTTGAACACCTTCACATGCGAATATTCGGTGAAGGCGCGGATGTCATGGTCGCCCCGGGTCAGGCGCGCCTGGAACGAGCCGCCGAAGGTCTCCGTGTTGAGCGCGTTGGTCTGGCGCGAATTGTCCGGGCCGATCGACACGATCGGCACGCCCGACGGGCAGCTCGTCGCCTCGGTGTTGCTGGTCGGCGTGCCCGAGCCGCGGTCGGAGGTCGGCGCGGTGCAGACCCGGAACTGGGCGAAGCCGCGGCCCATCAGCGGGTCCTGCAGGCGGACATATTTCTTGTAGAAGCCGCGCGCCTCGGTCGAGAAGTCGTCCGACCAGTCGGAGTTGAGCTGGAGCACGCCGGTGTGCAGCTTGTTGCCCTGGACATAGGCGTTCGACGAGAGGCCGAGGCCGGGGGCCGAGGTGCCGGTGTTGACGTTGTTCGTCAGGTAGATCTGATCCTTCGCATAGGCGTAGGTCAGCGAGAGGCGCTGCGTTTCCGACAGGTTGGCGTCGAGCTTGGCGACCAGGCGGTCGTCCTTGTCGCCGTTGGTGTTGAGCACCTCGCCCGCGTCGTAATTGTAGCGGCTCTTGGCGATGTCGACGACGTTGTCGACCATCGCCTGGGTCAGGTTGGGGATCGCGGTGCCGGCATTGTTGTCGCCGGGGCCCTCCGAGATCGGGCGCGGCGCGCGGATGCTCTCGCCGGCGACCATGAAGAACAGCTTGTCCTTGATGATCGGGCCCGACAGCTCGGCGCCGTAATTCTTGTAGGTGAAGTTCGGCAGGGTGACCTTGCCGGTCGGGACGCCGGGCCCCTTCTTGGTCTTCTTGCCGCTCAGCTCGTCCGACGAATAGGCGTAGAAGCCGGTGCCCTGGAAGTCGTTGGTGCCCGACCGGAGCACGATGTTGATCACGCCGCCCTGGAAATTGCCCTCGCGGACGTCATAGGGCGCGACCTTGGTCTGGAACTGGCCGACCGCGTCGAGCGGGATCGGCGAGCGGCGGCTGGGAAGGCCGTCCGGGTTGAGGCCGAAATTGTCGGTGATCGGCACGCCGTCGACGGTGAAGCGGTTGAAGCGGGCGTTCTGGCCCGCGAAGGAGACCGCGCGGCCGCCCGAGGGGGTGTCGTCGAGCCGGGCGAACGGGTCGCGGCGCATCAGGTCGCGGATGTCGCGGTTGATCGTGGCGACCTGCGCGATGTCGCTGGTGGTGAGGACCGTCGCCGGCCCCTGCGAGACGGTGCGGGCGTTCTTGATGCTGCTCGCGGTGACGATGATCTCCTGCCCGCCCTGTTCGGCGAGCTCGATCGGCAGCGAATAGGGCTGGCCGATCACGGTGTGGATGTCGGTGACCTGCGAGGTCGGATAGCCCGGCGCGTTGACGACGACGGTGAAGGGGCCGCCGATGCGCAGGCCGTTGGCGTTGAAGCTGCCCGAGCCGTCGGTGGTCAGCGTCGACCGGGTGCCCGACGGCACATGGGTGATGGTGACGGTCGCACCGGCGACGGGCGCGCCGTTCGCGGTGACGTTGCCCTGGATCGACGAGGTGGTTTCCTGGGCGAGGGCCGGAGCGCTCGCGACGATGGCGACAGCGATTGCGCCCGCGGCGCAGCCGAGATTGAAGTTCCGCATTGTAGGTCCCCTTTTTCGCACCGGGCGATGGACATTCGGTTTGTGCGGCGCACCAGAAAGACTGGTCGATGACACCGTCATCGCCACTTTTTCGTGCCCCTCGCCTGTGCTGTTATGCCCCATTCATTACCGTTCTGTGGCGGTCGGTTCAACCTGGGTTCATACTTTCAACAATGTCAGGATAGTGGCGGAATTCCGCGCTGCACTGCGAATAAGATTACGAATCCGAAATGATGCCGGGCGAATCGGCGGGCTGGTTCCGGCGCTGGGCCACCCCGTCTGCGGCGGCGGCGGATGGGGGCCTCACACCGCCAGTCGGGTGGTCAGCTTGACCTCTTCCAGCACCGCATAGGTGCGCGTCTCGCGCACCCCCGGCATCGCCGTCAGGATGTCGCCCAGGAAGCTGCGATAGGCCGACATGTCCGACACGCGGACCTTGAGCAGATAGTCGAAGCCGCCCGCCACCATATGGCATTCCATCACCTGCGGTACGCGGCGGACATGGTCGGAAAAGGCGCTGAACACGTCGTCGGTGGTGCGGTCGAGCAACACCTCGATGAAGATCATCAATGCCTGATCGAGCTTCTCGGGGTCGAGCAGCGCGGTATAGCCGGTGATCACGCCGCGCTCGCGCAGCCGCTTCACCCGGTCGAAGCAGGCCGCCGGCGACAGGCCGCAGCGCTGCGCCAGCGCCTGGTTGGTGATTCGGCCGTCCTCCTGCAACGCCCTCAGCAGGCGGCGGTCGGTCTCGTCGATCGGAACATGCTTCGGTTCGGCCGCCATAATCCGGTTATCCATTCGGAGTGTGCCATCATAATATGAAGCACCTTCGGCAAGATTGGCAATATCATGGAGATGTATCGGGAATCATCGCCGATCGCCGGAGGATGTGATGGCCAGCCTGCTTTCGAATTGGGACATGATCGACGCCGGCAAATATGCCGATGAGGGCGAGGTGGTGCGCACCCTGCTCGAGCGCCAGCCGCTCGGCCCGCGGGACCGCGCCGACGTCGTCGCCGAGGCGACCGCGCTGGTCGAGGGCGCGCGCGGCGCGACGAAGAAGCAGGGCGTGGTCGAGAGCTTCCTCCAGCAATTCTCGCTTGGCACGCGCGAGGGGCTGGCGCTGATGTGCCTGGCCGAGGCGCTGCTGCGCACCCCCGACGCCGACACCCGCGACCGGCTGATCGCCGAGAAGATCGGATCGGCCGACTGGGCCAGCCATCTCGGCCAGTCGGACAGCCTGTTCGTCAACGCCTCGACCTGGGGGCTGATGCTGACCGGCCGGCTCGTCGACGTCGACGAGGAGGCGAAGAACGACCTGGGCGGCTTCCTCAAGCGCATCACCGCCCGGCTCGGCGAGCCGGTGATCCGCCAGGCGGTCGGCGCCGCGGTCAAGATGATGGGCGAGCAGTTCGTGCTCGGCCGCACCATCGGCGACGCGCTCGCCCGCGCCAGGCGCGAAGGCTATCTCTGCTCGTTCGACATGCTGGGCGAGGGGGCCCGCACCGCCGCCGACGCCGCGCGCTACGAGAAGATCTATGCCGATGCGATCGAGGCGGTCGGCAAGGCGGCGGATGGCGCCGGCCCCGAACTCGGCCATGGCGTCTCGGTCAAGCTGTCGGCGCTGTCCCCCCGCTATGAGGCGGTGCAGGAGGCGCGCGTCTGGGAGGAGCTCTATCCGCGCGTCAGGCGGCTCGCGCTGATCGCCGCGCGCCACGACCTCAACTTCGCGATCGACGCCGAGGAGGCCGACCGGCTCGTCATCTCGCTGAAGATGATCGAGCGGTTGGTGAAGGAGCCCGAGCTGGGCGAGTGGAAGGGCCTCGGCGTCGTCGTCCAGGCCTATCAGAAGCGCGGCCTGGCGGTGATCGGCGCGCTGCGGGCGCTGGCAGAGGGCAGCGGGCGGCGGATCATGGTCCGGCTCGTCAAGGGCGCCTATTGGGACAGCGAGATCAAGAAGGCGCAGGTCGCGGGCCGGCCCGACTATTCGGTCTTCACCACCAAGGCGGCGACCGACCTCTCCTATCTGGTCTGCGCCAAGGCGCTGATCGACGCGAGCCCGGCGCTCTATCCGCAGTTCGCCAGCCACAACGCCCACACCCTGGCGGCGGTGCGCGGCATGGCCGACGGCGCGGGCGTGACGATCGAGCATCAGCGCCTCCACGGCATGGGCGAGGCGCTCTACGCCGCCGCCGGGAAGCGGTACGGCGAGCTGCGCCTGCGCGCCTATGCGCCGGTCGGCGGGCATGAGGAGCTGCTCCCCTATCTGGTCCGCCGCCTGCTGGAGAACGGCGCCAACACCAGCTTCGTCCACGCGCTGCTCGACGAGCGGGTGCCCGCCGAGCTGGTGGTCGCCGATCCGATCGCGGCGGTCGAGGCGCATCCCCGGCGCCACGCGCGGATCGCGCTGCCGGCCGACATCTACGGCCCGTCGCGCCGCAACCCGCCCGGCCGCGACTATTCGCTGGTCGAGGCGCGGGGGCTGGCGGCGAAGACGGCCGTGCTGACCGCGGGCGAGCGCGAGACCTCGGGCGCGATCATCCGGGGCCGGCTGATTGCCGCCGCCTCCGATCCGGTGACCAGCCCCGCCGATCGCGGCCGGGTGATCGGCTATGCGTCGACCGCGACCCCCGCCGACATCGACCGCGCGATCGCGGCCGCGCGCGCCGCGCAGCCCGGCTGGAACCGGCTGGGCGGCGCCGGTCGCGCCGCCGTGCTGCGGGCGATGGGCGACGCGCTGGAGGCGGAGATGGACCCGCTGATCGCGCTGCTCTCGCTGGAGGCGGGCAAGACGCTCAACGACGGCGTCGCCGAGGTCCGCGAGGCGGTCGACTTCTGCCGCTATTATGCGGACCTGGCCGAGCGGCAGTTCGGCGCGCCGGCGGTGTTGCCGGGGCCGGTGGGGGAGACCAACCAGCTCGAACTGGCCGGGCGCGGCGTCTTCGCCTGCATCAGCCCGTGGAACTTCCCGCTCGCCATCTTCACCGGCCAGATCGCGGCGGCGCTGGCGGCGGGCAACGCGGTGCTCGCCAAGCCGGCCGAACAGACCCCGCTGGTCGCGGCGCGCGCCGTCCGCCTGTTCCACAAGGCGGGGCTCGACCCCGACCTGCTGGCGCTGCTGCCCGGCGACGGCGCCACCGTCGGCGGCGCGATCGTCAACCATCCCGGGATCGATGGCGTCGCCTTCACCGGCGGCACCGAGACCGCCTGGGCGATCAACCGCCAGCTCGCCGCGCGCAACGGGCCGATCATCCCATTCATCGCCGAGACGGGCGGCCTCAACGGCATGTTCGTCGACACCACCGCGCTGCGCGAGCAGGTGGTCGACGACGTCGTCCTGTCGGCCTTCGGCTCGGCGGGCCAGCGCTGCTCGGCGCTGCGGCTGCTGTTCGTGCCGCGCGACAGCGCCGACGAACTGGTCGCGACGCTGAAGGGCGCGATGGAGGCGCTCGTCATCGGCGATCCGGCCGATCCCGCGACCGACGTCGGCCCGGTGATCGACGCCGAGGCGAAGGCGGCGCTCGCCGCGCATCGCGAGCGGCTGTCGCGCGAGGCGGTGATCCTGCATGAATGCGCGGCGCCCGAGGGCGGCGACTTCTTCGCGCCGCTGATGGCCGAGATTCCCGCCGCCGACTATCTGGAGCGCGAGGTGTTCGGCCCGATCCTCCACATCGTCCGCTACGATCCGGCCGATCTCGCCAAGGTCGCGGGGCGGCTCGCCGCGCGCGGCTATGGCCTGACGCTCGGCGTCCACAGCCGGATCGAGCGCTTCGCCGAGGAGGTGCGCGAGCTGGTGCCGGCCGGCAATGTCTATGTGAACCGCTCGATCATCGGCGCGGTGGTCGGCGTCCAGCCGTTCGGCGGGGAGGGGCTGTCGGGCACCGGCCCGAAGGCCGGCGGTCCGCATGCGCTGCTGCGCTACGCGACCGAGCGGGCCTTGTCGGTGAACATCACCGCGCAGGGCGGCGACCCGGCCTTGCTCAACCTCTGAGGGGATGGAGCGGGCGCGGTCGCGTTGCGGGTGGCGAACATCAGCAGCCGGCCGAGCAGGCTCCACTGACAGCTTCCGATGTTATGCATAAGCGTGACCACTATCCTTCCGCCCGGCCCTATTGCATGACTGCATGACGGCCCCATGACAGCGGGCGGCAGGGGATTGGGACCGCAATGCTGATCGCGGCAGGCGCGCTGCTGGGGGTGATCTTCGGCAGCTTCATCGCGACGATCGTCGTCCGCTGGCCGCAGGGCCGGTCGGCGGCGCGCGGCCGTTCCGCCTGCGACGGGTGCGGCGCGCCGCTCGGCCCGGCGCGGCTCGTGCCCGTCCTGAGCTATGCCGTGCAGCGTGGCCGGGCGGCCTGTTGCGGCGGCCGGATCGACCCCGTCCATCCGCTCGCCGAGCTGCTCGGCGCGGCGATCGGCGCGATCGGCGTGGCGGCAGCCCCCGATCTCCAGCAGGCGATCGCCGGGGCGTTGTTCGGCTGGCTGCTGCTCGCCCTGGCGCTGCTCGACCTCCGCCATTTCTGGCTGCCCGACCGGCTGACGATCGTGCTGGCGCTGGCCGGGCTGGTCGTCGGACTGGCCGGACTGCCGCCCGATCTTGCCGACCGGCTGATCGGCAGCGTGGCGGGTTTCCTGCTGCTGGAGGCGGTGCGCCACGGCTATCGCCGGTTGCGCGGCCGCGACGGGATGGGGGGCGGCGACCCCAAGCTGTTCGGGGCGATCGGCCTGTGGCTCGGCTGGCGCATGCTGCCGATCGTCCTGCTCGGCGCGGCGCTGGCGGGGTTGGCGGCAGCGCTGCTCCTGTCGCTGGTGGGCCGCCGCCTCGGCGCGACCTCGCGGCTGCCCTTCGGCCCCTTTCTGGCGCTCGCCGCGTGGGGCGCCTGGGTCGCCGCCGCGATGGGGGCGATCGGGTAAGTTGTTCGATTATGGACAGGATTGCGCTTGCCCGAGCGGCCGGTGCCCCTAAACAGGGCCCCGTACAGGGAGGGCTTATGACTGTCAGATGGATCGCGGCCGCGCTGGCGCTGGCCGCTACGGGCGCATCGGCGCAGACCGATCTCGCGACCGCCTTCGGCGCGCGCGAGCAGATCGAGCAGATCAGCCTGTCGCCCGACGGATCGCGGCTGGCCTATGTCGTCCCGACCGCGGGGCAGGGCTCGGCGCTGCTGACTTTCGCGCCCGGGATCGACAAGGAGCCCAAGGTCGCCTTCGCCATGAACGGCGAGCCCGATCGCCTGTCGGACTGCAACTGGATCGCCAACGACCGGCTGGTGTGCGGGATATGGGGCCTCGCCCAGCCCGCCGAGTTGGCCAATGCGGGTATCATCCCCTATTCGCGGGTCGTCGCGATCGACGCCAATGGCGGCAATCCGCGCATGCTCAGCGCGATGCACAACAGCAATTCGCGCGGCTACAACCTGCGCGGCGGCGAGGTGATCGACTGGCTGCCGGAGGAGGATGGCAACGTCCTGATGACCCGCAACCAGCTTCCCGACTCCCGCCTGGGCACGCGCCTGGGCAAGAGCGAGGAAGGCATGACGGTGGACAAGGTCGACACGCGCACGCTCAGCTCGTCGCGCGTCGAAAGCGCCCAGCAGGATGTCTCCACCTATATCAGCGACGGCCACGGCACGCTGCGGATCAAGGCGATCCAGCAGAATGAGGGTGGCCGCGACAGCGGCGTGATCCGCTATTATTACCGGCAGGCGGGCAGCAAGAAATGGGAGCCGCTGTCCGATTACAACTATGTCACCGAGGATGGGTTCGAGCCGGACTCGGTCGATTATGAGCGCAACGCCGTCTATGGCTTCCGCAAGAAGAACGGCCTCAAGGCCGTCTATCGCATCGCGCTCGACGGATCGCTCAAGGAGGAACTGGTCTATTCGCGGCTCGATGTCGACGTCGATAAGCTGATCCATATCGGCCGGCGCAACCGCGTGATCGGCGCCAGCTATGCCACCGATATCCGCCAGGCGGTCTATTTCGACGCGGACCTCGCCAAGCTCAGGGACTCGCTGGCCAAGGCGCTGCCGGGGCAGCCGATGGTCCGCATCGTCGATTCGAGCATGGACGAGAAGAAGCTGCTGATCTGGGCGGGCAGCGACAAGGATCCGGGCGTCTATTATATCCTCGACCGGACGACCAAGCAGATGGCGACCTTCCAGCCGAACCGGCCGCAGCTCGAAGGCGTCCAGCTCGCCGAGATGAAGCCGGTGTCCTATCCGGCCGCCGACGGCACCATGATCCCCGGCTATCTGACCCTGCCGGCCGGCAGCGCGGGCAAGAACCTCCCCGCGATCGTCATGCCGCATGGCGGCCCCGGCGCGCGCGACACATGGGGTTTCGATTGGCTGGCGCAATATTATGCGGCGCGCGGCTTCGCCGTGCTGCAGCCCAATTTCCGCGGGTCGACCGGCTATGGCGACGACTGGTATCTGCAGAACGGCTTCAAGTCCTGGCCGACGGCGGTCTCCGACATCGGCGACGGGGCGCGCTGGATGATCAAGCAGGGGATCGCCGATCCCAGCAAGCTCGCGGCGGTCGGCTGGTCCTATGGCGGCTATGCGGCGCTCCAGTCGGCGGTGGTCGACCCCGCCTTGTTCAAGGCGATCGTCGCGATCGCCCCGGTGACCGACCTGCCGCTGCTCAAGGAGCAGTCGCGCTGGTGGAGCGATTATCGCCTCGTCAGCGACTTCATCGGATCGGGACCGCAGGTGCTGCAGGGATCGCCCGCGCGCAACGCGGCGCAGATCAAGGCCCCGGTGATGCTGTTCCACGGCACGATGGACCGCAACGTCAATGTCGAGCAGACGCGGGTGATGGACCGGGCGCTGGCCGCGGCCGGCGTCCCGCACAAGACGGTGATCTTCGAGAACCGCGACCACCAGATCGAGGACGGCGCGATGCGCGCACGGATGCTCCGCGACAGCGATGCCTTCCTGCGCCAGTCGATGGGGATGTGATCGGTTAGGTCAGGCCGGGTTCGCCGCCATCGTCAGATAGGCGGTGTAGCCGACATGGTCCGACAGCATCGATCCGTCGGCCTCGCGGCCGAACGGGGTGGCGATGCGGCGCACCGTCAGGTCGGCGGCGGCGCCGGGGATCAGGAACTGCCAGTCCTTGGCGCGACGGCGCGCCTCGCGGGCGTCGGCGGACAGGCCGTCGCGGCAGACGCCCGTGCAGGCCGACAGCGCGTCGGCCGGCGCCGTGCCGTGGTGGCGCGCCAGCACCTCCATCACCATCGTCCGGCGCGCGGCGCTGCGGCCGATGTTGAAGTCGCCGCCGACGATCATCGGCATGCCGGGGACATGGTTGGCCGCCAGGAAGCGGTCGAGCGCCGCCACCTGCTGGCGGAAGGCGGCGTCGGCGCGCTCGATCGCGACGCCCGAGGCGCGCTTCGAATTGAGGTGGAGGTTGACCACGGCGATCGGGCCCGGCGCGCCCGGCACCGCGACCACCGCCATGACCATCCCCTTGTTGGCGAGGCAGTCATAGCCGGCGCAGGCGGCGGCGGGGAAGGCGGCGCGGCGCACCGACAGGATCGGATAGTCCGACAGGATGACGAGCCCGCTGTCGAGCAGCTTGCCGCTCCGCTCGCCCTTCAGGAAGGAGGCCTCGGCCGCGAAGGCGCGATCGGCGGGGGAGCGCGTCGGCGGACCGGCGAGGGCGTCGTCGGGGCCGAAGGCGGCATAGCGATGGCCCGATGCCGCGCGGATCGCCTTGGCGTCGTCCGAAAAGGCCTCCTGCAACAGCACGACGCGCGGCTGGGCGCCGGTCGCGCGCAGCGCCGCCAGCCGTTCGCCGATCCGCGCCAGCGCGTCGCCGCGCCCGAAGCGGGCGGGCCAGGGCGCCTCGACATTATAGGTCATCACCGACAGGCCGGCGTCGCCGTGTGGGGCGGGATAAAGGGCGGCTGCTCCCGCGCCGCGCCGCGCGGGCGAGCAGCAGCAACAGGCTACCCAGCAACAGCACGAGCGCGCCCTGCCGGCGGGACAGGCCCCGCCGCACGATCCCGTCCATCGATGATCCTCCGCATGTTCGTCGGCGCGGCACGCACCCCTCGGCCGCTGCGGTGCGCCCCCTATGCCCGAGGACGGCGAAGATTTTTTGACGGGCGCGTTGCGCTTCCTGTCGGATCGTGGGTCAGTTCCGCGTCGTAGAGGCAGGCGGTTGCACGGCCGTCGCGCGGACGCGATCATGGGGCGCTGCCGGACAAGGAGATGGGCATGTTGTACGCGATCCTCTGCTATGATTCCGAAGAGGTGGTCGGCGCCTGGAGCGCGGAAACCGAGACGGCGGTGATGGCGCGGTTGGGCGCGGTGCAGGACCGGCTTCGCGCCGAAGGGCGGCTCGGCCCCGTCGCCCGGCTGATGCCGACGACGGCGGCGACCACGGTGCGCAAGGGTGCCGAGCCGCTGGTGCTCGACGGCCCCTTCGCCGAAACCAAGGAACAGCTCCTCGGCTTCTACGTCGTCGATTGCGACAGCCTCGACGCCGCGATCGAGGTCGCGGCCGAACTCGGCCGGGCGAGCGGCTCGGCCGGCGCGCACGAGGTGCGGCCGCTGATGCTCTACCGGCCGGGCGAGGCGCAGGTGGAGGCTTCGTGACCGACCTCGCCTGGATCGACGCGGCGCTGGCGTCGGCCCGGCCGCGCGCGGTGGCCGCGCTGCTCCGCTATTTCCGCGACATGGACCTGGCCGAGGAGGCCTATCAGGAGGCCTGTTTGCGCGCGCTGGCGCGCTGGCCCGAGCAGGGGGCGCCGCGCGATCCCGCCGCCTGGCTGATCCTGGTCGGCCGCAACAGCGGAATCGATGCGGTGCGCAAGGCGGCGCGGACCGAGGCGCTGCCGCCCGAGGACCAGCTTTCCGACCTCGACGATGCTGAGGCCGGGCTCGCCGACCGGCTCGACGAGGGCCAGTATCGCGACGACATATTGCGGCTGCTGTTCGTCTGCTGCCATCCCGACCTGCCCGTCACCGGCGCGATCGCGCTGGCGCTGCGCATCGTCTCCGGCCTGACCGTGGCGCAGATCGCGCGCGCCTTCCTGGTCGGCGAGAAGGCGATGGAGCAGCGCATCACCCGCGCCAAGGCGCGCATCGCCGACAGCGGCGTGGCGTTCGAGACGCCGGGGCCGATCGAGCGGGCCGAGCGGCTGGGGGCGGTCGCCGCGATGGTCTACCTGATCTTCAACGAAGGCTATTCGGCGAGCGGCGCGGAGGCCGGCGCGCGCGAGCCGCTGTGTCGCGAGGCGATCCGGCTCGGCCGGCTGCTGCTGCGGCTGTTCCCGTCCGAGCCCGAGATCCTCGCGCTGGCCGCGCTGATGCTGCTCCAGCATGCGCGTAGTGCGGCGCGGCTCGACGGGGAGGGGCAGGTCGTCCTGCTCGAGGATCAGGATCGCGGCCGCTGGGACGGCGCGATGATCGCCGAGGGGCTGGCGCTGCTCGACAAGGCGATGCGGCATCGCCGGCCCGGCCCCTATCAGGTGCAGGCGGCGATCGCGGCGCTCCACGCGCGGGCGAAGACCGCCGCCGACACCGACTGGGCCGGGATCGAGCGGCTCTATGCGACGCTCGAACGGATGCAGCCCTCGCCGGTGGTGACGCTCAACCGGGCGGTCGCGCTCGGCCGGCTGTCGGGGCCCGAGGCGGCGCTCGACCTGATCGCGCCGCTCGGCGAACGGCTCGACGGCTATTTCTATTATCATGGCGCGCGGGGCGCCTTCCTCGATCAGCTCGGCCGGGCGGAAGAGGCGCGCGCCGCGTTCGGCCGGGCGATCGGCCTGGCCGGCTCGGCGGCGGAGGCGGCCTATATCCGCCAGCAGCTCGATCGGCTATCGCAGCCCAAATAGATATGGCCAGATAAATGCGGACCGGCTGTCGGATCGGACGCGCCGCCATCGTCGTACCGACGCAGACGATAGGAGATGCCAGATGCACGACCTCACCCTGACCCGCCTGATCGACGCGCCGCGCGACAAGCTGTTCCGCTGCTGGACCGATCCCGAGCTGATCCCGCTGTGGTTCTGCCCGCCGCCCTGGGGCGTGTCGAAGGCCGAGGTCGATCTGCGGCCCGGCGGTTCGTGCCTGATCGTGATGCGCGGTCCCGAAGGGCAGGAGATGCCCAATCCCGGCGTCTATCTGGAGGTCGTCCCGAACGAGAAGCTGGTCTTCACCGACGCCTTCACCAGCGCCTGGGAACCGTCGGAGAAGCCGTTCATGACCGGCATCCTCACCTTCGCCGACGAAGCCGGCAAGACCCGCTACACCGCGACCGTCCGCCACTGGACCGCCGAGGACAAGGCCCAGCACGAGGCGATGGGATTCCATGAGGGCTGGGGCATCGCGACCGACCAGCTCGAGGCGCTGGCCAAGCGGATCTGATTTCCACGCCGTTCACTCCGCACGTCATGCTGAACTTGTTTCAGCATCCACCGGGAGGCTTGGCTATGCCGTAGAGAATCCTGCGGCGTGCAGGCCGGCTATCTCATAACCCGTCCAAGTTGCTGGGTGGATGCTGAAACAAGTTCAGCATGACGGTCCCTCGACGGACCCCGGTTGGGGGTGGGCTGCGATCGACGGCCAATGGGGGGAAGCCGGATCGCGTCACGGGGCCGTGTGCCCACCCCCCGCCCCGCCGCAGGGATCCGGCGGGGAGTTCGGTTCAGGCGAGCCGGCTGCGCCGGCCCTCGCCGCGGAGATAGGCGAGCAGGCCCTGCGCCTGGCCGCGCGAATAGCCCGAGGCCAGGAAGCTGCCGACGTCGTCGTCGCCCAGTTCGTCGGCATGGTGGCGGGCCAGCGAGGCGAAGCGGCGCAGGCTTTCCAGCCGCGGATCGGCGAGCGGACGGGCGAGGCGGACGCCGAGCGCCCATTCGACGAAGCGGCCGAAGCGGCTGTGCGGCGCGATCTCCCGCGTCGCGTCGATGCGCTCGGCGAGGCTGATCACGCGGAGTTCGGTGGACGAGAACAGCCCCGCGTCGGAGGCCGTCGCCGTCCTGCTTTCCCCATCGAGGGGGGTGAAGCCCAGATAGGCCATGGCGTTGTGTCCCCTGACAAGATGTGACAGATCGGTACGTGGTATGAACAGGCACGTACCGCTCGGTCACATTTTCGTCAAGCCCAAGCGCGCCATCGGGGCAAACTTATTCTGTCAGCCCTGACAGAAAGGCTGAGGCGATCGGATTGCTGCGTTTGATCCGATACCATGCCGAAACGATAGCTATTGCGCCTTCCGCTAAAAGGTCCATATTTTGGACCAAATAATCCGTCGCGACTCGCGAGCCGATCGCCGGCTTTCGCGCGGGGCGTCAAAAGGCCAGGAAAAAGGGGGATATGGATGCGCAATTCCAGCAACAGGAAGCATCTCTCGCGGGCGTCCGGTGCCGGTGCGGCCTTGCTGCTTTCGCTGGCGATCGCAACCGCGCAAGCGCGGGCCGAGGATTTCGCGATCACCCATGTCTCGGTCATCCCGATGGACCGGGAACGGGTGATTCCGGACCAGACGCTTCTCGTCCATGACGGCCATATCCTCCGCTACGGCCCGGCCGCCTCGACGCTGCCCCCGAAGGGCGGCAAGCTTATCGATGGCCGTGGCCGCTATGTCATTCCGGGCTTGAGCGACATGCACGTCCACATCCCGGTTGGCGGTCCGACGATCAACGGGTCGGCCGAGGGGAGCGTTTCCCCGGATGCCGCGCGGGCCTTCCTCGACCTGTTCATCGCCAACGGCGTTACCACGGTCAGGAACATGGCAGGCGGCGAGCCTCACCTCCTGCTCCGGGACGCCATCAATGCCGGGAAAGTCGAAGGGCCGCGCATCTTCACGGCATCGGCGATCATGGACGGAGACCCCCCGCTCACCTCCTATACCATGGCTTTCGGCAAGCCGGACGCCGCGCGTGCCTATGTCCGATGGTCGGCGCGGAAAGGGTTCGATTTCATCAAGGTCTATTCGACGCTGGGAACCGATGTCTTCGACGCCGTCGTGGACGAGGCGGGGAAGCAGAAGCTGCCGATCACCGGCCACCTGCCTCAGCTCGTCAGCTTCGACCACGCCTTGCGGGGCATGCGGTCGATCGAGCATCTCTCCGGCTTCGACGTGGCATTCTGGCCGGACCCGTCGAAGGTCTCGGCTGGCATTCCCGATCTCTATACGGGCTTCGCTTTCGGCACGACGGCAAAGATCGAGGAGCTCGTGGCGAAGGTGAAGAAGGCCGGCGTCTGGAACGATCCGACACTTGTCGTCTACGATCGTCTTACCAACGAGCTCGATCGCGAGAAGCGGCAGGGCCTGCCGGAGGGCAGATATCTTCCGGCCGAGCTGCGCGATGACACTCTCTTCAACCAGGTGTTCGACGCGCGGCACCGGTCGAACCTGGAAGGCAGTCGATCCGTTCGGCTGGCCATCGTCAAGGCATTGAGCGACGCCGGTGCGCCATTGCTCACCGGCACCGATTCACCGGCGCTGGTGGTCGTGCCCGGCTTTTCCCTGCACACCGAGCTCAAGCATTTCGTCGAAGCCGGACTGACGCCCTATCAGGCGCTTGCCGCCTCGACGGCCGAGCCGGCGCGCTATCTCGATCGCGTCGGGCAGTTCGGAACCATCGTTCCCGGCGCCAGCGCGGATCTGGTGCTCCTCGCGGCAAATCCACTCGAAGATATCGACAATGCCGACCGCATCGAGGGAGTGATGGTGCGCGGCCGCTGGTATCCCAGGCAGGAGATCGATGCGACGCTCGAGGCCCATGCGGCGAAATTCGCGCCACCCGAATAGGAGCGTATCGCTTCCGCCTGACGCCGAACGCCGCTCGCCATCTCGACGGAGCGGCAATGGATTCCGATTTGCGTCAGGGTGAGGATGTTGCGGTGTGGAGCGCTCGGCTCTCCATCCCCGATCCCGCATCGATATCCGCCGATGCTACATTTTTATGTCAGTTCGGTGACGATATGGGGCCAGGACAGGCCCCATCGCCGCCGCATAAGGCGATCCGGTGTAACATTGCTGTAACAGCCCGGGATTAAGCGAGCCCTCGCGCCGGAAGGACTCCGGCATCGGAGAATCTTTCATGCTCAAGCATTTCGTCGCCGCGCTGAGCGCTGGCCTGGTCCTCGCCTCGGGCATGGTTTCCCCCGCCCATGCCGCCAACATCTCGGGCGCGGGCGCGACCTTCCCCGCGCCGCTCTATGCGAAATGGGCGGAGACCTACAAGGCGACCACCGGCATCGGCCTCAACTACCAGGCGATCGGCTCGGGCGGCGGCATCAAGCAGATCAAGGCGAAGACCGTCGATTTCGGCGCGTCGGACAAGCCGCTGAAGCCGGACGAATTGGCGGCCGCAGGCCTCTACCAGTTCCCGACCGTGATGGGCGGCGTGGTTCCGATCGTGAACCTGCCCGGCGTCAAGCCCGGCCAGATCAAGCTGACCGGCGCGGTCCTCGCCGACATCTTCATGGGCGGCATCCGCAAGTGGAACGATCCGCGCATCGCGCGGCTCAACCCCGGCGTGAAGCTGATGCCGATGCCGATCACCGTCGTCCATCGCTCGGACGGCTCGGGCACCTCCTTCCTCTTCACCACCTATCTGGCGATGAAGAACCCGGTCTGGGCGAAGAAGGTCGGCGCCAGCGACGCCGTGTCCTGGCCGACCGGCATCGGCGGCAAGGGCAATGACGGCGTCTCGGCCTTCGTCAAGCAGACGATGGGCTCGATCGGCTATGTCGAATATGCCTATGCCAAGCAGAACCGGGCGACCTTCGTCCTGCTGCAGAACAAGGCGGGCCAGTTCGTCGCTCCGGGCGCGGCCAATTTCGCCGCCGCTGCGGCGGGCGCGCAATGGGCCAAGGCGCCGGGCAACTATGTCCTGCTGCTCGACCAGCCGGGCCCGAAGACCTGGCCGATCACCGGCGCGACCTTCATCCTCGTCTATCGCAACCAGGCCGATCCGGCGACGGGCGGCAGCGTCCTGAAATTCTTCGACTGGGCCTATAAGGCGGGCGATGCCTCGGCGGCGCAGCTCGACTATGTGCCGCTGCCGGCGGCCGTGAAGACCCTGGTCCGCAAGCAATGGTTGACCAGCGTGACGGCGGGCCGCAAGCCCGTCTATGTTCCGCGCTGAGCCGCGACCGGCGCCACAGATGCGGGAAGCGGGGGCGATAGCGTCGCCCCCGTTGCCTTGAAAGGGAAACATGGCCAGCGCTGCTCCACCTGACACCGCACGCTTCGGAAAGCCCGGCTCGACGGGGGAGACCCTGTTCCACGCCGCCTGCTTCGGGGCGGCGACCCTGCTGCTGGTCACGCTGGGCGGGGTGGTCGTCAGCCTCGCGATCGGCGGCTGGCCGGCGATCGAGCATTTCGGCTTCGGCTTCCTCACCTCCAGCGAGTGGAACCCCGTCACCGAGGTCTACGGCGCGGCCGGGCCGGTGGTCGGCACCCTGGTCACCGCGCTGCTGGCGCTGGTGATGGCCTTGCCGCTCGCGATCGGCGTGGCGGTCTTCCTGGTCGAATTCTGCCCGCGCCCGGTGGCCCAGCCGGTGGCGATCGCGGTCGAGCTGCTCGCCGGCATCCCATCGATCGTCTACGGCATGTGGGGCCTGTTCGTCCTTGCCCCCTGGTTCGCCGAACATGTCCAGCTTCCGCTGATGATGGAGGCCGAGCCCGGCTCCTGGCAGGAGACGCTGTTCTCCGGCATCCCCAACGGCGCCAACATCTTCACCGCCTCGGTGATCCTCGCGATCATGATCCTGCCCTATATGGCGGCGGTGTTCCGCGAGCTGTTCATGACCGTCCCCGCGCAGCTCCGCGAGGCGGCCTACGGCCTCGGCTGCACCCCGTTCGAGGTGATCCGCGCGGTCGTCATCCCCTATGTCCGGCGCGGCATGGTCGGCGTGATCATGCTCGGCCTCGGCCGCGCGCTGGGCGAGACGATGGCGGTCACCTTCATCATCGGCAACGCCCATGGCTTCCCCGATTCGGTGTTCGCCTCGGGCTCGACCATCGCCTCGACGATCGCCAACGAGTTCGCCGAGGCGACCAGCGACATGCACAGCGCCGCGCTCGTCGCGCTCGGCCTCGTCCTCTTCCTGATCACCTTCGGGGTGCTCGCGATCGCTCGCGCGCTCCTCGGCAGCCAGCGCCATTGAGGGGGACAGCGATGGACCGCGCTCTCGTTCGCCGCATCTCCAACATCGCCTTCATCGTGCTGACCGCGATCGCGACGCTGATCGCGCTCACCGCGCTGGTGCTGATCCTCTGGTCGCTGCTCAGCAAGGGCATCGGCGGGCTCGACACGAAGATCTTCACCATGACCCAGCCGGCGCCGGGTTCCGAGGGCGGCCTGTCGAACGCGATCATGGGATCGCTGATCATGTGCGGCATCGGCCTTGCGATCGCCGTCGTGGTCGGCGTCCTCGCCGGCACCTGGCTGTCCGAATATGGCGGCGCCACCCGCTACGGCCAGGTCGTCCGCTTCCTCAACGACGTTCTGCTGTCGGCGCCGTCGATCCTGATCGGCCTGTTCGTCTACGAGATATTGGTGCGGCCCTTCCACGGCTTCTCGGCCTGGGCGGGCGGCGTCGCCCTCGCCATCCTCGCCATGCCGATCGTCACCCGCACGACCGAGGACATCCTCAGCCTCCAGCCGAGCGCGCTGCGCGAGGCGGGCATGGCGCTCGGCGCCAGCCGCGCCTTCGTGATCCGCAAGATCGTCTGGAAGTCGGCCCGCGCCGGCCTCGTCACCGGCGCGCTGCTCGGTTTCGCCCGGATCAGCGGCGAAACCGCGCCGCTGCTGTTCACCGCGCTCGGCAACCAGTTCTTCTCGACCGAGCTGACCCAGCCGATGGCCAGCCTGCCGACCACCATCTTCCAGTTCGCGCTGTCCGCCTATGACGACTGGCAGCGCCTGGCCTGGGTCGGCGCGCTGCTGATCGCCGCCGCCGTTCTCTCCATCAACATCATCGGGCGTATCGTCGCCCGGGAGGCCCGCCGTTCATGACCGACCTTCCGTCGCACCTGTCCGAGGAAGTCCATCTCGCCTTTCCCTCGCGCGACGCGCTCGCGATCGAGGCGCGCAAGCTCGACTTCTTCTATGGCAGGACGCAGGCCCTCTACGGGGTCGACCTGCCGGTCGAGCGGCACAAGATCACCGCGCTGATCGGCCCGTCGGGCTGCGGCAAGTCGACCCTGCTGCGCGCGCTCAACCGGATCTACGATCTCTATCCCAGGCAGCATGCCGTCGGCCGCATCCTGCTCGACGGGCATGACGTGCTCGCCGACCGCAAGAGCCTGCAGCGGCTGCGCGATCGCGACGGCGGCGGGGACGATACGGCGATGGTCCGCTCGCCGGTCGACGTCGCCGGCCTGCGCGCCCGCGTCGGCATGGTGTTCCAGAAGCCGACGCCCTTCCCGATGTCGATCTACGACAATGTCGCCTTCGGCGTGCGCCTCTACCAGCGCAAGAGCCGGGCCGAGATGGACCAGATCGTCGAGACGGCGCTGCGCCGCGCGGCGCTGTGGGACGAGGTGAAGGACAAGCTCCACTCGTCGGGCCTCGGCCTGTCGGGCGGGCAGCAGCAGCGCCTGTGCGTCGCGCGCGGCATCGCGGTCGAACCCGATGTGCTGCTGCTCGACGAGCCGGCCTCGGCGCTCGATCCGGTGTCGACCGCCAAGCTCGAGGAGACGCTGATCGAGCTGCGCCAGGACTTCACGATCGTGATCGTGACCCACAACCTCCAGCAGGCGGCGCGCATCTCCAACTATACCGGCTTCATGTATCTGGGCCGGATGATGGAGTTCCAGCCGACCGAGGAACTGTTCGCCAACCCGCGCGGCCAGCGCACCCGCGACTATGTGACCGGGCGGTTCGGCTAGAGTCTTTCCGGGTTAAATCGAGGCATATCCGGCACTGCTGGCATAGTTGGCATATTCGGCAGGGGAGACGCGGCCGAGGAGGCTGCTTTCCTCCATTCGGACGAGACCCGGCTCATCGCGGGGCTTCGCTTCCGGTGGACGGCGGCCAGATCGTACACGTGGCCTGACGCCCCCGCCGGGCGCCGGCCTGCGCCGCGTCACTTCGTACGGCCGCGCGCGTCGGGCGCGCCATGCTCCACGATGCTGATCGGCTGCTGGAGGCCCGCGGGCGTAAGCGCCTCGGTCCGCGACCGGAACGCCGCGGCGCGCTTGTCGCCCTCCGCCGCGCGGCCGATCATCCAGTTGCGCAGCGTCGGCCGGTAGACGATCTCGATGCGGTTCACGCCGGGCTTCAGCAGGCCGCTGACGTCCAATTCGCCGGGCGGCAGGCTGGCTCGGCCGGCGTCGCGGCCGTTGATCCTCACCGTGGCCATGCCTGGAACGATGCCGAGGCGCAGGCCGCGACGCGCCCCGGGCGCCAACTCGGGCAGGATGACCTTGGCGCTGTAGACGCCTTCGGCCCTGGAATGGCGCAGGGCCTCGTCGCTGCGCCAGTCGAAGAGCCCCGACGTTCGGACGTCGCCGCCGACGCGCAGGCTCCAGCCCTTCAACGGCCATGCGCGCGTGACCGGGCTGGTTGTCATGGCGGACGAGGCGAGGTGGGCCGGCATGGGGACGCCTCGGATGAGGAACCGCGAGTCATAGGCCTGGAGCGTCAGCGCGATACGGCCCTCGGCGTCCCGCACGGCCGGCGCCGCTCGGCCGGTCCGCGCGTCGAACCACCAGGCCTGCGCGTGGTCCGGGGTGGAGATCAGCGTGCTCGCCTCGCTGGCGCCGGGATTGGCCAGGAAGTCGATCCGGCCGCCGTTCGCCAGGATGCGGGAATAGCGCTGCAACGCGCTGCGGCCCGCGAACCGGAGATCGGGTCTGCTCGCCGCGACGATAGCGTCCACGAGAGCCGTGGGCGTCTGGGCGCTCGATGCTGCGGCCGCCAGCGCCGCGCTGGATGCGCGCACACGGGCGTCACCGGCCTTGGCGTCCAGATAGCTTAGCTGGCGGACCGGCGTGCGGCCGTACAGGGCCACCGGGACCTTGCGCGCTGCCAGCGCCTGGACGGCGGCGAGGTCTTCGGGCGCCATGGCCTCGACCTCGGCCAGCAGGATGGCGCCGTAGGACGCGCCGGACCTCATGCGGCCGTCGGGCAGAAGTTGGTTGCGCAGGCCGTCGCCATTCACCCAGCCCCAGGTGAGGCCGCGCCGGTTCAGCGCGTCGAACACCGGCGCCATCTTGCGCAACCAGAGGATCCGCTCGTCGGTTCCTTGCACCCCCGTCCTCGGCGGCGGGCCTGCGGGGGCGGCGGAGGGGAAGGCCCCGAGGAACAGTGGCTCCTTGAGCTCGTCGGGGCCGTAGCCCGTCGCACGATAGCCCAGGAACGGATAGTAGATCAGGACGTCAGCCGCCTGGCGTCCCTGCCGAAGGATGTTCTGCGAACGGCCGATATAGGCGTTGAGCGCCGGCAGATCGGCCCACAGCGGATTGCGTGGCGAATAGTTGTCCGAGAAGACGGCCATCGGATCGCTGGCGAAGGGAGCCCAGCCCTGATCCCCGAACCAGCGGTCGCGATCCCCGGCGCGCCAGTCGTAGGGGAAGCCGTGGTAGATGACGTGGTTGACCCCGGACAAGAACAGCTTGTCGGCCGCGGCTTTCAGTTTGGCGGGCGTGGTCGCATAGTCCTGGTCGGCCCAGACGAAGGCCTCGGCGCTCACCAGGTCGCGCCCGTAGAGCGCCGCGGCCGATCCGGCCATCCGCAGGAAGGCCTCGCCGCCGCCGGCGTAGAGCTGCTCGGTCTCGGGTATGTCGTTGGCGCCGAGCGCGCGCAGGACGTCGATGTCCATGCCGTAGCCTTGGCCGCGGGACTTGAGACCTCGCGCCGCGGCCCACGTCCGCGTCTCGTCCAGGAAGCGCTCCACGACGAGGTCCGAGAGGGTCAGCTGGTAGTCGTGGCGGATGCGGTCATCCATCTCGCCCAGGGTGAAGTTCGGTTTCCGCGAGGGCATCAATTCGCTCACATAGAAGCTGTCGGCGGCGTCGACGAAGACGACCGGCAGGTGAGGGCGCAGGTCGTAGCCGCGCCGACGCCTGAACTCGGCCAGGATGTCGGCGGAGCCCAAGCGATCGACGGCGAATTCCAGGCTGTCGTTGAAGATCCCGCGGAAGGCATGGCCGGCTTCGGCGTCCAGGCCCGTGCGTCGGCCGAAGGCGTAGTTGTAGTGCGCTCGAACATTGGCCGCGCGCAAGACGTCGACCGCATAGCCCGGCGGCTCGGGCGCGCTGAACATCGGTGGCTGGCCGGCCGGCAGGATCCACGAGGCGACCAGCACCCAGCGACCCGGCGGCGCGTCCCAGACGAGCTTGCCGTCCTTCACCTGAGCGTCCACGACCTGGACCGAAGCCGCGTCGAGGCGGAGCGTGTCCTTTGTCGAGAACAGGCTATGGCCCCCGCCCTTTGGCCGGGCCACGAGGACGCTGAGCAGCTGGGCGCGCGAGGGATCGAAATCGCTGATATCGCCCATCGGCGAGATCAGTGACGAGGCCGCCAGCAGCAAGGCGTTGAGGCTGGGCTTCGGGCGCGGCAAGGCGATCTCGACCTGGCGTCCGCCGCGGAAGCGACGCTCCGACCAGGCGAGGCTCTGCAGTCCGTCCGCGACCCCCACGGCGGGGCTGCCCGCCGGCCAGCCGCTATAGTGGGTGAGGTCGATCCGCAGGCCGCGATCGGCGGCGTCCTTCATCACGCCGCGCAGGATCGCGAAATAGGCAGGCGTGTCGAAGGCGGCGATGCGCGCCCGCGCCGCGGGGTCCTTGTCCGTCACCGCCTTGACGCCGAAGGCGAAGGGCTGGACCTCGGCGCCGCCGAAGTTCGCGGCCTTCAACTGGTCGAGCTCGTGTCGCAACTCGCTCGGCTCGACGTTGCCGCCTGGCCACCACCACCGCACCCAGGGCAAGGCCGAGGTTGGCGGGGCGTCGATCGCGGCCCAGTCGAACGGGGCCGGCGCGGGCGCGGGCCGAGGCGCAGGGGCCGCCTCGTCTGCGTAGGACGAAAGCGGTTTCGCCGGCGCGAAGTCCGCAGTCTTCAACCGGTCTTGCACCGTGAACCAAAGGGCCGTGGACCCCGCCAGGAGCAGGATCAACACCAGGCCGACCAGGACGACGAGACCGCGCGCGGTCCTTTTCAGCCACACCGGCCTGAGGTCGCTCATGGTCAGGTAGCGAAACGGCCGGGGCCGAGGTTTAGGGCGTTGCGATGGCATCGATCACAGCGTCGGCGGCGTGAACGGCCCTGCCGGCCCAGGCGCCGGTCGCGGCCGTCTCACCGTCGCGAAGCGAAAAAATACATGCTGATTCTTCGAAATCTTGCGGACTGTCTATGGATATATTTGACATTTATCGGGTTGTTCCGCTTCCATACAAGCGGGGTAAGCATACCTTATATTCGAAAAATGTCCAGGCTCAAAATATGGAAGTACCGATCGGCGGCCTGGCGGCGACCACGCCCGAGGGCCGCTCAGAGGGCTTCTGGCCTAGCTGGGAGGTCGAACCCGGAACGAGTCCGAATAGCCTCAACCATGCGTCAGGCTGGCGCGCGGTACCTTCAGCTCGCAGCGGGTGCCGCGGTCGATCGTGGTGCCGCTGCTGATCTGAAGCTCGGCGCCCAGCGAGCGGGCCAGCATGTCCATCAGCTTCGATCCGGTGCCGTGGCTCCGGTCCGGATTGTGCCCGGCGCCGTCATCCTCGATCGTGATGAGGATGTTCCCCTCCGCGTCGGGGCGCAGCCAGACCGCGACCGCGCCCACCCCTTCGGGGAAGGCGTGCTTGGCGGCATTGGTCAGGCATTCGTTGACGATCAGCGCGATCGACACGGCGGTCTGCGCCGGCACCTCGATCGGGTCGGCGTCGACGCTCAGGGTGACGCCGGCGGGCAGCATGCCGTCGCGGATGCGCTCGCAGATGTCGCGCAGATGCTCGTGGAGCATCACCGTCGACAGGTTGGTGCTGCTCAGCGCGAGGTTCGAATAGACCGAGGCGAGCGACTGGAGCCGTCCGGCGGCGGCCTGCAACTCGCCGCGCAGCTCGGGATTCTCCTGGCCCGCCGCGCGCGACAGCAGCAGCGACGCGGCGATCTGGAAATTGTTGCGGGTTCGATGGTCGACCTCGCGCAGCGCCAGCGACAGCAGCTCGACATGGCGTTGCTGTTCCTCGCGCAGGCGGAAGGCGGCGGCGCGGAAGCCGGCGACCACCCAGGCGGTCAGGAGAAGCGATCCCGTCGCGACGGCGAGGCCGACGCCGTGGGGGAAATCGATCGCGAAGTCGCGCTGCGGCGGGATCACGAAATACCAGATCAGGAGCTGGCAGATCACCGTGACGAGCAGCCCCGATCGCAGGCCGGCGATCAGGCAGGAGAAGATCACCGCCGGAAAGACGAAGGAATAGGCGAGCACGCCGGGCGCGAAGATGTCGACGATCAGGCGGCCGGCCACGGCAAGCCCGACGCCCGCCGTCGCCACCACGACGTCGGTCGCCAGATCCGGTTTCCGCCCGGCCAACCGGTGCGGAAGTTCGAGGATCACGGATATCGGTCCTGCTCCCATTTATCCGGCGCGAACGCCGGATGATGCCGTTTGCCCCACGGCGACCGCCATATTATCCGCCAATCCGATCGAACGGAAGCCATTCCGCCGGTCGCGCATCTTTCTTCAGCCGGCGATCAGGCGCGCGTTGCGCAAATGGACCATCGCCCGTTCGCGGACCTTGGCGGCATAGCCGATCCGTTCGAGAAAGCCCCTCGGATCGCGGGCGATCGCGGCGCTGCCTTCCTCGAGCTGGGCCCAGGCGGCGCGGGCGCGGGCGACGTCGCCGATCATCGCATAGCCGACGGCGCTGGTCAGGAAGAAGCGGCCGTGCCGGCCGAGCACCGGCGGGGCCATCTGCGCCAGCGCCTCGCGGGCCATCGCCTGGTCGTCGCGGGCGATGGCGAGCAGCAGCAGCGGCCCGTAGAAGCGGCCCTCGGGATCGTCGTCGAGCGCGATTGCCCGCCGGATCATCGCTTCGGCGCGCGGATCGTCGCAGTCGAGCAGATAGACGCCGGCATCGGCGAGCAGCGCCGGATCATAGGGCTGGAGCTCGCTCGCCCGGATCGCGAAGCCGACCGCCTGCGCGCAGGCGTTGCGCGCCACGGCGACGCGGGCGCGGGCGGCGTTGCCCCAGGCGTCGAGCGGGTCGATCGAGCCGGCGATCTGGGCATGGCGGCGCGCGGTGAGCAGCAGCGCGGGCCGGTCGCGCGGGTCGGTCTCCGTGCTGACCATCTTCTCGATCGCGAGCTGGGCGGCGGCGGCCTGGAGCTGGGCGCTGTCGGGGTCGCGCTTCAGGCTCTTCTCGACGCAGGCCTGGACATGGCGAAGCTCCTCCACCGTCCGTTCCTTGCGATAGCGGTGGTAGAGCAGCAGGCAGCTATAGCCGGCAGCCTCGATCCCGCCATTTTCCTGCAGCTCATGGGTCGCGATCAGCCCGTTGGCGCGGCCGATCGTGGCGATCATCGGCGCGAGCCGCTGTTCGAGCGTCTCGCCGTCGAGCTGACGGGCATCGCCCAGGCTGATATCGCCCGACCAGATCAGCCGGTCCGGCGCGAGGCGCATCAGGCGCAGGAACAGGCGGGGATGCTCGCCGCCGATCAGGTCGCCGCCCAGCCGATAGCGCGCCTGGGGCATCGCCGCGGCGGCGGGCGCGTTCGGGCCGCTCGCGGCGCTCGCGCCCTGGACGGCGGAGCGGCGCAGCGGCCGCAGGTCGAACATGTCGCTGCGGCCCAGCCCGTTGATCAGCGTGACCCGGACGAGTTTGCCGAGCGGGCTGTCCTGGGCCATCGTCGTCCCGCCGATCTCCAGGACCGGCCGTTCGCGGCCGGCATTGGGCGCGGTCGTCCGCATCGGCAGGACGCGGAGCATCAGCGCCGCCGCCAGGCCGACCAGCACCAGCAGCAGGACGATGTGCCAGCCGAACTGGAACGGACGCTGGGGAAGGGCGGCGGAGGCGGCGGCCTCCGCTTCCGGGCCGCCGGGTTCCTCGGCGGGCTGCAGCGCGACGCGATAGCGGCCGCTGGGGATCGTCAGGCGCAGGCCGTTGACCGGCTGGTTCGTCCGATAATGATTGTCGAGCATGCGCCGCAGCCGTCCGACCTGGACGCGAGGATAGCTGTCGGCGCGGGCGTCATAGTCGGGCGCGCGGCCGAGCCCGTCGACCGCGACCGAATAGGCCTTGAGCTGGTCGCCACGGCCCGAGGCGGTCTCGCCCACCAGGAAGGAGAGCAGCCGTTTCATGATCGGCGCGCGCGCGAAATCGGGCGATGCAATGACGGTATCGAGTTCCTGCCGCATCAGCTCGGCATCGCTCGACATGGGGCTCGACACGGCGCCCGACGCGGGGTTCGCCGGCCGGCCGGCCGCCTCTTCCCCGTCCCGATCGGCCGTCACCTCGCGAGCATCCGTCATGCCGGCAAGGCGATAGCGTGAAAATCGCTGCAAGTCATTCGCCGATTGAAGGCGAATCCTTATCGCGACTGTAACGGTTACAGAGACGGAGAGACACTGCCAGCCGCCGCCCGCCTGGGTTTCAGTGCCCGGGCAGTTCGCTGCGCTCCATCGCCGCGTCGCGCCGAAAGTCCTACCCCCAACGGGACGATCGACGCGGCGGGGCATGGAAAATGGTCGATCGTCCGTTTGGCCCCCACCGACGGGCGATCGGCCTTTTCCGCGAAGCGGCGCTCTCCACCACCAGATGTTCCGAACCGACCAGCCGAATCGCCCCGTTGCGACGGACGCGCGCGGGCGTGCCCCCATAGGGGGACGGGACTTTCGGAAAGACTGTAGGGAGATGGAGGCCCGAGCCGGAATCGAACCGGCGTGCAAGGATTTGCAGTCCTCTGCGTAACCACTCCGCCATCGGGCCGGTGTGGGCGCGGGAGATGGCGGCAGGGCGAGGGAATGTCAACCGCCATCGACACGGCGCGCGTCGATGGCGAAGGATGGGTCGCGCGCGCCGGAGATCGCGCTTGGCGGCGGTGAGGGGACGCGATAAAGCCTTGAAGCGCTTTCAACTGTATTGTATGTCTAAGACACCAGAGGCGGGTAGAGCCAGTGACCGAACAGAATTTCGAGCAAATGCGGCATGCCATGGTGGTGAGCCAGCTTCGCACCACCGGCGTCAGCGACGCGCGCGTCGTCGCGGCGATGGGTGAGGTCGCGCGCGAGCGCTTCGTCGGGGCGGACAAGGCGGCGGTCGCCTATGCCGATCTGCCGCTGCCGATCGCGCCGGGCCGCGCGCTCAACCCGCCGATGGTGACGGGCCGCCTGCTCACCCAGGCGCAGGTCGCGCCCGGCGACAGCGCGCTCGTCGTCGGCGCGGCGACCGGCTACACCGCCGCGCTGCTCGAAAGGCTCGGCGCCAGCGTCGTCGCGGTCGAGGAGGATGCCGATCTGCTCGCGGCCGGCAAGGCGGCCGTTCCGGGCGCGACCTGGATCAAGGCGGCGCCCGCCTCGGGCAGCAAGAAGGGCGCTCCCTATTCGCTGATCGTGATCGACGGCGCGGTCGAGCAGATTCCGCAGGCGCTGATCGACCAGCTCGCCGACGGCGGCCGCCTGGTCGGCGCGCTGATCGACAATGGCGTCTCCCGGCTGGTGTCGGGCGTGCGCGTGGGCGGCGGCTTCGGCGTCACGGCTTTCGCCGACGCGGATGCCGCCACGCTGCCGGGGTTCGGGGTGCCCGCCGCCTTCAGCTTCTGACAGGGATGGAGATCAGGTGAAACGCAAGCTTCGCGGAGCGGCCGCCGGCCGCTGGACTGTGTCCGTCGCAGCGCTGGTGTCGGTCGGATTCGGCACGCCGGCGGCGGCCGACACGCTGCGCGAAGCGCTGGGCCTGGCCTATCAGAGCAATCCGACGCTGACCGGCGCTCGCGCCGGCCTGCGCGCCACCGACGAGGATGTCGGCATCGCCCGCGCCCAGGGCCTGCCCGACGTCAGCGCCACCGGCTCCTATAACGAGTTCGTCAAGCGGTCGGCCAACGCCTTCACCCAGCCTAAGCGCTCGCTCGGCGGATCGGCGACCGTGTCGGTGCCGATCTACCAGGGCGGCTTCGTCCGCAACTCGATCCGCGCGGCGAAGGCCCGGGTGGAGCAGGGCCGCGCCGGCCTGCAGGCGACCGAGAGCGACATCTTCACCCAGACGGTCGCGGCCTATATGGACGTGATCCGCGACACCGCGATCGTCGATCTCAACGCCGGCAACGTGAAGGTGCTGGAGACCAATCTCCAGGCGAGCCAGGACCGCTTCCAGGTCGGCGACCTCACCCGCACCGACGTCGCCCAGTCCGAGGCGCGCCTCGCCGGCGCGCGCGCCAACCTCCGCACCGCCCAGGCGCAGCTCGACGCGAGCCGGCAGACCTATCTGGAAGTGGTCGGCAAATTCCCCGACGCGCTCGAAACGCCGCCGGCGCTGCCGGGGCTGCCTTCGACCTCGGAAGACGCGGTCGACATCGCCGTCACCAACAATCCCGACCTCGCCTCCGCCCGGCAGGCGACCCGCGCCGCCCAATATGACATCGGCGTGGCCGAGGCGTCGCGCATGCCGCGGCTCAACGCGGTCGGCACCGGCGACTATGTCGACTATCGCGGCACGCTGGCCGGCGGCGCCGCCGGCGTCCGCCAGGTCGACAAGACCGCGACGGTGAGCCTGCAGCTCCAGGTGCCGATCTACCAGGGCGGCGGCCCGGCCGCGCAGGTCCGCCAGGCGCAGGCGCGCAAGAGCCAGGCGATCGAGAACCAGACCGCGGTCGAGCGGGCGGTGATCGCCGACGCGCGGGTCGCCTTCGCCCGTTACGAAGCGGCGCTTGGGGTGATCGATTCCTCGGTGTCTGCGGTGTCCGCCAACGAGCTGGCGCTCGAAGGCGTGCGCGCCGAGCAGAGCGTCGGCAACCGCAACCTGCTCGACGTGCTCAATGCCGAGCAGGAGCTGCTCAACTCGCGCTCGACCCTCGTCTCGGCGAAGCGCGACGCCTATGTCGCCGGCTTCGCGCTGATCGCGGCGATGGGGCGCGCGCAGGCGAAGGACCTCGGCCTCGACGGCGGCGCGCTCTACGATCCGGTCGCCAATTACCGCCGGGTCCATGGCCGCATCTGGGACTGGGACAGCGATCCCCGGCCGAAGCCGGTCGCGACCTCGACCCTGAAGGAGCCGAGCGTTTCGGCGGTGCCGACGCACAGCCTGGTGGAAAGCCCGGCGAAATAGCCTATATTCGGCGCATGGCCGATCCGCGTCCCGAACCGTCGATGGAAGACATCCTGGCTTCCATCAAGCGAATCATCCACGACGATCCCGCACCGCCGAGGCCGATGGCCGCGGCGATGGCGCCGCCCGTCCAGGCTCCGCCCGAGCCGCCGCGCGTCGCGCCCGCCGATCCGGCGCCGCCCTGGCCGCGGCGCGCCGATCCGACCCCGCCCGATTCGATCCTCGAGCTGACCGACCGGGTGCCCGATGCCTTCCAGGCGCGCCACCACGCGCCCGCGCCGCCGCCCCAGATGGCGCCCGCGCCCGCGCCGGCTCCCGTCCAGCGCGCGGTCGAGCGGCTGCGCCAGGCCGAGGCGGAGATGCCCGAGCCGGCGCCGCGTCCGGTGCCGCGCGATCTGCTGCCGCGCACCCCGGCGCCGCGTTCGACCGGCGGCGACGTCACCCTCGACGCGCTGGTGCGGGAGATGCTGCAGCCGATGCTGGCCGACTGGATCGAGCGCAACCTGCCCGACATGGTCGAGCGGCTCGTCCAGGCCGAGATTCGGCGGATGACCGACAAGGGGTGATGCGGCGGGGCCGATCCCAAGGCTGTACCACCCGGGTCATACAGTCTTGGCGAGCGGGACCATTTTGGTCTAGGCCTCTGCCATGCAGAAAACATCGCTTCTGGCCATCGGCCTGATCGCGGGTCTCGGCGCTGCGGCGCAGGCCCGCCCGCTCACCATCAACGACGTCGTCTCCCTCTCGCGCATCGGCGGCGCCGACGTGTCGCCGGACGGCCGCTGGCTGGTCTGGGACCAGCGCGAGACCGACATGGCCGCGAACAAGGGCCGCACCGACCTGTGGCGCCTCGACCTGTCGCGCAAGGGCGCGGTTCCCGAGAAGCTCGCCGCCGATCCGGCGAAGAGCGAGTCCGGTCCCGCCTTCTCGCCCGACGGCCAATGGGTGTTCTTCACCGCCGACAACGGCGGCAAGTCGGCGGTGTGGCGGGTCGCGATCGCGGGCGGCGCGCCCGAGCTGGTCGTCGACCAGGACGTGAGCGGCTTCCGGATCGCGCCGACCGGCGACAAGCTGCTCGTCTGGGCCGATCGCCCGGTCGGCGCGAAATCGCTCGCCGACAAGGCCGCGAGCAAGGACGGCGGCAGCGCCCGCACCTACGACCATTATTTCGTCCGCCATTGGGACACGTGGAGCGACGGCCAGCGGTCGCAGCTCTTCGTCCTGCCGCTGGCGGGCGGCAAGGCGACCGGCGACGGCGTCGCGATCGGCGGCGCGCTGGTCGGCGACACGCCGTCCAAGCCGTTCGGCGACGGCAGCGAGATCGCCTGGAGCAAGGACGGCAGGACCGTCTATTTCACCCTGCGCGAGGCGGGGACGACCGAGCCGCTGTCGACCAATCTCGACATCTTCGCGGCGCCCGCCGACGGGTCGGCCGCGCCGGTCAACCTGACCAGGGCGAACCAGGCCACCGACACGCTGCCGACCGTCTCGCCCGACGGCAAGTGGCTCGCCTATGTCGCGATGAAGCGGCCGACCTACGAGGCCGACCGGCAGGTGATCCAGCTCCGCAACCTCGCCACCGGCCAGGTCCGCGCGCTGACCGAGGGCTGGGACCGTTCGGTCGGCAGCCTCGCCTGGAGCAAGGACGGCAAGACGCTCTACGCCACCGCGCAGGACACCGGCGACGACGCGGTGTTCGCGGTCGACCTCGCCACCGGCAAGCCGACCCGGCTGACCGGGGAGGGCACCGCGGCGGGCGTCCTCGCGACGCCCAAGGGTTATGTCTACACATTGAACAGCCTGACCGCCCCGTCCGACTTCTACGCCGGGACCGGCGTGAAGGCCGGCGGCAAGCCGACCCGCCTGACCTGGGTCAACAAGGACAAGCTCGCCGGCATCGACATGCCGAGCGTCGAGCATGTCGGCTTCAAGGGCGCAAATGGCGACACCGTCTGGGCCTATGTGATGAAGCCCGCAGGGCTGGCCGAGGGCGCCAAGGCGCCGATGGCCTTCCTCGTCCATGGCGGCCCGCAGAGCAGCTTCGGCAACGGCTGGTCCTATCGCTGGAACCCGGCGCTGTTCGCGGGCGCGGGCTATGGCGCGGTGATGGTCGATTTCCACGGGTCGACCGGCTACGGCCAGGCCTTCACCGACGCGATCAACAAGGACTGGGGCGGCAAGCCGCTCGAGGACCTGAAGCTCGGCTTCGCGGCCGTGACCGCCAAATATGGCTGGCTCGACGGCAGCCGCGCCTGCGCGGCGGGTGGCTCCTATGGCGGCTATATGATGAACTGGATCGCGGGCAACTGGCCCGACGGGTTCAAGTGCCTCGTCACCCATGCCGGCGTGTTCGACGCGCGCGCCATGGCCTATGAGACCGAGGAGCTGTGGTTCGACGAATGGGAGCATGGCGGCCCCTATTTCGAGGTGCCGGCCAATTACGAGAAGTGGAACCCGGTCAACCACGTCGCCGCCTGGAAGACCCCGATGCTCGTCATCCACGGCGAGAAGGACTTCCGCATCCCCTATACCCAGGGGATCGCCGCCTTCACCGCCGCCCAGCGCCGCGGCATCGAATCGCGGCTGGTGGTCTATCCCGACGAGAACCACTGGATACTCAAGCCGAAGAACAGCATCCAATGGTATACCGAGGTGCTCGGCTGGATGGACGAGCATACCAAGGGGAAGTGAGCCGGACGTCATGCTGAACGCGTTTCAGCATCCACCGTGCCACAAGCCGCGACAGTGCGGATGATGGGTGGATGCTGAAACGCGTTCAGCATGACGGCTTTTTTGTAAGTGACGCGCTTACAAATCAGTGGCGCGGCTCCCGCTTCCCCCGCTAAAGCCGGCGCCATCATGACGATCGACAAGACCTTCGACCCCGCCGCCATCGAGGCGCGCTGGTATGCCCATTGGGAAGACAACGGCCTGTTCCGCCCGGAACGTCCGGAAGCCGAGCCCTATACCATCGTGATCCCGCCGCCCAACGTCACGGGCAGCCTGCACATCGGCCATGCGCTCGACGACACGTTGCAGGACGTGCTGATCCGCCACGCCCGGCTGAAGGGTAAGGACGCGCTGTGGGTGGTCGGCACCGACCATGCCGGCATCGCCACCCAGATGGTGGTCGAGCGGCAGCTCGACGCCAAGGGGCAGAAGCGCACCGATTTCACGCGCGAGCAGTTCATCGCCAAGGTGTGGGAGTGGAAGGAGGAGAGCGGCGGCACGATCACCCGCCAGCTCCGCCGGCTCGGCGCGTCGTGCGACTGGGCGAACGAGCGCTTCACCATGGACGAGGGCTTCTCGAAGGCGGTCCTCAAGGTGTTCGTCGATCTCTACAATCAGGGCCTGCTCTATCGCGACAAGCGGCTGGTCAACTGGGATCCGGGCCTCAAGACCGCGATCTCCGACCTGGAGGTCGAGACCAGGGAGGTGCAGGGCAGCTTCTGGCACTTCTCCTATCCGCTCGCCGACGGCCAGGAAATCGATGGGATTGGCGCGATCTCGGTCGCCACGACCCGGCCGGAGACGATGCTCGCCGACATGGCGGTCGCGGTGAACCCCGAGGACGGCCGCTACCGCGCGCTGATCGGCAAGCAGGTCAGGCTGCCGATCACCGGCCGGCTGATCCCGATCGTCGCCGACGAACATGCCGATCCGGAGCTGGGTTCGGGCGCGGTGAAGATCACGCCGGGCCACGACTTCAACGATTTCGAGGTGGGCAAGCGCGCCGGCTTCAAGCCGGCCGACATGCTCAACATGCTCGATGCCGAGGCGAAGATCGTCCAGACCGCCGACGGGCTGATCCCCGCCGACTATCTCGGCCTCGACCGGTTCGAGGCGCGCAGGAAGGTGGTCGCGGCGATCGAGGCCGAGGGCCGGCTGGAGAAGGTCGAGGACCGCGTCATCCAGACGCCCTATGGCGACCGCTCCAACGCGGTGATCGAGCCCTGGCTGACCGACCAATGGTATGTCGATGCCGAGACGCTGGCCAAGCCCGCGATCGAGGCGGTGCGATCGGGCGCGATCAGGGTCGTCCCCGAAAGCTGGACCAAGACCTATTATAACTGGCTCGACAACATCCAGCCCTGGTGCGTCTCGCGCCAGCTCTGGTGGGGCCACCAGATCCCGGCCTGGTACGACGCCGACGGCCAGGTCTACGTCGCCGAGGACGAGGCCGCCGCGTCGGCGCTCGCCGGCGGCAAGGCGCTGACCCGGGATTCCGACGTGCTCGACACCTGGTTCTCCTCGGCGCTGTGGCCGTTCGGCACGATCGGCTGGCCCGACCAGGCCGGCCAGCAGCCGCCCGAGGCCTATCAGGCGGGCGCCGCCGGCAAGGCCTCGAAGCTCCAGCGCCATTATCCCAACGACGTGCTGATCTCGGGCTTCGACATCCTGTTCTTCTGGGACGCCCGCATGATCATGCAGGGCCTGCACTTCATGGGCGAGGTGCCGTTCCGCACCCTCTACCTGCACGGCCTGGTCCGCGCGGCGGACGGGTCGAAGATGTCGAAGTCGAAGGGCAACACGGTCGATCCGCTCGGCCTGATCGACAAATATGGCGCCGACGCGCTGCGCTTCACCCTGACCGCGATGGAGAGCCAGGGCCGCGACATCAAGCTCGATGAGAAGCGGGTCGAGGGCTATCGCAACTTCGCGACCAAGCTGTGGAACGCGGCCCGCTTCGCGCAGGGCAACGGCATCGGCGCGTCGACGACGATCGAGCCGCCGGCGGCCGAACTGGCGGTCAACCGCTGGATCATCGCCGAGACGGTCAGGACGGTGCAGGCGCTCGACCTCGCCATCGCCGACCTGCGCTGCGACGAGTCCGCCAACACGATCTACCAGTTCGTCTGGGCGAGCTTCTGCGACTGGTATCTTGAGCTGATCAAGCCGGTCCTCGCCGAGGGCGCCGACCAAGGGCTGGCGGCCGAGACGCGCGCGGTCGCGGGCTGGGTGCTCGACCAGATCCTGGTCATGCTCCACCCGTTCATGCCGTTCATCACCGAGGAACTGTGGCACGCCCTCGGCCGGCGGGATTACGACATCATCGTCGCGAAATGGCCGATGGCCGACGCTCGCGCGATCGATCCGGCGGCGCAGCAGGAGATCGACTGGCTGATCCGCATGGTGGGCGAGGTCCGCGCGGCGCGGACCGGCCTCAACGTGCCCCCGGGCGCGCGGCTGCCCGCTTATGCGCGCGGCGCTTCCGAGGAGACCCGGCGGCGGCTCGCGGCGAACGCGGTGGCGATCGCACGGATGGCGCGGATCGACCTGGCCGAGGGCGAGGCCCCGGCCGGCGGCGCGGCGCAGGTCGTCGTCGACGAGGCGACCTATGTGCTGCCGCTCGAAGGGGTGATCGACCTCGATGCCGAGCGGGCGCGCCTCGCCAAGGGCATCGCCGCGGCGGAGAAGGAGCGCGACGGCCTCGCCGCCCGCCTCGGCAACCCGGCCTTCGTCGAGAAGGCGAAGCCCGAGGCGGTCGAGAAGGCGCGCGCCGACCATGCCGAGAAGAGCCTGGAGGCCGAGCAGCTCGGCGCCGCGCTCGCCCGTCTGGGCTGACCGCGATGGCGGGGGGACGGCAGGACCTGACGCAGGGGCCGATCGCGAGCACCCTGTTGCTGTTCGCCATCCCCACGCTGGCGGCGAACGTCCTCCAGTCGCTCAACGCCTCGATCAACACGGTATGGATCGGGCGCTTCCTCGGTGAGCGGGCGCTGGCGGCGACGGCGAACGCCAGCAACATCCTGTTCCTGATCTTCTCCGCGCTGTTCGGATGCAGCATGGCGGCGATGATCCTGGTGGGCCAGCATATGGGCCGCAGGGACGTCGACGGTGCCCGGCGCGCGGTCGGCGCGGCGGCGACGCTGCTGCTCGGCATATCCTTCGTGATGATGGCGATCGGCATCGGCCTGACCGACAAGCTGCTCCACCTGCTCGGCACCCCGGCCGACGCGGCCCCGCTCGCCTCGGCCTATCTCAAGATGATGTTCTGGAGCTTGCCGTTCAGCGCGATCATGGTGCTGCTGATGATGACCCTGCGGGGCATCGGCGATGCGATGACGCCGCTCTGGTTCATGATCGTCGGGATCGTCCTCGACGCCGGGCTCAATCCCTTCTTCATCGCCGGGATCGGTCCCTTTCCCGAAATGGGGATCGTCGGGTCGGCGGTGGCGACGCTGATCGCCAACGGGGTGTCGATGGTCGGCATGCTGGCCGTCGTCTATTGGCGCGACCTGCCGATCCGGCTGCGCGGCCGCGAACTCGCCTATCTGCTGCCCGGTCCCGCGCTCATCCGCCTGATCTTCGGCAAGGGCATGATGATGGGCCTGCAGATGTTCGTGCTCACTGCCGCCGCGCTGGTGATGGTCGGGCTGGTCAACCAGGCCGGGGTGATCGTGACCGCCGCCTATGGCGTCGCCTTCCAACTCTGGAACTATATCCAGATGCCGTCGATGGCGGTGGCGTCGGCGGTCAGCGCGATGGCGGCGCAGAATATCGGCGCCGGCCGCTGGGACCGGCTGGGGTCGATCACCAATATCGGCCTGCTCTACAATTTCCTGATGACCGGCGTCCTGATCGCGCTGCTGACGCTGGTCGACGATCATGTCCTGGGCCTGTTCCTCGGCGCCGGGAGCCCGGCGATCGGGGTGGCGGAGCGCATCCACCTGCTGGCGAGCTGGAGCTTCCTCTTCTCCGGCGCGACGATGGTGATGCTCGGCACGATCCGGGCGAACGGCGTCGTGCTGATGCCGCTGATCATCATGATCGTCGGCCTGTTCGCCTGCCGGCTCGGCTTCGCGCTGTTCGCGCAGCCCTGGCTGCATTTCGACGCGCTGTGGTGGGCCTTCCCGGTCGGGTCGATGGCCTCCGCCGCGTTGACCTGGGCCTATTACCGGCAGGGCGGCTGGAAGAAGACCTCCTTGGTCGAGCAGGCCGAACGCGCCGAGCACGCGCCGGCCTGAACCCCCCGTCACCCTGAACCGACGTCACCCCGCGGCGCGGGGCGTCATCACCCGCACGGCGCCGGCCGCGATCCGTGCGGTGAACGGCGTCCTTGCCAGCACCTCGCCGTCGATCGACACCTTCTGCGGGGGGATCGTCTCGATCCCGATCGCATGGCCGCGATATTCGACCGTGGTGTCCTTGCGCGCGCGCAGCCGCAGCCAGCTGGTGAACCAGCTCCAGCCGAGCTGCGCGGGCGATCGGCCGACCACCGCCTGCACGACGATCTCGCCGCTCTGCGGATCGGCCTCGTCGACCAGCTCGACCCCACCATGATAGGGGCCGTTGGCGATCCGCACCTCCAGCGCGTCGAGTTCCTCGCGCACCCCGTCATGGGTGACGACCAGCCGGAAGGACTTGAACTTCATCGACTGCCAGGTCGCCCAGATCAGGTAGCCGAGCCGGCCGAGGCTCTTCTTGAGCAGCGGCGGGATCTGCCCGCCGATCCGGGTCGACAGGCCGATCGCCGCGCAGTTGCAATAATAGTCGTCGTCGATCATGCCGAGGTCGATGCGGCGCGGCACCCCGTTCGCGATCACGTCGATCGCGCCGTCGAGGTCGAGCGGAATCTCCAGCGAGCGGGCGAAGCTGTTCGCGGTGCCGAGCGGCAGCGGCGCGAAGATCGTGTCGGTGCCGACCAGATGGTCGACCGCGCAGGACAGCGATCCGTCGCCGCCGCCGACGATCAGCATCGCCGGCTTCCTCGCCATCGCCTCGGCGACGACCGTCTCCAGCGTGCCGGGCCGGTCGATCGCGATCGCGTCGGCCAGCTCGATCCCCGCCGCGAGCAGCTTGTCGCGCGCGACCTCGAACTGCTTGCGGCCTTGCCGCGACAGGGCGTTGACGATCAGGATCGCGGAACGGGGCGGGGAGGCGGGCTGGGTCATGCGGAAGGCTCAACGCGCCACGATCGTTTCGGATGCATAGCCTCCTTCATCATGCATGATGTCAGTCGTCATGTCGGCGGAGGCCGGCATCTCGGGCGGCTCCTGCCTCGCCCTCATCTCCTCTCTCCCGAGATCCCGGCCTCCGCCGGGATGACGATTGGCGCCTTTGCACCCGCTCGCCCCACCCGCTAAAGCAGCGCGCATGACTCAGCCCGCCTTTCCCGCGCTTCGCCTGCGCCGTCCGCGCCGCCATGGTTGGAGCCGCGCGCTCTTCGCCGAGAATGTCCTCACCCCCGCCGATCTGATCTGGCCGCTGTTCATCGCCAATGGCGACGAGGTCGAGCCGATCGCCTCGCTGCCGGGGGTCTCGCGCTGGCCGCTCGCGCAGATCGCGGCGCGGGCGAAAGAGGCGCGCGACGCCGGCATTCCCTGCCTGGCGCTGTTCCCCAACACGCCGCGCGACCGACGCAGCGACGACGGGCGCGAGGCGCTCAACCCCGACAATCTGATGTGCCGGGCGATCCGCACGATCAAGGACGCGGTGCCCGACATCGGCGTGCTGACCGATGTCGCGCTCGATCCCTACACCACCCACGGCCATGACGGCCTGGTCGACGCCGGCGGCCATGTCCTCAACGATCCCACCAAGGAGGTGCTGGTCGGCCAGGCGCTGGTCCAGGCCGAGGCGGGCAGCGACATCGTCGCCCCGTCCGACATGATGGACGGCCGGGTCGGCGCGATCCGCGAAGCGCTCGAGGCCGGCGGGCATGTCGACGTGCAGATCATGGCCTATGCGGCCAAATATGCCTCCGCCTTCTACGGCCCGTTCCGCGACGCGGTCGACACGCGCGGCCTGCTCAAGGGCGACAAGAAGGGCTATCAGATGAACCCCGCCAATGCCGAGGAGGCGCTGCGCGAGGTGGCGCTGGACCTGGCCGAGGGCGCGGACAGCGTGATGGTGAAGCCGGGCCTGCCCTATCTCGACATCGTCCGCCTGGTGAAGGAGCGGTTCGAGGTGCCGGTGTTCGCCTATCAGGTGTCGGGCGAATATGCGATGATCGAGCTGGCGGTCGCCGCCGGCGCCGCCGATCGCGACGCGATGGTGCTGGAGACGCTGATGGCGTTCAAGCGCGCCGGCGCGTCGGGCGTGCTCAGCTATCACGCGCTGCACGCGGCGCGCCTGATGGGCGCATGATCGCGACCGAGCGGCTGGTCCTGCGCCGCTGGCGCGAAAGCGACGCCGCGCCCTTCGCCGCGATGGGCAACGACCCGGCGGTGATGGAATTCCTCGGCCCGCCGATGACGGCCGACGATGTCGCGCAGGCGATCGAGCGCCAGAACGCCTTCCTCGACGCGCATGGCCATTGCTTCTGGGCGGTCGAGCGGCGCGAGGACGGCGCCTTCATGGGCTTTTGCGGGCTCAAGCCGGGGGCGGCGGGAACGCCGATCGAGGGGCGGATCGAGATCGGCTGGCGGCTCGCCCGGGCCTGTTGGGGCCAGGGTTATGCGCGCGAGGCGGCGCAGGCGTCGCTCGACTGGGCCTGGCGCCATCTCGACGCCGACGCCGTCTGGGCGATCACCGTCCCCGCCAATGTCCGTTCCTGGGGACTGATGGAGCGGCTGGGGATGACCCGGCGCCACGAACTCGATTTCGATCATCCGCTGCCCGGCCTCGAGGAGCGGCTGAAAGCCCATGTCACCTACAGCATCGAAAGACCCAGATGAGCGACGCACCCACCATCCTGACCTATGAAGGCATCACCCCGGCGATCGACGAGAGCGCCTTCGTCGCGCCCGGCGCGCGGGTGATCGGCGATGTCGTGATCGGGGCGGAATCGAGCCTGTGGTACAATGTCGTCGTGCGCGGCGACGGCAACTATATCCGCATCGGCGCGCGGACCAACGTCCAGGACGGCAGCGTCATCCACATATCCGCCCACACCCATCCGACCGTGATCGGCGACGACGTGCTGATCGGCCATATGGCGATGGTCCATGGCTGCACGCTGCACGACCGCTCGTTCGTCGGCTTCGGCGCGGTGGTGATGGACGGCTGCGTGATCGAATCGGACGCGATGCTCGCCGCCGGCGCGATGCTGACGCCGGGCAAGCGCATCCCCAGCGGCCAGCTCTGGAGCGGCCGCCCGGCGCGCTACATGCGCGACCTGTCGCCCGAGGAAATGGCCGGCAACCAGAAGGGCGTCGCCGCCTATGTCGTCGAGGCCCGCAAGCACCGCAAGGCGCTGGCTGAGGCGCAACCGGCGGAATAATCGCGCGCAATCTCCTGTCATCCCGGCGAAAGCCGGGATCTCTCTTTTCTTCGTCCTTTCTCCCGAGCGCGGAAAGGCAGGGAGATTCCGGCTTTCGCCGGAATGACGGTGGATGGGAAGGCGTTGCCGCCACCATCGCCCGCGCCTATCTTGGCGGCATATCCGCATCGAGGTCCCATTCCATGTCCACCCATGAAGATCGGCTGAAGGCGCTCCGCGAGGAACTGGTGCGCCGCAAGCTGGACGGTTTCGTCGTGCCGCTGACCGACGAGCATATGAGCGAATATGTCGGCGCCTATGCGCAGCGGCTCGCCTGGCTGACCGGCTTCCAGGGGTCGGCGGGCTCCGCCGTGGTGCTGCCGGCGGAGGCGGCGATCTTCGTCGACGGGCGCTACACGCTGCAGGTGCGCGAGCAGGTCGACGGCAAGCATTGGAGCTACCAGTCGGTGCCGCAGACCAGCACCGCGCAATGGCTGGAGGAGCATGCCCCCGGCGGCGGGCGGATCGGCTATGATCCCTGGCTGCACACCAGGGGCTGGGTGACGGCTGCGCGCAAGGCGCTGGCGGCGAAGGGCGCCGAGCTGGTCGCGGTCGACACCAATCCGGTCGACGCGATCTGGCCCGATCGGCCGGCGCCGTCGAAGGCGCGGCTGGTGGTGCAGCCCGACGAGCTGACCGGCAAGTCGTCGGCCGCCAAGCGCGCCGACATCGCCGACTGGCTGACTGCGAAGGGGGCCGACGCGGCGGTGCTCTCCGCGCTCGATTCGATCGCCTGGGCGTTCAACATCCGCGGCCAGGACGTCGACCGGACGCCGGTGGCGCTGGCCTATGCGGTGGTCCATGACGACGCGACCGCCGACCTCTATGTCGCCCCCGACAAGATCGACGACGCGGTGCGCGCCCATCTCGGCAATGGCGTGCGGCTGCACGATCGCGCCGCCTTCGAAGCCGCGCTCGAGGCGCTCGAGGGCAAGACCGTCGCGGTCGACCCCGAGCGCGCGGTCGCGGCGATCTTCGCAGCGCTGGAGGCGGGCAAGGCCCGGCTGATCGAGGAACGCGATCCGGTCGTCCTGCCCAAGGCGATCAAGAACCCGGTCGAGATCGCCGGGCACAAGGCCGCGCAGGCGCGCGACGGGGCGGCGCTCAGCCGCTTCCTCCACTGGCTGTCGGTCGAGGCGCCCAAGGGCGGGCTCGACGAGATCCAGGCCTCCGACAAGCTGCAGGCGCTGCGCGCCGAGGGCGGCCTGCTCAAGGACCTGTCGTTCGACACCATCTCGGGCGCGGGGCCCAACGGCGCGGTCGTCCACTATCGCGCCAGCGACGAGACCAAGCGGGTGCTGGAGCCCAATTCGCTCTACCTGGTCGATTCGGGCGGGCAATATCAGGACGGCACCACCGACGTCACCCGCACCGTCGCGATCGGCACGCCGACGCGGGAGATGCGCGACCGCTACACCCGCGTGCTCAAGGGCCATGTCGCGATCGCCCGCGCCGTCTTCCCCCACGGGACGCGCGGCGGGCAGCTCGACATCCTCGCGCGGCAATATCTGTGGGGGGCGGGGCTCGACTATGCCCACGGCACCGGTCACGGCGTCGGCGCCTATCTGTCGGTGCATGAGGGGCCGCAGCGGATCGCGACCTTCGGTGGCGGCGACGAGCCGCTCCAGCCCGGCATGATCCTCTCGAACGAGCCCGGTTATTACAAGGCCGGCGAATATGGCATCCGGATCGAGAATCTGATCCTCACCGTGCCGCAGGCGATCGACGGGGCGGAGAAGGAGATGCTCGGCTTCGAGACGCTGACCTTCGCCCCCTATGAGCGCGCGCTGATCGACACGGCGATGCTCGACGCGGGCGAGATCGCCTGGATCGACGCCTATCATGCCCAGGTGAACGCGCTGGTCGGCCCGCAGCTCGACGGCGATGCGGCGGCCTGGCTGCGGCGGCAGACCGCGCCCTTGCTTGAAAGCGGCGATAGCCGACCTTAAGGTTCACCGCCGTTGCGATGAGTCGGGCCTTTCCACCGGCCGGGGCAGAGCTTTCGGCACCGGGGCAGGGGGAATTGGGCGACGCGCGAGATGCAGCCGTTACGCCGGATCATGACGGGCCTTCTGATCGCGTCGGCCTGCACCGCCGCGCATGGAGCCGCGCCGCTCTGGACGCCGCAGGACCTCAACCAGCGCCTGCTCGCCGCGCATAATGCGGAGCGGGCGCGGCTGGGCATCCCGCCGCTGAAATGGAGCGACAAGCTCGCCCGCCAGTCGCTCGAATGGGCGCGGCAGCTCACCCAGATCGAGGGGTTGGAGCATAGCGACACCGCCGACTATATCGACCCGACCGACGGCGAGGAGGGCGAGAATCTCTGGCGCGGCACCAAGGGCTATTACACGCCCGAGCAGATGGTGAACCTGTGGGTCGACGAGCGGAAGATCTTCGTCAACGGTCCGTTCCCGCGCAACAGCACCACCGGCCAGTGGCGCGACGTCGGCCATTATACCCAGCTGATCTGGCGATCGACGACCGAGGTCGGCTGCGCGATCGCGACGGGCGAGGAGGACGAGGTGCTGGTCTGCCGCTATCTGGAGGGCGGCAACGTGATCGGCGAAAAGCCCTACTGACCGGGCTTTCCGGCGCTTTCCTCCCCGCCGTCCGCGCCATCGTCGATCGCCCGCGCCTGCGCCTTGCGGCGGTGGAGGTTCGCGCGCAACGCCTGCGCCAGCCGCGCGGCGCGGTCGGTGGCGGATTTGGCGTCGGCGGGCTGGGGTTCGGCCTTCTTCATCGCACGATCGATAGACTTATCGAAAGATGATCGGCAAGCCGCCTTGACGTGGGCCGCAGCATTGTCCATAGGCGCGCCACACCGCCGGAGATCACCTCTCCGGCATGCCCGCAAACGCTGGCAGTGCTGCCGTAGCTCAGTGGTAGAGCGCATCCTTGGTAAGGCTGAGGTCGTGAGTTCAATCCTCACCGGCAGCACCATTTCCCGTTTAAAATCAACCACTTGGAATGGTTTGACGGAGTCGGGCCTTGCTCTTGCTTGTTTCGGGTAACGAGTCGGGTAATTTAGCGAATCGAAAACTCGATATGTTAATTGCCCCAAGCGGGAACCTGCTTGCTCATGCAGACCATCTCATATCCGCGCGGCGGATTTCGGTAGATTTTCATATCGCGCTGGCAGTCAGCCAGACGGGTATATGGCCTGCCATATTGTCGCATCGGATATTGTGAGATGAGAATGCAGTTGTGCCCGATTCCCGGCCTAGCGGCCTGAAGGCACATGAACAGCGCATAGATCGTTATCATCCCAACCTCCCTGGTGACCGGGGAGTTGAGAAGCCTCGATAAGAAGGCCGCGCACGCCTTTAGGATTGCTCCCTGGACAAATAGGGTCGTTGCGGTGGGGATGCGGCTGAAAGAGGCTGCCAGTTGCGAGGGTGCGATGCACGACTCGCCGAAGTCACCGCAGAAATCGGAGGCTCTCCATGGCGATGAAAGTCGAGCCGGCGGATGTGATCCGGCATGAAGCGCTTTTCAGTGTAGGTCTTGATGTCAGCCAGCGCAGCACGAGCATCTGCGTTGTGGATGAGCAGGGCCAGGTTGTTCTGGAAGGCCAAGCGAAGACCGACCCGTTCGAGATCGGTCGCTATTTGCAGAAGCGGCTCGACGGTCCGCTGAAGCTGGGAATGGAAACGGGGAGCCTGGCCGCATGGCTCTATCATGGTTTGCGCAAAATGGGCTTCGATGTGGTCTGCATGGATGCGGTGCATGCCCATCGGGCCTTGTCGCTGAAGCGGCACAAAACCGACCGCAACGATGCGCGTGGCCTGGCGGAACTGCTCCGCATGGGTTCCGACTGGATGAACATCGTCCATGTCAGGGAGCAGGCCAGCCAGGAATTGAGGGTGCAGCTTGCCGCCCGAGGTCGGCTGGTCAAGCAGCGTGTCGACCTCGAGAACGAGCTTTGCGGCCTGCTGAAGCCGTTTGGCTTTGTGGTGGCCCGCGGCAATGTCGGTGCAGAGACCTTCCGTGACAGGGTGGTCGATGCCCTGACGCATGCGCAGGACATAGGGATCCAGATCAAGGCTCTGCTGCTACCATTGCTTGACGTGCATCGGGTGCTCGCGCGGCATATCACCGATGCCGATGCACGGCTTGAGGCTATTGCGGCGACTGAGCCAATCTGCCGGAAGCTCATGACGATTCCGGGCGTAGGCCCCGTCACAGCGCTGGCGTTCCGTGCCGCGGTGGATGATCCATCGCGCTTCAAGACCGCCGCCGATGTGGGCGTGTATTTCGGTTTGACGCCGCGTCGGCAGCAATCCGGCGAGAAGGATCGCCACGGCCGCATCAGCAAGCGCGGCGATGTCGGCATGCGCCTGCATCTGGTGCAGGCCGCCACGGTCCTGCTCGTCAGCGTCAAGCGCTGGTCGACGTTGAAAGCCTGGGGCGTGAGGCTTGTGAATCGTATCGGCTTCAACAAGGCGAAGGTGGCCGTGGCCCGCAAGCTCGCCACCGTCATGTACAGGATCTGGCGTGACCAGAGCGTCTTTCGCTGGGGCAAGGCGACCATGGAACCTGCGGCTCCTGCCGCGGCGACCAGCTAATCGTCCGACACCAGCGGAACCTGGGCGGGCGGTCTGAACCCGCTCGGGCGTTACCTGCAGGAACGGCGGGGAGGCGACCTTGATGTACGCGTATTGTCAGACCGTCCAATGGGCGATCATGACGTTGTTGACATATGAAGGCGCCACTCGTGGAAGAACCCCAAACTGACGGCATCCGGCTCGCTCCTCCAGAAGAGGACCTAACCAACGGCCGGAACGACCTCGAAGAGAATAGCGAATCCTGTCAGCGAACGCGCACCATCAGGCAAAGGAGGGTCTGACTATGTGGCGATGAGCGATATCCCCTCTTGACCACCGCAACGAGAGAATGCGCGACAGCCGCCCGGCCGAGAAACTCGACCGGACCTTGTGACCTGGGGTTACGACGCCCCATCGCCCCTCTCAGGGCGACAGGACCAATTTGCTCATTCTGAATTCGGGCGCAAGGGGTAATGATCCCCGACGAATCAACGATCCGATATGGATCAAATGCGATTCGACTCCGAAACGAGATAGAGCAAATCTAATCCTATTTTAAGGAGCAGGGTTATGGCCGATTATCAGGTGACTTGCATTGTTCCCGACGGCGCTGACGCCGATAGACGCATTGACCGCTTAGGCGGTCCCAACTGGAATGATTCCATCGATAACGTCATACGCTTTATCAAGACTGGCGCACACAGGTTTTATACCAGCGTGGGCGGACGAAGCGTTTGGGTGGTTGTGCGACAACATCCTACGTCGGGCCGCGATTATCTCACTACGGAAGGTGACGGTTTCCCGCCCAATAATCTTTTGAGCCTTCCGCGCTGCTAGTCGGTGAAGGTCACGGGTGCAGGGGGTAATGTCAGTCCCTTGTAAGTGCAGTCTGTCCGCCGTCAGCGCCAATGGCACAGATTTGAGGTTGTGATGTAAGGAGGATTTGGGCTTCGTCGTAGTGACGAAGGAACGAAGATGAAGCCCAAATCCTCAAGCGTAAAATCGGCCCGCAAACCCAAGGCGTCGGCCGAACAGGTGGTGAAGGATATCCGGCGCGCGACACGCCGGCATTTCTCGGCGGAGGACAAGATCCGCGTGGTTCTGGAGGGCTTGCGCGGCGATGACAGCATCGCGGAGCTGTGCCGCAAGGAGGGCATTGCCCAGGGCTTGTATTATACTTGGTCAAAGGAGTTCATGGAGGCCGGGAAGCGTCGGCTGGCGGGCGACACCGCCCGTGCCGCGACGAGCGGCGAGGTACAGGATCTGCGCCGTGAGGCGCGTGCCCTGAAGGAGGCCGTCGCCGACCTCACGCTCGAAAACCGGCTGCTGAAAAAAAGCATGATCGCGGATGGGGGAGACCCCGAATGAGGTATCCGGGATCCGAGAAGCTGGAGATCATCCGCATCGTCGAGCAGTCGCACCTGCCGGCGAAGCGGACCCTCGACCAGTTGGGCGTCGCGCGGCGGACCTTCTACCGATGGTATGATCGCTATCTCGAAGGCGGCCCCGAGGCGCTGGAGGATCGTCCTTCCGCGCCGAGCCGGGTCTGGAACCGCCTCCCCGGCGCCATTCAGGACCAGATCGTCGAGATGGCACTGGAGCAGTCCGATCTGTCGCCCCGCGAACTGGCGGTGCGCTTCACCGATGAGAAGGACTATTTCGTCTCGGAATCAACGGTCTACCGCCTGCTCAAGGCGCATGACCTGATCACCAGCCCGGCCTTCGTCGTGGTCAAGGCGGCCGACGAGTTCCATCGCAAGACCAGCCGCCCGAACGAGATGTGGCAGACCGATTTCACCTACTTCAAGATCATCGGCTGGGGATGGATGTACCTCTCCACCGTGCTCGACGATTTCTCGCGCTACATCATCGCCTGGAAGCTGTGCACCACGATGCGGGCCGAGGACGTGACCGACACGCTGCAACTCGCGCTCGAAGCCTCAGGCTGCGACCACGCCACCGTCAGGCACAAACCAAAGCTGCTCAGCGACAACGGACCGAGCTACATCGCCGGCGAACTCGCCGACTGGATCAAAGCCCATGACATGAGCCATGTTCGCGGCGCTCCGCTACATCCCCAGACCCAGGGCAAGATCGAGCGCTGGCACCAGACCCTGAAAAACCGCATCCTGCTGGAGCACTACTTCCTGCCTGGCGATCTCGAACGGCAGGTCGAGGCCTTCGTCGAGCATTATAACCATCGCCGCTATCACGAGAGCCTCGACAACGTGACACCGGCCGACGCCTATTTCGGCAGGGCCGCCGCCATTATCGAACGGAGGAAACGCATCAAGCGAAAGACCATCGAACAGCGACGCTTGCTTCACCGCAAGCTCGCCGCCTAAACATCAACCCCAGACGAGGCCCGATCTCCTCTTCTCTGCGCAACCATCTGCGCCAAATGTCCCGACGACGGACAGTGCAGTCCTTCACCGCCTCGTAGGTCACCTCAATGGGCACCTTGCCGACATATCGGGAATCCATCTCGCCCTTGGCGTGACCCACCACCTCGTTAATGATGTTCGGATGAAGGGATTTTTCCGAGCTAACCAACATAGTTTTGAAGGCGCTCCGGAAATTATGGAAGGTCACCTCCGTACGCGCCCCAGGCGCTAAAGTGGCCTTCAATGCCGCCGGGATAACGGTACGATTGATAGCGCGGACCAATTTAGAATTGCCCCAGCCGGAACTATCCCCGGCTCCCTTTTCCCAATCAGGAAACAGGCGATCAGCACCAGTCTTTTTAATGCGCTCGTAATATTCCTTGAAACCCAGATTCACCAACACGTCCAGGATCGGGACATCGCGGGCCTCGGAATTCTTGATGCCACGATAAACATTCGCCCGGATGGCGAAATGGGGATGTTTGTCATCAAGTTGGACTTCCGCAACCCTCAAGCCGCCAAGCTCGGAAGCACGACATCCCGAAAACAGGGCAACGATCGGCACCCAAAATTCCGCGCCATTCAGCCTGTGCGATCCCGGCAAATGGGTTTCTGATGCGGATTTGCAGCCGGTAAACCAAGGATGCTTGAGCAGGGCGTTCAACTCGGAAATTTTGAACGGCCTCTTGTCGGGCATGATGGCTTTGTCGGGCTTCTTGACGAACGCATCGATATTGATTCCCGCCGCCGGATTACGTCCTTCAAACCAATCCCGGCTAATCGCAAAATTGATAGCGGTGCAGAGAATGCCGATCCGCTTTTTAACGGTCTGGGCGGAGACAGCCCGCTTGATGCTGCCAGCCGTCTTCCCTCCAACGGTGCTGTCGGCCAAGTGCTCGACATATTTGTGAAAATCCGATTTGGTCAGCGCAGTAAGCGACTTATTCCCCACCACCGACTCAAAGATATTTAGGGATAGATCGATCTCAGAGGCGGGCTTTTTATCGAAGCCTTTGAATCTCTTATAGCGCTCGACGACTTCGCGAAGGGTGAGGCCCGTTGCTGCTTTCGCGATAGAGGCGGGGGTAGGAATGGTGGGTGTTATCTTCCCGTCGCGAAGCTCGTCGACATAGGCATAACCTTGGGCCTTTCCCGAACGGATCGCTGCGATAATCAGACCGAATTCCTCCGATCCGGGCGGGGCGTTAAAATGATGGTGCTTGATCACCCATTCAGCGTGCTGCTTGAACGTCTCGCCAAATATGGTGCTGTCCGAGCCGGGCCGCGAAGCAGCCTTGATCTCCTCCGCATCCGCCTCAATTTCGTGATAGAGCCGTTCCAATTCTGCCGCTGCCAGCGGATCGGCATCGGCCCGCAAATATGCCTGTCGAAAGGGCCTGATTACCGATTCCTTTGCCTGTTCGGCGATGATGTCGAGATCGGCCTGGGTGACCTTTTTAAGGGCGACCTTGGACTCGGTCGGTGTCGGCGATAACCGCCCCAGCGCTTGGGCCAGCAGCAGTTCGAATTCTTCGTGGACGATCTTCGCTGCCTCGTAGGCTGCCAATTGTTCCTTGGTTCGAAGGGATCGACGGAACACGGCTTGCGATTTGAAAAAGGCTTCGAATCGGATGGGCTTGTTGACAACGCTGTCCGGCACCCGGCGGATATATTGGTACACGCCATTGCGTTTCGAAACGTACCGGATTTTGCTCGCCATCCGAGGTCCAATTTCGTAGATTTGTTACACACCAAAGTTACACACTTATTTTAGGGAAAAGTCAGTGAAGTCAATAAGTACCGCTAATTCAACGACTTAAATTACACTAAAAAACCGGTCCCGTTGGGGTCACCACTCCTGCAATATCAGGAGCTTAGTGCGGCGATCGAGGCCGGATCGGTCCTTTGTACCCCCGGATGCGGACATGATTTCCCCCAGATGATCGCGGGAGGGTGCGGATGGGCGCGGTGATGCTGCAGGGCACCGGGTCCGACGTCGGCAAGTCGGTGCTGGTCGCGGGCCTGTGCCGGGCCTTCGTCCGGCGCGGGCTGGCGGTGCGGCCGTTCAAGCCGCAGAACATGTCGAACAATGCCGCCGTCACCATCGACGGCGGCGAGATCGGCCGAGCGCAGGCGCTCCAGGCGATCGCCTGCCGGGTCGAGCCGCACAGCGACATGAACCCGGTGCTGCTCAAGCCGCAGGCCGATCGCACGTCGCAGCTCGTCGTCCATGGCCGGGTGCGCGGCACGCTGGGCAGCGCCGATTTCCGCGAGGCGCGCCGGCCGCTGCTCGACGAGGTGCTGGCGAGCTACCAGCGGCTGCGCGAGCAGTGCGACATCGTCGTCGTCGAGGGCGCGGGCTCCCCGGCCGAGATCAACCTGCGCGCCGGCGATATCGCCAATATGGGCTTCGCGCGCGCGGCCGGCGTGCCGGTGGTGCTGGTCGGCGACATCGATCGCGGCGGCGTGATCGCGGCGGTCGTCGGTACCCGCGCGGTGCTCGATCCGGCCGACGCGGCGATGATCCATGGCTTCCTGATCAATAAGTTCCGCGGCGATCCGGCGCTGTTCGAGGATGGCTATCGTCAGATCGAGGCGCTGTCGGGCTGGCGCGGCTTCGGCGTCGTCCCCTGGCTGACCGCGACCGCGCGCCTGCCGAGCGAGGACGCGGTGATCCTCGAACGGCGCGGCGGCCCGGCGGAGGGCCGGGTGCTGGTCGCCTGCCCGATCCTGCCGCGCATCTCCAATTTCGACGATCTCGACCCGCTCAAGCTGGAGCCCGGGGTCGAGCTGGTCATGGTCCCGCCCGGCCGCCCGATCCCGGCCGAGGCGGCGCTGGTCGTGCTGCCCGGCTCGAAGGCGACGATCGCCGATCTCGCGGCGCTGCGGGCCGAGGGGTGGGACATCGACATCCGCGCGCATCACCGGCGCGGGCGGGCGATCCTCGGCCTGTGCGGCGGCTATCAGATGCTCGGGCGCCGCGTCGCCGATCCCGAGGGGATCGAGGGACCGCCGGGCGCGGTCGACGGCCTCGGCCTGCTCGACGTCGAGACGCGGCTGTCGCCGGCGAAGACCCTGCGCCGGGTCGAGGGCCAGGCGCTCGACGCGCGCTTCGACGGCTATGAGATGCACGTCGGCGAGACCGACGGTCCCGGCCGGGCGCGGCCCTTCGCGCGGTTCGACGACGGACGGACCGACGGCGCCGTCGATCCCGGCGGAACCGTGATGGGCAGCTATGTCCATGGCCTGATGGCGAATGCGGACCTGCGCCGCGCGCTGCTCGCCCGGCTCGGCATCGAAGGGGGCGGGCGCGATTATGCCGCGAGCGTCGACGCGGCGCTCGATGCGATCGCCGAGGAAATCGAACGCCATGTCGACGTCGACGCGCTCGTCGCCCTGGCGCAGGCGGGTGGCTGAAAGGAAAAGGGCCCGGTCTCGCGACCGGACCCCTATCTGGAAACCGTCAGTAGGTCAGTTCGGCCGCATCAGCGGCACTTCACGTCGCCGCGATCGATCTGCCGGCCGAGCAGCGCGCCGCCGCCGGCGCCGAGCAGGGTGCCGAGGGTGTTGCCGCCGATGACGTTGCCGAGCACGCCGCCCGCCAGCGCGCCGACGACCAGGCCGGTCGTGCCATTGTCGCGCTTGCAATAATAGCGGCCGTCGCTGCCGCGATAGATGCGGTCGTTGCGGCCGAGGCGGCGTTCCTTGTAGCGCTTCTTGTCATAATGCCGCGAAGGGTCCCACCCGTCGTTGCGGTCGCCGCGCCACCGGCGGTCGTTTCGGTCGTTCCGGTCGTAGCGATCATGCTTGTCATGCCGGTCGCGCTGCTCGTAGCGCTGGGCCGAAACGCTTTCGGGAAGCGCGGTCTGGGTGACCAGCGCCGCTGCTATCGCTGCAAGAATAGCTTTGTTTTTCATTATGATACTCCTTCACACTCGGGAACCGCCCGCATCGGGCAAGCTATGGCCAAAGCGTCGGAGGTGCAAGCAGCGTTGCCGGCGAATGCCGATGCGCGGCGGCGATTTCCAGGCGACTTCCCCGGCGGGGAGGCGCAATATGACGCCATTGGCGCTTGGAGGCTGCGGTCGCGCAGGATCTTGAAATATCGGCAGGACTGGCGGCGGTGCTGGCCGAACATCGGCAGCAGCTCGTCCGCTTCTTCACCAGCCGGACCGGCGACGCGGCCGAGGCGGAGGATGTCGTCCAGGAGATCTGGCTGCACGTCGCCCGCGCGAGCGGCGGGCCGGTCGCGCATCCGCTCGCCTATCTCCACCGGATCGGCATGAACATCGCGCTCGATCGGCTGCGCGAGGGCCGCCGCCGCGCGCGGCGCGAGCAGGGCTGGACCGACGCGGCGGTCAGCATCGCCGGCCATGAGGCGGTCGACGAGACGCCGTCGCCGCTCGCGGTCGCCGAGGGACGGCAGCGCATCCGCGCGCTCGCCGCCGCGATCGAGAGGCTGCCGCCGGGCGCGGCGCGCGTGTTCCGCCGCCACAAGCTCGACGGGCTCGGCCATGCCGAGATCGCGGCCGAGCTGGGGATCAGCCGCAGCGCGGTCGAAAAGCACATCGCGGTCGCGCTGCGCCATCTGCGCGAGGCGCTCGAATGATCGCGGGAAGGATGAACTGGGGTGGAGGCCGTTCGGCGGCGTCTTATTGGAAAGAGGACGGCGCGATGGTTCGGAGGTCGGCATGACCCAGCCTGGTGAAGGGCATGGAATCCGCGAGGAAGCGGCCGAATGGCACGTGCGGATCGATTCGGATGCGATGGATTGGGACGGGTTCGCGGCCTGGCTCGATGCCGATCCCGCGCACCGCGCCGCCTATAATGCGATCGCCCTGCTCGATGCCGAGATCGTCGCCGCCCGCGACGCGATCCGCGCGACGCAGCCCGCCAACGACGGCGCCGACGCGGCGGCCGATGCGGCCGCGCCGCCCCGGACGCGCAAGGCGCGCTGGTGGGCCGGCGGCGGGCTCGCGGTCGCGGCGGGCCTCGCGGTGGTGGTGGTGCCGCAGCTCCGCCTGCCGTCGCCCGCGGCGGCGCTGGTCTATCGCACCGGCCCCGGGGAGACGCGCGCGATCGGGCTGCGCGACGGCAGCCGCATCGTCGTCGACCGCAACAGCGAGCTCGCGCTGCGCGACGGCGCATCGCCCGAGGTCGAGATGCGGAGCGGCAGCGCCTATTTCGACATCCGCCACGATCCGGGCCGCGCCATGGTGATCCGCGCCGGCGATTATGAGGTGCGCGACATCGGCACCCGCTTCGACGTCGTCCGCGCGCCCGGCCATCTCGCGGTGGCGGTGGCCGAGGGGCAGGTGACGATCGCCGAGCCGGGGCGCGAGGGGCTGACGCTCGCCGGCGGACAGCGGGTCGACATCGCCGGCCCGGGCGGGCAGGCGACGATCCGGCGCCAGGACGCCGCCGACGTCGCGAGCTGGCGCGACGGGCGGCTGGTCTACGACAATGCGCCGCTGGCTCTGGTCGCGGTCGATCTGTCGCGCTATGCGGGGCGCGCCGTGTCGGTGGACCCCGCGGTCGCCGGCCTGCGCGTGTCGGGTGTGCTCACCATTGGGGACGGTAGCCGGCTTGTCGGACAGATCGAGGCTCTCCTGCCGGTCAAGGCGACGGTCGAGGATCATCGCATCCGCCTGGTTGGCACTCTCTAGCCTGCTCGCGGCGCCGCTGTCGGCGCGTCCCGTCCGGATCGACATTCCCGCCGCCGACCTCGGCGACGCGCTGTTCGCGCTGTCGCGGCAGACCGGGCTGTCGGTCGGCATGGCGGGCGCCATTCCCCGCCACCGCACCCGGCCGATCAGCGGCACGATCGAGCCCGCCGCCGCGCTTGAACGGCTGTTGCGGGGCAGCGGCCTGCGCGCGGTCCGCGCCGCCGGGCTGTGGCGGCTCGAACGGCTCCCGCGCGAGGTGACGCGGTCGGGCTTCGTCGGGCCGACCGAGGCGATCGAGGACATCATCGTCACCGGCACCAAGCGCGACGAGAATCTCGCCAGCGTGCCGATCGCGGTCAGCCTGATGCGGCCCGGCATCGCCGACCGGCTGCTCTACGGGCGGGGCCTGCACGACATGATCGAGACCGGGGAAGGGGCGTTCGCCACCAATCTCGGCCCCGGGCGCGACCGCATCTTCCTGCGCGGCGTCGCCGACAGCGCGTTCAACGGGCCGACCCAGTCGACGGTGAGCCTGCTGCTCGACGACGCGCGGGTCAGCTACGCCACCCCCGATCCCGACCTGCGCCTCGTCGACATCGATCATGTCGAGCTGCTGCGCGGGCCGCAGGGGACGCTCTACGGCACCGGCGCGCTGGGCGGGATCATCCGGATCGTGCCGAACAAGCCCGACCTCGCCGACGGGTCGGGCTTCGCCGCGATCGACGCCGGCGTCACCCGCCACGGCGCCGCCAGCGGCGCGATCGAGGGCGGGATCAACGTCCCGCTGGTCCGCGACCGGCTGGCGATCCGCATGGTCGGCTATGCCGAGCGGATCGGCGGCTGGATCGACGATGCCGGCCGGGGCGAACGCAACGTCAACCGCACCGCGCGATACGGCGGGCGGCTGGCGCTGCGCTGGCAGGCGACGCCCGACTGGATGGTCGACCTCGGCGGCGCGATCCAGGGGATCAATTCCGACGACAGCCAATATGCCGCGCGCGGCCTGGTCCGCTCGACTGCGCTGGCCGAGCCCCATGACAATGATTTCGTCGCGCTGACCGCGACCATCCGGGGCGTGGTCGGCGCGTTCGATTTCGTGTCGGCCAGCGCCTTCGTCCACCATGAGGTGGAAAGCGTGTTCGATGCCGGCGCGGTGGCGGCGGCGCGTGGCCTGCCGGCGCCGCTCGGCTTCAGCGACATGCGCCGGCTGCGGCTCGGCACGCAGGAATGGCGGCTCAGCGATCCGGCGGCGACGCGGCCCTGGGTGCTCGGCCTCGCGCTGCTCAAGGCCGACAACATCTATCTCGGCCGCTTCTTCGCCCCGGGCGGCGGGGCCTTGCAGGACATCTCGCTCCACGACGACGCGATCGAGGCGGCGCTGTTCGGCGAGGCGAGCCAGCCGCTCGGCGGCGCGCTGACCGCGACGCTCGGCCTGCGCGGCTTCTATTCGAAGGTCGACAACGAGCAGCAGGGGCAGACCCGCCGCCGCGCGCGCAAGGCCGGCGTCACCCCCAGCGCGACCCTGTCCTGGGCACCGCGCGACGGCGCGCTCGCCTGGCTGCGCTATGCCAGCGCGATCCGGCCGGGCGGGCTCAACCCCGACGGCGCGCCCGACCTCGCCGATTTCCGCTCGGACGACCTCAAGAGCGTCGAACTCGGCTGGCGCCTGCTGCTGTGGCGGCGGGTGCGCCTGAACGGCACGCTGTTCGGGCTGCGCTGGGAGAATATCCAGAGCGACAGCATCGGCACCGACGGTCTCGTCCGCACGATCAACGCGGGCAAGGGGCGCAATATCGGGCTCGAGCTCGGCGGGTCGGTCGACCTGTCGCCATGGTCGATCGACGCCCATCTGACCGTCCAGCATGCCCGGCTCTACGCGCCGTCGGCGGCGGCCAACGCGGCGGGGGACGACAACCGGCTGCCGGTGCTGCCCGATCGCGCCGGCCGGGTGAAGATCGGCTATGATCGCGTGATCGCCGGGATTCCCGCGGGCCTGTTCGTCGCGGCGCGCTACATGGGCAAGGCGCGGCTCAGCTTCGATCCGGGGCTCGCCCGCTCGATGGGCGGCTATTGGACCGCCGATGCGGGACTGGTCGTCGCGCCGGCCGACTGGCGGGTGGCGCTCACCGTCTCCAACCTGTTCGACGGCCGGGGCGACAGCTTCGGTTTCGGCAATCCCTTCTCGCTGCGCCAGTTCGATCAGCACACGCCCGTCCGCCCGCGCACCGTCTCGATCCGCATCGAACGGAAATTCTGATCGTCCGGACTGTGGTGGCGGCTCGCCGGCGGCGTCTCACGCCAAAGCGGGAGCGGAAGGCGCATGGCGACGGGATCGATCGGGCTGGGCAAGATGGGCGCGGAGGCGTTCGCGCCGCCCGGCGCGGAGGCGCTGCCGGCGCGGGACGGCGGGACGCGCGCCGCCGATCGGCCGCGGGCGCCGCGCATCGCCTTCTTCTTCAATGCCCAGCCGCACCAGCTATTGCACGGCATCACCACGGCCGAGGAACTGGCGTTGGGCTGGCGGGCGGAGGTCGACATCCTCTCCTCGACCCAGGTCAACCTCGATCTCGCCCGCGCGGCGGTCCTGCCCGACAGCCGGCAATGGATGGGTTTCGAGCAGATAGGCTCGCCGCTGGTGCGGGCGCTGTCGGCGCGGATGGGGCGGATCGTCCCGCCCAAGCTGCTGACCCTGTTCGCGATCCGCCGCCGGATGAACGGCTATGACGCGATCGCGCTGCCCGAACGCACCTCGATCATGCTGCGCTCGCTGGGCGTCACCCGGCCGTGCTTCATCCATATCGACCATGGCGCGGGCGACCGGGCGGCCGGGTTCGATCCGCGCATCGCCCGCTTCGACTTCGCGCTGATGGCCGGGGAGAAGCAGCGCCGCCGGATGCTGGCCGAGGGGCTGGTCCGCGAGGAGGCGAGCGCGGTCGTCGGCTATCCCAAGTTCGACGCCGCCGACCGGCTGCGCGACCGGAGCTGGACGCCTTTCGCGGTCGAGCGGCCGATCATCCTCTACAACCCCCATTTCTCGCCGACGCTCGGCTCGTGGCGCGACCATGGCTTCGAACTGGTCCGGCGGATCGCCGAGGCGGATCGCTACAATCTGATCGTCGCCCCGCATATCCGGCTGTGCGACACGCGCGGCGGCCGGGCGGCGGCGGAGGCGGCGTTCGGGCCGTTCGCGGCGCTGCCCCACGTCCATGTCGACTATGGCAGCGAGCGGTCGATCGACATGACCTATACCAGCATGGCGGACATCTACCTGGGCGACGTCAGCAGCCAGGTCTACGAATTCCTCCGCCGGCCGCGCCCCTGCCTGTTCGTCAACGGCAACGGGCGGACGTGGCAGGGCGATCCCAACCACGACCATTGGCGCTTCGGCCCGGTGATCGACGGCGCCGCGCAGGTGGTGCCGGCGATCGAGCAGGCGATCGCCACCCATCGCGATTTCGCGGCCGTCCAGGCGGCCGCCTTCCGCGACACCTTCGACCTGCACGATGGCGAGCGCCATTCGCGGCGCGCGGCGGAGGCGATCGCCGGCTTCCTGGGCCTCGAAGCGCGTTAGAGATCATTCGTCGGCATAGGGGTCGGCGTCGCTCTTGCGCAGCGTGATCGTGAAGGTCGTGCCCTTGCCGGGCGCGCTGGTGCAATCGATCTTGCCGTCATGGCGGGCGACCACGGTGCGGACGAAGGTGAGTCCCAGGCCGACGCCCTCGCGCGGCCCCTGCCGGAAGCGCGCGAAGAGGTTGGCGAGCTGATCCTCGTCCATGCCGACGCCCTCGTCGGCGACCGCGACGCGGACCAGCCCGTCGTCCTCGCTCACCGAACAGCGGATGCGCATGCCGGGATCGCTATATTTGATCGCGTTGCTGATCAGGTTGAGGATCGCGCGGGTGAGGAGCTGGCGGTCGCCGTCGACCATGTGCGGATCGTCGGTCCCCTCGACCGCCACCTTGATGGCGCGCGCCTTCGCCACCGGCCATAGCGCGTCGGCGGCGTCGATCGCGAGGTCGTTCATGTCGAGCGGCTCGCGGTCCATCGGCTTGGCCTCGGCACGGGCGAGCTGGACGAAATCCTCGGCCAGCTCGAGCGTGCGGTTGGCGAGGCCCTCGATCCGCGCCGCCATCGCCTTGGGGACGCCGGTCTCGGGCCCGCGCAGCAGCGCGAGGATCGCCGACTGCGGCGCGCGCATGTCGTGGCTCAGCAGCTGGAGCGCCTCCTCGCGATGGCGCTCGGCCTGCTTGAGGGCGGTGACGTCGACGATCCGGATGATCCAGCCGACCCGCGCGTTGGCGGCGTCGCGCTGCGCGACGTAGCGGATGTCGAAGCTGCCGCCGTCCTCCGTCGCGGTCTCGGTGCCGCCCCGGATCGGCGCATCCGCCGCGAAGGGGGAGAAGGCGGTGCCGTCCGGCGCGCGGAACCGGTCGAGCAGGATGCGCAGGTCGGCGCCGACCTCGCTCGGCGCGCCGAGCCGGCGGGCGAGGCGGCGGCCCTCGGCGTTGGTCAGGGCCAGCCGACCGTCGAGTCCGGTAACGAACAGCGCGTCGGGCAGGCGGCCGATCGCGTCCGACAGGAAGCGGCGAAGGTCGCGCAGCCGGTCGATCGCCTGGCCGAGCAGCCCCGCCTGCAACGTCACCTCGCGGATGCTGCGCACCCGGTGCCGGCGCGGGAAGGCGTCGTTCTCGGCATCGAGCTGGCGCAGCTCGCCGGTCATGTAGCTGCTGATCGCCTGCAACCGGCGCCAGCCCCAGAGCGGATAGACGAACAGCAGGCCGATCAGCGCCGCCGACGGCGGCAGCCAGACATGGCCGAAGCGGAACAGCAGGAAGCTGAGCAGCGGCAGCGCGACGACCAGCGCCAGGGAGAGATTGGCGTTGGCGCGCGGGGACAGCCGCAGGAAGCCGACCAGCATCGCCCACAGCGCGCACAGCGCCAGCCACAATGTCCAGGAGCGGGGGGCGGGGGTGATCGCCTCGCCCCGCAGCAGCGCATCGAGGAGCTGCGCCTGGATCTCAACCCCCGCCATCTGGCTCGTCGCCCCCGAGGTCGGCGTCGGATAGCTGTCGCCCATGCCGTCGGCGGTGGCGCCGATCAGCACCCGGCGGCCCCTGATCAGCTCGGCGGGGACGCGCCCGTCGAGCAGGTCGACGAAGGAGATGGTGCTGACATGGCCGGCGGCCCCGCCATAGGGGATCAGCACCGGCCGCGCCTGCCACAGCCCGTCGCGCTCGCGCCCGGCGCCGCCTTCGGGTTTCAGCCCGGCCATCAGCGCCGAGAGCTGGAGCCATGACCGGCCGCCGCCGCCTTCCTCCAGATAGGCGGTGCGGATCACCCGGTCGTCGCCGAAATGCAGGTTGACCTGGGCGATGCCGGCGGCGGCGTCCTCGAGCGGGCCGGCCGGCAGGGCGATGTCATAGGGCGCGCCGTCGGTGCCGGGCACGTCGATCACCATCGGCAGATAGGTCGGCGTCCGCCGCACCGCCGCGGCGAGCAGGGCGTCGTCGGCGCTCGGCTCGACGAACAGCACGTCATAGCCGATCGCGCGGGGCCGCGCCTCGGCGAGCCGGTCGAGCGCCTGGGCGTGGATCGCGCGCGGCCAGGGCCAGCGGCCGATCGCCTGGAGGCTGCGATTGTCGATCGCGACGATCAATATGTCGTCGGGCGGCGGACGGCCCGACGCGGTCAGGACATTGTCATAGACGATATGGTCGAGCCGCTCGGTCAGCCGGCCCGTCACCAGCGCGAAGATCAGCAGCGTCGCGACGATCGCGACCGCGAGCCACTCAGCGTAGAGGCGTGTGGGCGGCGATGGCGCGCGGCTGGACAAGGCCATGGCCGGTCAGGCGGATCGGAAGCGGCCGGGGCTCGGCCCAGAGCCGGAAGGGCAGGGGCTCCGCCGCGCCCGCGTCGGCGCTGGGCCCGGATGCGGGGGCGGGCGGCGGAGCGGAGCGGCGCACACCCGGCGCATAGATTCCCGGAAGTCCCTCCAGCCCCGAGGTGGCGATCGCGGTCAGCCGGACGAAGAAGGTCGCGCCCTGCGGCAGGGCGAGGCTGATGCTGGGCTCGTCGGACTGCGCCTCCTCGATGATGTTCAGGAAGGCGACGTCGGTCGCCAGCTCGACGCGATAGGCCTTCGCCCCCTCGATCCGCTCGGCGACGATGCTGACGCCGGTCTCGGTCTTTTCGAGCTGGAGCAGCTTGGGCGGGGGCAGCAGCGCGACCGGCGGCTCGGTGCCGGCGGGGGTGCTGATCGCGCCATAGCCCCTGGGCACGGCGACCTCCGCCGGATCGGGGCCGGCGGCGACGCCGACCGTGCCGGCGACGACCTCGGTCAGCGCGCGCTCGCCGCTCTTATCGACCGCGACGCGGAACTCGGTGCCGCGCACGGCGGCCACCGACAGCGGCGTGGTCACCCGGAAATTGCTGGCCGGGTCCTTCATCGGGATCACGCTCGACCGCGAGCGGCCGGTCTCCAGCCGGAAATTGCGGTCGAGCCCATCGGTCAGCAGGATGCGGCGGAGCCTGTCGACGAGGATGCGGCTCTGCGACGGCAGCGCGATCGTGCTGCCGTCGGGCATCGCGATCGCGATCGAGGCGTTGGCGCCGGTCTCGACCCGCATCCCCTGGCGCACCTCGCCGCCGAGCGCGGCCTGGCGCCCGTCGATCGTCGCGCTGCCGCGGAAGGAGACGACCTTGCCGACCACCGGCTCGGTGCGGAGCAGCCGGTCGGGGATCAGCAGGATCGAGCCGATCGGCATCCGGTACGGATCGGCCACCTTGTTGAGTCGCTGGACCTCCCGATAGTCGCCGCCGACCAGGAAATCCCTGGCGAGCGCCGACAGCGTGTCGTTCGGCCGCACCGTGTAGCGGAGCATCGGCTCCGCCGCCGGTTGCGCGGCCAGCGGCGCCGCGGCCAGCAGGGCCGCGACGGGAAGGAAGAACCAGGATCGCCCCACCTTTGCCGGCATCAACTGTCTTCGGCTTCCAGCGCCTCGAGCCGGTAGCCATAGCTGTAGACCGGGATCAGGCGGAAGCCGCGCTCGGGCCGCAGCCCCAGCTTGGCGCGGATGCGCGAGATGTGCGCGTCGAGCGTCCGGGTCGGCAGGTCGGGGTTCCGTCCCCAGACGATCTCCAGCAGGTAGGAGCGCGACAACGGCCGGTGCATGTTGCGGAACAGCGTCGCCGCCAGCTCGAACTCCTTGGCGGTCAGGGTGACGTTCTCGCCGTCGACCGCCACCATCTGCCGCGCCGGATGCAGCGTGAAGGGGCCGTAGGATTCGTTCGCCCCGATCGCCTCGCGCGGGCCGGTGCGGCGGTGGATCGCGTTGATCCGGGCGAGCAGCACCGACGGCTGGACCGGCTTGATGACATAATCGTCGGCGCCCGCGTCGAGCCCCGCGACGATGTCCTCGTCGCTGTTGCGGTTGGTCAGCAGCAGCGAGGGGACCGGCTTGTCCATATTCTCGCGCATCCACTGGATGATCTCGACCCCGCTCTTGTCGGGCATGTTCCAGTCGAGGATCACCAGGTCGAACGTGTCCTGCCGCAGCCGGGAGATCAGCGTCCGCGCGTTGGGGAAGTCGTAGCAATAATGGCCGGCTTCGATCAGCGTCTGGGTGACGAAGGCCAGCATGGCCGCCTCGTCGTCGAGGACCGCGATACGCATGCTATCGCCCGATGGTTTCGCGGTCGGATCGGTGGCCATGCCCCCGACCATGCCCGTGGCCACGTTCGATGCCAAGTGCGGATAGGGCCGTTGCGCCCATGATTTGCTCCCTCCCATTGCCCTGTGGATGGCAGACCGTTTAGCCCCAGAGTGCCGGGTGCGAATGTGAGCAACTGCAAAGTTACAATTGTTTACAACAAGATCGGGGTGGTCGGACCCTATTGTCGAAGCCGGTGGTGCCGGGCCGTCGATGATCGGGGGTGTCGGACGGGAGGGTTGCTCCCCCGCCGTCCGGCCGGTCTGTCTTTGCCCTGTCAGGCCATCAGGATCATGGGTTCCGGCATCACCAACCGTCCCCAGCGCGAATCGCGATCGGTCTCGTGTCGAGTGACCGAGCCGTCCTCTCTCCTGTCGTCATTCCCGCGAAAGCGGGAATCCATGGACGTGGCCCGCAAGAGACCGGATGTTCCGTAACGGTGGATTCCCGCTTTCGCGGGAATGACGGAAAGATGGGGGAGCGCGGCGCGCTTCGATCACATCCGCAAGGACGTCAGATGAACTGGCCGATCGCGTGCAGGCCGATGCCGATCAGGCCGCCGACCAGGGTGCCGTTGACCCGGATATATTGCAGGTCGCGGCCGACCGCATTCTCGAGCTGGCTCGTGACGGTGCGGGCGTCCCAGCCGCGGATCGTCTCCGACACCAGCTTGACGATGCCGTCGCCATAGTCGGCGACCAGGCCGACCGTCATCCGCCGCGCGAAGCGGTTGAAGGTGGCGCGCAGGCGCGGATCGGTCTGGAGGGTCGCGCCGAGCTGCTTGAGCGCCTCGCCGACCTGCCCGCCGAGCGCGGCGTTGGGATCGCGCGCCGCATCGATCAGCCGCAGGCGCGCGCCCTGCCACAGCGTGTCGAGCCAGGCGGCGACGGCGGGGCTGTCGATCAGGTCGCCCTTGATCTGCGCCACCTTCGCCCGCGTCGCGGGATCGTGCTGGAGCTTGTGGGCGAGGTCCTCCATCCCCTCCTGCGCCTTGAGCCGCAGCGGGTGGTGCGGATCGGTCGTCATGTCGTCGAGCAGCTTGTGGAGCCCCTCGACGATCGCGGTCGACAATTTCTCGTCGAGGCCGGTCCAGCGCATGAACTTGCCGGTCCGCGCCTGGACCATCTCGTGGATCATCCCCTCATTGTGGAGGAGGATGCGGCTGGCCCAGCCGATCAGCCCGTCGAGCATCTCGGCATGGCGGTTCTCGACGATCGCGGCGTCGAGGGTGCGGCCGAGCAGGGGGGCGAGATCGAATCCGCGCAGCCGGCTGGCGAGCGCGCCCTTCACCATCGCGCCGAAGCGGTCGTCGCCGAGCGATTCGAGGATGGTGGCGAGCGCGCGGCCGATGCCGGCGCGGGTGCGGCCGCCCTCGGGCGGATGGGCGAGCAGCCGGCCGAGCGCGCCGGCCGCGTCGACCCGGTACATGCGCCGCGCCACCACCGACGCGGTCAGGAAGTTGACCCGCAGGAAAGCGGCCAGGCTGTCGCCGATCCGGTCCTTGTTGCGCGGGATGATCGCGGTGTGCGGGATCGGCAGGCCGAGCGGGTGGCGGAACAGGGCGGTGACCGCGAACCAGTCGGCCAGCCCGCCGACCATCGCCGCCTCGGCGAAGGCGCGCAGATAGCCCCAGCCCGCCGCCGCGCCCGGCGCCTCATGCGAGCGGGCGAGCAAGTAGAGCCCCGCCATGATGACGAGCAGCCCCGAAGCGACGACGCGCATCCCGCGCACGCCGCCCTGCGCGGGGTTGAAGCGGTCGAGACCGATGGCCTGGAACAGGTTCATGCCTTCACAATGGACAGCCGGGCGGAATGTTCAACCGAAACGAACGGCGGCGCTGTCCAACCCCCTTCCGTCATTCCGGCGAAAGCCGGAATCTCACTGCCTTCGTGCGACGGACGCGACGAAGGAGAAGGGAGATCCCAGCTTTCGCTGGGATGACGATCGAACGGAACGATGGTGGAAACCGGACCGCGGCCCGCACCTACTCCGCCGGCTGGGCGGTCGGGCCCGACTGGTGCTCCTCATTGTTGACGAGCAGCTTGCCGAGCCGCGGGCCGATCCACTTCTCCATGTCGTCGGCCAGGGTGAAGCCCGCCGGCACGATGACGAGGGTGAGCAGCGTCGACATCGCGATGCCGCCGATCACGCAGACCGCCATCGGCGACCGCCAGCTCGAATCGCCCGACAGGCCGATCGCGATCGGGACCATGCCCGCGATCATCGCGACCGAGGTCATCACGATCGGCTGGGCGCGCTTGTGGGCGGCCTCGAGGATCGCGTCGAAGCGGTTGGCGCCGTGGCGCATCTCCTCGATCGCGAAGTCGACCAGCAGGATCGAGTTCTTGGCGACGATGCCGAACAGCATCAGCAGGCCGATATAGACCGGCATCGAGATCGGCATGCCGACGATGCGGAGCGCCAGCACGCCGCCGAGCGGCGCGAGCAGCAGCGAGGCCATGTTCACGAAGGGCGGCAGGACGCGCTTGTAGAGCAGCACCAGCACCGCGAACACCAGCAGGATGCCGGAGACGACGGCGATCAGGAAGCCGGAGATCAGGTCGCCCTGGAACTCCTGCTCGCCGAACTTCACCTCGCGGACGCCGGCCGGCAGGTTCTTCATGATCGGGGTGGCGTAGATATATTTATACGCGTCGCCGCTGACCGCGCCCGGCACCAGGTCGGCGCCGACGACGAGGCGGCGGACCTGGTTGTAGCGGCGGATCTTCGACGGGCCGGCGCCGAAATCGATGTCGGCGACGACCTTCAGCGGCACGGTGCCGCCCGAGGTGGTCTGCACCGGCATGTTCTCGATCGAGGAGAGGTCGCGGCGCGACGCCTCGCTCAGCGACACCCGGATCGGGATCTGGCGGTCACTCAGCGAGAATTTCGCCATGTTCTGCTCGATGTCGCCCAGCGTCGCGATGCGGATCGCATTGCTCAGCGCCGCCGTGGTGACGCCGAGGTCGGCGGCCAGGTCGAGGCGCGGCTTGATGATCAGCTCGGGACGCTGGATGTCGCCGTCGATCCGCGGATCGCGGATGATCGCGCTCTTGCGCATCTGCGCGATCAGCGCGTTGGCGCTCTGCTGGAGCTTCACCGGATCGTCGCCGGCCAGCATGATCGTCAGGTCGCGGCCGAAGCCGCCCGACTGCGACACGAAGTTCACGCGCGCGTCGGGGATCTTGTTGAGCAGCGGCGCGGTCTCGCGTTCGAACTCGATGCTTGAGCGGGTGCGTTCCTTGGCCGGCTTCAGCGTGATGTAGATCGACGCGAAGCGGGTGTCCCCGCCGTCGCCGATGTCGGCGAAGGCGGCGTCGACCTCGGGCTGCTGGCGCAGCACGGCGATGGTCTCGTCGGCGACCTTCTGGGTGTCCTGCGTGACGCGGGCGCCCGGGGTCAGCTCGATCTTCACCTGGCTGTAGTCGACGTCGAGCGCCGGCTGGAACTGCTGCGGCGAGGTGATGAACAGCGCGATCGTCACGACGAGGGCGAGGACGCCGATGCCGATCGTCTTCCAGCGGTTGACCAGCGACCATTTGAGCAGGGCGATGTATTTGTCCATCATCGGCCCGCCGCCATGTTCCTTCACGCCCTCGGCCTTCAGGAAATAGGCGGCGATCATCGGCGTGATGAGGCGCGCGACGGCAAGGCTCATCAGCACCGCGACCGCGACGGTCAGGCCGAACTGCTCGAAGAACTGGCCGGGGATGCCCGGCATGAACGACACCGGCAGGAACACCGCGACGATCGACATGGTCGTCGCCACCACGGCGAGGCCGATCTCGTCGGCGGCGTCCATCGACGCCTGGTAGGCGGTCTTGCCCATCCGCATGTGGCGGACGATGTTCTCGATCTCCACGATCGCGTCGTCGACCAGGATGCCCGCGACGAGGCTGAGCGCGAGCAGGCTGATGGTGTTCAGCGTGAAGCCCATCAGGTCCATGAACCAGAAGGCCGGGATCGCCGACAGCGGGATCGCCAGCGCCGAGATCATCGTCGCGCGCCAGTCGCGCAGGAAGAAGAAGACGACGATGACGGCCAGCACCGAGCCCTCGACCATCGCGTGGATCGCCGACTTATACTGCTCCTTGGTGTAGATGACGCTGGTGAACAGCTCCTTGAAGGTGATCTTGGGATTCTCCTTGCGGAGCTCGTTCAGCACCTTCTGCGCGGCGTCGTAGACTTTGACGTCCGACGCGCCCTTGGCCTTCTGGATGCCGATCGACAGCACCTGCCGGCCGTTCATCTTCGAGATCTGGCGCTGCTCGCCATAGGAATCGCGCACCGTCGCGATGTCGGCGAGGCGGACGGTGCGGCCGTCGCCGACCGAGATCTGGGTCTGGCCCAGCTCATAGGCCGAGGCGGCGTTGCCGAGCACGCGCACCGACTGCTCGGCGCCGGCCAGTTCGGCCCGGCCGCCGGCGGCGTTGAGGTTGACGTTGCGCAGGATGTTGTTGACCTGGCTCGCCGTCACGCCCTGCGCCTGCATGCGCGCGGGATCGAGGATGACGCGGATCTCGCGGCTGACGCCGCCGCCGCGGAACACACCGGCCATGCCGTCGATCGCCTGCAGGCGCTTGATCACCGTGTTGTCGGTGAACCAGCTCAGCTGCTCCAGCGTCATGTCGACGCCCTCGATCGAATAATAGGCGATCGGCCCGCCCTCGACGTCGAGGCGCTGGACGGTCGGCTCGAGGATGCCCTCGGGCAGTTCGGCGCGGATCTTGGCGACGGCGTCGCGTACGTCGTTGACGGCGCGATCGACCGGGGTGCCGAGGTGGAACTCGACATTGGTGCCCGACGTGCCCTCGGTGACGTAGGAGGTGATCGACTTCACATTGCCGATCGACGCCACCGCGGCCTCGACCCGGCGGGTGATCTGGGTCTCCATCTCGGTCGGCGCCGCGCCGGGCTGGACGACCTGGACCTCCGCCGCCGGAAAGCTGATGTCCGGCATCTGGTTGATGTCCATCCGCGCGAAGCTGATCAGCCCGGCGAGGGTGAGGGCGGCGAACAGGACGATCGGCGGGATCGGGTTCCTGATCGCCCAGGCGGAGATGTTACGCATGCCGGAGGGCTCCGATCGATCAGTGCGCGAGGGCGTCGGGCTTGGCGAGCTGCGGCGTCACCTTGTCACCGGGGTTCAGGAAGGCGCCGGCCGACAGCACCACCTTCTCGTCGCCGCGCAGGCCGGAGAGGATGACGATGCCCGCGTCGGAGAAGTCGCCGACCTTCACGTCGTGGCGGACCACGTTGCCGTCCTTGCCGACGCTGTAGACGAACGACCCCTTGTCGTCGCTCAGCACCGCGGATTCGGGCAGGCGCGGCGCGGTGACGCGGCCGCTGCTGATCGTCGCGGTGGCGAAGCCGCCGGGCCGCAGCGCCGGATCATAGGCGAGCTGGATGCGGGCGACGCCCTGGCGGGTCTGCGGGTCGATCACCGGGGAAAGCTGCCAGATCGTGCCGGTGAAGGTCTTGCGGGTGCCGATCGGCGTCACCTGCGCGGTGTCGCCGACCTTGAGGCGGGCGAGGTCGCGCTCGACGAGCTGGGCGCGGATCTCCATCTCGCCGCCCTTGGCGACGCGGAACAGCGCGCCGTTGCTGGCATTGACGACCTGGCCGGGCTCGACCGCGCGGGTCAGCACCAGGCCGGCGGCGGGCGAGCGGATGTCGAGGCGGCCGATCTGGGCGCGCTGCTCGCCGAGCTGGGCCTGCGCGACCGCGACCCGCGCGACGGCGGCGTCGCGCGTCGCGGTGCGGCGGTCGATGTCGGCCTTGGAGATGAAGCCGCGCGCGACCAGCGCCTTGGCGCGGTCGAGTTCGGCCTGGGCAAGCTCGGCGTCGGCGCGGGCGACCCGGACCGAGGCGGAGAGCGAATTGGCCTGCTGCGCCTGGACCGAGCGCTCGATCACCGCCAGCGTCTGGCCGGCGGCGACCCAGGTGCCGGGTTCGACCAGGACCGCCTGCACCATGCCGCCCTCGCCGGCGATGCCGACCGGCATCTCGCGCTTGGCGAACAGCGTGCCGGTCGACGAGATCGTCGCGGCGACGTCGGTCAGGCCGGGCACGATCACGGTGACGCCGGGGGCGGCGGGCGGGCGGGGCGGCCTTGTTGCCGCCGAAGATCATCACCCCGCGACACGGCCACGACCACGGCGGCGATCACCCCGCCGATGATGATCCGGCGGCGGCGGCGCGCCTGGCCGTCGTCATAGTCATAGGCCGCATAGTCGGTCTGGATGCCGGATTCGACGTTCATCCCCATAGCTTTCCATTGTCGGCCCGGCGCGGGGGCCTGCTGTCTGTTGGAGCTGTATTATCTCAATACGTCACCTCGCTCAAGAGGAGCAATGCCGGCGCGCGATCCCGATGGCGACCGGGATCATTTCGTGGCCGTAAGGCGTTCATGCCCCATGCAGCGAGGATCGTTATGGCGCATCTAGCAGCCGCGATCCTCGCGGCCAAGCAGGAGCGCAACCGAAATGGGACATGAATTGCTGAAGATCGGTCTGGCCATGCCGGTCGCCCTGGCGCTGATGGCGCCGGCTTCGGCGCAGCAGGCGACGGCCGGTCCGCAGCCGATCGGCGGCACGCGGCTCGACATCGTCGCCAGCGGCGAGGTGAGCGCGGTGCCCGACATCGCGACGATCGGGGCAGGCGTCGTCACCCAGCAGCCGACCGCGGCGGCGGCGATGAGCGAGAATGCCAGCCGCACCGCGGCGACCGTCGCCGCGATCCGCAAGGCCGGCGTCGCCGACCGCGACATCCAGACGACCGCGATCTCGCTGAGCCCGCAATATCGCTATGCCGACAACCAGCCGCCGGTGATCACCGGCTACCAGGCGTCGAGCCGGGTGAGCGTGCGCTTCCGCGACGTCAAGAAGGCGGGCCCGATCCTCGATTCGCTGGTCGCGGCGGGCGCCAACCAGATCGACGGCCCGACCCTGTCGATCGACAAGCCCGAGCCGCTGCTCGACCAGGCGCGCCAGAAGGCGGTCGCCGAGGCGCGGGCGCGCGCCGACCTCTATGCGCGCGCCGCCGGCCTGTCGGTGAAGCGGATCGTCGCGATCAGCGAGGGCAGCTTCGAACCGCCGATGATGCCGCGTCCGGCGCCGATGATGATGATGGCGCGCGGCAAGGAAGCCGCCGACACCTCGATCGAGGCGGGCGAGCAGAAGCTGTCGATCAGCCTGTCGGTGACGTTCGAGCTGAACTGACGGCCGAGGGCCGGCGTCCGGCGGGGTTCAGGCCCTAGCGCGGGGGGCCGGCCTTCCAGCCGGTCCGGGGCGGCGCCTTCGTCGGCCGGAAGCCCCTGTGCCTGGGCATGGCGGGCGGTTTCGGCCGGCGCCGGATCAGGTCCTTCATGACGACGGCCAGCAGGAAGGCCACGAAAAGGCCCGCGAGCAGCATCCTGATGTGCGAACTGTCCATGGCGCCCGTCTCCCACAACGGCCTGACCATAGCTGCGCCGACCCAATCGCCGCGCGGCGGTCCGACGCGGCGATCATAGACCTTTTCGGTCCGCAGGCATAGGGCGGGCCGGTTCGCCGGGCGTCAGCCGCCGTCCTGCCCGTCCCGCGCGAAGGGGCGCAGCCGGATGCGGGTGCGGTGGTCGTCGCTCGCGATCCCCGATCCTTCCAGATTATGGCCGCGATAATAATGCTTCTGCCATTTCTGGGCGGCGGCCTCGGTCTCGGGCGTGTGCAGCGTCGCCAGGAAATTGGCGCGGCTCGCGGTCCAGGCCTCGAACTCGGCCTGGAGCTCGGGATTGCTTTCGATCGGCCGGAATTCGGGCTCGATCCGCTCGAGCTCGCCGCGCCGGGTCGGGAAGACGTGGCAGAAGGGCTCGCCCGCCTCGAAGCGGATCACCGTGTTGGGGCGGGTGAACTGCCAGTTCATCGTGAAGGTGAAGGGCGTCCAGTCGGTCTCGACGACGCCGGTCAGCGGGGCGATCGCATCCTTGGGCCGGTTGATCGGGCCCTGGATCATCAGGTCGTAGCCCGGCTCGGTCCGGAACACGGCCGAGACGTGGAAGGTCATGATGCCATAGCCGAAATGGCTGATCGCCGGCTTCTGCCCCTCCTGGTCGGGGGTGATCGTGATCGCGTCGATCGCGAGCTCGCCGTTCCACCAGGCCGAGAAGCCCGAGGTGCAGAGGATTTCCCAGCCATGCGCATTGGCGATGGCCAGCGGCAGGCAGCGATAGGCGTAGCGCTGGTCGGTCGCGTCCATCCAGTCGCGTTCGTGCGGCGCGGGCCTGATGTCGAGCGGCTGGCGGGGCAGCCCATAGGCGATCAGCTTGGCACGGTCGGACATGGACTGTTCGGAACCCCCGGAACGATGACGCCCGAATGTCTAGGGCGGGGACCGCGCCAAGAAAAGAGCCGCCGGATCATCTCCGGCGGCTCCAAGGCGTCGTTGCCCGGATCGGGTGCGGTCAGCGCACGGTGCCGCGCCGGACCAGGTTGACGATCGCGAGCAGGACCACCGCGCCCACGAAGGCGCTGATCCAGCCGTAGATGCCGCCGCCGCCCAGCGTCGGGCCGAACAGCACGCCACCGATGAACGAGCCGATGATGCCGACGACGATGTTGAGGATGATGCCCTGCTGCGCGTCGGTGCGCATCAGGATACTCGCCAGCCAGCCGATGATGCCGCCGACGATAAGGAAAATGATCAGGTTCATCGCGTCCTCCTGTCCACTGTTGGTTATGACCTGAGTCTAGCCGCTATGGAGACTACGTTCGAGTCCTGTACAGGTTCCTTTCTTGCCCGTTCCGAATGGCGGATTTCGTCGCATCGCGCGCAAGAAAAAGGCCCGCTCCGGAAGGAGCGGGCCGGCCGGCCGCGGTAAGGACGCGGGCGGTTAACGGTCAGTATTTCTGCTGGCGCTCGTAGAGCGACTTGTAGTGCTGGATGCGGGTGACGCGCAGGCCGGGCATGCCCGACCGCTCGACCGCGCGCTGCCAGCCGGCGAATTCCTCGATGCTGAGATCGTAGCGCTCGCAGACCTCGTCCACGGTCAGCAGGCCGCCGCTGACCGCCGCCACCACCTCCGCCTTGCGGCGGACCACCCAGCGGGTCGTGCCCTTGGGCGGAAGGCTGTCGAGCGTGAGCGGCTCGCCGAGGGGGCCGATGACCTGATGCGGGCGGATCTTCTGATTCTCAAGCATGCGATACCTCGAACATGGCCGGACGACCGGACTGCGTTTCCGAAGGCCTGGCTATCCGCCCGGCCTTCAAGGAAACTTTGCGGTGAACGGTAAACCGGCGGGTCACCATCTTTTACGACCGGGGATTGAACAGCGCGGCGGCGGCGGCGTGGAAGCTGCCATGCGCGTTGCCGCCCGCCGGCGTCGGCTGGCTCGGCCCCGAGAGCAGGACGGCGACGGCGGGCTGGCTGGCGTGATCGGGATGCTCGCCGGTCCAGTCGCCGTCGCGCGCGAGCCGCGCGGTCGGCGTCTCCGCCTGGTGGCGGGCGAGCAGGGTGCACAGCGTGGCGAAGTCGAGCGGCGCCTCGGTCGGCTCGGCGCCGTCGACCCGGAACTTGTTGATGTCGATTTTCATCGCGTGCCTCGCTGTTGTCCCGTGTCAGCACAAGAAACGGCTTCGCGGGGCAAATCTTTAGGGGAAAATCGCATAATTTTGCGGGCGTTGGCCCGACCTGCTATGGGCGCCCCGATGAACCCGGAATTCCAGCTCGAAGGCCGTGCGCCCGGCTCGCTCGCCGGCGCCCGCATCGTCGTCGCCATGTCGGGCGGCGTCGACAGTTCGGTGGTCGCCGCGCTCGCCGCCGCGAGCGGCGCCGAGACGATCGGCGTGACCCTCCAGCTCTACGATCACGGCGCCGCCGTCGGCCGCACCGGAAGCTGCTGCGCGGGGCAGGACATCCGCGACGCGCGGGCCGTCGCGGACAGGCTCGGCATCGCCCATTATGTGTTTGATTATGAAAGCCGTTTCCGGGATTCGGTGATCGCCGACTTCGCCGACGAATATGCCGCCGGGCGGACCCCGATCCCCTGCGTCCGCTGCAACCAGGGGGTGAAGTTCACCGACCTGTTCGGCATCGCCCGCGACCTCGGCGCGGACTGCCTGGCGACCGGCCATTATGTCCGCCGCGTGGCGGGGGCGGGCGGCCGCGCCGAGCTGCACCGCGCCGCCGATCCGGCGCGGGACCAGAGCTACTTCCTGTTCGCCACCACGCGCGACCAGCTCGACTATCTGCGCTTCCCGCTCGGCGCGATGCCCAAGCCGCGCGTCCGCGAGATCGCGGCCGAGCTCGGGCTGGGGGTCGCGGCCAAGCCCGACAGCCAGGATATCTGCTTCGTCCCCGACGGCGATTATGCCAGCATCGTCAAGCGCTTGCGCCCCGAAGCGGCGGAGGAGGGCGAGATCGTCGGCCTCGACGGCCGGGTGCTCGGCCGGCATCGCGGGCTGATCCATTTCACCGTCGGCCAGCGCCGCGGGATCGAGATCGGCGGCAGCCCAGAGCCGCTCTACGTCGTCCGGCTGGAGCCGGAGACGAAGCGTCTCGTCGTCGGCCCGCGCCGCGCGCTCGCCGTGTCGGCGGCGATGCTCGACGACGTCAACTGGATCGGCGAGGGCTATGAGGGGCCGCTGACCGCCAAGGTCCGCTCGCTCGCCAAGCCGGTCCCGGCCCGGTTCGAGGACGGCGCCGTCCGCTTCGACCAGCCCGAATATGGCGTCGCCCCCGGACAGGCGGCGGTGCTCTACGCGGGCGACCGCGTGCTCGGCGGCGGCTGGATCCGCGCGACCGTCCCGGCCGAGCTTGCCGTAGCGGCCTGAGCGCCGCCTAGGACAGCGTGAACACCCCCTCGATCACCGTCACGCACGATCCGCCGAGGAGCACCCGGTCGCCGTCGAGACGGACGTCGATATGGCCACCGCGCGCCGAGGCCTGGAAGGCGGTGAAGCTGTCGCGGCCGAGCTGCTTCGCCCAATAGGTGGCGAGCAGGCAATGCGCCGATCCGGTGACCGGGTCCTCGTCGATCGCGGCCCCCGGCGCGAAGACGCGGCTGACGATGTCGGTCTCGACGCCCGGCGCGGTGGCGATGAACAATATGTCGCCCAGTCGCCGCATCGCCCGGAAATCGGGCTCCAGCGCGATCACCTCCGCGGCGCTCCCGTAGCGGAACAGCGCATAGCCGCCGTCGCGCCAATGCGTTTCGACCGGCGCGCCGCCGAGCATCGCGGCATGGTCGGGCAGCGGCTTCGGCGCCATCTCCCAGGCGGGCAGGGCGAGGCGGTAGCGATCGCCGTCGCGCGCGACTTCCAGCGGGCCGGCCTGGCGGGTCATGAAGCGCACCTGCTGGCTGGCCGGATTGCGCGACAGCAGGACATGGCCGGTCGCCAGCGTCGCATGGCCGCACAGCGCGACCTCGACGCCCGGGGTGAACCAGCGCAGCTCGAAATCGGCCTCGTCGCCCGCCCAGGGGACGATGAAGGCGGTCTCGGCCAGGTTGTTCTCGGCCGCGATCGCCTGGAGTGTCGCGTCGTCGAGCCAGGCTTCGAGCGGCATCACCGCCGCCGGATTGCCGGTGAAGGGGCGATCGGCGAAGGCGTCGACCTGCTGGAACGGGATCTTCACGGATGGTTCTCCTCGCCGGGGTCGAGATGCCCTTCGGGTTCGGGGTGGATGGTGATGTCGACGCCGGGAAAGGCGACGCGCAGCTTCGTCTCGACCTCGTCCATCACCCGGTGCGCCTCGCCCAGCGACATGGCGGGGTCGACCCAGACGTGGAACTGGACGAAGTCGTCGCCGCCGGCGGTGCGCGTCTTCATGTTGTGGATGCCGCGCAGCTCGGGATGGCGGCTGGCGACCTCGGCGAAGGCGCGGCGGCGCTCCTCGGGCCATTCGCGGTCCATCAGCTGGTCGATCGCGGCGCGCGAGGCGCGATAGGCGCCGTGGAGCAGCCACAGGCCGATGCCGATCCCCGCCACCGCATCGGCGCCGCGCACCCCGGCCGCGCTTTCGACCAGCAGCGCGGCGATCACCGCGATGTTGAGCAGCAGGTCGCTCTGGTAATGCACCTTGTCGGTGCCGATCGCGAGCGACCCGGTCTGGCGGATCACGCGGCGCTGATAGGCGACCAGCGCGATGGTCAGCACCAGCGCGATCAGCGACACGGCGATGCCGGCCTCCGCCGCGGTGGGGGCCGCGTCGGCGATCAGCCGTTCGGCCGAATGGACGATGATCCAGAAGGCGGAGAGGCTGATCAGCACGACCTGGAAGAAGGCGGCGATCGCCTCCGCCTTGCCATGGCCGAAGCGGTGGTGGCGGTCGGCCGGGGTCGCCGCCAGCCGCACGCCCCACAGCGTGACGAGCGAGGCGATCAGGTCGAGCGTGCTGTCGGCGAGCGAGCCGAGCATCGCCGCCGATCCCGTCGTCCAGCTCGCATAGCCCTTGAGCGCGATCAGGCTGATCGCCACCGCGACCGAGGCCAGGCCCGCCCGGACGTTCGGGGCGATCGTCATGGGTAGAGCAGGCCTTCGCTCCAGCCGTCGCCGCTGCGCGTGAACAGCCGGCGCTCGTGCAGGCGATGGGCGCGGTCCTGCCAGAACTCGATCCGCTCCGGCGCGACGCGGAAGCCCGACCAGTGCGGCGGCCGGGGAACGGGGCCGCCCTCGAAGCGGCGCAGCATCTCCTCGTAGCGCGCCTCGAAGGTCGCGCGGCTGTCGAGCGGGCGCGACTGCTCGGAGGCCCAGGCGCCGATCTGCGAATCGCGGTGGCGGGTCGCGAAATAGGCGTCGCCTTCCTCGGGGCTCACCTTCGACACGGGCCCCTCGATGCGGACCTGGCGGCGCAGCGATTTCCAGTGGAAGAGCAGGGCGGCGCGGCGCGTTTCGAGGAGCTGGGTCGCCTTGCGGCTCTCATAATTGGTGTAGAAGACGAAGCCGCGCGCGTCATGGCCCTTGAGCAGCACCATGCGCACCGAGGGCTGCCCGTCGGCGCCGACGGTGGCGACCGCCATCGCCTCGGGATCGTTGGGCTCGGACGCCTTCGCCTCGGCGAACCAGCTCCGGAACAGGCTGTGGGGATCGGTGGGTTCGGTGGTCAATTGCGCCTCGCTCATATCACCGCCTCGGCGGCCTCGGTTCGACGGCTGTCCAGTGCCGTGGCGATCCGGTCGAGCGCAAGGCCCAGTTCGGTCCGGTCCGCCGCGGCGCCAAGGCATAGGCGCACGCCGGAGATCAGGGAAGGATCGATCACCGGGGCGGAAGGCGGCGTCAGCGTGATGCCCGCGCGCAGCGCCCGCGCCGTCACCCGCTCGGCCTCCAGCTCGGGCATCGGCAGCCAGAGATGCGGGCAGCGCGGATCGGCGGGCGGGCTGGCGGCGGCGCCGAGCCGCTCGATCGCCAGCCGGCCGCGCGCCAGCATCTCGTCCAGCGTCTCGGCGACGATCTCGTCGGCCGATCCGTCCTCGATCCACTGGCAGGCGACGGTCGGCCCCATCGTCGCGGGCGCATAGATCCGCGCCCGGATCAGCCTCAATATCCGCTCGAAACGGTCGTCGTCGGGGGCGATCAGGAAGCCCGTGCGCAGGCCGGGGCCGAACACCTTCGACGTGCCGTGGATGTAGAAGCAGCGTTCGGGCGCATGCGCGGCGAGCGGGGCCGGCGTGCCGCCGGTCGCGTAGATCGAATAGAGGTCGTCCTCGACGATCCACAGGTCGCGGCGGCGGGCGATCGCGGCGATGTCGCGGCGGCGCTGCTCGCCCATGATCCGGCCGGTCGGGTTCTGGAGGGTGGGGAGGGTGTAGAGCACCCGCGCCCCGCCGGCCGCGGCGCGGTCGAGCGCGTCGGGCAGCAGGCCCTCCTCGTCCATCGCCAGGCCGATCGTCGCCTGGCCGCCGGCCTGGGCGATCGAGCGGACGCCGAAATAGGAGGCCGCCTCGGTCATGATCGCGTCGCCGGGCGCGCACAATATGTCGAAGGCGAGGGTCATCGCCTGCTGGGCGCCGGTGGTGACGATCAGCCGGTCGGCCCGCGCATCGGGGAAGGCGCCGATCCGGCGGAGCCAGCTCGCCGCCGTGCGGCGATGCGCATCGAGCCCGGCGGGCGGCGCATAGTCGAGCAGCAGGCCGAGGTCGGGACGGCGGGCGAGGCGGGCGAGCGTCGCCGGCAGGCGTCGCTGCGCCGAACCGAGCGGGGGGACGTTGCGGCTGAGGTCGATGCCGCCGTCGCCGCGATCCGACCGCGCGACCGCGTCGGCGACGAAGCTGCCGCGCCCGACCGTCGCGGTAAGCAGGCCCTGCCGCGCCGCCTCGCCATAGACCGACGTCACCGTGCCGATGCCGATGCCCAGCCGATGGGCGAGGTCGCGATGCGGGGGCAGGCGGGTGCCGGGCGACAGCCGCCCCTCCGCAATGTCGCGGCGCAGGGCGGACAGCAGCCGGCCCGACACCGTGTCGGCGTCATCCTGCAGCGTGGGAGTCCAGGTCATGGTCCGCCTTTAATGTCACTGTGACAATATGCTCTTTGACTAGCAATACAATATGCGACAATTGACCGCTGTCAACATTTCAAACCGATGTGACAATGGGACAAGGATCATGAGACAGTTCTGGACGATGGCGGTGGCCACCTTCATCCTGCTCGGCTTCGCGGCCGTGGTCTCGGCGTCGGCGATTGCATCGTCGGCCCATCCCGATCTACGCAAGCAGGGGCGCGCGATGATGGTCGACGCGCAATATCGGCTGGCCCTGGCCCTCAGACGATGACAATCAGGCGGTGACAATGAGCCCGGACATCCTCATCGCGCTCGTGACCTTCTGCATCGTCTCCTCGGTGACGCCGGGGCCGAACAACATGATGCTGCTGGCATCGGGCGCGACCTTCGGCTTCGGACGCACCATCCCGCACATGGCGGGGATCAGCTTCGGCTGCATCGTCATGATGCTGTTGCTGGGCCTCGGGCTGGCGGGCGTGATCGCGCGGGCGCCGTGGCTCTATACCGTGCTGCACATCGCCTCGACCGCCTATCTCCTCTATCTGAGCTGGCGAATCGCGACCTCGGTCGGAGTCGGATCGACCTCGGCGCGCGCCCGTCCGCTCGGCATCATCGAGGCGGCGGCGTTCCAATGGGTGAACCCCAAGGCCTGGGCGATGTGCCTCGGCATCGCCACCGGTTTCACGCGCCCCGACCACCTCACCGCCGACGTGCCTCTCGCCGCGCTGATCCTGACGCTCGCCGGCTTGCCGTGCATCATGCTGTGGGCCGGTGGCGGCACGGTGGTGCGCCAGCTCCTGAAGCGCCCCGGCGCGCTGCGCGCCTTCAACATCGGCATGGCGCTGCTGCTCGTCGCGTCGCTGGTGCCCGGGCTAGTGGAACTGGTCGAGCGGGCCTGATCTCGGTCGTCATGCCGGCGGAGGCCGGCATCTCGGGAGGTTCCTGCCTCGACCTCATCTCCTCTCCGCTGAGATTCCGGCCTCCGCCGGAATGACGAAAGCTCCAACTCTTCATTGCACCGCACAACGGGATGTGCTGATCCTTCCATCCATGATTCAGGCGGCGCTGCACCATCAGACGGTCTACCGCTACGACCACCCGGTCCCGCTGGGCCCCCAGCTCATCCGCCTGCGGCCGGCGCCGCACAGCCGGACGGCGGTGAACAATTATTCGCTGCGCATCGCCCCGGAAAACCACTTCATCAACTGGCAGCAGGACCCGCACGGCAACTGGCTGGCGCGGCTGGTGTTTCCCGAACGGACCGACGAATTCTCGATCACCGTCGACCTGATCGCCGACCTGGTGGTGGTCAATCCGTTCGACTTCTTCGTCGAGGATTATGCCGAGCAGCGGCCCTTCGCCTATGCGCCCGCGATCGCCGCCGACCTCGCCGCCTATTTCGAGATCGAGCCGCAGGGGCCGCTATTCGACGAATTCGTCGCGCCCTTCGTCGATCTCCGCGCCCGCACGATCGACTTCCTCGTCGACCTCAACGTCGCGATCCATCGGCGGGTCGCCTATGTCATCCGCATGGAGCCGGGCGTGCAGACGCCCGAGGAGACGCTGGCGGCCGGCACCGGAAGCTGCCGCGATTCGGCCTGGCTGCTGGTCCAGGTCGCCCGGCGCCTCGGCTTCGCCGCGCGTTTCGTCTCTGGCTATTCGATCCAGCTCACCCCCGACATCGTCCCGATCGATGGACCCAAGGGCGTCGCCGCCGACGTCTGCGACCTCCATGCCTGGGCGGAGGTCTATGTGCCCGGCGCCGGCTGGATCGGAATGGACGCGACCTCGGGCATGTTCGCGGGGGAGGGGCACATCCCGCTCGCCGCGACTCCGCACCACCGGTCGGCGACCCCGATCGAGGGCGCGCTGCTCGAACCCGCGCATGTCGATTTCCATTTCGACATGGACGTCCAGCGCATCGCCGAGGCGGTGCGCATCACCAAGCCGTTCACCGACGCCCGCTGGGAGGCGCTCGACGCGCTGGGCGAGGCGGTCGACGCGGATCTGGTCGCGCAGGACGTGCGGCTGACGACGGGCGGGGAGCCGACCTTCGTCGCGCTCGACGATCCGGAGGCGCCCGAGTGGAACGGCGACGCGGTCGGCCCGACCAAGGCCGGCTATGCCGACCGGCTGATCCGCAGGCTGCGCGAGCGCTTCGCGCCGGGCGGCCTGCTCCACCATGGCCAGGGCAAATGGTATCCGGGGGAGAGCCTGCCGCGCTGGGGCTATTCGGTCTATTGGCGGACCGACGGCGTGCCGGTGTGGAACGACGCCGCGCTGATCGCGGGCGAGGGGACCGATGGGGCGGGTGCGACGGTCGGGGCCGAGCAGGCCGAGGCCTTCCTGTCCGCGATGGCCGAGGGGCTGGGCGTCGGCGCGGCGATGGTCGCGCCGGCCTATGAGGACCCGGTCGACTGGTCGGTGAAGGAGGCGCAGCTTCCCGCCAATGTCGACCCGAGCGATCCCAAGATCGACGATCCCGAGGCGCGCGCCCGCATGGTCAAGGCGTTCGAGCGGGGGCTGGGCAGCCCGGTCGGCTATGTCCTGCCGATCCAGCGCTGGAATGCGCGGCAGGCGGCGACGCCGGGGCGCTGGCGGTCGGAACGCTGGAGCCTGCGGCGCGGCAAGCTGTTCGCGGTGGCCGGCGACAGCGCGCTCGGCTATCGCCTGCCGCTCGGATCGCTGCCGCATGTGCCGGCCGCCGACTATCCCTATCTCCACCCGCGCGACACCACCGAGCCGCGCGAGCCGATGCCCGATTTCTACCGCCAGCGGATCGAGGCGGTCGCGCCCGCCGCCGGCGCCGCCGCGCAGGAGCGGCAGGAGCAGGTGTTGATCGAGGGCGCCGTCCGCACCGCGATCACGGTCGAGGCGAAGGGCGGTCATGTCGCGGTGTTCCTGCCCCCGACCGAGCGGCTCGAAGACTATCTGGAGCTGATCGCCGAGATCGAGGCGGCCGCCGCGCGCACCCGCATCCCGGTGCGGGTCGAGGGCTATGCGCCGCCGCCCGATCCGCGCCTCAACCTGCTGAAGGTGACGCCCGACCCCGGCGTGATCGAGGTCAACGTCCAGCCGGCGGCGAGCTGGCGCGAGACGGTCGAGATCACCACCGGTCTCTACGATCTGGCGCGCGAGACCGGGCTGACCGCCGACAAGTTCATGGTCGACGGCCGCCCGATCGGCACCGGCGGCGGCAACCATATCGTGCTCGGTGGCCGCTCGGTGAACGATTCGCCCTTCATCCGCCGCCCCGACCTGCTCAAGAGCTTCCTGCTCTACTGGCAGCGGCATCCCTCGCTCAGCTATCTCTTCTCGGGGCTGTTCATCGGCCCGACCAGCCAGGCGCCGCGCATCGACGAGGCGCGCCACGACGGCCTCTACGAACTGGAGATCGCGCTGGCGCAGGTGCCCGCGCCGGGCGAGGGCGATGCGCCGCCGCCCTGGGTGGTCGACCGGCTGTTCCGCAACCTGCTGGTCGACGTGACGGGCAACACCCACCGCACCGAGATCTGCATCGACAAGATGTTCTCGCCCGACGGGCCGACCGGCCGGCTCGGCCTGCTCGAGTTCCGCGGCTTCGAGATGCCGCCCGAGCCGAAGATGAGCCTGGCCCAGCAATTGCTGCTCCGCGCGCTCACCGCCTGGTTCTGGCGCGAGCCGCAGAAGGGCGGGCTGGTCCGCTGGGGCACCGCGCTGCACGACCGCTTCCTGTTGCCGCATTTCGTCTGGGCCGATTTCCTGGAGGTGCTCGGCGACCTGCGCCATGCCGGCTACGGCTTCGATCCCGCCTGGTTCGAGGCGCAGCGCCAGTTCCGCTTCCCGGTCCACGGCACCGTCTCGGCGGGCGGGGTGACGCTGGAGGTCGCGCATGCGCTGGAGCCGTGGCACGTGCTGGGGGAGACCGGCGCGATCGGCGGCACCGTGCGCTATGTCGACAGCTCGACCGAGCGGCTCCAGCTGCGCGCCACCGGGCTGGTGCCGGGTCGCCACGTCGTCGCGGTCAACGGCCGCGCGGTGCCGATGACGCCGACCGGGGTGCCCGGCGAGGCGGTCGGCGGGGTGCGCTACAAGGCGTGGAAGCCGGCCAACTGCCTCCACCCGCTGCTCGACGCCGATGCGCCGCTGACCATCGACGTGCTCGACAAGTGGAACGAACGTTCGCTAGGCGGGTGCGTCTATCATGTCGCGCATCCGGGAGGCCGCAACTATGACACCGTGCCGGTCAACGACCTGGAGGCCGAGGCGCGGCGGCGGGCGCGGTTCCAGGACCATGGCCATACGCCGGGCCCGGTGACGATCCCGATGCCGGAACGGGCGAGCGAGTTCCCGATGACGCTCGACCTGCGCGTCCCGCCGGGCTGGTAGGACGGCCATGCAGGGCGACATGATGGCCGAGCTGCCGGGCCTGCCGAGCCTCGGGGAAGGCTGGCTCCAGAGCTATATCGCCATGGCGGGGATGGCCGACGCGCTGCGCGGCGACGTCGGCCGCGGCGCGCGCTGGTGGCATGCGCTGTTCGAGGGGATCGGGCGGCTCAGCGAAGGCCGGCTCGACCTGCTCCAGCAGCGCATGGCGCGGCAGGTGCAGGAACTGGGCACCGCCTTCCGCCTGCCGGGCGAGGAGGGCGAGCGGCCCTGGCCGGTCTCGGCGGTGCCGCTGCTGATCGGCGAGGACGACTGGGCGGTGATCGCCGCCGGGATCGCCCAGCGCGCCGAGCTGCTCGAACGGCTGCTCGACGACGTCTTCGGCGAACAGACGGTCGTCGCCAGCGGCGCGGTGCCCGCCGCGCTCGTCACCGGCAGCCGCGCCTTCTGGCGATCGCAGATCGGGGTGAAGCCGCCGGGCGGCCACCATCTCCACATCTACGCCGCCGATATCGGCCGCGATCCGAGCGGCGAATGGCGCGTGCTCGACGATCATGTCCGCGCCCCGGTCGGCGCGGGCTATGCGCTGGAGAACCGGCTGGCGTCGAGCCGGCTGATGGGCGCGCTCCAGACCCGGCTTCATGTCGAGCGGCTCGCGCCCTTCTTCTCGGCTTTCCGCGAAGGACTGTCGGCGGTCTGCCGCCGCTCCGATCCGCGCATCGGCCTGCTGACGCCGGGCCGCTACAACCAGAGCTATGCCGAACAGGCGCATCTCGCCCGTTATCTCGGCCTGCTGCTGGTCGAGGGCAGCGACCTTTCGGTGACCGAGGACGGGCTGTTCGTCCGCACGATCGAGGGATTGAAGCGGGTCGACGCGCTGTGGCGCCGGATCGATTCGCGCTATCTCGACCCGCTCGCCTTCGATGCGGGATCGGCGATCGGCGTGCCCGGACTGATGGACGCGATGGCGGCGGGTCAGGCGGTGATCGCCAACGCGCCGGGCGCGGGGGCGGTCGAATCGACCGCGATGGGCGCCTTCCTGCCGGCGCTCGCGCAACGGCTGCTGGGCGAGCATCTGATCCTTCCCAACATCGCGACCTGGTGGTGCGGGCAGGACGGGCCGCGCGCGCAGGTCGAGGCGCGGCTCGACGAGCTGCTGATCGCGCCGGCGTTCAGCGAGGCGCCGCTCGGCCTGCCGCGCGGCCGCCCGGTGCTCGCCGCGACGCTCAGCCGCGCCCAGCGCGAGATGCTGCTCGCCGACATGCGCAACCGACCGACCGACTATGTCGCGATGGAGGACGTCCATCTGTCGACCACGCCCGCCGTGCTCGACGGGCAGCTCGTGCCGCGCCCCTTCACCGTGCGCGTGTTCGCGGCGCGCGACGGCGAGGGCAAGTGGACGGTGATGCCGGGCGGCTTCGCCCGGATCGGCGACGATTCCGACGCGCGCGTCACGGTGATGGGCGAGGGGGCCTTCTCCGCCGACGTCTGCGTGGTCGGCAGGAAGACGGTCGATCCGGTCTCGCTGCTGCCGCAGAAGGTGCCGATCCGCCGCAATCCCGGCACGCTGCCGAGCCGCGCGGCCGACAATCTCTACTGGCTCGGCCGCTATCTGGAGCGGGGCGAGGCGACGCTGCGGCTGGTCCGCGCCACGCTGGGCGGCTCGATCGTCGCCGACGGCGGCGCGGCGCTGTTCCCGCTGACGCTCGACCGGCTCGGCACGATGCTGATCGCCTCGGGCGCGGCGATCGCCGAGCGGCCGGCGGCGGAGGACGGCGAGGAGCCCGAGGAAGAGGAAGGCGCGGGCGAGACCCACGACCTGCGCGAGCTGGCGCTGCTCGCGCTCGACGGCGACGGGCCGGCGAGCATCAAGGTGCTGATGCGCCACGCCCGCGCCATCGCCAGCGGTACGCGCGACCGTCTGTCGGGCGACGTCTGGCGTCTCGTCGACGCGCCGCTGCCGGCGGCGGCATCCGACGATGCCGAGGCGATGCTGGCGCGCGCGGTCGATCTGCAGGAACGCTTCTCGGCGCTGGCCGGGCTGTCGGCGGAGAATATGGGCCGCACCGCCGGCTGGCGCTTCCACGACATGGGGCGGCGGATCGAACGGGCGCAGTGGGGATGCCGCCAGGTCCGCATCTTCGGCGCCGCCGACGCCTCGGCCGACGACCTCACCACCCTGCTCGACCTGTTCGACAGCCAGATCAGCTATCGCGCGCGCTATCTCGCCGGGCTCGCGCTCGAACCGGTCCGCGACCTCGTCGCGCTCGATCCCTACAACCCGCGCTCGATCGCCTTCCAGGTCGAGCGGATCGCCCGCCATCTCGCCGAGCTGCCGGCGCTGCGCGACGACGGCATGGCCGAGGCGCACGAGATGATCTTCTATCGGATCGAGGCCACGCTCCGCACCGCCACCGCCGAGACGCTCGACGCGGCGACGGTGCTGGGGCTGGAGAACATGTTCTCCGAGCTGTCCAACGCGATCAGCACGCGCTTCTTCCTGCAGGGCAGCGAGGGTTTCCGCATGTCCGGCATGACGCTGGCCTGACCGCGACCGCGATGCTCTACCAGGTCCGCCACCGCACCCTGTTCCGCTACGCCTATCCGGTCGCCTTCGCGCGCTGCAACCTGCGCCTCCAGCCGGTCGACTGGGCGGGGCAGCGGTTGGAGAGCTTCCGGCTGCGCCTGTCGCCGGGCTCCCGCGTCACCGGCACGCGGCCGACCGGCTATCTCGGCCATGTCACCCGCATGGTGGTGGAGAAGCCGTCGCGCGAGCTGGAGATCGAGAGCCGCTTCCGTATCCGCGTCGACCGGCCGGTGCCGATGCCGCTGCCCGGCGACGCGACCGTGGCCGAGGTCGCCGCCGCGGCGCGCGTCACGCTCGACATCGGCGTGGAGAGCCCGGCCAACTTCATCTATCCGTCGCCGTCGATCCCGCTCAGCGCGGCGATCACCGCCTGGTGCTCCGAACTGCTCGATCCCGATCGCGGGGTGGTCGAGGCGGGGCTGGCGCTCGCCACCCGCATCCACGACCGCTTCACCTATGACGGCAGCGCGACGACCGTCGACACCAGCCCGGCCGAGGCGTTCGAGAAGCGCCACGGCGTCTGCCAGGATTTCGCCCAGATCATGATCGCCGGCCTGCGCGGCGTCGGGGTGCCGGCGGCCTATGTCTCGGGCTATCTGCGCACCATCCCGCCGCCCGGCCAGCCGCGCCTGGTGGGCGCCGACGCGACCCATGCCTGGGTTGTGATCTGGTGCGGGGCGGAGCGCGGCTGGCTGGGCTTCGACCCGACCAACGCCTGCCTGGTGGGCAGCGACCATATCGTCACCGCCATGGGCCGCGACTATGCCGACGTCGCGCCGATCGACGGGGTGTTCACCGGGCAGGAAGGGCAGAAGATCGACGTCGCGGTCGACGTCGAGCCGGTGGGGTAGGTTTCAGCGCCAGCCGCGCTGGGAACTGGGCGGAGCCTGCCGCCAGTCCGGCCGCCGCGCGCGTTCGCGCTGCTTCTGGGCCATCGACTTCATGTTGCGGAAGCCGCGCGCCCGGCGGCGGCGCTGCCGCTGGTGCCAGCGCAGGCCGAGGTTGAGCAGCAGCGAGCCGAGCACGATCGCGCCGAAAACGGCGATCGCTCCCCATTGTATCGCCTGCTCCTCCACGGCCCGGTCCTTCCTCTGCCAGCTCCTTTTACCAGCTTTGGAGTTGAGCCGGTGTTAACAAGTGCAACGTCGCGGCTGGCGCCCGGCGCGACTTTTCTCTAGCGCGCCGATCATGATGACGCCGCCCCGGTTCGCCCTGTTCCTGTCCGTCCCCGCGCTCGCGATCGCAGCCCCGGCGATGGCCGATGACGGGCTGACCCTCGGCGGCGAGGTGCGGGCGCGGTACGAGACGATCGACGGGCAGGCGCGGGCGCGGTTCGACAGCCGCGACACGCTGTTCAGCCTGCGCACCCGCATCCACGCCGAATATCGTACCGGCGCGCTGCGCTTCGGCGCGGAGCTGTTCGACAGCCGCGCCTATGGCGCCGATCGGGGAACGCCGCTGTCGACCGGCGAGGTCAATGCGCTGGAGCCGGTCCAGGCCTATGTCGCCGGGGATATCGACGGGGTGCTGGGCGCGGGAAGCCGGCTGTCGCTGACGGCGGGGCGGATGATGCTCAACCTCGGCTCGCGCCGGATCGTCGCCGCCGACGATTATCGCAACACCACCAACGGCTATACCGGGCTGCGCGCCGACCTGGCCGCGCGCGGCGGCATCAAGGCGACATTCGTCTATACATTACCGCAGATGCGCCGGCCCGACGGCGCCGAGGCGCTGCGCGACAACCGGCCGAGGATCGACCGCGAGAGCTTCGACGCGGTGCTGTGGGGCGGCGTGGTCAGCCGCGACGACATGATCGGCCGGGCCATGATCGAGCTGAGCTTCTTCCATTTCGGCGAGCGGGATTCGCCGCGCCTCGCGACGCGGGACCGGTCGCTCGACACCTTCGGCGGACGGATCATCGCCGAGCCGGCGGCGGGCCGCGTCGACTATGAGGTCGAGATCCTCGGGCAGCGCGGCTCGATCAGCCGCTCGCTCGCCCCCGGCGCCGGCCGGCAGGCGGTGCGCGCCAGCTTCGTCCATGCCGACATCGGCTACAGCTTCCGCACCGCCTGGAAGCCGCGCCTGTCGATCGAGTTCGACCGGGCGAGCGGCGACCGGGCGGGCGGCCGCTATGGCCGCTTCGACACGCTGTTCGGCATGCGCCGCGCCGACCTGGCGCCCTCGGGCATCTACGGCGCGGTCGCGCGCGCCAACATCGTGACGCCGGGCATCCGCATCGAAGCCGCGCCGAGCGGCCGGCTCGACGGTTTCATGGCCTATCGGCCGATGTGGCTGGCGGCCGACGAGGATGCCTTCTCGACCAGCGGCGTGCGCGATCCGGCGGGCCGCTCGGGCGACTTCGCCGGGCACCAGATCGAGGGGCGGCTGCGCTATTGGCTGGTGCCGAAGCGGCTGCGCTTCGAGTTCGACGGCGTGCTGCTCGCCAAGGGGCGCTTCCTGCGGGACGCCCCCAATGCGACGCGCAAGCGCTGGACCCGCTACGGATCGTTCAACCTGACCGCCAGCTTCTGATTCCTTTTGATTTCTTTTTGTTGCCGGCCTTGTTCCGGCGCCGGACCACCCTATCTCGAGAGTGCGGGCCGGGCCCCTCTGGCGCTTCTGCGGAAGCGTGATGTCGGACCGCATCGGGTAAGCCGGTGCAGGTTCGATTGTCCTACCTCACCGGCATATCCGATCGATGCAACCATCGAAGGGAATGCCTGACATGACTGCCATGATGTACCGACTGTCCGTGATCCACCACAAGCTGGACGCGGAGATCCGCCGCGAGCTGAAGCGCCGGATTCCCGACAGCATCCGCCTGCTCCGGCTCAAGAAGCTGCGACTGATGGTGAAGGACCGGCTGGCGGGCAATATGCGCGGGGCGCTCGCCTGACCGGCTGGCCGGCGCGTCAGCCGAGCAGGACCGCGCCGGCTATCAGGGCGAGCCCCAGGAACAGCGCGATCGCGATCCGGCCCCCGGCCGCCGCGATCGCCGCCGAGGGATCGGCGGGACGCGCCGGTTCGGCTTCGCCGTCCAGCCGGCGCAATGCGGCGCGCAACAGTCGCGGCGCGTCGTCCCCGGCGCGGCCGAGTTCCCATAGCAATTCGCGCACGGTCCCGGTCCAGCGATCGGGATCGAGCCGGGCGATCGCGATCCGCGCGCCGGCCCTCGCGATCGCGGCCGACAGGTCATAATCGGGCTCGATCGCCGACAGCACGCCGTCGATCGTCACCAGCGCCTTGAAGATCAGCACCAGATCGGGCGGCAACACCAGCCGCTCCTCGCGCATCAGGGCGAAGATATCGGCGATCATCGCCTTCAGGACGATGCGCGTTCCCCCATGGCGCTCGACCAGCCGGTCGGCGGCGCGGCGGAAGGCGGCGGCGGGTATGTCGTCGACGACCGACCAGCGCCGGAGGATGGCGGCGAGGCTCGCGGCGTCGCCGCCGGCGATCGCGCGGACGAAGTCGACGAACTCCTCGCGCCGCAACGGCGAGACATGGCCGATCATCCCCAGGTCGAGCAGGGCGATGCGGTTGCCCGGCAGGCAGAGCAGGTTGCCCGGATGCGGATCGGCGTGGAAGCGCCCGTTCACGAGGATCATGTCGAGCACGACGTCCGCGCCGAGATCGGCGATCGCGGCGGGATCGATCCCCTGCGCGACCAGGCTCGCGGCGTCGCGGGGCGGCACGCCCGAGACGAAATCCATCACCAGCAGCGTTTCCGACGTCAGCTCCCAGTGGATCGCCGGGATCACCACGCCGGGATGGCCGGCGAAATCCTCGCGCAGGCGATCGGCGTTGCGGCCTTCATGGGTGAAGTCCAGCTCGGCCAGCACCGCCTCGGCGAGGTGGCGGACCAGCGCGGACGGCGCCCAGCGCCGGGCCTCCGCGCTCGCGCCCTCGATCAGGCCCGCGAAATGGACGAGCAGGCGCAGGTCGGCTTCCATGCGCGGGCGGATGTCGGGCCGCCGGATCTTGACCGCCACCGCCCGTCCGTCGGGCAAGGTGGCGCGATGCACCTGGGCGATCGAGGCGGCGGCGAGCGGTTCGGTGTCGAAGCTGGCGAAGGCGGTCTCGGGCGCTTCGCCCAGTGCCGCCTCCACCGCGGGGCGGAGCCGGTCGAAGGGCAGGGTGGGCGCCTGGCTGTGCAGCATCTCCAATTCGGCGATCCAGGCTGGCGGCAGCAGGTCGCCGCGGGTCGCGAGGATCTGGCCCAGCTTGACGAAGGTCGGCCCCAGCGCCTCCATCGCCTGTCGCGCCCGCCGGGGAAGGTCGTCGCCGTCGGTCCCGCCGTCGCCCAGCGACAGGCCGATCCGCCGCAGCAGAAGCTGAAGCCCGAAGCGCGAGACGACCCCGACGATCTCCGCGAGCCGCCCCCGGTCGCGGGCGGCGACCCTCATCGTGCCGAGCATGCGCGTTCCGGCATGGCGCCGGCCTCCGTCCGCCCGGCCGCCTTGGCGACGAGGCGATTCACATAATCGATCTTGGCGGTGATCGCCGGCGACAGGCGGAAGGGATAGAGGTCGGGCTGCCCCATGCTGCGGTTGACCGTGTTCAGCGCGAAGCTCCACGGTCCCATCTGGGCGGCGAGCCGGTCGGTCGTCGCGCCATAGGGATTGAAGTCGACCGCCGCGCCGGGATGGCTTTCCGGGCCGGGGAAGGGCGCCATCCGCATGGCGAAGCCGCCGACCGTCGCCAGCGTGTCGACCATGTGGAGATAATGGGCGAAGGTCTCGGCGAAATCCTCCCATGGATGCGCGGTCGCGTAGAAGCTGACATAGTCGTCGGTCCAGACCTTGCCGCCGTTCGGGCCGTAATGGTCCTGCAGCGCCTGGCCATAGTCGATCGTCTCGTCGCCGAAGATCGACCGGAAGGCCGCCAGTTCGGCCGGATCGGTCGCGACGAGACGCGCCCAGTAATGATGGCCGACCTCGTGCCGGAAATGGCCCAGCAGGGTGCGATAGGGTTCGCCCATCGCGCGGCGCATCCGCTCGCGCTCGGCATCGTCGGCCTCGATCAGGTTCAGCGTGATCACCCCGCCGTCATGGCCGGTGGTGATCCGGGCGTCGCCCTGCTCCTCGGCTGAGGGGTCGTATAAGAAATCGAAGGCAAGCCCCTGTATCCTATCGACTTCCTCTGCCTTCGTCTCCAACGGCAGGCCGAGCTTGATCAGCGTGTGGAACATCCGCCGCTTGGCTTCCTCGATCCTCGCCCAGCGCGGCGGGACCGACGGCACCGACAGGTCGGGGATCGTCCGGTTGTGGCGGCAGGCGCGGCAATAGGGGGTGCCCTCGCCGGTGCCGACCAGCCAGTTGCAGACGCCGTGCGCATCGTTGTTCGCGCAAACCGCGACATCGCGCGGCTGGCCGTCGACGTCGCGCCAGGTGGTCGCGCCGTCGCCCAGGAAGAGAAAGCCGTCCGACGCCGGATCATAGCCCAGGGTGAAGGCGCACCCGGGGCAGACGCGCGCCTCGAAATGGAGCAGGCGCTTGCAGTTGGGGCAGGGATAGGGTGCCATGGACGGCCAACTCGCTTGTAGTTCGTCGATTTAGGTCCCAGAACGCGGGGCGTCTCCGGCGGGTTGCCGCCGAAGGCGACGAATTCTCACTTGCGGAACGGCAAGCCGATACACATCTCCCATGTTGCATTTTTGCAACAGGTGCGACGGCAGGATGACGACGACGACGATGGCGGATCTCTATTCGAAGCTGGGTGTGAAGCGTGGGGCGGACGAGGCCGAGATCAAGAAGGCCTATCGCAAGCTCGCCAAGGAGCTGCATCCCGATCGCAACCAGGACAATCCCAAGGCCGCCGAGCGTTTCGCCGAGGTGACCTCCGCCTACGACCTGTTGTCCGACCGCGACAAGCGCGCCCAATATGACCGGGGCGAGATCGACGAGCAGGGCAATCCGCGCGGCCCCTTCGGCTTCGGCGGGCGCGGCGGCGGTGGGGGCGGGGGCTTCCATCCGGGCGCCGGACCCGGCGGCGCCAACTTCGAGTTCGGCGAGGGTTCGGACTTCGGCGACATCTTCGAAGGCATTTTTGGCCGCTCGCGCGGTGGCGGGGCCGGTCCGGGCGCGGGGCGGCGCGGTGGCTTCGGCGGCTTCGGGACGCAGGGCGGCAGCCGTCCGGTGAAGGGCGCGGACGTCTCCTATCGCCTGGCCGTCCCGTTCGAGGACGCGGCGGCGCTGAAGCCGCAGCGGATCACCCTGGCCAATGGCAAGACGATCGACGTCAAGCTGCCCAACGGGGTCGAAACCGGCACGCAGATGCGGCTGGCCGGACAGGGCGAGGAAGGCCCCGGCGGCAAGGGCGATGCGATCGTCACCGTCGACGTGCGCCCGCACCGCTTCTTCCGCCGCGACGAGGACGATGTCCGGCTCGACCTGCCCGTCGCGATCGACGAGGCGGTGACCGGGGCCAAGGTGAAGGTGCCGACCGTCGACGGCGCGGTGATGCTCGCGGTCCCCAAGGGCGCCAGCTCGGGCAAGACGCTGCGGCTGAAGGGCAAGGGCTTCCACCGCAAGGACGGGTCGCGCGGCGACCAGCTCGTCACCGTGATGATCGACATCCCGGCCGGCGACGCGGAGCTCGAGGCCTTCGTCGAGACATGGCCGGGCAAGGGCCAGCGCAACCCGCGCGCCAATCTGGGCGTTTGACGAGGCGACGGATTTTCGGAAGGGACAGGAGCGGCGGGCTTTGGTGACGGACGAATCCCCCGAAGCGCGCCGCCGCCGGCCCTTCGAGAAGCACCTGAACCAGATGCGCCCCGGCGGGCGCATCTACACCGTCTTCCGCCGTGCCGTGCTCGGCGTCTATGCCGACGGCTTCATCCATGCAGGCAACATCGCCTATCTGGCGCTGCTGACGATGTTCCCCTTCTTCATCGTCATGGCCGCGCTGGCGCAGCTGTTCGGCCGGACGCCCGACGTCCAGCACGCGGTCTACGGCTTCCTTGCCACGGTGCCGCCCTCGGTCCGCCAGCTCGTCGCCCAGCCGATCAGCGACGTGTTGGCGGCGAACAACAAGGGCGCGCTGTTGTGGCTGGGCGCGCTGGTCGGGCTGTGGACGGTCGGCAGCTTCATCGAGACGATCCGCGACATCCTCTATCGCGCCTATGGCACCCGGCCGAGCAAGAGCTTCTGGCATTATCGCGCCGGGGCGATCCTGATCATCGTCGTCTCGGTGATCCTGGCGATGGCGGCGTTCAGCGCGCAGGTGGTGCTGACCGGCGTCGAGCAGGTCATCTGGCGGCTGCTGCCCTTCGCGGACGAGTTGCAGCCGCTGATCAACCTCTCGCGGCTCGCGCCGCTGCTGATGCTGGCCGGGGCGCTCTATGCCATGTTCGTGACCCTGACCCCGGCCCGATACCGGCTGTCCGACTGCCCGAAATGGCCCGGCGCGCTGTTCACCGCGGGCTGGTGGATGGCGGTGACGATGCTGCTGCCGATCGTCGTCGGCGCGTTCGGCGGCTATGGCCGCACCTATGGCAGCCTGGCGGGGGTGATCGTGACCCTGCTGTTCTTCTGGCTGGTCGGGCTCGGCCTCGTTTTCGGCGCGCACCTCAACGCGGCTCTAGCCGAAGGCCCGGAAACTTCTGTAAAGGATGCCTCGCCGAACGAATAAGGGAGATATCGTGGCCGGTTTGATGCAGGGGAAGCGCGGGCTGATCATGGGGCTCGCCAATGATCGCTCGCTGGCGTGGGGAATCGCCAAGGCGCTTCACGATCAGGGCGCGGAGATGGCGTTCAGCTACCAGGGCGAGGCGCTGGAGCGGCGCGTCCGCCCGCTGGCCGAGCAGGTCGGCTCCGACTTCCTGATCGAATGCGACGTGGCGACCGATGAGGGCGTGGACGCGGCCTTCGCGGCGCTGGCCGCGCGCTGGCCGACGATCGACTTCCTCGTCCATGCGATCAGCTTTTCGGACAAGAACGAGCTGCGCGGCAAATATGTCGACACCAGCCTCGACAATTTCCTGCTGACCATGAACATCTCGGCCTACAGCCTGGTCGCCGTCACCAAGCGCGCGCGGCCGATGATGGCGGCGGGCGGATCGATCCTGACGCTCAGCTATTACGGCGCCGAGAAGGTGGTGCCGCACTATAACGTCATGGGCGTCGCCAAGGCCGCGCTGGAGACCAGCGTCAAATATCTGGCGATGGACCTGGGGCCGGAGAATATCCGCGTCAACGCGATCTCGGCGGGACCGATCAAGACGCTGGCGGCCAGCGGGATCGGTGATTTCCGCTACATCCTGAAGTGGAACGAGCTCAACTCGCCGCTCCGCCGCAACGTGACGATCGAGGATGTCGGCGGCGCCGGCCTCTACATGCTGTCGGACCTCGCATCGGGCGTGACCGGCGAGATCCACCATGTCGACGCCGGCTACAACGTCATCGGCATGAAGGCGGAGGACGCCCCGGACATCGCGCTGGCGTGAGCGATCGTCCCTCTCCCGGAAGGGAGAGGGAAGGGGCCCGCGCCGCAGGCGTGGGAAGGGTGAGGGCACGGTGAAGGCGATCGACGGAACCGAAGCCCTCGCGCGATCCCGCGCCCTTCGCCGGTCGGCGACGGACGCCGAAAGGATTCTCTGGCGCGAATTGCGGAACCGGCGGCTGGGCGGGTTCAAATTCCGCCGCCAGGTCTGGATCGGTCCGTTCATCGCCGATTTCGCCTGTGTCGAAGCGAAGCTGGTGGTCGAGGCCGATGGATCGCAGCATGGCGAAAATCGGGAATATGACGTAGGGCGCGATGCCTATCTGCGGAACGAGGGATATCGGGTGATCCGGGTCTGGAACAATGAAGTGGCGGGAAACCTGCCCGGCGTGCTCGAAGCGATCCGTTGCGCCCTGGTCGAGCGCGTGCCCTCACCCTCCCAAGCCTGCGGCTTGGGCCCCTCCCTCTCCCTCGGGGAGAGGGACGCATGAGCTTCAACAGCTTCGGCCGCGTCTTTCGCTTCTCGACCTGGGGGGAGAGCCATGGGCCCGCCATCGGCGCGGTGGTCGACGGCTGTCCGCCGGGCCTCGAGCTGAGCGAGGCCGATATCCAGCCGTGGCTCGACAAGCGCCGGCCGGGCACCTCGCGCTTCACCACCCAGCGGCAGGAGCCCGACCAGGTCCGCATCCTGTCGGGCGTGTTCGAAGGGCGGACCACCGGCACGCCGATCAGCCTGATGATCGAGAATGTCGACCAGCGCTCGAAGGATTATTCGGAGGTCGCGCTCGCCTATCGGCCCGGCCATGCCGACTATGCCTATGATGCCAAATATGGCTTCCGCGACCATCGCGGCGGCGGGCGATCCTCGGCGCGCGAGACGGCGTCGCGGGTGGCGGCGGGCGCGGTCGCGCGGCTGGTGATTCCAGAGGTCAGGATCCGGGCCTATCTGATCGAACTGGGCGGCGACAGGATCGATCCCGTCGCGTTCGACGATGCCGCGATCGACGAGAATCCGTTCTTCTGCCCCGATCGCGCGGCGGCGGCGCGCTGGGAAGCGATCGTCGACGATGCGCGCAAGGCCGGCTCCTCGGTCGGCGCCGTCGTCGAATGCGTCGCGGAGGGCGTGCCGGCCGGCTGGGGCGCGCCGCTCTACGCCAAGCTCGACAGCGAGCTGGCGGCGGCCTGCATGTCGATCAACGCGGTCAAGGGCGTCGAGATCGGCGACGGCTTCGCCGCGGCGCGGCTGACCGGCGAGAGCAACGCCGATCCGATGCGGCCCGGCAATGACGGCAAGCCGGTGTTCCTCGCCAACCATGCCGGCGGGATCGCGGGCGGCATCGCCACTGGCCAGCCGGTGGTGGTGCGGATCGCGCTCAAGCCGACCTCGTCGATCCTGACCCCGGTCGAGACGATCGGGCGCGACGGCAAGGCCGCCGACATCCGCACCAAGGGACGCCACGATCCCTGCGTCGGCATCCGCGCCGCGCCGGTGCTGGAGGCGATGGTCGCGCTGGTGCTGGCCGACCAGAAGCTGCTGCACCGGGCGCAGGTCGGATGAGCGGGGCCGATCGCCCCGACCGCATCGCCCGCCGCATCCATGTGAAGGGCAAGGTGCAGGGCGTCTGGTTCCGCGCCTGGACGGTCGAGCAGGCGGCCGAACTCGGCCTCGACGGCTGGGTGCGCAACCGCGCGGACGGCTCGGTCGAGGCGGTCGCTGCGGGACCGGCCGATCGGGTCGAGGAGATGATCGCGCGCTGTCGGCGTGGGTCGCCCGCGTCGCGGGTCGATTCGATCGATGTCGAGGATACGCCTGGCGTGGTCGCGCAGGGCTTCACCCAGAAGCCGACGGTATGAGCATGGCCGTCCGTCCGATCCGGATCGACGCGCTCGGCGCGCTGCCACATGGCTTCCTCGGCCGCGAGGGCGGGGTGTCGCAGGGCATCCATGCCGGGCTCAATGTCGGGCTGGGATCGGATGACGACCGCGACGCGATCCGCGAGAATCGTCGGCGGGCGGTCGAGGCGGTGGCGCCGGGCCATGATCTCGTCACGCTCCACCAGGTCCATTCGGCCGATGCGGTGGCGGTCACCGCACCCTTCGCCGACGATGAACGGCCGCATGCCGATGCGCTGGTCACCGACCGGCCGGGCCTGCTGCTCGGCATCCTCACCGCCGATTGCGTGCCGGTGCTGTTCGCCGATGCGGCGGCCGGCGTCGTCGGCGCGGCGCATGCCGGCTGGAAGGGGGCGCTGTCGGGGGTGGCCGACGCCACTCTGGTGGAGATGGAAGCGTTGGGCGCGGATCGCTCGCGCGTCGTTGCGGCGATCGGACCGTGCATCGCGCGGGCGAGCTATGAGGTCGACGAGGGCTTCGTCCGCCGCTTCGAGGCCGAGGATCCCGCCAATGAGCGCTTCTTCGCCGACGGCCGCCGCGTCGGCCACGCCCAGTTCGACATCGAAGCCTATGTCGCGCACCGGTTGGCGGCGGCCGGGGTGGGGCGGGTGATCGCGATCGGCGAGGACACCTATGCCCAGCCCGATCGCTTCTTCAGCTTCCGCCGGGCCACCCATCTGGGCGAGCCCGGCTATGGGCGGCAGATCTCGCTGATCGGGCTGCCCGGCTAAGAGTCTGTTTGGAAATGCGCCCTTCCGCGCATTTCCAAGCAGACTCTCAGAAGGGCACGATCTTCGATTTGTGGGTGAAGTTCATATAGCCGACATTGACGCCGAGCCGCCAGCCGACGCCGAGCCGGATCGGGATCATCACCACGTCGCCGCGGCGCAGATAGGTCGCGGTGAAGCCGCCGACGATATAAGCCGTGCCCTCGACCGCCGGGAAGCGATGATAGGCGTCGGCGGTGTCGAACAGATTGTAGACCAGCACGAAGCTCTTGGCGCCGTTGGCGCCGAGGTCGAAGCCCAGCGACGGGCCGGTCCAGTAGATCGGCTGCTGTCCCTCGACCTTGTGGAACAGCGTGCCCGAGCCGTAGCGCACGCCGACGATGATCGCGCCGCCGGCTTCGCGGCCCGCGATATAGGCGTTGGGGCGGCCCTGTTCGGCGAAGATCTTCTCGACCAGCTTGGCGAGGCCCTCGGCGCCCTTGCCGAACACGCCCTCGGCGGCGGCGAGGACGTCGTCCTGCGCATAGGTCGAATTGGCGGCGGCATCGGCGGCCTGGGCGCGGGCCGGCATCGGCGTGCCCTCGACGGTGACCGAATCGCCGGTGGCGACGTCGCTGCCGACGGCGGCGGCGTCGGTCGTGCCGGCCGGCGCGGCGGATGCGGCCTCAGCCGCTGGCGCCGAGACCCGGGTGCCGTAATTGGCCTCGCTCGCCGGAACGGGGGCGAGGTCGCTCGCGGCGTTGGGGTCGACCGTCCTGATCTGCGCCTGCGCCGTGCCCGAAAGCGCGAGCGCCATCGCCCCCGCCATGCCGAGCACCATCCCCTTGACCATGCCTGTTCTCCGCAAACCGCTTCGCCTGTTGTCTGGTAAAGCCTCTTTTGGCGGATGCTGCAATGAATCGAACCTGAATATTGATGGCGGAAAATGCATCGAGAGGCGGTTGATCAGAGCGCACCTGCTCGCTATAGCGCGGCCTCTGCCTCGCCGGAGACGTGGGTGAGTGGCTGAAACCAGCGGTTTGCTAAACCGCCGTACGGGGATTACTCGTACCGAGGGTTCGAATCCCTCCGTCTCCGCCAGATCCTGCTGAAAACAAGGATTTATCGGTTGGCTGCCCGCCGTGTCAGGCGAGCGGGGGCGGTTCGATCCAGCGGAAGAATTCGACGAAATAGCCGCCGGGGTCGCACACGCGGAACTCGGTGGTGCGGCCGCGGCAGCCGGGCTGGAAGCCGTCGTCGGGTCCGAGGCAGCCCGCGGCCGCAAGGCGGTCGCGCCATTGTTCCAGCTGATCGGTCTCGATCGAGAGCGTTGCGCCCTTGTTGAGGCCGGGCACCGGGCGCTGGCTGCCGCTCACCGCATCGACGAGGCCGAGGCTGTGGCCCGGGGCGACGCGCAGCAGCACCAGCCAATCCTGGTCGAAATAGGGCTCGAACCCCAGCACCTCGCGATACCAGCGTATCGCGGCGGCGAGGTCGTCATAGTAGAAGAAGGTGATGGTCCCGGCGATGTCGGGCCTGCCCTCCACCGGTCCCGTCATCGCGACGCAGCCACCGTCATTGATAGAAATCGATGTTCTGCTCGACCCGGTTGAGCGTGGCGCGCAGCGTGTCGAGCTCCGCGCGCGACAGGCCGGCGAGCGCTTCCTGCTGGTGACGGTAGGCGGTCAGCAGGATCGCTTCGAGCTTCTCGATCCCGGCCGGGGTCAGCGTCACCTCGGTCGCGCGCGAATCCTCGGTCGAGGCCTGGCGCGTCGCCAGGCCGTCGGCCTCGAGCTGCATGATCACGCGGCTGACCGTGGGTTGCTCCATCAGCGCCTGTTCGGCGATCTTGCCGATGGTGAGCGTGCCGTAGGACCGCAGCACGCTCATCACGCGCCAGCGCGACGGCTTGATCCCCTGGCTGCGCAGGCGCGCCTGCAGCCTCTGGTCGAGCCGGTTGGTCAGCCGATAGAGTTGGTAGGGGAGATAGTCGTTGAGCCAGCTATTCCCGGCCTGCGCCTCTTCGAGGCTCGATCGCGCGGTTTCGCGGGTCTTTTGCGGCTTGGTCACACGCGGCAGCTTATAGCAACTATTGCGCTGGTCAATCGGGCAAACAGCATATACAGATAATAAAACATATATAAATGGATGTTTTATGGAGGGGCGTTTGGCTGACAATCCGGCTGGTGCATCGCGCGCGAACGAACAATGGTCGTCCCGGCTGTCGTTCATCTATTCGATCGGCGCGGCGGCGATCGGCCTGGGGACGCTGTGGCGCTTCCCCTATGTCGCGGGGGCCAATGGCGGCGGCGCCTTCGTCATCCTCTACGCGCTGTTCGTGGTCGCGATCTGCGTTCCGCTGATGATCGCCGAAATGGCGATCGGCCGGCGCGGCCATGGCAGCGTGATGGCCAGCGTCGACGCCGCGATCGCGGCGAGCGGCGGATCGCGGGGCTGGCGCGTCGTCGGCCTGCTCGGCCTGCTGATCCCCTTCTTCGGGCTCAGCTATTACAGCATCGTCGCCGGCTGGGCGATCGACTACAGCGTCCTGTCGGTGACGCAGGGCTTCGCCGGCTTCGATGCGGAGCGGTCGCGCACCGCCTTCGGGGCGCTGACGGCGTCGCCGGTGCGGGGCGGGCTGCTCCAGCTCGGCTTCATCATGGCGACCGCGGCGGTCGTCGGGCTGGGCGTGCAGCGCGGGATCGAGACCGTGTCGCGGATCAAGATGATCGCGCTGTTCGCGATCCTGATCGGCCTGGTCATCTACAACGCGATCACGATCGGGCTGATGCCCAGCGCCGTCTTCCTGCTCGAACCCGATTTCGCGGCGCTCGGCGCGACCGGCGCGCTGACCGCACTCGGCCAGGCGCTGTTCTCGACCGCGATCGGCGCCGGCGTGCTGATGACCTACAGCGCCTATCTGCCCGCCAACGCATCGCTGCCGCGATCCTCCTTCGCGCTGGCGGGCGGGGTGATCGTCGTCGCGCTGCTGACCGGCTTCGCGATCTTCCCCGCCGTGCTCGCCTACGGCCTCAAGCCCACCGAGGGCCCCAACCTGATCTTCGTCACCCTGCCTGTCGTGTTCGGACAGATGGCGGGCGGGCGGATCATCGCCATCTTCTTCTTCGGGCTGATCGCGCTGGGCGCCTTCACCACCGCGGTCGGCATGCTCGAGCCGGTGGTCGCCCGGCTGCGCGAGAAGCTGCCGCTCGGCCGCGCCCCGCTCGCCGTCGGCGCCGGGCTGGCGATCTGGCTGATCGGCCTGCCGTCGCTGCTGTCGTTCAACATATTGTCGGATGTCCACCCGCTCGCCGCCTTCGGCCTGGAGAAGGAGACGGCGTTCGACCTGCTCGACTTCACCATCGCCAACCTGATGCTGCCCGCCAGCGCGCTGATGCTCGCGCTGTTCGTCGGCTGGCGGTGCCGGGCGATCGTCGGCCCCGGCGACACCGGCCTCGGTCCCCGCGGTTTCAGGCTCTGGGCCCTGATCATCCGCTATGTCGCCCCGCTCGCCATTTTCGGGCTCGCTGTCCACCTGCTCGGCTAGATCATGCTATACATATAGTCATCTTCATATATATATGAATGCATAAGGACGAGATGGAGCAAGATCCGCATGACCGCTGAAGCCGATTTCGGCCAATTTCGCGCGCAGTTCCCGACCACCGAGACGATGGTCTACCTCAACAGCGGATCCTACGGCCTGCTCGGCAACAGCGCGCGCGCGGCGATGGAGGCCTATCTGGCCGACCGGATCGCCAAGGGTGCCGACTGGGGCGCCTGGGTGGCGCTGGAGGAGGAGGTCCGCCGGCGCATGGCGCGGCTGCTGGGCGGCGACGTCGACGAGGTCGCGGTGACGGCGTCGGCATCGGCGGGCATCAACGCGGTGGCGAGCAGTGTCGACTTCTCGACGCGGCGCAAGGCGGTGGTCAGCAATTACGAATTTCCGACCAGCGCGCAGATCTGGCACGCGCAGGAGAAGCGCGGCGCGCAGGTCGTCCATGTCGCGGAGGCCGAGGATCGCACCATCCCGCTCGCCCATTTCGACGCGGCGATCGACCGCGACACCGCGATCGTCGCGCTGTCGCACGTCTGCTACCGGCATGGCGGCAAGCTTCCCGCCGACCGGATCCGCGAGATCGTCCGGATCGCGCATGAGCGCGGCGCGCTGGTGATCCTCGATTGCTACCAGTCGATCGGCACCGAGCAGATCGACGTGCGCGCGCTGGGCGTTGATTTCTGCGTCGGCGGCATGCTCAAATATCTGCTCGGCTCGGCGGGCAGCGGCTTCCTGTGGGTGCGCGCGGCGCTGACCTCCGCGCTGGCGCCGACCACGTCGGGCTGGTTCGCCCAGGCCGACACCAATGCGATGGACATCTTCGCGCACGATCCCAGCCCCAGCGCGCGCCGCTTCCAGGGCGGCACCCCGCCGGTGCCGAGCCTCTATGCGGCCAAGGCGGGGCTCGACCTGATCCTCGATCTCGGCGTCGATGCGATCGAGGGGCGGGTGCGCGCGCTCACCCGGCTCGCACTCGATCGGCTGGCGGAGGCGGACATCGCCGTCGCGACGCCGGAGGACGATGCGCTGCGCGGCCCGATGATCGCGATCCCGGTGCGGGACGAGGATGCGTTCGTCGCGCAGCTGTTCGCGCAGAACATCGTGACGTCGAGCCGCGACGGCAACATCCGCGCGGGCTTCCACGCCTATAATGACGAAGCCGATGTCGAGCGCTTCGTCGACGCGCTGGTCCGCAGCGGCCAGTGCTTCGCCCGGCGGGAAGCGGTGGGGTAGGGTGGTTTTCCCACTCGTCACCCCAGCGCAGGCTGGGGTCCATGTCTGTTTTCTCCTCAGATGCCATCTGGCTGATGAGAGACATGGACCCCAGCCTGCGCTGGGGTGACGGGCAAAAGGATCGTCGTTAGGCTTGGCGGCCCCCTCAAGGCCTCAATAGTTGATCCCGGGATTGTCGCCGGGGTGGATGAGTCCGACCACGTCCATGCCGTCGGGATGGGTGCATTGCAGCGAGTGGCGATGCTTGCGCGGGAAGAAGATCACGTCGCCGGCGCGGACGCGGGCGCGGACGCCTTCGTTCCAGATCACGCCTTCGCCCGACAGGATGATCAGCGCTTCCTCGTAGAGGTGGCGATGCATCTCGGCGCGCGATTGCGGGATATGGCCGATGAACTGCGTCGCGGTGGTCGATCCGATCCGCTTGTCGACGAGCATCTGGAAATAGCGCGGCCCCATGGCGTGGCGCTGGCCCTCGTCGACGCCGACGGTGCGGTCGGGCCAGCGGGCGTCGAAACCGTCGGGCATCTCCGCCAGCTCGCCGAGCGCGTCGGTGGCGGGACAGGCGTGGATATGTACGCCGAGCGGCGCGTCACCCTGCTGGGTGAAGCGGAACGCCTCGCCGCCCCGGACATAGACGCCCATGTTCCTGGCGAGGGCGAAGCTCCGCCCGGAAATCTCGACGCTGCCCTGTCCGGCCATCGTCCAGAGGACGACGTCGCCGGCGGCGGAAGCGAGCACGGGCGATTGGCCGCGCCGCAACTCGCCGTAGAACTGCGCCTGATGCTGCGCGCCCATCGCGGTCGACACGATCGTCCGGCACCACCAGTCGCCGGCGGTCGCGGGGCGGGTCGCCTCGGCGGCGATCACATAGCAATGGCCGTCGAGCGAGCGGATTCCCTCCGCGTCGCTTTCCGCCCAGGGCAGGTCCTCGGCCCGTTCGGCTTCCTCGGCATAGCCGCCGGGCAGGTTGCTGTGCGCGCCGTCGCAGAAGGGGCCCGTCGCGGTCTGCTTGCAGCCGCAGAACAGCACTTCCTCGCCATCGACGGTGCAGTCGTAGCGGATCGGCTCGATGCCGGTGCCTTCGTGCGAACGGCCGTCGCAAAAGGGCTGCCGCTTCGATCGCCCGCAGGCGCACCAGAGATAGGAACGCCCGGCCTTCAATTCCTTGTAGAACGGCTTGCGGCTTGCCACGACGGCATCGCCCATCGATATTCTCCCTGAACGCACGACTGTGCCGTCGCCCCGTCAATGCGGCCGGCGACGGCAGGACCCGGTTGTCGACCGACTATTCGAGCCAGAGCGGCCGGTCGATCTCGTACCAGATCTCAACTTCCATGTTGCGGTGATCCATCACGCCCAGGTGATAGGGATCGTTCTTCTTATATTCGGCATAGGGCCCCGGATAGTCGTGGCGCCGCTTCTTGTACGCCTCGAAGCTCGCCAGGTCCTCATATTCCCAGACGATGAAATGGCGGCCGCTATTGGGGCCCGCGATCTCCTTGACGTAGTAGCGCAGGCTCTTCCATTCCTTGAACAGGTGGCGGTTGGCGCCGACCCATTTCAGGAAATTGGTCATCGCGGCGTCGTGTTCGGCTTCCTTGCCCTGGATCGGAAACCAGCTTTCGGCTTCGAAAATCGCCATGTCAGCGCGCTCCCCTGCCGCCGCCGAACTCGCCGCCATAGAGGCGCGCGACGCGTTCCAGCTCGGCATCGCTGGGCCGGCGCGGGTCGGCGCCCGTCGACACAGCGGCAGCAGCAGCCGGCGCGCCGACCGCGACGCCCGCCACCGCGAGCGAGGCGAGCCCCAGCGCCTGGCGACGGCTGGTGACCAGTTTCTCGTCCATCTCCTGTCCTTTCATGGTGATCCAGTGGGTCGGAAGTCTAGAATGGACTGGATTTATGTCAATTCATTTCATATGAAAACGCATATTTATTGGGAGATCGAAATGCGGATTATCGGCCTGGCGCTCACGCTTCTGGGGACGGCCTGCGCGCTTCCCCCGGCCACTGCCGAACGGCCGGCGGCTCCGGCCGCCCCCGCCTCGGCGCCGATCAAGGGGCAGATGACCTTCCTCTACTACAAGGACCTGCCGGCCGCCGCCGCCTTCTACGAGAAGCTGCTCGGCACGCCGCCGCAGGACACGCCGGCCTGGGTGCGGCTGTTCGACCTGACCGACACCGCGACGCTGGGGCTGGTCAACGCGCAGGACGGGACGCTGCGCCCGGCCGACAACAAGCCGGTGATGGTGACGGTGGTGGTCGACGGCGTCGCCGCGGTCGACGCCTGGTACGACCGCGTCCGCGCGCAGGGGATCGCGATCAGCGAGGAGCGCAAGACGACGCGGCTCGACGACAAGCGGTCGATCCATGCCTTCATCTTCAAGGACCCCGAGGGCTATGCGATCGAGATATTGAGCTGGACGGCGAGCCAGCCGGGCTGAGCCGGCCGGCCTTCTTCGGTGACAAGGAAAACCCCCGCCGGCGGGATGCCGACGGGGGTTTTTCTTCGCGGGTGGCAGGCGGCGACCGAATGGCCGCCGCCGCCAGGATCAGAACTTCACGCTGCCCCGCACGCCCCAGCGCCGCAGTCCCGGCACCACGGCGGCGCCGTTGGCGAAGCCGAAGTCGAACGATGCGGTGTAATATTTCTTGTCGAACAGGTTCTCGACATAGCCGACGATGCGGAAGCGGTCATTCTCCACGCCGATCCGCAGATTGGCCTTGCCATAGCCCTTCACCTCATAGGGGAAGCGCGGCTGGCCGGTCAGCACCGCGGCGATGTTGTTGACCGTGGTGTAGGCGTCGTCGGTGTAGAAATATTCGCCGCGCACGAACGCCTCGAAATCGCCGGTCAGCGGCACGGTATATTGCGCGAAGGTCGACAGCGTCCATTCTGGAGCCTTGGGCAGCGGCTTGCCCGACAGGTCGACCGTGCCGAAATTGGTGCGCGCATCGGCGAACTTGTCGAACCGCGCCTTGAGATAGCCGATGTTCAGCCCGAGTTCGAGCTGGTCGGTCGGCGCGGCGAGCAGTTCGAGCTCGGCGCCCTTGCTGGTCGCGCTGGCCGCGTTCGAAATGCCGGCATAGTTGATGATGTTGCCGTTGGCGTCGCGGCCGATCACGCCCGAGCTGACCTGCACGTTGTTCCAGTCGATGTAGAACAGCGCGAGGTTGGCGCGCAGGCGGTTGTCGAGCAGGGTGCTTTTCACGCCAACTTCGTAGTTCCACAGCGTCTCCGCGCCGAAGTCGCTGCGCGCGCGCTGCGGATCGAGCTCGAAGCCGCCCGATTTCCAGCCCTTCGAGGCGCTCGCGTAGAGATTGACGTGGTCCGCCGCCTTATATTTGATCACGAAGCGCGGCGACACGTCGCTGAAGCTGCGGCTGCCCTGCACGGCCTGGAGCGGACCGCCGAACTCGATCTGGTCCTCGAACCGCTTGATCTTGTCGTGCGAATAACGGGCGCCGGCGGTCAGCGAGAGCGCGTCGGTGACGTCGAAGGTCGCCTCGGCGAACAGCGCCTTTGACGTGATCTTCTGGTTGTAGTGCGACAGCTCGATCGGGAAATCCTCGGGCAGGCCGATATCGTTCTGGACGCCCGCCGCGATGAACTCGCCCTCGCGATGCTTGTCCTGCGCATAGACGGCGCCGACGATCCAGTTCAGCCGCTTGTCGCCGACCGACTGGACGCGGAATTCCTGCGAGAAGCTCTTGCGCCGTTCATAGTTGAAGCCTTCGCGCAGGAAGTCGACGCTCGAGAAGTCGAGCTCGCCGCTGCGGTCGAACTTGGCCGAGCCGTAGCCGGTGATGCTGGTGACGCCGACATTCTCGCCGGTCCAGGCGACCCGGCCGACGGCGATGTGATATTCGTTGTCCACCACCAGCGGCGCGTCATGCGCATAGTTGCGGCGGTTGTTCGGATAGAAGCCGAGGTTGGAATCGACCGGGCAGGAGAAGGTGACGCCCGGGCAGATCGACTTGATGAAGTCGCTCAGCACGCCGGTGTGGATCAGGCCGAAATCGTCGTCCTTCTCACGCGTGTAGTTGTACGACAGGTCGATCGTCAGCTGCTCGGTCGGCGTCGCGCGGAGCGAAAGGCGCGCCGCCTTGTAGTCGCGGCCGTTGCCGCCGCCGATCGGCGCCTTGTTGTTGAACTCGCCGTTGGAGGTTTCCCATTTGCCGGCGGCGCGGATCGCGACCATGTCGTTCAGTGGCACGTTGACCATGCCGCCCAGCTCGTAGCTGCCGAAGCGGCCCGCCATCGCGTTCACCTCGCCGGCGAAGCCCCGCGTATCGGGCTTCGCGGTGTTGAGGCTCATCACGCCGCCCGACGCGTTGCGTCCGAAATAGGTGCCCTGCGGCCCGCGCAGCACCTCGATCCGCTCCATGTCGATCAGGTGCGGGTTGAGCGCGATGTTCGAGATGTTGAAATCGTCGAGATAGATGCCGAACGACGACGCGTTGCCGCCGACGTTCGAGATGCCGCGCAGCGCCAGGCCGAGCGCGCTGCTCGACACGTTGTTGCCGCTCCGCACCGGGCTGTCGGTGATGAAGACGTTGGGCGTGTTCTGGAAATAGGCGCCGACGTCCTGGATGTTCGCGCGCTGCAGTTCCTGCGTGTTGAACGCGGTCACCGCGACCGGCACGTTCTGGATGCTTTCGCTGCGCCGCTGGGCGGTGACGACGATGTCCTCCAGCCCCTGATTCTCAGCCTCGGCCGCGGCCTGCGCCGATGCCTGGCCGCTGATCGCCAGCAAGGCCGCGATCGCGCTGCCGCTCGCCATGCGCAGCATCTGGTTGGTCATCCTTCTCATTGGTCCAGCCTCCCTTTCATCGCCCTGTTCCGGCGTCCATGGGTCGAGCTTCTGCCGCCCCTCGACACCGGTATAATTAGTTTATGCCTAAAAGTGTATATGAAAATGAATAGATTTTTGCAGATATGAAAATGGCCTGATAGGCCGTTTGGAAATGCGGTTTCACCGCATTTCCAAACCGACCCTCATCGCGGGGCGAAGATGGCGTCGAGCCGCGCGGGCGCCGACGAATCGCGTTCCAGCCGCGGATAGCGCAGCCCCATGGCGCAGGCGACCCTGACGTCGCGCACCGCGTCGGCGCGCCTGACCGTCAGCGTCAGCGGGTCGGCGCGTCCCTTGCAGGCTGCGACGGCCTGGACGAGGCGGCCGGGGTCATAGCTCCGGCCGTCGACCGCGAGGATCTGGGTGCCGATCGTCAGTTCGGCGGCGAAGGCGGGGCCGTCCCACACCACGTCGGTGATCGTGCCGCCCTTGTCCGCTGTCAGCCCGATCGACCAGCTCAGGTCGGTGACGCCGCGCTGCGCCTCTCCGCTGCGGAAGAAGGCGGTCGGCGTGTCGCCATAGACCAGGCGGTAGCCGCCGCGCGCCAGCCCGTCGAGCGGCGCGTCCGGCGCGACCTTGTCGACGCGGTCGTGGAAATAGCGGGCCCAGTCCCACGGGGCGACCGCGTTCAATCCGGCGACGACGTCGTCGAACACATAGGGGACCGGCCGATAGGAGCCGTCGTCGATCGAGAAGAAGGCGCGCACGAAATCGTCGAGGCTGCGCTTGCCGCCCGACAGCGCGCGGATGCGCGTGTCGACGTCGAGCCAGATCAGCTGCCCCTCCAGATAATAGTCGGACCCGCGCTGCCAGTTGGGCCAGGGCTGCGCGCCTTCGGCGTAGATCGAATGATTGGTGGTGTCGATCAGCGGACGCCATTGCCGGCCGGTCCGATTCTGCATCGTCGCGGCGCTCAATGCGACATTGTCGAGCCCTTCCTGCACGCTGTGCAGCCCCGAGCGGACCGACAGCACCGCGCCGAGATAGCGCGTCAGTCCTTCATAGACCCACAGCAGGCTGTTCTGCATCGGCGTGTCGAGCGTGGGCGTCAGCAGGTCCGCGCCGCGGCGGAACTTGCCGTTCCAGCTGTGGACGAATTCGTGCGGCAGCAGCTCCCGGCTCGGCGCGGTGCCGGCCCAGTCGGTGAAATAGTCGGGCACCGTGAAATTCTCGCTCGACCGGCTGTGCTCGGCGCCGAGGCTGCCGATCCTCCCGGTCAGGCCGAGCAGGAAATCATAATGGTCGTAATGGCGCGATCCGAACAGCTTGAGGCTCTGGTCGACCAGCCGGCGATGCGCCTCGATCTGCGCGGGGGCAGCGGCGAGCAGCTCGGGCCGATCGGCGAAGACCGCCAGCCCGACCGGCGCGTTCGATTCGTCGAGCTTGTAGCGCGCCGCATAGCGGCCGGCGAGGATCGGGGAGTCGACCAGCGTCTCATAGTCGACCGGCTTGAAGCGGATCACGCCGTCGGCGACGCCGTCGGTCGTGAGCGCGGTGGCGAACTGCCAGCCGTCGGGCAGGCGCACCGATGCCTGCACCGTCATCCGCCGCGAGGGATAGCCCGCCGGATAGGGCGCCAGCGACGTCCATTGCAGGTCGATCATCTCCGGGCTCACCTCGATCCGGCCCATCTTCGGATCGGTGGGGGAGAGATATTGGAAGCCGAGTTCGATCGTATCCGCGCCTTCCGGCACGTCGACATGGATCGCGTGCATCATCACCGGATCGCGCTTCCAGCCGATCTCGGCTCCCCCGGCGCGCAGCGTCAGCCCGGCGATCCGCGCGATCGGCCCCGACGGGGCGTGATGGCCCGGCACCCAGCGCGGGAAATAGATCGTCATCGGCCCCGGCCCGGCGACGGGCAGGACCATCGTCCCGCGCAGGATCGCGCGCGAGACGTCGCGCGCGTCGATCGTCAGCCGGATGACGCCCGGATAGTCGGCATCGCGCAATGCCGCGCCGGCCTGTGGCGATCCCATGCCCTGCGCCTGCGCCGCATGCGGCGCCAGAACGAGAAGCGCGGCACACGCCGCCGCAACCTTGCCGATCATCGATAGTCCTCCCCGTCGACGCCGGGCGACTCCGGCGATCATTAATTTTATATCATATGATTTTGTATATTTATCAAGCCGACCTGCCGATAGGGGGCATGTCCGCCCCAATCGTCATTCCCGCGAAAGCGGGAATCCATGGACAGCGGGCCGCAAGAGACGGAATGTTCCGTGACCGTGGATTCGCGCTTTCGTGGGAATGACGGAGAACAGGAGAGATCGGCAGACTCTATTTCCGCTGCGACCCGTCGCCGCGGGGCCGGGCGATGTCGACCTGAGGATAGTCGTCCGCGATCCGGCCCTGCCGGACGAAATCGGCCATCATCCGGAAATAGGTCTCGGGCTGGCGGGTGGAGAGGCGTTCGCCGTCCGGGCCCGGCTCATATTCGAATATGCCGTGCTCGGTGCGGGGGAAGACGGCGAGCGAGATCGGGCGGCCGTCCGCGATCAACTGCCTGAGGCGTCGCGAGGTCTCCCCGCTCGGCGCGTCGAGGTCGTCGGCGGCGAGCGCCCAGAGCTGCGGGACGGCGAGGTTGCGCAGGATCGGCATCGGATCATGGTGGAGGGGGATGCCGGCGAACAGCGCCGGCCCGCGCGCGCGCAGCTCCGCTTCGGGCGTTTGAAGGAAGACGTGCGTCACGTCGCCGCGGACGAAGCGGAACCAGGGTTCGTCCTTGTACCGGGCGCGCGCGGCTTCGAGCCGGTCGAAGCCGGCGGTGAAGTTGCTGCTCAGGATCGCGATGCTGGCCTCGGCGAAGTCGAGCGCCTTGGCGACGACATCGGGCCCGTAGCCGCCGAGCCTGATGCCTTCGGCGATCGCCTCGCGCTCCTCGTCGAGTGGCGATACCGCCAGTCCGAAGCCGACGATGACGAAGTCGACGGGCTCGATCTTCGCCGCGAGCGGCGCGACCCAGCCGCCCTGGCTTCCGGCCTGATAGCCGATCCGTCCCGCGCGGTCGCCGGCGAGCCGCCGCGCCGCGCGCGCCGCGGCGATCGCATCCTCGGCAAGGACGAGATAGTCCTGGGTATAGCGTCCGCCCGAGGCGCCGGTGCCGCGTTTGTCATAGACGAACGCGCCGATGCCGACGGCGGGGAACAGGCGCTGGAGCGCGTAGAAATCGCGCGCCGAATCATGCTCCGACCCATGGACCAGTATGATGATCGGCACCTTGCCGCCGCCCCTGGGCAGCACCAGCCGTCCGCCGAGCGTCGCGTCGCCGCTGGCGAAGCGCGTCTCGCGCACGTCGAAATCGATGCGGCGGCCGGTGACGCCGTGCAGGTCGATCGCCGCGTCGCCGCAGGCGCCGAAGCTGACGTCGTTCCCGTCCGGCCGGTCCGTCCAGCCGAGCGTGCTGCGCCAATCGCCGCCTTCACCGGGCGTGAGCAGGCCGGTGCGGCCATCCGTCCTCCGCCACCGCAGCTTCCCGTCCGGGGCGTTGCCGATGTCGAGGATCGATCCGTCGGCCAGCGCATAGGCGCCGACATGGCAGGCGGGGGCGCTCTCCTGCGCGGCGAGCAGCGGCGTGGCCGTCAGGCCCGCGACGATCGCGATCAGGATTTCAGGCAGTTTCATGGCCATGGCTCGCTCTGCCTTTCACTGGAAAGCCCGAAGCTGTGCCGAACAGGAACGCAGCGCCCGGCCATTCTGCTCCACCTTGGCGACCTCGCGCCGACGCCGCGCTCGCTCCTGCGATGAGGCGGCCTCACTGCGCGAGATCGAAGCTGTCGGCGCGCGCGAGGCGCCAGATGCGATCGTAGAAATCATGGTCGCACCGGTCGTTCAGGAGCTCGCCCGGTTCGAGATAGACGTGGAGCTGCGAAAACAGCCGGACCTCGGTCAGGCTCACCCGGCGGACGAGGTGGTGCGGGCTGATCTGGCTCGGATGCTCGAGCCCGGCAGCGGCGATCATCTCGGCGAGCCCGGCCAGCGTGTTGCGATGGAAATTGTCGACGCGCTCGGCCTTGTCGGACACCACCAGCGCGCGCTGCCGGGCCGGGTCCTGCGTGGCGACGCCGACCGGGCAGCGGTTGGTGTGGCAGGAGAGCGACTGGATGCAGCCGAGCGCGAACATGAAGCCGCGTCCGGCATTGGTCCAGTCGGCGCCGAGCGCGAGCACCGCCGCGATGTCGAAGGCGCTGACGATCTTGCCCGCCGCGCCGACCCTGATCCGCCCGCGCAGGCCGGCGCCGACCAGCGTGTTGTGGACGAACAGCAGCCCCTCCCGCATCGGCAGGCCGAGATGGTCGGTGAACTCCAGCGGCGCGGCGCCGGTGCCGCCTTCGCCCCCGTCGACGACGATGAAGTCGGGCAATATCCCGGTTTGGCGCATCGCCTTGACCATCCCCATGAACTCCCACGGGTGGCCGATGCAGAGCTTGAATCCCACGGGCTTGCCCTTGGACAGCTCGCGAAGCCTGCCGATGAACTCCATCATCTCCACCGGGGTCGAGAAGGCGCGATGGCGGGACGGCGATATGCAGTCCTCGCCCATCGGAACGCCGCGCGTCACCGAGATCTCGGCGGTGACCTTGGCGGCGGGCAGGATGCCGCCATGCCCAGGCTTGGCGCCCTGGCTCATCTTGATCTCGATCATCTTCACCTGGGGATCGGCCGCCTGCTCCGCGAACCGGGCCGCGTCGAAATTGCCGTCGGCGGTGCGGCATCCGAAATAGCCCGAGCCGATCTCCCAGATCAGGTCGCCGCCGGCTTCGCGGTGATAGGGGCTGATGCTGCCTTCGCCGGTATCATGCGCGAAGCCGCCCATCTTCGCGCCCTTGTTCAGCGCCCTGATCGCATTGGCGCTGAGCGAGCCGAAGCTCATCGCCGAGATGTTGAAGATCGACGCGCTGTAGCGCTGCGCGCACTGGTCGCCGCCGATCGCCACCCGGAAGGTCGCGGGATCGGCGACCGGGGCGGGGCGCACCGAATGGGCGATGAACTCGTATCCGGCCGCGTAGACGTTCTGGAGCGTGCCGAACGCCCGCTCGCTGCTCTCGTTCTTCGCCCGCGCATAGACGAGCGCCCGCTGGCTGCGGGAAAAGGGCGTCTGCTCGTCGTCGCCCTCGATCAGATATTGCCGGATCTCGGGCCGGATATCCTCGAACAGCCAGCGCAGGCGGCCGACGACCGGATAGTTGCGGCGTACCGAATGCAGCGGCTGGGCGAGGTCGTAGATGCCGAGCAGGGAGAGCAGGGCGCTCGCCGCGAACAGCGGCATCGCCCACACCGCGGGCAGGTAATAGCCCGACACGAGTGCGGTGATCAGGCAGAGCGCGAACGCTGTGAACCGGGTGAAAATCACGCAGGCCTCTCCTTGCCGGCAGGGGGATGGCCACCGGCATAGCCCGGTAACGGCCATTCCATCCAGCGTTGGCGACATGCCGATCGATCAGCCTGCGCCGTCGCGGTCGATCGGGCGGCGGCGGGTCATGGTGATGCCGACGTCGGCGAAGGTGCCGCCGATCGGGGCGTCGGGCTTGTGGACGGTGACCCGGACGATCTCGATCGCGGCGAATTCCGCCAGCAGCGTCCGGACGAGGGCGTCGGCGAGCGTCTCGATCAGCGACCAGGGCTCCCCGGCGATGATCGCGACCACGCGATCGTGGAGGCGCTTGTAGCAGAGCGTCGCATCGAGCCGGTCGCTCGCCACCGCCGCGCCGGTCGCGAGCCACCAGTCGACGTCGACGACGAAGCGCTGGCCGGCGCGGCGCTCGAAATCGAACACGCCGTGCCGGCCATGGACCTCGATCCCATGCAGGAACATGCGGTCGAGGCCCTCGTCGTCGGAGGAGGGGAGGCGCGGCCGGTCAGGCGAGAGCCGCACGGGCCGCCTTCGCCGCGTCGACCATCGCGACCAGCGCGGGCTTCACGTCCTCCCATTTGCGGGTCTTGAGGCCGCAATCGGGATTGACCCAGAGCTGCCGCGCCGACAGCCGCTCGCCGGCCTTGATCAGCAGGGCTTCCATCTCCCGCGTGGTCGGGATGCGCGGGCTGTGGATGTCGTAGACGCCCGGCCCGATCTCGTTCGGATAGGCATAGTCGACGAATGCGTCGAGCAGCTCCATCTTCGACCGCGACGTCTCGATCGAGATCACGTCGGCGTCCATCGCGCCGATCGACTCGATGATCTCGTTGAACTCCGAATAGCACATATGGGTATGGATCTGGGTCTCGTCGGCGACGCCCGCGGCGGAGATGCGGAAGCTTTCGACCGCCCAGTCCAGATAATGTTGCCAGTCGGCGCGGCGCAGCGGCAGCCCCTCGCGCAGCGCGGCCTCGTCGATCTGGATGATCCGGGCGCCGGCGGCTTCGAGGTCGAGCACCTCGTCGCGGATCGCCAGCGCGATCTGGCGGCAGGTCTCCTCGCGGGGCTGGTCGTCGCGGACGAACGACCAGTTGAGGATCGTCACCGGGCCGGTCAGCATCCCCTTCATCGGCCTGACCGTCACCGACTGGGCATAGTGCCACCAGGCGACCGTCATCGGCTTCGGGCGCGACACGTCGCCGTAGATGATCGGCGGGCGGACGCAGCGCGAGCCGTAGCTCTGCACCCAGCCGGCGCGGCTGAACGCGAAGCCGGCGAGCTGCTCGCCGAAATATTGCACCATGTCGTTGCGCTCGAACTCGCCATGGACGAGCACGTCGATGCCGATCTCCTCCTGCCAGGCGATCGCGCGCGCCGTCTCCTCGCGCAGGAAGCGTTCATAGCCGGCGGTGTCGAGCTCGCCCTTGTCGTGCGCCGAGCGCGCCTTGCGGACCTCGGCGGTCTGCGGGAAGGAGCCGATCGTGGTGGTGGGGAGCATCGGCAGGTTCAGCCGCGCCTGCTGCGCCTTGATCCGATCGGCGAAGGGGGCCTTGCGCCGGGCCCAGTCGCCGGTGATCCGCGCCGCTCGGTCACGGACCTTGCGATCGTTGGTCAGCGGCGAATTGCGGCGGCCCTGGATCGAGTCCGCATTGGCGAGCAGCTCGTCCGAGATCACGTAGCGGCCGTTCGACAGGCCGAGGCCCAGTAGCGAAAGCTCCTCGAGCTTCTGCGCGGCGAAGGCGAGCCAGTCCTTCACCTGCGGATCGAGCTTCGTCTCCAGCGCCAGGTCGATCGGCGTGTGCAGCAGCGAGCAGGACGGGGCGATCTGGAACGCCGACCGCGACTTCATGATCGGCTCGTAGCGATCGAGCAGGGCGGTGAGGTCGGCCTTCCAGATGTTGCGGCCGTCGATCAGGCCGAGCGAGAGCAGTAGGTCCTTGCGGGCCCCGGCCAGCACGGCGTCGAGCTGCTCGGGCGCGCGGACGAGATCGACGTGCAGGCCGGCGACGGGGAGCGACAGGGCGGTCTTCAGATTGTCGCCCAGCGCGCCGAAATAGGTGGCGAGCATCAGCTTGATGCCGTCGACCTTCGCCAGCTCGCCATAGGCCGAGACATAGGCGGCGCGGGCCGCGTCGCTCAGGTCGAGCACCAGCGCCGGCTCGTCGATCTGCACCCAGTCCGCGCCGGCGTCGCGCAGCCGGCCGAGCAGATCGGCATAGACCGGCAGCAGCCGGGGCAGCAGCGACAGCGGATCGAAGCCCTCGGCCTTCGACTTGGCCAGCAGCAGCCAGGTGACCGGGCCGAGGATCACCGGCCGGGTGTGATGGCCGAGCGCCCTCGCTTCCCTGAAATGATCGACCGGCTTGGCGGTGGCGAGCGCGAAGTCCTGGTTCGGCGACACCTCGGGCACCATGTAATGATAGTTGGTGTCGAACCATTTGGTCATTTCCTGGGCGGGCACGTCGCCGCCCTTGCCATGGCCGTGGGCGCAGCCCGCGTTGTCGGCGTCGGTGCGGGTGCCGCGCGCCATCGCGAAATAGACGGCGAGCGAGTCCGGCGCGCCGAGGCCGCGGTAGATTTCGGGGATCGCGCCGACCATGACGCTGGTGTCGAGCACCTGGTCGTAGAGCGAGAAGTCGTTGCTCGGGATCACCGCGATGCCGGCCGCCTTCTGGCGGTCCCAGGTCGCGGCGCGCAGGCGGCGGGCGGTGTCGAAGAGCTGGGCCTCGTCGGTCTTGCCGGCCCAATAGGCCTCGACGGCGGTCTTCAGTTCGCGGCGCGGGCCGATGCGGGGAAAGCCGAGATTGGCGGCAGTGACGGACATGAGTCATCTCCTTCGGCCGGGCGCTGTCGCCGGCCGTCATGGTGGTGGGGAATGGAAAGAGGTCAGCGCGCCGCGTCGGGCCTCGGAGGCCGGCGCGGCGCGCTATCGCATTCGGCCGGGCGGCCCGATGGCGTAGGGCTGGGGTCTGGACATCGACTCGACACCTGCTTTGCCGGGCGGAGGTCGACGGAAGAGCGCGCGAACGAACGGCCCCGGCGCATCGATGGCCGCGGGGCTTTCGTCGCGCGATCCACCGGAGGAACCCCCGTCCGAGGAACGTTATCGCGTCGGAGGCAGGTCTCCTGGCTCACGGGTCGTCACGGCGGTTCCGGCCTTCCCGGCGCTCCTCGCGGGGCGCCAGTGGCATGGTTGAAACCGCCGCTCGCCGCTTACAGTTGCGGGGGCAGCGCCGGACTCCGTCCTCGCGGACGCCACCGGCTTCCCGTCTTAGCCCTGCCGCGCAAACCCGTTGCCGGATCGCGAGCAGGGAACCTCGACAGCATCCATTGGACCGCATCGCGGCGTGGCTGTCAAGGCAGATATAAAGAAAACTTTATATGTTGTTCCCGCCTTCGCAAGCTTCGCCGATTTGCAAGCCGGCATCCGCAAATCTTCGCGCTTTCAGCCATGTTCGCGCCGAAGGCGCAGGCCGATAGGACGGCCATGTTTTCCCAGACCTTCCGCAAGAAGCTGCCGGGCACGGCCGTCGACTATCATGACGCGCGCGCGGCGATCGACGCCATCCGGCCGGGCGCCTATGACGGGCTACCCTATGTCTCCCGCGTGCTGGCCGAGCAGCTCGTCCGCCGCTGCGATCCGGCGCTGCTCGAAGACGCGCTGCGGCAGATCGTCGAGCGGCGGCGCGATCTCGACTTCCCCTGGTATCCGGCGCGGGTCGTCTGCCACGACATCCTCGGCCAGACGGCGCTGGTCGACCTGGCTGGTCTGCGCGACGCGATCGCCGAGGCGGGCGGGGACCCGGCCAGGGTCAATCCGGTGGTGCCGACCCAGCTCATCGTCGACCACAGCCTCGCGGTCGAGCATGGCGGGTTCGACCCGCAAGCCTTCGCCAAGAACCGCGCGATCGAGGATCGCCGCAACGAGGACCGCTTCCACTTCATCGAATGGACCCGGCGCGCGTTCGAGAATGTCGACGTGATCCCGGCTGGCAACGGCATCATGCACCAGATCAACCTGGAGAAGATGTCGCCGGTGATCCAGCTCCGCGACGGCGTCGCCTTTCCCGATACCTGCGTCGGCACCGACAGCCATACGCCGCATGTCGACGCGCTGGGCGTCATCGCGATCGGCGCCGGCGGGCTGGAGGCGGAGACGGTGATGCTCGGCCGCGCCTCGATGATGCGCCTGCCCGACATCGTCGGCGTCCGGCTGACCGGTCGGCGCGCGCCGGGCATCACCGCCACCGACATCGTCCTCGCGCTCACCGCCTTCCTCCGCGAGGCGCGCGTGGTCGGCGCCTGGGTCGAGTTCTTCGGGGAAGGGGCCGCCGCCCTGTCGATCGGCGACCGCGCGACCATCTCCAACATGTGCCCCGAATATGGCGCGACCGCCGCGATGTTCCATATCGACGGGCAGACGATCGACTATCTCCGGCTCACCGGCCGCGCGCCCGAGCAGGTCGCGCTGGTCGAGACCTATGCGAAAGCCGCGGGCCTCTGGGCCGACGCGCTGGAGACCGCCGAATATGAGCGCGAGCTGGCGTTCGACCTGTCGAGTGTCGGCCGCACCATGGCCGGCCCGTCCAACCCGCACCGGCGCCTGCCGACCAGCGCCCTGAAGGAGCGCGGCATCGCGACCGGCCTGGCCGAGGCGCAGGCCGAGGAACGCGCCGGCCTGCTCCCCGACGGCGCGGTGATCATCGCCGCGATCACGAGCTGCACCAACACGTCGAACCCGCGCAACGTGGTCGCGGCCGGGCTGCTGGCGAAGAAGGCCAATGCGCTCGGCCTGGCGCGCAAGCCGTGGGTCAAGACATCGTTCGCGCCGGGCTCGCGCGTCGCGCGGCTCTATCTGGAGGAGGCCGGGCTGCTGCCCGAGCTGGAGGCGCTCGGCTTCGGCATCGTCGGCTATGCCTGCACCACCTGCAACGGCATGTCCGGCGCGCTCGATCCGGCGATCCGGCAGGAGATCGTCGCTCGCGACCTCCATGCCGTCGCCGTGCTCTCGGGGAACCGCAATTTCGACGGGCGCATCCATCCCCATGCCCGGCAGGCCTTCCTCGCCTCGCCGCCGCTGGTCGTCGCCTATGCGATCGCCGGCACGATCCGCTTCGACATCGAGCAGGACGTGCTCGGCGTCGTCGACGGCCGGGACATCCGGCTCAAGGACCTGTGGCCGTCCGACGAGGAGATCGACGCGATCGTCGCCGCCAGCGTGAGGCCCGAGCAGTTCCGCCGGGTCTATGAACCGATGTTCGCGACGCGCAGCGATGCGGCGGAAGCGACCCCTCCGCTCTACGACTGGCGCCCCCGGTCGACCTATATCCGCCGTCCGCCCTATTGGGACACCGAGGGCATCGGCGCGCTGGCGGCCAGCCCGCGCAGCCTGACGGGGATGCGGCCGCTGGCGATCCTGCCGGACAATGTCACCACCGATCATCTGTCGCCGTCGAACGCCATCCTCGCCAACTCGGCCGCCGGCGAATATCTGGCGAGGATGGGTTTGCCGGAAGAGGACTTCAACAGCTACGCCACCCATCGCGGCGACCATCTCACCGCGATGCGCGCGACCTTCGCCAATCCGCAACTCGTCAACGAGATGGCGGTCGTCGACGGCGAGGTGCGGAAGGGATCGCTGGCCCGCGTCGAACCCGACGGCACGGTGATGCGCATGTGGGAGGCGATCGAGACCTATATCGGGCGCCGGCAGCCGTTGATCATCATTGCCGGCGCCGACTATGGCCAGGGCTCCTCGCGCGACTGGGCGGCCAAGGGTGTCCGGCTGGCGGGCGTCGAGGCGATCGTCGCCGAAGGGTTCGAGCGCATCCATCGCACCAACCTGATCGGCATGGGGGTGCTGCCGCTCGAATTCCGGCCGGGCACGACGCGGCTGACACTGGGGCTCGACGGCACCGAGACCTATGACGTGATCGGCCGGCGCATACCCGGCGCCGGGCTGACTCTGCTGGTCCGTCGCAGCGGCGGCGAGGCGATCGAGGTGCCGGTCGTCTGTCGCCTCGACACCGCCGAGGAGGCGTCGATCTACGAAGCCGGCGGCGTGCTCCAGCGCTTCGCCCAGGATTTCCTCGCCGCCGGGGTGGAGGCCGCCTGATGTCCGGCCTTCCCCAGCTCCGCATTCCCGCCACCTATATGCGCGGCGGCACCAGCAAGGGCGTGTTCTTCCGGCTGGAGGACCTGCCCGAATCCTGCCGCGTGCCGGGCCCGGCGCGCGACCGGCTGTTCCAGCGCGTGATCGGCAGCCCCGATCCCTATGCTGGTCATATCGACGGCATGGGCGGCGCCACCTCCAGCACCAGCAAATGCGTCATCGTCTCGCCGAGCACGCGGCCCGGCCATGACGTCGACTATCTCTATGGACAGGTCGCGATCGACACCGATTTCGTCGACTGGTCCGGCAATTGCGGCAATCTCTCCACGGCGGCGGGCGCCTTCGCGATCCACGCCGGCCATGTCGATCCGGCAAGGGCCTTGGACGGCGTCTGCACGGTGCGCATCTGGCAGGCCAATATCGGCAGGACGATCATCGCCCATGTCCCCGTCGCCGACGGCCGGGTGCGGGAAACCGGGGATTTCGAGTTGGACGGCGTGACCTTCCCGGCCGCCGAGATCGTCCTCGAATTCCTCGATCCGGCGGAGGACGATGGCGCAATGTTCCCGACCGGCAACATGGTCGACGAACTCGACGTGCCCGAGGCGATCGTTCCAGGCGGCAAGCTCCGGGCGACGCTGATCGACGCCGGCATCCCCACCATCTTCGTCGACGCGGCCGATATCGGCTATGCGGGGACCGAATTGCGCGATGCGATCAACGGCGATGTCGAGGCGCTCGCCCGCTTCGAAACGCTGCGCGCGATCGGGGCGGTGCGGATGGGCCTGATCGGTTCGATCGACGAGGCCGCGCGACGCCAGCACACGCCGAAGATCGCCTTCGTCGCGCCGCCGAGCGACTATGTCGCTTCGAACGGCCGGATCGTGCGCGCCGGGGAGATCGACCTGCTGGTGCGCGCGCTGTCGATGGGCCGGCTCCACCACGCGATGATGGGCACGGCGTCGGTCGCGATCGCGGCGGGGCGGCGGTGCCGGGCACGCTGGTCCATCGGGCGGCCGGGGAGGGGAGCGGGCCGTCCGTTCTGGCCACCCGTCGGGAACCCCTGCGCGTCGGCGCGGAGGCGAAGCTGGTCGACGGGCGATGGACCGTCGCCCGCGCGATCATGAGCCGCAGCGCCCGCATCCTGATGGAAGGCTGGGTGCGGGTTCCCGCCGACAGCTTCTGAGGCGGGTCGCGCCTTCGCCGAATTCGCAGCTTCGCAACGCCGCATCCGCAGATATCCGCCTTTTCAGCCATTCTCGCATCGCAGGCGCGAGCGGATAAGGTGCCCATGCTCTCCAACGCTCCCATATCCGGTCTCGATCTGATGGCGCTGATGGCGGACACCGCCGCCGCCTGGGCGTCGGCGCGGCTGCCCGGCGGGGTCCGCCTGTCCGCCTGCGAATCCTTCCGGCTCGCCGGGGGCTTCGGGGCGGGCGACGTCGAGGTCGAGAGCTGGGCGGTCGTCGAGGATCGCCAGTCCGTGACCGTATCGGTCTTCGCGACCGCGCCGCAGCACGGCGGCGGCCGTCGCATGGCGGGCAGCGGCCGCTTCACCTTCACCACCCTCCCATCCGAGAGGAAGTTCCGCGCATGAACGCCGATTTCAAACCCAAGAAGTCGGTGGCGCTTTCGGGCGTCACCGCCGGCAACACCGCGCTCTGCACGGTGGGCCGCACCGGCAACGATCTCCATTATCGGGGCTACGACATCCTCGATTTCGCCGAGACCGCGGCGTTCGAGGAGATCGCCCACCTGCTCGTCCACGGCGAGCTGCCGACCGCGACCCGGCTGGCCGCCTACAAGGCGAAGCTCCGCAAGCTGCGCGGGCTGCCGCGATCGGTGAAGGAGGCGCTGGAGGCGATCCCCGCCGCCGCGCATCCGATGGACGTGATGCGCTCGGGCGTCTCGGCGCTCGGCTGCGTCCTGCCCGAGACGCACGACCACAACCCGTCCGACGCCCGCGACGTCGCCGACCGGCTGATGGCCTCGCTCGGCTCGATCCTGCTCTACTGGTATCATTTCGCGCACAACGGCCGGCGGATCGAGGTCGAGACCGACGACGACAGCATCGGCGGCCATTTCCTTCATCTGCTCCATGGCGCCGCACCCCCCGAAAGCTGGGTGCGGGCGATGCACTGCTCGCTGATCCTCTATGCCGAGCATGAGTTCAACGCCTCGACCTTCGCCGCGCGTGTCATCGCCGGCACCGGATCGGACATCTATTCGGCGATCGCCGGGGCGATCGGCGCGCTGCGCGGCCCCAAGCATGGCGGCGCCAACGAGGTCGCCCACGAGATCCAGAAGCGTTACGCCACCCCCGACGAGGCCGAGGCCGACATCCGCTGCCGCGTCGCGGCGAAGGAGGTGGTGATCGGTTTCGGCCACCCGGTCTACACCGTCTCCGATCCGCGCAACGTGGTGATCAAGCGCGTCGCCAGGGCGCTGGCGGACGAGGCGGGCGCGCGGCGCCAGTTCGCCGTCGCCGAACGGATCGAGAGCGTGATGTGGGACGCCAAGCGCATGTTCCCGAACCTCGACTGGTTCTCGGCCGTTTCCTACGACCTGATGGGCGTGCCGACGGCGATGTTCACGCCGCTGTTCGTGATCGCGCGCACCTCCGGCTGGGCGGCGCATGTGATCGAGCAGCGCCAGGACAACAAGATCATCCGCCCGTCCGCCCATTATACCGGCCCGGAAAACCTGACCTTCGTGCCGCTCGACCAGCGCGGCGACGTGCTGGCGAATTGAGGAGACCGCATTGCCCTATCTGATCGCAGGCGAGCTTCCGCGCGAGAGCGCCGGCGCGCGCTTCCGCCGGCTGCTCGCGCGCCCGAACATCCTCCAGCTTCCCGGCGCGCACAACGGCCAGGCGGCGCTCCAGGCGAAGGCGGCGGGCTTCGAGGGGCTCTATCTGTCGGGCGCGGCGATGACGGCGTCGATGGGGCTGCCCGACCTCGGCATCATCACCGTCGACGAGGTCGCCTTCTTCATTCGCCAGATCGTCCGCGCGGCGGGTCTGCCGCTGCTGGTCGACGGCGATACCGGCTATGGCGAGGCGCTCAACGTCATGCACATGGTCCGCGCCTTCGAGGATGCGGGGGCAGGGGCCGTCCATCTGGAGGATCAGATCCTCCCCAAGAAATGCGGCCACCTCAACGGCAAGAAGCTGGCCGACGCGCATGACATGGCGGCGAAGGTCGCCGCCGCGAAGAAGGCGGCGCGCGACATCGTGATCGTCGCGCGGACCGATGCGGCCGGAGTCGAAGGGTTCGATGCAGCGGTCGATCGGGCGAGGCTTTATGTCGAGGCCGGCGCCGACGCGATCTTCCCCGAGGCGCTGAACACGCGCGAGATGTTCGAGAGGTTCGCGCGGGCGATGCCCGACGTCCCGCTGCTCGCCAATATGACCGAGTTCGGCCGGACGCCGTTCTTCACCGCGTCCGAGTTCGAGGCGATGGGCTATCGTATGGTGATCTGGCCGGTCTCGTCGCTGCGCGTCGCCAACAAGGCGCAGGCCAGGCTCTACGCCGCGATCCGGCGTGACGGCGGCACCCACGCCATGGTCGACGAGATGCAGACCCGCGCCGAGCTCTACGAGACGATCGGCCTGCACGCCTATGAGGCGCTCGACGCCTCGATCGTCAGGACGATCGTGCCGGAAGCGATCCCGCAGGCGGGCTGAAGCGCGAAGGCGCCCGATCTGTTTTGCATGTTTCGCAATATCCGCATTATGTTATACATTGAAATATAACGGAATATGCGAAGATTTGCGGAGAGTTGTCCGCAGATTTGCAAATTTTGCGAAGATCGGATCGGGCGATGCGGAAGGCCTATATGGGCGTGCGGCTGAAACGGCTGCGCGAGGAACGGAACCTCAAGCAGGTCGAGCTGGCCAATGCGCTCGGCATCTCGTCGAGCTACCTCAACCAGCTGGAGCAGAACCAGCGGCCGCTGACGGTGCCGGTGCTGCTCAAGATCAACGCGGCGTTCGGCATCGACGTGCAACTCTTCTCGGAGGACGAGGAAGCGCGCCTCATCACCGAGCTGCGCGACGCGCTGGCGGAAGGATCGGAGAGCGTCTCGATCGCCGAGATCCGCGAGCTGGCGATGAACATGCCCGCGGTGGGCCGCACGCTCGTATCGCTCCATCGCCGCTACCGCGAGTCGGTCGAGCGCGGCGAGGCGATGGCGGCGCAGCTCGGCGACGACTGGATCGCGGGCGGTCCGGCGCGGATGCCGTTCGAGCAGGTGCGCGATTTCTTCTACGCGCGGCACAACCATGTCGAGCCGCTGGACGAGGCGGCGGAGCGGCTCTACCGGCAGGCCAATCTGGGGCCGCGATCGGTGCACCAGGGGCTGGTCGCCTGGCTGCGGGAGCGGCACGGCGTCCAGATCGTCTGGGACGAGGGCGGCGGCGCGCAGCGGCATTATGACCCGGTCCGCCGCATCCTCCATCTCTCGGCCGACCTGCGGCAGGGGCAGCAGGCCTTCCAGATGGCGACCCAGCTCGCCTTCCTCGAACTGGGCGACGTCATCGGGCGGCTGTCGGACAGCAGCATCCTGACGGGCGACGAGGCGCGGCGGCTCGCGCGGGTCGGGCTCGCCAATTATTTCGCGGGGGCGCTGATCCTGCCCTATGGCGACTTCCTCGCCGCCGCCGAGGCCGAGGGCTATGACATCGCGAAGCTCGGCCGACGCTTCGGCGTCGGGTTCGAGACGATCTGCCACCGCCTCTCGACCCTGCAACGCCCCGAGGCGCGGGGCGTCCCCTTCTTCTTCGTCCGGGTCGATCGTGCCGGCAACATCTCGAAGCGCCAGTCGGCGACCGACTTCCACTTCTCGCGCGTCGGCGGAAGCTGCCCGCTGTGGAACGTCTATGAGGCCTTCGCCCAGCCGGGCCGGCTATTGACCCAGATTGCCCAGATGCCGGACGGCCGCAGCTATCTGTGGATCGCGCGGACGGTGGACCGGGGGAGCGCCGGCTACGGCATGCCGGGCAAGAGCTTCGCGGTCGGCCTCGGCTGCGACATCCGCCATGCCGGCCGGCTGGTCTATTCGCGCGGCCTGGACCTGACCGATCCGGCGGCGGCGACGCCGATCGGCGCGGGCTGCAAGGTCTGCGAGCGGCCGTCCTGCCCGCAGCGGGCCTTTCCGCCGATCGGCCGGCCGGTGGCGATCGACGAGAATCGCAGCGCGCCCACGCCCTATCCGGTCGCCTGACCGTCGCGCTTCGCGCTCGGAGTCTGGTTGGGAATGCGCCCTTCCGCGCATTTCCAAACAGACTCTCAGCCCATCTCCCCGGTGCGGAACCAGCGGCGCAGCACCGGCATGCGCGCCAGCTCGCAGCCGCAATGGCGGCAGCGGCCATGCTCGACGCCCTGATCGTCGGTCCGCACGTCGGCCGCGACGATGTGGCGGCCGGCGCGGCAGTTGCGCGAGATTTCGGCGATCATGCGCGGGTGGCGCTTGCGGCCGCGGATCGGGGGCAGGACGGCTGGCTGGTCGGTCGACATCGACATCTCCTGGAACGATACCATCCTGCGCCGGCGCGGCTGTGGCGGCGATGACGGGTGGATGAACTTTTGGTCAGGCGGCGAGGCGGGGCGGGTCGGCATCGGCCGCCACCGAGGAGGCGGCGCGATCGGACACCGGATGCGGGCGGCCGATCAGCTGGTTGAGGTCGCGCATCGCCCGGACGAGGCCGAGGCCATGCGGCGCGGCGATGTAGCGCGGTTCCCAGACCGGCGCGAATTTCTCCTTGTAGGCGCGCAGGCCCCGGAAGCCGTAGAAGCGCTCGCCGCGCTTGAAGATGGCGGCGGCGGCCTTCACCCAGAGCGGCGACAGCCGGTGCGCCTCGATCCCCGACAGCGGGGCGAGGCCCAGCGAGAAGCGGGCATGGCCGTTCTCCCGGCCCCACAGCATCAGGCTGGCGAACAGATAGTCCATCACCCCCGGCGGCGAACCCGCGCCATGGCGCATCAGGTCGACCGACAGTTCGCGTCCGTTGGGCGTTCGCCAGATATTGGCGAAGGCGACGATCCGTCCCTCGACCCGGACCAGCGCGCAATCGAAGCGCGCGACATAGTCGGGATCGAAGCGGCCCAGGCTGAAGCCCTTCTCGCGCTGGCCCTTCGCCTCCAGCCATTCGTCGGAGATGGCGGCAAGGTCGGGGATGATCGCGGCGACCTCGGCGGCGGGGACGACTTCGAAGGTCGCGCCCTCGCGTTCGGCGCGGCGGACCGTCTGGCGGATCGAGCGCATCCGCGGCCCCTCGATCGAGAAAGCGGCGAGGTCGACGATCGCCTCCTCGCCATATTTGACGATCTGCAGGCCCAGCGCGATCGCCAGTTCGAGCATGTCGCTGCTGATCTGGTAGAGCATCAGCCGGCCCTGCGCGGCGTCCGCCATCGATCGGATCGTCCAGAGCAGGCCGGCCCAGGCGGCGCGCGGGCCGACCGGATCGGCCATCATGATCCAGCTCGATCCGCGGATCTGGTACATCAGGAAGGCGTCGCCGTCGGGGGAGAAGAGGAAGCGCTTGTCGCCGGTATAGGCGAGCATCGCATCGGTGCGCTCGGCGCCCTCGATCACGTCGGCGACCTCGGCCGGCAGCGCCGTCCGGTCGCGGCGGGGCGCGGCCGGCGCGAACAGCCGCCCCAGCGCCACCCCGGCGAGCAGCACGGCGGTGCCGAGGCTGGCGCGCAGGTAGCGCGAGGCGTCGCCGTGCAGCGCGAAGTCCCACCACAGGGCGTTCTGATAGGCGACATGCTTGTAGGAGAAGAGGCCGACCCACAGGCTGAGGCCGCCGACCGCCGCGACGCAGACCAGCCAGGCGGGCGAGAAGGCGCGCGCGACGAAGGCCGTGGTCCGGTAGAAGGCCGGGCTGGTCCATTGCAGCAGCGCCGCGATCGTCAGGCAGACGATCGCCTCCTCATAGTCGATGCCCTTGGCCAGCGAGAAGATCGCCCCGGCGATCAGCAGCGCGCGGGCGGCGACGAAGGCGCCGTCGAGGCGGCGGTAGAGGCCGGGCGCGAGCAGCAGCAGCCCGGTGCCGACCAGGCTGGCGGCGAGGTGCGACGCCTCGATGAAGGGCAGCGGCACGATCGCGTGCAGCGTGTGCAGGCGGGCGGGAACGGCAGGGGTCGATCCCGACAGCAGCAGCACCGCGCCGCCGAGGAAGCTCGCCACGCCCATCAGCAGCGGGGCGAGGCCGTTGGCGACCAGCCGCACCCCCGCGATCGCGCGGCCGAGGCGGCGCTGGCGGCCCTCGTGCAGCACCAGCGCGACGATGCCGAGCGCGAGCGGGAGCAGATAATAGATCAGCCGATAGGCGATCAGCGCGGCGGCGAGCGCGGGCCGGTCGGCCGGGACGGTCGCCAGCACCACCGCCTCGAACACGCCGATGCCGCCGGGGACATGGCTGACCAGCGCGGCGATGATGCCGAGCGCATAGGCGAGGAGGAAGGCGGGGAGCAGCGCCGGATCGGCACCGGGGATCAGGACGAACAGCGCCGCCGAGGCGGCGGCGAGGTCGATCCCCGCGATCGCGATCTGGCCGAGCGCGACGCCCGCGCCCGGCAATGGCAGCGTCCAGCCGAACAGTCGGATCTCGCGCGGGCCGAAGGCGCAGGCGAGGACGAAGCCGGCCGCCCCGGCGAGGATCGCGCCGCCGGCGACGCGCGCGGCGGTCCCGCCCAGCGCGACCCCCGCCAGCGACAGCCCGCCCTGGTGGAAGGCGAGGGCGAGGCCGGTGATCGCCAGCACCCCCATCCAGAAGGTCGCCGAGGCGATCGCGACGATCCGCGCCACGTCGCCGCCCGACAGGCCGGCGGCGGTGTAGATGCGGTAGCGCGCCGATCCGCCGGTGATCAGCGCGAGGCCGAGATTGTGGCTGATCGTGTAGCTGGTGAAGGACGCGAGCGCGGCGGTCCGCCAGGGCAGCGGCCGGCCGATGACGCGCAGCGCGAGCAGGTCGTAGAAGGTCAGCGCGACATAGCTGGCGACGGTGCAGCCGATCGCGAGCGCCACCTGGCGGGAGCCGATCGCGTCGAACGCCGCCAATATGTCCTGCAACCGCAGCGTCTGGGTGAGTTGGTGGAGCGCGGCGAAACCGATCCCGATCAGCAGCATGACGAGGACGACCGACAGCGGCCCGCGCCGTTCGCGCAGGCGGGCGATCAGGCGGCGGAGGGGCGGATTATGCATTGGGAACCTTTTCGATGCGCTGCCAGGTCTGCGACTTGCAGAAGATGCCGCCGATCAGGCAGCCCCGGATCTGGAGTTCGCCGGGGGCGGAAAGGGTGATGGTCGACGAGAAGCTGTGTCCCATGTCGGGGACGTAGACCGATCCGGACCAGCGATCGGCGCCGTCGGCGCTGTAGTCCTCGAGCAGTTCGGTCCCGACGAGATGGTCGACGCCGCCGTCCTTCGCGTCCTGGAGGGCTTGCGGGCTCGCCCACACCACCCAGCCGCACAGCCGGCCCCGGCAATCGCCGGTCCGGACCGCCACGGTGCCGTGCGGGTTCATCCACAGCCCTTCGACCGTCGGCCGGGCGGCGGCGGCGCAGCCGTTCGCGGGGGCCGGGCTGGCGGCCGCGGGCACCGCGACGGCCAGCAGCGCGGCCGCCGTCATCAGGATCGCAGGCTTCATCGCATTCCCCCATGCAGCTTTGACGACACCGATAGGGGAACCCGCATGCCCGCCGGGTGGGCGCCGCCTGAATTATTGGTAATGTTGCGCGGCGCCGCCGGCGTCAGCGCCGGGCATAGGGGACGAACTTGCCGAGCCCGACCCAGCCGCTCTCGAAATGCCCCGGCAGGTCGACGAGGCGCACCGTGTCGACGCTGCAGAGCTGCGGCGTATGCGTGTCGGTGACCAGGGTCAGGCCGGTGCGGAGCTGGTCCGCGCCGCTGGCGGGGCGGTTCAGGTACAGGGTGCCGTTGTCGGTTTCGTACAGGATCGCGGTGCGGTCGATGATCCGCGACGAGCGGATGCGGTTGAGGTCGAGGCAGTCGACCGGCTTGCCGGCGGTCCGCCCGGCCAGCGCCTTGCCGATCTCTGCCTCCGGCCCGCCCGCGCGCGACGTCGCCTGGGCGGCGCCCGCAAGGCCCATGGCCAGGATCGATGCGGCGGCGATCGGGATGAACAATGGGTGACGCATGACAGGTCTCCTTTTCGAGAATGGAGACTCTTGTGCGCCCGCGCGCCTCTCCGGACGATGGTCCCGATATTAAGCATCGGTAATCCCCAACATGACGAAATGGTCATGCGGCGCTCATGCTGGGGTATGATGATCGCGGCTAATCCCGTGATGAAGGAGGCGATATGGCGAGCGAACCCGTCCGGACCCTGGCTGCGCGGCTGCTGGGCAAGCAGCATCTCGACCCCGGCGAGGCGCATGTCCTCGCCAAGATATTGGCGCGCCAGCCGATCTCGCGCGATGCCGGCGACGTGGCGGACATGCACGCGACCTTCGGCGACAGGCTCGCCGACCGGGTCGCCGCGGTCGGCGGCAGCTGGGCCTTCATCATCGGCTTCTCGCTGGTGCTGCTCGCCTGGATGCTGCTCAACAGCGACGTGCTGACGCATTGGGGGCTGGCGTTCGATCCCTATCCCTTCATCTTCCTCAACCTGTTGCTGTCGACGCTCGCCGCGATCCAGGCGCCGGTGATCATGATGAGCCAGAACCGCCAGGCGGCGAAGGACCGGTTGGCGGCGAGCCTCGACTATGAGGTCAACCTGCGCGCCGAGCTTGAAATATTGCGGCTGCATGAGAAACTCGACCAGGCGATCACCGAGCGGCTCGATCGCATCATTGCCACGGTCTGCGTCGAACGAAACGAGGCCTGATGTGACGAGGACCTTCTCCTGGATCGGCTGGCTGGCGCTGCTCTGCGCGGCGCTGGCGGCGGTGATCGTCACCCATCAGTTCGTCCGCCCCTATCGGGAGCCGGTCGCCGCCGGGGAGTCGCTGCCCACCGGCGCGACGCTGGCGGTGGTCGAGAGCGCGGGGCGGCCCCGGCTGCTGGTGACGAGCCTCCAGACCGGCGGGCCGGGCGCGCTCGCCGGGCTCCGGGTCGGCGACGAGATCGAGGATGTCGACGGCCTGCCGGCGCCGAGCCTCGCCGCGTTCGACCGCGACGTCGCCAGCGGTTCCTATGAGGTCGTCGACCTGCGGGTCTTGCGTCGCGGCGTGCCGTTCGACATCCACATGCGGCGCGACGGGGGAGGACATGGCGGATGAGCCGGAAGATATTGCTGGTCGAGGATGACGCCGCCACCGCCGACTTCGTCGCGACCGGGCTGTCCGAGCACGGCTTCGTCGTCGATCGCGCCGACAATGGCCGCGATGGCCTGTTCCACGTCACCGACGGCAGCTACGACTGCGTGATCCTCGACCGGATGCTGCCGGGCATGGACGGGATGGCGGTGCTCGGCGCGATCCGCGCGGCGGGGATCGAGACGCCGGTGATCATCCTGTCGGCGCTGGGCGCGGCCGAGGACCGAGTGAAAGGCCTCGAAGGCGGCTCCGACGACTATCTGACCAAGCCCTTCGCCTTCGCCGAACTGCTCGCGCGGGTCCGTCTGCTGATCCGCCACGGCCAGGGCCGGAGCGCCGCCGCGCCCGAGACCCGGCTGGCCTGCGACGACCTGGAGATGGACCTGCTGTCGCGCAAGGTGCGGCGCGGCGGCCAGCCGATCGAGTTGCAGCCGCGCGAGTTCCGCCTGCTCGAATTCCTCCTCCGCCATGCCGAGCAGGTGGTGACGCGGACGATGCTGCTCGAAGGCGTGTGGGACTATCATTTCGATCCGGGCACCAACGTCATCGACGTCCATGTCAGCCGGCTGCGCAAGAAGATCGACGAGGGCCAGGCCCGGCCGCTGCTCCATACGGTGCGCGGATCGGGCTATCGGCTGGGCCTCGACGGTTGAGGATGGGGCTTCCGCGGTCGACCTTCCTCCGCTTCGCGGCGCTCGTCTTCCTGCTCCAACTCGTCGGCGCGGCGCTGCTGCTCGCCACCGTCCACCAGTTGACCCAGGACCAGATCGGCGACGAGGCCGAGGCGCATGCCGAGCAGTTGCGCGACCAGTTCCTCCACAGCTACCGGCAGGGCGGCTTCGCGGCGCTCGACGCGGCGGTGGCGGCGCGCGCCCAGCCCGGCCGGGCGCCGGGCGCCGCGCTGCTGCTGGTCGATCGCGACGGCCGGGCGGTGGCCGGCAACATCGCCGAATGGCCGCCCTCGCTGCCGCCGTCCGCGACCGCCGCGACGCTCGACCTGTTCCGCATCGGCCATGAGCAGTCCGAGCAGATCTACCTCGTCGCGACCCCGCTCGCGGGCGGCGGCCGGCTGCTGACCGGCCATGTCGTCGAAAGCGAGCTGCGCTTCACCGTCATCCTGGAGGAGGCGATGGTCAGCGCCTTCGCGGTGGCGGTGGCGCTCGCCGCCTTCGCGGCATGGAGCTCGACCCGGCTGATCCACGGCCGGCTGGCCGCGACCGTCGGCACCGCCCGCGCCGTCGCCGCCGGCCATCTCGACCGACGGGTGCCGGTCGACGGCAGCGACGACGCCTTCGACGCGCTCGGCATCGCGATCAATGCGATGCTCGACCGCATCGCCGCGCTGATGGCGGAGCTCAAGATCGCCACCGACGGCCTCGCCCATGACCTGCGCTCGCCGCTCACCCGGCTGCGGTCGACGCTCGAACGCGCGCTCGACGCCAGCGAGGGCGAGGAGGCGAGGGGGGCGGTCGCCCGCGCGATCGACGAGGGCGACCGGCTGCTGACGATGCTCGACACCGCGCTGCGGATCAGCCGCGCCGAGGCCGGGCTGGGGCGCGAGAGCTTCGTCGACCTCGACCTGTCGGCGATGGTCGAGGACATGGTCGAGGTCTATGGGCCGCTCGCCGAGGATAATGGCTTCGAGATCGTCGCCGACGCCCCCCCGGGGATCACGGGCCATGTCCACCGCGAGCTGCTCGGCCAGGCGCTCGCCAACCTGATCGACAATGCGATGAAATATGGCGCGGGGCGGATCGTCGTCGCGGCCCGGCGGACGCCGGCCGGCGATACGGTGATCAGCGTCGGCGACGACGGTCCCGGCATCCCCGAGGCGCAGCGGCCCGAGGCGCTGCGCCGCTTCGGCCGGCTGGACGCGGCGCGCAGCAAGGCGGGGGCCGGGCTCGGCCTCGCGCTCGCCGCGGCGGTCGCGCGGCTGCACGACGGCGCGCTCGAACTGCACGACAACGGACCGGGGCTGCGGGTGGAGCTGCATCTCGCCCACTGACGCGCGGGCGACATTACCGATGTTTAACCTCGCCCTCACGCCCGCGTCGGGTGCGCCGGTCTAAGCCGGGTGCATGACGTCCTCCTGCGGGGGTGAAGATGCGTAGATTGTTCTCCACATTGGCCGTCGCCGCCGGTTCCGCCGCGATGATCCTGTCGACCTTATCCTCCACGGCGACGCCGGTCGCGGCGCAGGCGCCCGTCGCGCGGCCCGCCGCGCCGGAGCGCGAGGGGCCCGTCGCCGCCGGCGACTTCACCTTCGCCGGCTGGCAGGCGGTCGCCACCTATCGGCCCGCCGGTCCGGTGCGCGGCGTGGTGGTCTTCCTGTCGGGCGACGGCGGCTGGAACCTCGGCGTGGTCGACATGGCGAAGGCGCTCGCCGAACAGGGCGTCGCGGTCGCTGGCATCTCCACCCCGGCGTTGCAGAAGCGTCTCGACGGCGATGCCGAGACATGCGTCAATCCCAACTATGCGCTGCAGGCGCTGGCGCAGGACTATGAGCACCGCCTCGGCCTGCCGCGCTACATCAAGCCGATCCTCGCCGGCTATTCGTCGGGCGCGACGATCGCCTATGCGGCGCTGGCGCAGGCCCCGGCGGGGACGTGGCGCGGGGCGGTGTCGCTCGGCTTCGGCCCCGATATCGGCGGGACCAAGCCGTGGTGCGCGATCCCGGGCGTGACCGTGTCGCGCATCGCCAAGCCCGAGGCGGGCTGGCTGTTCTCGGCCGCGCCGCGCCTGTCGGCGCCGTGGCTGGTGCTGCAGGGGACCATCGACCAGGTCGTCAGCCCCGCCGCGACCCGCGCCTTCACCCGGCAGATACCGCAGGCGCAGCTCGTCGAGCTGCCCAAGGTCGGTCACGGCTTCTCGGTCGAGGCGAACTGGATGCCGCAGTTCAAGGCGGCGTTCGCGCCGCTGCTCGAGCCGCAGCCGAATCCGGCGCCCGTCGTGCCGCTCGCCAATGTCGCCGACCTGCCGCTGACGATCGTCGCCGATCCGGCGGCGCGCCACACCGACCTGATGGCGGTGATGTATTCGGGCGACGGCGGTTGGGCCGGGATCGATCGCGATCTCGCCACGAAACTGGCGGCGGCGGGCGTTCCCGTCGTCGGCGTCGACAGCCTCAGCTATTTCTGGAACGCCCGGACCCCGGCCGAGGCGGGGCGCGACGCGGGACGGATCGTCGAGCATTTCGCGCGCGAATGGCATCGGCCGAAGGTGATCTTCGTCGGCTATTCCTTCGGCGCCGACGACCTCGCCTATATCGTCGGCAACCTGCCGGCCGCGATCCGGCCGATGGTGACCCGGCTGAGCATGCTGGGGCTGAGCGGCACCGCCGATTTCCAGTTCCATCTCGCCTCCTGGCTCGACATCGGCGGCGCCAACGCGCTGCCGACCCTGCCGGCGATCGAGCGGCTGCGCGGCACGCCGATGCAGTGCATCCGCGGCGAGGAGGAGAAGCACAGCGCCTGTCCGGCGATCCCGGCGGGGCTGGCCGAGCAGGTGCTGCTGCCCGGCGGCCATCATTTCGGCGACAATGGCGATGCGCTCGCCGCCGCCGTGCTGCGGGGGCTGCTGTGAGGCGCGGGCTGATCGGCGCGGCGCTCGCCCTCGCCCTGGTCGGCGCGGGGCTGACCGCTTATTGGGGCTGGCTCGGCTATTTCGGCGGCGACCTCTACGTTCCGGTCCGGGCCGAACGCCCGCCCGCACCGGCGCAAGCGGGGCTGGCGGCGGTGATCGTCTCCGGCGACATGGGCTTCAAGATCGGGATGGGTCGCCAGATCGCCGAGCGGCTGGCCGCCGACGGCGTTCCGGTGCTGGGGGTCAATTCGCTGGTCTATTTCCGCGAGCGCCGGTCGCCCGCCCAGGTCCGCGCGCTGATCGAGGAGGCGGTGCGGCGCGGGCTGGCCTTCGGCCATGCGCGACGCCTGCTGCTGATCGGCCAGTCCTATGGGGCGGACATGGTCCATGTCGGGCTGGTCGGGCTGCCGCCCGCCTTGCGGGCGAAGATCGCCATGGTCGCGCTGGTCGTGCCGACCGACACGGTGATCTACCGGGCGTCGCCGGCCGAGATGCTCGACCTGGTGCCGGCCGACGCGGCGGCGGTCGACACCGGCCGGCGGCTCGACTGGGTGCCGCTGCTCTGCGTCCAGGGGCGCGAGGAGGCCGACAGCCTCTGCCCGCTGCTCCACCAGCCCAACATGCGGCGGATCGCGATGCCGGGCGGCCATCCGCTGCGCCGTGACGCCGATGGCCTCTACCGCCACCTGATCGCCGCCTTGCCCGGCGCGGGCGCATGAAAAAAGGGCCACCGAAGTGGCCCTTTGCTGGAGGAGCAGGCGGCTGACCGGCGGGGTCAGCTCTTGGGATGCGCGGCCTTGGCGGCGGTCGGCTTGTGGGTCCGATGATGCGCCGCATGGCGGGTGGCGTGATGCGTGGCGGCGGCTGGCCGGTCCATGCACTTGTCGGTGATCGTCTTCGAGCAGAAGGGCACGTCGCCGGTCGGGGTGGCGGCCTCTGCGGCGCCCATGACGATCGTGGTGCCGAGCCCCGCGATGGCGGTCGTCAGGGCCAGGAAACGGAAAGCGGTCTTCAACATGGTCCCATCCTTTTCTGTCGGGGACGAGGCGCCGTCGCCCTGTCCCGATGTGCAGAATGTGGACCTGCCCGCCGCCGAACGCACGTTAAGGCTCCGACAGGCGGAGCTGAGGATTTTCATATAAGATATTGAAATATGATAATTCCTTTTCCGGTCGCGGGCTGCGGGAGGATTACAAATCGGTCATCATTGGCGGGGGCCGGAGTCGCGGCCGCCATCGAGATGCTCGCAATCGGCCGCATATCTGGTAGGATGACGGGATGTCCGTGATGCGGGTGGCCAGCCAGATGACCGAGGCCAGATGATCGAGGAACGCAAGGTCTGGACCCCGGGCGATCTTCCGCTCGACCGCTGGAACCGCTTCGCCAGCACCGAGATCGACGCGGTCCACCAGCATATGGTGCACGCCTTCTGCCCCCACGACCTGTCGACCGAGGGCGGCGTGCCGCCGATCGCTTTCCGCCACAACCAGGCGACGCTGCGGTCGAGCACCTTCAACGCGACCGATTACGGCCTGCCCTATGGCCGGGTGGCGGTGTCGATCCCGCCGGCCGAGCATTGCTTCCTCGTCCAGTTCGTCCTCAGCGGCCAGGCGCAGTTCGGGCATCAGGGGCGGACCTTCGTGCTGCGGCCCGGCCAGATGTCGGTGCTGAGCCCGCATGAGCCGATCCGCCAGATCACCGACGCCGGCTGCCGCCACTTCACCGTCAAGCTCGATCGCTCGCACCTCGAAAAGCTGCTCAACGAGGATTTCGGCCACCGCACCCGGCCGCTGATCTTCGCGCCCGATCCGATCGCGATCGACGGGCTCGCCGGCTCCTTCGCGCAGTTCGTGCGCGCGGTGGTCGAGGACATGGACGACGGCGATTCCGGTTTCGTCCATCCGCGCGCGATCGGCACGACCGAGGAGATGCTGGGCCGGCTGCTGCTCACCTCGGTGCCGCACAATTATTCGCACGACTATGCGATGGAGCCGCGCAACGTCGCGACGCCCTATTATGTGCGCCGCGCCGAGGAGCTGATCCGCGAGCGCTATCATGAGCAGCTCACCCTGTCCGACCTGATCACCGCCTCGGGCGTCAGCGGCCGTTCGCTGCATTTCGGCTTCCGGCGGTTCCGCGACGACAGCCCGATGGGCTATCTCAAGCGCTACCGGCTCGAACGGGCGCGGGCGATGCTCAGGGAGGTGCAGGGCAGCGGCGTGACCGTGACCGAGGTCGCGCTCGCCAACGGCTTCCTTCACCCCAGCAAATTCTCCCAGGATTATGCCCGCCGCTTCGGCGAGCTGCCCTCCTTCACCCTGAAGAAGGCCCACAGCGCCTGACCGTGCCCGCCGCCGCGCGGCGAATATTGCCAATCGGGTAGGATGATTGCCACGGCGGTATAGCCGCCCCCCGCCGGATGCCACACAGATGCGTCACGACGATGGCGCGAACATATGCGCCACGCCGCAGGTAGGAAACGCACGTCGCGCTCCGGCGCCGCCAACCTCGGGGGCTTTCATGACCAGATCCTTTGTTTCGACCTCCTCCACCATCGCCCTGACCGTCGCCGCGCTGCTGGCGAGCGCGCCGGCCGCCGCGCAGGAAGCGACGAGCGCCCCCGCCGCGGCCGAAGCCGACAATGGCGGCCTGGCCGAGATCGTCGTCACCGCGCAGAAGCGCGAGCAGAACCTCCAGAAGGTCGGCATCTCCGTCACCGCCGTCTCGGGCGACCAGATCCTCGAGCGCGGCATCTCCAACAGCATCGACCTGATCACCCGCACGCCGAGCGTCGACAATTATTCGCCCTACGGCCCGGGTTCGAGCGCCAACATCGTCATCCGCGGCATCGGCCTCAACGACTTCGGCGAGGGCCATGAGGCGCCGGTCACCGTCTATGTCGACGAATTCTACGTCGTGAACGTGCCGGCAGTCGACTTCGCGCTGTTCGACCTCGACCGCGCCGAGATCCTGCGCGGGCCGCAGGGCACGCTGTTCGGCCGCAACTCGACCGGCGGCCTCGTCCACTATGTCACCAAGAAGCCGAGCCAGGAGGCCGGCGGCTTCGTCAAGGGCAGCTATGCGCGCTTCAACGAGCTGAAGCTCGAAGGCGGCGTCACCGCGCCGCTGACCGACACGCTGTCGGCGCGTCTGTCCTTCCTGTCGCATCACAGCGACGGCTATATCAAGAACCTCAATCCGCAATTCGCCAAGGACAAGGGCGGCCAGGCCGGCACCGACGCGGTCCGCCTCCAGCTTCGCTACGACGACGGCGACTGGGACGTGCTGCTGAAGGGCGAATATGGCCGGACCGACAAGGTCCACACCTATTATGAGCAGACCCCCAGCCTGCGCGATCCGGTGACGGGGCTCGGCTCGGCCGATCCGACCGGGGTCGACGACGCCGGCTATAACGAGGCCAATTTCGGCGCGGGCAAGCGCAACGTCGCCTATACCAGCAACCCGCAGCGGCTGAAGTCGAAGGGCTCCACCGCGCTGCTCCGCGCCGAACGGGACTTCGGCGACGTCAGCTTCACCTCGCTGACCGGCTACATGCACTTCACCCGCAACCTCGAAGAGGATTGCGACGCCAGCCCGAACACGATCTGCGTCGCCACCTTCCCGTATAAGAGCGACACCGCGACCCAGGAATTCCGCGCCTTCGGCAAGGGCGACGGTTTCAACTGGACGGCGGGCGTCTACGGCCTCTATTCGAAGGCGCGCAACAATCCGAACGCGACCTTCAACGTGCCGGTGTCGGGCGACACCGCGGTCGATCCGGTGACGGGCCTGTACAACGGCGCCTTCTTCCCGATCAACCTGGCGGCCAACTGGAAGATGCGGACGACCTCGGTCGCGGCCTTCGCGCAGGGCGAGGTGGAGCTCGCCGACCGGCTGACCTTCACCCTCGGCGGCCGCATCACCCGCGACAGCAAGAAGTTCGACGAGCGCGACAACGCCTCGCTGCGGAGCTGCCCGGGCTTCCCGATCCCGACCAACTGCTTCCTGCCGCCGAACGGGCCGGGCATCGCCAACCCCTATCGGGACACCTACAAGAAGACGCTGATCTCGGGTAAGGCCGCGCTCGATTTCCAGGTGAACGCCGACCTGCTGCTGTTCGCCAGCGTGTCGCGCGGCACCAAGGCCGGCGGCTTCAACAACGGCTTCTATCCGGGCGGCGTCAGCACCGCGCAGATCCCCTATCGCGACGAGAACGTCATCGCCTATGAGATCGGCGAGAAGGCGACGCTGTTCGACCGCAAGCTGCGCTTCAACACCTCCTTCTTCTACTATGACTATAACCGCTACCAGACCTTCAACTTCGAGGGGATCGGCGGCCTGCTGACCAACCAGAGCGCCAATGCCTATGGCGCCGAGGTCGAGATCCAGGCGGCGCCGGTCGACCATCTGGAGCTGCGCTTCGGCGGTTCGTGGCTGGAGACGAAGATCAAGGACGTCCGCAACGGCGTGCCCGGCGGCGGGGTCTATGTCGCCGACCGCGAGATGTCGAACGCGCCGAAATGGACCGCCAACGGCGCGATCGCCTACACCGTGCCGCTCGCCAACGACCGCTCGCTGGTGTTCAACTGGGACTGGAACTATCGCTCCAGCCGCTACTCGAACAACTTCAACGATCCGTCGGTGAAGATGCCGGGCTATTTCAAGCATAATGCCGACATCTCGTTCAACGTGAACGAGAACTGGCAGCTCCAGGCCTTCGTCCGCAACATCGGCAACAAGCTGGCGATCACCAAGGCGTTCCAGTTCAACGACCTCGGCTATGTCCAGTATATCTATTCCGAGCCGCGGGTGTTCGGCGCGAGCGCGCTGTACCGGTTCTGATCATCCGTGCGGGGCGCTTCGGCGTCCCGCACCCGTCAAGGGCGCAGCATGGCGAAGAGCGGACAGAAGCGGACGATCGACGGCGCGGCGGGGCAGGATAGCCTCGCCGCGCTGATCACGCTCGGCACGGCGGGGGTGATGACCTTCCTGGCGATGCCGGTGATCGCCGCCGCGCTGGTCAACGTGCTCGGCGCCAGCGAGCGCGACGTCGGCCTCTTCTCGACGATCCAGCTCATCACCCTGTCCTGCGGCTGCCTGCTCAGCACCTTCCTGCCGCGCGGGCAGTTCCGCCGCTTCGGCATCGCCGCGCTCGCGGTGATGATCGTCTGCGACCTGCTCTGCCTCATCCGGCCGGGCTGGACGGTCTTCCTGGTCCTGCGCGGCATCGGCGGCGCGGCCGGCGGGATCGCGGTGTCGCAGGCGACCGCCGCGATGGCGCGGACCCGCAACGCCGAACGCAGCTTCGGCCTGTTTCTCGCGCTCCAGACCGTGCTGTCGATCGTCTGCGTCTATGCGATGCCGCCGATCATCGGCGCCTTCGGCTTCGCCGCCGCCTATAGTGTGCTGCTCGCCTTCGACATCCTTGCCCTCGCGCTCGTCGCCACCCGGCTCAGGCCGATCAGCGCGGCGGAAGAGCATCACGCCATGCCCGGCAACGATCTCGCCGGCTGGCTGCGCAGCGGCGGCATGCTGGTGTCGATCCTCTGCTTCTTCATCGGCGTCGGAGCGCTGTGGACCTTCCTCGCGCTGCTCGGGCAGCGGATCGGGCTCGGCGAGACGCAGGTCGCGCTGGTCCTCAGCATCTCCAAGCTGGTCGCCTTCGCGGCGTCCTTCCTGCCCGGCATCGTCGGCGGCCGCTTCGGCCGGATCGCGCCGATCGTCGCGGCGGCGGCGGTACTGGTCGCGGCGGTGCAGGTCTATGCGGTCGCCGGAAGCTTCGCGGTCTTCGTCCTCGCCACCGCGATGTTCAGCTTCGGCTGGTACGTCATCTATCCCTTCCAGCTCGGCGCGCTCGGGCAGGTCGACCATGACGGCCGGCCGATGCTCGCCGCCGCGGCGCTGACCGGCGCGGGGCTCGGCCTGGGGCCGGCGCTGACCGTACTCGGCCCGGGCGGCCCGGCCGGCATCTACCTGATCGCGACGCTCGCCTTCCTCGGCGCCGGCCTGTTCGCGATCGCCGCGCTGCTGCGGCCATCCTCCCCGGCTCCCATCCTCGCACAAGGTTCGTGATGACCCTCGCCAACGACTATAGCCTGTTGTCCGACGCCGCCCGTTCCTTCGCGAGCGGCAGGCGGGAGCTGTTCATCGACGGGGATTGGCGGGCCCCGCGTGCCGGCCGCTACCGTCCGGTGATCGATCCCAGCCATGGCGGGGCGATCGCCGAGGTGGCCGAGGCTGATGCCGCCGACGTCGACGACGCGGTCCGCGCCGCGCGGCGCGCCTTTGAAAGCGGCCCCTGGCCGGCGATGCGCCCGCACGAGCGCGAGGCGCTGATGCTGCGGCTCGCCGACCTGATCGCCGCCGAGGCTGCGACCATCGCGCAGATCGAGACGGTCAACAGCGGCAAGCTGATCCAGAACACGCGCCTGTTCGACGCCGACCTCTCGGTCCACACGCTGCGCTACATGGCGGGCTGGGCGACCAAGCTCCACGGCAAGACCATGGAGCTGTCGGTGCCCTATCTGCCGGGCGCGCGCTTCTCGGGCTTCACCCGGCTCCAGCCGCTCGGCGTCGTCGCGGGCATCACGCCCTGGAACGTGCCGCTGTGCGAGGCGGTGTGGAAGCTGGCGCCGGTGCTCGCCACCGGCTGCACCATCGTCCTCAAGCCCGCCGAGCAGACCCCGCTCACCACGCTGCGCCTCGCCGAGCTGTGCGCCGAGGCGGGCATCCCGGCCGGCGTCGTCAACGTCGTCACCGGCAGCGGCGCGGTCGCCGGCGCGGCGCTGGTCGAGCATCCGGGGATCGACAAGATCAACTTCACCGGATCGACCGAGGTCGGCCGGATCATCGCCGGATCGGCCGGCCCGCGCTTCAAGAAGTATAATCTCGAACTGGGCGGCAAGTCGCCGGTGGTGATCGCCGCCGACGCCGACCTGGATGCGGCGATCCCCGGCGCGGCCTGGGCGATCCTCGGCAATCACGGCCAGAATTGCTGCGCCGGATCGCGCCTCTACGTCCATCGCTCGATCTTCGACACGGTGGTCGAGGGCGTCGCGGAGATCGCCGCCAGCCTGAAGATCGGTCCCGGCCTCGACCCGTCGAGCGGCCTCGGCCCGATGGTCAGCCATGCGCATCGCGACCGGGTGCTCGGCTATGTCGAGCGCGGCGTGGCGGATGGCGGATCGCTGTTCTTCGGCGGCGAGGCGATCGACGATCCGGGCGCCTATCTGCGCCCCGCGATCATCGTCGGCGCCAGGCCGACCGACGCGGTGGTGCAGGAGGAGATATTCGGCCCCGTCCTCGTCGCCACGCCGTTCGACGACATGGACGGCGTGATGCCGCAGGTGAACGGCACCAGCTTCGGGCTGGGCGCCAGCATCTGGTCGCGCGACTTCGACCTGATCGAGGATTTCGTCGAGCGGGTGCAGGCGGGCACCGTCTGGATCAACAACCACAACACGCTCGATCTGTCGCTGCCTTTCGGCGGCTGGAAGCAGTCGGGGGTCGGTCATGAGCTGGGCGAGGAGGGGTTGATGTCCCACCTCGCGATCAAGGCCGGCGTGGTCCGGCGCTGACGGGAAGGGCGATATGATCCTCGACAAACCCCTCGCACTGCCGAAGCTCGATCGCCGCGGCTTCCTGGCCGGCACGGCGACGCTCGCCACCCTGTCGGCGGCCGGCCTGATGCCGATGGCGGCGGCCGGTGCCGCGGTCGACGCCAGGGAGGTCGAGCGGCTCCAGGCCAGGGTGAAGGGCAAGGTCGTCGCGCGCGACACCGAGCTGTACGAGCCGTGGCGCCGGAGCATGATCTGGCAGACCCAGAAATTCCCGCGCAACCCGGAGATCATCGTCCAGGCCGAGAGCGTCGAGGACGTGGTCGCCGCGGTCGACCATGCGCGCGAGAACAAGCGACGCATCACCACCCGCGCCGGCGGGCACAGCTTCTGCGGCTGTTTCATGCGCGACGACGGCATGCTCGTCGACGTGTCGCGCCTGTCGACGATCGAGATCGACGCAGGCAAGCGCGAGGCGATCGTCGGCCCCGGCGTGATCGGCCGGAGGCTCCAGGAGGAGCTGGGCCGGCAAGGGCTGGCCTTCCCGACCGCGCATTGCGGCATGGTGCCGGTCAGCGGCTTCCTGCTCGGCGGCGGGCTCGGCTGGAACGGCAATGCCTGGGGCGGGATGAGCGTCTACAACATCCTCGAGGTCGAGATCGTCACCGCCGACGGCCAGGTGCGGACCGCCAGCGAGACCGAGAATCCGGACCTGTTCTGGGCGGTGCGCGGCGGCGGCCCCGGCCTTTTCGGGGTGGTCACAAGCTTCAGGCTGCGTGTCCACCCCGCGCCGAAGGCGATGCGCTCGCACACCTATATCTTCCCCTTCACCGCGAGCGCCGAGGTCGCCGCCGCGATGGAGGAGATCGGGCCGAAGCTGCCGCTGAACGTCGAGCTGATCGGCGTCATCACCGCCGCCCCGCCGGGCATGGAGAAGGCGTGCAGCGCCGCCGGCTGCGACCAGGTGTTCATCCTGCAAAGCGTCGCCTTCGTCGACAGCGAGGCGGCGGCGCTGGTGGGCATGGCCGCGCTCAAGGAGCATCCGGTCACGAAGCGCGCGATCGCCAGGATCGAGAACGCCGAGGAGAGCTTCGAGAATCTCTATTACGGTAACGAGGTGCCGTTCCCGCAGCGCCGCTACTGCGTCGACAACATCTATGCGGACAGCCTCGCCAAGCCGATCGAGATATTCATTCGCCGCATGCCCCAATCGCCGTCGCGCGTCACCGCGCCGGTGCTGCTCTACAAGGGACGACCCGAGTTGCCCGACGGCGCCTGCGCGACCAAGGGCAATTTCTACGTCTCCTGCTACGCGCAATGGGACGATCCGGCGGCCGACAAGGCCAACAAGGACTTCATGGTCGCGATGTACGAGGAGCTGCAGCCGCTCGGCACCGGCAGCTACATCAACGAGCTGAACCAGGAAGGCCGCATCCACCGCATCCGCGAATGCTACACCGCCGAGGGCTGGCGGAAGCTGGGCGCGCTGCGGCGGAAATACGACCCCGGCCTCGTCTTCCACACTTTCTACGGGCTCGAGCCCGACCTTCCCCAAGCCTGAGAGGAAAGATCATGTCTTCTACCGGAACGGCCATCGTCGGCGCCTTCTTCGCCGCCTTCGGAGCGGGCGACGTCCCCGGCGCGATGGCGCTGCTCGCGCCTGACGTCCGCTGGACCCTGCACGCCCACGGGATTCCGTGGGGCGGCACTTATAAGGGGCCCGAGGGCGTCGGCGACTTCTTCGCCAGGTTCGGCGAGTTCGCCGAGCCGATCGAGATGACGCCGAAGTCGATGGCGGAGGCGGAGGGCCTCGTCTACGTGCGCGGCATCGAGCGCAGCAAGGTCAAGGCGACCGGCAAGGACTATGCGGTCGAGTGGGTCCATGTGATCGGCACCGGTGACGGCAAGATCACCAGCTTCGACGAATATCTCGACAGCGCCGCGATCGCGGCGGCGATGCGCTGACGGTCATGCGGGCGCCCGTCATCCTCATCGGCGCGGCGGCGGTCGTGGCGGCGGCGGGCTGCTCCACCGCCACGCCCGCGCCGGAGGCCTCGTCGCCGGTCGCCCGCGGCCGGGCCTATTACACCACCTGCCAGGGCTGCCACGGCAATGCCGGCGAGGGCTTCGCCGGCATGAAGGCGCCGCGCCTCGCGGGCCTGCCGGCGGACTATGTCGCCGAGCAGCTCATCCTCTACCGCAAGGACCTGCGCGGCGGCCCCGCCGACTTCCAGGGCGTGCAGATGAACGGCCGCGCCAAGGCGCTGCCCGACGAGCAGGCGGTGCACGACGTCGCCGCCTATATCGCGACGCTGCCGTCCCCGCCGCCGGCCAAGGTCGTGGCGACGAAGGGCGGGGCGGGGGCGGCGCTCTACGAAAGCTGCGCCGCCTGCCATGGCGCGCGCGGCGAGGGCAATGCCGAACTCGGCGCGCCGCCGCTGGCGGGCACCGACGCCGACTATCTCGCGCGGCAGCTCCGCAATTTCAGGAAGGGCATTCGCGGGCGCGAGGGCGACGAGAAGGGCCGGCAGATGGCCGCCGCCGCCGCGATCCTGCCCGACGAGGCGGCGATCGACGCGGTCGCGGCCCATGCCGGCGCGCTGCGCTAGCCATTCAACCGGGGATTTGGAAATGCAGATGGAAGGTGCCGAGTTCGACTACATCGTGGTCGGGGCGGGCTCGGCGGGTAGCGTGATCGCGGCGCGGTTGAGCGAGCGGGCGGACGTCAGCGTCCTGCTGATCGAGGCGGGCGGCAGCGACAACCGCTTCTGGCTCAAGATCCCGGTCGGCTACGGACGCACCATCACCGATCCCACGGTGAACTGGAAGTACATGACCGAGCCCAATCCGGCGCTCGGCGGTCGCCGCATCTACTGGCCGCGCGGCAAGACCCTGGGCGGGTCGAGCAGCATCAACGGCCTTATCTACATCCGCGGCCAGGCGCAGGACTACGACCAGTGGCGCCAGCTCGGCAACGAGGGCTGGGGCTATGACGACGTGCTGCCCTTCTTCCGCCGCGCCGAGGACCAGGAGAATGGCGAGGATCGCTATCATGGCGTCGGCGGCCCGCTGAGCGTCACCAACCTGGTCGAGCGGAACCCGCTGTGCGACGCGCTGATCGGCAGCGCGGAGGCCAACGGCATCCCGCACAATCCCGATTTCAACGGCGCCGCGCAGGAGGGCGTCGGCTATTATCAGGCGACGATCCGCAACGGTGCGCGCTGCTCGACCTCGGTCGCCTATCTGAACCCGGTCAAGCGCCGCCCGAACCTGACGATCCTGACCGAGGCCCAGGCCGAGAAGGTTCTGTTCGACGGCCCGCGCGCGAGCGGCCTGCGCGTGCGGCGACGCGGCGAGAGCTTCACGGTCAGGAGCCGGCGCGAGCTGATCCTGTCGGGCGGCTCGGTCAACTCGCCCCAGCTCCTGCTGCTGTCGGGCGTCGGCCCGGCGGCCGAGCTGAAGGCGCTGGGGATCGACCCGGTCCACGACCTGCCCGGCGTCGGCGAGAACCTCCAGGACCATTATGGCGGGCAGATCACCTGGCGCTGCAACCAGCCGATCACGATGAACGACATCATGCTCAGCAAGCGCAAGCAGCTTTTCGCCGGGCTGACCTGGCTGTTGTTCCGCGACGGTCCGCTGTCGGTGCCGGCGGGGCAGGCGGGGCTGTTCGCCCGCGTCTCGCCGGGGGCGGCGACGCCCGACGTCCAGTTCCTGTTCCAGACCTTCAGCGGCGGCTATTATGAGGACGGGCTGTTCAAATTCTCGGGCTTCGCCAACTTCATCTGCCCGGTCCGGCCGCAGAGCCGCGGGCGGCTGAGCCTGGCCAGCGCCGACCCGTTCGAGGCGCCGCGCCTCGCGCCCAATTATTTCGCGCATGAGGCCGACCGGCGAATCGCGGTCGAGGGGCTCAAGCTTGCGCGCCGGATCGCGGCAACCCCGCCGCTCGCCGACTTCATCTCGGCCGAGCATCTGCCCGGCGGCGACGTGCGCTCCGACGACGAGATCGAGGCCTATTTCCGCGAGACCGGCGGCTGCGTCTCGCACCAGGTCGGGACCTGCAAGATGGGCAAGGACCGGATGGCGGTGGTGGACAGCCGGCTGCGCGTCCACGGGGTTCAGGGGCTGCGCGTCGCCGATGCGTCGATCATGCCGACGCTGATATCGGGAAACACCAACGCGGCGAGCATCATGATCGGCGAGAAGGCGGCGCAGATGATCGTGGACGACGCCTGAGGGGCGGAACGGAAAAATCTTTCGTCTTGATGATCATTTGGGATAAGATTTGCCGATTATTGGATCGTTGGCAGCTGAAAGCGGCAATTTTTTCGGCGCCGTCGACGCTATGCTTGCTCGATGGAGGAGCGTGGCGATGGACGTAGGTGATGCCGATGGCGGGACCGTCTCGCGGTTCGATATCGTCGCGCGGCCCGATCCGCAGACGCTGGCCCGGCTGATCAATCATTTCGCGCAACGCGCCCTCATCCCCAGCATCGTCGAGGCCCGCGAGGCCAACGGCATGATGCAGGTGGCGATCGAGCAGCCGGGCCTGTCGGTCCATGAGGCGGGGATCGTCGCCGACAAGATGCGCAACAGCTGGCTGGTCGAGGAGGTCAGCCTGCGTTGCGGCAACGTCCGCCAGATGCCGCTCAGCGAAGCGATGGTCGGCCGCGCCGCCTGACCCCCGACCGACGGTCAGGCGTCGGGCGTACCCGTCTGGAGATACCAGCGCTGCGCGCCCTCGATGCCGAGCGCGGTGAGGCGGCCGCTGGCATAGGCGCCGGTGTCGATGCCGATGCGGTTGGCGCGCTCGTCGATCTCGGTCGTCACCGAATGGCCGTGCACCACCATCGGGCCATGGCTGGCGGCGTGCGAAAGGAAGTCGCGCCGAATCCACCGCATGTCGCTCGGGGCCTGGTCGGTGAGCGGGATGCCGGGGCGGATGCCGGCATGGGCGAAGAAATATCCGCCGGCGCGGTAGGAACTGCGCAGCGCCGCCAGCCAGTCGAGATGCTCGCGGGGGATGGCGGAGCGGACCATGTCGACGATCCCCGGCGGATCGGCATAGTCGTAGTCCTGCGCCGAGACGCCGTAGCTGAGCAGCGTTTCGCGGCCGCCCATCTTGTGGAGCAGCGCGGCGGCGCGGCGATTGCCCTCGGCGGTGGCGAGCAGGACCTCCTCATGGTTGCCCATCAGGAACACGACCTTGTCGTCGCCCAGGTCGAGCTTCATCATCAGCTCGATCACGCCGCGCGAATTCGGGCCGCGATCGATATAGTCGCCGAGGAAGAGCAGCCGGGTATCGGCGACGCCGCGCTGTTCGTCGTCGCTGTCGATCGTGCGGATCAGCGCGTTGAGCAGCTCGTAGCAGCCATGGATGTCGCCGATCGCATACCAGCGCTGGCCTTCGGGCGCGGCGTGGCGGGGGCGCTTCCAGCGCGAAGGCGACAGAAGGTCGCGAATGGCCATCGACTACCTGTGGACAATCCCGTTGCTCGTTGGCGTCGCCCTAGTCGACGAAAGGGCCGGAGGAAAGACGCCGACGACGCGGCGGCGCCCGCCGGCCCTATTTCGCGCCGAAGCCGGTGATCGCGATCTTGATCGTCTTGATCGCGATCAGCACGTCGATCCAGACCGAGAAGTTGCGGATATAGTAGAAGTCGTACTGCAGCTTGCGGTGGATCGCGTCGAGATCGGTGACATGGCCCTGGTTGACCTGGGCCCAGCCGGTGATGCCGGGGCGGACGATATGGCGGTAGAGATAGAAGGGAATCTCCGCATCGTACCAGCGCGAGAGCGAGATCGCCTCGGGGCGCGGGCCGATCCAGCTCATCTGGCCGGCCAGGATGTTGAAGATCTGCGGCAGCTCGTCGAGCCGGGTGCGGCGCAGCCAACGGCCGGCGCGGGTGATGCGGTCGTCGGCGACCATCGTCATCGCGGCGGTGGCGTCGGCTTCCCCGCCGGCCTTCTCTTCGCGCATCGTCCGGAACTTGATGATGCGGAACGCGCGCCCGCCGGCGCCGACCCGCAGCTGCCGGAAGAAGGCGGGGCCCGGCGAATCGATTCGAATCCAGGCGGCGAGGACCAGGAACAGCGGGCATAGCAGCGGCAGCAGGATCAGCGCAGACAGCAGGTCGATCGCCCGCTTGGCATGGCGCCAGGCGCGATTCGGTATCAGCGATCCGAAATTATTCTCCGACAGATGCTCGATCGAGACCCGGCCGGTCAGCGATTCGAGGACCTGCTTGCTGTGCAGGACGGTCCGGCCCTGGACGGCGGCCTCGGCCAGCATGCGATCCCATTTGGGGTCATGATCCCGGCGGAAATCGGCGGTGATGAAGGCCGAGGGATCGTCGGGCACCGCCGGCGTCCGCATCCGGATCCATTCGACCTCGGAGGGCAGGGTGAGGCCCTGCAAGTCGAAACCCGGTACTACGTAGAAACGACGTCGGGTTCGCGGCAACAGGTAGATGCTGAGGACGAAGAAGACCGCGATGCTCGATAGGAAGGTCGAGGTCAGGTAGAGGCGGCTATATTCGAGGCGCAGCGTCAACAGCGCGGTGATGGTGAGGCCGAACGAGCCGATGAACGACGGCAGGATATAGCCGAAGGTCCGGGTGCCCGGGAAGGCGGTGACCCGGCTCAGCATCGTCATGCCGAGGATCAAGGCGATCGTCGCGCCGACGAAGCTGTTGGTGAAGCCGGTCGTGCCGAGGGCGGTCTTGAAATCGCCGTAGCGGACATAGGCCGGCAACAGGATCGCGACGCAGAAACCGATGAGGAACTGGGCCGGCAGCGCATTGAGCGCGCTGACGCGCGCTATCCTGACCTGGGGCTCGCGCGTCATGAGCACGGTCCGTAACACTCCTCAGCAGCGCGTCATGGGAAACATGCCGCGCTTCTGCCCGTTACGCGACATGGTTGCAGTGATCCAGCGCACAGCGAAGATGCGGCAGCCTGCTATGCAAGAGCCCTGCGAACGTGATCGGACTGCTCCCCCTGGATGCCCAGCGGCAAATGAAAGTTACTGGCCCGGTTTCCATTTATATCAGCATTTATCTGGAGTTGGACAGTATATTAAAGAGCCGTACAGGTTTTTTCACGTTGCGCGGACGCCCCGACGGGGCTATGGAAAGTTCGACCTTGTAAGGAGGCCGTTGTGAAAAGCTTTGGTAAGATTGCTTCGTCGCTTGCGATTGCTGCGTTGGTCGCGGCTCCCGTTGCTGCGGCTGTTCCAGAAGCCGGAACCACGTTGAGCCGTGCTGCCGCGAAGGCGATTGGCACGAAGATGCGGTCCGGCGTTGTCGTGCGCCTCAATAAGAAGGTCGCGCGCAAGAATGCTGTCGAGCTGGCCCAGGTTGAGGAAGGCGCTGGTGCCGGCGCTGCTGGGACCGGTACGGGCGCCGCTGGCGCTGGTGCCGCCGGAGCAGGCGCGGCTGGTGCCGGTGTCGCGGGCGGTCTCGGTATCGCTGGTGCGGTCGCCGGTGTCGCGGCTGCGGCGGGCGTCGCCGTGGCGGCCTCGAGCGGTGGTGGCAGCAACAGCCCGTAAGGCTGGCGCCATCAGCGAATCGATAGAAAGGGCGGCGTGAGCCGCCCTTTTTGTTTCTGGGGCGATGTCTAGGCAGATGGAAACATCTGCCGACTCGGAAATCGCGGCAAGCAAAGATCTGGAACGGTTGATCTGATGCGATCAGATCATGAGCCGCTCTGGATCGAATCGGCATCGCTTCGATTCTCGTCGGCGCCGGGCATGACTTCCCGATCGTTTCGGTTCGTCGCGGATATTTCGGTTCGTCGCATGGCGGCGGCGAAGAGCGTCGAGTCATCTTTCCATTTTCCCTGCGTAGGTTAATGCACGGGACGACTGTGCGGCGGGTCACAGCGCGGGGTTGCCGTGGGGCTATTCTGATCCCGTACGAACAGGACGGCGAGGGGCGCGATTCGGCCGCCCTCCGCAGGGGGTGGCGTCGCAGGCAATGGCATCGACCGTTTTCCAATGGCTCTGGGGCGCTCGGGCGGCTGCATGAAGATCGCGGCTGCAGGCGCTGCGCGGTCCGATGTCGCCTTCTGGGCGCTCGGCGCGCTGCTTCTCCTGGTCTTCCTCACCGGCGGCGGATCGCGCTCCGACATCGCTTCGCTGGTCGTGCTGCGCCCGGCCGCCGCGATCCTGCTGGGGGTCGGCCTCTGGGGTCTGACCCGTTCCGATGTGCGGCGGCACCGCTTCGTCTACGGCATGGCCGCCGCGATCGTCGGGCTCGTCCTGCTCCACCTGATACCCTTGCCGCCGGCCATCTGGGCCGCGTTTCCGGGGCGCAACCTGGTCACCCGGATCGATGACGCCGCCGGTCTCGGCGCGGTGTGGCGGCCGATCAGCCTGGTCCCATCGGCGACCTGGAATGCGCTGTTCGCCTTGATCCCGCCGCTGGCGGCGCTCGTTCTCGCCTCGCAACTCGATCGACAGGGCCGCTGGCGGATCGCCATCCTGCTCATCGGCATCGGCCTGTCGAGCGCGATCCTCGCCGTCCTGCAGCTCAGCGGCGACCCCCAGGGGCCGCTCTATCTCTATCGCGTGACCAACCGCGCGGTCGGGCTGTTCGCCAACCGCAACCATCAGGCGATCTTCCTCGCGTCGCTGTTTCCCCTGCTGGCCGTCTTCGCATCGGCCGCGCGGTCATCGTCGATCGACGCCCGTCTGCGCACCGCGGTGGCGCTGGCGATCGGAGTGGTCCTGCTGCCGCTTTCGCTCGTCACCGGGTCGCGGAACGGCATGGCGATGATGGCGATCGGTTTCGTGAGCGTCCCCTTCCTCTACACGATGCCGGGCGGCGGGCGGGACGATGGCGGGCGGCGCCATCTGCTTCGTGCCGTGGTGGCGCTGGTGATTCTCGCGCTGGTGGTGCTGACGGTCCTGCTGGGGCGCGCGGTAGCGATCGACCGGCTGGTCGAGACGCCGGCGACGGAGGACGTCAGGTTCCAGGCCTGGGGGCCGATGCTGTCGACGGCGATGACCTATTTCCCGCTGGGTGGTGGTTTCGGCGCCTTTGCCGACCTGTTCAAGATCAACGAGCCGACCGAGCTGCTCACCTCGGCGATGTTCTTCCATGCCCATAACGACTGGCTGGAACTGCTGATCACCGGCGGACTGTCGGCGCTGCTACTGGCCGGCGTGGCGGCGGTCGCGTTCTTCAGGATGGTGGCGCGATGGTGGCGATCGCGCGCCGGTCGTGACGACGATATGCTGCTGGCGGGGGCCGGCCTCTGGATGGTGCTGATCTTCGCCGCGGCAAGTATCAGCGACTATCCCTTGCGTGTGCCATCGCTGGCGTGCTTCTTTTGTGTCATAGTCCTATGGATAAGTTCAATCGGGCCCGATAGGGCGACGAAAGAAGGGGTTTGAGGGGCTTGCTCTTGTTTCTTCAAAGAAAATCCTCGTTCGCCGGGGTCCGTCTGCGGCGCAAGGCGCCCGTGGCGCTCATGGCCATGCTGATGCTGGCGAGCTGCGCCAGCGCCCCCAAGATCGGTGGCGCGACGAATATACAGGTGCTCGACGCCACCGAATTGCCGGCGCCCGATCGATCGGACATGGTCGAGACCGAGCGTCCCTATATCGTCGGCCCGTTCGACAAGCTGGCGATCGACGTGTTCGGGATCGACGAGCTCTCCAACCGCAAGGCCCAGGTCGACGCGAGCGGCCGGATATCCTTCCCGCTGGTCGGCGTGGTCAACGTGGCCGGCCTGACGCCGGGTGAGATCGAGGTCGTGCTGCAGCAGAAGCTGGCCACCAACTATGTCCGCAACCCGCAGGTGACGGTCAATCTCGACCAGACCGTCAGCCAGGTGGTCACGGTCGAAGGGCAGGTCAAGAAGCCGGGGCTCTTCCCGGTGGTCGGCCGGATGACGCTGCTGCGCGCGGTCGCGCTCGCGGGCGGGACCGACGAGTTCGCCAAGCTGAACCAGGTCGTCGTCTTCCGCACGGTGAAGGGCGAGCAATATGCCGCGCTCTACAGTCTCAAGCAGATCCGGGTCGGCGCCTATGCCGATCCCGACATCTACGCCAACGACGTGGTCGTGGTGGGCGAATCGCGGGCGCGCCGGACCTTCAAGGATCTCCTCCAGGTGGTTCCGCTGCTCACGACGCCGATCATCGTCGCCGTGGACCGGTTCAGATAGATCGCCTGGCGATCTGCGTTAGTGGAAAAAATTCATGCGTGAAGCGGCAGAAGTGCAGGGCGGCAGAACCGTGGACCCCAAGGCCTCCGGCCCGGGCCAGGGCGGTCAGGTCAACGACAGTTACGCCGTCCCGCCGATCCTCAAGCAATATTGGCATACGGCGCTCCGGTGGCGCTGGCTGATCGGCGCGATCATAGCGGGGGCGCTGGCGGTCGGCCTGATCGTCACCCTGCTGACGCCGGCCCGCTATACCGCGGGATCGCAGATCGAGATCAGCCGCGAGCAGAAGAAGATCACCAATGTCGAGGGCCTCGATTCGTCGACGGCCGACAGCGACATGGAGTTCTACGAGACCCAATATGCGCTGCTGCGCTCCTATTCGCTGGGCGAACGGGTCGCGAGGAAGCTCGATCTCGGGCGGAGTGACGATTTCTTCGCGGCGCATGGCATCACGCTCGATGCCGGGCGTTTCGGCGCCGCCGGCCAGTCGAACCTGACCGCTGGCCAGCTCGCCGCGCGCGAGAAGCTGGCCGCCAAGCTATTGCTCGACAATATCGAGGTGTCGCCGGTCCGCCGGTCGCGCCTGGTCAACCTCTCCTATACCAGTCGGTCCGCGGGCCTCTCGGCGCGGGTGGTCAATGCCTGGGCGAGCCAGTTCATCGCCGCGAGCATGGATCGCCAGCTCGCGTCCACCGCGGATGCCCGCCGCTTTCTCGAGGAGCGGCTGGGCAATCTGCGGGCGCGGCTCGAACAGTCCGAGCGCGAAGCGGTCGGCTATGCCTCGCGCAACGACATCGTCGCGCTTGCTTCGGTGCGCGACAACGAAGGCAAGACCCAGGTCCAGCGGACCATGATCCAGAGCGACCTGGAGGAGCTCAACACGGCGTTGAACGTCGCTCGTGCCGACCGGGTCGCGGCCGAGAGCCGCCTGACGGGCAGGGGCGGCGACGACAATGTCGATGCGCTGACCAATCCCACCATCACCCAGCTTCGCCAGAAGCGCGCCGACGTCGCGTCCGACTATGCCAAGATGATCGTGCGCTTCGAGCCGAACTACCCGACCGCCCAGGCGCTGATGATGCAGATCAAGTCGCTCGACGAGGCGATCGCGCGCGAGACGGCTCGCGTCGGCAACAGCCGCGCGCAGAGCTATCGCGAGGCGCTGAAGCGCGAGCAGGATCTCGGCGCGCAGGTCGCGGCGCTGAAGGGGCGCCTCGACGACCAGCAGCACAACGCGATCCAGTACAATATCTACCAGCGCGAAGCGGATACCAACCGGCAGCTCTATGACGCGCTGCTCCAGCGCTACAAGGAGATCGGCATCGCCGGTTCGGTGGGCGTGAGCAACATCGTCGTCGTCGATCCGGCCATCGCGCCGTCGACGCCCTCGGCGCCGAGCCTGCCCAAGAACATGGCGCTGGCCTTCGCGATCGGCCTCGCCCTCGCGGTCATCGCCACGCTCGCCCTCGAGCAGATCGACGAAGGCATCAGCCAGCCGGGCCAGATCCAGCAGCTCTTCCAGCTGCCGCTGCTGGGCCATGTGCCGCTGACCGACTCGTCGGTCACGGACGGCATCGAGGACCCGAAATCCTATTTCTCGGAGGCCTATTTCACGATCCGGTCGAACCTCGCCTTCACCACCGACCACGGCCTGCCGCGATCGTTCATCGTCACCAGCACCCAGCCGGCCGAAGGCAAGTCGACGACCTCCTATGCGCTGGCGCGGATCATCGGGCGGACCGGCAAGAACGTGCTGCTGATCGACGGCGACATGCGCTCGCCCGACATCCATCACCTGCTCGGCCTCGACAATGCGATGGGGCTCAGCAACGCCCTGGCGGGCGACGACAACGTCGCCGCGCTGATCCAGAGCACGCCGTACAAGGGCCTCTCGGTGCTGACCTCGGGGCCCAAGCCGCCGAGCGCCGCCGAGCTGCTCAGCAGCGACCGCATCCGGCATATCGTCGGCGAGCTGCAGGGCATGTACGACCATGTCGTCATCGACGCCCCGCCGATCCTGGGCCTGTCTGACTCGCCGCTGCTCGGCCGCGCGGTCGAGGGCGCTGTGCTGGTGATCCAGGCCGAGGGCGCGGCGGTGCGCGGCGTCCGGGCGGCGATCAGCCGCCTCCGGATGGTCAACACCCATATCTTCGGCACGGTGCTGACCAAGATCAAGGCCAGCGAGCTCGCCTACGGCTACGGCTATGGCTACGGCTATGGCTATGGCGACGATGTCGAGCACAAGGCCGCCTGACGGGGCCTCGCCATGGATCGACCGGTCGTCACGTCATGGGGCAGGGCCCTTCTGGGCCTTGGGTCGCTGGGCCTCGCACTTGCGGCCGGCATCGACGCGACGGCCAATCGGTGGCGCGCCATCGATCCCGACCGGGCCCTGCAGGTCCGGCCCGGCGATGCCGTCGCCCTGACGCTGAACGAGGACCAGCGGCAGGCCGATCAGGAGATGAGCCCGGCGCGCACCGCCGCGATCGCCGATGTCGCCCGGCGCGCCCTGCGCTCCGATCCGCTGACCGCCCCGGCTTTGCGGCAGATCGCGGTCGCGGAAGGGGTGGCTGGACGCCATCGGGCGGCGGACCGGCTGGTGCACCTGTCCTACGACCTCACCCGCCGGGAACTGGGCACGTCGTGGCTGCTGATCGAAGCTGCGCTCGACCGTGGTGACGCGGCCGGGGTCGCCCGTCATTTCGACGAGGCGCTGACGACCACCCCGCTTGCTGGGGAAGTGATGTATCCGGCGCTGTCCGCGGCGCTGTTCGATCCGGGGATGCGGGCGGCGCTGGTGCCCTATGTGCGGCAGTCGCGTCGCTGGATGCCCGCGCTGATGCGCTATGCGCTGGCGGGCGGCGATGCCGGCGAGCATGTCGGCGCCCTGGTCGTCGCGGCCGGCGGGCTGCCGTCGTCGCCCATCTATGCCGGGCTCGACCAGCAGATATTGGCCGGGATCGTGGCCAAGGGGGAATTCGGCATCGCCGGCGGCTATCTACGCAATATGCGCGCCGGCGGCATCGCGACCGACCCGGGCTTCTCCGCTGCGACCACCGATGCGCGGTTCGGGCCCTTCGCCTGGGCCTTCGCCGACGAGCAGGCCGTGAGCGGCCGGCGCGACGAGGCGGGACGGCTCCAGGTGCGTGTCTCGACCGCGCGACCGCTCAAGGTCGCCGTCCGGACCCTGGTGCTTCCGGCGGGGCGCTACCGCTTCAGCCAGAAGGTCGAGGCGCCCGACGATGACGTCGTCGCCGCGGCGAAATGGGAGATGCAGTGCCTGCCCGGCAACCGGCCGGCCTGGTCGCTCGAACTGCCGGTGCGCAAGGCATCGTCCCACTATGCCGGGCAGTTCGCCATTCCCGCCGATTGCCCCGGCCAGCAATTGTCGCTGGTCGTCGCCGGCCGCGGCGACGAGGAGGATGCCGAGATCGTCGTCGACGGCCTCGAACTGACCCGCCAGGACTGATCAGGCCGCCGGCGTCGGCGCTTCCGCATAAGGCATGATCATCGTCCCGTCCGGCGCCGCGGTGAAGGTCGTCTGGGTCGGATAGGCGAACCTGATCCCCTGCTTCGCGAAGCTTTCCAGGATCGTGATGCAGATGTCGTGGCGCGCGCTGTTGAAGACTTCTCCATCCTCGTCGAGCACGTCGAACAACAGCTCATAGTCGAGGCTCGACGGCGCGAAATTGACCATGCAGCAGTGGAGGAACACCGCCTTGTCATGGGCCGTGACGATCGCCTTCACCATGTCGGGGATGCGGCGGCAGACCTCGGGCGGCGTCTGATAGGTGACGCTGAGCATCAGCGTCGCCCGCCGCCGCAGCGTATGCGCCAGGTTGCGCAGTTCCTTGTTGAGCAGGTTGGTGTTGGAGATCACCACCTCCTCGCCGGTCGTCGAGCGGACGCGGGTGGTCTTGAGGCCGATCGATTCGACCGTGCCGGTGGTCAGGTCCCATTTGACGGTGTCGCCGCGCCGGAACGGCTTGTCGAAGATGATCGCGAGGCTGGCGAACAGGTCGGAGAAGATTCCCTGCGCGGCAAGGCCGATGGCGATGCCGCCGATGCCGAGGCTGGCGACCAGGCCGGTGATGTTGACCCCGATATTGTCGAGGATCAGCAGGGTCGCGACGATGAAGCAGACCGCGGTGACGAGCAGGCGGATGATGCCGATCGCCGAGCCGAGCGTGGACGAGCCGCCGTCCTCCTCCCCGGCGCGATACTCGACGATGCCGATGACCAGCTCGCGGACCCACAAGGCCGCCTGCACGGCGGTCGCGACGGTGAACAGGAAGCCGATCGTCCCGGCGACGACCGCGGGTGGGGTGGCATAGCCGCTGACCAGCCGGGCCGCGAGCATGACGATGAAGAAGAGGTTGGTGCGCGCGATCGCCCGGCCGACGATGCGCGGCCAGTGGCCGAGATGCTCGCGCCGGCACAGCCGGGTGCCGAGCATGCGCAGGCCGTAGAGCAGCGCGATGATCAGCGCGCCGCTCGCGCAGGCGATGGCGATGCTCAGATAATGGCTGGCGATCCAGCCCTGCGTCTGCTGCCAGAACAGTTCCACGTCGCCGAGCGACTGGATCGGCGGCGCCATGTCGGCGCCGGTCGCGGCGTTACCCGTCTTCGTCATTCGACCTTCCATCATTTGCCGTTCACATTGCCCCAACGAGGCTGGGCGCGGCGGCGTTCCGCCGCGGCCGACAGCGGGCGCTCCGGCTCCGGTTCGGGCTCGGGAAGCGCCTCGGCTTCGCTCGCCTCCTCCTCCGCTTCCACGTCGCGCCTGCGCTTGCGGAAGGGATTCCAGACCCGTCGCTTCACATGGATCTGGACATAGCGGTCGAAGCCGATCTCGACCGCGATGATGTAGTAGATATAGGGCTGGAAGGCGATGCCGACGAAGGAGGAGCCCAGCATGTAGATGAGGTGGGCATGCTGGAGCGCCGCCGCGAGCGGCGACACCCAGGCGTTGGCGCCTTGCTCCTTCAGGTAACTTCGTCGGATCACCTCCATGCGGAAGATGCCGATCAGGTGGACCGCCAGGAACAGCGCGAGCCCCGGATAGCCCTGTTCGCCCAGCATCTCGAAATAGGCGTTGTGGAAGGATCGGCCGGCGTCGTAGCCGACCACGCTGACCACCGTCCCGTCGGCGGTCCTGTAGCTCATGTCGATGGTCAGCTTGTTGCCGCGATAGGCCTCGAAGCCGCCGCCGAACGGATGGGACTTCGAATAGTCGAGCGTCCATTTCCACACGGCGAGGCGGGTCGAGGCCGATGCGTCGCCCTTATAGCCCTGGATCGTGTCCATCCGCTGGGTATAGGTCTTCGGCAGGAAGGGGATGCCCGCCGTGGCGATCGCCGCGATGATGCCGATATAGAGGAAGCGCCGCTTCGTCGCGCGCAGTTCGAGCACGCCCGCCAGCACGATGCACAGCAGGCCGGTGCGCGTCTGCGTGCCGATCGGAATCAGCAGGCAGGCGAAGGCGAGCGCATACCAGTAGAGCCGCGAGAAGATCGTCGGCCGCACGATCGTCGAATATTTCGCCATGTAGAGGATCAGCGGGATCGAGCAGATCGCGAAGGCCGATATGGTGCTGCTCTCGTACATGCCGCTGTTGTTGGCGACCATCAGGTTGAGGGTGCCGTAGCCGCCGCCGCCGGCCAGCGTCTTGGCGCCGCCCACCACCGCGATCGACGACAGGCAGAGCAGCATGAACAGCAGCACGCCTTCGATGCGGATGCGCGTGTAGAGCGTCATCGGCATGAAGATCGAGAAGACCAGCGCCTTCCACACCCAGTCCCATTTCTCCAGCGCGGCGTCGGGATAGTCGGCGGTCAGCGTCGTATAGCCGCAATAGAGCAGTAGCAGGATCAGCAGCACCTGCCGCGGCGTCGGCTTGCTGAGCGACTTGTCGTCGTTGATCGCCCAGCCCAGGAAGGCGGCGATGAACACGATCAGCGAAACCGGGACCGAACTCAGCAGATAATAGGAGATGCGCTGCGGCGAGACGATGTCGACATAGACATAGGCGCAGACGAACAGGAACGGCCGCCGGAAGCCCGCCAGCAGGATCGCGACCAGGAAACCGATGAGGAAAAGGTCACGCACGGTCGGCGCCGGGCCTTGCCTCGCCGGTCTCGACGCCCGCGCGGCGCACCGGCTGCTTCTTCGGCAGCACCGGCTTGAAATGACGGCCGGACGCGGTCGGTTCCTCGTTCAGGTCGGGATGGAGCAGCAGCCTCACGGCGACGAAGGCGATCAGGAAATGGGCCAGCATCAGCGAAAGCGTATCGATCATCGGCGACTTCCGATCCGTTTCCGGTTGACAGGACAAGCCTCTTCATGCGCGTTCGCACGGCATGAAGATCCTCCACATCCTCGATCATAGCCTGCCGATCCACAGCGGCTATACATTTCGTACGCGGGCGATCCTCAAATCCCAGATTTCGATGGGCTGGCAGGTGATGGGCGTCACCGGCCCGCGCTACAACGCCCCGCAGCCCGATCCGGACGAGGAGGAGGGGTTGGTCTTCCGGCGCACCCCGGCCATCCGTCCCGCCCGCGCGCCGGTTGGCGAATGGCGCGAGGTGACGGCGCTCGCCCGCCGGATCGCCGAGGTGGCGGCCGAATGGAAGCCCGATATCCTGCACGCCCATTCGCCGGCGCTGGTCGGGCTGGCGGGGCTGCGCGCGGCGCGCCGGCTGGGGCTGCCCTTCCTCTATGAGATACGCGCCTTCTGGGAGGATGCGGCGGTCGGCAACGGCACGGGGCGGGAGGGATCGCCGCTCTACCGGCTGACCCGCCGGCTCGAGACCCATATCGTCCGCCGCGCCGATGCCGTGGCGGTGATCTGCGAGGGGCTGCGGTCCGATCTCGTCGCGCGCGGGATCGCCGCCGACAAAGTCATGGTTTCCCCCAACGGCGTCGACCTCGACCTGTTCGGCGATCCGCCGCCGCCCGACGCGGCGCTTGCCGCCGAGCTCGGGTTGGAAGGGGCCGAGGTGATCGGATTCATCGGCTCCTTCTACGATTATGAAGGGCTCGACGATCTCGTCGCGGCGATGCCGCTGCTGCTCGAACGGCGTCCGCAGGCGGCGCTGCTGCTGGTCGGCGGCGGCCCGATGGAGGAGGCGCTGCGGGCGCAGGTGGCGGCATCGCCCGCGGAGGCCCGCATCCGCTTCGCCGGCCGCGTGCCGCACCAGCAGGTCGAGCGCTATTACAGCCTGATCGACATCCTCGCCTATCCGCGCAAGTCGATGCGGCTGACCGACCTGGTGACCCCGCTCAAGCCGCTCGAGGCGATGGCGCAGCGCCGGCTGGTCGCGGCCTCCGACGTCGGCGGGCATCGCGAGCTGATCGAGGACGGGGTCACCGGCACCCTGTTCTCGCCCGACGATCCGGCGGCGCTGGCGACGGCGCTGGCGGGCCTGCTCGACGATCGGCGGATATGGGACGAACGGCGCGAAACCGCGCGCGCCTTCGTGGAACGCGAACGCAACTGGGGCGTCAATGTCGCGCGCTATCGTCCCGTCTACGAAGGATTGATCGCTACGGCCTCACGTTAAAACATCGTTGTCAGTAACGGCCGATAAGAATTGAAAAGTAACGGAATCCCAATTTTGCCTTATTATGGGATGACAATAGAGACATATGGGCGTTCCGATGGTTCAAACGAAAGCGCGTCGCCGGTCGAGCCTGATCATGGGCACGCTGCTCGCGCTGTTGCTCGGCGTGGCGGCGGCATTCTTCGTGCTCGCCATGCCGATCCGCATGCTGGAGACGGTGACGACCTTCACCCGGCTGTCCAAGCTGATGGTGCAGGCGGAACCGCCGATCTCGCCCAACGACCGCACCCTGCTGGCGGTGCTGGCGGCGATCCTCACCGCCGGGATCGGCTGGGTCCTGATCGACTGGCTGGTGTTCGGCCGCGCCGGGATCAGCACGCTGATCCGCACCCGCGAGGACGATTATGAGGATGAGGACGAGGATCATTTCCGTCCCACCGATCCGCTCGACCTGGTGACGCCGGCCGACGATCCGGGCGCCGAATGGCCGATGCCGTCGGCGGGCGATGCCCGCAAGCCGCTCTCCGCGCGCACCGACATCGGCGATCCGCCGCCCGCGCTCGACCCGTTCGGAGCGCCGCTCGCGGGGCTCAACCAGGCGCTGCCGCCGATCGGCGAGATATTGCCCGGCACGGGCGTCAGCGCGCCGCCGCTGCAACCCAATGCGCTGCCGCCGCTGATCCAGCCTGCGCCCTTCCCGCCGGCTTCGGCGCAAGAGCCGCCGATCGCGCCGTTTCCGGAAGCTGCGCCGGCGCCGGAGGCGTTCCGACCCGCCGGTCCGGAGCCGAGCGACGTGCCGCCGCCCGCCGGCAATCTGCCGAGCTGGATGCCCGCGCCGGGCCTGCGCCCCGACGGTCAGCCCGCCGATCCGCTGCCGGCCGCCTTCTACGAGGAGCCGGCCGAACCGGCCGCGCCCGAACCGGAGGTGGAGCCGGTCTTCGATCCGATCGTGCCGCCGCCGCTACCGGAGAGCTTCGCGCCGCCGCCGCTGATGGACGAGACGCCGCCGCTGACGGCGCAGCCCTTCGCCGATTCCCAGCCGGCTCCCGCCGTCCGGCCGCCGGACGAGCCGCCCGTGGAGATTCCGGCCGCGCCGGCGGCAGCCCAGCCGGCTCAACCGGTTCCGCCGCCGCGCCCGCTGCCCGAGCCCGGTTTCGATCGCGCCCGGCTCGAAGACCTGCTGGTTCGCCTCGAAAGAGGGTTGCAGCAGCGCAGGGCCGCCGCTGCCGCTCGGGCGCAGGCGGAGCAGCAGCAGCAGGCCCCGATCGCTCCGGCCGCTCCGGTCGCGCGCCAGGAACCGGCGCCGGTTGCCACGCCCCCGCAGCCCTTGCCGGAACCGCCGGCCGCGCCTCCGCCGATCATCGAGCCCGTACCTGTCGCCCTTCGGGATCAGCCGGCTGCGGCGCCCGTCGCCGCGTCGATCCTGCCGGTCGCGCCGCCGCGCGCGGTCCCCGAACTGCGCAACGACGACCTGCTCGACCAGCCGTTGCACGTGACGCTCGATCTGCTGCGGAACATGGTCAAACGCTGACGGCGACGCCGTCGGCGACGGTCAGCGCCTCCAGCCGTACCAGCGCTTCGTGGTCGCGCCGCTCGATCGAGACCAGCTTCATGTCGGCGATCAGATGGCCGGCTATGGTGAAGTCGGATGCCGCGATCCAGTCGGGCAGGGCGTCGAGCGCCTGCTGGACCCCATCTCCCCGCAGCCTGAGGTCGAGGCGATGCCGCCCGCCGTCGAACAGCAGGCTGCGCCAATCCTCGCTTTCGCCATGATCGAGCAGCAGCTCGGCGAACGGCCGGCAGCAATGGTGGAGACGGCGCGCGATCGCCTTGACCGGATCGCTCATCGCGCACCGGCCATCTTTTCGCGCGCCCGGACGATATAGGCCTGCACCCGCCGGACGGTGTCGTCGCGCGGCTCGCGGCCGCGGCGCAGCATCGCGACGAAGCCGGGATCGCCCATCGCATCGCGGCCGAAGCGCGAGGCGGGGGTGCCGCTTTCGCGAAGATAGCGTTCGATCAACCACAGCAAATCCATCCCAAGCTCCCTCGCGACTCAATCGTTCGCTTTATGTTCCAATCCATTTCCTACTTGTCTAGGAAAAATCCTATCGATAAAGGGGGGCATGGCCGACGACGTCCGCAGCGCTCTCGATGCCCTGATCCGGGAGCGGGGAGAGGATTACAGCGCGATCTCGCGGCTGCTGGGGCGCAACCCCGCCTATATCCAGCAATTCATCAAGCGCGGCTCCCCACGCAAGCTGTCGGAGGAGGACCGGCTTCGGCTGGCGGCCTATTTCCGGGTTCCCGAAACCCGGCTTGGTGGTCGGGCAGATGGAGGGCCGGCGGGGGATATGGCGCCCGCCGCCGCGCTGGTGACGGTGCCCAGGATCGCGATCGGCGCCTCGGCCGGGCCGGGCGGCATCGCCGAGATCGAGGAGCGCGATCGCCCGATCGCCTTCGACGACGGGCTGCTGCGCGATCTCGGCGCGGGGCGGCGGGCAGCGCTGTCGATCATCCGGGTCGCCGGGGAATCGATGGAGCCGACCCTGCACGACGGCGACGACATATTGGTCGATCGCGACGCCAGCGAAATCCGTCCGGGCGGTATCTATGTGCTGCGGCTCGACGACCTGCTGATGGTCAAGCGGCTGCTCCGCGACGACCGTGGCCTCGTCGTCCACAGCGACAATCCGGCTCATCCGGAGATCGCCGGCTTCGATCCGGCGACGTTGCAGGTGATCGGCCGCGTGTTGTGGTGCGGCCGGAAGCTGTAGCCCGTCGAACGCTCAGCTTCGGGCGCGATCGATCAGGTAGAGGATGACCGCGATCGCCACGCCGACGCCGGTGCCGATCAGCGTCCCGATCGACGGCTGGCCGTAATGATTGCCGACGATCGCCCCGGCGACGATCGTGAAGGCGAGGATCGCGCCGCCCGCGCGGGAGGCTTTTCCGCTATTCTGTTCCATGGCCGTCCCCATGCCACGCCGCCGCGCCGCGCGCCAGCGTTCGTCCCGCCTGTCCCGCCGTGGGACGAGGCGTGCCGGCATGGGACGCGGTCAACGCGCCGTTCACCAATCATCCCGTTGACGGCGCGGGATTTGCCGGTCGTGGCACGGCTCTTGTGTGGGGTCTGGCGTCGCACGGGAAGGGGCCGGGGTTGGAAGAGATTTTCTATATCGCGGATCGCACCAGCATCGACCAGGCCGAGGCGCTGATCCGCGAGTTCGGCGTGATGGCCGTCGACGAGGCCGCCGCGCGCAGCCGGCATTATCGCGAGCTCGGCAATGCTATCCGCTTCTGCGAGTGGCGGCAGATGGAGCGCTTCCTGTCGCTCCTGACCCTCGATATCGCGGTCGGCACCGTTCATTGATGCGATGACCGGGCGACGGAGCGGCATCATCCGCCGCCCCGGCCATTGCGATCATTGGGTTTCGACCCTAGGGTCGTGCCATGCGTAACGCCCGTTGGCCGACCAGCGCCCGATCGATCGTACTGGGTGCCATGTTATGCGTGTCGGCCGCGGCGCAGGCGCAACCCGCGCCTCCGCCCGCCGCCTCCGATGATCCCGCCGAGCTTCCCGAACTCGATCCCTCGACCGAGATGGCGCCGCTGCCGGGCATGGAGGTCGACTGGCCCGAGGCGGCCGATACCGCGGGCGAGCAACCTGCCGACGCCGGCTCCGCGACCGGCGCCACGGCGGAATCGACGCTTTCCGATGCGCAGGCCGACCGGCGCTACGGCGTCGACATCACCGGCCTTTCGGGCAAGGACGGGGTGCCGCCCGAGACCGAGAGCGCGATCCGTTCCCGCTTCCGCCAGCTCTCCGCGCTGGAGGAAGGCAAGGGCGCCGGCAACACCGCGCAGATCGACCGGCGCGCCCGGCAGGACGAGGCGCTGCTCAACGAGCTGCTGCGCGCCGCCGGCTATTATGACGCGCGCGTCTCGACCCGGATCGAGGATGAGAAGACCGGCCGGCTCGGCGTCTCCCTCGTCGTCCGGCCCGGCGAGCTCTACACGCTGTCGGGGATCGATTTCGGCGGGATCGATGCGGCCGGCGACGTCGCCGCGCAACTTCGCCGCGCCTTCGGGCTCGAAGCCGGCCAGCCGGCCGATTCGGACCGGATCGAGGCGGGGCTGGGCGCGCTCAAGGCCGAGCTCGGGCATGAGGGCTTCGTCTTCGCCAAGATCGGCGAGCCCAAGCTCACCGTCGACCATGACGAGCATGCGGTGCGGCTCGCGGTCGATGTCGAGCCCGGCTATGCCCAGCGGATCGGCAAGATCAGGATCGACGGCGAGCGGCTGTTCAGCGCCAAGCATCTCGGCCGGATCGCGCGCTTCCGGACCGGCGACATGTACGACGCCGCGCGGATGGAGGATTTCCGCCGCGCGCTGATCCAGACCAGCCTGGTTTCGGCGGTCACGATCAAGCCGGTGGCGACCGCCGACCCGCAGGTCGTCGACATCGCCGTTAAGCTCGAGCCCGCGCCGCCGCGCACCGTTGCCGGCGCGATCGGCTACGGCACCGGCGAGGGTTATCGGCTGGAGGCGAGCTGGCAGCATCGCAACCTAGTCCGGCCCGAAGGCGCGGTCACCTTCCGCGGCGTACTCGGCACCCAGGAACAGTCGCTCGGCGCGACGCTGCGTCGCAACAACTACAAGGCGCGCGACCGGGTCCTCACCGGCCAGGTCATCCTCAGCCATCTCGACCAGAACGCCTATGAGGCGCGCAGCCTCACCATCGGCGCCGGGCTCGAACGGCAGACCAACATCATCTGGCAGAAGAAATGGACCTGGTCCTACGGCGTCGAGTTGGTGGCGTCGAAGGAACAGGACACCGTCAAGGCGACCGGCGCGCCGCGCAGCCGCCAATATCTGATCGGCGCGCTGCCTTCGAGCCTGTCCTATGACGGGTCGGACGATCTGCTCAACCCGACCCGCGGCTATCGCCTCGCCGCGCGCGTCTCGCCCGAGCTGTCGCTGCAAGGCGGCGCCTTCGGCTATGTGAAGGCGCAGGTCGACGGCAGCTCCTATCTGCCGGTCGGCGGGCGGACGGTGATCGCCGGGCGGGTCCGCTTCGGATCGATCATCGGCGCGTCGGCCGAGCGGATCGCGCCGACCCGGCGCTTCTACGCGGGCGGCGGTGGATCGGTGCGGGGCTACGGCTATCAGAAGATCGGCCCGGTCGACATCAACGGCGATCCGGCCGGCGGCCGCAGCCTCGCCGAATTCTCGATCGAGGCGCGCGTCCGCTTCGGCGATTTCGGCGTGGTGCCGTTCATCGACGGCGGCAATCTCTATTCGGCGCGGCTGCCGACCTTCAGCAACCTGCGCTACGGCGCCGGCATCGGCGTCCGCTATTATACCAGCTTCGGTCCGATCCGCGTCGACGTCGGCACGCCGCTCAACCGGCGGGCCGGCGATTCGCGGATCGCCGTCTACGTCTCGCTCGGGCAGGCCTTCTGATGGCCGACGAGATCGCCATGGTCGAGGAGAAGGTCGAGGCCTGGCGCCGGCGCCACCCGGTGCTGCGCTTCGTAGCGATCGGCCTGCTGTCGGTGCTGCTGCTGCTCTCGGCCGCGATCTGGATGCTCGACAGCGCCCCCGGCCATCGGCTGATCATCGATCGGATCGGCGCGCTCAGGCCATCGTCGGGGCTGCGCATCCGCATCGGCCGGATCGACGGCTCGATCTGGAACCGCGCCACGCTCCGCGACCTGCGCCTCTACGACAATCAGGGCCTGTTCCTGGAAGCGCCCGAGATCGCGCTCGACTGGCGGCCCGCCGCCTGGGTCGCGAACAAGCTGTGGATCAGGAGCGTCGATACCGACCTGCTGATCCTGCATCGCAAGCCGAAGTTGCAGCCGTCGCCCAAGAAGGGGCCGCTGCTGCCGGGGTTCGACATCCATGTCGGGCGGCTGCGCGTCGCGAAGCTGCGGCTCGAACCGCCGGTCGCCGGGCGGCGCCATATCGTCCGCATCGCGGCGGAGGCGGACATCCATGACGGCCGGGTGCTGCTCAAGCTCGATGCCGCGTCGAGCGCGCGCGACCGGCTGACGCTCCAGCTCGATTCGGAGCCCGACCGCGACCGCTTCGACCTCGACGCGCGGCTGGTCGGTCCGGCCGACGGCGTCATCGCCGGGGCGACGCGATGGAAGAAGCCCGTCGACGGCGTCATCTCCGGCACCGGGCGCTGGTCCGCCTGGAAGGGCCGGGCGACGATGGACGTCGGCGATATCCGGCTGGTCGACCTGCGGCTGGCCGCCGATCGCGGCAAATATGCCCTCGACGGCTCGCTCGCGCCCAGCCGCCTGCTGTCGGGCAAGTTGCAGCGCCTGTCCGATCCGACGATCCGGATCAACGGCGCGGCGACGCTGGTCGACCGGCAGCTCGGCGGCACGCTGTCGATCGCGACGCCCGCGCTGGAGATCGCCGCCTCGGGTACGCTCGACCTGGCGGCTTCGGCATTCGACGGAGTGGTCGTCGACGCCAAGCTGCTGCGTCCCCAGGCGATGTTCCCCAACATGACCGGGCGCAACATCCGGCTGCACGCCAGCTTCGACGGGCCGTTCGGCACGGCGGACTATGCCTATGCGCTGACCGCCGAGCATGTCGCCTTCGACACGACCGGGTTCGACATCGTCCGCGCCGAGGGCAAGGGCAAGCTGTCCGATCCGCCGGTCAAGCTGCCGGTCCGCCTGTCGGCGCGGCGGGTGACGGGGGTCGGCGACGTCGCCGGCGGCATCCTCGGCAATCTCAAGGTCGACGGCGTGTTGCAGGTGACCGCGCAGAAGGTGACCGGCGAGAAGCTGCGGCTCAGCTCGGACAAGCTGGCGGGGCAGCTCTCGCTCAGCCTCGACCTGCGGACCGGCGCCTATGACGTTGCCCTGACAGGAAAATTGCTGCGCTATTTCATCCCTGGCATCGGCATCGTCGACGTCAATTCGGACCTGAAGGTCGTCCCCGGCGCGGGCGGGCGCGGCACGGTGGTCGCCGGGCGCGGGCGCGCCTGGGTGCGCCGGTTCGACAATGCCTTCCTGCGATCGCTGGCCGGCGGGCTGCCGTCGATCGACACGCAGCTCCGGCGCGGGCCGGACGGCGTGCTCCATTTCGAGCGGCTGGTGCTGACCGGGCCCGGCATCCGCCTGACCGGCAACGGCTTCCGCCGTCGCGACGGCAGTTTCTACTTCAAGGGCAGCGGCACCCAGGCGCAATATGGCCCGGTCCAGATCACCCTCGACGGCGATATCAGCCGGCCGAAGATCGACCTCGTCCTCGCCAGCCCGGTGCAGGCGCTGGGCCTCGTCAACGTCGCGGTGAAGCTCGACCCGACCGCGCAGGGCTTCGCCTATAGCGCGACGGGCGGCTCGCACCTCGGCCCGTGGGGCAGCAGCGGCGCGATCCTGCTGCCGGCCAACCAGCCCGCCACCATCCAGGTCGCGAACTTCGCGGTCAGCGGCGCCAAGGGCAGCGGCAGCCTGCGCTCTGATCCGAACGGCTTCACCGGGCGCATCGACCTGGCCGACGGCACCGTCACCGGTCCGCTGCTCTTCTCGGTCGAACAGGGCTTGCAGAAGATCGAGGGGCATCTGCGCGCCCGCCGTGCCACCATCGGGGCGGCGGTGCCGTTCACGGTCGGCCGTGGGCGGCTCGACGGCACCGTGCTGCTCGATCCGGCCGGGGTGCAGGTCAACGCCACCGTCGCCCTGTTCGGCACGACGATGCGCGGCATCACCCTCGGCCGCGGCCGCGCGACGATCGCGCTCAAGGGCGAGAGCGGGACGATCAGCGCCAACCTCGCCGGATCGCGCGGGCGCGGCTTCGAACTGGCGACGGTCGCCCGTCTCACCCCCGACAGCGTCAGCCTGACCGCCGACGGCACGATCGACCAGAAGCCGATCCGGCTCGACGGCCCGGCCGTGCTGCGGCGCGAGCCCGACGCCTGGCGTCTCGAACCGACCACCCTCAGCTTCGGCAGCGGCAAGGCGACGCTCGCCGGCCGCTTCGGCAGTGCGACCAACGAGGTCAAGGCCGGCATCCAGGCGATGCCGCTGTCGGTGCTCGACATCTTCTATCCGGGGCTGGGCCTGTCGGGCGTCGCGACCGGCGACGTCGACTATCGGCTCCAGCGCGGCGCGCGCATCCCCACCGGCCGCGTCAACCTCAAGATCCGTGGCCTGTCGCGCTCGGGCCTGGTGCTGACCTCGCGCCCTGCCGATGTCGCGCTGGCGGGCGTGCTGACCGAGAATGTCGCCGCCGCGCGGGCGGTGGTGTCGAGCGGCGGCAAGGTGATCGGACGTGGGCAGGCGCGGATCACCAACCTGCCGGCGACCGGCGCGCTGCCCGACCGGCTGATGAGCGGCAACCTGCTCGCGCAGCTCCGCTATGGCGGCCCGGCCGACACGCTGTGGCGCCTGATCGGGGTCGAGACGATCGACATATCGGGGCCGGTGTCGATCGGCGCCGACATCAGCGGCACCGGCGCCAATCCGGTGATCCGGGGATCGCTGCGCTCGACCCAGGCGCGCCTGGAAAGCGCGGTGACCGGCACGGTGATCACCAACATCGCCGCGACCGGCCGCTTCAACGGATCGCGGCTGCTGGTCGACAAGCTGTCCGGCCAGACGCGGGGCGGCGGCACCATCGCCGGCCGCGCCGCGTTCGACTTCGCGGCGGAGAAGGGCATCGGCATGGACGTCTCGCTCGACGCGCAGAACGCCCAGCTCATCAACCGCGACGATATCGGCGCGATCGTGACCGGTCCGATCACGATCCGTTCGGACGGCGGCAGCGGCACGATCGGCGGCGACGTCCGGCTGGTGCGAGGCCGCTTCCAGCTCGGCCGTGCCGCGGCGGTCGCGACGATCCCGCAGTTCGACACGGTCGAGCTCAACCGCCCCGACGACGAGGACGACGTCCAGCGGCCCTTGTCGTGGAAGCTCGACATCGACGTGGATTCGCGCAACCAGCTCGCGGTCACCGGCCTCGGCCTCGACAGCGAATGGCGCGGCAAGCTCCACCTCGGCGGCACGATCGACAATCCGGCGATCAACGGCCGGGTCGACCTGGTGCGCGGCGGCTACGAGTTCGCCGGCCGCCGCTTCGATCTCGATCGCGGCGCGATCCGCTTCCTCGGCGAAACCCCGCCCGATCCGCTGCTCGACATCACCGCCAAGGCCAATCTCAACGGCGTCAGCGCGACGATCACGGTCAGCGGCACCGGGCAGAAGCCCGAGATACACTTCAGCAGCATTCCCGCGCTGCCCGAGGACGAACTGCTGTCGCGGCTGCTGTTCGGCACCTCGATCACCAACCTGTCGGCGCCCGAGGCGCTCCAGCTCGCGGCGGCGGTCGGGTCGCTGCGCGGCGGGGGCGGGGGGCTCAACCCGATCAACGCGGTGCGCCGCGCCGCCGGGCTCGATCGCCTGCGCATCCTGCCCGCCGATCCGACGATCGGCATCGGCACCTCGATCGCCGCCGGCAAATATATCGGCCGGCGCACCTATGTGGAGGTGATCAGCGACGGGCAGGGCTATTCGGCGACGCGGATCGAGTTCCAGATCACCCGCTGGCTGTCGCTGCTGTCGAGCATCTCCACCATCGGCCGGCAGAGCGCCAGCGTGAAGGTGTCGAAGGACTATTGAGGTTTATAACCTTGGCGTCTCCAACTCCGCTCACCCTGAGGAAGCATTGAGCGTAGCCGAAATGCTGTCTCGAAGGGGCGTTCGATGCTCGAGATATCCTTCGATACGGGCCTTCGCCAAGGCTCAGTCCCACCTCAGGATGAGCGGGCCGGATAAAACTCGATGTTCTAGGCCGCTCCGAGCCGCTGCTTGGCAGCGGACCATCCTGTGCTATGTTCGCCTGCCGTAACGAGACGGGGAGGAAGCCGATGAACAGCCTCGATCAGAACCGCCCGCTGATGCTGAGCGTGTTGCGCATCATGTCGGGATTATTGTTCCTGGCCCATGGGACGCAGAAATACCTCTCCTTCCCGGGCGGCGAACGCGCCGGGTCGGGCTGGGCGCTCGACAATCCCGCCGCTTTTGCCGGGATCGTCGAGTTCGGCGCCGGCCTGCTCATCGCGCTGGGGCTGTTCACGCGGCCGGCGGCGTTCCTCGCCTCGGGCACCATGGCGGTGGCCTATTTCATCGGCCACATGCCGAAGAACTTCTGGCCGGTGAACAATATGGGCGACGCGGCGATCCTCTACTGCTTCATCTTCCTCTACCTGGTCTTCGCCGGCCCGGGGCCGCTCAGCCTGGATGCCCTGCGCGCGCAGAAGCGCGGCTGACCTTTCAGGCCAGGGTCGTCGGGCGGCAATTATGCGCCCGGAACAGGCGCCCGCGCTCGGCGACGAGGACGATCAGCAGCGCCGCCGACGACCCGATCAGGAAGCCCAGCGTCAGGGGCAGGGTGGTGCCGCTGAACGTCTGGCCGATGGCGATGCCGATCAGCGTTCCGATCAGGCTCTGCATGAAGCCCTGGATCGACGAGGCGGTGCCGGCGATATGCCCGACGCGTTCCATCGCCATCGCGCTGAAATTCGATCCGGTCAGGCCGAACAGGAACATCGTCGTCCCCTGGAACAGCGCGAAGATCAGCACCGTCTCCCGGCCGGACAGGACGACGGCGAGCCGGACGAGCGACAGCAGGATCATCGCGATCAGCGCGCTGTGCGAGACGAGGCGGGTGCCCAGCCGCTCGACGATCCGCGAATTGAGCAGCGCAGCGATGCCCATCATCACCGCGATCGCGGCGAAGCCGGGCGCGAACAGCTCGGGCGCGTGGAAGCTGTGGGCGAAGATCTGCTGCGAACTGTTGAGGAAGCCGACCAGCCCGCCATAGACGACCGCCGAGGCGAGGGCATAGCCCAGCGAGAGGCGGTCGCGCAGCGTCGTCCGCGTCGCGTCGAGGATCGAGGCGAGCGCGATCGAGCGGCGGCGATCGGGGGCCAGCGTCTCGGGCAGCCGCAGCCATGCCCATAGCGCGACGAACAGGCTGAAGGCGCCGAGCAGGTAGAAGATCCAGTGCCACGGGGCGACGATCAGGATGAGCTGGCCCAGCGTCGGGGCGAGGATCGGCACCGCCAGGAACACCATGAAGCAGAGCGACGTCACCCGCGCCATGCGGCGGCCGGCATAGCAGTCGCGCACGATCGAGATCGACAGCACGCGGGTCGACGCCGCGACGAAGCCCTGCAGCGCGCGGGCCACCAGCAGCAGCTCGAAGCTGCCGGCATGGGCGGCGATGAAGCTCATCAGCGCATAGATGCCCATCGTGCCGAGCAGGAGCGGGCGGCGGCCGAAGCGGTCGGCGAGCGGGCCGTGGACGAGCTGCCCGAAGCCGAACGCGCCGATATAGACCGCGATGACGAGCTGCTGGTGGTTCTCCACCGACACGCCCAGCTCGCTGCCGATCCGGCCGAGCGCGGGCAGCATGATGTCGATGCCGAGGGCATTGACCGCCATCAGCGACGCCATCAGCGCGACGAACTCGCCGAACGGCAAGCCGTGCGACGCGTTTTCGGACTGGATGGGTTCGGGGGCGTTCATGCGGGGGATCCTGCGCGGGGCAATAAGCGTGGGTCCGCCGGCTGGCAACCAAAAGAGAAAAGGGCCCCGGGGCACTGGCCCCGGAGCCCTTTCTCGAAGCGCCTTTCGGCGGATCAGTTCGAGAAGTACATGTCGAACTCGACCGGGCTCGGGGTCATTTCCCAGCGGGCGACTTCCGGCCACTTGAGCTCGAGATAGGCCTCGATCTGGTCCTCGGTGAAGACGCCGCCCTTGGTGAGGAAGCCATGGTCGGCCTGGAGCGAGTTGAGCGCCTCGCGGAGCGAACCGCACACGGTCGGAACCTCGGCCAGCTCTTCCGGCGGAAGATCATAGAGGTTCTTGTCCATCGCCTCACCCGGATGGATCTTGTTCTCGATGCCGTCGAGGCCCGCCATCAGCAGCGCCGCGTAGCAGAGATAGGGATTGGCCATCGCGTCGGGGAAGCGGAACTCGACACGCTTCGCCTTGGCGCCGGTGCCATAGGGGATGCGGCACGAGGCCGAACGGTTGCGCGCCGAATAGGCGAGCAGCACCGGGGCCTCATAGCCCGGCACCAGCCGCTTGTAGCTGTTGGTGGTCGGGTTGGTGAAGGCGTTGAGCGCCTTGGCATGCTTGATCACGCCGCCGATGAAATAGAGGCAGGTGTCCGACAGGCCGGCATAGCCGTTGCCCGCGAACAGGGGCTGGCCCTTGTCCCAGATCGACATGTGGGTGTGCATGCCCGAGCCGTTGTCTTCCTTGATCGGCTTCGGCATGAAGGTCACGGTCTTGCCGTAGGCCTGCGCGACCTGCCAGCAGACATATTTGTAGATCTGCATGCGATCGGCGGTGGTGACCAGCGTGCCGAAGGTCAGGCCGAGCTCGTGCTGCGCCGCGGCGACCTCATGGTGGTGCTTGTCGCAGGGCAGGCCCATTTCGAGCATGGTCGAGACCATCTCGGCGCGGATATCGACCGCGCTGTCGACCGGGGCGACCGGGAAATAGCCGCCCTTGGCGCGCGGGCGGTGGCCCAGATTGCCGCCTTCGAGCGCCTTGCCGCTGTTGGTCGGCAGCTCGATGTCGTCGAGGCGATAATAGCTGGTGTTGTAGCTCGTCTCGAACTGGACGTCGTCGAACATGAAGAACTCGGCTTCCGGCCCGACATAGACGGTGTCGCCGATGCCGATCGACTTCACATAGGCCTCGGCGCGCTTCGCGGTCGAGCGCGGGTCGCGGCCGTACAGCTCGCCGGTCGAGGGCTCGACGATGTCGCAGACGAGGATCAGCATCGGGGTCGCCGAGAAGGGATCGATCCAGACCGCGTCCAGGTCGGGCTTCAGGATCATGTCGGACTCGTTGATCGCCTTCCAGCCCTCGATCGACGAACCGTCGAACATGAAGCCGTCGGTCAGCTCGTCCTCGCCGACGACGCTGGCGACCATGGTCAGGTGCTGCCACTTGCCCTTGGGGTCGGTGAAGCGAAGATCGACCCACTCGATCTCCTTGTCCTCGATCAGTTTAAGAACGTCAGCGGGCTTGTTCGCCATGTGCCTTGCCTTCCCCGTGAGAAAATCCATTGAAATGTTTCGGGCGATCGTTGCGCCCGGTTGCGACGGCCTGACGCGATTCAGATCGCGTCGGCGTCCCTCTCTCCCGTCCGGATGCGGACCGCGCCTTCGACCGGCAGGATGAAGATCTTGCCGTCGCCGATGCGACCCGTCTGCGCCGCGGAAGCGATTGCTTCGACCACGCGGTCGGCCAGGCTGTCGTCGACGACGACCTCCAGCTTCACCTTCGGCAGGAAATCGACCACATATTCCGCGCCGCGATAGAGCTCGGTATGCCCCTTCTGGCGGCCGAAGCCCTTCGCCTCGGTCACGGTGATGCCGGAGACGCCCACCTCGTGGAGGGCTTCCTTGACCTCATCCAGCTTGAACGGCTTGATGATAGCTTCGATTTTCTTCACCCGTGCCCTCCCCGGCCAGCGCTTGCGGGCCTTCCATGGCGTGCGATCCCGCGAGTCGCAAGGACGCTGGGGCGGAACGGGGCGATATTCTGCCGCATTGCCGCAAAAGACGGCATCTATCAGCGGCATGCCTGAAAAATGGGCAGTTTGTGCCCATGGATTGATCTTGGACGGTCGCCCCGGCTGATCGGATATGGTGATCAGATATAGGGCGGCTGGTGCAGTCCCTTGGGGCTGGCGGTGAAGATCTCGCAGCCGTCCTCGGTGATGCCGATCGAATGTTCGAACTGGGCGGAGAGCGACCGGTCGCGCGTCACCGCGGTCCAGCCGTCGTCGAGCAGCTTCACGTCGGGCCGGCCGATGTTGATCATCGGCTCGATCGTGAAGAACATGCCGGGGCGCAGCTCGGGCCCGGCGCCGGGGCGGCCGACATGGACGACCTCGGGTGCGTCGTGGAACACCCGGCCGAGGCCATGGCCGCAGAAGTCGCGGACCACGCCGTAGCGATGCTTCTCGGCATGGCGCTGGATCGCGTGGCCGATGTCGCCGAGATGGTTGCCGGGCTTCGCCTGCTCGATCCCCAGCATCAGGCATTCATAGGTGACGTCGACCAGCCGCTTCGCCTTGATGCCGACGTCGCCGACCAGGTACATCCGGCTGCTGTCGCCGTGCCAGCCGTCGAGCAGCGGGGTGACGTCGATGTTGACGATGTCGCCGTCCTTCAGCGTTCGTTCGCTCGGGATGCCGTGGCAGACGACATGGTTGATGCTGATGCAGCAGCTATGGGTATAGCCGCGATAGTTCATCGTCGCGGGCACCGCGCCCGCCGCCACCGTCATGTCGTAGACGATCCGGTCGAGCTCCTGCATCTCGACCCCGGGCACGACATGGGGGGCGAGCGCGTCGAGGATCTCGGCGGCCAGCCGGCCGGCGGCGCGCATCCCGGCGAACCCGGACGGCCCGTGGAGCTTGATCGCCCCCGTGCGCGGATGGGAGGCGGCGGCGTCGTCGGCGGTGATGTAGGTGGTCATCCCCGTCATATAGGCGATCTCCGGCCCTATTGCGAGCGCCGACGGGCCGCGGGCGGGAAATGCGGAAGGGAAGGGGTGCAGGGTGCTTCCCCCTCCGCCGATCCCGCTCTATGGGACCATCATGATCGGCCCGGAAACAGAAGAGCGAATCTGGACGGCGGCCCTGCTCGTCATCGGCGACGAGATATTGTCGGGGCGGACCCAGGACAGGAACGTCGGGCAGGTCGCGACCTGGCTCAACCTGCAGGGGATCAGGCTGGCCGAGGTCCGCGTCGTCGCCGACGACATGGACGCGATCGGCGAGGCGGTGCATCAGCTCAAGGCGCGCAACGACTATCTGTTCACCACCGGCGGCATCGGTCCGACCCATGACGACATCACCGTCGACGCGATCGCGCGGGCGCTGGGCGTGTCGGTGGTCGTCCATCCCAAGGCCCGCGCCGCGCTGGAAGGCTATTATGCGACGCGCGGCGGCCTGACCGACGCGCGGCTGCGCATGGCGCGCGTTCCCGATGGGGCCGAGCTGATCGAGAACGCCATGTCGGGCGCGCCCGGCATCCGCCTCGGCAACATCTTCATCCTCGCGGGGGTGCCGCATATCGCCGGGCTGATGCTGGAGGCGCTCTCCGACCAGCTCGAAGGCGGCCTGCCGGTGCTGTCGCGGACGATCGGCTGCTGGGTCCCGGAAAGCGAGATCGCCGACCTGCTGCGCGAGACCGAGCGCGCCCATGCGGGGGCGCAGATCGGCAGCTATCCGTTCTTCCGCGAGGGCCGGGTCGGCGCCAATTTCGTCGTTCGCTCGACCGACCCGCTGACCGTCGACCGCTGCATCGCGGCGATCGGCGAGGGCCTCGTCCTGCTCGGCTACGCCCCGGTCGCCGACGGCATCTGATCCACCGCCGCATCGTCGCGTATCCGCCGCGTCATCGCCAGCGACAGGAGCGCGGCGAAGGCGAAGGCCGAGGCGATGACGAAGGCCGCGCCGGGGAAATGGACCGGCGCGTCGGGGCCGGTGAACCAGGCGAGCGCGGGGTTGAGCAGCAGCGGCGCCGCGATCGCGCCGACCGCGTTGAGGCTGCCGATGAAGCCCTGCATCTCGCCCTGCGCGTCGGCGGGGGCGCGCTGCGACATCAGCGCGGTGATCGACGGCTGGACCAGCGCCTGCAGCGCGGTGATCACGATGACGATCATGCCGAACCAGGCATAGGGCACGAGGGCGTAGCCGAGATAGCCGAACGCGGCGACGGCGACCCCGATCATCGCGGTGCGCCGCTCGCGGAAGCGCTTGATCACCCGGCCGAGAACGGTGGCCTGGACCACCGCCATGGAGATGCCGGCGAGCGCCAGCGACAGGCCGATCATCCCGTTCGACCAGCCATATTGGGCGATCGCGAAGAAGGACCAGGTCGCCGGATAGACCATCGAGGCGATGTTCCACAGCAGCAGGATGCCCGACAGCCCCAGCACGCCGCGCATCTTGCGCGCCTGCAGCAGCGCGCCGACCGGGTTGGCGCGGGCGAAGCTGAAGGGCCGGCGCTTCTCCGGCGGCAACGTCTCGGGAAAGAAGAAGAAGCCGAACGTGAAGTTGAGCGCCGAGCAGATCGCGGCGGCGTAGAAGGGCATGCGGTGCCCGAACTCGCCGAGGATGCCGCCGAGCGCCGGGCCGAGGATGAAGCCGATGCCGAAGGCGGCGCCGACCAGCCCGAAGCGCTTGGCGCGGTCCTCGGGCGCGGTGATGTCGGCCAGCGCGGCGGTCGCCGGGCTGAACGACGCGCCGAACACGCCGGCGATCAGCCGCCCGAGGAACAGCAAAGCGAGCGTATGGGCAAACCCCATCAGCACATAGTCGACGGCGAGGCCGGCGAGCGACAGCAGCAGCACCGGCCGGCGGCCGAAGCGATCGCCGAGATTGCCGGCGAGCGGCCCGCACAGGAACTGCATCAGCGCATAGACGACCGACAGCCACCCACCCACGCGGATCGCCGCGGGCAGGTCGAGCTGGCCGACCTCCATGACGAGGCGCGGCAGCACCGGGATGACGATGCCGAAGCCGATCGCGTCGATCAGGATGGTGGCGACGATGAAGACGGTGGCGTTGCTCTTGCCACGCTCTGAAACCGACATGCGTTCCCCGAATCTTGGCCGGGCCCACACCGGCGCCCGCTACATCGGCGCTTGCCGGCGAAAAGACAAGGACGGCAGCGGAGGGGATGACGACGCCCGGCGCTTCGTTCATGAAGGCGGCGAACAGGGGGAGGCCCGCATGACCCGCATCATCATCGCCTATTTTGCGACGCTCGTCGTCTTCGCGATCGTCGACGCCGTCTGGCTGACCCAGGTCGGCCCTTCGCTCTACCGACCGATCATCGGCGCGATCCTGGCGCCCGAGCCGCGCATGGCGCCGGCGATCGTCTTCTATGCGCTCTACATCGCCGGCCTGATCGTCTTCGCGGTCCACCCGGCGCTGGTCGCGGGCGCGTGGCGGACGGCGCTGGTCAAGGGCGCGCTGTTCGGCTTCTTCGCCTATGCGACCTACGACCTGACCAACCAGGCGACCCTGTCGGTCTGGTCGACCCGGATCACCCTGGCGGACATGGCGTGGGGCACCTTCGTCTCCGCGGTCGGATCGACCGGCGGCTTCCTGCTCACCCGGCTGGCGACGAAGGGCTGAGGGCGTGAGGGTGGAAGGCGGCTGCCATTGCGGGCTGGTGCGGTTCGAGGCCGAGGTCGGCGAGGAGCCGCTCGAGATACTCGACTGCAACTGCTCGATCTGTTCGATGACGGGCTATCTGCACCTGATCGTGCCCGACAGCCGCTTCCGCCTGATCGAAGGCCAGCGCGAGACGACCACCTATCGCTTCGGATCGGGCAAGGCGCGCCACATCTTCTGCGGGCAATGCGGGATCAAGAGCTTCTACCGGCCGCGCTCGCACCCCGAGGGGATCAGCATCTCGCTGCGCTGCATCGACGGCTGGGAGGATCTGAAGGTCGCCATCACCCCCTTCGAGGGCCGCGACTGGGGCAGGGGGGAGAATGTGCCGGGTGACTGACCGCCGCCGCCTGTCGCCGGCCGAGGGCTGATGCGCCGTTCGTTGAGGTCGCTCCTGTTGTCCCTCGCGCTCCGCCAGCGACGGCGGCTGCGCGAGAGCGAGGCGGCCTTCATCCTGCTCGCGACGATCGTCGGCCTGGCGGCGGGGCTGCTGACCAATGTCCAGCAGGCGTTGGCTCATGGCTTGCAGCAGCTCTTCTACGGCGTCACGATCAACCGGCTCAGCGCGCTGGGATCGATCCACCACCCATGGAAGCTACTGGCCCTGCCGATCGGCGGGCTGCTGCTGATCCTCCTGTCGCGGCTGGTGCGGCGGCGCAGCAGGCCGCTGGTCGACGTCGTCGAGGCCAATGCGCTGCACGGCGGGCGGATTCCGCCGGCGGACAATCTCGTCATCGCCGCGCAGACGATCATCTCCAACGGCGCGGGGGCGTCGGTCGGGCTGGAGGCCGCCTATGCGCAGGTCGGCGGCGGCGTCGCCTCGATGCTCGGCCAATGGCTCAAGCTGCGGCGCGGCGACCTGAGGACGCTGGTCGGCGCCGGGGCGGGGGCGGCGGTGGGCGCGGCGTTCGGCGCCCCGCTGACCGGCGCCTTCTATGCGTTCGAGATCGTCATCGGCAATTACACGCCGGCCGCGATCGCGCCGGTGATGGGCGCGGCGCTGGCGGCGGCGTTCGTCACCCGCGCGCTCGGCGTCGAGCCCTATCTCCTCGTGTCGAGCGCCGAGCGGACGGTGACCAGCGTCGACTATCTGCTGTTCGCGCTGCTCGGCCTGTTGTGCGCCGGCCTCGGCATCCTGGTGATGCGGCTCGTCACCTCCACCGAGCGCCGGGTGCAGGGCTGGAAGATATTGGACGGCTGGCGGCCGCTGGTCGGTGGCCTCATCCTGATGCCGATCGCGCTGATGTCGCCGCAATCGCTGTCCGCCGGACATGGGGCGCTGCATCTCAACCTGCTGCTGCATCCCGCGACGACCTTCCTCGTCGTCGTCCTGGTGCTGAAGATCGCGGCCTCGGTCATCTCGCTCAGCTTCGGCTTCCGGGGAGGCCTGTTCTTCGCCTCGCTCTTCCTCGGTTCGCTGGTCGGGCAGATCTATGCGCAGTTGCTCGCCCTCGGCCCGCTGGGGCCGATGGTCGACGTCACCGACGCGGCGCTGGTGGGGATGGCGGCGCTGAGCGTGGCGATCGTCGGCGGGCCGATGACCCTGTCGATCCTGGTGCTGGAGACGACCCGCGATTTCGGCCTGATGGGCGTGGTGCTGACCGCGTCGCTGGTGTCGAGCGCCTTCACGCGCGAGATGTTCGGCTATTCCTTCTCGACATGGCGGCTGCACCTGCGCGGCGCCGGGGTGCGCGGGCCGCGCGACGTCGGCTGGGCGCTCGATCTCAACGCGGGCCGGCTGATGCGGCGCGACTGGGTGCCTGTGCAGGCCGACATGACGATCGCCGAGTTCCGCATGCGCATCCCGCTGGGGTCGACCAGCCGCGCGGTGATGGTCGACGCCGACGGCCATTATGGCGGGATCGTCCCGACCGCTGCCGCCTACCGGTCCGATCTCGACCAGGCCACGCGGATCGACGCGCTGGCGACGCTCGGCGACGCGACGCTCCAGCCGACGAGCGGCATCGAGGCGATCCTCGACCGGTTCGACGCTGCCGGAGCCGACGAGCTGGCGGTCGTGGACCCGGAAGGCCGGGTGGTCGGCGTCGTCACCGAACGCTATGCCCGGCGCCGCTATCTCGAGGAGGCGGAGACGGTCCGGCGGGAGGCGTTCCGCGAGGATTGACGATGCGGGCCGGTCAGGCCGCCTTCCGCCCGTGCAGGCGGCGGCCGAGGCCGTAATCGCCCATGATCGTCGTGCGCTCCATGATCCGCACCTCGTCGGGGGCCGCGCCGGTGACGCAATGCGCCATCCGCCAATTGTCCCACAGCAGCATCTCCGACGGCTGCCATTGGTGGAAATAGGCGGGGCAGGCGGTCAGGTGATCGACCAGGCGGCCGAGCAGCGCATGGCCGGCCTCATCGTCATGGCCCAGGATATGCTGGGCGCCGAACGGCGAGACGTTGAGCACCTTGCGGCCGGTATCCGGCTGGACGAACACGACCGGATGGACGACCGGTGGATAATCGGCGTCGAGGCGCGGCCCCACCGATTTCTCGAAATCGCCGGTCAGGATGGTGCGCACCCGGCTCCTGGTCCCGTAGCGCGAGCCGCCGGGATTGACGCAGAGTTGGTAGACGATCTCCAGCCCCTCGATCTCCGCCTTCAGCGTCTCGGGCAGCAGCTCATAGGCCTGGACCTGGTCGATGAAGCCGGTCTGCCCGCCCCAGCTCGCGATCGTCTTCGCGGTCAGCAGTCCGCCATGGTTGATGCTGTCGACGAAGATCAGGTCGGAATGCCAGGGCAGGAAGGCGACCGATTCGACGCCGTCGACCTCGAACAGCCCTTCCTTGTCCTTGTCGGAGACGAGGGTGATCAGCTCGGGATGGTCGGCGGATCGCAGCTCGGGGATCGGATGGACCTCCAGCTCGCCGAACACCCGGCTCAGCGCGATCTGGAATTCGGGCGTGACCTCGCTGCCGCGAAAGACGACGAGGCCGTCCCGGATCCAGTGGTCGCGCAGTTCGGCGCGCACCGCTTCCCGATCGATGTCCTGTCGGGCGAGGCCGACGACCTGCTTGCCGAACCCCAGCCCCTCCCGGAGCGTCTCCACCGAATAGCCCATCCTGCCGCCTCTCCGCGTCGTTCGCCGGGAAGAGTAGGGCAGGGCGGTGCGGCCCGGTAAGCCGCGCGCCCGCGATATCGTCTATCTGATAGGGGCGGGCGGCCTTACCCCGCCGGCCGCAGCCGATAGTGGCTGACCGCCCAGGGGACGCCGTCCTTGTGGCCGAACAGCCCGGCCGTCGCCAGGAAGAACAGTCGCCAGCGCCGCTCCCACAGCCTGGCGTCGGCGCCGTAGGTCTGGCGGAATATCTCGGCGATCGCCGGCTGGTTGGCGTCGAAGCGGGCGAGCCAGTCGAACGCGGTGCGGGCATAATGCTCGCCGTTCCAGCGCCATTCCTGCTCGACCGCGAACAGGTCGGGGAAATGGCGGAGCAGGCCGTGGCTGGGCATGATCCCGCCGGTGAAGAAATGCTGGGCGATCCAGTCGGCCTTGTCGCCATGGTCGAAGCGGTAGCTCGCCCGGTCATGGGTGAAGATGTGGATGAACAGCAGCCCGTCGGGCTTCAGCCAGCCCTTCACCCGGGTCAGCAGCGCGCGCCAGTTCGACATATGCTCGAACATCTCGACCGAGACGACCCGATCGAAGCGGCCGTCCGCCTGGAAATCGTTCATGTCGCAGGTGACGACGGTCAGGTTGGTCGATCCCTGCGCCCTGGCGAGCGTCTCGATATGCTCGCGCTGCGAATGGGAATTGGAGACCGCGGTGATCCGCGCGTTGGGATAGCGGGCGGCCATGTACAGGCTGAGCGAGCCCCAGCCGCAGCCGAGCTCCAATATCTCCTGCCCGTCCCGCAGGCCGGCATGCTCGGCGGTCTGGGCGAGGGCGGCTTCCTCGGCCTCGGCGATCGTCGTTTGCGGTCCCTCATAATAGCAGCAGCTATATTTGCGGCGCGGGCCGAGGCAGAGGTCGAAGAAGGCGGCCGGCACCTCATAATGCTGGGCATTGGCGTCGTCGGTGTGGATCGCGATCGGGAAGCCGTCCATGTCGCGGGCGAAGGCGGCCTCGATGTCGGGCTGCTTCGCCAGCTTGCGGCCGGTGCGGCCGACGAGGAACTCGACCCCCGCCAGGGTCACGGCGTCGGGAAGCGGCAGCCGTTCGACGGCTGCTGTGGCGGCGGCGATGATGTCCATCAAGCTTTCCTGGGTGGGAGGGGGAAGAAGGCGCTGGTCCGCGCCATATAGGATCGGAAGGCGTCGCCCCGGCTGCGCAGCATGTGCGCCTCCAGCGGCGGGATGCCCGAGACGTGGACGAGCAGCCAGTACATCAGCAGCGGGCCGACCAGGGCCAGCCAGCCGGGCCACCAGCCGCCCGTCACGGAGATCGCGATCACCGGATAGGCGAGCCAGCCGAGCCATTCGAAGAAATAATTGGGATGGCGCGACCAGCGCCACAGCCCGCGGTCGCAGACCTTGCCATGGTTGGCGGGGTCGGCGGCGAAGGCGCGGAGCTGGCCGTCGGCGACGCCCTCGCCGACCACCGAGACGATCAGCAGGGCGAGCCCGATCCAGTCGCCGGCGGCGAAGGCCGGGCCCGGCCGGTGCGCGGCGGCGTAAACGGTGACGACCAGCCCGATCCCGCACAGCGCCTGGATCTGGAGGAACAGGAACAGCCGCGCCTGGAAGCGATCGCCCCATTCGCGGCGCAGGTTGGCATAGCGCGGGTCCTCCGCCGTCGCGGTCGCGGTGCGCGCGAGGATGTGGAAGCCGAGCCGCATCGACCAGAAGACGACCATGCCGGCGACCAGCCAGCGCCGCTCGATCGGCCCGTCGCCGGCCGCCATCAGCGCCGTCACCAGCCCGCCGATGCCGATCGCGAACGACCAGAAGACGTCGGCCCAGCCCGATTGCCCGGTCGCCCGCTGCACCGCCCAGGCCGCCGCCATCATCGCCGACAGCACGACCGATGCGGCGAGGATGCTGTCCAGTCCGCTCATCAACCCCCCGCCTTATTGTCCTGGCCCAAAGCTATTTCATGCCCATCCTCCTCGTCATTCCCGCGAAAGCGGGAATGACGGAGAGACGGTGGGCCCGGCACCCGAACTCAGCCGGAACCATCTCGTAACCCTATACGGCGCATCCCGCCAAGGCGGTTGCGCAAGATTCGACTTTGCGCTTTCCGCAGCGCGGTTTAGCAGACGGACGAGGGGCCGCGCGCAACTCCCTGGCTTCGCCCGCCGTATCTGGGAGCGAGGGCAAGGGAGCAGGGCGACATGACGGGGGCTATGGGCATGACGAACATCCGCATGGGGCGGCGGATCGCGGTGATCGGCAGCGGCGTTAGCGGACTGTCGGCGGCATGGCTCCTCTCGAAGCGGCACGACGTCGTCCTCTACGAGGCGGAGAACCGGCCCGGCGGCCATACCCGCACCGTCGACGTCGATACGGGCGACGGCGGCGTGCTGGGCGTCGACACCGGCTTCATCGTATTCAACGACCGCACCTATCCGAACCTGATCGCGATGTTCGAGCATTTCGGCGTGCCGACCCGCGCCACCGACATGAGCTTCGCGGTGTCGCTCGACGACGGCAAGCTCGAATATGCGGCGGGCGATCGCATCTGGCAGCTCTTCGCCCAGCCCTCCAACCTCTTCTCGCGCCGCTTCTGGTCGATGCTGCGCAACCTCGTCCGCTTCTACCGCGAGGCGGCGGCGCGGATGGGCGGCTTCGGCGACATGACGCTGGGCCAGCTGCTCGAACAGGGCCAATATGGCGACGCCTTCCGCGACGATCATCTGCTGCCGATGGCGGCGGCGATCTGGTCGGCGCCCGCGCAGCTCCTGCTCGACTATCCGGCCGAGGCGTTCGTCCGCTTCTGCAGCAACCACGGCCTGCTCGACCTCGGCCGCCGCCCGAAATGGCGCACCGTCGTCGGCGGCAGCCAGATCTATGTCGACCGCGTCCTCGCCGATTTCGACGGCGAGCTGCGGCTGGCCTCGCCCGTCGCGCGGATCGAGCGCAAGGGCGGCCGGGTGACGATCACCGACCAGCGCGGCCATGCCGACCGGTTCGACGAGGTGGTGATCGCCGCGCACGGCAACCAGGCGCTCGCCATGCTCGCCGATCCGAGCCCGCAGGAGGCCGAGCTGCTCGGCGCGTTCCGCTACAGCTCCAACCTCGTCGTGCTGCACCAGGACGCCGCGCTGATGCCCAAGCGGCGGATGCTGTGGGGCGCGTGGAACTATTTCGGCCGCCGTCACGCCAACGACGCGACCGGCGACCTGTGCGTCAGCTACTGGATGAACCAGCTCCAGGGCTATCGCACCCGCGATCCGCTGATCGTCACGCTCAACCCGCACCGCGCGATCGACCGCGCCAAGGAGATCAGCCGCACCAGCTTCGATCACCCGATCTTCGACCATGCCGCGATGGACGCGCAGCGCCGCATCTGGGCGATCCAGGGGCAGCGCAACACCTTCTATTGCGGCGCGCATCTCGGCGCGGGCTTCCATGAGGACGGCCTCCAGTCGGGCCTCGCCGTCGCGGAGATGCTCGGCGCGCGCCGGCCCTGGACGGTCGACGAACCCAATGGCCGGCTGGCGATCGATCCGGTCGCCGGCCCGGCGGCAACACGGGAAGCGGCGGCGTGAAATCGGCGATCTACGCGGGCACCGTCTTCCACCGCCGCTTCCGCCCGCGCGCGCACAATCTGCGCTACCGCATCTTCCAATGCCTGTTTGACCTCGAGGAGATCGATGAGATATCAACACGTTGCCGGCTGTTCTCGCGCAACCGTCTCAACCTCTTCTCCTTCCACGACCGCGACTATGGCGATCGTTCGGGCGCGCCGCTCAGGCCCCAGGTCGAGGCGCTGATGCGCCGGGCGGGGCAGGAACCGGACGGCGGGCCGATCCGTTTGCTCACCATGCCGCGCATGTTCGGCCATGTCTTCAACCCGCTGTCGGTCTGGTTCTGCCATCGCCGCGACGGCAGCCTCGCGACCATCGTCTATGAGGTGACCAACACCTTCAAGGAGCGGCACAGCTACGTCATCCCGGTGGCGGAGGGGCATGGGCGCGACGCGCTGATCCGCCAGGCGTGCGACAAATGCTTCTATGTGTCGCCGTTCATGGACATCGACATGCGCTACGACTTCACCGTCGAGCCGCCGATGGAGAAGACCCGCGTGGTCGTCGCCGGCGGCGATGCCGACGGGCCGCTGATCGTCGCCGCCTTCCAGGGCGATCGGTGCGAACTGGGCGACGGCGCTTTGTTCGGCGCCTTCCTGCGCCACCCGCTGCTGACGCTGAAGGTGGTCGCGGGCATCCATGTCGAGGCGCTCTGGCTGCTGCTCAAGCGGGTCGGCGTCCGCCGCCATGTCCCCGCGGGCGGCGACGGCGTGTCGATCGTGGCGGCGGCGTGAGCGTCGCCTTCCGCCGGGAAAGCGACGACGAGCATCTCGAACCCAAGTTCGAGCTGCCGATCCCGCCTGGTCCGAACCTCGTCACCGAACGCGGCGCGGCGCTGATCGCGGCGCGGGTCGCCGAGCTCGAAGCCGCGATCGAGGCCGCCGTCGCGGCCAAGGCGACCGAGGAGCAGCTCAAGTCGCTCAAGCGCGACCTTCGCTACTGGACCACCCGCCACGCGACGATGGAGATCCAGCCCCCGGCGGACGGCGACGAGGCCGCCTTCGGCACCCGCGTCCGCTACCGCCTCAACGGACAGGAGAAGGCGGTCGCGATCGTCGGCGACGACGAGGCCGACCCGGCGGCCGGCCTCGTCTCCTTCTCCTCGCCGCTCGCCCGCGCGCTGATCGGCGCGGGGGAGGGGGATTTCGCCGACTTCGCCGGCAAGGCGGACGCGATCGAAGTGCTGGGGGTGGAGGCGGTCTGAACCGCCGTCCGTCCCACCTTACGCGTCCGTGAGCAGCGGCGCCTCGTCGACGATATTGCCCGATTGCCGGTCGAACAGCCGGCGATACCGGCCGTCCGGATCGGCGAGCAGGCGGTCATGGTCGCCATCCTCGATGATCCGGCCCTGGTCGAACACTAGGATGCGGTCGAGCGTGCGGACCGTCGACAGCCGGTGGGCGATCACGATCGCGGTGCGGCCCTTCATCAGCCGGTCCATCGCCTGCTGGATCAGCGCCTCGCTCTCCGAATCGAGGCTCGACGTCGCCTCGTCGAGGATCAGGATCGGCGCGTCGGCGAGGAAGGCGCGCGCGAGCGCCACGCGCTGGCGCTCGCCGCCCGACAGCTTGACGCCGCGTTCGCCGACCAGCGTCGCATAGCCGCGCGGCAGCTTCATGATGAAGTCGTGCGCATTGGCCAGCTTCGCCGCCGCCTCGATCTCGTCCTGGCGCGCGCCCGGGCGCGCATAGGCGATGTTGTCGGCCAGGCTGCGGTGGAACAGGATCGGCTCCTGCTGCACGATCGCGATCTGCCCGCGCAGCGACTGCTGCGTGGCGTGCGCGACGTCCTGCCCGTCGATCGTCACCCGGCCTTCGGTCACGTCGTAGAGCCGCTGGACGAGCTTGACGAAGGTCGTCTTGCCCGATCCCGAATGGCCGACCAGCCCGATCCGCTCGCCGCCCCGCACGGTGACGTCGAGATGCTCGTAGAGCGGCGTCTCGTGCCCGCCATAGCGGAAGGTGACGTCCTCGAAACGCACCTCGCCCGCGCCGATCCGGATCGGCGCCGCGTCGCCGCGATCCTCGATGCCGAGCGGCTGGTCGTGCAGGTCGACCAGTTCCTCCATCTCGTTCACCGAGCGTTGCAGGTGGTGGATGTGGAAGCCGATGTCGAACAGATAGCCGTGGACGACGAAATAGCTGGCCAGCACATAGGTGACGTCGCCCGGCGTCGCCTCGCCGCGCCACCAGAGCCACAGGCCGGCGCCGGTGATCGCGCTGCGGATGCCCCAGAGCACCAGGATCTGCGCGCTGCCCGACCAGGTGTAGCGCATCCAGGTGCGCCGCGTCCGCTTCGCCCATTTGCCGAGCAGCCGGCCGACGCGCTCCTCCTCGCGGTCCTCGGCGCCGAACGCCTTGACCACCGCGTTCGAGCCGATCGCGTCGGAGAGGAGCCCGCCCAGCTTCGTGTCCCAGGCGTTGGACAGCGTCGCGGCGGGGGAGGCCCAGCGCGTCGCGAGCACTACCGTCATCGCGACATAGGCCGCCGCGCCGATGCCCATCACCAGCCCGAGCACCGGCCAGCGCCAGCCGAGCAGCAGCATCGTGCCGAGCAGCACGACCGTGGACGGCAGCAGTTGCAGCAGCAGCACGTCGTTGAGCGTGTCGAACGCCCACATGCCGCGCGTGATCTTGCGGACGGTGGACCCCGCGAAGCTGTTGGCGTGCCAGTCGGTCGAGAAGCGCTGGACGCGGTGGAAGGCGTCGCGGGTCACGTCGCCCATCATCCGCAGGGTGAAGGGCACGATCCCCGCCCAGGCGATATGGCGGAGCACCACCATCGCCAGGCCGAGCGCGGCCATCGCCCCGAACAGCGCCAGCGCGGTGTCGCGCCGGTCTGCGGCGAGGGCGTCGATCAGCCGGCCCGCGAACAGGGGCACGAAAATCTCGGTGACCGTCGCGGCGGTGATGAACAGCGCGACGAACGCCGCGCGGCCGCGCAGCCTGCTCCAGTGCCGGAAGGTGAAGGTGAGGACGCGACGGATCGAATCCGTGCGGCCCTTGTCCCGTGTCGATGTCATGTCGTGAACCGGCGCCGGGGCGCCGTCTCCAATGCGAGGAATGTCAGGGGCGATCCGGACGAACAGGCCGGATCAGGGAGGTCTCAGGACCTAGTGGCGAAAACGCCCGATGGCCTGGAACCCGCCGAGAGGGCGTATTGCGGTCGAAAACAACATCTGCGCCCTCCTTTCCTCGAAATTGGGACGGTGCAGGAGGTAACGATCTCCCGCCCGGCTGGCAACCCTTTGCGTTTTCGGGCCGGCAAGGGAGGGAGCGCTTGCAATGTCCGGCGTTCCGGCGGCAGGCTGGGGCAAGCCGATCAGGAGTCTCCGTCATGGACCTTCGCCCCGCGCCCGCCTTGATCACCAGCGGCTGGCTCAACAGTCCGACGCCGCTCGACATTCCCGACTTTCGCGGCCGGGTCCTCGTCATCGAGGCGTTCCAGATGCTCTGTCCGGGCTGCGTCGAGCATGGCCTTCCCCAGATACAGCGCGTCGCGCGCACCTTCCCGGCCGACCAGCTGGCGGTCATCGGCCTCCACACCGTCTTCGAGCATCACGCCGCCCAGGGCACCCGCGAGGCGCTGGCCGCCTTCGCGCATGAATATCGGCTGGGCTTCCCGATCGGCATCGACCGCCAGGACGGCGCGCTGCCGGCGACGATGACGGCCTATGGCATGCAGGGGACGCCGACCCTGATCGTCGTCGATCGCAACGGCTTCCGCCGTTTCCAGCGCTTCGGCCATATCGACGACCTTGCGCTCGGCAGCATCCTCGGGACCCTGCTGGCGGAGCCGGTGGCGGCGAGCGCCATGGCCGACCCCGCCGGGGGATGTGATGCGACGGGCTGCGCGGTGCCGCCCGCCGCCTAGGGAGCGCGATCAATATTGATCGTGCAGGCGCACCCAGCTCATCGTGCCGCCGGTCTCGTTGCGGCCCTTGGGGGTCAGGTCGAGCCAGTTGAACGCGCCCATCAGCAGCTCGGTGCCGCGATGATAGGTCGAATAGCTGTGGAAGACGTCGCCCGCCTCGTCCTTCGCGAAGACGCTCAGCCCGAACATGTCGGCGCTGCGCTGGATGTGCATATGGCCGTAATTGTAGAGCGCCCGCCCGGCCTCGCGGTCCTCGGCGGTGAAGGACACGTCGAAATCATAGGCGAAGCGGCCGTCTTCGCCCGACGACACCCATGGGAAGGTCCAGCCCAGCCGCTTCTTCGCCGCCTCGATCTGGGCGACCGGCGCGCGCGACACCGCGGCGAAGGCGAGGTCGGCCTGCTCGAAATGCCGTCGCGCGGCGTCTGCATGGTCCATGGTGAACGAGCATCCGGGACAGATATGGTCCGAGCCGGGCGTCAGCATGAAATGGTAGACGGCGAGCTGGCTGCGGTCGCCGAACAGGTCGTCCAGCGTGCAGGAGCCCTGCGGCCCTTCGAAGACATAGGGCTGGTCGATCCGCACCCAGGGCAGTGCCCGCCGCTCGGCGCGCAGCGCGTCGAGCGCATGGGTGATCTCGCGCTCCTTGTCGAACAGGGCCTTGCGGGCGGTCAGCCATTCTTCCCGCGAAACGATGGCATGGGACATGGTCGGTCTCCTCTCGTGATCGGTCAGTCGCGTGCGGCCGGGCTCAGCCAGGGCGCCAGGTGGAACAGGGTCATCAACAGGTACATCGCCGTCATCCCGTCGACGGGCAGGACGGTGGCGCCGGCCGCGCAGTGGGCGAGGGGCGGCGCATCGGCGAAGGAGACCAGCGCCATCAGCGCGAAGGTCGGCGCCGCCGCCAGCCGGAGCGGGCGCGCCACGGTGAAGCGGGTCCTTGCGGTCATGGCCATCGTCATCCTCCGGTTTCCATCGTCGTGCCGGCGAGGATAGGAGTGGGGGCCGCGATGGCGGGAGTTACAACTGTGACGGGATTGCGATGGACTCGCTGGTGACAGCCGCCGCCCGGTCGCTCGCCCTGGGCGATCCGCTCGGCGCGCTGAACCGCGTCGCGCTGCGCGAGGACCCGGCGGCGCTGGCGCTGCGCGGCATCGCGATGGCCCAGCTCGGCGATCTTCCCCGCGCGCGGGAGCTGCTGCGGCGCGCGGCGCGGGCGTTCGGCGCGCGCGAGCCGGTCGCCCGCGCCCGCTGCCTCGTCGCCCAGGCGGAGATCGCGCTGGTGTCGCGCGACCTGGCCGAACCGATGCGCGCGCTCGGCACGGCGCGCGCGGTGCTGGAGGCGCACGGCGACCGCGCCAATGCGGCGCATGCCGGCTATCTGGAGGCGCGCTGCCTGTTGCTGATCGGCCGGCTCGACGAGGCGGGGAGGGTGCTCGACTCGATCGATGCCGATGCGCTCCCGCCGGTCTCGCGGCCGGGCGCCTGGCTGGTCGCCGCCGGCATCGCGATGCGCCGGATCGAGGCGGAACCGGCGCGCGCCGCGCTCGATCGGGCAGCGCGGGCGGCCCGCCGGATCGCCGTGCCCGCGCTCGTCGCCGAGGTCGAGCGCGCCGCCCAGGCCTTCGAAGCGCCGGCCGCCCGACTCCATGCGCGGGGCGAGGGGCGCCTGCTCCTGCTCGGCGATGTCGAGGCGGTGCTGGCGTCGGACATGCTGGTCGTCGACGCCTGCCGCAACCTCGTCCACGCTGGCGACAAGGTGGTTCCGCTGGGCAGCCGCCCGGTCCTCTTCGCGCTCGCCCGCGCGCTGGCGCAGGCCTGGCCGGGCGACGTCTCGCGCGAGGAACTGCTCGCCCGGGCGTTCCGCGCGCGGCAGGCCGACGAATCGCATCGCGGGCGGCTGCGCGTCGAGATCGGTCGGCTGCGCGCCGAACTGGGGCCGCTGGCCGAACTCCACGCCACGGAGGGCGGCTTCCTGCTCCAGCCGCGCGGCGACGGCGCGTCGGTCGGGCTGCTCCTGCCGCCGCACGAGGAGGAGCATGCCGCGCTGCTGGCGCTGCTCGCCGATGGCGAGGCCTGGTCGAGCTCGGCGCTGGCGCTCGCGCTCGGGGTCAGCGCGCGCACCGTCCAGCGCGCGCTGGAGGCGCTGGCGGCGGCCGGCAAGGCCGATTGCTTCGGCCGTGGTCGGGCCTGCCGCTGGACGGCGCGGCAGGTGCCCGGTTTCCCGACAAGCTTGTTACTCCCGGCCGCGCTGCCGGTGGGGTAAGGGGAAAGCGAGCCCGCCCCCCCCTTGCAAGGATGATGATCATGAAGCCTCGAACGGCGGAAATCCTGCGCGAGTTCGGCCCCTTTCCCGAGGTCGACGCTGTCCATGGGGTCGGCTTCGACGGGCGGCGTGTCTGGTTCGCCTCGGGCGATCGGGTCAATGCGCTCGATCCCGACAGCGGCGAGATCGTCGATGCGGTGGAGGTTCCCGCCCATGCCGGCACCACCTTCGACGGCGCGCATCTCTTCCAGATCGCCGAGGCCGTCATCCGCAAGATCGACCCGCGCACCGGCAAGGTGCTGGCGACCATCCCGGCGCCGGGCGGCGGCGGCGATTCGGGCCTGGCCTGGGCCGAGGGATCGCTGTGGGTCGGACAATATCGCGAGCGCAAGATCCACCAGGTCGACCCCGATACCGGCGCGATCCTCCGCACGATCGACTCCGACCGTTTCGTCACCGGCGTCACCTGGATCGACGGGGAGCTGTGGCACGCCACCTCGCAGGCCGACGCCAGCGATATCCGGCGGATCGACCACCGTAGCGGGGCGGTGCTCGATCGCATCGACATGCCGGCCGGCATCGGCGTTTCGGGGCTCGATTCCGACGGCGGCGGCCGCTTCTTCTGCGGCGGCGGCACCAGCGGCAAGCTGCGGGTCGTCCGCCGCTCGGCCTGACCGGCGAGTTCCGGGGAGACTCAGTCGGCCAGCAGGGCGATCGCGCCGTCGACCAGCCGCGCGATCTCGCCGGAAGCGAGCGACCGCTGCCGGAAGGTCGCGTGATAGAGGATGCCGCCGATCAGCGTGTCGCAGGCGAAGGCCAGCGTCGCCTCGGTCGCGCCGGGCCTTAGGCGGCGCAGTTCGCGCAGATAATATTCCCGCTCATTCTCCCCGAAGCTTTCGGTGGCCGATGCCAGCTCGGGCAGGCGGAAGGTGGCCATGGTGAGGTTCAGCAGCGCCTGGCCCCGGTCGCCGGACATGTACAGGGCCGCCGCCGTGGCATGGGCGATCAATATGTCGCGCGGCTGGGCATCGGCCGGGACGGTCGGCTCGATCGAACGCGACGTCTCATAGAGGACGGCGGCCACGAGTTCGACCTTCGACGCATAGCGCCGGTAAAGCGTCGCGCGGCTGCAACTCGCCAGTTCGGCGACGCCTTCGAAGGTCAGCCCGTCGAAGCCGCGTTCGGCCAGGATGCGCCATGCGGCTTCGCGGATCGCAGCGTCCTTGCCCGAGTCCCGGGGCCGACCGCGGGCGCGCTGAACGAGGATCGTGTCGGTCATCCGGATTCCTTTTGCGGTGCAGCAATTCTGTCACAGAATATCGATACACGGCCGTCTCGTAAATACCTCAGGAGGCCGCGCCGTGCTGTATCGAATATTGATCTGTTCCAGTCTTCTCTCGCTTTCGATCGCCCAGGCGCAGGCGGCCGAGGTCGCCGACATGGCCGCCGCCGACTCCGCCGACGGCGGCGCGGAGATCATCGTCACCGCGCAGAAGCGCGAGCAGCGGATCACCGACGTGCCGATGTCGATCAGCGCCTATGGCGCGCAGTTCCTCGAACAGGTCGGCGGAACCGAGCTGTCGAAGGTGTCGGCGATCACGCCGGGCTTCGTCATCCAGTTGCAGGACAAGTTCGCCCCCGGCTTCTCGGTGCGCGGCATCACCTCCAACGATTTCTCGCCGCAGAGCGAATTGCGCGTCGCGGTGTTCCAGGACGGCGTGCCCGCGTCGCAGGCGACCGCCTCCTATGGCGAGATGTTCGACGTCGACCGGGTCGAGGTCGAGAAGGGCCCGCAATCCACCCTGCACGGCCGCTCGGCGCTCAACGGCGGCGTCTCGATCTTCCAGAAGCGGCCGACCGACGATCTGAGCTTCGAGCTCAAGGGCGGGCTGGGGACCTATGACTACAAGCATGTCCAGGGGATCGCGAACATTCCCCTGTCGGACACGGTCGGCGTGCGCTTCGGCGCGATGCTGCGCAAGCGGGACGGCTTCGTGAAGGATGTCGACGGGCAGGGGAGCTACAACGCGCTCGATGCCCAGGCCTATCGCTTCGCGGCGAAGTTCGAGCCGAGCAGCGATTTCAAGTTCAACCTCATCGCGACCTATGACGTCGACGACACCGACGGCGGCGTTCCCTTCAAGTCGCGCACCTTCGTTCCGCTCGACCAGGCGACCGGGGCGGTCGTCGGCGACCTCAATTTCTGGACGCCCACCCATCTGAACAGCTTCGGGACGATCCCGACCGCCTATTTCCATCGCGAGATACTGGGGATCAGCGGCACGGCCGACTGGACGATCAACGATCGCTTCTCGATCACCTCGATCACCGGCTATCGCTGGTTCGACGCCTGCCAGAGCGGCGACAATGACGGCACGCCGACCAACATCATCGCCTATGAGCAGTGCAATTACGGCAAGCAATATTCGCAGGAGACCCGGCTCAACTTCCAGGATGTCGGGCCGTTCGAGGGCTTCATCGGCGGCAGCGCCTTCAAGGCGAAGAACGGGATGAACTTCGACCTGGGCTATGACGAGCGGGCGATGGCGCTGATGTTCTCGGGCACCCTGCAGAAATTCGCGCCGCGCGGGCTGACCAACAACGAGATCAACGCGCTGCTCGGGCCGGCCGCCGCCGGGCTGAAGCCCTTCACGCTCGACCGGCAGCTCACCAAGGCCGACATCACCACCTTCGACATCTTCGGCGACGTCACCGCGCATCTCGGCGAGCGCCTCGAGGTCTTCGCCGGCGGCCGCATCACCTGGGACAAGAAGAAGGCGTCGCTCCAGGGGCTGACTCCGCTCGGGCCGTCGAACCTGACCGGCGCGGGCATCCTGCTCCAGCCGACCCCCGGCGGCGCCGTCCTGCGCGGCGAGAACAGCTCGACGATCGTGACCGGCCGTGGCGGCGCCCGCTTCAAGCTGACGCCCGACGTCAACCTGTTCGTCGCCTATGGCGTCGGCAAGCGGCCCGAGACCCTGCAGATCAACCCGACCCGGCCGGCCGACCTGATCCCCGAGGAACGGCTCGATTCGGTCGAGGGCGGCGTCAAGTTCCGCCTGTTCGACGGGCGCGTGGTCGGCGACGCCACGCTGTTCCATTATGAATATGAGAATTTCCAGACCCAGGGCCTCGTCAACGGCCGGCTGGCGACGGTCAACGCCGGCAAGGCCGACGCGACGGGCTTCGAGACCCAGCTCAACGTCGCGCTGACCCGCGAGCTGTCGATCTTCGGCAGCTATGGCTACAACAAGGCGCGGCTCCGGTCGGGCGCGTTCAAGGGGAATCGCTTCCGCAACAGCCCCGATCACAAATTCGCGGTCGGCGCCGACGTCACCCTGCCGGTGGCGGGCGGATCGGTCAGCTTCGCGCCGCTCTATAGCTGGCAGTCGAAGATGTACTTCTTCGACGACAACGACCGGCTCGACCTGCAACAGCGCGTTCCGGTCGCCCTGTCCGACATGGTGGTGGACGAATTCCAGGGCGGCTTCGGCCTGCTCAGCGCTCGGCTCACCTTCAAGGGCGCCGACGATCGCTGGAGCTTCGCGCTGGTCGGCGACAACCTGACCGACAAGAAGTTCCTCGTCGATGCCGGCAATACCGGCGACTATTTCGGCATCCCCACCTTCATCGCCGGTTCGCGCCGCACCTATCGCGCCGAATTCGGCATCAAATTCTGATCCCAAGAGGAGAATCCCCCATGGCATCCTTTTCTTCGCTGACGCGCAAGCTCGCCCTCGGGTCGGCGATCGCCCTGGCCGCGCTGGCTTCGCCGGTGCTGGCGGGCGATGACAGCTTCACCATCGCGGTCATTCCCGACACGCAGAACTATGTCGACTACACCCACCAGACGGCCGAGGGCTTCGCCTTCGACGCGAACCGGATGTTCTTCGAACAGATGCAATATATCGCCGACAACGTCGAAAGCGCCGGCGGCGACATCGCCTTCGTCGCGGGCCTCGGTGACGTGTGGCAGCACCAGACGCTGAAGATGGACGCCGGCCATGCGGCGCGCGGCTTCAAGACCGCGCCGAACCCGGTGCTCGACGCGCATTTCGCGCCGACCCCGAAGGTGACCTCGGTGGAGATGCCGGCGGCGCGCAAGGGCTATGAGCTGCTGATGGGCAAGGTGCCCTTCTCGGTCATCCCCGGCAACCACGACTATGACGCGATGTGGACCGATTCCAAATTCCCGCCGGCGGCGAAGTTCGATCCCAAGGACATGTCGACCCTGGGCATGCTGCACCCCGGCGGCCTCGACAATTTCCGGTCGGTGTTCGGGGATCAGAGCGCCTTCTTCAAGGGGCAGCCCTGGTATGTCGCCTCGCATGACGGCGGCGCCGACGCGGCGCAGCTCTTCACCGCGGGCGGCTATCGCTTCCTGCACATCGGCCTGCAGTTCGACGCGCCCGACGCCTCGCTGGAATGGGCGGCGTCGGTGATCCGCCGCTTCCCTGGCCTGCCGACGATCGTGTCGATGCACGACTATATGGACAAGGACGGCAAGCGCATTCCCAACCCGATGATCGACGGCCACGCCGCCGACCCGCAGGACAACAGCCCGCAGATGATCTGGGACAAGCTGATCAGCCAGCACGACCAGATCTTCCTGGTGCTGTGCGGGCATGAGCATGGGCAGGCGATGCGGGCCGACGCGAACCGCTTCGGCCATGTCGTCCATCAGGTGCTGGCCGACTATCAGGACCGGGGGCAGACCGCCAAGGACGCCGGCGTGAAGTCGGACTGGCCGATCGGGATCGGCGACGGCTGGATGCGGCTGATGACCTTCGACATGGCGGGCAAGGTTCCCGTGGTGAAGGTCCGCACCTATTCGACGCACTACAAGAAGCTGAGCGTCGACACGCCCGAATATGCGGCCTGGTACAAGGGGCATGAACAACCCCATCTCAGCGACGCCGACTATCACCGGATGGACGACTTCTCGATCGAGCTCACCGATTTCCGCCAGCGCTTCGACGCGTCCGCCAAATAGGAAAAAAAGGCCGCGTTCCGATGAGGAACGCGGCCTTGCTTTGCTCCCGGCAGCAAATCCGGTGACGGGGTCAGGCGGCGACCTGGCCCTCTTCGGGATCGCGCAGCACATAGCCGCGGCCCCACACGGTCTCGATATAATTGTCGCCGCCGCAGGCGAGGCTCAGCTTCTTGCGGAGCTTGCAGATGAAGACGTCGATGATCTTCAGCTCGGGCTCGTCCATCCCGCCATAGAGATGGTTGAGGAACATCTCCTTGGTCAGCGTCGTGCCCTTGCGCAGCGACAGCAGCTCGAGCATCGCATATTCCTTGCCGGTCAGGTGGACGCGGGCGCCGTCGACCTCGACGGTCTTGGCGTCCAGGTTCACCGCCAGCTTGCCGGTGCGGATCACCGACTGGCTGTGGCCCTTCGAGCGGCGGACGATCGCGTGGATGCGGGCGACCAGCTCCTCGCGGTGGAAGGGCTTGGTGACATAGTCGTCGGCGCCGAAGCCCAGCGCGCGGACCTTCGAGTCCATCTCGCCGATGCCCGACAGGATCATCACCGGGGTCTGCACCTTGGCGCCGCGCAGCTTCTTGAGCACGTCGTAGCCGTGCATGTCGGGCAGGTTCAGGTCGAGCGCGATGATGTCGTAATCATAGAGCTTGCCCAGATCGAGGCCTTCCTCGCCGAGGTCGGTGGTATAGACGTTGAAGCCTTCGGCGCCGAGCATCAGCTCGATGCTCTTGGCGGTCGTGGGATCGTCCTCGATCAGCAATACGCGCATGGGATGTCTTCCTGCTCATCTGCCGGGAGAGGAGCCCGCTTGCTCCGCGCTTCCCGTCAACCTCTGTTAACCACGCCGTTAATGAAGGTAAAAGGTTAACGCGCTCTTAAAGGCCAGTCCCGATTTTTACGTAGGTAAACAAACCGTGTGAATCCGGGAACTTATCCACCAATTGTTTCGGGCATGTCGAGCAGCCGCCCGAGCATCGCGATCTCCCCGTGGAGCCGGGCGTTTCCGGCCAGGATGGTCTCGTCGGCTTCCTCGTTGCGGTCGTGGTCGTCGAAATAGCTGCCGTCGCGATGGGTAAATTTCATCGGGTCGCCGACCGCCCGCAACGCCGATCCGCGCGCCCGCTTCGACTCGAACTCGGCGCGCGATTTCAACACATAGTGGTTAACCTGCGCGTGGCCGTGCCGGGCGGGCGCGAAGCCTCGGCCGGGGTCGAGCGGCGCGCCCGCCGCGTCGACATAGCGGCCGCGCCCACGCATCAGGCGGACGCGGTGCGCGGTGACCTTGCAGATGTCGGCCGCGACCGCGATCGTCTTGATCTGCCGGCTGCTGGGATGGTCGAGCGGGGCGGCGCGGGTGAAGCGCTCGGTCACCAGCCCGGCTTCCTTCTCCAGCCGGCCGGCCGATCCGAACACCCGCCAGTTGAGGCCCACCGCGCTGGTGTCCGCGGGCAGGCCGGCCAGGAAGTCGCCGACCGTCGCGGCCTGCTTCAGGTTGAGGAACTCGTCGAGGTCGAGAAAGGCGATCCAGCGCGTCGCGCAGCGGACGATCGCATCCTGATAGGCGGCAATCTGCGACGATCGTCCCTCGACCCCCGGCCAGGGACGATAGTCGATGACGCCGAGCGCGCCGAGCCGGGCGAGCAGGGCGTCGCTGCCGTCGTCGCTCTCGTTCGAATAGAGGATGATGCGCTCGACGCCGCAGAGCCGGTGCCAGGCGATCCATTCGAGCAGATAGGGCCCCTCGTTGCGCGCGATTCCGCAGAGCGTGACGCCGGGCGTCCGATCCGCGGGCGCGACGGCGGGGCCGCCGGCAAGCTGGCGCCGTCCTTCGTGGCGGCCGTGCCGGTCGAAATGCTCCCACGGGTCGAGGCCGTCGCGATACGGGTCCGCGAGATCGCCGCAGCAGAGCAGGTAGCGCTGCGCGTCGAAATTGGCGTCGGTGGCGATCTCAGTGGCGAGTGGGTCGTTGCTTGCGGTCACGCTGGTTCCAGATGCGCTCTACGGTGATGCCCTCGGCGGCGAGCATCGATTGTACCGACAGCGGCCCCGCCAGATGCCCGGCGCCGACCGCGACGAACACCGTGCCCGGCGTCGCCAGCCGCTTCTTCAGCCATTCGGCCCAGTTGGCGTTGCGCCGGCGCAGCAATATCTCGCGCAGGTGCGGGGTCAGGTCCTTGTCGTCGGCGAAGGCCTTGGCGATCGCCGCCTCGTTGCCGCTCGCCCAGGCGGCGAGGAGCCTGGCATAGTCTTCCTTGGCGTCGCCCTGTCCGTCGGCGAAGCTCGCCAGCATCTCGCGCTGGTCGGTCTCGGACAGGTTGGCGAACAGGGCGAGCTGCTCGGACGCGGTCTCCAGCGCCTCGACCTTGCGGGGCTGGCGTCCTTGGCGTCGGGGGAGGGCGGCGGGGCGAAGGCGGGCATCAGGCTGTCCTCCACGCCGGCGTCGCGCTGGATGCCCAGGTCCTTCATCATCGCGCCCATCAGCATGAAGCTCGCCTGCCAGGTCGGCATGCGGCTGAGCATGGCCGGGTCGAGGCCCGATTTCTTGAGCACCGCGGCGAAGGCCGGGCGGCTCTTCTCGGGCACCCGCTCCAGGATCGGCGGCAGGGTCGGGTCGGGCGGCGGGAACAGGCTGGCGATCGCCTGCGGGTCCTTGTCGAGCAGCGTCTCGATCACCAGCGTGTCCGACGCCGCCATCGCCTTCTCGATCCGCGCGTCCTGCCATTTATAGCCGGGCGGCAGCGCGTGGATCGTGCCGAACAGGTAGATCGTCGTGTCCGCGTCGCCGAACTTCCACAGGGCGGGCGAGGCCGTGGCCGGGGCCGCTAGGGTGAAGGCGAGGAGTGCGGCAAGCGCGCGGCGGAAGAAGGACATGGTTGTGATCTAGAAACGGACGGCGCGAATTGCGAGCCCCTCTCGCTTTTCCGCCGCATGGGCAAGGGGCCGGGGAGCCTCGCCATCCTTGACCCGCCGCGCCCCCTGACGCAAAGGGCCGGTCACGTTCCCAACCGCCTCGAAGGACCCGACCTTGGCGACCAAGCCGCTATCGTTCCAGCGCCTGATCCTGACGCTCCACGACTATTGGAGCGACCAGGGCTGCCTGATCCTCCAGCCGTACGACATGGAGATGGGCGCGGGTACCTTCCATCCCTCGACCACGCTGCGCGCGCTCGGCCCGCAGCCGTGGAAGGCGGCCTATGTCCAGCCGTCGCGCCGGCCGACCGACGGCCGCTATGGCGAGAACCCCAACCGGCTCGGCCATTATTACCAGTATCAGGTGATCCTGAAGCCATCGCCCGCCAACCTGCAGGAGCTCTATCTCGGCAGCCTGGAACGGATCGGCATCGACCCGCTGGCGCACGACATCCGCTTCGTCGAGGACGATTGGGAGAGCCCGACGCTCGGCGCCTGGGGGCTCGGCTGGGAAGTGTGGTGCGACGGGATGGAGGTGACCCAGTTCACCTATTTCCAGCAGGTCGGCGGCTTCGACTGCAAGCCGGTCGCGGGCGAGCTGACCTATGGGCTCGAACGGCTGGCGATGTACATCCAGGGCGTCGACCGGGTCTATGACCTCGCCTTCAACGACGAGGGCGTCACCTATGGCGACGTCTTCCTGGAGAATGAGCGCCAGTTCAGCGCCTATAATTTCGAGGCCGCGAACACCGACACGCTGTTCAAGCAGTTCACCCTGGCCGCCGACGAGTGCCGCGCGCTGCTCGAACGCGACAGGCCCCTGCCGCTGCCCGCCTATGACCAGGCGATCAAGGCCAGTCACATCTTCAACACCCTCCAGGCGCGCGGCGTGATTTCGGTCGCCGAGCGCCAGGCCTATATCGGCCGCGTCCGTGACCTGGCGAAGGGCGCCTGCGCCGCCTGGATGGCGCATAACGGGTGGGAGGCCTGATCATGCTTTCCAATAGCGTCATCCCGGCGAAAGCCGGGATCTCACTTCTTTCTTCCCGCGGCCGGCACGAAGGCAGGGAGATCCCGGCTTTCGCCGGGATGACGATAGGGGAGAAGGCCCGTGGCTGATTTCCTGCTCGAACTCCTCTCCGAGGAAATCCCCGCGCGGATGCAGGAGAAGGCGTCGGCCGACCTCGCCCGCCTGTTCACCGAGGAACTGGCCAAGGCCGGTCTCAAGCCTGACGGCATCACCTCCTACGTCACCCCGCGCCGCCTCGCGCTGATCGCGCACGGCCTGCCGATCGAGACGGCGGCGGTGTCGGAGGAGCTGAAGGGGCCCAAGGCCTCCGCGCCGCCGCAGGCGCTCGAAGGCTTCCTGCGCAAGACCGGCCTGACCCGCGAACAACTCGTCGAGCGCGACGGCACGCTGTTCGCGGTGATCGAGAAGCCGGGCCGTGCGACCGCCGCGGTGCTGGCCGAGGCGATCCCCGCGATCGTCCGCAACTTCCCCTGGCCCAAGTCGATGCGCTGGGGCACCGCCTCGCTGTCGACCGCCGCGCTGCGCTGGGTCCGCCCGCTCCAGGGCATCGTCGCCCTGCTCGGCGAGGAGATCGTGCCGTTCGAGATCGACGGCGTGGCGAGCGGCGCGGCGACGGTCGGCCACCGCTTCCACCATCCCGGCATCATCACGATCGGCAGCGCCGCCGACTATGCCGGGAAGCTGCGCGCCTGCCACGTCATCGTCGACCATGCCGAGCGCCGCGACATCATCCGCGCCCGCGCCGCCGAGCTGGCGGCGGGGCAGGGCATGACGGTCATCCCCGACGAGGGGCTGGTCGCCGAGAATGCCGGCCTCACCGAATGGCCGGTGCCGCTGCTCGGTCATTTCGACCCGGCCTTCCTGGAGGTGCCGCGCGAGGTGATCCAGCTCACCCTGCGCACCAACCAGAAATATTTCGTGCTCAACGACGCCGAGGGCAAGCTCGCCCCGGCCTTCATCTGCACCGCCAACATCAGCGCCAGGGACGGCGGCGCGGCGATCGTCGCGGGCAACGGCAAGGTGCTGGCGGCGCGGCTGTCGGACGCGAAATTCTTCTGGGAGCAGGATCTGAAGGTTCCGCTCGACGATTATCTCCCCAAGCTGGAGGCGATGCTCTTCTACGAGGGCATGGGCACGCTGCGCGAGAAGGCCGATCGCATCGCGGCGCTCGCGGCCTGGATCGCGCACGCCTATTTCCCCGAGCGCGATCCGGAGACGGCGCGCCGCGCGGGCCTGCTCGCCAAGGCCGATCTCGCCACCGCCATGGTCGGCGAGTTCCCCGAGCTGCAGGGCGTGATGGGCGGCTATTATGCCGAGAAGCGCGGCGAGAAGCCGGGCACCGTCTCCGCGCTCAAGCAGCAATATGTCGCGGCGGTCGAGGGTTGCATCCCGGCCTGCGTCGCGTTGGCCGACCGCATCGACACGCTGGTTGCCTTCTTCGCGCGCGGGATCAAGCCGACCGGGTCGAAGGACCCGTTCGCGCTGCGCCGCGCCGCGTTGCAGACGATCCAGACGATCCTCGTCAACGGCACCCGCATGAACCTGCTGGCGACGATCGAGCAGGCCAAGACGGGGCTCGGCGCGAGCGGGCTCGACAGCGCCGAGCTGCTCGACTTCTTCGCCGACCGCCTGAAGGTCCAGCAGCGCGAGGCGGGCGTCCGCCACGACCTGATCGACGCGGTGTTCGCGCTGGGCGGGGAGGATGATCTCGTCCGCCTGCTGGCGCGGGTGAAGGCGCTCCAGGCGTTCGTCGAGACCGAGGACGGCGCGAATCTGCTCGCCGGCTACAAGCGCGCGGCCAACATCCTCAGGAAGGAGGGCGGGGTGCCCGAAGGCGCCTCGGCGACCCCGGATTACCAACCGGAAGTCGCGGAATCGGCACTGATCGCCGCGCTCGACGCGGCCGAGCCGAAGGCCGCGGCGGCGGTCGAAGCGGAGGATTTCGCGGGCGCGATGGCCGCTCTCGCCACGTTGCGCGGGCCGATCGACGCCTTCTTCGATCAGGTCATCGTCAACGATTCTTCGTCATCGAAAAGAAACACTCGGCTCGCGCTGCTTGAAAAAATCCGTGTTGCGGTGCACAACGTCGCCGACTTCTCGAACATCGAGGGCTGATTCGATTGCCGTGCTCCCTGCCGGGAGCGGGTCGTGATGGGGAGAGTGACGGGCGTATGACGACGCAATATGTCTATCGGTTCGGCGGCGGCGTTTCCGACGGCGGCAAGGGTGACAGGAACCTCCTCGGCGGAAAGGGTGCGAACCTCGCCGAAATGGCCTCGATCGGCCTGCCGGTTCCGCCCGGCTTCACCATCTCGACCGAGATGTGCCAGCGTTATTATGACGAGGGCCAGCAATTCCCCGACAGCCTGAGGAGCGAGGTCGCCAACGGCATCGCCCATATCGAGGCGATCACCAACAAGAAGTTCGGCGTCGCCGCCGATCCGCTGCTGGTGTCGGTCCGTTCGGGCGCGCGCGCCTCGATGCCGGGGATGATGGACACCGTCCTCAACCTCGGCCTCAACGACGAGACCGTGGTCGGCCTCGCCGCCGTGTCGGGTGACGCCCGCTTCGCGTGGGACAGCTATCGCCGCTTCATCCAGATGTATTCGGACGTCGTCCTGGAGCTCGATCACAGCGCCTTCGAGGAAGCGCTCGAGATCGCCAAGGAGGACAAGGGCTACAATCTCGATACCGAGATGACCGCCGACGACTGGCAGGCGCTCGTCAAGCGCTACCAGGAACTGGTCGCGGAGATGTGGGACAAGCCCTTCCCGCAGGACGTGCACGAGCAGCTCTGGGGCGCGATCGGCGCGGTGTTCGGCTCCTGGCAGTCGGAGCGCGCGAAGGTCTATCGCCGCCTCAACGACATTCCGGGCGACTGGGGCACCGCGGTCAACGTCCAGGCGATGGTGTTCGGCAACATGGGCGACACCTCGGCCACCGGCGTCGCCTTCACCCGCGATCCGTCGAAGGGCGACCGCGCTTATTATGGCGAGTTCCTGATCAACGCGCAGGGCGAGGACGTCGTCGCCGGCATCCGCACCCCGCAATATCTGACCAGGATCGCGCGCGAGACCGCCGGCGCCAAGCCCGCCTCGATGGAGGAGGCGCTGCCCGAGGTCTATGGCGAACTGGCCAAGGTGTTCGACCTGCTGGAGACCCATTATCGGGACATGCAGGACATCGAGTTCACGGTGCAGCAGGGCAAGCTCTGGATGCTCCAGACCCGTTCGGGCAAGCGCACCGCCAAGGCCGCGCTCAAGATCGCGGTCGACATGGCGAACGAGGGGCTGATCACCCGCGAGGAGGCCGTCGCCCGCGTCGATCCGGCCGCGCTCGACCAGCTTCTCCACCCGACCCTCGACCCGCAGGCGCCGCGCGACGTGATCGCCAAGGGCTTGCCGGCTTCGCCGGGCGCCGCCTCGGGCCTCGTCGTGTTCGATGCCGAGACCGCCGAGAAGCGCGCCGAACTGGGCGATGCGGTGATCCTGGTCCGCGTCGAGACCAGCCCCGAGGACATCCACGGCATGCATGCCGCCAAGGGCATCCTGACGGCGCGCGGCGGCATGACCAGCCACGCGGCGGTGGTCGCGCGCGGCATGGGCCGTCCCTGCGTGTCGGGCGTCGGCACGCTCGCGATCGACGCCAAGGCGAAGGTCTTCCGCGTCGCCGGCCGCGAGGTGCGCGAGGGCGACGTCATCACCATCGACGGCGCGACCGGCGAGGTGATGCTGGGCGCCGTCCCGACCGTCCAGCCCGAGCTGGCGGGCGACTTCGGCACGTTGATGGGCTGGGCCGACCAGGTCCGCCGCCTCAAGGTCCGCGCCAATGCCGAGACGCCGCTCGACTGCAAGACCGCGCGCATCTTCGGCGCCGAGGGCGTCGGCCTGTGCCGCACCGAGCATATGTTCTTCGACGCCGCCCGCATCACCGCGGTTCGCCAGATGATCCTGGCCGAGGACGAGAAGGGCCGTCGCGTCGCGCTCGACAAGCTGCTGCCCGAGCAGCGCGCCGACTTCACCGAGATTTTCGAGATCATGGCCGGCCTGCCGGTCACGATCCGTCTGCTCGATCCGCCGCTCCACGAATTCCTGCCGCATGAGGAGGAGGAGTTCGCCGAGGTGGCGACGGCGACCGGCATCGGCATCGAGGCGCTCAAGCGCCGCGCCGCCGAGCTGCACGAGTTCAACCCGATGCTCGGCCATCGCGGCTGCCGCCTCGGCGTGACCTATCCCGAGATCTACGAGATGCAGGCGCGCGCGATCTTCGAGGCGGCCTGCGACGTCGCCGCGAAGAGCGGAAGCGCGCCGATCCCCGAGGTGATGGTCCCGCTGGTCGCGACCCGGCGCGAGCTGGAGCTGATGAAGGCGGTGATCGACAAGGCCGCCAAGGCGGTGTTCGCCGAGAAGGGCCGCACGCTCGACTATCTGGTCGGCACGATGATCGAGCTGCCGCGCGCCGCGCTCAAGGCGGGTGAGATCGCCGAGGTCGGCGAGTTCTTCTCGTTCGGCACCAACGACCTGACCCAGACCACGCTGGGCGTGTCGCGCGACGATGCGGGCCGCTTCCTGACCACCTATGTCGACAAGGGCATCTACCCGAAGGACCCGTTCGTCAGCCTCGACGTCGACGGCGTCGGCGAGCTGATCGAGCTGGCTGCCGAGCGCGGCCGCAAGACCCGTGGCGACATCAAGCTCGGCATCTGCGGCGAGCATGGGGGCGACCCGGCCTCGATCGCCTTCTGCGAGGCGACCGGGCTCGATTACGTCTCGGCCTCGCCGTACCGCGTGCCGATCGCCCGCCTCGCCGCGGCGCAGGCCGCGCTCAAGGCGAAGAGGTAGGCCCGACTACCCGTACGTCATTCCAGCGAAAGCTGGAATCTCCCTGCCTTTCGACGCCTCGGCACGAAAGACGAAGAGAAGGGAGGTCCCGGCTTTCGCCGGGATGACGTCGGGGGGATAGATGACGAGGTCAGGCGCATCGGCTAAGCCCGGCCGATGTCCTCGCCCCTCCGGCCCGCCGATCCCGCCCAGCGGCTCCTGTCGATCGACGCGCTGCGCGGGTTCGCCCTGTGCGGCATATTGCTGATCAACATCGTCGACATGGGCGGCCCGATCGCGATGGACCGGCCGATGGCCGAGCCGTCGCTGGCCTCACCCGACTGGCAGCTCTGGGGCTTCTCCCAGCTGTTCATCACCGGCACGATGCGCGGGCTGTTCTCGATGCTGTTCGGGGTCGGCCTGCTGCTGTTCCTCGGCGACGACGACAGCGCCGATCGGCCGCGCCTCTACATGCGCCGGCTGATCCTGCTGTTCCTGTTCGGCATCGTCGACTCCACATTCCTGCTCTGGCCCGGCGACATCCTGCTGATCTATGCGCTGGCCGGGATCGTCGCGATGATCCTCCACATGCTCTCGCCGGCCCAGCTCGTCTCGGCGGCGGCGGTGATCCTGCTGCTGCTGTCGGCCTGGGCCGGGCTGGAGGCGCCGTCCTTCCAGCCCGCCGACACCGTCTATTCGGCCGAGATGCTGGCCCGCGAGGGCGCCGCGCGGCTGGGCGGCTATTGGCAGACCTTCGACTATATGAGCTACGTCAGCTGGAACTGGACGGTCAACGCGCTCACCTATCGCTGGATCGGCGACGCGCTCGCCTTCATGCTGGTCGGCATGGCGCTCTACCGGATCGGTCTGTTCGACAGCCGCTTCGAGGAGCGCCGTCTGTGGCAGATGGTGCGGATCGGCTATCCGGTCGGGCTCGCATTGCGCCTGATCCACGCCGTGCTGGTCTTCCACAACGACGGCGCGCCGACCGTGGTCAGCGGCATCGTCGACCAGCCGGGGCGGCTGGCGATGACGATCGGCCATGCCGGCCTGTTCCTGCTGCTGTGGCGCAAGGGAGCGTGGCCGCGCCTGATGAGCGGCCTCGCGCGGATGGGACGGATGGCGCTGACCCTCTATCTCGGCCAGAGCCTGATCGCGGCGTGGATCTTCTCGGGCTTCGGGCTGGGCCTGTGGGATCGGCTGTCCTGGCCGGCGCTGTGGCTGGTCGCCTTCGTCATCCTCGCCGCCCAGGCGCTGTTCGCGGTGTTCTGGTTCCGGGGGTTCCGCTACGGCCCGGTCGAATGGCTCTGGCGCTGGGGGACCTACGGCCGGCGGCCTTGAGACATCGGGGCGACGGCTGCATTGTGGAGGGGGCGCGGAACCGCCTTTGTCATTCACAGGCATGACAGACGGTTCCTGCCGGCCGGGCTACGATCGGGGCGAATGCTCGAACACCGGAGAGACGAGGAGCGCCGGGATGGCTGAGGTTGCGCCGAAGATCAAAGAGGCATCCCGTCGCGCGGACGCACGGCTCGCGGGCCGCGCGACGCCCTTCATCTTCAACTGCTGGTATGTCGCCGGCTTCGCCTGGGAATTCGCGAGGGACCTCAAGGCGCGCACCATCCTTGGGCGCCCGCTGGTTTTCTACCGCACCTCGGCCGGCGATCCGGTGGCGCTTTCGGATCGCTGCGTGCATCGATCCTTCCCGCTGAGCAAGAGCCAGCTCGACGGAGACAGCATCGTCTGCGGCTATCATGGGCTGCGCTACGATTCCGGCGGCGCGTGCATCGAGGCGCCGGCGGTCGGGGAATGTCCGCGCGGGATCGGCGTGCGGTCCTATCCCCTGCGGCAGCAGGGGCCGCTCGTCTGGATATGGATGGGGGATGCCGCTCCGGCCGATGAGCTCCCGACCGGATCGTGGGTCGCCGACGAACAATGGCCGGCGAGCCAGCAATATTACCACCTTCCGGCGAGCTATGTCGCGCTGCACGAGAATCTTCTCGATCTGACCCATCTCTCCTTCCTCCACGCTCATAGCTTCGGGACGCCGGACTATGCCGCCGCGCCCTATGCGGTGGACCTCGACGAGGATGCGGGTCGCTTCGCCCTCACGCGCTCGGTCGTTCCCACCCGGCTGCCGCCGGTCTGGGCCGAGCCGACCGGGCTCACCGGCAAGGACGCGGCGCGCGTCACGACATCGGAATTCCTGGGCCCCTCGACCCATGTCGTCTCCGCGCAATTCTACGGGCTCGACGTCGCCGAGGCCGAGCGGGGGCGGACCGGGATCAGGACGGCCCATTTGCCGACTCCGGAAACGGCGACGTCGACGCACTACTTCATCCACCATGGCCGGAATTTCGCCCAGGACGATCCGTCCGTGACGGATTTCATGCAGGAGCAGTTGACGGTCGCGTTCACGGAGGACGTGGTCGGGCTGACGGAAATCGAGAGGATGATCGCCGAAACGCCGGAGGACGACCGGTACGAGATATCGCTCGCGTCGGATCGCCCCGGACTGGCCATGCGCCGCTGGATCTATCGGACCGCGATGGAGGAGGGCGAGGGGGCCGGATGACGATCGCCGCTGCGATCGACGCGATCGCGAGGCCCGGCTTCGCCTCCACCGTGGTGGAAGGCATATCCAGGCCGGTCGGAGTCGCGCATCTGTCCGTTTTCCTGTTCCAGCAGGCGCTGTCCCCCGTCGTGGCCCTGGCGTTCAGCCGGGACGGCAGCGATATCGCCCGGCGGGCCGGCGAGGCCTATCTGCGGCTCGGGCTCTATCTGGGTGATCCGCTGCGCAGTGCGTTGCGCGCCAGGCTGGACGACGGCGATGCGACGGTCCGCCTCTTCTCGGACGATCCGGGTGCGGCCAACGCCGCCCGCCGCGCCTTCTTCGCCCGTTTCGATCTGGGCCAGCGGCTGACGATCTTCGGGCATACGCGCCTCGGATGGATGTCGGTCAATCTCTATCGCGATCGAGACGCCGCGACGCTTCCGCGCAAGGACGTTCGCGCGCTCGAACAGGTCGCTCCGCTCATTCACGCGGCGGTCGCAAGGCATCTCGAACTGGTTGATCCGTCGATCGGTGGAATCGACCTCGACGGCGTGCTCGGCGAACGGCTGAAGCGGCTCGATCGCGGGCTGACGCCCAGGGAAACCGACGTTTGCCTGGCCGCGCTCGGTGGACGGGCCAATGCCGAGATCGCGGCGGCGCTGGGCATCGGCCTGTCGACGGTGGGAACGCTTCGCCGCCGGGCCTATGAACGGCTCGGCGTGTCCAACATAGCCGAGCTGTTCCTGGTCTGCCTCAACGCCACCGGATAGCGGGCGGAGCGGCGTCGCCCGTCGCCATCATGCGAACCGCCGCGCATGCTCGTCGACATCGCCCTTGCGCAGGATCTCGGCCTGTTCGCGCCAGCGCTCGTCGGCGATCGCGCCCGGAGCGATGCCCATGCGGCCTTCGAGCTCGGCCTCCTCGGTCGGGCTCAGCGCGACGATGTCGGCATAGCGATGGATGCCGAGCTCGTTGAGCCTGATCTCTCCGCCGCGCCCGACGCCGAAGATGCGGGCCAGGTCGTCGCGCTGGCCCGAGGCCGCGGCGGCGATCGTCCCGGCGGTGTCGGCATTGATCGCCGGGCGGCGCTTCTCCAACTCGGCGATCCGCTCGCTCGCGGCGGCGGCGCGGGCGGCATGATGCTCGCGCTCGCGCTCCAGCTCGCTCCGCCGGTCGCGCTCCCCCTCCAGCTCGGTCAGCTTGGCCGACAGCCTGTCATTCTGCTCCTCCGCGGCGATGCGCAGCGTGCGCTCCCGCTCGAAGTCGGGTTTCCAGCGGCGATTGCCGGAAAGGGTGAACAGGCCGAACAGCCAGCCGAGGATGAAGACGAGCGCAATGATGACCCACTGATTGGTCGTGAACGCAAACATGTAGCGAAGCCTCCCTGAAACTGGAGGCTAAAACCGTTTCGCGGCGTTTACGTTCCGCGCGAGGGAGGCGGAAAAGCGCGGCTTGAATATGCGCGCCGGCCTCAATGGATCACATTGTCGCGGATCGAGCAGGCCGCCGGGCCGAGGATGACGATGAACAGCACCGGCAGGATGAACATGATCAGCGGCACCGTCATGATCGCGGGCAGCCGCGCGGCCTTTTCCTCGGCGCGCATCATCCGTTCGTGGCGGAACTCGGCCGACAGCACGCGCAGCGCGGCGGCGAGCGGGGTGCCGTATTTCTCGGTCTGGATCATCGTCGTGACGACGCCGCGGATCGAATCGAGGTTCACGCGCTGGGCGAGGTTCTCGAACGCCTGGCGCCGGTCGGTGAGGAAGCCCAGCTCGATCGCGGTCAGCGCGAATTCGTCGCCCAGTTCGGGATAGGCCTTGGACAGCTCGCGCGCGACCCGGTTGAAGGCGAGGTCGACCGACAGGCCCGCCTCGGCGCAGATCACCAGCAGGTCGAGCGCATCGGGCAGCGCCTTGCGGATCGCCTGCTGCCGCTTGGTGATCAGGTTCTTCACATAGACGTCGGGCGCCTTGTAGCTGGCGATCAGCGCGCCGGCGACGATCATATATTGCTTGAAGGCGCTCGCCTCCGGGAACCAGTGGAGCACATAGACGCCGACGACCGCCGTGCCGCCGATCAGGACCGGCGACACCAGCCGGAAGAAGATCACCGTGATCGCGGCGTCCTTGGTGCGGATGCCGGCGCGGGTCAGGCTCAGCGAGGCGGCCTTGAGCTGCGAATCCTGGAGCATCTTCATGCTGCCGAGGATCGCCTTCATCCGGTCGACCGAGATGCTGGCCTTCTTGTCCATCTTCTGGCGGCGGCGGGTCTTCGACGCGGCGACGCCGGCCTTGAGCTGCTCGCGCCGGTCGTTGAGCGCGCGGACCCGCCGCGCCATCGGATCGCGGGCGATCGACTTCACCAGCGCATGGCCGACCACCAGCATGACGATCGCCGTGGCCAGCGCGATGCCGATCGACAGCAGCGTGTCGAAGAACTGGGGGGAGGGGGTGGGCTGCATCGCGGCCTCAGATCTCGAAATTGATCATTTGGCGCATGATATAGGCGCCGATCGACATCCAGATCAGTCCGCCCGCGCCCGCGATCATCAGCCGCTGGTCGGCGAAGAAGCCGGCCATGTAGGTCGGGCTGATGAAGCTGATCAGCCCGAACACGACGAAGGGCAGGACGCCGATGATATAGGCCGACGCCTTGGATTCGGACGACATTGCGGAGATCTTGAGCTTCATCTGCATGCGCTTGCGCAGCACGTCGGCGAGGTTGCCGAGCGTCTCGGCCAGGTTGCCGCCGGTCTCGCGCTGGATCGCGAGGGTGATGACGAAGAACTGGAACTCGGCGGTGCCCAGCCGATCGGCGGTCTCCTGCAATGCGCCCTCCAGCGTCCGGCCGATCCGCATGCGGTCGCTGACCGCCTGGAACTCGCTGCCGACCGGACCCTCGATCTCGGACGCGACCGCGCCCATCGTCTCGGCGATCGGCAGGCCGGCGCGCAGGCCGCGCACCAGCAGCTCGATCGCGTCGGGGAAGCGCGTGATGAACTGCGCGATCCGCCGCTTGGCGAGGATGTTCAGCACCAGCCGGGGGAGGCCGAGCCCCGCCGCGGCGCCGACGATCAGCGCCATCCACAGCGGCAGACCGACCAGCGCGAGCAGCAGCAGCGGCACCGCGAAGGCGATCCCCGATCCGGTATAATATTGCCGGACCGTCCATTTCTTGCCGGCCGCCTCGATCTGGTGATGGACGTCGGCCGGATCGGGCAGGAAGCGGTTGAGCAGCGTCTTCTCGCGGCGCACCACCGTCGCGCGGCTGGCGAGCAGCTTGCGGACCTGTTCGTTGACGCCGGGCTCGCCATTGACGTTGTAGCGGCCCCGCACCGTCGACAGGCGGCGCGCGAAGGCGCGCTGCGCCGGCGGCCGCGCCAGCACGAAGATGAAGACGGGCACGACCGCGGCCATGACCATCAGGAAGAGCATCGTCAGCATGGGGCGGACACGCTCCCGCCGCTCACTTCTTCGCGGTCTTGGGCTTGGGGGCGAAGATCGCCGCCAGTTCGTCGATCAGCGATCCCTTGCCCTTCTTCGCGTCGCGGTCGGGATCGTCGCTGGCGAGCGACAGCAGCTTGTCGGCGATCTGGGCCAGGCCCTGGCCGAGCTTGGAGCTCTTGCCCGCCTCGGCGATCGGCTTGCCCAGCTTGGCGGCGTTGACCGCCTGCTTGTGGTCATAGGGCAGGACGAAGTCGATCTCGCGCTCGATCGAATTCTCGAAATCCTTGCGGCTGATCTCGGTCAGGCTCGGATGGACGCGGTTGGCGACGACGAGCACGCCCGCCTGCGGCGCGTTGTTCTTCAGCCAGGCGAGGATGCGGATCGTGTCGCGGGTCGCGGCGAGGGTCAGGTCGACCACCAGCACCACCGACTGCACCTCGTGGAACAAATGGGGATGCTGGACCATCATCGTGCGCGGCACGTCGACGATCGTGCATTCGAACGCGCCCTTCATCTCCTCCTGGAGCTGGAAATAGGCGCCGCCGTCGGTGATGATCGGATGGTTGATCGGGGCCTCGGCCGACAGCACCGACAGCTTCTCGTTCGCTTTCACCAGCGCGCGTTCGAGGAACAGGCCGTCGATGCGCGCGGGATTGTCGATCGCGTCGGTCAGGCCGCGTCCGGGCTCGAGGTCGAGCGACAGCGCGCCGGTTCCGAAATGGACGTCGAGGTCGAGCAGCGCGGTCGTATGGCCGCCGCTCTCGCCCATCAGCCAGGCGATCGAGCTGGCCACCGTCGAGGCGCCGACCCCGCCGCGCGCGCCGACCACGGCGGTCATGATGTGGATGCTGTCCTCGGCCTGGACGCCGTGGCGTGGGCCCATCAGCATCATCTGCGCCTGGGCCAGCGCGTCGCGGATCTGGTCGGCGGTGAACGGCTTGAGCAGATAGTCCTGGATGCCGCTGTTGAGCAGCTCGCGATAGAGGCGGACATCGTTGGCGGTGCCCGCCGAGATCACGATCGTCCCCGGCTCGCACACCTCGGCGAGCGCGTTGACGTCGCCGAGCGGGTCGGTCGATTCGCTGAGGTCGACGAACAGGATCGTCGGGCTGGCCGAGACCGACAGCGACTGGATCGCCGTGCGCAGCCCGCCCTTGTTGACCGATTCGGGCGCCCAGCCCAGCTCGAAGACGAGCGGCTTGAGCAGTTCGGAGCTGACGTCGTCGGTGACGAAGGCGGCGAACGGGTTGCGCGTCTGCTGCTGCTTCGCGTTGAAGGGCGCGTTCATCAATTGCCTCCCTTCGTCGATTCGATCTTGAGGCCGCTGCTCGACGTCGGCTCGGTGTTGCGCCAGATGCGGATCGCCTTGGTCGCGGTGTCGGCGTTCGATCCGCGCGCGGCCTGGCCCTTCACCAGGTCCTCGGGATTGGCGACCATCGCCGCGAGGGTCGAGTTGATCGCGCAGCCATAGTTGGACGAGGCGGCGGCGGTGAAGTTGGGTTGCGACCACTGGCTGTAGTCGGGGCAGCCCGGCACGCTGGCGGTCGACCGGCTGACGACGATGCGGACATGGCCTGGCGCGATCGCGCCCTCGGTCACCGGCGCGCCATTGCCGACGAACAGGCCGTAGCGGCCGGCGATCTCTGCGATGTCGCGGTTCGATCCGGCGGCGCCCGCGCTCGTGTCGATCGCGATGCGGTCGCCATAGCCGAGGCCGATCGCGTCGAACCATTGTCCGACCCGGTCGCGCGCGGCGGGATCGAGGCCGTCGGCCGGCACGTCGAGCACATAGTCGCTGCGCTGCACGACCGGCTGGTGCACCGATTCGACGCCGCGATTGTAGCGATCGGCGAGAGCCGGCGTCGCGGCGAGGGCGATGATCCCGAGTGTCCCGAGGATCGTCATCCCGGCGAAAGCCGGGATCTCTCTTTTCTTTCCGGACCTCTCCCCGGATTGCTCGTCGAAAGGCAGTGAGATCCCGGCCTTCGCCGGGATGACGGCTGGTTGGGCGGCGGGCCGCCGGCGCAAGAGGATGTCGTCGATCATCGGAAACCTCCTCTCAATTGGGCGAGAAGCCGGCATCGGGAACCGGCGCGGCCTTGTCGGGGATGGTGCGCGGCGGCGCGGCGGCCGGGGCGGGGCTCTTCTCGCCCGACTTGCCCATGAAGGTCTGGCCGGCGATCAGCCGCTCGCCGTCGGTGGCGGCGCGCAAGCCCGCGGTCGGCAGGGCGATCTGCTGCGGCGAGACCGGCTTCACCAGATAGGGGGTGACGACGATCATCAGCTCGGTCTCGTTGCGCTTGAACCCGTTCGACCGGAACAGCGCGCCGAGGATCGGCAGGTCGCCGAGGAACGGCGCCTTGTCGACATTGCTGTTCTGCGCGTTCGACAACAGGCCGCCGATCATGAAGGCCTGGCCCGAGCCGAGCTCGACCGTGGTCTCCGCCCGGCGGGTGGTGATGCCGGGGATGGTGAAGCCGTTGAGGCGGACCGAGCCCGCGTCGGTGAGCTGCGACACTTCGGGCCGCACCCGGATCGAGATGCGCCCGTCGCCGAGCACCGTCGGGGTGAAGGACAGGCTGACGCCATATTGCTTGAACTCGACCGACACCGCGCCGAGCCCCTGTGCGAGCGGGATCGGGATCTCGCCGCCGGCCAGGAAGCTCGCGGTCTCGCCGGAGATCGCGGTCAGGTTCGGCTGGGCGAGGGTGGTGACGAGCCCGTCCGCCTCGGCCAGGTCGATCGCGGCGGCGAGGTCCATGCCCAGGAACTTGCCGGCGAGGCCGAACGAGGTTCCCGATCCGGCGCCCTTGCCCAGCTTGTCGAAGGTGTAGGCGGTGCCGCCCGCGATGAACTGTCCGGTCGCCGGATTGAACGGCAGCGACAGCGATCCGGCCGGCAGCCCGTAGAGCGACGAGGCGTCGAGCTTCGGGAAGGCCGAGGTGTCGAGATTCCCGATCGACCCGAAATTACGTCCCTGCGCCACGCCGAACAGGAAGCCGCCCGTGGTGTCGCGGTTGAGCAGGTTGATGCCGATCGACTTGGCGAATTCGCGGCTGACCTCGGCGATCTTGACGTGCAGGCTGACCTGCAGCGGCACCGCCGACTTGAGCCGGTTGACGACCTGGGTCTCCTTGCCGACGAACTGCTCGACCAGCTTCTGCGCTTCCTCGACGTCGCTGGGCGAGGCGACCGTGCCGGTCAGCAGGACGATGCCGTTCATCGTCGTCGCGGTGATCGCCGCCTCGGGCATCGCCAGCTTCAGCATCGTGTCGACGCTGGTGATGTTGCTGCCGACGCGGACGATCGACGACCAGACGACATTGCCGGCCTTGTCGGTCGCATAGACCGCCGTCTCGCCGGCGCCCTTGCCGAACAGGTAGAGCTGCGTGGTCGAACGCACCTGGACGTCGGCGATCTTGTCGTCGGCGACGAACAGGTCGCTGATCGGCGCCGACAGCGCGATCATCTGGCCCGATCCGATCGACAGGGTGGTGGTCTCGCTGGGCTTGCCGATCGTCGCGGTGCGGACGGCCGTCGCGCCGCGCGAGGGGCGGACGGCGGCGCTTGCCGCGACCGGGGCCAGCGCGATCGCGGCGATCAGCGCACCGCCGGCCAGGAACTTCATGGAGGCGCGCATCGGGCCTCCGACCGTGCTGACGGTGACGCGGTGTTGCCGCGCGCCACGCGGACGGCGGGCCGGCCGGGGCGGCGGGGCGCTCGACGGGGCGGGGCGGCGTCGCCGCCCGCCTTGGCGGGAATGCTCGACCGCTGGTAGCGCGAGACGTCGGCGCCGACCGTATAGGTGGTGTTGGTGTCGATCGGGCGCGATGTGATCTCGAGCAGCATCTGGCGCTCGGCCTTGGGATCGCCCTGGGCCGGCAGCTTGATGTCGCCATTGGCGATCCGCTCCTCCAGTTCGGCCCTGTCGTCGGCGATCGAGCGGAGCGCGAGCGAGAGCTGGCCGATCGTCTGCGCGACGGCGATCTTCTCGGCGATCTTCGGGGTCGCCTCCAGCGTGACGTTCGACGTGTTGGCGACCACCGTCTTGCCCTCCTCGTCGACCGTCTTGTCGGTGCGCTGGTCGGCGGCGAGGACGCGGATGTTGCGGATGATCGTCTCGGCGGCCTTGAGCGGCGGGCCGTCGCCCCCGCCCGGAACCTCCTGGGTCAGCATCAGGTCGACCCGGTCGCCGGGGAAGACGAAGCCGGCGACGCCCGACTGGGCCGAGACGGAGATGGTGACGGCGCGCATGCCGGGGCCGAGCGCCGCGGCCAGGAAGCCGCGATCGCCGGGCTTGACCAGCGCGCCTTGGGTGACCGGCGCGCCGGCGGTGATCGCGTAGCGGACGACCGATCCGTTGAGCGCGGCGAGGTCGCTCTCGCCCTTGATGAAATAGGTCTTGCTGACCAGCTCGGCCGGCCAGCGCTGGTAGCGGAAGCTTTCCGGGCCGATGATCGTGCCGACCGGCAGCGGGCGGACCGCGACGGCGACCTCGGGACCGCTCGGCTGGGGCGCGGCGGCGGGGGCCGCCTCGGCCTCGCTGTTGCCGCCGAACATGCTGCGCGCCACGACTGCCGAGATGCCCGCCATGACCAGCGCCATGATCAGCAGCAGCAACTTCCTCGCGTCCATCTTTCAGACCCACCTTCGCCCCGGTCGGGGCATGAAGAATATGCGTGGCCCGGAAGCGGACCCGGAAACGCTATGCAACGGGCGTGGTTAACAAGCCGTTTGCGATGACCCACAGCCCGCCGATCGCGATCGCGACGCCATAGGGAACCTCGGGCCGGTCGGCGTTCGGCCGCCAGCGCTGCCGGATCAGCAGGCCGAGCGTGATCGCGCCGCCGGCCAGCGCCATGACGGTCAGCATCGCGATCAGCGCGTGGAACGGCAGCCACAGCGCGAGCGCGCCGATCATCTTGACGTCGCCGCCGCCCATCATGCGGAGCATGAACAGCACCGCGAACAGCGCGAAGATGGCGAGCGCCACCCCGATCCGCAGCGCGACGTCGGGCCACAGCGCCTCGCCCGCGATCCACCAGAAGACGATCGCCAGCAGCGCGATCGCGGCGTTGAGCTCGTTGGAGATCGTCCGCGTCCGGATGTCGGTCCACGCCGCCATCAGCAGCAGTACCGCCAGCAGGATGCCGAACAGGTCGGGAATTTGAATGGACATGGTTAAGCAGGCTAGACGGCGGCTCTTACCAAAATCTAAACGCCCTCCATGACCGCACCCCACATCATCGCGGATATCGCCATCGTCGGCGCCGGCATGGCGGGCGCCAGCCTGGCCGCCGAGATCGGCGACGCGGCGCGGGTCGTGCTGATCGAGGGCGAGGCGCAGCCCGGCTATCACAGCACCGGCCGGTCGGCGGCCTTCTGGTCCGAAACCTATGGCGGGCCGGCGGTGCAGCCGCTGACCAGCGCCTCCTTCGCCTATCTCGACGGGCATGGCTTCCTGGGCGACCGCACCGCGATCCACATCGCCCGGCCCGAGGATATCGGCGCGGTCGACGCCATGCTCGCCACCTTCGCCGGCAATGTCGCGCTGGAGCGGGTGGCGGCCGAGGCGCTGCCGGCCCGTATTCCGGGGCTCCGGCCGGGCTTCGCAGGCGGGGTCGCCGAGCCGAGCTGCCGCGACATCGACGTGGCCAGGCTCCACGCCCATTATCTCGGCCGCGCGCGGCGGGCAGGGACGCAGCTGATCGGCGACGCGCGGGTGCGGTCGATCGAGCGGGTGGCGGGCAACTGGCGGATCGCGACCGACGCCGGCATGATCGAGGCGGTGCTGCTGGTCGACGCGGCGGGCGCCTGGGCGGACGAGCTGGCGGCGCTCGCGGGCGTCGCGCCGATCGGCATCCAGCCCTATCGGCGCACCGTCGTCCAACTCCAGCTCGATCCGCCGGTGCCCGCATCGCTGCCGCTGGTGCTCGACATCGCCGGGCGCTTCTACTTCAAGCCCGAGGCGGGTCGGCTCTGGCTGTCGCCGCACGACGAGACGCCGATGCCGCCTTGCGACGCGGCCCCCGACGAGCTCGACATCGCGATCGCGATCGACCGGCTCGAACGCACCGTCGACTGGCGGGTCCTGCGCGTCGAGCGCGCCTGGGCGGGCCTGCGCAGCTTCGCCCCCGACCGCGCGCCGGTCTACGGCTTCGACGGCTGCGCGGAGGGCTTCTTCTGGTTCGCGGGGCAGGGCGGCTTCGGCATCCAGACCGCGCCCGCCGCCGCGATGATCGGCGCCGCGCTGCTGCTGGGAACGGCGCTTCCCGATCCTGTCCGCGCCATTGACCCGGCCGCTTATCGGCCGGCTCGCTTCGGGGACTAATGCTTTTCCGCCAAAGCCACCGCATATTGGTTGTGGCCGCCCGAGGCGAGGACCTCGTCCAGCAAGAGAAGCGCGTTCAGGAGTGCGTCGTCTTCCGCTTCGAAGTTATTGAGGACGTCGTTGAGCGCGAGGTGATATACGACGCCCCCGGTCGCCATGATGGAGGCGTCCGGGAACTCGGCTTTTAGCGCGTGGACTATATTGCCGCTATCCGCCGCCTCGGTCGGATCAGCCTCGATCATGGCGGCGATCGCGGGCCGCTCCAGCTTGCAAGGAAGCCGTTTCTCCGGATTTCCTGGATGGACGAGGAGGCGTTCCGGCAGGAGGCTTCTGACTCTGGATGCGATCTCCAGATCTTCGTCGGACCATTGGAAGCGCGTGGCGCCTACGAAATCGTCCATCGCGAACCAGCCGCCCGGCTGGAGAGCGCGGCGGCTCCAGGACACCGCCGCCTTCGCATCGAACATGTGATGCAGCGCGTTATTCCAATAGACCAGATCGAACCCGGCGACGATGTCCTCCCGGAACGCGTCACCGATATGGATGGTGATCCGGTCCTCCAGTCCATGCTCCGCCGCCTTGGACGCGATCTGCTCGCGTCGGTGCTCCCCGATCTCGAACAGGTCGAAGCTCCGGACGATGCCTTGCTTGAGCAGGCGCATCTCCTTCCCGCCCGAGCCGCAACCGACCGATAGGGCGCGCCTGAAGCCTCCTTCGGGCATCCTATCGTGGATGAGGCGATGGAAGCCTTGATGGATTCCGTCGATCGCCTCGCCGCATGCCAGCCGGTTGATATGCCGGATGATCGTCTCGTGCATCCACCATCGCGATCGATCGGCTCGTCTCTCGATCGACCAATGCCTAGCCGCGGCTTCGAGTCTCTCATCCATCGGCATTCCTTTCCGGATCGTCTTTTAGATGGGACTGAAGGGGGTGCAACAATTCTGCAAGAAATTGAAAAGAAAACATATTTTCGATTAGACTATCGGACTACGCAATATTCCCGTCATGGATTCATCCTAGCCACGGCCTAAGAAGGCCCGACATTTGGTCGGGTCGGTAAAGGGTCGCATCATGGGGATCTATATCAGGGGCCTCGATTTCTATCCGGCGATGATCAGCCGCGAGGATGGGGTGTTCCGGGCCGATTTCGTCGATATCCCCGACTGCCGCGCCTATGGCGCCACCACGGTCGAGGTGGAGGGCAATGCCCGCCAGGCGCTCGGCGTCCATATGTCGACGCTGGCCCGTTTCGGCCGCGCGCTGCCGGCGCCTTCGGTGGTCAGCGAGGGTGGCCGGGCCGCCGATCGCTATCTCGTCTATATCGAGGGCCCCGAGCGGATCGATGTCGCGCGCCTGCCCGAGCGCAAGGCGGCCTGATCCTCAGAACACCATCAGCCGGTCGTCCCCGGCGGCGGCGAGCAGGCCGACCGGTCCCTGCGCCTCGATGCGGTGGTCCAGCGTCGCCAGGTCGATTTCGTAAAGCGCGAGTCCGCTCTGGCAGACGCTGACGGCTACGCCCAGCGCCAGCACCTCCTCCAGCAGTTCGGCCAGCATCGGAATCCCGGCCCGCGCCCGATCCGCGTCGGCGGGCGCCCGGATCGGCGGGCGCAGCAGGCCGACGGCCAGTTCGTGCAGGTGCAGGCGGACCCGGTCGCCCCGCGCCGCGCCCGCCGCGGCGAAACTCAGCGCGGCGTGGAGGCGGTCGCCGTCGTCGGCGGCGACGAGGATCGTCAGCCCGCGCACCGGCATCCCGGGTCCTTGGGCACCGCGATCGTGCGGAAGCGGAAGGCGAGCGCGTCGACCAGCAGCAGCCGGCCCGCCGGATCGTCGCCGAAGCCGGTGATCGCGCGGACCGCCTCCATCGCGCCGAGGCTGCCCATCACCCCGGTCAGCGCGCCGAGCACGCCCTGGTCGGCGCAGCTGATGTCGGGCCGGTCGGGATCGTCGCCGACCAGGCAGCGATAGCAGGGCTTGTCCGCCTCCCACCCGCGCCAGACGCCGAGCTGTCCGTCGAACTGGCCGACCGCCGCCGAGACGAGCGGGATGCCGAGCCGGGTCGCGGCGTCGGAGACGGCGAGGCGGGTCGCGAAATTGTCGCAGCCGTCGAGGACCAGGTCGGCGCCCTCCAGCAGATCGTCGGCGGTGTCCGCGTCGATCCGCACCGTCACCGGCTCGACGAGCACGTCGGGGTTCATCGCCGCCACCCTCGCGGCGGCGACCTCGGCCTTGGGGCAGCCGATGTCGGCGGTGCCGAACAAGGTCTGGCGCTGCAGGTTGGACAGGTCGACGACGTCGTCGTCGATGACGCGCAACCGGCCGATCCCGGCCGCCGCCAGATATTGGATCGCGGGCGACCCGATCCCGCCCGCGCCGATCACCGCCACCGTCGCCTTCAGCAGCGCCTGCTGCCCCGCGCCGCCGATCTCCTTGAGGATGATGTGGCGCGCGTAGCGGTCGAGCTGTTCGTCGGTCAGGGACATGTGCGCGTCACTCCAGCGGATGGAGCTTTATCGTCCGGTCGATCCGAACCCACCGGCGCCGCGCGCGGTCTCGTCGAGGTCCGAGACCTCCGCGAACGCCGCCCGCTGCACCGCGGCCGGCACGAGTTGGGCGATGCGCTCGCCGCGCTTCACCTCGAACGGCTCCGAACCGAGATTGGCGAGGATCACCTTCACCTCGCCGCGATAGTCGGCGTCGATCGTGCCGGGCGTGTTGAGGCAGGTGACGCCATGCTTGAGCGCGAGGCCGGAGCGCGGGCGCACCTGCACCTCATAGCCTTCGGGGATCGCGATCGCGAAGCCGGTGGCGACGGCATGGCGCGCGCCGGGCGCCAGCGTCACGTCCTCGGCCGACACCACGTCCAGCCCGGCGGCATGGGCGGTGGCATAAGCGGGGAGCGGCAGGCCCGCGCCATGGTCGAGGCGCTTCAGCTTGATCGAAATCTCAGGCGAACTCATCGGCGATCCTTGTGGCGAGGCGTTGGGCGACCTCGGCCTTGGGCATGGTTTCCCAGCTTTCGACCCCGGTGCGCGTGACGATATGGATGCTGTTGCTGTCGCCGCCCATCACGTCTCCGGAGACGTCATTGGCGACGATCCAGTCGGCGTCCTTGCGCGCGCGCTTGGCGATCGCATGGTCGACGACATTCTCGGTCTCGGCGGCGAAGCCGACCAGCAGGCGGGGGCGGCGCGGATTGCGCGCGAGGCCCGCCAATATGTCGGGATTCTCGGCGAGGGGCAGCACCGGCGGCGCGCCCGATCCGTCCTTCTTGATCTTCTGCCCGGCGGACGTCTCGGCGCGCCAGTCGGCGACGGCGGCGACCATCACCGCGACATCGGCGGGCAAGGCGGCCTCGACCGCCGCCGCCATCTCGCGCGCGCTCTCGACGTCGATCCGGTGGACGCCGGCCGGGGTCGGCAGGCTGACCGGCCCCGACACCAAGGTCACCCGCGCGCCGAGCGCCGCCAGCGCCTCGGCGATCGCATAGCCCTGCTTCCCCGAGGAGCGGTTGGCGATGTAGCGGACCGGGTCGATCGGCTCGTGGGTCGGCCCCGCCGTCACCAGCACATGGCGCCCGGCGAGCGCGCCGCCCTTGATCCCCGGTGCGGGCGCGGCGCGCGGCCGGTCGAGCGCCTTCTCGATTTCGCCCCAGATGAACGGCGGCTCGGGCAGGCGGCCGGGCCCGAACTCGCCGCAGGCCATCGCTCCATCGTCGGGATCGAGCACCGTCACCCCGTCGTCGCGCAGCCGCGCGACGTTGCGCTGGGTGGCGGGATGGAGCCACATCCGCACGTTCATCGCCGGGGCGACGAGCACCGGCTTGTCGGTCGCCAGCAGCAGGGTGGTGGCCAGGTCGTCGGCGATCCCGGCGGCCATCTTCGCCATCAGGTCGGCGGTCGCCGGGCAGACCACCACCAGGTCGGCCTCGCGGCTGAGCTGGATATGGCCCATCTCGGTTTCGTTCTTGAGGTCCCACAGGCTGGTGTGGACCTCCTGCTCGCTGAGCGCGGCGAGGCTCATCGGCGTGACGAAATGATGCGCCGCCTCGGTCAGCACGCAGCGCACGCTGCCCCCGCCCTTGCGGATCAGCCGCACCAGCTCGCACGCCTTGTACGCTGCGATGCCGCCGCCGATGATGAGCAGGATGCGGGGAGCGATCATAGCCCGACCACCGTTCGGAGCGCGCGAACGACCGCGTCGCGGTCGGCTTGCGACAATGTGCCGATCCGTCGCTCGATCAGCCGATGGTCGAGGGTGAACAGCTTCATCCGGACCTTGCAGGGCTTGGGCAGGCCGGCGCGCTCCCGATCGCTGAGGGCGGTGTCGCCCGGCCAGTCGGATTGTTCGGCGGAGGTTATCATCGCGAGCAGCGCATTGTCGGTCGCCTCACCAAAGGCCCGGTCGCTGAGCATCAGCGCGGGACGCCGCTTGGTCGTGCGCCGGTCGGTGAAGGGAAAGGGCACGACGACCGTGTCGAACCGGTCAAAGGTCACGGAAGGCCTCTTCGTCGGCGTCGCTCGACCATTCGCTCAAGGTCGATCCGACCGTCGCCGTCCAGGCCCAATCGATCGCGCGAGCCTTGCGCACGATCACCTTGCCGTCTTCGACCTCGAAGGCGACATGATCGCCCGATTTGACGCCGAGCTGCTGCCGGACGTCGGCCGGGATCGTCACCTGGTTCTTCGCCGTGAGCTTGCTGACGTCCATACCGTATTACGTAATACCGAATGGCGGCGCCATCAACCGACGAGCAGCATCGCCGCCGCACCAGCCACGGCGGCCAGCCGCGACCGCCGCGTAGCGCCAGCCCGATCCGATGCGGATCACCTGCACCTCGGGCAGCGGCGGGGGCGGGGCGCCGCCGGGGGGGGCGAGAACTGCGCTCGATCCGACGGACGAGGTCGGGCAGCCCGGCCAGGGTGCGCAGGTCGCCGACGTGCGGTCGGCCAGCCACGCCTCGGGGCCGAGTTCGGAGCGGATCCATTCCTTCACGAACGGGCCCGACGTCTCCCACATGTTCAGGTCGGGATCGAGGCCGGTCGCCACGCCTTCGACCATCACCATCGTCTTCTGGAGCAGCAGCAGGTGCGGCTGGGTCTGCATGTCGAAGTCGCGGGTGATCGTGAACAGGCCGTCGAGCATCTGGCCGATCGAGATGTCCTTGGCGGGCAGCCCGCGGATCGGCTCGCCGACGGCGCGCAGCGCGGTGGTGAACTCGCCGATATTGTGGTGCGGCGGCACATAGCCCGCCTCGAAATGGATCTCGGCGACACGCTTGTAGTTGCCGGTGATCAGCCCGTGCAGGATCTCCGCCAGCCACACCCGCGCGCGCCGGTCGATCCGGCCCATGATGCCGAAGTCGATCGCCGCGATCCGCCCGTCGGGCAGCGCGAACAGGTTGCCGTGGTGGAGGTCGGCGTGGAAGAAGCCGTCGGCGATCGCCTGCCGCAGGAAGGCCTGGACGAGCAGCGCTCCGAGCGCCTTGCCATCATGCCCGGCGGCGGCGATCGCCGTCCGGTCGGCCATCTTGATGCCGTCGATCCATTCCATGGTGAGGACGCGGCGCGCGGTGCGGCTCCAGTCGATCGCGGGGACGACGAAGCCCGGCACCGCCGCCATGTTCTCGGCCAGCTCGGATGCCGAGGCGGCCTCGCGGCGCAGGTCCAGCTCGCGCGCGGTCCACTGGCGGAAGGTGGCGATGACGAGGCGCGGGCGCAGCCGCGCGAATTCGCCGCCGATCAGCTCGGCATGCGCGGCGGCCCATTCATAGGTCTCGATCGCGCGGGCCATCTCCTCCTCGATGCCCGGCCGCAGCACCTTGACCGCGACGGTGCGGCCGTCGGTCGTCACCGCGCGGTGGACCTGCGCGATCGAGGCGGCGCCGACCGGCTCCTCCTCGAACGCGGCGAACAGTTCCTCGATCGGCTTGCCGAGGCCCTGCTCGATCGCCGCGCGGATCAGCGGGAAGGGCGCGGGGGGCAGAGCGTCCTGAAGCCGCGACAATTCGGCCGCCGCCTGCTCGCCGACCAGATCGGGGCGAGTGGCGAGCGCCTGGCCCAGCTTGATCGCCGCCGGGCCCAGCGCCTCGAAGGCGTCGGCGTAAGCGGGCTGCGCGGGCAGGCGGGCGCCGATGCGCAGGATTCGGCTCAAGCGCCGGACCTGCGGCGGGGCCAGTGGATCGCGTTCGATCCCGCGCAGCGCGCCGTGGCGCGCGAGCGTGCGGCCCCAGCGGAACAGCCGCCAGATATGGACGAAGCTGGGGGTCAAATCTTCCAGCCGCTGTGAATGGCGACCAGGCCGCCGAGCAGCGGCTCGACCTTCGCCTGGACGAAGCCGGCCTCGGCGATCTCCGCCTTGAAGGCGTCCATCGTCGGGAAGCGGCGGATCGATTCGATCAGGTAGCGGTAGCTTTCCTCGTCGCCCGCCAGCATCTTGCCGATCTTGGGGACCAGCCGGTGCGAATAGGCGTCATAGGCTTCCTTGAAGCCCGGCCACAGCGTCGTCGAGAATTCGAGGCAGTAGAAGCGCCCGCCACGCTTTAGCACGCGATGCGCCTCCTTCAGCGCCTGCATCCGATGGGTGACGTTGCGGATGCCGAAGGCGATCGTATAGGCGTCGAACTGGTTCGCCTCGAAGCTCAGCGTTTCGGCGTTCTGCTCGGACCAGGACAGGCCCTCGATCCGCTTCTTCGCGGCGCGCTCCTTGCCGACCTCCAGCATCGCGGGGTTGATGTCCGACACGGTCACCGCGGCGCCCGACCGGGCGAGGCGGAAGGCGATGTCGCCGGTGCCACCCGCCATGTCGAGGATGACCTCCCCCGCGCGCGGCTTCACCCGGCGGACGAAGCGATCCTTCCACAGCCGGTGCATCCCGCCCGACATGGCGTCGTTCATCAGGTCGTAGCGGCTCGCGACGCTGCGGAAGACCTCGCCGACCTTGGCGGTCTTCTCGTCGGGGGAGACGTCGGCATAGCCGAAGGAAACGGTGTCGCTCATGCGCGACGCTCTAGCGACAGGATGCCGCGCCCGCAAACTCTCGATCGTCATTCCAGCGGAAGCTGGAATCTCCCTCTCTTCCCGCGACGAGCAGAAGCGAGATCCCGGCTTCCGCCGGGATGACGGCTGGTCGTGGTTCTTTGAAGAGAGCCTGATTCACGTCATCAGCAGAAGCGCAAAGCGCTTCCACCTCGGACGATCAGGCTCTAGGTCGGACCCATGCCCGAGCTTCCCGAAGTAGAAACCACCGTCCGCGGCCTGCGTCCCCCGCTCGAGGGGCGGCGGCTGAGCCGGGTCGAGACCCGCCGCGCCGACCTGCGGCGCCCCTTTCCGGCCGACCTGCGCCAGCGGATGACCGGGGCGACGATCACCGGGCTCGGCCGCCGTGCCAAATATGGCCTGATCGAGACCGATCGCGGCGACGTGATGGTCTTCCACCTCGGCATGTCGGGCCGCTGGCGGATCGACCCGAGCGAGATCGGCGCGCATGATCATCTGGTGCTGGAGACCGACGAGGGGCGGACGCTGTCGCTGTGCGACCCGCGCCGCTTCGGATCGGTCGACCTCGTCCGGGGCGAGGAACTCGCCGGGTTCGGCCCGTTCAAGGCGCTGGGGCCCGAGCCGCTGGGCCCCGATCTGACCGGCGCCCATCTCGCCGGGGCGCTCGAAGGGCGCGTCGCGCCGATCAAGGCGATGCTGCTCGACCAGCGGATCGTCGCCGGGCTCGGCAACATCTATGTGTGCGAGGCGCTGCACATGACCGGCATCGCGCCGACCACCATGGCGGGCCGGATCGCGAAGAAGCGGCTCGACCGGCTGGTCGATTCGATTCGCGAGGTGCTGGCGGCGGCGATCGAGGCGGGCGGCTCCACGCTGCGCGACTATGCCCGGCCCGACGGCGAGCTCGGCTATTTCGCCAAGCAGTGGCGCGTCTATGGCCGCGAAGGCGAGCCGTGCCATTGCGGCACCGTGATCCGGCGCCGCGTCGATGGCGGCCGATCGACCTTCTACTGCCCCAAATGCCAGAAATAGGGCGAGTTGGAGGTTGACCATGCGGCCCGGCCTGTGTATTGGCGCGGCCTTCCGGCGGGGACCCGTTCCCAGCCGTTCCTGTCATTATAGCTAGGGTTTGAACGAGCATGGCGAATACGCCGCAGGCAAAGAAGCGCATCCGTCGCAACGATCGTCGCGCCGAGATCAACGGTGCCCGGGTCAGCCGGATCCGCACCTTCGTGAAGAAGGTCGAGGCTGCGCTCGCCGCCGGCGACAAGACCGCCGCCACCGCCGCGCTGGCTGCTGCCCAGCCCGAGCTGTTCCGTGGCGTCTCGAAGGGCGTGGTCCACAAGAACACCGCCTCGCGCAAGTTCTCCCGCCTGACCAAGCGCATCGCCGCCCTCGGCTGATCGTTCAGGCCCGTATGACAAAAGGCCCGCCGGCAGAGATGCCGGCGGGCCTTTTGTCATGTCGGCGTCACGGAACCGTAACTCTCGGAATTACTTTGATTCGTTGTCAGAACCCCTCCCAAGAAACTGAAAAACAAAGATAAAATTTTTTTCAGCGGGAGAGGCCCGGCTTATCGAGTGTCAAGCCCATATTGCGGTCCGATGACGAAATTGATGCTCTTGATCCCTGTCGCGGCTTCTCCCTAGAGTGCCTTCCACAGCCGAGCGCGATTCTGTCGCAATGGCATCATGACGATTTAGCGATGGGCACGCCGGAACGCTGCTTCCGGACAGGGGAGGGCTTTGCCCTTTAAACGAATTTGATTTGGAAGGGCAGAAGGGGTCTGTCCGGGAAGGATGCGGGGTGTCTGACAAGGTCGGCGGCGTGGGCATGAATGAAGGTCCAGCCGCGAATGCCGGTATCGATGCGGCGCTTGCGCAGGCATGGGAAACCATCCGCGCGAGCCTGCGCCGCAGCATCGGCGTGCGGACCTTCGACGGCTGGCTCAAGCCGCTGACGCTCGGGGACTGCGATCTCGCCTCGGGCACGCTCAAGCTCATCGCCCCCAGCGAGTTCATGGCGAACTGGGCGACCACCCATTTCGTCGACCATCTGCTCCAGGGCTGGCGCGCGCTGCTGCCGCAGGTCCGCCACGTCTCGATCGTGCCGGCGTCGGCGAGCGAGCGTCCCGCGCTGTTCTCGGCTCCCGCGGTCCCCGTCGCCGCGCCGGCGGTCGAGGAGGCGATGCCGGCGCCGAGCGACGACGTCCGCTGCGGCACCCCGCTCGAAGCCCGCTACACCTTCGACAGCTACGTCGTCGGCAAGGCGAACGAGGTCGCCTACAATGCCGCGCGCACGCTGGCGGAAGGCGGCAAGCTCGTCTTCAACCCGCTGTTCCTGCATGGCGGCACCGGCCTCGGCAAGACGCATCTGATGCATGCGATCGGCCATGAATATCTGGCGCGCCAGCCGGGCGCCAAGGTCGTCTACATGTCGGCCGAGAAGTTCATGTTCGAGTTCGTCTCGGCGATGCGCGCCAAGGACACGTTCAGCTTCAAGCAGCGGCTGCGCGCGGCCGACGTGCTGATGATCGACGACGTCCAGTTCATCGCGGGCAAGGAATCGACCCAGGAGGAATTCTTCCACACGATGAACGAGCTGATCTCGGCGGGCCGCCGCCTGGTGATCAGTGCCGATCGTTCGCCGCAGGACCTCGACGGGATCGAGAGCCGCATCCTGTCACGCCTGTCCTGGGGCCTCGTCGCCGACGTCAACCCTGCCGATTTCGAGCTGCGCCTCAACATCCTGATGCGCAAGCTGCAAGGTATGCCGCAGGCGCAGGTGCCGCAGGACGTGGTGATGTTCCTCGCCCGCCGGATCAGCGCCAATGTCCGCGAGCTGGAAGGCGCGCTCAACCGCGTCGTCGCCTATGCGGCGCTGTCGGGCAAGCCGGTCGACATCGACTTCACCCAGGCGACCCTCGCCGACATCCTTCGCGCCAACCAGCGCCGGGTGACGATCGACGAGATCCAGCGCAAGGTCTCCGACCATTACCGCATCCGCCAGGCCGAGATGTCGAGCGCCCGCCGCGCCCGCGAGGTCGCCCGCCCGCGCCAGGTGGCGATGTACCTCGCCAAGCAGCTCACCCCGCGCTCGCTGCCCGAGATCGGCCGACGCTTCGGCGGGCGCGACCACACCACCGTCATCCACGCGGTCAAGCAGATCGAGAAGCTGCGCCAGACCGACGCCGAGCTCGACGCCGACGTCCGCCTGCTGATCCGCCAGCTCGAGGGCTGATCCTACTCCGTTCCCGTCATGCCTGCGAAGACAGGCATCCATGTCCGTAGTCTTCTCAGATGCCGTCTGGCTGATGAGAGACATGGGCCCCAGCCTTCGGCCAGAGGCCGAAGTTTATCCCGAGCGCCTGCCTTGCAGGCAGTCGAGGGGCTGGGGTGACGTGGGAGTGTGCAGCACTCCATGGAAAAGTGCGCGACCGCCCTTCGGCCGGGATGACGTCAGGGCCGGATGGCCCTACATGGGGCGCATGTCGGCCTCGCTCTACAACGCCCGGATTCTCCGCCTCGCGACCAGCATTCCCCACCAGGCCCGCCTCGCCGATGCGCAGGCGACCGTGTCGCGGCGCTCGCCGGTCTGCGGCAGCCGGGTGACGGTGGACGTGGTGATGGACGGGGAGGGGCGTGTCGCGGCGCTGGGGCAGGAGGTGCGCGCCTGCGCGCTCGGCCAGGCCTCGGCGGCGCTGATGGGCGCGCATGCGATCGGTCGGACCCCGGCCGAGCTGGCCGCCGCGCGCGACGCGCTGACCGCCTTCCTCGCCGGCGAGCGCGACGATCCGGGCGACTGGCCGGACCTCGACATCTTCCTGCCCGCGCGGCCGCATGCCGCGCGCCACCCCTCGATCCGGCTCGCCTTCGAGGCGGTCGCCGAGGCGGCGGCGCAGGCGCTGGCGGAGCCGGTGCGTTGAGCGACGCGGCGGACGCCTTATTGTTGCGCGACGGGGTGCTGTTGCTCGGCGCGGCGATCGTCTGCGTCCTGATCTTCCGTCGGCTCGGCCTCGGCGCCACGCTCGGCTATCTCGTCGCGGGGGCGCTGATCGGCCCGCAGGGGTTCGGCCTGATCGGCGACGCCGAATCGAAGCTCGGCATCGCCGAGCTCGGCATCGTCCTGCTGCTGTTCCTCGTCGGCCTCGAACTCCATCCCAACCGGTTGTGGCGGCTGCGGCGCGACATCTTCGGACTGGGCTTCGTGCAGGTGGTGGCCTGCGGCGTCGCGCTCAGCGCGGTGATCTATTTCGGCACCGCCTTCACCGCCGCCGCGGCGATCGCGCTCGGCCTGCCGCTCGCCTTGTCTTCGACCGCGCAGGTGCTGCCGATGCTGCGGTCGGCGGGACGCCTCAACACGCCCGCCGGCGAGCGCGCCTTCTCGGTGCTGCTGTTCCAGGACCTGTCGCTGATCCCGCTGATCACGATCATCGCCACCCTGTCGCGTACTCCGCCCGCCGCCGATGCGCCGCCCGGCTGGCTGCTCGGCGTCCATACGGTGGTGGCGGTGGTCGGGCTGGTGCTGGCTGGCCGGTTCATCATCAACCCGTTGTTCCGCCTGGTCGGGCGGCTGGGCGAGCGCGAGCTGTTCGTCGCGGCGGGGCTGTTCACCGTGCTCGCCAGCGCCGCGGTGATGGAGGCGCTCCATCTGTCGACCGCGCTCGGCGCTTTCGTCGCGGGCGTGATGCTGGCGGATTCGCCCTACCGGCACGAGCTGGAGGCCGATGTCGAGCCGTTCCGCACCATATTGCTCGGCCTGTTCTTCATCGCGGTCGGCATGTTGCTCGACCTGCACGTCATCGCCGAACGGCCGTTGTTCGTCGCCGCCATGGCGCTGGCCGTGGTCGCGACCAAGACGCTCGTGATGTTCGGCGTCGCCAAGCTGTTCGGCGTGTCGAATCGCGGGGCGCTGGGCTTCGGCCTGCTGCTCAGCCAGGGCGGCGAGTTCGCCTTCGTGCTGTTCGCGCAGGCGAGCGAGGCGTTGCTGATCCGGCCCGAGGCGGCCAGCCTGTTCGGGGCGATCGTCACCCTGTCGATGGCGACGACCCCCTTCCTGATGATGGTCTCCAGCCGTTTCCTCACCCCGCCCCCGAGCCAGGAGGAGCGCCCCGGCCCCGATGGGGGCATGAGCCCGGCGGCGATCGTCGTCGGCTATGGCCGCTTCGGCCAGACCGTCGCGCAGATGCTGATGGCGGCGGGCACGCGGGTCAGCCTGATCGACAACGAGATCGAGCAGATCGACGTCGCCGAGAAATTCGGATCGAAGGTCTTCTACGGCGACGGCACCCGGGTCGAGCTGCTCCGCCATGCCGGCGCCGATCAGGCCTGCGCGATCATCTTCTGCGTCGACGGCGACGGGCTCGGCAAGGCGCAGTTGCAGCCGGTGCTCAACGCCTTTCCCAATGCGGCGGTGCTGGTCCGCGCCTTCGATCGCCGGCACATGATGGTGCTGGGTCGGCTCGACATCGCGGGCGCGGTGCGCGAGCTGTTCGAATCGGCGGTGGTGCTGGGCCGGGAGGCGCTCGAAGCGGTCGGCGTCAGCGAGGCGAATATCGACAAGATCGAGGCCGAATATCGCCGCCGCGACGGCTTGCGGCTGGAGGCGCAGATCGCCGCGGACGACCTGACCGTGCGCCGCGACATGATGTTCAACCCGGATCGCAAGCTCGATCTCGAACCGGAAGAGGATGAGGATGGCGCGGGCTAGGACGTTGGGAGATCCGCTGGCGGCGCTGTTCGCGCTGTCCGGCGCGGTGGCGGTGGTCGCGGGCGCCTATGGCGCGCACGGGGCCAGCGGCAAGGCGGCGGAATGGCTGGCAACCGGGGCGGAATATCAGATGATCCACGCCGTCGCGGGGCTCGTCGTGCTGGCTAGGGGGCGCGGCGCGGCCGGGCTCCTGTTGCTCGGCGCGCTGCTCTTCTCGGGCACGCTCTACGCGATGGCGCTGGGCGGTCCGCGCTGGCTCGGCGCGGTCACCCCGCTCGGCGGCCTCGCGATGATCCTCGGCTGGATCTGGATCGCGATCCTCTATTTGCGGGGACGGTAGGCCGCTCCACCCCTATTCGGGAAGTTCGGCCGCCTTCGCCTTCGGGGCGACGACCGGCATCTCGGCGGCGCCGCCCTTGACCAGCGAATCGAGCGTCGATCCGTCGAGGCCCAGTTCCTTCATCAGCCCATCGACCACCGGCGCCTGCGCGCGGTAGCGCAGCGCCGCCGCGACCGCCGACTGGGCGAGGTTCTGCTCGCCGCCGGCCGAGACGATCTCCGCGCCGCCCGCCCCCGCGCCGGTCAGGCCGTCGACCTGGACGATCTTGATCGAATCGATCGCCTCCATCGGCTTCGCCGCCTCGCGGATGATGTCGGGCAGCACCCGGAGCAGTTCCAGCTTGGCCTGCAGCGAGATATTCTCGGACGACAGCAGGTTCGCCGCCTCGTTGACGGCGCGCTTGCCGGCGGCCTCCACCTCGAAGCGGACGCGCGCGGCATCGGCGCGCAGCTTCTCGGCCTCTGCCTCGCCCTTGGCGGCGGCGCGCAGCGCCTCGGCGCGGTCGGCGGCCGCCTGCTTCTCGGCCTCGGCCTCGACCTTGACGCCCAGTGCCTGGCGCTCGGCCTCCTTGGCGGCCTGGATGAGCTCGATCCGCTTGGCGCGCTCGGCGACCTCGGTCTCGCGCGCGGTGACGACCTGCTCCTCGGCGGCGACCGCGGCGGCGCGCGCCTTGTCGGCCTCGGCCTTGGCCTGGCTTTCCTCGCGGCTCTTGTTCTGGACGGCGATCTGCTGCTCCTGCCGGGCGATCTCCAGCGCCTGGGCCTGGGCGATCTTCGCTTCCTGCACCGCGCGATCGGCCTCGATCTGGGCGGCGTCGGTGAGCTGCTTCGCCTCGATCCGCGCCTGTTCGGCCTCGCGCTGGCGCTCGGACTGCTGGCGGGCGACCTCGGACGACTGCTCGGCGCGGCGCATCTCGATCTCGCGCTCCTGCTCCAGCCGGGCGAACTCGCTGTCCCGCGAGATCAGGAAGGACTGGCGCTGCGCCTCCAGATTCTTCGCCTCGATCTGGACGCGGGTGTCCTGCTCGATGTCGTTGCGCGCCTTCTTGCGCAGCTCGATCTGCTCGGTCAGCTTGGTCAGGCCCTCGGCGTCGAAGGCGTTGTTGGCGTTGAAATGCTCGATTGAGGTCTGGTCGAGCCCGGTCAGCGACACCGATTCGAGCTCCAGCCCGTTCATCGCCAGGTCGGCCGACGACACCTGCTGCACCTTCTGGACGAAGTCGGAGCGCTGCTCATGCAACTGGTTCATCGTCATTCCCGCCGCGACCGAGCGCAGCGCGTCGACGAACTTGCCCTCGACCAGCTCCTTCAGATTCTCCGAATGCATGGTGCGCATGCCCAGCGTCTGCGCCGCCATCGCGATCGCCTCGCGATCGGGGCGGACGCGGACGTAGAACTCCGCCTTCACGTCGATGCGCAGCCGGTCGAGCGTGATCAGCGCGTCGGCATTCTTGCGCTCGACCGCCAGCCGCACCGTGTTCATGTTCACCGGCATCGTCTCGTGGAACACCGGCAGCACCAGCGCGCCGCCGTTCATCACCACCTTCTCGCCGCCGAAGCCGGTGCGGACGAAGGCGATCTCCTTCGACGCGCGGCGATAGAGGCGGGCGATGATCAGGCCCAGGATGACCAGGGCGATGACCGCGATGCCGGGCGCCACGACATAGATGCTGGAGGCGCTGTCGAAGAAGCCGGAACTGGTGGTGGCAGGCAGGTTGCTCATCGTTCGATCCATTCGGAGAAGGGTGGGCGGTCGCTGGAGATGGCGCGGAACAGATGGTCCTCGCGGCGGACGAGGAGGATCTCGGTCCCTTCCGCGAAGCGCGCGCCGGCAATGTCGGGCTCGACCATCACATGATGGACCTGGCCGTGGAAGTCGCGGACCCGCGCCTTGGCGGGCGACCCTTGCGTCGCGGTGCCGACGACGATCTGGGCGTGGAGGCCGACGAGCTGGTCGATGCCGATCGCCGTGGTCTCGTCGCGCGGCATGATCGCGCCGACGATCCGCGCCATGCCGCCGGTGGCGGGCAGGGCGGCGACCCCGGCGGCGGGGATCGCGATCCAGCCGGGCAACAGCGCGCCGAAGCTCGACAGGGCGATCTGCTGGCCGACCAGCCCGATCACCGAGAAGCAGGCGAGGAACACGACCAGCAGCATCAGCAGCGGCAGCCGCCCGAAGCCCAGCCAGCCGAGCCAGTCGCCGTCCGCGTCAAGGTCGAGATCATGGCCGAGCGCGCTCGATCCGAGCCCGACGGCCTCGACCAGGCCGATCAGGACCATCGTCCCCAGCGCGATGACGAACGCGAGATTTTCCCCTGCCGCGAGAAAGCCGAGCACCGATTCTCCCTTCCGCGATCAGCCTAGCGAAGGAAGCCCGGGCGTCAAACCGCCGGAAACGTCCGAAACGGCTCAGGCCGTAGCGGTGCGCTCGGCGTCGAGGAAGGCTTCGACCGCGGCGAGGTCGACCTGCTTGTCGAGGAAGGTCTCGCCGATGCCGCGCGCGAGCAGGAAGGGCAGGCGGCCGCCCTCCATCTTCTTGTCGTGCTGCATATGGCCGACCAGCGTCGCGCCGCCGGCATCGACGCCGGCGGCCTGGAGCGTCGCGGGCAGGCCGGTGGCCGCGATGTGCGCGGTCACGCGGCGGGCATCCTCGGGCGGGCACAGGCCCTGCGCCGCCGAGAAGCGGAAGGCGAGCGCCATACCGGCGGCGACCGCCTCGCCATGGAGCAGCCGGTCGGAGAAGCCGGTCTCCGCCTCCAGCGCATGGCCGAAGGTGTGGCCGAGGTTGAGCAGCGCGCGACGGCCGCTGGTCTCGCGCTCGTCCTCGCCGACGATGCGGGCCTTGGCGCCGACGCTCTTGGCGATCGCGACGGCGCGCGCCTCGGGATCGCCGGCCAGCAGCTTCGGTCCGTTCGCCTCGCACCAGGCGAAGAAGTCGGCGTCGTCGATCAGGCCGTATTTGACGACCTCGGCATAGCCGGCGCGGGTCTCGCGCGGGGGCAGCGTGTCGAGCGTGGTCGGGTCGATCAGGACATGGGCGGGCTGGTAGAAGGCGCCGATCAGGTTCTTGCCGGCCTTGCTGTTGATCGCGGTCTTGCCGCCGACCGAGGAATCGACCTGGGCGAGCAGCGTGGTCGGCACCTGCACGAAGCGGCAGCCGCGCTTGAGGATCGCCGCCGCGAAGCCGACCAGGTCGCCGATCACCCCGCCGCCCAGCGCGACGATCGTGTCGCCGCGCTCGACCCCGTAGCTCAGCAGCGCGTCGGTCAGCTTCTCGAGCATCGCCCAGCTCTTGGTCGATTCGCCCGGCGGCAGCACCTCGACCGCGCTGGCGATGCCGGCGCCGGTCAGCGCCGTCTCCAGCCGGTAGAGCTGGTTGGGGACGATGTTGCGGTCGGTGACGACGATGAAGCGGCCCCGCGCGGCATAGGGGGCCAGCAGTTCGCCCGCCCGGTCGAGCGCGCCGTTCTCGATGGTGATGTCGTAGCTGCGGTCGCCCAGCGAAACCCGTACGGTCATTGCGTCAGTGCCTTGAGGATCGCATCGACCGTGGCGTCGTGCGGCAGCGGCTGGCTGCGGATGTGGATGGGGGCGAGCGCATAGACCGGATTGCGGACCGCCGCCAGTTCGGCCAGCACCTCGCGCGCGTCGCGGTCCTTGAGCAGCGGGCGGGTGCCCTCGCGCCGGCCGACCCGGTCGGCCAGCACCTCGATGTCGGCATCGAGCCAGACCGCGGTGGCGCGGTCGAGGATCAGCGCGCGGGTCTCCTCCTGCATGAAGGCGCCGCCGCCGGTCGCGATCACCTTCGGCCGGCCGTCGATCAGCCGGGCGATCACCCGGCGCTCGCCGTCGCGGAATTCCTTCTCGCCGAATCGCGCGAAAATCTCGGAGATGGTCAGCCCCGCCGCGCGTTCGATCTCCTGGTCGGCGTCGACGAAGGGGAGGTGGACGCGCGCCGCGAGCCGCTTGCCGATCGTCGACTTGCCTGCGCCCATCAGCCCGATCAGGACCAGCGGACGGTCAAAATGGGGAAGATTGGGAGGCAGGCTTTGCGGCATGTCGTCGAGGGCTATACACATGGGCGCCCCCTCGGGCAAAAGCACGTCGATTGCAACCTGTCCGGCCCGGCCGGGGCCGTCGGAATCAAGGCCAGAGTCACAGTTTCAAGGCCAGAGTTTTTAAGGGAAGTCCATGTCGCGGTTCAGCTTCATCCTGTCGAGTGTCGTCATCATCATCGTCGTGGCGCTGGTGGCCCTGAGCTTCGTGAACACCGAAAAGCCGCCCGTGACGGTCGAGAAGGCGATGCTGAATGAAGCCCAGGCCAAGTAAGAAGGCCTTCCTCGCGCTGACGGCGGGTGTGGCCTCGCTGGCCGCGGTCGCCGCATTCGCGCAGGAATCGCTGCTGCCGCCCGGCTTCGGCAACCAGCCGCCGCCGGCCAATCGGCCGCAGCCGGCCGCCCCCGCGCCGGCCCAGCCGACCGCCGGCCCGACGCAGGCGGCACCGGCCGCGCCCGGCGCGTCGGTTGCGCCCACGCTGACGCTCGACCCCGCCATCTTCGCGTTGGCCGAGCCCGATGCGCCGGTCGTCCCGGTCGAGGAGCTGCCGCCTTCGGCGCGCCGCTCGATCGACGCGGTCGGGCCGCTCGCGGGCTTCGGGCCCAATGCCTGGGGCATGGCCGACGGCCGCTTCCTTTCCGCGCTGATGCGGCGGCTGGACGTGCCGATCGCCTCGCGCTGGGCTTCGATCACGCTGCGCCGCGCGCTGCTGACCCGGGTGGGCACGCCGGACAATGTCTCGGCGCCCGACTGGATCGCCGAACGGGCCTGGCTGCTGCTGCGGATGGGCGAGGCGGACGGCGCGCGGATGTTGATCGAGGGCGTCGACGTCGATCGCTTCAACGCCAAGCTCTACACCGTCGCGGGGCAGAGCGCGCTCGCCGGCGCCGACGCGGCGGGGCTCTGCGCGCTGGCCGACGGCGGCGCGATCCGCAGCCGCGAGGCGGTCTGGCCGATGGCGCGGGCGATCTGCGCGGCGCTGTCGGGCGACACCGCGATCGCCGACGTGCTGATGGACCAGGCGCGCCGCCGGACCAGCAATCCGCAGGGCATCGACGTCCAGCTCGCCGAACGGATGATGGGCGTCAACGGCGCCGGCCGGCGCAGCATCAGCGTCGAATGGACCGGGGTCAACCAGCTCACCGCCTGGCGCTTCGGCATGGCGAGCGCGCTCGGCCTGACCATTCCGGCCGATCTCTATCGCACGGTCGGCCCGCAGGTGGTGGCGTGGAGCGCGCGGGCGCCGATGATCCCGCCCGCCGAGCGGCTCGATGCGGCGATGACGGCGGCGCGGCTCGGCGTCTTCTCCAATTCGGCGCTGGTCGACCTCTACGCGCAGGCCGCCGACGAGAGCGGCGACTTCTCCAGCGACACCCCGGCCGGCCGGCTGCGCCTCTGCTATGCGGGCGACGATGCTGGCGCGCGCCTCTCGGCGATGCGGGGCTTCTGGAGCGGCGAAGGGCAGGGCGACGGCAAGCAGGTCGACCGCTATGCCGGGCTGATCCTGACGGCCCGCGCGGCGGCGCGCATCGCGCCCGACAGCGATCACGTCTCCGACGCGGCCGGCCTGATCGGGTCGATGATGTCGGCCGGGCTCGACCGCAAGGCGGCGGCCTGGGCGCCGATCGTCTCCGGCATGTCGGCGGGCAAGGGCGACGACGCCTGGGCGATCCTCGCGGTCGGCACGCCGCGCGCCGTCGTCGACGTCTCGGCCGACCGGCTGTCGGCGGTCGCCGACCGCTGGAGCGCCGAGAATCCGCAGAAGCTGCGCCTGCTGCTCGCCGCGCTCGCTGGGCTCGACCGGTTGCAGACCGAGGAGCAGATGCGCCTGCTGCAGGAATATCAGGTCGGGTTCGACAATCGCAGCAACTGGGGCCGGCTGCTGCTTCAGGCCGCCGACCGCAAGGAGCCGGCGACGGTGGCGCTGCTGGTCGCGGTCGGGATGCAGAAGACCGGCTGGAGCGGCCTGTCCTCGGCGATGTTCGCGACGATGATCCGCGCGCTGCACGACGTCGGTCTCGACGGCGAGGCGCGCATGATCGCGGCCGAGGCGATGACCCGCTTGTAATGGCGAGGCTCCTTCAATTCCTCCCCATCGCATCGCGATGGGGGGGGGACCGCTCGAAGAGCGGTGGAGGGGGCGTCCGACGCTGGCTCTCGCAGGCCCCTCCACCATCCTACGGATGGTCCCCCTCCCCGGCTTCGCCAGGGAGGAATTAAGGTGAAGGATTCCGAGGCGATCGCCCAGTTCTTGGAGATGCTCGCGGCCGAGGGCGGGGCGGCGCGGAACACGTTGCTCGCTTATGGATCGGACCTGCGCGGCGCGTCGGAGCTGCTCGGCGGCGGCCTGGTCGACGCCGACACGGCCGGGCTCCAGACGCTCGGCGGCGAATGGATGGCGCTCAGCCGGACCAGCGTCGCGCGCAAGGCGTCGGTGCTGCGCCGCTTCTTCGCCTTCCTGGAGGAGGAGGGCATCCGCCGCGACGACCCGTCCGACGCGCTGCCGCGCCCGGCGGTGCAGCGCGCTCTGCCGCGCACCCTGTCGCATAGCGATATCGAGCGGCTGTTCGACACGCTGGAGGAGCGGCGGCGCGATCGCCATGCCGATCCGCTGACGTTGCGGCTGATCGCGCTGGTCGAACTGCTCTACGGATCGGGGCTGCGCGCGACCGAGCTGGTCTCGCTGCCGCGCCACGCGCTGCGGGGCGACCGGCCGTTCCTGATCCTGCGCGGCAAGGGCGGGCGCGAGCGGCTGGTGCCGATCTCCGACCGGGCGCGGATGGCCGTGGCCGAATGGGGCGCCCATGTCCCTACCGACCAGCCCTGGCTGTTCCCCTCGGGCCACGGCCATCTCAGCCGGGTCCGCCTGTTCCAGCTCGTCCGCGAGCTGGCCGCCGAGGCGGGCATCCCGCCGCAGCGGATCAGCCCGCACGTGCTGCGCCACGCCTTCGCCACCCATCTGCTCGAAGGCGGCGCCGACCTCCGCGCGCTCCAGACGATGCTCGGCCACGCCGATATCGCCACCACCCAGATCTATACCCATGTCAACAGCGCCCATCTGGTCGAGCTGGTCAATGCGCGCCACCCGCTGATGGACGCGGCGCGGCGCAGGCCGCAAGACGGCTGACCCCTCCGCGCAGGACCGGCCACGCCCACTTGTCCGTCGCGGTCCGCTGCCATAGTCGATGGTCACGACGACAATGGGATGAGGGCAGGGGATGGCGGCGGACGGCGGGATCGATGTGCGGCGCGACCGGCTGGTCATCTTCGCGTCGACGCTGGGCACCGCGTTCGAATGGTATGACTTCTTCGTCTACGGAACGCTCGCCACGATCGTCGCCGGCCATTTCTTCCCGTCCGACAATCCGGCCGTCAGCTTCCTGATCTTCCTCGGCAGCTTCGGCGTCGGCTTCGGCATGCGGCCGCTCGGCGCGATCCTGTTCGGGGTGCTCGGCGACCGGCTGGGCCGCAAATACACCTTCCTCGTCACCATCACGCTGATGGGCGTGGCCACCGCCGCGGTCGGGCTGCTGCCGACCTATGCGACGATCGGCGTCGCCGCGCCGATCCTGCTCGTCTTCTGCCGCATCCTCCAGGGGCTGGCGCTCGGCGGCGAATATGGTGGGGCGGCGGTCTATGTCGCCGAACATGCGCCCCGCAACCGGCGCGGCTTCTATACCAGCTTCATCCAGTCGGGGGTCAGCGTCGGCTTCATGCTCAGCCTGTCGGTGGTGCTGCTGTCGAACCAGTTCGTCGACAAGGAGGCGTTCGCCGCCTGGGGCTGGCGCATTCCCTTCCTCTTCTCGCTGGTGCTGCTCGGCATCTCGCTCTGGGTACGGCTCAAGCTCAGCGAAAGCCCGGTCTTCACGGCGATGAAGGAGAAGGGCGAGGTCGCCCGCAACCCGCTGCGCGAAAGCTTCGACAGCTGGGCCAAGGTCCGGCGCATCCTGCTCGCGCTGTTCGGCCTGTCGGCGGGGCTGACGGTGATCTGGTATGTCGGCCAGTTCCAGTCGCTCTATTTCCTCCAGAACAGTCTGCGGGTCGACGACATGGTCGCGCGCGTGCTGGTCGGCGCGGCCGCGTTCGGGGCGGTGTTCGGCTTCATCCTGTTCGGCTGGCTGTCGGACCGGATCGGCCGCCGCCGGCTGATCCTGACCGGCTATGTGCTGACGCTGGTCTTCCTCTTCCCGCTGTTCCACTGGATCGCGGCCGCCGCCAATCCCGGCCTCGCCGCCGCGATGGAGCGCGCGCCGGTGGTCGTGACGGGCAGCGACTGCCGCTACGATCCCTTCGCCTCGCGGCAGGAGACCGCCTGCGGCAAGGTCCTCGACGCGCTGTCGAAGAAGGGCGTCGCCTACACCAAGGTCGACGGCGTCCCCGGCACGGCGCCCGCCGTCACGATCGGCGGCGCGCCGGTCGATGCGAGCGACGCCGAGAGCCTCGAGGCCGGGCTCGCCGCCGCCGGCTACGACCTCGCCAAGGTCACCCCCTCGCTCGGCGATTCGGCGAAGATCTTCGTCTATCTGCTGATCCTCGGCTTCTTCTCGGGGATGACCTACGGGCCGTCGGCGGCGGTGATGGTGGAGCTGTTCCCGGCGCGGGTGCGCTACACCTCGCTGTCGGTGCCCTATCATATCGGCACCGGCTATTTCGGCGGCTTCCTGCCCTTCATCAGCCAATATATCGTCGCCCGCACCGGCGATCCCTTCGCCGGTTTCTGGTACACGTTCATCGTCGCGGGCGTGGCGTTCCTGATCGCGCTGGTCTGGTTGCCCGAGACGGCGGGAAAGGAACTGGAATAGCGCGGCCGGGGCGGCTATCGCCCCGGAGGTGACGCAAGAGTTCCTCCCCCTCCGCCTCGATCTCGATCCGCAGGCCCTCGTGGCCAACTGGCGCTGGCTCGGCGAGCGGGCGGCGGCGCCCGCCGGGGCGGCGATCAAGGCCGACGCCTATGGGCTCGGCGCGGTCGAGGTGTCGCGCCGGCTCGCCGACGCCGGGTGCCGCGACTTCTTCGTCGCGACCTGGGCGGAGACCGAGGCGCTCGGCTCGCTGCCGTTCGGCGCCGGCCTGTCGGTGCTCCACGGCCTGCGCGAGGAGGACCTCGCGGCGGCGCTCGCCTCGCGCGCCCGGCCGGTGCTCAACAGCCCGGCGATGGTCGCGCGCTGGAAGGCGGGGGCGCCGGGACGCCCGTGCGACGTGATGGTCGACACCGGCATGAACCGGCTCGGCCTCACCGTCGAGGAGGCCTGTTCGGGCCTGCTCGACGGGCTGGAGATCGACCTGCTGCTCAGCCATCTCGCCTGCGCCGACGAGCCCGGCAGCCCGATGAACGAGCGCCAGCGCGCGCGCTTCGTCGATTTGCGCGGGCGGGTGGCGGCGAAGCGCCATAGCCTCGCCAATTCGGCGGGCGCCTGCCTGGGGCCCGATTACGGCTTCGACCTGATCCGTCCCGGCATCGCGCTCTATGGCGGCATCCCCCGGCCCGAGGCACGGGGCCATATCGTCCGCGTCGTCCGGATCGAGGCGCAGGTGCTTCAGGTCCGCGACGTGCCGGCCGGCGACACGATCGGCTATGGCGCGACCTTCACGGCGGAGCGGCCGATGCGCGTCGCGATCCTCAACCTCGGCTATGCGGACGGCTATCTCCGCGCCTTCGCAGGGAATGGCGCGGCGCTGGTGAACGGGCGGCGCTGCCCGCTCGCCGGGCGCGTGTCGATGGACCTGATCGCGGTCGATCTCACCGGGGCCGATGCCGCCGAGGGCGACTGGCTGGAGATCGACTATGCGCTCGAAAGCGCCGCCGATCGGACCGGACTTTCGCAATATGAGTTGCTGACCGGGCTGGGCAGTCGCTATCAGCGGCGGTGGAAAGAGTAGGATGTCCGCGACTTTGCAGCCTGTTATCGGATTTTTCGGCTCGATCGGCCGGCTTTTCATCGCGGCGCTCGCCGCCATCGGCAGGGTGACGGTGTTCGCCGCGACGACGATCTCGCGCGCGGTCCGCCCGCCTTATTATCCGTCGCGGCTGTTCGAGCAGCTGATGCAGATCGGCTGGTTCTCGCTGCCGGTCGTCGGCATGACCGCGATCTTCTCGGGCGCGGCGCTGGCGCAGCAGACCTTCACCGCCGGCTCGCGCTTCAACGCCACCTCGACCGTGCCGGCGATCGTCGTGCTCGGCATCGTCCGCGAGCTGGGGCCGGTGCTGGTCGGCCTGATGGTCGCGGGGCGGGTCTCCTCGGCGATGGCGGCCGAGCTCGGCACGATGCGCGTGACCGAGCAGCTCGACGCGCTGACCACGCTGCGCACCGATCCCTATCGCTACCTGATCGCGCCGCGCCTGTTCGCGGCGCTGATCGCGATCCCGCTGATGGTGCTCGTCGCCAATGCGATCGGCATCTTCGGCGGCTATTTCGTCGCGGTCTACAAGCTCGGCTTCAACGCGGTCGGCTATCTCGACACCACCCGCCAGTTCCTGACCGCGACCGACCTGCAGATGGCATTGGTCAAGTCGGCCTTCTTCGGCTTCTTCATCGCGCTGATGGGCTGCTATCACGGCTTCCGCGCGCAGGGCGGCGCCGCCGGCGTCGGCCGCGCCACCACCGACGCGGTCGTCTCCGCCTTCATCCTGATCCTGTTGTCGAACATGATCATCACCCTGATGGCGTTCGGCTGATGGCGGACAACCACAAGATCGTGCTGGAGGGCGTCCGCAAGGCGTTCGGCGGCAACGCGGTCCTCGACGGCGTCGACCTCGCGATCGAGCGCGGCGAATCGCTGGTCATCATCGGCCAGTCGGGCAGCGGCAAGTCGGTCATGCTCAAATGCATCCTCGGCCTGATCCGGCCCGATCGCGGCGCGATCCGCGTCGACGGAGAGGACCTGATGGCGATGTCGGCGCGCGAGCTGGAAACCGCGCGCGCCAAGTTCGGCATGTTGTTCCAGGGCTCGGCGCTGTTCGATTCGCTGCCGATCTGGCGCAACGTCACCTTCGCGCTGACCCAGGGGCGGATGCGCGACGCCGCGAAGATGCGGAAGATCGCCGCCGAGAATCTCGAACGGGTCGGCCTCGGCTCCCAGGTGCTCGACCTGCGGCCGAGCGAATTGTCGGGCGGCATGCAGAAGCGCGTCGCGCTCGCCCGCGCGATCGCGCCCCGGCCGGAGATCATCTTCTTCGACGAGCCGACCACCGGCCTCGACCCGATCCGCGCCGACGTGATCAATGACCTGATCGTCGAATTGGTCGAGGAACTGGGCGTCACCGCGCTGACCATCACCCACGACATGGCCTCGGCGCGCAAGATCGCCCATCGGGTCGCCATGCTCTACCAGGGGCGGATCGTCTGGAGCGGCCCGCGCGACCGGCTGTACGACAGCGGCAACCCTTATGTGGATCAGTTCGTTCAGGGACGCGCCGAAGGGCCGATCCAATAATCCATTGTTCGACGTTTTCGATAACTGAAACCGTTCTTTCTGATTGGATCGATCAGTCGCGCTTCGGCAGAAGGCGGCCACCCCATTCAGAGAAAGGACGATCGATGATCGGACGTACGGTTCCCAACGTGACCCTGAAGACCCGCGTGCGCGACGAGAGCGTGGGCGGCCCCAATCCCTTCCGCTGGCAGGACGTCCACACCGGCGAGCTGTTCGCGGGCCGCCGCGTCGTCGTGTTCGCGCTGCCGGGCGCCTTCACCCCGACCTGTTCGACCGAGCAGTGTCCGGCCTATGAGCGCAGCTATGACGAGCTCCGCGCGCGGGGCGCCGACGAGGTCTATTGCCTGTCGGTCAACGACGCCTTCGTCATGTACCAGTGGGCGAAGCAGCTCGGCGTCGAGAAGACCAGGATGCTCCCCGACGGATCGGGCGACTTCACCCGCCGCATGGGCATGCTGATCAACAAGGACCATCTCGGCTTCGGCGACCGTTCGTGGCGCTATGCGATGGTGGTCGACGACGGCCGGATCACCGGCTGGTTCGAGGAGCCCGGCATCAACGATGTCGGCGCCGACGACGACCCCTATGGCGAAAGCGCCCCCGACAAGGTGCTGGCCTGGCTGCACGAAAACCCGGTGCGCGAGCCGGCCGAGGCTTGATCTTCTTCTACGTCACCCCAGCGAAGGCTGGGGTGACGTGATCAAAGGGAGAGGGGCCTAGATCCCCAGCACTTCTTCCACCCGCCCGATCCAGCGTCGCACCGCCGGATAGTCGCCCAGCTCGAACCCGCCCTCGTCCGCGACCCGCGTATAGGCGACCAGCGCGATGTCGGCGAGGCTGAGCGCGTCGCCGACCAGGAAGGTCCGCCCGGTCAGTTGCTCGTCGAGCAGCTTGAGCGCGCCCTTGCCGCGCTCGACCACGCGGGGCTCCAGATCGGCCACCGCCTTGCCCAGATAATGGACCTGGAAGCGCGCCACCGCGACATAGGGCTCGTGGCTATATTGCTCCCAGAACAGCCATTCGAGCATCTTCGCCCGCTGATGGGCGTCGGCGGGGATCAGCGCCGATCCTTCGGCGAGGCTCAGGATGATCGCGTTCGACTGGGCGATGGTGCGGCCGTCGTCATAGCGGACCAGCGGCACCTGTCCCGCCGGGTTCATCGCCAGGAAATCGGGCGTCCGCGTCGCTCCGTCGAGCACGCTCGTCTCGATCCACTCATGGCGAATCCCCAGCAGGTCGGCCGTCCATTTGACCTTCAGGCAGTTGCCGGAAATCGAATCGCCATAGACCCGCATCGAACCTATCCCCTGAAAAGCGTTGAAAATCCCGTAGCACCGCGCCGTTGCCGTCCGGAAACAAAGCTGACGGCCATTATCATAAAGCAGGCTTATCGACCTGCGATCGCACGACCTTTCCGCTGCACCTGCGAAACGGGTCAGGTTGCTGTCACAAAGCCGTAAGCTATTGTCGAGGCGGCTGTAACATAGTTGAATCATAGGCTCCGCACGTCATCCAGACAGGAGACGAGCGATGAACGCCATCACCCGGATCGCCGCTGCCCAGGGCAGCCGTCCCGCCACGCCCGAGGCCCGCCGCCAGCGCCGCCGCTATCGCACCATCTGGGTGTCGGACATCCATCTCGGCACGCGCGGCTGCAACGCGCAGATGCTGATCGACTTCCTCGATTCGACCGACAGCGAGACGATGTACCTGGTCGGCGACATCATCGACGGCTGGCGGCTCAAGCGGAGCTGGTACTGGCCGTCGGCGCACAACGACATCGTCTGGCGGGTGATGAAGCGCGCCAAGCGCGGCACCCGCGTCGTCTTCATCCCCGGCAACCATGACGAGATGTTCCGCCAATATTCGGGCATGACCTTCGGCGGGATCGAGATCCGCCGCAGCGCGATCCACGAGACCGCCGACGGCCGCCGGCTGATGGTCACCCATGGCGACGAGTTCGACACGGTGGTGATGTGCCACCGCTGGCTCGCCTTCGCCGGGGATTTCGCCTATGAGACGCTGATGCGGCTGAACGTGGTGATCAACACGGTCCGCCAGTGGTTCGACCTGCCCTATTGGTCGCTTTCCAAGCACGCCAAGCACAAGGTCAAGAACGCGGTCGAGTTCATCTCGCGCTTCGAGGAGGCGGTCGCGCACGAGGCGGGCGAGCGCGGCGTCGACGGCGTCGTCTGCGGCCATATCCACACCGCCGAGATCCGCCGGTTCGGCGACATCGTCTATTATAATGACGGCGACTGGGTCGAAGGCTGCACCGCGCTGGTCGAGCATTTCGACGGCCGGATGGAGGTGCTCCACTGGGCCGACGAGATCGCCGCCCGCCGCCAGGGCGCCACCGCCGCCGCAGCGATGGCGGCCTGACATGCGGATCGCGATCGCGACCGACGCCTGGGCGCCGCAGGTCAACGGCGTCGTCCGCACCCTCCAGGCGGTGACCGCCGAGCTCGGCGCGATGGGGCACGAGGTCTGCGTGATCGCGCCCGACCAGTTCCTGACCGTCCCCTGTCCCAGCTATCCCGAGATACGGCTGGCGCTGACCACCCAGGCCGGGGTCGGCCGCCGCATCGCCGAGTTCGGCGCGGAGGCGATCCACATCGCCACCGAAGGGCCGATCGGCCTCGCCGCGCGGCGCCACTGCCTCGGCCGGCGGCTGGCCTTCACCACCGCCTATCACACCCAGTTCCCCGACTATGTCGCCGAGCGCACCGGCATGCCGGCCGACTGGTTCTGGCACTATATCCGCTGGTTCCACGCGCCGTCGGCGGCGGTGCTGGCCTCGACGCCGTCGGTCGAGGCGATCCTCGAACAACGCGGCGTCGGCCCGGTGCAGCGTTGGGGCAGGGGAGTCGACCTGGCGCTGTTCCGCCCCGACCGCGCGGCGCATCCCGCCTTCGCGGCGCTGCCGCGCCCGATCCAGCTCTATGTCGGCCGGGTCGCGGTGGAGAAGAATATCGAGGCGTTCCTCGCCTGCGACACGCCGGGCACCAAGGTGGTCGTCGGCGACGGCCCGGCCCGCGCCGCCCTGTCGCGCGACTATCCCGAGGTCCGCTTCCTCGGCGCGCTGCACGGCGAGGAACTGGCCTCCGCCTATGCCGGGGCCGACGTCTTCGTCTTCCCGAGCCGCACCGACACCTTCGGGCTGGTGATGATCGAGGCGCTCGCCTGCGGCGCGCCGGTCGCCGCCTACCCGGTGACCGGGCCGATCGACATCCTCGCCCCGTCGAGCGCGGCGATGGACGACGACCTGGCGACGGCGATCGGCCGCGCGCTCCGATGCGATCGCGGCGCGGCGGCAGCCTATGGCGCCACCTTCGGCTGGCGTCGGAGCGCCGAGCAGTTCCTCGGCGCGCTCGTTCCCCAGGGCGAGGGCCGGCGGCGGCTGGCCGCCTGATGCGCCGCCCTCTCCCACGCGGGAGAGGGCTCGGAAGCGCCTCCACACGTCAGTCTTGTGCTGGAGCGCGGGCTTCAGTACATCATCCCCCACGCTTCGGCCGCTCCGTGACGGGGCGGCCCTTTTATTTTGGAGGACCGCTATGGCCCAGCCGCTCATGCCTCATGCCACCGCCTCGTGGCTGGTCGACAACACCGCGCTCAGCTTCCAGCAGATCGCCGAGTTCTGCGGCCTGCACATCCTCGAGGTCCAGGCGATCGCTGACGACATGGCGGCGACCAAGCTGACCGGGCGCGATCCGGTCCGCGCGGGCGAGCTGACCATGGCCGAGATCGAGAAGGGCCAGCAGGACCCGAACTACCGCCTCGTCATGCAGAAGGGGCCGGACCAGCTCCGCCGCACCAAGGGCCCGCGCTACACCCCGGTGTCGAAGCGTCAGGACAAGCCCGACGGCATCGCCTGGATCATCCGCAACCATCCCGAGGTGTCGGACGGCCAGATCTCCAAGCTGATCGGCACGACCCGCACCACCATCGCCGCGATCCGCGACCGGACCCACTGGAACATCGCCAACATCGTGCCGAAGGACCCGGTGACGCTGGGCCTCAGCTCGCAGCGCGAGCTCGACGCCGTCGTCGCCAAGGCGGCCAAGGCCGCCGGCCTCGAAGCGCCGACCGACACCCGCCTCGAAGGCGACCGCGAGGCGCTGATCGAGCAGCTCCGCGCCGAGCGCGAGGCCGCCGTCCGCAACGCCGACGCGGTCCATGTCGAAGAGTCGACCTATGGCGGCGCGACCTTCCACGATCCGTTCAAGAAGTAAGGAGCGGTTCGAGCCTGCGCTCCCTCTGTCGTCATTCCCGCGAAAGCGGGAATCCACTGTCACGGAACGCTGTTCGACGCGAGGTGCCGCCGTCCATGGATTCCCGCTTTCGCGGGAATGACGGTCGGGGAATGCGTGAGGCCAGAAGGGCCCGCGCATCCCAACCCATCCTTGACCCTGCCGCCGCCCGAGCCCAAAAGCCTTGCCATGACCGATAGCGCCGCCCTTGCCGACCTCTCCTTCGAGGACGCCCTCAAGCAGCTCGAAACGATCGTCCGCCAGCTCGAATCGGGTGAGGTTCCCCTCGACGAATCGATCTCGCTCTACGCGAAGGGCGATGCGCTGAAGCGGCTGTGCGAGGAACGGCTGAACGCCGCCAAGGCGCGGATCGAGAAGATCAGCCTGGGCGCCGATGGCGCGCCGCGGGGGACCGAGCCCTTCACCGCGAGCTGATCCGGCGATGTCGGCCCTTCTCGCTTCCGAGCTCGCGCGCATCGCGCAGGAGATCGACGCCCGTTTCGATACGCTGCTGACCCCGCCCGACGACAGCCGCGAGCGCCTCTACGCGGCGATGCGCCACGCCGCGATCGGCGGCGGCAAGCGGCTGCGGCCGTTGCTGGCCTGCGCATCGGCGCGGCTGTTCGCGGTCGATCCCGAATGCGCGCTGCGCGCCGGCCTCGCGATCGAGGCGATCCACGTCTACAGCCTGATCCACGACGACCTGCCGGCGATGGACGACGACGACCTGCGGCGCGGCCGCCCGACCGTCCACCGCGCCTATGACGAGGCGACCGCGATCCTCGCCGGCGACGGCTTCCAGGCGCTCGCCTTCGAGATCGCGGCGTCGGAGGCGACCCATCCCGATCCCTTCGTCCGCAGCGAGCTGGTCGCGGCGCTGGCGGCCGCGGCAGGCCCGGCCGGCATGGTCGGCGGGCAGGCGATGGACATGGCGGCGGAGGCCGGCGGGGAGCATGACCTCGACGCCATCTCGCGGCTCCAGCAGCTCAAGACCGGCGCGCTGATCGGCTTTTCGATCGAGGCCGGCGCGATTCTCGGCCGGGTGCCGCCCGAGGGCCGGACCAAGCTGCGCGCCTATGCCCACGACCTGGGCCTCGCCTTCCAGATCGCCGACGACCTGCTCGACGCCGAGGGCGATCCCGCGGCGATGGGCAAGGCGGCGGGCAAGGACCACGCCGCCGGCAAGGCGACCTTCGTCGGCCTGCTCGGCGTCGATCGCGCGCGGGCGCAGGCGCGGCTGCTGTCGCAGCAGGCGATCGATCATCTTGGCAATTTCGGACGCGAAGCCGATCTGCTACGCGACATCGCGGCTTATGTGGTCGATCGCGACCGCTGAACGGCCGGCAAAGGGGGAGCATCTATGCGGACCGGCGTCTATCCCGGCACCTTCGATCCGATCACGCTGGGTCATATGGACATCATCCGGCGCGGCGCGAAGCTGGTCGACAAGCTCGTCATCGGCGTCACCACCAATGCGTCCAAGTCGCCGATGTTCACGGTCGAGGAGCGGCTGGCGATGGTCCGTCGCGAGACCGCCGATCTTCCCGGCGTCGAGGTCGTCGCCTTCGATTCGCTGCTGATGGATTTCGCCGAGAGCATGGGCGCGGCGATCATCGTGCGCGGCCTGCGCGCCGTTGCCGACTTCGAATATGAATATCAGATGGCGGGGATGAACCAGCAGCTCAACAACCGCGTCGAGACCGTCTTCCTGATGGCCGACGTCGCGTTGCAGCCGATCGCGTCGCGCCTCGTCAAGGAGATCGCGCTCTATGGCGGGGCGATCGATCGCTTCGTGCCCAAGCGGGTGGTGCAGGAAGTCGTCGCGCGCGTCGAAAAGATCGGTAAGAAGGGAAGCTGAGGACGGGTGCCGGCGGTTCAGCCGCGGGCAATCCGGACATGCCTATTCGAGGCCGCGCCTCCGGGGCGCGGTGTGGAGAAGTGATCTGATGCGATCGAAGTTCGTTGTTGCGGCTTTTGCGGGACTGTTCATGGCCGGCGTGGCGCTGGCCCAGCCGGCGCCGGCTCCCGCACCTGTCGATGCGCCCGCGCAGGACCCGCAGAACATCCTCAATCTCGACCTGTCGACCGGCGGGCGGGTGAAGATCCTGCTGCGCCCCGACAAGGCGCCCTATTCGGTCGACCGGATCAAGACGCTGGTGCGCCGCCATTTCTATGACGGCCTGACCTTCCACCGCGTGATCGAAGGCTTCATGGCGCAGGGCGGCGATCCCAAGGGCACGGGCGAGGGCGGTTCCGACCTTCCCGACCTGAAGGCCGAGTTCAACGACATGCCGCACGTTCGCGGCGTGATGGCGATGGCGCGCGCGCAGGACCCCAATTCGGCGAACAGCCAGTTCTTCATCATGCTGCAGCCCAACCTGACGCTCGACGGCAACTACACGCCGATCGGCCGCGTCTTCTCCGGCATGGAATATGTCGACGCGATCGAGAAGGGCGAGCCGCCGGCGAACCCGTCGAAGATCGTCCATGCCTCGATCGAGTCCGACGATCAGGGCCAGCCGCCGGTCGCCTTCGTGCCCCCGGCCGCGCCTGAGGCCGTCGCGCCCGCCGCCGCCGGCAAGCAGGACCGCAAGGCGCGCGAGAAGGCGGCGAAGGAAGAGAAGGAAGCTGCCGAGAAGGCGGCCAAGGAAGCGAAGAAGCTCCGCAAGCAGCAGTCGCAGCCCGGCGACCTCGCCAACCCCGCCGACGCGGTCGGTGGCGGCGGCGAGGCGGCGGTCTCGCCCTCTGTGGCCCCGCAGGGCACCGATGCCGCCGTCGAGGCGGTGGCCGACGCGCAGCCGACCGAGGATGCGGTCCGCGCGGTGGCCGGCGAGGAGGCGGCCGCCTCGCCGCAATAACGCCCAGCGATGCGCGTCGACCTCTTCGACTTCGATCTCCCGCCCGAGAATATCGCCCTGCGGCCCGCCAGCCCGCGCGACAGCGCGCGGATGCTGCTGGTCGAGGGAAGCGAGGGCGCGCTCGCCGACCGGCATGTCTCCGACCTGCCGGGGCTGCTGCGCGCCGGCGACTGCCTGGTGTTCAACGACACGCGGGTGATCCCGGCCCAGCTCGAAGGGCGGCGCGGCGAGGCGCGGATCGGCGCGACCCTCCACAAGCGCGAGGGGCTGCGCCAGTGGCGCGCCTTCGTCCGCAACGCCAAGCGGGTGCGGACCGGCGACCGGATCGATTTCGGCGCGGGCGTGTCGGCGATCGCCGCCGGGCGTGGCGAGGACGGATCGATCCTGCTCGATTTCGAGGGCGACGAGCCGGTCGAGTTGCTGCTCGAACGCGCCGGCACCATGCCGTTGCCGCCCTATATCGCCGGCAAGCGCCCGACCGACGATCGCGACCGCGACGATTACCAGACCATGTTCGCGCGCGAGAAGGGGGCCGTCGCCGCGCCGACCGCCGCGCTCCATTTCACGCCGCGCCTGATGGAGGCGCTGGCGGCGGCGGGGATCGCCAGCGAGACGCTGACCCTCCATGTCGGCGCGGGCACCTTCCTGCCGGTCAAGGCCGACGACACCGACGACCACCGGATGCATGCCGAATGGGGCCGCATCGACGCCGCGACCGCCGACCGCCTCAACGCGATCCGCGCGGCCGGCGGCCGGGTGATCGCGGTCGGCACGACCAGCCTGCGCCTGCTCGAAAGCGCGACCGGCGAGGACGGCGTGATCCGCACCTTCGACGGCGACACCGCGATCTTCATCACCCCCGGCTACCGCTTCCGCGCGATCGACGGGCTGATGACCAACTTCCATTTGCCCAAGTCGACCCTGTTCATGCTGGTCAGCGCCCTGATGGGGCGCGAGCGGATGCAGGCGGCCTATGCCCATGCGATCGCAGGAGGCTATCGCTTCTACAGCTATGGGGATTCGAGCCTGCTGCTGCCCGGCTAGATTCGTTCCTGCTGATTTCCTGACCTTTCCGTCATTCCCGCTTTCGCGGGAATGACGATGGGAGACGGTGGGCATCCATCTATCGAGTCCAAGGGCGCTCCCCTCAATCGGCGTGATAGGCGGTGTAGGGGACCTGCACATATTGCAGCGCCTCGCTCGCCGCTCGGCCGGCCCAGCCCGAGGGGCGACTGGGGAAGAACAGCTCGTTGAGATTGAGGCCGATCCCGATGAAGGGCCGTCGGCGGCGCGGATCGCCGCGGGCTTCCTCCTTCGCGGTGAAGCCGGTCGCGCGATAGCCGGCGTGGAGCTCGACGAAGCGGAGCGGGCTGTCCTCCAGCCCCTCGAACCCGGCCAGCTTGAGCGCGAACAGATAGCGCATCTGCCGGTAATGCCGCGTGCCCGAGGGCGTGTAGATGTCCTTGTTGGGGATCAGCAGCAGCCGGAAGTCGAGCTTGCGGTCGAGCCCCGGCACCGCGTTGCGCAGCAGCGAGAAACCCGCGCCGCTCGCGTTCATCGCGATGTCCTGGAAGGAGAAGCCGCTCGATTTCTTGTGGGCGTCCCACAGCTCGGCATAGAGCATCACCCCCATCGACAGCGAGGCCGCGGTCAGCCCGGCATTGGTCGCACCCGTCTTGCGGCGGATGCGCGCCTCGATCATGTCGGTGATCCAATAGGTGTTCCAGGCGTGGGTCAGCTTGTCCATGCCCAGGTTGATCGTGTCCTTCCCGAACCAGCCTTCGTCCTGGAAGTGGAAGCGGCGGCCGCCCTCGCGGTTGACCTTGGCGATGTTGGTCCCGGTGACCCAGACCAGCGCGGCGCCCAATTCCCACTTGATCGCTCCGACCTGCCGACCGAACGACAGCCGCTGTCCATTCGGCTCCTCGGCGGCGGGCGTGGCGGGCAGCGACGGGCCGTAGCCCGGTTCCGCCGCCGGTACCGGCTGCTCGGCAAAGGCGAGCCAGTCCTTGTGCGGCTCGGACAGGTCGAAATCGATCGCGGGCGCGTTTTCGTCGATGGCGTCGGCCAGGATCGGCGCGGCCGAGGTCGCGAAGGCGATCGTCGCCAGGCTGCGGATGACCGGTCGTGCCAGCCCGTCGGTTATCGTCACATCTTCCTCCGGTTCGCAGGGACGATTGGCATCTCGTTGATTTGGGCTGTCAATTTTGGGGCGCTCCCGTTGCGATAGGGCGAGCCCTCGGGCCGGTCGGACGGCGGCGGCTGACGGCGGGGAGGGCGCGGTCGAATATCGGGGGCATGTTCAAGATGCTCGTCGCCTCCACGGCGCTCGCCGCGCTCGTCGCGCCCCTTTCCGCCCAGACCGTCGAAACCCGCCATGTCGGCTCCGCCACGCTGCAGAATGTGCCGGCGATCCCGGCCGAGGTGCGCGACGCGGTGCAGCGCTACCAGAACAGCCGCGCGGCGTTGTTCGAGGACTGGCTGCCCGACGGATCGATGCTGATCGCGACCCGCTTCGGCGCGACGCAGCAGATCCACCACGTCGCCGTGCCCGGCGGCGCCCGTACCCAGATCAGCTTCGGCAGCGAGCCGATCGCCGAGGCGCACGTCATTCCCGGCAGTGATCGCTTCGTGACGGTCGGCGACACCGGCGGCGACGAATGGTTCCAGCTCGACCTGCGCGGCCTCGCCGGCACCGCGACGCGGCTGACCGAGCCGACGACACGCAACCAGTCGCCGGTGTTCAGCAAGGACGGGTCGCTGCTCGTCTGGGCGCGCGCGACCAGGGGCAGCGCGGCCTACAGCCTGATCGGCGTCGATCCGAAGGCGGGCGGCGCCCCGAGGCCGCTCTACCGGGCGGACGGCGCGATCGATCCGGCCGACATCGCGGCGGACAAGAACCGGCTGATCTTCGTGCGGAGCCTGTCGAACCGCGAGGACCAGCTGTTCGAGCTCGACCTCGCGACCGGCAAGGCGGCCCGCATCGCGCCGAAGACCGCGCCCGCCATCTACCAGAAGCCGCGCTACCTGCCCGGCGGCCGGAGCCTGATCGCCATCTCCGACAGCGGCAGCGACACCCGCCAGCTCGTCGAGATCGATCTCGCGACCGGCCGGCAGACGGTGCTGACGCCGGGCCTCGGTTGGGGCGTCGAGGATTACGACCTGTCCGATGACGGCCGTGTCCTCGCTTATGCGATCAACGAGGACGGCTTCTCCCGCGTCGTCGTGCAGGACCGGGTGACCCGCCGCGCGCTGCCGCAGCCGGCGCTGCCCAGGGGCGTGCTGACCGCGCTGAAGTTCACGCCCGACGGCCGCCGGCTGGCGATCGGCCTGACCTCGGCCACCTCGGCGGGCGACGTGTGGAGCTGGGACGTCGACGGCGCCGCGCTCACCCGCTGGACGACCTCGGAACTGGGCGAGCTCGATCCCGCCGGGCTCGCCGAGCCCGAGCTGATCCGCTTCACATCGTTCGACGGCCTGTCGGTGCCGGCCTTCGTCTATCGGCCGAAGGGCGTGCCGGCCGACCGGCCGACCCCGGTGATCATCGACATCCATGGCGGGCCGGAGGCGCAGACCCGCCCGGTCTGGAACTATGGCGCGCAATATTTCGCCGACGTGCTGCAGGCGACGGTGATCCTGCCCAACGTCCGCGGCAGCGACGGCTATGGCAAGCGCTACCTGAACCTCGACAATGCCGAAAAGCGCGAGGATTCGGTGCGCGACATCGGCGCGCTGCTCGACTGGATCGCGAGGCAGCCCGGGCTCGATGCCAAGCGGGTCGCGGTCTACGGCCAGTCCTATGGCGGCTATATGAGCCTTGCCGTGATGACCCATTATTCGGACCGGCTGGTCGGCGGGGTCGAGCGCTACGGCATCAGCAACTGGACGACCTTCCTCGAGAATACCGAAGCCTATCGCCGCGACAATCGCCGCGCCGAATATGGCGACGAGCGCGACCCGAAGATGCGCAAGGTCTTCGAGGCGATCTCGCCGACCAACAATGTCGGCCGGATCACCAGGCCGATGCTGGTGATGCAGGGCGCCAATGATCCGCGCGTGCCGCAGTCGGAGTCCGACCAGGTGGTCGCCAAGCTGCGCGCCGCCGGCAACGAGGCGTGGTACGTGCTGTTCGCCGACGAGGGCCATGGCTTCCTCAAGAAGCCGAACAACGACCTGCGCCGCGAGGTGGAGACGGTGTTCCTGCGCCGCCTGTTCGATCCGGCGGCGACGAAATAGGGCGTTTCGGGGCGGACGCTTCGATCCGCCCCGAAACGCCTTGGGCTCAAGCCTCGTCGGGCGAGGCGAGCAGGAAGCGCCAGATCAGCGCGCCGATCACGGCTCCGACCAGCGGCGCCGCCCAGAACAGCCAGAGCTGGCCGAGCGCGTCGGTGGTCGCGAACAGCGCGACGCCGGTCGAGCGCGCCGGATTGACCGAGGTGTTGGTCACCGGGATCGAGATCAGGTGGATCAGGGTGAGCGCGAGGCCGATCGGGATCGGCGCGAAGCCGGCCGGGACCAGCGACGAGGTCGACCCGAGGATGACGATGATGAAGCCGGCCGTCAGGACGATCTCGATCAGCAGCGCCGCGTGCAGGCTGTAGCCGCCCGGCGACAGCGCGTCATAGCCGTTGGAGGCGAAGCCGCCGGCTTCGAAGCCCGGCTTGCCCGACGCGATCGCGTAGAGCACGGCGGCGGCGGCGATCGCGCCCACGACCTGCGCGACCCAATAGGGGACCAGGTCCTTCCACGGCAGGCGGCCGGCGGCGGCGGCGCCGAGCGAGACCGCCGGGTTGAAATGCCCGCCGGAGATGCCGCCGACCGCATAGGCCATGGTCAGCACGGTCAGGCCGAAGGCGAGGGCGACGCCCGCGAACCCGATGCCGAGTTCCGGGAATGCCGCGGCGAGCACGGCCGAGCCGCATCCGCCGAACACCAGCCAGAAGGTTCCGAACAATTCTGCTGCAAGCTTCCTTGTCATATGCCTCTCCTGTTAACGCCGCCGCTTACCCTTCTCTTCGCAACTACGACGACGGGGCGAGGCTACACCCCATTGTTTCGGATCGACAAGTGAGGCCTCTCCCTGAGGTTTATTTCCGCTCCGCCGCCGTCTCGTCGCGCTTCGCCTTGAACTCGGCGTCGGGCGCCCAGTCGGGCCAGGCACGGCCGTCGGCGAGCGCGCGGCCGGTATTGTAGAGCAAGGTCAGGTCCGGCCCGATGTTGGACAGGTCCATGTCGGCGCTCCACTCGTCGGCGGGCTGGTGGTAGCGGTCGCGCGTGTAGATCGCGCCCAGTTCCTTGCCGCGCGCGACGCCGCCATTGACCAGGTCGATGCCGCCCTTGAACGAGAAGGCGGGCACCCCGGCCTTCGCCATCGGGAAATGGTCGGAACGGTAGAAGCCGCCCGTCTCGGTCTTGGGATCGGGCACGTAGACGCGGCCGAGCTTCCTGCCCTGGTCGACCAGCATGTCGAGCAGGCCGAGCCTGGCGACGCCGGAGATGGTGAAGTCCCTGGCCGCGCCTTCGCCGACGATGCTGTCCATGTTGATCACCCCGGCGGTGGTGGCGAGCGGATAGACCGGGTTGGCGGCATAATATTCGGAGCCGAGCAGGCCCTTCTCCTCGGCGGTCACGGCGAGGAACAGGACCGATCGGTCGGTGCGCGGGGCCTTGGCGAAGGCGCGGCCCAGTTCGAGCAGCGCGGCGATGCCCGAGGCGTTGTCGCGCGCGCCGTTGTAGATGCGGTCGCCCTTCGCGTCGGGCTGGCCGATGCCGAGATGGTCCCAATGGCCCGAATAGATCACCGTCTCGTTCGGATGCTTCGCCCCGGCGAGGCGGCCGAGGACGTTGTAGGAGGTGATCGTCTCCGCCTTCACCGCATAGGCGGCGTCGAGCGTGGCGTTGAGCGCGACGGGCTTGAAGTCCTTCCTCTGCGCGGCCTTCTTCATCGCCTCGAAATCGAGGCCCGCCGCCTTGAACAGGTCGACCGCTAGGTCGCGCTGGATCCAGCCCTCCATCGGGACATGCTCGGCCGTGGGATCGGCGCGGACGATGTCGAACATCGTGTTGGTGTTCGAGTTCTTGACCGTCGGCCAGCCATAGGAGGCCGGCGCATATTCGTGGATCACCAGCACGCCGGCCGCGCCCTGCCGCGCGCCTTCCTCATATTTGTAGGTCCAGCGGCCATAATAGGTCATGGTCTTGCCGCCGAAATCGCCCCCCAATTCTCCGGCTCCACCCTCGAAATCGGGATCGTTGACGAGGACGACGAGGATCTTGCCCTTGAGGTCGGCGCCCTTGAAGTCGTCCCAGTTCCGTTCGGGCGCCTTGACGCCATAGCCGACGAAGACCAGCGGGGCGGCGGCGATGTCGACCTTGTCCTGCCCGGTCAGCGCGGCGCGGACGGCGATCTCCTCGCCCTGGGTCAGCGCGCGGGCGGCGCCGTCGCCCAGCCTGAGCGACAGCTTCGGCGCGCCGACGATGTCGGACTTGAGCAGCGGCACGCTCTGCGTCCAGCCGCCATCGGGCATGCCGGGCTGGAGGCCGGCGGCCTTCATCTGCTGGATGATGTAGGCGATCGTCTTCTTCTCGCCCTCGGTCGCGGGGGCGCGGCCCTCGAAGCTGTCGTCGGACAGCGTCTTCACGTCCGGTTGGAAGCGCTGGACGTCGAAGGCAGGGTGGGGGCGGCGAGGCAGAGGCGGGCGAGCAGCAGCGGGGCTGCGAGCAGGCTGCGATCTTGCGCATGGAAGCTCCTGTCGGAAGGTTGCGGCCCGGACGGGCGATGGCGGGCACCTAAGCGTTTTTCGACGAATGCCGCCAGCACTTTTGTCTATACATTAGGGCACGGGCCTCGCCGCGCTGCGCCTTGCCATATCGCGGTGCAGCCACTAAAGGCGCGCCATCCTTCACCACCCAAGACATGGAGCCGCTCGCCGATGGCGACCGAACGCACTTTCTCGATCATCAAGCCCGACGCGACGCGTCGCAACCTGACGGGCGCGATCACCGCCAAGCTCGAAGAGGCCGGCCTGCGCGTCGTCGCTTCGAAGCGCATCCACATGACCAAGGAGCAGGCCGAGGGTTTCTACGGCGTGCACCGCGAGCGTCCGTTCTTCGGCGACCTCGTCAGCTTCATGATCTCGGGCCCGGTCGTGGTCCAGGTGCTCGAGGGCGAGAACGCCGTCGCGCGCAACCGCGAGGTGATGGGCGCGACCAACCCGGCCAACGCCGACGAGGGCACGATCCGCAAGACCTTCGCGGAGTCGATCGAGGCCAACTCGGTCCACGGCTCGGACAGCGCCGAGAACGCGAAGATCGAGATCGACTTCTTCTTCAAGCCGGAAGAGATCGTCGGCTGATGCCGAATGAGGGGGAGGGGGCTTTAGCCTTCCTCTCCCGTCATTCCCGCGAAAGCGGGAATCCACGGTCACGGACCGTTGGAGGCTCTTGTACGCCGCTGTCCATGGATTCCCGCTTTCGCGGGAATGACGCAGAAGGCGCAGGTTTCGCCTAGAGCGGTTCACGATCCGATTGCATCGGATCGGCCGCTCTAGATTTTTGTTTTACCGCGATTTCCGAGTCGGCAGATGTTTCCATCTGCCTAGAAATCGCTCTAGAATTCCATCATCGCCGCCAGCTTGGGCGGCGCGGCCAGGCGCCAGCTTTCGCGCAGGCGATGGTCCACCTGCTCCCAGTCGGTATCGGGCTGGTCGAGCCGGACGCCGATCCAGCCCGACGGACCCAGATAGGGCGGCTTGAAATAGATGTCCGGATCGAGGTCGATGAGCATCTCCTGCTCCTCGACGCCGCTCGTCTTGACCAGCAGCGCGGTGCGGTCGTCGCCGTGGTGGTTGTGCCAGAAATAGGCGAACATCCGCTTGTCGGCGACGCGCCAGCAGGGCGACCCGTGCGAGACCTTCTCCTCGACCTGCGGCAGCGCCGCCGCCAGCGCGGCGACCCGCGCATGGACCGCCCTGGGATCGTCCGACGCCATCACTTCGCTCCCTTGTGGCGCGCCTTCCACAGCGCGTCGAGCCGCGCCTGCGCCGCCTTGGCGCTGCTCCGCCCGATCAGCGACAGTCCGCGCAGGCGGATCGAGGTGCCGCCGAGGAAGCTGCCGTCGGTGACATAGCCGATGTCGTAGAGCGTCACGTCCTCGGCCAGGTCGCCGTCGACGGTGAAGCGGGTGGTGATCGCCACCGGCAGGCGCGCGTCGCCGCGCGGCCGTTCGGGCTCGCCGGCCTCGCGGCGCGCCTTCTTGAGGCCGCTCGCGAACCAGGACGCCTCGATGCGCGGATCGGTGCTGTCGACCGGATCGACGCCGAGCGCCTTGGGGAAGGCGATGGTCTGGCCCTGGATCACCTGGTCCCCGGCGGCGTGGAGTTCGAGCCGGTCGCCGTCGCGCTGCACCTCGGCGCGCAGCACGAGGATGCGGGCCTTGCTGCTCGCCGCGCGGCTCTCGGCGGTGCGCGTCTCCTCGCTGTGGCGGCGCTCGCTATAGCTGTTCCACAGCGTCAGCGCCGAGATGACGAGCGCCGATACGCCGAGGACCTCGGCCAAAGTGAGCCATCGTAACCTGCGCCGCCGGGCGGCGGCGGCCTCCGCACTGTCGTCAGCCATGCGCCCGGATATAGTCGGCCAGCGCCGCCGGATAAAGCCGATGTTCCTCGATAAGGACGCGGTCGGCCAGCGCCTCGGGCGTGTCGCCCGGCAGGATCGGCACGCGCGCCTGCCCGACCACCTCGCCGTCGTCGAGCGTCGCGGTGACGATGTGGACCGAGCAGCCCCCTTCGGCATCGCCCGCCGCGATCGCGCGGGCATGGGTGTCGAGCCCCTTGTACCTGGGCAGCAGCGAGGGGTGGATGTTGAGCATCCGGCCCGCCCAGCCGGCGACGAAGCCCTCGCTCAGGATGCGCATATAGCCGGCGAGCGCGACATAGCGGACCCCGGCTTCGCGCAGCGCCTTGTCGATGATCGCGTCGAACGCGTCGCGGGTCAGCCCCTTGTGGCTGTGCGCGAAGGTAGCGATCCCGGCGTCGCGGGCGATGGCGAGGCCGGGCGCGTCGGGATCGTTCGACGCGACCAGCACCACCTCATAGGGGCAGTCGGGCGCCCGCGACGCCTCGACCAGCACGCGCATGTTGCTGCCGCGCCCGGAGATCAGGATGGCGATGGGGGTCCTGCCGTTCACGACCCTCTCCCGTCATTCCCGCGACGAAGGCCAGGCATGTCTAGCCCAGGTGCGTGGCCGACCAGGCGGTCCGCGCGCTCCAGCTCTCGTCGCCGCCCCGGACGGTGCAGCCCTTGTCGCCCGCGGCGATGTGGCCGATCCTCAGCACCGTCTCGCCGGCCGCCTCCAGCGCGGCGGTGACGGCCGCCACGTCGGCCTCGTCGACGATCACCGCCATGCCTATGCCGCAGTTGAAGGTGCGGGCCATCTCCTCGGGCTCGATATGGCCCTGGGCCTGGAGGAAGGCCATCAGCCGCGGCTGCGGCCACAGGTCGGCGTCGACATGCGCGTGCAGCCCCTCGGGCAGGACGCGCGGGATGTTCTCGAGCAGGCCGCCGCCGGTGATGTGCGCCATCGCCTTGACCGCGCCCGAGCGGACCAGCGGCAGCAGCGCCTTCACATAGATGCGGGTCGGCGCGAGCAGCGCATCGATCAGCAGCACGTCCTGGTCGAACAGGGCGGGGCGGTCGAGCTTCCAGCCCTTGTCAGCGGCGAGTCGGCGGACCAGCGAGAAGCCGTTCGAATGGACGCCCGACGAGGCGAGGCCGAGGATCGCCTGGCCCGCCGCGACGCGGTTGCCGGTCAGCGCCTGCTCGCGCTCGACCGCGCCGACGCAGAAGCCGGCCAGGTCATAGTCGCCGTCGGCGTACATGCCCGGCATCTCGGCGGTCTCGCCGCCGATCAGCGCGCAGCCGGCGAGCTTGCAGCCCTCGGCGATGCCCGCGATCACCGCTTCGGCGACGCCGTTGTCGAGCCGGCCGGTCGCGAAATAATCGAGGAAGAACAGCGGCTCGGCGCCCTGGACGATCAGGTCGTTGGCGCACATCGCGACCAGGTCGATGCCGACGCCGTCATGCTTGCCGCTGTCGATCGCCAGCTTCAGCTTGGTGCCGACGCCGTCATTGGCGGCGACCAGCAGCGGATCGCTGTAGCCGGCCGCCTTCAGGTCGAAGAAGCCGCCGAAGCCGCCCAGGTCGGCATCGGCGCCCGGCCGACGCGTCGCCTTGGCGAGCGGGCCGATCGCCTTGACCAGCGCGTTGCCCGCCGCGATCGAGACGCCGGCCTTGGCATAGGTGTAGGATTCTTGGTCGTTGCTGCTCATGCACGTCGCCCTAGCCACATCGCTCTTGGATTTCCACGGCCAAGTCGCCAAAAGGCGTTCGTGACCTTCGCCGACCGTCTTTTCCGCCCCCTCCCGCTGTCGATCCTGTGCGTCGCACTGTTCGCGGCGGCCCTGGCCTTCGCGCAGCTCGAACGCGCCGACGAACGCGGCGTACCGCCGATCGACGGGTCGGGCAGCTTCGAAGTCGACGGAATCAAGGTCGATATGGCCGCGCGCAATGCCGATCAGGCGCGCACCGCCGGCTGGCGCGAGGCGCAGCGCAAGGGCTGGAAGATGCTGTGGGCGCGGGCCAACGGCAAGCCGGTCGAGAATGCGCCGGGCCTGCCCGACTCGACGCTCGACTCGATCAGCGGCGGCATCGTCGTCGAAGAGGAGCATATCGGCCCCAACCGCTACATCGCGACGCTGGGCGTGCTGTTCGATCGTGCCCGCGCCGGCGAGCTGCTGGGCGTCAAGGGCGCGATCCGCCGGTCGGCGCCGATGCTCGTCATCCCGGTCGAATGGAGCGGCGCGACGCCGATCAGCTTCGAGCGGCGCAGCGAATGGCAGAAGGCCTGGGCCCGCTTCCGCGCCGGCAACAGTCCGATCGACTATGTCCGCGTGTCGGGCACCGGCGCCGATCCGGTGCTGCTCAACGCCGCCCAGACGCGCCGGCCCGGCCGGGGTTGGTGGCGGATGCTGCTCGACCAATATGGCGCGGCCGACATCGTCGTGCCCGAGGTCACCCTGTTCCGGCAATGGCCGGGCGGCCCGGTGATCGGCAGGTTCGTCGCCCGCCACGGCCCCGACGCGGCGGTGATCGACAGCTTCACCCTGACCGCCGAGAATGGCGATGCGCTGCCGGCGATGCTCGATCGCGGCATCGAGCGGATCGACCGCGCCTATACCCGCGCGTTGCAGGAAGGTGCGCTGCGCGCCGACAAGTCGCTGGTGGTCGAGACGCCGGCGGCCGAGGTGCCGATCGACGACGTGCTCGCGGAGATGGCGTCGGCGGCGACCAGCAACGTCACCATCCAGGTCGACACCCCCGATGCGGGAGCGCTGCGCGGATCGGAGACGGCGCTGCGCGGGATGACGGGGGTGACGGGCGTCCAGACCTCCAGCCTCGCGCTCGGCGGCATCTCGATCTTCCGGGTGAGTTTCTCGGGCCCGGCGGCCGCCTTCCGCGAGGCGCTGGTCGCGCGCGGCTGGCAGGTCGAGGACGTCGGCGGCGGCTACCGCATCCGCCGTGGCGGGAGCCCGCCCGCCCCATGACCGACCAGATCGCGCTGCCCTTCGTCTGGCCGGCGGAGGAGGACGAGCGCGACTTCATCGTCAGCGAGGCGAACAGCACCGCCGTGCGCCACCTCGAACATTGGTCGCTGTGGCCGGTGATGGCGACGGTGCTGACCGGCCCGCGCAAGTCGGGGCGCAGCCTGCTCGGCCGCATCTTCGCCGCCAAGACCGGCGGCCGCTTCGTCGACAATGCCGACGCCCAGGACGAGGAGAAGCTGTTCCACGCCTGGAACGCGGCGCAGGCCGACCATAAGCCGCTGCTGCTGGCCGCGGACCTGCCCTCGGCCAGGTGGCGGATCAAGCTGCCCGACCTGCGCTCGCGCCTGCTCGCCAGCCCGCACGTCGCGATCGAGGAGCCCGATTTCCCGCTGATGCTGGGGCTGGTCGAAAAGCTGCTCCACGTCCGCGGCCTCGCCGTCCGGCCGGAGGTGGTGCGCTATGTCGCGTCGCGGATCGAGCGCAGCTACGTCGGTATCGGCCGGATCGTCGATGCGCTCGACGAGGCGGCGCTGGCGCGGCGGCGGCCGATCACCATGGCGGTGGCCCGTGAAGCCCTTGCGACGATCGGTGTCACGGAAGATACATATAGGCTGCTATGATGGGCGGCTATGGATTCGATCGATCAACCCGAACATGAAGAGGAACTGATCGGCGCGCTCTCGCCGATCGAGCCGATCGCCCTGCGCGATCGCTACTTCAACCGCGAGCTGAGCTGGCTGGCGTTCAACGAGCGCGTGCTGGAGGAGGCGTCCAATCCGGCGCATCCGCTGCTCGAACGGCTCCGCTTCCTGTCGATCTCGGGCAACAATCTCGACGAGTTCTTCATGGTCCGCTTCGCGGGCCTGCGCGCGCAGCAGATCGAGGAGGTCGACACGCTCTCGCCCGATGGGCTGACCGTCGCGCAGCAGATCGAGGGCGCCTCGGACCGCGCCGATCAGCTCATGGCCGAGCAGCAGCTCGTCTGGGACCGGCTGCGCGACGAACTGGCCGCATCGGGCATCGTCGTGCTGGAGGAGATCGAGGGCCAGGACGCGGTCTGGCTCGAAGCCTATTTCCGCGATCATATCTTCTCGGTGCTGACGCCGCAGGCGCTCGACCCCGCGCATCCGTTCCCGTTCATCCCGAACAAGGGCTTCAGCCTGCTGTTCGACCTGACCCGCCTGTCGGACGGGGAGCAGGTGTTCGAGCTGCTGATGGTCCCGGCGACCTTGCCGCGCTTCATCCGCCTGCCGGGCGACGGCGCGCGCTATGTCGCGATCGAGACGATGGTGCGGCGGTTCACCTCGGTCCTCTTCCCCGGATATGAGGTGCGCGGCCACGGCGCGCTGCGCATCATCCGCGACAGCGACATCGAGGTGGAGGAGGAGGCCGAGGACCTCGTCCTCTACTTCCGCACCGCGATCAAGCGGCGGCGGCGCGGCCGGGTGATCCGGATCGAGCTCGAAGGCGGCATGTCGACCTCGCTCGAACCTTTGTGGAAGGACCAGATCGGCGGCGCCGACAGCTTCGTCACCGAATCGGGCAGCTTCCTCGGCATCGCCGACCTCGCCCGGCTGGTCGAGGAGGACCGGCCCGACCTGAAGTTCACCCCGTTCAGCCCGCGCTTCCCCGAGCGGATCCGCGAGCATGGCGGCGACTGCTTCGCCGCGATCCGCGCGAAGGACATCGTCGTCCACCACCCCTATGAGACGTTCGACGTCGTGCTCGCCTTCCTGCGGCAGGCGGCGCAGGACCCCGACGTCGTCGCGATCAAGCAGACGCTCTACCGCGCCGGCAAGCAGTCGGCGGTGATCCGCGCGCTGGTCGATGCGGCCGAGGCGGGCAAGTCGGTGACCGCGGTGGTCGAGCTCAAGGCCCGTTTCGACGAGGAGCAGAACCTGCTCTGGGCGTCGCAGCTCGAACGCGCGGGCGTGCAGGTGGTCTACGGCTTCATCGACTGGAAGACCCATGCCAAGGTCTCGATGGTGGTCCGCCGCGAGGGCGACGGGCATCGCACCTACTGCCATTTCGGCACGGGCAACTATCACCCGATCACGGCGCGCATCTACACCGACCTGAGCTTCTTCACCGCCGATCCCCGGCTGGGCCGCGACGTCGCGCAGATCTTCAACTACATCACCGGCTATGTCGAGCCGACCGACCTGAACCTGGTCACCATCTCCCCGCACGGCATGCGCGACGAACTGGCGCGGCTGATCGATGCCGAGATCGACCATGCCCGCGAGGGTCGCGACGCGGCGATCTGGGCGAAGATGAACTCGCTGGTCGACCCCGCGATCATCGAGAAGCTCTACCGCGCGAGCGCGGCAGGCGTGCAGATCGACCTCGTCATTCGCGGCATGTGCTGCCTGCGGCCCGGCGTTCCGGGCCTGTCGGAGAATATCCGGGTGAAGTCGGTGGTCGGCCGCTTCCTCGAGCACAGCCGGATCATCTGCTTCGGCAACGGCGCGGCGCTGCCCAACCGCAAGGCGAAGGTGCTGATCAGCTCGGCCGACTGGATGCCGCGCAACTTCGACCGGCGCGTCGAATATCTGCTGCCGATCGAGAATCCGACGGTCCACGCCCAGATCCTCGACCAGGTGATGGTCGCCAACCTGATCGACGACGAGCAGAGCTGGCGGCTGCTGCCCGACGGCGATTACGAGCGGATCGTGCCCGGCAAGCGGCCGTTCAACCTGCACCGCTATTTCATGACCAACCCGTCGCTGTCGGGCCGCGGCGCCGCGCTCCGCCAGTCGGGCCAGGTGCCGAAACTGACGCTCAGGCGCGGTTGATCGGCGCGCGGGCGGGCGGCAGCCAGCGCTCCGCCAGCCCCGCCCACAGCAGTGCCAGCCCGAAGCCGGCAAGCACGTCCCCCGGCCAGTGGACGCCGAGCGCGAGCCGGGTCCAGCCGATCGCCGCTGCCATCGCGACCGTGGCCGGGAGCAGGACGCGGCGCTGCCGGTCGAACAGCATCGCCAGCGCCAGCCAGACGAGCAGCGTTCCCGCCGCATGGGCGCTCGGGAAGCTGGGCGAACTTACGTCGTCGAGCCGCCCGGCGAGGGGCGGCCGCGCGCGCGCGCAGATCAGCTTCGCCGCCTCGACCGCCAATCGCCCGCTCGCGACGGTCAGGACCAGCCACAAGGCGCGCCACCGGTCGCCGCGCAGCGCGAGCCCCGCGGCGGCGACCAGCGCGAAGGGCGCCAGCAGCGCCAGGCCGCCGAGCATCGTCAGGCCCCGAATCGCAGGGACGGCAGGGGAGGCCGGGTCGAGCCGGAAGGCCATGAGCAGGGTCAGGTCGAGCTCCGGCGCCAGCCGCCACAGTGCGAATCCCGCAATCATCAGGATCAGCCCCGAAAGCATCAGCGGCGATGAGCGGAATCCGTGCGGCATCGGGTTTCCATAACCCGACAAAAGCGCGGAAGGGACGGAATTCGGCTGCGCTCGCCGTTTGCGCCGGGCCCGATTTCGGTTAAATCGAACGCCTATGTCGTCCATCTCGATGTTCCGCCGCGCCAGGACCCCGGCGCCCGGCCACGCCCGTGTCGGAATCATCGACATCGGTTCCAACTCCATACGTCTCGTCATCTATGATGGTCCGGCCCGGATTCCGGCCGCGTTGTTCAACGAGAAGGTGATGGCGGGGCTGGGCAAGGGCGTGTCGCGCGACGGCATGCTCGATGCCGAGGCGGTCGAGCGCGCGCTGTCGACGCTCGCGCGGTTCCGGCGCCTTGCCGAGCAGATGGGCGTGCCGCAGCCGCGCACCGTCGCCACCGCCGCGGTGCGCGAGGCGAGCAACGGCCAGCAGTTCATCGATCGCGTCCTCGACCTCGGCCTGCCGGTCGAGATCCTGTCGGGTCATGACGAGGCGCGGATGGCCGGGATGGGCGTGATCGCCTCGATCCCGCAGGCCAACGGCATCGTCGGCGACCTCGGCGGCGGCAGCCTCGAACTGGCGCGCGTGGTCGACGGCGAGGTGCGCGAGACCAGTTCCTTCCCGCTCGGCGTGCTGCGCATCGACGCGGTCAAGGCGAAGGGGCCGCGCGCGCTCCGCAACCTCGTGGCGCGGACGCTGGAGGAGAATGGCTGGACGGGGAAGGGGGCGGGGCTGCCCTTCTACATGGTCGGCGGATCGTGGCGCTCGCTCGCCCGGCTCGACATGCACCTGACCGGCTATCCGCTGCCGATCGTCCACCATTATTGGATGCCGCCGGAAAATGCCCAGCATCTGGTCCGCGTCCTCGCCCATCTCGACCGCAAGCGGCTGCGCGACGTCGTCGGCCTGTCGGGCGCCCGCATCCCGACGCTGTCGCATGCCGCGCTGCTGCTCAGCCATGTCGCGCGCCGGCTCGGGTCGAGCGAGCTGATCGTCTCGGCCTATGGCCTGCGCGAGGGGCTGCTGTTCGACGATCTCAGCGAATATCAGCGCGCCCAGGACCCGCTGATCGCCTCGACCCGCGAGGAGGGCGCCCGCCAGGGCCGCTTCCCCGAGCATGGCGATCTGCTCGACCGCTGGCTCGCGCCGCTGTTCGCGAGCGAGAGCCCGGCCGATACGCGCATCCGCCACGCCACCTGCCTGCTCGCCGACGTGGGCTGGCGCGCCCATCCCGAATTCCGCGCCGAACGCGGCATCGAGACCGCGCTGCACGGCAATTGGGTCGGCATCGATTCGCGCGGGCGCGGGATGATGGCGCATGCGCTGTGGACCAGCTTCGGCGGGCAGGGCGTGGTGCCGGTGATCAGCGGCATCTGCTCGCCGTCGGAGATCGTCGCCGCCGAGCGCTGGGGGCTGGCGCTGCGGCTCGGCCAGCGCTTCTCGGGCGGCGTCGCCGACGCGCTGGCCGGCAGCCGGCTGTCGATCGGCGGCGGCGCGCTCGAACTCCATGCCGAGCGCGACAACGCGATCCTCTACGGAGAGGCCGTCGAACGCCGCCACAAGGCGCTCGCCGCCGCGTTCGGCCTGCCGGCGCGGCTGATCCTCGGATAATATCTCGTCATCCCGGCGGAGGCCGGGATCTCGGGAGAGGGGAGATGAGGCCGTCGCAAGAGCCCGCTGAGATGCCGGCCTCCGCCGGCATGACGTTTTTTGAACAAGAGCGGGCATGGGCATTTCCCCGCGATTATCCGGCGGCTGGCCGATAGCGGCTTGAGGGCGGTGCGCTAGTGTGACTGCTTGGCCGGCGGCGGGGGCCGCTGCCGGGAGTGGCTATGGATCAGGCGCACATGTCGGCGCACAGGTTCCGCCCCGACATCCAGGGGCTGCGCGCATTGGCCGTGCTGCCCGTCGTGGCCTTCCATGCCTTTCCCGATCTGCTGCCGGGCGGCTTCGTCGGGGTCGACATCTTCTTCGTCATCTCGGGCTATCTGATCACCCGCATCCTCCATCAGGAATTGCGCGAGGGGCGGTTCAGCATCACCGGCTTTTACGTCCGCCGGGTACGGCGGCTGTTTCCCGCGCTCTACCTGATGCTGTTCGCGACGATGCTGCTCGGCCTCGTCCTGCTGCCGCCGCACGAACTGCGCGAGCTGGCGAAGACCGTCGCCGCCACGGTCGGCTTCGTCGCCAATTTCCTGTTCTACGACCTGTCGGGCTATTTCGGCGGAGAGGCCGAGCTCAAGCCGCTGCTCCACACCTGGTCGCTCGCGGTCGAGGAGCAGTTCTACCTGGTCTTCCCGCTCGCGCTGGCGGCGGTCTGGCGGCTGCGGCCGCGCTGGCTGCCCGCGATCCTGTGGGCGGCGGCGGCGCTGTCGCTGGCGTGGAGCGTCCGCGAGCTCGGGCAGGACGCTTCGCGCGCCTTCTATTATCCCTGGCCGCGCGCCTTCGAGCTGCTGATCGGCGCGATCGTCGCGGTGGGGGCGATCCCGCAGGCCCGCCACCAGGCGGTCCGCGACGGGCTGTCGCTGCTCGGCATCGCGCTGATCGCCGGCTCGCTATTGTTGCTGTCGGAGGAGCGGCCCTTTCCGGGGCTCGCCGCGCTGCCGCCCTGCATCGGCGCGGCGCTGGTCCTCGCGGCGGGGGAGGAGGGCGAGTCGCTGGGCGGCCGGATGCTCGGCGCGGCGCCGCTCGTGCTGGTCGGTTCGCTCTCCTATTCGCTCTATCTCTGGCATTGGCCGGCGCTGGTGTTCGGCCGCTATCTCGCGCTGCGCCCGCTGACCGCGCCCGAGGCGATCGCGGCGGTCGCGGTGGCCTTCGCGCTGGCCTGGGCGTCGTGGCGCTATGTCGAGAGCCCGGTGCTGAAATGGCGGCTGCCGCGCCGGCGGGTGCTGGCCGGTGGCGGCGCGACGATGGCCATGACGGCGGCACTCGCCGCGGCGGTGGTGCTCGGCCGGGGGCTTCCCCAGCGGCTCGACCCGATGGGACGGACGCTGATCGCGGCGGCCGGCGACAGCAGCGATTTCCGCGCCACCTGCCATAGCGGCGAGCATGGAGCGATCCCCTATCGCAAGCTCTGCGCGTTCGGCGATCCGCGGGCGGCGCCGAGCATGGCGGTCTGGGGCGACAGCTTCGGCGCCGAGCTGGTGGTGGCGCTGGGCGAGAAGATGGCGCGCGAGCGCCGGTCGGTGCTGCAGGTCACCGCGTCGGGCTGCCCGCCCGCGCTCGGCTATAACCCACGGCGGCGGCCGGGCTGCGCCGCCTATAATGCCGAACGCCTCGCCGAGCTTGCCGCCGATCCGCGCATCCGGGAGGTGGTGCTGGTCGTCAATTATCTGGGCTTCATGGCCGACACGCCCGCCCAGCAGGCGGCGCTGCTCGACGGGGTCGAGCGGACCGCGCGGGCGCTTCACGCCGACGGCAAGACGCTGAGCCTGGTCTACTCGATCCCGCGCATGCCCTTCGTGGCGCCGACCGCGCTGGCGATGGAAAGGCTGCGCGGCGGCGATCCGTCCGATTTCGGCCAGCGTCGCGCCGATTTCGACCGGCGCGACGCGATCGTCTCGGCCCGGCTCGACCGCATCGTCCGCGAGACCGGGGCCGATCGGATCGTGCCGGCGCAGCGGCTCTGCGGCGACCGGCTCTGCCCGGCCTATATGCCCGGCGCCGGGGTGCTCTATTTCGATCATGCGCATCTCAGCATCGCCGGCGCGCGCTACATGCTGGCCGGCGTCCGCGTCTGAGGCATGTCAGCCGCCTCCGTCGTCATTCCCGCGAAAGCGGGAATCCATGGACGGCGGCCCGCAAGAGGTCGAATGTGTCGTGACCGTGGATTCCCGCTTTCGCGGGAATGACGGAAAGGCGAGGAAATCGATAGGATCCGATCGAGTCATGATGATCACCGAGATCGAAGACTTCTTCACGCGCGGTTGCGGGCGCTGCGACCGGTTCGACACGCCCGACTGCTCGGCGCGCCATTGGGAGCAAGGGCTCGCCAGGCTCCGCGAGATCTGCCGGAGCGCGGGCCTCGAGGAGACGGTGAAATGGGGCCATCCCTGCTACATGCACGCGGGCCGCAACATCGCGATCATGGGGGCGCTGCGGGGCGACTTCCGGCTGAGCTTCATGAACGCGGCGCTGCTCAAGGACCCCGAAGCCGTGCTCGAACGGCAGGGGCCGAACACCCGGCACCCGGACATGATCCGCTTCACCTCCGACGACGGCGTCGACGCGCTGGAACCCGTCATCCGCGCCTATCTGGGCGAGGCGATGGACTATGCCGCGAAAGGCGTGAAGCCGCCCAGGGACGATAGCGAGCCCGATGCGCCGCCTGAATTGTCCGAGGCGCTCGACGCCGATCCGGAGCTGGCCGAGGCGTTCCACGCCCTGACCCCCGGCCGCCGGAAGAGCTACGTCATCAATCTCAATTCGGCGAAGCAGTCCGAAACGCGGGTGAAGCGCATCGCCGGCTTCCGCGACAAGATCATGGCCGGCAAGGGCGCGATGGAGCGCTAAATTTACCCTTGGTCGCCGTCGAGCGCCGACATCACCATCCGGCCGTTGCGCACGCTGAACGCCAGCCGGCCCTCGACCAGCGCCAGCGCATCCTTGCCGAAGATGTCGAAGCGCCAGCCGTCGAGCATCGGCAGGTCGCGGACGCCCGCGGCGAGCAGTTCGAGATCGTCGGCGCGCGCGATCAGGCGCGGCGCGACGTCGGCGTCGCGCGAGCGGACCTTGAGGAGGAGCTTGAGCAGGTCGGCGATCAACGCGCCTTCCTTGCCGAGCCCGGGCTTGCGGTCCTCGCGCGGCGGCATCTCGGCATCGGGCAGCGGCTCGGCATCGGCGATCGAGGACATCAGCCGGGCGCCGATGTCGTTCTGCGCCCAGCTCGGCGACAGGCCGCGCACCCGCGACAGGTCTGCCTGCACCTTGGGCGGGTGCGAGGCGAGGTCGGCCAGCGTCTCGTCCTTGGCGATGCGGCCGCGCGGCAGGTTCTTCGACCGCGCCTCGCGCTCGCGCCAGGCGGCGATCGCCTTGAGCCGGCCCAGCACCTCGGGCTTGCGGCTGGGCAGGCGGATGCGGGTCCAGGCCAGTTCGGGCAGGTTGGCGTAGCTGGCGGGATCGCCGAGTCGTTCCATCTCGTTGTCGAGCCAGCCGCCGCGTCCCGACTTGCGCAGCCTCTCCAGCATGCGCGGGAAGATCGCGGAGAGATGGGTGACGTCACCGATCGCATAGTCGATCTGCCGCTTGTCGAGCGGGCGGCGCGCCCAGTCGGTGAAGCGCGCGCCCTTGTCGAGCTTGATGCCCAGCATCGTCTCGACCAGGTTCGAATAGCCGATCTGCTCGCCCAGCCCCATCGCCATCGCCGCGACCTGCGTGTCGAACAGCGGATAGGGGGTCTTGCCGGTCAGGTTGTGGACGATCTCCAGGTCCTGGCCGCCGGCATGGAAGACCTTGAGCACCTCCTCATTCTCGACCAGCAGGTCGAGCAGCGGCGTGAGGTCGATGTCCTTCGCCTTGGGGTCGATCGCGGCGGCTTCCTCGCTGTTGGCGATCTGGATCAGGCAGAGGTCGGGCCAATAGGTGCTCTCGCGCATGAATTCGGTGTCGACCACGACGTAGGGCGAGGCGGCGAGGCGGGTGCAGAGATTGGCGAGCGTCGCGCTGTCGGTAATCAGGGGGTGAATGTGCATGCTTTCGTGCATAGCTTGGTTACAACGCTTGACAAGCGCTGCTCGTGCGCGCGAAGCGCTCCGCTCGCAAATTCACCGGAAAGTTGAAACGTCACCATGATGCACGCCTATCGCACGCACAATTGCGGCCAGCTCCGGGCCCAGGACGTCGGGTCCCAGGTCCGCCTGTCGGGCTGGGTGCATCGCAAGCGCGATCATGGCAACCTGCTGTTCGTCGACCTGCGCGACCATTACGGCCTGACGCAGATCGTCACCGACATCGAGTCGGAGGCTTTCCGGCAGCTCGAGCGGCTGCGCGTGGAGTCGGTCGTGACGATCACCGGGGACGTCGTCGCCCGTGCCGGCGAGGCGGTGAATCCCAATCTCGCGACCGGCGAGATCGAGATCCGCGCCCGCGAGGTCTCGGTCCAGTCGACCGCGCAGGAACTGCCGCTGCCGGTGGCGGGCGAGGCCGACTATCCCGAGGATATCCGCCTGCGCTATCGCTTCCTCGACCTGCGCCGCGACCGCATCCACGCCAATATCGTGCTGCGTTCGAACGTGATCGCCTCGATCCGCCGCCGCATGATCGACCAGGGCTTCACCGAATATCAGACGCCGATCCTGACCGCCTCCTCGCCGGAAGGCGCGCGCGACTTCCTGGTGCCGAGCCGCATCCATCCGGGCAAATTCTACGCGCTGCCGCAGGCGCCGCAGATGTTCAAGCAGCTGCTGATGGTGGCGGGCTTCGACCGCTATTTCCAGATCGCCCCCTGCTTCCGCGACGAGGACGCCCGCGCCGACCGGTCGCCGGGCGAATTCTACCAGCTCGACTTCGAGATGAGCTTCGTCACCCAGGAGGACGTGTTCGCCGCGATCGAGCCGGTGCTGCACGGCGTGTTCGAGGAATTCGCCAATGGCCGCGCGGTCACCCCGGCGCCGTTCCCGCGCATCGCCTATCGCGACGCGATGCTGCGCTACGGCTCGGACAAGCCCGACCTGCGCAACCCTCTGGAGATCACCGACGTCACCGAGCATTTCCAGGGCTCGGGCTTCGGCTTGTTCGCGCGGATCGTCGAGGGCGGCGGCGTCGTCCGCGCCATCCCGGCGCCGGGCGCGGGCGCGAAGAGCCGCAAATTCTTCGACGACATGAACGACTGGGCGCGCGCCCAGGGCCATGCCGGGCTCGGCTACATCAACATCAAGGGCGGCGAGGCCGGCGGCCCGATCGCCAAGAATCATGGCGAGGAGGCGACCGCGAAGCTGATCGCGGCGCTGGGCCTCGGCCCCGATGACGGCGTGTTCTTCGCGGCGGGCAAGGAACTGGCGACGGCCAAGCTGGCGGGCGCCGCGCGCACCCGCGTCGGTGAGGAACTGGGCCTGATCGAGCAGGGTGTGTTCAAATTCTGCTGGGTCGTCGACTTCCCGATGTTCGAATATGACGAGGATGCGAAGAAGATCGACTTCAGCCACAACCCCTTCTCGATGCCGCAGGGCGAGATGGAGGCGCTGGAGACGATGGATCCGCTCGACATCCTCGCCTATCAGTACGACATCGTCTGCAACGGCGTGGAGCTGTCGTCGGGCGCGATCCGGAACCACCGGCCCGAGATCATGTACAAGGCGTTCGAGATCGCCGGCTACAGCCAGGAGCAGGTCGAGGAGAATTTCTCGGGCATGCTCAACGCCTTCAAGTTCGGCGCGCCGCCGCACGGCGGATCGGCCCCCGGCATCGACCGCATCGTCATGCTGCTCGCCGACGAGCCGAACATCCGCGAGGTCGTGCTGTTCCCGATGAACCAGAAGGCCGAGGACCTGATGATGGGCGCCCCCTCGCAGGTCAGCCTGAAGCAGCTCCGCGAGCTGAACATCCGGGTGGTCGAGCAGAGCAAGCAGTAAGCTTCTGTTCTCCTCGTCATTCCGGCGGAGGCCGGAATCTCGGGAGGTCGAGCGCCGCGCATCTCTCCGGAGATGCCGGCCTCCGCCGGCATGACAAGGATAGGGTGTGACCTGTCCCATAGCTGGACGGTTCCGAAACCATTTACCAACTCCCGCGCTTTATAGGACTCTCCCCGACGCATTATGGGGAGCGACTCGGGCTGGGAGTGTTGTCGCTTGGCGATCGATCTCGCGGATTACGAGAAGGGGGCACCCTTCGACGGTGATTATGATGCCGCCCTGGCGGAGGTGCAGAAGCGCCTGTCCCGCCTGCAGGTGGCGCATGTCGTCTGCAACCTGCGCAGCATGATCCTGTTCGAGGGCTGGGACGCCGCGGGCAAGGGCGGCGCGATCCAGCGGCTGACGATGGGCTGGGACCCGCGCCATTTCCATGTCTGGCCGATCGCCGCGCCGACCGAGGAGGAGCGGGGACGGCATTTCCTCTGGCGCTTCTGGCAGAAGCTGCCGGGGCGGGGGCGGATCGCGATCTTCGATCGCACCTGGTACGGCCGCGTGCTCGTCGAGCGGGTCGAGGCCTATGCCAGCGAGCGCGAATGGCGGCGCGCCTATGACGAGATCAACGAGTTCGAGGCGCAGCAGCAGGCCGACGGCGTCACCATCGTCAAGCTCTTCCTGCATGTGACGCAGGAGGAGCAGGACAAGCGGCTCGCCGACCGGCTCGACCATCCGTGGAAGCGCTGGAAGGTCACGCCCGAGGATTTCCGCAATCGCGCGCGGCGCGACGACTATCTCGCCGCGATGAAGGACATGTTCCGCGAGACCGATACGCGCTGGGCGCCGTGGACGGTGATCGACGGCAACGACAAGAAGGCCGCGCGCATCGCCGCGCTGACCCATGTCGCCGATTCGCTGGAGCGGATCGTGCCGCTCGAACCGCCCGCGCTCGACCCCGATTTCGAGCGTTATGCCCGCGTCCAGCTCGGCCTTCCGGAAAAGCGCTGAATCGGCGGCAATGCGCCGCTTCTCGCCCCTTGCGGATGTGACGCCTTTGTTGCAGCATCGTGTCGCGGCCGAAAAACGGGCCGTGCGGCCGGAGCGCCGCGTGCCGCAGCTACATAAAAATTGGTAGGGGATGAAGGCATGAATAAACAGGAGCTTATCGGCACCGTCGCCGAGGCGACCGGCATGACCAAGAATGATGCTTCGAAGGCGGTCGAAGCTGTGTTCGATTCGATTACCACCCAGCTCAAGAAGGGCGACGAGGTCCGCCTCGTCGGTTTCGGCACTTTCTCGGTGACGAAGCGCAAGGCCTCCACCGGCCGCAACCCGCGCACCGGCGAACCTATGAAGATCAGCGCATCGAGCCAGCCCAAGTTCAAGCCGGGCAAGGGCCTCAAGGACGCCGTCAACTAGATCCGGTTATCGCCCGGCGTCGACCCGGGCGAGGGGGGCAAGGCCGCCGCGTCCTCCGGGACGCGTGCGGCCTTCGCCTGTCGGGCGACGCTTTCGGCGACGGCGTCCGGTCCGGATCGTTTTTGGGGCTGGACAGGACGAACGTCCCGCCCTATCCGCACAGCCGTTCGCGGGGCACGCCCCGCGCGACGTTGCAGAGTGGGCGCATAGCTCAGTGGTAGAGCACTGTGTTCACACCGCAGGGGTCGCAGGTTCAAACCCTGCTGCGCCCACCACTCTGCTCCCCTGATCTATAAGGATTTTTCTCCTTCTTGGGCACCTGTTTCCACAGGGTTCGCGGGTACAGATGTACCCGAGCCACCGATCAAACATGCCTCAAGAGCCTCCATGCCTCGCTCGATCTTGGAACGATCAAGACCACCCCCTCTCCGGAACCTCGGCCCACCAGGGGGCGTCTTCGTGGTTGAGGAAATTCTCGACATGCCAGAGAGCCTCTAACGCCAGACACAGGGAGGCGTGTTATTCTCCGATATCGTCAGCCTTCATGCGAAGCTCTCACGTTCCGGGGGCCATACTTCGGTCGATGACGATGGGGATGTTGAATAACCTGGGCTCCGGTTTCCCAATGAAGCTGGGCTAGATCTCGTTCTCAAGTCTCTTCCAACTGTCGACCGAAATGATTCAACGGCTCGGCTCTCGCTTCTCTTCAACGACGTTGATCTGGTATGTTTCGAACATCAGATCAAAGAGGTTGGGCTCAGAAATCGACCGCATTGGCGGCGTCCTTCATATAGCTCGGCGAGTAGCGAGCGTAGATTCGTTCGGTGATCGTCCGGTGCTTGACGTCGACCTGAACCCACTGGCGATTCCAGGATCGCACCCATGCGGGCCGCGGTGCAGATCACGAGCACGATGAACAGACGAACATAGTCGCTTTTGACGAATGAAAGGAGCTTGACGAGTTGCTGAAGCGCGCGGTGAGATGGTCGAGATCGGCGCCGATCGCATAAGCGAGGAGCAGCGCCGAGGCGGTGTCGTTGACCTTGGCCGTGCCAAGCATGTCGCGATAGGCGAGCTCCTCGAGGAGCTTCATCACCGGATCGCTTTCGAGGATGGTATCGTAGCCCGGGAAGCGCGCCTGGAAGTCGGCGACGATCGCCGCCAGGCGATCCTCGAAGGACAGCGGGCGCAGCACCGGCGGCGCGGCGAGGCGCGACAGGTCGACGGCTAAGGAGCTGGCGGCGAGATCGGACACCCTCGTCGTGTCGCCGAGGCGAGGGCAAGGCCGCGATACGCGAGCGTTGTTTGAGCGCGCTTCGACAACGAAGGATGGCCGGCGGGATGTGCCTCTACGCGACCTCTGGAAAACTGCGGGACACAGTGGCGAACTAATCTACCGGCCTAGGATAATGAGCTAGATCGGCTGCTAATCTGTGGAAAAAACTCGCGCCGCGAGAACAGATCATGCGCTTCGTACGCGCCTGGAGAGCTAAGAAAATGGCCAAGGGTCAGGGATAGACCCTGGCGTCTCCAGGGCTTCGGACCTTCCAGCCAAATTGTACCAGTCCCCAAATTCATCATTGTCAACAATGTTGCTGACTGGAAGATAAGCTAAATCCTCATGGGGTGGAGGCTCTGAAAAGGTTATGCCATAATCGCCGTTGGTAAAATCATCGATGTATATTAGCTCATTGGTTGGGAGGCCGATGATCATGGCTGAAGTGCCAAAAGCATAAAAATATATTATTCCATGATCATCCAAATAATTATAAAATGGATAGCCACCTTCACGGTCTAATATTGTAAAAGGGCCGCCCTCAAGAACATAGCCGTTCCAAATAATGCTATCGCCGGGATCGCCGCCCACTAACGTATAATCGTAAACCGTGATTGACGGTTTCACGGTGCCGAGGTCGAACCAGAAAATATCGTTGCCGTCACCGCCTGTCGCTTGTCCCGATCCGCCTTGCATCACAATCAGATCATCACCAGCGCCGCCGTCAAGGACGTCGTTTCCGGTACCGCTAACCAGGAAATCTGCACCATTCCCGCCAACCAGGGTGTCGTCGCCCTCTTCCCCGACAAGCAAATCCTGGCCTGCATTTCCTTCGATCAGGTCGTTGCCAAGGCCGCCCCAGATGTGGTCGTTGCCGCCGCCACCTTTGACGGTGTCGTCGCCCCATAGGGAGAAGATGAGGTCGTGCGCGTCGTCGGTCTTTGCGGTGTGATCGATGAGATCGCCGGTGATGTCGCCATAGCGCATCTCGTCGATAGGTGCGCCGAGGCTGTAGTTATGATTCAGCGTCCAGCCCGCATCGATGGCGAACTGCTCGCTCACCTGCCCCATATAGGACGCGCGGAGCTGATCGCCCCAGCCCATATCGGCGGCGACGGCGTTCTGGAAAATGACCTGTGGGCCGTCGAAATCGTAGAGGTCGGCGTTCTGGACCGCGATCGCATCGGCGGGGTCGGGGTCTTGGTAGCCGGTGATGCCATGATAAAGTTCGTGCGCTATGGTAAGCGATGCGTTGGTATGGATCAATTTGCCGTTGGTGTTGAAAACGACACTGTCCTCCAAGTCATCCATCTGGAAGAAGTAGGTGTTAACATTGCCACCCGGCATCGATATTTCGAGATTCGAAGCAACAGCGCCATTCGGATCGGCATAAGCTCCGATAATATTGAGCTCAGTTCCTCCGAGGACATCGCCGTTGGTGGAAAAATTGTCCATCGTGGCGGCAAAGGTCGGAGAATTGTCGTAGAGATCCTCCATCTTGGCCAGGAAGGATGCCTTTTCCCCGGCTGACATGGCCGTCATCTTGACGGGATCGGCCCAAGTCTCGGTTCCATCATAGAAGTGGATCGTGGCGAGAACAGCGCTCCATGTCATGCCTCTTCCTCCTTAATATGAAATCAACCTTCCCAGAAAACATCCATAATGGTTGCTTCCCTGCGCCGAATGATGGGAAATGTTGTTTGATTTTATCAAGGTGCGGCAAATATCATTCGTATTACTACGTAAGGATTGCGGCTCAATATTATTCGCGTTTATGATGCCGGCATGATCTCATATTTTGCGCTCATGCTTCTATTCGCTGGCAGCCAGCAGACGTCCGTCACCGAAGCCGATTTTCGGACGGCTGCGGAACGATGTGGAGTCGACCTGAGAACCTATTGGGAGGGCGGTCGAAGGCCGGCTGCTGCCTTTAGCTCGAAAACTGGATCGCTCATGATCGCGAAGAACTCGCCCGAGGAGCCGCAGAAATGCTTAGCCGCATGGGGCCAGCAGGCTGGGCTACAGGTGGTCTACAGCAACTTTTAGACGAGGTGGCGATCAGGCAGGGTCCAACTCGGCAAGCAGCAAGTCCAACACCCGCCCGGGATCGCCGGCCGCGAAGCCGAGCACGACGCGCTCTGGATAATCATATTCGGGCGCGTTGGCGTTGCGGCTGACGCGATCGCGCAGCCCGAGCTGGTGAACGCGGGCGACCGCGGGACTGCGGAAGCCGACGACCGCCTCGTCGGGGGAGGCCTCGGCCGACAGGTTGCGGAACTGGCGGAGTTGGGCGAACATCTTGCGCGCCTGGCGGCGCTGCTTGATCGTGCCGACCCGGCCGCGCGATCCCTTCTGGGGCTTGCGCGGCGTGAAGGGCGTTCCGTCAGGCTGGACCTGGGCGCCGATGCGGTCGGCATTGGCGCGGCGGATCTCCTTGGCGATGCGCAGCGCCATGCGCCGGCGCGCGCCGGGCGCCAGGCTGGCGAGCATGTCGCCGATCCAGCCATGGAGCTGCTCCAGGTCCGCGCCGTCGGCCATCAATCGGGATCGCTGGCGGAATCCGGGAGCAGCCGCCGATCGCCGAGCCAGATCTCCGCCAGGGGCGGGCGGCCGATCGCGTCGTCGAGCACCGCGTTCCAGACATCCTCGCCGGCGGGGTCGACCACATGCACCAGGTCCAGCCCTCCGCCCTGGCGCGGGGCGGTGGCGACCGACTCGTCGAGATCCAGCTCGACGACGATGTCGACGGCCTTGGGGGACAGGCGATCGGCGTCGAAGCGGAAGCCGGCGCGATCGTCGAGCTTCTGGACCAGGTCGGGTTGATGCCGGCGGATCCACAGTACGATCGCGACGAAGAGCGCGTCGGGATCGCCGGCGAAGTCGAGCAGCTCGACCAGCGCGGTGTAGCGGTACTGGAAGCCGAGGGCGGGGCCGTCGCGCGAGACGATCCGGCCCTTGCGGGCATAGATCGCGAGGTTGTCGGGCTTCTTCTTCAGGTCGGGCAGCGCGGTGACGATCGCCTGGCGCAGGCTATCGAGCTTCTGCATCGTCGATCGCGCAGGCGCCCGGCCGTTCCCAGTGAGGCGCTTGAGCTGGTCGAGCGTCGCCGCATAGGCGAAGGCGAGGCTCATCAGCGCCGATCGGACCTCGGAACCCATGGTCGCGGACTGGTCGACCGGAAAGGCGACCGGCTTTTCCGGGCAGCGGAGAAGGTCGGTCGGCGGCGTGTCGTCGACCTCGACGACGACCGGCACCTCGCCGGCCGACGCGACATGATCAGGGCCGCAGCCCTGCAAGGTCGTTAAGGCGAGCGAACCAATCGCCATCAACGCGATCGTCCGAACTGACCTGGGCATTGGCTTCCTCCATGCGGCGCGCGGCCGTCGACATGCGCTTCGCCGCGGCGATCAGCACCAGGAAGGAGTGATGGGTGAAGACGAGACCGAGGAGCCAACTCATACGATCAATCCCTGCCGATAGCCGCGTTCGCCGACCAGCTTGGTCAGGTGCGACCGGCGGAGCTGGCCTTCGCGGTAGGAGACGTGGACCCAGCCACTGTTGGGGACTCCCTTGCGGAAGTTCTCGAGGATCAGCTGGTCGAAGGGGAAATGGTCGCGGATGTAGCGGGCGAGATCATAGTTGGTGATGCTCGGGCGCTTGATGTCGGCAGCCTCGCCCCAGCTATGCTGCGATCCCTCCGAGGATGCGGAGCGATTCGCTCCAGCATGACGAACTTGCATTGCTGCCCCCCCCCCACCGTGGAGGTTGCGACGCGCAAAAGGCTCCGGCCGCCGGAAGACGGTCGAAGCTTTCCGCAGGTGGGTTTCGCTTGCTTTCCGGGTCGGAAGCGCAGGCGGGAAGGGCGCAGCAGGTAGCGAGTGGCGATCCGGTGAAAGTCCGGTGTGACCTATCGCGACGGTCTGAAAATGCTGTGTTTTCTGAGGCGGCGAGTTGCAGTCGACGACGTAGAAAGCCAGCAATTATGGACTATCAGATTTGTTCACACCGCAGGGGTCGCAGGTTCAAACCCTGCTGCGCCCACCACTCTCAAACCCTTGAAATCTTAGGATTCATGTGGGCCCGGTACCTCCGGGCCCACAGGGGTTGCTCGATATAATTCGGTTGACTATATGGTTAATTGTTACTACAAATAGATTGTGATCATCGTCATTTTCGCCACGCTGGGCGCGGAAGGTATCTCGATCGTCTCCGCGCGCCCGGCGAGTCGTAACGAGAAGGCCCTGCTGACATGACGAAGAAGGGTTATACCAAGGCCGATTGGGATGCGGTTTCCGACAATCCCGAGTTGAGCGCCGACGATATTGCCAAGGCGAAACCGTTCGCTGAGATGCTGCCCGAGTTGGCCGCGACCGTAAAGCGCCGGGGCGGGCAGAAAGCCCCGACGAAGGTGAGCACGACCATCAGGCTATCACGCGACGTGATCGATTATTTCCGGGGTTCCGGAGCAGGATGGCAGTCGAGGATCGACAGCGCCCTGAAGCAATGGATGGCCGAGCACAGGTGATCAGACGCTGAACCCCTGCCGCTCCAGCGCGGCGATCAGGGTGGGGCGGTGGACCCGGCTGCCGGGGACCAGCGAGGCGACCGCCATCGGCAGGCGCCAGGCGTCGATCGCGGCGTCGCTCAGGCCGGTGCTCTCGCGATACTGGCGCAGGTAGAAGTCGGCGGTCATCGTCCGGATGCGGCGCAGCGCCGGGACGTTGCGCAGGCTGGGGCCGTAGCCGGCATAGCGGAACAGCAGCTCGCTGCGCGCGACGTCGCCGGCGGGATCGCCCGCCGAGGCGTTCGACCAGTCGATCGCGGCGATTCCGGCCCGGGTCAGGATGACGTTGCCGGGATGATAGTCGCCATGACAGAAGCGGTCGCCGCGGGGGATGGCGTGGAGCCGTTCGAGCGCGGCGGCGCGGAGTGCTTCGCTCACCTCGGCCTGTTCGATGCGGACATGGATGATGTCGTGCTGGTGGTGCGGCAGGCCGGCCGCGCCGCACAAGTGGATGCGCGCCTGATAGTCGGCGAAGCGGCGCAGCAGCGCGCGGGTGCGGAACGGACGCAGCACGGGGAGGCGGAGCAGCGGCTTGCCGACCAGCTCCTCGAAGACGATCCCGCTGCGGTCGCCATGGTCGCGCGTGCCGAAGGCGCGGGCGACGTGGAGACCCTGGTCGACGGCGTGGCGGACGCCGTCATGCTCGCGCGCGATGACGCCGGGGTCGAGGCCCTCGCGGTAGAGCTTCAGCACGCGGCCGCCCGCCAGCCGGAACACGTCCGCGCTGCCGCCGCTGCCGATCAGCGCCTGGAGCTTCAACCTGATCATCGCATTACGCCCTTGGATCGTTCGATAGGGCGATTCGTGAGAGCCATGCAACATATCGCGCTCGTCGCGTTGACAGCCGTCCGCCCCCCGTCCATCGCGGGGGACCCTGATCCCATGGAGATGGACCGATGATGAACGGACCGGCCGCGCTCACCCTGTCGCTGCTGATGCTGGGCGGGCTGGTGCTCGGGATCGGCGGGCTGTGGATGATCGTCCGCAGGGGCGATCCGAAGCGCGGCTGGCTGATGATCGCCGCCGCCGTGGTGATGTTCGCCAATGTCGCGATCTGGACGATGCCGCTTCGCTGACGGACAGGAGAAAAGGGGGCCGAAACCCCCTTTCCCGGAATCAGCGGTCGCCCGACAGCCGCATGTCGAGATAGTCGTCCACCGACTTCATCAGTTCGGGCATCTCGTCCGCGAAGAAATGGTTCGCGCCCGGGATGGTGTCGTGATGGATGGTGATGTGGCGCTGGGTCCGCAGCTTGTCGACCAGCTTCTGCACCGCGCCGGGCGTCACCACCTCGTCGCTGTCGCCCTGGATGATGATGCCCGAGGAGGGGCAGGGCGCCAGGAAGGTGAAGTCGTACATGTTGGCGGGGGGCGCGATCGAGATGAAGCCCTTGATCTCCGGCCGGCGCATCAGCAGCTGCATGCCGATCCAGGCGCCGAAGCTGAAGCCGGCGATCCACGTCGTCTGCGCCTCGGGGTGGATCGACTGGACCCAGTCGAGCGCCGAGGCGGCGTCGCTCAGCTCGCCGATGCCGTTGTCGAAGGTGCCCTGGCTCTTGCCGACGCCGCGGAAGTTGAAGCGCAGCGTCGCGAAGCCCCGGCGGACGAAGGTCTGGTAGAGCGACTGGACGATGCGGTTGTTCATCGTGCCGCCGCCCTGCGGATGCGGGTGGAGGATCATCGCGACGGGCGCGCGCGGACGCGGCCCGGGGTTGAACCGGCCTTCGAGGCGACCTTCGGGACCAGGGAAAATGACTTCGGGCATCGATATCCTTCGGGACATGCATGGGGCCGGGCGCGCCGGATGGCGCGCCGCCGATCGAGAGCCTATATAGGCTCGGCCCCATCGGGTGCAATCAAATGGAGCATGTCGCCGCTTGGCTACCCCGCGACTCTATCTCGATCATGCCGCGACCACGCCGCTGCATCCGGCGGCGCGCGCGGCGATGGCGCAGGCGCTCGATCGATGGGCCAATCCGTCCTCGCCCCATGCCGAGGGGCGCGCCGCCCGCGCGGCGCTGGAGGAGGCGCGCGCGCGGATCGGCCGGGCGCTGGGCCATGACGGCGCGATCCTCTTCACCAGCGGCGCGACCGAGGCGATCGAGATCGCGCTGCGCCGCGCCAAGGCGGCCGGGCGCTTCGTCTCGGCGGTCGAGCATGACGCGGTGCGCCGCGCGGCCCCCGACGCGGTGGTGCTGCCGGTCGACGGCGACGGGCTGGTCGGGCCGCTGCCCGCTGCGGCGCGCGGGGCGCTGGTCGCGGTCCAGGCGGTCAACAACGAGACCGGGGTGATCCAGCCGCTCGAACGGATCGGCGCGGACGTGCGCGCGGGCGGCGGGCTGCTGCTCGCCGACTGTGCGCAGAGCGGCGCCAAGCTGGCCCTGCCCGATGCCGATTTCACCGCGCTGTCGGCGCACAAGCTGGGCGGCCCGCCGGGGATCGGCGCGCTGCTGGTCCGCGACCTCGCGACGCTCGCCCCGAGCGGCGGGCAGGAGCAGGGCTATCGCGGCGGAACCGAGAACCTGCCCGCCGTGCTGGGCTTCGCGGCGGCGATCGAGGCGGGTTTCGACTGGATCGGGCGGGCGGCGGCATTGCGCGCCCGGCTCGACGCCGTGATCGCGGCAGCCGGCGGCATCGTCGTCGCGGGCGGCTGCGAGCGGCTGCCGACCATCGCCAGCTACCGCATGCCGGGCGTCGCCGCGACGGCGCAGCTCATCCGCTTCGACATGGCCGGGATCGCGGTGTCGGCGGGCAGCGCCTGTTCCTCGGGCAGCCTCAAGCCCAGCCATGTGCTCGCGGCGATGGGCTGGGACGAGGCGAGCGCGCGCGAGGTGGTGCGGATCAGCTTCGGCCGCGACACCAGCGAGGCCGACATCGACCGGGTCGCCGCCGAATGGCGGACGATCGCGACGGCGGCGCGGGCGCGCGCGGCATGATCTACCTCGACTATCAGGCGACCACCCCGCTGGCGCCCGAGGCGCGCGCCGCGATGCTGCCCTTCCTCGACGACAAGTTCGGCAATCCCCATTCGCCGCACCGCATGGGCCGCGAGGCGGCGGCGGCGGTCGAGGTGGCGCGCGGGCAGGTGGCCTCGCTGCTGCCGGAGGGCGGGCGGGTCGCCTTCACCGGCGGCGCGACCGAGGCGCTCAACTGGGCGATCAAGGGCACGCGCGGGCCGATCGTCACCGTCGCGACCGAACATGCCGCCGTCCTCGACAGCGTCCGGGCGGTCGGCCAGGCGGGGCGCGCGGTCCGCATCCTGCCGGTCGATGCCGAGGGGCTGGTCGATCCGGAGCAGGCGCGGGCGGCGATCGCGCCCGGCACCGGGCTCGTCGCCGTCATGCTGGTCAACAACGAGATCGGCGTGATCCAGCCGGTCGAGGCGCTCGCCGCGCTCGCCCATCAGGCGGGCGCGCTGTTCCTGTGCGACGCGGTGCAGGGCTATGGCCGGGTGCCGATTCCGGAAAGCTGCGATCTGGTCGCGATCTCGGCGCACAAGGTCCACGGCCCCAAGGGCATCGGCGCGCTGTGGGTGCGCGACGGGGTGGCGCTCGAACCGCTGCTCCACGGCGGCGGGCAGGAGGCGCCGGGCCGCTCGGGCACGCTGGCGCCGATGCTCTGCGCAGGGTTCGGCGCGGCGGCGGCGCTGATGGTGGCGCGGCGCGAGGCCGATACCGCGCATGTCGAGCGGCTCTGGCTGATCGCGACCCGCCGGCTCGGTCCCGAATGGCGGATCAACGGATCGGTCGAGCGGCGCTGGCGCGGCAATCTCAACCTCCGCCGCGACGGCGTCGACAGCGCGCGGCTGATCTCCGACCTGCGCGAACTCGCCTTCTCGGCGGGCTCGGCCTGCGCCAGCGGATCGGGGCGGCCGAGCCACGTCCTCAAGGCGCTCGGCTTGAGCGACGCGCAGGCGCGCTCGAGCATCCGCCTCGGCTTCGGCCGTTATACGAGCGAGGAGGAGATCGACCGCGCCGCGACGATGATCCTCGACGCCGCCGCCAGACAGCGTATGTGGGCGGCATGACCAGGGTCGTGTTCATCTCCGCCGACGGCGAGCATCGCAGCGAGGTCGAGGCGTCGCCGGGCCAGCATCTGCTCGACGTCGCCCAGGCCGACGGCCAGCCGCTCGAAGGGACCTGCGAGGGGCAGATGGCCTGCTCGACCTGCCACGTCATCGTCGACGCGGCCGATTTCGCCCGGCTGCCGCGCGCGTCGGAGATGGAGGAGGACCTGCTCGACCTCGCCAGCCATGTCACGCGCACCTCGCGGCTCGCCTGCCAGATCGTCCTGACCGACGCGCTCGACGGCCTGACCGTGCGGATGCCGGTCGGCGCGCGGAACATGCAGGGGCGATAGGCCGGACGGGCTGCGGAAAGGCGGTGCCGGCGGCGTCTCGGTCGGACCAGCAAATTCGGCTGGCCGGCAAGATGAGGCGCCCGATGCGAGATCAGGATTTCCCGGCGGACAGCAAGCTTCCCGCCGTCACCCTGGGTTTCTGGATCATCAAGATCCTGGCAACGACCTTGGGGGAGACCGGCGGCGATACGGTCTCGATGACGATGAACCTCGGCTATCTGGCGGGAACCGGGATATTCCTGACCCTCCTGCTCGTCCTGGTCGGCGTGCAGATGGCGGCGCGGCGGTTCGTCCCTTCGCTCTACTGGCTGACGATCATCGCCTCGACCATGGCGGGCACCACCATGGCGGACTTCGCCACCCGCTCCATGGGAATCGGCTATGCGGGAGGCTCGGCGCTGCTGCTGGTCTGCGTGTTGGGCTCGCTGCTGACATGGTATCGCTCGCTCGGCTCGGTCGCGGTCGATCAGGTCCGGGATTCCGGGACGGAGCTGTTCTACTGGATCACCATCACCTTCTCCCAGACGCTGGGAACCGCGCTCGGCGACTGGCTCGCCGATACTGGCGGGCTCGGATATGTCGGCGCGGGGACGATATTCGGCGCGCTGCTCGCCGGCCTGGCGCTCCTCTATCTGTTCACGCCGGCCAGCCGGGTGATGCTGTTCTGGGCGGCCTTCATCCTCACCCGTCCGCTCGGCGCGACGGTGGGGGACTTCCTCGACAAGCCGATCGACCATGGCGGCCTGGATTTCAGCCGGCCGCTGGCCTCCGCCGTGCTGGCGGGCGCGATCGTCCTGCTGATCCTGACGGTCCCGCAGCGCGCGGGCAGTTCCGCGCCCGCGGCCGGTCGGCTGGGCCGATAGCCGGGACGGCTTGCATCCCCGGCGCCGATCCCCCATATGCGCCGCGGGAGTCGGGCGGACGGTGCCGTCGCCAACCCGGTCAGGTCCGGAAGGAAGCAGCCGCAACGATTTCGTATCGGGTCGTTCCGGCTCCCACCCCGAAAATCACCAACGACAATCCGGGCCTGCCTCGGTAAGCTCACCTCATGTCCGAATCCTCGACACCCTATCGCGTCCTCGCGCGCAAATATCGGCCGCAGAATTTCAACGAGCTGATCGGCCAGGACGCGATGGTGACGACCCTCGCCAACGCGATCCGGCGCGGCCGGCTGGCGCATGCCTTCCTGCTGACCGGCGTGCGCGGCGTCGGCAAGACCTCGACCGCGCGGCTGATCGCCAAGGCGCTCAACTGCATCGGGCCGGACGGGCAGGGCGGGCCGACGATCGATCCTTGCGGCGTCTGCGAGCCCTGCGTCGCGATCGCCGAGGGACGGCATATCGACGTGGTCGAGATGGACGCCGCCAGCCACACCAGCATCGACGACGTCCGCGAGATCATCGAGGCGGTGCGCTATGCGTCGGTGTCGGCGCGCTACAAGATCTACATCATCGACGAAGTCCACATGCTGTCGAAGTCGGCCTTCAACGGCCTGCTCAAGACGCTGGAGGAGCCGCCGGCGCATGTGAAATTCCTGTTCGCCACGACCGAGGTGAACAAGGTTCCGATCACCGTCCTGTCGCGCTGCCAGCGCTTCGACCTGCGGCGCATCACCGCCGACAAGCTGGCGGCGCACTTCACCAACGTCGTCGCGGCCGAGGGCGTCGAGGCCGATCCCGAGGCGCTGGCGCTGATCGCGCGGGCGGCCGAAGGCTCGGCGCGCGACGGCCTGTCGATCCTCGACCAGGCGATCGCGCACGGATCGGGCCGGGTCGAGGCGCAGCAGGTTCGCGACATGCTGGGCCTGTCCGATCGTGGCGCGGTCCGCCGCCTGTTCGGCGAGATGCTGAAGGGCGACGCGGCGGCGGTGTTGGCGAGCATCCGGGGGCAATATGACCTCGGCGTCGAGCCGGTGGCGATGCTGCACGGGCTGCTCGAGACCTGCCATGCGATCACCCGCGCCAAGGTGGCCGGGACCGACGATCCCGCGCTGTCGGCCGAGGAGCGCGAGGCCTATGGCGACTGGGCCGGCAAGCTCGGCTTCGCGACGCTCCACCGGCTGTGGCAGCTCCTGCTCAAGGGCCATGGCGAGGTCCAGACCGCCGCCATGCCGATCGAGGCGGCCGAGATGGCGCTGCTCCGCGTCGTCCATGCCAGCCAGCTTCCCGATCCGGGCGAGCTGGCGCGCCGGCTCGCCTCGGGCGACCTGAACCTGCCCGTCCAGCCCGCGCCCGCTCGGCCGCCGGCGGCCGAGCCGCAGGGGGCGCTGATGGCCGCGCCGGCGCCCATTGCCGCTCCTGCGCCTGCGCCCGCCCCGATCGAGACGCCGCCGCCGCTGGCCGCCGTGCCGGCCCCGGCCCCGGTCGTCGCTCCGGTTCCGGTCGCGATCCCCGAGCCCGAGCCGGAACCCGTGCCGCCGTCGCTGCCCGCGACCGGCGAGGCGATCCATGCGCTGCTGCTGCCGGAAAACGCGCTGCTCGCGCAGCTCTTCCACGACTATGCGGCGATCGTCCGGCTGGAAGGCGAGGAACTATTGATCGCGCGCCACCAGCGGCTGCCGCAGAATTTCGCCGGCGACGTCGCCAATATCCTCAAGCGATCCACCGGTCGGACCTGGTCGGTCGCTATGGTCGACGAGGCGGGCGCGCCCTCGCTGCTCGCCCGGATCCGCGCCGAAGAGGACGCGGCGCGCGACGCCATTCTCGAATCCCCGCTGGTCAAGGCCGCTCTGGAAGCCTTTCCGGATGCCGAGCTGATCGACTACAGCGCCCCTGAAAAACGGAGTCTCGCATCATGAAAAGCCTCGAGGAAATGATCGCCGCCGCGCAGAGCGCCGCGCAGACGATCCAGACGCAGATGGAACAGGCCCAGACCGTGCTCGACACGATCGAGGTCGAAGGCGCGGCCGGCGGCGGCCTCGTCAAGATCCGCGCCACCGCCAAGGGCCGCATCCTCGGCGTGGCGATCGACGATTCGCTGATGGAATTGTCCGAGAAGCAGATGCTCGAGGACCTGATCACCGCCGCGATCAACGATTGCCGGACCAAGGCCGACGCCGCCTCCAACGCCGAGATGGCGAAGCTGACCCAGGGGCTGCCGATCCCGCCCGGCTTCAAGATGCCGTTCAGCTGACGCCCGCTTGCGAGGCGTCATCCTGAACTTGTTTCAGGATCCACCAAGCCGCGCATCAAGGCTGTGCGTTCGCAGCGTCGTTCACGAAGCCTGCTGGTTCGCGCCTGCGGGCCGGTGGATGCTGAATCAAGTTCAGCATGACGAAGGGATGGGGGAAGGCACTTCCCCTCAAGTTCACTTCAAACAGCCATCCTGCCCGTAACGCTGCACCTGGCCCATCCGCCGGGCGATCCGGTCGCCGTAGCGGCGGGTGAAGCCGGTCGGGGAGATCGCCTCGCGCTTCTTGGGCAGCGGCAGGACGGCGGCGATGCGCGCCGCCTCGGCGCGGCTGAGGCGCGACGCGTCATGGTGGAAATAGCGCATCGCCCCGGCATTGGCGCCATAGGTGCCGATCCCGGTCTCGGCGATGTTGAGATAGACCTCCATGATCCGCTTCTTCGGCCAGAGCAGTTCGATCAGCACGGTGAACCAGGCTTCGAACGCCTTGCGGACATAGCCGCCATTCTGCCACAGGAACGCGTTCTTCGCGGTCTGCTGGCTGATTGTCGACCCGCCCCTGATCCGCCGGTCGCCCTGGAAATTGCTCTCCATCGCCTTCTGGATCGCCTTGAAGTCGAAGCCGTGGTGCGAGCAGAAATTGCCGTCCTCGGCGGCGATCGCGGCGAGCGCCATGTTGGGCGACATCGTGTCGATCGACATCCAGTCCTTGGCGATGCCGCGTCCGTCGAAGGCGTTGACGATCATCGTCGTGGTGACGGGCGGCGGCACGAAGCGATAGATGCCGACCCAGATCACCGAGCCGATCACGAAGATGATCAGCGCGCGGACGATCCAGCGAAGCGCGCGGCGCGCGAAGGACTCTCTGGCCATGATGGGCCGCTTATCAGCGGTCGGCACGAACGATAAGGCCGTTTTCGCCACGGATCAGGCTGAGCCGCGCTTTTTCGAGCCCGCCCAGGCCGGCTGCCTTCAGCACCTGCGCGGGCTTCACGCGCTTCTTCGACGGCACCCGCTCGATCCATAGCAGCACCGGGCAGCGGCCGGGCGCGGCGGTCGCCGGGCGGTCGCGCGGGATGACGATCGCGGTGAAGCCGTAGCTGCGCGCCAGCCGCTTATAGCCGATCGTGAAGACCGGCTCCTCGCGCCGCGCCGCGCGCGACGCGCTGCCGTCGTCGAGCCGCCAGCCCGACACGGCGAAGACCTGCGTCTGCGGGCAGGCCGCGACGATCCGCGAGATGCGCTTGGCGCCCGATTGCCAGCCGCTGCCGCTGCCGTTCACCGTCGCCGACACCGTCACCGACAGGATGGCGACGCCCGCCAGCGCGTTCATCCACATCCGGCGGTCGGCGATCTTGGCGCCCGCCGTCGCCATCAGCGCGGTGACCAGCACCGCGACGTCGCTGCTGTTGCTGAAGGTGATCAGCCGGCGTTGCGCGTCGATCTGCATGATCGCGACCAGCGCCGCGACCAGCGCCGCGCCGATGATGATCGCGAAGCCGGTATCGCCCCGGCTCCATTGCTCGCGACCGAGATAGCCGCCGGCCAGCGCGATCGGATTGTGCAGGATGGTGCCGAACAGCAGCGCGGCGATGATGGCGCCCGCCGAGCCGTAGCTCATCTCGATCCAGTTCTGGTACAGGTCGAAATTCGCCGCCCATGCGCCGGCCTGCCAGGAGATCATGGCGATGACCGTCGCCACCGCCAGCGCCACCGTGATCAGCAGCGATCGCGCCCAGCGGCGCAGCCCGCGCGCGATGGCCGCGAGGATCGTCGCCATCGCGACGATGCCGCCGAACAGCGCGCCGCCATAGTCGATCGTGATCGCGGCGAAGGTGGCGGGCAGGGCGAACAGCGCCAGCACGGCGTCGGTCTTGCGGCGATAGTCCTTCTGGACGAACAGGACATGGCGGACGAGGAGGATCTGGATCGCGAAGGCCGCGAGCTGCCAGAAATCGCCGCGATAGACACCGAAGGCGCGGACCGCGGCCGGCGTCGACAGGACCAGCAGCAGGAAGATGGCGAAGAAGGGGGCCTCGTCGGGCAGCCGCCTGGAGAAAGCGCGGACGGCGAGGACGAGCAGGACGACCGCCGGCAGCGAGGAGATGAGTCGGGCCAGCGGGATCGAGTCGATCCCCACCATGTGCAGCAGCGTCGCCCAGGCGTCGAAGACCGGGGGGCGGATATCCAGGATCCACCGCTCCTCGACCAGCTTCGCCAGCCCGCGCGTCGAATCCGACAGATAGATCGTCCAATGGTCGTCGAGCGTCGGCCCCCCGAGCAGCGCCGCCGCCGCCAGGGCCGTGACGATGATCGCCAGCGCCACGGCCACGGCCGCATCGCCGGCACGGCGCCCCCCGCCTGCCTTCATGTCCCCCATCATGGCGCCATCCTAGCACGAAAAACAACGCTGTCAGTGGATCACGTCACAGAGTAGGAATTCGTCATGTTCGCGCGGTTCCTGGGATGGCTTGCGATGGCGCTGCCGGCGGCGGGCGCGGCGGCGGAGATGCGCGATTATTGCCCCGACCGGCCGGGGCTGGGCACGCCGGCCTGCACGATCGACCGGGGCCATGTCTCGGTCGAGGTCGGGCTGGCCGACTGGACGCTCGACCGCCAGGCCGGCGAGCGCGACGACAGGCTGCTGCTCGGCGACCTGCTCGTCCGCTACGGAATCGGCGACCGCACCGAGGTCCAGTTCGGCTGGACGAGTTTCGGGCGGGAGCATGACCGCGATCGTTCCGCCGGCCTGCGGCTGCGCGAGAGCGGGGTCGGCGACGTGACGGTCGCGCTCCGCCACAACCTGCTCCACCCGGACGGATCGGCGCTGTCGGTTGCGCTGATGCCCTTCGCGACGTTGCCGGTGGGCCGCGAACCGATCGGCGCGGGCGACTGGGGCGCCGGCTTCCGGCTGCCCGTCTCCTACGAGATCGACGAGACCTTCGCGCTCGAATGGGTGCCCGAGGTCGATGCGGCGGTCGATTCGGACGGGAAGGGGCGGCACCTCGCTTATGGCACGGTCGCCGGGGTCGCCGCGAAGCTGGGCCCGACGCTGTCCGCGACGCTCGAATATCAGTTCACCCGCGATCGCGACCCGTCGGGCCATGAGAGCCAGCAGCTCGGCGGCCTGTCGCTGGCCTGGCAGCCGCGCGACGACCTCCAGTTCGACATCGGCGCCAATGGCGGGCTCGACCGCCATGCGCCCGACGTCGAGCTCTATGTCGGCGTGTCGCGGCGGTTTTGAGTTTTTCCCCGTCATTCCAGCGAAAGCTGAAATCTCCCTGCCTTCCTGCGCGGATGACCGGGGAGAGGAAAGGGAGATCCTGGCTTTCGCCAGGATGACGTGGAGAGGGGAGTGCCGCCGGACACTCCCCAGGATCACATCGCCGGCAGCAGGCGCTTCTCGCCGGCGATCCGCATCATCGCCTTTTGCAGCTTGTCGAAGGCGCGAACCTCGATCTGGCGGACGCGCTCGCGGCTGACGCCATAGACCTGGCTCAGCTCCTCGAGCGTCTTGGGCTCGTCGACCAGGCGCCGCTCGACCAGGATATGCTTCTCGCGATCGTTGAGCGCGGCCAGCGCCTCGTTGAGCATGTTGTGGCGGACCGACTTCTCCTCGACCTCGGCCAGCCGCTCGTCCTGGAGCGGGCCCTGGTCGACCAGCATGTCCTGCCACTCGCCTTCGCCGTCCTCGTTCATCGAGACATTGAGCGACGCGTCGCCGCCCATCGACATGCGGCGGTTCATGCTCGTCACCTCTTCCTCGGACACGCCGAGGTCGGTGGCGATCTTCTTGAGGTCCTCGGGCTTGAGGTCGCCGTCCTCGAAGGCTTCGAGCTGCGACTTCATCCGCCGCAGGTTGAAGAACAGCTTCTTCTGCGCCGCGGTAGTGCCCATCTTCACCAGGCTCCACGACCGCAGGATATATTCCTGGATCGACGCCTTGATCCACCACATCGCATAGGTGGCGAGACGGAAGCCCCGGTCGGGCTCGAATTTCTTCACGCCCTGCATCAGGCCGATATTGCCTTCGGAGATCAGCTCGCTGGCCGGCAGGCCATAGCCGCGATAGCCCATCGCGATCTTCGCGACGAGACGCAGGTGCGAGGTGACGAGGCGGGTCGCCGCCTCGGGATCGCCATGCTCCTGGAAGCGCTTGGCGAGCATATATTCCTCTTCCGCCGTCAGCAGCGGAAACTTCCGGATCTCGGCCAGATAGCGGTTGAGGCTCTGCTCCCCGCCCAGCGCGGGGATCGTGGCGGGCACGTTCTTTCCGCTTGCCATGATCAACTTACTCCCTCGTCGGCGCGCCGGCATGGTGCGCCGCAACCTTGTGTGTGTCGATAGGGGAGAATCACTCCCGTACCGTTCTGTAACATCTATAGCACCCTTACACGCAGTTCGCTGAACAAATCCTGCATATCCTGCGGAATTTCGCTATCGAAAGATAAAGCCGCGCTTGTCACCGGATGGACGAAGCCCAGCCGGGCCGCGTGCAGCGCCTGGCGATGGAATTTCAAACGGTTGAGCAACTCGCGATGTTCCGGCCGGCTGCGCCCGTAAACCGGGTCGCCGAGCAGCGGATGGCCGAGCGAGGCCATGTGGACGCGCACCTGGTGGGTGCGACCCGTCTCCAGCCGGCATTCGACCAGCGCGGCGCGGCGCAGCGGCTCGATCACGCTGTAATGGGTGACGGCGCGCTTGCCGCGCCCGTCGGCGACGATCGCGATCTTCTTGCGGTCGGCGGTCGAGCGCGCGAGCGGCGCGTCGACCGTCCCGGCGGCGAGGCGCGGCGTTCCCGCCACGATCGCCCGGTAGCGCCGGTCGATGCTGTGCCGGGCGAACTGCGCCGCCAGCCCGACATGGGCCGGATCGGTCTTGGCGGCGACCATCAGCCCCGACGTGTCCTTGTCGATGCGGTGGACGATGCCGGGCCGTTCGACCCCGCCGATCCCGGACAGGCTACCCCGGCAATGGTGGAGCAGCGCGTTGACCAGCGTCCCGTCGGGATTGCCGGCCGCCGGATGGACGACCAGCCCGGCGGGCTTGTCGATGACGATCAGATGTTCGTCCTCATAGGCGACGACGAGCGGGATATCCTGCGCCGCGTTGTGCGCGGGGGCGGGATCGGGGACGACCACCGCGAAGCACGCGCCGGGCGCGACCTTCATCGCCGGATCGCGGGCGAGCGCGCCGTCGGCGTGGCTGACCTGGCCAGAGGAGATCAGCGCCTTCAGCCGCTCGCGCGACAATGTCGGCAGCGCCGCGGCCAACGCCCGGTCGAGCCGCCAGCCCTCGGCATCCTGCGGCACCACGGCATGCAATGTCGATTTCCCCCCGGTCATCCTGTAGCGATGTGGCGATGGAACTACGGATATCAAGGGCGGCGCTCGACGAAATCCTGTCGTCGGCGGCGGCGAGCCCCGATGCCGAGATTTGCGGCCTGCTGCTCGGGCAGACGAAGGGGCGGGGCGCCATCGTCGCCGCGCTGCGCCCCTGCGCCAACGTCGCCGCCGATCCGCGCGACAGCTTCGAGGTCGATCCCGCCGCGCTGATCGCCGCGCACCGCGCGGCACGCGCCGGCGGTCCCGCGCTGGTCGGCCATTATCATTCGCATCCCGGCGGCTCCCCGGTTCCCTCGGCGCGCGACGCGGCGGCGGCGGAGCCGGGCAGCTACTGGATCATCGCCGGCAGCGGCGTGCTGTGCGCCTGGTATGCGGACGGCCGCCCGGCGGACGGAAAGGGGCGTTTCCGGGCCGTGACGATCGTCGAGGCCGACAATCGCTGATTGCGCAACCGGCCCCCGCTTGCCAAAAGACCCGACCTGTCTGCCCTCTGAGGAAGTGTCCATGGTCAATCGTTCGGCCGATTTCGCGAGCCTGCTCTGTTCGCGGTTGTGCCACGACCTTCTGTCGCCGGTGGGAGCGCTCAACAACGGCATCGAGCTGCTCGCCGACGAGACCGACCCGGAGATGCGCGAACGCTGCATGGAGCTGCTGGCCGAAAGCGCCCAGACCACCGCGAACCGGCTCAAATTCTACCGTCTGGCCTTCGGCGCGGCGGGCGGCTTCGGCGAGCGGGTCGACACCCGCGAGGCGCGCGAGGCGATCGAGGGATTGCATGGCAACGGCAAGGTCCGGCTCGGCTGGATGGTCGATGCCCCGACGCTGCCCAAGCCGGCGATCAAGACCCTGCTCAACCTCGCGCTGATCGCGGGCGACGCGCTGGTCCGCGGCGGCCAGCTCGACATCGCCGCGGAAGGCGGCGAGGTGGTGATCCGCGCCGAGGGGCCCCGCGTCGTGCTCGATCCCGAGCTGCGCAACGCCCTGCTCGGCCATGCCGATCCCGACCTGGTCTCGCCGCGCGCCGCCGCCGCCTGGCTGGTCCATATCCTGGTCAGCGAACAGGGCGGCGCGGTGCAGGTCTCGCAACCCGAGGACGGCCTGCTGATGATCGGCGCGACGCTGCCGGCCTGACCGGGAAAGGAGATGGCGGGGACGACCCTGTGCCATCTACTTATTGTCCGTGGCGGCGCTCATCGTCGATCGTCCGCCGCCATGGACAGCGACTTCGCCCTGACACGATCCTTGAATCGCCTGATCGCGGCGCTGAACGACACGATCGGCGCCTGCGAGGCGATCGCGCGCGATGCTCGCCGCTTCCCCCTCTACGCCAAATATGAGCGTGAGGTGCTGCTGCGCCAGGACGTCGTTCGCCGGCTGAGGCACAAGGTCGGCCATCTCGGCGGCGAGCCGCGCCGTCGCGGCACGCTGCGCGGCTGGCTCAAGCGGATGCGCATCCGCCTGCTCGGCATCGGCCTGACCAACGAGCGCTTCGTCGTCCGCCTGTTCGAGCGCGAGGAGCGCCATCTCGCCGCCTGCCTGCGCGCCCTCGTCGCGGAGGAGCGGTTGCCGCCGGCCTTCCGGCGCGAACTGGCCAAGCTGCTGCTCGGCCTCAACGAGGCGTTCTGCCGGCGCGAACTGCACCGCTTCGGGCCCCGGAGCGCCTGGGCCGACCGTACCGTCGTGGGCCGCTGAGCAGGTCGTAAACCCGGCCTTAACCCTGTTGGGGCATGACCCGAGCCGACAACCGGTTCGGGAATGATGCCATGGACGATCTGCTCGGCGACTTCGTCGCGGAGACACGCGAGACCCTCGACGCCCTGTCGGGCGAGATCGTCGCGTGGGAACTCGCGCCCGACGATCGCTCGCGGCTCGATGCGATCTTCCGCTTCGTCCATACCGTGAAGGGAAGCTGCGGTTTCCTCGATCTGCCGCGCCTCGAGAAGCTCAGCCACGCGGCCGAGGACGTGCTCGCCGACGTCCGCGCCGACCGCCGCCGCCCCGATCCCGCGCTGGTCAGCGCCGTGCTGGCGGTGATCGACCGCATCGCCGAACTGGCCGACGCGATCGAGAGCGGCCGGACCGTCCCCGACGAGGACGATGCCCGCCTGATCGCGGCGCTTCGGCCCGTGTCCGAGGCCGTCGTCGATACCGCCGATGCCGACGACGTCGCGCTCGCCGAGGCGCTGGAGGCGATCCGGATCGCCGAGGAGACGGACGAGGAGGAGGCGGTCGTCCCGGTGCTGGTCGAAGCCCCGGCCGCCGCGGCGCCGGCCGGCCCGCGCGCCGTCTCGCGCAGCATCCGCCTGCCGGTCGACCTGCTCGACCGGATGATGGCGGGCGTGTCCGACATGGTGCTGGCGCGCAACGAGCTGGCGCGCCGCCTGCGCGAGAGCGGCGCCGAATCGAACACCGAGGTCGCCTTCGAGCGGCTGTCGCATTGCATCGCCGAGATGCGCGACGCGATCACCCGCACCCGCATGGCGCGGGTCGAGCATCTCTTCACCGCGCTGCCGCGCATGGTCCGCGACATTTCCGCCGAACTGGGCAAGCTGGTCCAGCTCGAGATCGACGGCGGCGACGTCGAGCTCGATCGCGAGATGATCGAGATGATCCGCGATCCGCTGACCCATATCGTCCGCAACGCGATCGACCATGGCATCGAGCCGCCCGAGGCGCGGGTGCTCGCCGGCAAGCCGGTGGCGGGGCGTCTCCACGTCAGCGCCCGGCAGGTCGGCAACCAGATATTGATCGAGGTGATCGACGACGGCCGCGGCATCGATGCCGACCAGCTCGTCGGCAAGGCGGTCGCCGCCGGCATCCTCGGCCGGGAGCGCGCCGCGACGCTGAGCTGGGAACGCAAGCTCGAGCTGATCTTCGCGCCCGGCCTGTCGACCGCGCGGGAGGTGACCGCGATTTCGGGACGCGGCGTCGGCATGGACGTCGTCCGCGCCAATGTCGAACGGATCGGCGGCCTCGTCGACATCGACAGCCGGCCGGGGCAGGGGCTGCGCCTGACGCTGCGCGTGCCGCTGACCCTCACCATCATCCCCGCGCTGACGATCAGCACCGGCGGCCAGCATTTCGCGATTCCCCGATCGGCGATCGACGAGATCGTCCGCGTCGGCGGCGACGCCGTCCGCATGGGGACGCTGGGCGGCGCCGATCTCGTCTTCATCCGCGGCGTCCGCGTGCCGGTGGTGTCGCTCGGCGCGGTGCTCGGCCTCGAACGGGGCGCACAGGCCAATCTCGTCGTGCTCAAGCTCTCGGGCGGCGCGCGCTATGCGCTCGCGGTCGACGCGGTCCACGACCATGAGGAGCTGGTGGTCAAGCCCGCCGCGCCGGTGGTGATGGCTTGCGGCATCTATGGCGGCACGACCCTGCCGGACAACAGCCGGCCGATGCTGCTGCTCGACGTCGCGGGCGTCGCCGAGAAGGCGGGCGTCCGCCGCGACGACCAGGCGGCGGTCGAGCCGGCGGCCGAGGAGGGCGAGGAGGAACTGCACGAGAAGGGCGCCGTGCCCGTCCTGCTGTTCCGCGACCTCGACGGGGTCGAGCGCGGCGTGCCGCTGGCGCTGGTCGAGCGGATCGAGGACTGCTTCTCCGCCTCGGTCAGCCACAGCGCGGGCCGGATGCGCCTGAACATCGACGGGCGGCTGGTGCCGCTGGTGTCGTGCGGCGCGCCGATCATCGAGGCCAAGGTCCGCGTGCTGCGGATGCGCGACGGGGCCGAGGAGCTGGCCTATGCGATCGACAGCGTCATCGACATCGTCCCGGTCGCGATCGAGCTGCAGCGCAGCGCCGTCGCCGGTCCGGTCGCCGGGGTGATGCTGGTCGAGGAGCGGCCGGTCGAGTTCCTCGACGCCTTCTGGCTGTTCGCGCAGGGGCTGGGCAGCGAGCCGGCCGCCGAGCAGCGCCCGGTCTGCCTGCTGTCTGACGAGGACCCCTGGACGCGCCAGGTGCTCGCGCCGCTGGTCGAAGGCGCCGGCTATCGGATCATCTATGCACCGGAGGAGGGGCCGGCCGCCGATCTCGTCATCGTCGCCGACGGTGCCGCGGCCGATGGGCCGGCCGAAGCGGCGGCGGTGCTGCGGCTGCGCCAGCATGCCGAGGATCGCGGCGCCTCGCCCGACAGCCTGTGGCGCTACGACCGGGCCGGCCTCACCGCCGAGTTGCGCCGGTATTGGAACAAGCGGAGCGCCTGACCATGAACGACCTCTACCTGATCGTCGAAATCGCCGGCCAGCGGGCGCTGCTGCCCGCCGCCTTCGTCGAGTCGGTCGTCGAGATCGAGGACATCGCCCCGGTGCCGTGCGCGCCGCCGCACGTGCTGGGCCTGTTCGCGCTGCGCAGCCGGGTGCTGACCGTGATCGACACGATCGCCGCGCTCGGCGGCGAACGCGGGGCGCGGGGCGAGAAGCAGGCGGTGATCGTCCATGTCGACGGCCATCTCTACGGGGTGCTGGTCGACGACGTCGACGACGTCGTCGCGATCGACGCCGCCCCCAGCCAGTTCCGCGCGCCGCTGTCGGCCGGCTGGGCGCGCTATGCGACCGGGGTGCTCGATCATGAGGGCGAGCCGCTGCTGCTGGTCGACGTCGCCGCGCTGATCGCCGGGCCGCTCGACATGGCTGCGTGAAAAGGGGCTGCGTGAAAAGGGGCCGCGTGAAAGGCCGTTAACGGGGCGCTTACCCGTCCCGTCTAGAGATAGCCGGAACGCCCATCCAAGACGGAAGACCGTGATGAAGACCTGCCTGGTTGTCGACGATTCGAAGGTGATCAGGAAGGTCGCCCGTCACATATTGGAGGCGCTCCACTTCAGGGTCGAGGAGGCCGGCGACGGGCGCGAGGCGCTCGACCGCTGCCAGGCGGGCAAGCTGCCCGACGTGATCCTGCTCGACTGGAACATGCCGGTGATGAGCGGGATGGAGTTCCTCCGCTCGCTCGGCTCGTCCGATTTCGCCCAGCGGCCGAAGGTGGTGTTCTGCACCACCGAGAACGACGTGGCCCATATCCGCGCCGCGATCGAGGCGGGCGCCGACGAATATATGATGAAGCCGTTCGATCGCGAGACGCTGGAAAGCAAGTTGCAACTGGTGGGCGTCGCCTGACCATGTCTCGGGGGGGACTTGGAGGCAGCGTCAGGGTGGGCGTCGAGGACGTCGGAAGGGGGCGGCCCCGTCCGATCCGCGTGCTGCTCGTCGACGACTCGCTGGTGGCCAGGACCGTGCTGGCGCGACTGCTGGAGGGGCGGCCGGAATTCGAGATCGCGGGGGCCGCGCCGACGGCCGACCAGGCGATCCAGTTCCTCAGCAGCCACGACATCGACATCTATCGTCGTGCTCGACGTCGAGATGCCGGGGGCGATCGCGGCTTCGACCGCGCTGCCCGGAGATATTGAGGCGAGCCACTTGGCGCGCGTTCTGGATTGCCCTCGGCGGCGGAGGCGGGGCGGCGGCGACGGTGCGGGCGCTGACGCTGGGGCGGCCGACACGCTGCTCAAGCCGACCGCCGGCAATTTCGCGGGAGAGTTCTCGCACAAGTTCATCGACGCGCTGCTGCGCATCGGCCATGCCAACCATCACGCCCAGCGGCCCGACCGCAAGGCGGCCGACGCCGCCCCGCGTCCCGCGCCCGTGCCGATCGTCGCGCTGCGGCCGACCCGGAGCGGCCGGATCGCCTGCCTCGCGATCGGCGCTTCGACCGGCGGGCTCCACGCGCTGTCGGCCTTCCTGCGCCGGCTGACTCCCGATTTCCGGGCGCCGATCCTGATCACCCAGCATCTGCCGCCGCCGTTCATGCCCTATTTCGCGGCGCAGCTCCGCGACATCGCCGGCCGGCCCACCGCCGTCGCCGCCGATGGGACGCCGCTGGTGCCCGGCGAGATGCTGGTCGCGCCGGGAGAGGGGCATATCCGCCTCGCGCGCAAGGGGTCGCGCGTGCTGGTATCGATCGATCCTGCGCCCGCGCCGAGCCGCTGCATGCCCTCGGTCGATCCGATGTTCGCGGCGGTGGCCGAGCTGTTCGGGGCCGAGGGCGTCGGCGTGGTGCTGACCGGCATGGGCCGCGACGGCACGATCGGCGCCGAGGCGATGGTCGCCGCGGGCGCCGAGATTTTGGCGCAGGATTCGGCCAGCTCGGTGGTGTGGGGCATGCCGGGATCGGTGGCGCAGGCGGGGCTCGCCTCGCTGGTGATGCCGCCCGAGGAACTGGCCCGCCACGTCTGCCACCGCAATGCCGGTGGGGCATGGAGGTAAGCCCCCGCGCGGCGATGACGATCGCTCGCCTGTTCGAGCAGGCGACCGGCCAGACATTGTCGCAGGACCGCTTCTGGCGGATCGGCACGACCTTGATGCCCTTCTGCCGCGCGCGCGGGATCGAGAGCTTCGACCAACTCGCCCTCGCGCTCGAACGCAGCGCCGACCGCGAGCTGTCGCTCGACATGATCGACGCGCTGCTCAACAACGAGACGAGCTTCTTCCGCGATGCCGGGGTGTTCACCCAGCTCGGCGAGGCGCTGCTGCCCCGGCTGGCGGCGGCGCGGCGGCGCGAGCGGCGCCTGCGCATCTGGTCGGCGGCCTGCTCGACCGGGCAGGAGGCCTATTCGCTGGCGATGCTGTTCGCCGAGCAGGGTGATCGCTGGGCCGGCTGGCGCATCGACATCGTCGGCAGCGACATCTCCCGCTCGGCGGTCGAGCAGGCGCGCGGCGGCCTCTACACCCAGTTCGAGGTCCAGCGCGGCCTGCCGATCCGGCAGCTCATCGCCTGGTTCGATCCGGTGCTCGACCAGGGCTGGCGGGTGAAGCCGCAGCTCGCCGCCCATGTCTCCTTCCAGCGGCACAACCTGCTCGGCCCGCCGCCCGCCGGCGGCCGCTTCGACCTGATATTGTGCCGCAACGCGCTGCTCTATTTCTCGCCCGAGCGGCGCCACCAGATGCTGGAGGGGCTGGCGCTGGCGATCGCCCCGGACGGCGGGCTGCTGCTGGGGGCAGGGGAGACGGTGCAGGGCTCGGCCCGCTTCGTCGCCGATCCCGAGCTGCCGATGGTCTATCGCCCCGCCGCCGCGCGCACCGTGCCGCACGCCGCGTGAGCAGGCGAGACGGGATCGTCATCCCGGACTTGATCCGGGATCCAGAAACGCAGCGCCTGAGCAGGAAACGCAGCGTTGCGTTTCTGGATGCTGAATCAAGTTCAGCATGACAAAGGTCCGCGGACGACGACCCTGGCCGCTTTGCGCTTCCGCCCCGGATGATCCGGGTTTAAAGCATGTCCGCAATGGACGAGATCATCGATTGCCCGTCGCCCAATCATGACGAGCGCACCCTGCCGATCACCATGCTGGTGCTGCATTATACCGGCATGGCCGACGCGGCCTCCGCGATCGCCCGGCTGACCGATCCCGAGGCGAAGGTGTCGAGCCATTATCTGGTCGCCGAGGACGGGCAGGTGATGCGCCTCGTCCCCGAGGACCGCCGCGCCTGGCACGCCGGCCAGTCGAGCTGGCGCGGCGTCACCGACGTCAATTCGGCCAGCATCGGCATCGAGATCGTCAATCCCGGCCATGAGCTGGGCTACCGGCCCTTTCCCAAGCCGCAGATGGACGCGCTGATCCCGCTGATCTCCGACATCACCAGCCGCCATCCGATCGAGCCCGCCAATGTGGTCGGCCATTCCGACGTGGCCCCCCGGCGCAAGCAGGACCCGGGCGAGCTGTTCGACTGGGAACTGCTCGGCAAGCTCGGCCTCGCGCTCCGCCGCCCGCGCCACGGCCTCGCCGATCCGCATTGGACGCCCGGGGGCTTCCTGCTCGCGCTCGACCGCTTCGGCTATGATGTGAGCGACGGGCCGGCGGCGGTCACCGCCTTCCAGCGCCGCTTCCGTCCCGAGCGGATCGACGGGATCGCCGACGGCGAATGCCGCGCGATCCTGCTCCGCCTGCTGCTCCACCGCGAGGGCGACGGATTGCTTGAGTCTCCGTCCAAAAGCTCCTAACGGCACCTCCACCAGAGGGCCGGGCGGTCGCCGCGCAGCGATGCGGGGAGGAAAGTCCGGGCTCCAAGGAGTGACGGTGCCGGGTAACGCCCGGCGGGGGCGACCCCAGGGACAGTGCCACAGAAAGCAGACCGCCCGGCGGACCGCCAAGCTCGCTTGGTATGTTCCGGGCAAGGTCGAAAGGGTGCGGCAAGAGCGCACCGCGGTCCCGGCAACGGGAACGGCATGGTAAACCCCACCGGGAGCAAGATCGAATAGGGACGGCGCATGGGCTACTCCGCCCGGTCGTCCGGGTTGATTGCTGGAGGCCGGGCGCAAGCCCGGTCCTAGAGGAATGATCGCCCATCCGGCTTCGGCCGGTGGACAGAACCCGGCTTACAGGCCCTCTGGTTCTTCCCTGCGCCGCGCGGGCCGGCGGGGGATCTGCGCGGGCGCCGCGACGGGGCTGTGCGCCTTGTCCAGGTAGAAGCCGGCGAGGAAATAATGGGCGCGCATCGCCGCCGGATGGCGGGCCGCGCGGGCTGCTGTCAGCTCGACCTCGGCCCGCTTCAGATAATAATCGCTGTCCTGGTCCATGCGCATCCTTGCCTGCCCCTCATCATAATTCCGCATCTGCGAAATGGATGCGCGCCAGGGGTTGTCTACGCGGGGAATAGTCGCGCTTTTCGAGCAGCTTGCCGCAGCATGTGGGCAATGGTTCGAGGCTGGCGCGTTGATCGTCCCTATGGACAGGAGAGAGAGCATGCCCCGTGGCGACAAGAGCAGCTACACCGACAAGCAGAAGCGCAAGGCCGAGCATATCGAGCAAGGCTATGAGGATCGCGGCGTGCCCCGGGAGGAGGCCGAACGCCGCGCCTGGGCGACCGTCAACAAGGAATCGGGCGGCGGCAACAAGTCCGGCTCCGGCCGGGGCAAGGCCGACACCCACGTCTCCTCGTCACGCGGCGGGCGTGCCCACAAGTCGGGTTCGGCCGAGCAGCGATCGGCGGCGGCCCGCAAGGGATGGGTGACGCGCCGCAAGCACGCGGCGGCCTGATCGGCGGCGCGCGCCCGGCTTCAGCTTTGCTCGGCCGGGTCGGCGGAGGGGCGCCGCTCCTGTATCAACAGGCGCTCGCGCTCGGCCGCCTGGCCATGGACGCTGGCCAGCATCAGATGGGCCTGCCTCGCCTCCGTGCAGCCGGCTTTCGCCGCGGCCTGCTTCTCCTGCGCGGCCCTTTGCTCGAAATAGACGATGTCTTCCTGGCTCATCGATCGGACTCCTCGTTGGCGCGGCAGCGCCACGGCGGACGCCGGCCGACACGCTGGCGCGCCGGGTCCGTCCTGCTCGTCGCTGGGAAGAGCGCAGTGTAGCCCTTTTCTGCCCGGGCGACTTCAACCTGGATCAGTTTATGCGGCGAAAGGGGCGATCGGCGGGACGGTGCGCGGCGGGTTCAACAGCCCGGAGAGGGCGGAATGGAGCTCCTGATCGGAGAAGGGCTTGAGCAGCCGCGGAAATCGGTGGAATTGCGGCGGTTCCCGGTCGAGGTCCACGCCGCTGGTGAACAGGAAGGGGATGCGCCGCTCCACCAGCAGGTCGGCGACGGGATAGGAAAGCTCGCCGGAGAGCCAGACGTCGAGCACCGCGGCGTCGATCTTGGCCGAGGCAGCGGCGTCGAGCGCGCTGCGCAGGGTCAGGCAGGGGCCGACCACGTCGGCCCCCAGTTCGACCAGCGAGTCGCGCATCGCCGTGGCGATGATGATCTGATCCTCGACGATCAGGATCGCGGGCCTCGGCTGCTGTGGCGACGGCCATGCCGACAGAGTTGACGATGGGTTGTTCATGATGACCGGTCAATTTTGCGAATGTCGCCAGTGCCGAACATTGGTCCCGACACGCGGAGGATTTCCGATGGTCTTTCCCAATGTCACTACATGCGACCTGCGATTGCTTAAAATTTGAATTGTAAACTATTGTTACTTCTAAGGAATATTGCAGAATACTGCCCAGTAAAATTCGAAGCGATTCTGAAGAATCGAATTTCTCTGATTGATGGAAGGAGTCCATATATGGACTCTACGTAGATGAGGAATTCCGATTTTCCAAATTTACTGGTGATATTCGATGGATAGGTGGTGGCGGTTCGGCCGTCGCCCGATCCCATATGCCGGCGTGGCCCGGCGCGGCATTGCATCGCGACCGTGACGACCTATCTTCGCCGGTGGCAAAGGAGAACGACACATGGCCCGGGAAATCGCGACATTGGCGGGTGGCTGCTTCTGGTGCGTCGAGGCGGTGTTCGACGACGTGATCGGCGTCGAGTCGGTCGAGAGCGGCTATACCGGCGGCCATGTCGCCAATCCCACCTACAAGCAGGTCTGCAACGGCGACACCGGCCATGCCGAGGCAATCCGCGTCGCCTTCGATCCCGACGTGATCGGCTATGGCGAGCTGCTCGACATCTTCTTCCACGTCCACGACCCGACCCAGCTCGATCGGCAGGGCAACGACATCGGCCCGCAATATCGCTCGGCGCTTTTCCCGCACTCGCCCGAGCAGGGGGCCGAGGCGAAGGCTGCGATCGAACGCGCCCGCGCCGACTGGTCCGATCCGATCGTCACCCGGATCGAGCCCGAGGCGCCCTGGTATCCCGCCGAGGACTATCATCAGGAATATTTCGCGCGCGAGGGTGCGAGCAGCGGCTATTGCGTGATGGTCGTCGCCCCCAAGCTCGCCAAGTTCCGCAAGAGCTACGCCGCGCGGTTGAAAGCCTGATTCCTCCCTGCGCGTAGTGCGGGGAGGGGGACCATGCGCAGCATGGTGGAGGGGTGACGGCGCGATAGCGCCGGCTGCGCCGTCGCCCCCTCCACCGCCTGCGGCGGTCCCCCTCCCCAGTTTCACTGGGGAGGAATTAAATTATCTGGGAGCCGCCGCGCGTTTCAGCCGGTCGTTGATCGCGAGGCCGAGGCCGTCCGACGGAACCGGAGCCACCGCGATTGCCGCCGCATCCGACTGATCCGCCGCATGGAGTAGGTCGAACAGCCGCGCCGCCGCTTCGTCGAGCCGCCCCGACGCCGACAGCGTGACGTCGCCCGTGACCGCGCCGAAGCCGATCAGATACTCGCCGGCCTCCGCGCTCTCGGCGTTGAGCCGGAGTGGTTTCGACGGGGCGTAGTGGCTCGCCATCTGGCCGGGCGCCTCGATCGCTCCGCCACGGCTGCCCTCGACGGCGACGCCGGACGCCTCGGCCAGCATCTCGACGGTGATCGCGCCGGGGCGCAGCAGGCGCAGCCGGTCGGTCTCGACCGCGACGATCGTCGATTCGATCCCGACCGCGGTGGGGCCGTCGTCGAGGACCAGCGTTATCCGGCCGGCCAGCGACCGGGCGACATGCTCGGCGCGGGTCGCGCTGATCGATCCGCTGGCGTTGGCGGACGGCGCGGCGAGGGGGCGGCCGCTCGCCAGGATCAGCGCGCGGATCGCCGGATGGGCGGGCATTCGCACCGCGACGCTCGGCAGCCCGGCCGTGGTCAGGCTGGCGATCGGCGATCCCGGCGCGGCGGGCAGCACCATCGTCAGCGGCCCCGGCCAGAAACGCTCGGCGAGCCGGCGCGCGAGCGGCGGGAGGATCGCGACCCGGCCGGCCATGGCGAGGTCGGTGACATGGACGATCAGCGGGTTGAAGCTCGGGCGGCCCTTGGCGGCGTAGATCGCAGCGACCGCCTCGCCCGAGGTCGCGTCGCCGGCCAGGCCATAGACCGTCTCGGTCGGCACGCCGACCGGCAGCCCTCGCGCGATCAGCGCGGCCGCTTCGGCGATGCCGGTCGGATCGGCGGGAAGGATGCGGGTCTCGGTCACGCTGCGCGGCTATCGCGCCGGGGCGGACGGAGCAAGTCCTGCTTCTTTCCCGTTATCGTGGCGAAGGCCAGGATCCCACTGCCTTTGGGCCGGCGGGGCGACCAGGAAGAAGGGAGATTCCGGCTTTCGCCGGAATGACGAAAAGTGGGGGGCGTCAGCTCTCGACGCGCTCGAGCAGGTCGCCCGGCTCGATCCGCAGGCGGCGCATGCTCGCCACCACGCGCGGCCATTCGTCGCGCAGGAAGGTGTTGCGCGCCTCGCGGCGGAGGCGGTCGGTCGCGCCCTCGGCGACGAACATGCCGACGCCGCGCTTGACCGTCACATAGCCCTCGTCCTGGAAGCCCTGATAGGCCTTGGCCGCCGTCAGCGGATTGGCGCCGTGCTGCGCGGCGAAGGCGCGGACCGAGGGGAGAGCATCGCCGTCGCCATAGCTGCCGTCGAGGATCGACTCGGCGATGATGTCGCGAAGGCGGAGATAGACGGGGCGGTCCTGGCTGCTCATGGCGTCACACTGTGCTAACACAGCATGGCGCGTCAATGGCAATCAGCCTTTCCACGTCGAAACGACAGCTTCATAGGTCGGGCGAGGCCGTTCCTCCAGCGCGCGTCCCGGTGAGCCGAGGAACAGGAAGCCGGCGATCCGATCGTGCGGTGATCCGCCCAGCGATTCAAGCACTTGGCCGTTATAGGCGGGCCAGCCGGTCAGCCAGCAGCCGACGAAGCCGGCCGCATGGGTCGCGAACAGCAGGTTCATGCAGGCCGCGCCGGCCGACAGCTCCTGCTCCCACAGCGGAATCTTGCTGTTCTGCGTCGGGGTCGACAGCACCGCTACCATCGTCGGCGCCTGGTGCGCGAACTGCTCCATCGCCTCCAGCTCGATCCGGCCCGCCTCGGGCTTCTCGGCGCGATAGGCGTCCTTGAGCAGGTCGGCGAAGGCGTCGCGGCGATCGGCCTCGACGATCACGAAGCGCCAGGGGGCGAGCTTGCCATGGTCGGGCACGCGCATCGCCGCTTCCAATATCCGGCGGAGCTCCGCCGAATCCGGCCCCGGCGCGATCATGTCGCGGGCCTTGCCCGAGCGGCGGGTGGCGAGGAGGGCGGCGGTGGAGGACAGATCGTTGAACATGGTCATCATCTAGATGCTGGCCCTCCGCGGAACAACGGTCTCGGAGACACATGTCTGTCCGGACATGTTTCCGCCGGTTCGGGGAGAAAATCGAACCATGGGGTAATTCTGTTTCGTTGAACGAGCGTAGATCGGCAATGTCGTTTCAAGCGAAACAATAACCGCTTCACAGCGCGCGAATCGTTGCTATCGTCGGCGTCCATGAAGGTCGTGCCGCCCTTGGGGGAGCGCCGCGCCGACCACGCAGAACAGAAAGAACTTCATGGTCAATCCCGACGCTGACGCGACCACCGAACCCGCATCGCCGCATGTGAGCCGATCGGACGGCGACACCTGGTTCGGTCATCCCAGGCAGCTCGCGAGGCTCTTCTCGACCGAGGCGATGGAACGCTTCGGCTATTATGGGATGAGGGCGCTCCTCACCCTCTACCTCACCCAGCATTTCCTGTTCAGCGACCAGACCACCAACGGCCTCTATGGCGGCTTCACCGCGCTGGTCTACCTGACCCCGCTCGTCGGCGGCCTGCTCGCCGATCGCTATCTCGGTTCGAAGAAGTCGGTGAAGTTCGGCGCGATCCTGATGTCGATCGCCTATTTCACGCTCTGCTTCGGCGGCCAGACCGCCAAGCCCTATGCGGTGATCGACGGCAGCCGCTACGAAGTGGTGATCGACGAGGCCAAGCAGCAATATCTCGTCGACGGCGCGCAGAAGCTGGCGATCAAGGGGCAGGAGGACGGCTCGGTCGCGCTCGTCGCCGCGGACGGCTCGGTCGCCCGCACCGTCGCCAAGGGCGGCTTCAAGGCCGATGCCGACCGCGATCCCTTCCACACCGGCCTGATGCTCGTCGCGCTGAGCCTGCTCACCGTCGGCAACGGCTTCTTCAAGCCCAATATCTCGACGATCGTCGGCGCGCTGTACGAGAAGGGGGACCGGCGCCGCGACGCCGGCTTCACCATCTTCTACATGGGCATCAACCTCGGCTCGCTCTTCTCGCAGATACTCTGTCCGTTCCTGGCGGTGGCGCTCGGCTGGTGGGCGGGCTTCGGCCTCGCGGCGATCGGCATGCTGATAAGCTGGGCGCTGATCCAGTTCGCGGGCGAGAAGCTGGCGGGCTATGGCGAGCCGCCGGAAGGGCAGGAGAAGGACCGCAGCCTGCTGATCTACATCGGCGCGCTCGCGGTCGTGCCGATCGGCTGGTTCCTGTTCCTCAACCTGATGGCGAGCCCGGCGCCCGAGGCCGGCGTCGGCATCGTCGGCTATCTGCTCGGCCTGCCGATCATGGGCAAGGTGCTGTTCGCGACCTTCCTGGCATCGGTGATCCTGATCCCGCTCTGGGCGCTCAAGGCCGGCAACAAGGTCGAGTTCCAGATGATGATTGCGGCGATCGTGATGATCGTCTTCAACGTCGTCTTCTGGACGCTGTTCGAGCAGGCCGGCTCCTCGCTCACCCTGTTCGCCGATCGCAACACCGACCTGTCGGTGTTCGGCCTGTTCACCATGTCGGCGGGGCAGACCCAGTTCTTCAACGCCTTCTTCATCGTCGTGCTGGCGCCGCTGACCTCGCTCCTGTGGAACGCGCTCGGCCGCCGCGGGCTGGAGCCGTCGATCCCGGTCAAGTTCGCGATCGCGCTGGCGGGCGTCGGTCTCGGTTTCCTCGCGCTGGTGTGGGGCACGCAATATGCCGGGGCGGACTTCAAGGTGTCGGTCTGGTGGCTGGCGCTGCTCTACCTGATCCACTCGATGGCCGAGCTGTGCATCTCGCCGGTCGGCCTGTCGATGATCACCAAGCTGTCGATCGCGCGCGTCGTCGGGCTGATGATGGGGCTGTGGTTCCTGTCGATCAGCTGCGCCCAATATGTCGCGGGCATCGTCGCCCAGGTCGCCAGCGTCGAGACGGTCGGCGGCCAGGTCACCAACCTCAAGGTCAGCCTGGAGACCTATGCCGGCGTGTTCCAGACGATCGGGCTCGCTTCGGTCGCGATCGGCGCGGTCCTCCTCGTCCTTTCGCCTGTCATCAAGAAGTGGATGCATGGTGTTCAATAACAAGCTGCGATTCTCGGTGGCGGTGGCGCTCGCGCTGACCGCCTGCACCGGCGGAGCCGCGCCCAAGTCGGCCTCCTCCGACGCGCCCGCGCCGGGCAAGGGCAAGGGGTTCGACCATGATCCCTTCCCGTCGACCTACCATGCCTATCCGGGCGCGCCGACCGCGATCGTCCACGCCACCGTCTATGACGGGGAGGGTGGCCGGATCGAGGACGGCACCGTCCTGCTCGCCGACGGCAAGGTGACGGCGGTCGGCGGCCCCGACCTCGCCGTGCCGGCGGGGGCGACCGTGGTCGACGGCACCGGCAAATGGGTGACGCCGGGCGTCATCGACGTCCACAGCCATCTCGGCGACTATCCGTCGCCGGCGGTCAAGGCGCTGTCCGACGGCAACGAGGCGACCGCGCCGGTCACCGCGCAGGTCTGGGCCGAGCACAGCGTCTGGCCGCAGGACCCGGGCTTCAGCCGCGCGCTCGTCAATGGCGGCGTGACGACGCTCCAAATTCTTCCCGGTTCGGCCAACCTGTTCGGCGGCCGGTCGGTCACGCTCAAGAACGTCTATGCGCGCACCGTGCAGGGGATGAAGTTCCCCGGCGCGCCTTACGGCCTGAAGATGGCCTGCGGCGAGAATCCCAAGCGCGTCTATGGCGGCAAGAACCGCGAGCCTTCGACCCGCATGGGCAATGTCGCGGTCGACCGGCAGACCTGGATGAAGGCGGTCGAGTACAAGCGCAAGTGGGACAAATATGAGGAGAAGGGCGGCGAGGCGCCGGCCCGCGACGCCTCGATGGACACGCTGATGGGCGTGCTCAACGGCGAGATCCTCGTCCACAACCATTGCTACCGCGCCGACGAGATGGCCATCGTCCTCGATATGGCGAAGGAGTTCGGCTACAAGGTCACCGCCTTCCACCACGCGGTCGAGGCCTACAAGATCGCCGACCTGCTCAAGGCGACCGGCACCTGCGCCGCCGTCTGGGCCGACTGGTACGGCTTCAAGATGGAAAGCTATGACGGCATCCGGGAGAATCTGGCGATCCTCCACAATGCCGGCGCCTGCGTGATGATCCATTCGGACGACCAGAACGGCATCCAGCGCCTGAACCAGGAGGTCGCCAAGGCGCTCGCCGCCGGCCGGCGGGCAGGCTTCACGATCAGCGACGAGCAGGCCTGGACCTGGCTCGCGATCGCCCCGGCCCGCGCGCTCGGCATCGCCGATCGGACCGGCAGCCTCAAGCCCGGCAAGATGGGGGACGTCGTGCTGTGGAACGGCAATCCGCTGAGCGTCTACACCCGGCCCGAAAAGGTCTGGATCGACGGCGCGATGCTCTACGACGCCAATAATCCGAAGCTGCGCCCGGTGAGCGACTTCGAGCTGGGCCAGCCCGGCGAGGGAGATGTGAAATGAAGCGCCTCCTGCTCGCCGCCGCAGCGCTGATCGCAGCCCCGCTCCCGGCCGAGACGATCGCCATCACCGGCGGAACCCTCGCGATCGGCGACGGATCGCAGCCGATCAAGGGCGGCACCGTCGTCATCGCCAACGGCCGGGTCGTCGCGGCCGGGGCCGGGGTCGCGGTGCCGGCCGGCGCGCGCGTCGTCGACGCGACCGGCAAGTGGGTCGCGCCCGGCATCATCGCCGGGGTCAGCACGCTCGGCCTGATGGAAGGCTATGGCATGTCGGAGACCAACGATCTCAGCGCCGACAAGTCGCCCTTCTCGGCGGCGCTCGACATGTCGACCGCGATCAACCCGACCGGCCAGCGGATCGGGGTCGAGCGCGCGGCCGGCGTCACCCGCGCCTTCGTGATCCCGTCGGCCGGCAACACCATGTTCGGCGGGCAGGGGGCGGTGATCGACCTCGGCGCCGACATGGACCCGGTGACGCGCCCGCGCGCCTTCCAATATGTCGAGCTGGGCGAGGACGGCATGGGCCCGGCGGGCGGCAGCCGCCCGGCGGCCTATGCGCTGCTCAGGGTCGCGCTCGGCGCGGCGGCCAACCCCGCCTCGGCCGACTTCGCCAGCAAGGACGCGCTGATCACCCGCCAGGATGCCGAGGCGCTCGGCCCGGTGGTGCGCGGCACCCAGCCTTTGCTCGTCCATGTCGAGCGGGCGGCCGACATCCGCTCGGTGCTCGCGCTCAAGAAGCAATATCCGGCGATCCGGCTGGTGCTGGTCGGCGCGACCGAGGGCTGGATGGTGGCGGGCGAGATCGCCGCGGCCGGCGTCCCCGTGATCGCGGCGGCGCTGCTCGACCTGCCCGAGAAGTTCGAGTCGATCGCGGCGACCCAGTCCAATGTCGGCCGGCTGGCGAAGGCGGGCGTCACCGTCGCCATCTCCAACGCCGACATCTCCGAAGGGCCCTATGAATCCTATCTCGCCCAATATGCCGGGAACCTCGTCGCGCTGACGAAGATCCCCGGCGCGCAGGGGCTCGACTGGGGCGCGGCCTTCGCGACGATCACCTCGAAGCCGGCGGCGGCGATCGGGATGGACGGGGAGATCGGGTCGCTCCGCCCCGGCCGCCGCGCCGACGTCGTGGTCTGGGACGGCGATCCACTCGAGCTGTCCTCGGCGCCGACGGCGATCTTCATCGACGGCGTCGCCCAGCCGACGACCAGCCGCCAGACCCGCCTGCGCGACCGCTATCTCGACCCGGTCGAGAAGGGCCTGCCCAAGGCCTATGAGCGCTGATTAGGGGAGAGGGGACGTCATCCCGGCGAAAGCCGGGATCTCCCTTTTCTTTCCCCGATACGGGTGAGGGCGGCATCAAGGCAGCGAGATCCCGGCTTTCGCCGGGATGACCGACGGCTGATGTACGGCGTCGGCAAGGCTTAACGCTTGAGGCGCATTGCAAATCGGCGCATTGAGCGGTCGAATTCCGATGGGGGACGGCGTGTATGGGGCGTAGATATTTCGGGACCGACGGCATCCGGGGCCGGACCAACGAAAGCCCCATGACCGCCGAGATCGCGATGAAGGTCGGCCAGGCGGCGGGCGCGCATTTCGTGCGCGGCGAGCATCGCCACCGGGTGGTGATCGGCAAGGATACCCGCCTGTCGGGCTATATGATGGAATCGGCGCTGGTCGCGGGCTTCACCAGCGTCGGCATGGATTGCGTCCTGCTCGGGCCGATGCCGACCCCGGCGGTGGCGATGCTGACCCGGTCGATGCGCGCCGATCTCGGCGTGATGATCTCCGCCAGCCACAATATGTTCGCCGACAACGGCATCAAGCTGTTCGGCCCCGACGGCTACAAGCTGTCCGACGACGACGAGACCGCGATCGAGGCGCGCCTCGAAAAGCCGGTCAAGCTCGCCGCCTCGGCCGATATCGGCCGCGCCCACCGGGTCGAGTCCGCGCGCGGGCGCTATGTCCATGCGGTCAAGTCGAGCTTTCCCGAGCATCTCCGCCTCGACGGGCTGCGCGTCGTGATCGATTGCGCGCATGGCGCCGCCTATGAGGTCGCGCCGCTCGCCTTGTGGGAGCTGGGCGCGGAACTGATCTCGATGGGGGTCAACCCCAATGGCGTCAACATCAACGACCAGTGCGGATCGACCGACACGCGCGCGCTGCAGGACAAGGTCCGCGAGACCCGCGCCGACATCGGCATCGCGCTCGACGGCGACGCCGACCGGCTGATCATCGTCGACAATGAGGGGCGGGTGGTCGACGGCGACCAGCTCATGGCGCTCGTCGCGGTCGGCGCCCATCGCCGCGGCGAGCTGCGCGGCGGCGGCATCGTCGCGACGGTGATGTCGAACCTCGGCCTCGAGCGCTTCCTGGCGGAGCAGGGGCTGTCGCTCCACCGCACCAAGGTCGGCGACCGCTATGTGGTCGAGGCGATGCGCGCCGAAGGCTTCAACATCGGCGGCGAGCAATCGGGCCATATCGTCATGACCGACCATGCGACGACCGGCGACGGCCTGGTCGCGGCGCTCCAGGTGCTGGCCCAGCTCGTCGAGAGCGGCAAGCCGGCGAGCGAGCTGCTCCACCAGTTCGATCCGCTGCCGCAGCTCCTCAAGAACGTCCGCTTCGCGGGCGGCGAGCCGCTCAAGGACGAGAAGGTGATCGCCGCGATCGCCGACGCGGAGGAGAAGCTGACCGGCACCGGCCGCCTCGTCATCCGCAAGTCGGGCACCGAGCCGCTGATCCGCGTCATGGCCGAAGGCGAGGACAAGCGGCTGGTCGAGGCGATGGTCGACCAGATTTGCGACGCCGTCCGCAAGGCGGCCTGAGATTGTTCATCCTTCCTCCCCTCCCGTCATTCCCGCGAAAGCGGGAATCCATGGACGGCGGCCCGCAGGAGATCGGATGTTCCGTGACCGTGGATTCCCGCTTTCGCGGGAATGACGAAAAGCCGTGACCACCGCCCGCATCCTCATCATCGCCGGCTCCGATTCGGGCGGCGGCGCCGGCATCCAGGCCGATATCAAGACGGTGACGCTGCTCGGCGGCCACGCGATGACCGCGATCACTGCGCTGACCGCGCAGAACACGCTCGGCGTCTCCGCCGTCCATCCGGTTCCGGCCGAGATGGTGATCGCGCAGATCGACGCGGTGGCGGACGACATCGGCGTCGACGCGGTCAAGATCGGCATGATCGGCAATGCCGCGATCGCCGAACGGGTCGCCGACCGGCTCGACCGGCCCGATCTCGCGGGCGTGCCGCTGGTGTTCGACCCGGTGATGATCGCGACGAGCGGCAGCCGGCTCGCCGACGCGGCGACGATCGCGGCGTTCGGCCGGCTGATGCGCCGCGCGGCGGTCTCCACGCCCAATCTCGACGAGCTCGGCGCGCTGAGCGGTGGTCGCGCGCTCGGCGACGAGCCGGCGGTCGTGGCGGCGGCGGCCGGGCTGATCGCGCAGGGCAGCGGCCCGATCCTGGCGACGGGCGGCGGCTTCGCGACCGGCGAGCTGACCGACCTGCTGTTCACGGCTGGCGGCGATGCCCCGGAGCGGCGCTGGACCGCCGGCTGGATCGACACGATCCACGATCACGGCACCGGCTGCACCCTGGCGAGCGCGATCGCGACCGGGCTGGGGCAGGGCCTCGCGCTGGCCGACGCGATCACCCGCGCCCGCGCCTTCGTCCGCGCCGCGCTGCTGGCGCCGCCGGGACTCGGCCGGGGCCATGGGCCGATGGGGCATCGGTCGATCGATTGATCCCGCCGCGTAGCGACAAATCACCCGTCATCCTGGCGAAAGCCAGGATCTCCCTGCCTTTCCACGATCTTCGAAGAAAAGACGAAGAGAAGTGAGATCCTGGCTTTCGCCAGGATGACGATGGCGGACAAGGAAAAGGCCGTCCGGATCGCTCCGGACGGCCTCTTTCTCGTACGATGGCGAAGCGATCAGGCTTCGTCGGTCGCTTCCGCGGCGGGAGCTTCGTCCTGCAGCTCGGTCGGGATTTCACCCGGCTCGGCGTTGGGATCATAGTCCTCGGTGAAGCCGGCCTCGTCGCGCTCGAAGAGCTGCGCCATGACGTCGACGCCCTGCGACTGCAGCTCGGCCTCTTCGGGCGAGCGGGCGACGTTGACCTTGACGGTGCGGCTGACCTCGGCGTGCAGCGAGATCTTCACCTCGTGCAGGCCGATCGTCTTGATCGGGCGGCCGAGCACGACGCCCGACTTGGCGACCTTGATGCCGTCCTCGGCGAGCGCCTCGACGATGTCGCGGGCCGAAACCGAGCCGTAGAGCTGGCCGGTGTTCGACGCCTGGCGGATCAGCGTCACCGACTTGTCGTCGAGCGCCTTCGCCTCGGTCTCGGCATTGCCGCGACGGTTGGCGTTGTCGGCCTCGATCTGGGCGCGGTTCGCCTCGAAGACCTTCTTGTTGGCCTCGTTGGCGCGCAGCGCCTTCTTGCGCGGCAGCAGATAGTTGCGGGCAAAGCCGGCCTTGACGGAGACGACGTCGCCGATCTGGCCAAGCTTCTCAACGCGTTCGAGCAGGATCACGTCCATGGTGGCGGTCCTCCCTTCTTACTTGACGATGTAGGGAAGCAGCCCGATGTGACGGGCGCGCTTGATCGCCTGGGCGAGTTCACGCTGCTTCTTGGCGGACACCGCGGTGATGCGGCTCGGGACGATCTTGCCGCGCTCGGACACGAAGCCCTGGAGCAGACGGACGTCCTTGTAATCGATCCTGGGAGCATCCTTCGCGGAGAAGGGGCAGCTCTTGCGGCGGCGGAAAAAGGCGCGTGCCATGATGTTCTATCCCTTCCTTACGCGACTTCGCGGTCTTCGCGACGGGGGCGGTCGCCCCGATCGCCCCGATCGCCACGATCGCCACGATCCCCGCGGTCACCCCGATCGCCACGGCCGTCACGACGGCCGTCGCGGTCACGCTCGCCACGGCGCATCATCGCGGACGGGCCCTGCTCGTGCTCGTCGACGCGGATCGTCATGTAGCGGATGACGTCTTCGTTGATGGCGGTCTGGCGCTCCAGCTCGGCCACGACGCCGGCGGGGGCGTCGATGTGGAGCATGACGTAATGCGCCTTGCGGTTCTTCGCGATGCGATAGGCCAGGCTGCGCAGGCCCCAGGTCTCGGTCTTGGTGACCTTGCCCTGATTCTCCTCGACGATCTTGGTGGCGGCTTCCGCCAGCGCGTCGACCTGGGCCTGGGCCAGGTCCTGGCGTGCGAGAAACACATGCTCGTAAAGAGCCATGTTCGCGTCTTCCTTCTCTTGCCGATCGCTGACGCCGTGCCCATCACGACGCCCCTCCGGCTGTCTTCCAAAAGCAAGCAGGGGCGGAGAGACAGGCTCCCGCCCCGGCTGGCGCGGCCTATGACCGAATCGGCCCGCGAAAGCAACCCCCGCGGCCATCGGGCTTGCCTAAGCCGCATCATTTTCCTAGGGGCGCTCGCCAGACCGAGGGGACGTTTCATCATGCGCGCATTCATCTTTCCGGGGCAGGGCAGCCAGGCTGTCGGCATGGGCCAGGCGCTGGCCGACGCGAGCACCGTCGCGCGCGAGGTGTTCCAGGAAGTCGACGACGCGCTCAGCCAGAAGCTGTTCAAGCTGATGGTCGAGGGCCCGGCCGACGAGCTGACCCTGACCGAGAATGCCCAGCCCGCGATCATGGCCAACGCCATCGCCACCCTGCGCGTGCTGCAGAAGGAAGGCGGCATCAGCCTGGCCGACAAGGCGGCGTTCGTCGCCGGCCACAGCCTGGGCGAATATACCGCGCTGTGCGCCGCCGAGGCGATCGACCTCGCCACCACCGCCCGACTGCTCAAGCTGCGCGGCCGATCGATGCAGGCGGCGGTGCCGGTCGGCGTCGGCGCGATGGCGGTGTTCCTGGGCCTCGACTTCGAAGGCGCCAAAGCGGTCGCCGAGGAAGCGGCGCAGGGCGAGGTCTGCCAGGCCGCCAACGACAACAGCAACCGCCAGGTCGTCGTGTCGGGCCACAAGGACGCGGTCGAGCGCGCGATCGAGATCGCCAAGGCGAAGGGCGCGCGCCGCGCGATGCTGCTGCCCGTATCGGCGCCGTTCCACTGCTCGCTGATGCAGCCCGCCGCCGACGCGATGGCCGAGGCGCTGGGCAGGACCGCGGTGCAGGCGCCGCTGGTGCCGGTCTACGCCAATGTGCTGGCCGCGCCGGTTTCCGATCCGGCCGAGATCATCCGCCTGCTGGTCGAGCAGGTGACCGGCACGGTCCGCTGGCGCGAGAGCGTCGCGGCGATGGCCGATGCCGGCGTCGAGCAGTTCGTCGAGCTGGGCGGCAAGGTCGTCGGCCCGATGGTCAAGGACATCACCGACAGGGCGACCGCGACCAGCGTCGTGACCATGGCCGATATCGAGGTGCTGGCCGCTTCGTTGTAATCCGCCGTCATCCCAGCGAAAGCTGGGATCTCATTTCTCCTTGCCGGCGAAAGGCAGGGAGATTCCAGCTTTCGCTGGAATGACGAAACAGGGAAGGTGAAAGCCATGTTCGATCTTTCAGGGATGACCGCGCTGGTGACGGGCGCTTCGGGCGGCATCGGCTCGGCGATCGCCGGGGCGCTGGTGCGGCAGGGCGCGAAGGTCGCGCTGTCGGGCACCCGCGAGGACGCGCTGAAGGCGGTGGCGGCGGAGATCGGCGGCGAGACCGTGATCCTGCCGTGCAACCTCGGCGACGCGGAAGCGGTCGACGGCCTGATCCCCCGCGCGGTCGAGGCGCTGGGCGGCAAGCTCGACATCCTCGTCAACAATGCCGGCGTCACCCGCGACAACCTGATCATGCGGATGAAGGACGAGGAATGGGACCAGGTGATCTCGGTCAACCTGGAAGCCGCCTTCCGCCTGATCCGCGCCGCCGCCAAGCCGATGATGAAGGCGCGCTTCGGCCGCGTCATCACCATCACCTCGATCGTCGGCACCACCGGCAATCCGGGGCAGGCCAACTATGCCGCGTCGAAGGCCGGCCTGGTCGGCATGTCGAAGGCGCTGGCGCAGGAACTGGCCAGCCGCAACATCACCGTCAACTGCGTCGCCCCCGGCTTCATCGCATCGGCGATGACCGACGTGCTGGCGGACGCGCAGAAGGAGGCCCTGCTGGGCAAGATTCCCGCCGGCAAGCTGGGCGAGGGCGGCGACATCGCCGCCGCCGTCGTCTATCTGGCCAGCCAGGAGGCATCCTATGTCACCGGCCAGACGCTGCATGTGAACGGCGGGATGGCCATGATCTGATGATATTGCGGTTGCGCTTGTCGCTTCCCACGTCATCAAAGCATGCTTGCAAGCAATCCCTGCCCTCGTTAGGGCAGGCGACAGAAACCCTAAGGAAGGTTTAGAACATGAGCGAGACCGCCGAGCGCGTTAAGAAGATCGTTGTCGAGCATCTGGGCGTCGAGGCCGAGAAGGTCACCGAGGAAGCCAGCTTCATCGACGATCTGGGCGCGGACAGCCTCGACATCGTCGAGCTGGTCATGGCTTTCGAAGAAGAATTCGGCGTCGAGATTCCCGACGACGCGGCCGAGAAGATCGCGACCGTCAAGGACGCCATCAGCTATATCGAGAGCCACAAGGGCTGATCGTTCCACCCGCCGGCCGATGATCGACCGGGGCAGGTGACAGAGCCGAGGCTTTTCAGCGGCTCCCCGACCCCGGGCAATCCGATGGGACGGGGAGCCGTTTTGCCGTTCAAGAAGATTTTCAGGAGAATGCCATGCGCCGCGTGGTCGTAACCGGATTGGGTCTTGTCACGCCGCTCGGCGCGGATGTCGAGACCGCCTGGGCCAATCTCATCGCCGGCAAGTCGGGCGCGGGGCGGATCACCCGCTTCGACACGACCGAGCAGGTCTGCAAGATCGCGTGCGAGGTCAAGCCCGCCGACCATCCTTATGGCTTCGATCCGAACAAGCGCGTCGACCATAAGGTGCAGCGGCAGGTCGATCCCTTCATCATCTACGGCATCGATGCCGCCGGCCAGGCGCTCGAGGATGCCGGCCTGACCGAGATGAGCGAAGAGGAAAGCTACCGCGCCGGCCTGTCGATCGGTTCGGGCATCGGCGGCCTTCCCGGCATCGCCAGCGAGTCGATCGTCTGCGAGACGAAGGGGCCGCGCCGCGTGTCGCCGCACTTCGTCCATGGCCGCCTGATCAACCTGATCTCTGGCCAGGTCTCGATCAAATATGGCCTGCGCGGGCCGAACCATGCAGTCGTCACCGCCTGTTCGACCGGCGCGCACGCGATTGGCGACGCCGCGCGAATGATCGCGATGGACGATGCCGACGTGATGCTGGCGGGTGGCGCCGAGGGCGCGATCTGTCCGCTCGGCATCGCCGGTTTCGCCCAGGCGCGCGCGCTGTCGACCGATTTCAACGACGAGCCCGAAAAGGCCTCGCGTCCCTATGACAAGCGTCGTGACGGCTTCGTCATGGGCGAGGGCGCCGGCATCGTCGTGCTCGAGGAATATGAGCATGCCAAGGCGCGCGGCGCGAAGATCTATGCCGAGGTGATCGGCTATGGCCTGTCGGGCGACGCCTATCACGTCACCGCGCCGCATCCCGATGGATCGGGCGCCTATCGCTCGATGGCGATGGCGCTCAAGAAGTCGGGCCTGCAGCCGTCTGACATCGACTATATCAACGCCCATGGCACCTCGACCCCGCTCGGCGACGAGCTGGAGGCCGGCGCCGTCCGCCGCCTGTTCGGCGACGCGCTCAAGACCGTGTCGATGAGCTCGACCAAGTCGGCGATCGGGCATCTGCTCGGCGGCGCCGGCGCGGTCGAATCGATCTTCTGCATCCTGGCGATGCGCGATCAGATCGTGCCGCCGACCCTGAACCTCGAAGATCCGAGCGACGGGCTGGAGGACTTCGACCTGGTTCCGCTCAAGGCGAAGAAGCGCCCGGTTCGCGCCGTGCTCAACAACAGCTTCGGCTTTGGCGGCACCAACGCCAGCCTCGTCATGCGCAAGCTCGAGGATTGAGCCGCCGCCGGAGGAGACCTTCGATGATCCGCCGCCTGATCGCGCTTGTCCTGATCCTCGCGCTGGTCGGCGGCGGAGCGGCGCTCTGGGTATCGCGCGACTGGTGGGGCGAAGGCCCGCTCCAGAAGCCGGCCAGCATCCAGGTGAAGAAGGGCGACACGCTCGCCTCGGCGGCGCGCGCGCTGGAGAAGGCGGGGGCGATCCGCTCGACCACCGGCTTCCTGCGCTTCGCCCGCCGCTTCGGATCGCAGGACCCGGTCCGCGCCGGCGAGTTCGAGATTCCGGCGCGGGCGAGCGGGGCGGAGATCCTCGACCTGCTCCAGCACGGCAAGCCGGTCCAGCACCTCGTCACCATCCCCGAGGGGATGCCGTCGATCCTGGTCCAGGAACGGCTGATGGCCGAGCCGCAGCTCACCGGCACGATCGCGGTGCCGGCGGAAGGATCGATCCTGCCCGACAGCTACAGCTTCGAGGCGGGCGAGCCGCGCGGGGCGGTGCTGGCGCGGATGCAGGCGGCGATGCGCGAGGCGCTCGATTCGGCCTGGGCGGCGCGCAAGCCGACCACCGTCGTCACCTCCAAGCGCGACGCGCTGATCCTCGCCTCGATCGTCGAGAAGGAGACGGCGGTCGCCTCCGAGCGGCCGATGGTCGCGGCGGTCTATTCGAACCGCATCCGCGAGGGGATGAAGCTGCAGGCCGATCCGACCGTGATCTACCCGATCACCCAGGGCAAGCCGCTGGGCCGCCGCATCCGCCTGTCGGAGCTGCGCGCCGTCAACGGCTACAATACCTATGCCTCGGCCGGCCTGCCCGAGGGACCGATCGCCAATCCCAGCAAGGCGGCGATCGAGGCGGTGCTCGATCCCGCGAAGAGCCCGGCGCTCTACTTCGTCGCCGACGGCAAGGGCGGCCATGTCTTCGCCAACACGCTCGCCGAGCACAACGCCAACGTCCAGCGCTTCTACGCCATCCGCCGCTCGCGCGGCGAGATGTAACGACTGACGTCACCCCAGCCCCTCGACTGCCTGTAAGGCAGGCGCTCGGGATAAACTTCGGCCTCTGGCCGAAAGGCTGGGGTCCATGTCTCTCATCAGCCAGATGGCATCTGAGAAGAATATAGACATGGATGCCTGCCTCCGCAGGCATGACGGTCAAAGGGGAGGGAGCCGTAGCCTCAGCGCAGCCAGCCGCGCTTCCTCGCCCAGCCGGCGAACCAGAGCTCGAAGACCGCGATCAGGATGATGACCGCCGGGAAGATCGCCGCGCCCCAGCCCATCAGGTCCTGGACCTTCGCGACTAGGAAGCTGTGCCCGAACTGGACGATCACCGCGATCACCGAGACCAGGTAGAGCGGCTGCGCCCAGTTCCGCCGCGCCAGCAGCGCGACCGAGCCGAGGGTGCCGCTCCACACTGCGACGCCATAGACCCACCACAGCCAGCCGGGCATGCCCTTGATGCAGTCGGCGGCGAGCTTGCCCATCTCGGCGACCATCTTCTCATAGGGCGTGGTGAGCTGGCTATAGAAGGCGAAGATGCCGGCGACGCCCCAGAGCAATAGCACGACGGCGAGGACCCAATACCAGGCGGGAACGCTCTTCGTTTCGGCAGTGTCGTTCATCATCCTTCTCCCTGCAATGATCGATCCATTGTCCTGACGACGGATGGGCGGGCCGCGATCCGACAGGCGCGGCGAAAAATCAGCCCAGCAGGCCCTGCGTCTTGGCCCAGCAGGCGAAAGCGATCTGGGCGACGGCGACCAGCGCGATGACGGCCGGGAAGGCGAGCGAGCTCGCGCCCAGCTTCGACGCGCCCTTGTAGACGCCGAAGAACCAGCCGAACTGGACGATGACGCCGACCAGCGATGCGACGAACAACGGGCCGGCGGCGGCGCAGCGGCACAGCAGCGCGATCGCGCCGAGCAGTCCGGCGCCGACCGCGACGACATAGGCGGCCTTCACCGTCGCCGGCATCGCGATCCAGGCGGCGCGCTGCGCCTCGGGCAGGCTGGCGAGCTTGTCGGGGCTCATCCGCATCTGGCTGAAGCAGGCCAGGCAGCCGACCGCGTTCCAGACCAGCAGGATCGCCGTGACCACCCAATACCAGACAGGCACCATCGCGATCCTCCCTTACCGCTCAGCGCGCGGGAGGATGCCCCTCTTTGGGAGCCATGACAATGGGAAGGGGATCGCCTGCCCGCAGCGGATCGAAGCGGACGATCTCGCGCAGGCTGACCAGCGTCTCGAAGCCGCGGATATTGTCGTCGGAGGCCAGCACCTCGTCGGCGAAGCGCTGATAGGCCTCGATCGACGGCACGCTGACCGTCACCAGGAAGTCGGTGCGTCCGGTGACGTTCCACGCCCCGATCACCTCGGGCCGGCTCTCCAGCGTCCGCGCGAAGAGCTGTTCGACCTTGAGGCCGCTCTGGGCGAGCTCGACCAGCACATGGATGGTGATCGCCGGCGCGAGCCGCGACGGATCGATCAGCGAGACGTCGGCGACGATGATGCCGCCGCTCCGCAACCGCCGCAGCCGGCGGAGCACCGCGCTTTCCGACAGGCCCACCTGATCGGCGATCGTGCGCGCCGGCTGCTGGTTGTCGCGGCGGACGATCGCGATGATCCGCCGGTCGAAATCGTCGAGGTCGATGGAATCCGTCATCTGATCGCTATCTTTGCCTGATCTCATCACCCAGTGACAGAAATCGCCGAACATCGCCAGCCGGCTTGGGCTAGATCGGCGGCATGAGCAGCAGTCTCTCCACCCGTCCGCGCTTCGACGTCCAGCTCGCCGCCGCCTATGCCGCGCTGATCGGGTCGATCACCGCCTTCTGCGTCGGCACCTCCTTCGCCAAGCGGCTCTTCCCGCTCGTCGGCGCGGAGGCGACCAGCGCTTATCGCGTCGGCTTTGCCGCGCTGATCCTGCTGACCGTCTGGCGGCCCTGGCGCGGACGGATCACTCGCGCCGACCTGTTCGCGACGATGCGCTACGGCGCGGCGATGGGGATGATGAACCTGTGCTTCTACATGGCGCTGCGCACCATCCCGCTCGGCCTCGCCATCGCGATCGAGTTCAGCGGGCCGCTCGCCGTGTCGCTGCTCCATGCGCGCCGCCCCGCCCATTTCGCGATGGTCGGGCTGGCGGTCGCGGGGCTCGCCCTGCTGCTGCCGATCGGCCCCGGCGATCATGGCCTCGATCCCGTCGGGATCATGTTCGCGCTGGGGGCCGGGCTGTGCTGGGCGCTCTACATCCTGTTCGGCAAGCGGCTGGGCCATCTTCCGGGCGGCCAGTCGGTGTCGATCGGCATGGCCACGGCGGCGCTGATCGTCGTGCCGATCGGCATCCACCAGGGCGGGCTCGCGCTGCTCGATCCGCGGCTGATGGCGCTCGGCCTCGGCGCGGCGATCCTGTCGAGCGCGATCCCCTATTCGCTCGAGATGGTCGCGCTCAAGCGGCTGTCGCACAACAGCTTCGGCATCTTCCTCAGCCTCGAGCCCGCCGCCGGCGCGCTGGCCGGCGTCGCGCTGCTCGGCGAGCATCTGACCGCGCTCCAATGGCTCGCGGTGCTGCTCGTCGTCATGGCCTCGGCCGGGACGATGCTGTCGGCGGAGCCGTCCGAGGCACCGCCGTCCGCCGGGTCCTGACGGTCGGTTAGAGGCGCAGCCCTTCGGTCTCGTCGAGGCCGAGGGCGATGTTGAGGTTCTGGACCGCCGCGCCCGCAGCACCCTTGCCGAGATTGTCGAGCGCCGCGATCAGCCGCGCCTGGCCCGCCTTCTCGTCGGCATGGACGAACAGTTCGAGCCGGTCGGTGCCGGCCGCCTGCTCGATCGTCAGTACCGGCCGGTCGTCGGTCGCGACCCGGACGATCCGGCTGCCGTCATAGGCGGCGGCCAGAAGCTCGCGGATCGCGGCGCCGGTCGGGCGGCCGGGTAGCAGGTGCAGGTGCAGAGGCACCTCGACCAGCATGCCGCGATAGGTCCTGGCGACCGAGGGCAGGAAGATCGGCGGATGGACGAGGCCGGCGCGCTTCTGCATCTCGGGCACATGCTTGTGGCCGAGGCCCAGCGCATAGGCGCGGAAGGCGGTGTCGGTCGCGTCGGGCGAGGCGGGGTCCTCGAACATCGCGATCATCGACTTGCCGCCGCCCGAATAGCCCGAGACGGCGTTGACCGAGAGCGGCGTGTCGGCGGGCAGCAGCCCGGCGCGGACCAGCGGCCGGACGAGCGCCAGGAAGCCGGTCGGATAGCAGCCGGGGTTGGAGATGCGGGTCGCGCCCGCCAGCGCCTCGCGCTGGCCCGGATCGAGCTCGGCGAAGCCATAGGCCCAGTCGGCGGCGGTGCGGTGCGCGGTCGATGCGTCGATCACGCGGACCGCCGGGTTGGCGATCAGCGCCACCGCCTCGCGCGCGGCGTCGTCGGGCAGGCACAGCACCACCGCATCGGCGGCGTTGAGCGCCTCGGCGCGCGCGGCCGGGTCCTTGCGCCGCTCCTCGGCGACGGCGAGCAGTTCGATGTCGGCCCGGCCCGCGAGCCGATCGCGGATTTCGAGGCCGGTGGTGCCGGAGGCACCGTCGATGAAGACCTTGGCGGTCATGGATATAGTCTCCGCCGGCCCAGGATCGGCCGGTCATGATGGGGTTGCAGGCGGGCGACGACGTCGGCGAGGGGCTCGATCACCACGCTCATCCAGTGCGCATTGGCATGGATCAGCCGGTCCTCGTCCACCATCAGGCCGACATGGCCGGGAAAGCTGACGACGTCCCCGCGTCGGAGGCGGGCCTCCTCGGGCAGCGGCGTGCCCAGCGTCTCGCGTTGCATGTCGGTGTCGCGCGGGGCGGCGATGCCGCAGGCGGCGAGGGCGACCTGGACCAGCCCCGAACAGTCGATGCCGTCCGCGCCGCGCCCGCCCCACAGATAGGGCGCGCCGAGCAGCCCTTCGGCGACGCCCACCGGATCGTCGGACAGCGTGTCGGCCGCGACGACGTGGCGCGCATGGACGAAGCCGTCCCCGGTCGCGAGGAAGCCGTCGTCGCGCATCTCCCCGTACAGCCGCGCGCCGAAGGGCAGGGTGCCCAGCATCGGCGCCTTGATCGACGGGCCGGCAAAGCGCAGCGCCTCGCGGACATGGACGCGGTGGGTGGCCGGGACGACCGGCGCCAGCAGCCGCGCGTCGACATAGCCGACATAATGGTCGTGGACCGAAAAGCCCCAGGCCCAGCCGCCGGTCAGGTCGAGGATGGCGAAGTCCTCGCCCGGCAGGAGCTGGGAGACCGCCTCCGCGTCGGTGCTGGCGGCCTTGCGCATCATCGCCGCGACGCCGCCCGCCATCGCCGGCATCGGCGCGGCATAATGGGGGGCGAACAGGGTGCCCGCGAGCGCCACGTCGGCGATGTCGGGGCGATAGGCGTTGATCCGCGGATCGAGCCTGCGGGTCGGTCCGTCGAGATGGAAGGCGGCGGCGGGCCGGCCGCCGCCGGTGAAGCTGTCAGCCGCGGGCCCTCTCGAGATCGATGGATTTTCCGAAGGCATCGAGGAAGGCGGCCCCTTTTTCGGTCTTGGCGACGAAGATGTTGCGACGGTCGTTGTCGTCGCGTTCGCGGCGCAGATAGCCGAGCGAGCCCAATGTATTCAAGGCGCGCGTTATCACCGGCTTGGAGACGCCCAGTTGCTGGGCCAGGCCGCGCACCGTGTGGGGGCCGGGGGTGATGTAGCTGATCAGCAGCAGGGCCATCTGCCGGTTCGTCAGATCGGGCTGCCCGGAGCGGACGTAGGAGACCAAGGCTCGCATCCACTGGGAAAGCTGGTTTTCGGACATGGTACGCGCCCTTCGCATAGGATCCTGTCGAGGGGTGGGTGCAGACCCACTCCTCGGCCGGACAACGCGGGCCGCCCCATTTCGTTTCACCGGGCGACGGCAATGGCTGCGATTTGTCGCTGAAAACCGGCGTCCAGTCTCAGGGCGTAACGAATCTGGCCCTGAGCATCGCGAAAGCGGCGCGCAGGCCGAGCGCGTCTCCGCCCTTGGGCCGGCCCGGCCGGGCGGAGGGGCGCCAGGCGAAGGTGTCGAAATGCGCCCAGGGGGTGGCGTCGGGCACGAAGCGCTGCAGGAACAGCGCGGCGGTGACCGCGCCGGCCATGCCGCCTTCGCCGGCATTGTTGATGTCGGCGGTGGTCGACTTGATCATTTCGGCATAGTCGGCCCAGAGCGGCATCCGCCAGACCGGGTCGGACACGGCGACCGCCGCCGCGAGCAGCTCGGCGGCGAGCGCGTCGTCATTGGCGAACATCGCCGGCAGGTCGGGCCCCAGCGCGACGCGGGCCGCGCCGGTCAGCGTCGCGAAGTCGAGGATCAGGTCCGGCTTGTCCTCGCCCGCGCGGGCGAGCGCGTCGCCGAGCACCAGCCGGCCCTCGGCGTCGGTGTTGCCGATCTCCACCGAAATCCCCCTGCGGCTGCGCAGGATGTCGCCGGGGCGGAAGGCGTCGCCCGCCACCGCATTCTCGACCGCCGGGATCAGCAGGTGGAGCCGCACCGGCAGCCGCGCGCCCATCACCAGCCCGGCGAGCGCCAGCGCATGGGCGGCACCACCCATGTCCTTCTTCATCAGCAGCATCGCCGAGGAGGGCTTGAGGTCGAGCCCGCCCGAATCGAAGCACACGCCCTTGCCGACGATCGCGATGCGCGGGTGGGCGGGGTCGCCCCATTCGATCTCGATCAGCCGCGGCGCCCGGTCGCGCACCGCGGCGCGGCCGACCGCGGCGATCATCGGATAGCCCTGGTCGAGCGCATCGCCACGGGTGACGCGGAACTCGGCGGCATGCGCCTTGGCGACCGCCTCGGCCGCGTCGGCCAGCTCGGCGGGCCCCATGTCGGCGGCCGGCGTGTCGACGAGGTCGCGGACCAGCGCCACCGCCTCGGCCAGCGCGACGGTGGGCGCGATCGCGGCGGCGTCCCTGGTCAGCAGCACGCGGGCGGGGATCGAATCGGGCTTGGCGAGGTAGCGGTCGAAGCGGTGGTGCGCGAGCAGCCAGCCCAGCGCCCCCGGCAGATGATCGTCGCCCCCGTCGCCGTCGATCCGGTAGGTGCCGGCCGGCAGCTTCTGGGCGATCGCCGCTATGTCCCACGGGCCCGGCGCCTTGGCCTTGCCGAACGCCGCCGACCATTCGCCGTCCTTGCGGCCCGGCAGGATCAGCAGCTCGCCGGGCTTGGCCTTGAAGCGGCCGGCTTCGGCCAGCGCGCGGACCTGCGCCGGCTGGTCCTTCAGCCAGGCGTCGAGGCCGTCCGCCGCGACCGGCGTCAGGCGGTGGGCGGGTTCGCCGCGATCGGGCAGCAGGAGGCCGGCGAAATCGGTCATGGTCACCCCTGGCGATCGATCAGGATGTGCATGCGGGCGGTGGCGATCGGCTTCGACCGGTCGTCCTGCCAGCACATCGCGCTGGCATTGGCGACGCGCTTGCCGATCCGGACGATCTGGGCGAGCGCATGGGTCTCCGTCATCAGCCCGCCGCGCAGATAGTCGACCGCGATGTTGATCGGCTTCACCTTGGGCAGGCCGGTTTCGCGGAATTCGTGGGCGAGCGCCTCGTAGCAGGACATTTCGAGCAGGCCGGCGATCACGCCGCCATGGATGAAGCCCGGCCGTCCCTCGATCGCGGGGCGCCAGCTCACGCTCAATATCGGCTCGCCGGTCGCCCGGTTGGGATGCGCGCCGATCACCTCGGCATAGGGCGAATCGAAGTCCATCAGTCCCCCGTGAAGAAGAAGGTGGCGAGCGAATGGGCGATCGGATCGGCCGGATCGCCGTCATGCGCGACGCAGCGGACGAAGGCCACGCTGCGCGTCACCTTGTAGCAGGTCGCCCGCGCGGTGATCGCGCGGCCGGGCGGCGCGGCGCGGACATAGTCGATCCTCAGGTCGAGCGTCGCCATCGGCCGCACCGCCTTGATCTTCGCGGCGATGGCGAGGCCCGACGCGCTGTCGATCAGCGAGATGATCGGGCCGGAGGCGAGCACCCCGTTGGCGGCGTTCATCGCCAGCCGCGGGTCATAGTCGAAGGCGAGTTCGGCCCAGTCGTCGCCATGGTCGACGCGGCGCAGGCCGATCTCCCCGGCATGGCCGTCCATCAATCGCTTCAGGGAGGAGGAATCGAACAGTTCGGTCATGGTCGTTCCGGCATAGGCGCTTGAAGCATCGGCGCAAGCCCCGGGGGCGCCTCCACCCCCTATCGTCATCAAGTCAGTTGAGGCTGGAGATTGGCAGCGTCGCGGATGCGAGCATTGGCGATGCAGATGATTTTGCGCATGAGGGCGGCGAGAGCGAGGCGTTTGGGTTTTCCAGCGCGGACGAGTGCGTTGTAGAAGTCTGCGAGAGGATTTTTGCCGCGAGCGGCGGCGAGGGCGGCGATGAAGAGGGCGGGCCTGATCTGCCTTCGTCCGCCTGAGCTGTGTCGGCGGGCCTGGAGTTTTCCGCTGTCTCTGGGATGAGGGGCGCAACCAGCGAGGCTTGCGGCCTGCCGGCGGTTGAGAGAGCCGAGTTCGGGCATGGTTGCGATCAGGAGAGGAGCGAGGACGGCGGCGACGCCTGGGATGGATCGCAAGGCGCGAGCGCGGGAGCTGAGGTCGCGGTGTTGGTTGATGAGCTCCTCGATCTGAACCTCGATGGTGCGGATACGGTGTTCGAGATCGGCGATATGGTCGCGGATGTCGTCGGCGACGAGATGCCCACGAGGGGCCTTGAGGCGATTGGTTTCCTGGCGCTTCATGGCGACGAGATCGAGGCGTCGTGAGACGAGGAGGCTGATCTGGGCCTGGCAAGGCTCGGGAGGTTGCCAGCGCATCAGGCCGGGACTGCGGTCGATGGCGTAGCGGCTGAGCCAGCGGGCATCGATGGGGTCGGTCTTGGCGCGTTTGCCGAAGGAGCGGATATAGGCCTTGATCTTGGCGGCATCACCGCGGTGAACGGGGATGGCGAGGCCGCAGAGGACGGCGAGGAGCTTGTCCTCATGGCCTCCGGTCGCTTCGCATACGGCCAGATCGCGGTTGCGCAGCGGATCGAGCGCGGCCGTGAGGGCCTGGGTCTCGTTGGCTATGGTGAGGGTCTGGCCGGTTACGCTGTCGAACAGGGTCACGCTGTCCTGGGATACGTCGAGGCCAAGAGCTGTCTGGATTTCGTCGGCATATCGTATCATCTTGGGGTCCCATGCTTCGAATTGTCTGCGGGCGTGCCGAAAGGCGGCCCATTCAAGTCAGCAAGCGATGCGAAGCTGGGGCGACAAGAGCCCTGGATGACGTCGGTCGTTTCGACCTATTCCCGCACGGGCGCCTTGCCGCCACGAGCTGCGGGGTGGCCACCCCGCAGCTCGTCTCGCCAGCCACCCACTCTTAAATCATTTTCCCGAGAGACAATTCCCGCGAAAGCGGGAATCCATGGACGGCGGCCCGCAAGAGACGAAATGCTCCGTGACCGTGGATTCCCGCTTTCGCGGGAATGACGGAAAGGTCAGGAAGTCCGCGGGAGCCGATCACGACCGGAAGGGGGCTAGATCGTGGTCTGCGATCCCAGCTCCACCACCCGATTGGGCGGGATGCGGAAGAAGTCGGTCGGGTCGGACGCGTTGCGGTAGAGGAAGATGAACAGCAGGTCCTGCCAGAAGGGCATGCCGCTGTGCTTCGACGGGCGCAGCGTCGACCGGCCGATGAAATAGCTGGTCTGCATCGGCTCCAGCTTGTTGTCGCCATGGCGCAGCGCGAAGGCCAGGTCGCGCGGGATGTCGGGGCTTTCCATGAAGCCGTAGTTGAGCACCGCGCGGGTGAAATTCTCGTCGATGTTGGTCATGTCGAGCCGCTGGGCGGGGGGCACGGCCGGCTGGTTCACCGTGTTGATGGTCAGCGCCAGGTTGCGCTCGTGCAGGATCTTGTTGTGCTTGAGGTTGTGGAGCAGCGCGCTCGGCGCGGCCTCCATCCCCGACGACAGGAAGATCGCCATGCCGGGCACCCGCTCGGGCGGTCGGGCGCGGAGCATGCGCGCCAGCTCCTCGAGCTCGATCGCCTGGCTCTGGTCGATCGCCAGCAGCAGCTTGCGCCCGCGCACCCAGGTCACGATCAGCAGGCCGACCCCGCCCGCGACGATCAGCGGCACCCAGCCGCCCTCGTAGATGCGCAGGATGTTGGCGCCGAAGAAGAACAGGTCGAGCAACAGCAGCGGCACGATGACGGCGACCGTCAGCGGCCAGCCCCAGCCCCAGCTCCGCCGCACGACGAGGAAGGCGAGGCAGGTCGTCACCACCATCGTCCCCGACACCGACACGCCGTAGGCCGCCGCCATCGCCGAGGAGGAGCCGAAGCCCAGCACCAGCACCATCACCCCGACGAACAGCAGCATGGTGATCGTCGGCAGGTAGATCTGCCCGGCGGCATGTTCGGAGGTCTGGCGGATCTTGAGGCGCGGCAGCAGGCCGAGCTGGATCGCCTGGCGGGTCAGCGAATAGGCGCCGGTGATCACCGCCTGGCTGGCGATCACGGTGGCGCAGGTCGCCAGGATCACCAGCGGGATGCGGGCGAGGCCGGGCGCCATCAGGAAGAACCAGTCCTGGTTGACGAACTCGACTCCCCGCGCCGACGCGACCTCCAGCCGGTGGAGCGCGAACGCGCCCTGGCCGAGATAGTTGAGCGCCAGCGCCGGGAAGACGATCGCCAGCCAGCCGGTGCGGATCGGCTTCGCGCCGAAATGGCCCATGTCGGCGGTCAGCGCCTCGGCGCCGGTCACGGTCAGGAACACCGCGCCCATCACGAACATGCCGGCGACGCCGTGATTGGCCATGAACAGCACGCCGTTGTGCGGCAGCAGCGCGGCCAGGATCGCCGGCTGGTCGGCGATGTGGATCAGGCCGATGCCGCCGATCGTCACGAACCAGACCAGGCAGACCGGGCCGAACAGCCGTCCGACGATCCGCGTGCCGCGCGCCTGCATCAGGAACAGGCCGATCAGGATCGCGGAGGTGATCAGCAATATCTCGCCGCGCGACACCGAATGTTCGAGGCCGGGAATGGTCTTGAGGCCCTCGACCGCCGACAGCACCGACAGGGCGGGGGTGATCACCCCGTCGCCGTAGAACAGCGCCGCGCCGATCGCGCCGAGCGCCATCACCAGCGTCCGGCGGCGGCGGGTCGAGCGCTGCGCCAGCGTCATCAGCGCCAGCACGCCGCCCTCGCCGTTGTTGTCGGCGCGCATCAGGAACAGCACATATTTGCAGGTGACGACGAGGATCAGCGCCCACAGCGCGAGGCTGAGCACGCCGAGGATCTCGCCGGCGACGATCCCGTCCTCCGCCGCCTGGCCCAGCGCCTCGCGAAAGGCGTAGATCGGGCTGGTGCCGATGTCGCCGAAGACGACGCCGAGCGCGCCCAGCGTCAGCGCCGCCATGCCTTCTTCGCGGAGACGGCCCTTGCGCGGCGGCCCTTCGGGGTCGGCCATGTCGTTTCGCATCAAATACGCCCTCAAGCGGCGAAGCCGGCGCGCCGCTTAGGCCTCTCTACGAAGGAATGCACGTAGAATCTCGCGGCGATGCGGCATTGTTTGCGTGGGAGGGGCAATCGCGGTAAAGGCGGGTTCGAACTGCCTCGGCGGCACGTCCGAATCGACGTTGCCGCCGGGGCTTCTCTGTTTCCCGCGCCCCCGGAGGCCCGATAGATGACCCGCCGCCGCCAGATCTACGAAGGCAAGGCCAAGATCCTGTACGAGGGCCCCGAGCCCGGCACGCTGATCCAGTATTTCAAGGACGACGCCACCGCGTTCAACGCCCAGAAGAAGGGCACGATCAACGGCAAGGGCGTGCTCAACAACCGCATCTCCGAGCATATCTTCACGATGCTCGGCACGATCGGCGTCCCGACCCATTTCATCCGCCGCCTCAACATGCGCGAGCAACTCATCCGCCAGGTCGAGATCGTGCCGATCGAGGTCGTGGTCCGCAACGTCGCGGCCGGCTCGCTGACCAAGCGGCTGGGGATCGAGGAGGGGACCCAGCTCCCCCGCACGATCATCGAATATTATTACAAGGACGACGCGCTGGGCGATCCGATGGTCGCCGACGAGCATATCGCCTGCTTCGGCTGGGCCAGCCAGGAGGAGATGCACGACATCGCCGACATGGCGATCCGCGTGAACGACTTCATGTGCGGCCTGTTCGCCGGGATCGGCATCCGCCTGGTCGACTTCAAGCTCGAATTCGGCCGCTTCTGGGACAATGACTATAGCCGCGTCATCCTGGCCGACGAGATCAGCCCGGACGGCTGCCGGCTGTGGGACATGGCGACCGGCGAGAAGCTCGACAAGGACCGCTTCCGGCAGGACCTGGGCGGCGAGGTCGAGGCCTATCAGGAGATCGCCCGCCGGCTCGGACTGATGCCCGACGGCGAGAATATGATCCTCGACCTCGAAAGCCACCGCAAGAATCGCGGCAAGTGATTTCAAGGGCTTAGGTCGGGTCGTTTCGGGAGCGTCCCTGGGGCGCCCCGGCCTGCCGCATTCTCGCCGCATTTGGTCGCAGCGCCTATTTACAACCGCGCGACTAGACATAATCTGACGCCTCGATCACGCGGCCTCCGAGCCGCCGAGTCGAGGAGGGTCGGATCATGGCGGCACCCCGTTTCGAACATCCTTCCGCAGCGCCGCTGACGCTGCTGCTGCCCGACCTCGACGGCGGGGAGCCGGGCTATTGGCTGCGCCACTGGATCGACAGCCGGATCGACTGCCGGCTGGTCGACCTCGGCCAGGCGCGCCGTCCCGATCGCAACAGCCTCGTCACCCGCCTCGACCATGCTCTGCGCCGTCTCGACGCGCCGGTCATCCTCGTCGGCCATGGGGTGGGGGCGCTGACCATCGCCGCCTGGGCCGGGCTGATGAGCAGCGAGAGCGAGGCGGCGGTCGCCGGCGCGCTGCTGATCGCGCCGGGCGACCCCGCGGCGGCCGACGCCGATCCGCGCCTTAGCGATTTCGCGCCGCTGCCGTCGGAGGTCTTCTCCTTTCCGGCGCTGCTCGTCGCCAGCGACGACGATCCCGCGCTGTCGCCCGATCGCGCCTTCAGCCTGGCGCGCCAGTGGGGCGCCGGCTTCGCCCGCTTCGGCGCCTGCGGCCATTTCGCGCCGGCCGACGGCCTCGGCTGGTGGCCCGAGGGCGAGGAGCTTCTCGATCGCTTCATCGACCTGGTCGAGCCGGGGCGTGTCCGGGCCCAGGCGCAGGACGGGCTCGACCGGCTCGCCCAAAGCCTGCCGCCGCGCGATCGCGGCTCCTCCTCTCCGCTGTTCCGCCCCTAGCGGGCGGACGACCGGTTCCGCCCCAGGGCGGCTCGAGCGCCCCGTCCGTCCCAACTCCGGGGGACGGGCGGGGTTGCTTCCTTTCGCGGGCGTCCCATTTCCCTTCGCGATCGGCGCGATGAAGCTGAACTGTCGAGCCGCCAAACTATTCCGATGTGGCATAGGGGCCGCCTGCGCTCTATGGGGTCCCCGACGTGGCCGAGAGACGGTTTTGAAAGGAAGTTTTTCATGAGCAGCCGTACGGAAGCGGTGAAGATCGCCCCGAACGACGCCTTCAACATCCAGACGGTCCTCTGGGTGAAGCATTGGAACGAGCATCTGTTCAGCTTCGCGGTCGATCGTCCGGCGTCGCTGCGGTTCCGCTCGGGCGAATTCGTGATGATCGGCCTGCCGACCGAGGCGCGCCCGCTGCTGCGCGCCTATTCGATCGCCAGCCCCTCCTATTCGGACGAGCTGGAATTCCTGTCGATCGCGGTCGAGGATGGCCCGCTGACCTCGCGCCTGCGCCACATCATCGCGGGCGACGAGATCTATCTCGCCCGCAAGACCACCGGCACGCTGGTCGCCGACGCGCTGACCCCGGGCAAGCGGCTGTTCCTGCTCGCCACCGGCACCGGCCTCGCGCCCTTCCTGTCGGTGATGCGCGATCCCGACATCTATGAGCGCTACGAGCAGGTGGTCATCGTCCACAGCGTCCGCCACCTCAGCGACCTCGCCTTCCGCGACCTGCTGGAGAGCCGGCTGGCCGGCGACCCGCTGGTCGAGGAGGAGGCCGCCGCCAAGTTCCGCTACCTGCCGATCGTGACGCGCGAGCCTTTCCCGCGCCAGCAGCGCATCACCACGCTGATGGAGAATGGCGGCCTGTTCGACGGCATCGACGGCGAGCCGAAGCTCGATCCGGCGACCGACCGCGTCATGATGTGCGGCAGCATGGACATGATCCGCGACTCCTCGGCGATCCTCGAGCGGCTCGGCTTCGAGGAAGGCTCGAACGCCAAGCCCGCCGATTTCGTCATCGAGAAGGCCTTCGTGGGCTGATCAATTTTAACCGTCACCCCTGCGGAGGCAGGGGGCCATGTCTCTCGTCAGCCAGATGGCATCTGAGAAGAATACAGACATGGACCCCAGCCTTCGCTGGGGTGACGGTGTAAAGGGGGAGACTTACCCCCTCGGCTTCAACAACACGTCCAGCCATGCCGAACCGCCCTCGATCCGTTCCAGGCGCGGATAGCGGTTGCCGCCATAATAGGGGATGGCGACCGTCCGATACTGGTCGCCGCGCCGGACCAGCAGCTCGATCGGCTTGCGCGTCGTCGTCGCGTCGTCGATCCGCTCGGCAAGCTTGGCGCCATCGAAGCTCTCGCCGTCGAGCGCGACGATGCTGTCGCTGTTGGTGAGGCCTGCGGCGAAGGCCGGGCCGTCCCAGATCACCTGCTCGATCCGGCGGTCGCCGCTGTCGATCACGAGGCCCAGCGAATAGCTGAAGTCGGCGACCTTGCGCCGGCGCTCCTCGATCCGCCAGAAATTGGTCGGCTTGTTCGAATAGACCAGCCGGTATCCGCCCTTGGCGATCCAGTCGAGCGGCGCATGCGGGCGGGCCTGCTCGACCCGGTCGCGCAGGAAGCCCGCCCAGTCGTGGGCGGCGATGCCGTCGAGCGTCGCGACGACGTCGTCGAGCGTGTAGGTCAGCGTCCCCCAGTCGCCGTCGCGCATGCCGAAGAAGGCGCGCGCGAAATCGTCGAGCGAGCGCCGCCCGCCGGTCAGCGCGCGCAGCTGCATGTCGACGTCGAGCCAGACGAGCATGCCCTCGTTGTAATAGTCCTCCGACCGCTGGAGGCTGGTCCAGGGCTGGGGCCGGCGCGCGGCGATGATCGGGTCGTTGGTGGTGTCGATCAGCGGGCGCCATTGCCGGCCCGGCCGCCCGTCGAGCTGCGCCGCCGCCATCGCCAGATAGGCGAGCGTGTCGTCGGGCGAGACGAGGCCCGATCGCGCCTGCAGCACATAGCCCCAATATTGGGTCTGCCCCTCATAGACCCACAGCAGCGAGTTGCGCATCGGCACGCTGTAGTCGGGGGTGTAGAGATCGGCCCCGCGCCGATACTTGCCGTTCCAGCTATGGACATATTCGTGCGGCAGCAGGTTGTGCCGCGCGGTCTGTTCCTCCCAGCGGGTGAAATAGCCGGTGGCGACGCCGTTCTCGCTCGACCGTTGATGTTCGAGGCCGATCCCGCCGAGCCGGTCGCTGATCGACAGCAGGAAGTCGTAATGGTCGTAATGCTGGGCGCCGAACAGCTTCACCGCCTGGTCGACGAGGCGGCGATGCGCCTCGATCTGGGCGTCGCTCGCCTGCAACTCGTCGGGATGGTCGGCGGCGACGTTCAGGCGGACCTTGGGGCTGAGCTGGACCTGCCGGAAATAGCGGCCCGCCAGCAGCGGGCTGTCGACCAGCGTCTCGAAATTGACCGGCTGGAAGGCGACCGTCGCCGATCCCCTGGGCGAGGCGGGCTCCAGCGCCGTGCCATAGCCCCAGCCGGCGGGCAGCACCGCGCTGGGGGCGACCATGATCCGCCGGGTGAAATAGCCGGCCGGATAGAAGGCGGTCAGGTTCCATTGCAGGCTCAGCATGTCGCCGGTCATCACCACCCGGCCCTGCGAGCTGCTGGTGGGCGAGACATAGTCGAACGACAGCGCGATCGACCGGGCGCCCTCGGGCACGTCGACCTGGATCGCGTAGACGTCGACCGGGTCGCGCTTCCACGCCAGCGGCCGGCCGTTGGCGGCGATCGCGATGTTGGCGATGTCGTCGATCGGCCCGCGCGGCGCATGGTTGCCCGGCAGCCATTGCGGATAGAGCAGATAGAGCCTGCCCGCGCCGGCGACCGGAATCTGCTCGCGGATGCGGAAGACGCCGCGCGCCACGTCGGTCGCGTCGACGGTCAGCTCGATCGTGCCGGGATAGGCGATGTCGCGGGCGGCGGGGACCTGGCGCTCGATCGGCAGCGGCTGGGGCAGGCTGAGCTCGATGGCGGTGGCGGGAGCGGCCAGGATCAGGGCCAGGAGGGAAAGCGGAAGCGAGGGGAAGCGGTGCATCGGCAGGCGGCATCCATTCTGGTTATCGACCCAGCATGCCGCCTTGCCGCGCGTTCGTCACCCCTTCCTCTGCGTCGGTCCGTTGCGGACCGGCCGGCGCCATTCGACGCGGATGTCCTCGGTGGCCGGCCAGGCCTGATGTTCCGCCCACCAGCGGATCGCGCCGCCGATCCGTTCGCGCAACCCCATCGGGCGAGGGGTTGCCTGCTTCGTCCTTATCTGTGCCATCATCATGTCCTCCTTGGTGACGGCCTTTCAAATATGCCTGTTCCTTGTCCGGCGCCAATCGGTTATCGATCCTCCTAGATAAGGAGGGTTTATCATTATGGCCCGACAGATCCCGCCGCTCAGCGCGGTGCGCGTGTTCGAGGCTGCGGCCCGGCACCTCAACTTCACCCGCGCCGCCGAGGAACTGGCGATGACCCAGGCGGCGGTCAGCTACCAGATACGGATGATCGAGGACCGGCTGGGCACGCCGCTGTTCGTGCGCAGCGGCCGGCGCGTCTCGCTCAGCCCGGCGGGGCAGCGGCTGGCGCCGGCCGTCACCGCCGCGTTCGACCGGCTCGACGAGGCCTTCGCCAAGGTCCGTCTCGCCGAAAGCGGGGTGCTGACGATCAGCGCCGCGCCCGGCATCGCCGCGGGCTGGCTCGGCCCGCGCCTCGCCCGCTTCCAGCTCGCCAAGCCGGATATCGCGGTGCGGCTGCTCGCCAGCCACGAGCTGGTCGACTTCGCCCGCGACGAGGTCGACGTCGGCATCCGCATCGGCCAGGGCGAGTGGCCGGGGCTGCGCGCGATCGAGATGTTCGGCGCCGAGTTCACGCCGATGTGCAGCCCGGCCTATATCGATCGGATGGGGCCGTTCACCGATCCGGCCCAGCTTCTCGACACGCTGCGGATGAACTCCGACGACGTCTGGTGGCGGGCGTGGTTCGCGGAGGTCGGCGTCGCCGTCCCCGACGATCTCGACCGTGGGTCGATCCACGTCGACTCGCAGGTGATCGAGGGCATGGCGGCGACGGCCGGGGAGGGGGTGGCGATGCTGACGCCGCGCTTCTGGCCGTTCGAGCTCGCGACGGGGCGGCTCGTCCAGCTCTTCCCCCATGTCGGCGACGGCGGCAGCTTCTGGCTGGTCTATCCCGAGCACAAGCATGGTTCGCCCAAGGTGAAGGCTTTTCGCGAGTGGCTGATGGCCGAAGTGCGGGCGGGCTGAAATCCTCCCTGAGCGAAGCTCGGGGAGGGGGACCGCCGCAGGCGGTGGAGGGGGGCGCGTTAGCGCCGTCTTGCGACCCCACCCCTCCACCATCCTGCGGATGGTCCCCCTCCCCATCTGTGATGGGGAGGAACTTGGAAGCGGCGACTTTCCTCGCTAGAGCTTGTCCATGACCGATATCGCCGAGCTGCCCGAAGACAGCGTCCGCAACACCCCCTTCGACAGCGCCCTGTCCGATCGTTATCTCGTCTACGCCCTGTCGACGATCACGGCGCGCTCGCTGCCCGACGTGCGCGACGGGCTGAAGCCGGTGCACCGGCGCCTGCTCTGGGCGATGCGGCTGCTGCGGCTCGATCCGGCGTCGGGCTACAAGAAATGCGCCCGCGTCGTCGGCGACGTGATCGGCAAATATCACCCGCATGGCGACCAATCGGTCTATGACGCGATGGTCCGCCTCGCCCAGACCTTCTCGCTGCGCTACCCGCTGGTCGACGGGCAGGGCAATTTCGGCAATGTCGACGGCGATAACGCCGCGGCGATGCGCTATACCGAGGCGCGGCTGACCGCGGCGGCGGGCGAGCTGATGGCCGGCCTCGACGAGGGCACGGTCGATTTCCGCCCCACCTACAATGGCGAGGAGGAGGAGCCGGAGATCTTCCCCGGCCTGTTCCCGAACCTGCTCGCCAACGGCGCCAGCGGCATCGCCGTCGGCATGGCGACCTCGATCCCGCCGCACAATGTCGCCGAGCTGATCGACGCCGCGGTGCTGCTGATCGACAAGCCCGAGGCCGAGACCGCCGAGCTGCTCGACCATGTGAAGGGCCCCGATTTCCCGACCGGCGGCGTGCTGGTCGACAGCCCGGCGACGATCGCCGAGGCCTATGCGACGGGGCGCGGCGCCTTCCGCGTCCGCGCGAAGATCGAGAAGGTCGACGAGAAGGGCGGCGGCTGGCACCTGGTGGTCAGCCAGATCCCCTATCAGGTCCAGAAGTCGAAGCTGATCGAGCAGATCGCCGAGCTGATCAACGACAAGAAGCTGCCGATCCTCGCCGATGTCCGCGACGAGAGCGACGAGGAGATCCGCATCGTCCTCGAACCGCGCAGCCGCACGGTCGACGCCGACATGCTGATGGAGAGCCTGTTCCGGCTGACCGAGCTGGAGGTCCGTGTCTCGCTCAACCTCAACGTCCTCGACGACACGCGCACGCCGCTGGTGATGAGCCTCAAGCAGGCGCTCGCCGCCTGGCTCAAGCACCAGTTCGAGGTGCTGATCCGCCGTTCGCAGCACCGGCTCGCCAAGATTGCCGACCGGATCGAGCTGCTCGACGGCTATCTGATCGTCTATCTCAACCTCGACCGGGTCATCCAGATCATCCGCGAGGAGGACGAGCCCAAGCCGGTGATGATGGCCGAGTTCGGGCTGACCGACCGCCAGGCCGAGGCGATCCTCAACATGCGCCTGCGCAGCCTGCGCCGGCTCGAGGAGATGGAGCTCACCCGGGAGCGCGCGACGCTCGACGCCGAGGGCAAGGAGCTGGAGGCGCTGATCGCCAGCCCGGCGCGGCAGCGCACCCGAATGAAGCGCGACCTCGCCGCGCTGCGCGAGCGCTACGGCCCCGAGACCGCGCTCGGCGCGCGCCGCACCCTGCTGTCCGAGGCCGCACCGGCGCGCGAGATTCCGCTCGAGGCGATGGTCGAGCGCGAGCCGGTGACGGTGATCCTGTCGCAACGCGGCTGGATCCGCGCGATGAAGGGCCATCTCGACGAGGCGGCGCAGGCGGCGGTCAAGTTCAAGGAGGGCGACGGCCCGGCCCACGCGATCCGCGCCCAGACCACCGACCGCATCCTGCTGGCGACCGACCAGGGCCGCTTCTACACCCTGCCGGCGGACAAGCTGCCCGGCGGCCGCGGCTTCGGCGAGCCGGTGCGGCTGTTCGCCGACATCGACGCCGACGCGCGGGTGGCGGCGCTGCTGGCGGCGAAGCCGGGCGCCGAGCTGCTGCTCGCCTCGGGCGACGGCAAGGGCTTCGTCGTCGACATGGCCGACGTCACCGCCGAGACGCGCAAGGGCAAGCAGGTCGTCAACCTGCGCGAGGGCGGGCGGCTCAAGGTCGTCCATCCGGTCGCGCCGACCGACGACTATGTCGCCGCGATCGGCGACAACCGGAAGATGGTGATCTTCCCGCTCGGCGAGCTGCCGCGCATGGCGCGCGGGCAGGGCGTCACCATCCAGCGCTACAAGGACGGCGGCCTGTCCGACGCGATCAGCTTCAGGCTCGACGACGGGCTGAGCTGGACGATGGGCGGGGATACCGGGCGGACCCGGACCGAGGCCGACCTTACCCCGTGGCGCGCGGCGCGCGGCGCGGCGGGACGGATGCCGCCGGTCGGCTTCCCCCGCGACAACCGGTTTCGGGGATAGCGGCGGGAGCTATCCCGTAGAAACAGAGCATTAACCCTGTGCTGCTAATGCCGTTCGACCATGCGGGCGGCGAAAACCCATATCATGTCCACATCCGATCGGGTCGGCAGCGATCCCTCATTGCCCGTGCACAAGCTCCCCGCCGCGCTCCAGGAACTGCTCGACACGCCGCGCTCGGCCGCGCAGCAGGAGTTCATCGACACCCTGCCGATCGCGATCGCGCTGGTCTGCCTGGTCGATCGGAAACCGGCGATATTGGCGCGAAACCGCGCCTTCCTGCAGCTCGCCGACCGTCATAGCAGCCGCCGCGAGATCGATCCGGGCCGCGACCTGTGCGTCGGCATCGCCCTGCCGCTGCTCCCCGAGATCGAGGATTTCCTGAACGGCGACGAGAGCGATCGGTCGTTCGACATGCAGGAGGGCGACGGCATCAGCGGACGCCATTTCGCGGTCCGCCTGTCGCGCCTGTCGGGCGGCGAATCACCCGTGCCGCGCTGCATATTGTCGCTGATCGACCGCACCCAGCAGGTCGAGGGCGAACGCTCGCTGCGCACCCAGATGCTGCGCGACAGCCTGACCGGCCTGCCCAACCGCGCGGCCTTCGCCGAGCAGGCCGAGCATGCGATGCTCAACTATGCGGCCGAGGGGCGCCAGTTCGCGGTGCTGCTGATCGACCTCACCCGCTTCAGCCGGGTCAATGAGGGGGTCGGCTCGCTGGCCGGCGACGAACTGATCATCACCGTGGCGCGCCGCCTGGTCTCGGCGCTGCGCGCGGGCGACGTGCTGGCGCGGCTGGCCGGCGACGAATTCGCGGTGCTGCTCGGCGTCGCCGACGATCCGTCGGAGGCGATCGCGGCTGCGCGCCGCATGCAGGCCTGCCTCGCCACGCCGATCCGGCTCGGCGATCTCGAGATCAAGATCGACTGCGCGGTCGGGGTGGCGATGATGGCGCCCGCGATCGACGATGCCGAAGACCTGATCCGCAACGCCCAGATCGCGATGAAGCGCGCCAAGCAGTCGGGTCATGCCGAACTCTACCAGGCCGGCGACAGCGTCACCGCGCGCCAGCGCTTCAGCCTGGAGACCGAGCTGCGCCGCGCGATCGAGCGCGACCAGCTCCATCTCGCCTTCCAGCCGCTGATCGAACTGTCGACCGGCCGGGTGATCGGCTTCGAGGCGCTCGCCCGCTGGGACCATCCCGAAAAGGGCGCGATCTCCCCGGTCGACTTCATCCCGGTCGCCGAGGAGTCGGGGCTGATCGTCGCGCTCGGCCGCTGGGCATTGCGCGCCGCCACCCGCACCCTCGCCGAATGGGACCGCCGGGCGGGCGCGCCGCTGCCGGTCCATATGGCGGTCAACGTCTCGGCGGTGCAGTTCCAGCGCGACGACGTCGTCTCGGCGATCAAGGCCGCGCTGACCGAAAGCGGCATCGCCGGCAGCCGGCTCAAGATCGAGCTGACCGAAAGCTGCATCGTCACCGATCCGGACGGCATCGCCCGGGTGCTGCGCGCGATCCACGGCCTCGACGTCACCATCGCGATGGACGATTTCGGCACCGGCTATTCGAGCCTCACCTATCTGCAGCGGCTGCCGATCGACGTGCTGAAGATCGACCGCAGCTTCGTCGCGCCGATGCTCCATGACCGCGACTCGGTCGCGATCGTCCGCGCCATCCTCGGCCTCGCCTCGGCGCTGGGCATGGCGACGACCGCCGAGGGCGTCGAATCGGAAGCGCTGATCGAGACGCTGATCGGGCTCGGCTGCGACATCGCCCAGGGCTATTATTTCGCCCGGCCGCTGCCGTCGGACGAGGCCTTCGCCTATCTGCGGTCGCGTCCGGCCTGAGCCATCGCCTCGGCGGCGAGCTCAGCGACGCGCGCGTCGCCGGGAAAGCCCTCCGCGATCCAGCGCCGCTCGATCGCCTGGAGTGTCGCCGCGACCACCGGCCCGGCCTTCAGCCCCATCGCGATCAGCTCGCCGCCGCCGATCGGCAGGCGCGGCCGTTCCCAGCCGTCGAGCGTATCGAGGCCGAGCGCCTCGGCCGGCCGCTCGCCGCGCAGCAGCAGGTCCGCCGCGACCTCCGCGCCGAAGCGATAGGCGAGGGCGCGGGGCGTATCGTCGATTCCCGAGGCCGCCTGTTCGAGCCGCCGGGTCGCCGCCTTGGAGAGCTTGAGCCGCTGCGCGATCGCCGCGGCGATGACCGGGTCGGGCGGGAGCAGCGCGCCCAGCCGCCGCAGCGCATCGGGGGCCGTCCCGGCGATCGCCTCGCGCGGGATCAGCCGGTCGAGCCGGGCGACGCCGTCGCCGTCGATCTCGGGGATGATCGGGCGGAAGATGCCGCTGTCGTGCATCAGCCGGACGGTCGGCGCTGGATCGGCGACGCCGAGCAGCTTGAGCAGCTCGTCGGCGACCCGCTCGCGCGACAGCGCCATCAGATCGTTGGCGCGGGCGATGCAGGCGTCGAGCGCGGCGGCATCGGGCGTGCCCCGGCCGAAGCGGGCGTGGAAGCGGAACAGCCGCAGGATGCGCAGATGGTCCTCCGCGATCCGGCGCAGCGGATCGCCGATGAAGCGGACCAGCCCGGCGTCGAGATCGGTGCGGCCGCCGAAATAGTCGTGCAGCGCGCCGGTCGCGGGATCGGCCGACAGCGCGTTGATCGTGAAGTCGCGGCGGGCGGCGTCCTCGCGCCATTCGTCGGTGAAGGCGACGACGGCGCGGCGGCCGTCGGTGGCGACATCGCGGCGCAGCGTCGTCACCTCGACCGGCCCCGACGGCAGCAGCGCTGTGACGGTGCCATGGGCGATGCCGGTCGGGATCGCCTTGAAGCCGGCGGCGGCGATCCGGCGGCTGCTCTCCTCGGGCAGCAGCCGGGTGGCGCAGTCGATGTCCTTGACCGGCAGGCCGAGCAGCGTGTCGCGCACCGCGCCGCCGACGAAGCGGACGTCGCCTTCCGCCGCGCCGAGCGCGTCGAGCAGCCGGTCGAGCCCGGGAAGGTGCCGCCAGGCGGCATCGGGCAGCAGCGTCATGCCGCTCTCTCCAGCGCGCCGCGCAGCCGGGGGGCGAGCTCGACGATCAGCCCGGCGGTCACGCCCCAGATGCGCTGGTCGGGCCAGTCGATCTCATAATATTGCCGCGGGCGGCCCTCGAAGATCACCGAGCGGCGCAGATGGTTGGCCTCCGCCAGCAGCACGTCGAGCGGCACCTCGAACAGGCCCGAGACCTCGGCCTCCTGCGGGTGGAGCTCGATCCCCTCGGGGATGACGCCGACGACCGGGGTGATCAGATAGCCCGACCGGGTCGCATAGGGACGCGACGTGCCGACCACGTCGACCCGCTCGCTCGGCAGGCGGACCTCTTCCCACGCCTCGCGCAGCGCCGCGTCGACCGGGCCGCCGTCCTCGGGATCGAGCCGGCCGCCGGGGAAGGCGACCTGCCCGGCATGCGCGCGCAGCGCCTCGTGGCGCACGGTCAGCAGCACGCGGGGGCGGGGGGCCTCGATGATCGGCACCAGCACGGCGGCGCGGGTCAGCGTCGCGATGTCGCCGACCAGGCCGATCTCGTCGACCAGGGGGGCGTCGTCGCGCGCGTCGGCGAAGCTGCCGCGCAGCCGGTCGGCCAGCGCGGTCATTGCGCGTCGAGCGCGAAGAAGCTGCCTTCGCTCCACAGCCCCGGCCGGTCGCCGTCCTCGCCGCCCTCGTCGAGCGCGAGGTTGACCATTTCATAATAGACCGGCCGCGCGATCAGCGCGTCGAGGCCCTTGCGCACCGTGACATAGGGATGCGGGCCGTCGTCGCGCTCGACGATCCGCAGCGGATGCGCCGCGTCGGCGACGACCAGGTCGCCGGTGTTGAGCCGGAAGGCGATGCGGCGCTCCCGGCCTTCGCCCTCGACCTTCATCTCGACCGCGACGAACGGGGCGTCGTCGACGGCGATCGACAGCTTCTCGACCGGGGTGACGAGGACATAGCCGCCGTCGGGCTCGCGCCGCAGGATCGTCGAGAACAGCCGCACCATCGCGGCGCGGCCGATCGGCGATCCTTCATGGAACCAGGTGCCGTCGCTGGCGATCCGCATGAAGCTGTCGCCGCAATGCGCCGGATTCCATTTCTCGACGGGCGGCAGGCGGTTGTCGGCCGCGAAGGCGGCGATGTCGCTCAGCGACAGTCCGGCGAAATCGGGAGGCGGCGTGGTTTCGGGCATGACGGCGATGTGCCGTCAATCGTCGCCGGGGACAAGGGCCGCGACGCGGGGGCCGAGCCGGCCGTGGCCCGGAACCACCTGGCCGGGGCGCAATCGCGCCAGCAGCCGGTCGCGCTCGACCGGGCCCGGAACCGCCCAGCCGCGCGTATGCCGCGACGAGAAGCCGAAGAAGCGTTCATAATAGCTGACGTCGCCGATCAGCATCATCGGCTCGCGGTCCGCCGCGTCGGCCTTGGCGAGCGCCGCGTCCATCAACATGCGGCCGACCCCGGCGCGCTGCCGGCCGGGGGCCACCGCGACCGGGCCGACCAGGATCAGCGGCGTGCTATCCCCATCGTCCCCGGTGAGCTGGATCGGCCAGCACTGGATCGATCCGATCAGCTCGCCATCCTCCAGCGCCGCGAGGCTCAGGTCCGGCAGCGCTTCCACCCCTTCGCGCAGCCGGTAGGCGGTTCGCTGGTGCCGGTCGGTGCCGAAGGCGAGATCGAGCAGATGTTCGACGTGCGAAGCGGCGACGGCGGCGATGGGGGTGAGCGTGATCAATTCTGTGTCGGGTCCTGTCCTTGCCGGGTGGGGAGGTCCTTGCCGGAATGGATGCGCGCCTTTAGCGTCTTGAAGATGAATGTGAAGCAAATTCCGATGGCGGTTCGATGAAGCTCTACGACGCCGCGTGGGCCCCCAGTCCCCGGCGGGTCCGCATCTTCCTCGCGGAGAAGGGCATCGCCGTCGAGCGGGTGACGGTCGACCTCAAGACGGGCGAGCATTTGCGCCCCGATTTCGTCCGCACCAATCCGCAGCGGCAATTGCCGGTGCTGGTGCTCGACGACGGCACGGCGATCGACGACTCGCTGGGGATATGCCGCTATTTCGAGGCGCTCTACCCCGATCCGCCGCTGTTCGGCGCGACCGCGAAGGAGATCGGCCTGGTCGAATCCTGGCTTCGCCGGGTGGAGCATGACTGGTTCCAGGCGGTGGCGCTGCATTTCCGCAACCGGGTGCCGACCTTCGCCGATCGTGCGGTCAGCGGCGAATGGCCGCCGATTCCGCAGATTCCGGCGCTGGTCGAGCGGGGGCAGTGCATGTGGAACGCCTTTGCCGATGTCCTCGACCGGCATCTGGCGGACCAGCGCTATGTCGCGGGCGACGCCTTCACCATGGCCGACATCGCCGCCTTCGTAGCGGCCGACTTCGGCATCGCGACGCGCCTGCCCGACCCGCGCGAGGGCCGAGCGGCGCTGGCGCGCTGGCATGCGGCGATCGCCGCTCGCCCGTCCGCATCCGCCTGAGATTTCCCCAGCCGCTGGGGACAGGCTGTGGATAAGATGGGGATAAGGCCGTTGGGGGCCCGTATCGGCCGGATGCTCGCCCGGCTTGCCTGATTTTCGGGCATTGCCTATCGCAGGTGGCGATGACACCCGAATTCGGACCGAGCAGAACCGCCATCGTCACCGGCGGCGCCAAGCGCATCGGCGCGGAGATCGCGGCCGCCCTGGCCGCCGACGGCTGGGACGTGCTGATCCATTATCGCCGGTCGCAGGCGGAGGCGCAGGCGCTGGCGGCGGGGCTGCCCCGCGCGCGGACCGTCGCGGCCGACCTCGCCGATCCCGACGGCCCGGCTCGCGTGATCGCCGCGCTCGACGGCATGCCGCCGCCGGCGCTGCTGGTGAACAGCGCCTCGTCCTTCGTCTATGATTCGCTCGACGATTTCACGATCGACGCGTGGGACATGCACATGGCCGCTAATGCGCGCGGGCCGGCGCTGCTCGCCCGCGCCTTCGCCGCGGCGGTGCCGGACGGGGCGGGGGGGCTGATCGTCAACATGCTCGACGCCAAGCTGTCGCAGCTCAACCCCGACTTCTTCACCTACACCATCTCGAAGATCGCCTTCGCCGGGGTCAACGAGCTGCTCGCGCGCTGCCTCGCCGGCCGGGGCATCCGGGTCAACGCGATCGCGCCGTCGGTCACGCTGGTCTCGGGCCCGCAGAGCCGCGAGAATTTCGACAAGGTGCACGGCCTCAACCCGCTGGGGCGCGGCGTCGAGGTGAGCGAGATCGTCGCCGCGCTGCGCTTCCTGATCGCGGTGCCGACCATCACCGGGCAGACGATCACCCTCGACGGCGGGCAGCGCTTCCTCGGCCTGCCGCGCGACGTTCAGTTCTTGGAATCCTGATGACAGTTCATGGAGCTTTGATGGACCCCGCCCGGCTCGACGGCCTCGTCCCCGATCATCTCGGCCCGCGCACCCGGCGGATCGTGCTGCGCGACCTCGCGGTGCCGGTCGACATCGGCTTCCACGATTTCGAGGTCGGCAATCCCCAGCGCGTGTCCGTGACGGTCGAGGTCTGGCTCGACGAGGCGAGCTTCGCCGCGGTCGACGAGGTCGCCGCCGCCTGGGACTATGATTTCCTGCGCAGCGAGATCCTGCTGCTGGTCGAGGGGCGGCGCTACAACCTGCAGGAGACCCTCGCGCGCGAGATCTATACGCTGGTCGCCGCGCGCGCCGGGGTGAAGGGCCTGCGCGTCGCGACCAGCAAGCCCGACGTCTATCCCGACTGCGCCGAGGTCGGGGTGGAGCTCAGCTCCTTCTGACCGGTCCGGGCAGGGGCCGCGAGTCGGCTCCTGCCTCCCGGCTCAGCGCTCGATCGTCCGGCCGCAGCGGCCGAGCTGGGTCAGCACATGGCGATAGTCGGCGCGAACCGCCTCGGCGTCGCTGGCCGACAACGCCGCCGTCGCCTTCTCGGGCAGCCGCGCCGGCAGGAAACAGGCGAGTCGATACCAGAGCATCGTGTCCCTGGCGGGTGCCCGCGCGCTGTCGTCGACCATCTCGCCGAGCGCCACCGCCCATTGCGGCTGCTCGCCCGGACGGCGGAGAATCGACAGCGAGATCGGCCGGTTGTCGGCGGTGGTCAGGAAGATCTGGGATTCGCTTTCGCCGGGGATCGCGCCGGGGACGTGGAAGGCGTTGCCGATTCCCGTGACGAGCGGCGGCGCCGACGCCGCGGTGGCCTCGGTGAGAATCGCCCGGAGGGTCGATTCGGTCGTTTGCGTCCAGTCGAGCTGAGAATAAGGCGAAGTGAGGCGAATCTCCTGGGGGCGGTTCGGCACCCGGTTCGCGAACAGGATGAACCGCGCTTTCTTGAGCTTCGGCGCCTTGCCTCGCGCATCGAGCGATACGTCGACGATATAGGAGACGGTGCCGGCCAATCCATCGGCGCCGCGCAGCAGCATTCCGGTCTGCGCCTCGATCAGAAAACGGGCCTTTCCTGCCGCCAAATTGGGCGCAAGCTCACCCTTTAGGCGCTCCGCCTTGATCACGGTGACCCCCGCGATGAGCTGCGCGGTGAGGGCCAGGTCGGCCAGGTCGGCGTAGGAAAAGGCCCGGATTCCCGAAGTCTGCGTCGCGGCGGGTGGCTGGGGCTGGGCGATCGCCGGCGCCGCGGCGCTCATTGCGACAAGGTTGAAAGCAAGTAATGTGCCAAAACGAAGCATCTGACGGTTTTTGGCCGGTGCGGGCATGGGCTTCATCCTTGTCTACGCTACTTTCATCGGTTCCTTAGCGTCGAACCGTTGCCGGTGTCATGCCGGAAAGCCTCCACCAAACTGGCTTTTCGGTTATTGCGTCGATCGAACTGTCGCGATAAGGACACACTTCCGCTAAATATTAGAACATGTCTGGCGGGGTAGGGCCGGGCGCCGATGGCTGAAGCCGTGGGTGCATGCCGGACTTTTTTGCTGGCTTCTGGATTGGAGGGAGTGTCGTTCCTTAATGGCTTATGGTGATCAAACGCTGAGCACCCGCAAGGTGGTGTCGATTGCGTTGGTGATCGTGCTTCACGCCGTCATCGGTTACGCCTTCGTCACCGGCCTTGCGTACAACGTCGTGAAGAAGGTCGCGCGCGATCTGAAGACGTTCGACGTTGCTGAAGAGGCTCCTCCGCCCCCGGATCAGCCGCCGCCGCCGCCGCCCGAGACGCGGATCGAGCCGCCGCCCGTCGTGGCGCCTCCGCCGATCGTCCAGGTTGCGCCGACCATGGCTCCTCCGATCGTCTCGGTGCCCGTCGCGCCGCCGGTGGTCATTACGCCCGCCGCGCCGCCCGCGCCCCCTCCGCCCGCGGTTTCGCGCCGTGGCGAGCCGCGCGGTACTCCGGGTGAGTGGGTCACGCCCGAGGATTATCCCTCGGCCGACCTTCGCGCCGAGAACCAGGGCACGACCAGCTTCGAACTGGCCGTCGGCCCTGACGGCAAGGCGACCGACTGCAAGGTGACCAATTCGAGCGGCTTCCCGTCGCTCGATACCAAGGCTTGCCAGATGCTTCTCCGCCGGGCCCGTTTCAAGGCCCAGCTGGATGGCAATGGCCAGCCGATGCCGTTCACCTATCGCAATCGCGTCCGTTGGCAGATCCCGAAGGATTGAGCTTTGGCCGGGTCGGCACCCCTTGCCCGCCCGGCTTTTCACTGACCGAAGAACAAAGACAGTTTCAGAGAAGGATAAGAAGTTTATGGCTAGTCCCGCAGCCGCCGGTTCCAACCCTTATGGCCTGATGGCCGCCCTCGAGCAGGGCGGCACGATCGCCTGGACGGTGTTCATCATCCTCGTCGTGATGTCGGCCGCTTCCTGGTACATCATGTTCACCAAGCTGATCGAGCAGCAGAAGATCCTCAACCAGGGCAAGCGCGCCCGCGCCAGCTTCTGGCAGGCCCCGAGCCTGAAGGACGGCCAGGCCAAGCTCGAGAAGAACTCGGCCTATCGCCAGATCGTCGACGACGGCCTGCTCGCCCAGGACCAGCACACCAAGCTGACCGACCCGGTCGACCAGCATGAGTGGCTGACCGGCTCGCTGATGCGCAGCCAGGCGCTGATCAACTCGAAGCTCGGCAACGGTCTCGCGGTGCTCGCCACCGTCGGTTCGACCTCGCCGTTCATCGGTCTGTTCGGCACCGTCATCGGCATCTACCGCGCGCTGATCAAGATCGGCGCCGCCGGTCAGGCCTCGATCGACGCCGTCGCCGGCCCGGTCGGTGAAGCGCTCATCATGACCGCCCTGGGTCTGGCCGTGGCCGTTCCCGCGGTGCTCGGCTACAACTGGCTGATCCGTCGCAACAAGGTCGTCGCCGAGCAGATCTCGGCCTTCGCGACCGACCTGCACGGCTACATGGTCTCGGCCGGCGCGGTGAAGCCCGCGACCCAGGTCAAGGCCGCTCCGGCTCCGGCCGTCAAGAAGTAAGCGGCTGACGAACAGGGGCGGGTGCGTCCGTGCACCCGCCCCTTTCGCCAGAAACAGAAAGGCCAGGAACCGGCCCAGCGCCGGTCATCCGTAGAGCCGACAAGTAGATAGGATTTCTGCCGATGGCCATGAGTGCCGGCCCCGCCGAAGACGGTAGCCCTATGTCGGACATCAACACGACGCCGCTCGTGGACGTCATGCTGGTGCTTCTGATCATCTTCCTCATCACCGTGCCGGTCGTGATCCAGACCGTTCCGGTCAAGCTTCCGAACGTGGTCTTCGAACCGACGACGACCAAGCCGGAGAACGTCGCGCTCACCGTGCGGGCTTCGTCCTCGGGCGTCTGTGAAGTCTATTGGGGCCAGACCCCGGTGACCGCGCAGGAGCTGATCGATCGTGCCGTGGTCAAGCTGCGCAAGGAAATCGACCGCCAGGGTGGCCCCAACGCCCCCGGCCTCGAGCTTCCGGAAGTCCACATCCGTGGCGACGTCAACACCCCGTATCGTTGCATCGGCGGTGCCGTCTATACGATGCAGCGTGCAGGCTTCACCCGCGTCGGCTTCATTTCGGAACCGCCGGCTGGCTACGCCAGCGCGCGTCTCTGATTTCGCTTTCGAGGAGTTAAAGTCATGGCAATGGCCGCAAGCACGACCGAAGGCGAGCCCATGATGGACATCAACACCACGCCGTTGATCGACGTGATGCTGGTGCTCCTGATCATGTTCATCATCACCATTCCGATCCAGACCCACGCGGTGAAGCTCGACCTGCCGGTCGACACGGGCCAGAACACCCCGCCGCCGGTCGACCCGGTGAAGAACAAGGTGGTGATCACGCCCGACAACCAGGTCCTGTGGAATGGGTCGCCGATCGATCTGGTGCGTCTGCGCCAGTATCTTGACATCACCCAGACGATGAACCCGATCCCCGAGCTCCACCTGGAGCCGGATGGCCAGGCCCGCTACGATCTCGTCGACCGCGTCCTCGCGGTGACGAAGCGCGCCCAGGTCGAGAAGATGGGCTTCGTCGGCAACGAGAAGTACGCCGGCGCCTTCTGAGGCGACGGGACCACTCGATACGAAAAGGGCGGCCCTCGGGCCGCCCTTTTTTTGTTTGGAAACCTATCTCCCGTCATCCCGGCGAAAGCCGGGATCTCCCTGCCTTTCCATGCTTGTCGGACGGGGGACGAAGAGAAGTGAGATTCCCGCTTTCGCGGGAATGACGGGGAGAGGGGGCCCTCGATCGACTCAATCGAGCCCGGCGAACTCGCGCAGCGGCACTTCGGGCCGTGCGCCGAAGTGGGAGATGATCTCGGCCGCGGCCAGCCCGGCGATGCGCGCGCATTCGGCGAGCGGCAGGCCCTGGGTCAGGCCGTAGAGGAAGCCGGCGGCATAGAGGTCGCCCGCGCCGGTGGTGTCGACCACCCGCTCGATATGCGCGGCCGGGCTGCGCACCCGCTCGCCGCCGCGCACCACCACCGATCCCTCGGCGCTCAGCGTCACCGCCGCCAGCTCGACCATGCCGGCGATCCGGTCGAGCGCCGCGTCGCGGTCCTCGGTCTCGAACAGCGCGAGCAGCTCGGCCTCGTTGGCGAACAAGATGTCGATCCGGTCGCGGATCAGGTCGAGGAAGTCGGCGCGGTGGCGCAGCACGCAGAAGGCGTCGGACAGGGTCAGCGCGACCTTGCGGCCGGCGCCGTGCGCGATGTCGGCGGCGCGGTGGAACGCCGCCTTGGCATGCGGCTCGTCGTAGAGATAGCCTTCGAGATAGGTGACCTTCGCCGACCCGACGAGCGCCTCGTCGATGTCGTCGGGAGTCAGGTTCACGCAGGCGCCGAGATAGGTGTTCATCGTCCGCTCGGCGTCCGAGGTGACGAAGATGATGCAGCGCGCGGTCGACGGGCCGTCGCTCGCCATCGGCGTGGTGAAGCGCACGCCCGAGGCGAGCAGGTCGTGGCGATAGGCGGCGCCGAGCTCGTCATCGCGCAGCTTGCCGATATAGCCGCACGAGGCGCCCAGCGACCCGAGCCCGGCGATGGTGTTGCCGGCCGATCCGCCCGAGGCGCGGGTGGCCGATCCCATCGCGGCGTAGAGCCGCTCGGCGGTCGGCTCGTCGATCAGCGTCATCGCGCCCTTGTTCAGCTTGTGCTCGATCAGGAACGAGTCTTCGGCGTGGGCGAGCAGGTCGATGATCGCATTGCCGATCCCGACGACGTCGATGGTCGCTTCGGTCATTGATGGTCCTTGCGCTGGGCGGTCCGCCCGTGAAATGGAAGGGCAACCCATGCCTCGCGCATCGGGCGCGGGCAAGCCCCGTGCCGTCGCGAACCGGAGCCGGAACGACCATCATGCTCGACGAACTCGACGATCTTCTCGGCAAGGCCCGCCTCTGGCTCGCCCAGGGCCATGGCGTCGCATTGGCGACGGTGATGCAGACCTGGGGCTCGGCGCCGCGCCGGCGCGGGTCGCATGCCGTCATCCGCGACGACGGGCTGTTCGAGGGATCGGTCAGCGGCGGCTGCGTCGAGGGCGACGTGCTGGTCGCGGCGCAGGCGCTGCTCGCGGCCGGGGGCGGCTTCGACCGGCGCGACTATGGCGTCGCGGACGACGACGCCTGGAGCTTCGGCCTCGCCTGCGGCGGCAGCATCGCCATCCTGATCCAGACGATCGACGAGGCGCATGTCCCGCCCGCGCTGCTCGATCGCATTGCCGCCGAGCGCCGGGCGGGCCGCCCCATCGCCGTCGCCAGCGACCTCGCGACCGGCGCCGCCGCCGAAGCCGCGCGCGACGCCGGGGAGGAGGAGGGGCGCTTCGTGAACCTCTATCCGCCGCCGCTCAGGATGATGATCGTCGGCGCGGTCCATGTCAGCCAGCATCTCGTCCCGCTCGCCCGCCAGCTCGGCTACCGCGTCCAGCTCGTCGATCCGCGCGACAGCTTCGCGGCGGCCGATCGCTTCGCCGGTATCGCGGTCGACACCCGCTGGCCCGACGAGGCGATGGCCGAATGGCGCCCCGACGGCGGCACGGCGGTCGTCACGCTGACCCATGATCCCAAGATCGACGACCCCGCGCTGGTCGCGGCGCTCGGCAGCGACGCCTTTTACATCGCCGCGCTGGGGTCGCGCCGCACCCATGTCAAGCGCATCGAGCGGCTGAGCGCGGCGGGCTGCACGGCCGAGGCGATCGCCAGGATCGACGGCCCCGCCGGCCTGCCGATCGCGGCGGCCACCCCGGCGGAGATCGCGCTGTCGATCCTCGCCGGCGCGACGGCGGCGCTGCGCGGGGCGTGAGCGTCGGCGCGATCCTGCTGGCGGCGGGCAGCGCGCGCCGGATGGGCGCCGACAAGCTGACGGCCGACCTGGGCGGGCGGCCGCTCGCCCTCCATGCGTTCGAGGCGCTCCTCGCCGCCGGCTTCGATCGGCCGATCGTCGCCGTCGCGCCCGGCAGTGCGGTCGCCGCGCTGTTCGCCGATCGCGCCCGCCTCGTCCTGGTCGAGGATCATGCGCTCGGCATGGGCCATTCGCTCGCGGCGGCGGTGGCGGCGGTGCCGGGGGACTGGACGGCGGCGGTCATCGGCCTCGCCGACATGCCCTTCGTCCGACCGGCGACGCTCCGCGCCCTCGCTGCCGCATCCGTGCCCGATGCGATCGTCCGGCCGGTCTTCGATGGGACGCCGGGCAATCCGGTGGCGTGGGGCCGCGACCATTTCCCGGCGCTGGCCGCGCTGAGCGGCGACAAGGGCGGGCGCGACATCCTCGCCCGCTCTCCGCCGACGCCGCTCGCCTGCGACGATCCGGGGGTGGTGATCGACGTCGACACGCCCGAGGCGCTCGCGGCGGCGCGGGCGAGATTTTTATAGCGGACGCTAGACTCGATCCGGTTCAGGTTGAACCGGATCGAGTCCGCTTTCCTTTGTTTGTCGTGATTTCCGAGCCGGCAGATGAGTCCATCTGCCTCGAAATCACTCTATAAGGACCGCAGCGCCGCCGCCGGCCGCGCCGCCAGCACCGGCAGCGATCCGAGCAGGCCGATGCCGAGCGTGCCGAGCGCCCCGGCCGCGAGCGTCGCCAGCACGATCGGCCAGTCGGGCGCCCAGGCCAGCTCGAAGATCCGGGTGACGACATACCAGCCGGCCGCCGTCCCGGCCGCCAGCGCGAGCAGCGCGATGATGGCGGCGAGCAGGGCATATTCGATCGCCTGCGCCGCCAGGACCTGGCGGCGGCTCGCGCCGAGCAGCTTGAGCAGCACCGCGTCGTAGAGCCGCGCGCGGCGCGAGGCGGCGACCGCGCCGACCAGCACCGCGACCCCGGCCGCGAGCGCCACCGACGCCGCCGCCCGGATCGCGGTGGCGAGCTGGCCGAAGATCGACGAGACCTGCTCGACCACGTCCTTGACCCGGATCAGCGACACCGAGGGGAAGCCCGCGATCACGGCGCGGTTGACCGCCGCCTCGCGCGCGTCGGGGATCGCGATCGTCGCCATGTAGCTGTGCGGCGCGCCTTCGAGCGCGCCCGGCGCGAAGACGATGCCGAAGTTGAAGCCCATCGTCTCCCAGTTGACCCGCCGGATCGACGCGACCGTCGTCTCGATCTCGACGCCGAGCACCGACAGGGTCATCCTGTCGCCGGGCTTGAGGTCGAGCGCCTTGGCCGCCTGCTCCTCGACCGAGATCAGCGGCGGTCCGGCATAGTCGGCGGGCCACCATTGGCCGGCGACGATCTCGTTGCCCTCGGCGAGCCTGGCCGCATAGGTCAGCCCGCGATCGCCGTTGAGGATCCACGCGCCCTTGGGAACCGGCTTCATGTCGGTGACGCGGACGCCGCGCACCGCCACCACCGATCCGCGCAGCGAGGGCACGCTGTCGATCTTCGCCCCGGGCGCGCGGGCGAGCACGGTCGAGCGGAAGCGGTCGATATCCTCGGTCGGCACGTCGAGCGCGAAGAAATTGGGCGCGACGGCGGGGACGGTCTTCTCGATCTGGTGGGTCAGGCTGGTCTGCAGCACCGCGAGCAGCACGAACAGGGTGAGGCCGAGGCCGAGCGCGACGATCAGCCGGTCGGTCTGCGCCGCCGGGCGGTGGAGATTGGCGATGGCGAGGCGCAGCAGCGGCCGGCGCGGGCGGGGCAGGGCGCGGGCGCCGCGCCGGACCAGCCAGCCGATCGCGCCGAGCAGCGCGAAGATGCCGGCGGTCGCGGCGAGGAAGCCGGCGCTCAGCATCGGCTGCCGCGCGGTGGCGACGGCGAGCAGGGCGATGCCTAGGCCCGCGCCGAGCATCGGCAGCAGCACCCGCCAGCGCGGCCAGCCGAACGGCTCGACCCGCGCGCGGAAGATCGCCGCCGGGCTGACCTGCCCCGCCCGCGCCAGCGGCGACAGGCTGAACAGCAGCGCGGCGAGCAGGCCGTAGACGGCGCCGATCAGCAGCGGCAGCGGGAAGATCGCGAATTTCGGCGCGACCGGCAGCGCGTCGCCCGCCAGCCGGCCGACGATCGCCGGCACCGCCGCGCCGACGGCGAGGCCGGCGAGGATCGCCCCCGCCGAGACGATCGCGACCTGGATCAGGTAGATGCGGAAGATGGTGGCGGACGAGGCGCCCAGTATCTTGAGCGTCGCGATGCCGGGCCGCCGCTGGTCGAGCCAGGAGGCGACGCCGTTGCCGACGCCGATCCCGGCGACGACCAGCGCGGTCAGCCCGACCAGCGTCAGGAACTGGCCGAGCTGGTCGACCAGCCGGCGCAGCCCGCGCGCGGCGTTGGTGCGGTCGGTGACCTCCCAATTGGCGTCGTGGAAGCGCTCGCCGAGCCGTTCGGCGATCGCATGGGCGTCGCGGTCGGCGGGCAGGCGGATGCGGTAGCGCGCGGTGAACAGGCTGCCGGGCTGGACGAGCCGGGTCGCCGCCAGCCCCTCGCGCGAGACGAGGATGCTCGGCCCCAGGGTGAAGCCCTCGCCGACCCGGTCGGGCTCCTCGGCGATCAGTCCTGCTACCCGGAAGCTGATTTCGCCGATCCGCACGCTGTCGCCGATCCGCAGCGACAGCCGCTCGGCCAGCGCGGGGGCGACCATCGCGTCGAGGCCGGCGGGGCGGGGGGCGAGCGCGCCCGGCTCCAGCCGCAGCGCGCCGTAGAGCGGCCAGCGATCGTCGACGCTCTTGAGCTCGGCCAGCACGGCTGCCGCCGCGTCGGCGCGCGAGGCCATGGCGCGCAGCCGGATCGTCTCGGACACCAGGCCCTGCCGGGCGAAGGCGGCGCGTTCGTCGGGCGCGGCCTCGCGCTGGGCGACGCGCATCTCGATGTCGCCGCCCAGTATCTCCTGGCCGCGGCTGTCGAGCTCGGCGGTGATCGCGTGCGACAGGCTGCCGACACCGGCCAGCCCGGCGACGCCGAGGAACAGGCAGATGATCAGCAGGCGAAGCCCCTTCAGCCCGCCGCGCATGTCGCGCAGCGCCAGCGCCCAGGCGGTCTTCACGCGGCCGCCCGGTCGGAAAGGATCGCCCCGTCGCGCATCTCGACGATCCGGGCGCAGCGCGCCGCCAGCGCCGGATCATGGGTGATGACGAGCAGGGTCGCGCCGGTCTCGCGCTGGCGGTCGAACAGCAGGTCCATGATCGTCGCGCCGGTGGCGCCGTCGAGATTGCCGGTGGGTTCGTCGGCGAACAGGATGGCGGGGCGCGGCGCGGTGGCGCGGGCGATCGCGACCCGCTGCTGCTCGCCGCCCGAGAGCTGCGACGGATAATGGTCGAGCCGATGGCCGAGGCCGACCGCCTCCAGCTCGGCGGCGGCGCGGGCGAAGGCATCGGCCTCGCCGGCCAGTTCGAGCGGCACCGCGACATTCTCCAGCGCGGTCATCGTCGGCAGCAGGTGGAAGGCCTGGAGGATGATCCCGATCCGCCCGCGCCGCGCGGCGGCGAGCGCGTCCTCGTCGAGCCGGCCGAAGTCGAGCCCGGCGATGTCGATGTTGCCCTCATCGGCGCGTTCGAGGCCCGACAGCACCGCCATCAGCGACGACTTGCCCGATCCCGACGGCCCGAGCAGCGCCACCGTCTCGCCCGCCCGGATCGCGAGGTCGATGCCCTTGAGGATATCGACCCGCGCCGATCCCTTGCCCAGCGCGAGACGAACGGCGCGGGCGTCGATGATGGATGCTGTCATGCGGGGGGTGGAATCCTCGGTTGTTGCCGGGGTGGAACATGAGGATTGGGCGCGCGCCGATCAATGGGGGCGGAGGAAAAAGCTCTCCCACCCGTCATCCCGGCGGAGGCCGGGATCTCAGGAGAGGGGAGGCGAGGCCGACGCAGGAGCCGCCCGAGATGCCGGCCTCCGCCGGCATGACGTAATCAAAAAAAGCCCGCCTCTTTCGAGACGGGCCTTTTTTCGTTTCGAAGGTTCAGGCCTTGACCCTGGGCTTGGCGCCGCCGCCCTTCTTCGGGCGCTTGGGCGCGGCGGGGACGATCTCGAAGGACAGCGCGTCGTCCTTGAGCTTGACCTTCACCTCGCCGCCATGGACGAGCTTGCCGAACAGCAGCTCTTCGGCCAGCGGCTGCTTGATCTTCTCCTGGATCAGGCGGCCCATCGGGCGGGCGCCGTAGAGCTTGTCATAGCCCTTGGCGGTCAGCCAGTTCCGGGCCTCCTCGTCGAGGCTGATGTGCACGTCGCGGTCGGCGAGCTGCAGCTCGAGCTGGAGGATGAACTTCTCGACGACCCGCGCGACGACCTCGGCCGGCAGATAGCTGAACGGGACGATCGCATCGAGGCGGTTGCGGAACTCCGGCGTGAACATCTTCTTGACCGCTTCCTCGTCCTCGCCCTCGCGGGTGAGGTTGCCGAAGCCCAGCGTCTCGCGCGCCATGTCGGACGCGCCGGCGTTGGTGGTCATGATCAGGATGGTGTTGCGGAAGTCGACCGTCTTGCCGTGGTGGTCGGTCAGCTTGCCGTTGTCCATCACCTGCAGCAGGATGTTGAACAGGTCCGGATGCGCCTTCTCGATCTCGTCGAGCAGCAGCACGCTGTGCGGATGCTGGTCGACCGCGTCGGTCAGCAGGCCGCCCTGGTCGTAGCCGACATAGCCCGGAGGCGCGCCGATCAGCCGGCTGACCGAATGGCGCTCCATATATTCGGACATGTCGAAGCGCTGGAGCGGGATGCCCAGGATCGAGGCGAGCTGGCGCGCGACCTCGGTCTTGCCGACGCCGGTCGGGCCCGAGAACAGATAGTTGCCGATCGGCTTGTCGGGATCGCGCAGGCCCGCGCGGCTCAGCTTGATCGCCGAGCTGAGCACCTCGATCGCCTTGTCCTGGCCGAACACGACGCGCTTCAGGTCGGTCTCGAGCGTGCCGAGCACCTTCTTGTCGTCGGTCGACACCGATTTCGGCGGGATGCGCGCCATCGTCGCGATCACGGCCTCGATCTCCTTGGGCGTGATCACCTTCTTGCGCTTGTTCGGCGGCACCAGCATCTGCGAGGCGCCGACCTCGTCGATCACGTCGATCGCCTTGTCGGGCTGCTTGCGGTCGCTGATGTAGCGCGACGACAGCTCGACCGCGGCCTTGATCGCGTCGGGCGTGTACTTGACGTTGTGATGCTCCTCGAACGCCGAGCGCAGGCCGGTGATGATCTTGATCGTGTCCTCGATCGTCGGCTCGTTGACGTCAATCTTCTGGAACCGGCGCAGCAGGGCGCGGTCCTTCTCGAAATGGTTGCGGAACTCCTTGTAGGTGGTCGATCCGATGCAGCGGATCGTGCCGCCCGACAGCGCCGGCTTGAGCAGGTTCGACGCGTCCATCGCGCCGCCCGAGGTGGCGCCCGCGCCGATCACGGTGTGGATCTCGTCGATGAACAGCACCGCGTGGGGCAGCTTCTCCAGCTCGGTCACGACCTGCTTCAGCCGCTCCTCGAAATCGCCGCGATAGCGGGTGCCGGCGAGCAGCGCGCCCATGTCGAGCGAGTAGATCACCGCCGGCAGCAGCACCTCGGGAACGTCGCCCTCGACGATCTTGCGCGCCAGCCCTTCCGCGATCGCGGTCTTGCCGACGCCGGGATCGCCCACATAGAGCGGGTTGTTCTTCGACCGGCGGCACAGGATCTGGACGGTGCGGTCGACCTCGGGCCCGCGGCCGATCAGCGGATCGACCTTGCCGTTCTTGGCCTTCTCGTTGAGGTTGACGCAGAACTGCTTGAGCGCGCTCTCGCCCTTCTTGCCGTCGGCCTTGGCTTGCGCCTTCTCCTCCTCGGCGCCCTTGACCTCGCGCTGCTCGGTGGGCTGGCCGGCCTTGCCGACGCCGTGGCTGATGTAGCTGACCGCGTCGAGGCGGCTCATGTCCTGCTGCTGCAGGAAGAAGACGGCGTAGCTCTCGCGCTCGCTGAACAGCGCGACGAGGACGTTGGCGCCGGTCACCTCCTCGCGGCCCGACGACTGGACGTGCAGGATCGCGCGCTGCACGACCCGCTGGAAGCCGCTGGTGGGCGAGGGATCGGTCTCGCCCTCGACCTTGAGCGCGTCGAGCTCGGTGTCGAGATAGTTGGTGACCGCGTTGCGCAGCTCGCTCAGGTCGACGCCGCAGGCGGTCATCACCTTCGACGCATGCTCGTCCGCGATCAGCGCGAGGAGCAGGTGCTCCAGCGTCGCATATTCGTGGCGCCGGCTGCTGGCGGCGCTCAGCGCGTTGTGCAGCGTCTGTTCGAGTTCGCGGGCGAAGGATGGCATGGTCGTTTTACTCCGTTCGGCATGGGCCGGGCCATGCCGCTTCACCATATGTCGGATGCCTTGGGCCGTTCATCAAGACCTCATGCCGGAGCAAGCGTGCACCGCTTTCCGGCAGGCGCGTCCTCATCGCTTGAACAGGCTTTCGGCCGTTGCGCGATGGCTGAGGGCGTTCCTGATCTTGGTCCCGCACCGCTCGATCTCGCCCTGCAGCGCGGCGATGCGCGCCTCCAGCTCGTCGACCGACAGATGATCGATGTCCTGCCGGACGAGTTGCGTCACCGGATCGTCGGGGCGCTTCGCGAAAAGATCGTCGGGCTCCATAGGCATAACGTTGACCCTGGCGGGCCGCATGTCAATAAACCCTTCGAGAAGCGCGCCTCGCCGAGGCCGAAAAGGGGGACCCATGGCCGAGATTCCCGAATGGATGACCGCGATCGACCCCGAGGAGAAGGGCGGTCCCGAGATATTGCGGCCGGTGCGCCGTCCGGTCCCCGGGCCGGGCCCCGGCCAGGTGCTGATCCGAGTCGCCGCGGCGGGGGTCAACCGCCCCGACGTCGCCCAGCGCAACGGCGCTTATCCGCCGCCGCCGGGCGCGCCGTCGATCCTCGGGCTCGAGGTCGCCGGCGAGGTCGTGGCGCTGGGGGAGGGGGCATTGCCCGAGCTGCTCGGCCAGCCGGTCTGCGCGCTCGTCGCGGGCGGCGGCTATGCCGATTATGTCGTGGCCGAGGCGGGGCTGTGCCTGCCGGTGCCGAACACGCTGTCGATGGTCGAGGCGGCGGCGATCCCCGAGACCTTGTTCACCGTGTGGAGCAACGTCTACGAGCGCGCCTATGCCGCCGACGGCGACCGGCTGCTCGTCCATGGCGGGACCAGCGGGATCGGCACCATGGCGATCCTGCTCGGCCGCATCTTCCAGGTCGAGACGATCGTCACCGCCGGGTCGGACGAGAAATGCGCCGCCGCGGTCAAGCTGGGCGCCGCCCATGCGATCAACTATCGCAGCCAGGACTATGTCGCGGAGGTGGCGCGGATCACCGGGGGCAAAGGGGTCGACATCGTCCTCGACATGGTCGGCGGAGCCTATGTGCCGCGCAACCTTGATTGCCTGGCGGAGGACGGCCGCCACGTCTCGATCGCGGTGCTCGGCGGCGCCAAGGCCGAGATCCCGATCTGGAAGATCATGCAGAAGCGGCTGACCCTGACCGGATCGACGCTGCGGCCGCGCAGCGTCGCTTTCAAGACGGCGGTGGCCGACGAGATCGCCTCGGTCGTCTGGCCGCATGTCGAGGAGGGGCGGCTCAAGCCCGTGATCGACGCGACCTTCCCGCTCGCCCAGGCGGCCGATGCGCATCGCCGCCTGGACGAGGATCATGTCGGGAAGGTCGTGCTGGTCAACTGAGTCCAGCCGCCCCGCGGTCCTTACTTGTCCAGGCTCTTGGCGTGGTCGAGATGCTTCTGGACCACCGGTGCGATCTCGCCGGCCGCGGTCTTGAGCGACGCGGTGTCGCCATGCTCGGCATAGTCGCGCATCAGCACCAGTGCGTCCTGATGGGCGTCGACCTGGTCGTCGATATAGGCTTCGTCGAATGCCGCGCCCTTCTTGGCGGCGAGCTCGGCCAGGTCCTCGTTCTGCTCGTCGGTGAGCGTCGCGTTCGGCGTGATCGCGGGGCTGGCCGTCGCCGCCGCGGCCTTGATCCTGGCGGTCGATTCGGTGTGCGCCTTGATCATCTCGGCGGCGAAGTCCTTGACGGCCGGCGACGCGGCATTGGTCTGCGCGACCCTGGCCGCCGCGATCTCGAACGCGTCGGACTTCGCGGCCTGGTCGGCGAAGTCCTGCCCGGTGGGCGTCGGCGTCATCGCCTGCTGGACGTCGACCATCGCGTTCGACGCCATCGCGCCCGCGGTATCGGCGGTTTCGGCGGCGCCATTGGCGACGCTGTCGGCCGCCTGCTCGGCCTTCTTGCCGCATCCGGCGAGGCTCAGCGCGAGCGCGGCCGTCGATGCGATCAGGAAATGTCTATACATTGTCCGTCCTCCTCCTACGTGGCGGGCTGTAAACGACTGGCCTATCGGGGCGTTCCGGTCATTGGCCGGTCATTGGCCGGTCATTGGCCGCTCATCGGCCGATCGGCGCCGGCCGCATCGGTCAGGCGAACAGGTCGATCACCTCGGCGTCGGGGAACACGGCCTCGACCAGCAGCGAGCGGTGGCAGCAGGCGGGCTCGCGTTCGAAGCAGAGCAGCGCCGTCGGCCGCTCGCGGGCCATGTCGGCCAGCATCGCCGCCTGTGCCATCGCTTCGGGCAAGGCGAGCTGGCCGTCATAGACGCGGCGCAGCGTCGCCATGTCGTGGCGCCGCGCGGCGGTGCGGCCGTCGGGCGGGGTGCCGAGCGCCTTCAGCCCGACATAGTCGATCCCCGCCTCGCGCAGCCCGGCCGCCAGGATATTCTTGGAGAAGCCCGGCCGCCGCGACAGCGGCACCGCCCGAACGTCGGCGAGCAGCGTCACGCCCGCCGCGCGGAGGCGATCGATCAGCTCCGCCTGGGTCGCCCCCTCATAGCCGATCGTGAAGATCCGCATGGGGGCCGGCTTCAGCTCTTGCCGCCGCTGTTGTTGCGGTTGGTGTAGAGCAGGGCGGCGACGATCGCCGCCGATCCGATGCCGATCGCGGCGCCGACCACGGCGGTCTTCTTGGTGATCTTGGGGGTGGGGACGCCCTTCTTCTTCGCGGCGGGCTTGTTGTCCGGGGTGCTATTGTCGTCGCTCAACGTCACTCTCTCCTGCCTGTACGGGCCCGTGCTGGGCGCCGACGGCTCGGGAAGGCAAGCGGGTCCTCGGTGAGTCGTTCGGGCGCCGTGGCGAATGGCCCGTGCGGTTTCCCTTCATAGGCCATAGGGGCGGCTGGGGGAAACCCCCGAAACCGGTTCAGCTCAGCGCGTCCCAGAGCAGCTTGGCGGTGAGGGCGAGGCAGATCGTCACCAGCACCGGGCGGATCACCTTCGCACCGAAGCGGATCGCGGTATGCGAGCCGGTCCAGGCGCCCGACGCCGCGCCGACCGCCATGCACAGGCCCAGCAGGATCATCGCATGTCCGGTCGAAAGGAACACGATCAAGCTACCGAAATTGCTCGCGAAATTGAACGCCTTGGTGTGCGCGGTCGCACGGATCAGGCCCATGCCGCGCAGCGACACCAGGCTGGTCGCGAAGAAGCTGCCGGTGCCCGGCCCGAAGAAGCCGTCATAGAAGCCGATCGCGCCGCCGACCGGCAGATAGCCGCGCGTGCCGAGCCGATGATGGACGTCCTCGTCCGTCATGCGCGGGCTGAGCAGCACATAGGCGGCGACCGCGACGAGCAGCACCGGCACGATCAGCTTGAGCATATCGGTCTCGATCGACTGGACGATCCAGGCGCCGAGCCCCGACAGGACCAGGATCACCGCCACCTGCGGCCAATAGGTCCGCCAGTCGATCAGGCCCTTGCGGCTGAAGTTGAACGTCGCGGTGGCCGAGCTGAAGCTCGACTGGAGCTTGTTGGTCGCCAGCGTCGCGATCGGCGGGACGCCGGCCGACAGCATCGCCGGGACGGTCAGCAGCCCGCCGCCGCCCGCGATCGCGTCGATGAAGCCGGCGATGAAGGCGACGACCGTCAGCAGCGCATAGGTTTCGGTGGCGAGATGCATGGATCGCCCGTGCCGCAGGGCGCGACGCAGCGCAAGTCCCCGGGCGCGAGCCTTGCCGGGACCTTGGCAGTGCGGGGCCGCGCCTCTATGGCCTGCGGCCATGACGGCACCCCGCTTCCACTTCTCGATCGCCGCGACCGACGGCAAGGCCCGCACCGGCACGATCCGCATGCAGCGCGGCGACATCCGCACCCCGGCGTTCATGCCGGTCGGCACCGCCGCGACGGTCAAGGCGATGAAGCCCGCCGACGTCCGCGCGACCGGCGCCGACATCATCCTCGGCAACACCTATCACCTGATGCTGCGTCCGGGCGCCGAGCGCGTCGCCCGGCTCGGCGGCCTGCACCGCTTCATGCGCTGGGACCGGCCGATCCTGACCGACAGCGGCGGCTATCAGGTGATGAGCCTGTCGGCGCTGACCCGGCGGAGCGAGGAGGGGGTGTCGTTCAAGAGCCATCTCGACGGCTCGGCGCACATGCTGAGCCCCGAACGGTCGATCGAGATCCAGCGGCTGCTCGGCTCCGACATCGTCATGGCGTTCGACGAGCTGGTGCCGACCACGACCACCATGCAGCAGCAGGCCGAGGCGATGGAGCGATCGATGCGCTGGGCGAAGCGTTCGCGCGACGCGTTCGACGCGGGCGGCGAGCATGCCCAGCGGGCGGCGCTGTTCGGCATCCAGCAAGGCGCGCTCGACGAGAGGCTGCGCAAGGCCTCGGCCGATGCGCTGCTCGCCATCGGCTTCGACGGCTATGCGGTCGGCGGCCTGGCGGTGGGCGAGGGGCAGGAGGCGATGTTCGCCACGCTCGACTTCGCGCCGGGCCAGCTCGATCCCGCGAAGCCCCGCTACCTGATGGGCGTCGGCAAGCCCGACGACATCGTCGGCGCGGTCGAGCGCGGCATCGACATGTTCGACTGCGTGCTGCCCACCCGATCGGGCCGCAACGGCCAGGCCTTCACCCGCCGGGGCCCGATCAACCTGCGCAACGCGCGGTTCGGCGAGGACGAACGGCCGCTCGACGAGAGCTGCGCCTGTCCGGTCTGCGGCCAGTTCAGCCGCGCCTATATCCACCACCTGATCCGCGCCGGCGAGATCCTCGGCGCGATGTTGATGACCGAGCATAATCTCAGTTTCTACCAGGCGCTGATGGCCGATCTGCGCGCCGCGATCGCGGCCGGCACGCTGTCCGCCTTCGCCGCCGATTTCCGCGCGGCTTATCATGGCGGCGGCGCGGGGGACTGAAGCGGGGGCTCAGGCCGTAGCGCGCGCCGCCGCGACACGGTCGATCAGCGCGCGGGCAGGGGCCAGCGCCCTTTTGGCGCGCTCGCGCGGGCCGACGCCCGCTTCGGCCGCCGCGCGCATCGGCACCTCGACGCTGACCACCGGATCGTCGCGCAGCGCCATCAGGATATCGAACAGGGGCAGCTCGCCTTCGCCCGGCGGGAGGCGCAAGAAGGCCGCTTCCTCGAAATAGACGGGATGGGCCGGCGCGAGCGGCACGTCGCAGAGCTGCACATAGCCGATCGTCCCCGGCGCCAGCACGGCGACGTCGGCGGGCGTTCCGCCCGACCGGACCAGGTGCATCGTATCGAGCAGGATCCGGCAATCGGGCCGGCCGACATGCCGCCACGCCGCGAGCGCGGTCGGCAGGTCGGGGGTGCTGGGGCGCCCGCGCGAGAATTCGATGGCGCTGTCGATGCCGGCCGCGCCCGCCATCTCGGCCAGCAGGGCATATTGGTCGAAGGTCCGCGCCGTGTCGGGATCGAAGCTGAGGATGTTGATGCAGCGCACCCCCAGTTCCGCCATGATCGCGATGTCGTCGGCATAGAGGTCGCGCACGTCGCGGTCGGGGCGGACGACCAGCCCCTCGCCGAGCGCGAGCGTCACCCCGCGATCCCGCGCCACGGCGACCAGATCGCGCCGGAGCGCGCGATCGGTGCGCAGCGAATAGGGCGCATGGCCTTCGGGATCATAGTCGAGCGGTTCGAGGATCAGCGAGATGGACGGCGCGCCGAGGTCCGCCGCGAGCTCGACGAACGCCACTGGCGGCAGCGCGAACACGGTGAGGAAGTCTATGCCGGGACCGTTCACGCCATGCCTCTCCCCCGCGCCTCGTCGTCGGGGGCGTATAGAGAAACGAACGGGCGATGTCCTTCGTCCTGTCGCCGGTGTGGCCGGATGCACTGCTGCGGGAATCAAAAACCCCGGCAAGTCAGTGACTTGCCGGGGTTTGTGGTGGGCGTGGCAAGGATTGAACTTGCGACCCCTGCGATGTCAACACAGTGCTCTACCACTGAGCTACACGCCCAATGCGGGGCTCCCTAGCCGAGGCGTTCGGGGTGCGCAACCCCGTGTCACAGCTTTTTCTTCAAAGGCCCGAAGCGCTGCCCACCTGGAACATGCGATCGACCTCGAGGACCAGGTCGCGCAGGTGGAAGGGCTTGGACAATATCTTGGCGTCGGGCGGCGTCGCGCCCGACTTCAGCGTGACCGCCGCGAAGCCGGTGATGAACATGACGCGCATGTTGGGGGCGATGACGTTGGCGCGTTGCGCCAGTTCGATCCCGTCCATCTCCGGCATGACGATGTCGGTCAGCAGCAGGTCGAAGCCATTCGCCTCGATCAGCGGCAGCGCGGCGGTGCCGCGATCGACGCTGGTGACGGCATAACCGGATCGTTCGAGCGCGCGCGCCAGATATTCGCGCATCGAATCGTCATCTTCGGCCAGCAATATACGGATCATAACCGATCGAACCCCGCAGCCGGTCACATGCCGGACCTGCGCTCCTCCTTATGCGCGCATCGCTTAACAAATTCCAGCCACGCGAAATTCGACCTTCGGGGAATGGTGGCGGAAAGGCGCCGGTTGCACGCCGCGCCGCACGTCCCTAGCACTGGCGGCGATGGTCTTCGAACCCGCCTTCTCGATCCTCGGTCCCGCGACGCCGCGCTCGCCGGTGCTGCTGGCGGTGCCGCATGCCGGGCGTGCCTATCCCGCCGAGGTGGTGGCGCGGGCGCGGGTGCCGATGGAGCGGCTGCGCGCGCTGGAGGACCGTCACGCCGAGCGGCTCGTCGCCCAGGCGGTCGACGCCGGCGCGACCGCGATCGTCGCGCATGTCGCGCGCGCCGCGATCGACCTCAACCGCGATCCGCGCGAGATCGATCCGGCGATGATCGAGGGGAAGCTCGACACCGACGGGCTGCTGGCGACCGGCAAGGTCCGCGCCGGGCTCGGCCTGTTCCCGCGCCGCCTGCCGTCCTGCGGCGAGCTGTGGCGGGCGCGGATGCCGGCGGAGGATGCGGCGCGGTGGATCGCCGAGGTCCACGAGCCCTATCATCGCGCGATCGCCGAACGGATCGAGGCGACCCGCGCGCTGTTCGGCGCGGCGGTGCTGATCGATTGCCATTCGATGCCGCCGCTGCCGGTGCGGCAGGCGGGCGGGCCGGTACGGATCGTGATCGGCGACCGTTTCGGCGCGGGCGCGGCGGGGGCGGTGGTCGACCTCGTCCTGGCGGTGATCGACGGGGTGGGGCTGCGCGCGGCGCGCAACCATCCCTATGCCGGCGGCTATACGATCGACCGCCACGGTCGGCCGCGGCGGCAGGTCCACGCGATCCAGATCGAATATGACCGGTCGCTCTATCTCGACGCGGCGCTCGACATGCCGACCGCGCGGATCGACGACTGTGGACGGCTGCTCGCGGCGATCGTCGCCGAACTGGGGACGCTGCTCAGCCCCGACCTGCCGATCGCGGCCGAATAGCGCAAGAGACCGTCAGCGCTGGTTGTTTTACCGCGATTTCCGAGTCGGCGGATGTTCTCATCCGCCTGGAAATCGCTCCAGGAAAAGCCCGCAAAACGGGGCTTCCGATCTCCCGCACAAAAAAGAACCACCTCGTGCTTACGCACGAGGTGGCCAAGGTTCAGGGAGGAGCGCATCCCGAGGGATGCGCCGTACGGGGCCGCGAAAGGGGGGCACGACCACCGCACATCAACAAGATAGGGCGCTTCCCCCGCGGATTCAAGGACAGTTCGTCCTCCTCGGGAAAATTCCTTATCTTTGTCTTGGGTTGGGTTCCGAAAGCACTTTCGGAAAGGGGCTCGCATGGGGAGCCCGGAACCGGCGGACGGGCCGGCCTCGCCACGGCGGACGCGCGTCGCGCCCGCCGGGCGATGGACGGTTCAGGCCGGGACCGCCGGGGCAGGCGCGGGGGCCTTGCCCTGCTGCATCTGCAGCGAGAAGACGTCGCGAATCAGCGACAGCGAGAAGAGGTGGGCATAGATCAGCGGCAGCAGGCCGCTCTGGACCATCTTGCGCAGCACATCGCCGCGCAGCTCCTTGAGCTTGTCCTCCGATATGATCTGGAAGCCGCGATAGACGAAGGGCTGGCCGCCGCCGTCGGGCTCGATCGTCACTTCGCCGTCGATCAGCAGCTTGTTCTGGATCAGCTCCTGCATGAACATGCCGGTGCGCATCCCCGCCTGCTCGAACTGCTCGCAGAAGGCGAGGGTGTTCCTGATCGCCTCCGACGGCTCCTCGCCCTCGAACAGCGGGGAACCCTCTTCGAACTCGCCCAGCAGGCCGGCGGTGCTGTCGAAGCACAGCGACAGGTCCTCGCTGTCGGGCCGCAGCCGCGCCAGCATGAACGGATAGCGGCGGACATAGGCCGGGACATAGAGGTCGCGGGTCGGCTGGCCCTGCTCGTCGGTGAAGACGTTGACGCCCTCGTTCAGGCCGAACAGCGCCAGCGGCACCGGATCGGGGCCGACCGAGAAGACGATCGGATAATGGCGCTGCGCGGGGATGAACTCCTCGACGGTCAGCGGCACCGCATGCGCCTTGCCGAAGAACTCGGCGCTCTCCATCGTCTTCGCCTTCCAGGTGGCGTGGAGCTGGCTCGAAAGGGGCTGCAGATCGTTATAGAAGAGGGGCAGGGCGTTGGCCGGGGCGCTCGCCATCGAAAATCTCCTGAGGACTATCGGTTTCGCGTTCGGACGACGGGCCCGAAGGATGCCGCCGCCGTCTATTGGTCCTCGCCGCCGGAAGCAAGCGGAACAAGCTTTCCGGGGTTCATGATGCCCAGCGGATCGATCGCCCGCTTGATCGCGCGGAGGGCGTTGAGGCGGACCGGATCGGTCAGCCGCGCGAACTCGTCGAGCTTGGCCTGGCCGATGCCGTGCTCGGCCGACAGCGACCCGCCGACCGCGGCGACCCGGTCGTGGACGAGCGCGCTCGCCGCCGCGCCATGCTCGGCGATCCAGGGGCGGCGCGGGGCGTCCTCGGGCGGCAGCAGGTTGAAGTGGATGTTGCCGTCGCCGAGATGGCCGAAGGCGATGATCCGCGACCCCGGATAGCGCGCCTCGATCTGCTCGCGCTCGCGCTCGAGGAAGGCGGGCATCTCCGACACCGGCACCGATATGTCGTGCTTGAGCGAGGGGCCGTCGATCTTCTCGGCCTCCGAGATCGATTCGCGCAGCGCCCACAGCGCCTCGGCCTGCGCCTCGTTCGCCGCGAGCGTCGCGTCGACGACCAGCCCGTCCTCGATCGCGGCGGCGAGCGTCTGTTCGAGCGCGTCGCGCGGATCGGGCCCGCCGGCCGTCCCCACCGCCTCGACCAGCACGTTCCACGGGCAGGGTTCGGACAGCGGCGCGCGCGTGCCGCCGATGTTGCGAAGGACCAGCGCGAGCGCGTTGTCGGGCACCAGCTCGAAGCTCTCGACCGCCTCGCCGGTCCGTTCCTCGAGCCGGCGGAGCAGCGCCAGCGCCGCTCGCGGATCGGGCACCCCGACCCAGGCGACCGCGCGCGCGGCGACGGCCGGCACCAGCCGCAGCGCCGCGGCGGTGACGACGCCGAGCGTCCCCTCGGCGCCGGTCAGCAACTGGCGCAGGTCATAGCCGCGATTGTCCTTGCGCAGCGTGGCGAGGCCGTCGAACAGCGATCCGTCGGGCAGCACCGCCTCGATCCCCAGCACCAGCGCGCGCATCGGCCCGAAGCGCAGCACCTGGGTGCCGCCGGCATTGGTCGAGACCAACCCGCCGATCGTCGCCGATCCCTTGGCGGCGAGCGACAGCGGGAAGCGCCGGCCGATCGCGGCGGCGGCATCGTGCAGGTCGGACAGGATCACGCCGGCCTCGGCGATCACGGCATTGTCCTCGGCCGAGATCGCGCGGATGCGGTTCATCCGCCGCAGCGACAGCAGCAGCGCCGACCCGTCGGCCGGCGGAGTCGCCCCGCCGACGGTGCCGGTATTGCCGCCCTGCGGCACCAGCGCGACCCGCGCCTCGGCGGCGAGGCGGACGACCTCGACCACCTGCGCGGTCGAGGAGGGCGCGAGCAGGGCGGGGGTCTCGCCGCGATAGCGGTCGCGCCAGTCGGTGAGCCAGGGGGTCACCAGATCGGGATCGGTGACGAAGCCCTGCGGCCCCAGCAGGGCGCCGAGACGGTCGAGCAGCAACGGATCGGGGGCATGGGGACGGGACATGCGCGCAGCATAATGCAGGCGTCGCGCGATTTGCCAGCCCGTCCGGCGGCCGGCCGGTTCCATGGCCTGTCAGTTCATCCGGGGTTCAAGCGATTGCGTCGAGGATCGAACCGGGTAAGGATCGCGTATAAGCGCGAAATCTCGACAAAGGGTGGATTCTCGACCGTGATGCCTGGCCGCTTGCCGCGATTGCTGTGTGCCGGAAGACTGCCCACGGTTCTTGTCGCCCTCGGAACGGGGCTCGGGCTCGCCATCCCCGCGGCGGCCGATCCGCGCCCGATCCGCGTGGCCCCGATCCGCGTGGCCCAGGTCACCGTCGAGCAGTCGCTGATCGTGCGGGTGCCGCGCCGCGTTCCGGCCAAGCCGCTGCGCTGGAAGGAGAAGAAGGGCCCCAAATGCGTCGCGATGAGCACGATCGCGGGCGCCGCCGTGGTCGCCGACGACGCGATCGACCTCGCGCTCAAGGGCGGGCAGCGGCTGCGGGCGCAATTCTCCTCGCGCTGTCCGGCGCTCGACTATTATTCGGGCTTCTACATCCTGCCGACCGAGGACGGCAGGATCTGCGCCGATCGCGACGTGATCCGCACCCGCTCCGGCGGCCAGTGCGAGATCGAGCGATTCCGCAAGCTCGTTCTCGACGATTGAGCCCCGTCGGACCCCTAATTTCCTTGACAAAACACGGCCGGACGCTCAATCGCGCGCTCTGTGCGGCGCTCATTGCCGTCTTTTCCGGATAGCTTCATGTCCTTTGCCGATCTCGGCCTTTCTGACGAACTCCTCCGTGCGGTCTCGGAGGCCGGCTATAGCGAGCCGACCCCGATCCAGGCGCAGGCGATCCCTCCCGTCCTGATGATGAAGGACCTGATCGGCATCGCCCAGACGGGGACGGGCAAGACCGCCAGCTTCGTGCTGCCGATGATCGACATCCTCGCGCATGGCCGCAGCCGCGCGCGCATGCCGCGCTCGCTGATCCTCGAGCCGACCCGCGAACTCGCCGCGCAGGTGGCCGAGAATTTTGAGAAATATGGTAAATATCATAAACTTACCATGGCTCTCCTGATTGGCGGTGTGAACATGGGCGATCAGGTCGCCGCGCTCGAGAAGGGCGTCGACGTGCTGATCGCGACCCCGGGCCGCCTGATGGACCTGTTCGGCCGCGGCAAGATCCTGCTGACCGGATGCAGCCTGCTCGTCATCGACGAGGCGGACCGGATGCTCGACATGGGCTTCATCCCCGACATCGAGGAGATCTGCACCAAGCTGCCCGCGCAGCGGCAGACACTGCTCTTCTCGGCGACGATGCCCGCGCCGATCAAGAAGCTGGCCGACAAGTTCCTGTCGAACCCCAAGCAGATCGAGGTGTCGCGGCCGGCGAGCACCAACCTCGCCATCGACCAGTCGCTGGTCGAGACGTCGAGCCGGGCGAAGCGCGAGACGCTGCGCGGCCTGCTCAACGGCGGGGATGTGTCGACCGCGATCATCTTCTCGAACCGCAAGACCACGGTGCGCGACCTCGCCCAGAGCCTCGGCCGTTACGGCTTCAGGGCCGGGCAGATCCACGGCGACATGGAGCAGCCCGAGCGGCTGCGCGAGCTCGACCGCTTCAAGGGCGGGGAGATCAACATCCTCGTCGCCTCCGACGTCGCGGCGCGCGGGCTCGACATCAAGGGCGTCAGCCACGTCATCAACTTCGACGTGCCCTGGCACCCCGACGACTATGTCCACCGCGTCGGCCGCACCGGCCGCGGCGGCGCGACCGGCACCGCGATCACGCTGGTGACGCCCGAGGACGCCGAAGCGATCGAGGCGATCGAGAAGCTGACCGGCAACAAGATCGCCCGGCGCGGCAAGCCGGCCGGCGCGATCGAGGAGGCGGCCCCGGAAACGGCCGAGCCGCGGCGCGAGAAGCGCGAGCGGGGCGGACGCCGCGAGAAGAAGGCCGAAGTGCCCGCGCCGCGCGAGGCGAAGCGCGAGGAGCGCGACCGTCGCCCGCGCCGCGACGACCGCCGTCGCGACCCCATCGACGACGAGCCCGACGACGGCTGGAACGGCCCGGTGCCGGGCTTCCTGAGCGTCAGCCTGGGCTGACAGTCTCCGTCATTCCCGCGAAAGCGGGAATCCACGGTCACGGGACATCCAGTCTCTTGCGAGCCGCCGTCCATGGATTCCCGCTTTCGCGGGAATGACGCAGGGAGCCGCTCTAGCTTATTGTTTTACCGCGATTTTCGAGTCGGAAGATGTTTCCATCTGCCTGGAAATCGCTCTATTTCGACAGGTCGACGATCAGCGTCCGCATCAGCCGCAGCGCCGGATCGATGCTCGCCACCGGCGCGCGCTCGTTCAGGCCGTGCGAGAAGTCGTCGGCGGGGTTGAGGAACATGCCGAGCACGCCGTAGCTCGGCACGCCCTTCGCGCGGAAATAGAGGCTGTCGGTGGCGCCCGCCGCCATCTGCGGCACGATCGGCAGGCCGGGGAAGCTCTGATCGATCCCCTTGCGCACCGCCTTCATCAGGTCGGGGCGGAGCGGCGAGGCGTCGCTGCCCAGCGGATGATCGATGATCGTGACCGTCGCCTTGGGATTGTCGATCACCTTGGCCAGCGTGTCGCGGACGCTGTCGATCGGGACGCCGGGGAAGATGCGGCAGTTGACCGACACCGTCGCCTTCTGCGGCAGCGCGTTGAGCGCATGGCCGCCCGATAGCATGGTGGGCACGCAGGTCGTGCCGGTGATGCCGACATATTCGGGCTCGGCGCGCAGCGTCGCGACCGCCGCCGCGTCGTTGGGATCGTCGGCGAAGCGCAGCATCGCCGCGCCGATCGTGCCGCCGACCTGCTTGCCGGTCGCCTTGAAATAGGCGCGGGTGATCTCATTGACCTGCGCGGGGAATTTGTAGGCGGCGATGCGGTCGATCGCCTGGGCGAGGGTGGCGATCGCGTTGGTGGCGCCCGGCCGGCTCGAATGGCCGCCGGGGTCGGTCACGCTGATCTCGATGTCGGCATAGGTCTTCTCGCCGCCCTGGACGTAGAAGGCGACCGGCTTGCCCTGGTCGTCGAGCATGCCGCCGCCGCCGTCGGCGTTGAGCAGCAGCTCGGCATCGCCGCCATAGCGTTCGGCCAGCCGCGCGGTGGTCGCCATCGCGGTCTCCTCGTCGCCCGACAGCAGCAGCAGGATGTCGCGCGACGGCTTGAACCCCTCGGCCTTGAGCTTGAGCAGGGTGGAGACCAGCACCGCGTCGCCGAACTTCATGTCGAGCGCGCCGCGCCCGTAGACGAAGCCGTTCTCCTCGACCGGGACGAAGGGATCGCGGGTCCAGTCGGACGGCCGCGCCTCGACCACGTCCATATGGCCCGACAGCAGGATCGGCTTGCCCTTGCCGGTGCCGCGATAGCGGGCGGCGAGCGAGATGTCGTCGCCGTCGCCCTCGATCACGATGTCTTCGGCCGCGAAGCCGCCCTGTTTCAGCAGGCCGGCGATATAGTCGGCCATCGCCCGGGTCTGGCCCCGGCCATGGACGGTCGGGATCGCGATCATCTTCTTCCAGATGTCGAGCATCTGGCCGTGCTGCGCAGGATCGACCGGGGTCGGCGCGGCGGCATGGGCGGGCAGGCCGGCGAGGGGGAGGGCGGCGCCCGCGAACAGGGCGATCAGCAGCTTTCGGGCATGGCGCATCGATGCGTCCTTACAAGGATGAAAGCCGGAGATTGGCGGGGCGACGGGCGGCCGTCAATCGTCGAGCTGGCGGGCGGCGTTCCACAGCTTGCGGAACTTGCGCCGCCAGCGGCCGCGGTTGCGTTCGCGCCGGGCGCGGCGCTTCTCGCGGATCGTATCGAACAGCTGCCGGGTGCCGCGCCGCAGGAAGCCGCGGAACAGGCCGCGGTTCGACAGCGGCTCGAACCGCTCGTCGACCGATTCCGGGTCGAGCAGGCTGCTCGCGCCGATCGCCAGCGTCGCGTCGCTCCATTCATGCGGCTCGAAGGGGAGGAGCGACTTGGCCGGGCCGATCAGGCATTCGACCGTCGCGATCAGCGATCCGGTGCGGTCGAAGGCGTCGCGCACCGCATCGGGCGTGGCGCCCAGATGCTCGGCCATCAGCAATTCCCGCAGCCGCCGGATCGCTGGATCGGGGGCGTCGGGCGCCTCGCTTTCGAGGGCGATGTCGCATTCGCTGTCGAGCCCCATCGACCGGTTGTTCATGTTCGACGACCCGACCCTGAGGATGCGGTCATCGACGATCAGCAGCTTCGAATGGACGTAGATCGGCTTCCGGCCGGCGGTGACGGGGGTGTAGATCTGGAAATGGTCGTCGCGGTCGATCTCCGCCAGCGCGAAGAACAGCTCGGCCCGCGCGCTGCCCATCGCCGCTTCCTGCAGCCAGCCGTCGGCGCTGATCGGGTTGACGATGACGATCTCGGGCGGATGGCGCTCGGTCAGCCGCCGGGCGATCGCCTCGGCGACACGGCGCGACGCGAAATACTGGTTATCGGCATAGATGAAGCGCTTCGCCGCCGCGATCATGTCGACATAGAGCTGCTCGATCTCGCGGACCTCGGCGGCGCCCTCGCTCTTCGGATGGGTGCGGGCGATGGCGACCGGCCGGTCGTGGAACAGCGGCTCGACCTGCTCGGGCCAAATCCCGCCATGAGGGGCCGGCACGGGCAGGTCGTGGCCGGTGGCATGTTTCCAGCGGTCGCGGGCGAGGTCGCCCAGCGCGGCGGCGGCGGGCCCCTCGATCATCCCGGCGGTGTCGTGCCACGGCATATAGGGCTTGCCGTTCGGCCGGTGGCGGCGCGGATCGCCGTCGAGGTGCAGCGGCGTGTCCCAGCGGTCCTCGGTCATGTCGATGCCGCCGCACAGCGCCACCGAATCGTCGATCACGAGGATCTTCTGGTGATGGGTCGCGCCGATCGGGTGGCTGCTGTCGAAGCGGATCGAGACGTTGCGGGTCATCCGCCAGCGGATGATGGTGAAGATCGACAGCCCGCGCGTCAGCATCTTCAGGAAGCCCATGTTCCAGATCAGCAGGTTGATCCGCAGATCGGGCCGGCGCCGGACGAGCCAGGGGATGAACTGCGCCAGGCAATTGGGCGGCTCCTCGCCGTCCCCGCCGGCGGGGAGGTCGGGATCGAGCAGGATGCGCGGATCGACGTCCCAGCCGACCAGCAATATCTGCTCGCGCGCGCGGAGCATCGCGTCGCGCGCGGTGCGGAAATAGTCGGCGGCGTCGACGATCACCGCGGCCCGCGAGGCCCGCTCGATCCGCCAGCAATTCTCGCCCTTCGCGAACATCCCGCTCGACATCATCCGCCCGATAGCGACCTTATGGCCTGATTCTGGCCCCGTAACATCCAACGCGCCGTCGCCCGTTTCGTGCCATTGGAGGCCGTGGCGGGAGGCGGGATCAATGCCGCACCAGCTTCCACAGCGCGGTGATCACCGACCGCTGGAAGACGAACAGCGCGGCGATCCACACCACCGCCAGGATCGCGGCCGCCTCGATCACCGCCGGGATCGGGTGCGCCGGAATGCCGCCGCCGCGCGCCATGTCGATGGCGATGCCGGCCGCCGCCACCACCGCGCAGATCGCGATCGACGGCATCAGGCTCGCCAGCACATCGCGCACGGTGAACAGCTTCAGCCGCGCGCCGAGCCGGATCGCCGCCGCCGCATAGACCAGCGAGACGCCGACCGTGCCGATCGCGACCAGCACGATGTCGGTCCGGCTCAGCATCGCGAGCATGACGACGCGCGCGCCCTGTTCGCAGATGCTGAGCAGGAACAGCGGGCGGGCATGGCCGAGGCCCGAGAGCGAGGCGCCGAGCACGACGAACTGCCCGGTGATCGCCGCCGCCACGCACACCCAGGGCGCGGGCGCGATCGAGGCCTGCCACTGCCAGCCATAGAGGCCGATCAGGATCGGCGCCGACTGGGTGGCGATGCCGATCATGATCGGGGAGAAGATGCAGCCGAACAGCCGCATGCGGAGCAGCAGGGTGGTCCGCGCGTCGACGCCGCGGCGCATCTCGTGCGCGACCAGCGGGGCGAGGATGCTGAGCACCGGCGGCGCGGCATAGTTCCACAGCATCCGCGGCAGCATCTCCGCCCGGTCGAGGAAGGCGGCGGGGGCGATGCCGAGCGAGCGGCCGACGAACAGTTCGTTGAGGCGCGGGCCGATCTGGTTGAGCAGCGTGCTGCCGAGCACCCAGCCGGTGAAGGAGGAGATCGACCGCCAATGGACGAGGGCGGGGCGGAAGACGAAGCCGGCCGGGCGGCTGGCGAGCATCACGCCCAGGCTGACGATCCCGCCGGCCAGCGTCGCATAGGCCATCGACAGCGTCCCCCAGCCGAGGAAGGCGAGGGCGACGGCGGTTCCCCCGCTGGTGGCGGCCCCGGCCAGGGTGGCGGCCATGATCGCCTTGAACCGCAGCGCGCGGTTGAGCAGGCCATGGGCGAGCACCTGGAAGGGCGCGAGCAGATAGGTGAAGGCGACGATCCGCAGCACGTCGGCGATCACCGCCGCGCGGTAGAAGGCGGCGATCAGCGGCGCGGCGGCGAAGATCAGCAGCGCGAAGCCGAAGCTGGCGATCATCGCCAGGCCGAGCGCGGTGCGGATGCGGGTCTGGTCGAGCTCGGGCGCGGAGACGAGGAACATGTTGATCCCCGCGCTGCGCAGCGTCTGCGCGATCATCACCGCCGCCAGCGCGATCGAGAAGGCGCCCAGCTCGTGCGGCGACAGCAGGCGGGCGACGATCAGGCTGGCGGAAAAGTCGATGACGAACTGGATCACGGTCTGGATGCCGACGATCCGCGCCATCGCGCTGCCGCTCATGCTCAAAAGCCGTCGTCCTTCCCCAGAGGTGCGCCGACGACGCTACAGCCCATGATCGGCTTCGTGAAGATGGCGCGCGATCCGATCAGGGACGATAGTGGCGGACGTCGCGGGTGAACCAGGTGCTGAGCGTCACGCGGTCGCCGCCGACCACCGGCTTCACCCCATGGGTGGCGCGCTCGTCGCTGGGATAGAAGACCAGGGTGCCGGTCCGGGGCGCGCTGACATAATAGCCGCCATGTTCGTTGCGGATGAAGGTCTCGCCACCCGAATAGTCGTCATTGCAATAGGTTACGGCCGAATAGTGACGACAGCTCATAAGCTCGTCGTCGCCGGGATAGCCGTCGTCCTTATGCTCGTCCATGCTCTTGCCCGGCCGCCAGCGGACGAGATCGGTGAAGTGTGGAAAGACGATCTCGCGGACCGCCAGGCAGATGAGCTGGCCGACCATCAGCCGATAGCCGCCGATCAGGTGGCGCAGCTCGCCTTCCTCCCAATGGTCGAAGGCGAAGGTGTCGCTGTCCTGCCAGGGGAGCTTGGCGGGGTCGGCCGCGCCCTCGGGCTTCTCGGTGCGGCTGTGCGACAATGCGCAGAGCCGCGCGCAGATCGCCGGGTTCAGCGCGCCGTCGAAGCGGTGGATCATCGCCGATCCGGTCTCGACCTTCTGCACGCCCGCCGCCCCCGATGCTGCCGTCCGCACCGGGATTAGGGCCGAAGCCCGGGCGAGCACAAGCCGTTCGAGCGTCGCCGGGGACACGGCAGGGGCCCGGCGACGCCCTTGCGAGGCTCAGGCGGCCTGCTGCAATCCCGACGCGTCGTCGAGGGCGAGCCCCCGGATCGCGGCGGGGCGTTCGCGGCAGCGGGTCATATAGGCGTCGATGGTCGGGCTTTCGGGGAAGGCCTGGCGTCCGAAGGCGAGCGCGCTCGCGATCAGCAGGTCGGCGCCGGTGAAGCGATCGCCCATCATATAGGGGCCCTGCGCCAGCGCCCGTTCGATCCGCCGGACGACCTGCGCATGATAGCGCTGGCGCATCGGCGCGCGGTCGAGCTCGCCGGTCATCGCGGCGACCATCGCCGGCTCCATCTCCGCCGCATACCAGGCGAGCCAGGTCAGATAGGCGCCGCGCTGCGGATCGCCGGGAAGCGGCCCGAGCCCGGCCTCGGGAAAGGCCTCGGTCAGGTAGAGGACGATCGCCACCGATTCGGCGGCGAGATTGCCGCCATGGGCGATGGCGGGGACGCGCTGGTCGGGGTGCGGATTGCCCGGATCGCCTTCGCCCTCGCCGGTCATCGGGCGAAAGATCGACACGGGCTTGATCTCGTAGGGCGCGCCGATCTCCTCCAGCAGCCAGAGCATCCGGGACGAACGGGACTGGGGCGCGTGGTAGAGCGTGATCATGGCGGATGTTCCTTCCTTTTTGCCGCCGCCGGACGGCTTGCCCGGCGCGACGATTCCGGTTTAGACCACCCCTGCTGACAGCATGTTGTCAGTAGGGAGACGGGCATGCGCCGCGCCGACAGGCTGTTCCAGATCATCCAGATCATGCGGCGCTCGAACCGCGCGATCACCGCCGCCGACATCGCCGGCGAACTGGAGGTGTCGCCGCGCACCGTCTATCGCGACATCGCCGACCTGATCGGGCAGCGGGTGCCGATCCGTGGAGAGGCGGGCTTCGGCTATATCCTCGACGACGCGTTCGATATGCCGCCGCTGATGCTGACGCCCGACGAGATCGAGGCGGCGATGCTCGGCGCGCAATGGGTGGCCGGGCGGGGCGATCCGGTGCTGGCCGGGGCGGCGCGCGACCTGATCGCCAAGATCAGCTCGGTCGTCCCCGAACGGCTGCGCTCCTATGCGATGCTGCCCGCGACGGCGGCGCGGCCGGCCCGCGCGCCGCGCGACGGCATCGACATCGCCCGCACCCGGTCATCGATCCATGCCGGCCGCAAGATCAGGATCGACTATCGCGACGAGCAGGGGCGGGCGACCAGCCGGGTGATCTGGCCGGTCGTCATCGGCTTCTTCGACAGCGCCCGGATGCTCGCCGCCTGGTGCGAGCTGCGCCAGGATTTCCGCCATTTCCGTACAGACCGCGTGGTTTCGGCCGAGTTCCTCGACGAATGTCATGGCGCCCGGCCCGGCGAGCTGCGCCAGCGCTGGAAGCGCCATATGGCGGAGAAGCACGGACCCTCCTTCTCGGGGTGAGGCGGCGGCCGGCCTCGTGATCAGGCGTGGTCGAGCGCGCTGCCCTTATGGGCCGCGACATGGTCGGTCTTGTCGCTCTTGATCTCGTACTGGGGTTCTTCGTCCGAGGCGTGATGGGTGTGGCCCTTATAGTCGAAGTCCCGCCTGTGGACCGCGATGATCGTCCCCGACACGCGCCCGGCCTCGCTGTTCCAGCTCACATGGTCGCCGATCTCGAAGCGCCTGGCCATGGTCCGCTCTCCTCGTCCAATCCGCGCCCATGACGAACGACGGCCGCCAGGGCCTTGTTCCAGGGCGGGCCCCTCAGATCAACGCCGCGATCGCCCTGAGCAACTGGTCGCGCACGAACGGCTTGGGCAGGAAATGGCTGTCGGCCACCGCCTTCAGGCGCCAGTCGTCCATGCATTCGCTGCTGATATAGACCACCCCCAGCCGGGGCAGCAGCAATCGCGCGCGCTTGGCGAATTCCCATCCCGACATTCCCGGCATGTTGATGTCGGTGACGATGCACGCCGGCGTCTCGCTACCGCCGGCCAGATAGTCGAGCGCTCCTTCGCCGTCCGCGAAGGCCCGGGCCTCCAGGCCGGTCTCCGCGAGGGCGCTCAGCAAGGTCGCCGAGATCCTGGGGTCGTCATCGACGACGACGATGACGGCGTCGCTCATGAGCCGGGCCCGCGCGGGAGCGACGAGGATGTCGCTTCCCCCTGGGCGACGGTCAGCACGAAGCCGCGTCCCGTCGTCCGGGCTGGCACGGCTTCGATCCCCTGCGCCCGCAGCAGCGCGGCGACCGCCTGGGCCCTTCGCTCCGCGAGGTTCGGCCGGGCCGAGGGGGTTCGCGGCAGTCCGGGGACGCCCAGCGCGGGCACGTTCCAGCGGCGCGCGGCCCAGGTCGATGTCGACAGGGCGGCCTGACCGGCCGGATCGAGCGCATCCCCGCCATCGACGAAGCCGATCGAGGGCAGGGCGCCCTGCGGCGGAACGATGGCGATGGTCCAGCCTTCGGCCTGGGCCGCGGCGCGCTTCTCCAGCGCATGGTAGGTCTCGATCGTCGCCCCCGGAAGCTGTGCGGCGTTGACGGTAGCGCGGCGTTGCTCGCGGTCGATCGTGATCTGGTCGATATCGACCCCGGCCGAGACCGCGAGCGCCTGCGAAACCGCCGAAATACGGTTGGTCTCCATGGCCGCGCTGTGTTCGGCCTGGCGCAACTGCTCGCGCTGGACGTCGATCGCGCCCGCGCGGGGATCGAGCAGCACCTGGTCGAGGCGCAACTGCACCGGCCGGTCGAGCTGCCTTTCGAGATCGGCCTGCAACGTCCCGACCGGGCGGGCGCCGTTGCGGGGGGCGATGATCACCGAACGGACCGACAGCGGCTGTGCGGCGAAGTCGATCTCGAGCTGGGTCACGCGCGCATCCGCTCCGAACTGCTTGGAGAGGAAGGAGCGGACCCTGTTGGTGGTCACCGCCTCGCCGGCGATCCGTTCGAGCGAGATGCCGAGCGGGATCGCCATCGCGACGAACACGAAGAACAGGATGAAGGTCTGGGTCCAGCTCTGCTGGCTCGATAGATGATGGCCGAAGCCATAATAGCGCGCCATCACCGTCGCGGAGAGCGCGATCGTCACGAAATTGGTGACGAACAGCGCGAGCGCGCCGCCGAACGCCGCCATGTTCCAGGTCGCCAGGCCGAAGCCGACGACCGCCAGCGGCGGCATCAGCGCGGTCGCGATCGCCACGCCGACGATGGTGTCGCCGCGCCCGCGGATGATCGCGAAGGTGCCGGCCAGCGACGCGAACAGCGCCACCGCCAGGTCGAACAGGTTGGGCCGGGTGCGGGCGATGATCTCGGGAGTCGGCGCCTGCAAGGGGGAGATCGCGACGATCAGCGCGGTGAACAATATCGCCGCCAGCGAACCGACGGCCAGCGCGATCAGCGACCGGCGCATCTCCGCGAAATCGAACAGCGCCATGCTGAAGCCCAGCCCCAATATGGGGTTCATCAGCGGAGAGATCAGCATCGCGCCGATGATCACGGCGGGGGAGGAGAGCAGCAGGCCGAGGATCGCGATCCCCGCCGACATCATCGTCATGAAGGCGTAGCGCGGCGACCATTTGCCGTCGACGAAGATGCGCTCGATGATCTCCTGATGGTCCACGCTGCCGACGATCGCGCGCCGCCACCAGCGATAGAGGGGAACGCGCTCGATGCGCATCTTCACCGTGTCGACCATGCCATGCTCCGCGTTGGACGTCGTCATTTACCGCTTTCTTCCGTTTCGTTGCGGCGATGGCAAATTCGGGGGCCGTCCGGACGCGTGCTGGTCGGCTTCGGCATGGCCGACCGGGCGATCGCCAATTCCCTCTTCAGGTCGGATCGTTCGGTGAAATGCAGCGAGACGAGGACGACGAAGCTGATCATCGCCATCGTCGAATAGATGAGGAGGGGGAGCAGCCCGGCGCTCTTCAGCGCGATCATGATCAGGCAGCCGCCGCTCGCCAGGGTCAGGCTGGTCGCGGCGTTGATCGCGACGCTGCGTGCATGCGCCAGCCCGCCCACCATCATCACGGTTCCGAAGATCGTCCAGAATATCCCGATCGCGATCGATGCCGCGCCCATGTCCAGGCCGGTCAGGGACGCGCGCGCGTCGGCGAACCAGAGATGGGCGAGGCCGTCGATCACGAACAGGCCGCCCGCCCAGGCGGCGATCCGGTCGACGATCCGAGGTCTTTCAGGGCGATATCCGTAGCTCGACTCCCGCATCGTCATTCGATCGAATCCCCCTCGAAGCGGCTATTCCCGACGAAGTCTTCGGAGAGAACCGCCCTGTCGAAAGGGGGTTACGGCAGCGATTGAACCCGATAAAGGCGAATTATCCGCAGCTTGTATTCGGTCGAACCTGATCATGGACATCGTCCTGTTGCGTACCTTCCTGGCGGCGGCGAGCACGGGGAGCTTCGCCAATGCGGCGCTGCGCGTGAACGCCAGCGCGTCGACCGTGACCGAAAGGATCCGCCAGCTCGAACATCGCGTCGGCGCGCGGCTGTTCGAGCGCGACAAGCGGGGGTGCCGGCTGACGGCGGCGGGGAAGCGCTTCCACGAGCCCGCGCTCAAGGCGATCCGCACCTGGGAGATCGCCTGCCACGACATCGCCCTGCCGGAAGCTTTCTCCCGCAGCATCGCGATCGGTGGCCAATATGCCTTGTGGCACCATTTCCTGACCGACTGGCTCGCCACGGCCCGCGCGGCCCTTCCCGACGTCGCGTTCCGCGTCACCGCGGGCGCCTCCGCGCGGCTGAACCGGGACATCGTCGAGGGGCTGCTCGACCTCGTCGTCCTTTACGATCCGGTGTTCCGCAAGGGAATCACGGTCGAGAAGCTGTTCGACGACGATCTCGTCCTCGTCTCGGGTGCCGGCAGCGACGACTGGCAGGCCCATTATGTCAGGATCGAATGGGGGCAGGGGACGCTCGGCGAGATCGCGGCCCGCCTGCCGTCCCTGCCCGAAAGCGGACTGATCCTCGACCTCGGCATCCATTCCGCGCGATGGCTGGTCGAGCAGCGCATGTGCGGCTTCATGCCCCGGCGCGTCGTCCAGGACCTGCTCGACAGCGGCGATCTCCGCCTCGTCGAAGACGCGCCTCGCTTCCACTATCCCGCCTATATGTGCTGGCGCGGGGATGTGGATCAGGATCTGGTGAAGGACCTGGCCCGGCTGCTGCGAAGCCCGTTTGCGGGGAGCTGAAGGGGGAAGGCGCGCCCGGTCCGGCGAGCTGCGCCAGCGCTGGAAGCTCCATATGGCGGAGAAGCACGGACCCTCTTTTTCGGGGTGAATCCGACGACGGATCGGCCGGATGCTTCAGATCTTCACGATCACCGTTCCCAGATAGCCCCCCCTGATCGTCCGTTCCAAGGCTCGTGGCGCCTCGGCAAGACCCTCCACAACCACATGGGGAAAGCGGATCTGTCCCGACCTGAGCCGATCGCCGAGATGCCGTTCCCATTCCTGCCGGGCATCCGGATCGTCATCGGCGCTGTAGCCGCGGATCAGAAGGCGCTTCATCAGGATGTGCGTGGAATCGAGGGGCACGGGCATGCTGTTTCCGCTGTCTTCAGCGGCCAGTTGCTGGGATAGCGTGCCGAGCACGACCACGCGTCCGCCTTCGCGACAGGCGGCGACGCCAGCCTGAAATTGCTCGCCTCCCACATTGTCGAGAAAGACGTCCAGCCCTTCGGGCGCGGCCTCTGACAATTGTTGGAGGATCGGTGGTCCATCGCGATGGACGGCCGCGTCATATCCCAGCTCGGCGACGAGCCGATCGGCCTTTTCCCGCGTACTCGTACTGCCGATGATGCGGGCGGCGCCCAGCAGGCGTGCGACCTGCGCCGCCATCGACCCGATCGCGCCGCCGCCGCTGGAGATGAACACCGTATCGCCCGGTCGAACAGCTACGCCGCGTGTGAGCGCGGCATAAGCCGTCCAGCCATGGCCGAGGTGCGCGGCGCGATCCGGAAGGTCATCCCGAACCTTGCGGCACTGCGTGACCGGCACGACCGCATAGTCGCGCCATCCCAGGAAGTGAACGACGAGATCCCCGCTCGAAAAGCCGCTGTCCCCGGGGGCCGCGATCACCTCGCCAAGTGCCTCGCCGCGGAGGGCCTCGCCCGTCCTGATGGCTGGAAACGGCACACCCTTCTCATCCGATGCGCCCTTGACGATCATCTGGCGCAGGGACGCCGAGACAAGGAAGCAGAGATTTCGGACAAGCACTTCGCCCGCTGCCGCCGGACGGGGTACGGACACGATCTCGAAATCGCCCGGTGCCGGAAGTCCCGCATGCGTCCTGGCCAGCCTGACTTCCCGGCTTCCCATCGGTAGTTCGGTCATCGATCACTCCCTTGACGCAATCGCATCGCACGTCGAGCATATGCGAGCAGATTACTCATATTCTTTCGGAGCGTGCGCTTTGGCTACTCGTATTCCCGCATCTTCGGGATCCATGCGCAAACAGCCTCGCCAGGCGCGGTCGCGTGCCACCGTGGAGGCGATTCTGACGGCGGGCGCTCAGCTTTTGGCGGAGGTCGGATGGCTGAAGGTCACGACCAATCGCGTCGCCGAGATCGCCGGAGTCAGCATCGGCTCATTGTACCAGTATTTTCCCGACAAGGCGGCCCTCGTCGAAGCGATAACCCGGCGCCATTTCGATGAAATCCTGGACGTGTTGCGGGAGATCGACGGCTGCGATCTGTCGCTGGAGGCGCGGACGGAGCGGCTCGTGGCCGGGATGATCAGGATTCATGGCGGCAATCCACGTCTGCATCGGGTGCTTCTCAGGGACGTGCCGGCCAGCGAAAGCCTGCAGGCGACGCATGCATTGTTCGCAGCCGAATATCTCGGACGCTATGACAGCTTTCTCGCGAGAGCGGCATGGCGCGGGGCCGATCGAGGGACCGCGGCGCAAATTCTGTCCTCGGCGATCGCCGGCGTGGTTCATGACGCAGCGGAAAGGGGAACGCTGCACTCTGCCGACGTCCGACGCGAGCTCATCTCGGTCGTCCTCGCCTATGTGCGTCATCGGCAATGAGGGAAATGGCGCACCCGAAGGGATTCGAACCCCTGGCCTCTGCCTTCGGAGCTAGAACTACAATGCTACGCTAGCTTTGTCGACCCAACGCTAGGGTGCTATAACTCACTGTTTATACAATGTTTTATTGACAAGAAGGGTTCTCCAAGCTACCCTAATGACCCCCACAGTTTTCGTTCTGGTGGTGAGTTTTTGGTGAATTTTTGGATCTGCTCTAGCGAGGTGCGTTATGCCAAAACTGACGAAAACGGTCGTAGACAAGTCTGAGCCGCGTGAGCGGCAATACACTGTCTGGTGCAGCGAGCTGAAGGGCTTCGGCATATTCGTCCTGTCCTCCGGCACGCGGACATACTTCGTCGACTACCGCAATGCCAACAATGTGCGTCGCCGGATGAAGCTGGGCCGGCATGGCGCTGTTACCGCCGAACAGGCTCGAATGCTAGCGATCCAGGCGCTTGCCGAAGTCTCCAAGGGCAACGATCCGCTGGAGGATCGCAATAGCACCCGCAAGGCCATCTCGGTCAAGGAACTCTGCGAGCTTTACATCAAGGAACTGGAAGAGGGCCGCATACTTGGGAAAGGCGGTCGGCCGAAGAAGGCGAGCACCAAGATCACCGATCTTGGCCGGATCAACCGGCACATCATCCCGTTGCTTGGCAAGAAGCCTGTCACCCATGTCACCAAGGCCGATGTGACGGCGATGATGAAGGACATCATGGCCGGCAAGACGCGCACCAGCGAGAAGACTAAGAAGCTGCGCGGCAAGTCGATCGTGCGGGGCGGCCTTGGCGCTGCGAGCCGCACGGTCGGTCTGCTCGGCGGCATTTTTACCTATGCGCGGGACGAACTCGGCATCATTGAGCTCAATCCAGCGCATGGTGTTCGCAAGCCGAAGGACGTGGTGCGGACTCGCCGGCTGAATGAGGATGAGTATCGAAGCCTCGGTCGCATTCTCACCAAAGCGGCTGAGGACGAACGCTATACGCGGATCGTCGACATCATCCGGCTGATCGCCATGTCAGGCTGCCGTCGCGGCGAGATCATCGAACTGCAGAAGGTGGAGATCGACTCGGTTGGGAGCGCCTTCCGGTTTGAGGATACCAAGGAGGGCCAGTCCGTCCGTCCGATGGGCTTGCCCGTTGCCGAGTATTTCGACTGTCCGCCGTCAGCGCCAATGGCACAGATTTGAGGTTGTGATGTAAGGAGGATTTGGGCTTCGTCGTAGTGACGAAGGAACGAAGATGAAGCCCAAATCCTCAAGCGTAAAATCGGCCCGCAAACCCAAGGCGTCGGCCGAACAGGTGGTGAAGGATATCCGGCGCGCGACACGCCGGCATTTCTCGGCGGAGGACAAGATCCGCGTGGTTCTGGAGGGCTTGCGCGGCGATGACAGCATCGCGGAGCTGTGCCGCAAGGAGGGCATTGCCCAGGGCTTGTATTATACTTGGTCAAAGGAGTTCATGGAGGCCGGGAAGCGTCGGCTGGCGGGCGACACCGCCCGTGCCGCGACGAGCGGCGAGGTACAGGATCTGCGCCGTGAGGCGCGTGCCCTGAAGGAGGCCGTCGCCGACCTCACGCTCGAAAACCGGCTGCTGAAAAAAAGCATGATCGCGGATGGGGGAGACCCCGAATGAGGTATCCGGGATCCGAGAAGCTGGAGATCATCCGCATCGTCGAGCAGTCGCACCTGCCGGCGAAGCGGACCCTCGACCAGTTGGGCGTCGCGCGGCGGACCTTCTACCGATGGTATGATCGCTATCTCGAAGGCGGCCCCGAGGCGCTGGAGGATCGTCCTTCCGCGCCGAGCCGGGTCTGGAACCGCCTCCCCGGCGCCATTCAGGACCAGATCGTCGAGATGGCACTGGAGCAGTCCGATCTGTCGCCCCGCGAACTGGCGGTGCGCTTCACCGATGAGAAGGACTATTTCGTCTCGGAATCAACGGTCTACCGCCTGCTCAAGGCGCATGACCTGATCACCAGCCCGGCCTTCGTCGTGGTCAAGGCGGCCGACGAGTTCCATCGCAAGACCAGCCGCCCGAACGAGATGTGGCAGACCGATTTCACCTACTTCAAGATCATCGGCTGGGGATGGATGTACCTCTCCACCGTGCTCGACGATTTCTCGCGCTACATCATCGCCTGGAAGCTGTGCACCACGATGCGGGCCGAGGACGTGACCGACACGCTGCAACTCGCGCTCGAAGCCTCAGGCTGCGACCACGCCACCGTCAGGCACAAACCAAAGCTGCTCAGCGACAACGGACCGAGCTACATCGCCGGCGAACTCGCCGACTGGATCAAAGCCCATGACATGAGCCATGTTCGCGGCGCTCCGCTACATCCCCAGACCCAGGGCAAGATCGAGCGCTGGCACCAGACCCTGAAAAACCGCATCCTGCTGGAGCACTACTTCCTGCCTGGCGATCTCGAACGGCAGGTCGAGGCCTTCGTCGAGCATTATAACCATCGCCGCTATCACGAGAGCCTCGACAACGTGACACCGGCCGACGCCTATTTCGGCAGGGCCGCCGCCATTATCGAACGGAGGAAACGCATCAAGCGAAAGACCATCGAACAGCGACGCTTGCTTCACCGCAAGCTCGCCGCCTAAACATCAACCCCAGACGAGGCCCGATCTCCTCTTCTCTGCGCAACCATCTGCGCCAAATGTCCCGACGACGGACAAGTTACGCCAGCTCCGCTATCTGATCGCGGCGGCCGAGGCCGGTAGCTTCAGCCGCGCGGCGCGCAGCCTGAACATCAAGCAGGCGACAATCAGCCGGCATATCCTCGAAACCGAGAAGCGTCTCGGGATGGTCCTTTTCGACCGCAAGACGCGCGGCGCGACGCTGACGGCGAATGGCCAGATTTACTTACGCACGGCCCAGCGCATCGTGAAGGAGTTCGGGGAGCTAAACGCCTGGGTCCACGCCACCAGGAACGGCCACGCTGGTAGGCTCGCAGTGGGCTTTTATACATCCTTCTCCGCCGGCAATCTTCGGGCGACGCTGAGCGAGTTCGATGAGCGCTATCCCGAAGTACGAGTCCGGGGATTCGAACGCGACCGGGACATGCTGCTGGCCGGGATAGAGAACGGCTTGCTCGACATCGCGATCCTAACCGGCGAGGCACCTTTTCGCGGATTGATGAGCCGCCCCTTTTGGAGCGAACGCATCTTGGTGGCGATGCCGGAGAGCCATCCGCTCGCCGCCCGAGAGCGTATTTATTGGAGCGATCTGACCGGCGAGCGCTTCCTGCTGACCGCGCGCGATCCCGGCCCGGAGACGCGCAACATGCTGCTGGGGAAGTTGGGCATGCCGGGCTACATGCCCGAAATCGACATGGACGATATCGGCCGCGATACGGTGCTTAGTACCCTCGCGCTCGGCGGGCGCATCTCGATCGTCGCGGAATCAGCACTCGGTATCCAGGTGCCGGGCGTCGTGTTTCGCGAGGTCCACGAGAACAACGGTTACATGCGGATCGGCTTCTCGGGCTATTGGCGCGAGCACAACGAAAATCCCGTCCTGCGCAGGTTCCTCGATTTCGTAGCCGCGCGCTATTCCCTGCCGCCCATGCCGGTGCGGCCGCTGTCATCCCTTACGCCGAGAAAGGAACAGTTATGACCCAAGGCAAGAGCTTCATCATAGCGCTGGTCACGCTCATCATCGGATTCGGAGCGGTCTTCACTCTGCGTCCGGTAATCCGGCCTGCCAGCGCCCCGGCGGTGGTCGCCAGCCCGGCGTCCGCAGTGTCCGTATCAATAGAGCCACGGGGCAAGTCCTATTTCGCGGCGCATCTTGAGGAAGCGCGGGGGATCGTCGCTGGGTGTCGGGATGGGTCGGTGCGCGGCGACGAATGCGCCAATGCCGAGCAAGCTGTTGTCGAGGCCGAAGGCCGGGACCGCTTCAAGAAGTTCATGGGGCATTGAGCGCGGGATCGCGTCTAACGACCCTGTGCCCGTTGCCGGCGAAAGCCGCGATCGGTGTCCATGAACCGCGCCAACATAGGCGCGACCAGCTTTTCAGGCGCGACCGGCGAGTCCCCGGTTTCCGCCGCGAGCGCAGCGGCATAGGCTTGCAAGTCGCGATGGACCGTGGCCGGCAACTCCACGCTGAGTTTGACCGGTCGATCGTCGGCGAGCGGGCCGAGTTTCAATTTCGTCATCGCGTCACTCCAAGTGGTTCGAGCACGAGATCGCGGGTCAGAACCACGCGCAGCGGATAACCGGGCCGGATGGTGAGCGTCGGCTGCACATTAAGCTGGCGACGCACGATCTGCTGGCCGGACTGGTTGATGGTGTCCTGCGTGCCGCGCCGCAGTGCGCGGGTCAGGTCGTCATCGTCGCCCGCGCCCAACTCTGCCCCGACCCCTAGCAAGGTCGAGATGGCGGCAGCCTTCAAGAGATTGCCCCAATGCTGGTTCACGCGGTCCTGCAAGCCGGCATAACCAGCCGCATCGGCGCCGGGCTGGCGCTCGAGCACGATCGAGCGGCCGTCCGGCAGGATCAGCCGGTCCCAGGCGAATAGCACGCGAGTCTGCCCCGCAGTGATCTGGCTGTCATACTCGCCGATCAAGCGAGCGCCTTGCGGAATGAGCAGGATGCGGCCGGTGATGCTGTCATAGACATTCTGCGTCACCTGGGCGGTGATCTGGCCGGGAAGGTCCGAACGGATGCCGGTGATGAGTGCGGCGGGAATGATGCTGCCGGCCTGGACGATGTTGGGCGAAGCCGGCGCCGTGAGCCGCTCGACGCTCAGGGTTTGCTGATTGGACGCTTGGCCCATGAACGCCCGCTTAGCGGCCTGATCGCCTTGCGCGTCGGCGGGTTGCGCCGCAGTGATCGCGGGCGGCGTCGGCGAACCGACCGATGCCGCAGGCTGCGCGGGCGCTCCTGTCGCGCCGCCCGCGCCGCCGCCGAGAAAGACCGTGCTGGTGCGGGCGGCGTCGCGCTCTTGTTGCGCGCGCTGCCGCGCGGCCTCCGCGGCTTGCGCACGCAGATCGGGCGGCGCGGCCTGGCCGCCGATCGGTGGCACGGGCACGGCGGCCCCACGCTCCTGCGCCGAGACGATCGGCCGGCCGAGATCGCCGGGGAGCGGCGGACCAAGTTTGGGCGCTTGCGCATAGTCCTTCGGGCCGGAAGTGATCGCGTCGCCGGCGCGGCTGTCGGTGTTGTAGAGTTCCTTGGCCTCGTGCGGGCTGGGAGGCCGCAGGGCATAGATCAGAGATCCGCCGATGCCGAGGCCAGCGGCGACGCCGACAACCGCGAGGGCTTTTCTCGACAGGCGCATGACACGCGGCGGGTCGCCCCTGAGCTGAAACGCGTTTGGATCGGCCGGGGGCGCGGCAGGCTCGACGGCGGAGAATTCAGCAGGATCGGTCACGGCCGCCGCTCCCGAGGCGTGTTCGCCCGGTCGCGCACGATGCGCACGATGCGCACGCGCTGCGCACTGCGCTTGTCGCCCAGGCGCAATTCTGCGGCGGCGAACAGGCGATCGATCACCATGTAGCGGCCCTGGACGCGGTAGTTGACCAGTTCGGCATTGCCGGCCGCGCCGGTCACGAACAGCGGCGGCATGTCGCCCTGCGAGATCCCGGTGGGAAACTCGATGAACACTTGGCGGCCATCGTCGAAGGCGCGGAGCGGCTTCCACGGCGCGCGGTCGCCATCGATTCGGTAGCGGAAATTAAGCGCGGACACGTCGACGCCGCTCGCGACCGGCGCGGTCGAAGCCGCCGCCACATTCGCGCGGCGCAGCGCGATCAGCGCGTCCTGCGGATAGGTCCACGAGACCGACGCCATATAGGTGCTCGGCGTCGCGCGAAGCTCCAGATGGTAGGTTCGCCGGTCGGTATTGATGACGAGGTTCGTCGAAAGGTCGGGCCGGGTCGGCTTGGCGAGGATATGCACGCGCGCGGTTGGACCGCTGCCGCTCACCGTATCGCCGATGATCCAGCGCACGGTGTCACCGGCCGCTACCGGCCCCGGCCCTACGAGCTGCTCGCCCTCCTGCAAGGCGATGTCCGTCACCTGGCCGGGCGCGGTATAGACCTGATAGAGCGCCCCGTCCGTCCAGGGGTATTGCTGGATGGCATTGAGGAAGCCGTCGCGCACCGGCTGAACGCGGGAGGCGGCATTTGCCACGCCGACGCGGTTGCGCGGATCGACGGGTTCGGGCGGGCGCGGGTTCGCGGCGACAGGCTTCAACTGGCCGGGGAGCAGCAGCGGCTCGGGGATCGTGACCACTTCGACGGGCCTGGGCGCCTCGGGAGCGGGCATCGCCGCGATCTCGGGCGGTGCGTTATCATAGGCGATGGCGGGCGGCTTCGCCGATGTGGTGGCGCAGCCGCTAAGCGCTGATGCAGATACAAGGAGTACCGCCGAGGCGGCGCGACGATATGGTGGGCGCGTCATTGCGACAGCTCCTTTGACCAGTTGAGGGCGCTGACGAAGATGCCGAGCGGATTCTTGCGCAGGGCATCGGGCGTTCTTGGCGGCTGAAAGACGACGGTGAGGATCGCCGACCAGCGCTCGGTGGCGGCCAGGCTGCCGTCCTGATAGTGGCGCTCGGTCCAGGCCACGCGGAAGCTGTCGGGCGAAGCGCGGATGACGCTCGACACATCCACCGCGACCTGCACCTTGCCGACCTGGGCGAACGGGTCGTTGGCGCGCGCGTAGTCGTTGAGGAACAGCGCGCCCTTGTCGGTGGTGAAGTCGTAGGCGCGAAGCCAGTTCTGGCGCACGACCACCGGATCGACTGGAATGCTTCGCACCTCTTCGACGAAACGGGCGAGGTGGAACGCGGTCTGCGGATCGGTCGGCCGATAACCCGCTTCGGCTGGTGCGACCGCCCGCGCTTCGCCGAGCCGATCGACCTGCACAACCCAGGGCACGATATGGCCGCGCGCCGATTGCCAGACGAGGCCGCCGGCCAATCCTCCCGACAGGGCGAGCGTGCCGAAGAAAGCGAGCCGCCAGTTCTTCGCCTGCACGCGCGCCGAACCGATACGGTCGTCCCATGCTTGCGCCGCGCGTTGATAGGGTGTCGTGGGTTCGGGGGTCTGGCCGTAGCGAATGGTCGGGCGTCGGAACATCGATCAGTCCTTCTCTTTGATGTCGGGGCCGCCGCCGCCGCCGTGACTGTCGCCGGCCTTCATCGCGTGGGCGAGCACGGTCGCGCCGTGGGTCACGGACTGCCGGCGCTTCATGGCGGCCGCCCAGGCGGGTTGAGCGGCGGCGCTGGACGCAGCCGAATCTGATGCGGACGCGGCGGCGGCTTCTGGCCCGCCCGTGATGGTGCCGCCGGTGGCGGTGAGTCCGGCGCGCGCGCCGGAGCGAAAACTGGCCTTCATTGCGTCGCCACCCTTGGCGGCCGCCTTGCGTAAGGGCGAGAGCACGGCATTTGCGGCGGTTCCGGCCGCTGCCTGGCCGACCGCCGCCATGCCGGCTGCTACCGCGGCACCGCCGCTCTTGCCGGGCGAACCGAGGCTGTAAGCGCTGGTCGCACCGCCCGCCATCTGGGCGCCTCCGCGTGCTGCAGCGCCGGCCATTCGGCCAGTGGCGCCAACTGCAGCGCCGGCCGCTCCGACGCCGAGGCGGGCAGCGGCCGCACCGCCGACCAGCGCCCCGCCGGCGGCGAGAGCGGTGCCGGCCGCCGCGCCAGCGCCGAGTTGCGGTCCGCCCGAGACAATCCCGTTCGCAATACCGGGACCGAAGATGGCGAGGCCAAGCAGCGACAGCGCGGCGAGTGCGATCGCCATCACCTGATTGATGTCGGGCGCGGTGCCCAGGCCTGGGCTCGTGAACTGATTGAACAGCGTCGTGCCGATGCCGGTGATGACGGCGAGCACCAGCACCTTGATGCCGGTCGAGACGACATGGCCCAGCACACGTTCGGCCATGAAGGCGGTCTTGTTGAAGAAAGCGAACGGCAGCAGCACGAAGCCCGCCAGCGTCACCAGCTTGAACTCGATCAGGGTGATGAAGATCTGCACCGCGATAATGAAGAAGGCGAGCACCACGATCACCCAGGCGAGCAGCAACACGATGATGAGGGCCAGGTTTGAGAACACGGCCCAAAGGTTGGAGACCTGCCCCGCTGCATCCAGGAGCGGTTTGCCGGCCTGAAGTCCGGTGGCCGCAATCGTGCCCGGCTTCATGAAATCGACGATCGACATCGCGCTGCCGCTGGCCTTGAGGCCGAGCCCGGCAAAGGACTGAAACACGATGTTGGCGAGGTTGGAGAAATTGCCGATAATGAAGGCGAAGGTGCCGATATACAGGGTCTTCTTGACGAGGCGTTGCAACACATCCTCATCCGCCCCCCAAGCCCAGAACAGCCCGGCCAGCGTCACGTCGATCGCGATCAGCGTCGTCGAGAGGAAGCTGATTTCACCGCCGAGCAGCCCGAATCCGCTGTCGATATAACTGGTGAAGACGCCCAGAAAGGTGTCGATGACGCCGGTGTCGTTCATGGCGCACTATTCTCCGGAGAGGGGGCCGTGCCCTCGCCATCCTCTGCTTCGGTGGCGGGCTGACGGAAAAAGCGGCGGCGGTTCTCGGCCCAGGCCGCCTCACAGCCGGCATCGGGCATGGTGAGTGTCGCGCAGCGGTCGAGTTCACGCCCGAGCCGGTCATGGCTCACATCCTCGCGCACGGCGACGGGCGGCGATGGCGCGGACTCGGACTTGTGCGTGGCGGCGACGATCGCCACCGTCATCATCATGCCCGCAAGCGCGGCGACGCCCGCGATCTTTACCGTGCGCGAGGAAGCGTGCAGCATCAGGTCCGCCTCAATTGCCCATGAAGCGGCGGAACCGCTCGCGACCCTCGGCCTCCTCGGCGGTGTGCCGCGCCGCTTCGAGCGCTTGGGCGCGGCCCTGCGCGGCGACGACGGCGGTGAGGTCGGCGAGCTGTTGCGATTGCAGCGCGAGGAGCTGGTTGCCCGCCTGCGTGGCCTGAAGCGCGCCGGTCGCCGACTGGCTGGCCGATACCAGGCCGTCCATCGCCGTGTGCGCGCCATCGATGTTGCCGACGACGCCGGCCTGCACCTTGAGCGAATCCTCGAACGCGCCGACGCTATCCTCCCAGCGCGCATTGGCATTGGCGACCATCTGCGACTGCGTGCCGGTGAGTGCCGAACCGGTGTATCGGCTGGTAAACGCCTGCTGTACGTTCTGCACGTCGTAGGCGATGCGCTGCGCCTGCCCGAGAAGCTGCTGGGTGCGCTGCACCTGTTGCTGCAACTGCTGGAGCGAGCTGAACGGCAGCGAGGCGAGATTGCGCGCCTCGTTGATGAGGCTGGTCGCCTGCTGCTGGATTTGCTGGATCTGGTTGTTGATCTGCTGGAGCGACCGGGCGGCGGTTAGCACGTTCTGCGCATAGTTGGTGGGATCATAGACGATCCCGCCGAACTGCGCGTAGGCCGGCGTCGCGGCGGTGATGCCGATGACGCCCGAGGTCGAGAGGACGCCGGCCAGGATGGCGCGGCGCAGAAAAGCGGTCTTCATAGCGGTAACTCCTGCTGGCGTTGCGATTTGGGTCCGGGCGGAAGAAGTTCGATCGCCCAGGCGCAACCGCGATGGCGCAGCCACTCGGCCGCGAATGCGGATGCCCCGTGGGTTTCGATGATCTCGGCGATGGTGAGCTGGTCGGTCTTCGACGACGCGGCGGCGAAGGCCAGCGCTACTTCGCCCAGGCCCAGCTCGAACAGCCGATTGCCGCGCCGCGACTGGCAATAATAGTCGCGCTTGGGCGTCGCCCGGCTGAGGATTTCGATCTGGCGGTCGTTGAGGCCGAAGCGCTCATAGATAGCCGCGATCTGCGGCTCGGCGGCGCGCTCATTGGGCAGGAATATCCGCGTCGGGCAGGACTCGATGATGGCCGGCGCGATGTCGCTCGTTTCGATGTCGGCAAGGCTCTGCGTGGCGAAGATGACACTGGCGTTCTTCTTGCGCAGTGTTTTGAGCCATTCGCGAAGCTGGGCGGCGAAGTCCGGGCTGTCGAGCACCAGCCAGCCTTCGTCGATGATGATGAGCGTGGGTGAGCCGTCCAGTCGATCGCCGATCCGGTGGAAGAGATAGGACAGCACGGCGGCCGCCGATCCGTGGCCGACCAGGCCCTCGGTCTCGAAGGCTTGCACGTCGGCTATGCCGATCCGCTCGGCTTCCGCGTCGAGCAACCGGCCCCACGTCCCGCCGATGCAATAGGGCGCGAGCGCCTGCTTGAGCTGCTGGCTTTGAAGCAGCACGGCGAGCCCGGTCAGCGTGCGTTCCGGCACGGGCGCGGACGCCAGCGAGCCGAGCGCCGACCACAGATGCTCCTTGGCCTGCGGATCGACCGCGACGCCTTCGCTGGCCAGGATCGCCGCCAGCCATTCGGCCGCCCAGGCGCGCTCGGCCGGATCGTCGATCCGTGCCAACGGCTGGAGCTGCACGCCGTCGCCGGCCTCGTCGGCGAGCATCCCGCCCAAGTCCTGCCAGTCGCCACCCATGCCGATCGCGGCGGCGCGGATGCTGCCGCCAAAGTCGAAGGCGAACACCTGCGACCCCTCATAGCGCCGGAACTGCATCGCCATCAGCGCGAGCAGCACCGACTTGCCGGCGCCGGTCGGCCCGACGATCAGCGTGTGGCCGACATCGCCGACGTGAAGGGAAAACCGGAACGGGGTCGAGCCTTCGGTTCTGCCGTAAAGCAGAGGGGGCGCACCAAAATGATCGTCCCGTTCCGGCCCCGCCCATACTGCTGACAGGGGGATCAGGTGGGCGAGATTGAGCGTGGAAATCGGGGGTTGGCGGACATTGGCGTAGGTGTGGCCGGGAAGTGAGCCGAGCCACGCTTCAACCGCGTTCATGCCTTCGGGGATGGCGGTGAAATCGCGGCCCTGGATGACCTTCTCGACAAGCCGCAGCTTCTCGGCGACAATGGCAGGATCGCGGTCCCATACCGTCACCGTCGCGGTGACGTAGGCCATGCCCGCATAGTCGGCGCCCAGCTCCTGCAGCGCGGCGTCGGCGTCGGCGGCCTTGTTCGAGGCGTCGCTATCGAGCAGCGTCGAAGCCTCGTTGGTCATCACCTCTTTCAAGATGGCGGCGACGGACTTGCGTTTGGCGAACCATTGGCGGCGGATGCGGGTCAGCAGCCTGGTCGCGTCGGTCTTGTCGAGCATGATCGCGCGGGTCGACCAGCGATACTCGAAGGCGAGCCGGTTCAGCTCGTCCAGCAAGCCGGGGAAGGTCACGCTCGGGAAGCCGACGATGGTGAGCGTCCGCAGATGATGCTCGCCCAGGCGCGGCTCCAGTCCGCCGGTCAGCGGCTCGTCGGCCAGGAGCGCGTCGAGGTGCATCGGCGTTTCCGGCACGCGAACGCGCTGGCGCCGGGTCGAGATCGTGCTGTGCAGATAGGTCAGCGTCTCGCCGTCATCGAGCCAGCGGACCTCGGGGACGAAGCCTTCGACCAGATGAAGGACGCGGTCGCTGCGATCGGTGAAGCCCTTTAGCAGTTCCCACGGATCGGCGCCGGTGCTGGACCGGCCCTCGTAGAGCCAGCCTTCGGCGCGCGCCGCTTCCTCGGCCGGCGGCATCCACAACAGCGTCAGATAATAGGCGCTCTCGAAATGCGCGCCTTCCTCGCGGAACTGTTCGCGGCGCTCCATGTCCAACAGCGCCGAGACGGGATCGGGAAACTCCGCGTCGGGATAATCGAGCGCGGGCGTGCGCTGCGCCTCGACGAAGATTGCCCAGCCTGAACCCAGGCGGCGTAGCGAACTGTTCAGCCGTGCCGTGGTGGCGACCAGCTCAGCCGGCGTCGCGCTATCGAGATCGGGACCGCGGAAGCGTGCCGTCCGCTGGAACGACCCATCCTTGTTCAGAACGATGCCTTCGCCGACCAGCGCGGCCCAAGGAAGGAAATCGGCGAGGCGCGTGGCCTTGCCGCGATATTCGCGTAAGGACATCATGGTTGCATCCAAACGGGCAAGCGGAGGTGGCGGCGGGCCACGTCCACGAATTGCGGGTCGCGCCGCACTGCCCAGACGGACAGCGTATGGCCGATCGCCCAGATAACGAGGCCGGCGATCCAGAGCCGCAGGCCGAGGCCGATCGCGCCCGCCAGCGTGCCGTTGACGATGGCGAGCGAGCGGGGAGCACCGCCGAGCAATATTTGCTCGGTCAGCGCCCGGTGGACCGGGGCATAGAACCCCGCGATCGGCGAGCCAAACGACTCTGGGGCGTCCTGCATCAGACCAGTGCTCCGCCGCCGAACGAGAAGAACGACAGGAAGAAGCTCGACGCGGCGAAGGCGATCGACAGACCGAATACGATCTGGATGAGCTTGCGCGCGCCGCCCGACGTATCGCCGAATGCGAGCGTCAGCCCGGTGATGATGATGATCAGCACCGCGATGATCTTCGCGACCGGCCCCTCAATGCTTTCGAGGATCGACTGGAGCGGCGCTTCCCACGGCATCGACGATCCCGACGCATGGGCGGGAACGGCGAATGTCAGCGCGAGCAGGCTGGCCGAAGCGGTGAGCATGGCGCGACGTGCGCCATACCGAAGAGCATGGATCATGGGAGGTCTCCTGGCTGGGGTGGGGAAAGCGGGATGAGGCGGTAGTCGCCGGTGGCGAGGTCGAGCCCTTCGACGCGGGCCAGCTCGGCGAGGCGGCGGCCGTGCCCGTCACGGACCAGCACGGTGATCAGATCGATGGTCTCGGCCAGCAGCGCGCGCGGGACCGTGATCACGGCCTCCTGAATGAGCTGCTCCATCCGGCGCAGCGCGCCGAGGGCCGTGCCGGCATGGATCGTGCCGATGCCTCCGGGGTGTCCGGTGCCCCAGGCTTTGAGAAGATCGAGCGCTTCCGCGCCGCGTACCTCGCCGATGGGAATGCGGTCGGGGCGCAGGCGCAGGCTGGAGCGGACAAGATCGGACAGCGAGACGACGCCATCCTTCGTCCGCATGGCGACGAGGTTCGGCGCGGCGCATTGCAGCTCGCGCGTATCCTCGATCAGCACGATGCGATCGGTGGTCTTCGCCACTTCGGCCAGCAGCGCGTTGACCAGCGTGGTCTTGCCGCTCCCCGTGCCGCCCGCGACGAGGATGTTGGCGCGCGTCTGGACGCCTTGCCGCAGCGCTTCGGCGTGCGCGGCCGACATGATGTCGGCCGCTACATAGTCTTCTAGCGTGAACACAGCGACCGCGGGCTTGCGGATCGCAAAGGCGGGCGCGGCGACGACGGGCGGCAACAGCCCCTCGAACCGTTCGCCGCCTTCGGGCAGCTCGGCCGAGACGCGTGGGGAGCGGGCATGAACCTCGACGCCGACATGATGCGCGACGAGGCGCACGATACGTTCGCCGTCCGCGGCGGCCAGCACCTCGCCGGTGTCGCTGATGCCTTCGCTGAGCCGATCGATCCACAGCCGCCCGTCGGGATTCAGCATCACTTCGATGACGGTGGGATCGTCGAGCCAGGCCGCGATCGACGGCCCCAGCGCCGTGCGAAGCATCCGCACGCCGCGCGTCTTGGCATCGGATCGGATCGGTTGAACAGTCAAGGTTGAGCCCCTGGAATTGGGCCGGGCGAACCACCGCCCGGCTTCAGGGACGCATCAAGAGAGACAGGAAAGGTCGGGATACAACAAGGAAATGCAGGCGTCGTAGTCTGGCGAAGAAAGACAGGGAGCAGCGTAGGCGCTCATTCGTCCCGGGGCGGGATATCCTCGCCAATCTCTTGGCCGACCTTCGGTCCCTTCGCGAGTCGGCGACCGAGCGCGGTCATGAAGGCATCGTAGCGGTCGTTCCCCAACCGGCGCAGGGCATCGCGCTCGGCCTCTGGCGGTGGGGGCGTGTTCGACAGCCAGAAGCGCACGAACAGCGCTATCATCTCGACGTCTATCCCGACATCGCGCTCAAGCCGGGTCATGCGCCGGTCCAGACGGTCAAGACGCTTCGCGATGGCCCCCTCACGCTGCTCGTCGGCATCGGGCGAGAGGAACGATGCGATTGCCGCCTCGGCGACGAGCGAGCGCGATTTGCTCCTGCGGTCGGCATAGGCCGCGAGCGACTGCATCAGCGCCGGGTCGAGATAGACCGATAACGGGGTTTTCGTAGTCATAGCTCGATGCCATCGCCGGGATCGAGCGAGGCTTGCCGCGCCGCGCCCTGCATCTGACGGCGCACCGCCGCCTGCCGCGCGGCGTCGGTGTCGGCGTCCGGCTCGTCCATCTCGAACTCGTTGGCGGGCGCGGGCTTGGGCGGCGGTGCGATGTCGATATGCCGCTCGATGTCGGGCTGCCGACATAGCCCGGCGTTCTCATCCTCATCCTCACCCGCGGCCTCGCGCGCTTGATCCTGCTGCGGCGGTTCGGGTGGCGGCGGCGCGGCGACCGGCGGCAGGGCGCTCCAGTCGTCGGGCCGCGCCCGGTTTCGTCCAATGCTCAGATCCGGCGGCGACAGCACCCGTTCGGTAAACCGCCGATCCTTGAAGTAGCGCACCTTCTTGGCCCGGATCGGCGGCACGCCGGCCACCATGACGATCTCGTCGTCGGGCGGAAGCTGCATCACCTCGCCGGGGGTCAGGAGCTGCCGGGCGGTCTCGGATCGCGAGACCATCAGATGACCGAGCCAGGGCGAGAGCCGGTGGCCAGCATAATTCTTCATCGCTCGCATCTCGGTGGCGGTGCCGAGCGCATCCGAAACGCGCTTGGCGGTGCGTTCATCGTTGGTGGCGAACGATACGCGGACATGACAGTTGTCGAGGATCGCGTTGTTCGGCCCATATGCCTTCTCGATCTGGTTGAGGCTTTGCGCGATCAGAAACGCCTTCAATCCGTAGCCGGCCATGAAGGCCAGGGCGGACTCGAAGAAGTCCAGTCGCCCCAGCGCCGGAAACTCGTCGAGCATCAGGAGCACGCGGTGGCGGGTCCACTTCGGGGTCAGCTCCTCGGTGAGACGGCGCCCGATCTGGTTGAGGATGAGGCGGATAAGCGGCTTGGTGCGCGAGATGTCGCTGGGAGGAACGACCAGATAGAGCGTTACCGGTCGCTCCCCATCGACCAGATCCGATATACGCCACTCGCAAGTCCGCGTGACCTGCGCGACGACGGGATCACGGTAGAGTCCCAGGAACGACATGGCGGTGGAGAGAACGCCCGACCGCTCATTAGCCGATTTGTTGAGCAGCTCGCGCGCGGCGCTGGCGACGACGGGATGGACGCCGGCCTCGCCGAGATGCGGCGTCGTCATCATGGCGAGGAGCGTGGTCTCGATGGGCTGGCGCGGGTCCGACAGGAAGCCGGCCACGCCGGCGAGCGTCTTGTCCTCGCCGGCATAGAGGACGTGGAGGATCGCGCCGACCAGCAGCGCATGGGACGTTTTTTCCCAGTGGTTGCGCTTCTCGAGACTGCCTTCTGGATCGACCAGCACGTCGGCGACGTTCTGCACGTCGCGCACTTCCCAGGCCCCTTTGCGGATTTCGAGCAGGGGATTGTAGGCGGCAGATAACGGGTTGGTCGGGTCGAACAGCAGGACCCTCGCGTGGCGGGCGCGAAAGCCGGCGGTAAGCTGCCAGTTCTCGCCCTTGATGTCATGCACGATCGCCGAGCCCGGCCAACTGAGCAGGGTCGGCACGACCAGACCGACGCCCTTGCCGCTGCGTGTCGGCGCGAAGCACAATACATGCTCCGGCCCGTCGTGGCGGAGATAGTCGGGTCCGAGCCGCCCGAGCATAACGCCGTTCGGTTCAAGCAATCCCGCGGAGCGAACCTCGCCCTGCTCGGCCCAGCGCGCTGACCCGTATGTCTGGGCGTTCTTCAGCTCCCGCGCGCGCCATACCGACATTCCGATCGCGACGGCGATCGACGCGAACCCGCCCGACGCGGCGATGAACGCGCCTTTCTCGAAGATGCGCGGCGCATAGGCGTCGAATGAAAACCACCACCAGAAGAAGGCCGGCGGCGGATAGACGGGATAGCCGAGAGCCACGAACCACGGCGGCCCCAGCTCGGGCTGATACGCGAGCTCCCCAGCCGTCCATTGCGTCGCGCCCCACACCCCGGTGAGAACGATCAGGAACACTATGATGATCTGGCCCCACAGGATCTTGGTTGCGGACATGAATTAACTCCTTTGGCGGTTCACAAGCCGAGGCCCCGGCCGCGTCCGAACGACCAGTCGACGCCGCCATTGCTCCGCATGACGCCGGAGATGTGCTTGCCGATCTGGCGGTCGAGCGAGGGAGACCAAGGCACGAGCTGGAATCCCAGACCGTCGTCGATCATCGCGAAGCGGCCCGAGGCGAGCGTCAGACGTTGGCGCACGGTGCCGGCGACATATTCGCCCGCCTTGGACGGCGTGTGCGGCAGGCCGATCCCGGCCGACAAATCCTTGGCGACAGCATCCAGCTCGCGCCGCTGGAGCGTATCGAGCAGGCCGCGTGCGAAAATGACGCGCTGGCCCTGACGCCGCGCCAGCCCTTCGTCGGCGAGATGTTCGGCGCGCGCCTCCATCGCGGCGCGCACTTCTGTCCCGAAGCCGCCGCCAAGATCGCGGCCGTCGCTCGACAGGTTACGCCGGTCGAGCCAGGTCGCGCCCGGCGCGCGGACCTGCGCGGACACATCCATGTCCGAGCGCACCGCAAGCGCGACCCGCTGCCGGCCGTTGCGATCCTCGAAATGGCGCAACTCGACGATCGCGCCGGGTTTGCAATCGCCGGTCACCTCGATGTCGGCAAAGCGGATATGATGGGTGCGCCCGTCGATGCCGTCGACGATCGCGTAGGCGCCGCCGGTAAGCTCGTCATGCAGGCCGCGATCGACCAGCTTCCCGATTACGGGCTGGCCGGGATCGGCGTCGAGCACATAGCTGGCGGCGCCCCGATCGATGCCGCGATCGCCCATCGCCTTATGCATCCGCTTGATGATATCGTCGCGCTCGCCCAGCGCGCGCAGGGTTCCTTGCGCGTCGGCCGCGATGGCCCACTGGCCCGGCCCGATCTCGGTGGCGAGGCCGAGCCGCTCCAGCTTGCGCAGCCGGCCCATCCTGAGCGCGTGATCGCCGTCCGGCCGGACACCGGGCTCGGTTGCCATGTCGATCAGACCTTCGCGCTGCATCGTGCGCGACAGGTCGCGGTCAATCTCCGTCCAGCGTTCGGCCTCGACCTGCCGCTCCAGCGACTGGCGGATGTCGAAGTCGCTGCGCAGCCCCAGCTCGCGGGTGACGATGTCGCGCGCCGTGGCCCGCATCCCTTCGCCGATATAATCGCGGGAGATGACGAGGTTCTGTCCGTCCTCGCCGACACCGCGCACGATGATGTGGACGTGGGGATTGTTGGTGTTCCAATGCTCGACGGCCCGCCAGTCGAGGCGGGTGCCGAGGTCGGCTTCCATCCGCGTCATCAGCTCGCGGGTGAAGCCTTTGAGGTCGCCCAGCTCGGGCGCATCCTCGGGCGAGACGATGAAGCGAAAATGGTGGCGGTCATTCTCGCAATTCGCGGCGAACGCATTGCGGTCGAGGCCCTCGGCCTCTGCGCCGAACAGAACCCCCCGTTCGCCATCGCGGGTGACGCCATCGCGTTGCAGATAATTGAGGTGGGCGGCCAGCGAGGCGCGGCCGCCGTGCCGGACGACACGCGCCTTGACGATCACCTGGCGCGATCGGTGGCCGAGCCGGTGGGTGGCGCGCAGGCTGGCGACCCGCCCGCGCCCAAAGGTCGAGCGGCCGGGTGCGACGATCCGGCCCCGGCGCGAGATATGACCGCCGGCACGCTGGGCGGCGGCGATCGCCTGGACGATGATCGGCAGCGCGCGCTGGCTGCCCCGCGAGCGGATGCGGCCAGGCCGGATGTGGAAATCATCGTCGCCGCTCATGGCGCGAAGTATCGCACTGTGCGGAAAACCCTCGCGGCGGTTGGCGTTCGGCCAGCGCCGCACAGTGCGGGTTTTCCGAACACATTGCGCAGCAATGCCCCAAAGCCTTGAGAATCAAGGCTACGACCGGGGCAAAATGGTTTCGCACATTGCCGCCCTTTATCTTGCCCTCGACCTTCCCCCTTGAAAAAGTCAGCCCTTCCCCCTGCCCGCGCTGCGAAAGGCTGCGAAGGGAAACGCCAGCGCGCGCTAGGGTCGCTCATTGCGGCGGCCGCCCGGAAAGAGGGACGAACAGGCCGTTGGAAGGCGGGGGAGCATCGGTCATCGCAAGCTCGGTGCGGACGGCAAACGGCCGCTCCGGCTGCGCGTCGGATGCCGTGCCGACGGCGGACGGCGGCGCAGTCGAAAGCGCGTCCGGCCGCGCCGCGAACAGCGCGGCGCGGTGCCATGCGAGAGGATCGGGCAACGGTGCGGCGGCAAGCCGAGTGTCGTCCGCGCTGCCGGTAATCGACGCCAGCTTTGCGAGATAGGCGCGCGTTTCGGTGGGCAGCGGACGGCCGCGCGACAGATGCTCGTCGTAGCGGCCAGGCCCTGTATTGTAGGAGGCCAGCATCGCCGTCACGTTGCCGTAGCGGTCGTGCATTTCGCGCAGATAGGCCGCGCCCGCCATGATGTTATCGCGCGGATCAAAGGGGTCGGAACCGAGGCGATGACGCGCGCTCAGCCCCGCCCAGGTGCCTGGCATGATCTGCATCAGCCCCATCGCCCCGGCCGTCGAGATGGCGCGGACATCGCCGTTGCTCTCGACGCGCATGACGGCCCATATCCAGCGTTCGGGGATGCCGAAGCGCTGCGCTGCCTCGGCCACATGGCCGGCATAGGGATGGCGTTCGGCCGTCCGCTCGGCCGACGCGTCCTGCGCCAGCGCGGCGACGGGCGCAGCTCCCGAGGCAAACAGCAGGAGGATCGCGAGCAGCGCGGCCGACCCGCCCCCGCTCCGCCGCCAGCCTGCCAGCGTGCTCGCTCCGGCAATGGGTGCGCGCGGAGCACCGGCCGGGGGCCGCCCTTGACCTTCGCTGCGCACGCCGGCCGGCCTGCGACCGAGCGGGACGGAGGGATGAGACGGTTTTCCCGCGAACAGAGGGATGACCGGAACAGACACCGGATCAACTCCGGTCTTCGCGCGGCCGTGGACGTTTCCAGGACAGCCGCAGCTTCCGTCCCTCGTCATCGGCGCGGAACAGCACCGGCCGGAACGGCGCCCCAAAGAGCGGGCTGTCGATCTCCAGCGCGACGTAATCGCCCGCGCGTTCGCCGACCCGTTTCCAGCCGCCGCCGACATCGGGGCCGTCCTCGTCGTCGAGGTGGACACGATAGTCGGGCGCGTTCTCGGCATCGCTCGGATCGAGGGCGACAAGCACGATCGCCTCGTTAATGCCGAACAGCCGGACAAGGCCGGCATAGCCGTTGGCGGTGGGTTCAAAGATGTTCCTCGGCATGGCCGATCTCCTTGGCTTCGGGGGTGGAAGGCGGTGCGGACGGCGCGCGCAGATAGAGCGGCGTGGCGCGTCCGATGACGGCGGAGGCCGGGAGCGGGCCGAAATAGCGGCCGTCCAGACTGTCGGGATGGGCGGGATTGAGCAGCAGCAGCTCGCCCGTTCGCAGCGTGCGGCAACCTTGCCAGACAGGCAGCGGCCGGCCCTGGCCGTCACGCGCGCGGGCGATGGCGACGGGTCGGGCATCGACGCTCATCGCGTTGCCGTTTCGGCAGACCCGCTGCCCGGCCTTCGCCGCGATATGCTTCAGCAGCGGCACGCCTTCGGGCAGATAGCCGCGCGCCGAAAGCCAGCGCGCCAGCCGTTGGGGTGGCACGACGGCGACCAGCGCGCCGGTGGGCGGATCGCTGTCGGGATGGATGCGGTAGAGCCCGATCGGTGCGCTGGCGCTGGCGTTAAAAATGACGCGGGGCACCGGATCGACAACGGCGATGGCCACAAACGCGGTCGCGAAGGCGGATGCGGCGATGGCCGTCGCCTTGACATAGCGACGGTGCCTCATCCCTCGATCTCCCGGCGCTTGAGCCAGGCGCTATGGCGCTCGATCGTGTAAGTGCGCGGCTGATGGCCGGCGGCGATGCGATTATGGACGTGCCGCCAGTGATCGGCCGCGGCGTCGCAAGGATCGACGCCGGCCGCCTCTACCGCGTCGATCGCGGCGAGCACCTGTTGGACCTTGGGCCAGCCCTCGATCTTGAGCAGGATGTTCCCACCCGGCCGCACGAACGGCAACGTCGCATAGGGCTCGTTGGCGGCGACGGCCTGCACGACGTCGATGCGCGAAACGATCGTGCCGAAGTCGTTGGCGGCCCAGCGGACGAAGGCGAAGACAGCGCCCGGACGGAAGCTGACGACGCGCGTTCGGCGGGTCAGGATGCGGTCCTGGGCGATCCGGCCGAAGCGTATCCAGTGCTCCAGCTTCTTCTCGATCCAGGTCAGCTCGACATGGGTGAGGCCGTCGCGGGCGAGTGCGCTAAACGCACCGCCTCCGCGGACGGCGGGGGGCCGGCCGTCGATCATGGGAGGTCTCCAGGGATGCGGGTCGCGAAGGGTGCGGTGCGATGCCGGGAGGCTGTCCGCTGACCGAACGCCGAGCCTGCGAACGGTGCTGCCCTGTCCACAGCGGCGCGCACCGTTAGCAAGAATCCGAAGGATTCTTTTCTATTAGCACTGTTAGAAGGGGGCCGATTCCGCGAGGATTTCTGCGGGTTTGCGGGGCCCGCGCGTTCCCGAAAGTCCGAGTCTCGCGTTCCCGATCGTCCGAGTCCGGCCGTTCCCGATAGTCCGAACCTCATGGCCGGCTCCCCACAGGCTTGAGGCCGACGCGTCGCATGGCAGCGTCGAACGGATCGACGCGGATTGGGGTGAAGTTGAGCCGGTCGCGGCCGAGCGCCCGTTCGAGCGTGAGGACGTAGCCGGGGAGCGGCTGGCGGGCGACGATGGCGCGCAGCTCGAACGCAAAGCGCCGGAGCGGCGAGAGCACGCCGGACTTGAGGTAAAGGTGCGGAACATCGAAGCTCCAGCCGCCTTCCTGCCGCCCGCCATGCTTGCGCACGATGCGGTAGAGCCAGCGTTCAAGGCCGCCGGTGAGGTCGAAATAGGCGCTGTCGATGGTCAACACGAGCGCGCGGTCGAGAACGCCGGCATAGAACCAGTCGGGCAGGATCAGCTCGATGCCGAGCGCACGGCCATTGCCGTCCGCCAGCTCCCGCCATTCGTTGATCCACGAGAAACGATGGCGGCGGCGCTGGTGCTCCTGCCGGATCGAGGTGGCGACGGTCGTGGATTGCAGGCGGTCGAGCGCGGCCTTCAGTCGCTCGTAGCTCGCCTTGCCGGTGCCGCGCCGGGTGAAGGCCAGTATCTCGTGCGGCGTCGTCACCATGAGGCGCGAGGTCGGCCGCCCCGCATCGCGCGCCTCGATGAGCTGGCTCGCTGCCCAGATCAGCACGTCGGCGTCCCAAATAGTCGCCATGCCGTGCTCGGGCACGGCCTCGACCGAAATCCATGTCGCGCCCATGCGAAAGTCGATCGGCGCGGTGCGTCTGGCTTTGGCGAGGCTGAAGAACGGCCAGGCCATCAAGTCCTGCGCATCGCGGACAGCGAGGTCGCCGGGGACCGAACGGAACAGCTCAAGCTGTGTGCGCTCGGCGCCGGATCGGCCGGAAAGGGAGTGTGCGGCGCGCATTGGCGCTCAGCGCAACCCGCTGTGGGCGGGCAGTCGCTTGGCGGGATGGACCACGCCATGCCCCGGATCGGATGTGGAGCGGCGGGTGCCGAGCGTGGCCCAGGTGTCGAGGTCGTCGATCGCATAGACGATGCGGCCGCCGAGCCTGCGGAACACCGGGCCGGTGCCGAAGCAGCGATGCTTCTCCAGCGTCCGGGCCGAGAGGCCAAGGTGAATCGCAGCGTCGGGCGTCTTGAGATAGCGCGGCGTGGTGACGGCCACAGGCTGTTCCATGATGATCCTCCTGGTGATGGCCGGCCCCCAAGGGCGGGACCGGCGGACAGGAGGGCATGGTGGCGAACGAGCCCAGCGCGGAGAAGGGACAGCGCCGAGGGGGCTGGAAATGTCCCCCTAACCGCCGCGTAGCAGGCGGATGTAGCCGCCGTCGCGTAACTCGACGGCTTCATTGATCCACCGGCCGATGCGCTTGCGCTCGCGACTTTCGACCCATTCGGCGGCACCGTATTGACGGGCTTCGCCGTCGATTAGCGTCGCGGCCAGTTCCCTGCGGCTGGCACCAGCATGGTGGCCGTCGAGCACACGCAGGAGCTTGAGAAGATGCCTGCGCCGGAAGGGCGGCGGACACAGCACCGGGGGGCCGGCCGCCATACCGAGCAGGCGGCGGCAAAACCGCTCGGCGGACGCGAGGCGTGCGAAGGGATCGGTCCCGATCGGCAACATCATCGCCAACGGCCGGTCGAGTGAACCCGACACCCAGAGATGCTCGTCACCGTCTTTGTCGGCGAGGATCAAATGCAGGAAGTCACCTATTCTGATCCGCGCGCGGACGGCACCCAGCATTTTCATGTCGAGGCGCGGCACCCCGCCGATACGGTCCAGCGACGGCGCAAGCACGATGCTGGAGGGTGAAAGGTCGAGCCGCGCCACCGCCAGCTTCGGATCGAAGGCTGACGACGGCTCGGTGTGGAAGCTGATACCCCAGCGCCGCACCAGCGCGGCGGTCGCGTCGTCGGCAGTGATGGCACCGCGCCCCACGCGGTCGAGAGCGCGGCGGTAGTCGGCGCGATAGCCGTCATTGCGGCTGACGTAGCCGATGGCGATGTCGGAATATTGCAGCGCGTCGTCCCCGGCTTCATCCGGGGGCGCGCGCCAGTCCTTCTCAGGCGGCATCGAGATCCTCCCAAGCATGGCCCTCTGTGGAGCGCGTTGGAAGATGTTCTCAGGCCCGCCATTGCGGAGAAGCCCTGCCGAGTGGGCGGCCGCATAGCGGATTCAAGTCAGCGTTTTGACAGGATTTTCGGACCGTCGCCGTGCGGCGGGGGTTCGCCGCTAGGAGCCGGACGGGCGCAGATAGTAGCGGTATCCGGTGTCGCACATCCAATGTGCGCGGGCGAGATGGGAGTCATAGACAAGGCGCGCGCGTTCGGGTTCAGCGGCCGGGTCGATCCCGAAGATGATCCGCACGGCCTCGCACCAATCGGCCTTTTCGGCAGCCGCGTCGAGGAGACGCCAATAGGTCCGGTGATGGCGTTCGTCATAGGTGGTGACATGGGGCGCGTCGGGCGCGCGCTCATCGAAAGCGTCTATCGCCATCGCTCCGCTCCGCCTTCAGCCATTGCCCCCTGCGCCTGCTGATTCACCTAATATACACCATAATGGAGCGAAGTAACTGCACTGTCTCTGCTATGGCAGTCTGACGATGCGCGCATAATCGGAAGCGCACCGCTATTCGTTACTTGCGCTGTTCGCGCCGCGAATTGCTCACGAGCAGCACGCCCTGGCCCCGATCCGAATCGAGAAAAACGATCCCAGCCGCCTCCAGCGCCTTGGCCACCTGGTGCCGCGTGTCCTCGCGCACAGGCAGATCGTTCTCCGATTCCAAGCGCTTGAGCGCGGTCAGAGCAACGAGGGCCTTGTCTGCAAGCATCTCCTGTGTCCAACCGAGAAGTGCGCGAGCGGCCCGCACCTGGCGGGAAGTGATCATGCACGATGACCTCCACAACCCGCGCGTCGTTCGCTATGAAAACGACTATTATAGTCGCCTTGGGAGAATGGGAATATCCCAAACGCGAGCCGGGCGAATGCCTGGCGAGCGCGTCACTTCAGCGGCCGTGCGGTCCATCGGGACGCGCGGCCGCCGCCGATCCGGCGAGGGGATCGGCGGCTTGTGCGGTCTGGGGAAGGCGAAGCCGCAGGGCCGGAAATCCAGCCCTACGGCGGCAAGTGGTCATCCCGCCTTCAAGCGCTGCATGCCTTCGGCCAGCGTCCAGAGCGCGCGATTGAGAGTCACATTCTGGTCGATGCCGTTGATTGCGCGGGTCTGGCTTCGGCGGATGCGGCCTTCGGCGTTGCGCTTGCGGCCCTGCAATCCACCCCGCACGACGTTCTCCTGAATGACGTTGAACGTGCTCCATAGGCTCCGTCCGACATCCTCGCGGCGGCGCGGCTCGATGATCTGCTCCGGGGTGATCGGGCTTTCATCCTCACCGTAGCGGGCGACAAGGCTCACCTCGGCAAGCAAACGCTGCTCGTCGCTGGAAAGCCGGGTCTCCTTCATCGTCTCGCTGGCGTCGATCAGCCGGGGGAAGTCCTCGGCGACGGTATAGACGCCTTCGATAATGTCGTCCTGAATGTTGCCCTTGTGCGGCACGCGGACTTCCTCGAACCGCTCGCCCGCAATCATGCTGTTGGTGCAGACGAAACGCAGCATTCCTGCAAATAGCTGGAACGCGGACGTGCCGTCATGGCTGTTGACGATGATGGCTTCGGCGGCCTCCGGCTTGCCGATGCCGTCCTCCCGGCGCAGGCGCAGCATATGCTTGGCATGGCCGTGGCGATTGCCGTCGCGGGGAACGGACTGGACAGCGAAGAATGGGAACCATCCTTCCCGGCGCAGCCCCTCCACGATGTCGATGGTGGGCACATAGACATAGCGGTCCGAACGGCTGTCGTGCGCTTCGCGGGCGAAGATGGAAGGGACGTGGCGATAGAGCGCCTCGTTGTCGAGCGGCTCTCGGCCGCTGATCTGGTGGCTATTGCGGCCGAACCGGGTGGCGAGTTGGTGATACATGGTCGTTCCTTCCTTGGGTCTGGGTTTCCGCGCAGCGGAGCGCCGCGCTGAAACCCTGCCCGTCGGCGAGACCGGGGGTGCAACCGGAGCGGGCGGCTTCGCGGGGAACCGGCTGCACGGAACGCGAAGCGTGGAGGAAGCTGGGCGGAAGCCGCTCCGAAGGGCGCCAGGGGCAGCGCCCCAAGCACCGCGCCGTGTCTGCGGCGCACAAGAATTCTGCTCGGCCGTCCGTCCGGGTTGTGATGGCGCGCGGGCGGCCGGGCGGCTAAGGCGGAAGCATGGCGGCAACGGATCTTCTCGACGACGCGCAACTGCTGTTCGAGCGTGCCCAAGCGCATAACCGCGAGCTTGGCAGGCTCTTTGGCGCCGGCGCCGGCCTGCTGTGGAACATAGGACGCTCGACGTCGCCCGACGGCCAGCATCGCGCCGAGTTGCGGATCGACCGGGACGTGCAGCGCCGGGCCAAGCCGATCCTGGCCGATGTCGCCAACAATCTCGTCCACGCGCTCGATCATGTCACGGCCGCGGCGCGCAAATCCGCCGGCCTACCCAATCCGAGGAACCTTTATTTCTCGATCGAGCAGGACGATGCCGCCTATGCCAAGGCCATCGGCGAGAAGGTTGCCCCGCATTTGGAGCCGGCGTGGATCGATATTTTCGCGGCCGCCCGCGAGGCGCATCGCCCTTATCTGCTCTATCTCCAACTGGTCCGTGTCCTGTCGCGCGAAGCGAAGCATTGGGAGTTGGCGACCGGAACCGCTGGCGCGCTCGCGGTTCAATGGTTCCCGCCCGGCTCGCAGCAGCACAAAATTGTCGAGATGCCGGCGGATCATTTTGCGGCGAACGACAGCTATCCGATTTGGGAGGCGGCCGAACCGTTCCCGAACGTCGGCGTCCAGATCGTGACAAGCTACCGGGTCGCGGGCCAAGGCATCGACAACGCGGCGCTGGATTCGGTGCTGTCGACCAGTTTCACCTTTGTCGCCGGCGTCATTGCCAAGAGCCGCGAGCATCTGGCGACTCTTCACCCGTCAAATTGAAGCGCGCCGGGCGGCGCCAGCGCCGATCCTGTCGTCGGGAGATGGAAGGAAAAGAGCGCCCCGCCCGGTGGGCGGGGCGCACAGCCGGTCAGCGCGACCAGACCAGTTCATATTCGCCGGTCGCCTCGGTTTCATTGAGCGTCGGGTAGGTCGGTCCGGCAAACAGCGGAGAGTCGAGCTTGAGCGAGATGTAGCTGCGCTCGTCCTTGCTGGTCTTGGCCCAGGCCGCGCCATAGTCGATCCGCTCGTCGTCGGCTGCCAGGATGCGGAAGTCGGGGGACTTTTCGTTTTCCGTTTTCTCGACGCGGCGGAGCGCAACCTGCTCGCGGGCGCCAAAGAAGCGGATCTCGCCCGCAATGCCGGTCTCGGTGGTGGTGAAGTGGCCGCTGATGCTCATGTCGTCATTCCTTTCTGCTATCGGACCGCGCCTATCGCGGCCTCGATGGCGATCGACCGGACGGGCGGCGACCGACCTGCACCCCTTGGGGCGAGCATTGCGGAGACGGCGGCGAGCGGCTTTTTTGCTTCGCGATGCAAAGCGCGGCCTTGGCCGCGTGGCGGAAAAAGGTTGACCGGCGCTGTTGCGGGAAGGCGGGCGAAGCTCGGCCAGATCAAGCCATTGAAGAGGCCGCGTGGGGGCGTGGTGATGGTAGAGACGAAGTATGACGGCGATGGTGGGTGGGCGCATTCGCACCATCTGAATTGGCTGCGCGGACTTCATTCCAAGAGCGGCCTTGAAGGTTCGTGCCGATAGGATTAAATCCCATCCGATAAGGAGTGTGTATCCATGCGAACGACCCAGCAGTTCAGCGTGACGCTGCCGAACGAGATGGCGGCGCAGGTTCGCGCCAAGGTGACCTCGGGCGAGTATGCGAGCGAAAGCGAAGTGATCCGTGACGGGCTGCGCGCGCTCCAGGCGCGCGACCGGGCTGTCGAGCACTGGCTGAGCAATGAGGTCGTGCCCGCTTTTGACGCCTACCAGGCCGATCCTTCGCGCGGTATCCCGCTCGACGATGTGCGCGTCGGTCTGGCCGAACGCCACGAGCGGGCCGCCAAGCGCGCCTGAACGTGGGACATTCCATTATCGTCACGCCGGAAGCGCGCGGCCATCTCGATGACATTTACGATTATATCGCTGCCGCAGCTTCCCCCGAGATCGCCCGACGTTTCACCGATGGCATCCTCCATCATATCGGCAAGCTGACCGACTTCCCCAATCGCGGCACGATGCGCGACGACTTGCGGCCGGGCCTGCGAACGATCGCTTGGCGGCGGCGTGTGACGATCGCCTTTGCGGTGGACGACAAGGCGGTTGTCGTCGTCGGGGTTTTCTACGGCGGCCGGGATTTCGAGACCCTGTTGGACGAAGACTCATAGAATGCGAGCCGGGCCTTGCCCGGCGAGCCACGGTTTCCCCACACAACAAAACGGCCGCGCACCATCGGGTGCGCGGCCGTTTTTCAGCGTCTCTCACTCGTGCCAGCCCGGCCCGCGCAACCTGTCACTATGTTCGAGGTTCCGTTCTTCGACGGTGAGGTCGCCATCCCCGCCACAGGCGGAGCAACTGCTGTCGCACTGCGGGATGCCGTTGATCCGCGATTTGCCGTCGCCACGGCAATAGCGGCATTCGATCAGATAGACCTGGACCATGTTCGCTATCTTATCGGCGCGGCCCCCTATGGGGAACCGACGCCCGAAAGCCGGGGCCGCCGAAGCGGCCCCGGCCCGTCACCTATTCGGCGGCGGCCGAATATTCCGATGCGTCGCTATCCTGCGTTTCCGCCTCGGACGGCTGTTCATCGGTCACGGCCTCCACGGCTTCGACCTCCACCGCATCGCCGTCCTGCGCTCCGGTATCGGGGGCCTCCGCTTCGGACGGCTGTGCGCTCGCTTCGGGTTCCGGCTCGGGCGTCCGCATGATCGCGGGAAGCCATCCGGTCGCTCCAACAAGCTGTTCCGCCGCCTCGGCCATGTCCGGCTTCTTCATGGGCGTGATCCGCTCCGCCGCCTCCGGGGACACCGCCTCGTTCACCACCTTGGCGATGTGCGCCTTGGTGACGCGCCCGAAATAGCTGGCCTTGGTTGCGGTCCAGTTGGCGGTCATGTCGAGCGACACAGCCTCCGCCATCACGTCCGCTGCCGCCAGCGCGCGGTTCTTTCTCTCCCACGGCGTCTTCACGGCATTGACGGTGAGCGACACGCAATGCGCCAGCAGCCCCTCCCGGCTGTCCCCGTCTAGCGCCACGATGAACGCCCACAGGTCCGCCACGTCGCCGGGCAGTTGTTCCGCCCAACGGTCGTGACGCGCCGCCAACGCTTCGCCGGCTTTGGTGTCGGCGATCCCCTCGGCGTCCATGCCAAGGTCCGTGCTGCTCGTGCGGATTTGGAGGCAGGTGTCGTCATGGCCGTGAGCGAAAAGCTGCAACACCAAGGCATGGGTCAGGGCGGCTATCGCCACGCCCGGCTGCTCGCCAAGCGCAAGGCGAAGGCCAAGCGTCCGGTGTGCGGTCAGGTCGCGAATGAGGCTATCAGGGATCGGCTTGCCATCGTCGGCATCCTCGATCTCCGCATTGTCCTCGTCCTCAATATCCTGCTCGTCATCCTTGACGCTCCGGTCCTCAGCCGTCCCGTCCTCGGCTTCCGGCTCGGGCTTCGGCTCGTCCTCGACGCGAACGAAACCGCGCTCGATCCGGGGCATCCCGTTGGCATTGAGCATCACGAACGCGCCGCCCCGCGCGATCACGTCCGGGTCATAGGCCGAACGCTTGACGGTGATGGCGTCGATCTCGGCGTCCAGCGTCTCGACCTTCGCCGCCACGTCCTCGGGCATCTCGTCATCGGACGAATAGCCCTCGATCAGATCGTCATACTCCGCCGCCGCTTCGGCAAGCCGCGCCTCGTCCTCGTCGGACAGGGTGACAGTCTGCGGATAGTAGCGCCGCATCCCATGATCGTGCGGGAAGTCGATGCTTGCCTCGGCCCATTTCCAGCCCTCGGCCAGCACGTCCGCCGCGATCTCGCGGAGCCGTTCGGCAACGAGGGTATCGAGCAAGCCCGCATCCTCGAAATAGCCGCTGCTGCCTTCGGTGAACAGGTCAAGGATGACGACGCCGCCCGCTTCCTGATACGCCTCCGGCCCGATGAATACGGCCCGCCGGTCGGTGCCCGGCACCTTGCCAGCGGTCATGTCGCGCCGGATCAGCGCCGGTTCCTTGTTCCACGACAGGCTCTCGAACACCTGTTCCTGCCGGGCATGGTCCTCGCTGACGGTAAAGGCCATCAACTGGTCCAGCGTAAGGCCGTCCTGCCGATAGACCTCGATCAGCTTCGGGCTGACCGCGCCAAGCCGAAGCCGCCGCTTCACGAAGTCCGGCGACCTGCCGAACCGCGCGCCGATTTCCTCCGCGCCCCATCCCTTGTCGCGGGACAGTTCGTGGAACCGCTCATATTCGTCGGCGGGATGCAGGTTCTCGCGGTTGACGTTCTCGTCCAGACTGATTTCGCTCGGGTCGTTCACAGTATCGATGACGCAGCGGATCGGTTCAGTTTTCTTGATCTGCTTGCGCTTCACGCGGAGCAATTGCGCCTGCCTGCGGCCTTCGCCGATGGAAACGAGATAGAAGCCGGTCGGCTCGCCGCTGGCCTTGAACTCCGGCTCCACCACAAGGTTTTGCAGGATGCCCTTGGCATGGATGCTCGCCGCCTTTGCCTCGATAGACGCCTCGCTATGCGGCTTCTTGCGGGCGTTGAGCGGGTGCTTTTTGAGCTTGTTGAGGGGGATATAAACCACCGCGCCGTTCGCGTCGCCGGGGGTCGTTTCGGTCTGAATGGTATCGGTCATCTTCCTTACTCCTTGGGTCTGGGTTTCTGCGCAGCGGAGCGCCGCGCTGAAACCCTGCCCGTCGGCGAGACCGGGGGTGCAAACGGAGGGGCGGCTTCGCGGGGAACCGGCTGCACGGAACGCGAAGCGCGGAGGAAGCTGGGCGGAAGCCGATCCGAAGTGCGCCAGGGGCAGAGCCCCAAGCACCGCGCCGCGCCAGCGGCGGACAGGAAAATGCAAATCCGCCAGGGCGGATTTACGGATCGGCATGGCTATGCCGAACGGGGCGTTGCGGGGTGTCCTCGCTGACCTAATGTCCGTTCCTGGGTGGTCGGCGCACCACGGTGTGTCACCATCGTTCCGCGCCGGCGTCTGCCGGCGGCGATCATGGAAAGGAGACGAGTCGTGGATGAAATCGTATATGTCGGTCTCGACGTGCATAAGGCGACGATCGCAGTCGCTATCGCGCCAGGAGGACGATCGAGCGAAATCCGGTATTATGGGTCTGTACCTCATCGGCCAGGCACAATGGCGGATCTCGCCAGAAAGCTGGCTGGAAAGCATCCCGATCAGCGTCTGACCTTTTGCTACGAAGCTGGAGCATGTGGCTACGGACTTGCGCGCGAACTGACCGAGGCCGGTCACGAATGCCTTGTCGTGGCACCATCGCTGATCCCGTCACGACCAGGCGACCACATCAAGACCGACAAGCGTGATGCAACGGCATTGGCAAAGATGCACCGCGCCGGAGAACTCACATCGGTATGGGTTCCCGATACGCAGCACGAAGCCATACGAGACCTGGTCCGGGCGCGGGAAACCGCAATGTACTGGCGGAACAAGGCGCGACAGGCGCTCTCAAGCTTTCTGTTGCGGCAGGGTTATCGCTACAATGGGACCAAGGCCTGGACGGTCGCGTATTGGCGCTGGCTGGCCACGCTCGAGATGGAACACCCGGCTCAGCAAATCGCGATGCAGGAATACATCCTGGCGATCAAGGAAGCCGACGCCCGACACGATCGCCTCGTCCAGCAGATCGAGGTTGCTGTGCCGAGCTGGTCAATGGCACCGCTTGTAGCGTCCCTTCAGGCTATGCGTGGGATAGCCTTGATCACCGCGGCGACCATCGTGGGCGAGATCGGTGATATCTCCCGGTTCGAATCGCCGCGAAGGCTGATGGCCTATCTCGGTCTGGTGCCCGCCGAGCACTCCAGCGGCACGAAGATACGGCGTCGTGGCATCACCAAAGCCGGGAACGCAAGGGTACGTCGGCTTCTCGTCGAAAGCGCATGGACCTATTGCCGAGCCCCAAGGGTCAGCCAGAGCATCCAGCGCCGGCAGGAGGGGCTCGACCTCAACATCGTCAAAACCGCCTGGAAGGCGCAGCTCCGGCTGCACGATCGCTATCGCCGGCTCTCCACGACCGGCAAGCCGAAGAACGTCGTCATCACCGCCATCGCTCGCGAGTTCGTCGGCTTCATCTGGGCGATAGGCCAGCAGGTTGCAGCGACCGGTGGCGGAGAGGAGCGAGTGGCCGCCTGATCAACCCAGAAGCACGTTGGTGCGCAGCATCGGGGGCGGGGCCGGTCAGGAGAACCCTCGGCCCCTTCTTGTGGCCGGTCATGGAACCGACGCCCGTCCGCTGACAGAGGAAGCTCCGAGACGAACACCGTGGTCCTGCGGTATCCAACCCGCGTATGAGTGTCTGATCGACCGTCGTCTTGAGCCCCGCCTCCGACCCTGCGCATGAACGTTTATCATCTTCCTCGGCCCACAGCCGAGTGCGTCGCCGTGTCTGTGCTTGACAAAAACGGACATGAGTGTCTGTGCTTGACAAAAACGGACATGAGAGAAGGGGTCTGGCGAGACCGCGGGCTCGCCAGCAGGGGAAGGCTGTCCCCTGCAAACTCAAGTGCTGGACAAGACCAGGCGCCATTCGACGTGGTGAGTGTCGTGCGAGTCGGTTTTCCGGGGGATTTCAATGGTTTGTGAGGTGTGCGCCGTGAAGCCGGTGAGTTTCGGGCTCGGCGAGGTAGCGATCCTGAAAGGTCAGAATGCTCGTATAATATTGATTTTTAAGGAGAAATTTGGTGCACCCGACAGGATTCGAACCTGTGACCTACGCCTTCGGAGCTAGAACTACAGCGCTACGACAGGCTTGCCAACCCAACGCTAGAGCACGCTAAACCACTGTTTATGCGGCGTTTTATTGACTCATGAGGTTCTCTGAGCTACGCCAACGACACCCACTGTTTTCGATCCCGTGGTGAGTTTTTGGTGAGTTTTTTGAGCCCGCTCTAGCGAGGTGCATATGTCGAAACTTACGAAAACCGTCGTGGACAAGGCTGAGCCACGCGACCGGCAATATACCGTTTGGTGCGGCGAGCTGAAGGGCTTTGGCGTCTTCGTCCTGCCTTCCGGCACCCGAACCTACTTCGTCGATTACCGGAACGCCAACAATGTGCGACGCCGGATGAAGCTGGGCCGGCACGGTCAGATCACCGCCGAGCAGGCGCGCACGCTGGCCATTCAAGCCCTGGCGGATGTCTCCAAGGGCAACGACCCGCTCGAAGATCGGAACAGCGCGCGCAAGGCTATCTCGGTGAAGGAGCTGTGCGAGCTATACATCGCCGAACTCGATGCCGGCCGCATCCTCGGCAAGGGCGGGCGGCCGAAGAAGGCCAGCACCAAGATCACCGACCTCGGCCGGATCAACCGCCACATCATCCCGCTTCTGGGCAAGAAGCGCGTCACGCACGTCACCAAGGCGGACGTGACGGCCATGATGAAGGACATCATGGCGGGCAAGACGCGCGGGATCGAGAAGACCGAGAAGCTGCGCGGCAAGTCGATCGTGCGCGGCGGCATCGGCGTCGCCAGCCGCACCGTTGGCCTCCTGGGCGGCATTTTCACCTATGCGCGGGACGAGCTAGGCATCATTGACGTGAATCCAGCGCACGGCGTCCGCAAGCCCAAGGATGCGGTGCGATCGCGGCGCCTAAACGAGGACGAGTATCGCACGCTCGGTCTCATCCTCACCAAGGCCGCCGAAGACGAACGCTACACTCGCACCGTCGAGATGATCCGACAGATCGCCATGTCGGGCTGTCGCCGCAGTGAGATCATCAAGCTGCGCAAGGACGAACTCGACACCGCGGGAAGCTGCTTCAGGTTCGAGGATACGAAGGAGGGCCAGTCGGTCCGGCCGATGGGCTTGCCTGTTCTGGAGTATTTCGACGAACAGGGTATGAGCAGCGACAGCCCCTATGTGTTTCCGGGCACGCGAAACAGCGACAAGCCGTTCGGCAGCTTCCCCCGGCATTGGGCGAAGATTTTTGCCGACACGGAGTTGGCCGACCTCACCGCGCATGTGCTGCGTCACAGCTTCGCCAGTATGGCGAATGATCTGGGCTTCACAGAGATCACCATCGCGGCGCTGCTCGGTCATGCGTCTGGGTCGGTCACAAGCCGGTACGTGCATACGCTTGATGCGGCGCTCGTCATGGCAGCGGATACGGTCTCTGGATATATCGCTGCGCTGCTTAGCGGAGCGAAGCTATCCCATACGCACTACGCGCTCGATCGCAGCTCCAGAAAGGCGGCGCTGGTCCGTTTTCTGACGCCGCGCCCGGAAGCGCCGCCTCAACCGGAAGAACCGGAACGCCTCGCGGCCTGACGGACCTGGGCGATGCGGCGTGAGGCATGAGCGAGTTTGGCGAAGGCTATCGGGACGTTAGGGTACGCGGTTTCGAGCGCGACCGGGCGATGCTGCTGGCCGGCATAGAGAACGGCCAACTCGACATCGCCATCATGATCGGCGAGGCACCCTAGCCGAGACGCCCTTCGGCGCGCTCGCTTGGAAAGGTGCGGCGGGCGAGCTGCCGCACACGATGTCTGAGATTTCAGGCTTTAGTAGCCGACGGTGAAGCGCTGCCGGACGTGGGTCGGCGTTTCGATCTCGTCCACGAGCGCGACGGCAAAATCCTCGAAGGAAATGTTGCTGCCGTTCTCGTTGGCCAGGAGCTGGTCCTTGCCGAGGCGGAACCTTCCTGTGCGCTCGCCGGGCTCGAAGACGGCCGACGGCGCGAGGAAGGTCCAGTTCAGCGTATCTTCGGCCTTGAGCTTGTCGAGGAAGTCCACGCCCGCCTGGGCCTCGACCTTGTAGATCTCGGGGAATTCCGGGGTATCGAGCAGCATCTTGCCGGGCGCCACTTCCAGGCCGCCGGCCCCGCCGACGACGTAATAGCGGCGCACGCCGGAAGCCTTGACGGCAGCGATGAGCTTGTTCGCATCACTTGCGGAAAAGAGCACCGAGCTGATGACCAGATCATGGCCTTTCACAAGCTCGGCAAGCGCTTCGGTGGCTTCGATGTCGCCCGCAATCGCGGTGACGCCCGGAAGCGAAGCGACCCTGGCAGGGTCGCGCGCAATGGCGGTGACGGTATGCCCGCGGTTCGAAAGCTCGGCCAGAATGCGCGAGCCGACCCGGCCGGAAGCGCCAATAAGAGCGATGTTCATGATACTATCCTTTCTGTTGAGAGTTATGCGGTGACGGTGAGGTCTTCGATCGCAGCAATCAGGCGGTCGGGACCGTGGTAAAGGATTTGGCCGTCGAGAGCGGTCGGCTTGCCGTCGATCACGGCCACCAGTTGGGGCACGCCACGGATGCCGAGCTCGTTCATGCGGCCCTGCGACGCTTCGATGCGGTCGAGCGTGCGCTGACGCAGTTCGGCATCGCTGCGCAACCTGTCGGCAAAGTCTTCGGCCGTCAGATCGATCCCGTTCTCGCCGGCGACCGCAACGGCCACCTTCGCCACGTCTTCTTCCCTGGCCGTGTCGCGCCCGTCGATATAGCGGGCGATCTGCACGGCATGGAGGAAGGCGGGTTCGAGCTTTGCATCGCGTTCGCCCAGCGCCTGCAACGCCAGCGTGGCGGGGGCAGAGCTGAACACCCCATCGGGGGCGAGCAGGACATTCTGGTGGTAGCGCTCGGTATATTGCTGGCCGGTCAGCGACTGGATCCGCTGGTCATTGCGCCAGGCGTGATCCGCCATCGAAGAGACGGGCCGGCTGCCAACGAATAGCCCGGATGGCATCATGCTCAGTTGGCCCGGGTATCTGGCGGCGAGACCCTCGAGAGCCGGCGCACTGGCGTAGCACCAGCCGCAGAAGGGGTCGAAGAAATACTGGAGTTCAATGGTCTGGGTCATAGCGGTCTCCTTTTGTCGAAGACATATGTACTGTCGCGCCAAATGGAGATAAACAGCGTTATGATCGACAGAATGTTGCGTAAAACGAGCGAATAACCATGGACCGGATTACGGCCGCCCGCGTTTTTATCGAGACCGTTGAGCGCGGCAGCGCCACGGCGGCGGCCGAGGCGCTGGACATGTCGCGCGCCATGGCGTCCCGGTACATCGCCTCGATCGAGGACTGGTCGGGAACTCGGCTGCTGCACCGCACGACGCGGCGGCTCAGCCTGACCTCGGCCGGCGAGCGCGTCCTCGAACTATGCAAGGAAATGGTCCGCATCGCCGACGCCGTCTCCGAGGTGGCGGCAGACGCCGCAACGCCCAGGGGCAGGTTGAGAGTGACTGCCCCGACCATCCTCGCTGACGCGCTTCTTGTCCCGTTGCTGGCGGAATTTGCGCGTGACTATCCCCGCATCAAAGTGGATGTGCTCATTTCCGACAGATCCGTGGATCTGGTGCAGGATCGGATCGACGTCGCCACCCGGATCGCCAACAATCTCGACCCGTCGCTTATCGCCAGGCGTTTGGGAACGTGCCAGTCGCAGCTTTACGCTGCGCCGGCCTATCTGGACGCCCGCGGGCGGCCGGTCAGCGTCGACGACCTGAGAGAGCATCAGTGCCTGACCTATACCAATCTGGGCGGTGCCGAATGGACACTCCGGGATGGGCACACCCAAGTCTCGATACCGGTAGCGGGCAGCTTCGAGACCAACGACACGGTGGCCCTGCGGCGCGCGGCGATCGCCGGCATGGGGATCGCGATGCTGCCGCGCTTCGCCGCCGAACAAGACGTCCAAGATGGCAGGCTCGAAACGGTGCTTGCGGAATGGCAGCCCGAAACATTGGGCATCCACGCGCTCTATGTTTCCCGGCGTCATCTGCCGATGGCAGCGCGGGTTCTCATCGATTTCCTCGGAAAGAACATTGAGACATAAGACGAGAAACAGGTGGGTCTGCTTTCCCGCACCAAGAGCGGGGGGTCTGTTTCCTAACCCCGACATGACCCCGATCGACTATTTCAATCATCCCGCTCCTCACCTCATTTGCTCGACATCGGAGATTGCGGACGGTCGGATGCTGACCCTTGAAGATCGGCGGCCTGAAATCATGCACGCCGAGCATTCCCGAATTCGCGCGCGGCCTGGATAAAGGCGCTGAAAGCGGCACGGGGATTTTTGCGGCCGGGATAATGGGCGCAAAGCGGGGCGACCGACGGCATCCAGTCTTCGAGAACGCGTTCGAGCCATCCGGCGGCAATGTCGTCGCCAATATCGGCTTCCATGAAGAAGCCAATGCCCGCGCCGTCGAGAACTGCAAGCCGAACCAGGCTCGACTTATTGAGGGTTCAGGCGCAAGCGTGCCACACAAGCCTGTTTGCGTAGATGGCCGATTTTCCAACTCTGCCGCTTGGAAGCGGTCGGGCAGGAATCCACCCCTGTGCTGCCATTCAGCCGCCGCTCCATTTAGGAGGGTCACGGAGGGCCATAGCGTGTAGACGTAGTTCCCCGTTTCGTCGTTCTCGGCCCGCCTACACGGTCAGTCCGGCCATGTTCATCAACAGCCGAAACAGGACCGCGACGATTGCCAGCACGCCGACGCTGGCGACCCAGATCAGCACGAGCCAGCCGATGCGGCGCGGCCAGAGCTTCTTGTCCCGCCTGTCGGACGACATCAGTGATAGCCCTCGCCGGGCTTCACCTTGCCGCGGAAGACGTAATAGGACCAGGCGGTGTAGACGAGGATGAAGGGGATGATGAGCAGGGCCCCGACCAGCGTGAAGCCCATGCTTTGTGCCGGGCCGGCGGCATCCCAGATCGAGATGTCCGGCGGGATGATGTTGGGCCACAGGCTGATCCCGAACCCGGTATATCCAAGGAACAGCAGAAACAGCGCCAGGATGAATGGCGCGGCGTGACTCTCACGCTTCAGACTCCTCAGAAGTGCCCATGTCGCCAGAACGACCAGCACCGGCACCGGGGCGAAGAAGAAGAGGTTGGGCAAGGAGTACCAGCGGGCCGCGATGTCGGCATGGACGAAGGGTGTCCAGAGACTGACGATGGCGGTCGCTGCGAGGACGGCCAAGGTGATCGGCTTGCCCAGCGCGCGCATCCGCTGCTGCAACGCCCCTTCGGTTTTCATGACGAGCCAGGTTGCCCCGAGCAGTGCATAGCCGATGACCAGCGCGACGCCGGTGAACAGGCTGAATGGGGACAGCCAGTCGAGGAACCCGCCAGCATAGGCGTCCTTGCTGACCTCGAAACCGTTGATGAACCCGCCGAGCGCTAGCCCCTGCGAGAAGGTCGCGATATAGGATCCCCACATGAAGGCCTTGTCCCAGAACGGCTTGTGCGCCTCGTCCGCCTTGAACCGGAACTCGAACGCGACGCCGCGCCAGATCAGCCCGGCCAGCATCATCATCAGCGGCAGATAGAGCGCGCTCAGGATCACGGCATAGGCAAGCGGAAAGGCGGCGAGAAGCGCCGCGCCGCCAAGCACGAGCCATGTCTCGTTGCCGTCCCAGACCGGCGCCACGCTGTTGACCATGACATCCCGGTCCTCCCTGCCCTTCACGAAGGGGAACAGGATGCCGATGCCCAGGTCGAAGCCGTCCATGATGACGTACATCATCAGCCCGAAGCCGATGATGATCGCCCAGATCAGAGGAAGATCGATACCCATGATATGTCCTCCTCAGTACAGCGACGGATCGATGTCGTCGGGTGCGGCCGAGAGCGGCCGCGCCGGACGTTGCGATTGGTCGAGGTCATGCGGGGGCGCTTCATCCTCGCCTGGATGCGGTCCTTTGGCGACGAGCTTGAGCATGTAGCTGATGCCGGTTCCGAACACGATCGCATACATGACGATGAAGACAATCAGCGTGGTCGAAAGCACCAGTGCCGAGTGGTTCGAGACCGCGTCCTTGGTGCGCATCACCCCATAGACGATCCAGGGCTGCCGACCGATCTCGGTGGTAAACCAACCGGCGAGGATGGCGATCAGGCCAGCCGGTCCCATCCACATGGCAAAGCGCAGGAAAAGCTTCGATCGGAACAATCCGCCGCGCCAGCGCAACCACAGGCTCCAGACGCCGAGCACCAGCATCAGCACGCCGAGCCCGACCATGATGCGAAAGCTCCAGAACACCACGAGCGAATTCGGGCGGTCCTCGCGGGCGAATTCCTTGAGCCCCGGAAACTGGCCGTTCCACTCATGCGTGAGGATCAGGCTGCCGAGATGGGGTATCTCGACGGCGTAGCGCGTCGTCTCCGCTTCCATGTCGGGCATCCCGAACAGGATGAGCGGCACCCCCTCGCCGGGCGTGTTCTCCCAATGCCCCTCCATCGCCGCGATCTTGGCCGGTTGATACTTCAGTGTGTTCAGGCCGTGTATGTCGCCGATGAATATCTGGATCGGCGCGACGATGAGCAGCATCCACATCGCCATCGACAGCATCGTGCGCACGCGCGGCGTATCGTTGCCGCGCAGGAGATGCCAGGCCCCCGATGCACCGACGAAGAGCGCCGTCGCGAGGAAAGCGGCCACGGTCATATGGGCGAGGCGGTAGGGGAAGGAGGGGTTGAAGATCACTTTGAACCAGTCGACCGGAACGACGACGCCGTTGATGATCTCATAACCCTGCGGCGTCTGCATCCAGCTGTTCGATGCCAGAATCCAGGTCGCCGAGACCAATGTACCAAGCGCCACCATGATGGTCGCGAAGAAGTGGAGGCCCGGTCCGACCCTGTTCCAGCCGAACAGCATGACGCCCAGGAAGCCCGCTTCGAGAAAGAACGCCGTCAACACCTCATAGGCGAGCAGCGGGCCGGTGATCGAACCGGCGAAAGACGAGAAATAGCTCCAGTTGGTGCCGAATTGATAGGCCATGACCAGGCCGGAAACGACGCCCATGGCGAAATTGACGGCGAAGATCTTCGACCAGAAATGGTAGAGGTCGCGATAGACCGTGTCTTTCTTCCACAGCCACAGCCCTTCGAGGACGGCGAGATAGCTGGCGAGCCCGATAGTGATCGCGGGAAAGATGATGTGGAAGGAGATGGTGAAGCCGAACTGAATGCGCGCCAGTTCCAATGCGGTCAGTCCGAGCATGCTATTCCCCCTGCGTCTCGCTCTCTGCGTCGGCCTCAGCGACGATCGATAGCCCAGGTGGCAGCGTGAAAGCCACAGCGGGTTTGGGCCGGGCATCGACCGAGAGGCTGAAAATGTCCGGACGCGCATAATGGCCGACGACGTCGAGGTCGTATTTACCGCGCGCGATGACGCGGTCCAGTTCCGTCAGCTGGATTGTCTCGCCCGTGAAATCCGGTTCGACGAGCACATTGCCGAGCGGGTCGACGATGCAGGACATATCGGGCGGATTTAGGTGAGACTCTGCAGAACACCGAGGGCGTGAACAGTAGTTGAAATAACGCCAGCAGCAAGAAGAATCCAAATTGTGTCAATATTCGTCTTCAGAAGAAATGCAAAGCTAACCAAGGCGATCACTATATCGACAGGATTCGTAAGTGCATCTTTAGCGAGAGGGATGGCCGAAGCGACCAGAAGGCCCGCGCTTGCGGTTATGACAGCATCTAAGATTGAGCGCACACGCGGATTTTTCATCTTTCGCCCAACAAAATGGGTCATTGGAATGATAAGAAACGCAGGTGTAATCGTTGCCAGCCAACCAGTGATCGCGCCCGGAATGCCAGCGACGAAGTAGCCAACGCTGACAAAATATAATCCCACGGGTCCTGGCACGCTCCGCGTAATCATGACCGCTTCGTTCAACTGCGCGGTAGTGAGGACGTGGCTATGGATGACTAGGCTATCTTGGATTACTGGCAATGACGCAAGTCCAGAAAAAGCCGACAAAGACCCTCGTAAGAATACGATATAGAGTTCAAATAAATTCATCGGTGTCCCGTGTAACGACTGCGCCTGTCAGTGCTGCTAGCAATAGAACGTCGAAAGCGGGGACACCAAAAAAGGTGTAAAGCACGAAGGCTGTAATCGCGATGATGACAACACGAGGCTTGGCGCGGCCGTGCAATTGGGAATGGGCGATCTCCCAACCGGCTTTGACGGTGATTGAAACTGCGGCGGCAATAGCGCCATGGATCGCGGGTTGAGCCCAAGGGTTGTGCTGCAAATCACGGAATAATGCCGTCGCGGCAAAGATTATTAGGCTGCAAGGGATGGAGCCCGCCAACAATGCGGTTACGGCACCGGGAATGCCGCGCAATGTCCAGCCCACGCCCGTTCCGAAAGCAAAGAGGTTTGTACCGGGCACGAGCCGAGCCAAGATGAAAACAAGATTGAACTGATCATTGGTGAGCCAATGACGCTTATGGAATATCTCCCGGTACATGACCGCCACGCCGGCGCTTCCGCCCCCAAACGTGAAATTGCCGTACCGGACGGAAACGTAAGCGATCTCTGCTAAGGAAGGTGGCTTAGAAGGTGGGGATTCGAGATCTTCCATTCGTACCCCTTCTGGAGATCACCGTGTAACCGCCGACATGGACTCTTTAAGGTGCGATGCAGCCGTAAGCGGTTGTGTCGAACTTAGCTTCTTATACGCTTGGCGTTGCAACTCCGCTTCACTGTGCAGCCACTCGCGGAACGCCAATAACGCTGGATCCTCCTTACGCATCGGCCGATAGGCCAGATACCAGTCTTCATATTTAAGCTCGCTGACAGGAAAGGGGGAAACCAGACGGCCTGCCGCCAGCGCGTCACTGACATACGGAAGTTGTGCGACGGCGATTCCTACTCCGTCAAGAACGGCTTGAATTGCCATCGCGGAACTCTCGAACAGCACCTCATTGGCAGGCTGGATCGACGCATGCAGGCCTGCCGCTTGGAACCACCAAGTCCATTGTTCACGCAAATGAGCAACGACGATTAAGGTGGCACTGCTGAGATCGCGAGGGTGCCGCAGGCCTGCTGCCATCGTCGGCGTGCAGACTGGTATCAGTGTCGACGCGAAGAGCTCCTCGGCAGCATAGCCAGGCCAGTCACCAGTGCCGCGCCGCACGGCGCATGTCCAATCGTCGCGCATCGGATGCATTGCACCGCCGGCAGAGACTCGCACCTCAACATCGGGATGGTTGCGATTGAAGTTCGTCAACCGCGGAATAAGCCAGTGCAAAGCAAAGGCGGGGGAAACTCCTACGGTGAGCACTGGCCCTGCCTGCATCACGGTCACCTGCTCGGTGAGTCGCGCGATCGCATCGAAGGCGTCTGTAAGGCCTGGCTGGAAAGCCCGACCCTGATCGGTAAATTCAAGCTTGTTCGCACGACGATGGAAAAGCCCGAACCCGAGCTGATTCTCCAGAAGTCGCACCATATGGCTCACGGCCGTTGACGTGACATTCAATTCCTCTGCTGCCGCCTTGAAGCTGCCATGCCTTCCAGCCGCTTCGAAGGCGCGCAAACCGTTCAAAGAGGGTAGTTGGCGATGCATTGAGACCCCTAATATATGTTGGGCTAACCGTGAGAAATTTGCGTTTGCTACCTGCGCCTATCGGAGCAATCTTAAGCGCAGAGGCGGATAATTTCTATGCGTAAATTTGCTCCCGGTATCAAAATCGCCATTAGCTTGATTGCCGTTGCAATCATAGTGGTGGCCATTGCAAGCCTGGTTCCACGAGGGCCCATGCACCACGGGTGGGACTGGCCTTGGCACGATTGGTGGCATTCTCAGACCGGCAGTGCAGTTGGCCTCAGCGGCAAGGTCCGATGATAGCGTAAGCTGGCGGGCAGCCACAGCCTGACCCGGCTATCCATCCAGCAACGAGCTCGCGCCATGCGGCTCTATGGTGGCCCGACGTGCGAGGAGCTTCAAATGACGACCATATCGAGCATCCCAAGAATCATGGTCGCGGCAATGGGCGCCTTGTGTATCCTTCAAGCAGCGCCGGCCGCGAGCCAGGTAAAGCATGGTGTGATACCGCACGCGCCGCTCCTGAAAACGCTCTTGCCCGGCACGGCGAACGTCGAGGTCGCGGTTTACGAGACGGAATATGCTCCCGGTGCGATCAATCCGCGACACCTCCATCCGGCGGCCGTCACCTTCTATGTCGTGTCAGGAACAGGTGTTTGGCAGGAGGAGGGGAAGCCCGCGGTAACGCTGCGCGCGGGCGACAGCTTGTATGTTCCTGCCGGCACGATCCATTCTCACTGGAATCCCAGCGCAACGAAGCCTCTACGGTTCCTGGAGTTCATCGTAGCCGAGAAAGGGAAAGGGCGCTCTATTCCGGACCCCATAAAAAAGTGAGGTTCCATGGGCTCCAAGGGAGCGACTGCATGACCGCAGGCCTCCCCGCACTTCTCGCTCTCGCCGGGTGCAGCCTGGCGCCGGCCTATCACCGGCCTGATCCGGCCATCCCGCCATCGTGGTCGGCTGGCGCACCAGACCTGCGAGCCGACGAAGCGGCGTTGCCGGCGGTCAGCTACCGCGAAATATTCCGCGATCCACATCTGCTAGCGATCATCGGCCAGGCACTGGCCAACAATCAGGACCTGCGCGTGGCACTCGCAAATGTTGCGGCGGCGCGCGCGCAATCGCGAGTGGCGCAAGCGCAGATACTGCCGCAGCTGGACGTCACCGCCGGTGCCGACGTCCGGCATGGCGAAGCGGGCGGCGCCAGCAACAACCTTCCCGGCAAGAGCTACGCGCTCGACGGCGGTCTCAGCGGCTTCGAAGTGGACCTGTTCGGACGGTTGAGCAACCTGAGCACGGCCGCCTTCAATGAATATCTGGGGACCGAAGCAGCGCTGCGGTCGGCACGGCTGACCTTGGTGGCGCAGGTTGCCGTCACCTACTTGACCCTTGCCGCCGATCGCAGCCTGCTGGCCATCGCGGTTGATACGGAGGACAGTGCGACACGCAGCGTTGAACTCACCCGAGTGCGGTTGGCGGGGGGGCTCGCCCCGCGCACCGATCTGCGTCAGGCCGAGACCATTCTGTCGCAGGCGCAGTCGGACAAGGCGCAACTGACTACGCAGGTCGCGCAGGATCGTGCCGCGCTCGACCTGCTGGTCGGCGCGCCGGTCGCCGACGCGGACCTGCCGGCGGCGATCGAAACGGTCGAGGGGCTGCGGGCAGCGATACCGGCTGGGCTCGATTCGCGAATTCTGCTACGACGGCCCGACGTCTTGCAGGCGGAATATGCGCTGCGCGCCGCCAACGCCCGCATCGGTGCCGCCCGTGCCGCCTTTTTCCCAACCATCTCGCTGACCGCCGTCGCCGGACTAGCAAGCACCGCCTTGTCGGCGCTGTTCACCGGTGGCGCGTTCAATTGGCAGGTCGCCCCGCAAGCAACGCTGCCGATCTTCGACGGCGGTGCCAATCGCGGCAATCTGGCCTTTGCGAAGGCCGAACGCGACGCGGCGACAGCCAAGTATCAGAAGGCGATCCAGACCGCGTTCAGCGATGTCGCCACCGCCCTCGCACGGCGCGCGACGATCGATGATCAATTGGCCGCCGATACCAGGCTTGAGGCCGCCGCCGCCGACACGCTGACCCTGGCCACCGCGCGTTACCAGCGCGGAATCGACACATACCTTGACCTTCTGGATGCTCAGCGGACGCTGTATCAGGCACGCCGCACCGTCGCCAACACGCGGCTGGTGCGCGCCACCAACCTAGTTGCCGTCTACCGTGCGCTCGGCGGCGACCAGCTTGTCGACACCCTGCCTCCGCCGACCGGCAATGGCGGCTAAGCCGCCTCTCTTTTGGCTGCCCGACTGGCTTCGACACCGATGTCGGGGCGCCGGGCTGAGGCACAGTGGCAATGTCGCAGCCTATGCCGCGTAGCCGCTTCGAAGGCGCGCCATCCTCTCAAAGAGAATAGATGGCAAGTCATTATGACCATAAACTTAGATTGGGCTAACGGTGAGAAATTCGCATTTGTTGCTCAAGATTATTGGGGGCATCTTGTACGGCATAGCGGAGAATTACTATGCGTAAATTTGCTCATGACGTCAAAACGATCATCGGTTTGTTCGTTGCCATAAGCATAGTGGTGGACTCTGGCAACACGGTGGGACAATAGTGAATCCGCCTGCTAGGCGCCGCCCTATCCGACAACGTCGTATCGTTCTCATTTGCGCGATTACCGCTCTCCTTGCAATTGGGGCGGTCACTTACTGGCATTTGGCGAGTCCCAAGAGCAAGCTCCCCACACACACGCCAGTGCCGGTAAGCACCGCTGTTGCTAGTCGACAGGATGTACCTGTCTATCAAACCGGGCTTGGCATCGTTCAGGCATCTTTGACCGTCGACATTCGGCCCCAGGTCGATGGGACAATGCAGGACGTGGTATTCGTCGAAGGACAGAATGTAAGAAAAGGCGATGTGCTCGCGAGGATAGACCCACGCCTGTTCAAGGCTGCGCTCGACCAGGCTCTGGCAAAAAAAGCTCAGGATACCGCGCTGCTCGTTTCCGCCAGGAAAGATCTCGAGCGGTATAAGGCATTGGTCCTGTTGGAGGCGATAGCGCGGCAAACCGTCGACCATCAACAGGCGACAGTCGATCAACTGGAAGCATCCATTGCCGCAGACGAAGCCGCGATCGAGACGGCGCGAACGCAACTCTCCTACACGACAATCCGCGCGCCAAACGACGGACGGATTGGTATTCGCTCGGTCGATCCTGGCAACCTGGTGCATGTGTCCGACGCACAGCCGATCGCCGTGCTGACGCGGATCAGGCCGTCGGCAGTTCTGTTCAGTTTGCCAGCGCGCTTCCTCGACGACGTTCGTGGCGCTTTGGCCGTCGGTGCGGTTGAAGTGACGGCATTGGACCAGGACAATTTGCGTCCCCTCGGCACCGGAAGGCTCCTCCTCGTGGACGGTACGGTCGATCAGGCCACCGATACCATTCGTCTGAAAGCCATCTTCCCCAATGATGATGAACGGCTCTGGCCTGGTGAGTTCGTCAACGCGCGTTTGTTGCTCAAGACACTCGACAATGTCGTCGTGGTTCCATCGGCTGCGGTCCAACGAGGGCCGAAGGGCTTATTTCTATGGCTCGTGACAGGGCATAACACGGCTGAAACCCGGCAGATCAAGACCGGGCCATCGAGTGGCGATCTGACGGTGATCACGTCGGGTCTTCGCGAGGGTGAGCGTGTTGTGACGGCGGGACAGTTCAAGCTGAAGCGCAATGCGCAGGTACAGATCAGGGCCACGTTATCGATGTCGCCAAGGCCCGAGGGCGTTAGGTGAATCTCTCCGCACCATTCATCGCGCGGCCAGTCGCAACGACATTGCTGATGGCGGCCTTGGCGTTCCTCGGCATTGCCGCATTTCCGCTCCTGCCCGTGGCTCCGCTGCCGCAGGTGGATTTCCCGACCGTTCAAGTCACCGCGACGCTTAGCGGAGCGAGCGCCGAGACGATGGCTTCATCAGTTGCGACGCCGCTGGAGCGCCAACTCGGGCAAATCGCGGGCGTTACCCAGATGACATCGGTTAGCGCTCTGGGCGCGACATCCATCACGGTTCAATTTGATCTCGATCGCAACATCGATTCCGCTGCGCAGGATGTGCAGGCGGCGATCAACGCCGCATCCAAGACCTTGCCGCAATCGATGACGACGCCGCCGACCTATAAGAAGCTGAATCCGGCCGACGCACCCATCCTCGTCCTTTCGGCAAGTTCAGACACCATCCCGCTGACCGGCGTCAATGAATATGCCGACAATTATCTCGCCCAGAAAATCTCCCAAGTCCCCGGCGTGGCCCAGGTTTCGCTCGGCGGCGAGCAGAAGCAGGCGATCCGTATCCAAGTTGATCCAGCCAAGCTCGCCTCGCGCGGATTGACACTCGAGGAGATACGGCCCGTCCTTGCCAGCGCCACGACGGAGAGTGCCAAGGGAGCACTCGACACTGGCAAGCTGAGCTTCACAATTCGCGCAAACGACCAGATCACCGAAGCAAAAAAATTCGATGATGTCGTACTCGCTTACCGTGACGGCGCCCCTGTCAGAGTCAGCGACGTCGGTCAGGCAGTTTTCGCCGCATCCGATCGAACCGCGGCGGCCTATGACAATAATAAGCCCGCGATCCTTCTCACGATCTATAAGCAGCCAGGCGCCAACGTCATCGACACCGTTGACCGGATTAAGGCGCAACTGCCCAGCCTCACAGTCGACATCCCACCGGCCATCACGATCCACACCGTTCTGGACCGAACGACCACCATCCGCGCCTCGGTGCACGACGTCGAGTTTACGCTCCTCTTGACCATCGGTCTCGTCGTGATGGTGGTCCTGCTTTTCCTGCGCAATATCTGGGCGACGGTGATCCCGAGCATCACGATCGTGCTCGCGCTGCTGGGATCGTTCGCGGCCATGTATATGCTTGGGTTCAGTCTCGACAATCTGTCTCTGATGGCCTTGACGATAGCTGTCGGCTTCGTCGTCGATGACGCGATTGTCGTCGTCGAAAATATCTACCGTCATCTCGAAAATGGAGCGCAGCCCTTTGAAGCTGCGCTGAAAGGCTCACGCGAAATCGCATTTACAGTGCTATCCATCAGCTTCTCGTTGGTCGCCGTTTTCATCCCGCTTTTGCTGATGGGTGGAATTGTCGGCCGTTTGTTTCGAGAGTTTGCGCTAACCGTGACGGCGGCGATCGCAGTCTCAGTGCTGGTGTCGCTCACGCTCGCGCCGATGCTCTGCTCGCGCTTCATGCGCCGGGAGGCGCCCGCGGGTCACGGCCGCGTCTACCGCGCTCTCGAAGCGTTCTTCAACACGATGCTATCCGGCTATCAGCGCACGCTTGACATTGTGCTGCGCCATCAGGCGGCCACCCTGGGCGTGTTCTTCCTGACGGTGATGTTGGCCGTGGTCATGGCCATCCAGATACCCAAAGGCTTTTTTCCAATTCAGGACACCGGCCTGATCGGCGGCTTGGCGGAGGCCGCTCAGGAGGTATCGCCCGAGGAGATGAAGCGTCTCCAACGCCTGCTCGGCGATGTCATCCTCAAGGACCCTGGTGTTGAGGGAGTTGCCTCATGGACAGGGAGCACCGGTGGCAACGGCAATGCGCAGACTGCGAATACCGCTCGCTTTTATATCGTTCTCAAGCCGCGCGATGAGCGCACGAAGACAGCATCCCAGATTATCGATCGTTTGAGACCGCAAATTGCAAAAGTCCAGGGCGTCAAGCTCTCCATGTCAGCGACACAGGACATCACCGTAGGCGGCCGCTCTTCGCGCGGCAGTTTTCAATATACCTTGCAGAGCGCCGATAACATCGAGTTGACTACGTGGACGCAGAAGATGCTCGAGAAAATGCGCGAACTGCCGGAACTCGCGGACGTTGCCACTGACCTTCTCGCTGAAGCGCCACTGCTCACCGTGGACATCAATCGGGACCAGGCCTCGCGCTTTGGGATTTCGGCACAAATGATCGACGATACGCTCAACGATGCCTACGGACAGCGACAGGTCACGCAATATTTCACTCAACTCAGTACATATCCGATCATTCTCGAGGCGACGCCGTCACTGCAGCGCACGCTTGCATCGCTCGATCGGCTCTATGTGCGGTCTCCGCTGACGGGCACTCCGGTAGCGCTTTCCGCGCTTGTGAAAGTGGATACCTCCCACATTGGCTCATTATCGGTAACGCATCAGGGCCAATTTCCGGCTGTTACCCTGTCGTTCAATCTTCGGCCTGGTGTTGCGTTAGGGGAGGCTGTCACCGCCATCAACCGTGCCGCAGATGAGATCAACATGCCGGGGACAGTGACCGGCGCGTTCCAGGGTAATGCGGAGGCGTTCCAGGCATCTCTGTCGACGATGCCCGTGCTTATTATCGCCGCGCTCGTCGTTATCTATATCATTCTCGGCATCTTATATGAGAGCTTCATTCATCCGTTGACCATCCTGTCCACATTGCCGTCGGCCGGCGTCGGGGCGCTGCTTGCGCTGTGGATGGGAAATATGGATCTTTCGGTGATCGGCATCATCGCGATCATCCTATTGATCGGCATCGTCAAGAAAAATGGCATTATGCTGGTCGATTTTGCCATCGTCGCCGAGCGAGACCGGCATCTTACGCCAGCCCAAGCCATTCGCGAGGCGTGTCTCTTGCGTTTCCGCCCTATCCTGATGACGACGGGGGCGGCATTGATGGCTGGCATTCCGCTCGCGCTCGGCACCGGCACTGGTTCGGAGCTGCGTCAACCGCTCGGCTATGCGATAATCGGCGGACTTGTGTTTAGTCAGTTGCTCACGCTCTACACGACGCCGGTAATCTATCTTTATCTCGACCGGTTTCAAATATGGATAAAGAAAAGTGACTAAATTTACTTATTCCGCTCAGCATAAGACAACTTTAAAAATAAGCCATAGTTCCGAGATTTATTACGCATAATTATAGGAAAATATTTGACTGAACTTCGTCAACTTCGCTATTTGATCGCAGCGGATGAGGCGGGTAGCTTCAGCCGAGCGGCCCGCAATCTGAACATCAAGCAAGCCACACTCAGCCGACACATCCTGCAGATCGAGAAGCGCCTAGGCATGGTGCTCTTCAACCGCATGACGCGCGGCGCTACGCTGACGCCGAACGGTATGATCTATCTGCGCACGGCACAGCGCATCGTAAGGGAGTTCGAGGAACTAAACGCTTGGGTCCGCGCCACGAACGACGGTCATGTCGGCAATCTCGGTATCGGCTTCTACACCTCTTTCTCCGCTGGCAATTTGCGCGCGACCGTGACCGAGTTCGGCGAACGCTATCCCGATGTCAGGGTGCGCGGGTTCGAACGAGACCGCGATATGCTGCTGGCCGGCATAGAGAACGGCCTGCTCGACATCGCGATCATGATTGGCGAAGCGCCTTACCGGGGACTGATGAGCCGCCCACTCTGGAGCGAGCGTATATTGGTGGCGATGCCGGAAGGCCATCCGCTGGCCGAACGCGAACGCATCCACTGGACCGACCTGACCCGCGAACGCTTCCTGTTGACCGAACGAGATCCCGGCCCAGAGACGCGCAACATGCTTTTGGGCAAGCTCGGGATGCCCGGCTACACGCCCGAGATCGACATGAACGACGTTAGCCGTGAAACGGTGCTGAGCGCCATCGCGCCGGGCGGGCACATGTCGATCGTTGCGGAATCAGCGCTCGGCATCCAGGTGCCGGGTGTTGTGTTTCGCGAAGTTCATGAGACCAACGGCCACATACGAGTCGGTTTCTCGGGCTACTGGCGCGACGACAATGAGAATGCGGTGTTGCGTCGGTTCCTCGATTTTGTGGCCGTCCGCTATTCGCTACCGCCCTTGTCGGGGTCGCATCCTCCGCCTCAGCAATCAGAATTGGGACCGCCATGACGCAGGGCAAGACACTTATCATCGTGCTGATAGCACTAATCGTCGGATTCGGGGCGGGCATCGTCCTACGGCCGGTGATTATCCCTGTCGGTCAGACAAGGGCCGTCGCCGGCCCACCTCTTGCCGCCCCGGCGCCCCCCGGGGCACGCAGCACGCAATATTTCGCGGCGCATCTAGATGAAGGGCGCCGGATCGTAGCGGGCTGCGCCCAGGGAACGGTGCGCGGAAACGAGTGCGCCAATGCCGAGCAGGCCGTCACCGAGGCCGATGGCCGGGATCGCTTCAAGCGTTTTCTGGGCAAGTAGAGCGGACGCTCCCTCACTTCGCCTGGGCGCGATGCCGGCGAAAGGCGCGATCGGTCTCCATGAACCGGGTCAGCATCGGCGCGACCAGCTTGTCGGGCTTTACCGGCGGTTCCCCGGTTTCGGCGGCGAGTGCTGTGGCATAGGCAACGAGATCGCGATGGACGGCGGCGGGCAATTCTACCGTGAGCTTCACCGGCCGGTCATCGGCCAGCGGTCCCAGCTTCAATTTCGTCATCGTGTCGCTCCAATGGGTTCGAGCACCAGGTCGCGCGTGATGACCACGCGCAACGGATAGCCCGGCCGGATGGTGAGCGTCGGCTGCACGTCCAGTTGTCGCCGCACAAGCTGCTGGCCGCTCTGGTTGATGGTGTCCTGGCTTCCCCGGCGCAGCGCGCGGGTAAGATCGTCGTCCCCGTCCGCGCCCAGCTCGGCGCCCACGCCAAGCAAGGTCGAGATCGCGGCCGCCTTGAGCATGTTGCCCCAATGCTGGTCCACGCGGTCCTGTAGCCCAGCGAAGCCCGCTGCATCGGCGCCGGGCTGGCGCTCGAGAACGATCGAGCGGCCGTCCGGCATTATCAGCCGGTCCCAGGCAAGCAGCACGCGGGTCTGGCCGGCGGCGATGTCGCTGTCATATTCGCCGATCAGCCGCGCGCCCTGCTGAATGAGCAGAATGCGCCCGGTGATGCTGTCATAGACGTTGGCCGTCACCTGGGCGGTGATCTGACCGGGGAGATCGGAACGGATGCCGGTGATGAGTGCGGCCGGGATGATGCTGCCGGCTTGTATGATGTTGGGCGATGCTGGCAGCGCAAGCCGTTCGCCGCTCACCGTGTTCAGGTCGGACGCTCGCGCCATGAAGGCGCGCTTGGCGGCCTGGTCTCCCTGCGCCGCACCGCCAACTTGCGGCGCCGCCGCCCGATCCGGCGCGATCGTGGCCGGCTGCACGGCCGCGCCGGCGTTCTGTGCGCCGTGGCCTAGGAACACCGAACTGGTGCGCGCCGCGTCGCGTTCCTGGATGATACGTTGCCGAGCAGTCTCCGCCGCCTGCGCGCGAGGATCGGACGGCGCGCCGGATGCACCGATCGGCGACACGGGCACGTTCTCGCCCCGCTGCTGTGCCGAGACGATAGGACGGCCGAGATCGCCGGGAAGCGGCGGGCCAAGCCGAGGCGCCTGCGTATAGTCTTTCGGCGCTGACGTGATCGCCTCGGCCGTTGCGCGGCCATTGGTGTTGTAGAGTTCCTTGGCCTCGCGATGGCCGGCGGGCTTGAGCGCATAGATCAGCGAGCCGCCAATACAGAGGCCGGTGGTGATGCCAAGGACAGCCAGGGTTTTGCGCGACAGGCGCATGACGCGCGGTGTCGGCCCGCGAAGCTGAAAGGCTTGCGGATCGGATGCGGGCGCTTGCGGGCTTCCCGTTTCCGGTGCGGGCGTATCGGCGGGATCGCTCACGACCGCCCCTTTCGTCCGTCGTCACGCTCGATGCGCACATGCTGTTCGCTGTGCTTGTCGCCCAGGCGCAGCTCGGCGGCGGCGAACAGGCGGTCCACCACCATGTAGCGGCCCTGGACGCGATAGTTGACCAGCTCGGCGTTGCCGGTCGCGCCGATCACGAACAGCGGCGGCATCTCGCCCTGCGAGATCCCGGCCGGAAACTCGATATAGACCTGTCGGCCATCGTCGAAGGCGCGCAGCGGCGTCCACGGCGCGCGGTCGCCGTCGATGCGGTAGCGGAAATTGAGCGCGGCGACGTTCACCCCGGTCGCCACCGGCGCGGCGGAGGCCGCCGCCGCGTTCCGGCCCGCCAGCGCAAGCAGCGCGTCGTGCGGATAGGTCCAGGATACCGACGCCATGTAGGTTGCGGGCGTGGCGCGCAGTTCCAGATGATAGGTGCGCCGGTCGCTGTTGATGACCAGGTTGGTCGTGATGTCCGGCCGGGTCGGCTTCACCAGAATATGCACGCGCGCGGTAGGACCAGCGCCGCTTGTCGTGTCGCCGATGATCCAGCGCACAGTGTCGCCGGCGGCGACAGGGCCTGGCCCGACGAGCTGCTCGCCCTCCTGCAAGGCGATGTCCGTCACCTGGCCGGGCGCGGCATAGACCTGATAAAGCGCGCCGTCGGCCCACGGATATTGCTGGATGGAATTGAGGAAGCCGTCGCGCACGGGTTGCATACGCGCCGCCGCGTTGGCCGCACTGACACGGTTGCGCGGATCGGCCGCCTCGGGCGACGGGGCGCTCGGCGTCAGCCGCTTTAGCTGGCCGGGTAATGGCAGAGGTTCGGGGATCGTCACCACTTTGACGGGCTTGAGCGGTTCCGGCGCCAGGGTTGCGGCGATCTCGGTCGGCGGGTCGTCATAGGCAATGGCGGGCGGCTTCGCCGATGTGGTGGCGCATCCGCCCAGCACCGCGGCGGACGCAAGCAGGACCGCCGAGGCGGAACGGTGAAAAGGCACATGCGTCATTGCGACAGCTCCTTTGACCAGTTGAGGGCGTTGACGAATACGCCGAGCGGATTCTTGCGCAGCGCGTCGGGCGTGCGCGGCGGTTGCACGACGATGGTGAGGATGGCCGACCACCGCTCGGTCGCGGCGAGGCTTCCGTCCTGGTAATGGCGTTCGGTCCAGGCGACGCGGAAGCTGTCGGGCGAGGCCCGGATGACGCTCGATACGTCCACCGCGACCTGCGCCTTGCCGATCTGCGCGAACGGGTCATTGGCGCGGGCGTAATCGTTGAGCGCCGCCGCGCCCTTGTCGGTCGTGAAGTCGTAGGCGCGCAGCCAGTTCTGGCGCACCACGATCGGATCATCGGGGATCGAGCGCACCTCCTCGATGAAGCGGGCGAGGTGGAAGGCGATCTGTGGATCGGTCGGGTGATAGCCGGCCTCGGCCGGTGCGACCGCCTGGGCCTGGCCCAGCCGATCGACCTCCACCACCCAGGGAACGATGGTGCCGCGGGCCGACTGCCAGACGAGGCCGCCGGCCAGCCCACCGGCGAGGGCCAGCGCGCCGAAGAAGGCGAGGCGCCAGTTCTTCGCCTGGACGCGGGCAGAGCCGATCCGATCGTCCCACGCCTGCACGGCGCGTTGATAGGGCGTGACGGGTTCGGGCATCTGGCCGTAGCGGATTGTCGGGCGTCGGAACATGGGCTCAGTCCTTCTCCTTGATGTCGGGACCACCGCCGCCGCCGTGGCTGTCGCCGGATTTCATCGTGTGCGTGAGAATGGTGGCGCCGTGGGTCACGGACTGGCGGTGCTTCATTGCAGCAGCCCAGGCGGGTGCGCCGGAGGCGCTGGAAGCAGGAACTGAACCGGCCGCAGCGGTGGTGGCCGCGGGTGCAGGGCCGCCGGTAATGGTGCCGCCGGTGGCGGTGAATCCGCCGCGCGCACCGGAACGGAAACTGGCCTTCATCGCCGCGCCGCCCTTGGCGGCCGCGTTGCGTAACGGGGAGAGGACGGCGTTGGCCGCGCTTCCCGCCGCGGCCTGACCGGCTGCGGCCATACCGCCTGCGACAGCGCCGGCCCCGGTCTTGCCGAGGGAGCCGAGGCTATAGGCGCTCGTTGCCCCGCCCGCCATCTGCGCCCCGCCGCGCGCGGCGGCGGCGGTCATCCGGCCGGCCGTGCCCATAGCGGACCCGGCGGCACCCATGCCGAGCCGCGTGAGCGCAGCGCCGCCAACCAAAGCACCGCCTGCCGCCAGCGCCGTGCCTGCCGCAGCGCCCGCCCCGAGTTGGGGGCCGCCCGAGACGATACCGTTGGCGATGCCGGGGCCGAAGATTGCGAGGCCGAGCAACGACAGTGCGGCGAGTGCGATCGCCATGACCTGATTGATGTCCGGCTCGACACCGAGGTTGGCGCTGGTGAACTGATTGAACAGCGTCGTGCCGATGCCGGTGATGACGGCGAGCACGAGCACCTTGATGCCGGTCGAGACGACGTGGCCCAGGACGCGCTCGGCCATGAAGGCGGTCTTGTTGAAGAAGGCGAAGGGGAGCAGGACGAACCCGGCGAGCGTGACCAATTTGAACTCGATCAGCGTGATGAAAACCTGCACGGCGATGATGAAGAAGGCCAAGACGACGATCAGCCAGGCGATCAGCAGCACGAGGATCAGCGCGAGGTTCGCGAAGACGGCCCAAAGGCTGGAATACTGGCCTGCCGCGTCGAGCAGCGGCTTGGCCGCCTGAAGGCCGGTGGCGGCGATCGTGCCCGGCTTCATAAAGTCCGCGATCGACATGCCGCCGCCGCTCGCCTGGAGGCCGAGCCCGGCGAAGCTCTCGAAGACGATGGTGGCGAGGTTCTGGAAGTTACCGATGATGAACGCGAAGGTGCCGATGTAGAGCGTCTTCTTGACGAGCCGCTGAAGCACGTCCTCGTCCGCGCCCCAGGCCCAGAACAGGCCGGCGATGGTCAGGTCGATGGCGATGAGCGTGGTCGAGAGAAACGCGACCTCATGCCCGAGCAGCCCGAATCCACTGTCGATGTAGGTGCTGAAGACCGACAGGAAGGTGTCGATGACGCCGGTGTCGTTCATGGCGCGACGCCTTCGGCATCGGTCGGCATGTTCCCGTCGCTCGGGTGTCCGGGTGCTGGCATGGCCTGGTGAAAGAAGCGCCGCCGGTTTGCGGCCCAGGCCGCTTCGCAGCCGCTATCGGGCATGGTGAGCGTGGCGCAGCGGTCGAGTTCGCGCGCAAGCCGGTCACGGCCTTCGTCCGCCGGCAAGACGAGGTGCGGCGCGGACGCGGGCTTGCGATCATCGGTAGCGGCGACGATCGCCACCGCCATCATCATGCCGGCCAGCGCCGCCACCCCCGCGATCTTCGCCGTGCGCGACATCGCGAGGCCTCAGTTGCCCATGAAGCGGCGGAACCGCTCGCGGCCTTCGGCTTCCTCGGCGGTCTGCCGAGCCGATTGCAGCGCCTGCGCCCGGCCCTGCGCGGCGACGGCGGCGGTGAGGTCGGCGAGCTGCTGCGATTGCAGCGCGAGGAGCTGGTTGCCCGCCTGCGTCGCCTGAAGCGCGCCGGTCGCCGACTGGCTGGCCGAGACCAGGCCGTTCATCGTCGTGCGCTCGCCCTCGATATTGCCGACGACGCCGGCCTGGACGCGCATGGCGTCCTCGAACGCGCCGACGCTATCTTCCCAGCGTGCATTGGCGTTAGCGACCATCTGCGCGTGATCGCCGGTCAGCGCCGCGCCCTTGTAGCGGTCGGTGAACGCCTGCTGGACGTTCTGCACGTCATAGGCGATGCGTTGCGCTTGCCCGAGAAGCTGCTGGGTGCGCTGGACCTGTTGCTGCAACTGCTGGAGCGAGCTGAACGGCAGCGATTCCAGATTCCGCGCCTGGTTGATGAGGCTCGTCGCTGCTTGCTGGATTTGCTGGATCTGGTTGTTGATCTGCTGGAGCGAGCGGGCCGCCGTCAGCACGTTTTGAGCATAATTCGTCGGGTCATAGACAATCCCGCCGAAGCCGAACTGTGCATAGGCCGGCATCGGCGCGATCACCGGCAAGATCGCCGTCGTGGCGAGAGCGCCGGCCATGAGGGCGCGGCGAAGGGCAGGCAGTTTCATGGTTCGATCTCCATGTCGGGCGTGAGCGGAAGTTCGGGCTCGCGGTCGGACACAGGGTCCGGCAGCAGCTCGACGGCCCAGGCACAGCCGCGATGGCGCAGCCATTCGGCGGCGAAGGCGGGAGCGCCGTGGGTTTCGATGATCTCGGCGATGGCGAGCTGATCGGTCTTGGCCGAGGCGGCGGCGAAGGCCAGCGCCACCTCGCCCAGCCCCAACTCGAACAGCCGGTTGCCGCGCCGCGACTGGCAGTAATAGTCGCGCTTGGGCGTCGCCCGGCTGAGGATTTCAATCTGCCGCGCGTTAAGCCCGAACCGCTCGTAGATCGCCGCGATCTGCGGCTCGGCCGCGCGCTCGTTGGGCAGGAATATCCGCGTCGGGCAGGATTCGATGATGGCCGGCGCGATGGCGCTGGTCTCGATGTCGGCGAGACTCTGCGTGGCGAAGACGACGGAAGCGTTTTTCTTCCTGAGCGTCTTCAGCCATTCGCGTAGCTGTGCCGCGAAGGCCGGGCTGTCGAGCACGAGCCAGCCCTCGTCGATGATGATGAGCGTCGGCGAACCGTCCAGCCGGCCCTCTATCCGGTGGAACAGATAGGACAGCACGGCCGCAGCCGATCCCGCGCCGACCAATCCCTCGGTCTCGAACGCTTGGCACCTGGCCTCGCCGAGCCGTTCGACCTCGGCATCGAGCAACCGGCCCCACGGCCCGCCGATGCAGTAGGACGCGAGCGCCTGCTTGAGCTGCTGGCTCTGCAACAGCACTGCCAGCCCGGTCAGCGTGCGTTCCGGCATCGGCGCCGACGCCAGGGAGCCGAGCGCGGACCAGATATGCTCCTTGGCTTGCGGATCGACCGCGACGCCTTCGGACGCAAAGATCGCCGCCAGCCATTCGGCCGCCCAGGCGCGTTCCGCCGGATCGTCGATGCGGGCCAGCGGCTGCAACTGGACGCCGCCATCGTCGTCATCGGAAAGACCGCCGCCGAGATCCTGCCAATCTCCGCCCATGCCGAGTGCGGCGGCGCGGATGCTGCCCCCGAAATCGAACGCGAAGACCTGGCCGTTCTCGTAGCGGCGAAACTGCATCGCCATCAGCGCGAGCAGCACCGATTTGCCGGCACCTGTCGGCCCGACGATCAGCGTGTGCCCGACATCGCCGACGTGAAGGGAAAACCGGAACGGGGTCGAGCCTTCGGTCCGTGCGTAGAGCAACGGGGGCTGTCCGAAATGCTCGTCCCGCTCCGGCCCCGCCCACACCGCTGACAGGGGGATCAGGTGGGCGAGATTGAGCGTGGAGATGGGGGGCTGGCGGACATTCGCGTAAACCTGGCCGGGAAGACTCCCTAGCCATGCCTCGATCGCGTTCATGCCTTCGGGGATGACGGCGAAGTCGCGGCCCTGAACGATTTTCTCGACCAGTCGCAGCTTCTCGGCGGCGATGGCCGGGTCGCGATCCCAGACCGTGACCGTCGCGGTGACGTAGGCCATGCCGGCATAATCCGCGCCCAGCTCCTGGAGGGCGGTGTCGGCGTCGGCGGCCTTGTTCGAGGCGTCGCTGTCGAGCAGCGTTGACGCCTCGTTGGTCATCACCTCTTTCAGGATCGCCGCGATGCTTTTGCGCTTGGCGAACCATTGGCGACGGATGCGCGTCAGCAGCCTGGTCGCATCGGTCTTGTCGAGCATGATCGCGCGGGTGGACCAGCGATACTCGAAGGCCAGCCGGTTCAGCTCGTCGAGCAGGCCGGGAAATGTGAGGCTCGGGAATCCGACGATCGTCAGGGCACGCAGATGATGATCGCCCAGCTTGGGTTCGAGACCGCCGGTCAGCGGCTCGTCGGCCAATAGCGCGTCGAGGTGCATGGGCGTCTCGGGGACGCGCACGCGCTGGCGCCGGGTCGAGATCGTTGAATGAAGGTAGGTCAGGGTTTCGCCATCGTCGAGCCAGCGGACCTCGGGCACGAAGCCCTCGACCAGACCCAGCACGCGGTCGCTGCGGTCGGCGAAGTTCTTGAGCAACTCCCACGGATCGACCCCGGACGTCGAGCGGCCCTCGTAGAGCCAGCCTTCGGCCCGCGCGGCTTCCTCGGCGGGCGGCATCCACAGCAGGGTCAGATAATAGGCGCTCTCGAAGTGGCTGCCCGCTTCGCGGAACTGCTCTCGCCGCTCCATGTCGACCAGCGCCGAGACCGGATCGGGAAACACCGATTCCGGGTAATGGAGCGCGGGCGTCCGCTGCGCCTCGACGAAGATGGCCCAGCCCGAGCCGAGGCGGCGCAGCGCATTGTTGAGTCGCGCGGTGGTGGCGACCAACTCGGCGGGCGTCGCGCTGTCGAGATCGGGGCCGCGAAACTTCGCCGTTCTCTGAAAGCTGCCGTCCTTGTTCAGAACGACGCCTTCGCCGACCAGCGCCGCCCAGGGCAGGAAGTCGGCCAGATGCGCGGCCTTGTTGCGGTATTCGCGCAAGGACATCATGGCCGCATCCACACCGGATAGCGAAGGTGCCGCCGGGCCACGTCGAGGAACTGCGGATCGTGGCGCGCGGCCCAGACCGAAATCGCGTGGCCGATCGCCCAGATCACCAGGCCGGCGATCCAGAGACGCAGGCCGAGGCCGATGGCGCCCGCCAGCGTGCCATTGACGATAGCGAGCGCACGGGGCGCGCCGCCGAGCAGGATCGGCTCGGTCAGCGCCCGGTGGACGGGGGCGAAGAAGCCCGCGATCGGGTCGCCAGCGTCCATCAGATCAGCGCCCCGCCGCCGAACGAAAAGAAGCTCAGGAAGAAGGAGCTGGCTGCGAACGCGATGCTGAGGCCGAAAACGATCTGGATCATGCGCCGCGCGCCGCCCGATGTATCGCCGAACGCCAGCGTCAGGCCGGTGACGATGATGATGATGACCGCGACGATCTTCGCCACCGGCCCCTCTATGCTTTCGAGGATGCTTTGCAGCGGCGCTTCCCACGGCATCGACGATCCCGACGCATAGGCGGGAACGGCAGTGGTCAAGGCGACGAGGCTGGCGGTTGCGGCGAGCACGGCGCGACGTGCGCGGCCCGACAAGGCATGGATCATGGTGTATCTCCTTGGGGTGCGGGTGTGAGAGAGGTCAGCCGGTAGTCGCCGGTCGCGGCGTCGAGCCCTTCGACACGGGCCAGCTCAGCGAGGCGCCGGCCGTGGCCGTCGCGGACCAGGACCGCGATCAGGTCGATGGTCTCGGCCAGCAGCGCACGCGGGACCGTGACGACGGCCTCCTGGATGAGCTGCTCCATGCGGCGCAGTGCCCCCAGCGCGGTGCCGGCATGGATCGTGCCGATGCCGCCGGGATGGCCCGTGCCCCAGGCTTTGAGGAGATCGAGCGCCTCGGCGCCGCGCACCTCGCCGATGGGGATGCGATCAGGCCGCAAGCGCAGCGACGAACGCACGAGATCGGACAGCGAGACGATGCCGTCCTTGGTCCGCATGGCGACGAGATTGGGCGCGGCGCATTGCAGCTCGCGCGTGTCCTCGATCAGGACGATGCGGTCGGTCGTCTTGGCGACTTCCGCCAATAGCGCGTTGACCAGCGTGGTCTTGCCGCTGCCGGTGCCGCCCGCGACGAGGATGTTGGCGCGGCTGGCGACGCCATCGCGCAGCACGACCGCTTCGGCGGCCGACATGATGTGGGCTGTCGCGTAATCATCGAGCGTGAACACGGCGACCGCGGGCTTGCGGATCGCGAACGCCGGCGCAGCGACTACGGGCGGGAGCAAGCCCTCGAACCGCTCGCCCCCTTCCGGCAGCTCGGCCGAGACGCGGGGTGATCGGGCATGAACTTCGGCGCCGACATGGTGGGCGACCAGGCGCACGATGCGTTCGCCGTCCTGCGCGGTCAGCGTGAGGCCGGTGTCGGAAATCCCCTCGCCCAGCCGATCGACCCAAAGGCGGCCGTCCGGGTTCAGCATCACCTCGATGACGGCGGCATCATCGAGCCAGGCGGCGATCGACGGCCCGAGAGCGGTGCGCAGCATTCGCGCGCCGCGTGCATTCGCCTCGGATCGGATCGGGTGGATGGACAAGAGATAGCCCCTGAATTGGGCCGGGCGAACCACCGCCCGGCATCAGGGGAACATCAAGAAAGGCAGAAGAAATCGAGATTCAACAAAGAAATGTGGTCATCGTAGTCTGGCGCAGAGATACAAAAACTGGCGTAGTTTGCTTATTCTTCTTGAGGCGCAAAGTCCTCGCCGATTTCCTGTTTGACCTTCGGACCCTTGGCGAGTCGGCGGCCCAGCGCCTCGATGAAGGCGTCGTAGCGATCGCCGCCCTGACGGCGCAGGACGGCCCGTTCCGCTTCGGGCGGCGGTGGCGTGTTCGACAGCCAGAATCGGACGAACAGCGCGATCATTTCGACGCCAATCCCGACATCACGCTCAAGCCGGGTCTGGCGGCGGTCGAGCCGGTCAAGCCGCTTGGCGATAGCGGCCTCGCGCTGTTCGTCGGCGTCGGGCGAGAGGAAGGATGCGATGGCGGCCTCGGCGACCAGAGAGCGCGACTTGCCGCGGCGATCCGCGTAGGCAGCGAGCGCCTCCATCACCTCCGGGTCGAGATAGACCGAGAACGGCGTCTTGGTGGTCATAGCTCGATGCCGTCGTCGGGATCGAGCGACGCCTGCTGCGCCATATCCTGCATGTGGCGCCGAACCGTGGCCTGCCGTCCAGCATCGGCATCGGGCTCATCCAGCTCGAACTCGTTGGCAGGCTCCGGGCTGGGTGGAGGCGCGATGTCGACATGGCGCTCGATTTCCGGCTCGCGGCGCAGGTCCGCGTTCGCGGCATCATCGTCGGCATCTTGTTTTTTCTTGCCGGCCTTTTTCTTCTTCGGCTTCTTCGACTCTTTGGATTCCGGTGGATCGGGCATGGGTGGCGCAGAGACCGGTGCCAATGCGCTCCAGTCGTCGGGTCGCGGTTGACCGACGCCGGCCTTCGGGTCCGGTGGCGACAGCACCCGCTCCGTGAACCGCCGATCCTTGAAGTAGCGAATCTTCTTGGCGCGGATCGGATGCACGCCCGCGACCATGACGATCTCGTCGGCGGCCGGGAGCTGCATCACCTCGCCGGGCGTGAGGAGCTGGCGGGCGGTCTCCGAGCGCGACACCATCAAATGCCCCAGCCAGGGCGACAATCTATGGCCGGCGTAATTCTTCATCGCCCGCATCTCGGTGGCGGTGCCGAGCGCGTCCGAGATACGCTTGGCGGTGCGCTCGTCGTTGGTCGCGAACGAGACGCGCACATGGCAGTTGTCGAGGATCGCGTTGTTGGGGCCGTAAGCCTTCTCGATCTGATTGAGCGATTGGGCGATGAGGAAGCATTTGATCTTGTAGCCAGCCATGAAGGCGAGCGAGCTTTCAAAGAAGTCCAGCCGGCCTTCGGACGGAAACTCATCGAACATGATGAGCATGTCCTGGCGTCCGGCCGCGGGCTTCAGATCTTCCGTCAGGCGCCGCCCGATCTGATTGAGCATGAGCCGGATGAGCGGCCGCGTGCGCGAAATGTCGGACGGCGGCACGACGAGGTAGAGCGTGGTGGGCCGCGCGCCATCGACCAGATCGGCGATGCGCCAGTCGCAACGGCGCGTCACCTCGGCGACGACGGGATCGCGATACAATCCCAGGAACGACATCGCGGTGCTGAGCACGCCCGACCGCTCGTTGGCCGATTTGTTGAGCAGTTCGCGCGCGGCCGACGCCACGACGGGATGGACGCCCGCTTCACCCAGATGCGGGGTGGTCATCATCGCGCGCAGGGTGGACTCGATCGGCTGGCGCGGGTCGGACAGAAAGGCGGCGACGCCGGCCAGCGTCTTGTCCTCGCCGGCATAGAGGACATGGAGGATCGCGCCGACCAGCAGCGCATGGGAGGTCTTTTCCCAATGGTTACGCTTCTCCAGGCTCCCCTCGGGATCGACCAGCACGTCGGCGACATTCTGCACGTCGCGCACTTCCCAGGCGCCTTTGCGGATTTCGAGCAGCGGGTTGTAGGCGGCCGATGCGGCATTGGTCGGATCGAACAGCAACACGCGCGTCTGCCGCGCGCGAAAGCCGGCGGTCAGCGTCCAGTTTTCACCCTTGATGTCGTGGACGATCGCCGAGCCCGGCCAGGTGAGCAGCGTCGGCACAACCAGGCCGACGCCCTTGCCTGACCTTGTTGGGGCGAAGCAGAGCACATGCTCGGGGCCGTCATGGCGAAGATAGTCGCGCCCCAGCCGGCCAAGCATGACGCCGTTCGGCCCGAGCAGGCCCGCCGCCTCCGCCTCCTGGTGCTCCGCCCAGCGGGCCGAGCCGTAGGTCTCTGCGTTCTTCAGTTCGCGAGCCCGGCGCACCGACATGGCGATGGCGATGATGAAGCCGAGGAAGCCGCCCGAGGCCGCGATGCACGCGCCGGTCTCGAATATCTTCGGCGCGTAGGCGTCGAAGAAGAACATCCAGATGAAGAAGGCGTAGGGTGGATAGATCGGCCAGTCGCCCAGCATGAACCACGGCGGGCCGAGCTGCGGTTGGTAATCCAGCGCCGCCGCCGTCCATTGCGTCGCGATCCAGACCGTTGCGAGGACGATCGCGAAAACGGTGATGACCTGGCCCCAGAGTATCTTTGTGGCGGGCATCTTCTATCTCTTTGTCACAGCCCCAGGCCCCGGCCGCGCCCGAATGACCAGTCCACGCCGCCGTCACCGCGCATGATGCCGGAGATGTGCTTGCCGATCTGACGGTCGAGCGAGGGAGACCAGGGCACGAGTTGGAAGCTCAGGCCGTCGTCGATCATGGCGAAGCGGCCCGAGGCGAGCGTCAGGCGCTGGCGCACGGTGCCGGCGACATATTCGCCGGCCTTTGACGGCGTGTGCGGCAGGCCGATCTCGGCCGACAATTCCTTGGCCGTCGCGTCGAGGTCGCGCCGCTTGAGCGTATCGAGCAGGCCGCGCGCGAAGATGATGCGTTGGCCCTGCCGCCGCGCCAGGCCAATATCCGCCAGATGCCCGGCGCGCGCTTCCATCGCGGCGCGCACCTCGGTTCCGAACCCGCCGCCGAGATCGCGGCCGTCGCTCGCCAGGTTGCGGCGATCGAGCCAGGTGGCGCCCGGCGCGTTGACCTGCGCGTCGAGGTCCATGTCCGAGCGCACGGCGAGCGCGACGCGATCGCGCCCTTTGCGGTCGGTGAAATGGCGCAGCTCGACGATGGCGCCCGGCCGGCAATCGCCGGTCGCCTCGATGTTGGGAAGCTGGACATGGTGCGTGCGCCCGTCGATCCCGTCGACGATCGCATAAGCGCGGCCGGTCAGTTCGTCATGGAGGCCCCGATCGACCAGCCTGCCGACAACGGACTGCGCGGGATCGGGCGCAAGCACGTAGCTGGCGGCGCCCCGGTCGATGCCGCGTTCGCTCATCGCCTTGTGCATCCGCTTGATGATGTCGCCGCGTTCGCCAAGGGCGCGCAAGGCCGGCTGCGCGTCGTCCGCGAGCGTCCACTGGCCCGGCGCGATCTCGCTGGCGAGGCCGAGCCGCTCCAGCTTGCGCAGCCGTCCCATCCGCAGCGCATGGTCGCCGGCCGGCCGCACGCCCGGCTCGGGCGCCATGTCGATGACGCCATCGCGCTGGAGTGTGCGCGACAGGTCGCGGTCGATCTCGGTCCAGCGTTCGGCTTCGACCTGCCGTTCCAGCGAAGCATGGATGTCGAGGTCGCTGCGCAGCCCCAGCTCGCGGGTGACGATCTCGCGCGCGACCGCCCGCATCCCCTCGCCGATATAGTCGCGGGAGATAACGAGGTTCTGGCCGTCGTCGGCGACGCCGCGCACGATGATATGGACATGGGGGTTGTCGGTGTTCCAGTGATCGACGCCGACCCAATCGAGCTTGGTGCCCAGATCCTTTTCCATCCGCGCCATCAGCTCGCGGGTGAAGCCCTTGAGGTCGCCCATCTGTGGCGCGTCCTCGGGCGAGACGATGAAGCGGAAATGGTGCCGGTCGTTTTCGCAAGCCGCGGCGAAGTCGTTGCGGTCGAGGCCCTCGGCCTCGGCGCCGAACAGCACACCCTTCTCACCGTCGCGGGTCACGCCGTCGCGTTGTAGATAATTGAGATGAGCGGCGAGCGAGGCGCGGCCGCCATGCTTGACCACCCGCGCCTTGACGACGACCTGGCGCGCTCGGTGGCCGAGCCGGTGCGTGGCGCGCAGGCTGGCGACGCGGCCCCGGCCGAAGGTCGAGCGGCCCGGCGCGATGATCCGGCCACGGCGCGAAACATGGCCGCCCGCGCGCTGCGCGGCGGCGATCGCCTGGGCGACGATCGGAAGCGTGCGCTGGCCGCCGCGCGAACGGATACGGCCAGGCCGGATGCGGAAATCGTCGTCGCCGCTCATGGCGCGGCGCTCGGCACGGTGCGGAAATGCCTGCTGGCGGCTGGGTTTCGGCCAGCGCCGCACAGTGCGGGTTTCCCGCACACATTGCGCAGCAATGACCCAAAGCCTTGAGAATCAAGGCTACGACCGGGGCGAAATGGCAACGCACATTGCCGCCCTTTATCTTGCCCTCGCTCCTTCCCCTGCCAAACCCGAAGCCTGCCCCCTTCCGGCGCTGCGAAAGCCTGCGACGAAGCCCGCCAGAGTGCGCGGTAGCCGCTCATGGCGCGGGCGAGCCGGAAAGAGGGATGAACAGGCCGGTCGAAGGCGGCGTGGTCGCGGCCACCGTAACGCCAGCGCGGTCGGTCGGGCGACGCGCGGTCTGCGCGGCGGCGTCATCGCTTGCGGCATCCGGCGGCGCTGTCGCGGCGACGCCCGAGCGCATGGTGAATAGCGCGGCGCGGCGCCAGGCGAGCGGATCGGGAGCAGGCGCGGCGGCAAGCTGGCCGTCGCCCGAACCGCCGGTGATCGCCGTCAGTTTTGCAAGGTAGGCGCGCGTTTCCGCGGGCAACGGGCGGCCGCGCGACAGATATTCGTCATAGCGGCCCGGCCCCGCATTGTAGGCGGCCAGCATCGCCGTCGCGTTGCCGTAGCGGTCGTGCATCGCGCGCAGATAGGCCGCGCCCGTCATGATGTTGGCGCGCGGATCGAAGGGATCGGAGCCGAGACGATAGCGCGCCCGCAGGGTTGCCCAGGTCGCGGGCATGATCTGCATGAGGCCCATCGCCCCGGCCGGCGAGACGGCGCGGACATCGCCGTTACTCTCGGCGCGGATCACCGCCCATATCCAGGCTTCGGGGATGGCGAAGCGCCGGGCCGCGTCGGCGACATGACGGTCGAGTGCCGCGGCGCTCGACGATGCGGCGGATTGCGCGTGGGCGGGTGCGGCTCGAATGGCGACCGGCGCGCCCACCGTGACGGCGAGCAGCGCCAGCGCCACCATCCGACAACGCGGCGAACCGGGACGCCGGAACGGCATCAGGCGCGGTCCTGGCCGGATCGCGGGTGCCGCCACGCCAGCCGAAACGCCCGCCCTTCGGCATCCGCGCGGAATAGCTTCGGCTTGAACCAGCGCGGAAACAGCGGGCTTTCGATCTCCAACGCGATGTAATCGCCAGCGAGTTCGCTGCTGCGCTTGCGCGCAAATCCGACGATGGGACCGTCCGCGTCGTCGAGATGGATGTGATAGTCGGCGGCATCCTCGGCGCGGCTCGGCTCGGCGGGAACGAGCACGATCGCCTCGTTGATGGCGAACAGCCGGACGCGGCCGGCATAGCCATTGTCGGTGGGTTCAAAGATGTTCACCGGCATGGTCACTCTCCTTGGGGTTGACGGGTGAAAGCGGCGGCGACGGCGTGCGCGGGTAGAGCGGCGTCGCTCGGCCGATGACGGCGGATGCCGGAAGCGGGCCGAAGTAGCGGCTGTCCAGGCTGTCCGGGACGGCCGGGTTGAGCAGCAGCAGTTCGCCGGTTCGCAGGTTGCGGCAGCCGCGCCAGACGGGCAGCGGCCGGCCGCGACTATCGCGCGTCTGAGCGATGGCGACGGTGCGCCCATCGACGCTCACCACGTCGCCGGTCCGGCAAATGCGCTGCCCCGCCTTGGCCGCGACATGCTTCAAAAGCGGGACGCCGACAGGGAGATAGCGCCGCTCGGCAAGCCAGTGTGCGAGACCGGCGGGCGGCAGCGCGGCGACCAGCGCGCCGACCTGCGGATCGCGGTCGGAATGGATGCGGTAGAGGCCGATCGGCGCGCTGGCGCTGGCGTTCCAGATCAGCCACGGCGCCGGATTAGCGAGCGCCACCGCGACGAACGAAACCGTGGCCACGGACGCCGCAATGACGGTGGCCATGCCATAGAAGCGGGAGGTCATTGCTCGATCTCCCGCCGCTTGAGCCAGGCGCTATGGCGCTCCGCCGTGTAGAGGCGCGGCTGATGGCCGGCGGCGATGCGCTGGTGGACATGCCGCCAGTGATCGGGCGCGGCGTCGCAGGGATCGACGCCGGCCGCCTCCACCGCGTCGATGGCGGCGAGCGCCTGTTGGACCTTCGGCCAGCCCTGGATCTTGAGCAGGATTTCCCCGCCGGGCCGCACGAATGGGAGCGTGGTGTAGGGCTCGCCCGACGCCACCGCGCGCACCACGTCGATGCGCGAGACGATGGTGCCGAAGTCGTTCGAGGCCCAGCGGACGAAGGCGAAGACCGCGCCCGGCCGGAAGCTGACGACGCGCGTTCGTCGGCTCAGGATGCGGTCATCCGAGACGCGGCCGAAGCGTATCCAATGCTCCAGCCTCTGCTCGATCCAGGTCACTTCGACATGGGTGAGTCCGTCGCGGGCGAGCGCGCTGAACGCGCCGCCGACGCGGACGCCGCGAGGGCGGTCATCGTTCATGGGTGATCTCCGGGGATGATGGGCAGTCGGTTCGAGGCTTGGCCGGGTCGCTTCCCGATCGAGCGCGCGCGGCCGGACGCCGGCTGTCCACAGCCGAGCGCGCGGTTAGCAAGAATCCGAAGGATTCGATTCTATTAGCATGGTTAGAAGGGGGTGGATTCAGCGAGGAATCACAGGTGCTTGGAAGGTGCGCGCGTTCCCGAAAGTCCGAGTCCGGCGTTCCTGATGGTCCGACTCCGGCTGTTCCTGATCGTCCGAATCTCATGGCCAGTTTTCCACGGGCTTGAGGCCGACACGGCGCATCGCGGCGTGGAGCGGATCGGGCGGGATCGGCGCGAAGTTCAGCCGGTCACGGCCGAGCGCGTTTTCGAGGGTGAGGACGTAGCCGGGAAGCGACTGGCGGGCGACAATAGCGCGCAGCTCGAAGGCGAAGCGGCGAAGCGGCGACAGCGCGCCGGACTTCAGATGAAGATGCGGAACATCGAAGCTCCAGCCACCGTCCTGCCGCCCGCCATGTTTGCGCGCGATGCGGTAGAGCCAGCGTTCGAGGCCGCCCGTCAGGTCGAAATAGGCGCGGTCGATCGTCAGGACGAGCGCGCGGTCGAGCACCCCATCGTAAAACCAGTCGGGCAGGATCAATTCGATGCCGAGCGCGCGGCCATTGCCGTCAGCCAACTCGCGCCATTCGTTGATCCAGGAGAAGCGATGGCGGCGGCGCTGATGCTCCTGTCGGATCGACGTGGCGACGGTCGTGGATTGCAGCCGGTCGAGCGCGGCTTTCAGCCGCTCGTAGCTCGCCTTGCCGGTGCCGCGCCGGGTGAAGGCCAATATCTCGTGCGGCGTCGTCACCATGAGCCGCGATGTCGGATGGCCGGCGTCGCGCGCGGCGACGAGCTGGCTGGCGGCCCAGATCAGCACGTCGGCGTCCCAAATGGTTGCCATGCCGTGCTCGAATACCGCCTCGACCGAGATCCATGTTGTGCCCATGCGGAAGTCGATCGGCGTCGTGCGCTTGGTCTTGGCGAGGCTGAAGAACGGCCACGCCATCAAGTCCTGGGCATCGCGCGGCGCGAGATCGCCGGGCTTCGAGCGAAACAGCTCAAGCTGTGTTCGTTCCCCGCTGACGGGGCCGGAATGAGAGCGGATTGGGTGCATGGATCGCTCAACGCCGAACGCAATCGGTGGGCAGCGGCTTGGCGGGATGGACGACGCCGTTGCCCGGATCGGAGGTCGAGCGCCGGGTGCCCAGCGCCGCCCAGGCGTCAAGATCGTCGATGGCATAGACGATGCGGCCGCCGAGCCTGCGAAAGACCGGCCCGGTGCCGAAGCAGCGATGCTTCTCCAGCGTCCGGGCCGACAGGCCCAGATGGATCGCGGCATCGGGCGTCTTGAGATAGCGTGGCGTCGTGGCGGTGACAGGCTCGGCCATGATGATCCTCCTGATGTTGGCCGGCTCCGAAAAGCGGGGTCGGCGGACAGGAGGTGATGGTGGCGAACCGACCTCTATGCGGTGAATGGACAGAACCTAGGCGCTCGGAAATGTCCCCGTTCACGCGCCGCGCAGCAGGCGCAGATAGCCGCCGTCGCGCAGTTCGACGGCCTCGGCGAACCATCGGTTGATGCGTTTGCGCTGGCGACTGTCGGACCATTCGGCGGCGCTGTAGTCGCGGACGCTGCCGTCGATCAGGACGGCGGCCAGTTCGCGGCGGGTAGCGCCCGCCTGATGTCCGTCGAGCACCTGTAACAGGGTGAGAAGATGCTGGCGGCGAAAGGGCGTGGGGCGTAGAGCCGGCGGCCCCGCGGCAACGCCAAGCAAGCGACGGGACAGGCGTTCGGCGGCCGCGAGGCGTGCGAAGGGATCGCGCCCGAGCGGCAGGATCATCGCCAGCGGAAGATCGAGCGATCCCGAGATCCAGATATGCTCATCGCCATCGCTGTCAGCGAGAATGAGATGGAGGAAGTCGCCGATTTTCATGCGCGCCCGCACGGCGCCCAGCATCTTCATGTCGAGCGGTCGCGCGTCGCCGATTCCATCGAGCGATGGCGCCAGCACGATATTGTCCGGCGAAAGGTCAGGCCGCGCGACCGCCAGCTTCGGATCGTAGGCGGCGGTCGGCGCAGCATAGAAGCTGATCCCCCAGCGTCGAACGAGATCGGCGGTCGCCTCGTCGGCGGTCGTCGCGCCGCGCTTCACGCGGCCGAGGGCGCGGCGGTAGTCAATGCGATAGCGCGTGTTCCTGCTGACATAGCCGATGGCGATGTCGGAATATTGCAGCGCGTCGTCCCCGGCTTCGTCCAGGGGCGCGCGCCAGTCCCTCTCAGGTGGCATCGAATCCCTCCCAAGCGTGGCCCTCTATGGAGCGCGTCGGGAGATGTTCTCAGGCAAGTATCGGCTGTGAAGGCCCGCTGTCCGGACAGCCGCATAGCTGATTCAAGTCAGCGTTTTGGCTCGATATTCCACGCACTAGCCGAACAGCGTGAATCCCAATTTTACGATTGGTCCGGGGGCAGGTAGTGGCGATAGCCGGCCTCGCACATCCATCGGGCGCGGGCGAGGTGGGAGGCGTAAACCAGGCGCGCGCGCTCCGGCTCGGCTACCGGGTCGATCCCGAAAACGATCTGCACGACCTCGCGCCAGTCGGCATTTTCCTCCGCGGCGTCGAGCAGCCGCCAGTAGGTCCGGTGGTGACGTTCGTCATAATCGGTGACTTGGGGCGCGTCGGGCGCGCGATCCTCGAAAGCGGCTATCGCCATCGCCACGCTCCGCCTTCAGCCATAGCCTCCTGCGCCTGCTGACCGGCGAGATATACACCATAATGGACCGAAGTAATCACACCGGATCGGCTATGGCCGCTCCATGCAAGAGGGATAATAGACTTAGCGACCCGGCCTTTTATTTCCGTGCCTTCTCCGCGGCCTCGCTGACCACCATCACGCCCTGGCCTCGGTCCGAGTCGAGAAAAACGACGCCGGCCGCTTCCAGCGCCTTGACCACCTGGTGCCGGGTTTCCTCGCGCACGGGCAGGCCGCTTACCGACTCTACGCGCTTGAGCGCGGTCAGTGCGACGAGGGCCTTGTCGGCAAGCATCTCCTGTGTCCAACCGAGAAGCGCGCGTGCGGCCCGCACCTGGCGGGAAGTGATCATGTGCGATCACGTTCACCAGGCGAGAACTATACGCCATGGAAACGACTATTATAGTCGTCTTGGTATAACTGCAACGCGGCGCGATGTCCCAAGAAAAAAGGCCCGGCGGCGGGGAGCCGCCGGGCCTCTCGCGCCCCGGATCAGAAAGGGATGTCGTCGTCGTCGAGATCGTCGGTGGCGTTATTGCCCGTCTGGCCGGACTTGCCCCGGCTAAGGAAGTCCACCGTCTCGGCGATGACCTCGCAGCCGTAGCGGTCGACGCCCTGCTGGTCGGTCCACTTGGTGTAGTGGATGCGGCCGCGAACCAGCACTTTCATACCCTTCTCGCAATGATCCTGGATGGTTTTGCCGAGGCCGTTGAAGGCGGTGATGCGATGCCATTCGGTGTCCTGGACGCGGTAGCCGTTCTCGTCCCGGAGAACCTTGCCCTCCGCGTAGCGGGGACGCGAGGTGGCGAGCGTGAAGTGGGTGATGGTGGTGCCGCCCTGGGTGGTGCGGCTTTCCGGGGCCTGGCCGATGTTGCCGGCGAGGATGACGATGTTCTGCATTTTAAGTCTCCGTTGCTTCAAGTCCGAGGGACCGCCCCTCCGACGAGACCCGGCAAAGACCGGCGGGAGGCGCTGGCATCGACGCGCAGCGGAGACCTCGACCCCCAAGGCCCGAAGTGGTGCGGGCAGGCGCTTCAGCGCCAACACGGTTCGGATGCCGCGGGGGTTGCTGGCGAAAACCGCACGGGCTTAGGGGATCAGTCAGTCGGAAGGGGCTGTTCCTTCGGCGAAGCGACCTGGAGGGATATGCTGGGGCGCAGCGTCGTTCGCGGTGACGCGAGACAGGTTGGCCTTGCCGCCTCCGAGGGTGGTCCTGCGTCCCTTTCACCCCGCCGCCGTCCCTTCGTGGACGGTGGACATTTCAATGGGACAGCGGCGCGGTTCAGGATTCCAATGGCGCAACCCCGGCACGGCCCGGCGATCCGCTCAGGAGCCGGGAAGGAAATAAGGCTGGTCGCGCGCCCATGCCGAGGGAGCGACAGCGGCGGGCGTCTGCGGCGTCGGGATGATGGCCAGGTGGACAGCCTGCGGGCGTGCGCCGATGGGGAGAATGCCGCCGTCGGCGATCACGGCGGTCCCCTAACCGGGGTGCGAGAGGGCCGGCGCAGCGCCGCCGGCCACCTTGATTTGTGTGACAGATGATATTATCTTGCACACATAAGGAGTCGATCATGATCGCCAGTGCGGCAACGTCGAAAAGTGGAAAGAGCGCGGAGAAGCGCGGCGCTCCCAAGGGCGCGCGTTCGCGCGCGACCGGGCGCATCACCGGCGCATCGGTGGTGATGGAGGAAGCGCGTCGCGCCGGCCTGCTCGACGGGGACTCGACCGAGCATGTCAGCTTCCGTGCGCCCAAGGCGCTGATCGAGGCAGCCAAGCGCGAGAGCGGTGCGACCAAACCGACCGAGCTTGGTCTGCTAGCGCTGGCGATGCTGGCCCAGCCCGACCCGGTAGCGACCTATCTCAAGAAAAACTACGGTAAGCTCGGAGCGGATCACCAGCTTGACTATTGACCTGCGCGCGCCTCTGCGACGCATCAAACCGGACAAGCATCTTCGCCAGCTCGTCCCGCGTCAGCCCGAAGATTTGGCTGCGGCCGCCGATTTCGTCGGCGGCGGGCGGGCGGCGATCATGGTCGATACCAATGTCTATATCCATGCCGCCGCCGGCACTCTGCCGGCCGCGGTGAAACTGCTGGTCGTGCAGGGGCTGCTGTTTCACTGCTCGGTCTGCGTCGGGGAATTGAGCACCGGCATCGCCAACGCCGATCCCGCCCATGCCGGCTGGAAGGCGCTGCGCGATTATTATGCGGGGGTGATTGCCAGCATCCCGGCCACGCGGTTGTTGACGCCCGACCCTGACGTCTGGGCCGAAGCCGGACTGATTGCAGGCACGCTCGCCCGCGCGCAGAACTGGCAGCGGTATCAGCGCAAGGAAGCCCTGAACGACGCGCTGATCTTCCTGACGGCGGCGAAAGCGGGCCTGCCGGTGCTGACGGCCAACCGGGACGAGTTCGACCTGATCCAGCAGCTTGCCCCGCACGGCCGCTTCATCCATTTCTGAGCGCAAACGCGATAGGGCGGCCATTATGACCGCCCATGCGCTCGCTATGCGATCGGTTCGCCGATCGTCATGCGAAGGGATCATATTCACGAACGATGGTGGCGGCGTCACCGTCGAACTCGCTTGACTCGACGACGCCGAACATCTGGTCGGCGATCCTGATGACGACGATGCAGGTCATCAGCGTTCTGGCGAGGTTCCAGGCACGAGACTGAGCGATTTCCAGGGACATTGATCCGGCTCCTGTCTTTCGGAGCGGGGACCATCCCCGCTCGACAGGCGCCCGAAGCGTCGGGCGGATGGCCGCAATCACCGCACAGGCGAAGCCTGAAGGCCGCACGCTCGCGTAGCGGACCCTTTACGGGTTGATGGCGCCAGGCCATCGGTCAGACCAAGGATTGCGCCTCAAAGAGCGGGGTGGTGCGCGCGCAGGTGGGAGTCGGATGCCCCATTCCGCAAAATCGCTTGAGCCCATCTAAGACCCGATGCCGGTGCGCCTATTCGCCGGCGCGCTCGTCGGTTTTCAAAGCGGATGGCTCGATCTTGCCGAGCCAGAGAGGCAGCTTGCTGTTGCGGAAATCCCATTCGGCCAGAGGCGCGAACCACTCGGGCGCGGCTTCGCCGTTGAGCTGGATGACGTGATCGCCATCGACGGTTTGCTGCGCGAAGAAGCGCGTGAAGATTCGGCTCGCCCAGCCGATGCCATCAAATCCCTCGTCCGATGGTTCAACCGGATTCGAGACGAACTCGACACCGGCGATACCCCCGTCGTCCATGATCGCGAACGGCCCCTCGACCGACCAGTCGCCATAGAGGAACAGCACCTCGGCGAGCTTGCGGTCCTTCGGATCGACCAGCTCGGTGTCGCCGCTAAACAGCTTGGCGGAACCGATGACGAAGTTGGCCAGGCCGTCAACGCTGAGTGTGCGCGGCATGTCGGTCGCCGCGCCGAGAACGAGACGCAGCGGCGGCCTGGTCATGATGATAACTTCACCGATCCGGCCGAACTCGTTTGCGACCAGCGCCTCCTGCATCTCAATCCGAAGCCCGCCATCGGGGCGCCGGAAACGCTCAGGCGAGATCACGGTCCAGATATTCCAGAGCGACCAGAATATCGCGATCTTCAGCGGCGAGCCTACGGCGTCAGCATAGGCTTCGAGCGAGGCGAGATAGGCGGCGGTCATGGTCGTCTGCTGCCGCAAAGGTTCTTTGCACCGCACGTTCTTCACCTCGACCAGCCACTGGTGGCCATCGTCCAGAACGACGCGGAAGTCCGGTGCGCGGTAGGCCCCAAGGGGATGAACGCGACCCGCATCCTCCGATTTGAGCAGTCGGAACTTGCCCAGGCTCAGGACGGTGGCCTCGAACAGCCGCTCTGTGCGCGATCCGTGAATCAACGCCGGGTCGGCCAAAGCCTCTTGCAGCCTTTGCGCTGCATCGTGGGTGAACCGTTCAATCAGTGAGGGATCGTTGAGGGCAAGTCGCTGGTCGCGCGCGAAGGAGGCGACCGACGCGAGGAGGTCGAACGCCTTGGGCCGGGATGGCTGCGATTCTGGGCTGTGGGTCATCGCGCTGGGGCGGTTATCGCCGCCTGCCGTTGCGCCCTTAGCCGCGCCATATCGGACTCCATCCGTTTGAGGACGGATTGCGTGCCGGTCTCGCTCAACCACCAAGGGCCGGCGCCAGCATTGGCTTGAAGGCAAAGTCGGTCGAAGGCCGCCAAGTCGTCATCTGAAGGGACGCGCCCGAAATACAGTTCGGCGAGGTCTTCGCGCGAACTTGAATAGCCGCCATAGGCATGGATCGACGCTCGATCCAACGAAGCGATTTCGAGGACGACTTCCTTCTGACTGTCTCCATATCGTCCGATGCCGCCGCCGTAACAGGAGATCTGACTCTGGTGGCGTTGGCAGGCGTCATGGAAGTCAGCGTCGGCATAGAGCGCGGACAGGTTGACGATGACGGAAGCTGCCGGTGGATGCAGCTTGAAGATCACGCCACGAAGTTCCGCGGGAGGCACCCCGCCCTTGAAAGTCTTGGCGATGTCGAGGTCGGTCGTCCATGCCGCGATCGTTTCGGGGAGGTGGTTGTCCGCGAGGAGCTGCCACACACGGTCTTTTTCATGGGCTTCCTGGCGATAGCAGGGACCGCCCCAGGTGCGGAATGACGATGGCAGTCCCGCACATGCCCTTTTCAGCGCCGCGCCTCGCTTGACCTTGGCGTTGTGGTCGCCGCCGCGCTGCCAATCACTGACAGCCTGAACAATCTCCAAGGTGAATGTCGCCACAAATGCTCCCCTATACCGGCGTTTGACTTGGACTATCGCCTGCGCGGCGTTCCCAAAACACAGATACGATAGCACAAAGCGGCGCTCACGCGCCGCTCCGATCCCGGAAGTCCCAGACCTTGAGGCCCATCACCTTGGCCTTGTCGCGCAGATTGTCCTGAATGCCGGTGCCGGGGAATATGACGATGCCCTTCGGCATCACCGACAGCATCTCGTCGTTGCGCTTGAACGGCGCTGCCCGCTTGTGCTTGGCCCAATCGGGCTTGAACGGCACGGTGGGGACGCCGCGAATGTCGGCCCAACTGACGGAAATCTTCTCGCCGCCAGTCGGTGTCGCGCCATGCAGCAGCACCATGTCGGGGAACTTCGTCTTGATGCGGTCCAACGTCGCAAAGATGAAATCGACGTCGTTGAACGCCGGCCCCGAGGAGACCGCGATGCGGGTGCCGGGCGGCACGAGCACCTGCTTGTCGGCCCATTTGCGCGCATTGATGAAGTCCCGGCTGGCGATCACGGCCGAGGTGAGCGCCTTGCGGTTCACCTTGGAGCCGGAGCGCGGCGTCCAGGCTTTGAGGAAGTGCGTGCGGAACTGGTCGGCGCAGGTGTCGCGGAAGAACTCCATCGCGTTGCGGCGCTCGATCATGGTCGCGCCCTCGCGCAGGAGCCGCTCCAGCTCGACCGACTTCACCTCCGAGCCATCCTGTTCCTGCTGGCTGCGCTTCTGGGCGACCTCGTTGCTGTCCAGGTCGCGCTCGATCCGCTCGCCGGCGCGGTGGAAGACGTTGGTGATGTTCCAGAGCAGGTCTTCAAGGTCCGGTTCGAGCCGCGTGTCGATCAGGCAGGAGATCATCGCATCGAAGATGTCGACGATTGCGCCTGTCGCCTGGCGGTCATCGGGAAGCGGCCGATCGTCGGGTTCGTCGTCGAAGGGCCGGTATCCGTATAGGGCCATCTCCTGAAGCAGGTGGGCGGTGGCGGATGCCTCGTGTTCGGGTTCAAATTCGGGAAGCGGACTGTCGGTTGACATGATGACGCCTTTCATCGGCTGACCGCGACCATCGCGGCCTTCGCAGGCGTCGAAAGACGGCGGGCGAACCGGGCTTGCACCGCCATCCCGCGCCTCTGACGCGGGTGGGGGCCAAGCGAAGCGCCGGACGGCAGGGCGGCGACTAATTTGTCTCGCGATGCAAAGCGGCCGCTTGCGGCCGCGGCGGAAATTAGTCGCAGACCGCCGTTGCCGGGCCGGGGCGGCTGTCGTCCCGAACGCCTCTCAAGAAGGCCGCTATGGCGCGGTCCTCTTGCGATGATCGAACTGTCATCACAACTCGCAAGCCGGGGTCTTCGCGAACTCCGAACCGACGCCTTCCGCCCTCCTTCCGGCCTTCAGCCGGAGATGGTCAGGAAACGGTTGGCATCCTCGGGGACAAGCTGCACGGCGAGCGACGCGCACGTCCGCTCAGGCCCGACCAGGCGCAGATCATCGTTGAAATCGCCGAGTATGGGCGAAAGCGGCACGACCTCGATCCCGGCCGTCGCCGCCCGCTCGGACAACGTCGCCAACGCCGCATCGCCGGCAGGATCGTCGTCGCGGGCGACATAGAGACGCCGAAGTGCGGGCGGGAACAGGATGGCGCTGAGGTGGGCCGAGGACAGAGCGGCGATCATGGGCACAGCGGGCACGACCTGACGCAGCGACAAGATGGTCTCGACGCCTTCGCCGGCCGCCATCACCGCATCCGCCCCGCCAAAGCGGACTCCGTTCCCGAGCAGGAAACCCATCGCGCGCCGAGGCGTGGCGACCGGCGCCTTCGTCGGTGCGGCCGGGCCGAGCCCGGAGGCCAGATAGGTGCGGTGAACGCCGGTGATCGAATCGTCCAGGTCTGTGACGGCGGCGATCATCGCGGGCCATGCGCGACGTGTCCCCGGCAAATCCTTCCGCGACGGGGTGTAGTAGCAGCGGGGATGGAAGCGGAGCGGATCGTCGGCCCGCAGGTCGGTGATCCCCCGCGCGCGCAAATGCGCCTGGACAAGCGATCCCCGGACAGGCCGGGATGCGGCGAACAAGCGCCGCGCCGATTCCGGCGAGCCGGTCGGCGCCTTCGGTTCACCCCGGCGGCGCAAACCCTCGGGGCAAGGCTCGGGGTCCGGCAAGCTGAGGAAGCGCCGGGCCTCGTCCAGCGTGTCGCCGAGCTGCACATGGCCGCAGACCAGCGCGATGATGTCGAGCAAGTCGCCATGTTCGCCGGTCGCCGCATCGGTCCATTTGCCGGCCGCGCCGCGGCCGTCCTCTGAGCCGGTAAGCCGCACATAGAGGCTGCGCCCCGGCGTATTGTGCGCGTCGCCAACCATCCAGTAGCGACCTTCGCGGCAGCCCTTCGACAGATAGTGGCGGCACACCGCCTCGGCCCGATCGCCGAGACGGTGCGCCAACTCGCCTGCCTGGTCCGACAGCCGGCCCATCACGCGGCCGCCCGGTCGGCGATGCGTTGCAGCGGCCAGCGCTTCATCAGCCGCTCCAGCACCGCGACGCCGCCCGCATCGACGGGAACGAACATGCGCAGCGACCACGAGATGATCTCGTGGAAGAGACCGTAAGCGGTTAGCCGTTCGCGCATGGCGTCGGTGAAGCCGGTCAATTCGATCCGGTAGGCGCTCATCACCCGCACGCGGCGGAGCTGGAGCCCTTCGGCCAGGTCGAGGACGGTGCGGCCGTCCATCAGCGCGGCGAAGGCGGCCTGCGGGTCGAGACGCGGGCCGTCGTCGTTGGCGGTCGCCGTCGCCACCCAGGCCGGCGAGACCCGGCGGCCGATGATCCGCTCGCCGCCATCGGTCTGGAGCCGATAGACGCGGGTGGACTCGTTGGGCAGGCGTTTCCAGATCGGCAGCAACAAGCCGGTGACGATGTGCATGGTGCTGGTGGCGAACTCCGGCACCTCGGCCAGCTCGGCTTCCCACGCGCGGGCGAAGTCGGCGCGGCTCGCCTCGCGCCATTGCGTCTGCGCCATCGCCTCCAGCGGCATCGGCGTCGATTCCATCGGCCGGACCAGCCGCACGCGCCGCTCGATGCTGCCATCGTCGAGCAGCAACCCGCGCGTCGGAATCTGCACCGCCGCGCGACCCGACTGCGCGTTGACCATCAGGACCGCGCGCGGGTCCGAAAGCCGGTCGAGCGCGTCGTCCAGCGTGATCGGCCGATTACGGTCCTTGCGTTCGATCGTCAGCAACCTCGTTTCCGCCGTGGTGCCCGGATGAGTATAGATGATGTTGCGGTCGATGATCGTGAAGCTCTCGGCCTGAAGCGTTTCCAAGCCAAGCTCGTAGGTTCCCGAGGCGATGGCTCCCTCGATGCGGGCGGTCAGCAAATCCTCGAAGGCGGTGAACAGCGTATTCTGGAGGGCGATGGTGAGCGCCAGCATACGATTGAGGAAGGTGGTGATCGGCGGCAGCTCGTCCTTGAGGCCGGTATCGTCGCTGAGGCGAAGACCCGTCGCGTCCTCGAAGGCGAGCAGCGAGCACCCCTCGACCTTGCCCGCATAGAGCAGCCGGTAGAGCTGGCGCAGCGCGTCGCGCGCATATTGCGATTCCAGATTGTCCTCCGGCCGGAACAGCCCCTGGCCGCCGGTCTGGCGCTGGCCGCGCGTGATCGCGCCCAGCGTGTCGAGGCGGCGCGCGATGGTCGAGATGAAACGCTTCTGCGCCTTCACGTCGGTCGTCACCGGCCGGAACAGCGGCGGCTGCTTCTGATTGGTCCGGTTGGTGCGGCCAAAGCCCTGGATGGCGTTGTCGGCTTTCCAGCCCGCCTCCAGCAGATAATGGACCCGCAGCCGCTGGTTCCGCGCGCCGAGGTCGGCATGATAGCTGCGGCCGGTCCCGCCGGCGTCGGAGAAGATCAGGATGCGCTTGGCGTCGCTCTGGAACGCGTCGGTCTCGCCGACATTGGCCGAACCCGGCCGGCTCTCGACGACAAAGCGGTCGATACCGTCTGAGCCGCGCCGCTTGACGATCCGCCGCGAGCGCCCCGTCACCTCGGCGACCATATCGGTCCCGAAATGGTGGATGATCTGGTCGAGCGCGGCCGGAACCGGGGTCAGCGACGCCAGGCGCTCGATCAGCCGGTCGCGGCGCTCGGCGGCTTCGCGGGACTCGACGGGATTGCCGTCGGCGTCGGTGACGGGCCGCGACGACAGGTTGCCCTCGCTGTCCGTGAACGGCTCGTAGAGCTGCACCGGGAAGCTGTGTTCGAGGTAGGACAGGACGTATTCACGGGGCGTCACGTCCACGCGCACGTCATCCCATTCCTCGGTCGGGATGTCGGCCAGCCGGCGCTCCTGCAACGCCTCCCCGGTCGAGACGATCTGGACGACGGCGCTGTGGCCGGCTTCCAGATCACGCTCGATGCTGGCGATCAGCGATGGCGTCTGCATCGCGGTGATGAGGTGATTGAAGAACCGCTGCTTGGCCGACTCGAAGGCGCTGCGCGCAGCCGACTTGGCCTGGCTGTTGAGCGTGCCGGTCGTGCTGGTGATGTTCGCGGCCTTCATCGCCGCGTCCAGATTGTTGTGAATGATCTGGAAGGCGCCGGCATAGGCGTCGTAGATGCCGATCTGCGCTCGCGTCAGCACATGTTCGAGCATCTCATATTCAACGCCGTCGAAGGACAGCGAGCGGGCCGAATAGAGGCCGAGGGCCTTGAGGTCGCGCGCCAGCACCTCCATCGCCGCGACGCCGCCATCCTCGATCGCCGCGATGAACTCGGCTCGCGTGGCGAACGGGAAATCCTCGCCGCCCCACAGGCCGAGCCGCTGGGCGTAGGCGAGGTTCTGCACGGTGGTCGCGCCGGTGGCGGAGACATAGACCACACGCGCATTGGGCAGCGCGTGCTGGAGCCGAAGCCCCGCGCGGCCTTGCTGCGACGGCGCCTGCTCGCCGCGCGGACCCGTGCCGCCGGCCGCGTTCGCCATCGCGTGCGCCTCGTCGAACACGATCACGCCGTCGAAGTCGGCGCCGAGCCAGTCGACGATCTGCTGGACACGGCTCGCTTTCTCGCCGCGTTCCTGCGACCGCAGGGTGGCGTAGGTGGTGAACAGCACGCCCTCGTCCAGCGCGATCGCCGTGCCCTGCCGGAAGCGGGACAGCGGCGTCACCAACAGGCGCTCCTGGCCGAGCGCCTCCCAATCGCGCATCGCGTCCTGGTGCAGGGTCTCGGACCGGCTTACCCAGACCGCGCGGCGGCGGCCTTTCAGCCAGTTGTCGAGGATGATGCCTGCGACCTGGCGGCCCTTGCCTGCGCCGGTGCCGTCGCCGAGGAACCAGCCGCGGCGGAAGCGCACGGCATCCTGTGCCTCGTCCGGCGCCGCTGTGACGACATCCCAGGTGTCATCAACCGTCCACGCTCCGGCGAGGTGGCCACTATGGGCCTCGCCCGCGAGAATGACGGATTCGAGCTGGGCGTCCGACAGGATGCTGTCGGCGATGAGGTTGGCGGGCAGCATGGGCCGATAGCTCGGCTTGGGCGGCGAGACCGAGGCCATCGCCGCCGATTGGACGAGCGGCGTCGGATGCGGCTTGGCGCCGTCAATGCGCAGCGACTGGAGCGCATAGGGCTCGTAGATCGCATCGGTCAGGCGGCCCGCCTCGGCCGGCGTCCAGTCCATCGCGTCATAGGCCATCTCCGCCGCTTCGGGCAGCGCGATGGGTGCGCGCGGTGCGGGCCTGACCTGACGGCGAATGGCGGGCTTGGCCGACATCGCCCGCATGGCGACGGGCACGGCCACCGGCATGGCGGGCGGCGGCGTATCGGGGCCGGACCCGCGCGGCGGCACGTGGTCCTGCACCCAGCCGAGCAGGGTCGCGGTATCTGGCGCGACGCCGGGCGAGGCCGGGAAGACGGAAGGGTCATCGGCGGGAACGCGCTCGATAACGGTCAGGCGTGTGTCGATGGTCGTGCCGTGCTTGGCATAGACCCGGCCGTCGATCGCCGCCGAGAACAGGACGCGGCCACGCTCCTGAAGCCGAGCGAAGGCGTCGGTCCAGGCGGGATTGTCTGGGGCACAGCTCGCCCCGGTGATCACGACTAGGCGGCCGCCCTCGGCGAGCCGGGCAAGTGCTGAGCCCACATGGCGCAGCGCTGCATCCTTCATCGTGCGGTCAACGTGGGCGACAGCCGAGAACGGCGGATTCATCACCACCACGCTCGGCACGATGTCGGCGCGCAGATAATCATGGATGTGCGCGGCGTCATGGCGGGTGACAGGGCAATCGGTGAACAGGCCGGCGAGCATCTCGGCGCGAATCTCGGCGAGTTCGTTGAGAATGAGACTCGCGCCGCGCGTCTCGGCCTGAATGGCGAGCAACCCGGTCCCGGCCGAGGGTTCGAGCACCAGCTCGCCGGGCCGGATCGCGGCCGCGACAGTGGCGACGAAACCGAGTCCGACCGGGGTCGAGAATTGCTGGAACGCCTGGGATGTCTCCGACCGGCGCGTATGGGTGGGGAGCAGCGCCGCCACCTTTTCGATCATCGCCAGCGCGGCGACCGTGGACGCGGATTTGCGGAGGATCGTGCCGCCGTATTTGCGCAGGAACAGAACCTGCGCCGCCTCGCAGGCGTCGTAAGCGGTTTTCCAGTTCCAGGCGCCATCGGCGTCGGAGCCGCCGAACGCGGTTTCCATCGCACAGCGCAGGGCGCGCGCGTCGATAGCGCGGCCCCGTTCGAGATCGGGCAGGATGAGCGTGGCGGCGGCAAGGATGGACCGGGCGGTTGCGGCGAAACCGGGCGCGACGGGATACGGCGCCGCCGGATGGGCAGCGGGTGCAGCAAGGGTCATGGTGGATGTCCTGGAGAGCCGGGAGGGAACGGGCGGCCGGACGCTCTCTCTCGATCCGGTCGACCCGCCCGTTTCCGGCCCATCTCTCACTCTCCTGGTTCGCAGCTCGGCCCGACGCTTGCGGCGTGCCGGTTGCCGCGCGCCGGGGAGAAGCGATCTCCAGCGGTCGAACAAAAAAGAAGCCCGTCCCCGGCCGAGGCGCAGGGACGGGCTAGACAGGATTCAGGCGTCGGGAGCGGTCGGCAGTTCCCAGGTTCCGTGCCGGGCCTCGTCGATCACGAAACCATGCGGCCCGGCGCGATATTCCGTCTTGGGGACGAGAAACCCGCGATAGGGTCGCTGGTCGCGCTTTCCGCCGAGCGCCGCGACGCATTGCACCAATCCCGGCGTGGTCCCCGACATGCTTGCGGATATGACGATCCAGTCCTGGGCATGGGCTTCCTCGAACAGACGGCGATCCTTGGTAAAGGACTCGCCGGGCGCGAGGGGCCGACCGTGGACGGCTTCCCAGCGTTCGGGATAGGTGTCGCGCAGGGTTTTCTCGGCGATGCGGCGTTCGTAGGCGGTGAACAGTTCGGGAAAGCCGAGCGCAACCATCGCCCAATCGCAGTCCTCCTCATACCAGCCGCTTTCGATGCGTAGCGCGGCGGGCATGGCCGCATTGTGGGCGTCATCGAGATTGAAGCCGCCGTGGCTGGCGGTGACATGGAAGACGACGCCCTCGGCATAGACCGAGCCGCCCTGCGACGCGCCCCAGGGGCTCCAGCGGTCGGACGCTCGGTGTCGTCGATCGAGCGCGATCATCTCGCGCCGATGCTCGACCTGCTCCGCGACGAGAACCCGAAACGCCGCTTCGTCGGCGATGGCGTCGCCGAAGCCGGAGAAGTCAGCCCGCCGCCACTCGGCGATCGGACGGTCGATCCGCCAACCGCTCCAGAGACGCAGACCATCCTCGACCGGAAGCGCGAGATAGGCATTGTCGCCGACCAGCGCCGCCAGGTCGCCATCGGCGGTGCGGCCATAGACGGCCTGCGTGGGAGCGACGGCGTTCATGCTGCCCTCCCGACCGGGGCGGCACCGGCTTCATCTTCACCGACGATCTCGGCGATGGGATCGCAATAGCGGTTCTTTGCCATCCATGCCTCGGCCTCGGCCATATCGGATGTTAGGCGATGTAGCTCGACCCGGCCGCCACGCCGCGAGAGCACGCGAACCATGCCGGATGCGGGACGTTCGAGAACCTCGAAGCGAAGATCGGTCGTGGCCTGGAAACCCCGGTTCACGACCATGACGATCGTGCCGTTCGAGCCGTAGTTGGCGAGGTGCAGCGTGAACGTGGCGGGAAACGGCCTGTCGCCGAGCGTGCAAGCGGCCGACTTCTCGACCAGACGGCCCGTGCCGTTGCGGTTCTTCCAGGCGGACAGCTTGCGCCGGAAGCGTTCGGGCGGTCGCGGTTCCCCGTCGGAAAAGCGCAGCAGGGTTCCGAGCGGCGCGGTGGCGATGACCGCGTGGCCATCGAGCACAGCCGAAACGGCGGCTTGGGCCGGATTGGAAATCAGGTCGGACATCATGGGTCTCCGTGGAGAGCGGGAAAGGATCGAGCCGTCCGGCGCTCTCTCCATCCGTCCGGCTCACCCGGCCCCGGCCCGCCCTCGCGCTCTGGCCGCCGGCCTCAGTGACGGGACTGGCGGCGCGGCTCAGTCGGCGAGCGCCCCGGCTGCGATGTCGGCGATCCAGGAGGCGGCCTCGTCGAAATCGGCGTCGCCGTCTTCGACCTGCCGCGCCAGCGCGACGGCGCCTGAGCGGCCGAGCTGTCCGAGACGCTGGATGGCCGCGAGCAGGACGGGCGCGAGCGCGTCCGCGTCGGCCAGCGCGATGTCGTCGATCTTCATGGCGAGTCTCCTATGCTGAAGGGGAAGCCGCCCGGTCGGAAGTGGCCCGGTGGCCACGCAAAAAGGCCCGGCGCTCGGCCGGGCCATCGAGGGGGTGTGAAGAAATGGGCGGAGCGGCCGAAACCGCCCCGCCCGTGTGCGGCTATTCCGCCGCGATGGCGTAGGCCGAGTCCTGCTCGTCCTCGCCCTCGTCGCCCAGGAACGCCGGAAGCGCCTCGGCATCCCCGCCGTCAACCGGCATGTCGGCGATCGGCAGGACGGGTTCGACCTCCGCCATCCGCAGCGGCTCGGGAAGCCAGCCGGAATCGGTCAGCAGCCGCTCGGCCTCGCGGGCCATGTCGCCCTTCTTGAGGTGGTCGATCAGCCCGGCCTTCTGCGGCTCCGTGCCTTCCGCCACGGCTTCGAGGATGCGCGGCTTGGTGACGCGGCCGAGATAATTCTCGACTGTGGGCCGCCAGCCGGCCGCCACCATGTCGAACCCGACCGCGCGGGCCAGCACATTGGCGTGCTCGACCCGGCGCGCGACGCCATGCGCCGAGATGCGGCCGCCGCCATGCTTGGGCACCGGCTCCCATTGCGCATTCACCGCATAGGCGGCGCAATGCGCGAACAAAGCCGCCTGATCGGCGCCGTCGAGTTGCTGGATCGCGTCCCAGGCGTCCTTGTCGGACTTGGGCAGCCGCGCCTTCCAGCCCGCGTGGCGCTCCTCCACCGCCTTGACCGCCGCGCTTTCCCGCAGGCCCGGCGCCTGGAACGGGAAATAGACGCGGTTGACCGACAGCTCCAGGCAGGTCTCCGTGCGCACCTGATAGAAGGTGGTGAGCACCATCGCATGAAGCACGGCGGCGAACGCCACCGAGGGATTCTGCGCGAAGGCGTCCTGCAGGGCGACCGTCCGGGAGGCGGTCAGCTCGGCCACCAGCCGATCGGGCAGCGGCTTGATGACGTCCTCGTCGTCGTCACCGCATTCGACAGCGAGACCGGGAACGGTTGCGGGTTCCGAGTTCGCCGGCACGGAATGCGCGTCGTCGCCAGCCGGTTCGTCGCTGGACGTTTCGGCCAAGGCTTCGCCGTCGCCCGTCTCGTCGGGTTCCTCCTCGGGTTCGTCCTCCGGTCGCACCCAGCCGCGGTCGATATAGAGCGTGCCATCGGTTTCGAGACCGATGAACACGCCAGCGCGCGCCTGCTCCTGCGGATCGTAGGTGAACCACCCGCGCGACAGCTTGGCCAGCTCGACGTCGATGGCGGTGACGCGGGCCTCGACCTCCGGCGGGACGTCGCCGCTGCCCGCCCACTGTTCCTCCAGCGCGTCAGCTTCGGCGCGAAGCTCGGCGATCCGGGTTTCGTCCGCCTCGGTCGGCGGCTCACGGGTCGCATCGATTTCCCGGTAGTCTTCGTCGTAGCCATAGGGCAGGTCGACCAGCGCCGCGACCCACTTCCAACCTTCGGCTTTGATCGCTGCGGCTTCGACATCGAGCTTTTCGGCAACCAGGCCGTCGAGCAAAGCGGGATCGGACAGCCAGCCGCCGTCATCGGGCTCGAACAGGTCGCGCGTCGGCACGGTGCCACCGGCCGCGAGATAGGCCGGGAGACCGACGAACAGCACGCGCCTGTCGGAAACCGGCACCATGTCCTCGGTCAGCTTTTCGCGAATGAACGCCGGCGACCTGTTGCTGCTGTGGTCGAGCTGCTTCCAGAGCTGCTCCTGGCGCGCATGATCCTCGCTGACCGTGAACGCCATGAGTTGATCGAGCGTCATGTCACCGGCGGCATAGACCTCATGCAGCTTGGGCGAGACAGACGCCAGCCGCAGGCGCTGCGTGACGACGGCTGGGGTCACGCGGAAGTGCGCGGCGATGGCCTGCTCGCGCTCACCCTTGTCGTGAAGGAGCTTCATGCCGCGGAACTCGTCGAGCGGATGAAGCGGTTCGCGCAGGCTGTTCTCGGCGAGCGAATCTTCCTCGGCAAGGATCGGATCGCTGGCCGATTTGACGATGCACGGGACCGGACAAGTCTTGTCCATGCGCTTGCGCTTTACGAGGATCGCCAGCGCACTGTAGCGGCGGCCGCCGGCGGGGATGCCGAACCGACCGGTCTCGTTGCCGTCGTCGTCAACCTCGGGGCGGGCATTGAGGCCGTGCAGCAGGCCGCGCCGCTCGATGTCGTCGGCGAGGTCTTCGATCGTCACGCCGTTCTTCACGCGGCGAACATTGGAATCGGACAGGAACAGCTTGTCGAAGGGAATGTCCCGCGACGCGCTGAGGACGATCTTGGGGGTGGCTTTTGCCATGTCGGTTACTCCATGACGGGCCGCCGCGAGACACTCTCTCGGCTATCCAGCCCGTCACGAAACCGAAGGCCCTCCTCTCACTCTCTCGGCCGCCGCAGCCACCACGTCCGCCGCTACACGCCGCACATGCCCTCGCATTCGTTGCCCCAGAGATCGAGCTGGCCGCGATCGGCGGGCGTGCTGAGGTCGGCCTCGTCGAGCGGCACGGCCGAACGGTGCAAATAGACGTCACCGCGGATGCCGCGCAGGCCGGTGCGGATGGCATGATCGACCTCGATTGCCTCGGCCCAGGCTTCGGGATCGCGGTCGCGGATCTCGCGCCAGCGCATGTCGGAATGGAAGGGGCAGCCGACGCAGGCGCTCTTGGGCGGGATCGGATAATCGTGCCGTTCCAGCCAGCGCAGGCAGTCGTGGCGCGCCATGCGCTGCTCGACGAGCGGCCAACGGTTGACCTGCCATGCCTCGAACGACGGCTTCATCCGCATTAGCTCGTCGAGCGAGATGCCGATCCATTGCTCAACGATCGCATGGTCCGGCGAGCGGCGGCGGGTCAGGCCGACCAGCTCGCGCACCTTCCGGCGAATGGGGACGATCTTGTAGTCCTTGGTGCATTGGCGCCGGATCATGCCGACCTCGATGCGGCCGCGTTTCACGGTGCGCGTGAAAGCGGGGATCGAAGCCCAGCGCGCGCCGCTGCCAGCGCGCAACAGGTCGGCGCGAATGTCGCCGGCCGAGACGATATGCACCGGGAAGGGCAGCACTTTCGCGGACATGAGCCAGGTGAGATGCTCGCGCACGGCGCGCGGCTCCCAGCCGGTGTCGGCGAAGATGGCGCAATCGGGCATCGGCCCGATCTCGCCGTGGGCGGCCATCAGCGCCAGCGTGGTCGATTGGACGCCAGCGCCCAGGCTAAGCACGCGCAATCGGATCGCGTCGCGGTCTGGGGTCTGGCCAAGAATGATGAGGCTCGCCGGATCATAGCCGACGCGGGTCGCGGCGGTGGAAAGCGCCATCGCAAGTCTCCGCGACGGGCCGGCAGGGGTCACTCCCTCTGCCTCGTGAGCCCGTCACGGCCGACCGGGCGGACTCTCACTCTCGGGGCGTTGCGGGGTGTCCCCGCAGAGGGGGTAGCGGGAGACCCAAGGGCTCCCGCTCAGGGGGAGACTTCCCCCAGCTATTTCTTTTCCTGCTCGAACCAGGACAGCAGTGTGTCGCATGACAGATGTTCCGAAACCCAAGGCGAAGACTTCCAGTCGCGACTGCTCGCGACGTGGTATTCGATCGCCCCGCCTTCATTTCGTTGTCTCTGGTGAGTTTGCACCCGGCATTTTCCGGCCGAAATCCAGGGGACTTGCGGGTATCGCTGCCGAGGTTGGTGAGTTTGGGAATCAGCGACACCGCAGATGGGATCGTCGCATCCATTACAACTAACTGATTTTATAGAATATTTTGGCGCACCCGACAGGATTCGAACCTGTGGCCTCCGCCTTCGGAGGGCGGCGCTCTATCCAGCTGAGCTACGGGTGCGGATGGCTTGAAGCCGTATTTGTTGTGACGAAGAAGGTCAATCCGCGATCAAAAATGGCTGTCCGATCACGGTGAGTTTCTGGTGAGTTTTTTTCTTCGTCCTTTCGCCGGCCTTCCTAAGTAGCCGAAAATATTGTATGATTCCTTTACTCTCGCGTTGGACGTGAGCCTTCGGAGGGCAGCGCTCTATCCAGCTGAGCTACGGGTGCGTCGAGGGGCGCTTAGCAAAGCGATCCGCGAACCGCCAGCGCAATTTCGGATTGCGCCGCAGCTATTTCGGCGCGCCCGTGATCGGCTGGAATTTGCCGAGGCCGCAACTCGCGCCCTGCGGGACGGGCGAACTGTTCAGCACGGTGATGATGTCGACCGAGCAGAGCTGCGACAGCGAGGTCGCATAGGCGAAGCGCTCCTCGAAGCCGAGGCCGGGGCAGCTCTGCGGCAGGACGTTGCGGTAGACCTTGCCGCCGTTCATGTAGAAGTCGATCGTCCGGTCGTCGCGGACGCGGGTGTTGCGGATCGAGCGGAGCTGGATGCAGTTCTCGGCCGGGCCGGCCGGCTTGATCTTCGCCTCCTGCTCGGGCTTCAGCGGCCGGGCGTCGGCCGTCATCCCGATGGCGGCCAGCATCAGCGCCGCCGCGCCCGCGATCATCCTGCTCATCGCCGTCTCCTGTCGCCTCGGGTGCTTCGTCCCGCCGGTCGCGCGATCATACGCTCGATTCGCGGCGACGGTCACGGAAAAGCGGTCAGGCCGCCCTGGGCGGGGGCGGCGCGGGGGTCTTGGGCTTGAACGCGCACAGGTCGGCGACCGGGCAGCGCCAGCATTCGGGCTTGCGCGCCTTGCAGATGTAGCGGCCGTGCAGGATCAGCCAGTGATGCGCCCCCTGCAGGAAGGGCTTGGGCGTCACCTTCTCCAGCTTCAGCTCGACCTGGAGGACGTTCTTGCCCGGCGCCAGGCCGGTGCGGTTGGCGACGCGGAAGATATGGGTGTCGACCGCGATCGTCTCGGCGCCGAAGGCGGTGTTCATCACGACATTGGCGGTCTTGCGGCCGACGCCGGGCAGTTCCTCCAGCGCCTCGCGGCTTTGTGGCACCTCGCCGCCATATTTGTCGACCAGGATGTGGGCGGCGGCGATGACGTTCTTCGCCTTGGTGTTGAACAGGCCGATCGTCTTGATATGCCGCTTCAGCCCTTCCTCGCCCAGTTCCAGCATCTGCTGCGGCGTGGTGACCCTGGCGAACAGCGGGCCGGTCGCCTTGTTCACCCCGACGTCGGTCGCCTGCGCCGACAGCGCCACCGCGACCAGCAGCGTATAGGGGTTCACATAGTTGAGCTCGGTCTCCGGCGCGGGATCGTCCTCCGCGAGCCGCCGGTAGAATTCGAAGATGTCCGCCTTCTTCATAGGCTCAGCACGTCGCCCATCGCGTAGCGGCCGGCCGGGCGTCCCGCCATCCACAGGCAGGCCTTGACCGCGCCGCGCGCGAAGATGGCGCGGTTCTCGGCGCGGTGACCGAGCTCGATCCGCTCATTGTCGGTCGCGAACACGACCATATGGTCGCCCGCGACCGATCCGCCGCGCAAGCTGGCATAGCCGATCGTGCCTTCCTCGCGCGGGCGGTCGTTGCCATGGCCGATCCGGTCGAAGCGGTTGAGCGCCTCCGGGGTCGCGTTGCGGCCCTGCGCGGCGGCGGTGCCGAGCAGCAGCGCGGTGCCCGATGGCGCGTCGACCTTGTGGCGATGGTGCATCTCGACGATCTCGATGTCCCAGTCGGAACCGAGCCGTGCCGCGGTCTCGCGCACCAGATGGGCGAGGATGTTGACGCCGAGCGAGGTGTTCGCCGACTGCAGCACCGCCAGCCCGCGCGCGGCGGCGGCGTCGATCAGGCGGTGATGCTCGGGCTGGAGGCCGGTGGTGCCGACCACCAGCGCCACCTTCGCCGCCAGCGCGGCGTCGAGATGGCCGGCGAGCGCGGAAGGCGCCGAGAAGTCGACCAGCACGTCGCTGGCGGCGGCGAGCGCGGCGGCGTCGCCATGCGGGCCGAACACCGCGCCCTCCTGGTCGACGCCGCCGGCGAGGCCGGCGCCCAGTTCGGGGGCCACGGTGGCGATCGCGCGGCCCATCCGTCCGTTCGCGCCCAAAATCCCGATCACCGTCATGCCGTGCCCCTCGTCTTCGTCGCGCGCTTCATGGCGGGCGCCGTCGCGCGACGCAAGCATGCGATAGCCGCTGGCGTTGCGGCGGCGGCCATGCTCAAACGGAAGGGTCGGAGGGAAAGGAGGCTCGCATGGTTCCGTCGGACTGGATGTTCTCGCTCGAATCGGCGCTCGCCACGCTGCCCGAGGGGCCGGACGGCCGCTTCGCCTATCCGATCCGGCACGGCTCGATGCGGATCGGCGTCTATGCCCCGCTCGGCATCGACGAGCAGGCGCCCCACGAGCAGGACGAGCTCTACATCATCGCCTCGGGCACCGGCACCTTCGTCAAGAGCGGCGAGCGGCGACCGTTCAAGCCGGGCGACGCGATCTTCGTCGAAGCGCATGCGCTCCACCGTTTCGAGGATTTCAGCGACGATTTCGCGACCTGGGTGATCTTCTGGGGGCCGAAGGGCGGCGAATGATCCTGTCGCTCGGGCTGGCCCTCACCGCGGCGACGAGCGCCGAGGTTCCCGCATCGTCGCCCTTCGCGGGCATGCCCAATCTCACCTTCCGCTATTATGACGTCGAGGGCCGCACCCCGGCCCAGATCTACGCGTCGATGCGCGCGCGGGCGCCGCAGAAGGGCGACGGCGTGGCGCACACCGCCTGGCACATCCGGGTCGGCTGGCGCCAGACGCGGCGCGGCAAGACCTGCGAGGTCGCGGACCCGATCACGAGCCTGTCGATCACCGTGGTCCTGCCGCGCCTCGCCACCACCGACGGGGTGACGCCGGAGGGGCTGGCCTTCTGGGAACGGACGATGCACGGGCTGGAGATCCACGAGGCGGGCCATGCGCGGATCGCGATCGACCATCGCAACGACTTCGTGAAGGCGGCGGCGAAGGCGAACTGCGGGTCGATCAAGGATGTGGCGAAGCGCACCCAGGAGCGGATCGAGGACATCCAGGAGGATTATGACCGCCGGACGCGCCATGGGCTGACGCAGATTCCACGGCCGGGAGAGGCGCCATGACCGACATCCGCAACATCGTCGTCCTGACCGGCGCCGGCATCTCCGCCGAGAGCGGGCTCAACACCTTTCGCGGGCCGGGCGGCCTTTGGGAGGGGCATCGGGTCGAGGACATCTGCACGCCCGAGGCGCTGGCGCGCAACCGTGCGCTGGTGCTCGACTTCTACGACCAGCGGCGCGCGGCGCTGGCGACGGTCGCGCCCAATGCCGGGCATGTCGCGCTGGCGCGGCTCGATCGCGAATGGCAGGGCGGGCTGCTGATCGTCACCCAGAATGTCGACGACCTGCACGAGCGCGCCGGCGCGGAGCGGATGCTGCACATGCATGGCGAGCTGATGTCGGCCTTCTGCGAGCATTGCGGCCATCGCCAGCGCTTCGGCGGCGCGATGCTCGACGGGACGCGGTGCGGCGGCTGCGGCGCGGCCGACACGCTGCGCCCCGACATCGTCTTCTTCGGCGAGATGCCCTATGAGATGGACCGGATCGACGCGGCGCTGGGCGCAGCCGACCTGTTCGTGTCGATCGGCACCTCGGGCGCGGTCTATCCGGCGGCGGGCTATGTCCAGCAGGCGCGCCACGCCGGGATCGAGACGCTCGAACTCAACCTGGAGCCGTCGGCGGGGAGCTATTTCTTCCACGAGACCCGACTGGGCCCGGCGGGCGAGCTGGTGCCGGCGTGGGTGGAGGAGATTTTGGGAAAGTAGCTCCCCTCCCTGCAAGGGAGGGGCCGGGGGTGGGTCGCGAGCGCAGCGAGCGCCACGATCGTTCCGCAGAACTCCGCCAAGGGGCATCGAGCCCCTTGGCTCCGTACCCCACCCCTGTCCCCTCCCCTGAAGGGGAGGGGCATATCTGCTCAATCCACCCAGTCGAGGCCGATCTCGCGGTAGAGGCCGCGGTCCTCGCCCCATTTCTCGGCGACCTTGACGTGGAGGAAGAGGTGGACCTTGCGTTCGAGCAGGGTCTCCAGCTCGGCGCGGGCGCGCGAGCCGATCTCCTTCAGCCGGACGCCGCGCTTGCCAAGCACGATCGCCCGCTGCGTGTCGCGCGCGACCAGGATCTGCTGGTGGATCGCGACCGATCCGTCGCGCCGCTCCTCATATTTCTCGGTCTCGATCGCCGAATCATAGGGCAGCTCGGCGTGGAGCTGGAGGTAGAGCTGCTCGCGCGTCACCTCGGCGGCGAGCATCCGGTCGGTGGCGTCGGAGACCTGCTCCTCCGGGAAATGCCACGGCCCCTCGGGCACCCGGTCGGCCAGCGTCTGGCGCAGGTCGGCGACGCCGTCGCCGGTCGCGGCGGAGACCATGAAGATCGCCTCGGGGGCGAGCTTCTCCTGTAGGCGCACGGCCAGTTCGAGCAGGCTCTCCTTCGAGCAGATGTCGACCTTGTTGAGCACCACCAGCTTGGGCTCGCGCCGCTGGGCGAGCGTGTCGAGCAGCTCGCCGATGCGGTGGGTGATGCCGGTCTTGGCGTCGATCACGAAGGCGATCAGGTCGGCGTCCTGCGCGCCGCCCCAGGCAGCGGCGACCATCGCCCGGTCGAGCCGGCGGCGCGGCGCGAAGATGCCGGGGGTGTCGACCAGCAATATCTGGCTCTCGCCCGCGATCGCGACGCCGATCAGCCGGGTGCGCGTAGTCTGCGCCTTGGGGCTGACGATCGCGACCTTCTGGCCGACCAGCGCGTTGACGAGGGTGGACTTGCCCGCATTGGGGGCACCGACGACGGCGACGAAGCCGCAGCGCTCGGTCATGACAATTTCTCCAGAAGCGCCTTGGCGGCGGCGGTTTCGGCTTCCTGCTTCGAGCTGCCCTCGGCGCTCGCCTCGGCCCGGCCGGGGATGGCGACGGTGACGGTGAAGCGCGGCGCGTGGTGCGGGCCGCTGCGGTTGCCCATGGTGTAGACGGGCGGCTTGCAGCGATGGGCGGCGGCCCATTCCTGCAACGCGGACTTGGGATGCTTGGGCGCCTGCGCCTGGCCGGTGGCGCGGTCGTCCCAGGCGCGGCGGACGAAGGCCTGCGCGGCGTCGAGCCCGCCTTCGAGGTAGAGCGCGCCGATCAGCGCCTCGACCACGTCGCCCAGCACATTGTCGCTCTGCACCGCGCCGTCGTCGCGCGCCTGCTTGCCGAGCTTCATGTGCGTCGCGACGCCGATCGCCCGGCCGACGTCGGCGCAGGTCTCGCGGCTGACGATCGCGTTGAGGCGGCGCGACAGCTTGCCCTCGGGCTCGTCGGGGAACAGTTCGAACAGCCAGGCGCCCGCGACCAGGCCGAGCACCCGGTCGCCGAGGAATTCGAGGCGTTCATAATGGTTCGGGCCGTAGCTGCCATGGGTCAGCGCGCGCTCGAACAGGGCGAGGTCGCGCGCTTCGTGACCGAGCGTGTCGGCGATCCAGGCGCGAAGGGCGGTGTCGTTCATCGCGCGCGCCTTAGCCGATCGCGGGGATTGCGTCACCTCCGCCCGCGCGGCAGGGTGGCGCGATGGGCGACGTGGTCAATCTCAACAAGGCGCGCAAGGCGAAAGCGCGGTCCGACGCGAAGGTCGTCGCCGAGGCCAATCGCGCGAAATTCGGCCGCACCAAAGCGGAAAAGGACCGCGACCGGATCGACAAGGCCCGCGCCGACCGGCTGGTCGACGGCGCGAAGCTGGAGGATTGACGGAAACTGTCAGCGCGCCAGCATCATCATCGTGGCGAGGCCGACGGCGCTGCCGCCCCACAGCAGCAGCGCGGTGCCGAGGAAGCGGATCAGCGCGCGGCGGCGGGCGACGGGATCGAGGATATAGCCGTCCGCGGTCCGCTCGGCGAGCATCTGCTGGAGCGCGTGGGCGGGCGAGGGGACGTGCTCGGCGACGATGTCGGCCGAGAAGGCGACGACCTTGCCGCGCACGCGGCGCTCCCGGAAGGGGGCGGCGTCGGCATCGGGCTTGTGCTTGAACAGGGCCATGGTCGTCTCCAGTCGGCCGCATGATGCGGCCGAATGCGTTAACGAAAGCCTAAGGGCTTCAGCCGATCGCTTCCCAGGCCTCGACGATCTCGGCCAGGTAGGAGCGGGCGCGGTCGACCAGCTCGGGCTGGTTGTCGCGGCCGCCGAGCCGCACCAGGCGGCGCGCCTCGCGGTAGATCTTCGCGAGGTTGACCGCGATCTCGCCGCCGTTGCGGTAGTCGAGGCTGGTTTCGAGCGCGAGCAGGATGTTCGACGCGCGCGCCTGCCTGTCGATCGCCTTGGCGGTCATGCCGGCGCGCTGGGCGGCGGTCATGATCTCCAGCGCCTTCATCAGCTCCTCGAACAGGATGCCGATCAGCCGATGCGGCGAGGCGCCCTCGACGCGGCTGTCCACGTCGACCGTCTGATAACGGAGCTTCGCCCCATTCATCGGGCTGCCATAACCGTGGCTCATATACATAAGAATTCGGCCTCTTCGTTTAGCTGCTGCTGTCGTTGGTCCAGAGCTTGATCTGCTGGCTCAGATAGCTCTGCGTCGACGAGAAGGCGGACAGCGCGCCCTGCATGCGGGTATATTGGGCGGTGAGCTGGGCGCGGTAGGCGGTGTCGCGCGCGGTCAGCTTGTCCTTGTCGTCGGAGATCGACTTCTTCTCGTTGTCGAGCCGGGTCTGCGAGGCGGTGAGTTGGCCGGACGAGGCGGTCAGCTCGTTCTTGATCGCATCGAGCGCGCCTTGCAGGCCGAGGTCGATGGTGATCGTCGCGCTGGCGACCGGGCCGAGCACGTCGAACGACAGGCCGGCGGCCGCCGAGGTGAACGACGCCTGGACGCCGGTGGCGCCGAGCGGCAGCGTATAGCCGCCGTCGAGCGTCGCCTGCGCGGTGCTGCCGGAGCCGCCCGGGGTGGCGTTGGTGACGGTGTAGACGCCGCCCCGCACCTGGCCGACCGCATTGGTGATCTGGATCAGCGGATTGTCGCTGCGCTGGCCGGGGTTGAACATCGCCTCGACCGCGGCCGGGTTGCTGGCCATTACCGAGGACAGCTTGGCGCTGTCGAGCGAGAGCGTGCCGTCGCGGTTGGTCGACACGCCGATCTCGGCCAGCGTCGTCGGGCTGCCGTCGCTGGCATAGGTGAGCCGGGTCGAGGTCAGCCCGCCGAGCTTGGTGACGAGCGCGCGGATGCCGGCGTCGCTGCGCAGCGACCCCTCGGTGCCGGTCATCGCGGTGAGCGTCGCCTTCATCTCGTTATAGGCGGCGACGAAGTCGCTGACGGCCTGCTTGATCGAATCAACCGGCTGGCTCGATCCGATCGACACGGTCGTGCCCGGCGAGGCCGAGACGAGGTCGATCTTCACGCCAGGGATGACGTCGCTGAAACTGTTGCTCGCCTTGTTGACGGTGACGCCGTCGACGACGATCTGCGCGTCCTGCGCCTGCTGCTGAAGCGTCATGCCGGTGACGGCGTCGGGATCGTAGGTGGCGGGATCGAAGGCGAAGCGGTCGAGCTCGCCGGTGGTGCCGCTCGTCACCTTGAGCGAGAAGGCGTTCGCCTCGCCGGTCGCGCCCTTCACGACCAGGCGCGCGCCGGTCGAATCGGTGACGATGCTGGCGGTGACGCCGAGGCCGCTGTCCTTGATCGCCTGCGCGAGGCCGGCGAGCGAGTTGTTGGCGGAGGTGATGGTGATCGTCTTGGTCTTGTCGCCGACGGTCAGCTCCATCGTGCCGAGGCCGACCGGGCTCGCCGCGCCGGGCAGGGCGGCGGCGGTCAGCGTCTGGGCGCTGGCGATCCGCTCGACCTTGATCGTCGAGGACAGGCCGCTGAGCCGCGACCCCGCGACCGCGCTGACGTTGACGATCGAGCTGTTCGAACTGGTCGGCTGGGTGAACAGCGAGCCGCCCGAGATCAGCGAGGACAGCGACGAGGAGAAGGTGGTGATCGAATTGACCGCATTGGCGAGGTCGGAGATCTTCGCGGTGTTCGCGGTCTCGCGGTCGGTCAGCGCCTTGGTCTTGTTGGCGATCGCGGCGGTGGCGAGCTGGTCGACCAGCGAACTGGTGTCGATGCTCGACGCGCCGAGCGCGGTCAGGATGGACGAACCGACAGACGTGACCATGGACTTCTCACCACCTCGCTGCTGCCGGTAACGGCGCATTCGACGAGGGGTTTAGCCGGGCAAGTCCTTTTAATTTCCTAACGGCGGCTAACCATCTTTTCCCAAGGGCCGTCACCCTTGCTGCCAACGTCATCCCGGCGAAAGCCGGGATCTCCCTTCTTTCTCGTGGCGCTTCCGAAGCGAAGGCACTGAGATCCCGGCTTTCGCCGGGATGACGGGATGCTCTTTCTATCCCGCCCGCCTGCCTTCCTCGTCGAACCGCGCCCCCTGGGGCACGTCGACTTCGGGCTGGGCGATGCCCTCGGCCATGGCGCGGTCGAGGTTGAAGACGAAGGCGAGGATCGCCGCGACCGCGATGAACAGGTCCTCGCGGATCACCTGGCCCGAGCGGCTGGTGTAGTAGATCGCGCGGGTGAGCTGCGGATAGTGCAGCATCGGAACGCTGTTCTCGGTCGCCAGCTCGCGGATCGCCTGCGCCGTCGCGCCGCGGCCGCGCGCCAGCACGACCGGCGCGGTGTCGAAGCCGGGGCGGTAGCGCAGCGCCACCGCGAAATGGGTCGGGTTGGTCAGCACCACCGTCGCCTCGACCACCGCCTTGCGCGCCGATCCCATCGCGGCGGCCATCTGCTTCTGGCGGATCGCGGCCTTGAGCTCGGGCGAGCCTTCGGTCTGCTTCGACTCCTCCTTGATCTCCTGCTTCGACATGCGCAGCCGCTTGCCGCGCTGGAACATCTGCATCGGCACGTCCGCGCCGGCCACGACCGCGAGCGCGAGGGTCATCACCAGCACCGCGAAGACGAAGGTCGAGCCGAGGCTGTCGAGCGCGGTGCGAAGGTCCTGCTGCCCCATCGTCACGATCGCGGCGATGCGGTCCATCAGCAGCCAGTAGCCCACCGCGCCGAGCGCCAGGATCTTGAGCAGCGACTTGCCGAGCTCGATCAGCCCCTGCATGCCGAAGATGCGCTTGAGCCCCGCCATCGGGTTGAGCTTGTTGGCCTTGAAGCCGAGCGCCGACCAGCGGAAGCCGAGCGATCCCAGCATGGCGGGCGCGGCGATCGCGGCCGCCAGGGTCAGCGCGAACAGCAGCAGCAGCGGCAGCGCCACCGTCGCGACCATCGCCAGCGCGGCCGAGAGCGGATCGAAATTCTCGATCGCGCCGGCATCGAAGGACAGCGCGTTGGACAGCATCCGCTTGAGCGCCGCCATCGCCCAGGGGCCGGCGATCGCGATCCAGCCGGCGCCGACGACCATCACCAGCGCGGTGCCCAGTTCGCGCGACTGGAGGACGTCGCCCTTCTCGGCGGCGTCCTGCCGCCGTTTCGGGGTCGGGGCTTCGGTCTTCTCGTCGTCCTCGGGACCCTCGGCCATCGCCTATCTCCCGAGCGCGAGCAGCCGCGCCTCGGCGAGGCCGCGCTGGATCGCGGCGGTGATGCCGTCGGCCATCACCGGGGCGGCGATTGCCAGCAGGATGAGGCCGGCCATCAGCGTGGCGGGCAGGCCGACCGAGAAGATGTTCATCTGCGGCGCCGACCGCGCCAGCATCGCCATGACGAGCTGGACGAGGATCAGTGCGAAGCCGACCGGCAGGGCGATGGCGAGGCCGGCCGCGAACAGGTCGCCGCCGAACAGCGCCAGCCCCTGGATGCTGCGCGCGCCGAGCCAGGCCTCGCCCGGCGGCAGCGCGCGATAGCTCTCGACGATGATCGCGGCGAGCTGGAGATGGCCGCCGGTCGCCAGGAACAGGAAGGTCGCGAGCAGCGAGAGATATTGGCTGACGGCGGGGGAGGGCGATCCGGTCGCCGGGTCCATCATCCCCGCGAAGCCGAGCCCCATCGCGTTGCCGATCACCTCGCCCGCGACCAGCGCGGCGGAGAAGCCAATCTGCACCGCGAAGCCGAGCGCGAGCCCGGCGAGTATCTCCCCCGCGACGAGCAGGAAGCCCTCGATCGTCACGATCCCGCCGACCGGCATCACGAAGGGCGTGTTGGCCAGCGCGGGGATGCCGATCGCCAGCGCCACGACGGCGCGAAGCTGCATCGGCACCTGCGGCGCGCCGAACACCGGCGCCGCGATGAACGCCGCGCCCGGCCGGATCATCGCGATCATCCAAAGCCAGAGCTGGGTTTCGATCCCCGCCAGGCCCTGGGGTATCATGGGAGCGCCATCATCGGAGCATGTCCGGGATGCGGGCGAATATCTCGCGCGTGAAATCGGCGAGCAGCATCAGGATCGCCCCGCCGAACAGCGCCAGCGCGATGCCGACGACGATCAGCTTGGGGACGAAGCTCAACGTCTGCTCGTTGATCGAGGTCGCCGCCTGGATCATGCCCAGGATGATCCCCGCGACCAGCGCCGGGATCAGGATCGGCGCCGAGGCGAGGGCGAGGATCCACATCGCCTGCTGGGCGATGCCGATGAAATAGTCGGGGCTGCCGGCGCTATCCATGGGCCCATTCCGTCGCCCCGGCGGAGGCCGGGGCCTCGGGAGGCTTGCGCGCGCCCTTGTCTCCTGAGATCCCGGCCTCCGCCGGGGTGACGATCGGAAAGGCGCTCATGTCGCGAAGCTCGCCGCGAGCGAGCCCATCGTCAGCGCCCATCCGTCGACGAGGACGAACAATAGCAGCTTGAACGGCATCGATATGATCGCCGGCGACAGCATCATCATGCCGAGCGACATCAAGGTCGACGCCACCACCAGGTCTATGATCAGGAAGGGCAGGAAGATCAGGAAGCCGATCTGGAAGGCGGTCTTGAGCTCGCTGGTGACGAAGGCGGGCAGCAGGATCGAGAAGGGTATGTCGGCCGGCCGCGCGAATTTCGGCGCCTTGGCGAGGTCGGCGAACAGCTTGAGGTCGGTCTGGCGGGTCTGGAGGACCATGAAGCGATGGAGCACCGCGCCGCTGCGGGTGATCGCCTCCTCGATCGTGATCTGTCCGGCGCCATAGGGCTTGAAGGCATCGGCGTTGATCTGGTCGATCGACGGCCGCATCACGAACAGCGACAGGAACATGGCGAGGCCGACCAGCACCTGGTTCGGCGGGGTCTGTTGCAGGCCCAGCGCCTGGCGCAGCAGCGACAGGACGATGATGATGCGGGTGAAGCTCGACATCATCAGCACCAGCGACGGCAGCACCGTCAGCAGGCTCATCAGCACCAGGATCTGGAGCGACAGCGACAGCGGCCGGCCGTCGCCCGCGATCGTCGTCATCGCCCGGTCGAGCGCGCCGGTCTGCGCCGGCCCCGCGGTCGAGGCCAGCGCCGGATCGGCGATCAGCAGGGCGGACAGGAGAAGCGCGGCGACGGCGAGAATCGATCGGATCGTCGGGCGGCGCAGGGCTGTCATGCACGGCGTTTCAGCACTTGGGCAGGGTAACTTCAAGCGCCTTCCTTTCCCCATCCGCGTCATGCCAGCGAAGGCTGGCATCCATGTCTGTCTTCTCCCCGACGGCCATCTGGCCGATGAGAGACATGGACCCCTGCCTTCGCAGGGGTGACGGGCTGTTTACGACGAACGCGTTTACAAGAAGCTATACGGATCGACGTCGACCGCGACGCGGACGCCGCGCGGCCATTGCAGCGGGCCGAGCCAGTCGCGGATCACCTGCTGGACGTCGAGCGAGCGGCGGGCGTGGACCAGCAGGCGCTGCCGGTGGCGGCCGCGCAGCATGGCGAGCGGGGCGGGGGCGGGGCCGTAGACGTGCATGCCGTCGATGGCGGGCGCGGTCCGGCCGATCAGCCGCGCGGTGGTCGCGGCCTCCTCCAGCTTCTCGGCGGAGATGATGATCGCGGCGTAGCGGCCGAAGGGTGGCGCCTCGGCGATCTTCCGCGCCTCGGTCTCGGCCGTGTAGAAGCTCTGCGCGTCGCCCGAGAGCAGCGCCTGGATCACCGGGGCCTTGGGCGCGTGGGTCTGGATATAGACATGGCCGGGCTTGGCGCCGCGCCCGGCGCGCCCGGCGACCTGGGCGATCTGCTGGAAGCTGCGCTCGGCCGCGCGCAGGTCGCCGCCCGACAGGCCGAGATCGGCGTCGATCACCCCGACCAGCGTCAGCTCGGGGAAGTGATAGCCCTTGGTGACGAGTTGGGTGCCGACCACCACGTCGATGTCGCCCGCCTCCATCCGCTCGACGAACTCGGCGGCGCGGGCGGGGGTGGAGAGCGTGTCGGAGGTGGCGATCGCCACCCGCGCGTCGGGGAACAGCGCCGCCACCTCATCGGCGATCCGCTCGACGCCGGGGCCGCAGGCGACCAGGCTGTCCTCGTCCTTGCACTCCGGGCATTCGGCGGGCGGCGCCATGCTGTGCCCGCAATGGTGGCATTGCAGCCGGCCGAGCAGCCGGTGCTCGACCATCCAGGCGGTGCAGTTCGGGCATTGGAAGCGGTGGCCGCAGGTCCGGCACAGCGTCAGCGGCGCATAGCCGCGCCGGTTGAGGAAGAGCAGGCTCTGCTCCTTCTTCTCGAGCCGGTCGGCCAGCGCGCGCACCAGCGTCGGCGCGATCCAGCGCCCGCGCGGCGGCGGATCGGCGAGCAGGTCGATCGCCTCGATCTCCGGCATCTCGGCGGCGCCGTGGCGCGCGGTGAGCTTCAATTCGGTGTAGCGGCCGATCGCCGCCTGCTGGCGCGTCTCGATCGCCGGCGTCGCCGAGGCGAGCACGATCGGGATCTCCTCCAGCTTGGCGCGCATCACCGCGACGTCGCGGGCATGGTAGAGGACGCCGTCCTCCTGCTTGAAGCTGGTCTCGTGCGCCTCGTCGACGATGATCAGGCCAAGGTCGCGATAGGGCAGGAACAGCGCCGATCGCGCGCCGACGACGACCTTCGCCTCGCCATGGACGATGCCGCGCCAGGCGCGCCGCCGCTGCGACTGGCGCAGCTCGCTGTGCCAGGCGACGGGGAGATGGCCGAAGCGCGCCTCGAAGCGCTTGAGAAAGGGTTCGGTCAGGGCGATCTCGGGTAGCAGCACCAGCGTCTGCCGGCCGGCGCGCAGCGCCTCGGCGATCGCCTCGAAATAGACCTCGGTCTTGCCCGATCCGGTGACGCCGTCGAGCAGGAAGGGCTGGAAGCGCTTCGCCGCGACCGCTTCCGCCAGCATGCCGGCGGCGAGCTGCTGCTCGTCCGACAGCTCGACCGCCTTATGGTCGGGATCGGGGGCGTCCCAGGGCGTGTCGATCGACACCGTCACCGCCTCGATCGCGCCCGACTTGACGAGGCCGCGGATCACGCCCTCGGACACGTCGGCGATCGTCGCCAGTTCGCGGATCAGGCCCTGGCGCTGGCCGATCCGGTCGAGCGCCTGCTCGCGCTGCGGGGTCATCCGGCCCGGCCGCTCGCCGGTCGCGCGATATTCGACGATCGTCCGCGCGCCGTCGAGCGCGCTGGAGGAGGGCAGCGCCATCCGCAGCACCGCGGCGGGCGGCGCCAGATAATAGTCCGAGGTCCACTCGATCAGCCGGCGCAGCGGCGCGGCGAGCGGCGGGACGTCGTAGACGTCGAGCAGCGGGCGGAGCCGGTTGTCGCCGACCTGGTCGGCCGAGGGCAGCGTCTCCTCCTCCCAGACCACGCCGATCATCTGCCGGGGGCCGAGCGGCGCGAGCACGATGCTGCCCGGCTCGACGACATGCTCGCGGTCGGCGCGATAGTCGAGCGGCCCGAGGGCGGGGTTGAGCAGGAGGACATGGGCGCGGGCCATTCGTCCGTGCTTAGGGGGAGCCTCCGGCCGCCGCAATGCCGCCCCCGTAGAAGCGGTGGATAACCCGTTCCGGGCCTAGGCGAGGGGCGTCGCGGCCGCTATAGGCAGCGGCAATCAGATATGCAGCCGGAAGGGCCTTCCTACATGAAATTCTTCGTCGACACCGCGGACACTGCCGACATCGCCGAAATGGCGGCGACCGGCCTGCTCGATGGCGTGACCACCAATCCCTCGCTGATCGCCAAGTCGGGCAAGCAGTTCGTCGACGTGATCGCCGAGATCTGCAAGATCGTGCCGGGCCCGGTGTCGGCCGAGGTCGTCGCGCTCGACCATGCGACGATGATGAAGGAGGCCGAGGTCCTCCGCAAGATCGCCGACAATGTCTGCATCAAGGTGCCGCTGACGATCGACGGGCTCAAGACCTGCAAGGCGCTGTCGGACGACGGCACCATGGTCAACGTCACGCTCTGCTTCTCGGCCAACCAGGCGCTGCTGGCCGGCAAGGCGGGCGCGGCGTTCATCTCGCCCTTCGTCGGCCGCCACGACGATGTCGGCCTCGACGGCATGGGCCTGATCGCCGACATCCGCCAGATCTACGACAATTACGACTTTGGCACCGAGATCCTGGTCGCCAGCGTCCGCCACCCGATCCACATCCTCGAATCGGCGAAGATCGGCGCCGACGTGATGACCGCGCCGCCGGCCGTGATCCGCGCGCTGTTCAACCATCCGCTGACCGACAAGGGCATCCAGGGCTTCATGGCCGACTGGGCCAAGACGGGGCAGAGCATCCTCTGATCCCGCTGGCGCTGCTGCTGGCCGCCGAAGCGCCGGCAGCGGCGCCGACGATGCCTTCGACCTTGGGCGCCGCGATCGAGACGGCCACCGCCTGCCCGCGCGGCCGGTCGGGCGAGATCGTGGTGTGCCGGCGCGGCAATGCGGCGGAACGCTACCGCATTCCCGAGGCGCTGCGCCCCGACGGCTTCGACTTCCACCAGGAAGCGGTCGATGGCGTGTCGCGCGAGCGGCACCGGCTGATGGAAGGCGGCGAGAGCGGGATCGGCTCCTGCTCGCCGTCGGGTGCAGCGGGCGCGAGCGGCTGCCTGGTCCAGAAATTCCGGGCGTGGGAACAGCAGAAGGCGGGGCATTGATTTGTTTGGCCTCAGGCGCCGGCGGTCACATCCGTGACCTTGGCTATCCTCGCATAAGCTCGGGCGGCCGTTCGGCCTTGCGGGACGCTGCGCGTCCCGTTCCACCGCATAGGTTCTGCATCGGAGCCCTTAGGGCTCCGCAAGCGCGAATGCGCGCCCGAGCTTATGCGAGGATAGCCAAGCGAGGCGGATGCCTCGCGCCCGGCGCCTGAGGGCACCCAACCAAGGGCGTAACAAACAACCCATTGAGTGTTAACCAATGCAGGGTAAACTGCCCGCATGGGAAGCGTGATCGACTTCGAGGGCGGCGCGATGGCCTCGCTCAAGCGGCGGATGGCCGAGGTCGAGGAGGCCAATCAGGACCTCATCGCCTTCGCGCGGGGCCATTCGGGCGCGGTCTCGTCGATCCATGCGGCGGTGCTCGCGGCGACCGAGTCGGACGGGCTCGATCATCTCATCCACATCGTCACCCAGGTCTGGCCCGACATGCTCGGCCTCGACGCGGTGTCGGTCGCGCTGTTCGTCGGCGACCAGGGGCTGCGCGCCGATGCGTCGGGCATGCAGTTCGTCGAGCGGCGGATCATCGAGCGGTCGATCGTCGACATCGAGGGCGTGGTGATGCGCAGCGTCGAGCGTGGCCATCCGCTGTTCGGCCCGGCCTCCGAACTGATCCGCGCCGAGGCGCTGATCCGCCTGTCGGCCGAGGCGCCACTGCCCGGCGGGGTGCTCGCATTGGGCCAGCGCCGCCCGATGGGCTTCGACACCCGCGCCGGCTCCGAATTGCTGGGCTTCCTCGGCGCGATGCTTTCGCGCATGATAGGGCGGTGGTTGCTGCCCTAACTTTAGACGATCATCCCGCCCGCGACATCGCGGTGGCGTGGGCCGATCATCTCCGCCGCGACCGGCGCCGGTCCGAGCATACCGTCCGCGCCTATCTCGCCACCGCGCATCGCCTGATCGCCTTTCTCGGCCGCCATCGCGGCGCGGCGGTCGACGGCGCGCTGCTGGCGCGGCTCGATCGCGGCGACCTGCGCGGTTATCTGGCCGAGCGGCGCGGCGAGGGGCTGTCCAACGTCTCGACCGCGCGCGAACTGTCGGCGGTCCGCAATTTCCTCGACTATGTCGCCGAGCGCGAGGGCGCGGCCAAGCCGGTCAAGGTGAAGGGGCCGCGCATCAAGAAGGGCGTGCCGCGTCCGGTCGCCCCCGACGATATCGCCGCGATCGCCGAGGATGCGGCCGAGTCCGCCGCCGAACCCTGGATCGCCGCGCGCGACGAGGCGGTGCTGCTGCTGCTGTACGGCGCGGGGCTGCGCATCGGCGAGGCGATGGCGCTGACCGGCGACATATTGCCGCTGGGCGACACGCTGAGCGTCACCGGCAAGCGCGCCAAGACGCGCATCGTGCCGATGCTCGCGCCGGTGCGCGAGGCGATCGAGCGCTATGTCGCGCTCAGCCCCCATGGCGCGGCGCCGGGCGAGATATTGTTCCGGGGCGCGCGGGGCGGGCCGCTCGCGCCCGAACTGATCCGCCGCGCGATGCGCGCCGCGCGGGTCCGGCTGGGGCTGGGCGAGCGGACCACGCCGCACGCGCTGCGCCACAGCTTCGCGACCCACCTGCTCGGCCGGGGTGCCGACCTGCGCTCGCTCCAGGAACTGCTCGGCCATGCCAGCCTGTCGTCGACCCAGGTCTATACCGGCGTCGACGCTGCGCACCTCATGGACGTCTACCGCAACGCCCATCCGAGGGCGTGATCCCCCCTCAAAAAATCCTCCCTGGCCGCAGGCCGGGGAGGGGGACCGCCCATAGGGCGGTGGAGGGGTAGCCGCGTCCTCCTACCACCGGTGCTGGAAATTGGGATTTACCCCTCCACCGTCCTGCGGACGGTCCCCTTCCTCATGCGGAGCATGGGGAGGATCGGGAGGCCTATTTCCGCGCCGCGACCCAGTCGGCGAAGGTCGGGGTGTCGCTGACCTTCCAGACCTGGCCCTTGGCGTTGAGATAGAGCTTCTCCATCTCGTTGCGCTTGAACGGGCGCGAGCCGAGGCGGCCGAAGATCGCGATCTGGTTGCCGCTCTCGTCGACGCCGCGGTCGCGGTCCAGGCCCTTCGACAGCGCCAGCGCGGGCGAGGGGGTCTTCGCCCAGGCGATCAGCTCGGGCTTGGGCGCGGGCGAGAAGCCGTAGAAATTGGGCTGGCTGTCCGGCGAGGTGAGCTGGATCACCTTCAGGCCGTTGCGGCCGTCGGCGACATAGGCGAACAGCGAGGCGTTGGTGGTGCCGACGATCACGTCCTCGGCATCGTTGAGCCGCCCGTCGAACGTCACCTTCTCGTAGAGCTTCGGCTTGAGCGGCCGGGTGATGTCGACGATCACCAGCCCGTCCTGCTTCGCCGCGACATAGGCATAGGTGCGGGCGAGGTAGATGCGCTGCGCATTGGCGATCGGCAGCGTCGCCGACGGGATCAGCACCGGCTTGTCGAGCTGGGTCACGTCGACGAGCTGGAGGCCGTCGGCGGTCGTCACCCACAGATAGCGGAACTGCAGCGCCGAGGCGCGGGCGTCGCGCAGCGGCACCGTCGCGGCGAGGCGCGGATGCTTCGGATCGCTGATGTCGACGACGACCAGCCCGACATCGGCGGCGATATAGGCATAGTTGCCGCCGATCGTGATGTGGCGCGCGCCGGCGAGGACGTTGTTCTCGTTCCAGGTGGCGGTGCGCTTCAGGAAGTTGTTGCGCGGCTCGCCGTCGGCCAGCGTCTCGACATTGACGACGATCAGGCCCTCCACCGAGTCCGTGACGAAGGCGTAGCGATAGATCTCGCCCATCTTCTGTTCCTGGTTCTCGGGATAATATTTGAGGATGTGGTCGTTGCGCTCGGTCGAGATCGCCTGGTCGGTCGGCAGCGCCATGCAGGTCGCGTTCTGCGACGGGACATGGGTGTCGTGGCCGAGCGGGGAGAAGGGCGCGGTCAGGATGCGCTGCGAGGTGCCCTTGTTGGCGATCGATGCGACGTCATAGACGCGGAACCCGCCCTTGCCCTCGGCGACGAAGAAATATTCGCCGCGGAGCTGGACGCAGCGCGCCGCGCCGCCGGTCGGGTGATGGGTGTTGGCGAACTCCTCGAGCGAGTCCGGCTCGCCCGACAGCTTCTTGTCGAAGCGGGTGCCGCGCACCCATTCGATCAGCTCGCGGCCATGGTCGAGATGCTGCTTGTACCATTCCGGATAGGCATATTTGTGCAGGTAGGAGCCGATCACCGCCTGCGGCTCGTCCCATTCGGTCACGCGGATCGCCTCGATCCCCTTCTCCAGCCCGGTCCAGGCGTTGAGGCCGACGAAGTTGACGAAGTTGGTGCCGAGCAGGTTGAGCTGCGCCATGATGGCGTTGTTGTCGTCTTCCTCCGACAGGTGGCAGTCGGTGCACTTCTTCGTCTCGGTCTTGCGGACGGTGTGCGGGAAGTGCGGCGCGAAGGCCTGGCTGGAGAAGCCGGCCGACGAGATCGGCGGCTGCTGCACGTAGATGCGCTCGCGGTTCAGGTTGGTCGACGACAGCACCAGCGCGGATGTCGACCGGATCGGGGCGATGATGTTGCCCTTGGTCGTCTGGTGGATGCCGAGCTGGTACATCTCGTCGCGCGCGACCTGCGGGTTGTAGCTGGCGAAGTTGCGCGTCTCCCAGCCTTCATATTTGTGGCTGGTCGTCTTCCAGTTCGCCTCGATCGGCAGATGGCAGCCGCCGCACGACGTCGTCCACGACAAATGGCAGGTGAAGCAGGCCATCTTGTCGGTGTCGTGGGCGCGGTCGGCCTTGGCGATGCCGGGGCCCCACAAATAGGTGCCGGTGTCCTTGCCGGCCTTGCCCATCAGCTTCGAGCGGGCCGCCAGCGGGTTGAAATGGGCGCTGTTGCGGTCGACCGCCTCCTTGACGAGCGAAACCTTCCACTCGAGCTTGGGATCGACGATCGAGCGCTGGATCAGCGCGCGCTCGCCATTGGCGTCGGTGGTCCATTCGAAGCGGCGCTTGCCGTCCTGGTTGCGCAGCAGCGACAGGTCGGTGCCGCCCGGAGGCGCGGCGGGGCCCGAGGTGCGCAGGGTCGGGAAATCGTCGGCGGTGCCGTGGCAGTCCTTGCAGCCGATCTCGACCGCGGCGGCGACCTCGCCATAGATCAGGCCGCTGCCATGGCTGTCCTGCGCGAAGTGGCAGTCGGCGCATTGCAGGCCCTTCTCGGCGTGGATGTCCATCATGTGGACCGCCTTGCCCTTCTGTTCGCCGACGGGGGCGAATTCGGGCATGCCCGCCTTGCGGAACTTCTCGGGATCGTCGGGCGAGACGATGTTGCCGGCCTCGTCGAGCAGGTTGCCCTCGCGGTCGCGCTTGTAGACCGCGCGGAAGTTCCAGCCATGGCCGTGATAGTCGGCGAACTGGGTGTCCTTGGCGCGCGGGTTGATGTCGTCATAGACGTTGCGCGTGAAGTCGAGATCGCCCCATTTGCCGATCGCGGCGGCGCCTTCGGGGTTGCGCTCGTAGACCGCGTGGCGCTCGGCCATGGTCGGATGCTTCTGCTTCTCCGGCCACATCAGCGGCGCGTCGGCCTCATAGTCCCACATCGTGTAGCCGAGGTAGGAATTGAGGAAGATGTTGGGCTGGTGCATGTGGCAGTTCATGCACTGCGCGGTCGGGATCGCCTTGGTGAAGGCGTGCTCGATCGGGTGGCCCTTCTCCTTCATCGCGCCGATCGGATGGCGCGGCGTGTCGGCGGTGCCGTGGTCGTCGCCGTGATCGCCTTTGGGACCGCTCCCCTTGGCGCCGTGGCCGCCATGGCCGTCGTCCTTGGGTTCGAGCCGGTCCTTGATCGTCGGGTCGACCGTCGCGGTCTGCCCATCGCGGCCATATTTGGCGTAGATCAGGCTGTGGGTCGGATCGCGATCGTTGGCATAGACGACGTGGCAGCCCGAGCAGCCCGAGCTGCGATAGTCGCCGGGCTGGTCGTTGGTGCCCATGAACCACATGAACGGGTCGTTGAGGCGCGTCTTGTGGAGGTTGAGCACGGCGATCGCGACGCGCAGGCCGGTGCCGGGGCCGCGGTTCGACTGCTTGAGGTCGGGACGGCCCGGCTCCTCGAGGCGCTGGATGCTGCCGGTCGAGTTGGGCAGGCCGATCTCGGCGAAGGTGCTGTTGATCGTGCGGCCGCCGCGTTCGAACACGCGGAAGACGTCGGCGGGCGGGAGCACGTGCCAGGTCGGCAGCGGATAGACGACCGGCAGCGCGCCGCGCGCCTTCTGCTCGGGCGTCACGGTGCCCGCGGGCGTGCCCGGCGACTTGACCTGCGCCGGCTCGCCCTTGCTCGTATAGGCCTCACCGAAGATGTAGTTCTTATAGGGGACGATGCCGTTGTTGTAGGCGCCGCCGCCGAAGAACATCGTGCCGGTCGACATCAGCGAGCGCTCGGCCGCCTGGATGATCTCGAGGTGGCAGGAGCCGCAGGCCTGGCGCGCGACGCGATAGTCGCCCGGGTTGACGAAGCGCACATATTCGGGCGCCTCGCGGTTGAGCAGCGTGTAGCCGCGCTTCGGGTTGGCGGGGGAGGGCCAGTGCCAGCTCTCCGGATATTTCGGCAGGACGTGCGCCTTGTCGCGGGCGCGGGTATAGGCGGCGTCGCCCATCTTCGCGCCGGCATCGACATGGACGGTCGCGTCGCCGCCATGGCAGTCGACGCAGCCGAGCACGACCGCCTCGGTCTGGTGCATCGTCTTGCGGTCGGTCGCGGTGTGGCAGGAGACGCAGCCCGCGCTCTTGCCGTCGGCCTCGGCCCAGTCCTGGGTGCGCGGGGCGTCGGCGAATTTGGGATAGCTGCGCGCGACCGGCTTCTCGCCCTCGGAGGCCGGGGCGGGCGAGGGCGCCGAGACGAGGAAGGTGACCGCCGCCGCCAGCGCCATCGCGCCGCGCGCCGCCCACCGCATCGTCACCAGGGATCCCAAGCCTCGCATCTACATCCTCAGAAAGACAGGATCGCGTTGAAGAGGACCGAATAATATCGGTCGTCGCCGCGCGAATTGGTGAAGAGGTCCGAAAAGCCCTTGCCCGGATCGAGCACCGCGCCCGACAGGCGGAAGACGATGTTCTGGATCATGCTGGGCCGCCAGATCAGCGCGCCCGACAGGTCCCAGCCGATCGACTTCGGAATGCTGCCCTCGTTGCGCAGCTCGCGCAGCGTCGCGGTGTTCTCGAACCACAGATGGTTGAGGTTCGTCGAGAAGCGGAGCTGCGGCAGGATGTCGAAATCGGCGCCGACCCCGAGCAGCATCGTCCCCGGATTGTTGAAGTTCGACTGGCCCTGCTCCTTCGAGGTGCGCAGGTCGTTGAGCAGGCCGTTGCGCGGCGACAGCGCGACGTTGACGCCGCCGCCCGCGAAGGGGACGGTCTGGCGGATCCAGTAGCTGGTGTCGGCGCCCGCGAAGATCGGGTTCTCGAAGATCGCCGAGAAGCCGGTCTCCTTGTTGTCCTTCGGCTTGCCGTCGCCGGTCGCGTAGAGGCCCGACAGCTTCACGCGAATCCAGTCGATGTCGTAGCTCAGCTCGGCCGCCGCGAAGAAGGCGCGGATCTTGGCGGGTTTCGAGGTGAAGAAGCTGTTCCGGTCCTCGCCGAAGGCGCCGTAGAGGGTCGACGACAGGTTGAAGCGCTTGAGCCGCCCGTCGAGGCTGTAGCCGACATAATAGACGTCATATTCGCGCGGCCGCTGGTCGCCGAGCAGGGCGGGGCGGACCGGGAAGCCGTTATGGTCGAGCTCGCGCTCGGTCTCGCGGTTGAAGTTGGCGGTGAACGAGGCGAGCGAGGTCAGGCCCGGCAGCGGGAAGTCCTGCGCGAAGATGTTGGCGCTCAGGATATAGTCGTCGCGCGGCTTCTTCGTGATGTCGTTGAGGCCGCTGTTGGTATCCTTGTCGAGCCGCCAGATCGCCTGGAGGTTGAACTGGTAGCGGTTGTTGTCGCGATTGCCGAAGAAGCGGATGCCGAGCTGGTTGTCCTGGAACAGGAAGCCGCGGAAATCGAACTGGAAGGGCTGGATGCCGATGCGGATCGAGTCGAAGTCGAAGCGGTCGGAACGGTTGCCCAGATGCTTGTCGACGAAGAATTCCTGGACGCCCAGGAACGTGTCGGTGCGGTGCGTCGGGCGCGAGGATTCGACGTTCAGGACGCGGCGTTCCTGCACGTTCACATAGTTGACCTGATAGGCCAGCAGGACGCGATATTCGACGTCCGGCGGCTTGTAGGCGGTCGATCCCTTGGTCAGGCCGAAACCGAGCAGGCCGGTCTGGGCGAGGACGAGGCTGCGGTCGCGCCCGAAGGTGTCGATCGCGCCCGGATAGCTGCTCGTCTGGTCGGCGACCGGGGTCGGGAAGGAGCGCGGCTCGACGACCGTGTCGGAGATCGCGTTGATGCCGAAGAACCAGTCGTCGCCGGTGATCGGCAGGAAGAAGGGCTTCTTGTCGAGCTGGATCGGCCGGTCGGCCTTCAGCGGGTTCTGGTGATAGGGGTCGAAGCGCGACTTGCAGACCGTCTGCAGCCCGACGAAATTCTTGTCGGGACACAGCGCGGTGACCAGCCGCCAGCGATCGGGGATCGGGAACTGGTCGGTCGGGAAGGCCTCGGGCGGGGGGGCATGGACCGCGCCGACATTGTTCTGGACGATCGGCGCCGGCAGCTCGGTGACGTAGCCGGGACGGCGGCGGCCGGCGATCATCGGATCGTCGACGGTGGCGCCGGGCTCGACGCTGCCGGGGACGGCGAGCGCATCGGGGGCGGGCGCGTCGACCGGTGCTGTCGCGTCGCGCGGCTGCGCGGCGGCCTCGTCGGGCGCGGCCGAGGCCAGCGCGACCGCGTGCAGGAGCAGGGAGGAGAGCGCCGCCGCCATTATTTCCCGCCGCAGACGTCCTGGTCGGACGTATCGAGGAAGGGAGCGAAGGGGCAGTTGACGAAGCGCAGGCGGACGCCCGCGCCGACCGCCACGATGATGTTGTCGGCGCGGATGTCCTTGGGCGCGTTCGAGACGGTGGTGACCCGCTCGCCGCCGTTATGGAGGCCCAGGAAGGAGATCATGTCGTCCTGGTCGATGCCGTCGCCGGACACGCCGACGCCGCCGATCAGCTTGTTGCCGCGATAGACCGGCACCGATCCGGGGAAGATCTGCATGCCATTCTGCAAGCGGTTCTCGGTCGTGCCGGGAACGTCGGGCAGGAAGGTGCAGCGCTGGCGCGTGTCGGTGGGCGAGGCGCCCAGCACGAAGCCGAGATGCTCGGCCAGGTTGTTGAAGATCAGCGCGCTCTGCAGTCCGGTGGAGAAGGGACTCCACTGGTTGAAGGGGCGCGACAGCGGTCCGTTGGGCCGTCCCACCTCGCCGTCCGGGAAGAAGGGGCGCGAGAGATTGCCGCCCGAGCGATCGGCGAAGGCGTAGGTGCCGGTCAGCGCGCTCGGATCGTTGAGGAAGGTCCGGACCTTCTGGACGAAGGACTGGACGTCGGGGCTGGTGTCGCCGAGCAGGTCGGGCGCGGCGTGGGCGCCCGAGAAGAAGGTCGCGGTGCGCGCCTTCTGTAGCGACACGTCGGTGCCGAAGATCGGGGCGTCGGGGCCGCGCACCATGCCGAGCACGACGCCGCGCGTGTCGACGACGGTCATCGTCACCTGCGCGCGGCTGTCGAGCGGCTTGCGGATCTGCGCGCGGGCGCGGCTCATCACCTTGAAGGCTTCCTCGAGGATCGCCTTCACCTCGGCCTGGGTCAGCGGCGTCGAGACCTCGGCGGCGTCGGTGCCGCCGCGCAGCGGGTAGCGGTTGTTGCCGGCGCCGTCGGTCAGGACGAAGGCGTCGACATTGTCGATCGCGTTGCCCGAGCTGCGCTCGGCCGCGGTCACCGCGCGATAGCCGGACGCCTCGGTGCCATAGGCATGGCCGGCGAGCACCGCCGGGGTGCTTCCTTGCGCATAATAGCCCGGGATCGATACCAGCGATCCGGTGCCCGACAGGGCAGAGAAGGCGCGGGCGTTGGCCGGGTTGGTGCGCAGCCTGGACGTGTCCGCGTCGGTATAGCGAAGCTGGACGATCACCTGGATATTGTTGGCGCGGACGTCCTGGGGCGCATCGAAGCCGCTCAGGCCCGCCGTCGCGATATATTCGTCGTCGTCGCTGTCGATGTCGTCGACGTTCGGATCATAGCCGTAGAGGCCGTCCGACATGACGCCGATGCCGCCGACCACCACGCCGTTCTTGTAGAGCGGGAAGCCGCCCGGATCGGCGGCGAGGCCGAGCGGCGAGCGCTTCGGGCCGATGAAGGCGGCGCTGCCCCCGGCGGGCAGGTAGCGCCGCGAGAAATCCGAGCAGGGGAGCTGGCTGAACTGCACGCCGAACAGCGGGCCGCCGGCGAGCTGGTTGTTGCCGGGCGGATAATGTTCCTGGACGATGAAGCTGGCGGTGCGGGTCGAGAAGGCGTTGCCCGAAGAGGACAGATAGGCGCCGGTGATCGCCTTGGCGATCGCCGCCGCCGCGAGCGGGTTGGCGGCGGGCGATCCGGCGACGACGAGGCCCTCGACGTCGGTCGGCGTCACGACGCGGTGGGTGGTCTTGATCGTCAGCGTCGTCGGCGCGCCGGTCATCTGGTAGACGGCGAGGACGTTGCCGACCCGGTCGACGATCGCGATGACGGCCGGCTTGTTGCGCGCCGCGGCTTCCTCGATCGCCTGCGCCAGCACCTTCTGCACGTCGGCGACGGTCAGCGCCTCCTGGGCCGGCGCGGTGTAGAGCGCGGTGGGCGTCGGCGTCGGGGTAGGTGGGCGTCGGGGTCGAACTGTCGCCGCTGCCGCCGCCGCAGGAGGCGAGCGTGAAGGCGGGGCGGTGAAAGCGGCTCACTACGCGAGGCAACGGTCATTTGAGGGCCCTTATCGAAGCGGCTGCCTGCCCCAGGGCCGCCCGGAATTCCGCGGGACGATAGGCGTTGCTGTTGCCCACCGCCTTGTATGCCCGATCGATCGCGCCGCGCGCGCCACGGGCCCGATCCTCGCTGACATGGCCCTGGCGGACCAGCGCGTTGAGCAGCGTGTCGACCGCCATCACCGCCTGCGCCGACCCTTCATAGTCGGTGAAGCGCGGCGAGATGGCGTTGCCGGCGATCGTGTCGATGATCGCGAAGGTCTGCTCGCGGCCGAAGGCGCTGCGGCTCAGCGTGTCGGCGAGGCTGCCCGCCGTTGCCGACAGCCGGCGCGCGGCGGCGACGGCAGCCGGGCGGTCCTTCGCCAGCGCGGCGTGGAAGGCGCGCGAGTCGGCATCGAACTTCGCCGCCATGCCCGGCGCCGCGACCTTGGCGGCGGCCGACAGCATGATCATGTTCTCGTCGTTGAACGGCGGCATCCCCGACGGGATCGGGCGGCCCGGATTGGCGACCCAGTTGGCCCGGCCGTTCGGGCCGTCGATGATCTGGCGGTGGCAGCTCTGGCAGTCGAAGAAATAGATTTCCGGGAAGATGCCGTCGGTGCCGAGCCTGGGATTGGCGAACAGGTTGGTCGCGCGGCCGACCGCCGTCGCCTGGCCGACCGCCCAGAGCTGGACGTTGTTGGTGCGGCGCTTGCGCTGCACATAGTCGGCGTCCTCGTCATGGTGCTGCTGGAGCGCCGAGAAGAGGTCGACCTCGAACGCGACGCGCGGGTGGCCCGCGGCCATGATCCGGTGCGAGACGAACTGGCCGGGCTTGTCGCTGCCGAGATGGCAGTCGAGGCACTTCTCCGCGCGGGCGCGCGGCTGATCGAGCGGGTAGAGCCCGCGCGCGACGTTGGCGGCGTGGCTCTGCCCGACCGCATAATGGGTCGTCAGCCAGCCATTGCTGCCGCCCGCGCCGCCATGGCAGCCTTCGCAGCCGACGCCGTCGCTGACCTGCCAGCGCGGGCCCTTGCCGTTGAAGGCGGGATCGGCGTGGCAGCCGAGGCATTCGCCGGCCGAGGTCGCCGGGCCGATCCCCATCTTCGCGGCGATCGCCTGGCCGCGCGCGGAGGCGAGGGCGGCATAGGTGCGGCTGTGCGCGCCGGTCTTGCTCGACGCGTTCTGCCAGTGGAGGATCTCGTCCTGGCGGACGACCTTGCCGGTGGGCTCGCTGCGACCGTGGCAGGTCGATCCCGCGCAGGAGGCGACGCCGACATGGACCGCGCCGGTGGCGGCGGACGCCGAGGAGGCGACCGCCTGGTCGGCCGTGCCCGTCGTGGCGAGGAACAGCAGCGCGATGCCGAGAACCGCGGCGCCGATAAGCCCGCAGACACAGGATAGCCTGCTCGAGACCTTACCCCCCAATTCGGCGCTCCCTAACTGCCGATGCCCATTCGTAAACGCCACTTTTGCCCCTGGGCGGTCACGATCGAGAGTTTGTATCGCTCTTTAACCGCCCGATGGCAATCATTCAAAGCTTATCAAGCGCTTCGCCGCCGGATGACGAGATTGCGGATCTCGGTCATGTCCTCCATCGCGAAACGGATGCCCTCGCGGCCGAGGCCCGAGTCCTTGACGCCGCCATAGGGCATGTTGTCGACCCGGTAGCTCGGCACGTCGTTGACGACGACGCCGCCCACGTCGAGATCGTCCCAGGCGTCGAGGATCTTGAAGATGTCGCGGGTGAAGATGCCGGCCTGCAGGCCGAACTTCGAGTCGTTGACGATCCTGAGCGCCTCGTGCCAGTCGCTGAAGCGGATCAGGAAGGCGGCGGGGCCGAACGCCTCCTCGCGGTTGAGCTTGGTGTCGGGATCGACCTTCTCGAGCAGCGTCGCCTCGAGCATCGCGCCCTCGCGCCTGCCGCCGCACAGCAGGGTCGCGCCCTTGGCGGTCGCCTCCTGGATCCAGCCGTCGAGGCGCTCGGCCTCCTTCACGTCGATCATCGGGCCGACGAAGGTCTTCTCGTCATGCGGGTTGCCGGCGATTAGTGTCTTGGTCTTCGCGACCAGCTTGTCGCGGAACGCGTCGTAGACCGCGTCGTGGACCAGGATGCGCTGGACGCCGATGCACGACTGGCCCGACTGGTAAAAGGCGCCGAACACGGTGCGCTCGACCGCGTCGTCGAGGTCGGCGTCGGCATCGATCACCACCGCGGCGTTGCCGCCCAGTTCGAGCACGATCTTCTTCTTGCCGGCGCGGGCCTTGAGGTCCCAGCCCACGTCGGGCGAGCCGGTGAAGGACAGCAGCTTGAGCCGGTCGTCGACCGTGAACAGGTCGGCGCCGTCGCGCGCCGCCGGCAGGATCGAGAAGGCGCCCTTGGGCAGGTTGGTCTCGGCCAGCACCTCGCCCATGATGATCGCGCCGAGCGGGGTGCGGCTCGCCGGCTTCATCACGAACGGACAGCCGACCGCGATCGCCGGGGCGATCTTGTGCGCGGCGAGGTTGAGCGGGAAGTTGAACGGCGAGATGAACGAGCAGGGGCCGATCGGCACCCGCTTCCAGATCCCCTGATAGCCGCGGGCGCGCGGCGAGATGTCGAGCGGCTGGACCTCGCCGGTCATGCGCACCGATTCCTCGGCGGCGATGCGGAAGGTGTCGATCAGGCGGCCGACCTCGCCGCGCGAGTCGTTGATCGGCTTGCCGGCCTCGACGCACAGCGCGTAGGCGAGCTCGTCCTTGCGCTCGACGAAGCGGTCGACGCAATGCTGGAGGACGGCCTGCCGTTCGTAGCTCGCCATCTTCGCCATCGGCTCGGCGGCCTTCACCGCCCATCCGATCGCGGCGTCGATCGTCTTGGCGTCGGCCAGCGCGACGCGGGTCGCGACCTCGCCGGTGAACTTGTCGGTCACCTTCAGGTCGGTGTTCGGTTGCTGCGCCTCGTTGGCGAGATAGAGGGGATAGGTGTCTTTGAGCTTCATCGCGGACCGTCCGTTATCGTCATCGCCGGGAGCGGCGGGGGTGGCGGCTCCATATAGGCAGCCAGGCGACCCCGCCGAAATCGATCATAACGGAATTAAGATATTTCCTTGCTGAGCGTCTTGATGTCCTTGTTGAGGATCTGGTCGTTCTCGGAATAGTCGACCGGGCAATCGATCAGGTGGACGCCGGGCGTGTCGAGGCATTCCTTGATCAGCTTGGTCAGATGGGCCGCGCTTTCGACGCGGTGGCCCTTGGCGCCGTAGCTTTCGGCATATTTGACGAAGTCGGGATTGCCGTAGGTCAGGCCCCAGTCCTTGAAGCCCATGTTCGCCTGCTTCCAGCGGATCATGCCGTAGGAGCTGTCGTTGAGGATCAGCACGGTGATGTTGAGGCCGAGGCGGACCGCGGTCTCCATCTCCTGGCTGTTCATCATGAAGCCGCCGTCGCCGCAGATCGCCATCACCTTGCGGTCGGGATAGACCATCGCCGACGCCATCGCCGAGGGCAGGCCCGCGCCCATCGTGGCGAGCGCGTTGTCGAGCAGCACGGTGTTCTGCTGGCGCGCCGGATAGTTGCGCGCGAACCAGATCTTGTAGACGCCGTTGTCGAGGCAGATGATGCCGTCGGCCGGCATGGCGCGGCGGATCTCGCGCACCAGGTGCGGCGGGAAGATCGGGAAGCGCTCATCGCCTTCGAGCGTCTCGGTATGGGCGACCTCGGCCTTGCGGGCCTTCATCATGAAGTCGAAATTCCAGCGGCCCGACGGGACGATGTCCTTCTGCATCTTCCAGATGGCGTTGGCGATGTCGCCGATCACCTCGACCTGCGGGAAATAGACCGGGTCGACCTCGGCGGTCTTCGAGCTGACGTGGATCACCGGGGTGCCGCCGTTGCGCATGAAGAAGGGCGGCTTCTCGATCACGTCATGGCCGACGTTGATGATCAGGTCGGCATGCTCGATCGAGCGGTGGACGAAGTCGCCCGCCGACAGCGCGGCGCAGCCCAGGAACTTCGGGTGGCATTCGTCGATCACGCCCTTGCCGAGCTGGGTGGTGACGAAGGGGATGCCGGTCTTCTCGATGAACTGGAGCAGCATCCGGCCGGTCTGCTTGCGGTTGCCGCCGGCGCCGATCACCAGGATCGGCGACTTCGCGTCCTCGATCATCTTCACGGCGGCGCGGACCGCCTTGTCCTCGGCCTCGGGACGGCGGGCCAGCGAGCGCTTGAGCGGCTTCGAGTCGGTGTGCTCGTCGGCGACGTCTTCGGGGAACTCGATATGGGTCGCGCCCGGCTTCTCCTCCTCGGCGAGGCGATAGGCCTCGCGGATGCGGCTCGGGATGTTGTCGGCCGAGGCGAGCTGGTGGGTGAATTTGGTGATCGGCTTCATCATCTCGACGACTTCGAGAATCTGGAAGCGGCCCTGCTTCGACTTCTTGATCGGCTTCTGGCCGGTGACCATCAGGATCGGCATGCCGCCGAGCTGCGCATAGGCGGCGGCGGTCACGAAATTGGTGGCGCCCGGCCCGAGCGTCGCCATGCAGACGCCGGTCTTGCCGGTGTGGCGGCCATAGGTCGCGGCCATGAAGCCGGCGCCCTGTTCGTGGCGGGTCAGGATCAGCTTGATCTTCGTCGACCGCGAGAGGCTGTCGAGCATGTCGAGGTTTTCCTCGCCGGGAACGCCGAAGATATATTCGCAGCCCTCCTCTTCCAGACATTGGATGAAGAGATCGGATGCCTTCGTCGCCATGCTATGCCCCCCTTACTGTCGTCGCGCCCCTGTTGCGACCATGCAAGATGGGCGATTGCTATGTCATTTCGGCGACGGGGAACAGGATTTTTTACAATCTGTTGCGGATTGATTCCGCCACAATTGCCTAGAGATCGAGAATCCAGTCCCAGCGCATGTCGCCGGCCCCGTCCATCACCGAGACCCCTCGTTCGGCGAGTTCGTCGCGGATGCGATCCGAAGCGGCATAGTCCTTGTCGGCGCGCGCGGCCTGGCGCTGTTCGATCAGTGCCTCGATCTCGTCGTCCCCGATCCGCGCGTCGGCGGGGCGGAGCCGCAGGTCGACTCGCCGCAGGCGCAGCAGGCCGAGGCCGAGCGCGAGGTCCATCGACGCGAGCAGCCGCAGCCGTTCCTCGGCGGGGATCGCCTTGTCGGCGATCGCGGTTTCGAGCAGCGGCAGGGTCTGCGGCACCATCAGGTCGTTCGACAGCGCCTCGTCGAACTGGACGATCAGCGCGCGGGCCTTCGCGCCGAGCCCCGCCTCGACGACCGAGCGCTGATAGGCGAAGGAGGCGCCCTTGCTCGCGCCGGTCTCGTCGATCAGCCGCAGCCAGTCGGGATCGCCGGCCTTCTCGCGGAGCTGCTGCGCGGCGAGGACCAGCCGGGTCAGCCGGGTCAGCGCCGCCGCCAGCGCCTCGGGCGAGAATTCGAGCTCGGAGCGATAATGCGCCGACAGGCAGAGCAGGCGATAGGCGAGGGGATGCACGCCCTTGTCGATCACGCCCGCGAGCGTCGCGAAGCCGCCCTTCGACTTCGACATCTTGCCGCCGCGATCCACCAGGAAGTTGTTGTGCATCCAGAAATTCGCGCCCGACGCGGCGGTGCCGGTGAAGGCCTGGTTCTGGGCGATCTCGTTGCAGTGGTGGATCTCGCGATGGTCGATCCCGCCGGTATGGATGTCGAACTGGCTGCCCAGATATTTCATGCTCATCACCGAGCATTCGAGGTGCCAGCCGGGCGCGCCGGGGCCCCAGGGCGACATCCATTCCATCTGCCGCTGCTCGCCCGTCGCCGATCGGCGCCACAGCGCGAAGTCGGCGGCGTTGCGCTTGCCCTCGACCTCGGCGATGCGGCCGACCGTCTCGTCGCCGCGCGCGCCGGCGAGGCGGCCGTAGTCGGGCACCTTCGACGTGTCGAAATAGAGGCCGCCGTCGAGTTCGTAGCTCGCGCCCGCCGCCTCGATCGTCCGGGCGAAGGCGATCATGTCCTGGATATGGTCGGTCGCCACGCTCCACAGCGTCGGCGCGATGATGTTGAGGCCCCTGAGGTCGGCCTTGAACGCGTCGGTGTAGAAGGCCGCGATCTCCCAGATCGTCCTGGCCGCCTTCTTCGCCGCCGCCTCCATCTTGTCGTCGCCCTCGTCGGCGTCGGAGGTCAGGTGGCCGACGTCGGTGATGTTGATGACATGGTTGACCGGCCAGCCCTTCCAGTTGAGCGTCCGGCGCAGCGTGTCGGTGAAGACATAGGCGCGCAGATTGCCGAGATGGGCGAAATTATAGACCGTCGGACCGCAGCTGTAGAGGCGCACCATCGCCGAATCGATCGGCGCGAAGGCGCGGGTCGACCGGGTGAGGCTGTCGAACAGCATCAGGGGAGCGCCGGCGGGTGCGGTGTCGGTCATCGATGATCCCATAAAGATAGCGGCGCGGCTCTAGAGCATTTTGGCGGACGGGGCCAAGGGGCCTGTCCCCATATCCGTCATCCCGACGAAAGTCGGGATCTCCCTTCACCTCGCCCGGCCTGTTTCCGTCACAGCGTCGAAAGGCAGGGAGATTCCAGCTTTCGCTGGAATGACGATTTCTCCCTAAAGAAGAAGGCCGGCAGGTCGCCCCGCCGGCCTCCGCTCTGCCCCGAAGGGAGGGATCAGCCCTGCGACTTGCCGTCGGGCAGCGCGACCGTCTCGATCAGCAGGTCGAGCTGCGCGTTGCAGCCGGCCTTGATCAGCGACTGCGCCATGTCCTCGAGGCCCGGCGAGGTCGGCTTGACCACGACGAACTTGAGCGACGTCGGGGCCTTGGCGCCGTCCCAGCTCAGCTTGTAGGCGCTGCCGTCGGTGACCGGCAGGCTGGCCGGCCACAGCCCGGCGGCCTGGCCGGCGGCGAGGTCGATGGTGCCGCTGGTGCCGTCGGCGCGGGTGACGCGGACGCTCGCCGCCTTGCTCGCGTCGGGGCGCCACACCGTCACCGACGAGGTGTCGGCGACGCACATATTCGCGCTGCGGGTGACGTCGACATACCAGACGTTCGGGTTGCGGCCGGCATTCTTGTCGATGCCGCTCGCGCTGCGCACCGCCCCGATCCGCGCGCGCCGCTCGCCGCCGCCCGAGACGAGCGCGCCCAGGGTCGAGCCGGTGGTCGCCGCCGCGACGGTCGATCCGGTCGAGCTGAACGTGCCCGGGCCGCTGAGCGTGCGGGTGCCGCGACCGTCGAGCAGGACGACGGTGTCGCCGGCCTTCAGCGTGATCTTGGCATTGTCCGGAAGCGCCTTGCCGGCCGGATAGACCTTGGCCGAGGGGCCCGCCGAACGGACCACCAGCGGGGCCGCCACGGCGCTGCCCGCCAGCATGATTCCAAGGAACGCCGCAATGGCAGCCTGCGGCCGGCGTTTATTTGTCCAGAGCACTATAACCTCCCGGTCCAACCTCACGAAGACGCTCTATCAGATTGGCGAGCGCCTTATCATCAGGATTTTCTGTGGCCATCTTTTCGAACTCGGCCAACGCACCTTCATCTCCTGCATCATATCTACGGAAGATGTCTGTGAACTGTTGCACAGCGGTTTCGGAAAAATCGAAGACGGGTTCGAACACTTCCATCGGGGTCGACCGGCCCGACACGGCGATCCGCCCGACCGGCCGGAAACAGCTCAGCGCCGAGCGCTCGACCACCGTGTCGCTGACCAGCGTCTTGGTCTTGAGATATTTGTTGGCGCCTTCGAGCCGCGACGCGGTGTTCATCGAGTCGCCGAGCGCGGTGTACTGGATGCGGCCCTCGCCGCCGAAATTGCCGACGATCGCCTCGCCGAAATGGACGCCGACGCGGGTGACGCCGATCGGCGGCACGCCCTCGGGCGCCTCGCGGCGGAACTGTTCGCCCGCCTCGTACATCGCCACCGCGCAGCGGACGGCGCGCTCGCAATCGTCGGGGCGGCTGATCGGCGCGCCCCAGAAGGCGACGATCGCGTCGCCGACGAACTTGTCGATCGTGCCGCCATGTTCGAGCACCGTCTCCGACAGCACGTCGAGATATTTGTTGAGCAGGAAGGCGACCATCTCCGGCTCGATCTGGTGGCTGAGCTTGGTGAAGCCTTCCAGGTCGCTGAACAGCGCGTAGATCTCGCGCTTCTCGCCGTGGAGCTGGAGCCGCTCCGGATTCTTCATGATGTCCTTGGCGATGTCGCCGGGCAGATATTTGCCGAGCGCCGACTGTGCGAAGTTGCGCTGCTCCGATCCGATGCCCCGCGCCGCGGTGCCGACCGCCGAATAGGCGAAGACCCAGCCGATCAGCCAGCCGAACACCGGCAGCCCCTGGGTGTCGATGCCGTGGAACTGCCAGATGAACGGCACCGCCGCGATCGCGCCCGCCTGGACCAGCAGCAGCAGGCCGAGCTTCCAGATCTTCATGTTCGACACCGCCGTCAGCGCGCCGAGCGCGATCACGCTGAGCGCGATCAGCCACAGGCCCCAGCCCGGAATCTTGCGCGGCATGATGTTGTCGAGCATCTGCGCGAGCAGCGTCGCGTGGATCTCCAGCCCGATCGTCGTCTCGCCCTTCTGGATGCGCGAGGCGGGGGTGATGAACTGGTCGACGTCGGGGATGTCGCCGCCGATCATGATGTAGCGCCCCTCGATCTGCGGGCGGAACGCCTCGATCAGATCGGGATTGGCGATGATCTCGATCGGGAATTTGTCGAACACCGGCCGGTCGGCGAACTTCGGCAGCCGGTAGCGGATCGATCCCTGGTAGGACCGGAACTGCTCGCCGCCGCCGGTCAGCGAGTTCGCCATCAGCGGCGGCAGCTCGCGCGGCTGGTTCGGCCAACTCCGCATCACCCCGTCGTCGTCGGCGAGCAGGCGGATGCTCGTCGGGTGGACGTTGCCGGGTTTTGTCTGCCGCAGGAAGTCGCGGAGGAAATTCTCCTGGTCGAGCGTCATGAAGGTCGTGTTGGTCGCATGCGACGCGAAGCCCAGATAGGTCGGCGTCTTCATCGTCCGGAAGGCGTCGATCAATATCTGGTCCTCGGGCGTCGGCTGATCGACGAGGATATCGATGCCGATCGCCTTCGGCTTCATCCGGTCGAGCGCGAGCAGTCCCTTGGCCAGCATCGAGCGGTCGAGCGGCGAGCGGCGGCCGGTCAGGCGCAGCGTGTCCTCGGTGAAGGTCACCATCGCGATGCGCGGATCGGTCTCGACCCGCGGGCTGGCGAGCAGCAGCCGCACGTCGAACAGCGCGCGCTCGGCGTCCTTCGCCAGCATCACGTTCCAGCTGTAGCGGGCGAAGGCGAGGCCGAGGATCAGGAAGATCGCGGTGACGACGAGTCGGGTCGCGCCGATCTGTCGCAGCGTCTTGCGCAAGAGCGGACCGAAACCCCGGATACGCGCCGCCAGTGACGCGCCTTCGCCGCTACCCGCCATAGAATCCCCCAATATGCCCTGGCGGGATATTAGAGCGATTGCGAGGCAGATGGGAAGCGGCGAGTTCGCTTGCAATCCGTGCCGGTCCGGGGCAGGGTTCCCATTCTGTTCCAAAGGATGCCCCATGTCGCCGATCGTCGCCCTTGCCTTGCCCGCCTGCCTGCTGATCGGGCTCGCGATCGGCTGGCTGGTGCGCGGCCGGCTGCTGGCGAGCGGGGCCGAGGACGCCGCCGGGCTGCGCCGGGCGCTCGACGCCGCGCGCGACGCGCTCGCCCGGTCGGAGGCGGATCGCGCCGGGCTCGCCGCCGAGCGGCAGGCGCGGACCGAGGCGTTCGAGGCGCAGATCCGCCAGCTCCAGGAGGCGAAGGAGCAGCTCGCGGCCCAGTTCGCCGAGGTCGGCGGCAAGCTGCTCGACCAGGCGCAGCGCCAGTTCCTCGAACGCGCCGACCAGCGCTTCCACCAGGCGGGCGAGAAGAACGAGGCGCAGCTCAAGGCGTTGCTCAACCCGGTCGAGACCACCCTCAAGCGCTATGAGGAAGGGTTGCAGCGGGTCGAGAAGGAGCGGGTCGACAGCTATGCCGGCCTGCGCGAGGCGGTCGAGCTGGTCCGCCAGGGGCAGGGGCAGGTGCGCGACGAGGCCGCTCGCCTCGTCAACGCGCTGCGCGCCAGCCCCAAGGCGCGCGGGCGCTGGGGCGAGCAGTCGCTGCGCAACGTGCTCGAACAGGCGGGCCTGTCGCCCTATGCCGATTTCGCGACCGAGGTGTCGGTCGATACCGAGGACGGCCGGCTGCGCCCCGACGTCGTCGTCCGCCTGCCCGGCGGCCGCAAGCTGATCGTCGACGCCAAATGCTCGTTCAACGCCTATATGGACGCGAGCGAGGAGGTCGACGAGACGGCGCGCGCGACCCTGCTCAAGGCGCATGCGGCGGCGCTGCGCACCCATGCCAACCAGCTTGGCCAGAAAAGCTATTGGGATCGTTTCGGCGATGCGGCCGATTATGTCGTCATGTACATCCCGGGCGAGCATTTCCTGTCGGCGGCGATGGAGCAGGACCCCGAGCTGTGGGACTGGGCGCACCAGCGCCGCGTGCTGATCGCGACGCCGATCAACCTCGTCGCGCTCGCGCGCACCATCGCCAGCGTCTGGCGGCAGGAGAAGATGGCCGAGGAGGCGCGCGCGATCGGCCGGCTCGGCAAGGAGATGTACGAGCGGTTGTCGACCGCGGCCGGCCATCTGCGCCGGGTCGGCGGCGGGCTCAACAGCGCGGTCGAGAATTACAACAAATTCGTGTCGAGCTTCGAGGGCCGCGTTCTCGTCACCGGTCGCAAGTTCCGCGAGCTCAACGTCGAGACCGGCGACAAGGAGATCGACGAGCTGGGCGCGATCGAGACCCGCGCGAGCGAGCCGTCGGTCGACCTGCTGGCATCGCCGGAGGGCGGCGAGCCGGGCCTGCCGAACTGACGCGGCAGACGGTCGATGGCGCTGGCGGAGAACAGGCCCGACCATTGGCTGTCGCTGCGGATCGTCTGGGCGGTGCTGAGCGTCCTCACCCTGGTCTTCGCCTGGGTCTCCGCCACCGAATATGCGCGTCGCGACGCGATCCTGCGCGGCGGCCGCGAGCTTTCGGCGCGGGTGGTGGCGCAGTATCGCAGCGACCCGTCGCCGCTGGCGATCTGCTCGCTGCGGATAGAGTTCCGCGACCGGACGATGGCCTTCCAGGACGGTCTGTCGATCGCCTGCGGCGAGCTGGCCGACTATCCGGTCGGCCGCCGCTTCGCGATCGTCGCGAACATGGAACGCGGCGACTGGATGCCGGCAGGGCAGGGCCGCTTCCCGCCGGCGATCTTCGGCGTGGTGGCGGGGCTGGTCGGGCTGGCCTTCGCCGGGGTCCACACCCTGCGGATGCGCGGCCAGCCGGACAGCGAGGTTTATTGATATCACCGTCGCCCCGGCGGAGGCTGGGGCCCATGTCTCTCACCAGCCAGATGCCATCTGAGGAGACGACAGACATGGATGCCAGCCTCCGCTGGCATGACGATGGAAGAGGGGGTTAAACAAAACCCAGATCATAGAATGGAGACCATCGATGGCCGATCTTTCCGCCTTTCCGATCACCCGGCGCTGGCCGGCCGAACATCCCGACCGCATCCAGCTCTATTCGCTCAACACGCCCAACGGGGTGAAGGCGTCGATCATGCTGGAGGAGACGGGGCTTCCCTATGAGCCGCACCTCGTCGACATCACCGCCGACCAGAGCCACACGCCCGAATTCCTGTCGCTCAACCCGAACGGCAAGATTCCGGCGATCATCGATCCCGACGGCCCCGGCGGCCGGCCGCTGGGCCTGTTCGAGTCGGGAGCGATCCTGATCTACCTCGCCGACAAGAGCGGCCGGTTCATCGCCGCCGATCCGGCGCTGCGCTACGAGACGATCCAGTGGGTGTTCTTCCAGAATGCCGGGATCGGCCCGATGTTCGGCCAGGTCGGCTTCTTCAACAAATTCGCCGGCAAGGCCTATGAGGACAAGCGCCCGCTGGAGCGCTACGTCGCCGAGTCGAAGCGGCTGCTCGGCGTACTCGAACAGCGGCTCGACGGCCGCGACTGGATCATGGGGGCGGACTACAGCATCGCCGATGTCTCGACCCTCGGCTGGGTCCGCAACCTGATCACCTTCTACGAGGCGCGCGACCTCGTCGAATATGACGGCCTGAAGAACGTCCCCGCCTGGCTCGACCGCGGCCTCGCCCGCCCGGCGGTGCAGCGCGGGCTGGAGATTCCGAAGCGGGGGTAGAGCCTGCCGGCATGAGGAATTAGAGGCTGACCCCGATCCGCGCCGAAACCCGCCGTCCGGCGTCAGCCGCGATCGGGCCGCTGGCCACGCGGCGGCCGTGCCAGCTGTCGGTCAGGTCGACGCCGATCGTGAAGGGCCCGGCGACATAGTCGACGCGCAGCGCCGCGTCGGTGTAGCGGCCGTGCGGGCGGAGGCGGGCGGAGCGGACGGGATCGTCGGACGTGCCGCTCGACCGGCCGACCTGCGCGCCGACCGTGACCGGCGTCCCGACGATCGCGACCGAGGCGGCGGCGGCGAGGTAGAGATTGTCGCCGCCGATCGCGTCCTGCTTGGGGGCGTAGAGGCCGAACAGGTCGAACTGCACCGGGCCGATCGTCGTCCCCGCGCCGCCGCCCAGCTCGACAAAGTTCGCGCCGCCATGGCCGGGGAAGGCGTGGTGGCTGACCTGGGCGTCGGCGCGGATCGCGCCGAAGTCCTGCGTGTAGACTAGCGCGCTGTCGATCCCGATCGCGGCGCCATCGTGCCGCGCGCCGTGGCGCAGCGTCGTGCCCGCGACCGAGACCGACAGGCCCTCGACGGGTTGCAGCGACAGGCGCGCGCTCGCCGCCGGACGGCCGTCGCTCCAGCTCAGCCCGCGGCGGCGCTCGTCGCTGGTCAGCGTCGCGGAGAGCGAGGGCGACCAGTCCGCCGCCCGCGCCGCCTGCATTGCCTGGCCACCGAGCAGCAGGCCGGAAAAAATGGTCGCTGCCCGGAGACGCACGATCAGCTCGCGTTCGGCCGCGCGGCGGCCTCGAGCTCGGCGAGCAAGGTCGCGCGGTCGCGCTCGACCACCGCCAGCACGTGGCGGCGGACCTCGTCGCCGCGCGCGGCGACCTCGCGCTCGATCGCCTTCTTCGCGGCGGTGCAGGTGCCGGGCTGGCTGCCCTTGAGCTGCAGCCCGGTGTCAACGACGCGGCTGAGTCCGTCGGCGCCGCCCAGCCTCCGCTCGACCGCCACCCGGGCGACCCAGGCGCAGCGGACGACCCCGCCGGTCCGCGTCGGCGGCGACATCCCGGTCTGGCGGGTGCTGAGCGCAGTGCTCGCCCGGTAGTCGATCGTCACGGGCGCGCCGCGATGCTCGATCGTCGTGCGATGGAGATGGCCTCCATCCGCGCCCGCCAGGGATGCGGTCAGCGCCCCCAAAAGCATCATCATGGTCATTGCGTTCTCCTGCTTGCGCCGCCGTTCCTGCGGGCGGTCGCGACAGCCGAGGTATGACCGCTGTGTTGCTGGTCCTTTGCTGGGCGGCGACATTTGCCGCCGCCCGCCGGGATCAGTTGGCCAGGGATCAGTGGGCGCGGGGCGGGACCGGGCCGTAATCGGTCGGGTCGTTGGCGGTGACCGACAGCAGCGCCGTCCAGGCGGCGACATTCTGGCGGAGCTGCGCCGGATCGACCTTGTCGAGCGTGTCGTCGGGGGTGTGGTGGACGTCGAAATAGCGGGTGCCGTCCTGGCCCAGCTCGATCACCGGGATGCCGAGCTTCTGGATCTCGGAGATGTCCGATCCCGACGCGTCGCCGTTGCGCGGCGCGGGCTGGATGCCGAGCGGGGCGAGCGCCGCCGCGAGCGGCTTCATCGCCGGCAGGGCGGCCTCGGCGATCGAGGTCTGGTAGCGCCAGATGCGGTCCGAGCCGAAATCGGATTCGGCGAGCAGATGGTGTTTCTCGTCCTTGTGCTTCTCGCGATAGGCGGCGCCGCCGAACAGGCCGATCTCCTCCGATCCGAACCAGACGACGCGGATCGTGCGCAGCGGCTGCCCGGCGTCCATGATCCGCTTGGCCGCCGCCGTGGTGATGGCGACGCCGGCCGCGTCGTCGATCGCGCCGGTGCCCTGGTCCCAGCTGTCGAGATGCCCGCCGACCAGGACGATCCCGGCATTGGGATCGCGGCCCGGCACCTCGGCGATGACGTTGCCCGACAGGCGCTTGCCCGCCATCCGGGCCGTCGCCTTCAGCGCCACCGTCACCGGCTGGCCGCGCTTGAGCACCCGTTCGAGCTGATCGGCGTCGGGATTGGCGAGCGCCAGCGCCGGGATCGGCTGCGCGCCGTCGCTCCAGCTCTGCGCGCCGGTGTGCGGCGCGCGGTGATGGTCGGTGCCGATCGAGCGGATCAGGATCGCGGCGGCGCCGAGCTTGGAGGCTGCCGAGGGCCCTTCGCGGCGGACCTTGCCGACCGTGCCGTAATGCGATCCGTCCTGGGTCACGGCCATGCGGTGGGTGAGGAAGACGATCTTGCCCTTCACCGCCGCGGGATCGGCGGCCTTGAGCGAATCGAGGCTGTCGAAGCCGATCACCTCGGCGGTCAGCCCCTTGGCCGGGGTCGCGGCGCTGTTGCCGAGCGCGGTGAGGACGAGCGGCTGCGGATAGGGCGCGACGATCTCCGCGCTTGCCTCGCCGCGCTCCCAATAGGGAACCTCGAACGGCTCGACCCGGACGTTGGAGAAGCCGAGTGCCTTGAGCCGGGCGACCGCCCAGTCGCGGGCGCGCGCCTCGGCGTCGCTGCCGGCGAGGCGGGGGCCGATCTCGGTGGTCAGGCCTTCGGTGATGTCCCAGGCGACGCTGTCGGTCAGCGCCGCGTCGCGCAGCGCGGCGGTCTCTTCCGGCTTGGCCTGGGCGAGGAGGGGGGAGGAAAGGGCGGCGGAGGCGGCGAGCGCCAGCAACGAAATTTTCTTCATGGGGTTGGTTGCTAACCATCCGCTCCCCATTTGCCAATTGCCCTGTCGTCGGTTAGTGGCGGCGGCAAATCCCAGCCCTGACGTTCGATGAGGTTCGCGCCCGATGGCCGTGCAATATAGTTTCGTGATGAAGGGTCTGACCAAGACCTTCCCCGGCGCCAACAAGCCGCTGTTCAACAACATCCACCTGCAGTTCCTGCCGGGGACGAAGATCGCGATCATCGGCGTCAACGGCGCCGGCAAGTCGACCCTGATGAAGGTCATGGCCGGCATGGACACCGATTATTCGGGCGAGGCCTGGGCCGCAGAGGGCGTCAGCGTCGGCTATCTGCCGCAGGAGCCGCAGCTCGATCCGGACAAGACGGTCAAGCAGAACGTGATGGACGGCGTCCGCGAGGTCGCGGACATGATCGACCGCTTCAACGCGATCTCGGCCGAGATGGGCGATCCCAAGGACGACACCGATTTCGACGCGCTGATGGAGGAGATGGGCGTCCTCCAGGAGAAGATCGACGCGGCCGACGGCTGGACGCTCGACAACCAGCTCGAGATCGCCATGGAAGCGCTGCGCTGCCCGCCGGGCGACCTGCCGGTCACCGGCCTGTCGGGCGGCGAGAAGCGCCGCGTCGCCCTGTGCCGCCTGCTGCTCGAAAAGCCCGACATCCTGCTGCTCGACGAGCCGACCAACCATCTCGACGCGGAGAGCGTCGCCTGGCTCGAACAGCATCTGGTCGATTATTCGGGCAACGTCATCCTCGTCACCCACGATCGCTACTTCCTCGACAATGTCGTGGGCTGGGTGCTCGAGCTCGATCGCGGCCGGGGCATTCCCTATGAGGGCAATTATTCGTCGTGGCTCGACGCCAAGGCGAAGCGCATGGAGCAGGAGGAGCGCGAGGACGCCGGCCGCCAGAAGGCGATCAAGGAGGAGCTGGAGTGGATCCGGCAGAGCCCGAAGGCGCGCCAGACCAAGTCCAAGGCGCGTATCCGCGCGTTCGACGAACTGGTCGAGAAGCAGAACAACCGCGCGCCCGGCAAGGCCCAGATCGTCATCCAGACCCCCGAGCGCCTCGGCGGCAAGGTGATCGAGGCCAAGGGGCTGACCAAGTCCTATGGCGACAAGAAGCTGTTCGAGGGGCTCGACTTCACGCTGCCGCCGGGCGGCATCGTCGGCGTGATCGGGCCGAACGGCGCGGGCAAGACCACGCTGTTCCGGCTGATCACCGGCCAGGAGACCCCCGACGCCGGCTCGATCGACATCGGCCCGACCGTCAAGCTCGGCTTCGTCGACCAGAGCCGCGACGCGCTCGATTCGAACAAGAACGTCTGGGAGGAAGTGTCGGAGGGTCATGACATCATGACCGTCGGCAAGTTCGAGATGTCGACCCGCGCCTATGTCGGCGCGTTCAACTTCAAGGGCCCCGACCAGCAGAAGAAGGTCGGCCAGCTCTCGGGCGGCGAACGCAACCGCGTCCACATGGCGAAGATGCTCCGCAAGGGCGGCAACGTGCTGCTGCTCGACGAGCCGACCAACGACCTCGACGTCGAGACGCTGCGCGCGCTCGAGGACGCGCTGGAGAATTTCGCGGGCTGCGCGGTGGTGATCAGCCACGACCGCTTCTTCCTCGATCGCCTCGCCACCCACATCCTCGCCTTCGAGGGCGACGGCCATGTCGAATGGTTCGAAGGCAATTTCGAAAGCTATGAGGAAGACAAGCGCCGCCGCCTCGGCGACGCCGCCGACCGGGCCAGCGCCGGGGCGTACAAGAAGCTGACGCGTTAAGGAAAAAGCCCGGACCTCAAGAGGTTCCGGGCTTTTTCTTGTTCATTCCGACCGTCATCCTGGCGAAAGCCAGGATCTCCCTTCTTCTTCTTCGTCAGGAAGGTAGTGAGATCCTGGCTTTCGCCAGGATGACGAACTCCTCACATATAGTTCATGGGGTCCGGCGTCGGCAGCTTGCAGGCGCTCTGGTAGCCGCGCTTGCACATCGCGACCTGGGCGCGCCAGTCGCGCATCGCCATGGCATAGGCCTCGCGCTGGCGGATGAAGGTCGCGTCGTTCTCCAGCACCTCGCGGTTGTGCTGGCGCAGCGCTGCCGCATAGGCGGCCTTGTCGGCCTCATATTGGGCCTGGTTCTCTTCGTTCTGCGCCTGCGCGACCGCGTTGTTGGTCTGGGTCTGGGCGATCGCGCTGCCGACCTTGTCGTTCAGCGCCCGGGTCTCCGGGACCTCGCGGGCGTCGGCGGCCTGGTGGGCGGGATCGGTCTGGGCCGGGCTGCTCTGGGCCGCGAGCGAGGCGACGGCGATCAGCGCGGTGATCGCCAGGATCGAACGGGCTATCATGGTCAAGCTCCTCAACAAATGATCGAGGGGCTCAACGAACGGAGAGGGGCGGGCGTTCCGGCCCCCTCGCCAAAGGAAGCGTCAGGCCGGCGAGAACTCGCCGGTTTCCTCGTCGAGCAGGTGGAGGATGCCGTCGGCGACCGCGAAATAGGCGCCGTGGATCTTCAGCCGGCCCTTCCGCTCGCGGATCGGCACGCAGGGGAAGGTGCGCAGGTTGGCGATCGAGACCTTGACCGCCTCCCATTCGAGCGCGCGCACCGCTTCCTCGCCATGGCCATGCTCGGCGACGACCTTGTCGCGCGCCTCGTCGAGCATCGACATCCAGTCGGCGATGAAGCCGCCCTGGCCCTTCTCGGCATTTTCGAAGCGGCGGGTGAGCGCCGCCGCGCAGCCGCCGCAGCTCTGGTGGCCGAGCACGACGATCTCGGGCACTTCGAGCTGGGTCACCGCGAACTCCAGCGCCGCCGAGACGCCGTGACGGCCCGCCGTGGTCTCGAACGGCGGCACCATGTTGGCGATGTTGCGGACCATGAAGATCTCGCCGGGCGAGGTGTCGAAGATGATCGTCGGATCGACCCGGCTGTCCGAGCAGGCGATCACCATCAAGCGGGGATTCTGCCCACTGGCGAGCTGCGTCCAGCGTTCGCGTTGTTGTTTCCAGCCATTCGCCTTGAAGCGGCGATAGCCCTCGATGAGCCCGGAGAAGTCGGTCATGAGCGAGTGCCCTAGACCTGAGCGGGGGGACTGGCAAGAGCGGCCCTTATCGCCTATCTGGCATCCCATGAGCGAACCCCTGCCGATCACCGACGCCCCGAAGCAGCGCAAGCCCGACTGGATTCGGGTCAAGGCGCCGATGGGCCAGGCTTTCTCCGATACCAAGGCGCTGATGCGCCGCCTCAACCTCGCCACCGTGTGCGAGGAGGCGGCCTGCCCGAACATCGGCGAATGCTGGACCAAGAAGCATGCGACGGTGATGATCCTGGGCGACACCTGCACCCGGGCCTGCGCCTTCTGCAACGTCAAGACGGGCATGCCGCGCCCGGTCGACGCGCTGGAGCCGCAGCATGTCGCCGACGCCGCGGCCGAACTGGGGCTGGAGCATATCGTCGTCACCTCGGTCGACCGCGACGACCTGCCCGACGGCGGCGCGAAGCAGTTCGTCAAGGTGATCGAGGCGCTGCGCCGGACCACGCCCAGGACGACGATCGAGATCCTCACCCCGGATTTCCGCAACAAGGCCGACGCGGCGATCGAGATGATCGTCGCGGCGCGGCCCGACGTCTACAACCATAATCTCGAAACGGTGCCGAGGCTCTATCCGACGATCCGGCCGGGCGCGCGCTATTATGCGTCGCTGCGCCTGCTGGAGACGGTCAAGCGGCTCGACCCGACGATCTTCACCAAGTCGGGCATCATGGTCGGGCTGGGCGAGGAGCGGCTCGAAGTCCATCAGGTGATGGACGACATGCGTTCGGCCGACATCGATTTCCTGACGATGGGCCAATATCTCCAGCCGACGCCGAAGCACGCCAAGGTCGCCGACTTCGTCGCGCCCAAGACCTTCGAGGCCTATGCCGCGATCGCGCGAGCGAAGGGCTTCCTGCTGGTCGCAGCGACCCCGCTGACCCGGTCGAGCTACCATGCCGGCGACGATTTCGTGAAGCTGCGCGACGCCCGCAATGCCGAGCTGGCCCGCAAGGCGGCGGTGCCGGCCGCCTGACATGCCTCGCCACCGCGAGACCCGGACGCTGCCCTATAGCCCGGAGCAGATGTACGCGCTCGTCGCCGACGTCGCGTCCTACGCCGAGTTCCTGCCCTGGGTGTCGGCGGTGCGCGTCCGCTCCGACAGCGAGACCGAGATGGTCGCCGACCTGATGGTCGGCTTCAAGGCGCTACGCGAGAAGTTCACCTCGAAGGTCAGCAAGCAGCGGCCGGCGAGCATCCATGTCGACTATGTCGATGGGCCGCTCAAATTCCTCCACAACGACTGGGCCTTCGCCGCCGACGGCAAGGGCGGGTCGATCGTCGACTTCTCGATCGACTTCGAGTTCCGGTCGCGGCTGTTCGAGATGATCGCCGGCCAGATGTTCGACCGGGCGCTCAGGATGATGATCAACGCGTTCGAGGAACGCGCGGCGAAGCTTTACGGCTCCTCGGCCAGCGTCGCCCCCGGCATCAGCAGCTCGAGCGCGCATAGCGCCGCCTGAAGCCGGACGCCGCCGCGTCCCAGGTCGCCGAAATGGCGCTTGTCGGCGGCGATGTCCTCGGGATCGGCGCCTTTCCGCGCGCGGCCGAACACCACCGTGCCGACCGGCTTCTTCTCGCTGCCGCCGCCCGGGCCCGCGACGCCGGTGATCGCCACCGCGGTGTCGGCGCCGCTCTGCTCCAGCGCGCCGCGCGCCATCGCCCAGGCGACCGCGATCGACACCGCGCCGAACGTCTCGATCATCTCGACCGACACGCCGAGCAGCGAGACCTTCGCCTCGTTCGAATAGGTGACGAAGCCGCAGCCGAGCACGTCCGACGATCCCGGAATCTCGGTCAGCGCGGCGGCGACGAGGCCGCCGGTGCAGCTCTCCGCCACCGCGATCTTGCGGCCCTCGGCGCGGTTCGCCTCGATCACCCGGCGCGCGGCCTCGACCAGCTCGGGGGGCAGCAATGTGTCTTGGTGCTCGGTCACGATCTCTTCCCCTTCGCTATATGGACGGCACGCGCACCGTTGCAACCGCCTGTGCCGCGATCCCCTCGCGCCGGCCGGTGAAGCCTAGCCGCTCGGTGGTGGTCGCCTTGACGCTGACCTGGCCCGCCGTCAGGCCGAGCAGGGCGGCGATCCGGTCGCGGATCGCCGCGCGGTGCGGGCCGACCTTGGGCGCTTCGCAGATGATGGTCAGGTCGACGAAGTCGACGATCCCGCCCGCCGCCGCGACGAGGTCGCGGGCATGGGCCAGGAACATCGCCGAATCGGCGCCTTTCCAGCGTTGGTCGCTGGGCGGGAAATGGCTGCCGATATCGCCCGCCGCGATCGTGCCGAGCAGCGCGTCGGTCAGCGCGTGGAGCGCGACGTCGGCGTCGCTGTGCCCGGCGAGGGCGCGGTCATGGGCGATGCGGACGCCGCCGAGCTGGACGCCGTCGCCGGCGGTGAAGCCGTGGACGTCGAAGCCCATCGCGGTGCGGCTGATCATCGCCATCCTTTCCTCGGCGGCCTCGAAATCGGCGGCAAAAGTGAGCTTCTCCAGGCTGCGGTCGCCCTCGACGATCGCGACCGACAGGCCGTGGGCGCGCGCGACCTGCGCGTCGTCGGTCGCTTCGCGCGCCGGGTCCCAGGCGCGGTGCGCGGCGAGGATGTCGGCGCGGCGGAAGGCCTGCGGCGTCTGGACGCGGTGCAGCCCGTCGCGCGGCACGGCGTCGCCGAGCAGGGCGTCGCCCTTCGCCAGCGTGTCGGCGACCGCGAGCGCGGGAACCGCGCCGTCGCTGCCGTCGAGCGCGGCGATCAGCCGGTCGATCACCGCGGCGGGCAGGAAGGGGCGGGCGGCGTCGTGGATCAGGACGATGTCGGCGTCGACCGCCGCCAGCCCGGCGATCACCGAATCGCGCCGGGTCGCGCCGCCGGTGACGGGCGGGGGCAGGGCGCGTCCGCCGACCGCCTCGGCATGGAGGTCCTCCTGGCCCGCGCCGATCACGAGCTGGACGCTGCCGATCGCCGGATGGCGCGCCAGCGCGTCGACGGCATGGGCGAGCACCGCCTTGCCGCCGATCCACCGATATTGCTTGGGCACGCCGCCGCCGCTGCGGACGCCCTGTCCGGCGGCGACGATCAAGGCGGCGATGCTGGGCTTCCCCGTCATGCGCCGCGCTTTAGGTGGGGGGGCTCGAACAGTAAAGCTCGGGCCGCCGTCGCCCCTTGTCCGTCATCCTGGCGAAAGCCAGGATCTCCCTTCTTCCCGGGATGTGGGAAGGTAGGGAGATTCCAGCTTTCGCTGGAATGACGATTTGGTTGGGCAATGCCACCTCGCTTGCTCCCCGGCCGCTTTGCGGGTAGAGCGATTGCCGCTTTTTTAGGCAATATGGCTTCATGACCCCCAGACTGCGCCCCATCGACATCGGTCCCGTGCGGATCGACAACCCCGTGATTCTCGCGCCGATGACCGGCGTGAGCGACCTGCCGTTCCGCAAGGTGGTGCGCGGCTACGGGTCGGGGCTGAACGTCACCGAGATGATCGCCAGCCAGGCGGCGATCCGCGAGACGCGCCAGTCGGTGCAGAAGGCGCTGTGGGACCCGGCCGAGGAGCCGGTGTCGATGCAGCTCGTCGGCTGCACGCCGAAGGAGATGGGCGAGGCGGCGAAGCTCAGCCAGGATCGCGGCGCCGCGATCATCGACATCAACATGGGTTGCCCGGTGCGCAAGGTCGTCAACGGCGACGCCGGATCGGCGCTGATGCGGACGCCCGAACTGGCGGTCGAGATCGTCAAGGCGACGGTCGCGGCGGTCGAGGTGCCGGTCACGCTCAAGATGCGGATGGGCTGGGACCATGACAGCCTCAACGCGCCCGAACTGGCGCGCATCGCCGAGGATGTCGGCGTGAAGATGATCACCGTCCACGGCCGTACCCGCTGCCAGATGTACAAGGGATCGGCCGACTGGGCGTTCATCCGCCGGGTCAAGGAAGCGGTGTCGATCCCGGTGATCGTCAACGGCGACATCTGCTCGATCGAGGATGCCGAGACCGCGCTCGACCAGTCGGGCGCCGATGGGCTGATGATCGGGCGCGGCGCCTATGGCCGGCCCTGGCTGCTGTCGCAGGTGATGCATTATCTCGCTACCGGCGAGCGCAGGCCCGATCCGACGATCGAGCAGCAATATCACGTTATATTAGCGCATTATCATGCGATGCTCGAACTCTATGGAAAAGAGGTCGGCGTCAACATGGCGCGCAAGCACATCGGCTGGTACACCAAGGGGCTGGTCGGCTCGGCGGAGTTCCGCAACACCGTCAACCAGGAGCCCGACGCCGCCAGGGTGATCGCCATGCTCGGAGAATTCTACGCGCCATGGCTCTCCCGGGCAGCAGCCTGATCCGCTTCGGGCGGCGCGCATCCGCGGCGGATCGTCCCGCCGACGCCCCCTCGGCGGCCGAGATCATGGCGGCGATGGCGACCGCCGTGCTGACCATCGATCCCGACGGTCAGGTCGTCGAGATCAACGCCGCCTGCGAATCGCTGTTCAACCTCAGCCGCAGCCAGATCGTCGGGCATGGCGTGCTCGACGCGATCGGCCATCCGCTGACGACGATGCCCAGCGACGCGCCCTTCGCCGCCTATGACATCGACATCGTCCTGCCGGGCCGGCGGCGGATGCGGGTCGACCTGATGGTCGCGCCGCTGCCCGACCGGCCGGGCTGGCGCGCGGTATCGATCCACGGCCATGCCCGCAGCGCGATCGGGGCGCGGTCGATCGACCGCGAGGGCGGCACCCGCACCGCCGTCGCCGCCGCGGCGATGCTGGCGCACGAGGTGAAGAACCCGCTGTCGGCGGTGCGTGGCGCGGCGCAGCTGCTGGAGACGAGCTGCGACGAGGAATCGCGTCCGCTCACCCGGCTGATCCGCGAGGAGGTCGACCGCGTCGCCGCGCTGATCGACCGGATGCAGGGTTTCACCGACACCCGCCCGATCGAGATGACGCCGCAGAACATCCACGCCATCCTCGGCCATGCGCGCGAGGTGGCGCTCAAGGGCTTCGCGCAGGGGCGGGTGATCCGCGAGGTCTATGATCCGTCGCTGCCGGCGGTGCTCGGCCATCGCGATTCGCTGATCCAGATCGTCATCAACCTGCTCAAGAACGCCGCCGAGGCGATGGGCGAGGAGCCGGGGGCGATCACGCTCACCACCGCCTATCGCCACGGCGTCTCGATGCGCCGCGCCGACGGCGACGCGCGCCAGCCGCTGCCGATCGAGCTGTGCGTGATCGACGAGGGCCCCGGCGCGCCGCCCGAGATCGAAGGGCATCTGTTCGATCCGTTCGTCACCACCAAGCGCACCGGCAGTGGCCTTGGCCTCGCGCTGGTGGAGAAGCTCGTTTCCGACCAGGGGGGAATCATCGAATATGCGCGCGAAGGCACGCCGTCGCGGACCGTGTTCCGCCTCCTGCTCCCGCGCGCGCGGGTGACGGCATGACCGGAACCGGGGGCAGGGTCCTGGTCGTCGACGACGACGGCGCCATCCGCACCGTGGTGCGCGAGGCGCTGCGCCGCGCCGGCCATATCGTCGAGACGGCGGCCTCGGTCGCCGAGCAGCGCCGGCTGTTCGCCAGCTTCGATCCGCAAGTGCTCGTCACCGACGTGATCCTGCCCGACGGCAACGGGCTCGACATCATCCCGGAGATGCTCCGCACCAATCCCGGCCTGCCGGTGATCGTGCTGTCGGCGCAGAACACCTTCACCACGGCGCTGCGCGCGACAGAGCAGGGGGCGTTCGACTATCTGCCCAAGCCGTTCGACCTGGGCGAGCTGACCCGCGCCGTGTCCGATGCGCTGGCGGCGCGGGCGGGCGGCGGCGCGGCGGCGTTCGACGGCGAGGCGGCCGAGGACCTGCCGCTGATCGGCCGGTCGCCGCCGATGCAGGAGGTCTACCGCACCATCGCGCGGGTCGTCGCCAACGACCTGACCGTGCTGGTGCTGGGCGAATCGGGCACCGGCAAGGAGCTCGTCGCGCGCGCCATCCATGATTTCGGGCCACGCGCCGCGGCACCCTTCGTTGCGATCAACATGGCCGCAATCCCGCGCGAGCTGATCGAATCCGAGCTGTTCGGCCATGAGCGCGGCGCCTTCACCGGCGCGCAGGCGCGCAGCGCCGGCCGCTTCGAGCAGGCGCAGGGCGGCACGTTGTTCCTCGACGAGATCGGCGACATGCCGATGGAGGCGCAGACCCGGCTGCTCCGCGTCCTCCAGGCGGGCGAGTTCACCACGGTCGGCGGCACCCGCTCGATCCGCGCCGACGTTCGCATCATCGCCGCGACCCACAAGGACCTGCCCAGGCTGATCGCCGACGGCGGCTTCCGCGAGGACCTCTATTACCGCCTCAACGTCGTGCCGATCCGCCTGCCGGCGCTGCGCCAGCGCGGCGACGACATCGGCGAGCTGGCGCGCTTCTTCCTCGACCGGGCGGCGGCGGACGGGCTGCCGCGCAAGGCGCTCGACGCGGGGGCGGTCGCGCGGCTGATCCAGCATGGCTGGCCCGGCAACGTCCGCGAGCTCGAGAATCTGATGCGCCGCCTGGCGGTGCTCAGCCGCGAGGACGTGATCACCGCCGCGCTGGTCGAGCAGCAGCTCCATCAGCGCCCGACGGCCGACGTTCCGCCGCCCGTGCCGGCGGGCAGCGGCGGCCTCGCCGATGCCGTCGAGCAGCACCTCGCCCGCTATTTCACCACCTTCGGCCGCGAGCTGCCGCCCGACGGGCTCTACGACCGGGTGCTGGCCGAGGTCGAGCGGCCGCTGCTCGAACTCAGCATGGCGGCGGCCAAGGGCAACCAGCTCCGCGCCGCGCGGCTGCTGGGGATCAACCGCAACACCTTGCGCAAGAAGCTGACCGATCTGGGGATCGACGCGGGGGCCTCGCGCCGGGCGGATTGAACCCGGTGTCCTAGAAGCGGTGCTGGCCCTTGCCCCAGTCGCCCATGTCGCATTGTCCGGCGAAATTGGTGACGGCCTTGACCTCGATCCGTCCGGTGCGCCGATCGACGGTGAAGCGCGGCTTGTTCATGCCGTTGAGCCGGTAGCTGCCCGATATCCGGTCCGGCGTCACCGCCAGGTTTTCGATGTCCCACCAGCCGTTGTCGCCGCCCGAGTGGATCGGCGGCACCAGGCTCTTGCCCAGATGGATGCGGCCGGAATCGCCGTAGAGCTCGATCTGCACGTCGGAACTGAAGCCCTTGGCGCCGTTCTGGGGCGTGCTCCATTCCCATTTGTGGTTCCACGGGTTCCAAGCATAGCGCGACGGTTCGACGGTCGGCTTGGTTCCCGCGCCGTAGCAGACGAGGACCAGCGATTTCGCGTCGTGCCCGGGCGCCTGCTGCGCCCCATAGGCTGGGCGGGACGCGTCCTGCGCGTCGCAGTTCCCCGGCGGGACGGCATCGATCGACGCATAGCGGCCGTCGACGGTGGAGACCGACACGCAGCGTCCTTTCCGCTCGTTCCACCAGAAGGTGAAGCGCTGGTCGCGGACGGTGTTGCTGACCGTCGCGCGATAGCCGCGCGCCTCCATCTGGGTCTCCGCCCCGGCGGCGCGGGCGCCGACCAGGTCGGCGACATCGTCGCTGCTTTGCGCCTGCCCCGCCGCCGGGACCAGGATGAGCGCCGAAAGGAGGAAGGAGGATCGGCCTTTGAACGTCATGGCTGGCATCCTGTGATGGCTCGTCGATGAGCGAGCATATCAGCCGGACCGAGGCGGGAAAGAGCAAAGTCGGGCCGCCGATATCGGCGGGGCCGATCGGCCGCTATCGCCGGACCGACGACCCCGCTCGACCAAATGCATGTTAACTGTGTTCCCGAAGCCACGCCCTTGTGGTAATCCGGCCACGATGGCTGCATATGGGCTTGTATCCAGGCGATGGCGCAGGCGCGCGGTGACGGCGCTGCGGCCACGGCGCCTGCTGCCTTTGCTGGAGATATTGGCGCCGCTGGCCGCATTGCTGGTGGTCGCGGTCAGCTATCGGGTCGTCACGGCCAGCGGCAAGCCCGAAATCCCGATCTCGCCGACCGTCGTGGCGCTGCTGCTCGGCGCCAACCTGCTGTCGTTCATGGTGCTGATGGTGCTCGCCGCCCGCCGGGTGGCGCTGCACCGCGCGGCGCGGTCGGGGCTGGGGGGCAAGGCGCGGCTGCACGTCCGCCTCGTCGCCTTCTTCTCGCTGATCGCCACCGCGCCGACGCTGCTGGTGGTGATCTTCGCGTCGCTGCTGTTCCAGCTCGGCACCGAATTCTGGTTCTCCGACAAGGCCACCGTCGTGCTGCGCAGCTCCGAGCGGGTCGCGCAGGCCTATGTGACCGAGAGCAAGGAGCGGCTGCTCGGCGACATCCTCGCCATGTCGGGCGACCTGCGCAGCGCGCTGTCGGCGACGACGATCGACGATCCGCGCTTCGCGCCCTTCTTCGCGCGCCAGGTCGCCTATCGCGGCCTGTCGGAAGCGGCGATCATCAGTGTCGACCGCGCCGGCACGCCGCAGCTCATCGCGCTCGCCAATCTCGACAAGCGGCCGCTCGACAAGCGTCTGCCGCCCGCGACGCTGCCCTTCCTGGCGGGCGGACAGCCGCGCATCACCGCCGGGGCGGGCGACCGGATCGAGGGCACGATCCTGCTCGACGCGGCGAGCCGCACCTATCTCTACATCTCGCGCCAGTCGGACCGGAACGTGCTGGCCCAGGCCGCCCGCGCGCGATCGGCGCTGGGCGACTATGTCGCGACCGTCGACCGCGCCCGCGCGCTCCAGCTCCGCTTCAACATCCTGCTGATGATCATCGCGCTGGCGATCCTCGGCATCGCCATCTGGGTGGCGATGACGGTGGCCGACCGGCTGGTCCGCCCGGTCAACGACCTCGTCGCCGCCGCGCGCCGGGTCGCGGCCGGCGATCTCAGCGCGCGCGTGCATATCGATCCGAGCCCCGACGAGATCGGCACGCTCGGCAGCGCCTTCAACCGCATGACCCGCAAGCTGGGCGAGCAGACCGGCGCGCTGGTCGCCGCCAACAGCCAGCTCGAAAGCCGCAGCGCCTTCATCGAGGCGGTGCTGTCGGGCGTGACCGCGGGCGTCATCTCGGTCGACGGCGACCGCCGGATCACGCTCGTCAATCCCTCGGCGCGGGCGATGCTCGCCCTGGAGGAACCGGTCGACGGCCGGCCGCTCGCCGACATCTCGCCCGAGCTGCACCATATCCTCGACGCCGGCGACCGCGAGGCGGTGGTCCAGATCGTCATCGCCGGCGAGCCGCGTACCCTGTCGGTGCGCGCGGTCGCGGCGGAGGGCGCGCGGGTGCTGACCTTCGACGACATCACCCAGCGCCTCGCCGACCAGCGCCGCGCCGCCTGGGCCGACGTCGCCCGCCGCATCGCGCACGAGATCAAGAACCCGCTGACCCCGATCCAGCTCGCCGCCGAACGGCTCCAGCGCCGCTACGGCAAGGAAATCCAGTCCGATCCGGGCGTGTTCGAGCGGCTGACCGCGACGATCGTCCGCCAGGTCGGCGACATGCGGCGGATCGTCGACGAATTCTCGTCCTTCGCGCGCATGCCCAAGCCGGCCTTCCGCGAGGAGGCGATCGTCGACATCGCGCGGCAGGCGATGTTCCTGCAGGAGGTCGCCCATCCCGCGATCAGCTTCAGCCTTGACAGCGAGGGGCTGACCCCGACGATGATCTGCGACCGCCGCCAGCTCGGCCAGGCGCTGACCAACCTCGTCAAGAACGCGGTCGAGGCGATCGAGGAGAACCCCGCGCAGCACGCCCCGGGCGTGATCGCGATGACGATCCGCATCGCCGAGCGGCGGCTGCGCATCGTGCTGGCCGACAACGGTCCCGGCCTGCCGCCCGAGCGCGAGCGGCTGACCGAGCCCTATATGACGACGCGCAAGCGCGGCACCGGGCTCGGCCTCGCCATCGTCCGCAAGATCGTCGAGGACCATCTCGGTACCTTGGCGCTGCGCGACCGGCCCGGCGGCGGCACCATGGTCGAGATGGATTTCGACCTGGAGGCGCTCGGCAGCCTCGCCGTCGAGGGCGCGGACCGCGCCGGCAACGCGGCCGAGGAAGCAAAATTCCCCGAACTCAAGCGAAGTGGAACTGGTTGAGGCATGGCGCTCGAAATCCTGATTGTCGACGACGAGGCGGATATCCGCGACCTGGTGGCGGGCGTGCTGGAGGATGAGGGCTATGCCGCCCGCACCGCCGCCGACAGCGACTCGGCGCTCGCGGCGATCGACGAGCGGCGGCCGTCGCTCGTGCTGCTCGACGTCTGGCTGCAGGGATCGCGCCTCGACGGGCTCGACCTGCTCGACGAGATCAAGCGCCGCGACCCGAGCCTGCCGGTGCTGATGATCTCGGGCCACGGCAATCTCGACACCGCGGTGACGGCGATCCGCCGCGGCGCGACCGACTTCATCGAGAAGCCGTTCGAGGCCGAGCATCTGCTGCTGCTGGTCGACCGCGCGACCGAGACCGACCGGCTGCGCCGCGAGAATGCGACGCTCAAGGCGCAGATTGGCCAGGAGGAGGAACTCACCGGCAATTCGGGCGCGATCAACGGCATCCGCGCCACGCTGAAACGCGTCGCCGCGACCGGCAGCCGCGTGCTGATCAGCGGCCCGGCCGGCGTCGGCAAGGAGGTGGCGGCGCGCCTCCTCCATGTCTGGAGCCACCGCGCGCAGGCGCCCTTCATCGTCGTCAGCGCGGCGCGGATGGAGCCCGAGCGGGTCGAGGAGGAGCTGTTCGGGGTCGAGGAGAATGGCGAGCTGCTTCGCCCCGGCCTGCTCGAACAGGCGCATGGCGGCACGTTGTTCCTCGACGAGATCGCCGACATGCCGCTCACCACCCAGGCGAAGATATTGCGGGTGCTGACTGAACAGGCGTTCAACCGGGTCGGCGGGCAGCGCATCGTCAAGGTCGACGTCCGCGTCGTCTCGGCCACCTCGCGCAACCTGGCCGAGGAGATCACCGCCGGGCGTTTCCGCGAGGACCTCTATTATCGACTCAACGTCGTGCCGGTGAACATCCCGCCGCTGGCCGAGCGGCGCGAGGACATCCCGGCGCTGGTCGAACATTTCCTGGCGCGCTTCGCCTCCGAACGGCGGGTGCCGACTCCGGTCGTCACCGACGATGCGGTCGGCGCGCTGCAAACCTACGACTGGCCGGGCAATGTCCGTCAGCTCCGCAATATCGTCGAGCGGACGATCATCCTCGCGCCCGGCGAGCGGATCGGCCAGATCGAACTCGACATGCTCCCGCCCGAGATATTGAGCGACCAGGCGCGGCTGGCGCCGGGCGAGGCGGCCCGATCGATCATGGGGACGCCGCTGCGCGAGGCGCGCGAGACGTTCGAGCGCGAATATCTGCGCGTCCAGATCCGCCGTTTCTCGGGCAATATCTCGAAGACGGCCTCGTTCATCGGCATGGAGCGCTCGGCGCTCCACCGCAAGCTCAAGACGCTGGGACTGGTCGATCCGCGGGAGGAGGGGGAGGAGTAACCTCCGGACCGTCATCCCGGCGAAAGCCGGGATCTCACTGTCTTTCAGTAAGCTCTGGCAAGATGTTGAAGAAGAAGGGAGATCCTGATTTTCGTCAGGATGACGATGGGAGGGTTGCGGCGAAGCGAGCGGTTTTGCTGCAACTGCGAGATGGACGCGCCCGCCAAGCTGCTATATGAAGCACCCAGCCCCGCATGTGGCGCGGGCTGCACGACGCCATGCAACGGCGCAATCAGCGGGCCATGACCCGCCAAGACCGGAGACCGGCAATGGCCGACAAGGTCAATAATCTTCAGGATATCTTCCTCAACTCGGTCCGTAAGACCAAGACGCCCGTCACGATGTTCCTCGTGAAGGGCGTCAAGCTCCAGGGCATCATCACCTGGTTCGACAATTTCTCGGTCCTGCTGCGCCGCGACGGCCAGTCGCAGCTCATCTACAAGCACGCCATCTCGACGGTGATGCCCGCGCATCCGCTCGACATGGCGGAGATCGACAAGAGCTTCGAGGACAAGAAGTCCCACCTGTTGCAGGAGGTGTTCCTCTCGGCGGTGCGCAAGGCGCGCGAGCCGGTGACGATGTTCCTCGTCAACGGCGTCATGCTCCAGGGCGAGATCGCGGCCTATGACCTGTTCTGCATGCTGCTGCGGCGGGATGGTCTCAGCCAGCTCGTCTACAAGCATGCGATCTCGACGGTGCAGCCGGCGCATCCGATCAACCTGGCCGAGATCGACAGCACGGACGACGATTGAGCGTCTTCAACCGTGACGAGGACGACGGGCTGAGCCGCGGCGCGCGAGCGCTGGTGGCCCTGCCCGAACGTTCCGGCGACAATCCTCGCAGCGCGGAGGCGCGACTCGACGAGGCGGCAGGGCTTGCCGCCGCGATCGGGGTCGACGTGGTCGACAAGCTCGCCTTCCGCCTGCGCGATCCCAAGCCCGCGACCCTGTTCGGCTCCGGCCAGGTCGACCAGATCGCACTTGCCGCCCGCCAGGGCGAGGCCGAGCTGATCATCGTCGACGCGGCGCTGACCCCGATCCAGCAACGCAACCTGGAGAAGGCGACCGAGGCCAAGGTGATCGACCGCACCGGCCTGATCCTGGAGATCTTCGGCGAGCGCGCGGCGACCGCCGAGGGCCGGCTGCAGGTCGAGCTCGCCCATCTCGACTATCAGGCGGGCCGGCTGGTACGGAGCTGGACCCATCTCGAACGGCAGCGCGGCGGCTTCGGCTTCCTCGGCGGCCCGGGCGAGACCCAGATCGAGGCCGATCGCCGCCTGATCCGCGACCGCATGGCGAAGCTGCGCCGCGAGCTGGAGCAGGTGCGCCGCACCCGCGGCCTCCACCGCGCCCGGCGGCAGCGCGCGCCCTGGCCGGTGATCGCGCTGGTCGGCTACACCAACGCCGGCAAGTCGACCCTGTTCAACCGCATGACCGGGGCCAAGGTGATGGCCGAGGACCTGCTCTTCGCCACGCTCGACCCGACGATGCGGCAGATTTCGCTGCCCGGCCTCGACAAGGCGATCCTGTCCGACACGGTCGGCTTCGTCTCCGACCTGCCGACCCAGCTCGTCGCCGCCTTCCGCGCGACGCTGGAGGAGGTCACCGGCGCCGACATCATCCTCCACGTCCGCGACATATCCCACCCCGACAGCGACGCCCAGGCGGGCGACGTGCTGGCGGTGCTGGGCGAGATCGGCGTCGGCCCCAGGGCGCCGGAAGGGCATGGCTCAGGCGAGGCCGGCGAGGGCGCGCCGATCCTGGAGGTCTGGAACAAGATCGACATGCTCGATCCCGAGGCCCGCGCCGCGACCGAGGCGGAGGCCGCGCGCCGCGACGACGTCGCGCCGCTGTCGGCGCTGACCGGCGAGGGCGTCGAGGAGCTGCGCCGGCTGGTGTCCGACCGGCTGTCGACCGGCAACCGCGTCCGCACCTTGTCGGTGCCGATCGCCGACGGCGCGGCGCTGGCCTGGCTCCACGCCAATGGCGAGGTGATCGGGCAGGAGGTCGAGGGCGACGCGATGATCGTCGAGGTGCGGCTGTCGGACAAGGACCTGGCGCGCTTCGAGGCGCGCTGACGCGCATCGTCATCCCAGCGAAAGCTGGGATCGCACTTTTACTGAGCGAGCTAAGGCAATGAGATTCCAGCTTTCGCTGGAATGACGTTCAGGATCGTTTCACCCGCACCCAGAGCGCTTCCTTGTCGTCGAGCGACAGGCCCTTGAAGGCCTCCCCGGCGATATCCTCCATCGCGCGGAAGCGTTTCTCGAACTTCAGATTGGCCGCGCGCAGCGCCGCTTCGGGGTCGATGCCCAGCTTGCGCGACCAGTTGACCACCGCGAACAGCAGGTCGCCCATCTCCTCGAAGCGGTCGGCATCGGTCGCCGCCGTGCGGACCTCGTCGATCTCCTCGGCGACCTTGTCGCGCGCGCCGTCGGGATCTGGCCAGTCGAAGCCGGTGCGCGCGGCGCGCTTCTGGAGCTTTTCGGCGCGGAGCAGCGCGGGCAGGGCGGACGCGACCCCGGCCAGCGCGCTGCGGTCCTCCGACGCGCCCGCGCGCTCGGCGGCCTTGATCTCCTCCCAGCCGGGGCTTGCGCCGTCGCCGAACACATGGGGATGGCGGCGGATCATCTTCGCGCTGATCGAATCGAGCACGTCCTTCAGGTCGAACGCGCCGGCCTCCTCGGCCATGCGGGCGTGGAACACGACCTGGAGCTGGAGATCGCCCAGCTCGTCGCGCAGCGCCGCCATGTCGTCGCGCTCGATCGCGTCGGCGACCTCATAGGCCTCCTCGATCGTATAGGGGGCGATGGTGCGGAAATCCTGCTCGACGTCCCAGGGGCAGCCGGTTTCCGGGTCGCGCAGGCGCGCCATGATGTCGCGAAGTTCTTCAAGCATGACCGTCACCTATCCCAGGGCGGCACCGGCGAGAAGAGCGCCCGGAAATGGTCGACGAAGGCGCCGGCATTGGGCGCGCCGGCGGTGCCGCGCGGCTGCACGGCGTAAATGGCGACGTCGGTCGCGCCGCTGATCTCCGGCAGAATGCGGACCAGCGATCCGTCGCGCAGCGCCGGGCCGACGTCCCAGGTCGACCGCAGCGCGATGCCGAGCCCGGCGACGGTCAGCTCGCGCGCGACCTCGCTCGAATTGGTGCGGACCGCGCTCACCCCGTCGAGCCCCACCGGGCCGTCGGGCCCTTCGAGCCGCCAGGGGAATTGGTGGTCGGCGGCGAGCAGCCGGTGGCGGGAGAGGTCGGCGAGGGTCGCGGGCGTGCCCTGCGCGGCGAGATAGGCGGGGGCGGCGCAGAGGATGCGGCGATTCTCGGCGAGGTGATGCGCGACCAGCGATCCTTCCGGCCGGGTGGCGATGCGGATCGCGACGTCGATCCGTTCGCCGAGCAGGTCGACGAAGCCGTCGTCGAGGTCGAGCGACAGCTCGATCCGGGGATAGCGATCGAGGAAGGCGCGGAGATAGGGCGCGACGTGCATCCGCCCGAACGAGGTGGGCGCCGAGACGCGCAGCCGCCCGCCCGGCTGCCCGACCCGCCCGGCCACCCGCGCCTCGGCGGTGCGGACCGCGTCGAGGATGTGGCTGGCGTCCTCGTAGAAGCCCTGGCCGACGTCGGTGAGCAGCAGCCGCCGCGTGGTGCGATGGACCAGCGTCGCGCCGAGCCGTGCCTCGAGCCGGGCGAGCCGCTTCGACACCATCGCCGGGGAGATGCGCAGCCGCCGGCCCGCGGCGGACAGGCTGCCGGCCTCGACGATGGTGACGAAAAGATTGTAATCTTCATGCATCCCGTCCCCTGCTGCCCCAACATCGGTTGCAATGCCATCGCTAATCCCGGATGACGGGATGGGGTTTGATGCGGGGATCGGGGCGGTGCTTCAGCGATGGCTGTTCCATCTGGGCTGCGTGCTGGCGCTGGCCTGGCCTGCCTTTATCAACGGGCAGCCCTTCTATTTCCCCGACAGCACCGCCTATGTCCGCGCCGCCGACAGCGCCGCCTATATCTTCTCGGGCGAGCGCATCCGCACCGAATGGACCGAGCATTATCGCCGCTCGCTCGACCCCGAAGGCAAGGCGCGCGACGCCGACCGCCATGTCGGCGCGCGCGGCAACGACCTCGCCAGCGAGAGCATCATGGCCGGCCGCTCGCCCTATTTCGGGGCGCTGCTGTGGCTCAGCTACCTGCTCAGCCGCTTCTGGCTGTTCGTCGTCGCCCAGGCGGCGATCGCCTATTGGCTGGTCCGCGTCGCGCTGCGCCTGTTCGGGCTCGCCCGGCCGGCGACCGTCGCGGGGACGGTGCTGCTGCTGTCGGCGGTCACCGCCTTGCCCTATTTCACCGGCCTGCTGATGCCCGACCTGCTCGCCGGGATCGGCATCCTCGCCTTCCTGCTGCTCGCGATCGATCGCGGACGGCTGGCGCGGGGCGAGCGGATCGGGCTGCTCGCGCTGCTGCTGCTGTCGGTGGTCGCGCACCTCACCCATATCCTGATCGTCGCGGCGATGGCGGCGGTGCTGGCGATCCGGGCGTGGGCGGGGCACTGGCCCCGCGCGCGGATCGTCGCGCCGATCGCGCCGACGCTGCTGATCCTCGCCGCCGGGATCGCGTCGGTGCTGCTCACCTCGACGGTGGTCGAGCAGGTGTTCGGTCGCAAGCCGCTGCTCGTCCCGCTGCTCACCGCGCGCTTCATGGCGGACGGGCCCGGCCTCGACTATCTGCGCCGCCATTGCCCGGAGGCGGGGTTCGCCGCCTGCGCCTGGGCCGATCGCGACGAGGTCGTGGTGGCGGACCTGCTCTGGTCGCACGATCCGGCGAAGGGCGGCTATATGTTCGCCGACGCCGCGACCCGCCGGGCGCTGTCGGCCGAGGACAAGGCCTTCGCCCTGGCGGTGCTTGCCGATCATCCGCTGGCGCAAGGGGCGGACATCCTCTGCAATGGCTGGCGGCAGGCGATCGCGGTCGAGGCCGACCTGCTCAACTATGCCTGCGTCGCGGGCCCGCATTGCTGGCCGGCGCTGCCGCCGCGCGAGCGGGCGGCGTTGCAGGCCAGCCTGGGCGGCCGGGGGCTGTGGCCGCAGCCGGCGATCGCGCGGCTGCAACAGGGCGCGATCGTCGCCGCGATCCTGCTGCTGCTGGCCTGGCTGGCGGTCGATGCGCGGCGGGGCGGCGAGCGGCGGGACGACCTTCGTCTCTGGCTGCTGCTGATCGTCGTCGCGCTGGCGGCCAACGCGCTGCTCGGCGGCGGCATATCCGAGCCGCAGGCGCGCTATCAGGCGCGGATCGTCTGGCTGCTGCCGCTGGCGGCGATCATTGCCGGCCTGCTCTGGCGCGGCGCCGGGGAAGCGCGCGCCACGGACGGATGACAAGCCCCGCGGCCCCGGCTATCAGGCCGTCATGACGCCCGATATCGCCGTGATCCTGCCCTGCTACAACGAGGAAGCGGCGATCGGCGCGACGGTCGCGGCTTTCCGCCGGGCGCTGCCCGACGCGCGCATCTACGTGTTCGACAACAATAGTCGCGACCGCACGGTCGAGGTCGCCCGCGCCGCCGGCGCGATCGTCCGGACCGAGCGGATGCAGGGCAAGGGCCATGTCGTGCGGCGGATGTTCTCCGACGTCGAGGCCGACATCTATGTGATGGCCGACGGCGACGCGACCTATGACGCCGCCGCGGCGCCGGAGATGATCCGGATGATGCTCGACGAGCGGCTCGACATGGTGGTCGGCGCGCGCAAGTCGGAGGTCGAGGCCGCCTATCGGCGCGGGCACCGTTTCGGCAACCGCATGCTGACCGGCCTGCTGGCGCGCCTGTTTGGACGGACTTTCTCCGATATCCTATCGGGTTATCGGGTTTTCTCGCGACGGTTCGTGAAGAGCTTCCCGGTGCTCTCGGCGGGCTTCGAGATCGAGACCGAGATCAGCATCCACGCGCTGGAGCTGCAGATGCCGGTCGGCGAGCTCGTCACCCAATATGGCGCGCGACCGGAGGGGTCGGCGTCGAAGCTGTCGACCTATCGCGACGGCTGGCGCATCCTCTGGACGATCGCGACGCTGTTCCGGATCGAGAAGCCGATGCTGTTCTTCGGGGTGATCGCGGCGGCGCTGGCGCTGTTCGCCGTGCTGCTCGCCATCCCGCTCGGCATCACCTATTTCCAGACCGGGCTGGTGCCGCGGCTGCCCACCGCGATGCTCGCCACCGGGTTGATGATCCTCGCCTTCCTCAACCTGTTCTGCGGGCTGATCCTCGCCACCGTCGTGCGCGGCCGGCGCGAGGTGCGGCGGCTCGCCTATCTCAGCTTCGCCGCGCCGGGCGGCGACGACCGCTCGATCGGTAGCACCACCGCCTGACCCTCGATCGTGCCGGTCCAGGCGCGAATATTATAGCAGTCGCTCAAATATTCGGGGGTCAGCACCGCGCCGGGGGCGCCGTCCGCGACCAGCCGACCTTCATGGAGCAGCAGCAGCCGGTCGCAGAAGCGCGCGGCCATCGCCAGGTCGTGGAGGATCAGCAGGACGAGCGTCCCCGCTTCGGCCTCGGCGCGCATCAGGTCCATGAGTTCGAGCTGGTGGCCGGGGTCGAGCGCGGCGAGCGGCTCGTCGACCACCAGCACCGGCGCCTCGGCCGCCAGCGCGCGGGCGATCAGCACGCGGGCGCGCTCGCCGCCCGACAGTTCGGTGACGACCCGCTCGCGCAGGCCGCCGACGTCGGCGCGCGCCATCGCCCGCTCGATCGCGTCGCGATCGGCGCGCGCCATGGCCGAGAAGGGGGCGAGATGGGGCAGGCGGCCGAGCGCGACCAGCCGCTCGGCCGTCAGCGGCCAATGCACCGTCTGCCCCTGCGGCAGATAGGCGATGCGGCGGCCGAGATCGGCGGGCGAAAAGGCGCGGACGTTGGTCCCGTCGATGGCGACGCGCCCGGAGGCGGAGCGGAGCAGCCCGGTCACGGCGCGCGCGAGCGTGGACTTGCCGGCGCCGTTGGGGCCGATGACGCCGATCAGGCTGCCCGAGCGCATCTCGGCATCGATGCCGTGCAGGATCGCGCGGCCGCCGAGATCGATCCGCAGCGCCTCGATCGACAGGGTCACCATAGCCGCCGCTCGCGCACCAGATGGTAGAGGAAGACGGGGACGCCGAGCAGCGAGGTGAGCACGCCGAGCCGCAGCTCGCTGTCGGCGGTCGGGATCAGCCGCACCGCGATGTCGGCCGCGCTGAGCAGCGCCGCGCCGCCGAGCGCCGAGGGCAGCAGCAGCGCCGAGGGCGAGCGATCGGTGAGCGGGCGGAGCAGGTGCGGGACGATCAGCCCGACGAAGCCGATCGCGCCCGACACCGCGACCGCGCCGCCGACCCCGATCGCGACCCCGGCGAGCAGCCGCCAGCGCAGCGCGCGCAGGTCGACGCCGAGCGTCCGGGCGGCGTCCTCGCCCAGGGTCAGCGCGTCGAGCGCGCGAGCGTTCCACAGCAGCAGCGTCGCGCCGATCGCGATGCAGGGCAGCGCCAGCCAGAAATGCTCGAACGAGCGATCCTCGAGCGACCCCATCAGCCAACTCATGATCTCCATCGCCGCGAACGGATTGGGCGCGAGGTTGAGCGCGAGGCTGATCCCCGCGCCGCCGAGCGTGCCGACCGCGATCCCGGCGAGGATCAGCGAGAGCGGGCTTTCGGCGCGCCCGGCGAGCAGCAGCAGCGGCGCGAGGCCGAGCAGCGCCCCGGCGACCGCGAGCAGCGGCAGCGCCAGCGGATGCGCCTGGGCAAGCCCGAAATAGAGCGCGATCACCGCGCCGAGCGCCGCGACGTTGGAGGTGCCGAGCACCGACGGCTCGGCGAGCGGGTTGCGCAGATAGCCTTGCAGGACGGCGCCGCCGAGGCCGAGCATCCCGCCGACCAGCAGGCCGAGCAGCGCGCGCGGCAGTCGCAGTTCGAGCAGCACGGCGCGCAGCACCGGATCGCCGCCGCCCGCCAGGATCGCCGCGATCTCGCCCGATCCGAAGCGCGTCGGCCCGGTCAGCAGCGAGCCGACGGCAAGCAGCAGCGCGGCGGCGGCCAGCGCGGCGATCAGGATCAGGCGCTTGGGGAAGGTGCTGCTCATCGGGGCGGCTTGACCCTAGCGGGCCCTTCTCCGAATGAGAAGCCGATGCGGTTCCGAAATCTTGGCCGGCTCCTGACGGGGTTGTCGCTGGCGCTCACGGCGGCGGGCCCGCTGTCGGCCGCGCCGCGGCGGATCGTCTCGCTCAGCCTGTGCGCCGACCAATATCTGCTGCTGCTCGCCGATCCGGGCCAGATCGTCGCGCTCAACCGCTTCTCGCACGATCCGGCGATGTCGTGGGGCGTCGCGAAGGCGCGGCGCTTTCCGGCGGTGCGCGGCAGCGCCGAGGAGATGCTGACGCTGAAGCCCGACCTGGTCTTCACCTCGGGCTTCGGCACCCCGGCGGCGCTGGCGGTGCTGCGCAGCCGCAAGGTGCGGCTCGTCGACATCGGCTGGGCCGACAGCTTCGCCGGCATCGAGCGGACCGCGCGGACGATCGCCGCCGAGATCGGCCATCCCGCGCGCGGCGAGGCGCTGATCGCGGCGATGCGCGCCCGGATCAGGGCGCTGGGCCCGCCGCCAGGGCGGGGTCGGATCGCGGCCTATTATCAGCGGCGCGGCTATCTGACCGGGCAGGGGACGCTGATCGACGAGATGATGCGTCGCGCCGGGCTGACCAACCTCGCCACCCGGCTCGACCGGCCGATGCTGTCGCGCCTGTCGCTGGAGGAGATGGCGGTGGCGCGGCCCGACTTCCTGCTCGTCGAGAATGGCGACCAGGTCCGCGACAAGGGAACCGAGCTGCTCCAGCACCCGCTGCTCCGCCGCGCGGTGCCGCCGGGCCGGCGGATCGTCATCCCCGAGGCGCTGACGACGTGCGGCGGCCCGTCTTATCCCGATGCGATGGCGACCTTGTACCGGGGGATCGAGCGGGCGGACGGGCGGAGATAGGGGCATCCGACTGTTAATCGGACGGCCCATTCACCGTCATGCCGGCGGAGGCCGGCATCTCAGGCGGTTCCTGCCTCGGCCTTATCTCCTCTCTCCCGAGACCCCCCGGCTCGCTTTGCGAGCCGATCTCCGGCTGCGGACTGCCCCCGGCAGTCCGCTGTCCGCCTACGATCCTCCGCCGGGGTGACGGTGGCGGAATGGGGGCGGTTCAGCGCGTCTCGCCGTCCTCGCCGCGATATTTGAGTTCTAGGTAGCGGCCCTGGGTCGCGAGCTTGTTGAGGTCGCCGCTGACGATCTGCTCGCTCAGCCGCGCCAGCTCCTCGTCGACGACCTGGAGGCCCTCGACCAGCTGCCGGTCGGGCGAGCTGCCGTTGCGTTCGGCGCGGCGCATCCCCTCGGGCACGCGCTTGTAACCCTCGACCAGCTCGGGAAGCTCCTCGGCCATCAACTTGCGGAACTCGAAGGCGGCGGGCTCGCGCGGGTCGATCTGGGCGAGCTGCGGCCCGATCGCCTCCAGCTTGATGCCGATCGCGTCGGCCAGTTGCTGCGCGGGCGCGGGCAGGGCGGGGCGCTGCGCCTCCAGCCAGCGTTCGGTCTGCGACGGCAGCAGCGGCAGATCGCTCTTCGCCATCTGCTGCGGGGTCGGTTCGGGCGCCTGCGGCCAGCCGAGGATGCCGAAGAAGACGATCGCCATCGCCACCAGCATCAGGAAGAAGCCCCAGATGCCGAGCGGGGTGACGAAGCTGCCGATCAGCCCCCCGGCCAGCGCGACGCCGAGCACCGCGAAGAAGGCATATTTGAGCCGGCGGAAGAAGCCGACGACGCGGCGGCGATGCGCCTTGATCGCGCGGGGCGTGGTGCGCGCGCGGATGCGTTCGAGCACTTCCTCGGCGCGGTCCATGGTGACGCGGCTGTCGGCCATCGGCTGTCCCGCTATCCTATTCCAGCGCCTTGAACGGCTCGGCCTGCGCCTGGTTGGCGCCTTCGGCCCGCGCGATATAGCCGCGCGACTTCTCGACCTCGCTGGTCAGCGTGTTGACGGTCTGCTTCATCGACGACAGCGCCTCGACCTTGAAGCGGTCGATCGTGTCCATCGTGTCGTAGATGTTCTGGAAGGCGCGCTGCAGCGTCTCGATCGGAATGGTCGAGGCGGCGGCCTGCTTGTGGATCTCGCCGGTCTGGTTCTTGAGCATCGAGCCGGTCGACTCGATCATGTTCGCGGTCGTCGTGTTGAGCGCGGTGATCTGTTCGAGGACCAGCTTCTGGTTGGTCAGCGCCTGCGCCACCGTCACCGCGGTGCGCAGCGCCGAGACGGTGGTGGTCGAGGCGCGGTCGACGCCCTTCACCAGCTCGACATTGTTCTTCTTGACCAGGTCGAGCGCGAGATAGCCCTGCACGGTGACCGCCATCTGGGTCAGCAGGTCCTGGCTGCGCTGGCGGACGTAGAACAAAGCGGTCTCGCGGATCGTCTTGGCCTTCTCCGGATCGCTGCTGTCGAGTTCGAGCGCCTTGGCCTCGAGCTTGTCGTCGAGCTTCTTCGACAGGTGGATCATCTGTTCGAGCCGGCCCATCGCCGCCCACAGATTCTGCCGCTCGACGTCGATCGCGGCATTGTCCTTGATCAGCTCGTCCTTGCCCGAGGCGAGGTTGCGCAGGATCGAGGAGATGTGGCTCTGCGCCGACTTGTAGCTGTCGAAATAGTCGCGCATCCGGCTGCCGAACGGGATGATCCCGAACAGCTTCCGGCGGGTGAACAGGTCGCCCTTCGATCCGGGGTCGAGATCCTCGATGGTGCGGCGCAGCTCGGCCAGGTCGGCGCCGACGCCGGTGTCGGCATCCATCGCGCGGACGGGACGGTCGAGGAAGCGGTTCGACTGGCCGGCCGCCTCGGCGATCTCCTTGCGGCCCATATTGCTGATCGAATCGACGCGCTTGCCGAATTCGGGGCTGTTGACGTCCTGCGCGACCAGTTCCTCGATGAAGCCGTCGACCTTCTCGTCGAGCTTGGAGCGCTGCTCGTCGCTGAGCGGCACGAGACCGGCGGCCTTCTCCGGAGCGAGCACCTTCACCGGAGCCGGCGCCTGCAGCACCAGATCGGGTTCCTCGGTCGTCGTCGTGGTTGCCATGCCCCTTGGTCTCCTGATGCGTTGTTGGACGGAAGATGGCCGCATGGGGTGCATTATTCAAGCGATACGGCGCGGACCGCGGAGCCGCTCCGGCCGGCGTTGCGATTGCGCATTTCAAAATCGAACGATTGCATTTACTGCAATCGTCATTGCCGCATCAGCATTTGTCGAATCGGGCACCGGCCCGCAAAGGGAGCGGGCCTTTCAGGCATCCTCTCCTAATGACTTACGGGCTGGTTCTTCGGAGCCGGCCCTTTTTTTGTCGGCGGGCGATCGGGCCCGTCCTGCGGATAAAGGTCGAAAGGGCGGAACGGCGCCCTTGTTGCATTGCGCCAATTCCGCTATGCGCGCGCCAGATTCCTCCAAACAGGACCGGATATTATATGAGCCTTCGCAACGTGGCCATCATCGCCCACGTCGATCACGGCAAGACCACGCTCGTCGACCAGCTTTTCCGGCAGTCGGGCACTTTCCGCGACAACCAGCGCGTCGAAGAACGCGCGATGGATTCGAACGACCTCGAAAAGGAACGCGGGATCACCATCCTGGCCAAGTGCACCTCGGTCGAATGGGAAGGGACCCGCATCAACATCGTCGACACGCCCGGCCACGCCGACTTCGGCGGCGAGGTGGAGCGCATCCTGTCGATGGTCGACGGCGTCATCCTGCTGGTCGACTCCTCCGAAGGCGCGATGCCGCAGACCAAGTTCGTGACCGGCAAGGCGCTGGCGCTGGGGCTGCGCCCGATCGTCGTGGTCAACAAGATCGACCGGCCGGACGAGCGCACCCAGGAGGTGCTCGACGAGGTGTTCGACCTGTTCGTCTCATTGGACGCGACCGACGAGCAGCTCGACTTCCCGGTCCTGTTCGCCAGCGGCCGCAACGGCTATGCCAATGAGGACCCGTCGGCGCGCTCGGGCACGCTGAAGCCGCTGTTCCAGAAGATCGTCGACCATGTGCCGGCGCCGAAGGCCGATCCCAACGGCCCGTTCAAATTCCTGGTGACGCTGCTCGACCGCGACAATTTCGTCGGCCGCATCCTCACCGGCCTGGTCCAGAGCGGCACCGTCAAGATCAACTCGCCGGTCCACGCGCTCGATCCCGAGGGCAATGTCGTCGAGACCGGCCGCGCGTCGAAGATCATGGCGTTCCGGGGCCTCGAGCGGGTTCCCGTCGACGAGGCGAAGGCCGGCGACATCATCTCGATCGCGGGCCTGACCGTCGCGACCGTCGCCAACACCATCGCCGATCCGAGCGTCACCGAGCCGCTGCACGCGCAGCCGATCGATCCGCCGACGCTGTCGATGCGCTTCGCCGTCAACGACAGCCCGATGGCCGGCCGCGAAGGCAGCAAGGTGACGAGCCGGATGATTCGCGACCGTCTGTTCCGCGAGGCGGAATCGAACGTCGCGATCAAGGTGACCGAGAGCGATGACAAGGACAGCTTCGAGGTCGCCGGCCGCGGCGAGCTCCAGCTCGGCGTGCTGATCGAGACGATGCGCCGCGAGGGCTTCGAGCTCGGCATCAGCCGCCCGCGCGTGCTGTTCCGCGAGAATGAGCAGGGCGGCCGCGAGGAGCCCTATGAGACCGTCGTGATCGACGTCGACGACGATTATTCGGGCACGGTCGTCGACAAGATGGCGCAGCGCAAGGCCGAGATGACCGACATGCGCCCGTCGGGCGGCGGCAAGACCCGCATCACCTTCTCGGCGCCGTCGCGCGGCCTGATCGGCTATCATGGCGAGTTCCTGTCCGACACGCGCGGCACCGGCATCATGAACCGGCTGTTCGAGAAATACGGCCCCCACAAGGGCAATATCGAAGGCCGCAAGAACGGCGTGCTGATCTCCAACGGCGCGGGCGAGGCGAACAGCTATGCGCTCGGCCCGCTCGAGGATCGCGGCATCCTGTTCGTCGGCCATGGCGAGGCGCTCTACGAGGGCATGATCGTCGGCGAGAACGCCAAGACCGACGATCTCGAAGTCAACCCGATGAAGGCGAAGCAGCTCACGAACTTCCGCGCCTCGGGCGGCAAGGACGACGCGATCCGCCTGACCCCGCCGAAGCGGATGACGCTGGAGCAGGCGATCGCCTATATCGACGACGACGAGCTCGTCGAGGTGACGCCGAAGTCGATCCGGCTGCGCAAGCGCCACCTCGACCCCCACGAGCGCAAGCGCGCGAGCCGGGCCAAGGCGGCGGCTTGAGGCCATGACTTTCCCCTCCCTTTCAAGAGAGGGGATCAAGGGGTGGGTGGCGAGCGCAGCGAGCCTGCCCCGGCCATTCCATGGAACTCCGCCGAGGGGCGTCGAGCCCCTCGGCTCCGTCACCCACCCCCGGGCCCCTCCCTTGAAAGGGAGGGGGGTGATGTGGCTAGTCGAACAGCTCCTCCAGGAAGCTCTTCTTCCGCTTGTACTTGTAGCGGTCGTCATGAGGGCGGCCGTAGGACGGCGGCGGCGCGGGATCAGGGCCGCGCGGCGGCGCCTGCGGCGCGAGCTCGGCGACCGAGCGCTCGATGATCTTGTCGAGCTCGCCGCGGTCGAGCCAGACGCCCCGGCATTGCTGGCAATAGTCGATCTCGACATTCTGGCGCGTGCTCATCGTCAGCGGCACCGCGCAGACGGGGCAGTTCATGGACATGATGGTCGTCTCCCTCGATGGTGCGCCCGGCGCGTGAGGAAGATGGACCCCGCGTCACCGAGCATGCTCGATGCGGTCCGACATCACGATCCGATGGATCGCCAGAGGGGCCCGGTCCCGCTCCCTTGAGATAGGGAGCGGGCGGGGCAGGGCAAGGGCCGATCAGTTCGGCAGGTCGGTGCGGCCCATCAGGTGGAGATCGACCGCGCGGGCGCATTGGCGGCCCTCGCGGATCGCCCAGACGATCAGGCTCTGGCCGCGCCGCATGTCGCCGCAGGCGAAGATGCCGTCCTGGCTGGTCGCATAGCCGCTGGTGTCGGCCTTGACGTTGCCGCGCGGATCGAGCTCGACGCCGGCCTGCTCGATCATCCCGGCGGTGTTCGGGCCGAGGAAGCCCATCGCCAGCAGGACGAGGTCGGCCTTCAGCGTGAACGCGCTGCCCGGCACCTCCTGCATCCGGCCGTCGACCCACTCGACCCGCGCGCATTCGAGCGCGGTGAGCTGGCCGTTGGTGCCGATCGCGCGCCTGGTGACGACCGCCCAGTCGCGCTCGCAGCCCTCTTCATGGCTCGACGAAGTGCGCAGCTTGAGCGGCCAGTTCGGCCAGGACAGCGCCTTCGCCTCCTTCTCGGGCGGGCGGGGCATGATCTCGAGCTGGGTGACCGAGGCGGCGCCCTGGCGGTTCGAGGTGCCGACGCAGTCCGAACCGGTGTCGCCGCCGCCGATCACGACGACATGCTTGCCGGTCGCGGTCAGCGAGCCGCGCGGCGCGGCGCGCAGCTCGTCGTCGCCGGCGACCCGCTTGTTCTGCTGGGTCAGGAACTCCATCGCATAGCGGACGCCCGACAGCTCGAAGCCCGGAACCTCCAGCGGGCGGGGCTTCTCGGCGCCGCCCGACAGCACGATCGCGTCGAAATTCTCGCGCAGCGAGTCGAGCGAGACCTGGACGCCGACTTCGGTCGATGTGCGGAAGGTGACGCCTTCGGCCTCCATCTGCACCAGCCGGCGGTTGATCAGATGCTTCTCCATCTTGAAGTCGGGGATGCCGTAGCGGAGCAGTCCGCCCATCCGGTCGTTCTTCTCGAACAGGGTGACGCTGTGGCCGGCGCGGGCGAGCTGCTGCGCGCAGGCGAGGCCGGCCGGGCCCGATCCGACGACGGCGACCGACTTGCCGGTCCTGCGGGCCGGCGGCTGCGGCATGATCCAGCCTTCCTCCCAGCCGCGATCGACGATCGCGCATTCGATCGACTTGATCGTGACGGGGGTGTCCTGGATGTTCAGCGTGCAGGCCGCCTCGCACGGGGCGGGGCAGACGCGCCCGGTGAACTCCGGGAAATTATTCGTGGAATGAAGAACTTCCAGCGCGTTCTTCCAATCATCCTCGAACACGAGATGGTTCCAGTCCGGGATGATGTTGTTCACCGGACAGCCATTGTGACAGAAGGGGATGCCGCAATTCATGCAGCGCGACGCCTGATCGCGCAGGTCGTTGCCCGCGAGCGGGACGACGAACTCGTTCCAGTGCTTCAGCCGCTCGCCGGGCTTGGCGTAGCCGCGGTCCTTGCGCTCGATCTCGAGAAATCCGGTTGCCTTGCCCATCATCAATCTCCGGTCATTCGGCGGCGACGTTGGCGGCGGCGAGGCGCTCGGCCTCAAGCTGCTGCAACGCCCGCCGATAGTCGCGCGGCATGACCTTCACGAAGCGCGACAGCGTGGTGTCCCAATCCTCCAGCAGCGCGGCGGCCTGATCGCTGCCGGTGTGGAGATGATGCCGTTCGAGCAGGATGCGCAGCCGCGCCGCGTCGTGGCGGAGCATGTCGCCCATGCCATAGTCGTGGACGCTGGCGGCGCGCTGGTGCGGGCGGCCCTCCTCGACGTCGGCGTCGGCGGCGGGGTCGATCGGCTCGACGTCGACCATCGCCAGGTTGCAGCGCTGGCGGAACAGCCCGTCGGCGTCGTGGACATAGGCGATGCCGCCCGACATGCCCGCCGCGAAGTTGCGCCCGGTGCGGCCGAGCACGGCGACCACGCCGCCGGTCATATATTCGCAGCCATGGTCGCCGGTGCCCTCGACCACCGCGATCGCGCCCGAGTTGCGAACCGCGAAGCGCTCGCCCGCGACGCCCTGGAAATAGGCCTCGCCCGCGATCGCGCCGTAGAGCACGGTGTTGCCGACGATGATGTTCTCCAGCGGATCGCGGTCGACTCCGGCCGGCTGGCGGACGATCACGCGGCCGCCCGACAGGCCCTTGCCGACATAGTCGTTGCCGTCGCCGGTCAGCTCCAGGGTGACGCCATGCGCCAGGAAGGCGCCGAAGCTCTGCCCCGCGACGCCGGTCAGGCGGACGGTGATGCTGTTCTCCGGCAGGCCCTCATGGCCGTGGCGCTTCGCAACCTCGCCCGACAGCATCGCGCCGACGGTGCGGTTGACGTTGGCGACGGGCCGCTCGATCACCACCGGCTCGCCCTGTTCGAGCGCCGGCATCGCGGCGGCGATCAGGTGGTTGTCGAGCGCGGCGTCGAGGCCGTGGTCCTGGAACTGCGAGTGGTGGAGCGTGTTGCCCATCGCCGGCGGCGCCTGGTGGAGCAGGCGGCCGAGGTCGACGCCGTGCGCCTTCCAATGGTCGAGCGCCGGACGCATGTCGATCCGGTCGACCCGGCCGACCATCTCCTCGATCGTGCGGAAGCCCATCTCCGCCATGATCTGGCGCAGCTCCTCCGCGACGAAGAAGAAATAGTTGATCACATGCTCGGGCTGGCCGGTGAAGCGCGCGCGCAGCACCGGGTCCTGGGTGGCGACGCCGACCGGGCAGGTGTTGAGGTGGCATTTGCGCATCATGATGCAGCCGGCGGCGATCAGCGGCGCGGTGGCGAAGCCGAACTCGTCGGCCCCCAGCAGCGCGCCGATCGCGACGTCGCGGCCGGTGCGCAGCCCGCCGTCGACCTGCACCGCGATGCGGCTCCTGAGGCCGTTGAGCAGCAGCGTCTGCTGGGTCTCGGCCAGGCCGATCTCCCACGGGCTGCCGGCATGGGTGAGCGAGGTGAGCGGGGAGGCGCCGGTGCCGCCCTCATAGCCGGAGATGGTGACATGGTCGGCGCGCGCCTTGGAGACGCCGGCCGCGACCGTGCCGACGCCGACCTCCGACACCAGCTTCACCGAGATGCGGGCGCCGGTGTTGACGTTCTTGAGGTCGTGGATGAGCTGCGCCAGGTCCTCGATCGAATAGATGTCGTGGTGCGGCGGCGGCGAGATCAGGCCGACGCCTGGCGTCGAATGGCGGACGCGGGCGATGTTCTTGTCGACCTTGTCGCCGGGCAGCTGGCCGCCCTCGCCGGGCTTCGCGCCCTGCGCCATCTTGATCTGGATGTCGTCGGCGTTGACCAGATATTCGGCGGTGACGCCGAACCGGCCCGAGGCGACCTGCTTGATCGCCGAGCGCATCGAGTCGCCGTTGGGCAGCGGTTTGAAGCGATCGGCTTCCTCGCCGCCCTCGCCGGTGTTCGAACGGCCGCCGATGCGGTTCATCGCCATCGCCAGCGTGGTGTGCGCCTCGCGCGAGATCGAGCCGAAGCTCATCGCCCCGGTGGCGAAGCGCTTGACGATCTCGGAGGCCGGCTCGACCTCGTCGATCGACAGCGGCCGGTCGACCTTCTTCAGCGTCATCAGGCCGCGGATCGTCAGCAGCCGGGCGTTCTGCTCGTTGATCGAGCGGGCGAACGCCTCGTAGCGCTCCTTGCTGTTGCCGCGCACCGCATGCTGGAGCGCCGAGACGCTCTCGGGCGTCCAGGCATGCTCCTCGCCGCGGATGCGGTAGCCGTAGACGCCGCCGACATCGAGCATGTTGCGGTAGATCGGGTTGTCGCCATAGGCGGCGGCGTGGCGGCGGACGGTCTCCTCGGCGAGCTCGGCCAGGCCGATGCCCTCGATCGTCGTCGCGGTGCCGGTGAAATATTTGTCGACGAAGGCCGACGACAGGCCGATCGCGTCGAAGATCTGCGCGCCGCAATAGCTCTGATAGGTCGAGATGCCCATCTTGGACATGACCTTGAGGATGCCCTTGCCGATCGCCTTGATGTAGTTCTTCTGCACCCCGTTGGGCGACAGCGGCAGCTCCTGGCGGACGCGGATCTCCTCCAGCGTGTCGAAGGCGAGCCAGGGGTTGATCGCCTCCGCGCCATAGCCGGCGAGCACGCAGAAATGATGGACCTCGCGCGCCTCGCCGGTCTCGACGACGAGGCCGGTCTGCATGCGCAGCCCCTGCTTGACGAGATGATGGTGGACGGCGGCGGTGGCGAGCAGCGCGGGCATCGCGATCCGGTCGGCGCTCTGGGCGCGGTCGGACAGGATCAGGATGTTCTTGTCGGCGAGCACCGCCTCGGTCGCCGCCCAGCACATCTCCTTGAGCGCCATGGCGAGGCCGTCGGCCCCGGTCGCGGCGTCCCAGGTGATGTCGATCGTCTCGGTGCGGAAGGCGCCGTCGAGCTGCTCCTCGGCCGAACGGATGCGGGTCAGGTCGCGGTTGGTGAGGATCGGCTGGTCGACCTCCAGCCGCTTGTGGGTGCCGGCCTCGCGGCCGAGCAGGTTCGGGCGCGGGCCGATCATCGACACCAGCGACATCACCAGTTCCTCGCGGATCGGATCGATCGGCGGGTTGGTGACCTGCGCGAAATTCTGCTTGAAATAGTCGTAGAGCAGGCGCGGCCGGGCCGAGAGCACGGCGATCGGCGTGTCGGTGCCCATCGATCCGATCGGGTCCTCGCCGGCGCGGGCCATCGGTTCGAGGAATCGGGCGATGTCCTCCTGCGAATAGCCGAACGCCTGCTGGCGATCGAGCAGCGCCTGCGGGTCGTTGGGCAGGGCGGGGGTGGCGGTCCCGTCGTCGGTTGCCAGCACCTCGAGGTCCTTGAGCTTGTACTGGTTGGCCTCGAGCCACTTGGCGTAGGGCTCGGCCTCGGCGAGGCTGGCCTTGATCTCCTCGTCCTCGATGATCCGGCCCTGCTCCATGTCGATCAGCAGCATCTTGCCGGGCTGGAGGCGCCACTTGCGGACGATCTTCTCCTCGGGAACCGGCAGCACGCCCGATTCCGACGCCATGATCACATGGTCGTCGTCGGTGACGAGGAAGCGGGCGGGGCGCAGGCCGTTGCGGTCGAGCGTCGCGCCGATCTGGCGGCCGTCGGTGAAGGCGACGGCGGCGGGGCCGTCCCACGGCTCCATCAGCGCGGCGTGATATTCGTAGAAGGCCTTGCGCGCCGGGTCCATCAGCGGGTTGCCGGCCCAGGCTTCCGGGATCAGCATCATCACCGCATGCGCCAGCGAATAGCCGCCGGCGACGAGCAGCTCCAACGCATTGTCGAGGCAGGCGGTGTCCGACTGGCCGTGCGGGATGATCGGCCAGATCTTGTCGAGATCGGCGCCGATCAGGTCGGACTCCATCGTCCGGCGGCGCGCGTTCATCCAGTTGACGTTGCCGCGCACCGTGTTGATCTCGCCGTTGTGGGCGATGAAGCGGTAGGGGTGCGCCAGCTTCCAGCTCGGGAAGGTGTTGGTCGAGAAGCGCTGGTGGACCAGCGCGATCGCCGAGGTGGTCAGCGGATCGGACAGGTCCTTGTAGAAGCTGCCGACCTGGCCCGCGAGCAGCAGCCCCTTGTAGACCACGGTGCGGGTCGAGAAGGACGGCATGTAGAGATCGGTCAGGCCCGGCAGGTCGTGCTTGCGGGCGAGGGCTTCGAGCGGGTTCTGGGTCTGCTTGCGGATGACGAGCAGCTTGCGCTCGAACGCATCCTGGTCGGCGCAGTCGCCGCCGCGGCCGATGATCGCCTGGCGGATCACCGGCATCTCGTCGAGCACCGCCTGGCCGAGGCCGGCGGTGTCGACCGGAACGTCGCGCCAGCCGATCAGATGCTGGCCTTCCTTGGCGATGAACTTCTCGAAATTGCCGACCGCCAGGTCGCGCGCGGCGGCGTCGCGCGGCAGAAAGCACATGGCGACGCCATAGTCGCCGGGCGCGGGCAGGGTGACGCCGATGCCGGCGGCCCAGGCGCGCAGCAGCGCGTCGGGAATCTGGATCAGGATGCCGGCGCCGTCGCCGAGCAGCGGATCGGCGCCGACCGCGCCGCGATGGTCGATCTTGAGCAGGATCTCGAGGCCGCGCTGGACGATCGCGTTGGATTTCTCGCCACGGATGTTGGCGATGAAGCCGACGCCGCAGGCGTCATGCTCGTTGCGGCTATCGTACAGACCCTGATTGTGCGGATAGGCCATCCGGCATGCTGCTCCCTTGGGCCCGATCGCGCGGGCGTTTCGGCCGTGCCTATACAGGGATGATATCCCGAGTGAACCCTCCAAAATCACATGGCCTTGCAAACTAATCTTTCAGTGATGGCTCTCCACGCGATAATTTCCCGTTTTTCCGCCGATCCGTGCAAAATAGGGTGATTTCCGGAACGGGCGCCCATCCGTATAGTCCCCAATGTCGGAATGGCCCGTCCGCACCTAGCAATCTTCCGGAGGACGAGACGGAGACCTGCGGTGAAGAACATCCTGTTGCTGGTGCATGACGACGAAGGGCAGGAGGCGCGATTCCAGGCGGCGCTCGACGTCACCCGCGCGCTCGAAGGCCATCTCACCTGCGTCGACGTGGTCGTGCCGCCGCAGGCGCCGGCCGAGCTGTGGGACGGCGGCGCCGGAAGCGCGCTGCTGATGGCGGAGGAACGCCAGCGCGAGGCTGCGAACCGCGCGACGCTGGAGCAGCGCCTGGCGAAGGAGGACGTCTCCTGGAGCTGGGTCGACATGGTCGGAGAACCCGGACGATGCCTGCGCGGCGCGGCGGCGATCGCCGACCTGATCGTGGTCGACCGCGATCCGCACGGCGCCGTCGCCGGACTGGTGCTGGAGAGCGGGCCGCCGGTCCTGGCCGTTCCCGACCGGGCGCGGGGCATCGCTTTGGGCGGCCGCGCGCTGATCGCCTGGGACGGCTCGCCCGAGGCCGAGGCGGCGCTGCGCGCGGCGGTGCCGCTGCTCGGGCTGGCCGAGCAGGTGATGATCCTGCAGGTCGACGACGGATCGATCCGCATCCCGGCGGGCGAGGCGGCGAGCTTCCTGTCGCGGCATGGCGTCCACCCGCTCGTCATCCTCGAAAAGGCGACGAAGGGCCGGGCGGAGGCGAACATCCTTGCCGCGATCGCCGGGCAGCGGGCGGACTATCTGGTGATGGGCGGCTTCGGCCGGTCGCGCCTCGTCGAGGCGCTGTTCGGCGGGGTTTCGCGCAGCCTGCTCTCGAAAAGCCCGGTGCCGCTGTTCATGGCGCACTGAGGCGGGTCGTTTCGCGCCTTGCGGCCGGCCGGCTTGCGCTTATGGTCGGCGCCGTGCGGATCCGAGGAAAGATGTCGATGGGCAGGACCATCCCGGCCGTTCTCCTCGCCCTGGCGGCGGTGGGCGTCGCCGCCCTGGTCCAGGTCGAGCTGGCGATGTCGACCGGCGCGGCGGGCGACTATCTGCCGCTGATCGTCGCGATGCTGGTCGCCGGCCTGACCGGGGGCAGCGCCGCGGCGGCGATCGCGGCGGTCGCGGCGACCGGCTTCGTCGTGCTGCAGGGGAAGGGCGCGCCGCTCGATCATGCGCGCGCCGCCGACCTCGCCGGCTTCCTCCTGGTCGCGGCGGTGATCGTCGGGCTGTCGCGCTCGGTCGAGCGGACGCGGCGTCGGCTCGCCCAGGACAAGCTGGAGGGCTATCGCCGCGCGGTCGCGGCGAGCGAGACCGCCGACGAGCTCAACCTGCTGATCGACGGCGCGACGGACCATGCGATCTACATGCTCGACCCCGACGGCCGGGTGACGATCTGGAACAAGGGCGCCGAGCGGCTGATGGGCTGGAGCGAGGCCGAGGCGGTCGGGCAGCCGATCGCCTTCTTCTATCCGCCCGAGGCGGTGGCGGCGGGCAAGCCGGCGGCGGACCTCGACCGCGCCCGGCAGGAGGGCCGCTTCGAGGAGGAGGAATGGCGCATCCGCAAGGACGGATCGCAATTCCTGGCGCACATGTCGCTGACCGCGCTCTATGACGAGCATCGCCAGCTGCGCGGCTTCGGCAAGGTGATCCGCGACGTGACCGAGCAGCGCGCGGTCGAGCGGCAGCTCCGCTCCAGCGCCGGGCAGATGCGATCGATCCTCTCGACCGTTCCCGACGCGATGGTGGTGATCGACGCGCGCGGCCTGATCATCTCGTTCAGCGCCGCCGCCGAGCGGCTGTTCGGCTATGCCGAGGCGGAGATGCTGGGCAGCAACGTCAGCCGGCTGATGCCGTCGCCCTATCGCGAGCGGCACGATTCCTATCTCGACCGCTATGCCAGCACCGGCGAGCGCCACATCATCGGCATCGGCCGCAAGGTGATCGGCCAGAAGCGCGACGGATCGACCTTCCCGATGGAATTGTCGGTCGGCGAGGCCGAGGCCGGGGGCGAGCCGGTCTTCACCGGCTTCATCCGCGACCTCAGCGAGGCGGTGCGGATGGAGGAGCGGATCGAGGATCTGCGGTCGGACCTGATCCATGTCGCGCGGGTCAGCGCGATGGGGACGATGGCGTCGACGCTGGCGCATGAGCTCAACCAGCCGATCACCGCGGTGGTCAACTATGTCGAGACGGTCCGCGACATGCTCGTGGAGCCGAAGGCCGGGGACCTGCCCGTCATTCGCGAGGCGCTGGCGGAAAGCGCGAGCGAGGCGATGCGCGCCGGGCAGATCGTTCGGCGGTTGCGCGAATATGTCGCCCGGGGCGACGTCGAGAAGACCGTCGAGGACCTGCCGGCGCTGATCGACGTCGCCGCCAAGCTGGGCCTAATCGGCGCGCAGGAACGCGGCGTCGAGCTGCGCTTCGACGTCGATCCGCTGGCCGGGCCGGTGCTGGTCGACCGCGTCCAGATCCAGCAGGTGCTGATCAACCTGATGCGCAACGCGATCGAGGCGATGGCCGACAGCCCGGTCCGCCTGCTGCGGATCGAGACGCGCAGGGAGGGCGACGGCATGGTGCGCGTGACCGTCGCCGACAGCGGCCATGGCGTCGCGCCGGAGATCGAGGCGGGCCTGTTCAGCGCCTTCAACAGCACCAAGGCGGGCGGAATGGGGCTGGGCCTGTCGATCTGCCGGACGATCGTCGAGGCCAATGGCGGCCGGATCACCTACGAACGCGATCCCGGCGGCGGATCGCGCTTTCACTTCACCCTGTTGGGCTTCACGCCGGAGGACGAGCATGGATGACACGCGGTTGGTGCATATCGTCGACGACGAGGAGGCGATCCGCCGATCGACGCGCTTCATGCTGACGACGGTGGGCTATGCCGTCGAATGCTGGGAGTCAGGCACCGCCTTCCTGAAGGCCGTCCGCCATGCCGCGCCGGGCTGCATCCTGCTCGACGTGCGCATGCCCGAGATGGACGGGCTGCAGGTCCAGCAGCAGCTCAACGAGCGCGGCGTCACCATGCCGGTGATCATCCTGACCGGCCATGGCGACATCTCGACCGCGGTGCAGGCGATGAAGGCCGGCGCGGTCGATTTCATCGAGAAGCCGTTCGAGAGGACGGCGCTGCTGGCGGCGATCGAGGCGGCGCATGCGCGCCTCGGCCGGCAGGCGGACGAGGCGGCGCGCGGCGCCGAGGCGCAGGTCATGCTGGCCAAGCTGACGGCGCGCGAGCGCGAGGTGCTCGACGGGCTGGCGCGGGGCCTGCCCAACAAGACGATCGCCTATGACCTCGCCATCTCCTCGCGCACCGTCGAGGTGCATCGCGCGAACCTGATGACCAAGCTGGGCGTCAAGAGCCTGTCCGACGCGTTGCGGATCGCCTTTGCCGCCGGGCTCGGATAGATCGAGGGAGGCGATCACTGTCGCCGGATCGATCAATTGTACCGTGGGAGGATAATGGCTTAGCCCTGCTGCATCCGTTGCAAATGATGACCGAGTGGAAGGAGTGATCGACATGTCCGACAATCCGCAGAATGCCGGCAAGTGCCCGGTGACCCATCTGACGACGGCCTTCGGCGCGCCCGTGGTCGACAACCAGAACAGCCTGACCGCCGGCCCGCGCGGGCCGCTGCTGATGCAGGACGTCTGGCTGCTCGAGAAGCTCGCCAACCTCAACCGCGAGGTCATTCCCGAGCGGCGCATGCACGCCAAGGGGTCGGGCGCGTTCGGCACCTTCACCGTCACCCATGACATCAGCCGCTACACCCGCGCCGACATCTTCTCGCAGGTCGGCAAGAAGACCGAGATGTTCGCCCGCTTCACCACCGTCGCCGGCGAGCGCGGCGCGGCCGACGCAGAGCGCGACATCCGCGGCTTCGCGCTGAAATTCTATACCGAGGAGGGCAATTGGGACCTGGTCGGCAACAACACGCCGGTCTTCTTCCTGCGCGACTCCCGCAAATTCCCCGATCTCAACAAGGCGGTGAAGCGCGATCCGCGCACCAACATGCGCTCCGCCACCAACAACTGGGATTTCTGGACGCTGCTGCCCGAGGCGCTGCACCAGGTGACGATCGTGATGTCGGACCGCGGCATCCCGAAGAGCTACCGCCACATGCACGGCTTCGGATCGCACACCTACAGCTTCTACAACGACGCGGGCGAGCGTTTCTGGGTGAAGTTCCACTTCCGGACGCAGCAGGGCATCGACAACCTGACCGATGCCGAGGCGGCGGCCGTCGTCGCCGGCGACCGCGAGAGCAACCAGCGCGACCTCTACGAGGCGATCGAGCGCGGCGATTTCCCGAAATGGACGATGTTCATCCAGGTGATGCCGGAGAAGGACGCCGAGACCTATCACGTCCACCCGTTCGACCTCACCAAGGTCTGGTACAAGTCGGACTATCCGCTGATCGAGGTCGGCGAGTTCGAGCTCAACCGCAACCCGGAGAATTTCTTCCAGGACGTCGAGCAGAGCGCCTTCGCGCCGTCGAACCTGGTGCCCGGCATCGGCGTGTCGCCCGACAAGATGCTCCAGTCGCGGCTGTTCGCCTATGCCGATGCGCAGCGCTACCGGCTCGGCGTCAACTATCACCAGATTCCGGTCAACGCTGCGCGCTGCCCGGTGTTCAGCAACCATCGTGACGGCCAGGGCCGGACCGACGGCAATTATGGCGGCCTGCCGCACTATCAGCCGAACAGCTTCGGCCAGTGGGTCGACCAGCCCGATTTCCGGGAGCCGCCGCTGAAGATCGACGGCAATGCCGACTTCTGGAACTTCCGCGAGGATGACGACGATTATTTCACCCAGCCCCGCAAGCTGTTCCAGTTGATGACGCCCGCCCAGCAACAGGTGCTGTTCGACAACACCGCCCGCGCGATGGGCGATGCGCCGGACTTCATCAAGCAACGGCACATCGACAACTGCACCCGCTGCGACCCGGCCTATGGCGCCGGTGTCGCGAAGGCGCTGGGGATGTCGGCGAAGGCGCCCGGCGACCTGCCGGCCACGCCCGAACTGGCCGACTGAACCGGCCGGGCTGCGCCATATCGGCCGCTTCGGCCGTCCGACGGGGAAGGGCGCTGTCCTTCCCCGTTTCGATTCCGGCCCTTGCTTGCCTCCCTTGCTTGACAACGGCGCCCGGCGGGAGCAGGAGCGCCGCCCGTCGGCAGTTCCGCCGACAATCAGGAAAGCCAACCGACCAATGCCAAGCGACAGTAGTCGATTGCCCTTGCTGCTGACGGTCGCCGGCCGAGCCTGATTTTTCGTCAGTCTCGCCCCGGGTGCCGCCAGCGGCATCCGAAGAGGTGAGACATGAACTCAACGACCCCGATCGCCCGGGGTCTGCGTCCCTTCTCGCGCATGTTGCGCGTGACGGCGCCGAACCGGGCCGACATCATCGCCGTCCTGCTGCTCGCGGGACTGTCCATACTCGTCATCCGCGGCGCCGAGGGCATGGCCGAGCCGCTCGCGCGGCTGCGCAACGCGCCGGTGACGCTCGATCCGTGGAACCTGCCGGGCTATGCGCTGCGCACGACGCTGCGCATGTTCGCGGCGCTGTTCGCGTCGCTCGCCTTCACCCTGGCGATCGGCACGCTCGCGGCCCGTAGCCGGCGGGCCGAGCAGATCATCGTGCCCGCGCTCGACATCCTCCAGTCGGTGCCGGTCCTCGGCTTCCTGACCTTCACCGTCACCTTCTTCATGGGCCTGTTCCCCGGGCGACAGCTCGGCGTCGAGCTGGCGTCGATCTTCGCGATCTTCACCAGCCAGGCGTGGAACATGGCGTTCAGCTTCTACCAGTCGCTGCGCTCGGTGCCGTCCGACCTGGAGGAGGTGTCGCGCGGCTTCGGCCTGTCGCCGCTGCGCCGCTTCCTGCGGCTGGAACTGCCCTTCGCGACTCCGGCGCTGGTCTGGAACGCGATGATGTCGATGTCGGGCGGCTGGTTCTTCGTGGTCGCGTCGGAGGCGATCACGGTGGGCAACACCTCGGTCACGCTGCCGGGCATCGGCTCCTGGCTCGCGCTCGCCATCGACCGGAGCGACTTCACCGGCGTCGCCTGGGCGGTCGGCGCGATGGCGGTCGTGATCCTGCTCTACGACCAGCTCGTCTTCCGGCCGGTGGTCGCCTGGGCCGATCGCTTCCGCTTCGAGCAGGTCGCGAGCACGGAACGCCCGCGCTCCTGGGCCTATGAGCTGTTCCGCCTCACCCGGCTGCTGCCGCTGCTGCTGATGCCGCTCACCGGGCTCGGCCGGGCGCTGCTGATGCTCGATCCGGTCCGCGCCACGCGGCCGGCCGGACGCGCCGAGGCACGGCGCGGCGTGATCGGCGACAGGGTCTGGACCGCCGCGATCGCGATCGCCGTGCTGTTCGCCGCCTGGACGATCATCGGCTATGTCGGCCGGACATTGGACTGGGCGGAGGCCGCCGCCGTCTTCGGCCTGGCCTGCCTGACGATGCTGCGCGTGCTGGCGCTGATCGCCGTCGCCAGCCTGATCTGGGTCCCGGTGGGGGTATGGATCGGGCTCCGGCCGCAATGGGCCGAACGGCTCCAGCCGGTGGCGCAGTTCCTCGCGGCCTTCCCGGCCAACGTCCTCTTTCCGTTCGCGGTGATCGCGATCGTCCGCTGGAAACTCGATCCCGACATCTGGCTGTCGCCGTTGATGGTCATGGGGACGCAGTGGTACATATTGTTCAACGTCATCGCCGGCGCCAGCGCCATTCCGACCGACCTGCGCGAAGCGGCCGGCATGTTCGGCGTCAGGGGCTGGCAATGGTGGCGGCAGGTCGCCTTGCCCGGCATCTTCCCCTATTACGTCACCGGCGCGCTGACCGCGAGCGGAGGCTCGTGGAACGCCTCGATCGTCGCCGAGGCGGTGTCGTGGGGAGACGATCATCTCCACGCGTCGGGGCTGGGCGCCTTCATCGCCGATGCGACCGCGATCGGCGACTATCCCCGCGTCGCCCTGGGCATCGCGATGATGTCGCTCTTCGTCATCGCCTTCAACCGGCTGCTCTGGCGACCGCTCTACAGCTTCGCCGAGCGTCGCCTGCGCCTCGCCTGATGCCTTTTCGACCCAGATTCCGTTTCAACAAGGAGCCTCGATATGGCTGCCACCATCCTCGACCGTCGTCCGCTCGTCCGGGTCGTCAATGTCCGCCACCATTATGGCCGGGGGCATGGCCGCGCCCTGGTGCTCGACAATGTCGACCTCACCCTCGACGAGAACGAGATCGTCGGCCTGCTCGGCCGTTCCGGCTCGGGCAAGTCCACCCTGTTGCGCTCGATCGCCGGCCTGATCGCGCCCAGCGAAGGCGAGGTGCGCTTCGTGCCCGGCGAGGACGGCTCGCCGCCGAGCGTCAGCATGGTCTTCCAGACCTTCGCGCTGTTCCCCTGGCTGACCGTGCTCCAGAATGTCGAGCTGGGGCTGGAGGCGCGCAGGGTGCCCGCCGCCGAGCGCCGCACCCGCGCGCTTGCGGCGATCGACCTGATCGGCCTCGACGGCTTCGAGAACGCCTATCCCAAGGAATTGTCGGGCGGGATGCGCCAGCGAGTCGGCCTGGCCCGCGCGCTGGTGGTCGATCCGTCGCTGCTGCTGATGGACGAGCCCTTCTCCGCGCTCGACGTGCTCACCGCCGAGACGCTGCGCACCGACCTGCTCGATCTCTGGTCGGAGGGGCGGATGCCGATCCGATCGATCCTGATCGTCACCCATAATATCGAGGAGGCGGTGCTGATGTGCGACCGCATCCTGGTCTTCTCGTCCAATCCCGGCCGGGTCGCGGCGGAGATCAGGGTCGACCTGCCGCAGCCGCGCGACCGGCTCGATCCCGCGTTCCGGGCGCTGGTCGATGAGATATACGCGCTGATGACGGCGCGTCCGGCCGCCGCGCCGGCCCATGACGGGCTGTTCCCCGGCACCGGCATCGCCATGGCGTTGCCGGTCGTCTCGACCAACGCGCTGGCGGGCCTGATCGAGGAGGTGGATGGCGCGCCCTTCGACGGCGAGGCCAGCCTGGCCGACCTCGCCGACCAGCTCCAGTTGGAGGTCGATCAGCTCTTCCCGATGGCGGAGACGCTGCAACTGATGCGGTTCGCCGAGCTCAAGGGCGCGGACCTGCGGCTGACCCCGGCGGCGCGGCGTTATGCCCAGGCCGACGTCGACACGCGCAAGGGCCTGTTCGCCCAGGCGCTGCTCGCGCATGTCCCGCTTGCCGGCCATATCCGCCGCATCCTCGACGAGCGGCCCGGCCATGTCGCGCCCGCCCGCCGCTTCCGCGACGAGCTGGAGGACCATATGTCGCCCGACTATGCCGCCGGGACGCTGAGCGCGGTGACGCATTGGGCGCGCTATGCCGAGATCTTCGCCTATGACGAGGACACCGATCGCTTCAGCCTGGAAGATCCGAGCTGATGCGGGCGGCATCCTGGGGGGCGTGGCTGCTGCTGGCGGCGGCGGGCCCCGCCTTCGCGGCCGGCGGCGGCCATGTCGTCGACGATGCGGCGGTCGAGGCGCCCGGCGCCTGCCATGTCGAAAGCTGGGTCACGCGGTCGAGCCATGGCGCGGGGTTGATCAATGTCGCGCCGGCCTGCACCCGCGAGGCATGGCCCGATCTGGAGATCGGCGGGTTCGTCTCGCACGGCTGGACGCGGGCCGCCGCCGATACGGTGATCGGCATCGCGCCGAAACTGATGCTCCGATCCGAGGATCATGGCCTCGGCGTCGGGGTCGCGACCAGCGTCGGCTACGATATCGGCCACGGCCGGATCGAGACGGCTTCGATGATCGTCCCGGTCACGATCCCGGTGGGGGCGCGGCTGCGATTCAACCTCGACGGCGGCTGGCAATGGTCCCGCGCCGATCACGGCCACGACCTGTTCGTCGGCGGACAGGTGGAATTCGCGCTGCGGCCGACCGTCAGCCTGATGACCGAGCTGTTCACCCGCGACCAGGGCAAGCCCGGTGGACAGGCGGGCGTGCGCTGGACGGTGGACGCGGGGCGGATCGACCTGGATGTCCTGGCGGGCCGCTATCTGGACGGGGCGACGCCGACGGCGATCACGATCGGGGTGACGGTGCGCCGGTGAGGGCGCGGGGCCGACCGGTCATGCGTCTGTCACAGCGGGCTGACAGACAGGCCGGGGCAATGACGACCGAGGAATGAGCCGGACCATGACTTCGCCCGATGCCCCGCCCTCCTTCGAGATGGAGCGTATCAAGCAGGAGATCGCCGACAGCTTCGACGAGGAGCTGGAGATGGAGATCGACGAGAGCCGCCTGGAGGCGATGCTCGGCGAACTGGCCGAGCATCCGGAGCAGGAGCAGCTCGACCGGCGCCTCTATTTCCGCGAGCTGTTCCGCCTGCAGCATGAGCTGGTGCGGTTGCAGGACTGGGTCCAGCACCGCGGGCTCAAGGTGCTGGTGATCTTCGAAGGGCGCGATTCCGCGGGGAAGGGCGGGGTGATCAAGCGCATCACCCAGCGGCTCAATCCGCGCGTCTGCCGCGTCGTCGCGCTGCCCGCGCCCAATGAGCGCGAGCGGACCCAATGGTATTTCCAGCGCTACACCGCGCACCTGCCCGCCGCCGGGGAGATCGTGCTGTTCGACCGGAGCTGGTACAACCGCGCGGGCGTCGAGCGGGTGATGGGCTTCTGCACCGAGGAGGAGGTCGAGGAATTCTTCCGCTCCGTCCCCGCGTTCGAGCGGATGCTGGTCCGTTCGGGCATCATCCTGCTCAAATATTGGTTCTCGATCACCGACGACGAGCAGCAGTTCCGCTTCAACATGCGGATCCACGATCCGCTCAAGCAGTGGAAGCTATCCCCGATGGACGTCGAGTCGCGGCGGCGCTGGGAGGATTATACCCGCGCCAAGGAGGCGATGCTGGAGCGGACCCATATCGAGGAGGCGCCCTGGTGGATCGTCGAGGCGGTCGACAAGAAACGCGCCCGCCTCAACTGCATCGCCCATCTGCTCGGGCGGATTCCCTATGACGAGGCGCCGCGCCCGTCGGTGGTCCTGCCGGCGCGGGTGCGGCACGACGACTATATCCGCCACCCGGTCCCGCGCGAGATGTACGTTCCCGAAATCTACTGACCGGAACGGCCCCGTCGCGGCGGATCAGAACAGCGACGAGAAGAGCATGTAGAGCGTGCCCGACAGCAGGATCGACACCGGCAGGGTCAGCACCCAGGCCATGGCGAGGTTGCGGATCGTGCTCATCTGGAGACCCGAGCGGTTGGCCGCCATCGTTCCCGCGACGCCCGAGGAGAGGACATGGGTGGTCGATACCGGCAGGCCGAGATGGTCGGCCGCGAAGATCGTCCCCATCGCCACCAGTTCCGCCGACGCGCCCTGCGCGTAGGTGAGGTGCGACTTGCCGATCTTCTCGCCGACCGTGACGACGATCCGCTTCCAGCCGACCATCGTGCCGAGGCCGAGCGCGAAGGCGACCGCGACCTTGACCCAGGTGGGGATGAAGCGCGTGCCGGCGTCGAGCGAGGCCTTGTAGGTGTCGAGCGCCTTCTTCTCGCCCTCGCTGAACTGGATCGCCTTTTCCTTGCCCAGCCGCTTGATCCCCTCGGAGGCGAGGTACATGTCGTTGCGGACGTTCTCGACCGCCGCCGCCGGCACCTGGGCGAGCGAGCCATATTCGGCGACCTGGCGATCGATGTCCTTGACGAGCGCGGCCATCGCCGGGGTGACGGCGGGGGTGAACTGCCGGTCGGCGATATAGGCGGTGACGAGCTTGCGGGCGTCCGCCGCGGCGATCCCGGCATCCGGACCTTCGTGCAGCGCGACGCGGGCGGCGTCGGCGTTGGCGTGGAATTCGGCGGTGTAATGGGCCGGCACCGCGCGGTTCAGCGCATAGGCGGTGGGCACGGTGCCGATCAGGATCAGCATGATCAGGCCCATGCCCTTCTGCCCGTCGTTCGAGCCATGGGCGAAGCTGACGCCGGTGCAGGTGAAGATCAGCAGGCCGCGAATCCACCAGGGCGGGGGCAGGCCGTCCTTCGGCTCCTGGTAGAGCGCCTGGTTGCGGACGAGCAGCTTCATCGCCACGAACAGCAGCGCGGCAACGCCGAAGCCGATCAGCGGCGAGAAGAGCAGCGCCTGGCCGATCTCGGTCGCCTTCGACCAGTCGACCCCGGCGGTGCCGCTCTTGCCGTGCATCATCGCATTGGCGACGCCGACGCCGATGATCGAACCGATCAGCGTGTGCGAACTGGAGGAAGGGATGCCGATCCACCAGGTCGCGAGGTTCCAGATGATCGCGGCGATCAGCAGCGCGAACACCATCGCGAAGCCCGCGTTCGAGCCGACCTGCAGGATCAGCTCCACCGGCAGCAGCGAGACGATGCCGAATGCGACCACGCCGGTCGACAGCAGCACGCCGAGGAAATTGAAGAAGCCCGACCAGACCACCGCGACATGCGCGGGCATGGCGTTGGTGTAGATCACGGTCGCCACCGCGTTGGCGGTGTCGTGGAAGCCGTTCACGAACTCGAAGCCGAGCGCGATCATCAACGCGACGAACAGCAGGATGAACGGCAGGATCGCCAGCGCCGAGACGCCGGCGGCGTTGGCGTCCATATAGATGCTGTAGGCGACATAGGCGATCGCCGCGACGATCGTGGCGCCGAAGCCCAGCTGGCCGGCGAGACCGAGTCCCCCGTCGAGATTGGGCCGGGAATGCTGGTCGGATGCTGCGATCGTCGCGCTCATGGGGGTCCGCCTTGGATCGTTGCCTTCCCGTCCAGCTAGGCATTGAACATGACACCGCTGTTACGCGGGTGGGCGCGCCGGTCTTCAGATAGGCGATGATATGCGCGCCCAAGGCCGAAACCGGCCCCGTCGCGCCGGAACATGATAGCGTCGGCCCAAAGGCGTGGGAGAGGGTCGGTGAAGCTGCTTTTCGCGGGCGGGAAGGTCTGGGACGGTCTGGCCGAGGAGGCCGTGGCCGCCGACGTGCTGATCGAGGACGGGATGGTCGCCATGGTCGGCGCCGTCCCGGCGGGGCGCTGCGAGAGCGCGCGGCGGGTCGACGCGCGCGGCGCGACCCTGATCCCCGGCATGGTCGACGCGCACGCCCATCTGAGCTTTCCCGTCGTCACCTACGCCTATCAGATCGAGGACACGCCGCCCGAGGAGACGGTGCTGATCACGATGCACAATGCCCGCATCCTGCTCGATGCCGGCTTCACCGGGGTGGTGGGGGCGGGATCGCCCAAGCTGCGCGCCGAGGTCGTGATCCGCAACGAGATCGAGGCGGGACGCATCCCCGGCCCGCGCCTGATGGCGTCGACGCCGACGCTGACCGCCACCGGCGGACTGAACGACACCGCCCAGTTCCACCAGGCGCGCGACGTGGCGGCGATGGTGGTCGACGGAGCGGACGCCTGCCGCCGCGCGGTGCGGACCGGCTATCGCGAGGGCGTCGACCTGGTGAAGGTCAACGTCTCGGGCGACGATTTCTTCCCGCGCCCGTCGGGCCGCACCACGACCCTGGCCGAGGACGAGATGCGGGCGATCGGCGAGACCTGCGCCGCGCTCGGCCTGCCGATCAGCGCGCATGCCCGCTCGGCGGAGTCGATCAAGCGCGCGCTGCGCGCCGGCGCGACCCTGATCAACCATGCCGATTTCGCCGACGAGGAGGCGCTCGACATGCTCGAGGCGGCGAAGGACCGCGTCTTCGTGGCGCCGACGATCGGCTATTATCACAGCCTGCTCCACGACAGCCCGTTCGACCGCGCTACGCTCGACCGGATGGGCGTCGAGGCGGCGATGGAGGCGAATGTCGAGGTGCACCGCGCGCTCCGGCGGCGCGGGGTGCGCGCGGTGATCGGCGGCGACTATGGCCTCGCCTGGCAGCCCAACGGCGGCAACGCGCGCGACGTCGCGCATTTCGTCACCTATCTCGGCTATTCGCCGCGCGAGGCGCTGGTCGCCGCGACCCGCAATGGCGGCGAACTGATGGGCATGGGGGCGGGCGGGATCGCGCCGGGCGCGCCGGCCGACCTGCTGCTGGTCGACGGCGATCCGCTCGTCGATCCGACACTGCTCGCCCGATCCGACGCGTTGCTCGCGATCGTCAGGGGCGGCGGCCTGCACAAGGCGCCGGCCGTCCCGGAGCGGGCTGCGTGATCCCGTTCAACATCTTCCAGACCGCCTATGTCGCCGCCGACATCGACGCCGCCGTCGCGCTGGCGGCGCGGCGCTTCGGCGTGGCGAAGATGCAGGTCAACCGCGCCGTCGCGATCGAGACGGGGCGGGGGGCCGCGCTATGTCATTTCGCGCTGGCGTTCGCCGGCCCGGTCCAGATCGAGCTGATCGCCCCGGCCGGCGGGACGGACGAGGTCTATCGCGACATGCTGCCGCCCGACGGTGGCCTGCGGCTCCATCATATCGGCTGCCTCGTCGGCAGCGATGCCGAATGGGACGCGGTGCTGGCCGATGCGGCGGCCTCCGGCGTGGCGATGCCGGTGCGCGGCGATTTCGGCGGGCTGATGCGCTACGTCTATCTCGATCGCCGCGCCGAGATCGGTCATTTCGTCGAATATATGCGGCCCGGCCCCGCCGGCCAGAGCCTGTTCGAGGCCGTTCCCCGCTTCTGACGCGGGCCGCTCGGCCGCGATCGTCGGGGTGCCTCGGGTCGTCGGACAAAAGGAGAGGCCTGACGGCATCCGTCAAGCCTCCCAGGCGTCCCATGCTTCGAGGGACCGTCGCCTCCATCCCCGCCGCTACCGCCTGGACGGCAGCGGGGGAGGGGGAGGCGACCGGGGCATCACCGCAGCATGCGGCAATCTTCAGAAATGGTAGCGCAGCGTCGCGCCATAGGTGCGCGGCATGCCGGGCGTGTGGCTGGTATAGCCCAGGCTGTCGAGGTTGATCAGCAGGAAGTCGTACTTCTTCTTGGTGACGTTGTTGACGAACAGCGCCACGTCGAAGCCCGATCCCATCACCCGGTTCCAGCTCGCGTCGAAGTTGAGCAGGCTGTAGCCCTTCACGTCGGTATAGCCGGGGACATAGGTGTCGTTCCCGCTATAGTCGCCGGTGTGGTAGTAGCTGACGCCGACCGAGGCGTCGCCCTGGCCCTCGTCGAGCGGCGCGAGCAGGCGGGCGCCCAGCGTGTAGACGTTGCGCGGCGCGCGGGCGAACGGATCGTTCGAGTGATCGGTGCCGTCCGGATAGATGAACTTGGTGAACTTCGCGTTGGTATAGGCGTAGTTCGCGGTCAGCTCGATCATCTTCACCGGGCGGAACAGGATGTCCGCCTCGATGCCGTAGATCCGCGCCCGGCCGGCATTGGTGGTCACCGTGGTCGGCGGCACCGCCACCGGATCGGTCAGTAGCCGCTGGATGTCCTTGTACTTGGCGTAATAGCCGGCGAGGTTGGTGCGCAGGAAGGCGTCGCCCATCCGCCAGTCGGCCTTCACGCCGACCTCGACGTCGTCGACCGTCTCCGGCCGGAAGGTGCGGCGCAGGCCGGCCTCGGTCGAGGCGCGGGCGCCGAAGCCGCCCGTGCGGTAGCCGTGGCGATGGGCGATGTAGACCAGCTTGTCCGGCGCGATCTTATATTCGAGGCTGACATTGTAGGTCACCTCGGAGAAGCTGTCCTTCACGCCGAGCTCGCACTGCGCCAGCGGCACCGCGGTTTCGGGCGTCGCCGGATTATTGTCGAGATCGCGGGTGAAGCGGCAGGCGGTCGCGGTGCGGTTGCGGATCGTCGCCTGGCGCTCGTCGCGGTTGTAGCGGATGCCGGCGGTGAGGCTGAGCCCGCCGCCGAACCGATAGGTGCCCTGCGCGAAGGCCGCATAGCTGGTGTTGCGCGCGGCGGTGTCGGTGTTGCTGTACGCCGTGCCGGGGAAGGCGGCGACATTGTCCGGCTCGACCAGGCCCGGGTCGACCGCGCCGACCGCCGAGATGCCCTGGTTGCGGCCGCTCTCGCGGAAATAATAGAGACCGGCGATCCAGTTCAGATTGGCGGTGTCGCCGAGGATCTGGAACTCCTCCGAAAACTGCTTGGCGCGATCGATGCGCTCCTGCGGGTGCAGCGCGTTCGAGCTGCCGTCCATGTCGTCGAAGATGTGATCCTTCACATGGCGATAGCCGACGATGTTCTTCAGCTTGATCGTCTCGGACAGGTCGAAGCTGGTGGTGTTGGCGATGTCGTGGGTCTCGACCTTGGTGAAGATCGGCGAGCCGTTGGCGATGCGGTAGATGCCGCGCGCCCGCTGCTCGGCCAGCAGGTCCTCGAGCGGGCGATAGCCGCGCGACGCGCGCACCGCGGCGCCGTTGAGCGAGCCGGTGGCGCGGACATTCTGGAGGAAGCTCGCCGTGCCGCCGTCATTCTCGTGGAAATAATTGTAGACGGTCAGCGATTCCAGATCGTCGTTGTGCATCAGGATCGAGGCGCGCGCGCCCTCCTGCTTCGTGTCGTTGACGTTGCGCTGGAGGATCTCGTCATAGACGAAGCCGTCGTCGCGCTGCCGCTGGCCGGCGACGCGGATCGCGATGTTGGGGCTGAGCGGCACGTTGACCATGCCCTCGACGTTGAAGGTGTCGAGATTGCCGACGGTCACGCCGACCCGTCCTTCGAACTCGTCGGTCGGCCGGGCGGGGCGGATGATGATCGCGCCGCCGGTGGTGTTGCGGCCGAACAGCGTGCCCTGCGGACCGCGCAGCACTTCGACCGAGGCGATGTCGAACAGCGCGCTGTTGATGCCCTGGGTGCGCGCCGCGACGATGTCGCCGATATAGGTCGACACCGACTGGTCGGCGAGGATCGTCAGCTCCTGCTGCGACAGGCCGCGGATCGAGAAGTTGGGCAGCGAGCGGCTGCCGCCCTGGCCGGGCACCGAGGTGAGGCTGGGCACCAGCCGGCTGAGCTGCGCGACGTTCTGGATGTTGGCGCGTTCGAGCGCGGCGGTCGACACTGCGCTCACCGCCAGCGGCACGTCCTGGAGGCGCTCCGCGCGGCGGCGGGCGGTGACGACGATGTCGTCGATGCCGCCGGCGGCCGGCGCCTCGTCGGCGGGCGCCGCCCTGGCGGCTTCCTGCGCCTGGGCGTCGACCGGGATCATGGTCAGGAACGCGATGGTCGCAATACTGGCGACGTGTAGTGATTGTTTCACTTTTTCCTCCCCTGTTCTTGGATGTCCTAAAGCAGATGCGTGCTTCACAGGATGAGGCGCAGCTTAACAGGTCGACCGGAGCGCGCCGACAATGGTCGGGCAAAGTCGCCCAGCAATCGCGTATGCGATCCCTCGCCAGCGAATATGTGCCTGCTTCGAAGGTTCCGCTTGCTTTATTTGAAAAGCTGAGCTGTCATATTTGAATAAGGAACCTTCCTTAAATCAAAAATTATATAGTACTCGCTACATAGTGGTCGCGGTGGCGGATGTTCGCCGTCATTCGGATCGCCCGGCTCGATTCGCGGCGGTCCGTTGCAACCGCCGCCCGCTCGCGGCATGACGGCGCGATGGCGAGCGAGGATGGATCTGCGGACATCGGGCGGGAGGACAGGGCGGGCAAGGCGCTGTCGGTGCTCGCGCGTCCCGAGGCGCTGACCGGGCGCGTCGCCGGGCTGATTCGCCAGGCGATCCTGTCGGGCGAACTCGCCCCCGGCGAACGGCTGAGCGTGCCCGAACTGGCGCGCCGCCTGGGCGTCAGCCGGACCCCGGCGCGGGAGAGCCTGTTGCTGCTCGAACGCGAGGGGCTGGTGGTGCCGCGATCGAGCGCGGGCATGGCGGTGATCGCGGGCGGGCGCGAGGAGATACTCGACCTGCTCGACATCCGCGAAGGGCTGGAGATCATGACCGCGCGGCGCGCCGCCGAGCGGATCGACGCGGCGGGCGTCGCGCGGCTCGAGGCGATCCTCGCCGATCACAGGGCGGTGCTGGAGGAGGGCGACCTCGCCCGGCATGTCGAGCTCGACGCCGCCTTCCATGCCGCGATCCGCGAGGCGGCGGGCAACGACCGGCTCGCCCGCCAGCTCGGCCAGATCGAGCTGCAGCTGCGCGTGCTCAACGGCCGCCTGTCGCGCGCCGAGGGCTGGAGCGGACGCGCGGTGCTGCGCGATCATGCCGCGATCGCCGGGGCGATCGTCGCCCGTGACGCAGACGCCGCCGAGCGTCATATGCGCGCCCATATCGGGCGCACCCGCGCCTTCCATCTCCGCTCGCTCGCCACCACCTGAAGCGCCGCCGATCACCAGCATGATGCTTTGACGCCGATCGCCCCCGGCGGCTTGCCGCGCGCACGGGGCGGGGCATGCTGCGCCCCAGGCGGGCGATTTCGCCCCAGCGGGAGCGAGGAGAAGCGGCATGGCGCGGGTCGAATGCGTGCTCGATATCAGGGCGGAGTCGGGCGAGACCCCGGTCTGGTCGGTGGCCGAGCAGCGGCTGTTCTGGGTCGACCAGCTCGCCTTCACGCTCAACGCCTTCGATCCGGCGACGGGGCGCAACGAGGCCTGGACGATGCCGGCCCATATCAGCAGCTTCGCGATCCGGGGCCGGGGCGGGAAGCTGCTCGTCGCGCTGCGGACCGGGTTGTTCGACTTCGACCGGGCGAGCGGCGCGCTGACTCCGGTCGCGGCGCCGCCGCCCTATGACCAGGCGGCGCTGCGCTACAATGACGGGCGATGCGATCGCCAGGGGCGCTATGTCGTCGGCTCGGTCGACCTGGACTTCTTCGAGAACCGCATCGCCGGCCGGGCGGCGGTCTATCGGCTCGACGCCGCCGGCCTGGCGCCGATCGTCACCGGCATCACCTGTTCCAACGGGCTGGCGTTCAGCCCCGACGGGCGGACCATGTACCTGGCCGATACCGTGCAGAACGCTGTGTTCGCCTATGACTATGACGTGGCGACCGGGACGCCCGGCAACCGGCGCGACTTCGTCCGCTTCGGCCCCGACGAGGGCAAGCCCGACGGGGCCGAGGTCGACAGCGAGGGCGGCTATTGGGTCGCGCTGCTGATGAAGGGCGCGGTCGCGCGCTACACGCCCGACGGCAAGCTCGACCGGCTGATCCCGGTCCCGGTGCTGCAGCCGACCAAGATCGCCTTCGGCGGACCGGACCTCGCCACCCTCTACCTTACCAGCGCGGGCCATCGCCACATGCCCGGCGACGAGCCGCTGGGCGATCAGGCGGGCGGGCTGTTCGCGATCGACACCGGCTTCAGGGGGATCGCCGAGCCGCAGTTCGCATTTTAGTTTTGCATGCAACATGTAAATTTGATTAGAGGAAGGTCATGACGATCCGAGTCCTCGACCCCACCGCCTCGCTGGCGCACGACATCGCCGATCCGGGCCCCGACGCCGGCGCGCTGCGCGGCAAGCGCATCGCCATCCGCATCGACATGCTGTGGCGCTCCTGGGACTGGGTCAGCGCGATCTGGGCGGAGGGGCTGCGCGCCGAGGGCGCCGAGGTGACCTTCTGGCGGAGCTGCGGCCGGACCGGCGCCGAGGGCGAGGCGGCGGCCATGGATTATGCCGCGCTGCTGCGCGAGAGCGACGCCGCGATCGTCGGCCTGGGCAATTGCGGCTCCTGCACCTCCTGGACGATCGCCGACGCGCTGGAGGCGGCCGCCACCGGCCTGCCGACCATCGCCGTCGCCACCGCCCATTTCGAGGGGCTCGCCCATAATCTCGCCAAGCGCGGCGGGCGATCGGGGCTCCGGCTCCACGTCCTGCCCTATCCGCTCGACATCCTGCCACGGGACCAGGTTGATGACATTGCAAGAGACCAATATCGATCGTTCCTGCGGAATTTCGGGGTGCGAGGCGGACTGGCTGAGCAGTCGGCGGCATGAGGTCGACGAGGATATCGTCGCCTTCAACCGCTTCGCCATGGCGCAGGGCTGGGGCGACGGCCTGCCGCTGATCCCGCCGACCGAGGCGCGGGTCCAGGACTTCCTGGTCGCGGGCGGGCGCTTCCCCGACGAGCTGGTCGCGATCCTGCCGCCGCTGCGCGCCGAATGCACCGTCGAGAAGATCGCGGTCAACGCGGTGATGGCGGGCTGCGCCGGCGACGCGATGCCGCTGCTCTGCGCCGCGATCGAGGCGATGGCCGATCCGAAGTTCGACCTGGCCGGGCTCAACGCCACCACCGGATCGGTCGTGCCCGCGATCATCGTCAACGGCCCGGTCCGCCACGCACTCGACATACCCTGCCAGGCCGGTTGCCTGGGCGGTGTCGCCGGTCCCGCGCCGGCGATCGGCCGGGCGATCCGGCTGATCATGCGCAACGTCGCGGGGCAGTTGATCGACGCCACCTCGCAAAGCGTCTACGGGACACCGGGCCGGGTCGCCGGCATCGTCTTCGGCGAATGGGAGGAACGCTCGCCCTGGGCGCCGCTCGCCGAACGGCGCGGCGTCGCGGGCGACGCGGTGACCGTCTACGGCGCGATGGGCACCGCCAATATCTGCGACGTGGTTGCGGACAGCGCCGAGGGCTTCCTGGACATCATCGCCAAGTCGATGGCCTATCCCGGCGCCAACGGCTTCCTCACCTCCTCGGCCTTTTCGGAGACGCTGTGCGCGATCAATCCGGTCTGGGCCGAGGTGATCGCCAGGGCCTATCCCGACATGGCCGATGTCCAGGCCTATCTGTGGGACAGATGCGCGCTGCCGATCGACTGGTGGCGCCCCGAATATCGCGCGCCGATCGAGGCGCTGGGCCGGATCGGGGCGGACGGGCGCGTCCCCTGACGCCGACACCCGACGACGTCATCGTCATGGTCGCGGGCGGGCTGGGCGGGCTCCACGCGGCGATGCTGCATAGCTGGGGCACCTGCCTGACCGTGACCCGGCCGATCCGATGACGCCGGTCGTCATCATCGGCGACCGCGTCCGCACCCGTGACGAGGCGATCGAGCGCGGCGCGCGGCTTGCGGCGGCGATGCATGCGGCGGGGGTGGAAGCGGGCGACGCGGTCGCGCTGCTGCTGCGCAACGACTTCGCGGTGCTGGAGGCCAATCTCGCGGTGCGGCGGCTCGACGCCTATGGCGTGCCGGTCAACTGGCACTGGCATGCCGACGAGATCGGCTATGTCCTGCGCGATTGCGCGCCGCGGCTGCTGATCGGCCACCGCGACCTGCTGGAAGCGATCGAGGACCGTATCCCGGCCGGGCTGACCGTCGTCGCGATCGGTGGCGATCCGGCGCGGGGCTGGATCGACTATGACGGCTGGATCGCCGGCCACGAACCGCATGCCGGCAGCGGCACCGGCCTGGGATCGTCGATGGTCTACACCTCGGGGACGACCGGGCGGCCCAAGGCGGTGCGGCGGCTGCCCGCCTCGGGCGAGGAATCGGCGCAGCGCGCGCGGGTGCTGGCGATGATCCACGACAGCGCGCCCGGCAATGTCGCGCTGGTCACAGGGCCGCTCTACCATCTGTTCGGCCAGGCGCTGATGACCGCGACCTTCGGCGCGGGCGGATCGGTGGTGATCATGGAGCGTTTCGACCCGGAAGCCTGCCTGGCGCTGATCGAGCGCCACCGCGTCACCCACAGCGCGCTGGTGCCGACTTTGTTCGTCCGGCTGCTGCGCCTGCCCGAGGCGGTGAAGGCCCGCTACGACCTGTCGAGCCTGCGTCACGTCGTCCATTCGGGGGCGCCCTGCGCGCCCGAGGTGAAGCGGGCGATGCTCGGCTGGTGGGGGCCGGTGCTGCACGAGACCTATGGATCGACCGAGACCGGCGTCGTCACCAAGATCGGCCCCGCCGAATGGCTCGAACGTCCGGGCAGCGTCGGCCGCCCGGTGCTGACCGGCGAGGTGCGCATCCGCGGCGAGGACGGCGGCTGGGCGCCGGCGGGCACGGTCGGCGACGTCTATCTGCGCATCCACGGCACCCCCGACTTCACCTTCCACGGTGATCCCGCCAAGCGCGCGGCGGTCGAGCATGACGGGCTGGTCACCTGCGGCGACATCGGCTGGCTCGACGCGCAGGGCTATCTCTTCCTGTGCGATCGCCGCGTCGACATGCTGATCTCGGGCGGGGTCAACATCTACCCGGCCGAGATCGAGGCGGCGCTGCTCGAACATCGGGCGATCGGCGACTGCGCGGTGTTCGGCGTCCCCGATCCCGAATATGGCGAGGCGCCGGTCGCCTATGTCCAGCCCGCCGGCGCGATCGACGCCGGGGCGGTGCGCGCCTTCCTGCGCGGCCGGCTCGCGGGCTACAAGGTGCCGCGCCACATCGTCCTCACCGATGCGCTGCCGCGCGAGGAGACCGGCAAGATCATGAAGCGCAAGCTGCGCGAGCAATTCCTGGCGGCGGAGCGCGTCGATGGCTGATCCGGCGATGGCGGCGCTGGCCGGGCTCAGGGTGATCGACATGGCGTCGCTCTACGCGGCGCCGTTCGCCGCGACGATCATGGCCGATTTCGGCGCCGACGTGCTCAAGATCGAGCCGCCTGGCGGCGATCCGTTCCGCGAGAGCAGGATGTGGCCGCTGGTCGCGCGCGGCAAACGCTGCCTCGAACTCGACCTGCGCATGGCCGAGGGGATCGAGACGCTCAAGGCGCTGGTTGCCGAGGCCGACGTGGTCGTCGAGAATTATCCGGCGGCGCTGCTGCGCAAGCGCGGCATCGGCTGGGAGGTGCTGTCGGCGATCAACCCCCGGCTGGTGATGCTCAGCGTCTCCTGTTTCGGCGCCGACGGGCCCTATGCCGACCGGCCCGGATCGGGCACGATCGGCGAGGGCTTCGGCGGGCTCACCTGGCTGACCGGGGAGGGCGACGGGCCGCCGATGCTGCCCAGCGTCGCGCTGGGCGACGCGGTCGGCGCGATGAGCGCGATGATCGGCGTGCTGTCCGCGCTCTACTGGCGCGAGCGGAGCGGGCAGGGGCAGCAGGTCGACACGAGCCTCTACGAGCCGATCCTCCAGATCGTCGCCCATGCCGCGCAGCGCTGGTCGCCGGGCGATCCGCCGATGCGCTGCGGATCGAAGCTGCCCGGCGTGCTGCGCAACGTCTATGCGACCGGCGACGGCCATTTCGTCGCGCTCTCGGCCAGCACCGCGCGCCACCATGCCGATCTGGTCGCGCTGGCCGGCGGCGCGGAGGGCGACGACGATGCCCGCGTCGCCGCCTGGATGGCGGGACGGACCCGGCACGAGGCGATCGACGCGCTGGTCGCCCGGCGCATCCCGATCGCCCCGGTCAACGATCTCGACGCGCTGCTGGCCGATCCGCACGTCCGCGCGCGCGACAGCCTGCGCCATGTGCGCAGCGAACGGCTCGGCGATCTCGCCCTGGCCGCGCCGTCGCCGCGCCTGTCGCACACGCCGGCGCAGATCGGCGAGATCGACCCGCCGCTCGGCACCGACGCCGGTGCGGCGCTGGCGCGATGGACGGCGGCCTGACGCCGCGCCTCGACGGGCGTCGGCGCTTCGCCGCGCATCTCGGCATCGCGTCCCCCGACCGGCCGCTGCTCGGCGGCGGCGTCGATCCGATCGCGCAGATCGAGCGGGCGCATGTGCTGGGCTTCGCGGGCATCACCGACAACGGCCTGATGCTGCGCCCGCCCGACGTGCAGCGGCGGATGGGCGAGCGGCTGCGCGCCCTCGGCATGGAGATGGGCAGCTTCACCCATGACCCGCCGGGCGAAGGGCCGTGCTTCTTCTGGGGCGCGCCGCAGCCCGATCTCGCCGCCGCGCTCGCGCCGACCTTCGCGGCGGCCGAACGGGTGAGTGGTGTCGTCAACCTCGTCCTGCTCGACGCCGGCGCCCCGCGCGCCGACCAGCTGGCGCGGGCGACCGACAATCTCGGCCGGGCGGCGGTGCTGGCCCGTGCGCGCGGATTCCGCCTCGCGCTGGAGCCGGTCAGCCGCATCCGGGTGCCGCTCGCGCTGGTCGAGCATATGGCGGAGGCGGCGGCGATCGTCGCCCGGATCGACGACGAGGCGCTCGGGCTGATCGTCGATAGCTGCCACATGGCGCTGGGCGGTGAGGATATCCCCGCCGCGATCCTGGCCCAGGCCGATCGCCTGCGCGTGGTGCAGATCGCCGACGTGCCGGGCCGCGTCGAGCCGGGGGCGGGGGGACTGGCCTTCGCGCCGATCCTGGCCGCGCTCGACCGGATCGGCTGGCGGGGGATGCTGGAGGCCGAGTTCGATCCGATCGGCGACGAACCCGCGATGCTCGCGGCGCTGGCCAGGCTGGGCTGACCCCCATCGTCATTCCCGCGAAAGCGGGAATCCATGGACGGCGGCCCGCAAGAGGCTGAATGTGCCGTGACCTTGGATTCCCGCTTTCGCGGGAATGACGGAAAAAGTGGGGAGATTCGCGGTATCCGATCACATCCTGAACGCCTTTAGCCCTGGCTCTCGGGCACATGGACGATCAGCCCGTCGAGCGCGGGGGTGATGCGGATCTGGCAGGATAGCCGGGAGTCGGGCCGGCGGCCGCGCGCGAAATCGAGCATGTCGGCTTCGCCTGGGCCCGGTTCGCCCACCGCCTCCAGCCAGGCGGCGTCGACATGGACATGGCAGGTCGCGCAGGCGCAGGAGCCGCCGCATTCGGCGACGATGCCGCTGACGCCGTGGCGCTTGGCGACCTCCATCAGCGAGAAGCCGTTGTCGCCCCGCGCGATCGTCACCGCCCCGTTGGCGTCGATGAATCGGATCTCGGTCATCATGTCTTCCTAGGGCGGGCCGCCTATTTTCGTCTTCTGTGTAGTGGGGACATCATAGGTGCGATCCCTTGCCGGGCGATCTTGCAACGAACCGGCGCGCCCGGCCACATCCCGACGAGAGAAGGACGCCGGGATCGGCGCGGAGGAGGGATGATGCGGGCCGCCATATTCCACGGCGCGGGCAAGCCGATGACGATCGAGGACGTGCCCGATCCCGAGCCCGGCCCCGGCGAGGCGGTGATCAAGGTATGCCGCTGCGGCATTTGCGGCTCCGACATCGGCATGACGTCGGGCAGCCATGCCGATTATCCCGCCGGCACCACCCTGGGCCATGAATATGCCGGCGAGGTCGTCGCGGTCGGCAGGGACGTGTCGAACCTCAAGGTCGGCCAGCGCGTCTCGGCGATGCCGGCCAAGGGCTGCGGCGGCTGCGCATCCTGCCTGGCCGGCTTTCCGCTGGGCTGTACCACGATGGCGGGGATGATCGGTGGCTTCGGCGAATATATGCGGATCTACGCGCCCGCCGCGATCCACCTGCCCGATACGCTGTCGATGGCCGACGGCGCGCTGGTCGAGCCGCTCGCGGTCGGCCTGCGCGGCGTCGCCCTGGCCGGGCTCAGGCCCGGCGCGACGGTCGCGGTGCTCGGCGCGGGCGCGGTGGGGCTTGCTGCGATTTACTGGGCGCGGATGCTCGGCGCCGGGCGCATCGTCGCCATGTCGCGCTCGGCGCGGCGGGCCGACCTCGCCACGGCGATGGGCGCCGACGGGTTCGAGGCGTTCGGCGAAGGCGAGGGCGATCGGCTGGCGGCGGCGCTGGGCGGCCTGCCCGACGCGGTGCTCGAATGTGCCGGCGCGGTCGGCCTGATGCAGAAGGCGGTCGAGTTGGTGCGGCCCGGCGGCACGATCGTCTCGCTCGGCTTCTGCGGCAGCCCCGATCCGATCATCCCGTCGCTCGCCACCTGGAAGCAGGTGACGATGAAATTCTCCTTCGCCTACGACCTGCGCGAGTTCCAGCATTGCGCCGATGCGCTCGACGCCGGCCATGTCGCGCCGCGCATGATGGTCAGTGAGACGATCGGGCTCGACGCGCTGCCGTCGGGCTTCGAGGCGCTGCGCACCGGATCGACCCAGACCAAGGTGCATGTCGACCCCTGGATCGCCGCATGAGCATGGCGGACCTGCTCGCGCCCGAGACGATGCTCGCGGCCTCGGCGGCGCGTACCGGCCTGTCCGACTTCGGCGATCCCGGCTTCCGCGAGGGGCTCGACCGGCTGCTGTCCGACATCCGCGCGCTCGATCTGGCCGAAGGCTTCGCCCGGGCGACCGCCTTCCGCATCGGCCAGTTCCTCGACGCGCGCGCGCTGGCGGTCGACGGGTTACGCCGGCATGACGAGGTGCTGGCGACGCCGGTTCGCCGGCCGCTGATCATCGCCGGGCTGGTCCGTTCGGGCACCACCGCGCTGCATCAGCTCCTCTCGCTCGATCCGCAGTTCCAGGGCCCCGAGCATTGGCTGACGGTGGCGCCCAAGCCGCGCCCGCCGCGCGACCGGTGGCAGGACGATCCGCACTATCGCGCCGTCGCCGATTCGATCGCCGCCTTCGTGGCGAGCGCCCCCGAGATGCTCGACGACCATATGATGTCGGCGGACGGCATCGAGGAATCGCTGTTCATCCTCGCCACCGGCTTCGCCAGCAACATGTGGCCGTCGATGTGGCCGGTGCCGCGCTACGACCTCTGGTATCGCGACCGCGACGACCGCGACAGCTATCGCTGGCTGGCCGACGTGCTGCGGTTGATCGGCAAGGGCGACGACCGCCGCTGGCTGCTCAAGAACCCGACCGACCTGTTCTCGCTCGGCGAGGTGCTGGACGTCTTCCCCGACGCGATGATCGTCCAGACGCATCGCGATCCAGTCGAGGCGATGCCGTCGATCTGCAACCTGATCCTCGCCGCGCAGCGCGTCTTTTCGGGCGATCGCGCCGATCCGGTGGCGATCGGCGGGCGCGAGGCGGAGATGTGGGCGGTGGCGCTCGACCGCGCCGAGCGGGTGCGTGCCGGCAGCGCCAATCGCTTCTTCGACATCGAGTTCCGCGATTTCACGCGGGACCAGCTCGGCACGGTCAAGCGGCTCTACGATCATTTCGGCCTGACCCTCGACGCGTCGACCGAGGCGGCGATGCAGGCCTGGCTCGACGCCCATCCGCGCCGTGCGGCCGCTGCCGGGCCGCGCTACCGGCCCGAGGATTTCGGCCTCACCGCCGACGGCCTGCGCGAGCGCTTCGCCGACTATCGCGCCCGGCGCGGCTACGCCTGATCGTGAAGGAGACGGAGATGCGCAACCTGCTCGGCGGCCAGTTCCACCAGATCGCCTATGTCACCGCCGACTTCGACGCGGGGCTGGCGGCGCTGCGCGCCGGCCATGGCATCGAGCGCTTCCTGGAGCTGCGCGATATCCGCTTTCCGGTCGATCGGGCGGGCGCCGAGGCGCATTGCCATATCGCGCTCGGGCGGACCGGTGGGCTGGAGATCGAGCTGATCCAGCCGCTCGGCGGCGCGGCCGACCTCTATCGCGAGCCGCTCGACCGGCCGGGCCCGCTGCACTTCCACCATGTCGCGCAGCGGGTCGACACGCTCGCCGAGCTGGAGGCGCTGCACCGGACGGCGAGGGAGCGCGGCTTCGCGATCCCGATCGATTCCGAATCCAACGGCATGACCTATTTCTACGCCGACGCGCGCGCGACGCTCGGCCATCATGTCGAATATATCTACGGCTCGCCCGACTATTGGGCGGCGGTCGGGGCGATGATCCCGGAGAATTGAGGCGGCGGGGCGCGGCCTCAAATCACCCCTTCGTCCCCGAGCGCGTCGATCTCGGCCTCGCTCAGGCCCAGCTCCCCGGCCAGCACGGCGCGGGTATGCTCGCCCAGCATCGGCGGGGCGCGATAGTCGGTGATCGGCGTCTCGGAGAAGTTGAGCGGGCTGCGGATCAGGTCGAGATCGGGCTTGAGCGGGTGCGGCGCGCGGACGCGCATGCCGCGGTGCCGCGCCTGGGGATAGTCGAACACCTGCTCCAGGTCGTTGATCGGGCCGCTGGGGATGCCGGCCGCGCCCAGCTTCTCCAGCCAGTGGGCGACCGTGTCGGTGGCGAAGATCGCGTCGAACACCTCGGTGATCTCGTCGCGATGCTGGACGCGCAGCACGTTGGTGTGGAAGCGCGGATGGGTGGCGAGTTCGGGATGGCCGACCGCGTCGCACAGCGCGACATATTGCTTGTCGTTGCCAGAGGTGATCATGATCGCCCCGTCGCTGCACGCGAATTTGCTGGTCGGCATGCCGCCATTGCCCTGGGTGCCGCGCCGCACCGGGACGTCGCCCGAGGTGAGGTGGATCTGGGCATAGTGCGACAGGGCGGAGATGCCACAGTCGAGCAGGGCGACGTCGATATACTGGCCTTTGCCGCCGGCGGCGTCGCGATGATAGAGCGCGGCGAGGATCGCGTTGGCGACGTTGAGGCCGGTGAACAGGTCGATGATGCTGGGGCCGACCTTCATCGGCCCGGCGCCGGGCTTGCCGTCGGGCACGCCGGTGACGCTCATCAGCCCGCATTCGCCCTGGAACACCGCGTCATAGCCGGGCTTGGCGGCGAGCGGCCCGGTCTGGCCGTAGCCGGTGACCGAGCAGTAGACGATGCGCGGGTTGATCGCCTTCAGGCTCTCATAGTCGAGGCCGTAGCGCTTGAGGTCGCCGACCTTGTAATTCTCCATCACCACGTCGCACGACAGGACCAGCTCGCGGATCAGCGCCTGCCCGCGCGCGGAGGCGATGTTGAGCGCCACCGACCGCTTGTTGCGGTTCACCGACATGTAGAAGGCGTTCTCGCGGGTGCGGTTGCCTTCGGCGTCGCGCAGATAGGGCTCGCCGAAGATGCGGGCGTCGTCGCCCACCACCGGCCGCTCGATCTTGATCACGTCGGCGCCCATGTCGGCGAGCACTTGCGATCCGAACGGGCCCGCCAGCACGCGGGTGAGATCGAGGACGCGGATATTCTCGAGGGGTAGTCTGGCCATGGCTCAACCTGCAATTGCCCGATCATCCCTCGCCACGGCCCGGCGCCATGGCAAGGGACGCCGCCCGCCTGTTCACAACCATGATATGCCGATGCGCGCGCTTTCCGGCAGGCCCGCGGCTCTCGCCTTTGCGGCGGGGTTGGTCCAATTGCTGGGCCGAGAACAACCGAGGATAGGATTGGAGGCCGCATGGGCGACATCTTGCGGGACACCCCGGCCGAAGGCGTCTGCCGCCTCACGCTCAACCGTCCGGACGCGCTCAACTCGTTGAGCTACGCCATGTATGGCGAGCTGATCGATCATCTGGAAGCGATCCGCTACGATCATGACGTGCGCGTCGTGCTGCTGACGGGCGCCGGCCGCGCCTTCTGCGCCGGCCACGACACCCGCGCCGGCGGCGCGCCCGACTGGGTGGACGAAGGGCTGGGCAAGGCGCAGTGGCAGCGCCGGATCATGGACAAGCTCGGCCAGATACCGCTGCGGATGCGCGCGCTGCCGCAGCCGGTGATCTGCGCGGTCAACGGCGCGGCGGCGGGAGCGGGCTATGCGCTGGCGCTGGCCGCCGACATGACGATCGCGGCGCGATCGGCCAAGTTCGTCAATGCCTTCCACAATGCCGGCACCGGCCATGAACTGGGCTTCAGCTACATGCTGCCGCGCCTCGTCGGCGCCCAGCGGGCGGCCGAGCTGATGCTGACCGGCCGCGCGGTGATGGCTGAGGAGGCGGAGCGGATCGGGCTGGTGCTGCGCTGCGTCGACGACGCGCGGCTGATGGACGAGGCGCTGGCGCTCGCCGACGCGGTGATGGCCAACAGCCCGATCGGCATCGCGCTGACCAAGAGCTCGATGTGGTTGAACGCCGATGCGCCGAGCCTGGAGGCGGCGATCGAGATGGAGAACCGCGCCATCTTCATGAGTCAGTCGACCGGCGACACCGCCGAGAAGCGCAAGGCCTTCTTCGAGAAGCGCCGGCCCAAGTTCACGGGGCAATGAGATGAGCGCGATCGAACCGCTGCTGCGGCCCTTCGCGCTGCGCGGCCTGGAACTGCCCAACCGCGTCGTGATGGCGCCGATGACGCGCTACCGGTCGCCGGCCGGGGTGCCGACGGAGGAGGTGGCGAGCTATTATGCCCGGCGCGCGGCGACCGGCCTGGGCCTGATCCTGACCGAGGGCGTGGCGCTGCCGCATTATGCCGCCGCCGACCATCCCGACATCCCGCGCATCGACGGGGTCGAGGTGCTGGAGGGCTGGCGCAAGGTGATCGAGGAGGTCCATGCGGCCGGCGGGCGGATCGTGCCACAGCTCTGGCACCAGGGGCCGATGTGGAACGTCGAATATGCCGGCCCCGGCACCGGCAATCCGATGCGGCCGTCGGGGATATGGGGACCTGCCGACGGGGTGATCTCCTTCCGGCCCGAAGGCCGCGACGCCAGCCTGGCGCCGGTGCCGCCGATGACCGACGGCGACATCGCCGACGTGATCGGCGCCTATGCTCTGGCGGCGCGCAACGCGGTGGCGCTGGGCGCCGACGGCATCGCGATCCATGGCGCGCACGGCTATCTGATCGACACCTTCCTGTGGGATTACACCAACCGGCGCGACGACCGGTGGGGCGGCGATCCGGCCCGCCGCGCGGCGTTCGGGGCGGAGGTGGTCCGCGCCATCCGTACCGAGATCGGCGAGGACCGCCCGATCGTGCTGCGCTTCTCGCAGTTCAAGATGCAGAACTATCAGGCGCTGCTCGCCGACACGCCCGACGCGCTCGGCGCGCTGCTCGGCCCGCTCGCCGATGCCGGGGTCGACCTGTTCGACGCCAGCCAGCGCTATTTCGACACGCCGACCTTCGAGGGATCGACCCTCAACCTCGCCGGCTGGGCGAAGAAGCTCACCGGCAAGGCATCGATGACGGTGGGCGGCGTCGCGCTCGACAAGGCTCGGGGCAATGCGAAACATATCGACGACAGCCAGCAGTCGGTGAACAACCTGTCGCTGCTGGTCGAACGGTTCGAGTGTGGCGAGTTCGACCTGGTCGCGGTCGGCCGGGCGATCCTCAACGATCCGGCCTGGTTCACCAAGGCGGTGGCGGGCGAGCCCTTCCTGCCGTTCGACCCCGCCAGCCTGGAGCGGCTGACATGAGCGATATCGAGCAACGGATCGATCGGCTGGAGTCGCAGGCGGCGATCCAGCAGCTTCCGATCCGCTACGCGCTGGCGGTCGACGGGCGCGACCTCGACGCCTGGGTCGGGCTGTTCGTCCCCGATGTGAATTGCGGGCGGCGCGGATCGGGCCGCGCGGTGCTGCGCTCGATCATCGAGCCGGCGGTACGGACCTTCTACCGCTCGATCCACCAGATTTGCGGCCACCGGGTCGAGTTCGACGATGCCGACCATGCCCGTGGCGTGGTCTATTGCCGCGCCGAGCATGAGGCCGAGGGCCAGTGGATCGTCATGGCGATCGCCTATTTCGACAGCTATGAACGGCGCGACGGCGCCTGGTATTTCGTCCGCCGGCAGGAGAAGCACTGGTACGCCGCCGACTGGCAGGAGCGCCCGAGCGCGCCCTTCACCGGCTGGGCCGCGCACCCGCATCCGCCGACCTTGCCGCAGGAATTCGAGGCCTGGAATCCCTTCTGGGCCGAAGAGGCCGCAGACCGCATCGCCGCGCTGACGGCGCTTCCGACAGGAGACACAGCATGAGCAGCAACCGCCGCTTCGAAGGCCGTTCGGTGATCGTCACCGGCGCCGGATCGGGCATCGGCGAGGCGACCGCGCGCGCCTTCGCCGCCGAGGGCGCGCTCGTCGCCATCGCCGAACTCGACGGCGACAAGGGCCGCGCGGTGTGCGACGCGATCGCCGCCGAGGGCGGCACCGCCCGCTTCGTCGAGACCGACGCGACCGACGAGGCGTCGGTCAGGGCGATGGTCGAGGCGGCCTGCGCCGCGCACGGCCCGGTGCGCCACGCCTTCAACAATGTCGGCGCGGCGAAGCTCGGCTCGCTGGAGGAGCTGAGCCTCGACGACTGGAACTGGACCGTCCAGATCTCGCTGACCAGCACCTTCCTGGCGATGAAGCACGAGATACCGGTGATGAAGGCGAATGGCGGCGGGACGATCGTCAACACCGCCTCGATGTCGGGCCGCATCTTCACCCCCTCGGCGCCGCCCTCCTATTCGGCCGCCAAGGCCGGGGTGATCCATCTCAGCCATTATGCGAGCTGCACCTATGCGGCGGACAATATCCGGGTGAACAGCGTGCTCCCCGGCCTCACCGCCACGCCGCAGATCGCGTCGATGTTCACGCTGGAGCAGCAGGCCGAGGTCGCCAGCCACCACCAGATGATCCACCGCTGCGTCCAGCCCGCCGAGATCGCGGCGGCGGTGCTGTTCCTGTCGAGCGACGAGGCGGCGATGATCACCGGTCGCGGGATCGAGGTCTCGGGCGGCGGGGCGCACGCGTCCTAGGGCGCAGAAGCATCGCCGCGCCAAATGCGGCCGAAGCTACAGGCCGCAAAGGCTTCTATCGGGCCGCTCTCCGCGCCATCGATCTATCCGTAATGAAGCAGTTAGCTGTCGATGGTCCTTGAAGCGGAACGCGGGAAAGTGGACGATGCGGCATGACACGCAGTCGAACCCTGATCTGGCTACACCGCATCGGCTACTTCACAACCGCTATCGTTGCCGCGGAGTTGCTGGGGCTAATGGTCCTGAGCCTCTACTTTTGGAATGAGGACAGAAAGCATCTCGCAGTAGCGATGGAGCTGACGCGAACTCATGATGGTCCGATAGTCGTCAAGGGTTCGCGAAGCTATCGTCCAGACGATTTGGACCTGCTGGCGACACTGCCGCCCCTGCAAATGAACTCCCTGCATTTCATAGCTCTGCCATCACTTCGGGACTCATGGTTCGCGCTTGCCCTCACGGTACCGGCGCATGGTGATCGAGCCAGAGGCGTCGTCAACATCTTTGCTCATCCGGATGGCCCACAAGAAGAGCTGATAATGGTGAAGACCATTTCCTTCTCGATGGCGAAATCGTCGGCAAGTCGCCTTATTCTTGACGTCGAAGCTATGACGGAAAATTGGAAGGGGGAGCGAGTAGGCTGCCTTGACGGTACTGGTGTCGCCTTTGAGCTCTGGACGCGGAAAGGTGTGACGTCTGGTAATGGAAACGCAGCTTGCAGCGATCATTACGGCGCTCTCAGCGAACTCGTGCGGAAATCGGTCCAGCATCTGATCCCACCTGCTGAGCGCCCTATCGGATCAGACTGGCGGCCCGCTCGTTAATCGAACGGCGTTGAGGTCTCCGGCGGCTGGGCGCCCGCTTCCTGGGGGGCCTTCTTCTCGTCATTCCCGCGAAAGCGGGAATCCACGGTTGCGGCACAGTTTGTCTCTTGCGGGCCGTCGTCCATGGATTCCCGCTTTCGCGGGAATGACGATAGGGGGCGAGGAGAGGCCTGGCCCTGGACCGCTCGCCGTCACCCCATCTCGTCCATCCTGATCCAGCGGCGTTCGGCGTCGGCGCGTTCGACCGCTTCGACCACGCGGTGGACGGCGGCGGCTTCGGTGAAGCTCGGCGATCCCTCGCCGCCCGATCGGATCGCGGCGGCCATGTTGGCGAACATCCAGTCCATCGCCACGAACGGGCGCGGGCCGGTCTCGCCGCCGGTCGTGCCCGGCACCGTGTAGAAGGCGGGATCGATCTCGACCTCGGCGCAGGCGCGCTCGCCATAGGGCATCAGCCGCGCGTCGCCCGCGTAGAGCCTGGCCGAGAGCAGGTTGCCGAAGCTGGAATCGCTGAGCAGCAGCCGGCCGCGGTCGCCCCAGACCTCGACCCGCCAGCCTTCGGTGTCGGGCACGCACCAGCCGGCCTGGAGGCTGCCGATCGCGCCGTTCGCCATGCGCAGCGTGGCGGTGCCCAGGTCGTGCGTCTCGGGGCGCAGCACGTCGCCGTTGGGCAGGAACCATTCGGGCACCCCGGTCGCGAGCAGGCCGGTGGCCTCCTCGACCGGGCCGATCAGATGGGTGAGGAACAGCAGCGAATGGGTCGCGAAATTGCGCCAGCCGCTGCCGCCGCTGCTCTTCTCCGCCAGCCAGTAATAGGGGTCGGTGTTGCCCGACCAGGCGCTGTAGCAATAGGGTTTGTCGTTCTCGACGATCAGCGGCAGGAACAGCTGGACGTGGAAGCCCAGCGGCTTGCCGATATAGCCCGCGTCGATCATCGCCTTCATCTGCTGCGCGGGCGGCGACCAGCGGAACTGCGCGTCGACCACGCCGACCACGCCCGCCGCCTTCTGCGCGTCGCGCATCGCATCGGCATCGGCGACCGAGGTGGCGAAGGGCAGCGCGTCATAGACATGCTTGCCGTTGCGGAGCGCGGCCATCACCATCGGGAAGCGGAAGGAGGGGCGGGTGCCGACGTCGATGATGTCGAGATCGGGATCGGCCGACATCTCCTCATGGTTCCAATAGGCCTTGGGGATATCGAAGTCGGCGGCGGCCTTCTCGGCGGTCTCGCGGCGCGAGGTGCAGATCGCCGCGACCTCGACCCCTTCGATCCTGCGCCATGCCGCGCCATGGACCTTGAGGCTCCAGTTCGCGCTGATGATGCCCACCTTGAGCGGCTTCGCCATATGACCGTCTCCCTCGCTTTCCGATCGAGACTGGCCCAGTCCGCCGCGACGGAAAACCCGCCGGCCATGGCCTATCGCCTATGTGATCATGCGGCCGGGGGCGGGCGGGCGGATTGGCGGCGGCGCGCGGCGCCGACTATGCCGACCCCTGAGAGGACAGCGCATGGACCGGATCGACTTCAGCGGGCAGGTGGCGGTGGTGACCGGCGCGGGCGGGGCGCTCGGCGGCGCCTTCTGCCGCGAGCTGGCGCGACGCGGGGCGGCGGTCGTCGCCAACGACCTGGGCGGCAGCACCACCGGCGAGGGCGGGTCGGCCGACTATGCCGACGCGATCGTCCGCGAGCTGCGCGCGGCGGGCGCAAGGGCGGTCGCGAATTACGACAGCGTCGCCTCGGCGGCCGGCGGCCAGGCGATCGTCGACACGGCGCTCCGGCATTTCGGCCGGGTCGACATCGTCATCAGCAACGCCGGCAACCAGCGCAACGCGCCGTTCGGCACGCTGACCGAGGAGGATGTCGAAGCGGTTTACGCGGTCCATGTGAAGGGCGCGTTCAACGTCTGCCAGCCCGCTTATCGCGAGATGGTGAGGCAGGGCTATGGCCGGCTGGTGCTGGTCGGCTCGCAATCGGGGGTGTTCGGCAACCCGATGCGCGCCAATTACGGATCGGCCAAGACCGCGATGATCGGGCTGATGAACGTGATCGCGCAGGAGGCGCCCGCCGGCATCGCGGTCAACACGCTGTTCCCCAACGCGCAGGGCGGGCGGCTCGGCGGAACGCCGCTGGCCGAGCGGCCCGATATCGATTTCCTCAAGGCGGCGGGGGAGCGGACCCGCCACTTCGCCGACGCGATGAAGCCCGAGTTCGTCGCGGCGCTGGCCTGCTACATGGCGAGCCGCCAGTGCGACGGATCGCAGAACATGTATTCGGTGCTGGGCGGCAAATATTCGCGGCTGTTCATGGGGCTGACCGAGGGCTGGTACGCGCCGGGCCCCGACGCGCCGAGCTGCGACGACATCCTCGCCCATATTGGCGAGATCGACGATCGCAGCCGCTATGCGGTGCCGCTGAGCGGGCTCGACGAGATGGACACGGTGCTCGCGGCGCAGCGCGCGGCCCATGGCTGACGGCGGGACCGGGCAGGCCGGCGACGCGGCGATGCGCGTCTCGGCCGGCGAGATACTGGCGATCGAGCCGGCCGGCGAGGATCGCTTCATCGGCGGCGCGGGCGGCGTCAACCATATCGGCACCGTGTTCGGCGGCCGTCTGGTCGCGCAGGCGCTGCTGAGCGCGGTGCGTACCGTCGCGGCGATGCCGCCGACCTCGCTGCATGGCTATTTCCTGGCACCGGCGCAGGTCTCGCTGCCGATCGAATATCGGGTGGCGCGGCTGCGCGACAGCCGGCGCTTCGCCCATCGCCAGGTGACGGCGGTGCAGGAGGGGCGGGCGGTGTTCACGCTGCTCTGCCAGTTCCACGCGCCCGAGGAGGGCTTCGTCCACCAGGCGGCGGAGATGCCCGACGTGCCGCCGCCGGAGGAGGTCGCGACCCTCCAGCAGTTCGTGCGCGACAATGGCGACCGGCTCGATTTCGCGGCGATCCGCAACTTCTCCGGCGCGCTGCCGATCGAGATGCGCGCGATCGCGCCCGAAGCCTATTTCTACGAGCGGCCACGGGAGCCGATGCGCGACTTCTGGTTCCGCCTGCCCGGCGCGGCGGCGATCGACGATCCGCGCGAACAGGCCTGCCTGCTCGCCTATGCCAGCGACTATTGGCTGGCGGGGGTGTCGGCGACGCCGCACGGCTTTCCCACCAATAGCAGCTCGTTGCTGATCTCCAGCCTCGACCACGGCCTGTGGTTCCACCGTCCGGTGCGCTGCGACGAGTGGTTGCTCCATCACACGCACAGCCCCGCTGCCGCCGACGGCCTGGGCTTCGCGCAGGGGCGGATCTTCGATCGGGAGGGACGATTGGTGGCGTCGACCACGCAGGAGTGCCTGCTGCGCCAATTACCGCCGGAAGCATAACGATGGAGGGAGAGCAGGGCATGGCGTTCACGGACACTCCGCTGGCCCCGGCGATCGGGTCGGTCGTCGAGGGACTCGACCTGTCGCGGGACATGAGCGAGCCGACGATGCGCCGGCTGCTGGCGCTGCTGTTCGATCGCGGCGTGGTGGTGATCCCCGGCCAGACGATCGACGACGCGGCCTATGTCCGCTTCGCGTCCTTCTTCGGCACGCCGCTCGACTTCTTCATCCCCGAGCATCGCAACGCCGATTTCCCGACGATCATCCGCATCAACAACGATCCGGCGACCCCGGCCGCGATGCGCGACGGGGCGGTCCACTGGCATTCGGACAGCAGCTATGAGAGCGTGCCGGGTTGCGTCACCATGTTGTTCGGCAAGGAGGCCCCCGACCAGGGCGGCGAGACCCATTTCGCCAGCACCAGCGCCGCCTATGCCGACCTGCCCGAGGCGACCAGGGCGCGGATCGACGGGCTGGTCGCGCGCCACGAGCTGGGCCGCGCGCCCTGGATCGAGGGGGAGACGCGGCCCGATCCCAACCGGCCCCCGCGCAAGACCGATGCGCCGAGCCATCCGCTGGTGATGGTCCACCCGGTGACGGGCCGGAAGGGCATCTTCACCTCGGGCACCGCCTATGCGATCGACGGGATGGACGATGCCGAGGCGACCGCGCTGATCCGCGAGCTGCGCGAGCATGTCGCCAAGCCCGCCTATCGCATCAGCTACAAGGCCAGGCCCGGCGACATCGTGCTGTGGGACAATTTCGGCACCGTCCACTGCGCCAGCCCGATCGAATATTCGAACGAGGCCGGCAAGCGCCGGCTGCTCCACCGGATCAGCACCAAGGGGATGCCGGCGCTCTGCTCATAGAGAGGCCGGTCAGTCCGGCTGGCGTTCCGGATAGCGGCCCATGGCGAGGTAGCAGCAGGCGGCGAGCGCGAAGGAGGCCGAGGCGGCCATCAGCGCGAAGTTGTAATTGCCGAACATGTCGTAGCCCTTGCCGATCATGCTGGCCCCGAACGCCACGCCGAGCGCGATGCCGAGGGTCGAGACGCCGTAGATCGAGGCATAGCTGCGCAGCCCGAAATAGCGGGCGATCATGAAGGCGACGATGTCGATCTCCGCCCCCTGGCCGAGGCCGATCAGCAGGATCGCGCCGTAGAACATCACCGGCGGCACATGGTCCTGCAGCAGGAACAGGCAGCCGACCGCCGGCAAGGCGTTGAGCACGAAGGCGACGGCGGGCGCCCAGAAGCGATCGACCAGCAGCCCGCTGAGCAGCGCCCCTGCCGCCGCGGCGAGGCCGAGGGTGGAGACCGCCGCCACCGCCATCGACGCTTCCAGCCCCTTGGAGACGGCGAGCGGCTTCATCTGCGACATCAGCGAGACGACCGGCACATAGTTGAGCACCGCCGCGGCGGTGAGGATGCGGACCTTGGGCTGGGCGAGCAGCACCCGCCAACTGTCCGCCAGGCCATGGGCGGCGGCCGCGCCGATCCGTTCCTGCGCCTTGGCCGGCACCCAGAACCAGACCAGCGGCAGCGCCAGCATCAGCACCAGCCCGCCGAGCAGCAGATAGCCGCCCGCCGTGCCGTAATGGCCGATCACCGGGAACAGCGCCATCGGCACCAGCGCGCCGGCGACGGCGAGCCCCGATCGGCCGATCGCCAGCGCGGTGCCGCGCGTATGGTGGAAGGCGCCGCTCAGGATGCGGGTGAAGGTGATGCCGGTGGTCGACATGCCGACCAGCGAGAAGAAGAAATAGGCCGCGTAATAATAATCGAGCGATCCGCGCATCAGGGCGAGCAGCGCATAGCCGATCGCGGTGAGGACCAGTCCGGTCGACAGCACCGGGCGCACGCCGTAGCGATCGGTGAGCGCGCCGACCACGGGCGCGGCGAAGGCGGTGACCAAGCCGAAGCTGTGGACCAGCGCGATCTGCCCGCGCGACCAGCCGAACTGGGCCTGGAGTGGCTCGACGAACAGGCTGGAGACGGCGGCATAGAGCGAATAGCTGATCGACCCGCCGATCAGCGCGGCGAGGCCGGGCCGCCAGGCCTGGCGCCATTCGTGGACGACCATCGCGCCATGCGATCGGCCGTCATGCGCTTCGCCCATTGCCGTCCGGTCAGCACGCACATCCGCTCTCCTGCTTCGTAGCGAGCAGTCCTGCGCCCGCGATGCGACGCGCGCAAACCGAATGACGGCGCGGCGCCAGCCCCTACGCATATGTGTACATCCCGCCCGGCCCATTGCCACCCGTCCGGGCCCTCACCACGATCGCTGGCGGAGGAGAGAGGCATGTCGGACATCCTGGTCGAGCGCCGCGACGAAGGCATCGCGGTGGTGACGATCAACCGCCCGGAACGGCTCAACGCGCTGACCCGCGAGGCGGTCGCCGCCCTCAACGCCACGCTCGACGGCATCGCCGCCGACTCCGGCTGCCGCGCGGTGATCCTGACCGGCGCGGGGCGCGGCTTCTGCTCGGGGCAGGACCTCGCCGCCGCCAATGCGCGCAAGGGCGACCGGGCCAGCGGCGTCATCGAGAAGCTGTTCTGGCAGGAGCAGTTCGCCGGCATGGGCAAGCGGCTGCGATCGATGCCGCAACTCGTGGTCGCGGCGGTCAACGGGCCGGCGGTGGGGGCGGGCATGGCGATCGCGCTGAGCGCCGACGTCCGCATCGCCACGCCCTCGGCGCGCTTCCTGGTCGCGGCGGTGCGGATCGGCCTGTCGGCGGGGGAGAGCGGGATCAGCTATTTGCTGCCGCGCATGATCGGCATCCCGCGCGCCTTCGACATATTGCTCACCGGCCGGCCGATCGAAGCCGAGGAGGCCGAGCGGATCGGGCTGGTGCTGCGGCTGGCCGAGCCGGCGGCGCTGGTCGACGAGGCGATCGGCTATGCGCGGACGGTGCTCGCCAACAGCCCCTATTCGGTCGCGCACAGCAAGAAGCTGATGTGGGAGAATCTGGACGCCTCGTTCGATGCGGCGATCGGGGCGGAGAACCGCACCCAGATCCTCGCGACGATGACGCAGGACTATGCGGAGGCGACCGCCGCCTTCGTCGAGAAGCGCCCGCCGCGCTTCGAGGGGCGCTGAACGGAAGGGGAGGATCGATGGACCTGGGTCTGACGGGCAAGCGCGCGCTGGTGACGGGCAGCAGCTCGGGCATCGGCGCGGCGACGGCGCGCATGCTCGCCGAGGAGGGCTGCGCGGTGGTCGTCCATGGCCGCGACGCGGCGCGCGCCGAAGCGGTCGTGGCCGGGATCAGGGATGGGGGCGGCACCGCCCATGTCGCGCTCGGCGATCTCGCCACGCCGGACGGCGCCGATGGCGTCATCGCCGCAGTGCGGGCGATCTGGCCCGAGGGGCTCGACATCCTCGTCAACAATGCCGGCGGCTCGGCGGCGAGCCCGCAGCCCTGGGAGGAGATCGGCGACGCGACCTGGCTCGCCAGCTACCAGAAGAACGTCGTCGCGGCGGTGCGGCTGATCCGCGCCTTCCTGCCAATGATGAAGACGCGCGGCTGGGGGCGGCTGATCCAGGTCGGCAGCGCCAGCGGGGCGCAGCCGGTGCCGGTGCTGCCCGACTATGCGGCGGCCAAGGCGGCGATCAACAATATGAGCGTGGCGCTGGCGCGGACGCTGGCCGGCAGCGGCGTCACCGCCAACACGGTGTCGCCGGGCCGCACCCTCACCCCGGCGGTCGAGCGCGCCTTCGCCGGACGCGGCGCTAATGCCGCGTGGAGCGCCGACCAGGGCGACGGCGGCAGTGCCGGAGCCGTGGCGATCGGAACGCCGGAGGACATCGCCTTCGCGATCTGCACGATCGCGAGCCCGCGCTCGGGCTTCGTCACCGGCGCCAATATCCGGGTCGACGGCGGCCAGGTGAAGGGCGTCAACTAGCCGGCCGGTCAGCCGACCAGATAGCCGCCGTCGACCGCCATGACATGGCCGGTCATGTAGCTCGACGCGGGGCTGGCGAGGAACAGGATCGCGCTGGCGAGCTGGATCGGCTGGGCGGAGCCGAGCAGCAGGCGGCCGGGCATCATGATCGGGCCCTTGGGATCGAATCCCATGCCGCCCTCGCGCATGCGGCGGGACCCCTCGGTATCGACGCCGCCCGGCATGATCGCGTTGATGCGGATGCCGTCTTCGGCGAACTCGGCCGCCGACGTGCGGGTGATGCCGTTCACCGCCGACTTCGACGAATCATAATGGGTGTTGTTGAAGATGGTCGGGTGCGCGGCGCCGATCGTCGAGATGTTGACGATCGCGCCGCCGCGTTCCTTGCCCTGCCGCCGCATCACCCGGATCGCCTCGCGCATGCACAGGAAGGTGCCGCGCGCGTTGACCGCGTGCATCCTGTCCCAGGTCTCGACGCTCATCTCCATGAAGTCGGCCTTGGGACGATAGGCGGCGTTGTTGACGAGGATGTCGACGCCGCCCAGCGCCTCGACCGCGCGCGCGGTCATCGCCTTGACCTGGGCCTCGTCCGAGATGTCGGCCTCCAGCCCGATCGCCTCGCCGCCTGCCGCGACGATGTCGGCGGCGACCGCCTCGGCGCCGGCCAGGTCGAGGTCGACCACAGCGACCTTCGCGCCCGCGTCGGCCATCAGCTTCGCGGTCGCCTTGCCGATGCCGGAGGCCGCGCCGGTGACGATCGCGACCTTGCCGGGCACCGCGAACAGGCTGCGGAGGGTGCTGTCGGAAATGGGCATCTGGGAAGTCTCCGGATTTCAGGAAAGCAGGAAGCCGCCGTCGACGGCAATCATCTGGCCGTTGACGTAGCGGCCGGCGGGGCCGGCCAGCAGCAGCACCGCGCCGGCCACGTCCTCGGGTGCGCCATAGCCGTGCAGCATCCGCGCCCGATCGGTGCCGGGGCCGCTGCGAGGCACGTCGGCCGCCACCGTCTCGGTGATGATCGCGCCGGGCAGGATCGCGTTGGCGGTGATCCCGTCGGCGGCGAAGTCGAGCGCGCAGTTGAGCGTGAACTGGTTGAGCCCCGCCCGCGACGCCGAATAGGCGCCGTTGCCGTGCAGCACCGGATGGCGGCTGCCGATCGTGGTCATGTTGACGATCCGCCCGCCGCCGGCCCGGCGCATCAGCGGCACCGCGCCCTTGGTGGCGAGGAAGGCGCTGCGCAGGTTGACCGCCTGGACATGGTCCCATTCGGCGGCGTCGATCTCGAGCGTCGGCCTGTTGTGGTTGAGCACCACGGCGTTGACGAGGATGTCGAGCCGGCCGTGGCGATCGCCGATGTCGGCGAACAGCGCCGCGACCGAAGCCTCGGAGGTCATGTCGACCGCCACCGCCTCGGCGCCCTCGATCCCGGCGGCGATCTCCCGCGCGCGGGGAAGGCGGGCCTCTTCGTCGGCGAGGATCACCGTCGCCCCGGCGGCGGCGAGCGCCACGGCGCTGGCGCGGCCCATGCCGACCGCGCCGCCGGTGACGAGCGCCACCCGGCCGGCGAGGCCGAACATCGCCGCGAGCGTGGCGGGATCAGGGACGCGGGACATCGTCGTAGATCCTTTCGGCCGGCCCGGTCAGGCAGACATATTCGGTGTAGATGCCGAGGTCCGCGCGGGTGTCGACATAGGCGTAGCGCAGATGGCCATCCATCACCGCGCCCTTCATCGGCACGGCGAGGCCGCTCGCGGAGATCGCTTCCTCCAGCGCGGCCCAGCCCGCCTGATCGGCGATGCGGTAGCCGAGATGGTGGAGGCGCGCAATCCCGTCGTCGGGGAGATGGTCGCGGTAGAGCGGCGGTGCTTCCGCATTGACCGCGATGATCTCGATCATCGTGTCGCCGGCCCAGGCATGGGCCGTCTGCATCCAGGGATTGGCCTGCTTGCGGCGGAAGCGCGCGATCCCGTAGCGCTCGCCGAGCCGCGCGGTCGCGGCGTCGAGATCGCGGGTGACGAAGCCGAATTGGTAGAAGCCGGTCAGGGGCAGCGCCGCGCTCATATGTCCCATTCCAGATGGAGGCTCGACACGCCGTTGACCGATCCCGAATGACTGTGCGGCCGGTGCGCGGGATCGAGGCGGACCTCGGGCATGCGCTTCGTCCACTCCTCCAGGAAGATGCGCAGCTCGGAACGGGCGAGCGGCGCGCCGACGCATTTGTGCGGGCCGTTGCCGAAGGTGTCGTGCGCCGGCGTCTCGCGGTCGAAATCGACCGTCAGCGGATCGGCGTGGAGGCGATCGTCCATGCTAGACATCGAGATCGGCACCATCACCATCTCGTCGGCCTTGAAGGTCACGCCCTTGTAGGCGACGTCGTGCTTGACCAGCCGGCCGGTGTTCGAAAGGCCGTGGCGGCGGATATATTCCTCGGCGGCGCGCCCGGCGATCGAAGGATCGTCGCGCAGGCGGCGGTGCAGTTCGGGATGCTTCGCCAGATGCCAGGCAGTGAAGGACAGCATGTTCGCCACCGTGTCGAGCCCGCCGAAGAAGACCAGCATCGCCATGCCGATCACCTCGTGCTCGCCGCCGAAGCGGGGGTTGTCGCGCCAGCCGGCGATGCGGCTCAGCAGGTCGTCGCCGGGCGCCGCGGCGCGCGCGTCGAGCACCTCGCGCAGAAAGGCGACGACCTTGCCGAGATAGCGGTCCTTGGTCGGCTGGTCGCTGGCGTCGATATAGCCGACCGCCCATTCGACGAACTCGTCGCGCCGGTCGAGCGGCAGGTCGACGATGCCGAGGAAGATCGTGACCGGCATGATCCGGGCGAACTGCCCGACGAACTCGCAAGCCCCGAGCGGGCGCAGCTTCTCGATCAGATCGACGGTGAGCGCGCGGACCTGCTCGCCCAGCGCCTGCACCCGCCTGGGGGTGAAGGAGGGATTGAGCACCGCGCGGTAGCGCGCGTGGAGCGGCGGATCGACCGTCAGCGGCGGCATCCGCACCGGGCTCGCGCCGCGCGGGATGGTGAACACCTCGTGGCTGAAGCTCTGATGGGTCTCCTGGACCCAGCGGATGTCCTCGGCGCGGGTCAGGATCCAGTGGCCGCCATTGTGCGGCGTCCAGACGATGTCGGGGCCGTCATGCAGCCGGTGCCAGGCGGTGTAGACGGTGTCCTCGTCGATGCCGGGCGGGTGGAAATAGTCGAAGTCGACGACCAGATCGTCGGGGACATGGGCGGGCTTGGCGACCCGGCTGTAATTGGGGACGTGAGCGTTCATGCGGGTTCCTCGCGAAGCTTGTCGTCGGAAGGAGGGTAGGGGCCGAGCAGCAGATAGGTGATCAGCGACAGACCGAGCGCGGCGGCGGCGGCCAGCAGCCCGGCGCGATAGTCGCCGAAGCGATCGTGCAGCATGCCGATGCCGACCTGTCCGACCACCGACATCAGCACCATCACCATCACCGTGCTGCCGTAGATCGTCGAATAATGGCGCAGGCCGAAATAGCGCGCGCAGAGATAGGCGACGATGTCGATCTCCGCGCCCTGGGCCATGCCGATCAGCATCGCCGCGAGCAGGGCGGTGGCGAGCGAGGGCGACGGCCCGATCAGCAGCAGGCAGCCGAGCATCGGCCCGAGGCTGAACAGGCAGGCGACCAGCGGCGCCCAGATCCGGTCGACCAGCGTGCCGGAGACGAGCGTGCCGATCAGCACCGATCCGGCGAGCACCCCGGTCAGCGTCGCGGCCATGCCGGCGGCGATGCCCTTCTCGGTCAGCAGCGGCTGGAATTGGCTGAGGATCGCCGACAGCGGCGCGTAGCCGAGCCCCGCGCACAGGCAGAGCAGCGCGACCCGATAGTCGCGCCGGGCGAGATGGAGGAAGGAGGTCTTGTCGGAGGCGGCGGCGGGTCTCTGGCCGGAGGCGCCGAGGTCGTGGATTCCGAACCAGCAGACCGGCAGGCCGACCAGCAGCACGATCCCGGCAAGCAGCAGGAAGCCGGCCTGCCAGCCCTCGCTCGCGATCAGCCGCTGGAGGATCGCCGGCAGCACCAGCCCGAGCAACGATATGCCGATCCGGGTGCAGGCGAGGGCGAGGCCGCGCGAGGCGCTGAACCGCGCCGCGACCACGCGGGTGAAGGCCAGCCCGGTGGTCAGGATGCCGACGAGCTGGAGGAAGAAATAGGTGGCGTAGAACTGGACCAGCGAGCCGCCCAGCGTGGTCATCGCCAGATAGGCGATGCCGGTCAGCAGCATCGCCGCCAGCAGCGGCCGCCGCACCCCGAAGCGATCGAGCAGGGCGCCGGCGAAGGGCGACAGTATCGCCGTCGCGAGCATGCCGTTATGGGCGAGCGCGATCTCGCCGCGGGTCCAGCCGAACGCCGCTTCCCAGGGCTGGATGAACAGGCTCGCGCTGAACTGGAGCATCGAGAAGCCCGTCGCCACGCCCACCGAGGCGGCGACGACGCTGCGCCAATGGGCGCGCCATTCGCGCCTCGCGCCGTCGGTCTGCTGATCGATCATCCGATGGTCCGTCGCAGGAGGAAAAGCGACGGCGCCGGCATGCGCTCCGGCGCCGTCAGTTCACCGTCAGAAGCTCGCGCCGAGTTCGAGGCCATAGGTGCGCGGCGGCGAGAGGATCGCGTTGGCGCCCGGCGCGGTGAACACCGGATAGGCGGTGTCGAACAGATTCTTGACGAACGCTGCGATCCGCAGCCTGGCCGGCCCGACCGAGATGTTCTGCAGGGTCATCCGGGCATTGGCGACGTCGCGATCGATGTCGAAGGCATAGGCGCCATAGGCGACGCGGCCGGTGCCCGGCGTCTTGCTGGCCATCGCATAGTCGACATGGAAGACGATCTGGCCGAACGCCATCTCGGGCAGGGCCCAGTCGAGCGCCGTCGTCACCGAATGCTTCGGCAGGCTCTGGATGCGCAGCTCGGCATTGGGATCGATGGTCTGGTAGCTCGGCGGCCGGTGGCCCTGGAGATAGCCGTAGCTCAGCGAGGTCTGGAGGCCGCCGGTCGGCACCGCGACGATCTCCAGCTCGCCGCCGCGGATGCGGGTGACGCCGGGCGCGTTGAGCGTGTCGGTGATCGCCGGGTTACCGGTCGGATCGAGCTGCGCGGTGATCTGGCGGTTGTGGATGCGGTTCTCGAACAGCGCCGCGTTGACCCGCAGACGCCGGTCGAGCAGGTCGCTCTTCACGCCGATCTCGTAGGACTTGTTGACCTCGGCGCCGAACGGCTTGAAGCCCGGCGAGCGGACCGACACGCCGCCGGCGCGATAGGCCTGGGCGTAGCGCGCATAGCCATGGATATTGTCCGCCAGGTCATAGGCGATGGTGAAGGCGGGATCGACGCGCTTCTCGCGGAAGGGCGTGCCGACGATATTGACCGGAGCCCCGCCATTGATGGTGCGCAGGAAGGTCTTCTTGTCGCTGGTGTAGCGCAGCCCGGCGGTCAGGTGCAGCCGGTCCCCGGCGAAGGCGGGCGTCCAGGTCGCCTGGGCGAAGGCGGCGTAGGAGGTCGATTCCGCGCGCTGGGAGGTCAGCCCCGACGTCGCGCTGCCGACCGTGAAGGGGTTGGTCGCGATCGCGTTGCGGAACGTCGGGTCGGTGTAGATGATGCTCAGGAAGCTCTGGCGGATGTCGCGGACCTTCTCGTTGAAATAATAGGCGCCGACGACATATTCGAGCTGGTCGGTCGATCCGATGAGCTGGAATTCCTGACTCTTCTGCTTCTGGGCGACATCGTTGTAGGCCACCACGCCCGAGATGCCGTAGACGCGGGTGACCGAGGCGGGCAGGCCGAGCGTGCCGGTGCCGAGCCCGGGGACCAGCGCCTGGATCGGCTGGCCCGCCGGGCCGAGCGAGGAGAGGGTGAAGGCGCCGCCGAGCTGGCCGGCGCCGATCTCCCGCGTCTTGCGATAGGCGCTGATCGAACGGAGCTTGAGGCTGCCGCTGATCTCCCATTCGGCCTGCAGGCTGTGGCCGAGCGTCTTCACGTCGAACGGCGCGTTGTACATCGGGATCCAGCTGTCGTCCGTCCGGCTGTGGATGCTGTCGGTCAGCGGCCGGGCGCCCCGGAAGGTCGCCAGCGGGGTCAGCGGGCCGTTGGGCTGGAACCCGAAAGGCGGCTGGACGAGGACGTTGTAGTCGCGGGTGTCCCTGGTCTTGCTGTGGTCATAGGCATAGTCGATCGTGACCGTGTCGACCGGCTGCCAGCGGACGCTGGCGCGGTAGCCCTCGGCGTCATAGGCGGCGAAGTCCGCCTGGCGCGCCAGCTTGGGATCGCGCGGGCCGTTCTTCGTATAGCCGTCGTGCCGACTGTTCAGATAGTCGAGCTTGATCGCGAAGCCGGCGATCGCCGGCAGGTTGAGATGCGCTTCGTAGCGGCGCTGGTCGTAATTGCCGACGGTCGCCTTGGCGGTGCCGCCGAACTCGCCGGTCGGCTTCTTGGTGACGATGCGGATCGCGCCGCCTTCCGCGTTGCGGCCGAACAGCGTGCCCTGCGGTCCGCGCAGCACCTCGACCCGCTCGGGATCGGCCAGCTCGGTGCCGAGCCCCTGGCCGCGGCCCAGATAGACGTCGTCGATATAGACGGCGGTGCCCAGTTCGGTGGTGGCCTGGCCAGGATCGGCGTTGGTGACGCCGCGCGTGTCGACGATCAGCAGCGACTGGCTACCCGCGAAGGGCTGCATCACCACGCCGGGCGGCGGCGTCTGGAACAGCGAGGCGAGGTTGGTCGCGCCCTTCTGCTCGAGCGCCGCGCTCGAATAGGCGCTGACCGCGATCGGCACGTCCTGGAGATTCTCTGCGCGCTTCTGCGCGGTGACGACGATCTCCTCGACGCCGGTGAAGCTTCCCTCATCGGGCGGGGTCGCCGCCGTCTGGGCCGCGGCCATGGCCGGCAGGCTGCAGATCGTGAGGAACAACGCCTTCCTATATGCTCGCATAACACCTCCCCTGCGCCGTCTAAGGCGACATTCTTGTAAATGAGGCATGTACCTTAGATCGAACAGGGCGGTGCCGTCAGAGGGCGGCGCAAGCCATCACATTCCTGATCAGAGGCCTGATCAGAGGGGCGTCAGGAGGACGTCAGGGGTGTCGCGCGGGTCGCAGGCAGAGCGCCACGATCATGTCGATGCCCTCCGCCAGGAAGGCGTCCTCGGGCATCACCGGCCGGCCTTCGGCGACGTCGCAGTCGCGATCGAAGATCATGTCGAACAGCGAGCAGCAGGCATAGCGGAGGCGATGCATCAGCAGGTCCTCGGGGATATCCCCGGCGAGCTCCTTGAGCAGGCTGATCGCCTCCAGGCTGGCGGGGGTCGTCCCCATCTCGCGCGCGCGCAGCTCCTGCCCCTGGCGCCAGCGCAGCGCATGGCGGAAGAAGGCGGTGTAGCGGTGGACGCCCTGGGCATCGAGCAGCTCGTAATTGGGCTGCACCAGCAGCCGCGCCACGGCATGGGGATCGCGGGTCTCGCCGCGTTCATGCATTTGACGCAGCAGCATTTTCCGGCGCGCTTCGAGCGTCGGCAGGCGATGCTGCCAGATTGCCCGGATCAGCTCGGCCCGGTCGCCGAAATGATAATTCACCGCCGATTTGTTGGCGACGTTCGCCTCCAGCCCGATCTGGCGCAGCGACACCGCCTCGATGCCGTAGCTGCCGAACAGCCGCTCGGCGGCTTCGATGATCGCCATCGGCGTGGATTTATAGGAGCGGGAAGCGTGGCCGGCCATGCCGTCGGGGGTGCGCCGAACGCCTTGCGCGGTCAAGCCATTCGCGCTCCGGAGGCGGCATGGCCGGCGCGCGTCGGAGGGCGGCGCGGGATCGTTGCCGCATCCCCGCGACAACCGGCGAGGCGCCCGTCGGCCAGCCTTCGGCATATATCAGATAGACGATGAGGCGCCTTCCTTACCGGCCGGGCTCTATGGGGCGGGGCACGAACCGGATATCAGGATCGGGTGAGGCCGGACAACGGCCCCGGGGATCACCGTAACCAACCTAGCCATTGAGATATTGGGGAGGAAGCATGCGCTGTCGCACCATTTTTCTGTCGGGATGCGCTTTCGCGCTGAACGCGCTGCCGAGCATGGGCATGGCCCAGACCGCCGTTCCGCCGCAGGCGGCCGAGGCCGCTGACGTCGCCGCCGGCGACATCGTCGTCACCGCCCGTCGCCGTGAGGAATCGATCCAGGACGTGCCGATCTCGGTCTCGGCCCTGTCGGGCGAGCAGCTCCGCCGCCAGGGCGTCACCGACGCCCAGTCGCTGCAATATGCGACGCCGTCGCTGTCGATCACCAGCGCGCAGAGCCAGCGCAACACCGTGGCCTTCGCGCTGCGCGGCCAGCGCACCCAGGAGACCCAGCTCTTCACCGATCCGCCGGTCGGCACCTATTTCGCCGAAGTCGTCCAGCCGCGCCCCTATGGCTTCGGCAAGACCTTCTTCGACCTCCAGTCGGTCCAGGTGCTCAAGGGCGTCCAGGGCACGCTGTTCGGCCGCAACATGACCGGCGGCGCCGTGCTCGTCGAGCCGGCCCATCCCGAGCTCGGCTCGTTCAGTGGCGAGGTCCGCGGCCAGTACGGCAATTACGACATGAAGGACCTCTACGGGATGGTGAACATCCCGGTCGGCGACAATTTCGCGATCCGCGTCGCCGGCAAGACCCGCAAGCGCGACGGCTGGGCCCATGAGGTGACCACCGGCCGCGATTACGACAACCAGGATTTCAACACCTTCCGCGTCTCCACGCTGTGGAAGCCGATCGAGGGGCTGGAGACGCTGACCGTCGGCGACTGGTACAAGTCGAAGGAGCACGGCACTGCCGCGTTCATCACCGACCTGCGCCTGCCCTCGGTCATCTCCAACTATGAAGGGCTGCGCGCGGCGGGCCTGATCACCGCCAACATCCCGGCGCAATATGCCGCCGCCCGCGACATGTTCTACAAGAAGCACTTCACCCTCGACATGGGTGCGGGCGAGGGCGGCAATCTCGACGTCTTCGGCAAGCCCTATGAGAACATCAAGAACTGGGGCATCACCAACAAGACGACCTGGGAGCTGAGCGACACGATCACGCTGAAGAACATCTTCGGCTATCGCCGCCTCCAGCGCGACCAGGTGCAGGATTATGACGGCATTCCCGCCTTCCTGATCACGCCTTATCAATATGCCCGCAGCCGCAACATCAGCGAGGAGTTCCAGATCCAGGGCAAGGCCTTCGACCGGAAGCTCGATTATATCGCCGGCCTCTATTATTTCGAGGAGAAGGGCAAGGACGGCTCGCTGGCCAACACGCTGCCCGAGCTCAACATCGTCGGCGCCGGCCAGAACCCGCGCACCGCGTCCGCGACCCAGTTCGTTACCGCCAACCCCGGCGTCGGCTATTCGCGGACGGCCGCGGCCTTCCTGGCCGGCACGTTCCACGCGACCGACCAGCTCAGCCTGTCGGGCGGCCTCCGCTACAATTACGACAAGCGCAAGATCACCGTTTCGCCGTCGCTGCCGTTCCGGACCAATCCGGCCGGTGGCACGGGCGTCTGCTCGTTCGATATCGACGCGGCGACCGCCGGCACCCAGACGGTGCCGTTCGACCAGTGCTCGTTCACCAACCAGAAGTCGTTCAAGGAATGGACCTACGACGCGACCGTCCAATATGAGCCGTCGGCGAACGTCACCGCCTATGCCTCCTACCGACACGGTTTCCGCGCTGGCGGCTTCTCGACCCGCGCGACCAGCTACGTCACCCTCGCGCCGTTCCTGCCCGAGTTCGTCGACGAATATGAGATCGGCCTGAAGACCAGCACCCGGATCGGCTCGTCGGGCCGCCTGACGACCAGCACGGCGATCTTCCGGCAGGACGGCTCGGACGTGCAGAAGCAGCGCGCGACCTTCGTCAACGGCAACGTCTTCACGGTCATCGACAACACCGCCAAGCAGCGCAACAGCGGCGGCGAGTTCGAGGCGACGCTGAGCGTGCCGAACTTCTCGCTGACCGGCTTCTACTCCTACACCAAGGTGAAGATCCTGCGCGGCGCGGCTGTATCGGCGATCGGGCCGGAGATCGCGCAGCGCGGCACGCCGAAGAACCAGGCGGGCTTCACGGCGACCGTCTCGCCGCCGATCTCGGAGGATGTCGGCCAGCTCAACCTGATCGGCAACTTCACCTGGCGCAGCAAGAATTATCTCGACGATTTCGAGGTGAGCGGCGTCCAGCCGGCCTTCGCGCTGGTCAACCTGCGCGCCGAGCTCAACGACATCGGCGGGTCGAAGGCCTCGATCGCGTTCTTCGTGAACAACGCGACCAACGAGGTCTACCGCATCGGCGTCCTCGGCCTCGTCGCCGAAGGCCTCGGCTTCTCGTCGAGCGTCTATGGCGAGCCGCGGATGTATGGCGTCGAGCTGGGCTACAAATTCTAACCCCTCGGTCCGCAAGGCCGAACCTCAGCAGGGGCGCACCATGTGCGTCCCTGTTTTCTTTTGGCCTGCTTTCTTTTGGCCTGTTTTCTTTTGTGGGGAGGACAGCATGGTTGAGATCGTCCATCGACCGGCCCTGCCGCTGCCCTTGACGCCAGAGCAGGTCGACGCCGGCTGGCTGACCCGCGCGCTGGGCCAGACCACGCCCGGCGCGGTGGTGGCTGCGGCCGACATCGTCGACATCGTCTGGGGGACATCGACCAAGATCAGGGTCCGCGTCGACGGGCATGACGGGCAGGGGGCGGCGTTGCCCGCCACGCTGATCGTCAAGGGCGGCTTCGAGGAGCACAGCCCCCGGATGGCGGCGATGTACGCCAATGAGGCGCGCTTCTACGCCGACATCCAGCCGCACGTGCCGATGCCGTCGCCGCGCTGCTGGTTCGCCGGATCGGACCCGGCGTCGCACCAGTCGATCGTGATCATGGAGGACCTGCGCCGCGATGGACTGGCCTTCTGCGATCCGCTCCAGCCCCAGGATTTCGAGCCGATCGCCTGCCGGCTGGAGGTGATGGCCGGCTATCACGCCGCGACCTGGCAATCGCCGCGCTTCGAGCCGGGCGGGTCGTGGTCGGACATCCACAGCCGGTTCGAAAGCTGGGGCCTCGACTATATGCGCCGCTATCTCGTCGCCGACGTCTGGGCGCACTACATGGCCTCGCCGCGCGGCGCGGCGGTCTCCCGGCGCTTCCACGACCGCGCCTGGATGGAGCGCGCGCTGCTGCGGATCGGCGAGATCCAGCATGCCCAGCCGCGATGCCTGATCCACGGCGACACCCATCTCGGCAATCTCTACGTCGCCGAGGACGGCACGCCGGGCTTCTTCGACGCGCAGGTGGCGCGCACCGCCTGGCATCATGAGGTGTCCTACCACATCGTCTGCGCCGCCGACCTCGCCGACCGGGCGGAATGGGAGCGGCCGCTGCTCGATCGCTATCTCCGGGCGATGGCCCGCCATGGCGTCGCGCTCGACGCCGAGGCGGCGTGGCTCGACTATCGCCGCTCGATCGCCTGGGGGCTGTTCATCTTCCTGACCAACGAGGTGCGGTTCCAGACCGAGTCCGTGAACACCGCCTATGCCGCCCGCTTCTCGCAGGCGGCGCTGGACCATGACCTGAGGGAATTGCTGCCTTAGACCCTCCCATCGTCATTCCCGCGAAAGCGGGAATCCATGGACGGCGGCCTGCAAGAGATCGGAGGTTCCGTGACCGTGGATTCCCGCTTTCGCGGGAATGACTGAAGGAATCCGATCCGGAATGCGTCAGGGCCCCTCGATCAGGCTGTGGCCGGTCATCCCCGCGATCTGGCTGACGCCGGCGTCGACCGGCAGCAGGACGCCCGTGATCAGCCGCGCTTCGGGCGAGGCGAGGAACAATGTCGCCGCCGCGACGTCCCAGGCGTCGCCTTCGATGCCGAGCGGGCCGACCTTGCGGCGCTTCTCGCGCAGCGGGGCGAGCTGCGGGTTGTTGGCGACGTGCGGCGTGTGGAGATGGCCGGGGGAGACGATGTTGGCGCGGATGCCCTGGCGGCCGTAGACGGTCGCGATCTCGCGGGTGAAGGCGTCGAGCGCGGCCTTGGCCGGGCCGTAGCCGAGCGACCCGTGCGCGCGCTGGCCGGCGGTCGAGGAGATGTTGACGATCGCCTTGCCGCGCCCCTCAACCAGCGCCGGGATCGCCGCCCGGCACATGTGGAAGGCGCCGGTCAGGTTGACGTCGACGATCTCCCGCCAGGTCGCGTCGTCGATGTCGGCGAGCTTCGGGCCGCCGAAGCCCCGGCCGACATTGTTGACCAATATGTCGAGCGTGCCGAAGGCGGCGAGTGCCTCGGCGACGATCCGCTCGCAATCCTCCGCGCGGGTGACGTCGCCCGCGCAGGCGACGGCTTCGCCGCCCGACGCCTCGATCATCGCCACGGTGCGCTCGGCATTGGCGCGGTCGCGCGTGACGACACAGACCCGGGCGCCTTCGCGCGCGAACAGCAGCGCGATGGCGCGGCCGTTGCCCATCTCCTCGCCGGGCGCGCCGGCGCCGGTGACGATGGCGGCCTGGCCGGCGAGGCGGTCGTGATAGCGGCTGGGTTCGGGCATGCTCGCCTCCTCAGATCGCGCTGCGGCCGCCGTCGATCAGATAGGCGCCGCCATGGATGTGCGGCGCCTCGTCCGAGGCGAGGAAGGCGACCAGCGCCGCCACCTCCTCAGGCTCGCCCAGCCGCGCCTGCGGCGAGCGGGCGACGAGCATCTCGATCATCTCGGCGCTGCTGTTGGCGAGGATGTCGGTGTTGGTGGTGCCGGGGCACACCGCGTTGATGCGGATATTGTCGCGCGCATAGTCGGCGGCGGCGGCGCGGGTCATCATCAGCACCGCGCCCTTCGAGGTGATGTAGGGGCTCGACAGCGCGGTCGCGCGGAAGCTGCCGGTCGAGGCCATGTTGACGATCGATCCGCCGCCCTGGCGCAGCATGTGCGGGATCACCGCGCGCTGCATCAGATAGACGCCGCGCACATTGACCCCCATCACCTTGTCCCAATCCTCGGGCGGCTGCTCGTGGAGCCGAAGCCGCCGGGGATTGCCGATCCCGGCATTGTTGACCAGCACATGGACGCCGCCGAAGCGCGCGACGACATCGGCCACCATGGCGTCGATCGCCGCCTGGTCGGCGACGTCGCAGATCATGCCATGGGCCTTTGCGCCCGCCGCCGCGACGGCATCGTCGAGCTTGGCCCGATTGACGTCGGTGCCGACCACGATCGCGCCTTCGCTGGCGAGCCGCGCCATGCACGCCCGGCCGATCCCGGCCCCGGCGCCGGTGACGATCGCGACCTTGCCCTCGAAGCGGCGGTTCATGCCGACGCTCCCTGCTCGATCATATGCTGGTCGATGCGCGCGTTGAGCCTGGCGACGAGCGCGCGGTCGGACAGCTCGACGAAATAGCCGAGCTGCGCGACCGTATCGAGGTGGACCACCGCGGCGTCGCCATTGGGCATCGTCGCGCCCCAGCTCTCGAACACGCATTCGACGCCGCCGGGCCGCTGGCCGAGATCGTCGACCGCATAGCCGAGGTGGAAGATGCCTTCGCCGCGCGTCTCCAGCCATTCCTTCGCATTGCCTTCGCCGATCACCGGCTCGATCATCTCGAGATAGACGTCGCCCCATCGGGTGAAGGCGTTGCGGTTGGCGAAGCGGCCGCGCCAGTCGCGGTAGCGCCCCTCATAATCGGTATCGAGCCGCCAGAAGGGGCCGAGGCCGAGCAGGCGGCGATACTGCTCCATGCCCGCGTCGATGTCGCGGACGACGACGCCGATCTGGTAGAAATCGCCCTCGAATCTCATGGTCTCGTTCTCCGTCATGCGAGGTCGTGGCGCGCGATGTAATCGGCGAAGCGATCGCGGACCTGATCGTCGGTGATGCCGAACTCGCCCGACGAATAATCGTGCCGGCCGTGCTTGCCCTGCGGGTTGTCGCCGATGAACGCCTGCATCGCCGTCTCGGCCTCGGCGCTCAGCGTCAGGCCGAAATGGCGGTAGATGCGGCGCACCGTGCCCAGCTTGTCGGCGATCAGGTCGCGATAATGGACGTCGAGCACCGCCGCGCCGGGATGCCGCTCGCGCGCCTCGCGCATCCGCTCGACCGCCCGGGCGAAGATGTCGAGCCGGATCGGGCCGGTCTCCGCCTTCTCGAACAACTGGCCGTTGCGCCAGATCAGGCTCGCGCCCGACGCGATCGTCTCGACCGGGTTGCGATGGAGCACCACCACCCGCGCGTCGGGGAAGACGCGCAGCATCGCGTCCATGCCGTAGCTGTGCGACGGATTCTTGAGCAGCCAGGTGCGGTCGCGCGCCCGCGCGCCCATCAGCCGCAGATTGTCCTTGTAGCGCCGGTAGGAGGGCTCCTCGTCGGCCTCGTACCACCAGTGGCGATAGTCGGGCAGCGGCAGCGTCGAGTTGAATGTGTTGGTCATGAAGCTCTGGCTCATGACGGTGATGCACTCGTCGGCCAGCGCCGCGCCCATGTCGTGCGCGGCGCGCAGGCCCGGATTGGCGGCGAAGGTCGCCTCCAGCCGGTCGTGGACCTGGCGATATTGGGGATGGCTCTCCCATTCCTCGCGGGGCGGGCGGATCAGCGGCGCCTCGCCCACCCAGCGCGGCGTCCACTGGAACTGCGGATCGACCGACATCAGGAAGTGGAGGATCGTCGTGCCGCTGCGCGGCAGGCCGGTGATGATCAGCGGCGCGGGCACCGGATCGTCGAGCAGCTCGGGATGCGCGTTCCACCCGGCCTGCGAGGCGAGCCGGCCGACCAGCAGGTTGACCGCCATCGCGCCGAAGCGCGGGGCGATCCGATCGTGGCGCGGGCTGGCCCTGATCGCGTCGATCAGGACGCCGAGCCCCTCGCGATAGCCGTCGTCGCCGAAATCGGAGCGGCCGGTGCGCGCGATCGCTTCCTCGTGCAGCGCGTCGGCGTCGGTCGGATCGAAGCCGCTCATCGTTGGAACCGCCGGGCGAGCTGCTCGCGGCGCTTCGACAGCGTCGCGCGGCGGGCGTCGGCATCGACCGCCGGATGATCGGCGGGCAGGGCGGCGCGAACGGCGTCGACCTTGAGCAGGCGCGAGACCGGCGTCGGGATCGCCCGGTCGGGGCGGAACCAGCGATAATGGAGGAAGCCGCGTCGGGCGCCGCCGGTGTCGAGCCAGTTGGGCACCCCCGGATCGCGCGCCGAGGTCACGAAGCGCGCCTTGCCGTCGCCGTCGACATGCGCCTGGCGGGCGTTGAGCGAGGTCTGCCGGTTCATGATGTCGGGCGCTTCCCACCACATATTGTAGAGGGTGAAGCTCCAATAGGGCCCGTCGGGCAGGTCGGTCTCGATCAGGATCGCCTCGTCCTCGGCGAGGTCGAGGCAGATGATGCCGTAATAGAGCCAGGCCTTGCCGCCGGTCATCGGCGGCTTGAAGTCGCGGACGCCGGGCGGCTCGGTGCTCGGCGGGGTGATGGCGTTGGGCGGATTGTCGGCGCGGACATTGGCGGCGCGCTGGTTCCACCAGCGGGCGGCGGCCAGGAACAGCCGGGTGGCGTTGGCGACCTGGTCGGCCAGCCGGTCCGCGGACAGGGCGGGGGGATAGGCCGGCGCGCCGGGGTCGATCCGCTCGATGGTCAGCCAGCCCGGCGGCAGGTCGCGATCCCAGTCCCAGTCGTAGCGGCGCACGGTGATGCCGTTGCCGGCGGTGGGATATTGATCGGGTATGCCGGTGTCGCCGGTCAGGCCCGGGGCGATCGGGGTCCAGTTGCCGGGTTGCTCGTCGGCCGAGACGACCACCTCGAAATCGCCATTGGCGGCGGTCGCGATATTGTCGTGCCACAGCCGGCCGATATTGACGCTGCGCCCGTCGCCGCCATTGTTGCCGCGCAGCCGATAGGTCGCGTCGCCGCGCAGCGCGGCCATGAAATAGGCGATGTTGTTGTCGGGCCCGCCATAGCGGAAGCGATCGTCCATCTGCCGCAGGAACAGCGGGAAATCGGGGTCGTTGAAATCGAGCCGGTGCTGCAGGCTCATCGCGGCGAGCCGCGCGATCGAGCGCAGCAATTCGGCCAGCTCGCCGCCGTCGGCCGGATCGCCGAGCGCGCCGTCGATCGCTTCCGACGCGACCTGCTTGAGCGCGTCGCAATGGCCGTTCCACGCCGCGCGCAGCTTTTCCCGTTCCTCGGCGCTGATTGCCATGGTCCTCTCCCGCTATGGGGGTGAGGATCGCGCGGCCGGGGCCTCTCGACCAGTAGCTTTCAGGACATTATCATAGGCAGAAGTGACAAGCCCCGCCGATCTCCTTTGCATCGCCATGCTGTGCGATCCCGACACCCAGCGCGCCAGCCTGGCGCCGCTGCGCGACCTCGCCCGGCTGTCGGAGCGGCTCGCGAGCGAGCTTGACGGGCAGGCGGGGATGCAGCCCTTGCATCTCGACCTGCTCCACGACGCGCGGCTCGGCGAGGCGCCGCTGTCGGAGAGCCGGCCGATCGCCTTCCGGCCGGGCGGCGAGCGCTACGACCTGGTCTATGTGGCGGCCGGGGAGGACCCCGCGACCGGCGACGACTGGGGGGATGCGCGGCTGAGCGAATGGCTGCGCTGGCACCATGACCGCGGCGCCTGGGTGGTGGGGCTCGGCTCGGGCGTGCTGGCGCTGGCGGCGGCGGGGCTGCTCGACGGCGGCCCGGCCTCGATCCCGCCGCGCCACGCCCGGCTCGCGCGGCAGCGCCATCCGGACATCCGGCTCGCCCATGTCGGGGCGATCGCGGAACATGGCCGGGTGCTGACCGCCGCCGAGCCTTCCTCGGTGTTCGCGCTGGTGGTGGCGATGACGCGGCGCTTCCATTCGCACGGCTTGGCCGAGCGCTATCGCCGCGCCTGCGGCCTGCCCGAGACGGCGGTGCCCGACAATGCGCTGCTGCCGATGCGCAGCAACCAGGATCTGCTGATCGCCGAGGCGCGCGCCTGGATCATCGCCCATATGCACGACGCGATCGACACCAATGCGGTGGCGGCGCAGTTCCACGTCAGCGCGCGCACCCTGGCGCGCCGGTTCGAGCGGTCGATGGGGATCAGCCCGGCGCGCTACCTGCGCGAGGCGCGGCTCGACGCCGCCCGCTCGATGCTGCACCGGACGCGCTTCTCGATCGAGCAGATCGCGCATCTGGTCGGCTATCGCGACGTCGGCTTCTTCCGCGACCTGTTCCGCAAGAGCAGCGGCTGCTCGCCACGCGCCTACCGCATGGCCGCTCAGGCCGGAACGACATCCCCAACAAGCTGATCGCGCAGCACGAATTTCTGGATCTTGCCCAGCGGCGTGCGCGGGAAGTCCTCGACCAGGAACAGGTGGCGCGGCACCTTGTAATTGGCCATGCGCTCGCGGCTCCACGCGGTCAGCTCGGCGAGCGACAGCGCGGCGCCGGGGCGCGGGATCACGCAGGCGGCGCAGACCTCGCCCATCCGATCGTCGGGCCAGCCGATCACGCAGACGTCGGCGACCGCCGGATGCGCGCGCAGGACATGCTCGATCTCGGCCGGATAGGCGTTGAACCCGCCGACGATGACGACGTCCTTGAGCCGGTCGAGGATGCGGACCGTGCCGTCCGCGTTCAGGCAGGCGACGTCGCCGGTGTGGAGCCAGCCCTCGGCGTCGATCGTCGCGGCGGTCTGCTCGGGGTCCTCGAAATAGCCCCGCATGACGTTGGGGCCGCGCACCAGCAGCTCGCCGCTCTCCTCGGCGATCCGCACCTCGACGCCGGGCAGCGGCACGCCGACCGTCCGGGCGATCGTCTCGAAATCGCTGTCGGGATAGTTGACCGTCACCAGCGCGGTCGTCTCGGTCTGCCCGAAGCTGGTCAGGAACAGGTCGAAGCCGAACATCTCGCGCCCTGCCCGGATCAGGTCGACCGGGACATTGGCCGCGCCGGTATGGCCGACGCGGAGCGAGGAGATGTCGTAGGCGCCGAAGCGCGGATGCTCCATCAGCGTGGTGAAGATGGTCGGCGGCCCCATCAGCACGCTGATCCGCCCGCGCTCGATCAGCTTGAGCACGGCTTCGGGATCGAAGCTGGCGACCGGGAAGACGGTCATCCCCGCGACCAGCCCCGACACCCAGCCCGACCGGTAGCCGAAGCTGTGGAAGAAGGGGTTGACGATCAGCGCCCTATCGCCCGCGCGCAGGTCGTTCGAGCGGTTCCAGTTGGCGACCATCCACAGCGCCTGGCCGTGATCATGCATCGCCCCCTTGGGGAAGCCGGTGGTGCCGCTGGTGAACAATATGTCGGCGATGCTGTCGGGGCGGACCGCGGCGATGCGGGCGGCGAGCGCGGCGTCGTCGCACCGGTCGGCCTCGAACGCCGCGAGCGAGGCGTCGTCGAGCAATATGATCTCGCGCAGATTCGGCAGCGCGGCGACCGGATGGACGACGCCCGCGCCGCCGCCGGCCTGGCGCAGCATCGCGGCATAGTCATTGCCCAGGAAGCCTGCGACGGTGAACAGGACGCGCGCCCGCGTCTTGCCGAGCGCGTAGAGCGCCTCGGCGCCCTTGAAGCGGGTGTTGATCGGCACCATGATCGCGCCGATGCTCTCGATCGCCGAGGCGGCGACCATCCATTCGGGGCTGTTGGGCGCCCAGATCGCCACCCGGTCGCCATATGCGACGCCATGCGCCACCAGCGCCGCCGCGAGCCGGTCCGCCCGGTCCCGGAACGCCGCGAAGCTCGTCGCCCGGCCGTCCTCGCCGACGACGAACGGCGTGTCGCCATAGGCCGCGGCGACATGGGCGATCAGCGCGGGCAGCGTGTGATCGAGCGAGATGGTCAGCCCGGAGAAATGCGGGCTCGCCGCGTCGTCCATGGTCAGAGCAGGCCGCGCTCTTCCGACGTCTGCAGCCCGTCCGGCGACACGCCCGCCTCGCGCATCGCCTCGATCACCGCGGTGGTGGCGGTGGCTATGCAGGGGAAGCCGACATAGGGGGCGAGCTGGACGAGGATGCCCTCCAGCTCGGCGACGGTGAGGCCGTTGGCGATGCCGATCTTGACGTGGTTCTTCAGTTCGAGCGGCTGGCGCTGCGCCACCAGCATCGCGATGATCGCGATGCTCTTCTCCTTGCGGCTGATGCCATCATGCTGCCAGGCGTCGTGGAAGCAGGCGGTGGCCGCCATGCGGGTGATCGGCGCGCCGAACCGGTCGGAGGCGGCGGAATCGCGGAACGCCGATCCGAACGCCTCGCCCATGATCCCGGTGATGAAGCCGATGCCGGCTTCCTGCTTGTCGTCGAGCTTGGCCACGCCGTTCCTTTCGTCCTGATGTCTTGTCTATTCGGCGGCGGCCAGCGCGGGCGCGGGGCGGCCGTGGCGGACCAGCCGGCCCGGCAGCCTGCCGGTCGGGCGGCCGCGCCGATAGGTGATCTCGCCCGAGACGATCGTCGCCTCATAGCCGTCCGACTGCTGGCTGAGCCGCTTGCCGCCGGCGGGAAGGTCGTGCCTCACGCGCGGCGCGTAGAGGTGCAGCCGGTCGAGGTCGATCAGGTTGAGATCGGCCTTGTAGCCGGGCTTGATCACGCCGCGATCGAACAGGTTGACGGTCTCGGCGGTCTCGCGGCTGAGCATGCTGACGGCCTGCTCGATCGGCATCTTGTGGCTGTCGCGGACATATTCGGACAGCATGTAGGTCGGATAGGCCGCGTCGCAGATCATCCCGTAATGCGCGCCGCCGTCGCCCAGGCCCAGCACCGTGCCCGGCTTGCCGAACAGGTCGACCGCCGCGTCGAAGCGGTTGTTCTCGGTATTGCCCATCGGGCAGTAGATGATCGCCTTGCCGTTCTGGCGCAGCAGCTCGTCATACATCAGCTCGCGCTCGTCGATGCCCAGCGTCTCGGCGCGCGCCTTGATGCTGTCGCTCGGGTGCGGGTTGTAGTTGGGCGGGTCGCCGAGCGGGAACAGGATGTGGGTCTGCTGGACGACCCAGAGGAAGAAGGGGTTCGGGTCCTCGGGCTGCTCGGACAATAGCTGCTGGCGGAAGGCGGGATCGCGCATCCGCGCGACCTTCTCCTCCAGCGGCAGATGCTCGATCTGCTTGTAGCTGGGGTTGAGCGAGAAGGGGTGGTAGCTCAGCTCGATCCCGAACAGCATGCCGATCGGGCGCGGGAAGAACTGGCCCTGGATGCGGCGTCCGTCCTGCTTGGCCCGGGCGAGCCCCTCGAGCAGCGGCTCGGGCCCGCCGACCACCTGCGATCCGGTGAACAGGCTGAAATTGACCGACTTGCCGCCCGACGTCTCGTTGAGCGTCTCGATGACCTCCCATTCGTGCGGGGTCGGCAGGTTGGTGTTGGGGATGATCTGGAACACGCCGGCGCCGGCGTCCTTCAGGCCCCCGGCCAGCGCCTTCAGCTCGTCGACCTCGGTCTTGGTCGAGGGGGCGGGGCGGCCGTCGCGGAAGCTGTGCGCGAGCTGGCGCGAGGTGGTGACGCCGAGCGCGCCGGCCTCGATCGCCTCGCGGGTGATGCGGCGCATCTCGGCCAGGTCGGCCTCGGTCGGCGGCTCCAAATTGGTGCCGCGCTCGCCCATCACATAGACGCGCAGCGGGCTGTGCGGGAGTTGGGCGGCGAAGTCGACGTCGGTGCGCCGGGTGTCGAGGAAGTCGAGATATTCGGGGAAGGTCTCCCACTTCCACGGAACGCCGTCGGTCATCACCACCTCGGGGATGTCCTCGACGCCTTCCATCAGCTTGACCATCAGCTGGCGATGCTCGGGCCGCGACGGCGCGAAGCCGACGCCGCAATTGCCCATCACCACCGTCGTCACGCCATGGTTGGAGGACGGCGCGAGGGTGTTCTCCCAGGTGACCTGGCCGTCATAATGGGTGTGGACGTCGACGAAGCCCGGCGTCACCGTCAGGCCGGTCGCGTCGATCTCCTCGCGGCCCTTGCCCGCCACCGTGCCGACCGCGGCGATGGCGCCGTCGCTGATCGCCACGTCGGCCTGGAAACCGGGCGCGCCGGTGCCGTCGACGACGGTGCCGCCACGGATCACGATGTCAAATTCCGCGCTCATCCTAATCCTCGCTTTTGCCCGGGAAGACGCCGCATGGGGGCGTCCGCGATCCGGCCATGGCCGATCCTGCTGGGCTTCCCGAGCGAAGATAGGATGCGGGGGAGGGGCGTCAACCGCGGCGTCGCCCCGGGCCCCGGCGCGCGCCGACTCATCGGCCATCTGATGGGATGGCGCGGGTGCCATCAGATGGCCGATGGACGCGGCCGGCTTCTATTCGGCCCAAAAGCGGTAGCGTATAGCCCGGTCGAACAGGCGGCGCGGCGACAGCAGGTCGGACCCGCACGCGCTTCACCAGCCATATTGGAGTCGTGATGTCTTCCCAAGCGCAACCCAAGTCGGCCGACCGCACCCCGCTCTATGCGGGGCCGATCTTCGACGCCGATACCCATTTCTGGGAGACCGACGAGGCGTGGACCCGCTATCTGCCGCGCGACGCCGCCGAGAAATACGGCATCAGCTTCAAGACCGGCGAGGATGGCGACTTCGCCATGTATGTCGGCCCGCGCAAGGTGGAGATCAGCGCCGATCACCTGTTCGAGGACGGACGCGTGCCGGCGCCGGGCAAGCTCCACGAATGGCTGCGCGCGATGAAGGAGGGCAAGGCCGAGATCGACCTGCACGTGCCCAAGACCGCCGACATGATGGAGCCCGCCGCGCGGGTGGAGAAGCTCGACGGCTGGGACGTGCGATCGTCGATCCTGTTCATCGGCAACATGATCACCGCGATCAGCTTCCTCGACGATCCGCGCTACGCCTATCCGGTGCTCAACGCCTATAATGGCTGGATGTACGACCAGTGGAAGTACAATTACGACGACCGCATCTACACCGCGCCGATCGTCACGCTCGATGACGTCGACGAGGCATGCAGGCAGCTGCGCGACGTGATCGGGAAGGGCGCCAAGCTGATCCTGATGCCGATGGGCCCCTATAACGGCAAGGCGCCCGCGCATCCCGACCACGACCCCTTCTGGGCGATCGCCAACGAGGCCGGCCTCCGCGTCGTCTTCCACGTCTCCGAAGCGATCTACATGAAGCACCACATGGCGGTGTGGGGCGAGCCGGTGCAGCAGTCGCGTATCAAGCAGACCGCCTTCGTCTGGATGCACGGCTATTCCGAGCGCCCGGTGGTCGAGACGCTGTCGAGCTTCATCTTCTGGAACTTCTTCGCGCGCTTCCCGAAGGTGAAGCTGCTCTCCGCCGAGAACGGGGCGGAGTGGGTGCCGGCGATGCTGACCAAGATGGACAAGTGCCGGGGCATCGCCAAGAACGGCTTCTGGCCCGGCGGCCAGCTCAAGGACCGCCCGAGCCGCATCTTCGCCGAGCATGTCTCGGTCGTCGCCTATCCCGAGGACGACCTCCGCTCGATCGTCGATCAGGTCGGCACCGCCGACTGGCTGCTGATGGGATCGGACTATCCCCACGCCGAAGGCGTCGAGGAACCGCGCATCTTCGCCGACGAAGCCTGCCGCGGACTCTCGGCCGGGGATACCCGCAAGATCATGTACGAGAACGGCATGCGCTTCATGGGCCTGCCTTACTGACGACAGGCCATCAGTCCCCGGAAAGGAGCTCCGGCACGGCCGTCACCGGCCGGCCGGACGCTTCATGCCCGGCGTCGATCAGCAATTGCAGGAAGGCGTCATAGCTGTTCCGCATGCGATCGAGCGGGGCGGCGAGCATCATCGCGCCGATCGGCTCGTCGTCGGGGCCGAACACCGGCACCGACATGGCGGCGGTGTCGCTCAGCATCTCGCCGAAGCTGGCGCAATAGCCGGTCCGCCGTATCTCCTCGAGGTCGGCCATGATGTCGGCCTCGGTGATCCGGGTGCTCTCGGTGAGCGGGCGCAGCTTGGCCCGCTTGAGATAGGCGCTGACGCGGGCCGGCGGCGCATGGGCGAGCAGCACCCGCCCCGCCGCGCTGGCATAGAGCGGCGCGCGGATGCCGACATGCATCGCATAGCGGACCGGCTGGGTGCTGTTGACCGCCTCGGTATAGATGGCCTGGCCGATCTCCCAGTCGGCGATCGCGAAGCCGACCGATTCATGGGTGGTCCGGGCGAGCGCCTTGAGCGGCTGGCGGACGACCTCGGGCGCCGACCAGGTCGACATGATGCGGCCGGCCAGGCGGTAGGCGACCGGCCCCAGCCGGTAGCGGCCTTCCTCCTGCACCAGGTAGCGCATGTCGCACAGGCCGCGCAGCGTATCGAGGAAGGTGCTCTTGGGCACCGCCATCGCGGCGCTGATCTCGGCGAGGCCGAGCCCGTCGCGGTGCTTCGACAGCAGCATCAGCAGGTCGAGCACGCGCCCGATCGCCCTGGGTCCCTTGACCGTCCGCGCCTCCGCCTTCGGTGATGTCGTCATCGTGGAATTCCCCATGTCCCTGGGCGATGCATAGCCGTTCGAAAAATCGAACACAATTCGAAAAAGCTTTGCGCATCACGTCCGTGATGCTACACCCGCTTCAGGATCAGCGAGTCTCAGGAGAGGGAGAGCATCGATGGCCACCAGCGATTCACGGACGATCAAGTCGGCGCACCGCGTCCTCGAAATCCTCGAATATTTCGACCAGGACCGTCGCCACGCCACGGTGATGGATATGTCGCGGACCTTGTCCTACCCGCAGTCGAGCACGTCGGAGCTGCTGCGCTGCCTGACCCGGCTCGGCTATCTGCACTACAACCGCTTCCGCCGCACCTACAGCCCCACCGCCCGCGTCGCCCTGCTCGGCGCCTGGGTGAAGCCGGCGCTGTTCCGGGGCGGCCCCGTGCTGTCGGCGATCGACCGGGTGTCCGACCTGGTCGGCGAGACGGTGATCCTGTCGACGGCGTCCAACTATGTCGTCCAGCATCTCCACGTCATCCACGGGCAGGAGGAGGACGCGATCGACGCGCATGTCGGCGACACGCTGCCGCTGCTGCACAGCCCGCAGGGCAAGCTGCTGCTGTCGAGCTACCAGAACGACCATATCCGCTCGGCGGTCCACCGCCTCAACGCCGAGGAGGGCGACGCCTCGCGCCATGTCCGCCTCGCCGACGTGATGGAGGAGATGGCGGCGCTGCGCGAGAAGGGCTGGCTGGTCACCGACGAGGAGGATGGATCGGGCTGCATCGCGGTGCTGCTGCCGGCGCGGCGCGGCATGGACCGGCTGGTGATCAGCGTGCTCGCCTCGCGCGAGGTGATCGAGCAGCGCTCGGGCGAGATCATCGCCGCCCTGCTCGACCATCGCGACGAGATCGACGCGGTCGAGGGCGCCGAGGTGCGGGAGATGACCGAGAGCAATCTCGCCCGCATGAACGACAATGTGAAGATCGTGAGCTATCGCCGCCACTTCGCTTGAGGTGACGGCACGCCGATGAGCCCGTCCGCCAATATCGGCCTGCTGGCCGGGACGGCGGGCGGCGTCCGTTTCGAACCCCAGGCGATGCCCGCCGCGCCGGGGCCGGACGGCCTGACCGTCCGGATGCTGTTCGCGCCGGTCAACCCTGCCGACCTGCTGGCGATCGACGGCGGCTATGCCTTCGCGCTCGCCGCCGACGATCCGCTGGGGGCAGAGGGCGTCGGCGTCGTCGAGCAGGCCGGATCGCGGGTGAGCGACCTCGGCCCCGGCGACCTCGTCCTGCCGCTCGATCGTGGAAACTGGACCCGCTATCGCGCGGTGGCGCGGGACCGGGTGCTTGCGGTTCCGCCCGGTGTCGACCCCCGGCAGGCGGCGATGATGCGGATCAATCCCGCCACCGCCTGGCTGCTGCTCGCCGCGAGCGGCGCGGTGCCGGGCGATTGCCTCGTCCAGAACGCCGCCGGGTCGGCCGTCGCGCATTGGGTGCGCCGGCTGGCGGCGCTGCGCGACGTCGCGGTGATCGACGTGGTCCGCCCCGGCGCGTCGGCGCCGGGTCTTGCCGACGACGAGCATCTCGAAGCGGCGGTGAAGGCCGCGAGCGGCGGCCGGCGGGTCCGCGCCGCGCTCGACTGCGTCGCCGGCGATGCGACCGGCCGGATGGCGGCCTGCCTCGACGCCGAGGGGACGGTCCTCGTCTTCGGCCATCTCTCCGGCGAGCCCTCCACCATTCGTTCGCAACTGCTCACCGGGCGCGGCCTGACGGTGCGGGGCTTCAGCCTGCGCCCCGCCGAGGCGAGAATGACCCCGCTGGCGCGCGACGCGATGGTCGCCGGGCTCTGGGCTGCGGCCGGGCAGGGCGCCGTCGAGCTGCCGATCCGCGCCGTCCTGCCTCTCGCCGAAGCGGAGCGGGCGATCGCGCTGGCGCGGACGCCGGGGCGGGGCCGGGTGCTGCTCGATCTCGACGCGATATCGGGCATGTGAAGGCTTCCGGCCGTCGCGTTGACAGCAGCGCCGTCAATCTGGTGGGGACAGGCTCGACCAACGGGATTTTTTGCCGATGAATCTTGAGTTCACGCCCGAGGAGATCGCCTTCCGCGACGAGGTTCGCGCCTTCTTCCGGGAGGCGCTGCCCGATGACCTGCGCCGCAAGATGATCAACCGCGAGCATCTGGAGAAGGACGACACGGTCCGCTGGCAGCGCATCCTCAACGCGCGCGGCTGGGCGGTGACGCATTGGCCGGTCGCCTATGGAGGCCAGCCGTGGACGCCCGCCCAGCGCTATATCTTCCAGGAGGAGATGGCGCTGGCCCATGCGCCCGAGGGATCGCCCTTCAACGTCAACATGATCGGCCCGGTGCTGTGCCGCTTCGGCACCGACGAGCAGAAGCGGCGCTTCCTCGCCGCCACCGCCAATATCGACATCTGGTGGTGCCAGGGCTTTTCGGAGCCCGGCGCCGGATCGGACCTCGCCAGCCTGAAGACCAGCGCGGTGCGCGACGGCGATCATTATGTCCTCAACGGCCAGAAGATCTGGACCACCCAGGCGCAGCATGCCGACTGGATGTTCGGGCTGTTCCGCACCGACAATAGCGGCAGGAAGCAGCAGGGGATCACCTTCCTGCTGCTCGACATGAGGACGCCGGGCATCACCGTGCGCCCGATCGAGACGATCGACGGCGGCCATGACGCCAATGAGGTGTTCTTCGACGACGTCCGCGTGCCGGTCGCCAATGTCGTCGGCGAGGAAGGCAAGGGCTGGGACGTCGCCAAGCACCTGCTGGGTAGCGAGCGCAGCGGCATCGCCCGCATCGGCCTGTCCAAGGAGCGGCTGTCGCAGCTTCGCAGCCTGGAGCGGCGCCTCGCCGCCGAAGGCGTGCTGACCCCGGCCGAGCGCGAGCGGCTCGCCTTCAAGCTCGCCGAGGTCGAGGTCGAGCTGCGCGCGCTGGAGCTGACCCAGCTCCGCGTCGTCTCGGCCGACGCCCATGGCGGCGGCGCCCATGCCGCGGCCTCGATCCTGAAGGTCAAGGGCACCGAGATGCAGCAGCGCATGACCGAACTGGTGCTCGAACTGGCCGGTCCCGCCGGGCTGGCCACGGCGGGGTATGACTGGCTCGCCGCGGCGGCGCCCTTCTACTTCACGATGCGCAAGGTCTCGATCTTCGGCGGATCGAACGAGATCCAGAAGAACATCATCGCCAAGACGATGCTGGGGCTGTGACACGCGATGGATTTTGAACTCACCGACGAGCAGAAGATGCTCAGCGAGACCGTCACCCGCTTCGTAGCGGAGACCTATGATTTCTCGAAGCGCGAGCATGCGCTGCGCAGCGCCGACGGCTGGAGCCGGGAGGCCTGGGCCGCGCTCGCCGAGATGGGCCTGCTCGGGCTGCCCTTCGCCGAGGAGGATGGTGGCTTCGGCGGCAGTGGCGTCGAGATGATGCTGATCATGGAGGCGCTCGGCCGCGGCCTGATGGTCGAGCCCTATTTCGCGACGGTGGTGCTCGCCGGCGGCGTGCTGCGGCACGGCGCCTCGGCGGCGCAGCGCGCGGCGATAGTGCCGGGGCTGATCGCCGGGGAGCGCATCCTGGCGCTCGCCCATGACGAGGCGGGGCAGGCGCGCCACACGCTGGCGGCGCGGACCTCCGCCCGTCCGTCCGGCGACGGCTGGATCATCGACGGCGCCAAGATCGCGGTGATCCACGGCCGGAGCGCCGACACGCTGATCGTCAGCGCGACGACGGGGGAAGGGCTGGGCCTGTTCCTGGTCGATGCGAAGGCCGACGGCGTCGCGATCGAGCCGGCCCGCGGCTATGACGGGGTGCCGGTGGCGTCGGTCCGGCTGAACGGCGTCGCGGTCGGCGCCGACGCGCTGGTCGGCGGGGCCGGCGGCGGCGCGGCGATCCTCGAGCGATCGTTCGACGAGGCGCGCGCCGCGCTGGCCGCCGAAGCGGTCGGCGCGATGGCCGAGACGCTCGACGTCACCGTCGACTATCTCAAGACCCGTCAGCAGTTCGGCGTCGCGATCGGCAGTTTCCAGGCGCTCCAGCACCGCGCGGTCGACATGCTGATGCAGGTGGAGCTGTCGCGCAGCATGGCGGTGCTCGCCGCGCTGTCGCTCGACGGCGACGAGGACCAGCGCCGCCGCAACATCGCCGCCGCCAAGGCGCAGATCGGCAAGTCGGGCCGGATGGTCGGGCAGGATGCGGTGCAGATGCACGGCGCGATCGGTATCACTGCCGAATACAAGGTCGGTCACGCCTTCAAGCGGCTGACCGCGATCGACGCGCTGCTGGGCGACCGCGACCATCATCTGACGCGGCTCGTCGAACTGGGCGGGGTCTATCCGGCGGAGTGAGCGCTCCGCCGGAAGCGGAAGAGGATCGTCAGCCTTCCGAGGCCTTGCGCAGCATCACCGCGCGGTCGCCGTCGCGGACCACCACCAGACGCATGCCAGGCACGGTATAGTCGGCGAACCCTTCGAACGGCTCGCGCTTGCCGGGATGCAAGACGCGGATGAAGGTGTCGGCGTCGACCTTCACGGTCAGCTCGCCGCGCGTGCCGGCGTCGACGGTGATCGAGTCCGACGTCACGGCCTTGACCGTCGCCGCGATCGCGCTGGGGTTGGCGGCCGATTGGACGCGGGAATCGAACGAGATGCGCAGCCGGTCCGAACGGTTGGGCATGCCGCAATGGGGCGTGAAGGGGTTCACGATCAGCACGTCGCCCGGCATGTAGTCGGTGGTCGCCCAGGCATCGTCGGGGATCGCGTCGCGCGGGATCGGATAGGGTGCCGGCTTGGCGGTGTTGTGGAAATAGCCGCGCTTGTTCTGGCCGACCGCCAGCGCCAGCCCGCCCATCTCGCGAGTGCAGGGCGTCAGCGTGATCCAGACCGGCTTATAATCCTGGATGCCGGGGCTGTAGAAACCGTCCTGGTGGACGACGGTGGTCGGCCCGTTCGGCGGATAGGTGCGATACTGGACGATCGGCACCGCGCAGGCGGGCTCGCCCAGCACCTTCTCCATCACCGCCAGATTGGCGGGATGCTCGATCAGCCGGGCGGCGATGCCCGAATAGATGTCGCTCTCCTCCATGCCGCCGTCGAAGGCGCCGCCGGTATATTTCCCTTCCGGGTCGTCGGCGCGGGCGAGGCCGAGTTTCTCCGCCACCCTGAGCATCGCGTCGCGCGCCTCCGCGACCGAATCCCGGTCGAACACGCAGCGCAGCAGGATATAGCCGTTCGCGTCGTAGAAGCGCTCCAGCGCATCATGGTCGTCGAGCAGGTGGTTGCAGCTTTCCAGCTCGCGATCGGGCCGCACGTCGGCGACCTTGATGTCCTCGGCCTCGGGCCGGTTGAGCGCTGCGACGGTCATGATCCTCTCCGTTTTGGTACGAGACTCGGCGCCCTTTGGCGTCAGTGTACAGAAGATACTTTCGGGCATCGAAAGTGAGGGATGTTTTCCGGCAATAGCCGGATGAAATCGATCATGGCTGGCCAGCCTGGTCGCGTCCCATCAGCGCCAGCATCGCCATCAGCAGCGCGTCCTGCCGCCGGGCGATCTCCTCGACGCTGCGGCCGTGTGCGGCGGCCTCCATCTGCCGTACCAGTTCGGCCTGCAGGGCGGGGTCGCCGAGCGGCGGATCGGCCATCGTCTCCCAGCGTTTGAGGATACCGGGCGCGAATTTCGGCAGGAACTCGGCGAGGCCGCCGACGCCGCCCGAGGTGTGGAAGGTGGTGAACTGGCCCTGGATCGCCCATTTGAGCGCGGGTCCGAAGCGGATCGCCTTGTCGACGTCCTCGACGCTGGCATAGCCCTCCGCCACCAGCCGCACCGCCTCGCGGAACATCGCGCTGGTCAGCCGGTTGCCGATATGGCCGAACACCTCGCGATTGAGGCGGACCGGCTCCTTGCCGAGCGCCGCGTAGAAGGCGAGGGCGGTGTCGACCGCCGCCGGATCGGTCGCATCGCCGCCGCCGACCTCGACCAGCGGGATCAGGTGGACCGGGTTGAACGGATGGCCGAGCACGAAGCGCGCGGCGGTGGAAAGGCCGGCCTGGAGATCGCTGATCGGCAGGCTGGAGGTGCTGCTGCCGACGAGGACGTCGGCCGGGACCAGCCGGTCGAGCTCGGCGAACAGGGCGCGCTTGACGTCGCTCCGCTCGGGGGTGCTTTCCTGAACGAAATCAGCGCCTTCGACGGCGTCCTCGATAGTCTCGTGGAAGCTCAGTCGGCCCGTCCAGTCGTCGTCGGCGCTGGCCAGCCCCAGCGCCGCCATCTGCGGCCAGGCCTGGGTCACATGGGCGCGGGTCCGGGCCTCGGCGCCGGGGGCGGGATCGTGCAGCCGCACCGCCCGCCCGCTGCCGAGGAAGGCGGCGACCCAGCCGCCGCCGATCACGCCGCCGCCGATCGCGGCGACGGTGCCGATCGCCTGATGGCCGCGAAACCCGCCCATGCCGGTCAATAGCCCTTGAAGACCGGTTTTTCCTTGTTGGCGAAGGCGGTGGTCGCCGCCTTGTAGTCGTGCGTCATCATCGTCATCGCCTCATAGGCGATCGACAGCTCGCCGGTCAGGTTGACCTGGTCGCGGATGCACTTGTTGACCGCGGCCTTGGACCAGCGCACCGCCCAGATCGGCTGGCCGGCGATCTCGCGGGCGATCTTCATCGCCTCGTCGAGCACCTGTTCCTTGGGGAAGGCATAGTTGACCAGGCCGATCTCCTCGGCCTTCCTGCCGTTCAGGAGCTTGCCGCGCATCAGATATTCCTTGGCCTTCTGCGGCCCCACCAGCAGCGGCCACATCACCGACCCGCCGTCCCCGGTGACGAGGCCGACGCGGACATGGGTGTCGCCCAGCCGGGCGTCCTCGGCGACGATGCTCATGTCGCAGAAGGCGAACAGCGAGGTGCCCAGGCCGATCGCGTCGCCGTTGACGGCGGCGATGATCGGCTGCGGAGTCATCAGGATCTGGTCCCAGATGCGCAGCGTGTTGATCGGCACCCGCAGCGCGTATTTCAGGCCATATTCGGTCTGGGCGCGCTCGGCCATCAGCTTGATGTTGCCGCCGGCCGAGAAGGCCTTGCCGGCGCCGGTCAGCACGATCACCTTGATCCGCTCGTCGCGGGCGAGCTTCAGCCAGATATCCTCGAGCTGCCAGTGGTTGTGCGGGCCGACCGCGTTGAGCGTGTCGGGATCGTTCATCGTGACGACGGCGACGCCGTCCTCGCCGATGTCGACCGTCAGGAAGTCGAACTCGCTATAGTCGATCTCGCGCTGGAACTCGTTGTCGTCGCTCATCATAGTCTCCTGGAAATCCTGTGGAGCCGGCGCGCCGGCGCGATGCTCAGGCCGCGGCGCGGCTCTTCTGCCATTCGGAAAAACCCTGTCCTTTCGCGGCCAGCTCGACCAGCAGCGGCGCGGGTTCGAGCGATGGATCGTCGGGCGTGTCGGCGGCGAACTCCCGCAGGCGGGCGACGATGTGCGCCAGCCCGATCTCGTCGGCGTGGAACATCGGCCCGCCCAGGTGGCGCGGCCAGCCATAGCCGTTGATCCAGACCAGATCGACGTCGGACGGCCGCAGCGCGATGCCCGCCTCGACGATCCGCGCGCCCTCGTTGATCAGCGGGAACAGCAGCCGTTCGACCATCTCGCCCTCCGACATCTCGCGCCGCTCGATGCCCAGCTTCGCCGAGGTGGCGACGATCAGCGCGTCGGTATCGGGGTTGGGGCGGGGGGTGCGGTCGCCCGGCTCGTAGCGATAATAGCCCGATCCGGTCTTCTGGCCGAGCTGCCCGCTCTCGACGATCGCGTCGGCGATCGGGAAGGGGGTGCCGCGCCGCTTGCGGATCGCATAGCCGATGTCGAGACCCGACATGTCGTTGGTGGTCAGCGGCCCCATCGGGAAGCCGAGCTTGGTGAGCGCCGCGTCGACCTGCGGCGGGAAGGCGCCGCGCTGGAGCAGCCGTTCGGCCTGGGCCGAGCGCTTGGCGACCATCCGGTTGCCGATGAAGCCGTCGCAATTGCCCGACCAGACCGGCACCTTGCCGATCTTGCGGCCGACCGCCATCGCGGTGAGGATCGCCTCCGGGCTGCTCTTCGCCGCCTGCACCACCTCCAGCAGCTTCATCACATTGGCCGGCGAGAAGAAGTGCATGCCGACGAAATCCTCGGGCCGGTCGAGTGCCGTGGCGATCTCGTCGACGTCGAGCGCCGAGGTGTTCGAGGCGAGCACCGTGCCCGGCTTCACCCGCTTCTCCAGGTCGGAGAATATCTCCTTCTTGACCGCCATGTCCTCGAACACCGCCTCGATCACCAGGTCGGCGTCGGCGACGGCGGCGCGGTCGGTCGCCGGGGTGATCAGCGCGAGGCGCCGGTCGACCTGCTCCTGGCTGATCGAGCCGCGCTTGACCGAGGTGGCGTAATTGGCGCGCACCCGCTCCATCCCGCGATCGAGCGCCTCCTGCGTCGTGTCGACGATGACGACGGGGATGCCGGCGCCGGCGAAGCACATCGCGATGCCGCCGCCCATCGTGCCTGCGCCGATGATCGCCGCGCTGGCGACGTCGCGCGCCCTGGCATCCTTGGGCAGGCCGGGAATCCGGGCGGCCTCGCGCTCGGCGAAGAACAGGTGGCGGAGCGCGCGCGACTGGCTGCCCGCCATCAGCGCGCGATTGGCCTCGGCGTCGATCGCCATCGCCTCGTCGAAGGGCAGGGTGAAGGAGCGGCGGACCGAAGCGACGTTGGCGGCCGGCGCTTCCTGTCCTTTGCTACGCGCGGTGAGCTTCGCGGCGAGCGCGTCGAAGGCGCTCGGATCGGCGCGGGTCGCGGCGATCCTGCCGTCGCGGCGGCTGACCGCCACCGCCGGCAGTTTCTCGTCGATCACCCGGCGGGCGAAGGCCGCGCCGATCGCATCGGGGGCGCCGTCCTCGACCGCGTCGAGGATGCCGAGCGCCAGCGCCTGGGCGGCGCCCACCGGCTTGCCCGACAGCACGAATTCGAGCGCCTTCTCCGGACCGATGATGCGCGGTAGCCGCTGCGTCCCGCCGCCGCCGGCGAACAGGCCCAGGTTGATCTCGGGCAGGCCCATCCTGGCCGAGGGGACGGCGACGCGGAACGGGCAGCCGAGCGCGGTCTCGAAGCCGCCGCCCAGCGCGGTGCCGTGGACCGCGGCGACCACCGGCTTGGGCGAGTTCTCGATCGCGAGGATCATCTCCTGGAGGGTCGGGGGCACGCGCGGCTTGTTGAACTCGGTGATGTCGGCGCCGGCGAAGAAGGTGCGGCCTTCGCAATGGAGCACGATCGCCTTGACCACGGGGTCGGCGTTCAGCCGATCGAGCGCCTCGACGACGCCGCTGCGCACCGCCTGTCCGAGCGCGTTGACCGGCGGGTTGTCGCTGCGGATGAAACCGATGTCGCCTTCGACGCGCGTGGAGATCTTCTCGTTTACCTGAGTCATGATGGCTTGGTCGGGCCCCGTGCTGGCTATAGTCCTGCCCCCGCAGAAGCTATCCGGCGCCCGCACTGTCAAGCAAAGCGCTGGAGCCGGGCGGAGGTATCGAGAATGTGAAGCTTTGTCCGGCCGCCTTCGCATCGCGCCGATCGCGATTTACCCGGACGATGCGATGATGCGCGGCCGCGCGATACCAAGGGAAGCCTTTTGATGCAGTTTGATCTGACCGAAGAACAGTCCATGTTCCGGGATGCCGTCGCGGCGTTCGCGCAGCGGCATCTGGCGGCCGGTGCCCTGGAGCGCGCGCACAGCGACGATTATCCGTGGGAGGTCGCCCGGATGATGGCCGAGCAGGGCCTGATCGGCATCACCATCCCGGAGGAGAAGGGCGGTCTCGGCGGGTCGCTGATGGACGCGGTGATCGCGATCGAGACGATCGCGTCGGTCTGCCCGCGCTCGGCGGACGTGGTGCAGGCCGGCAATTTCGGCGCGATCCGCACCTTCGCCCAGTTCGCCAGCGACGCGCAGAAGGAACAATATCTGGCGCCGCTGCTGAAGGGCGACGGCCTGATCTCGGTGGCGATGACCGAGCCCAACGCCGGATCGGCGGTCACCGAGCTGACGACGACGGCGGTGCCCGACGGCGACGGCTTCCGCATCAGCGGGCAGAAGATCTTCACCACCCACGGCACCCATGCCACGGTCTTCCTCGTCTATGTCCGCTACGGGCCCGGCACCGGCAATATCGGTTCGGTGCTGATCGAGCGCGGGCAGGAGGGGTTCAGCTTCGGCAAGCCGGTGCGCTTCCTGTCGGGCGAGGAGTGGAACCCGCTGTTCTTCGACAATGTCCATGTGCCGAAGGACAAGGTGCTGCTGGGGCCGGGCGGGTTCAAGCAGCAGATGTCGGGCTTCAACGTCGAGCGGATCGGCAACACCGCGCGCAGCCTGGCGCTGGGCCGCTACGCCTTCAACGCGGCGGTCGAGCATGCCAAGACGCGCAAGCAGTTCGGCCGCGCGCTGTGCGAGTTCCAGGGCCTGCAATGGAAGTTCGCCGAGATGAAGCTCAAGCTCGATGCGGCGCAGCTCCTGCTCTACCGGGCCGCGATCAACGCCGACAAGGGCCTGCCGTCGCCGGACGAGACCGCGATCGCCAAGGTCGCGTGCAACCGGGCCGGGTTCGACTGCGCCAATGAGGCGATGCAGGTCATGGGCGGCGCCGGCTACAGCCAGGACGGGCTGGTGGAATATTGCCTGCGCCGCACCCGGGGCTGGATGATCGCGGGCGGCGCGATAGAGATATTGCTCAACCGGATCGCCGAGGGCGTTTTCGACATGCGGTTTCCCCAGGGGCCTGCCAGGGCCTGACGCGGAATCGGGGAGAGGATGGAGCCATGAACGAGATCAGCAAGGTGAAGACGGCGGGCGGGACGGTGCGGCCGGACTATGTGCCGGCCGACGCCTATGTCTCCCCCGACTATGTGCGGCTGGAGAAGGAGCGGCTGTGGCCGCGCGTCTGGCAGATCGCCTGCCGCGAGGAGGAGATCCCGAACCCCGGCGATTTCTATACCTACGACATCGCCGACGAGTCGATCGCGGTGGTGCGCAAGACCGACGGCGCGATCGCGGCCTATCACAATGTCTGCCCGCATCGCGGCCGGCGGCTGACCGCCGGCTGCGGCCGGATGGGCAAGTTCCACTGCAAATATCATGGCTGGCAGTGGAATCTCGACGGCAAGCCGACCGAGGTGGTCGACCGCAAGGACTGGGGCGAGCTGCTCCAGGACAGCGAGATCACCCTGCACCCGGTCAAGAGCGCGAGCTGGGGCGGCTGGGTGTTCATCAACATGGACCCCGACAGCGAGAGCCTGGAGGAGCATCTGGGCGAGGCCAAGACCCTGCTCGATCCGTTCGAGATGGATCGGATGCGCTATGTCTGGCGCAAGCGGATCACCATGCCGTGCAACTGGAAGACCGCGCAGGAGGCCTTCATGGAAGGCTATCATGTGCAGACCACGCATCGGCAGCTTCTGCCCTATCAGGACGACTACACCTTCTCCCGCGCCTATGGGCGGCACGCCATGTTCGGCTATGCCCCGACCGCGCTGTTCGGCCTGCCGAGCCCGCGGATCAGCGACCAGAGCGGCGACATGCGCAAGGGTCTCTATGAGTTCAACAAGGAGATCTGGGACACGCTGAAGGCGACCACCACCGACGAGATGCTGGCGGCGGGCCGGCGGCTGATGGAGCTGCCCGAAACCGCGACGCCGTTCGAGATCTACGTCGCCTTCGCGACCTTCCACCGCGAGGAATCGGCGAAGTCGGGCCGGCCCTGGCCCGCCATCACCCCCGAGCAGCAGATGGCGGCGGGGACCGACTGGAACATCTTCCCCAACCTCGTCTTCCTCCAGCAGCCGACCAATGTGCTGTTCTACCGCGCCCGCCCGAACGGCGACGATCCCGACAGCTGCATCTTCGAGGTCAATGTGATGGAGCGCTTCGCGGAGGGCGCCGAACCCAGGAATGTCGAGGTCGAGGTCGCCGACGACTGGCGCACGGTCGACTGGGGGCTGATCCTGGAGCAGGACTTCCAGAATATGGAGGCCGTCCAGAAGGGGATGAAGTCCCGCGTCTTCAAGGCGGCGCGGCCGAGCCCGGTCCAGGAGGTCGAGATCAGCAATTTCCACGCGACCCTGCTCGCCTATCTGGACGGGGGCCAGTGATGGCGGCGACGAACTGGGACGAGACGGCGGACTTCGTGATCTGCGGCTCGGGCGGCGGATCGATGGCGGCCGCGCTGTATCTCAAATCGATCGGCAAGCAGCCGCTGATCCTGGAGAAGACTGACAAGCTGGGCGGATCGACCGCCATGTCGGGTGGCGTGCTGTGGATTCCCGACAACCATCTCCTCGCCCGCGACGGGATCGCGGACAGCCATGAGCTGGGCCGCATGTATATGGACGCGACGGTCGGCAACGATGCCGGCCCGGCCGCCTCGCCCGAGCGCAAGGAAGCCTATCTGCGCAACGGCCCGGTGATGATGAAGTGGCTGGAGGAGCAGGGCATGCAATGGCTCCGCACCGAAGGCTGGGCCGATTATTACGACGATCGGCCCGGCGGCTGCACCCGCAGCCGGTCGGTCGGCGCGCCGATGCTCGACGCCCGCGAGATGGGCCCGCTGTTCGACAAGCTGCGCCTCGGCCCGATGGTGATGCCGCTGCCGACCGACAAGGCGGGGATCATCGGCCTCGCCACCCGCACGCCGAGGGGCATGTGGGAGGGCATGAAGCTGCTGTTCCGCATGTGGCTGGTGAAGAAGCGCGGCGCGCCGCTGCTCAGTTTCGGCGGCGCGCTCCAGGGGCGGATGCTGATGCTGGCCGACAAGGCCGGCGTCGACATGCGGACAGGCCATGGCGTCGTCGAGCTGGTCGAGGAGAAGGGCCGGATCACCGGCGTCGTCGTCGAGCATGAGGGCAGGACGCTGCGGATCGGCGCCCGCGACGGCGTGCTGATCAACGCGGGCGGCTTCTCGAAAAATGCCGAGATGCGCAAGAAATACGGCCCGCAGCCGAGCTCGGTCGAATGGACCAACGCCAATCCCGGCGACACCGGCGAGATGATCGAGATCGCCGAGAGGCACGGCGCGGCGCTCGACCTGATGGACCAGGCCTGGTGGGTGCCCGGCACGATGGTGCCCGAGGGCGGCCCCGCCAACATGCACAACACCGACATCTCCAAGCCGCACTGCATCATCGTCAACCGCCAGGGGCGGCGCATCCTGAACGAGAGCGGCTCCTATATGGAGAACGGCCAGCGGCTCTACCGGAACGACGTGCCGGCCTATGTCATCCTCGATAGCCGCCACCGCAAGCGCTATGCCTGGGGCTATTATCCGCCGGGCAAGACGCCGCAGTCCTGGCTCGACAGCGGCATGATGAAGACCGCCGACACGATCGAGGAGCTGGCCGCGAAGGCGGGCATCGATCCGGTTGGGCTCAAGGACGAGATCGCCAAGTTCAACCGCTATTGCGAGACCGGCAAGGACCTCGACTTCAATCGCGGCGGGCGCGGCTACGACAACTGGTTCGGCGATCCGACCGTCAAGCCCAACCCCAATCTGGGCAAGATCGACAAGCCGCCCTTCCATGTGATGGAGATGGTGCCCGGCGACGTCGGCACCAGCGGCGGCATGCTGACCGACGAACATGCGCGGGTGCTGCGCGCCGACGGGTCGGTGATCGAGGGGCTCTACGCCACCGGCAATTCGACCGCTTCGGTGATGGGCCGCTGCTATCCGGCGGCGGGCGCAAGCATCGGCGCCTCGTTCGTCTTCGCCTGGATCGCGGCGCACCATGCCGTCGGCGCCAACGATTAGGGTGGTCCGGTCGTGATCGAATCCCGCCGATCGCCCTATCTTTCCGTCATTCCCGCGAAAGCGGAAATCCACGGTCACGGCGCATTCCGTCTCTTGCGGGCCGCCGTCCATGGATTCCCGCTTTCGCGGGAATGACGACAAGGGGGCGGGACTAGGAGGATGGCCTCAGCCGCGCCGGGCCTGCGACGCCTCGCGCCACTGCGTCGCGGTCATCCCCGTCCGCTGGCGGAACATGGCGCGGAACAGCCGGCTGTCGGAGAAGCCGACCAGTTCGGCGATCCGGTCGATCGAGCGGTTCGACTTCTCCAGCATCCGCGTCGCCGCCTGGAGGCGCAGGTGCTGGATATAGCTTTTCGGGCTCATCCCGAGCGCCTTGCGGAAGCGGCGCACCAGCGTCGGCTGGCTGGTCGACAGCGCCTCCGCCAGCTCCTGGATGCCGATCGCGCCGGTGAAGCGCTGCTCCAGCCAGATCTGCGCGCGGGCGACGAGCGGATCGCTCGCGAGCAGATGCTCCTCCTCGCGATCGAGCCCCATGATCGAGGTCAGCCAGCGGCCGACATCGGGGGACAGGGTGCGTTCCATCACCCGGACGATCAGCGCGAGGTCATGGGCCATGCCGTTGGCGATCAGCAGATCGCCATGATCGGCGAGCGCCAGCCGCTCCTCGGCGCGGTGGCGCGGGAACATCGCCCGGGCGACCGGTTGCAGCGCGCGGGCGATCGGCACGGCGACGTCGTGGGTCAGCCCCGCCGCCATCAGGATCAGCGCGGAGGCGCCGCTCGCCCCGATCACCGCGCCGCCGTCCGCCTGCTGCCGGAGCCAGGGCAGCAGCTCATGGCTGCGCGTCAGCCGCTCCTCGAGCGCCGGAATCCCCATGACGCGGAAGGCGGGCAGCCAGACGAAGCCATGCTCGTCGACGCTGCTGATCGCGCCGTCGACATCGAGCCGGCGGCCGTCGCTCATCCGGATCGGTCCGCCGTCGAGCGACAATATCCGGAGCCGGGTCTCCATCCGCATCGGTCCGCTGTCGGCGAACACCTGCTCGATCCGGTCGCGGGCGAGGATGAAGCTGTCGGTCAGCGCGCCGACGCTGGCGTGATAGGCGCCGTCGAGCGCGACGAGGGCGAAATCGGGCATCGTGCGACCATGACGGAAAATATCCGCTTATTGCAAGATATCATCCTGTCCGGCCACGAGGGCGGCCCGGATAGTCGGATCGACGAGAACAGCGCGCGGCGCCGGCCGATCGGTCGCGCCGTGCGGACAGGAGAGTTGCGATGACCATGGCCGCCCCGTGCCTCATCCCCGAGATGAGCGAATTCAACGTCTCCAACCATCTGCTCGGTGACCGGGAGGGGCTCAAGGCCGCCTGGGAGCGCGACGGCTACTGGTTCTTCCGCGACGTGCTCGACAAGCAGGCGATCGCCGAGCTGCGCCAGATCTACATGGACTATCTCGGCGAACTGGGCGTCGCCGACCCGCAGGACCCCGACGCGCTCTACAACGGCGCCGACCTGTCGGCGATGCCGGCGATGGTCAACGAGACCGCGATGAACGAGCGCCGGGTCGACCGGGTGCTGCACCGCGATCCGCGCATCGCGGCCTTCTTCCGGCGGCTGTTCGGCTGCGATCCCTTCTGGGTGCCGTTCACCGTCCATCGCCAGGTGCCGCCGGCGCGGGATCGCGATACGCGGCGGCTGGAGTTCATCCACCAGGACGGCACCTATAATGACGGGCTCGACTTCCTGATCTGCTGGATTCCGCTGGCCGAGATCGCGCCCGACGTCGGCGGGCTGGCGCTGGTCGAAGGGGTGCACCGGCGCGGCAGCCTCCACCGCAAGGACGGCATGAAGATCCTGCCGATCGCCGAGGCGGACATGGAGATCGGGCGCTGGCGCAGCACCCATTACCGTCCCGGCGACGTGCTGCTGATGGACCTCAATACGCCGCATTCGGGCATCACCAACCATTCGGACCGCTTCCGCCTGTCGGTCGACACGCGGATCATGCCGTCGAACGGCAACGTCCCGGTGGTCGGCACGATCGCGGCGGTCAGCGCCGACGGCGTCACCATCGGCGATCGCGCGTTGCGCTTCGACGCGACCAGCTTCGTGCGCGGGCTGCGCGGAGACCAGATGCCGCTCGCCGACATACCCGGCCGCTATCGCGTCGGGCAGGAGGTGATCGCCGCCGTCACCGGCGACCTCGTCCGCAACATGCGGCCCATCCAATAAGCATCGAAGGACAGTCCATGCCCGAACCCACCCGCTATCTCGGCCGACTGGCCGGCAAGGTCGCGATCGTCACCGGCGCGGGGGCGGCGGAGGACGAGATCGGCATCGGCCGCGCCATCGCCTATATCATGGCGCGCGAGGGGGCGAAGGTCGCCTGCGCCGATCTCGACGGCGCGCGCGCCGAGGCGACCGCCGCGCAGATCCGCGCCGAGGGCGGCGAGGCGATCGCCGTCGCCGCCGACGTCAGCCTGCCCGAGGATTGCGAGGCGTTGGTAGAAACCACCGTCAAGATCTTCGGACAGCTCGATATTCTGGTGAACAATGTCGGCATCTCGGTGCCGACCAACCTGGAGTCGGTGACGCTCGACCTGTGGAACCGGACGATCGCCGTCAACCTGACCAGCGTCATGCTGATGAGCAAATATGCCGTGCCGGTGATGGCGGCGCGGGGCGGCGGATCGATCGTCAACATCTCGTCGCTGGCGGGCATGCGGGCGATGGGCGCGGTCGCCTATGGGCCGTCCAAGGCGGCGATGGCGCAGCTCTCGCGCGAGATCGGCGTGCTGCACGGGCGGCAGGGCATCCGCGTCAACACGGTCGCCCCCGGCCATGTCATGACCCCGCATGCGATGAGCAAGCTGCCCGCCAGCATGCGCGAGGCGCGCCGCAAGGTCGGTCCGCTCGGCGTCGAGGGCGATGCGTGGGACGTCGCCCAGGCGGTGCTGTTCATCGCCAGCGACGAGGCCCGCTTCATCAACGGCGTCCACCTGGCGGTCGACGGCGGGGTCGAGGGGATCGGCCCGATGGTCGGCCACGCGCTGATCTCCGAGGCATGAGCGAGCTGCGGCTGCCGCTGCTGCCGGAGGAGGTGACGGCCGGCTGGCTGGGCGAGGCGCTGTCCGGATATGCGCCCGGCGTCGCGGTCGAACGGATCGAGGTCACCGATATCCTCTGGGGCACCGGCACCAAGATGATGGTGACCGCCGTCTATAACCGGGCCGGCCGCGACGCCGGGCTGCCCGAGCGATTGTGCGTCAAGGCCGGGCTCGCCGAGCATCGTGAGCTGGTCAAATTCTGCTACCAGACCGAAGCCCGCTTCTTCGCCGAGATCGCGCCCCGCCTGTCGATCGGCCTGCCGCGCTGCTTCTTCGCGGCGGCCAATGCCGATCAGGGCGTCGTGATCATGGAGGACCTGCGCCCGGCCGGCGCGCAGATCTGCCGGGTGCAGCAGCCGCTCTCCCGCGACCAGGCCGCCGCCTTCCTCGACGATCTGGCGGCGCTCCACGCGCGGTGGTGGAACGATCTGGCGCTGGCCGACGAGGGCGAACTGGGCTGGCTGATGCTGCACGATCCGCTGCCCGACGCGGCGTGGGGCGATTTCGGGCGCGGCCAGCTCCAGCCCGAGACCTGGGCGCATTATATGGGCCTGCCACGCTCGCTCGGCATCCCGCGCGTCTGCCGCGACCGGGAGGCGATGCACGCCGCGCTCCAGGCGCTGCGCCGCTTCGCGCCCGGCGGACCGACCTGCGTGATCCATGGCGACGCGCATCTCGGCAACATGTATCTCGACGCCGCGGGGCGGCCCGGCTTCCTCGACTGGCAGACCGCTCGGCGCGGCCATTGGGCGCAGGACGTCACCTATTTCTACGTGTCGGCGCTCGACCCGCTCGATCGCCGCGCCTGGGAAGGCGACCTGATCGCGGGCTATCTCGCCGCGCTGGGACGGCATGGCGTGGCCGACGCGCCGGGCGAGGCGGAAGCCTGGGCGGCGATCCGCGCGCATATGGTCTACGGCCTGTTCTACTGGATGGTGAACCCCGTCGAATGGCAGGCCGAGGAGAATAATGCGGCCGTGGCGCCGCGCTTCGGCTGGGCGGCGGTCGACCTCGGCGCGCCGCCGGCCGAAGCTGTGTAGCATCTACACCACAGTCCATCGAAAAATGGGTCCGTCCGGCTCGCGGCGCGCCTGATCACGGAGCCGATATGTCCGTGGCGCCATTGTGTCGCCGGGCCCTTTGGCTGTTCTCTTCCTCCGAAACAATAAGCCCCGGGCACGGTCCGAGGGTATCGAGAGGAGGATCGTCATGGCTTTCCGCAGAACCTGTCTCCTGGTGTGCGCGGCCTCGCTGCTGCCGCAGCTCGCGGCGGCGCAGACCGCTTCGCCGCCCGCCGAGGCCGAGGCTGCCGTCACCGGCGCCGCCGACAGCGGCGAGATCATCGTCACCGCCCGCCGCCGCGCGGAATCGCTGCAGGACGTGCCGATCTCGGTCAGCGCGATCTCGGGCAAGGCGCTGACCCAGAGCGGGGTCACCGACGCGCTCAGCTTCCAGTCGCGGGTGCCGTCGCTCAGCCTCACCAACCAGGGCACCACCCGGTCCGAGCTCGGCTTCTCGATCCGCGGCCAGCGCACCCAGGAATCGCAGCTTCTCACCGATCCGCCGGTCGGCACCTATTTCGCCGAGGTGGTGCAGGCGCGCAGCACCGGCTTCGCCAACACGCTCTACGACCTGGAGTCGGTGCAGGTGCTGAAGGGCGTGCAGGGCACGCTGTTCGGGCGCAACATGACCGGCGGCGCGGTGCTGGTCGAGCCGGCCAAGCCGACCGACCAGCTCGCCGCCGAGGTGCGCGGGCAGATCGGCAATTTCGACCTGCGCGACGCCTATGCGATGCTCAACCTGCCGATATCCGACGGGATCGCGATCCGCTTCGCCGGCAAGACCCATGAGCGCGACGGCTTCACCAAGGACGTCAGCAGCGGCCGCGATTATGACGACCAGAATTACGACACGTTCCGCGTCTCGCTGGCGATCAACCCGGCGGAGAACATCGAGTCGACCACGATCTTCGACTGGGTCCGCACCCGCGAGCACGGCACCGCGCTGGTCGGCACCGCCGCCAACCCCGCCGCGCCGGCGATCGCCGGCTATGGCGCGCTGCGCGGCTTCGGCATTCCGGTGTCGGACGTGCTGGCGCAGTTCGCCGCGCAAGCCGCGCGCCCGCACTATCGCTTCGACACCGCCGCCGGCGAGGACGGCACGCTCGACGCCTATGGCGTCAAGCCGTTCGAGCATCTGAAGAATTACGGGATCACCAACCGCAGCTCGATCGATCTGGGCGGCGTCACGATCAAGAACATCTTCGGCTACCGCCGGCTCAAGTTCAACCAGATCATGGATCTGGACGGCGTCCCCGCCTTCCTGATCAACAGCAACCGCTTCCGCGACATCAAGCAGTATAGCGAGGAGCTTCAGGCGCAGGGCAAGGCGTTCGACGACCGGCTGACCTATGTGGTCGGCGCCTATTATTTCCTGGAGAAGGGCACCGACGGATCGACGTCGAGCCAGTTCCCCGAACTGGCGATCGCCGGCCAGGGCCTGCCGCTGACCACGCCGGCCTCGACCTTCCTCAACGCCTATGTCGGGCAGGGCAGGGCGAAGACGGGGGCCCTCTACGCGGCGGGCACCTATAATTTCACCAACCAGTTCAAGCTCTCGGCCGGCATCCGCTACACCGAGGACAAGCGCCGCGCGACGGTGACCGCCTATTATCCCAATCTCGGCGCCTGCCTGTTCCGGCTCGCCGACGGCACCACGCCGAGCCTCGCGAACTGCCCGCAGACCAATGCCAAGAAGTGGGACGACGTCACCTGGGACGTGACCCTGCAATATGAGCCGAACGACGACCTCACCGCCTATGTCTCCACCCGGCGCGGCTTCCGCGCGGGCGGCTTCTCGCTACGGGCGGCCTCGACCGCCGAACTGGCGCCGTTCAACCCGGAGACGGTGCAGGAATATGAGATCGGCCTGAAGAACCGGGCCGACCTCGGCGGCGGCGCGGCGCTCAGGACCAGCCTCGCGCTGTTCTACCAGGATTACAAGAACGTCCAGAAGCAGGCCTCGTCGATCGACGCGGCCGGCAACGTCAACACGATCATCACCAACACCGCGCGGCAGAAGCATTATGGCGGCGAACTGGAGGCGACCCTGTCCGCCGGGGCGATCGACCTGACCGCCTTCTATTCCTATGTGAAGGTCGACATCAGCAAGGGCCGGCAGCCCGGCGAGTTCGAACTGGTCGGCGCGCCGCATCACCAGCTCGGCGCCAATCTGAGCTACCGCCTGCCGCTGTCGGAGAGCGTCGGCGCGGCCTCGCTCAACGCCAATGTCGCCTATCGGAGCAAGCAGCATCTCGACAAGAACGACGTGCTCGCCACCGAGCCGGGCTATGCGCTCGTCAACCTGCGCGCGAACCTCGACAATATCGCCGGCACCGGCTTCGGCGCGGCGCTGTTCGTCAACAACGCCACCGACAAATATTATCGGATCGGCGTGATCGGCATCTACAACGAGGCCGGTTACATCTCGAGCGTCTATGGCGAGCCGAGGACCTACGGCCTGGAGGTTTCGTACCGCTTCTGAGGCTTCGAAGCGGGAGACTGGCGGCCGGTCTTCACGCCGGCCGCCATTTTTTGTGAGCCTCAGTCGCGCCTGACGAAGCGATTGGGAATGTCACCGAACAGATAGGCGCGGTTGGCCTCCTCGTCGAAGGCGTCGAGCGTCCAGCCGCCGGGGTGGAAGCTGGTGCGGATCGCCTCGGGCTCGGGGATCAGCGCCACCTCGTCGCCCTGGATGTAGAAGTCGCGGCCGCTGACATGGCCGGCGGCGTCGGTGCAGAGCCACGCCACCAGCGCGGCGACATGCTCGGGCAGGGCGGTCATGCGCGGCGCCGCCATCGGCTTGTTCCACAGCAGCGGGATGCCGAGCCGCGCCGATTCCGCGATCGTCGCGTCGATCTCCGGCGTGTGGGTGCCGGTCAGGTGCGACACCGGCCGGATCATGTTGCAGCGGACGCCGAACTCGCCCAGGTCGCGCGCGATCGAGCGGGTGAGGCCGAGCACGCCTTCCTTGGCGGCCGAATAATTGCCCATCCCCCAATGGCCGAAGCCGGATGGCGAGCCGGTGTTGACGATCGCGCCCGATCGCTGGTCGATCATGTGCCGGGCGGCGGCGCGGCAGCTGTGGAAGGTCGCGGTCAGGCTGACGTCGACGCAGAGCCGCCAGTCCTCGTCGGTCATCCGGTCGATGCGCGCGGGGCGGACGATGCCGGCATTGTTGACGAGGATGTCGATCCGGCCCCACCGGTCGATCGCGGCCTGGACCGCCGCCTCGGCGCCGTCGCGGGTCGCGACGCTCGAACATTGGCCGATCGCCTCGCCGCCCACGTCGCGTATCTCCTTGGCGACAGTTTCAGCCAGCGAGGCGTCGGCCGCCTCGGTGCCATAGGGTCCGCCGCCGAGATCGTTGACCACCACCCGCGCGCCCTGTTCGGCCAGCAGCATCGCCTCGGCCCGGCCGATATTGCGTCCGGCGCCGGTCACCACCGCCACCTTGCCCTCGAGTCTTCCCGCCATCCGCATCTCCTCCGTTTCGGGCGGAGCCTAATCGGCGGCGGGAGAGGGGACCAAGCCGGGTGGCGCCGCCATCATGCTGATGATGAGTTTGCCGTGCGCGGCGCGCGCATGATAGCCTGCGGGAAAGCGATGGAGGGAGAGGCCTTGAGCAAGGACATCAGCGACGAGGAAAGCCGTCGCATCATGGCGACGGCGACGGACGTGCGGCCCGACGAGAACGTCCACCGCGATCCCGCGCTGGCGCCGCCGCCGGTGGCCAAGGCGCGGCCGGTGACCAGCCAGGAGAGCCGGGTGATCATGGCGCTGGCGACCGACATGCGGCCTCTGGAGAATATCCATCCGGAGCGCGACGAGGAAGCTTAGGTTCCATCAGGGGGCGGGTCTATCCCCGTTCCACCTCGGGGCCGAAGTCGGCGCTGGCCGTGGCGGTCCAGGGGAAATGCTCGAAATAGCGGGCGCCGGCTTCGGCCTGGTCGTGGACCACGGTCAGTCGGCTCTCGTCGATGATCCGGTTGAGCACCCCCGCGACCTGCTCGGCGCCGAGGGTCGGATCGCAGACTTCGCCGGTCTCGGCCATCACCAGGCTCGACAGCCGCCCGCCGCCGGTCAGCCAGATGCGGCCGGACAGGGTGCAGTCGCGGCTCAGGAACCAGGCCATCGCCGCGGCGACCTGTTCGGGCGGGAGATGGTCGCGGAACCAGGCGACCGTCGCCGGGTCGGGAATCTGCTCGATCATCCGCGAATAGGATGTCGGCATCACCGCGTTGACGAGGATGCCGAGCGGCCGGCCCTCGATCGCGGCGTCAAGGGTGAGGCCGATCATGCCCGCCTTGGCCGCCGCATAGGGCGCGTTGCCGCCGACGCCGAGCGCGCCGTTCGAGCTGATGTTGAGGATGCGGCCGTAGCCCTGCACCGCCATCAGCGCCCATACCGCGCGCATCAGATGATGGCCGCCGATCAGGTTGGTCGCATAATGGCGCTCGATATCCTCGTCCCGATGGCTGGTGAAGGAACCGGCCAGCGCGGTGCCGGCATTGTTGACGAGGATGTCGACCCGCCCGAAGGCGTCGAGCGCGGCGCGGACGATGGCGCGGGCCGCGTCGGCGGTCCCGACGGCCTGGCCGTTCGCCTCGGCCTGACCGCCCGCCGCGCGAATTTCGGCGGCGACGGCTTCCGCCGGGCCGGGCGTGCCGTCCTGCTGCCCCAGCACGCCGCCGCCATAGTCGTTGACCAGCACCCGCGCCCCGCGCCGCGCCAGTTCGAGCGCATAGGCGCGGCCCATGCCGCCGCCCGCGCCGGTGACGATCGCCACCTGTCCGTCGAAGCGGATCATGAGCCGTTCGCCGCGTTGGCCAGCTCGGGCATCAGCTCGGCGCCCGAGGCGAAGGAGCTGGTCCATTCGGGCTTGGGCTCCAATCGCGCCATCACCTCGTCGATCGGGCCGCTCGACAGTTCCTCGATCGGCCCTTCGAGGATCTGGACGCGGCGGACATGGCCGGCGCCGGCATGATAGATGCCGCCCGAGCTGCCGCAGCGATCGCTCGCCAGCCAGCCGACCACCGGGGCGACCCGGTCGGCCGAGGCGTAATCGGCCCATTTCTCGTCGAAATGCGCCGCCGACATCGGCGTATAGGCGGCGGGCGCGATCACGTTGATCCGGATGTCGGCGCCCTCGGGCACGTCGAGCGCGATCGAGCGGGCGAGGCCGATCATCGCCGCCTTCGAGGCGCCATAGGCGGGCGAGCGCATCTGGCCCCACAGCCCCGCGCTCGACGCGGTGAGGACGATCCGGCCATAGCCGCGCGCCGTCATCGCCGGCCACGCCGCCTTCAGCCCATGGATGCAGCCCCACAGGTTGATGTCGATCACCTCGCGCATATCGTCGGCGGTGACGGCGCCGAATTCGCCCCAGCGCACCACCCCCGCATTGCTGACGAGGATGTCGATCCCGCCGAAGCGGCTGAGCGCGAGATCGGCCAGCTCGGCCGCCGCCGCCTCGGATTCGACCGGCCCGTCATGCGCCACCGCGCGGCCGCCGGCCGCGACGATCTCGTCCACGGTCGCCTGCGCCGCCGAGCCGCCGTCCGCCGCCGGCCGGTTGCTGGCGACCACCGCGCAGCCGCGCGCGGCGAGCCAGCGGGCATAGGCGCGGCCGAGGCCCTTGGCGGCGCCGGTGACGATCGCCGTGCGGCCGGTGAAGTCGAGTTCCGCCATCAGAGCATCATCTGGCCGCCGTCGACGTTGATCGTCTGGCCGGTGACGTAGCGGCTGTCGTCGCTGGCCAGGAACAGCGCGGCCGGGCCGATGTCCTCGGCGCAGTCGCCCAGATAGCCGAGCGCGACGAGCTTCATCACCTTCTCGGCCTCCTCGGGGAAATCCTTGACCCATTGCTGGGCGATCGGGCTCAGCGCGGCGGGGCAGATCACGTTGACGCGGACCTTGTGCTTGCCCAGCTCGCGCGCGGCGGTGCGCGACAGGCCGCGAATGGCCTCCTTGGTCGCGGCATAGGCGGCGAAGCCGATGCCGCCGTGGATGCCCTCATAGGAGCCGAAGTTGATGATCGATCCGCCGCCGCGCTTCTTCATCGCGGGCAGCGCCGCCTGCATGTGCTGGAAGGTGCCGTAGAGCCCCGAGTTGATCGTCAGCGCGAACAGATCGTCGTCGGTGTCCTCGAACATCGCGCCGGGACGCGAGGTCTGGGCGTTGTTGACCAGGATGTCGAGCCCGCCGAACAGCTCCACCGCCCTGGCGACCGCCGCCTCGGCATCGGCGCGGACCCCGGCGGTGCCGGCGATCCAGGCGGCGTCGCCGCCGGCCGCCTTGAGTTCGGCGACCGCCGCCTCCAGCTTGTCGGGGGTGCGGCCGGTGATCAGCACCCTGGCGCCTTCGCGCGCGAAGACCTGGGTGATGCCCTGGCCCACGCCCTGACCGCCGCCGGTGATGATCGCGACCTTGCCGCTGAGCCTGCCCATCTTCCTTGTCTCCCGATCTATTCGCTGATGAATTCGCGCAGGGCGCGGTGGAAATTGGACACGCTCTTCTCCTGCACGGGGTTGGTGCGCGATCCGGTGAAGCCCCGCGACCGCATGCCGCGCTGGACCTCGGTCATGTTCTGGAAATCCTGTTCGAGGATCAGGCCCCAGCCGTCGTGATCCTTCCAGTCCGCGAAACATTGCCGTTCGAGCGGAGGCTCCTCGCCTTCCGGGTAGAGCAGCAGCGAATAGACCTCGAAGATGCAGCGCTCGGGATCGTCGCGGTCGGGCCGCGCGCGATAGGCGAGCATCGCGTCGGGCGCGGGCAGGAACACCATGTTGGGGAAGAGGTGCCAGTCGGCGCCGGCCCGCGCGATCTCCTCGGGGGTGAGCGCCGGGAAGGGGATGCCGCGCTCGCCGGCCGCCTCATAGGCGATCTGGCCGTATTTCATCAGCACGTCGAGCAGGCTGGCCTCGGCCGGAAGCTCCTCGACCAGCCGGTCCATCAGCCCGGCCATGTGCGGCGGGATCGAGGCCTTCAGGTCCTGTTCGAGCATCAGCACGAAGTCGCGGACATTGTGCCGATAGTCGACCGTCCGGGCGGCCAGCCGCGGCGATCGCTCGCCCAGCGAGATGCGGCCAGGGGCGAGCTGGTAGCTGCCGTGCCGGCCCTCGGCATGGGCGAGCGCCTCGTCGTCATGCACGGGCAAGAGCTGGGTGTGGGTGGTCTGGACGTGATAGCCCTCGTTGAAGGCTTCGAGCGCGGTCTTCCAGTTGCAGGCGATGCCGGTCGACTTGTACCAGCGGTAGCGCATCCTCTCGAACGGATAGTTGCGGAACACCTCCGGCAGCGGCGCCAGGAATTCGAGCAGCGGCTCGGTCTCCTCGCTCATGCAGACGAACACCCAGCCGCCCCAGCTGTCGACCCGCACCTTGGGCAGGGCGATGTCCTCGTCTTTCAGGCTGCCGTCCCAATTGTCGCGGTCGACGACATGGGCGATCGTACCGTCGAGCTTCCACGACCAGCCATGGAAGCGGCAATGGAGCCGCGCGGCATGGCCGCATCCCTCGGTCAACCGGCGGCCGCGATGCTGGCAGGCATTGTGATAGGCGGCGATGCGGTCGGGCGCGGTGCGGACGACGATGATCGACTCGTCGAGCACGTCATAGGTCACATAGTCGCCGACCCGGGGAATCTCCTCCTCGCGGCAGGCCATCTGCCAGGTGCGCGGCCACAACCGCTCGGCCTCGCGCCGGGCGAAGTCACGCGAGACATAATCTTCCTTGGGGATGAAGTCGTCGGGCCCGGCCTTGGCGCGCCGGGTGATCTCGGGCTGCATCTGTTGCACTGGCTGATCCACGTCGCTCGATCCTCTCCCGGCGGACGGGAAGACAGGACAGCGGCGGCCCTTGCGCGTCAATGCGTTAAGGCGACTGCCTGCACCTTCATCACCAATCTGATCGGTTGCCGGGGCCGATTGTGCCGCCCTGCAAAGCCCCCGATGGTCGACCCCTCACCAGCGGAGGGAGCGGCATGGCGCAGCGATGGTTCGTCACCGGCGTGGCCGGCGGATTGGGGCAGGCGCTGGCGACGGCGCTGCTCGATCGCGGCGACATCGTCGTCGGCACCGCGCGGCGCGTCGCCGAGGCGGAGGCCTTCGCCCGCAGCCGGCCGGGCGCCGCGCACGGCATCGCGCTCGATCTCGACGACCATGGCCGCATCACGGCGGCGGTCGAGCAGGCGATGGCGCTGGCGGGCGGCGGGATCGACGTCGTCGTCAACAATGCCGGCCGCAGCCTGTTCGCGCCGGTCGAGGAGACCCCGCTCGACGACGCCAAGGCGCTGTTCGCGACCAACCTCTTCGGGCCGATGGCGGTGATGCAGGCCTTCCTGCCGCATGTCCGCCGCCAGGGGCGGGGGACCTTCGTCACCATCTCCTCGGGCTGCGGGCTGATGGGGGTGCCGGGGCTCGGCGCCTATTGCGCCAGCAAGTTCGCGCTCGAAGGCCTTTGCGAGACGGTGGCGATCGAGATGGCCGGCTTCGGCGGCCGGATGATGCTGGTCGAGCCCGGCGCGGTGCGGACCCGCTTCATCAGCCACGGCACTGCCGAGGTCGGCGCGCGGGGTGGCCATTACGGCACTCTCGACGGCGGCAAGGACCTGCTCGACGCCTATTACCAGGACAAGGCGATGGCGCCGGAGGCGGTGGTCGCCGCGATCCTGGCGGCGCTGGACGGCGGCGATCCGCCGCCGCGCCTGGTGCTGGGCGACGATACCCGGCCGGGCGCGCGGGCCAAGTTCCAGGCGCTCGCCGACATGCTGGCCGATTGACGGGAGAAGGACGATGACGGGCACCGACGCCGCCTGGGCCGACTATCAGCGCGTGATCGACGAGGCGCGCACCCGCGCGATGACGTCGAGCTGGGCGAGCACGCCGCAGCTCCGCGCGCAGGCGGCCTATTATATCTCGATGCTGCAGGCGTTCGGCTTCAACCTCTACATGGCGCCGCGGCAGGCCTATCCGACCTTCTTCTCGCACACGATCTTCACGCCCGTGGAATATCAGTGGGGCGCGCCGAGCCCCGATTTCCGCTACCATTGGACCGCGATCGACGGCCGCCGCACCTACCGGATCTGGGGCAGGCGCGGCAACACGCGCTGGTTCGACATCCAGGCGCAGCATGGCTGGTGGGGCGACGCCGACCAGCACAACCTGGCCAATTGGGACATCGACGAGTTCGATCTGGGCCCGGACGGCAGCTTCGAGGCGATCGCCTCGGCCGATCCGCAGCCCGGCAACTGGATGAAGCTCGACCGCGACAGCCACAATATCTGCCTGCTGGTGCGCGACGTGTGGGACGACTGGGCCAATGCCGACGGCGCCACCATCCACATCGAATGCATCGACCGCGCGCCGTCCGACAGCGTGCTGCTGAGCGAGGCGCAGATCGCCGAGCGGCTCGGCAAGATCGCGCACATGACCAGCTTCTCGGTCGACTGGTACCAGGACATGTCGGACACGGTGCTGCGCGAGGCGGGCGGGCCCAACCGGCTGTGGCTGCCGACCCTGTCGGTCTCGAACGTCGGCGGCAATCCGCGCGCGGTCTACATCCAGATGATCTACGACCTGGCCGAGGACGAGGCGCTGATCATCGACAGCGAGATTCCCGACTGCAAATATTGGTCGCTGCAGCTCGCCGACCCCTGGTTCCAGACCACCGACTATCGCTTCCACGCCAGCTCGATCAACGACAAGCAGGCGCGCCGCGACGCCGACGGCCGGGTGCGGATCGTGTTGAGCCCGCGCGATCCCGGCGTGCCCAACTGGGTCGACACGGCGGGCCTGCTCAAGGGGCTGGGGATGTGGCGCTGGTATCTCTCGCCCAGCCATCCGGTGCCGGCGACCCGCAAGGTCAGGCTGGCCGAGGTGCGCGATCATTTGCCCGCCGATACACCGATCGTCTTGCCCGCCGAACGCGCGGAGATGCTGGCGACCCGCCAGGCCCAGGTGGCGCGGCGGTTCGGTTTCTGAGGGCCGCTCAGCGCAGCTCGTGGTCGACGATCAGGCGGGTCAGCTTCATCGCCGTGATCAGCCAGCGGCCGTCGCGTTTCGCATAGCTCTCGTGATAATGGCCGAAGCCGTGCAGGCGGCGCAGCGGCGCGTCGGGATCGTCGTCGTCCCAGCGGAGGATGTCCTCCATCGCCCAGATCGCCCGCGCCTCGGTGGGCGAGAGGATCTCGACCTCGGGGCAATGGCCGTGATGGACGGTGCGGCAGCGGGCGAGCGGGGTGCTCGCCGCCGCGACGATCGCGGCGCGGCCGCGGATGACGCCGCCCGGCACGTCGTCGCTGATGTCGAACAGCGCGTCCTCGGCGAACAGCGCGGCGAAGCCGGCCCAGTCCTTGGTGTCGACGCAGCGGAAATAGCGCGCCTTGACCGCGCGGACCTCCTCGATCGCCAGCAGCGTCTCGATCGCGTCCATCAGGCCGCTCCCGCCGCCGCGATCGACGCCATGATCTCGGCGGTCGTCGGGTTGCGGCGCAGGGTCAGCCCGCCGGTGACGTGGAAGGTCTCGCCGGTCATGAAGCATTCGTCGCCGGCCATGAACAGCGCGGCGTTGGCGATGTCGTCGACCGTGCCGATCCGGCCCAGCGGATATTCGCGCGCATAGGCCTCGGCCATGCCGGGCACGTCATAGCCGCCCAGCATCGGCGTGACGGTGAGGCCCGGTGACAATATGTTGGCGCGGATGCCGTGCCGGCCATATTCATGGGCGACGAAGCGGGTCATGTGATTGAGCCCGGCCTTGGCGCCCATATAGCTGCAATGGTTCTCCGACATGATGTCGGCCACCGCCGAGGAGACGGTGATGATCGATCCGCCCCGGCCGACGGGGCGCTTCATCCGCCCCACCACCGCCTGCATGAAGAACAGGCCGCCCTTGAAGATGATCGACAGCATCTCGTCGACCTGCTCCTCGGTCTCCTCCTCGAAGGGGGCGAGCGCGCCGGTCGCGGCGGCGTTGACCGCGATGTCGAGGCCGCCATGGCGGGCGACCACCGCATCGGCCAGCGCCTCGATCCCGGCGCGGCGGCGGACGTCGCAGGGCAGGGCGGTGGCGCCGGTCTCGGCGGCGAAGGCGTCGAGACCCTCGCGACCGCGGCCGGAGACGACCACGGTCGCCCCCTCGTCGATGAAGCGCCGGGCGATCGCCTGGCCCATATTGCCCGCGCGCGTCGCGCCCATGATCAGCGCGACCTTGCCGTTCAGCCTGCCCATATCGCCCTCTTCCTGTGAGGGCCGCGACCATGCGCCGGATGGAAAGCGCGGTTCCAGCCGCCAGCGTCGAACATCACAGCCATGATCGACGCGGCCCGCCCGCCGTTCGGGCTCGCTTCGCCGCGCCGCGCTATGTCATGTGTCACCGGGCAAGGATCGCGGAGAGGGCGTGTCATGGGCATGAAATGGCTGAAGTCGACCGATTGCGTGGCGTTCGACGTGCGCGACAACGTCGCCCGGATCACGCTGAACCGGCCCGACAAGCGCAATGCCCTGTCCGCCCGGACGATCCAGGAGCTCAACCAGGCGCTGCTGGAGGCCGACGACCGCCGCGACGTCAACGCGATCCTGCTGTCGGGCGCCGGCCGGGATTTCTGCGCGGGCTACGACCTGACCGACAGCTATGGCGGCGCGGCCGATGTCTCGTCCGATTATGACGCCGACCAGTATCGCACCCGCGCCGGCACGCTCGACGACGACATCTGGAATCTCGAGCGGCAGCAGGAGCTGACGCTGATCATGCTCGACCTGCACAAGCCGATCGTCGCCAAGATCCAGGGCAATTGCCTGGCGGGCGGCACCGACCTCGCCTTTTCCTGCGACATCGTGCTGGCCGCCGACGATGCCAGGATCGGCTTCCCGGCCGCGCGCGCCAACGGCACCCCTCCGACCAACTTGTGGTTCTATCATTGCGGTCCGCAATGGGCGAAGCGGATGCTGTTCACCGGCGACACGATCAGCGGGATCGACGCCGCCCGGATCGGCCTGGTGCTGGAGGCCTATCCCGCCGAGGCAATCGACGCCGAGGCCGACGAGATGGTCCGCCGCATCGCCTGCGTCGACGCCGAGATATTGGCGACCCACAAGCGGGTGATGAACATGCAGATGGAGCTGGCCGGCGCCAGGCTGTCGCAGCGCTACGCCGCCGAGCTCGACGCGCGCGCCCATCTCAGCCAGGGCCCGCGCCGCAGCCAGTTCCGCAAGGACATGGCGGAGAAGGGCCTCAAGGAAGCGCTGACCAACCGTGACGCGCCGTTCGGCGACAGCCGGGTCGCGCTCCGCGCGCGCAAGCCGTCGGCCTGATCAGCCCAGCGCGCGACCCCAGAAGGCCTGCGCGTCGGCGTCGAGCATGTCGCTCATGAATCGGGAGCGGTCTTCACTTTCGGATCGTCATCCCGGACTTGATCCGGGATCCAGAAACGCAGCGTAGGAGCAAGAAGCGCTGCGTTGCGGTTCTGGATGCTGAATCACGTTCAGCATGACGGGGGTGGCCTGTCTCACCCCCGCGCGAGGACGACCGTCGCCTCGCTCGACAACACCCCGCCATTGCCGTGCGCCACCGCCAGTTCGGCGCGCTCCAGCTGGCGATCGCCGGCCTCGCCGCGCAGCTGGCGGACCGCCTCGACCAGCAGGAACAGCCCGTACATGCCGGGATGGACGCAGGAGAGGCCGCCGCCATTGGTGTTGACCGCCAGCCGCCCGCCCGGCGCGATCGCGCCGTTCTCGACGAAGCGGCCGCCTTCGCCCTTGGGGCAGAAGCCGAGATCCTCGAGGAACAGGATCGGGGTGATGGTGAAGGCGTCGTAGACCATCGCCAGGTCGATGTCGGCCGGAGTCACCCCCGCCTGGGCGAAGGCCTGCGGGCCGGAGATCGCGGCGCCCGTCACCGTCAGGTCGGGCATCGAGCTGATCTCGCGATGGGTGACGGCATGGGCGGCGCCCAGCACCGGGATCGGCCGCCTGGCGCAGTCCTTGGCCCGGTCGGCGCGGACCATCACCACCGCCGCCGCGCCGTCGTTGAACAGGCAGCAGTCGCGGGCGGTCAGCGGGTCGGAGATCATGCGCGCCGACAGCACCTCGTCGATCGTCAGCGGGTCGCGCACTGCCGCCTCGGGGTTGAGCTGCGCCCAGCGCCGCGCCGCCACCGCCACTTCGGCGAGCTGGGCGCGGGTGGTGCCGTAGAGGTGCATGTGCCGGCTTGCCGCCAGCGCATAGGAGGAGATCGGGGCGACCGGTCGGTAGGGCGATTCCCACCGGCTCTGGCGGGTCATGCCGACGCCGGGCGGCGGGTTGCTCGCCGGGTTCGAGCCATAGGCGATCAGCGCGCAATCGATCAGCCCCGCTTCGAGCGCGAGCGCCGCCTGCTGGACATAGACCTCGAACGCCGATCCGCCGGTGCGGTTGCAGTCGACGACCTTCGGCGTGAGGCCGAGATATTCGGAAAGCTCCATCCCGCCGAGCGCCTCATAGGGCGCGGAGGTGTAGAGCGCGTCGACGTCCGCCAGCGAAAGGCCGGCATCGGCCAGCGCCAGCATCGCCGCGCGCGCCGCCATGTCGACCGCCGAGACGCCGGGGCACCTGCCGATGCCGAAGGTGGCGGCGCCGACGATCGCGGTGCGTCCGCTCGGGAAACCGTGGCGCATGTTCATGCCGGCACGAAGACGAGCAGCGGCTTGCCTTCCCCCTCGACGATGCGGGCCCGCACATCCATGCCGATCCGGACCGCGTCGACATCGATCCCGTCGACCCGGCTCATCAGCCGGGGCCCCTCGGCCAGGTCGACCAGCACGACATTGTAGCTGTCCGCCGGGTCCTTCTTGCGGACCACCGTGACCGCGTGGACCACGCCCTTGCCCGACGCCTCCACCCATTGCAGGTCGTCGGCGCCGGTGCCGGGTTCGACGATGCGCGGATAGAAGACATGGCCGCCGGTCGACCGGCTGCGCTGGATCATGAAGCGCCCCTCGGCCAGATGCGCGCGCCACTCCGCTTCGGGCTGAATCATCCGATCATTCCCCCTTGAAGACCGGCTTGCGCTTCTCCCGGAAGGCGCGGAGGCCCTCCTCATGGTCCTCGCTGCGGCTCGCGATCGGCTGCATCGTGAACTCCATGTCGAGATATTGCTCGAAGCCGGCATTCCACGAGAGGTCGAACTGGCGCTTGGCGAGGCCCATCGCGATGCTGGGGCCGGCGGCGAAGCTCTCGGCCAACTCCATTGCGCGCTCCATCAGCCCTTCGTCGGATGTCTTCTCGAACACCAGGCCCATCGCCAGCGCCTCGTCGGCGCCGATGATCCGGCCCGAATAGACCAACTCCTTGGCCTTCTGGACGCTGATCTGCTGGCGGAGCTGCCAGACGAGGCCGCCGTCGGGCGCCAGCGCGATGTTGCGGAAGATCGCGGCGAACCTGGCCTTCTCGGCGGCCAGCACGATGTCGCAGGCGAGGGCGTAGGACCAGCCGACCCCGACGCAGATGCCCGGCACCGCCGCGATGGTCGGCTTCTTGAGCGTGTGGATCGCCCGCGCGATCCGGTTGAGCGTGTACATCCGGTCCATCGATCCGGTCACGCCGCCCCGGCCCATGCCGCCGACGTCCATTCCCGAGCAGAAGGCGCCGTTCGCGCCGGTCAGGATCGCGGCGCGGATATCATGGTCGAGCGCGATCTGCTCGAAGGCGCCGTAGAGCTGGCCGCGCATCTCCTGGGTGATCGCGTTCCTGGTTTCGGGGCGGTCGAGCGTCACGATCGCGACCGCTCCCCGCTTCTCGACACTGATCGTCATCTGGGCGCTCCAAGCCGAATTTCGACGCCCGGTGTGTTGGCGCGGGGTGCGATGGTCAAGCGAGCCGGGAAACATCGCAGACGTGATGAGCGCGGCCGGCGATGGCAAGCGGCGGGCCCGGCCATTATCTCGCGGTCAGGTTGCGCGCAGGCTGCGGGAGGACAGGGCAGACATGAATGAAGCGGCGATCGTCGCCACCGCGCGGACCCCGATCGGCAAGGCCCATCGCGGTTCGCTCAACAATGTCCATGGCGCCACCATGGCCGGCCATGTCATCGCCGCCGCCGTGGCGCGCGCCGGGATCGATCCGGGCGAGGTCGAGGACGTGCTGCTCGGCTCGGCGCGCTGCGAAGGCGCGGTCGGATCGAACGTCGCGCGGCAGGCGGCGCTGCGGGCCGGCCTGCCGGTCGGGGTCTGCGGCGTCACGCTCGACCGCAAATGCTCGTCGGGTCTCCAGACCATCGCCTTCGCGGCGCAGCGCATCCGGGCCGGGGAGGGCGGCATCTACGTCGCCGGCGGGGTCGAGACGGTGTCGCTGGTCGATCCGCACCGCAATACATTCCGTACCCGCGACGACTGGCTGGTCGAGCACAAGCCCGAAATCTACATGGCGATGAACCTGACCGGCGACATCGTCGCCCGCCGCTACGGCGTCGGCCGCGAGGCGCAGGACGCATTCGCCGTGACCAGCCAGGCGCGCGCCGCCGCCGCCCAGCAACAGGGCCATTTCGACGCGGAGATCGTGCCGATCGACGTCACCCGCAACCTTGTCGACAAGGCGCTGGCGGTGACCGGGCAGGAGGATGTCCGGTTCGAGCGCGACGAGTGCAACCGGCCGGGCACCGATATCGAGGGGCTGGCGAAGCTCAAGCCGCTGTTCGAGGGCGGCACCGTCACCGCCGGCAATTGCAGCCAGCTTTCGGACGGATCGAGCGTCTGCGTGGTGATGGACGCCGACGAGGCGGCGCGGCGGGGCATCCCCATCCTCGGCCTCTACAAGGGGATGCAGGTCGCGGGCTGCGAGCCCGACGAGATGGGGATCGGCCCGGTCTTCGCGGTGCCCAGGCTGCTGGCGCGCGCCGGGCTGTCGGTCGACGATATCGACCTGTGGGAGCTCAACGAGGCCTATGCCAGCCAGGCGCTGTACTGCCGCGACCGGCTCGGCATCCCGCAGGAACGGCTCAACGTCGACGGCGGCGCGATCGCGCTCGGCCATCCCTTCGGCATGACCGGCTCGCGGATGACCGGCCATGCGCTGCTCGCCGGCCGCCGGCTCGGCGCCCGCAACGCGGTGGTGACGATGTGCATCGGCGGCGGGATGGGCGCGGCCGCGCTGTTCGAGCTGGTCTAGCAGCGGCGCGGGGCCAAGCCTTCACAACCGCGATATCCTCGCGCGGCGGCCGCGCGGGGACTGCCAAGCGCCGCCGAACATGGCAGAGCAGGGTTCGAACGACCGGTGCGCCGGAAACAGAAAGGCTGATCGATGACCAACAGGGCCGTGCCCGACGCCGGGACCCAGATCGAGATCTACCGCCGCATGGCGCTGATCAAGGCCAATGACGAGCGCTCGCGCAAGGTGATCATGACCGGCCGCCTGGTCATGCCCTATTACAGCCCGCGCGGGCAGGAGGTGATCCCCAGCGCGATCTCGGTCAGCCTGACCGACGAGGACTATGTCTGCACCATCTATCGCGGCAGCCACGACCAGCTCGCCAAGGGCCTGCCGCTCAAGGACCTGTGGGCCGAGGTCGCCGGGCGCACCACCGGCACCTGCAAGGGCAAGGGCGGCCCGATGCACGTCACCTATCCGACCAAGGGGATCATGGTGACGACCGGCATCGTCGGATCGACCATGCCGATCGCCAACGGCCTCGCCTGGGGCTCGCAGCTGCGCGGCGACGGGCGGGTGACGGTGGCCAATTTCGGCGACGGCGCCGCCAATATCGGCGCCTTCCACGAATCGCTCAACCTGGCGTCGGTGTGGAAGCTGCCGGTGATCTTCGTGTGCCAGAACAACGAATGGGGCGAGCACACCGCCTATGACAAGACCAGCAACGTCAGGGTCGCCGATCGCGCCGCCGCCTATGGCATCCCCGGCGAACGGGTCGACGGCAACGATCCCTTCGCGATGTACGCCGCCGCCCGCGAGGCGATCGAGCGCGCCCGTGCCGGCGAGGGGCCGACCCTGATCGAGGCGATGACCTACCGCTTCCACGGCCACGTCTTCGGCGACCAGGACGCGTATATGGACAAGGACCGCAAGGCGCGGGCGATGGCCGACGATCCGGTGCCTCGCTTCCGCGCGCGGCTGATCGCCGACGGCGTCGCCGGCGAGGAGCAGCTCGCCGCGATGGAGGCCGAGATCGAGGCGCAGATCGACGAGGCGGTCGAGTTCGCGCTGGCCAGCGACTTCCCCGGCGTCGAGGAACTGAAGCGCGACGTGTTCGCGGAGGAGCTCAACTGATGGCTACCCAGACCGCTGCCAAGCCCGCCAAAGCCAATATCCTCCAGGCGATCAACGCCGCCATCGCCGACGCGATGGAGGCCGACGACAACGTCGTCGTGCTCGGCGAGGACGTCGCCGATCCCGAGGAGGGAGGCGTCTGCGGCGTGACCAAGGGGCTGTCGTCGCGCTTCGGCGACGCGCGGGTCCGCTCGACCCCGATCTCCGAGCAGGCGATCGTCGGCGCCGCGATCGGCGCTTCGCTGGTCGGCTTCAAGCCGGTCGCGGAGATCATGCTGATGAACTTCACGACGGTGGCGATGGACATGATCGTCAACCACGCCGCCAAGCTGCGCTTCATGTCGGGCGGGCAGACCCATGTGCCGATCGTGATCCGCACCATGACCGGCACCGGCTTCGCCTCGGGCGGGCAGCATTGCGACTATCTGGAGGCGTGGTTCGCCCACACCGCCGGGATCAAGGTGGTGGCGCCGTCCAGCCCGCGCGACGCCTATGGCCTGATGCGCAGCGCGATCGACGATCCCGATCCGGTGCTGTTCATCGAGAATCTGCCGACCTACTGGACCCCGGCCGAAGCGCCCGAGAAGGACCATCGCGTGCCGATCGGCAAGGCGAAGCTGCTGAGCGAGGGCAGCGACATCACCATCATCGCCTATGCCCGGATGATCCAGGAGGCGCTGCCGGCGGTCGCCCAGCTCGCCGAGGCGGGCATCTCGGCCGAGCTGATCGACCTGCGCACCATCGCGCCCTGGGATCGCGACACCGTGCTGGCGTCGGTCGCCAGGACTGGCCGCGCGATGATCGTGCACGAGGCGGTGACGCCGTTCGGGGTCGGCGCCGAGATCGGCTCGGTGCTGAACGAGGAGCTGTTCGGCAAGCTCAAGGCGCCGGTGAAGCGACTGGGCGGCGCCTTCTGCGCGGTGCCCTTCTCCAAGCCGCTGGAGACCGCCTTCGCGCCGCAGACCGCCGATATCGTTGCCGCCGCCAAGGCGCTGATGGCCTGAATATTTTCCAACGGAGTTACCGAAGATGGCTGTTGAGGTTCTGCTGCCGAAGCTCGGCTTTTCGATGAACGAGGGCGTGCTCGCCGAATGGCTGGTCGCCGACGGCGGCCAGGCGGTCGAGGGCGCGCCGCTCTATGCGCTCGAATCCGAGAAATCGACCCAGGAGGTCGAGAGCCCGGCGTCGGGCACGCTCAAGATCGTCGCCCAGGTCGGCGAGACCTATGAGGTCGGCACGGTGCTGGCCGTGATCGAATGACGATGCGCTACAAGCTGCATGTTTCCTCGCGCGCCCTGCCGGGCCGCGAGGAGGATTATGAGCGCTGGTATGCCGAGACCCATGTCGCCGACATGCTGGCACTGCCGGGCTTCCTCGCCTGCGACCGCTATCGCCAGCTCGGCATGGACGGCCGGCCGACCGGCGTCTTCATCGCCCTCTACGAGGTCGAGACCGACGATCCGGCCGCGCTGCTGCAAAGCGTGTTCGCGGCGGTGCCGACGATGCGGCTGACCGACGCGATCGACCCTGCCAGCGCGGCCTTCACCTTCCTGCAATGACGATGCGCGCGGTCGCGATCCGCCGTTACGGCGGGCCGGAGGTGCTGGAGCCCGGCGACTATCCGCGCCCCGAGCCGAAGCCCGGCGAGACGCTGGTCGCGATCCGCGCCGCGGCGGTCAATCCGGCCGACGGCAAGTGGCGCGCCGGCATGTTCGCCGGCTTCGCGCCGGTCTCCTTCCCCCATATCCTCGGCTATGACGTCGCCGGGGTGGTAGTGGGCGGCGCGGGCCTCACGCCCGGCACCCGCGTCGCGGCCATGCTCGATCCTTTCACCAAGGGCGGCTATGCCGAATATGTCGCGGTGGCGGCCGACCGGCTCGTCGCGATCCCGGACGGCTTGTCCTTCGAGGTCGCGGCGGCGGTGCCCACGGCGGGGCTGACCGGCGCGCAACTGATCGAGCGCGCGGTCGACGCGCGGCCGGGCCAGTTCGTCCTGCTGACCGGCGCGGTCGGGGCGGTCGGGCGGTTCGCGCTCGATGCGGCGCGGCGGCGCGGGGTCGAGGTTGTCGCGGCGGTGCGCGGGACGCGGAAGGACGAGGCGCTGGCGCTCGGCGCGGCGCAGGCGATCGCGCTCGGCGAGGAGGATTGGCGGGGGCCGTCCTTCGATCATGTCGTCGACACGGTCGGCGGCGATGCGGTTGCGACGCTGTGTCGGCATCTTCGCCCCGGCGGCCGGATCGCCACCGCCGCGACCACGCCGATCGATCCGCAGGGCCTCGCCGCCGTCCCTGAATTCTACGCCGTGGTCGCCGATGCCGAACGGCTCGGCCGGCTGCTGGACGCGGTCGCGAAGGGCGAGATCGCGGTGCCGATCGCGCGGGTGATGCCGCTGGAGGAGGCCGCCGAGGCGCAGCGCCTCACCGATGCCGGCGGGACCGGCGGCAAGATCATCCTCACGCCTTGATAGCAAGGTGCAGGGATGCTGACGCATCCGCACCTTGGAACGCTCAGGCGCCGCGCGGGCTTAACCGTTCCTCGCGCAGAGCCGAGCGTCGCACCTTGCCGGCCTCGTCGCGGATCGGGCGGCAGGTGAACTCGGCCGAGCGCGGCCGCTTCAGCCCCGGCAGCCGGTCGGCGAGCGCGGCGAGGAAGGCGTCGGCGTCCTCGGGGACGTCGCCCGGTGCCGCGACCTCGACGATGGCGTGCAGCCGGTTGCCCATGTCGGCGTCGGGCAGGCCGATCACCGCGCAGCCGCGCACGCCGGGCAGCGCCTCGATCGCCGCCTCGATCTCGGCCGGATAGATGTTGATGCCGCCGACCAGCACCATGTCGGTGCGGCGGTCGGCGATGTGGAGATAGCCGGCCTCGTCGAGCCAGCCCATGTCGCCGAAGCTGTCGATGTCGCCCTTCGCCCGGCCCGCCGCGCCGATATAGGCGTAGCCGGAGGCGGCGCCGCCGGCCTTGCGGAAGTGGATCTCGCCGATCGTCCCGGTCGGCAGTGGCGCGCCGTCCTCGTCGGTGATCAGGATCTGCTGGCCGGGGCTCGCCTTGCCGACCGTGCCGGGATGCTCCAGCCATTCACTGCCGCCGATCATGGTGACGCCGATCCGCTCGGTGCCGCCATAGACCTCCCAGACCTGCTCCGCGCCGATCCGGTCAATCCACCAGCGCTTGATCTCGGGCGGGCAGGGCGCGGCCATGTGGAGCAGGGTGCGGATCGTCGACAGGTCGCGGCCCTCGGTCTCGGCGGCGGGCAGGCGCGCGATCCGGGCCATCATCGTCGGCACCATATAGGCATAGTCGACCCCGTGCCGTTCGACGGCGTCGAGCCAGCCATGCGGATCGAAACGGTCGAGACAGACGATGTGGCTGCCCTGCGCCAGCGCCATCGTCGTCGTGTTGAACGGCGCCGAATGGTAGAGCGGGCCGGGGTTGAGCAGCGTCAGCCGCGGCCCGCGCCGGCATCCCTCCTTGTCGGGGCCCCAGGCCGAGGGCAGCGGATCGACGATCAGCTTGGGCCGGCCGGTGCTGCCGCCGCTGTTGGCGATCTTGCCGGGCGTGGCGACGGCGGGCGGCAAGGGGCCGTCGTCGATGCCGTCGGGCAGCGGATCGTCGATGGCGTAGAGCCGGTCCGCGTCGACCGGCAGGCCCGGCGATCCGATCACCGCGCGGGGATCGGCGAGCGCGACGATCTCGGCGAACTCGGCCGGGGCCAGCCGTTCGGAAACGGGGCAGGGCGTCGCGCCGATCTTCCACAGCGCGAAGGCGCACTCCAGATAATCGGGGCGGTTGGCCATCGCCAGGACCACGCGGTCGCCCGCCGCGATGCCCCGGTCGATCAGGTGCCGCGCGCGCCGGTTGGCGCGCCGCTCGAACGCCGCGAAGCTCAGGCTGCTCTCGCCCAGGGTGAAGGCCGGCCGGTCGGGCGTCGCGGCGGCCTGGGCGCTGAGCAGCATGCCGAGCGGCGCGCCGGCGACGGGCTGGCCGCTGGCGGGGTCGATCCAGTCGGCGGGGTCGACCGGGTCAGCCATCGCCGTCGCGGTACATGCGCTCGAGCGTCCCCGCGAGCGGCACCGGCACGAAGCCGTCGCCGAACGGCCAGTCGAGGAAGCCGGCCGCCGCCATCGTGCCGCCGTCGACATGCAGCGTCGTGCCCGAGACGAAGCGGGCGAGGTCGGACGCCAGGAACAGCACCGCGTCGGCGAGCGCCTCGGGCGGCGGCTGTTCGCCGCGCGGGATGTACATCGCCATGCCCTGCGGCTTCACCGCATCGGGCAGGCGCATAAACGCCTCGCCATATTCGGGCGGCAGGCCGTTGATATTGCCCCGGCTCGGGGTGGTGTCGGGCGCGATGCAGTTGAGCCGGATCTTCTCCTTGCCCAGCTCGACCGCCATGGCGCGGGTGAAATTGGTGGTCGCCGCCTTGGCCCCGGCATAGACCGAGAAGCCCGCCGCGCCGCGATGCGCCTCGATCGTGGTGAAGCTGACGATGCTGCCGCCCTTGCCCGAACGGCGGATCAGCGGCACCGCGCGCTGCACCGACTGGACGACATAGCCGTAGTTGCGCTGTATATCGTCGGCGATGGCGGCGCGGCTCGCCTCCATGAAGGCGCGCCGCCGGGTGCCGCCCGCGACGTTGACGAGGATGTCGAGGCGGCCAAAATCCCTGGCGAGTCGGTCATAATAGGCGTCGAGCGCGGCCTCGTCGGTCGCGTCGGCGTGGCAGGTCGTGACGGTGCGGCCGAGCGCGCGGGCCGCCCGCGCGGTCTCCTCCATCGCCGCCGCGTCGATGTCGCAGATCGCCAGGTCGACCCCGGCCTCGGCCAGCGCCGTCGATATCGCCGCGCCGATCCCGAAGCCGCCGCCGACCACCGCCGCGACCTTGCCGCCGAGCCCCGCGCGTTCGTCGAGGAAACCCGCCATCATCCTTCTCCCGTCTGGCCTACCATTTGCGGCGGAGCTGCGATCCGATCCGGCGGCGGCGCAGCGCTTCGGCGCGCTCGTCGCCGCCGATCCGGGCCACGCCCTCGGGCAGGTGCCGGTCGAGATCGGCGAATTTCACGCGGGTGACGCTCGGCGTCGGGTGCCCCGAGCAGCGATACCAGCGCCCGATCAGCATGCCGTGGAGATTGTCGCCGGTGTCGAGCCAGTTGGCGACGCCGGGATCGCGATGCGCCAGCACCGCGCGGAACTTGCCGTCGGCGTCGACCGTCGCCTGGAGGCCGTTGAGGCTCGACTGGCGATAGACATAGTCGACCTGGTTCCACAGCCCGTCGATCACCTGGATGTTCCAATAGGGCCGCTGCTCCGGCAGCTCGGATTCGATGATCAGCGCCTCGTCCTCGGCGATGTCGAACACCGTCTCCCAATAGGCCTGCGGCCAGTCCTTGCCGTTGCCCAGTTCCTGGAAGCTGGTGAGGTTGAAGCGGTTGACGAAGCCCTGCTCGGCGCAGCGGGCGACGGCGCCGATCGAGATCTGCGACAGGTTGCGCGCATAGCCGCCGAACAGATGGGCGAGCTTCGCGTCGACCTGCGCGGGGGTGAGGGCCGGACGGATCGGCGGCGCGTCGAGACGCTCGATGGCGAGGCGGACGTCGCGTTCGTTACCCCAGTCGTAGGAGAATTGCCTGACCAGGATGAAGTCAGCTTCCTCGGGTAATTTCAGCCAGTTGCCATGATAACCTACGGGACGTTCGCAACTGAAGATCACCTCGAAGCGCCCGTCGGCGTCGATCTCCAGATCGTCGAAGTCATGATTGCCCAGGCCCTTGCCGGGCAGCGGGTCCATGCCGATGATCCTGTTGCCCAGCGCGAAGCCGGCGACCGGCGCATTGCCGCGCTCGCCGGTCACCCGATAGGTGCCACTGCCGTCGACCGGAGCGTAATAATAGACAGCGTCGGGGTTGGGCTGGGCGAGGAACACCGAATTCTCGAAGGGCGCGAATTCGGGATGGTCGGGGGTCGACTGGAACAGCAGGAAATAGCCCTGCGACAGGTTCATCGCGAACTGGCGCCACAACTGCGCCTTCATCGCGTCGCTGTCGGGGGAATGGGTGCGGGCGAGCAGTTCCGCCGCCGGTTTGAGCAGGTCCGCATAGTCGGCCCAGTTCCGCATCCCGTCTCTCCTCGCCGGTTCTCCGGCAAGGAAAGCAGCCGCGCGGAGGCATGGACAGCCCGCCGGCCGATCCACCGCATCCGTGATGGGCGCGGCTCTCCCATCATTCGATAGTCAATGATAATGGGTATTCAGCGAGGCCTACTATTCGGGAATGGCGATGGACCGGCTGACGGCGATGGAGGCCTTCGTGGCGGTGGCGGAGCTGGGCTCCTTCTCGCGCGCGGCGGCGCGGATGCGGATGTCGGCGGCGATGATGACGCTCCACGTCGCGCGGCTGGAGGAGCATCTCGGCGTGCGCCTGTTCAACCGCACCACTCGCCGCGTCGACCTGACCGAGGACGGCCGCGAGCTGCTCGACCATGCCCGCTCCGCGCTCCATGCCTATGTCCAGGCGGAGAATGCGCTGAAGCCCGGCAGCGGTTTGTCCGGCCGGGTGAGGATCGACGCGCCCGCCTCGATCGGCCATGGCTTCGTCGTCCCCGCGCTCGAGCATTTCCACCGGCTCCACCCCGGCATCGTCGTCGATCTGAGCCTCGGCGATCGCGGCACCGTGTTCCGCGCCGACGGCTTCGACATATTGCTGCGGGTGGGGGAGGCGCCGCTCGCGGGCTGGATCACCGTGCCGCTCGGCGCCACCCGGCTCTGCTGCCTCGCCGCGCCCGACTATCTCGATCGCCACGGCATTCCCGAGACGCCCGAGGACCTCAACGAGCATCGCTGCATTCTCTATGCGAGCGTCGAGGGGCCGGGCGGCAATCCGTGGAGCTTCGTCCGCAACGGCCGGCGGGTGCGCATCCGCCCGCCCGCCGCCTTCACCTTCAACGACGGCGCCGCGATCATGGCGATGACCGCCGCGGGCCTCGGCATCGCCCAGAATCTGGAGATGCTGGCGCATGACGCGCTGCAATCGGGGACGCTGCTGCGGGTGCTGGAGGACTGGACGACGCCGACCCTGCCGGTGGTGCTGATGAGCGCCAAGGACCGCTACGCGCTGCCCTATGTGCGCGCGGCGATGGATTTCCTGGCGGAGCGGATCGACTGGCGGCTTTAGCTTAGTTCCGAGTTAGTTAGAGCCATGTCCTCCATCCCCGTCGTCATTCCCGCGAAAGCGGGAATCCATGGACGGCGGGCCGCAAGAGACGGAATGTTCCGTGACCGTGGATTCCCGCTTTCGCGGGAATGACGAATTCTAGCGGCTGCGGGTCAGCGGGCGGAGGTAGGAGATGTCGCCCTTGTCGCGGCGGTTGGGGCCGGACTTGTAGAGCATCGCCTCGGCCTCCTCGGGCAGGCGGTTCTCCATGAACAGCCCGGCCTTCTCGTTGACGCAGACGCGGTGGGCGATCCGCCATTCGCCGTCGCGCTTCTCGAAGCGGTCGACATAGCGGCCGAAGGCGAGGGTGGGCGGGCCCATCCGGTTCTCGCCCCAGAAGACATAATAGGTCTCGCCATGGGCGGTGTCGCCGTCCAGCTCCAGGCTGTGGTTGGCGATGATGTGCTGGTGCCTGGTTTGATATTCGCCGTGCCAGCCGATCGCCCAGTCGACGAAGGCGGCGGCCTCGCCCTCGGCGACGCCATGCTCGTCGAAGGCGTCGGGCCAATAGGCCGACAGCATCAGCGCGCGATCGTGCCGGTCGACGCCGCGGGTGTAGCGGAGCAGGCATTGCTGGATGTCGAAGCGATCCTTCTGCTCGCGCACGAAGGCGATAAGCTCGGGCGTCAGCGCGGCATCGGACATGGCGGTTCCTTCGTTCGATCGGTCAGGCGGCGACGGGGGCGGAGCGGCCGCCGCGAACGAGCCGGCCGGGCAGCGCGCCGGTCGGCTCGCCGTTGCGATAGGTGACCACGCCGCTGACGATCGTCGCCTCATAGCCGTCGGCGCGCTGCGACAGCCGCCGCCCGCCGGTCGGCAGGTCGTAGCTTGCATGCGGCGCATGGAGGTGCAGCCGCTCCATGTCGATCACGTTGAGGTCGGCCTTGTAGCCGGGCTTGACCAGTCCGCGATCGTCGAGGCCCACCGTCCGCGCCGGCTCATAGGCGAGCTTGCGGATCGCATAGGGCAGCTCGATCCGGCGATCGGGGTCGGCGTCGCGGACCCAGTAGGTCAGGAAATAGGTGGTGTAGGCCGCATCGCAGATCATGCTGTAATGCGCGCCGCCGTCGCCGAGCGCGGGCACCGTATAGGGATGCTTGACGAGGTGGCGGCCCGAGCTTTCGAACTTCTCGCCCTCGGCATTGCCCATCGGCCGGTAGAGCACTTCATGGCCGTCGCGTTCGAGCAGCGCGTCGTAGATCAGCTCCCTGGGGTCGATCCCTTGCGCGCGCGCCTTGGCGGCGATGCTGTCCTCGGCGCTCGGGTTGTAGTTGGGCGGATCGCCCAGCACGAACAGGGCGTCGAGATCGGACACGATGAACTTGAAGAAGGGCTGCGGGTCCTCGGGCGATTCCGAGATCAGCCGCTTGCGGAAGTCGGGGGCGCGCATCCGGGCGACCTTCTGGTCGAGCGGCAGATGCTCGATCTCGCGGAAGCTCGGGTTGAGCGCGAAGGGATGGAGCGATAGCTCCAGTCCGAGCAGGCCGCCGGTCGGGCGCGGGATCACCTGCCCGCGAATTTCCAGCCCTTCGGCGTTGGCCTGCTCCAGGTCGGCCAGCGTCTCGCGCCAGTCGCCCGGCGTCTGCGGGGTCTGCATGAAGGTGAAGGAGACCGGCCGCCCCGAAGTCTTGGCGATGTCGCGCAGCAGGTCGAAGCGCTGGCGCGCGGTGACGTCGTAGCTCGGCACCATCTGGAACACGCCCTTGCCGGCGTCGCGCAGGCCGGCGGCGAGCGCCAGCACCTCCTGGTCCTCGGTCGGCACCGACGGCGCCAGCTCGCCGGTGCGGAAACGATGGGCGTAGCTGCGCGAGGTGGTGACCCCCAGCGCGCCGGCCTCGATCGCCTCGGCGGTCAGCCGCCGCATCTCCGCCAGATCCTGCTCGGTCGGCGGTTCCAGATGCGCGCCGCGCTCGCCCATGACGTAGACGCGGAGCGGCGAGTGGGGGAGCTGCGCGGCGAAGTCGATGTCGCTCTCGCGCTTGTCGAGCGCGTCGAGATAGTCGGGAAAGCTCTCCCAGTCGAACGGCACGCCCTCGGCCATCACCACCTCGGGGATGTCCTCGACGCCTTCCATCAGCTTGATCATCAGATGATGGTCGCCCGGCTTCACCGGAGCGAAGCCGACGCCGCAATTGCCCATCACCACCGTGGTCACGCCATGGTCTGACGACGGCGCGAGCCGGTTCTCCCAGGTGATCTGCCCGTCATAATGGGTGTGGACGTCGACGAAGCCGGGGGTGACGATCCGCCCGCGCGCGTCGATCTCCTCGGCGCCCTTGCCTTCGACGGTGCCGACCGCGACGATCCGCCCGTCCTTGACCGCGACGTCGGCGGTGAAGGGTTCGCCGCCGGTGCCGTCGTACAGCGATCCGCCGCGGACGACGATATCGAACTCAGCCATCTGTCCACTCCTCATGTCCCGCCAAGCCTATTCCCACGTCCGCCGCCCGACAAACGCGCGGCGCCAGCCTTCAGCCCTGTGATATCTGCGCGAAGAAGCGCCCGACATTGTCGGCGAAGGCCGCCGGCTCCTCCAGCGCGGCGAAATGGCCGCCCGCTTTCATCTCCTGCCAGTCTGCGACATTGAAGGCGCGTTCGGCCGCGCTGCGCGGCGGATAGGGCATGAACTCGGCGGGGTAGAGGGCGAGGCCGGTCGGCACCTCGATCCGCTCGCCCGGCCGCGCCTCGGTGAAGATCGTATGGTACATCCAGATCGCCGACTGGACCGCGTCGTTGACCAGATAGGTCATGATGTTGTCGAGCAGCCAGTCCTTCGGGAAGCGGCTCTCGATGTCGCCGCCGGTGTCGCCCCAGCCGTGGAATTTCTCGCAGACCCAGGCGGCGAAGCCGATCGGCGTGTCGGCCAGCGCCAGGCCGATCGTCTGCGGCTTGGTGGCATGTTCCATCATATAGGCGGATTCGCGCAGCTGGATCGCCGACAGCTTCTGCCGATAGGCCGCCGTCTCGGCATCGTCGCCGTCGGTCGCGGGCGGCGCCATGAACAGGTTCAGGTGGATCGCGCTCACCACGTCGCCATGGCCGGCGCCGAGCGCGGCGGTCACCGCCGATCCCCAGTCGCCGCCCTGCGCGCCGAAGCGGGGATAGCCGAGCGCCTCGGTCATCAGCCTGCGCCACAGCCGGGCGACCCCGGCGGGTCCGATCGGCCGGGGCGGGCGGGACGAGAAGCCGTAGCCGGGCAGCGACGGGATGACGAGGTCGAACCCCTACTGCCGCCAGCGGCTCGATCAATGCCGAGGAATTTGAGCACCGATCCCGGCCAGCCATGGGTCAGCAGCAGCGGGCAGGTCCGCGCCGCGCACATGGATGAAGGATGTCGATCCTGTCGATCCGTGCGGAAATGGGGCAGCCGGTTGAGCGCGGCCTCACAGCGGCGCCAGTCGTAGCGGGTGCGCCAATGGTCGAGCAGCCCCGCCAGCCAGCGCGCGTCGGTGCCGTAGCGCCAGTCGGCGTCATCCTCGGGAGCATAGCCGACCTCGCACAGGGCAAGTTTGGCGGCGATCCGATCGAGCTTCGCCTGGGGAATGTCGATGCGGAAGGGTTCGACCATCGCCGTCAGGCCGCCGCGCGGCCCATGTCGCCGCCCTTCTCGAACCGCTCCAGATAGGCGGCCATGCCGCGCGGCTCTGGCCGGCGGGCGGGGTTGTAGAAGGGGGAGAAGACCTTGAGGATCTCGGCGCCCGCGGTGCTGCGCATATGCGCCTGGAATTGCTTGACGCTCGCCCTGGATCGCTCGACCTCCTCGGGCGTCATAGACCGGCGATCGGCATCGATCAGCGTCTGGGCGACGCGGTTGGTGTAGGCGCCGAGGTGGCGGACGGTGCGGACGAAGCCGTAGCAGCGATAGAGCCAGCCGTTCCAGAAACGGCCCCACAGGCTGCGGGCGTAGAGCGCGCGGAACAGCTGGAAGCAGACCTCGCGATGCTCATATTCCTCGGCCATGTGCCATTTCCACAGCGCGACCGCCTCATAGTCCGCGCCCTCCAGATAGGGCCGGTATTTGTCGAACCACATCACCGCGCCGAGCGAGCCCAGCGCCTCGAACCCTTCCGAATAGGCGAGGCAATATTTCAGCGATCGGCGGTCGAGCATCTCCTGATATTCGCGCTCGATGCGCCGTTCATGCTCGACGATCTCGGGATAGGCCTCCCGGATGCGGCGGTTGAAGCCGGCATGCTGGCGATAATGCTGCGCCTCCTGCGCGATGAAGATGTCGATCACCGCATGGAGCCGGGTCTCGCCGGCGGGCAGCGCCGCCTTGGCCTTGTTCATCACCTTGATCAGCCAGGGCTCGACGAACACCGGGATGGTCGAGGAGGCGTTGACGTTGTGCGCGAACTCGCGGTTCGGCGCCCAATGCGGGCGGACCTGCGAGTAATCGATCTTGGGGATACGGGCTTTCATGGGTCCTCTCCTCGCCGCCCTCAGCCCCAGGCGACCGGGAGCCGGCGGCGGCCCCAGTACATCCAGCTGTCGATCCGCTCGGTCTCGCCGGTCAGGCGCAGGTTCGGCAGCCGCTCGACCAGCTTGCGCAGGCCGATCTGCGCCTCCAGCCGGGCGATCGGCGCGCCCAGGCAGAAATGGACGCCATAGCCGAAGGAGAGGTGACGCTTCACCTGGTTGAGCGGGCGATCGATCCGGAACATGTCGGGCTCTTCGAAGATGGCGGGGTCGCGGTTGGCGCCCATCATCGAGAACATCAGCTTGCTGCGCTCGGGCAGTTCGGCGCCGTGCATCGTCACCGGGCACAGGCTGGTGCGGAAATGCGAGTTGATCGGCGGATCGAAGCGCAGGCTCTCCTCGATCGCATTCTCGACCAGTTCGGGGTGGGCCTTGAGCTGCTCCCACAGCTCGGGTTTCTCCAGCAGCCGCCACACCACGTTGGTCAGCAGGCTGGTGGTGGTCTCCTGGCCGCCGGTCAGGAAGGCGGTGCAGATCTGGAACAGCTCCTGGTCGTTGAAGCGCCGCCCCTCGACCCGGCTGACCAGGCCCAGCGAGATATAGTCGAACGGCAGCACCGTGCCCCAATGCTCATGGGTCGGGTCGTCGATGCCGGCGTCGCGCAGCAGCGCCTTGCGCTCCTCGATCAGCCCCATGAAATGCGGCATGATCTCGGCGATCAGCGACTGCTCGGCGGCGGGGTTCTTGTCGTTGAACAGCAGCGACTGCAGCTCGTCGGCCCAGCGCTTGTAGTCGGCGTACATCGCCTGGTCGGCGCCGAGCATGAAGCACATGGTGCGCGCCGGCAGCGGCAGGGCGAACAGGTCGTGGAAATTGCCGCTCTTGTCGGCGCGGGCTTCGAGGCCGGCGACGAGCTCCTCGGCGATCGCCTCGACCTCGGGCTGGTAGAACTTCATCCGCGACGGGGTCATGCCCTTGCGCAGCGCCGCGATATATTCGAGGTGGAAGGGCGGATCGGTCAGGATGCCGAAGTCGCTGAACTCGGCCCAGTCGATCGGCCCGTCGCCCCATTTGAACGACCACACCGGATTGTCGGAGAGGACCTTGTCCCGGATCTCCTTGTAATCGCTGGTGATGTAGAACTGATATTCGTCGCCCTGATAATGGTAGAAGGGGCATTTGGCGGCGAGCTCGGAATAGGCCGGGCCGGGATTGCGCACCGTCTCCGGATCGAGCGGATCGAAGGCGTGATCCGCCCCGGTCTTGAGCTCCCGTTCAACCGCTTCGTCGCGTGGCCTGGCCTGCGCCGCACCCGTCATCCCGTCCTCCATTGTCTGGTGCGGGAAATTTACGCCGGGCCCGGCTGCGAATTGAACGGCGAATTGTTTAGGGTCCTAATCATCACCGTGGGGCACGCCCACGAAGTCGCGGTCGAGCTGCTCGTGCATCTCGCCGAGAATCCGGCTCAACGCCTCGCGATCCATAGCCGCCAGGCGGCGGAAGAGCTGGACGATCTTCGCTTCGCTGGCGATCAGCGATATCGCATCCTTGATGAGGGCGCGGCCCTTGTCGGTCAGGTGCAGCTCGAAGGCGCGCTTGTCGTCGCCGCACCGTTCGCGGACCAGCAGGCCGTCCTTCTCCAGCCGGGCGACCCGCGTCGACAGCACCGCGTTCGAGACATAGAGGATCGAGGTGAGATCGGTCGCCCGCAACGCGCGGCGGCGGTCGCGGCCGAGGCTGCCGAGCAGATGGACGTCGGCGAAGCTGTAGCCGAGCTTTCGCGCGATCCGGTCGAGGTCGGTCGCGACGAGATGGCCGACCGTCGACAGGTGCCACATCGTCGCGAAATATTCGACGTCGAGCTCGGGCAGCAGCCGCGCATAATAGTCGCGTCCGGCTTCCAGCTCCTCGATCGGTTTCTTGGGCATGGCGGCGCTTGTGCCACCGGCCGGCGATCAGGGCCAGACCAGTTCCAGCCGCAGCACGCCGTTGACCATGCCGGTCGCCAGCACCGGGCTGGTGCCCGGCCTGATCCGGAAGTCGGGGATGCGGCTCAGCCATTCCTGGAGGAAGATGCGGATCTCGCGCCGGGCGAGCACCGCGCCGGGGCAGGCGTGGGCGCCGTTGCCGAAGGCTGCGTGGACCGGCTTCTCGCGGGAGAAGTCGACCACCAGCGGGTCGGGATTGAGCCGGTCGTCGACGCCGACGAACAGGTTGGCGGGCAGGATGCGGTCGCCGGCGCGGAAGCTGACCCCCTTATAGTCGAAGTCGCTGGCGATGACGCGCGCGGTGTTGGCGAGACCGTGGCGGCGGACCATCTCCTCGATCGCATTCCTGACGAAGGCGTCGTCGTCGAGCCGCTCGACCAGCTGGCGGCGCTGCCCGGGATTCTGGGCCAGGAAGCGGGCGATGAAGGCGATCATGCCGGCCACCGTGTCGAGCCCGCCGAACAGGACGAGGGTGGCGTAGGAGGTCGCCTCGGCCTCGGAGATGCGCTCGCCGCCGATGTCGACGTTGACGAGCTTGCTGAGCAGGTCGTTGCCCGGTGTCTCGCGGCGCGCGCGGATCCAGGGGAGCAGATAGGCGCCCATGAGCTGCTGCGAACGGCCGCGCGTCTCGGCATCGCGGCCGCGCACGGAGTCCTCGGCCAGGGTCAGCAGATAGGCCTTGTCGTCGAGCGGCAGCTCGACCAGCGCGAGGAAGACGTGGATCGGCAGGACCTTGGCGAAATCCTCGACGAACTCGCATTCGCCGCGCGGCAGCAGCCGCTCGACCGCATCGATGGCGACCTGCCGCACCTTCGCTTCCAGTTCCGCGACGATCGACGGCATCAGTGCCTGCATCAGCGGGCGGCGGTAGCGGGCGTGCTCGGGCGGGTCCATCTCCAGCGGAATCTGGCGCGGCGCGTCCGGCATCGGCGGCAGCACGATATGCTGGTGCGAGAAGCGGCTGTAGTCGCGCTGCATCTCGATAATGTCCTCGCCGCGCGTGGCGACCCAGTGGCCGCCATTGTGCGGGGTCCAGAAGATGTCGGGCGACGCCTGCTGGATGGCGCGATAGGCGGCCTGGATGTCCTCGGCGGCGCCGGGGATGTCGTAGAGGTCGAAATCGCGGACCAGATCGGCGGGGACATGGTCCGGCCGGGGGGCGAGCGCTCTTTCCGTCACGTCGTGCATCGATGCTCCTCCGGTCTCGGCGTCAGGCGGCGGGGACGGCGGCTGCGTCGCGCTCGCGCGCGGCGGCGGCGACGGCGTTGAACTCGTCATAGACGGTCATCGGCCGGTGCAGCGTCGTGGCGTCGCATATCCGGTCGAAATGCCCGGCGACGTCCTCGACGCTCGGCGCCTCGGGCCCCGCCGGGGAAATCCAGCCCTGCGTCGCCTGGATCAGCACCTGCGCATAGCGGCCGCCATTGGCGCTGAAGATGCCGTGGGTCGTCCGGCATCGCTCGCTGGCGAGATAGAGGGCGAGGGGGGTGTTGAACGCCGGCAGCAGCCGGTCCTGCACCGCCGAATAATCGGCCTCCTGCACCGACCGGGCGAAGTCCGGTATCTCCATGAAGCCGTCGTCCATCTCCGCCATCAGCCGGGACTGGGCGGTTGGCATCAGCAGGTTGGAGGTGATGCCATAGGCCGATCCCTCGATCGCGACGATATGGCTCAGCCCCATCAGACCGCCCTTGGCGGCGGCGTAGTTGGCCTGCCAGGCATGGCCGAACATCGCGCTGGCCGATCCGGTGAAGACGAAGCGGCCATAGCCGTTCCGCCGCATGATCCGGTAGGCGGGCTGCGCGACGTAGAAGGCGCCCTTCAGATGGACGTCGATCAGCGCGTCGAGCTTGTCGTCGTCGATATCCTCGAAGCGGGCGTTGCGCAGGAAGCCGGCATTGCTGATGACGATGTCGACCTTGCCGAACGCCTCGACCGCGGCGGCGACGATCGCCTCGCCACCGGCGCGGGTGGCGACGCTGTCATGGTTGGCGGCCGCCTTGCCGCCCGCGGCGCGGATCTCGTCCACCACCGCGTCGGCGGCGTTGCGCGAGGCGCCGACGCCCGCGCCGCTGCCGCCCAGGTCGTTGACCAGCACCGCGCCGCCGCGCCGCGCGATCTCCAGCGCATAGTCGCGGCCGAGCCCGTTGCCGGCTCCGGTGATGACGGCGACGCGGCCGTCGAAGCGGATGTCCTCGGCCATGGCTCAATCCTCCGGCGCGATGGCGACGCGGAGGCCGGCAAGGCCATCGTCGACGGTGATCTGGCACGACAGGCGCGAGGTCGCGTCGCGATGGTCCGAACTGTCGAGCAGGTCGCTCTCGTCCTCGCTCATCGGCGGCAGCGCGGCGAGGAAGGCGGGGTCGACCTTCACATGGCAGGTCGCGCAGGAACAGCAGCCGCCGCACAGCGCCAGCAGCTCGTCGGCGCCGCCGTCGCGGATCACCTCCATCAGCGACAGGCCGGTGTCGGCCTCCAGGCTCAGCTCCTGGCCGTCGCGGGTGGTGACGATGATGGTCGGCATGCGGTCAGTCTCCGAAACGGACGTGGAGATGCCTGGGCACGCGCATCATCGAGCCCTGGATCCGCGGGCGCGGCTCGTCAGGATCGAAGCGCAGCCCGGGCAGGTGATCGAGCACGGCGTGCAGCGCGCGGGTCATCTCCACCCGCGCGAGATGCTGGCCGACGCAGATGTGCGGCCCGCGCGAGAAGGCGAAATGGGGCTTGCGATCGCGGAAGATGTCGAAGCGATCGGGATCGGCATAGATCTCCGGATCACGATTGGCCGCGCCCGCCACCACGTCGAGCAGCGACCCGGCCGGAATGGCGACGCCGGCCAGCTCGGTGTCTACCGCCGCCATCCGCATCTGCACCGCCACCGGCCCGTCCCAGCGCAACGCCTCCTCGATCGCCTGCGGGATCAGCCCGCGATCGGCGCGGATCGCCTCCATCTGGTCGGGATGTTCGAGCAGCGCGGTCAGCAGGATGCTGGTGCCGCGATAGGTGGTGTCGCCGGCCGCGTTCATCAGCTGGCGCAGGAAGGAGATCAGCACCTCGTGCGGCAGATATTCGCCGTCGGCCTCGGTCGACGCCAGCAGGCTGACGAGATCGTCGCCCGGATCGCGCCGGCGCTCCTCGACCAGCGCGGTGAAATAGTCGCCGAGCTTGCGCCCGGCCTCGATCGCCTTCTCATGGTTGACATAGTCGGTCTGGCCGAGCGCCAGCCGCTGGAAGGTGCGGACGTCCTCCTCGGGCAGGTCGAGCTGGTGGTAGATGACCTCGAACGGATAGCGCAGCGTGAACTGCTCGATCAGGTCGGCGCGGCCGAGCGGCAGGAATTTGCCCATCAGGCCGTGGACCACCGGATCGACGATCGTCTCGCCCCATTTCTTCACATACTGGGGCAGGAATATCTTCTGGAAGATCCGGCGCCAGCGGCCATGCTCCGGATTGTCCATGGTGCTGATGCTGCCCTGGCCGAAGGTGACGCCCAGGTTGAACTTGTAGCCCGCGTTGGAGAAGCGATCGGTGTCGGTGAGCACCTCGTTCACCTCGCGCGATCCGACGACGGTGAACATCTTGCGGTCGGGGTAGAGCGCCGCGGGCAGGCCCATCAGCGGGCGGTAGCCGCCCTCGATCACCGGCGCCTCGGCGCGCCACCGCGCGATCAGCGGATAGGGATCGGCATGATCGCCGAAATTGATCTCGTCGGAATTGAACGGATCATAGTTCGGATCGTCGAACTCCTGGATCCGGACGGCGCTCTCCATCGCTCACCACCTTATATGAAGTGAGCACTACATAAGAGCGCGCCGTCGCCGCTGTCAATCGGAGCGGCCCCGCCACATCATATCCGCGATCATTTGCTCGAGCGCCGCGATCAGCGCCTCGCGGTCGGTGTGCGGCGGGAACAGCATCGGCTGGAACAGCACCGCCGAGGCGATCATGCCAAAGCCCAGACGCACCGCGATGGCGGTATCGGCGCGGGTCGCGCCGTCCTGGGCGGCATAGGTGGTCGATTTCTCGAAGAAATTGTCGAGCCCGCCGAAGGGCAGGGCGGGCTGCCCCCGGCCGTCGGCCGGCATCTGGAACAGCAGCGCGCGGAACATCTCCTGGTTCTGCTCGAACAGGGTGTAGACGGCGCGGACGAAGCGCCGCGCGTCGGCGTCGCGGTTGGGATCGCGCGGATCGGGGTGGAGGGCGACGAAGTCCTCCATCAGCCGGTTGAACGGCGCGGTCACCACCTCGTCGAACAGGGTCGCCTTGTCGCCATAATAGCGGAACAGCAGGGTCTCGCTGACGTCGGCGAGGCGGGCGATCTCCTTGGTCGTCGCGAAGGCGTAGCCGCGCTCGGCGAACAGCTCGCGCGCCGCCGCGCGGATGCGCTCGACCACGTCCTCGCGGGTGCGGCGGCGGCGGCGGGTGCGGGGCTCGGGGGCGGCGTCGATCGCGGCGGCGTTGCTCATGACCGCTTTAGACCGTCTCGCAAGGGCCGAGTCCAGCGCACTAGCGGTTGCGCCCTTCGAGGATCAGCGAGGCGGCGTGCCAGGCCGCCGCCATGATCGGGCCGTTGGTGTTGGCCGAGACCATCGCCGGCATGATCGATCCGTCGACCACGCGCAGTCCGTCGACGCCGCGCACGCGCAGCTTCTCGTCGAGCACGGCGTCGTCGAAATCGCCCATCCGGCAGGTGCCGCAGGCATGGTAGCCGGCCTGGCCCTGGCTGCGGAAGGCGGAGAGGATCTGCTCGTCGGTCTGCATCGACCGGCTCGGCTCGCGCTCGCCGATCACCATCGGCGCGATCGCCGGCTGGCGCATCCATTCGCGGATATAGCGGTGCATGGCGACGGTGACCGCGCAGTCATAGGGATCGGTCAGATAGCCGGCATGGATCTGCGCGGGCTGGTTCGGATCGGCCGAGGCGATCCGCACCCAGCCTTCGCTGCGCGACCGCAGCGGATAGCCGAACAGCTGGACGCTGTGGCCGCGATCGACGACCATATTGCCCTTGGCGTCGGGCATGGCCACCGCCGGCGAGAACAATATCTCGATATCCGAGGTCTCGGACTCGGGCAGCACCCTGGCGAAGGCGCCGACCGTGCCATAGGCCACCGCCATCATCCCCGACCGGCTGAGATAATAGCGCAGGACGTTGGCGGCGAGGCGCAGGCCGCGCAGTTGCGGATTGTGGCTGTAGGGCACGGCGATGTCGAACTGCATCATCATCAGCCGATGCTCGAGCAGATGCTCGCCGACGCCGGGGCTGTCGATCACCGGGGCGATGCCGATCGCCTGGAGATGCGCGGCGTTGCCGACGCCCGAGCGCTGCAATATCTGCGGCGACATCAGCGATCCCGCCGACAGGATGACCTCGCCCTCGGCATCGAAGCGCTGCGCTGCGCCGCCGACCGTCGCGGCGACGCCGATCGCGCGGCGGCCGTCGAACAGGATGCGGTCGACCGTGGCGCCGGTGACGACGCGCAGGTTGGGCCGTCCGCGCGCCTGCTTGAGGAAGGTCCGGGAGGTGCTCTGGCGGCGGCCCTTCCAGATCGTGCGGGTGGCGTAGCCGACGCCTTCCTGCCGGGGCCGGTTGAGGTCCTCGACGCGGGGCAGGCCCATCTGCTCGCCGGCGGCGATGAACGCCTCGGTCAGCGGGGTCCGCTCGCGCTCGATGCTGATGCCGAGCGGGCCGCTGCCGCCGCGCACCTCGTCCTCGCCCAGCTCGTGCCGCTCGATCGCGCGGAAGGCCGGGCCCATCGCATTCCAGCCCCAGCCCTTGGCGCCGAGCCTCTCCCAGCCGTCATAATCCTGCGGCTGGCCCCGGAAATACATCATCCCGTTCACCGAGGAGGAGCCGCCGAGCATCTTGCCGCGAATCCAGGTCTCGGAGGGCACGTCGTCATGCGCCTCGGTCTGGAAATACCAGACGTGGCGCGGATCGGTGTAGAGCTTGGCGACGCCGCGCGGCATGTGGATGAAGGGGCTGCGGTCCTCCGGGCCTGCCTCCAGCAGCAGCACCCGGTGCGCGGGATTGGCGGACAGCCGGTCGGCCAGGACGCAACCGGCCGATCCGGCGCCGACGATGATGTAGTCCCAGCTCACAGCGCGGCCCGGATCACGTCGCCGATCAGGGTGCGGCTGTCCTGGTCGATCTCGATCGTGTCGAACATGCGGTTGTGGCAGAAGGCGACCGCGAGCTTGCGGTCGGGATCGGCCCAGCCGATCGACCCGCCCATGCCCGGATGGCACAGCGCGCGCATGCTGCGCGGGCTGGAAACGGGCGGAGCCTCCGCGCCGCCCAGCCAGAAGCCCGCCCAGCCGATCGGCACCTTCATGCCGAAGAACACCGGATCGGCGTCGTCGAAATGCGGGCGCGGGCCGGCGAAGCTCGCCACCCGTTCCTCGGACAGCAGGCGGACGCCGCCCAGCTGCCCGCCATTGGCGAGCATCGCCCAGAAGCGCGCCTCGCTGCGCGCGTTGAAGATGCCGCCCACCGCCGGGATGCAGGCGCGGCGGACATAGGGGCGCTCGAACGGGTCGGGCATCAGGTCGACGACCAGCGGCTGCGCCTCGCGCATCGCATTGCCGTCGGGCATCACATAGACGGCGACGGCGTCGAGCCTGGCGATGCGCGGCTCGACCTCGGCGGGAATGCCGAACCACAGGTCGGTCGCGCCCAGCGGCTCGGCGATCTCCTCGCGGACGAACTGGCCGAACGGGCGGCGCCTAGGATCGGTGCGGCGGACCACCTCGCCGACTAGCCAGCCGAAGGTCATCGACTGGTAGGAGGAGCGGCTGCCGGCCGGATAGGCGCCCGGCATCTCGGCGATGCGGCCGCACATCCAGTCCCAGTTGGTCATCAGCTCGGGCGTGACGTCGGACGGCATGCGCAGCACGCCCGAGACATGGCCGAGGACGTGGCGAACGGTGACGTCACCCTTGCCGGCCTGTGCGAACTCTGGCCAGTAAGCAGCGACAGGTGCGTCATAATCGACCAGGCCGCGCTCGACCTGGATGTGCAGCGCGGTGGCGGTGACCGCCTTCGACACCGAATAGACGTTGAACAGCGTGTCGCCGTCGACCGGGCGGCCGGTGTCGGGATCGGCGATGCCGGCCCAGCAGTCGACGACCTGCTCCTCGCCGACCCAGGCCGCGACCTGCACGCCGATCTCGCGCCCGTCGGCGACGAGCGAATCGAGGGTGCGCTGCACCGCCTCGTTGACCTTGTTCGCCACCGCCATATCGCGCCTCTCCCTCTGGTCCCGTCTCTTCCGTTCGCTCCATCTATCAAGTACGCACTACATAGTATAGTGCGCGGCGGAACAGCCGGAAGGAGAGGCCATGGGCGGAAAATACGAGACAATCGCGCTGCGACGCGAGGGCGGCATCCTCGAACTGCGAATCCATCACAAGGGTGAAGCCGCGCGCTGGGGCTTGTGGGGCGGGCTGCACCGCGAACTGGGCCAGGCCTTCGCCGAGATCGCCGCCGATCCCGATCTGCGCGCGCTGATCCTCACCGGCACCGGCGACAGCTTTTGCGCCGAATTCGACATGGAGGGCGAGATGCCGCCGCCCATGTCCCCGGCGGTCTGGGACGTGATCTTCCGCGAGGGGCGGAGCCTGCTCAACAACCTGCTCGCGATCGAGGTGCCGGTCATCGCCGCGGTCAACGGCCCCGCCTTCATCCATGCCGAACTGGCGGTGCTCGCCGACATCGTGTTGGCATCCGACACCGCCATATTCGCGGACAAGGCGCATGGCGTGGCCGGGGTGGTGCCCGGCGACGGCGTCCACACCGTCTGGCCGATGCTGCTCGGCCCCAATCGCGGCCGCTATTTCCTGCTGACCGGGCAGGAGATCGGCGCCGAGGAGGCGCTGGCGCTGGGCATCGTCGGCGAGGTGCTGCCGCGCGCCGCGTTGCTCGACCGCGCCTGGGACCATGCTCGCGCCATCGCCGCGCGCCCGCCGCTGGCGATGCGCTACGCCCGGATCGCCCTCACCACCCGGCTGCGCGAGCAGGTGGCTCGCGAACTGGGGCCCGGCCTGATGCTCGAAGGCATGGCGGTGCTGGCGGGGCAGGGTGGCTGATTATCCCGGAATACTAAAAAGTATCTTCAAAAACGAAGGGATTATATCGTCAAGATGGCGGGCTTATTCTCCATTCCAAGATAGAAGGAGGGAGAGGAGCTTGGGCTTCCCGCATCTGTTCGCGCCGTTCGCGATCCGCGACCTGCGCCTGAAGAACCGCATCGTCATGGCGCCGATGGAGAGCCATCTCGGCAATGCCGACGGTTCGGTCTCGAAGGAGGCGATCGCCTATTATCGCGAGCGCGCTCTTGGCGGCGTCGGCATGGTCGTGGTCGAATATACCTGCGTCGACGGGCAGGAGGGCTTCAGCTCGATGGCGCCGCAACTTCGCCTCGATTCCCCCTTCTACCGCTCGGGCCACGGCAAGCTGGCGGCGGCGATCCAGTCGGGCGGGGCGCGGGCCTGCGTCCAGCTCAGCCATGCCGGCCGCCAGTCGCGCGAGTCGGTGCTGGGGCGGCAGCCGGTCGCGCCGTCGGCGGTGCCGCTCACGTCGCTCTACCTGAACGCGGTGCCGCGCGCGCTGGAGGCGGATGAGATCGCGCGGATCGTCCGGCGCTATGCCGATGCCGCCGCGCTGGCCGCGCAGTGCGGCTATGACGCAGTGATGCTCCACGGGGCGCATGGCTATCTGCTCCAGCAATTCCTCTCGCCACTGGTCAACCGCCGCGACGACGAATGGGGCGGCGATTTCGAGCGGCGGCTGCGCTTTCCGCTGGAGGTGGTGAAGGCGGTCCGCGCCGCGATCGGCAACATGCCGCTGCTCTACCGCCTGTCGGTGTCCGACTTCATCGAGGGCGGGCTGACGATCGAGGACGGCGAGCGGATCGCGCCGCGCCTGTGCGAGGCCGGGGTCGATGCGATCGACATCTCCTGCGGCTCGCTCGACCGGGTCGACGTGATCGTCGAGCCGATGTCGATCGAGGAGGGCTGGCGCCTGCCGATGGCGCGGCGCATCCGCGCGGCGACCGGCAAGCCGGTGATCTGCGCGGGGGTGATCCGCCGGCCGGAGATGGCCGAGGCGGCGGTCGCGGCGGGCGATGCCGACATGATCTCGCTCGGCCGCGCGCTGCTCGCCGATCCGCTGTGGCCGAACAAGGCGCGGATGGGGCGCGCCGACGACATCCGCCCCTGCACCTCGTGCAACTGGTGCATCAAGGAGACCGGCAGCAATCGGGGAGTGAGTTGCGCCGAGAATCCGCGCTGCGGCCATGAGACCGATCCGCCGATCGACACCTTCGGGTGCGGCCGGCGCGCGGTGGTGGTCGGTGCGGGGCCGGGCGGGATCGCCGCCGCGCTATTGCTCGACCAGGCCGGCTTCGCGGTGACGCTGTTCGAGAAGCGCCGCACCGCCGGCGGCAACCTGATCACCTCGGCGACGCCGCCGAACAAGGAGAAGCTGTTCTGGTATCACGACTTCCTCCAGCGGCGACTGGCGGCGAGCGGGGTCGACCTGCGGCTCGGCACCGAGGCGACGATGGAGACGGTCGACGCGGAACGGCCCGACGTCGTGGTGGTCGCGGGCGGATCGCGGCTCGCGCCGCTCGAACTGGGCGGATCGGGTGGGCTGCCGGTCCATCCCGCCTTCGCGCTGCTGCTCGGCGACGTCGAGCTTCCGCCGTCCTCGCCCGAGCGGCCGATCCTGATCTACGGCGGCGGCGAGACCGGAACCGAGACCGCCGAGCATCTCGCCGGGCAGGGCCACCATGTCCTGCTGGCGACCCGTTCCGACGCGGCGATGCTCGCCCGCAACGCCGAGCCGCTCTACCGCATCCACCTGCTCCAGCGCCTGCGCGCCAACGCCGCGATCACCGTCGCCGACCATAGCCTGCTGACCGCGATCGAGGGCGATCACGTCCTGCTCGAAAGCGGTGGCAAGACGCGGCGCCAGCCGGCGGCGGCGGTGCTGCTGGCGCATGGGCTGGTGCCCGACACGGCGCTTGCCGAGGCGCTGCGCGACCTGCCCGTGCCGGTGGTGCCGATCGGCGACGCGGTGCGGGTCGGCCGCATCGGCGAGGCGGTGCGCGACGCCTATCGCTGCGTCCAGGATCTACGAAGGACCCTATATCAACCGGAGGCCATAGCATGCTGATCGAAGACACCAGGGCCGAGGGCCTGACCATCCGCCCGCTGGCGCCGGGCTTCGGCGCCGAGATCGTCGGCGTCGACCTGAGCCGGCCGATCGACGCGGCGACCGAAGCGGCGATCCGCGCCGCCTGGATCGAGCATGGCATATTGCTGTTCCGCGGCGCCGAGCAGGACGATGCGGCGCAGATGCGGCTCAGCGCCGTCTTCGGCGAGATGGAGCCCGCCGCCACCGCCGACATGAACGATCCCGACAACAGGTTCATGATGACCCTGGCCTATGATCCTGACGACAAGGCGCCGCGCTTCCAGCAGCATTACAATGTCGGCGGGATCGACCGCGCCGGCTGGCTCGGCTGGCATTGGGACCAATCCTTCATGCCGACCATCGTGCGCGGCGCGGTGCTGCGGATGGAGATGCCCTCGCCTGAGATGGGCGAGACCGGCTTCATCGACGCGGTCGGCGCGTGGGAGCGTCTTCCCGACGAGCTGAAGGCGCGGATCGAGGGGCTCGAGGTCGTCTATCTGTTCAACCCCGATTTCGTCTCGGGCCAATATGGCTTTCCCGAGGATATCCGCGCGCTGCCGCGCGAGCGGCCGTCGAAGGAGCCGTCCTATGATTTCCCGCCGGTGGTCCACCCGATGGTGATCACCCAGGTCGAGACCGGCCGGAAGGTGCTCAAGCTCTCGCCGATGCATGCGCGCTATATCCTCGGCATGGACGCGGCCGGGAGCGACGCGCTGCTCAAGGAGGTGGCGGCCCATCTCGTCGACCCGGCCCACGCCTATTTCCACGACTGGCGGAAGAACGACATGGTGGTGTGGGACAATTGGCGAGTGATCCACGGCGCCAACGGCGTGCCGCTCCATTGCGCGCGCCGAGCCCGCCGCACCACGATCATGGGCGATTATGAAGTCGGCCGCTACCTTGATCCGACGCTCGACCGCGACCGCAAGGTGAAGCGGCTGGTCGACTGAGCTGCAAGCGGCCCGCCCATCTCATCGAATGGGTGATGAGGTGGGCGCCGGCCTTCTGGTCGGCCGCCGGATCGGGCACGGTCCGCGCCTATCCCAAAGAGAGGCGGGGAGCGCGACTATGCAGCGGATCGAGCGGCGGATCGACGTGAGCGAGGCGGCGGGGCTGGGCGAGCCGGTCGAGATGGCGGTGAGCATCGTCCTGCCCGATCCGGTGGATATACCGGAACGCCCTGTGGCGATCTTCGCGGTGCCCGGCGGCGGCTATTCGCGGGCCTATTATCATCTGAGCTTCGCGGGCCATGAAGGCTATGACGAGGCCGCCTGGCACGCCGCGCGCGGGACCATCCATGTCGCGATCGACCATGTCGGGGTGGGCGAGAGCAGCATTCCCGACCTGTCGCGGATCAGCTTCCAGACCCTCGCCGCGACCCATGACAGTTGCGTCCGCCAGGTCGCGGCGATGATCGAGCGGGGCGATCTGGCGTCCGGCTTCCCGGCCTGTCCGGGCCTGTTCCGCGTCGGCATGGGGCAGTCGATGGGCGGCGGCGTCACCATCCTCGCGCAGGGGCGCTTCGCCAGCTTCGACGCGATCGCGCCCTGCGGCGTCAGCGCGATCCACACCGCTCTGCCGCAGCGCAGCGCCGAGGAGTTTGAGCTCGGCAAGCGCCGCTTCGCCGAGGTCAGCGTCGGCGACGCCAGCCAGAGCCACCTGACCACCAGCCATGACGGGGTGGACTATGTCTATCCCTTCCACTGGGAGGACGTGCCCGCCGACATATTGGAGGCCGACATGGTGGGCGGCTATCCGATCCGCCGGACGGCGCCGGCGTTCGGCAGCCTGACCATCCCGCATTGCGCGGTGCAGATGATGACGCCGGGCTGCTTCGCCGAGGATGCGGCGCGGATCGCGGTGCCGGTGCTGGTCGCGGTTGGCGAGCGCGACACCTGTCCCGATCCGCGCGCCGAGCCTTCGGCCTATCGCGCATCGCCCGACATCGGCGTGTTCATCGTGCCGCGCATGGCCCACATGCACAATTTCGCCTCGACCCGCGAGCTGCTGTGGCAGCGGCTCCATGGCTGGAGCCGGATGCTGGCGGCAACCGCTTAGGCCGTCGTCCGCCGGTCCCATTCGCGCTGCCGCCGGGCGATGCGGGCGGCGCGTTCGGCGGCGTCGACGCGCGTCGCGTCGGCGGGGACATGCCGGTCGATCTCGGCGAAGGGAACGATGTCGAGCCAGTGGCGCGGGCCCTCGCGGACCTGGGTCGCGGGGATGCCCTGCCAGCGGATCATCGGCAGCAGGTCCTTGAGCCCGCCCGTGTCGACCCAGTTGGCGATCCCCGGATCGCGCGCCGAGACCACCAGGCTGATCGTGCCGTCGGCATCATGCTCGGCCTGGGCGGCGGTGAGGCCCGACTGGATGCGGTGCGCGTCGATCGAGCGATACCACCACATCGCCATCTGGAAGCTGTTGTAGCAGGCCCCCGCCGGATCGAAGCGGACGATCGCGGCCTGGTCGTCCTCCAGATGGAAGCGGCCGAGGCTGCTCGCCTGGGTGACGAGGCCGCCATAGCCGGCGACCGCGACGGGCTGGACCATCGTGTTGATCGGCTTGCCCGCCGAGAGGCGGAAGAACCAGTAATAGAGCGGCACGTCCTCGCGCATCCGCCGCAGCGCCTCGTCGAGCCGCTGTTCGAGGTCCAGCGGCGCGGCGGCGTCGAGCCGTTCGATGCTCAGGTCGAGCGGGGTCTCGCATCCCCAGTCCATCATGCTGTCGCGGATGAACAGGAATTTGGTGCGCGGCGTGCTGGTCAGGTGATTGGGCCGGCCAAGGGCGGGATCGCCGTCGATGCTGATCGCGAAGCTCCCGTCCTCGTCGACCGCGATGCCCGGCAGTTCGAGCGTCTGGGCGGTGACCGACGTTCCCCAATTCTCGACCAGGGTGAAGGAGACATGGGCGGGCCGGGCGTCGAGGATGCGGCCGCTGACCCGATAGCGGCCCCTCGGCGCGATGCCGGCGAGGCGGTAGCAATTGTCGGGATTGTCGCCGCCCATGCGCGCGTCGGGAACGTCGCCGCCCTGCCAGCGATAGCCGGGCATGAAGTTGCGGACGATGCGCGGCGCGGCCGGATCGATCGCCGTCGCCTTGAACAGATAGTTGGTGACCCAGCCGTCCATGGCGCCGTCGAAGCTGTCGAGCAGGCCGTCGGGAATGTCGGTGCCGTGGCCGACGCGCCAGAGCTGCGCGGCATGGTCGCGCGCCGCGCGGGTCTGCGGCAGCGCCCACATGTGCCGCACCTCTTCCTCGGCGGCGAACTGGTCGGCATTGGCGATCGGATTGGGCGCGATCGGGTTGGTCATGCGAATTTCCCGAGCCCGAAGCGCCGGCAATAGCCCTCGAACGCCGTCTCGATCATCCCACGCGTCAGGCCATAGGGCTCCATCGTGTAGCGGTAGCGGCCGTAGCGATCGGGCGCGTTGGCCGGATCGGCGAGCCACGCCTGCATCCGCGCCTCGAATTCCGGACCATAGTCGAGCCCCCATCGGCCATAGGCCTTGCGGACGATTGCGATCGGATCGCGGACCAGTTCGCGGAAGTCGACGTGCAGGATGCGCGGATCGTCGACGAAGGGGCTTTCGATCGCCTGTGCGACCGACTGGGCGATGCCCTGGACGAAGGCCGGGCCGAGTTCCCTGAAATCCATCTGCCAGTTGGTGATCGCGCCGTAGAGAACGGCGGTGATCGCCATGGTCGACGGATGCACCTCGACCGGGTCGCGGTGCGGCCAGATGCAGAGCGCGTCGGGATAGGCCTCGAACAGTTCCTCCAGCACGAACTGGTGGTAGATGCCCTTCACCACCCAGTGCTTCGGCTCCTGGTTCCACTGGAGGTGCTGGAGGAACTGGCGGTGGAAGCCATAGGCCTCGCGCGCATTGCCGGCGTCGAGGATCATCGCCAGCGCCGGCATGCGGTAGAGCAGGGTGGGATAGGCGTTCTGGAAATCGAGGGTGAAGATCTCCTCGTCCTCGATCAGGCAATGGCCGCGCTTGTCCCAATAGGGGTGCATGGTCAGCAGTCCCGGCGTCTGGGCGACCAGCCGGTCGAGCTCCTTGCCGGTATATTCGACCCGCTCGGGCACCACCGGCACTTCGCCGGGGGGCGGGGAGGGATCATGCGTATGCCACCACAGCGGGGCGCGGGCCTTGGGGTCCTCCGCCAACAGCGAGTGGATCAGGGTGGTGCCGGTGCGGGCGAAGCCGATCACGAAGATCGGGCGCTCGATCCGCTCCTCGGCGATCGCCGGGATGCGCTTGCGGTCGGCCGCCAGCCGCAGCCGCGTGGCGAGCAGCTTGCGGAGCTGAAGCTCGACCTCTTCCTTGCGCTCGCCGGCCATGACGACCTGCCCGTTGACCCATGACACCAGCTTCTCGACCCGCCCGCGCAGGCCGTCGTCGAGCCTGTCGAAGGCGCCGCTGACGATCCCGGCGCTGTGGAACAGCCGCTCGACGTCGATCGGGGTGCCGTCGCCGGCGCTGCCGGTCCTGATGTCGGGTGATCTGCTGCGCATCGGCGGGCGTCCTCTCATCCTCAGCCGGGCTGTCGCCGGCTGCCGGTGATTGTGTAGGATGCTTCACCAGGTTTCTCAATTATCGCGGCGGCGCCATCGTATATGTGAAGGGCATGTCATGATATTCGATGGAACGGCGGCGTCGTGAAGGCGGTTGAGGACATGAAAAGAACGATCGTTCTTTATAAATCGTCCGATTCCGCCTCGATCAACGCCTGGGCGGCCTGTAGGGCATCGAGCATCACCCGATAGTCGTGCCCGGACAATGTCGTCGGCCACATGATGTGGGACGAATGGCGGTCGAGCTCGACGAGGCGCTGGAGCAGCGCGATTCCGTCTCCGGTGAGCTGGACGAGCATGCCGCGCCGGTCGTCGGGATTGGGCACCCGCTCGATCAGGCCGAGCGCGAGCAGCCGTTCGAGCCGCTTGGCGACGCCGGCGAGCGAGATGACGAAATGCTTCTTGAGGGCGGTGGGCGCGAGCCGATGCGGCGGGCCGGCGCGAAACAGCGTGTCGAGCACCAGCACCTCGCCCGCCGTCAGCCCCTCGCTGGCCGCCGTCCGGGCGAGCCCAATCTCGATGCTGCGCGCGAGCCGCAGCAGCCGCACCGTCATCATATAGGCGCGGGTCAGCTCGCCGTCATAGCTGGCGGACCAGCGCTCCCCGGCCTCGTCGAGCCCGGGGTCGGCCGTGCGGAAGGAAGGTCCCGGCCGCAGCCTGCGATCCGCCGACCAGGCCAGCACCCCGGCCTCGACCAGTTCGCCGACCCGCCGCGCGGCGGAGGACTTGCTCGCATAGCCCCAGAGTTTGGCCAGCCCCGCCATCGACGGGATCGTGCCGTGCCGGGCATGATGCGCCTCCAGCGCCGCGCGGCACGCGTCGATCATGGCAGCGGTCGTCCGGCTTCGGGCCATGCCGCCATCATGGCGTCCCGGAGCCGGCGAGGGAAGCCGTCGATCAGGCGAACAGGCTGTCGCCGAAGCGCTCGGTGTGGCGGACCAGGTCGCCATATTGCTTTTCGAGGCTCATCAGCCGGCGGAAATAATGGCTGACCGCATATTCGTCGGTCAGGCCGTAGCCGCCATGGACCTGGATGCCGTTGCGCGAGACGAGCTGGCCGGCCTCGCCGATCACGATCCGCGCGGCCGACAGGGCGGCGGCGCGCTCGGCGGCGGGGCGGCTGCTGTTGGCGATCGCATGATAGAGCATCGAGCGTGCCTGGTGGGTCGCGACGAACATGTCGGCCAGGATGTGCTGGATCGCCTGGAAGGAGCCGATCGCGGCGCCGAACTGCTTGCGCTCCCTGGCATAGTCGCCGCAGATGCCGATGCAGGCCTCCATCGCGCCGACCGCCTGCGCCATCAGCGCCACGCCGGCGCGATGGATCGCCTCGTCGAGCACGGCTGCGCCGCCATGGCCGCCGACCAGCAGCGCCTCGGCGGGGAGCGCGACGTCGGTCAGCCGGATGTCGGCGGCGCGGGTGCCGTCGATCAGCGGATAGGCGTCGACGGCGAGGCCGTCGGCATCGGACGGCACCAGGAACAGCGCGACCCCGTCCTCGCCCTCGATCCGCGCCGAGACGATCAGCCGGGCGGCGCTCGGCGCGTCGGCGGTCATCAGCTTGGCGCCGGTCAGGGCGAAGCCATCGGCGGTGCGCCGCGCGACGGTGGCGACGGCGTCGGTCGACAGCGGATCGGCGCCCGGTTCCTGATGGGCGAGGGCGACGCGCAGCGCGCCGGTGGCGATCTCGCCCATCAGTTCGTCGGCGCGGCTTGGGTCGGCGGCCTGGCGGAGGATCTGGCCCGCCAGCACCACGGTGCTGACATAGGGCTCGGTGGCGAGCGACTTGCCCAGCGCGATGTTGAGCAGCGCGACGTCCTCGATCGTGCCGTCGAGCCCGCCGGCCGCCTCGGGCAGCGGCAGCGCCAGCCAGCCCAGCTCGGCGAACCGGGCCCAGCGGCCCTCGTCGAAGCCGAGCGGATCATGGCGCCGCTCGCGCCAATATTCGACGCCCGAGCTGTCGGCCAGCAGCCGCTCGGCGCTGTCGAGCAGCATCGTCTGAATGTCGGACTTGGCGAAATCCATGGGTGATCCTCAGAGTCCGTAGGCCAGCTTGGCGAGGATGTTCTTCTGCACCTGCTTGGTGCCGCCATAGATGGTGGCGGCGCGGGTGATCAGGGCGATGGTGGTGCGGCCGGGCACATGCTCGGCCCAGTCGGCGCTCGGCGCGGGCGCGTCCGGGCCGGGCTCGTAATAGCGCAGCGACTTGGCGCCGAGCGCGTCGAGCTGGAGCATGGTGATCTCCTGCTGCAGCTCGGAACCGCGGATCTTCAGCACCGAGGCGGCGGCCGCCTCGGGAAAGCCGGTCTCCTCATGCGCCAGCACGCGCAGCACCGACCATTCGAGCGCGATCAGGTCGGCCTGCACCCGGGCGAAGCGCGCGCGATAGGCGGGATCGTCGCACACGCGCCGGCCGCCGGCCGTCTCGTGGCGGGCGATCTCCTTGGCGCGCTCCAGCTCGCGCTTGCTCCAATAGATGAAGCTCGAGGTGGTGCGCTCATGCTCAAGCAGGAATTTGGCGTAGGTCCAGCCCATGCCCGGCTCGCCGACGAGCTGCTCGGCCGGCACCTCGACATTGTCGAGGAACACCTCGCACAGATGCGCCTCGCCGTTGATCTGCGGAATCTGCCGGACGGTGACGCCGGGGCTCGCCATGTCGATGATCAGGAAGGAGATGCCCTTTTGCGGCTTCACCGTCTTGTCGGTGCGCACCAGGAAGAAGCCCCAGCGCGCATGGGCGGCGCCGCTCGTCCAGATCTTCTGGCCGTTGACGACATATGTGTCGCCGACCAGCTCGGCCGAGGTGCGCAGCGAGGCGAGGTCGGAGCCCGAGCCCGGCTCGGAGAAGCCCTGCGCCCAATAGGTGTCGCCGTTGCGGATCATCGGCAGGAAGCGTTCGCGCAGCGCCTGCGACCCGAAGGTGTAGAGCACCGGCCCCAGCATATGGGTGCCGCCCCAGTCGAACTCGGGCGCGTCGGCGGCGTAGAGCTCCTCGTTGAAGATGAAGAGCTGCTGCGGGGTCCAGTCGCACCCGCCATGCTCCTTCGGCCAGTGCGCCACCGCGCGGCCGTGGCGATTGAGGATGCGCATCCAGTCCTGCTGGTCCTGGATGGTCGCGTTGTTCTGGACCTTGGTGCGCTGCCGCGCCTTCATCTCGGGTGGAAGCACCTCGTCGATGAAGGCCCGGATATCCTTGCGAAAACCTTCCAGTTCCGGATCGTGCAGCAGTTCCATCGGATACCTCGAACAATATCGCCATCCCATGGCGCCAGCCCCGGCGGGGTGCAAGCGGGCCCCGGTTCCCATCATCAATGCGATGGAGCGGGGCGGCGGTTTGACAAGCCGGGGCACCGGCGATGCTATGTCTGCATGCAACATGCGGACAGCCTGATCTGGATTTCCGGCGCGACCGAGGGGATCGGCCTCGGCCTGTCGCGCAACGTCCCCTATCCGGGCGCGCGGGTGATCAACCTGTCGCGGCGGGCGCATCCGGCGATCGAGAGCGTGCATCTCGACCTCGCCGACCCGTCGAGCTGGGACGCGGTGGCCGCGCATTTCCGCGAGACGCTCGCCGGCTTCCGGGGCAAGCGCGCGATCTTCGTCCAGAACGCGCACCTCAAGGGGATGACGGGCTTCGCCGGGGAGGTGCCGGCCGCGGATTATGCGCGCGACCTGACCGCCAACATGGTCGCGCCGATCCGGTTGGGCGAGGCCTATCTGCGCGCGCTGATCGACAGCGGCTATGGCGGCGAGGCCGGGCTGGTGATGATGTCGTCGGCCTCGGCGCGGTCGCCCTATGAGGGGCAGTCGGTCTATTGCGCGGGCAAGGCGGCGCTGGAGATGTGGGTCCGGGTGATGCGGCGCGAACTGCGCCAGCGGGGGCGCGAGCATGTCTGGGTGACGGCGGTGCGCCCCGGCTTCGTCGACACCGGCCTCACCCGCCATGTCGCGGCGATGGCCGATCGCGATTATCCGGTCGCCTCGATGCTGCGCGGACAGATCGAGCGCCGCGAAGGGGTGATGGATATCGACACCGCCGCGCGGCAGATCTGGGCGGCGCTGCCGACCGACCGGTCGCTGCTGTCGTTCGGCGAGCAGGTGCAGGTCGATCGCGCCGGGGGCGCGGCATGAGCGGCTTCTCGGTCGAGGGCCGCACCGCCTTCGTCACCGGCGGGGCGAGCGGGATCGGGTTCGGGATCGCCCGCGCGCTGATCGGGCGCGGCGCGCGCGTCGCCGTCGCCGACGTGGACGGCGCGGCGGTCGGGCGGGCGGTCGAGGCGCTGTCCGTCGCCGGCCGGGTCGAGGGCGTCGTCCTCGACGTGCGCGACCGCGATGGCTGGCAGGCGGCGCGGGTGGCGGTGGAGGCCGCGCTCGGCCCGGTCGGCCTGCTCGTCAACAATGCCGGGGTGACCGGCTATGACCCGATCGTCGATACGCCGCCCGCCCATTTCGACTGGATCGTCGGCGTCAACCTGACCGGCGCGTTCAACGGCGTGCACTGCTTCGGCCGGGCGATGATCGACCGGGGCGAGGGCGGCCATATCCTCAACACCGCCTCGATCGCCGGGCTCTACGGCTCCAATGCCCTGACGGTGGGGGCCTATGCCGCGAGCAAGTTCGGCCTGGTCGGGCTGTCGGAACGGCTGCGCGTCGAGCTGGCGCCGCACGGCATCGGCGTGTCGCTGCTCTGTCCGGGACTGGTCTCGACCGCGATCGGCGCCAATGCGGCGAAGCTGCGGCCGGGCCCGGCCGGGATGGCGCTGGCCGACAATCCGGCTTTCGCCGGGCTGCGGCAGCGCGCGCCGACCGCCGGGCTCGATCCCGACCGGCTCGGGCCGTTCGTGGTGCGGGCGATCGAGGAGAATCGCGCCTACATCATCCCGCACCCGCATTTCGCCGAGCAGGTCGAGGCGCGCCACGCGGCGCTGATGGCCGATTTCGGCGAGCCGGCCGATCCCGCCCTGCCGCTCGCGCCCGACTGGCGCGACCTGGCCTGAGGTCTGGTTCCGTAAGATCGAACCGTTCGTCCCGCCCGCTAACGTCATTCCCGCGAAAGCGGGAATGACGACGGGGAAGACGCCCGCCCTATCGCGCGTCGGCCAGGATCAGGTCGGCGGCCTTCTCGGCGATCATCACCGTGGCGGCGTGGGTGTTGCCGGAAACGATGTTGGGCATCACCGAGGCGTCGACGACGCGCAGCCCCTCGACGCCGTTGACCCGGAGGGTGGGGGAGACCACCGCGTCCGCGCCCGGCCCCATCGCGCAGGTACAGCTCTGGTGATAGCCGGTCGATCCGCTCGCCCGCGCGAAGGCGAGCAGCGCCTCGTCGCTGTCGACCGCCGCGCCGGGGGTCAGCTCATGATCGAAATAAGGAGCGAGCGCCGGGCTGTGCATGATCCGCCGCGCCCAGCGCAGCGACGCGACCTGGGCGCGCCGGTCGGCCTCGTCGGCGAGGTAGTTGGGCTTGATCGACGGGTGATCGCGATAGTCGGGCGAGGTGATGTGGATCGAGCCGTGCGAGCGCGGGCGCATCACATAGCCGCCGACGGTCATTCCCGGCGCGCGCTCCATCGACATCGTGCCATGCTTGGCGAGCCCTTCGAAATCCACCGTCGCCGGGCTGGCGAAGAACTGGATGTCGGGCAGGTCGAGCGCGGGATCGGACTTGAGGAAGGCGGTCAGGTTCGATCCGCCCAGCGCCAGCAGGCCGCTGCGGGTGAAGGCGTAGCGGAGAAGCTGGCCCACCAGCCGCACGCCGCGCGACAGCTCGTTGAAGCCGGCCGATCCGGGCTTCATCCGCGCGCGGACCATCGCGGCATAATGGTCCTGCAGATTCTCGCCGACGCGGGGGCGGTCGACGAGTATGTCGATGCCCAGCGCGCGGAGCCGCTCGCCGTCGCCGATGCCCGACAGCTCGAGCATCTGGGGCGAGTTGATCGCGCCGCCCGACAGGATCACCTCGCGCCGGGCGCGGACCTGCCTGCGGACGCCGCCCTGCACATAGTCGACGCCGACCGCCTTCTTGCCTTCGAACAGGATGCGGGTGGCGTGGGCGCGGAGCAGCACCGTCAGGTTCGGGCGCTTCATCGCCGGATGGAGATAGGCGACCGCCGCCGACACGCGCACGCCGTTGCGGGCGTTGAGCCGGACGCGGGCGACGCCCTCGCGGGTAGTGCCGTTGAGGTCGGTGCTGACCGGTGCGCCGGCTTCCTCGAACGCGCGGGTCATGACGTCGAGCATGGCGTGCTTCATCGGCACGTCGCTGACATGGAGCGGCCCCGGCTGTGCCTCGCTGACCTGGCCTTCGCCGTGCTGGTGCTCGATCCGCCGGAAATAGGGCTCGACATCGTCCCACGACCAGCCGTCGCAGCCGAGCTGTCGCCAGCCCTGATAATCCTCGGGCAGGCCGCGCACCCAGAGCATGCCGTTGATCGACGAGGAGCCGCCCAGCACCTTGCCGCGCGGGAAGCTGTGCTGCCGTCCTTCGGTGCCCGGGTCCGGATCGGTCATGTAGTTCCAGTTGACCTTCGGGTCCTTCAGCATCCGGGTGAAGCCCGCGGGCATGTGGATGTTGATGTTCGCGAAGGCCTGGGCCGGATCGGAGAGGTTGCGCGTCGGCCGGTCGTCGGCGCCGGCTTCGAGGACGACGACCTTGTGACGGCCGTCGGCGCTGAGCCGGTTGGCGAGCACGCAGCCCGCCGATCCCGCGCCGATGATCACATAGTCGGCCTCGGCGCCGTCCTCGATGCGCCCGTCCGCTCCGCCTGCCATCTTTTCTTCTCCCGTGTCGGTCGAGCGATGTGCCGTGCGATCGGGTGCGGGCTCAAGCAGATTGCGCGCAAGGCTGTGGAGATCATCAATATGATGGATGCCGGGCGGCCATCTGTATCTTGGCCGATCGGGCGCTATGTCGGTCGGCACAAGCAAGGGAAGAGGACGGGATGACGGCGCTTTTTTCGCTGGAAGGGCGGACCGCGATGGTGACGGGCGCGTCGCGCGGACTGGGGCGCGCCATCGCGCTGGGCCTCGCCGATGCGGGCGCCTCGCTGATCCTGGCGGCGCGCGACGCGGCGAAGCTGGGCGAGGTGGCCGACGAGGTCCGCGCCAAGGGCCGCGACGCCCGGATCGTCACCTTCGACCTCGCCGACATGGCCTCGGTCGAGGCGGCGGCCCGTGGGCTGGTCGACGAGGGCGCGCCGATCGACATCCTCGTCAACAATGGCGGGATCGCCGAATGGGGGCCGCTGCACGGGTCGAGCCTCGACCATTGGGAACGGACCTTCGACGTCAACGTCTCGGCCATCTACCTGTTGTGCCGCGAGCTTTCCAAGCCGATGGCCGAACGCGGATGGGGACGGATCATCAACTTCGCCTCCTATGTCGCCGAAACCGGCCGGCCCAATCTGTCGGCCTATGTCGCCAGCAAGCATGCGGTGCTGGGGCTGACCCGCGCCGTCGCCGCCGATCTCGCGCCGCATGGCGTCACCTGCAACGCCATCGCGCCCGGCATCTTCCTGACCGACATGGCCGCGCCGACCGCCGGCCATCCACAGCGCGCCAAGATATTCCGCGACGCGATCGCGATCGGGCGGTTCGGCGATCCGGCCGAGATCGTCGGTCCGGTCCAGTTCCTCGCCTCGGAAGCCTCGCGCTACGTGACCGGCCATATGCTGCCGGTCGACGGCGGCATCGCGAACATATTGTCGCTGCCGGTCGTCGTCGAAGGCGGATCGCTGGACTGAGCGGCGGCGATGGAGCGCGATCCCAACAAGCTGTCGCGGCGCGAGGCGATCGCCGCGGGCATCACCGGCTCGGCGGCGGTCGGCGCCGGCCTGACGGCGGCGCCGGCCGAGGCGAGGGACGCCGCCGGGTTCAAGGGCCGCATCGCGCCGGTGATGAGCGCCTCGACCCCGGATATCCGACAAGAGGTCGTGCCGGCGGCGGACAGCCCCAATGTCCTGCTGATCATCCTCGACGATGTCGGCTTCGCCGATCTGGGCTGCTATGGCGGCGAGATCCCGACGCCGAACATCGATCGCCTGGCTGCATCGGGGATTCGCTACACCAATTTCCGGACCACCGGCGTCTGTTCGGCGACCCGCGCCAGCGTGATGACCGGGCTCAACCCGCACAGTGCCGGGATCGGTTGGCTGACCTTCTCCGATTCGGGCTATCCCGGCTATCGCGGCGACCTGGCCGAGGATGCCGAGACCATGGCCGAGCGGTTCAGCGAGGCAGGCTATTGTGCCTATCATGTCGGCAAATGGCATGTGAACCTGGCCGATACCACCAACGCCGCCGGCCCGACCCGCAACTGGCCCAGCCAGCGCGGCTATGCGCGCAGCTACTGGTTCCAGGGCCATTCGACCGACTATTTCGCGCCCGCCCAGCTCTATGCCGGCAACGAGCGGATCACCCCGCCGGTCGACGGCTATTATGCGACCGACGACTTCACCGACAAGGCGCTGGCCTTCCTGCGCGATCATCGCGCGCAGCGCGGCGACCGGCCCTTCCTGATGACGCTGGCGCATCCCGGCGCCCATTCGCCGCTCCAGGCGCGGCGCGAGGATATCGCGCGCTTCAAGGGCGCCTATGACGCGGGCTGGGACGTGCTGCGCGCCGCGCGGCTCGAACGGCAGAAGGCGATGGGGCTGATCCCGGCCGACGCCGTCCTGCCGCCTGCCAACCCCGGCGTGCCGCGCTGGGATACGCTCGATCCGGCCGCGCGCCGGGTGCAGGCGCGCTACATGGAGGTCTATGCCGCGATGATCGCGCGGATCGACGATGGGGTGGGGCGCATCCTCGACGCGCTCGACGCCTCGGGCGACCATGACAATACGATCGTCGCGCTGATCTCCGACAATGGCGGCGCGCCCGACGGGCGGGGCGGCACGCCCAACCTGCTGGCGATGGTCAATGGCGGCGTCACTCCGGCCCAAGTGGCCGAGCGGCTCGACGAGATCGGCGGGCCGGACAGCTATCCGATGTATTCGCTGGGCTGGGCGTCGGTGTCGAACACGCCGTTCCGGCTCTACAAGCACGACACCCATCTCGGCGGGATCGCCGACCCGCTGATCCTGAGCTGGCCCAAGGCGATCCCGGCGCGGGGCGAACTGCGCGGCCAGTTCCTGCATGCGATCGACCTGCTGCCGACCCTGCTCGACGCAGCGGGCCTTTCCGCCACGTCCGGCCGCGCGGGCGCGAAGCCGATCGAGGGCCGCTCGGCCCGGCCGAGCTTCACCGACCGCGCCGCGCCCGATCCGCGCGACCGCCAATATTTCGAGATGGGCGGGCTCCGCGCGATGCGGCTCGGCCAGTGGCGGATCGTGTCCAAGGGGCGGTTCGGCCTGCCCGGCGACGCGTGGGAGCTGTACGACACCGCGACCGATCCCAACGAGACCCGCGACCTCGCCGCCGAGCGGCCCGACATCGTCGAGCGGCTCGACCGCGCCTGGATGAAGGAGGCGCAGGCGCATCAGGTCTTCCCGATCGACGATCGCTCGCTGCTCGAACGCTCCTTCGCCGAGCTGTTCCGGGGCGGCGGCAAGGATCGCTGGTCGATCATCCCGCCGATCGACCTGATCCCCGAGGAATCCTCGCCCAAGCTGCTCGGCCGCGATTTCGAGGTCGAGCTGACGCTGGCCGATGCCGGGCGGCAGGGCGTGCTGTTCGCCCATGGCAACCAGTTCCTCGGCGCCGTCGCCTTCGTCCGCGACGGGCGGGTGTGGTTCGAGTTCCGCTGCGATCCCCATCTGATCGCGCTCGATGCGCCCTGGCCCGCGAAGGCGCGCAGCGTGCGCTTCGTCCAGCACCTGTCGGCGCGTCCGCGCGTCGGGCGGCTGTCGATCGTCATCGACGGGCGCGAGGCGGCGGCGCTCGACAGCGACCGGTTGCTGCTCGGCACGCCGATGCAGGGGCTTCAGATCGGGCGCAACGACGCGGTGCGCGCCAGCCCGCGCTATGCCGCGCCCTTCGCCTTCGACGGGCGGATCGAGCGCGTCGAGGTCCGCACCGACAACAAGCCCTATGACGCCGGCGAGATCGCCGCCGCGAGCCGCGCCTATGCCGCGCCAGCCAGGAAGGACTAGCCGATGACCGACACGCTGCTGAACCTCTCCAACCCCGAAAAGCTGTTCATCGGCGGCGACTGGGCCGCGTCGTCGGACGCCGACGGGATCGAGATCGTCTCGCCCTCGACCGAGGAGGTGGTCGGCCGCGTCGGCAAGGCGGGCAGGGCGGACATGGATCGCGTCGTCGCGGTGGCGCGGCATGCCTTCGATCACGGCCCCTGGCCGCGCATGACCGGCGCCGAGCGCGCGGCGGTGCTGCGCCGGATCGCCGGGGAGATGGGCAAGCGCGCCGACGATTTCGCGCGCGCCTGGTCGCTCCAGGTCGGCATGCCCTATGCGCAGTCGTCGATGACCGCGCCCTATATGGCGGCCTATCTCACCTATTTCGCCGACCTTGCCGAGAAGGGGTTCGAGGAGGTTCGCCAGCCGATGATGGGCGGCCACTGCATCGTCGTCCACGAGCCGGTCGGCGTCGTCGCGGCGGTGGTGCCGTGGAACGCGCCGCTGGCGACGCTGCTGCTCAAGGTGGCCCCGGCGCTGGCGGCGGGCTGCGCCGTTATCGCCAAGCCTTCGCCCGAGACCCCGCTGGAGGCGCTGATCCTCGCCGAATGCATCGCGGCGGCCGGAGTGCCCGAGGGCGTCTTCTCGGTGCTCACCGCCGACCGCGAGGTCTCCGACCATCTGATCCGCAACCCCGGGGTCGACAAGGTCAGCTTCACCGGATCGACCGCCGCCGGCCTGCACATCGCCTCGGTCTGCGGCGGCCGCATGGCGCGGATCACCACCGAGCTGGGCGGCAAGTCCGCCGCGATCGTCCTCGACGACGCGACGATCGAGACGGTGGTCGCCGGGATCATGCCCAACCTGGTCGGCCTGTGCGGCCAGCAATGCGCCGCCTTTAGCCGCATCCTCGTCCCCGCCGCGCGCAAGGCCGAGGTGACCGAGGCGATGGCCGCCGCGATGCAGGCGGTGACGGTCGGCGATCCGTTCGACCAGGCGACCCAGATGGGCCCGCTCGTCACCCGCAACCAGCATGGCCGGGTGTTCGGCTATATCGAGAAGGGCAAGGCCGAGGGCGCCCGCCTCGTCACCGGCGGCGGGCGGCCGGCGCACCTGCCCAAGGGCTGGTTCGTCGAGCCGACCCTGTTCGCCGACGCGAGCAACGACATGGCGATCGCGCGCGAGGAGATTTTCGGGCCGGTCGGCACGATCATCGCCTATGACGACGAGGAACAGGCCATCGCCATTGCCAACGACAGCAATTATGGCCTGTCCGGCGGCGTGTTCACCGAAAGCCCCGACCGCGCCTATGCCGTCGCGCGGCGTATCCGCACCGGCAATTTCGGGCATAATGGCCGGGTGATCGACTTCACCATGCCCTATGGCGGCTTCAAGCAGTCGGGGATCGGCCGCGAGGGCGGGATCGAGGGGCTGTACGCCTTCACCGAGACCAAGGCGGTCTTCATGCCCAAACTCCCGACGCATCTGCGGTCATGAGCAGCGCGCCCGCGCCGGCGCAGGCGCATGACGACTGGCCCGACAATTATCGCGCTCCCGCCGCCTGGTGGGCGGTGGCGGTGACGATGATCTTCCAGATCGTGTCGATGATCGACCGCCAGGTCGTGTCGGTGCTGATCCCGGAGATGCGCGCCGACCTCGGCCTCAACGACTTCCAGATCAGCATGGTGCAGGGCATGGCCTTCGCGCTGTTCTACGGGGCGATGGGGCTGATCATCGGCGCGCTGGTCGATCGCCATTCGCGGCGGAAGATCATGTTCGCCGGCATCGTGCTCTGGTCGATCGCGGCGGCGGGCACCGGCTTCGCGCGCAACTATATGCAGCTCTTCGTCGCCCGCCTGTTCGTCGGCTTCGGCGAAGGGGCGATCTCCCCGGCGGCGCAATCCTTGCTGTCGGGCATCTTCCCGCGCGGCAAGCTGGCGACGCCGATGTCCTGCTTCACCGCCGCCGGCGTCATCGGCATCTCGCTTTCCTATGCGCTCGGCGGCCATCTGCTCGACCGCTTCACCACCGCGCCGCTCGGCGGTCTGCTGGAGGGGATGGCGCCGTGGCGGCAGGTGCTGGTCGTGACCGGCGCGCCGGGCGTCGCGGTCGCGCTGCTCGCCTTCACGCTGCGCGAGCCGAAGCGCGCCGGGATGCCGAAGCCGCAGCGGCACGAGGCGAGCTGGGGGAGCTTCTTCTCCTATATCGGCGCCCATGCGCGGCTGATGCTCGGCGTCATCCTGGGGAGCGCGCTGGTCGCGATGATGACCCAGGCGGCGATGACCTGGACCCCGACCTATGCCCGGCGCGTGCTGGGCGTCAGCGCGGGCGAGGTCGGCACGATCATGTCGCTGGCGGTGGGGCTGGGCGGGGTGGTCGGCGGGATCGCGCTGGGCCTGATCATCGACCACTGGTTCCGGCGCGGCGTGCACGACATCGCGCTGCGGCTGCTGGCGATCGCGGCGCTGGCGGTGCCGCCGCTGATCGCGCTCTGCTTCCTGGCCGACGACGCCACCATCCTGTTCGGCGGCATCACCCTGATGATGCTGACGATGGGTGCGATCTTCGGCCCGACCCTGGCGGCGGTGCAGATGATCGCGCCGCCGGCGATGCGCGGCCGCTTCGGCGCGCTGGTGGTGCTGGCATCCAACCTGTTCGGCTTCGCCTTCGGGCCGATGCTGGTGGGGGCGATCACCGATTACGGCTTCGGCGATTCCAACAAGGTCGGCGTCAGCATCGCGATCGTCCTGGTCGTGGTCTGCCCCTTCGCCGCCTGGCTGATCTGGAGCGCACGCGGCGATTTCGTCCGCCGGCTCGCCGCGGCCCCGGCCCCGACCCATTCCCTTTCGAACGAGGTATGTTCGTGAGCCTGACGATACCCGCGCTGCTGCGCGACGCCGCCGCCCGATACAGGGATCGCGCGGCGCTGCATTCCTCCACCGATGGCCCCATCGGTTATCGCGAGCTCGACCGGCGCGCCGACGAGGTCGCCAGGGCGATGATCGCCGACGGCGCCCGGCCCGGCGACCGCGCGGCGATCTGGGCGCCGAACATGTGGGAGTGGGTGGCGGCGACGGTCGGCGTCCAGCGCGCCGGCGGGGCGATGGTCCCGCTCAACACCCGGCTCAAGGGCGGCGAGGTCGCCGACATCGTCCGGCGCGGCGGCGTCGCCCGGCTGTTCGTGATCGGCGATTTCCTCGGCCGCCATTATCCGGAGATGCTGCGCGGCGAGGCGATGCCGGGCCTGCGCCGCACCATCGTGCTGCGCGGCACCCCGGATAAGCTCGCGGCCGACGAGGAAGGCTGGGACGATTTCATCGCGCGCGGCCGATCGACCAGCGACGCGGCCCTGGCCGAGCGCGAGGCGGGCGTCACCCCCGACAGCATCGCCGACATCATGTTCACATCGGGCACCACCGGCGCGCCCAAGGGGGCGATCTTCGACCATCGCCGCTCGCTGGGCGGCGGCCGCGCCTGGGCGAACATCTCGCGCCAGACCGCCGACGATCGCTATTGCGTCTTCGGTCCCTTCTCGCACAACGCCTCCTACAAGGCGGGCTGGGTGGCCGGGCTGATGACCGGCAGCACCGTCTATTGGCCCGAGGCCTATGACGCGGTGTCGATCCTCGACCTGATCGCCGGCAACCGCATCTCGGTGATGCCGGCGCCGCCGACCGTGTTCCAGGAGATGCTCGCCCATCCCAACTGGCGCGACTGGGACATCTCCAGCTACCGCTTCCTGTCGACCGGGGCGACCGTCGTCCCGATCGAGCTGATGAAGCGGCTCCAGGCCGAGACGACGATCGCGGAGATCACCACCGGCTACGGCATGACCGAATGCGCGGGATCGGCCACCCACACCCGGCCGGGCGATCCGGTCGAGCGCGTCGCCTATACCGTCGGCGCGGCGATCGAGGGGACCGAGATCAGGCTGGTCGGCCCCGACGGCCGCGCCGTCGCGACCGGCGAGCCGGGCGAGGTGCTGATCCGCGACGACAAGCTGCTGATCGAATATCTCGACAATGCCGAGGCGACCCGCGCGACGATCGACGCCGGGGGCTGGCTCCATTCGGGCGACGTCGGCACGCTCGACGCGGAAGGCTATCTGAAGCTCACCGACCGGCTGAAGGACATGTACATCGTCGGCGGCTTCAACGTCTATCCGGCCGAGATCGAGAAGCAGATGACCGGCCTGCCCGGCATCCACCAGTCGGCGATCATCGGCGTGCCCGACCAGCGCCTGGGCGAGGTGGGGCATGCCTTCATCGTCCGCTCGGCCGGATCGACCATCACCGCCGAGGAGGTGATAGGCTGGAGCAAGGCGAACCTCGCCAACTACAAGGTGCCGCGCGGCGTCACCTTCGTCGATGCATTGCCGATGAACGCCACCGGCAAGGTGATCAAGTTCGCGTTGCGCGAGATGGTGAAGTAGCGGCGATGGCCGACGTGCTGCTGCGCGCGGAGGTGGGGGAGGGCGTCCTGCTGCTGACGCTGAACCGCCCCGCCCAGAGCAACGCGATCGACCTGGAGCTGTGCGACCGGCTGTCGGCCGCGCTGGCGGACTTCCGCGACGATCCGCGCTGGCGCGTGGCGATCGTCACCGGCGCGGCGCCGGCCTTCTGCGCCGGGCTCGACCTGAAGAGCTTCGCGGCACCCGACGCGCCGCGCCACCGGGTGACCGAGCTGATCCATATGGTGCCCGGCCTCGGCAAGCCGGTGATCGCGGCGGTCAACGGCGCCGCCTATACCGGCGGGCTGGAACTGGCGCTGGCCTGCGACTTCATCCTCGCCGCCGGGGAGGCGCGCTTCGCCGACACCCATGCGAGGATCGGCGCGTTGTCGGGCAGCGGGATGGGATCGCGGCTGCCGCATGCGGTGGGCCCGCGCTTCGCCAAGCAGATGATGCTCGCCTGCGAGCCGATCGACGCCGCCACTGCGTTGCGCGTCGGGCTGGCCAACGAGCTGCTTCCCGCCGATCGGCTGCTGCCGCGCGCGATCGCGCTGGCGGGGGCGATCGCCGGCCATGATCCCGCGCTGATCCGGATCGCCAGGGACGTGGTCGACCGGGGCAGCGCGGCGACGCTGGCCGAGGCGATCGCGATCGAGTCCGAGGCGCTGGCGAAGCGCAAGGCGGAAGGCGCGATGCGCTGGGAGGCGAAGCCGGCCTGAGGCCGGCTCGCTCCACCGTCAGATTCCCCAGACCGCCGCCGCGTTGTCGCCGACGATCTTGCGCGCCTTCGCGTCGCCGACCTTGTCGAAGATGCCTTTCACCACCGTCTCGCTGTTGCCGACGATGCTTTCCGGATGCGGATAGTCGACCGACCACATGATGCGGTCGGCGCCGATCCGGTCGATATTCTCGATCGCGACGTCGTCCTGCATGAAGGTCGCGTAGCAGTTATTGTGCCAGTACCAGCTCGGCGCATGGGCGATCCGGGGGCGGAGTTCGGTCGCATAGTCGCGCGCGATCTTGTCGGCATTCTCCAGGGTCGCCGGCACCCAGCCCGCGCCGCCTTCGGTGAAGACCAGCTTCAGGCCGGGGAAGCGATCGAAGATGCCCGAGAAGACGAACTGGCCGAACATGCCGGTGAACGGCATCAGGTTGGCGTTGAGGTTGGCGCCCAGCGATCCGCGCCCCGAATATTGGATATAGGCGCCGATATGGATCGACAGCGGCAACCCGCTATCCTCGATCGCGCGCCACATCGGGTCCATCTTCAGGCTGTTGTAGCGGATTCCCCGCGGGTTGAGCGGGATCTCGATCGCCTTGAAGCCGAGCTGCTTGAGCTTCTGCAGATAGTCGGCGGTCGATTCCGGCTCGAAGAAGGTCGGCAGATAGGCGACCGGATAGAGCCGGTCCGGCGCGGCCTGCTTCCATTCGGCCAGCCATTCGTTGAACACGTCCATGCAACGGATGAACAGCCCCCGGTCGGCCATGCGGATCAGCCCCGCCGCGCGGCCATGGTAGACGATCGACGCGTCGACCCCCTCGGCGTCCATGTCGGCCAGCCGCTTCGACACGTCCCAGAAGCCCTCCCGGCCCTCGGGGAAATCGGAGGGCAGGCCGGGGACGTCGTAGGATTCGCCGTCGACCGTCATGTGGAAGCCGGTCTCGTCCTTCCAATATTTGGGCGCCCGGTCCTTGTCGGCGCCCTTCAGCCGCTCCTCCCACAGATGCGGCTCCTCGATGACATGATCGTCGCTCGAGATCAGCCGGACCCCCTCGGGCCGCTGCCAGCTGGTAGCGGGGATGATCCGGTCCTTCGGCCAGGGAGTGGGAGTGATGTCGTTCATCTTTGCCCTTGTCGTTCAAACCTGTTGGCCGGCGCCGACCTGGGAGCCGGTTCGCCGGGCCGGGCCCGACCCTCGAACCCGTCACTGTCGAGCCGACATTAGGGATCGGCGCGGCGGCGCGGCAATGCGCAACGGCCGTTTCCGGGGCTTCGGCGCCTACAATTCAGAACTCTGATGCTTTGTTCGGGGCGCTGGCTTTTCCGCGTCGATCGCGTCGGGCCGGAAGGAGGGCGGTCGCCAGGCACGGCGCGGCATGGCTCGGGCGGCCGCGCGTGAAGGCGGGCCGAGAACGGCGTTTTCATTTGAGCTTGGTGAAGCGTGATGCGCCGGAAGGCGCTGGTGACCCCTACGGGACTCGAACCCGTGTTTTCGCCGTGAGAGGGCGACGTCCTAGACCGCTAGACGAAGGGGCCGTCCTGTGCGGAGCGGCGTCCTTATGGGGCGGTGGAAGGCAAGTCAAGGGCTGTTGCGCGCCAAGCCGTTCGCCATTTGCGCCGATCGCCCGTCGCACCGGGAAACTACGCAGTAGCCACGGTGGCGCGGGTCGCTAGATTCGGTTCATGCAGGCAGAACTGACGTCACCGGACAAGGCCGACGACCTCATCGCGCTTCACGGCGCCGATGCGATCGCGGTGCTCGTCGACCGGATCGCCGACGCGGTCCGGCACTGCGACGATCAGGCCGTCGACAGCCTCGATCGCCTGCTCCAGATCGTCGAGCAGCGCTTCGAGGAACCCTGGCGGGCGATGCGGGCGATCCCCGGCTGAGCGATAAAGGAAAAGCGCCACCGGCCCGAGGACCGATGGCGCCTTTGCCGTGCGAATCTGGATCGGCGGCGATCAGGCGGCGGCCCGGTCGCGCTCCTTCATCTCCTGGTTGAGCATCTCGGCGAGCAGGAAGGCCAGTTCGAGGCTCTGGCCCGCGTTGAGGCGCGGATCGCAATGGGTGTGGTAGCGATCGGCGAGATTCTCGTCGGTCACCGCCATCGCGCCGCCGGTGCATTCGGTGACGTTCTGGCCGGTCATCTCGGCATGGATGCCGCCGCCATGGGTGCCCTCGGCGCGGTGGACGGCGAAGAAGCCGCGGACCTCGGCGAGGATGCGGTCGAACGGCCGGGTCTTGTAGCCGTTGGCCGCCTTGACGACGTTGCCGTGCATCGGGTCGCACGACCAGACGACTGGACGCCCCTCGCGCTTCACCGCGCGGACCAGCGCCGGCAGATGCTTCTCGATCTTGTCATGGCCATAGCGGGTGATCAGCGTGATGCGGCCGGGCTGGCGCTGTGGGTCGAGCGTGTCGAGCAGGCGCAGCAGCGCGTCGGGCTCCAGGCTCGGCCCGCATTTCAGGCCGATCGGGTTGCCGACGCCGCGCAGATATTCGACATGCGCCGATCCTTCGAAGCGGGTGCGGTCGCCGATCCACAGGAAATGGGCCGAGGTGTCGAAATATTGCCCGGTGTTGAGGCTGTCCTCGCGCGTCATCGCCTGCTCATAGGGCAGCAGCAGCGCCTCATGGCTGGTGTAGAACTGCGTCCCCTTGAGCTGGGGCACGGTCTCCGGGTTGATCCCGCAGGCCGCCATGAAGTCGAGCGCGTCGCCGATTCGGGCGGCGACCTCGCCATATTGCGCGGCCCAGGGGCTGCGGCCCATGAAGTCGAGCGTCCAGGCATGGACCTGGTGGAGGTTGGCATAGCCGCCCTGCGCGAAGGCGCGCAGCAGGTTCAGCGTCGCCGCCGACTGGCTGTAGGCGCGGACCATCCGGCGCGGATCGGGGATGCGCGATTCCTCGCTGAAGCCGATGTCGTTGATGATGTCGCCGCGATAGCTAGGCAGGGTGACGCCGCCGATCTCCTCGGTCGGGGCCGAGCGCGGCTTGGCGAACTGGCCCGCCATGCGGCCGACCTTCACCACCGGCAGCTTCGACGCGAAGGTCAGCACCACCGCCATCTGCAGCAGCACGCGGAAGGTGTCGCGGATGTTGTTCGGATGGAACTCGGCGAAGCTCTCGGCGCAGTCGCCGCCCTGGAGCAGGAAAGCCTTGCCCGCGGCGACCTGGGCGAGCGACGCGGTCAGCTCGCGCGCTTCGCCGGCAAAGACCAGCGGCGGGAAGCTCGACAGTTCCTGCTCGGCTGCCGCGAGGGCCGCCGCATCCGGATAGTCCGGCATCTGCACCGCTTGTTGTTGACGCCAGCTCGCGGGCGTCCAGTTCGTCGCCATGTCCAGTCCCATTGTTTATTCGGGGGCTTCCCATGCGCGCGAGGGGCAGGAAAGGCAAGGGGAGGGTGGCTTTGAAGAGGGCAAGCTGCGGTTTCCCGGAGGACGTCAACCCGCCGGCCGGGTCGCCTTCCAGTACTTGTAGCCATTGGCGAACAGCCCGAGCAGGACGACGCTGGCGATGCACAGCGCGATATAGGCATCGTGGTTCGGCCAGACCTCGATCCACAGGAAGCCGGCGGCATAGCTGAGCGCGACCGAGACGACGAAGGTCTGGAGCGAATTGGAGCCGATCACCGCGCATTGCCGCATCGGCCATAGCTGCTGGAGGCGCGGCCACATCCACAATATGCTCATGATCAGCCAGCAGACCGACAGCGCATGGGCGACGCGGACCGGGCCGATGCGGATCTTGCTCTGGTAGAGCACCTCGAACGAGAACCAGCTCTGCGCGAGGAACAGGATGGTGAGGCCGGCGAACAGCAGCACCGGCGGCACCAGCCAGTGCCAGTTGCCCTCGGCGCGCCGTTCGAGCCGCGCGAGCAGCCGGTAGCGCCCCGCCGCCATCGCGCCGAAGAAGACGAGCTGCCACGACGCCGGGTTGAAGTTCCAGCGCCAGTCGCCGACCGGCGATCCGCCGATGACGTTGAACCAGGCATGCTCATGGGCGAACCAGTAGAGCCCGGCCGAAACCAGCAGCGCGACGATCGGCTGCCAGCGCAGCAACAGCGCGAACAGCGGCGCGGTGCCGAGCAGCACCATGTAGGTGACGAGGATCTCCAGGCAGTAGGGCTGGATGTAGAGGATCAGGAAATCGACGATGGTCGATGGGCCGCCCTTGATGAAATAGCTGTAGAAGCTGAGCCGGGCGAGGTCGGGCGAGTTGAGCGCGAGCGGGATCAGGACCAGGAACAGCCCGAGATTGTAGACGTAGAGCTTGCCGGTCCGCCGCCACAGCTTGTCGGTGAAGGTGGCGATGGCGGGATCGCGATCGACCCGGAAATAGACCGCGCCGACCAGATAGCCCGACAGCAGGAAGAACACTTCGGCCGCGCTCGAAAAGCCCCACAGGGTGAGCGTCGGGAACTGCATGCCGACCATGTGCATCCGGTCGGTGAAGCCGGTGATGTGGTTGATCGTGATCGTGATCAGGGCCAGGCCGCGCAATATGTCGATGCTGGCATCACGCCGGGTCGGGCGCGGTCCGCCGCCAGGGCTGGTATCGGAGGAGGTCACTCGCGGGCCCTTACCGCAGGGAGGAAAAATTACAACGCCGGGCAAGACAAATTTGGCCCGCGCCAAGCGCGCGGTTCATTGATCATGAAGAGGGGTGGGCCCATATAGGGGCCAGGACGCGCCCCCGCGGTGCTCCGATCGGAGAATAGATGACTGAGACCCTTCCCGTATTGCCGTTGCGCGATATCGTCGTTTTCCCGCACATGATCGTGCCCCTGTTCGTCGGACGCGAGAAGTCGGTCGCCGCGCTGGAAAGCGCGATGGCGGCGGACAAGTCGATCTTCCTCGTCGCCCAGCTCGATCCGGCCGAGGACGATCCCGATCGCGATGCGCTCTATGATCTCGGCGTCGTCGCGACGGTGCTCCAGCTTCTCAAGCTGCCCGACGGCACCGTCCGCGTGCTCGTCGAAGGCAAGCAGCGCGCCCGGCTCGAGGCGCTGACCGGCGAGGACGCCCACCTGACCGCCGAGGTCGAGCTGATCGAGGAGGCCGAGGCCGAAGGGACCGAGGTCGCCGCGTTGATGCGTTCGGTGGTCGACCAGTTCGAGAATTATGCGCGGCTCAACAAGAAGCTGCCGGCCGAGACCTCGGTCCAGCTCGGCCAGATCGAGGAGGCCGCGAAGCTGGCCGACGCGGTCGCCGCCAACATCTCGATCAAGGTTTCCGACAAGCAGGCGCTGCTGGTCGAACTCGATCCCGCCAAGCGGCTCGAAATGGCGTTCGCGCTAATGGAAGGCGAGCTCGGCGTCCTCCAGGTCGAGAAGAAGATCCGCAGCCGCGTCAAGCGCCAGATGGAGAAGACGCAGCGCGAATATTATCTGAACGAGCAGCTCAAGGCGATCCAGCGCGAGCTGGGCAATGGCGAGGGCGAGGACGGCGGCGACGAGCTGAGCGAGCTCACCGCGAAGATCGCCAAGCTCAAGCTGTCCAAGGAAGCGCGCGGCAAGGCCAATGCCGAGCTCAAGAAGCTGCGCACCATGGCGCCGATGTCGGCCGAGGCGACCGTCGTCCGCAACTATCTCGACGTGCTGCTGGGCCTGCCCTGGGGCAAGAAGTCGAAGCTCAAGAAGGACATCGCCGCCGCGCAGGCGGTGCTCGACGCCGATCATCACGGGCTGGAGAAGGTCAAGGACCGGATCGTCGAATATCTCGCCGTCCAGGCGCGCACCAACAAGCTCAAGGGGCCGATCCTGTGCCTCGTCGGTCCGCCCGGCGTCGGCAAGACCTCGCTCGGCCGCTCGATCGCCAAGGCGACCGGGCGCGAGTTCGTGCGCCAGTCGCTCGGCGGCGTCCGTGACGAGGCCGAGATCCGCGGCCACCGGCGCACCTATATCGGCTCGCTGCCCGGCAAGATCGTCACCAACCTGAAGAAGGCGGGCACGTCGAACCCGTTGTTCCTGCTCGACGAGATCGACAAGCTCGGCCAGGATTTCCGCGGCGATCCCGCCTCGGCGCTGCTCGAGGTGCTCGATCCCGAGCAGAACAGCAAGTTCCAGGACCATTATCTGGAGATCGACGTCGACCTGTCCGACGTGATGTTCGTGTGCACCGCGAACAGCCTGAACCTGCCGCAGCCGCTGCTCGACCGCATGGAGATCATCCGCCTCGAAGGCTATACCGAGGACGAGAAGGTCGAGATCGCCAAGGAGCATCTGCGCGACAAGCAGGTCGAGGCGCATGGCCTGAAGGCCGGCGAGTTCGAGCTGACCGACGCCGGGCTGCGCGACCTGATCCGCTATTATACCCGCGAGGCAGGTGTCCGCACGCTGGAGCGCGAGATCGCCAAGCTCGCGCGCAAGAGCCTGCGCCGCATCCTCGAGGGCAAGGACGAGAAGGTCGTCATCACCCCCGACAACCTGTCCGACTTCGCCGGCGTGCGGAAATACCGCTTCGGCATCGGCGAGGAGGAGGACCAGGTCGGCGCCGTCACCGGGCTCGCCTGGACCGAGGTCGGCGGCGAGCTGCTGACGATCGAGGCGGTCACCGTGCCCGGCAAGGGCGGGATCAGCACGACCGGCAAGCTCGGCGACGTGATGAAGGAGAGCGTCCAGGCGGCGTTCAGCTTCGTCAAGGCGCGCGCGCCGGCCTATGGCATCAAGCCGAGCCTGATCGCCCGAAAGGACATCCACATCCACCTGCCCGAGGGCGCCGTTCCCAAGGACGGCCCGTCGGCGGGCATCGGCATCACCACCGCGATCGTCTCGACCCTGACCGGCATCCCGGTCCGCAAGGAAGTGGCGATGACCGGCGAGGTGACGCTGCGCGGCCGCGTCCTGCCGATCGGCGGCCTCAAGGAGAAGCTGCTCGCGGCCCTGCGCGGCGGCATCACCACGGTGCTGATCCCCAAGGAGAACGAGAAGGACCTCGTCGAGATCCCGACCAATATCCGCGAGGGGCTGAAGATCATCCCCGTCAGCCATGTCGACGAGGTGCTGGGCCTGGCGCTGGCCGGCCACCTTACCGCGATCGACTGGACCGAGGCGGACGAGCTGGCGTCGACGCTGAAGGGCGCGACCAGCCCCGACGGCGGCGAGGTGGCCGTCCGGCATTGATAGCTCCCGTCGTCCCGGCTGCGACCGGGACGACGGGAGCATTTCCCTAAAGCCGGCCCTCGGCGCGGAAGCTGTAATAGCCCTGCCGCGCGACGATGATGTGGTCGAGCAGCGCGATCTCGAACAGCCGGGCGGCCTGGAACAGGTCGCGGGTGAGCGCGACGTCGCTGGCGCTAGGCGTGGGGTCGCCCGACGGATGGTTGTGCGCGATCAGCAGGCCCGTCGCCGATATGTCGAGCGCGCGCCGGATGATCTCGCGCGGCGATATGTCGACCCGGTTGACCGATCCCCAGGCGACGATCTCGTCGCGCAGCAGCTCGTTCTTGGTGTTGAGGTAGAGGACGCGGGCCTGTTCCGCCGTCTGATGCGCCATGCGGGCGACCAGATAGTCGAGCACCGCCCGGTCGTCGGCCAGGATCGGCCGCCAGCTGATCCGCTGTTCGAGCGAGTGGAGGAACAGTTCGCGCGCCGCCATCACGATATCGATGACCGCCCGGTCGTTGGGCAGGGCGCGCTCCAGCCGGGCGGGGCCGGCGAAGAGCAGGGTGGAGGCGTCGGCGAACTCGGTGATCAGCCGGTCGACGATCGCGGAGGCCCCGATCGGCCTGATCGCCTGGATCAGTCGGTGAACGAGCCGCCAACCTTCCTGTTGCGATGATGGAAGTGGACCGCGAAGGCCAGCACGATCAGCATGGGATAGATCCACACCGCAACCGCATTGCCATAAGCCCATGGCAGCACATGCGGGACATAGGGTGCCAGGTGCGACAAGATGGTCAATCCCTGCATTGCGGTAAGCCATAGCGGCCAGAATTTTTCCGATTTCAGGGAGATGCCGACCAGTACCAAGAGCACGATGGTGTCAACGGCCATCACCGGCAGTTCAACGAACTGATAGCGAACGGCCAATGGGCTGAGCACCAGCACCGTCACGTAGGTTGCGATCAGGATGCTCCCGGCGGTGACACGTTCCGCCCATCCGCCTCGAAAGAAGGCGTAGAGGCACACGGCCCACATCAACGCGCCATAGAGAAGTTGCCGGATCACCCCTGACCCATCGATCTCCGACGATCTCGCGTCAAGGGTGATCCGGACGATTTACGCTACGCGGCGCGGAAACGATTCGCCGTTGTCGATCGGCAGTTTGGGGATCGTGCCCTTGTCGCCGGTCGAGACGACGGGCAGGTTGAACTTGCGCTGGACGACCGCGAGTTCGCGATGGCCTTCTACGACCTGTCCGCGGGCTTCGATGATCGTGGAGAGCGAGTTGAAAAAGTGCGTGAACGCGCCCTGCGCGACCTCCAGCGCGAAATTGCCGTCGAGCCGCGCCTGCGGAAGCTCGGCCGCCAGCAGGGCGCCCTGTTTCGCGGCGATGTCGAGAGCGCGCTCATATTGCTCGAGGGCGGCATAGACGCGCAGCGTTGCGTCATCACGGTTCTTGGACATAGCTCTCCCCTTGCGCCGGAACGGGCGCCTCGGAACGGTTGCAGGAAGTCCCTAGTGCTTGAGCGCCAGGGCGATGTTCGTCAGAGCGGCGAAGCCAGACAGCAACGCGCCGGCCCCCAGTCCCATTCCAAAGATCAGTATGGCGATCCAGAACAGACGCTGGGCGATCGACAGGTCATTGCGTGGCTTCCCCCTGGTTGGCACCGGCAAGGGGAAATCGATGAAGCTCGCTTCGCGATAGGTCCTGTAGGGAACCTGGTCTTCTCGAAGGGCGCTCGTCATTTCCCTCTGCCCGTCACCGATGTCCGACGACGAGGCCATGATGGAACTTTCGGCCGGGGAAACAACGGGGTGCGGTTGACTAGTCAATCGCTGACTAGGCTCGTCGCCCTCATGGGAGGCCAGCATCAGCGCGGCTTCGAGGCGGTTGGAGACGCCCAGCGTCTGGATCGCGCTGCGGAAATGATTGTCCACGGTCATCGGCGAAATGCCGAGCTCGCGGCCGATCTCCTTCGACTGCTTGTGATGAAGCACGAGGCGCAGGCAGTCGCGCTGCCTGGCGGTCAGTTTGCTGATGGCCTCGATGCTCATGGGGGAAAAATACCGCATCGGCGCTTCAAGTCGATGCGAAACTTGCCCGAAGCGTCGCAAGTGCTTGATCCGGAACGAGACAAACAGCGGGAAAGGAGGTTCGGAGCGGCGGCCGGGCGCCGTTCAGGCATCCGGATAGCGAATCGAGAGAATCTCCTGCTCGCGGTCGCCGCCCGGCAGGGCGACGCGGCGGACGTCGCCGACCGCCGCGCCGCGCAACGCGCGGGCGAGGGGCGACAGCCAGCTGATCCGGCCGCTGCCGGCGTCGGCCTCGTCGGCGCCGACCAGCGTCACCGTCCGTTCGACATCGTCCTCGTCGACCACCGTCACGGTGGCGCCGAAGAAGACCTTGCCGCGCTCGGCCTGCCGGGCGGGATCGACGACCTTGGCCGCCTTCATCCGCCGCGACAGATGGGCGAGCTCGCGGTCGATCTCGCGCAGCTTCTTGCGGCCGTAGATATAGTCGCCATTCTCGGACCGGTCGCCATTGCCGGCGGCCCAGCTGATCACCTCGACCAGCGCGGGCCGCTCGGTGCCGAACAGATGGTCGTAGCGCGCCCGCATCGCGGCGAAGCCGGCCGGGGTGATGTAGTTGGGCGGGGGCTGGCTGCTCACCGCGCGCGCCGCTGGTTGAGCACCTCATAGGCCATCACCGCCGTCGCGACCGCGGCGTTGAGGCTGTCGGCCTTGCCCAGCATCGGCATCTTCACCAGCAGGTCGCACTGCTCCTCATAGTCGGGCGGCAGGCCCTGCGCCTCGTTGCCGACGAGGATGAAGGTCGGCGCGGCATAGCGCGGCGCCTGATAGTCCTGGGTCGCCTTCAGGCTGGTGCCGACGAGCTGGCCGGGGCCGGCGCGCAGCCAGGCGAGGAAGTCGGGCCAGCGCGCGGCCGCGATCCTCTGGGTGAACAACGCCCCCATCGTCGCCCGCACCGCCTCGACCGAGAAGGGGTCGACGCAATCGTCGACGAGGATCAGCCCGCCCGCGCCGACCGCGTCGCCGGTGCGCAGGATGGTCCCGAGATTGCCGGGGTCGCGCAGCGACTGGGCGACGATCCAGATGCCGGCCGAAGCACGGTCGATCCGGTCGAGCCCGGTGTCGAACTCGCGATAGACGCCGATGACGGTCTGGGGATTGTCCTTGCCCGACAGCTTGGAGAGGATGTCGCGGTCGGTCTCGATCGCCTCGCCGCCCTTGGCCTCGACGGCGTCGATCAGCGCCTGGGCGAGCGGATGCCGGGCGCCGTCCTTCGCGAAGAAGACATATTCGGGCAGTATCCCGGCCTCGGACGCCTCGGTCAGGATCCGCAGCCCCTCGGCGAGGAACAGCCCCTCCTCGCGCCGGTGCCGCTTCTCGCGGAGCGAGCGGACGCGCTTGATCAGCGGGTTGGAAAAGGCGGTGATCTGGCGGGGCAGGGCGATAATCCCGTAACTTCGTCATTCCAGCGAAGGCTGGAATCTCATTTTTCGGAGGCGCGCGGAAGAAGGAAGTGAGAACCCGGCCTTCGCCGGGATGACGGGCGGTGGATCACTCCTCGCCGAACTTGCCTTCGACCAGTTCGATCAGCGCGGCGAGCGCCTTTTCGGCGCCGTCGCCGGTGGCGGAGATGACGACGCTGTCGCCCTTGGCGGCGCCGAGCATCATCAGCCCCATGATCGAGGTGCCGGCGACCTTCGACCCGTCCTTCTCGACCTCCACCTCGGCGCTGTGCGCGCTGGCGAGGGTGACGAATTTGGCGCTGGCCCGGGCGTGAAGCCCCCTGATGTTCGTGATCTGCACTTCGCGCCGGAATTGCGTCATGCGGCAGCTTCCCCCAGAACCTCGGACGCGACCGAGATATATTTGCGGCCGGCGTCGCGCGCGGCGGCGACGGCGGCCTTGATCTTCATCATCTTGCGCGCGCCTTCGAGACGGATCAGCATCGGCAGGTTGATGCCGGCGATCACCTCGACCCGGCCCGGCTCCATCAGCGAGATAGCCAGGTTCGACGGGGTGCCGCCGAACAGGTCGGTCAGCAGGATCACCCCCGATCCGTCGTCGACGGCCTTCACCGCGCGGGCGATGTCCGCCCGGCGGCTTTCCATGTCGTCGTCCGGACCGATGCAGATCGCCTCGATCGCGGTCTGTGGACCGACGACATGTTCCATCGCGGTCACGAACTCGGCCGCAAGACGGCCATGGGTAACGAGCACCAATCCGATCATTTGACTAAAAACCCAATGGTCATGACCCCACGCCTGGCACGGTGCTCTCCTCAGCGTTCGACTTCTGTCGAGTCAAATCGCGGTGGCGGACCGTGGGCGAAAATCCCTCCTGGCGCAACCGGCTTGCGAGGGTTTCGGCGAAATGCACGGATCGGTGCTTGCCCCCCGTGCAGCCTATCGCGATCGTCACATAGCTTTTGCCCTCCGTCTCGTAGCGCGGCAGCAGGAGGAGAATGAGTTCCTCGATCCGCGCGCGCGCCTCGGGATAGATCGGGTCGCCGGCGATATAGGCGCCGACGTCGGGATCGAGGCCGCTATGGGGCTTGAGTTCGGGCACCCAGTGCGGATTGCGCAGGAAGCGCATGTCGAACATCAGGTCGGCGTCGCGCGGCACCCCGCGCGAGAAGGCGAAGGACATGACGGTCAGCGTCGTCCCCGTGCCCGTCGAATCGCCGAACCGGCGGCGCAGCAGCGCCTGCAGCTCGTTGGTCGAGCTGTCGGTGGTGTCGATCAGCTCGTCGGCCGCCTCGCGCAGCGGCGCCAGCAGTTCGCGCTCATAGCTGATCCCGTCCTCGACCTGGCGGTCCCGCGCCAGCGGATGGCGCGCGCGCGTCTCCGAATAGCGGCGGCTCAGCTCGGTGTTGGAACAGTCGAAGAAGAGGATCGACGCATCGCGCCCGCCGTCGCGCAGCGACCGCACCCGGCGGACCACCCCCCGGCTGTCGAAATCGCGGGTACGGCTGTCGATGCCGAGCGCGAGGGGACGGCCCTCGTCGATGCTCCCCTCGGCCGGGCTGGCGGCCAGCAGCCGTTCGAGCAGCGACACCGGCAGGTTGTCGACCGTCTCCCAGCCCATGTCCTCGAGCGCGGTCAGCGCGGTCTTCTTGCCGGAACCGGACATGCCGGTGACGAACAATATGCGGCGTGGCTCTCCGGCCTTGGTCATTCCAGCCTTGGTCATTGCGGGCCTCCCAGCCCATGACGGCGCAACGCCTGCTCCACCTTGATCGGGGCCGAGGCTTCGAAGGCGGACAGGCCGAGCGTGGGGATGGCGATGCCGTCGAGCGCGGTCGTGGGCAGGGGCTCGGCGGGCATGCGCTCGACCGCGCGGTCGAGGTCGACGAGCAGGGCGACATTGCCCTCGACGGCGCTTGCCAGCTCGACGATGCCGACGCCGCGCACCTCGATCCGGCCGGCGATCTGCGGCGGCGCGCTGGCGATCAGCCGTCCGTCGCGGCCCTCGACGCGGGTATAATCGTCGGCGACGAGCAGCGCGCCGCGATCGATCAGCCGCAGCGCGAGGTCCGACTTGCCGCTGCCCGAGCGGCCGGCGATCAGCACGACCCGGCCGTCGACCATGACGCTGCTGGCATGAATCGGGTCCGCGAGGGGAACGGAATCGCTCATGACCTAGCGGCTCCAGGCCGGCAGGCGGATGACGAACCTGGCGCCGTTCGGCGCATTGTCCCGGTCGGTCGCGACGATCGAACCATTATGACCCTCGACGATGGCCTTCGCTATGGCGAGGCCGAGGCCGCTGTGCCGGCCGAATTCCTCGCCCTCGGGGCGGTCGCTGTGGAACCGGTTGAAGATCGCCTCGCGCGCGTCGGGCGGCACGCCGGGTCCTTCATCTTCCACCCTGATCACGACATCATCGCCATCGCGGGTGGCTGCAACCTGAACGAGGCCCGCTGCGGGCGAGAAGGACACCGCATTCTCGACCAGGTTCTCGATCACCCGGGTCAGCCGCGATCCGTCGCCGAACACCACGGCGGTGCCGCGATGCGGACGGGCGAAGGCGACGCGGACGTCGCCGTTGCGCCCGCGTTCCTCGCGGGTGGTCAGCAGGCCCTCGATCATCGTGCCGAGATCGACCGATTCGAAGCGGGCGCGGGCCAGTTCGGCATCGACCCGCGACGCCTCGGCGATGTCGGTGATCAGCCGGTCGAGCCGGCCGACATCGTCGCGGATCACGTCGATCAGCTGCTTCTGGAGCGCCGGGTCCTTGACGATGCCGAGGCTGTCGACCGCCGAGCGCAGCGAGGCGAGGGGGTTCTTGAGCTCGTGCGTCACGTCGGCGGCGAAGGCCTCGGTGGCGTCGATCCGCTGCCGGATCGCCATGCTCATGTCGGACAAGGCGCGGGCGAGGGTGCCGATCTCGTCGCGCCGCTCGGGCAGGCGCGGCACCTGCACCTCGCGCGCGCGGCCGAGGCGGACGCGGTGCGCGGCGAGCGCGAGGCGGCGGAGCGGACGGACGATCGTGCGCGCCAGGAACAGCGACAGGCTGACCGAGACGAGCACGACGATCAGCAGCACGACGCCGAGGCGGAGCCGCTCGGCGCGGACGATCCGGGTGATGTCGCGCTGGTTCTCGGTCGACAGGATCACCGCGCCGCTGCCGTCGGGGCGGCGGACGTCGATCGCGGCCAGGATCATCGGCGTCCGGTCGGGCGCCCGCTCGACCGAGGTCTCGATGTTGGGGTCGCGCGCCGCGCGCAGGGCGATCGGCCAGGCGGCGAGGGTGTCGCGGGCCGGTTCCTGGAAATGTTCGGGATGGTCGGCGTCGACGATGATGTCGATCGACCGGTCGAGGAAGCGGGCGACCCGCTTCTGCCATTCCTCCTGCGACGGATCGCGAAGCTGGTAGGTCGGGCCGGAGATCGACCAGCTGTCGAAGCTGCGGACGACCTCGGACGCGCGCGCGGCGGGCGAGGGATAGGCGTAGACGCGCAGCCGCGTGTCGGTGAGCAGGCCGAACTTCGAGAGGAGCTGCGGCCGTCCCGCCGGCGGCGTCACCGCATAGGCCTCGGCGACCAGGCGGACCTGGGTGGCGGTCTCCTCCAGCCGGGCGTCGATGAGCTGGGCGCGGTAGCTGTCCAGGTAGAAGAAGCCGCCCGCCAGCATCGCCAGCGCGAAGATGTTGACCGCGAGGATGCGGGTGGTGAGGGACGTGCGGGCCGCCGCCTCGGGCGTCCCCAGCGCGCTGCTACTCTTCGCCAAAGCGATAGCCCACGCCGTAGAGGGTCTCGATCGCCTTGAACTCGGGATCGACCTGCCGGAATTTGCGCCGCAGCCGCTTGATGTGGCTGTCGATCGTGCGATCGTCGACATAGACGTCGTCCTGATAGGCGGTGTCCATGAGCTGGTCGCGCGACTTCACGAATCCGGGGCGCTGGGCCAGCGCTTCCAGGATCAGGAATTCGGTGACGGTCAGGGTCACGTCCTTGCCGTCCCATTGCACCCGGTGGCGCGCGGGGTCCATCTCCAGCCGGCCGCGCACGATCTTCTCGACCGGGGTGGCGTCGGCCTCGTCCTCGGGCGTCGCGCGGACCTCGGTCCGCCGCAGGATCGCGCGGATGCGGGCGATCAGCAGCCGCTGGGAGAAGGGCTTGGTGATATAGTCGTCGGCGCCCATGGCGAGGCCCAGCGCCTCGTCCAGCTCGTCGTCCTTCGAGGTCAGGAAGATCGTCGGGATGCTGCTCTTCTCGCGCAGCCGCCGCAGCAGCTCCATGCCGTCCATGCGCGGCATCTTGATGTCGAGCACGGCGAGGTCCGGCGGATTGTCGAGCAGCGCCTTCAGCGCCGATTCGCCGTCCGAATAGACCCGGACCGTGAACCCTTCGGATTGCAGCGCGATCGACACGGATGTCAGGATGTTGCGATCGTCGTCGACCAGGGCGATCGTGGGTGTCATTGGGACCGGTGGCCTCCCCGAGATGATGCTGGCCGACACGCCATGGCCCGTAAAATGCCCGCTCTGCCTAGCGCAGCCCTCATGGACGTTCAACCATGCTGCGCACCCTTTACGATCCGGGGCTTTGAAACTATGCGCGATGGGAAAGATACAAAGGTGCGGAGGATGCCGGACGATGGATTCGCGGCATCGTCACGCGCCTAGACGTTAGGAGGGCGACCCCACAACGGTAGCCTCACCCGTATAGGAGACAAAAGTGCCCCAGCTCATCCCCGCCTTTGGCCTCGACAAACAGGGAATCGATGTCGCCGCCCAGCTCCACTGGAACCTGGGAACCGCGCCCCTCGTCGAGCATGCGGTCCAGCGGGGCGAAGGACTGCTCGCCAAGGACGGGCCCTTCGTCGTCAAGACCGGCGCCCACACCGGCCGTTCCGCCAACGACAAGTTCATCGTCCGCGACGCCGAGACCGAGGACAGCGTCTGGTGGGGCAAGACCAACAAGGGCATGACGCCCGAGCAGTTCGCCGCGCTGAAGGCCGACTTCATGGCCCATCTCGAGACCCGCGAGACGCTGTTCGTCCAGGACCTCTACGGCGGTTCGCAGGCCACCCACCGCGTCAACGTCCGCGTGATCAACGAGCTGGCCTGGCACAACCTGTTCATCCGCACCCTGCTGGTGCGCCCGGAAGCGGCCGAACTCGCCGCCTTCGTGCCCGAATTCACGATCATCGACCTGCCGAGCTTCGCCGCCGATCCCGAGCGGCACGGCTGCCGCAGCCAGACCGTGATCGCCGTCAACCTGACCGAGAAGCTGATCCTGATCGGCGGCACCGCCTATGCCGGCGAGATGAAGAAATCGGTGTTCGGCATCCTCAACTACAAGCTGCCCGTCGCCGGCGTCATGCCGATGCACTGCTCGGCCAATATCGGCCCGAAGGGCGACACCGCGATCTTCTTCGGCCTGTCGGGCACCGGCAAGACGACGCTGTCGGCCGATGCCAGCCGCACGCTGATCGGCGACGACGAGCATGGCTGGTCGGACGAGGCCGTGTTCAACTTCGAGGGCGGCTGCTACGCCAAGATGATCCGCCTGTCGGCCGAGGCCGAGCCGGAGATCTACGCGACCACCAAGCGCTTCGGCACGGTGCTCGAGAATGTCGTGATCGATCCCGACACGCGCGAGATCGACCTTGACGACGACAGCCTCGCCGAGAACAGCCGCGGCTCCTATCCGATCGACTTCATCCCGAACGCGTCGGAGCATAATCTCGGCCCGGTCCCGAAGAACCTGATCTTCCTGACCGCCGATGCCTATGGCGTCCTCCCGCCGATCGCGAAGCTGACCCCGGAACAGGCGATGTACCACTTCCTGTCGGGCTACACCGCGCGCGTCGCCGGCACCGAGATCGGCGTCACCGAGCCGTCGGCGACCTTCTCGACCTGCTTCGGCGCGCCGTTCATGCCGCGCCATCCGTCGGTCTACGGCAACCTGCTCAAGGAGCGGATCGCCAAGGGCGGCGTCGATTGCTGGCTGGTCAACACGGGCTGGACCGGCGGCCAGTACGGCGTCGGCCACCGCATGCCGATCAAGGTCACCCGCGCGCTGCTCAACGCCGCGCTCGACGGCAGCCTGAACAATGCCGAGTTCCGCGTCGATCCCAATTTCGGCTTCAAGGTCCCGGTCGCGGTGCCGGGCGTCGAGAGCAAGATCCTCAACCCGCGCGAGACCTGGCCCGACGGCGCCGGCTATGATGCCACCGCCAGGAAGCTGGTCGACCAGTTCATCGAGAACTTCGCCCAATTCGCGGATCATGTGGACGAGGGCGTTCGCCAGGCGGCTCCGAAAGCGGCCTGACGGGCTCCACGGGATAAGCAGCTTTTCAGGAGGGCGCTCCGGCTTCGGTCGGGGCGCCCTTCTTGATTCGGGTGGAGAGCGATACCGAAAATTAAGGGGCTGCCGATAAGCCCGTCGGACGATCCGCAAAGTGGGTGTCCGATGTACGAAGGAAAGCCGCCATCCTCCGCCGGCCGCAAGGGCTGGAGCTTCGATGCGCTGTTCGGCCGCTCGGCCGTAGACGACCCCGCCGCCGTCCCGGCCGCGCAGGTGCCCGTCCTGGCCAGCCCGGACGATGCCCCGCCGACCGACCTGTTCGGCCGGATCGGCGGCTTCCTGCGCACCCACCGGCTCGATCCGAGCCCGATCAACTATGACCTGGCCTATCAGTATATCGGCGGCCATGATCCGGCGCTGGTCGCCTCGGTCGATGCCGCGATCGCGCGCGACGGCCTGCTGCGCCACGACGTCGCCCAGGAGATCGCCGAGGCGGCGTCGAGCCGGGTGTCGTCCGACCTGCTCGGCAAGCTGATCGACCAGGCGCACCGCAGCGTCACCCTGGCCGCCACGCTGGTCGGGCAGTCGCGCACCGATGCCAGGGCCTATGGCAGCGCGCTCGACCGCGGTTCGGCGGCGATCGAGGCCGGCGGCGAACCGGCGGGCCGCGCGCTCGAACTGATGGCCGAGCTGACCCGCACGATGATCGACAAGACCAACGACGCCGAGCGCCGCCTGGTCGAGATGGGCAGCCAGATGAGCAGCCTGCAGGGCGAACTGGCCGAGGCCCAGGCGGTGGCCGAGAGCGATCCGCTGACCGGTCTCGCCAACCGCCGGGCCTTCCAGGCTCGCCTCGCGCGGGCGATGGCGCAGGCGGCGGCGGAAGGCACGCCGCTGTCGGTTGCCTTCTGCGACATCGATCATTTCAAGTCGATCAACGACAATCACGGCCATGACACCGGCGACCGGATACTGAAGATGGTGGCCGAGGCGCTGGTCGAGGGCGTCGGCGAGGACGCGTTCGTCGGCCGCTTCGGCGGCGAGGAATTCCTTATCCTGTTCGATGGCATCATGGCGCGCCGCGCGGCGATGCGTGTCGACGAGGTTCGCGACGAACTGTCGGGCCGCCACCTCGTCTCCAAGACCACCGGCGAGCCGCTCGGCACCGTCACCTTCTCGGCCGGCGTCGCCCAGCTGTTGGTGGGCGAGGACGACGGCGCGATGCTCCGCCGCGCCGACGAGGCGCTCTACGCGGCGAAGAATGGCGGCCGCAACCGGGTGATCATCCACGGCGAGGAATAGGGCCGGGGCGGCGATCGCTGAGGAAATCCGACAAGCGGACTAGCGATCTGCGGCCCATCGACATATATGGCCTCGAATCCTTCACCACCTCGCTGGGATTCGACCTCATGGACATCAGCCTCGGCCTTACTTTCGACGACGTGCTTCTCAGGCCCGGAGAGTCGGACGTATTGCCGAGCCAGGCGAACACCGCCACCCAGGTGACCAAGGCGATCACGCTGAACATTCCGATCCTGTCGTCGGCGATGGACACCGTGACCGAAGCCGACATGGCGATCGTCATGGCGCAGCTCGGCGGCCTCGGCGTGCTCCACCGCAACCTGACCGTCGAGGAGCAGGCCGCCGCCGTCCGCGCGGTCAAGCGGTTCGAATCGGGCATGGTCGTCAACCCGATCACGATGCAGCCGCACCAGACGCTGGCCGACGCGCACGAGCTGATGGCGCGCAACAAGATCTCGGGCATCCCGGTGGTCGAGGCCGACGGCAAGCTCGTCGGCATCCTCACCAACCGCGACGTCCGCTTCGCCGAGAACCCCAACCAGCCGGTGTCCGAGCTGATGACGAGCCAGAACCTGGCCGTCGTCCGCAGCGGCGTCAGCCAGGAGGAGGCGCGCCGCACGCTCCACCAGCGCCGGATCGAGAAGCTGCTGGTGGTCGACGACGCCTATCGCTGCGTCGGGCTGATCACGGTCAAGGACATGGAGAAGGCGGTCAACTATCCGTCCGCCACCAAGGACCCGAGCGGCCGGCTGCGCGTCGCCGCCGCGACGACGGTCGGCGACAAGGGCTTTGAGCGGACCGAGGCGCTGGTCGACGCCGAGTGCGACCTGATCGTCATCGACACCGCGCACGGCCATAATCGCGACGTCGCCCGCGCCGTCGAGCGGGTGAAGCGGCTGTCCAATTCGGTCCAGGTCGTCGCCGGCAACGTTGCCACCGCCGAAGCGGCCCGCGCGCTGATCGACGCGGGCGCGGACGGGGTCAAGGTCGGCATCGGCCCGGGCTCGATCTGCACCACCCGCATCGTCGCGGGCGTCGGCGTGCCGCAGCTCACCGCGGTGATGGAAGCCGCCGCCGAGGCCGCCAAGTCGGGCGTGCCGGTGATCGCCGACGGCGGCCTGCGCACCTCGGGCGACATCGCCAAGGCGCTCGCCGCGGGCGCGAGCACGGTGATGGTCGGATCGCTGCTGGCGGGCACCGAGGAAGCGCCGGGCGAGACCTTCATCTACCAGGGCCGCGCCTATAAGTCCTATCGCGGCATGGGCTCGGTCGGCGCGATGGCGCGCGGTTCGGCCGACCGCTATTTCCAGCAGGACATCAAGGACCAGATGAAGCTGGTGCCCGAGGGCATCGAGGGCCAGGTCCCCTACAAGGGCACCGCGCGCGACGTGATCCACCAGCTCGTCGGCGGCGTGAAGGCGGCGATGGGCTATACCGGCGCCCGGACGATCCCCGAGCTGCAGAAGCGCGCCCGCTTCGTCCGCATCACCAATGCGGGCCTCAAGGAAAGCCATGTCCATGACGTGTCGATCACCCGCGAGGCGCCCAATTATCCGACGCGCTAGGTCGGGATGACGCCGGGCGCCCGCGCGCAGGCGGCGATCGAGCTGCTCGACGAGATCGTCCGCGCGGCTCGAGAAGGCGGCGCGGCCGCCGACACGCTGATCGCGCGCTATTTCAAGACGCGGCGCTATGCCGGATCGAAGGATCGCCGGGCGATCCGCGAGCTGATCTACCGCGCCATCCGCCGCACCGGCGAGGTGCCGGCGAGCGGACGCGCCGCGCTGGTCGGCCTCGCCCGCGAGGATGCGGCGCTGGCGGCGGCGTTCGACGGGGCGCCGCACACGCCCGCGCCGATCGCCGCGGACGAGGAGGGCAGTCCGGCGGGCGCGCTGCCGCGCTGGCTGGCGGACCGGATCGATCCGTCCGAACATGCCGCGCTGCTCGAACGCGCGCCGCTCGACCTCCGGGTCAATCACAGCCGGGCCGATCGCGATGCGATCGCCGCCCTGCTGCCCGACGCGCAGCCCACCCCGTTCGCGCCGCACGGCCTGCGCCTGCCCGAGGGCACCCCGATCGAGGCGAGCGCGCCCTGGGTCGACGGTCTGGTCGAGATCCAGGACGAGGGCAGCCAACTCATCGCGCTCGCGGGGCAGGCGGCCGGCGGCATGACCGTGCTCGATCTCTGCGCGGGGGCAGGGGGCAAGACGCTGGCGCTGGCCGACGACATGGGCGGCGGCGGACGGCTGATCGCGAGCGACACCAACCGGGCCCGGCTCGACCGGCTCGCGCCGCGCGCCCAGCGCTCGGGCTTCGGCGGCATCGAGACGCGCCTGCTCGATCCCGGCCGGGAGATGGCGACGCTCGGCGACCTGCGCGACGCTTGCGACGTGGTGCTGGTCGACGCGCCCTGCTCGGGCACCGGCACCTGGCGGCGCAACCCCGAGGCGCGCTGGCGGCTGACCCCCGATCGCCTCGCCAGGCTGGTCGAGACGCAGGCGCGGCTGCTCGACCTGGCGGCCGATCTGGTCCGGCCGGGCGGCGCGCTGGTCTATGCGGTCTGCTCGCTGCTCGACGAGGAGGGAGCCGGGCAGCTCCGCGCCTTCCTCGGCCGGCGATCCTCGTTCGCGGCCGCTCAGCTTCCGTTCAGCGCCGGGCGCTATCAGGATGGCGGAACGCTGCTCAGCCCCGGGCATGACGGCACCGACGGCTTTTTCGTCGCCAGGCTGGTACGTGCATGATAGAAAGCCGGCCAGCGTCGCTAGTGGAGATTTTGATGCGTTTTTCGCCGGTTGCGATTGCCCTGTCCCTGACCCTCGCGGCGGTTTCGAGCGGGGTGAACGGCCAGAAGGCCGACGATCAGATCAATCCGAAGTCGCTCGCGCTGCTGACCGAGGGCCAGGCGGCGCTGAAGGCGGGCAACCTCCAGGGAGCCAACGACGCGCTGGAGACCGCGCTCGCGATCGACCCGCGCAACCGCGCGGCCTTCGTCGCGCTCGGCCGGGTCGCGCAGGCGCAGCAGCTTCCGGGCAAGGCGATCCGCATGTATTTCGAGGCGCTCGCGCTCGAACCCAATGACGTCGCCGCGCTGTCGGCGCAGGGCGAGGCGATGGTGCAGAAGGGCGCCGTCGAGCGCGCCCGCGCCAACCTCGCGCGGGTCAAGGCGCTGTGCAAGAGCGAGTGCGTCCCCGCGACCGAGCTGGCCGCCGCGATCGCCAAGGGCCCGCCACCGGCCGCCGTCGCCGCCGCGCAGCCCAACGACAAGGTCCCGCCCAAGGGCGAGGAAAAGAGCGTCGTCAGCGACAAGTGACCCGCGTCATTCCCGCGAAAGCGGGAATCCATGGACGGCGGTTCGCAAGAGACGGAATGTGCCGTGACCGTGGATTCCCGCTTTCGCGGGAATGACGATTGGGGGGTATGCTCCGATCCAACCCCCGGCGGGGTCAGGACAGAATCCGCGCCAGCGCCACGAACTCGTCGACCGTGACCGTCTCGGCGCGCCGTTCGGGATCGATGCCGACCGTCGCCAGCGCCTCGACCGCGCCCTTCACGCCCTTGAGGCTCTGGCGCAGCATCTTGCGGCGCTGGCCGAAGGCGGCGGCGGTCAGCGTCTCGATCGTCGCCATGCTCGCCCCTTCGGGCTGGGCGGCGGGAACGACGTGGACGATCGCCGACATCACCTTGGGCGGAGGAACGAAGGCCGAGCGGTGGACGTTCATCGCGATGACGGGGGTCGCGCGCCACTGCGCCAGCACGGCGAGCCGGCCATAGGCGGCGCTGCCCGGCTTCGCCACGATCCGCTCGGCGACCTCCTTCTGGAACATCAGCGTCAGCGAGCGCCACCAGGGCGGCCAGGCGTCGAGCGTCATCCAGCGGACGAACAGCGCGGTGCCGACATTATAGGGCAGGTTGGAGGCGATATGCGCGCCGTCGCCGGCCTCCGCCCGCTCGTCGATCTTCATCGCGTCGGCGGAGATCACGCGCAGCCGCCCGCCCGAGGCCTGGTTGAGCTCCTCCAGCGCGGCGAGGCAGCGGTCGTCGCGCTCGACCGCGACCACCGAGGCGCCGGCGCCGAGCAGTGCGCGGGTCAGGCCGCCGGGGCCGGGGCCGACCTCATAGACCGTCGCGCCGTCGAGATCGCCGGGGACGCGCGCGATCCGGTCGAGCAACTGGCCGTCGAGCAGGAAATTCTGGCCGAGCGCCTTGTTCGCGCTGAGCCCGTGGCGCGCGATCACCTCGCGCAGCGGCGGCAGGTCCGGCAGTGCGCGGCTCATGCGTGGACGAGGCGGTTCCGGGCGGCTTCCGCGGCCAGCGCGATCGCCGCGATCATCGCGCCCGGATGCGCCTTGTTCTGGCCGGCGATGCCGAAGGCGGTGCCATGGTCGGGCGCGGTCCGCACGATCGGCAGGCCGAGCGTCATGTTGACGCCCTCGTCGAAATGCAGCGTCTTGAGCGGGATCAGCGCCTGATCATGATAGAGGCACAGTGCGCAATCATATTGGGCGCGGGCGCGGGCGTGGAACATCGTGTCGGCGGCGAGCGGCCCGACGATGTCGATCCCTTCGGCGCGAAGCTGCTCGACGGCGGGGATGATCAGGTCGATCTCCTCCCGGCCGATCGCGCCCTGTTCCCCGGCATGCGGATTGAAGCCCGCTATGGCGAGGCGCGGGCGCTCGATCCCGAAATTGCGGCTCAGGCCGCGATCGGTGGCGCGCGCCTTGGCGACGATCAGGTCGACCGTCACATGGTCGGCGACGTCGCGCAGCGGCATATGGGTGGTGATCGGAACGGCCCGCAGGGTCGGTCCCGCCAGCATCATCACCGTGTTCGCCGACGCCACGCCGCAGCGTTCGGCGACGAATTCGGTCTGGCCGGGATGGGCGAAGCCGATCGCGTAGAGCTGCGCCTTCGCCACCGGCGCGGTGACGAGCCCGCCGACCATCGCCGAACGGGCGAGCCCGGCCGCCAGTTCGAGCGAGTCGAGCGCGCAGCGGGCGCCGGCCAGGTCAGGCCGGCCCGGGATGATCGGCCCGGTGTCGGAAATCTGGATCAGCGGCAGCGCGTCGGCAAAATGGGCGGCGGCTTCGTCGGGACTGGCGATCTGCCGGATCGGTCCCTGCCAGACGGCTTCGATCGAACGCCGGTCGCCGACCGCGAAGAACGGGGCCAGACGCTGCGCCTCGCGGGCGTCCCAGGCCTTGGCGACGATCTCTGGGCCGATCCCGGCGGGATCGCCCAGCGCGACGGCAAGGGGCCCTATCTCCATCGCCTCATCGATATTCGATGACGGCGTCGCGCCGCAGGTCGCGCAGATAGCGCTGGGCGCGGCGATTGACGCGTTCCTGCTCGATCTGCGACTGGATCTGCTCGAACGACGGGCCCGACGAGGGCGCCGGATCGTCGCGGCCGCACAGGATCAGCGCGCGGATGCCGTCGCGCATCGACCCGAAGGGCGGGGTCGACTGACCGATCTGCAGGTTGAGCATCACTTCCTGGAGCTGCGGCGGCAGGTCGCGGATCTTCATCTGGTCGTTGTTGACGACCTCGGCGCCGATATTGGCGGCGACCTCATTGGCGTTGCCGCAGCCCTTGATCTGTTCGAGCGCCTTGGCGAACGCCTCGACCTTCGGGGTCGCCTGCGCCTGGGTGATGCCCGGCGGGAAGTTGACGGTGAGCTGCTTGAGGAGGAGCTGCGCGTCGCGCGGATCGGCGCCGAGCACCTGGCGCTTGTCGCTCAGCAGCAGGATCGAATAGCCGCCGGGGATGGCGATGGGCTGGCTGATCTGGCCGGGCTGGAGCTGGTTGACGACCGCGGAAAGCTGGTCGGGAAGCTGCTCGGCCCGGACCCAGCCGAGATCGCCGCCGACCGCCGCGGTCGACGCTTCGGAGAATTGCCGCGCATAGGCCGCGAAGGAAGCGCCACGGCGGACCTGATCGATGATCCGCTCCGCATTGGCGTTGGCTTCGTTCATCGTCTCGGGCGTCGCCGACAGGAATATCTCGCCGACATGATATTCGTTGGCGCCCTTCGACGCCTTGAGGCGGGCGATGATCGCGTTGACCTCCTCGTCGCTGACCGCGACGAACGGCTCGACCTTGCGGCTGAGCACGCGGCGCCAGGCGGCCTCGCCCTCGATCTGCCGCTTGATCGACGCCTGGGACGATCCCTTCTCGTGCAGGAACTCGGCGAACTCCTTGGGCGACTTGCGGAAGTTGGCGGCGACCCGGTCATAGGTCTGCTGCACTTCCTCGCGCGACACCTCGACCTTCTGGGCGGTCGCCTCCTGGATCTGCAGCGTCTCGTCGATCAGGTTGCGCAGCACCTGCAGGCGCAGGCGCTCGCGCTCCTCGTCGGGGATGTTGCCGCCATTGGCCGCGATCACCAGCGCCAGCCTCTGCTCGACGTCGGTCTGGGTGATGATCGTGCCGTTGACGATCGCCGTCGCGGTGCGGATGTTCGGGTCCCTGTTGCCGAAGACGGTGATGTCCTTCGGGATATTGAGGCCGCCGACATCCTCGTCGTCCATCATCGTCTGGGCGATGATCGGCGTCGCCAGGGCGATCGCCCCGACCGCCGCCGCCGTCATCCAAAAGCCGCCCCGCCTCAGCATCAGTCCACGCACCTAGTCACATCCTCAATCTGGCCAGACGGGCTGTCCCCTGGCATGCGCCCGCTGAATGCAGGCTTAGCGGCCCAAATTCTTGAGCGCCAGTCGCAACAGGAAGGTATTTCCGCGCCGGGCATCGCCGATCGCGTCATATTCGCGGCGCCAGGTGACGCCAAGCTCGATGCAATCGTCGTCGTACAGGATGCCGAGACGGTGCCGAATCGGCTGATAACCGTCGGACAGCGTCAGCGGATCCTCGCGCCGGCCGGTCAGGTCGATCACGGTCGAGCCGAACACCGACCAGTAGCGCGCGATCTGGATGCGCGCGCCGAGGCGAACCTCCTCGCGGTCGCGCAGGTCCTCGATCGTCGCGGCGATGTCACGGTTGAGCTTGAGATAGCCGATCGTCGCATAGGTCCGCTGGGTGCCGATCGTCGCGTCGATCTCGTTGCGGCGGACCGCGAAATTGTCCTTGTCGAGCCGGAAGCGGTGGGTGAGCTCCAGGAAGCGCCCATATTTGATCGTGGTGCGGCCGACGATGTCCGACAGCCGGTCCGACAGGCCGGTGCCGACCGGCAGCAGGGTCGACTTGTTCGACAGGCGATAGCTCTGGCCGATCACCGTGTTGAACGAGATGCCCGGCAGGTCGACCGCCCATTCGGCGCCATAGGTGATGCGGCTGCCGTCTTCCCAGCGGTCGTAGCCCGAGAAGCGGTTGAGCGCGAACAGGTTCGAATCCTCGAGGTCGATCGCGCGGGCATCCTCGTTCGGGATGCTGAGGTTGCGGGTCTTCGGGCTGGCGACGATCTGGACGCGCGGGGTGATCCGCTGCGATCCGCCCAGGAATTCGCCGACGAAGGGCCAGCGCATGTCGGCCGCCACCGCCGCGATGCCGCGCGGCGTCCAGCCCGGATCGCCGCGATAGACGATCGTCGAGGTCTGGCCGACCTGGTCGGTATGGTAGATGTCGCCGCGGGCATAGCCGGTCAGGGTGAATTCCTGGCCGAGCGGGGTGTAGCGGCGCATGTCCCACTGCACGGCGGCGAAGGCGCGCTGGGTGTCCTGGCCGGCGGTGCGGATCAGCGCAAGGCTGTTGGCCTGGACGGTGAACGTCCCGCCGACCCAGGGATCGGTGAGGCGCAGGCGATAGTCGATCGCGGGCAGGGCGATCGGCTGCTGGCCCTGCTTGTCGTTGGTGCGGAGCGTCTGCACCGCCCAGCCCTTGATCGACAGATAGCTGTTCGGGGTGATCCGCTCGGCCTGGATCTGGTTGCGCAGGCGGTCGTCGCGCGAGATGTCGTAGCGGCGCAGGAAGGTGCGGTCGCTGGTGCCGCGGATCGATCCCGACAGCGTCCAATAGGGATCGAGCTGGAACCGGCCATTGGCGTCGATATACCCGCGGATGTCGCGATTGCCGTCCGGCGCCGGCGTCGTCCCGGTCGTCGCCGCGAAGCGCGAGCTGTAGGTCAGCATGCCCGCGGCCTGCCAGGCGCCGTTGCCGGTCAGCGCGCGATACTGCGCCTCGATCGCCGGCAGCACCTTGCTGTAGACATGCGGGGTGATCGTCAGGTCGCGATTGGGCGCGAGCTGGAAATAATAGGGCAGGCCGAGCTCGGCGCCGTTCGTCCGGCTATATTTGACGTCGGGCAGCAGCAGGCCCGATCCGCCGCCGCCGCTGCCGTCGGGATGCGACAGGCCGGGCAGCCACAGGATCGGGGTGCCGAGGAAGCTGATCCGCGCGCCGTCATAGCTGATCCGGTGCTTGGCCGGATCGTGGACGACGCGGACCGCGCTGATCTTCCAGATCGGCTCCTTGGGGCAGCCCTTGCTGTCGAGCACCGCGCAAGGCGTGTAGACCGCCTTGTCGAGTGTCGTGACCTCGTTGCGGCGGACGCCGTGAACGGCGGCGAGGCGGCCGCCGTCGTTGAGCACGAGCAGCAGATTCTGGATCACGCCGTCGCGCAGCGAATCGGTCAGCTCGACCGAGTCGCCGTACAGCGTGTCGTTGCCCGAATTGACCACGGCGACATTGCCTTCGGCGCGGACCACGCCGGTCTTCTGGTTCCACTGGACCTTGTCGGCGCGCAGCCGGTCGCCCTGCCGCATCATCCGGACATTGCCGGTCGCCGTGACGATCTCGGCATTGTCGTCATAGGTCAGCGTGTCGGCCGCGAAGGTCACTTCCTCCTCGTTCGCCGGGGTCGGCGCGTCGCCCTGGAGCGGGGGACCGGCGGGGGGCGTCGCGATGCTCTGCGCGCGAAGCGGGGCCGCCGCGAACGGCAGGGGGAGGGTCGTCGCCAGCAGGAACAGGATCGGCTTCTTCACGCTACCCCTTGTGACGCGCGGACGGATCGCCCGAAACATGCGTTCGCGCCGCCTATCGCACCCGACGCCCGGCTGCAATCCTCTGGCTAACCCCGGTTGCGACGCACGGGTGCTCGCCCTAGATGGGAGCCAACACCAAAAAGGAAGATTTCCCCGATGCGCATCAGCTTTGTCGACAGCCGGCCGGCCCGGCCCCACGCCCTTGCGATCGCGGTCGCGCCCGCCACGATCGGCGGCGCCGGCCTTGCCGCGCTGCCCGACGCGGCCCAGGCGCTGGCGCGCATCGCCGCCCAGGCCAACCGGTTCGATGGCGAGAGCGGTGCCGTGGTCGAATTCTTCGGCGAGACCGATGCGGCCAACCGGCGCCTGCTGCTCGCCGGCGTCGGATCGAAGAATGATTTCGAGCGGGCCGGCGCCGCGCTGGTGGCCAAGCTGCTGACCTCGGGCGAGACCGCGCTGGTCGTCGACATCTCGGCGGTCGCGGGCGACAAGCCGGCCGATGCGGCGGCCGCGCTCGCCTTCGGCGCGGTGCTGCGCGCATGGCGGCACGACGCCTATCGCACCAGGCTGGACGCCAAGCAGCGCCCGTCGCTGGAGGAGATCGTCATCGTCGGCGGCGGCGCCGGCGCGGCGGAGGCCTGGAAGGACCGTGAGGCGGTCGCCGAGGGCGTGATGTTCACCCGCGAGTTGGTCGCCGAGCCCGCCAACATCCTCTATCCGGAAAGCTTCGTCGAACGCTGCCGCCCGCTCGCCGATCTCGGCGTGAAGATCGAGGTGCTCGATCGCGATGCGATGGCCAAGCTCGGCATGGGCGCGCTGCTCGGCGTCGCGCAGGGATCGGTGCGCGAGCCCCGGCTGCTGGTCATGACCTGGGACGGCACCGGCGGCGCGGAGCCGCCGATCGCCCTGGTCGGCAAGGGCGTGACCTTCGACACCGGCGGCATCTCGCTCAAGCCGCCGGCCGGCATGGAGGACATGAAGTGGGACATGGGCGGCGCGGGCGCCGTCGCGGGGACGATGAAGGCGCTGGCGCTGCGCAAGGCGAAGGCGCACGTCATCGGCGTCTGCGGCCTGGTCGAGAACATGCCCGACGGCAATGCCCAGCGCCCGGGCGACGTGGTCACCTCCATGTCGGGCCAGACGATCGAGGTGATCAACACCGACGCCGAGGGCCGCCTCGTCCTGTGCGACGCGTTGACCTGGGTGCAGAAGACCCGCAACCCGAAGACGATCATCGACCTCGCCACCCTGACCGGCGCCATGATCATCTCGCTCGGCCATGAATATGGCGGGATGTTCGCCAATGACGACGCGCTGGCCGACCAGCTTTCCGCCGCCGGCGGCGCGGTGGGCGACAAGCTGTGGCGGATGCCGCTCGGCGATGCCTTCGACAAGCTGATCGATTCGCCGATCGCCGACATGAAGAATGTCGGCCCGCGCGAGGGCGGCTCGATCACCGCCGCGCAATTCCTCAAGCGCTATATCGAGGACGGGGTCCGCTGGGCGCATCTCGATATCGCCGGCATGGTCTGGGCCTCGAAGCCAGGCGCGACGTGGGATAAGGGGGCGACCGGCTACGGCGTGCGCCTGCTCGACCGCTTCGTCGCCGACAATTTCGAGAAATAGGTCAGCGACGCCGCCATTCGGCCAGGTCGGCGGGCGTATCGATGTCGCCCGCCAGGCCTGGCCGTTCGATGACCACGGCCTCCAGCTTCGCTGCCGTCGCGGCGGCGAGATGGGCGGCGAGGCTGTCCACCCCATAGCGGAACGGGATCGCCCCGGCCGGGCGCATCCGCAGCGCGTTGGTGCCGGTCCGCAGCCGATCGGTTGCGATCGCGACCGGCGCGGGGGCGTCGAGCATTGCCCGCACGTCGTCCACGGTCAGGCCGGGCAGGTCGCTGCTCAGCGACAGCAGCGATCCGGCGCCGTGCCCCATCGCGAAGGCGGCACCCTGTTCGAGCGCCGCGTTGAGATCGTCGCCGCTTTCCTCCAGCGCATGCCCGCCCAGCGCCGCCACCTCATCGCGGAGCGCGCCCGATCGGCTGACGAGGATGATGCGTTCGGGCGGAAAAAGCTCGCTCCCGATCTTCAGGACGTGCCGGAACATATTGTAATTGAGCGCTGATCTCTGATTACTGTCGATCGTGGCCGCGAGCCGGCTCTTGCCTTCCTCGGGCGGACGGACGGCCAGGACGAGATGGGTATCCATCTCAGCGCAGGCGGCGCGCGAAGGCGATCGTCTCGTCGGCGAGGCGGCGCTGGTCGTCGAGGTCGCGCATCAGCGTAGCGGTGATGTGCAGCGCGGCGTTCCCGGCGTCGGCGCCCGCATCGGCGCCGTCGATGACGATGCCGTCGAGCAGCCCGTCATAATAGGCCGCGAGCCCCGCCGGGGTGGTGGCGAGGCCGATCTCGCCCATGATCTTGGCGGCGGGCCCCTTCACGGCCTGGCCGCCGATGAAGGGCGACACCGCGACGATCGGGACGCCGCGCGCCGCCAGCGCCGCCCGGACGCCGGACAGGGCGAGGATGGGCGTGATGCTGAGCACCGGGTTGGACGGGCAGAGGATCACCGCCTCCAGCGCCGGATCGGCGACCGCATCGAGCAGGCCGGCCGAGGGGCGGGCCGTCTCGATCCCGTCGAAGCGGATCGCCCGGAAACGGGGCTCGGCGCGACGGCGGACGAAATACTGCTGGAAGGGCAATTCGCCCTCGTCGGTGTCGACCATCGTCCGGACCCGGTCGTCGCTCATCGGGACGATGCGGTGGGCGATGCCCATCCGTCCGGCGAGCAGCGCGGTGATCTCCGACAGGCTCTGCCGCCCGATCATGCCGGTGCGCAGCACGTGGGTCGCGAGGTCGCGGTCGCCGAGGTTGAACCAGCTTTCGCCGCCGAGCTTGCCGAGCGCGTCCATGAACGCCCAGCTCTCGCCCTCCAGCCCCCAGCCCTGGGCGGCGTTGTTGATGCCCGCCAGCGTGTAGCAGACTGTGTCGATGTCAGGGCAGACGAGCAGGCCGAGATGCTCGAAATCGTCGCCGGTGTTGACGGCGATCGTCAGTTTTTCGGGCGGCAGGATCGCGGCGAGGCCGCGCGCGAGCCGCGCCCCTCCGACGCCGCCGGCGAGCGCCAGGATCATGCGAACAGGTCCATGTGGCGCGGGCGGATCAGATCGGCGGCGCTGCCGTCGCGGCGGTCATGATCGACCCCGCGCACGATCACGATCGGGCGGCCCTCGTCGGCCTGGCCCATGACCAGCGAGGCGGCGGCGGCGACCTCGTCGGCGAGGCCGAGTTCGCTGGTTTCCAGCCGCCGGCCGTGCAGGTCCTCGCGCCCGCGCAGGTCGAGCAGCGCGGGCATGCCGGCGACGCCGATCGCGGTGCCGGTGGTGCCGGTGCGCCAGGCGCGGCCGAGGCTGTCGATGATCAGCACCGCCACGTCGACGCCGCTGCGCTCGGCGAGGGCGGCGCGCAGCGCGCGGGCGCTGGCGTCGGGATCGACGGGGAGGAGGAGGGCGCGGGACTGGCCGTCATGGTCGATGTTCGACTGGTCGATGCCGGCATTGGCGAGGACCAGGCCGAGCCGGTGGCGGACGATCAGCACGCCCTTGCGGACGCGCATCACCTCCTGCGCCTCGGACAGGATCAGCTCGACGAGGCGCGGGTCCTTGTCGACCTGCCGGGCGATGTCGATCGCCTGGGCCGAGGCGGTGACGCCGGCCAGCTCGACCAGCCGCCCCTCCGCCTTGGAGACGATCTTCTGGGCGAGGACGACGATGTCGCCGTCGACGAGCGACCGGCCGCTCGTCTCCAGCGCCGCGAGCACCACGGCGGCGAGATCGGCGCCGGCTTCGATCAGCGGCACGCCGGCCAGCGGGAAGAGCGACAGGGAGGCTTCGGTGACCATGGGCGGGGCTTAGGTCGGGGCGGCGACGGGTGCAATCGCGATGGCGCGACGCATCGGGAAATATACGAATCGACACGATTTTTCCCGCACTGCGGCGAAATGCTGATATAGGCGCGCCGCGGCCGGAAACCGCCGGACCGCTTCGACTCGGGGCCGCTCCCTTGCCGGTCCGCCCCGTCTAGAGGGGAGCATCGCACCGATGCTGGACGCCTTCGATCCCGTGGTGCTGGCGCGCATCCAGTTCGCCTTCACCGTCAGTTTCCATTTCATCTTCCCGTCCTTCTCGATCGGGCTGGCCAGCTACCTGATGGTGCTGGAGGCGCTGTGGCTGAAGACGGGCAACGCGATCTACGCCAATCTCTACCGCTACTGGCTGAAGATCTTCGCGATCGCCTTCGCCATGGGGGTCGTGTCGGGGATCGTCATGTCCTACCAGTTCGGCACCAACTGGTCGGTGTTCAGCGACAAGGCGGGGGCGGTGATCGGCCCGCTGATGGCCTATGAGGTGCTGACCGCCTTCTTCCTGGAGGCAGGCTTCCTCGGCGTCATGCTGTTCGGGATCAACAAGGTTGGGAAGGGGCTGCATTTCGCCGCGACCTGCGCGGTCGCGATCGGCACCTTCATCTCGGCCTTCTGGATATTGTCGGCGAACAGCTGGATGCAGACCCCGGTCGGCTACGAGATCGCGGCGAACGGGCAGTTCGTGCCGGGGCCGAGCTGGGCGGCGATCATCTTCAACCCCAGCTTCCCCTATCGCCTCGTCCACACCGTGATCGCCGCCTATCTGACGACGGCGCTGGTGGTCGGCGGGGTCGGCGCCTGGCATCTGCTGCGCGACGGCGCCAATCGCGGCGCGCGGACGATGTTCTCGATGGCGATGTGGATGGCGGCGCTGGTGGCGCCGATCCAGATCCTCGCCGGCGACATGCACGGGCTCAACACGCTCGAGCATCAGCCGGCCAAGGTGATGGCGATGGAAGGCCATTATCAGAGCCATCCGCACGGCGCGCCGCTGATCCTGTTCGGCATCCCGAACAGCGCGGAGCAGCGGGTCGACCTGGCGGTCGAGATCCCCAAGATGTCCTCGCTGATCCTCAAGCACGACCCCGACGCGCCGCTCGCCGGGCTCGATACGGTGCCCGAGCGCGATCATCCGCCGGTCGGCATCGTCTTCTGGTCGTTCCGGATCATGGTCGGGATAGGCTTCGCGATCTTCGCGCTCGGCCTGTTCAGCCTGATCGCGCGGGCGCGGGGGCGGCTCTACGACTGGCCGCTGCTCCATCGCCTCGCCATCCTGCTCGGCCCGGCGGGCTTCGTCGCGGTGATCGCGGGCTGGGTGACGACCGAGGTCGGCCGCCAGCCCTATGTCGTCTACGGGCTGCTGCGCACCGCCGACGCCGCCTCGCCGCTGGCGGCGCCCGCGGTCGGCGCGTCGCTGCTCGCCTTCATCATCGTCTATTTCGCGGTGTTCGGGGTGGGCGTCTGGTACATCCTCAAGCTGATGGCGAAGCCGCCCCAGCGCGGCGAGAGCGCCGAGCCGGTCGAGGGACCGATCCGCAGCGCCGGCATCACCCCCGCGCCGGCCGTCGAAGGAGAAAGGCCATGATCGGCTTCGACCTCACCCTCGCCTGGGCGGCGATCATCGCCTTCGCGGTGGCCGCCTATGTCGTGATGGACGGCTTCGACCTGGGGATCGGCATCCTCTTCCCGGGGTTCCGGGTCGGTGGCGAGCGCGACATGGCGATGAACAGCATCGCGCCGGTCTGGGACGGCAACGAGACCTGGCTGGTGCTCGGCGGGGGCGGGCTGATGGCGGCCTTTCCGCTCGCCTATGCGATCATCCTGCCGGCACTCTACGCGCCGCTGACGGCGATGCTGCTCGGCCTCGTCTTTCGCGGCGTCGCCTTCGAGTTCCGCTGGCGCGATCCGGGGCACCGCGCCTTCTGGGACGCGGCCTTCTGCGGCGGATCGCTGGTCGCGACGCTGGCGCAGGGCATCACCCTCGGCGCGCTGCTGCAGGGGATCGAGGTCGGCGGCCGGGCCTATGCCGGCGGTTGGTGGGACTGGCTGACGCCCTTCTCGCTGCTGACCGGGGTCAGCCTGGCGATCGGCTATGCGTTGCTCGGCGCGGGCTGGCTGATCTGGAAGACGGAGGGCGCTCTCCAGGCCGACGCGCGGCGCTTCGCCCGGCCGTTGTGCCTGGCGCTGCTCGTCGCGATCGCGGCGGTCAGCCTCTACACGCCGTTCCTCGAAGGCAAATATCATGAGCGCTGGTTCGGCTATCCCGGCCTGTTCGTGACGATCCCGGTGCCGCTGCTCGTCGCCGTCGTCGCGCTGCTGTTGTGGCGGTCGATCGGCGGGCGGCGCGACGGCATGCCTTTCCTGCTGACCCTGGGCCTGTTCGGCCTGTCGATGCTCGGCCTCGCCATCTCGATCTACCCCGACGTCGTTCCAGGGCGTGTGACGATCTGGGAGGCGGCCGCGCCAGAGCGGAGCCAGGCCTTCATGCTGGTCGGGGCGGTGGTGCTGGTGCCGATCATCCTCGGCTACACCATCTGGGCCTATTGGGTGTTCCGCGGCAAGGTCGATGAAGCCGGATATCACTGAGCCCGGCCCGCTCTGGCGGCGGCTCGCCTGGTTCGTCGGCATCTGGGCGGCGAGCGTCGCGCTGCTGGGGCTCGTCGCCTGGGTGATCCGGCGGATGATCAACGGCTGATCCGGTGGCCGGACCGGCCGATATCACCCCGGAAATCGACGAGATGTCGACAGACGGGTTGCGAAACATGCAACGATTGCGCCAAAGGCACGCTCGAAACGTGCAGATTGGAGGGGTCGTTGAGCAATATTGACGAAAAGTTGCAGCCGGTTCTTGAAGAAGTATTGCGCCGTAACGCCGGGGAGGCCGAATTCCACCAGGCCGTGCGGGAGGTGCTGGAAAGCCTGGGCCGCGTCGTCGCCAAGCATCCCGACTATGCCGATCATGCGCTGATCGAACGAATCTGCGAACCCGAGCGCCAGATCATCTTCCGCGTGCCCTGGGTCGACGATTCGGGTCAGGTCCAGATCAACCGCGGCTTCCGCGTCCAGTTCAACTCGGCGCTCGGCCCCTATAAAGGCGGCATCCGCTTCCACCCCTCGGTCAACCTCGGCATCGTCAAGTTCCTGGGGTTCGAGCAGATCTTCAAGAATGCGCTGACCGGCATGCCGATCGGCGGCGGCAAGGGCGGTTCGGACTTCAACCCGCGCGGCCGCTCCGACGGGGAGGTGATGCGCTTCTGCCAGGCCTTCATGACCGAGCTTCAGCGCCATCTCGGCGAATATACCGACGTGCCGGCGGGCGACATCGGCGTCGGCGGCCGCGAGATCGGCTATATGTTCGGCCAGTATAAGCGGCTCAACAACCGCTATGAGGCGGGCGTCCTCACCGGCAAGGGCCTGGTCTACGGCGGATCGCGCGCGCGGACCGAGGCGACCGGCTATGGCCTCGTCTATTTCGTCCAGCGGATGCTGGGCACGAAGGACCAGGCGTTCGACGGCAAGCGCGTCGTCGTGTCGGGCTCGGGCAACGTCGCGATCTACGCGATCGAGAAGGTGCGTCAGTTCGGCGGCAAGGTGATCGCCTGCTCCGATTCGAACGGCTATATCCTCGACGAGGAGGGCATCGACCTCGATCTGCTCAAGGAGATCAAGGAAGTGCGCCGCGAGCGGCTGTCCGAATATGCCCGCGCCGCCGGCGCCAGGGCGCATTATATCGAGAATGGCTCGATCTGGGACGTGCCGTGCGACATCGCGCTCCCCTGCGCGACGCAGAACGAGCTGACCGCCAAGGATGCGAACACCCTCATCAAGAATGGCGTGATCGCGGTGGGCGAGGGCGCCAACATGCCGTCGACCCCCGAGGCCGTGGACCTGTTCCAGCGCGCCGGCGTGCTGTTCGCGCCGGGCAAGGCGGCCAATGCGGGCGGCGTCGCCACCTCCGCGCTCGAAATGCAGCAGAACGCCTCGCGCGATAGCTGGTCGTTCGAGCAGACCGAGGAGCGGCTCGCCCAGATCATGCGCAACATCCACGACAATTGCGCCGAGACGGCCGAGGAATATGCCGCGCCCGGCAACTATGTGCTCGGCGCCAACATCGCCGGCTTCGTCCGCGTCGCCGAGGCGATGCGCTCGCTCGGCGTGATCTGAGCGTCGCCGAAGGGGCTGCGCGGCGCGGCGCGGTCCCTTCGGACGCCGGCCCTATCGGCCGGCGGCGGGGAGGGCGGGCATCTGCCCGTCATGATCCTCGGGCGCGTCGATCGTCCGCATCCATTTGACCGACGCCACATGCCATTGCGGGTCGTTCTTGCGCAGCAGCGCGAACAGGCCGGGCAGGTGCATCGCGCCATAGGTGAGGTAGATGCGCGGCCTGGGCTCGGCGATCAGCCGGGCCGCGAGTTGGCGGTTGCGGAAGTCGATCAGCACCCGGTCGAGCGGATCGCCCGAGGGGGGACCGCTCGCCCGCGTCAGCGACAGCGTCATGAAGCCGCGGCACAGGATGCCGGCAATGGCGCGCTGCCCCTCCGTTCCCTGCCGGAGGAAACGGATCGCGGCTTCCATCCGGTCGGGCGAGGCCGCGTCGCTCTTCGGCTTCGCGGCCATCGCCTTGGCGAAGCCCGGGTCGGTCGCCATCAGCCGGTCATATTCCCGCTTCAGGTCGAGCGTGCTGACGTCCGCGACGACGTGCGAGGCGGGATGGACCTGCGCATCGCGGCCGAGAAGCTGGAAATAATCGTTCTGGAACTGGAGGCCGCACAGGTCGCCCAGCGCGCGATAGGTCTCGCTGAGATCGCGGCCGCCGGTCACCGTCCGGTCGAGCCAGGCGTCGGCTTCGGGCGTCGCGGGCCGGACGCCCTCATAATAGAGGACATAGCCCTGCGAGAGGGCGTCTTCGAGATCGTAGACCACCGACTTGTAGAAGCGCTCGATCCCGACATGCTGCATGCCCTGGAAGACGATCGTCTTGCGGCCGTTGGTGAGCGTGACCTGTGGCACCAGGGCGGGACGCATCTGCGTGACGGCGGCGAGATAGTAGATCGGCGCGGCGAGCAGGATCGACAGGAGGAAGAACAGGGCCACCGCCCACCCGATCCAGCTTTGCAGCAAGGTCCGGCGCGATCCGAGCAGCTTCCGGAAGAGCCAGGCCAGCGGCAACGCGATCAGCGCGGCCAGCAGCGCGACCACCGGCAGCGCCCAGCCCGTCGCCTGGACGAGGATCGGCAGCGCGAGGAGGAAGCCGAGCCCGGCCACGAACCAGAGGATCGTGCCCAGCCGGATGCCCCAGCGGCGGGAGAAGGGAATGTCGCGCGTCATGGTGCCCCCACGATCAGGATGCTGGCGATGCCGTTGAAGATCGCGGCAGCCAGCCAGGTGCCCAGCACCGAACGAATGGCGGCGGATCGCGTCATATGGCTGTGGCGGTGCAGCCAGATGGTTTCGATGCGCAGATACCAGGCGATGCCGAGCAGGGCGATCGCGAAGCCGCTCAGGACGACCGCCGGATGCTGCGCGCGCACGAGGATCGCGGCGATGCCCAGGATGAGGGCCGCGGGGCCGGCGATGTAGCATTGCGCGAAAAAGGGCTGGCGGAGGGTCTCGCGGTCGAGCGGCAGGCCCTGTGCCTTCAGCCGGCGCGCCGCGAACATCAGCGGATAGATGGAGAAGAGGACGAAGCGCAACAGCAGGAGGTTCTGGTCCGACGTCATGATCTGCTGGCCGATCGGACTGGTGGCCTTGGGCAGGCTGCTATGCGAACCGATCTCGATCAGGTGCGACAGCAATATGGTGAGCAGCAGGAACAGCGGCGGGCTGAGCATGTCCGTGAACTGGTCCTCGGCGGGGTCCCTCAATTCCCTTTCGGAATAGAGCAGCATCTCCATCGGATGCCGGACCGACCGCCACAGCGTGCGCGGATAGAAGATCAGCCAGCTCATCACTTCATAGAGCAGTTCCTCGATCGATTGGAAAAGGCGCAGGAAATCCACGTCTTCCGCCTCGCGCCAGGCGTCAGCGGCAGGCCGATGGCTTGATCGCGGCGATGTAGCGGATGCGCCCGTCCTTGACGGCGACCTGCACGCACTGGCCGGTTCGCTCGTTCGACCGGATCGTATAGGCGGAATCGCCGGCCTGATAGGCGTTCACGGTCCGGAAGCCGCGCTTCTGGAGCTCGACGTCTGCGCTCGCCGCCCGCTGGGTGACGAGGTCGTTGACGTTGACCGAGGCGCGATAGCCGCCGGCATCGTCGGCATGGCCGTCGCGATGCCGGGTTTCGTTGTCGCGCTGGGCGACGCCCTTGGAATAGCCGTCCGAATAGGCATCGGCCCGATCGTAATTATGGTAGGATTGCGCATAGAGGCCGTCGCGATAGCCGCGCTCGAACTGCGAATCCGCGGCCTCGTCGTCGAGATGCTTCCCATTGTCGTGGTTGTGCGAGTTGTGCGCGAGCGCCGCCACCCCGACGAGGGCAACGCCGATGGCCGCTGCCGCCGCCGCGCCGGAGCCGCCTTTCCCGTCCGTCTTGGCGTTGCCCTGGTTGCAATCGGCCGCCGGCGTCGTCGTGATGGCATCGAACCGCCCGTCGAAAACGGCCACCGACACGCAGGCACGGTGCTTCGGCTGCCACCAGTAGCTCCACGCCCGATCGTCACCCTTCTGGGTCTTGATATGGACATAGCCCCGTTCTTCGAGCTGCGTCTCGCCGCCGGCCGCGCGGGCACCGATCAGGTCCCCCAGGTCGCGCGGCGCCTGCGCTGACGCGATGGAGGGCAGCAGGAGCGGCCCGCAGGCGGCGATGATGCTCAGATGGCGGATCGTCACGGGCGTCCCCTCGCAATTCGTTACGACTGTCCAACCAGAATGTGTGGCGGCCTTGTTCGGGGCAAGTGCTTTTTTTGGCGGAACTGGGGCCGCAACTTCACGAATGATTGCATGGCGGTGCCAGTCAGGCGTTCGGGATTTCGAACCGAAGTGGCGCGCCCGGCAGGATTCGAACCTGCGACCCCAAGCTTAGAAGGCTCGTGCTCTATCCAACTGAGCTACGGGCGCGCGTCGGGGCGGCAGATAGCGTGGATTGCGCTCGGATGGAACGCCGTTAGTGTGGCCTTATGAACGATAGCAGCGCCGCGCCCGTCGCCTCCGACGCCGAAGCCATAAAGGGCCGGCACTTCCGCTATTTCGATTTCGTGATGGCGGCGTTCGTCACCATCTTGCTGCTGTCCAACGTGCTGGGCGCGGGCAAGGTCGCGGTGGTCCACATTCCCGGCATCGGGCCCTGGCCGTTCGGCGCGGGCATCCTGTTCTTCCCGGTCGGCTATGTGATCGGCGACATCATGACCGAGGTCTATGGCTATGGCCGCGCGCGCCGCTGCATCTGGGCGGGAACGGCGGCGCTGCTGTTCATGGTGGTGATGAGCCTGGTCGTCGTGGCGCTGCCGCCCGACAAGAACTGGACCGGGCAGGCGGCCTATGAGCAGGTGTTCGGACAGGTGCCGCGCATCGTCGTCGCCTCGATCACCGCCTTCTGGGCGGGCGAGTTCGTCAACAGCTATGTCCTCGCCAAGATGAAGCTGTGGACCGGCGGCAAGCATCTCTGGACCCGCACGATCGGTTCGACCGTCGCGGGGCAGGGGGTCGACAGCCTGATCTTCTATCCGCTCGCCTTCCTCGGCGCGGAAGGGTGGACGAGCAATCTGGTCTTCAAGGTGCTCGTCACCCAATGGGTGCTGAAGGTGAGCTGGGAGGTGATCCTGACCCCGGCCACCTATGTCGTGGTCAACTTCCTCAAGAAGCGCGAGGGCATCGACGTGTTCGACGAGGGCACCGACTTCACCCCGTTCCGGACACGGGTATAGGCGGTCAGGCCGTTCGCGGCCCGAGCAGGATGACGGCGCTCCCCACGGCGCAGAGCAGCGCGCCGATCAGGTCCCAGCGATCGGGCCGGCCGCCCTCGACCGCCCACATCCAGCCGAGCGACGCGCAGATGTAGATGCCGCCATAGGCCGCGAAGGCGCGTCCGGCGGCGGCGCTGTCGACGCGGGTGAGGAGCCAGGCGAACAGGATCAGCAGCCCGACGCCGCCGACCGCCCAGAGCGGCGACTTGCCGAGCCGCAGCCAGGCCCAGAAGGCGAAGCAGCCGCCGATCTCGCACAGCGCCGCCGCGACGAAGATGAAAAGGCCGGCGCCCGGCATCAGGCGACGGGCGGAGGCTGGCTCTCGAGGCTCGGTATCTCGGTCGAGATGCAGGCCCAGTCGGGCGCCTGCGAGGTCCAGATCGTCGCCTGCGGCCCCATCAGGTTGGGATCGTCGAGCGCGCCGATGCGCAGGAAGATCAGGTGCGGGCGGCTCAGCGCCTCGCTGGTCAGCGGCGTGCCGCAGGTCGGGCAGAAGCCGCGCCGCATCGCATTGCCGCTCTCGGCGACGCTGTCATGATAGCGGATCTCGCCGGTCCAGCGCACCTTGTCGGCCGGGAAGCAGATGTTCGCCGTCGCGGTGCCGCCGCCGAGATACTGGCACAGCCGGCACCAGCAGGTGCGCGCCGCCATCGGCTCGGCATCGATGGTGAAGCGCACGGCGCCGCACAGACAGCCGGCGCCGTGCGGCGCCGTCACGCCACCGTCTCCAGCAGGCCCTCGAACAGGCGGCGGCCGTCGTCATTGCCGTGCGCGGCCTCGATCACCCGCTCGGGGTGCGGCATCATGCCCAGCACGTTGCCGGCGTCGTTGAGGATGCCCGCGATGCCGCGCGCCGACCCGTTGACCGCCTCGGCATAGCGGAAGGCGACCCGGCCCTCGCCCTCGATCCGGTCGAGCGTCTCGCGGTCGGCGGTGAAGTTGCCGTCGTGATGCGCGACCGGGAAATGGACCTTCTCGCCCTTGTCGTAGCGCGCGGTGAAGGTCGACTGGCTGTTCTCGACGGTCAGCGCGACCTCGCGGCAGACGAAGTCCAGCCCCTCGTTGCGCATCAGCGCGCCGGGCAGCAGCCCGGCCTCGGTCAGGATCTGGAAGCCGTTGCAGATGCCGAGCACCGGCACGCCGCGGCCGGCCGCCTCGACGATCGCGCGCATGATCGGCGACCGCGCCGCCATCGCGCCCGAACGCAGATAGTCGCCATAGGAGAAGCCGCCGGGCACCGCGATCAGGCCGATGCCGTCGGGCAGCGCCGTTTCCTGGTGCCAGAGCATGTCCGGCGCCTTGCCCGTGACGTCGCGGATCGCGACGGCAAGGTCGCGATCGCAATTGGAGCCGGGGAAGACGATGACCGCGCTCTTCATGATATGCCTCCGATCAGGCCCGTTCGATCCGGAAATTCTCGATGACGGTGTTGGCGAGCAGCTTCTTGCACATCGCCTCGATTTCGGCATCGCTGACGCCGTCGTCATGGTCGAGCTCGATCAGCTTGCCGGCACGGACGTCGTTGACACCCGAGAAACCGAGCGAGCCGAGCGCATGGTGGATCGCCTTGCCCTGGGGATCGAGCACGCCGCCCTTCAGGGTGACATAGACGCGGGTCTTCATCGCGGCCTCTTCGTTGGGAGATTCAAGCGCCCTATGGCCCCGAAGGGCGCGACGGGCAAGGGGCCGGGATCAATATTCCAGCATTTCGACGAGCGCGGGGCTGAGGCATTCGCGATCGCCGACGATCCGCGCGGCGATCCCCTCGCGCCGGGCCAGATCGAGGCCGGCTTCGGGGCCCGCCACCGTCAGCGCGGTCGCCCAGGCGTCGGCGAGCATCGCGCTCTTGTGGATCACGCTGACCGAGCGGACGCCGTTGTCGGTCGAGCGGCCGGTGCGTGGATCGATGCTGTGCGCGCCGCGCCGATAATCGCCCGAGGTCGCGACGGCGATGCCGTGCAGCGCGATGCGCAGCGGCGGCAGCGGATGGTCGGGCGGGTTCTCGAGGTCGACCCACCAGGGATCGCCGTCGGGACGGACGCCGCGACCGACCAGCTCGCCGCCGATCTCGACCAGCGCATGGGCGATGCCGAGCGCGCCGAGCGCGTCGGCGACCGCGTCGACGGCATGGCCCTTGGCGATGCCCGACAGGTCGAGGGTAAGCCCACCGGGCTGGAGGAGCCGGCCGTCGCGGAAGCGCAGCCGCCGCCATCCGGCGTTCTGGCGGGCGAGCGCGAGGGCCGTGGCGGCGTCGCTGCGCAGGGCGGGATCGGGGCCGAAGCCGGCAAGGTCGACGAGACGGCCGATCGCCGGGTCGAAGGCGCCGCCGCTGCGCGCCGCGACATCGAGCGCGGTGGCGATCACCGCCGCGAAATCATCGGGAAGACTGTGCCAGCTTCCGGCTTCGGCGCGGTTATAGGCGGAGATCAGCGAATCCGCTCGCCAGTGGCTCATTTCGGCGATGATCGTGTCGAGCCGGGCGAGGATCGCCGCCTCGACCGCTGCGGGATCGCAGCCGGCCGGCGCGGCGAAGCGCACCGACCAACTGGTTCCCATCGTCTCGCCGCCCAGGTCGGCCAGCGGCCGCGCCGGATCGCGATCGGCGAAGGCCGCGATCGCGATGTCCTTGGGCAGGGCGATGCGGGTTTCGCTCAGGGGAGCAGCACCTCGACGGTCGTCACATAGTTCATCCGGCGCTGGGTCGCGCGCGGCGCCGACGGCTTGTCGTCGGTCAGCGAGGCGTTGATCCAGTACATGCCCGGCGTCGGCCAATCGATCTTCGCGACACCGTCGGCCCCGGTCGTGAAATCGCGCGCGCCATCGTCGTTGCGGTAGCGCTTGCCGCCGGGGACCACCGTCACCTTCAGCCCGCCGGCGGGCTTGCCGTCGACGAGGAAGCGGAAGCTGGCGGACTCGCCTACGACCAGCTCGTCGGGGTGCGTCACCGGCTGGAATTCGATGCCCTTGCCGGTCGGCGTGAACACGGTGCTGCTCGGCGCGTCGGCGGTGATGTAGAGCTCGTTGCGGCCGATCACCTCGGTCAGCTTGACGTCGGTGGCGTCGGCCGGGATGTCGGCGACCGACAGCGGCGGCGTTCCGCCGCCCGGACGCCCACCGATCCGGCGCTCCTCGCCATTGGCCTTGAAGCTGCCCATCACCGCCGAGGTGAAGGTGCCGATCTTCCAGGTGCCCGGCTTGTCGAGCTTGACGTCGAAGGTCGAGCGGTAGCGGCCGGTCGATCCATTGGCGATCGCGCCCTCGCTGCCGTCGGGCGCCCAGACCTTCACGCCGTCGAGCCGCATCGGCTGATGATCGGCGAAGAACAGGTCGTTCGAGGCGGCGGCGTCGACCGTCACCCAGCTGTTGGTGCCCGAGAACACCGTTGCGTTCGGCACCATCCACTGGCGGTGCGCCGAGGCGGCGGCGGGAAGGGCGAGGATCGCGGCTGCGGCGAGCAGGCGGGTGGAAAAGCGCTTCATCGGCGGTCCTTTCAACGGGCGGAGAGGGTGACGGCGCCGAGTTCGGTCTTGCCGGCCGCCTTGGCGGGCTTGGCCGGGACGCTGATCGGCAGGGTGACATGTTCGCGGCCGCCGGTTTCGCGCGCGGCCTCGACGGCCAGCACATAATTGCCGGGCTTCAGGTCGGCGGGCAGCGGGATGGCGTGGGTGCCGGGCGCGCGGGTCGCGCCGCTGATGCCGTCGGCGGGCATCTTCGCGCTCTTGCCGCCCTTGCGCCACCAGGCGCGCAGGTCGGACAGCCATTTGGTGCCGGGCTCGTTGCCGCCCTTCTTGACGTCGTACCACACCGCCAGGGTGCGCGCAGCGCCGCCGCCGGCCGGCTCCAGCCACACCGCGACATAGGGGCGGTGATATTCGGCGACCTTGAGCTGCGGGATGGTGACGTTGATCGTGCCGGCCGCCGAGGCGGGGGCGGCGATCATTCCACCGATGAGCAGGAAGGGCGTAGTGCGCATGGCAATCTCTCTCAATGGACGAAGAGGACGACGATCAGCATCGGCACCACCAGGCCCAGGCCCACGAGCGGCCAGGTCAGGGGGCGCGGCTTAGAATGCATGTAGAGCAGGAACAGGCCGGTCAGCGTGAACAGGATGCAGGCCCCGGCGAAGACGTCGATGAACCAGCCCCAGGCGCCGCCGGCGTTGCGCCCCTTGTGGAGATCGTTGAGGTAGCTGATCCAGCCGCGGTCGGTGATCTCGGCGGTCACCGCTCCGCTGGCGCGGTCGATGCTGATCCAGGCATCGCCGCCGGGGCGGGGCAGGGCGACATAGACCTCGTCGTCGGACCATTCGCCGGGCTTGCCGCCGGCGTTGAGCTCGAGCCTGGTATCGAGCTCGGCGACGATGGCGGGCGGCAGCGGCGCGTTGTCCGACGCAGGCTTGGCGAGCTGCGCGAGCAGCGGCGCCGGCAGCTTCGCCGACAGATTCTGGACATGGGGCGAGGCGGCGATCGTCGCGGCATGGTTGAGCGTGATGCCGGTCGCCGCGAACAGCATCATGCCGATCAGCGAGATGGCGGCGCTCATCCAGTGCCAATTGTGGAGCTGCTTCAGCCACCAGCCGCGCGAGCGGTACCAGGGCTTGTGCTGCGGCTTGCGCTTCACGGCGGAAGAAGGGGGGACAGGCGTCGGGTTCACGTCCTGCCGCGTAGCGCGAACGATTCACCCTCGCAATAGCTAATGCGAACTGTTCGCAATAATTCAGCGGTGAAATATTTGTGAGCGGACGACGACTGGGTCCCTTCATGGTCATCCCGGCGAAAGCCGGGATCTCACTTCTCTTCGCCGAACCGTGGAAAGGCAGGGAGATCCCGGCTTTCGCCGGGATGACGATAGGGACCGGGAACCGGACACTATTGGTCGAGGAAGCTCCGCATCTTGCGGCTGCGGCTCGGATGCTTGAGCTTGCGAAGCGCCTTCGCCTCGATCTGGCGGATGCGTTCGCGCGTCACCGAGAATTGCTGGCCGACCTCCTCCAGCGTGTGATCGGTGTTCATGCCGATGCCGAAGCGCATGCGCAGCACGCGCTCCTCGCGCGGGGTGAGGCTGGCGAGGACGCGGGTGACGGTTTCCTTCAGGTTGGACTGGATCGCGGCATCGACCGGGATGATCGCGTTCTTGTCCTCGATGAAGTCGCCGAGATGGCTGTCCTCCTCATCGCCGATCGGCGTCTCGAGGCTGATCGGCTCCTTGGCGATCTTCATCACCTTGCGGACCTTCTCGAGCGGCATCGACAGCCGCTCGGCCAGTTCCTCCGGGGTCGGCTCGCGGCCGATCTCGTGCAGGATCTGGCGGCTCGTGCGGACCAGCTTGTTGATCGTCTCGATCATGTGGACCGGGATGCGGATCGTCCGCGCCTGGTCGGCGATCGAGCGGGTGATCGCCTGCCGGATCCACCAGGTCGCATAGGTGCTGAACTTGTAGCCGCGGCGATATTCGAATTTGTCGACGGCCTTCATCAGCCCGATATTGCCCTCCTGGATCAGGTCCAGGAACTGCAGGCCGCGATTGGTGTATTTCTTGGCGATCGAGATGACGAGGCGGAGATTGGCCTCGACCATCTCCTTCTTCGCGATACGCGCCTCGCGCTCGCCCTTCTGCACCATGTTGACGATGCGGCGGAACTCGCTGAGCGCCATGCCGGTCGCCTGGGCGATCTCGCCGATCTCGTTGCGGATGCGGTCGACCGCGTCGGCCTCGTTGGCCGCGAAATTCGCCCACTTCTTGTCGATCCGGCCGACCCGGTCGAGCCAGCCGTCCTCCATCTCGTGGTTGACATAGGCTTCGAGGAAGTCGCGGCGCGGCACCTTGTGGCGCTCGGCCAGGCGCAGCATCTGCCCGCCCAGCGTGGTCAGCCGGCGGTTGAACGAATAGAGCTGGTCGACGAGATATTCGATCTTCGCGCCGTGGAACTGGACGCTCTCGACCTCGGCGGTGAGCTGCTCGCGCAGGCCCTGGTAGCGCTCCTCCTCGGCGGCCGGGAAGTCGTCGCCGACGCCGAGCGCGGCGACGCGCGCGGACTGGACCTGCGAGAAGGTCTTGTAGAGGTCGGTGATCGCCGCGAACCGCTCGAGCGCCATCGGCTTGAGCTGCTCTTCCATCTGGGCGAGGCTGAGGGTGTTGTCCTCGTCGTCGTCTTCCTGCGGGCGTGGGGCGCGCCGCTCGGTCATCGAATCCTCGTCCTCGTCGGCGGAGGCCTCCTCCTCGGGCTCCTCCTCCTCCTTGAAGGTCGGGCCGGCCGTCTCGGCCGATATCTCGGCGTCGGCGTCCTCGTTCTCGACCTGCTCGGCGGTCGGCCCCTTCGACAGCATCGCGTCGAGATCGAGGATCTCGCGCAGCTGCATCGTGCCCTCGTTGAGCGCGTTCGACCATTCGATGATCGCGTTGAAGGTGATCGGGCTCTCGCAGAGGCCCAGGATCATCGTGTCGCGGCCGGCCTCGATGCGCTTGGCGATCGCGATCTCGCCCTCGCGGCTGAGCAGCTCGACGGCGCCCATCTCGCGCAGGTACATGCGCACCGGATCGTCGGTGCGGTCGACCGTTTCCTTCTTCGCCGTGGTGGTGAGGGCAGGGCCGGTATCGCCTTCCTCGGAGCCGGCGACCTCGTCGATGCCGTCCTCCTCGGGCTGCTCGTCCTCGCCGGCATCCTCGTTCTCGACGATGTTCACGCCCATCTCGTTGAGCGCGGACATCACGTCTTCGAGCTGGTCGGAGGTCATCTGGTCCTGCGGCAGCGCCTCGTTGAGCTGCTCGTAGGTGATGTAGCCCTTGCGCTTCGCGCGGGCGATCAGCTTCTTGAGCGATCCTTCGTTGAGATCGATGAGCGGGGCGTCGCCGTCGATTCGATCGCCACCCTCGCTCCCGTTCGTCTTCGCCATCTAAGACCAGCCCTCAATATATTCGGCCGGAAACCGCCGGCCTCAAACAGTTTAAGCGCCCCCGCCGTCCTCGCCCAGGGCGAGGTCGGTGAGCGCGCGATCCGCCGCCTCGCGGGCCGCGAGCAGCCTGCGCTGCTCCTCTAGCCCGGCATCGTCGGCCGCCATGCCCAACCGCTCGGTGGCCTCCCGCAGCGCCGCATCCAATAGGGGACGCGCCGCCATGGCCTCGATCGCCGCCGAGAGATCGCGCATAGCACGGTCAGGATCGGCATTGCCGCGCAAGAAGGAAAAGGCAAGAGCGTTCGTAGCCTTGAGCTCCTCGACCACAGCCCCAAGACCCGCCTCGGCCAATATGGTTTCGAGGCCTTCCTTTTCAAGCGGTCCCCCGGAAAATCCGGCTTCGAAGGCCTCCGCGCGCAGCCGATCGAGCCGCTCGTCGCCGAGCTGGAGCTGTCCGATCGCCTCCATGTGCGACGAGAAAAGCGCCGGGAAGCGGAGCAGACCCGCCATCACCGCGCGGGTCACCATCGGATTGACCCCGCTCTTGTTCACCGCATGGGCGGCGCGCGAGGGCGGCAGCGGCTCGGGTTTCCAGGGCTGGCCGGGGCGGCGCTGCTGGCGGGGCTGGAAAGGCTGGAAGTTCCGTTCGAACGGACGGCGCTGGGCGCTGCCGAACAGCTCGTCGAAGCGGCGGCGGAACTCCGCCTGGTAGAGTTCGCGCACGTCGCGGTCCTGGATCGATCCCGCGAGGTCGCCGAGCCGCTTGCGCAGGCCGGCCCGCGCCTCGGGCGTCGACAGCGGCTGCGCCTCATATTCGGCGCGCCACAGCAGTTCGTCGAGGCTGATCGCCTCGTCCAGCACCTGCTCGACCGCGCGGACGCCGCCGGACTTGACGAGGTCGTCGGGGTCCTGCCCGCCGGGCAGCAGGGCGAAGCGCAGCGTCCGCCCCGGCGCGATCATCGGCAGCGCGCGCTGCGCGGCGCGGACGGCGGCCTTCTGTCCGGCCTTGTCGCCGTCGAAGCAGAGCAGCGGTATCTCGGTCATCCGCCACATCCGTTCGAGCTGCGCTTCGGTCAGCGCGGTGCCGTTGGCGGCGACGGCTTCGTCGATCCCCGCCTTGGCCAGCGCGATCACGTCCATATAGCCTTCGACCGCGATCACGCGGTTGGCCTTGCGCGACGCGGCGCTGGCGCGCTCGATGTTGAACAGTGTCCGGCCCTTGTCGAACAGCGGCGTGTCGGGCGAGTTCAGATATTTGGGCTCGCCCTTGTCGAGGATGCGCCCGCCAAAGGCGATGACGCGCCCGCGTTGGTCCTGGATCGGGATCATCACGCGTCCCCGGAACCGGTCATAGGGTTCCTTGTCCTCGACCAGGATCAGCAACCCGGTCTCGATCAGCTTGGCGTCGCCGAAGCTCTTCAGCGCGGTTCGGAGCTTGCCGCGCGAATCGGGGGCGAAGCCGATGCCGAATTTCTTCACCAGCCGTTCGTCGATCCCGCGCCGCTGGAGATAGGCGCGGGCCTCGGCACCGGCTATCCCGCCCAGCTGTTCCTGGAACCAGCTCGCCGCCGCCGCCATGACGTCATGGAGCCCGGCCTGCATCTCGTTGCGCTGCGCCGCGCGCGGATCGGGGGCGGGGACCTCCATCCCGGCGCCCTGCGCCAGTTCCTTGACCGCATCGATGAAGGTCAGGCCCTTCGCCTCGGTCAGGAAGCGGATCGCGTCGCCATGCGCGCCGCAGCCGAAGCAATGGTAGAAGCCCTTGTCGTCGTTGACGTAGAAGCTCGGCGACTTCTCGTTGTGGAACGGGCAGCACGCCTTGAACTCGCGTCCCGCCTTCACGAGCTTCACCGACCGCCCGATCAGCGTGGACAGCGTGACCCGGGCGCGGAGCTCGTCGAGGAATTGGGGGGAGAGGGACATGCCTAGGCCTCTACTCCCCTCCCGCGTGCGGGAGGGGTTGGGCCTCCGCGCCCTCCGCCAGCGCTTCCGCGATGCGGGCCAATACGCCTTCCAGCCGCTCGTTCACGTCATTGTTCCAGAAACGGAGCACCCGATAGCCTTCCGCCTCGATCCGCCGGGTTCGCGCCTCGTCCTCCGCGGCCTGCCAGCCATGCTGGCCCCCATCGAGCTCGATGACAAGATGCGCCGATCGGCAAAGGAAATCGCAGATGAAGCCGGCGACCGGCATCTGCCGGCTGAACTTGAAGCCGTTCAGGCGACTGCCGCGCAGATGATGCCAGAGCTTGCGTTCGGTATTGGTGGCATTGTTGCGGAGCCGCCTCGCGAGACGGGTCGGCCGTGGTTTGAAGGCCGGGGAGCCCACCCCTCGATCCCCTCCCGCAGGCGGGAGGGGAGGATTGTCGTTCTCCGCCCCTTCGTTCACTCAGCCCAGCCGCGCCTTCACCAGGCCGCTGGCCTTGGCCATGTCCATCTGGCCGGCGAAGCGTTCCTTGAGTGCCGCCATCACCCGGCCCATGTCCTTGATCGAGGCCGCGCCCAGTTCGGTCGCGAGGGCGTCGATCGCGGCGCGGGCCTCGTCCTCGCTCATCTGCTGCGGCAGGAAGCGTTCGATCACCGTGACCTCGGCGGCCTCGGCGGCGGCGAGCTCGGGGCGGTTGCCCTTCTCGTACATCTCGATCGATTCGCGGCGCTGCTTGATCATCTTCTGCAGCACCTCTGTGACGAGCAGGTCGTCGTCGGGCTGCTGGGTCGCGGTACGCAGCTCGATGTCGCGGTTCTTGATCGCCGACTGGATCAGGCGGATCGCCGCCGTGGTGGTGGCGTCGCGCGCCTTCATCGCGGCGACGAGCGCCGTCTTGATCTCGTCTCGAATCATGGGAACCACCGGTCTGTTCGGGAAAGGAGGATGCGTAGCACAGAGATTCCTGATTTAATAGAATTGACCCGCCGAGGAGGGCCCCCTAGGTACGCCGCCGTTTGCCCACCGACCCATAGCCGAGGAGAGCCCTAGTGGCCGAAACCGATCACGCGCGTCTGACACCCCCCGAGGGCGCAACGGGCGTTTTGGTTCTCGGCGACGGGACATTGATCTGGGGCAGGGGATTCGGGGCAGAGGGCGACGCCGTCGGCGAGGTCTGCTTCAACACCGCGATGACCGGCTATCAGGAGGTGATGACCGATCCCTCCTATGCCGGGCAGATCATCACCTTCACCTTCCCGCACATCGGCAATGTCGGCACCAATGCCGAGGATGTCGAGGCGACCAACCCCCACGCGCTCGGCATGGTGGTGCGCGAGGACGTCACCGATCCCGCCAATTTCCGCAGCAGCCAGCATCTCGACGCCTGGCTGAAGGCGAACGGCCGGATCGGCGTCTCGGGCGTCGACACCCGCGCGCTCACCCGCGCGATCCGCATCGACGGCGCGCCGAACGGCGTCATCGCCCACAACGCGCAGGGCCGCTTCGACATCGAGGCGCTGCGCCGCAAGGCCCACGAATGGCCGGGGCTGGAGGGCATGGACCTCGCCAAGGAGGTCAGCGCCACCCAGACCTACAAGTGGAGCGACGGCCTCTGGGCGCTCGGCGAGGGCTATGATCTCGACGCCGCGCCCGCCGACGCGCCGCACGTCGTCGCGATCGACTATGGCCTGAAGCGCAACATCCTGCGCAATCTGGTCGCCGCCGGGGCGCGGGTGACGGTCGTCCCCGCCACCGCCAGCTTCGACGAGGTGATGGCGCACAGGCCCGACGGCGTCTTCCTGTCGAACGGCCCGGGCGACCCGGCCGCGACCGGCGCCTATGCGGTGCCGGTGATCCGCAAGCTGCTCGACGTCGGCACGCCGCTGTTCGGCATCTGCCTCGGCCACCAGATGCTCGGCCTCGCGGTCGGTGCGAAGACCTACAAGATGCACCAGGGCCATCGCGGCGCCAACCATCCGGTCAAGCGCACCGACGACGGCCAGGTCGAGATCACCAGCATGAACCACGGCTTCGCGGTCGACACCGACAGCCTGCCGGCCAATGCCGAGGCCACCCATGTCTCGCTGTTCGACGGATCGCTGGCGGGCTTGCGCCTGACCGACAAGCCCGCGTTCAGCGTCCAGTACCACCCCGAAGCCAGCCCCGGCCCGCAGGACAGCCATTATCTGTTCGAGCAGTTCGTCGCCCAGCTGAAGGCGAAGGCGTGACGGCCGTTTCGATCATCCTGCTGCACGCCATGGCCTTGACTTCGACGGTAGCGACGCCGTCGGAATGCGAGCGATCCATAGCGAAATTGGCTACAGCCGCAGCGCCAGCTACGCGGATCGTGGCGACGTTCACGGGAACGCAGCGTTCTCTGCTGCCGCTGGATGAGGCAAGCAGTTCGCAGGCGGAAGCCGGTCGACCGATCGAGCCGACCTTGTTTCCGATCGGCGCGGACAGCTTCGTGCTGACCATACAATTTCGTCCGCAGAACTGGGGTACAAGCCAGAGTGCGGCATTCGCCGAATCGATTTGCTCTGTTGGACTATCGGGCGGCGGCCGCTTCAACGGCGTGATGTCTTTCGTCGGCGGTCGCATGACCGACGCGGAGTTCGCTAGAATTCCGGAGCGCTGATGACCAGTCGAACCGACATTTCGATGCTCATCGTCGGCGGCCCCGGCCGTCTCGGTCAACCGGAGGCCCGCGCATGACCCTTCCCGCGATTGATCCGCAGCGCCTGGAGGAGGAGTGTGAGGCCGACGCCGAGGTGCTCGCCAATCTCCGCGAAAATGGCGACCAGCCCGAACTGGTCCGCCCCGTCGACGTGAGCTTCCGCGGCAGCCCCGAGGCACTGGTGCGGCTGACCGACCGGGCCGAGGAGTTCGGCTTCGAGTATATCGAGATCGAGGAAGGCGAGGATGGCGAACCCTGCCTGTTCCTCGCCAAGGACCAGGCGGCCGATGCCGCTTCGATAAAAGAGCTAACCATCACCTGCCTGCAGATCGAGCAGATCTTCGGGGTCGAATATGACGGGTGGGGTTGCGAGTTGCAGGATGGAAAAACCGAATAATGCCCAAGCGCACTGATATCTCCTCCATCCTCATTATCGGCGCGGGTCCGATCGTCATCGGTCAGGCCTGCGAGTTCGACTATTCGGGAACGCAGGCCTGCAAGGCGCTGCGCGAGGAAGGCTATCGCATCGTCCTCGTCAACTCGAACCCCGCCACGATCATGACCGATCCGGAGATGGCGGACGCGACCTATGTCGAGCCGATCACGCCCGAGATCGTCGCCAGGATCATCGAGAAGGAGCGGCCCGACGCCGTCCTGCCGACGATGGGCGGGCAGACCGCGCTCAACACCGCGCTGGCGCTGTTCAACGACGGCACGCTGGAGAAATATGGCTGCCAGATGATCGGCGCCGACGCCGAGGCGATCGACAAGGCCGAGGACCGGCTGAAGTTCCGCCAGGCGATGGACAAGATCGGCCTGGAAAGCCCGCGCTCGGACGTCGCCCACACGCTCGACGAGGCGCTGCGCGTGCTCGACTATGTCGGCCTGCCGGCGATCATCCGCCCCAGCTTCACCATGGGCGGCACCGGCGGCGGCATCGCCTACAACAAGGACGAGTTCGTCAAGATCGTCACCGGCGGTCTCGACGCGTCGCCGACCACCGAGGTGCTGATCGAGGAATCGGTGCTCGGCTGGAAGGAATATGAGATGGAGGTCGTGCGCGATCGCGCCGACAACTGCATCATCATCTGCTCGATCGAGAATGTCGATCCGATGGGCGTCCACACGGGCGATTCCATCACCGTCGCGCCGGCGCTGACGCTGACCGACAAGGAATATCAGATCATGCGCAACGCCTCGATCGCGGTGCTGCGCGAGATCGGCGTCGAGACCGGCGGGTCGAACGTCCAATTCGCGGTCAACCCGGCCGACGGCCGCCTGGTCGTGATCGAGATGAACCCCCGTGTGTCGCGCTCCTCGGCGCTGGCGTCGAAGGCGACCGGCTTCCCGATCGCCAAGGTCGCCGCCAAGCTGGCGGTCGGCTACACGCTCGACGAGATCATGAACGACATCACCGGCGCGACGCCGGCCTCGTTCGAGCCGACGATCGACTATGTCGTCACCAAGATACCGCGCTTCGCCTTCGAGAAGTTCAAGGGGGCCGAGCCGCTGCTGTCGACCGCTATGAAGTCGGTCGGCGAGACGATGGCGATCGGCCGCAACATCCATGAATCGATGCAGAAGGCGCTGCGCGGCCTGGAGACCGGCCTCGCCGGCTTCAACGTCGTCGAGAACCTGAAGGGCGCGGCCCGCTCGGTGATCGAGGAGGAACTGGCGCGACCGACGCCGGACCGGCTGCTCGTCGCGGCGCAGGCGCTGCGCGAAGGCTTCTCGGTCGACGACATCCACCGCATCGCCAAGTACGAACCCTGGTTCCTCGATCGCCTCGCCGAGATCGTCGCGGCCGAGGAGGAAGTGTGCCGCGAAGGGCTGCCGCAGGACGCGGCGGGCATGCGCCGGCTCAAGGCGATGGGTTTCTCCGACAAGCGGCTCGCCTGGCTGGCGCTGCAATCGGCCAACCTGGCGGGCATGGCGCGCGAACAGGCGCGCGGCTCGGGCATCGTCCATGACGCGGCCAAGGCGATGACCGGTGGCATCACCGAGAAGGAGGTGCGTGCGCACCGCCACAAGCTGGGCGTCCGCCCGGTGTTCAAGCGGATCGACACCTGCGCGGCCGAGTTCGAGGCGAAGACGCCCTACATGTACTCGACCTACGAGGCGCCGAGCTTCGGCGAGCCCGAGTGCGAGAGCAACCCGAGCGATCGCGAGAAGATCGTCATCCTCGGCGGCGGCCCGAACCGGATCGGGCAGGGGATCGAGTTCGATTATTGCTGCTGCCACGCCTGCTTCGCGCTGGCCGATGCCGGCTATGAGACGATCATGGTCAACTGCAACCCGGAGACGGTGTCGACCGACTATGACACGTCGGATCGCCTCTATTTCGAGCCGTTGACCGCCGAGGACGTGCTGGAGATCCTGCATGTCGAGCAGTCGAAGGGCACGCTCAAGGGCGTGATCGTCCAGTTCGGCGGGCAGACCCCGCTCAAGCTGGCGCAGGAGCTGGAGGATGCCGGCATCCCGATCCTCGGCACCAGCCCCGATGCGATCGACCTGGCCGAGGACCGCGAGCGCTTCGCCGCGCTGGTCGGCGAACTCGGCCTCAGCCAGCCGCGCAACGGCATCGCCCGCAGCCGCGAGGAGGCGCTGGCCGTCGCCGAGCGGGTCGGCTATCCGGTGCTGATGCGGCCGTCCTATGTGCTCGGCGGCCGCGCGATGGAGATCGTCGAGGACCCGTCGCAGCTCGATCAGTATATCAGCACTGCAGTACAAGTATCTGGCGATTCACCAGTTTTGATCGATCAGTATCTGCGCGACGCGATCGAGGTCGACGTCGACGCGATCTGCGACGGCGACGATGTCGTGGTCGCGGGCGTGCTCCAGCATATCGAGGAAGCGGGGGTCCATTCGGGCGACAGCGCCTGCACCCTGCCGCCCTACAGCCTGCCGAAGGAGATCATCGCCGAGATCGAGCGGCAGACCGACGCGCTGGCCCGCGCGCTCAAGGTGCGCGGCCTGATGAACGTCCAATATGCGGTCAAGGACGGCGAGGTCTACCTGATCGAGGTCAACCCGCGCGCCAGCCGCACCGTGCCGTTCGTCGCCAAGGCGATCGGCCAGCCGATCGCCAAGATCGCGGCGCGGGTGATGGCGGGCGAGCGCCTCAAGGCGCTGCCGCGCATCCGGCTCGACGTCGACTATATCGCCGTCAAGGAAGCCGTCTTCCCGTTCGCGCGCTTCCCCGGAGTCGATCCGGTGCTGAGTCCGGAAATGAAATCCACCGGCGAAGTCATGGGAATCGATAGTGATTTTGCCACGGCTTTCGCCAAGGCGCAGCTCGGCGCGGGAACCAGGCTGCCGCTCGGCGGCACCGCCTTCGTCTCGGTCAAGGACAGCGACAAGGGGCATATCCTGCCGGCCGTGCGGCAGCTCATCGCGATGGACTTCACCATTCTCGCGACCAGCGGCACCGCGACCTTCCTGCGCGAGCAGGGGCTGGAGGTGGAGACCGTGCTCAAGAAGCGCGAGGGGCGGCCGAACATCGTCGACCGGATCGTCGACGGCGACGTCGACCTGATCTTCAACACGACCGAAGGCTGGCAGTCGCTGCTGGATTCGAAGGCGATCCGGACGTCGGCGCTCTACGGCCGCGTTCCCTACTTCACCACGGCGGCGGCCAGCGTCGCCGCGGCGCAGGCGATCGGGGCGTTGCGGGAGCGGAAGCTTGAAGTGCGCGCGCTTCAATCCTATTATTCTCATTCGCACGCCTGATCCCCACATGGCAGGAGTTCAGGGCGGGCGACCCGGCCGGGGTCGTCCGGGGACGTTGGTTTTGACGAAGGGGTTGTTGGACGATGGCGAGCATTGAGAAGCTGCCGATGCTGGCGGAAGGGCAGAAGATGCTCACCGAGGAGCTTGCCCGTCTCAAAGCCGAACGGCCGCTGATCATCGATGCGATCGAGGAAGCTCGTGCGCATGGCGATCTTTCGGAAAATGCCGAATATCACGCCGCCAAGGAGCGTCAGGGCCAGATCGAGGCGTCGATCGCCGACATCGAGGACCGGCTGAGCCGCGCCCAGGTGATCGATCCGAGCATGTTGTCGGGCGACAAGATCGTGTTCGGCGCGACCGTCACGCTGCTCGACGACGACGAGAAGCCGGTCAGGTACCAGATCGTCGGCCAGACCGAGGCGGACGCCAAGACCGGCAAGATCTCCTACAACTCGCCGCTCGGCCGCGCGCTGATCGGCAAGAAGGTCGACGACGAGGTCGAGGTCACGGTGCCGTCGGGCGACCGCTTCTACCTCGTCTCCAAGATCGAGTTCATCTGAGCGCTTCCGGTGCGCCGGTGCGGTTGCCGCCCAGCCGCTGCACCAACGCGATCGCCATCGGCACGACGGCGATCTACCTGCTGCTCGTCCTGCTCGGGTGGAGCGACGCGGCCGACATCGCCGGCGGCTTCGTTCCCGCGCGGCTGACCGGCATGGAGATACCGGGGGCGCTGCCCGCCTGGATCACGCCGCTGACCGCGACGCTGCTCCATGGCGGCATGCTGCACCTCGGCTTCAATATGCTGATGCTGGTCTTCTGCGGACGCATGGTCGAGGCGGTGATCGGGCCGCTGGGGCTGGCGATCCTCTACGTCGTCGGCGCCTACGCAGCGGCGGGCATGCAGTTCCTCGTCAATCCGGCCGATGGGGCCCCGATGATCGGCGCGAGCGGCGCGATCTCCGCGCTGTTCGCTGGCTATGCGCTGCTGTTCGGTCGGCCGCGCGGCTTCGCCAGCCATCCGACGCTGGGCGTCGCGATCAACACCCTGTGGCTGGCGGCGGCCTGGATCGGCGTCCAGTTCCTGATGGGCTTCGCCTTCGCCGACTATGGCATGGCGATCGCCACCGGCGCGCATGTCGGCGGCTTCCTCGCCGGGTTGCTGCTGATCCGCCCGCTGCTGGCGTGGCGGCGGCGATCGCTCCCTTAGGCAACCCCGTCATGCCGGCGGAGGCCGGCATCTCAGGCGGTGAGGAGGCGAGGCTGAGGCAGGAGACGCCCGAGATCCCGGCCTCCGCCGGGATGACGGGTTGGACGATCAGCCCAGTTCGGGTTCGAGCAGCTTGTGGAGATGGACGACGACATATCTCATCTCGGCATCGTCGACCGTCCGCTGCGCCGCGCCGCGCCACGCCTTCTCGGCGCTCTTATAGTCCTGATAGAAACCGACGACGTCGATCTGGGAGAGGTCCTCGAAATCGAGGCCCTGGGGGTCCTTGACGCGACCGCCGAACACCAGGTGGATCTTGCTCATGCGAATACTCCGTTGATCGTCCCGCGGGACGAAACCTGGCACCATCTCCTGACGAAGAAGGGCGGTTCAGGATAATCCCGAACCGCCTTCCGTTCCTTCACTATTTTTCGTGACGGCCGCCGGGCCGCCGGAAAGATCAGCCGCGCGCTTTCATCATTGCGATCAGGCCGTCAATGCCTTTTCGCTGGATGATGGCGTCGAAGTCCTGCCCCTGGGTCACCGCCAGGTTGATGTTGGCGACGGTCAGGTTGGTCACCTTGAACGCGCCGCCGACCTTGGCGACCGACCAGACCGCGCTGATCGGCTGCGCGCCGGGCTTCTGCACCTGGGTCACGACGTTGAAGCCGCTGCCTGCGGGCGCGGTGCGGATCACCTTCATCGACGCATTGGCATAATCGTAGAGATTGTCCGAATAGGTGCCGATGATGAAGTTCGGGATGGCGGCCTTGTAGGCGGCCTTCTGCTGCGGGGTGATCTGGTTGTTCCAGCGGCGGATCAGCCGCTCGCCGATCGCGTCGATCGCGAAATGCTGTGACAGCAGCTCGCGGAACTTGGCGCGGACGGTGGTCTTGTTGCCGGTCTTGAGCACGGCGAAGGCCTCTGTGCCCAGCGACGAGATGAAGGCCGCGGCATCCTGGTTGGCGACGACCGCGGCCTGCGCGGAGGCGACCGGGGCGGCGAGGGCCGTGCCGGCCAGCATCAGCGCGGCGGTGATCTTGGTGAATCCGTTCATTATCCTGTTCTTCTCCATCGGCGCGCACGACAACGCGCCCTTGCCAGTCGATTAGCGGCCGGGCGATGAACCCCGATTGAACCGTGACGCCCCGGAAACGCTCAGGAGCGGACCGCGCCCACCGCCGCGGTGCCGGCGCTCTCGGCGGCCTTGGCGAGCGAGTCGATCAATTTGCCGACCTGCTTGCCCGCCGCGTCGCTGCTGATGCCGAGCTCGCCCAGCTTCGCCTGTCCGGCGTCGCGCGCGGCGCTGACCGCGTCCTTGGCGCGGTCGTTGATCGCGCCGCCGATCGAGCCGAGCAGTTCCTCCTCCTGTCGGGTGCGGGGCAGGAGCGCGCCGATCGCCGCGCCGACCGCGAGGCCGCCGAGCAGCGCCGCCACCGGGAAGCTCTCGACGCCCTCGGCCGCCTTGCGCCCCGCGGTGCGCGCGGCCTCGCCGCCGGTCCGGATCTTCTCGCCGGCATAGTCGCCCGCGCGGGCCGCGCGCTGCTTGATGCCGGCTCCGGCCGCTTCGGCCTTGCTCTTGATGGTCATGCGCTCGTCTCCTCATCGTCGCGGGCCGACGGCGGCTGCCGCCGGTCGCTGCTGAAACTCGTCGGCCCGCTTCGGGTTGCACGGGCGATGCCGCGGGCGATCCGATAGAGCGGCGGACGCAGCACCAGCATCACCAGCGCGGCGACCGCCAGCGCGGCGCGGCCGGGGCGACGCCGGATCGCGTCGATCGCCTTATGGCTCATTTCCTGCGCCTGATCGACGACGATCTCGGCCAGGTCGGCGACCAGCGCCTGGGGATGGAGCCGCGCCTGCGCCTCGCCCACCGTCTCGACGAGCTGGTTGCGGGCGTCCTGCGACCGCCGCCGGACCCGTTCGAACAGCTCGTCGATCGGGCTGGGATGCACGGGGGCGATGCCGTCCGCCTCATCGTCGTCGTCGGCATCCTCGACCACCAGCATCAGCTTGCGGACGCCGATCCGGATCAGCAGCACCGCCGCGCCGACGCCGAGCAGCACCGAGACCGCCGCCCCGCCGAGCCGGCCGATCCACGGCGTCAGGACGAAGGACAGGGTGACGAGGAAGGTCACCGCCGCCGCCTGGCCCATGATCGCGCCGATCAGGCAGAGCAGGGCGCCGGTCCGCGCCCGGCCGATGCGGCGGTAGAAGTCGGTCCGGAACAGGGCGAGCTCGGCCTTGGCGAGCGCGCGGCCGTCCTCGATCAGCCGCGCCATCAGCGCGCCGAGCGGCTCCTGTTCCTCTGGGCGCCCCGCCGTCAAGGATCAGGCTGCGGGCGGCGTGTCGTCGGACGTCGCCGGGGTCGCGGCGGACGGAGCCTTGGCGGCCTTCGGTTTCGGCGCTGCCTTGGGCTTGGGCTTGGCGGCCGCCTTCGGTGCCGTGCGAGGGGCGCTCTTGCGGGCGGCGGGCTTGGGCGCGGGGGATGCCACGCCATCGTCCGCCGTCTCGCCCTTGGGCGTCAGCCCCGACTTGACGACCCGCGCGAGCAGGAAGCCCACGGCGGCGGCGGCCGCGATCGCCACGGCCGGCGAGGAGCGGACGACGTTGCGGGCGTCGTCGATCAGCTCGTCGGCGTCCTTGTCGCGCAGCGTCGCGGCGAACCCGCTGACCGCGTTGGCGGCCTGCTGGACATAGCCGCCATATTGGTCGCCGAGCTTCTCGCTCACCTGCGATGCGGCGTCGCCGACCAGCCCGGCGACGTTGTCGAGCGCCTCCACGGCGCGATCCTTGCCTTGCGAGGCATAGTCGCGGGCGCGCGCTTCCGCCTGTCCGGTGAAGCCGGCGGCGGTGTCGTTGAACGCCTTGCGGGCGCTGTCGAACGCCTTGCCGGCGCGCGGACCGCTGTCCTGATTTTCGGTCGCCATGTCGATCGTCTCCATCAAAAGAGGCCAGCTCATCAACCAAATGGGGCGGATAGCGTTCCTTTACCAGACCCGAAACGACTTCAATATTTGCCTAACGCCAATCTCGCGGATAGAGCGCGCGCATCCCAACGTCCATCAGCAAAGGTACGCGCCCATGACCGCCATCGTCGACGTCCATGCCCGCCAGATCATCGACAGCCGCGGCAATCCCACGGTCGAGGTCGACATCACGCTGGAGGACGGCAGCTTCGGCCGCGCGGCGGTGCCCTCGGGCGCGTCGACCGGCGCCTATGAGGCGGTCGAGAAGCGCGACGGCGACAAGAGCCGCTGGCTCGGCAAGGGCGTCCAGGACGCGGTCGACGCCGTCAACGACGAGATCGCCGACGCGATCATCGGCATGGAGGCCGAGGACCAGAGCGAGATCGACGCCCGCCTGATCGAGCTCGACGGCACCCCGAACAAGGGCCGGCTCGGCGCCAACGCCATCCTCGGCGCCAGCCTGTCGGTCGCCCGCGCGGCGGCCGAGGCCCGCGCGCTGCCGCTCTACCGCTATGTCGGCGGCGTCTCGGCGCAGGTGCTGCCGGTGCCGATGATGAACATCATCAACGGCGGCGCCCATGCCGACAACCCGATCGACTTCCAGGAATTCATGATCATGCCGGTCGGCGCGCCGACCCTGTTCGACGCGGTCCGCGCCGGATCGGAGATCTTCCACACGCTGAAGAAGGCGCTCCACGACAAGGGCCTCGCGACCGCCGTCGGCGACGAGGGCGGCTTCGCCCCCAACCTCGCCTCGGCCCCCGACGCGCTCGACTTCATCATGCAGTCGATCGAGAAGGCCGGCTACAAGCCGGGCGACGACGTCGTCCTCGCGCTCGACTGCGCCGCGACCGAATTCTTCAAGGACGGCGTCTACGACTTTCATGGCGAGGGCGTGAAGCGCTCGCCGGCCGAGATGGCCGACTATCTGGCCGATCTCTGCGCGCGCTATCCGATCGTCTCGGTCGAGGACGGCATGGGCGAGGATGATTTCGAGGGTTGGAAGATCCTCACCGACAAGATCGGCCACAAGGTCCAGCTGGTCGGCGACGACCTGTTCGTGACCAATCCGGCGCGGCTCGCCCAGGGCATCAAGGACGGCCTCGCCAACTCGCTGCTCGTCAAGGTCAACCAGATCGGCACGCTGTCGGAGACGCTCGAGGCGGTCAACATGGCGCAGCGCGCCGGCTACACCGCGGTCATGTCGCACCGCTCGGGCGAGACCGAGGATTCGACGATCGCCGACCTCGCCGTCGCCACCAACTGCGGCCAGATCAAGACCGGCAGCCTCGCCCGTTCGGACCGGCTCGCCAAGTACAACCAGCTCATCCGCATCGAGGAGGAACTGGGCCCGGTCGCCGTCTATGCCGGCCGCAGCGCGATCAAGGCGCTCGGCTGAGGCTGGTTGATCCTCCCCGAGCTTGCTCGGGGAGGGGGACCGCCGCAGGCGGTGGAGGGGTGCCGCGCAGCGGCGTCTGCGCCGCCGCCCCCTCCACCATCCTTCGGATGGTCCCCCTCCCCATAAAATGGGGAGGAAGCTTGCTGGCATTTCGTGTCGGCTTCGCCTAACCGGCGTCGAACAGCCGCCACCCTCGACAGGATCGCATCATGAAGACCCCGACCACGCCCGCCCCCGACAAAGTCGCCATCAAGCGCGCGCTGCTGTCGGTCTCCGACAAGAGCGGGCTGGTCGAGTTGGGCCGGGCGCTGGCGGGGTGGGGCGTCGAGCTGGTCTCGACCGGCGGCACCGCCAAGGCGCTGCGCGACGCCGGGCTCGACGTGAAGGACATCTCCGACATCACCGGCTTCCCGGAGATGATGGACGGGCGGGTCAAGACGCTGCACCCGATGGTCCATGGCGGCCTGCTCAGCGTCCGCGACGATCCCGAACATGCGAAAGCGATGACCGATCACGGCATCGGCGCGATCGACCTGGTGGTGGTCAACCTCTATCCCTTCGCGCAGACCGTCGCGAAGGGCGCCGGCCGCGACGAGATCATCGAGAATATCGACATCGGCGGACCGTCGATGGTCCGCTCGGCGGCCAAGAACCACGCCTATGTGACGATCGCGACCGATCCGGCCGACTATGCCGAGATCATCGCCAGCGGCGGCACCACCGACTTCGCGCTGCGCAAGCGCTTCGCCGCCAAGGCGTTCGCCGCGACCGCGACCTATGACGCGATGATCTCCTCCTGGTTCGCCCATGCCGACCAGGGCCAGTTCTTCCCGGAGGCGCTCTCCATCCCGGTCCGCAAGGCCGAGGAGCTGCGCTATGGCGAGAACCCCCACCAGCAAGCGGCGCTCTACCTGCCGGTCGGCCCGTCCCCGCGCGGCATCGCCCAGGCGACCCAGGTGCAGGGCAAGGAGCTGAGCTACAACAATTACAACGACGCCGACGCCGCGCTCGAGCTGGTCAGCGAATTCCGCGACGGCCCGCCGACCGTCGTCATCGTCAAGCATGCCAACCCCTGCGGCGTCGCCAGCGCCGACACGCTGATCGAGGCCTATGAGGCGGCGCTCGCCTGCGACAGCGTCTCGGCCTTCGGCGGCATCATCGCGGTCAACCGGCCGCTCGACGGCAAGACCGCCGAGGCGATCAGCGGCATCTTCACCGAGGTCGTCGCCGCGCCCGACGCCGACGACGACGCCAAGGCGGTGTTCGCGAAGAAGAAGAACCTCCGCCTGCTGCTGACCGGCGAGCTGCCCGATCCGGCGCGCGCCGGCATGACGATGAAGAGCATCGCCGGCGGCGTCCTGCTCCAGTCGCGCGACAACGGCCGGATCGGCCTCGACGATCTCAAGGTGGTGACGAAGCGCGCGCCGACCGACCAGGAACTCAAGGACTGCCTGTTCGCCTGGACGGTCGCCAAGCACGTCAAGTCGAACGCGATCGTCTACGCCAGGGGCGGATCGACCGCCGGCGTCGGCGCCGGCCAGATGAACCGGCTCGAATCGGCGCGCATCGCCGCCTGGAAGGCGAAGGACGCCGCCGAGAAGGCGGGCTGGGCGACGCCGCGCACGATCGGCTCGGCGGTCGCGTCGGATGCCTTTTTCCCCTTCGCCGACGGCCTGCTGGCGGCGGTCGAGGCCGGGGCGACGGCGGTGATCCAGCCTGGCGGGTCGATCCGCGACGCCGAGGTGATCGCAGCGGCGGACGAGGCCGGGCTCGCGATGGTCTTCACGGGCATGCGCCACTTCCGGCATTGATCGCTGACGGCGCTTCCGCATTAAGGAGCAGCAGGACAAAGGGGGACGGGCTGACATGGCCGATGGCGGCGGGGAAGCGGCAGGGCGGGTAGGGCCTTTCGATCCGCTGCGCCATGGCCTGTTCCGTCGCATCTGGACGGCCAGCCTCTTCTCCAATTTCGGCCAGCTCATCCAGGGCGTCGGCGCGGCCTGGGCGATGACCCAGCTCACCGGGCGCGCCGACATGGTCGCGCTGGTCCAGTCGGCGACCTTCGCGCCGCTGATGCTGCTGTCGCTGTTCGCGGGCGCGATCGCCGACAGCTACGACCGGCGCAAGATCGCCCTGGTCGCGCTGTCGATCGCCTTGCTGGGCGCGCTCGGCCTCAGCCTCGTCACCGCGCTGGGCCTGCTGACGCCGGGCTGGATCCTGTTCTTCTGCTTCGTCGTCGGCACCGGCACGGCGCTGTTCGGCCCCGCCTGGCAGAGTTCGGTGGGCGAACAGGTGCCGTCGCGCGAGCTGGCGCAGGCGATCGCGCTCAACTCGATCAGCTACAATATCGCGCGCAGCTTCGGCCCGGCGATCGGCGGCCTGCTCGTCGCGCTGGCCGGCGTGCTCGCGGCCTTCGCCTTCAACGCGCTCGCCTATGTCCCGCTGATCGTCGTCATGATCTTCTGGCGCCGCCTGCCCGAAACCTCGCGCCTGCCGCCCGAGGCACTGGGCCGCGCGGTGATCTCGGGCGCGCGCTACGTCGTCTATTCGCCGCCGATCCGCGCGGTGCTGGTGCGGACCCTGCTGATCGCCTTCGCCGGCGTGGCGGCGTCGGCGCTGATGCCGCTGGTCGCGCGCGAACTGCTCCACGGCGACGCCACCCTCTACGGCGTGCTGCTCGGCTGCTTCGGCGGCGGCGCGGTGCTCGGGGCGCTGTTCCTGACACCGATCAAGGAACGGTTGTCGGACGAGGTTTCGGTCGGGCTCGCCAGCGCGCTGATGGGGCTGTGCATGATCGGCACAGGCCTCAGCCGTCACGGCGTGCTGACCGGCCTGCTGGTGATGGGCGCGGGATCGGGGTGGATGATCTCGATGGCGCTGTGCAACATCAACATCCAGATGTCGTCGCCGCGCTGGGTGACGGGCCGGGCGCTGGCGGCCTGCGTGACGGCGGTCTGCGGCGGAATGACGATCGGCGGTTGGGCCTGGGGCCGGATCGCCGCGTCGGAGGGCACCGGCCTCGCGCTCGTCGCCTCGGGCACTGCGCTGATCCTGACGATCGCGGCCAGCCTGGTCTGGCGGATGCCGGCGGTCGAGGAGCAGCGCGACCGCGATACGCCGCTCAGCGAGCCGGAGACCAATCTCGACCTCAACGGGCGCAGCGGCCCGATCGTCGTCACCATCGAATATCGCGTGCCGCTCGACCAGGCGCGCGGCTTCTACACGGCGATGATGCCGGTCGAGGCGATCCGCCACCGCACCGGCGGCTATGGCTGGTCGATCTCGCGCGACGTCGGCGATCCCGAGCTGTGGACCGAGCGCTATCACACCCCGACCTGGCACGATTATCTGCGCCAGCGCAGCCGCCTGACCATCGCCGATCTCGAGACCTGGCAGATCGCGATCGACTTCCACCGCGACAAGGACCCGATCCGCGTCCGCCGCAAGCTGGAGCGCCCCTATGGCTCGGTCCGCTGGCGCGAGGACGTACCCGACCGCGGGGTCATCGTGCCGCTGCCGTCGCCGGGGAGCTGAAGCTCAGGCCTCCTTGAGGCGGAACAGCGTCCGGTCCTCGCTGGTGAAGCCGAAGCGCCAGATGATCGCCCCGAACACCAGCAGGATCGCCGGGATGCCGAGCAGCAGTTCGAGCCATTCGGGAAGCCGCGTCGCCAGATAGCCGACGACGCCCGCCGCCAGCGCCGCCCAGACCAGCGGCCAGCGCCAGCCCGAGACCGGCGCGCCGAGCAGCCGCGACAAGAGCTTCGCCTTCATGATCGAGGCGATGCCGAGCGCCATCGCCAGCGCGATCGCCGGGCCCGCGGCCTGCCACAGGACGGGCAGGGCGAACTGGTCGCGCATGATCATCACGATCGCGAAGCTCAGCATGATCTGGATGCCGATCATGCCCATCGATATCCAAAGGTTCAGGTGCCGCGCGACGTAGATCAACGCGGCTTCCGAGACCGCCGCGGTCGCGGCGACCACCTCGGCGATCAGCAGGAAGGCGAGCGCGGTGTTGCCGGCGACGAAATTGGGCCCGACCAGGCCCATCACGCCTTCGCCGGGAATGCCGAGCGCCAGGCCGACGGCGGTCTGGGCGGCGATGATCCAGAAGCCGACCTGCGCGACCTGCTTCGCCACCGCGAGCCGGTTGCCGGCTTCGAGGTTGCGGGTGATCACCGGGCCGAGGATCGGGTCGAAGCTGGTCTTGAGCTTCTGCGGCAGCGAGGCGACCTGCTGCGCGACGTAGTAGATGCCGACGATCACCGGCGAGAAGAACAGGCCGAGGATGGCGATGTCGAGGCGGCGCGATCCCCATTCGATCGCGTCGGCGGCGGCCAGCGGGACGTTGCGGCGCGCGAGCATGAACAGGGCCGCCGGGCGCGGCCGCCAGCCGTGCGGCCAGCCGAAGCTCTTGAGCAAGGGCCAGATCGACGCCACCAGCGCCGCGACCATCGACACGACATAGGCGATGATCAGGCCGTCGCGCAGTGAGTAGAAGGCGAGGCCGAAGGCGGCGATGCTGATCGTCCAGGGCTCGATGACCGAGCGCGCCCGCACCGTCGCGCCGATATCGAGCCGATAGGCGAGCGCGGCGAGGGCGATGTCGGACCAGGCGAGCGCGAAGATGGTCAGCGGCAGCAGCCATTCGAGCCCGTTGATCCCGCTGTTCGGGAACATCAGCTCCGGCACCGCGCCGAGCACCGTCGCCGCGACCGCCGAGGCGATCGCCCCCATCAGCAGCCCGTCCCAGACGACGTGGACATGGGGCCGGTCGGTCGCCGAAAGCTGTTCGGCAAGGCCGCGCTTGAGGCCCAGCGTCGCCAGCGTCGCGACGAATTCGACGATGATCACCGCATAGGCGAAGCGGCCCAGCGCTTCGGCGCCGTACCAGCGCCCGGCGATGAACAGGAAGGGCAGGCGCGCGGCGAGGCGCAGCAGGAAGCCGAAGAAATTGGTGCGTCCGCCCTTGGCGAGCGCCTTGATGTCGTCGCCCTCCTGCAGCGTGTCGGCGGTCGGCGGGGCGGTCTCGGGGGGAAGGCTCAATGCGCGGCGCCCCAGCTCGGCCCCGTGCCGATCTCGACGCCCAGCGGCACCGACAGCCGGACGATCGGCTCGGCCGCGCCCGCCATCACCGCGCGGATCACCGCCGATGCCGGCTCGACCTGCTCGGGCGCCAGCTCGAACACCAGTTCGTCATGGACCTGGAGCAGCATCTTCACGTCGCCCAGCCCGGCGGCGGCGAGCGCGGGGTTCATCCGCACCATCGCGCGCTTGATGATGTCGGCGGACGTGCCCTGGATCGGGGCGTTGATCGCCTGGCGCTCGGCGGACTGGCGCTCGCCCTGCTTGGCGCTCCTGATCCACGGCAGATGGGTCTTGCGGCCGAACAGCGTCGACACATAGCCCTGGTCGCGGACCTGGCCGAGGGTCGCGGCGATATAGTGGTTGATGCCGGGGAAGCGGGAGAAATAGCGGTCGATCATCCCCTGCGCTTCCTCGCGCGAGACCTCCAGGCGCCCGGCGAGGCCCCAGGCGGAGATGCCGTAGAGGATCGAGAAGTTGATCGTCTTGGCGCGCGCGCGGGTGTCGCGGTTGACCTCGCCGAACACCTCCTGCGCGGTCAGCGCGTGGATGTCGTCGCCGCGCGCGAAGGCGTCCTTCAGCGCCGGCACGTCGGCCATGTGCGCCGCCAGCCGCAGCTCGATCTGCGAATAGTCGGCCGACAGGATGAGCTTGCCCGGCTCGGCCACGAAGGCGTCGCGGATGCGGCGGCCATGGTCGCTGCGGATCGGGATGTTCTGGAGGTTGGGATCGGTCGAGGACAGCCGGCCGGTCTGCGCGACCGCCATCGAGAAGCAGGTGTGGACCCGGCCCGTCGCCGGATTGATCTGCTGCTGGAGCGCGTCGGTATAGGTCGAGCGCAGCTTGGTGAGCTGACGCCAGTCGAGCACCAGCCGCGCGATCGCCACGCCGTCGCCCGCGAGCCGCTCCAGTTCGGTGACGTCGGTCGAATAGACCCCGGTCTTGCCCTTGCGGCCGCCCTTCAGGCCCATCTTGTCGAACAATATGTCGCCGAGCTGCTTGGGGCTGCCGACGGTGAACGGCGTCCCCGCCTCGGCGTGGATCGCGGCCTCCAGCCGGGTCGCCTCGCCCGAGAACTCGGCCGACAGCCGGGCCAGTTCCTCGCGGTCGACCTTGATGCCGGCGCGCTCCATGCCCGCCAGCACCGGCACCAGCGGCCGGTCGATCAGCTCATAGACGCGGGTCGCCGCCTCGGGCGCGAGCCGCCCCTTCAGCAGCTGCCACAGGCGCAGCGTGACGTCGGCGTCTTCGGCGGCATATTCGGTGGCGACGTCGAGCGTCACCTTGTCGAAGCTGATCTGGCTCTTGCCGGTGCCGCACACCGTCTTGAACTCGATGCAGGCATGGTCGAGGTGGCGCTGCGCCAGCTCGTCCATGCCGTGGCCGCCGAGCCCGGCGTCGAGATCGTAGGACAGCAGCATCGTGTCGTCATAGGGCGCGACGTCGACGCCGTATTTGGCCAGCACGACCATGTCATATTTGATGTTCTGGCCGATCTTGAGGATATGCGCGGCTTCGAGCAGCGGCTTGAGCTTCGCCAGCGCCGCGTCCATCGCGATCTGCCTGGGCGTCTCCGACAGCAGCCCGTCGCCGATATGGGCGAGCGGGATGTAGCAGGCCTTGCCCGGCGCGGTGGACAGGCTGACCCCGACCAGGTTGGCGCGGACCGGATCGACATTGTCGGTCTCGGTGTCAACCGCGATCCGGCCGCAGGCGAAGCCGTCGGCGATCCAGCGGTCGAGCGCCGCCTCGTCGACGACGGTCTCGTAATCCTTATGGTTGAACGGCACCTGCGCGATCACGGGCGCCGGCTTCTCCTCGGCGCCGGGCGCGAGCGCCAGCATGGTCGGGCCGCCGGTCGGCAGGGTGGCGGGGCCATCGCCCTGCACCTTGGCGAGCAGCGACTTGAAGCCCTGGTCCTCCAGGAAGGCGCGCAGCGGCTCGGGCGGCAGGCCCTTCAATTCCAGCCCGTCGAGCGGCTCGGGCAGCGGCGCATCGCATTTCAGGCGGACCAGCTCGCGCGACAGCCGGGCGTTGTCGGCATGGTCGATCAGCGACTGCTTGAGCTTGGGCTTGGTGATCTGGTCGGTGCTGGCCAGCACCGCGTCGAGGGTGCCGAACTGCTGGATGAGCTGGCTCGCGGTCTTGGGTCCGATGCCGGGGACGCCGGGGACATTGTCGACGCTGTCGCCCATCAGCGCGAGCACGTCGCCCAGCGCCTCCGGCTCGACGCCGAACTTCTCCAGCACATGCTCGCGGCCGAGGCGGCGGTTGTTCATCGTGTCGAGCAGGTCGAGGCCGGGCCGGATGAGCTGCATCAGGTCCTTGTCGGACGAGACGATCGTGACCTGCCAGTCCTGCGCCAGCGCGGCTTCGGCATAGCAGGCGATGATGTCGTCGGCCTCGAGCCCCAATTCCTCGATGCAGGGGACCGAGAAGGCGCGCACCGCGTCGCGGATCAGCGGGAATTGCGGCACCAGGTCCTCGGGCGGCGGCGGCCGGTGCGCCTTGTACTGGTCGTACATCTCGTTGCGGAAGGTCTTCGACGAGGCGTCGAGAATCACCGCCAGGTGAGTCGGGCCGTCGGCCTGGTGCAGCTCGTTGATCAGCTTCCACAGCATCGTCGTGAAGCCGTAGACGGCCCCGGCCGGGATTCCGTGGCGGTTGGTGAGCGGCGGCAGGCGATGATAGGCCCGGAAAATATAGCCGGAGCCGTCGACCAGATAGAGATGCTTGGATGACATGCCGGGGTGGATAGCAGGCGTCGGGGCAGGGGGGAACATGCCAACGTGCCCCAGCCCGATTCGCGATCAGGGTCGGCCGGATTCCTCGTCCGCCGCCGTCCAGCCGCCGCCCAGCGCCTGGTAGAGCTGGATCCGCGCGGCGAAGCCGTCGCTCTGGAGCTGGGCGAGGTTGAGTTCGGCGGCGAGCAGTTGGCGCTGCGCGTCGAGCTGTTCGAGATAGGGCGAATAGCCTTCGCGATAGCGGTTGGTCGCCAGCCGCAGCGCTTCGGCGAGCGTATCGCGCTGGTGGGTCGCGAGCGCGACTTGCTCGTCGATCCGCCGCACCGACGCCAGCGCGTCCTCGACCTCGCGGAAGCCGGTCAGCACCGCCTTGCGATAGGCGAAGGCGGCCTGGTCGCGCTGCCCGGCCGCCGCCTCGGCCTGCGCGGTCAGCCGCCCGCCCTGGAAGATCGGCGCGAGGATGCTGCCGCCGACCTGCCAGAGGGTGATCGGGTCGTCGAGCAGGCTGGAGAAGGCCGCGCCGGCGCTGGCCGACAGGCGGAGCTGCGGCAGGAAGCGCTTGCGCGCGACCGCGAGCGAACTGTCGGCGGCGGCGAGCTGGCGCTCGGCCTGGGCGATGTCGGGGCGGCGGCGCAGCAGCTCGGACGGCAGCCCGCCCGCGAGCGGCGGCTGCGCGAGCGTGGCCAGCGTCGCGCCCCGGCCGATCGCCTGGGGCGTGTCGCCGGTCAGCAGGTTCAGGCCGTGCTCGGTCCGCGCGACGGCGAGCTCGATCTGCGGGACGATCGCGGCGGTCGCGTCATATTCGGCCTGCGCCTGTTGCAGTTCGAGCTTGGGCGAATAGCCGTTCGAGACGCGCGAGCGGGCGATCTTCAGCGACGTCTCGCGCGCCGCCAGCGTGTGGCGGGCGATGTCGAGCCGGGTGTCGAGCCCGAGCAGCGTGACATAGCCGCTCGCGGTTGCCGAGGCGATGGCGAGGCGAACCGCGTCGCGGGCGGCCTCGCTCGCGAGGTAGGCGCTGCGCGCGGCCGATCGCTGGTCGGCGAGGCGGCCGAACAGGTCGATCTCATAAGCGGCCTGGACCTGCGGCTGCGCGGCGTTCTGGACCTCGGCGGTGCCGAAGGGGCTGATGCTGCGCGTCCGACCGCCGGTCAGGTTGGCGTCGAGCGTCGGGAGCAGCGTCGCGCGCGCCGCCGCCAGATTGGCCCGCGCTTCGCGCACCCGCCCGGCGGCGATGCCGATGTCGCTGTTGTTGGCGAGCGCGCGATCGACCAGTGCGGTCAGCGCCGGATCGCTGAAGCCGGTCCACCAGTCGCGCTCGACCGCCGACAGCGGGGCGGCGGTCCGCCAGGCGGCGGGGGCGTCGACTGGAGGCACCGCCACCGGCTTCACATGGCCGGCCGCGCATCCGCCGAGAAGCAAGGGCAGGAGCAGGCTGCCGCGCCGCATCAGAGCGACCCGCTCGTGTGGATCTTCGCCTCGACCGACATGCCCGGGCGCAGGCGGCGGGCGAGCTCCTGTCCGGGGTCGATGCGGATGCGGACCGAGATGCGCTGCGCCACCTTGACGAAATTGCCGGTGGCGTTGTCGGCCTTGAGCACGGCGAACTCGGAGCCGGCGGCGGGCGCGATATTCTCGACATGGCCGGTCAGCTTGGCCCCGCCCAGCGCGTCGACCTTGAAGCTCGCGCCCTGGCCGACCCGCATGTCCCGGGTCTGCGCCTCCTTGAAATTGGCGACCACCCAGGCGTCGTGCGGCACCAGGAACATCAGCTGGGTGCCGGCCGTGACGAACGCGCCGTTACGCACGCCGATCTCGGAGAGCTGCCCGGCGACCGGCGCGCGGATCACCGTGTTGTCGAGGTCGATCCGGGCGAGGCGGAGCTGGGCGCGGGCGCCCTCGACCGCCGCGGTCAGCCCGCCGCGCCCGACCAGCACGGTGCGGACATCCTGGGTGCCGATCGCGCGGGCGGCCTCGGCCTGGCGGACGCCGGCCTGCGCGGCGAGCAGGGCCGCGCGGGTCTGGTCGCGCTCACGCGCCGAGATCGATCCGTCGGCGATCAGCGCGTCGGCGCGGCGCATGTCGGCCTCGGCCCGGACGAGCTGGGCGCGGGCATTGGCGATCGCGGCGTCCTGGCTGGCGGTCGCCACCTCGCGCGATCGCTGCGCCTGGGTCGAATTGGCGAGCGAAGCCTCCTGCGCCGCGACATTGGCCTCCGCCTGCGCCACCCGCGCGCGATAGATGCGGTCGTCGATCGTCGCGAGGACCTGTCCCGCCTTCACCTCGGCGAAGTCCTGGACGGGCACGCTGGTCACATAGCCGCTGACCTGCGGGCTGATGATCGTCACCCGGCCGCGCACATAGGCATTGTCGGTCCGTTCGGAGAAGCCGGCGAAGGGCGGCAGCTGCCACGCATAGAGGATGGCGAGGATCGCGACGACGGCGATCGCGACGATCGCGATCGTCACGCTGCGGCTGCGCGGCGGCGGCGCCCATCCGCTCGGCGGCGACTGGAGCGTGTCGGCGACGTCGGTGGTGCTGGAAGTGGCTTCGGTGGCGGGATCGCGGTCGCTCATCTCATTTCCCCTGCGCCATGCGCCGTTGCAGTTCCAGTACCGGTGAGATTTCCCCGCGCCGGCGCATCGACAGGCGGATGCCGTAGCTCCAGATCACGGTCGCGACGGCGAGGACGCCGATCAGCAGGAAGACGTCGTTATAGGCGAGGATGTTCGCCTCGCGCGTGACGGTGCGGGCGAGCAGCGCCGCACCCTGCGCGCCTTGCAGCACCGGATCGCCGATCACCCCGCCGAGCGAGCGGGCGCCGGCGCCGATCCGCGCGGCGACCTGCGGATCGCTCATCACGATCGACTGAACCAGCTCGTGCGAATGATACTTCTCGCGGACCACCTGGAAGGTGCCGAGCAGCGCCGATCCGACCAGGCCGCCGATGCTCTGGCTGAGGCTGAACAGCACGATGAAGCTGATGAAATGCTTGGTCCCGGCGAGCAGGGTGCGGGCGATGCCGATCACGATCGCCTGCGCCATGAACAGCAGCGAGGCGAAGCCGATGATCGCCTGGCTGACATAGAAGCTCGACGGACGGGTGAGGTTGGTCGTGTCGGCGTCCATGAACGATCCGATCGCGATCAGGATCACCGCGATGGTCAGCGGCCGCGCGACATTGGCGGGCCGGAAGGTCAGCACCGCCGCGGCGATGCCGGCGACCGAGGCGACGATGATGACGAGGTTGAGCGTCACCATCTGGTCGTTGAGCATGCCCAGCGTGGTGAGCAGGCCAACCGATCCGAACGCCTGTTCGGACAGCAGGATGCGGATCGACGACGCCACCGCGATCAGCCGCACCATCTCCCGCGTGCCGAGCCAGCGGGTGTTGATCAGCGGGTTGACGCGATGGTGCTCGACCACCAGCGCGGCGGCGATCAGCGCGATGCTGCCGGCCAGCGACCAGCCGATCCAGGGGCGCTCCGCCCACCACTGGATCCGCCCCTCGCTGAGCACCGCGACGAGCAGCCACAGTCCGGGCGCGAGCAGCGCGAAGGTCAGGAAATCGAGCTTCTCGAACGCGTGGACCCGTTCGCTGGGCGGCAGCGGCAGCGACATGACGGCGGCGAGCGTCGCCAGCGTCATCCCCAGCTCGAACCAGTAGAGCATGTGCCAGTCGCCCCAGATCAGCAGGCCGGGGGAGAGCACCCGCGCGAGCGGGGTGGCGAGCTGCGGGATGCTGATGCCGATCATGATCCCGGCCAGCCGCTTCGGCGCCGACATGCCCTGCGACAGATAGAGCACGGTCAGCGTGCTCAGGCCGCTCGCCGCGATCCCGCTCGCCGCGCGCACCGCGACCGAGGTCCAGAAATCGTGGACCAGCAGGTGGGCGAGGGCGGTCACCGCATAGGCGGCGAGCATGTAGCGGATGAACATCTGCAGCCCGAACTGCTGGCGGAACTTCACCAGCAGCAGGTTGGCGGTGACGTTGGTCATGAAATAGGCGGCGGTCAGCCAGGTCGCCTCGTCGCTGTTGAGGCCGAGCGTCCCCTGCGCGAAGTTGAGGTTCACCGTCACCAGCGCATTGCCGAGCCCGCCGGTGACGCCGATCAGGCAGCCGATCGCGAAATAGCCCATCCGGCGACGCGAGGGATGATCGGGATTGGCCGGCGAACCTGGAAGTGTCGGCCGCTCGTGCGGCTTGAACACATAATCTGTGGACTCGGCCATGCGGCTCCCCGAGAGGAACACCCCCGACACGGATTATCCCGGCGCCCGCGCCGCTGCAACAGCGCGATGGGACGGTGCGCCGGAAATCTACTCCTGCTCGGGGACGGCGTCGCGCAGCCGGCGGCGGCCGAACGCCGGCTCGCGGTCGATCTGGCCCATTTCCATGATCTTGGCGCGCAGCTCGGCGCGCTTCTCGTGGATCGAGGCGATCACCGGTCCCATCGGCACGGCGAGGTCGACCAGCACCGCCTCCGACAATTGCAGGGAGGATTCGATCGTCTCGGGCACGGCGTCGGTGGCGCCGGCGCGATAGAGTTCCGCCGCGTGGTTCGGATCGCGGGCGCGGGCGACGATCGTCAGCTCGGGATAATTCTGCCGCGCGAGCCGGGTGATGCGGACGACCTGCACCGGATCGTCCATCGTCAGGATCAGCGCGGTCGAGCGCGACAGGTCGAGATGGTCGAGCATGCCCGGCTTGGCGACATCGCCGAACATCGCCTTGTAGCCGCGCCGACGGGCATTGATCACCGTGTCGATATCGGCATCGACGGCGATATAGGGCTTGTTGTGCGCATCGAGCATCTGCGCGACGAGCCGCCCGACGCGGCCGAAGCCGGCGATGATCGCGCGTGCCTGGATCGTGTCCGACAGGTCGGGGTCGGCGGCGGTCTCGCGCTCGTCGACCCGACGGGCGATGTCGTGCCCGATCTTGGCGAGGATCGGGGTGATCGTCAGCCCGATCGCGGTCACCACCTGCCAGAAGCCGGCGGTGCCGGGATCGATCAGCCGCGCCTGCGCCGCGGTGGCGAGCACGATCAGCGTGGTTTCCGACGGGGAGGACATCAGCAGCCCGGTCTCGGCCGCGACCGCCCGCTTCGCGCCCCAGAAGCGCAGCAGGAAGGCGGTGACCAGCGCCTTGGCGGCGACGATCGCGACGACCGCCAGCGCGACGCTGTCCCAATTGGCGAGGATCATAAGCGGGTCGACCGACATGCCGACGGTGATCAGGAAGATGCCGAGCGCCAGCCCCTTGAACGGCGCGGTGACCAGGTCGACCTCGGCATGATAGTCGGTCTCGGCGATCAGCAGGCCGGCGACCAGCGCGCCGACGATCGGCGACAGGCCGACCGCGGTGGTCGCGATGCTGGCGAGGATGACGACGAGCAGGCTGGCCGACAGGAACAGCTCGGGATTCTTGGCGCGCGCGGCCTGCGCGAACAAGCGGGGCAGGATCAGCCGCCCCCCGACCATCATCACCGCGATCACGCCGATCCCGGAGGCGACCGTGAACAGCAGCCCGTCCCATCCGTCGGTTTCGCCATAGGGCGCCATCGCGCCGAGGATGAACACGATCGGCACCAGCGCGAGATCCTCGAACAGGAGGATGCCGAAGGCCCGCTGGCCGACCGCGCCGCTGGTGCCGACCATCGGCAGCACCAGCGCGGTCGAGGAGAGCGCCAGCGCGAGGCCGAGGCCGAACGAGCCGTTCGGCGTCTGGCCGAACAGCCAGAGGCCGCCGCCGATCAGCAGCGCCGACAGGGCCAGCTTCGAGGAGCCCAGCCCGAACACCGTCCGGCGCAGGCCCCATAATCGCTTGAAGCTCAGCTCGAGGCCGATCGAGAAGAGCAACAGGACGATGCCGAACTCGGCGAAGGGCTCGATCGAGCGCGGATTGCCGATCGTCACATAATAGAGCCACGGAACCTCGTCGATCAGCCGGCCCAGACCGTTGGGCCCCACCAGCATGCCGACCAGGATGAAGCCGATGACGGGGGTGATGCGGAAGCGGGCGAAGGCGGGGATGACGAGGCCCGCGGTGCCCAGGACGACGAGCGAATCGCTGAAAGCCGCGGAATGAATGGGTAGCGCCATCCGTCGATCATTGCGGATGACGGGCGCCCTGAACACCCTGCGGAGAAATTTCCTTTCCTCGGGGGCCCGACTCCATCATTAAACGACGATCACGACCATCTCATAGGAAGGGAGACCCCGCCGCGTGCCTCACGCGACACCGCTCATCGCAACCATCGTCGGCGGCCTAACGCTGGCTTTCATCTTCGGCGCGGTCGCCCAACGGCTCCGCATTCCTCCTTTGGTCGGCTACCTGATGGCCGGCGTCGCGGCGGGCCCCTTCACGCCGGGCTATGTCGCGGATCAGCATCTCGCCAACGAACTCGCCGAACTCGGCGTCATCCTGCTGATGTTCGGCGTCGGCCTGCATTTCTCGGTGCGCGACCTGATGGCCGTGCGCAAGATCGCGATTCCGGGCGCCGTCACGCAGATCGCAGTGGCGACGCTGATGGGCATGGGCCTGGCGGCGTTGCTGGGCTGGAGCCTGGCGGGCGGCATCGTCTTCGGCCTGGCCTTGTCGGTCGCCAGCACGGTGGTGCTGCTGCGCGCGTTGCAGGAGCGCAAGATCCTCGACACCGAGCGCGGCAAGATCGCGGTGGGCTGGCTGATCGTCGAAGACCTGGCGATGGTGCTCGCGCTCGTGCTGCTGCCGGCGCTGGCGCAGGGCGGAAGCGGCGGCGGCAGCGCGATCTGGGCGGTCCTGGCGCTGACGGTCGGCAAGGTCATCGCCTTCATCGCCTTCATGATGATCGTCGGCCGGCGGGTGATCCCCTGGGCGCTGCACTATGTCGCCCATACCGGCTCGCGCGAGCTGTTCCGGCTCGCGGTGCTCGCGATCGCGCTCGGCGTCGCGTTCGGCGCGGCGATGCTGTTCGGCGTGTCCTTCGCGCTGGGCGCCTTCTTCGCGGGCATGATCCTCGCCGAATCGCCGCTCAGCCAGCGCGCGGCCAACGAGACGCTGCCGCTGCGCGACGCCTTCGCGGTGCTGTTCTTCGTCTCGGTCGGCATGCTGTTCAACCCGCATGTCGTAACCGACGAGCCGTTGCCGCTGCTCGGCACCGTCGCGATCATCATCGTCGGCAAGTCGATCGCGGCGCTGGCGATCGTCATGGCGTTCCGCCACTCGGCCGCCACCGCGCTCACCATCGCGGCCAGCCTCGCGCAGATCGGCGAATTCTCGTTCATCCTGGCGACGATGGGGCATGAGCTGAAGCTGATCCCCGCCGTGGCGCGCGACCTGATCCTCGCCGGGGCGATCATCTCGATCCTGCTCAACCCGCTGATCTTCGCGATCGTCGGGCGCTATGGGCGCAAATGGATGCCCGAGAAGGTGACGGACGAGGCCGCGCCGCCGCCGCCGCCGCGCGGGCATGTCGTCCTGATCGGCTATGGCCGGGTCGGATCGCTGGTCGGCCGCAAGCTGCTCGAGGCGGGCGAGCAGGTGACGATCATCGAGGCGCAACCCGACGCGACCGGCCTGCCGGAGCATCCCAATGCGACCGTGCTGATCGGCAATGCCTGCGAGGCGTCGCCGCTCGACCAGGCCCGGCTCGAAAAGGCGCGGCTGCTCTGCATCGCCATCGCCGAGGGCTTCGAGGTCGGCCAGATCGTCGAGCGCGCGCGCAAGGCCAATCCTGCGATCCGGATCATCGCCCGCGCGCAGGACGAGGCCGAGGTCGAGCATTTCTCGAAGATGGGCGCCGACGTGGCGATCACCGGCGAGCGCGAAATCGCCCGATCCATGGTAGACTACGCCTTCAAGCCGCGCTGAGCGGAGGAGGACGGGGATGGGAAGCAGGCTGGTCGTCGCGGGCGGCGGCCCCGCCGGGATGATGGCCGGCCTGTTGTTCGCGCGGGCGGGCGTCGAGACGCTGGTTGTCGAGAAGCATGACGATTTCCTGCGCGATTTCCGCGGGGACACCGTCCATCCCTCGACGATCGAGCTGTTCGACGAGCTCGGCCTCGCCGAGGCGCTGCTGGCGCGCGAGCATGACATGGTCACCGACGTCTCGGCGTCGGTCGGCGGGCGGCGCTATCGGGTGGCCGACCTCACCCATCTGCCGGTTCGCCACAAATTCATGATGATGATGCCGCAATGGCATTTCCTCGACTTCGTGCGCGACGCGGCGAGCCGCTGGCCGACCTTCGCGCTGCGCATGGAGAGCGAGGTCGTCGGGCTGACCGAGACGGGCGGGCGAGTGGACGGCGTGCGCCTCGCCGACGGCGAGACGATCCCGGCCGACCTGGTGATCGCCGCCGACGGACGCGGCTCGATCCTGCGCGAGGCGGCGGGGCTTCCCCGCAAGGACCTCGGCGCGCCGATCGACGTCTTCTGGTTCCGGGTGCCCAAGCCGCGCACCGCGCACAACGAGACGATGGGCCGCTTCGCGCCGGGCACGGTGATCGCGATGATCGACCGGGGCGACTATTGGCAATGCGCCTTCGTCTTCGCCAAGGGCGGCGCCGACCGCATTCGCGCCGAGGGGCTCGACGCCTTCCGGACGCGGGTGGCGCTCGCGGAGCCCGAGATCGCGGGGAGCCTCGACGCGATCGCCTCCTGGGACGACGTCAAGCTGCTGTCGGTCTCGCTCGACCGGCTGACCCGCTGGCACCGGCCCGGCCTGCTGGCGATCGGCGACGCCGCCCATGCCATGTCGCCGGTCGGCGGGGTGGGGATCAACCTGGCGATCCAGGATGCGGTGGCGGCGGCGAACATCCTCGCCGGGCCGATGGCGCGGGGCGCGCCGGTCGACGGCCTGCTCGGCAAGGTCCAGGCGCGGCGGATGCTGCCCGTCCGGGTGATCCAGGGGTTGCAGCGCGCGGTCCATGCCGGCGTGCTCGGCCCGACGCTCGATGCGACCGCGCAAATGGAGGCGCCGTTCGCGCTGCGGCTGATCGGCCGCTGTCCGCTGCTCCAGCGGATACCGGCGCGGATCGTCGGGCTGGGCGTCCGGCGCGAGCATGTCCGGTCGCCGGCGGTTAATGTGTAGATGATAAAAGAAAAGGGCGCCATTCCAGTGGAATGACGCCCTGATCTCAGAAGGTGCTGGAACTTACTTCCAGTTCGCCATCTCGGCTTCGAGGTTGACGCGGATCTGCTCGAAGAACTGCTCGGTGGTCATCCAGGGCTGGTCCGGGCCGATCAGGATCGCGAGGTCCTTGGTCATCCCGCCCTTCTCGACGGTCTGGATGCAGACGCGCTCGAGCGTCTCGGCGAACTTGACCACGTCGGGGGTCCCGTCGAACTTGCCGCGGAACTGCAGGCCCTGCGTCCAGGCGAAGATCGAGGCGATCGGGTTGGTCGAGGTCTGCTTGCCCGCCTGGTGCATGCGATAGTGGCGGGTGACGGTGCCGTGCGCCGCCTCGGCCTCGATCGTCTTGCCGTCCGGCGACATCAGCACCGAGGTCATCAGGCCGAGCGAGCCGAAGCCCTGCGCGACGGTATCCGACTGGACGTCGCCGTCGTAATTCTTGCAGGCCCAGACGAACTTGCCGCTCCACTTGAGCGCCGAGGCGACCATGTCGTCGATCAGGCGATGCTCGTAGACGATGTTGCGCGCCTTGAACTTGTCGGCGAACTCGGCGTCGAACACGTCCTGGAACAGGTCCTTGAAGCGGCCGTCATAGGCCTTGAGGATGGTGTTCTTGGTCGAGAGATAGAGCGGCCATCCGCGATCGACCGCATAGTTCATGCTGGCGCGGGCGAAGTCGCGGATCGACTCGTCGAGATTGTACATGCCCATCGCGACGCCGGCCGACGGATATTGGAAGACCTCATGCTCGATGGTCTCGCCATTGTCGCCTTCCCAGATCATGCGGAGCTTGCCGGGGCCGGGGACGAGGAAGTCGGTGGCGCGATACTGGTCGCCGAAGGCGTGACGGCCGACGACGATCGGATCGGTCCAGCCCGGCACCAGCCTGGGGACGTTCTTGATCACGATCGGCTCGCGGAACACGACGCCGCCCAGGATGTTGCGGATTGTGCCGTTCGGCGACTTCCACATCTTCTTGAGCTTGAATTCCTCGACGCGGGCCTCGTCCGGGGTGATCGTCGCGCACTTCACGCCGACGCCGTACTTCTGGATCGCCTTGGCGCTGTCGATGGTGATCTGGTCGTTGGTCTCGTCGCGCTTCTCGACGGACAGGTCGTAATATTCCAGGCCGATGTCGAGATAGGGGAGGATCAGGCGCTCGCGAATCCATTGCCAGATGATCCGCGTCATTTCATCGCCGTCGAGCTCGACGACGGGAGTTTTCACCTTGATCTTCGCCATGCTTTTCTATCTCCGGGGGAGGAAAGTTCCGGCCGTCCCTATGCCAGCAAATCGGCAGGATCAACCATTGCCGGCCCAATTATTCGCAAGCGCGGCCGGAAAAGCGGACCCCGAAGGTCGCCGGGATGATTGTCAGCCCCATCCGGCATCCCTACACTGCAGCGATGACATCCCTCGACAAACCCGACATCGGAACGACCTCGATCAAATGGCGCTGGCCCAGCGTCCATCCCGAGGGTCGCAAATTCGTCCTGCTCTCGGCAGTGATCTGCCTGATCTTCGCTCTTCTGGCATGGGAGACGCTCGCCTGGCCGATGGCCGGCATCACCATCTGGGTGGCCGCCTTCTTCCGCGATCCCGTCCGCAGCACCCCGACCGGCGAGGGCCTCGTGATCGCGCCCGCCGACGGGCTGGTGACGATGATCACCACCGTGCCGCCGCCGCGCGAGCTGGCCGGCGAGGACGGGCTCGGCGACGCGCCGATGACCCGCGTCTCGATCTTCATGTCGGTGTTCGACGTCCACATCAACCGCACGCCCATCGCGGGCACGATCAAGCGCGTCGCCTATATCGCCGGCAGCTTCCTCAACGCCGACCTCGACAAGGCGAGCGAGGAGAATGAGCGCCAGCATTTCCTGGTCGAGGGCGCCGACGGCACCCGCATCGGCTTCACCCAGATCGCCGGCCTCGTCGCCCGCCGCATCGTGCCCTTCGTCAAGGCCGGCGACGTCGTCGGCCTCGGCCAGCGCGTCGGCCTGATCCGCTTCGGCAGCCGGGTCGACGTCTATCTGCCGGCCGGCACCGGGCACCGCGTCGCGCTCGGCCAGCGGACCATCGCCGGCGAGACGGTGATCGCCAGGCTCGGCGAGGCCGATCGCAGCATCGGCGCGGCGCAATGATGTCCCGCCCCCTCCCGGCCGGGGCCTCGATCGCCTGATGCGCGGACGCCGTCAGAATATCCGCCGCGGCATACCCGCGCGCGCCGTCGCCCCCAATGCGGTGACCGCCCTCGCGCTCTGCTCGGGGCTGACCGGGGTGCGCTTCGCGATCGCCGGGGACTGGGAGAAGGCGCTGATCGCCATCGCCATCGCCGGGGTGCTCGACGGGCTCGACGGGCGGATCGCGCGGCTGCTGAAGGGCGAGAGCCGGTTCGGCGCCGAGCTCGATTCGCTGTCGGACGTGATCGCCTTCGGCGTCTCGCCCGCGATCATCATGTTCCTCTGGTCGCTGAACGAGATCCCGCGTTTCGGCTGGATTTTCGCGCTCGGCTATGCGGTCTGCGCGGCGCTGCGGCTCGCCCGCTTCAACGCCTCGATCGATACCGCCGAGCATCCCCGCAAGGTGGCGGGGTTCCTGACCGGCGTCCCGGCGCCGCTCGGCGCGGGGCTGATGCTGGTGCCGGTGGCGATGTGGTTGTGGAGCGACCTGTGGTGGTTCCGCGATCCCTATTTCATCTGCGGATGGGCGGCGCTGGTCGGCTGCCTGATGATCTCCGACATCGCGACCTACAGCTGGTCGTCGCTCCATATATCGCGCGCCTGGCGGCTGCCGGCGTTGCTGCTGGTGGCGATGCTGGGCGCCGCGCTGTTCAACGCGCCCTGGCACACGCTCAGCGTCTTCATGCTCGGCTATCTGGCGACCGTGCCGTTCAGCGCGGCCTCCTATCGCCGCATCAGGCGGCGGCGCGCCACGCCTGCGCCGACGCCGCCGGCCGACCCTGCACCTGCCGAATGACCCGGAAGCGCCGCTCCGCGACCGGGCGGAGCGGCGGAGTGGGCGAGGGGGCGATGCCCAGGGCGCGCAGGATATAGGGCATCTCCGAACGGACCGTGGCCGCGATCGCCGCGATCGAGATGATGAACACACCCGAGAACAGGGCGAAGGAGAGAAGCTGAAGCATCGTCTTGTCCTTTGTCGTCCGTTTCCGGCGCGTTCGCTTCCTGGGGCTTCGATGACCGGGAAAAGCGCCTGAAATCTCGTTCTGTTCCCAATGTTCATGATTTGTTCTTGCGTGTCAAGCCTTGATTTCGCACGGCAGGTCGCATAGAGGCGCGGCCATTCCACATGCGGGGCACATAGTCCGGTGCCGGGTTTCCCGGTTCCCGCCCCGCAGAGGTTCAACCGGGTAAGGAGAAAATCCTATGGCGGCTCCCACCGTCTCCATGCAGGCGTTGCTCGACGCCGGCGCGCATTTCGGTCACCAGACTCACCGCTGGAATCCGAAGATGAAGCCGTATCTGTTCGGCGACCGCAACGGCATCCACATCATCGACCTGTCGCAGACCGTGCCGCTGATGGCGCGCGCGCTCGATTTCATCAGCCAGACCGTCCAGCACGGCGGCAAGGTCCTGTTCGTCGGCACCAAGCGCCAGGCGCAGGAGCCGATCGCCGAGGCCGCGCGCCGGTCGGGCCAGCATTATGTCAACCATCGCTGGCTGGGCGGCATGCTCACCAACTGGAAGACCATCTCGAACTCGATCAAGCGCTTCAAAGCGCTCGAGGAGCAGCTGTCGGGCGACACCCACGGCCTGACCAAGAAGGAAGTCCTCCAACTCACCCGCGAGCGCGACAAGTTCGAGCTGTCGCTCGGCGGCATCCGCGACATGGGCGGCATCCCGGACGTGATGTTCGTGATCGACGCCAACAAGGAAGAGCTGGCGATCAAGGAAGCCAACACGCTCGGCATCCCGGTCGTCGCGATCCTCGATTCGAACGTCAGCCCGGACGGCATCGCCTTCCCGGTTCCCGCCAATGACGACGCCGCCCGCGCGATCCGCCTCTATTGCGAGGCCGTCGCCGAGGCCGCGACCCGTGGCGCCCAGGGCGGCCGTCAGGCCCGCGGCGAGGATCTCGGCGCCGCCGTCGAGGCTCCGAGCGAAGACGCGCTCGCGTAATAATTCCATCGTCATCCCGGCCTAGGCCGGGATCTCGCGGTCGTGCCCGGCACGACGCTTCTGTGAGACCCCGGCCCGCGCCGGGGTGACGCATTCGTACGAAAGGAAAAGCATATGGCGGAGATCACCGCTGCTGCCGTCAAGGAGCTTCGCGAGAAGTCCGGCGCCGGCATGATGGACTGCAAGAAGGCGCTGACCGAGACCAACGGCGACATGGAAGCCGCGGTCGACTGGCTGCGCACCAAGGGCCTCGCCACCGCCGCCAAGAAGTCGAGCCGCACCGCGGCCGAGGGCCTGGTCGGCGTCAGCGTCAGCGTCGAGGGCACCAAGGGCGCCGCGGTCGAGGTCAACTCGGAGACCGATTTCGTCGCCAAGAACGACCAGTTCCAGGATTTCGTCCGCACCGTGACCCAGCTCGCGCTGACCGCGGGCGACGACGTCGCGGCGCTGGCCGGCGCCGGCTATCCGGGCGGCGGCACCGTGGCGGAGAAGCTGACGTCGAACATCGCGACGATCGGCGAGAACCAGACGCTGCGCCGCGCCAAGGTCGTCGAAGTGTCGAAGGGCACCGTCGTTCCCTACGTCCACAACGCCGCCGTGCCGGGCCTCGGCAAGATCGGCGTGCTCGTCGCGCTCGAGGGCGACGCCCCGGTCGCCGAGATGGAGACCGTCGGCAAGCAGATCGCGATGCACATCGCCGCCGCCTTCCCGCAGGCGCTGACCGAGGACGGCCTCGACCCGGTCGTGATCGAGCGCGAGCGCGCGATCGCCGCCGAGAAGGCAGCCGAGTCGGGCAAGCCGGCCGAGATCGTCGAGAAGATGGTCCAGGGCGCGGTCGCGAAGTTCCGCAAGGAGAACGCGCTGCTCAGCCAGGTCTTCGTGATCGACAACAAGACCCCGATCGCGCAGGTCGTCGCCAACGCCGCCAAGGCGGCCGGCGGCTCGATCACGCTGAAGGACTATGTCCGCTTCCAGCTCGGCGAAGGCATCGAGAAGGAAACCAGCGATTTCGCTGCCGAGGTCGCGGCGGCCGTCAAGGGCTGATCGGATCGAAGAAGGGCCCGCTCTTCCGGTGACGCCCGGAAGAGCGGGCCTTTTTTATGGGCGCTTGGCAGGTTCGAAACCTGCCCCTAAGGTGCCCGCCACACAGTAGAATTAAAGTGAAGAAGAACCCATGGATCGCCCGCGCTTCAAACGTATCCTTCTGAAGCTGTCGGGTGAGGTGCTGATGGGGCAGGGGCAGTTCGGGATCGATCCCGAGACGGTCGCCCGCGTCGCTCGCGAGATCGCCGACGTCGCCACCCATTACGAGCTGTGCCTCGTCGTCGGCGGCGGCAACATCTTCCGGGGCCTCGCCGCCGCCGCCAAGGGTTTCGACCGCACCAGCGCCGACTATATGGGCATGCTCGCGACGGTGATGAACGCGCTCGCGGTGCAGAACGCGCTCGAGCAGATCGGCGTCGACACTCGCGTCCAGTCGGCGATCCCGATGAGCACGGTGTGCGAGCCCTTCATCCGCCGCCGCGCCGAACGCCACCTGGAGAAGGGCCGGATCGTGATCTTCGCGGCCGGCACCGGCAATCCCTATTTCACCACCGACAGCGCCGCCGCGCTGCGCGCCGCCGAAATGGGCTGCGACGCGCTGTTCAAGGGGACCTCGGTCGACGGCGTCTACAACGCCGACCCGAAGAAGGACCCGACCGCCATCCGGTACGAGACCGTCACCTTCAACCGCGTCCTCGCCGACGACCTGAAGGTGATGGACGCGAGCGCCGTCGCGCTGTGCCGCGACAACAACATTCCGATCGTGGTATTCAATATCCGTGAGCAGGGGAATCTCGCCCGGGTGCTCGCGGGTTCGGGAACGGCCACGACCGTTCAGAACTGAGGGGAGACCATCATGCCCGCCTATGACAAGGCCGATCTCGAACGCCGCATGCACGGAGCCGTCGAAGCGCTCAAGAGCGACCTGACCGGCCTGCGCACCGGCCGCGCGTCGGTCAACCTGCTCGATCCGGTGACGGTCGAGATCTATGGCGCGCACATGCCGCTCAACCAGGCCGCGACGGTCACCGCGCCCGAACCGCGCATGCTGTCGGTGCAGGTGTGGGACCGCTCGAACGTCGGCCCGGTCGACAAGGCGATCCGCTCGGCTGGCCTCGGCCTCAACCCGATCGTCGACGGCCAGACGCTGCGCATCCCGATCCCCGACCTGACCGAGGAGCGCCGCAAGGAACTGGCCAAGCTCGCCAGCCAATATGCCGAGAAGGCCCGCGTCGCCGTCCGCAACGTCCGTCGCGACGGCATGGACAGCCTCAAGACCGACGAGAAGAAGGGCGAGATCGGCGAGGACGACCGCAAGCGCCGCGAGACCGAGGTCCAGAAGCTGACCGACGCGACCATCTCGGACGTCGATGCGGCGGCCGCGGCGAAGGAAAAGGAAATCCTCGGCAAGTGAGCGGCCTTTCGGCCAGCTCCGCCTCCAGCACCCTCGCGGACGCGGGGACGGCGCCGCGCCATGTCGCGATCATCATGGACGGCAACGGCCGCTGGGCGAAGCGCCGCTTCCTGCCGCGCGTCGCCGGGCACCGGGCCGGGGCGGAGGCGGTGCGCACCACCGTCAAGGCCGCGGCCGACATGGGCCTCCAGGCGCTGACGCTCTATGCCTTCTCCTCGGAGAACTGGCGGCGGTCGACCGAGGAAGTGTCCGACCTGATGGGGCTGCTGCGCCATTATCTGCGCAAGGAGGTCGCCGAGCTCGACCGCAACGGCATCCGCCTGCGGACGATCGGCGACATCAACGGGCTCGAGGGCGACCTGGTCGACCTGGTCCGCGAAGGGGTCGAGCGCACCAAGCATAATCGCCGCCTCGATTTCGTGCTGGCGCTCAACTACGGCGCGCAGGACGAGATGGTCCGCGCGGTGCGGGAGATCGCCGCCGACGTGCGCGACGGCCGGCTCGCGCCCGAGGACATCTGCAGCGCGGTGATCGACGGCCGGCTCGACACGCAGGACCTGCCGCCGCTCGACCTGCTGATCCGCACCTCGGGCGAGCGGCGCCTGTCCAATTTCCTGCTCTGGCAGGCGGCCTATGCCGAACTGCTGTTCGTCGACACGCTATGGCCCGACTTCGACGGCGCGGCGCTGGCCGCCGCGATCGCCGACTTCGGGGCGCGGGAGCGCCGCTTCGGCGGCCGATAAGGTCATGGCACAGGCCGCGGCCTCCGAACTCCGGCTCCGTATCCTTTCGGGCATCGCGATGATCGCGGTGGCGCTGGGCGCGCTGTGGCTGGGCGGTACCGCCTTCTGGGCGCTCGCGTCGCTGCTGGCGGTGCTGATGATGCTTGAATGGTCGGCGATGGCCAAGGCCGCCAAGTGGCAGGCCGCGGTCGGCGCCGCGATCGTCGCCGCGCTGATGGTGACGGCGCTGCCCTTCATCGATCCTGCGGCTATGGCGCGCTATTCCGGCCGGCTGATCGCGCAGACGATCGACCTGGCCGGGCTCGGCGCGATCCTGCTGGCCGTGATCGGCTTCCGCGCGCGGCTCGGCGCCGGCGTGCTCTATACCGCGCTGCCGGCGATCGCGCTCGTCTTCCTGCGCGAGCAGGCGGAGCAGGGGCTCGTCCTCGCGCTCTGGACGCTCGTCATCGTCTGGGCGACCGACATCGGCGCCTTCTTCGCCGGCCGCGCGATCGGTGGGCCCAAGCTCGCCCCCGCGCTCAGCCCGAACAAGACCTGGGCGGGACTGATCGGCGGGATGATCGCCGCCGCGATCGTCGGCGCGCTGGTCGCGCGGGCCGGCGGCCTGCCGGCCTTCTGCCTGTTCGCCGCCGCGCCGCTCGCGGTCGCCGCGCAGGCGGGCGACCTGTTCGAAAGCTGGCTCAAGCGCCGCTCGGGCGTGAAGGACAGCGGCAAGCTGCTGCCCGGCCATGGCGGGGTGCTCGACCGGCTCGACGGCGTGGTGCCGGTGGCGGTGCTGGTCGCCGCCGCCGTCGCGGGGGGATGGCTGTGACCGCGCGGAGCATCGCCATCCTCGGCGCGACCGGCTCGATCGGCACCTCGACCCTCGACCTCGTCGAACGCGAGCCCGATCGTTTCCGCGTGACCACGCTCACCGCCCAGCGCGACGTCGACGGCCTCGCCGCGGCGGCGCGGCGGACCGGCGCCGAACTGGCCGTGATCGGCGATCCGGCGCGCTATGACGATCTCAAGGCGGCGCTCGCCGGCACCGGCATCCGCGCGGCCGCCGGCGTGGAGGCGATCGTCGAGGCCGCCGCGGCCGGCGCCGACTGGACGATGGCGGCGATCGTCGGGATCGCCGGGCTGCGGCCGACCCTGGCGGCGCTGGCGGCCGGGGGGACGGTGGCGCTCGCCAACAAGGAATCGCTGGTCTCGGCCGGCGCGCTGATGACCGACGCGGCGCGCGCGCACGGCGCGACGCTGCTGCCGGTCGATTCGGAGCATAATGCCGTCTTCCAGTGCTTCGACCATGCCGCGCCGGGCAGCATCCGCAAGGTGACGCTGACCGCGAGCGGCGGGCCGTTCCGCGACTGGAGCATCGAGGCGATGCGCGCAGCGACCCCGGCCCAGGCGGTCCGCCACCCCAACTGGTCGATGGGCGCCAAGATCTCGGTCGATTCGGCTACGCTGATGAACAAGGGCCTCGAACTGATCGAGGCCTTCCACCTCTTCCCGCTGCCGCCCGAGGCGTTCGACGCGATCATCCACCCGCAATCGGTGGTCCATGCGCTGGTCGACTATATCGACGGATCGGTGCTCGCGCAGCTCGGCACGCCCGACATGCGCACCCCGATCGCGCACAGCCTGGCCTGGCCGCAGCGCATGGCGACGCCCTGCCGTCGGCTCGACCTGGCGACGGTCGGCCGGCTCGATTTCCTCGCGCCCGACCTCGAACGTTTTCCGGCGCTGGCGATCGCGCTCGACGTGCTCGCGGCCGGCGGCGCCCGCCCGGCGATCCTCAACGCCGCCAACGAGGTGGCCGTGGCCGCCTTCCTCGACGGGCGGATCGGTTTCCTCGACATCGCGTTAATCGTCCGCAAAGCCTTGGAGCGCTATGATCCGCCGGCTCCGGCTTCGCTCGACGACGTCTTCGCGATCGACGCCGGCGCCCGCAGGGCCGCGCAGGCGACGATGGAGGTTATGACGGCGTGACAGACAGTCCCGGTATCCTCTTCACGATATTGGCTTTCCTGCTCGTCATCGGGCCGTTGATCTTCGTCCACGAGCTCGGCCACTACCTGGCCGGGCGCTGGTGCGGGGTGAAGGCCGACGTCTTCTCCATCGGTTTCGGGCGGGAGATCGCCGGCTATACCGATTCGCGCGGCACCCGCTGGAAGCTGGGCTGGATGCCGATGGGCGGCTATGTGAAGTTCGCCGGCGACATGAACCCTGCGAGCGTGCCGACCCCCGAATGGCTCGCCCTGCCGCCCGAGGAGCGCGCCAGGACCTTCCAGGCCAAGCCGGTCTGGCAACGCTTCCTGATCGTCTTCGCCGGGCCGTTCACCAATTTCGTCGTCGCGATCGGCATCTTCATGGCCTTCTTCGCGGCGTATGGCGCGCCGCGCACCCCCTCGGTGGTGTCGGCGGTGATCGAGGGATCGCCGGCCGCGCGGGCTGGGATGCAGCCCGGCGATCGGGTCGTCGCGATCGAGGGGCGGCCGATCGAACGGTTCGACGACCTCGCCGACATGATCCGCTTCCGCCCCGACGAGCGGCTGCGGATCGACCTGGTCCGCGGATCGGAGACGAGGACGCTGTTCGTCGTGCCGGTCGCCAATGTCGAGCGCGATCGCTTCGGCAACGAATTCCGCAAGGGCACGATCGGCGTGCTGTCGGGCCCGCAGATCGTGGTGCCGGTGCCGCTACACGAGCTTCCTGTGGAGGCGACCCGCCAGACCTTCGGCATCGTCCGGATGATGGTCGACACGCTCGGCCAGATCGTCACCGGCCGCCGTTCGGTCAAGGAATTGGGCGGTCCGATCAAGATCGCCCAGGTCTCCGGCCAGCAGGCGTCGCTGGGCCTGCTCAACTTCGTCATGTTGATGGCTCTCATTTCGATTAATCTGGGATTCATCAACCTATTGCCAATCCCCATGCTCGACGGTGGCCATCTGGTCTTCTACCTGTTCGAGGGAATAGCGCGCCGGCCCGTGCCGGAAAGGGCGATGGAATGGGCGTTTCGATCGGGTCTGGCGGTGCTGCTGTCGTTCATGATCTTCGTGACGCTCAACGATATTCTCTCGCTGGGGGCGCTGGAGCGGCTTGCCGGGTTGATCGGCTGAGCTTGTTGGGGCAGTGCATGCGCACGCTCCCACGTTCGGGGGTCAGGGATTCTTTCGAGGCGGGGAACGCGTGACGGCGACGACGACGAACATCCATCGGGCGCGGCTATTGTCGGCGCTCCTCGTCGGCACGATGCTCGGCGGGCTGGCGCAGCCGGCGATGGCGCAGCAGGCCCCGGCTCAGCCCCCGGCTCCCGAACCCGCGGCTCCGGCCGCCCAGCCCGTTGTGCTGGGACCGGCGCAGACGCTGGGCACCATCAAGTCGGTCAACGTCGCCGGGTCGGAGCGTCTCGAGGCCGACACGGTGCGCTCCTACGTCAAGCTGGCCCCGGGCGAGAGCTACACCCGCGAGGCGCTCGACCAGGCGCTGAAGGACCTCTACGAGACCGAGCTGTTCGCCGACGTGCAGGTGCGCGACGACGGGCAGGGCAACATCACCCTCCAGGTCCGCGAGAACCCGGTCGTCAACCGCATCGTGCTGGAAGGCAACAAGCGGCTCAAGGCCGACAAGATCAATCCGGAGATCAAGCTGGCGCCGCGCCAGATCTTCACCCGGTCGAAGGTCCGCGCCGACGTCAACCGCATCATCGAGCTGTATCGCCGCCAGGGCCGCTTCGCCGCGACCGTCGAGCCGAAGATGGTCCAGCTCGACCAGAACCGCGTCGACATCATCTTCGAGATCCACGAGGGCGACAAGTCGAAGGTCCGCAAGATCAACATCATCGGCAACGAGAAATTCTCGGACGGCCGCCTGCGCGGCGAGATGGCGACCAAGCAGACCGGCCTCACCAAGATCTTCTCGTCGGGCACCAGCTACGATCCCGACCGGATGTCCTACGACCAGCAGAAGCTGCGCCAGTTCTACCTGACGCAGGGCTATGCCGACTTCCGCGTCGTGTCCGCCGTCGCCGAGCTGACGCCGGACAAGAAGGACTTCATCATCACCTATGTCGTCGAGGAAGGCTCGCGCTACAAATTCGGCGACGTCGACCTCGAAAGCGAGATCCGCGACATCAAGGCCTCGACCTTCAAATATCTGCTGCCGATGAAGAAGGGCGACTGGTACAACGCGAAGCAGGTCGAGGACACCGTCGACGCCATCACCGAGGCGACCGGCGTGTTCGGCTTCACCCCCGACGTCCGTCCGGACTTCAACCGCGACAAGGACGACCTGACCATGGGGGTGGTCTTCAAGATCAACCAGAGCCCTCGCGTCTATGTCGAGCGGATCGACATCAACGGCAACACCCACACCAAGGACAAGGTCGTCCGCCGCGAATTCCGCCTGTCGGAAGGCGACGCCTTCAACAGCTTCAAGGTCAAGCGCTCGCGCGACCGCATCCAGTCGCTCGGCTTCTTCCAGGACAAGTTCGAGGTCGAGCAGAAGCCCGGATCGGCGCCCGACCGCGTCGTGCTGGAGGCGAACGTCGAGGAGAAGTCGACCGGCGAGCTGCAGGTGTCGGCGGGTTATTCGAGCCTCGAGCGCTTCATCGTCGACCTGTCGATCCGCGAGCGCAACTTCATGGGCAAGGGGCAGGAGCTCCGCGCCGGGGTCAGCTACTCGACCTATTCGAAGTCGATCGAGCTGGGCTTCACCGAACCCTATGTGTTCGACAAGAACATCGCGGTCGGCGTCGACCTGTTCCGGCGCGACTACAACTCGTTCAACTTCGCCGGCAACGACCGCAACACCACCTATGAGCAGACCACGACCGGCTTCCAGCTCCGCGCCGGCGTGCCGCTGACCGAGTTCATCACCCTCGCGACGCGCTACGGCCTCAGCTATGATCAGGTGTCGCTGAACAAGTTCACCTATTACACCGATACCAATGGCGACGGCATCCGCGACGCCTGCGATCCGATCGTGGCGGGACGCTATCTCTGCGACGCGATCGGCAACCGGGTGACCTCGTCGGTCGGCTACTCGCTGGTGTTCGACAACCTCAACAACCGCATCCGCCCGTCGCGCGGCCAGCGCGCCGTGTTCAGCCAGGATTTCGCCGGCCTCGGCGGCAAGGTCCGCTATATCAAGACGTCGGTGCAGGCGACCAAATATTGGGGCATCGGCGGCGGCTTCATCTTCTCGGCGGGCGGCGAGGGCGGCTACATCAAGGGTCTCGGCCAGGACGTCCGCCTGATCGACCGCTTCTATCTGGGCGAGCCGGACATGCGCGGCTTCGGCATCCGCGGCGTCGGCCCGCGCGTGATCCGCCGCTACATCGATCCCAACACCGGCCAGTTCGCGGCGGTCAACGACAAGAACTACACCAATGACGATGCGCTTGGCGGCAAGGCCTATTATCGCGGCCGGCTCGAGCTCGAGATTCCGCTCGGCAACGGCGCCCGCGAGCTCGGCCTGCGTCCGTCGATCTTCATGGACGTCGGCGCGGTGTTCGGCGTGACGAAGCCGGCGCTGATCGCGCCTGAGAATCCCAATTATCCCTTTCAGAAGGACGAGAACGGCAACTATCTGCCAGTGTTGCGGGATTTGCTCGACAGTAGCGGGCGCCAACTTTACATCACCGCCGAAGGTGACAATGCCGGGACCTATACCATCTGTAAGAACGGCTACTCATCCTCGTCCAAGAATCCGTGCGTCGGCAGCTTCCTGAACACGCCGGCCCAGAACACGATCAGCCCGTTCCGCGAGGATTTCTATGGCAACTCCGCCAAGCCGCGCCTTTCGGTGGGCTTCGGCGTCAACTGGAATTCGCCCTTCGGTCCGTTCCGCATCGATATCGCCAAGGCTCTTCTCAAGGAGCCGGGCGACAACACCAAGCTCTTCACTTTCAACGTAGGGACACAGTTCTGATGAAATCCTTCCTGAAGACGGCGGCCAGCGTGGCCGCCCTCGCGCTTCTTCCCGTCGCGGCCAATGCCCAGGCGGCCGCGGCGCCGGCCGCCGCCGCCGTCAACACCGGCGTCGCCGTCGTCGACCTCGAAGGCGCGGTCGCCAATTCGGCCGCTTATCGTTCGGCGATGACCCAGATCGAGACCACCTACAAGGCGCAGTTCACCGCGCTGCAGACCCGCCAGACGGCGCTGCAGGGCGAGCTGGGCCCGCTCCGCACCGAGATCGAGAATCTCCAGAAGAACCCGGCGACGCCGAAGGCGACGCTCGACGCCAAGATCGGCGCCTTCCAGCAGAAGGGCCAGGCCGCCCAGGCCGAGCTGCAGCGCCTTGCCGCCCCGATCGCCCGTCCGCAGGCCTATGTGAAGGAGCAGATCGGCGCCAAGGTCGAGCAGGCTCTCAAGGCCGCGATGACCGCGAAGAAGGTCGGCGTCGTGATCGGGCCGGAGGCGGTCGTCGCCGTCCAGGGCGGTTCGGACCTCACCCCCGACGTCGTGACCCAGCTCAACGCGCTGGTGCCGAGCGTCTCGATCACTCCGCCGGCCAACTGGCAGCCGGGCCAGGCCGAGCAGGCCGGCGCTCCGGCGGGACGCTGATCTTCCCTCGATGAGCGAAGACGCACCGAAGATCCTTGGCCCGCTGGGCGTCCGGCGGGTCATGGCGGCGCTGCCGCATCGTTACCCCCTGCTCCTCGTCGATCGCGTCGAGGAGCTGGTGGTCGACGAGCGGATCACGGCGATAAAGGCCGTCACGATCAACGAGAATTTCTTCCAGGGCCATTTCCCCGGCCGTCCGATCATGCCCGGCGTGCTGATCGTCGAGGCGATGGCGCAGGCGGCGGGGGTGCTGGCGGTCGAATCGCTCGGCCTCGCCGGCTCGGGCAAGCTCGTCTATTTCATGACGATCGACGAGGTGAAGTTCCGGACCCCGGTCGAGCCCGGCGTGCTGCTCCGCCTCGAGGTCGCCTTCGCGCAGAAGCGCGGCAGCGTCTGCAAGTTCGAGGGCAAGGCCTATATCGGCGACAAGCTCGCCGCCCAGGCCAATTTCACCGCGATGATCGCGGACCCGCCCACCGACTGAGCCACCTGCTTCGCTTGCCTTATCGGGCCCGAGGCTGTAGAGGCGCCGCTTCGCTTCCCGGCTGGTCGGAAACCAGCCATTTTTCTGGAGCCAGACGACGATGAAGAAAGATATCCATCCCGACTACCACAGCATCACGGTGCAGCTGGTCGACGGAACCACCTACCAGACCCGCTCGACCTATGGCTCGGCCGGCGACACGCTCCAGCTCGACATCGATCCGTCGGTGCATCCGGCCTGGACCGGCGGCAAGTCGCACATGCTGGATGCAGGCGGCCAGGTGGCGCGTTTCAACAAGCGTTTCGGCGGGCTCACGCTCGGCAAGAAATAAGCTTGGTTCCGAACATTCGGACGTGGATATGGCCGGGTATCGCCCGGCCATTTTCATTTCGGGGCACGGCATGGCGCTGATCGACCTCTACCGCCGCTTCAAGGTCCCCGTCTTCTGGACGACGCTGCTGATCGTCTATGGCCTGGCGATCATGCCGGCCGACCGGGCCCCTGACCTCGGCGCGGGCGACAAGGTCAACCATATGGCGGCCTTTTTCGTCCTGACCCTGCTGGGTCGGGTCGCCTATCGCCCCGTCGCCGCCTGGCGGCTCGCAACCGGCCTGTCGCTGTTCGGCATCCTGATCGAGCTGACCCAGGCGATCCCGGCCGTGCGGCGCGACGCCAGCGTCTGGGACTGGGTGGCGGACAGCGCCGCGATCCTGATCGCGCTCGGCGCGGCGCTGATCGTCGAGCGGCTGCGCCGCCGATAGGGCTCCGATCCTACGTCATGCCGGCGGAGGCCGGCATGACGGAATGGGAGCAGCTGACTAATCCGGAAAGGCGTCGAGCGGGATGCGCAGGTAGCGGATGCCATTGTCCTCGGGAGCCGGCGGATGGCCGGCGCGCATGTTGACCTGGATCGAGGGCAGCAGCAGCCGGGGCACCGCCAGGTCGGCGTCCCGGCCTTCGCGCATCGCGACGAACGCGTCCTCGCCGATCCCGTCGCGGGCATGGACGTTGCCGCGCCGCTCGGCCTCGACCGTCGTCTCCCACTGATAGCTGTCGCGGCCCTCGGGGAGATAGTCGTGGCACATGAACAGCCGGGTGTGGCCCGGCAGCTTCAGGATGCGCCGCAGCGATCGGAACAGCTGGCGGGCGTCGCCGCCCGGGAAATCGGCGCGGGCGGTGCCGTAGTCGGGCATGAACATCGTGTCGCCGACGAAGGCGACGTCGCCCACCACATAGGCGACACAGGCCGGGGTATGGCCGGGAACATGGAGGACGGTCGCCTCCAGCCCGCCGATGCGGAAGCGGTCGCCATCGGCGAACAGCCGGTCGAAATCCGACCCGTCGGCGGCGAATTCGCGGCCCGGCCGGAACAGGCGACCGAAGCTGGTCTGGACGGCGGAGATGTGCTCGCCGATCGCGATCCGGCCGCCGACCCGCTCCTGCAGATAAGGCGCGCCGGACAGATGATCGGCATGGACATGGGTTTCGAGCAGCCAGGCGACGCGCAGTCCCTCAGCCTCCACATAGGCGGCGATCGCGTCCGCCGGGCGGTTGTCGGTGCGTCCCGACGCCGGGTCGTAGCCGATCACCGGATCGACGACCGCGGCCTCGCGGCTGACCGGATCGTGGACCACATGCGATATGGTCGAGGTCGCCGGGTCGAAGAAGCCCTGACGCCGGGCGGCGGGCGGGGGCTTCGACCTGCGCATGGCGCGGCGAGGGCCGGATCGTGCGGCATGGTCGGTCGTCCTTCGTCGGTCAGGGCCAGAAATCCGATCCGCCCCGTCGGTCGGCATAGGCCTTGGCGACCGCCTGCGCGGTTTCGACGAGGCTGACGATGATCGGGATGGTCGGCGGCGACTTGTAGCAGGCGTTCATCGCCCAGGCCGGGAAGCTCTCCTTGACCTTGAGCGGGGCGACTTCGCCCGAGGCGATCCAGGGCCGCGCGAGCAGCACGGGCACCGGCAGCACGCCGAAGCCCTGCGCCACCATCTGGATGCCGGTCGCCGGCGAATAGCCGCAGGAGATGCGCAGCGGCGACGGCCGGTCGGGCGAATAGTTGGGATTGTGCCGCTTGAGATATTCGACCTGCCAGGTGTAGCCGGGGGTCCCGGGCGGCGGCATGATGATCGGCAGTTCGCAGAGCTGTTCGATGTTGATCGGCTTGGTGACGTCGAAGCGGCGCGGATTGGCGAGCCATTCGATGCGATAGTTGCACAGCGGCGCGTTGACGATCCGGTTGGCGTCGATGCCGTTGGCGATCAGCGCGATGTCGATCTCGTCGGCCATCAGCATCCGGCTGAGATTGTTGGCGCTGTCGGTGACGATATCGAACTGATAATCGACATATTTGCTGCCGAGTACGGCGACGAGGTCGCTCATCCAGCTCAGCGTGATCACGTCCGACGCGCCGATCCGCACCGGGCGGCCCAGCACATTGTCCTCGGTCGCGATCGACTTCAGCTCGTTCGACAGCTCGACGATCCGTTCGCAACGGTCGAGCACGCGGCGGCCGGCCGCGGTCAGCTCGAAACCCTTCGAATTACGCTCGTAGAGCGTCACCCCCAGCAGTTCCTCGAGCGCGACGATCCGGCCCGAGACGGCGGGCTGGCTCGCGTGAAGCTTCTCGGCGGTGCGGCTGAAGCTCTTCAGCCGTGCCAGCCAGATGAAGGTTTCGAGGAATCGTGTGTTCATCCGCTCGTCCGTCCCGCTCCGTCGCCTGCGATGGCCATGGTAGCTGTCCCGACCATAGCCGGACAGGGGGTGGGCAAACCCAATCGTTTCTTCCGATGAAAGTCGATCGGCGGAGCTTGGCGCGGCCCGTTCGGCCCCGTTCTTCGGGCGCGATTACAAATGCTGATCGCATTCCATCGGAAAATCGCGTTGGCCGCCCGCGAAAGGGCGACGCTACTCAAAGGGCAACCGACGGCGCCATCCGGTGGGCCAGATGCGTCGTCTCTCGATGGGTTTCCGAAAGGACGCCCGGTCGCTTACCAGAGGGAAGATGAATGTATCGCATAGGGTTCGACGTGGGCGGGACCTTCACCGACTTCACCATGCTCGATGAAGGGCGCGGCTCGGTTCATTATTTCAAGGTGCCTTCGACGCCGCACGATCCGTCCGAGGCGATCGGAACCGGGTTGTCGGCGCTGATCGCCGATCATGGCATCGATCCGGCGCTGATCCGCCATCTCGGCCATGGCACCACGGTCGCGACCAACATGGTGATCGAACGCAGGGGCGCGCTGACCGGGCTGATCACGACGCGCGGCTTCCGCGACACGCTCGAGATCGGCCGCCAGACCCGCCCGCATCTCTACGACTATTCGGTCAGCCGGCCGACCCCGCTGGTCCCGCGCGACCTGCGCCTGGAGGTCGACGAGCGGACCCTGTCCGACGGCACGGTCGAGGTTCCGCTCGACGAGGAGCAGGTCGCCGAGGCGGCCCGCAAGCTCGGCGAGGCCGGGGTCGGCGCGGTGGTGATCTGTTTCCTGCACAGCTATCGCCGCCCGGACCATGAGCGTCGCGCCGGGGAGATCGTCCGCGCGATCCTGCCCGACGCCTATATCAGCCTGTCGTCGAACGTCCTGCCCGAATTCCGCGAATATGAGCGCATGTCCACGACCGTGCTCAACGCCTATATGGGCCCGCGCATGGGCACCTATCTGGAACGGCTGCTCGGCCGGGTCGGCGATCTCGGCATCACCGGCGAGCTCGACACCGTCCATTCGAACGGCGGCCTGATGTCGGTGCCGACGGTGCGCGAGATCCCGGTGCGGACCTGCGTGTCGGGCCCGGCGGCCGGCGTGATCGGCGCGGCGGAGATCGGCCGCTTCGCCAATTTCCCCAACCTCGTCACCTTCGATGTCGGCGGCACCTCGACCGACGTGTCGGTCATCGTCGGCGGCAAGCCGCTGTTCGCGTCGGACAGGCTCGTGGCGGACTATCCGGTCAAGACGCCGATGATCGACATCCACGTCATCGGCGCGGGCGGCGGCAGCATCGCCGCGATCGACGACGCCGGCGCGCTGAAGGTCGGCCCGCGCAGCGCCGGCGCGGCGCCCGGCCCGGTCGCCTATGGCCGCGGCGGCACCGAGCCGACCATCACCGACGCGAACATCGTGCTCGGCCGGCTCGATCCGGTCGCGCTGCTCGAAGGGCGCCTCCCGGTCGACGCCGCCGCGGCGCGCGCGGTGATCGAGGAACGGATCGCGCGGCCGCTCGGCCTGTCGGTCGAGGAGGCGGCCTATGGCATCCTGCGCATCGCCAACGCCAATATGAGCCGCGCGATCCGCTCGGTCTCGACCGAGCGGGGCCACGACATCCGCGACTTCGCGCTGTTCGCCTATGGCGGCGCCGGGCCGCTCCACGCCTGCGACCTCGCCCAGGATTGCGGCATCCGCACCGTGCTGGTGCCGCAGGAGCCGGGGACGCTGTGCGCGCGCGGCATCCTGCTGTCGGACATCAACATGGACTTCGTCCGCAGCGAGCTGAGCCTGGCCGCCGACGCCTCCTGGCGGCGCGTCTGCGCGGTGCTCGGCGAGATGCGCGACGAGGCGACCGCCTGGCTGGTCCGCGAAGGCGTGGCCGAGGAGGACCGCCAACTCCGGATCATGGTCGACGCACGCTATGACGGCCAGAATTTCGAGGTGTCGGTGCCGCTCGACGACGTCCGCGAGGACGGGCTCGACGACATGGTCCAGCGCTTCCGCCGCCAGCATGTCCAGGAATATGGCTATGACGTGTCCGACCGCCCGGTCGAGATCGTCAACTGCCGCATCCAGGCGATCGGCCGGGTCGCGCGGGTGCCGGTCTCGGCGCCGGTGCCGGTGCCCGGCCTCGACGCCGTCAAGGGCCGCCGCCCGGTCTATTTCGGCAAGGATGCCGGCTGGGTGGAGACGTCGATCTACCGCCGCGGGCAATTGCCCATCGGGCGCACCTTCGCGGGGCCCGCGATCATCGAGGAGATGAGCTCGACCCTCATCGTCCAGCCCGGCCAGACCATCACGGTCGATCCGGTCGGCAACCTCATCGTTTCGATCTTCGAATAGGAATAGCAGACCATGGCAGACAGGGATTCCCCGATCAGCAAGGCCGAGGGCCAGTTGTTCGATCCGATCGCGATGGAGGTCTTCTCCAACCGCCTGCTCTCGATCACCGAGGACATGGGCAACCGGCTGGTCCGCGCCTCCTTCTCGCCCAACATCAAGGAGCGCAAGGACTGCTCGGTCGCGATGTTCGACGGCAAGGGGCGGCTGATCGCCCAGGCCGCGCACATCCCGATGCACCTCGGCTCGCTGTCGGGCGGTGTCGAGACGGTGCTGGGCGACTATGGCGTCGACAATGTCCGCGAGGGCGACGTCTTCATCTGCAACGACGCCTATCTGGCGGGCGGCACCCACGCCCCCGACATCACCATCGTCACGCCGATCTTCTGGGAAGGCCGCTGCCGCTTCTTCGCGGCGAACATCGGCCATCATTCGGACGTCGGCGGCACCTATCCGGGCTCGGTCTCCCCGACCGCGCGGACCGTGTTCGAGGAAGGCATCCGCATCCCGCTGGTCCGCATCGTCCGCGAGGGCGAACTGGACACCGGGCTGCTGACCCTGCTCGCGCAGAACAGCCGCGAGCCGGCCGACCGGGTCGCCGACCTCAAGGTGCAGATCGCCGCCAATGAGCGCGGCGCGCAGCTGATGCTCGAACTGGTCCGCCAGCTCGGCATCGACGCGGTCGAGCAGTCGATCGAGGACATCCTCGCCTATACCGCCCGGCGGCTGCGCAACCGCATCGCCGCGCTCAAGGACGGCACCGGCAGCCATGTCTGCCATCTCGACGACGACGGCTTCGGCGGCGATCCGGTGGCGATCCGCGCGACCCTGACGGTCGAGGGCGAGAATCTGACGGTGGACTTCGACGGGTCGGGGCCGCAATGCCGGGGCAGCTACAACATGCCCAAGAGCGCGATGCTGGCGAGCGTCTATTATGCGGTCAAGACGATGCTCGATCCCGAGCTGATGGCCAATGAGGGCATGTTCGCCTCGATCACGATGCGCGCGCCCGAGGGGACGATCACCAACCCGACCTTCCCGGCGGCGGTCGGCATGCGATCGAACACCGCGCAGCGGGTCGCGGCGTCGGTGATCGGGGCCTTCGCGCACTTCCTGCCGCGCGAGCGGGTGATGGCGGCGAGCAACGACGCGATGCCGGCGATGGTCTTCTCCGGCCGCAGCCGGCGGCGGCCGGGCACCTATGTCTATGTCGAGACGATCGGCGGCGGTGCGGGCGGACGGGCCGGGCATGACGGCGCCGACGGCACCCATGTCCACATCACCAACTCGTCGAACCTGCCGGCCGAGGCGCTGGAGAACGAATATCCGCTGGTGGTCGACGAATATAGCCTCGTCGCCGACAGCGGCGGCGCCGGGCAGTGGCGCGGCGGCATGGGCATCGCCCGGCAGATCCGCGCGCTCGACGACGACACCTTCTGCTATGCGTCGAGCGAGGGCACGATCGTTCCCGCCGACGGCGTGTTCGGCGGCGGCAAGGGAGCGGTCGCCCATATCATCCGCGACCGGGGTACTCCGGGCGAGCATGAGATACCCGCCAACCAGCCCCGGCTGGTGCTGGCGCCGGGTCAGTCGGTGCGGATCGAGACGCCCGGCGGCGGCGGCTTCGGCGACCCCGAGGCGCGCGACGCCGCCGCGATCGCCGCCGACCTGCGCCAGGGCCGGGTGACGCCGGCGGCGGCCCGCGCAGCCTATGGCGCGGAAAAGGCCGCCGAGGCGGAACGTCTGTCGGCCTGAGGGCCATCGGAACAACGAAAGGAAGCGATGCACATGGAAAAGGGACGGATCAGGGATTGGCTCGTCGTGCTGCTGCTGATGGCCGCCCTGATCCTGTCCTTCGTCGATCGGATCGGCCTGTCGCTGCTGGTCGATCCGATCCGGGCCGACCTGGGCATCAGCGATGCCGAGATCGGCCTGCTCCAGGGCATCGCCTTCGGCCTGTTCTTCGCGGTGATGGGGCTGCCGCTCGGCTGGCTCGCCGACCGCTGGTCGCGCAAGGGCACGATCATGCTCGGCGTCGGCATGTGGTCGGTCGCGACGGCCGCCTGCGGGCTCGCCGCCAACTTCCCCCAACTGCTGCTCGCGCGGATCGGGGTCGGGGCGGGGGAGGCGGGGCTCGCCCCCGCCAGCTATTCGATCGTCCATGACCGCTTCCCGCGCGAGCAGCTCGGCCGCGCGATCAGCCTGTTCCAGGTCGGCGGCGTGCTCGGCGCCGGGCTGGCGCTGCTGATCACCGGCTATGTCTATCGCTATTTCACCGGCGGGGGCGGGGCGGACCTACCCCTGATCGGCGGGTTGCGGCCGTGGCAGCAGACCTTCCTCGCCATCGCCACGCCGGGGCTGCTCTTCCTGATCCTGATCGCGATGATCCGCGAGCCCGAGCGGGTCGCCGGGCCGGCCGACGCCGCCGGAGCCGGCGAGCCGCGCGGCTTCGCGGCGATGGTCGCGGCGGTCCGGGCGCGCATCGGCCTCTATCTGCCGCTGTTCGTCGGCATGTCGGGGGTGATCATGACCAGCTATGCGCTGGTGTCGTGGATGCCGGCGGTGCTCGGCCGCGAGTTCCACTGGCCGGCCGAGGTGATCGGGGTGCGCTACGGGCTCGTCGTGCTGTCGGCGAGCCCGGTCGGGCTGCTCACGGGCGGATGGCTCGCCGATGCGCTGCTGCGCTCGGGAAGCGTCAATGCGCATGTCCGCGTCGTCGCGCTGGCGGCGCTGCTCGGCCTGCCGTTCGCGCTCGCGCTCGCCCTGCCGAGCGGCCCGGTGGGGCTGTTGCTGGTCGTGGGCGGTCTCCATTTCGCGGCCTCGATGCCGATGGGCGTGGTGCCCGCTTTCCTCCAGCTCGCGACGCCGCCGGCCGCGCGGGCACAGGTGTCGGGCCTCTATGTGCTGTTCATCAACGTCGTCGGGCTCGGGCTCGGGCCGACCCTCGTCGGCCTGCTGTCGACCGGCATGGGCCCCGACGCCGCCTCGCTCAGGCTCTCGATGGCGCTGGTGATCGGCCCTGCGATGCTGGTCGCGACGGCTGTGCTGGCCTGGTTGGCCCGCTCGACGCGGCACGAATCCGTGGCGGACGTCCGCCCGGCCTACGGCTCATAAGAATCGCTGATAGGGATTTATAATTAAATCAAACTCGAAATTATTCGATGAAATGGTAGCCCTAGTCCCTGTCGCCAATAAACCATCAATAAACTTGCGAAGGGGATTGGGCATGAAGAAGATAATTTCTGGGTCATCCATAAAAGTGCTTGGCGTTATCCTCTGCATGGCGCCCGCCCATGCGGTATTCGCGGCCGAAGCCGGCGCCGATAGCGAGGTTTCTTCTGTCGATAGCGGCGAGATCGTCGTCACCGCCCGGCGCCGCGCCGAAAGCCTGCAGGACGTTCCTGTCTCTGTGACAGCCTTCGACCAGGCCCAACTCGAAACCGCCGGCATCAAGAGCCTGCGCGACATGTCGCGGCTGATGCCCGGCGTCCAGTTCACCGAGCGCGGCAGCCTGTCGACCCAGCTCACCATCCGCGGCGTCGGCGGGGATTCGCGCAACATCGGCATCGAGGCCGGCGTCGGCATGTATCTCGACGGCGTCTATATCCCCCGCACCTCGGGCTACAATGCCGACCTGGCCGAGATCGCCCAGGTCGAGGTGCTGCGCGGACCGCAGGGGACGCTGTTCGGCAAGAATACGATCGGCGGCGTCATCAACATCACCACCAAGGAGCCCGGCGACACCGTCGAGGGCAGCGTCTACGCCAGCTATGGCAACTACAACGCCTTCCGGACGCAGGCGAGCATCTCCGGCCCGCTGTCGGACACGCTATCGGCCAAGCTGACCGTCGCGACCTATGACCGCGACGGCTATATCCACAACATCTTCAACGATCAGGACGTCAATGACGAGAACCGCCGCGGCGCCCGCGCGCAGATCGTCTTCAAGCCGTCCGACGCGCTGAAGGTCAAGCTGAACGCCGACTTCACCCGCGACCGGCGCACCGTGCTCCAGACCCAGATGGATTCGCCGGTCGGCGCGGCGGCGCCCTATTATACCGGCAACCGGTTCGAGGCGAACAGCGACCAGCCCAATGGCGACAAGCGCAACATGTGGGGCACCGACCTGACGGCGGAGTACAGCCTGCCCAACGACATGGTGCTGGCATCGATCTCGGCCTATCGGAAGATCGACGTCACGGTGTCGAGCGACATCGACCAGCTTCCGATCAACCTGTTCAATTCCAATCCGTTGACCGACTTCGTGCAGATGGCGAGTCAGGAATTCCGGATCACCTCGCCCAGCGACGGCCCGTTCCGCTACGTCGGCGGCCTCTATTATTACCACCAGAAGGGCACCGCGCTGCGGAAGATCTATATCGGCGGGTCGCTGGCCAACGGCGCGCTCAACCGTGCCAAGGCGATCACCAACAGCTACGCCGCCTATATCAACGCCGATTACGACCTGCTGCCGCAGCTCACCCTCAACGGCGGCCTGCGCTACACCTATGAGAAGAAGACCGGCGACTATCTGCAGGTTCGCGGCCCGGTGCTGAGCTATGATTTCGACGATCTGCGCCGCACCGACAAGAACGTCTCCTGGACGGGCAGCCTGACCTACAAGCCGACCCGCGAGCTGACGATCTACGGGACCGTCTCGAAGGGCTTCAAGTCGGGCGGCTTCAACCTCGACACGATCGGCGCGGCCAACCTGATCTCGCGCGACCTGATCTTCGGCCCGGAATCGGTGATCAACTATGAGGCCGGGATCAAGGGCCAGCTGTTCGGCCGGCTGCTGCGCTACAGCCTGGCGGCGTTCCGCATGGACTATTCGGACAAGCAGGTCGCCCAGATCGTGCCGACCGGGGCGAGCACCGTCTCGTCGGTCCAGGTCACCAACGCGGGCAAGGCGCGGATCAAGGGCTTCGAGGTCGAGGCGACGCTGCGGCCGTTCGAAGGGCTGAGCCTGTCGGGCAACGCCTCCTATCTCGACGCCAAATATACCCGCTTCGACTATTCGACGATCGGCTCGACGGTGGCGGTCTCCTATGCCGGCAACCGGATCGAGTTCACCCCCGACTGGATGATCGGCGGGCAGGCCGAATATCGTTTCCCGGCCGGACCGGGCGAGGTCTTCCTGGTCGGCAGCGCCACCTATACCGGCGACATGTACCTCCAGCCCGAGAAGCTGCCGAAATATCGCGAGTCCGGCTATACGCTGATCGACGCGCGGATCGGCTATGAGGTCGGCGACCTGATGATCGCGCTGTGGGGCAAGAACCTCACCAAGCAGGACTATCGCACCTATGCCCGCGTGTTCGGCGGCCTCGACCAGGCGGTCTGGGGCGAGCCGCGCACCTATGGCGTCGAGATGCGCTACCGCTTCTGACCGGCCGGGGCAGGGCGGCCGCGCCCGCCCTGCCGTTCCGTCCTCCCACTTTCTGCAAGGATGACCTGATCATGGCGATGCTTCCCGAACGGCGCATCTATGTCGTCAACCCGATGCCCGAGCAGATGCGCGCCGACCAGCGCGCCGCGCTGCTGGAGCTCGACACCGGCACGGTGGGCCACCACCTCGAGGCCGGCTTCATGGACGGCGGCATGATCCCGCGCATCCCGGGCAGCAAGATCGTCGGCACCGCCGTCACGGTGCGGATCACCGTGCCCGATTCGGTGATGGCGCATTATGCGCTCAAGTTCACCCGGCCCGGCGATGTGCTGTTGATCGACCGGGGGCAGGACCAGCGCACCTGCAACTGGGGCGGCGCGACCATCCACGCCGCGGCGGCGACCGGGCTGGAGGGCGTGATCGTCGACGGCGCGGTCAACGACATGGACGACGCCCGCGAGGCCGGCCTGCCGATCTGGGCGCGCAGCATCAGCCCCGTCACCACCAAATATCGCGGCATGGGCGGGGAGATGAACGTGCCGATCAGTTGCGGCGGCGTCGCGGTCGCGCCCGGCGACGCGATCCTCGCCGACGACAACGGCGTCGTCGTCATCCCGCGCGACCAGCTCGACGAGGCGATCGAGGGCAGCCTCAAATGGCTGGCGGCCGAACGGGCCTTCATGGAACGCTTCCGCGCCGAGCCGGGCCTCTGCTACCCCGACGTCACCGGCGCGACCGAGATCGTCGAAGCGGCGCTGCGGGCGCAATCAGCCTGACGGCGGGGGCATGTCCATTTTTTCCCAGGCGATAATCTTGGGAAGATCGCCTCCGGTGGCGTAGCCGAACGCTGCGCCGAGCGCTTCTTCGAACTCGAAATCAAAATTCGCGGTGCGTCGTTTTGCCGTGGCTTTCCCGACGCGCCGGGCCAGATAGTGACGCAGATGGCTTCCGTCCCTCATCTCGATACGGAATTTGCCGGCGCGGGAGGCTATCTGAAGATAGTCGTGCTCGGACCGTTCGAGGACGATGAATTCATCGGTACCGGTTCGAAGCAGCGCATCATAGAGCATATCCGAGTTCAAGGGATGGGGTGCTGGTTCACCCGATATGAACAATCCCAAATTCCCGGGAAGCGACACGCGATCGGGCCGCGAGCGCCCGGGCCCTGCGCGCTCGTCGGCGACGTCGCGCAGGAAACGCACGAGCGGCTCCGCATCCTTCCGGTTCGAATGCGCCACCCAGAGCATGAACGGGCTCACGAGGACGATGATGACCGCGATGAAGGCGAACCGCCCTGCGCCGGGTTCCTGATGCGCCATGCCCAGGCCGGCCAGCCCGATGAGGAAGGGGAGCATCAGGACGAACGCCGCCATGCCGTTCAGGTCCGATCCGGCGCGTCCCCTGATGCGGCAACCGGACCCATCGTCGGAAAGGACGCCGACCAATAGCGGGCCGTAGCGATCGGACGCACGAAACCATAAGCAGACGAACGGGCCAACGATCCACCCCCGGGCGCCGGCCTGGCGATAGAACCACCCCTTTTTCCGCGCGCGAAGCCTGGTTTTCAGAAGCGTCGACGAAACGGGGGAGTGAATCTCGAATTTGTAGCCGAACGGCTGAAACGACATGACCGCCCCCACCTCCAGGCTCGTGCCGGCGGAATGGCGGAGAGGGTGGGATTCGAACCCACGGTGGGCTTGCACCCACGGCGGTTTTCAAGACCGCTGCCTTAAACCACTCGGCCACCTCTCCGTCGGGTCGGCCCGAGGGATGCCTGCCCTTATCGCCGCTGCGGCCTTTCGTGCAAGTCGCGCGATCAAAGCATTTCACCCCCGGTCCAAGCTGTGGCAAGCAGGCTGCGGACAAAGGGGTTGGAATGCGAAGTTCGGTGTTGCGTAGGGCGGTCGCCGCCTTGGCTTTGATGGCGGCGGTGGCCGGGGTGGTGCCGGCGGTCGCGCAGCCGGCGGCGGAGGAAGGGCAGGCGCCTGACGACGCGGCGCGGCTGACCGATGCGCCCGCCGCCGCGGTTCCGACCGAGGACAGCCGGATGCGCGCCTTCATCGCCACGTTGCGCCCGCGCGCGCTGGAGATGGGGATCTCGCCGACCCTGTTCGACGCGACCCTGCCGACGCTGAGCTTCAACGCGCGGGTCGTCCGGCTCGATCGCGGCCAGCCCGGCGCGACGCCAGGCAGCACCGCCGCGCCGCCGCCCTTCGCGCCCTATCTGGCCAGCCATGTCGACCGGGTCCGGATCAACATGGGCCGCTCGCGCTACGGTTCGCTCCGCCCGCTGCTGCTGCGGATCGAGCAGGAGACGGGCGTGCCCGAGCAGATCATGCTCGCCATCTACGGGCACGAGACCGGCTATGGCACCTTCACGGGCAATTTCGACCTGCTCAACGCGCTCGGCACGCTGGCCTATGAGGGCCGCCGGCGCGAACTGTTCGCCGACGAGTTCCTCAAGACGCTGCTGTTGATGAACCGCGGCGTGCCCCGCAGCCAGCTCAAGGGAAGCTGGGCGGGCGCGACCGGCTATCCGCAGTTCCTGCCGAGCGTCTATCTGCGCCTCGCGATCGACGGCGACAATGACGGCAAGGCCGACATCTGGCGCAGCGAGCCCGACGCGCTCGCCTCGATCGGCAATTATCTGCGCGACGCGGGCTGGAAGAAGGGCGTCCCCTGGGGCGTGGCGGTGCGCGTTCCCGAGGGGATCGACCGGGCGGCGATCCGCTCGCCCCTGTCGTCGCCGCGCTGCCCGCGCGTGTTCGCCCGGCAGAGCCGCTGGCTGACCATCGCCGAATGGCGCGACAAGGGGCTGATGATGCTGAGCGGCCGGGTGCCGGCCGAGGACGAGCTGGCGACGCTGATCGAGCCCGACGGCAACGGCAATACCGGCTATCTGCTGACCACCAACTACCGCTCGATCCTCGATTACAACTGCTCCAATTTCTACGCGCTGTCGGTCGGCCTGCTCGGCGACGCGATCGTCGAATGATGCGGGCGTCGCATAGCGCCGCGCTCCTCGGCCTGGCCCTGCTGCTGGCGAGCTGCGGCGTTCCGCGTCCCGGCCGGCCGGGCCCTGCGCACCGGCCGACGCCGCAGGGCCCGGCGTCGGACACGCCGGTCAAGGTCGGCAAGCCCTATCAGGTCGCGGGCGTCTGGTATTATCCGTCCGACGAGGCGGGCTATGACGAGGTCGGGCTCGCCTCCTGGTACGGCGCGCAGTTCCACGGCGGGCAGACCGCCAATGGCGAGCAGTTCGACATGGATCGGGTCGGCGCCGCGCACAAGACGCTGCCGCTGCCCAGCTATGTCGAGGTGACCGCGCTCGACACCGGCCGGACGATCGTCGTCCGCATCAACGATCGCGGCCCGTTCGTCACCAACCGGATCATCGACCTGTCGCGCCGCTCGGCCCAGCTGCTCGGTATCGAGCGGGCCGGGGTTTCGCGGGTCCGGGTGCGCCGGGTCTATCCGTCCGACGCCGATCGGCTCGCCCTGCGCTGGGGCCGGCCGGCGTCCGACCGGCCCTATGCCTCCTCGTCGGAGCTCACCGCGCTCAACCGGCGCTTCGCGACGCGCCCGGCCGAGCCCAGGGCGCCGGCGCGGGTCGCCGCCGCGGTGCCCGACGAGGCGGTGCCGGTCGGCGGCTGGTTCATCCAGGTGACCGCGGTCGGCAACCGCGCGCGCGCCGAGGAGATCGCAGAGATCGTCGCCGGCCGGGTCGAGCCGGTCGGCAATCTCTGGCGGGTCCGGATGGGCCCCTATAAGAATGAGATGGAAGCCACGACCGCGCTGGCGCAGGCCCGGTCCTACGGCTATCAGGATGCCCGGCTGGTCCGCATCGCCGGTGGCGCCGGTTCGGTCGACATGCAAGGTTCGGAGGGAATTTCCAGGCAATGACGCGCAGCAAGATCGCCCTGCTTTCGGCTGTTTTCCTGATGGCGGCCATCCCGGCCGAGGCCGCCGCGCCGCCGTTCGACACGCCCGCGCCGGTCGCGTTCCTCAAGGATCTGTCGTCGGGCGCGATCCTCTACGCCAAGAATCCCGACCTGCGCATGCCGCCGGCGTCGATGGCGAAGATGATGACCGTCTATGTCGCCTTCGACCTGATCCAGAAGGGCGAGCTCAAGCTCGACGCGATGGCCACCGTCCGGCCCGAGACGTGGAAGCAGTGGCACGGCCCCGCCGCCGGATCGACGATGTTCCTGTCGCCCGGCGAGCAGGTGAGCGTCGCCAACCTGCTGTTCGGCATCGTCACCCTGTCGGGCAACGACGCCTGCGTCGTGCTGGCCGAGCATATCTCGGGCACCGAGCAGGCGTTCGTCGCGCTGATGAACCGCCGCGCCAAGGAGATGGGGCTGACCAACAGCCATTTCGGCACGTCGAACGGCTGGCCCGACGGCGGCGCCACCTACGTCACCGCGCGCGACCTCGCGACGCTCGCCGAGAAGACGATCGAGGAGCATCCCAAGCTCTACAAGACCTTCTACAGCCGTCCCAGCTTCACCTGGGGCAAGACGATGGGCGGCGGGCAGGACATCACCCAGGCGAACCGCGACCCGCTGCTCGGCCGCGTGGCGGGCGCCGACGGCCTCAAGACCGGTCATACCGAGGAGGCCGGCTTCGGCTTCACCGGCTCGGCCGAGCAGAATGGCCGCCGTCTCGTCATGGTCCTGTCGGGACTGACCTCGTTCAACCAGCGGATCGACCAGTCGGTCTCCTTCATGAACTGGGGCTTCCGCTCCTGGCAGTCGAAGCCGGTCGTGCCGAAGGGCCGCAAGGTGCAGACTGCCGAGGTCCAGCTCGGCGACGAGCGCGAGGTCGGCCTGGTCGCGCCGAAGGACCTGGTCGTCACCGTTCCGGCCGGGCTGGGTTCGGACCTCAAGACCAAGGTGGTCTATCAGGGGCCGATCAAGGCGCCGTTCAAGAAGGGCGACCATATCGCCGACCTCGTCGTCAGCGGTCCCGACATGGTGCCGCAGAAGCTGCCGCTCGTCGCCGACCAGGACGTCGGCACGGCCGGCTTCTTCAACCGGATGATGGCGGGCCTGCGCTGGCTGTTCGGCCTCGCCTGAGGCCGTGCCCGGTCGATTCATCACCCTGGAAGGCGGGGAGGGGGTCGGCAAGTCGACCCAGGCCAAGGCGCTGGCCGCCGCGTTGCGCGCGCGCGGGCTCGACGTGGTCGAGACGCGCGAACCGGGCGGCAGCGACGGCGCCGAGGCGATCCGCCGCCTGCTGCTCGAAGGCGCCGCCGACCGCTGGAACGCGCGCGCCGAGGCGCTGCTGTTCGCCGCCGCCCGCGCCGATCATGTCGCGCGGACGATCCGGCCCGCGATCGAGGCCGGCCGCTGGGTGGTGTGCGATCGCTTCCTCGACAGCTCGATCGCCTATCAGGGCGGCGCCGACGGGCTCGGCGACGAGGCGATCCGGACGCTGCACGCGATCGGCAGCGCCGGCTACCTGCCCGATCGCACCCTGCTGCTCGACATGCCGGTGTTCGACGCGGCCTTCCGTCAGGCCGAGGCCGGGATCGCCAACAGCGATCGGTTCGAGAAGCGCGACGAGGCCTTCCACGACCGGGTCGCGGACAGCTTCCGCAGGATCGCAGCGCAAGAACCGGCGCGAATCCGCACGATCAACGCGCAAGGGTCGCCGCAAGAGGTGACCGCGCGGCTGATCGAAGCGCTGGCGGACCTGTTGCCATGAGCCTGGTCGGCCATGACGAGCAGATCGCCGCGTTCCGCGAGGCGGCGGATTCGGGGCGGCTGCACCATGCCTGGCTGCTGACCGGCCCCGAGGGCGTCGGCAAGGCGAGCTTCGCGCTGGCAGCGGCGACCCGGCTGCTGGCCGACGCGGCGGGGCCGCGGGTCGGCCTGCCCGGCATCGAGACGCCCGACGATCACCCGATCGTCAATTATATCCGCGCCGGCAGCCATCCCGATATCCGCATCCTCGCGCGGCTGACCAAGGACAAGTCGGACGATCTGGCGCGGTCGATCAGCATCGAGCAGGTCCGCTCGCTCCAGAGCCTGTTCGCGACCACGCCCAGCCTGTCGCCGCGCCGCGTGGTGATCATCGATGCGATCGACGACCTCGAACGCCCCGCCGCCAACGCCCTGCTCAAGAATCTGGAGGAGCCGCCCGCCGGCACCACCTTCTTCCTGATCAGCCATGCGCCGGGCCGGCTGCTGCCGACGATCCGCTCGCGCTGCCGCCAGCTCCGCTTCGTGCCGCTCGGCGCTGCCGACATGCGGCTGGCGCTGCGCCGCGCGCTGCCCGAGGAGCCGGCCGACGAGATCGACGCGCTGGTAAGCGTCGGCAACGGCTCGCCAGGCCGCGCGCTCGGCTTCGCCGGGCTCGAGATCGCGGCGCTCGACGCCGCGATGGACCGGCTGGTGGGGCAGGGCGATCCGACCAACGCGGTTCGCGCCATCCTGTCGAAGCAGCTCGGCACCAAGGCCACGCAGGCGCGCTACGAAGCCTATCTGGAGCGGGTGCCGGCGCGGATCGCGGCCGAGGCGCGCGGCCGCCAGGGGCCGGCGCTGGCCGAGGCGATCGCGCTGTGGGAGGACGCCCGCCGGATCGGCGAGAGCGCGGTCCACCTCTCGCTCGATCAATCGACCACGGTGTTCGAGCTGGCGACGATGCTGGCGAAGCTGGCGCCGGCGCCCGCTCGATAACCTTGGCGGGGCACTTCTGGTCAATCCGGGCGTTGCGGATTGCCGAGCCTCTGCCTAATGGCTGAACCCATGTCGGAACCTTATTACATCACCACGGCGATCAGCTATCCCAATGGCCGCCCGCATATCGGCCACGCCTATGAGGCGATCGCGGCGGACGCGATCGCGCGTTTCCAGCGGTCGATGGGCCGCGACGTGCGGTTCCAGACGGGAACCGACGAGCATGGCCTGAAAATGGCCCAGGCGGCGCGCGCGCGCGACATCACGCCACGCGCCTTGGCCGATGAGATGTCCTCCTATTTCAAGGAGATGTGTGACACTCTCAACATCTCCTGCGATCGCTTCATTCGCACCAGCGACGCCGATCATTACGCCGCCAGCCAGGCGATCTGGCAGGCGATGGAGGCCAATGGCGATCTCTATCTCGATCGCTATGAAGGCTGGTATTCGGTCCGCGACGAGGCCTTCTACGACGAGAAGGAGCTGACCGACGGGGAAGGGGGACAGAAACTGTCGCCCCAGGGCACCCCGGTCGAATGGACCAAGGAGGAGAGCTGGTTCTTCCGGCTGTCCCGATATCAGGAGCCGCTGCTCCAGCTCTATCGCGACCAGCCCGATTTCATCCGGCCGGAAACCCGCCGCAACGAGATCGTCAGCTTCGTCTCGGGCGGGCTCAGCGACCTGTCGGTGTCGCGCACCAGCTTCGACTGGGGCGTGCCGGTGCCGGGCAGCCCGGGCCATGTCATGTATGTCTGGGTCGACGCGCTGACCAACTACCTGACCGGCATCGGCTATCCCGACCGCGATGCGGCGCTTGGCCGGTATTGGCCGGCGAACCTGCACCTGATCGGCAAGGACATCGTCCGCTTCCACACCGTCTACTGGCCGGCCTTCCTGATGTCGGCGAAGATACCGCTGCCGAAGCAGGTGTTCGGCCATGGCTTCCTGCTCAACAAGGGCGAGAAGATGTCGAAGTCGGTCGGCAATGTCGTCGATCCGATGACGATGGCCGAACGCTACGGCGTCGACCAGCTTCGCTATTTCCTGCTCCGCGAAGTCAGCTTCGGGCAGGACGGCAGCTATGGCCATGAGGCGATCGTCCACCGCGCCAATGCCGAGCTGGCGAACAGTTTCGGCAATCTGGCGCAGCGCACCCTGTCGATGATCTTCAAGAATCTCGACGGCGAGCTGCCCGCGCTCGACCGCACCGAGGAGGATGCCGCGCTGGTCCGCGCGGTCGCGACCGCCTGCCTCGACGAGACGCCGCGCGCCTTCGAGCAGCTCGCCTTCTCGATCGGGATCGAGGCATGGATGAAGGCGGTGTTCGCCTGCAACCAATATGTCGACGCCCAGGCGCCCTGGACGCTGCGCAAGACCGATCCGGAGCGGATGAAGACCGTGCTGGGTACGCTGTTCGCGGTGATCCGCGACCTCGCCATAACGATCCTGCCGATCATCCCGGACAGCGCGGGCAAGCTGCTCGACCAGATGGGCGTCGCCGCCGACGCGCGCGACTTCGCGGCGATCGAGAGCCAGGCCTGGTATGACGAGCTGCGCGCCTCGGGCTATCGGGTCGCGCAGCCGGTGCCGCTGTTCCCGCGGCTCGAGCTGGAAACGGCGGACGCCTGATGTTCGTCGACAGCCATTGCCACCTCAACTATTCCGGGCTCGCCGATCGCCAGCAGGAGGTGCTGGCGGCGGCGCGCGCGGCCGGCGTCTCGACGATGCTCAACATCTCGACCCGCGCCTCCGAATGGAGCGCGGTGCTGGCGACCGCCGAACATGAGCCAGACGTCTGGGCCAGCGTCGGCATCCACCCGCACGACGCCGACACCCATGCGGACGTCGAGACCGCGCTGCTGGTCGAGCGGGCCGAGCATCCGCGCGTGATCGGCATCGGCGAGACCGGGCTCGACTTTTACTACGACAAGTCGGACCGCGACCGGCAGCGCGCCAGCTTCCGCCGTCACATCGCCGCCGCGCGCCAGACCGGCCTGCCGCTGATCGTCCACACCCGCGAGGCGGAGGAGGACACCAAGGCGATCATGGCCGAGGAGCTGGGGAAGGGGGCGTTCACCGCCGTTATCCACTGCTTCACCGGCAGCGCCGACCTCGCCCGCGCGATGCTCGATCTCGGCTTCTTCATCTCGCTGTCGGGGATCGTGACCTTCAAGAATGCCGGCGACCTGCGCCGGACCGCGCATCTCATCCCGCGCGACCGGCTGCTGATCGAGACCGACAGCCCGTTCCTCGCGCCGGTGCCGCATCGAGGCAAGCCGTGCGAGCCGGCCTTCGTCGTCGACACGGCGCGGCTGCTGTCGAGCGAGCTCGGCTGGGATATCGAAGATCTGGCCGCGAGGACCAGCGACAACTTCTTCAACTTGTTCACGAAAGCGACGAGATGAAGCTCCGGGTCCTGGGTTGCGGAACGTCGTCGGGCGTCCCCAGGATCGGCAATGACTGGGGCGATTGCGACCCGGCCGAGCCGCGCAACCGGCGCAGCCGAGCCTCGATCCTGGTCGAAAGCGCCACGACCCGGCTGCTCGTCGACACCACGCCGGACATGCGCCAGCAGCTGCTCGACGCCGACGTCATCGCGATCGACGCGATCCTGTGGACGCACGACCATGCCGATCATTGCCACGGCATCGACGACGTCCGGCAGATATATCATGCGCGCCGCGCGCCGGTGCCGGGCTATGCCTTTGCCGAGGCGATGCAGCAGCTCAGGCGGCGCTTCGATTATGTCTTCACGGGGCGCGACGGCTATCCGCCGACGGTCGAGCCGGGGGTGCTCGAACCCGACATGACGATCGGCGACATCCGCATCCGCTGCGTCGCACAGCCGCACGGATCGATCTTCAGCGCCGGGCTACGCTTCGATCATGATGGGAAGTCGATCGGCTATTCGACTGATTTCCATGAATTTACTGACGAGATGATCGGCCTGTTCAGCGGCGTCGACATCTGGGTGGTCGATGCGTTGCGCGCGCGGCCGCATCCGACGCACGCGCATCTCGCCATGACGCTCGACGCGATCCGGACCTGCGCGCCGGGCCGCGCGCTGTTGACGCATATGGACCAGTCGATGGACTATGCGCGGCTCGGCGAAAGCCTGCCGGACGGCGTCGAGCCGGCCTATGACGGACTGGAGGTGCAGCCATGAGCGGAGACAGGATCGTCGGACTGATCGCGATCGTCGCGATGCTGATCCTCGTGGCGCCGGCGATCGCACGGCGACAATTGCCGGCCGGGCGGCTGGTCCGGCTTGCGCTGATCTGGGCGGTGATCTTCATGGCGGCGACGGCGATCGTGCTGTTGCTCGGCCGGGGATTATAAGCCGGAAGCCATTGAGGGGGCTGGAAAATCGCTGGAATAGCGGCCCCACCGATATCTTGATTTAACATAATATATATTATCGGACTATTGGATTTACCCTTGCCCCTGTCGTCATTCCCGCGAAAGCGGGAATCCACGGTCACGGCGCATTCCGTCTCCTGCGGACCGCCGTCCATGGATTCCCGCTTTCGCGGGAATTGTCTCTCGGGAAAATGATTTAAGAGTGGGTGGCTGGCGAGACGAGCTGCGGGGTGGCCACCCCGCAGCTCGTGGCGGCAAGGCGCCCGTGCGGGAATAGGTCGAAACGACCGACGTCATCCAGGGCTCTTGTCGCCCCAGCTTCGCATCGCTTGCTGACTTGAATGGGCCGCCTTTCGGCACGCCCGCAGACAATTCGAAGCATGGGACCCCAAGATGATACGATATGCCGACGAAATCCAGACAGCTCTTGGCCTCGACGTATCCCAGGACAGCGTGACCCTGTTCGACAGCGTAACCGGCCAGACCCTCACCATAGCCAACGAGACCCAGGCCCTCACGGCCGCGCTCGATCCGCTGCGCAACCGCGATCTGGCCGTATGCGAAGCGACCGGAGGCCATGAGGACAAGCTCCTCGCCGTCCTCTGCGGCCTCGCCATCCCCGTTCACCGCGGTGATGCCGCCAGATCAAGGCCTATATCCGCTCCTTCGGCAAACGCGCCAAGACCGACCCCATCGATGATGCCCGCTGGCTCGGCCGCTACGCCATCGACCGCGGTCGGCCTGATGCGCTGGCAACGCCTCCCGAGCCTTGCCAGGCCGAATCCAGCCCGGCCTCCTCGTCTCACGACACGCCTCGATCTCGTCGCCATGAAGCGCCAGGAAACCAATCGCCTCAAGGCCCCTCGTGGGCATCTCGTCGCCGACGACATCCGCGACCATATCGCCGATCTCGAACACCGTATCCGCACCATCGAGGTTCAGATCGAGGAGCTCATCAACCAACACCGCGACCTCAGCTCCCGCGCTCGCGCCTTGCGATCCATCCCAGGCGTCGCCGCCGTCCTCGCTCCTCTCCTGATCGCAACCATGCCCGAACTCGGCTCTCTCAACCGCCGGCAGGCCGCAAGCCTCGCTGGTTGCGCCCCTCATCCCAGAGACAGCGGAAAACTCCAGGCCCGCCGACACAGCTCAGGCGGACGAAGGCAGATCAGGCCCGCCCTCTTCATCGCCGCCCTCGCCGCCGCTCGCGGCAAAAATCCTCTCGCAGACTTCTACAACGCACTCGTCCGCGCTGGAAAACCCAAACGCCTCGCTCTCGCCGCCCTCATGCGCAAAATCATCTGCATCGCCAATGCTCGCATCCGCGACGCTGCCAATCTCCAGCCTCAACTGACTTGATGACGGAAGACCCTAAACAGGAACGTAGGTCAGCCTGACCACGCTCTCGCCGATCCGATCGCTGGCGATCAGGCGCAGCCGCGGCCGAGGACCGGCGAAGAACGGCTTGCCGCCGCCGAGCACGACGGGATGCAGATAGAGCCGATATTCGTCGACCAGCCCGAGGTCGGCCAGGCCGTGCGCCAGCTCGGGCCCGGAAACCTCGATCACCCCGTCCAGACGCGCCTTCAGGTCGCGGACCGCCGCTTCCACCTCGCTGTCGACCAGAATGGCATTGGGGCCGACCGACGTCAGCGAGCGCGACACGACCCATTTCGGCTTGCTCCGCCACGCCGCCGCATAGGCGTGGCGTTCCGCGTCCCATTCGGGATGCTCCTCGTCCCAATAGCGCATCACCTCGTACATGCGCCGGCCGTACAGGCTGCCGGTCAGGCCGCGCATGTCGTCTATCCAATGCCGGAACAGCACCGGATCGGGCGCGAATTCCATGTGGTCGACATAGCCGTCCAGCGACATGTTCAATGCGAATATGAGCTTCGCCATGGACGATTTTCCTCGGAAGGGATCGAGGCCAGGGTACGCAGAACCGGAGCCGTCTGCAATTCCGCCCTTTCCTTCCGGCTCCGTCTCGAATGTATTCCGGGTCACACAAGCAAGCCGGTCGGCGCGCGGGCGCAACCAGTTGGCGATGTCGGGCGTTGCCGTTCATCTTCCAGCCATCGAACGGGCAGCCTGCTTGCCCGTGCGGTCCGGCTGGACCGTCGCCCGCCAGTCCGCGGCGCCAGCCCAAGGGAGGTTGCCCGATGAAGATAAGATTGATCGCCATGTCGATGGCCACGGCGCTGATGCTCAGCGCCTGCGCCAGCACGCAGAAAGCGAGGGAGGGTGCGACTGCCGCGCCGCCGCCACCTCCGCCCGGCGCCGTTCCCGGCAACGTCGCCGCCGATGCGACGGCGGCAGGATGCGTCGACGGCTATTATTCGGCCGACGGCATCTATCACCCGAACCTGCCGCCGGCCCCGCCACCGCCTCCCCCGCCGCCGACCCGCCGCGGGGGAGCAGGAACTTGTTGATCGCCCACTTCGGGGGAATGCGGCGCGTCCGCATTCCCCAGCTTGCCCTGCTCCTGCTGGCCGGGCTCGCCTGTACGACCGTCTCCGCCGAAGCCGCCAAACCCAAGACCGCCGCCAGGGCCAAGCCCGTCGCCGGGCAACGCGCGATCGCGCTCGCCATCCGTGACCAGGGCCGTGGCCAGATCGCGAGCTTCTACGCCACGCGCGGCTTCTGGCCGCTCTGGGCGTCGAGCGGCCGGATCGGCCCCGAGGCCGACACGCTGATCGCCATGCTGAAGACCGCCGATCTCGACGGCCTCGATCCGTCCTCCTATCGCATCGACCGGCTCCGCGCCCTCGTCGCCAAGGGACGCTCCGCCGATCCGCAGGCGATCGCGGAGGCCGAACTGGCGCTGTCGGCGGCCTTCGCCGACTATGTCGCCGAGGTCCGCAAGCCGCGCGGCGTCCGCATCAAATATCTCGACCCCGAGCTCAAGCCGCGTCCCGTCACCGCGCTGACCGCGCTGAGGGGCGCCGCGCTGCAGCCGTCGCTCGGCAGCTATATCGCGACGATGGGATGGATGAGCCCGCATTATGTCCGGCTGCGCGCCCTGCTCGCCCAGGCCCGGGAGCGCAAGAGCCCGCGCGAGACCGTCCAGCGCCTGCGCCTCAACCTCGATCGCGCCCGGCTGCTGCCAGGTCCATGGACCCGCCATGTCGTCGTCGACGCGGCGTCGGCGCGGCTCTGGTATTATGAGGGCGGCAAGCAGCGCGCGATGATGCGCGTCGTCGTCGGCGCGCCCGAGACCGAGACGCCGATGCTGGCCGGCATGGTCCGCTACGCGGTCCTCAACCCCTATTGGAACGTCCCCGACTATCTGATCCAGCGCAGGCTCGCCCCGAAGATCGTCGCCGGTGCGACGTCGGCCTCGCTGCGGATGGAGGTGCTGTCCGACTGGAGCGCCTCCCCGCGCCGCCTCGCCGCCGACGAGGTCGACTGGCCGGCGGTCGCCGCGGGCCGCAAGCTGGTGCGGATGCGCCAGCTTCCCGGCCGCGACAATGCGATGGGGCGGGTCAAGTTCATCTTCCCCAACGATCTCGGCATCTACCTCCACGACACGCCCGACAAGGGGCTGCTGTCGAAAGCCGACCGGCATCTCAGCAACGGCTGCATCCGCCTCCAGGATGCGCCGGGCCTGTACCGCCTGATGTTCGGACGCCCCCTCCCCGCCGCGTCGAAGCAGCCCGAGCGCGACGTGGCGCTGCCGGCGCCGATCCCCGTCTATCTGACCTATATCACCGCGACGCCGACCGAGCGCGGCATCGGCTTCCTGAAGGACGTCTACGGCCGCGACGAATGATCGACGGTCACTTGCGCCCGAACAGCTTCTCGATGTCGCCATGGCCGAGCTTGATCCAGGTCGGCCGGCCATGGTTGCACTGGCCAGAATGCGGCGTCACCTCCATTTCGCGGAGCAGCGCGTTCATCTCGGCGACCGACAGCGTCCGGCCCGCGCGGACCGATCCGTGGCAGGCCATGGTGGCGGCGACATGGTCGAGCCTTTCCTTGAGCGACAGCGCCTCGTCATAGGCCGCCAGCTCGTCGGCCAGGTCGACGATCAGGCCGTGGACGTCGCCCTGCCCCAGCAAGGCCGGCGTCGCCCGCACCAGCATCGCCTTGGGCCCGAAGCGTTCGAGCTCGAGTCCCATCTCGGCCAGCTCGGCGATCCGCGTTTCGAGCCGGTCGCAACCGACCTCGTCGAGTTCGACGACCTCGGGCAGCAGCAGCGCCTGCCGCGCGACGCCGCCGTCGGCCATCGCCCGCCGCATCCTTTCGAGGACGAGCCGCTCGTGCGCCGCATGCTGGTCGACGATCACCAGCCCGTCCTCGGCCTCGGCGACGATATAGGTGGCGGCGACCTGGCCGCGCGCGACGCCCATCGGATAGCTCGCCTGCTGCGGCGGCGGGCTGTAGGCGGGCTCGGCCCGCGCCATCGGCGCCGGGGCGAAGTCCGCCACCCGGTCCCAGACGCTGCCCTGCCCGCTCCGCTCGGCGGCGGCGCTGAAGGCGAAGCCGTTGGGGATCGCCGGCGCCATCGACGGCGCGGTCGGCAGCCCGCCCGCCTGCCAGTTGCCGAGCGCCGCGACCGAGGGCCGCTGGACGCTGCGATGCCCGGCCTCGTCGAGCGCAGCGCGCAGGCCGCCGACGATCATGCCGCGCACCAGCCCCGGATCGCGGAAGCGCACCTCGGTCTTGGCGGGATGGACGTTGACGTCGACCTGATCGCCGGGAAGCTCGACGAACAGCGCGATCACCGGGTGCCGGTCGCGCGCCAGCATGTCCTGATAGGCGCCCCGGACGGCGCCGATCAGCAGCCGGTCCTTCACCGGCCGGCCGTTGACGAACAGGAACTGGTGGTCGGCGACGCCGCGGTTGAAGGTCGGCAGGCCGGCGACGCCGGTCAGCGACACCGCCTCGCGCCGGAAATCGACCGCGACGCTGTTCTCGGCCAGGTCGCGGTCGGTGAGCGCCGCGACCCGGTCGACCCGCTGCTCGTCGGGCGCGACCAGGATCGCCCGCCGCCCCTCATGCTCCAGCGTGAAGCCGATGTCGGGCCGCGCCATGGCGAGCCGCTTGATGACGTCGACGCAGGCCGCATATTCGGCGCGCGCCGAGCGCAGGAATTTGCGCCGCGCCGGCACCTTGGCGAACAGGTTCGACACGCGGATGCGGGTGCCGGGCGGAAGCGCCGCCGGCCCCTCCCCGACCAGCTCGCCATGGTCGACCCGGCGATGCCACCCGTCGGCGCCGCGCACCCGGCTTTCGATGGTGAGGTCGGCGACGCTGCCGATCGAGGGCAGCGCCTCCCCCCGGAAGCCCAATGTCGTGACGGCCTCGATCGCGTCGTCGGGCAGTTTCGAGGTGGCATGGCGCTCCAGCGCCAGCGCGATCTCGTCGGGCGTCATGCCGCAGCCGTCGTCGGCGACGTCGATCGCAGAAAGCCCCCCTTCTGAAAGGCTTACGGAAATCCGCCTGGCCCCTGCGTCGATCGAATTCTCGACCAGTTCCTTGAGCGCGCTGGCCGGTCTTTCGACCACTTCACCGGCGGCAATGCGATTCACCAGATGCTCGGGCAGGCGGCGTATTGACATGGGCATTGTCCTAGCCCAAGCGGCGGCGTTCCGCACCCCTTGATAGACGCCGGATTTTCCTCGCCGATCGGGTGGTGCGACCGATACGCAAAATCCGTCCCGGGGCGGGGCTAGAGAACGGACCAGAGCATGTTCCTGCAGCGTTACTTCAAGTTCATGTCGCACGATATGGCGATCGATCTCGGCACCGCGAACACCGTCGTCTACGTGCGCGGGCGCGGGATCGTGCTCAACGAGCCGTCGGTCGTGGCGATCGAGACGACCAACGGGGTGAAGCGGGTGCGCGCCGTCGGCGACGACGCGAAGCTGATGATGGGCAAGACGCCGGGCTCGATTGACGCGATCCGCCCGCTGCGCGACGGCGTGATCGCCGACATCGACGTGGCCGAGCAGATGATCAAGCACTTCATCCAGAAGGTGCATGGCCGCCGCAACTTCATGCGCTGGCCGGAAATCGTGATCTGCGTGCCGTCGGGGTCGACCTCGGTCGAGCGCCGCGCGATCCGCGACGCCGCCTCCAACGCGGGCGCCAGCCAGGTGTGGCTGATCGAGGAGCCGATGGCGGCCGCGATCGGCGCGGGGATGCCGGTGACCGAGCCGATCGGGTCGATGGTCGTGGACATCGGCGGCGGCACCACCGAGGTCGCCGTGCTCTCGCTGCGCGGCCTCGCCTACACCACCTCGGTCCGCGTCGGCGGCGACAAGATGGACGAGGCGATCAGTTCCTATGTCCGCCGCAACCACAACCTGCTGATCGGCGAAGCCACCGCCGAGCGGATCAAGCAGGAGGTCGGCGTCGCCAAGATGCCGGCCGATGGCAAGGGCGAGACGATCCACATCAAGGGCCGCGACCTCGTCAACGGCGTGCCGAAGGAGATCACGATCACCCAGGCGCAGATCGCCGAGGCGCTGACCGAGCCGGTCTCGGCGATCGTCGAGGGCGTCCGCATCGCGCTGGAGAACACCGCGCCGGAGCTGGCCGCCGACATCGTAGACCAGGGCATCGTCCTGACCGGCGGCGGCGCGCTGCTGCAGGGCATCGACGAGGTGTTGCGCGAGGCGACCGGCCTGCCGGTCTCGATCGCCGACGACCCGCTGACCTGCGTCGCCCTGGGCACCGGACGCGCGCTGGAGGACTCGGTCTTCCGCGGCGTGCTCCAGACGGCCTGAACCGCGCCGCTGGCCGATGGCGGCGCCCCGGCACAGGCGTCGAGGATTCTCCCGCCGGGTCCAATATGGCCTGTTCGCGGGCTATGTCGTCGCGATCGTCGGAATCCTGATCGGCGCCGCGCTGCTGCTCGTGGCGCGGCTCGATCCGCGCGCCTTCGGGACGCTGCGCGGGGTCGTCGTCGACGCCGGGGCGATCTTCACCGGCGCGGGCCGGGTCGGGGTCGACGCCGCGCATGACCTCGGCGACGGCATCGCCGCCTATCTCGACGCCGCGAACCAGAATCGCGCGCTCAAGGAGGAACTGGCCCGCGAACGGCGCCGGGTGATCGCCGCCCGCGCGGTCGCGCTCGAAAATGCCCGGCTCAAGAAGCTCGTCCGGCTGACCGAGCACCTCCCTGCCCCGATCCTGTCGGCGCGGCTGATCGGATCGACCCCGACCGGCCAGCGCCGCTTCGCGACGCTCGCGGCGGGCACCGCCGAAGGGGTGCGGCCCGGGATGACGGTGCGCTCGCCCGAGGGGTTGGTCGGCCGCGTCTATGAAAGCGGCCTGTTCGCCTCGCGCGTGCTGCTTCTGACCGACGGCGAGACCACCGTCCCGATCAAGATCGTCCGCAGCGGCCAGGCCGCGCTCGCCACCGGCCAGGGCGACGGGACAATGGAGGTCCGCGCGCTGATCGCCGGCGGCCGGCCGTTCCGGCGCGGCGACCTCGCCGTCACCTCGGGCACCGGCGGCGTCTATTCGCCCAATATGCCGGTGGCCGTCGTCACCGCGGTCAACGGCGACCGCGCCACCGCCCGGCCGCTCGCCGATCCGGGGCGCGCCGATTTCGCCGCTGTCTACCCGATCTTCCAGGCGCCGGTGGCCGATCCGCCGGCCCAGCCCAAGCCATGATCGCGCCCCGGGACAATCCCTTCCTGGAGCGTACCCCGCTCCGCGTGACGATCGTTCCCATCCTGTCGACGCTGGCGGGGTCGGCGATGGCGCTGCTGCCGATCGTCGCGACCGAACCGATCGTCCCGCCCTTCGGGCTGATGATGCTGCTCGCCTGGCGGCTGCTGCGGCCCGAGATCTGGCCGGTCTGGGCGGCGCTGCCGCTCGGACTGGCGGACGACCTGTTGAGCGGTCATTATCTCGGCACCGCGATGATCCTGTGGACCATCGCCTTCCTGGCGCTCGAATGGGTCGACCAGGCGCTGCGCTGGCGCGACAGCTGGATCGAATGGGGTGTCGCCTCGGTGGGCATCGTCGCGATCGGGATCGGATCATGGGCGCTGTCGCAACCGGGCGGCAGCCATAGCCCGGTGCTGACCATCCTTCCCCAGACGATCGGCGCGATCCTGCTGTTCCCCGCCATCCTGCGGATCACCGCCGCGCTCGACAACTGGCGGCTCAAGCGATGAAGCGCAACCGCATCATCACCGAGCAGACCCAGGCCTTCACCTTCACCCGCCGGGCCTTCGTCCTCGGCGCCGCGCAGGCGGGGGTCGGCGTCGTCCTGGCGGGCCGTATGGCGTGGCTGTCGATCGCGCAGAACGAGCGCTACACCTCGCTGTCGGAAAGCAACCGGGTCCAGCTCACCCTCGTCCCGCCACGGCGGGGCTGGATCATCGACCGCGCCGGCAAGCCGATCGCGATCAACCGCACCACCTTCCGCGTCGACATCATCCCCAACCAGCTCAAGGACGTCGACGCGGTGCTCGGCCGGCTGAGCCAGCTTCTCGCTCTGACCGCCGACGATCTCGACCGGATCCGCTCCGACCTCGCCGAGGCGCACGGCTTCCGCCCGGTGCCGGTGGTCGAGAATATCGATTACGAGCATTTCGCCGCGGTCAGCGTCCATCAGCCGTCGCTGCCCGGCGTCGCCCCGTCGAGCGGCTATGGCCGCTATTATCCGGCCGGGCCGGCGGTCGCGCATCTGGTCGGCTATGTCGGCCCCGCCTCGGCCGCCGACTATGAGAAGACCCGCGACCCGCTGCTGATCGCGCCTGGTTTCAAGATCGGCAAGGAAGGTCTTGAGAAAACGATGGAAAAATGGCTCCGCGGCAAGCCGGGAGCCAAGCGGAGCGAGGTCACCGCCCATGGCAAGGTGGTGCGCGAGCTGACCACCCGGCCCGAAGTGGTCGGCAACGCCCTCCAGCTCACCATCGACGCCGGGCTGCAACGCTACGCCGCCGCGCGCCTGGGCCCCGAGAGCGCCTCGGCGGTGGTGATCGACACGAAGACGGGCGGCATCCTCGCCATGGCGTCGATGCCGGCCTATGATCCCAACAGCTTCTCGGACGGCATCAGCCATGCCGAATGGGACTTCCTGTCGGGCGACGACCATCTGCCCTTGACCAACAAGGTGATGCAGGGGCTCTACCCGCCGGGGTCGACCGTCAAGCCGATGGTCGCGCTGGCGCTGCTCGAAGCCGGGGTCGATCCCAGCCAGACGGTGGTCTGCACGGGCCGCTACCGGCTCGGCAACAGCTATTTCCACTGCTGGCGGCATGGCGGCCATGGCAGCGTCGACATGCACCGGGCGATCGCCGCCAGCTGCGACATCTATTTCTACACCATGGCGCGGCTCGTCGGGATCGACCGGATCGCCGCGACCGCGCGGATGCTGGGCATGGGGCAGGAATTCGATCTGCCGATGCCGTCGCAGCGCTACGGAACGGTGCCCGACATCGCCTGGAAGGCGCGCCGCTACAAGGGGGCCCGCTGGGCCACGGCCGACACGCTCAACGCGACGATCGGCCAGGGCTATATGCTCAGCAACCCGCTCCAGCTCGCGATGATGGCGGCGCGGATCGCGAGCGGCACCGCGCTCGCGCCGCGGCTGATCGTCAACAAGCGCTATCCGCCGCAGGGCGGCCCGCTCGACATCGCGCCCGAGCATCTCGACATCGTCCGCCAGGCGATGAGCGGGGTGATCAACGGCCCCTATGGGACCGGACGATCGGGCCAGCTCAACATCGGCGACCTGCTGATGGCGGGCAAGACCGGCACGGCGCAGGTCCGCCGCATCACCATGGCGATGCGCCGGGCCGGCCTCACCGGCACCGAGGGCATGCCGTGGAAATATCGCGACCACGGCCTGTTCGTCGGCTTCGCGCCGGTCCAGGACCCGCGCTACGCGGTGTCGGTGGTGATCGAGCACGGCCTGCACGGCGCGGCCGGCGCGCCGATCGCGCGCGACCTGATCACCTGGCTCTACGACCGCAAGCGCGCCGAGGACCGGCTCGCCACGCTCGAACAGGGCTGGGGCGGCACGATCGAGCAGCGCATGGCGCGCAAGGCAGCGATCTGGGCGCATCGCAACGATCCCAAGCCGGCCGCCGCGCCGCCGTCGGCCGAGGCATCGCCGCCCCCGCCACCCACCGGGGAGGCCGATCCCGAATGAACCGCGATTCGATCGTTCCCACCCCGCTGCGCCACGTCCCCTGGCGCCTGCTCGCGCTCGTCGTCGCGATCGGCGGCTTCGGGCTGGTCGTGCTCTATTCGGCGGCGGGCGGCAACATCCGCCCCTGGGCGATGTCGCAGGGCACCCGCTTCGCGATGTTCATCGGGCTCGCCATCCTGATCTCCTGGGCGGGCGAGGAAAGACTCAAGCGGGCGGCGATGCCGACCTACGGGATCCTCGTCTTCCTGCTGCTGCTGGTCGAGCTGTTCGGTTTCGTCGGCGGCGGCAGCCGGCGCTGGCTCGACCTCGGCTTCATCCGCCTGCAGCCGTCCGAGCTGATGAAGCCGGTGATCGTGCTCGCGGTCGCGCGCTTCTACGACATGCTGCCGGCGGGCGAGATCCGCCGGTTCAGCGCGATATGGCCTCCCGCCCTGCTGATCGGCGTGCCGGCCGCGCTGGTCCTGGTCCAGCCCGACCTCGGCACCGCGCTGATGATCTGCGGCGGCGGCGTCACCGTCGCCTTCCTCGCCGGGGTGCCGCTGCGCCTGTTCGGCGGCGCGGCGCTGGCGCTGGCGGCGGCCTTCCCGATCGCGCTGTCCTTCATGCACGACTATCAGCGCGACCGGATCGAGATATTCCTCAATCCCGAAAGCGATCCGCTCGGCACCGGCTATCACATCATCCAGTCGAAGATCGCGATCGGGTCGGGCGGGCTGTTCGGCAAGGGCTTCCTCGCCGGCACCCAGAGCCATCTCGACTATCTGCCCGAACGGCATACCGACTTCGTCTTCGCTACCATGGCCGAGGAATGGGGCCTGGTCGGCGGGGTCGCACTGATCCTCGCCTTCCTGCTGGTGATCCGCTGGGGCATGCGCGTCGCCGGCCGCGCCAAGGGCCGCTTCGCGCGGCTGACGGCGGCGGGGCTGGCGACGACGATCTTCTTCTACGTCGCGATCAACCTGGCGATGGTGATGGGCCTGGCGCCGGTCGTCGGCATCCCCCTGCCCCTCGTCTCGTTCGGCGGATCGGCGATGATGACGGTGCTGATCTGCATCGGCATGCTGATGGCGATCGACCGTTCGGCCCAGCGCCCCTGATGGCCGCCGATCTTTTTTTGGCGACGGCGAAATTTTTTCCCTCAAAGCGGTTTACATTTCGCGCGAGCCGATGCTAAGGGCGCGCCTCCACGACGGGAGCTACCATCTCCCATCCGCCGGAAAGTGGACGCATAGCTCAGTTGGTAGAGCAGCTGACTCTTAATCAGCGGGTCCTTGGTTCGAGCCCAAGTGCGTCCACCACTACTTTCTTAATAATTTCAGTGACTTGTCACAGTAACCTAAGGTCGATTTTCGATCAAGATTCCGCTGGTGTGCAGCAAACTGTGCAGCAGATTTCACGTGATGCGAGGCTCCCAGAGGTTCGGGAATGTTCCTGCCAGTGACGCCTTGTTCGCGTGCGCCGACCTCAAAATCTGCCGTGCAAGACCTGACTTGAGGCATCTAGCCCTGGCTTGTGAACGAGCCTTATGCTGCTCACGGAAAGCCGATTCGCAAGCGACGTTCGGGGAAGGCTTTGCCTGCGCACCGTTCGGAACTAGCGGACGTTCGGTCTGCTATCGTGAAAATTGACTATGGGTTTCCTGGCCGCGATGCCAGAGCCTCATCCCGGGCGGCCTTTCGCTGATCCAACCAGTCATCGATCTCGGAAGCTATCCAGCGGTTCGTGCCTACGCCCAGTTTGATCGGTGCGGGAAAGCGCCCCTGCTTGATCAAGCGTGCCACATGCTGGCGGGTGAAAGGAATATCCTTCGCCTTTAGATCGGAGAATGCCAGCAGATTACGCATTGCAACGTCCGATCGGGTCGCCTGCCGACTTCAGTGTTGTGGTTGAGGGATTGGGGTCTTCGACAGTTGTCTGTCCGCTGCTTCCGCTTCCTTCCCTCTCCCTTCCCTTCCGGCCGATTTGGAACGGTTGGACCGCCATCCGGCCATTACGCGAACGCGTTCGCCGAAGCTGATCGTATGAGTCCGCATGGGAATAGCGCATGGATTGCTACCCTGTGGGCAACGCAGGCAGGCCATGACGCGCAGCCAATCTAGCATTTCCGGAGCGGCTTCCAAAGGACGAAGATCGCGCTTTCAGGCAAGCAAATGCCGCATATTGCGTTCTCGCTTATCATTCCCGCGGCGGGATCTCGTCGCTTAGCTCCGGTGTATGCCACCGCCCGCCCGGAACAGTTGTCAGCCTGTCCCTAAATAATATAGGGGGGTATAGTATGGCACACACATCTCGAAACGACTCCGATCTCATGGCGCGGGTCAAACGCATCGCAGGACAGGTCGCAGCGGTCGAACGCGGCCTCACTGACAAGGCGCCCTGCGCCGATATTCTCCAACTCGTCGCGGCGGTGCGCGGCGCTGTGAACGGGTTGATGGACGAGATCATCGTCGAGCATCTCAATGAGCATGTCGCACGGCCCGGCCTTGACGATACCGAGCGCGCGGCCGGCGCCGCGGAGCTGACAACCGTGATCCGGCGCTATTCCAAATGACTCGCGATACGGACGTCTTGCGAAGCGCCGAGACCCTCGCGCACTATCACAACTTCCTGGGCGCGAGCCATGACGAGAATGCGCGGCGCACCCGCATCGTCGTCGTGCTGACCTTCGCGATGATGATCGGCGAGATCGCCGCCGGCTATCTGACCGGATCGATGGCGCTGCTCGCGGACGGCTTCCACATGGCGACCCATGCGGGCGCGCTCGGCGTCGCGGCCTTCGCCTATGGCTATGCCCGGCGCCATGCGCGCGATCCGCGCTTCACTTTCGGCACCGGCAAGGTCGGCGAGTTGGCCGGCTTTGCCAGCGCCCTCGTGCTGGCGATCATCGCGCTCGGTATCGGCATCGAGTCGGTCCGGCGACTCTTCGCGCCCGCCTGTCCGCCGTCAGCGCCAATGGCACAGATTTGAGGTTGTGATGTAAGGAGGATTTGGGCTTCGTCGTAGTGACGAAGGAACGAAGATGAAGCCCAAATCCTCAAGCGTAAAATCGGCCCGCAAACCCAAGGCGTCGGCCGAACAGGTGGTGAAGGATATCCGGCGCGCGACACGCCGGCATTTCTCGGCGGAGGACAAGATCCGCGTGGTTCTGGAGGGCTTGCGCGGCGATGACAGCATCGCGGAGCTGTGCCGCAAGGAGGGCATTGCCCAGGGCTTGTATTATACTTGGTCAAAGGAGTTCATGGAGGCCGGGAAGCGTCGGCTGGCGGGCGACACCGCCCGTGCCGCGACGAGCGGCGAGGTACAGGATCTGCGCCGTGAGGCGCGTGCCCTGAAGGAGGCCGTCGCCGACCTCACGCTCGAAAACCGGCTGCTGAAAAAAAGCATGATCGCGGATGGGGGAGACCCCGAATGAGGTATCCGGGATCCGAGAAGCTGGAGATCATCCGCATCGTCGAGCAGTCGCACCTGCCGGCGAAGCGGACCCTCGACCAGTTGGGCGTCGCGCGGCGGACCTTCTACCGATGGTATGATCGCTATCTCGAAGGCGGCCCCGAGGCGCTGGAGGATCGTCCTTCCGCGCCGAGCCGGGTCTGGAACCGCCTCCCCGGCGCCATTCAGGACCAGATCGTCGAGATGGCACTGGAGCAGTCCGATCTGTCGCCCCGCGAACTGGCGGTGCGCTTCACCGATGAGAAGGACTATTTCGTCTCGGAATCAACGGTCTACCGCCTGCTCAAGGCGCATGACCTGATCACCAGCCCGGCCTTCGTCGTGGTCAAGGCGGCCGACGAGTTCCATCGCAAGACCAGCCGCCCGAACGAGATGTGGCAGACCGATTTCACCTACTTCAAGATCATCGGCTGGGGATGGATGTACCTCTCCACCGTGCTCGACGATTTCTCGCGCTACATCATCGCCTGGAAGCTGTGCACCACGATGCGGGCCGAGGACGTGACCGACACGCTGCAACTCGCGCTCGAAGCCTCAGGCTGCGACCACGCCACCGTCAGGCACAAACCAAAGCTGCTCAGCGACAACGGACCGAGCTACATCGCCGGCGAACTCGCCGACTGGATCAAAGCCCATGACATGAGCCATGTTCGCGGCGCTCCGCTACATCCCCAGACCCAGGGCAAGATCGAGCGCTGGCACCAGACCCTGAAAAACCGCATCCTGCTGGAGCACTACTTCCTGCCTGGCGATCTCGAACGGCAGGTCGAGGCCTTCGTCGAGCATTATAACCATCGCCGCTATCACGAGAGCCTCGACAACGTGACACCGGCCGACGCCTATTTCGGCAGGGCCGCCGCCATTATCGAACGGAGGAAACGCATCAAGCGAAAGACCATCGAACAGCGACGCTTGCTTCACCGCAAGCTCGCCGCCTAAACATCAACCCCAGACGAGGCCCGATCTCCTCTTCTCTGCGCAACCATCTGCGCCAAATGTCCCGACGACGGACAGATCGACGTCTCCGCCCTCGGGAGGATCGACACGACCGGCGCCTTGCTGCTCCTTAAACTGATGCCCACCGACGGCGAGATCCTGTTCGGCACACGTGACGATGTGCGACGTCTGGCCAACCTCGTTGCGCCGGGCATGACGCCTCACGAGGATAGCCCGCCCCCCCGTGGCTACCTGACCGGGTTCTTCGCGCGCTTCGGCCAGCAGATCATTGAAATCGCTCACGACGCCTATGCGATGCTGGTTTTCACCGGTCAGATGATCCTTGCTCTTGGAGGCACATTGTTACGCCCCAGGCGATTGCGGGTCACACCGCTATTCGCTGTCATGCAAGAATCAGGCATCAATGCCTTGCCGATCGTTTTCATCATGACGTTTTTCATCGGTGCGATCATCGCACTGGTCGGCACCAATCTCCTCACCAGCCTCGGAGTGGAGATTTTTACCGTCGAACTTGTGGGCGTCGCTATCCTCAGGGAGTTTGGCGTCGTCATCGCCGCTATTCTTCTGGCGGGCCGCTCGGCCTCTGCCTTCGCGGCACAAATCGGCTCCATGCGGATGAACCAGGAAGTGGCCGCCATGCAGGTCATGGGTGTCGACCGGTTCGATGCCCTCGTCACGCCCCGTATCCTCGCCGCGCTCGTCATGATTCCGCTCATGACGTTCGTGGGCGACCTGGGCGGACTCCTGGGAGGGCTTCTCGTAAGCTGGGCCACCATCGACATCAGCCCCTCCTTCTTCGTCACCCGTCTCGCGGAAACCGTCAGTATCAAGCATTTCTGGATCGGCATGGGCAAGGCCCCGTTCCTCGCCCTGCTGATCGCTGCCGCGGGGTGCCGCCATGGAATGATGGTGGGAGGAGACGTCCAGAGTCTGGGCCGTCATGTGACGTCCGCAGTGGTCCAGTCTGTTTTCCTCATTATCATGTTCGATGCCATCTTTGCGGTGATCTTCATGGTGCTCGGCCTGTGAGCGGGTCCGTGAACAACGGTCTGGCCGATCCGCTCGCGATCCGGGTGACCGGTCTGCGCACCGCATTTGGTGACAAGGTCATTCACGACAATCTTGATCTCGAAGTCAGGCGTGGTGAAATACTGGGCGTGGTCGGCGGCTCTGGATCGGGCAAGTCGGTCCTTCTGAACACTATTCTTGGCCTTCAGCAGCCCGACGCCGGACACGTGGAAGTTTTCGGTGAGGATATGGGCCGGTCGCAGGGCGATGTTCAACGGCGCATCGGCGTCATGTTCCAGCAGGGCGCGCTCTTTTCCTTCCTGACCGTGCTTCAGAATGTCGAGGCTCCGATGCTGGAGCATACCCGCCTCGCGCCGGGGTTCATGCGCGAAGCGGCGCGCCTCAAGATCAGGCTTGCCGGCCTTCCCGCCCATGCCGCCGATCTTCGTCCGGCCGAACTGTCGGGCGGCATGCGCAAGCGCGCTGGCGTTGCAAGGGCGATCGCACTTGATCCCGACATATTGTTTCTCGATGAACCCACCGCAGGTCTCGACCCGATCGGCGCCGCAGAATTCGACGCGCTCATCCGCGATCTGCGCGATACGCTGGGCCTCACGGTCTTCATGATTACCCACGATCTCGACACGCTGTACGCGGTCTGTGATCGGGTCGCCGTCATCGCCGATCGAAAAATCGTGACCACGGCCCCGCTTCACGAGCTGGAGCAATCGGATCATCCCTGGATCAGGGATTATTTCCTTGGGCCGCGCGGCCGCGCTGCGGCAGAACAGCAGGATAGCATTTGATGGAACGGCAGGCCAATTACGCGCTGGTAGGCGCCATCTCGACACTGCTGCTGATTGCCGGCGTGGTGTTTGTCGTATGGCTGGGCGGATCGCGTTTCAGCAATGAATATGACCGATACAGGATCATCTTCGAGGGCCCTGTTCGCGGCCTCAGCGTGGGCGGGGATGTCCAGTTCAACGGTATCAAGATGGGTCAGATCGAACGGATCAGGCTCGACGAAGACAATCCCAACCGGGTAATCACCGACATATCCCTGCAGGCACGCACGCCGGTTCGCCGCGATTCTCTGGCATCCACCGAAACGCAAGGCATTTCCGGCACGAGTATCGTCCAGATCAGCGCGGGCGATCCGCAACAGCCTCTCCTGCGCGAGGCCGAGCGCTCCCACCGGCCTGTTATTCGAAGCAAGCCGAACGCCATGTCGTCGCTGATTCAGGGCGGCGGCCAGATGGTCGAAAGCGCGACCAGGGCGCTCAACCAGGTCAACAAGCTCATCTCGGACGAGAACATCGCCGATCTGAGCGCGACGATAAAGGATGTACGTCTCACCATGGGCGAGCTCGCCGAGAATCGCGCCATGTTCGATCATGCCGGGTCCATGCTGGCAAAACTCGATTCCGCTGCCACCGATATCGAAGCGTCAGCGGCGCTCATTCGGGAAATGGGCGAGGGAGACGGACGCCGGACACTCGCGGAGATGTCGGAGGCGGCGACCGAGCTCAAGGCCGCAATCGGCGAAGCGCGCGGCACCCTCGCCCATATCAACCGGCAAAGCGAGACAATCGGAACGACCACCCTCCCCGCCGTCAATGCCGCGATGCATAGCCTGCAGGAGACATCCGAATCGCTCGATGGGTTCTTGCGCGAAATACGCCAGAATCCGCGCCGTGCGCTCACCAAGGACAGTGGACAGGAACTGGAGCTACCCCGATGATGTGTTTTACGCGTGGAGCCAGGATCGCGATCATGACCGCTGTCCTGCCGCTGGCCGGTTGTGTCTCCGTTCTGAAAAGCGGACCGCCCGATAACCTCTATCGCTTCGGCATCGTCGAAGACCCGGCGCATGAGGCCCCCATAATAGAGCGGGATAAAAAGCCTGTAACGCTGGGGCGCGTCCGGTTCGCTCCCGAGATCGACGGTGACCGCATATTGACGGCTCATGGCGACACCGTCCTCTATATCAAGGATGCGCGCTGGGTTGCGCCAGCACCGGACCTGTTCACCCAGGCGGTGATGCGCCGTTTCGAACAGGCGACCTCTTCTGTTCGCCTCCTGCCCGCTGCCGCCCGGGGCAACGGCGCCCCGCTCCTGCACCTGACGATAGATCGTTTCGAAGCGGATTATCGCGGAAACGCCCAAAAATCCGACGCTCCGACGATAAGAGTGAGCGGCTCAGCCACCCTTGTCGATTCCGCCAGTCTTCAACCGATCGCAAGCCGCCGCTTCACGGTCGATGAGCGCGCATCCGCCAGCAGCCAGTCAGCCATCACTTCCGCGTTCGATCGGGCCGTATCGCACTATACGCTCCAGATCCTGGAATGGTGTGAGGTTGTGCACTAACCTCGGACCAACTGCGCCGCTGCCTCACCAGCACTCTCCATATAACTCGGGTCTCGATGAAGCAGCACGACGGCAAATGCCCCGTCGAGCAGAAGGATGATCTGGCGCGCAAGACGCCGGGCCTCGTCTGGTGGGCGCACATCTGCAAACAGCGAGCACAGCCAGTCCTCTACGCGCTTCTTGTGCGTGCGTCCTGCAAGGATCGCAGGGTGCCCCGGCAGGTGGATCAGCTCAACCGATGTCCGCAGGAACCCACAGCCCTTCCATTTCGGATGCCGTGCGGAAGCCGCAAGATTGCAAAAGATGCCTTGCACCTTGTCGGCCGTGCTGCCCACCGTTTCAGTGAACCAGCGCTGGAACAGCGCAAGGTTCGGCTGGTCTCGCGTTTCCAGATACGCCGCGATCAGATCGTCCTTGCTACGGAAATGGTAATAGAGCGTCCGCTTGGTCAGGCCCGCCTTCTCAGCGACGGCATCGACGCTGACGGCGCGGATTCCCTCGGCGTGAAAGAGCTTGCCGGCCGCCTCGATAATTCGATCGCGTGTGGGCACATCGGTTCTGGTCATACCGCAATGTATACCGACCAGTGAATATACTCAAGCGATCGCTCCGCATATCATATCCGTCATGAGCAGCTTGACTTCGCACTCCACGACTATTGACGGGCAAACGGTTGAACTTTCCTGCCCTGACGGGGTGCGTCTCGGCGGCCATCTCTGGCGCGCGAACAAGGCCCATCCCATCGGAACGGTGATCGTGAATCCGGCCACCGGCGTCCTCGCCCGCTATTACCATAGTTATGCCCGGTTCCTTTCCCGGCACGGGTTCGACGTGCTCACTTACGACTATCGTGGCATCGGCTTGTCGCGACCCGAGCGTCTGAGAGGCTGTGGCTATCGCTGGCGCGACTGGGGCGAGCGGGATTTCGAGGGCGCTATCAGATTTATCGGACAGCACGGCCGAAGCGACCAGCTGCTTGTGGTGGGCCACAGTATAGGCGGCTTTCTGCCGGGACTTGCTGACAGCGCCGGGCGCATAGCGCGCATCCTGACTGTCGGGGCGCAATATGCCTGGTGGGGCGACTATGCCGCCCGTCGCCGACTCCCTCTCTTCCTCAAATGGCATGTGGCGATGCCTGCGCTGACATACGCTTTCGGCTATTTCCCTGGTCGCAGGCTGAACTGGCTTGAAGACCTGCCGGCTGGCGTAGCGCATGAATGGAGCTTTCGCGGGTCACGGTTCGAGCGTAGCTACCCGCCCGACGAGCGGCAAAGTGTGCTGGAGCGCATGGCGACCGTGTCCGCCCAGGTGCTGGCTGTCAGCGTTTGCGATGACGAGCTTGGCACACCGGCCGCGATCCGCCGAACGCTTGAATATTACACCGGCGCCGAGCGGACGTCGGTGCTGCTTCAGCCATCGGATTACGGTCGCGAAGAGATTGGGCATTTCGGCCTGTTCCACGACAGCCATGCCGCTGGATTCTGGCTCGATACCCTGATGTGGCTGCGCGACGGCCGCAATCGCTGGCCTGACCATGCCATTGCCCGCTGAACTGGAGGGTCAAATGCATCGTCTCTACTATTCGCCCGGAGCCTGTTCGCTCGCCGTCCGCATCGTTCTGGAAGAAATCGGCCAGCCCTATGAGACAGAGATCCGCTCCGCCAAAAATGGCGAGGGGACGTCGACGGCGGACTATCTGGCGCTCAACCCCAGGGGCCGGGTGCCGGCGCTCACTGGCGTTTCCGGTGGCTCCGGCGGCGCGCCCGACCTGCTGACCGAATCCGTCGCCATCCTGCTGTTTCTGGCTGGCAGCTATCCCGAGGCGAAACTCGTGCCTGCCGATGCTGCCGCCGAGGCGCGATGCCTGGAATGGCTGAGCTGGATCTCCGTCGATCTCCACGGCGTTGGCTACAGCCAACTCTGGCGTCCGCACCGCTTCGTGCCCGACCCCACGCTGCATGAGGCGGTCAAGGGCAAGGGGTTGGAGAACATCCGCGCCGCCTATGACCATATCGACCGCATCCTGTCCGATGGCCGCGACTGGGCCGTCCCTGCCCGCTATACTGTCGTCGACGCCTATCTTAGCGTGTTCTGGCTCTGGGGCCGTCGCATCGGCCTCGACATGGAGGCGGGTTGGCCCAATTGGGCGCGGCTGATGACCAAGGTGCTGGCGCGCCCCGCCGTTCGGCGGGCGATCAGCCTGGAAGCTATGGGCTGACATGGAGCGCTTCACGCCGCTCAGCAGGCGCTGCTCGAAGTCAAATGATCGAGCAGGCTAAGCGCGGCGGGAGTCAATGCCGTCTCATCTCGGACACAGACCGACAGTTGTCGCGTTGCCCAATCGTCTGTAAGCGGCGCGAAAGCCATCCGCGTCGAGCGCTTCGCGCGCCGTGCCGCCGTTTCCGGCACGATCCCGATGCCGACACCTTCGCCCGCCATACGGCAGATGCCGTCGAAACCGCGAAGCGTCAGACGCAGCTTGATCTTCGCTCCCAGCCGTGCCGCCTGCATCTCGATATGCTTTTGCAGGGCACCGTCCATCAATCCAACGAAATGGCAGTCCAGCAGATCGGCAAAGCGAACCTGTCGCTTTCCTGCCAGATCGTGATCGGCCGGGAACACCATGACAAGCCGGTCAATGGCAAAGGGGCGCAAAGTCAGCCCCTCCGTGCCAGCAGCATTCGACAGGATGCCGATCTCGGCAAAGCCGGCAGCAATGCTCCGCGCTATTTCAGTGCTCTGCCGCTCCTTCAGTTCGACATCGACCTGAGGATGGGCCGTCAACCAGGGCGCAAGCCTTTCGGGCAGGAACTCGGAGATAGCCGCTGTATTGGCGAGGATGCGCACCTCTGTGCGCAGTCCTTTCGCGTAACGTCCCAGCTCGCCACGCATCTGGGCCACCTGGTGCAGGATCGCACGGGCATGATGGGCTAGCGCCTCACCGGCCTCCGTCGGAACCACGCCGCGACGGCCACGATGGAGCAACAGCACTTCGCCCGCCGCCTCCATATCCCGCAGCCGTTCGCTGGCGGCCGGCAGCGACATCCCCGCTTCGATCGCACCGTGGGTAATGCTGCCGGCATCAACGACAGCGAGAAACAGGCGAAGGTCGGTCAGATCGAAGCGCATGCGGCAAGAATAGCCGCTTGTCTGGCTTCGGCATAGCCGAAGCCAGACATCAACTCATCCGCATTGTCCACGGCGTCCAGGCGGATATTCAGGGGGCATGTTTGATCTTCCGACAGTAATGCTCGCCGCCGTCTTCGCGACCTTTTTGGCCGCTGGCCTCGTCAAAGGTGTCACCGGAATGGGCCTTCCGACCGTGGCGATGGGCATGCTCGGTGCGCTTATCTCTCCACTGGTGGCCGCAAGCCTGCTGATCGTGCCGTCCTTCGCCACCAATGTCTGGCAACTCTTCGCGGGGCCGAGCTTTGGAGCGCTGCTGCGGAGGCTCTGGCCGATGATGCTGGCCGTTGTTGTCGGAACGCTGCTCGGATCGAGATGGATCGCCAGCGGCGATACGGGAGTGACGACGCTGCTGCTCGGCATCGCGCTCATCATCTATTCCACCTACACGCTGTTCGCTCGGCAGTTCAGTGTCGCGGGACAGGTCGAGACATGGCTGTCGCCGCTTGTCGGTGGGATCACCGGTATCATCACGGGCGGAACCGGCGTCTTCGTCATACCGGCCGTGCCCTATCTTCAGGCGCTCGGGCTGTCGAAGGACGATCTGGTCCAGGCGCTCGGCTTGTCATTCACTGTGTCGACGATTGCTTTGGCGATTGGACTTGGAGCGCGCGGCGCGTTCCAAAGCGATTATCTCGCGCTGTCGGCGCTTGCTGTGATCCCGTCGTTAGCAGGCATGTGGGCGGGGCAGCACGTTCGCAACCGGATCAGCCCGGTCGCCTTCCGCCGTGGATTCCTGATCTGTCTGCTGCTGCTCGGATGCGAGATGGCATCGCGGACGCTGCTGTAATCAGCTTCAATTTCTCGGGCATTCGATTTCCCATGTCCTGATCCGATCTATCTTTCCGGCCTCCGCTTCGCTCTGGCCGGGCGGGTTGCTTGCGGGCGCTGCCCTCTGGCACGGCACAACGGCGGACGGGCGGTGTGCCCAGCCTTCCGCGCGGAGATGTGCTCTCGCACCTTCGTCACCACTTAGATCCGCGTGAGCAGGCCGGGTGATCGATGATGACACAATAGTCGGGAGCGGACGCCTTATCGGCAGGGTCGGTTGCAAATCGCAGCAATGGACGTGATTACAGAAGCGAAGATGGAGGCCCGTCGGAATGGCTATGAGAATTTAGGATGCGACCGAAGATTTTGGTCGTGGGCGCCGGCTTTGGCGGAATGGCGGCTGTGAAAGCGCTAAAGCACGCGGATGCGGATGTACTCCTCGTCGATCGTACCAATCACCATCTTTTTCAGCCATTGCTTTATCAGGTCGCGACAGCGGCCCTGTCGCCGGCTGATATCGCCACGGCGAGCCGGGTGCTCCTGAGGCGAAACCGCAATGCGAGCGTCCTGATGGCCGATGTGACTGGCGTCGAACCGACCGCGCAGGTCGTGAAACTCGCAGACGGCAGAACGCTCCGCTACGATTATCTGGTCCTTGCCACTGGCGCGGCGTACAGTTTTTTCGGCCGTGACGAGTGGGCGGACCACGCAAAGGTCCTGAAATCGATCGATGACGCCTTGTCGATCCGGGACCGATTGCTGTTCGCGTTCGAACGCGCCGAGCAATGCGACGATCCTGCGGAGGTGACGAGGCTCCTGACATTCGTAGTCGTCGGGGGCGGTCCGACCGGTGTCGAACTGGCCGGCACCATTGCTGAACTGGCACGGACCACTCTCGCCCGTGATTTCCGGCATATCGATCCCCAATCGGCCCGCATCGTCCTGTGCGAGGCTGGCCAGCATGTCCTGGGCGCATTTCCCGGCGATCTGCCAGACTATGCGTCGGGCGCGCTTCGCTCGCTCGGCGTCGAGGTCCGTCTGGGCGAGGCGGTCACGCTCGTGGATGCGGACGGGATCGTTCTGGGCGATGAGCGGATCGACGCCGCTGTCGTGTTATGGTGCGCGGGCACGCAAGCGCGGCCCGCCGCGATCTGGCTTGGTGCCGCGGCTGCGCGCAATGGCGCCGTCAAGGTGACGGAGAATTGCTCCGTGCCCGGGCATGCCAACATCTTCGCGATCGGCGACGTCGCCAGCTTCGATCCGGGCACGGCCAAACCGCTGCCCGGCCTGGCCCCCGTGGCGAAGCAACAGGGAAAATATGTCGGAAGACTGATTGCCGACCGGATCGCGGGCCGCGAAAAGGCGGTGCCGTTTCGCTATCGCGATCTTGGTACGATGGCGGTCATCGGCAGATCCCGCGCGATCGCCGATTTCGGTCGTTTCCAACTCAAGGGCTTTCTTGCCTGGCTTGGCTGGTCGATGGTCCATCTGATGTTGCTGGTCGATTTCAGAAGCAGGCTGATGGTCTACGTCAATTGGTCGTGGGCCTGGTTCACATATGGCCGCGGCGCGCGCCTGCTGACAGGGCGTGGTGACACCGGCATAGCTAGGAAAGAACGATCCCGATCCGAGAACGAGAAAACATGATATCAGTGCTGCCACGGCCGTCAGAGCGAGCGAAATGATCCGGGCCAGGCTTATTCTTCATGGCAAGGCGGCACAGGAGGAGCGTGTCCGCGCGGCCGTTCAGGCGGCAAGGAACGACGGCCACATGGTCGATGTACGGGTCACTTGGGAAGCGGGCGATGCCCGTCGTTTCACCAGGGACGCTGTCCGCCAGGCCCGGCAGGGCGAGGTGGATCGCATCATCGCCGGTGGAGGCGACGGCACGGTCAATGAGGTCTTTGCGACCGCTTATAAAACGGGATCTTTTGGCGATTGCTCATTTGGCGTGCTGCCGCTCGGCACCGCCAATGATTTTGCACGATCGACGGGAATCCCGGTCGACGATCTGACCGCGGCTTTGCGATTGAGCCTCTGCACGACGGCGCGCCAGATCGACATCGGCATGCTGAATGAAACGCCTTTCGTCAATCTCGTGTCCGGCGGCTTTGGCTCGCGGGTCACTGCGGAAACCGATCCTGCCTTGAAGAGCCGCCTGGGTGGCCTGGCCTATCTTCTTACGGGCATGGGACGGCTCAGGGAGTTCACGGGGTGTAAGGGGCGCTTCCGGACTCCCGATTTCAGTTGGGAAGGTTCGTTTATCGCAATGGCAATCGGCAATGGTCGCCAGGCAGGAGGCGGCATCCAGCTCTGCCCTGGCGCCCTGCTGAACGATGGAGAACTGGATCTGATGATCCTGCCAGAACTCAGCCGCGATGCGGGGCTCAATGTACTTGCCAGCCTTCTGCACGAAGGGCTCGATAGGATCAATGATCTCAAGATTGCCACTCGCAGTCCCTGGATCGAATTCGAGTCCGATCATGATTGTCCGTCGTCGGGACATTTGGCGCAGATGGTTGCGCAGAGAAGAGGAGATCGGGCCTCGTCTGGGGTTGATGTTTAGGCGGCGAGCTTGCGGTGAAGCAAGCGTCGCTGTTCGATGGTCTTTCGCTTGATGCGTTTCCTCCGTTCGATAATGGCGGCGGCCCTGCCGAAATAGGCGTCGGCCGGTGTCACGTTGTCGAGGCTCTCGTGATAGCGGCGATGGTTATAATGCTCGACGAAGGCCTCGACCTGCCGTTCGAGATCGCCAGGCAGGAAGTAGTGCTCCAGCAGGATGCGGTTTTTCAGGGTCTGGTGCCAGCGCTCGATCTTGCCCTGGGTCTGGGGATGTAGCGGAGCGCCGCGAACATGGCTCATGTCATGGGCTTTGATCCAGTCGGCGAGTTCGCCGGCGATGTAGCTCGGTCCGTTGTCGCTGAGCAGCTTTGGTTTGTGCCTGACGGTGGCGTGGTCGCAGCCTGAGGCTTCGAGCGCGAGTTGCAGCGTGTCGGTCACGTCCTCGGCCCGCATCGTGGTGCACAGCTTCCAGGCGATGATGTAGCGCGAGAAATCGTCGAGCACGGTGGAGAGGTACATCCATCCCCAGCCGATGATCTTGAAGTAGGTGAAATCGGTCTGCCACATCTCGTTCGGGCGGCTGGTCTTGCGATGGAACTCGTCGGCCGCCTTGACCACGACGAAGGCCGGGCTGGTGATCAGGTCATGCGCCTTGAGCAGGCGGTAGACCGTTGATTCCGAGACGAAATAGTCCTTCTCATCGGTGAAGCGCACCGCCAGTTCGCGGGGCGACAGATCGGACTGCTCCAGTGCCATCTCGACGATCTGGTCCTGAATGGCGCCGGGGAGGCGGTTCCAGACCCGGCTCGGCGCGGAAGGACGATCCTCCAGCGCCTCGGGGCCGCCTTCGAGATAGCGATCATACCATCGGTAGAAGGTCCGCCGCGCGACGCCCAACTGGTCGAGGGTCCGCTTCGCCGGCAGGTGCGACTGCTCGACGATGCGGATGATCTCCAGCTTCTCGGATCCCGGATACCTCATTCGGGGTCTCCCCCATCCGCGATCATGCTTTTTTTCAGCAGCCGGTTTTCGAGCGTGAGGTCGGCGACGGCCTCCTTCAGGGCACGCGCCTCACGGCGCAGATCCTGTACCTCGCCGCTCGTCGCGGCACGGGCGGTGTCGCCCGCCAGCCGACGCTTCCCGGCCTCCATGAACTCCTTTGACCAAGTATAATACAAGCCCTGGGCAATGCCCTCCTTGCGGCACAGCTCCGCGATGCTGTCATCGCCGCGCAAGCCCTCCAGAACCACGCGGATCTTGTCCTCCGCCGAGAAATGCCGGCGTGTCGCGCGCCGGATATCCTTCACCACCTGTTCGGCCGACGCCTTGGGTTTGCGGGCCGATTTTACGCTTGAGGATTTGGGCTTCATCTTCGTTCCTTCGTCACTACGACGAAGCCCAAATCCTCCTTACATCACAACCTCAAATCTGTGCCATTGGCGCTGACGGCGGACAGCCAGGTTTGAAAAAAGCCATCGAGCTGATGGAGGCGGCCCTCGAATGCCTGACCGGCCCCAAGGATCAGGTGGTGGCGATGCGATTGTCGCACGCGCTTGATCTCGCACGAGAGCGGCTGCTCGAAGGAGCCTGACCGCCGCCAGCGCCTTGTCGGCAGAGCTATGCGGAAATCCGCTTCAGCATGTCCGCCGGCGTCAGGATCGTAATCGCCGGCAATCCCTGAACGTCCAGCAAATCCTTGTGGCCACTCACCAGCCAGCGAGCCGAGCCGGCCATGGCGGCGCGGATGAACATATCATCATCGGGATCTCGGCTGCTGACCGGAAGAGCATCGTCATTCAGCTCCACCCAGTCGGCGATTGCGCTGAAATCGTGTAGAATCTGATTTCGACGCTCGATGGTCAGATATCTGTCGAATTTCGGACGCCAAAGACGGGAACGGAATTCTTCGAAAGTGGCCTCGGCGAAGATCAGCCGGGCATGGGCGATCACCCAGAGCGTCACCCTTGCGGGGGTCGAATCCGCTGAAAGCGCGGCGCTGATGAGGACATTCGTATCGAGAACGAACCTGTCACCCTTCATCGGACAGCAGACGCTCCAGTTCGCTATCGGTAAGGCCCTTCTGCGCGGCCTCGTTGGCGGTTTCGCGTAGCGTGCTGGCGAGCCTGTCCGCGTAGAACGCCCGCATGGCTGCATAGTCTTCCGGGGAAACCATCACACCCACAACCCGATTGCGGCGGGTCACGCGCACCGGCTCGCGCTGTACACGGTCGATCAGTTCGCCGAAGCGGGTCTTGGCTTCATTGGCGGTGATGGTCTGCATGGCTGCCTCCATTCGACCGAATTGGTCGAATCGTTCGATTCACTATCTAAGAAGGAGAAGCCTGTCTTTCAAGCGGTCTGTGCGCCAGCGCTTGCGCGCGCGCCGTGGATGCAGGCGCTACCAGCGGGCCGAAAAATCGGGATCCAGTTGATAGGCGCCGTCCTTACCGGCCACGGCAACAGGCCATTCGCGCAAAGCTTTGCGGTAGATGACCCACCGGATATTGCCCTTGAACAGCAGGCGGGTTGCGTTCGCGAAGTATCGCAATTTCCACATCGCACGTCCCTTTCGACGTTCGAAATAGCTGTGGCTGACGCCTTCGGCGATGCTGTCGATCCAGAAGGAACCATGATTGTAATCGTCGTCTTCGCTATCGACCAGTGCGGCGAGCGCGAGTGATCCCGTCCGCCCGAGCTGCCCAAGGCGCTGAATTGCCGCATGGAGCACGGGTGCAAGCTGCTCCGGTGTTGCGATGTCGATATCAGAAGTGGTCGTGATCACACGGATGGTCACGACGATTCCGACAGCCTTCGAGGATTCTTCGCTGGTGGACATGGCGATGTTCTCCATTTTGGATCACTATCGCCCCCTCCCTCCACTCCTGACCGCGAGACGGCATCTCATCATCGCCGATCAGTCACTTGGGCCGATGGATTGGCGCATCATTGCAAGCGGATCACCAACGCGCGGGCGTCGGCGTCGCAGGCCCCCGCCCCAAGCCAGACCGAACTGCCATCGCGGCTTCCGGCATAGAGTCCGAATAGGCGCATGGCGGGGTTCCCGAAGACATGGTTGCTGTGCGCGATCGCACTCATCGTATCGAATGGGCCCGAGGACAGTCTACAGATCCGACCGGCGCCAGACATCCCTGGCGCTGTCGGCGTGGACGGCAACGAGGCCCTGTCCATCCAGTTCGGCCTGGACACAGCAGACAAGATCGCCGGTCTCGCCGATGCCGGGCCGTTCATAGATATAGAGGTCGAAGAGCGCCCGGGCGTTTACAAGCATATGGCGCTCGCGGATGCGCGACCAGGGGAATGTCTGATTGAGATCGGTGTCCGCCCAATCCGGGTCCTGGCTGATTGCGAGGATGTTGAGGGCGGCATCGCCCGTCACGAGGCTGACGCGCTCGGCAATCTCGATCGCAAAGCGGGCAGCCGAACTGTCACGGCGAGCAATGCGTTCGGCGATCTCTCGTAGTCGCCGGATATCTCCGGCGGACAATCGGATGGTTTCGGTCATTGGCGTTATTCCTGTCAGGGTAGTTCAAGAGTGAGGCGGTTTATGGCGAAGCCCCGCGCCCCTTATGCCGCGGCAATGTCAACCGAGACGGCCGGACGCCAGGAACGCCGTCCGTTCCGCATCGCTGGCGAGGGTGACGAACCGGTCTTCAGGGCGAAGATAGACGACGACATACCGCCCGCGCTCGCACAGGCGCCGAATGTTGGCGCGGCTGCCATGGCTTGCTCCGTCCCATATGACGAACCCGGCGCCGGCGAGGCAGGCCATTTCCCGATCTTTCGCACTATGGAACGCGCGTGTGCCCGCAGGAGCATCGGCCCGGATCTGCCGGACCGGCCATATGCCGATATTGTGACGGGGAACGGAACCACCGCAGAAGATCGTGACGTGACGCACGCCGCACTCGGCAAGAAAGTGCTGGATAGCAGCATCCGCGCCGGGGGCATCACCGATCACGACAGGCAGTTCCTGGTCGATGATCACGCCAAGCCGCTTCATCACGCAGGCTGGAAGCTGCCGGATGGAAAGCGATCCGGAAATGAATACAGGCGGCGTAGCCGGTCGATGGTATGTAGCAAAATCGCTGGCGGTCATGGCAAGCTCCCAGGGAAGTTCACCGCCACCCTTCCCCCTTTCTCCATGCGAGCCATTTCGGAACGGCCGATGCCGTCATTCCCGATGTTGCGCGATGATACGTCGGGCGAGTTCGCCGATTTCCCCCCGATCGGCGGTCTGCGTGCAATCGCCCGGATAGACGATGAGATCGTCCGCCGCCGCGCTGCCTTTGCTGATATATATCCGCCAGACATTACGGCGAACTTCTGCCTGCTCACGGGCTTCGGTGAGAGGATTAAACAGGTCCGCCCACTGGCGCCGGTCGGGATCGTCCGCGAGATCGGTCCAGTCTCCCAACATGCCCCACACGTTATATCCATCAATCACGGCATAATGCTCGCGTGCTGCGCGCCGCGCGGCTTCGCGCTTGGGTGCATCGCGTCGTGCCTTGGCCTCTGCCTGTTTCCAACGGACCGACGACAGCCCCTGTTCGAGGCCCTGGATGACGTCCGCCGCCACGGCTTCCCCCCGCCTGGGCAGGATATAGGAGTGGTGTGCGGCCGCGATCTGTTCGGCGCCATATCGCGCGAGCGCTAGCAAGGCCTGCAGTTCGGTCTTGTTGAGAGTGACCCGAAGGCCGCTCGCCAGCGCGTGCGTTTTCATGGGCGGCGTTCCTTGTACCAGGGTTTGAGGCCCGCGAGCGGCAGCTTGTATTCCCGCGCGGTGTGATGGCCGTCCTCGGAAAAGAAGCCCCAGTGGCCGGTCGAGGAATATCGCAGGAACAGGAGCTTCTCGTTCTCCTCGGTCCTGATCCACATGCCAGGCGCAATCGGGTATCGATCGGCAGTGTTCATTGGCGCCTCCTCGATGATGGGAATTCCGTCAGGCGACGTGCAGGACGAGATTCTCGTCCTTCGCCGGACGCGTCTCCGTCACACGGAACGGCTGGATCGAACTGCCGGTGCGGATGACATACTGATTGCGGCCGGTGGCGCTGCGGCGCTGAATCGCGCAGGCATATGCGTGCTCCGCGCTTGCTAAGACCCCACGAAGGGGAGACAGTTGGGCCATGATATCCTCCATGATGTTGCGGTGAGGAAACTTTGTGCCCGGCAGGCGGGCATAGGCAGCGGGATCAGCCTTGTTGCTGTGTGCCTTCCGCATCGTCGGAGGCGACCGGAAGGCCAATACTGTCGATGACGGTGCGCGCCGACTTCTCCCAACCGGCCTCGTCGAGGATATCGGCGGCATCCATCCTGGCGACATCGAGTTCGCTCTGGGTGGAAGCGAGTGCGATCTGCCTGAGCGCGCGAAGCGCCATGTGCATCTCGATCATGCGGCAATCGCTTCCACGGTGATGCGGAACGAGGTGCGATCGTCCAGCACGAGGTAGATCTGCGTCCCCGTCTCCATGTCGCAGCTCGCGATGCTGTCGATATTGGCACTGGTGCCGTGGATTTCCGAAATCACGTGCGGCGGACGGTCATCCTCGCAATCGCCGCCCTCGTCGCACTTTTGGGCATGGGTCTCCAGCAACTCGGAGATCAGGGCAGCAACCGTGCTGGCGCGGGTCGGATTGTCGGTGTCGGTCCTGTCGATCACATCGCGCAGGATCGGTGTCAGCGCGTCATTGATCTGGAAAAGCAGGTCCGACCTTTCCCTATCGCGAAGACCGTCCAGCACGGTGTCGGGAATGAGGTTGGTGACCGCATGGGTCGCGTCATTGACCAGCCCGTCGAAATGATCGTCGTTCATCGGATGTCTCCCTGGCGGATTCGACCGGACGCGGCGCACGAGGCGCCCGGTCTTGTATCGGGGATGGAAGGCTATTGGCGGTCTCAGGGCCGCTGCATCATCCTGGCCCGGACGCTCTCGATCCATTGTGCCGGGTTGTTATGATGCTCTAGAAATTCCTGCGACCACGCGAATACCGTCTCGGTATCCGGCTCGACCGTATCGAGCGCGTCGCCATAATCGGGATGGTGCGCGCCTTTGCAGCTGTTGCGCATGAAGATGAGCGCGCCGGCGCACATGGCGCGGGCATCGCTGCCGTCGCCCGGAATGGTCTTGTGGCAAGGCAGCGGCGGCCCGTCGAACTGGATCTGCTGCGTGAAATCCTCCGGCCGGTAGCCGCCCAGCCAACCGGCGGGATGATCGCGGCGCCAGGGGCATTCGTTGCACGGCCGCGTGAGCAGCGGCTTCATGTCGCGCCCGCCCGCGCGGTTTGCAGCGTCTCCGCCATGAGCCACCGGGTCGAGCCGCCGAATATTTCCGTATCGGTGACGACATAATAGCCGCCGCCGAAAGCGCCGGCGATGTCCTTGTCAGCCACCTCCGCCCATTGAAAACCGAAGGGCAGCGCGGATTTGCAGACCTTCTGGATCAGTGATGCGAGAGCCGGAACGTCGACCTCATGGCCGCTGATGAACGCGAACTGTGTCCTGGCCTCCGGGTCACCTTGAATAATGAGGTCGGCGTCGAACTCGGGGAAGCCCGGGTCGGACCAGAGATCGAGAAAGTCCGCGAATGGATCTTCCTCTTCCGGCTTTTTCGGGAAGGTGTTCCTGAAGGCTTCGCTGAGCGACGCGTAACAGGTCTTCACCGCTTGCAGGCTGTCAGACGAGAGTTCTGCGAAGTCGCTGGACAGCTGCGCCGACACGGCGAAGCATTCCTTGAGCAGCAACGCTTCCGCCGGCGTCACCGGAATGGCGAACGCCGTTTGCAGATAGTGATTGGCCATTTTCGGGCTCCTCGATGAAAAGGACAGAATGGAGGTCGAGAGCACGAAGCCGGCTCAGTCGCCGATCGCCTCGACGCAGCTTTCGCCATCGATATCGAACGGGCCGGTATCGGTATCGATCGGATCATGGTTGGCGCTTTAGTCGTCGATTTGCTCGATTGTCGGGGACAGCCATTCCACAAAATGATCGGCCCGTTCCCGCGCCTCGGTGGCGTCATCCGCATCGACGATGACGGAGATGAACGCTTTCACGTCGACGGAATATCTAGGCATCGTTCGTCTCCGATCCCCTGCCCCACCGCTCGACGGTCTCCGTCGCGACCTGCTTGACCGGCACGATCCGGCCCCGGTTCATCGCGGCGTCGATCAGAGCGCACAGGACGAAATCGAGATCGAAGGCGGCCTCTGGGTCGCCGAAAGGGCCGAAGCCGGGTTGCTCCTGGCCGGACAGCGGCTCTTGCTGTCGCATAGCCTTGCGCGCGAGACCTTCGATCACCGCTAGGTCTGCTTCGACCTTGGGGTTCATGGCGTCGCCGATCACGTTCACCTTCGCGGTCACCTCGACCAGCTCGGTGTGGAGATGGCTGGATCGCATCACGACCAGCACCTTGCGTTGCATTGTCATGGCAAATTCCTTTGGGGATGTTGGTCCGCATGGTTGCCGACCGGCTAGATCATCGGATCTATGGGCAGCCGGGCGCTGATCTCGTCGTCCGTAAGATCTTCGAGAAGCTTCTGGACCGTGCCGACGCCGGGTTGATGGACAAGGATGACACGCTTGCCGCGGTGTTCGGGAGGCCAGGAATCGGGAGCGGCCTCCCCGGCAAGACCGCGATAGTCGGCAGGCGTGCGCGCCCATATCAGGTCGAGCTTTGCGTCGCGCGACAGGCCGGCGGTGCCCGTTGTCTCATGCTCGACAATCGCCGCGCGCATCGCGTCAGGGCTATGGCGGTGACCAAGGTTGCAATAGCCGGTGAACCAGCGGGTGCGTCCGATCACGATCTCGAAAAAGACAGAGCCGACGAAACCGGCCTTGAGTTCGGACATCGCGAACATCCCGGCGCGCATGAACAATGGCGGCAGCATCTCGAGCATGTATTCGTAGGAGGTGCTCTCGATTTCAAACCAGCTATTCTCAAAGGCCTTTCCCGAAATACGATCCTCACAGGGGCAGTCTGGGACGCGGTTGAACAGCTCGAACATCTGCTCGCGCGTCGCGACGCCGTCGAAAATCTTCCTGAATGGCGGAGCTTGGGTCATGGGGCGGTTCCTCATGGACATGGCCCGCCGCGGCGCGCGACAGCACGCCTGGCAGGCTGGTATGGGAAGGGGCTATTCGACGGCGCTGAGCACGGACATGTCGTCATTGTCCGCGAAGCTGGCCTCGACCCGATGGTTGACAGCCTGCATCCTGATCGCCCGGTCCTTGGGGATCAGCCAGGCGACATGCTCGCGCATCGCCTCGCGGACGCGTTCGAGGACCGCGGCATCCTCACCGAGCAGCAACATGTTCGCGACGAAGCGCGCCTGCATCTCGAACGCCGCCTGCTGGGTATGATAGCTGTCGGCATCGCAATCCTCATCGGGATAGAAACAGGCAGCTTCGATCAGCGAGGCAAGTTCGCAGGGCGTGATCGCGCTGTCGGCTCCGAGCAGGATGATGACCTCCTCAAGATCGGTCCAGCGATCGGGTGGCATGATCAGGACATCGGCGGGAAGCACGATCACATCGACGTTTTCGGTGGGAACGTCCTGCCCCTGCACGGCGATTTCGAGGGAGATTGCCTCGACCCGCCCGGAGCGAAAATCGGATGGCGGTTCCATGTCCGCACCGTAGTCGCAGATGTCGCCTTCACCCCGCTCGATACGGAAGGAACAGCCGAGCACCCGCGGGATGGCATTATACCAGACATATCCCGCGAAATCGTCGATCGGACGTACCAGCGCCGCGCCGAGCGGCCGTCCTGAAGCAACCGCGCGGTTCACGGCTTGCTCGATGTGGGTCTGGTCCGCCGGCATCAGGATCATCGGCTCGCCCGCCACCCGTTCGCCGATCGGAACGCCATCGGTTTCCGCCGTGCGCGGCGTCCATTCATGGAGCCAGGGGGCTGCTTCCGGCAGGGATATGCCGAGTGCCCTGGCGCGCTGCCAATGGGCAAAGGAAAGCCGATGGTGGCCTTTGCGGGCGATGGTGCGGAAGATCGCCGCCTCACAGGCTTCGCGCAGCGCCTCGAGCGCGGCCCCCTGCAAAATTTCCTTGCGCGCTGGCAGGACAAACCGAATTGGGCAGGTGTCGACGATATCGACCTTGGCATACCAGCCCCGGCCGCCATCGGCGTCGCTGACGAACGGCAGCCGGCAGCACACGGTAAGCCCGTGGAAGTTGATCCTGGGCTGTTCGCGATGGAGATCATATTTATCGGTGAAGACGCCGATGCGGCAGCCTTCCCATTCCTCGATCCGCACGGCGCCATGAAGGAAATTCTCGTACGGTTGCCGGTTGCCATCGAACCAGATCGACACCGGGCAGAAACGAGCCGCGCTCTTGACGGACTGTTCCAATTGCTGCGCCCACGCCTCGGGCAGGTCGATCTCGATTTCCGTGCCCTGGTCGAGCGAGGAAGGGATGACGTCGAGCGCCTGGCCGCTTTCCCATGCGTGCGGAGGGATCGACACTTGCCAGGCCGCGCCGATCGCGGCGGGATGGGAGCGCACGGTCACATGATGGCCGGCAAGACTGAACACACCCATGCCCGCGGGATCCTCCGATCGCGCGATCTTCTCATCCCAGCCGGAATCGCCGAGCGCCAGAAACTTGACCGGATCGGCGATACCGCACCCGTCGTCGCGGATGCGCAGCACAAGTCCCTGATCGGCCTTAACCTGGGTGATATCGATGCGCTTCGCGCCAGCTCGACGTGCGTTCTGGATAATTTCGAGGAGGGCGGCCAGCACCCCACCATCACTGAAGCGGCTGATTTTGGTGAGCAGCGACGGACTGACCATCGTATTGATTGTCGTGGGAAAGGTCATGGGAGCCTCCGGATTTCTGCGACCTCATCATCGCCCCAAATCCCGCCCTCCCCTTCGCGGCGCGATTGCGCGATTGGGATGCAGCACCCCGATGGGGCACCGCGAGCGCGGAATGGACGAAAAATGGATCGGCGAGTCGGGCGGTCAGGCGGCGATGCGCCGATAGACGGACTCGCCGTTCGAGAAGCTGCCCAGGCGGACAAGGGTCGCGAAACGCTGCTCGAATTTTGGCCCGATCCGGTCGAACCATCGCTGTGCCAGCCCTTCCTGGCCGACATCGATATCGTCCCGCAAGACCACCCAATAGGCTATGCAACCGCAATATTCCGAGAGGCCGAAGCGGGCATAGCCGTTCATGGCGACAATCCGGTCTTCACGATCGATCCAGCCGTCATGCGCCCATGCCGAAGGATAGAGTGCGAGCACCTGTTCCCGAAAATCCGCGACGATGAAGTCCCAGTCATCCTGTGCGGCAAATTCATCGAAATGGCGGGTGCCGGAATCGTCGTCATCCTCGATCCAGCCCGCGTCCCACTGCGAGAACGCGACATGCGCTCCGCCGGGATGGGATACCGAGCGTCCCATGGTCAGTTCCTTTCGTCGGCAGACGGCCGCCAGGCGGGCGGCTGGGCGGCGACAGGTTCATCGGCCGCAGCACGACCCGGATCTTGCGGCACGGGTTCCGGCTTTATTGTGGGATGGAAAGGATCGGACCAGTCGATATGATCGACGATCCAGTCCGGCACGAAGTCCCAGTCGAAACACAGGTCGTAGCTGTTGGCGACAACGCTCCAGGCCGCCTCGACCGCGCTGGCCCAGCCCACGACGGTCAAGCGCAGGTCAGCCGTGCCGACCGCATTGCAGGTTTGGCGGATGGCCAGCGCCAGGGCGATAGCGTCGGGATCGGAACTGGGATGATCGCGCAATGTCAGCACGGCCTCCCAGAGGCAGGCAGCGGTTTCGAGACTATCCATCAGCATCGCGCGGCTTCGGTTTTCCGCAGCGGGCGCGATCTCAGCCTTTGCGCAGACGCTGCGCGGCCGGACAGCGATCCGTGATGGCTCCGCGGGCCGGGAAGAGACGCCGGTTTTCATGCTGCGGTCTCCTCGGCCGCGGCATGGCGGGCGTCGGCTTCCAGAGCATCGAGGTCGATCGGTAGCGGCTTGCCCGGCTTGTCGGTGATCACCACCACTGAATCCGGCTTGTAGAACTCGCTGCCGATCGTCGAGATACGAATGCGGGCCACCGGCTCGCCAGACCGCACGCGCTCATGTCCTTGCCAATCCATCCGGACGCGGCGGCCATCGGCGGCTATCTCGACGGTCTTGAAGAGGGCATAGTCCCCTTTGGAGTTTTCCGAATAGATCGCCTGCGTCGTCGTATAGATTTCCGCGGGTTTGGCTGCGCCATACTTGCCCTTGCAGGCCGCGACCATCCGCAGATTCCAGACGGCCTGCAATTGCCGGGCCTGTTCGGCGGACGGATTGATCAGCGGCACGGCATCCGGCTTACGCGAAGCACGCCGCGTCTTTTTCTCGGGCACCGTGTAGCCGCACCCCTGCATCAGGTCGCGCCAGTCGCTCTCGCTCAATTCAAGGGTGGATGCCGACGCGATATGCGCCGGAAGCGGGACCGGGCTTTCGAGCCGGAAGACTGCCGCCGCGATCGCGGTGCATTTGGGGCTTTCCGCGCCATGCTCACGAGCGAAGGCCTGGATGATGACCGGGGTCAGTTCGCCATCATAGCGCGGCACGTCGCCCAGCATGGAACGCTCGAATGCGAGCCGGTGCAGGACGTGCTCGATCCAGCGGCCGCGGTTGGGGCCGTTGACGGCGAGCGTTGCCCCGTCGATGCATTGCTGCCGTGCGTCGGCAGGCGTGATCTCGCCCTTGTCGACCTTGTAGTAGAGATCATAGCCTGACCAGAGTTCGCGGGAATCCCTGTTGCCGAGCGCATGGCGGATCTGTTCGTCGGTCGTGATCTCCTCCCAGATCGCCAGCGCCGCATGGGCCCTGTTGATGCCGCGCTGAAGGTCGCGCAGTTCCGCCAGCAGCATCTTGATCCGGTTGGCGCGGACGCGCGGATCACTCTTCCTGCTGGCGTAATGCTCGGCGCTGCTCGCGCGGCCGAGCCAGTAGCCCGCGGCCTTCTCGGCCTTCACGGCCGCTGTCATGGCGGAGTGCATGCGTTCCTGGGTCTTGCGCGCACCGCGCTCGCTATGATGACCGACAAGGATCGGCTGGCCCATATAGAAGGCCTGCGACAGTTCGTCCGCGCGGCGCGCAAAGGCGTTGGCTTGGGCGTGGCGCTTGTCTGCAAGGCCCTCGAGCCGTTCGGCCTTCATCGCGGCGCGCTCGGCCAGGGTCATCTCTTCCGCCTCGATCTCGCCAGCCAGTTCGATGGCCAGGTCCTCGCGTTGCGGCGTCCACCTGGGCGCGACGAACAGCTCCTGTTTCGGAGCCCATTTGAACCCGGCCTCCTTGACCTGTGCATAGGTCTCGGCATCAAGGCGCGATGATGCGTAAATGCGGATCTTGTTGTCCTCGGGGCTGTAGGTTGCGGTAAAGCTGGTCATCGATCGTTTTTTCGAGCGGTCCGCGATCATCAGGTTTCGGGGCAAGGCGGTGCATCTGCGCTCCCCGGAATCACGAAGCCCGGCGCGATGGCCGGGCTTCGTGGAAAACGGGGAATGTTGGTGTCGGATGGGCTATTCGCGCAGGTCTCCTGCGGCTATGTCGCCAATCCAGCTCGAGGCTTCCTCAAAATCAGCGTCGTCGTCTTCGACCAACGCGGCGAGCGCGACCGCCCCGGTGCGGCCGAGCTGGCCGAGGCGCTGAATGGCTGCGTAGAGGATGGGCGCGAGTTGCTCGGCGGTCGCGGTATCGATGTCGGTAGTCGTCATGCAGATGCTCCTTGTGGAAATGGTGGGTGGCAAGGGATGGCCCGCGGCGCGGGCGGCACGACCGGCGCGCCCAACCATTCGCGCCAGGATTTCGGGATGGGCAGCTTCAGGCGCCTTTTCAGGCGAATTCGACGACGACCTCATTCACCGCGGGTTTCCGGCGTTTCGAGCAGCACGACAGCGATCGACGGCTTTTCGGAAGTATCGGCCTTGCGGCTGTCGTAGCGGTGAATCCCCTTCTCCGCGATCGTCAGCATATCGAACACCGGCACCGGCGATCCGTCGCCTCCGGGTACGGTCATCGCCGAATCTCGATATTGGATGTCGATGAAGCGCGGCGGCCCGCCTGTGTGGTATGGCCCGAAATAGAAGGTGACGCGCAGCCCCTCGCTGGTTTTCGCGCTGATGGTGAAGCCGCCGTCCGGAATATCGACCGGCAAGGTCGGAACATGGTTGAAGGTCGCGAAGCCGATGCTTTCCGCATCGGCACGGGTCATGATCGGCAGTTGCGACATGCTCGTCGACGAAGATGGTTTGTCCATGGAATATGGCCTTTCGGAACGGGTGAATACACCGGCTCACCGCCGGGATGATGAGCGCAGAAATCGGCCGGGACCCGGCAGTCGTGCAGACGGTATCCCCAACCGCGGCTAGGAACGCCGAAGCGCTTTCTCGTCTGGCGTCTCGATATGGACATAGCGCCTGCCGCCGCTGCGGCGTTTGCGAATGCGTCCGTCCACGAACGCATCGGCCCATCGTTGCGCTTCGGCCGCACGAGCGCCGCCAGCGCATTCATCGGCCTGCTCGAAGAGCGCATAGGCAAGGGCATATTGTTCGCGCTCCGGAAGGGAGAGCAATATTGTGGCGATCGGCAAGGCGCTCTCGTAGAACTCGAGCACGCGGCAACCCAGACCGCTGTGCATCAGGATAGCAATGCGACCCCTGCTTCCGATACCTGTCGGTCGCGCTATCTGCACATCATGCGATGCATAGGTGATCGAGACGCGGGAGGTTTCGGCTTCACCGCGATGGAAGACGCGATCGTCGCGATGGGCAAGCGGGTGCGCGAGAACCTCATAGCCGTCGAAGTTCTCGACCTTGCGAATGTAGTTATGTCCGATAACGCCCATGGCGGTCACTCCGCTGCCATTTGTGCCGTGGCTCGGCCGTCCGAGGCACTGGCTGCATCGAGGCGGGCTATCCAATCCGGATCGATGCAGGCGTCCTCCACGGCCCAACTGCTGATGGAGGCAGGGACGGGATCGCCATTGTCGCGTGAGACCAGCAGGAGATCATCGGGATCGGCGCCCTCGACATCATAATCGACGACACGCACCGTGATCGGCCTGTCGGCGATGATGCCCTGGACAAGACCGCCATCGAGTTCGATCACGACATTGGCTTCCTGTGGAGTCAGTTCACCGCCGTTGATCCGCATGCAGAGGCCATCGATCTCATCCGAAGTCAGCGGCTCATGCCGACCGAGATTGCTGGCGACATCGTCAAGGTCGGCCCCACAGTGGCATCGCTGGTGGTCACGCAATGCCGCAAGCACGGTCGAGAGTTCCCGATCGTTGAGTGCGAGAACCGTTACCCCCTGGAGGTCGGCCTTTTCGATCCACACATCGCAGCCGGCCGCATCCGCGAGGTCGTCATGGTCCATGTCGCTGATGTCGATGCCGAGCGCGGCGAGGTGACGGCATTGCGCCGCGATCAGCCCCATCTCCCAGCTGCCGACGTCGATCGGCGGCAGGGCCTCGGAATCGAGGTCGGCGCGAAGCTGGTTCACCAACCGGGTCGCGGCAATCCGGGCTTCGCGTTCGCTGGTGTGATAGCTCGTGATTTTGGACGGTTGCGAGAAATGCGTTCCGTTGGCGACGAAAATATCCATGTCGAATTCTCCGGATAGTGAGGATGCGGGATCGGTGCGGGCATCAGGCGGCGCAGCGGGCAGCGTCCTGGGAAAGGCCGAGATCAAAGGCGGTGAGGTCGGCGAACCGCGGCTCGAGGCGGTCGAAAGCAGCCGTCAGATCATCGATGTCGATCCAGGTGAAGGCGTCACCGGGATCGGCATCGAGCTGGAAGACGATGGGTGTGAAGGCCGCGGTCATCTCCGGGAAGCTGGCCTGGATGATCAAGGTTTCGATCCGGCGTCCCAGAGCGGCGATGCGGGAGGCAAGCGCGGCCCGCTCGGCATGCGGCATCGCGTAATAGCGATCGGGCGCCAGCAACGGAGAGATGCGAACGCACGGGAGACGCCCGACATGTTTCGGCCCGACAACCGTGCCGGTCAATGCCCGGCGTTCGGCCGCGACCTTGTCGGCAGGGACCAGCGCGCGATAGACATAGTGCGGCAGCGTCCCCGCGATGCGGGAACGGGTGACGATGATTTCCATGATGATTGTCCTCAGGCGAAGAGCCGGGTTGCAGCGGCGTCCGGTTGGGGAAGATCGAGGTCGCGGCGGATACGTTCGGCGAGCCTAGCGGGCTCGATCAGCTCCGCCACGGAAGCGAAGTGATTGCGGCCGCCGACATAATCCTCGCGGCCTTTGCAGCTACGAAACATCACCTCGTGGCCGGGGCCCATGCAGCCCAGATCGAGCTGGATATAGAGATGGGCGGCGTGAAGAATAATTTCACCCGAGCAGGCGCCCCCAGCCATATTTGAACGAATCTGAAATTCGTTCCGTTGGAGGCCGAGCGCCTCGGCGAGCCGTCGCAGTGCGGCGCGGCCCTCCTGGTGAAAAATGGCCTTCGCCTCGCTGTCATAGTCGACCCCGCGCCGTGCAAGCGTCACCAGGATAGGCGTGCGTTCGGCGGCGCCGACGGCTTCGACGCAGGCACGGCGCAACTCGGTCTGGGGCGGACGGTTCTCGGTTGCTATGTTGCCGAGATGGCGCACCAGCAACAGGACGGCCGGATCACGCTCCACGTCAATATGGTTGCGATGGCACTCGTCGATTGCCTGGATCAGGACATTCAGCCCTCCGGCAAGCGTGGTCAGCGCGGAAGGGTCGAGCGCCTGCTGAAAGCGAAACGCGGCGTCATAGGACATGGGGTTCTGCTCCTGAGACCTGAGCGCATCATCACGCCCGCCTCACTCCTTCCCCCTCCCCTCGATCAGGCCGTCACCATTCGTAGCAGGCGAGCCGATCGGTCGTGGACGCGTCGCGGTCCAGGATCAGATAATTGCAGCCCAGTCCGCGCGCGAACGCCAGCGCACTGACAAGATCGGCCGGGAGATGCCGGCGGCACGGGCGCGCCGACACCGGTCGCGATCACGCGATGGTCACCTGCAGGGGACGCCGCGGTTCGAGATGGTTGCGAACGAAGCCGCGTGTGATGCCCAGTTCGCCGGACGCAACCTTGGCAAGCTGCTCTTCGAACGTGAGCTTGCGGGTCGCGGCGGCATCGCGTGCCGCCCTTGCCTCTGCTCGCCGCGTTTCCTCCCAGTGCGCTTTCGCCTCGTCGAAGGCCATCGTGCCGAGCAGACGCCGGAACGCATAGATCTCCCGAGGCGAAGCTGGAGGCCATGACGAGCTACGCACCGGCGCATGGCGAGCCCGGCCGGGGCGTCTGGGGGGCGGCAACACTTGTCCTTCGCCCGCCAGTTCGGCGGCAAATGCATCCCGAAGACGATAGGCGCTCGATGCGCCGATCACGAGTTCGCGCGCGGCGCGCTGGACGGGCACGTGATCGAGCAGCATCGCGCGCAGAAGGTCTTTCTGCTCATCGGTGACGAAACGGGCGCTCTGGGCATGAACATGCCGGACCCCGGCGGCATCGCATCCGGGGAGCGTTTCTCCCTTGCGGCGCAGGCGCCGCAAAAGCCGGGCCCTGATGCGCGTGCAGCTCGTCCGCGACACGCCGGTGCGATCGGCGATCTTCTGAGTGCCAAGCCCCTGCAGGAAGAGGTCCTCGACCTTTCTGCGCTTCGCCGGCGACAGCTTCACGCCACTATAGGCCTGACCGCCGCCCGGCGGCGGCAGCGGTGCCTTGCCGCGGGCAAGCAGTTCACGGTTATACCGGCGGCGCTGCTCGGATACGCAGGCCGCCGACACGCCAAGACGCAACTGGATGTCGATGCCCTTGTAACCCTTCTTCAAGGCATAGCGCAGCCGCTCGATGCCCTCGGCCGTCAGGCGGCCATGCTGATCGCGCTCTGCGGGACGATATCCACGCCGGACACAAAGGGCGATCGTCACCGCATTGCAGGCGCTGGCTTCGCAGATACCGAAATGTTTGCCGATGGCGCTGAACGACCAGTTCTCGACCTCGCGCAGTCGGATGGCTTCGTCGAGATCCCCGCCACCAAGGCGCGGTCTGGGCGCGGCATTTCTATGGGCTGTCTTCAGGCCGAGCTTGTGGGCCTTGACCTGCAAGGCATGGATGCTTCGGCCCGGCAGCCGCTGCGCAACGCTATGCCCTTCGGCCGGATACCAGGCGCGCAGCGTAGCGATTTCCTGCGCCGTCCATGGCGCGGATCTGGGAGTGGTCATGGGGAACGTCTCCGAAGAAGGGAGAGCCCACGCCGCGCAAAACCGGGGTGTGGTGGTCCGTGGCCCATTTGGACACACGCGCCTGCTCCCTTCCCTACTTCCCCCTTCACTCCCTATGGCCGCACGGGGCGGGGGAGATTGCTCGGCCGCGTTCGCCGTCGCGATGTTCGCCATCGCCCTGAGCGGCCACCTTGCGCGAAAGGCTGTCGGCATCTCCGTGCGGTTTTACCTTGCGACCGCCATCCCCTGGAAACCTGGTCGAGCAATGGCCGGGTAAGCCAGTGTCGCGATGGCAATCTCCCCTTTCCTCACATGGATTTCAGGAAAAGATTTCGGATAGTGGGAACGCGGATGGCGGTTTTCTGAAACCGGCAGGAGACTGTGCCGCCGCATCGCCAAACCGAGGACGGACGGAAAGCCCAAGCGTTTACGGCGCGCCTCGAACGAGTTGCAAATCCAGGGACAGCCGCTCCGCTACCTCCTTCCGGTTCAGCCCGAGCCTGCGAGCAATCTGGCTGATGGTGAGGCCGTTCAGCCGATGGAGATAGAGCACGCGCTCGGTGAAATGGGGCAGCGTCTCGATCATATCCCATATCTCGCCGTCCTGCTCCGGATCGGCGTGCGTGCCCATCGTCCTTTCCATGATTGCCTGCAGTGCGATCGCGCCTTCGTCGTCATGGTGCGCGACCATGATGGCCAGCACCTGCTCCATCATTTCCAACGCGCGATCCCGCTCCGGGCCGGCTGCGATGATGTTCGAATGCCGCATGATTCACCTCCAGGTGCCAGAGGCCAGCAGCATAGGTCGCCTATAACATGTCCGCACGTGCAACTGTTTTCAAATCGCAAACTATCTTGGGAATTTTCTTACCAGAGGCTTGTGCGGACAGCGCCTCCTCATCGGACATTTTAAGCGAATGATCTGAACGGATCGCTTGCCGCCTATCTGTCAAGCCCGCGCCATGTATTCCCGGTTCGTGAACGAACGTGGGGCGTATCTCAAATTTCCGGGGCCTCGGCTCGGATGTCATCATACGAATGGCCCCGATGCGGCATTCACGTCGAACGCGAATGCAATTGACCGGTGTATCGCGCACCAGGCGCCTACAATTGACCCGCTGATCTCAATTCACGTTCAAGTGTCGCAAAAGGCAATATGAGGGTCAGCGGTTTGTCGTGCAGTGTTATGGCGCCATAGCTGGCATACCATGCGGCAGCCCGCTCGTTCTTGGCGTCGATGATCAGCATCACCCCGCCGACTTCTGCCGCGACGCGAATGCATCTGCGGCCGATGGCGCCAAGAAGTTGCCCCCCAAGCCCGTTCCCCTGCACCCGAATATCGGTTGCAAGCCGCGCGAGCCGGAAACCGGGCACTTCATGCCTGGCGAGGCCCCGCCTCGCAAGTTCGGGCGTGTCGGCATGGTCCATGCTGCCAGGAGCGATGCTGTAGAAACCGAGAATCGTCTTGTTGTCGGTGTCGTCGACGGCAAGGAACGTCTTGGCCCCGCCCAGCTCATGGCTTTGCCGGGCATAGCGCCGCAAGAAGATGTTCAGATCATTGTCACCGCAGTCGAAGGAAGCTCGGTCATGCGCTTTTGCGATCGCGTCCTCGTGCCAGGACGGAAGTCTCATGCGAGCTTGGGCATCGCGGCGATGGCAGCGCGCAATTTTGCATTCGCCGGAGGGGGATTTTCGAGCAGATCGAGAACGAGCAGGCTGTCCCGTTCGCTCAGCTTGGTCCGCTCCGCCTCTTCGATTACGCTCTCGGCCTCGCGCAGCGCCGAACCGGTGACAAAGGTCGTCAGATCGGTATGTCTGAGCGCCGCCGCCCGGGCGAGCAAAGCCTTTTGCTCCGGTCGTATGCGCAGGCTCATGCGCCTATTGTCTTCCACCACAGCTCGCGGCATTGCACGCCTCCGTTTGTACAGTTTCAATTAGTACATGATCGAATAGTGCCCCGTCAAGAATGTACGCCTTGAAAGCGCACAATGGAAATTGGCCAGCCCAGGGTGAGCCCATCTCAATCCCTTTCCATGGCTCAAGCAGCTGGTGCCGACCGACACGACCGCTATTGTCGCATTGCCAACGTCGCCAGGAGTGCGCGCGGAATCGTCCCGTCCAATGGTCGAGACCGTCATGCCGCTTGCGGAACCGCACTTTCGTTGCCGAAAGGCGGTGCCAAGGTTGCGTCCTCGTCATTCCCCGGCTCGAATTCGCCCTTCGTCGTCGCCAGATCGGCCTCCAGTTCCGCGAGTTCCCGCAGCTTGTCTTCCAGCAAGGCTGCATCGGGAAATTCCTGGCCGAGACGCGCCTCGAAAGCCGGAAGGCGCCGCTCGTTCGCTTCGAGATCGGCCTGGACGGCCGCAAGATCAGCGTCGAGATTGAGAATGGAGGATTCGAGCCGGCCCAACGCCGTGGTCCATCGCGTCCTGTCGGATACTTCGAACGCATTGCGCTCGCCGTGGTGCAGTGCCGCGACGGACGTGCGGATACCGCGCTCGCCATCATCGTCGACAGCCTCGTAGCCTGAGAGCTCCACATCGATGCCGTTGACGGTGCCGAGCAACTGGCGTGCCCGGCCGCCGTGCAGCCGCAACTCGAAGGCCTGCCGCAGGATGCGTTCGCCGGCGGCCTTGCGGTCGGTGACCATGGTGCCGCCGCAATCGAACAGAACCTCGTCGTGACGCGGAAGAACCCGGCGCGCGATATCGGCTTCCAGCTTCGCGATCAGACTGGAGCCGTCGATGATGGCGTCCGCGGTTCGCTTGATGGTCCTGCGGATATTATACTGGTCGTCGATATGCGCGTCGCGCAGGCGCTCGAGCCTTGCGACCTCGGCATCGAGCCCAGCCTTGCGCATCAGGCGATCGTCGCCGGACGCCAGCGCCTTTGCGAGCGCGAACTGATTGACGTTGGAGCCGACATCCTCGATCCGGCGAATGGAGCGATCACCCGACATCGCCATGTTGATGAAGCGGGCTTTTCTTTCGAGCATCTGCCAGTTGGTCGCGTCCATCGAGCCACTGGTCGCGTAGCCGTATAGCTCGATTTCGTCGTTCTGGTTGCCCTGGCGCTCGATCCGGCCTTCGCGCTGCTCGATATCGGAGGGTATCCAGGGAACATCGAGATGATGCAGGGCCTTGAGGCGTTGCTGCGCGTTGACGCCCGTTCCCATGGTGGGCGTGGACCCGATGAGGATGCGCTTGCGCCCCTGATTGAGGTCGTTGAACAGGCGCTGCTTCGCGCTGTTCTTCTTGTAATGCTGCATGAAGGCGATCTGATCGGCCGGTATGCCCATCTCGATCAGCTGCTCGCGGATCCAGACATAGGCGGAGAAGCCGCGTGTCTCGATGGCGTTCTCGGTGCCGAGATCGGAGAAGATCATCTGCACGGCGCCGGGCAGCGGATAAGGTCGCCCGGTTTCCGGATCGGTGTAGCGATTGCCGCTCGTATCGCGCCAGATACTGTAGACATTCTCGATCAGGAGATTGAGCTTGTTGCCCTCCTCGTTCCCCATCATGGGATCGACGAAGCGGAGATCGATCGCCGAATGCCGCCCGTCGGTAATCACCGAAAGGAGGATATCATCGCCCTTCTGGGGGCGCCCGCTGCGGTTCTCGATCGCCTTGATGCGTCCGGCGAGCACCTTCTGATAGGCCTTGAAGGGCGCCCCGGACTGGGCGACGATGATCTTGCGCTTGCCGCCCTTGATGGTGGGCAGCCGGACATATTGGCGCAAATCGTCCTTGAGCACGACGTCGGCGACGCTACGATACATCGCCATCAAGTCGGCGACGTTGACGAATTCGCAGAAGCGCGTGACCGGCTTGTAGCTGCCGCTCGGCTGGAGTTCGAGTTCGGTGCGTGTGTCGCCGAAGTTCGCGGCCCAGGCGTCGAACTCATGCAAGCCCTTGGCCTGTAGCTCATCGGGCTGCATGAAGCGCTGCAGCGTATACATTTCGCCCAGCGTGTTGGTAATGGGCGTGCCCGACGACAGGATCAGTTCGCGGCCGGGATTGATGCCGGCAAGGTATCGACCCTTGACGAACAGATCCCATGCCCGCTGCGAGCCGGCCGGGTCGACGCCCTTGAGGTCGCCAAGATTGGTCGCAAAGGTGAGCTTGCGAAACTGCTGGGCCTCGTCGACCAGGATCTGGTCGATGCCGATCTCGCCGATATGGACAAGGTCGTCCTTGCGGGACTGCAGATTCTCAAGCCGCCGCTGGAGCCCCTCCTTGAGGCGCTCGACCCGCTTGCGCGAGACGCGATCGTCATTGTCGATGCCCGCGATCAGCCCCTCGTAGCTGGCGAGTTGGTCTTCGATCAGCTGCTTTTCGAAGGCTGCCGGGGTGGGGATGAACTTGAACGCATCATGGGTGATGATGATCGCATCCCAGTTGCCGGTCGCCGCGCGGGCCAGGAACCGCCGCCGCTTCTCCTTGATGAAGTTCGTGTCGTCGGCGACCAGGATGCGCGCGGTGGGATAGAGCATCAGGAACTCACGCGCGATCTGCGCGAGGCAATGATTGGGCACCGCCATCATCGGCTTGTTGGCAAGGCCGAGACGGCGTTGCTCCATCACGGCGGCGCACAGGCTGAAGGTTTTGCCCGCGCCGACGCTATGGGCGACATAGGTCGAGCCTGCGGCGACGATCCGCCAGACGACGCGCTTCTGGTGATCGCGCATCTGGATGGCGGTCGACGCGCCGGGCAGCGTCAGATGCTTGCCGTTGAAGGTCCGGGGAACGAGGTTGTTATAGGCGTCGTTGTAGATGCGGACCAGGCGATCAGCGCGTTCGCTGTCCTGCCAGACCCAGGTCTCGAAGGTCGACTTGATCTTCGCAAGCTTCTCTTTCGCGGCTTCGGTGTCGGTGACATTGAGCTCGCGGCGCTCCGAACCGTCAGCTTCGCGGTGAACATCGTAGATCTTGGGGATATGAGAATTGAGGGCATCTTCGAGCAGGTCGGCCGCGCCTCGGCGCGCCGTGCCCCAGGTCGAGGTGGAACTGACATGTCCCGCGAACGGGGCCTTGTCGACAGTCCAGCTCGCAATATCGACGGTATGAAAGATGGTGGTCTCGACCTCCATGATTTCCACGACGAAGGTTTCGATGACCCTGGTAGGAATCCAGGGCGCGCCGAGACGCGCAGTGATCTCGCTGGGTTTGAGGTCGACCGGCTGGACCGCTTCGAGCGCGATGGCGACGGCATGAAAGCGCGGATCGGTTTCGGCCTTCTCGCGGGCAAGGGCGAGCTTGGTCCGCACGGGGCCTGAAAGGGCCTCGTCCGCGGTGACCCAGTGGTCGAAGTGGGGCGTGGTGCGGACGGGGTCCAGATAGATATCGTCGGCAAGGTCCGCGAGCGCCTCGGCTTGCGCGACGCCGAGCAGGCCGGCGATCAACGGGAGATCGACGCGGCCGCGCTCGTGGAGCGACACCGCCAGCGCATCCTGCGCCGAGCGGATTTCATGGGCGACCGGCGGCTTGACGACACGTTCGGTGAAGATCGCGCCCGGCGTGCCGGTATCGCTCGCCTCGTCATAGGCCTCGATCGACGCGACCAGCCAGACGTCGGGATCGTCGAGGAAGGGCTGGAGGTTCGGGCGACGCTGATATTCCTTCTCGGCGCCGGTGTCGGGATCCGTGCGGATGCTGGTGATCGTCCGGTTGATCGGGCCGTACTTCCTGGTGAACTGCCTGTAGTGCGTGAGCAGCTTTTCCTGGGACGCGGCATAGGGCTGGTCGTTCAGCTGCGCCCGCAGGATCGCGCGCACCGCATCGCGGATCGGGATCAGCGCCTTGATGATGCTCGCGTGCTTGACAAACAGGCCAGTGGTGCCACGCCCCGATTTGACGTCGACGATGGCCGGCATCCCGTCGACGATCTGGTGCAGGACACCGCCGGAAACGAGATAGCTGCCTTCCTTGAACTCGGCTTCATCGGCAGCGGTCCCGATCTCAATGTCGAGCGACACGTCGACCCGGTCACGCAGCGACGTCGTGCGATGGACGGGGCGGCAGGCGCCTTCGTATCGGGATGCGATTGCCGACAGGGTGGTCGTGAGAGCTTGCCCGATGTCGACACCCGGCTCGGCGGCGCAGGTATAGTCCATGCCGAACTGGCCGCTTTTCCATTCATGAGCCCCAAGCACATGAGCGGGATTGTCGAGGAAATAGCGGTTGATCCGCAGCGGTCCCTCACCCTCGTCGCTATCGGGAACATCGGCCAGATCGATCCAATTGTGTCCGGGCCGGAGGAGATCAGGCTCGCGCTTGCGGAAGAGCAGGATATCGACGACGACGTCGGTGCCCGCTTCCTGCCGCATGGCCCGGCCGGGAAGGCGCACCGCACCCAGGAAATCCGCGATGCCGTCGATATGGCCGCGGGCCTTGGGATCGCTCTTGTCGAGCGAATAGCGCGAGGTCACGAACAGGGCGACGCCGCCCGGCCGAAGGTGCTCCAGCGATTTCGCGATGAAGAAATCGTGGAGCGACAGCCCGAGCCGGCCGAGGCTGGTCTTGTTCTGGATGCTGAGGTTCGAGAATGGGGGATTGCCGATAGCGAGGTCGAAGTCGCGCGGCAGCGACGCCTTGTCGAAATCGATGCAGCGGATGATCTGACCCGGATAGAGCGCGCTCGCGACGCGGGCGGTGACGGGATCGTTCTCGATACCGACGAACAGCGTGTCACTGGCCAGCCAGTCGGGCCGCAGCCCCATGAAGAGACCGCTGCCGCATCCGGGTTCCAGAACCTGGCCCCCGGTGAAGCCGAGGATGCGGGCGGCGTCCCACATGGCGCGGACGATATATTCGGGCGTATAGTGAGCATATTGCGTCGCGCGCTTGAGCGACTGAAGTTCGGCATCGGTCGTTTCGGCGGCAAGGCCGTGCCCCAGTTCCTCCCAGCCATCGCGGAATGTGCCCGCGCGATCGGCGAAGATGTTGTTCGCAAGCTCGGAGGCGCCGAAGCCGATGAACTTCGCGATGGCCTCCTGCTCGGCCGGCGTTGCTCCTCGTTGTTCGCGGTCCAGCAGGTTCAGCAGCCGGATCGCCTCGACATTGTCTTGCGCGCGGCCCTTCCACGAGGACGCCAGCATCCGCCCGGCGGCGAAGGAGAAATCGATGGGTTCGACCGGGGGCTGACCGGCAAGCACCTCCGCCGGCGCCAGCGAGAAGAGCGTAGGCTCGCAATGCTGGGAGATGATCGCTGCATCGGGCGCGACAGCGGGCGCCGGGTCGGGCGGCCTGACCGGCTGATCGAAGTCGAGGCATAGCTGGAGAGCCAGCGCGGATGCACTGTTTCGCATGGAATGCTTCCTTTTTGATGGGTTCGCGGGCGCAGCGCGGCGGCCCACAAGCTTGTCAGGCTGGTCGAAGATCAGGGTGTGACGGGGAGCCCTGGATCTGACCTCGTCTCAGGCCTCAGGTCATCCGAGGCGAAGCGAAGCGGCATATTGGCGCAGCAGATCGGCCATCGCGGTTCGGGCATGCGCCTTGTTGCCGATCACGATCTCGGGCTGGAGTTCGCGGCCGAGCGGCGTGCGGTATCCGAGCGCCAACCTGCCGCTTATGTCCTCAACGACTATACGATGGCCGCGGGGCAGCGCCGGGCCGGCATAGCGCGCGGTGAAATCCCCGAGGCGGCCCGACAGCCCGGCGGCCATCCTGGACCATCGGATATGTCCGGCGGCAAATTGATCGCCGGGCGCTCGGCCTCGTGCGAGCCAGAGGCGGAACTGGGCTCGCTGTTGCAGCACCGAATTGCGCGTGCGCTCCATCGTTCGTGCGAGCGGGAGGATATCGGCGTCCGCATCGAGCCGTTCGAGTTCAGTGGGGTCCACGACGACGAGAATATCGGAATAGTCGCCTTGGCGCAGAGCCTGGCGCGTCACCGTCGCGTCGGCCGGCGCGGGCCCGGACGAGAGCGAAAAGGGGCGGAGCCCGGTTTCGGCGCTGACGGCATAAAGCGCGATAGCTTCGTGTCCGGATCGTTCGCGTAGCATGGCCAGGATGCCGATTGTGCCCGTCGCGAGTTCAGTCGCGCCGAGCAGAAGGACGCGGCGATGCCAGGATGCCGGTGCCGGGACGTCGGTGGGGTACGACCACTCGCTGGGGAGCGGCCGTCCCGGCTGCGCATTCTCGGTGCGATTGGGCTCGGAGGGTGTGGCAGCGAAAGCTCGACGGGCGACGTCGAAAATGTCGTCGGGTTGGCCGCCGCCATCCAAAAATCCCTGGCGGTAGGCAGGTCGCCGGACATCGGGATCACCCAGTCGTGGCGGTGACGGCGGCCTGGATTCCCATCCCGCCCGGGCAGCGTAGAGTCCGTCGGCGTAGGCAACGGCAGCATCCCAGCCATAGCCATGCACGTCACGACCATGGAGGATCGCGGGGTTTCGGCTGTCGGTGCTGCCCTGGGCGATCTGGCGCTCGATGCAGGCAAAGTTCGCGGCCACGCGCTGGCGCTCGGTTTCCTGGGCGATCGCTTCGTTGAGGGGACGAAGCGCCTGAACCCGCTCGCGGGAACGCGCCATGCGGGCGTCGAGGGGCGCATCGTTCGGCAGGTCGGGGAAACGGCGCCAGGCATCGGCCAACGCATGGGCGTGATGAGCCGGACGGCCGCGCGCCATCCAGCATCCCGCATCGGCGGGATCGAAACTGTCGGTCATGACGATCTCCGGCCTGGAATGTCAGCGGCTGGCGAGAAGCAGGTCGAGCGCGCGCGCGAACACCTCGTCGCCAGCGTCGTTGACGATGACCGCGGCGGGATTGGTGGCGCGCACGGCGCGGGCGACCGCTTGCGGAGCGGATATTGCAATATCCGGCCACTCTCGATTGTGAGAAGGTTAGTGCGTAAAAGGCGCTTTAGGCGCCGGGACTCGAGTTCGCGCGCGAGAAGGTCGGCTACCTCGATCTCGAGATCATGGTCGCAGCCGAGATTTTCATCCAGGGTGCGCACCGGCCGGTTGGCCTTGAGCCAGGCATCGACCTCGGCCACGGTCCACCGGCCAACCTGGTGATAGAAGTCCGCTCCGCCCGTTCCCTGGTTTCGGGCATGAAAGGCGAGTTCGCCTTCGATCCAGACTTCCGCCGAGAAAGCCGCGGTTTCCTGCGATAGCGCGGCGCTGTAGGAGATACGCCGTAGTTCGATTTGCATGGGGATTCTCCAGACTGCTCCATCATGCGGAGCACCCTCCCCTGTTCCCTCTCCCCCTTTCTAGGCGCAGCCCGGACTGTCGCCCGCGCCGCAAGGCCGGTATTCGGCATCGTAAGAGCAGCTGTTCTCGAATTCGGGATCGTCGGTTTCATCGACCAGATAGCCGGTGACCTCTTCAGCCGGCTCCGCCTCCAGCACACCAGCGGCGTTCGGAAGGAGACGAACGGGGAATATCCCGCGTCCGACGATCGCGTCAGCCCGCAACATCGCGCCCGCATGATCCTCGGCGGTCACCGCGACCTTGACCCTGATCGTCGTATAGACATGGACGTGAAACCCTCTCATGCCGGGAGCTCCGACCAGCCACCGGCGTCGCTGATCCAAACCATTCCGAGCGCCCGGAGCGGCATTTCCATGCAATCACTGGTCTCAGCGAGGGGATCGCGCACGAACACGCTGCCGCGGTCGTTGGCACGCTGCGGGGCGCGTCCGCCGAGCACCATCAAATCGTTGGCCCCACCCGGCATGGGGACGATATCCCCCGGCCTGACCTTGGCGGCCAGCACCCGGCCAATGGTATAATGAAGGGTCCAGCCCCTCTGGGAAAGTGACGCCATGTTTGGTCTCCTTGTGTGAATTTGCGAAGGCGCGATTCTCCCGCCGCTCCGCCGGACTGGCGTGCGGTTCCGGCCGGTGCAGGCCGACTGACACGGGGTGATGCGGGTAGGTTCAGTCGCCGCGCGGCAACGGGATCGGGACGGCCTGACCGCTGGCGAGGTTGAGGAATGCGCCGGCGTGACCGATGGAGCCGCGTCCGAGAAGGTCGAACAACAACGCCAGGGCATGGCTCGCAACGACGCGGTTGACGAACAGCGACTGGCGTTCGAGCGCTTCGGCGACCGAGCAGGAAGGGGCATCGTCGTCGGGCAGGTTTTCGTCGGCGAGTTCGGGGAAATATTCAAGCACGGTCGGCAGGCGATGGCGGTGCTTGTTGGAACAGTGCTCCGGGGAGCCTATGAGATATTGCCCGTCGCTCGCGCGATTGCCGAGATCCATCCAATAGGCGGGAACGGTCCCGCATTCGGCGAGCGCGGCACCGATCGCGCGGCGGGCCGATGCCGTGTCGACACAGGTGATGACGATGTCGGCGCCATCCATACTAATGGCTTCAGGGGCGCGGCCGTGCACTGCCTGCCAGGCCAGGCCGTGTGCGAGGTTGATCCGTTCGGTGAGCGTGCGGGCCTTGGAACTGCCGACGTCGCCCCGGTAATATGGCTGCCTGCCGAGATTGGCTTCGGTCACGATGTCGTCGTCAATCACGACGACATGCAGCGATCGCGAGGAGATCGCGCGCAGCGCGGTGTCGAGCGAGGCGAGTCCCATCAGCATCTGCCCGCCGTTTCCGCCGCAACCGACCAGCAGGATGTTGATCGTGCGATTATCGAACCCGGCGGGCAGATAATGACGATCCGTGAGGTCAGTCGGCATGACGGTCTCCTGAAAACGGGCTCCGTGGTAACGGCAGGAACATGCCGTCGGCGCAAAGGCGCGCGAGCATCGCCGGACCACAGGGATCGTCGAGCCGGCCGACGACGATCGCGATCTTCGTCGCATGGGCGTCATCGGCATCGTCGGTGGTGCTGAAGAAGGCGGGACCGACCCCGTGGCTGTGAAAATCGCAGACAACATGCCAATCGGGCTGCGGAATCGGCGTGCGATAGACGAGGCGCGAGGGTGTGGCTTCGTCGATGACAGGAAGGTCCACCGCGAATTCCCGGGTCGCTTCGTTCCAGAGGACGAACGCCGCGGCTTCATTGGGCAAGGCTGCGCGAAAATGATCGAGAATATGATCGAGATGCTCGCGTGGAATGAGCCCGCAGCGCAGTTCGGCGCGACAGGCGCCCGTGCTGCCATAGGGCATATGGAGGGAAAGCGGCGGCGTGATCGGGAAATCCAGTTCCAGCCAGGGCCGGCGCAGGATGAGCATGACGCCGTCTATCCCGATCGCAAGGCCGCGTCCGGCGCGGGCGGCGCGCAGCATAGCGAGGGCGGGCGAGCGTCCCTGTGGCGGGACCGGATAACAGGGCACGGCGGCAAGGACCGCGGCCGCAGTGGGATCGTCAGCAAGCACGGTCATTGGTTCGCCCCTCTCGCAAGGAGCTTTCCGAGAGTCATCTGATCGGTCCGGGTTGCTCGCCGGGAGGCCTGTCGTGTCCGACCGGGATCGAATGGCCTGAGACGCCTGACCGGAAAGCGCTTCGCCTTGCGCGCGGCGAGGTCGTCCCAGAGCCGAACCAGACCACCTTTGCCGGTGATGGTCAGTTCCTGTCCGGGATTGGGGTGGGTGGACCAGCTATCGAACACCCCGCGCTCGAATTCCGGGATGGAGGCTGTCGTCAGCGTTTTTGGCTTCGGAATGTTGCCCCAGCAAAGTTGCCCGTCGAGATAGACATTGAGCACCGGCGAGTGCAGCACCGGGGTATCGATGCCGGGGCGTTCGTTTGCCGGCAAGGCGTAAACGCCGAACCCCGATCGGGTCGCGATGAACAGATGCGGCGGATACGGGACCGGCATAGTGGTTCGCGCGGCGAGCACCTGCAGGCCGGCGGGCGGATCCGTGAGAGCGAAATAGGCCGGGCGAACCTGGGTCGGGATCCACCATGCGAGCATGTCGGGATGAGCGACCAGCACATTGTCAGGCAGGAATTCGGGAAGAACGGTCCGGCCCAGGGCCTCGGTCCATTGACGCAGATGCGCGCGCGACAGCGATGTGCCCGCGCCGATGATCGGCTTTCCCTCATCGTCATGCTCGATCGCATGGATGCTGGCGAATGCGGCGGCGCCCGCGCGAGCGGTGGCATAGGGACTGGCGTTGCGGATCGGCTGGCTGCGGTAAAGGAGAATGGCGTTGGTCAGCGCGAGGCCGCCGGCGGTCGCTTCGAACTGGGTGCGGTGGTCGGACATAAGGAACCTCAAAGGTTGGCTGGATCGAGCTGGATCAGGTCCTGCGCGGCGAGCAGGAACCGCGCGCCGACACGCAAGGACGCGAACCAGTCGTCGATCGGGACTGAATCTGGCAAAGGGCAGAAGCCGGCGATGTCCATGAAGCCGTATTCCATCCCGTGGCGTCCGACGTCATCGACCTCGCGTGCGAACTGCTCGACCGGAACGAGCGTCAGCGGGGGCAATGTCGAGCATTCCTCGATGCCGGGGAGATACTCTTGGGCAATCTCGATATCGAATTGCCAGGCGCTGCGCTCCGGTCGGAGTTTCCCGAGAGCGGCGTACGCCTTGCGGAGTTCCTCCAGTTTCCGGTGTAAGCCGTTCGGAAGTTCCGCCGATGCCCCCGCGTTTGCCGCGATCATCCAATCGGGCCGGCGAGACTCCATGTTGGATGGCAGAGTGAGTTCCTCGATATCGTCAGGATCCATGCCCTGATATTCGACGATCCACTGCCGCGCGGTTTCATCATCGGTCGCGCCGTCCCAATAGTACATAGAGATTTCATCGAAGAGGTCCTGGTAGCCGAAGATCGGAAGGGCGCGGCCCAGCATATCGTCGAGGGCCTTGTAGGCTGCGGCGCGCCAGGGAATGGGCGCATCGCTGTCTTCGATCCATCCGAGGTCGAGTTGCCCCATGCTGTCGCAGATCACCGCGATAGCCGGCGGATAACCTTCGTTCCCGTGAAGAACCGCGACCCTGAAGTCCGCGAATTCGACGGAGCCCAGAATGTCGAGCACCGCCTTGTCGAACAGTCGTTCGATGCGCTGGCGCGCCTGGTCGCGAGTATAGCGTTTAGCCGTCGTTTCCCGAGACGTGGCCCAGCGGCCTATCAGCTTGTGATGGGACGCCAGTGGAGCATCGAAGAGGGCGGGAATGTCGCCGGACAGTGCAACGGCCCGCCCCGCGAGGTCAGCCAAGGGGTGGAAGGCGCAGGCCCGGTGGCGGCGGGAGCGGCCTGGGAGCCTTGCTCCCGCCGTCCCCGGACGCGAGAAGGATGCACGCTGTCCGTCGTCGGGACATTTGGCGCAGATGGTTGCGCAGAGAAGAGGAGATCGGGCCTCGTCTGGGGTTGATGTTTAGGCGGCGAGCTTGCGGTGAAGCAAGCGTCGCTGTTCGATGGTCTTTCGCTTGATGCGTTTCCTCCGTTCGATAATGGCGGCGGCCCTGCCGAAATAGGCGTCGGCCGGTGTCACGTTGTCGAGGCTCTCGTGATAGCGGCGATGGTTATAATGCTCGACGAAGGCCTCGACCTGCCGTTCGAGATCGCCAGGCAGGAAGTAGTGCTCCAGCAGGATGCGGTTTTTCAGGGTCTGGTGCCAGCGCTCGATCTTGCCCTGGGTCTGGGGATGTAGCGGAGCGCCGCGAACATGGCTCATGTCATGGGCTTTGATCCAGTCGGCGAGTTCGCCGGCGATGTAGCTCGGTCCGTTGTCGCTGAGCAGCTTTGGTTTGTGCCTGACGGTGGCGTGGTCGCAGCCTGAGGCTTCGAGCGCGAGTTGCAGCGTGTCGGTCACGTCCTCGGCCCGCATCGTGGTGCACAGCTTCCAGGCGATGATGTAGCGCGAGAAATCGTCGAGCACGGTGGAGAGGTACATCCATCCCCAGCCGATGATCTTGAAGTAGGTGAAATCGGTCTGCCACATCTCGTTCGGGCGGCTGGTCTTGCGATGGAACTCGTCGGCCGCCTTGACCACGACGAAGGCCGGGCTGGTGATCAGGTCATGCGCCTTGAGCAGGCGGTAGACCGTTGATTCCGAGACGAAATAGTCCTTCTCATCGGTGAAGCGCACCGCCAGTTCGCGGGGCGACAGATCGGACTGCTCCAGTGCCATCTCGACGATCTGGTCCTGAATGGCGCCGGGGAGGCGGTTCCAGACCCGGCTCGGCGCGGAAGGACGATCCTCCAGCGCCTCGGGGCCGCCTTCGAGATAGCGATCATACCATCGGTAGAAGGTCCGCCGCGCGACGCCCAACTGGTCGAGGGTCCGCTTCGCCGGCAGGTGCGACTGCTCGACGATGCGGATGATCTCCAGCTTCTCGGATCCCGGATACCTCATTCGGGGTCTCCCCCATCCGCGATCATGCTTTTTTTCAGCAGCCGGTTTTCGAGCGTGAGGTCGGCGACGGCCTCCTTCAGGGCACGCGCCTCACGGCGCAGATCCTGTACCTCGCCGCTCGTCGCGGCACGGGCGGTGTCGCCCGCCAGCCGACGCTTCCCGGCCTCCATGAACTCCTTTGACCAAGTATAATACAAGCCCTGGGCAATGCCCTCCTTGCGGCACAGCTCCGCGATGCTGTCATCGCCGCGCAAGCCCTCCAGAACCACGCGGATCTTGTCCTCCGCCGAGAAATGCCGGCGTGTCGCGCGCCGGATATCCTTCACCACCTGTTCGGCCGACGCCTTGGGTTTGCGGGCCGATTTTACGCTTGAGGATTTGGGCTTCATCTTCGTTCCTTCGTCACTACGACGAAGCCCAAATCCTCCTTACATCACAACCTCAAATCTGTGCCATTGGCGCTGACGGCGGACAATCAAGGGCTTGCTTCCCCTGCGTTACCCTGTATTACCCCGAAGGCCCGGTTCGATCCCCGTAGGTAATGGGCAAAGGGTTCTCGATCTATCCCGAGGCCTTTTTCTTGGTAAGCGATTTGGATCGAAGCCCGGGCTTCAGCGAAACGATATTGTCTTTCGGATTGAGAATCCGCGCCACCAACGCTGCCAGCTTTCTAAGGGCGGCCGTCTTTTCAGCCAGATACTCATACTGATCGTAGACACCTTCCACGCCAGGTATAACATGCCCCATCACCCGCTCGGAGACGTGCGGGGAGACGCCAGATCGGATCATCAGTGTTTTTCCAGTGCGTCGCAAATCGTGCAACACCCAATGCGGGATCGGATGGCCAGCGATCTCCTCCATCTTGGCATCGAGCGCCGCCTTGTCCTTGGTGAAGCCATTGATCGGCCCTTTCAAGCGTCCTTGGAAGATAAAGGGAGCGCTTGCACTAGTAGGCTGCTTGCGAACGATCTGCATAACCATAGGAGGCAGCCTGATATACTCGGCGTTGCCCTTCTCACGATCTTCGGTCGGAATCGCCCACAAACCATCAGACGTGAGGAAGTCCCGATGCATAAGTCTCAATTTCTCACGCCGCTGGAGCGTCAGGAGCAATGACTGACAGAAAGCGCCGAAAGTGCCTTGGGTCTCGCACGCTCGCCAGAAAATTCGGATTTCCTCGTCGCTGAGGATACGTTTGCGCTTCCGCTCGGATGACTTGGTGCGTTTCATCCCCCGCACGATCGGGGATACGAAATCATCATCACGCGCGGCGTGCCAATTGAACATCGCGCTAAGCTGAGCGAGCACCGCGTCTGATTGTGTTGCACCGCTGGCATCCTGGATCGTATCGAGCAGTTTAGTCACATCACGCCGGGCGATGGATGCGATCAAACGGTCGCGCCACCGCTCATTGCCGTCGAGATCGGCGAAGATGTAGTGGTCAAATATCCGTTGGATTTCGCTGGCGGACCGCAGCGGCGCGAGTGGCTTGCCGCGACCGTCTTTCTGCCCCTCTTTCATAACATGGCGCTTAAAATACTCGGCGAAAACCGACGCGATGGTGTCTGATTCAACTTCAGGTTCAGCCTCAGCCTCAGCCTCAGGTTTGCCGGGATCCCTACCCTCGGCGATTATCGCCTTCCATTCGCGCGCCTTCTGGCGAGCGGCGTCTAGTGTGAGTCTACAGACGCCCTTAGCGACGACATACACGCGGTCCTTCGCGTCAGCCGGGCAATAATCTCCGAGAACACGCCGGCTAGCGTGCAGCGTTGTGCCATCACCTCCTGGAAATCGCGCCATGAGAAGAAACGACACCCGGCGCTTCGGATTGACGCGAACGATCAACCCAGCCTCGATTTCGTCCATCCACTCATCGCGAGACCCAGGCTCAGCAGCTTTCAGCCCTCGGAGCCACGGATCAGAGAATTTTTTTGTAGCCATAGCAGCCTCAAGTGTGCAGCAAACTGTGCAGCAAATCGGAAGTAATGCCCCATTTCAGCTTGCTCAGGATATTGCCGGGAAAAGGTAGGAAAATAAAGGGAAATCATAGACTTCATAGGTGACACGATGTGCCCCAAGGTTACTCCATGTTCCACCGCGAGACGCCGAATCCAATTTCTCTTAATCAGCGGGTCCTAGGTTCGAGCCCTAGTGCGTCCACCATTCCCTCTCCATAGCTGTTGAAGTTCCGCGAAGGATGCGCGTGGGTCGCGTCGTCCGGATGATCCACGATGCCCCGAAAATCCGGTTCCACATCCATCCGTTCGGATAGCGGCCGACCGGAGCGGAACCGCGCCCCGTCCGATCGTCTTGCCCGCGCGTGCGCGAAATGCTGCACAATCGACGGATGACCACTTCACCGCTTACGATCGAAGCGATTCGCGCCACGCGCGCGGCGCTGGGCACGCGCGTCGTGACCACCCCGACCCTCGACTGGCAATGCGACGAGATCGTCGACCGGCTGGGGCCGGACGCCCGCGTCAACCTGAAGCTCGAGCTGTTCCAGCGCACCGGCACCTTCAAGGCGCGCGGCGCGCTCAACGTGATGCTCGGCCTGTCGCCCGAACAGCGCGCGCGGGGCGTCACCGCGGTCAGCGCGGGCAACCATGCGATCGCCACCGCCTATGCGGCCCGGTCGCTCGGCTCGTCGGCCAAGGTGGTGATGCTCGCCAGCGCCAACCCCGCCCGGGTCGAGCGCTGCCGCAAGCTCGGCGCCGAGGTCGAGATCGCCCCCGACGGCGCATCGGCCTTCGAACGCGCCCGGCGGATCGAGGCGGAGGAAGGGCGCAGCTTCATCCATCCGTTCGAAGGACCGCTGACCGCGCTCGGCACCGCCACGATCGGGCTCGAATGGGTCAAGCAGGCGGGCCCGCTCGACGCGGTGATCTGCCCGATCGGCGGCGGCGGACTGATCGCCGGCCTCGCCACCGCGATCAAGCTGCTTTCCCCGGATTGCAAGGTCTACGGCGTCGAGCCCGAGGGCGCCGACAATATGCGCCGCAGCTTCGAGAAGGGCGAGCCCGTCGCCAATGCCCGGATCGCGACGATCGCCGACAGCCTCGCCCCGCCCTATTCGCTGCCCTACAGCTTCGACCTGTGCCGCCGGTCGGTCGACGAGATCGTCCTGGTCTCCGACGACCAGCTCCGCGCGGGCATGAACCTGCTGTTCCGCGAGGCGAAGCTCGCCGTCGAACCGGCCGCCGCCGCGGCGACCGCCGCGATGCTCGGCCCGCTCGCCGAGCGCCTGCGCGGGAAGCGGGTCGGCGTCATCGTCTGCGGGGCCAATATCGACATCGCCGGCTTCGCCGCCCACATCGAAACCGGACGAACCTTCACCGGCCTGCAATAGCGCATGCGAACCTAGCCGTTCGGCTAAGTCCAGGTGAACAGGCCGATCGATCCATCCTTTCGGTCGCCACCGGATTCCGAAGAACGATTTGACTGGCGGCCGGGGATGGCGACCATGAAGCGCATGGCGGAGACCGCCGCGGGGTGGGAATGGCGAGGGAGGGCGCGCGACGATGGATGATCCGGTTCCCGTCCTTGCCGCGCCCGATTACTTCCTGCCCACGACGATCGCCGAGGTCGGCGACCTGCTCACCCGTTACGACGGCCACGCAAGGCTGCTCGCCGGTGGCCAGACGCTGATCCCCGAACTCGATCGGCCGGGCGGCGCGCCCGACGCGCTGATCGACCTGCGCCGCATCGCCGAGCTTGGCCGGATCGAGTGGCGCGCCGACCATGTCGAGATCGGCGCGATGGTGACGATCGCGGCGGCGCGGGCCGAACTGGCACGGGCCTTTCCGGTCGTGGCAGCCTGTCTCGGCCATGTCGCCAACAGCGCGGTGCGCAACCGCGCGACCCTGGGCGGCAGCCTCGCCCTCGCCGATCCGGCCTCGGAGATATCGACCTTCCTGCTCGCCTATGACGCCGAGGTCATGCTCGCCGGGGGCGAAGTCCGCCCGGTGGACCGGCTGATCACCGGTCAGGCGAGGGAACCCGCTTTCATCCGCGCGATCCGCCTCCCCTTCCCCGCCGAGCGCGAGCATGTGGGCTTCGCCGAAATCCTGCGGCGGCGCTCGGGCGGCCGGTCGCTGGCGATGGCGCTCGCGCGGCTCGACGCCGGGCGCGCCCGGCTGACGGTCAGCGGCGGAACATGCCAGCCCTTCCGCATCGAAGCCACGGATGGCCCCGCGCTGCTCGACGCGCTCGCGGCGCGATCCCCGGCCTTCGATGCACCATCGACACGATCCTGGGCGCTCGCCGCCGCGCGCCGGGCGATCGCGACGGCGGAGGATGCGGCATGCTGATCAACTGCACCCTCAACGGCCGCGCTGTGACGGTCGAGGCGGCCGCCACGACCCGGCTTTCCGCGCTGCTCCGCGAGACGCTGGGGCTGACCGGAACGCATGTCGCCTGCGACGAAGGCGTGTGTGGCGCCTGCACGGTGCTGCTCGACGGCGGCGCGGCGCGCGCCTGCCTGACGCTGGCCGGGCAGTGCGACGGCATGGCGATCGAGACGGTCGAGGGCATCGCCGCCGGCGAGGCATTCGAACGGATCGCGGACGCCTTCCTGCGGCACAACGCGCTGCAATGCGGTTTCTGCACGCCGGGCTTCGTCACCACTGTCGCCGCGCTGCTGCGCGACGAGGCGCGGGAGAGGCTCAGCGACGCCGAGGTCGAGGCGCGGATATCGTCGGTCGCCTGCCGCTGCACCGGCTATCTGCCGATCGTCGCCGCGGTCCGCGACCTGCTGGGGCGCGGCCGATGACCGCGACGATGCCCGGCCATGCCCGCCCCTCGGCGCGACGCTTCCTCGAAGGGCGCGGCCGCTATGTCGCCGACCTGTCGATGCCCGGCATGCTCCACGCGGTGGTGGTGCGCAGCGCCGAGGCGCATGCCGACATCGCCGTCGACGCCGATCCGGCGAGGGCGGTCGCGGGGGTCCGGCTTGTGCTCGACGGCGCCGACATCCTCGCGTCGATCCAACCGCCCCCGATCATCTGGGACGTCCCCGGCCAGCGTCGCTCGGGGCTGCGCGCTTTGGCGCACGGCCGGGTCCGCTATGTCGGCGAGCCGGTCGCCATCGTCGTCGCCGAGAGCGAGGCGATCGCCCGCCATGCCGCCGCGCTGGTGCGGATCGCCTATGTCCAGCGCCCGGTCATCGCCTCGATCGACCAGGCGCTCGCCGCCGATGCGCCCCGGCTCTTCGACGACTGGCCCGACAATGTCGTCGCTTCCGCCGAATGGAGCGGCGGCGACCCTGATGCCGCCTTTGCGGACGCGCCGGTCCATGTCGCGGGCCGCTATGTGTCCGGCCGGGTGTCGGCCCATTCGCTGGAGACGCGCGGCGTGCTCGCCGCCTATGATCCGGCGCAGGACGGCGTCACCGTCCATAGCTCGACCCAGGGGCCGCACCAGGTGCGCGAGGCGATCGCCTGGTGCCTCGGCATCGCCGAGCATCGCATCCGGGTGATCGTGCCCGACGTCGGCGGCGCGTTCGGATCGAAGTCCTGCCCCTATGGCGAGGAGATATTGCTCGCGCACCTCGCGCTCCGGCTTCGCGCGCCGGTGCGCTGGATCGAGAGCCGGGCCGAGGCGTTCGTCGCCTGCGTCCCCGGCCGCGACGAGGTCGTCGATATCGAGCTGGCCTTGTCGGAGGATGGCGCGATCCTCGGCCTCAAGGCGCTGATCACGCTCGACAAGGGCGCAGAACCCTATGCCGCCTCGGTCGGGGCGGCCTGGGCGGGGGCGATGATGGTGACGGGGGCCTATCGCATCGCCAACGTCCATGTCGCGACACGGGTCGTCGTCACCAACAAGACGCCGACCGGCGCCTATCGCGGCTATGGCACGCCCGAGGTCAATTTCGCGCTCGAACGCGCGCTCGACGATGCGGCGCGGCAGATCGGCCTCGACCCGGCCGAGCTGCGCCGCCGCAACCTCGTGCCCGCCGAGGCGATGCCCGCGCCATCGGCGACGGGGCTGCTGCTGCTCGACAGCGGCCGCTACGAGGAGATGCTCGATCTCGCGCTCGACGCCTTCGGCTATCGCGCGCGGGTCGACCGGGCGCACGCCGCGCGGGCGGATGGACGCGCCGTCGGGATCGGCCTCGCCTTCTATGTCGAGCCGACCAATCTCGGCCCGTCCGCGCTGTGCGGCATGATCGGCATCAACTCGGGCGGCTTCGACATCGCCACGCTCCGCATGGAGCCGAGCGGACAGGTGGTGGTCTTCACCGGCCAGACGCCGATGGGCCAGGGCGTCGAGCGGGTGCTGCAACAGCTCTGCGCCGCCGAGCTGACGATGCCCGACGAGGACGTCACCGTCGTCCATGGCGACACCCAGGCCTGCCCCTATACCGCCTATGGCAGCGGTGGCAGCCGGGGGACCGGCATCGGCGGTTCGGCGGTGATGCTCGCCGCCGGCCGCCTCCGCGAGAAGCTTTGCGCGATCGGCGCGCACCTCGTCGGCGCGGCGCCGGACGAGGTAGAACTCAGCCAGGGCGGCGTGCAGGTGCGGGGCGATTCCGCGCGCCGCGTGTCGATCGCCCGGGTTGCGCGCGCCGCCTATCTCGCCCATGACCTTCCCGCCGGCATGGAACCCGGCCTCGACGCCCGCGCCAGCTTCGATCCCGCCGCGCTCGCCATCACCTATGGCGTCGCGCTCGCCGAGATCGAGGTCGACCGCGAGACCGGGCTGGTCGAGGTGCGCGACATCCTGTTCGGCCATGATTGCGGGCGGCAGATCAATCCGGCGCTGGTCGAGGCGCAGGTGATCGGCGGGATCGTCCAGGGGATCGGCGCGACGCTCTACGAGGGTCTCGACCATGACGCGGCCGGCCAGCCCGCCACAGGCTGCATGCGCGACTATCCCCTGCCCTTCGCGGCCGACGTCCCGCCGATCGCGCTGGTCCATCTCGAAACCCCGTCCCCCTTCTTCCCCAACGGCGCGAAGGGCGTCGGCGAAAGCGGCGCGATCCCGATCCCGGCCGCGATCGCCAACGCGATCCGCGACGCGCTGGGCGATGCAGCCGGCGACGCCGTCGACCGGCTGCCGATCCGTCCCGAAAACCTTCTCCCAAGCTGAACGAAAGGAGTGTCCCATGGCCGATTATGCGAAGGACGAGGCGCGTATCCGCGAGATCGTCGAGCAGATGTTCGAGGCGATCAGCTGGTCCGCCGACAAGGCCCCCGATTTCACCGCCTTCGCGGCCGCCGTGCGCAAGGACGCGCTGCTCGCCCCCTCGGCTCGCCCGGTCAGCCCGACCGACATCGAGACCTTCGTCGGCCGGATGCGCGGTCAATATGAGAGCGGCGGCATGAAGACCTTCGACGAGCGCGCCAACAAGACGATCGTCAAGGTCTTCGGTAACCTCGCCGTGGCGATCGGCAGCTACCGGGCGCAGATCGACGGCGGCCCGATCGGCCGCGGCGCGAACGGCTTCCTGCTGGTCCGCAACGACGGCGACTGGCAGATCGCGGCGATGGGATGGGACAGCGAGGGCGAGGACAAGCCGATGCCCGCCGAGCTGGCCTGATCGCTGCGTAGCTGGGCGGAGCAAGGCATTTCATCAACCCCTATCGTCATTCCCGCGAAAGCGGGAATCCATGGACGGCGGCCCGCAAGAGATGGAATGTGCCGTGACCGTGGATTCCCGCTTTCGCGGGAATGACGGAAAACAGGCGAGGCCGGGACGATGACGATCAACGCCGGGGACGGCTGGTCCCGACGCATCGACGATCTGGCGCCCCGGATCGCCCGCCACCACGTCACGCTGCTGCGGGCGCCGGCCGGCCACGGCAAGAGCGTCGCCCTCGACCGGCTGCGCGCCGCGATCGAGGCGGGCGGGGAGCGTTGCGCCGCGCTGCTGCTGGACAAGCGCGACGCCGATCTGAGCCGCTTCTTCCGGCGGGTCGCCCAGGCGCTGGGCGTCGATCCCGCCCAGCCCGATGCGGCGGGCGTGGCCGAGGCGGTGGAGGTCGGGGCCGCCGACGACCGCCCGGCCCTATTGTTCCTCGACGGCATCGACGAGGCGGGCGATGTCCTGCCCCCGGCATTGTCCGACCTGATCCTGTTCGCCCCCGGCCTGCGCTTCGTGATCGCCTCGCGCGAGGGCAATCTTCCCGGGCTGGCGAAGCTGCGCGCGCAGGATCGGGTCGCGGTGATCGGTCCCGACCAGCTCGGCTTCACCCGCGCCGAGGCGCTCGCCTTCCTCGGCGCCAGCGAGGATGCCGACGTCCTGCGTCTGGTCGACCGCTGCGAGGGCTGGCCGATCCTGCTCAAATTCGTGCGCGACGGGCTCGATGCCGGCGATCCGCCGACGCTGGCCGGCGACATGGGGTCGGTGTCGGCCGGCCTGATCGCCGACTTCCTCGACGAACAGATCCTCGCCCCGCTGCTGCCCGAGGACGCCGATTTCCTCGAGCGGACGGCGGTGGTGTCGCGCTTCACGCTCGATCTGGCGCGGCTGCTCGCGCCCGAGGCCGCCGTCGAGCAATCGGTCGAGCGGCTCGGCCGCGCGGCGGGGCTGCTCCAGGCGCGGCGGCTCAACGGCCTCTGGTATCATGTCAATCCGATGCTCCGCGCGACGCTGATGCGGCGCTTCCAGGCGCGGATCGGGGCGGACGTCCGCCGCGTCCACCGCATGATCGAGGCGTGGATGATCGAGCATGACGCGGTCGACGAGGCGGTGCTCCACGCCTGCCTCGCACAGGATTATGACGAATGCGTCCAGCTCGTCCGCCGCTTCGGACCCGCCAATCTCTCGATGCGCTACGGATTGCGGACGCTCCGCTCGGTGCTGGCCGCGCTGCCGCGCCACTATCTCGACCATGAACCCGCGCTCGGCATCTCGGAGGCGCTGGTGCTGTCGAAGGAAGGCCGCGTGTCCGACGCCCGGCGGCTGATCCACCGGCTGCGCGACAAGGCCGGCGGCCATGCGGCGGCGGCCGGCGCGCTCGGCGATCTCGACCTGCTCGACATCATGCTCGCCTGCCATGCCGATCAGCCGCTCATGCCCGGGCTCGCCGACAGGCTGTCTGCGGTCGCCGCGGCGCTGCCGCACGACGACGTGATCCATCAGGGCTGGGTCCAGAATCTGATCTGCCGCGTCCATCTCAGCCTCGGCAATTTCACCCATGCCGCCGCCGCCGGGATCGCCGCCGAACATTATTATGCCCGGTCGGACTCGCGCTACGGCCAGTTCTTCGTCCACCTCCACCTCGCCTCGACGCGGAGCTGGCAGGGGCTCTACGATCAGGTCGGTAGCCATATCGACAGCGCCGAATCGATCGCCGTCCAGCATTTCCCCGAAGACCCTGCGATGGCGACGCTCTGCCGGCTGCTGCGCGCCGAGCTGCTGTTCGACCAGGGCCAGGCCGATCTCGGCATCGACCTGCTGCCCGCGTTGCAGAGCGCCGAGAACAACGACGGGTGGCTCGACCTGTTCGTCAGCGGCTATCGCACCGCCGCGCTCCACGCCTTTCGCGGCGGCGGCCTCGAAGCCGCGCTGGCGGTCACCCGGCGGGGCGACGAGGCGGCACTCCGCATCGGCCTGCCGCGCCTCGCGCTGGTCATGCAGATTCTCCGCGCCGAGCTGCTGTCGCTCGCCGGGCATCGCAACCAGGCGGGCGCCGCGCTGCGCGCGATCCGGGTGCCGAGCAACGGCGAGGACGACGCGCGCTGGCGCGAGCGGCTCGCGCTCGGCATCGCCAATGCCCGGCTGCTGATCCATTCGCGCCAGTTCCGCCGGGCGACCGTGCTGCTCGACACGCTGGAAGGCGAATGCGAGCGCCGGGGGATCGGCCGCCTCGTCGCCAAGGTGGGCCTGCTGCGGGCGCTGCTGCTCGCCTGCTCGGGCAGCCCGCAGCGCGCGATCGCGACGCTGGTCGAACTGCTCCAATCGGCGCAGCAGCCGTCGATGCAGGCCTTCATCGAGGAGGGCGAACTGATGGCGCGACTCTGCTCGCTGGTCGCCCATCATTCTCAGCGCCACGCCCTCGGCCCGGAGGCAAGCCGCTTCCTTGCCGAGCTGTCGGAACGGCTCGGCCAGAGCTACGAGCATGTCATCGACCGCGATGCCGGCGGTTCCTATCTCAGCGCCCGCGAGCGCGAGATATTGCTCAGCCTCGCCCAGGGCGAATCGAACAAGTCGACCGCCGAGCGCCTCAACGTCTCCGAGGCGACGGTGAAATTCCACCTCCAGCGCATCTATCGCAAGCTCGGCGCCCACAACCGGGTCAAGGCGATCGCCGTCGCCCAGCAACAGGGCCTGCTTTACTGAACAGGCAAGGACGCGGCCTTTCGCGGTCCGGCCTATCCGAACGGATAGAGGTTTTCATCGCTCCGGCCATACACCTCCTTTCGGCAGCGCCGGAAGGCCGGCGCAAGGCTTGTCACCATCCGCCGTTCCCCCTCTCATGACGCCCATAAGCGATGGGCACGATCCATTGGGAGGGCAGGATGAAATTACCGGCATGTCCTTTCGCCGATCGGGCGGGAGGCGATTGAGCGATGGCCGTCGCCACCCCCGCGCTGCCGGCGCTGGCGGAGATCGAGGCCGCGCGCGAACGAATCGCCGGGATCGCCGATCCGACGCCGCTGGTCCGCCTCCAGGCCGACGGGCGCGCCGATATCCACCTCAAGCTCGAAACGCTTCAGCCCGTCGGCTCGTTCAAGGTCCGCTGCGCGGCCAACGCGCTGCTCCGCCGGGTCGAGGCCGGCGCGCGCGACGTCTCGACCGCCAGCGCGGGCAATTTCGCGCAGGGCCTCGCCTATGCGGGGCGGGAGCGCGGCGTGAAGGTGACCGCCTATGTCCCGGAGACCGCCGCCGAGAGTAAGCTCGACGGGCTCCGCCGGCTCGGCGCGGCGATCGTCGCGCTGCCCTATGACCGCTGGTGGGCGATGCTCGCCGAGGGTAGCGACGATGCCGGCTTCATCCATCCGGTCGCCGATCCCGACGTGCTGGCGGGCAACGGCACGATCGGGCTGGAGCTGCTCGACGCGCGCCCCGACCTCGCGGCGGTCATCGTCCCCTATGGCGGCGGCGGGCTGATCAGCGGAATCGCCGCCGCCCTCAGGGCGCGCGGATCGAATGCCCGCGTCATCGCCTGCGAGACCGAGGCCGGAGCACCGCTGCGCGCGGCGCTGGCCGCCGGCCGGCCGGTCACCATCCCGTTCGATTCGGGCAGCTTCGTCACCGGCATGGGCGGCCCCGCCGTGATCCCGGCGATGTGGCCGCACGTCCGCGCGCTGGTCGACGACACGGCGCTCGTCTCCCTCGCCCAGACCGCGGCGGCGGTGCGGCTGCTCGTCGAGCGGCACCACCTGATCGCCGAGGGCGCCGGCGCCGCTCCCGTCGCCGCGGCGCTCGCTCGCCAGCAGGCGGGGCCGGTCGCCTGCATCGTCTCCGGCGGCCATCTCGACCCCGGCCATCTCGTCGCCATCCTGGGCGGTGCGGTGCCCTGAGCACCGCCGCCCGCCCTACCCCATCATCCGTGTCAAAGGAGCAGATCGTGTCCACAACCATCATGAACCGTCCTACCGCCGGCAATCCGACGAGCCGCGCGCAGGGCGAGAAGATCCTGCTCGAAGGCGAGGACGGCCTGTTCACCCAGTCCTGGTTCCCGATCTGCCTGTCGAGCGACGTGCCGGTCGGCACGGTCAAGGGCTATGGCTTCCTCGACGGCCGCATCATCGTGTTCCGGGGCGAGGACGGCATCGCCAACGTCACCAGCGCCTTCTGCCCGCATCTCGGCGCGGACCTGCGATCGGGCGACGTCGTCGGCAACACCGTCCGCTGCGCCTTCCATCATTGGAACTATGACGGCCAGGGGCGTTGCGTCGCGACCAAGATCGGCGATGCGCCGCCGCCGTCCGCCCGCCTCTACAAATTCGTCAGCCAGGAGCGGTACGGCATCATCTGGGCATTCAACGGCGACGATCCGCATTACGACCTGCCCGACTTCCCCTATCCCGAGGAGGAACTGGTCTTCCGGACGGTCGTCAACGGCGAACCGAACGACGTCGATCCGTGGATCCAGTGCGCCAACACGCCCGACATGCAGCACATCAAGGCGCTGCATAACATCACGTTCACCCAGGACGATCCCGAGGACATCGCCTGGACCGACCATTCGATGGTCTACAGCTTCTCGGGCATCCATACCGACGGGTCGCCGGTCGACAATGTCGTCGGCATCTACGGCACGTCGCTCTACTATCAGACAACCGACTATGCGGGCCGCTGGTTCGGCTTCCTCAACCCGATGGGGATGCCCCGGGCCGGCTCCTCGCAGAATTACATGGTGCTGGCCGCGCGCCGCGACATGGGCACGCCCGAGGAGGTCGAGCGCTTCCTGGATTTCGTCGAGGAGCTCGAACGCGGCGTGGTGTCCGAGGACCTGATGGTCATGTCGTCGATCAAGTTCCGGCCGGGTACGCTGACCAGGAGCGACAAGACGCTCGCCCGCTTCTTCGACTATATGCGCGCCTATCCGCGCGCCCACCCGTCACGCGATTTCATCTGAGCGAGGAACGGCGGCAGCGACCGCCACAAGGGGACGTGGAGAAAAATCATGACAGGGAAACTCAGGATCGGCCGATGGGCCATTGGAACTGCTGTATTTTCGATCGCAACCATGGCCATGGCGCAGCAGCCCGAAACGGCCGGGCCAGCGATCGGGGCGGAGGAGGCGCCTGACCAGATCGTCGTCACCGGCCGCAAGCGCGAGGAGCGGCTGCAGGACGTGCCCGAGGCGATCACCGCCTTCACCTCGGCATCGATCGAGGCGGCGGCGATCGACAATATCCGCGACGTGGCGCTCAACGTGCCCAATTTCAGCATCTCGTCGGCCGAGCAGCCGGGCATCGTCCTGATCAACATCCGCGGCGTCGGCCAGGTCCGCAACGGCGAGCCGCCGATCGCGGTGGTGATCGACGGCGTCCAGCTCAACAACGTCAACCAGTTCACCCAGGACCTGTTCGACATCGAACGGATCGAGGTGCTGAAGGGACCGCAGGGGGCGGTCTACGGCCGCAACGCGATCGCCGGCGCGCTCAACATCGTCACCCGCCAGCCCACCAACGAACTGGAAGGCATGGTCGAGGGCACGATCGGCACCGGCAGCGACCTGCGCGCCCGCGCCGCGATCAGCGGGCCGATCGTCGAGGACAAGCTGCTGTTCCGCCTGTCTGGCGCGGTGCGCGATTTCGACGGCGACATCAGGAACGTGACCGTCGGCAAGGACATCAACAACGACAAGTCCTACAGCTTCCGCGGTAGCCTGATCGCCCATCCCAGCGAGGCGCTGACGATCGACATCCGCGGCTCGCGGACCGAGAACCACAGCGGCGCGGCCTGGTATTCCTTCGTGCCGCCGGGCGCGCGGCGGACCGACCTGCTGCCGATCACCGCCGACATACCAGGCAAGGTCGACCGCTATCTCCACGATGCGTCGGTCAAGATCGACTATGAATTCCCGGGCGCCACGCTGACCTCGGTCAGCGCCTATACCCGGACCAAATTCTTCCTGAACGAGGATTTCGACTTCCTGCCCTTCGATTATCTGTCGGGCACGCAGGGCTTCAAATCCGATGCGTGGAGCCAGGAGCTGCGGCTGACGTCGGATCCGGGCCGGTTCAACTGGATGGCCGGTGCCTATCTGATCAAGACCGACCAGAAGCTCGACAGCACGCTGTTCGTGCGGCCGGGGGCCGGCGGAGTACTGTTCCCCTTCCCGATCCCGGCGCCGACCGTCTTCACCGCCACCCGGTCGACCGACGACAATTTCGCCTACGCCTTCTTCGGGCAGGCCAATTATAGCGCGACCGACGCGCTCGATCTGTCGCTGGGGCTGCGCTACGACATCGACGAGCGCAAGCAGACCGACCGGGCGCTGCCCGGCCTGCCGCGCTACGACAAGACGTTCAAGGCGTTCCAGCCCAAGCTCGCCATCACCTACAAGCTGACGCCCGACGCCAATCTCTACGCCTCGGCGGGCAAGGGCTTCCGCAGCGGCGGCTTCAACCCCAACGCCCGCATCACACGCGTCTACAAGGCCGAGGAGAATTGGAGCTTCGAGACCGGCTTCAAGTCGACCTGGCTCGACCGCAAGCTGACCCTCAACGGCGCGCTGTTCTACACCCGCGTCAAGGATCGGCAGATCTACCTGTTCGACCAGCTCACCGGATCGCAGATCATCACCAACCCGATCCCGCGCTCGCGCATCTTCGGCGCCGAACTGGAGATGACGGCGCGGCCGGCGGACGGCCTCGACATCTCGCTGTCGGGCGGTTTCCTCGACACCAAGGTCACCCGCTACGACACGACGGTGTTCGCCGGGCTGCCCGCGGCCGGCGACTTCACCGGCAACGACCTGCCGCAAGTGCCGCGCTGGTCCTATTCGGCGGCGATGCAGTACCGCATCCCGCTCGGCGCCGACACCGATCTCACCCCGCGCATCGAGGCGAACGGCAAGGGCGGCCATTATTATTGGGAGGTCGACAATCGCGACCGGCTGAACTTCGTCAACCTGGTCAATGCCCGGCTGTCGCTGCGCACCGGCCCGGTGACGCTGACCGCCTATGTCGAGAACCTGTTCGACAAGGAATATCTGATCGACGTCGTCGCGCAGCGTTTCAGCGGTGCTCCGCTCGGCGATTACAACCAGAGGAGCTGGGGGCGGCGCTACGGCCTGACCGGCCGGTTCAACTTCTAGGCCGATGCGGGCGGCCGTCGTCACGGGGGCGTCGAGCGGCATTGGCCGCGCGACGGCCGCCCTGCTCGTCGAACGCGGGTGGCGCGTGTTCGGATCGGTCCGGACCGAAGCGCAGGCGGAGGCGCTGTCCGCCGCGCTCGGCCCGGCCCTCGTCCCGCTCCGCTTCGACCTGCGCGACGGCCCGGCGATCGCCGAGGCGGCCGGGCAGGTCGCGGCGGTGCTCGGGACGGATCGCCTGGCGGGGCTCGTCAACAATGCCGGGCTCGCCCATTTCGGGCCGCTCGCGGTGCAGCCGATCGACGATTGGCAGGCGCAGGTCGACGTCAACCTGACCGGCACGCTGCGCGTCGTCCAGGCCTTCCTGCCGCTGCTCGGCGCCGATCGCGCGCGCAGCGGACCGCCGGGGCGGATCGTCAATATCTCCTCGGTCAGCGGACGGATCACCCTGCCCTTCACCAGCGGCTATGCCGCGTCGAAACATGGGCTGGAGGCGCTGTCCGACGCGATGCGGCGCGAGCTGGCGATCTACGGCATCCGGACGATCGTCATCCAGCCCGGCGCGGTGCGGACGCCGATCTGGGACAAGGTCGACCGCCCCGAGGACGAACGCTTCGCGGACGGCGACTTCGGGCCGCCGTTCGCGCGGTTCAAGATCGCCTTCGCGGCGGCGGGCGAGGCGGCGCTCCCGCCCGAGCGCTTCGCGGCGCTGATCCACCGCGTCCTCACCATCCGCCATCCGCGCCCGCGCTATGCACTGATGCGCGGGCGGCTGGCCCATTGGACACTGCCGCGCCTGCTGCCCGACCGGATGCTCGACCGCATCCTCGCCGGCCGACTTGGCACCTCATGAGGATGGGAACAGCATGATCACCGTCGAGAAAGCCACCCGCGTCGCCGCGAACGCCGACCGGCTGTGGCATCTCCTGTCGAGCCGCGAGGGGCAATGCCGGCTCGAACGCGGCATCGTCGCGTCGATCGAGTTCGAGGGCGACGGCGTCGGCATGGTCCGCCACATGCGGCTCGAAGGCCATCCGCCGGAGATCGTCGTCAGGGAACGGCTCGATCATTGCGACGCTGTCGCGCGCGAGATGCGGCTGAGCATCGTCGATACCGGCGATATCGTGCCCTTCGCCTGCCACAGCGGCCATGCCCGCGTCATCCCCGCCGGGCCGGCAGCGTCGATCCTCTATCTGCGGACCAGCTTCGTGCCGGTCGACATGGAGGACGAGGCCGCCCGCGCGATCGCCGAGCGGAACCACGACATGCTGATCGCCAACGTCCGCGCGGCGCTGGCCGAGCCGGTTTAAGCCGGAACCTTCGCCAGCGCGTCGCGGACCGCCGCCACCGCATCGGCGGCCTTGTCGCCGTCGGGGCCGCCGCCCTGCGCCATGTCGGGACGGCCGCCACCGCCCTGCCCGCCGAGCGCCGCCACCGCGGCCTTGACGAGGTCGACCGCGCTGATCCGGTCGGCGAGGTCGGCGGTGACGCCGGCCGCGACGCTCGCCCGGCCGTCATTGACCGCGACGATCACCGACACGCCCGATCCGAGCGAGGCCTTGGCGTCGTCGACCAGTCCGCGCAGCCCCTTGGGATCGAGTCCTTCGACGACCTGCGGCAGGAACTTCACGCCCGCGACGTCCTCGGGGCCGGCGGCCTCGGCCTTGGAACCGCCGCCCAGCGCCAGCGCCTTCTTCGCCTCGGCCAGTTCGCGTTCGAGCTTGCGGCGCTCCTCGACCAGCGCGGCGATGCGCGCGGGCACATCGTCGGGCGCGGTCTTGAGCGCCGCGGCGGCTTCCTTGAGCTTCTCGTCGCGCTGGGTCAGCCATTGGCGCGCGGCCTCGCCGGTCAGCGCCTCGATGCGGCGCACGCCGCTCGACACCGCGCTTTCGGAGATGATCTTGAACAAGGCGATATCGCCGAGCGCGGAGACATGGGTGCCGCCGCACAGCTCGACCGAATAGCTCTTCGCGCCGAGGTCGCGATCGGCCTTGCCCATCGACAGGACGCGCACCTCGTCGCCATATTTCTCGCCGAACAGCGCCATCGCGCCGGCCTCGATCGCGGCGTCGGGGGTCATCAGCCGGGTGGTGACCTCGTCATTCTCGCGGATGTGGCGGTTCACCTCGGCCTCGATCGCGGCGATGTCCTCGGGCGTCAGCGCCTTGGGGTGCGAGAAGTCGAAGCGGAAGCGGTCGGCCGCGACGAGGCTGCCCTTCTGGGTCACATGGCTGCCGAGCCGGTTGCGCAGCGCCGCGTGGAGCAGGTGGGTCGCCGAATGGTTGGCGCGGATACGGGTGCGGCGATCGCCGTCGACGACCAGGTGGAGCGCATCGCCGGTCCGGACCGACCCGCTCACCACCGTGCCGCGATGCGCATGCACGCGGCCGAGCGGCTTGGCGGTGTCCTCGACCGCGATCTCCAGGCCGTCGTCGCCGGTGATCCGGCCGGCATCGCCCATCTGGCCGCCGCTCTCGCCGTAGAAGGGGGTCTGGTTGGTGACCAGCACCACCTCGTCGCCCGCCTTCGCCTCGGCGACGCGCTGGCCGTCCTTGACGATGGCGAGGAGCTGGCCGTCGCCCTCCTCGCTGACATAGCCGGTGAACTCGGTGCCGCCGAACTCCTCGGCGATGTCGAACCAGACCTCGTCCGACGCCTTCTCGCCCGATCCCTTCCAGGCGGCGCGCGCGGCGGCCTTCTGCTCGGCCATCGCCGCGTCGAAGCCGCTCCGGTCGACGCCCAGGTCCTGCGCGCGCAGCGCGTCCTCGGTCAGGTCGTAGGGGAAGCCGAAGGTGTCGTAGAGCTTGAACGCGACCGCGCCGGGCAGAACGTCGCCCGGCTTCATCGCGCCGGTCGCCTCGTCGAGCAGGCGCAGGCCGTTGGCCAGCGTCTGGCGGAAGCGGGTCTCCTCCAGCTTCAGCGTCTCCTCGATCAGCGGCTGCGCGCGGACCAGTTCGGGATAAGCGGCGCCCATCTCGGCGACGAGGCTCGGCACCAGGCGGTGCATCAGCGGCTCGGCCGCGCCGAGCAGGTGCGCGTGGCGCATCGCGCGGCGCATGATCCGGCGCAGGACGTAGCCGCGTCCCTCATTGGCCGGCAGCACGCCGTCCGCCACCAGGAAGCCCGAAGCGCGCAGGTGATCGGCGATGACGCGGTGCGACGCCTTGAAGTCGCCATTGGTCGCCGTCCGGGTCAGTTCGCCCGAGGCGGCGATCAGCGCCTTGAAGGTGTCCGTATCGTAATTGTCGTGGACGCCCTGCAGCACCGCCGCGATGCGCTCCAGACCCATGCCGGTGTCGATCGACGGCCTCGGCAGGTCGATGCGGGTCTCCTTGTCGACCTGCTCATATTGCATGAAGACGAGGTTCCAGATCTCGACGAAGCGATCGCCATCCTCGTCCGGGCTGCCCGGAGGGCCGCCGGGGATGTGCGCGCCATGATCGTAGAATATCTCCGAGCAGGGACCGCAGGGGCCGGTGTCGCCCATCGACCAGAAATTGTCCGAGGTCGGGATGCGGATGATCCGGCTCTCGGGCATGCCGATCTTCTTCCACAGGTCGAACGCCTCGTCGTCGGTGTGGAAGACGGTGACGGTCAGCCGGTCGGCCGGGATGCCCCAGGTGCCGGTGATCAGGCTCCAGGCGAGGCTGATCGCGCGTTCCTTGAAATAGTCGCCGAACGAGAAGTTGCCGAGCATCTCGAAGAAGGTGTGGTGGCGCGCGGTATATCCGACATTGTCGAGATCATTGTGCTTGCCGCCGGCGCGCACGCATTTCTGCGACGAGGTCGCGGTCGAATAGGGCCGTTTCTCGAGGCCTGTGAAGACATTCTTGAACGGCACCATGCCCGCGTTGACGAACATCAGCGTGGGATCGTTGTGCGGCACCAGCGGCGCCGACGGCACCAGTTCATGCCCTTCCTTCGCGAAATGGTCGAGGAACGAGCGGCGAATGTCGTTGGTCGAGGTCATGGGTGCGACTTAGGCGAGAGCAGGCCGCTTCTCAAGCGGTTCGGCGGAGGGCATGGCAGATCGTCGCTGCTACGTCCTAATGCGTATGGCCTAAAGCCCGCCCGGCGCGGAATATGACCCCATGATGTCCAGCCCCTCGAAACGATCCGTGGCCGTCCTGCTCGGCCTGTCCTGCCTCTTCGTATCGCAGGCCGCGACGGCCCGGCCCGACCGGCTCGCCCGCGAGGGCCATGCGCTGGCGGTGAAGCGGTGCGGCGCCTGCCACGCCACCGAGAAGACGGGCGCGAGCCCCCTCCCCATCGCGCCGCCCTTCCGTTCGCTGGGCTATCGCTATCCGGTGGAGACGCTCGACGAAGCGCTCGCCGAGGGGATCGTCGCGGGCCATCCCGACATGCCGTCAGATCCGTGGGAGCCGGCCGACATCAAGCGTTTCATCGCCTATCTGGAGAGCATCGGCCCGAAGCCGGCCAAGCCGCGCTGAGCCGCACGGTCATGCATAGGCGTAAGGTCCGCCCTTCTCCAAGGCGGCCTGATAGGCCGGGCGGGCATGGATGCGATCGAGCCAGGCGAGGATCGACGGGCGGCGGCCGTCGAGCTTGAGACGCTGGCGGCCGGCTTCGAGCGGGAAGCTCATCATCACGTCGGCGGCGCTGAACTCGGCACCGGCGAACCAGGGACGCTGGCTGAGCTCGCTCTCGACATAGTCGATGTGGGTCATAGCCATGCGGGTGACGAAGCCCCTGGCGGGCCATCCGAACGGCCCCATCCTGCCGATCACCAGCGACAGCAATAGCGGCGGCATCAGCGAGCCTTCGGCATAGTCGAGGAAATAGCGCCAGCGCAGCGCCCCGTCAGGGTCCTCGGGCGGGCCGAGCCGGCCGGCCGAGAGCGCCACCAGATATTCGAGGATCGTCGCGGTCTCGGCGACGACGCGGCCGTCATGCTCTACGACGGGCGACTTGCCGAGCGGATGGACCTGCTTGAGCGCGGGCGGCGCGAGCATCGTCTTCGGATCGCGTTCGTAGCGGCGGACCTCATAGGCGAGGCCCAGCTCCTCCAGCATCCACAGGACGCGCTGCGATCGCGAATTCTCGAGATGGTGGACGATGATCGCCATGGCAGCCTCCCGCGAGACGGCCCGGCTCGTCCGATCAGCCCGGCTCGTTCACATAGACGGCCAGTTCGTTACCCGAAGGCTCGCGGAAGTGGAAGCGGCGGCCACCGGGAAAAGCGAAGATCGGACGGCTGACCGTCCCGCCCGCCGCCTCGACAGACGCCAGCGCGGCTTCGAGATCGTCGGTCTCGATCACCGCGAGCGGCGCGCGGGTGGCGTCGCCCGCATCGCCGTTGAGGCCGATGTCGCTGCCGGCCTGCCCGGTCGTCGCGGCATAATCGGGGCCGAAGGCGGTCAGCGACCAGCCGAAGGCCTGTTCGAAGAAAGCCCTGGATGCGGCCGTGTCGCCGACCGGAAGCTCGACATAGTTGAGACGCGCGGTCATGGTTCTCGTCTCCCAATATTGGTCATCCCGGCGAAAGTCGGAATCTCCCTGCCTTTTCCATCGTCACCGCCAGCGGCACGAAGGAAAGGGAGATTCCAGCTTTCGCTGGAATGACGAGGGATGGTGCGGATGGGGGGGAGTCATCTCGCTCCCCCACCCTCGCCTCAGATGTCGTCGTCCTCGGACGGACCCGCCATCATCGCCTCGCCGACGCCGTCGGCATTGCCGCGGATCGCGGCTTCGAGCTTGGCGGCGACCTCGGGATTCTCGCGCAGATAGACCTTCGAATTCTCGCGGCCCTGGCCGATACGGATCGAATCATAGCTGAACCAGGCGCCCGACTTCTCGACGAGGCCGGCCTTGACGCCGAGGTCGAGCAATTCGCCGACCTTCGACACGCCCTCGCCATACATGATGTCGAACTCGACCTGCTTGAACGGCGGGGCGACCTTGTTCTTGACGACCTTGACGCGGGTGGCGTTGCCGACCACCTCGTCGCGGTCCTTGATCGCGCCGGTACGGCGGATGTCGAGACGGACCGAAGCGTAGAATTTCAGCGCGTTGCCGCCGGTCGTCGTCTCCGGCGAACCGTACATCACGCCGATCTTCATGCGGATCTGGTTGATGAAGATGACCAGGCACTTCGACCGGCTGATCGAGCCGGTGATCTTGCGCAGCGCCTGGCTCATCAGCCGGGCCTGGAGGCCGACATGGCTGTCGCCCATCTCGCCCTCGATCTCGGCGCGGGGAACCAGCGCCGCGACCGAGTCGATCACCAGCACGTCGATCGCGTTCGAGCGGACCAGCGTGTCGGCGATCTCCAGCGCCTGCTCGCCGGTGTCGGGCTGCGAGACGATCAACTCGTCGATATTGACGCCGAGCTTCTTGGCATAGACCGGATCGAGCGCATGCTCGGCGTCGATGAACGCCGCGGTGCCGCCCGCCTTCTGCGCCTCGGCGATCGCGTGGAGCGCGAGCGTGGTCTTGCCCGAGCTTTCCGGCCCGAACACCTCGACGACGCGCCCCTTGGGCAGGCCGCCGATGCCGAGCGCGATGTCGAGCCCGAGCGACCCGGTCGAGATCGCCTCGACCTGCATCGTCTCGCGGCTGCCGAGCTTCATCGCCGAGCCCTTGCCGAAGGCGCGGTCGATCTGCGCCAATGCGGCTTCAAGGGCCTTCTGCCTATCCATATTCGCTGCTTCCCTTTCGGATCCGATGAGCTTCAACTGCGCCGACATGTGCGTCACTCCCTCGTAGATCGGGTGGCCCGAAACCTCAAACCGGAAACGCGTGTACTCTTAATGTTCCATTAGAACAAGGGGAGAACTTATATTGTTTTGCCCTCAGACGCCGGGCGGCGGACATCCGTCCGCCTTGGCTATCCTCGCATAAGCTCGGGCGGCCGTTCGGCCTTGCGGGATGCTGGCGCATCCCGACGCTGAGCTGATCGTCGGAGCCCGTCAGGGCTGCGCAAGCGCGAACGCGCGCCCGAGCTTATGCGAGGATAGCCAAGGTCGCGGATGCGACCGCCAGCGCCTGAGGCTAACCAAGACGCGCGTGATCCGCGAGCGCCTCCCGCGCGGCCTGGCCGATCTGCTGGACCGAGAACGGCTTGGGCAGGAAGCCGATATTGTCGAGGTCGATCGAGCGGCGGAGCTGTTCCTCGGCATAGCCCGACATGAAGATGATCGGCAGGTCGGGCCGCTTCTCGCGCGCCGCGCGGGCCATGGAGGGGCCGTCCATCGTCGGCATCACCACGTCGGAGATGACGAGGTCGATCGGCTCCTCTCCGGCTTCCAATATCTCCAGCCCCTCCTCGCCGTTGGTGGCGGTGAGGACCTTGTAGCCCTGCCGCGCCAGCGCCCGCTCGGCGACGGCGCGCACCATCGCCTCGTCCTCGACCAGCAGGATGGTGCCGGTGCCCCACAGCTCGGTGCTCGCCTCCTTGACCGGCGCGCGGGCGGCGGCGGCCTTGGCGGGCGCCTCATGGACCGGCAGGTAGATGACGAAGCTCGTCCCCGCCCCCACCTCGCTCTCGGCGAAGATGAAGCCGCCGGTCTGCTTGACGATGCCATAGACGGTCGACAGGCCCAGGCCGGTGCCCTTGCCCACCTCCTTGGTGGTGAAGAAGGGCTCGAAGATCTTGTTGAGGTTCTCGGCCGAGATGCCGCTGCCGGTGTCGGTCACCTTCATCGCGGTATATTCGGTCACCGGCATGATCTCGATGCCGAGCCTCCGAACGTCGGCCTGCGAGACCGCATAGGTGTGGATCGTCAGCATGCCGCCGTCGGGCATCGCGTCGCGCGCGTTGACGGCGAGGTTGACGATCACCTGCTCGAGCTGCCCCGGATCGGCGCGGACGGTGCCGAGGTTGCGGCCATGGCTGACCTCGAGCCGGACGGTCTCGCCCAGCAGCCGGTTGAGCAGGTTCGATATCTCCGAGATGACGTCGGGGATCTGCAGGATCTGCGGGCGCAGCGTCTGCTGCCGCGAGAAGGCCAGGAGCTGGCGGGTCAGCGCCGCCGCGCGGTTCGAATTGTGCTTGATCTGCTGGATGTCGTCATAGTCGCTGTCGCCGGGGATGTGGCGCATCGTCATCAGGTCGCAATGGCCGATGATCGCGGTCAGGATATTGTTGAAGTCGTGCGCGACGCCGCCGGCGAGCTGGCCGACCGCCTGCATCTTCATCGCCTGGGCGACCTGCCGCTTGAGCCGCGACTCCTCGCTATTGTCCTTGAGGCTGAGCAGCACCGACGCCTTGCCGAGCCCCTTGGCGGCGGCAATCGTCAGCGAGACATTCTCCTCGGGCCGTTCCTTCAGCCGCACCGACAGGTCGCTCGCCGATCCACGCCCGGCGGAGAAGCGCCGTACCGCGTCGGAGACGGCGGCCTTGTCCTCCTCGACGACGAGGTCGCTCGGATAGACGATCGTCGCCTCCGGCCCCAGCCCGGCGGCGCGGCGGAACGAGCTGTTCATGAACAGGACGCGGCCGTCGCGCTCGGCCACGGCCAGGCCGATCGGCAGCATGCCGAGCAGCGCGTGGAGATCGCCGGTCGCCACCGCCCGCGCCTCCGCGCCATGGCCGGTCGGCTCGTCGAGCAGCAGGAACAGCGTGGCGTCGGCCCCGCCTTGGTTGTCGAGGGGTATCTGGATCAGGCGCACCGGATCGGCGGTAGCGGGATCGGCGGTGAGCCGGATCATGTCGCCGTCGCTGCGCAGCAGCTCGGCAAAGGCCCAGCCCGCGCTCGGCGCGTCGGCCGATCCCAGCGCGCGCTGCAGGAAGACGCGATTGGCGACGAGGCCGATGCCATTGCCGTCGACCAGCGCGGTCATCACCCCCGCGCTGCCGATCCGCCGGCCGATCTCGCTGCCCAGCATCCGCATGATGTCGCCCAGGCCGTCGAACTCGCTCGACCGGTGGAAGCGCCAGACGAGGTGATCGTCGCCATTGCCCGCGCGCCGGACGATCACGTCGATCAGGCCGCGATCGGTCGACAACCCGGCGATCTGGGCGAGGCCATCGCGTCGCGCCGCCAGCGCCGCCGAGGAAAGCTGCATCCGGGTGGTCGCGTCGAGCGGCAGGCCCGGCGGCGTCGGCAGCCCGCCGAACCAGGTCTCATATTGGCGATTGGCGCAGAGCAGCTCGCCACCCGGTCCGGTGATCGCGACACCGGACGCCGAATCCTCGATCGTGCCGAGCAGCAATTCGGTGTCGAGCAGCCGTACGGGCCGGCTGTGGATCCGCGCGCGGACCGTCGCCACCAGCAGGATCATGCCGATCCCCAGGCAGAAGGCGAGCATGAACAGGCCGGCGACCAGCAGATTGTCGGTCGCGCCCCAGATCATCCCGGCCATGCCGATCGAGGCGATGAAGGCGAGCACCGCCAGCAGCAGGTTGAGCGCGAAGCGGCCCGAGCTCGCGGAGATCGGGGCGGCGGAGAACAGCGTGGCCATCCGCGCTTGTTCTCCGCCGCCCGTCCTTTCGTCAAGCGGGACGCCCTACCAGATGTGCAGGCGATCCGCCGGCGCGAGGTACATCTTCTCGTCGGCCTTCACGTCATAGGCCTCGTAGAAGGGATCGAGGTTGCGGACGACCCAGGCGCGCTGGATCGAGGGCGAGTGCGGATCGGTGAGCAGCCGTTGCCGCAGATTGGCCTCGCGATAGTTGCGGCGCCACACCTGCGCCCAGCCCAGATAGAAGCGCTGGTCGCCGGTGAAGCCGTCGATCACCGGCGCCTTCCGCCCCTTCAGCGCCATCTGATAGGCCTCATAGGCGACGGTCAGGCCGGCGAGATCGGCGATGTTCTCGCCCTGGGTCAGCGCGCCCTGGATGTGCAGGCCGGGCAGCGGCTCATAGGCGTCATATTGCTTGACGATCCGGTCGGTCAGCACGCCGAAGCGCTTGACGTCGTCGGCCGTCCACCAGTCGGACAGCCGGCCGTGCATGTCGTACTTGGCGCCCTGATCGTCGAAATGATGGCTGATCTCATGCCCGATCACCGCGCCGATGCCGCCATAGTTGATCGCCGGATCGGCATGCGGATCGAAGAAGGGCGGCTGCAGGATCGCCGCGGGGAAGACGATCTCGTTCATCGCGAAGTTGGCGTAGGCGTTGATCTCCATCGGGGTCATGCCCCATTCGGTCCGGTCGATCGGCCGGCCCAGCTTGTTCAGGTTGCGCCGCCATTCGAAGGCGCTGGCGCGCAGCACGTTGCCGAGCAGGTCGCCGCGCCGGATCTCCAGCGCGGAATAATCGCGCCACTTGCTCGGATAGCCGATCTTGGGCGTGAAGGCGGCCAGCTTGGCGCGCGCCTTCACCTTGGTCTCGGGCGACATCCAGCTCAGCCCGTCGATCCGTCGACCCATCGCGGCGATGACGTTGCGGACCAGCTCGTCGGCGGCGGCCTTGGTCTCGGGGGTGAAGTAGAGCTTCACATATTCCTGGCCCAGATCCTCGCCGACCTGTTCCTTGACCAGCGTGACGCCGCGCTTCCAGCGCTCGGAATTCTGCGGGGTGCCCGACAGCACCGTCTGGTTGAAGGCGAACTCGGCATCGACGAACGGCTTCGACAGATAGGGCGCCTCGGCGTTGATCGCCGCCAGCAGCAGATAATCCTTGAGCAGCTCGACCGGCGCCGCCGCGATCGCCCTGGCCATGCCGGCGAAGGCGCTGGGCTGGCCGACCAGATAATCGGCCTGGCCGTCGAGGCCCGCCGCCTTCAGATAGGCGTCCCAGTCGAAGCCGGGCGCGTTCCTCGCGAAGTCGCCGCGTGTCCATTTGTTGTAGGTCTTGGTGCTGTCGCGCGAATCGACGCGGGTCCACTGGACCTTGGCCAGCTCGGTCTCGAAGGCGAGGATCGCCGCCGCCCGCTCGTCGGCGCGCGGCTCGCCCGCCAGGGTCAGGAGCTGCGCGACATAGGCCTGATAGGCCGCGCGCGTCTTCGCCATGTCGGCATCGGGCTTCAGATAATAGTCGCGATCAGGCAGGCCGAGCCCGCTTTGCCGCACGATCGCGATATAGCTTTCGGGATATTTGTCGTCCTGGTCGACGAAGGCGCGGAACGGCGTCCGGATGCCGAGGCGCAGATAGTCGCCCATCTTCGCCGCGACCGCGGACCGGTCGTCGATCGCCTTGACCGCGTCGAGCAGCGGCTTGAGCGGCGCGATCCCGGCGGCGTCGACCGCCGCTTCGTCCATGAAGCTGGCGTAGAGGTCGCCGATCCGGGTGCCGCGCGTCTTCGCGACCCGTTCGAGGATGTCGTGGCTGCGCGCCATCGACAGTTCGTCCAGCACGGTGAACATGCCGAAGTTCGACCGATCCGCCGGGATCGGCGTGTCCTTCGCCCAATCGCCATTGGCATAGGCGTAGAAATCGTCGCCGGGGCGGACGCTGCGATCCATGCCGGCGGCATCGAAGCCGAAATCGCCATAGGTCGGCTTGGCCGTGGCCTTCGCCGGCGCGGCGCGCGCGGCATCGCCGGCGATCGGCGCCGCCACGGGCACGAGCATGCTGCTCGCCGCGAGAGCGATCAGGAAAATCTTCATGGGAACCTCGGTGTATGATCTGACTATGACGGCTGGCTTACCATCAGCCTTGTCAGGATCAACCCCGCTCTTCCACCGCCCGCTCGGCGCGATGGCGCTCGCGCAGGTTCCACTTGTGCGAGGTCCAGGCCCGCCAGATGCAGCCCGAGGCGAGATAGCCGACCGCCGCCGTGATCACCGAGATGACGAACAGCCCGATCACCAGCGCCGGCGCCGCCGCCGAGGCGAGCCATGCCGCCCATTCGGCGAGGCTGGCGCCCTGGTTGATCATCGTCATCACCGTGCCGACGTCGACCGTCGAGTGGATGAAGCGATTGCCGACGATGATCGAGAGATAGAGGATGAACGGCGTCGTCGCAGGATTGCTGAGGAAGGTCATCGCCACGGCGATCGGCACATTGGCGCGGCACGGCAGCGCGAGCAGCGCCGCGCCGATGATCTGCAGCCCCGGAATCATCAGAAACAGGCCGACGATCAGTCCCAGCGCCACCCCGCGCGGCACCGACCGGCGGGTGAAGCGCCACAGCGCCGGCTCCAGCACGCGATGGGCGAAGGGCCGCAGCCAGCGCACCTCCTCCAGCGATTCGCGGGTCGGGGCGTTCTTGCGCCACCATCGGCCGATGCTGTCGAACATCCGCCCCGGGCTCAGCCGCGATCGCGCAGCAGGCGCTGCTGCTCGCGTTTCCAGTCGCGTTCCTTCTCGGTATCGCGCTTGTCGTGCAGCTTCTTGCCCTTGGCCAGCGCCAGCTCGACCTTCGCCCGGCCGCGCCCGTTGAAATAGATCGACAGCGGGATCAGCGTCATCCCCTCGCGCGAGACGCCGTTGCGCATCTTGTCGATCTCGCGCGCGTGGAGCAGCAGCTTGCGGGGCCGTTTCGGCTCATGGTTGAAGCGGTTGCCATGGCTGAACTCGGGCACGTTCGAATTGACCAGCCAGACCTGGTCGTCCTTCACCTCGGCATAGCTTTCGGCGATCGATCCCTCGCCGAAGCGCAGCGACTTCACCTCGGTCCCGGTCAGGGCGATGCCGGCCTCGAAGAACTGCTCGAGGAAATAATCGAAGCGCGCCCGCCGGTTCTCGGCGACCACTTTCTTCTTCTCGAACTCTGCGGGACGCGGGCGGGCCATGGACTCAACTTAACGCAAAAGGATCGATTTCGTCTCCCGGCAAAGGGAAACGAGCGGAAATTCAGGCGATGCCGGCGTGCGCCAGCGCCGCGTCGACGGCGGCACGGCTCGCTTCCGACGGCCAGGTCATCGGCAGCCGCAGGTCCGCGGGGAAATCCCGGTAGGTGCGGGTCAGCGCATATTTGACCGGGCCGGGTGAAGCGTCGCTGAACAGCGCGGCGTGAAGCGGGAACAGCTTGTCCTGCAACGCCAGCGCGTCGGCCCAGCGGCCGTCGGCGCAGGCCGTCTGGAACTCTGCGCACAGCCCCGGCGCGACATTGGCGGTGACCGAGATGCAACCGACCCCGCCCATCGCCATGAAGCCGAGCGCCATGTCGTCATTGCCCGAGAGCTGGCAGAAATCGGGGCCGCAATGCTGCCGCTGCGCCGAGACGCGCTCGACCTTGCCGCTGGCGTCCTTGATGCCGACGATGGTCCTGATCCCGGCCAGCGCGCCCAGCGTTTCGGGCAGGATGTCGGTCACGGTGCGCGCCGGCACGTTGTAGACGATGATCGGCAGGGTGCAATTGTCGGTCAGGTGACGGAAATGCGCGATCAGGCCGTCCTGGTTGGGGCGGTTGTAATAGGGCAGCACGACCAGCGCCGCATCGGCCCCGGCCGCCTGCGCCGCCTTCATATGCTCCAGCGCGACGGCGGTGTCGTTCGATCCGCAGCCGGCGATCACCGGCACCCTGCCCTGTGCCTGCTCGATGCAGACGCGCACGACATGGTTGTGCTCCTCGATCGACATGGTCGCGCTTTCGCCGGTGGTGCCACAGGGCACGAGCGCGCTCGATCCTTCCGCGATTTGCCAGTCGACAAAGCCGCGGAACAGTTTTTCGTCGAACGCCCCGTCGCGAAACGGCGTCACCAGGGCAGGTATCGACCCACTGAACATCACGCTCTCCCTTCACCTCGGGCGTCGGCCGCGCCATAATGGCGCAATGAAGCTCGTCCGAGAAACGAATGCGCCCAATAGGTTCGGCTACCCTAACCTGTCCAGCCGCTCCCGCCGTCTTTTTACGGGTCTGACCCTTCTCGCCTCGACCGCGGCGATCGCCGCGACCGTCGCGCCCGAACCGGCGCCCGCGCCGGCGGTCCAGTCGCCCGCGCCCGGCGCGCCGGCATGGCGGAGCGACGTGCTGCAGGGCGTGATCGGCGAATGGCGGCGGCTGCAACAGAGCGATTCGCTGCCGTTCCAGGACTATGCGGCCTTCCTGATCGCCCATCCGGGCTGGCCGGGCGAGAGCGCGATGCGCCGCGCGGCGGAGCGGCGCATCGATCCGAACAGTTATGATCGCGGGCTGGTCGTCACCTTCTTCACCCGCTTCCCGCCGCTGACCGCCGCCGGCCAGACCCGCAATGCCGAGGCGCTCGCCGCCACCGGCCGCATGGCCGAGGCGCGCAGCAACGCCGCCGCTGCCTGGGTGACCAAGGGCCTGAGCCAGGACGACGAGGCGCGGCTGCTCGCCCGGTTCGGCGCCGGCATGACCCCGGCCGATCACGACCGGCGGATGGAGCGGCTGCTGCTCGACCGGGCGACGACGGCCGCCGGGCGACAGGTCGCCAACGTCTCGCCGGCCCGGCGGGCGCTCTACGCGGCGCGGCTCGCCCTGCTGCGCAACGACGCCGACGTCGACGCGCGGATCGCGGCGGCGGGCGACGCGGTCAACCATGATCCGGGCTATATGATCGAACGCGCCCGCTATCTGCGTGATCGCGGCGACAGCATGGCCGCCCGCATCTGGCTCGGCCAGTCGCGCGACCTGAGCGGGCCGCCGTTCGACAGCGCCGCCTTCCTCGACGACCTGCTGAGCTTCGCCCGCGCGGCCAATGCCGACGGCCAATATGATCTGGCGCTGGCGATCGCGAAACATGCCGAACAGGCCTTCCCGCCCGGAACCCGCATCCGCGACCGGCCGTTCGCCGAGCGCGACGACTATACCAGCCTGATGTGGCTGGCGGGCACCGCCGCGCTCCAGAAGCTCGGCCGCTACGACGACGCGGTGACGATGTTCGACCGCTATTCGCGCGCCGCGCAGACGCCGGGGACGCAGACCAAGGGCTGGTACTGGGCGGGCCGCGCGGCGGAACGCGGCGGCAAGCCCGACTGGGCGAAGAGCTACCTCAACCAGGCCGCCGTCCATATCGACCAGTTCTACGGCCAGCTCGCCGCCGAACGGCTCGGCCGCGAGCTGATGATCCCGCCCGAGCCGCCGCGCACCATGGTCCCGCCCACCGAACGCGCCTCGTTCGAGGCGAGCGAGGTGGTCCGCGCCGCCCGCCTGCTTGGCCAGTCCGGCCAGTGGCAGGACCAGACCGCCTTCATCCGCCTGATCGCCGCCAATGCGAAGACCGACAGCGACCATATCCTCGCCGGCGAGCTCGCCAGGTCGATGAACCGCCCCGACCTGGGCGTGATGGTCTCGCGCGCCGCACGGACCAGCGGCACCCCCGATCCGTTGCGAATCGGCTTTCCCGAGGTGCCGGTGCCCCAGGCGATGAACGGCCATTGGACGCTGATCCACGCGATCAGCCGCCAGGAGAGCCAGTTCGACCGCCAGGCGACGAGCCGCACCGGCGCGCGCGGGCTGATGCAGCTCATGCCGGCGACCGCGCGCGAGCAGGCCGGCAAGCTCGGCCTCGCCTATGATCCGGCCCGGCTCGCCGACATCGACTATAACGTCATGCTCGGATCGGCCTTCTTCGACCGGATGCTGACCTATTATGGCGGCAGCTACGTCCTCGCCGTCGCCAGCTACAATGCCGGCCCCGGCAATGTGAACAAGTTCATCAAGGCCAATGGCGATCCGCGCATGCCGGGCGTCGACGTCGTCGACTGGATCGAGGCGATCCCCTTCGCCGAGACGCGCGGCTATGTGCAGAAGGTGCTGGAGAACGCGGTCGTCTACGACCTGCTCAACCCCTCCCGCGCCCGGAGCGCGACGAAGAACCGGCTTTCCTCCTATCTCGGCAAGGCGAAGCCGGGGTGAGATAGCACCACCCCCGTCATTCCAGCGAATGCTGGAATCTCCCTGCCTTCCCGGCAAAGTGCAGGAAGAAGGAATGAGATCCCGGCTTTCGCCGGGATGACGGTTGCTTCAGAGAAAAGGCACAGGAAAAACAACAGCCTACGCCACCACGGAACGCCAATCCATCCACCGCGTTGAATTCGGCACGGGGAGCCGTCCGGCAGCATATCGCCCTTTCCTGCGCAAAGCCCCTTGTGCAGCGCAGCGGAGAGATGCACCATCGGCGCGTCGATCAGGACTAACGGAGCGCTATGGCAGGGGCAGACGCTTTCGACGAGATCCGAGGCAAACCGGGCGACCCGGCCGGACGGCCCGAGTTCGCGCAGCTTCTCGACTGGATAGAAACCACCCCGCCCGCCGAACTCGATCGCCGGCAAAAGGCCGCCGAGGCCGCCTTCCGACAACTGGGGATCACCTTCGCCGTCTATGGCGAGGAGGAGTCCGCCGAACGGATCATCCCCTTCGACATCGTCCCCCGCATCTTCACCGCGCGCGAATGGGCCAGCCTCTCGGAGGGGCTGGTGCAGCGGGTCGAGGCGATCAACGCCTTCCTTGCCGATATCTACGGCCCGCGCCGCATCCTCGCCGACGGCATCCTTCCCGAGGAGCTGGTCCTCGCCAATCCGCAGTTCCGCCCGGTGCTGGCGGGCGCGAAGCCGCCGCACGGGGTGTTCGCCCATATCTGCGGCATCGACCTGGTGCGTACCGGCCCCGATCAATTCTGGGTGCTGGAGGACAATGCCCGCACTCCGTCGGGCGTCTCCTACATGCTCGAGAATCGCGAGGCGATGCTGCGGCTGTGCCCCGAGCTGTTCGAGCAGTTCGACGTCGCCCCGATCGATTCCTATCCCGACGCGCTGCTGGAGACGCTCCAGTCGGTGTCGCCGCGCGGCCGGGGCGCCGATGCGACCTGCGTGCTGCTGACCCCCGGCCATTTCAACTCGGCCTTCTACGAGCACAGCTTCCTGGCCGATTCGATGGGGATCGAACTGGTCGAGGCCGCCGACCTGGAGGTCGACGACGACAAGGTCTGGATGCGGACGATCGAGGGACGCGTCCAGGTCGACGTGATCTATCGCCGCATCGACGACGACTATCTCGATCCGCTGGTGTTCCGCCCGGATTCGCTGCTGGGCGTCCCCGGCATCGTCGCCGCCTACATGGCCGGCAACGTCGCGCTGGTGAACGCGCCGGGCACCGGCATCGCCGACGACAAGGCGATCTACAGCTACATGCCCGAGATCGTGAAATATTATTCGGGCGGGGACGCGAAGCTGCCCAATGTCGAGACCTATCGCTGCCGCGAGCCGCAGGCGCTCCGCTACACGCTCGACAATCTCGACAAGCTGGTGGTCAAGCTGGTCGACGGATCGGGCGGCTACGGCATGCTCGTCGGCCCGACCGCGACCCGCGCGCAGATCGAGGAATTCCGCGCGGCGCTAGTCGCCGAGCCGCACCGCTACATCGCCCAGCCCACCCTCGCCCTGTCGACGGTGCCGACCCTGACCGAGAAGGGCGTCGCCCCGCGCCACGTCGATTTCCGGCCGTTCGTCCTGTCGGGCGGCAAGGGGGTGACGATCACGCCGGGCGGCCTGACCCGCGTCGCGCTGCGCGAGGGATCGCTGGTCGTCAATTCGAGCCAGGGCGGCGGCACCAAGGACAGCCTGATCCTGACCGGGCGGGGGGAGCGGGCCTGATGCTGTCGCGCACCGCCAACTCGCTCTACTGGATCGGCCGCTATGTCGAACGGGCCGAGTTCACCGCCCGGCTGATCGAAGCGACGATCCGGCTCGACGCGCTGTCCGCCCGCCCCGCCGGCCAGGGAGCGTGGGACAGCGCGCTGCTCGTCGCCGCGGCCGACTACGACTTCGGGCTGACCGGCGAGACCCGCTCGCCACTGGCGATCAGCCGCTACCTGACGCTGGCGGCGGCCAATCCCAATTCGATCCGCTCGTGCCTGGACGCGGCGCGCAGCAACGCCAAGTCGGTGCGCACCGCGCTCAGCCGCGACGCGTGGGAGGCGATCAACCGCGCCTGGCTGGGGCTGCGCGGCCGCGCCTCGACCGGGGGCAGCCAGACGACGCTGAGCCTCGTCGAGCAGATCCGGGCCGAGACGCGCGGCTTCGAAGGGGCGCTGCACCGGATGCTGCGCAACGAGGCCTATAGCTTCCTGGGCCTCGGCGCGGCGATGGAGCGCGCCGACAACACCGCGCGGCTGATCGATGTCAAATATCACCTGCTGCTGCCGGAGGGCGAGAAGGTCGGCGGGCTGATCGACCGCGACCAGTGGACGACGATCCTCCACACCGTTTCGGCCAACACCGCCTATCGCTGGCTCTACAGCCAGGGGCTCAAGCCATGGCTCGTCGCCGAGCTGCTGTGCCTGAAGCCCGAGCTGCCGCGCTCGCTGATCGCCTCGTCGGAGGAGGTGATCATGCACCTCAATGCGATCGGCAAGCGCACCGGCCTGCAGGGCGAGGCCGACAGGCTGTCCCGCCTGCGCCACAATGCGCTCGAACGGACGACGATCGACACCATCTTCGCTCAGGGTTTGCACGAATGGCTAACCGGCTTCATCTATGAGAACACGCGGATACACAGCGCCATAGGCCAACAGTTCCGGTTCGGATGAGATGCGGCTCCTGATCCAGCACCAGACCGAATATCGCTATACCGAGCCGCAGGCCCGGGTCGTCCAGCTGCTGCGCATGACGCCGTCGAGCCACATCGGCCAGAACATCGTCGATTGGCGGATCGACGTCGATTGCGACGCGCGGCTGAAGCATTCGACCGACGGTTTCGGCAACATCGTCTCGATGCTCTACCTGGCCGGACCGGTCGAACGGATCGGCCTCCGGGTGACGGGAGAGGTGCTGACCGAGGACCGGGCGGGCGCCGTGTCGGGCGCGATCGATCCCCTGCCCTCCGCCGTCTACCGGCGCGCCACCGAGCTGACCGCGCCGTGCGACGCGCTGCTCGACCTGCTGCGCGACCATGACGGCGCGAACGGCGACGCGCTCAGCCGGATCCATGGCCTCAACAGTGCGGTCTGCCGCCTCTTTCCCTGCAAGGAGCATCGCAGCACCGAGGTCCGTTCGGTCGGCGAGGTGCTGGACGTGCGGTCGGGCTGCAGCATGGACATGGCCCATGTGCTTATCGCGGCGGCGCGCGCCGGCGGCTTTCCCGCGCGCTTCGTGACCGGCTACATCTATCGCGACGATCCCGATTGCGGCCATCGCGAGGCGCCGCATTTCTGGGCCGAGATCGACGTGCCCGAGTTCGGCTGGATAGGGTTCGACCCGGCCAACGACATGTGCCCCAACGACCATTATGTGCGCATCGCCCAGGGACTCGACTTCCGCGACGCCGCGCCGATCTCGGGCGCGCGGGTCGGCGGCGGGCACGAGGTGCTGGCGATCGGCGTCGACGTCAGCCTGTCGCAGGAACAATATCAGGCCTGATCGTCGGGCCACCAGTGGACGGCGGCCCGACGCGCACCTATTTGTGAGCCACGCAAGCTGGATGTAGTCATTTTATGAAGCTGGTTCGGGGGCTCTGGAAACTGCTCGTCGGGATCAAGGACGGGCTCGTCCTGATCGCGATGCTGATCTTCTTCGGGACGCTGTTCCTCGCCTTGTCGATCAAGCCGAACAGCACGCTGCCCTCGTCGGGCGCGCTGGTGATCGACCTCGACGGCACGCTGGTCGAGCAGCCCGCCGAGACCGATCCGCTGACGCTGCTGGCCGGCAATGGCGGGATCGCGCGCGAGACGCGGCTGCGCGACCTCGAACGGGCGCTGCAAGCCGCGGCGGAATCGAACGGCGTCAAGGCGATCGTCCTCGACCTCGACAGCTTCGCCGGCGGCGAGCAGGCGACGATCGCGGCGGCGGGCCGCGCGCTCGACAAGGCCCGCGCGGCGGGCAAGCCGATCCTCGCTTATGCGACCGGCTATGGCGACGACGGCTATCAGCTCGCCTCCCACGCCACCGAGGTCTGGCTCAACCCGCTCGGCGGGGTGATCCTCACCGGACCGGGCGGTTCCCGGCTCTACTACAAGGGGCTGATGGACCGGCTCGGCATCACCGCGAAGATCTATCGGGTCGGCGCGTTCAAGTCGGCGGTCGAACCCTATATGCGATCCGACCAGTCGCCCGAGGCGCGCGAGGCCAACCAGGCGCTCGCCAATGCGCTGTGGTCGACCTGGACGGCCGAGGTCGGCAAGGCCCGGCCCAAGGCCAAGCTCGCCGCCTATGTCGAACGGCCGACCGCGATCATCGGCGAGGCGGGCGGGCGGATGTCGCAGGCGGCGCTCAACGCCGGCCTGGTCGACCGGCTCGGCGACCGCAACGCGTTCGACTCGCGGGTCGCGGCGATCGCGGGCTCGGCCGGCGGCTCCAGCCTCAACGGCTTCAAGGCGATCCCGCTCGATCGCTGGGCGAGCGCGCATCCCGAGAAGTCGGGCGGGACGCCGATCGGCGTGCTGACCGTCGCGGGCGACATCGTCGACGGCGACGCCCCGCCGGGCGCGGCCGGCGGCACCACCATATCGGACCTGCTGCTCGACGAGCTGGGCCGCAAGCGGATCAAGGCGCTGGTCGTGCGGGTCGATTCCCCCGGCGGATCGGTCACCGGCGCGGAGACGATCCGCTCGGCGATCCTCCAGGCGAAGGGGCTCGGCCTTCCCGTCGTCGTATCGATGGGCGGCCTCGCCGCGAGCGGCGGCTACTGGATATCGACCCCGGCCGACCGGATCATCGCCGATCCGGCGACGATCACCGGCTCGATCGGCGTGTTCGGCATCCTGCCGACCTTCCAGGGTTCGCTCGCCAAGCTCGGCCTGTCGGCGGACGGCGTGAAGACGACGCCGCTGTCGGGCGAGCCCGACGTCTTCCGCGGCACCTCGCCGCAGTTCGACGCGATGATGCAGGGCTCGATCGAGGATGTGTACCGGCGCTTCACCGGGCTGGTCGCGCAATCGCGCAAGCTGCCGATCGAGCGCGTCCGCGAGATCGCCGAGGGCCGCGTCTGGGCCGGCGCCACCGCCCGCCAGATCGGGCTGGTCGACGGCTTCGGATCGGTCGACGACGCGATCGCCGAGGCCGCGAAGCTCGCCAAGCTCGACCCCGCCAAGGTGCGCCCGCTCTATATCGAGAAGCCGCTGAATCCGTGGAAGGAGATGATCCGCTCGCTGATCGATCCCGACAATGACAGCAGCGAGGCCGGCAGCCGCACCTTCTGGGGCGTCGTCGCCAACGGCCCGGACCAGGCGCTGGTCGCCGCGCTGGCCAATGCCCGGCGCGTGCTGGGCGGGCCGGCGATCCAGGTGCGCTGCCTCGAATGCGCTTCGGCCGCGACGCCGCCGCGTCCGGCCGATATCCGCGCCGCGCGCAGCCTGCTCGCATGGGCGGTCCGCTGAGAATCCGCGCGGCGCGTTCCGCCGACGCGGAGGCGATCGCCGCGATCTACGCTTATTATGTCCTGACCGGGCCGATCACCTTCGAGGTCGACCCGCCCTCGGCGGCGGAGATGGCGCGGCGCATGACCGACATCCTGCCGCACCATCCCTATCTGGTCGCGGAACTGGACGGCGGCATCGCCGGCTATGCCTATGCGACGCGGCTCTACGAACGCGCCGCCTATCGCTGGGCGGTCGAGGCGACCGTCTATGTCGCCCCCGGCAGCCATCGCCAGGGGATCGGCGCCGCACTCTACCGCGCCCTGATCGCAAGCCTCGGCGAGCAGGGCTTCCGGACGGTGATCGGCAAGATCACCCTCCCCAATCCCGCCAGCGTGCGACTGCACGAAAGCCTGGGCTTCGTATGCGCGGGGGTGCTGGCAAAGATCGGCTTCAAGCAGGGCGGCTGGCACGATGTCGGCATCTACCAGCTCGACCTGGGCGGGCATCCGGTGCCGCCGCCGGAGCCCCGTCCGTTCCTGCCCGCCGGCTGACCGATCAGGCGAAGCGGCTCCGGCACATGCGAGCCGTCTCGGCGGGGGCGCCGAGCTTCGTCATCCGGCCGAGCGCCGCCTGCTTCAGCTCCAGCGTCCGTTCATAGCCGGAGGCGCCGCGCGCCTTGAGCTGGCGGCCGACCGTGCCATCGAGCTCGCGGCGCATCTTGGTCAGCCCGGACAGCTGCTCCTGCGCCTTGGGATCGCTGGTGCTCACCGTCTTCACCAGGAAATCGCCGAGCGAATAGCAGCCCAGTTCGGCGTCGAACTTGCCCTTGGGCAGCTCGATGCCGGCGGTCTTCCTGACCTCGGGATAGGCCTGGTCGCAGGGCGTCACCAGCGCCTGCCACTTGCCGTCGGTCACCGCCTTCTCGACCTCGCCCATCCGGCCGACCACCTCGGACGCCTTCTTGGCGGAGAAATGGTCGTCAGCCGTCGCCGCGAGCATCGCATAATGGAGGATGCGGGTCTGCGCGTCGAAGCCGAGATCGCCCTTCACGTCGGGCGCGTCGGCGCGGGCCGACGCCGCGCTGACGACGGCGCAGGTCGCCGCCCTGTCGATCGGGTCGCCCGGCAAGGCGAGCTGCTTGGGGCCGCAGCCCGCCAGCAGCAGCGCCATGGCCGAAGCCGCGAAAATCCCACCACGCATCACCAAATTCTCTCTCCACCTACTGTCCACGAGTCTACGCACCGTGACGGCTGCGGTTCCTTACCCGTGGGGAATGGAGATGACGTGGAGGTGAACGGCCGGGGCCGGCGCGACGATCAGTCGCGATAGCTCGGCAGGGCGATGCCGCGATGGATCGCCAGTGCCCGCAGCGCGAAGCCGGCCAGCGCCGCCATCCCGGCCGCCGGCAGCAGCGGCGCCCCCAGCAGGGTCAGCACGACGAACAGCCCGGCGGAGAGCGCCGCCGCCGTGACATAGAGTTCGGGCCGCAGCAGGATCGAGGGTTCGCCCGCCAGCACGTCGCGGATGATCCCGCCCAGGCAGGCGGTGAACACGCCCATCGCGGCGGCGCCGAGCGGCGGCACGCCATAGGCCAGCGCCTTCCACGATCCGAACACCGCATAGGCGGCGAGCCCGACGCCGTCGAACCATTCGAGCGCCTTGACCGGCCAGATCCGGCGCGGCGTCATCCACACGGCGAGCGCCGCGAACAGGCAGACGGCGAGCGCGCGATTGTCGTGGATCCAGAACACCGGCGCGCCGATCAGCAGGTCGCGTACCGTGCCGCCGCCGGTGCCGGTGACGGCGGCGAAGAAGGTGAAGGTGACGATCGTCTGCTCGCGCCGCGCCGCCGCGAGCGCGCCGCTGATCGCGAAGATCGCGATCCCGGCGATATCGAGCCAGGGAAGGACGGTTCGCACCATCATGAGGTCGGGCAGCTCCATCGCCCTCCCTTCCTATGCTTTCGGCGCCGGTTCAACCCACCCTTGAAAGCGCGCCGGGAAGGATGGAACATCGTTGCATGTCCGAACCCGACTCCATCCGGATTCGCCCGGTCCGCAACGACGATGTCGACGCGCTGCTCGCGCTCGCCCGGGGCAGCGGGCCCGGCTTCACCAACCTGCCCGCCGATCGCGACATTCTGCGCGAAAGGATCGAGCGCAGCGACGCGCTGCTGGCGGGGGAGGAACTGGGCGGGGCGATCATCCTCGGGCTCGAGGTTGGCGGGCGGGTGCGCGGCTGCGGCATGGTCTTTCCCCGCATCGGCGTCGACTGGCCCTTCTACAGCTACCGGATCAGCTACACGACGCAGCGGTCGAGCATCGACGGCCGGATGGTGCGCTTTCCGGTCCTCACCCTGACCAACGACCTGGAGGATTGCGCCGAGGTCGGCGGACTGATCGTCGATCCGACGCTGCGGCGCGGCGGCTATGGCCGGATGATCGCGCGCAGCCGCTACCTGTTCATCGGCTGCCACCGCGCCGATTTCGGCAAGCGGGTGATCGCCGACCTCCGGGGCTGGCTCGATCAGGGCCGCTCGCCCTTCTGGGACGCGGTCGGCGGCCGCTTCTACGCGATGAGCTTCGCCGAGGCCGACCATATCAACGCGACCACCGGCAACCAGTTCATCGCCGATCTCGGCCCGCGCGCGCCGATCTACGTCAACATGCTGTCGGAGGAGGCGCAGCAGGCGATCGGCCGCGTCCATGACGACGGCCGCGGCGCGCACGCCCTGCTGGTCGAGGAAGGGTTCCGGGACGACGGCTATGTCGACATCTTCGATGCCGGCCCGACGATGATCGCGATGATCGACGACCTCAAGGCGATCCGCACCCTGCACCACGCCAGCTATGCGGGCAGCCGGGACGGCGATCCGCTCCACGATCACCTGATCGCCCATGGCAAGGGTGCCGGTTTCCGCTGCGCCCCCGGATCGATCGAGGCGGCGGGCGGACAGGCGGTGACCGATCCGGCCAGCGCCGCGCTGCTGGGCCTGTCCGAAGGCGACCCGATCGGCTATCTGGCGATATGACCGCTACCGAAATCAATTTCGACGGCCTGATCGGTCCGATGCACAATTATGCCGGTCTCTCCCCCGGCAACATCGCCAGCGCCACCAATGCCGGCGCGATCTCCCAGCCCCGCGCCGCCGCGCTCCAGGGGCTCGCCAAGATGAAGCGGCTGATGGATCGCGGCCTGGTCCAGGGCTTCATCCCGCCGCCGCGCCGGCCCGCCGTCGCCGCGCTGCGAGCGCTCGGCTTCGGCGGCGACGACCGATCGGTGATCGCCCGCGCCGCCGCCGAGGACCCGGTCCTGTTCAACAACGCCTGTTCCGCCTCGGCGATGTGGGCGGCCAATGCGGCGACGGTGATCGCGGCCCCCGACAGCGGCGACGGCCGGGTCCATCTCGTCACCGCCAATCTCGCGACGATGCTGCACCGGAGCTTCGAGGCGCCCGACACCTTCGCGACGCTGCGCACCATCTTTGCCGACCAGCGCCATTTCGCGGTCCACCCCGCCTTGCCCGGCACACGGCATTTCAGCGACGAGGGCGCGGCGAACCATATGCGCATAACCCCGCGCCACGGCGAACGCGGCCTCGACATCTTCGTCCACGGCGCCGCGCGCGGCAGCCGCTTCCCCGAGCGGCAGGCGAAGCGCGCGGGCGAAGCAGTCGCCCGACTGGCCGGCGCGGACGCCTTCCACACGCTCCAATCGCAGGCCGCGATCGAGGCCGGCGCCTTCCACAACGACGTGGTCGCCGTCGCCAACGAGCATGTCCTGCTCGCCCATGCCGCCGCGTTCGAGGATCGCGACGGCCTGTTCGCCGCCGCCGGCCGCGTCGCGCCCGATTTCGTCGCGGTCGAGGTCGACAGCATCGGATTGGACGACGCGATCAGCTCCTATCTGTTCAACTCGCAGCTGCTGACCCTTCCCGAGGGCGGCATGGCGCTGGTCCTGCCGAGCGAGACGCGCGAGAATCCGCGCGTCTGGGCGGCGGTCGAGACCATCCTGGCCGGCAACAACCCGATCAACGAGGCGATCGTCGTCGACGTGCGCGAAAGCATGCGCAACGGCGGCGGCCCCGCCTGCCTGCGGCTGCGCGTGCCGGTCGGCGAGGAAGCGCTGCGGGCGATCGACCCGCGCTTCCTGCTCGACGAGCGGCGGTGGGAGGCCTTGTGCGCGCTGGTCGACCGGCACTGGCCCGAGCGGATCGACGCGGCCGAGCTGGCCGATCCGGCGCTGTGGGCTGCGGCGGGCGCCGCGCACGACGCGCTCGACGCGTTGCTCGCACGGGTTTGAACTCGAACCGCTTATGGCGCACAAGATGAAGATGACATCCCGTCTCAAGACCGCCGCGCGGACCCGCCGATGCTGATCGTCCGTCCCGCCGGTCCCTCCGATCTCGCTTCGCTGATGGAGCTTGCCGTCCTGTCGGGGCGCGGCTTCACCAGCCTGCCCGAGGACGAGGCGACCCTGCTCAACCGCCTGACCCTGTCCGAAGCGAGCTTCAGCGGCGCCATCGCCCCACGCGAGGCGTGGTACACGCTGATGCTCGAGGACAGCGAGACCGGACGGATCGAAGGACTCGGCGGCGTCCGCGCGGCGGTCGGCGTCGCGCGGCCGCATTTCTCGTTCCGGGTGATGACGCTCGCCCAGTTCTCCTCGGCGATCAACACGCGCTTCGACCACAAGGCGCTGGTGCTGGTCAACGAATGCGCGGGCTGGACCGAGGTGGGATCGCTCTACCTGCGGCCCGAGCGGCGCTCGGGCGGCGCCGGCAGCCTGCTCGCCCGGTCGCGCTACATGCTGATCGGGACCGAGCGGCAGCGCTTCTCCGAGACGGTGATGGCCGAGCTGCGCGGCTATTTCGCGCCCGACGGCACCTGCCCCTTCTGGGACGGCGTCGCGAGCAAATTCTTCCGCCTGCCGTTCGACGAGGCCGACCATATGGTGATGTCGACCGACGGCCAGTTCATCCTCGACCTCGCCCCGCGCCATCCCATCTATGTCGAGCTGATCGACACCGCCGCGCAGGAGGCGATCGGCCGCGTCCATATCGAGGGCGAGGCGGCGCGCGCGATGCTCGAACATGAAGGCTTCCGAGGATCGGGACTGGTCGACATCTTCGACGGCGGCCCCACTTATTCCGTGCCGCGCGACAGCATCCGGACGATCGAGCGGACCGAGGTGCTGGCGGCGATGAAGGGCGATCCCGCCGATGCGCCCGAACGGCTCGTCTCGACCGCCTCGCTCAGCGGCTTCCGCGCGATCCGGGCGAAGGTCCGGATCGAGGAGGGCGTCGCGACGCTCGACGGCGGGGCGATCGACGCGCTGCGGCTCAAATCCGGCGAGATGGTGAGGGTAAGGCAATGATGCGGTCGATCGACCCGGCGACGGGACAGGCGATCTGGGAAGGCGAAGAGGTCGCCGTCGCGGCGATCCCGGCGATGGTGGAACGCGCGCGCTTCGCCCTGCCGGGCTGGGCCGACCGCCCGGTCGAGGAGCGGGTCGCGATCGTCGAGCGCTACGCCGCCCTGCTCAAGGAGCGGACCGACGACATCGCCCGCGACATGGCGCGCGAGACCGGCAAGCCGCTGTGGGAGACGCGCGCCGAACTCGGATCGATGGTCAACAAGGTCGCGGTGTCGATCGCGGCGCAGGCCGAGCGCGCCGGATCGCGCCGGGCCGACACCGCCTTCGGCCGCGCGGTGCTGCGCCACAAGCCGCACGGCGTGATGGCGGTGCTGGGCCCCTATAATTTCCCCGGCCACCTGCCCAACGGCCATATCGTCCCGGCGCTGCTCGCCGGCAACGCCGTGCTGTTCAAGCCGTCCGAGGAAGCCCCGCTGACCGGTGAGAACATGACGCGGGCGCTCCACGACGCCGGCGTGCCGGAGGCGGTGTTCCAGCTCGTCCAAGGCGGGCGCGACCAGGGCGCGGCGCTGATCGCCGCCGACATCGACGGGCTGCTGTTCACCGGCGCCGCCAGCACCGGCGCGCATTTCCGCCGGGCGATGATCGACCGGCCACACGTCATCCTCGCGCTCGAACTGGGCGGCAACAACCCGTTGATCGCCTGGGGCGATGCCGAGACATCGGCGGCGGCGATCGTCCAGTCGGCCTTCATCACCACGGGACAGCGCTGCTCCTGCGCGCGCCGCCTGATCCTGCCCGACGGCAGCGAGGGCGACGCGGCGATCGAGGCGGTCCACACCCTCGCCGCCCGGCTGCGGATCGGCGCCTGGGACGATCCCGAGGAACCCTATATGGGGCCGCTGATCTCGGCCCGCGCCGCGCAGACCGCGATCGACGCGGTGGCCGGGCTCAAGGCGAAGGGCGCACGGACCCTGCTGCCCTTCGAGCGGCTCGAACGCAGCGACGCCTTCGTGACGCCGGGCATGTACGACGTGACCGGCCTCGCCGTGCCCGACGCCGAGATATTCGCGCCGGTGCTGCAAGTCGTCCGCGTGCCCGATTTCGACGCCGCGATCGCCGCCGCCAACGACACCAGCTTCGGCTTGTCGGCGGGCCTGCTCGCCGACGATCCGGAACTGTGGCAACGCTTCCTCGCCCGCTCGCGCGCCGGGGTGGTCAACTGGAACCGGCCGACCACCGGCGCCGCCGCCAACATGCCGTTCGGCGGGCTCGGCCAGTCGGGCAATCACCGGCCGAGCGCCTATTATGCCGCCGATTATTGCGCCTATCCGGTCGCCAGCTTCGAAGCCGACACGATCGCGGACCTGACCGGCGAACTGGGTGGGCGGCTGTTGTGATAGAGGCCCACCGCCCTGCCCTCGAAGCGGCCGCGGCCGCCCCGATGCTGGCGCAGGTGCGGCAATGGAGCCTGGTCAACAGCGGGTCGCGCAACCTCGACGGGCTGGCGGTGATGGCGGGCTTGCTGGCCGATGCCTTCGCGGCGCTGCCGGGGGAGGTTGCGCTGCGCGACGCGGTGCCGGGCGAGGCCGTCGATGCGGCGGGCAACGTCCAGCCGCTCGACTATGGCCGCAACCTCCATGTCCGCGTCCGGCCCGGTGCGCCGGTGCAGCTGCTGCTCACCGGCCATATGGACACGGTCTACGCGCCCGATCATCCGTTCCAGACGCTGACCGACATGGACGGCGGCGCGGTGATCAACGGCCCCGGCGTCGCCGACATGAAGGGCGGCATCGCGCTGATGCTGGCGGCGCTCGCCGCGCTCGAAGCCTCGCCGCTCGGATCGCGCATCGGCTATGAGGTGGTGATCAACTCGGACGAGGAGATCGCCTCGCCCGGCTCCGCCGCGCTGATCGCCGAGGCGGCGCGCGGCAAGCTCGCCGCGCTCACCTACGAGCCCTCGTCGCTGCCCGACGGCACGCTCGCCGGCGCGCGGCCCGGCAGCGGCAATTTCTCGATTATCGTCACCGGCCGCTCGGCCCATGCCGGCCGCAATCCCGAGGAGGGCCGCAACGCGATCGTCGCGGCGGCGGACCTGGCGCTGCGCCTGTCGCGCGCGCGGCGCTCGGGGCTGGCGATCAACCCGGCCCGGATCGACGGCGGCGGCCCCAACAATGTCGTGCCCGATCGGGCGATCCTGCGCGTCAACCTGCGCCCGGCCCTGCCCGAGGACCAGGCGATCGCCCAGGCACTGATCGACGATCTGGCAAAGGCGGTCGCGGCCGAGCATGACGTCGCGATCCACGTCCATGGCGGGTTCGGCCGTCCGCCCAAGCCGATCGACGAAAAGGCCGCCCGATTGTTCGCGCTGGTTGAGGAGAGCGCCGCGCTGCTCGGCCGTCCGATCACCCACAAGGCGAGCGGCGGCGTCTGCGACGGCAACAACATCGCCGCCTGCGGCGTGCCCGTCGTCGACACGATGGGCGCGCGCGGCGGCGCCATCCATTCCCCCGACGAATATCTGATCGTCGAGAGCCTGCCCGAACGGGCCCAGCTCTCGACCCTCGTCATGCTGCGGCTGGCGGAGCGGGGAAGCCTCTAATCGTCATCCCCAAGTCGTCATCCCAGCGAACGCTGGGATCTCACTGTTCTTCGTTCAGCAAGCGGGATGGCAGGAAAGGCAGTGAGATCCCAGCGTTCGCTGGGATGACATGCTTATCGCGGCAACCCCAGCGCCCGGACGATGTCGTCCCAGGCGACCAGCTTGAAATTCTGCGCGCCCGCGCCGTTCTGGCCGTCCTGCGCGACGAACAGGCCGCCGGGAAAGCCGGGGCCGAAGTCGCCGGTCATCACCTCGATGCCGTCGGTCTCCTCGGTCGCGCCGACCGTCCCCGCCGCGATGCGGAAGCGGCCGACATAGGCGTCGTCGGCGATCCGGTAGACGGCATAGGCGTTGTCGCCCTGGCTGGAGACCAGCACATAGCCGTCCTTCTCCCCGACCATCGCGATGGCGACGCCCTCGGCATCGGCGACGATGTTCCTGCCGTCGGCCGCCGCGATCTTGACCGGGCTGACGCTGCCGCCAGCCTTCGCGTCGAACTTCCAGAGGCCGACATCCTCCTCCGCGACATAGAGGACGCCGGTGCGATCGTCGGCGGCACAGCCTTCCGACTGGGTACCGAGCTTCATGGTGCGGACGATCCGACCGGACGGCGTCGCGCCGCTCGCGTCGAGCGCGACCTGGTTGATCGTGCCGTCCTTGAGGACGATGAAGGCGTAGAGGCCAGCCACGTCGCGGTACAGGCAGACGCCATAGGCCTCCCCCGCCCCCGCCGGCACCGTGCCGAGCGCGGTCAGCTTCGCGCTCGCCGTGTCGAGCCGGAACAGCGCCAGCTTCGCCTGGGTAATGTCGTTGCGGTCGCTGGCGACGACGAGCACGCCCGTCCCGCCGCCGATCGCGACGCCGTCCTTCAGGTCGACATTGTTGACCCGGCCCGCATCGAGGAAGTCGCGCACCTTGCCGTCGAGGCCATAGAGGTAGAGCCCCGCCTTCTTGTCGGTGCCGACGACCAGGCTCGCGGCGGGATCGGCGGCATTGCGCCAGATCGCGGGATCGTCGGCGGCGTCGGCATTGGCGGTGCCGACGGGCGCGGTCTCGCCGCGCGCCGTCACCGTCGCCGCCGGAGAGGCCAGCGCGATCCGCTGCTCGACCGGCATCTCCTTCGCGGCACAGGCGCCCAGGGACGCAAATGCCGCGATCGTCAGGACCCGCCGCATCAGAAGTTCGCCGTCACGCCGAACTTGGCGGTCCAGCTATATTCCTCATATTGGAGCAGCCGGCGGCGGCCATCGAGGTTCTGATAGGCCAAATAGGGACGGTCGGTCACGTTCACCCATTCGGCGAAGACGCGGATATTGTCGGTGATCCGGTACTTGCCGCTCAGGTCGAGCTGGAAATGGCTGGAGACGTAGCGATCCTCGGTCGGATCGCCGCCCAGCTCGTCCAGATATTTGTCGCGGAAGGTGCCGGCGGCGCGCAGGCTGAGCGGCCCCTTCTCATAGCCGAGCACCAGGTTGAGCGTGTGCTTCGACGAGGCCGGCAGCGGGATGCGGCGCGGATCGGTGATATCGCCGTCGGTGAACACCCGGCCCTTGGCGTCGGTGTAGGTGTAGTTGACCTGGGTCAGCAGCCCGTCGAACGGCGCCGGCAGGAAATCATAGACCTGGCTGTAGCTGAACTCGAAGCCCTTCACCTTGGCCTTGGGGCCGTTGGCATAGGTCGTCGCCTCGTCGAGGATGACGCCGTTATAGGCGACGTCCTGGTTGGTGACCTCGACGACGTAATTCTTGATGTCCTTGTAGAACAAGCCGGCCGAGATCGCGGCGTTCCGGCCGAAATAATATTCGACGGCCAGGTCGGCGTTCCATGCCTTGTAGGGCTTCAGCGCGGGGTTGCCGAACTCGCCCTCATTGTCCTCGATCACCGCGCGCGGCGCGAGGTTCGACAGCTTCGGACGCACCAGGCTCTTGTAGCCGGCGGCGCGGAGCACGACGTTGCGGACCGGCTCGTAGCGGACGGTGAAGCTCGGCAGCCAGTCGGTGTAGCTGCGCTTGAAGCTCTGCGGGGTCACGAAGACGGTGTCCTCATCGACCTCCACGCCGTCATGCTCGTCGCCTTCCTCGACCAGCTCGACCTGGTTGCCGCGGATCTTGTTGCGGGTATGCTCGACACGGACGCCGCCGATGATGCGGACCTTATCGCTGTCCCAGCGGCCGAGCAGGTAGCCGGCGCTGATATCCTCGTCGACGCGGAAGTCGGATTCGTTCGACGCCTGGTCGGTGTCGAACGGGTCGAGCTCGAAATCGGCCATGTTGGTGCGGAAGAAGGGCCGGAAGGACTTCTTGGCCAGCACCGGGTCGATCGACGCCAGGCCGTAATCCTGCTTGCCGAGGAAATCGGCCAGCGTCAGGTCGCCGTTGAAGCCCTTATAGATGTCGAACTGGGCGTTGTAGGTCTTCTTGCGCCAGCGCTGCTTGGCGCCCGCCTGGACGGTGAAGACGCCGCCGTCCATCACATACTCGCGCGAGACGTCGGCCTTGATCGCGAACTCCTCGTCCCGGGCATCGCTCAGCGTGGTGCGCTCGACCTTGTCGAATTCATATTCGCTCGGGTCGAGGAACCGCGCCTGGCCGGCGGTGACGGCATAGCTGGTGAGCTTCGGACGGCTATAGTCGAAGGTCACGCCGAACTCGCCCGGGTCCTCGAACTTGCGCTCGAAATTGACCGGGTCGATCGAGCCGTTCTCGCGTTCGGACGACTTGGCCCAACTCGCCGAATAGGTCGCCTTCCAGGGCCCGGTCTCGGTCTCGCCACCGAGCACGAGCGAGCGGATCTTCTGCGATTCGAAGCGGTCCTTCAGGTCGCGCTGGACGCTGATCTCGCCGTCGTCGGACGCGAAGCTGGCGGTGTTGGCGGTGCTGCTGGTCGGTGCCTCGTCCATCTCGAAGGTCAGCCGGCGGCGATATTCCTGGTCGTCGAACTGGCTGTAGAGGCCCCGCGCATAGAGCTTGGTGCTCTCGCCCACCTTGAAATCGAACGACAGCGACGCGCTGAGCCGCTTGCGGGTCACGTCATAGTCGCGATACTCGACGGTGTCGGCATAGGCATTGCCATTGTCGTCGATGTCCCAGCCGTCCATCTCCATATTGTCGGTCGCGAAGCGGCGCCGATAGTAGGACAGGCCGCCCGACACGCCGACCGCATCGGTGAGCTTGGTCGAGAAGTCGAAGCTGCCCTTGGGCGACAGCTTGTCGGTCAGGTCGTTGTAGCTGCCCTCGGCCGAGACCTTGAACAGGTCCTTCTTGCGGTCGAACGCGCTCGTCGTCTTGATGTCGATCGAGCCGCCGATCGTGTCGGCGTCCATGTCGGGGGTCAGCGATTTGCGAACCTCGATCGATTCGATGATGTCGCTCGAAATCACGTCGAGCGCGACCGAACGGACGTCGGATTCGGGCGCCGGCAGGCGAACGCCGTTGACGGTCGAGGCGTTGAGCTCGGGGTCGAGGCCGCGGATCGAGACGAAGCGGCCCTCGCCCTGGTCGTTGAGGATGTTGATGCCCGGCAGGCGGCGGAGCGATTCGGCGACGTTCTGGTCGGGGAACTGGCCGATCGCGTCGCGGGTCAGCACGCTCTCGACACCGTCGGCGGCGCGCTGGCGCGACAGGGTGCTCGCCTGGTTCGCTGCCTGGCCGATGACGATGATCGAATTGCTCTCGCGGCCGCCCATCGCGATGTCGGCATAGCTGTCGCCGCTCTCCGCCACCTTGACGGTGGTCCGCACCGTGTCGGCACCGATGTAGCGCGCCTCGACCGTGTAGGTGCCGGCGGGCACGTCGGGGAAGCGATAGCGGCCGTCGCGCGACGCCTCGACCGTGCGGCCGAGCTCGACGATACGGACCTCGGCGCTTTCCAGCGCGCGGGTGCCCGACGCGTCGGACACGGTACCGACGATCGTGCCGGCCATCGCCGACGTGGAGAAAAGGAGCCCGAGCGCGATGGCGGCACGGCTCGCACCGAAGAATGTCATGTCTGCCTCCCTGCAGTGTTCGGGGGGCCGACTGACAGCGGCTGATGACAGCAAAGCGACGCATGAGCGTCACTTTCGTTTCATTATCCTTCGCGACGGCCGCGAACCGACCGTTTCAGGGTGCGCCGCAGCAATTTATTTTTCAGCGGGCCGGGTCGGCGCATCCCCAGCTCGACGGCGCCGCGGCGCATTGCTGCGCATCGGCACGGTAGACCGCCCCCTGCTTCATGACGAAGGCCGGTTTCTCGAGCGACCGGACATCGGCAAGCGGATCGCCGTCGACCGCGACGATGTCGGCGTAGAAGCCCGGCGCCACCTGCCCGAGATCCTTCGGCCGGCGGATCAGGCCGGCGCCGGTGACGGTCGCCGCCTGTATCGCCTGCATCGGCGTCATGCCGTAGCGGACCATGATGGCGAACTGCTTCGCATTGTCGCCATTGGGATAGACGCCGGCGTCGGTGCCGAAGCTGAGCTTGATGCCCATCTTCACCGCCTTGCGGAAATTCTCGCGCTGGATGTCGCCGACGTCGCGATCCTTCTGCAGCGATTCCTCGGGCACGCCGTTCTTCTTGCCCTCCGCCTGGGTATAGTCGGTGTTGTAGATGTCCATCGACAGGACGGTGCCGGCCGCCTTGGCCATGCGCAGCCCCTCATCATCGATCAGGCTGGCATGCTCGACCGAGTCGACGCCGGCGCGAATCGCGACCTTGATGCCGTCCGCGCCATGGGCATGCACCGCGACGGGGCGATCATGGAGGTGCGCCTCGGCGACGATCGCGTTCGCCTCCTCCTGGGTATATTGCTGCGCGCCGGGCTTGTCCCCGCGCGAGAAGACGCCGCCGGTGCCGCAATATTTGATGTGGTCGGCGCCATATTTGATGTTGCGGCGGACGGCCGCGCGGACGGCGTCGGTGCCATTCGCCACGCCCTCGCCCTCATGATGATATTCGGGGGCGAGATGATTGTCGTCGCAATGGCCGCCGGTGATGCCCAGCGCCGGGCCCGAGGCGAAGATGTGCGGCCCGGCGATCTCGCCGGCGTTGATCCCGTCCTTCAGCGCCACGTCGGCATAGCCCGACGAGCCGACGTCGCGGATCGTCGTGAAGCCGGCGAGCAGGGTGCGGCGCGCATTGGCGACTCCCGTCACCGCCTGGCGCGGCACCGACAGATGGTAGGATTCATAGGGGCTGACGGTCGGATCGCCGGTGATGTGGGTGTGGGTGTCGATCAGCCCCGGCAGCACCGTCTTGCCGGACAGGTCGATCAGCGCCGCGCCCGCCGGGATCGCCGTGCCCGACGCCGGCCCGACGCTGGTGATCCGGTCGCCGGTGACGATGATGACCTGATCGGTCAGCACGATCCCGCGCGCCGTGTCGATCAGGCGGCCCGCCTTGATCGCGACGGTCCGCTCCTGCGCCTGCGCCTGCCCGCCGCCGATCAGCAGCATCGCCGCCCCTGCCATCCATGCACCACGCATCCCGCTCTCCCTGACTGTGGCTTTTCGACAACGTTACCGTGCCGTGACAAGCCGGCCGGCGCAACTGTTGACATCCCTGTTGACACATATCGGCGCAAGGTTTCTTCTTCGCGGACATCGCGCACCGAGGCGGGTAGTGGGCTCAGGCGGACACGCACCGACGGATATCCTCCACACGGCGTCGAGCCATGCCTATGATCTGCTGCCCGGACAGCTCGCCACGGAAGCCGAGACGGCGCGCGCGCTGGCCGCGGCGGCCAAGGACCCTCGCCTCGCTCGCGCCGGCCATGCCCTCGTCACCGGTCGGATATCGGAGGCCGAGGCACTGCTTCGTCAGGCGCTGCGCGACGATCCGTTCGACATCGCCGCGATCCGCATGCTCGCCGAGGTCGCCGGCCGGATCGGCCGCTATCGCGACGCCGAGGCGCTGCTCCGCCGCGCGCTCGAACTGGCGCCGGAGTTCGAGGGCGCGCGCCACAACCTCGCGCTGGTGCTGGTCCGCCAGACCCGCCACGCCGACGCGCTGGTCGAGATCGAACAGCTGCTCGACCGCAACCCCGCCGATCGCGCCGCGCGCAACCTCAAGGCCGCCGCGCTCGGCCAGATCGGCGAGCATGAGGCGTCGATCGCGCTCTACGAGGAACTGATCGCCGAACAGGACGGCCATCCCTGGTTGTGGATGAGCTACGGCCACGGCCTCAAGACGATCGGCCGGACGGCCGAGGCGATCGTCGCTTACCGTCGCGCGGTGGAACTGAGGCCCGAGACCGGCGAAGCCTGGTGGAGCCTCGCCAACCTCAAGACCTTCCGCTTCGCCGACGCCGATGTCTCGGCGATGGAACGGGCGCGGGCCGGCGATGGGCTGTCGATCGACGACCGCGCCCAGATCGGCTTCGCGCTCGGCAAGGCGCGCGAGGATCGCGGCGAGGACGACGAGGCGTTCGACCGCTATGCCGAGGCCAATGCGATGCGTCGCCGCATGGTCCCCTATCATGCCGGCGACAATGTCGAGCATGTCGACCGCTCGGCCGCCTTCTTCGACGCGGCCTTCTTCGCGGAGCGCGCGGGATGGGGCTGTCCCGACCCCGCCCCGATCTTCGTGCTCGGCATGCCGCGTTCGGGATCGACGCTGGTCGAACAGATATTGTCGAGCCATCCCGAGGTCGAAGGCACGGGCGAGCTGCACGACATCGGCCAGATCGCCCGGCGGCTGAGCGGGCATAGCCGCCGCGACCAGCGCTCGCCCTATCCCGAAGCCCTGGCCGACCTGTCGGCCGCCGATGTCCGCGCGCTGGGCGAGGACTATCTCGCGCGCACCCGCGTCCACCGCCACAGCGATCGGCCGCGCTTCATCGACAAGATGCCCAACAACTGGGCGCATGTCGGGCTGATCCGGCTGATCCTGCCCAACGCCACGATCATCGACACGCGGCGGCATCCGATCGGCTGCTGCTGGTCGGTGTTCAAGCAGAATTTCGCGCGCGGCCAGGCCTATAGCTACGACCTCGCCGATCTCGGCGGCTATTATGCCGACTATGTCCGCGCGATGGCGGCGTTCGACGCCGCGCAGCCCGGCGCCGTCCACCGCGTCTTCTACGAGGCGATGGTCGACGATCCCGAAGCGGGCATCCGCGCCCTGCTCGCCGCCGCCGGCCTCGCCTTCGATCCCGCCTGCCTGGCCTTCCACGCGACCGAGCGCGCGGTGCGGACGCCGAGCTCCGAACAGGTGCGCCGCCCGATCTTCCGCGATGCCGTCGACCATTGGCAGCGCTTCGAGCACCGGCTCTCGCCGCTGGTCGAAGCGCTCGGCAGCGCGCTTTCCGATTATCCGAGCATGAAGAGCACAGAGGACGCCTGAACGACGAACACGCATAAGCAAAAGGGGAAGTGACATGCGAACTCGAATGACGAAGCTGAGCGGCGCGGTCGCGCTGATCATGGCGGGAACGGCGATGACGCCGGCGCTGGCCCAGGGAGCCACGGACTCGGACGCCAATTATCGTGACGAGATCATCGTCACCGCGCAGAAGCGCGAAGAGAATATGCAGAAGGTGCCGATCCCCATGCAGGCGCTGGGCACCGCCAAGCTCGAACAATATAATGTCAGCAATTTCAACGACTACACGAAGCTTCTTCCCAGCCTTTCCTTCCAGTCCGGCCAGCCCGGCAACGCCAAGGTCTATTTCCGCGGCGTGACCAGCGGCGGCGACGGCAACCATTCGGGCTCGCTGCCCTCGGTCGGCATCTATCTCGACGAGCAGCCGATCACGACGATCGACGGCGCGCTCGACATCCACATCTACGACATCGCCCGCATCGAGGCGCTGTCGGGGCCGCAGGGCACGCTGTACGGCGCCTCGTCGCAGGCCGGCACGATCCGCATCATCACCAACAAGCCCGACCCGAGCGGCTTCGCCGCCGGCTTCGACGCCGACATCAACAAGGTCAGCCATGGCGCGGTGGGCGGCAAGCTCGAGGGCTTCGTCAACCAGCCGCTGTCCGACGCCGCAGCGCTGCGCGTCGTCGGCTGGTACCAGCGCGACGCCGGCTTCATAGACAATGTCCCGGGCACACGGACCTTCGGCACCGGCGTCACGATCAACAACGCCGCCGACGTCAAGAAGAACTACAACCGGTCGACCGTGGTCGGCGGCCGCGCCGCGCTCGGCATCGAAATCGACGACAACTGGACCGTCACGCCGACGATCTTCTACCAGGACCAGGTCAACAACGGCTTCTTCGGCTATGATCCGAGCGTCGGCGACCTGAAGGTCCAGCATTTCGGCCGCGAGCGCTTCCATGACCGCTACTGGCAGGCCGCGCTGACCGTCCAGGGCAAGATCGCCGACTTCGACATCACCTATGCCGGCGCCTATCTCGACCGCCATATCGACGCGGTCAGCGACTATACCGACTATGCCGTCACCTACGACAATCTCTACGCGGGCGGCTTCTCGGGCTATTTCACCGACAATGCGGGCAATTACATCGATCCCAGCCAGCACATCGCCGGACGCGACCATTTCACCAAGAACAGCCAGGAGCTCCGCATCTCCTCGCCGTCCGACAAGCGCTTCCGCGTGCTCGCCGGCCTGTTCTACCAGCGCCAGACCCACGACATCCTGCAGGACTACCAGATCTTCGGGCTCGCCGACGCGACCTCGGTGAACGGGCGGCCCGGCACGATCTGGCTGACCAAGCAGTTCCGCGTCGACAAGGACTATGCCGCCTTCGGCGAGGCGTCGTTCGACATCGTCCCCGACAAGCTGACCCTCACCGGCGGCCTGCGCGCGTTCAAGTACAACAATTCGCTGGTCGGCTTCTTCGGCTTCGGCGACGGCTATTCGAGCCGGACCGGCGTCGCGGCCTGCTTCACGGACGCGAACGGGAATTATGTCGGCACGCTGCTGCCGGGGGCGCCGTGCAACAATCTCGGCGTGGTGTCCGGCAATAACGTGCTTCCCAAGCGGGTGAAGGGCAACGGCACCACCCACCGCCTCAACCTGACCTGGAAGCCGACCGACGACCTGATGGTCTACGCCACCTGGTCGCGCGGCTTCCGTCCGGGCGGCATCAACCGCCGCGGCACCATCCCGCCCTACAGCCCCGACTATCTGACCAACTATGAACTGGGCTGGAAGACGACCTGGCTCGACGGCAAGCTGCGGATCAACGGCGCGCTGTTCTGGGAGGAATGGAAGAAGTTCCAATTCTCCTTCCTCGGCGCGAACAGCTTCACCGAGATCCACAACGGCCCCAATGCGCGCAGCAAGGGCATCGAGCTGGACTTCACCTTCCGCCCGATCGAGGGACTGACGCTGATCGGCAGCGGTGCCTATACCGACGCCAAGACGCGGCAGAACCTGTGCGGGATCGACGACCCGACCTATAGCTGCGCGGGCGCCGGCAACTTCATCTCCGCGCCGAAGGGCACGCGCCTGCCGATCACGTCGAAATGGCGCTACGGCGGCACCGCGCGCTATGACTTCGACATGGGCGGCAAGTATCAGCCCTATGTCCAGGGCACGATGACCTATGCCAGCTCGGCCTCGTCGGACATCCGGACGCTGATCTTCGATCCGAACGGCAACCCGGTCAATCCGGCGGCACTGACCGGCAAGCTGCGCTCCTACGCGATCTTCGACTTCTCGGCCGGCGCCAAATTCGGCCGCTGGACCTGGGAGGCCTATGTCGAGAACGCGTTCGACAAGCGGGCGCAGAAGACCCGCCTCGTCACCTGCGGCCAGTGCTTCGACCGGCCCTACGTCTTCCCCAACACGCCGCAGACGATCGGCATGCGGATCGGCTGGAAATATTGAGCGACGGTCCGAAAGTGGGCGGCGGCACGACCGCCGCCGCCCGACCGCTCGGGCTGGTCATGGCGACGGCGCTGGTCGTCGGCAACATGATCGGCTCGGGCGTCTACATGCTGCCGGCCAGCCTCGCGCCCTATGGCTGGAACGTCATCCCCGCCTGGGGGATCACGATCGCCGGCAGCCTCGCGATCGCCGCCGTCTTCGCCGGGTTGTGCCGCGCGCATCCGAAGACCGGCGGCCCCTATGTCTATGTGCGGGAGGCGTTCGGCCGCGACCTCGCCTTCTACGTCGCCTGGGCCTATTGGATATCCTTGTTCGTCGGCAACGGCGCGATCGCGGTGGCCGCGATCAGCTATCTCTCGGCCTTCATGCCCGTCTTCGCGACCGACGCCCGGCTGTCGACCGCCGCGACCATCACGCTGGTCTGGACGATGACCGCGATCAACATCAGCGGCACCCGCAACGCCGGCTGGGTCCAGCTCATCGCCACGGTGCTGAAGGTCATCCCGCTCGCCGCCGTGGTGATGATCGCGGCGATGGCCGCGCCGCACGGCGACCTCGCCTTCCCCGATCCGCACAAGCCCGAGATCGGCCTGGCCGCGATCACCACGGCGGGCACCCTCACCCTCTGGGCCTTTCTCGGCCTCGAATCGGCGACGGTGCCGGCCGGCAAGGTCCATCAGCCGGAAAAGACCATCCCGCGCGCCACGCTCGGCGGCACGGCGCTGACCGGGCTGATCTACCTTCTCGCCTGCAGCGCCGTCGTGCTGCTGCTCGCGCCCGAGGTCGCCGCCCATTCGGCCGCGCCCTTCGCCGAGGTGATCGGCCGCTACTGGGGGCCCGACGCCGCCCATGTCGTCGCCGCCTTCGCGATGATCAGCGCGATCGGCGCGCTCAACGGCTGGGTGCTGCTCCAGGGCGAGATGCCCGCCGCGATGGCGGCCGGCGGCGTCTTCCCGGCCATGCTGGACAAGCTCAGCGCCAGGGGCGTCCCGGTGCGCGCCCACCTGCTGTCGAGCAGCCTGGTCACCATCCTGCTGCTGCTCAACGCGAGCCGCACCACCGTCAGCCTGTTCACCTTCGTCGCGGTGCTGGCGACGACCGCCTCGCTGGTGATGTACGTCGCGGTCGCCGCGGCGGCGATCAAGCTCCGCGCCGTCCGCCCCTGGATCGCGGTCGCGGCGGCGATCTATGCGCTCTGGGCGCTGTACGGGGCCGGACCCGTGGCCAATCTGTGGGGCGCGGTGCTGATCCTCGCCGGCGTGCCGGTGTGGTGGATCATGCGGGGGCGGCAGCCGGCGGCGGCCCCCTCAACCTGACGTCGCCCCGGCGGAGGCCGGGGTCTCAGGAGAGGGGGGCGCACCTTGGCCTCCCGAGATCCCGGCCTCCGCCGGGATGACGGATTGTGACCTCAGCCGAAGAAGCGCCCCAGCCCGCGATCGGCGAGGATCGCCTGGGCGGCGTTGTGGCCGGGGGCGCCGGTCACGCCGCCGCCGGGATGGCTGCCCGCGCCGCACATGTAGAGTCCCTTGACCGGCGCGCGATAGTCGCCATGGCCGAGAATCGGCCGCGCCGACCAGAGCTGATCGAGCGACATGTGCCCATGCATGATGTCGCCGCCGACCAGCCCGAAGGTCCGTTCGAGGTCGAGCGGCGACAATATCTGCCGCCCCAGCACCGATCGGGCGAAGCCGGGCGCATGGGCGTCGACGGTGGCGATGATGTGGTCGGCCGCCGCCTCGCGCTCGTCGTCCCAGCTCCGGCCGTCGGGAAGCTCGGGCGCGAATTGCTGGCAGAACAAGCTGGCGACATGCTGGCCCTTCGGCGCGAGGCTGTCGTCGACGGTCGACGGGATCAGCATCTCGACGATCGGCTGCTTCGACCAGCCATGCGCGCGCGCATCGGTGAAGGCGCGGTCCATATAGTCGAGCGTCGGCGCGATGATGATGCCGCTGCGGTGATGCTCGCCCTCCCCCGGCAGCGCCGAGAAGCTGGGCAGTTCGGACAGGGCGACGTTCATCCGGAAGGTGCCCGACCCGGCCTTGAACCCCTTCATCCGCCGCTTGAAATCGGCGTCGAGATCGGCCTGGTCGACCAGCTTGCGATAGAGCAGCCCCGGCCCGACGTTCGACGCCACCGCGCGGGCCATGTGCTCGACCCCGTCCCCGGTGCGGACGCCGACCGCGCGACCGTTGTCGACCAGCACCTTCTCGACCGCCGTATCGGTCTCGATGACGACGCCATAGTCCTCGCAGGCGGCCTTCATCGCCTGGGTGATCGCGCCCATCCCGCCGATCGCATGGCCCCAGGCGCCCTTCTTGCCGTTCACCTCGCCGAAGACGTGGTGGAGCAGGACATAGGCCGAGCCGGGCGTGTCGGGGCTGGCATAGTTGCCGACCACCGCGTCGAAGCCGAAGGCGGCCTTGATCGCGTCATGCTCGAACCAGCCGTCGAGGAAGGTCCGCGCGCTCTTCACGAACAGGTCGAGCATGTCGCGCTGCGCCGGCAGGCCCGCCATCGCGATCCTGCGCCCCTGCGACGCGGCCTTGAACAGTTCGGCGATGCCGCCGCCCGCATTGGGCGGTATCCGGAGCGCCAGGTCGCGCAGCACGTCGGCGACGCCGTCGAGCGCGTCGTAATAAGCGGGCAGCGTCTCGGCATCGCGGGCGGAGAAGCGTCGGAACTCGGCCTGGGTGCGCTCCAATCCGCCGCCGAGCTTGAGATAGCCGCCGTCCTGGAGCGGCAGGAAGTTGGAGATCGGCCGCTCGACGATCCTGAGGCCGCGCTCGTGCAGCTTCATGTCGGCGATCACGCGCGGCTGGAGCAGGCTGACCGTGTAGCTCGCCACCGAATTGCGGAAGCCGGGGTGGAATTCCTCGGTCACCGCCGCGCCGCCGACGACCTTGCGCCGTTCGAGCACGCGGACCTTGAGCCCGCGCACCGCCAGGTAGAAGGCGCAGACGAGGCCGTTATGCCCGCCGCCGATGATGACGACGTCCTGCCGTGTCGTCATGCGAGGCGCCCCGCGACGCTCTTCGTGCTCCAGCCCGCGGGCGGGCGGGTCGGCAGGCGCGTCTCCGGGATCAGCGTGCGCATCTTGCGGGCGAAGCTCCTGAGGCAGACCTCGCCGGTGCCGAGCGGGCCTTGCGTATAGCTCTGCGTCGCCATGCCGTCCTGCACCCGCGCGACCAGCTTCGTGTCCTCGGCATTGACCATGCGGTTGATCCGCCAGTTGAGGTAGCGCGCCGCCTTCATCTCGCGCCGCTCGTCGGGCAGGACATAGGCGATCTCGCGGATCATCGTCTCGGTCGGCGAGACGGGGATGAACTGCATGAAGTCGATCTGGTCGGGATAGATGTCGAACGCCGTGTTCGGCCACAGCTTGAAATAGATCCACAACCGCTGCCGGTCGGCGGGCAGATGCGCCACCTGCGGCAGATATTTGCGATAGAGCGCCTCGGACGAACTGCCCGGCACGCCTTCGAGCAACGGCCCCCACATCTTGTCGGCCCAGGCTTTCGCCTCGATGCCGTAGCCGGGACCGAACAGCCGCTTGAGCCCCGGATGCGCGACCGGGATATGCAGGCCGTCCGAATAATTGTCGGCGATGTTCTTCCAGTTGACGGTGCGCGGGCGCATCACGACGCGGCCGAGCGCCTTCATCTCCTCGAAGCGATAGGGCGCGACCTCCTCCTCATAGGGAGCCATCATCTCGGCGACCGAAGGCCCCTCGCCTTCGATGTTGACGAAGATGAAGCCGCGCCAAATCTCGACCGGGAAACTGTGGAGGCCGTAATCGGCCATGTCGAAGGCGGGATAGTCGCGCTTGCCGGGCACCCCCGACAGCCGGCCGTCCAGCTCGTAGGTCCAGGCGTGATAGGGACAGATCAGCTTCCTGGCGCAGCCCTCGGCACCGTCGACCAGCCGCGACGCGCGGTGACGGCAGGTGTTGGACAGCGCCCGTACCTCGCCATCCTCGCCGCGCACGACGATGATCGCCTCATGGCCGATCTCCAGCGACTGCCAGTCGCCCCTGGCCGGAATGTCGTTGAGATGGCAGACGAGCTGCCACGACCGGCGGAAGATCCGCTCCTGCTCCAGCGCGAATATCTCCGGATCATGGTAGATCCAGCCCGGCAGGCCGAAATTCGCATCGGGATCGATCGCCGACCCCACTTCCTTCACGACACGCAAGGTCATCGTCCGGCATTCCTTCACGCGGCCGCCGCCGCGAACATCGCTGTCAGCAGACTGCCCCGATCGGGCCCGAAGCGCAAATGAAAGCCGCTGCACGACCAGTCGCGCCATATCGCTCATCTGGTCGCCGGGCTCTGGCGGAACAGGCGGCGACGGGGCATGGAAAGGCGGCCATCGCAGGGAGCCCCACCGCATGACGATCCGTGAGGTCGCCACAACGCCCTTCCCCGACCAGAAGCCCGGCACATCGGGGCTTCGCAAGAAGGTCCCCGTCTTCCAGCAGCCCGGCTATGCCGAGAACTTCATCCAGTCGATCTTCGACTCGCTCGAAGGCTTCGCCGGCCGGGCGCTGGTGATCGGCGGCGACGGCCGCTACCACAACCGCGCAGTGATCCAGACGGCGATCCGCATGGCGGCCGCCAACGGCTTCGGCACGATCCTGGTCGGGCGCGGCGGCATATTGTCGACCCCGGCCGCCAGCCATCTCATCCGCCTCCATGGCGCGTTCGGCGGGATCATCCTGTCGGCCAGCCACAATCCCGGCGGCCCGACCGAGGATTTCGGGATCAAGTACAATATCGCCAATGGCGGCCCCGCGCCCGAGCGGATCACCGACGCGATCTTCGCCCGCAGCAGGACGATCGATCGCTATCGGACGCTCGACACGCCCGACGTCGATCTCGATCGCGACGGCGAGACGCGGGTCGGCGGCGCGGTCGTCCGGATCATCGATCCGGTCGCCGACTATGCCGCGCTGATGGAGGCGTTGTTCGACTTCGCCGCGATCCGCGACCTGATAGGGTCGGGCTTCCGCATCGCCTTCGACGCGATGAGCGCGGTGACCGGCCCCTATGCGATCGAGATCCTCGAACATCGGCTCGGCGCGGCAAAGGGGACGGTGCGCAACGGCGTCCCCCTGCCCGACTTCGGCGGCCATCATCCCGATCCCAACCTGGTCCACGCCCGAGCGCTGTACGAGGAGATGATGGGCCCCGACGCCCCCGATTTCGGCGCCGCCTCCGATGGCGACGGCGATCGCAACCTGATCATCGGCAAAGGCATCTTCGTCACCCCGTCGGATTCGCTCGCGATGCTGGCGGCCAACGCCCATCTCGCCCCCGGCTATGCCCGCGGCCTCGCCGGCATCGCCCGGTCGATGCCGACCAGCGGCGCCGCCGACCGGGTCGCCGAAGCGCTGGGCACCCCCCTGTTCGAGACGCCGACCGGCTGGAAATTCTTCGGCAACCTGCTCGATGCCGGCCAGGCGACGATCTGCGGCGAGGAGAGCGCCGGCACCGGATCGGACCATGTCCGCGAGAAGGACGGGCTGTGGGCGGTGCTGCTCTGGCTCAACATCCTCGCGGCGCGCCGCGAGGGCGTGCAGGCGATCGCCGCCGGGCATTGGGCGCGCTTCGGGCGCAACTATTATGCCCGCCATGATTATGAGGGCGTCGACACCGCCGCCGCCGACGCGGTGATCGCGGACCTGCGCGGCCGTCTCGCCAACCTGCCCGGCACGACGATCGGCGCGCTCGGGATCGAGGCGGCCGACGACTTCGCCTATCATGATCCGGTCGACGGCTCGCAGAGTCACGGCCAGGGCATCCGCATCCTGTTCGAGGGCGGATCGCGCATCGTCTTCCGCCTGTCGGGGACCGGCACCTCGGGCGCGACGATCCGGGTCTATATCGAACGCTACGAACCCGCCGGCGGCAACCTCGGCCGCGCGACCGGCGATGCCATCGCCGATCTGGTCGTCGCCGCCGAGGCGATCGCCGGCATCGCCCGCCACACCGGCCGGACCGCGCCGGACGTGATCACCTGACAAAATCCTCCCCGAGTTCACTCGGGGAGGGGGACCACCCGAAGGGTGGTGGAGGGGTAGGGTCGCAGACCCCTCCACCGCCTGCGGCGGTCCCCCTCCCCCCGCTGCGCGCGGGAAGGAATGAGTCCGCAACAACCCTCTTGATATAATATCACATCACCGCTAATCCCTGCCGCACAAGGTAAGGGATAGTATATCATGTCATTCAAGGGTCGGTTGTCCTTCTCCATTTCCATGTTCGCGCTGATGGCCTCGCCGGCCTTCGCCGACGAACGGGACAACGACTATCACCGCCCCGAATCCGCCGACATCATCGTCACCGCGCCGCTCCAGCGCGACCGGATGGACGTGCTGGCGGGCACCTCGGTGCTGACCGGCGCGCAGCTCACCACGGCGCTGCGCCCGACGATCGGCGAGACGATCGAGCATACGCCGGGCGTCTCGGCCACCTCCTTCGGCCCCAACGCCTCGCGCCCGATCCTGCGCGGCCTGCAGGGCGAGCGGGTCCGGGTGCTGACCGACGGGATCGGCTCGGTCGACGTGTCGAACACCAGCGTCGACCATGCCGTCGCGATCAACCCGCTGCTCGCCGAGCGGATCGAGGTGCTGCGCGGGCCGGAGGCGCTGCTCTACGGATCGGCCGCGATCGGCGGCGTCGTCAACGTGATCGACAAGCGCATCCCGCGCGCCATCCCCGACGAGCCCGTCCATGTCGACGCGATCCTGACCTATGGCAGCGCCGCCAACGAGCGGTCGGGCGGCGCCGCGCTCGACGCGCCGATCGGCGGCGGCTTCGTCGCGCATCTCGACGGCAGCTACCAGAAGACCGGCAATCTGCGGATCGGGGGCTATGCGCTGAGCCCCGCCGCCCGCGCGCAGGCGCTCGCCTCGGCGCAGCTTCCTGCCGACCCGGACGAGGAGATCGATTTCGCCGCCAACGCCGCGGTCAAGGGCAAGCTGCCCAACAGCCAGTCGGAGACCTGGGTCGCCGGCGGCGGCCTGTCCTATATCGACGGGGACAGCCATTACGGCATCGCCTACAGCCATTATGACAGCCGCTACGGCGTGCCGATCCGCTTCGCCACCGAGCCGGGCCAGGAGCAGGAGGCGCCGCGCATCGACCTCGTCCAGAACCGCTTCGACGCGCGCGCGGAGATCGCCGCCGGCGGATCGGTGATCCAGACCATCCGCGCCCGGCTGGCCTACGCCAAATATCGCCATTTCGAGCTGGAGGAGGACGGCTCGGTCGGCACCGCCTTCTACAACAATGGCTTCGAAGGCCGGGTCGAGCTGGTCCAGGCCGATCATGGCGCGTGGCATGGCGCGACCGGCGCGCAGTTCTTCATCCGCGACTTCAACGTCGTCGGCGACGAAGCCTTCCTGCCGCGCAACCAGACCCAGCAGATCGGCCTCTTCACCCTCCAGCAGCTCGACTATGGCGTGGTGAAGCTCGAAGGCGGGCTGCGCTACGAGAAGAGCTGGCTGTCGGCCAACCCGTTCGAGGACCAGCCGCAATTCCCCAAGGGCAGCCGCAACTTCGACACGCTGTCGGGATCGATCGGCGCCTCCTACCGGGTGACCGACGACTGGCGGCTGGGCGTCAACCTGTCGCGCACCGAACGCGCGCCGGCCGCCGAGGAGCTGTTCGCCAACGGCCCGCACGCGGGCACCGAGGCGTTCGAGATCGGCAGCCCGGATTTCAAGACCGAACGGAGCTGGGGCCTCGAAGGCGTGCTGCACGGCAAGGGGCCGGGCTTCACCATCCACGCGTCGATCTATCACAACTGGTTCGACAACTTCATCTACGACAGCCCGGACGGCACGCTGGAAGACGGCCTGCCCGTGTTCCGCTACGCCCAGGCCAAGGCCCGCTTCTACGGCGCGGAGCTCGAGGCGACCGCCGATCTCGCCCAGCTCGGCGGCTTCGCGATCAAGGCCGACGCGCTAGGCGATTTCGTCCATGCGAAGATCACCGGCTTTGGTCCCGCCCCGCGTATCCCCCCGCTGCGCCTGCTGGGCGGCCTGAGCGCCGAAAGCGCCAGGGTCGACGGCCGGGTCGAGGTCGAATGGACCGACAAGGCGCAGCGACTCGCCAGCTTCGAGACGCCGACCGCCGGCTACACGCTGGTCAACGCCTCGCTGACCCTGCGCCCGTTCGCCGACCGTCCGGAGACCAGCATCGTGCTCGCCGCGCACAATATCTTCGATGTGAACGCGCGGCGCCATGCGAGCTACCTCAAGGACTTCGCCCCGCTCGCCGGCCGCGACTTCCGCGTCACCGCGCGAGTGGGCTTCTAGGAAGCCTCCCCCCGCGTCATAAGCCTGCAACGCTCGGGTTGCAGGGGACGTCCATGTTTTCACGCCGCCAGATTCTCGCCGGGGCCGGCGTCGGCCTGGTCGCCGCCCCCGCGATCCTCCGCGCCCAGCAACTCCTCACCGCCTTCCCGTTCCGGCTCGGCATCGCCTCGGGCGATCCGAGCCATGACGGCTTCGTCATCTGGACGCGGCTCTGCCCCGATCCGGTCGACGAGCATGGCGGCATGCCGATGGGCCCGGTCGACGTCGACTGGTTCGTCTATGAGGACGAGGGGATGAAGCGGGTCGCGCAGAAGGGCAGCGCGACCGCCTGGCCCGAACTCGGCCATTCGGTCCATGTCGAGCTTGCCGGCCTGCAGCCCGACCGCCCCTATTGGTATCGCTTCGTCCTCGGCCGCGACAAGACCCAGCTCGGCCGGACCCGCACCCTGCCCGCGCCCGGCGCGGCGCTCGACCGGCTGCGCTTCGCCGCGGCCGGATGCCAGCATTATGAGGACGGGCTGTTCACCGCCTATGCCCATCTGGCGCGCGAGGACGTCGCCTTCATCTGGCACTATGGCGACTATATCTACGAGGATCGCGCCCGGCAGGTGAACTATGAGCGCGACGGCCGCGCGCGCGTCCATGTCCGCGATCATGTCGGCACCGAATGCTATACGATCGGCGACTATCGGCGCCGCTACGCCCAGTACAAGATGGACCCCGACCTGCAGGCCGCGCATCGCGTCGCGCCCTGGTTCACCACCTTCGACGACCATGAGGTGGTCGACAACTGGACCTCGACCGTCAGTCCCTATCAGCCCGATCCCGCGCTGTTCGCGATCCGCCGCGCGGCGGCGATGCAGGCCTATTATGAGCATATGCCGCTGCGCCGGGCGTCGATGCCCAGCGGCGGCGCGATGCAGCTCTACCGCCGCAGCCGGATCGGCGACCTGCTGACGACGCATTTCCTCGACACGCGCCAATATCGCAGCCCGCTGCCGTGCAAGGGCGGGTTCGAGCCTACCTGCCCCGCCGTCGCCGATCCGAAGCGGACGGTGCTGGGCGGCGCGCAGGAGCAATGGCTGGAGCGCGGCCTGAGCGACGGCGGCAGCCGCTGGAACCTCGTCGCCCAGCAGGTGATGATGATGCCGCTCGACCGCCAGAGCGAGCCCGGCGGCGGCGAGATCCGCAACCTCGACAGCTGGGCGGGCTATGACGCCGCGCGCGAACGGATGGCGGCGCGCTTCGCCGGACGCGGCGACGTGATCGTGATGACCGGCGACGAGCACCAGAATTTCGCGGGCGAACTGCGCCGCCAGGGCGGCAAGGGCGAGGTCGCCGCGCCGGAATTCGTCGTCACCTCGATCAGCTCGGGCGGCGACGGATGGGTCAGGCCCGAGGTGCAGGCGCAGCTGCGCGCCCACAACCCGGCACTTCAATATGTCAGCGACCAGCGGGGCTATGCGGTCTGCGAGGTGACGCGCGACCTGTGGCAGACCCGCTTCCGCGGCGTCGACCAGGTGACGACCCCCGGCGGTGCGATCGCGACGCTCGCCACCGCCAGCGTCGAGCGCGGCAAGCCGGCGATCAACCTCTCCTGACCGTCCGGTCCTTCAGTCGTTCGATCACCGCGCGTTTCCACGCATCGTCGGTGGTGGGCCAGGCGACGATCTCCTCGATCGTACGGCGGCATCCCCGGCAATAGCCGCTGGCCGGCTCGATCTCGCAGACCTTGTTGCAGGGGGATGAGACCGCCATCGCGCGGCGCGGGTCAGGCCGCGAGCGCGGTGAGCGTCGCCGGGGTCAGCAGCTGGGGCAGCGTCTCCTGCCGCCCGTCCTTGTCGTAGAACAGGTAGAGCGGCACGCCCGAACGCCCCTGCGCCTCGAGGAAGCGGCCGATCGCGGGATCGCCGTTGGTCCAGTCGCCGACCATCACCACGACGCCGGCCCGGTCGAACGCCTCGCGCACCGCGGGCCGCTCGATCGCCGCCTTCTCATTGACCTTGCAGGTCAGGCACCAGTCGGCGGTGAAATAGAGGAAGACCGGCTTCTTCTGTGCCTGGAGCGCGGCGAGGCGCGCCTCGCTGAACGGTTCCGCGCCGGCCTCGCCCGTGGGCGCCGCGGCGGCCGGGCTGCCGCCCGACGGCGTGACGAGCAGCAGCGCCAGCACGGCGGCGAGCACCGGCGCCACCGGAATCCAGCTGTGCCGCTTGCCCTGCGCCTGCCGCGCGCCGACCCACCAGAGCGCGAGGCCGAGCAGCAGCGCGGCGCCGACCCCCTGCACCAGGCGATCGACCCCGGCCTGCTGACCCAGCACCCAGGCGAGGCCGAGCGCGGTCAGGAACATCGGGACCGAGAGGATGCGGCGCAGCCGGTCCATCCAGGCGCCCGGCTTCGGCAACAGGCGGCGCAGCGCCGGCACGAAGCCGACCAGCAGGAAGGGCAGCGCCAGGCCCAGGCCGAGCCCGGCGAACACCGCCAGCGAGGCGGCCGGAGGCAGCAGCAACGCGGCGCCGACCGCGCCCGCCATGAACGGGCCGCTGCACGGCGTCGCCACCAGCGCCGCGAGCACGCCGGTCCAGAAGGCAGGGAGCGCGCCGCGCCCCTTGGTCATCGCCTCGCCGATACCGACCACGCGCAGCTCGAACAGGCCGGCGAGGTTGAGGCTGATCGCGGTGACGAGCAGCAGCAGGACGAACACCATCCGTGGGTCCTGCAACTGGAAACCCCAGCCCGCCGCCGCGCCGCCCGCGCGCAGGCCGAGCAGCAGCAGCCCGAGAGCGACGCAGCTCAGCACGATCCCGGCGGTATAGGCGAGCGCCTCGACCCGGGCGTGGCGATCGGTCTCACCGCTGCGCGCGAGGCTCAGCGCCTTGAGGCTGAGGATCGGGAAGACGCAGGGCATGGCGTTGAGCAGCAGCCCGCCGAGCAGGGCGCCGCCGAGCGCGAGCAGGAAGGTGCGCCAGCCGCCCCCCTCCCCGGCCTCGTCGCCCGCGCCGGCGATCGGCACGCCCGCTGCGGGCACCGGGCCGGGCCGGGCCGTCACCATCAGGCCCCGGTCGGGCCCGATCGCGATCAGCCCCTCGATCGCCTGCACCGGCTGCGGGTTCCGCGCCGCCTTGATCTCGACGATCAGGCGGTCGCCGCGGCGGCTGATCGCCTGCGGCGCGGCATAGTCGGCGACCCCGTCGGTGGCGGGGTAGAAATAGGGCGCCGTGACGGGCCGTCCCTTGGGGAAGGGAATGGCGAGGCGCAGCTTGCCCGGCTTCGCCTCGAAGCTCGCCATCTGTCCCAGCGGCATCGGCAGCTTCGCCCGCCATGCGTCGAAGCGCGCGCGCGACGCCGCCGTCACCGCGCCGTCGCCGACCGTCAGGTCGATCGCGACCGGCCCCTGCTCGGGCACGCAGATCGTCGGCGAGCAGGCGAGCCAGCGGGCCTTGCCGGCGATGCGCAGCGGCGTGCCGGGGGCGAGCCCCTTGGGCACGGTCAGCGTCATCAGCAGCGCATAGGGCCGCTCATAGACATAGTTCATCAGCCCCTGGACGATCAGCCGCTGCGGCACCGGATAGCGCAACGAGCCGACCGTCGCCCCGCGCGGCAGCGTCCAGACGATGTCGGCGGGCGCGCCCGCGTCGCCGGGGTTCAGCCAATAGCCGTGCCAGTCGCGCTCGGGCGTCATGCCAAGCGCCAGGGTGATGCGGCTGCCGGCCGCCGGGCGCAGCGTCTCCGCCTCCAGCACCGCCTTGATATGCGCGGCCGGGGCGGCACCGGCCCCCGCCACGGCCAGCAGCAGGGCGACGAACAGGGGAATCAGGCGGCCGATCGATGTCATGCCGGGCTTATGGCCCGATCCGCGGCGCGCGGGAAGCGCCGTCAGATCGAGCGTTCCTCCTCATAGGCATAGCCGTCGTCGGCGCGCTGGAAGCCGTGCGACTGCAATATCTGCTCGACCCGCGGCGCGGTCGGCTTGATGAACAGGCGGACCTTGAACTTGGTCGGCGACAGGATCGTCACCTGTTCCTGCTCGCGCCCGCTCGGGCTCGCCATGTCGAAGGTGAGCTTGCCGTCGCGGCACAGCGCCGGGCCGCTCATCTCGCCGGGCAGGCCGACCATCGGCAGCGCGCCGGACAGATAGGCGCGGACCTGGCCGCTGCCGTCTTCGCAGTCGCCGCCGGGGAAACGCGCCTTGAGCGCATCGACGATCAAGGTGACGTTGCCGATCGGCTGCGGTCCCGCGACCACCGGCATGCCGACGCTGAAATCGTCGATCCCCGCGCCACCGAGGCCGTAGCTGAACACGCCCTTCAGCCGCGAGACCTCGTCGGTGCCCTCGACGTCGAGGCGGATACGACCCTTGGCGGCATCCGCGAGCGACATCCGGCTCGTAACGTCGCCGAGCTGTATCTTGGCGAGCCGGGCGTCGTAGAGCTGCCCTTCCCACAGATTGCCCTCGACCTGCGCGGCCTCGAAGCCGACGCGGTCGAGCTGCATCAGGCCGATCGCGGTCTTGAGCGGAATGAACGGTATCGCGACGACGGCCGCCGCGACGACCAGCAGAAACAGCAGGATCGTCCTCATGATGCTCCCCTTTTGCCCTACGCCCTTATGCCCCGTCAGCGCCCTCTTGCGAAGCCGTGCATCCGCCTGGCCCATTGGAAGCCGATCACCACGCCCTTGGCCGGCTGGATCATCAGCAGCGCCAGGATTACCGCCAGCCCCGGCCACAGCGTCATGTCGAGCCACATCGGCAGATCGTAGCGCATGTTGACCGCGACCAGGATCGGCACGAGCACATGGCCCAGGATCAGCACGACCAGATAGGCGGGCATGTCGTCGGCGCTGTGCACCGTCCAGTCCTGCCCGCAGGACGGACAATGCGGGACGGGCTTGAGGAAGCGGCCGAACAGCTTGGCGTCGCCGCAGGCCGGACATTCGCCGCGCAGGCCGCGCAGCAGCGCCGAACGCAGGTCGCGCTCGCCGAACGATGAGGGCTGGTTCATGGCGCCCCCATAGAGCCTGATCATTCGAGGCGGAAGCGCTTTGCGTTTCCGACGACTAATGTCGTTGACCGATCCGCCCCGGCTGTGGCAAGCGGCGCGAACCGGGCGGGTGTAGCTCAATGGTAGAGCAGAAGCTTCCCAAGCTTACGACGAGGGTTCGATTCCCTTCACCCGCTCCAATCTTTTCAGGTACTTAGTTCGCGCAATTCGGTCCGATACGACCTCGTTCCGACTTTCCGATGTCGGAATTCCGACTTTTGCTAGTAGCTCAGCCAAAATCCACAAGCGGAGTTGGCTTCGATCAGGTCGACCAATTAGGCCATCCGCGCGCGCATGAAATCGTCGGGCTCGGCGGCAATAGCTGCGCGACAGGATGTGCCGCTGATCAGCCTTCCGGGTTTCGATATGCCAGAAAGGAGGTTGGCCCTCTGCGGAAGGGCCAACTCTCCATCGGTCAAAGCTTCTTGGCCACGCCCTCGGCCGCGCCTTTAAGCTTTTGGGCAGCTCCCTTGGCTTCCTGAGCGATGCCCTTGGCGACCAGGCCCGGCTTGTTCGCCTCTTTGCCGATCGATTGCTTTGCCTTGCCGATCGCCTCGTTGACGGCACCCTTCGCCTTATCGGTATATTCACCCATCGTCGTCCTCCATCACATGCCATTGACCCGGCACGGACAATCGAACGCCCAAGGCAGGGGCGAAGCTCCATTAATTAATTGCCACCGGCGCCCTTCATCCGAGAAAGATTCTCAGGATTACCATTTAATATACTGAAATTATAATAAATCTTCTGATTTCCTGCGAAGACGATCCTCGTTCATCCGCTCCGATCGTCAAGGATCGCTGATCGGCCAGTGCGAATGAGACGCCCGGTCTCCGAGCTTGATCAATTCCTCATTGGTTTGCTGATCACGAACGATGCGCAGGCCGTCGCGGGTATCGATGGTTTCCTGCCATTGCGGTTCGGGTCGCTCGGCTTCCCGCGCCCTGTAGGCTTCATCGCGCACCCGCTTCATGCGGCGCCACAACAGGGGCATCGCGATGAAGGGAAGCAGCACCGGCCCAAAGACGAGAATGGCTTCCATCCATCGATTCACAGGCCCCTCCCCAAAATTCCGGCTATATCTTCGGCACGATATAGTCAGGCTGACAAGCCTCTCGGTCCGATCCGGTGCGAAAACCGGGATGCGTCCGATCAAATCCGCGCCCATGTCTTCCGCGAAGCCGGTCGAGGGCGTTATGAGCCTGTCATGGCGTTGAACATCATCGGGCGGGCGTTCGGCTGGCTGGGGCGGCGGTTGCTGCTTTATGCCCTGCTGGTCTGCGCGATCGGCTTCGCGACCTTCGCGCTGCCGTGGATCAAGCGCGAGATCGAGGGCGACCGGCAGGCGCAGCAGCGCTACGAAGCGCTCGACCTCTCGCGCCGCCAGCTCGATCGCGAGATCGCCACCGCGCGGGATGCGATCGGGACATCGGTGGCCGAAACGCGGCAACAGGGCGTGGCGGCGATCGACGCCCGCATCGCCTTGGCCGAACGCGAGAAGATGGCGCTCGAACAGGCCGGGCGCAATGCGCCGTCGACCTTCGTCCTTGCCTTGCAGGGCCGCGACGCCCTGCTCGCGGCGAAGCGGCGCGAGCTGCGCGCGCTGATGCTCGATCGCGAGATCGGCGCGCTGCGGGCGGCGCGCTCGCTCGCGCTGGCCGACCGGGCGAGCATCGCCGCCGCCACCGACCTGCAAGCACAGCGCGCCGCGGCGCAGGCGGCGATCCACGGCTGCGACGGCGCGCGCGAAGACCTCGCCGCGTTCGAGCAGCGCTGGCGGTGGCGGGTGCGGTCCTGGCTCGACAATGACGAGCATCGCGCGCTCGCCGCGCGGACGGCGACCGCCTGCGCCGAAGCGCGGCGACAGGTCGGCCGCCACAACCTGCTCGCCGCCACGAGCCGCGAAGCCGCCCTCGCCCGCACCCGCGCCGAGGCCCTGCTCGCGGGGTCCGAGACGGAGGCCGGCGCCCGGCTCGATGCCTGGCAAGAGCGGTTCGCGGCCGATGTCGATCGGGCGCGGACCGAATGGGCGGGGAACTGGTCCGAACGCGCGCGTCTCTGGGCCGATCGCCTGGGGCTGCGGCCGATCCTGATCGCGGCGGCCTGGGCGCTGCTGGCGATCCTGCTGACGCCCTATGCGATCCGGCTGGCCTTCTTTTTCCTGCTCGCGCCGATGGCGATGCGCCGCGCCGCGATCCGGCTCAGCGTTCCGGGCGGCGGCGGGACGGCCATCCCCCTGCCCGGCCCGTCGACCACCTCGGTCGCGATCCGTCTCGACCGGGGCGAGGAACTGCTGGTGCGGCAGGACTATCTCCAATCAACCTCGCATGGCGGCGCCAAGGCGACCCGCTGGCTGCTCGACTATCGCCACCCGCTGTCCAGCCTGGTCAGCGGCCTCGCCTTCCTGACCCGGATCCGGGGCGACGGGGAGACGACGACGATATCGGCGGTGCGCGATCCCTTCGCCGAGACGGTGATCCTGTCGCTGCCCGAAGGCGCCGCCTGCGTCCTTCAGCCCCGCGCGCTGGCGGCGGTGGCGCAGCCGATCGGCCGTCCCTTGCGGATCAGCAGCCATTGGCGGCTCTTCTCGCTCAACGCCTGGCTGACCCTGCAGCTTCGCTATCTCGTCTTCCACGGCCCGACGCGGCTGGCGCTCAAGGGCGGGCGCGGCGTCCGGGTCGAGCGCGCCGAGCAGGGCCGCGTCTTCGGGCAGGACCAGCTCGTCGGCTTCTCGGCCGACCTCGCCTATTCGGTGGCGCGGACCGAAACCTTCTGGCCCTATTTCCTCGGCCGGGAGCAGCTCTTCAAGGACCGCGTCGAAGCCGGCGACGGCCTGCTGATCGTCGAGGAAGCGCCGATGGCCGGCCGGGGACGCGGCGAGGCGCGCCACGGCCTCGAAGGCACCGCCGACGCGATGCTCAAGCTGGTCGGGTTGTAGCGAGCGATCGACGGCTCCAGCGTCGGATGGCTTCACTTCCGGGATAAGAAGCGGCGTCCGACGGCGGGCAAAGCGAATTCCAGAGCAAGGGACGGAGTGCGCCCGACCACGGAGCGGATCACCTTCTCCCGACATCATCGATCAGAAATGCAGGACCATGACCGGAACCTCCTTTCCCTCGCCTACCCGTCGTGGATGATCCCCGATATGCGGAGTCGGTGGACTTCCTGAAGAGCGTCGGCCCGGATTGGGCGCGGCTGATCGAACGGGTCGGTCCGTGCCGGCACGATCCGAAGGCGGCTCGCGAACCCTATGAGGCGCTGGTCCGGTCGATCGCCTATCAGCAGCTCACCGCCAGGGCCGGAGACGCCATCATCGGCCGGCTGAAGACCAGGCTGGGCGGTCATGGCTTTCCTTCGCCGAAGCAGCTCGCGGATGCCGATCCCGACGCCTTGCGCGCGTGCGGCTTCTCCGCCGCGAAAGCCGCCACCATCCAGGCGATCGCCGGCGCCGCGCTGTCCGGCTTCGTTCCCGGCCGCGACGCCGCGGCCGCGATGGAGGACGAGGCGCTGATCGATCGCCTCACCGCCATCAGGGGGATCGGCCGCTGGACGGTCGAGATGCTGCTGATCTATTCGCTCGAACGGCTCGACGTCCTGCCCGCCGACGATTTCGGCGCGCGCGAGGGCTATCGCCTGCTGAAGGCCTTGCCCGCACCGCCGACGCCCAGGGCATTGCGCGGGATCGCCAGCGCCTGGGCGCCGCATCGCACCGTCGCCACATGGTATCTGTGGCGCATCCCGCGCGATCGCGCGCCTGCCGGGACGTAGGGCGTCATGCCGCTCCAGAACCGGGTCACCCCCTTCGGCGACATCGTCGCCATCGACCAGCGCGGCCTGTTCACCGGCAATCGCGGCATCCTCCACGATCCCGCGACCAGGACGCTGGGAAAGCGTCGCTGGACGAGCAAGGCATGGCTGATCTGCACCTGTGACTACCGGGACCGTCGCCGTGCCGTGATGGGCGGCCGGAGCTGGACGGAACTGTTCTTCCTCGACGAAGCGGTCGCGCTCGCCGCCGGCCATCGCCCCTGTTTCCTGTGCCGCCGCCCCGCTGCGTTGCGCTTCCGCGAAGCATGGGCGGCGGGACAGGGGCTTCCCCAGCCCTCCGCCGGAGCCATGGACGCCGTCCTGCACGCGGAACGGATCGGCCGTCGCGCGCATCCGGCGCCGGGCCGGCCGATCGACCTTCCCGACGGCACGATGGTCGCGAACGCGGGCGCGGCCTTCCTGCTCCATGAGGGCCTGGCCCGGTGCTGGACCGACAGGGGCTATGGCCCGCCCGAGCCATTGCCGCGGGCGGAGCGCCTGCTGACGCCACCGTCGACGGTGGCGGCATTGCGCGCCGGCTATCGCGTTGTCGTTCATCCTTCCGTCGAGACGGGCCATGCGTGATCTGTTCGATGGGGAGGCGGAACCTCCCGTGGTGACCATGGCGGCCGGCGCGATCCTGCTGCGCGGGTTCGCGCGGCCCTATGAGGCGGAGCTGCTTGCCGCGCTTCGGGACGTCCTCGCGATTTCGCCCTTCCGGCACATGACCACGCCCGGCGGTCATGTCATGTCGGTCGCCATGACCAATTGCGGCGCGGCCGGCTGGCTCACCGACCGCTCCGGCTATCGCTATGACGGGATCGACCCGAAGACGGCTTCGCCCTGGCCCGCCATGCCCGATTGCTTCGCGGCGCTTGCCCGCGCCGCGGCGGAAGCCGCCGGCCATGGCGGGTTCCAGCCGGACGCCTGCCTCATCAACCGCTATATCCCCGGCGCGCGCCTCTCGCTCCATCAGGATCGCAACGAGCGGGATGTCGCGCACCCGATCATATCGGTCTCGCTCGGGCTGCCGGCGACCTTCCTGTTCGGCGGAGCGAAACGGGACGACAGGCCCCGGAGATTTGCGCTGGAGCACTGCGATATCGCGGCATGGGGCGGACCGTCGCGCCTGCATTTCCACGGCGTCGCGGAACTGAAGGACGGCGAGCACGAGATGCTCGGACGACAGCGCATCAACCTGACCTTCCGGAAAGCACTGTGACGGATCCGCGGCGCATCGGGCGCTGCGGCACCCGCGCCATGGCGAACGATCCCCATAGGGCCGCCGTGCTCGAACGGATCGGACGGATGGTCGACGACGGACTGGCGGAATGGTCGCTTCTCGCGGGCGGCGAGATCCGCCTGCGCCTTCTGTCGGGCGAGGTCTTCCTGCTCGGCACGGACGACATTTTCCGGCTGGCCTGAGCGGCCGGGCGGGCTTTCCGATTCAAGAACAAGGACCGGAGTTTGGACCGCGAGGACGCGGCCTATTTCGGGGCATGACGCGATGACGAGGAGTAACTTCGATGAACGACGCGGCTTCCCGGCTCCCGGCCTCCGCGACGCTACCGGCGGAGGTTCGGGCGGCGGAGGACCGGGCGGCAGCCTATGACTGGCCGGCGATCACCGGCGAGCTGGACGGTTTCGGCTGCGCGATCCTGCCGAGCCTGCTCGCCGCCGACGAATGTCGGGCGATCGCGGCGCTCTACCCGGACGAAAGCCGTTTCCGCAGCCGGGTCGTCATGGGCCGGCACGGCTTCGGCAAGGGCGAATATCGCTATTTCAACTATCCCCTGCCCGATCCGGTCGGCGCGCTCCGGACGGCGATCTATCCTCGTCTGGCGGGTCTCGCCAACCGGTGGAACGAGCGGATGGGGATCGGGGAGCGCTATCCCGTCGACCACGCCTCCTATCTCGCCCGCTGCCGCGAGGCCGGGCAGACCCGGCCGACGCCGCTGCTGCTGCAATATGGGCCGGGCGACTATAATTGCCTGCACCAGGACCTCTACGGCGAGCTCGTCTTCCCCATCCAGGTCGCCATCCTGCTGTCGGAACCGGGGGAGGACTTCACCGGCGGCGAGTTCGTCCTCACCGAACAGCGTCCCCGCATGCAGAGCCGGGCCGAGGTCGTGCCCCTAAGGCAGGGCGATGCGGTCGCCTTCGCGGTCCATCATCGGCCGGTGCAGGGCACGCGCGGCGTCTATCGCGTGAACATGCGCCATGGGGTGAGCCGCCTGCGCTCGGGCCGGCGCCATTGCCTCGGAATCATTTTCCACGACGCCCCCTGACCGGAGTATCGCCATGCAAGAGATCATCCGCTTCGCCTGGGGGACGAGCTCCCTCGGAGATGTCATGGTCGCCGTCTCCGATCGCGGGATCGTCGCGATCGAGTTCGGCGACCAACGGCCGGCGGTGGAGCAGGCCCTTCGCGCCCGCTTTCCCGAGGCCGTCGTCCATGAGCGACCGGACGAGCTCGCCCCGATCGTCGCGAAGGCCGTCCGCGCGATCGAGGAGCCCGGCTATGATCCGGGCCTGCCGCTCGACCTGCGGGGAACGCCCTATGAGGTCATGGTGTGGACGATGCTGAGGGACATTCCGAGCGGCGAGACGACGAGCTACGGCGCGCTGGCCGCCAGGCTCGGCACCAGGGATGCGCGCGACGTCACCGCCGCCATCGCCAACAATGCGGTGGCCGTGCTGGTGCCGTGCCACCGCGTCATCAGGAAGGACGGCTCGATCTCCGGTTATCGATGGGGCTTCCGGCGCAAGCGCTCGCTTCTCGCCCGCGAACGGAAAGCGATCGATCGATAGAGGGCAAGGGTTTGCGTTCTCGTCGCCGGGCGTGTCGTGCCAGGCGGCGCTGGTGCCCCGGGAGAGACTCGAACTCCCGACCTGCGGTTTAGGAAACCGTTGCTCTGTCCTGCTGAGCTACCGGGGCACGTCGGCGGACGGCGCATCTCTTATCGTGCCCCGCGCCGATGTCCAGATAGGCGGCGGGCGATCGCGCGAAAAGCCCGCCGGCGATCAATGGCCCAATAGCTGCCCGGCCAGCGCGGCGAGCGACTGCATCGCCGCGACATAGGGCGCCGGACCGAAGCTGATCCGCGCGACGCCGAGCCTCGCGAGCGCGGCGAGGTCGGCGGTCGGGTCGAGCACCATCACGTTGACCGGCAAGGGGCTCGCTCCGCAGATGCGCGCGATCAGCGCCGGATCGCCGAGGCCGGGGACGAAGAAGCTCCCCGCCCCCGCCGCCGCATAGGCCTCCGCCCGGACCAGCGCCTCGTCGACCCGGCCGGCATGGGTGGCCGGATCGGTGCCGAGGAACAGGTCGGTGCGGGCGTTGATGAAGATGGGACGATCGAGCCCCGCCGCCGCCGCGACGATCGCGCGCAACCGCGCCGCCTGGTCCTCGACGCCATGGAGCCCTTCGCCCCGAACCTTGCGGTCCTCGAAATTGCAGCCGACCAGGCCGAGCCCGAGCAACGTCCGCGCATGGCCCTGCACCTCGTCGGGCGCATCGGCATAGCCACCCTCGAAATCGACGCTGACCGGCAGGTCGGTCGCCCGCAGGATGGCGGAGGCGGTGGCGAGCAGCGCGTCGAACGGCAGCTCCTCGCCATCGGGATAGCCGGCGGCGGCGGCGACCGCCCAACTGCTCGTCGCCAGCGCCGGCGCGCCGGCTTCGGCCACGGCACGCGCGCTGCCGGCGTCCCAGACGTTGACGAGGCGGAGCGGATCGCCCGCGACGTGCAGCTTCGAAAATAGGGCGAATCTGTCGGCGATGCTCATGTGCGGCTCCCGGCCTCGATGGTGCGATGGACAACCAATATGGGTTCGTCCCCGCCCGATGCCACTATCATCGCTTCATGACGCCTGGCCGTTCGCCGCCTCGATCAGCGCCGGGCCTCCGCCAGCGCCGGAACGCCCTCGCCCGACCGGCCCAGCAGGATCGCCAGCAGCCCCAGCGCCGATGCCGCCGCGCCGGCCAGCGCCACCGCCGGATAGCCGAGCCCGCCCGCGATCACCGCGCCGCCCAGCGCGGCGCCGATCGCGTTGCCCAGGTTGAAGGCGCCGATATTGACCGCGGAGGCAAGGTTCGGCGCCTCTGCGGCGGCGGACATCACCCGGATCTGCAACGGCGGCACCAGCGCGAAATTGACCGCTCCCCACAGGAAGACGAGGATCGCGGTCGGCACGGCATAGGGCATCAGCAGCGCCAGCGCGGCGAGCACGGCGACCAGCGAGGCCAGGGTGACGATCAGGGTCCGGTCGACCGAACGGTCGGCGAAACGCCCGCCGATCCAGTTGCCCACGGTCATCCCGACCCCATAGGTGAGCAGCATCGCCGTGACGAAGCCCAGCGACGCATGGGTCTCCTCCCGCAGGATCGGGGCGATATAGGTGAAGACGGTGAACATCGCGCTCGACGCGATCACCGTCAGGCCGAGCGCCGCGAGCACCGGGCCGCGCCGCAGCACCCGCAGCTCGGCCAGCGCGTCGCCGCCGCTCGGCGCGGGCATCGCCGGCAAGGTCAGCCGCAACGCCGCCATCGTCAGCAGGCCGAGCCCCGCGATTCCCCAGAAGGAGGCGCGCCAGCCCAGCTGGTCGCCCGCCCAGGTGGCCAGCGGCACGCCGACGACGGTGGCGATCGTCAGGCCCATGAACATCGCGGCGACCGCTCCCGCGCGCCGCTCGGCCGGCACCAGGCTGGCCGCGACGACCGATCCGACGCCGAAGAAGGCGCCATGGTTGAGCGAGGTGATCAGCCGGGCGACGAGCAACATGCCATAGCCGTTCGACACCGCCGCCAGCAGGTTGCCGACGGTGAAGATCGCCGCGAGCAGGATCAGCAGGGTCCGGCGCGGCACGCGGCCGGTGGTGAGCGTCATCAGCGGCGCGCCGAGCAGCACCCCCAGCGCATAGGCGCTGATCAGCAGGCCGGCCGCGGGAATCGAAACGTCCAGGTCGCGGGCGATGACGGGCAACAGCCCCATCGGCGCGAACTCGGTCACGCCGATCCCGAAGGCGCCCGCCGCCAGGGCGAGCAAGGGCGGATTGAACTTCATCGGGCAAGCTCCTTGATGAGGCCGGCATCGGATGGAAGATCGTCCCTCCGCTGCTACGCAGGGGCACAGATGGACGACGAAACCCTGCGAGAGTAGAGCAGCGGAAAGCGAAGGATTTTTGACATGGACGCAAAGATAAGCGGCGACACCGACCGCGCCCGCGCGCTCGAACTGTTCGCGGCGGTGGCGGCGGAGGGCAGCTTCTCGGCGGCCGGACGGAAGCTGGGCCTCACCCCGTCGGCGGTCAGCCGGGCGATCGACCGGATCGAGGCGCGGCTGGGCGTCCGCCTGCTGCTGCGCACCACCCGAGCGCTGACCCTGACGGTCGAGGGGCAGGCCTATCTCGGCGCCGCCCGCCGCATCCTCGCCGATCTCGACGACGCCGAGCAGGCGATCGCCGACCAGGGCGCGCCGCGCGGGCGGTTGCGGGTCAGCGTGTCGCTGGCGCATGGGCGGCAATGCGTCGTGCCGCTGCTCGGCGACTTCGTCCGCCTTCATCCCCATATCCTGGTCGACGTTGGGCTGACCGACCGGGTGGTCGACGTCGCCGGCGGACAGGCCGACGTCGCGATCCGCTTCGGCCCGCTCGCCGACAGCGCGCTGACCGCGCGCAAGCTGGGCGAGACCCGGCGGGTGATCGTCGCTTCGCCCGATTATCTCGCCTGCCACGGCACGCCATCGGTCCCCGAGGACCTCCACGACCATGTCTGCCTCAACTTCAACTTCCGCCGGGTCGAGCCGGTCTGGCCGTTCCGCAAGGACGGGCGCGATTATGCGCTGGGCGTCCGGGGCAGCATCGAGGCGAACAATGGCGAGACGCTCGCCCAGCTCGCCACGGCCGGCGTCGGCATCACCCGGGTGGGCGCCTTCAGCGTCGTCGAGCGGATCGCCGCCGGACGGCTGGTGCCGATCCTCGAGGAATATAATCCGGGCGACGTCGAGGCGATCCACGCGGTGTTCGTCGGCGGCGCCAACACCCCCGCGCGGGTTCGGGTCTTCGTCGATTTCCTGGCCGAACGGCTGCGATAGCGGAACGGCTTGCGCGGCGCGCACGGACTCCATAGCCTCGGGCCGAGGAGATGGTCGGATGAAGATGATCCCGGGCCTTGCGGCCCTCGCCCTCGCCAGCGTCCCGGTCGCCGCCGGCGCTGCCCGCGCCGATCAGTCGTTCGGCACCTGGCGCAACCCCCAGAACAGCGTCCATGTTCGCGCCGAGCCCTGCGGCCAGCGGATGTGCGGCGTCGTGGTCTGGGCGAACGACAAGGCCCGCGCCGACGCCGCGCGCGGCGGGACCGACAAGCTGGTCGGCGCGACGCTGTTCAAGGATTTCCGGCTGCAGAAACCGGGCCTGTGGCGCGGCAAGGTGTTCGTCCCCGATATCGGCAAGACCTTCTCGGGAACGATCGAGGTGGTCGACGAAACCCATCTGAAGGGCAGCGGCTGCCTGGTCGGGCGGATCGGCTGCAAGTCGCAGAGCTGGACGCGGATCGCCGAATAAGCTCGTCAGTTCTCGCTTTTCGGCGGACGCACGGGGAGCAGCAGCGGCGCGACCGGCACGCCCTCGTCGATCAGCGCCTTGGCTTCCTCGGGGCTGGTCTGGCCGTGGATCGGGCGGCTCTCCTGCTCGCCCAGATGCATCGAGCGCGCCTCGTCGGCGAAGCGGCTGCCGACATAGTCGGAGCCCTCGAGCATCCTCGCCTGAACCTCGGCGAGCTTGCCCACCATCGCCTTGAACGCCTCGGGCGACGGGACGTTGGCGGCGGCCGGGACCGGCGCCGTGGCGGATGGCTCGCTGCGCTGGTTGCCCTTGGCGGCGACGTTCGGGGCCATCACCGCCTTGTCGACGTCGGTCGATCCGCAATAGGGGCACATGACCAGCCCGCGCGCCTTCTGGTCCTCATAGTCGGCGGACGATCCGAACCAGATTTCAAAGACATGGCCAGCAGTGTTGCAAGCGAGATCGAAGACGATCATGCGCTGACCTCGACCGCGCCGATCGGGCGGCGATTCTTCAGCGCGGGCACCCGCAGGCGGATGTCGGCGAGCCGCGCCATGTCGAGATCGGCGAAGCCGACGCCCTGCCCCTCGCCCATGTCGAGCAGCACCTCGCCCCACGGATCGACCACCAGCGAATGGCCATAGGTGGCGCGGCCGTCCTCATGCTCGCCGCATTGCGCGGCGGCGACGACGAACGCCCCCGCCTCGATCGCGCGGGCGCGCAGCAGCACATGCCAATGCGCCCGGCCGGTCGGCACGGTGAAGGCGGCCGGCACCGACAATATCTCCGCCCCCGCATTGCTGAGCGCGCGGTAGAGATCGGGGAACCGCATGTCGTAGCAGATCGACAGGCCGATCCTGGCCCAGGGCGTCGTCGCGATCACGCTGCGCTCGCCGGGCGCATAGGCCCTGGATTCGCGCCAGCTCTCGCCGGTCGGCAGGTCGACGTCGAACAGGTGGATCTTGTCGTAGCGCGCCCGGATCGCGCCAGTGTCGTCGATCACGAAGCCGCGGTTGACGAGCCGTCCATCGGCCCCGCCGGTCAAGGCCAGCGAGCCGAGATCGACCCAGATGCCCTGCTCGGCCGCCGCCGCGCGCACCGCCGCCAGCACCGGATCGCCGCCCTCGTCGCGCAGATGCCCGGCGGCGCGGGCGCGGTCCTGGTCGAGCAGGCCCGACATTTCGGGCGTGAACAACATGTCCGCCCCGCCCGCCTTCGCCTGCGCGACCGCATCGACGAGGATCGCGGCGTTGGTGGCGGGATCGATCCCGGTGCGGCTCTGGAGGACGGCGACGCGCATCGCTCAGGCCGCCAGCAGCGGGTCGAGCTTGCCCTGGCGATCGAGCGCAAACATGTCGTCGCAGCCGCCGATGTGGCGGTCGTCGATGAAGATCTGCGGCACGGTCGATCCGCCCCGGGCGCGCTCGATCATCTCGGCGCGCTTCGGGCCGCCCATGCTGATGTCATATTCCTCGAAACCGACGCCCTTCGTCTCGAGCAGCGCCTTGGCGCGCGAGCAATAGGGGCAGAAGGCCTTGGTGTAGATTTCGACCTTGGGCATGCGATCCATTTCCTTTTCCACCCCGAAATGTTGTCGCCGGCCGCGAAAGTCAACGCGCGACATCCTCGTCGCGCACCACGCGCGCCCAGCAGATCAGGTCGACCCGGCTTGCGCCGGCCCGCCTGAGCGCCCGCGCGCAGGCATCGGCGGTGGCGCCCGTCGTGTAGACGTCGTCGACCAGCAGCACCGCCCGCCCCTTGACCGCCCCCCGGTCGCGCACCGCGAAGGCGCCGCGCACAGCCTTGGCCCGCTGGTCTGGGCCCAGCCCGCGCAGCGACGGAGTCGCCCTGGTGCGGACCAGCGCGTCGAGCGCGAGGAGATGTCCGGTTCCGCGAACGACGGCCCGCGCCATCAGCGCCGACTGGTTGTAGCCGCGCGTCCAGATCCGCCAGCGATGGAGCGGGACCGGCACCACCAGAGCCTCGCCCCCGGGCAGATGCCGGCGCAACTGCGCGGCCATGGTGTGGGCAATGCCGGGCCGGCGGCCATATTTGAGCTTGAGCGCGAGTGCGCGGGCGATCGGCCCATAGGCGACGGCGGCGCGCATCGAATCGAACGCGGGCGGATCGGCATGGCAGCCGCCGCACAAGGCGCCGGGCCCCGGATCAACCTCGAACGGGGCCCCGCAGCGCGCGCATTGCGGATCGCCGAGGAAATCGAGCGCCGACCAGCAGTCGAGGCAGAACTGGTGCATGTCGGGCGTGATCACGCCGCAACCGGGACAGCGCGGCGGCAGGGCGAAGCGCAGCCCCGCGCCCGCGATCCCCCGCAATCCCCCGACCAGCAGCCGCATGACGTCCCCCCGATGCCGTCTTGTCACGCAAGCGCGCCGGCGGCACAAGCGCGCGCAATGGACCAGCCCGCGATTTTCGACCGTTCGCTCCGCCGCCTTCGCCGCGGCCGGGCCGCCGCGCGCTTCGCCGATCACGCCTTCCTGATCGATCACATGGCCGACGAGCTGGCCGAGCGGCTGGCGATGGTGACGCGCGATTTCGGCCGGGCGCTGATCCTCGGCTGTCATGACGGGCGGATCGCCCGGCGCTTCGCCGCGCCGGGGCGACGCATCGTCAATGCCGATCCCGGCTTCGCCTTCGCGCGCGCCGCGGGCGGGGTGCAGTGCGACGAGGATCGCCTGCCCTTCGCCGACGCCAGCTTCGATCTCGTCGTCGCGGTCGGCACGCTCGACACGGTCAACGACCTGCCGGGCGCGCTGACGCTGATCCGCCGGGTGCTGCGCCCCGACGGGCTGTTCCTCGGCGCCTTCGCCGGGGCGGGCAGCCTCGCCTGGCTCAAGCGCGCGACGCTGGCCGCCGACAGCGCGACGCATGGCGGCGCGGCGGCGCGCATCCATCCGCAGGTCGACGTGCGCGCGGCGGGCGACCTGTTGTCGCGCGCGGGCTTCGCCTTGCAGGTGGCGGACGGCGAGCCGCTCGACGTCGGCTATGGCGATCCGATCCGGCTGATCCACGACCTGCGCGGCATGGCGGCGACCAACATCCTCGCCCAGCGCGCCCGCACCGCACCCGGCCGCGCCTGGCTGGCCGAGCTGTTCGGTCGCTTCCAGGCGGAGGCCGGGCCCGACGGCCGGCTGCGCGAGAGCTTCGACCTCGTCTACCTGTCGGGCTGGTCGCCCAGCCCCGACCAGCCCAAGCCCGCGAAGCGCGGCAGCGCGACGGCGTCGATGATCGAGGCGCTGCGGCCGAAGGGGTGATTCTCCCGAGCCCCACCGTCATTCCAGCGAAAGCTGGAATCTCCCTGCCTTCTCGACGTTGGAGCGGGAGCGACGCTGGAAGAAAAGGGAGATTCCGGCTTTCGCCGGGATGACGTGATTGTCGAAAAGGCGATTGCGCTATGGACTTACCCGACCGCTTATGTGTAAGGACCGCCTCGTAATGACGCGGCCGTTCGCCCTTCTCCTGCTTCGACTTACGCGCCCTTAGGCGCGCGATTTCGCTTGGGGTCGAAACAGGCCCGGCAAGCCACGGCGTCTAAGGGTCCCGACAGAAACCCCGAATGACCACCCTGCAGCAGGAGCAGGCCCCGTGACCAAGACGATCAGGATTTTCGACACCACCTTGCGCGACGGCGAGCAATCGCCGGGCTGCTCGATGAACCTCGAGGAGAAGCTGCAGGTGGCGGCCCAGCTCGAGACGTTGGGCGTCGACATCATCGAGGCGGGCTTCGCCATCGCCTCCCCCGGCGATTTCGAGGCTGTGTCGGAAGTCGCCCGCCAGTGCAAGACGGCGACCGTCGCCAGCCTGGCGCGCGCCGCCGCCGCCGACATCGACCGCGCATGGGAGGCCGTCCAGCACGCCGTCGCGCCGCGCATCCACACCTTCATCGCCACTTCGCCGCTGCACATGCGGGTGAAGCTCAACAAGAGCCCCGACGAGGTGCTGGAGGCGATCGACCGGACGGTGCGCCACGCCCGCAACATCTGCCCCGACGTCGAATGGTCGGCCGAGGATGCGACCCGGACCGAGCCCGACTTCCTGGCGCGCGCGATCGAGACCGCGATCGCGGCCGGCGCGCGGACGATCAACCTGCCCGACACGGTCGGCTATGCGACCCCGCAGACCTATGGCGCGATGTTCCGCGACATGATCGAACGGGTGCCCAACGCCGACCTCGCCGTCTTCTCGACCCATTGCCACAACGATCTGGGCCTCGCCGTCGCCAACACGCTGGCGGCGATCATGAACGGCGCGGGCCAGGTCGAATCGACCATCAACGGCATCGGCGAGCGCGCCGGCAACGCCGCGATCGAGGAGATCGCGATGGCGCTGAAGGTCCGCCAGGACGTGATGCCCTATGCGACCAACGTCGTCTCGACCGAGATCACCCGCGCCTCGCGCCTGATCTCGGGCATCACCGGCTTCCAGGTGCAGCCCAACAAGGCGATCGTCGGCGCCAATGCCTTCGCGCATGAGAGCGGCATCCACCAGGACGGCATGATCAAGGACAGCTCGACCTACGAGATCATGACCCCGGAGAGCGTCGGCCTGACCCATAGCAGCCTGGTGATGGGCAAGCATTCGGGCCGCGCCGCCTTCCGCCAGAAGCTGGAGGAGCTGGGCTATGCGCTGGGCGACAACGCCTTCCAGGACGCGTTCGGCCGCTTCAAGGCGCTCGCCGACGCCAAGAAGGCGGTCTATGACGAGGACATCGTCGCGCTGGTCGACGACGAGGTGCTGCGCGGCCACGATTCGATCCAGGTCAAGGAGGTCGAGGTCTATTGCGGCTCGAACGGGCCGCAGCGCGCGATCCTGACGCTGGAGGTCGACGGCGAGGAGAAGACCGTCACCGCGCGCGGCAACGGCCCGGTCGACGCGCTGTTCAACGCGATCCGCATGATCGTGCCGCACGATAGCTCGGTGCTCGAACGCTACGAGGTCCATGCCGTCACCGGCGGCACCGACGCGCAGGCCGAGGTGTCGGTGCTCCTGTCGGAGAACGGCCGCACCACGCGGGGACGCGGCGCGCACCAGGACACGATGGTCGCCTCGGTCCGCGCCTATGTGAACGCGCTCAACAAGATGATGGTCAAGCGCGGCCGCGCGCCGGTCGACGCCCAGGCGGGCTGAGCCGAGCCGCCTCCCCCCTCCCGCTCGCGGGAGGGGCTGGGGGTGGGCCTTCAACGATCGGATGGAGCGCAGCCATGACCGGCCGCGTTCCCACCCCTAACCCCTCCCGCGAGCGGGAGGGGGAATGAACGGGTCCCCATGTCCCAAGCCACCGCCCACACCGCCCGCTGGCGGCTGATCGGCTTCCTCCTGTCCGCGGTCGGCTCGATGCTGTTCGCGATCAAGGGCGTGCTGATCAAGCTGATCTACGTCTATCAGATCGACACCACCGCGCTGCTCGCCGTGCGGATGCTGCTGTCGCTGCCGGTGTTCTTCGGCGTCGGCCTGCTCGAATGGCGGCGCCGGCCCGCCGCCCAGCGCCCCGATGCGCGCAGCGTCGGGCTCGCCGCGCTGGTCGGCATATTGGGCTACCACGTCTCGTCCTGGCTCGATTTCGCCGGGCTGCAATCGGTCGAGGCGCAGGCCGAGCGGCTGATCCTGTTCACCTATCCCTTCCTCGTCATCCTGTTCGGGCGGCTGATCTTCGGCCACCGGCTACGCTTCCACGCGCTCGCCGGGGCGGGGCTCAGCTATGCCGGGCTGCTCGTCATGTTCGGATCGGACCCGGCCCGCCTCACCCCGGCGATGATCGGCGGCGCGAGCATGATCCTCGCCGCCGCCGGTACCTTCGCGCTCTACCAGCTGTTCGCGCGCGAGCTGATCCTGCGCTGCGGCCCCGCGCTGTTCACCGCGATCGCGATGAGCGCCGCCGGCCTGTCGGTGATCGCCCATTTCGCACTGACCCACGGCATCGCCCTGCCCCCGGCGCCGCCGCGCGCCTGGGCGCTGATGATCGGGCTGGCGGTGTTCTCGACGATCGTGCCGACCTTCATGATGTCGGCCGGCACCGCCCGGATCGGCGCGCAGGGCACCGCGATCATCTCGACGATCAGCCCGGTGGTGACGATCGCCCTCGCCATCGTCGTGCTGGGCGAGCCGTTCGGCATCGGCGAGGCGGCGGGCACTTTGCTGGTGATCGGCGGGGTCGGACTGTTCACATGGATCGAGAGCCGGCCAGGCCGGCTGCGCGCCAGGCGGGACGCGGTTGCGGTGGAGGTAGAAGCCTGAACCTCTCGTCATCCTGACGAAAGCCGGGATCTCACTGCCTTCGTTCCGGCAAAACGACGAAGAGAAGGGATATCCCGGCTTTCGCCGGGATGACGCCGGATATCAAATCCCCGCATACCAGGCGTAGTCATAATAGTCCTCCCAATAGCCGCCCTTGCCGCGGCCATGGGCGGAGAGGCTTTCGACCGCCTCGATCCGCTGGACATATTTGGCGTGCTTGTAGCCGAGCTGCCGCTCGACCCGCAGCCGCAGCGGGGCGCCGTTGCCGACCGGCAGCGGCTGGCCGTTGAGCCCCCAGGCGAGGATCGTCTGGGGATGGAAGGCGTCGATCAGGTCGATGCTCTCATAATAGTCGCCCTGCGCGTAGCGGTCGGCGCAATGGAAGATCAGGTAGCGGGCCGAGGACCGCAGCCCGGCCATGTCGAGCAGCAGCTTGAGCGGCGCGCCGGTCCACTGGCCGATCGCGCTCCAGCCCTCGACGCAGTCGTGGCGGGTGATCTGGGTGCGGCGCGGCAGCGCGCGCAGCTGCGCCATCGACAGCGACAGCGGCCGCGCGACCAGCCCGTCGACGACAAGCCGCCAGTCGGCAAACCCCGCGCGAAGGTGCGTCTCATAGGCGGTGCCGGCCGGCTTGCGGGTGCCGTTGGAACGGAACAGCGGCGACAGGTCGGCGGCGCCGAACTCGCGCGCCAGCGCGGTGCGATCGGTGATCAGGCGCTGCGCCCGCATCGTCAGCCCCTCGGCGCTCTGCAGCACCGAACGGACCCGCGGATCGGCGTTGATCCGGTTGCAGCCCGACAGGATCAGCCCGCCCGCCCCTGCCGCCAGCGATCCGATCAGCTTGCGGCGCGAGATCATCGATCCTTCTCCCTCGGCAGGCGATAGGCGCCGGTGATCATCGCGCGGAGCTGGTTGAACGGTCCGGACAGCAGCACCATCAGCAGGTGGACGAGGATGAAGACCAGCATCGCCGCCGCGCAGAGGAAATGGATCGACCGCGCCGACTGCCGCCCGCCGAACAGGTCGAGCAGCCAGGGCCAGGCCGCGTTGACGCCCGGCGACATGGTCAGCCCGGTCAGGATCAGCAGCGGGATCAGCCCCAGGATCACCCCGACATAGGCGAGCTTCTGGAGGATGCCGTAGCGCGCAGCGGCCGCGCCGCGCGGGAAGCGCAGCCGCAGATGATCGCGGATGTCGCGCCAGACATGGCCCGGACGCAGCTCCGCCCCGCGCGGCAACAGGTCGTGTTGCAAATGCCGGTTGAGCAGGCTGGCGACCAGATAGGCCGCCGCCGACAGCACCAGCACCCAGGCGAAGAAGAAATGCCAGATGCGGGCATCGGCGAGGCTGTAGCTCGACGGGATCGTGGCCCACCAGGGGAAGGCGCGCCGCCGTTCGATCCCGTCGCGGTCCTTCCAGACGCCGAGGACGCTGGTCGTGTCATAGGCCTCGCCGCCGACGACCAGCACGCCGCGCCCGCCCGACGATCCGATCTGCAACCAGGCCTGGTCGCTATTCGCGCCATATTGGCCCCAATAGAGGCGCGGATGCGCGTTGAAGATCATCAGCCCGCTCATCAGCATCGTGAAGATCGTGACCGCGTTGATCCAGTGCCACAGCCGGGTCGACGCCCGGTGCCGGCGAACGAGGTCCCCGCCGTGCGGCGCCACGCCGCTCTCCTGTGCCTCGTCGGTCATGGCGCGCAGGCTAGCACGACCGGACCAAAGAGCGGTAATCCCCCGTCAACGAGGCCCTTTAGGAAATCATTAGGGATAATCGGCGATGATGCCGATCGCCTATCGGCAGGAAGCAGGGGAATCGGAACGCGATGGCGGTTGCCAGTGAACAGGAGGAAAGCGACGCGCGCCGCCACGGGCGCCATCGCATCATGCTCGCCGCGACGCTCTACTCGGTCCACGGCGAATGCAACGGCGTGCTGCTCGACCTGTCGCAGGGCGGCGCGATGGTCAGCGCCTCGCCGCCGCTTCCGGTCGGCTGCCGCCTGCTGCTCGAGCGCCAGAATTTCGAGGTTCCCGGCGTGGTCCGCTGGGTCGAGGGCAACCGCTTCGGCATCCAGTTCGAGGAACCCCTTGCCGAGGCCGTGATCATGGGCCTGGTGTCGCGCAGCGCGCATCAGAACGACCGCTGAGGCCAGCTTTCAGGCCATCATCCGCGTCAGCGCCTGCGCGGTGAAATCGACCATCGGCACGATCCGCGCATAGTTGAGCCGGGTCGGCCCGATCACCCCGACCACCCCGACCACGCGGCCGTCGCCGCCGCGATAGGGCGCCGCGATCACCGACGATCCCGACAGCGAGAACAGCTTGTTCTCCGATCCGATGAAAATCTTCATCCCCTGCCCGCTGCGCGCGCTGTCGAGCAGGCGGGCGATCTCCTCCTTGCCCTCGATCTCGTCGAGCAGCTGGCGCACCCGTTCGAGGTCCGCCGCCGCCGACGGATCGATCAGGTTCGCCTGCCCGCGCACGATCAGCACCGGTCGGGCGCTGCCGTCCTCCGACCAGACGGCCAGCCCCTGCTGAACCAGCGACGCCGCCGCCGCGTCGAGCGCCGCGCGCTCGCGGCCCAGCTCCGCCTCGATCCGCGCGCGCGCCTCGGCGAGGGTCAGCCCGCCGAGCCGCTCGCTGATGAAATTGCCCGCCTCGACCAGCGCCGACGGCGGCAGGCCGGGCGGCAGGTCGACGACCCGGTTCTCGACGCTGCCGTCATGGCCGACCAGCACCGCCACCGCCTGCTGGCGCGACAGCGGCACGAAGCTGAACTGGCGCAACACCATCTCGTGCGGGGGGACCAGGACGATTCCCGCGCAGGCCGACAGGCCCGACAGCACCGCGCTGGTCTGGGCCAGCGCCTCCTCGACCGGGCTGCCGCGCGCGGCGCGCGCCTCGATCGCGGCGCGTTCCTCGATCGACGGCTCGGCGGTCTGCATCATGCCGTCGACGAACAGGCGTAGCCCCGACTGTGTCGGCATCCGCCCAGCGGAAGTGTGCGGCGCCTCGAGCAGGCCCAGCTCCTCCAGGTCCTGCATGACGTTGCGGATCGAGGCCGGCGACAGGTTGAGCCCCGCCAGCTTGGAGATGGTCCGCGATCCGATCGGCTGACCCGATCCGAGATAGCTTTCGACGACGACGCGAAACACCTCGCGGGCTCGGGTCGACATTTCGGACATGGGCTGGCTGGTCACGTCCCTAGAGATAGTGAACCCGCCCGCCCCGCTCAACAGGCTTCCAACTTCCCGCGGCGACGCCTAAGGAGCCCGGCGTACAGCAAAGAAGGAACGTCCATGCGCCCATCCGGCCGCGCCCCCGATCAGATGCGGGCGATCAGCATCGAAACCGGTTTCACCGTCCACGCCGAAGGCTCCGTGCTGATCAGCTTCGGCGACACCCGCGTCCTCGTCACCGCCTCGGTCGAGGAGAAGGTTCCGCCCTTCCTGCGCGGCAAGGGCCAGGGCTGGGTCACCGCCGAATATGGCATGCTGCCCCGCGCCACCCATACCCGCGGCAGCCGCGAGGCGGCCAAGGGCAAGCAGTCCGGCCGCACCCAGGAGATCCAGCGCCTGATCGGCCGCTCGCTCCGCGCGGTGGTCGACATGGCGAAGCTCGGCGAGCGCCAGATCGTGATCGACTGCGACGTGCTCCAGGCCGACGGCGGCACCCGCACCGCCTCGATCTCGGGCGGCTGGGTGGCCCTGCGCCTCGCGGTCGACAAGCTGCTCGCCTCGGGCGCGATCGCCGAGGACCCGATCACCGCGCAGGTCGCGGCGATCTCCTGCGGCATCCATGAGGGAACGCCGGTGCTCGACCTCGACTATATCGAGGATTCGAACGCCCATGCCGACGCCAATTTCGTGCTGCTCGACAATGGCAACATCGCCGAGGCGCAGGCGACCGCGGAAGGAGCGACCTATGACGAGGAAGCCTTGCTGAGGCTGCTCCGCCTCGCCCGCATCGGCTGCGGCGAGATTTTCGCCGCGCAGCGCAAGGCGACCGGACGGTGAGCGACGACGGTCTCCTCCACCGCAAGCTCGCCCCCGGCAAGCTGGTCATCGCCAGCCACAACAAGGGCAAGCTGCGCGAGATCGCCGAGCTGCTCGCCCCGCACGGGATCGAGACGGTGTCGGCCGGGGCGCTCGGCGTTCCCGAGCCCGAGGAGACCGGCACCAGCTTCGTCGCCAATGCCGAGCTGAAGGCGCGCTTCTCCGCCGACCTGACCGGCCTGCCCGCGCTCGCCGACGACAGCGGCCTGTGCGTCGAGGCGCTGGGCGGCGAGCCCGGCATCTTCTCGGCGCGCTGGGCCGAGCTCGACGACGGCAGCCGCGACTTCGCCGAGGGGATGCGCCGCGTCCATGCCCGGATGATCGAGGCGGGCGACGAGGCCGGCCACGACGCGCATTTCATCTGCGCGTTGTCGATCGCCTGGCCCGACGGCCATGTCGAGACCTTCGAGGGCCGGGTCGACGGGCTGATCACCTGGCCGCCGCGCGGCGACAAGGGCTTCGGCTACGACCCGATCTTCCAGCCGCTCGGCCACGCCGCCAGCTTCGGCGAGATGGACCCCGAGGCCAAGCACGCGATGAGCCATCGCGCCGACGCCTTCGCCAAGCTCGTCGCGGCGGTGTTCTAGAACCGAAAGATTCCCCTCCCTGCAAGGGAGGGGTGTAGGGGTGGGTAACGGAGCCGAGGGGCTCGACGCCCCTCGGCGGAGTTCGACGGAACGATGGAAGGCTCGCTACCGCTCGCCACCCACCCCCCGGCCCCCTCCCTTGAAAGGGAGTGGGGGCTCGCCCTCTACATCCATTGGCCCTTCTGCGTGTCGAAGTGCCCCTATTGCGACTTCAACAGCCATGTCCGCGAGAGCGTCGACCAGCAGGCATGGCGCGATGCGCTGCTCCGCGACCTGGCGCATGAGGCAGCCGCGCTTCCCGGCCGCCGGCTCGGCTCGATCTTCTTCGGTGGCGGGACGCCGTCGCTGATGCCGCCCGCGACGGTCGCCGCGCTGATCGATGCCGCGACCCGCCACTGGCCCGCCGCCGACGATATCGAGATCACGCTGGAGGCCAATCCCTCCTCGGTCGAGGCCGCGCGCTTCGCCGATCTCGCCCGCGCCGGGATCAACCGCGTCTCGCTGGGGCTCCAGGCGCTCGACGATGCGGTGCTCGGCTGGCTCGGCCGTGCCCATGGCGTGGCGGAGGGGCTGGCCGCGCTCGACACCGCCCAGACCCATTTCGGCCGGGTGAGCTTCGACCTGATCTACGCCCGGCCCGGCCAGACGCCCGAGGCCTGGGCCGCCGAGCTCGACCGCGCCTTGTCGTTCGGCACCGAGCATCTCTCGCTCTACCAGCTCACCATCGAGCCCGGCACCCAGTTCGCGACCCGCGTCGCCAAGGGCGAGTTCGTTCCGCTCGATCCCGATGCCGGGGCCGAGCTGTTCGAGCAGACCCGCGCGGCCACCGCGGCGGCGGGGCTGCCCGCCTATGAAATCTCGAACCATGCCCGCCCCGGCGCGGAGAGCCGCCACAACCTGACCTACTGGCGCTACGGCAATTATGCCGGGATCGGCCCAGGCGCGCATGGCCGCCGCGACGGCCGCGCCACGGTGCGCCGCAAGAAGCCCGAGAACTGGCTCGCGCGGGTCGAGGCCAACGGCCATGGCATCGAGCGCGAGGACGACCTCCCATCCGAGGCGCGGGCGCAGGAGGCGCTGCTGATGGGGTTGCGGCTGGCCGAAGGCGTCGACCTCGCCCGGATCGCCGCGATGAGCGGCCTGCCGGTCGGGCGGCTCGTCGATGCCATCGCCATCGACCGGTTGGCGCGACAGGGCCTGCTCGCCCGCGACGGCGACCGGCTGACCGTCAGCGACGCCGGCATGCTGCTGCTCGACGCGATCCTTGCCGAGATCGTGACAGCCTAACTTACCTATTCCGATAAACGCAATTATTACGATTGCAATTCATGCAATCGCTGCGCCACCTTTGGAAATTGCCATCTCGGCTCGTCGCGCCTAGATCGCGCTGCATCGCACAATCGCAGATGCGATATAAAAGCAAAGCAGGAAACATCACATGCGGTACTTTGAAAGCGCGGCCTCGGCGATCATCGCGATTGCGGCTCAGGCGCTGGCTATCGGGGTCGTGGTCGCCCTCTGACCCAATTCGCGGCGGTGCTCGTCCCCTCGGGGCCGGCACCGCCACGATTTACCCTCTTCCGCATTTTCTTCGCAATTGCAGCAAATCACTCCTTGAAGCTGGACGGTGCCGGCGAGACGGTCTTGACGCCGCTCGGCGTGGCCTCCCCGACCTCGAGCGCGCGCTGCGCCACGCCGGTCGGGCCGAAGCGGAACGCGCCATCGACGCCGACGAAGCCGTCCTCGTCGCGCAGCCTGTCGGCGGGGAAGCGTTCGCCAACCTTCCAGTCGCGCGCGATCTTCACCACCAGCAGCATCGAATCATAGCCAAGGCTGGCGAGCCGGAACGGCGCCTTGCCGAACTGCCGCCGATAGGATGCCGCGAGCTGGCGATAGCGGCTGTCCGAGACGCTCGCGTACCAGGCGCCGTTAAGCGCCGGGGCGGTCAGCGCGGAGGGCTCCGCCGCCCATAGCTCGGTGCCCAGCACCCGCGCCTGCTGACTGGATATCTTGCGGATCAGCGGCACCGCGCTGATCGCGAGCCGGGCATTGTCGGCGATCAGCACACCCTCATAGGCCTGGCTGCGGCCGAGATCGGCGATCGCCTTCTGGAGCGACTTGCTGTTGCGCTCATAGCTCTTCATCGCGACGAGGTTGGCGTCGGCACTCTCGACCGATCGGATCACGGCGGTCGACGCGTTGCGGCCGTAGACGCCGACCGGCACCAGCGCGGCGAAGCGCTTGATGCCCTTGCTCCGGGCGAAATGGACGACCCGGTCGATCGACTGGGTCGGCGAGAAGCCCATCACGAACACGCCGTTGCCGGCCACCGCCGCGTCGTTCGAATAGGAGACGACCGGAATGCCCGCCTTGCGCGCCGCCGGCGCCACCGCCGCCGCGTCCTCCGACAGCAGCGGGCCGAGAAACAGCCGGTTGCCATCCGCCACCGCGCGATTCGCGGCGGCGGCCGCGCCGGCGGCGGTGTCGTAGGTGGTCATCCGTACCGACTTGTTGCCGGTGTCGATCAGCGCCATCGTCGCGGCATTGGCGATCGACTGGCCCACCGCGGCGTTGGGCCCCGACAGCGGCACCAGCAGCGCGACGCGATGCCGCGCCTTGTCGCCGGGAAATCCGCTCTCGACCGGCGCCTCGGTCGCCGGCGGGGGCGTCGCGGGGCCCGGGCGCCCCTTCGGCACCATGCCCGCGCAGCTCGCCAGCAGGGCGGTGAGCCCCAGCAGCGACCAACGGGCCATCGAATGAAGCGGTTGCCTGTACGTGGGGGCCTCTGCCATCTGTTCCGCCTTATGAACCAAATTACCGAACCGGGGGCGACCGATGCGCAGGCATCCGAAGCACCCCTCCCCCCCGGCCTGTATATCGTGGCCACGCCGATCGGCAACTTGGGTGATCTCTCCCCGCGCGCCGCGTCGGTCCTGACCCGGGCCGAAACGATCGCGGTCGAGGACAGCCGCGTCACCGCCAAGCTGCTCCAGCGCCTCGGGGTGAAGCGGCCCATGACACCCTATCATGACCATAATGCGGACAAGGTGCGCCCCGGCCTGATCGCGCGGATGGCGACCCAGGCGGTGGCGCTGGTCTCCGACGCGGGGACGCCGCTGATCTCCGATCCCGGCTACAAGCTGGTGCGCGACGCGCGCGCGGCCGGGATCACGGTCACCACCCTGCCCGGCCCCTGCGCGGCGATCGCGGCGCTGACGCTGGCGGGGCTGCCCACCGACCGCTTCTTCTTCCTCGGCTTCCTCCCCGCCAAGGACAAGGCCCGCGCCGAGGCGATCGCCGAGGTGGCGGACGTCCGCGCGACCCTGATCCTCTACGAAGCCGGCCCGCGCCTCGGCGCGACCCTCCAGGCGCTCGCCGACGGCCTCGGCGATCGCGAGGCGGCGGTGGTGCGCGAGATCAGCAAGACCTTCGAGGAAAGCGTGCTCGGGCCGCTCTCCGACCTCGCCGAGCGCTATCGCGAGAGCGGCCCCAAGGGGGAGATCGTCATCGTCGTCGGCCCGCCCGGCCCGCGCGCCGCCGCCTCGCCCGAGGATGCCGACGCGCTGCTCCGCGCCGCGCTCGCCCATCTGCCCGCCGCCAAGGCGGCCGGCGAGGTTGCCCGCGCCACCGGGCTCAACCGCCGCGAGCTCTATGCGCGGGCGATGGCGATCAAGGACGGCGATTGAACCGCCGCGCCGCCGCCGAGCGGCAGGGCCGCACCGGCGAGCGCATCGCCGCCTGGTGGCTGCGCCTGCACGGCTGGCGGATCGTCGGCAGCCGGGTGAAGACCCGGCGCGGCGAGGTCGACCTGATCGCCCGGCGCGGCCGGACGCTCGCCTTCGTAGAGGTCAAGACGCGCGGCGACGCCGCCGGGCTCGCCACCGCGATCGACGAATACCGGCTGCGCCGCGTCGTCGCCGCGGCCGAGGCGCTGCTGCCGCGCTATGGCGTGGGCGTCGAGAATGTGCGGATCGACGTGATGCTCGTCCGCCCCTGGCGACGGCCGGTGCACCTGACGAATGTGTGGCACGGCCAATGACTCCCCTCCCTTGAAAGGGAGGGGCTTATTCCCCCGCGCCCATTGCAGCACCGCGCGCCGCACCCTAGTTAGGCCCCCGAAACCATCGGAGCCTGCCCCATGTCCCTGAGAGTCGCCGTCCAGATGGACCCGCTGGAGACGATCAACATCGCGGGCGATTCGACCTTCGCGATCATGCTCGACGCGCTCCGGCGCGGGCATCGCCTGTGGCATTACCAGGCCGGCGACCTCTGCTATCGCGACGGGCGGGTGACCGCGCCGGCGCGGCCGATCCAAAAGCTCCAGCGCGTGGCGGGCGATCATTTCGCGGTCGGCGATCCGGTCGTCATCGACCTCGCCGACGATGTCGACGTGGTGCTGATGCGGCAGGACCCGCCCTTCGACCTCGCCTATATCACCGCGACCCACCTGCTCGAACGCGTCCAGCACGCGACGCTGGTGGTCAACGACCCGGCCTCGGTCCGCAACGCGCCCGAGAAGCTGTTCGTGCTCGACTATGCCGAGTTCATGCCGCCGACGATGATCACCCGCCGGCTCGACGACGCCCGCGCCTTCCATGCCGAGCATGGTGAGGTGGTGGTGAAGCCGCTCTACGGCAATGCCGGGTCGGCGGTGTTCCATGTCGGCCGCAACGACGCCAACCTCGCCGCCCTCACCGAACTGTTCGGCCAGGTCTGGCGCGAGCCGTTCATGGTCCAGGCCTTCCTTCCCGACGTGTCGAAGGGCGACAAGCGTATCGTGCTGATCGACGGGAAAGTCGCGGGCGCAATCAATCGCTTGCCGAAGGAAGGTGAGATTCGATCGAACCTTGCGGCGGGCGGCCGCGCCGACGCGACCGAGCTGTCCCCGCGCGAGGTGGAGATCTGCGACAAGCTGGGTCCGGATCTCGCGGCGCGCGGGCTGCTGTTCGTCGGGATCGACGTGATCGCCGGACACCTGACCGAGATCAACGTCACCTCGCCGACCGGCATCGTCGCGATCGACAGGTTCAACGGCACCGACACGCCCGCGATGATCTGGGACGCGATCGAGGCCAAGCTCCGCTAGACCGATGACCGGCTGGGTGCAGCAACTGATCGCCGACGGCGGTTATCTGGGCCTGTTCCTGCTGATGTTCGGGGAGACGGTGTTCCCGCCGATTCCGTCCGAGGTCATCATGTCGATGGCCGGGCTGCAGGCGGCGAAGGGCACGATGCTGCTGCCCGCCGCGATCCTCGCCGGCACGGCCGGCGCGATGCTCGGCAACATCGTCTGGTATCTCGCCGCGCGCCGGCTGGGACTCGATCGGCTCCGGCCGCTGATCGAGCGCCATGGCCGCTGGCTGACGATGGATTGGGCGGAGGTCGACCGCGGCGAACGCTGGTTCATGCGCCACGGCCATCTGTTCGTCTGCATCGGCCGCATGCTGCCGACCGCGCGCTCGCTGGTCTCGGTGCCGGCGGGGCTGATGCGGATGCGCTTCCTGCCCTTCCTGCTGTGGTCGTCGGTCGGTACGCTCGGCTGGTCGACGATGCTCGCGGTCGGCGGCTGGGTGCTGGGCACCCGCTTTGCCGCGATGGAGGCATGGCTCGGCGTCGCCTCGACCGTGCTGCTGGCCGTGCTCGGCGGCTTCTACGTCTGGCGGGTGCTGACCTGGAAGCCGTCCCGCTGAGGAAGATCAGAACGCCTTTTCGAGCCGGTCGAGCAGGCTGAGCGCCGGGCTGGCAGCCGGCGCCACGTCGACCGGCGGCTCGACCTCCAGTCGCCGGACGCGGGCATAGAGATCCTGGCTGGCGTCGATCAGCGCGATCGCGGCGGGCGGCAGGCCGGCGGTCGAGATCGCGTCGCTGGGCGTCGCATCCCCAAGCCGGCGGGCGGCGGCGGCGGCTTCCTCGTCGCTCATCTGGCCCAGTTCGATCGCCCGTTCGGTCAGCAGCCAGGCGAGGACGTGCATCAACCGGCTCGTGACCTTGAGCGATTCGCAGCTCAGCGTGACGCGGGCGAGCGGATCAAGCGCCTCGCGGTCGTCGCGCCCACGATGCTCGAAATAGCCGCGCGCCTCGTCGGCGAGCAGCATCGCTTCGGTGTAGAGGCTGTTGACCAGCCGTCCCCGCAGGCGAATCTCTTTCGGCCCTTCACCCATATGCTCGGTGATGACACAGCCGCCCGCCGCCGCGAAACCAAAAGTGGGTTAACCAGCCTCGATCCGGTCGGCGAAGCGGCCGAGATGGTCGATCATCGTCTGCAGCTCGACCATCCGCCGGCGGAGATGGTCGGCCTTGGCGCGGCAGCGCAGCGCGGTGACGGTCCGCTGGGTCGCCCCGCCGTCGCCGACGTCGTAGAGGTCGAGCAGCTCGGCGATCTCATCGAGGCCGAAGCCCATCGCCTTGCCCTGCAATATCCAGGCGACGCGGAACCGGTCGCGCCGCGAATAGACCCGCGTCGCGCCGTCGCGGACCGGGGCGATCAGCCCCTCCTCCTCGTAGAAGCGCAGCGCACGGGGCGTTATCCCGAACTCCTTCGACAGTTCGGCAATGCCGAAGCTCTGGGCGTCGGTCGATGCTATATCGACGATGGGAGCGCAATCACTGGCCACGGAACCACCCCTGAAAGGACTGTCCCTGCCCCTACGGCAAGCGCGCTCCGACCATCAATCGAACAATCTCAGATGCTTACCACTTTAGTCTAAGGTTCGACCTTGGTCTAAGAGTTCGTTTGGAAATGATCCCGTGGATCATTTCGGACGGCACCGGCAAGCTCTAAGCCTCGATGGTCCGTACCAGGGTCGGGCCCTCGCGGTCGATCCGGCGATAGAAGCAGCTCCGCTCGCCGGTGTGGCATGCCGGCCCCGCCGGCTCGCAGCGCAGCCAGATGGCGTCCTGGTCGCAATCGATCCGCGCCTCGACGACGCGCATGACGTTGCCGCTGCTCTCGCCCTTCTTCCACAACCGCCCGCGCGAGCGCGAGAAGAAGGTCGCCTCCCCGCTCTCCAGGGTCGCGGCGAGCGCCTCGGCGTTCATATGGGCGAGCATCAGCACCTCGCCCGAACGATGGTCGGTCACCACGGCGGTGACGAGGCCGGCGGCGTCGTAGCGCGGGTCGAGCGCGCTGCCCTGTTCACGATCCTGATCCATGGCGGGAGCGATGCGCCAAAGCCGTGCCGCAGGCAAGACCGGGCGAAAACCGTCCACCCACAGATTTATTGTGACAGTGGGGCGACAAACGCCGACACCGTCACTATATGCCGCCCATATCGGCCACCGCGATGGGATTCGCGATGCTCACCACGCATCCGTTTGATGACGACAAGCTGCGCGAAGAGTGCGGCGTATTCGGGATTTGGGGCGCGGAGACCGCCGCCGCCATGGTTGCGCTCGGCCTGCACGCGTTGCAGCACCGGGGGCAGGAGGCGGCCGGGATCACGAGCTGGGACGGCCATGCCTTCCACACCCACAGGGCGATGGGCCATGTCGCCGGGAATTTCGACAAGGACGAGGTGATCCGCGGCCTGCCCGGCCATGTCGCCTGCGGCCACGTCCGCTACTCGACGACGGGCGAGACCGCGCTGCGCAACGTGCAGCCGCTGTTCGCCGAACTGTCGTCGGGCGGCTTCGCGATCGCCCATAACGGCAATATCTCGAACGCGATGAAGCTGCGCCGGGAACTGGTCCGGGGCGGATCGATCTTCCAGTCGACCAGCGACACCGAGACGATCATCCACCTCGTCGCCATGTCGAAATACCGGACGCTGCTCGATCGCTTCATCGATGCGCTCAAGCAGGTCGAGGGCGCCTATTCGCTGATCTGCATGACGCCCGAGGGCATGATCGCCTGCCGCGATCCGCTCGGCATCCGTCCGCTGGTGCTCGGCCGGGTCGGCGACGCCTATATCTTCGCGTCGGAGACGGTCGCGCTCGACGTGGTCGGCGCCACCTTCATCCGCCAGGTCGAGCCGGGCGAGCTGGTGATCGTGTCGGAGGGCGGACTGCGCTCGATCCGGCCGTTCGCCGACGTCCGCGCGCGGCCCTGCATCTTCGAACATGTCTATTTCTCGCGGCCCGATTCGATCGTCGACGGCTCGTCGGTCTATTCGGTGCGCAAGCGGATCGGCGCACAGCTCGCGATCGAGAACGGGGTCGACGCCGACCTCGTCGTCCCCGTCCCCGACTCGGGCACGCCCGCCGCGATCGGCTATGCCCAGCAATCGGGCATTCCGTTCGAACTCGGCATCATCCGGTCGCACTATGTCGGCCGCACCTTCATCCAGCCCGGCGACCAGGTCCGCCATCTCGGCGTCAAGCTCAAGCACAACGCCAACCGCGCGCTGATCGACGGCCAGCGGCTCGTGCTGATCGACGATTCGATCGTCCGCGGCACGACCAGCGTGAAGATCCTCCAGATGCTCCGTGATGCCGGCGCGCGCGAGGTGCACCTGCGCATCGCCAGCCCGCCGACCCGGCACAGCTGCTTCTACGGCGTCGACACGCCCGAGCGCGCCAAGCTGCTCGCCGCGCAGATGAACGTCGCGGAGATGGCCGCCTATATCGGCGCGGACAGCCTCGCCTTCCTGTCGATCGACGGCCTCTACAAGGCGCTGGGCGACGAAGGCCGGGTCGATCGCGCGCCGACCTTCTGCGACGCCTGCTTCACCGGCGACTATCCGACCCACCTCACCGATCATGAGGAACTGACCCCGACCGACCAGCTCGCCCTGCACGGCGAGCGGGTCGTCGCCTGATCCTCCCCACCGGGACCGAACCATGGACAAGCCATTTTCCGGCAAGCTCGCGCTCGTCACCGGCGCATCGCGCGGCATCGGCGCCGCGACCGCCGAGGCGCTGGGCGCCGCCGGCGCGCACGTCATCCTGACCGCGCGCACGTCGGGGGGGCTCGAGGAGGTCGAGGAGCGTATCCACGCGGCCGGCGGCAGCGCCACCATCGCTCCGCTCGACCTGGCCGAGAACGACAGCATCGCCCGGCTGGCCGAGGCGATCGGCGGGCGCTGGCAGGCGCTCGACATCCTCGTCCTCAACGCGGCGATGCTCGGCACGCTCGCCCCGGTCCCGGCGATCGACGCCAAGGAATTCGCCCGACTGCTGACGCTCAACATCATGGCGCAGCAGCAGCTCATCGCCGCCTTCGACCCGATGCTGCGCGCGAGCGCGGCGGGCCGGGTGATCGGCCTGACCAGCACCGTCGCCCAGGCGCCGCGCGCCTATTGGGGCGCCTATGGCGCATCCAAGGCCGCGCTGGAGACGCTGCTGCTCGCCTATGCCGAGGAAGTGGGCAAGATCAGCCCGATCCGGGTCGCCGTCGTCAACCCGGGCGCCACCGCGACTGCGATGCGGCAGAAGGCCTATCCGGGCGAGGACCAGACGACGCTCAGGAGCCCGGCCACCGTCGGCGCGGCGCTCGTCGAGCTGATCGCGCAGGATTTCGAGACCGGGCTACGGACCAGGATCGAGGGCTGAGCCGGGCGCTTCCCCAGTAGTGTCGTCATGCCAGCGAAGGCTGGCATCCATGTCTGTTTTCCTCTCAGATGCCATCTGGCTGATGAGAGACATGGACCCCAGCCTACGCTGGGGTGACGGTTATCTGGCCTTTTACGCCTTCACCAGCGTCACCTGCGCCACGTCGATGCCGCCGCCGGCGAAGCCGCCCTCGCAATACATCAGGTAGAAGCGCCAGAGCTTGACGAAGGCCTCGTCGAAGCCGGTGGGGAGCCGCCCCTCGGCGATCGCGCCGTCGAAGCTCTCGCGCCAGCGCCGCAGCGTCTCCGCATAGTGCAGCCCGAAGCGGTGGCGGCTCGACGCCTCCCAGCGCAGCCCGGCCTTCTCCGCCGCCGCGCGGAAGCGGCTTTCGGAGATCAGCATCCCGCCGGGGAAGATATAGGTCTGGATGAAGTCGGCGTCGGTCCGATAGCTTTCGAAGATATCGTCGTCGATCTCGATATACTGGATCGCCGCCCGGCCGCCCGGCTTCAGCGCGCGGGCGATCGCCTCCATATAGGTCGGCCAATATTTCTCGCCGACCGCCTCGACCATCTCGACGCTGGCGACCGCGTCATATTGGCCGGGAACGTCGCGATAGTCGCGGATCTCGAAATGGGCTCGATCCGACAGCCCGGCCGCCGCGAGCCGCGCGTCGGCAAAGGCCTTCTGCTCGACCGACAGGGTGATGCCGGTGACGTCGGCGCCATAATCGGCGGCCGCGACCTCGGCGAGCCCGCCCCATCCGCAGCCGATCTCGAGCAGCTTCGCGCCGGGCTTGAGGTCGAGCCGGTCGAGCAGCGCCGTGATCTTGCGGTGCTGCGCCCGTTCGATCGGCTCCGCGGCATCGATCGGCTCGGCGAACAGCGCCGACGAATAGCTCATCGTCCGGTCGAGCCACAGCTCGTAGAAGTCGTTGCCCAGGTCGTAGTGGAAGGCGATGTTGCGCCGGGCGTTGGTGCGGCTGTTCCGGCGGAAGGCGTGCCAGATCAGGTTGAAGAAGCGCAGCGGCCCCTGCGCGCGCCCCAGTTCGCCGAGCGGATGGCGGTTGCGCATGAACAGGTCGAAGATCGGCACCGGATCGGGGCTGGTCCATTCGCCGTCGGCCCAGCTCCGGTACCAGCCCACCGAACCGGTGGTGACGAGCCGGATCAGCGGGTTCCAGTTGCGCAGCTCGACGATCGCGACCGGGCCGGGCTTGCGGCCGCCCAGCACCCGGAAGCTGCCGTCGGGCAGGGTCGCCTCGATCGCCCCTTCCTCCAGCCCCAGGTCGATGCGGTCGAGCAGCCGCTGGAAACCGGGCGACAGCAATCGCGCGACCCAGCTCGATCCGGTGGCGAAACGACGATCGGCGAGAAGGAGGTGCTGTCCCCGCACGGGCGGCTGCGCATTCATCTGGTCTTGTCCGTCCTGTTCCCCAACCGGCCGATATCATGCCGCTTATATGGAGGCTTACGGCAGCGGAAGAAGCATTGTTGCAGGGACGGCGACAAATTCCTGGGGATCGATCGGGGGCGGCGCGATCAATGGCCGGGCGTGGCGGGAGCCGGCGCCTTGGCACCGTCCGGCCGCGCCGGATTGGCCATGCTGTGGAGCAGCGCGACGCGATCGGCCTCGGGCAAGGCGCGCAGCAGCGACAGCAGCCGATCGTTCTGGCGGGTGCGCATCTCTCCCTGCAGCGCCTCTTCGCGCCGGAGCAGCGGCTCCAGCTTTTCGACGTCGACGGTGGCCCCGGCGATGAGCTGCGCCTTCTGCTGACGGATCGTCGTCATCTCCGCCTGGATCTCCTTCAGGCGGGGATCGGGGGTGCCGATGATCCGGGCAGCGATCGCCCGTCCCTCGGGCGACAGGGTGATGCGACGCACCGGCACGCCCGGTGTCGGCGCGAGCGCCCCGCCGGCCGTGGCCGCGGCGGCGGGCTTGGCCGTGGTCGGCGCGGCGATCGCGGCGGCCGGCGCGGCAAGGAGCAAAGCGATCGACATCGTGCCACGCATCATAGGACCACCTCTCCCGGAGATTCTCAGCCGAGCCCCATCAGGCTCAGCACCTCCTTACGGCTTCGATCGTCGTCGCGGAAGACGCCCATCATGCGGCTCGTCGTCATCCCGACACCGGGCGTGCGAACGCCGCGCGCCGTCATGCAGGCATGGGTCGCGTGGATGACGACGGCGACGCCGAGCGGCTCCAGGTTCGTCCAGATGCAGTCCGCGATCTCGGCGGTCAGCCGCTCCTGTATCTGCAAGCGGCGGGCGAAGCCGTGCAGCACCCGCGCCAGCTTCGAGATGCCGACCACCCGGCTGTGCGGCAGATAGGCGATGTGCGCATGGCCGATGATCGGCGCCATGTGATGCTCGCAATGCGACTGGAACGGGATGTCGCGCAGCAGGACGATCTCGTCATAGCCGCCGACCTCCTCGAAGGTCCGGCTGAGATGGACCGAGGGGTCCTCGTCATAGCCCTGGCAATATTCCTTCCAGGCGCGGCCGACGCGCGACGGCGTATCGAGCAGGCCCTCCCGGTCGGGATTGTCGCCCGACCAGCGGATCAGGGTGCGGATCGCCTCCTGCACGTGCTCCGGCACCGCGATCTTCCCCTTGGGCGTCCCGTGCAGCGCCTCGTCATCGTCACCGAGTATCGACATTCCGCATCCTGTCCTTCTTGTTCGGGTCCGCCTAACGCATCGCGCGACGGAATGTAAACGTCAGCGCGGCCACATCCGCCGGAATTCGGGTTCCCCATCGATGAACTGATGCTTCAGCGCACCTGCGATATGGAGCAGCAGCAGGGCGATCAGCAGATAGCCGCCGATCTCGTGCATCTCGCCGAACAGGCCGTGGAGCATCTCCTTGCGGTCGGCCGGCAGCGCCATGACGAAGCCGGCGCGCGGAACGTCGAACAGGCCGAACAGGCGCAGCGGAATCTCGGGCGCCGCCTTCCATGCGCTGTCGTGCAGCCATCCGGTCAGCGGCATCCACAGCATGAAGAGGTAGAGGCCGAAATGGGCCAGATGGGCCAGCCCCCGCTCCCATGCCGCCATGCCCGTCGAGAAGGGCGGCGGCCGGTGCCCGAGCCGCCACAGGATGCGCAGCAGCACCAGGCCCAGCACCGTGATCCCGATCGACTTGTGGGTGTCGATCGCGAAGCGGATATCCTCGTCGGGGAGCTTCTCGGCGAGCAGGCCGAGCAGCAGGTTGCCGATCATCAGCACGGCGATCAGCCAATGCATGACGATCGCGAAACTGGTGTAGCGCCGCGTCAGCGGGCGTTCATCGGCCATGGCTATGCTCCGGGACTGGATCGTTGCGATACTTCAACATTCCGATCATAGAGCGCGAAACGGCGGATTCCAGCCGGATCGCACAATGAACCACCCCGTGAGTCGCCCCGGCCCCGCCAGCCCATGACCCTATCGACCTCGATCGAAGCCCGCTTCAACGCCTTCTCGCCGCGCCTCAATCGGCGTCCATTGACCCTGCCCGCGCTGCTGCTCCACGGCGGCGCCCTGCTGGTGCTGATCGTCCTGACCGCGCAGGCCTGGCAATGGACGGGCATCCTCGCCTGGTCGGTCGGGCTCGTCTATCTCGCCTATGACACGGCGCTGCTGTTGTTCGTCGGCGTCCAGACGCTCCCCCTGCGCCATTTCGCGCCCGCGCAGGACGGTGGCGGCGCGCGGCCGACCCTGGCGGTGCTGGTCGCCGCCCACAACGAGGCCGCGGTGCTCGAACAGACCGTCCATGCGCTGCTCGCGCAACAGGACCCGCCCGACATCATCCTGATCGCCGACGACGGCTCGACCGATCGGACCCCTCAAAGGATGGAGCGAGCCTTCGGCATGGCGCTCCCTCCCCTTGGCGAGATGGCGACGTCTCCGGCCGTGCCGTCGCTGCGCTGGCTGCGGCTGCCGCATGGCGGCAAGGCGCGCGCGCTCAACGCCGCGCTCGAGGCGATCGACAGCGACATCGTCCTGACCGTCGACGCCGACACCATCCTCGCCCCCGATGCGATCGCGGCGATGCGCGCCGCCTTCCACCGCGAACCGGCGCTGGTGGCGGCGACCGGGCTGCTCCGGCCGATCTGCGACCGCAGCGCCGCCGGGCGGCTGTTCGAATGGTTCCAGACCTATGAATATGTCCGCAACTTCATCTCGCGCTTCGCGTGGATGCGGGTCGACGGGCTGCTGCTGATCTCGGGCGCCTTCGCCGGCTTCCGGCGCGAGGCGGTCGTCACGGTCGGCGGCTTCGATCCCGAATGCCTGGTCGAGGATTATGAGCTGATCCACCGGCTGCACCGCTGGTCCGCCGATCATGGCTGCGGCTGGAAGGTCCGCGTGCTGGGTGAGGCGCGCGCGCAGACCGACGCGCCCGGCCATGTCGCCGCCTTCCTGCGGCAGCGGCGGCGCTGGTTCGGCGGCTTCCTCCAGACCCAATATTGGAACCGCGACATGGTCGGCAATCCGCGCTTCGGCCGGCTCGGCACGATGATGCTGCCGGTCAAGGCGTTCGACACGGTCCAGCCCCTGTTCGGCCTGGTCGCCTTCGCCCTTCTGCTCGGCTTCGCGATGGAGGGGCGGCTGCCGGTGGTCGGGCCGATCCTGATCGCGATGCTGGCCAAGGTCGCGATCGACCTCGGCTTCCACATCTGGTCGATCATGCTCTACCGGCGCTGGTCGGGCGGCATGCTGCCCGAGGGCTGGGGCCGCGTCCTCGCCGCCTCCTTCATCGAGCCATTCAGCTTTCAGCTCCTGCGCCATCTCGGCGCCGCCTGGGGCTGGGTCGCCTTCCTCACCCGCAGCTCGACCTGGAGCAAGGCCCGGCGCGGCGGGATATTGGCGCGCGCGGCGTCCTGACCGGCGCGATGCTGGCCAATCGCCCGCGAACCTTGTAGCGAGCGGACCTGCGACAACCGAAGGCGGATCGATGAGCGACGACGACTATATCTACGACGAGGCCACCGGCGAATGGATCAGCGCCGCCGATGCCGGAGCGGCGGGCGCCACTTCGCAGGTCGAGGTCCGCGATTCGGTCGGCAACCTCCTCGCCGACGGCGACAGCGTGACGCTGATCAAGGACCTGAAGGTCAAGGGCACCAGCCAGACGCTCAAGCGCGGCACGGTGATCAAGTCGATCCGCCTGACCGGCGACGATCAGGAGATCGACTGCCGCTTCGAAGGCATCAAGGGTCTGGTGCTGCGCGCCGAGTTCGTCCGGAAAAGATAAGCCTCCTCTCCCCCTCCCAACGTCATCCCGGCGAAAGCCGGGATCTCCCTGCCTTTCTCCGGCCCAAGAAAGAAGTGAGATCCTGGCTTTCGCCAGGATGACGATCGAGGCCCTCAGCCCGCGGCCGCCTCGATCGGCCCCGCATCGTTCGCGGGCGGCCGGCCTCCGCCGATCGCGGCGATGTCGAACGGGGTCGTCCGGTAGATCTCGTTGATCCAGTTGCCGAACAGCAGATGGGCATGGCCGCGCCAGCGGTTCTCGGGCGGTCGGGCCGGATCGTCCTCGGGGAAATAGCCCGCCGGCAGCGGCCCCTGTCCGTCGCGGAAATATTCGTCGGCCAGCGACCGCGTGTCATATTCGACATGGTTGAACATGTGGAGCGACCGGTGCGCCGGATCGTCGAGCAGGCACGGGCCGGTCTCGGCACTGTCGAGCAGCGTCTCCAGCCCGCTGCCGGCCGGGATGTCCGCCTGCCGGATCTCCGCCCAGCGCGACACCGGGATATGGGGATCGTCGGAAAAGCCGCGCAGATAGGGCGATGCCGGCGCGAGGTTGCGGTGGCGGAACAGGCCGAACGCCTTGGCGGCCAGCAGATGCTTGGGCACGCCGTGGAAATGATGGAGCGCGGCCTGCGCCGCCCAGCAGATGGTGAAGCTGCTGTGGACGTGGGTCTGGGTCCAGTCGAGCACGCGGCACAGTTCGGGCCAGTAGCCCACCTCCTCGAACGGCAGATGCTCGACCGGGGCGCCGGTGATGACGAAGCCGTCGAACCGCTCGTCGCGCACCTCGGCCCAGGGGCGGTAGAAGGCCGCCATATGATCGGCGGGGGTATGGCGCGCGACATGGTCGGTCATCCGCACCAGCGTGAGCTCGACCTGCAACGGCGTCGCACCGAGCAGCCGGGCGAGTTGCGTCTCGGTGCTGATCTTGTTCGGCATCAGGTTGAGCAGGCCGATCCTGAGCGGCCTGATGTCCTGCCGCACGGCATCGGTGCGGCGCATGACGACGACGCCCTCCTGTTCGAGGATGGGACGGGCGGGAAGGTCGTCGGGTATCTTGATCGGCACGTCGCGTCGTTCCTTGTCGGATGGGTCGACGCGATGGGCTTGGTCCGCTTGGTTGCCGGATCGGCCACATCCCCCCTCGCGGGAGCGCCACCTTGCCCGGATCGGCAGGTTGGCGTTGGGCGCCGGCCCAACTCTTGATGCTGCATCTTCCCTAGGCGCGGGAGCGGCGCTTGGCAATCCCCCGGCCCGCGCTCAGGCGGCGGCGGCGCCCGGCCGGATCGTGTCATGCTCCTCGGCCAGCGCCTGGACCAGCGGCTGGAGCCGGCGGTCATAGCGAGCCAGCACGTCGGGGGCGCCGACCTGGGCATGGTGGGTGACGAAGCCCTCGCCGGTCCACAGGTGGAGCGCGACGCCGGGCTGTTCGGCGACGATCATCGGCCGCTCGTCGGGGCGTTCGGGATCGATCGGCGCCATCTCCAGCGCGACCTGCGGCGCGGTCGAGGGCGCGACGGCGAGCATGCGGCCGCGCCAGCTCGTGGTGATCGAGCGGTGGATATGGCCCGAGATCATCGTCACGCCGGGCCGGTCGCCGATCGCCTTGTCGAGCATCACCACCCAGGGCTCGGTCTGGTGCGCGGTCATCCAGGGGATGCCGGTCTCGATCGGCGGGTGATGGAGGACGATCAGCACCGGCTTGCCCGGCACCTCGGCGAGGCGCGCCTTGAGCCAGCCCGCGCGGCGATGGCCGAAGGCGCCGCCATGATGGCCGGGGTCGAGCGTGTCGAGGACGATGATCCGCACCTCGGGCTCGTCGATCACATATTGGACGAAGCCGTCCTCGACCGGCAGGTCGGGAAAGACCTGCTTCATCGCGGCGCGGTCGTCATGGTTGCCGACGCACAGATGGACCGGGAAGCCGCAGCCGTCGATCAGGCCCTTGAGCCGTTCATAGCTGGCCACGTCGCCATGGTCGGTGAGGTCGCCGGTCAGGAACAGCCGGTCGGGCACAACCGAAAGGCCCATCACATAGTCGATCGCGGCGGCGACCCGATGGAAGTTGAGCTCGTCGGGATTCTCGAGATCGAAGCCGATATGCAGGTCGGTCAGTTGCGCGATCAGCATGACTTGGTCCCTTGCGCTCCGCCGGTAAAACGCCCCCGGCCCCCCAACGGTCCATCATCAGACCACCTGCTGGCACCGGCTGCTGTGATTTCCTACACAACGGATCGTAAAAAGCGGTAAACCGGGGCTTAAATACCGGTACCTGCCTGCTTCAGCGCTTTCTCCCGGATATGTTCGACCGCCTTGCCGCGGGCGCGATTGTCGCGAACCATCAGCGGAGCGAAGTCGTTCCGGTGATAGTCGTGGCACATCGCGCAGGCCGACGGCACTTCCTTGTGCGCGTCCTGGCCGCCATGGCATTCCTGACATTTGGCCAGCTTCGGCAGGTTGACGTCGGACGACAGCTTCGATCCCTTCACCGCATGGCAGCTCGCGCAGCTCTCGGTGTCGTGCGAGGCATGGTCGAACCAGCCCTTCATCATGTAGCGCCGGCTGAGCGCCACCGGAGTGACCGCGAAGGGCGTCGTCGGATTGCCGGTCGCGCGGACCGTATGGCAATCGAAGCAGGCCCCGCCCTTCGAGAAGACAGCGCGGATCGCCTGATCGGCATTGCCGATGTGCATCGCGCTGGTCTGCGCGAAGCTGGCGCGCTGCGCGGCGCTGGCGAAGTCGCCCGGACGGCGGCGGTCCATGCCCTGCAACGCGGGATTGCGGGGTGCGCCGGCGCGGTAGAAGGCGCGGATGTCGGCGACGACCTGGGCCGGATCGCCGTGGCGCAGGGTGCGGATCGTGTCGCCGACCTGATCGAAGGCGAGCGAGTGGCAGGCGCCGCAGGCCGGCTCCATCTTCACCGCGACGAAGCTCGATCCGGTCGCGTCGCGGATGTGGCAGTTGGCGCAATCGAGCGGCGCGCCATAGCCTTCGGCCTTGCCCAGCGTCTTCGCCATCTGCGCCACGCCGTTGGTGGTCGACAGGTGGAGATCGTGCGGGAATTTCAAGCCGTTGTCCTCCTTCGGGTTCGCGTCGAGCGAGACGCGGCGGAAGGACGGCAGGCCGTTCTCCCCGACGAAACGGATCGTCGGCTCGAACTGCGGATGGTGATCGCCGAAATCATCGGCGTCCTTGAGCGCGGTGTCGATCCGCTTGCTCATGTCGCCGTGGCAGTTGGTGCAGAAGCGCTCGTCGGTCACCGGCATCGCCGTCTGGCCCTGATGCTCGGTATGGCATTCGACGCAGCGGCCGGGCTGGATGCCGAAGATCCCGCCGACAAACTGCTTGGTGCCGTCGATGATGCCGGGCGAGCCCTTGGCTTCCAGCAGCTTCGCCTTGTCGGCATGGTCGTGGACCTTGGTGTGACAGGCGACGCAGGCCGTGTCGCGCACCGCTTCTCCGGCCTTCACATGGCAGGCCTGGCAGTTGTTCTCTAGGCTGCGATGGACCTGCGACAGCTTGCCCGACGTCCACAGCTCGTCGGCGTGGAACGCGACCTTGCGGCTATTGTCGGTCGGCTGGGTGTGGATCGACACCAGCGGCCAGGCAAGGAAGATCGCGAGCACCAGCAATACGCCGGCCCAGGCCATGATGCGCCGGCCCGGCAACACCGACGCCAGCGAGAAGACCCGTGCCTCCTCCTTCTCCTCGGACGCGTTGGAGATGGCGCCGACGCGTTCGACGGTGATGACGACCGCGCCCTTCTCGTCGCCCTCGCCCGGCTCGACCGACAGCGAATGGCTGCCGATGCGGATATTCGCACCCGGCGAGGCGGAGAAGCGCTCATGCTCGGCCGACTTGCCGTCGACGAGGAAAGGCATGCCCGCGGTCGCGACGATCTCGACGGCGCCGCCCGCGGCGCTGCGGATCACCGCATGGTTCAGCGCCACCGCCAGGTCGGGCAGGTGGATGTCGCTCGACGGGCTGCGGCCGATGCTCAGCTCGGCCTTGTCGAAGCTCTTGGGGCGGACGATGTCCCGCCCGTCGGCGGTGCGCGCTACCGTGCGAACGATGAAGCTCATCTGCGCGTTCTCACCAATAATAGAAGACGGAGACGATGTGGACGAACAGCGCCGCGATCAGCGCGAAGGTCAGCGGGATATGGAGATAGAGCCACACCTCCAGCAGCGCCTTCAGCCGCAGATGCTTGCGGATGCGCGACAGCGAGGATCGCTTGCGCTCCAGCAGCACCTCGACATGGTCGTAGGGATCGGCGGCCGCCTCCTTGCGCCCCGCATGCGCGCGCACGGCGGCCAGCGCCGCGCGCGTCCCGCAGTTGCGATAGTGGCCGGTCAGCCGCGCGACCAGGCCGCCGCCGAACGGATCGTCGTCGAGCGCCATCCGGACGATCGCCGCGCCCTCGGCATCGAGCGGCTGCGCCGCCTCGTTGAGCTGGCGGTCGATCATCCGCAGGTTGTCGAGCATCTGGACCTGGGTCGTCTCGCCCCGGTTGGCCGACAGCGCCTGGGGCAGCATCGCATAGGTGGCGATGCCGAACACGCCCGAGGCGATGACGATCATCATCAGAGCATAGGCGAGCGTGTGGACGTTCCACCCGAAGTCGAAGCCGGTGTGCAGCGTCGCGATGACGATCAGCGACAGGCCCAGATAGACATGGGCCGAGGTCCAGCTCTTGAGCGACCAGCGGCCCGGCGTGATCGCGCGCTTGCGGACGCCGAGCATCGTCAGCCACAGGATCAGGAGGACACCGATCGTGCCGGTGGTGTAGCCGTAGATGCTGCCGCCATTGGGCTTCGGCTGGACGTCGTTGAACGCGTAGATCAGCAGCGCCACCGCGCTGATCGCCAGCGCGATCTTGAGCCATTTATAGCCCTGGTAGCGCAGGAAGCCCTCATGCTCGGAGGCGCGCTCGCGACCCGTGGTCGCCTGCCGTAGCGATTTGCTGGCCATCAGGCGTCGTCCCGTTGCAGCCGGGCGACCGTCAGGAATTCCTCGGGCGCGACACGGATCGCCGCCCCCGTCGGACAGGCGCGGACGCAGCTCGGGCCGCCCTCGATACCCGAGCACATGTCGCACTTGACCGCGCGTTTCGCCTTCTCGACGCCGGGCGTCGCATTGGCATAGGCCCAGTCATGGCTGGGCTCTCCCGGTCCCGGCCCCTGCCCGAACAGGAACCATTTCCACAGGGAAGGCTTCTGCGGCGGCTCCTTCTCCATGCGGATCACGCCATAGGGGCAGTTCCGCTGGCAGTTGCCGCAGCCGATGCAGGTGTCGTCGATATAGACCTCGCCGTCCTGGCCGCGATGGATCGCGGTCGGCGGGCAGTCGGCCATGCAGTGCGGATGCTCGCAATGGCGGCAGCTCGTCGGCACGTGGAGATGCGCGAAGGTGCGCCCCGCCTCGCGGTCAAGCCGCGAGATGCCCTCATGGCTGTCGGCGCAGGCCTTCTCGCAATTGTCGCAGCCGACGCAGAGATTCTCGTCGATCAGCAGCACGTCGGTCGCCTCGCCGACGCCGTTGTCGACCAGGAAGTTCGCGACCGAGCTGTACATGTCGACGACGGTGGCGAAGCTGTCCTTCTTCGCCTCGATGAACGAGGCGAGGTCCTCGCGCTCGCCGATCGCCACCTTCGCCCGGGCGAAGAATTCCGGCTTGGCCTCCAGCAGCCGGCGGAACGCATCGCCGCCGAGCTTGATCACCTCCGACTTCACCGCGGCGCGCACGGTCTGCTTGCGGATGCCGTTGTCGAACAGTTCGAGCTCGCCGACATAATTGCCGGCGGGAACATAGGAGAGGAACACCGGCTTGCCGCCGATCGCCTTCTCGACGACCACCGATCCCGACCGGATCACATAGACGTCATTGCCTTCCTCGCCCTCGCGGAAGATCGCCTCGCCGGCGCGGATGCCCTTGATCTCGGCGGTCTCCAGCACCTCGGCCAGGTCGGCGGGCTGGAGCCCCGACTGCCACATCTGGAGGAGCTGGCGCTCGGTGGAGATGCGGGTGACGGCGCGCTTCACGCCCGGCACCGACGCCATCAGCTTGAGGATCGCGTTGCGCGGGATCTCGACGACGATGGTCTCGGCGACCGAGCGGATCGTCGAGCCGCGGCGGCGACCGGAGACGAGGCCGACCTCGCCGAAGATCGATCCCTCGGGAATGACGATCCCGGTCGAGCGGCCGTCGGGCAGCGGGATGTCGACCGATCCTTGCGCGATGCAGAACAGCGACGATCCCGGCGCGTTCTTCTCGAAGATGATGTCGTTCTTGCCGTAGTAGCGGACTTCGGAGTCCAGCATGAACTCGCGCATCTGCAGCGGCGACAGGTCGTTGAGGATCTGGACGTTGGTGCGGATGAACTCCAGCCACTCGTCGACCGACTTCCTGACCGGCAGGTTGACGAACTTGCCTTCGAGGATCGGTTCGTCGGCGGGCTTCAGGCCGGTGTTGCCGTTGATGAACTCGACGACGTCATAGCCCTGGTTCATGCAGTGCTTGATCAGCGGATAGCCGGCCAGCGCGCCGATCACGTAGATGCCGGCGTTGGTCGTCTCGAACTGCGGCGACAGCGTCGGGAAGGCCTCGCGGTCCGGGCTGGTGAACTCGATCCCGCATTCCTCGATGAACTTGCGCGGCGCGGCCGAGCCCATGCGCGCGATCACGCGGTCGCAGCGGATGCGCGCCTCGCCGTCGCGGGTGTCGAGGACGAGATGCCCCGCCTCGAGCCGGTTCGGCGAGGTGTCGGTCATCACGTTCATCCGCCCCTCGTCGCGCGCCTGCATCAGCAGCTTGACGTTGGCGCCCTTGGCGCGGCTGAAATCGGCGCCGCGGTTGAGGATGGTGACGATGTTGCCCTGCGCCGCGTCCTGCGCGAGGCCCAGCGCATTCTCGATGCCGGCGTCGCCCGATCCGACGACGGTGATGTGCTCGTCGACATATTCGCCGGGATCGTCGAGCTGATACTGGACGTGGATGCCGCTGCTCTCGATGCCCGGCGCGCGCAGCAGGTTCGGGTTGCCCTGGGTACCGATCGCCAGGATGACCGTCTCGGCATGGATCTCGGTCTTGTCGGTCAGGGTGAGGACGAACGCGCCCTTCTGCCCGGTGATCGCCTTCACCTCGCTCTTGAAGCGGACGTTGACCTTGTGGCCGGCGGTCTGCTCGTCCCAGATGCCGAGGATCTTCTCGCGCTTGCCCGCATCGAAATCGACATCCGAGCGCAGCACGAGCTGGCTCGGCGTCGCCATGACGTGCTTGCCCTTCTGATATTTGAAGATCGTATCGGAAAGGTGGTCGGTCTTTTCGAGCAGGACGTGCGGTATGCCGAGCTTGGCCGCGTGAGCCGCAGCGCTCATCCCCGCCGGCCCCGAGCCAACGATGGCAATACGGTAGGTATCCGCCACTGATTCCCCCTGCCCCGTTTCACCGCCGCCGAGCGAGCGGCCGTCATTAGACCCCGAAATTCTCGCATGCCCCTGCGACAAAGCGTGAATTTAGTGTCTGCCCCGTCCCTACTCTATCAGCTTCGACGCGTTCCGCTAGACTTTCGTTACATTTGGTTATCAAAGGCCATTACCCTCGATTGCGGAGAGAAATGTGACGAAGGACACCACCGCGAACAAAGGTCTCTCGCTGCCCTTCGCGCGGATCGCGCTGATCCTCGCCGCGCTGATCGCCCTGGCGGCGGTCGTCCTGGCGGTGACGCGCTCGCGGTCGGGGCTCGATGAGACCGCCGCGCCGGGACAGGGAGCGGGCCAGGCCGGCGACGTCGGATCGATGATCGCCGGGCTCGAAAAGCGGCTCAAGGACAATCCGGACGACTTCAAGGGCTGGGCGACGCTCGGCTGGTCCTATTATAATCTCGGCCGCTATGCCGACGCCGCGCAGGCCTATGCCAGGGCGACGAAGATCGATCCGTCCAACGCGGAGATCTGGTCGGCGCTGGGCGAGGTCCAGCTCCTGTCGGGTCCCGGCGGGGTCACTCCGGCGGCCGAGGCCTCGTTCCGCAAGGCGGTGTCGATCGACCCGACCGACCATCGCGCCCGCTATTTCCTCGCGGTGAAGAAGGACCAGGACGGCGACCACAAGGGCGCGATCGACGACTGGATCGCGATCCTCAAGGACAGCCCCGCCGGCGCGCCCTGGGAAGGGCCGGTCCGCGAGCTGATCGCCAAGGTCTCCGCCGAGCACAAGATCGACCTGGCGGGCCGCGTGCCGCCGCCTTCCATGCCCCAGCAGTCGTCCTCGGCCGCGCCGACGGCCGGCGGCGACAGCGTCGCGACCGCCGGCATCCCGGGGCCCAGCGCCGCCGACCTCAAGGCCGCGACGGCGATGACCCCGTCGCAGCAGGACGAGCTCGCCCGCTCGATGGTCGCCCGCCTCGCCGCCCGGCTGGAGCAGAATCCGCGCGACGCCGATCGCTGGATCATGCTGATGCGCTCGCGGATGATGCTCAACGACCCCGCCGGCGCGAAGGACGCGCTCGCCAGGGCGAAGACCGTCTTCAAGGGCGACGCCGGCCAGATCGCCCGCTTCGACGAGGCCGCGAAGACGCTCGGCGTGGAGCGCTGAACCTTAACCTTTGCTCACCGTCATCCCGGCGGAAGCCGGGATCTCCCTGCCTTTCCTCGGTCCGGCGGTGAATGACGAAGAGAAGAGAGATCCTGGCTTTCGCCAGGATGACCGCCTGGGCCATCATAAGAAAAGGGCCGCCGGATCGCTCCGGCGGCCCTTCTTCGTTCGGGATATCCTATCGGATCAGGCGGCGTCGCCGCCGGCCTTTTCCTTGTTCTTCTTGGTGAAGACGCGGACCGGGTCCTTGCGGCCCTCGACCACGTCCTTGTCGACCATGATCTCGTCGACCCCGTCCATCGACGGCAGGTCGAACATCGTGTCGAGCAGCAGCCCTTCGAGGATCGAGCGCAGGCCGCGCGCGCCGGTCTTGCGGGTGATCGCCTTGCGGGCGATCGCGACCAGCGCGTCGTCGGTGAAGCCGAGCTTGACGCCCTCCATGTCGAACAGCTTCTGATACTGCTTGACCAGCGCGTTCTTCGGCGCCGTCAGGATCTCGACCAGCGCGGCCTCGTCGAGGTCCATCAGCGTCGCGATCACCGGCAGGCGGCCGACGAATTCGGGGATCAGGCCGAACTTGAGCAGGTCCTCGGGCTCGCACTGCTGGAGGGTCTCGCCGGTGCGGCGCTCCTCGGGCGCGGCGACATAGGCGCCGAAGCCGATCGACTTGCCCTGCAGGCGATCGCCGATGATCTTCTCCAGCCCCGCGAAGGCGCCGCCGCAGATGAACAGGATGTTGGTCGTGTCGACCTGGAGGAACTCCTGCTGCGGATGCTTGCGGCCGCCCTGCGGCGGAACGCTCGCGGTGGTGCCTTCCATCAGCTTGAGCAGCGCCTGCTGGACACCCTCGCCCGACACGTCGCGGGTGATCGAAGGATTGTCGGCCTTGCGGCTGATCTTGTCGATCTCGTCGATATAGACGATGCCGCGCTGCGCCCGCTCGACATTATAGTCGGAGGCCTGGAGCAGCTTGAGGATGATGTTCTCGACATCCTCGCCGACATAGCCCGCCTCGGTCAGCGTGGTGGCGTCGGCCATGGTGAACGGCACGTCGAGCAGCCGCGCCATCGTCTGGGCGAGCAGCGTCTTGCCCGATCCGGTCGGGCCGACGAGCAGGATGTTCGACTTGGCCAGCTCGACATCGGCGCCCTTGGCGCCGTGGTTGAGCCGCTTGTAATGGTTGTGCACCGCGACCGAGAGGACGCGCTTGGCCTTGGCCTGGCCGATCACATATTGGTCGAGATGCTCGCAGATCTCGTGCGGGGTCGGGACCCCGCCGTCCTTCTTGCTGACGAGCGCGCCCTTCGTCTCCTCACGGATGATGTCGTTGCAGAGCTCGACGCACTCGTCGCAGATGAACACGGTCGGGCCAGCGATCAGCTTGCGGACCTCGTGCTGCGACTTGCCGCAGAAGGAGCAGTAAAGCGTGCTCTTCGAGTCGCCGCCGGTCAACTTCGTCATAAACTAGATCCTGACTCCACTAGGGATCGAACGCATCCTAAACATGTCCTCCCCCTTCTCACAACCATCTTGAGAAGCGATGAAGGCCAAGCGGGTTCCCATCGATATGGGAAGCCGTTTTCCGGGTGCAACCGGATGGCGCCCCCGCGCCCCGGCCGGATCGCGCGCCGCCGGCCCGCGCCGCGGAAAACCGCGCGACTCGGCCGGCCGCGACGCGCAGGACGCGCCCTCCCCGATCCGGGAAAGGCGCGTCCCAGGCGTCGGCCATGCCGGGCGCCGGCCGATCAGGCGGCGATCGCCTCGTCGGCGGGGCTCGGACGCTTGTCGAACACCTCGTCGATCAGGCCGAAGGCCTTGGCCTCGTCGGCCTCGAGGAACTTGTCGCGGTCCATCGCCGCCTCGATCGCCTCTATCGGCTGCTTGGTGTACTTCGCATAGAGCGAGTTGAGCCGGTGGCGCATGCGCAGGATCTCGCGCGCCTGGATCTCGATGTCGGCCGCCATGCCCTGGGCGCCGCCCGACGGCTGGTGGACCATGATCCGGCTGTTGGTGAGCGCGACGCGCATCCCCGGCTCGCCCGCCGCGAGCAGGAAGCTGCCCATCGACGCCGCCTGGCCGATGCAGACCGTGCCGACGCGCGGGCGGATATACTGCATCGTGTCGTGGATCGCGAGGCCGGCCGTCACCACGCCGCCCGGCGAGTTGATGTACATGAAGATGTCCTTCTTCGGATTCTCCGATTCGAGGAACAGCAGCTGGGCGGTGATGAGCGAGGCCATATGGTCCTCGACCTGGCCGGTCACGAAGATGATCCGCTCGCGCAGCAGGCGCGAATAAATGTCGAAGCTGCGCTCGCCGCGGTTCGACTGCTCGATCACGACGGGGACCAGGGCGCCGGTTTCCGGATTCAGGAACTCACCGGTTTCGAAGGGATTGTGCATGGGAAGGTCTGGTCCTTTGCTTTGCCTTGCCCGGCCTACATCGGCCTTTGCCGCGGGGGTTTCAAGAGGGTCCGCGCTGGTTGGTCCCCGCCCTGCCCGTCATGTCGGCGGAGGATCGGAGAAAGCAGAAGGGCCGCCGGATCGCTCCGACGGCCCTTCGCGAATGGTTCGAAGACCGGCCGATTACTCGGCGGCGGCCTTCTTCTTGGCCGGAGCCTTCTTCGGCGCGGCGGCCGGGGCCTCCTCGGCCTTGGCGGCGGCGGCCTTCTTGGCCGGGGCCTTCTTCGGCGCCGGAGCGGCCTCGGCGGCTTCCTCGGTCTTCACCGCGGCCTTCTTCTTGGCAGCCGGCTTGTCCTCGGCGGCAGGAGCCTCCTCGGCGGCCGGCTTGGCAGCGGCCTTCTTCGCGGCCGGCTTCTTGGCCGGAGCGGCATGATCATGGTCGTGGTCGTGATCATGGTGGTCATGACCGCAGCCCGGGCCATGGACATGGCCCTTGCCGATCGTGTCGTCGTCGGCCTCGATCGCGGCTTCCAGCTCGTCGCGGGTGACGGTGCGGTCGCTGACCTCGGCCTTGTCGAACAGGAAGTCGACGACCTTGTCCTCATAGAGCGGCGCACGGAGCTGCGCGGCGGCCATCGGGTCCTGCTGCAGATACTGGACGAAGCGGTCGCGGTCGGCGGGCTGATACTGCATCGCCGCCTGCTGGACGAGGCGCTGCATCTCCTGCGCGCTCACCTCGACGCCGTTCTGCTGGCCGATCTCGGACAGCAGCAGGCCCAGGCGGACGCGGCGCTCGGCGATCGCGCGATAATCGTCGCGGTCCTTCTCCATCTCGGCGCGGGCGGCCTCGGGGTCCTCCTCGTGGGTCGCCTCATGCTCGAGCTGCGCCCAGATCTGGCCGAACTCGGCCTCGACCATCGACGGCGGGACCGGGAAGTCGTGGCCGGCGGCGAGCTGGTCGAGCAGCTTGCGCTTCATATGGGTGCGGGTCAGGCCGTTGAGCTCCTGCTCGACCTGGCCCTTGATCAGCTCGCGGAGCTGGTCGAGGCCCTGCAGGCCCAGCGACTGCGCGAACTCGTCGTCGACCTTGGTCTCGCCGGGGACGCGGACGTCGGTGGCGGTGACTTCGAAGACGGCGGCCTTACCGGCCAGCGACTTCTCGCCATAATCCTTCGGGAAGGTGACGTTCAGGCTGCGCGATTCGCCCTTCTTGATGCCTTCGAGCTGGTCCTCGAAACCGGGGATCAGGCGGCCCGAGCCAAGCTCGACCGACATGCCGGTGCCGGTGCCGCCCTCGAAGGCGACGCCGTCGACGCTGCCGGCGAAATCGAGCACGACGAGGTCGCCCTCGACCGCGGGGTGGCCGTCCTTGGCGTCGTCATAGCGCTTCTGCTGGTCGGCGATGCGCTTGATCTGCGCGTCGATCTCGTCGGTCGGGGCCTCGACGCTCAGGCGCTCCAGCTTGAGGCCTTCGATCGCGGGCGGCGGCACGTCGGGGAGCACTTCGAGCTCGACCTTGAGCGCCACGTCCTTGCCGGGCTCATAGTCGCCGCCGACCAGCTCGACCGAGGGCTGCATCGCGGGACGCAGCTTCTGCTCGGCGAGGAGCTGCTGGACGCCGTCCTGCACGGTCTTGTTGAGCACGTCCTGCTCGATCGCCGGGCCATGCATCTTCTTGATCAGGTTGGCAGGCACCTTGCCGGGGCGGAAGCCGGGCATGCGGACCTGCGGCGCGATCGACTTGATCTCGGCCTCGACGCGCTGGGCGACATCATTGGCGGGGATCGTCACCGTATAGGCGCGCTTGAGGCCCTCGTTCAGCGTTTCGACAGTCTGCATGGGTCGCATCCAACCTCTATCTCGAGAAAATCTGTGTCGGTCCCGCTTCGCGCTGCTGGATGGCGAAGCTGGTGCGGGCGAAGGGACTCGAACCCCCACATCTTGCGATACTGGAACCTAAATCCAGCGCGTCTACCAGTTCCGCCACGCCCGCAAATAAGGACCGCCGGTCGGCGCGCTCTATAGCAACATGGCGGGCCAGTACAACCCGGCCGTGCGACGAGCGAAAAAGACAGGCTTAATGTATAGACAAAAGCCTATCCGGGGCTGCGCTTTCCAGGGTCCAGACTTTAGATTCTCTCCGAGAGTGATCGAATCCCACGGATTTCCCGATCTTTCCGTCATTCCCGCGAAAGCGGGAATCCACGGTCACGGCACATTCGGCCTCTTGCGGGCCGCCGTCCATGGATTCCCGCTTTCGCGGGAATGACGATGGGGAGGCGGGAGACGTGCATCAAATTGACCCGGAACGAGTCTAGCTCTGGACCGGCCGCGCCGGATTGTTCGACGCCTGGAGATAGACGAACCAGCCCTCCCCGGCACGCTCGCCCTTGGCCAACTCCTCGACCTTCTTCTGCTCGCGCCAGCGGTTGGCGATCGCCTGCGCGGCGACGAGGTCCTCGCCCGACTGGCCAAGCAGGTAGCGGAGCAGCGACGGCCCGGCGATCAGCTGGTCCATCGCCTGTCCGTCGCGGGTGACCGAGCGGCCATGGTCGTCGAACCGGTCCCAGCCTGGCGCCCGCCCCCACAGCTGTTCGAGATCGGCATAGCCGTGCGGCAGGCGGGCGACCTCGCCGCCGGCCGCGGCGATATGATCGGGGCCCCAGATGCCCTGCATATAGGGAACATGGTCGAGCGGCGGCAGGGTCGCGCCCTCGACGATCCGGCCGACGATCCGCTTGCGGTGCATCGCGATCAGCCAGTCGAGCACCGCCCCCGCCTTGGCCGACGCCGCGCGCAGGGCCGCGTTGAAGCCGAATTTCTCGCCCGTGGCCAATGCGCTCAGCCAGTAGCCGATGCTGAATTCATGCTGGTAGACTCCCCACCCGCCCTTGGCGACCACCCCGAAGTGGCGCGCGGCGGCATAGACGGCGTGGGTGAGGTTCAGTTGCCCGCCCGGCATCAGGTTGGCGGGCGGGTTCAGGAAGCCGGGCGTCGCGGCGTAATGCCGGTCGTGGAACAGCTCGAAGTCGAAGACGACGAAATCGAGCACCTCGCGCCGGCTGTAGAGCCGCTGCGACGTCGCGCTCGCCGTCTTCCAGGCGAGCGCCGCGTGCAGGAAGGCCCAGGCCCCCTCGCGCGCGGCCCACAGGTCGAGCGCGGCGTCACCGATGATGTCGTTCGAATAGAGCCGGTTCTGGTCCCAGAAGCGATGGCCGAGAAATGCGAATTCGGGCGTGCGGAACAGCAGGCTGCCCCAGCCCGGAAACTGGTGCCCGTGCAGCTTGTCGATCTGGAAGGTGCCGAAATAGGGCCTCTCCGGCGCGTCGCCGGCATAGGGCACCGCCACCCGCAGCGGATTGGTGCCGCGCACCCAGGCATAGGTGCGGCCGCCCTGCTGATACCAGGCCTGCGCCGGCGGCAGCGCCATGTTGCCGGGGCCGTAATAATGGTTGCGCGCCGCGATGGGCCGCTGCGGCGCGCCCTTGAAGACGGGCCGGTTGCGCCCCTTCTCGAAGGCATGGACCGGGTCGGAGACATAGCCGGTCAGATAATCGAGCGCGATCGCGCGCCACGGCGTGCCGTCGTGCGGCCGCGCGCCGTCGGGCAGGTTCATGTGCCAGACGACGGGCTCGGGGATGGTCTGGCGGTCGTCGCGCATGCCGCCCGATCCGGTGATCGGCGAGCGGCCCTGGACGTTGAACGGCGTATATTCGAGCCACAGCGCCGCATTGGCCGCCATCGAATTGGCCGAATAGAGCAGCGCGCCATAGGGATCGCGGGTGCGCCCGGCCCGGTCGACCATCGTCCGATAGTCGCTCTGCTTCCACGGCATGACGCGGACATTGCCGAAGCCGTTCGCCTGCCCCTCATTGCCCGCGCCGCCGCCGAAGACGCGCAGGTCGTAGCCGTTGACCGAATAGTCGAGATGGCAGCCGAACGGCACGCTCAGGTCGAACAGCGGCACCGCGCGGCGGATGCCGGCCTGGTCGTGGCTACCGGGATCGCGGTTGCGCCAGATGATGCCCGAGCGGACCGTGCCGTGCGGATACCAGCGATGCTCGCGGCTGATGACCGCGCAGCCGCGCCCGTCGAACGGCCCCTGGAAATGGGCCGGGACGTCGGCGCCGTTGAGCGGGCCGCCGTCGGGGCGCTCGACGGTCGCGAGCAGCCGGTCCTCGCGGTCGTAGATCAGCCATTTGTGCGGGACCATATAGGCGTTGCGGCCGCTCGGGTCGCCGAACGGATTGTCGGGCATGACGCTCGCGTCCCAGTCATAGCCGAACTGGAACTGGACATAGTCGCCCGCGCGGATCGCCTCGCAGCGATAGGCGATGCCGTCGATCACCGGAACGGGCCCCCGCGGCAGGCATTCGATCCAGGCCGGCTGCGCGGCGCCCAGCCAGGCGTCCTCGAAACGGCAGTTCTGCACCGCCGGCCGGGCCATCACCAGTTCGTTTGGGTGCGGCACGCCCGTCCCGCTCGACCAGTCGACCAGCACCGCCTTCCAGGGCTGGCCCGGCGGCACATCGAGCGGGCCGATGGTGACGTCGAGCGTGCCGACCGATCCGTCCGGCCCGCGCCACGCCAGCGTCCGCGCCGGTTGCGGCGCCGTCACCGAGCGCGCGTCGACGACGAGGCTGGGCAGGTCCGCACCCGCGACCATGCCGTCCGCGACCGGAGAATAGCTCTCCTTCACCACCGGCCGGTCGAAGCCGATCGCGACCTCGCGAACGAGCAGGCCGTCGATCGCCTGGCGCAGATTGCCGAGCGCGGCGTTGACCGAGAAGCCCATTTCGGGCGTGATCCGGGGCTTGAACGGCGTCCGGAACGGCCCGCCCGCCGGCTTGCCGTCGATCAGGAAGGCGAGCGTCCCGCCCGCCCCCGCCGGATCGTCGCGCCACTCCACCTCCAGCAGCTGCTCGACGCCGGGAGTGCGGTCGACCGTGCTGGCGAACCCGGCCTGGGTCCGATCGCCACGCCCGATCACGCATTCGAGCCGGTTGCTGCCATAGCGGGTCATCAGTGCGATCGTGCCGACCGTCCAGCCCGTCAGGTAGAAGAGCAGCGCCCCGTCCGCGCGCGGCGGCACGATCCCCCGGAACGAACAGCGCAGCCGCCGGGGCGTCTGGGTCCGCAGCGGATCGGCGCTGGTGCCGAAATCGATGCCGAGCGCCTGCGACTGGAGGTAGCTGCTCCTGTCGAGCAGCACGCCCTTCCCGGTCGGCTTGCCGGGCCCGGCGACGGCGAGGCTGATCCGGCCGGCCAGCCCGTCGCCCTCGCTCGTCGCGGTGGTGGCTTGCGGCGGAAAGCGCCAGACGGCGCCGGTCGGCCGATACTCGACGGCTTCGACCCGCCGCGCGATCGCCAGCCCCGACGGTACCGAGAAACGATACTCGCCCTCGCCCGCCGGCAGGTTGAGCGGAACGATGCTGCCGGGATCGCCGTAGATCATGGCCTCGGCATAGCCGACTGTCCCCTTGGCATCCCACCCAATTCACGTCACCCCAGCGAAGGCTGGGGTCCATGTCTCTCTTCAGCCAGATGGCATCTGAGAAGGAAACAGACATGGATGCCTGCCTTCGCAGGCATGACGAAGAAAGTTTGTTGGCTCGACGGCGAAGGTCAGCCCAGCGCCTTCTTGAGTAGCTCGTTGACGACGCCGGGATTGGCCTTGCCGCCCATCGCCTTCATCGTCTGGCCGACGAAGAAGCCGAACAGCTTGTCCTTGCCGCCGCGATATTCGGCGACCTTGTCGGCGTTGGCGGCCATCACCTCGGCGATCACCGCCTCGATCGCGCCGGTGTCGCTGGTCTGCTTGAGGCCGCGTTCCTCGACGATCCTGGCGGGATCGTCGCCGGTCTCCAGCATGATCTCGAACACCTGCTTGGCCAGCGTGCCCGACAACGTTCCGTCGGCGACCAGCGCGAGCAGCTCTGCGCCCTGCCTGGGGCTGACCGGGCTCTCGTCGATCGCCTTGCCAAGCCGGTTGAGCGCGCCGAACAGGTCGGAGATCAGCCAGTTGGACGCGGCGCGGGCCACCTCCGCGCCGGGCTTGCCGGCCGCGTCGAGCAGCGCCTCGAACCAGCGCGCCGTCTCGACGTCCGAGGTCAGCACCGCGGCGTTATACGCGGGGAGCCCCAGCTCGCCTTCATAGCGGGCGCGCTTGGCGTCGGGCAGCTCGGGCAGCTCGGCGCGGCACTGCGCGACGAATTCCTCGCTCAGCTCGAGCGGCAGCAGATCGGGATCGGGGAAGTAGCGATAGTCGTGCGCATCCTCCTTGGAGCGCATCGACCGCGTCTCGTTCCGGTCGGGATCGTAGAGCCGCGTCTCCTGGACGATCTTGCCGCCGCCTTCGATCACGTCGACCTGGCGGTTCGCCTCGCTCTCGATCGCGGCCATCACGAAGCGGATCGAGTTGACGTTCTTCGTCTCGGTCCGGGTGCCGAACGGATCGCCGGCCTTGCGCACCGAGACGTTGACGTCGGCGCGCATCGAACCTTCTTCCATATTGCCGTCGCACGAACCGACATAGCGGAGGATCGATCGCAGCTTCCGGAGATAAGCTCCTGCTTCGGAAGGAGAACGCATGTCGGGCTTCGACACGATCTCCATCAGCGCGACGCCCGAGCGGTTGAGGTCGACATAGGAGCGGGTCGGATGCTGGTCATGCATCAGCTTGCCCGCGTCCTGCTCGACATGGAGCCGCTCGACGCCGATCGTCCTGGCCTCGGCGATGCCGGCCTTCTCGTCGGCGTCGATCGTGATCGTGCCCTCGCCCACCAGCGGATGGTAGAGCTGCGAGATCTGATAGCCCTGCGGCAGATCGGCGTAGAAGTAGTTCTTGCGGTCGAAGCGCGACCAGCGGTTGATCTCCGCGCCCAGCGCCATGCCGGTCTTGACCGCCTGGCGGATGCACTCCTCGTTCGGCACGGGCAGCATGCCCGGCATCGCCGCGTCGACCAGCGACACGCTCTGGTTCGGCTCGGCCCCGAACGCCGCCGAGGCGCCCGAGAAGAGCTTGGCGTTGGAGACGACCTGCGCATGGACCTCGAGGCCGATCACGACCTCCCATTCGCCGGTGGCGCCCTGGATACGATAGCTGCTCATTTCGCCCACCAGTTCTGCGGCTTGGCGGTGAAGCCGGCGCGCTGTTCGATCGCGAGGCCGGCGTTGAGGACGCCCTGCTCGTCGAGCGGGCGGCCGATGATCTGGAGGCCCAGCGGCAGGCCCTGCCCGTCGAGGCCCGCCGGCACCGACATGGCGGGGACGCCCGCGAGGCTGGCCGGGACGGTGAAGACGTCGTTGAGGTACATCTCCAGCGGATCGGCGCTCTTCTCGCCCAGCGCGAAGGCGGCGGACGGCGCGGTCGGCGTCAGCAGCACGTCGACCTGCCGGAACGCCTCCTCGAAATCGCGGGCGATCAGCGCGCGGACCTTCTGCGCCTTGGTGTAATAGGCGTCGTAATAGCCCGCCGACAGCACATAGGTGCCGATCAGGATGCGACGCTTGACCTCGGGCCCGAAGCCGGCGGCGCGGGTCGCGGCGTACATCTCCTGGAGATTGGCGCCCTCGGGCAGGTCGCGCAGGCCGTAGCGCACGCCGTCATAGCGGGCGAGGTTCGACGACGCCTCGGCGGGCGCGATGATATAGTAGGTCGGCAGCGCATAGCGGGTGTGCGGCAGCGACACGTCGACGATCTCGGCGCCCGCGTCGCGGAGCCATTCGATGCCCTGCCGCCACAGCGCGTCGATCTCGGCGGGCATGTTGTCGACCCGATATTCCTTGGGAATACCGACCTTCTTACCCTTGAGATCGCTCGATAAATTGGCTTCCCACTTCGGAACCGCGACGTCGAGCGAGGTCGAGTCCTTCGGGTCGAAGCCCGACATCGCCTCGAGCAGGATCGCGCTGTCGCGGACGTCCCGCGCCATCGCGCCCGCCTGGTCGAGCGACGAGGCGAAGGCGACGATGCCGAAGCGCGAGCAGCGGCCATAGGTCGGCTTGATCCCGGCGATGCCGGTGAAGGCGGCCGGCTGGCGGATCGAGCCGCCGGTGTCGGTGCCGGTCGCCGCCGGCACGATCCGCGCCGCGATCGCCGACGAGGAGCCGCCCGACGAGCCGCCCGGCGCCAGCGGGGCGTTGCCACCGTCGTTGCGCCGCCACGGCGAGACGACGTTGCCATAGGCGCTGGTCTCGTTCGACGAGCCCATCGCGAACTGGTCGAGGTTGAGCTTGCCGAGCATGCCCGCGCCCGCCGCGAACAGCTTGCCGGTCACGGTCGATTCATAGGTCGGCGTGAAGCCGCCCAGCATGTGGCTGGCCGCCGTGGTCTGGTGGCCGGCGGTGCAGAACAGGTCCTTGATGCCGAGCGGAACGCCCGACAGCGGCAGCAGCTCGCCCGCCGCGCGCGCCCTGTCGGCCGCCTCGGCCGCCGCGATCGCGTGATCGGGGGTCTCGATGATGAAGGCGTTGAGCGCCTTGGCGCCGGCGACGGCGCCATTGAAGGCGTCGGCGATCTCGCGCGCCGAGAAGTCGCCGGCGCGGAAGCCGTCGCGCAGGCCCGCAAGGCCCAGGTCGGTGATGGCCGTCATCAGAACATACCCTTGCCGGTGGATATCCCCGCTTTCGCGAGGATGATCGAATGATGCCGTCCCGTCATCATTCGATCACCTTCGGCACCGCGAAGAAGCCGTGCTCGGCCTGCGGCGCATTGGCCAGCACCTTGTCGCGGATATTGCCGTCGGTGACGACGTCCTCGCGCAGGCGCTGGTGGTTCGGGATCACGGCGGCGAGCGGCGCGACACCATCGGTATCGACCTCGCCGAGCTGCTCGATCCAGCCCAGGATGTTGTTGAGTTCGGGGACCATCGCCTCGACATCGCCGTCGGTGACGGCAATGCGCGCGAGGCTCGCGATCTTGCGGACGGTTGCGGCATCGACTGACATGGCCGCGCCGCTACCATCGGGGCGACGCGGCGGCAATGCCTTACTAGCTCCCCTCCCTGGCAGGGAGGGGGATTATGCGGGTTGGCATTGGACGCACGCACGATTGCCCGCTACGCACTTGCGCGACCGCATCGTTCATGTTGCACTGCACCATCGGAGCCCGCCGTTGCTCGCTCGCCGTTTCCTCTACATCATCGCGGGGTTGATCGTGCTGACCTTGGCCGCCGGAATCGGCTGGACCCTGTTCCAGGACCAGCTCATGCGCTTCGCCTTCGTGCCGGGCGTCCGCTTCGACGCCGATGCGGCGGGGCCGGCGCCCGATTATGCGCGGCCGGCGAGCTGGCTGGCGCGGCCGGACCTGCCCGACGATCCGTCGCGCTGGCTGCCCAAGGGGGTCGCGCGCGCCGGCGGCAAGCCCGAGGTCGCGGTCTTCTACGTCGCGCCGACCACCTATTATGGCAAGGCCAGCTGGAACGCCGGGCTCGACGACCGCGAATCGCGCAAATGGCTGACCGTGTTCGGCTGGAGCGAGGCGAGCGCGTTCAACCAGGCCGGCGCGGTCTGGGCGCCGCGCTACCGCTCCGCCGCGCTCGGCGCCTTCCTCAGCAGCGCGCCGGATTCGGCGAAGGCGCTCGACCTCGCCTATGGCGACGTGGCGCGCGCCTTCGACGCCTTCCTGGCGCAGATTCCGGCGTCGCGGCCGATCATTCTGGCCGGGCACAGCCAGGGCACCGTCCACCTGATGCGGCTGATGCGCGAGCGGGTGGCGGGCAAGCCCGTCGCCAAGCGGATCGTCGCCGCCTATCTGGTCGGCTGGCCGATCTCGACCATAGCGGACGTGCCCGCGCTCGGCCTGCCCGCCTGCACCGGGCCCGGCCAGGCCCAGTGCCTGCTGTCGTGGCAGAGCTTCGCCGAGCCCGCCGACCCGCGCATGATCCGCGAGATCTACGAGGCAGCTCCCGGCTTCACCGGCGCGCCGCGCAAGGGCACGCCGATGCTCTGCATCAACCCGCTGACCGGCGCGCCCGGCACCGCCGCGCTGCCCGCCGCAAATCTCGGGTCGCTGGCGCCCGGCGCCGACTTCATGGATGCCGAGCTGAAGCCGGGCGCAATCTCGGCGCGCTGCGATCCCTCGGGTCTGCTGCTGATCGGCGGGCCGCCCAAGGGGTTCGACCGCTTCGTGATGCCGGGCAACAATTACCATGTGTTCGACTATGCGCTGTTCTGGGCCAATATCCGGGCCGATGCGGCGGCGCGCGCCGGGACCTTCCTGAAGCGGTGATCTCCGCCTCCACCCTCGACTTCCGCGACGCCCTGCCCGATCGCGGCCGGCTGGCGGGGCTGGACGTCGGCACCCGGACGATCGGCGTGGCGCTGTGCGACGCGGGCTGGACGATCGCCAGCCCGGCCGAGACGATCCTGCGCGCCAAGTTCAGCGTCGACGCCGCGAAGCTGCGCGCGCTGGTCGCGGCGCAACTGGTGAAGGGGCTGGTGATCGGCCTGCCGCTCAACCTCGACGGCAGCGATTCGCCGCGCACCCAGTCGGTCCGCGCCTTCGCCCGCAACGTCGAGCCGTTCGGCCTGCCGATCCTGCTGTGGGACGAGCGCTGGTCGACCCAGGCGGTGACCCGCACCCTGCTCGACGCCGACGCGAGCCGCGCCCGCCGCGCCGAACTGGTCGACAAGCTCGCCGCCGCCTACATCCTGCAGGGCGCGATCGACGCGATGATCTGACGAACCCCGCTTGAGCTTCCCGGCGCGCTGGCCTATGGCGCGGCTTTAATGTCCGCATCCTTCCCGCACCGCCATCTCACCGGCATCTACGGGCTTCAGCCGCACGAGATCCTGTTCCTGCTCGACGAAGCCGAGCAGTGGATCGCGCTCAACCGCGCGACCAGCAAGCATGACGATCGCCTCGCCGGCCTGACGCTGATCAATGCCTTCTTCGAAAACTCGACCCGGACGCTGCTGTCGTTCGAGATCGCCGGCAAGCGCCTCGGCGCCGACGTGGTCAACATGCAGGTCGGCGCGTCGAGCGTGAAGAAGGGCGAGACGCTGATCGACACGGCGATGACGCTCAACGCGATGCGCGCCGACATGATCGTGATCCGCCACCAGTCGTCGGGCGCGGTGCAGCTGATCGCCGACAAGGTCGACTGCCCGGTGCTCAACGCCGGCGACGGGCGGCACGAGCATCCGACCCAGGCGCTGCTCGACGCGCTGACGATCCGCCGCCGCAAGGGCCGGATCGCCGGGCTGGTCGTCGCGATCTGCGGCGACATCCTGCACAGCCGGGTGGCGCGGTCGAACATCCTGGCGCTGACCACGCTCGGCGCCGAGGTGCGCGTCGTGGCGCCGCCGACGCTGATGCCCGCCGCGATCGAGCGGATGGGCGCGATCCCCTTCCACGATTTCGACGCGGGGCTCGACGGTGCCGACGTGGTGATGATGCTCCGCCTCCAGAACGAGCGGATGGACGGGGCCTATCTCCCCTCCCCGCGCGAGTTCCACGCGCTCTACGGCCTCACCCCCGAGCGACTCGAGCGCGCCGCGCCCGACGCGCTGGTCATGCATCCGGGGCCGATGAACCGGGGGGTCGAGATCACCAGCAGCGTCGCCGACCATCCGAGCCGATCGGCGATCACCGAACAGGTCGAGATGGGCGTCGCGGTGCGCATGGCCTGCCTCGACGTGCTGACCCGCCGACGGCGCGGCGTGGAGGGCTGGGCATGACCGGCGCCCTCGCCATCGTCGACGCCCGGCTGGTCGATCCCGCCGCCGGGACGATCACGCGCGGCAACCTGCTGATCCGCGACCGGCGGATCGCCGCGACCGGGGCGTTCGACCTGCCGCCGGACGCCGAGACGATCGACGCGGGCGGCGCCCATGTCGCGCCGGGCCTGGTCGACCTCGGCATCTTCGCGATCGACATGCCGGCCTTCACCGCCGGCGGCATCACCCGCGCGGTGCTGATGCCCGACCAGTCGCCGCCGCTCGACCATGCCGCGCTCGTCCAGCGCGCCGCGGCGGCCGGCAAGCCCGACGTCTGGGTCCATCCGCTCGCCGCCGCGACCAAGGGGCTCGACGGCAGGGAACTCGCCGAGATCGGCCTGATGAAGGCCGGCGGCGCCTGCGCGGTCGCGACCGGACGCGGCTGGATCGCTGATTCGGGCGTGATGCTGCGCGTCCTCTCCTATGCCCGCTCGCTCGGCCTGACCGTCGTCAGCCATGCCGAGGATGGCGGCGTCACCATCGGAGCGGTCGCGACCGAAGGCGAATATGCGACCCGCATGGGCCTGCCCGCCGCCCCGGCGATCGCCGAAGCGATGGCGGTCGCGCGCGACCTGATGCTGGCCGAGCAGACCGGCGCCCGCCTCCATTTCCGACAGCTTTCGACCGCGCGCGCCTTCGATCTGGTGCGCGACGCCAAGCTGCGCGGCGTGCCCGTCACCTGCGGCATCAGCCCGGCGCACCTGCTGCTGTCCGACATCGCGGTCGGCGGCTTCCGCACCTTCGCCCGCCTCTCCCCGCCGCTCCGCAGCGAGGACGACCGGCAGGCGGCGCTCGCGGCGCTGGCCGACGGCACGATCGACCTGATCTGCTCGAGCCACGACCCGCAGGGCCCCGAGGCCAAGCGCCTGCCCTTCGCCGATGCCGAGCCCGGCATGGCCGGCGCGGAGACGCTGCTGACGCTGTCGCTGACGCTGGTACGCGACGGGGTGGTCACTTTACCGCGGCTGATCGACCTGCTGTCGGCGGCGCCCGCGACGCTGCTCGGCCTGCCCGGCGGATCGCTGGCGGTCGGCGCCGAGGCCGATCTGGTGCTGTTCGACCCGGACATGCCGTGGCGGATCGATTCGGATCACATGGCGTCGCGCGCGGGCAACACGCCGTTCGACGGCCTGCCCGTCCAGGGCAAGGTGATCCAGACGATCAAGGGCGGCGTGCTGCTCCGCTGAGCTCAGGCCGGCTCGGCCGCCTTGGCGCGCAGGGCCCATTGCATCGGCCGGTCGCCGCCATCCATGCGGACGAAGCATTGCGCGCCTGCCGACTGTATCCGTCGGCACAGATTCGATGCATCCGCCCGGCTCGCCAGCCCGCTGATCGACAGGCGATGGAGCACGACGCCGCGCCTGCGGAAAGCCGAGCCGGTCGGCATGTGATCGGCGAGGAAGGTCGCGCGCCGGCCGAGCGCGGCCCAGGCGACCTCGGTGCGCTCCACGGTCGAATAGGCGCCGACCTGGACGGCCCAGGCGAGCGCGGGCCGGACCGGCACGACATGCGCCGCCAGCAGGACCGGCCGGGCCGCGCGCATCCGTGGCGGGCCGGCGAAGGCGGATGCGACAGGCTCGCTCGGCGGGACCGGCGGCGGCGTGATCAGGGGCGGTGGCGGCGCGGGCGGCGTCGGAACATGGGCGAGCAGCACCGGCGCGGAGGCCGGGACGGGTTCGGCAATCAGGGCGAGCGCCTCGGGCTGGCCAGCATCGGCCGACGGCAGGACGCCGAGCATCGCGCCGACCTGCATCGCCGGATCGGCGCGCAACTGCCCCACCATCGCCCAGCGGCGGAGCCGTTCGGCGACGAGATCGGCGGGAACGTCCTGCGCGGCGATCGCCGCCGCTTCGTTCCAGCACCCTTCGAGGGCATAGGCGAAGGCGAGATTCTGGCGGATCCGGGCATCGGCGCCGGGCGCGCGCGCCGCCGCGATCAGCAGCGGCCGAGCCTCGTCGGGCCGGCCGAGCAGCGCCAGCGCCAGCCCGACGTCGCTGTCGTTGCCGCCGCCGCGCAGGCCGTCGAGCAGGGCCATGGCCTCGTCCGCCCGGCCCAGCGCGATCTGCGCGAGCGCGCGGTTGATCGCGACCCGCGCCTGGGCGGGATCGAGCGACAGCGCGTCGCCGAACGCCGTCTCGGCCGAGCGGAAGCGCCCGGCGGCGAGATAGGCTCGCCCCAGCGTCGCCCGCGCCTGCGGATCGCGCGGGGCTTCGCGCACGGCGGCCTCGGCCTGGCGGACGGCGGCGGCGGGAACGCCGCGCGCCATCGCCTCGCGCGCGCCGGCGATCAGCCGGTCGGCCCGCTTGTGCGTCGCCGCGCTCGCCCCGGAAACCAGCACGAGGCCGATCGCGGTGGCCGTGAGGCCGGTCCAGTTCATCCTCATCGCGGGCCCCCTGTCCTCGCTTCGGTCGGGATCATCCGCGCCAGGGTGCGCGCGCCGATGCTAAACTTTGGTTAACGATGATCGGCGCGAGCGCGTTGGGGCTATCGCCAGTCGCGTCGAACGCGCTATCACCCCGCGCGAAACCATGCCGAAACATCGGGGGCGATCGAGTATGAGAAGCTTTGTCCTGGGCTGTGCGTTGGCGGCGGTGACCGTTGCCGCACCGGCGATCGCGGGCGTCAAGGAAGGCGTCGAGGCCTGGGCGAAGGGCGATTACCCCACCGCCATCGCCGAATGGCGCGGCCCCGCCGCGGCCGGCGATCCCGATGCCCAGTTCAACCTCGGACAGGCCTACAAGCTCGGCCGCGGCGTGCCGATGGAGCCGGCGACGGCGCTCGACTGGTATCGCAAGGCGGCCGCATCGGGCCATGAGCAGGCGCAGGCGACGCTCGGCCTGCTGCTGTTCCAGAACGGACAGCGCCCCGAGGCGATGACCTGGCTGAAGAAGGCCGCCGACCAGGGCGAGGCGCGCGCGCAATATGTCGTCGGCACCGCCTATTTCAACGGCGACCTGCTGCCCCGCGACTGGCCGCGCGCCTATGCGCTGATGACCCGCGCCAAGGCGGCGAACATCGGCGCGGCGACCACCAGCCTCCAGCAGATGGACCAGATCATCCCGCAGGAGCAGCGCGAGGCCGGCCTCGCCCTCTCCCGCGAGATGGAGCGGACCGCGCAGCTACGAACCAACGACGTCGCCACGCCGGGCATGCCGCTGACCATGCGCAACTCGGTGACGCCGCCGGTCGGCCAGACCAGCGTGCCGCCCTCGACGACGTCGACACCGGTGATGGCCCCCGCTCCGGCGCCGACGGCCGCGCCGACGATCATGGCCCAGGCCGGCGGTACGCCCTGGCGGGCGCCCACCACCGCCCGGCCGCATCGCCGCCGCGCCCGCCCAAAGCCGGCCGGTGCCGAAGAGCGGCCCCCACGCCTGCCCCCCTGCCCCTGCCCCTGTGCCCGCGATCGTCGCGTCGCCGAGTTGCGGCTGGAAGATCCAGCCGGCGCCTTTTCGAGCGCCGACGCCGCGCGCAACGCCTGGACCAGCCTGTCGGCGCGCGCCGGCCTCAAGGCGCTGACGCCGAGCTTCTCGGCAGTCGGCGCGCTGACGCGTCTCCAGGCGGGGCCGCTCGCCTCGCGCGCGGCGGCGAACCAGGCCTGCGCGGCGGTGAAGGCGGCGGGGACCACCTGCTTCCCGGTCGCGCCCTGAGGGGCCGCGTCGGCGGATCGTCGTTAACGCTATCTTGATGGATAAGGGCGATAAGCGCCGGACGTGAAGGTAGCGGAAGCGTGCATGCGGCACTGGCGTGATTTCGATCGGGTTGCAGCGATGGCGAGCCCCTGGCGGCGGCGGCGCGTCTGCCAGCTCATCATCGACGACATCCCCCTGCCCGTGGCGCTGCGCCAGATCGACGCCGGCGGGGCGCGCCTCGACATCGGGACGCCGCTCCCGCTCGGATCGACGGTCGAGCTGCGCCATCCCGAGGCGGGATCGATCCGCGCCCGGATCAGCGAGATCGGCGAAAACAGCCTGCGGATCGCCTTCGACCGCAGCGAAGCCGCCGTCGCCTATGCGCTGGCGGCGATCACCGCCGACATGACCAGCGGCGGCTGATCCCGCCGGATCAGCTTCAGATCACCCAGTCCTTGCGCGCATAGCCCTGCGCATAGAGCAGCGCGGTCAGGTCGCCATGATCGATCCGCGCCCCCGCGGCGGCGGCGGTCTTCGGCTTGGCGTGATAGGCGATGCCGAGTCCGGCGGCCTGGATCATCGGAATGTCGTTGGCGCCGTCGCCGACCGCGAGGCACTGGTCGGGCGACAGGCCGTGCGCGGCGGCCTCGTCGAGCAGGGTGCGGCGCTTGGTCTCGGCACCGACGATCGGCCGGGCGACGGTGCCCGACAGCTTGCCGTCGGCGAACTCCAGCACGTTCGACAGTGCGCGGGTGAAGCCGATCTCGGTCGCCACCCGGTCGGCGAACAGGGTGAAGCCGCCCGAGACGAGGTAACAGTCGGCATCGTTCGCCCGCATCGTCCGCACCAGTTCGCGCGCTCCGGCCATGATCACCACCCGCTCGGCATGGCAGCGGTCGATCACCGAGGCGTCGAGCCCCGCGAGCAGCGCCACCCGCGCGTCGAGCGCGCCTTCGAAGTCGAGCTCGCCGCGCATCGCCCGTTCGGTGATCTCGGCGATCTGCGGCTTGATGCCGGCATAGTCGGCCAGCTCGTCGATGCATTCGATCGTGATCATCGTCGAGTCCATGTCGGCGACGAGCATCCGCCGCCGCCGTCCCGCCGCCGCCTGGACGACCACGTCGACCCCCGCGAATGCCCCTTCCAGCGCCGCGCGCGCCGCCGCCGGATCGCCGTCGAAGCCGAGGTCGCAGGCGATCCCCGGCTCGATCCACGCCGAATCTCCGGTGCGCAGACCGGCGGCGGCGAGGCGATCGGCCGCGGTCGAAATATCCCCCGCTTCGATCCGGTCCGATGCTATCAGCGTGGCGATGAACAAGAGCGTCTCCCCGAAATATCCGGTCGCGCTTATTGCGGGGCCGACCGCCAGCGGCAAGTCCGCATTGGCGATCCGCCTCGCGGAGATCGCCGACGGAGTGGTGGTCAACGCCGATGCGAGCCAGGTCTATGCCGACCTGCGGGTGCTGAGCGCCCGCCCCGATCCGGCCGAGGAGGCGCGCGCGCCGCACCGGCTGTTCGGCTATCGCGACGCGGCCGAGCCTTGCAGCGCCGCCGACTGGGCCGCCGACGCGAAGCGCGCGATCGCCGCGGCGCGCGAGGCGGGCAAGCTGCCGATCCTGGTCGGCGGCACCGGCCTCTATCTGCGCACGCTGATCTTCGGCATCGCGCCGGTGCCCGAGATCGATCCGGCGATCCGCGCCGAGGTGCGCGCGCTGCCGGTCGAGGCGGCCCATGCCGCGCTCGCCGCCGAGGACCCGGCGATGGGCCATCTGCGCCCGCAGGACGCCACCCGCATCGCCCGCGCGCTGGAGGTGATCCGTTCGACCGGCCGGTCGCTGTCGCACTGGCAGGCGGAGCTGACCGGCGGGATCGGCGGCGAGATCGCCGTCGCCGCCGCGATCGTGCTGCCGCCGCGCGACTGGCTGCGCGCGCGCTGCGACGCCCGGTTCGAGGCGATGCTCGATCAGGGCGCGGTCGAGGAAGTGAAGAAGTTGCGCGCGCGCGGGCTTGATCCGATGCTTCCGGCCATGCAGGCTATCGGCGTGCGCGAGATCGCCGCCTGGCAGGACGGGCTGATCGACCGCGAAACGATGGTGGCGAAGGCCCAGGCCGCGACCCGGCAATATGCCAAGCGGCAATATACCTGGTTCCGCCATCAGCCGCCCGCCGCATGGCAGCGGATCGATGCGCAACTCAATGATAACGAGATCGACAAGATTGCAATTAAATTACGCGATGATGCGTTGACAGAGTAGTTTATTACCGATAGGTCCCGCCGCTCGTTTCAATGCGCTGCGACGCACAAGAGGAAGAGACCATGACTGCCGAGATGACGGGGGCCGACATACTGATCCAGGCGCTGAACGACCTCGGCGTCGAGGTCGTCTTCGGCTATCCGGGCGGCGCGGTGCTTCCGATCTACGACGCGCTGTTCAAGCAGAACCGCATCCGCCACATCCTGGTGCGGCACGAGGCCGGCGCGGTGCATGCGGCGGAGGGCTATGCCCGCTCGACCGGCAAGCCCGGCGTGGTGCTGGTGACGTCGGGGCCCGGCGCCACCAACGCGGTGACCGGCATCGCCGACGCGCTGCTGGATTCGATCCCGCTGGTGGTGCTGACCGGCCAGGTCGGCACCCCGCTGATCGGCAGCGACGCCTTCCAGGAATGCGACACGGTGGGCATCACCCGCCACTGCACCAAGCACAACTACCTGGTGAAGGACCCCGCCCTGCTCGGCGACGTGATCCACGAGGCGTTCCACATCGCCACCTCGGGCCGGCCGGGGCCGGTGGTGGTGGACCTGCCGAAGGACGTGCAGGTGGCGAGCGCCGCCTATCGCAAGCCCAGCGTGCAAGCGCTGCCGCACAAGGGCTATCGCCCGCAGGTGAAGGCCGATCCGACGCTGATCGAGCAGGCGGTGGCGATGATCGCCGCGGCCGAGCGGCCGATCCTCTACACCGGCGGCGGCATCATCAATGCGGGTCCGCTCGCCAGCCAGGTGCTGCGCGAGCTGGCGCGCGTCACCGGGGCGCCGGTGACGTCGACGCTGATGGGCCTGGGCGCCTTCCCCGCGTCGAGCGGCCAGTGGCTGGGCATGCTGGGCATGCACGGCACCTATGAAGCCAATATGGCGATGAACAAGGCCGACCTGATCGTCTGCCTGGGCGCGCGCTTCGACGACCGGGTGACCGGCCGGCTCGACGCCTTCGCGCCGCATTCGAAGAAGATCCATGTCGATATCGACCGCTCGTCGATCAACAAGATCGTGCGCGCCGACATCGGCATCGTCGGCGACGTCGGCCGCGCGATGGAGGACATGGTCAAGATCTGGAAGGCGGGCCAGCACCAGGCCCGCAACCTGGCCGCCTGGTACGAGCAGATCGACGCCTGGCGCGCGCGCAAGAGCCTGAAGTTCCCGGCCTCGACCAAGGAGATCATGCCCCAGCTCGCGATCCGCAAGCTGTGGGAGGCGACCCATGCGCTCAAGCCGATCATCACCACCGAGGTCGGCCAGCACCAGATGTGGGCGGCCCAGCATTTCGACTTCGAGGGGCCGAACAAATGGCTCACCTCGGGCGGGCTCGGCACGATGGGCTACGGCCTGCCGGCGGCGATCGGCGCGCAGCTCGGCAATCCCAACGCGCTGGTGATCGACATCGCGGGCGAAGCCTCGATCCAGATGAATATCCAGGAGCTGGGCACGGCGACGCAATATCGCCTGCCGGTCAAGGTGTTCATCCTCAACAACGAATATATGGGCATGGTCCGCCAGTGGCAGGACCTGACCTATGCGGGCCGCTATTCGCAGAGCTACAGCGACGCGCTGCCCGATTTCGTCAAGCTGGCCGAGGCCTATGGCTGGAAGGGCGTGCTGATCGAGAAGCCCGAGGAACTCGACGCCGGCATCGCCGCGATGCTCGAGCATGACGGGCCGGTGATCGTCGACTGCCGGGTGGCGAAGCTGGCCAACTGCTTCCCGATGATCCCGAGCGGCGCGGCGCACACCGACATGATCCTCGAAGCCGACGAGGTGGTCGGCGAGATGGACGACGAGGCCAAGGCGCTCGTCTGATCCCCCTCCCCACCTCCTTCGACCGACACAGAGAAAGACATCATGCACATCAAGCAGGAAGCCACCGAGCGGCACACGCTGTCCGTGACCGTGGACAATGAATCGGGCATCCTCGCCCGCATCGCGGGGCTGTTCTCCTCGCGCGGCTACAATATCGACAGCCTGACGGTGGCCGACGTCACCGAGGACGAGAAGATCAGCCGCATCACCATCGTCACCACCGGCACGCCGCAGGTGATCGAGCAGGTGGTGGCGCAGCTCGACCGGATGGTGCCGGTCCACAAGGTGACCGACCTCACCGCGCTCGCCCCGCATGTCGAGCGCGAACTGGCGCTGGTGAAGGTCGCCGGCACCGGCGATCATCGCATCGAGGCGCTACGCCTGGCCGAGGTCTACCGCGCCCGCGTGGTCGACGCGACCATCTCCAGCTTCATCTTCGAGGTGACCGGCGGCACCGAGAAGATCGACAAATTCCTGGAGCTGATGCGCGAGGTCGGGCTGGTCGAGGTGGCCCGCACCGGCGTCGCCGCGATCGGCCGGGGCAAAGAAGCGCTTTAGGGGCGAGGCGATAAAGCAGGCTCGACGGACGGGCCTGCGCCCGTTAACGGGGCCACCATTCCATTTCAACCAGGCGGCAGTCTCCGCAACCGGATGTCCGGCCGCGTCAGAGGGAAGCAACAATATGCGCGTCTATTATGATCGTGATGCCGACATCGGCCTCATCAAGACCAAGAAGGTGGCGATCGTCGGCTATGGCAGCCAGGGCCACGCCCATGCCCAGAACCTGCGGGACTCGGGCGTCGCCGACGTCGCGATCGCGCTGCGCCCCGGCTCGGCCACCGCGAAGAAGGCCGAAGGCGCCGGCTTCAAGGTGCTGTCGAACGCCGACGCGGCCAAGTGGGCCGACATCGTCATGATCCTGGCGCCCGACGAGCACCAGGCCGCGATCTACAATGACGACCTGCGCGACAATCTGAAGCCGGGCGCGGCGCTCGCCTTCGCCCATGGCCTCAACGTCCATTTCGGCCTGATCGAGCCGCGCGCCGACATCGACGTGTTCATGATCGCGCCGAAGGGCCCCGGCCACACCGTCCGTTCCGAATATCAGCGCGGCGGCGGCGTGCCCTGCCTGATCGCGATCGCCCAGGACGCCAGCGGCAACGCGCACGACGTCGCCCTGTCCTACGCCTCGGCGATCGGCGGCGGCCGTTCGGGCGTGATCGAGACGACCTTCAAGGAAGAGTGCGAGACCGACCTGTTCGGCGAGCAGGCGGTGCTGTGCGGCGGCCTCAGCCACCTGATCATGGCCGGCTTCGAGACGCTGGTCGAGGCGGGCTACGCCCCCGAGATGGCCTATTTCGAATGCCTCCACGAAGTGAAGCTGATCGTCGACCTGATGTATGAGGGCGGCATCGCCAACATGCGCTACTCGATCTCGAACACCGCCGAATATGGCGACATCCACACCGGCCCGCGCGTCATCACCTCGGAGACCAAGGCCGAGATGAAGCGCGTGCTCGACGACATCCAGAAGGGCAAGTTCGTCAAGCGCTTCGTCCTCGACAACCGCGCCGGCCAGCCCGAGCTGAAGGCGAGCCGCAAGCTCGTCGCCGAGCATCCGATCGAGAAGGTCGGCGCCGAACTGCGCGCGATGATGCCCTGGATCAGCAAGAACCAGCTGGTCGACAAGGCCAAGAATTGATCCGATCGCTTCCGGAACCCGAACACAGGGTTTCGGAATAGACGGTTGTCGAAGGGGCGGCAGGCGCTAGTCTGCCGCCCTTTCTCATATGGGAGACGATCATGGTCCGTTCCGCCGCCGCCCTGCTGCTGGGCTTCTCTCTGGTCGCCCTGCCGGTCGTCGCCCAGGTTCCGACGACTCCGCCGGGCATCTCCGACGTGCGCCGCGTGACGGCGGGGACCTATACGGTCGATCCGGGCCACAGCCAGGTGACCTTCACCGTCAACCATCTGGGCTTCAGCACCTATCGCGGCTTCTTCGGATCGCCGACCGGATCGATGACGATCGATCCCAAGGCACCAGCCAAGGCGAAGGTGGCGATCGACATCCCGATGAGCGGCATCACCACCACCGTCAAGGAACTCGACGAGCATCTCAAGGCCGCCGACTTCTTCGATGCGGCGAAATATCCGACCGCCCGTTTCGAATCGACCTCGGTCCGCGTCACCGGTCCCAAGACCGCGAAAATCGCCGGCAACCTGACGGTCAAGGGCGTGACCAAGCCGGTCGTGCTCGACACCGTCTTCGTCGGCGCCGGCACGATGATGGGCAAGCGCACCATCGGCTTCGACGCGACCACCACCGTCAAGCGCAGCGACTTCGGCGTCAGCTACGGCATCCCGCTGGTGCCCGACGCCGTCCCGCTGCAGATCTCGGTCGCCTTCGAGAAGGCCGAATAACGGCCGGCCGCCGGTCGATCGAGGCTGGACAGCGACCCGGAGGCTCCGCCATTCTCTTCCCGATGGCGGGCCCCCTGACATTCTACGGAACCCTGTTCGGTGCGGCCGTGCTGTGCCTGGCATCGCCCGGGGCCAGCGCGGCGGAGGAGGCGCCGACCGTGGCGGAAGCCCCGCCGGACGCCGCGTCGCGGCTGGACCGCGAGATCGCGATGATCCGCAAGGGGCGGCTCGACGAGGCCGAGCGCCTGCTGTCGCGCGATATGGCGGCGGAGCGCAGCCCGCGCGTCCGCGCCGACCTGCTCGCCGCCTTCGCCACGCAGCTCTTCCTCAACGCCCCGAAGCTCGACGATCCGACCTCGGCGCTGGTGCTCGACTATCTGGAGCGCGCGGTGGACGCCTATCGGCTGGTGCTGGGCGCCGGCGATCCCGAGGTCGCGACCGCGCTGATCCGCCGCGCCGAGGTCGAGCGGCTGCTCCATCCCGACGATCCCGCGCTATGGACCGACAGCGCCTATCAACAGGCCTATCGTATCCGTTTCGAACGCCTCGGCGCGACATCGCCGGTGACGCTGGGCACGCTCATCCCGATGGCCGAGCTCGCCGCCCTGCCCTCGCGCACCCAGGGCTATCCGGCGAAGATCGAAGCCGCCGCCGCCATGCTCCGGCAGGCGGCCGAGGGCACCGCGGCGTCGCAGGACGACGGCGCCCGGGCCGTGCACGCCGAGGCGCTCGAAACGTTGCAGCGGTTCGAGGCGGCCTATGGCGCGGGACGGTCCGATGGCCCCCGGCCGCAGATCATGACCGCGGGCGCCGCCCGGCAATGCGTCGGCGTGAACCTCGACGACGCGATCCTCTTCTCGGGCGAACCGGCTCAGTTCGCCATGCTGCGCGACCGCTTCGCGAGGGCGGGGCTCGCGCTGCTCCCCTGCGGATCGATGCTCGCCTTCCCGCTCGGCCCCGGCATCGACCCGACCCCGGTGCTCGACCTGTTGACCGACATCTCGGCGGGCCGGATCAAGGGTCTCTACATGGGCCTTCGCAACCCCGACGAAACGCCTGCTCCGTCGCCGGAGGCTCCGTAACCCTTCAGACCAGCGCGTCGAGGAGCCCGATCAGCGGCTTGTCCGCCGGCGGCATCGGCAGGTTGTGCAGCTCGACCGGGCGGACCCAGCGGAGCGCAGGGGCCTCGATCGCCTGCGGGATGCCGCGCCATTTGCGGCAGATATAGACCAGCAGGATCATGTGCCGTCCGCCCAGCGGCTCGCTGGCGAAGCAGGCGGGGGCGAGGCAGGCCTGCTCGACGCCGATGCCCAGCTCCTCGTGCAGTTCGCGGATCAGGGCGGCTTCGGGGGTCTCGCCCTCCTCGACCTTGCCGCCCGGGAATTCCCACAGTCCCCCCATCGACTTGTCGGCCGGCCGCTGCTGGACGAGCAGCCGCCCGTCGCCGTCGACCAGCGCCGCCGCGACGACGATTAGGGGCTTTCCCTTATCCATTGGTATGAAGGCCTTTAGGGGTTTCTTAATTCGCGACGCCTACGCAATAAGCGTCTGCAGATCAAAGCGATTTGGCACGCCGGTCGCTCGAGGGGAATTCCGCATGGGAAAGGATCGCCGTCACGTGCCGTTCCGCGCCCTCGCCCGCGATTGCCGGGGCGCCACCGCCGTCGAATATGGCCTGATCCTCTCGCTGATCTTCATGGCCATCATGGGCGCGGTCGCGAGCCTGGGCAGTTCGGTCCAAAGCCGCTGGAACGACATCGCCGAGCGCGTCACCTCGATCTGAGCCGCCATTAACGAAATAAAAGGAACTCCCCGCTACGGTGCCAGCGTTGGCCAATGGTTGGAGGCCAGCCGGGCCGGACACACCACCCGAAATCGGGAAGCGGGAGTAGAGATATGAAGTTCGTTGCTAAGCTGCTGAAGAACAACAAGGGTGCCACCGCGATCGAATATGGTCTGATCGCCGCCCTCATCGCCGTCGCCGCGATCACCGCGATGACGAGCCTCGGCAACCAGCTCCAGAAGACGTTCAACAACGTCTCCAACAACATGAAGGCGAGCTAAGGCCACTAGCCTTACGGCTTAGGCTGGCTTCGAGAGGGCGGCGGGAACAACTCGCCGCCCTTTCTGTATGTGTCCAACCGCTTCTCTACGGTCGCCCCAGCGAAGGCTGGGGCCCATGTCTTTCTTCACCCGAGATGGCATCTGAGAAGACCACAGACATGGATGCCAGCCTCCGCTGGCATGACGAATCATGTGTGAGAGCGGTATACTAATTCCGCACGATCACCTTGACCCGTTCGCCGGTGCGCAGCGTGTCGCCCTTCTCCAGGCCGTTGAGCACCAGGAAGCGGTCGAGCGGCGCGTCGGGGAAGGCCATCATCCGCGCGAAGGTGTCGGGGGTCTCGCCCGCCTTGACCTTGAGCACCTTGACGCGCAGCGGGCGGGCGCCCTGCGCCTCGGCCGCCGACAGGCGGCGCATGCTCTCGACCAGCGATTCGAACGGGCCGATCCCCTGCCCCGACCGGGTCAGCGTCACGAAATGATAGGCCGTCGCGCCGTTATCGGGGCGGTAGGCGAACACGCCGACGTCGAGCGGCCCGGCATTGCTGTTCCCCTGGCCGAAGGCGTAGCGGAAATCGACGCCCTTGCCCTTGCCGCCCTGGACCTGGCCATGGCGGATGTTGCCGCCGAGCTTCGAGAAGACCTGGCCGATATAGCCGTCGAGTCCGCCCGAACCGATCGCGCCGCCCGAGAAGCTCGCCTGGCCGCCATTGCCGCTGATCGTCACGGCGGCGTCGGTGTTGTTGACCGCATAGCCGCGCGGCACGGTGAAGGCGAGCCGCTGGGTCGGCAGCTTGAACTCCTGCCCGTCGAGGAAGCCCTTGGCCGGATCGTCTCCCCACACCAGCCCGTCGACCGCGTCGAGCAGCGCGTCGTTGTTGCGCAGGCCCCGGCCGGCCTTGCCGGTCTCCTGCGCCTTGCCGCGCGCGCGCTTCACCCGGTCGACCGAATTGGGATGGGTGCTGGCCCAGGTCGGCAGCGAATTCGCCTTGCCGCTGATCCGCGCGTCGAGGTCCTGCTGCGCGCCCAGCACGCCGAGCATGTCCGACGAGGCGAGCGGGTCATAGCCGGCATTGGCCAGATAGCGGACGCCGAGATCGTCGGCCTGATATTCCTGGGTGCGCGAGAAGCCCTTGGTGATCAGGTCGGCACCGACGCCCGCGCCCCGGCCGATCAGGCTGCCCACCCCCGAATCGCCCGCGACCGCGCCGACGATGCCGGCGAGCACCGAGGTGATCGTCGCGGTCTGCTGTCGCTTGGCCGAGTGGCGCGCGGCGACATGGCCGACCTCATGCCCCAGCACCGAGGCGAGTTCCGCCTCGTCGTTCATGATCGCGAGCAGGCCGCGGGTCACATAGACATAGCCGCCGGGGATGGCGAAGGCGTTGTTGACCGGCGAATCGAGCAGCGTGACGGTGAAGTCGCGCTCCGAGTTGGACAGGCCCGACTGGACCGCGATCTTGCGGCCGACCCGCCCGACATAGTCGGCGGCCGGGCCCTTCATCGCGCCGCCGAATTCCTGGACGAGCTGCGGATGCGCCTCCGCGCCGGTGCGCTTGTCGCTGGCCGAAATCGACTGGACCTGCGCCAGGGCGACGCCGGGAATGGCGACGAGCGACAGACTGGTCCAGAGCAGAAACGTCTTCATGCGATCCTCCCACGCAACCCAACGCAGAAAGCAGATAACCGCCGAACGGTTCCGTTACGACTTTTTCCGTCCGGGAATCATTACGCAATCCATGCCTCTGCTCATCCGTCATTCCCGCGAAAGCGGGAATCCATGGACGGCGGCCCGCAAGAGACCGAATGTCCCGTGACCGTGGATTCCCGCTTTCGCGGGAATGACGAAGAAAATGCAGGGCCGTGGGGCCCGTCAGCCGATGGCGAGGAACTTGTCGCGGCGCGCGGCGCGCAGCGCCGTCGGCTTCTTGCCGGCCAGCTTGTCGAGCTCCTCGCCGATCGCGGCGCCGAGCGCGGCGATCGCGGCGGCCGGATCGCGATGCGCGCCGCCGACCGGCTCCGCCACCACGCGGTCGACCACGCCGAGCTTCTGGAGATCGGCGGCGGTGACCTTCATCGCCTCGGCCGCCTCGGCCGCCTTGTCGCCGGTGCGCCACAGGATCGAGGCGCAACCCTCGGGCGAGATCACCGAATAGACGGCATGTTCGAACATCAGCACGCTGTTGGCCGCCGCGACCGCGATCGCCCCGCCCGAGCCGCCTTCGCCGACGACCGCCGCGACCATCGGCACGCCGAGCGCGAGGCAGGCCTCGGTCGAGCGCGCGATCGCCTCGGCCTGGCCGCGCTCCTCGGCCTGGATGCCGGGAAAGGCGCCCGAGGTGTCGACGAGGCTGACCACCGGCAGGCCGAAGCGGTCGGCCAGTTCCATCAGCCGGATCGCCTTGCGATAGCCCTCGGGCTTGGCCATGCCGAAATTGTGGCGGATGCGCGAGGCGGTGTCGTCGCCCTTCTCATGGCCGATCACCATCACCTTGCGGTCGCCCAGGCGACCGAGGCCACCGATGATCGCCTGGTCGTCGGCGAAGGCGCGGTCGCCTGCCAGCGGCATGAAATCGGTGATGAAGCCGGCAACGTAGTCCTTGAAGTGCGGGCGCTCGGGGTGGCGGGCGACCTGCGTCTTCTGCCACGGCGTCAGCTTCGCATAGGTGTCGCGCAGCAGCTTGTCGGACTTGGCTTCGAGCTTGGAGGCTTCGCTCTCGAGATCGAGCGAACCGGCGTCGGCGGTCGACCGGAGCTCGGCGATGCGCGCCTGCAGCTCGGCGATAGGCTTTTCGAATTCGAGATAGGCAACCATCGGCCCCGGTTAGGCGGGCGCGACGCTCCAGTCAACGAAGCCCGCGCCGCGAAGGCGCGCAAGGCCGAACGGCCGCCCGCGCCTATGCGAGGAGAGCCGACAAAAAACAGCCCTTGAAGCCGGAAAGCCCTTCCCTATCTCGATCCTGCCGGCCGTCGCCAGAAGGGGCGGTGCGGCATGGTCCGGCGGATGCTCCGCGGGCCGACATGGTCAACATCGCTTGATGAGGAAACAGACCCGATGCGTAGCCTTGATTTCGCTCCCCTCCTCCGATCCTCGATCGGCTTCGAGAATCTCAACCGCCTCGTCGACTTCGCGCGCGGCGACGGCGACAGCTATCCGCCCTACAATATCGAGAAGACGGGCGACGGCGCCTATCGCATCCAGATGGCGCTCGCCGGCTTCACCCGCGACGAGATCGACGTCACCGTGCAGGACAATGTGCTGATCATCATCGGCCGCGCCGTCGAGGCCAGCGATGCCGACAAGCGCGAGTTCCTGCATCGCGGCATCGCCAAGCGCGCGTTCGAGCGCCGTTTCCAGCTCGCCGACACCATCAAGGTGACCGGCGCCGGCTATGAGAACGGCCTGCTCAACGTCGAGCTGGTGCGCGAGATCCCCGAGCACAAGAAGCCGCGCCGCATCGCCATCGACGGCGTCGAGCCCCAGTCGGTGATCGACGCGGAGCCGAGCAAGGCCGCCGCGTAGATCGCGACGGGCAGAGGAAAGCCGGGCCGCAAGGTCCGGCTTTCTGATTCTCGCAAGAGCCGTCACCCCAGCGCAGGCTGGGGTCCATGTCTCTCATCGGCCAGATGGCCATCGAGGAGAGAACAGACATGGATGCCAGCCTGCGCTGGCATGACGGATAAGGGACTGACGAACGGGGCCGGAACTGAACTTCGACACCCCCCACCAAACTTCACCGTAACTTGTACCTCAGGTGCCTTGCATAAGGGGGGCACCCCTGCTAACCGGCCCGCGAACCATGCAGGGGCGCCTTCCCGGCGGCCCTTTTTGCGCATGGCCCAACCTTTTTTGGGGGAATGAAAGCGCGTGGAGAATTCCGGCGGTATTCAGGCTAGCCTCAGCGGACGTTATGCGACCGCGTTGTTCGGTCTCGCACGGGACGAAAAGGCGATCGACGCGGTCTCCGCGAGCCTTCAGTCGCTCAAGGCCGCGCTGACCGAATCGGACGACTTCCGTCGGTTGACGACGAGCCCGCTCGTTTCGCGCGACGAGGCGATGAAGGCGGTGGCCGCGACGGCCGCGAGCCTCGGCATCGATCCCCTCACCACCAAGTTCCTCGGCGTGCTCGCGCAGAATCGCCGCCTCGGCCAGCTCGGCGCGGTGATCCGCTCCTTCGGGACGCTCTCGGCCCGACACCGCGGCGAGACCACTGCCGAGGTCACCTCGGCCCACCCGCTGACCGCCACCCAGGTCAAGGCCCTGAAGGCCAAGCTCAAGACCCAGCTCGACCGCGACGTCGCAGTCGATCTCACCGTCGATCCGTCCATCCTCGGCGGCCTGATCGTCAAGATCGGCTCGCGCCAAATCGACGGTTCGATCCGCTCCAAACTGAACTCCCTCGCGATTGCGATGAAAGGCTGAACATGGATATCCGCGCCGCAGAAATCTCCAAGGTCATCCGCGACCAGATCGCCAGCTTCGGCAGCGAAGCGCAGATCTCCGAAGTCGGCCAGGTGCTGTCGGTCGGCGACGGCATCGCCCGCATCCACGGCCTCGACAATGTCCAGGCCGGCGAGATGATCGAATTCTCGAACGGCATCAAGGGCATGGCCCTCAACCTCGAAGCCGATAACGTCGGCGCCGTGATCTTCGGCTCGGACAGCCAGATCAAGGAAGGCGATGTCGTCAAGCGGACCGGCACCATCGTCGACGTGCCCGTCGGCAAGGGCCTGCTCGGCCGCGTGGTCGACGGCCTCGGCAACCCGATCGACGGCAAGGGCCCGATCGTCGCCGAGCAGCGCAGCCGCGTCGAGGTCAAGGCGCCGGGCATCATCCCCAGGAAGTCGGTGCACGAGCCCGTGCAGACCGGCCTCAAGGCGCTCGACGCGCTCGTCCCCGTCGGCCGCGGCCAGCGCGAGCTGATCATCGGCGACCGCCAGACCGGCAAGTCGGCCGTCGCGATCGACACCTTCATCAACCAGAAGACCGCCAACGCGGGCACCGACGAGAGCAAGAAGCTCTACTGCGTGTATGTCGCGATCGGCCAGAAGCGCTCGACCGTCGCTCAGCTGGTCAAGACGCTCGAAGAGAACGGCGCGATGGAATATTCGATCGTGGTCGCCGCGACCGCGTCGGATCCCGCCCCGCTCCAGTATCTCGCGCCGTACACCGGCGTCGCCATGGGCGAGTATTTCCGCGACAACGGCATGCACGGCCTGATCGTCTATGACGATCTTTCCAAGCAGGCGGTCGCCTATCGCCAGATGTCGCTGCTGCTGCGCCGTCCGCCGGGCCGTGAAGCCTATCCGGGCGACGTCTTCTATCTGCACAGCCGCCTGCTCGAGCGCGCCGCCAAGCTGAACGACGCCAACGGCAACGGTTCGCTGACCGCGCTGCCGATCATCGAAACCCAGGCGGGCGACGTGTCGGCCTATATCCCGACCAACGTGATCTCGATCACCGACGGCCAGATCTTCCTCGAGACCGACCTGTTCTACCAGGGCGTCCGTCCGGCCATCAACGTGGGTCTGTCGGTGTCGCGCGTCGGCTCGGCCGCGCAGACCAAGGCGATGAAGAAGGTTGCCGGCTCGATCAAGCTCGAGCTGGCCCAGTATCGCGAAATGGCCGCCTTCGCGCAGTTCGGCTCGGATCTCGACGCCTCGACCCAGCGCCTGCTCAACCGCGGCGCGCGCCTGACCGAGCTGCTCAAGCAGCCCCAGTTCCAGCCGCTGCCCTTCGAGGAGCAGGTCGCGTCGATCTTCGCCGGCGTGAACGGTTATCTGGACAGCATCCCGACCAACGCGGTGACCCGCTTCGAAGCCGGCTTCCTCGCCGAGATGCGCTCGAAGCACGCCGACGTCCTGGCCGCGATCCGCGACAGCAAGGACCTGTCGGCGGACTCGACCGCGGCGCTCAAGTCGGCGCTTGAAGCCTTCGTGAAGACCTTCGCGTAACATACTGATATCTCACCCGGCCTTGCGCCGGGTGAAGCAGGACGGAAGAGACAAGACTAGATGGCAAGTCTCAAGGCCCTCAAGGTCCGCATCACTTCGGTGAAGTCGACCCAGAAGATCACCAAGGCGATGAAGATGGTCGCCGCCGCGAAGCTGCGCCGCGCGCAGATGGCTGCGGAAGCCGGTCGCCCCTATGCCGAGCGGCTGGACGCGGTGATGTCGAGCCTCGCTTCGAAGGTGACGGTCGGGCCGCAGAGCCCGAAGCTGCTCGCCGGGACCGGCAACGACCAGGTTCACCTGCTCGTCGTCGCGACCTCGGAGCGCGGCCTCGCCGGTGCGTTCAACACCAACATCGTCCGTGCCGCGCGCAAGACCGCGGACAGCCTGATCGCGCAGGGCAAGACGGTGAAATTCTACCTGATCGGCAAGAAGGGCCGCGCCGTGCTGCAGCGGCTCTTCCCCGGCAAGATCGTCCACCAGGTCGACCAGAGCCACATCAAGAACGTCGCATTCAGCGATGCCCATATGGTGGCCGAGGACCTGATCGGTCGCTATTCGGCGGGCGAGTTCGATGTCGCGCACCTGTTCTTCGCCAAGTTCCAGTCGGCGCTGGTCCAGGAGCCGACCGAGTTGCAGATCATCCCGGTCCCGCTGACCGCCGACACCGGCGCGGCGGCAACGGGCGCCTCGGCGGCGGTCGAATATGAGCCGGACGAGGAAGCGATCCTCACCGAGCTGCTGCCGCGCAACGTCGCCGTCCAGCTGTTCCGCGCGATGCTGGAGAATGCCGCGTCCGAACAGGGCAGCCGCATGACCGCGATGGACAACGCGACCCGCAATGCCGGCGAGATGATCAACAAGCTGACGATCCAGTACAACCGGACCCGTCAGGCGGCGATCACCACCGAGCTCATCGAAATCATCGCTGGCGCTGAAGCGCTGTAAGAGATCAGAGGCAGGAAACAGACCATGGCTAAAGCCCCCACCACCAAGAATGTCGGCCGCATCTCGCAGGTCATCGGCGCCGTCGTCGACGTCAGCTTCGATGGTTCGCTGCCGGCGATCCTGAACGCGCTCGAGACGACGAACAACGGCAACCGCCTCGTCCTCGAAGTCGCCCAGCACCTCGGCGAAGGCACCGTCCGCACGATCGCGATGGATGCCACCGACGGCCTGACCCGTGGCCAGGAAGTCACCGACACCGGCTCGCAGATCCGCGTCCCGGTCGGCCCGCAGACGCTCGGCCGCATCCTCAACGTCATCGGCGAGCCGATCGACGAGCGCGGTCCGGTCAACGCGACCCAGACCTCGCCGATCCACGCCGAGGCTCCGCTGTTCGTCGACCAGTCGACCGACGCCAGCATCCTCGTCACCGGCATCAAGGTGATCGACCTGCTCGCGCCTTACGCGAAGGGCGGCAAGATCGGCCTGTTCGGCGGCGCCGGCGTGGGCAAGACCGTGCTCATCCAGGAGCTGATCAACAACATCGCGAAGGGCCATGGCGGCACCTCGGTGTTCGCGGGCGTCGGCGAGCGTACCCGCGAGGGCAACGATCTCTATCACGAGTTCCTCGACGCGGGCGTCATCGCCAAGGATGCCGACGGCAACCCGACCCCGGAGGGATCGAAGGTCGCCCTGGTGTTCGGCCAGATGAACGAGCCGCCGGGCGCGCGTGCCCGCGTCGCGCTCTCGGGCCTGACGATCGCCGAATATTTCCGCGACGTCGAAGGCCAGGACGTGCTGTTCTTCGTCGACAACATCTTCCGCTTCACCCAGGCGGGTTCGGAAGTGTCGGCGCTGCTCGGCCGCATTCCCTCGGCGGTGGGCTATCAGCCGACCCTGTCGACCGACATGGGCGCGCTGCAGGAGCGCATCACCTCGACCAACAAGGGTTCGATCACCTCGGTGCAGGCGATCTACGTGCCCGCCGACGATCTTACCGATCCGGCGCCGGCAACCTCGTTCGCCCACCTCGACGCGACCACCAACCTCAACCGCGCGATCTCGGAGCTGGGCATCTACCCGGCGGTCGATCCGCTCGACTCGACCTCGCGCATGCTCGAGCCGCGCATCGTCGGCCAGGAGCATTACGAGACCGCCCGCGCCGTCCAGGAGACGCTGCAGAAGTACAAGTCGCTGCAGGACATCATCGCGATCCTCGGCATGGACGAGCTTTCGGAAGAAGATAAGCTCACCGTGCAGCGCGCCCGCAAGATCCAGCGCTTCCTGTCGCAGCCGTTCCACGTCGCCGAGGTCTTCACCGGCATCGCCGGCAAGTTCGTCGCGATCGAGGACACCGTGAAGTCGTTCAAGGCGGTCGTCGAAGGCGAATATGACCATCTGCCGGAAGCGGCCTTCTACATGGTCGGCGGCATCGACGAGGTTGTCGAGAAGGCCAAGAAGCTGGCCGCCGAAGCGGCCTGATCCCACCCCCTATCCCCTCCCTTGAACCGGAGGGGGGAGACGTAGAATGGCAGACCTGCATTTCGAACTCGTCACCCCGGAAAGGCTCCTCCGCTCGGAGGAGGTCCATATGGTGGTGGTCCCCGGTTCCGAGGGCGACTTCGGCGTGCTCGCGGGCCATGCGCCCTTCATGTCGACGGTCCGCTCGGGCGAACTGGCGATCTACTCGAGCCCGACCACGGTTGCCGCGCGCATCCATGTCGAGGGCGGCTTCGCCGAGGTCAACGAGAAGGGCCTGACGGTGCTGGCGGAGCAGGCGACCGAAGCCTGATCCCCTGCCCCCGCGGCAAAGAAACACGAAAGGCCCGGCGCAGCGATGCGACCGGGCCTTTTCTAATAGCATCGTCATCCCGGCGAAAGCCGGGATCTCCCTTCTTCTCCTTTCCCATGCGGCACGAAGGCAGTGAGATCCCGGCTTTCGCCGGGATGACGGGATGGTGATCCGCTCTACTCCTCGACGAACGCCTTGAGCCGCAGCAGCGCATCGTCCCACTGCGCCGCAACCCGGTCGAGATAAGCGCGCGCCATATCGAGCGGTTCGGGGCGACAGGCGTAGCGGCTCTCCCGCCCATGGCGGAGGCTCTCGACCAGGCCGACGTCCTGCAGCACCCGCAGATGCTTGGTCACCGCCTGGCGGGTCAGGTCGGTGTCGGCGGCGAGCATCGTGATCGAGCGGGTGCGCCCGTCGCTGAGCCGCATCAGCAGCGACAGCCGGGTGCGGTCGCCCAGCGCCGCGAAGATCGGCGCCGGGTCGGTCGCGCGGGCGGTCTCAGCCATCGACGCCGGCATCGACATGCGCGCGGATATTCTCGACCTGCGCGGTCCACCCCCCGCTGTTCATCCGGATCGCCTCGTCGCGGCGATGCGCGGGGATGCGGTCGAAGCCCGATTCGGTGACGATCAGCCGTGTCCCCGCCCCCACCGGTTCAAGCTGGAATTCGACGAGGGTCGGCTCCTCCTGCGAATAGTCGACCGCCGGATCGATCGCATAGGGATGCCAGGTGAAGGCGAAGCGGCGCGGTTCCTCCATCGCGACGATCCGCACGTTCCAGCGGACATGCTCGTAGCCCTCGTGCGTGATGTGCCCCGTCGCCGGCTGGCCCACGACGAAGGGCTGCTCGATCGCGACGCGGAACCATTGCCCGAACTCGCGGTGATCGGTGAGCGCGCGCCACACCCGGTCGATGGGTGCGCGAAGGTCGACGGTGCGTTCGATGGAATTGGTCATGGCAGGCAACCTCCTGATTGCCAGGCATCATGCTCCTTGGGGCATAATATGCAACCATAAAGTTGCATATTATGCCGGCCGCAAGTTCGGTAAGAATCTCCAAACCCGTTTCAGTTCAAACTGAAAGCCGCTCCTTCCTGGTATAAGGTCGGGCACGGCATCACGGGAATCGTCAGCGCATGGCATCGATCAGTTCGCTTCAGCAGACCGAAGTCACCTTCCTGTCCGGGATCAATGCCAGCGGCATTCTCGCCGGCGAAAGCTACTGGACCTGGAACGTCGACAACCCCGCCACCTACAATCCGGCGGACAACTACACCGCCAAATTCGGCGCCGGCACGGCCGGCACCGGCGCCACGATCAGCTATGCCTTCGACATCGCATCGAATTGGAGCGCGGTCGAGCAATCGGCCTTCGCGTCGGCGGCCGCGCTCTGGTCGGCCGTGGCCGACGTCACCTTCGTCCAGGCCAGCCCCGGCACCGCCGAGGTGATCCTGCGGCGCGGGAGCGACGGCCACGCCTCAGGCGGCCAGAACACGTTCTTCCCGGGCAGCACCGGAACGACGACGATCGGCCGCGCGCGGGACGGCGCGATCGAGATCGACACCAGCGCGGCGGGTTTCGGGCCGATCGGCTCGACGTTCAGCGAATATGGCGGCTATCCCTATACGACGCTGGTCCATGAATGGGGCCATGTGTTGGGCCTCGGCCATGGCGGCGCCTATGACGAGAGCCTCGACTTCGGTTCGCCGCGCTACACCAGCTTCGACTCGCGGGCCTGGACGCTGATGTCCTACAACGATCCCGACAGCGGCTTTTCCTGGGGCACGTCGCGCGCCAGCGACGGGTTGCTCTATCGCAACACGCCGGTCACGCCGATGCCGCTCGACATCGTCGCGATCCAGCGGATCTACGGGGTCGCCGTCGATACGCCGCTGTCGGGCGGGCAGGTCTACGGCTTCAACAGCAACATCGCCGGCCCGATCGCCAAATATTTCGACTTCACCCAGAACAGCCGGCCGATCGTCACGCTGTGGAACAAGGGGGTCGGCAACACGCTCGACGTGTCGGGCTTCACCAGCCCCTCGACGATCGACCTGCACGACGGCGGGTTCAGCAGCGTCACCGGCCTGAAGAACGACATCGCGATCGCCTATGGCACCCGGATCGACAGCGCGATCACCGGCCCCGGCAACGACACGATCGTCGGCAACGACAACAGCAACGTCATCATGGCCGGCGCGGGCAACGACTCCATCACCGGCGGCAGCGGCAACGACCATCTCTACGGCGCCGCCTCCCGCGCGGTGCAGGGCGACGGTTCGGACACGATCACCGGCGGCGCCGGCAACGACTATCTCCAGGGCAATGCCGGCGACGACCGGCTCGACGGCGGCACCGGATCGGACCGGATCCAGGGCGGCCAGGGCAATGACAGCATCGTCGGCAATAGCGGCAACGACAGCGTCAACGGCAATCTGGGCAGCGACACGATCGACGGCGGCGAAGGCAATGATTCGCTGCGCGGCGGCCAGGGCGGCGACAGCATCCAGGGCGGCGCCGGCAACGACGTGCTGCTGGGCGACCTCGGCGACGACACGCTGGCCGGCGGCGCGGGCATCGACATCCTCACCGGTGGCGGCGATGCCGACGTCTTCGCCTTCGCGACCGGCGACGCGACCTTCGCCACGAGCGGCGCGCTCGCCTACATGACCGACATGATCGCCGACTTCACCGACGGCGTCGACCATATCCGCCTGGGCTTCGGCGTGCCCAGCGGCGTCGCCTATGATCCCGGCGCGTTCGACACGCTGGCCCAGGCTGTCGCCGCGGCGCAGGCCCGGCTCGATGGCGGCGCGGGCTTCACCGACGTGGCGGTGCTCAAGGTCGGCGGCGACCTCTATCTCTTCTACGATCCGGGCAGCTCGTCGCCGATCGAGGCGATCAAGCTCGCCGGCCTGTCCGATCCGGCCGCGATCAGCGTGGCCGACTTCGTCTGATCGAACCGATGACCAACGCCCAATTAACCGATTCTGAGGGGTTTGCCGTTACCGGATGACCGTTCGGCCGGAACTGGCCGTCGGGGACTGATCGAATGAGTGCTTTCGGCAAGCGTGGAGCGATGACGCACGGGGCCAAGCCCGCCTTCGGCGTGGCGCGCCCGATGCACGTCGACAGCGCGCCCGGACCGCTGACCGGCGGGCTGCAATTCCCGTCGATCGACAGCGCCGCCTTCCCCGGCGCGGGCACCGATCCCTTCGCCGGCCTGCCGAGCTTCGACGATCCGATCGCGGTGAGCGAGGAGGACGTCGCGCTCCCCAAGCATGCCGACGCGATGGCGCGGCTGGCGATCCGCGAGGCCTCGTCGGGCGATGCCGGCCGCGCGCGGGTCGAGGGGTTCGAGGCGTCGATCCACAAGATCAAGGAACAGGTGCTTCCCCGCCTGCTCGAACGGGTCGATCCAGAGGCCGCCGCCTCGCTGAGCAAGGACGAGCTGGCCGAGGAGTTCCGCCCGATCATCGGCGAGGTGCTCGCCGAGCTGCGCATCACCCTCAACCGCCGCGAGCAGTTCGCGCTCGAAAAGGTGCTGATCGACGAGCTGCTCGGCCTCGGCCCGCTCGAGGAGCTGCTGAGCGACCCGTTGATCACCGACATCATGGTCAACGGTCCCGAGCAGACCTATGTCGAGCGCAAGGGCAAGCTCGAGCTCGCCAAGGTCACCTTCCGCGACGAGGAGCATCTGTTCCAGATCGCCCAGCGCATCGTCTCCAAGGTCGGCCGCCGGGTCGACCAGACCACGCCGCTGGCCGACGCGCGCCTGACCGACGGCAGCCGCGTCAACGTCATCGTCCCGCCGCTGTCGCTGCGCGGCACGGCGATCTCGATCCGCAAATTCTCGTCCAAGCCGATCACGCTCGACATGATGGCGCGCAGCGGATCGATGAGCGAGCAGATGGCGACGATGCTCAAGATCGCCGGGGCGAGCCGCTTCAACATCGTCATCTCGGGCGGCACCGGATCGGGCAAGACGACGATGCTCAACGCGCTGTCGAAGATGATCGACCCGGGCGAGCGCGTCGTCACCATCGAGGACGCGGCCGAGCTCCGGCTGCAGCAGCCGCACTGGCTGCCGCTCGAGACGCGGCCCGCCAATCTGGAAGGCCAGGGCGCGATCACGATCCGCGACCTCGTCGTCAACGCGCTGCGCATGCGGCCCGACCGCATCATCCTGGGCGAGATTCGCGGGCCGGAATGTTTCGACATGCTCGCCGCGATGAACACCGGTCATGACGGATCGATGTGCACCCTCCACTCCAACAGCCCGCGCGAGGCGCTGGCGCGCATGGAGAACATGGTGATGATGTCGGACATCAAGGTGCCCAAGGAGGCGATCTCGAAGCAGATCGCCGACTCGGTCGACCTGATCGTCCAGGTCAAGCGCCTGCGCGACGGATCGCGCCGCGTCACCAGCATCACCGAGGTGCTGGGCATGGAAGGGCCGGTGATCATCACCCAGGAACTGTTCAAGTTCGAATATCATGCCGAGGATTCGGAAGGCCGGATCATCGGCGAATTCGCGACCTCGGGCCTGCGCCCCTACACGATCGAGAAGGCGCGCCAGTTCGGCTTCGATCAGCCGCTGCTCGAAGCCTGCCTCTGAAACTCCGCCCTATTTATCGCCGATCCACCATGCGGCGAACAACGCCGTCATGATCAGCGCGAGCACCGTGACCAGCGGCCAGGGGACCCATCCGGTCCGTCCCGCCTGGCGATCGGCCTCGCGCCGGCGGTGGCGGCGCCAGTCGGCCGCGACGGACAGCACCGCCAGCGCGACGAAGAGAAGGGTCGGCCAAGCATAATCCGATTGCACCTTTGCGCCGCTCCGTCTTCATTACGCCGATGTTCCATATCGGGAGACCACCGGTGCGTTACCCGCTTTATGCCGCCCTCGCCATCGCCCTGATCGCGCCCGCCGCCATCGCCCCCGCAGCATCGGCCAGCGCCGCCAAGGCCGACCCCGCCGTCGCAAAGGCGATCGCGGACACAAGGCGCAGCGAGGCGAACCGCGCCCGCGACCAATATCGCCACCCGGCCGAGACGCTCGCCTTCTTCGACGTCCATCCGGGCCAGACGGTCGTCGAATTCTACCCCGGCGGTGGCTGGTACACCGAGATCCTGGCGCCAGTGCTGAAGGGCAATGGCAGCTATGTCGCGCTGGCCCCCGAGCGCGGGGTGACGAGCACCACCGCGATGCTGGAGCGCAACAAGGACTGGTTCGGCCCGGTGACGATCGCGGCGTTCAGCCCGACCACGCCGTCGACGATCGCGCCCGGCAGCGCCGACCGCGTGCTGACCTTCCGCAACGTCCACAACCTGATCATGGCCGGCGACGCCGTCGCCGCGAAGGCCTTCGCCGACTTCTACGCCGCGTTGAAGCCGGGCGGCATCCTCGGCGTCGCCGACCATCGCCTGCCCGAGGACCAGGACAGCGCGCTGGAGAAGAAGAGCGGCTATATCAAGCGCTCGACGATCATCCGCCTGGCGACCGCCGCGGGCTTCAAGCTGGCCGGCGAATCGGAGGTCAACGCCAATCCGAAGGACACGCACGACCATCCGGAAGGCGTCTGGACGCTGCCGCCGACCTACAAGCTGGGCGATGTCGACAAGGCGAAATATGCGGCGATCGGCGAGAGCGACCGACTGACGCTGAAATTCGTCAAGCCGTGACGTCGATTCAGTCCTAAGCCGTCATCCCGGCGAAAGCCGGGATCTCACTTCTCTTCATCCTTCGCGCCCAGGACAGGCGAAAAGGCAGGGAGATCCCGGCTTTCGCCGGGATGACCGCGGCCGGCTGACGCCGCCGCCGTCACTTGAGCTTGTTGATCTGCTCCTGCATCGCGGCGAGCTGGGCCTTGAGGGCCTCGACTTCGCTGCGCGGCGGGGTCTCGGCGGCGGGGGCGTCCTTGGCCGCGCCCTCGGGGCGCTGCGGTTTGAACGCGCTCGCGGCGGCCTCGAACATCTCCATGTTGCGCTTGGCCAGCTCGGCGAACGGGCCGCCGGCGAACGCGCCTTCCATCGCCTGGCGGAACTGGGTCTGGTTGCGGCGGAAGGCGTCCATCGACGCTTCGAGATATTGCGGCACCATCGACTGCATCGAATCGCCGTAGAGCGAGATGAGCTGGCGCAGGAAGCTCACCGGCAGCATCGTCTGGCCGCGGTTCTCCTCCTCCATGATGATCTGGGTGAGGACGTTATGGGTGATGTCCTCCTCGGTCTTGGCGTCGATCACCTTGAAATCGCGCCCCTCGCGCGTCATGGCGGCGAGATGGTCGAGGGTGATGTAGCTCGATGTTTCGGTATTATACAGCCGGCGATTGGCGTATTTCTTGATGATGACCGTACCCGAGCCGTCCGATGATTTCGCCATGATTCCCCACCTGCCGACCAATGCTGATGACTGACATAGCATCAAATCTTTCCGCGCCGCAACACAGGCCGCGGCCCTTGCCTCTGTTCCTGGACATGCTGCGCAACGAAACCGCGGAAGATTCCGCGCGGATGCGAGCCGCGCTGGCGGGCCTGCGCGCCTATCAGAACGCCCCCCGCCCCCCGCGCCCGCCCGAGGCCGCGGTGGTCGGCCGGATCGGCCGGGTCACGCTGCGCGGCCATGGCGCGGAAGGGCCGCCGGTGCTGTTCGTGCCCTCGCTCATCAACGGCTCCGAAATCCTTGATCTCAGCACTGAAAATTCGATGATGCGCGGGCTGGCGGCGCGCGGGCTCAATCCGGTGCTGCTCGACTGGGGCGTTCCCGGCGCCGACGAGGCGGACGTCGACGTCGGCGGCCATGTCGAGCGCTATATCCTGCCGGCGCTCGACCTGCTCGGCCCCGACGCCGCGCTGGCCGGCTATTGCCTGGGCGGAACGATGAGCATCGCGGCGGCGATGCTGCGCCCGCCCAGGGCGCTCGCGCTGATCGCCGCACCATGGGATTTCGGCGGATTTTCTTCGCAGACGCGGAACGACCTGCTCGAACTCTGGCGCAGCGCGGAACCGGTGGCGAGCCGCTTCGGCCTGTTGCCGGCCGAGGTGCTGCAGCAGATCTTCTGGCGGATCGATCCCTCCCGCACCATCGCCAAGTTCGAGCAATTCGCCGCCAAGGACGCCGCCAGCGCCGAGGGCCAGAACTATGTCGCGGTCGAGGACTGGGCCAATGACGGCCCGCCCCTGCCGCTCGCCGCCGGCCGCGAGCTGATGGAAGGCCTGATGTCGGGGAATGTCAGCGGCGCCGGCCGGTGGACCGTCGGCGGGCGCATCGTCGATCCCGCCGCGCTCTCCATCCCGCTGCTCAACATCCTGTCGACCACCGACCGCATCACCCCCGCCGCGAGCGCCTGGCGGGGCGGCGAACGGATCGCGCTGGACGAAGGGCATGTCGGCATGGTGGTCGGGCGGCGCGCGCCGGGATCGCTGTGGAACCATCTTTCCACATGGCTTTCGCATCTGCGGAATAGCTGATAGTCCCCACGCCGGAAAAACCAGCGCGTGAGTCGATGAAATCGGCCTCTTGAGCCGTTCGCACACGCGAAACGAAGGCAGGAGCGACTATGACTGACATCGTGATCACCGGCGCCAAGCGTACCCCCGTCGGCAGCTTCCTGGGCGCGTTCGCGACCACCCCGGCGCATGAGCTGGGCCGCGTGGCGATCGAGGCTGCGCTCGCCCAGGCGGGCGTCGCGGCGGCCGAGGTGCAGGAGGCCGTGCTCGGCCAGGTGCTGACCGCCGGCCAGGGCCAGAACCCGGCGCGCCAGGCCGCGATCAACGCGGGCATCCCCAAGGAGGCGACCGCTTTCGGCGTCAACCAGGTCTGCGGCTCCGGCCTGCGCGCCGTCGCCCTCGCCGCCCAGTCGATCCGCTGCGGCGACGCGCGGGTGGTGGTCGCCGGCGGCCAGGAGAGCATGTCGCTGTCGATGCACGCGCAGAATCTGCGCGGCGGCTTCAAGATGGGCAACGCCTCGCTGGTCGACACCATGATCCTTGACGGCCTGACCGACGCCTTCAACGGTTATCATATGGGCATCACCGCCGAGAATCTGGCGGAGAAGTACCAGATCGGCCGCGCCGAGCAGGACGCCTTCGCCGTCGCCAGCCAGAACAAGGCCGAAGCCGCGCAGGCCGCCGGCCGCTTCGACGACGAGATCGCCGCCGTCACCGTCAAGGGCCGCAAGGGCGACACCATCGTGGCGCGCGACGAATATATCCGCGCCGGCGCGACGATCGAGGCGATGTCCGCGCTCAAGCCCGCCTTCAAGAAGGACGGCACCGTCACCGCCGCCAACGCCAGCGGCATCAACGACGGCGGCGCCGCGCTGGTGCTGATGTCGGCGGAGGACGCCGCCAAGCGCAGCGCCCCCGTGCTCGGCCGGATCGCGAGCTGGGCGACCTGCGGCGTCGACCCGTCGATCATGGGAATCGGCCCGGCGCCGGCGTCGAAGCTGGCGCTCGAAAAGGCCGGCTGGACGATCGCCGACCTCGACCTGATCGAAGCCAATGAGGCGTTCGCGGCGCAGGCTCTGGCGGTCGGCAAGGAGCTCGGCTGGAACGCCGACATCGTCAACGTCAATGGCGGCGCGATCGCGATCGGCCACCCGATCGGCGCCTCCGGCGCGCGCGTGCTGACCACGCTGATCTACGAAATGGCGAAGCGCGACGCGAAGAAGGGCCTCGTCACCCTGTGCATCGGCGGCGGCATGGGTATCGCCATGTGCATCGAACGCTGATCGACACCGTCGCGCCCGCCTTTCCCGGCCTCGGGGAAGGTGGGCCGCGGCCTTTTCGCTTCCCGTCTTAACTCCCCATAAACCGCCGAAAGGCTAATGGTCCCGCTGGATTCCAACAGGGGACGAGCATGGCCGACATCGCCGGAGAGGCGCCGCCGCAACCGGGCAACCGCCTGCGCAAGCGCGACAGCCTGCTGCTGATGGGCACGATCAAGGCCGCGGGCGACTATGCCCGCGACACGCAGCCGATCCGCATCCGCAACCTGTCGTCGACCGGCCTGATGGCCGATTCGAAGGTCGAATATGACGTCGGCGCGCATGTCGAGATCGGCCTGCGCGGCATCGGCCTGGTCCAGGGCGAGATCGTCTGGGTCCGCAACGGGCGGATGGGGATCACCTTCGACGAGACGATCGATCCCAAGCGCGCGCGGCTACCCGTGACCGCCGGGTCGGACGATCATCTCCGCAAGGTCATCGATATGGGAAGGGTCCGCAGGCCTGGATTGAGGATCGATTGATCCTCAATCCCCTGCGTGGCTTTAAAGGCGGGCAAGCGCCTCTTTAATTCGAAGCTTCTGCTTCTTCAGTTCGCTGATCAGCACCATGTCCGGTGCCGGCCTGCGGCTCTCCACGGCGATCCGGGCTTCGATCCCGGCGTGCTTGGCGAGCATTGCGGACGAATGGGTAGTCGACATCTAGACTGTCTCCTTTCACTCCGACTGGGCCGACCAATAGATCATGATTCGCCCCGTCTGTCTCGCCCAAAAAAAGCCTTGGACCGACACCGGGCACGATTGGCCGTTACCCGCGAGAAACAGCCCTTCACCTCCTCCGCTCGGCGGCTGACGGGGTTGAGCCGAAGCCCCCTGTGCCGCTAGAATCGGCGCAGCATTGCAGGGCTTGGAGCGAGTCGGTTGGACAGCGAGGTCATTACGCGACGTATCCAGGTTCTCCGCCAGGAGCATGGCGATCTGGAAGCAGCGATCGAGGCGCTGCAGACGGCCCCCGCCGTCGACCAGCTCCAGCTCGCCCGAATCAAGAAGCGCAAGCTGCGGATCAAGGACGAGATCTCCCAGCTCGAGGACCTGCTGATCCCGGATATCATCGCGTAGTTTGTTGGGCCTCAGGCGCCGGCGCGGGCATCCGCCCGCTTGGCTTTCCTCGCATAAGCTCGGGCGGCCGTTCGGCCTTGCGGGACGCTTCGCGTCCCGTTTCATTCCCTTAATCGTCATGCCAGCGAAGGCTGGCATCCATGTCTGTTGTCTTCTCAGATGCCGTCTGGCTGATGAGAGACATGGACCCCAGCCTGCGCTGGCATGACGCCTTGAAAAGGAAGCAATAAAAAAGCCGGGCTCTATTCTTCCCGGCTGACCTTCTCGTTGCGCTCGTGGCGCTCCTGGGCTTCGACCGTCATCGTCGCGATCGGGCGGGCTTCGAGGCGGCCCAGCGAGATCGGCTCGCCGGTCACTTCGCAATAGCCATATTCGCCTTCCTCGATCCGGCGCAGCGCGGCGTCGATCTTCGAGATCAGCTTGCGCTGGCGATCGCGGGTCCGGAGCTCGATCGACCAGTCCGTCTCGCTCGACGCGCGGTCGGTGAGGTCGGGCTCGCGCAGCGAATCGATCTGGAGCTGTTGCAGCGTTCCCGCCGACTCCTTGAGGATGGAGTCCTTCCAGAGGAGGAGCTTCGCCTTGAAATAGGCGAGCTGCCGATCGTTCATGAAGGGCTCGTCAGGCGAAGGCCTGTATCCGTCGTCCAGTTCCACCGTAGACACGTTCACCGGTTCCCGACCATCCATACGCCCACTCAGCGACGATGCCATTCGACTCTCCGCTTTCGTCCGTCCACCCCTTGTCGGCCAATTGACCTGACGCCATGGACGGCCCGCCGCGCCTATAGACAGCACAACGCCCGCACACAAGCCGACAGGCTGTGCGCGGGCGCAGATTTTTGGGGATTATCCGTGTGGTGGACTCAGCCGGCCGGCGGCGTGGTCGACTTGACCGCGGCTTCGAGCTGGGCCTGGGTCATTCCGATCACCGGCCCGTTCGGCCCCTGGGCGATCGCATTCTTGGGCAGCTTGGCCTTGGCGTTCGGCGTGGCGATCGTCACCATGTCGCCCTCGACCGCCTCGATCGTGCCGACCGCGCCGCCGCTCTGGTCGGTGACGGCGACGCCGGGCGCCAGCGACGCCAGGAACTGCTCCTGCTGCTGTTGCGAGGCGCCCTTGGCGGCGGCCTCCAGCTCGTCCTTGGTCATGCCGATCAGCAGGCCCTTGTCGCTCTGGGCGAAGGCCGAGGTGGGAACGCTGGCCTTGATCGCGCCGGTGTCGATGACGGCGACGTCGCCGTTCACCGATGCGATGGTGCCGACGGCCCCGCCCTTCGCGTCCGAAACGCTCGCACCCTGCGTCACGTTGACCTTCGCGGCGGCGGCCGGGGCGGCCTCCTGGGCAAAGGCCGGGCCGGCGGCGATCGTCATCAGGGCAGTGGCAAGAAAGGCAGCTCGCAAAGTCACATCCATACTCCTCGCTATGGGTAAGGGGATTCCACCTATTGACGCCCGGATGGAGCCGCCTGTTCCACCCTTTTTCGGTCAGCCGACCCGCTGGCGGGGCGAAACGACCTGATGTCCCCGGCCCGCCTCGCCCCGTTTCCGCCGCGCGCGGGTTCGCGCGGGCGGTTGCGCGCAACGGGCTTCGGCGCCATAGGCGGGCCATGCACGACATCCGCCTGATCCGCGAAGATCCCGCCGCCTTCGATGCCGCCATCGCCCGCCGGGGAGCCGAGTCGGCATCGTCGCGACTGCTCGCGCTCGACGAGCGCCGCCGCGCGATCGCGACCGAATTGCAGGCCGCGCAGACCCGCCGCAACGAGGCGTCGAAGGCGATCGGCCAGGCCAAGGCGCAGAAGGACGAAGCGACCGCATCCGCGCTGATGGCCGAGGTCGCGGCGCTCAAGGAGCGCATGCCCGCGCTGGAGGCCGAGGGCGCCGAGGTCGAGGCCGCGCTCGACGCCACGCTCGCCGCGATCCCCAACCTGCCCGCCGCCGACGTTCCCGATGGCGCCGACGAGCAGGACAATGCCGAGCAGCACCGCTGGGGCACCCCGCCCGCCTTCGCCTTCGAGGCGCGCGAGCATGCCGATTTCGCCGGTCCGCTGGGCCTCGACTTCGAGGCGGCCGCCGCGATCTCCGGCGCGCGCTTCGCGGTGCTCAAGGGCGGCATCGCCCGGCTGCAGCGCGCGCTCGGCGCGTTCATGCTCGACCGGCAGACCGCCGCCGGCTTCACCGAGGTTATCCCGCCGCTGCTGGTCCGCGACGAAGCGGTGTTCGGCACCGGCCAGCTCCCGAAGTTCGCCGAGGACCTGTTTCGCACCACCGACGGCCGCTGGCTGATCCCGACCGCCGAGGTCAGCCTGACCAACCTGGTCCGCGAGCAGATAGTGGCCGAGGCCGAACTGCCGATGAAGATGACCGCGCTCACCCCCTGCTTCCGTTCCGAGGCAGGTGCTGCGGGCCGCGACACGCGTGGGCTGATCCGCCAGCACCAGTTCGAGAAGGTCGAGCTGGTCGCGATCACCACGCCCGAACAGTCCGACGCGGTCCACGAGGCGATGACCAAGGCGGCCGAGGCGATCCTGGAGGCGCTCGGCCTGCCCTATCGCCGCGTCCTGCTCTGCACCGGCGACATGGGCTTCACCGCGCGCAAGACCTTCGACCTGGAGGTCTGGCTGCCGGGCCAGGGCTGCTATCGCGAGATCAGCAGCGTCTCCAACTGCGGCGACTTCCAGGCGCGCCGGATGAACGCGCGCTATCGCCCGGCCGGCGAGAGCAAGGGCACCCGCTTCGTCCACACCCTCAACGGATCGGGCCTCGCGGTCGGCCGCACCCTCGTCGCGGTGCTGGAGAATTACCAGCAGGCCGACGGATCGGTGACGATCCCCGAGGCGCTCGTCCCCTATATGGGCGGGATCGCCGAGCTGCGCCCGGCATGAGGATACTCCTCACCAATGACGACGGCATCCATGCGCCGGGCATGGCCGTGCTCGAACGCATCGCCCGCGCCTTGTCCGACGACATCACCATCGTCGCGCCGAACAGCGAGCGTTCGGGCGCGGGCCGGTCGCTGACCCTGACCCGACCGCTCCGCCTGCGCCAGCTCGGCGAGAAGCGCTTCGCCGTCGCGGGCACGCCGACCGACGCGGTGATGATGGCGCTGGCGCGGGTCATGAAGGACGCGCCGCCCGAGCTGATCCTGTCGGGCGTCAACCGCGGCGCCAACCTGGGCGAGGACGTCAGCTATTCGGGCACCGTCTCGGCGGCGATGGAAGGCGCGCTCGCCGGCATCCCGTCGATCGCGCTGAGCCAGGTCTATGCCCGCGAGGGCGCCGGCCCGAACGTCAGCTTCGCGGCGGCCGAGGCGTGGGGCGAGAAGGTGCTGCGCCCGCTGCTCGACGCGCCCTGGGCGCCGCGCAGCCTGTACAACGTCAACTTCCCGGCGCGCGAGCCGGAGCAGGTGCTCGGCATCCGCGTGGTTCCCCAGGGCTTGCGCGACTATGGCCAGACCGAAATCCTCCAGCGCACCGACCCGCGCGGCTTCGACTATTACTGGATCAAGCTCGCCGGCATGCCCAGCACCCCGGCGCACAGCACCGACCTGGAAGCGGCCGCCGACGGCTGGGTGACGGTGACCCCGCTCCATTGCGACATGACCAACCATGCCGCGCTGGCCGCGACGACGGCGCTCTACCGCTGATCGAAGCGAGCGGGGTGGCATCGTCGGCCAAGGCTGCTAACAGGGCGGCATGGCTCCGCTGATCCGACGCTCGACGCCCGCCCTCCTGGTCATGCTGCTGGCCACCGCGTGCATTCCGGCGCCGGACCGTCCCGCGCCCAGCCAGCGCCCGGCGCCCCTCACGCCGCCGAGAGGCGACGCCGCCCAGGCAAGCCGCCGCGCACGACGAAACGAACCACGACGCCGACTCCGCGCCCACCCCGGCGCCGCAACCCCCGGCCCCTCACCCCGCCGCCGCCGGCGGTCTCTCAACGGCATCGCCGCCGCCGCCGCCCGCCAGCAGGTCCGCACGGTGACGCCGAGCGGCGGTCGGGTCGCCGCCCAGACCTATGTCGTGAAGTCCGGCGACACGCTGCGCGGCATTTCCGACAAGACCGGCGCCGCGTCCGAGGCGATCGCGCGGATCAACCGGATCGAGCCGCCGTTCAAGATATTGGTCGGCCAGAAGCTCAAGATTCCCGGCGGCCGCTATCACAAGGTCGGCAAGGGCGAGACCGGCATCGCCATCGCCCGCGCCTATGGCGTCGAATGGAAGCGGATCGCCGAGATCAACGACCTGGAGGAGCCCTATATCCTGCGCGACGGCCAGCGGCTGCTGCTGCCCAGCCAGCACGAAGTCGCCAGCATGTCGGCCGACGAGCGCGCCGCCGCCTTCCGCGTCGACATCGAGGACCTGATCTCGGGCTCCGAGCCCGCGCTCGCCACCAGCGAGCAGCCGGCGCCGCCGGTCCCGACCGCCGCCAAGCCGGTCGCCCCGACCGTCGCGGTGGCGGAGCCGTCACGCTTCGACGGGCGCTTCGCCTGGCCGGTGCGCGGCCCCGTGCTGCGCGGCTTCGGCCGCTATTCGAGCGGGCAGATCAACCAGGGCATCAACATCGGCACCCCGCGCGGAACGCCGATCGCCGCCGCCGCCGACGGCGTGGTCGCCTATGTCGGCCAGGACATCCCCGCATATGGCACGCTGGTCCTGCTGCGGCATGGCGACGGCTGGATCAGCGCCTATGGCTATGCCGACAGCATCACCGTGACGCGCGGGCAGAAAGTGGTGAAGGGCCAGACGATCGCGAAGAGCGGATCGAGCCCCTATACGCCCGAACCGCAGCTCCATTTCGAGATCCGCAGCGGGCTGAAGCCGGTCAATCCGCTGAGCTATCTGCCGTCGCGGAGCTGACCCCCGCCGCCATCGTCCTACGCGCCGCCGCGACGGCGGCCTCGATCGTCGCCTTGAAGCGCGCATGGGGCGGACGGACGCCGTGCGCGAACAGCACGCGGCGGATCGCGGGGCGCGTACCGGTCAGGTAGAGCAAGGCGTCCTGCCGCGCCGCCTTGCGCGCCAGCCCGGCGATCGTCGCAGCCGCGGTCGAATCGAGCAGCGGCACGTCCGAGAAGTCGACGACATAGGCCCGGGGCTGGCCGCCGCCGACGCCGTCGAGCGCCGCCCCGACGGTCGCCGCAGCGCCGAAGAAGAAGGCGCCCGATATCCGGCAGACCATGATCGACGGATCGGCCGAGAGCGCCGCGTCGTAGCGGGGGCGATCGCCGTCCGCCGTCCCGTCATCGGCGACGTCGGCCGCCACGACCGGGCGGCCGCTCTCGACCTCGACGGCCTGCGCCATGCGGTGGAGGAACAGCAGCGCGCCCAGCCCGAAGCCGACCAGGATGCCGGTGGTGAGATCGCGGAAGACGACGAACAGGAAGGTCGCGACCAGCACCACCGCATCGCCGCGCGAAGCGCGCAGCAGCGTCGCGAATTCATGCTTCTCGGCCATGTTCCAGCAGACCATGGCGAGCACGGCGGCGAGCGCGGCTAGAGGGATGAAGCTGGCGAGCGGCGCCGCCACGAGCATCATCAGCAGCAGGAACAGCGAATGGAGCATGCCCGCCACCGGCCCGCGCGCGCCGGCCCGGACATTGGTCGCGGTACGGGCGATCGTGCCGGTGACGCAGATACCGCCGAACAGCGACGAGCCGACATTGGCGAAGCCCTGCGCCACCAGTTCGGCATTGGAGCGGTGGCGGCGGCCGGTCATGCTGTCGGCGACGACCGCCGACAACAGGCTCTCGATGCTGCCGAGCAGCGCGAAGGACAGCGCCGCCGGCAGCAGCGCGACGATCCGGTCGGGCGAGACGTCGGGCAGGTGCGGCACGGGCAGCGACCGGGGAATGCCGCCGAAGCGCGTCCCGATCGTCTCGACCGGCAGCGAAAGCAGCGCGCCGAGAACGCTGGCGACGGCGATCGCGATGATGAAGGCGGGCCAGTTCGGCCGGAACCGCCGGACCGCGATGATGATCGCCAGCGAGAGCAGCGCGACCGTCACCGCCGCTCCGTTGATGGTCGGCAGCGCCGCGCGCAGCGCCGCGAGCTTGGGCAGGATCGCGGCCGGCTCGGGCCCCGCCAGGGTCAGGCCCATCAGCTCCTTGAGCTGGCTCGCGAAGATCACCACCGCGATCCCTGAGGTGAAGCCGACGGTCACCGGATAGGGGATATATTTGATGAAGGTGCCGAGCCGCAGGAAGCCGATGGCGAGCAGCATCAGTCCGGCCAGGAAGGTGGCGAGGATCAGCCCGTCGACGCCGTGTTTCGCCACCGTCGCGGCGACCAGGACGATGAAGGCGCCCGCCGGCCCGCCGATCTGGAAGCGGCTCCCGCCCAGCGCCGAGACGATGAAGCCGCCGACGATCGCGGTATAGAGCCCGCGATCGGGCGTCACGCCGGAGGCGATCGCGATCGCCATCGACAGCGGCAGTGCGACGATCGCGACGGTGAAGCCGGCGAGCGCGTCGGCCCTGAGGTCGGCTAGGCCGTAGCGGTCGCGCAATATGGTGACGAGCTTCGGGGTGAACAGCTCGACGAAGCCGGGTCGGCGCGCCCGCGCGGTCATGATCCGGCGCCGGCCGGCCCGGGGGCCTGCTTCAACCGCACGCCGCGCCCCTGCCCGGTGCTCGGCGCGTTGTTGCCGATCAGCTCGACGCCGGCCGCGTCGAACGCCTCGACGATCTTGGTCAGCGTGTCGATCACGCCCCGGACCGTCCCCTCGCTCGCCTCCATCCGCTGGATGGTCGGCAGCGACACGCCGGACATTTCGGCGAGCTGGCGCTGGTCGATTCCCAAAAGGGCCCTGGCGGCCCGCATCTGCGCGGCGGTGATCATCGCTCCACCTCTCTGAACTCTTCCATATCATATGGTAAGATTGATGTATAGAACATCATTCATGGTGGTTCAAACGCCAGCGTGAAGCTGAGCCTCGCAATTTCCCGCAAAAGTCCCTATGTGCGCGCCACCCATGGCAATCGAACTCCCCTCCCCGCCGAAGATCGGCATGGTTTCGCTTGGCTGTCCCAAGAACCTGGTCGACAGCGAACGCATCCTGACCAAGCTGCGGTCGGACGGCTACGGCCTGTCGCCCGACTATGCCGGCGCCGACGTCGTCCTCGTCAACACCTGCGGCTTCCTCGACAGCGCCAAGGAGGAGAGCCTGGAGGCGATCGGCGAGGCGATTGCCGAGAATGGCCGGGTCATCGTCACCGGCTGCATGGGCGACGAGGCGGAGGCGATCCGCGCGCGCTTCCCCAAGGTGCTGGCGATCACCGGCGCGCACCAATATGAGGAGGTGGTCGGCGCGGTCCACGACGCGGCGCCGGTCCCGCCCTCGCCCTATGTCGACCTGGTGCCCGAGGCGGGGCTCAAGCTCACCCCGCGCCACTACAGCTATCTGAAGATCTCCGAGGGCTGCAATCACCGGTGCAGCTTCTGCATCATCCCGTCGATCCGCGGCGACCTGGTCAGCCGCCGGCCCGACGCGATCCTGCGCGAGGCGGAGAAGCTGGTCGCGGCGGGCACGCGCGAGCTGCTCGTGATCAGCCAGGACACCTCGGCCTACGGCCTCGACCTCAGGCACAAGGCCTTCCCGCTGAAGGGCGGCGGCGAGGTCCGCGCGCACATGACCGACCTCGCCCGCGAACTGGGCAAGCTCGGCGCCTGGGTGCGGCTCCATTATGTCTACCCCTATCCGCATGTCGACCATGTCATCCCGCTGATGGCCGAGGGGCTGATCACCCCCTATCTCGACATCCCGTTCCAGCATGCCAGCCCGCCGGTGCTGAAGGCGATGAAGCGCCCGGCCAACGAGGCGAAGGTGCTCGAACGGATCGCCGGCTGGCGCGCGATCTGCCCCGACATCGCGATCCGTTCGACCTTCGTAGTCGGCTTCCCCGGCGAGACCGAGGCGGATTTCCAATATCTGCTCGACTGGCTCGACGAGGCGCAGCTCGACCGGGTCGGCGCCTTCCGCTTCGAGCCGGTGGCCGGCGCCCCCGCCAACGACCTGCCCGGCGCGGTGCCCGAAGAGGTCAAGGAGGAGCGCTACGCCCGGATCATGGCGAAGACCGCCGCGATCTCGGCCGCCAAGCTCGCCGCCAAGGTCGGCCGGACGCTCGACGTGATCATCGACGCGGTCGACGATGAAGGCGGCGCCACCGGCCGATCGCAGGCCGACGCGCCCGAGATCGACGGCGAGGTCCATCTGCGCGACGCGGGCGGGCTCGAGCCCGGCGCCATCGTCGCGGTCGAGATCGAGGATGCCGACGAGCATGACCTGTTCGGCGTCCCGGTGGCTGCGGCGCGTTAGACCGGTTCCGCGTCAGCCCCAGAGGCTGGGCCGGGCCGGATAGGCCACCCCGCGATCGAAGCGGACTGGATCGTCGCGGTCGGCGGCGAGGAGCAGCGGGCCGTCGATGTCGACCCAGCGGGCCTGCTGCGCGGCGAGGATCGCGGGCGCGATGCCGAGCGAGGTCGACAGCATGCAGCCGACCATCAGCTCCAGCCCCATCGACCGCGCCTCGGCGGCCAGCGCGAGCGCCTCGGTCAGCCCGCCCGCCTTGTCGAGCTTGATGTTGATCGCCTGGTAGCGCCCGGCGCAGCGCGCGAGATCGGCGCGGTCCTGGCAGCTTTCGTCGGCGCAGAGCGGGATCGGCGAGCGCAGGCCGTCGAGGAGACAGTCCTCGCCGGCCCGGACCGGCTGCTCGATCAGCTCGACGCCATAGGGCAGCAGCGCCGCCGCCTCGGCGACCACGTCGCGCCCCGTCCAGCCTTCATTGGCGTCGACGATCAGCCGCGCTTCGGGGGCGCCCCGGCGGACCGCCGCGACGCGGTCGATGTCGCCCTCCCCCGCCAGCTTGAGCTTGAGCAGCGGATAGACCAGCGCGGCCGCGCGCGCGTCGGCCTCCATCCGATCGGGCTCGCCGAGCGAGATGGTGAAGGCCGATTGCACCGGCATCGGTTCCGCCAGGCCCGCCAGCGACCAGGCCGGGCGGCCCGTCCGCTTCGCGTCCAGGTCCCACAGCGCGGCATCGATCGCGTTGCGCGCGGCCCCGCGCGGCATCGCGCGCAGCAGATCGTCGCGGCCGATGCCCTCGGCGATCGCGTCCGCCATCGCCTCGGCCTGCGCCCGCACGCTTTCGGCGCTCTCGCCATGATAATAGATCGCGGTGGCCTCGCCCCGGCCGCGATAGCCGGCCTCGGATATCTCGACCACGACCACGTCGACCCGCGTCTTCGCGCCGCGCGCGATCACGAAGCTGCCGGCCACCGGCCAGGTCTCGATCCGCGCGACGAGCCGCCGCCCCTCGGCCGTCGGCATCAGGTGAGGTTTTCCCCCGCGGCCGGGCGGCGCGGTATCTCGCGCGGCTTGGCGCCGGGCCAATAGGCGCGCGGCAATATCCGCCCGCGTTTCTCGAACGCGGCCTTGATCGCCGGGCGGGCGAGGAAGGCGGTCCACAGGTCGCGCAGCCGCGACGGCCCCGCCCCCCAGATCGAGCCTTCAGGCTGGAATTGATAGATCAGCTCGGTCCCGGCGTCCTTGTCGGCGAAGGCCTTGAGCGCGAACTCGCTCGCCTCGGCGTCGCGCTTCGCGCAGAGCAGCGACTCGATCAGCGCGGCATGGTTCTCGCCGAAGCGCGGCTTCAGCCGGTCGATCGCCGCGCCCGCCTCGGCGGTACGGCCGAGCGCGCTCAGCGCGCAGATCTCGGTCCGGTCGACCCAGCGCATGCCGAAGCCGTTGATCACGCTCGCGCCCCGGTCGCGCACCGCGCGCGCCGTCTCCAGCGCCCGGGCCGACTGGCCGGTCTCGTCGAGGAACTCGGGATAGGTGATCAGCGCGGTGACGATCTCGGGCGACCTAGCCGGATCGAGCGTCATGAACGGCGCCAGCACGCGATCGGCCTCGGCGGTGCGGCCGAGGACGGCGAGCGCGCGGGCCCGCATCAGCACGGTCTGCACCTCGTCCCGGCTCATCCCTTCCCTGACCGCGACGTCGTCGGTCATGTCGATCAGGTCGGGGTAGCGGCCGAGCAGCAGCATCGCGTTCGCGGCGTCGCGCAACGCCGTGTCGGACGTCGGCATGTCGACATAGGTCCCGAGCTTGTCGCGCGCGAAATTGTCGACCGAGAGGCCGCCGGCCGGCCCGAGCCGCGATTCGACCGCGCGCCAGATCGGAGCGTAATGGCGGTCGACGAGCATCGAACTCAGCAACTCGGGCTGCTCGATCCGTTCGAGCAGGCCCTCGGCCTCGTCGGGCTGGCCTTCGTCGAGCAGCGCGCTGATCGCCCCTTCCGCGAAACCGGTCCGCAGCTCGGGGATGTCGGACGGCTCCCAGTCGGCGCGCGCCAGCGCGATCATCATCCGGTTGCGGACCGCGAGCGCGTTGCTCTGCTGGAGCCGTGTCGAGATTTCGCGGACCGCCGCGCCGGTCAGGATGTTGAGCGACGAGGGCGAGGATGCAGCGAGCGTCGCGAGCTGGTCGGCGGCGTCGGCGAAGCGCTCCTCGCCCAGCGCGATGATCACGCCGAACGCGCGGACCGTGCCGTCGCGCGGCATCGCCACGGTCAGCTCGTGCTGGACTTCGGCCAGTTCCTCGAACCGCCCCTCGCGGCCGAGGCAGATCAGCCGCAGCCGCTGGATCAAGGTGCGCTGGTCGCCCTGGGCGAGGCCCGGAACCAGCGGATCGAGCGCCCCGAGCACGCCGGCGCAATCGTCCGCCGCCGCGGCCTGCTGGGCCCGGCCGATCGCCTCCTGCCGCGCCGTATCGGCCGGAAGGTTCTGCGCGCGGATCGGGTACGCGACGGCGAGCGCCAGCGCGAGGGCGGGAAGGAGACGGACGCTCCTACCCATCATGCGCCGCGATCCAGTCGTCCACGACCGGGGCGATCTTCTCGCGCCAGCGCCGGCCGTTGAAGATGCCGTAATGGCCGACCCGCTCGGCGAGCAGATATTTCTTCTTCTTCGCGGGCAGCGAAGTCGCGAGCGTCAGCGCCGCCTTGGTCTGGCCAATCCCCGAGATATCGTCGCGCTCGCCCTCGATCGCCAGCAGGCCGATATCCTTGATCGCTCCGGGATCGACCGGCCGGCCGCGATGCAGGAACTCGCCCCTGGGCAACAGGTGGCGCTGGAACACCTGGTCGATCGTCTGGAGATAGAATTCCGAGGTCATGTCGCAGACCGAACGATATTCGTCATAGAAGGCCTTGGTCGAATCCGCGCCCTCCTCGTCGCCTTCGACGAGATGCTTGAACATGCTCCAATGGCTGACGAGATGGTTGCCCAGGTTCATCGCCATGAAGCCGGTGAGCTGGAGGAAGCCCGGATAGACCCGGCGGCCGCTGCCCGGATAATAGACCGGCACGGTGTGGATGACGTTCTGCTCGAACCAGGCGAGCGGGCGCTGGGTGGCGACGGTGTTGACCGCGGTCGGCGCCTCGCGCGTGTCGACCGGGCCGCCCATCATGGTGAGCGTCTTCGGACGGCAGGGATGGTTGTCCGCCGCCATCAGCGCCGCGGCGGCATAGGCCGGGACCGAAGGCTGGCACACCGCCAGCATGTGCGTGCCGGGCCCGAGCTTCTCGAGGAACTCGACCAGATAGTCGATATAGTCGTCGAGATCGAAGCGCCCCTCCTCGAGCGGGACGAGCCGTGCGTCGCGCCAGTCGGTGATATAGACGTCGTGGCGCGGCAGCAGCCGCTCGACCGTGCCGCGCAGCAGCGTCGCATAATGGCCCGACATCGGCGCGACGACGAGCAGCTTGGGCTGCCCGGTGATGCCGCGGCGGCGGAAGCGCTTGAGCTGGCCGAACGGCTTGCGGAGGATGATCTCCTCGGTGACGGCGACCTTGCGGCCGTCGACCTCGACCTGGGTGAAGCCGAAATCAGGCTTGCCGCGCGAGGCGGAGGCATGGGCGAACACGTCGAGCCCCGACGCCATCATCGGCGCCATATTGCTGTAGGACATCGGATTCAGCGGATTCTGGAGCCACTGGGCGCCCAGATTGGCCCAGGCGCTGGCCGCGGACAGCATGGTGCGCTGGAACTCATAAGCGTCGTACAGCATGCATTTCTCCGGAGGGATGCGTAGGACCCCTGATCTCGCCAATGTAAGGATAGCCGAAGCATATTGCCATAAGCTTGCCGTCGCCAGCGCAATTGAGATGCGCGAGGCAAATTGCTAGGGCGCGCGTCATGGCACGGCGCGACCCGAATCCCGAGACGTCCGAGCGCAAGCTCGGCGAGTTGACGATGATCTGGCGCTTCGCGCGCCGCTATCCGGGAAGGATCGCCGCGGCGCTGGCCGCGCTGGTGGTCGCCGCCTGCGCGACGCTGGCCATCCCCGGCGGCTTCCGGCTGGTGATCGACAAGGGCTTCATCGCCTCGGGCGGCGACGTCGGTCCCTATTTCCACTATCTGCTGCTGATCGTCCTGGTGCTGTCGCTGGCGACCGCGACCCGCTTCTACTTCGTCTCGTGGATGGGCGAGCGCGTCGTCGCCGACATCAGGATCGCGGTGCAGGCCAACCTGCTCCGCCTCGCGCCGCGCTTCTTCGAGGAGAACCGGCCGTCGGAGATCGCGTCGCGCCTGACCGCCGACACCGCGATCATCGAGCAGGTGGTAGGCACGACCGTGTCGGTCGCGCTGCGCAACATCGTGCTGGCGATCGGCGGGATCATCTACCTGTTCGCGATCGCGCCCAAGCTGGCGGCGATGCTGCTGCTGGGAATCCCGGTGGTGATGCTGCCGGTGATCCTGATGGGCCGGCGGCTGCGCAACCTGTCGCGCAGCACGCAGGACCGGATCGCCGATGTCGGCGCCACCGTCTCCGAGACGCTGCGCGCGATGAAGATCGTCCAGGGCTTCAACCAGGAATCGCGCGAGGCCGAGCGCTTCGGCGCGGTGGTCGGCAGCAGCTTCGACACCGCGCGGCGGCGCATCCGCACCCGCGCGGTGATGACCGCGATCATCATCGGGCTGATCTTCGGATCGATCACGATGGTGATGTGGCAGGGCGCGATCGACGTCGCGAACGGCCGGCTGTCGGGCGGCTCGATCGCCGCCTTCATCCTGACCGGCGGCCTCGTCGCCGGCGCGTTCGGCGCGCTGGCCGAGGTCTATGGCGACATCGTCCGCGCGGCCGGCGCCGCGGCGCGATTGTCCGAACTGCTGACCGCCGAGGCCGAGATCAAGGCGCCGCCCAAGCCGATCGCCCTGCCCCAGCCTCCGCGCGGCCGGCTGAGCTTCGACCATGTCGGCTTCCGCTACCCGACCCGGCCGGAGATGCTCGCGCTCGACGACGTCAGCTTCACCGTCGAGCCCGGCGAGATGGTCGCGGTGGTCGGCCCGTCGGGGGCCGGCAAGTCGACGATCCTGCAACTGGCGCAGCGCTTCTACGACCCCGAAAGCGGCGCGATCCGGCTCGACGGGATCGCCCTGCCCGATGCCGACCCGGCCGACATCCGCGCCCGGATCGCGGTGGTGCCGCAGGAGACGGTGCTGTTCGGCGCCTCGGCGCGCGACAATCTTCGCTACGGCCGCTGGGATGCCGACGACGACGCGATCTGGGCCGCGGCGGAGGCCGCCAACGCCGCCTCCTTCCTGCGCGCGCTTCCGGACGGGCTCGACAGCTTCCTCGGCGAAGCGGGCGCGCGCCTGTCGGGCGGCCAGCGCCAGCGCATCGCCATCGCCCGCGCGATCCTGCGCGACGCGCCGCTGCTGCTGCTCGACGAGGCGACCTCGGCGCTCGACGCCGAATCCGAGCGGCTGGTGCAGGACGCGCTCGACCGGCTGATGAAGGAGCGCACGACCATCGTCATCGCCCACCGGCTGGCGACGGTGCGGGCCGCCGACCGGATCATCGTGATGGACCAGGGCCGGATCGTCGAACAGGGCGACCATGCGACGCTGAGCGCGCAGGGCGGCCTCTACGCGCGGCTGGCGCGGCTCCAGTTCAACGACGTAGCGGCATGATCGAGAATCCCCCCTCCCTTTCCAGGGAGGGGAGATCAGAGCTCAGACCCTGTAGCTGCCGTCGAGCAGCTTGATGATCGCCGAGAAGTCCTTGCCGGCGCCGCCGAGGTTGGCGAAGGCCTGGTAGAGGCTTTCGGCATGGCCGCCCATCGGCACGCTGGCGCCGACGCCCTGCGCCGCCTCGACCGCGAGCTTGAGGTCCTTGAGCATCAGGCCCGCCGCGAACCCGCCGTCATAGCCGTTGTCGGCCGGGCTCTGCGGGCCGACGCCGGGGACCGGGCAATAGCTGGTCATCGACCAGCTCTGCCCGCTCGCCTTGGACGAGATGTCGTAGAAGGTCTGGAGGTCGAGGCCGAGCTTGCTCGCGAGCGCGAAGGCCTCGCAGGTCGCGACCATCGTCGCGCCGAGGATCATGTTGTTGACGATCTTCGCCGCCTGGCCCGAACCGGCGCCGCCGGCATGGATCACCGCCTTGCCCATCAGCGCGAGCACCGGCTCGGCGCGGGCGAAATGCTCGGCGCTGCCGCCGACCATGAAGGTCAGCGTGCCGCCATTGGCGGCGGCGATGCCGCCCGAGACGGGGGCGTCGACCATCGCCAGCCCCTTGGCCGCCGCCGCGCCGTTGACGGCGCGCGCCGAGGCGACGTCGATCGTCGAGCAATCGATCAGCAGCGCCGAGGGCGGCACCGATCCGAACACGTCATTCTCATAGACCGCGCGGACATGCTGGCCCGCCGGCAACATGCTGACGACATATTCGGCGTCCTTGACCGCTTCGGCCGCCGATCCGGCGGCGACGCACCCCGCCGCCACGGCGCGGTCGAGCGCCTCCTTCGACAGGTCGAAGGCGCGCACGTCATGGCCCTTCTTCGCCAGATTGGCGGCCATGCCGCCGCCCATATTGCCGAGCCCGATGAAACCGATCGTCGCCATGATGCTCACTTTCCTTTCCAGACGCCGGGGCGCTTCTCGACGAAGGCGGCCATGCCCTCGGCCTTGTCGTCGGTGGCGCACAGGCCGTTGAAGCTGCGGCGCTCGAACAGCAGGCCGTGGTGGAGGCCGGTCTCGAAGGCGGCGTTGACCGCCTCCTTGTTGGCGATGGCGGCGAGCGGCGGCATCGCGGCGATCGCCTGCGCCATCTTCATCGCCTCGTCCATCAGATCGGCGAGCGGCACGACCTTGCTGCACAGATTGGCGCGCTCGGCCTCGGTCGCGTCCATCATCCGGCCGGTCAGGCACATGTCCATCGCCTTCGACTTGCCGACCGCGCGGGTGAGCCGCTGCGACCCGCCCATGCCGGGGCAGACGCCGAGCTTGATCTCGGGCTGGCCGAAGCGGGCATTGTCGGCGGCGATCATGATGTCGGCCATCATCGCCAGCTCGCAGCCGCCGCCCAGCGCGAAGCCCGCCACCGCCGCGATCCACGGCTTGCGCGTCCCGGTGACCTTGCTCCAGTCGGCGAAGAAGTCCTCGCCGAACATCTCGGCATAGCCCTTCTCCTGCATCTGCTTGATGTCGGCGCCGGCCGCGAACGCCTTCTCGCTGCCGGTCAGGATCGCGCAGCGCTGGTCCGGATCGGCATCGAACGCCCGGAACGCGACGATCAGGTCGGCCAGCACCTGCGTGTTGAGCGCGTTCAGCGCTTGCGGACGGTTCAGCCGGATGACCGTGACCGGCCCCTGGGTCTCGACGAGGATCGTTTCATAGGACATGGGCGAACCTTTCAGGCGTTGGGCAGAGGCGTCCACGCCTCGGACGGCGGGAGCGGCGCGAAGATTGCGTCGATGTCGGCATCGCTGACGCCCGCCGCGGTCGGTGGGTTCCAGCGCGGCGCATTGTCCTTGTCGACGATCAGGGCGCGAACCCCCTCGACGATGTCGGGCCGCTGGATGACGCGGACGACGACCGCATATTCCATCGCCATCTCCTCGGCGAAATCGTCGATCCGCGCGGATTCGGCGAGCAGGCGGAGCACCACCTTGCAGGCCTGGGGCGACTTGGTCCCGAGCGTCTTCAGCGTCGCCAGCGCCCAGTCGCCGCCGTCGGCGGCGAGCGCCGCGACGATGTCCTCATAGCGGTCCGATGCGAACAGCCGGTCGATATCGGCCTGCCGGTCGAGGATCGGCGCGGGCGGCACCGCCGAGACCGCGCTGCGCAGCGCCGCGTCGACCGCCCCCGGATTGCCGAGGATCGCCGCCTTCAGCGCCTCGATACCGTCGCTTTCGACATAATGGGTGCCCAGCGCCAGGGCGAGGCATTCGGCGCCGTTGAGGCGGGCGCCGGTCAGCCCGACATATTGGCCCATGCGGCCCGGCATCCGCGACAGATAGCGGCCGCCGCCGACATCGGTGAACAGGCCGATGCCCGTTTCCGGCATCGCGTACATCGTCCGCTCGGTGACGACGCGGATCGAGCAGGGCTGCGAGATGCCGACGCCGCCGCCCATGGTGATGCCGTCCATGAAGGCGATGGTCGGCTTGGCATAGGTGAACAGCAGATGGTTGAGGCGATATTCCTCATGGAAGAAGGCGCGCCCTTCCGAACCGTCGCCCTTGGCGCTCTCGGCGATGTGGCGGATGTCGCCGCCGGCGCAGAAGCCCCTGCCCTCGGCATGGTCGATCATCACCAGGTCGACCGCATCGTCGGTCGCCCAGGCGGTGAGCGCGCCGATCATCGCGGTGCAGATCGGGTGGGTCAGCGCGTGGATCGCCTTGGGCCGGTTGAGGCGGATGCGGCCGGTCCGCCCCTCCACGAAGATCAGGACGTCGTCATTCACCGGATTGGTCATCGGCACTGGATCGGTCATTGGCGCAGCAGCTCCCGGCTGGTGATCATCCGCATGATCTCGTTGGTTCCTTCGAGGATCCGGTGGACGCGCAGGTCGCGCCAGAAACGCTCGATCGGATAATCCTGCAGATAACCGTAGCCGCCGTGAAGCTGAAGCGCGCGATCGACCACGGCCGATCCGGTGTCGGTCGCGAAGCGCTTGGCCATCGCCGCGAAGCGGGTCTTGTCGGGAGCGTTGGCGGTCACCTTGGCGGCGGCGGCGTAGAGCAGCATGCGGGCGGCCTGCAACTCGGTCTCCATGTCGGCCAGGGTGAACTGGATCGACTGGAAATCGGCGATCGGCTGGCCGAACTGCTTGCGCTCCCTGGTATAGGAGACCGACTCGTCGAGGCAGCGCTGGGCGCCGCCGAGCGAGCAGGCGCCGATGTTGAGACGGCCGCCGTCGAGCCCCATCATCGCGATGCGGAACCCCTCCCCCTCGCCGCCGACGCGGTTGGCGACCGGTACGCGGACGCCGTCGAAATTGACCTGGGCGGTCGGCTGCGAATGCCAGCCCAGCTTCTTCTCCTGCGCGCCGAAGCTGACGCCGGGCATGTCCTTGTCGATGACCAGGCAAGAAATGCCCTTGGGCCCGTCCTCGCCGGTGCGGACCATGACGACATAGACCTCGTTCTCGCCGCCGCCCGAGATGAAGGCCTTGGAGCCGCTGACGACATAGTCGTCGCCGTCGCGCACCGCGCGGGTCTTGAGCGCCGCCGCGTCCGAGCCCGAGCCCGGCTCGGTCAGGCAATAGGACCCCATCCGGTGGCAGGCGATCATGTCGGGCAGATAGCGGCCCTTGAGATCGTCCGAACCGAAGCGGTCGATCATCCAGGCGGCCATGTTGTGGATCGAGATGAACGCCGAGGTCGACGGACAGCCATAGGCCATCGCTTCCATGATCAGCGCCGCCTCGAGCCGGCCGAGACCGATCCCGCCGGCTTCCTCCGACACATAGATGCCGCCGAAGCCGAGCGCCGCGGCGGCCTGGATCGTCTCGCGCGGGAAGATGTGCTTCTCGTCCCACTCGGCCGCGTGCGGGGTGATCGCGTCGGCGGTGAATTTCCGCGCCATCTCCTGGATGGCGCGCTGGTCATCGGTCAGTTCGAACTGATCGGTCATGGGTTGACCCTGGCTCCTACTCCGTCATGCTGAACTTGATTCAGCATCCATTGCCGCAACGGTCGATCATGGAACGCAACCCCTGCGTCTATATCCTCGCCAGCGGGCGCCACGGCACGATCTACATCGGCGTCACCAGCGATCTGATGACCCGCCTTCACCAACATCGGACCAAGGCTATTCCCGGTTTCACGTCGCGCTACAATGTCTTCCGTCTGGTATATTTCGAGATGTTCGACGACATGCCGACCGCCATCCATCGCGAGAAGCAACTCAAGGCTTGGCGCCGCGACTGGAAGATCGCCCTGGTCGAGGAGCACAATCCCTTCTGGGAGGATCGCGCCCTCGACCTCGGCTTTCCCCGACCGGCGTAGCGCGAATGGATGCTGACGTTCGTCAGCATGACGATTCCATCCGCGTTCCACCGGCTGCATCACCCCATGGTCGGGATGACGAAAGCGCTGTCGCCCGAGGCGCCGCCGTCGGGCCAGCGCTGCGTCACCGTCTTCACCTTGGTGAAGAACTTCACGCCTTCCATGCCGTGCTGGTTGGTGTCGCCGAAGCCCGAGCGCTTCCATCCGCCGAAGGTGTGATAGGCGACCGGCACCGGGATCGGCACGTTGATGCCGACCATGCCGACGTTGACGCGCGCCGCGAACTCGCGCGCGGCATGGCCGTTGCGGGTGAACAGCGCGACGCCGTTGCCATACTGGTGCTGGCTCGGCAGCGCGAGCGCCTCCTCGAAATTGGCGGCGCGGACGATCTGCAGCACCGGGCCGAAGATCTCCTCCTGATAGCTGCGCATCGTCGGCTTGACGTGGTCGAACAGGGTCGGGCCGACGAAAAAGCCCTTCTCGTGCCCCTGCAGCGTGAAGCCCCGGCCGTCGACGACCAGTTCGGCGCCCTCGTCGACGCCCATCTGGATATAGCTCTCGATCTTCGCCTTGTGCGCGGCGGTGACGACCGGGCCGTAATGCGCCTCCTTGTCGGTCGACACGCCGACGCGCAGCGCCTCGATCGCCGGGATCAGCTTGGCGCGCAGGCGATCGGCGGTGTCCTGGCCGACCGGCACGACGACCGGCAGCGCCATGCAGCGCTCGCCCGCCGAGCCGAAGGCCGCGCCCGCGAGGTCGTTGACGACCTGGTCCAGGTCGGCGTCGGGCATGACGATGCCGTGGTTCTTGGCGCCGCCCATCGCCTGGACGCGCTTGCCGGCGGCGACGCCGCGCTGATAGACATAATGGGCGATGTCGGACGAGCCGACGAAGCTGACCGCCTTGATCTCGGGATGGTCGAGGATCGCGTCGACCATCACCTTGTCGCCCTGCACGACCTGCAGGATGCCGTCGGGAAGGCCGGCCTCCTTCATCAGCTCGGCGAGGCGGACCGGCACCGAGGGATCGCGCTCCGACGGCTTGAGGATGAAGGCGTTGCCGACCGCGATGGCGACGCCGAACATCCACATCGGGATCATCGCCGGGAAGTTGAACGGGGTGATCCCCGCGACGATGCCGAGCGGCTGGCGCATCGAATAGACGTCGATGCCGGGGCCGGCGCCGATCGTGAACTCGCCCTTCAGGACGTGCGGGATGCCGCAGGCGAACTCGATCACCTCGAGCCCGCGCTGGACGTCGCCGCGGGCGTCGGCGATCACCTTGCCATGTTCGGAGGAGAGGAGGTGCGCCAGCTCCTCCATGTTCTTCTCGACCAGTTCCTTGAAGCGAAACATCACCCGCGCGCGGCGCTGCGGGTTGGTGGCGGCCCAGCCCGGCTGCGCCGCATTGGCGAGCGCGACCGCCTTGTCGAGGTCGGCCTGCGCGCCGAGCGCGACGCGCGCCTGGACGACGCCGTTGTTGGGATCGAACACATCGCTGAAACGGGTGGCGGGGCTGGTGGAGCCGTCCGCGAAGAAATGGGAAATTTCCCGCACCTGGGTGGCCATGATTTGCTCTCCTGCGTGTCGCGCCGTCCATCGGCCCGCGCCGCCCGACTGGCAAGGCCTTGCCATGCAGCCCAAGGCTGCAATAATGCAGGCAATGCACTGGGACGACCTACAATTTTTCCTGTCGCTGGCGCGGACCGGCCTGCTGACCATCGCGGCGCGACAGCTCGACGTCGATGCGACGACGGTGGGCCGGCGCATCCGCCGGCTCGAACGCAGCCTGGGCGGACAGACATTGTTCGTGCAGGGCCGCGACGGCCATGTCCTGACCGAGGCGGGCCGCCGCCTGCTCGCCCGCGTCGAGACGATCGAGCGCGAGGCCGACGCGATCGCCGGCGGCGGCGACCAGGCCGACGGCGAGGACGTGCGCGGCCATTTGCGGGTCAGCGCCTCGGAGGGGTTCGGCACCTGGATGGTGGCGCATCATCTGGGCGAGTTCGCCGGCGCCCATCCGCACCTTTCGATCGACCTCGCCGCGAACAGCGGCTTCCTCGATCCGTCGCGGCGCGAGGCCGACGTCGCGATCCTGCTCGCCCGCCCCCAGCGCGGGCCGCTGATCACCAAGAAGCTGTCCGACTACCGGCTGCGCCTCTATGCGGCCCGCGCCTATCTCGACCGGCACCCGCCGATCGCGGCGCGCGGCGACCTGCCCGCGCACCGGATGATCGGCTATGTCCCCGACCTGCTCTATTCGCCCGAGCTCAACTATCTCGACGAGCTCGGCCCGGCGGTCGAGGCACGGCTGCGCTCCTCGTCGATCAACGCGCAATATCGGATGGTCGCGGCGGGATCGGGGATCGGGGTGCTGCCCTGCTTCATCGGCGACCGGGACGGTGCGCTCGTCCGGGTGCTGCCGGAGGTCGCGATCACGCGCTCCTTCTGGCTCGTGACCCATCAGGACAGCCGCCACCTGCCCCGCACCGCGCTGTTCGTCGAATGGCTGTCGGCCCTGATGCTGCGGCAGCGGAGCCGCCTGCTCGGCGAATCCGACGGAATCGTGGCGACCGCCACCCTTCCATCGCCTCTTCAGGGCCAGGCATAAGCCTCGATAAAAACGCGATTTTCGTTTCGGTCGCCAATTTTTTTCGGCATCCCTTCTGTTGCGAAGTGAACAAGCACGGAGGTGCAACGTTTCATACCGACCAGTGGAGTTGAGTATGATCGAACGCGAAACCGTCCTGCAGAACCGCTTGCTCGGCGCTCTCAAGCCCGACGATCTGGACCTGCTGATGCCGTCCTTCACCCTTCATGAATTCGCCCCGGGCAAGATCCTTCAGGAAGCCGGGACCGATGTCCGCTATTCCTGGTTCCCGCTCGGCGACGCAGCCGCCTCCTTCGTCGTCGCCGCGGACGCCAACCATCTGGTCGACGCCGCCCTGATCGGACGGGAAGGCGCGATCTGCGGGCTGGTGTCGTCGGGCCGGCTGCCCGCCTATGCCCGCGCCCATGTCCAGTTCGGCGGCCGTTTCCTGCGCCTGCCGCTGTCGGCGCTCGCCCAGGCGCGGCAGCAGTCGCCGAGCATCGCCCATTGGATGTCGCGCTATGCCGACTGCCTGGTCGCTCAGCTCTTCCAGTCGGCGGCGTGCAACGCGTCGCACACCATCGCCCAGCGGCTGTCGCGCTGGCTGCTCGCCACGCGCGACCGCATCTGCCGCGACGAGATCGCCATCACCCAGGAACAGCTCGGCGAGATGCTCGGCGTCGGCCGCAGCTTCATCAACCGCTCGCTGCGCCAGCTTGGCGTGAAGGGCATCCTCAGTTCGCGGCGGCGGCGGATCGTGATCATGGACGTCGAACAGCTCCACGCCATCGCCTGTGGCTGCAACGAACGCATCCGCGAGCATTTCGATCAGGTGCTGGCAGGGGTCTACCCGCATGACGCCGACATGGTCGCCGCCTGACATCGATGCGCCGCCCGCCGGGCGGACGCCATGAGGAGAAGGACATGAAGACTATTTTCCTGGGAGGCGCCACGGCCGCCCTCGCCCTGATCGCGGCCGCGGCGGCGGCCCAGCCCGCCGGTTCGTCCGCCGGCGCGGGGGCCTCACCCGACAGCGCTGCGACTTCGACGGCAGCGGGCATGGACTCGACCGCGCAGACGCCCCTCGCCCCCGGCAGCGACATGAAGCGCGCGACGCGCAAGTCGCGGCGCGATGCGACCGGGACGGCCGGTGCCGGCATGGGCGGCGAAGCGACCGTCCGATCGGATGCCGGGAACCGAACGCCGGACGGCAAGTAAAAGCCGGATATCCCCTCGCGGTATCGGGATCAGCGGTGGCGATCGCCGCCCGCGACGGCGGACCAGCCCGCCACGACGATGAGGAAAGCGAGGTCGGCGGCGAGGATGCCGATCGCGAGCGACTCGGTTGCCCGCGCGGCGAGATAGCCGGGAACGACGAAGAACAGGATCGCGAGCAGCACCGCGAGGAAACGCAGCATCGGCCGCTGCGGCTTCGCGGGGCGGCGGAGGATGCCGTGGTGCATCGCCGGAGCAAGAGCGACCGCCTTGGCGGGGCCGCTGGAAGGCGGCAGATCGGGTTGCAGAAACGCCATCGACTTTGTCCATCGTGCCGATCGCGACCACCGCGATCCCTGTTGCCCACCCCATATAGGGAGCCCGCGTACCGATCGGTACACCCCATATGGCAACACAGCGTTTACGATTTTTGACGTTTCGATGGAGTGACGGCGCTCACAGCGCGACGGAATCCCGAAAAAAGAAGGACCCGGAAGCCATGGAGCTTCCGGGTCCCGTCCGAACCGCATCAGGTCCGACGCCTATTCGGCGGCGACGATCTCCGCCTCGCTATCGCTGAGCGGATAGTCGAGCCGGTCGACCATCTCCTTCGGGCAGACCTGCCAGATGCGGTCGCGCCAGCGATCCCAGTCGTCGAGGACGCTGTGCGCCCATTTGCTGTCGGTGCGCTCGGCATGTTCGGCGATCAGCGCCTTGCAGCGCATCTCCCAGCGGACCGAGCCGAGCCGCTGCCAGACGATGCTGTCCGGATTGGCGTTGCGCTCGAAATCGCCATGCTCGTCGAGCACGAACGCCATGCCGCCGGTCATGCCCGCGCCGAAATTGGCGCCGACCCGGCCGAGGATCACCGCGATGCCGCCGGTCATATATTCGCAGCCATTGGCGCCGCAGCCCTCGACCACCACGGTCGCGCCCGAGTTGCGGACCGCGAAGCGCTCGCCCGCCTGCCCCGCCGCGAACAGCTTGCCCGCGGTGGCGCCGTAGAGGACGGTGTTGCCGATGATCGTGTTCGATCGCGTCTCCAGCGGCGACGACACCATCGGGCGGACCGCGATGATCGCGCCCGACAGGCCCTTGCCGACATAGTCGTTGGCGTCGCCGAACACCTCCAGCGTGATGCCCTTGACCGCGAAGGCGCCGAGCGACTGGCCGGCCGATCCGCGCAGGCGGATATGGACATGGCCGTCGGCGAGCGAGGACATGCCGTAACGCCTGGTGATCTCCGCCGAGAAGCGCGTGCCGACCGCGCGGTGCGTGTTGCGCACCGTATAGGTGAGCTGCATCTTCTCGCGCCGCTCGAACACCGCCTTGGCGTCCTCGATCATCTGCGCGTCGAGGCTGTCGGGCACCTCGTTGCGGAAGGTCGGGATGTTGAAGCGGCGCTTCTCCTCGGGCGCGTCGACCTTGGCGAGCACCGGGTTGAGGTCGAGATCATCGAGATGCTCGGCGCCGCGGCTGACCTGGCGAAGCAGCTCGGTGCGGCCGATGATCTCGTCCAATGAGCGGACGCCGAGCTTGGCGAGGATCTCGCGCACCTCCTCGGCGATGAAGGTCATCAGGTTGATCACCTTCTCCGGCGTGCCGACGAACTTCTTCCGCAGCGCCTCGTCTTGGGTGCAGACGCCGACGGGGCAGGTGTTCGAATGGCACTGGCGCACCATGATGCAGCCCATCGCGACCAGCGACAGCGTGCCGATGCCGAACTCCTCCGCGCCCAGGATCGCGGCGACGACGATGTCGCGCCCGGTCTTGAGGCCGCCGTCGGTGCGCAGCTTGACCCGGTGGCGCAGGCCATTGAGCGTCAGCACCTGGTTGGTCTCGCTCAGCCCCATCTCCCAAGGCGTGCCGGCATATTTGACCGAGGTCTGCGGCGACGCGCCGGTGCCGCCGACATGGCCGGCGACCAGGATGACGTCCGCATGCGCCTTGGCGACGCCCGCCGCGACCGTGCCGATGCCCGCCGAACTGACCAGCTTCACGCACACCCGCGCGCTCGGGTTGATCTGCTTCAGGTCGTAGATGAGCTGCGCCAGATCCTCGATCGAGTAGATGTCGTGGTGCGGCGGCGGCGAGATCAGCGTCACGCCCGGCGTCGAATGGCGCAGCCGCGCGATCATCTCGGTCACCTTGAAGCCGGGAAGCTGGCCGCCCTCGCCGGGCTTGGCGCCCTGCGCGACCTTGATCTCCAGCTCCTCGGCGGCGCCGAGATATTCGGCGGTGACGCCGAAGCGGCCCGAGGCGACCTGCTTGATCACCGAATTGGCGTTGTCGCCATTGGCATAGGGGGTGTAGCGGCTCCTGTCCTCGCCGCCCTCGCCCGACACCGCCTTGGCGCCGATCCGGTTCATCGCGATCGCCAGCGTCTCGTGCGCCTCGGGGCTGAGCGCGCCCAGCGACATGCCCGGCGTCACGAAGCGCTTGCGGATCTCGGTGATCGGCTCGACCGAGTCGATCGCTATCCCCTCGCGCGCCCAGTTGAACTCGAGCAGGTCGCGCAGATAGACCGGCGGCAGGTCGCGCACCCCGCGCGAGAATTGCAGATAGGTCGAATAGCTGTCGGTCGCGACCGAGGTCTGCAGCAGGTGCATCAGCTGCGCCGAATAGGCATGCGCCTCCCCGCCCGCGCGCTGCTTGTAGAAGCCGCCGACCGGCAGCGACACGACCACGTCGTCGAACGCCGCCTCGTGCCGCTCGATCAGGTTGAACTGGAGCGAGTTGAAGCCCTCGCCCGAGATCTTCGCCGGCATGCCGGGGAAGAAGTCGTTGACCAGCGCGCGGCTGAGGCCGACCGCCTCGAAATTATAGCCGCCGCGATAGCTGGAGATCACCGCGATCCCCATCTTCGACATGATCTTGAGCAGGCCGTCGTCGATCGCCTTGCGGTGCCGTTTCAGGCATTCGTCGAGGCTGCGCTCGCCGAACAGGCCGCGCGCATGGCGATCGGCGATCGCCGCCTCCGCCAGATAGGCGTTCACCGTCGTCGCGCCGACGCCGACCAGCACCGCATAATAATGGGTGTCGAGGCATTCGGACGAGCGGACGTTGACCGACGCATAGGAGCGCAGCCCCTTGCGGACGAGGTGGGTGTGGACCGCCGCCGCCGCCAGGATCATCGCGATGCCGACCCGGTCGGGCCCGACATGCTCGTCGGTCAGGAACAGCTCGGCCTTGCCCTCGCGCACCGCGGTCTCGGCCTCGGCGCGGACGCGGGCGATCGCCTGGCGCAGCGCGTCGGGCCCGCCATGGACGTCGAAGGTGCAGTCGATCTCGGCCGCCTGGGCGCCGAAATGGTCCTTCAGCATCCGCCAGTCGCGGCAGTGGAGCACCGGGCTTTCGAGCACCAGCACGTCGGCCTGCTGCCCCTCATTGTCGAGGATGTTGGCGAGGTTGCCGAAACGGGTCTTGAGGCTCATCACCTGCGTCTCGCGCAGGCTGTCGATCGGCGGGTTGGTGACCTGGCTGAAATTCTGCCGGAAGAAATGGCTGATCAGCCGTCCGTTGTCGGAGATGACCGCGAGCGGCGTGTCGTCGCCCATCGATCCGACCGCCTCCTTGGCGTCCTCGACCTGCGGGCTGAGGATCAGCTCCATGTCCTCCAGCGTCTGCCCGGCCGCGACCTGGCGGCGCAGCAGCTCGGCGCGCGGCCAGCGCGGGATCATGTCCTCGGCCGGGCGCGGCAGGTCGGCCGGGGTGCGGAAGTTCCTGACCCACTCGCCATAGGGCTTCTCGGCGGCGATCTTGTCCTTGATCTCGGCGTCGCCGTAGATCCGTCCCTCGTCGAGGTCGATCGCGATCATCTGGCCCGGCCCCATCCGGCCCTTGGCGATGATCGTGCTTTCGGGGACGACGACCATGCCGGTCTCCGACCCGACGATCAGCAGGTTGTCGGCGGTCCGCGTGGTGCGCAGCGGCCGCAGCGCGTTGCGGTCGACGCCGGCCACCGCCCAGCGGCCGTCGGTCATCGCCAGCGCGGCGGGGCCGTCCCACGGCTCCATCACCGATCCGATATAGCTGTACATCGCCCGGCGCGCCTCGGGCACGTCGGCGCTGTGCTGCCACGCCTCGGGCACCAGCATCAGCTTCGCGGTCGGCGCGTCGCGGCCCGAGCGGCAGATCGTCTCGAACACCGCGTCGAGCGCCGCCGTATCGGAGGCGCCCGCCGGGATCAGCGGCTTGATCTCGTCCGAATGCTCGCCGAAGGCGAGGCTGGCCATCTTGATCTCGTGGCTCTTCATCCAGTTCTTGTTGCCGCGGATCGTGTTGATCTCGCCATTGTGCGCGAGCGACCGGAACGGCTGCGCCAGCCACCACTGCGGGAAGGTGTTGGTCGAATAGCGCTGGTGGAAGATCGCGACCCGGCTGACGAAGCGCTCGTCCTTCAGGTCGGGATAGAAGACCGACAGCTCCTCGGCGAGGAACAGCCCCTTGTAGACGATCGAGCGCGCCGACAGCGAGCAGATGTAGAAGCCCTGGATCTGCGCCTCGATCACCTTGCGCTCGATGCGGCGGCGGATCAGGTAGAGATTCTTCTCGAACTCCTCGAGGCTCATCTCGTCGGGCATCGGCCCGGCGATCATGATCTGCTCGATCTCGGGGCGGGTCTGCAGCGCCTTCTCGCCGATCACCGACACGTCGACCGGCACCTGGCGCCAGCCATAGATGGTGTAGCCGAAATCGATGATCTCGCTCTCGACGATCGTGCGACAGGTCTCCTGCGCGCCGAGGTCGGTGCGCGGCAGGAACACCATGCCGACCGCCAGGCGGTTCGGGCGCGGCTTGTGGCCGGCATGCTCGATCGCGTCGTCGAAGAAGCGGATCGGCAGGTCGACATGGATGCCGGCGCCGTCGCCGGTCTTGCCGTCGGCGTCCACCGCGCCGCGGTGCCACACCGCCTTCAGCGCGTCGATCGCGGCGGCGACGACGCGGCGCGACGGCTTGCCGTCGGTCGCCGCGACGAGGCCGACGCCGCAGGCGTCGCCCTCATAGTCGGGGCGGTACATGCCCTCGCGGGCGAGGCGCTCGCGTTCGGCGGACATCCAGTCGTTCTCGGTGTGGTTCATCACTTCACCTTCTCGGGGGCCGCCCCCAGCAACTCGGCGAGCCGTTTCTTCTCGTCAGCCGATAATTCCTTCATGTCTCGCGGTTTCGGCAGGCTCGCAGTGGCCGCTTCGGCCTTTTTCATTATGCCGGGCATCGCTCCCATCATTTCGGGAACCATCGCCTTCATACGGTCCGCAAAGATGGGATCGGTCTGGATCGTCATCGATTGTTCCGCAAAAGTCCGCCCAGTCGGTGTCTGGAAGAAGGCGTCAATTTCTCGAAGCTGCTTCTCGTCGAAACGGGTCGCGTAGACTTCCGCCATCGCCTCCCTGAAAGTCGGCTCCATCCCGGTCATCATCCGTCCTAGCTCGGCCCCGATGACACGGGCCCCGATCTGTGAGCGTTCCCGATAGGCCGGATCCACAATAGTCATGATGTCACGCAAGGTTCCCGGTCCAAGCGCTGCGATCTTGTCAGGCTTTTCGTTAGAAAAGTTCGCAATCGATCGGATCGGTACATTCATCATGCCGTCCATCATCGAGCTCATCAGCCCGTCCATCATGCTACCCATCACCTTCTCGAAGGTACCATCGGGCAGCATGCGAGCGGCGACAGACCTGGCCATCATCAGACGGCCGGCCTCTGAAGCCGAGGCCGGGACCTGTGCCAGCGCCGGCGACGCCAGCGCAATCGCGGCCGCCGTCAGCATCGCGCGCATCATGCCGCCACCTTCCCGGCCGCCAGCTCGACCCGCTCCGCCTTCGCCTTCAGATAGGCGTGCATCCGCACTGCGACGTCGCGGCCGTCGCGGATCGCCCAGACCACCAGGCTGGCGCCGCGGACGATGTCGCCCGCCGCGAACACGCCTTCGAGCGAGGTCTGCATCGTCTTGTGGTCGACCCTGAGCGTGCCCCAGCGGGTCACCGACAGCTCGGGCGCGCCGAACATGCCCGGCAGGTCCTCAGGATCGAAGCCGAGCGCCTTGATCACCAGATCGGCCTCGATCCGGAACTCGCTGCCCGGATCGGGCTCGGGGGTGCGGCGGCCCGACATGTCGGGCTCGCCGAGCCGCATCCGGATCGCGCGGACGCCGCCGACCGTCTCGCCGCCGTCGAACGCCTCGGGCGCGGACAGCCAGACGAACTCGACGCCTTCCTCCTCGGCATTCTTCGTCTCGCGCTGCGAGCCCGGCATGTTCGCCCGGTCGCGGCGATAGAGGCACTTCACCGAGGCGGCGCCCTGGCGGATCGCGGTGCGGACGCAGTCCATCGCCGTGTCGCCGCCGCCGATCACGACGACATTCTTGCCCTTCGCATCGAGCGGCCCCTCGTCGAACGCCGGCACCGCATCGCCGAACCCCTTGCGGTTCGACGCGGTGAGATAGTCGAGCGCCTCGACGATGCCGGGCGCGCCGACGCCGGGCGCCTTGATCGCGCGCGGCTTGTAGACGCCGGTAGCGATCAGGATGGCGTCGTGGCGGTCGCGCAGCTCGTCGAGCGTGGCGTCGCGGCCGACCTCGAAATCCTGGTGGAAGACGATGCCGGCGTCGATCAGCCGCTGCACCCGGCGCTGGACGACAGGCTTCTCCAGCTTGAAGCCGGGGATGCCGTAGGTCAGCAGGCCGCCGGCGCGGTCGTGCCGGTCATAGACATGGACGTCATAGCCGCGCGCGCGCATCAGCTCGGCGACGGTGAGACCCGCCGGGCCCGCGCCGATCACGCCGACCGACTGGCCCCTTGCCGGGCCGACCTGCACCGGCTCGACCCAGCCGCGCTCCCAGGCGGTGTCGGTGATGTACTTCTCGACCGAGCCGATCGTCACCGCGCCGTGCCCCGAGAATTCGATCACGCAATTGCCCTCGCACAGCCGGTCCTGCGGGCAGATGCGGCCGCAGATCTCGGGCATGGTCGAGGTCGCGTTCGACAGCTCATAGGCCTCGCGCAGCCGCCCCTCGGTGGTCAGGCGCAGCCAGTCGGGGATATGGTTGTGGAGCGGGCAATGCGTCGAGCAATAGGGGACGCCGCACTGCGAGCAGCGCGACGCCTGCTCGCCAGCCTTGTCGTCCGAATAGCGCGCCGCGATCTCGCCGAAATCGGCGATGCGCGCATCGGCCTCGCGCTTGGGCGGGAACGCCTGTCCCACGCCCACGAATTTCAGCATCGGCTCGTTCGCCATGGCAAATGCCCTCCACGTTCGGGAGGCGCATTTCTCACAATCGCAGCCCTGAGTCACGCGCATTCCGCGTAATAAGTCAGCTTAACTTACCTATTATTTGTGGAAACCATCGCAAGATATGAACGGATAGGCAGAAACTCTTCAATATAGGTCCGATTTGAGACTATCTTGCCAGGAGCCAGATCAGCGCCGCCGTGCCGGCGATGATTCGATACCAGGCGAACGGCGCGAAACCATGCCTGGTCACGACGCCGAGGAACCAGCGGATCACCAGCATCGCGACGATGAAGGAGACGACGAAGCCGATCGCGATCGCCGTGGCCTGGGCATCGCCGAGCTCGTGCCGCGTCTTCCACAGCGCCAGCGTCGTGGCCCCCAGCATCGTCGGGATGGCGAGGAAGAAGCTGTATTCGGCCGCCGTACGCCGCTCGACCCCCAGGGTCAGCGCGCCCATGATGGTGGCGCCCGAGCGGCTGACGCCCGGGATCATCGACAGGCACTGGACCAGCCCGACGCCGAACGACGTCCTGAGCGACATGCCCTCGACGCTGTCGCAGGTCGGGCTGCGGACCAGCCGCTCGATCACCAGGATCGCGATGCCGCCGAGGATCAGCGCGACCGCGACGATGATCGGGGTGTTGAGCATCGCCTTGATCGCGCCATAGGCGACCGCGCCGATCACCGCCGACGGCAGGAAGCCGACCAGCACGTTGCGGGTGAAGCGGATCGCCGCCGGGTCGCGGCGGCCGAGCCCGGCGAGCACCGCGGCGAAGCGTTCGCGATAGAGCACGACGACGGCGAGGATCGCGCCGAGCTGGATGACGATGTCGAAGGTCTCGGTGCCTTGCGGCACCTTCATGACCTCCCCGGCGAGGATCAGGTGCCCGGTCGACGATACGGGCAGGAATTCGGTCAACCCCTCGACGATGCCGAGGAGGACGATCGACAGCAGCGACATCTCCATGGGTGGCGTCAGGCCGCGGGCTTGGTCTGCGAGGCGAAGCGGCCGTGCGGCCGGTAGCGGACCAGCCAGGCGGGCGCGACCGCCTCCATCGGCGCGGGCTTGATGCCGAACGCCTCGATCCCCTTGGCGCCGGGCGTCACGACATTGTCGGCCTGCAGCATCCGCCACTGGTCGCGGGTGATCGGCGCGCCGGGCAGGATGCCGGCAACGGTGGCGAGGAGGCCGCCGATCGAATCGGGGATCGGCACGAAGGTCGGGTTGTGGCCGGTCGCGCGGGCGAGCCAGGCGTTGAGCTCGGCCATCGTCACCACCTCGGGCCCGCCGAGTTCGTAGGTCTTGCCGGCATGGGCGCCGGGATCGAGCGCCGCGGCGGCGATCGCGCGGGCGACGTCGGCGACCCAGACCGGCTGGAACTTCACCGCGCCGCGCAGCACCGGCACGAACGGCGCCGACTGCATCGCCGCGAAGCGGTTGAGGAAGCCGTCCTCCGACCCGAACACGATCGAGGGACGGATGATGGTGGCGTCGGCGAAGGCGGCGCGCACGGCGGCCTCGCCCTGCCCCTTGCTGCGGCCATAGGCCGAGGGCGATTCGGGATCGGCGCCGATCGCCGAGACATGGACGAGCGATTCGGCGCCCGCCGCCTTCGCCGCCGCCGCGACATGGGCGGCGCCCTTGCGATGGATCGAATCGAAGTCGCCCTTGAGGATGCCGACCAGGTTGATCACCGAATCGGCCCCGGCGACCGCGGCGGCGACGGTGGCCGGCTTGGTGACGGAGGCCGGGACGAACTGCGTCTGGCCCAGGCCGCCCAGCGGTTTCAGGAACCAGGCGTCCGACGGATCGCGCTCCGCGACGCGGACGCGGGCGCCCGCCTTGAGCAGCTCCTGCGCGACATAGCGGCCCAAAAACCCACCCCCGCCGAACAGCGTGACAAGACGGCTCATCCTCAGAATCCCTTGATGTTCAGATGAACTCGCATTGCCCTGCACGGAAGCTGTTGACAAGGCACAAGGAGCGCCGCTATCCGCCCGGCCTCACCCCGGATGCCCAGGTGGTGGAATTGGTAGACGCGCTGGCTTCAGGTGCCAGTGGCCGCAAGGCCGTGGAGGTTCGAGTCCTCTCCTGGGCACCAAGTGGTTTCCGAGCATGATCGGGAACGACCGCTAAGCGGCTGGTTTTACGGTATAAATCCGAAGATTCTCGTCAGCCTTTGACCGGGCTGAACCGCGTAAAACCGCCTCCTGCCGCCTCATTTTGGTGGTCCATTTGGTGGTCCGCGATCAGCCCATTTTGGAGCTGATTCATGCCACTTACCCACATCCAGATCGCCGCCGCCAAGGCCTCAAATGGTGCTCTAAAGCTCTCCGACGGGAGAGGACTCACACTTGTCGTTCAGCCCTCGGGCTCGAAGGTCTGGCGCCTCAAATATCGGTACGAGGGAAAGCAGAAAACACTGCACCTGGGGCATTGGCCCAAGGTGGGGATCAGCGAGGCCCGCATCCGGCGAGAAGACGCCCGCAAGCTGATTGAGGAAGGCACCGATCCCGCCCTCGTCAAGCGCTTCGGACCCGTCGCAGCCAAGGTCAAGATCGTGGCCGGCAACAGCTTCCGCGCCGTCGCCGAGGAGTGGCTGGAGAAATGCGAGCGCGAGGGCCTGTCCCAAGTCACGCTCAACAAGATCCGCTGGTTGCTCGACAAGGCCTATCCTGCGCTCGGATCCAAGCCGATCGAGGTCATCCGCCCGTTGGACGCCCTTGCCGTGCTTAAGAAGCTTGAAGCTGAAGGCATTCTCGAATCGGCGCGGCGCCTGCGTAGTGTCCTGAGCCGCATCTTCCGCTTCGCCGTGGCCACCGGTCGGATTGAGCGCGATGTCGCGGCCGACCTGCGCGGCGCGATCGCGACGCCCAAGGGCAAGAATCTCGCGGCGATCACGACCGCCCGCGAAGCGGGCGTGCTGCTGCGCGCGATCGAGAATTATAGCGGTCATGAGATCACCGCGATCGCGCTCGAATGCTCGGCCCACCTGTTCGTCCGTCCCGGCGAACTGCGCCAGGCCGAATGGCCCGAGTTAGACGCCGACGAGGCGATCTGGGCCATCCCGCCCGAAAAAACCAAAATGCGGCGCCCGCATTGGGTGCCGCTGTCGCGGCAGATGATGGAGAAGCTGCACCGGCTCCATGACCTGACCGGCGGCGGCAAATATCTGTTTCCCTGTCTGGGAAACGACGACATGCCGATGTCCGAGAATACCGTAAACTTGGCGCTGCGTCGGCTCGGCTTCGGGCAGGATCAGATGACGGCCCATGGGTTCCGGGCGATGGCAGCCACCCTCCTCAATGAGTCCGGCCAGTGGCATCCCGATGCGATCGAGCGGCAGCTGGCGCATATCGAGACCAACGAGGTTCGACGAGCTTACACCCGCGGCGAATATTGGCCCGAGCGCGTACGGATGATGCAATGGTGGTCGGACCATATCGAGGAGCTGCGCCGAGCACCGCTCGTCCAGCGCGGCTCCTTCGGATCGGTCCCTACTCCTCCTGTCCGATTAGTTTCTTGAGGTTTTTATAGGGAATGAGAGTAGACCGGCCGATCTTGACGATCTCGAGATCGCCGGCCTCGATCAGCTCGTAAATGCGCGTCTTACCGAGACCCAGCAGCTCGGCAGCGACCGTGACCCGGACGGCCAACGGCTCCAATGTGCCGTTGGCCAACCGCGGGAGCTTATCGACTCCGGTAGCAGTCACTTCTGATCACCGTGCGGAATGTGGCCAGTCAGCCACACGACGTTGCCATCAGCATCGCCGTTTCTGGGCCGCCGGATCATCAGACTGATAGCCTTCGCGATGAACGATTTGAGGCTAGGGTAGTACACTAGTTCGGTCCGACCCACCTTAAAGACTTCAATCTCGCCGGAGGCGACAAGGTCTCTCATCTGCGTCTCATCAAGGCCCGTGAGTTGGGCGGCGACCGGAAGCCTAACGGCCAATGGGTCCATATCGGGCACCACAGCGACGATGACGGAGGGGCCAATTTTGCGATCGGACATGTTATCTCCTGCAAGCACGAAGGCGGGCAGAGATTGTCCTGAAAAATCCGGTCAAGGGGCAGGCCCCTTAGGGGGCCACGAGGTACCTTTTATGGGCCATCAGCGCCCATTGTTCTGATGGTAGCGGAGGAGGGATCTTTAGATAGCTCATTACTAGCTGCTGCTAATCGATTTCCTTGCCATAAGGACGCAGAATACCCCCATTGATACCCCCAAAAAGGGACCTTTGCGGCGGGCCGCCCCGGCGGTGCGACGGGACCATTTTGTTGGTCGATTCTGCAATCTGCGGGCTTTTCAACTTCAGGTGACGTAGGCGTATTATTCGCTGGAAGACGCCATCCTGCTTTATGCCGCACAATTCTGAATGGAAGTCTGGAGGTCTGCCGAGATGAGCCAAAGGTTCACCCGCGAAGAGTTCTACGAACTGGTCTGGTCGAAGCCGATGACGCACCTAGCCAAGGACTTCAGACTGTCAGATGTTGCGCTTCACAAGATCTGCAGGAAGCATGATATCCCTAACCCGCCGCTCGGCTGGTGGGCCAAGCATGCCGCCGGCCAAAAAGTGAAGCGAATTCCACTTCCGAAGGCCAAAGCTGGAGTCGCTCTCACCGTAATCATAGCGAGCGGTGAGGTCCGGCAAGAACCCGACACCTTAGCGTCGGCACGGGAACAAGCACGCGTAAAGGCGTCGGAACTCGATCTGTCGGGAGCGGTGCTCTCGCATCCCTTGGTGCAAAAGAGCTTCGATAAGCTTCGAAAGGCCAAGCCCGGCAACACCGGCCTCGTCAGCCTTTCATCGGACGGGCATGTGCAGCTCGAAATTGCTCCGGGATCGATTGACCGGGCAGAGCGCTGTATCCTCCAGATCGTAGCTGCCGCCAAGGCGCAAGGATTTGAGCTCTCTGCAAAGGCAAGCAAGGCAACCTTCACCAACGGCTCCGTCGCTATCCCGTTCGCCATCAAGGAAGCCTACAAACGCATCAAGCATGTTCTGACACCCGAGGAGATCGCCGAAGACGAGCGCCGTCAGCGACGGCGATCGCGAGATTGGAGCCGCAGCGATTGGACGCCTCACAGCTTCAGTTTTGGACGACCGGAATGGGACTATGTACCCACCGGTCAGCTGGCCTTCGAGTTTGATATCCACCTACGGTATGCGTCACAGGTTCGCAGAGCATTCAAGGACGCCAAGCTCCAACGACTTGAGAATTTGGCGCCAGACATTGCTGTTGGGCTCGCCGTTCTGGCTGCCGCAAAGGCAGAAGACGACCAGAAAGCGGAAGAGGCACGGCTACGAGAGGAGGAGGCGAAACGACGCCGTATCGAAGCACAGCGGCTGGCCTACATTGCCGAGCGCAGGGACAAGGTCCTCGAGGATGTGCTTGCCCGTCTTGAACGCAGAGATCGCCTGGCGGCTTTTGTTACAAGACTGGAGGAGGAACTAGCGGGCGAACAGGCCACTCGTGTGGCCGAATTCGTGACCTGGGCCCGGACAAAGTTGGCTGCGGCCGATCAGAGGTTGATGGCGACTGGCTTGGACGAACTGTTTCAGGAGCAACATATCTTTGGAGCTGACGATGATCGCGGATTTTACCCAAATTCGTACTGGTGACGATCAATCATGAGTCCGCCATGGGAATGCCCCAATTAGCCTAGCCGCGAAGCCGTCGGGAAAGCCAGATTGCGCGCAAGAACCTCAATCTCGTCGCGCCAGGCCAGCTTGTCGAGCCACGTCTGGCGAATTGAAGATGCGCCATAGATCGCACCAGCCAACTGGCCAGCAATGGCAGCAGTTGTATCGGCATCATCACCGAGGTTAGCTGCCAACAGCACGGCTTCATCGAAGCTCGTGGTGTTTGCAACGGACCAGATTGCCGCTTCGAGACTGTGCGCCACGAATCCGCTGCTGGAAATCTGATCGCGCGTTTTTCCGCGCCAGCTACCGGCCATGATTGGGCCGATCTCAGGCCCAAATCCGTCCGCTGGAACCGCCAGAGCCTCCTCAAAGTCGGCACCTAGGATGGCCGCCCGCAAGACGAGTGCATATGCTTCACAGGCGTCGAGGCACGCGTCTGCAGCGTGCGTGGTCATGCTCTGTCGGCGGGCTACTCGCGTTACGATAGCGGGATCCTGCCGGATTCCCCAAACCGCAACAGGCGCAAGCCTCATGAGTGAGCCGTTGCCTGCTGAATACGGATCGGTCGAGCCGGCAATCGGGTCGCCAGATTCCTCGAATCGGGCAAGGGCTTGGCGGGTTGCAATGCCAATATCGAAGCAGCTGCCCGTGGGGCTGAAGGCACCGTTCCGCCACCAGCTGACGAACCGCCGTTGTGCTTCTTCCGGTTCGAAAACTGAGCCCTTTGCTGCACTGGCCAGGAGAGCCTCACCAAGCGCAAGGGCCATAGACGTATCATCAGTCCAAATCCCTGCGTCCAAGCCGAACGGCCCTCCCCCGACCATATCTGTGATGTGGGGATAGGTGTCCCGCGGCTTGAACTCGAGGGTCGTGCCCAAAGCATCACCAACCGCCAGACCGATGAGGCATCCACAGGACCGATCGTAAATGCGCTCGATCGCTCGAAGGTGATCTTCCTGCGCTCTCGTCTCAATAGCGCCCGGCCTGGCCTCTCGCACTTGGGCGATTGCGGTATCGGAGTCTGTGATGCCGAGTTCGATGAGCAGTCTCGCTGCCACAGTGCCGGCTCGGCCCAGCCCTCCTCGGCAATGGATAAAGACGCTTTCCCCGTCGGTGAGGAGACTGCGCAGCCGGGCTCCGGCCGTGTGCCATCGTTGCTCGAATTCCTCCCCAGGAGCGGTGACGTCGGGGATCGGGAGATGAAACCATTCCATCCCGCGCGCAGCAACCGCAGTCTCCAGATCTTCGACCCCCAGCAGCTCCATCTCATGCTTCTCAATCAGAGAGACGACAGCAGCAGCCCCCCACCCGCGCACCGCGTCCAGATCGACGGCAAGGTCACGCTTCCAGTCAAAGCCAGCGAGGGCAGGCCCTTGCTTTCCGGGACAAAAGGAGATGCCGATGCGTCCTGAGGCAGCCGAAAGGGTAGGGATCTGGATCGAATCAGTGATGCTGGTTCGAAGATTTCTGCTCATCGCGCTTTGATATGCCCTATATACGACATTATCGGTCGCACATATCTAAGGGCGACTTACAGGCATTGGCTCGCGCATAGGGCGAAGCCGGACTTTCACCCGGATTTTGCCTTCTTTGCTGTAGGCTGACCCATCTTTCCAGACGGAGACACCCGGATTTGCAAATGCCCGGTGTCAGTTCTGCGCAATTCGAAGCTGCCTGCCTTCTCGACCAGGTCGCTCAGCTTGCCTTCACCATAGGTTCGTGGATCAAAGTCAGAGGCGAGGCGCTGCAGGCGTTGGCCCCACCGCCAAGAGGTACCCAGCCCCTTCATCATCGAGCTGTGAGATGGCAGTTCGGATCAAAGGTGCCGCAGCAGTGGGCGACTTCTTTACGCTAGCCGGACGGGCATCCTGTCGGCCTGGCTCATCTGACGTTGGCGCCTCTGGCAGCAGGTTCTCGGTGTAGATGAAACGGCGACAGGCTTGTCGGAAGCTCTCGGGAGTTTTCTGCTCTCCGAAGCCGTAGACATCGATCCCCTGCTCACGGATACGCGAGGCCAGCCCGGTAAAATCACTGTCGGAAGAGACAAGGCAAAACCCGTCGAACCGACCGGTATGCAAAAGATCCATCGCGTCGATGACCAAAGCGATATCCGAAGCATTCTTGCCGCTGGTATACGCAAAGTTCTGGTGCGCCTTGATCGCATGCGTGGCGAGAACGTCGGCCCAGGATTTAAGCCTAGTCCCGGAGAAATCGCCGTAAATGCGGCGAACACTTGCCTCACCGATCTTGGCAATCTCTTCAAAAAGGCGCGGTGCGATCCGGGAGGATGCATTATCTGCGTCAATCAAGACAGCAAGCCGTGGGGTGCGAGGTTCATTAGCCATTTTGCACCATTGCCTTGATATCCATTAATCAGCCTATAAAACTTGCAAGGCGGCGGCTGACAATGGCCTGATCTTGAGGGGTCCTGAGCAGGCGCTTGACCCTATCGTGCGCGAATTCATCCACATTGAGAACGACTAAACTGTAGCCATGCCTCGGCAGCAAATCGGCGCGGCGCTCATCATATCGTCGGCGTTGTTCGCCCCGAGGAATGCCGGAAACCGTTGGCTTATCGTCGAAGAAGCCGACACGTTCGCGGTGTTGTCGCTCATGATATTCCACTACGAGACCAAGAGCAGGATAAAAGCCATCAACAGGTAATGCCTTCCGGTGACCACGCCGATCTGGATCTCCGGTCAGAAACGGAAAGCAATGCTGCCGGACGGCCTTCAGCCCGAGAACTGCGTCGCAGAGATCCAGCACGTAATGCTCGTCGCGAATTGCGGCCAGGGAACCGCCTTGTACGGCCTTTGACGTCGATCGGAGCCCGAAGCGCCCTCCGCCCAGCTGCGCCATGACCCTTTCCATGTCTTGGTGCTGATCGCTCCCTCGCACGACTTCCCAACGTCCATTGTGCGGATGCCAATCGAGACTTGCAGCGCGAAGGGCAGCTCGAAAGCGCTTCGGATCTATTCCGCTCGCAATGGCCATATCGACGGCGGTGATTAGCTGGCCTGGAATCGTCATGCCGGGTGCCCCTTCACGCAAATCCGCGCACCATTGCTGCCTCGATGCCGGACCACTCCTGCTCGTGTGATCCAGAATTGTTTGGCATGCCCACCTTGGTCAAACAGCCCTTGGGATAGGTGTAGCTGTCGATCCGTCGCTCTGGCTCCTCGCGCCAGGCGATGTTAACGGCCCAGAACTTCGGGAAGAAATAGAGGCTCGAATGGGGCAAGTGGTCGTGGATCCACCAGGCCAGCTTACGCCAATCCCCCTCTGCCTGAAATGTGTCCCAGAATGCCGGAACGACGACGCAGGCCGTGGCACCCATACGGCCTTTGGCATCGCGTCGATCCCAAATATGGCCGGCAAAATTGGCATCGTTCGAAGCGCAGTTGTACCCGCCCTTCCCCGCAGCTTGCATCTCATTGCCCAACCCGTTGACTTCGCACGAGCGAAAGGCGGATCGAACAGCGATGCGGCCAAACCGATCCTGCAACGGTTCAAGCAGTTCTTCGCAGAGCCTGCTTCCTGCCGCGATCGCCAGGTCAGGATCATCAGGCACGTTGCTCAGCCCATGAACCGCGGCGATGTCAGAGAACAGGAAATCGCGCATAAAGAATGACTTGGATAGGCGAACACGGCCAAATTCGGTCAGCGCCGCAACAGAATCAGGTTTTCTCATGCGCCATGCCTCTTATCCCGATACGTCAAAAGCGGTCGCACCTTGAAACGATGCGCCAAGAGAGCCCTCATTCCTTCTTGCAGGAGCACCAGATAGCCGATGTATGTGCTTCACAGTTTGAAAATGAGATCCGAGGTAGCCTTCGTCAAATGCCCTAACACGTACGCTATCAATCTGCGCTTTTCGACAAGCCTTTTCCACCCCACCTGTAAACCCGTTGAAGGCGCGAGCTAAGAGCCTGATTCGAAATTATCCGTTTTGATTTCATAATCTTGCGATACGTCGGATGACGATCTGGATCGAGGCGATGAACAGCCATGCGGTTGCCGATGCGATGGTCTGCTCGAAGTCTTTGGCGAGGCGGCGGTTTCGGTTGAGCCATGCGAGGGTTCGTTCGACGACCCAGCGTCGAGGCAGCACCTCGAAGCCTTTTGCGGCATCGGATCGCTTGATGATCTTGATGGTCCATTTGCCGATGCGGCGCAGGGCGTCCTTGAGTTTGTTGCCGGCATAGCCTCCGTCCGCGAACACATGACGCAGCCACGGGAAGCGGTTGATGATATCGGCGAGCACCAGCGGCGCTCCATCGCGGTCCTGAATGTCCGCGGCGTGAATCACGGCGTGGACCAGATTACCTTCGGTATCGGTCAGAATGTGGCGCTTGCGCCCCTTGGTCTTCTTGCCTGCGTCGTAGCCACGAGGGCCGCCGCTCTCCGTCGTTTTCACGCTCTGGCTGTCGATCACCCCAGCACTGGGCGATGCCTCGCGGCCGTGCGCCTCTCGTGTCACCATCAAAAGGGTGTGGTTGATCGTCAGCCACAATCCGTTGTCGCGCCAAAGGTAGAACCAGTGCCGCACAGTCGATACCGGCGGGAAGCAAGGCGGCAGCATCCGCCAGGGCAAGCCACCGCGAAGCAGGTACAGGATCGCCTCGACAATGCGTCGCAGCGGCCATTTGCGAGGTCGCCCAACATGCGACGCGGGTGGCAGCAGTGGTTCCAGAACCGCCCATTCGGCATCGGTCATATCACTTGGCAAAGCCAGTCCGCTTCGCGCATGAAGGGCGCGAGTGGTATCGGTCCACATCGTTGAATCCACGGTAGTTTTTGGCGAAACCCGTGAATCAACGACAGGCCAAGCCGTCAAGCTAACCTGCTGATACCACTCAACTTAATTTCCGATCGGGCTCTAAGAGATCAAATGACGCATTTTTTAGATAGCGTACTCACCGAATACGACGACACCCTTTCGTCCGATTCATATATTGACCCCATCGGCACGCTTATAATTTGGTCGGCATTCGGCAGACAGGTTTTCCGAAACAGGATAAACTCCATTTCGAACGATGTCCGAAATTTCACCCTCAACCTCTTTCATCACTACTTGGTGAAGAGGTTGATTGAAGATGATGATGTCCATCTCAGTCATGCGCTGCTGCGGCAATATCAGAGCAAGGACAGCCTGAATTTCAAGCAGGCATGCCTGATTTTTCTCGAAAATGTTTTCGTCTTCTCAATTCTGCGTCATGAGAAATCACAGGACGTGGAATCGACAGGAATACTTGGCATCTCAAACGCGCGGCGCCTTTGGGCGAATGAAGATCGTCCTCCGGCACTTATCTTTACCCATGAGCCCGTCGGCCAAATCCTGGTCCGGCAGCTCGGCCTCGGAGTCAGTGGTCGTTATAAAACACCGCTCATGGAAATGGGCTTCTTCGATGGCAATTATCACTATCATAAGCCAGCATATCAAAGCCGGTGGGCGGATGCCGAAAAGCTCATAGTCGGCCAACCAAAGAGCTCGCTCAGCAAGGCTGCTGGCAAGGCATATGAATTCCTGAAGGAATGCGTCTCCCGACCAATTCAAGGCGGGAAACTTCCATTCGGTGACGTGCCGGCAGATCTGACCCGAGCATACGCTCGCGCATTTGCCTCGCCTCAAGCAGTCGGAAGTTACGCCAAAGAGTTTTGGTTGATGCAGACCGAGCTTAATCAAGGGGCGGCCGGCGCGATTTTCGATGTTCTCGAAGAAACAGAAGATCTCTCGCCGCAAGAGGCAGTCGAGCAGGCACTTTCACACGACTTAGCTCCCGGAGAGAAGGCCAAGCTCGAGCACATTGTGCACCTAGAGCCGTTCCTGGCGGATTGCTCGCTGCTATTCACCCTCATGGCATCTCGGCGAACCCAATCAACCGATGATATCGCGAACACCTGGGCAAAGTTCGGCCGGGACGCGACGCGATTGCCTCGCGTATCCGCTGCGGTTTCCGAGTATGCGGATCTGCCAGCGATCAAGGGCACTGAGGGGGCAAAGCGTCTCAGGCGGCTTCTTGAGGTCGCAAACGCCAACAGTCTCGACGCTCAAATTCGAGCGCTAGCGAACTACCATGGCTCGGTGATGCAATCCCGTGGCCAGGTTTCATGGCTCAATGTCGGCGATGACGGCACCATCAGTGTCCACGCGCGGACAGTCTCTCTGCCCGAGCCTGACAGCCGAACGCCTGGTTCATGGCACAACAGCTATTACCTCCCTCAGTTCAGCAGCTTCGTGAATGGCCTGCGTGGAGAGGCCGCATGAAGCTCTTACAAGAATTGAAGCGCAAGGTGACCGGCATGGGCCCCTTACGCCGAGCATGGTTCACCACTTTCAACCTGGACATTGAGTTCCTGGAGACGTTTGTCCTGCCTGCCGCGATCGGCGCCGAGCCCCCGCGAAATCGCATAGAGTTCGAGCAGCTTCAGCAGGAACTCACGGAAAAAGGCACAGACGTCAGAGTCTTCTGCGATCCGCGGTTTATCGACACCAATCGCATCAAGAGGACCTGTGTCCCCATCCACGCCATTCGCCCCGATCGCGTGTCGCAGCGGTTCAGCGAACGCAGCCTTTTTCATCCCAAAGTCATCTATCTCGAGGATGCCAATGGTCGGCGCGTCGTCGGCGCGGGTAGCGCCAATCTAACGCTGTCGGGCTGGGGGAGAAATCTCGAAGCATTCGTTTTTCGCGAGGTTGAAAGTCTCGCCAACTATCGAGAAATCCGAAGATTTTTTGACGGACTGTGGGATGCGGCCGACATTGAAGACGACGAAGGCAAACTTCGCGAGCGCCGAAAGTTTGCCAAGTCCAAGGAGAAATGGCGCTTTGTCCATAGCCTCCAGAACCAATCGTTCGCAGCGCAATTGTTCGACGGCTCGGTGGACTCAGACATCGTCGTCTGGTCGCCATATCTGCCTCGCGACCTCGCCGGTTTCATCGGCAAGCTGCAAACCTCGACGGCAACCGGCAACTTGCGTGTCCATTTGGTGCCCGATCGAATCCAGAACAAATTCCTCAGGACTCAATGGAGCGAGGAATTGGGGCAAATGATCGAGCGTGGACATGTGGCGTTCTATGATTGTCCGGTCGAACGCGACCACAGAACTGATTTATGCCATGCGAAGATCTGGAAGATCGGCAAGGCTTTGGCCGTTGGCTCGTGGAACTTCACTGCCCCCGGGTCCAACAGCCATTGCGATGACAAGGGGAAATGGAGCCGAGACAACAACATTGAAGCCGGCATTATCATCGAAGATGCAAATGACTGGCGGCTCATGCATGGCAAAGCACTGGCGCTAAGTCAGGCTGATTGCGCTTCGGACGAGCTCCTGGCCGACGAAGCCCTCAATCCCCCCGATCTGCCACCCTTCGATTTGCACGTAACCTTCGACTGGCATGCTCAAGTCTACATGTTTTCCGGTGCATGGCTGGGAAAGGGAGCGCGCGACGGATACTCCCTCTGTCTGCCCGGCGTCCAGGCACCTGTGCCATTGAAGTGGAAGCGCAGCGGCGACCCCGTACAACCGTCGGGAATTCGCGTGAATGACAGCGCGCTGCTCAAAGATCGGGTCTTTCGGGTCAACCATGATGGGGAAGAGGTTCATCGCGGCATCATCAGCGAAACCAACCTACAGTCTCGCAGAGCCCAAACATTCAATAGCTTGAATGATCTACTGGAAGCATTGGTGCTTGGTGATGACCCAGGATCTCTTACGGACCTTCCGCTTCGAGGCCCAGACGATAGCGACAGCTTTCCTGACGACACGCCGGCTCATCCGGAGTTGGGCTCAGAGCTTCTTCATCGAGATATCTCCGAGCACAGTGCGATCAGCTATTTTCGTCTTTTCAAGGCCATGCATGATTACCGCCAACGGTATTTTGCAGTGGACAAACTGGAGCAGTTGGAAAAGCAGGTTTTCGTAGTGCCTGGATGTTTACTCGAGCTTGTCGAGAGAACCTGCGAAACAATCCAAACTAGTGAACGCGCAGTGTTCAACTGGTTTCTTGCAAATGAAGTGGCAAATGTTTGCGCTCTTGCTCAGCGCCTCCGTCGCAAGCTCGTGCGCGGCGCGGGCGATCGTGAGCCAAACTATGTTCCGGTGGCGAAGTCACGGTGGGAAAGCATAAAAATAATGGTCCCCCATGCTCCCGATGGGGTCTCTTCAGAATATGTTACATTGGTAAGGACGCAGGCAGCATATGAGTGATTTCTGGCGACGTTTGAAACCTGTTGATGTCGCCAAGTGGATCAACTTCGGCGGGGTCAGCGGGGAATGGACTTATGCGCCTGATCAGCCAGCAGGAATGGCTGCGCTTCAGACCGAAGGCGTCGCTCATTTGTGGAACGTGCTTTCAAAAAGCCCGGTTGCGCTCTTGGCCGATGAAGTCGGCATGGGGAAAACATTCGAAGCACTTGGCGTGGCAACACTGCTATGGCGAAAGAAGCCCGACGCCAAGGTTCTGGTGATCGCGCCGAACCGCGACATTTGCTATCACTGGCGGCGAGAATTTCGCGAGTTCGTGAAGAGCCATTATCTGTGTGCAGACGGCCATGTGAAGGGCCCTGATAACGAGCCTATGCCAAGCGTCGAAGAGCCACTTCCGCTACCGAAACTCACAGAAACGATCGAGAACCAAGCATATTCGGATAGATTATCCAAGCTCTACATCACCACCATTCACTCGCTCAGCGGGCTTGTAGATAGCTGGGACGAAACGGTGGATAAGACGGCTGCAGCGCGCAAAGCTGCCCAAAGCTTGCACAATCGAATTATGGCTGCGACCGATGGGAATGGCTTCGATTTGATGATCGTTGATGAGGCCCATTATTTTCGCAACCGTTGGGGGGGATCACAGCGGGTCGCCGCTGCGGATTCGTTTTTCGGCAAGCACGATCACCCCATTGCTCGACGCACTCTCCTCCTGACGGCAACGCCAAGTCACACACGGCTTGAAGATGTCCGGAGCATTCTAAGTTACTTCATTGACGAAGCGGCCATCAAAGATGAATCAGTCGAAATTCTAATGCGCAATTATGCTTTGCGTCGCTTTCGTCGAATGGAAGGGCAAGGATTTAGCTTCACGAAGCACCAATATCGCCATGAAATCGCCACTCCATGCAGATTTGAGGACAGTCCTCAGAATGAGATGTTTTTCGCACTCTACCAGAAGCGCCTGATTGAAGATTGTGGTGAGACACACGAAAAAAGACGATTGCTATATGGATATCTTGAGGGTTTCGAATCCGCAGGACCTGACGAGCACAGCCGCGAGACACAGACGGTTAGTGAAAAGCCAGAGGTCGAGCATTCGAAAGATTTCAAAGCCGCGGACGACACGGAACTTCTGCAGAAAATGAGCCGCGACTTTCGGAGCATTTTCCGCTCAGCGCCCGATCACCCCAAATACGATGGCCTCGTCAATCTCTGTACGCCATCAGACTTGTTCAGGATGGCGGCAGATCGCCCTCTGCACGAAGATAAGCACCTCGTCTTTGTACGCCGCATCCCGTCAGTCCGGGAGCTCACGAAGCGCGTCAACGAGCGTTACGATGAATTGCTCGCAGGGCACATCGCTGAAACCCATGGCTGGGATGAAGAGGCCCGCCTTCGATGGAAAAAAAGCAACTGGTCGCGTGAGGTGTTTAATGAAATGGCCGGCGCAAGCGATCGACGCGACGCTGATAGCGAAGATGACCAGATGGACGATATGGAAGGCGAGACCGATGGTGTCGACGACCACGACTACCTTCGCTCAAGAGTTGCCGACCTGTTTGTGACGAAGAAGGCGACTGACGGCAGGCAGCCTGCACCACCAACAGACTGCTCCCGCTTCAGCCTAAATCTGCGCAAAACCACCGGCATCTTCTCGATGCTCCTGGAACCTGCCTCTGATTATCGATCAGGCGCCTATCACTGGCACTACCACTTCGTGCAGGGCGGCAAGCAGCGCATGGATTTTGCCAAGGCTGCACAGATGCAGCGGATGGAAACACGAACCGAGTTTCCGCGAGAAGCGCTGGACGCATTACGCCCTCACGGAGCAGATCAGCGCGAATACGATGCGCCGATCGGAACGATCTGGGGTCGAGTATTCGATCACCTGCCCGCGCCAGAGAAGTCTAGACTTGTTGAGTGGGCAACCGCTCGGCCGCGCATCGCGGAAAACTTTGCTAACTACATCAAGGCCGGATTTCTCTTCGCCAGCCCAGTCATCGTCGAACTCTACGGCTGGTATGTAACATTCGAGCGCGGCCTTGCTGACGATGAAAAGCACGCCAATGTGCAGCGACGTTACCGGAAATTCCTGGATTTTGCAGACCTGCAAATTCCGAACTCCCTTTTGCTGAAGTACTTTAGTTCAGCCATCGCAACCTTCGAGCAGCTTTGCACTAAGATCATTGATCACGAAGTCGATGCCTGGGACAAGGGATGGCGAACACTCACTACGCTCTCCAGCCCGGCATGGTACGCAAGCGGCGAGTCCAGCCATCGGCAACACCTGATCCTTGGCTTCAACAGCCCCTTTTATCCGAACACACTTATTGCGACCTCAGTCTTCCAGGAGGGGGTAAATCTGCATCTGCAGTGCAGGAGGGTTCATCATTACGGTATTGCTTGGACGCCGGGCGATAATGAGCAGCGCGTGGGCCGCATCGACCGCCTCTTTGGCAAGGTAAACAGCCTCTTGCAGGAGCAGGGTCCCGACATGAGCGCTCTGGAAATCAACTATCCCTATCTCAAAGACAGTTTCGACGAAGATCAGGTTGGTTCATTCATCGAACGAAAATATGCAGTGGAAGACAAGATGGACCGATGCACGCAAGGTGACTTCGACAGGGAAATCCGCCTGAACCGATCTGGCTGGGAAGTCTTTTTGAGAACGCCTGTGCCGGACGCAGTATTGACCGACCCCTACCCTGCTTCGTTCGGCCGAGACTGACCATTAGGCGCCAAGCGCGGGATCACACCGTTCTCACAAGCATGAGAAGCTCCTTGAATTCCTCATTGTCGCTCGCCCCTTTCCAGAAGTTTATGAAGCGGCACACGATTTGGATATTTCCTCGGACGTAGTGCCCGTTGCTGTCGATCCTGTCTGGAGACGGCAAGAGATTGCTGTCGGCATCAGGTCCATGAAAATGAAAGGGAATGCCGGTCAGCGCGCAGCGGTTTCCCTGCAAATCAAGCAGTTCTGCAAGAAGATCTTCGAGCTCTTGGCCCGAAAGTCCTGACTCCTTGTTTTTCAGCCGGCGTTCGACGATCTGGCCGTTCGATCTTCTGACCGTCTCTTCGATCGAGAAACGCATTGCGATAATTGACTTTTCTTTACCGCCGATCACGCGGCCCGAGTCTTTGCCTAATGCCGTTTGGCCAATCGCGCCCTCCGCCTCCAATTTCAGAAGATGGGCATATATCCAGCAGAAAGAATGGGCATCTATTAGCCTGACATGGCGGATGCCAGCAGCTGCCTCAATGAGGGGAACGAGTTGCAGCAGGATCTCATTAAACCTCCTGTAGTTTTCCCAAGAGCACTGCTGACGCGTTGAAAACTCGAGGTTCATGGCCGCAAAAGCGCGATCAAAACCCGTTGGCTGAATGGGCATGAAGCGGTTCATGTCCTTCAGGAAGTAGAGATAGGCTATCAGCGGGTATTTGCGCCCGGTGAGTTCGGCCAGCTCCTCGAAGACCGCGCCTTCTTCACGATCTCCCAGATAGAGTTCGTAAAACAGTGTATCGAGCGCTTCCTTCAAACCGCGGTTAGTCCGGGCTTCGAGAAGGACGCGATGATCTCGATTGGCATGCCCAAATCGGTTTTGCCAGAAGACAAGGTTGTTGACGGTGTCCGCCGTCAGCGCCAATGGCACAGATTTGAGGTTGTGATGTAAGGAGGATTTGGGCTTCGTCGTAGTGACGAAGGAACGAAGATGAAGCCCAAATCCTCAAGCGTAAAATCGGCCCGCAAACCCAAGGCGTCGGCCGAACAGGTGGTGAAGGATATCCGGCGCGCGACACGCCGGCATTTCTCGGCGGAGGACAAGATCCGCGTGGTTCTGGAGGGCTTGCGCGGCGATGACAGCATCGCGGAGCTGTGCCGCAAGGAGGGCATTGCCCAGGGCTTGTATTATACTTGGTCAAAGGAGTTCATGGAGGCCGGGAAGCGTCGGCTGGCGGGCGACACCGCCCGTGCCGCGACGAGCGGCGAGGTACAGGATCTGCGCCGTGAGGCGCGTGCCCTGAAGGAGGCCGTCGCCGACCTCACGCTCGAAAACCGGCTGCTGAAAAAAAGCATGATCGCGGATGGGGGAGACCCCGAATGAGGTATCCGGGATCCGAGAAGCTGGAGATCATCCGCATCGTCGAGCAGTCGCACCTGCCGGCGAAGCGGACCCTCGACCAGTTGGGCGTCGCGCGGCGGACCTTCTACCGATGGTATGATCGCTATCTCGAAGGCGGCCCCGAGGCGCTGGAGGATCGTCCTTCCGCGCCGAGCCGGGTCTGGAACCGCCTCCCCGGCGCCATTCAGGACCAGATCGTCGAGATGGCACTGGAGCAGTCCGATCTGTCGCCCCGCGAACTGGCGGTGCGCTTCACCGATGAGAAGGACTATTTCGTCTCGGAATCAACGGTCTACCGCCTGCTCAAGGCGCATGACCTGATCACCAGCCCGGCCTTCGTCGTGGTCAAGGCGGCCGACGAGTTCCATCGCAAGACCAGCCGCCCGAACGAGATGTGGCAGACCGATTTCACCTACTTCAAGATCATCGGCTGGGGATGGATGTACCTCTCCACCGTGCTCGACGATTTCTCGCGCTACATCATCGCCTGGAAGCTGTGCACCACGATGCGGGCCGAGGACGTGACCGACACGCTGCAACTCGCGCTCGAAGCCTCAGGCTGCGACCACGCCACCGTCAGGCACAAACCAAAGCTGCTCAGCGACAACGGACCGAGCTACATCGCCGGCGAACTCGCCGACTGGATCAAAGCCCATGACATGAGCCATGTTCGCGGCGCTCCGCTACATCCCCAGACCCAGGGCAAGATCGAGCGCTGGCACCAGACCCTGAAAAACCGCATCCTGCTGGAGCACTACTTCCTGCCTGGCGATCTCGAACGGCAGGTCGAGGCCTTCGTCGAGCATTATAACCATCGCCGCTATCACGAGAGCCTCGACAACGTGACACCGGCCGACGCCTATTTCGGCAGGGCCGCCGCCATTATCGAACGGAGGAAACGCATCAAGCGAAAGACCATCGAACAGCGACGCTTGCTTCACCGCAAGCTCGCCGCCTAAACATCAACCCCAGACGAGGCCCGATCTCCTCTTCTCTGCGCAACCATCTGCGCCAAATGTCCCGACGACGGACACTTCGGATCACCCTCGATGGCGACGAGGCGATCACCACGCCGTCATTTGAAGACATGATTGCAGATCGCCTGGGCCAGCACGCGGTGGACAGATCGCCGGACAGTCCGCTCCTGCAGCAGGCGCGGTTGCTGTTTAGGGTGGCTGTTGCGCTCGATTTGGAATATCTGAGACGGCGCGTCGCCGAAGAGGGCGGCAGCTTCGAACTGCTGAACTGAACCTCGAATTGGAAAGGAAGCTCGCGATGACCACGATCAGCATGGCCCAGCTTCGTGACCATGTAGAGGCCAAGAAACGCGAAATCGGATGGGTGGACGACGATGCGTCGACCGATGCGCTCCGCAACAAGGGCGGCAACCGCAGCTCAGAAAAGCGTGCCTTTCTGGCTCGTGTTGATGCGCGCGCCATTGCCGCAGGCAAGAAGCCCACGCGCTCCTATTACTAGCGCGTCATTCCAACCCCACCATCTCCGGCCGCGACTGTCGTAGTTGGAGCTGCATGCCAGCGCTGCTATCATCCCCACATGCCCCGCTACTTCCTCGATCCTCCCGACGGCCACGCATATGGATTCCCCAAGCTGTTCGAGGGGGACATTGACGCTCTCGATTTCGATTCCTGGCTGCGCGAGAACGGTTACCCCGATGAGTTGATCCAGATGTTTCCCAACGGCAGGGGCTGCCGTATTCTCACTCGTCGCCATGAAGATAACGCAGATAGTTAGGCAGACTTCGCTTCACCGCAGTTGATCGCGGACGCGGCGCAGCGTGCTGTTAGAACACCGATTACGGTAAAGGAGCATTGGAGCTTCGAGGAATACGGGAAGCTGATCGAGCCGCAGTTTTTGGGATTCAAGAAGCTGAAGCAGTGGAGAAGTTTTTCGGCGAGGTAATCACGGTTTGGTGCCCGGCCGGCGGCGAATGAAGCAATCTAACCAAGGCTTGCCGTTGTTTTGCAGGTCGGGAACTCGCTACACCCCAAAAATTCTCCGTACTTTCCATCGATCCTGATCATCTGCCCACGCTCGCAGGAAGGACATGTGCTTCCCTGTGCGACATTGCCACTCAGACGGACAGGATGCCTTCCCTTTTGGCTCTCGTCGCTTGCGATATTCCGCTTGAACTCGCACCGCGGCCAAGTGCTGCAGCTTTCGAATTCGCCGTTGCGACCACTGCGCCGGGTGACGATTCCGACCGCACATTTGGGGCATGGCTCAAGAGGCGCGGCGTCGATCGGCTCAATCTCAACTGCGCCTTGCTTGACCAACTCAACCAGGAAGCGGGATGGCTGCGCCAGGCTCGTATAGATCCGAACCTGTCGTCTCGCGCGCGTGATGGCGACGTAGAAGAGCCTACGCTCCTCTGCCATCGGGAACGGATCCGGAGCAGGCATCGGTATTTGCAAGACGGGATCATCTTCGATCTGGCTTGGGAAGCCCCGGTTTCCTTCAACCACGTTGAGCAGCATGACGTAGTCGGCCTCTAAGCCCTTCGACGAATGGACGGTCTTGAAGTCGAGGTCGAGCTGTTCTGAAAACTGCGCCTTCCAGCGTCGTAGGTCTGCGGGCCGGTCGCTTCGATAACGGCCAAGAAGCAAAACTGACAGGCGGCCATTCTTCCCCGGCTCCAGCTTGCCGAGCTTCAGGTAGTGCTGCATTTGCGTGAGCTGCTCAGCCAAGTGTTCGGTGGATCTCCGTGCATCCTCGAAGGCATAGGCAAAAATGTACTGCTTGCTCTCGTAGTGATTGGCGCTTGCGACCTCCTTCCGGATTTGCGTTGGGTTGGCCTGAACGAACCGGCTGGAAATGTCGCAGATGGGCTGAGGACTTCTGAAGGTGGTGTTCAGCGTGAGCTGCGTGGCCCCAGGGAAAATCCGATCGAATTCACGCATTACTGAAATGTCGGCTCCCGCAAAGCGGTTGATGCCTTGCCAATCGTCGCCAACCACGCACAGATGCCTTCCCGCCTCAGGCGGTCCCGCCAATGCCTTAAGCAGACGTATCCGTGCGCGTGAACTATCTTGGAACTCGTCAGAAAGGATGGTCGTGAAGGGGGAGCGATATCGGCCGCGCTCCACATGTTCCGCCGCGAGGTTGAGCATGTCTTCGAAGTCGATGTAGCCGCCCTCTTTGAGCTTCTGCTCCCAGCTGGCGGCAACTCTTTCGTAGATGCTGACAAAACGCTTCAAGCGATCGATATTGGTATTCTTGGAGTGGGCTTTGAGCGCAGCCTGCAAGTCGGCATGGCTGATGCCGTTGCTTTTTACATGTTGCTGAAAGACCCGGATGGTTCCCGCGAGTTCCTGAGCCGTAACCGGCTGCGTACCGGTCGCTTCGCGCTCGGGATCGAAGCTTGCGGAAATGCCAGCCTTTGCGAGCTGCGCTTCGAGAAAAGGCAGAGCTGTTCCCTGCGAGATCTGGGCAGAGGTGGTTTCGAACAGCTTGGTCCCCATTGCCTGATGGAGCTCGCGTTTCCACCGAACACCATCCAGGTACGACCGGCCAAAATGCTCAGGTGGGCGACCAGCCTGATCCAGCGCAAAATGCTCATGATAGAGCTCTGCATCCGGATAGTAGAAGTCCGGATAGTATTGGCGGTGCGTCTCGGTCGCCGTTTCGTGCTCATATCGACGTTCGTATTCGTAAGGGACCTGGTTATAGAATAGCCAGTCTGCAATCAGTCGCTCTTCTTTGCTCTTTACGATCTCGCCATTTGCAGTCCGGAAGCCCCGCCGGCCATTGCCATAGGCGTCAGGCTCAGCAGGCACGTTCCATTCACCCACGTCCCTGCCATACACTGTCCGAAACAAGTGCCAGTCATTTCGGAACGTCTGGTCTTGCTTGCACAGGTCATCGATGATGCTGACGATCATCTTGTTGTCTTCGCCTGGATGCTCAAGCCAAGGGGCGAGCGACGGCTTCTTGCCGGTCGCCATGGCGATGACATGCAGACCAAAGCTGTGAAACGTCTTCGCCGTGATGTCGGCTGAACCGGGCAGTTGGCTCAGGCGATCCCTCGCGCGTTCCGCCAGTTCCTCTGCCGCGTCGGTGTTGAAAGCGAGGAGGACCACTTGGCTGCCCAGCGCCAATCCTTGCTGAAGTACGTAGCCGGCCTTGGATACCATCGTCGAAGTTTTGCCCGAGCCCGCCGCGGCTACAATCTGGATGCGGTGGTCCATGCACACGCAGGCTTTGATCTGCTCGTCGGTGAGCGGGTTCTTTTCGACCGTCTCGAAGAATTCTTTCAGCGCAACCTTTTGACCAGCGAGGAAGGCATCATTGTCGATAGCAAATTCCGTGACAAGAAGTTCGACTAAATCCTTTGATCGCCCAACGCTGCTCATCCATGGCCGATAGGACGCTGGGGCAGGGTGCTCTGCCAGGATGCGCTCGGCCGTACCTGATGGTATCCACCTCTTCCTGTCGACCGTCACCTCCCATCCCGCGCGCCATTCAGCCAATTGTTGGCTTGCCGTCCCGGACGCCGGCAAAAGTGCAGCCGGTTTTGCACCGGATGTCCCCAAGCCCTTCGGGCGTGAGGACGAAGATTCCTTCTTGTTCCCGCCGAGTAGAGCACCCGCACCGAGCAAGCCCAGGAGGATCAACTCAAGCAATGCGCAATCCTTGAAGTCGGTTGCTTTGATGCCGCACGGTCCGATGCCGCATGGCTGACCTTAAATCCAAACGTCATCACAGAGATAGGCTAAACCGCCGCTTCCTCCGGTGATTGCATCTCGGATCTCGGCTAGCTCATCAACTTCCCGAGGTGGCTTCGGTGGCTTTGAGCCGACCCCATGGAAGAATGGCCCGATGTTCAAGGGCTGTCGCTCAAGTGCCTGCGCGAAAGCCAGAGTACGATCAAAAAGATCCTCCTCGGAGTGATAATACCAGTTTCTCACAAGTCGGCCATTCGACGGAGCGTAGCTCATTTGCTGGCCCATAATCCCCGGCAGTTCCGGGGAGTCGAAGAGTTGGTAGTCGATGCCGTTGCGACGGAAGATGATCGCGGCACCGCTCGTGTCGAAGGACCTGGCAAAGATTCTCTGAAAGGCGCGGGAAGTGGGAGCGAAGGACCTCCAGCCCGCGTTGATCAAAGCTCCGCCCAGGTCACTTAGAGTCTCGAGAACATCCCCTTTGGGTGAATGCCTAACAACGACGTGCTCTCCCCGATCGTTTCGTTGAAGTTCTGAACGGCGGCAAATGATTGTGTTACTGCAACGCCAGTTTAGGTGTTCCAAGCTTTCGAACTGGGCCACCTTCAGCGTTTGCTCCGCAGCCATTTCAACCACGACGATATCGCCGGAAATTAGATCCCTGCGGTGGCAGTTGACTGGATAGGTCCGTCCAGTCTTTGTGAAGCGCACATGCGCCACGCGGTATGACATCTAGTTCTCTGCAGGATAGTGAAACGGCGATTGAAGTGAAATGCACTATCAGAGTTTATCTTTGGTTTCTGCAACTTCGAACCTCGCCGCACAATCGGCAAGCTTCACGCGGCCTTTGGTACGACCGGGACTGCCGAACGTGCGAGGACATCGCCAGTCACGTGAAACCCCATCTTGCCCCGCACCTGATCGCCGCGGGCTTCGATCTCATCACGCAGCCAGCTCACAAGAACAGCCGGATCTCGTTCTGCCAGCAGATTTGCGCGGTGCGCAACCACGGTAAAGTCGCCAGGCGTTTGGCCATGGTGGACGGGCCACTCTACCGGCCAGTCAAGGCCGAACCTGGCTTTGAAAAGCTGGCTTACCTGAGCGGGGGTCATGGCATTGAACGCGGCGCGGATCGTGAAGCGGCGCTGTGTCGCTGGATCGAGGTTATCGGCCAGATTGGTCGTCGCGACGAAGGGAGTGCGGAGGTGTTCGAGCTGCACCAGCATCTCGTTAACCTGGCTGACCTCCCAGCTCCTCTGACCGGCTTCGCGGCGATAAAGGAAGCTGTCGACCTCGTCGATCAACAGCAGTGCACCGCGTTCGGCTGCCCTCGCAAAGGCTTCAGCGATGTTCTGTTCGGTCTCACCTACATAGGGACTCATGAGGTCCGAGCACCGCCGCTCTTCGATCTCCAATCCCATGACCTCGGCGAGATGCCTTGCGAAGGCGGACTTGCCAGTACCTGAAGGCCCGGACAGCAACAGGCTCCAACCGCGGTCTGGGGTGGCGGCCAGGCGGTCAGCAAGACGAGACAAATCCGTGTCCGCACGGGATAGCGCCGGGTCGTAGACTGAACTGCCGGGCGCTTCCGGGGCGCAAGACTGCCCCAAAACGCGCATTACGCTGTGGATAGCGGTCTTCGCCACGTCCGCCCCGCCGTTCGCAAGATGGGCAGCCTTCAGACCTGCAGCCACCACGGCAGGGGGCGCCTTCAGGCAAGCGATATCGCGCAGTTCAGCATTGCTGAGGTCAACCGATGCAGCTTCAGCGGACCTCTTGGCTACTCGCTCTCGCACAGCCAAGCGCGGGCGATCGAAGCCGATCGCGAGGGTCATGCGTCGCAAGACGGCGGGATCCAACCGCGAACGCTGGTTGACGATCCAGATCGTGGAAACCTGCGGCGCCTCGACGAGACGGTTAATCCACTGCTTGGAACTGCCTTTGCGCTCGCTCATCATCAGGACATCGTCGGCTTCATCGACGACGATGACCCTGTCCCGGTGATGACGGCACATAGCCCGCAAGATCATCAGATGATCGAGGCGCTCGGAGCGATCGGGCTCGTTACCGAAATCGTCGCTCAAACCGGCAAAGATCGCGCCGCTTCCTGCCTCAGTGGCAAGGGTGCGCGCAAACTCGGTTTTGCCCGTTCCCGGCTCCCCGAACAGCAAGATGCTTACAGGTTCCTTGCTCGAGAGGACTTTGAGAGCGATGCTCCGCAACGGATCGAGGTGCTCGAAGTCATTCCACAGCAACCCCCCTTGCTCCGGTTCGGGCATGAGCCAGCGCAGCATCTCGTCCCGGGTTTCCGCATGGACCCGAATAAGGCGCCTGAGCAGGGGGCTCAGGCTATATTCTCCATCGCGGTCGTCATGAAGAAGGCGAGAGGAAAACAGCGGTGCACCAGACACCAGTTTCCGTTCGACGGTGTTGCCGGCGAGACCAGAGAGTTGAGCGACAGCGCTCGGGGTGAGGTTGCTGCATGAGATGGGTGCCCGGCGCACGAGCTCTCGCCAGCACTCAAATTTCCCCCAGCGGGCAAAGATGGTGAGGATGGTGACTTCAGCGGGATCGAGGCCGAACAGTTCGCCGACCCATGCAAACACACTGTCCAACTGGGTTGGCGCGGCGCGCTTCGCGGCCAATTGCCGAGCGACAGCCCGCATTTCGGCCACAGAAGGCTTTTCCCGATTGGTGAGCTTATGCAACGCGGCAACGGGAACCTCACGGTCAATCAGGTCGATCAGATCCTCGCCGCACCGCTTGACCTGATTGACGCTCAACGCCTGCAGAACCCGCGCAGCAGCATGAGCGAAATGCGCTGCTTCACCCTGCTCGATTTGGCTGAATTCGGCTTGTGCTGCCCTTTGACGTGCCATCTTGTGCGCAATCCCCCTGAGGTCCGGTTCCATAAAAGGCCTTTAAGCACATGAGTGCGACAAATATGGTCGTATAAATGGGGGATTACGCTTGATCCGACTTGCGCTTGCAGGACAGGCAGTTAGCAGTAGCTCTAATGACCAAGCGCCTCAGTAACCTCGATCGTACACTCAAACTCGTGCATGCGTTGACGCAAAGCATCGAAGGCTTGTCGCTCGATGAGATGGCTGCATTGCTTGGGGTGAACCGCCGAACTGTTGAGCGACTTCGCAACGTCATACTCATTCATTTCGACCTGGACGAAACGGTCGATGGGCGCATCAAACGATTCAGGATCAAGGATAGCCCGGGCCGGGCCTATGCTAGGCCAAACGCTGGCGAAGTCGCCGCGCTCCAGGCCGTGGTCGAAGCCGGACGGATCGAGGGCACAGCCAACACCGAAGCGCTTGAGAAGCTGCTCTCCAAGATCAAGATCGCCTTTGACAGCGCTGAGCGGCGCCGGCTCGACAATGATCTCGATCTGCTCACCCGGTTGCAGCGATCCCGCGTTGTGGCAGGGCCAGCCGTCATCGCTTCGCCCGAGGATCTGACAACGATCCAGTCAGCGATCCTTGCCGCCCATTGTGTGGATTTCGATTATCAGCCCGATTGGGCTGCTGCGCCCGCTTGGCGGCGGGTCGTTCCATACGGCCTGATCCATGGCCCCATTACGTATCTGCTCGGCAAAATGCCTGACCGGGATGATCCCCCGTTCACCTTTCGGCTCGATCGCATGAGCAACGTTCGAGACAGCGGGATCGTGGGCTGCCCACCGGAGGATTGGGATCTCGACGCCTGGATGTCCCGCAGCTTCGGCATATGGCAAGAGGAAGACCATGATATTGTGCTGCGGGTCCTCCCGCATGCGGTCGAGCGAGCGCGGGCATGGCGGTTCCACCCGCATCAGCAATTCGAAGATGATGGCGAGGAGCTGCTGGTGCGGTTTCGATCCGGAGGGCTCTTTGAGCTCGCCAATCACCTGTTCGGATGGTCGGGCGATTTGGTGATCGAAGGACCAGCGGCATTGAAGGACACGATTGAGAAGCGGCTCGCGGCGGCTCAGGAAATGTTGCGACCGAAATTGTCGTAGTTGATGAGCAGAGAACGTGTTGGGCGTGGCGTGACAGTCGTCGGGGGATTAGTCTGAATGTTTGAGAACTGCCATCTGCGGATCGGCGACGCGCCATTTGCGAGCTGCATGCCGCTCAGTCCGCAGCTCATGGCGAGCCTCTACGCCTTGCCTTATTGTGCCGAGATTCCCCTGCGCGAGGCTCTTGAAACGCAGGGTAAGGATGCCCCCTGGGCGGAGAGCTTTGCTGTCGCTCCCGAACAGACCGTCACGGCTGTTGCCGCAATGCTGCGCCATCTGATGATGGCCACGCGCGACCTGGAGCCGGGATCCATTGCGACCGAGGCATTGCCGTCTGGCGCGCGCGCGCGGACCCACATTGAGGCGCTGCGGGATCTTTGGCTTGGTAATCCTGCCATTGCTCCGTCCGAACTGGCGATATTGAAGGCATTTCTGGCCTATGAGGCAGGCGACGCGTTGCAGCCGCTTCAGGTGATCTGGGATCGGAATAGCACCCAGCTGACATCTCTCGAGCGCGCTGTGCTCGAACATCTCGAAAGTCACCACGGCAAGCTGGACGAGGACGATATTGATTACGTCCGCCTGATCTCAGCCCTCAAGACGTGCCGAGCGCCTGAATCGATCCTCGCCGGGCATGTCCAAAGGCATCTGCTTGATCCGTCGGCGCCAACAGTAGCCATGGACGACAGCCTCGCGGTTCTTTCCGTCCGCGATGCACTCACGGAATGCGAAGCCGCCGCCGCCATCATCCAGCGCTGGCTTGCCGAGGATCGAACTCTGTCGGCGAGCGAGATCGGCATCATCCTGCCGTCGGGGCCGGAGTATACGCATTACCTGTCCGAAGCATTCGCGAAGGCCGATCTTGCAGCATCATCGCTCCCTGCTGCACCGGATCGCAGAAATATCGGGGGTGAAGCGCTTCTGCATTTCCTGCAGTGCAGGCGGCGGCCCGCTCCCGCCATGGCGCTCGCCTCGCTATACTGTTCCCCCATTCTGTGCTGGTCCCCGGATGTTGGATCGGCCTTGGCCAATGCCGTCATGGCCGGCGATTTTCGGCCGATGTTGGTGCATAACTTGAGCGGAAAGCAGGCTGCGCTCTTCTCGCTTATCCGGTCAGCGTCCCCTGCGACGAACGGTCAGCTCAAGGAGCAAATCCGTTCCTTCCAGAGATTGCTCAGTGAAGACGAAATGCTTGCGTCCGATGTAGCCGAAACCAAGCAGCTGGCTTCGCGCCTTTTGGCCACGCTCGGCAATGGCAATGATGCCGCCGAAGCGGAACTGGAAAAGGCCATCCAATTGGCCGCAGCATACCAGGCACCGCCTTGCCCACGCGGACCTTACTACCTGGGCGGTATCTCGGTCATGTTAGCGCATGAAATGCCCAAGCGGCAGTTTCGGAAGCTTCTCGTCCTCGGCTTCAACGACGGTGCCTATCCGCCCCCGCCTTCGGGGAATCCGTTCTTCCTCGACAGTGAGGTTGAGGCGATCTCGAACGCGGTCGGCATGCAGCTCCCGTCCCAGGCCAAGCAGCTCGATGCGGCGCTCGACCTTTTCGCGCGTCAGATTGGCTCTGCAAGTGATCAGGTCATCTTCCTCCTGTCAGAGCGCGATCGCGGCGGCAGCTTTCTCTCCGCTTCGTCAAGCTTGCCACTCATCTCCCGGCTCATCACAGCCATGGATGATCCTGAATCTTTGGTCGTGCCGCTGACGCATAGTGAAGGTACGATCTGGGACAGGCTGGTGGCCTGGAAGCCGCGGCCAGTGGTCGAACCCCTCCAGCCCCTCGAAGTGCCAACCCACTATGAGTTCGATCTCGATCTCCTGAGCCTGCGCAAGAAGGATGATGGCACCCCGAGAGCGCAGAGCCCGAGCCGGCTCGAAAAGCTCCTCATCAGCCCGCTGGCCTGGGTCTTGGCTGAACTCGGCGCCGAGCATGTTTCCTGGCAGCCGGAAGCGCTTGACGTCATGCTGCGCGGCTCTCTCGCCCACGAGGTGTTCGAACGCCTGTTCCCGCCGGGCAAGGACCACCCGTCCGACGAGGTGATCGAAGAGAAAGTGCCTGAGCTTCTTCTGGAACGCATTCGTGCGATTGCGCCGTTCCTGCAGACGTCGGCTTGGGCTGTCGAGCGCAATACGCTGGAGGCGGAAATCACCAAGTCCGCCAAGCACTGGTCGATGGTACTGAAATCCCTCGACGCCGAGATCGTGGGCAACGAATTCTGGCTCTCCGGGACTTTGTTTGACCACCCCGTGCACGGCAAAGCAGATTGCCTGCTTCGCCTTCCCGATGGTCAACCGATCGTCGTCGATTACAAGAAGAGCAGCTCCGGAACCCGCCGACAGCGCCTTCAGAAGGGCTGGGACCTGCAGGTCGATCTCTATCGGCGCATGACCGTTCGGATCGATGAGCGCAGCCACGAAGCTGTTGTTCGCATTGGCGAGGCATTGAACGGCTGGTCCAAGCAGCCGGCAGTCGCCTATCACACGCTCAACGACGGCAACGTCCTCCTCAATGGCATCGAAGTGTTCGACAGCTCTGATGTCGAACTCGTCGCAGGTGACATCGCCGCGAATGCACTTGCGCTGATTTCGGCGAGATTCGAAGCCCTCAAGGCTGGCCGTCTCGAAACAAACACCACAGCCGATGCCAAATTCTTCCAGAAGACCGCCGCACTTGGCACTTACGCTCTCGAAGACAGTCCGTTGATCACCGCATTCATGCGTGACGACACCGCTCCTTCTGTCACCATCCCGGACGAACTCGATGACTGAACTTTCGATTGTGCCCGCAGGCGCCGGGGCTGGCAAAACGCACCATATCCAGGAAACCCTCACCCAATGGGTCAGGGACGGCATGGTTCGCCCAGAGAAGATCCTCGCGGTTACCTTCACAGAAGCCGCCGCCGGGGAATTGCGGCAGCGGATCCGGGGCGCTCTGATTGCGGACAGCAATCTGTCGGCAGCGCTGGCTGTCGAGAGAGCCTATGTCTCTACCATTCACGGGCTGGGGCGCCGATTGCTGATCGAGCACGCCTTCGCATCGGGTTCATCTCCGCAGCAGCGCCTGATCGCCGAAGACGAGCAGGACTTGCTGATCCGTCGCTCGATCGAAGAAAATCCTGCATTGAGCGAGCTTTCCCGAAACCTCGCCGCCCTTGGCTATCAAGGGAGCTTCTCCTCGGACGAAACCGCAGAGGACAGCTTCCGCAAGAAGTTGCTCGGCGTCATCGCCTTGCTGCGAACGCTCGGTCCGCGAGGCAGCAATCCGGCGATGGCCGACTTTGTCGAGGCATCCATCCGAACCGGATACGGTGCACCGATCGGCAAACCCGAGACTTTGGCTGCAGCGCTCAAGAAGGCTGTCGATGCCTTGCTTCAGGCCTTTCCTCGCTCGCTCGCTGACGAGGCTGGTAGTGCCGCCGCCAAGACAGCATTCCGCGAGAACTTCCGCGCTCTGAAGCAGGCTCAGCAGCTGCTCGCCTCCGGTGGTACAGACTGGCGGCTGTGGCAAAAGCTGCGTGGCCTCCGTCTGTCGATGCGCGGCAGTCCGACCCCTGACGGCTACGACGATCTTGCATCTGCGGTCATGCTGGCGGCTCACAACCTGGTTTCTCACCCCGGACCGCTCGAGGATGCGGTTTCGCATGCGCGCGCTCTCGTCGAAGGCGCACAGTCGGCGATGACGGACTACGAGACCCGTAAACGCGAGCTCGGCGTCATCGACTTTAACGACATGGTGACCAACGCCGCGCGGATACTCGATGAAAAGCCCGCCGTGCTCGGCGCCATCATGGACGAGGTCGACTGCGTCATTGTCGACGAGTTCCAGGACACCAACCCGATCCAGTTCACCTTTCTGTGGGCGCTGGCCCGCAAGGCCAAGCGCGCATTGATCGTCGGCGACACCAAGCAGGCGATCATGGGCTTCCAGGGCGCGGATCCGCGACTGACTGTCGCCCTTACGCAGCAATTTGAAACCAGCCCGCTCGACCGGAACTGGCGCTCCGATCCTCGCATCATGGATTTTGTGAACGCACTGGGGCCATGCCTTTTCGGTGAGGACTATACTGCGCTTGCCGCGCAGAATGCCTCGGGACACGACACCGCTCTGGAAGTCATCGAGCTGGCCAACAAGCGCGGTGCCCGCTCCGGCGGGAAGCCCCAGCATTTCATCGCTGATCGTCTCCTGTCTCTGCTGACGGATGATCGGGTGACCATCGTCGACAGGCATTCCAAAGCCTTGCGCGATCTGGAGCCGCGGGACGTTGCCATCCTGTGTCCGACGCACAGCCACTGCGCGAGCTATGCGGCAGCGCTGCGGGCCCTGGGCTTGCCGGTCCGCGTTGCGGAAGGAGGCTGGTGGCAAAGCAAGATCGTTCAGGCAGCATGCTTCGCGCTTCGTTTCGCCGTCGATCCGGCAGACAATCATGCAGCGATCTGCACAGCAACGCTCGGCCCGGGCGCAACGCCGCTCGGCGATGCTCTTGGCGCTCTTGCCCGTCACGGCCGGATCGAGACACCAGAACTCATGGCGTTGCAGGGACTTTGGCCTGACTCGCTTGCGACGCCGGTGGACAGACTGGTGCATCAGGTGATCCAGGTTGCCGGGCTGCGAGACTGGTGCGACCGGCTTGACGATCCCGCCCAAATGAGAGCGGACCTTCTTCGCTTCGAGGCTGAAGCGGCGGCATTCATGGATGCACACCGGGATATGCGTGAAGCCTCAGGTTTCTATGGCCAGAGTGCCAACGTCTTCCTTGGCTGGCTTGAGAACAAGGTGGGATTGAAGGGCGAGGATTTGCGCCCCAATCCTGCCGGCGCCGAGGCCGACGGCATCGAGATCGTGACCTGGCACGCATCGAAGGGTCGGGAGTGGCCGGTCGTGGTTATCTGCGGTCTGGACCACAAGCTTGATCCTCGTGCTGGGACATTCAGCACAAAGTTTCCTGGGTTCGACGACCTCGATCATGTGATCGAAGAGGCGACACTTGCCTATGCTCCTGATTTTGCTGCGCCAGAGGCGACGGCGCGCTTTCTCCATGAGCTCTATCCCGAGAGTGAAGAAACAGCGCGCCGATTGCTTTACGTCGCTCTGACCCGTGCGCGTGATCGCCTGATCATCGAATGGCCGCAGGACGACGAGAAGGTTGAGCCGCCATTGCCGATCACGGCGCGCCGTCTTTTGAACGACGTCTGTGGTATCAAATTGCAGGGCAATCAGATCACTGTCGGTTCGGCGAACTTCCCGTCGCGCATGACTTTCTGTGACAAGGAGATCCCGGCATCGTTCGATACGGAAGGCACAGTCTGGTTGGCGAGCAGTGACCGCGAACCAAGATTTGCAATTGAAAAGCGAGCGGTCACCACCCTGGTCGCGGTGGTCAGTCCCTCGCAGGCCGTCGCAACCGCTCGGCCGCTGCCTCGTCAAATCGAGACCAGGGCGATTGCCGCAGGTGTCCGGCTTTCTGGATCGGATCTCGCCCAGGCAACGGATAAGGGGACTGCTGTCCACGAAGCCTTGCGGATCCTGCTGTGCCGGCCAGATATGCGGGGCAGGGTAAGCCAGCATTGCCGGGTTTCCGACGCTGAGGTGGAGCTTCTCGCGCAACAGGCGCAAGCACTTCGTCAGACCCTTACGGAGCTTGGCTATCCGCGCCTGCATATCGAACAGCCAATCGACATCGCTTTGTCTGATGGCGGACGCCAAATCATCATCCTCGATCTTATCGCTGAAGGTCCTAACGGCTTCATCATCGTCGATCACAAAAGTGGGGCGGTTGCAGACCATGCGCAGCGCTTCGAAAGCTACTGGCCGCAGTTGGCAGCCTACATCGATGCGGTCGGCACCAAGGGTGAAAAGGCCGTTGATGGTGCTGCCGTTTTTTGGACGGAAACCGGCGAGCTGACGATCGGGCGAGATTGCTCGCCGAATGCTTGAAGCTTGAACTGCGGGCAGGTTGTTTGGGAAGCCGTGACCATGATCAGCGCCTCTGATTTTCAGTTACACTTTGACCGGTTCCAGCGGCTGATCACTGCGGAGAGCAAGGGGCACCCTTTCACCGATTTCGCGGAAGGGAAAATCGCTGCCTGGGAAGGCTATAAGCCAACTCTGCGTAACGCTGCCCTTGCAAAGCTATCCCTCGATGCCTGGTCCCGCGAGACCATCGGGTCTGGTGCGATCTGTCCGTCGTCGGGACATTTGGCGCAGATGGTTGCGCAGAGAAGAGGAGATCGGGCCTCGTCTGGGGTTGATGTTTAGGCGGCGAGCTTGCGGTGAAGCAAGCGTCGCTGTTCGATGGTCTTTCGCTTGATGCGTTTCCTCCGTTCGATAATGGCGGCGGCCCTGCCGAAATAGGCGTCGGCCGGTGTCACGTTGTCGAGGCTCTCGTGATAGCGGCGATGGTTATAATGCTCGACGAAGGCCTCGACCTGCCGTTCGAGATCGCCAGGCAGGAAGTAGTGCTCCAGCAGGATGCGGTTTTTCAGGGTCTGGTGCCAGCGCTCGATCTTGCCCTGGGTCTGGGGATGTAGCGGAGCGCCGCGAACATGGCTCATGTCATGGGCTTTGATCCAGTCGGCGAGTTCGCCGGCGATGTAGCTCGGTCCGTTGTCGCTGAGCAGCTTTGGTTTGTGCCTGACGGTGGCGTGGTCGCAGCCTGAGGCTTCGAGCGCGAGTTGCAGCGTGTCGGTCACGTCCTCGGCCCGCATCGTGGTGCACAGCTTCCAGGCGATGATGTAGCGCGAGAAATCGTCGAGCACGGTGGAGAGGTACATCCATCCCCAGCCGATGATCTTGAAGTAGGTGAAATCGGTCTGCCACATCTCGTTCGGGCGGCTGGTCTTGCGATGGAACTCGTCGGCCGCCTTGACCACGACGAAGGCCGGGCTGGTGATCAGGTCATGCGCCTTGAGCAGGCGGTAGACCGTTGATTCCGAGACGAAATAGTCCTTCTCATCGGTGAAGCGCACCGCCAGTTCGCGGGGCGACAGATCGGACTGCTCCAGTGCCATCTCGACGATCTGGTCCTGAATGGCGCCGGGGAGGCGGTTCCAGACCCGGCTCGGCGCGGAAGGACGATCCTCCAGCGCCTCGGGGCCGCCTTCGAGATAGCGATCATACCATCGGTAGAAGGTCCGCCGCGCGACGCCCAACTGGTCGAGGGTCCGCTTCGCCGGCAGGTGCGACTGCTCGACGATGCGGATGATCTCCAGCTTCTCGGATCCCGGATACCTCATTCGGGGTCTCCCCCATCCGCGATCATGCTTTTTTTCAGCAGCCGGTTTTCGAGCGTGAGGTCGGCGACGGCCTCCTTCAGGGCACGCGCCTCACGGCGCAGATCCTGTACCTCGCCGCTCGTCGCGGCACGGGCGGTGTCGCCCGCCAGCCGACGCTTCCCGGCCTCCATGAACTCCTTTGACCAAGTATAATACAAGCCCTGGGCAATGCCCTCCTTGCGGCACAGCTCCGCGATGCTGTCATCGCCGCGCAAGCCCTCCAGAACCACGCGGATCTTGTCCTCCGCCGAGAAATGCCGGCGTGTCGCGCGCCGGATATCCTTCACCACCTGTTCGGCCGACGCCTTGGGTTTGCGGGCCGATTTTACGCTTGAGGATTTGGGCTTCATCTTCGTTCCTTCGTCACTACGACGAAGCCCAAATCCTCCTTACATCACAACCTCAAATCTGTGCCATTGGCGCTGACGGCGGACAGTCCTCAGCCCATCTGCGACATTTCCAGCCGGTTCGTTCAGGCCAACCCAACGCAAATCCGGAAGGAGGTCGCAAGCGCCAATCACTACGAGAGCAAGCAGTACATTTTTGCCTATGCCTTCGAGGATGCACGGAGATCCACCGAACACTTGGCTGAGCAGCTCACGCAAATGCAGCACTACCTGAAGCTCGGCAAGCTGGAGCCGGGGAAGAATGGCCGCCTGTCAGTTTTGCTTCTTGGCCGTTATCGAAGCGACCGGCCCGCAGACCTACGACGCTGGAAGGCGCAGTTTTCAGAACAGCTCGACCTCGACTTCAAGACCGTCCATTCGTCGAAGGGCTTAGAGGCCGACTACGTCATGCTGCTCAACGTGGTTGAAGGAAACCGGGGCTTCCCAAGCCAGATCGAAGATGATCCCGTCTTGCAAATACCGATGCCTGCTCCGGATCCGTTCCCGATGGCAGAGGAGCGTAGGCTCTTCTACGTCGCCATCACGCGCGCGAGACGACAGGTTCGGATCTATACGAGCCTGGCGCAGCCATCCCGCTTCCTGGTTGAGTTGGTCAAGCAAGGCGCAGTTGAGATTGAGCCGATCGACGCCGCGCCTCTTGAGCCATGCCCCAAATGTGCGGTCGGAATCGTCACCCGGCGCAGTGGTCGCAACGGCGAATTCGAAAGCTGCAGCACTTGGCCGCGGTGCGAGTTCAAGCGGAATATCGCAAGCGACGAGAGCCAAAAGGGAAGGCATCCTGTCCGTCTGAGTGGCAATGTCGCACAGGGAAGCACATGTCCTTCCTGCGAGCGTGGGCAGATGATCAGGATCGATGGAAAGTACGGAGAATTTTTGGGGTGTAGCGAGTTCCCGACCTGCAAAACAACGGCAAGCCTTGGTTAGATTGCTTCATTCGCCGCCGGCCGGGCACCAAACCGTGATTACCTCGCCGAAAAACTTCTCCACTGCTTCAGCTTCTTGAATCCCAAAAACTGCGGCTCGATCAGCTTCCCGTATTCCTCGAAGCTCCAATGCTCCTTTACCGTAATCGGTGTTCTAACAGCACGCTGCGCCGCGTCCGCGATCAACTGCGGTGAAGCGAAGTCTGCCTAACTATCTGCGTTATCTTCATGGCGACGAGTGAGAATACGGCAGCCCCTGCCGTTGGGAAACATCTGGATCAACTCATCGGGGTAACCGTTCTCGCGCAGCCAGGAATCGAAATCGAGAGCGTCAATGTCCCCCTCGAACAGCTTGGGGAATCCATATGCGTGGCCGTCGGGAGGATCGAGGAAGTAGCGGGGCATGTGGGGATGATAGCAGCGCTGGCATGCAGCTCCAACTACGACAGTCGCGGCCGGAGATGGTGGGGTTGGAATGACGCGCTAGTAATAGGAGCGCGTGGGCTTCTTGCCTGCGGCAATGGCGCGCGCATCAACACGAGCCAGAAAGGCACGCTTTTCTGAGCTGCGGTTGCCGCCCTTGTTGCGGAGCGCATCGGTCGACGCATCGTCGTCCACCCATCCGATTTCGCGTTTCTTGGCCTCTACATGGTCACGAAGCTGGGCCATGCTGATCGTGGTCATCGCGAGCTTCCTTTCCAATTCGAGGTTCAGTTCAGCAGTTCGAAGCTGCCGCCCTCTTCGGCGACGCGCCGTCTCAGATATTCCAAATCGAGCGCAACAGCCACCCTAAACAGCAACCGCGCCTGCTGCAGGAGCGGACTGTCCGGCGATCTGTCCACCGCGTGCTGGCCCAGGCGATCTGCAATCATGTCTTCAAATGACGGCGTGGTGATCGCCTCGTCGCCATCGAGGGTGATCCGAAGTAGCCGATCGTGGTCGGACCGCCCATCAAAGAGCTGTCCCGAGATCGCTTCGATCCCATAGGCTGGATAGTCGGGGTGATAATACCCTCCGCGCAGCCGACCCTTGCGATCTTCTCGCTTGAAGCCAGCACCAACAAGGCATTTTTCCAACAGGACGTCGTTCGGCGCGTAGAGATCAAGATCTCCCGACATGAAGGCGCCGAGCGTCTGGATGGCAATAGCCCCGCCGCCTACAATCACGGGTGAGTAGCCCGCTGCGGCTTCATATGCAGCAAAGGCGACTGCAGCCTGTTCGAGTAAGCCGCTAAAGTCTTCAGGCAAGGACATGCCGCGACGCTACTGGAATGCGCTGGCGACGCAATATCTGACGGTGGATGGGTGGTCCGTTGGCGGAATCAATCTAACAAGCCGCGACCAAGCCTCGCTTTCGATGCTCCGCCCCGCCTACTCCTGCGTCAATCGCAACTTCATTCGTACAGATTTGATCTCGCAGCATAAGCCGCGCGTAGCTCGGCATAGGCTGCGTTGAGCGCCTTGAGATCAGCTCCTGAGTGGATCGAATCGCTTTCGTCGTCGGGATACCAACCTGGGACCTGGACCGTCTGGATGAGCGAGCCGAATGTCACAGCCTGCTCGCGCACGCCGCGCGTCAACCGCTTCCCGGTTTCGGGGTGAATACGGCTTTCGGTCATTGTCATGCCTCCTTGAACGATGTCAGCACGATATCGATCAGCATCTCGCCGGCGAAATTCAGATAATGCCACATACCATCGAACGGAATGCGGTAGCTCGTTCTTCGCCGCCTGATAGATCATCGTCCTGTGCTCGACGGCATCACGAGGACAAACAGGTCGCACAGTCGGATGATGAGTTGCGTGATCCGGTCATCGGGTTCGTGCTGTTGCCAGCGCAAGCAATGCCAGATGCGATTGTAAAGCTGCTCTCGGTCGGCGGGATCGAGATAGCCATCGATGAGCGCAGAAGAGTCTGCGACGAGACCGTCAATCGCCTCCATCCAGCCTAATCCACGACCGGATAGTTCGGCATTGGCCACTCATGCTGGGGATTGTCCATCATCAGATCAATGAAGATCGGTAGCAGGCAACCTAACAGCGACGCCCCGTCCCTCACCTGGTCGCGGTTGACATCGCTGTTCCAGGTCGCGCCGCCATGTACCAGCTGATTTCGCAGGACGTAGAGCCGATCAAACAGGATCGATAAGATCCGGACCGTGTCGTGCTCGCGCAAGGCATGATTGATCGCTGTCCGACCGCGATCAAGCTTTTGTTCCCAGTCTTGATATCCCGGCACACCGTTCTGATGCTGCCAGAAGGGATGGTAGACATAGCGATTGTCCAGAAGGAGGCGGATCTCCTGGCTGAACCGCTGCCAGACCGCGTCGTAGACACGGTGACGCCCATCAAACTTCACCAATGTCGAGAAAAACGACTGAAACAGCCCACGCTCGCCTTCCGGTGCAGAGCTGCTGGCTGACGCCTCTACATCACCGGCATAGGCCGCGTTGAAACCGATCCAGAGAAGAATGAAGCGGACATCATGGTCCTGATCCTCGGCTTCCGCACGCCGAAGCCAAGATAGCGCCCGGTGAACGCGAAGTGCCAAGGGGGTTTGAAAGCCCTCGCGCAATGAGCGCTGCTTCTCTTTCAAGGCTTCGGGATGGAGAGAATTGCCAAGGGGGTAACGGTAAACCATTGGCACAGCTTAGCGCGAGGAATCCTAACCGAATAGATCACAGTCATCAGTTTTGAATTCGCGATACTGCTCGGATCCACTCGTCAATTTCAGCCTCAACCCAAACTGCGCATTTGGGGCCGAGCGATCGCGACCTTGGGAATCGCCCCTCGCTCATTCGCTGGTAGATGGCGGAGCGGCGTAGTCCGACGCGAGCGATAACTTCCGGCAGGCGCAAAAGCCGTGCAGGCGGCGCTGGTTCGGGCGGTTGAGGCGTGTGCGTTTCATCTGGTGTTGCATGTGACATTGCTGATCTCATTCGCAAGGTTCGGTCCCCTCCGAACTCAAGGATTTACCGGGACAGCGACATCGCGATGTCTCGGCCCACAAAATCATCGATGTGCTTGGCAAGCATTCGCGCCACGAGCTGTGAGGTGCCGTTGGCCCACCGAGGCCGCAGATCCTCAATCCGCCGCCCCAGGGTCCGCTGCAGATGGACTGGGAGGCTCGTGAAGAACTCTTCAAGAAATTCGCCCATCTCGCCATGCATCCACTCGCAAGCGAGCTCTTCTTGCCCGGCAAGAGCAAGGATCATGGTCGCGCGGGGGTGCGCTCCACAGGCGGCGAGCACAAGTGCCGCTTCGTCGAGCCCAATTGGCCGCTCGCCGCGCGCAACGCGAAGCAGGGTCTCGCGGTGCATCCCGCATTCACTGGCAATCCTGTGGCGGGGTTTGCCGGCGGCATCGATTGCATGGGCGAGCACGCGAGCCAGACTTTGATTGGCCGGTCTGGCGACGGCGGTTGGATGGTGCATGGTTGTCTCCTTGCTTTGTGCACTGGTGCGAATCGCAGGAATATCGCGAAGCATCCCATGTAGGAAAATGAAAAGAACATACACGGAACATCTCGTTTAGAGGCGAATCGATTCCTCTATCCGTGTCGTCGCCAAATCACGGCTACTGCGTCGGTTATCACCGACATAAAAAACCTGATTTATCGTCCTTATCGTTGGCTTTGAGCGTCGGACTGGAAAAGATGCGTCCGCATCCTTCCACCTCCACACGGGATTTTCGCTGAACACTTTCCTACGAACATTTCCTAGATGCATGTGGAACACACAGCGAACGCAAGAACGCTGTGCCCCCCCCTCCAACCGGAGCTTCACATGCAGTCTCTCACCCTCCCCCGGCGCGCCAGCGTCAAGGGTCTCGGCAAGGCCCTCAACATTGCCATCCCGGTCGCAGTCGCAGCGCTTGCGGCGAGCGCCGCCTATGCCGGCGCTGACACGACCTTCACCCCTGCTCTCACCAAGTTCACCGACTTTCTGGAAGGTTCGGGCGGCAAGATCATCACGGTTCTCAGCCTCGCTGGCGGCCTGATCGGTCTGGCATCCGGGCGCTTTTCGCTCGGCCAGGTCGCCGTTCCGGTGGGCGTCGGCATCGGTGTCGGTACGGGTGTTCCGATCGTCACCTCGGTTGTGACCGCGGTCATCTGAGCGCGGCAAGGGAAGGCGGCGGCGCCATGGCAGATCCTTACATCATTCCCCGGCGGCTCGATGACCCGGAGCTTATCGGCTTTTGGACCATCGACGAGTTCGCGGGAATGCTGGCCCCCTTCACCTGGGGGATCCTCACCCAGCATATCTTTATCGGCATCATAGTCGCCTTCGGCGCCTGGTTCGCATTGCGAAAGGCAAAAGCAGGACGCGCCAGCTCCTGGGTAGCCCATGCCGCATACTGGTATCTGCCTGCAGGATTTCTGGGCCTCAAGGCAACGCCACCTTCCCACTCCCGACTACTCGCCGGTTGAGGGGCACTCCCATGTTTTCCGACATATCCCACGAACGTCAGCAATCGCTGCTGCGCCAGCGGAACCTCTTTGCGCTCACCAGCGCCGGCCTTGGCATTGCGCTGGTCGTCGCCGGGAGCCTTGCCGCCACCCGCGACCGCGAAGTGGTACTGGTTCCGACCGTTCCGAAAGCACTCACCGTGAGCAGTGCCGGGGTCGAGGCAGATTATCTCGAGCTCGTCACCCGCGATGCGGCCCTTGTTCTCCTCAATCGCAGTCCGGAAGGCCTCGATTACTGGATGAACGAGATCCTGAAGCTCGCTGATCCCGCAAGCTATGGCCGCCTCAAGGCCGAGCTCGTCCGGATCGTCGACGAGCAGCGGGGCTCGGACGTCACGCAGGCTTTCGTGATCCGGTCGATGACTGTCGACCCCAAGGGCCTCACCTCGGATGTGACCGGGACGCTCAAGACCTTCGTCGGCGCGCAGGTGATTGCGAGTGACGAGCGCCGCTTCCGCTTCAGTTGGACTTACCGCGGTCTGCGCCTGGCGCTCTCCGGGTTTGCGCAGCTCCCCCCACAGGATAAATCGAAGGAGGCCCAGTGATGGCTTACCGATCAGGGGCCCAGACACGGGCCTTACTTCTGAGCGTGGCAGCGCTGCTCGCCGCAGCAGCCGAGCCTGCCCATGCGGCCGACCAGTTCAAACAGGCCGCCGATGGCGCCGCGATCGAATGCAGCGTTTCGGCACGCGAGCTCACCCGCTTCGCATTGGTCGACGACCAGTTCGCCAGCGTCTCGAAGATCTCGACCGGCACGCCGTATAACGACTTTGCCGTGACCAACGAGCCGGTGCGCGGGGACATCTACGTGTCTGTGCCGGAAACCTACGCGGCGCGGGCTGTCAGCTTCTTCGCCACGACCAAAAAGGGCTTCGTTTACAAGGTCGCGTGCCGGGTCGAGCAGATCCCCGCAGCGCAGATTTTCGTGACCAACCCGGCAATCGCGAAGAACCGTGCCGCTGACTGGGAAAGCCAGACCCCGCTCGAAACAAGCGCCGTCAGACTCATTCAGGCGATGGCCAATGACCGGTCGGTCGATGGCTTCGAGGTCCGCCAGGCTACCGCTAGCCCTGCGCGCGTTGGCGATCTCGAGCTCCAGCTCATCGCCGATTATCGCGGCGCCAGCCTCACCGGGAAAGTCGTCCGCATCCACAATCGCGGATCGAAGAGCGTGACGCTCGCCGAACGCGATCTGGCACCGCGCGACACGCTCGCCGTCTCGATCGCCGAGCCAAAGCTCGAACCCGGGGCCAGCACCACGGCCTTTGTTGTCGGCGCAAACGGGGAGACCGGCCATGACTGATGCAGCCAATACGCCAAGCACTGCCCCTTTGCAGGCCGAGAGCGCGGCATCGTCCGAACTTTCCGGGCTCAACGCCCGCACCGCGCGCCGTCAGAAGCTGCTGCTGGGGTCGCTGGGAGCACTCGCCCTCATCGGCGGAAGCTGGTTCATCCTTGGCGACGACGACAAGGCCAAGACCGGCGATCCCAATGCGGCGCAGACGATCGACACTGCAGGTCTGGTCAACCGCGATCTGTCCCAGCGCGAGTTCGTCGCGACCTATGGCAACCGGTTGGATGCGGTCACGCGCGAACAGAAGGCGCTGAAAGACGGCAGCATTCCGCGAAGCGAGATCGAAGCGCAGCTGGCGGCTCTCAAGGCCGAAAACCAGGCCATGCGGGTCGATGGACAGTCGGCGATCGATGCCATCTCGGCAGAGAACGCTGAGCTCAAGACCCGGCTTGCCGCGCAGCCTGCATCGCCGGCACCGGCTGTACCGCCACCGGCCTATGGGCCGCAGGCAGGCGGCTATGATGCACGGGCCCGTTCACCTCAAACCAGCGCCGTCGCTGCAGCAGGCGAGCCGCAGGGCGGCATGATCCCGTCGCCTGGCGAGGTGAAGCTGATGAGCTTCAGCTCAGACAAGGCTGGGGTGAGCGGTCTGAGAGTGGGCCGCCCCGAGGCGCCCCCGGTCGTCGTCGAGGATTCGCCCGATTACCTGCCGCCCAACTCCTACGCGCCGGCACGCGTAATCGTCGGCGTCGATGCCTCGGCAGGCGTCGCCAGCCAGGCCGATCCGCTGCCTGTGGTGCTTCGGATTACCGGCCCTGCTCGTTCGGTCATGCAGAACGGTAAGGTTCTGACCACCCGGATCCAGGGCTGCGTTGTCAACGGCGCGGCACGCGGGGATCTCAGCAGTGAGAAGGTCTATGTGAAGCTCGCCCGCATGACCTGCGATCAGCCTGGCGGCAGGGTCGCAGTGAGCGAGGTCAAAGGCTTCATCAGCTTCGCTGGCAAGTCCGGGGTCCGCGGCCGCGTCGTAAGCCGCGAAGGCAGCCTCATCAGCCAGGCCCTGCTGGCCGGGATCGTCGGCGGCTTCGGGCGCGGCTTCTCGGCCAACGCCAACAGCGTCTTCTCCGGCGTCACGACCAACCCCGACGGCAGTCGCTCCAAGCTCTCGGCCGGCGACATTCTCGGTGGCGGGCTTGGCCAGGGCGCCGCCGACGCTGCCGACACGGTCAGCAAATACCTGATCGAGCGCGCCGAACAGTACCAACCCGTCGTCGAGATGCCGACCGGCATCGATGTCGAAATCGTGTTCCTCGACGGCGTCTACGTGAGGAACTCCCAATGATCGAAAATACTCTCCTCGAGCAGGACAATCGTCGGCACCGCTGGTTGCGCCCGGCGGCCGGACTGGCGGCGATCATCGCCGTGTCGGCCGCGACGGGATGGGGTGTGGCAAGCCTTGCTGCCCCTGCTGCCGCGCCGGACACGGCGAAGGTTCGAGAGGCGCTCAAGCTGCGCCTGCCCAAGACGCCGATCGACGCAATCAACTGCAAGGGCCTTGGCGGCCTGTGCGAGGTCGCGTCCAAATCGACGCTCTTCTACGTCGACCGCGCTGCGAAATATCTTGTGATCGGCCGGGTCTACGACATGGAAGCCCGTCAGGATCTGACGGCTGCCCGGTTGCTTGCCCTCAATCCGGACCTGTTGGCAGCGGGGGCAGCGCGGCGCAGCAATCCTGAAACACAAGCGGAAGGCGGCCCGAGCGCAGCCGCAGCGTCAGCCCGGAACACCCCGCCGCGCCATGTCCCGCTCGGCAATCTTCCAGCCAAAGGCGCGATCACCTGGGGGCCTGCCAACGGTCCGCGTGTCGTCGTCTTTTCGGACTTCCACTGCGGCTATTGCAAGAAGCTCGGGGCCGAGTTGAAGGCGATCGGAGCGCGGGTCGAAGAGCGGCCGATCTCGATCTTCGGGGCGGAAAGCCGGCGCGATGCCGAACGGGTTCTGTGCTCGCCGCGGCCTGAGCTGGCGCTGCATATGGCCTATTCGGGTCTGGCGCTCGCCAATCCCAAACCCTGCGACACGAGCGGGCTCGATGCCAACGAGGCCTTCGCGCGAGCCCACGGCTTTGGCGGCACGCCTGTGATCGTGCGCCCCGCCGATGGCGCTGTTCTCGAGGGCTTCCGGCCTGCCGCAGTGCTCCGGGAGTTCCTGCGCCCAACCTCCACCCGGGCCCCCACCCCTGCTCCCAAAGGATAGACCCATGCGTTTTCCGACACGTCACCTTGCCTGCGCCTGTCTGGCCGGTCTTGCCAGTGGCTGCGCCACGTTCGGCACCAACGTCGAGGGCGATTTCACCTGCCGCGCGCCGAAGGGCGACTGCGCACCGGCTCACGTCATCGATGCCAAGGCGACGGACAATCTGTCGAACGGCACGCTGCTCCATGCTGACGCGCGGCAGAGGTCAGGCGTCGTGGATGCCGACACCAGCCGCACAGCAGAACGCACCTTGCGCGTCGTCTTCCCCGCTCATGTCGATGAAGCAGGAACGCTGCACGACGAAGCGGTCGCCTGGACCGTCGTCGAAAATCCGCGTTGGGCCACCGAGCTGCGCCGCAAGGCGGGTGAGGACCAGGGCGGATCCATGATGCGCCAGGTCCGTCGGCAGCTGAAAGCCGCTCAGAGAGCCCCTGCGCTGGACGGCGCGGAGGGAGACCCGAACGCACCTGATGAGGCGTCGCCCTTCTCGTCTGCACGCGACGACGCGGGTCAGGCTGGCGGCATCTCGGGCGCCGATGCCCCCAGTCCCTTCAACGAAACTTCAGATGCCTCGCCGCTGGTCCTCCCCTCCACGGCGCGCGAGGCCGTTGCCGGTGCCAAGGCACCGGCGGTCGAGGGGTTCGACACGTCGCCTCCCCCGCGTGATCGAGCCCCTCGGCCTGAGGCGGGGCAGAGCGCTCCGGTGTTCCCGACCGCAGCGGCGATTGAAGCCGCGAAAGCTGCAATCCGCCCGGCAGTCAGAACCGGCGAACAGCCGATCGTCAGCACCTCGCAGCCCAAGGAGCCCAAGTGATGGCCGAACAACTCAAGACCGTCGTCGATCGGCTGCTCAGCGGATTGCTGGGTGATGCCGAGCACGCCGACAAAGCCCGCCCGCAGCTCATGGTCGACATGCTTTCCGACTGGCTCCCCTACCGGGTCTACGATCCGGCAACCCGCCTGTACTTCAACGCACGCTCGAAGGGCTTTGTCCTTTCGGTTACGCCGCTGATCGGAGCCGACGAGCGCACCGGGGAAATCCTCGGTCAGTTCTTCTCCGAAGGCCTGCCAGCGGGCGCCTGCCTGCAGGTGCTCCACCTTGCAAGCCCGCGCATCAGCAGGATCATCGCCCCGTGGTTCGCCCCACGGTACATTCAGGGCGGGGTGTACGAGGCGATTGCCCGGCACCGGGCGCGGCGGCTCTATTCGCTCGTCTGGGAGTCCGGCTCGCCGGACGCGCCCTTCCATGCGCGGCATCACCAGGTCATCGTCTCGGTCGGGGTGCCGACGTCCAAGTCGGTCAGCAATGAGGATCTCAAGCAGACCCGCGATGGCCTGGTGGCGATGCTCAAGTCGCTCAATCTCGGCGTGGTCGAAGTCGGGCCGGAAGCGCTCATCGCTGTCGTCGATGATCTGACTTCGCCCACCACCGCCCCGCAGGACGATGCGGTGCCCTACAACCCGAACGATTCGATCGCCTCCCAGGCGATCCGCCACGACATCGAACTGGTGGTAGCTGAAGACCGCATGCGGCTCGTGACCGAGCGTTTCCGCCCCACTGGCAAGGTCAATGACGGCGTGCCCGAGATCGGGACCGTCTATCCCGATGCCTTCGATGTCCGGCATTTTGCCGTACGCAACATGCCATCGCGCTGGGCCCCGTGGGAATGCGCGCGGCTGATCGGCGACCTGTTCACCGACAAGCTGCGCTTCCCCTGTCCGGCCGCCACCATGCTGTGTCTCGTCTATCCGGACCAGGAGGCTGCATCGGCGAAGGCCGGATTCAAGTTCATGCGGACAACCAGCCTCGCCGGGACCCGCAGCGCCCGGTTCCTGCCGCGGATCGGAGAACAGGCCGCCGAGTGGCAACATGTGCAGGCCGAGCTTCAGGAAGGCCGCCGTCTCGTGCGGGTCTTCTACGGTGTGACGGCCTATTCGCCGCTGGGCCAGGGTGACCGCCATGAACGCGCGATCAAGTCGATCTACAAGGCGGCGGGCTGGGACCTCACCGACGAGCGCTACCTCCAGATCCAGGGATTCCTCGCCGCTATGCCACTCACCCTGGCTGACGGGCTCGGCGCCGACATGGAACGGCTGAAGCGGTTCAAGACCGTGCTATCGACGACAGCAGCCAATATCGCGCCCATGCAGGGCGAGTACCTTGGCAGCGCCCACCCCCACCTGCTGTTCGTCGGGCGGCGCGGCCAGCCCTTCTTCTGGTCCCCGTTCGAGAACGAGGCCGGCAACCACAATGTCGCGATTTGCGGCAAGTCGGGATCGGGCAAGTCGGTGCTGCTCCAGGAGATGTGCGCCGCGCTGCGCGGCGCCGGCGCGCAGGTTGTCGTGATCGACGATGGCCGCAGCTTCGAGCACTCGGTCAAGCTGCAGGGCGGCCGCTTTGTCGAGTTCACGATGAAAGCGGGCTTCTGCCTCAACCCGTTCTCGATGATCGATGCGACCCGCGCCGCCGAGGACGAGGACTACCGCCTCGACTGCTTCGGGATGATCAAGGCCATCGTCGGGCAAATGGCTCGCCACAACGCGAAGCTGACCGATACCGAGCGCGGATTGATCGACCGGGCGGTCAACCTCGTCTGGGCGCAGCACGGCGCGGCTGCCACGGTCACGACCGTCGGGGAAATGCTGGCCAGTCTCGGCCATGACACTGCAGCTGACATCGCAACCGCGCTTGCTCCCTACATGGCGGGCGGAACTTACGGCGCCTTCTTCGAAGGCCAGGCAAGCCTCGACCTCGATGCAGACTTCACGGTCTTCGAGATGTCCGACCTCGCGAGCCGGGAGGATCTGCGCAGCGTGGTGCTCTCAGCCATTATGTTCATGACCAGCCAGGCCATGACGCGAAGCCCAAGGTCGCTGCGCAAGCTTCTGCTGATCGATGAAGCCTGGTCGATGCTCAAGGGCGGTTCGATGGGCGAATTCGTCGAAACCTACGCCCGCACCTGTCGCAAATATGGCGGCGCGCTTGCGACAGCTACGCAGTCGCTCAACGACTATTACAAGTCCGACGGGGCGACGGCGGCGCTCGAGAACAGCGACTGGATGCTGATCCTTCAGCAAAAGCCGGAGACGATCGCCGATTTCAAGGCAAGCAAGCGCCTCGATATGGACGATCGCACCGAGACGCTGATCCGCAGTCTCAAGCGCTCCGGGAGCGACTATTCCGAGGTGTTCATCAAGGGGCCGGAGACCGAGGCGATCGGGCGGCTCGTGCTCGATGACTATTCGGCAACGCTCTTCTCGAGTTCGCCCCAGACCTTCGCCGCCATCGATGCCGAGATCACGCGCGGGCACCAGCTCGCCGATGCCATCGAGCGCATCGCTCATCCCAACCGCTGACACCCCATCACCAAAGGATCCCTATCTCCATGCCTCTCCACCTCGTCACCCCCTTCGACCGGACCGACCCGTCCGAAGACGAACAGCCCGTCAGCCAGCCAGTCCAGACCTTGCGCTCGCGCATGGCCGATGGCTGCTACATTCTGCTTCGCGGCTGCCTGTTTCTCGGCTCATCCTACCTGATGGCGCTGGGCCTGCCGCTGCTGTTCTTCCTGCTGTTGTCGGGCGGCAATCCCGATGCCTTCTTCGCCCATGTCGCCAATCTCGGTGACCGCTTCCTGGCGGCCGACCTCGCACGGCGCGTGACCTTCCTCGGCCAGTGCAAGTTCGTTCTGATCGGTCTCGCGACGCTCGTCGTCGTGTGGCGCATGCCGCGCTTCATCCGCGACCTCGACCGCGAACTCTCGGGAGAAAAGCTGTGAAGAACATTCTGGCAACATTGGGCCTGCGCGGGCGGCTTGCATCGATCAATCTCACCGCTGTCGTGGTCGGCACCGGCATGATCGGTCAGGTGCTGTGGGGTGTCTGGGCGACGGACAAGCTGCTCACCCTGGAAAAACGCGAGGTCGTCACGGTCCAGCTGAGCCAGATCATGGGCGACTTCATCGAAGCCGAAGCACGTGCCGGTCGGCCGCCGGAAGAAACCAGACTGCGCGTCCAGGCCTACCTCAAGGCCGTGGAAGCCTCTGTGCAGAAGCTCGGCCGCGAAGGCCGGACAGTTCTGGTCGCGGAGGCAGTGGTCGCCGGGAGCACGCCGGACCTGACCGGGTCTGTGCGTGCCGACGTCGTGCGCCGCATGGGAGCCATTCCCAATGCAGCCCGCTGATCGCCTGATCCGCTCGGCGTCTGCGCGCCGACTCGTGCTTTGGGGCGGGCTCGGTGCTGGGGCGCTGGCCCTCTCCTCACTTGCCGCCTTTGCGCAGGGCCATGCATTCATGATCAACGTGAGTCCCAGCCTGCCCTACTGGGCCATCTGGGTCACCCGGGGAGCACCCGTGCACCGCGGGGACATCATCCTGTTCGACCCGCCCACCTCGCCTTTGTTATCCAAACATTTCGGGGCGAAGCCCAAGCCGTTCGGCAAGCGGGTGAGCGGTGTTCCGGGCGACATCATCACCGAGCAAAACCGCATCTACTTCGTCAACGGGCAGGCCGTGGCCAAAGCCAAGCTTGAGAGCCGCTTCGGCGAACCGCTGGCGCTTGGACCTACGGGGCGCGTGCCGCAAGGCTGCTATTTCGTCACCAGCGAACACAAGGATGGCTTCGACAGTCGCTATGCCGCGATCGGTTGGATCTGTGGACCGCGCATACTCGGGGTCGGGAGGCCAATCCTGTGAGGCTCCTCACTTTGCCCGTATGCGCCACTGCGCTGGCGCTGGCCATCGCACCACAGGCAATGGCTCGCGATTACGGCCAGCACGGCGCGGTATGGCCGGTCATCGAACCGGACCTGCTTCAGCAGATCCATGCCAGGCTCACCCAGCTTGAGAAGACCGGCGAAACGGCCCGTCTCAACGAAGAGCTGAAGCGGCGGACAATCGCCCGGGTCAACCGGCCAGAGCCGGTCGCGGGCGTTACCCTCGCCTCGGCACTGCGCAGCTGGCGCTTCGATCCGACGATCACCGTCGAGCGCGACATTGCCGACGACAAAGGCCGCGTCATCATTGCCGCAGGCCGCCAAGTCAATCCGCTCGATACCGTGCCGCTCCGGGCTCCCCTCGTCTTTCTCGATGGGGACGACCCGGCACAGCTAGCCTGGGCCACCCGCCGCTATGCCAGCACAAAGGCGAAGCTCATCCTCGTGCGGGGCGCGCCGCTCGAACTCATGAAGGCCCGCCAGCGGCGCTTCTACTTCGATCAGGGCGGCAGCCTCGTGAAGCACTTCGGCATTCGCGCGGTGCCCGCAACCATCGAGCAGCAAGGCCGCGCGCTCCTCATCACCGAACAGCCCGTGCCTCTCAAGGAGCGTTCGCCGTCATGAGCAAGAAACATCGCCTTCTATCATGGCTTTGCGGAGCACTTCTGCTCACCAGCATGAGCGTCGTGTCCAGTGCCCCTGCCCAGGCTGCGGCCGGCCCCGGGCGCTGCACTGGCAAGTTCGTCAATCCGATCACGGACATCTGCTGGTCGTGCCTGTTTCCGATCTCGATCGGTGGCCTGAAGATCTGGCCGTCGAGCCGTCCCGATACGAGCAACCCGGCTCTCCCCGTTTGCCTTTGCGGTTTGCGGCCGGGCATCGCGATGGGGTTCTGGGAGCCGGTGCGGCTCGCCGATGTCAGCATGAAGCCGTGGTGCTTTGTCAATCTGGGCGGGATGAAGCTCGATCCTGGGTTCGACATCGGCTTCAAGTCGATGGCGGGGCCATCGGCGGTCGGCGGCGCCACGCAGTACAACTCGCAGTGGCATGTCCACTGGTATGCCTATCCGCTGATCTACTGGATGGAGATTGTTGCCGACTTCCTGTGCCTCGAGTCCGGCTCGATCGATATCCTCTACATCACCGAGATCGATCCGCTCTGGCAGGACAGCGAGCTCACCGCGATCATCAATCCTGAGGCGGTCCTCTTCGCCAATCCCTTGGCGCTTGCCGCCTGTGCAGCGGACTGCGTGGCGGCAACGGCCAAGCTGCCGACCGATGAGCTTTTCTGGTGCGCGGGCTGCCAAGGGACTGTCCGCCGTCAGCGCCAATGGCACAGATTTGAGGTTGTGATGTAAGGAGGATTTGGGCTTCGTCGTAGTGACGAAGGAACGAAGATGAAGCCCAAATCCTCAAGCGTAAAATCGGCCCGCAAACCCAAGGCGTCGGCCGAACAGGTGGTGAAGGATATCCGGCGCGCGACACGCCGGCATTTCTCGGCGGAGGACAAGATCCGCGTGGTTCTGGAGGGCTTGCGCGGCGATGACAGCATCGCGGAGCTGTGCCGCAAGGAGGGCATTGCCCAGGGCTTGTATTATACTTGGTCAAAGGAGTTCATGGAGGCCGGGAAGCGTCGGCTGGCGGGCGACACCGCCCGTGCCGCGACGAGCGGCGAGGTACAGGATCTGCGCCGTGAGGCGCGTGCCCTGAAGGAGGCCGTCGCCGACCTCACGCTCGAAAACCGGCTGCTGAAAAAAAGCATGATCGCGGATGGGGGAGACCCCGAATGAGGTATCCGGGATCCGAGAAGCTGGAGATCATCCGCATCGTCGAGCAGTCGCACCTGCCGGCGAAGCGGACCCTCGACCAGTTGGGCGTCGCGCGGCGGACCTTCTACCGATGGTATGATCGCTATCTCGAAGGCGGCCCCGAGGCGCTGGAGGATCGTCCTTCCGCGCCGAGCCGGGTCTGGAACCGCCTCCCCGGCGCCATTCAGGACCAGATCGTCGAGATGGCACTGGAGCAGTCCGATCTGTCGCCCCGCGAACTGGCGGTGCGCTTCACCGATGAGAAGGACTATTTCGTCTCGGAATCAACGGTCTACCGCCTGCTCAAGGCGCATGACCTGATCACCAGCCCGGCCTTCGTCGTGGTCAAGGCGGCCGACGAGTTCCATCGCAAGACCAGCCGCCCGAACGAGATGTGGCAGACCGATTTCACCTACTTCAAGATCATCGGCTGGGGATGGATGTACCTCTCCACCGTGCTCGACGATTTCTCGCGCTACATCATCGCCTGGAAGCTGTGCACCACGATGCGGGCCGAGGACGTGACCGACACGCTGCAACTCGCGCTCGAAGCCTCAGGCTGCGACCACGCCACCGTCAGGCACAAACCAAAGCTGCTCAGCGACAACGGACCGAGCTACATCGCCGGCGAACTCGCCGACTGGATCAAAGCCCATGACATGAGCCATGTTCGCGGCGCTCCGCTACATCCCCAGACCCAGGGCAAGATCGAGCGCTGGCACCAGACCCTGAAAAACCGCATCCTGCTGGAGCACTACTTCCTGCCTGGCGATCTCGAACGGCAGGTCGAGGCCTTCGTCGAGCATTATAACCATCGCCGCTATCACGAGAGCCTCGACAACGTGACACCGGCCGACGCCTATTTCGGCAGGGCCGCCGCCATTATCGAACGGAGGAAACGCATCAAGCGAAAGACCATCGAACAGCGACGCTTGCTTCACCGCAAGCTCGCCGCCTAAACATCAACCCCAGACGAGGCCCGATCTCCTCTTCTCTGCGCAACCATCTGCGCCAAATGTCCCGACGACGGACACTGTTTTAATCGCGAGCAGCAGGCGCAGCGCCAGTCCGCAGCGGTCTTGCTCCACGGTCCGGGCTTTTGCATGGAGCGATCATATTCGGTGAACTCCTTCGGTGTCGGGGTCCGAACGCGCGAAGCAGTTGCTTTTGTCTGTGCCGACTTATGGCCGTCGCTGGCACATGACCTTGCGCGTAACGCTTCCCACAATGGTGGCAACCTGCCTCTGGCACCAAGCTGGTCCGTCGCGAGACTCAGAAACATACGGGCGTCCTGGTCGCCGGCCAAGTTGTATGAATCATTGTATTGTTCACGGTCGTGCAAGCCGAGGGTCAATCGACCCGCTATTTGCTCGACAAAAACGAGGCGCTGCTGGAAGTCCGCGTCGGCCTTCGCCCAATTCTCCAACCCCTTTGCGAAATTGAGTTCGTGGGGACGGTTGGGACGGGCATCGACAAATGCGCCAATCTCGCCGGGGCTAAAGCTAAAGTCGCGGTGGACACGACCACCGAGATCCTTCTTCATCGCTGCGTCAGCCGCATTGCAATCCATGCAAACCAGTGTCTCTGCGAAGCGCTCGACCAAGGGCAGAACCGAAGCGCAAGCGCGTTTGCGCTGCGTGTAGAGGGGGTCCGTGTTGTCTAACCACGCGGTCTCCCGCAGAATGCGGGCGGCGAGATCGCCCAAATGATCGTGATGACGTTCGAGCTGGCACAGGATGACGCCGCTTTCGGTCTTCCTAGCACTGTCGATCTTTTTTCTGCCGCACGCCGGGCAACGCCACGCAAGCGAAGTCATTGCCCATGTTTCATTGAGGCTCATTCGCTCAGTTTCAAAGTCGGTTTTCAACAACTGCGACAAGGAACTCCACCTACCATCGCTATGCTTGGTCAGTGGATGTTGGCGAACCGCGTCGTCTTCCATTGAGGCGAAATCAGGAACGTAAATGGTGATCTCAGGCATGTCCCTTCGTGATCGGAATTTCCTTCCTGATCAATCGGCATTCGGCCGCCGAACAGCATCGGTGAACGACCGGCAGCTTCCGACGCCGGGACCAGCGGCCCTAAATGTCGCCTTTGCAGGCGGCTACCCGGATTGTCCTCAACATCGGCGAAGGTTGGCCCACGAACCTTGACGAACCGGCCCCCCTCACTTATCTCACTTTCATTAGTGAGGATTGTGAAATGATTCGATACCCGATGCTGACCAACCCAACCGGCAGCACAACGCTGGCCGGTAGCGCCATGGGGCGGCAGATGCTCGCCCAGTTGATCGAGAAGACGAAGCCGGTGGCCGAGCCGACCCTTGCCTTCCTCGATTTCGCGGAGGTGGACATCGCGACGGGTTCGTTCCTTCGCGAAGCCGTCATGGGCTTCCGCGACTTCTGCCGCAACGCTGCTGGCATGATCTACCCAGTAGTCGCCAATGCCAATGCGACTATCGAAGAAGAGCTTGCGACCTACCTTCGGGGGCGCAACGACGCCATTTGGGCATGTGCCCTTGATGCCGATGGCGCGGCCACTGGCCCCCGCATCCTTGGGGAGCTCGACGCAGGGCAGATGAGCACCATCCAACTGATTGCCCAGCACCATCCGATTTCTGCGCCCGAGCTGGCCAAGCTCCGCCCCGATGACAAGATCGGCACGACTGCATGGAACAACCGGCTGGCGACGTTGTCCGCCAAGGGCATGCTGAAGGAAGTGCGGCACGGCAAAACCAAGCTGTTCAGCCCGGTGATGGAGACCGCGTAATGGGTGCTGACTTCATCCGCGAACAGTCTGGCCAGCCCTGGCGCAAGCGCTGGAACAAGGGCGTGGACCGCCTCAAGCAGCCGGGCCTGTTCGATGTCCGGTTCGGGTCACAACAGCGGACCATTACAGCGGACATCGACCCCGGCATGAGCGTGCGGGCGGGCGACGAGCTGGTCGTACAGTGTGGGTCCGGCAACGCCATGGTGTGCCGGGGGCAAAGCCGCATCGGTGCCGTCAACGGCCTGCCGTCCGACATGCGCACAACCATTACCGACTGCGGCGGCGTCGCACTCGGGATCGTTGAACGGGTCAGCCTGTTCGGCAACAGCGTGGAGCTTCGTTTGCAATGAAGAATGCCAACAATAATTCGCTGCCCCGCATCGTGCGCAACTCGCAGCGCTTGTGGGACGACGCTGCCACCATGCCCTGTTCATTGGGCTGCGCAAGCTGCGTTGATCGGCCCATCTGTGGTGGTGCACACAACAGCGCCAGCTTCTTCGACTGTGGCGACTATTGCCGCTGCGATGACAAGGCGACATGCGATTTAATCTGCCGGGGCAACCCCAAACAGTTTGTGGAACGCCTGCGGGAGGTCAATGGCCTGGACCTCAAGAACGCGCCCAGCGCCCCAATCGTCCCCGTTGAGGCACTGCCGTCCATGGTTCCGTTGATCGAGCATTCGACGGCGCGCGTCGGCACGCTCAACTCTCCGATTGTCGCGCTGCCGCTCCATGCGCTTTTGGACATCAATGCGGGCAAGCTGCGCTATCCCGACAGGGATGCGTTGAGTCAGAAGTTCGGCATCGATCCGAACGCCCGACTGGTGATTTCAGGGGTAGCACGCGACCGCAGGATTGAGCGCTATTGGGCGGCAACAGACAGGGTTGCCATGCTGGAGCAGCTGGCGGCATTCGACATCGCGCTGATCACGCCACCCAATTACAGCGTGCTGACCGACGTGCCCCGCACTGACAACATGCATGCCATGAAACGCATCCTGCTGGCTGCCGTTGAGATGATGCAGGCAGGGCTTCCGACCGCGCTGCATGTCAACGCGCGCACCGAACGGGATTACGAGCGCTGGGCCGAGCTGATCGCCGAACGCCCGGAAATTCAATGCCTGGCCTTCGAGTTCGCGACCGGTACGGGCCGTGGCGAACGGCTCGATTGGCATGTGGCGCAGCTCACCGCGCTTGCCGCCCGCGTACCCCAGCCGCTGGGCTTGGTGGTGCGTGGCGGCATGCGGGCACTGGAACCACTGCGTGCAGCTTTTGCAGCGGTGACGATGATCGATACCGACGCCTTCACCAAGACCCGCTGCCGCCAGGAAGCGCAATTCCGCCCCGACGGGAAATTGGTGTGGCGCAAGCGCCCAACGCCGCGCGGTGCCCCAATCGACGCCTTGCTGCAACAGAACGTCGCAGCGCTTCACAGTCACCACATTATCTTGGAGCGCACCCACGCAGAACGACGGCGCGACGCCGCTTCACGGGGTTTCCGCGCGCCAAATCGCGCTGATCGTCAGGCCCGCGAGGGCTGAAGTATGGCTGAGCCGCTGGTGCCCGTTAAGGGGATCATTTGTTGGGCATAGCGTGAGCGCATGATCACCAGAGCGGAAGCGAAGCTCGACCCGGTCTGTCACCATTGACCTGCAAAGCTGGATAAATCCCTGGCCCCGTCCGCTGGAAGCAGGGAACCGCGAAACCCCAGGTCGGATCGCCTCCGTCAGCGCCGCACCTGCGTCCGGCAGATGCGCGTAATCAGGGTTTTGCCGCAGCGTCTCCAGCACACCCATGCCGCGATCCGCCACCACAAACTCGAAGGTGCGATCCGTAACTGCATAGGCGACCAGCCCTGTTTGGGCCGCGCCGCTATGCTCATAGACATTGTCCTGCATCTCACCCAATGCCCCTACCAGCGATGCGACGAGCCCGGAAGGAAAGCCTCTATTTTTGGCAGCATTTTCTACGTGGAGGAGCCATTGCTCCCAAACCGGATCACGGGTCTCTACAGGATTCTCTAACGGCAATGGAAACGCCCCAGCTTGGTCGCTGAAGCCGCCGCCGAACGGCTGGCCCGTTTCCCAAGCATCGCGAACTTTCGGGGCAAATGACCCCGCAAAAGAAACGGATGCATACTCGGCCGGAAATTGCTGGGCAGCGGCGAGTAACTCGACAAGTGGCCCAATACGTCCTGATTTTTTTATCAGAAAGGAGCCGCGGCCATGCAAATGACCATGCATCGCTTCTCTGAGAAGGTCATCTACATCCGAGAACTGTGCCTGCAAAGTATGCATCATTGCTCAATACCACAAGGACTTGGCCTACGCCTACAATTCTATGGGTTGAGCACAGCTCGGGGATTATGATCGGGCTGCCTCAGCAGCGATGTGCCCGGCGAGCTTGGTCACAAATGTCTTCAGGCTTGTTAGCTCTGACACCCCGCATAACTCCCCTGTCTTCGACGATGTGTGCTGCGGTTCTCGTCATTCCAGCAGCGAGGCAGGCAGCTTCGGTAGACGCGCTGGACACCGAACATTATCGTGGGCCGCCATGTTTCGTCTCCATTGCACCAAGAAGTTACTCGATCGGATCAAACCGGAAATCGTTGCGCCTGGGCAAAGCGACACCGCGCCGGGCAACTGGTATGCCACTGTCCTGTTCTGGAAGCCGCAAGCGGCGTTATTGGTTTCAGAGCGCACGCTGCTCCCCGTGCTCATGCCGCTGGCTCCAGTCGCGACGCTTGCTCAAAGATTTGCTAGCCAGCTAGCGCTCGTCTTGAAAGAGCACGGAGTCCCACCCGAATTCATCGCCCAGGAAGTCTGGCGCATGGACAAGGTCCAGTATGCAAAGACCGCAAACCGGAGTGTTGTGGGCATCCTCAATGAGTTCGTTAAGCAGGCCGAATTCTGGTTGGCCGCCTATGCCTATGAAAAGGGCGATGACGACGACCTTCGGGCGATTTCCGCCAAGCTAGCGGAGACACCGTGTAGCCCGCTGTACAAGGGACCGATTTCGCCGGACAAGGCCCTCCATGAACTTGTGAAGGCTGGTGCGCAGGCATGATCCTGCTGGCTGCCCAGTGCGCACCGAGATCCTACAGCACTTGGCCGGAAACCCAACTCATGCGCTCAAACAGGATCGATGGGCAAGTCGATGACGCGGAACACAGCCCCTGAGCCGGCATCACGTACGAGATCGACGCGCGTCCCATTCCAGTGATAGTCGAGGTGTCGTCCCTGGAGCGGATTTGACGCGCGGTCCGGGTAGAAGAGCGCAACGCATTCTCCACCGGGATTCCGAATGCTCGGGTAGGCAATCCCGTCCGATCCCGAGCCCCTGAGGTGCCGCGCCAGCGCTTGGGAGGCGGTGTAGCTGTCAGGATCGAGCGCCGGATCCGGATTCCCCGCCAAAGTTCGGAGATCATGCAAGTCCGCGTCGACCGACATGACGATCTCTCGGAACTGCGAGGTCCAGCCAGGCATTTCCTTTGTCCGTTTCATGAAGCGGGCATGGTGGTGGATTGTCTCGAACAGCGCAGTCTCGAACCTATCCCCGACATAGAGCACACCGTAACTGCCGTCGGTAAAACGACTTGGCCGGTCGGTGCTGACGTGGGTGAATGGCGCCATGAGGTAGGAAGCACCGCCGCCGCCGACGCGGCGGTCAGCAGGCACGAGGTCGAGGTTGCCAATCGTCGCCATGATGCGGGGATTGGTCTTCTGCTCTGCCGAGATCAAAAGCGGCCAGTCGGCCGGATCGGCGATATCTTCGAACAGGTCGATCGGTGGAAAGGCACTGCGGATGATCCTGACAGCGCCCTTCCACTCAACTCGGGAAACGGGGATATCCGCTATTCCGCTCACCAGCCACCGCGCTCGGCGTCGAGGTAGCGACGCACCCGCATGATGTCGGTGAGTTCACCCCCGAGCATCACGTCGAGAGCACTAACTCCACCAAACGCGTCGTTGGCCGCCCCGATCCAGGAATATCCCCGCGTCGCTTCCGAGAAGATGATCCGAAGCGCCTTGTGGATGCCCATAAGGTTGGAGAGGCGCGCACGCCCATCGCGCGAAACCCGCCCGGGGCCTTCCGCCTTCCAGCGCCGATAGGATCGAACAGGCATGTCGAGCAAAGTTGCTGCCTGCTCGTCGGTCAACTCCCACTTGCCGAACAGATTGAGGACTGCCCGGAACATGGCAGCTGCCTCGTCCTGGGTAATCGGATCGGGCCGGAAGGCGGTAACGGCAGTATCAACGGGTTGCAGAGCCAGCATGGCAGTTCTCCATATGGCATCATATACGGTGAAGAATGCCATTTGGCAAGGAACTATGCCGATGATGCCAGTCTAGCAATCACGCTCGCAGCGCCCTCGATCGGCACGAAGAGCCGGGTCTGATAGCGGATGATCTCGGTAAAGCAGCCTTGGGCCTTATACCAGTCGAGCCGAGCAGCACTCCATCCCGTAAGCTCAAGTCGCTGTGAGCCATTGACCAGGCTGCGCTTGACCATGAGCAGCTCGCGGCCCGCGAACTCCATGGCCCTGCCCGTTGCCCGGACGGTCTGGACAATGTCGTCGGCGGAAAGCGTTTGCTCGCGTTCCAGACCCAGCGCTCGGCACAGTTCGGGCACACAATGGGCGGGAACCTCGCGGCCGAGGAGCGAACGGCCATCTGCTGCCGAGATGCGGCTCACCCTCACGAAATCCGAAGGGAGCTTGTCCCAGACCGGAAGCAGGAGGCCCGTCGCAAGATAGAGGCGCTCGCGTTTGTGGCTGGAACGGGCTTCTTCGATCTCGGTCGCCCAGGAATTTTGAAAATCGTCGAGGGAGACATCCTCCCAGCTGCTCTCCGCCAGTTGATCTTCGGTGATGTGGCTGCGCTTGAGGGGACGCAGCAATTCGAAGCGGGTCACGCGCGTGCCGTCATCGGCAAGAATACTGCGAGCGGGGACCAGCAGGGCGACCCGACCAGAACGGGCGTTCCGAACCGGTCGCTGCCGCTGCCCGGTGAGGCCGTGGATCTCCTCGAGCCGCTTCAACGTTAGCGGCTTCAAGGCTCTGGCGATTTCCAGTTCCAGCAGATGGGTGGTCGCGCCCGATGCCGGATCTGTGCGCAGCAGCGTGTCCGATAGGATCGTGAAGTCCTCAACCGCGATGGTCTCCAAGCCGAGATCAAGGGTGCCAGCCTGCCGGGCGGCATCGATGCGCGCTTCAACCAGCCCCATGAACTCGTCAAAGATCGCGTTCTGCAGGGCTATGGAAAGCGCAAGGATGCGATTGAGCCACCGCTGAATCGAAGGCAAGTCATCGATCATCGACCCGTCGGGTGCTTCGATCCGCAGGCCCGTCAGCTCCTGAAAGCGCACGAGGCTGACCGCTTCGAGCTTGCCGGTGAACAACAGGCCGAACCAGCGATGGAGCGCCTCCTTGGCGTAGATGCTTTCGAGATTGTCAGCGGGATCGAACAGGTTCTGCCCGCCGGTCTGGCGCTGCCCGCGCGTAAGAGCACCAAGACTGTCCAGGCGCCGCGCGATCGTTGAGATGAACCGGCGCTCGCCGCGCACATCTGTCGTCACTGGCCTGAACAGCGGGGCCGATGCCTGATTGGTGCGGTTGGTCCGGCCGAGCCCCTGGATTGCGGCGTCAGCCCGCCAGCCCGGCTCGAGCAGGAAGTGGACGCGGCGAGCCTGGTTCTTCGCGGCCAGATCGGCATGGTAGCTACGCCCGGTGCCCCCGGCATCGGAGAACACCAGGATACGCTTGGCACCGTCCATAAACGCCTGGGTCTCAGCGACGTTGGCGCGGGGCGACCGGGATTGGAGTTTCTGACGACCGTCGCGGCCGACGATGAGCCGACGGGTGCGACCGGTCACTTCGGCCACTTGGTCAACGCCGAAGCGCTCAATGATGGCATCGAGCGCAGTAGCAATCGGCGGCAGGGCGCAGAGCTGCTCGATCATCCGGTCGCGCGCTGCAAGCGCGGAGCGGCACAACACGGGAGCGCCTTGCTCGTCACTCATCGGCTCGGACCAAGGGTTGCCGTTTTCGTCTGTGAACACCGCCATCAGGCGGACAGGAAAGCTCTTGGCGAGATAGTCGATCACATATTCCCGCGGAGACAGGTCGATCTCCAGAGCCTCGCGTTCCTCGTTCGATAGGTCTGCAAGCCGGCGGTGGAGCATGGCTTCTGCCGTCGAAACCAGCTGGACAACAACAGCGTGCCCCTCGGCGATCACCGTATCGATCGCGGGCAGCAGGCTGGGGAGCTTCATAGACAGAAGCAGCTGCGCGAAGAAGCGCTGCTTGGTTCCCTCGAAGATCGACAGGGCTGCGGACTTGGCACCAGAGTTGAGCGTCCCCCCGGTCTCGCTGTCGACGATCCGTGTGGCCTCCAGCGCTTCGCGCAGGTTGGCGTGGATGATCGCCCAGGCATCAGCATAGGCATCATAGACCGCGATCTGATCCTCGTTCAGGCAATGCTCGAGGATTTCATACTCGACACCGGCGAAGGAGAGTGCTCGGGCCGTATAGATGCCGAGCGATTTGAGATCCCGCGCGACCAGTTCCATTGCTGCAATTCCGCCATCGCGAATGTCGGCAACGAAGGCCTCGCGATTGGCAAACGCGGTCTCCGGACCCCAGAGCCCGAGGCGCGTCGCATAGGCTAGGTTGTTGACGTCAGACGCTCCCGTGGCCGAGGCGTAGAGCACCCTTGCCCGGGGGAGGAGGTTTTGCAGGCGCACCCCGGCAATCCCTTGCTCCGATCCTTTGACCTTGCCCCGCGATCCTTCGCCGCCAGCGGCGTTGGCCATGGCGTGCGCTTCGTCGAACACGATCACGCCGTCGAATTCCTCACCAGCCCAGGCGAGGATCTGGTCGAGACGGGTTGCGTCGCTTCGGCCCGACCGCAGGGTCGGGTAGGTCACGAAGAGTATCCCGTCGTGCATGGCGATGGGGGTGCCCAGCTTCCAGGACGCCAGCGGCTGGATGTCAATTGGGAGACCACCAAGGGCGGCCCAGTCGCGCCGGGCATCTTCGAGCAGCGCCTCGTTCTTCGAAATCCAGATATGGCGGCGTTCGCCACGCACCCAGCGATCGAGAATGACACTGGCAACCTGACGGCCCTTACCAGCGCCAGTGCCATCCCCGAGGAAATAGCCCTGCCGGTAGGTCTGGCCTTCCGCAGATGCCTTCAGCGAACAGCCCTTGTCCTCGGGCTCGAACCGGCCGGGAAGATCGCGGGCGTGAGCGCTGGCGGCGTAGATCAGGGTCTCTGCCTGGGCAGCAGACAGCAACCCCTTGGCGATAAGCCCGTCGGGCAGCTGCGGCACCGCGTCCGGCTTGGGTGCCGAGATCGACCCCATGGCGACGGACTCGACGAGCGGCGTTGGATGCTCGGCCGCGCCATCGATCACGATCCGGCTCGGGCGATAGGGCAGATAGTGGCCGACCTGTGCCTCAAGCTGCGCAGGGGTTGCGAGCGCCTCGTAGGTCAGCGCGCCGATGGTCATTGAGGCAGCTCGAGTGATCGTTGCCAGGGCCGGGATCGGTCTGCGTGGCGCGGCTACCAGTCGGAACGGCGAACGAGTTGGAAGGCTCGATTGTTCGGTTGCGGCCTGCCTGCTGTCGCGAGCAGGCAGGGCATCGACAAGATCGACCAGCTGGCGGAACTCGTTAGTGCGAATAGCGACGGGCTCGTTGGAGCTTTCTACCTTGTCGAGAACCAACAGTCGCGTGGTGATCCCGGTGCCGTTCCTGATGAAGGCACGTTCGACCGCGGCATTAAGCCGCGGCGACACCGGCCCCTTCACCCCGGCCAGAAACCGCGCGCAATCGAACCATTCGGGCATGATCGCGACAAGCCGGCCGCCGGGGGCAAGCCGGTTCCAGGCAGATCGCAGATGCCTCGCCCCGGTGCGGCCATCGTGGCCCCGCTCGATCCCGTGAGAATACGGGGGGTTCACCAGCACGACGCTCGGGATGATGGCCGGATCGAGCAATTCGTCGATCAACTCGGCATCATGTCCGGTCACGCGGGCAGCCGGGAACACAGCTTTCAGGCAGTCGCGGCGCAGCGGCGAGATTTCGTTCAAGGCAAGGCGCGTACCGGCTTTGGTCGCCCAGACTGCGAGCATGCCGGTACCGGCCGAAGGTTCGAGCACGAGCTCGTCGGGTATCAGCCCACAGGCCCGTGCGGCAAGCCAGGCGAGGCGCGGCGGCGTTGCGAATTGCTGCCATTCGATCTGCTCGTCGCTGCGATTGGTCTGGGTCGGAATTCGGTCATCGAGGCAGCAGAAGAACTGATCCGCCTCGTCGATCGGGGTTGAGAGCTGGATCTGATGGAACGCTTGCAGGTGTTGAACCTGTGCCAGCTCTAGAGCTGCGTGGGCGTCACGCACCGACCAACGCCCGAGAGCATCGCTGCCCCCGAAGTGCTCGCTCATGATACGCGTAACGTCGCTGCGTGACAGCGCGCGGCCTGCTGCGAGCTCTGAAACCATGATCTGGGCCGCAGTCGCAACAGCGGGCGGTGATGGTTCATCGAATGCAAAGGCGAGGGAAGAATTGGACATGGGAACCTCCTGACGAGGTCCTGCGGCGGGCAGGCCTCAATCAGCCAAAGGCCCCCTCCCCTCTGCCCAACGGATCAGGTTTACGGGCAAGCCGGGACTTCAGCTCATCGTTCCAGTCAAAACCGGGCGAGGCCGGTGCTCGTGAGTGGATGACACGATTAGGCGCAGCGTAAGCCTTCAGCGCTCGCTGTTCCGCGAGAGCGCCTCCGGCATCATTGTCGATGAACAGATGGAGCTCACGCACGCTCTCTGGAATCGCAACAAGGCCGAAGCGCTCGTTCCCGAGCGTTGCCCAGCACGGGACCCCGAACAGCTGCGTGGCTGACAGGGCGCTCTCGATCCCTTCGGCAAGTCCAAGATGCCCTAACACCGGCGGCGCTAGTCTGATGGCACCACAACCTAAGGTGCCAAGCGCACGCTTGGGCCGCTCGAAACCGGCAAGCTTGCCGCTCGCCAAGTCGAGAAACGTTCGGTGTACCGCGATTATGCCAATGTCGGTCGTTACTGCGGCCAGCATCGCAGGGAGAAATTGGACAGCGCCGCGCGGCCCGAGCGGCGTGCGCGCCAGGTAACGGAGTTGATCGGATCCGCGCAGAAGACCGCGCTGCGCAAGGTATTGTGCGGCAGGGCTGTCGGAGATCACCGTCGCCGATTGCCACAAGCGCCGCGCATTGGGACTGAAGTCGCCATGACCTTGCCGTTCGATGTTCCCGGCGTCTGAGCCGTTGAAAAGGTCGCGGCTGCGAACGCCCTGGCGATCCAGCGCCGCAATCACATCCTCATTCGGACATCCCGCAAAGCAATGAAACAGTATGGCTTTGCGCCCCAAGGTCACGCTAAGCGACGGATTACGATCGTCGTGAGCGGGGCAGCAGCACATACCTTTGCCCTGACGCCATGTACCCTGAAGGCTTTCGACGATGGTCCGGGCTCGGCGTTCGAGTTGATGAGCATTATCTAACGGGGGCATCGACCTACTCCGGTTGAGATGCCCTCCCCGTGCAGCCTCCGCTCTGCACTCGCGCCAAACCATTTTCCTACGCCTTTTGTTCTTTATATGTTCCAACTCGATTCGGCTACCCAAGGATCGAGAAATGACAATGAAAGCTCTCGCGATCGCAGGCATCGCGATCACCTCTTCTATCCCCGCCAGTGCCCAGGAGTTGCCAACGCCAGATACAATCGAAGTCCCCGCCAGCCACTCCGAAGGCATTCGGATTGCTGAGGCATCGAACGGCTTCCAGTTGGTCGAGCATGGGCTCTGGCGATCCACCCAAGACAGCCCGGCACCTGTTCTGACTGTGCCACAAAATGGCCGGGTCAACCTGCCATACAGATACGAACCCAAGGCCAAACCTGGCCCATCCGGCTTTAGGCGAGCAAGCTACCTGCCCCATGTCTATGCAGCGGAAGCGAAGTATGCACTGCCCGTCGGCCTGCTCGATGCACTCGTATGGACAGAATCTCGATACAACCCCTTCGCCATCAGCCCAGCAGGCGCAGCAGGTCTTGGGCAGCTAATGCCAGCAACGGCAAAGGAACTCGGGGTCTTCAATCGCTTCGATCCTATGGCCAACATCTTCGGCTCTGCTCGGTATCTGCGGCAGATGCTCGACAGGTTTGGCGTGGTCCACCTGGCCGTGGCGGCCTACAATGCGGGACCAGGGGCAGTCGAACGTGCAGGCGGCATTCCCCGCAATGGCGAAACACCCGGATATGTCCGCGACGTCCTGCGGCGCTGGCAGTTTTAGTGCGAACTGCATCGAGTGGCAGTTGATCGGAATGAATGCTTCTGCTGACGGGCGTCACGCAGCGCGCTTTCGCCCCTTCTTGATATCGACTACCTTGCGCCCATCGAGGAAATCAGCCCAATCCTGCATCATTCGCCGGCGAGGCGTGAGATACTCCGCCGCGTTGTAAGCCCCCCTGACATCATTCTTCTCTGAATGAGCGAGCTGCATCTCGACCCAATCCTCATGGTACTTCCGGATCCACATCGCTGGCTTGCCAAATTCAACCAGCTGCTCGTTCGCCCATGTGCTGGCGAGGCCTCGAAAACCATGGATGGTCTGCCTACTATGATAGCCAAGGCGGTAAAGCGCATAGATCATCGTGTTTTCAGACAAAGGCTTGTCTGGGTGGGTGCCGGGAAACAGGTAATCACCGGTTGCCGTCGATACCATTTTCCTAGCAAGGAGTGCGGCCTGAGCGGAAAGTGGAACAAGGTGTTCACGCCCCATCTTCATGCGCGCAGCCGGAATCCGCCAAACGGGTTCTGTACCATCGATATTTTCAAATTCGGATTTGACGGCCAGTCGAAGCTCTTTTGTCCTGACCCAGGTCAGCAAGGCGAATAGCACTGCATCGCGGGTGATCGCCGAGCGCCGGTCACCTTCCTCTTGGTAGGCTCGCAGCTTTTCGAGGAACGCAGGTATCTCCACCAAAGGAAGGCGGCTCATGTGCTTCACCCTCGGCCGAGGCTTGAGGGCGCCACTGAGGTGAGCAGTGGGATCGCTGGATGCCAGCCCGCAAGCAATCGCGAACTGAAAGACCTGCCCTACCCCTTGCTTGGCACGCCGACTGATATCGAGCGCGCCTCGTGTCTCAATCCTGCGGATCATGTCCAGGACCTCTGGGGCAGTGATCTCGTGGATCAGCTTCTGTCCTAGGGAGGGGAAAACGTCCCGCTCCATTCGTGACCAGACACGTTCGGCATGCGCTGGATTCAATGCCGACTGGCGGTTCTCGTGCCAGCGTTTCGCTACCATGTAGAAGGTGTCACCGTTCTCCGATATCACCTCCCCCTTGGCCTTCATTGGATCCTTGCCCTCGGCAAGGAGCGCCTTGGCCGCTTTGCGTTTGTCCCGGGCGGCGGCGATCCCCAACGCCGGATAAGCGCCAAACGACAGCAACTTCTCCTTGCCTGCAACTCGGTACTTCATCCGCCAAAGCTTCGTGCCGTTCGGCTGGACGAGCAGGAACAAGCCCTCGCTATCGGCAAGCTTGTACGCTCGCTCGCGTGGCTTGGCATTCTTGGCTTGAGTCTCCGTCAGAGGCATGGGGGTGTCCGCCGTCAGCGCCAATGGCACAGATTTGAGGTTGTGATGTAAGGAGGATTTGGGCTTCGTCGTAGTGACGAAGGAACGAAGATGAAGCCCAAATCCTCAAGCGTAAAATCGGCCCGCAAACCCAAGGCGTCGGCCGAACAGGTGGTGAAGGATATCCGGCGCGCGACACGCCGGCATTTCTCGGCGGAGGACAAGATCCGCGTGGTTCTGGAGGGCTTGCGCGGCGATGACAGCATCGCGGAGCTGTGCCGCAAGGAGGGCATTGCCCAGGGCTTGTATTATACTTGGTCAAAGGAGTTCATGGAGGCCGGGAAGCGTCGGCTGGCGGGCGACACCGCCCGTGCCGCGACGAGCGGCGAGGTACAGGATCTGCGCCGTGAGGCGCGTGCCCTGAAGGAGGCCGTCGCCGACCTCACGCTCGAAAACCGGCTGCTGAAAAAAAGCATGATCGCGGATGGGGGAGACCCCGAATGAGGTATCCGGGATCCGAGAAGCTGGAGATCATCCGCATCGTCGAGCAGTCGCACCTGCCGGCGAAGCGGACCCTCGACCAGTTGGGCGTCGCGCGGCGGACCTTCTACCGATGGTATGATCGCTATCTCGAAGGCGGCCCCGAGGCGCTGGAGGATCGTCCTTCCGCGCCGAGCCGGGTCTGGAACCGCCTCCCCGGCGCCATTCAGGACCAGATCGTCGAGATGGCACTGGAGCAGTCCGATCTGTCGCCCCGCGAACTGGCGGTGCGCTTCACCGATGAGAAGGACTATTTCGTCTCGGAATCAACGGTCTACCGCCTGCTCAAGGCGCATGACCTGATCACCAGCCCGGCCTTCGTCGTGGTCAAGGCGGCCGACGAGTTCCATCGCAAGACCAGCCGCCCGAACGAGATGTGGCAGACCGATTTCACCTACTTCAAGATCATCGGCTGGGGATGGATGTACCTCTCCACCGTGCTCGACGATTTCTCGCGCTACATCATCGCCTGGAAGCTGTGCACCACGATGCGGGCCGAGGACGTGACCGACACGCTGCAACTCGCGCTCGAAGCCTCAGGCTGCGACCACGCCACCGTCAGGCACAAACCAAAGCTGCTCAGCGACAACGGACCGAGCTACATCGCCGGCGAACTCGCCGACTGGATCAAAGCCCATGACATGAGCCATGTTCGCGGCGCTCCGCTACATCCCCAGACCCAGGGCAAGATCGAGCGCTGGCACCAGACCCTGAAAAACCGCATCCTGCTGGAGCACTACTTCCTGCCTGGCGATCTCGAACGGCAGGTCGAGGCCTTCGTCGAGCATTATAACCATCGCCGCTATCACGAGAGCCTCGACAACGTGACACCGGCCGACGCCTATTTCGGCAGGGCCGCCGCCATTATCGAACGGAGGAAACGCATCAAGCGAAAGACCATCGAACAGCGACGCTTGCTTCACCGCAAGCTCGCCGCCTAAACATCAACCCCAGACGAGGCCCGATCTCCTCTTCTCTGCGCAACCATCTGCGCCAAATGTCCCGACGACGGACAGATCGTTTCTCAATTAGCAAGCAATCGCTTGACTAATTATTTTCCGACAGCCTGCGCCGCGCGCCGCGCAGGTCGAGCGCGGAGAAGAGCCAGCACAGCAGGAACAGCAGGATCGACAAGGCGAGGATCGGGCCGAAGCCCTGCCCCATCAGCGGCGTCGACAGTGCCGGCCCGACCGCGAGGCCGAGCATCTGCAACGCGGCGGCGCGCTGGACGAGCCGCCCGCCCCGGTCGATCCCGGCGACGATCGCGACGAGCAGCGGCGTCATCAGGTTGGCGGCGGCGTTGAAGATGCTGATGCCGACGCCATAGCCGATCGCATCGAGCCGCATCGTCATCACCGCCAGCGGCACGACGCAGCCGATCGTGCCGATCGCGATCAGCCGGCGATGGCCGATCCGCTGGCCCAGCGACGCCGCGAAGGCGCCCGGGATGCCGGCGAGCTGCGCGATCGTCAGGCCGTTGGCGACCGATTGCGGAGCGATGCCCATCCGCTCGCCGATCAGCGACAGGAAGGCCCAGACGACGCCCTGCCCCAGGAAGAACAGGAAGACCGCGCCGAGCAGCAGATAGGGGCCGGCGCGCGGCCCGCCGCCCTCCTGCCCGGCCGCCTCCGCCGGGGCGGGCTGGACGATCAGGGGAAGCAGCGCGAGGCCGGCCGCCGCCATCAGCGCCAGCAGGCCGAAGATGCCGCCCGCCCCCAGCAGCGCCGCCGCCTGCGGCAGGCCGAAGATGCCGAGCGCGCCATAAGCGAGCACCGCGACGATCAGATGGCCGAAGGCGCGATCGGGATCGGAGGCCGCGCCGACCATCGCATAGCCGAGCGAGATGGCGATCCCCGCGCCGAGCCCCGCGAGCAGCCGCAGCAGCAGGAAGGCCTCGCCCGAGGGAGCGACGGCGGAGGCGAGGTTCGCCGCCGCCATCAGCGCCAGCGCCACGCCCGCCAGCCACGACCAGCGCAGCCGCGTCCCGATCGACGCGGCGGCGATGGTCGACAGCGCGATGCCGAAGATCTCGGCCGAGGCGGCATAGCCGACGATGCTCTCGTCCAGCCCGCTCGCGATCAGCACCGACACGAGGCCGGGCTGGATGATGAAAACCTGCATGCCGATGACCACGAGGGCCATCCCCGCGAGCACGCCCCGGGCGGTACGTTCCAAATCCATCCCCTTTCCGGACGGGCTCCCCCGGCGGAGGAGCCCTTTCCGGCATCATCAATACTGGTAGCGCAGACGCAAGAACCATTCGCGCGGGCGCGAGCGGACCGCCTGGGAATATTCGGAGCTGGTGACGCCGCTGACGATATAGGCCTTGTTGGTCAGGTTGGTGCCGCCGGCCGCCACTTCCCAGCGCTTGGTCGGCGAACGGTAGGTCACCGACGCGCCGAGCACGCCATAGGCCGGCTGGAAGAGCGACGGATCGTTCGAGAACTCCTTGTACTGGCCGCTGCGGCGGCTGTAGTCGGCGCGCGCGAACAGCGTGCCATGGTCGTTGTTGAAGAAGGTCGCGACGCCGCCGACATTATAGGTGAACTTCGACGTGTTCGGGATCTTCAGCGACAGCGCGCCGGGGAAGTTGGCCAGCGCGTCGGCGCTGAACTTCACATATTTGGCGTCGATATAGCCGAAGCTGCCGTCGAAGCGGAACCAGTCGGCCAGCACCGCCGATCCCTCGACCTCGATCCCCTTGATGTGCGCGGTGCCCGAATTGGCGAGCACCGGCACGAACTGGCCGATCGGGCCGGGGCCGTCCGGGTCGACCACATAGGTGACCTGGATGTTCTTGTAGTCGGTGTAGAAGCCCGCGACGTTGAGGCGCAGGCGGCGGTCGAACAGCTCGGTCTTCAGGCCGACCTCATAGGAGGTCGCCTTCTCCGGGCCGGCATAGGAGACGATGTCGTCGGGATCGGTGCCGGGCGCGGGAATGACCGGCGGGAAGTAGCGCATCGTGAAGCCGCCCGCCTTGAACCCCTGCGAGAAGGTCGCATAGGCCATGGTGCCGCGGTCGAACTTGTAGCTGAGCGACACCATCGGCGTCGCCGACTTGCTGGTCCGCTTGTACCAGCCCGCCGGGAACAGCGGGGTGCCGACCGGGCCGAACAGGTCGACGATCGGATTGGTCACGCCCGGCGTCGGGATCGTCGACAGATAGTCGTAGCCGGTGATCACCTGCAGCCCCGGATTGAACTGCTTGCGCTCGTAAGTGTAGCGCAGGCCGCCGGTGATCGAGAACTGGTCGGTCAGGTCGTAGGTGATCTGGCCGAAGGCGGCATAGCTGTCATTCTTGATCTTGCCGCCCGAATCGAACTGCACCAGCGGCAGGTTGACCGGAAAGACCTGCGTGCCGCTCTCGTGCATGTAGAACAGGCCGGCGACATATTGCAGCCGCGAGTCCATCAGGTCGCCCAGCAGCTGCACTTCCTGGCTGAACTGCTTCTGCGAGATGTGCTGCTCGACCCCGCCATAATAATAGGGCGACCCGTAGAGGTCCTGCGCGACGTCGACGCCGACGTCGCGATAGGCGGTGATCGACTTCAGGGTGATGCCGTCGCCCTTCCATTCGAGGTTCAGCGACGCGCCCTTGATGTCGGTATCGGACTGGTTCGGCCCCGAATTGGTGGTCGTGCGGCCGTCGATCGGCCGGACATATTGGCTGTTGTAGCAATAGGGGTTGCCGAACCGCGACGGGCCCGCCGTCGGCAGGCAGACCCCGCCCGGCACCGCGCCGTTGTAGATGCCGGCGAAGCCGTCGGTCTCGACCACCTTGAGCAGCACCTGGGCCGGCGACTGCTCGCGGATGCGGGTGCCGTCGAACGACAGGGTGGCGAGCAGATTGTCGGTCAGGTCGGCCTCGAGCACCAGCCGGCCGCTCAGCCGGTTGATATTGCCCTGCTCGCCGGTCTTGGCGCCGGTGGGGCTGACCCGGTCCATGAAGCCGTCGCGGCTCTGATAGGCGCCCGACAGGCGCGCGCGGACCCGGTCCGACAGCGGCCCGGACAAGATGCCCTTCACGTCGACCCGGTTGAAGCGGCCGACCGTCGCCTCCGCCTCGGCCTCGAATTTGTCGCTCGGCCGCTTGGAGATGAACTGGATCGCGCCGCCGATCGTGTTCTTGCCGAACAGCGTCCCCTGCGGGCCGCGCAGCACCTCGATCCGCTCGATGTCGACGGTGTCGAGCAGCGAGCCGACCGACTTGCCGACATAGACGCCGTCCAGATAGAGGCCGACCGCCGGCTCGACGGTGATGACATAATCGGTCTGGCCGATGCCGCGGATCGAGATCTGGCTCGACGCGCCGCCGCCGGACTCGCTCGCCGCGCTGTCGAACTGCACGTTCGGCACGAAATTGGCGATGTCGGCCGACGATTGCACGTTGCGGTCCTGCAACGCCTGCGCGCCGAAGGCGGAGATCGACAGCGGCGTGGTCTGCACCGACTCCTCGCGCTTGCGGGCGGTCACGACGATGTCGCCCAGCGACGCCGGATTATAGCCGGCATCCTGCTCGGCGACCTGCGCCAGCGCCGGTACCGCGGGCAGGACCAGCAGGGCCGAGGCCGTGGCAAGGAAAGCGCGCTTCATGCGTCTCGCATCCATTTCAATTCCCCTTTTTCAAGCAATATCCGATGGTTACAGGCTCAACTTGTCCAACCGATCGAAGCAGACCCTCCAGCCGCCGTCATAATGGCTCCACTCCGCCTGATCGCGCAGGCCGCTATGGGTGAGGACGAGGCGGCTGCCGCCCTCCTCCGGTTCGATGGTGACGTCGACGAAGGTCGGCTCGGGTCGCGGAGCGGGATTGGGCCCGCGATAGTTCCAGCTCTTGCGGAGCCCCCGCCCCGGATCGAAGCGCAGGAACTCCCCGATCACGACATGCCTGCCGTCGGGGCCGACGATGTCGTGGCGGTAATGGCCGCCCGGTGCCGCCTCGACCTCGGCATGGACCAGGTCGTAGGGATCGGGCGCCAGCCATTGCGGCAGCAGCGCCGGATCGATCCAGGCGCGGAAGAGCTGGTCGGGCGTCTTGCCGGCGAAGCGATGCTCGACGGTCGCGACGATGGCGTCAGTCATGGGAGTCTCCTCCTGCAGTCGGAAGGTCGGGCGGCCCCTCGGGCCGGGTGAAGGCGCGGATCACGTTGGCGGTGATCCGGGCGACGTCGTTGTCGCCGCCGCGATCGGCGAGGCAGCTCGTCCAGGCGATCGACGGCGCGGAGAAGACCCGCCCGCCGCCCGCCAGCCGGCGATAGGCGATATGCGATTCCATCGCCCCCGCCGTGCCGGTCGACAGCACGTCCTCGCTGGCGATGAAGGTCAGCGCCGGATCGAAGCCGGTCGCGGTGGCGAGCCGGACGGTGTCGGCCGGGGTGCCGAGATCGGCCCGCATCGCATCGACCTCGAAGCCCGAGGGCCCGCCCAGCAGCTCGGCCCGCGCATCGATCGCGGTCGCGTCGACGCCGTCGAACATCCAGGCGAAGGCGGGATCGTGGCTGGCCGCCTCGCGGACATAGGGCCGCCCCTCGCCGAAGCTGACCGCCGCCGTGCCGGTGCCGAGCAGCCGGTGCGCCGATCGCCCGCGCCAGCGCCACAGCCCGCCGGGCTCGCCGGTCGCCGCCTGGCGCGTCTCGCCCGGCGGCGATTGCCAGGGGATGGTGCCGGCATGGCCGCGCCGCACCTCGATCACATGCGGCTCCTCCGCGAAGACCGAGGTGACGAAGTAGAAGGCGTTGCCGCCGAGGTGGATCAGCCGCCCGCCGCCGCCGACATAGGCCTCGACCGCGTCGAACAGCGCGGCGCTGACATATTCGGGATGGCTGCCGGTCATCACCGCGCGATAGGGTTTCAGCGCCTCGACGCCGCGCTCGTGCAGGACATGGTCGGTGATGACGTCGAAGCGCTGGCCCGTCGCGCGCAGCCATTCGATCGTCGCGATGTCGGCGCCGAGCTGGTGCGGCCCGCGCAGCAGCGGATGGCGATAGTCGGCGCGCATGTTGACCAGCGGCCGCCGCAGCGAGGCATGGGCGCAGCCCGATCCGTCGCGATGATAGTCATAGGCGCTGATCAGCCGCGCCTCCTCGGCCCAGCGCTCGATCGGGGCGACGATCGCGTCGAGCGCCGCGCCCGCGATCGCCTCGACGCCGGGATTGGTCCACCAGTGCCGCTCATTGGCATAAGCGAGATAGCTGAAGCTGGGCACGAGGAAGGCGAGCGGCGCGGGCTCCGCGTCCGGCGCCGGCAGGACGAAGAAAGGCACCAGGTCGCGCTGGTCGCCCTGGCGCAGCTCGATGCCATAGGCCTCGCTCGGCAGATCGGCGGGCGGCGTGAAGGCGAAGCTCTCGGGCCAGCCCGCGTCGGTCAGGTCGTCGCTGTGGAAGGCGATCGCGTCATAGCCCTCCGGGTCCTCGCTCCAGCCGCCACTGAGACCGTCCCATTCCGGGCCGGTGACGCCGCGCTGCGGTGTCTGGAACAGCCGCCCATGGCGCGCCGCGGGGCCCTCGTCGATCACGACCGGACTGCCGGGGTCCTTCGCGAAATTCCAGGCGGCGAGCGGCGCGCCGCCGTCCGCGACGCGCGGCCGGGCGATCTTCCCGTCGAAACAGGCGACGGGAAGATCGTTCTCTATAATCGCAGCGATATAAAAAGCTTGTGGATCGATCTTTAGATCAGTTGGAGGCAACGCCGCCTCCCCCGATCCATCGGCGATCCCCTCGTCGGCGGTGCGGACCGACAGAACGATCCGGTCGCCCCGCGTCTCGACCCGCACCTCGCTCCAGCGCGCGACAGCGAGCGGCTGGCCGGTGACGATCTCGACACCGCCCCAGCTCAGCCGCAACCGCCCTTCCCCGTCGAGGAACAAGCCATGGCTCCGTCCCCAGCCGAGCAGCGCCTGGTCGCGCCCGTCCGCCGGCCGGGTCGGGCGCACCCATAGCGAGATCGCCGGCCGGCCGGGCAGCGGCACGCCGGCCGCCACCGCCATATGGCTGCCGGTGGCGATCGGCCGCTCCGCGCCGTCATGGACGCCGTCGATCGCCGAGGCGATCGGGACGAGGTCCCCGGCGCGGCGCGCCAGCCGGACGAGCCTGGCCTCGAACCCGCCCGCGGGCGCGCTCACATGGAAGCCGAGGCTTTCGCCCGGGGCGACCTCGAAGCGGTCGCCATAGCCGATCAGCGGCGCTCCGGTCATATCTTGTGCCGCAGCGTCAGATACCATTCGCGCGGCCGCGACCGCACCGCCTGCGCGCGATCGGAGCTGGCGACGCCGCTGACGATATAGGCCTTGTCGGTCAGGTTGGTGCCGCCCAGCGTCACGTCCCAGTTCCGATCGGCGGACCGGTAGGTCAGCCCCGCGTTGAGGATGCCGTAGCCCTTCTGGAACAGCGACGGGTTGTTCGAGAACTCCTTGAACTGGCTGCTGCGATAGGCCCAGTCGGCGCGCAGGAAGACATTGCCCGACTCATTGTCGAAGAAGGTCACCGTCGTCCCGACATTATAGGTCCATTTCGGCGTGTTGGGCAGGTCGAAGCCCAGCGCGGCGGGATAGGCGCCGATCGCCGCCGCGGTGAACTTGCGGTATTTGGCGTCGATATAGCCGAGGCTGCCATCGATCCGCAGCCAGTCGGTCGGTACCGCCGCGCTCTCGACCTCGATGCCCTTGATGCGGGCCGAACCCGAATTGGCGAGCACCGGCAGGAAGCGGCCGATCGGGCCCGGGCCGTCCGGATCGATCGTGTAGGTGACCTGGATGTTGTTGTAGTCGGTGATGAAGCCCGCGACGTTCAGGCGCAGCTTGCCGCCGAGCCACTCGCTCTTGATGCCGGCCTCGTAGGAGGTCGCCTTTTCGGGCTTGGCATAGGGGATCAGCGTATCGGGATCGACGCCCGCCGCCGGCTTGACCGGCGGGAAGAAGCGCATGGTGAAGCCGCCGCCCTTGAAGCCCTTCGAATAGGTCGCATAGAGCATCACGTCGTCGACCGGCTTGTAGCTCAGCGAGATCATCGGCGTGCCGGCCTTGCTGTTGCGCTTGTACCAGCCCGCCGGGAACAGCGGCGTGCCGGGCGTGCCGAAGGCGTTGGCGACGGGATTCACGAAGCCCGGGATCTTGATCACCGACAGGTCGTCATAGCCGATGACGTGCTGGAGGCCCGGATTGAACCGGCGCGTCTCATAGGTGTAGCGGAAGCCGCCGGTCAGCGAGAGCCTGCTGGTGATCTCATAGGTGAGCTGGCCGAAGGCGGCATAGCTGTCGTTCTTGATGTCGCCGCCCGACAGGAACTGCGCGAGCGCGGTCTGGACCGGGAAGAGCTGCCGCCCCCATTCGCGCTGGTAATAGGCGCCGAGGACGTAGGACAGCCGCTTGTCGAGCAGGTTGCCGCTGAGCTGATATTCCTGGCTGAACGACTTGAAGTCGATGTCCTGCCCGACCTGGCTGTTGTAATAGGCGCTGCCGCCGAGGTTCTGGTCGACGAACACGTCGACCTTGCGGAACGAGGTGATCGACTTGACGTTGATGTCGCCCGGCTTCCAGTCGAGCGTCAGGGCGACGCCCCGCACGTCGGTGTCGGCCGTGTTGCCGCCGGCATTGTAGGTGACGCGCGTGTCGGTCGGCAGCGAATATTGGTCGTTGAAGCAATAGGGGTTGGAGAAGCGCGACGCCCCCGCCGCCGGCGCGCAGACGCCGCCCGGCACCGCCAGGTTGAACAGGCGCGGGAAGCCCGCATCCTCGGTCACCCGCCGCAGATAGGTCGCCGGCGACTTCTCGCGGATGCGCGTCCCGTCGAAGGCCAGCGTCGCCAGCAGGTTCGGAGCGACGTCGGCTTCGAAGACGAGCCGCCCGCCCAGCCGGTTCATGTCGCCCTGGACCTCGCCGGTCCGCTCACCGCTGCGCAGGATGCGCTTCATGAAGCCGTCGCGGCTCTGATAGGAGGCGGACAGGCGGAAGCGCAGCCAGTCGGTGATCGGGCCGGACATCGCGCCGCGCGCGTCGAGCCGGTCGTAGCGCCCGGTGGTCAGTTCCATCTCGGCCTGGTTGTCGGCGGTCGGGCGCTTGGTGATCACCTGGATCGCGCCGCCGATCGTGTTCTTGCCGAACAGCGTGCCCTGCGGGCCGCGCAGGATCTCGACGCGCTCGACGTCCACCGTGTCGAGCAGCGAGCCGAGCGACTTGCCGACATAGACGCCGTCCAGATAGACGGCGACGCCGGGCTCGACGGTCAGCACATAGTCGGTCTGGCCGATGCCGCGGATCGATATCTGGGTCGACGCAACGCCGGATTCGTTGGCGACCGGATCGAGCTGGACGTTCGGCACGGCGCGCGAGACGTCGGCGATGTTCTGCAAGCCGCGATCCTGGAGCGAGCGGGAGTCGAAGGCCGACACCGACAGCGGCGTCGTCTGCACCGATTCCGCCCGGCGGCGCGCCGTGACGACGATATCCTCGAGCCCGCCCGAGCGGGCGCCTTCTTCCTCGACCTGCGCGGCGGCCGGTTGCAGACCGCTGCAAAGGGCGATGGCGCAACCCGACAGCAAGATCATCTTTGCATGGCGATAATTCATAACGAGATCCCCTTTATTGAATATTGAATTCCCGCGACGAAAATACTTTTCGAAAGACGCGAATTCCCAGCCGCCAAAACAACGTCAAGGCGAAAGACACGGACGATATTCTTCAGTATCGACTAAATATTATTCAGCGCTTTGGTATCGGAGCATGCGTCATCACTATGCCTCCTCTATGTCCGAGGCGTCCCGCAGGACGCGGCGATAGGCGGAAAGTCCGGTCAGCAGGCACAGGCCGGCGGTCAGCGACAGCAGGCCGCTGCCGATGCCCAGTCCCCAGCGCAGCATCGCTTCCCGGCCGAAGAGATGATCGGTCAGCAGCGCCACCACCAGCGGGCCGACCGATATCCCGATGATATTGACCAGCATCAGCGCGATGCCGTTGACGCGCCCGCGCAGCGCGTCGGGCGTGATCAGCTGGATCGCCGTCGGGCCGAGCGAGACGAACGAGGTCGAAAGGAAGGTGAAGGGCACGTAGAGCGCCAGCGACAGATAGGGGTTGCCGGCGATCGCCGCGACCAGGCAGATCGGCGCGAGCACCAGCGCGATGATCGCCGCCAGCCGCAGGGTCGCGTCGGCGTGGCGCCGCGACAGCCGAATCGCCCCCATGCCGCCCGCCAGGATGCCGGCCGTCCCGAAGACGAGCATCATCAGCCCCAGCCAGCGGGCGGTATCGGCCGTCGCCCAGCCATAGGTCCGCTCGAACATCGCCGGAATCCAGGCCATGTTCGCATAGCTGACGCTGGTGAGCAGCCCGATGCCGAGGCAATAATGCGCCAGGAAGCGCCTGCGCGGCGACAGGAAGGCGCGGAGGGAGGGTCCGCCCTGCGCGCCCGCCACCCGCCCGCGCGCCGGCTCGCGGATCGTCAGGATCAGCAGCGAGATCGCGAAGCCCGGCGCGGCGACGATGAAGAAGGCGGCCTGCCACGGCGCGAAGCCCTGGAGGAAGGGCAGCGCCGCGGTCGCCGGCGCGGCCATCCGCTCGGCGAAGGCGCCGAAGATATAGGCGAGCCCGGCCCCGAGCGAGCCGCCGATCGAATAGACGCTGATCGCCAGCGGCAGCCGGTCCTTCGCGAAATAATTGCTGATCAGCGAGAAGGCGGCGGGGCCCAGCACGGCTTCGCCGATGCCCACGCCCATCCGCGCCATGAACAGCTCGGGGAAACTGCGCGACAGCCCGCAGGCGATCGTCATCAGGCACCAGATCGCCAGCGCCATGGCGAGGATGTTGCGCCGGTTGAACCGGTCGACCAGCCATCCGGCCGGCAGGATACAGGTCGAATAGAAGATCGCGAAGGCCAGCCCCTGCAACAGGCCGATCTGGACGTCGGAGATGCCGATGTCGCGCTTGATCGGCCCGACGAGCAGGCTCAATATCTGCCGGTCGAGGAAGGCCGCGATATAGGCGAGCACGAGGACGCCGACGACGTACCAGCCATAGCGCGCGGCCTTGCCGGGCGCGGATGCGGGGCCGGGCTGCGCCGGAAGCGCCATCGCCATGGCCGGAAGCTCGACCGGCCTATCCATCGATCCCTCCCCGCCCGGCGAAGCGCCGCAGCACGTTGCGGGTGATGGTCGCGACCTTGTTGGCTCCGCCGTCGGTGAGCAGGCATCCGGTCCAGGCGATCGACCCGACCGAGAACACGTCGCCGCGCCGGCCATGGCCGGGGATCAGCACGAGGTCGGCGCGGTTCTCGCCGAGCGTCCCGGTCCAGCGCCAGTCGTCGAGCAGATATTCGGTGACGGACGGATCGAAACGCGCGACCGCAAGGCAGACGGCGTCGGCCGGCGTGCCGAGGCCGGGCTCCATCCGGTCATATTCGAAACCGCCCGGCTGGCCGAGGACGCAGCTCTCGGTATCGATCGCATCACCCTCGACGCCATCGAACACCCAGGCATGAGCGGGATCATGGCTCGCCTCGGTGCGGACATAGGGGCGTCCGCGATCGAACGTCACCGACGCCGTCCCGACGCCGAACAGCCGGTGCGCCGACCGGTCGCGCAGCTTCCACTTGCCGCCCAGTTCTCCGGTCGAGGCATGACGCGCCTCGCCGGGCGGCGATTTCCAGTGCGAGCCGCCGGTGTGGCCGCGCCGCAGCTCCATCACCTGCGGCTCGTCCGGATAGGTCGAGACCGCGCAGTAGAAGCCGTTGCCGCCGAAATAGACCAGGTTCCCGCCCTGCCGGTTGAACGCATCGAGCGCGTCGAGCACGGCGGCGCTGACATATTCGGGATGGCTGCCGGTCATCACCACCGCATAGCCCTGCAACGCCTCGGCGCCACGGACGTGCAGGTCGTGATCGGTCAGCACGTCGACCGGCTCGCCGATGCTGTCGAGCCAGTCGAGGATCAGCAGGTCGGCGCTGAGCTGGTGAGGTCCGCCGATATAGGGATGGTGGTAGCCGGCGCGGAGATTGACGATCGGATGCAGCCAGGACGCATGGGTGCAGCCGGTGCCGTCGCGATGGCGGTCATAGGGGCTCAGCATCCCGTGCCCGGCCGCCCACAGCTCGGCGGCGGTGACGCTCTGTTCGAGCGGCTTGCCGGTCCGCGCATCGACATTGGGCATGTCCCACCAATGCCGCTCATTGCCATAGGCCAGATAGCTGAAGGTCGGGGCCAGAAAGGCGCAGCGGGGCTTCGGCCGTCCGGCGCCCGGCGTGACCAGGAACGGCAGGTGATCGGAACCCTCCGCCGTCGATATCTGCAAGGCATAGATGCCGCTGGCGAGGGTCGCGGGCACCGTCCAGGCGAGCGTCGTCGCCCAGCCGGCGTCGGTCAGGTCGTCGCTATGGAAGGCGATCGCGTCATAATGCGACGGCTGCCGGCGCGGGTCGTCGGCCGTGCCGTCCCAGGCCGGCCCGGTGACCGCGCGGCGGGGATGCTGGACCAGGCGAAGCTCGTTCCCGCCGCCCGCGACGTCGACGACGCGCGCCGTTTCGAGATGCCGGCTCATGTCCCATTCGGCGATCGGCCCCCGCGCGGCCGAGCGGATCGCCGGCCGGGCGATCTTGCCGTCGAGGCAACCGACGGTCGCCTCCCCGTCCCGCCAGCCGGAGAGCCGGAAGTCCTCCGCGCGGATCGCCTGGAAGTCCTCCGCCGTCTCGACGCTGCCGCCGACCTCGCGATCGTCGAGCGGCGTCACCTCCAGCCGGGTCGGACTACCCACCGCCAGGACGACCCGATACCAATGGTTCGGCCGCAGCGGCACGCCGGAGCGAAGCTCCACGCCTCCGCCGAGCGCGACGAGCCGCCCCGCCTCGACGAACAGGCCATGGCCCGGGCCGCTGGTCGCTATTCCCTGCCGTTCGGAGCTCTCGGCCGTCGGGCAAAGGTGGAGCGAAAGCGTGAGGTCCGCCGGCCAGCCGGACGCCGGCCGGGCGAGCACCGCATGGCTGCCCATCCGGATCGGCTGATGCATCCCCGGATGGCGGCCGTCGACGTCCGAGGCGATCGGCTCGAACAGCGCCGGATCGCGGTGGAGCTTCACCATCCGCGCCTCGAAGCCCGCCGCGGCCGTGCTCACCGCGAATTCCACGGTTTCGCCCGGCGCGACGTTCAGCTTCTTGGCATATCCGGTGATCGGTAGCTCCACGCACTGTCTCCAGAAGGATGATCCGGCCCGTTCAATAGCTCAATCGATGCGTCTCACGCCTTGATGTGATGTCCATAGGGTTCGGCGAGCACGACCGGATCGCGATGGCGGGTGACGAGCTTGCCGTCCTCGACGTCGAAATAGTCGGTCGCGACATTCTCGATCGCGTCGCGATCCTCGATGCGGTCGAGGTCGTAGCAGTCGCCCGCCGGCCCGGTGGAACGCGCGAGCACCGCGTCGATCGCCTGCCGGTCCTCCTCGTCGAGCGCGAATTCGAACAGCTTGAGATTCTGGGCGAGGTGCCGGTCGTGCCGGGCGCCCTGGATCACCGCGGCGACGCTCGGCTGGTCGAGGACGTAGCGGCTGGCGACCGCCGGGATCGCGACGCCATGTCTGGCGCCGATCGTGTCGAGCGTGCGCAGCAGCTCCTGGAACAGCGCCCAGCCGCCGAAGTCGACGATGATGCGGTAATATTTGTCGAGCGAGACATTCTCGAAGGTCGGCTTGCCCGGATCGGGGATGCCGAGCCACTTGGACGAGATCAGCCCGCCGCCGATCGATCCATAGCAGAGGAGCTGGATGTCGTTTTCGGCACAATATTGCTCCATGCCGTTCTTGGGGCGGCGGTCGGTCAGCGAATATTGCACCTGGTTGGCGACGATATCGACACCGGCATCGACCATCCTGGCCAGCTCGGCGACATTGTAGTTGGTGCCGCCGATATGGTGGATCTTGCCCGCCTGCTGGAGCTCCTTGAGGATCAGCGCGGTCTCGACATTGCCGTCGATCTCGTAATTCCACCAGTGGAGCTGGACGAGGTCGAGCCGCTCGACCTTCAGCCGGGCGAGCGAGCGGTCGATCGTGTCGACGATGGTCTGGCGGCCGTGGTTGCGCAGCTCCTCCTCCTGGAGGAAAGCCGGGATATACTTGGTATGGACCGCGATCTTCGACGCTTCGGCGGGGCCGCGCTCGCGGCGGAAGCGCTCGATGAAGCGGCCGATCCGCTCCTCGACCCCATAATAGACGTCGCCGCAGTCGAAGGCGGTGATCCCCGCATCGACGAAGGACACCATGTGGCGGTGCATGTCGTCGTCGTCGCGCACGCTGCTGCTATGGTCGTCGGCGATCTGCCAGTTTCCCTTGATGACGCGGGGAACCGAGAAATCGGGGCGCAGATTAACGCGGGGAATGGTCATGCATGGTCCTCTGATTGGCTGGTCTTGTCGAGCGACAGCGCCGAATTCTCCGAATGGCTGTGCATCCGGCGGGTCTCGCGGATGATCCTGAAACGGCCGCCGCAATGCGGATCGGGACAGGCGATCACCGCGTCCGTGTTCATCCAGTCGTTGGGATGAAGGTCTCGCTGCTTGGCTGGCAGCAACGGCAGGATCGCCGCCAACGAATACATGGGGAAGCGCACCGCCTCCCCCATGGTGATCAGGTCATCGTCAGTAACGGTGAAATAGTCACCTGCCTTGTGCTTGCAGATGAACGGCTTGCCATCCTGTTCCGGCATCACTTCGACGCGAAGATCATGAAGCGGATAGCCGTCATCTGCCGCTGCGCTGCTCACGATACCTCCCATGATTATGCTTGTCTGGGAAAGAAAGATGCGCGCATCGGCGCCGGATGGCGCGATAGGAATTGCGCAAAACCCGAATAAATTGCTTTTAATTGAAAAATCACCCGCCCGCCGGAGCAGCCGCCGCCGGGATCGGATCGGAAATATTGACCGTCTGGACGATCAATAAATTTGCGGCGACGGGCGGGACCCTATTGACATCAATGGCGCAGCTTCAATAATCGAAGAAATTCGATTTTATAAGCAGGGAGGATAGGCGCAGGCCAAACCAGCGGCGCGCATCAGGTAAGTTTTTTCGCTACCAGCTAGAAATTTCATCCGGCAACGGGGCGCAACACCTACCAACAAACTCGATGTTATACGGCTTATCAACGCCAGCCGCTCCAGCGCCATCATCCATCAGGGACGAACATCACCACCTGCCGCAGACGATCGAGGCAGACAGAAGGGGGTTTTTATGAAGAAGCATTCACATCTTGGCTGGACCAAGTCGTCGGTCGCCGTCGCGGCGCTGATGCTGCCGGCGATCGCCCTCGCCCAGGCCGAGCAGCCGGCCGAGGAGCAGTATAGCGGCGACATCGTCGTCACCGCGACCCGCCAGTCCGAATCGCTGAGCAAGGTGCCGCTGAGCGTCAGCGCCTTCTCGCAGGAGAAGCTCGACAGCCGCGGCGTCCGGAACTTCGCCGACGTGATCCGCCAGACGCCGGGCGTCGTGTTCCAGGCGACCAACAACACCACCAACATCTCGATCCGTGGCATCAACTCGACCGCCGGCGCCGCCACCACCGGCGTCTATATCGACGACACGCCGATCCAGATCCGGTCGCTCGGCTATAGCGGCGGCAACACCTATCCGGTGATCTTCGACCTGGAGCGCGTCGAGGTTCTGCGCGGTCCGCAGGGCACGCTGTTCGGCGCCGGTTCGGAGGGCGGCACGATCCGCTTCATCTCGCCGCAGCCGAGCACGACCAAGTCGTCGGGCTATGCGCGCACCGAATTCGCGATGACCGAGGATGGCGGCCCGAGCTACGAGGCCGGCCTCGCCCTCGGCGTGCCGCTGATCCAGGACAAGCTGGGCGTTCGCGTCAGCGGCTATTACCGCCGCGACGGCGGCTGGATTGACCGCGTCCGCTTCGAAGACAAGGGCGTGGTCACCGACGACGCCAACTATCAGAACAGCTATGTCGGCCGCATCGCCTTCGTCTGGGAGCCGACGCCCGAGCTGAAGATCACGCCGTCGATCGCCTATCAGAAGGTCTATAACAACGACAGCACCGATAGCTGGGACAATGTCCGCACCTCGCTCGCCACGCCGGACGCGCAGTTCTCCAACTATGACAAGGGCGAGTTCCTGAACGGCAACCGGGTGCCGGAATCGGGCCGCGACCGCTTCTACCTGCCGACGCTCAACATCCAATATGCGTTCGGCCCGGTCGACCTGACCGCGATCGCCTCCTATTTCGATCGCAAGCAGAACTTCCAGTCGGACTACACCACGTTCGACCAGAGCCTGTTCACCGGCATCACCCTGCCGCTCTTCGCCAACCAGCGGGCGTTCAGCGCGTTCGAGAACACCCAGAAGGTGACGACGGGCGAACTTCGCCTCGCCTCCACGGACCGCGACGCGATGCTCACCTGGCAGGTCGGCGGCTTCTACCAGAAGGCCAAGCAGACCTCGATCCAGCAGGTCGACGATCCGTTCATCTTCCAATATGCGCCCGCGCTGCAGGCGGTGTTCCCGCCGCTGGTCAACGGCCGCCTGATCTACGACCAGTCGACCAGCTCGAAGGACGAGCAGATCGCCGCCTTCGGCCAGGTCAACTTCAAGCCGGTCGACCGGCTGACGCTGACGGTGGGCCTGCGCTACGGCCAGACCAAGTTCACCATCAACTCCTTCGCGCAGGGGCCCGTCGTCGGCCCGTCGGTGACCGACGTCGGCCGCCAGAAGGAGAAGCCGTTCACGCCGAAGTTCGGCGCCGAGTTCCAGGTGACGCCGAGCACGCTGGTCTACGCCTCGGCCTCGAAGGGCTTCCGCCCGGGCGGCTACAACCCGCAGGTCGGCGTCCCCTGCCAGGCGAGCAACCTCAACGCGCTCGGCTATCCGAACGGTCGCCCGCAGACCTATAATTCGGACTCGGTGTGGAGCTACGAGCTCGGCCTCAAGACCCGCACCAGCCGCTTCAGCGCGCAGGGCAGCGTCTACCAGATCGACTGGAAGAACATCCAGCAGGTCGTCGGCCTCGGCGCCTGCGGCTTCCAGTTCACCTCCAACCTGGGCTCGGCGCGGAGCCGCGGCCTCGACATCCAGCTCGACTATCGCCTGACCGACGATTTCACCCTGCAGGCGGAGATCGGCTACACCAACGCCAAGTTCCTCGACACCGTGTTCGGCGGTCCGCTCGCCACGGTGCCGCTGGTGACCAAGGGCAACCATGTGGTGTCGCCGCCGTGGACGGTGTCGCTGCACGGCCAGTATGAGCTGTCGCTGCGCGACCATCATGACTCGTACATCCGCGCCGACTTCGACTATCGCTCGCACCAGTCGGACCTGATCCCGGGCATCGATCCGCGCAACGGCGGTTCGGACCCGACGCTGAGCACCGCGCCCGCGCTCAAGGCGCTGTCGATGCGGATCGGCCACCGGATCGACGGCATCGACATGTCGCTGTTCGTCAACAACCTGCTCGATCAGGCCGTCTGGCAGGGCTACCGCGCCCGCGACAACAACCGGGGCGCCGTCTATCGCTCCTATGTGGTGCGCCCGCGCACCTTCGGCGCGACGATCGGCTACCGCTTCTGACCGAAAGCGGCGGGGGAAGGAAGTCCGCGACACCTTCCCCCACCATGATCTGACCTGGAGGAGGAGGACGATGAAGACGGCCCGTCATAAAGCAACCCTGATCATCGCCGCCCTCCTTTCGGCATCGGCGCTCCAGGCCGCGGACCGCACCGCCGACCTGATCCTGACCAATGGCGAGGTCTATACGCCGCAGGGCTGGGCCGCCGGCGTCGCCGTCAAGGACGGCGCGATCCTGGCGGTCGGCGACGCGGCCGCGCTCGGCGCCTATCGCGCGCCCTCCACGAAGATGGTCGATCTCGGCGGCAAGACCGTGATGCCCGGCCTTTACGACATGCACGTCCACCCGCTCGGGGCCGGGCTGGCGATGTCCGAATGCCGCTTCGAATATGGCGCGGCGCCCCAGCATATCCTCGACGCCGTCACGGCCTGCGTGAAGGCGGCGAAGCCCGGCGAGTGGATCACCGGCGGCCGCTGGCAGGCCGTCTCCTTCGGCGACACCCCGCCGACCCGCGAGATGCTCGACCGGGTCGCCCCGAACAATCCGGTGGCGCTGACCGACATCAGCGGACACAGCATGTGGACCAACAGCCTGGCGCTCAAGTTGGCCGGCATCACCCGCGACACGCCCGATCCGGAAGGCGGCATCATCGAGCGCGACGCGCGGGGCGAGGCGACCGGCCTGCTCCGCGAGAGCGGACGCGACCAGGTGAAGCGGGCGATCCCGGCCCCTTCGCTCGAGAAGAACGTCAAGGCGCTCGACACCGCGCTCGACACCATGTTGTCGCACGGCGTGACCGGGCTGGTCGACGCCCGGGTGCCGCGCGCCGGCCTGGAAACCTATGCCGCCCTCGCCGACCGAGGCCTGCTGAAGCAGCGCGTGGTCGGGTGCCTCCACTATAGCGGCGACAAGGAATTCGAGGATATCCTCCGCAACCGCCGCAGCTATGAGCGCGCGCGCTTCCGGACCGACTGCGTCAAGATGTACGAGGACGGCGTCCCGACCGAGAGCCACACCGCGGCGATGATCGATCCGTACGCGCCCGGCGCGGACGGCCATCTCCACGAGCCGGCGCGCGGGCTGCTGCTCGTCGGGCCGGCGACGCTCGATCCGCTGGTCACCCGCCTCGACAAGATGGGGATCACGGTCAAGTTCCACGCCGCCGGCGACCAGGCCTCGCGCACCGCGCTCGACGCGATCGCCGCGGCGCGCAAGGCCAACGGCCCGAACGGCCCGATGCACGAGGTCGGCCACCTGACCTTCGTCAAGCCGGACGATCTGGCGCGCGCGAAGACCATCCGGGCGACGCTCGAATTCTCGCCCTATCTGTGGTTCCCGTCGGCGATCAACGACGACATCATCAAGGCCATCGGGCCGGACCGGATCAAGCGCGTCTGGCCGGTGCGCGAGGGGCTGGATTCGGGGGCGCTGGTCATCGCCGGGTCGGACTGGTCGGTGGTTCCCTCGGCCAATCCCTGGATCGGCATCGAGACGCTGGTCACCCGGCGCGCGCCCGACGACCAGCGCCCCGGCGAGGTCTATGGCCCGGCCGAGGCGATCACCCTCAAGGAAGCGATCGACATCTTCACGATCAACGCCGCCAGGCAGCTCGGCATGGCCGACAAGCTGGGGACGATCGAACCGGGCAAGATCGCCGACCTGATCATCCTCGACCGCAATCCGTTCAAGATTCCGGCGACCGACGTCCACAACGTCGTCGTCACCCAGGTGATCATCGACGGAAAGACCGCCTACCAGCATCCGTGACGCGGCACGGCCGGCGGCCGGTCGACCGGCCGCCGAACCGGAGCAAATTGCTTTTCATTGAAAAGTCACGCAACCTGCCATCGGTCGGAGCGTCAGGAGCGATCGCGTCATGTCGGCAAAGGCAGGCTTCGACTGGTATGGAGACCTGCCCGCCGGGGTCGAATGCCTCATGCGCTGCTACAGCGAGTCGCGGCGGTCGGCGAGCTATTTCATCCACCGGCTCGACCGCGAGACCGCGACGATCAAGGATCAGTCCAACGATCCGGTGATCAGCCTTTCGATCAACCCCAACGGCGTCGTCGACCGCGCCGTCGAGGGACAATGGGAACGGGCGGAGCTGTTGCGGGCGTCGCTCACCCTCACCCCCGCCTTCCTGCGCTGCGACTGGCGCTGGACCGGCGATCCGCTCGACATCTTCGACGTCTACCTGCCCTATGAGCTGATGCAGGCGGCCTGGGCCGAGCATTTCAAGGGCGATCCCGCGCGCGTCAACTTGCAGGCCAAGCTGGTCTTCGAGGACCCGAGCATATTGCTGCTGATGCAGTCGATCTTGTCGACGATCCTGTCGCCGCGGCCGATCTCCGCCTTCCTGATGGAGACGATCACCAATCACCTGATCTCGAGCCTGCTCTGTTCGGAGAACGGCGCGATCGTGGTCCGGCCGGCGGCGCGATCGGTGCTGTCGAGCCCGGTGCTGCAACGGGTGAAGGACTATGTCGAGGCGCATATCGCCGAGGACATCTCGCTCGACATGCTGGCGCGCGAGGCGGGGGTCAGCCGCTTCCACTTCATCCGCCTGTTCAAGGACAGCGTCGGCATGACCCCGCATGCCTATCTGATCGAGCGGCGCATGGTCCGCGCCTGCAACCTGCTGATGCATACCAAGCAATCAATTGGTGAAATCGCGGTCAATTGCGGATTCGAGGACCCATCCTATTTCGCCGCGCGTTTCCGCCGCCTCTACCGGATGTGCCCACGGGAATTTCGCAAACGGCTATAGCATTTTTCTTCGATTCCCAAGCGATCGCCCTGGAACAGTCCCCGAATGGCGGTATCGGGCAGCATTCCGTGGCCACTATGGACTCGTCATTACCATAAATGGCTTGCCGACCACGGCCCCCCACGGGCTAAGTGCCGGCGATGCAGGCAAGGAACGGCGCGAGGGGATTGATCGATGGCGACCGGACATGATCTCGATCGACGGGGCGCCGACGCCATCCTGACGCGGCTCGACGCGATGGGCCTCGCGCGGATGATCGCGGAGAGCGAGGCGATGACCCTCGCCGCGCACGGGCCGATCGTCACCTATTCGCGCAAGGTGTTCATTCCGCTGACCCGGCTGTGCCGCGACGTCTGCCATTATTGCACCTTCGCCACCACCCCGCGCCAGGCCGGCCCCGCCTATCTGAGCCGCGACGAGGTGCTGGCGATCGCCCGCGCCGGGGAGGCGGCCGGGTGCCGCGAGGCACTGTTCACGCTCGGCGACCGGCCCGAGGACCGCTATGCGGCGGCGCGCGAGGCGCTGGCGGCGAGCGGCCATGCCAGCACCCTCGCCTATCTGCGCGACATGGCCCAGGCGGTGCTCGACGAGACCGGCCTGCTGCCGCACCTCAACCCCGGCCTGATGGACGCCGACGACTATGCCGCGCTGCGCCCGGTGTCGGCGTCGATGGGGATCATGCTCGAAAGCGCGTCGGACCGGCTGTGCGAGCCGGGCGGGCCGCATTTCGGATCGCCCGACAAGCGCCCCGCCGCGCGGATCGCGACGATCGAGGCGGCCGGGCGCGCCGGCGTGCCCTTCACCACCGGCCTGCTGATCGGCATCGGCGAGACCCGCGCCGAGCGGATCGAGGCGCTGGTCGCGATCCGCGACCTGCACGCGCGCCACGGCCATATCCAGGAAGTCATCGTCCAGAATTTCCGCGCCAAGCCCGACACCCGCATGGCCGGCCATGCCGAGCCGTCGCTCGACGAGCATCTCTGGACGATCGCCGCCGCCCGGCTGGTGCTCGGCCCCGCCATGACGATCCAGGCGCCGCCCAACCTCCACGACCGCGCCGAGCTGACCGCGCTGCTGCGCGCCGGGGTCAACGACTGGGGCGGCGTGTCGCCGGTCACCCCCGACCATGTGAACCCCGAGGCGCCCTGGCCGCATCTGGAGGTGCTCGCGGAGGCGACCGCCGAGGCGGGACGCACCCTGCTCCAGCGGCTCGCGATCGGCCCGGCCCATGCCCGCGCGGTCGACCGCTGGGCCGATCCGGCGCTCGCCACCCGCATCCGCCGCCTCGTCGACGGGCGCGGCCTGCCCAAGACCGACGACTGGGCGGCGGGCGAAGGCGGCGCGGTGCCCGCGATCGGGCTCGATGCCGAACCGAAGGCGACCGCCGGGATCGCCGCGATCCTCGCCAGGGCGGGATCGGGCGCGACGCTCGACGAAGGCGAGATCGTCGCGCTGTTCCGGGCCGAAGGCGGCGACCTCGCCGCGATCGCCCGCACCGCCGACGAACTGCGGCGGCAGGTCAATGGCGACCGCGTCAGCTATGCCGTCAACCGCAACATCAACTACACCAATATATGTCTATACAAATGCGGCTTCTGCGCCTTTTCCAAGGGATCGACCAAGGCCGAGCGCGGTCCCGCCTATCGGCTCGACCTCGATGAGGTCGGCCGCCGCGCCGCCGAGGCGGCCGAGCGCGGCGCGACCGAAGTGTGCCTGCAGGGCGGTATCCATCCGAGCTTCGACGGCGACACCTATCTCGCCATCGTCGCCGCCGTCCGCGCCGCCGCGCCATCGATCCACATCCACGCCTTCTCCCCGCTCGAAGTCACCCATGGCGCGCAGACGCTCGGGCTTCCGCTCGAGGATTATCTGGCGCGGCTGAAGGCGGCCGGTCTCTCGACCCTACCCGGCACCGCCGCCGAGATCCTCGATCCCGAGGTCCGCGCGATCCTCTGCCCCGACAAGCTGACCGCCGACGAGTGGATCGAGGTGATGCGGACCGCGCACGGCGTCGGCCTGCGCAGCACCGCGACGATCATGTTCGGCCATGTCGACGGCTATGAGCATTGGGCCCGCCATCTGCTGCGGGTCCGCGCCTTGCAGACCGAGACGGGCGGCTTCACCGAGTTCGTCCCCCTGCCCTTCGTCCATATGGAGGCGCCGCTGTGGCGCAAGGGCAAGGCGCGCTCGGGCCCCAGCTATCGCGAGGCGGTGCTGATGCACGCGATCGCGCGGATCGTGCTGCACCCGGTCATCGCCAACATCCAGACGAGCTGGGTGAAGATGGGCCCCGACGGCGCGCGCGCGATCCTGGACACCGGCGCCAACGACCTGGGCGGCGTGCTGATGGACGAATCGATCACCCGCTCGGCCGGCGGCCAGAACGGCCAGTGCTTCGATCGCGCGCAGATGATCGCGCTTGCCGCCGACGCCGGCCGCCCGGCCTATCAGCGCACCACGCTTTACCAGCCGGTCGATCCGCGGCCGGCCCCCTTCCTGGAGCCTCTTGCATGACCATCACCCAGAAGATCGCCGTGATCGGCGGCACCGGCAAGCTCGGCGCGGCGCTCGCCCGCCGCCTGGCGCGCGCCGGGGCCGTCGTGACGCTCGGCTCGCGCGATCCCGACCGCGCCCGCGGCGCCGCCGAGGAGCTCGGCCACGGCATCGCGGCGGCCGGCTATGCGGAGGCGGCGGCGGGCGCGGATCTGGTGATCGTCGCGGTCCCCTTCGCCGCGCAGGAGGGTGCGCTCGCCGAGATCGCGCCGCATGTCGCGGGCAAGATCGTCGTCGACACGACGGTGCCGCTCGTCCCGCCCAAGGTGATGCGCGTGTCGCTCCCCGCCGAAGGCAGCGCCGCCGGCCGCGCCGCGCAGCTTCTCGGCGAAGGTGTCACCGTCGTCTCGGGCTTCCACAACGTCGCCGCGCACAAGCTCGCGACCGACGAGGATATCGGCTGCGACGTGCTGGTGTTCGGGGACGACAAGGCCGCGCGCGAGCAGGTGGTGGCGCTGGCCGACGCGATCGGCCTGCGCGGCATCCATGGCGGCGCGCTCGCCAATTCCGCGGCGGCCGAGGCGCTGACCTCGGTCCTGATCTTCCTCAACAAGACCTATCAGGTCGACGGCGCCGGCATCCGCATCACCGGCACGCTGATCGATCCGGCCAGCGGCAAGGCGCTGTAGGGTCCTCAATCGACCATCGCCCGCCCGGCCGACTGGTAATGGCTGGGCGCGACGCCGGCGAGCCGCTTGAACATCGTCGTGAAGGCGGCCGGGCTCTCATAGCCCAGGTCGAGCGCGATCGTCGTCACCGCCTCCCCGGCCGCGAGCCGGGGCAGCGCGATCAGCAGGCAGGCCTGTTGCCGCCAGGCGCCGAAGCTGAGCCCCGTCTGCTGCCGGAAGAGGCGGGTGAAGGCGCGCCGGCCCATGCCGAGCCCGGCGCTCCACATATCGATCGTGTCGTGCGGGCTCGGCGCGTCGAGAAACGCCTGACACTTGCGCGCGATCTCGGCCTTTTTCGGGAAGGGCACGGCGAGCGACACGCTGGGCGCGCGGGCGAGTTCGGCGAGCAGCAGCGCCATCACCATCCCGTCACGCCCGGCGACGTCATATTCGGGATCGATCTCGCACGCCGCCGCCAACAGGCTGCGCAGCAGCGGGGAGACCTGGATCACCTTGTTGGCGTCGCCCAGCGAGCCATGGGCGTCGGGCTCGATCAGCACGCTCCGGGTGCTGACGGCGCCGACCATCCGCACCGCATGGCTGACCCCGCCGGGCGTCCACACCGCGCGCTCGGGCGGCGCGACCCAGACGCCCTGCGCGGTGCTGACCACCACCACCCCGCGCGCGGCATAGATGAGCTGGCCGCGCCGGTGGCGATGCCAGTCGAGCTCGAACGCCGGCGGATATTCGTTGCCGACCGCGACGATCGGACGATCGACATGCTCGACGAGGGATGGGTCGGACCACGGCACCGGATTGTCCCACTCGCGAAAGTGAAAGACCCATATAGGAATGCGGGCCAGGAGGGGAGGCCCTATGGCGACGAAAACGCTTCGACCGACGAGTCAGGACCATGAACGCCACCAAAGCCGCCCCGCCCCGTGTCGAGACCGACGGCACCGTGTTCGGCATCATCGCCGCGATCAGCCTGTGCCATCTGCTCAACGACATGATGCAGTCGCTGCTGCCGTCGATCTATCCCAATCTGAAGGCGGAGCTCGGCCTGTCGTTCAGCCAGGTCGGGCTGGTGACGCTGGTCTATCAGATGACCGCCTCGATCCTGCAACCGCTGGTCGGGCTCTATGCCGACAAGCGACCGACCCCGCTCGCCCTGCCCGGCGGCACGCTGTTCTCGCTGGCGGGGCTGATGCTGCTGTCGGTCGCGCACAGCTATGGGCTGCTGCTGGTCGGCGCGGCGCTGCTGGGGATGGGGTCGTCGGTGTTCCACCCCGAATCCTCGCGCGTGGCGCGGATGGCGGCGGGCCGCCGGCCCGGCCTGGCCCAGTCGATGTTCCAGGTCGGCGGCAATGCCGGGTCGGCGCTCGGCCCGCTCGCGGCGGCGATCGTGGTGCTGCGCTGGGGCCAGTCGAGCCTCGCCTTCTTCGCGATGCTGGCCCTGCTGTCCTGCGCGATCCTGTGGAACGTCAGCCAATGGTATCGCCACCACGGCCTCGCCCGCCTGTCGCGCGGCCATGCCGGCCGGCAAGCGGCCCCGCCGCTGCCGCGCGGCAAGGCGCTGACCGGCATCGCCATCCTGCTCGCGCTGATCTTCTCGAAATATTTCTACCTGGCGAGCATCACCAGCTACTTCACCTTCTACCTGATCCAGCGCTTCGGCGTCAGCGTCGAGGTGGCGCAGCTCCACCTGTTCGTCTTCCTCGGCGCGGTGGCGGTGGGGACGATCGCCGGCGGCCCGCTCGGCGACCGCTTCGGGCGCAAATATGTGATCTGGTTCTCGATCCTCGGCGCGCTGCCCTTCACGCTGCTGCTGCCGCATGCCAGCCTGTTCTGGACCGGGCCGCTGACGGTGATCATCGGCCTGATCCTCGCCTCGGCCTTCCCGGCGATCGTCGTGTTCGCGCAGGAGCTGGTGCCGGGGAAGCCGGGGATGATCTCCGGCCTGTTCTTCGGCTTCTCCTTCGGCATGGCCGGGCTGGGCGCGGCGATACTGGGCGAGGTCGCCGACCTGGCGGGGATCGAGATGGTCTACGCCATCTGCGCCTTCCTGCCGGTGATCGGCCTGCTCGCCGTGTTTCTGCCCGATCCCGAACGCGACCGGGGCTGAACCCCGGTCGCCTGCCACTCTCACGGCATCTTAGGATCGGCCTTCAAGTCGTTGGCACGCTTGATGACATAGGCGCGGATCGCCTCGACCTCGTCGGGCTTCAGGTCCTTCGAGAAATTGGGCATGCCGAGCGGCTCGGCCGCCCCTTCGAGGACGAAGCCGCGGAAGGCCGCCGCGTCCGCGATCACCATCGAGCGGCGCAGGTCGGGAACGCCGCCATGGTTCACGACGGTGTCGCCATGGCACATCCAGCAGCGGACATGGTAGAGCACCCGTCCCTGCTCGATCACGGCGGCGGAGGCGGTCGAGGGCGGCGGGGCGAGCGGCGCCTCGGCCTCCTTCGCCGGCAGCGGCAACGGCGCCTTGCCGCCGATGCGGAAGGTCACGACGCGATTGACCTTGGGCTTCACCGAGGCCTGGAGCGCCTCGCCCATGTTGAGCGGCAGGATGCCGCCCCAGCCGACCGCGACCGAGACATATTGGACCCCGGCGACCGAATAGGTGATCGGCGGGGCGACGATCCCCGATCCCATCGGCATCGACCAGAGCTTCTTGCCGCTGGTCGCGTCATAGGCGGCGAAGTCGCCGGTGCCGTTGCCCTGGAAGACCAGGCCCGCCGCGGTCGACAGCACGCCGCCGTTCCACGGCAGCGGCATCGGCACCGACCAGACCCGCTTGCGCGCCTTCGGGTCCCAGGCGACGAGCGCGCCGCCCATCATCCCGCGAATCTGCCGCCGGATCGCCGGGTCCTCGGGCATCGCGGTCTTGCCCGGGTCCTGCCCGGTGTTCCAGCCGCGCGGGTCGAAGCGGAAATCCTCCGTCTTGCCGGAGATATAGCCATAGGGAATCTCGGCGGTCGGCAGGTAGACGAGGCCGGTCTTCGGGTTGAAGCTCATCGGCTGCCAGCCATGTCCGCCGGCCGGCGACGGCATGCCGAGGAAGGGCTTGCCGGTGCCGCTATAGCGCGCCTCGGGCACGATGTCGGGACGGCCGGTCTTGGGATCGAGGCCCTTCGCCCAGGTGACGGGGACATAGGGCGTGCCCGAGATGAAGGCGCCGTTGGTCCGGTCGAGCACGTAGAAGAAGCCGTTCTTGGGCGCCTGCATCAGCACCTTGCGCGGCTTGCCGTCGATCTCGAGGTCGGCGAGGATCATGTGCTGGGTGGCGGTATAATCCCATTCGTCGCCGGGCACCTCCTGGAAGTGCCAGACATATTCGCCGGTTGAGGGGCGCACCGCCACGATCGACGACAGGAACAGGTTGTCGCCCTTGCCGGCGCTGCGCACGGCGCGATCCCACGGACCGCCATTGCCGACGCCGATGTAGAGCAGGTCGAGCTCGGGATCATAGGCCATCGAGTCCCAGGCGGTGCCGCCGCCGCCATATTTCCACCACTCCCCGTTCCAGCTCTTGGCGGCCATCGCCATGGCGTCGTTCTCGAAGCCCTTCTTCGGGTCGCCGGGGATGGTGTAGAAGCGCCACGCCTGCTTGCCGGTCGCGACGTCATAGGCGGTGACATAGCCGCGCACGCCATATTCGGCGCCGCCATTGCCGATCACCACCTTGTCCTTGACGATGCGCGGCGCGCCGGTGACCGTGTAGGACTTGGTCGTGTCGGTGGTCTGCACCGTCCAGACCGGCTTGCCGGTCTTCGCGTCGAGCGCGACCAGCCGGCCGTCGAGGACGCCGACGAACACCTTGCCGTCGGCATAGGCGACGCCGCGATTGACCACGTCGCAGCAGGCGCGCCGCGCGATCGCGCCGTCGAACTGCGGATCATATTCCCACAGCTTCTTGCCGCTCTGCGCGTCGAGCGCGATCACCTTGCTCCACGGGCCGGAGGCGTACATGACGCCGTCGACGACCAGCGGCGTCCCCTCGACCCCGCGCAGCGAGCGCGCGTCGAAATCGGCATACCAGGCGACGCCGAGCTGGCCGACATTGGCGGGCGTGATCTCGCCGAGGTCGCTGAACCGCTTCTCGCCCGCGTCCTGGCCGTGCAGCGCCCAATCGACATTGGCCGCCTTCCGGGGCGCGCACGACGCCAGTGCGACCACCAGCATGGCCGCTGAAACCGCCTTGAATTTCACGCTTCTCGCTCCTGATAGCCTGGACCGGACAAGGGACATCCCTCCCTTATCGGTCGCGAGGCGGATGCCGACTAGGTCATGGACGCCGTCATTGTACGCGTTGCGCAACCTTGGGCCCGGTCATCGCGCGCAGCGCCGTCGCCCGCGCGCGGCCAAGCGTCGCCGACGGCGGCTCGCCATAGATCTCGCGGTACATGTTGGCGAAGCGGCCGCCATGGCCGATCCAGTACTGGTTGGCGAGCGCGGTCACCGAGATCTCGCCGTCGCTGGCGATGATGTCGGCGCGCGCGCTTTCCAGCCGGCGCAGCCGCAGCCAGCGCATCGGGCTATGGCCCATGAAGCGCTCGAAGCCGTGATAGAGCGTCCGCGCCGGGACGCCCGCCGCCTCGACGATGTCGCTGAGCTGGATGTCGTCCTTCAGATGCCGGGCGATGAACTGCTCGGCGCGGCGGACGAAGACCGGCAGCACCGCCGCCTGCCGCACCGGCATCTCGCGGTCGAACAGGGCCGCGCGTATCATCGCCAGGAAGCTGTTCTCGTTCGCGGCGACGACGTCCTGCATGCCGAAGATCGGCGATCCGCGATGCAGCTCGGTACAGAGATATTCGATGAACCCCATCAGGCTGGCGGCCCCGCCATTGGGGGCGTCCGCCGCGCGCTCGACGACGTTGTGGACCGCCTCATAGGGACGGCCGCTGCCGATCAGCCGGCTGCACGGGATGCCGATCGCGAGATGGGTATGGTCCTGCCCCATCTGGAAATTGTAGCGGACGCTGGGCGACAGCAGCACGCTGTCGCCGCTGCGGAACGCCCAGCTCTGCTGGTTGAACTCGACCACCGCCTCGCCGGTCAGCGCGACGACGAAGACGAAATGCGTCCGCTGCAACTGCGTGATCAGCACGTCGACGTCGGCGCCATAGGCGATCTGGTTCAGGCTGATGTCGCCGAGCGAGGCCGAGCAATGGTTGAAGTCGAGATGCTTGTCGTTGCTGCGGACGACGACCTCATGCGGGAAGAAGACGCGGGTGACGCTGTCCAGCGCGTCGGCCGGGCGCAGGCTGGCGAAACTGTGCCGATGGACGCTCTCCAGGGCCGGCGCGGCGGCGTTCGCGAGGAAGCGCTGATCGACAGCCATCTCCTGCAAGACCGGTCCAAATCCAGACATGGCGTGCTCCCATCGCGCCGGGCGCTCCCGTCGGGGCCCGCAAGGCGCCTTCCGCGTCCTCCGTCCTTCGAAGATCATCCCAATCGTCATGCGAGTCTAGCCCGAACGCGCAATGAAGGTCGTAATTACGAGGCCGATTCGGCGGTGGGCAGCGCGGCGAGGCCGAGCGGCAGCACCCCGAACGCCTTGATCATCGCCACATAGTCCCAGCAGTCGATATTGTGGGCGATGCGGCCGTCGCGGAAGACGTAGGAGGACAGGCCGTGGAACTCGATCGGGTGGCCGGTCCGGTCGACGCCCTCGAACGGGCCGTTCCAATGGGCGCTGATCGTCCAGTGGCTCGATCCGCGTTCGGGCGTCACCAGCCGCACCGGGAAGCGCAGGGTGAAGTCGGGCATCGTCGCGAACACGCCCTCGGCGAACTCGCGCACCCCGGCATGGCCCTCGTGGCGGGCGCCCAGCGCCAGGTCCTCATAGATGCAGTCGGGCGTGAACAGCGACACCAGCCGGTCGATGTCCTTGTCGCTCCAGGCCTGTTCCAGGTCGTCGAAAATGGCTTCGGTCAGCATGGCTCTCTCCCGGATGCTCGTCAGCGGTCCCGCAGCTTGCGGAAATGCGGCAGGATCTTCTCGCCGATCAGGCGCAGCGACCCGGCCGGATCGGGGCCGAGCGGCGGCCCGAAGGCGATATGGTCGGCCCCACCCGCGATCATCGCCTCGATCTGGCCGATCACGTCGCCGGGCGTTCCGGTCAGGCTGAACGCCTTGACCGCCTTGTCGGTGACGAGCGCCTTGGCCTTCTCGACCTCGCCCGCGGTGAAGGCGTTGTAGGAGGCGTCGATCTCCTCCTGGGTGATCCCCGCCGCGAAGGTCATCGGCGCGAGGAAGGGCTGGAGCAGCGCCAGCATGCCGCGGATGTTGTCCTCGGCCGCCGCGCGGTCCTCGTCGATCGAGGCGAGCGGGCCGGCGATGATCTCGATATTGCCGGTGTCGCGCCCGGCCGCCTCGGCCCCGGCGATGAACTGGCGGCGCAGCTCGGCAATGTGATCGGGGCTGGCGGTGCAGTCGATCTTGATGCCGGGCGCGATCGAGCCCGCCATCTTCGCCATCTGCGGGCCCCAGGTGCCGATGAACAGCGGGATCGTCCGGGCGACGTCGAACTGGAAATAGAGATCGGCGGTGGCCTTGAAGAACTCGCCGTCGAACGGTTCCCGGCCGCCCTGGAGCATCCGGCTCATCAGCAGCCAGGCCTCCTTGAGCATCTTCACCGGCTTGACCGGGTTGGTGATGCCGAGCAGCGGGTTGAAGCCCCCCCGCCCCACGCCGCACACCATCCGCCCGCCGCTCAGCTCGTCGAGCGCGGCGAGGTTGGCGGCGTGGTAGACCGGATTGGCGACCTGCGGGGTCACGATGAACGGGCCGAGCTGGAGGCGGCTGGTGTTCATCGCGATCATCGTCAGGATCGGCCATGCCGGACGGAAGACGAGGTCGTCGGCGATGTGCATCTGGTCGAAGCCATAGGCCTCCACCTGCTGCGCGAGCGGGACATAGTCCTTCATCGGCAGCGCCCCGGTGACCATGATGCTGAAACGTGTCGGCATGACCATCCTGTGTCTGATGTTGAAGCTGCGACCGATGCCCGTCAGAGGCGATATTTGGCGCGGACGAACCATTCGCGCGGCCGCGAGACGGTCGCCTGGGTATAGCCGATGCCGGTGTTGGAGACACCGCTGACGATATAGGTCTTGTCGGTGATGTTGGTGGCGCCGGCCGACAGCTCGATATGGTCGCCGGGCAGCTTGTAGGTCAGGCTGGCGTTGAGCAGTCCGAAGCCCTTCTGGAACAGCGTCGGATCGTTGCTGAACTCCTTGAACTGGCTGCTGCGGTACGCATAGTCGACGCGGACCAGCGCGGTGCCCTTGTCGTCGCTGTCGAACAGCGTCGCGGTGCCGCCGATGTTCGCCGTCCATTTGGGCGTGTTCGGCACCCGGAAGCTGCCCGCCGTCGGATAGTTGGCCAGCGCCTGGGCCGAGAAGCCCTTATAGTCGGCATCGGTATAGCCGAGGCTGCCGTCGAGCCGCAGCCAGTCGGCGAGCCGGGCCGACGCCTCGACCTCGACGCCCTTGATCTTCGCCGAGGCGGCGTTGGCGAGCACCGGCACGAAATTGCCGATCGGGCCGGGGCCGTCCGGGTCGATGTTGTAGGTGACCTGGATGTCCTTGTAGTCGGTGTAGAAGGCCGCGACGTTGAAGCGCAGGCGGCGATCGAACAGCTCGGTCTTCAGGCCGACCTCATAGGAGGTCGCCTTTTCCGGGCCGGCATAGGAGACGATGTCGTTCGGGTCGGTGCCCGGCGCCGGGATGACGGGCGGGAAGTAGCGCATCGTGAAGCCGCCGCCCTTGAAGCCCTTCGAGAAGCTCGCATAGGCCATGACGTCGCGGTTGAACTTGTAGTTGGCCGAGACCATCGGCGTCGTCGACTTCGACCCGCGCGAATACCAGCCGGCCGGGAAGAGCGGCGTGCCGGCCGGGCCGACCGCGCCGGCGAACAGGTTGACGAAGCCCGGCACGTCGGTCTGCGCGGCATAGCCCTGGAGCACCTGCACGCCCGGATTGAAGCGCCGCGTCTCGTCCGAATAGCGCAGGCCGCCGGTGATCGAGAACTGGTCGGTCAGGTCGTAGGTGACCTGGCCGAAGCCCGCATAGCTGTCGTTGCGGATCTTGCCGCCCGACAGGAACTGGACGAGCGTGAGCTGCACCGGGAAGAGCTGGGTGCCGCTCTCGTGCAGGTAATAGAGGCCGAGCACATAGTGCAGCTTGTCGTCGGCGAGATCGCCGAGGAGCTGGAACTCCTGGCTGAACTGCTCGGTCTTGATGTGCTGCTCGATGAAGTTGAGATAGTGCGGCGAGCCGGTGATGTCCTGCGCGATGTCGACCTTCACCTTGCGCCAGGCGGTGATCGACTTGAGCGTCGCGCCGCCGAGCTTCCATTCGAGGTTCAGCCCCGCGCCATAGACGTCGGTGTCGGCATAGTTGGGGCCGCTGTTGGTGGTCTCCAGCGACTTGAGCGGGCGGACCCACTGGCTGTTGTAGCAATAGGGGTTGGCGAACCGGCTGGCGCCGGCCCCCGGCAGGCAGACGCCGCCGGGCACGCCGGCATTATAGGCGCCCGAGAAGGCCGCGCCTTCGTCGGCCTTGACCAGTATCTGGCCCGGCGACTGCTCGCGGATGCGGGTGCCGTCGAAGGTCAGCGTCGCGGTGAGGCTGGAGGTCAGGTCGGCCTCGATCGCGAGGCGGCCGCTCAACCGGTCGACATTGCCCTGCCGGTCGCCGGTGTCCTGGCCGGTCTCGGTGACGCGCTTCACGAAGCCGTGGCGGCTCTGATAGGCGCCCGACAGGCGCGCGCGGACGGTGTCGCTGAGCGGGCCCGAGATCGCGCCCTTGGCGTCGAAGCGGCTGTAGCTGCCGCTGGCCAGCTCGCCATAGCCTTCGAGCGTGTCGGTCGGCCGCTTCGAGATGAGCTGGATCGCGCCGCCGATCGTGTTCTTGCCGAACAGCGTCCCCTGCGGGCCGCGCAGCACCTCCAGCCGATCGATGTCGACCGCGTCGAGCAGCGAGCCCATCGACTTGCCGATATAGACGCCGTCCAGATAGACGCCGACCGCCGGCTCGACGGTCAGCACATAATCGGTCTGGCCGATGCCGCGGATCGAGATCTGGCTCGACGCGCCGCCGCCGGACTCGCTCGCCGCGCTGTCGAACTGCACGTTCGGCACGAAGCTGGTGATGTCGGACGAGCTCTGGACGTTGCGCTCCTCGAGCGCGGCGCTGCTGAACGCGGAGACCGAGAGCGGCGCCGACTGGATATTCTCCTCGCGCCGGCGGGCGGTGACGGTGATCTCCTCGAGGCCGCTGGCGACGACGGGCCCCGCCGCGTCCTGCGCATGGCCGGCACCCGGCGCGAACACGGCCAGCGTGGCGGCCGAAGCCGACAATATCCCAATTCCCCTTTTCATCGTCATACCCCTGACATCTGGATTTCTTATGGGGCCGATGGTGCCGGGGTCCTGTCGATGCACCAAGACGCCCCCTGCAAGGCAGAGCCGCTTTTCGCCACCGAATGCGTGGGCGGCGCAACATACCCTTCGTCATGCTGAACTTGATTCAGCATCCAGAACCGCAACGCTCCCGCTCTATCTCAACGAAGCGGCAATGGATCCTGACTTTCGTCAGGATGACGATCCTGTCGAGGGGGTGTCGTCCTTCTAAGGAATGACGATCGCCGTGTCGGCCTTGACCCGGTCGAGCGCGACCAGCGTGCGGAAGCGCTCGACGCAGTCATTCTCGGAGAAGAGGCGGCGGGTCAGCGCGTCATAGGCGCGCATGTCCGGGGTGACGATGATCAGCACGAAGCTCGTGCCGCCCGTCGTATAATAGCATTGCTGGACCTCGGGCGCGGCGCGGAACAGCGCCTTGGCCTCGTCGACGGTCGCCGCCCGCTCGTCGCGGAGGTGAACCTCGACGATCGCGGTGATCGCCAGCCGGACCGCGTCGGGATCGACGATCGCGACGTTGCGGGTGATGACCCCGGCCGCCTCCATCGCCGCGATCCGCCGCTGCACCGCGGCGGTCGAAAGGTTGACCGCCTCGGCGATCGTCCGCTGCGGCAGCTTGTTGTCGCGCTGGACGATGCGAAGGATCGCCAGGTCGAAGGCGTCGAGCACGCGCGCTGGCGAAGATGATCTGCCGGCCATGACCGAGTAATTGTTGCATTTGATGGGTCAATCAAGAGCAAAATTATCAGCTCTTCGATGATATAACCCGCACCATCTTCCCATGAACGAGCATGCCGTGGACCGAACCTCCCGCACCAATCCAACCCTGACCGGCATCCTCTGCGGCATGGCCGCCGGGGCGCTGTGGGGGCTGGTGTTCCTGGCGCCCGAACTGGCGGGCGCGTTCAGCCCGCTCCAGCTCACCATCGGCCGCTACCTCGCCTATGGCGCGATCTCGGCGGTGCTGATCGCGCCGCGCTGGCGCGCCGCCATCGCCGGGATCGGCCGCCGCGAATGGCTGGCGCTGGCCTGGCTCGCTCTGGCCGGCAACACGCTCTACTATATCCTGCTGTCGAGCGCAGTGCAGAGCGGCGGCATCGCGATGACCTCGCTGGTCATCGGCTTCCTGCCGGTCGCGGTGACGATCATCGGCAGCCGCCACCGCGACGCGGTGTCGCTGTCCCGGCTCGCGCCCTCATTGCTGTTGTGCGCGGCCGGCGCGCTCTGCATCGGCTGGCAGGCGATCGCCATGCCCGCATCGGGATCGGTGACGGCGCAGGTGACGGGGCTGCTCTGCGCGGTCGGCGCGCTGGCGTCGTGGACGGCCTATGCGGTCGGCAACAGCCATATGCTCGGCCGCCTCCCCAGGGTCTCGGTCCACGACTGGAACCTGCTGACCGGGATCGTCACCGGCGCGCAGAGCGTCGTGCTGCTCCCGCTCGCGCTGCTGCTCGGCTCGGCGCGGCACGACACCGTCGCCTGGGCGCAGTTCGCGGGCGTGTCGATCGGCGTCGCGGTGCTGGCGTCGATCGTGGGCAACGCCTTCTGGAACCGGATGAGCCGGCTGCTGCCGCTGACCCTGGTCGGGCAGATGATCCTGTTCGAGACGCTGTTCGCGCTGATCTACGGCTTCCTGTGGGAACGCCGCCTGCCGACCCTGCTCGAAAGCGCGGCCTTCGCGCTGGTGGTGCTGAGCGTGCTGTCGTGCATCGCCGCGCACCGCAGGCCGGCGACCGGGACGGTCCCGGTCGCCGCCTGAGCGATCAGAGCCGGCCCGCCCGTATCTCCCCGTCGATATGCTCGGCCTGACGCAGGGCGAGCGCGACGATCGTCAGGGTCGGGTTGCAGCCGGCCGCGGTCGGGAACAGGCTGCCGTCCGAGACGAACAGGTTCGCGACGTCGTGGGTGCGGCCATAGGGCGTGCAGACGCTGGCCTTGGGATCGGTGCCCATCCGCGCCGTGCCCATATTGTGGGTGGCGGGGATGAAGTCGCCCATCTCGACGATCTTCTCGGCGCCCAGCGCTTCGTAGATCCTGCGGCCGACCTTCCACGCATAGGTCTTCATCGCGATGGTGTTGGGGTGATCCTCATAATGGATCACCGGCACCGGCAGGCCGTAGCCGTCGCGCTCGGTCGGGTGCAGGGTGATGCCGTTCGAGAGCTGCGGCGGGTCCTCGCCGGTCAGCAGCAGCCCCGCGAGATGATCATATTTGTCGAGCACCGAGGTCAGGTCCTCGCCCCAGCCGCCGATCATCATGTTCTTCGCCAGTATCTCCGGCGTGAACGGAACGGTGCTGATCAGGAAGCCGCCGACGAAACCACGCTCGGGCTTGTGGGTCCGCTCGTCGCGGACGACGCCGGCCAGGTGGGTCTGGCGGTGGAAGTTCACCTTGCCCGGCATCACCCCCATCACCTGGATGGTGAAGTGGCGCATATAGTTGCGGCCGACGAGGCCGCTGCCATTGGCGAGGCCGTTGGGGAAACGCGCGCTGCGGTTGTTGAGCAGCAGGCGGGTCGTCTCGACGACGTTGCCGGCGACCGAGACGGCGCGGCACTTCTGCGTGACCGTCCGGCCCTTGTTCAGATAGGTGACGCTCTCGACCCGGCCATCGGCGCCGAGGTCGACCCCGGTGACCATCGAATCCGGGCGCAGCTCGAACCGGCCGGTCTCCTCGGCCTTCGGTATCTCGGTGTAGAGGGTCGACCATTTGGCGCCGACCGCGCAGCCCGAGGTGCAGAAGCCGAGCTGCTGACATGGCGGCCGATCGTCGCGCGGGACCGAATTGATCGCCATGTTGTGCGTGTCGATGTCCGTATAGCCGCACATCCGCGCGCCGGCTTCGAGCACCTTGGTATTGTTGCCCGCCGGCAGGAAGGGCAGCCCGTGCTTGCCGGTCACGCCCATGCGGATCTCGGCCTTGTCGTACCAGGGCGCGATCTCCTCGGGCGTCACCGGCCAGTCGACCAGCGTCGTGTCGGGCAGCGGGCCGTAGGTCGACAGCGCCCGCATCTCATAAGGCTCGATGCGCGGGCAGGCGCCGGTCCAGTGCATGGTGGTGCCGCCGACCGTCTTGCAGCCCCAGACCGGGAAATTGGGATCGGGCTTGCCGGTCGCCATGCGGCGGTCGAGCCAGGTGAGCTTCTCGAACATCACCGCTTCGTCGTTGACCACGTCGGTCAGCGACAGGCGCGGGCCCGCCTCCAGGCAGACGACCTTGTGGCCCTTCTGCGCCAGATCGTTCGACAGCGTGCCGCCGCCCGCGCCCGATCCGATGACGACGAAGACCGAGCCGTCGTCGAGGTTGAAGCGCGCGCTCATGCCCGCCCTCCCGCCTTGGGCAGCCAGTCGATATCGTCGAAGCCGCGGTCGTGATAGCCGCCATATTCGAGCGACGAGCCCTCATAGCCGACCATCTTCCACACCGATCGGTCGCGGTAGATCAGCTCCGCGCCGCGCCAGAGGATCGCCTTGAAGAAGGGCTCCTGGTCGATCTTCTCGACCAGGCCCTTCCGGATCACCGCCGGCAGGTCGGCGAAGGCGGCGATGTGGTTGCCGTCGAGCAGCGCCAGCCCCCGGTCGTGCTCGGCGACCGCGGCGGGCTTCGCCGCGATCTCCCCGAGATAGGTTTCCGCGACGCCGCGATAGAAGTCCGGCGTCAGCCGGCCATGCGGAAAGGCGGTCCGCAGCAGCGCGGCGGTGGTCGCCGTCCGCCGGTCGGCCGCCGCCACGGTGGCCCCGATCGCCCGGCCGCAGGCGAACGGGATGGTGGCCGCGAGGGCGATGCCGCGCACCGCCCCCCGCCGCGTCATGGAAAGGCTGGTCATCGTCACGTCCCGGTTGGTCAGAGGGAGAAGCCGGCCTTCACATAATATTGCCGGCCGCGATCATAGGCCTGCATGAAGAAGCCGAAGGACGGCTGGTAATCGCCGAACGTGCGGAACTTCTTGTCGGCGATGTTGTCGACCCCGAAGGTCAGCGAGAAGGTCTTGCTGTCGCTCTGCCAGCGGACGTTGCCGTTGAAGACGCTGTAGCCCGGCTGGTAGAGTTCGGGGTTGTTGATGCCGTTGGCGTTGGTGAAGAAGCCCGACCGGTACGACCAGTCAACATGCGGCGTGAGCGAGCCGTTGTCGCCCAGGCCGATCTCCTTCTCGCCCGACGCGCTGACCGTCCATTTCGAGACGTAGACGAACTTGGAGTCGAGGGTCAGGCCCTGGACGCCGGCGTCGAGCTGCTTGAACTTGGCGTCGGTCAGGCCGACCGCCGCGTTCAGGCGCCAGCCGTCGCCGGGCGCGAAGTTGGTCTCCAGCTCGAAGCCCTGGATGCGCGCCTTGCCGGCGTTGGTGATGAACGGCCCGACCCGGGTCGCATCCGCCACCAGAAGCTGCATGTCCTTGTAATCGGTGTAGAAGGCGGCGCCGTTCAGGCGCAGACGGTTGTCGAGCGCCATCAGCTTGAAGCCGGCTTCGTAGGAGTCGACCGTCTCGGGCTTGAAATTCGGCAGGCTCGGCTCGGGCGGGAAGATGCGCTGGGTATAGCCACCGCTCTTGAAGCCCTGCGAATAGGTCGCATAGAGCATGAAGTCGCGCGTCGCCTGGTAGGACAGGTTGACCATCGGCGTCCATTTGTTGACGTCGGCCTTGACCGTCTGGAGCGGCACGATCCGGGTGCCGGGCGGGATCACCAGGAACGGCGCCAGCGTCGACTTCACGAACTGGTCGGGCAGATAGTCCTTGCGGTCCTGCGTGTAGCGCAGGCCGCCGGTCAGGGTCAGCTTGTCGGTGAGCTTGTAGCCGAGCTGCGCGAAGGCGGCCCAGTTCTTGTAGTCGTAATAGCCGCCCGATTCCGCCGACACGACGAGGAAGTCGATCGAGTTGAGGTCCTTGCCCTTCTCCTTGAAGAAATAGAGGCCGGTGACCCAGTTGAGCCGGTCGTCGAACGCCTTGCCGGTGAACTGGAATTCCTGGCTGAACTGCTTCTGGGTGAAGTCGTCATAGACATGGTTGATCGGCAGGTTCGATCCGTCGCGGTCCTGCGCGAAGGTGCCGTTGATGCGACGGATCGCGGTGATCGACTTGATCTGCATCTCGTCGGTCAGGTCATAGGAGGCGGTCAGCGACGCCGACCACAGCTCGAGGTCCGAGAAGGTCGGCCCGGTCGAATAGTTGGTGTCCTTCGAGAAGAGGCGCTGGTTGTAGCACTGGGTGTTGGCCGCAGCCGCCGGGGTCAGGCAGTCGGCCGGATTGCCCAGGCCGGTCGCGATGACGTTCTGCAACGTCACGAAGCTGCCGGTCGCGGTCGGATCGATGCCCGAGATGGTGACCGGCGCGCCGTTGCTCTTGTCGCGGGTATAGTCGCCGGCGATCGTCGCCTCGAACCGGCTGTCGACCGGCGCGATGCGCAGCGCGCCGCGGATCATCTTGGTATCCTGGTTGCCCAGCTTCTTGCCGAGCCCCGGCGCCTTCACATAGCCGTCCTGCGAGAAGAGGCCGCCGCTGACCTTGGCGTAGATGCCCTCGGCGATCGGGCCGCTGACCATGCCGCGCACGTTGATCCGGTCGTCGGTGCCGTATTTGATGTCGGCCTTCAGCTTGAACTCGTCGCTCGGCTGGACCGTGGTCAGGTTGATCGCGCCGCCGATCGTGTTGCGGCCGAACAGCGTGCCCTGCGGCCCGCGCAGCACCTCGACCGAGTTGACGTCGATCAGGTCGAACACGCCGCCGGCGGTGCGGCCCAGATAGACGCCGTCGATATAGATGCCGACGCCCGGCTCGACGGTCGGCGCGAAGTCGTTCTGTCCGATGCCGCGGATGTAGACGGCCGCGTTCGACGCGATGCCGCTGTTCGACGGGATGTTGGCAAAGGTCAGGTTCGGCGTGAAATCCTGGATGCGGTTGACCTGGGTGATGCCCTGCGCCTCCAGCCGGTCGCCCGAGAAGGCGGTGATCGAGATCGGCGTGCTCTGGAGGTTCTCGGTCTGGCGGCGGGCGGTGACGGTGATCACCTCCAGCTCATTCTCACCTTCGGTCGAGGCGCCCTGCGCGAGCGCTTCCTGGCTGACCCCGCACAGCGCGGCGGCGATCATCGCCGAGGACAGGAGGCGGCGCTTGGTCCAAGCTGTAGATATCATGACATTCCCCTTTCGCAATTGACGGGCCCTGCGAACTCGCGCCGGTCTATGCCGGGCTACGATGGGGAAGGTCTCAATTCGGGCGGCCGCCGACTATCCAGTATCCGCAGCCGATGTGCGTCATTGGTACGAAACGGTTGGCGAGAAATGGATGACGGTTTTATTCGACGTCATGCCGGCGGAGGCCGGCATCTCGGGAGGAAGGGAGATGAGGTCGAGGCAGGAGCCTCCCGAGATGCCGGCCTCCGCCGGCATGACGAGCATCCTTGCAGGCGTTACTGGCCCAGCAGCGACCGGGCGAAGCCGAGCAGCGCTGCGTCGGCGTGGCGGGCGCCGGTCAGCATCATGCCGATCGGCATCCCCTGCCCGTCCGTGCCGGACGGCAGGCTGATCGACGGCAGGCCGGCCATGCTGTCGGGCCGGGTGAAGCGGGTGATGGTCGGGAAGGTCGGCGCCGGCCGGCCATTGAGCGGCAGCTCGGGCCCGGTATCGATCGCCGGCGCGACCAGCGGCGCGGTCGGCAGCAGGATATGGTCGACGCCGCCCGCGAAGATCGCGGCATAGGCGGCGCGCAGCGCCGGCCAGTCATGGCCGATCGCCTGCGCATAGTGCGCGGCGGTGACCGTCGCGCCGTCCGACGCGAGCCCGAGCAGATGCGCGACGTCGGGGCTGGCGACCGCCGCGACCAGTTCCTCGAACGAGCGGCCGGCGAGATCGGGCGCGGTCGCGCGCAGCGTCTCGTGCGTCTGGTAGAGTGCGATCGGGAAGCCGCAGGCCTCGTCGAGCGCGTTGACCCGCGCGAGATCGACGGTGACGACGCGATGTCCGGCCGCTTCGATCCGCGCGATCATCCGGCGATAGGCGTCGGCGACGGCGGGCTCCAGCTCGCCCAGGTCGGCGTCGGCGGCGATGCCGATGGTGCGTGCGCCGACCGCCGCGTCGGCCGGGATTTCGCCCGCGAGCATCGCATCGGCCCACATTATCCAGCGCAGCTCGCGCGCCATCAGGCCGATCGTGTCGCGGCTCGGCGACAGTCCGATCAGCCCGTCCGAGGGATAGCGCCCCATCGAGGGACGAAAGCCGATCACGCCGCAGAAGCCGGCGGGAATCCGCGCCGACCCGCCGGTGTCGGTGACCAGCGAGAGATCGCCGAGGCCGGCCGCCAGCGCGGCGGCCGATCCACCGCTCGATCCGCCCGCCGCGCGCGCGGGATCGTGCGGGTTGGCGATCGCGCCGGTCCAGCCATTGGCGCCGGTGACGCCGAAGGCGAGTTCGTGGAGCGTCGTCTTGATCGGCAGCACCGCGCCCTTCTCGCGCAGCAGCCGGACGGCGGTCGCGTCGCGCTCCGCGCGGACGGCGGCGAAGCCCGGCGATCCGGCCGTCCATTGCAGGCCGGCAACGGCGATATTGTCCTTCACGAGCACCAGGGGCGCGCTTCCTTCCGGAAGCGCGCCCCAGGCCGCGATGGCGTCGCGGTCGACCTCGGCGATGGCGTTGAGCGCCGTCGCCCGGTCGATCAGACGTTCGAGTGTCGCTTGGTCGACGATGATCCTTACCCCAGTGCGATGGTGACCGACTTGCTCTCGGTGTAGAGGTCGCGGGCGACATGGCCAAGCTCGCGGCCATAGCCCGACATCTTGTAGCCGCCGAACGGCACCGCCGGATCGAGCAGGTTGTGGCAGTTCACCCAGACGGTGCCCGCCTTGAGCTTGCGGACCATGCGGTTGGCGAGCGAGAGGTTGTTGGTCCAGACGCTGGCGCCAAGGCCGTAGCTGCTGTCGTTCGCCATCGCGGTCGCAGCCTCGAGGTCGTCGAACGGGGTCGCGGCGAGCACCGGGCCGAAGATCTCCTCGCGATAGATGGTCATGTCGGGGCGGACGTCGGCGAACACCGCCGGGCGGAAGAAGAAGCCCGCGCCGTCGACCGCCTTGCCGCCCGCGATCAGCCGGCCGCCCTGCTCCTGGCCGAGGTCGAGGAAGCCCTGGACCCGCTCGCGCTGCTTGGCCGAGACCAGCGGTCCCATCTGCGCCGACGGATCGAAGCCCGATCCGAGGGTGAAGCCTTCGGCGACCTGGGCGAGGCCCTCCATCACCGCGTCGTAGATCGGCCGCTCGACGAACAGGCGCGATCCGGCGGTGCAGACCTGGCCATGGTTGAAGAACACCGCCTGCGCGGCGCCCTGCACGGCCATGCCGATGTCGGCGTCCTTGAGGATCACGACCGGCGACTTGCCGCCCAGTTCGAGCGAGATGCGCTTCATCGAGTCGGCGGCGCGGCGCTGGATGATCTGGCCGACCTCGGTCGATCCGGTGAAGGCGATCTTGTCGACGCCGGGATGATCGACCAGCGCGGCGCCCGGCTCGGCATCGCCGGTGACGATGTTGACGACGCCGTCGGGGAAGCCCGCCTCGCAGATGAGCTGGCCCAGGCGCAGCGCGGTCAGCGGCGTGTCCTCGGCCGGCTTGAGCACGACGGTGCAGCCCGCCGCGATCGCCGGGGCGATCTTCCACACCGCCATCACCAGCGGGAAGTTCCACGGGATGATCTGCCCGACCACGCCGACCGGCTCGCGCAGCGTCTGCGACGTGAACTGCATGTCGGGGATATAGGCGAAGGACGGGTTGATCGTGGTGCCCTCGATCTTGGTCGCCCAGCCGGCCATGTAGCGCAGCGAGTCGATCGCGATGTTGAGGTCGCCATGGCGCGCCATCATCAGCAGCTTGCCGTTGTCGATCGTCTCCAGCTCGGCGAACTCGTCGGCATGCTGTTCGAGCAGGTCGGCCAGCTTGAGCAGCAGCCGCTCGCGCTGGACCGGACGGACCGCCGCCCAGCTACCCTCGAACGCCCGGCGCGCGGCCTTGACCGCACGGTCGACGTCGCCGGCCGTACCGGCGGGGACGGTGGTGACGGGAAGCCCGGTGGCCGGATCGGTGACGGTGATCGTGCGGCCCGACTCGGACCCGACCCACTGGCCGTCGATCAGCATCTGTCCCGGCGCCGAAACGAAGGCGCGGGCCCCTGCCCCGAGCTTGCCCTTCTGGTCGATGACGTCCGACATTTCCACTCCTCAAGCCTTGCGAAAAAGATGCCGCAGCTAAGCCTCGGGGCGGACCGGCCGCTATCCGCAATGCGAAGCAGCCGTCCGCATCTCGCATCCTAAGCCGGGGGCGGCCCAAGCACCACTTGACATTTCAACTAATTTGCATTGTCCTTCGCGTCCCGGCAGGCCTAGCCTCAGAACCGGCCTGAGCCGGCCACTGCCTGCACGGCGGGAGGAGGTGCGATATGCTGACCCTGGCACGAAACGACCCTCGCAAGGCGACGCGCGATTTCCAGTCGAACGATCCGGGCGAGATCATCGACTATGTCGGCAAGACGCTGGCCCCGCACCGGATGGACATGGGCGATCCGTCGCGCATGTCCGCCAAGCTGAGCTGCATCGGCGTCGCGCCGACCCAGATCGTCGACATCCAGTACGGCACCGACGTCTGGATCGACCCCGGCGAGCTCGACGCGCATTTCCTGGTCCATGCCTCGATCGAGGGGACCAGCGAGGTCTGGGCCGGCGGATCGGAAGGCTCGATCCGCCCCGACAACCTCCACATCAGCTCGCCCGGCGCGCCGATCCGCATCCACATGACGCCGGCCTGCCGCCACCTGACGGTGCGGATCGCCCGGTCGGCGTTCGAGGATTATCTGACCCGGATCATGAACATCCCGGCCAACCGGCCGCTGGTCTTCTATCCGGGCCGCGAATGCGGGCGCGAGCTGCCGGTCGTCTGGCGCAACCTGCTCAACCATCTGATCGACCAGACCAGCCATGGTCCGATGCTGATGTCGAACAACCGGACCCAGCGCCAATATTCGATGCTGATGATCGAGCTGCTGCTGAGCAATTATTGCAACAGCTATTCGGACCAGATCGCGCTCTACGGCAACGACATCTCGCCCTGGCACGTCCGCCGTGCCCGCGACATCATCCACGCCTCGTTCGACGACAGCATCTCGGTCACCGATCTCGCCAACCAGGTCGGGGTGAGCGTCCGCAGCCTGCAGAACGGCTTCCGCCAGTTCCTGGGGCTGACCCCGGTCGAATATGTCCGGCGGCACCGGCTGGAGAAGCTCCACAGCGCGCTGATGGACGCCAGCCCCGAGGCGAGCGTGACCGAGCTGATGCTCGAATGCGGCATCGTCAATTTCGGCCGCTACGCGCAATATTACCGGCAGCAATATGGCTGCCGCCCGTCCGAGACGCTGCGCAGCAGAAGGCCGTGCTGATCTAAATCCTCCCCATCGCAGATGGGGAGGGGGACCGCCGCAGGCGGTGGAGGGGGCGCCGGCGAAGCTGGCGCTGCGCGCCTACCCCTCCACCATCCTGCGGATGGTCCCCCTCCCCCCGCTGCGCGCGGGGAGGATTTCAGGAGGAATTAAAACACCCGCCCCCGGTTCAATATCCCCTTGGGATCGAGCGCCGCCCGGATCGTCCGCATCATCGCGATTTCCGCGGCGCTGCGGCTATGGCCGAGCCAGGCGCGCTTGAGGATGCCGATGCCGTGCTCGGCCGAGACCGATCCGCCGGCCGCGCGCACCGCGTCGTAGACGATCGCCTCCGCCACCGGCCGCTGCGCCTCCTCGGCCAGTTCGAGCGCGAGGTGGAGGTTGCCGTCGGCGATATGGCCGAAGCAGATCGGCCGGCTGCCCGGCACCTCCCTGGCCAGCCGCGCGCGCAGTTCGGTGACGAGGCCGCCGATCGCGCCGATCGGCGCGCTGACGTCGAACGGCTCGACGATCGCCATCGCCCCGACCAACTCGCCGACCGCGTCGCGGAAGCGCCAGAAGCGCTGGTGGTCGCGCTCCGACCGGGCGACCAGCGCGTCGCGCACCGTGCCGTCGGCGAAGCTCTCCTCCAGCGCCGCCGCCAGCGCCTCGTCGTCGCCGCTCTCGGTCTCGACGAGGACGACCAGTTCGTGCGCCGCGTCGAACGGATAGCCCTGCCCGCTGGCGACGCAGGCGGCGCCGAAGAAATCGCTCCACATCAGCTCATAGGCCGAGAGCTGGCCCGGCATCGCCCGTTCGAGCCGCGCCAGCAGCCGCACCGCCGCGGCATAGTCGGCGACGGCGCAGAGCGCGGTCTGCCGTCCGATCGGGGGCGGGCGCAGCCGCAGCACCGCGCGGGTGACGATCCCCAGCGTCCCTTCCGATCCGATGAAGAATTGCTTCAGGTCGTAGCCGGTGTTGTTCTTCAGCATCGCGCCGAGCGACGAGATGATCGTCCCGTCGGCGAGCACCGCCTCCAGCCCCAGCACCTGGTCGCGCATCATGCCATAGCGCAGCACCTGGGTGCCGCCGGCATTGGTCGCGATCATCCCGCCGATCGTGCAGCTTCCGCGCGCGCCGATGTCGACCGCCAGCCGCCAGCCCGCATCGGCCGCCGCCAGCTGCGCGGCCTCCAGTACGCAGCCCGCCCCGACCGTCATCAACCCGGCATCGCTGTCGATCGCCTCGATCGCGGCCATGCGTTCGAGCGACAGGATCAGCTCGCCGTCGCGCGGTAGGCCGCCGCGCGTCATGCCGGTGCGGCCGCCCTGGACGACGACCGGCTGGCCGGCGGCATGGCAATGCCGCAGCACCGCCGCGACCTGCTCGACCCCGGCGGGGCGAACCAGCCCGACAGGCCGTCCCGCCACGCCGCCGGTCTCGTCGTCGAGATAGCGGGGCTCGACCGCGTCGGGCCCGAAGGCGTTGCCGGCGCCGACGATGGCGGCGAGCGCGTCGATGGTCATCAATCCTCGCTATCGGCGAATTTCGGCATCAGGCCGCGCTGGCGCAGCAGCGCGACGAAATCGGCGAGCCGGCCGCTGCGATAGGCGCCGACGTCGACACCGTCATAGTCATAGAAGCCCGCCCCGTCGCGCAGCCCCCGCCGCGCCTGCGCCATGTTCTCGCCGATGATCGCGGGGGCGGCGAAGCGGCCGGCGTCGATCGTCTCCGACAGGAAGGCGCTGGCATGGTGGAGGATGTCGCCCCCGCCCCAGTCGATGAACTCGAGCAGGCCGAGCACCGCGAAGCGCAGCCCGAAACCGACCCGGATCGCGGTGTCGATATCCTCGGGCGAGGCGACGCCCTCCTCCGCCATCCGCGCGGCCTCGTTCATCGCCAGCGCCTGGATGCGCGGCACGATATAGCCGGGCGAGGTGCGGCAGGTGACGGGCACCTTGCCGATCGCGGTCAGTATCTCGCGGAGCCGCGCCAGTATCTCGGGCGCGGTGTCGGCCGAGGGCGACACCTCGACCAGCGGCATCAGATAGGCGGGGTTGAGCCAGTGCGCGTTGAGGAAGCGGTGCGGCCCCTTGACCAGCGGCGCGAGCGTGTCGGCGTCGATCGTCGAGGTGGTCGAGGCGATGATCGCGTCGTCGCGGGCATGCTGGCCGACGAAGGCGAAGCAGTCGCGCTTGGCGTCGACCGTCTCGGGAACGCCCTCGAACAGCAGGTCGCACGCCGCGATCGCCGCCGGGGTGGCCCCTCGATCGGCGAAGCTGACGCGGCCGAGCGCGGCGGCGACCGCGCCTTCGTCCATCGCGCCGACCGACTTCAGGAAGGCCAGATCCTGCCCGATCTCGCGCATCGCCTCGGCCGCGAGCCGTTCGGCGGCCTCGGCATCGCGCGGCTTGACGTCGATCAGGACGACCGCATGGCCGGCCAGCGCGAAGGCGACGGCAATGCCGCGCCCCATCCGCCCCGCGCCGACCGCGCCGATCCTGAGCGGCTCAGATGCCGTCATGCAGGAAATCCTTCATCGCGTTGCGGTCGAGCGTGTCGAGCCCGAGGCTTTCGAGCGTGCGGCCGGCGGCATAGAGGTCCTCGCCGGTGATCGCCGACGCCATGGCGAGCAGGCCGGAGGCGACCGGGGTCTCGACGCCCAGCCAGCGGCCGATCGACACCAGCATCGACAGCCCGAGCGCGGTATCCTCGCGCATGTAGCGATGCGTCTTGAGATCGATCTTCTCGCGCCAGTCGCCGCTGTCGGTCAGCTTCTCGTGCGCGGCGTTGCCGTACATCCATTCGTCGCCGTCGAGGGTGTAGTGATCGGCGAGCGGGAAGTGCGGCGCGCGATAGCCGAGCGCCTCGCGCAGCACGATCCGCTCATTGTCGAGCGCGGTGGTGACGGCGCGGATCGACGGCTGGGTGCCTTCGTTGTGGATGTCCCAGGCCGGGAAATATTCGAGCGGCCCGGCATTCATCAGGATCAGCGGCGGGTGGATGATCGGCCCGGCGTTCATCAGCCCGCCCGACAGCCCGTCCTCGATCCGCTCGATCGCCGGATAGACCTGTTCGAGCAGCCCGAAGGCATGGTCGGCGTTGCGCGCCGGGAACACGCCGGTCGGCAGGCGGGTGGCATAGGCGCTGACGACGATCTCGGCCGGACCGTGCTTGCGCACCAGATAGGGCAAGGTGCCGGTCTCGGCGAAGCTGACGTCGGCGCTGTTGCCGGCCGCGCGCGCCGCCTGCGCGAACAGGATCGAGCCGAGGGTGCCCGGCGGCAGGAAGGCGACCTGCCCGTCACGCCAATAAGGCGCGCAGGCGACGGCCAGGTCCGCATGGGTGTCGGCCGGCAGCGGGATCACGACGACCTCGGCCGAGGTGATCGCCTCCTCCAGCGACAGCGTCGGGTGCGCGATCGCGACCTCGCGGTCGCCCCTGGAGTCGCGGATGCGGATGCTGCGCTTCTCCAGCACCGGCGCGAACGCCTCGGCGCCGCGGCGCCAGAACCAGACCTCATGGCCCTTCTCGCTCAGTTCAACCGCCGCCGCGTAGCAGCCATGTCCCCCGCCCAATACCGCGACACGCATTCCCGAATTCTCCCATGGATCGATGTCTGCGAGCATTTGTGCCGGACACGGCCGCCGCCACTATACGCTATCGGCAGGGTTGATCCGCAATCTGCAGCAATGTCGCGATGCCCTTTCCGGCGAGGATTGACAGGCAATGGCGCGCCGGGCCCTCATCGCCGCACGGATGGCCTATCTTTATTGCCATTTCACGTGACATATAATCCACCCACCCGCGGAGTCGAACCGGGCGGACAGCGAGGAGCCAGCGGATGCAGCCGGACGAACGACGGGGATGGTATGTCGTCATCCTGTGCATGACGGCCTATATCTTCTCGTTCATCGACCGGCAGATCCTCGCCCTGCTGATCGCCCCGATCCAGGCCGACCTCGGCATCACCGACACCCAGTTCGGCCTGCTCCACGGCCTCGCCTTCTCGCTGTTCTACGCGACGATGGGCATTCCGGTCGCCAGCCTGTCGGACCGCGCCTCGCGCCCGCTGATCATCGCGATCGGCGTCGCCTTCTGGAGCGCGGCGACGATGGCCTGCGGGCTGGCGCGCAGCTTCCTGTCGCTGTTCCTCGCGCGGATCTGCGTCGGCGCGGGCGAGGCGGCGCTGTCGCCCGCCACCTATTCGCTGATCAGCAACCTCTTCCCGCGCGAGAAGCTGGGTCGCGCGGTCGCGGTCTATTCGCTCGGCTCCTTCCTCGGCTCGGGCATCGCCTTCCTCGCCGGCGGCGCGGTGATCGCGATGGTCAGCGGCAGCGACGGCATCACCCTCGCCGGCATCGCCTTCCGGCCATGGCACCTCGCCTTCCTGATCGTCGGCGCGCCGGGCGTGCTGCTCGCCGCGATCATCTTCCTGACGGTCCGCGAACCGCTGCCGCCCGCCGCCCGCGCGGGCGCCGCCGACCATCCCTCGCTGAAGGCGGTGCTCGCCTTCCTGGCGCGCGAGCGGGCGATCTTCGTGCCGCACATGCTGGGCTACACCTTCGCGGCGATGGCGCTGTTCTCGCTGCTCGGCTGGTCGCCCGCCTATCTGATGCGCGTCCATGGCGTCGATCCCGCCGCCTCGGGGCTGTGGCTGGGCGTCGTCACCGTCGTCGCGGGCGGCGGCGGCGTGCTCGCCAGCGGCTGGATCATGGATCGGCTCGCCAGCCGCGGCGTCGCGGATTCGCCGTTCCGCACCGGCATCATCGGCGCGCTGGGGACGATGCTGCCCGCCGCCGCCCTGCCCTTCGCGCCGTCCTTCGGGGCGGGGATGGCGCTGCTCGCGGTCGCGCTGTTCTTCGCCTCCTTCCCGATGCCGCCGTCGACCGCCGTCATGCAGATCGTCGCGCCGGCCGCGATGCGGTCGCGGGTCGCGGCGATCTTCCTGTGCAGCAATTCGCTGATCGGCCTGACGCTCGGATCGCTGCTGGTCGGCCTGCTCAACGACCATGTGTTCGCCGGCAAGGCGGCTGTCGGCAGCTCGCTCGGCATCGTCGTCGCGGGCGCCTCGATCGTCGCGGCGGGGTTGCTGGCGTTCGGATGCCGGCCCTATGCGGATACGCTCGCGCACCGGCCGGCCCATGGCGCGGCCTGACCGGAATGCGGACGTTTCCTCTTCCGAGACGCTGTATAAATTAGTTGCCTTTTCAAGTGATATGTTTAGCATTGGTGGGAAGGAGAATCCCACCAGCCAGGAGCACGCGGCATGGACGCCAAGGAGCAAGTGAAGCCCGAACCGAGCGACCGGACGGCCGCGCTGGAGACGCTGCTGTCGGCGGCGCGCGCGCGCCGCGACGAGTTCAGCGCCAACCAGCAGATCAGCGCCGACGTCGTCGAGATGATGAAGGCGGCCGGCGTCTATCGCGCGATGGTCGCCAAGCGCTTCGGCGGCGACGAGAAATCGCCCGCCGAGTTCCTGCGCCTGATCGAGACGATCTCGCAGGCCGACGGATCGGCCGGCTGGGTCGCCAGCTTCGGCTTCTCGGCGGTCTATCTGTCGGCGCTGCCGATCGAGACGCTCGAGGCGATGTACGCCAACGGCCCCGACGTGGTGTTCGCGGGCGGCATCTTCCCGCCGCAGAAGGCGGTGCCGGTCGACGGCGGGCTCGAAGTGTCGGGCCGCTGGAGCTGGGGCAGCGGCTGCACCGGCGCCGAGGTCATCGGCGTCGGCATCAAGGTCGAGGGCGGCGGATCGAACGGCGGCCTGCCGCTGATCGCGGTGACCCCGGCGAAGAACGTCCGGATCGTCCCCAACTGGGACGTCATCGGCATGCGCGGCACCGGCAGCCATGACATGGTGCTCGACAAGGTCGTCGTGCCTGAGGCGTGGACCTTCGTGCGCGGCGGCAAGTCGAGCCTCGACACCCCGCTCTACCGCTATCCGTCGATGCCGCTCGCGGCGCAGGTTCTGGCGGTGGTCGGCCTCGGCATCGCGCGCAGCGCGCTCGACCAGATGATCGCCCTGGCCGGCGGGCGGACCTCGATCACCGGCCAGCCGACCCTGGCCGACCGTCCCTATGTCCAGACCGACATCGCCAAGGCGGAGGCGGCGCTGCGATCGGCCCGCGCCTTCTTCTACGAGATCACGGAAGAAGCCTATGCGACGCTGGTCGCGGGCGACGAGCTGAGCGTCGAGACCCGCGCCCTGCTCCGTCTCGCCTCGACCAACGCGGCGCGCGTCGGCGCCGACATCACGCTCGACATCTACCGCATGGCCGGCACGACCGGCGTCTTCGCCAATCACTGGATCGCGCATCTGATGCAGGATGCGCAGGTCATCCCGCAGCATGCCTTCCTCGCCGACACCACCTGGCAGAATGCCGGCAAGGTGCTGCTGGGCCTCGAATCCCCTCCCGGATATCCCTGAACTGGAAAGGACGACTTCATGACCACCGAGAAACAGCGTCTTCGCGTCCTCTTCTGCGGCGCGGTGCTGCAGAATTTCTTCGATCTTCCCGCCAGCGACATCGGCAAGGTGTGGGCGGCGACCGGTGAGATGCTGAAGGGCATCCGCGACCTGCCCGGCGTCGAGATCCTCGGCACCATCGACGACGACCAGACGATGGTCGGCACCTCGCCGACCGGCTGGCCGTGGACCTTCTACATCCTCGCCGAGGTTCCCGACCGCGAGACCGCCGTCGCCGCGTGCAACCTGTTCCGCACCATCGAGGTCGGCGAATATCGCCTGTGGAAGTATATGCGGGTCGAGGCGCGGATCGGCCGTGAGCTGGTGATCCCGGCATGACGCAGGGCAGCGGCGGCGACGTCGTCCTCGTCACCGGCGGCGCGAGCGGCCTGGGCGCGGCGATCGCGCGCGGGATGCACGAGCGCGGCTTCCGGGTCGGCATCGGCGATCTCGACGCCGCCGCCGCTTCGGCGCTGGCGGCCGAGCTCGACCCGAGCGGGGCGGCCGCGATCGGCATCGCCCTCGACGTGCGCGAGCAGGCCTCGTTCGAGGCGGCCCGCGACGCGCTGACGGCGCGCTGGGGATCGGTCGAAGGACTGGTCAACAACGCCGCCGCCACCGCCGCCAGGCCGGTGCTCGACATCACCCCCGACGAGTTCGACGCGGTGATGGCGGTCAACGCGCGCGGCACCTTCGTCGGGTCGCAGGTGTTCGGCCGGGTGTTCAAGGCGCAGGGCTATGGCCGCATCGTCAACCTCGCCTCGCTTGCGGGGCAGAATGGCGGGACGGCGACGGGCGCGCATTATGCCGCGTCGAAGGGCGCGATCCTGACCCTGACCAAGGTGTTCGCGCGCGACCTCGCCGCCTTCGGCGTCACCGCCAACGCGATCGCGCCGGGGCCGCTCGATTCGCCGATGGTCCACCGCACCATCTCCGAAGAGGCGATGCCGCGCTTCCTGGAGAATATCCCGGTCCGCCAGCTCGGCACGCCCGCCTTCATCGCCGACATCGCCGCGCGCCTGTGCGCCCGCGACGCCGGCTTCGTGACCGGCGCCACCTGGGACATCAATGGCGGCCTCTTCATGCGCTGAGCCGCGCCGGCCCGCATCCGTGAAAACGAGCTTGCGCGGCCGGCAAAAGGGGGAGAGAGCGACGAGCATGATCGACAACGCCCTGCGTGACAGCCCTCCCCCCGACGCGACCGGGTTCGACCCGCACGACTGGCCGTTCTTCTGGATGACGCAGGCGGTCGGCCGCTATCTCCAGCGGCTGGAGACAGCGCTGAAGCGGGTCGAGCTCGACGTGTCGCGCTGGCGGGTGCTGATGTGCCTCAAGGAAGGCCAGGCGACGAGCGTGAGCGAGATCGCCGAGCTGGCGATCGTCAAGCTGCCGACCATGACCAAGATCGTGCAGCGGATGCAGGCCGACGGCCTCGTCACCTGCGAGGCGCGGGCGTCGGACGGGCGAGTGACCGAGGTGTCGCTGACCGACCGCGGCCTCGCCGCGCGGCAGGAGGCATGGACGATCGCCAACAAGCTCTACGTCCAGGCGTTCCGCACCATCGCGGACGACGACAAGCACCGCCTCAACCGGCTGGTGGAATCGATCTTCAACAATCTCAGCGAGTGGTGATCACTCCCCGGGGCGTCAGCCCCGGGGCGCCGCCTTGACCACCGTGCAGGCGATCGCGCCGAACGCGCCGAAATCGGCGGTGCAGCGCTGGCCGATGCGGACGACATGGACGCCGGTGATCGCGCCGGTCGAGATCAGGTCGCCCTTGCGGATCGGCCGGCCCATCCGCGCCGTGCGGGCGAGCGCGAAGGCGAGCGCCGCGATCGGCGTGCCGGGGATCGCGCTGGCCGCCGCCTCCCCCGCCACCGCGCCGTCGATCGTCGTGGTGCAGCGGATCGCATCGAACGACAGCGCGCGCCAGTCGGCGATCTCCGCCCCGAGGATCAGGCCGTTATTACCGCCGAAGCTGGCGATGGTGGTGAGCGGGCCGAGGTCGTTGGCCGCCGCGAACGGGCCGCCCGCCACCTCGACCGCGATGTGCATCGCCCCCGCCAGATCGGCCGCCTCGTCGGCGGTCCAGTCGGTCTTGCCGGCCGGCGCGTCGGCCGAGGCGACGATCACCAATTCGGCCTCGAACGCCGAGAAGCCGTTCTCGATCGCGGCGAAGTCGTTCGCCGCGCCGGCGCTCAGCACGGTGGCGGCGAAGATCGGGCCGACGAACCGGTCCTCGCCGAGCGCATCGACCAGCGGCGGCGCGATCCGGCCGACCTTCCAGCCGGCGATCCGATCGGCCCATTGCCCGATCTCCGCGAGCTGGACGGCATAGGCCTGGTCGAGATCGGCCGGCAAGGGGCCGGGATAATCGGGAAAACCGATGGCCGCGCTGCGGGCCTCGACGAATTTCGCCGCCTGTGCTTCGACGCTCATGGACCTCGCCTGCTGCCTTTCCGGATTCGATGTAAACCCTGATCCTTCCGTCATTCCCGCGAAAGCGGGAATCCACGGTCACGGAACATTCCTTCTCCTGCGGGCCGCCGTCCATGGATTCCCGCTTTCGCGGGAATGACGGGACAATGCTGGATGCGGCGGCCTGCCCGACGGTTAGAGAAGATAGCCGATACCATGCTGGTAATCGTCGCAATTGACCAGCGTGACGATCTTCCGGTCGAGCTTCAGCCCGTCGGCGGTCGAGACGATGCGGTAGACGACGTCGGCCGCCATGGTGCGCATCCGCTCATATTTATACTCGACCATGATCATCGCCGCGCGCAGCGTGATCGCGCCGTCCTCGACCGCGACCGGCACAAAGCGCGAGACGGTGCGGACGGTGCGGGCCGGCGGCGCCGACGACATCGAGAAGCCCGACAACAGCCGCTTGACGCGCGCCTGCCGCATCTCGGCATCGTCGTTGAGGATGTTGAGCCGGTCGTCATAGTCGCTGATGTCGCGCTCGGTCGGGACGATGTAGCGGCCGTCCTCGGTCCACAGCGGCAGCCAGGCCTTGTAGTCGAGCCGGTCGAGCATGTCGGCCTCGGCCCAGACGAACTGGATCGCGTCCTGCAGCGACGGCGCCGCCGCCGCGTCGGAACGGTTCAGGGGTTCAGCGATCGTGCTCACGCGGTCATCATCCTCTTCCACATCTGATAGGCGGCGCGCATGCCGGTCTCGGCGCTGACGTCACCGGCATTATGCCCCGGGGCGGCGACGCCCTCGGGCGCGTCGACACCGCGATTGACCATGACCCACAGGTCCTGGCCCGCGCGCGCGCCGCGCTGGACGCGCTCCCAGCCCTCGGCATCGTCGGGAGTGCCGAAGCCCATCGGGCCCTGGAAATGCTCGTGCAGGCGCAGCCGCATGCGGTTCGCCGCGTCGGGGCCGCCGTCCATGCCGATCGCGACGTGCATGATCTCGGTCTCGTCGACCTCGATCGGCCGCAGCACGCGGAAGAAGGCCATCGAGCAGGCGACGTTGGGGAACAGGTTCAGGTTGAAGCCCGAGCCGCCGACGGCGCGGACGACGCGGCGCACCTGGTCGTCGGGCATGCCCTCGGCCGCCAGTTCCTTCGCCAGTTCCTCGAAACGCTGCGGGATCGGCGCGTCGAGATTGTCCTCGAGGTCGATCAGGTCGGGGATCATGACCATCACGCTGTGGCCGTTGCCCAGATCCTCGACCCAGCCGCCATGCGCCAGCACCTGGAAGACGTTCTCCGCTTCCGGATCGAGCGAGTCGAGGAAGGTCTTGTGGACGATCGGGAAGTGATAGGCGTCGGTGGTGTTCTCGAGCTGGATCTTCCAGTTGCCGGGGAAGCGGAAGCGATGCTCGCCCAGCGTCTTCACGCCGTAGCCGCCGCCCTGCTTCATGAACAGGTCGATCCACTTCTTCGCCGAGCCGAGGAACTCGACCAGCGGCTGGATGTCGTCCTTGAAGGTGGCGAAGATCATCCCGTTATATTCTTCGGTGCGCAGCGACACGAGGCCGTAGTCGTCGGTGTCGAGCCCCTCGCCATAGCCGCTGATGTGCGGCACCTTGCGGAGCTTGCCGTCCACGTCATAGCTCCAGCCATGATAGGGGCAGACGAACACGCTGGCCTTGCCCTTGCGCTTCTCGCACACGCTGGCGGCGCGGTGGCGGCAGCGGTTGAGCAGGGTGTGGATCTTGCCCTGCTTGTCGCGGGTGACGATCACCGGCTCGCGGCCGACCCAGGAGGTCTTGAAGGTGTTGCCGGTCGGCACGTCGCTGGCGTGCGCCACCCAGACCCAGGTGTTCTTGAAGATCCGGTCCATCTCCTCCTCGAAGATGGCCTCGTCGGTGTACATCGGCGTCAGGACACGATCGTCCCGCACCAGGGTGGCGAAGTCTGTGCTGCTCATGATGGCTCCTTTGACGCAACGTCAGGGACGGAGATGGGGGCGGCGTCGGACCAGTGGTCGACGTCGCGGGCGAAGAGGTTCTCGGTGATGAAATGGGATATCCGCCAGGCGCCGTCCTCGACGGCGCAGCGGATCGTCAGCGCGGCCGAGCGCAGGTCCGACCGGCCGTCGCGATAGGTCGAGGTCTGCAGCATCGACCATTGGCCGACCGCCGCCTCGGGCCCCTCGATCGTGCCCTCGATCGTGATCGTCTCGGTCGACAGGAAATGCGCGTTCATCGCGAAATGGGCGACCGGCACGGCATAGCTGCCGAGCATCGCGACGATCGCGTCGCGGCCCTCGTGCCGGCCGAACGCCTTGCGGTAGCGGCCCCGCCCTTCCCACAGCGCGTCGCGGGTGAAGCACAGGCCGAGCTCGTCGAGCGAGGTGTCGGGACCCAGCGTGTCGCACAGCCGGAAATAGCGCATCACGACGGCGCGCACCGCACGCTCGGCGCGCAGGTCGGCCAGTTCGGCGCGGAGCGCCGCGATGTCCTGTTCGATCGTCATGCCGCGAGGCCCTGCTCGACACGCGCGCCGACCGCGCAGAGCGTCTCGTCGTCGTTGCGGCGGCCGACGAGCTGGATCGCGATCGGACGCCCGGCGAGCGGGATCGCCAACGCCGGATGGCCCGAGACGTTGAACGGCCGGATCAGCGAGGTCAGGCGCAGCATCCGCGCAGCATCGCCGAGATCGTCGAGCGCGGGCGGCAGCGCCGGCAAGGCCGGGAGGGCGAGTGCGTCGACCCCGGCGAGCGCCTGGTCGACTGCCGCGACGAAGCGGGTGCGGACCTTCTCCGCCTCGGCGAGCTGGGCGGCCGAGACCTTGCTCGCGCCGAGCAGCCGGGCGCGGACGTCGGCGCCGATCCGGGGGTCCTCGACGAGATCGCCGAAGGTCGACCAGGCTTCGGCCGCCATGATGGTGATGCCCGCCTCGAACGCCTGGTCGAGGCCCGGCAGGTCGACCGGAACGACATCCGCTCCGCTGCGCTGCAGTTCGGCGAGGACGGCCTCGGCGATCTCGGCGTCGGCCGAGCTCTCGACCCAGCCGATGCGGACCGATGCCGGCCGGCCGGCGGGCACGAAGGTCGGGTCGATCAGCGCCATCGCCGTCTCGATTCCCGCCACGTCGCGCGCGAAGGGGCCGACGCAGTCGAGGCTCGAATCGGCCGGGATGCAGCCCTCGCGGCTGACCCGGCCGAAGCTGGGCTTCAGGCCGAACACGCCGCAACAGGTGGCGGGCATGCGGATCGAGCCGCCGGTGTCGGTGCCGATCGCGATCTCGACGAGCCCCGCCGCGACAGCCGCCGCCGATCCGCTCGACGAACCGCCGGGGATCAGACCCGGATAATTGGGGTTCACCGGGGTGCCGAGCCAGCGGTTCACGCCGGTCACGCCATAGGCGAACTCGTGCATGTTGGTCTTGCCGACGATGCGCGCGCCGCCCGCGATCAGCGCGGCGACCACCGCCGCGTGCGCGGCCGCCGGCGGCGCTTCGGACAGCGCCTCGCTGCCGACGCTGGTGCGCTTGCCGGCGATGTCGATGCAATCCTTGACCGCCACCGTCGGACCGGCGCCGCCAAGCTCGAACCGTTCGACGAAGATGTTGTCCGACGTCACCCTCAGCCCCTCAACTTGAATATTCAACCTATCCATAGCATGTCGAGTTGAATATTCAACCAGATTGTCGCCGCCGCCTCGGGCGGATAGAGAAGGAGGCGAACGGAGAAACCAATGACCGCGAAGCATGACAAGAAGGCCCCGGTCCGCGACGAGCGGTTCAACTACCGGAGCTGGCCCTTCTACTGGATCGCCCGGGCGAGCGGGCGCTATCGCGGCCGGATGGAGGAGATGCTGCGCGGCACGACGCTCGACATGCCGCGCTGGCGGGTGCTGATGACGCTCCATCAGGACCGGGTCGCCAGTGTCAGCGAGATCGCCGCGCATTCGAGCGAGAAGCTGCCGACGATGACGCGGATCATCCAGCGGATGGAAGCCGACGGACTCGTCCGCCGCCGCCCCCGGCCGGGCCGCGAACATGTCATGGAAGTGGTGCTGACCGACGCGGGCGAGGTCGCCGGCAACGAGGCCTGGGCCTGCGCCGATTCGATCTACGGCCAGGCCTTCGCCGGGATGACCGATGCCGAGCTGGAACAACTCACCGGCCTGCTCCAGCGGGTCGCGGAGAATCTGAAGACGTCGGGGGAGTGAAATCATAGGCCGTCATTCCGGCGAAAGCCGGAATCTCCCTGCCTTCCCACCTTCCGCAGAGGGACAGGAAGAGAAGGGAGATCCCGGCTTTCGCCGGGATGACGATGCTTGGCCTCAGATCGCGTTCATCGTCAGCAGGTCGTAGGTCGCGACCAGCTCGTCGGCGGAGTCGGTGACCGTGACCGCCCAGCGGACCTCGCCATATTCGTCGTTGCGCTGGGTCTTGCTCTTGACGGTGAGCGCGACCTTGATCGCCTCGCCGGGCGACACCGGCTTGACGAAGCGCAGCCCTTCCAGGCCGTAATTGGCGAGGACGGGGCCCGGCGCCGGATCGACGAACAGGCCCGCCGCGAACGACAGGATCAGATAGCCGTGCGCCACCCGGCCCGGGAAGAAGGGATTGGCCGCGGCCGCCTCCTCGTCCATGTGCGCATAGAAGGTGTCGCCGGTGAAATGGGCGAAATGCTCGATATCGTCGAGCGTGATCGTGCGCGGCGCGGTGCGCAGCGTATAGCCGATCTGCAGCTCGCCGAAGCGCTGGCGGAACGGGTGGACCTCGCCCTCCGGCTGCGGCGCGCCGGCCAGGTAGCGGCCCGCGACGACGCTCAGGCTGCGCGGATGGCCCTGGAGAGCGCTGCGCTGCATATAATGCTTCACGCCGCGGACGCCGCCCATCTCCTCGCCGCCGCCGGCGCGACCGGGGCCGCCGTGGATCAGCATCGGCAGCGGCGAGCCGTGGCCGGTCGATTCCTTGGCACTGTCCCGATCCAGGATGACGATGCGGCCATGATAGGCGGCGGCGCCGATCACGAATTGGCGCGCGACCTGCGGATCATAGGTGAACAGCGACACCGCGAGCGAGCCGAGGCCGCGATTGGCCAGCGCGATCGCGTCGTCGAAATCCTTGTACGGCATCAGCGTCGAGACCGGGCCGAACGCCTCGACGTCATGGACCAGCTTCGCCGTCCAGGGATCGTCGCGGCGGAACAGCAGCGGCGAGACGAAGGCGCCCTTGCCCGCCTCGGCGCCCTGCACCTGGACCGTGTCGATGTCGCCGAAGACGAGCTTCGCCTCGGTCGCCAGCTCACGCGCCTTGGCACGAACGTCGTTGAGCTGGGTGATGCCGGCGAGCGGGCCCATGGTGACGCCCTCCTGCGCCGGATCGCCGACCACGACCTTGCCGAGCCGGGCCTTCAGCGCCTCCTCGGCGGCGTCGAGCCACTGGGCGGGGACGAAGGCGCGGCGGATCGCCGTGCACTTCTGCCCCGTCTTCACCGTCATCTCGCGCGCGACCTCCTTGACGAACAGGTCGAACTCGGGCGTGCCCGGCGCGGCGTCGGGGCCGAGGATCGAGGCGTTGAGCGAATCCCGCTCGGCCACGAAGCGCACCGACTCCCGCGCGATGACGGGATGCGACTGGAGCTTCATCGCGGTCGCCGCCGATCCGGTGAAGGAGACGACGTCCTGGCAGGTCAGATGGTCGAGCAGGTCGCCGACGCCGCCGACGATGAGCTGGAGCGCGCCGGCCGGCAGCACGCCCGCCTCGATCATGATGCGGACGGCATGCTCGGTGACGTGGCAGGTCGCGGTGCCCGGCTTGACGATCGCCGGCACGCCCGCGAGCAGCGTCGGCCCGAGCTTCTCGAGCATCCCCCAGACCGGGAAGTTGAAGGCGTTGATGTGGACCGCGACGCCCTGCAGCGAGGTATAGACGTGCTGGCCGACGAAGGTGCCGTTCTTGCCGATCGGCTCGAGGTCGCCGTCGATCAGGACGACGTCGTCGGGCAGTTCCCGCCGGCCGCGCGAGGACATGGTGAACAGCGTACCGGCGCCGCCCTCGATGTCGATCCAGCTGTCGACGCGGGTCGCGCCGGTCGAGGCGGAAAGCGCGTAGAGCTCCTCCTTGCGGGCCATGATCGCCTGCGCCAGCGCCTTGAGCATGCGGGCGCGGGCGTGGAAGGTCATCGCGCGCAGCGCCGGGCCGCCGACGTCGCGCGCATGGCGCAGCATGGCCGCGAAATCGAGTCCCGCGCTGCCCGCCTGGGCGACCGGCGAGCCGTCGATCGCCGACAGCACCGGCAGCTTCTCGGTGGTGCTCGCCACCCACTGGTCGGCGGCATAGTTGTTGAGCGTCTTGGTCATGGCTTCCTCGATCTCGATCAGGAAAACGGGCGTCAGCGCCCGGTGAATTTGGGGGCCCGCTTCTCGGTGAAGGCGCTCACGCCCTCGCGATAATCGTCGCTATAGCCCAGCTCGCGCATCCACCGGCCCTCGATGGCGAGCTCCTCGTCGAGCGTCTTCATCATCGAACCGCGGATCAGATGCTTGGTCGCGGCGAGGCCGCGTGTCGGGCCGGCGGCGAATTTGCGGGCGAGCTTCATGCTCTCCTCGGCCAGCGCCGCGTCGTCGACGCACTTCCAGATCAGCCCCCATTGCTCGGCCGTCTCGGCCGGCAGCGGATCGCCGGTCATGGCGAGGCCCAGCGCGCGCGCCTGGCCGATCAGGCGCGGCAGCACCCAGGTGCCGCCCGAGTCGGGGATCAGGCCGATATTGGCGAAGGACTGGATGAACTTGGCGCTGCGCGCGGCGAACACGATGTCGCAGGCGAAGGCGATGTTGGCGCCCGCCCCCGCCGCGACGCCGTTGACCGCACAGACCACCGGCTTGTCCATCGTCGCGAGGCGAGTGACGAGCGGCGCATAATATTTCTCGACCGAGGCGCCGAGGTCGACCGCCTCGCCGCCCGGCGCCACCGCGCGGTCGCCGAGGTCCTGGCCGGCGCAGAAGCCGCGGCCCGCGCCGGTGAGCAGCATCGCGCGAATCGCCGCGTCGCCCTCGATGGTGTCGAGCGCCGAGGCGACCTCCTCGTGCATCTTCACGGTGAAGCTGTTCAGCCGATCCGGGCGGTTCAGCGTCAGGCGGGCGACGCCGTCCTCGACGGCGAGCTCAATCGTTTCATAGGCCATAGGCGATCCTCGACTTCCTTTTAATAGACTGCCCGGTCAGACAATTATTGGCAAGCGCTATTTTGCGGGCTAGATATACATGATCTGACGGTTAGAGAGAGACCATGACGATCGGAACGGACGGCATCATCGCAGTGGTCGGCGCGGGCACGATGGGCGCGGGGATCGCGCTGGTCGCGGCGCAGGCCGGCCATGCGGTGCGGGTGATCGACACCCAGGACGCGGCGCTCGACCGCGGGCGGCAGAGCGTCGCCCGGTCGCTCGCCTCGCTGGTCAAGCGCGGCACGATCGACGAGGCGGGCGCCGCCGCGATCGCCGACCGGATCGGCTGGAGCACCGACCTCGCCAGCGCCGCCCCCGCCGCGCTCGCGATCGAGGCGATCGTCGAGCGGATGGACGTCAAGACCGGCCTGTTCGAGACGCTCGCCCGCCATGTCGCGCCCGGCGCGATTCTCGCCAGCAACACATCCTCGCTGTCGATCGAGGCGATGGCCGGCGCGGTGCCGGGCCCCGAGCGCTTCGCCGGCCTCCATTTCTTCAACCCCGTGCCGGCGATGAAGCTGGTCGAGCTGATCCCCTCGTCGCGCACCGCGCCGACGGTGGTCGACGATCTCGAAGCGCTGATGCGCGCGTGGAAGAAGCTACCGGTCCGCGTCCGCGACGTGCCCGGCTTCATCGTCAACCGGGTCGCCCGGCCTTATTATGCCGAGGGCTTCGCCGCGCTCGGCGAGGGCGTCGATCCGGCGACGATCGACCAGGCGCTGGAAAGCGCGGGCGGCTTCCGCATGGGGCCGCTGACCCTCGCCGACCTGATCGGCCACGACGTCAACTACACCGTCGCCTGCCAGGTGTTCGACGGCTATGCCGGCAAGACCCGCTTCCGCCCGCAGCCGAGCCAGCAGGCGCTCCACGATGCCGACATTCGGCCGCAAGAGCGGGCGCGGCGTCTATGATTATGGCGCCGACCTCCTGCCCTGCCCTTCGTCACCCTTCGCCGCCCCGCCGCGCAGCATCGAGGCCGGCGCCGACGCGGGCGATCTCGAACCGCTCGTCGCGCTGGCCGAGGCGGCCGGCGGCGCCGTCGCGCGCAGCGCCGACCTCGCCCCCGGCCTGCTGCGGATCGACGGCCGGCTGCTGGCGACGGGCGACGGCCGCCGCCTCGCCGACCGCGCCGATACCGACATGCTGCTCGACGCGGCGCGCGACTATGCCGCGACGCCGACCCTGGTCGTCACTGCGCGCGACGCGGCGGCGCTGGCGCTCGCCGCCGGCTTCGCCGGGCTGATCGGCAAGCGGGTGCTGGCGCTGCCCGACCGGCCCGGCCAGATCGTGCTGCGGACGCTCGCCCAGCTCGCCAATGCGGGTTTCGACGCGCTCGACGACGACGTCGCCGACGCCGCCGGGGTCGATACGGCGATGCGCTACGGCGCCAACCATCCGCAGGGCCCGATCGAATGGGCCGGGCGCTTCGGCACCGCCCGGCTCGCCGCCGTGCTCGCCACCATCGCCGCCGCCACCGGCGATCCGATCTACGCCCCCTCCCCCTCGATCGCCGTCCCGGAGCCCGCATGACCGACGACATCCTTGCCCGCCGCGTTGCCGAGCGGCTGCTCGAACTGGAGGGCACCGCCCCGGTCTGGGGCATCGTGCTGGAGGAGGCGCGGGTCGGCTATGCGCGCCTCGCGATGACGATCCGGCCGGACATGACCAACGGCCATGGATCGATCCATGGCGGCATGATCTTCGCGCTGGCCGATACCGCCTTCGCCTATGCCTGCAACAGCCGCAACGTCTCGACCGTCGCGCAGGGCGCATCCATCCTGTTCCTGGCCCCCGCCCATCCGGGCGAGGAGCTGATCGCCGAGGCGACCGAACAGGCCGTCGCCGGCCGCAGCGGCGCCTACAGCGTCGCGATCCGCACCCGCGACGGCCGTGCCATCGCGCAATTCCAGGGCCATAGCCGAGCGATCGGCGGCCAGGTCATCGACGACGAACCCCAAGGAGACTCCCATGGCTGACGCCTATATCTGCGACGCGGCACGCACCCCGATCGGCCGTTACGGCGGCAGCCTCACGGCCGTCCGCGCCGACGACCTCGCCGCGATCCCGATGCGGGTGCTGCGCGAGCGCAACCCGGGGATCGTCGGCCATATCGACGACATATTGTTCGGCTGCGCCAACCAGGCGGGCGAGGACAACCGCAACGTCGCGCGCATGGCGGCGCTGCTGTCGGGCCTGGGCGAGGACGCGCCGGGCACGACGATCAACCGGCTGTGCGGATCGGGCATGGACGCGGTCGCCTATGCGGCCCGCGCGATCAAGGCCGGCGAGGCCGACCTGATCGTCGCCGGCGGCGTCGAGAGCATGTCGCGCGCGCCCTTCGTCATGCCGAAGGCCGACGGCGCCTTCTCGCGCAGCAACGCGGTCTATGACACCACGATCGGCTGGCGCTTCGTCAACAAGCTGATGAAGGAGCGGTTCGGCATCGATTCGATGCCCGAGACCGCCGAGAATGTCGCGCAGGACTTCCAGGTCAGCCGCGAGGACCAGGACCGCTTCGCCGTCGAGAGCCAGCGCCGCGCCGCCGCGGCGCAGGCCAATGGCCGCCTCGCCGCCGAGATCGTCCCCGTGACCATCCCGCAGCGCAAGGGCGATCCCATCGTCGTCGACCGCGACGAGCATCCGCGCGAGACCTCGATGGAGGCGCTCGGCAAGCTCAAGCCGATCGTCCGCGCCGACGGCACGATCACCGCCGGCAACGCCAGCGGCGTCAACGACGGCGCCGCCGCGATCATCGTCGCCAGCAAGGCGGCGGTCGAGGCCTATGGCCTGACCCCGCGCGCCAAGGTGCTGGGCGGCGCGGTGGCGGGCGTGCCGCCGCGGATCATGGGCATCGGCCCGGCCCCGGCCAGCCAGAAGCTGCTCGAGCGGCTCGGCCTGGGCATCGGCGCGATCGACGTGGTCGAGCTCAACGAGGCGTTCGCCAGCCAGGGCCTCGCCGTGCTCCGCCAGCTCGGCCTGCCCGACGACGCGGCGCATGTGAACCCGAACGGCGGCGCGATCGCGCTCGGCCACCCGCTCGGCATGTCGGGCGCGCGGCTGGTGCTGACCGCGACCGAGGAACTGGTCCGCAGCGGCGGCAGCAAGGCGCTCTGCACCATGTGCATCGGCGTCGGCCAGGGCATCGCGCTGGCGATCGAACGGGTGTGAGGCCCCGGCGGAGCCCGGTTTGACGGCCGGGCTCCCGCCTCTCGCTAATTGATTGACCGATCGTTCGGTTAATTATATAGTGCAGGTCATAAGGAGATTCGCTCATGTACACGACGGAACTCGACAAGACGGCCACCGCCCCCACGCCGATCGGCGGCGAGGACCCCGCGCTGATCGCGGCCTTCGAGGCCCGCGTCGCGGCGGATGAGTTCATCGAGCCCAAGGACTGGATGCCCGAGGCCTATCGCCGCACCCTCACCCGCCAGATCTCCCAGCACGCGCATAGCGAGATCGTCGGCATGCTGCCCGAGGGCAACTGGCTGACCCGCGCGCCGAGCCTGAAGCGCAAGGCGATCCTGCTCGCCAAGATCCAGGACGAGGGCGGCCACGGCCTCTACCTCTATTGCGCGGCGGAGACGCTGGGCACGAGCCGCGAGCAGATGATCGACGCGCTGCACAGCGGCCGCGCCAAATATTCGACCATCTTCAACTATCCGACGCTCAACTGGGCGGATATCGGCGCGATCGGCTGGCTGGTCGACGGCGCCGCGATCATGAACCAGGTGCCGCTGCAGCGCACGAGCTACGGCCCCTATGCCCGCGCGATGGTCCGCGTCTGCAAGGAGGAGAGCTTCCACCAGCGGCAGGGCTTCGACATCATGATGGCGATGGCCAACGGCTCGCCCGCGCAGAAGGCGATGGCGCAGGACGCGCTCGATCGCTGGTGGTGGCCGTCGCTGATGATGTTCGGCCCGTCGGACGACAATTCGCCGAACACCGCGCAGTCGATCCGCTGGCGGATCAAGCGCGAGACCAACGACGAGCTGCGCCAGAAGTTCGTCGACGCCACCGTGCCGCAGGCCGAGCTGCTCGGCCTGACCATCCCCGATCCCGCCCTGAAGTGGAACGAGGAACGCGGCCATTATGATTTCGGCGCGATCGAGTGGGACGAGTTCTACGCCGTCGTGCGCGGCGAGGGCCCGACCGCCAAGGAGCGCATGAAGGCGCGCCGCGCCGCCTGGAACGACGGCGCCTGGGTCCGCGCCGCCGCCGATGCCCATGAGGCGAAGCGCGCCGCCCGCTCGGCCGCCGCGGCCGCCTGACAGAAGGAAGGAAAGAGATGAGCAAGGATTGGCCGCTCTGGGAAGTGTTCGTCCGCGCCCGCGGCGGGCTCGACCATCGCCATGTCGGTTCGGTGCATGCGCCGGACGCGGAGATGGCGCTGCGCCACGCGCGCGACACCTATACCCGCCGCATGGAAGGCGTGAGCCTGTGGGTCGTCAAGTCGACCGACATCGCCGCGTCGGACCCCGACCAGTCGGGCGAGCTGTTCGAGCCGGCGCAGACCAAGATCTACCGGCATCCGACCTTCTACGAGCTGCCCGACGCCGTGAAGCACATGTGAGGGCGCGATGAGCGACATTCTCTTCCGCAGCCTGCTCGAACTGGGCGACGACAGCCTGATCCTGGCGCAGCGCCTCTGCGAGTGGTGCGGCCAGGCGCCGAGCGTCGAGGTCGACCTGAGCCTGTCGAACCTGGGCCTCGACCTGATGGGCCAGGCGACCTTGTTCCTCGGCTATGCCGGGGAAGTCGAGGGCAAGGGCCGCGACGCCGACCGCCTCGCCTTCCACCGCGACGCCGAGCAGTTCCGCAACTGCCTGCTGGTCGAGCAGCCGAACGGCGACTTCGGCCAGACCATGGCGCGCCAGTTCCTGTTCTCGACCTATCAGCTCGCCTTGTTCGAGGGGCTGGTCGGATCGACCGACCCGCGCATCGCCGAGATCGCCGCCAAGGCGGTCAAGGAAGTGCGCTACCATGCCGACATCTCGGCCGACTGGGTGATCCGCCTGGGCGACGGGACCGAGGAGAGCCACCAGCGCATGGTCGACGGCTTCGACTGGTTCTGGCGCTTCATCGACGACATGTTCGCGGTGGACGCGGAGCAGCGCGCGCTGATCGACCAGGGTGTGCTCGTCGACCGGGCGGCGCTCCGCCCGGCGTTCGACGCGCGCGTCGCCGAGGTGCTGGCCGAGGCCACCCTGCCCGCCGCCGAGCCGGTCTGGCAGGTCGGCGCGGGCCGCGAGGGCCGGCACACCGAGCATCTGTCGCACCTGCTGGGCGTGATGCAGCAGCTCCCGCGCGCCCATCCGGAAGCCGCCTGGTAAGCAGCATGGCCGCCGGAGCCGCCCTGTCGGAACAAGCGCTGCGGGACCGGATCGAGACGGTCCTCGCCGAGGTGCCCGATCCCGAGATCCCGGCCGTGTCGGTCGTCGAGCTCGGCATCGTGCGCGGCGTCGACCCGGAGGGGCCGAGCGTGATCATCACGCCGACCTATACGGGCTGCCCGGCGACGATCGCGATCGAGATGGCGATCCGCGTCGCGCTCGACGAGGCGGGGATGGAAGACGTCGCGATCCGCACGGTGCTGTCGCCGCCGTGGAGCACCGACATGATCAGCGACGCGGGGCGCGAGAAGCTGCGCGCCTACGGCATCGCGCCGCCGCCCAAGGGGGCCGAGGCGCGGTCGCTGCGCGGCGCCGACATCGTCGAATGCCCGCGCTGCGGATCGACCCACACGCAGGAGGTCAGCCGCTTCGGCTCGACGCCCTGCAAGGCGCTCTGGAAATGCGCCGACTGCCACGAGCCGTTCGACCGGTTCAAATGCCATTGACGTTGATGGGACGAGGCCGACGCGGGATGCGCGGCCCGGCCCGGGGGAAAAGGAAGTAGATATGTCCAGCGGCTTTCACGCCCTCCAGATCGCCGAGGTCCGGCGCGAGATCGACGACGCGGTGTCGCTGCGCTTCACCGTGCCCGACGAGCTGCGCGATGCGTTCCGCTTCACCCCCGGCCAGCACCTGACCCTGCGCACCGAGATCGAGGGCGAGGACATCCGCCGCAACTATTCGATCTGCGCCGCGCCGCATGAAGGCGAGCTGCGGGTCGCGATCAAGCAGATCAACGGCGGCGTCTTCTCGACCTGGGCCAACCGGACGCTGTCCGCCGGCCAGACGATGGAGGTGATGCCCCCGCACGGCAGCTTCACCTGGACCTTCGATCCCGATCGTTCCGCCGTCTATGCGGGCTTCGCGGGCGGATCGGGGATCACGCCGATCCTGTCGCTGCTCAAGACCGCGCTGCGCGAGGAGCCGAAGAGCCGCTTCGTCCTGTTCTACGGCAATCGGGCGAGCAGCAGCATCATGTTCCTCGAGGAGATCGCGGCGATGAAGAACCGCTTCCTCGACCGCCTCGAAGTCTATCATTTCCTCGAGGACGAGGAAGACGACATCACCCTGTTCAACGGCCGGCTCGACACCGCCAAGACCGCCGAGATCTTCGGCCCGCTGATCGACCCGGCGGCCATCGACGCGGCGTTCATCTGCGGTCCGGGGCCGATGATGGACGCGGTCGAGGCCGGGTTGAAGGCGGCCGGCGTGCCCGGCGAGCGCATCCTGATCGAGCGCTTCACGGTCGGCGAGATGACCGGAGCCCAGCTTGCCGCCGCGCGCGAGCTGGAGCGCAAGGCGGAAGGGCTGAAGGTCAAGCTGACCCTCGACGGCCGCCGCCGCACCGTTACCTTCGACGCCGACAAGGGCTCGATCCTGGAGAATGCGCGCGCCGCCGGCATGCCTGCTCCCTTCGCCTGCAAGGCCGGCGTCTGCGCCACCTGCCGCGCCAAGGTGGTGTCGGGCGAGGTGACGATGAAGCAGAATTACGGCCTCGCGCCGGAGGAGGTCGCCGCCGGCTATGTGCTGACCTGCCAGGCGGTGCCGCTGACCGACGACGTCGAACTCAACTTCGATGCCTGATCCCCGCACCCTGATCGTCGAGCGCCGCGCCGGGGGCGTGGTGCTGATCCGCCTCAACCATCCCGAACGGCGCAATGCGCTGACGACCCCGCTGCTGCGCGCAGTCGCCGACGAGATCAATGCGGCCGAGGGCGACAAGGACGTGCGCGTGGTGGTGATCACCGGCAGCGACACGCTGTTCGCCGCCGGCGCCGACATCGACGAACTGCTCGCGAGCGGGGCCGGCGATCCGATCGAGACGCCGCGCTACATCGCCTGGGCGGCGATCCGCTCCTTCTCGAAGCCGCTCGTCGCGGCGGTCGAGGGCTGGTGCCTCGGCGCGGGGGCGGAGCTGATGATGTGCGCCGACATCGTCGTCGCGGCGAAGGGCGCGAAGATCGGCCAGCCCGAAACCAATCTGGGCATCATCCCGGGCGCAGGCGGCACCGCCACCCTGCCCCGCCGCATCGGCCAGGCGCGGGCTATGCACATGGTGCTGACCGGCGAGCCGATCGGCGCGGAGGAGGCGCATGCGATCGGCCTGGTCGCCTGCCTCGCCGAACAGGGACAGGCGCTCGACGACGCGCTGGCGCTGGCGGCCAAGCTGGCGATGCGCGCGCCGCTCGCGCTGCGCGCCGCCAAGGCGAGCATCCGCGACGCCGAGCATCTCGACGAGGCCGCGCATCTGCGCAGCGAGCGGGTCCGCTTCCTCAAGCTGCTCGGCACCGCCGACAAAGCCGAGGGCATCACCGCCTTCCGCGAGAAGCGCCGGCCCGACTGGCAGGGCAGATAGCCTCCGCTCAGGGGCCCGCCGGAACCGGCACCCCACGGACAGTGCGCCGCTCGCAGAACCAGGCGAGGATCGGCCGCTCGATCAGCAGATAGCCGATCAGGCCGGCGGCGATCCCGCCGACGATGCCGAGCGCGATCGTCGGCGCCTGCGGAAGGCCGAGCCGCCAGCCGATCCGGATCGTCACCGAGATGGCGAGCGTGTGCCAGATATAGATCGAATAGCTGGCGTCGCCGAGCAGCAACGGCAGCCGCCACTCGCCGATCGCCGCGCGCCGTTCGAGCGCCAATATGCTCGCCAGCAGCAGCGCGGCGGGGATGCCGAAGCCGATCGCACGCGGGAGCTGCGGCGCGTGGAACGCCACCCAGCCGACCGCCGCCAGCGCGACCAGCGCGCTTCCCCAGCCCAGCCAGCGCGGCCAGTCGCCGGGACGCTTCCACAGGATGCCGAGCCAGCAACCGCCGGCGAATTCGAGCAGGATCGGATCGGTGTAGAAGGTGGCGAGCGCGCTGGTCGGATCGAGCAGCGGCCGCAGCGTCACCAGCCCGGCGAACAGCAGCGTCAGCGCCGCGACCTGTCGGACCTGCCGGCCGAGCGGCAGCAGCGCCGCGAACAACAGGTAGAAGGCCATTTCGAAGTTGAGCGTCCAGCCCGGCACGAGCAGCGGCCAGACATGGCCGTTGCTGGGCGAGGTCCAGGGCAGGAACAGATAGGAGGCGAGGACATGGTCCGCCTCCAGCCGGACCTTGGGGAAGGCGCCGGCCAGCGCGGCGGCGAGCATGACGCTGGTCGCGATCCAGTAGACGGGGACGATCCGGCGGACCCGGTCGGCGAGGAAGGCGATCGGGCGCGTCTCCGGCCCGCTGATCGCGACCATCAGGAAGCCGCTGAGCAGGAAGAACAGGTCGACCCCGGCCTCGCCGGCATGGAAGTTCAGCCCGGACCGCCCGGCCGCGTGGAACAGCACCACCGCCACCGCCGCAAGGCCACGCAGATATTGGAGACCCAGCAGCTTCCGCATGGCTGAGGTTTAGAGCGGACCGGAATCGAAAGCCAACGGATGCACCCCATTCTTCCCACGCGTCATCCCGGCGGAGGCCGGGATCTCGGGAGGAAAAGAGATAAGGTTGCCGCAGGAGACGCCCGAGATGCCGGCCTCCGCCGGCATGACTGGCATGGGCTTTGCCTTACCCCGCGATCAGGTCGAAGGCGCGGTCGGCGATCGCCTCGGGCTTGAGCGGGCCGGCGGGGTCGTACCAGTTGCCGGTCCAGTTGATCATGCCGAACAGCAGCATGGTCCGCGCCCGCGCCTCGCCCTTGTCCCCGGCGAGCGCGGGATCGATCTCGACCAGCAGCGCCTGCACCGTGTCGACGATGCGGCGCTGCTTGGCGATGATCGCCGCGCGCCGGTCCTGCGGCAGGTTGTCGAGCTCGTTCAGCAACACCTTCTGCCGCGACGCCGCGCCGACATAATCGGCCATGAACAGCCGCAGCAGCCGGCGCAGGCGATCGCGCGCCGCGCCGGCTTCGCCCATCGCGGTCTCGACGCTGTCCACCAGCCCGTCGATATGCGAGGCCATGACCGCGTAGAGCACGTCCTCCTTCGACGGATAATAATGGTAGAGCAACGACTTGGAGGTCTTGCAGGCCTTGGCGATGTCCGACACCGACGCGCCCAGGAAGCCGCGCTCGGCGAACAGCTCGGCCGCCTTCTCGACGATCGCCTCGCGTCGTTCCTCATAATCGGCCGCCTGCGTCCGCGCCATTATCGCCCCGTTGCCATTTCCAATGCGAAAGAACGGACTAGCGGGTGTTGGCGGCACGTCAACCGCGCTGATCCACCGGTGATGGCGATCGCTATCGGCCCTCCCTCACGACGGCCAGTTTTCGAGCGTCTCGACGAAGGCCGAGAGCCAGCCGTTGGTCTGGTGCCCGTCGACCACGCGATGGTCGATCGTCAGGGAGACATAGGCGAGCGACCGGATCTGGATCGTGTCGACGCCGTCCACCTCGCGCACCACGACCCGCTTCTCGGTCTTGCCGATGCCGAGGATCGCCGACTGCGGCTGGTTGATGATGATCGGCGTCGCGAACAGCGATCCCGACACGCCATGGTTGGAGATGGTGAAGGTGCCGCCGCGCATGTCGGCCGGGGTCAGCTTGTTGGCGCGGGCGCGCTCGACCATCTCGGTCAGCCGCTTGGCGATGCCGAGCAGCGACAGCTCCTGGCATTTCGAGACGACCGGCACCACCAGCCCCTTGTCGCCCAGCGCGGTGCCGATGCCGATGTTGACGTCGTCGAAGATATCGAGCCGGTCGTCGTGCCAGCGGCTGTTGATCGCCGGCGCCGCCTTCATCGCCGCGACGCAGGCCGCGATGAAATAGGCGGTGAAGGTCAGGTTCGCGCCCTCCGCCGCGAAGGCCGCCTTGTGCTTGCGGCGATGCGCCATGATCGCGGTGAAGTCGCATTCGAACATCGCCGTGACGTGCGGAGCGACCGTCACGCTGTTGAGCATGTTCTGGGCGATCGCCAGGCGCATCCGATCGTGCGGGATCGATCGCACGCCGCCCGCCGATGCGGGAGCCTCGTCACGCGCGGCGGCCGGGGCGGGAACCGGCGCAGGCCTGGGAGCCGGCGCGGCGGCTCGCTCGGCGACCGCCTTGTCGACGTCGGCGCGGGTGATCCGCCCCGCCTTGCCGGTGCCGGTGATCGTCGCCGGATCGATGTCGTGCGTCCGCACGGCGCGGCGCACCGCAGGGGACAGCGCCAGCGCCATGCTCTTGTCGCCCGGCGCGGCCGGCGCCGGGGAAGATGCCGGAGCCGGGGCGAACCCCGCCTCCCCAGGCTCGGCCCCGGCATCCCCGGAAGCGGCCGGGACTCCCGCGTCCTGCGCCGCCTCGTCACCGACCTTCAGGCGGCCGAGCAAAGCGCCAGGCTCGGCCTCCGCGTCGGATTGCAACAGGATCTCGGCGATCACGCCGGCGGCCGGCGCGGGCACTTCCTGGGTGACCTTGTCGGTCTCCAACTCGACCAGCGGATCATTCTCCTCGACCCGGTCGCCGACATTGCGGAGCCAGCTCCGCACGATCGCCTTGGTGCCCTCCTGCTCGGCGGGCACGAAAATATCGATATATCCCATCTCTGCCCCCTCGATCAGAACGCGATCAGTTCGTCGATCTTCGCGCGGATGCGCTCGACCGACGGCACCGCCCAATCGAGCAGCAACGGATTATGCGGGCTGGGAATGTCGGGCATCGTCACCCGCGCGACCGGCGCGTCGAGGTCCATGAACGCCTGGTCGGCGACCACCGCCGCGATCTCCGCGCCGAAGCCGGCGGTCTGGAGATCCTCGTGCACGATCAGGCAGCGGCGGGTGCGGCGAACCGAATCCAGCACCGCCTCGCGGTCCCACGGCATCAGCGTGCGCAGGTCGATGACGTCGGCCGAGACGTGCGCGGCCGCATCCTCGCAGCGCGGCACCATCGCGCCCCAGGTGACGATGGTGATGTCGCTGCCCTGCCTGGTGAACTTCGCCTGGCCGAACGGCAGCACGAAATCGTCGCCCGGATAGGGCCGCCGCGCCCAGGCGAGGTCGAGCAGGTTGCGATGCTCGAAGAAGATCACCGGATCGTTGCCGCGCAGCGAGGCGCGCAGCAGGCCGACCGCATCCTCGGCGTTGGACGGCACCGCGACCTTCCAGCCGGGATTGTGGACGAACGCCACCTCGTTGGTCTGGCTGTGCCAGGGATCGCCGCACTTGAAGAAGCCGCCCGGGATTCGAACCACCATCGGCGCCGCGAAGCGGTTGTTGGTGCGCCAGCGCATCGTGCCGCAATCGTTGATCTGCTCGGTCGCCGGCTCGGCATATTTGCGGAACTGGATCTCCGGCACCGGCATCAGCCCGGCGAGCGCCATGCCGACCGCGCGACCGATGATGCCCTCCTCCGACAGCGAGGTGTCGAACACCCGCTCCGTGCCGTATTTCTCCTGGAGGCCGAGCGTCACCGCATGGACGCCGCCCTTCGGCCCGATATCCTCGCCGAACAGCACGACCTTGTCGTTGATCGACAGCTCATGGTCGAGGGTGCGGCGGATCGCGGTCACCATGTTGATCCGCTGCCCCTCGGGCCTGGGCTCCCCGGTCGCGGCGGGCGCGACATAGCCGTGCAGCGCCATGCCACCCTCGGCCTGCATCTCGCCTTCGAAGAAGACGTTCTTCATCACGCTTTCGGGCTGCGAGACCGGGCGCGCGCGCGCCTCCTCGCAGGCGGCTTCGGCGGCGGCCTGCGCATCGCCCTGCAACCTGTCCCACTCGGCCTCGCTCAGCACAGCGGGGACCAGGTAGGACTTGAGCTTGGGCAGCGGATCGCGCGCCCATTCGGCCTCGACGACGTTGGACGACTTGTAGGTCTGGGTGTCCTGGAAGCTGTGGCCCTGGAGGCGCGGCACGGTCAGCCGCAGCATCGCGGGCGCGCGCCGGTCGCGGACATAGGCGGTCGCCGCGTCGACGAGGCGCGCGGCCTCGGCCGGGTCGGTGCCGTCGCCCGAGAATATCTCGAGCCCCTGCCAGCTTCCCAGATTGGCGGCGATGTTGCCGCCCGGCGTCTGGAAGGTCGAGGGCACCGAGATGCCGAAGCCGTTGTCCTCGATGTAGAAGAGCATCGGCAGCTTCTGCGTCGTCGCGATGGTCAGCGCCGCCCAGAAGCCGTTCGATGCGACCGAACCGTCGCCGCCGAGCACGACCGCCAGCGCCTTGTCATAGGCGGGGTCCTTCACGACGGTGCGGTAATATTCGATCGCCTGCGCCCAGCCGGCGGTCGGCGTGTATTGCGCGCCGACCCCGCCGCACATCGGCAGGGCCGAGGCGCCGTCGGGGTTGGGGAAGTTGAACACCACGCCGATGTCGCGGCCGTCCGAATAGCCGCCCGCGCGGCCCATCGCCGAGCCGAGCGCGTCGGCCACGTCGACGCCGAGCGCGAGCAGCAGCGGGCGCGAACGATAATAGCCGCAGCTCGCATCCTGCGGATTGTCGAGCCGGCAGCCGAGCAGGATCTGCCCCATGTCGTGGCCGCGCGCCGAGAACTGGTAGAGCACCTCCTTCTCGGGAACGAGCCGGGTCTCCTCCATCTTGTCGAGCGCGCGCGACAGGTGGACGAGATAGGCGACGCGCTTCCAGTCGACATTATCGTCGGGGGCGTTGCGGAGCGGCTGCTTGAGCGCGGCGGTGGCCATGGGGAAACTCCGTCTTCGGTCAGCGGACCGCCGCGAAGGCGGCGGCGAGCGGGGCGAGCTTGGCGGGGGTGAGGCCCGCGATGTTGATGCGGCCGGACCCGGCCATGTAGATGGCGTGCCGCTCGCGCATCGCCTTCACCTGGTCGGGCGAAAGCGGCAGGGTCGAGAACATGCCCTTCTGCCGCCCGATGAAAGCCAGCGCCGGATCGAGCGCGGCGAGCCCGGCGCGCATCGCGGCGATGCGGGCGCGGACCTCGTCGAGCTCGGCCAGCCATTGCGCGCGCAGCTCGGCGCTTTCGAGGATCAAACGCACGACCGCCGCGCCATGATCCGGCGGCATCGACCAGTTGGCGCGGGCGAGGCTCAGCAGGTTCGACTGGACGACGGCGGCCGCCTCGGGCTCGGCGGCGAGTATGAACAGCGCCCCGACCCGCTCGCGATAGAGGCCGAAATTCTTGTCGCAGCTATAAGCGACCAGCAGCTCCGGGCAGTGGCGCGCGACGATGCGGACGCCCTCGGCATCCTCGTCCATCGACGCACCGAGGCCCTGATAGGCGAGGTCGATGAAGGGCAGCAGCCCGCGCTTCGCCATCAACGCGCCGAGCGCCTCCCACTGGTCGGCCGTGAAGTCGGCGCCGGTCGGGTTGTGGCAGCAGCCGTGGAGCAGCACGACGTCGCCCGGCACTGCCGTTTGCAGCGCGGCGAGGACATCGTCGAAGCACAGTTCTTGCGTGTTCAGGTCGATATGGCGGTGCTGGCGGAGCGCGAGCCGCGCCGCCGCGAAGATCGGCGCATGGTTCGGCCAGGTCGGGCCACCGACATGGATGACCGCATCGGGATTGTTGCGGGCGATCAGCTCGGCGCCCAGCCGCAGCGCGCCGGTGCCGCCCGGGGTCTGGAGACCGGCGAGGCGGGCGCGCGGCGCGGCGTCGCCGAACACAATCGGCGCCAGCCCCTCGAAGAAGCCGATATCGCCTTCGGGCCCGACATAGGCCTTGGTCGGCTGCTCGGCGAGCAGCTTCGCCTCGGCGGCCTTCACCGCCGCGAACACCGGGGTATGCCCGGCCTCGTCCTTGTAGACGCCGACGCCGAGGTCGATCTTGCTGGCGCGCGGGTCGGCCGCATAGAGGCCGATCAGAGCCAGCAGCGAGTCCGAAGGCTGAAGCTCGAGCCGGCCGAACAGCGCGCGCGGCGGCGCCACGGTCGTCTCGTCGAGGGTGATCATCGTCGGCCGCTCCTTCGGACATGCATTTCCTGTGGATTTTTTATCGCATGCAGCCGAAAGATGTCGTTCAAACTTAGGCATGATAACGCCAGATATGAAATCAGCGTTTCACATTATCGGATTTGATGATGGAAAAAGTTCAGCTCGATTCGATCGACCGCAAGCTGCTCCGGGTGCTGCAGCGCCGCGCCGACATCAGCCAGGCGGCGCTGGCCGAAGAGGTAGGGTCCTCCCCCGCGTCCTGCTGGCGCCGGCTGAAGGCGCTGGAGGAGGCCGGCGTGCTCGGCCCGACCGTCCGGCTGCTCAACCCGCAGGCGATCGGCAAGACGCTCGACGTGGTCTGCCAGGTGCGGATGAAGGCGCACGACGTCGAGAGCCGGTCGGCGTTCGAATCCTTCATCGTCGGCCGCGAGGAGGTGATGGAATGCCTCTCCATGTCCGGAGAGTGGGACTATCAGATCCGCGTCACCGTCAGCGACATGGCGGAATATGAGGATTTCCTGATGCGCCGCCTGCTCGCCCAGCCGGCGGTGGCGCATTCGGCGTCGCACTTCGCGCTCAAGCGCATCAAGTCGACCACCGCGATCGCGGTGTGACTTCCCCACCTCCCCCGTCATGCCAGCGAAGGCTGGCATCCATGTCTGTCGTCTCCCGGATGGCATCTGGCTGATGAGAGACATGGGCCCCTGCCTTCGCAGGGGCGACGGTGAAGTTGGGAGGCCTCAGAAGCTGTACCGCGCCTGCACGCCGAACCAGCGCGGGGTGGCGTAGGTGCCGTAGGAGCCGCCGAGCGGCGGGGCCGAGACGTCGAAGGCGAAGGTCTTGCGCGCCTTGTCGAACAGGTTGTTGACGAAGCCCGCCAGCTCGAAGCCGCTGTCGGCGAACTTCAGCGACACCCGCGCATTGGCCAGCCAGCTTCCCTTGATCAGGGTCGCCTGCGCATTGGTGAGCTGGGCGTAGAAGTCGTCGGTGTAGATCGCGTTCATCGTCCCGCTCAACTGGCCGAAGCCGAGGTCGAAGCGCTTCGTCGCGGCCAGGTTGATCGTATAGTCGGGCGACTGCGGCGCCTTGCGGTCGACGAGGCGGGTGCCGATCGGGATGCCCTTCACATTGGTGTGGAGCAGCGCCAGGCCCGCATCGAACTGGAAGCCCATGCCCGGCCGCGCCGACAGCTCGAAATCGGCGCCGTACATCTTCGCGCTGGTGTTGAAGAGCGTGAAGTTGAAGCCACGCTGGTCGAACGCCTGATAGTCCGAATAGTCGTAATAATAAGTGGCGCCGTTAAGCCGCAGGCGGCGATCGAAGAACTCGAACTTGCCGCCCACTTCATAGGCCATCAGGTTCTCGCCCTTGAAGCGGAAGCCGGTGAGCGGCGCCTGCCCGACGAAGCCGGCATTGTAGTTGAACGCCTTGTAGCCGCGATTGATGCTCGCATAGAGCAGCGTGTCGCTATTAGGCTTGTAATCGAGCGCGAGGCGGCCGGAGACGCCGGTCTCGCCATGCTTGTCGGTGGTGACGCCGGCCGAGGCGAGCGATCCCGGCGCGATGAAGACCGGGCACAGCGGGCCGGTGCAGACCTCCGAGTAATAATATTTCTTCTCGTCGCGGGTGACGCGGATACCGGCGGTCAGCTTGAGCTGCTCGGTCAGGTCATATTCCGCCTGCCCGAAGGCCGAGTAGGATTGGGTGTCGACGCTGTAGTCGGCGCGCGGATAGGTGCCGAAGGCCGGCAGGTTGAAGCCCTGGAAATAGTCGCCCTTGATGTTGAGATAATAGAGGCCGGCGGTCCAGCGGAACGCGCCCTCATCCTCGATCAGGCGGATTTCCTGGGTGAAATGCTTGGCCTTGGCGTTCTGCCCGAAGATGCCGATGTCGATCGGCGAGAAGTCGTTGTCGGCCGCATATTCGCTGTCGAGGCTCTGGTAGCTGGTGACGGTCGCAAGCGAATAGCCGCCGCCGAGATCGAGGTTGATCTTGCCGCCGACCGTCCAGGTCTCGCGGGTGAAGCGGCCCGCGAAGTTGAACGAGCCGGTATAGGGATCGCCGTCGGCGTCGACATAGCCGAAGCCGGTCGGCGAGCCGGGCGGCAGCAGCACGCCGAGCCCGTCCGCGTCCTGCGCGGCGCCGGTGATCATCGCGCCGCCGGTCGCGACCGGCCGGATCTTGTACCAGTCGGCGAACAGGTTGACGGTCAGCCGGTCGTTCGGCTCGATCTTCACCTGGCCGCGCGCCGCCAGCGTGTCGTTGGCCAGGATGTCGGGACCGATGTCGTTCTTGATATAACCGTCGGCCTTGTTCTTGAGCACCGCGATGCGCGCCGAGACGCCCTCGCCCAGCGGGCCGCCGACCGCCGCCTCGACCCGGAACTGGTCGTAGCTGCCATAGGTCGCGTCGACGAAGCCGTTCAATTCGTCGGTCGGCTGGTTGGTGATGACGTGGATCAGGCCGCCGGTCGCGTTGCGGCCGAACAGCGTGCCCTGCGGCCCCTTCAGCACCTCGACCCGGCTGACGTCGAACAGCTCCTGCACGCTGGTGGCGTTGGAGGGCTGATAGACCTCGTCGACATAGAAGGCGTTGGCGGGCTCGATATGGCCGGCGAAGTCGTTCTGCGAAACGCCGCGGATCGAGATCAGGCCGGCGACCGGCGGGCCGCCCGGCGCGGTGAACTGCAGGCCCGGCGTCATCGCCGCCAGGTCGGTCGAGTTGCGCAGGCCCAGCTCGGTCAGACGGTCGCCCCCCAGCGCCGTCACCGCGATGCCGATATCCTGCACGTTCGCGGCGCGGCGGGTCGCGGTCACGACGATCTCGTCGACCGCGTCGTCGGCGGCCGGTGCCGCCCTGTCCTGCGCGAAAGCGGGCATGGACAGGCCCGCGACGGCCAGCGCGAAGCCGCAGGCCGCCGAACGGAACGCCCCGATGCTGTCTTTGAACACTCTTGCCTCTCCCCGATAGGCCGGACCACGACGACAGGCCGGCACCTTTTTGGAACGGAGCCTATCTGCATCGGGGCGGGTGCGCTGCCTATGACGGGAAATACTCACCCGCTGAAGGTGCAACGACATGGACGCAAGGCCCGTGGCGGCGTAGAACCGACCCCGGTTATCGAAGGCGGTTCGCCGCCGCAGGCCGCGCCAGACGGCCCAGCGACGAGGGAGGAGGAACGAAGACGACCATGTCGAAGCAGAGTTTCACCTCCGCCCCGTCGGCCAGCCTCTACGAGAAGATCCTGTCCTGCGACGGGCTCGACGACATCGGCGGCCACATCCTCGAGCCGCTGGTCGACGCGCTCGGCGCGACCAGCGCGGTCTTCATCCAGATGTTCGCCTCCCCGCTCGGCGACCGCCATTTCGGCGCGCACAGCTATGTCGGCCACAAGCCGGGATCGGTCGGCGTCTACCTCGACGAGTTCCACAAGCTCGATCCGGTCATGCGCCCGGCGATGGACTGGCTCGACGATCCCAAGCGCCCGCTGCCCAACATGCTGACCGGATCGTTCAAGCGCATCCTGGAGCAGAACAGCTATTATGGCAGCAGCTTCCTGCAACCCTTCGACGTCGGCCATGTCGTCGCCTTCGTCCTGCCGATGAACACCGCCTTCGAGACCCAGCTCGCCTGCGTCGGCTTCCACCGCCGGCTCGACGATCCGGCCTTCTCGGCCGATCAGATCGGCTGGTTCGAGCGGCTGGGGCCCGCGCTCCGCTCGGTGCTCTACGTGCTTGCCGCGAAGGAGGCTATCACCCTGTCCGAGACGATCGCGATGGCGGCGAAGGAGGCCGGCAACGATTTCGGCTTCCTGATCTTCGACGAGGACCTGGTGATCCGCAACGCCAATGCGCGCGGCATGGAGGATATCGGCGTCGGCGGCGCGGACAGCCGGGGGTCCTCGCTGCTCGGCGAGATCAAGCAGAAGCTGCTCGGCTGCGATCGCAGCGAAGGCGGCGCGCTCACCTTCCGCGCCGACATGCCCAAGCCGGTCGAGGTCGAGATCCGCAATTTCCATTCGGCCGACGGACGACTGTTCCATCTGGTCGTCACCAACGGAGCGGGCAAGCATCACGCGATCGACGGCGCCTGCCGCAAATTCGGGCTGACCGAGCGCGAGGCCGAGGTCGTGTCGCGGATCGCGGCGGGCAAGTGCAACGCGTCGCTCAGCCAGGAACTGGGCATCTCGCTGCGCACCGGCGAGAATCATCTGCGCTCGATCTACCGCAAGGTCGGGGTCGGCAGCCGGACGCAATTGCTGTCGCGGCTGCTCCAGATCCACTAGCTAGTCAGGCCGCCGGTTCCGCCGCCAGACAAACGGCGTGGCGGGCGCGCAGCGCCTTCTTGTCGATCTTGCCCGTCGCGGTGAGCGGCACCGCCTCGAACAGGATGCGGTCGGGCATCCACCAGCGGGCGATCCGCGGCGTCAGGAAGGTACGGACCATCTCGGCTGTCACCATCGCGCCGTCGTGCGCCTCGATCACCAGGATCGGGCGCTCCTCCCATTTCGGATGGTGGACGCCGACGACGGCGGCGATGCGCACGCCGGGCAGGCCGACGACGATATTCTCGATATCGATCGAGCTGATCCACTCGCCGCCCGACTTGATCACGTCCTTGGCGCGGTCGGTGAGGCGCAGGAAGCCGTCGCCGTCGATCGTGGCGATGTCGCCCGTGTCGAACCAGCCATCGGCGTCGGCGGCGTCCTCCTCCGCGCGGAAATAGCGCCGGATCGTCCAGGGGCCGCGCACCATGAGCGCGCCCGCGCTCTCGCCGTCATGCGGCAGCGCCGCGCCATCCTCGCCGACGATCCTCAGCTCGACGCCGAACTGCATCCGGCCCTGCCGAGTCCAGATGACGTCGTCGACATGATCGGCGCCCCGTTCGGCGAGCGCCGGGGTCGGCGTCGCCACCGCGCCGACCGGGTTGAGCTCGGTCATGCCCCAGAGCTGGAGCACCCGGACGCCATGGTCGCGCGCGAACCGTTCCGCCATCGCGCGCGGCACCGCCGATCCGCCGATGACGATGCGGTCGAGCTTACCGGTCCCCGCCCCGCTGCGCTGGAGATGATCGAGATACATCGTCCAGATCGTCGGCACGCCGCAGGTGAAGGTGACGCCCGCCGTCTCGACCAGCTCGTGCAGGCTGGCCGCGTCCATCCGGTCGCCGGGCAGCGCGAAGGCGCAACCGTTGAGCGCGCCCGCGAAGGGCAGGCCCCAGCCGGTCGCATGGTAGAAGCTGCTGCACGGCATGATGCAGTCGAACGCCCCCAGCCCGAAGGCCGAGCCGAGGCTCGCCGCCATCGCGTGCAGCACGGTCGAGCGGTGCGAGTAGAGCACGCCCTTGGGATGCCCGGTGGTGCCCGAGGTGTAGCAGAGGAAGGCCGCCGCCTTCTCGTCGAGCAGCGGCCAGTCGAACGCCGCCGTCTCGCGCGCCAGCAGCACCTCCCAGCTCTGCGCGCCGACCGAACCGGCGACGGTGCGTTCCTCGTCGCTGAACATCACATAATGGCGGACGGCGGGCAGCAGCGGCGCGAGCCGTTCGACGAGATCGGCGAAGCTGCGCTCGTAGAACAGCATCGAGCTGCCGGCATGGTCGATCGTATAGGCGATCTGCTCGTCGGTCAGGCGCGGGTTGGCGGTGTGCAGCACCGCGCCGATCCCCGGCGCGGCGAACATCAGCTCCATGTGGCGATGGCCGTTCCAGCCGAGCGAGCTGATCCGGTCGCCGGACCCGATGCCGAAGCGCCGCAGCATATGCGCCGCCTGCGCGGCCCGCGCCGCCAGCCCATGATAGTCGTAGCGCCACAGCGGCTCGTCGACGACCCGCGACAGGATCGCCCGCCGCGGATGCGCCGCCGCCGCATGGGCGAGCAGGCCGCTGATCAGCAGCGGCCGATCCTGCATCAGTCCGAGCATTTCGGGGCCTTCGTGGTAAATGACCGCGTCATCCCGGCGAAAGCCGGGATCTCATTTCTCTTCGCTCCCTCCGTCCGAGGCGCGGAAAGACAGGGAGATCCCGGCTTTCGCCGGGATGACGAAGAGGAAACACTCACCAGTCGGCGGGCTTGTCGATATGGTCGGCGGCGTTGCCGGCCACCGCCATCTCGTACATCAGCTTGGCGTCGACGATCGCCGCGACGCTGCCGTCGGCATTATAGCCGACCAGCGGGCCGTTGACGGTGGCGAACATCACCATGCCGTCGGGATCGGTATCGGGGATATGGTTGATCCCGCCCGCCTCGCGGACATACCAGCCCGCGCGGCCGCGATCCTCGCCATAGCCGAAGCCGCCTTCGAGCAGGATGCCCTCGACCCCGCCGATATGGCCGTGGACCGGCGCCTCGTTGCTGGGCCCGACCTTGAGCAGCAGGGTGAAGCCGCCGGTCAGCGCATTGACGTTGAGCAGCTTGAACCAGGTCTCCGGCATCACCCAATCGAGCCAGGGCAGCTTGCCGACGTCATGGAAGGCCGGGCGGTGGAGCTTGGTCTGGGCGATATCGGGGCTGTCGCCCTTGGTGAGCAGCACCATGGTCACGTCTCCTAATGGCTGTTGTCCCGGCCACAGTGGCCGCATCGTCCGGCACGGGAAATGACGGGGAACACCTACGCCCGCCGCCTTCGCCGGCCTGAGTGGTTCCCGCTATTTGCCCCTCCCCGCCCGCTGCCTAGCCTCGGCCCGGATCAACGAAGCGGGAGGAAGCGGGGCCGTGCGCCTGAAGGACAAGATCGCGATCGTCACCGGCGGCGCGTCGGGCATCGGCCGGGCGACGGCGCTGACCTTCGCCCGCGAGGGCGCCCGCGTCGCCGTCGCCGACATCGACGCGGCCGGCGCCGCGCGCACCGCCGCCCAGATCGGCGAGCAGGCGATGGCGATCGCCTTCGACGTCGCCGACGAAGCCGCCTGGGCCGATGCCGCGCGGCGCACGGTCGATCGCTTTGGCCGGCTCGACATCCTCGCCAATATCGCCGGGATCGGCTTTCCGGGCACGATCCTCGACTTGACCATGGACCAGTGGAACAGGATGATCGCGGTCAACCTGACCGGCGTCATGCTCGGCTGCCAGGCGGCGATCCGCGCGATCACCGCCAGCGGCGGCAGCGGCGCGATCGTCAACGTCTCCTCGCTCGCCGGGCTGGTCGGCATCGCCGACGTCGCCGGCTATTGCGGGTCGAAGGGCGGCGTGACGACGCTCAGCAAGTCGGTCGCGCTGTTCTGCGCCGAACGCGGCCTGCCGATCCGCTGCATCTCGGTCCATCCCACCTATGTCGACAGCGAGATGCTCGATCCGATCGCCGATGCGGTCGGCGGACGGCAGGCGATGGTCGACGCGATGGCGCGCCTCGTGCCGATCGGCCGGATCGCGACGCCGCAGGACATCGCCAACGCCATCCTCTTCGCGGCCTCCGACGAAGCTGCGATGATGAGCGGGCATGCGCTGGTCATCGACGGGGCCCAGTTGGCGGGCCCCACCAGCGCCCATTCGAAAGGCTGAACATGAGCGGACGGGTTTCGGGCAAGGTCATCATCGTCACGGGTGCGGCCGCCGGGCTGGGCGCGGCGATCGCGCGGCGGCTGGCCGAGGAAGGCGCCACCGTGGTCCGCACCGACATAGCGGGCGGCGACGGCGTGATCCGCCAGGACGTGACCGACGAGGGCCAGTGGCAGGCGCTGATCGCCGACGTCGTCAGGGCGAACGGCCGGCTCGACGGCCTCGTCAACAATGCCGGCATCGCCGACGGCAAGGGCCCGCCCGATCCGGAGGGCGCGCTGGCCGAGGATTGGCGCCGCATCTACACGGTCAATGTCGAGGGCGTGTTCCTCGGCTGCAAGCATGCGATCCCCGCCATCGCGGCGGCCGGCGGCGGCGCGATCGTCAACATGTCGTCGATCGGCGCGCTGGTGCCGACGCCCTTCCTGTCGGCCTATGGCGCGTCGAAGGCGGCGGTGATGCAGTTCACCCGCTCGGTCGCGCTCCATTGCTGCGAGCAGGGCCATGCGATCCGCTGCAACAGCGTCCATCCCGGCCAGGTCCGCACCCCGATGCACGACGAACTGATCGCGCGCACCGCCGCCGAGCACGGCCTCGACGAGGCGCAGGCGGCCGAGGCCTTCCTGTCCAAGGTGCCGATGAAGAAATGGCAGGAAGCCGTCGACATCGCCAACGGCGTGCTCTTCCTGATGTCCGACGAAGCCCGCTTCGTCACCGGCACCTCGCTGGTGGTCGACGGCGGCATGAGCCTCACCAACTAGGGAATCCCATGGATCAAATCCTCGACTTCGGCCAGCCGATGGGCGGCATCATGCAGATGGCCTATATCGTCCCCGACATCCGCCAGGCAATCGAGCAATATCGCGCGCGGCTGAAGACCGGCCCCTGGTTCGTCATCGACCATTTCCCACTGTTCGAGGCGCAGTATCGCGGCCGGCCGTCGGAGTTCGACGTCAGCCTCGCCCTCACCTATTCGGGCTCGATGTGCGTCGAACTGATCCAGCAGAACAATTGGGAGACGCCCTCGGTCTATACCGAGGTGCAGGCGAAGCGCGGCTGGGGCTTCCACCATTTCGGCGTCTCCTGCCGCGACTTCGACGCCGACGTCGCGCATTACAAGGCGCTGGGGCATGAGATGGCGCTGTACGGCGTCGCCGGGGTCGGCGCCCGCGCCGCCTATATGGACACCAGCGACGCGCTGCCCGGCATGATCGAGCTGATCGAGATGACCGACAAGACCGAGGCCTTCTTCACGATGATGAAGACGGCGGCGGAGAATTGGGACGGCAGCGACCCGGTGCGCGTACTGGGCGCCTAGCCCCCGCGCCCCATCACCCGTCATTCCAGCGAAAGCTGGAATCTCCCTCCTCTTCGCCACCTCCTCCCGCAAGCAGCGGAAAAGGAAGGGATATCCCAGCTTTCGCCGGGGTGACGTCTAAACTGCCCAGTCGGCGATGTTCTCCGCCTGGCCGATCAGCGCGAGGCCGTGCGCGATCGAGGTCAGCTCGCCGCCCGCGCCGATCCGCTCCTCGCCGAAGCGGCGCTCGAACGACCGGCGGATCGCCGGGATCAGCGACGAGCCGCCGGTCAGGAAGACGCGGTCGATCGCCTCCGGCGTCACCCCGGCGCGAAGCAGCGCCGCGTCGACGGCGGTTTCGATCCGGGCGATGTCGAGGGCGATCCAGCTTTCGAAATCGGCGCGGCTGACCTCGCTCGCGATGTCCAGCCCGCCGCCGGTGAAGCGGAAGCCGGCATGCTCCTCGGTCGACAGCGCGCGCTTGAGTTGGCCGACCGCGTCGTAGAGCGCATAGCCCAGTTCATTCTCGATGATCGCGATCATCCGGTCGATCGCCGCCGGCTCGACCGCGCTGCGGCGCAGCTTGCCCAGCTCGTCGAGCGTGCGGCGGTTGCGCATCAGCGCCAGCTTCGACCAATCCGAGAAGTCCGAGAAATAACCGGCTGGAATTTCGAGGATCTTGTCGAAGGATCGATAGGAGCCGCCCTTGCCGAGCAGCGGCAGCACCAGCCGCTCGACGATCCGGCTGTCGAAGCGGTCCCCGGCGATGCCGACGCCGGTCGAGCTCAGCGGCACGCAGCGCGGACGCGCCTCGGGCTCGGCGACCCGGACGATCGAGAAATCGCTGGTGCCGCCGCCGAAATCGGCGACCAGCACGGTTGTCGGCTCGGTCAGCCGCGCGGCGAAGCTGAACGCGGCGCCGAGCGGTTCGTAGACATAATGGACCTCGGCGCCGAAGCCCGCGAACATCCGGTCGTAGCGCTCGCGCGCCAGCGCCGGATCGGCCCGCGCGCCAGCATAGTCGACCGGCCGCCCGACGACGATCCGCGCCCCGCGCCCGTCGAGCGCCCCGCCCGCATGCGCGGCGAGATGCGCCAGGAATATCTGGCCCAGCTCCTCGAAGCGGAAGCGCTTGTGGAACACCGAGGCCTGTTCGAACAGCGGACTGGCGGCAACCGACTTGAACGACTGGATGAAGCGGCTGCCCTGCGGATAATCGAGATAGTCGGCGATCGCCCAGGGCCCCGCCGCATGCCCCAGCCCGCCGCGCTCGTCCTCGTCCTGCCAGAAGCAGAGCGCCGAGCGGAACACCGACCCGGTCGCCTGCTCGCCCGCGAACGTGACCAGTTCCGCCGCCCCGTCGTCCCGCGAAACCGCGGCGACGGTGTTGGTCGTGCCGAAATCGAGGCCGATCGCGCGGCCGGCATTTTCCTCCCGCATCAGAGCTTCATCACTCCGACGCCTTCGATCGCCTTCTCGACCGTCTCGATCGAAACGCCGAACACCTTGGCGAGGCCCTCGACCGTCGCCCCGCGCATCGCGAGCTGGCGCATCCGGCTGATGTCGACATTGGTGCGGTAGTTGCGGGTGTCGCGCACCACCTTGGCCTCGCCGGTACGGGCGAGCGATCCCGAGGCGCGGCGCTTCGGGCGATCCTCGCGCGCCTCGGCCAGCGCGGCGCGGCGTTGCTCGTCCTCGGCGCGGCGGGCGTCGCGCGCCTGTTCGCGCAGGCGGGCGGCCTCGTCGCGCTCGGCGGCTCGGCGGTCGCTGCGCGCCTGCGCGGCTTCGGCGCGCTCGGCCGACCGGCGGCCCCGTTCTTCTTCCCGGTTGCGCGCCCGGTCGTCGTCCATCGGTTTTTCCTCTGCTTCCCCGTTGCTCGCAAATGCGGCTCGCCCGGTCGCAAGCCGGGCGGCCTTGTTCGGGCCGTTCATCGATCAGTCAACGAAATTCTCTATCGTCCGCTTCGCCCCCGAACGTCGCAAGCGAACAAGATAATGTTGGTAAAACAGAGAGATATCTCCGAAAATATTCCGCAGGAAATCGGGGAGGAATCCTCCTACTTCCTGCTCCGCGCCCGACAGGAAGTGGAACGGTCCGAAGCCGCCACGGCGCCGCAGGCCGTCGCCGCCCATCGCGAACTCGCCATGCTCTATTCGGTCAAGGCGCTGCTCGCCCATGCCGATGCGGATGCCGACGACGAGCCCACCTGATCAGTCGATGATCGCCGGCAGGAATTCGCTGACCCCCGAGAAGCCGTAACGCTGATAGGCGCGCTGGCGATAGGTCAGCACCGTCGCCCGGCCGATGCCGAGCTCGGCCGCGATCTCGTCGGCGTTGCGGCCCGCCAGGGTCCGCGCGCAGACCTGCAACTCGCGGCCGCGCAGGTCGGGATGGACGCGCGCCAGCCGCCGTTCGAGCCGGTCGGCAAGGCTGGCCTCCGGCTGGTGCGGCTTCTGCGCGATCGCCGACAGCGCCACGCTGGCCAGCGCCGCCAGCCGCGCCGCGCCCTGCCATTCGGCGGCGCCGCGCCGGTACATGCTGAGGAACAGGCTCTCCTCGCTCCCTCGCCAGCCGAAGCAGAGCTTGTCGGCGAAGGCCGGCTTGTCGAAGCAGATCGCGCGATAGTCGTGCAGCAATATCTGGCTGGCATGGACCCGCCGCGCGAACACCGCGCCGACCGGGGTCTCCGCCCAGATGCCGCGCGCCGGATCGTCGCGGTAGAAACGGCGGGCGAAAATCTCCGCCCGCTCGTCCGAGCGGTCGAGCCCGCTCGACGAGGCGACGACCCGCGGCTTGCCGTCGGCGCCGAGCCGATAGGCGAACACCTCCTCGACGAAGTCGTAGCGCTGCGCCGCCGCCAGCAGCACGTCGCCGAACGTCTCGCGGCCCGCCGCCTCGATCAGCGCCGCGCCGACATTGGGGTCCACCGGTTCGGGCAATCCGCTCCACGCCATCGCCGCTTTTCATAGCAGCCGCGCCGCGCCCGCGCGAGTCCTGTCCATAGCTCTATGGACATGGAGCGATCGGCCGCGCGCTATAGCCGATGCCGACAGATCACCCGAGAGGAGACGGACATGGCCAAGCCCTTCGCATCGTCGGCCGACCTTGCCGAGAAGAAAGAAACCCTCGAGATCCTCGCCGACGGCGTCTACGCGCTGACCGCCGAGGGCGACCCCAATGTCGGCGCGATCGAGGGCGAGGATTTCCTCGTCTGCTTCGAGGCGCGCGCCACCCCGGCCGCCGCGCGCGACTGGCTGGCCAAGCTGCGCGAGCACACCGACAAGCCGATCAAATATCTGGTGCTGACCCATTATCACGCGGTCCGCGTGCTGGGCGCGAGCGCGTTCGGCGCCGAGCAGATCATCACCAGCGAGACGACCCGCAAGCTGATCGAGGAGCGCGGCAAGCAGGATTGGGACAGCGAATATGGCCGCATGCCGCGCCTGTTCAAGCAGCCCGAGGAGATCCCCGGCCTGACCTGGCCGACCAAGACCTTCGAGGACGATTTCTCGATCGAGCTGGGCGGCGATCGCGGCCGCATCGACCTGCAATTCTGCGGGCGCGGCCATACCGCCGGCGACATCGTCGCCTGGCACGAGAAGAGCAGGACGCTGTTCGCGGGCGACCTGGTCGAGGCCGAGGCGGCGCTCTACACCGGCGACGCCTTCCACTTCGACTGGTCGTCGGGCACGCTCGACAAGGTCAAGGCCTATCGCTCGGAGAACCTGATCGGCGGGCGCGGCGCGGTGGCCAAGGGCGTCGCGGCGACCGACGCCGCCGTCGAGCAGACCCGCGAATTCCTGAAGGTCATGATCGAGCAGACCGGCGCGGTCCACAAGCGCGGCGGCACGCTGAAGGAGGCGTTCGAGGCGACCCACGCCGCGCTCGGCCCCAAGTTCGGCCGCTGGCCGATCTTCGAGCATTGCCTGCCGTTCGACGTACAGCGCCTGTGGGACGAGTTCGACGGCATCGACTGGCCGCGCATCTGGACGATGGAGCGCGACCGAGAGGTGTGGGACCTGCTGCAGGGATAAGCCGCCATGACCGACGTCCGTTACGGGCATGTCTGGCGCAGCATCGGGCCGTCGCCACGGCCCGCCGCGACGGCCGACGAAGCGCCGGTCGTCATCGCGGGGGCCGGCCCGGTCGGCCTCGCCATGGCGCTCGACCTCGGCCGGCGCGGGCACCGCGTCGTCGTGCTGACCCGGCTCGCCCATATCGCCGGGGGCTCCAAGGCGATCTGCTTCTCGAAGCGCTCGCTCGACATCATGGACCGGCTCGGCGTCGGCCAGCGCATGGTCGACAAGGGCGTGACCTGGAACGTCGGCAAGGTGTTCTGGAAGGACCGGCCCGATCCGGTCTACCAGTTCGACCTGCTGCCGGTGAAGGACCAGCGCCGCCCGGCCTTCATCAACCTCCAGCAATATTATGTGGAGGAATATCTCGTCGACGCGCTCGCCGAGCTGCCCGGCGTCGAGATCCGCTGGGGGCATGAGGTGCGCGGCGTCGCGTCCCATGACGGCGGCGTCTCGATCGAGGTCGGCACGGCCGAGGGCGGCTATGGGATCGAGGCCGGCTGGCTGATCGCCTGCGACGGCAACCGCTCGCCGATCCGCAATATGCTGGGGCTCGACTTCGAGGGCCGCGTCTTCGAGGACAATTTCCTGATCGCCGACATCCGGATCAAGGAGGATCGCCCGGCCGAGCGCTGGTTCTGGTTCGATCCCCCGTTCAATCCGGGCAAGTCGGCGCTGTTCCACCGCCAGCCCGACGACGTCTGGCGGCTCGACTTCCAGCTCGGCTGGAACATCGACCGCGAGACGTGCGTCGAGGACGCGAATGTCGAACGCTACATCCGCGCGATGCTCGGCCCCGACGTGGCGTTCGAGAAGGAATGGTATAGCGTCTACACCTTCCAGTGCCGCCGCATGGCGCGCTTCGTCCATGGCCGGGTGATCTTCGCCGGGGACAGCGCGCATCTGGTGTCGCCGTTCGGCGCGCGCGGTTGCAACGGCGGGTTCGCCGATATCGACAATCTCGGCTGGAAGCTCGACCTGGTGCTGGGCGGAGCGAGCCCCGAGCTGCTCGAAAGCTATAATGACGAGGCGATCGTCACGGCCGATGAAAATATCCTGAACTCAACGCGTTCGACCGACTTCCTGACACCGAAGAGCGAGATCAGCGAGGCATTCCGCGACGCCGTGCTCGGGCTGGCGGCGGAGCACGGTTTCGCCCGGCCGATCGTCAATTCGGGGCGGTTGTCGACCGCGATCAGCTATCCCGACAGCGCGCTCAGCACGCCCGACGAGGACGACTGGACCGGCGGCGTCGCCCCCGGCTCGCCCGCGCTCGACGCCCCGCTCGGCGAGGGCTGGCTGCTCGGCGGGCTCGGCGACCGCTTCGTGCTGCTCCATGCGGGCAGCGCGGATGCCGCGCCCGAGGGGCTCGACGCGGTCGCGATCGACGGCGACATCGCGCTGGCCCGCTACGGGCTGGAGGCGGGCGGCGCCTATCTGATCCGCCCCGACCATTATGTCGCGGCGCGCTGGCGCAGGCCCGACACCGCCAAGATCGCCCGCGCGCTCGCCCGGGCCCAGGGAGGCGACCCGCGATGAGCCTGATCCTCACCCCCAACCTCGCCGATCCCGACGGCATCTACGAAAAGCTGATCGCGCTCCACGAAGGGCGCGACGCGGCCGACAGCCAGCGGGTCAACGCGCGGCTGATCATGACGCTGATCAACCATATCGGCGACCGGGAGACGATCCTGGAGGCGATCGCCGTCGCGGCGGGAGGTAGCGCGAAAGCCTGACCATCTACCGTCACCCCAGCGCAGGCTGGGGTCCATGTCTCTCATCAGCCAGATGGCATCTGAGAAGAAGACAGACATGGATGCCAGCCTTCGCTGGCATGACGGAGGTGGTGTCGATCAACCGACCCGGCGCACCCAGCCATAGGGGTCGGCGACGGTGCCGCGCTGGATGCCGGTCAGCCTGTCGCGCAACCGCGCCGTGGTCTGGCCGGTGCCGCCGGCGCCGATGGTGAACTCGCCGTCATCGCCCTTGACCGTGCCGATCGCGGTGACGACCGCGGCGGTGCCGCAGGCGAAGGTCTCGACCAGCTTGCCCGAGCGGGCGTCGGCCTTCCACTGCTCGTAGGAATAGGGCTCCTCGCGGACCGCGATGCCCTCGTCGCGCGCCAGGCGGATGATCGAGTCGCGGGTGATGCCGGGCAGGATCGTGCCCTGCAGCGGCGGCGTCACCATCGACCCGTCGTCCATCACGAAGAAGACGTTCATGCCGCCCAGCTCCTCGATCCACTTGCGCTCGGCGGCGTCGAGGAAGACGACCTGGTCGCAGCCATGCTCGGTCGCCTGCTTCTGGGCGAGGAGGCTGGCGGCATAGTTGCCGCCGCACTTGGCGCTGCCGGTGCCGCCCGGCGCGGCGCGAGTATAGTCGGTCGAGACCCAGACGGTGACCGAGTCCTTGCCGCCCTTGAAATAGGCGCCGACCGACGAGGCGATCACCATGAACAGATATTCGGACGAGGGCTTGACGCCCAGGAACACCTCGTTCGCGAACATGAACGGGCGCAGGTAGAGGCTGCCGCCGCCGCCCGGCACCCAGTCGCGATCGATGCGGACGAGCTGCTCGACCGCCTCGATGAACAGGTCCTCGGGCACGTCGGGCATCGCCATGCGGCGCGCCGACAGGTTGAAGCGGGCGGCGTTCGCCTCGGGGCGGAACAGCGCGAGGCCGTCGCCCAGGCGATAGGCCTTCATCCCCTCGAAGATCTCCTGCGCATAATGGAGCACCGCCGACGCCGGATCGATCTGCAGCGGCCCGCGCGCCTTCACCTCGGCATCGTGCCAGCCCTTGCCCTCGACATAGCGGACGACGACCATATGGTCGGTGAAGACGCGGCCGAAGCCGGGATTTTCCAGCAGCTTGGCGCGGTCTTCGGCCGGGGTCGGCGCCGCGTTGGGCAGGATGGTGAACTGGGATGTCATCGGCAACTGCTCCTGCGAAACTCTTCCTGCTTGGCGGCCGGCCCGGACTCGGCCGGTCGACCGCCTGTCATGCTAGGCATGGATGGCGTGCCCCATAGCCTTGAGCGCGGCTTCGTGGAAGGCCTCGCCGAGGGTGGGATGCGCATGGATGATGCCTTCGACGTCCTCCAGCACCGCGCCGGTCTCGATCGCCTGGGCGAAGGCCGCCGACAGCTCGGAGACATGGAGCCCCACCGCCTGCACGCCGACGATGCGATGCCCGGCCTCCAGCGCGACGACGCGGACGAAGCCGCCCTCGTCGCCGGCCTCCATCGACAGGGCGCGGCCATTGGCGGCGAAGGGGAAGACGCCGGTGATCGTGCCGGGCGCATCGGGGCCCTGCCCGACGCTGACGATCTCGGGCTCGGTGAAGCAGACCGCCGGGATGGCGCGCGGATCGAAGCGGCGCTTCCGTCCGGCGATGATCTCAGCCACCATCGCGCCCTGTGCCGACGCCTTGTGCGCCAGCATCGGCTCGCCGACCAGGTCGCCGATCGCCCAGACGTTGCGGGTGGCGGTGGCGCAGCGATCGTCGACCGCGACGAAGGAACCGTCCATCGCGACCGCCATCTCCTCCAGCCCCCAGCCCCTGGTCACCGGGCGGCGGCCGACGGTGACGAGGATATTGTCGGCCGGCAGCTCGATCGCCTCGCCGCCCGTCGTCTCGACGAGCAGCCCGTCCCTGCCCTGCCCGGTCGCCCTGGCGGAGAGGTGCAGCGCCACGCCGTGCCTGTCCAGCCAGCGCCGGACCGGCTCGACCAGCTTCGCGTCGTAGAGCGGCAGGATGCGGTCGGCGGCCTCGACGACGGTCACCTCGGCGCCGAGCTTGCGATAGGCGATGCCGAGCTCGAGCCCGATATAGCCCGCGCCGACGATCGCCAGCCGCTTCGGCACCGCCGGCAGCGACAGCGCCTCGGTCGAGGAGATCACCTTGCCGCCGAACGGCAGGAAGGGCAGCTCGATCGGCTCCGATCCGGTCGCGAGGACGACATGCTCGGCCTGGACGGTCACCGCGCCGCCCTCGGCGGTGGCGACATGGCAGGTCCTGGCGTCGGAGAAGCGGCCATGGCCCGCGATCACCCGCACCTTCGCCCGCTTGAGCAGCGCGGCGACGCCGCCGTTGAGCCGATCGACGACGCCGTCCTTCCAGCCGATCGTCGCCGCGAAGTCGAGGCTCGGCGGCGAAGCGAGGCTGATCCCCAGCCGGGGCGCCGTCGCCGCCCCGGCCATCGCCGCATATTGCTCCGCTGCGTGGATCAGCGCCTTGGACGGGATGCAGCCGCGGATCAGGCAGGTGCCGCCGAGCCGCCCTGCCTCCACCAGCACCGTGTCGAGGCCGAGCTGGCCGGCCCGGATCGCCGCGACATAGCCGCCGGGCCCGCCGCCCAGCACCAGCACCCTGGTCTTCACAATCTCGGTTTTCGGCTCGGTCATCGGTCAGTCCATGAAGATGAGGGCGGGATGCTCGAGCAGGCGCTTGAGCTGCTGGACGAACAGCGCGGCGTCGTAGCCATCGACGATCCGGTGGTCGAAGGAGGAGGACAGGTTCATCATCTTGCGCACCGTGACGAAGCTGCCTTGCACCGTCGGCCGCTCGACCAGCTTGTTGGGGCCGATGATCGCGACCTCGGGATGGTTGACGATCGGGGTCGATGTGACGCCGCCGAGCGTGCCGAGCGAGGTGATGGTGATCGTCGCGCCCGACATTTCCTCGCGGGTCGCGCTGCCGTCGCGCGCGGCCTTGCTGAGCCGGGCGATCTCCTCCGCCAGGGCCCGGAGGTCGAGCGCCTCGGCGTGGCGGATGACGGGGACGAGCAGGCCCGCCGGCGTCTGGGTGGCGATGCCGAGGTGGATCGCGTCCGATTGGTGGAGCACGCCCGCGTCGTCGTCATAGCGCGCGTTGACCTGCGGGAAGCGCGGCAGGACGCGGGCCAGCGCGCGGATGAAGAAGGGCAGCAGGGTGAGCTTGGGCTGTCCCTCCTCGCGGTGCGCGTTGAGGTCGGCGCGCAGCGCCTCCAACTCGGTCAGGTCGCATTCCTCGACATAGGTGATGTGGGGAATGCGGCGCTTCGCCTCCTGCATCTTCTCGGCGATCTTGCGGCGCATGCCGACGATGCGGACGTCGCTGCCGCCGGTGCGCGGCGTCAGGCGCCCCGCCCCGCCCGCCGCGAGCGCGCCGCCCGTCTCGACATAGCGGTCGAGGTCCTCGGGGGTGATCCGCCCGCCGGGGCCGGTGCCCGGCACATATTGCAGCGCGATCCCCAGTTCGTGCGCGCGCCGCCGCGTCGCCGGGGCGGCGAGCGGCTCCTGTCCCGGCGTCCGCGTCGCGAAGGCGGGTTGGGCGGACGGCGGCTGCGCGGCCTTGGGAGCGGCAATGACGGGAGGCGCCGGCACCGCTTCGACGACCGGAGCCGCCGCTTCGACGACGACGGCCGGCGCATCGGCGCCGTTGCCCTCGCCTTCGACCTCCAGTTCGACCAGCGTCGATCCGACCGCGCGCAGCTCGCCGATCTCGCCGTGCAGCGCGACGACGGTGCCCGCGACGGGCGAGGTCATGTCGACGGTCGCCTTGTCGGTCATCACGTCGACCAGGCTCTGGTCCTCGGCGATGCTGTCGCCCGGCTTGACGTGCCAGGCGATGATCTCCGCCTCGGCGACGCCCTCGCCGACGTCGGGCATGCGGAACAGGTAGCGCCCCATGGTCAGGCCTCCATCGCGCGGTCGAGGGCGGCCGCGATCCGGGCGGGGCCGACGAAATAATCCCATTCGAAGGCGTGCGGATAGGGCGTGTCCCAGCCCGCGACCCGCTCGATCGGGCTCTTGAGGCGGTAGAAGCAGCGCTCCTGCACCAGCGCCGACAGCTCGCCGCCGAAGCCGCCGAAGCGCGACGCCTCATGGACGATCACGCAGCGGCCCGTGCGCTCGACCGAGGCGACGATCGCGTCGATGTCGAGCGGGACGATCGAGCGGAGGTCGATCAGCTCGGCGTCGATCCCGCTCTCCTCGATCGCGCCCAGCGCGACATGGACCATCGTGCCGTAAGCGATGACGGTGACGTCCTTGCCCTCGCGCACCGTCGCCGCCTTGCCGAGCGGCACGGTGTAATGGCCCTCGGGCACCTCGCCCGCTGCATGGCCGGCCCAGGTCCGGAGCTGCCGGTCGTGGCGGCCGTCGAACGGGCCGTTGTAGAGGCGCTTGGGCTCCAGGAAGATGACCGGATCGTCGCATTCGATCGACGCGATCAGCAGGCCCTTGGCGTCATGGGGGTTGGACGGGATCACCGTCTTCAACCCGGTGATGTGCGCGAACACCGCCTCGGGGCTCTGGCTGTGGGTCTGGCCGCCGAAGATGCCGCCGCCATAGGGCGATCGCACCGTGATCGGCGCGGAGAATTCGCCGCCCGACCGATAGCGGAGCCGCGCCGCCTCCGACACCAGCTGGTCATAGGCAGGCAGGATATAGTCGGCGAACTGGATCTCCGGCACCGGCCGCAGCCCATAGGCGCCCATGCCGATCGCGGTGGCGATGATCCCGCCTTCGGAGATCGGCGCGTCGAAGCAGCGGGTCAGCCCATGTTTCTTCTGGAGCCCGTCGGTGACGCGGAAGACACCGCCGAAATAGCCGACATCCTCCCCGAATATCAATACATTGGGGTCATTACCTAACATCACGTCGAGCGCCGAGTTGAGCGCCTGGATCATGTTCATCTGGGCCATGGGTCAGACTCCCAGCTCACGGCGCTGCTCGATCAGGCGCCAGTCGGGTTCCTTGAACACGCCCTCGAACATCTCGCGGACGCTGGGCTTGGACTGGCCGAGCGTGCCGACCGCCTCGCCCTGCTTGACCGCCGCGCGGATCGTCTCGGTCAGCTCGGCGACCAGCGCGGCATGGCGCTCCTCGTCCCATTCGCCGATCGCGATCAGGTGCTGCTTCAGCCGGTCGACGGGATCGCCGAGCGGCCAGTGCTCGGCCTCGTCGGCGGGGCGGTATTTGGTCGGGTCGTCGCTGGTCGAATGGCCGGCGGCGCGATAGGTGAACAGCTCGATCAGGGTCGCGCCATGGTTGGTGCGCGCCCGTTCCGCCGCCCATGTCGTCGCCGCCCAGACCGCAAGGAAGTCGTTGCCGTCGACGCGCAGGCCGGGCAGGCCATAGGCGATCGCCTTCGCCGCGAAGGTCGTCGCCTCCGCGCCGGCGATGCCCGAGAAGGACGAGATCGCATATTGGTTGTTGGTGACGCACAGGATGACCGGCGCGCGGTAGACCGAGGCGAAGGTCAGCGCCTCGTGGAAGTCGCCCTCGGCGGTCGTGCCCTCGCCGATATAGCCGATCGCGATGCCGTCGTCGCCCTTGTAGGCCGACGCCATCGCCCAGCCGACGGCATGGCCGAAGCGGCTGCCGACATTGCCCGATAGCGAGTAGAAGCCGTAATCGCGCGCCGAATAGAGGATCGGCAGCTGCTTGCCCTTGAGCGGGTCCTCCGCGTTCGAGAAGATCTCGTTGACGAGGTGGATCAGCGGATAGTCGCGCGCCATCAGCCAGCCCAGCATCCGGTAGGTCGGGAAGGACATGTCGCGCTCGCCCAGCGCCAGCGACTGGGCGACGCCGATCGCCTCCTCGCCCAGCGACTTCATGTAGAAGCTGGTCTTGCCCTGGCGGTGGAGGCGGAACATCCGGTCGTCGAACAGCCGGGTCGCCAGCATCGCGCGCAGCCCGCGCCGCAGCATGTCGGGCGACAGCTTCGGGTCCCAGGGGCCCACCGCCCGCCCTTCGCCGTCGAGCACGCGGACCAGGTCATAGGGCAGGTCGCGCATCTCCGCCTCGGGCGCGGCGCTGTCGGGACGGCGCACCGCTCCGGCCTCCGAGAGGCGCAGATGATCGAAGGAGGGCGCGTCGCCGGGCCGCGCGGGCGGGACCGGGATGTGGAGCCGCAGGCTCGGCAGGTTGGACATGGGCGCGGACTCTCCTCGCGGTCGTTATGCGTGGAGATTGGCAGAAGGCGCCGAGAAAATCCTTGCGAAGATGGCTCAGGATTCGATAATTTAGAGGATGATCCTTGTATGAAAATTACTTTATTAGGACGTTTATCCTAATCTGGAGAAAGTGCCGATGGACGAGATGGACGGCCGGATCCTCCGCACGATCCAGAAGCATCCCGACCTCGCGGTGGCGGAACTGGCCGAGCGCGTCGGGCTGTCGCACACGCCCTGCTGGCGGCGGCTAAAGCGCCTCCAGGCGAGCGGCGTGATCGAGCGCAACGCGGTGATCCTCAACCCCAAGCGGCTCGGCCTGGAGGCGGTGGTGTTCGCCAGCATCCGGCTGAAGCAGCATGACGAGGAGACGCTGGACGCGTTCGAAACCGCGATCCGCAACCTCCCGCAGATCGTCGAATGCTTCTCGATGAGCGGCGACAGCGACTATCAGCTCCGCATCGTCGTCGCGAACATCGAGGCCTATCACGACTTCCTGAAGAAGATCGTGCTCCACCTGCCCGGCGTCGCCTCGGTCAACTCGCACTTCGCGCTCAACACGGTGAAGCTGACCACCGACCTGCCGATCTGACCGCTCCGCTCAGCCGATCCGACCGCTCCGCCAGCCGATCCGACCGCTTCGCTCAGGGCGCCGAGCGATATTCGGTCGCCTCCGCCAGCAGGATGAGGAAATTGTCCTCGGCATCGCTCCATTGCGCGCACGGGCTCCAGCCGCTCGCCTGCAACATCAGCCGCGCCTGGTCGGGGGTATATTTGTGGCTGTTCTCGGTGTGGATCGTCTCGCCACGGCGCATCGTCGCCGGGCGGCCGGAAACCTCGAAGGCGACGTCCTCGATCGCCTCCAGATGCATCTCGATCCGGTTCCAGTCGGCGTTCCAACGCGCGACGTGGCGGAAGCGGTCGACCGGAATGGTGCCGTCCAGCTCGCGGTTGATCCGTATCAGCAGGTTGAGGTTGAAGCGCGCCGTCACCCCTTCGGCATCGTCATAGGCGGCGATGAGGCGGCCGATATCCTTGATCCGGTCGACGCCGATCAGCAGGTGCGACCGATCGCCGAGCGTCGCCCGCATCGACCGCAGCAGGTCGATCGCGGTGCGCGGCACCATGTTGCCGATCGTCGATCCGGGGAAGAAGCCGAGCATGGCGCGATCGCGGACCGACGCCGGCAGGGTCACCGGCTTCATGAAGTCGGCCTCGATCGGAATCACCGGCAGATCGGGGAATTTCGCGGCCAGCTCGACGCTCGACTGGCGCAGGAAGTCGCCGGAGATGTCGATCGGCACATAGGCGGCGGCGTCCATCCGCGCGAGCAGCAGCGGCGTCTTGACCGAGCTGCCCGATCCGAATTCGACCACCGCCCTCCCCGGCCCGACCAGCGCCGCCGCCTCGGCGGCGTGCGCCTTCAGCAGGGCGGTCTCGGTGCGGGTCGGATAATATTCGGGCAGGGTCGTGATCCGCTCGAACAGTTCCGATCCGGCGCGGTCGTAGAACCAGCGCGCCGGAACCGCCTTCTGCCGCTGGGCGAGCCCGTTGAGCACGTCGGCGCGGAAGGCGGGATCGACGCCCTCGCCGTCCCGGTCGACCAGCTTGATGTCGGCATGGACGCCCATGTCACAGATCCTTTGCCAGGCGCAGGCCGGTGAACTGCCAGCGCTGCTGCGGGTAGAAGAAGTTGCGGTAGGAGGCGCGGGCATGGCCGCGCGGCGTGGCGCAGCTTCCGCCCTTGAGGACGAACTGCCCGCTCATGAACTTGCCGTTATATTCGCCGACCGCGCCCGGCGCCACGCGGAAGCGCGGATAGGGGCGATAGGCGGAGCCCGTCCATTGCCAGACATTGCCGAACAGCGGCGATCCCTCCCCCGGCGCTTCGGCCTGGGGCGCGACCGGACCGGCCTCGTCGAGCTGGACGCCGCCCGAAGGGTCCTGCGACCGGGCGACGGCCTCCCATTCCTGCTCGGTCGGCAGCCGCGCGCCGGCCCAGCCCGCGAAGGCGTCCGCCTCGTAGAAGCTGATGTGCGCGACCGGCGCGGCGAGGTCGAGCGGCTGCCAGCCGGACAGCGAGAATTGCTCCCAGCCGTCGCCGGCGCGGCGCCAGTGCAGCGGGCTGGCTATGCCTTCCTGCCGCACCCAGGCCCAGCCGTCCGACAACCAGAGGCCGGCGGTCGCATAGCCGCCATCGGCGATGAAGCGCAGCCAGTCGCCATTGGTGACGAGCCGGTCGGCCAGCGCGAAGGGGGTCAGGTGGACCTTGTGGACGGGCCGCTCATTGTCGAAGGCGAAGTCCCCGCCCCGGTCGCCGATCTCGACCAGCCCCGCCGGTCCTTCCCGCCAGCCGACCGGCGGAGCTTCATCCGCACAGGCGCGCAAGGCGGGCCCGGCCGGCCAGACGGCGGGGCCGAGCGGGTTGCAGGACAGGAGATGCTTGAGGTCGGTGAGCAGCAGTTCCTGATGCTGCTGCTCATGGTTGAGGCCGAGCTCGATCAGCTCGCCGCAGCGCTCCGCCAGCATCGGCATCGCATCGAGCATCGCCGCGTCGACGGCGGCGCGATAGGCGAGCACCTCGTCGAGCGACGGCCGGGTGAGCAGCCCGCGCTGCGGGCGGGCGTGGCGCGGCCCCTCCGCCTCATAATAGCTGTTGAACAGATAGGGCCAGCGATCGTCGAACAGGCGATAGCCGGGCAGATGGTCGCGCAGCACGAAACTCTCGAAGAACCAGCTGACATGCGCCAGATGCCATTTGGCCGGCGACGCGTCGGGCATCGACTGCGCGGTCGCGTCGGCGTCCGACAAGGGCGCGGCGAGCGCCTCGCTCAGGGCCCGAATCCGCGCATAGCGTTGCGCCAGCGCTTCCGGGGACGGTCCGGCCGGTCGCCGGATCGGGTCGGTGATGGTGGCCAAGCCGGAACCCCTCCCTCTTCGAGCGGATCGCGGGAAAGGCCGGTTCGCTCAAGAATCCCTGATAGAACTCATGAGGGACGATTAAGTTACGGGCCCCTCGTCCTTTTCGTGTCGAGCAGCCAGCGCGCGGCCTGCGCGGGGCTGCGCTTGGCGGCGTCGCGGTCGACCATCCCGTTCGCCGTCCGCATCCGGCCGATATCGATCGCGCCGACCAGCGGGCGTGGCACCGCTACCAGCCCGGGGTCGGCGGCGGCTCGGCGCGAGAGCAGCAGCACCGCGTCATAGTGCGGCAGCGCGGCGCGCGGATCGGCGATCGTCACCAGGTCCATCGCCGCGATCCGCCCGTCCGACGAGAAGGCCGAGATCACGTCGGCCGATCCGTCCGCCAGCGCCCGGTACATGAAGGTCGGGCTGTAGGAGCGCTGGTCGGCGAAGGTGGGATGGTAGCGCGCCTGCACCGCCCGCCATTCGGGACGGCTGAGGAATTCGAGGTCGCTCGCCAGCCGCAGCCGGGGCGCCGCGCGGGCGAGGTCGTCGAGCGTGGCGATGCCGAGCGCCCGCGCCCGATCGCGCTTCATCGCAAATGTATAGGCATTTTCGAAACCGAGCGCGCCGAGCAGCCGGACGCCGTCGCGCGCCGCCAGATCGCGCTCCAGCCGGCGCAGCATGACGTCGGCCGGCGGCGTGTCGGTGCGGCCGAGGACGTTGCTCCAGAGCGTGCCCGAATAGTCGACATAGACGGCGATGTCCCCGGCGGCGAGCGCGCGATAGGCGATCGCCGAACCGAGATTGTCGCGCCGCGCGGTGCGATAGCCCGCCGCCCGGAGCCGCTGCTCGATCGCCTCGGCGAGGATATATTGCTCGGAGAAATTCTTGGCGCCGATGACGACGACATCGCCGGTCCGCGCGGCGTCGCCCCTCGGCAGCGGCGCGAAGGCCGCCGCGACGGCAAGCAGGAGCACGGCGAGGCCGGCGATCAGGCGCGGGCGCGAGCGGGCCTCGAGGCCGCTCTCGACGAGCGCGAGGACGGCGTCGACCAGCAGCGCCAGCGCCGCCGCCGCGAAGCAGCCGATCAGCACCCGCTGCCAGTCCTCGGTCTGCAACCCCGAGAAGATCAGGTCGCCGAGGCTCGGCTGGCCGATCGTCGTCGCCAGCGTCGCCGTGCCGATCGTCCAGACCGCGGCGGTGCGGATGCCGGCGAGGATCACCGGCGCGCCGAGCGGAAGTTCGACCAGCCACAATTTCTGCCGGCGGGTCATGCCGACGCCATCGGCCGCTTCCTTCAGGGCCGGATCGATGCCGTCGATCGCCGCCACCCCGTTGCGCAGGATCGGCAACAGCGCATAGACGCACAGCGCCAGCAGCGCGGGCAGGAAGCCGAGCGCCGGGATCGCCAGCCCGCTCGCCCGCCCGAGCACCAGCAGCAGCGGATAGAAGAGCGCGAGCAGCGCCAGGCCGGGTATGGTCTGCATCAGCCCGACGACGGCGAGCAGCGGCCCCCTGACCCGCCGGCCATGCGCCGCGACGATCGCGAGCGGAACGCCCGCCGCGACGGCGAGGATGACGGCGCAGCCGCTGAGCAGCAGATGCGCCTGGGCGAGCCCCGCCAGCTCGCCCCAGCCGGTGCTGCCGCCGATCACCGGCCGGCCGCCATCGCGTCGAGACGGGCGGCGGACCGGCGCGCCACGGCGATCATCGCTTCGATGCGGGAATCGCCGGCGCCGTGGATCAGCGCGCGCGGCGGCTGGTCGGCCAATATCCGCCCCTCCCCGATCACGATCACCCGGTCAGCGAGCAGCAGCGCCTCGGCCATGTCGTGGGTGACGATCAGGCTGGTGAGCCCCATCGCCCCGTGCAGCGCCCGATAGGCCGCGCCCAGCTCGTCGCGCGTCACCGGATCGAGCGCACCGAACGGCTCGTCCATCAGCATGATCGCCGGCCGGGCGGCGAGCGCGCGGGCGAAGCCGACCCGCTGCGCCTGCCCGCCGGACAGCTGCGCGGGGCGCCGTTCCGCGAAATCGGCGGGGAGCGCCACCAGGTCGAGCAGCTCGGCGACCCGCGCCGCCCGCTCTTCGCGCGGCATGCCCTGCAAGCGCGGCACCAAAGCGACGTTCTCGGCGACGCTCATATGCGGGAACAGGCCGATCCCCTGGAAGACATAGCCGATCCGGCGGCGCAGTTCGGCGACCGGCTGCGCGGCGACGTCGCGCCCCTCGATCGCGATCGTGCCCGTGTCGATCTCGACCAGCCGGTTGATCGCCTTGAGCAGCGTCGTCTTGCCCGCGCCCGACGCACCGACCAGCGCGACGAAGCTGCCGCGCTCGATCGTCAGCGAGACGTCGTCGAGGACGTGGCGCCCGGCATAATGCTTGCCGACATGGTCGAAGCTGATCATCGCCCTCCGACCGCCTTCCATTCCCACCATAGCAGCAACCGGAGCCGGAGCATCAGGTTCCCGATATCCTCGCACGGGTCCGCGCATTCAGGCTCCAGCAAGACCGCTTGCCTCATGATGCTCGGGAAACCACGAAGGAGAGAGAGGCGATCCGGTGACGGCGCGTCGAGGCAAGGTCCATATCCGTCCCATCCCGCTGGCGCTGCTCGCCGCCGTCCTGCTCACGACCGGCTGCCAGCGCACCGAGACGCTCGGCCGCGAAGCACAGGCGCCCGCACCTGCCCGAATAGCCGCCCTCGCTCCGTCCGCGCCCGCCGTCCGCCAGGAACCGGTGGTGGTGACGCTCGCGCCGCCGGTGCCCAGCGCCGCGCTCGCGCTCGACGCCGCGATCGACCGGCTCGGCCGCCGCTTCCCCGGCGATGTCGGCCTCGCCGTGCGCGACGTCCAGACCGGATGGACCTCGCATCATCGCGGGCTCGACTATTTCCCGCAGCAGAGCGTCTCCAAATTATGGGTGTCGCTGACCGCGCTCGATGAGGTCGATAGCGGCCGGCTCGATCTGTCGCGGGCGCTGACGGTGACGGCGAAGGACCTCACCCTGTTCCACCAGCCGATCCGCGCGCTGGCGCTGCGCCCCGGCGGCTTCCAGACGACCGGCGACGACCTGATGGTCCGGGCGCTGACCCAGAGCGACAACAGCGCCAACGACCGGCTGCTGCATCAGGTCGGCGGCCCCGACGCGGTGCGCGCGACGCTGCGCGGCAAGGCGATAGCGGGGATACGCTTCGGCCCGGGCGAGCCCCGGCTCCAGGCGACCATCGCCGGGCTCGACTGGCAGCCCGACTGGGCCGGCGGGACCGGCTTCTATACCGCACGCGACGCATTGCCCGCCAGGACCCGCCGGGCCGCGTTCGACGAGTATCTCGCCGATCCGATCGACGGGGCGACGCCGATCGCGATGGTCGACACGCTCGCCCGGCTGCGGCGCGGCGACCTGCTGTCGCCCGCATCGACCGCGAAGATGACCGCGATCATGGAGGAGACGCGCACCGGCGCGCTGCGCCTCAAGGCGGGGCTGAAGCCCGGCTGGCGGCTCGCGCACAAGACCGGCACCGGTCAGGTCTATCAGGGCGAGCAGGCCGGCTATAACGACGTCGGCATCCTGACCTCGCCCGAGGGCCGCAGCTATGCGGTGGCGGTGATGATCGGCCGCACCGGCCGTCCGCTGGCGGAGCGCATGAAGCTGATGCAGTCGGTCGTCGCGGCGACGATCGCCTATGACGCGGCCCTCGCCGCCCAGCGCGCCGCCGCGCCCCATGACCCGAATGGCTCAGATCCGGCGCCCGACGGCGGCCCAGTAACGGTCGCGCAGGACGCGCTTCAACACCTTGCCGTTCGGGCTGCGCGGTAGCGCGTCGACGAAATCGACGCGCTTCGGGCATTTGACGCTCCCCAGGCGCTGCCGGCACAGGCCCAGAACCGCGTCCGCCGAGATATCCTGCCCCTCGATCGTCTCGACGACGGCGGTGACGAGTTCGCCCCATTCCTCGTCGGGCACGCCGATGACCGCGCAATCGGCGACCGCCGGATGCGACCAGATGACCTGCTCGATCTCTTGCGGGTAGATGTTGAGGCCGCCCGATATGATCATGTCCTTCTTGCGATCGCAGACGTGCAGGCGGCCCTCGCCGTCGAGGAAGCCGATGTCGCCGGTGTGCAGCCATCCGTCGACGATCGCCGCGGCGGTCAGCTCGGGCTGGCGGTAATAGCCGGGGGTGACGAGATCGCCCCGCACGCACACCTCCCCCATCTCGCCCGCCGGGACCTCGCGGTCGTCGGCGTCGAGGATGCGCAGCTCGATCAGCGCGGTCGGCCGTCCGCAACTGGACAGGACCCGATCGGAGGCGGGCTCGCCGTCGCCGTCCACATGCTCCTCGGGCGCCAGGAAGGTGCAGAGCGCGGGGGCCTCGGACTGGCCGTAGAACTGCGTCAGGCACGGCCCGAACAGCCGGATCGCGCGCTTCAGCTTCTCGACCGACATCGGCGCCGAGCCATAGCCGAAATAGCGGACCGACCGCAGGTTCCGGTCGCCGACGCCGGGATGGTCGAGCATCCGGTAGATCAGCGTCGGCGGCAGGAAGAACTCGGTCACCTGATGGGTCTCGATCGTGTCGAGCATCGTATCGATATCGGGCGCGGGCAGGATCGCGACGGCGCCGCCCCGTGCGATCGCCGGAACGGCGAGCGGCCCGGCCGCATGGGTCAGCGGCGCCGCGACCATCGCCACCGGACGCTCGCCGGCGCGATAGACGAAGCTGAACAGATAGGTGGCGACCATCGCGGCGAGATTGCGCTCGGTGAGCATGACGCCCTTCGGCCGGCCGGTGGTGCCCCCGGTCGGCATGATGATCGCCAGCGCGTCATTGTCGAGCGGAAGATCGGTCCAGTCGTCGGGCACGCCCGACAGCCATTCGTCGAGCGACGGGATGTCGTCGATCCGCCGGTCGAGGCAGACATAGGCGGCGATGCGGGGCAGTTGCGGGCGGATCGCCCGGACCATGTCGGCGAAGCGGCTGTGGAAGACGAGCAGGTCGCATTCGAACATGTCCAGCGTGTAGCGGGCGTCGTCCTCGCCGTTCTTCGGGTTCATCGGAATCCAGCTCATGCCGGCGCGATGGAGGCCGAAGGCGCATTGGAAGGCGACGGCGTCGTTCAGCGACAGCACGGCGCCGCGGCTACCGGGCGCGAAGCCCGCATCCCGCGCGCGCCGGGCGAAACGACGGGTGAACGCCTGCACCTCGGCATAGCGCCAGCGGCGATCGCCTTGCAGCAGGACCGTTCCCTCCGGATCGATCCGCGCGCCCTGGTCGAGGAAGCGGGCGAAGAACATGGTCAGGCTCCCGGCGCGGCGAGAATGGCGACGGCGGCGGCGGCATCCTCGACGCCGTAGAGGCCGCCGCCATTCTCCAGCATGGCGTGTCGCGCGCCCGCCACCTGCCGGGGCCCTGCGCGACCGCGAAGCTGGGTGACGAGCTCGTGGACCTGGGCGAGCCCGGTCGCGGCGAGCGGATGGCCGCGCGATTCCAGGCCGCCCGAGACGTTGACCGGCACGCGCCCGCCCAGGGTGAAATCGCCGCGCTCGGCCGCCGGCCCGCCCTCGCCCCGCGCCGCGAGCCGCAGATTCTCCACGTTCAGCAGCTCGCCGAAGGCGGTCGCGTCATGGACCTCGGCAAGGTCGATCGCGTCGGGCCCGATCCCGGCCTGGTCATAGGCGCGGTCGGCGGCGAGCCGGGTGACGTGCCGGTCCCAATCGCGGTCGTCGCGGTCGCTGCCGGTCTGGAGCACGCTGGCGGCGATCCGAACCGCCCCGGCGCGGGCGGCATCGCCCAGCCTGCGAAGCCCTTCGGCGGAGCAGAGCAGCGCAGCCGCAGCGCCGTCCGAATAGGGCGAGCACATCGGCACGGTCAGCGGATAGGACAGCGACCGCGCGGCCAGCACCTCGTCGACGGTGAAGGCCCGGCGGAACTGGCAATAGGGATTGTCGACCGAATGGCCGTGGTTCTTCGCGGCGATGGCGGCGAGCTGGCGCCGGGTGGTGCCGAAATCGGCCATGTGCGCGCGTGCCCAGCAGCCGTACATGTCCATGAACACCGACCGCTCGCCCTCCGCCAGCGGAACGGATGTCCCCGCCCCGAGCGCGGCCAGCCGCGCCATCGCGGCGTCGCGATCATGGACGTCCATCCCGCCCGCGAACAGCGCGTCGCGCTTCGCCACATCCTCGACCGACAGCTTCTCCGCCCCGATCGCCAGCACGATGTCCGCCATGCCGGCGCGGACCTGCGCCATGCCGAGGTGCAGCGCGGTCATGCCCGAAGCGCAGGCATTCTCGACATTGACGATCGGGATCGCCTGGAAGCCGAGCGGACGCAGCGCCATCTGCCCCGGCGTGCCGGTCTGCCCTTCGAGCAGGCCCTGCCCGACATTGGCGAAGAAGGCGGCCTCGACATCGGCCACGCGGGCGCCGGCATCGTCGAGGCAGGCGGACACCGCCTCGCGCACGAGCTGCTTGACGGTGCGCCCGGGAAGCAGGGCGAAGCGGGTCATCCCGACCCCGGCGACATAGACCGAATCCTGCATCAGCGCCGCCGCCCTTTCCTCTCTCCCGTCGAGGCGGAAACCTAGTTGTGGCGGCCGGCGGCGGCAGTCACAGGAACGTGCTACGCCGTCGTTCCCTAACCGATTATTAGCCATTTCCGTTTACCGGTTCCGCGTTGGACGGCGGAAAAGGTGAAGGCATGGCCGACGAAACCGGTGCGAATGGCGCGACCCCGGGCGGAGCCGCGCTTCCGCCGATGCGGTTCGGCTGGCTCGACGAGGAACTGCCCGCCGAGCCGTGGCCGGGCGCGCTGCGCGGCAGGCTGTGCGATGCGATGAAGAACCTCGGCTGGGCGGCGGTCCATGCGGGCGAGTTCGCCCCGCTCGAACGTCTCTACCGCGACTTCGCCGCGATCTTCCCTCGGCTGCTCGTCGACCGCGACGACGTCGACCGCGCCGCCGATCTCTACACGCTGCTCCACATCATGCTGTGGCGGCGCACCCAGATCCTGTCCGAGCTGACGGTGTTCAACGCCGATGTGGTACGGCCCTTCGTCGACTATCTCGCGCGGCATTTCCCCCGAAGGGCGCCGCCCGCGTCGGACCGGCGGGTGCCCCGCATCGCCTATCTGTCGGAGACGAGCGACCTGTTCGGCGCCAACGCGGTCGCGCGCATCACCGTCTCGCTGATGCTCGGCCAGCACGAGCTGCGCGACGAGGCCGAACGGCCGATCCTCTATTGCATCAACCGCCCCGCCCCCGAGCTGTGGGCCTTCGCCGAGGCGTTCGGGCTGCACATCCGCGACATGGCGCGCGAAACCCCGTCGCGGACGGCGGAGGCGATCATGGCGCAACTCGCGGCCGATGGGATCGACGTGCTGATCGCCGACAGCAATTGCGCGGTCGCGACGATGGTGCTGCAACGGCGGCCCGTACCCGTGCAGGCGTTCCACGAGAACGGCTTCGCGACCTGGGCCATCCCCGAGCTCGACCTCGCCTTCATGGGCATCACCCGCCCGTCGCCCGAGCTGTTCGCGCCGGGCGTCGAGATGGTGCGGACCCCACGCAACACAGCCTTCGTCTTCCAGAGGATCGAGCGGCCGGAGGCGAGCATCGCGGCGGTGCGCGGCGTGCTCTGCGCGGAATCGGGCGTGGCGACGCCGAGCGTGGTCTACGGCGTCTATGGCCGCATGGCGAAGATCACCGCTGACTATATGGCGCAGGTCGAGGCGATATTGCTGCGCGATCCGCGGGCGATCTTCTTCGCCGGCGGCACCGGCCGCATCTCCCCGATCATGGACCGCAAGCGGGCCTCGCCGGCGGGCGACCGCATGGTGATCTACAACGACTTCATCGACGGCCATGTCATCGGCGAATGCATCGACGTCTTCCTCGACAGCTTCCCCTTCCCCGGCGGCATGTCATGCATCGAGGTACAGGCGCGCGGCGTGCCGGTGGTCTGGATGGCGCCGCCGCCGGGCAGCGAGCAGTTGATCATCGGCGACCAGCGCGATCCCACGCTGAAGGCGCACGATGCGGACCATTATGTCGAGCTGGCTCTTCAAGCGGCGGACCCGGCGGCCTGGGCCGCGTTCGGCGAGACCGCGATCGGCATCGCCCGACGCTTCGGCGACATGCGCGAGCAGGCCGAGCTGGTCGAGGCGCATATCGCCGCCGCCTGGGCGCGGGCGCGGCGGGACGGGAGGATGGCGGCATGACCCGGCTTCCCGTCGCGCGACCGCGCATGCCGGCCGCCGAGGCGCTGCTCCCCTATCTCCGGCGGATCGACGCCCAGCGCTGCTACACCAATTTCGGCCCGCTGGTGGCGGAACTGGAGGCGCGGCTGGCGGACCGGGTCGGCCTCGATCCCGCCTGCGTCGCCACCGTCGCCAATGCCACCGCCGGGCTGACGCTGGCGCTGCGGTCGGTGGCCGAAGGCAGGTCCGGCGTCTGCCTGATCCCATCCTGGACCTTCGTCGCCACCGCCCATGCGGTCACGGCGGCGGGCTTCGCGCCGTTCCTCGTCGACGTTGACGAGGCGAACTGGGCGCTGACCCCGGCGATCGCGCTCGACGCGGTGGCGCGGATCGACGGGCCGGTCGCCGCGATCATGCCGGTGGCGCCGTTCGGCGCGCCGCTCGACATCGCCGGCTGGGACCGCTTCACCGCGCTGACCGGGATTCCAGTGGTGATCGACGCCGCCGCCGGCCATGACGCGGTGCGTGCCGGCGATACGCCCTGCGTGATCAGCCTCCACGCCACCAAGATCCTCGGCGCGGGCGAAGGCGGCTATGTCGCCTGCCGCCGGCCCGAACTGGCGATCGAGATCAGGAAGCGCAGCAATTTCGGCTTCTACGGCGCGCGCAACGCCGAGGTCGCGGCCTGCAACGCCAAGATGAGCGAATATCATGCCGCGGTCGGCCTCGCGTCGATGGACGCCTATGCCGCCGACATCGGCCGCTTCCGGGCGGTGGCGACCGGCTATCGCGATCGCCTTGCCGGGCGGGCGGATGTCGGATGGCAGCCGGGCTACGGCGTCGAGTGGTGCGGCAGCACCTGCGTCGCGCGGTTCGCCGGGGAGGATCGCGACCGGATCGCCGCGCGGCTGGATGCGGCGGGGATCGACAGCCGCGCCTGGTGGGGCGGCGGCGTCCACGACCAGACCGCCTTCGCCGACCTCCCCCGCCTGCCGCTGGCCGTGACCGAGCGGCTGGCGCGCGAGACGATCGGCCTGCCCTGTTTCGTGGACATGGCCGAGGCGGACGTCGTCCGCGTCTGCGACGCCCTCGACGGCATCGGGCGCGTCCCGCTCCGCAGGGCGGCCTGACGGGCGCCATGGCCACCCATCGCAACGCGGCGTTCCTGTCGCCCGACGAGCTGGCGGAACTCGACTTCGCCCATCTGGGCAAGGACGTCCTGATCCATTCGACCTGCGTGCTGGTCAACTGCCAGCGCATGTCGATCGGCGACGGCGTGCGGATCGATCCTTTCTGCGTGCTGTCGCCGGGCAGCAGCCTGGAGATCGGCGACCATGTCCACATCGCCGCGCAATGCGTGCTGATGGGGTCGGCCGCGATCGCGCTCGGCGATTTCGCCGGGCTCTCGCACGGCGTTAAGATCCTCTCCGCCTCCGATGATTTCGTCGGCGGATCGCTGATCGGGCCGACCATCCCCGACGCCTTCCGGACGGTCGACGCCCGGCCGGTGCGGCTGGCGCGCCACGCCGTGATCGGCGCCGGCGGGCTGGTGCTGCCGGGATCGACGATCGAGGAAGGCGCGACGGTCGGCTCGCTCTCGCTGGTCAAGGGCTCGCTCGCGGCCTGGACCGTCAACGCCGGCACCCCCGCCCGCAAGGTCCGCGATCGCGACCGCGACGGCGTCCTCGACGCCGAGCGAAGGTTTCGCGCCTCCCGCCCGCCCCGATTGCCGCGCCCCGCATTCGAGGCTTGACCGCCCGCGCCCGCGCGACCGATCATGCCGGGACCCGGACGGGCGGCGTTCGGGGCGGATGGGGACCGGTCTTCATGGCGATGCCGATGCGCGACAGGCGATCGTGAAGACCGGCGGAGCGCCCGGCGAACGCCGCTATCGCGCGTTCATCAGCTATAGCCACAGCGACGAGGCGGCCGCGCGGCGGCTGCACCGCTGGCTCGAATCCTATCGCATTCCCCGGCGGCTCGTCGGACAGGGCACGGCGCGGGGCGAGGTGCCCCGGCGGCTGGCGCCGATCTTCCGCGACCGCCTCGAATTCCCGGCGGCCTCCAGCCTCAACGCGGCGATCGAGGAAGCGCTCGCCATGTCGGACGCGCTGCTGGTGCTCTGCTCGCCGGCCGCGCGCGCCTCGCTGTGGGTCAATGCCGAGATCAGGCTGTTCCGGCGGCTGCATCCCGATCGCCCGATCATCGCCGCGCTGCTGACCGGCGAACCCGCCGACGCCTTCCCCGAGGCGCTGCTGGAGCCCGATGCGGCGGGCATTGCCGACGAACCGGTCGCCGCCGATTTCCGCCGCAGCCATGACGGCGCGAAGCTGGCGCGCCTGAAGATCGTCGCCGGCCTGACCGGCCTCGCGCTCGACGAACTGATCCAGCGTGAAGCACAAAGGCAGCTTCGACGTGTGATCGCCGTCACGGTCGCCTCGCTGGCTTTCGCCCTAATCATGGCGATGCTGCTCATCTTCGCGATCCTCGCGCGAAGGGAGGCCGAACATCAGCGCCGGCAAGCGGAAGGCCTGATCGAATTTATGCTCACCGACCTCAGGACCAGATTGCAGGGGGTAGGCAGACTGGAGATCCTCCAATCGGTGAACGCACGCGCCCTCGCTTATTATGGCGAGCAGTCGGACCTGAACCGGCTGCCGGCGGAATCGCTCGAACGGCGCGCGCGGGTGCTCCATGCGATGGGCGAGGACGACCATAAGCGCGGCGACTATGCCGCCGCCCTCGCCACCTTCCGCGAGGCGCACCGGGTGACGGCGACGCTGCTCGCGGCGAAGCCCGGCGACCCCTTGCGCATCTTCGCCCATGCCCAAAGCGAGTTCTGGCTGGGCTATGTCGACTTCGTGCGCTTCCGCTACGCGCGCGCGCTGCCGCGCTTCGTCGCCTATCGCGACCTCGCCCGCCGGCTGGTCGCGATCAGCCCCGAAGACCTGAAATATCGCCGCGAGCTCGGCTATGCGGAGGGCAATCTCTGCACGATCGCGGTGGCCCGCAAGGGTCCGCCCGCCGATCTCGACGCCTGCGCCGCCGCGCTGGCGACGATGGAGCATATCGCGCGGTCGTCGCCCGGCGATCCCGGCATCCAGAGCGACCTCGCCAACCGCCACGCCTGGATGGCCGATGCGCTGCGCCTGACCGGCCACGACGAGGAGGCGATGGCGCACCGCGACAGGCAGCGGGCGATCATCGACCGGCTGCTCGCCGCCGATCCCAAGAATGCCAGCTATCGCCAGGACTGGATATTGTCGCGCTACTCGACCTCGGAACTGCTCCGCGCGCTCGGCAAGCCGGCCGAGGCGGACGCGATGATCGCCGAGTCCCGGCGGGTGATCGACGGCCTGATCGCCTCCGATCCCGAGAATGAGGACTGGCGCGTCTGGCGCGAGAAGCTCAATCAACCCGATCCGCAATAGGAGATGTCCGTCATGCGCACCTGTCGCCCAACCTATATCCAGCAACCGCTCGGCCGGCTGGCGCCGCATGGCATCAAGCCGGCCAGGACGATCCGCTTCCATGTCCTGATGGGTGTCGAGGATGGGCGCATCGCCCTGCGCTACCATCAGGAGAAGGCTGACGGGCACGACCCGGTCGAACAGGAATATATCGCGATCGAGGAGGACGCGGTCGTCGAGATCCACCTCCATGGCGACCAGATCTTCTTCTCGAAGGAGCTCGACGCGATCACCACCAAGGAGGAGCTGGACGGCTTCTACGGCGCCCTCGAATATGACGGCTATGACGAGAAGCTCGACCATTACCGCGTCGCCCGCTTCGTGGCGAAGCACAACAAGGGCGGCAAGTACGACACCACCCATCCGTTCAACATCAACGTCGACTTCCTGCAGCAGCATTGCGGGGGCAAGCCGAAATGGATCGTCCTGACGATCGATCCCGACATCAAGAACCCGCCCCCGATGCGCACCTGACCGACAATGGACGAAACGGCTATCGACCGGAGGTGACGACGTGACTCTCTCGAGCCTCGCACTGATCAGGCAGGCGGCCCGCGCCGGGGACACGCTGCGCGCATGGCGCATGTTCGAAGCAGCCGGCCTGCTCGATTCGACGCAGGAGGATGCGTTGAGCCTGCGGGGCCGCCTGCTCAAGGATCGCGCGCTCAAGAGCGGCGGCGCGGAACGGGCCGTGCTGTTCGACCAGGCGGAAGCCGCCTATCTGGAAGCGGCCGGCGAGCGGCGCGCGACCTATCCGCTGATCAACGCGGCGACGATCGCCTTCCTCAACGGCAAGCCCGACCGGGCCCGCGAACTGGCGGAACGGACGATCGCGCTGCTCGACAGCGGCGACCATGAGCCGGAGACGAGCTACTGGCTGGGCGCGACCCGCGCCGAGGCCGAGCTGCTGCTGGGCCGGGTCGACGCCGGCAAGGCGGCGCTCGAACAGGCGGTGGCGGGCACGCCGGCCGCCTGGGAGGATCATGCGGCGACGCTCCGGCAGCTCCGTTTCGTGCTCGATCGCATGGGCGAGCCGACCGACATCCTCGACCATCTCCGTCCCCCCGCCAGCCTGCATTTCAGCGGCCTGATCGGACTGCCGGCCGAGGACGAGGAGGTCCGGGCGGCGATCGGCGCGGCGCTCGACGAGATCCGGCCCGGCTTCGTGTTCGGCGCGCTCGCCGCCGGGGCCGACATCGTCGTCGCCGAGCTGGCGGTGGCGCGCGGCGCGCAGCTCCACGTCGTGCTGCCCACGCCGATCGACCTGTTCCGCGAGGAATCGGTCGTCGCCTTCGGCGCGCACTGGGCGAACCGCTTCGACCGGCTGATCGAGGCCGCCGAGGCGATCGATACGCTGCCCGACGTCGGCCCGCTCTCCGAAGCCGCGATCGTGCTGGGCGAAGAGATATCGATGGGCCTGGCCCTGCGCCGGGCGCGATCGCTGGCAAGCGAAGCGGTCGCGCTGCGCGTGCGCCGGTCGACCGATCCGGCGTCGGTCTCCGAACGGGTGTGGCGCGATCGCGGTCTCGCCCATCACGACATCGTCGTCCCCCGCTCCGAGGCGCGCCGCGATCACCCGCTGGCCGAACGGAGCCGCTGCGCGATCCTCGCGCCCGCGGCCCCCTTCCCCGCCGGCCTGCCCCTGCCGCCGGGCTGCACCCCGCGCACCGTGGCCGGACAGACGATCCTCTGCGTCGACGCGCTCGCCCCGGCGGTGGCGCTGGCGCTGGAGATATTGCGCGCCAGCCCCGGCAACCGGATCGGGCTCGACTATCGCGTCGCCGGCCCCGGTGCCGACATCCCCGGGGAAGCGGCCGAACTGGCGATGCTGCTCGCCCGCGCCGCACCGCCGTCGAGCATCTTCGCCGCCTGCCCCGGCGCACTCGCGATCGAACTGCACGCCGCCGATCGCATCTTCGAATCGGCAGGCGAGATCGTCACGCCGCTCGGCGACATCCCGGTCAGCATGTTCCCATTGGCGGCGGCGGGCTGAGGCGTTTCGGGCTTCGATCGGAGCTTGCCGCTTTACCCACTCTTTCCGTCATCCCGGCGAAAGCCGGGATCTCACTTCTCTTCGCCTCTCCTCCTCCAAGGCACGGAAAGGCAGTGAGATCCCGGCTTTCGCCGGGATGACGCAAGAGGCTGGCCGGATTATGCGCCGGCCGGTCATCATCAGTAGATGAGTTCCTGCAACATGCGCGGGGCGAGGATGGTCAGTTCCTCGTCGGTGCGGCGCACGATGCCGCGCCGGATCAGCGCGGCCAGCGCCCGCGACGCCGTCTCGCGCGTGGTGTTGGCGCTCAGCGCGAGCGTCGTCACGATCGGCGGCGGCGCGATGCGGTTGGCGTCGCCGGCGAGCTGGGCAAGCTGGGCATAGACGCGGCCGGCGGCGCTGTAGGTGGTGCGCGCCACCATCCGGTCGAGCGCCATGTCGAGCTGCCGCGCGAGCAATATCGCCATGGCCGAGCCGATCTGGGCATGCTCGGCGGCGAGCGCGGCGAGCGTGCGGGCCTCGGCGCGCAGCAGATGGGTGGCGGCGAGCGCCAATATCTCGGCGCGATGGATGGTCGGCTCGGGATAGGCGCCGAACAGTTCGCCGGGGCCGTGCTGGGCCAATTGCTGGCGCTGCCCGTCGATCCCGAAGCTATGGACGCGGACCGCGCCGTCGACCACGAACCAGCAATGCGCCGAGCGGTCCCCCTGCACGGCGATCACCTGCTTGGCCGGGACATGCTGATAGGTCAGCTCGGCGTCGAGCCGCCGCGCCGTCGGTTCATCACATCGGAGGATCGCCTGAACAGCGACAATTCGCTCATCGACTTCCAACGGCAACGTCCCCTGCATCGATAGCCATCGGCGCTGTCCACCCGCATAACCCAATTTCGTGACGGCGATAATCTGGATTAGCCATCGTTTCGGCGCAGATAGCCATCCATATGGCGCTGCCCGGCGCATCCTTGCGGTCGCGCCGGGCAGTCCCCCGTCAGGCCATGGCGGGCGCGAGCGCCCTCGGCCTGTTCTTCGTGCGGCTGCGCGTCGCGCCGACCGAGATCATCGGCGCCTGGTCGCCGTCGCCATCCTCGGTCGAGACCGTGTAATTGTCCCAGCCGGTCTCGCTGGTCGTCGTTCCCACGCGATAGTAGATCGCACCGGCGGGCGCGAGCCGGCTCCACACCGTGTCGGGCATGTCCCACTGGTCGCCGGTCAGCAGGTCGCTGTCCTGCCAGGTCGCGTAGAAATTGTCGTCGGTGCGGCTGGTGTCGTCGGCGAACAGCGCGCCGTCGGTCGCCACCTCGACCACGGCATAGGGCGCGCCGGCGCGATCGATGGTGAAGCTGGGGGCGGGATCGTCCGCCGCCATGCTGTCGGGCCCGCTGATCGACGGCAGGCCGCTCGCCGCGCCGTCGTCGACCGGCTGCTCCTCCTCGCCCGACACGGCGTCGCCGCTCAGCGAGATCGACGGCGCCAGGTCATATTGCTGGTCGGGGGTCGAGACCATATAGTTGCCCCAGCCGGTCGACGCCTCGGTTGAACCGATCCGGTAATAGAGCGTGTCGGCCTGCTTCAGCCGGTCCCACACCGCCTGCGGCAAGCTATATTCGGTGCCGCTATGATGGGCGGAGTCGCTCCACGACCCGTAGAAATTATCGTCGGTCCGCTCCCCGTCGCCGACATTCCCGGTGTCGAACAGCCGCGCCTCGCTGGTGATCTCGAAGATGAAATAGGGATTGGGACCGCCATTGACGCGGAAGGTCGGCGGCGCGTCCGAACGGTCCATCGTCTCCGGACCCGTCACCCACAGCGAGGAGGCGACCGGCTCATTGGTCGCGTCGGTCGTCAGGGTGAAGGGATGCTGTGCCTCGAAGGTCGGATTGGACGCCCCGGTGGTGAAGTAGTTGGGCGACTGGGTCGACGGCATCAGGTCGAGAATCGCCTTGTGGAAGGCGCGATAGTCGCCCGAGAAGCCGCCGTCGTTCCAGACCTTGAGCAGGGTTTCGGTGAACAGGCCGTTGCCGTCGCCATCGGCGGAGAGCTGGTTGTCCTGGCAACCGGAGATCAGGATCACCGATGCCTGGACGCCGTCGTCGACGTCGCGGCCGATCAGCCGCTGGAGCGTGCCGTAGAGGCCGCCATTCTTCTCGATGCTGCGGCGCCGGGCCGAAGGATCGAGCCAGCGGAACGTCACCTCGCCCGCCGCCGCCGGCGGGATGCGCTGCGCGTCGGCGGCGACCGGCGCGAGCGGAGCAGGCCGGGCGGCGGTCGCGACGGCCGGCGGCGGGGTCCCGCCGCCGCGCACGGCCAGCGCGCGCGTCGTCACCTTGGGCGGCTTGATCGCCGTCGGGCTGAACATGTCGCGAAGCTGCGGCGACGCGGCGAGCTTGCGCTCCTTGATCAGCTTGGCGACCGTGCCGCTGTGGCAGCTGTCGGACAGCATCAATATCCGCACCCCGGCCTCGAACCGCGACCAGAGCTGGCTGAGTTCGTCGTCGATCAGCATCCGGTCGTAGAGGCACCAGGTCTCGTCGAGGCCGTCCGCCTCGTCGCCGTCGACGTCGCTCACCTGGCTGCCATGGCCGGAATAGGTGAGGAACAGCATGTCGCCCGAGCGCAGCGTGTTGGCCGCGTCCGAGATCGCCTCGATCACCGCATCGGCGGTCGCCTCCTCGTCGACCATCCGCCGGGTCTGGAAACCCTGGCCCGCGGCCAGGCTCTGCATCGAATCGGCATCGTTGATGCAACCGGCGAGCACGGTCTGCTCGCCATAGGATGAGACATCGAGGTTGTTGAGCCCGATGTGGATAGACATTCCCATAGCCATCATCATTCTCCTCAGAAATGCCGGACCATTCCGGCGGTCACGCAATAGTTTCCCATGAAAGGCTGATGACGTTGCCGTCCTCGGCCAGATGCCATTCGAGCCAGGCGGTGGTCGCGACGGTGCCGTCGGCGAAGCTCTTGGTGACGGCGAACTCGACGACCGGCTTCGCCAGGTAGCGGGTGAGCGGCAGCACGAAGTCGAGCGAGGAGACCGGCTGGGTCTCCTCCAGCACGAGCCGCTGGCTGCCTTCGACGTCGCGGATGCGGACTTCGGCGGAGAGCGCCGCGAGCCCGTGATTGGCGTAGTTGACCAGGTTCACGAAGGCGATGTTGGTGTGGACGTCCTCGACGAAGCTGCGGATCTCGGTCAGCGTCGCGGCGCCGTCGTCGACCGGCGCGCACAGCACGGTCAGCGCCCCGGCCGGCGGATCGGCGGCGACCTCGATCGCCGCGCCCGGCTCGATGCGGCGATCGACGGCGATCGTCACCGGCTCGCCCTCCGGCGGCTCGACGACGATCTCGCCGACGTCGACCGGCCGCTCGATCGGATTGGCGAGCCGGATCACTCCCTGCCCGCGCTCGACCGCGACGGGGCCATCAGGAACCGGCCCGACGACGCGGGCGAGGTCGATCCCGAGGTCGCAGGCGATCACCGTCCCGTCGGGCAGGGTGAAGTCGACCGCGCCGGCCAGCCCGCTCGTCTCCAGCATCGAGACCAGCAGCGGGGTCGTGTCGAGCGGGCATTCGGCGGTGACCTGGATGCAGGCCCCGAGCTTGACCGCCGCGACGGTGAGGCCCGACAGGGCGGGCACCGTCCAGCGGAAGCCGAGCTGCGCCTCGATATCGTCGAGCGACAGCAGCAGCGGCGTCGCCGCCAGCCCGGCCAGTCCCCGCCGGATCGCCAGGGTGCGGGCCGGATCGATGTCGGGGACCAGCGAAGCGAGCAGCGCGCAGCGGTTCTTGGCGGCATCGTCGGGATCGACGCTCGAATAGAGGAAGATGCTCGGCCGCCAGGCGCGCCCGGCCGGCGCCTGGGCATCGAACCGGCCGATCGACCAGCGCGCTGGCACGACCAGGAAACGGCCGGGCTGTTGCAGCGAACGCCAGACGCTGGCGGTGGCATCGCTGAGATCGTCGAGACGCTCGAACTGGCGATAGACGGTCTGGCCGAGGCGGAAGGCGTCCTGGCAACCGATCGCGACGATCCCGCCGTCCCGCTCCTCGCGGTAGAAGGCGCCGAAATCCTTGCAGGGGAAGGTCGCGGGCAGTGCCTGTGCCCGCGCGATGCTGCGGATGCCGTATCGGCGCTTGCGGAGCAGCTCGGCGATCGTCGCGGCCTGGAGCAGGTTGGGCTTGACCGCCAGCGTCGCCACCGCCGCCGGACGCGCCGCCATCGTCGCCCTCGATCTCCCGACCGGCTCCCGGCCGAGCTTCACCGTCGCCGCGCCGTCGGACCAGCTCAGCATCTCGGTGTCGAGATAGCCGGTGCCCAGCGACCGCGCGCGGCGGCCCGTGCCGAGCGCGACCAGCGCCGCCTTGCGATCGAACAGGAGCTGGAGATTGCCCTCGCTGATCGGCACATAGCCGCGGAAGCTATAGGCGACCGACAGCTCGGGCGCGCGGCTCTGGAAATCGGGATAGGCAAGACTGCCATAGGCCAGCCGCACCCAATCGTCGATCAGCGCGACCTCGGCATGGACCGCATCGCCCTCCTCGCGCAGGTCGGCGGGAAAGGCCTGGGTGCGCGTCTCGCCGGCCTCGTCGCGAAAGGGGATGAGGAGCTGCACCGAGAGACCGCCGGTCGGGACCGGCGCGGCGGCGGGCTGGCCCGCTGCATTCCAGGCGGCCAGGGTCTCGGCGCTCATCCCCCGGTCGAGCCGGACATGCACGGTACCGCTCAGGCCCGGCGTCCCGTCGGCGCGATGTCCCTCGGCATGGAACAGCATTCCGAACGGCGCCTCGTCCGGGTCGTCGGTGGCGGCGGGGGCCGCCAGGGTGAAGGCCGGCGCATACCAGAAACGGTTCGGATCGACCTTGTCGCGCCACAGCGGCGCGGTCTTCTCGTCGACCTCCGGCAGCGCCTCCTCGGTGGCGGCGGCCTGCACCGGCATGATCTGGAGATCGGCGATCGCGACGAAGGACGGCTTGAGCGCCGTCACCGGCTGGACGTTCGCGGTCGCGATCAGCGCATGGGCGTCGATCCTGGCGACGGTGGGCTGCGCGGCGGCCTGGAGCTGGACCATGTTGGTCCGGTCGAACCGGGCGAGCTTGATCATCGGCGACGCGTCTCGCGCGCGGGGCTGCGCGACGAGGCGCGGCACCGGCCCGAAGCCGCCATTCCCGTCGGGCGCGACGATCCGGACGTAGCGATCGAGGTCGTCCGCTTCGGCGACCGGGGCCAGCAGGGTCTCGAGCGGCCGCGCATAGCTCCGCCGATCGGTCGTGGCCGCGCCGGGCTGGTCGATCCGGCCGGACAGCAGCATCGGATTGGGCGTGACCGGCAACACCCGCCAGCGCCGCCCCGCCTCGGTGGTGACGGGGCGCAGGATCGGCCGCGCCATCGCCAGGAAGCCATCGACCAGCGTCTCGCGATCGGGCGTTCCGGCGGGCGATACCGACAGGCGGCCGGCGTCCAGCATCGCCGCCGCGATCCCGCCGATCATGGCGCGATCGAGCAGCCCGGCCGGATCGAGCGCCGCCGCCACGTCGGCGAGCCGCGCCCGGACGATCAGCGGCTCGGACGCCGCCCCGTGCCGCTCGACATCGCAGGCGAGCGCCATGCCGCTCGCCTCGCCGCGCAGCGCGGCGAGCAGGCGAAGCGCCGCATCCCGCTGCACGGTCAGCGAGAGGGCCGCCGTCGGCCGCTCGCCCATCGCATCGACCTGTTGCAGGGCGGTGTCGCCGTCGCGCAGGACGAAGCGGGCGGAGCGGGCAAAGGCCGGCGCATCGACCTGCCCGGTGAAGCCGAGCATCGCGTGCGAGACATAGGGCTCGATAGACCCGTCGCTGGCGGGCGGGCGGCGATCGAGCACGATGGTGATCGCCGCCTTCGCCCGCCCCGCCGGGTCGAGGGCCAGGACCAGCCCCCGATCCGCGTCGGGCGAGGGAGGTGCGGGGGGCGCCGGTTCCGGCTGGCCGGGGCCCGGAGCCCCCCGCTTCTCGTTCGGACCGGACATGATCCCGTCCTTTCGCTCGGCCAGCCGTCAGGCCGCGCCGTTCAGGTGGAGCGCCCGCGCCTGGGCGGCGGCTTCGCTCTCGCTCGGCACCGGGCTGAACATCTCCTCGGAAGCCTTGCGCCGCCGCTTCGATGCCGTGCGTTCGCTCGCTTCCCGGGCCGCCAGTTCGCGATCGCGATCCTGGCCAGCGCTCTTGCCCGGAGGCGTCGCGCCCTTGCCGCGCACCGCCTTCGACGCGGGCCCCAGATCATAGCCGGCGACCGTCTTCGGCTTGGCCGTCACGCCGCGCGACGGCGGTGCCGAGGGCGTTGCGGGAGGATGGGCGCCATTGCCCGACGCGGGCGGACGGCTCCCCTGCCCCGATGCCGGCGGCGCGACGACGGCCGGCGCCACGGGCTTGCTCTTCGATCCGACCATCGGGATCTTCAGCTCGCGGGTGACGACGCCCTCGTCCTGCGGGGTCGGCACGGTCAGCATGATCGGGCCGTTGCCGCTGGCCTCCTGCCAGGTGCCGATCCATTCCTGGCCCTTGGTGAAGATGCTGCCCTTGACCAGCACCCGCACCTGGTACTTGAACTTGGGCAGGTAATCGGGATCGCCGGTATAGACCATCCAGTAGCGCGGCTCGGTCTGGTCGCCGAAGCGCCACGAGAAGGTGACGGGGACGCGATCCTTGCCGTCCTCGGTCTTGCCCTCCGCCTGGAAGGTCACCTCGACGATCTGCTTGTCGTTCTCCAGGTCGACGCCCAGGAAGATCGGGCCGCAGTTGATCCCGCCGACATTGTCGACGCGGATCTCGTTGTTGACGAGGTTGAGCGGGACGCCGGCGTCGCCCGGATCGAGATCGACGACGTTCTTCTCGATCGACACGCGGACGAACGGGTTCTCGGTCTCGTTCGGCGGCTCGCCGAAATGGACCTGGCGCTTGATGAAGGTCTTGTCGGGCTCCCAGCCGGCGGGCGGATTCTCGACCTCGTCCTTCCGCTTCATCGTCATCTTGACGCGCCAGTTCTCGTCGGGCTTGTCGCTCGCCTGGAACATGTGGCCGGTCCATTGGAGGTTGCCCTCGGTATCGGGATAGCCGACCTGCGCGGACAGGAAGGCGACCGGCTGGCCGACCCATTTCTTGGCGGGATCGGGCCAGTTGACGACCGGCTTGAAGACGCGCGTGACCGAGCGGTTCCAGTCGTCGAGGAAGATCTTCTGGAAATATTTCTTCTCGGCGTCGGGATTGGCCTTGATCTCGTCGTACAGCCCTTCGAGCTGGCCGCTGATCGGGTTGGGTTGCAGATAGGCCATCTGCCGCTTCTCGTGGAACTCCAGCTGCAGATCGACGCGATCGCGCCGCAGCTTGACCGCGCCGCCGCCGCCCAGCCCCAGGAAGCCGCCGCTCGCCTCGGCCGCCTTCTCGTCATAGGGCGCCGGCTCGAAGATCACCTTGTTCGCCTGGTCGAGGAATTTCTGGAAGACGAGATCGGAGCGCTTCTCCATCATCTCCTGGATCTTCTCGGCATTGGGCAGGGTCGAGTCGACGAGGATCTCGCTCTCGATCGTGCCGTTCTGGCGCATCGAGTTGAACTCGGCCTTGATGTCCGCCGACCAGAACCAGCCGCCGGCATGCGCCGCCGCCGAGAAATGATCCTGGATACGGCTCCAGTCGCCCCGGATGCGGATTTCGCAGATCGGGCTCCAGACCTTGAGCTGGAGGATCTGCCAGACGGTGATCGCCGACTGGCCGCCGTGGAAGGTGCTGTAGACCATCGCCGCCGGATAGCTGCCGAGCAGGCCGGAAAAGGCGTTCTCGGCGAAGGGCGTGACCGAGCCAGGGCCGCTGCCCGCCAGATTGGCGTACCAGGCGTCGAGGTTCGAGGCGCGCATCGCCCGGTCGAGGGTCATGGTGCGCGGCAGCTCGGTGAGCAGCGGCGGACGGGTCAGCCCGCGCAGCTCGGGCGCGGCGATCAGCGAGCGGCTGGGCGGGCCGCCCGGCGCCGCCGGTCCGGCCGGGGCGGGCCCCGCCGGCGCGGGGCTCGGCGCGGCGCCGCCGCCCGAGGCGACCGACGGCATCGAGCCGTCGGCGTTGGGCGACAGGCTGGTGATCGACATGGTGTTCGAGACGATCGGCGCGGGGCGGATCATCGGCGTCGCGGGCGAGCGCCAGCCCCAATAATAATCGTCGCTGCCGCGGAAACGGTCGACCAGCTCGTCGCCGGCCTGCTTCAGCACCTCGGGCGGCGGCGAGCTGGTGGTCGAGAAGCCGCACAGCGCGCCGGCGACCTCCTGAGTGCCCTCGACGCCGACATTGCTGTCCTCGCTCTGGACGCCGACGAACTGGAGGAACGAGAATTTATAGTCGCCATTGTCCTTCCGCGCGAGGCGGACGCTGTTCGGCAGCCAATGGTAGACCGGCGGCTTGCCCTCGCGCTGGAGCGCGTCGTTGTTGGCGTCGGGAAGGAACAGCAGGGGATAGCCGTCCTTGGTGACGGTCTGGAAACCCGCGGCGAAAATCGGTCCGATTGCTTCAGTCACGATAACCTCCTTCGTCAGAAACAATGGCCCCCCATTGCAGTCCTTCGAAGAATATCGTTCGAAACCGCCGTTCCCGCGGACGATGACAGCCCGCCTGTCGAGCAAAGTGCCCGACAGTTGAAATCATGAACGGCCCTGTGACGATCTTCTCAGCCTGTGGGATAATCGGCGGCTTCGTCGATTACGCGTGACGGCGATCACTCCATTGGAAGATCACGAAATATTTTCGGCGGGCGCTTGTCGGCCGCGTGATGCACCTCACGCGCATTCCGGCAGCCCCGGACCTAGACCGGGTGCCGGACAAGGAGATCAGGAATGCGTCACCACCGTGGTTGTCATTGCGAGCAATGCTGGCCGCCGTCGACATCGGACCTGGCCCTGATCGGCATCCTGCTGCTGGTCGGGCTGGGCCTGATCCTGATGTCGGGATCGAAGCTGCTCATCCTGTCGACGCTGGCCCTGCTCGCGGTCGCCTCGGCGCTGAAATTCCTGCGCGTGCGGCAGCGGACGCGACAGCCCAAATCGGCCGACCGCGAGGAGATCGGGCGCGGCGTGAAGTCGCTCTGATCAGGATCAGCGGCGGGAACGCGTCAGCAACAGCTCCAACCCGGGGTCAGGCGTGTCCGAAGGCCGCTCGCCATAGGACGCCGGGGCGGGCAGCGCGGTATCGAACAGCCTTTTGGCCAGTGCATCCGCATCGAGCGGCGGAGTCACCTGGTCGTCGGCGCGGCGGACGGAGATCAGGGCAAGCACATCACGCCGCGATGCCGAAGACCCGTTCGTCGACAGGCCGGGCAGCGGCGCCGCGACGAGCGACCGGTTGCCGCTCTTGCGGCGCGTGAGCGATCCCGTCGATCCGACGAGCACCGCCTTGCGAAAGGGCACGCGCGCCGCCGCCTCGACCCGGGTCTTGTCGGTCTGGAGCAGGCTGGCGCCGCGACCGGCATCGCTGAGGCTCTGGCCCGTGATGTTCGAAAGTTCCAGCACCACGGCGAGATCGACATAGTCCTCGCCGATCTGCTCGGGAGTGACTTCGACGGTAATGCCGACATCGCGCTCGACCGGATCGCTGTCGTCGGCGAGCGGCACGATCAGCACCGATCCGCCCTCCAGGAATTTCGATGTCTTGCCCTGCCGCGCCAGCACCAGCGGACTCGCCTCCAGCGATACCCGCGACAGGTCGCGGGCCGCGAGATTGAGCGAATAGCTGATGCCGGGCAACGTCACCGACACGTCGCCCCGGGTTTCGTGGCCGGCACTGTCATAGCTGTAGTTCACCAGCGTTCCGCCGAACTGGAGCGCGAGGCTGTCGAGCAGGTTGATCCCATCGCTGAGTCCCGCGCTACGGGTATCGCGGATCAGGAAGGCCTCGATCAGGATATTCCCGTCCTGGCCGCTCGCCTTGGGCGGCGATGCCGCCGTCGCCCCTGACGGACGCCAGGCAGCGGGGCCTGTGAAGGCGCGGCGGAGAAAGTCGGCATTCTCGCCGGGGGGAGCGGCGGCGAAGGCCAACCGCGCCAGTTCCGGTTCCTGAGCGCGATAGGCGACCAGCGCGTAGGGAAGCGCGAAGTCGCCTATCGCCCCGCACCGCTCCACCGCCGCCGAGAAGGCCGCGAGCGCATCGCGATATTCGCCGAGCCGATAATGAGCCGCCGCCAGGCCGATCAGGGGTTCCCAAAGATCGGGCGCGAGCCGCGCGGCCGTCTGGAAGCCGCTCTTGGCGAGCGCGATGTCGGCGCTGGTGCGCTGGCCGCGCGCGAGCAACTGGAGGCCCGTCTCGATATGCGCGCGGGCATTGAGCGGCTCGCGCCGGGCGGTCTCGAAACCTTCCGGCGGTGCGCTCACCCCGGTCAGCTCGACGGCCCGGCCGAGGCCTCCCGCCGCGCATCCGCCGAGCAGCGCCGCCGGCACCAGCGGCAGGATGAGGCAAAGCCGCCGCAGCCTCGCGCGGTGATGATCGAACCGGACCATGATGTCTCCCCCCGAGCAGGCTCGAAACGGCGATAGGCCCGGAGACCGTCGGGCGGATATCCCATGTTCATGGGGTCCGCCGCGCGGCGGTCAGGACAGCGCGGCGAAGGAGCGCGGGAGCCGCAGCCGCACCTGGGTCGCCTGCCCGTCGCGACCGATGGCCAGCGTCGCGTTCAACCGGCCGGCGCGCATGCGCATGTTGCGGATGCCGCTGCCGCCCGCCTGCGGGTCGAAGCCCGCGCCGTCGTCGCTGATCGCGAGGACCACGGCATCGCCATCCTCGAACGCCGCGAGCGTGACGCGCATGGCCCCGGCATGCTTGATCACGTTGGTCACCGCCTCCTGCAGGATGCGCAGGATGTCGAGCACCTGGGCCGGGCCGAGCCCGTCCAGCGGCGGCAGGTCGCGAACATCCCAGATCAGCCGCAGGCCCGAAGCGCGGAGTTGGGGCTCGACGCGCTCTCGCCAGGTGCCGAGCGCGAGCAGGAGATCGCCGCCATAGTCATCGAGCGAGCCGATGATCAGCCGCATGTCGGCCAGGGCGGCGCGGGCGTGCCGGGCGATCTCCTGCGTGTGCGGCCGGGGGGCGTCGGCGAGGGCGAGCATCGAGGCGAGCTCGCCGCCGAGGCCGTCGTGCAGGTCGCGCATGAGCCGCCTGCGCTCGCGGTCCACCGCCTCCGCCTCGCGGCGCGCGCGCAACTCCTCATAGGTGTCGCGCAATTCGCGCTCCACCGTCGCGACGCGGTCGCGCAGCGTCTCCGCGATATTGTCCTGCTCGCGCATCGCGCGGACGAAGCGCGCGGTCATCAGCGTGGCGGTCGCCAGCAGGAAACCGCCATAGACGCTCCTCGCCAGAAAGACGCGGGAGGGGTCGGGGCCGAGGATCGAAAGCGTGTCGCGCGCCGAGAATATGACGAGGACCAGGATGCCGAACATCACCACGAGCGCCTCGCCGCTGCCGTGCAGCGCCGCCCGCGCGAGCCCCCAGATGGCGATGCCCATATAGACGAAGAACAGCAGCATCACCGCCAGGAGCACGCCGCTGGGGACGTCCCTGTTGGGCCCCAACACATAGATCATCGTCAACAGCAGCGGCGGTCCGGCGAAAAGCCATGTCCGCCGCGTGACCGGTGCGCCCACCAGCGCGCGGCAGAACATCAGCGCCGCGGCGATTTCCCAGACGACGAGCATGTTCCAGAACGGATGGCCCGATCCCGCGACGCCGAAATCGGGCATGATCACCGACCCGCGCGCCGCGCCGAGCGCGAGCGTGACCGCCAGCCAGCCGAATTCCGCCTTGCGCGGGCGCGCCGCCCAGATCAGCGCGAAGATGATCGCGAGCGCGACCTCTCCCCCGACCACCAGCGTGGGCAGGACCGCCGCCGCGAACCAGCGGCTGTGATAATAGGGTCGCAATTCGCTCGCCGCGCCGACGAAGATGCGGTCGAGCGCCGCCGCGCGACCCGGCAGGGCCGACAGCGTCACGGTGAAACGGTTCCGGCCCTTTGCCAGCACGCTCCCCGACAACGGCACGAAGGCCGGCATCGTCGTGAACCGCAGGTTGCGCATCACATAGAGTTCGGCGACGGCGACACGCTGGCCGTTCACCGTGATCGTCAGCGCGTCGGTGAAGGACGGGATGAGCAGGGCGGCATTGCCGATCTCGTCGGCGGTGAGATCGAGGTCGAAGCGGCAATGCGTGACGGTGCGCGCATAGCGCTCGGCCCAAGGCGCGGCAAACGGCAGATATTCCCACCGCTCCGCCATCGCGACCGCGCCGTCCGGCCCCGCCCGCGAGCATCGCGCACGATCGATCGCCATGCTGTAGTTCGGTTCCTGGAACGCCGCGCGCGAGGACGCCAGGCTGAGCCCGACGAGCGCCGCGACGAGCAGGGCCAGCCCGACGACGGACCGCCAGCGCGCGTCCGCCCTCGACAGGAGGGTCAGAGCCTGATGAGGCCGCATTGGATGGCCTCGTACACGGCCTCGCCGCGCGTCTGGACCTGCAATTTCCGGTAGATCGCCTTGATATGGCCGGGAACGGTGTGGCGGGACAGGTCGAGCTGGTCGGCGATCTCGTTATAGGTCAGCCCCTTGGCGATCCCCCACAGGATATCGAGTTCCCGCGGGGTGAGCCGCGGGGCATCCTCGCCGGGTCCGGCGGCGGCGGGGACCCCGGCGCTCTCCTGCCGCGCGCGCCGCACGATGAAGCGCGCGATCGACGGCGAGATCGGCGAACCGCCGGACAACACCTCCATCGCCGTGGCATGGATGTCCTCCGGCAGGGCGTCCTTGAGCAGATAGCCCGACGCCCCGGCGGCGATCGCGGCCAGGATCGTCGTCTCGTCGCCGAGCACCGAGATCACCAGTATCTCGATCCCGGGATGGCGTTCCCGCGCCTCGGCGAGAAGGTCGATCGCGAGGCCGTCGGGAAGCCTGAGATCCGAAACGATCAGGTCCTGTTCCCCTTCGGCCAGCCGCGCGCGCGCCTCGGCGAGGGTTCCGGCGGACGCGACCCGACAATCGCCATGCGCGGCCAGCGCCCTCGCCAGGCGCTCGCGGATCGGAGGGTCGTCCTCGATCAGCAGCACGCGGTGCGGCGGCCTGCCCCCGTCCAGATCAGAATCCTGCATCCCGCCATCCGTAGCGGAACAGGGCGAGCGACCACCACCCCCATGAATAGGGGACCATGGTCATGGGATGGTCAATCCGGCGTCGCGGCGCGCAACTGGCCCCGTCCCGGCAGCACCGGGGCCAGGAAACAGGAGGTTCAAGATGTCCAGGTTCATCTCCGTCGGCGTGATCGCCGCCATGCTCGCCGCTACCCCGGCCTTCGCGAAGGACATGCACTGCAACGTCAACCAGGATTATGCCAAGGCGATCGACGGGAAAGAGGTCACCAACGACGGCACGAAATACAAGATGACGGTGAAGGACACCTTCAAGGGCGTGCCCGACAGCGTCTCGAGCAGCGACTACAACGCGTTCGTCAACATCAAGTTCGGCGCCGAGAAGACCACCAGCACCAGCCTCAACGTCCAGGTCCGTCCGCGCAAGTCGAGCGAATGCCTGAACGGCGTCTACAACCATAACGGCACGAAGATATGGAGCGGCGCCTATTGCGACACCAGCAACCACCAGAAGGCCAAGAGCCTGACCCTCAAGGTCATGCCCAACACCAACAATGCCCTCTACCAGGCCGCCGGCGCAGCGAGCACCACCTCGAAGGTCAGCCAGTTCCTGGGCATCTATGCCAAGCAGGGCAGCGAATATGTGCTGACCGGCGTCTGCGTCGAGAACAAATAGGACCGGACGGCCGCTGGCGCACACCGGCGGCCGGCCGCGCGCTGCCCGGATCGATCAGCGGCGCGACGGCCGGGGGCGCAGCGCGTCGCGCATCGCGAAGCTCGAATTGATCCGGGCGACGCCGGGAAGGCGCGACAGGAGGCCGTGTATCTCCTCATAGCCCGCCGCCCCCTCGGTCTCGACGCGAAGCCAATAGTCGGCGCCGCCCGTCATCAGGAAGCATTCGCGGATTCCCGGCACCTCGCGGACGGCATGTTCGAAGCGGGAGAGATAATCCTCGGTCTGGCGATCGAGCGTGACCTGGATCAGGAAATTGGCGAGCCCGTCCTCGCCCTCGGCGGCGCCCACCAGCACGGTGTAGCCGCGGATCGCCCCGCTCTGTTCGAGCAGCTTGATCCGCCGATGGCAGGCCGACGGCGACAGGCCGACCACCTCGGCGATCTGCGCGTTGGGCCGGCGCGCGTCCTGCTTCAGCAGGCGGATTATCTCACGATCGATGCCGTCCATCAGATTCCCCGATCTTCGATATCGATCGAAGATATGTTCAATTTAAAATCAGAAAACGAACAATCGATCAATATCGGAGAAATATTCCGGCGATCATGCGGTTATACTCCCTCCCGACACAAGGAGAGGCCATGACCGCGAACGATGCAGCCGCCGGTGCGATCCTTCGGATCGACCTCGATGCGATCATCGACAATTACCGCCTGATCCAGCAACGGGCGGCGCCCGCCGAGGTCGCCGCCGTGGTCAAGGCCGACGCCTATGGACTGGGCGCGGCGCGGGTCGCGGCGGCGTTGCGGGACGCCGGCTGCCGGCGGTTCTTCGTCGCCCATCTCGTCGAGGCGGCCCGGCTGCGCGAGGCGATCGGCGACGGCGTCGAGATCGTCGTCCTCAACGGCCTCCAGCCCGGCGCCGAGACGGCCTGCGCCGAACTGGGCGCGGTGCCGGTGCTCAACGCGCTCGACCAGATCGAGCGCTGGGCGGCACTGGCGCGCGCGTCGGGCGCCCGCCTGCCGTGCATGATCCAATGCGACACCGGCATGTCGCGGCTCGGTCTCTCACCCGGCGAGGTCCGGGCATTGATCGACCGGCCCGAGCGGCTCGACGGCCTCGACATCCGTCTTATCATGAGCCACCTGGCCTGCGCCGACGAGCCCGAACGAGCATCCAACCAGCATCAGGCGCAGGCGTTCGACGCCTTCTGCGCGCGGTTTCCCGGCATCCCCCGGTCGCTCGACAATAGCGGCGGCGCGCTGCTGCCGCGCGCCCATCATTATGACGTCGTCCGGGCCGGCATCGCGCTCTACGGCGGCGCGCCCCAGACCGGTCCGAACCCGATGCGCCCGGTCGTCACGCTCGACGCCCGCGTCATCCAGCTCCGCACGGTCGAGCCGGGAACGGCGGTCGGCTATGGCCTGACGCATCGGTTCGACCGGCCGGCGCGGCTCGCCACGCTGTCGGTTGGCTATGCCGATGGCTGGCCGCGTTCGCTCGGCAACCGGGGCGCGGCCTATGTCGCGGGCCATCGCGCCCCGATCGTCGGTCGCATCTCGATGGACAGCCTGACGATCGACGTGTCCGACATTCCAGAGGAGCTCCTCCTTCCGGGGAGCCTGATCGAGCTGATCGGCCCCCATCAGTCGATCGACGACGTCGCGCGCGACGCCGGGACCATCTCCTACGAGATATTGACCCAGCTCGGCCATCGCTATGCGCGGAGCTACCTCCCCTCTCCTTCCCTCCATCAGCGAAAGGCAGCGCAGGCATGAAGGTCGTCATCCTCGGCGCCGGGGTGATCGGCGTCACCTCGGCATGGTATCTGGCCCGCGCGGGGCATGAGGTCGTCGTCGTCGACCGGCAGGACGGCCCCGCGCTCGAAACCAGCTTCGCCAATGCGGGCGAGATCTCGCCCGGCTATGCGTCGCCATGGGCCGCGCCGGGGATTCCGGCCAAGGCGCTACGCTGGCTGTTCATGCGCCACGCGCCGCTGATCGTCCGCCCGGGCTTCGACCCGGCGATGGTGCGCTGGCTGGTGGCCATGCTCGGCAACTGCACCGCCCGCGCCTATCGCGTGAACAAGGGCCGCATGGTCCGGCTCGCCGAGTTCAGCCGCGACCGGCTGATCGAGCTGCGCCAGGAGACCGGCATCCGCTACGACGAACGCAGCCAGGGGACGCTCCAGCTCTTCCGGCGCGAGAAGGACCTGGCGGGCGTCGCCAAGGACATCGAGGTGCTGAAGGCCGACGGGGTTCCCTTCGAGCTGCTCGACGCGGCGGGCTGCATCGCCGCCGAACCCGGCCTCGCCAACAGCGCCTCGCCGATCGCGGGCGGGCTGCGGCTGCCGAACGACGAGACCGGCGATTGCTTCAAGTTCACCAATGCCCTCGCCGAGCTGGCCAAGGCGGAGGGCGTCCGCTTCGTCCTCGGGCGACGGATCGACGCGATCGTGGCGTCGGAGAACCGGATCGCCCATGTCCGGACCGACCGGGGCGACATCAGCGGCGACGCCTATCTGGTCGCGCTGGGCAGCCATTCGCCGCTGCTGCTGTCGCCGCTCGGAATCCGGCTGCCGGTCTATCCGGTCAAGGGCTATTCGATCACCGTGCCGATCGTCGATCCGGCGCGGGCACCGGTGTCGACCCTGCTCGACGAAAGCTTCAAGGTCGCGATCACCCGGCTGGGGGACCGCATCCGGGTCGGCGGCATGGCCGAGATCTCGGGCTATTCGAACGACCTGCCGCCCGCGCGGCGCGCCACGCTCGACCATTGCGTGGGATCGCTCTTTCCCGATGCCGGCGACCTGTCGCAGGCGAGCTTCTGGACGGGTCTGCGGCCGATGACGCCGGACGGCACCCCGGTCATCGGCGCGACCGGCTATCGCAACCTCTTCCTCAACACAGGCCATGGCACATTGGGCTGGACGATGGCATGCGGCTCCGGCCACGTCATCGCCGACATCATCGGCGGCAAGCGGCCGGCGATCGAGACCGGCGATCTCGCGATCGACCGCTACTGACAGAGACCAACGAAGGAGAATGAGAATGACCATCGAACGCATCGACCAGGGCCCCCGCATGAGCCAGGCCGTGGTCCATGGCGACACCGTCTACCTGGCCGGCCAGGTCGGCGCGCCGGGCGCGAGCGTGACCGAGCAGACCAGGACGGTGCTGGCCCAGGTCGAAAGCCTGCTCGCGCGCACCGGGAGCAGCAAGAACCACCTGCTGAACGCGACGATCTGGCTGGCCGACATGGCCGACTTCGCCGAGATGAACGCCGTCTGGGACGCCTGGATCGCCGACGCCCCGGCCCCCGCCCGCGCCACCGGCGAGGCCAAGCTCGCGACCCCCGACTATAAGGTCGAGATCATCATCATCGCCGCCAAGGCGTAAGACGGGACATCCGGCCGGCCGCGGGGAACCGCGCCGGCCGGCTCCGCGAAACCGGCCAGAACGGTTCACGATCCAGTCCCACCGGATCAGTTGCTCCAGATCATTGTTTTAACGCCCTGCCCGGCACCTCGGCCGCGTTGATCTTCAGGGTTAAAGCAACTAGCCTCGCGGCGTTGAAGAGGACGGGGCGAGACGATGGTTCCGTGGATAACGAACGACGGGGCAATGGACATCGAAGCAATGCTCCGCGGCGGCCGTCCCCGTTCCTGTCCGGCGGTCGAGCGATGACGGCGATCGGCCTGCCGGACGCATCGGGCACCCGTTTCACGGACTATCTCGAAACCCATTCCCTTCCGAGCGACCAGGCCGATACGCGGGCCGCGCGCGACGGCAGCGTCCTCGCGACGCTGGTCACCCATTCGCCGGTCGAAGGAGGATGGTTTCGGCCGATCGACGATCTGGTGATCAGCATCGTCATGCAATCCTGCCATTCGGACGTCGTGCGCGACATCGGATGGGGCCGCAGCAGCTTCGTCGAGGCGCCCGGCTGCATCCTCGTCACGCCGCCCGGCTGCAAATCCTACTGGACCTTCGGCGGCAATCCGCTCGTCCTGCACTTCAGCATCGCCCGCGAACGGCTCGAAGCGCTGGGGCTGGATTGGGATTCGAGCCTGTCCGATGCCGGCGCCGGCCATCTCAACGCGCCGCTCTACGATCGCCTGGTCAGCGAGCTGGCGTCGCGGATCTGGTCGGTGCTCGAACAGCCGGCGCCGCTCGGCGAGCGCTTCGTCGATCACGCCGTGGCGACGATGCTGACCGTGCTGCTGGGCGGGCATGTCGAGGACCGGCCGGCGTCGCCGTCCCGCGGCGGATCGGGCCTGCCCGCCTGGCGGATGAAGAAGGTCCGCTCGCTCGTCGCCGAGCGGCCCGGGCTCGACCTGTCGATCGAGGAGCTGGCGAGCAGCACCGGGCTGTCGGCGGACCATTTCGTCAAGGCCTTCTCGACGACGATGGGGCAGACGCCGCACCAATGGCTGAGCAGCCTGCGGATCGAGGAAGCCAAGAAGCTGCTGCGCCAGACCGATCAGCCGCTGACCGAGATCGCCCTCGACCTCGGCTTCTCGTCGTCGGCGCATTTCTCCAGCCGGTTCAAGCAGCTGGTGGGGATGCCGCCCAGTGCCTGGCGCGCCACCTTCCGGTCGTAACGGCCATCAACCGAAGCGCTTCGAGAGTCCTTCGAGCATCGCGACGTCCATGACCGCGACGACATCGTCGTCGGGGCCCAGGAACTCCGAAGGCCCCGCGCAGACCATCAGCAGCTCGACGCCCTCGGGAAACAGCAGCTCGTCGTGCAGCGCCCCCTTGTGCTCGGCGATATAGTCGCCCTCGCGGAAGGCGCCGGTCTGATTGTGCACGCCGCGCCCCTTGACGATGTAGATCTCGGCGCTCTCGATATGCCGGTGCCGGGGCAGCAGCCCGCCCGGCGCCGAGCGGACCATGACGCTGAACGCGCCGGTTTCGGGCACCGTCCTGATCACCCTTATGTCGACTCCCTGCGCCAGGGGGAGCCAGGGCAGTTCGTCGCAATGAACCGTCGCGCCGCCACTCGATGTCATCACCGTCTCCTCGCCCATGCGTCAGAACTGATATTTGAAGCCCAGCGCCCATTCGCGCGGCCGGGCATATTGGCCCTCGATCTCGCCGATGTTGTATTGGGCGAGCCCCGAGACGAGATAGGTCCTGTCGAGCAGGTTGCGGCCGGACAGCGAGACCGACCAGCCGGCCGTCGACGCCAGCGTCAGCGCGCCGTTCACCAGCGTATAGCCCTTTTGCCGCAGCAGGCGTTCGTTGGCGCTATCGAGATATTGGGCCGAGCGATAGGACCAGTCGACATTGGGCCGCAGCGACAGGCTGCCGGTCAGCGGAACGTCGAAGCCGGCCGAACCGCCGAATTGCCAACGCGAGGTGCTGGGCAACCGGCTGCCGAGGCGGATGCCCGAGACGATCGCGCGCGGGGTCAGCCGGTCGTAGCCGGCGTCGAGATAGCTGGCGAAGCCGGTGAGCGTGACGCCGCGGACCGGGCGCCAGCCCAGTTCGAGCTCGGCGCCGTTCAGGGTGGCGTCGCCGCCGTTGGTGAGCGTCGGCGCGGGGCCGTCGACCACCGAGATCTGCAGGTCCTTATATTTGGCATGGAAGGCGGCGGCGCTGATCGTCAGGCTGCGGTCGAAGGCGGTGGCCTTCAGCCCGGCCTCGTAGGAATCGACATATTCGGGCCGGAAGGAGGGAATGGTCGGCGTTCCCGGCGCCAGTCGCTGTTCGTAGCCGCCGCTCTTGTACCCGCGCGAATAGGAGACATAGGTCATCAGGTCGGACGACCAGTCGTAGGACAGGTTGGCGTGCGGCGTGAACTCGGTGAACGCGAGGTTCGGGGTGCTGCCGGTCACGAACGGGATCGGCGTCGCGCGCAGGTCGACGAAGGTCCGCGACACCGGATCGGCGATGACGCCGATGATCTGCTGGTTGGCGAGCGTGTCGTACTTCTTGCGTTCGTCGGTGTAGCGCAGGCCGAGGGTCAGGTTGAGCGCCGGCGTGATCCGGTAGGTTCCCTGCGCGAAACCGGCGATCGCATCGGTCTTGAAGCCGCCACCCGACCGGAAGATCACCTGCGGAAAGGCGACGACGTTCAGCGCGTCCCCGGTCTCGTGCATGTAGAAGGCGCCGAGCACCCAATCGAGCGAGCCGGTCTTGCCCAGCAGCTGGAATTCCTGCGTGAACTGCTTCTGGTCCTGGTCGTTCTTGGTTTCGATGCCCGGATTGGGCGTATGATCGCTGTTGCTCGTCCAGAAGGCGTCGAGCGTGCGATAGGCGGTGATCGACTTGAAGCTGAGCTCGGGGCTCAGGGTCCATTCGAGACGGCCGCTCACGCCCCGGATGTCGATCCGGGAAGCGTTGCCGAACGGGCGGCTGCCCTGGCTGTCGAAGATCGCGTTGTCGGTCGAATAGCCGCCGAGCGTCCGGAACGGGCCGAGGATGGCGCCCTGGTCGATGCAGCGCGGATTGCCGCTGTCGGCGAGCACGCTTCCGCCGAAGCAGCCCGCCTGGAGGTTCGATATCTCCTGGATCGAGCTTGGCACCGGCGTGCCCGGAATGGTCGGCACCAGGCCGAGCAGCACCGAGGGCGGCGCACTCTCGCGGATGCGCGTCATGTCGGCGTTGACGTCGATCTTCAGCATGTCGCTCGCCTGCCATTCGGCGACGAACCGCGCGGCCTCGCGATGGATGTTGCCGTTCGCCTTGTCACCGTCGAGATTCCGGACATAGCCGTCCCGGCGCTCGCGCATGCCGGACAGGCTCGTGCGCAGCGTGTCCGACAGCGGGACGTCGAGCGACGCCCGGATGTCGGCGCGGTCGTAGCGCCCGGTCTTCAGCTCGACCGAGCCCGAGAGGCGATCGGCCGGCCGGCGGCTGCGGATCAGGATCGCGCCGCCCAGGCTGTTCCGGCCGAACAAGGTTCCCTGCGGACCGCGCAGCACCTGCACCGAATCCACCGACACCAGGTCGAGCACGCTGCCGACGCTGCGCGCGATATAGACATCGTCGACATAGAGGCCGACGCCGGGTTCGGTGCCGAGGCTGGTTTCGGCCGAGCCGATGCCGCGGATGAACACCGACGGCGTCGACGCCCCGGTGCCGGTCGGCGCGCCGGTCTGGTAGGTCATGTTGGGAATGGCTTCGCCAACCTGCGCGACGGAATCGATCTGCCGGCGTTCGAGCGTGGCGGCGGATACCGCAGAGACGGCGATCGGCACGCTTTGCAGCGTTTCCTCGCGCCGCCGCGCCGTGACGATGATGTCGGCGCCTTCGGGCTCTGCCTGAACCCCGGCATCGGCCGTCGCCGCGACCGCCGGCATCCCCCCGAAGAACGCCGCGCCGCTTAGCGCCAGCGCGATGATCGCGACGCGGTTGCTCCTGTCAGCCATTGCTGCCTCCCTTTGTTTTCCCTGGGCAGCCATGTTCGCGATGGGCGGCGCGGACGCTTTCAGATTTGCGGCGCCATCATCAGAATATCGCGGGGACCGTCGGGCTCGCCACGGTCAGGCGAGCGCGGCGACCGCGGCGAGGCCGATGGCGATCGCCGGCAGCGCATGGAGATGTTCGCGCGCGCGAACCAGCGTCGCGATCGCCGCCAGCATGATCGCGGCCGCCAGCATCAGGCCCCATGGGCGGGTCGCCTCGATCGGGATGAGGATGGCCGAAAGCGCTTCGAGCAGCGCCGTCACGAACCGGAAGCCGGCGGGATAGCCCCAGCGCGCATAGGCCGCGCGGATGCCGGCGGGACCGGCCAGGTTGACGGCGACGCCGGTGGCCATGACGAACGCCACTGCATATCCCAGCACGGCCTGAACGCTGTCGGTCGGAAACGGCATCGGAACCTCGTCGAAAAGTGATCGGGAGCGCCGCCGTGGCCTTATCCGCGCCGGAGGCCGCGCTTCTATCGGGATCCTGCGAAAAGATCGGCTCGCCGCCGCAGGATTTCGAAAGCCGGCGTCGCGCAGCCGGGACAGACTGACGCAACCGAGCGAGGGAGTTCCAGGTGGCGGGAAGGATCAGCATCTTCATCGAATTCGAACTGACCGGCGACGTCGGCGCGTTCGAAAGCATCTTCCGGGAGATCGTCGACCTGAACCGGCAGGCCGGCAGCGATTTCACCTATGATTTCTTTCGGGACCCGGCCGAGCCCGAGCGTATCTTCGCGCTGGAGAGCCATGCCGACGCCGGGGCGCTGGGCGCCCATTTCGAGCGGAGCTTCCCGCTCCTGCAAAAGGCCTGGGCGTGCGCGCGGCCGGTCCAGACGCGCATCCTCGGCGACCTGCCGGCGCCGATGGCGGAGCGGATGCGGCAGAATGGCGTGACCGTGGTGCCGTGGTGGATGGGCCGTTGAGCGGCCCGATCATTTTCGCAGGAACATAGAATCCCTCTCCGCCGGGGCGCCCTAATCGAAGGGGACTTCGCGGCCATGTCCCGCAGCGACCGAGAGAGCCGGCGAAGGTGATGGGAGTCCGAGAGAGCGATGTCGAACAACGAGCCGGCCAAACCAAATCAGCTACGCAACGCCAATCGCCTGAAGCTGGGCGTTTTCGGCACCAACGGGAACGGCGCGGCCTTCACCCACCATCCCGATCGGTTCCGGTGCAGCTGGGACGCCAATGTCCGGCTGGCCCGGACGGCCGACAGGCTCGGGCTGGAAGCCTTCGTCTCCGCGGCGCGCTGGAAGGCGTTCGGCGGGGACGGCCATTATTCCGGCGACCTGATGGAGACCTTCTCCTGGGCGGGCGGCATCGCGGCCGTCACCGAGCGGATCAGCGTGATCAGCACCCTGCACGTGACGCTGGTCCATCCCGTGTTCGCCGCCAAGGCGGCCGCCTCGGTCGACCTGATCTCGGGCGGCCGCGCCGGGCTCAACCTCGTCTGCGGCTGGTATCCCGCCGAGATGGACCTGTTCGGAGTGCAGCTGAAGCAGCATGCCGATCGCTATGCGCTGGCCGACGAATGGGTCGACATCTTCAACCGGCTGTGGACCGGGACCGAGAGCTTCGATTTCGACGGGGATTATTTCCGGATCAGGGGCGGCATCAACCAGCCGCGTCCGGTGCAGCCGCGCCCCTTCTTCATGAACGCCGGCGGCTCGCCGCGCGGCCAGGCGTTCGCGGGCCAGAATTGCGACGTGGCGTTCATCATCCCGCAGAACCCGGACCCCGCCTTCGTCAAGACGCAGGTCGACCAGTATCGCAGCATGGCGCGGGAGAAATATGGGCGCGAGATCCAGGTCTGGATGTCGGCCTATGTCGTGCAGCGCGATACCGCCGCCGAGGCGCAGGACTATGCGCATGCCTATATCGTCGAGCAGGGCGACGACCCGGCGGTCGAGCATCTGATCCGGGAGAACATCCCCAACGCCCAGGCCATGCCCGACGGCGCGATCGCCCATATGTCCTATGCCTTCAAGGCCGGATATGGCGGCTATCCGCTGGTCGGAACGGCCGAGGATATCGCGGGGCGGATCGAGGCGCTTTCGACGGCGGGCGTCGACGGCATCCTGATGACCTGGCTCGATTATGAGGACGGCCTGGCGCGCCTGGCGCAAGGAGTGCTGCCGCGCCTCGAAGCCGCCGGCCTGCGCGCTGCGGCGGACAAGGCCTGAGCGCGGGGGAAGCGCCCCGAAAAGCGTTGACAGGCCATGTTTATTTTAGACACATAATGATCCGAGCGGGGCGGGAAAGCGAAGCCTGTCGCACGGGCCGGTCTTTCCCCCGCCGCCGGAGATGGAGGCCGACCGTTTGTTCGACCTGTTTCACTCTGAAGCCTTTTCGGAACTTCCGCTGACCTTCGCCCAGGGCCGCCACGGATGCGCGCCCAACCTCAGCGCCGCGCCCTGGGGGCGGGCGCATGATCTCGGCTACATCTTCTACTATCCCACCTATTTCGCGCAGGCGCGCATCGAGCTGCGGCACCACCTGATCGGCATCGAATATGAGCCGGGCGTGGTGCGCGTCCAGCTCGGCTCGGGGCTGTCGCTCGACCGGATCGTCAAGTCGCGCTCCTTCTACTTCGTCCCTGCCGGCTCGACGATCGAGGTGCGCAAGGAGAATGCGTGCGAATATGTCCTGATCACCCTCGATCCCGAACGCAGCGCCTCGCTGCTGCCCGAGCTCGAAGCGTTCGGGATGCTGGAGAATGTCATCGACGACCGGATCAGCGACGCCGCCTTCCGCTTCCGGCGGGACCTGCTGCGCGACGGCGCGGCGGACGATTCCGTCCAGGAACTCGTCCGCACCGTCATCGACGTCCTGCGGCGCGGGCCCGGCGACATCGGCGCGGGTTCGGAGCGGGTCCGCATCTCCTCGCTGCGGCTCAAGCGCGCGCTCGACTATATCGGCCGCCATTATTCGAAGAAGATCTCGGTCGAGGAGATCGCCGCCGCGGTCGGCGGCATCAGCGCCTTCCACTTCGCCCATGTGTTCCGGTCGTCGTTGGGGCAGGCGCCGCACCAATATGTGCTCGAACACAAGCTGCACCGCGCCAGGACCTTGCTGATCGAAACCCAGGGCGACATCGCCGGGATCGCCTATGCGGTCGGCTTCTCCAGCCAGGCGCACATGACCGAGGCCTTCAGCCGACGCATGGGGGTGACGCCCGCGCAGTTGCGCCGCGCGGCGGAGATGCTGATGCCGGGGAGAAGCGCGACCAGCCTCGCCTTCGCCGGGCCGCACGGCATGGCCTGACGCGCGGGAAGGACGTCAGTCCGGCCATCGCCCGCTCGGCGCCATGCCGAGCCGCGCCCGGCAGCTCGCGGCCGCTCGCCGCACCATCCCGCCGATGTCGCGAAGATCGGCGCCGGCGATGACGCCGTCCTCCATGACGACATGGCCGTTGACGAGCACCGTCCGGGCGTCCCGGCCGCTGCCGCCATAGACGAGGTCGGGCACCGGATTGCCGAACGGCTCGGGCCACCAGTGCGGGTTGCCCGTGTCGAAGATGACGAGGTCGGCGGCCTTGCCGGCCTCGATCGAGCCGATCCGGTCCTGCCAGCCGATCGCCCTGGCGGCCGAGATCGTCGCCATCTCGAAGACCCGGTGCGGGTTCATGATCAGCGGATCGCGGCGGCTTTCCTTGTGGATGCCGGCGGTGAGCTGCATGATCCGCACCATGTCCATGAAGCGGCTGATCGCCGCGGCGTCGGTCCCCAGCACGACATTGGCCCCGGCCGCGGCCAGGTCCGCGATCACCCCGTGAACCGCCCAGCCATTGCCCCCGACCAGGCTCGCGGCCGGGCAATGGGCGATGTTGGTGCCCGAACGGGCGAGCAGCTCGACATCGCCCTCGGGCAACCAGCCGATATGGGCGAGGATCATCCGCGGCCCCAGCAGGCCGAGCCGTTCGAGACGCTCGACATCGGCATTGCGCGCCGCCTCGGGCTCGCCCGGGGGTGCCCGCCGGCCGATGAGGTGCGAGACGATCGTCGTGTCCCGCGCCGCCGCGCGATCGCGCACGAAGGCGGCGGCGCGATCGCTGACGACGGGCGGCAGATCGATATCGTAACCGGCGCGCAGCAGGCCGCCGCCGGCGCCATGGAAGCGCTCGACGGTCTCTTCGGCGAGGTTCATCGCGCGTTCGCTGTCTTCGGTGACGCCGCCGAACGGGCCGGGAACGTCCGCCATCTTGCGGGTGACGATGCCACGCAGGCCGAGGTCGAGGGCGGCGCGCGCGATCGCCGAGGGGCGCGGCCCGGCCGCATCGACGAAACAGGTGGTGCCGAGCCGGATCATCTCGACGAAGGTCCCGAGCGAGGAGGCATAAGCCTCCTCCTCGGTCAGCCCGTCCTCATAGGGGATCACCCGGTCGCGCAGGCGGACCATCTGGGGCGTGTCGTCGCACAGCCCCTTGATCAGATAGTCGACCGGATGGTTGTGCGCATCGATCAGGCCCGGCGTGACCAGCCCGTCCGGCGCGTCGATGGTCCGCCCGGCCCGATGCCCTCGCAGGATCGCGTCGCGGGGCCCGACCGCGACGATGTCGCCGCCCCTGACGGCGATCGCGCCATCGTGGATGATCCTTCGCTCCGCATCGACGGTGACGATGCAGCCGGCCGTGATCAGGAGGTCGACCTCCCCTGCCCCTTCGGTCTCGCCCATTACCCTCTCCTCCGGGTCAGAAATTATAGCCCAGGCGGACGCCATAGGTGCGCGGCGGGCGCAGGATCGCGGAGGCTGTCGGGACCGCGGCATAGGTGACGAGATAGGTCTGGCCCTTCACCGTCTTGTCGCCGACATTGTTGACGAAGCCGGCGACGGTGAACCGGTCCGACGGGTCGTGATAGGTGAGTTGAAGGTCGCCGAGCAGATAGCCGTCCTGATATTCCTGATCGAGGAATTCGAGCGAGGTCAGGGTGCGGCTCTGATAATGCGCGCGACCGTCGAAGACGATCTTCGCCCCGCTGCCCAGCTCGAAGGTCTGGGTCAGGCCCAAGTTGATCGACCAGGCCGGCGACTGCGGCGGCCGGAAGCCCGAACAATCGACCGAGAAGCCGGTGGCGATCGGCGACACCGCGCAGCCGGTCTGGGGCGTGCCGCCCGCCGCCGGGGTGGTGTAGACGAACCGATCATATTTCGCCGACAGATACTGGATGTCGGCGTTGAGCAGCGTCGTCGGCGTGAGCAGGTACTGGATGTCGGCCTCGACGCCCTTCAACGTCGACCGGCCGATATTCTCGGTCGGGAAGATCAGCGCATTGGCCGAGTCCACGCCGAGATGGCTGATCTGCTGGTCCTTGTACTTCCAGTAGAAGGCTTCGAGATTGACCTGGAGGCGGTTGCCGAAGAAGCGGTTCTTCGAGCCGATCGTCCAGGCGCGGATCGTCTCGGGCCGATAGATGCCGGCGTCGCGCGTGGCGTAGAAGCCGCCCGACTTGTACCCCGTCTCATAGCTCACATAGAGCAGGCTGCCCGGCGTCACGGTCCAGTCGGCGCCGGCGCGCCAGGTGACCTTGTTGAAGCTCTTCGACTTGTCTTGCGCGACCAGCGTGCCGAACTGGCCGACCTGGAACGGGAAGGCACCGAAGGAGGTGAAGTCCGGCACGACGCTCGTGTCGGGAAGGACGGTCACCGTGGGCGGCACGATCGTGTTCGGGAAGGGGACGGCCTGCCCCTGGCACTGGGCGAAGCCGGCGAGGCAGACCCGGGTGAGCGCGAGCGTCTGGCCCGAATATTTCTTGCGCTCATGGGTGTAGCGCAGCCCGCCGGTCAGGTGGACGTCGGGCGTGACCGCATAGGTCAGCCGCCCGAACGCCGCCGCGCTGGTCGTGCCGTAGCGCTGGTCGAACTGGTCGACGAAGCCGAACTGGTTGTTGATGATGTTGTACGGGTCCCTGCCCCGCTCGCGGAAATAATAGCCGCCGACCAGGGCCTGGACCGGCAGGCTGTCGGGCGACGCATAGCGCGCCTCGAGCGTCTGCTGGCGGAACTTCTCCTTCTGGAGGATGAAGAAGCCGATATTGCCGGTGACGTAATCGAGCTTCGAGCTGCGATAGGCCGGGATGATCGTGAAGGTACCGAAATCGGTCGCGTAGTTGATCCGGGCGTTGACGCCCCAATATGTGTTGTCCTGGTACTGGATGTTCGGCAGCGGGCTGAAGGTCGTTCCGCCCACCACATGTTGCAGGCCCGCATAATAGGCGTCGGCCTGCGGCGAGAAATTGCCGTAGCGCTTGTCGATGCCGGTCGGGACGAGCGTGCCGCCCGGCCCCTTGCCGCCCTGGTGGAAATAGTCGGTGCCGATCAGGATGCTGAGTTCGGACGTCGGCTCGTAGCGTAGCTGGAGGCGGCCGCCATATTCCTTCTGGTCGTCGGTGCCGTCCTTCATATAGCCGTCGTGGCGGTTGTAGATCCCGGTCAGGCGGACGGCGAGGTCGGGCGCCAGCGGCGCGTTGATCGCCCCTTCGAGGTTGACGGCATCGTAATTGCCGTAGCTGGCATTGGCATGGCCGCCCCATTCGAACTGGGGCTGACGGGGCAGGACGTTGATCGCGCCGCCGGTGGCATTGCGTCCGTAGAGCGTTCCCTGCGGCCCCTTCAGCACCTCGACGCGTTCGAGGTCGTAGAAGAAGCCCGAGGTCGAGGACGGGCGCGCGACATAGACGCCGTCATAGTTGAAGGCGATCGCCGACTCGGTCAGCGCGTTGCCGGTGAAGTTGCCGACGCCGCGAATGTAGAAATTGGCATAGGCGCCGTTGCCGTTCGAAACCTGGAGCGACGGCACCAGCGCCGTGAGCTGCGCGGGATTGACCACGCCCGCGCTCCGAAGGGTGTCGCCGCCGACCGAGGCGATCGCGATCGCCGCCTTCTGGAGATTCTCCGATTTGCGCTGCGCGGTGACGACGATCTCGGCGAGTCCTTCGGACGCGCCGTCGGCCGCCGCGACGCTCCCGCCCGACGGCATGTCGCCGGCCTGCCCGGCCCAGAGCTGGCCGGAGCCGAGGGCCGCCGCCAACGCGAAGAGCGACGCTCTTTCCATCACCTTCATCAAAGCTTCCCCTTCTCCATCTTCTGCATTCCGCAAGGGGGGCCGTCGATCGCGTTGCCGGGTCTCTCGATCGAGAAAATGCCCGTCGTCGACTCGTCCTCCCCTCGCCTAGCTGGCCGGCGGGGCGGCGGATTGTCTTTCAGGAATCTGCTGACAAGCGAGCCAGCGCCGCCGGTCTCTCCCCGAGTTGACAGTCGAGCCGTCAATATTTTAGGTCTATAACAAATAGGCGAGATCGAGAGATGGGGACGGACGGCTACGATCGGTATCGCGAGGAGGTGATCGGCCGCGCCAATGTCGCCGACACCGCCGAACTCGTTGATTTCTACCATGATCTGGAGGCGCAGCACGCCGGCGCGCTGTGGACCGTCGCCAACAAGATCGAGCCATGGGAGCCCGCCACCGAGTCGGTGCCGATCGTCTGGCGCTATGATCGGCTGCGCGGCCACGTCCTGCGCGCGCTCGACCTCGTCACGCCCGAACAGGCGGGCCGCCGGGTCGTCTACCTGGCCAATCCCGGCCGGCGGGACGTGACGGCGGCGGTCGGCTGGCTCTATTCGGGCATCCAGGTGATGGGGCCTGGCGAGGTGGCGTCCAGCCACCGCCACTCGGCCTCGGCGCTGCGCTTCATCATGGAAGGCTCGGGCGCCTTCACCAATGTCGACGGGCACAAGATGACCCTCGGCCGCAACGATTTCGTGCTGACGCCGAACGGGACCTGGCACGAGCATGGCGTGTCGGAGGACGGCACCGTCTGCACCTGGCAGGACGGCCTCGACATCCCGCTGATGAACGCGCTCGACGCCAATTTCTACGAGGTGCACCCGGAGCTTCAGCAGAAGGTCGGCTTCCCGATCGACGATTCCACCGCGACCTGGGGCAATGCCGCGCTGAGACCGGCCGGCGAGACATGGTCGAAGCGCTATTCGCCGCTGCTGAAATATGAATGGGAGCCGACCTACGAGGCGCTGTGCCGCTATGCCCGCGTCACCGAGGGCTCACCCTATGACGGCCTCCACATGGACTATGTGAACCCCCATACGGGCGGTCCGCCGATGACGACGATGGGCGCGTCGATGCAGATGCTGCGTCCCGGCCAGCACACCAAGGCGCATCGGGAGGTCGGCTCCTTCGTCTATCAATGCGCCAAGGGCAGCGGCCATTCGATCGTCGGCGGACAGCGGCTCGACTGGAAGGAGCGCGACATCTTCGTGGTCCCGTCCTGGATGTGGCACGAGCATGTCAACGGCTCCGACCGCGAGGATGCCTGCCTCTTCTCCTTCCACGACCTGCCCGTGATGCGGGCGCTCGGCCTCTATCGCGTCGAGGGATTGACCATCAACGACGGCTATCAGCCGCTCATCGCCGCCTGATCGGCCCCCGGAAAGGATTGCCATGCGTCTCGTCACCTATCGCGCCTCGATCGAAAGCGAAGCCCGGCTCGGCGTGCTGGTCGGCGACCTCGTCGTCGACGTGGCCGCCCTCGGTGCCCGCGCCCAGGTGCCGATGCCGTCGCGGATGCTCGACTTCATCGATCTCGGCCCCGTCGCGCTGGCCGAGCTCGGGCTGCTGATCGAGGAGGCGAAGGGCCGCTGGCCGGTCGGCGGCGCGCTGCCGCTGTCGAACGTGACGCTGCTGGCGCCCATTCCGCGGCCGCGCAAGAACATCTTCGGCATCGGCCTGAACTATGTCGAGCATGTCGCCGAGAGCGCCCGGTCGCTCGACACCTCGCAGGACCTGCCGAAGCAGCCGGTCATCTTCTCCAAGCCGCCGACCACGGTCATCGGACCGGGTGATCCCGTCGTCCATCGCGGCGACATCACCCGGCAGCTCGACTGGGAGGTCGAGCTCGCCTGCGTGATCGGCCGCACCGCGCGCCGCGTGCCGACCGAGGAGGCGCTGAACCATGTGTTCGGCTACACCGTCTGCATCGACATGAGCGCGCGCGACAACCGCCGCGCCGGCCAGTGGATCTATTCCAAGGGGCAGGACAGCTATGCGCCGCTGGGCCCCTGCATCGTCACCGCCGACGAGATACCCGATCCTCAGACCCTCGACCTGTGGCTGACCGTCAACGGCGTCGAGAAGCAGCGTTCGAACACGAAGCACATGCTCTTCAAGGTCGATGACCTGATCTCCGACATCAGCCAGGGCATCACGCTCGAACCGGGCGACATCATCGCGACCGGAACCCCGGCGGGCGTCGGCGCCGGCCGCGATCCGCAGGAATGGGTGTGGCCGGGCGACGTCATCGAGGCCGAGGTCGTCGGCATCGGCAGGCTTCGGCATCCAATCGTCGCGGGCTGAGGCGAGCGCCCCGGTTCAGGCCGCGATGGCCGACCGCATGTCGTCGGGCCAGGGAAGCGCCCTGCCCGCGTCCAGGTCCATGCAGACCAGGGTGACGCTCATCGAGATGCGGACATCGGCTCCGCAGCGCACCGCGACCGAAAGCCCCAGCGAGCTGCGGCCGACCGCCGTGACCCGAAGCTCGAAGTCGAGCAGATCGCCGAGCCGGCTCGGCGCGGCGAAGTCCGTTTCGAGGCGGACGGTCGGCACGCCGAGGCGCCGCTGGCCGTGCATCTCGGCGAAGCCGACGCCGACGACCTCGGCGAAATAATCCTCGACCGCCGCGTTGAGCATCTCGAAATAGCGCGGATAGAAGACGATGCCGGCGGCGTCGACATGCGCGAAGCGCACCTGTTGCCGAGAGACGAAGGTCAATCTTTCCTCCTCATGACGCATGGCCCTTCCGGCAAAAGGGCCCCGCATCCCTGTCGGAAGGCGGGGCCGCTCCTGTCCCGAGGGGAGGACCGCGAAAGGCTCAGAAGGCGGCGATATCGGTGATCGCGCGCCCCAGGATCAGGGCGTGGACGTCGTGGGCGCCTTCATAGGTGTTGACGGTTTCGAGGTTCATCATGTGGCGGATCACCTGATATTCCTCGGAAATGCCGTTGCCGCCGTGCATGTCGCGCGCCTGGCGGGCGATATCGAGCGCCTTGCCGACATTGTTGCGCTTGACGATCGAGACCATCTCCGGCGCGAAGCGGCCCTCATCCATCAGCCGGCCCACGCGCAGCGACGCCTGCAAGCCGAGCGAGATGTCGGTGAGCATGTCGGCGAGCTTCTTCTGGTAGAGCTGGGTCGCGGCGAGCGGACGGCCGAACTGCTTGCGGTCGAGGCCATATTGGCGCGCGGCGTGGAAGCAGAACTCGGCCGCGCCGAGCGCGCCCCAGCTGATGCCGTAGCGAGCGCGGTTGAGGCAGCCGAACGGACCCTTGAGGCCCTGGACGTTGGGCAGGAGCGCGTCCTCCCCCACCTCGACATCGTCGAGATTGATCATGCCGGTGATCGACGCGCGCAGCGACAGCTTGCCCTCGATCTTCGGCGCCGACAGGCCCTTCGCGCCCTTTTCGAGGACGAAGCCGCGAATCTGGCCGTCATGCGCGTCCGACTTCGCCCAGACGACGAACACGTCGGCGATCGGGGCGTTCGATATCCAGGTCTTGTTGCCGCTGAGGCGATAGCCGCCCTCGGTCTTGACGGCGCGGGTGCGCATGCCGCCCGGATCGGAGCCGGCGTCGGGCTCGGTCAGCCCGAAGCAGCCGATCCATTCGCCCGATGCGAGCTTCGGAAGGTAGCGGCGCTTCTGCTCCTCCGAGCCATAGGCGTAGATCGGGTACATCACGAGGCTCGACTGCACCGACATCATCGAGCGATAGCCCGAGTCCACCCGCTCGACCTCGCGCGCGACCAGGCCATAGGCGACATAGGAAGCTCCGGCCCCGCCGAACTCGTCGGGAACGGTCACGCCGAGCAGGCCCTGCGCGCCCATCTCCCGGAAGATATCGGGATCAGTATGCTCGTCGGCATAGGCCTTGATCACGCGCGGCTGCAGCCGTTCCTGCGCATAGGCATGGGCGGCGTCGCGGATCATCCGCTCGTCGTCGGTCAACTGGTCGTCGAGCTGGAACGGATCGGCCCAGTCGAAACGGCTCATCTGGCTCATTGCTCAATCCTCGGAATATATCGTCAGTCGGGAACGACGGCGGTGGTCTCGATCTCGATCAGTGCCTCGTCTTCCATCAGCGCGACCACCTGGACGACCGCCATGGTAGGAAAGACCTTGCCCATGATCGAGCGATAGATTTCACCGATCCGGCGCAACTCGCGCAGATAGTCCTGCTTGTCGGTGACGTACCAGGTCATCCGGACGACATGTTCGGGCCCGGCGCCGCCTTCGGCGAGCAGCGCGACGAGGTTGCGCAATATCTGTTCGAACTGGCCCGGAAGGTCCTTGGCGACGAACCTCTCCTCCTCGTTCCAACCGATCAGGCCGGCGACATAGATCGTCCGTCCACGCACCTCGATCGCGTTGGCATATCCCTTGGGGCGCGGCCAACCTTCGGGTTGCAATATCCTCATGCTTTTCCCCCCTGCGCTTCGGCTATCGCCGCGCGCGCGATCACGACTTTCTGAACTTCGCTGGCGCCCTCGTAGATGCGCAGCGCCCGGATCTCTCGATAGAGCCGCTCGACCATGTTGCCGCGCACCACGCCGGCGCCGCCGAACAGCTGGACCGCCTTGTCGATGGTGAGCTGCGCGGTGTCGGTGGCGTGGAGCTTGGCCATGGCGGCCTCGCGGGTGATGCGCGGCTGGCCCTGGTCCTTGGCCCAGGCCGCGCGATAGATGAGCAGCGCGCTGCTGTCGTTGCCGAGCGCCATGTCGGCCAGCGCCGCCTGGGTGAGCTGCAGGTCGGACAGCGGCGCGCCGAACAGCTCCCGCGAGGTGGCGCGGCCGAGCGCCTCGTCGGTCGCGCGCCGCGCGAAGCCGAGCGCCGCCGCGCCGACCGTCGAGCGCAGCATGTCGAGCGTCGCCATCGCGACCTTGAACCCCTGCCCCGCCTCGCCGAGGAGATGGTCGTCGGGGACGAAGCACTCGTCGAAGCGGATGGTGGCGAGCGGGTGCGGCGCGATCACGTCGATCCGCTCGGTGATCGAGAACCCCTTGGTGGCCGTCGGAAAGGCGAAGGCCGAGATGCCGCGCGCGCCGGGAGCCTCGCCGCTGCGGGCGAAGACGGTCAGCAGGTCGGCGATCGTCCCGTTCGAGATCCAGGTCTTCTCGCCGTTGATGATCCAGCCGCCCTCGACGCGGCGGGCGCTGGTCGTCATCGCCGCGACGTCCGAGCCCGCTTCCTTCTCCGACAGGGCGAAGCCCGCGATCATCTCGCCGGCCGCGACCTTCGGAAGATAGGCCTGCTTTATCGCCTCCGCCCCGAACAGGCTGATCGCGCCGGTGCCCAGCCCCTGCATCGCGAAGACGAAGTCGGCGAGACCCGAATGATAGGCGAGGATCTGCCGCGACAGGCACAGCGTGCGGACGTCGACCGGGCTGTTGAGCCCGCCATAGTTGCTGGGAACCGTCGCGCGCAGGAAATCCGCCTGGCCGAGCAGCCGGACGAGATGCCGGCAGTCGGCGTCGACATCGGCCCCCTCGGCGTGAAGCTCATCGGCATGGGCCTGGCACCAGGCTTCGAGGTCGGCGGCATAGCCGCGGTGCCGACGCTCGAAGAACGGCCATGACAAATAGGTCTGGTCGGCCATGTCAGTCTCCCGCGAAGGTCGGCCGCTGCTTGGCGACGAAGGCGTGGTAGGCGCGCTCGAAATCGCGGGTCTGCATGCAGATCGCCTGGGCCTGGGCTTCGGCTTCGATCGCGGTCTCGATCGGCATCGCCCATTCCATGTCGAGCTGGTTCTTGGTCATGCCATGGGCGAAGGTCGGCCCGTTCGCCAGCATCGCGGCATAGGCGGCGGCCTCGCCCTGGAGGGCGTCGGCGTCGACCACCCGGTTGAAGAAACCCCAGCGCTCCCCTTCCTCGGCCGAGAAGGAACGGCCGCTGAACAGCAGGTCGGCGGCGCGGCCATGGCCGATGATCCGCGGCAGGATGGCGCAGGCCCCCATGTCCGCACCGGCGAGGCCGACGCGGGTGAACAGGAAGGCCGTCTTGGCGGCCGGCGTGCCGAAACGGATGTCGGAGGCCATGGCAAGGATCGCGCCTGCGCCCGCGCACACGCCGTCGACCGCCGCGATGATCGGCTGCGGGCAGTTGCGCATCGCCTTGACGAGATCGCCCGTCATCCGGGTGAAGGCGAGCAGGCCGGTCATGTCCATCCCGGTCAGCGGGCCGATGATCTCGTGCACGTCGCCGCCCGAGCAGAAATTGCCCCCCGCGCCGGTGATCACCACCGCCTTGACGTCGGGCGCGTAGACGAGGTCGCGGAACATGTCGCGCAGCTCGGCATAGGACTCGAAGGTCAGCGGATTCTTCCGCTCGGGCCGGTTCAGCGTCACCGTGGCGACCTTGTCGGCGAAAGCGAAGGCGAAATGCTTCGGCGCGAAGCTGCCGGGATCAAACATCGACATGGTCCTTCTTCACATGATCTCGCCGCCGGCGACGACGATCGCCTGTCCGGTCACTGATCGCGCCGCGTCTGACGACAGCCAGAGCACGGTGCCGAGGATCTCGGCCGGATCGATCAGCCGGCCTTGCGGATTGGCGCCGGTGAACGTCGCCATCGCGTCGGCCTCGCTCCGGCCCGTCCTGGCGACGATATTGGCGACGGCGTCGTGGACGATGTCGGTGTCGGCATAGCCGGGGCAGACCGCGTTGACGGTGATCGCGGTGCCGACCAGTTCCAGGGCCAGCGCCCGCGTCATCCCCAGCAGCGCATGCTTGGTCGCGGTATAGGCGCTGACATAGGCATAGCCCTTGAGCGACGCGGTCGACGCGATGTTGACGATCCGCGCGGCGGGCAAGGCGCGCATGGCCGGAAGCACCGCCCGGCTGGTGTGGACGGCCCCCATCACATTGGTCCGCCACAGCCTGTCCCACACCGCGTCCGGGCTTTTCCCGAAGGGCGCCGTCTCGACGATCCCGGCGCCGTTCACCAGCAGGCCGACCGGGCCGTGGCGCTCGATCGCCTGCTCCACGGCGGCCGTGACCGCCGCCTCGTCGCCGACGTCGCAGCCGAGCGCGAGCATGCCGTCCTCGCCTCGGGCGACCGCCGCGAGACGCGCCTCGTTCCGGCCGAGGATCGTGACCTGCCAGCCGGCGTCGGCCAGGCCGAGCGCCACCGCCCGGCCGATGCCGCTGCCGCCGCCCGTCACCAGTGCATGCCGGCGGCCGGTCGTCACTTGACGACCGCCATCTGGCCGGCGCGGCTCGCGTTCAGCTTCGCCTGGAAATAGCCGCTCTTGTACTGGACCGGGACGGGAGCGTCGTCGATCTGCTGGGCCGCCGCCGCGTGGATCGTCCAGTTCGGGTCCATCTGGTGCGGGCGTCCCATCGCGCAGAGATCGGCGCGGCCGGCGGCGATGATCGAGTTGACATGGTCGATCTCCCAGATGTTGCCGACCGCCATCGTCGCGACGCCGAGCTCGTTGCGGATCTGGTCGGAGAAGGGCACCTGGAACATGCGACCGTAGACCGGCTTCTCGGCCTTGGCGACCTGCCCCGAGGAGACGTCGACCAGGTCGACGCCGGCCTCCTTGAAGGCGCGGGCGATCTCGACCGCCTCGTCGGGGGTGACGCCGTCGTCGCCGACCCAGTCATGCGCCGAGATGCGTACCGACATCGGCTTTTCGGCGGGCCATGCCGCCCGCATCGCGCGGAATATTTCGAGCGGGTAGCGCAGCCGGTTCTCCAGACTGCCGCCATAGTCGTCGGTCCGCTTGTTCTGGGTCGGGCTGATGAAGCCCGACAGCAGGTAGCCATGGCCGCAATGGAACTCGACCATGTCGAACCCGGCGGCTTCGGCCCGCCGCGTGGCGTCGACGAACTGGTCGCGAATGGCGTCCATGGCGGCGCGGTCGAGCGCGACCGGCACCTGGTTCTCGGGCGAATAGGCGACGTCCGACGGGGCGACGACAGGCCAGTTGCCGACCTCGAGCGGCTTGTCGATCCCCTCCCAGGCGACGCGGGTCGAGCCCTTCGATCCGCTATGGCCGATCTGCATGCAGATCCGGGCGCCGGGGGTGCGGTGGACGAAATCGGTGATCCGTCGCCAGCCCTCGACCTGCGCGTCGTTCCAGATGCCGGTGCAGCCGGGCGTGATCCGTCCCTCGGGCGAGACGCAGGTCATCTCGGTGACGATCAGGCCGGCGCCGCCCAGCGCGCGCGCGCCGTAATGGACGAGGTGGAAATCGTCGGGCACGCCGTCGATCGCCGAATACATCGCCATCGGCGACATGACGATGCGGTTGCGCATGGTCATGTCGCGCATCCTGAACGGCATGAACATCGGCGGCACGGGCCCCGTGATCGGCTGCCCGAACGCGGCCTCGGCGAGGTTCTTCTCCAGCTCGGCCAGCCAGGCGGGATCGCGCATCCGCAGATTCTCGTGGCTCACCCGCTGGCTGCGCGTCAGCAGCGTATAGGTGAACTGCATCGGGTCCATCTTCAGATAGCGGTCGAGATGCTCGAACCATTCGGTCGAGTTGCGCGCCGCGTTCTGGAGCTTGACCACTTCGAGCTGGCGCTCCTCCTGATATTCGGAGAGCGCCCCGGCGAGCGGGCCGGTCGTCGTGCCCGGCCGGTTGAGCACCTCGGCGAGCTTGATGGCGTCTTCCAGCGCCAGCTTGGTGCCCGAACCGATCGAGAAATGGGCGGTGTGCGCGGCGTCGCCGAGCAGGATGATGTTCTCGTGGCTCCACTGGCGGCAGATGATCCGCGGGAAGTTGATCCACGCCGATCCCCGGATATGGGAGGCGTTGGTCATCAGCTCGTGGCCGCCGAGATGGTCCGCGAAGATCTCCTCGCACAGGCGGCAGGTGTCCGCCTGGCTCATCTCGCCGAAGCCGGCGCGCTCATAGGTCTCGGGCGAACATTCGACGATGAACGTCGCGGTGTTGGCATCGAACTGATAGGCATGCGCCCAGATCCAGCCGAAGCGCGTGTTCTTGAAGATGAAGTTGAAGGCGTCGAAGCGCTGGTGGGTGCCGAGCCAGACGAACTTGTTGCGCTTGACGTCGATGTCGGTCTGGAAGCTGTCCTCGTAGCGGCGGCGCAGCTTGCTGTTCAGGCCGTCGGCCGCGATCACCAGGTCATGGCCCGCCAGGAAGTCGCTGTCGGGCTCGACCTCGACCTGATACTCGATCTTGACGCCGAGCTCGGCCGCCCGGTCCTGGAGGATGTTGAGCAGGCGCTTGCGGCCGATGCCGATGAAGCCGTGGCCGCCCGATCGGGTGCTGACCGTGCGGTCGCCGTCCTCGATATGGACCTCGATATCGTCCCAATGGGCGAGCTCGTCGATCATCGTCCGCGCGCTCTGCGGGTCGTTGGCCTGCAGATGCTCCATCGTCTGGTCGGAGAAGACGACGCCCCAGCCGAAGGTGTCCCCGGCCCGGTTGCGCTCGTAGATCGTGATGTCGTGCGACGGATCGCGAAGCTTCATCGAGATCGCGAAATATAGCCCGGCGGGGCCGCCACCGACGCATGCCACCTTCATGCAAGGCTCTCCATATCTGCCGTTGGGAACAGGCCTATGCCTCCCCCGAATTTATTTCAAGTATAAAATAGATTCGCTGGTCATGCCGGCTGCGGATCGTCGAAACGCTCGCCCCGCGCGGCCTTTTCGGCGAGCAGCGGGGCGACCGGCATGCCATGCGCCCGGAGCCGCTCGACGATGCGCGCGAGGCCCGTCCGTTCCGCCCAGTGCATCGGCCCGCCGAGATAGGACGGCCAGCCATAGCCGTTGACCCACACGACATCGATGTCCGACGCGCGCTGCGCGATGCCCTCGGCGAGAAGCCGGGCGCCCTCGTCGACCATCGCGTAGAGGGTGCGTTCCAGGATATCGTCGCGCGGGACGTCCCGGCGCGCCCTGCCCTGCCCCCTGGCGAAGGCGTCGATGATCGCCAGCGCCTCGGCCGACGGCGTCGCCTGCCGCGCCTCGTCATAATCATAATAGCCTTTGCCGGCCTTCTGGCCGAGGCGACCGGCCGCGCACAGCGCGTCGCGGACATTCTCGACCCGGGCGGGATCGCGGTGCCAGCCGATGTCGACACCGGCGAGATCGGACATCCGGAACGGGCCCATCGGCATGCCGAAGCCGACATGCGCCTCGTCGATGTCCCAGGGCGCGACGCCTTCGAGCAGCAGCTCGAACGCCTCGCTGCGGCGCCGCGCGAGCAGCCGGTTGCCGATGAAGCCATAGCCGTTCCCGGCGACGACCGCGATCTTGCCGATCCGCTTGGCGAGCGCCATCGCCGTCGCCAGCACCCGGGGCGAGGTCCGGGCGCCGCGAACGACCTCCAGCAGCTTCATGATGTTGGCGGGCGAGAAGAAATGGAGGCCGACGACATGATCGGGCCGGCCGGTCGCCGCGGCGATCTCGTCGATGTCCAGATAGCTGGTGTTGGTGGCGAGGATCGCGCCCGGCCGCGCGACCGCGTCGATCCGGGCGAACACCTCGCGCTTCACCGCCATCAGTTCGAACACGGCCTCGATGATCAGGTCGCAACCGCCGAGCGCGGCATAGTCGAGGGTGGTGGACAGCCGGGCCAGCGCCTGGTCGCCGGCCTCCTGGGTCATCCGGCCCTTGGCGACGCTGGCTTCGTAGGTCCGCCGGATATTGGCGAGGCCCCGGTCCAGCGCGTCGGCGCCGGTTTCGAGAAGGACGACCCGCAGCCCCTTCGACAGGAAGGCCATCGCGATCCCGGCGCCCATCGTGCCGGCGCCGATGACGCCGACCGTCTCGATGGGAAGCGGCTCGATCGAGGCGTCCAGCCCGTCGATCCGGGCGGCCCTCCGCTCGGCGAAGAAATAGTGGCGCAGCGCGGCGGACTGGTCGCCCGCGACGAGTTGGCGGAACAGCCCCCGCTCGACGGCGAGCCCCTCCGCCAATGGCAGGTCGATCGCGGCGCGAAGCGCCTCGAAACAGGCCTGCGGCGCCGTCTGGCCGCGCAGCTTGCGCGCATGGGCCTCGGCGTATCGATCGATCGCGGCGGCATCCCCCGCGACCGGCCGCTCCCCCGTTCGGGGAAGAGGCCGCCGGCCGGCAATGACCTGCGCCCAGCGATGCGCCTCCTCGATCAGCGATCCCTCGGCGCCGACATGATCGACCAGGCCGAGTTCCGCCGCCTTGCCCGCCGGGATCGGATCGCCGGAGACGATCATGTCGGTGGCCTCGGCGACGCCGACCAGCCGGGGCAGCCGCTGCGTGCCGCCGGCACCGGGGATCAGGCCCAGCTTCACCTCGGGCAGGCCGAGCCGGGCGGACGGCACCGCCACCCGATAGTGGCAGGCGAGCGCCACTTCGAGCCCGCCGCCAAGCGCGGTGCCGTGGATCGCGGCGACCACGGGCTTCGCGAGCGCCTCGATCGCGTTGCATAGGTCGGGGAGGATGGGATCGAGCGGCGGCTTGCCGAACTCGGAGATGTCCGCCCCGGCGAAGAAGGTCCGGCCCGCGCAGGCGATGACGATCGCCTCGACCTCCGGCTGCCGGGCTCCCGCTTCCAGGGCTTCCAGCAGGCCCTTGCGGACCGCATGGCCGAGCGCGTTGACCGGCGGGTTGTCGACCATGATCTCGAGGATCGCCCCCCGCAACGTTGCGGAAACGGTCATGGAATCTCCTTGTGCTTTGGCGGGCGACGTCAGGCGGCGGGCGGCTGCCGGAGCTTGTAGCGTTCGACCTTGCCGGTCGCCGTCTTGGGCAGCGCATCGAGGAACTCGATCCAGCGCGGATATTTATAGGGGGCCAGCAACTGCTTCACATGGGCCTTCAGCGCCGCCTCGATGGCGTCCGACGGGGCCTGGCCGTCACCCAGCACGACGAACGCCTTGGGCTTGATCAGGCCCTGTTCGTCGGCCCAGCCCACCACGGCGGCCTCGCGCACCGCCTCGTGCGACAGCAGCGCCGTCTCCACCTCGAACGGCGACACATAGATGCCGCTGACCTTCAGCATGTCGTCGGACCGGCCGCAATAGACGTAGCGGCCCTCGGCGCTGCGCAGGAATTTGTCGCCCGTCCGGGTCCATTCCCCCACGAAGGTCGCCTGGGTCTTTTCCCGGTTGCACCAATAGCCGAGCGCGCTGGTGGGCCCCTTCACATGGAGTTCGCCGACGTCGCCGTCGGCAACCGGCTGGCCCGCTTCATCGACGAGGCGCAGCTCATAACCGTCGACCGGCAGGCCGGTGGTGCCATAGGCGACGTCGCCGGGCCGGTTGGACAGGAAGATGTGGAACATCTCGGTCGAGCCGATCCCGTCGAGGATGTCGGTGCCGTAGCGCGCGCGCCACTGCTCGCCGATCGGCCGGGGCAGCGCCTCCCCGGCGGAGGTGCACAGGCGCAGCGCCAGCCGGTCGCGCTCGGGCGCCTCGGGCGCGGCGAGCAGCGAGGCATAGAGGGTCGGAACGCCGAAGAAGATCGTCGGCCGATGATCGATCAGGCGCCGCCACACGGCCTCGGCGGTCGGCCGGCCGGCCATCAGGATGGCGGTGGCGCCGACCGAGAAGGGGAAGACCAGCCCGTTGCCGAAGCCATAGCCGAAGAACAGCTTCGCTGCCGAATAGGTGACGTCATTCTCGTCCAGGCCGAGGATCTGGCGGGGATAGAGGCCCATCAGCCGCTGCACATTGGCGTGCGAATGGACGGTTCCCTTGGGCCGGCCGGTGGTGCCCGAGGAATATTGCCACAGGCACGGCTCGTCGGCGCGGGTGGCGGCCGCTTCGGCGATCGGCTGCGCGCCGGCAACGGCGTCGGCGAAGGCGATCGTGCCGGCCGGAGCGTCGCCGTCGGCGACCAGGATCGTCTGGAGATAGGGCTGCCCGACCATGACCGGATCGAGCGAGGGCCATGCGCCCGCCGAGGCGACCAGCAGGCGGGCCCGGCTGTCGCGCAGCATATAGTCGAGATCGCTGCTCGGCAGCAGCGGGTTGACCATGACGGGGATGAGGCCGGCCTTGATCGCGCCGAGCGCCGCCACCGGGAAATTGACCGAGTCCTGCAGGCAGAGGAGGATGCGGCTCTCCACCGGGACGCCGAGGCCGGCCAGATAGCCGGCGAAGCGGTCGACGCGCTCGGCGATCTCGCGGTAGCTGTACCGCCCGAGATCGTCGATCACGGCGATCTTGTCGGCGCGATCGATCAGGTTGCGGTCGATGAGGTCGGCGGCGGCGTTGTAGCTCTGCACGGAATCAGCCTCTCCAGCGGTTGCCATTCCGGGCGTCGGCCGCCCGAAATATTTTAAACATATAATAATAGGGCGCCGTCAAGTCCTTTTGCGTTTCCTTCGGCCCGCCTTTCGCCGCCGTCCCGCGCGATCGCGGGGCGGCGCTATTTCTCGTCGTCGGCCCCGATCGAGTGCTTCAGGACCGCCAGCAGCTTGTAGAGCTCGATATGGTCATTGTCCGACAGCTCGGCGAACATGCCCTGGATCCAGGTGCGATGCGCGGCCGCCAGTTCGGCGAAATGGCGGCGGCCCAGGTCGGTCAGCGCCACGATCGACGATCGCCGGTCGTCCGGCGCGGGGCGGCTCGACGCATAGCCGTCCGACTCGAGCTGCTTCACCAGCGCGGTGACGTTGCCGTTGGAGACCAGCAGCGCGCGCGACAGCTCGCCCATCGACACGCCGTCGGGAAAGCGTTCGAGCGTCGCCATCACGTCGAACCGCGGCAGCGTCGTATCATATTGGGCGACGAAGCGGCGGCGCAGGCGCTTCTCGATGACGGTGACGCAACTCAGCAGGCGCAGCCAGACGCGCACGTCCATCTGGCCGGCCAGCGCGCCATCATGTTTCTCGCGGATCGGCGCCGTCGCCATAGTCCCTCCACTGCCTTCGGGCGGACTCTCCTGTCCACATTTCGGAGCAATGTTGCAAGCTTCAACGATATACCCGGCTTAGTAGCCGCCGCCAAGCAAGGCGCCGGCGCCCGGCACCCGGCGTTCGAGCCCGAGCCGGTCGAGCATCTGGTGGGTGGTGCAGACGGCGGCCGAGACCACCGGAACGCCGACCTCGCGCTCCAGGCGATCGATGATCGGCAGCGACGGCATCTGGACGCAGGCCGAAGCCACGAAGGCGTCGATGCCGCTGCGGTCGACCCGCTGGTAGATGTCGAGCAGCCGCTCGGGATCATGGCGGCCGACCTCGATATTGTCGGGGATTTCGAGCGCCGCGAAGTCGTGGACCGTGATCCCCTCATTCTCGATATAGTCGACGACCAGCCGGGTCAGCGGCTTCATATAAGGGCAGATCACCGAAATCTTCTTCGCGCCGATCCGCCGCAGCCCGTCGACCAGCGCGCCCGCGCTCGTCACCACCGGGGCGGGCGCGTCGTTTTCGACCGTCCGCTCGTGGAGGCGCTTTTCGGAGACGCGGTGATAGCCGTGGCCCATGCTCATGATCGCGACCAGGCAGGCATAGCCGAGCACGTCGACGCGGGCGTCGGACAGCTCGGTCGCGCAGCGGTCGCTGTCGCGGTCCATCGCCTCGAGTTCCTCCTTCACCACCTTCTTCATCCGCATGCGGCTGGAATGGAAGGTGAAGCGCTCCGGCAATATGCCCTCGCGGGCGCGCAGCATGGCGGGGATTTCGGTTTCCATCGTCGTGTTCGACGACGGCACGATCTGTCCGATGCGATAGGTACGGGCGTTCATGATGGTCTCCTGGCGGGGCGATCAGGCCGGATCGATCGGGCCCGTCTCGGGGTCGTCGCGCGGCGCATCGGTGAAGCTCACCGGGGAGCGCGGCGTCCGATCGACCCTCAGGTCGAAGATGTCGAACCGGTTATAATGGCCGACGATGTCGTGCATCTGCTTGGGCTGGATGCACTTGCCGAGGTCGATCTCGGCATAGACGATCCCCTCCTCGTCGATGAGCGGATCGCCGATCACGCGACCGTCCGGGCCGATGATCCCCGAAAAGGCACTGTTCCTGCGCTGCAACCGGGCGCGGGCGTCCGGGACGATGCTTTCCATCGCCTCGATGATCTCCTCGGAGACGGTCGAACAGGACACGACGGTGAACAGCTTGCCTTCGAAGCAATGCGCCATGGCGCGCACCTTGATGGCTTCGGCCATGTCGTAATCGGGCGGCGCCACGGGCAACGCAATATAGCTGGCGACATGGACGAGTTCGCCCTGGGCGAGCAGCGCGAACCGCGCCAGCGTATTGGTGTTCTCCCCGCAGGCCAGCCCGCCCAGCGGACCGATCGCGGTGTCGTAGACGATGAGGCTGGAACCGTCGCCCGGCGCCCAGCTCAGCTTCTCGGCCCAGGTCGGCACCAGCTTGCGATGCCGGCCGAGGACGCGACCGTCCGGACCGATGAAGACCAGCGTGTTGAAGATCGTCCCGAGCGAGACCGGGCTGCGTTCGTTGACGCCGATGACGAGGTGGACGCCCGTCTCGCGGGCCACGTCGCACAGCGCGTCGATCTCGGGTCCGGGAACGAGGATGGAGGCCCGCAGCAGCCTGTCGAACCAGGCGCCGCCCGTCACCGGATCGGTGATCCAGTTCCAATAGGGATAGCCCGCGACGAAGACCTCGGGAAAGGCGACGAGTTCGGCGCCGTTGCGCGCGGCTTCCCGGATCAGCGCCGCCGCCTTGGCGACCGTCGCGGCCGGATCGAGGAAGGCGGGCGCCGCCTGGACGGCCGCAGCCTTGAAGCGCGGTAAGGTCAGCATGGTCTTCCCCTCGTGGCAGGAGCCGAAAGCGCCGGCCTTTTGTGGCCGAATTCATCGGCCGAGGGCAAGTTATTTTAGACTTATAAGAATTTGCGGCTGCGACCGCGGCCCTATTGCAGGCTTTCGACCTCCACGGCATCGGCATAGGCCGCGATGTTCGACTGCCGCGCATAGGAGATCGCCGCCGAGCGGCAATTGACGCCGATCTTGCGGTAGAGGCTCTTGCGATAGCCCAGCACCGTCCCGACCGAGAGCGACATCCGCCAGGCTATCTCCTTGCTCGACAGCCCTTCGACGATGCAGTCCAGCACCTCGCGCTCGCGCGGGCCGAGGCGGGGCAGGCTGCGGTCATCGACCTCGATCAGCTCCCCGCGCGGCGCCGGCAGGCGCGCCATCGCCTGCCGCCCCGGATCGGGCCGGAGCAGCGGAGCCCCGCCCGCCGCGCCTTCGCTGGAGGCGACCTCATGTTCGAAATGGCCGCGCAGATCGCTCTGCGCCGCCAGCCTCTGCGCCTCGGCGACGAGATCGCCGGCGGCGCGGACCTCCCCGCGCGCCGCGTGGCAGGCCGCCTTCAGCACCGTGACGGTGATCATCCGGCGCGCGCATTCGCGGACCGCGGGCTGGTCGAGCAGCGCATCGACGCCGGCCAGCGCGGCGGGCACGTCGCCGCGCTTGAGCCCGACCCGGACGTTGAGGAAGGCGCTCTCGATCGGCTCGACGTGCTGAAGCTCCCCCACCCCGCGTTCGATCGCCTGGATGTCGCGCTCGCTCTGCACCAGCATCTCGGCGCGAAGCGACCGCAGATAGCGCGACAGCAGGCCGAGATTGCGGTTCTCCATCCGGTCCAGCGCCGTGTCGAGGAAGCTGATCGCCCGCTCGGTGCCTTCCCGATTCTGCACCCGGATCGAGGCGATCCGGTAGAAGGGCCGGAGCATCTCATACCAGGGGTCGAGTTCCTCGATCCGGTCGAACACCGCCTCGATGATCGCATAGGCCCGCTCGGCCTCGCCGCGTTCGAATTCGAGTTCCGCCAGAAAGACCTTGGCGGCGATCATCTGGTTGGAATCGGCGCCGAAGCAGTTCTCGGCGATATCGAGCACCGCCGCGAAGCGCCGGCTCGCGTCGCGGGTGTTGCCGCTCTGGAGATGCGCATGGCCCAGCCAGAGCTGGACATAGGCCTCGACGAAGGTCGCCTTGGCCGCCTGGCATTTGAGCGTCGCCTCGCGGCCGGTCGCCTCGGCTTCGACGAGCAGCCCGTCGCGAAGCTGGTAGCCGCCCTTGAGGTTGAGGATCATCGCGTCGGCGATGTTGCGGATGTCGGCCGGCCCATGGTCGCGAAGCCGTTCGAGCGCGGGAAAGTCGATCGGCCGCATCTCATAGGACCGCAACACGCCGTCGATCAGGCCATAGCCGATCTGGAAGCTGTGGAACGCTTCGTCGTCGGGGAAGCTGGCGGGCTCCAGGTCTGTCGAGATCTCGTCGAGGAGCTGGCGCGCCTCGCCGATCGCGCGCGCCTGCATCAGCACATAGACCTTGGTCAGCAGCATCGCCGGCCGGCCGCCGAGCCGACCGATCGGGATCGCGTTGACGGCATCGAGGATCGGCGCGCCCCATTGCAGGATCAGCAGCCAGCCGCCGCCCGCCTCGATCAGGTCGCAGAGCAGGTCGAGGTCGCCGGTCTCCAGCGCATGGCGGATCGCCCCGACCCGGTCGCCGCTGGCGACCAGCGACGTCGACAGCGATCGGTGGATGTCCAGCATGCGCTTCTGCGAGGAACGGCGGCCGAGCCGATCGACCGCAAAGCGCACCGCGGCGTGGGGTTCATAGACCAGCCGCGTCCCTTCCGACCGGACCTTGACCAGCCCGTCGCGGGCGAGGCGGGTGACGATCTCGCCCGCGCTCGCGAAATCGTCATGCTCGAAGATCGGCGCGGTGGCGTTGCCGAAGGCGAAGGCCGCCGCCAGCACCTCGATGTCGCGCGACGACGGCGCGACGTCCATCAGGTCGCGGACGAAATCGGCGATCATGTCGCCCGCCTCGCCGCCCGTGCCGAGGCTGTGATCGGCCGGCGAATGTCCCGTCCCATGCCGCACCGACGCGATCAGCGCGGGCCAGCCGCCGGTGGTCGCGACCAGCGCGGCGACGTCGCGGTCGGGCAGGCCGCCGTCGAACAGCTCCGCCACCTCGGCGGGCGAGAAGGCGAGTTCGGCCGGGGTGTACATGATCCCGCCGTCGCCCAGCACGCCGGCCAGCCGCGGCGCGACCCGCGAGGAGACGACCAGCTTCGCCTTGTCGCCGAAATGCTTGCCGATCATCTGGGAGAGGCCGAGCACGGTGTCGAGATCGCCGGGCGCCACCTCGTCGAGATAGAGCGATACCGATCCGTCCCGCCGACAGGTCGCGTCCACCTCGGCGAGCAGGTCGTCGATCACGAACGGCCCCGCGCCGGGGGCGATGTCCTGCGCTTCGCCGTCGTCCTTCAGCGAAAGACAGAGATAGTGCGAAAAGCCCTCCGCCCCGGCGGCGCGATGATAGAGATTCAGCCAGCGGGCGCTTTCGCCTTCCGAGCGGGCGAGATCGAAGGCCTGCGCCATCAGCGTCGACTTCCCGAAACCGCTGGGCGAGGCGAGGAAGGTCAGCGGATAGGGCGACCGCGATATCCGCGAAGCGATGGCGCGAGGGATGAAGCTGCGTTGCGGGATCGGCGGCGTGAAGCGATATCGAGAAACAATGTCCATGGGTCGGCCAGCTCTCCCAATGCGGCTTCGTGCCTGGTCGTCCCGCTTTCCGCGTTTTCGCGATCCGGCCGGAAATTGTACCATGAGGGGGCAGGACCCGACAAGCTGACGCCGGGCGCCCCCCTTCCTCCTCCCCTCTCCCTCCCATATTAGGGGATTGCGCCGGACCGGCCCGACTGCTTGCCTCCGGGGGCAACATCGCCACGCTAACGGGTCATCAGATGCAGCCCATCCCGGCCTCCGTCTCCTTCGATCTCAACGGCGCCGCCGTCAGCGAGCAGGTCCATCCGTCGACCCTGCTCGCGGCGCTGCTGCGCGATCGGCTCGGCATGAAGAGCGTCCGGCTCGGATGCGGCGAAGGGGTGTGCGGAAGCTGCTCGGTGCTGGTCGACGGGCGCAGCATGCGCTCCTGCCTGATGCTCGCCGCCCAGGCCGACGGCGCGTCGATCACGACGGTGGAGGGCTATGCCGCCCAGCCGGACCTCGCGGCGGTGCAGGCCGCCTTCGTCGAGGGGTTCGGCGCGCAATGCGGCTTCTGCACGTCCGGCATGATGGCCGCCGTCGCCGAATATCTGGCGGACGGATCGGTCGCGGACCATGGCGACCCGGCGGCGATCCGGTCCGCGCTGAACGCGGTCGCATGTCGCTGCACCGGCTATCGGCAGATCGTCCGGCTCGTCGCCGGCCTCGCCGGGGAGCGCTGAGATGGACGCGCCGACGGCCCCCGGTTGCCGTTCGACCGGAAGCTCGGTCCAGCGGCGCGGGCTGGCGCGGATCGTCGCGGGCAAGGCCGCCTATGTCCCCGACCAGCATCTGCCCGGCACGGTCGACATCGCCTTCGCGCGCAGTTCCGTCGCCCACGCCCATATCCGTTCGATCGATGCCGGGCGGGCCGCCGCTCTGCCGGGCGTCGTCGCGGTCCGCACGATGCGCGACCTGCCCCATCTCGGCAGCCTGCAATCGACCTGGGACGTGGCCGGCCAGCGCCGCTGCCCCGAACATGCGCTCGCGACCGACCGGCTGCGCCATGTCGGCCAGGCCTTCGCGGTGGTCGTGGCCAACGACCGCGCCACCGCCGAGCGCGCCGCGGCGCTGGTCGAGATCGACCTGGAGCCGCTGCCCGCCATATTGTCGGTCGACGCGGCGCTGGAGCCGGACGCCCCCCGCCTCTATCCCGACTGGCCCGACAATGAGGCGGCCCGCTTCGAATGGCTGGTCGGCGATCCCGACGCCGCGCTGGACGGCGCCGCACTGATCGTCGAGGAGAACTTCACCAGCCAGCGGGTCCACCCGCTCAGCCTGGAGACGCGCGGCATCGTCGCCGCGCCCGATGGCGAAGGCGGCGTGACCTTGTGGGTGTCGACCCAGGCCCCGCATCAGGTGAGGATGGCGGTCGCATTGGCGCTCGGCCTGCCCGAGCACCGGCTGCGGGTGATCGTGCCCAATGTCGGCGGCGGCTTCGGCATGAAGGCCTATCCCTATGCCGAGGAGGCGCTGCTCGCCCGCCTCGCCTTGGACCTCGACCGGCCGGTGCGCTGGATCGAGGGGCGTCGCGAATCCTTCGTCAGCTCGGTGATGGGACGCGACCAGCGGGTCGACCTGCGCGTCGGCTTCGACGCGACCGGACGCATCCTCGCGCTCGACGGGGTGGTCACGCTCGACAAGGGCGCGCTGATCGGCCAGTCGTCGATCGGCACGGCCTGGGTCGGCGCGGCCTTCCTCCCCGGCGGCTACGCCATCCCAACGGTCCGCATCGTCGCCCGCGCGATCGTCACCAACACGCCGCAGACCGGCGCCTATCGCGGCTATGGGCAGCCCGAGGCCAATCTCGCGCTCGAACGGACGCTCGACATCGCGGCGACGCGGCTCGGCATCAGTCCGGCCGACATCCGGCGGCGCAACTTCATCGCCCCGGCGCAAATGCCACACATGATCGCGACCGGCGTGACGCTCGACAGCGGCGACTATCCCCGCCTGCTCGACATGACGCTGGAACGCTTCGGCTATGAGCAGGCCCGCGCCCGCTGCGCCGCGACGGCGGCGTCATCGGTGCGACGCGGCGTCGGCATCGCCTGCTATATCGAGACGAGCAACATGGCGCCCTCGGCGGGGGCCGCCTATCTCGGCATCCGCTCCGGCAGCTTCGACCTGCTGACGATCCGGATGGAGCCGACCGGCCATGTCCGCGTCGATACCGGCCAGACCGAGCTGGGACAGGGCATCTCCACCACCCTCGCGCAGCTCTGCGCCGACGAGCTGATGATGCCGGCGGAGGACGTCGTCGTCGCGCATGGCGACACAGCCCTCCCGGCCTTCACCTCCTACGGCACCGCCGGCAGCGCGGGGGCCGGGGTCGGCGGCGCGGCGGCAATCAAGGGCGCCGCCAAGCTGCGCGACAAGCTGCTGCTGTGGGGCGCGCACCTGCTCCAGCTCGACGCTGCGGCGGTCGAGCTGGCCAGCGCCCCATCCCTCGGCGAAGAAGGCCGTCCGCGCGCCGTGGTCCGCGACAAGGCCGATCCCGGCCGCCAGGTCGCCGTCTCCGAGATCGCCCGCGCCGCCTATTTCTTCTACGCCGCGCCGGACGGGGTCGATCCGGGGCTGGAGGCTTCGGTCGGCTATGATCCGCCGGGCTTCGCCATCTCCTATGGCACGGTGGCGGTCGAGGTCGCGGTCGACGCCGAAACCGGCAAGGTCACGATCGAACGGATGACCTTCGGCCATGATTGCGGCCGGGTGATCAACCCCGCGATCGTCGAAGGCCAGATCAGCGGCGCGGTGGCCCAGGCGATCGGCGCGACCCTCTACGAGGCCGCGCGCTACGACGAGGAAGGCCGCCCGCTCTCCACCTCGCTGATGGACTATATGCTGCCGCTCGCCGCCGACATGCCGCCGATCGACCTCGTCCATCTCGAAATCCCCTCCCCTCTCTATCCCCATGGGGTGAAGGGCGTCGGGGAAAGCGGCACCATCGCGGTGCCGGCGGCGATCATGAACGCCGTCCAGCACGCGATCGGCCCGGAGACGACGCTGACCACCCTGCCGCTGTCGGCCGAGCGCGTCTGGGAAGCGATGCGCGCCGCCGGCTGAACTCCAGAAACGAAAGGCCGGGCGCGCGCACGCACCCGGCCCCGGCCGTCCCCGCGAGATCAGCGGTTGAAATAGGCGATCGCCTCGATCTCGATCATGAAATCGGTGTTGACGAGCCGGTTGATCTCGACCCCGGTCGCGGCCGGCGGGACGACGCCCTGATAGAAGTCCGCCCGCGCCTGCGCGCCTTCGAAGAACTTGTCCATGTCGGTGACGTAGATCGTCTCCTTGACGATGTCGGTCGGGTCGAGACCGTGATGCTTCAGCGTCTTGCCGATATCGACGTAGATCGAACGCATCTGCGCGCCCATGTCGCCGACATTGGTCGGGGTGCCGTCATTGTCCCAGCTCACGCTACCCGAGATGAACAGGAAATCGCCGGCGCGGACCGCCTGCGAAAAGCCATAGTCGTCCTCGATCGGCCGCAGGCGAAAAGCCTTGTCGATATCCACCATGATCATACTCCTTCGTGAAAATGGAGGATGCAGGCGGGCCCGCCGGCATCCTCCCCAAAACGGCTAGTGAATGAACGGAGCGCTCGGATGGGCGCGCGGATAGGTCCTCAGATAATCGAGGAACCGCCCGAGCGTCTTGTCGGACTTGGTGAGCGTGCCGGGCCGGTATTTGATCGTGTTCAGCACGGCCAGGTCCTCGTTCACGACCTTGCCCTCGAACGCCATCATCTCCTTGAGCAGGGCGAGGCCGGCGGCATTGCCGTCGTCCTTCGACCTGGCGGTCACGATCCCGCCGAAGATCTCGGACTTGTTGGGGCGGATGCAGCTGAAGATCGCGAAGCCACCATACCAGCGCCCATTGTGCGTGCCTTCCTGGAAGAAGATGTTCGAGCCGTGGATGCCCAGCCGCCAGGCCAGTTCGGCCTCGCCCTTCTGGTTTCCCTCGCCGGTGCCGCCCGCGAAATTATAGTCGAAGCCCCATTCGTGCCAGCGGACCAGCTTGTGCGGGTCGTCATGGCCGAAGGTGACGCCGTGGAGTACCTTGAGATGCTGCATGTCCGGGGTGTTGGCGGCAAAAACCCAGCCGTCGCAGTCCATCACCGCCGCGCGGAAGGTGCTGAGGTTCAGATCGGCCTCCGGCTTCTCGAAGAAGTCGGGAAAGTCGAACAGCGGCTTGACGCCGTTGAACGCCATGACCAGCCCGAGCCGCTCGATCGTCGGGAATTTGAAGAGGCGCGCGGTGCGCGGCGGATGATCGCCGATCGCGGTCTTCACGCATTGCCCCGCCGAATTGAACTGCCAGTGGTGGAACGGGCATTGGACATTGTCGCCGATCACCGCGCCGATGCCGATATCGGCGCCGACATGCGGGCAGTAGGCGCTCATCACATGCGCCGTCCCGTCGGTGTCGCGATAGGCGATCACCCGCCCGCCGAGGAATTCCCGGCTGATCACCCGGCCGGCCTCCAGCTCGTCGCTCAGGCAGATCGGCCACCAGGTCTGCGTGAAGACGCCGTTCTCCCCCTCGGCCGGGATGGGCGCGGCGAGGTGCCGGACCGGGATGTCGACCTCCTCGTCATGGTTCTGCTGCGGCTGGCCGGTCATGGCAGGATTCTCCATATCGTCTGGGTTGGGGGTTCGCCGTCTCGCGGGCCGGGCGCCGGAAGGACGGCGGCCGACGCCGCCGCCTTCCGGCCCCGCGTCCGTCAGTAGCGCCAGCTCGCCTGCAGCCCGTAGGTCCGGGGCATGCCGGTGAAGCGGACGATCGACGACAGGCTGTCGAGAACGTTGGTCCAGTAATATTTGTTGGTGAGGTTGCGGACGAAGGCGCCGACCTTCACCTTGTTCTCGCCGAAGGAGACGCCCGCGCGCACGTCGATCAGCGTATAGGCCTTGATCACCTGTCGCGTATCGGCGGCGGTGAAGGCGGTGTCGCGGTTCGACAGCACCGAGGAGGTCGCGCTGTTGTAGACCGCCGAGACGCCGGCATAGCCTTCATGCCCGGTGCCGAGCGGGAAGCGATATTCGGCATCGCCGACCAGCGACCATTTGGGCGCATAGGGGAAGCGCTGCCCCTTGAAGTTGGTCGGCGTCCCGAAGGCGTCGAAACCGTCATATTTGGTCACCCGCGTTTCGAGATAGGTGCCGCCCGCGCTGAGCGTCAGCCCCTCGACCGGACGCAGGGTCAGCGACGCCTCGATGCCCTTGCTCCAGCTGCTCGGGATCTGGACCAGGCCGTCGAGCGTGCCGAACAGCGGATCGGGCTTGCGGCTGCGGAGCTGCTTGTTCTTGTAGTCGTTGTAGAAGCCCGCGATCGTCAGCTCGCCGAGCCGGTCGGGCAGCGACGCCTTGAGGCCCAGTTCGTAGGTGAGCACCGATTCCTGGTGGACCGGCAGCAGGCCGGTATAGCTGACCACCGAAGCGGTCGGGAAGCTGCCCGCCTTGTAGCCCTTGGCGATGCGGCCATAGACCATCGCCTTGTCGCTGAGCTTATAGTCGACGACCGCGTTCCACGAGAGATTGTCCTCGTTGAGCTTGTCGAACAGCAGCGGATCGTAGGTCTGCGGGAAGTTCGGCGTGAACACCGAGCATTGCCCGTCGACGAGGCTGGTCCCGAAGATCTGGTTGAACCAGTCGGCGGTGACGCCGAGCACGAAGGAGCAGCCGCTGAACGAACGCTTCACATTGGTATAGCGCGCGCCGGCGGTCACCTTCACCCGGTCGGAGAGCCGGACCTCGCCGTTGAGGAAGGCGGCATAGGTCTTCGAGATCTGATGGGTGAAGCTGTAGGTATATTCGGGCAGCAGATGGCCGGGCACGAAATAGAGCGGGTCGGCCGAGACCGACTGGCCGATATTGTAGAAGATCCGGTCGTAGACGTTGAACCGGTCATAGTTGAGGCCCGAGGTGATCCGGACCTTGTCGAAGTCGGCGTTGAGCCGCAGCTCCTGCGAGAAGGCGTGGATATAGCCGGTCGTGTTGTTGTCGGCCGAGTTGAGCGTGGTGCCGTCGAAGTCCTGCACCGAATCGGTCTTGTAGCGCGAGTAGGAGGTGATCGAGATCAGCTTGAGATTGTCGGTCAGCCCCTTTTCGAGGCGCAGCGATCCCTGGACGAAGCTGTCGTCGCGCTTGTTCGCGCGGCCGTAGACGCCCGCCCCCCAGTCGGCCGAGCGATTGTCGTGCGGCGGTCGCGGATAGGCGCGGAACGCCGCGGCCTCCGGGTTGCCGCAGGTGCCGGCGGTCGACGCCCCGCAGCTGTCGACCAGCAGCTGGGGCGCCTGGGTGTCGCCCCGGTCCTGCCAGGCGCTCACCATCGCGCGGACGGTGAAGTCGGGCCCGGCGTCCCAGGTGACGATGGCCCGGCCCTGGAGCTGCTTGACCTTGCCGAGATCGTCGTTGCGGGTAATGCTCTTCTGCCAGGCGCCACCCTGGACGACGCGCGCCGCGACGCGGGCCGAGACCTTGTCGCTCAGCGGGCCGCTGACGAAACCCTGCGCGTCATAGGTGGAGAAGCGCGACAGCGTGAGATCGGCGCCCGCCGCGAGCGTGGAGGTCGGCTGCGCGGCGATATAGTTGATCGCGCCGCCGGTCGTGTTCTGGCCGAACAGCGTCCCCTGCGGCCCCTTGAGCACCTCGACCCGCTGCAGGTCGAGCACCGCGAGCTTGGTCGTCGCGCTGAACGGTAGCGGCACCTCGTCGACATAGACCGCGACGGTGGGCGCGGCCGACAGGCTGGTCTCGTAGAAGCCGATGCCGCGCATCGTGTAGACCGGCGTGTTGAACGGCGACGGCTGGACGGTGAGGCCGGGCACGATCTTGACCAGGTCCTCGGGCGAGCGGACGCCGGCGCTGAGCAGCTTGTCGCCGCTGGCGATGGTCAGCGACATCGGCACGGTCCGCGCGCTTTCCTCGCGCTTGTTGGCGGTGACGATGATCTCGGCCGGGTCGTCCGCGACCCCGGACGACGCTTCGGCCGCGTGGAGCGGGGTGGTCAGCCCCTGGCTCGCGACGACCGTCAGGCAACTGGCCGCAAGCAGCCGGGCAATGGTGGAATTGGCCATGGTTCGATCCCCTCTTTTATTGAGTCATTGAAGCCAACGAGGCTCGGATAATCCCGGCGAACCCCCACTTCGCGATAGCCCATAAATCTGGACGGCCACCCGGCCGGTCCGCTCGGCCCTCCCACCTCCAACCCCACCCGATTCATGGGGGTCGGTCCGGAAACGCCCGGTTCCGCGACGGTTCGCCAGCTCCCTGCCCGGCTGCCCCTACCCCATTTTTTTCGGGGCTGCCCTCGTCCGGCGATCGCGCCATGGATCGCGGGACAGTGGGCGCGGACCTCCCGCCGCCATGCCGTTCATAGAACAATGCCGGACCTCGGCCCGGACCCTGGAGAGACGGAGAGATGTCGAACTATCCGAAGCCCGACGGCCCCACCCTGCGGGCCATCTACGAGAAAGCCGCCCGCATCCAGTTCAACGACGAGCGGGTGATCAAGGAGATCAAGGCCGGCAAGCTGGTGATGCCCTTCTACAGCACCCGCGGCCAGGAGATCATACCGGCGGCGATCTCGGTGTCGCTCACCGACGACGACTATGTGAACACCATCTATCGCGGCGGCCACGACCAGATCGCCAAGGGCTTCCCGCTCCCCGACTATTGGGCCGAGATCGCCGGCCGCGTGACCGGCGCCTGCAAGGGCAAGGGCGGCCCGATGCACCTGACCTATCCCGCCAAGGGGATCATGGTGACGACCGGCATCGTCGGCAGCACCGCCCCGATCGCCAACGGGCTCGCCTGGGCGGCCAAGCTCGAAGGCAAGAGCCGCGTCACCATCGCCAATTTCGGGGACGGCGCCGCCAATATCGGCGCGGTCCACGAGGCGATGAACATGGCCGCGCTGTGGCAGCTGCCGGTGATCTTCGTCTGCCAGAACAACGCCTATGCCGAGCATACCTCGATGGCGCGGTCGACCCGGGTGGACAGCTACGCCAAGCGCGCCGCCGGCTATGCGATGGAGGGCATCCGGGTCGACGGCAACGATCCCGACGAGATGTACGGCGCGGCGCGCTGGGCGATCGACCGCGCCCGCGCCGGCGAGGGGCCGACCTTCATCGAGGCGACCACCTTCCGCTTCAACGGCCACCTGATCGGCGAAGCCGGCGGCTATATGGACAAGGAGCTCTACGCCGCGTCGCAGACCCGCGATCCGATGCCGATCCTGCGCCGCCGTCTCGTCGACCAGGGAATCGCCGCCGCCGGGGAGCTCGACGCGCTCGACGCCTCGATCCGCGCCGAGATCGATGCGGCGGTCCAGGCGGCCTACGCCGCCGACTATCCCGATCCTTCCGAACTGAAGGTCGACGTGCTCGTCGACGCGATCGCCTGAGCGGAGACACGACCATGACCGAACCCGTCAAGATGACGATGATCGACGCGATCAACCGCGCCCTCCACGACGCGATGGAGGAGAATGGGAAGATATTGCTGCTCGGCGAGGACGTCGCCGATCCCGAGGACGGCGGCGTCTTCGGCGCGACCAGGGGGCTTTCGACCAGGTTCGGCGAGGACCGGGTCAAATCGACGCCGATCTCCGAACAGGCGATCGTCGGCGCCGCGATCGGCGCCTCGCTGGTCGGCTATCGCCCGGTCGCCGAGGTCATGCTGATGAACTTCATGACCGTCGCGATGGACATGCTGGTCAACCACGCCGCCAAGCTGCGCTTCATGTCGGGCGGCCAGACGAGCGTGCCGATCACGGTGCGCACGATGACCGGCAGCGGCCTCTCGCTCGGCGGGCAGCATAGCGATTTCGTCGAGGCCTGGTTCGCGCATACCGCCGGCATGAAGGTGGTGATCCCGTCGAGCGCCAACGACGCCTATGGCCTGCTCCGCTCCGCGATCGACGACGCCGATCCGGTGATCTTCGTCGAGACTCTGCCGATCTACTGGGCGCAGGGCGAAGTGAGCTTCGAACGGATTCCGATCGGCAAGGCCCGCGTGTGCCGCGAAGGCAGCGACCTGACGATCATCGCCTATGGGCAGATGGTGTCGCACAGCCTGACCGTCGCGACCGAACTCGCCAAGCAGGGCAAGTCGGTCGAGGTGATCGACCTCCGGACCGTTTCCCCCTGGGACCGGGAGACGGTGCTGGCGAGCGTCGCCAAGACGGGCCGCGCGCTGATCGTCCATGAGGCGGTCAAGGAATATGGCGTCGGTGCCGAGATCGCCTCGGTGATCGGCGAGGCGCTGTTCGGCCGGCTCGTGGCGCCGGTCCAGCGGCTCGGCGCCGCCTATTGCCCGGTGCCGTTCAGCAAGCCGCTCGAACAGGCCTTCGCCCCCAATGCCGAGAGCATCGGCGCCGCGGCGGCCGCGCTGCTTTCCTGACGAAGAGGATCGGAACCGGACGATGACGACACAGGTGCTTCTGCCCAAGCTGGGCTTTTCGATGAGCGAGGGCGAGCTGAGCGAATGGCTGGTGCCCGACGGGGCGATGGTCACCGAGGGCCAGCCGCTCTACGCGCTCGAAAGCGAGAAATCGACGCAGGAGGTCGAGGCGCCCGCGAGCGGCCGGCTGCGGATCATCGCCGCCGTCGGCGAGACCTACGAGGTCGGTGCCGTCCTGGCCGAGATCGTATAATTGAGGCTTGCTTTCTGGAAGGCGCGGCCCAAGCCTGGGCGGCATCATGCCGCTCCAGGTCCAGCCATGACCGACCCCGCCGGCGACGGCGCGACGCCCCTGCGCTATTCGGCGCCCGCGACCGTCGAGGAACTGGTCGCGCTGCTCGCCGATGATCGCGACGCGACGCTGATTGCCGGCGGCCAGAGCCTGTTGTTGCCGCTGCTGGCCGGCGACGTCGCCGCGACGCACCTCGTCGACGTCCGCAATGTCGAGCGGCTGCGCGCGATCGAGATCGGTGAAGACGAGATCTTCATCGGCGCGGGCAACTGCTTCTCCGACCTGCTGCGCGGCCCGGTCGCCGCGCTGCTGCCCGCCTTCGCCGAGGCATTGCGCCATGTCGGCACGACCACCATCCGCAACCGCGCCACGCTGGGCGGGAGCCTCGCCTGGGCCGATCCGCGCGCCGAGGCGCCGATGGTGCTGATGCTCCACGGCGCGACGGTGCAGACCGATCGCCGCGCCATCCCGATGGCGGCGCTGCCGGTCGGCCCGTTCAAGACCCGGCTGGCGCGCGACGAGGTCATCCTCGGCGTGGCCGTGCCGCGCCACCCCGATCCCGTCGCGATCCGCTTCGCCGAACTGCTCGACCGCCACAGCGCGGGCAAGGCGGTGGTGTCGGTCGCGGTCCGGCCGGCCGGCGACGCGATCGACTTCGCGATCGCCGGGCTGCTCGACCGGCCGGTGACCGCGACGGCGCCGGTCGCTTCGCTCGACCGCAGCCTGAGCGAGATCGAGCGCCATCATCGGCCGCTCGAGGACCCGTTCCATTCCTACCGCTATCGCCGCGAAATGGTGCTCGTGCTGCTGCGCCGGGCGTTGGCGGCCTCGATCGAAGGACGCTGAGAGCATGTATCCCGCCGCCCCTCCGCAAAGCCAGTCCCTGTCGCTGATGCTGCGGCGGTCCGCCTCGCGCCATGGCGACAAGACGGCGCTGGTCTTCGAAGACGAGGCCTGGAGCTATGCCGAGCTCGATCGGCTGGCCGACGAACTGGGCGAAGGCCTGCTGCGGCTCGGCATCGAGGCCGGCGACCGGGTCGCGATCCTCGCGCGCAACAGCCATGCCTTCCTCGCGCTGCGCTTCGCCGTCGCGCGGATCGCGGCGGTGCTGGTCCCGGTCAACGCGATGCTCGGCCCGGCCGAGGTCGCCTATGTCCTCGACCATTCGGGCGCGCGACTGCTGTTCGCCGACGCCGCGCTGCTCCCGCTCGCCCGCGAGGCCGCGCCCGCCACGGTCGAGGAGATGCTGATCCTCACCGGCCGGGACGACGACGACGGATGCCGCGGCTGGCGCGCGCTGCTCGTCCCCGGCGCGGCCCCCGGCGACCGCGCCGACGGCGCAGACCTGCTCCAGATCATCTACACCAGCGGCACCGAGAGCCGGCCCAAGGGCGCGATGCTCAGCCATTCCGCCGTGCTGTGGCAATATCAGAGTTGCCTGTTCGATTGCGACTGGTCGCCCGACGTCATCGCCCTCCACGCGCTGCCGCTGTTCCACTGCGCCGCGCTCGACGCGATGGCCGGCCCCGCGCTGATGGCCGGCGCGACCAGCGTCGTCGCGGCATCGCCCGCGCCCGAGCTGGTCATTCCGCTGATCGAGCGCCACCGCATATCCTCCTTCTTCGCGCCGCCGACCGTGTGGATCGCGCTGCTGCGATCGCCGCTGTTCGAGACGCACGACCTTTCGTCGCTGACGCGCGGCTTCTACGGCGCCGCGATCATGCCGGCGGCGGTGATCGAGGAGATGGAGGCCCGCCTGCCGGGCCTGAGGCTCTGGAACCTCTACGGCCAGACCGAGATCGCCCCGGTCGCGACGGTGCTCCGCCCCGAGGAGCATGCGGCCAGGCCGACCTCGGCCGGCCGCGCGACGCTCCACGTCCAGACCCGCGTGGTCGACGAGGAGATGCGCGACGTCGCCCCCGGCGAGATCGGCGAGATCGTCCACCGCTCGCCCCAATTGCTGTCGGGCTATTGGCGGCAGCCGGAGCTCGGCGAAGCCGCCTTCGCGGGCGGCTGGTTCCACAGCGGCGACCTCGCGACGATCGACGCGGAAGGCTTCATCACCGTCGTCGACCGCAAGAAGGACATGATCAAGAGCGGCGGCGAGAACGTCTCCTCGCGCGAGGTCGAGGAGGCGATCTACGCCCACCCGCAGGTGTCGGAGGTCGCGGTGATCGGGCTGCCCGATCCCCGCTGGATCGAGGCGGTGACCGCCTTCATCGTCCCGCGCGCCGGCTCCAGCCTGTCGGTGGAGGACATCCAGGCCCATTGCGCCGGCCGCCTCGCCGGCTTCAAGCGGCCCAAGCGGATCTGCTTCGTCCCCGAACTGCCGCGCAACGCCGCCGGCAAGATCCTCAAGCGGGAATTGCGCGAGCAGGCGATCACCGCCTGATCCGCTTCCAACGGGTTCCGCCCGACATTCCCGGACAATCGAACGGGCCGGGTTGCTTCCAACCCGGCCCGCCGACCATCGAAAATCGCTTCAGAACCGGGCGACGACTTCGATCGCGATCTCGCGCGGCCGGTTCGCCACTCCGACCTGATCGGCCAGCACGGCGTTCGCCGTGCCGGTGCCGCTGCCGGTCTGCGGCGAATCGACGCTGGTGATCGAGTAGAAATATTTGTTGGTGAGGTTCCGCCCGATCAGCTTGAGCTCCCACCAGCTCCCTTCCTCGAACAGCCGAAGGCCGGCATCGAGCCGCCAGAAGCTCTTCTGGACGATGTCCGGACGTCCGAACTGGCTGAACAGATAATGGTCGGTGTAGTTGGCGTCCGCGCTCAGGGCAAAGCGCAGGCCGCCGCCGATCCCCTGTTCATAGTTGAACCCGCCCGAGGCGGTCCAGCGCGGCGCCAGCGGGGTCGGCGTGCCCGAAAGGTCCTGGCGAGTGCCGACGCCCGCCGTCGGCTTGCCGTCGTCGCCCAGGTTACAGCCCGCCGCCAGGCTCTGGCCCGTATAGCAATAGGAGATGAAATTGCCGTAGCGCGCCCGGTTGTACGACAGCGTGCCATGGAGGTTGAGCCCCTCGATCGGAGGCAACCATTCGACCTCCAGCTCGGCCCCCTTGGTCGTGGCTTCCGCGGCGTTCTGCAGATTATAGGCCAGGGTCGCCGAATCGAAGAAGTTCACCTGGAGATCCCGGAACTTGTAGCTGTAGGCGACGGCGTTCATCCGCAAGGTCCGGTCGAGCCAGGTCGACTTGATGCCGACCTCGAAGCCGGACACCCGTTCGCTGTCGAACAACAGGCCGGCCGCGGTCTGAGAGGCGCTGGCGAGGCCGTTGTTGGAGAAACCGCCTGCCTTGAAGCCTTCCTTATAGGCGCCGTAGATCGCGAGATCGGCATCGTCCCGCCATTTCGGCCGCCATGTCAGGGTCGCCTCGGGCGAAATGTCGTCGTCGCTGAAATCCCCGACCAGCTTGTCGCCGACTGGGCGCCAGAGGGGGGCGGTGAAGGAATGGAAATAGTCGTTGACCAGGTAGGAGTCCTTGACGACGTGCGAATAGCGCGCGCCGCCGGTGAACTCGACCGTGTCCGTGAGCTTCCAGATGAGCTGGCCGAACGCGGAGGCGGTGTAGCCGTCGGTGACGCTGCTCCGCGCGATCGTGGCGTAGCGGCCGGTGACCGGGTCGGCCGGCAGCGGCACCAGCCGCAGGTCGGGCGAACTGTAGGAATAATGGGTGTCCTGATAGAAGCCGCCGACCATGGCATTCAACGGTCCGTCCAGCGCGGTGAGTATCCGCAGTTCCTGCGAGATCGAGCGGTTCTTCACGTCCTCGGTCCCGAAGAACAGCGAAGCCTGAGTGAAATCGGGATCGTAGAGCGCGCGGCGCTTGAACTTCGCATAGCCGGTGACCGAGGTGAGCTGGGCCGGAATACCGAGCGCCTGCATGTCATATGTCGTCGTCAGGACCGCATTGACCGCGCGATATTTGTTGAACAGCCGGCCGCCCTCCTCGTTCAGGGTCGGCTCGACCGCCGCGATCGACGGCGGGACGTCGTTCTGGCGGATTCTCCAGTCGGCGCGGCAATCCTCGCCGGGATCGACCTGCGACCGGCCGAGCGCCGCGCAGGAGAAGGGTTCGAGGCCCTGCGATCCGCCCGCGGTGTCGCTATGCGCGCCGCCGACCTTGAGCTTGAGCGCCAGGGCGTCGCTGGGCGCATATTTCAGGGTCAGCCTGCCGAGGAACTCCTTCTTGTCCGGCCAGTTGCGACGGCGCGGCGGCGGAACCGTCTCGCCCGTCGTCGGTTCGATCGTCGCGCCGGCAGTGTTCCGGATGAAGCCCCTCAACGTGTTGTAGCGCAGCGCCAGCCGGCCGAGCAGCGTGTCGGTGATCGGTCCCGAGACGATCCCCTCATACCAGTTCTCGTTCGCCTTGAACTCATGGCCGTAGCGGCCGATCAGCTCGGTCTTCGAGGTGGGATCGGCCGACGTCAGCGAGACCACGCCGGCGCTGTTGTTCTTCCCGAAGAACAGCGCCTGAGGGCCTTTCAGCACCTCGACCCGGGCAAGGTCGAAATAGCCCTGCGCGAGGATGTCGCCCTTGTCATACTGCAGCCCGTCGAGAACGATCGACACCGCCTGGTCGAAACCCGACGAGGTGCTGCTAGAACCGATCCCGCGGATGCTGAGCGAACCGTTGTTGCCGGTGGCGGATTCCGACACGAAGAGCTGCGGAGTCATCTGTCCCAGCTTGGTCAGGTCGGAGATGTTGTACCGCTGGAGCTGCGCCGCGCCAAAGGCGCTCACCGCCACGGGAACGGTCTGCAGGCTCTCCTCGCGCTTGCGCGCGGTGACGACGATCTCCTCGATCGTCCGGCTGGCGCCGGCCTCGCCGGTCTGGGCGAAGGCCGTGGAGGCGATGCCGGTTGTCGCCAGCAGTGCCGCGCAGGCCCCGGCGATCGTTCTCGCCAGCACCGGGGACGCCGGCGTCACGCCGCCTCCCCCGGTCCCGCGCCGGTCATGCCGGAATGACGTACCGGCCAGGCGTTGCCCCCGTGGATTTGTCCTTCTCATGGGTGATCTCCCCGTTCACTATGATGCAGGAATAGCCGCCGGCGCGAGCGAGTTTCCGCCAGTCGCCGTCGGGCATGTCGAAGACGCGGTCATATTGGGCCGCGTCGAAATAGAGGTCGTCGAGGTCGTAGATGACGATGTCGGCCGCCTTCCCGACCGCGATCTCGCCCCGGTCGGTGAAGCCGAGCGCGCGCGCCGGCTTGAAGCTGAGCTGATAGTGCATCTCCTCGATCGACATCGCCCCGCGATTGCGGACGAACTCGATCAGCAGCCACGTCGTCCAGCAGCCCATGCTGACCGACTTGAGATGCGCGCCCCCGTCGGAAGCACCCGCCAGGACGCGGGGATGGCGGAGATATTTGAGCGAGAGTTCGGGATCTCCGCCGACGAGCGGCTGCGTCCGGTAGTTCAGCCGGCCGTTTCCGGCGAGGATGACGTCGAGCAGCGCATCGACCACCGACGTGCCCCGGTCGCGGGCGATGTCGCTCAAGGTGCGGCCGGCATAAGCGTCGGCGGCACCGCGCACGTCGTCGGCGAGGATGGTGATCCCGTTGAAGCCGCCGGGAAAGCTGAAGGACCGCGGATCATAGCTGTCCCGGAACGCCTCGCGATATCCGGGCTGGGCGATCAGCGCGCAGATCTCTTCCGGGCCAGCGCACAACGCCATCTGGTTGACCTGGGGATGGGAGCCGAAAGCCGCATTGAATTCCTGCAGCGAGCTTTCCACCCATGCCGGATAGACCATCGCATGGGCCCACATCTCGAGCCCCTCGTCGGCGAGCCCGTCGAGCCAGTCGATATCCTCGCGATATCCGGCGTCGCCCTGCGGCCCGGCCATGAAGAAATTGTGGACGACCGGGCGGCGGGTCGCGCGGGCGATCCTCTCGCTGCGGGTCCTGTCTCCGGTCGGGCCGGCCTGCGCCATCGTCTGGATCATGCCCCGGCCGCGATCCGTCATCGCCCGGCACACGGCGGCGAGGTCGTCGATCTCCATCACGTCGGACGGCATCGGCGAGCCGTCGCTGTCGCGATGCGTATTCTCGTCGCCCATCAGCGATACCGACAGGCCCGCCGCGCCGGCATCGAGGGCCTCGCCGAGGATGGCCCGCATCTGGTCGATCTCGGCGGCGTTCGGCCGGCGGGCCTTGATCGCGTCGTCGCCCATCGCCCACAGCATGAGCGGGTTCATCGGCACCAGGGAGGTGATGTTGATGCCCTTCGGAGTCCGCTCCATCGAGCGCTTGAGCTCGGGCCAAGTCTCCCAATCCCAGGGCAATGCGCTGCGGAGATGCTCGACCCGGATCTCCTCGGTATTCTCCAGCATCGCCATGACCCGCTCGCGGTCGGCCGCGCGACACGGGGCGATCCCGAACCCGCAGTTCGAGGTCACCGCCGTCGTCGTCGCATGCTCGCCCGAATTGGAGCAATAGGGATCCCAGAAAAGCTGGGCGTCATAATGGGTATGCTGATCGACGAAGCCGGGCGCGACGGTCCGCCCGTCCGCATCGATCTCCCGAACCGCCGTCCGGCCATCCAGCGAACCGACCGCGGCGACCAGATTCCCGCGGATGCCCACATCGGCGCGACGCATGGGCCTGTTGGTTCCATCGACCAGCATCCCACCGCGAATGATGAGATCGAACTCAGGCAAAGTGCCTCTCCTTCCGGTTTTCAACAAATATCAAATAATGTCATATGTATAATTCGGGTATGGTCGCCGATCAGCCGGCGTGGACGGCTTGCCGGCCCGAAGGTGCTCAGCTCTTGTTGATGTTGATGACCTGCATCGCGGTATATTCGAGCAGGCCGTCGCGCCCCCACTCCACCCCCAGGCCCGATTCCTTGGCGGGCGGAAAGGGAATGTCCGGCCCGAAGGCGCAATGCTGGTTCACCCAGACCGTGCCGCTTTCGATGCGGCGCGCGACGGCGGCCCCGCGCGCGGCGTCGCTCGACCAGACCGACGCGCCGAGGCCGTAGGGCGAGGCATTGGCGCGGGCGACGACGTCGTCGAGGTCCGTGTAGCTAATGATCGGCAGCACCGGCCCGAACGGCTCCTCGTCGACCACGGCGCAGCCGTCGGCGATGTCGCGGACCACGGTCAGCGGCACATGGAAGCCGGGGCCTTCCGGAAGAACGCCGCCCGCGACGATGCGGCCGTGCCGCCGCGCGTCGTCGATATAGCCTCGGACCTTGTCATATTGCCGGCGGTTCTGCACGGGGCCGAACTGGCTCGTCTCGGCATTCCCCGGTCCGACGACCGCCGCGCGCGCCAGCGCGGCGATCCGGTCGCACATCTCGTCATAGATGCTCGCATGGACGTAGAGCCGCTTGAGCGCGATGCACACCTGGCCGCTGTTGACGAATGCCGCACCGAAGATCGCCTCGGCAATCGCGGCGGGGTCGACGTCGTCCAGCACGATCGCCGCGTCGTTGCCGCCCAGTTCGAGGGTGAGCCGCTTGAGGGTGCCCGCAGCGCTCGCCATGATCGCCTTGCCGGTCGGCGTCGAGCCGGTGAAGGACAGCTTGGCGATGCCCGGATGCGCCGTGATCGCGGGGCCCAGCCGATTGTCGTCGGCGATGATGTTGACGACTCCCGCCGGGAAGACGTCGCGCGCGATCTCGCCGATGCGGAGCGAGGTGAGCGGCGTGGTCGGGGCCGGCTTGATGATGACGGTGTTGCCCACCGCCACCGCAGGCGCCAGCTTGTAGAGGGTGATCAGCAGCGGGAAGTTCCAGGGGCAGATCGCCGCGATCACCCCGAGCGGCCGGCGGCGGATCTCGATCCGCTGGCCGTCGTCGTCGCGACGGATCTCCACCGGCAGCTCGGTGTTGTCGGCGAAATAATCGACGAAGGCGCATGCGAAGCGAACCTCGTCGCGGGCCTGGGCCAGCGTCTTGCCCTGCTCGCGGGTCAGCAGCCGCGCCAGTTCCTCGCCCCGCGCCGCCACCGCGGCGCCGAGCGCCCGCAACATCCGCGCCCGCTCGACCGGCGGGACGTGCCGCCATTCGCCGAATGCCGCCTGGGCCGCCGCCACCGCCTGGTCGAACTGGGCCTCGCTCGCGATCGGGCATTGCGCCACGATGCTCTCGTCGGCGGGATCGATCACGTCGACGACGCCGACGCCCGCGACCAGCTCCCCGCCGATCAGCATCCTGAAATCCGGCCCGTCGGCGACATGGCCGTCGCGTGCAGCGAGATCGAATCCGATCAAAGCACCCCTCCTTTTTCTTATGACATTTGACATAATTTATCTTTGTGTCAGATGTCAAGCGTTCGCTCGCCACACGGCCAGCGCACCGCAACGGAGACGACGGACTGGAGAAGATGGACAGCCTATCCCGCTACAGGCTCACGCCCCCGCTGCCGCCGCGCAACGCCATCATGCGCCACAGGGCGGCGCGGCTGTCCCGATCCACCCGTCCGCTGACGCTGCTTGCCGCATCCCGGGGGTTCGGGAAATCGACCCTGATGGCTCAGGCCTTCGGACTTGCCCGCGAAGAGGGACGGCAGGCCTATTGGCTGAACCTCTATCATCGCGCCGCCAGCGACGGGCTCGCCAGCTATCTCGGCGTCGCGCTGGCCGACCGGCGCGACGGGGAAGAGCACGCACTGCTGGTCCGGCGCGCTTTCGGCCTGGACGCCTTGTTGACGGCGATCGACGCGATCTGCCGGCGCGCGGGATCGATCTCGCTCTATGTCGACGAAGTCGCGGCCGAGGACATGGACGAGTTGCTCGGGCTTTCCTGCGCCATCGGCAAGCATCTCGGCATGCGGGCAAGGATGATCGTCGCGGCGCGCGCCGTGCCGCCCCGATGGACGGCGATGCTCGGCGGGCACGGCATCATCCATCACGCCGACGACCTCGCCTTCACCGTCGTCGAGATCGGCGAGCTGTTCGGCGGCGGACTGTCCGAACCGGCCGTCGATATGCTGCTCGCGGGGACCGGCGGCTGTCCCGCGCTGGTGACGTCGGTCCGGCACGGGCTGGCATGCGACCACGCTACACCTCTGCCCGCGCTCACCGACGCGGGCGCGGCCCAGCTCGCCAGCCTGGTCCGCGACATCAGGGCGCTGGAAACCCGACGTCGGGATATCGGGCACTGTGGCATGGCGATCCCGCCCCGCAGGAGCATCGCGCCTTGCCGGACGACCGGCGGGCCCCGGCTTCCGACGCTGGCGCCGCGCGAGCAGGAGGTGCTGCGCCATATCGTCGGCGGCCTGTCGAGCCGGGAGATCGCTTCGGAAATGGACCTCTCGCCGGGGACGATATCGGGCTATCGCAAGACCCTCTACCGCAAGCTGGGGGTCAGTTCCCGTTCGGCCGTCGTGTCGAGGGGACGGGAGATGCTGGATGCCGGCCGCCCAGCGCCTGCCGCTTCATGGGAAGCGCGTGACGATGCAGGATCGGGGTGTTAAGCGCAGACCATGAGCAAAAGCGCCGCGAAGAACCGCAATGCCAATGTCCGCCGAAACGTGCTCGACGCCGCCCGCACCTGCTTCCAGCGCTATGGCGTCGCCCGCACCAGGGTCGAGGATGTCGCCGCCGCGGCCGGGATCAGCCGGCCGCTGCTCTATCTCCACTTCGAAGGGCGGGCCGGCCTGATCGAAGCTCTGATCGACGACGAGATTCCTCGTTTCGTCGAGGCGAACCGGGCCCGCATCCCCCGCGACGCCAGCTTTGCCGAGGCGTTCATCGAGGGCTCGCTGGCCGCCATCGAGATCACCCGCTCGAACGAGCTGCTCGCCGACCTGCTCGACGCCAGTTCGATAACCAACCTGACGCATTTGTGGCTCGACCGAAGCCGGCCGCAGCATGCGCTCGCGCTCGGCCTGTGGAAACCGGTGTTCGATCACGGCCGCGAGACCGGCGAATTGCGGCCCGAGCTCAGCGATGACGACATCCTCGAATGGCTGATATACGTGCAGTATATATTACTCGAACGGCCTGACCTCGACCGCGCTCGCCAGCGCGAACTGATCGAGACCTTCGTCCTGCCGGCCCTGACGCCTCCGGCGGCGCGCTGAGGCGGTTTCGAGGCGGAAGGAAGCGCTGGCTGGGGCGGCAGGATTCGAACCTGCGAATGGCGGCACCAAAAGCCGCTGCCTTACCACTTGGCGACGCCCCAGCATGGCCGGCGAGGCGTCCTTATAGGGATCGATGCGGCAATGGGAAGCCTCGAAGATCGGTTTTCCTGCCGCTATCGAAGCCTTAAGGTCGGGGCATGGCGATTCTCATAACCGGCGCCGCCGGCTTCATCGGCATGCATTGTTCGCTGCGCCTGCTCGCCCGCGGGGACAGCGTCGTCGGGATCGACAATCTCAACGATTATTACCCGGTCCAGCTCAAGCGCGACCGGGTCGCCAGGGTCGCGACCGAGGGCGGCGACCGCTATCGCTTCATCCCGTGCGACTTCGCCGATCATGCGGCGCTGGAGGCGGCGCTCGCGGGGCTGGAGATCGACCGGATCATCCATCTCGGCGCGCAGGCCGGGGTCCGCTACTCGATCGAGAATCCGCGCGCCTATGCGCAGAGCAACCTCGTCGGCCACCTCAACATCCTCGAGCTGGCGCGCGAGTGCCGGGCCGGGCATCTCGTCTACGCCTCCTCCTCCTCGGTCTATGGCGGCAACGAGACGCTGCCCTTCCGGGTCGAGGACCGGGTCGATCACCCGCTGTCACTCTACGCCGCCACCAAGAAGGCGGACGAACTGATGAGCGAGACCTACGCCCATCTCTATCGCCTGCCGCAGACCGGCCTGCGCTTCTTCACCGTCTATGGCCCCTGGGGACGTCCCGACATGGCGCTGTGGCTGTTCACCGACGCGATCCTGCGGGGGCGGCCGATCCAGGTGTTCAACGGCGGCGAGATGCGGCGCGACTTCACCTATATCGACGACATCGTCACCGGCGTCGTCGCGGCGCTCGACCATCCGCCGGCCGACGACGGGCAGGCCAAGGCGGGCGGCAGCGTCTCGCCCCACGCCGTCTACAATATCGGCAATCATCGGTCGGAGGAGCTGACCCGGCTGATCGACCTGATCGAGGCGGCGTGCGGCCGCCCGGCGATCCGCGAGATGAAGCCGATGCAGCCCGGCGACGTGCGCGAGACCTTCGCCGACATCGGCGCGATCGAGCGCGACCTGGGCTTCCGCCCGACCACCGACATCAGCGACGGCGTTCCCCGCTTCGTCGACTGGTTTCGCGACTATCATGGGATATGAACCGATGCGCCGTCCGCTTCTGATCGCCGCGCTGCTGATCGCGCTGCCCGGCTGCGGGAAGGACAAGCCTCCCGTGGTCGAGGAGGACAGCGGCGGCCCGCAGATCGCCACCAGCATCGACGACGTCGCCCTGCCCGTCGACCGATCCGACCAGATCACCGCGATCGACGCGACGACCGGCGACGCGGCCGGCATGCCCAAGGATGGCGGCGCCGTGGTCCACGCGCCGAAACCGGAAGCCCGCCCGGCCGTTGAAGCGGCCAGGGAAGCCCCGGCCGTGCCGGTCGCGGCGCCCACCGTCGCGGTGCCGCCACCGGTGGTCACCCCTCCCCCGCCGCCGGCCACGCCGCCGGCCGGACAATAGGATGAAAGGGCCGACAGCATGGACGACGAGGATCTGAAGGCCCGCGCGATCGCGCTCTACGACCGCTTCACCCATGGCGCGCAGGATCGCCGCGCCTTCATGGCCGACATGACCCGCCTGGCCGGCGGTGCCGCCGCCGCGCAGGTGCTGGTCGCCACGATCGCCGCCGATCCCGCCGCCGCCGCGATCATCGCCGAGGACGATAAGCGGCTGACCGCGCGGATGGTCCATTGGCCGGGCGCCAACGGCCATCAGCTGTTCGGCTATATGGCGATCCCGAAGAAGCATGCGAAGAAGCCGCCCGCCGTCCTCGTCGTCCATGAGAATCGCGGGTTGCAGCCCTATACCAGGGACGTCGCCCGGCGGCTGGCGGTCGCCGGCTTCGTCGGCGTCGCGCTCGACTTCCTGTCGCCGCAGGGCGGCACCCCCGCCGACGAGGACAAGGCGCGCGCGATGATCGCCGCGCTCGACATTCCCGCCGCCACCGCCGACGGGGTGGCGACGATCGACTGGCTCGCCGCGCACAAGCTGCTGAGCGGCAAGGTCGGGGTGGTCGGCTTCTGCTGGGGCGGCGCGATGGCCGATCGGCTGGCGGTCGCCGCAGGCCCCGCGCTGAAGGCCGCCGTCGCCTTCTACGGCCCGCCCCCGCCGCCCGCCGACGCCGCGAAGGTGAAGGCCGCCATGCTGCTCCACTATGCGGGCAGCGACGACCGGGTGAACGCGGGCGCCGCGCCCTGGGTGCAGGCGCTCCAGGCCGCGCATGTCGACGTCCGCCGGTTCGACTATCCCGGCACCCAGCATGCCTTCCACAACGACACGTCGGCGGCGCGCTACGATGAGGCGGCCGCAACGCTCGCCTGGGACCGGACCATCACCTTCCTGCGGGAGAAGCTGGCATGAACGACGAGCTGGTCCTCTACGGCAACCCGCGCTCGCGCGCGCAGATGGTCCATTTCATGCTGGAGGAGCTCGGCGTCCCCTATCGCCTGGCGGTCGTCGACTTCGAGAAGGGCGAGAACCGGCAGGCCGACTATCTCGCGATCAATCCGATGGGCAAGGTGCCGGCGATCGTCCATCGCGGCGTGACGGTGACCGAGACCGGCGCGATCATCGCCTATCTGGCCGATGCCTTTCCCGAGAAGGGGCTGGCGCCCGCCATCGACGATCCGCGCCGCGGCACCTGGCTGCGCTGGCTGTTCTTCGCTGCCGGGGCGTTCGAGCCGGCACTGCTCGACACGATGTTGAAGCGGCCCGAGGCGCCGCGCTCGACCGCGGGCTATGGCAGCTATGCCGACGTGCTGGGCGCGCTCGACACGATGCTCGATCCCGGTCCCTGGATATTGGGCGATCGGTTCAGCGCCGCCGACGTCTATGTCGGCGCGGAGCTCGCCTGGGCGTCGATGTTCGGAGCGCCCGGCATCGCCGACCATCCCCGCATCGCCGCCTATGTCGAGCGGATCAGGGACCGTCCCGCCTATCGGAAGACGACGGGCGCCTGAACCGCCAGGCGAGCCACAGGATGCGCGGTCCTTCGACCAGGTAGCGGCGCCACAACCGGGCCGGATCGGACAGCAGCCGATGGAGCCATTCGAGCGCCAGCCGCCGCATCCAGCGCGGCGCGCGCTTCTCACGCCCGACCAGGAAGTCGATCGACGCGCCGATGCAGAGCGCGGTGCCCTGCGCATCGGGTTGGTCGAGCATCTCGGCGGCGATCAGCTCTTGCTGCGGCGATCCGGTCGCGATCAGGATGAAGCGCGCGCCGCTGTCGATGGCGAAGCGAGCGGCAGCGGCGCGCGCGGCGGGATCGTCGCGCAGGCCCATCGGCGGAACGTGCTGGACGAAGGCGATATCGGGACGCAGCCGCGCCAGCAGCGCGAGGTCGCCCTCCCGCCCGCCGATCAGGGCGATCCGGTCCCCCGGCGCGGCAAGGTCGCGGAACAGCCGGGCGGTCAGGTCGCTGCCGGGCACAACCGACAGGCGGACGCCTCGGAAGGAGGCGAGCAGCGCCAGGATGCGGCTGTCGCACAGCAGCCAGCCGGCCCGCCGATAGGCGCGCCATTCCCCGGCATCGTCGGGCAGCCGCGACAGCCGCACGACATGGTCGACATTGGGGGTGACGAGATAGGCGAAGGGCGCATCCGCCATCCGCGCCCGCAGCCGGGCGACCACCGCGTCCTCGTCGAGCTGGTCGAAGCGCAGGCCGAGATAGTCCATCCGTCCCCCCAATCGCCGGGACCATAACGCGAAGCGGGCAAAGAAAAAGGCCCGGTGTCGCCACCGGGCCTTTCGGTCATCCGACCTGCGTCAGGATCAGCGGCGATCGCCCATGAACTGCAGCAGGAAGGTGAACATGTTGACGAAGTCGAGGTAGAGGGTGAGCGCACCCATCACCACCGCCTTGCCGGCGAAATCGGTGCCGGCGACGTAGAAGTACATGCTCTTGATCTTCTGCGTGTCATAGGCGGTCAGGCCCGCGAACAGCAGCACGCCAATGGCGCTGATCGCCAGGTTCAGCGCCGGCGACTTGAAGAAGATGTTGAGCAGCGAGGCCACCAGCAGGCCGACGACGCCCATGATCAGGAAGGTGCCGAAGCCCGACAGGTCCTTCTTGGTGGTGTAGCCCCACAGGCTGAGCGCGGCGAAGGCGGTCGCGGTCGCGAAGAAGGTGATCGCGATCGACGAGCCGGTATAGGCCAGGAACAGCGACGACATCGACAGGCCCATCACCGCCGCGAAGGCCCAGAACAGGCCCTGCGCCGCCGTGGTCGACAGCTTGTTGATGCCGAAGCTCAGCACCATGATGAAGGCCAGCGGCGCGAGGACGATCAGCCAGCGGAGCGGCGTGACGAAAAGCTGCGCGGCCAGGCCGGATTCGGCGAAGAGCAGCGCGACGATGCCCGTCAGCAGGACGCCCGACGCCATGTAATTGTAGATCGAGAGCATGTAGGACCGCAGACCGGCGTCAAAGGCTGCGTCAGCCACACCCGCTCGTGTCGCGGCGGGCGCGGCATTTACCCGGGGGTCGGACCAGTTTGCCATGGTGTGAACACTCTCCAATGATGCGGCGAAATGCCGCGCTCCGCGCAATATCGGCGGAACGACTTGGTTTTTCAAGCATATCGCGCCTTAAAGCGGCCTGAACGGTCTTGCGTTACCGTCACATGGAGCGACAATCGGGGGCATGCACCGCCTGTTCATAGCCCTGCGTCCGCCGCTTCCGATGCGCGAGGCGCTGCTCGCCGCGATGGGCGACATCCCCGGCGCGCGCTGGCAGGACGACGCGCAGCTCCACCTCACCCTCCGCTTCGTCGGCGAGGTCGACCGCCATGTCGCGGAGGACATCGCCGCGGCGCTCGGCGCGGTGTCGCACCCGGCCTTCGCGCTGCGGCTCGACGGGGTCGGCTGCTTCGACCGGCGCGGCCGGATCGACAATATCTGGGCGGGCGTGACCCCGCACCAGCCGGTGAAATCGCTCCATGCGGCGGTGACGGCAGCGCTCGTCCGGGCGGGGATCGCACCCGAGGAGCGGGCGTTCGTGCCGCACATCACCCTCGCCCGCTTCGCGCGCGGCCAGGCCCCCTCGGGGACGCTGCCGATGGACAGCCTCTGGCCGGCCCCTGTCGAGGGGCGCTTCGATCATTTCCTGCTCTATGAGAGCCATCTCGGCGCTTCGGGCGCCAGCTATTCGGCGATCGCGCGCTACAGGCTCGGCTGACAGCCGATCTCGGCAAGCAAGCCGTCGACCCCGGCGCCGATGTCGCGCCAGGCCTGTTCGAAGCCCTCGTCCTCGCCGAAATAGGGATCGGCGACATCCTCTCCCTCGCGGCCCGCGACATGGTCGAGCAACAGCGACAGCTCCGCCCGTCCGTCATCGGGGGCTAGAGCGCGGAGCGCGTCGAGGTTGCTGCGGTCGAGCGCGACCAGCCGGTCGAAGGCGCGGAAGTCGTCGACGCCGACCTGGCGGGCGCGCAACCCGCTAATGTCGAGGCCATGGCGCCGCGCGGTCGCGATCGCGCGGCGATCGGGCGCCTTGCCGACATGCCAGTCGCCGGTGCCGGCGGAATCGACCTCGACCGGGATGTCCTCGCGCTCGGCCGCCGCGCGCATCGCCGCCTCCGCCAGGGGGGAGCGACAGATGTTCCCCAGACAGACGAACAGGATGCGCGGCGGCCGGCTCTCGATCATTCGGCCTTGATCACGCCGCAGGCGAGACGACCGCCGGCATTGCCGGTCGGATCGGTCTTATAGTCGTCGGCCGCGGCATGGACGACGACGGCGGCGCCGTCCGCGTCGAGCAGCGGCGCGGCGCCGCCGGTCAGCATCCCGCCCTTGATCACGGTCCGGAGTTCGCCGGTGCCGTCGGCGCCGACCGTCATGTTCGGCATGTCGCCCATATGCGCGCCGGCCGGATTGTCATGGCCGTGCTGCTTCTTGCCAGGGTTCCAATGCCCGCCCGCGCTGGTGAAGTCGGGGCCGGTGCAGGTGCCGGTGGTGTGGACGTGGACGGCGTGGACGCCGGCCGGCAGGCCGACCGCCTTGACGTCGACCTCGATGCCGTCCTTGCCCTGGCGGATCGTCGCCTTGCCCTTGGTCTGGCCCTGGCCGTCGATCAGGTCGGCCATCGCTCCGCCGCCGCCATGGCCATGATCATGCGCCAGCGCCGCGGCGGGCGCGGCGAGCAGGATCGGCAGGGCGGCGAGAAGGCCCATCGAAAGCGAACGAGTGCGGGACATGTATATCTCCTTCATCGGCAGCCCCCAACGGATGCCGACAATGCCGCATCCCCGCCAGCGAATAAAGTGTTGAGGACAAAGAAAAAGGGCCGGCCCGAAGGCCGACCCCAATTCTGCGCGTCATCGACGGATCGATGACACTGCCGCTTACATGCCGGCGCCGAAGGTGATTTCGACGCGACGGTTCTGCGGCTCGCGGACGCCATCGGCGGTGTCGACGAGCGGACGGCTCTCACCGAACGCTTCGGTCGTGATCGCCGAGTCCGGCACGCCCTTGCCAGCGAGGTAAGCCTTCACCGCGTCGGCACGACGCTGCGAGAGGCCGACATTGTACTGGTCGCTACCCGACTTGTCGGCGTGGCCGGCAAGCTGGACCCGCGCCTGGCCGGTCGTCGCATAGGCATTGGCCGCATTGTCGAGGATCGACGCGGCTTCCGCGGTGATGTCCGACTTATCCCAGTCGAAGAACACGATGAACGGACCCGGAGTCTCTGACCACCGGCGGAGGCGGCGGCGGAGGCGGGCGGGGGCGGAGAGGCGGCGGCGGGGCGGAGGCGGCGGCGGCGGAGCAGCCGGCTCACCGAAGTTGTAGACGGGCTCAGCAGCAGGCTGTGCGAACGCCACGTGCCCTCATATTCGGCGCCGAGGCGGTCGAATACCTTCGCGTCCTTGACGTTGAAGTAGCGATACTTCAGGCCGACGTCGACGTTGGTCGACACCGGATAACGGACGCCGGCGATCGCCTGCCAGGCGAACTTCGAGTCCGAGTCATTCAGGAAGTCGTCGCCCGACACGTTGTAGCCGGCGAACTTGACGCGGGCGATACCGGCACCACCGCCGATGTAACCCGAGAAGCCTTCCTCGCCACCGAAGTCGAGCAGGCCGTTGACCATGAAGCTGAGGGCGCTGTTCTTGCCCGAAGCGTCCGGATAGGTCCCGGCCGGAGCACCGGCGCCACCGACGGCGGCGGGGGTGCGCGACGCGCTGGTCGTGAAGCTGTTCACGCGGTCACGCTTGTAACCGACTTCGCCTTCAAGGCGGAACATGCCGAAATCATAGCCGACGATGCCGTCGACGTCGAAACCGGTCTTGGAGTCGACCGTTGCACGGCCGCCCGGCGACAGCGTCGACGGACCGACGTCGAACTTCATGTCCTCCTGCAACAGACCACCGCCTTCGACACCAACGTACCAGGCGTTGTCACGAGCAAAGGACGGCGCTGCGAGCGCGGTAGATGCTAGGGCCGCCAGGATGGCAAGCTTGCGCATATCATTCCCCTTTCCAACAGGTTCCCAATGGAACTGCGTTCACCTAACCCAATCACCCGGATACGCGCAAGCGCATCCGTTTCTGCGACGAACCGATCCGGAAACGGTATCCATTCCATTCCGGAACCGCATCGGATCCCCCAGACAGCCGCTAAACGAGCTTTGGTTGAAAGGGTTGCGATCAACGGAAAAATTTTCACGACTGTTCGCGCCTGTGGCTTTTCCGCCACAGTCCGATGCCATTCTGCCTAGGCTGCGAGCGGAACGAACAGCTCGTTGGGCAGAGTCGTGCCCGGCTTGAGCGGCGAATTATAATAGGCATGCTCGACCTCGCCCGCCGGCTTCCGCCCCTGCGCCGCGATCCAGCGGCCGAGTTCGCCCGCCTTCGCCGCGAACAAGCGGTCGGTCGGCTTGCCGGGGACCGCGATGACGGCGACCTCGCGCGCCGGGATCTCGGCGATCGATATCCCCGGCCCCGGCAGATCGAGCCCGTCGCGGTCGATGCCCTGCGGCAGCAGGAAGCGGATGCGCCAGGCGTCGCCGGGCAGCGCCTCCGCCAGCACCGGCATGGCGATCGGTATCTCCTCGCCGTCGCGGCCTTCGCCGAACATATAGTCGGCGAGCAGGCCGAAGCCATTGCCGAGCGCGCGGTCGCGCGTGCCATATTGGGCGGTTTCGAGGACGAGCAGGGCCGGATAGCGGCGGATCTCGAACCCGCCCTCGCTCGCCAGCGTCTCGTATATCGGCGCCCGCGCCGCGCGCTGCTTGAAATAGACATAGGCCGCGCCGGCCGCGGCGGCGGTGGCCACGCCCGCCAATATCTTGCCCCAACCGATCTTCGCCATCGATCCTCCGTTCGCGCCGGAAACAGGCGGGGGAAATAGGCGGGCCTCCCGCGAATTGCCAGTTTCTTCGACTTTCTTCGGCTTTCTTCCGGCCCGCCGCTGTACCGGGTCGGCGCGCTTCGCTATGCAGCCACCGCTTAACCAGCCCGGTTGGTCAGGGAGCCGATGAAGAGCTGCATCCGCGAAGTACGGCGCGCCAAGGGAATGACGCTGCAGGACGTGGCGGACCGCTGTGTCCCGCCGACGACGGCGCAGACGATCGGCCGGCTCGAAACCGGGGTGCGGACCGTCTCGATCCGCTGGCTCAACCGCATCGCCGCAGCGCTCGGCGTCGAGGCCGCCGAACTGGTCCGCGTTCCCGAACAGGCCACGCTCGACATCCTCGCCCTGCTCGGTCCCGACGGCGCCGCCGCGCCGCGCCAGCCGCAGATCGCCGCCCTGCCCCGGCCGTCCTACAGCGGGCTGACCATGCTCGTCGAAACCAGCGTCGGCGAATATCGCACCGGCGACATGATCTGGCTGGAGCGGCTCGACCCGCGCTCGTTCGGCCAGGCGCTCAACCGCGACGTGCTGGCGCCGCGCGCGGGCGGGCGCTTCGTCTTCGGCCGGCTGATCGACCATGACGGCCACCGCCTGCAGATCCTGCCCCCGGGCCAGGGATCGCGCCAGCAGATCATCGATGCGCCGTGGCTGGCGGTCGCCATCCAGTTGCTCCGGCCGCTCGCCTGACCCCGCCTCGCCCCAGGCCCCTCCCGCTTGTCAGCGGAGCGGGCAAGGCGCATCCTCCTGCCATCACGAAAAGATATGCGCAGGACATCCATGCCCAAAAACACCGAACATACGCTGAGCGGCACGACGCCGCGCCGGCGCCCCAAGCCCGAGGTCCTCGAGATCGGCGGCCACAAGCTCAAGCCTTCGACCCTGATGATGGGCCACGGCTATGACCCGATGCTTTCGGAAGGCGCGCTCAAGCCGCCGATCTTCCTGACCTCGACCTTCGTCTTCGAGAACGCCGCCGCCGGCAAGCGCCATTTCGAGGGCGTCACCGGCAAGCGGCCGGGCGGGGCCGAGGGCCTGGTCTATTCGCGCTTCAACGGCCCGGACCAGGAGATATTGGAGGACCGGCTCGGCATCTGGGAGGATGCGGAGGACGCGCTGAGCTTCTCCAGCGGCATGTCGGCGATCGCGACGCTGCTGCTCAGCCTGGTCCGCCCCGGCGACGTGATCGTCCATTCGGCGCCGCTCTATGCCGCCACCGAGACGCTGATCGCCCGCATCCTCGGCCGGTTCGGCGTGTCGTGGCTCGACTTCCCGGCCGGCGCGACGCCGGAGGAGATCGAGACGGTGATCGCGGCGGCCAAGGCGAAGGGGCGGGTCGCGCTGATCTATCTGGAAAGCCCCGCCAATCCGACCAACGCGCTGGTCGACGTGCAGGCGGTCCGCGACGTGCGCGACCGGCTGTTCGCCGGCGAGGACGAGAAGCCGCCGATCGCGATCGACAACACCTTCCTCGGCCCGCTCTGGTCGAAGCCGCTGCGCCACGGCGCCGAACTGGTGGTCTATTCGCTGACCAAATATGCCGGCGGGCACAGCGACCTGGTCGCCGGCGGCGTGGTCGGCGCCAAGGCGCTGCTCGATCCGGTCCGCGCGATGCGCAACACGATCGGCACGATCACCGATCCCAACACCGCCTGGATGCTGCTGCGCTCGCTGGAGACGCTCGAACTCCGGATGAGCCGCGCGGGCGAGAACGCCGCCAAGGTCTGCGAATGGCTGCGCGGCCAGCCGCAGGTCGACCGGGTCGGCTATCTCGGCTTCCTCCAGCCCGGATCGCGCCAGGCCGACATCTACCAGCGGCATTGCGACGGCGCGGGATCGACCTTCTCGCTCTACCTGAAGGGCGGCGAGCGGGAGGCCTTCGCCTTCCTCGACGCGCTCAGGATCGCCAAGCTGGCGGTCAGCCTGGGCGGGACCGAGACGCTGGCCAGCCATCCCGCCGGCATGACCCACCTGTCGGTGCCCGAGGAGCGCAAGCGCGCGCTCGACATCGGCGACAACCTCGTCCGCATCTCGATCGGCATCGAGGACCCGGACGACCTGATCGCCGATTTCGAACAGGCGCTTCGCGCGATCGGCTGATCCCTCCGGGCCGGCCGGTCAGCCTCGCGCGCCGGCCGGCATCGCCGCGAAATAGGCCTCCATCGCCGCCGCGGCATGGTCGGTCAGCTCGATGAACACGCGCCGGCCGTCGTCGGGATCGGCGACCCGGCGGAGCAGATCGGCTTCGGTGAGCTGCTTGATCCAGCGCAGCGCCGTCGTCGCCGGCACCGCCGCGGCGATGCACAGGCTCGATACCGCGACCGGGCGCCGCTCGATCCGCGCCGCCATCAGGTCGAGCAACATGTCTCAGGCCGGATCGGCGAACAGGCCCGCGCCGAACAGCTCGTCGCGCAGGCGGCGCCCGCGGATGATGTCGCGGATCATGCCGGCATCGACGACGGCCGGACGCGGCGGCGGCTCATAGCCGCGCCCCTCCCCGTCATCGCCGCCTTCGCGCAGCAGCGGGATGGGCCGGTGCGGCTGGTCGAAGCTCTCCATCGGAAAGTCGTGGCGCCGGATTGCCTCGTCGCCGCCATCCTCGCGAAGTTGCGGCGCCGCGCGGGCCAGCCGATCGGCCAGCGCCGCATCCAGCGCGCGTGCGTTGCGGCCGACCAGGATGCTGACGGCGCTGCCGCCGATCTGCGAGGCGACGATGTCGACCAGCTCCGACGGGATCACGACCATCGCCGCGAAGTCGCCGCGCGCCGCGCCGACGGCCAGCCGCTCGAGCAGCCGGTCGAGGGCCGGACCATGATCGACGGCGACGTCGACCCAGACGAGGTCGATCGCGACCTGGCTGTCGAGCCGGTCCGTCGCCGTATCGATATCGACCGATGCCGCGATCCGCCCGCCGGCGGCCTCCACGCTTCTCGACGCCGCCGCCATCCCCTCCTCCGTATCGGCGGAAACCAAGATGATCGGAGCCGAGCCCCAATATGCCATTCGCGCCCTCCAGCACGCCGCTTCAACCCGTACGCTCGCCCCCGCGTGCCATGTCCAGCTAGAACTAGCGCCCCTCCCATGGCTGTCAGCAGGCGATTGGTCCGTTATGGATTAACCATGTCGGCGGGAACATCGAACGGCCCCGGCCCGTTGATCCGCAATGGAATTTCTTCGCAAAGGAGGCCGACCGTGCCGGGCAAATATGGTTCGCGCAACGCACAGGGGAAGCACCGGATCGCCAAGGACGATCCGCTGGCGATCAGCCTGCTCAAGGAGGAGCATCACGTCTTCCGCACCCTGTTCGACGAGGCGGAGAAGGCCCGTCCCGACCGCCTCGTCGCCATCGCGCGCGAACTGTGCATGCGGCTGACCGTGCACATGGCGATCGAGGAGGAGATCCTCTACCCCGCGCTCAAGCCCGTGATCGGCGACGACGAAGTCAACGAGGGCATCGTCGAGCATCAGTCAGGCAAGCGCATCATCGCCGAACTGGAGCAGCTCGACGGCACCGAAGAGCTGTTCGCCTCGAAGGTCCACGTCCTGGGCGAGGAGACCGTCCACCATATCGACGAGGAAGACGAGGATCTGTTCGAGGACGCCCGCGCGGCCGGTGAGAAAGGCAGGATCGACCTCGACGCGCTGGGCGGGAAGCTCCGGTCGCGCCAGGCCGAGCTCTACAACCAGATCATGGCGACCGGCGAGACCGGCAAGACCTGCGAGGCGCAGCCCGACGAGGTCGAGCGCGCCTGACGGGTCCTGTTCCTCAGCCGTCGCTTTCGCGCTCGATGTCCGCGCCCACCGCCGACAGCTTCTCCTCGAGCCGCTCATAGCCGCGATCGAGATGATAGACCCGGTGGACTCGCGTCTCGCCCTCGGCGACGAGGCCGGCGAGCACCAGGCTCATCGAGGCGCGCAGGTCGGTCGCCATCACGTCGGCCCCGACGATGCGGTCGACGCCCTTGACGATCGCGGTGCGGCCATGGACCTGGATGTCCGCGCCCATGCGGGTCAGTTCGGGAACGTGCATGTAGCGGTTCTCGAAGATCGTCTCGGTCAGCACGCTGGTTCCGTCCGCCATCGCCAGCATCGCCATGAACTGCGCCTGCATGTCGGTCGGGAAGGCCGGGAACGGCGCGGTCGAGAGCGTCAGCGGGCGCAGCTTGCCGTTCGCGGTCACGCGGATGCCGCCGTCGAACGGCTCGATCCCGACACCGGCGGTGCGCAGGCCCTGCAGGATCGCCTCCATATCGTCGGTCCGGGCGCCGACCAGATCGATCTCGCCGCCGGTGATCGCCGCGGCGCAGGCATAGCTGCCCGCCTCGATCCGGTCGGGCATCACCTCATATTCGGCGCCGTGCAGGCTCGTCTTGCCCTGGACGACGAGGCGGTCGGTGCCGATGCCGTCGATCTCGGCGCCCATCGCGACGAGGCAGCGGGCGAGATCGACGATCTCGGGCTCGCGCGCGGCATTCTCCATCACCGTCTCGCCCTGGGCGAGGACGGCGGCCATCAGCGCGTTCTCGGTGGCCCCGACCGACACGACCGGGAAGCTGATCCGTCCGCCGCGCAGCCCGCCCGACGGGGCGATCGCCTTCACATAGCCGGCCGCCAGCTCGATCTCCGCGCCCAGCGCCTCGAGCGCCTTGAGGTGCAGGTCGATCGGACGGTTGCCGATCGCGCAGCCGCCCGGCAGCGAGACCGTCGCCTCCCCTGCCCGCGCGACCAGCGGGCCGAGCACGAGGATCGACGCGCGCATCTTGCGGACGATGTCGTAGGGCGCGACGGTCGAGGCGATCGTGCCCGCCGACATGGTGAGCTTTCGGCCGATGGTCTCGCCATTGCCGCGGCTCATCGTCGTCGAGACGCCCAGCTCGTTGAGCAGATGGCCGAAGCTGTCGACGTCGGCGAGACGCGGCAGATTGGTGAGAGTCAGCCGCTCCGCCGTGAGGAGCGAGCAGGGCAGCAGCGTCAGCGCCGCGTTCTTGGCCCCTGATATCGGCAGGCGGCCCTTGAGGCGGTTGCCGCCCCTTATCGTGATGCGATCCATGAACCGCGTTTATCGGGGAGTCCGCTCCGCCTCAAGCGGCAGGATGGCCGCCATGAAAACGTCACCCGATGGGAACCGTGGAGTCATGCGTCGCGCCTAGAGCCTGATCGTCTGAGGTGGAAGCGCTTTGCGCTTCCACCGATGGCGTGAATCAGGCTCTATTCAAATAGTTGAGACCTTGATTCACGTTTCAGGCTGATTCAGCCTGAAACGATCAAGGTCTAGCCCCGATCCGGTTCAGGTTGAACCCGATCGGGTCTGTTTTCCCTTTGTCCACCGTGATTTCCGGGCCCGCCGATGATAAGGTCCGCCTCGAAATCACTCCATCCGCCACCGATGCAAGAAGGGGAATGTTCCGTGACGCGATCGGCCGATGGCAAACCGCTTCTCACGCCAGACGGCGCGTCGGCGGCATCCTGATGCTGGCGGTGCTCCTTGCAACGGCGCTGGCCCTGCCGGCCGCGACCGAAGTGCGGCGGGTGCCGGCCGAGGACGCCCGCCAGGGCGCGGTGTCCGACGGCCGCCACCTCTATGCGGTCGACAATGCGGCGATCAGCAAGATCGATCCGGCGAGCGGACGGATGATCGCCCGCTGGCAGGGCGACAAGGCCGCGTTCAAGCATATGAACGCCTGCATCGCCCTGAAGGACCGGCTCATCTGCGCGGCGTCCAACTACCCCGACGTGCCGATGGCGAGCTCGATCGAATGGTTCGACACCCGCGCGATGAAGCATGTCGCCAGCCGCAGCCTCGGCCCCGGCCGGGGCTCGCTCACCTGGCTCGACTGGCACGGGGGAAGCTGGTGGGCCTGCTTCGCCAATTATGACGGCAAGGGCGGCGAGCCGGGACGCGACCACCGCCTGACCACCCTCGTCCGCTTCGACCGCAATTTCGCCGAGCAGGGCGCCTGGCTGTTCCCGCCCGAAGTGCTCGACCGGATGGCGCCCTACAGTTCGTCCGGTGGCGCCTGGGGCGCGGACGGCCGCCTCTACGTCACCGGCCACGACCGGCCCGAACTCTATGTCGTGGCGCTGCCCGAGGCCGGATCGATCCTGCGCCACGTCGCGACCATCCCGATCCCGACCAACGGCCAGGCGATCGCCTGGGACCCGAAGGACAAGCGGCTGCTCTGGTCGATCGAACGCAAGGCCCGCGAACTGGTGGCCAGCCGCATCCCAGATGTCGTGGAAAAATAGGTCGAGCCGTTCACGCCCATCCCTTTTCCGTCATTCCCGCGAAAGCGGGAATGACGGTCAGTGAGAAGGCGGGAGTCCTCCTACGCTTTTTCAAGCGTGCATTGCAGCGGGTGCTGGTTCTGGCGGGCGAAGTCGACGACCTGGCTCACCTTGGTCTCGGCGACCTCGTAGCTGAACACCCCGCACACGCCGACGCCCTTCTGGTGGACGTGGAGCATCACCCGGGTCGCATCCTCCAGGTTCATCCGGAAGAAGCGCTGCAGGCACAGGACGACGAACTCCATCGGCGTATAGTCGTCGTTGAGCATCAGCACCTTGTAGGGCGACGGCTTCTTGGTCCGCGTCCGGGTGCGCGTGGCGAGGCCAAGGCCGGTGCCGTTGTCATCGCCATCCTTGCGCGTGGCCATGCCGGTCGGGGCAGTGGTGAAGGCGGAATGGCTCATGATCGGCGCGGGACTCACACAAATGGGGGACATGGAGAGAATATGGCACGCCGGGCCTCTTCGGCAAGAGGCTGGCGACCGCTTCGCCCGATCGGCGACGCAATGCAACCCGCAACGAAAACGGCCGCCTCCCGAGGGAAGCGGCCGTCAAATCGCGACGAAAGGGAAATCAGAGCGCCGTGGACTTGAACTTCTCGGCGGCAAGCGCGTAGCGGCTCGAGATCGGCTGGACGACCTCGCCGGCCAGCTTCAGCCAGGCTTCGCTCAGCTTCGACGCTTCCGCGACGGCGCTGTCGAACGCCGACTTGGCATAGTCGCTCTGGATCTGGAACAGCTCGGTCGGGGTCTTCACCGCGGCCAGGCTCTTGATCGTGGCGGAAGCGCTCTCGAAGCTCTTCTTGCCATAGTCGGCCAGTTCCTGGCCGAGCGACTCGGCACCCTTGGCGGCGGTCTTCGCCGAGGTCGCGAACGCCTCGAAATTGCCCTTGGTGAACTCGCCCAGCTCTTCGCCGGCCTTGGCAGTCTTCTCGAACGCAGCCTTCGCACGATCGTTGAAATCGGAAATCATGATATTGACCTTTTCAGCAGCAGCCTTGGGCTGGGGTGGAACGGTGGTGGCCATGACGCGCACTCCCTTCGTTTCCGGCTGTGACGCTGCCGGGGCGGGCTTGACCGCGGGCGTCGCAACCTTGACGACCGACGGCGAAACAGTCTTTGCGACGGGAGCCACCGCCGGCTTTTCCGGCGCGACGGCCTTCGCCGGCTGCGCCTTCACCGCGACGGGTTCGACCTTGGCGGCCGGAGCGACCGGCGCCGGCTTGGCGACGACCTCGGCCGCCACGGGAGCAGGCTTGGGATCAGCCGGCTTGGGGGCCGCGGCCTTCGCCACGACGGGCTTGGCCTGCATGGGCGCCTTGGCATCCGCCTTGGCCGCCGATGCCGCTTTGTCCTTGCCGGGAAGCTTGTCCGCCATCGAATCGAATTCCGTCTTTGATGTTGCGATGCACAATACGCATTTTTTGAGCTGATGCAAGATGTATTGTGCAGTGCAACATAATCGTAACAGCACTGCAATTTTCTGGCTGAAATCCGGGATTCCAGACGCGCCCAGCCAACGTCCGGATGCCCGGACGGTTCCAGAATGACGTCAAAATATTTCGCAGATGCGAATCAGGGCGTCCGCACGTAGCGGCCCGGAGCATCCTCGATCGCCGGCAAGGAGCCCTCGCCGGGCCGCCGCGCACCCTCCGCCGCGACCTCGGCCGGCGCCAGCGCGCGCGCCCAGGCCTGCCAGTCGGGCCACCAGCTTCCCTTGGTCTCGCTCGCCGCAGCCTGGAACGCTTCGAGCGTCTCGACCGGCACGTCGCAGGTCCAATATTGATATTTGCCAGCCTCGGGCGGGTTGACCACCCCGGCGATGTGCCCGGACCCCGCCAGCACGAACCGCAGCGGCCCGGCCACTTGCCCGGTGATCTTCCACACGCTGCGCGACGGGGCGATATGGTCCTCGCGCCCGGCCTGGACATAGGCCGGCGTCTCGATCCGCCGCAGGTCGATCGGCACGCCGTCGACCGACAGCGCGCCCGGCTGGACCAGCAGATTGTCGCGGTAGAGATTCTCCAGATAGGCGCGGTGCCACTTGCCGGGCAGGTTGGTGACGTCGCCGTTCCAGTAGAGCAGGTCGAAGGCGGGATAGTCCTCGCCCAGCAGATAATTCTGCACGACATAGTGCCAGATCAGGTCACGTCCGCGCAGCAGGTTGAAGGTCGCCGCCATGAAGCGGCCGTCCAGCACCCCGCTCCCCTGGGTCAGCGCATCGATCAGCTTGAGCTGATCGTCGTCGACGAACAGGTTGAGCTCGCCCGCCTCGCTGAAATCGACCTGCGCGGTGAAGAAGGTCGCGCTCCTCACCTTGTCCGCCTCGCCCCGCGCGGCGAGATAGGCGAGCGTCATCGCCAGCGCCGTCCCCGCGACGCAATAGCCGACGGTGTGGACATGATCGACGCCCAGCAGCGCGCGGACCGTATCGATCGCGTCGACCTGCCCGCGCACGACATAGTCGTCCATCGTCACGTCGGCCATGCTCTCGTCGGCCGACTTCCACGAGACGACGAACACCGAGAAGCCCTGGGCGACCGCCCAGCGGATGAAGCTGTTCTTGGGATTGAGGTCGAGGATGTAGAAGCGGTTGATCCACGGCGGGAAGATCAGCAGCGGCACCTCCATCACCGTGTCGGTGACGGGCGCGTAGTGGATGAGCTGGTAGAGCGGCGTCTCATGGATCACCTTGCCCGGCGTCGCGGCGATGTTGCGGCCGAGCTCGAACGCCTCGGTGTCGCTGTGGGTCAGCTTGCCCTTGCCGATGTCGGCCAGCATATGATCGAGCCCACGCAGCAGGTTCTCGCCGCGCGTCTCGAAGATGCGCTCCAGCACCTGCGGGTTGGTCAGCGCGAAATTGGCCGGCGACATCGCGTCGGCAACGATGCGGGTGGCGAATTTGAGCTGCTCGCGCTGCTTGGGCGGCAATCCTTCGAGCGCATCGACGCCCTTCAGCCAGGCATCGCACAGCAGCAGATAGGCGTCGGCGATGACCCCGAACAGCGGCGTCTCGCGCCACTGCGCCGCCTTGAAGCGCCGGTCGCGCGCGGCCTCCTTCCCCGCCCCTTCCTCCATCAACTGGCCGAACAGGCCGAGGCTGGCCTTCATCAGCTCGCTCTGCTGGTCGGCCAGCTTCTCGGGATCGGGGAAGACCGGCGCCGGAATCGACGGCAGCGGCGGCAGCGACAGGTCTGCGGGGGCCTGGGCCATCGCCTCGGCCATATGCTCCATCAGCATCTGCTGCGCCTGGCCGATCACCCCGGTCCAGTGCTGGACCTCTTCCAACGACGGCAACTCGAACGCCTCCCCGTCTCCGGGTGCGCCGCGCTCTTCGCCCATGTCCGCCATGCCAAGCTCCTGCCCAAGCTTTTTTCACGATGCGCCTGCAATCGGCGCGCAGAATCTGTATAGGTCGCGTCGGCGACCATGGGGGATCGATCCCCGCTCGCCAAGTCCGAAACCCAAAGGAAGTCAAATGTCCGAGGAATTTTACCGCATCAAGCGCCTGCCGCCTTATGTCATCGCCGAAGTCAACGCGATGCGGGCAGCGGCGCGAGCGCGGGGCGAGGACATCATCGACCTGGGCATGGGCAATCCCGACCTGCCGCCGCCGCCGCACGTCATCGACAAGCTGTGCGAGGTCGCCCGCAAGCCCGACGCCCACGGCTATTCGGCGTCGAAGGGCATTCCGGGGCTCCGCAAGGCGCAGGCCGGCTATTATCAGCGCCGCTTCGGGGTCGATCTCGATCCCGAGAGCGAGGTCGTCGTGACGCTCGGCTCGAAGGAGGGCCTGGCCAACCTCGCCCAGGCGATCACCGCGCCCGGCGACGTCGTGCTGGCGCCGAACCCGAGCTATCCGATCCACACCTTCGGCTTCATCATCGCCGGGGCCACGATCCGCTCGGTGCCGACGACGCCCGACGAGCGCTATTGGGAGGCGCTCGACCGCGCGGTGAAGTTCACCGTGCCGAAGCCGTCGGTGCTGGTCGTCGGCTATCCGTCGAACCCGACCGCCGAGGTGGTCGACCTCGCCTTCTACGAACGGCTCGTCGCCTGGGCGAAGGAGCACAATATCTGGGTGCTGTCCGACCTCGCCTATTCGGAACTCTATTATGACGGCGTTCCGACGCCTTCGATCCTGCAGGTGCCGGGCGGCAAGGACGTCGCCGTCGAGTTCACCTCGATGTCGAAGACCTACAGCATGGCCGGCTGGCGGATGGGCTTCGCGGTGGGCAACAAGCAGCTCATCTCTGCGCTGACCCGGGTGAAGTCCTATCTCGATTATGGTGCCTTCACGCCGATCCAGGCGGCGGCGGTCGCGGCGATCAACGGGCCGCAGGACATCGTCGAGAAGAACCGCGAGCTCTACAAGAAGCGCCGCGACGTGCTGGTCGAGAGCTTCGCCCGCGCCGGATGGGACATCCCGCCGTCGCGCGCGTCGATGTTCTGCTGGGCGCCGCTGCCGCCGGCGGTCGCGCATCTCGGCAGTCTCGAATTCTCGAAGCAGCTCCTCACCCATGCCGGCGTCGCGGTCGCGCCGGGCGTCGGCTATGGCGAGGACGGCGAAGGCTATGTCCGCATCGCGATGGTCGAGAACGAGCAGCGCATCCGGCAGGCGGCGCGCAACGTGAAGCGTTACCTCCAGTCGATGGGCGTCAACGTCGGTTCCAAGACCGCCGGCTGACCCCGCCGCGCCATCGTCGCACGACAAGGGAAGGGAGGCGGCCACCGCCTCCCTTTTCCGTTTGACCGCGACCGGCGCTTGACCCATCCATCGCCGATGGGAGACAGCTTCGCACTCAACGACATCGCGCACACCATCCAGCTCGCGATGGCCCCCTGCTTCCTGCTCACCGCGATCGGCGCGATGCTCAACATGCTGACCGGGCGGCTCGCCCGCGTCGTCGACCGGTCGCGCTGGATCGAGCAGCACTTCACGGCGAAGAACGATCCCAGCCACCCCTATCAGGTGCAGCAGCTCCGCTGGATCGACGAGCGGATGCGCTACGCCAACCGCGCGCTGATCCTCTGCACGATCAGCGCGGTGCTGATCTGCATCGTCATCGCCGGGCTGTTCACGGCAGTGCTGTTCGACCTGGCGCTGGCGCAGCCGATCGCGATCATCTTCGTGCTGGCGATGCTGCTGCTGATCGCCGGCCTCGGCATGTTCCTCTACGAGATCCGCATCGCGGTCCACGCCACCCGCGTCCAGGACGAGCTGCTGGAGCGCGAATGATCCGCGAACGCACCCTGTTGCAAGGCGTCGTCGCGGTCGCCTGCCTGGTGCCGATCCTGACGGGGATCGACGGCGTCCTGCGCGGCGCGGCGATGCTGCGGCCCGGCGTGGTGACGGCCGATCTCGACAGCCATTTCCGCTATCTCTCGGGCCTCTTCCTGATGCTGGGCATGGCGTTCGTCTCGACCATCCCGGCGATCGAGCGCCAGGGGCCGCGCTTCCGCCTGCTCGGCGCGATGGTGGTGATGGGCGGGCTCGCGCGCCTGCTGAGCTGGGCGGCGGTCGGTGCGCCGAGCCTGCCGCACCGGCTGGGGCTGGTCATGGAACTGGTGGTCGTGCCGCTGCTGATCCTGTGGCAGGCGCGGATCGCGGCCCGGGCGACGCGCGAAACCCGGAAATGAAAAGAGTTGCCGAGGCCGAAGCCCCGGCAACCCCTAACATGGTCAGCGGCCGGAGTGCCGGCCCGGAGAACCATGGCGCCTCTTAGAAACGCGTTCCCCGAACGGACAGAACCGACCTCCATGCTGAACCATGAGACATCGGATCACCTCCTTTCGCAATGTTGCCGAGGACTCGAACATGGGTCATCGCCGCGCTGCGAACAAGCCTTGTAATATCTTCTATTTTCGGCAATCCTCGATGGCTCGCGCCGGTTCGGCCCAGGCCGGGACCGCCAGGTCGGGAAGCCCCGGCGAGCGCACCGCGATCCGCCCCCGGCTGAACGCCATCACGTCCAGGAAAGCATCGTTCGCGCTCAGGATGACCGCGCTCATCGCCGCGCCGCGATCGGTGACGTGGCCGGCGGGGAAGCGCGCGCTGCGGGTCGAGGCGAGGATCTCGATCTGCGCGCTGGTCCCCGCGCGCATGATCGTCACCTGCCGCTTCGCCGCGTCGCACTGCACGACGAGCTGCGACGCCTGTCCGTCGCCATAGCGCGCCGCCGACACCGGCGTGCCCGGAACATAGCGCCATGTCCCCGGCGCGATCGGCCAGTCGCGCCAGTCGCCGGCATGCGCGACGGGCGCGGGAGCGGCCGGCGGCGCGGGGGGCGGCACCGGCGCGGGCGGCGCGGAGGTGGTCGCGGCACAGCCGCCGAGCGCCAGCAGGACCAGCAGGGCGAACGGTCGGATATCGGTCGATCGGAAAGCCATCCCCCGTCCATGGCGGATCGGGACGGCGAAGGAAACCCCTGGGCGGCCTCGCTTTTGTCCTATCTGCGACCGCGGCAGTCGCGGATCAGACGAACGACGGCGGGGCCGACCGGCACCACCGCCTTGCGGGTCGCGTGGAGCTGGATCGTCATCGGCGCCGATCCGTCGAGCGCATCGAAAAAGGCATGGCTTGCCGGCAACGTGGTGCTGATCGTGCCGCCGCCGTCGAGCGAATAGCTGGCATCCATCATCAGCGTGACCTTGCCGACGCTGATCGCCTGCCGGTCGAAACCGCCGGGCGATCCGGTGCCGATGGCGATGATCTCGATCGTCCGCGTGGCGCTGGTGCAGGCGAGCGCATAGCTCCACTGCCCGCCCGTCCGGCTGTAGATCGCGCCGGGGCCATCGCCCAGCCGGGAGACATAATACCAGGCGTTGGCACGGCGGGCATCGACCGGCGTGTCGACGGCCGGGGCATCGGCCGGCGCCTCGACGACGACCGCCGCCGCCGCGTCGGGCATCGCGGCGGCGGGCGTGTCGGCCGACGCCGTCACCGCGGCGGGCCTCGCCTCCGACGGCGCGGGCGCGGCCTTCGGCGCGGACAGGAACAACCGGGCGACGCCATAGCCGCCCGCGGCCAGCGCGACCGTCGCCAGCACCACCGCCAGGCGCATGCGCAGGCCCGACCGCTTCCGCACCAATGTGGGCGGCGGATAGCCGATCGGGCCCTGCATGTTCATTCCGCGTTGAACGCCGCCGCGTCGATCGCGACCGGCTTCACATTGGCGCTCTCGCTGACCGAGATGTCGTAGGAGACGCTCGACCGCTTCACCTCGGTATGCTCGTCGTCGTCGATCACCTGCGTGATCATGTCGTCGGCCTCGGGCATCTGGTTGGCCTTGAGGATCCGGGTGAAGGACTTGCAATCGGGCGCAAGCGCCGGGCCGAACGCATATTGGATCAGGTAGCGACCGTCGGGCACGCCCTCGATCGACATCGCCTCCTGCCGCCGCAGGAAGAAGCTGGCGGCGAGCCGGCCGCTATCGGCGTGGCGGATCTTGACGAGCGCGTCACGCATCCCGCTGTTCTGCAGCTCGATGCTGTGCCCTTCGGAGCCGAGCTCCATGTCGCCGGCCAGCTTGCGACCCGATTCCGGCGGCGTCGCGCAGACCGGCACGCCGGGGTCCTGCGCGGCGGGCAGCCCCGCCGCCGCATCGGCCGCCGCGATCGCGTTCGCCCGCGACGGCGGGTCCGCGGCATCGGCGGTTGTGGACAACAGCATCAGGGCGGCGCCGAGCCCAAGGCCCAGCCCGCCGGAAAATCCATTCATATTCCCACCCCGATCAGACGCCACAGGCGCCCTTTCAGCGTCGCACTGTGCGCGATATGTATTCCAAGGGAAAGGGTTGAAACGTAAACTCTTCCGACTTTCGGACTGTTTCGTCTCGATTTCGGACCAGCTTGGGACAGCATCGATCGATGAAGAGCGATCCCCGCATCGACGCCTATATTGATCGAGCCGCGCCCTTTGCCCGGCCGGTTCTTGCCCATCTCCGTGATCTGGTTGGAAAAAGCTGCCCCGAAGCCGAGGAGACGATCAAATGGGGCTTCCCCCATTTCGTGCTCGACGGCGCCATTCTTTGCAGCATGGCCGCCTTCAAGGCGCATGTCGCCTTCGGCTTCTGGCAGAACCGGCGCGTGACCGGCGAGCAGGCGCCGGAGAAGGACGCCATGGGCCAGTTCGGGCGGATCGCCGCCATCGCCGACCTGCCCGATCCCGCCCTGCTCGGCGACATGATCGCGCGGGCGGCCCGGCTGATCGAAAGCGGCGAGAAGGCGCCCCGCCCGCTCAAGCATGCCAGGCCGCCGGTCGAGCCGCCCGCCGACCTGATCGCCGCGCTCGGCGCCTCGCCGCGCGCCGCCGCGACCTTCGAAGGCTTTCCACCGGGACAGCGGCGCGAATATGTCGAGTGGATCACCGGGGCGAAGCGCGAGGAGACGCGCCGGAAGCGACTCGACACGACGATCGCCCAGCTCGAGGAGGGCAAGCGTCTCAACTGGAAATATGAACGCGGCTGACTATGGTGGCGGTGTGTCGTCCTTCGTCCCCGCCGGCCATCGCCGCCGCTCCCCCCTTCGCCGCCACCGGCTCCTGCCCGGCCTTCTCGTCGTCCTGGTCGCGCTGGCCGGGTGCATCCCCTCGCCGCGCGCGCCGCGCCGCGGCTGGACGCCACCGGTCGAGACGCCCGAGCGTTTCCGCCAGTGCGTCGCGGCGCTGCGGGCCGAGGGCGCGCAGGTCGAGGCGCTGCCCGACCGCCGCTTCGACAATGGCTGTTCGGCCACCTCCGCGATCAAGCTGGTCGCGGTCGGCATTCCGGTGACCAATCTCGGCGCGGTCAAATGCGGAGCCGCCCTGCCCTTCGTCCGCTGGGTGCGACAGGACGTGCCGACCCTGGCGCAGCGCTGGCTGGGTTCCGACGTCGTCCGGATCGAGAGCTTCGGCAGCTTCGCCTGCCGGCCGGTCAACAACCAGGCCGGCAACCGCCTGTCCGAACATGGCCGCGCCAATGCCATCGACATCGCCGCCTTCCGCCTCCGCGACGGTCGGCGGATCAGCGTCAAGGACGGCTGGAACGGCGACGACCAGCAGATACGCGGATTCCTCCGCGCGCTCCACAAGGCCGCGTGCGGGCGCTTCTCGGTCGTGCTCGGGCCCGACGCCAACGCGCTCCACCACGACCATTTCCATTTCGATATGGGCAGCGGTCCCTATTGCCGATAGACATCCGCGCCTGCCCGCCCCTGTAATATCGGCGAAAGCCGACTATCTGTAACAGAGAGATATGGCACACAGAAAAGTACCCAAGCGCGTCTTCCCCCGGGCCAAGGAGGATGCGGCGGTCGCCAAGACCGCCACCGAAACCCCGCAGACCACCGACAGCGCGTATAAGCTCGCCTTCCAGGACACCGACTTCCTGCTGCGCGACGACCTGCGCCCGGTGCGCTTCCAGCTGGAGCTGCTGAAACCCGAGCTGCTGCTCGAGGAAGCGAACATCGGATCGACCTTCGTGATGTACGGTTCGGCCCGCATCCCCGAGCCGGGCAAGGCCGAGGCGCTGGTCAAGTCGGCGGTCACCCCCAAGCAGCGGCGGATCGCCGAGCGGCTGCAGGCCAAGAGCCGCTATTATGACGAGGCGCGCAAGCTGGCCCAGACCGCCAGCCAGTGCCCGCTCGACGCCGACGGCAAGCGCCAGTTCGTCGTCTGCTCGGGCGGCGGCCCGTCGATCATGGAAGCCGCCAATCGCGGCGCGCACGACGTCGGCGCGGAATCGATCGGCCTCAACATCGTCCTGCCGTTCGAGCAGACGCCGAACGCCTATGTGACGCCGCATCTGAGCTTCCAGTTCCATTATTTCGCGCTGAGGAAGATGCACTTCCTGCTGCGCGCCCGCGCGGTCGCCGCCTTCCCCGGCGGCTTCGGCACGTTCGACGAGCTGTTCGAGCTGCTCACCCTGGTCCAGACCGGCAAGATGGCGCAATTGCCGATCTTCCTGTTCGGCCAGGACTTCTGGCGCCGGGTCCTCGATTTCGAGGCGCTGGTCGAGGAAGGCGTGATCGGCGAGAACGACCTCAACCTGTTCCGCTTCGTCGAAACGGCGGAGGAGGCGTGGGAGAAGCTCAACCTCTATTACGCCACCCGCGAACGCTCCTATCGCCATCGCGATCCATCCACACAGGCGGCGGCGGGTTGAACCTTCAGGCCGGCGACGCGCCCGCGACGCCCGGCCCGCCGAGCGGAGCCTCCTCGCCGCGCGAATAGGTGCCGACCAGCATGCCGGCGCCGAGCACCCGCCCCTGCAACCCGCGCACCAGCCCCGACCGGCCGGGATTGGGACCGACCTCGATCGTTTCGCTGAGCGCGAAGAGCTGGAAGACATAGTCGTGGCTGCCATGTCCGCTCGGCGGATCAGGCGGCAGCCAGCCTTCGAACAGGCTGTTGCGGCCGACGTCGGGCCCTGCGGATGCGCCGTCGCCGTCGGCGACGATCGCTCCCTCGGGCAGGTGCCGTTCGTCGGGCGGGATGTTCCAGACGAGCGCATGGACCAGCGGCTGGAGCGCCGGGGCGTCGGGATCCTCGACGATCAGCGCGAGGCTGGCGGTGCCCGGCGGAACCTCTCCCCACAGCAGCGGCGGCGACACGCCCTCGCCGTCCGCGGTGAAGCGCACCGGCAGCCGCGCGCCCGACGCGAAGGCCGGGCTGCTCAGGTCGATCACCGTATCGCCGATCTCCAGCTCGGGCTGGGCGATCACCAGCTTCGAATGGCCCGCGCGGACATTGCGCAGCATGGCTCCCAGCCAGCGGGGAAGATGTTCAAGCATCGGTCGCGCTCCCTCCTTTCGGAGCATAATGCGCCAGACGAATTGCCGATCCGCGAAAATCGTTCCAGCGGCGCAAATCCGATCTCACCGCCTTCGGGGCCGGAAGGTCAATGGGGGGATATACGAATGGCGATCGAGGGCTTGCCTTCGCGCAGGCCCCACGGCATCGCTCGGCGCATGGATCTCGACGCGCTCCTCCTCCACTATTTCGGCACCGACGACCTCGACGCGCTCGACGAGGCGGCGATCGAGGACGGCCGCCAGCGGGTCGCGATCGCGTTCGGCACCGAACGCGAGTCCGGCCGGCGCTTCGCGCTGTGGATCCTGCTCCATGCGCTTGGCGCCGCGCCCGATCCCGAGGTCGCCTTCAAGGACGCCAGGGATCGCAAGGCCGCCGAGGACTATGCCTGGGCGGCGCGGCGGATGGAGCGGCGTTGACCGCGACGCTGTCGCCCGCCCAGGCGCGCCGCATCGCGCTCGCCGCGCAAGGGTTCGGCGCGGCCCGGCCGCCGGCGCCCGGCACCCTCCATCTGCGCCGCACGCTCGACCGGCTGGGGCTCCACCAGATCGACAGCGTCAACGTCCTGTCGCGCGCCCATTACCTCCCCGCCTTCTCGCGGCTCGGCCATTATGACCGCGCCGCGCTCGACGAGGCGGCCTGGGGCCGGCGATCGAAGCGGCGCATGTTCGAATATTGGGCGCATGAGGCGTCGCTGCTGCCGCTCGACCTCCACCCGCTGCTGCGCTGGCGCATGGCCGAGGCCGATCGCGGCGAGCGCGGCTGGTCGTCGCTGCGCGTCTATGCGCGGGAGAAGCGCGGCGAGGTCGACGCGGTGCTCGACCGCATCCGCGCCGAAGGCCCCCTCGCCGTCTCCGACTTCGACGACGGCAAGAGCCGCAGCGGCTGGTGGGAATGGGGCGACAGCAAGCGCAAGCTCGAATGGCTGTTCTGGGCCGGGCATATCACCACTGCCACGCGGCGCGGCGGGTTCGAGCGGGTCTACGACCTGACCGAGCGGGTGATCCCGCCCGCCATCCTCGCTTTGCCCACCCCGGACAAGGCGGCGGCGCATCGCGCGCTGATCGCCCGCGCGGCCGCCGCGCTCGGCATCGCCACCGAGACCGACCTGCGCGATTATTTCCGGACCGGCGTCGCCGACACCAGGGCCGCGATCGCCGAGCTGGCAGAGGAAGGGGTGTTGCTGCCCGCCTCGGTCGCGGGCTGGCGCCGGCCCGCCTGGCTGCACCGCGACGCCCGCCATCCGCGCCGGGTGGACGCCCGCGCGCTGCTCGTTCCGTTCGATCCGCTGATCTGGGAGCGCGACCGCACCGAACGGCTGTTCGGCTTCCACTACCGGATCGAGATCTACACCCCCGCCGAGAAGCGCCGCTACGGCTATTATGTCCTGCCCTTCCTGCTCGGCGACCGGCTGGTCGCGCGCGTCGACCTGAAGGCCGACCGGCAGGCGTCGGTGCTGCGCGTGCTGTCGACGCACCCCGAACCCGACGCCCCGGCCGCGACCCAGGCCGCGCTGGACGAGGAACTGGCGACGATGGCCGGCTGGCTGGGCCTCGAGCGGGTGAGCCACGGATGATCGTGCCGCCATCGTTTTGATATGGACAGCCCGGGAAGCGGACAGCTAACGCTTCGCCTTGTCCGCAGGGAGATATAGGCGATGCGTAACATGCTGGCGGTGACGGTTCTGGGCTGCGCGCTCCTGGCGCTCTGTGCCTGCAACACCGTGAAGGGCCTCGGCCGCGACATCCAGTCGGTCGGCGAGGCCGGCGACCGCGCCACCTTCAACTAAAGGGAAGCCTCCGGCGCCCGGCGAGCGCAGGGCCCGGAGGCGACTTCCCTCGCGCGAACCAATCCACGCCCGGGCTTAGACATTGGTCTAGCCCCCCGATGCTTTCATCTCCCGAATGCTGTAAAAGCAATCCCGGCGCCTGGAACGAGCAGGTTCGTTTTCCGGGCGGCGGGGGAGAATGGATCGATGAAAGGCCGTGGACGCCATGCACATGCTCGCACTGCCATCATTTGTATTCCGGTAGGGTTGCTCGACGTCGGACGGGAGGACCGCTACCCGCCCTATGTCGGGCTGCTGATCGCCATCGGCGGATCGGCGCTGCTCTGGGCGATGATCGGCTGGGCTTTCGCCAAGCTCACCTGACGACGGACTTCTCTTGTCCATCACCCGGCGGAAGCCGGGTCTCGGGAGAGAGGAGATGAGGTCGAGGCAGGAGCCTCCCGAGATCCCGGCCTCCGCCGGGATGACGAGTGCCGTTGCGATCGCGGGACCAGGCCCGTAAAGCGCGGCCATGGTTCATCAGATACATGTGATCGGCGGCGGGCTCGCCGGTTCGGAAGCCGCGTGGCAGCTCGCCCAGGCCGGCATCCGCGTGCGCCTCTCCGAAATGCGCGGGATCGAGGCTACGCCGGCACACCAGACCGACAGCCTCGCCGAGCTGGTCTGCTCGAACAGCTTCCGTTCCGACGACCCGACCAACGCGGTCGGCCTCCTCCATGCCGAGATGCGGGCGCTGGGATCGCTGATCATGGCCAAGGCCGACGCCCATCGCGTGCCCGCCGGCTCCGCGCTCGCGGTCGATCGCGAAGGCTATGCCGAGGCGGTCACCCGCGCGGTCGCCGGGCATCCGCTGATCGAGCTGGTCCGCGAACGGGTCGACGCGCTGCCGGCGGACGACCCCGTGATCGTCGCCACCGGCCCGCTGACCGCCGCCGCGCTGGCGGACTCGATCGGCGCCGCGACCGGCGCCGACGCGCTCGCCTTCTTCGACGCGATCGCGCCGATCGTCCACCATCACTCGATCGACATGGACGTCGCCTGGATGGCCTCGCGCTGGGACAAGGGCGAAACCAAGGACTATATCAACTGCCCGATGGACAAGGACCAGTATCTGGCCTTCCACCAGGCGCTGCTCGACGGCGAGAAGACCGCGTTCAAGGAGTGGGAGAAGGACACCCCCTATTTCGACGGCTGCATGCCGATCGAGGTGATGGCGGAACGCGGCGTCGACACGATGCGCTACGGCCCGATGAAGCCGGTCGGCCTCGACAATCCGCGCACCGGCCGCTGGCCCTATGCGGTCGTCCAGCTCCGCCAGGACAATGCGCTCGGCACATTGTGGAACATGGTCGGCTTCCAGACCAAGTTGAAGCATGCCGAGCAGGTCCGCCTGTTCCGCACCATTCCCGGCCTGGAAAAGGCCGAGTTCGCGCGGCTCGGCGGTCTCCATCGCAACACCTTCATCCAGAGCCCCAAGCTGCTCGACGGCGCGCTGCGGCTGAAGTCGCGCCCGAACATCCGCTTCGCCGGACAGATCACCGGATGCGAAGGCTATGTGGAATCGGCGGCGATCGGCCTGCTCGCAGGACGGTTCGCGGCAGCCGAACTGCTCGGCCGGCCGATCGAGACGCCGCCCGCCGCCACCGCGCTCGGCGCGCTGCTGGGCCACATCACCGGCGGCGCGGAGGCCGATGGCTATCAGCCGATGAACGTCAATTTCGGCCTGTTCCCGCCGCTCGAAGGCGCGAAGGGCGGCCGCAAGCGCAAGGGCGACCGCAAGGCGATGATGGCCGAGCGCGCCGGCGAGGCGCTCAAGGCATGGATGGACGGCGGGGTCGAGCCGGCCTGATCCCCGTCGTCGTCCCGGCGAAAGCCGGGATCTCATTTTTCTTTTCAGGAAATGGCCACAAACCAAGAGAAAGAAAAGAGATTCCAGCTTGCGCTGGAATGACGGAAAAATCTTAACGCCGCCGGATCAGGTGCGCGATGCTGTTGGTGTGATGGGGCTTGCCGCCCTCGCCCGGCGCATATTCCTCCTCGATCTCGCTGCGGATCTTCTCGAGTTCCTTCTCGGTCAGATGCTCGATGCCGATATAGCGATTGCGCGCATCGGCGACGGCGCGGAGCAGCTCGTCGAGCTTGGCCTGCATCGCCGCGGCATCGCGGTTCTGGGCGTTCTGGATCAGGAACACCATCAGGAAGGTCACGATCGTCGTCGTCGTGTTGACGATCAGCTGCCAGGTGTCCGAGAAACCGAACATCGGGCCGCTGAAACCCCAGACGACGATCGAACAGAAGGCGATGACGAAGGCGAGCGGCTGTCCCACGGCGCTGGCGATCCGGGCCGCGACGCGGGTGAAGAAATGTTCCATCGCCGTCCCTCCTGTCGATTACGCCGCGTTTTCCGATCCTTGCCGGCGATCGCGATCCCGCGCCGCCACGCTTTCACCGCGACAACCCTTGGGTTGCCCGGCTGTTCCGGTTGCGATGATCGGCTTTGGCCCCTAAGGCGTCGCGATGGATGCATCGCAGCTTCGGGTCGCCCTGTTCACGGGCAACTACAACTATGTGCGCGACGGCGCGAACCAGGCGCTCAACCGGCTGGTGGCCTATCTGCTGGGCCAGGGCGCGGCGGTGCGCGTCTATTCGCCGACCGTCGAGCAACCGGCCTTCCCGCCGACCGGCGACCTGATCAGCATTCCCTCGCTGCCGGTTCCGGGGCGCGCCGAATATCGCTTCCCGCTGATGATCCCGCCGAGCGTCAAGCGCGACATCAGCCGCTTCGCCCCGAACATCATGCACGTCGCCAGCCCCGAGATCCTCGGCCATCGCGCCGTGTCGCTCGCGCTGCGCCGCAAGCTGCCGGTGGTGGCATCGGTCCACACCCGGTTCGAGACCTATTTCCGCTATTACGGCCTCGCCTTCCTCGAACCGATGGTCGAGGCGCTGCTGCGCCGCTTCTATCGCCGCTGCGACGCGATCTTCGCGCCGTCGGAATCGATGGCGCAGCTGCTTCGCGACCAGCGGATGAGCTATGACGTCGGCATCTGGTCGCGCGGCATCGACCGCACGATCTTCAAGCCCGAGCGGCGCTGCGACGACTGGCGCCGGTCGCTGGGGATCGAAACCGACGAGGTGGTGATCGGCTTCGTCGGCCGGCTGGTGATGGAGAAGGGCCTCGACGTGTTCGCCGACACGATCGACCAGCTCGAACGGCGGCAGGTGCGCCACAAGGTGCTGGTGGTCGGCCACGGCCCGGCGCGCGAATGGTTCGAGAAACGCCTGCCCGGCGCGGTCTTCGCGGGCTTCCAGGCCGGCGAGAACCTCGGCCGCGCGGTGGCGTCGATGGACATGCTGTTCAATCCGTCGGTCACCGAGACCTTCGGCAACGTCACGCTGGAGGCGATGGCCGCCGGCCTGCCCGTCGTCGCGGCGCGCGCGACCGGCAGCGAGAGCCTGATCGAGGACGGCGTGACCGGCCGGCTGATCGCCCCCGGCCGCACCCAGGCCTTCGCCGACGCGCTGCAGGCGCTCTGCGTCGATCCGGAGGTGCGGCGGACGATCGGCGAGGCCGGCTTGAAGGCCAGCGAGCGTTACGGCTGGGACCAGGTCAACCAGGAACTGGTCGACGCCTATATGCGCATCATCCGCCAGCACGAGGCGGGGGTCAGGGTCACCCGGCAAAGCCCGGTTCCCTGACCGAAAAGGCAGCCGGTCAGGCCGCCTTCCAGTCGAAGCTCAACGGCGCCTCGCGAAAGGCGAAGCGGTCGAGGTGGCGGGCCACCGCTCCCTTCAGCGCGTCGAGCTGCTCGTCCGAGCTGGCGTCGATGCGCACCTCCAGCGTCCCGTCGGTCGCGTCGAAGGTGGCCAGCCCGTCCCCCGGATGGTCGGCCCCTCGCGCATCGCGCGGGAAGACCACCGTTCCGTGGACCGGGGTGAACTCGACCTCCAGGTTATGCGCCCAATGCTTGCAGAGCTGCTGGAGGTAGCGGCTGGCCGAAGCCGTCGGCACCGATGCGGTGGCGCTGGTCGTCATCGCCGCGCTCACAGCCGCTCGATCTTGCGGGCCGCGTCGTCGAGGATCGCCGCCACCTCATGCGCGAGTTCGCCGCCGCGATCGCGCGACAGCCGGTCGCGCAGCACCATGGCGAGGTTCATCATCGCCCGGCGGACCGGCATCCGGCTTTCGCCGCCGCCCTGCTCCTCGCCCAGCGCGTCGAGCCGCGCGAACAGCGCCTCGATCTTGTCGCCCTGCTCGCCGATCTCGAGCTTGCCGGCGTCGGTGATGCCGAACAGCCGCTTCGAGCCCTCGGCCGCCTGCTCGGCGATCTGGCCCATGTCCTCGAGCATCGTCAGCGTCGGATAGATGACGCCGGGGCTGGGCGCATAGGCGCCGCCGGTCCGCTCCTCGATCGCCTTGATCAGGTCATAGCCGTGGCGCGGTTGGTCGCCGATCAGCGCGAGCAGGATCAGCCGCAGCTCCGTTCCGTCGAACACGCGGCGCCGGCCGCCGCCCCGCCGGCCGCCCATGCCGCCGCCGAAGCCCTCCCCGAAGGGATCGAAGAAGCCGCCGCCGAAACCGCCGCCATGGCGGCCACGCATCGCGCGGAAACCGCCATGAAAGCCGCCGTGGCGGCCATGCTCCCGATGTCCTTTGTGAAATCCAAACAATGTCATTCTCCAATTTCTGGTTATATCGAATCATTCTCGATAGCTCTAAGATATATCTCGAAAGAGTTTTTGCAAGAGACTTTCCGCGCCCCCTGTCCGGCCCGCGATCACGCCCCTATATCGTCGCGATGGCCGACCTTTTTGCGCCCGACCCCGCCGCTGGCTCCGCCTCCGCCGACGCAGCGCCGCTCGCCGAACGGCTGCGGCCGCGCACGCTGGCGGACGTGATCGGGCAGGAACATCTCACCGGCCCCGAAGGCGCGATCGGCCGCATGGTCGCGGCGGGCCGCTTGTCCTCGCTGGTGCTGTGGGGGCCGCCCGGCACCGGCAAGACGACGATCGCGCGGCTGCTCGCCGATGCGGTGGGGCTGCGCTTCGCGCCGGTCTCGGCGGTCTTCTCGGGCGTCGCCGACCTCAAGAAGATCTTCGCCGAGGCGCGCGAGCATGCGCGGATCGGCACCCGCACGCTGCTGTTCGTGGACGAGATCCACCGCTTCAACCGCGCCCAGCAGGACAGCTTCCTGCCCTATGTCGAGGACGGCACCGTGGTGCTGGTCGGCGCGACCACCGAAAATCCCTCGTTCGAGCTCAACGCGGCGTTGCTCAGCCGTGCGCAGGTGCTGATCCTCAACCGGCTCGACGCCGCCGCGCTCGGCAAGCTGATCGCGCGCGCCGAGGAGATCGAGGAGCGCGCCCTGCCCCTGACCGAGGGCGCGCGCGAGGCGCTGGTCGCCTCGGCCGACGGCGACGGCCGCTTCCTGCTCAACCAGGCCGAGACGCTCTTCTCGATCGCGATCGACCATCCGCTCGAACCGGGCGAACTGGCCGCGCTGCTCCATCGGCGGATGGCGGTCTACGACAAGGACCGCGAGGGGCATTACAACCTGATCTCCGCGCTGCACAAATCACTGCGCGGATCGGACCCGCAGGCCGCGCTCTACTATCTCGCGCGGATGCTGACGGCGGGCGAGGAGCCGCTCTACGTGCTGCGCCGGCTGGTCCGCTTCGCCAGCGAGGATATCGGGCTCGCCGACCCGCAGGCGTTGGTCCAGTGCCTCGCCGCCAAGGACGCCTACGACTTCCTCGGCTCGCCCGAGGGCGAGTTGGCGATCGTGCAGGCCTGCCTCTATCTGGCGACCGCGCCCAAGTCGAACGCGGCCTATGCCGCGCAGAAGGCGGCGTTCCGGTCGGCGAAGGACACCGGCTCGCTGATGCCGCCGAAGAATATCCTCAATGCGCCCACCAAGCTGATGAAGGACGTCGGCTACGGCAAGGGCTATGCCTATGACCATGACGCCGAGGAGGCCTTCTCGGGCGACGATTATTGGCCCGAGGAAATGGCGCCGCAGAGCTTCTACGCCCCCTCCCCGCGCGGCTTCGAGGCGAAGATCGCCGAGCGGATCGCCTATTGGGACCGACTGCGGCAGGAGCGCGGCGGCAAATGAACCTCGACTGGGACCGGGTCACCGCCTTCGCGGCCGGCCTGCCCGGCGCCGAACGCTCGACCCATTATGGCGGCCCGGCGGTCAAGGCCAACGGCAACGCCTTCGTCGCGCCGGGGCGCGAGGAAGGCAGCTTCTGCCTGATGATCGACCGCGACACCGTCGACATGCTCAAGGCGACCGATCCCGACACCTATTGGCAGACGCCGCATTATGAGGGCTGGCCCGCCGTGCTCGTCCGCTACGGCACCGCCGATCCCGACCGGGTGCTGGCGATGATCGAGCGCGCCCACGGGCAGGCGCTGGCGAAGAAGCGGCCCAGGCCCCGCCCGGCCAAGAAGAAGGCATGACCCGCCGCTTCCGGCGCTTCGCCTGCATCGACTGGTCGGGGGCGAAGGGCGATCGGCAGAAGGGCATCGCGATCGCCGTCAGCGACGGGCCGGGCCGCGCCCCGAAGCTGATCGAGCGCACCTGGTCGCGCGGCGCGGTGCTCGACTGGCTGCTCGATCATGCCCGGCGCGGCAGCGACCTGCTGGTCGGGATCGACTTCTCGACCGCCTTCCCCTTCCTCGACGCCGGCGCCTATTTCCCCGGCTGGGCGGAGAGCCCGGCCGACGCCCGCGCGCTGTGGCGGCTGGTCGACGATATCTGCGCCGGCGATCCGCATCTGGAGGCGGGCGCCTTCGTCGACCATGGCGAGGCGAGCCGCCATTTCCGCCGCCATGGCGGACGGCAGGGCGACCTGTTCGGCGCCGGCAACGGCCGCTATCGGCTGGTCGAGCGCCTCTGCCGCGACGGCCGCCATGGTCCTGCGACGAGCTGCTTCAACCTGGTCGGCGCCGCGCAGGTCGGCAAGTCGAGCCTGACGGGGATGCGGCTGCTCCACCGGCTGGACGGCCGGGTGCCGGTCTGGCCGTTCGATCCGTTGCCGGAGACCGGCCCCGCGATCGTCGAGATCTACACGACCGTCGCCGCCCGGACGGCAGGCCTCGGCGGCGGCAGCAAGATGCGCGACGCCGACCGGCTCCGCGCCGGCCTTGCCGGCTACGGCATCCGCCGCCCGCCCCTGCTCGCGCGCTATGACGATCACAGCACCGACGCGATCCTGACCGCCGCCTGGCTGGCCGAGGCGGCGGCCCGTGACGACCTCTGGCAGCCGCCCGCACTTTCTTCGGAGATCGCCGCCGTCGAGGGCTGGACGTTCGGCATTCCCTGACGCATGAGGGCGCGGAGCGTGCCGGCTTAGCACAGTGGTAGTGCAGCGGTTTTGTAAACCGAAGGTCGGGGGTTCGAATCCCTCAGCCGGCACCAGCCGACATGAAAAGGGCCGCTGTCCGCGGCCCGTTTTCGATCCATTGTCTTTGGCCCCTACCCCTTCGGCAGCCTGGCCGGACGAGCGATCAGCACGTCAGGCCTCCCTCCAGCTTCAGGTCGGCACCTTCATGATTGGCCGATATCAGGGCGGCGGTCAGAACGGCCTCGTACATGGTCTCCAACGCCAGCGAGGGAACGGGCGTCGGGCTCGCCGCCGCATGTGCCGACGAGAGGGGAATATGGACGAGGCCCGCCCGCATCGGGCGCGAGGATGCGAGATGGCAGGCCAGATAGAAGGTCTGGTTGCACAAATAGGTGCCCGCCGTGTTCGAGACATAGGCAGGGATGTCCCGGTCCCTCCAGGCCTTCGCTATCGCCTTGATCGGAAGGGTGGAGAAATAGGCCGCGGGCCCGCCATCGACGATGGCTTCGTCTATGAACGCCCGTCCGTCGACGTCGGGGATCGGGAAATCCATGACGTTGATGGCCACCCGCTCGGCGGCCACGGCGGCGCGTCCCCGCGTCACGCCGGTGACGATCAGCACGTCCGGACGGAGCCTTCGCACCTCTTCCTCCAGCAACGCCCGCACCGCGCCGGCGCTGACCGGCAGGACCAGGCCATGAATGCGAACCCCGTCCTTCTCGGTTCCATGGATGGCCTGGGCGATGGCGCCGCTGGGGTTCTCGGCCTCTTCGAGATAGGGACCGAAGCCGGTGACGATGGCGGTCTTCATCGCGTTCAGTCCTTGTCGTTGCGCTGGAGGAAGGCGGCGAAGGCTGAGAGGAAGTCGTCCTTGCGTTCGAGCATGACGGAGGACTGGGCCATGCCTGGCGCGACGAACAATTCGGTGCGCGGCGTCTGCTTGTGCCAGATGAAGGAGGCTTCGAGCGGATGGACCGGATCGTCGAGGTCGCCGCGGCAGATGAGGGTCGGCATGGCGATGTCGGCGAGTTCGTCGCGGACGGTGAGATAGTCCTGGAGGCCGGGGGTGGCGCGGGCGCGACCGTAGAAGGCGACGACCTCGCGCCAGTCGGGACCATGGAGCTGGGCCCATTCGCGGGCCTGGTCGCTGTCCTCGTCGACCTCGCCGAAGACGGTGCCGAGCGAGCTGTTGCCATGGGCGCTGAGGCCGATGATCGGGGCGTCGACGGTGAGGGTGCGGACCCGGTCGGGCTTCTCGATGGCCATGCGCGCGGCGATGCGCGAGCCGAGCGAGCAGCCCATGACATGGGCGGAGGCCACGCCGGCCACGTCCATGACGTGCCACATGTCCTCGACCCAGGCCCTTGGCCCCGCGAGCGCCTCGACGCGCTGGCTGCGTCCCAGTCCGCGCAGGTCGGGCATGATCACGCGGTGGGTCTCGGCCAGCCGAGCCGGAAGGTCGCCGAACCACAGCCCCGATACCGCCGCGCCATGGATCAGCAGGATCGGATCGCCCTCTCCCAGCACCTCATAATAGAGGCTCGACCCGTTGAACTCCGTAAATGCCATCTCAAATCCTCCCCTCGCCAGCGATCCCCAATCCGTCCCGGTCGCCCTGGGCGAGAATGCCTTCCAGCCGCAACGCGATCGACAGGAGATGCCGATCGGCGTTCCGCCGTCCGATCAGCATCATCCCGACCGGCAGGCCCCGGCTGGGAAGCGGTATCGAGATGGAGGGGCAATCGAGCAGATTGGCAACCCGCGGATTGCGGAGCAGCAAGGCGTTGGTCCGTCGGAACTGCTCCGGATCGCTGACCGACGACGTCGTCGGCGCGACGATCGGGACCGTGGGGACGACATATACCTCCCCGTCCTCCATCGACCGCTCGAACCCGTCGGCCAGTTGACGCCGCAGGCGCGCCATCTCCAGATAATCGACGGCCGACAAGCCGCTGCCGGCTTCGATCCGGCTCCGCGTGTTGGGGTCGACCGGCGCCAGATCGGTGATGCCGCTCGGTTCGAGCGATCCGTCCGAGATCCGGACGTCCGATCGCCGCAGGTGATCGATCGCGCCGTCGAAGGCGTCGAGCACCGCCTGGTCGCAACCCTCGAACAGCCTCCCACGGGCGACGACCAGCCGGAAGCGATCCACGCCGATGGCCGCGACGTCCGATGCCTTGCCCGTGGCAAGGACCGAATCCGCCAGGGCGCAAAGCTTCACCGATCGAGCGATGGGGCCGATCGAATCGAGCGTCTGCGACAAGGGGAAGCTGCCGGCCGCCGGAACCCGCGAAGCCGTTGGCTTGAAACCGACCAGGCGCAAAGGGGCCGCCGGGATTCTCAGCGAGCCGCCCGTATCGCTGCCGATGGCGATGTCACCAGGCCCCGCCGACCGAAACCGCCGCCCCCGACGACGACCCTCCGCAAATCCGCTCCCGCGTCATGAGAGGGATTGCCCAAGGCGGGGAAATTGGGATTGGTGCCCACCGCCGAAAAGGCGAACTCCGTCATCTGCGTCGTGCCGACGACGACGGCGCCCGCAGACCGAAGCCGTGACACCACGCTGCTGTCGCTCGCGGCCGGCGGCCGTCCGCGCAGGGTAGCGGACCCCGCATCGGTCAGGAGTCCCCGCACGTCCAGCATCGCCTTGACGGAAACCAGGGCGCCGTCGAGCGCGCCGATCGCTTCGCCCCGATCCGCGCGGCCGTCGGCCGCGCGGGCTTCGCCGCGCGCCGTACCCGCCAGGATATGCGTATAGGCGCGCTCGGCCGGGACGGCACCTGCGGCGATCAGGTCCAGGACATGGCTCAGTCGCGCTGAGACGGCGCCGTCCTTGCCGGGCATTTGCGTCATCGGCCAAGGAATCCGAGAACCTGGCGAGCGAACTCTTCCGGCCGCTCGAAGGCGGGCCAATGGCCGCACCGGTTCAGGATGACGAGGTCGGGATCGGCAAGGTAGTTCATCAGGCGAATGGCCCCTTCCACGGGGACCATCCGGTCGAACCGGCCGTGAATGATCCGCACCGGTGCCGCGATCTCCTTCAGCCGTTCGAGCTTGCCCGAAGGGACGCTGCGGGACCGGCTCCATGCTTCCGCATGCTTGGGCTCGTTGATCGCCCATTCCAGGATCGAAAGGATCGTCCCCTCGTCGATCATGGCGGGATCGTGGACGATCGCGTTCAACAGCCGCCTCAACCGATCGAGATCGGGCGGATTGCCCTGATATTCGGCCGACAGCTTCGCAACCTCGCTGGGCCAGGGAGAGAGCAGATAAGGGTCCCCGCCCGTGGATGCCTCACAGGCCCCCACGACCATCCGGGACACGCGGTTCGGATCGGAAAGCGCGAGGTCGATCGCGACGGTGCCCCCGGTCGACGTGCCGACGACGTCGCAGCGCGCGATGCCCAGATGATCGAGAACGGCCCTGACCTGCCGAACGAAGACGTCGTGCGCCGGCTCGTCGAAGACGAGCGGGGATGACATCCCGAAATTATGATAGTCGACGATGATGCAGCGCCGCCGTTCGACGAAATGGGGCAGGACCTTGGAATAGGTCAGCCAGCCGGTCGTGCCCGGCAGGGGACCGTAGGCCGGAAGCAGCAGCAACGGCTCTCCCGATCCCAGATCGTGGAAATGGGTGGTGGAGCCGGCGACCTCAAGTCGCCGGCCCGTGTCGGATCGCTGTTCCACCGAGCCCACTCAGAAGAAGACGCTGAGGTTCTTCGACAGAACCACATTCTGGTCCAGCAGGATGGTCCGGCTGGCGATCCGGAAGGAATCCCCCTGCCGCCGCAGCGTGTCTTCGCGATTGCCCGCCCAGATATCCACTTCCCGCTCGAGGCGGTTGCGATAGACGATGAAATTGGAGCGGACGACGAGCTCCTGTCTCGCCTCGTCTTCCTCGACGACGACGACGTTGGAGATCAGATGGCGGCACCGCGAGGGTGGGTCTTCCGCCCAGTGCCGCCCGGACGACATCTGCTGGACGCGCATCTTGAGCTGCGTGTGATCATCGTCGACGAGCGCCATTTCGAGGCCGGTCGGCAACTGTCCCGTACCGCGCTCGCGGCGCTGCAGGTTCCGCCGGAGCGGCATCCAGTAGCGGACGTCTTCCGTGAAGAGTTCGAACCACTTCCCCCACTCCCAGCTATCGAGGAGATCGGCTTCCCGATAGAGGAACTGTTCGACGCGAAACTGCCGTTCGATTTGCTTGTCGATCTGAGACACCACTTCACGCTCCCGGCTTGTTGAACGCGTCGCGCTCTTCTTGGGTGAGGACGGGCCACTCCTCGCTGGTCATGAATTCGAGCCACCGGCGATAGAAGGCCCGATGGCCGGCCTCGCCGAAGAAGCTGTCGCGATAGGCGCCGGGGAATTCCTCATGCCCGGTGGCGGGGTAGTCGCCCATCTGATAGTTCCAGCGCATCTTGCGGGCCTGATGACCCTGCTCGAGGATCGCCCCGATCAGCCCCCAATTCTCGCCGTCGTCGGTCTCGACCACGCCCGCCGGCCCCTCGGTGAAGGAGGCCGAGACCTGCATCGCCTTCTTGGCCTCGGGCGGTGCATTCTTGTCGACCACCGTGAAGGACCAGATCTCGAATTTATTGGGGCCCTTGGGATGCCAGACGCGAATGTTCGACGAACCGGGCAGTCCCGAAAATGCGGGGAAAGCGGTGAAGTTCGCGACGAACTCGGCGCGATCGCCGACCCTGGCCTTGGCGGCTTCGAGCTTGGCGTCGTTGTAGAGGCTGAGCGGATCCTCGGAGAAGCGGGTATGGCGCTTGAACAGGAAGCTTTCGCCATGCCCTTCGCGGAAGGCCACATGCGCGCCGTCCTTGCCTTCGAACGGCGGCCCGAACGACAGCAGCGACGACGCATGGCTGGTCGGCGCATGATAGGTGTCGCCCGCGAACTGCTCGGCCGCGAGCTTCCAGTTGGCGTTGATGGTCCACCGCACGACGCCGGGAAGGACCTCGATGCCGCCGTCGACCTGATCGACCCATCCGTCGATATAATATTTGAGATCGCCCAGATGCTCTTCCAGCGAGGGAGCGGTGGCGTCGAAGTTGCCGAAGATGAGCCCCTTGTAGCTCTCGATCCGCGCGACAGGGATGAGGCCGTTGTCCTTGAGGGACAGCCGGTCCTTGTAGGCATCCGACAGGTTCGGGACGTTGATCAGGTTGCCCGCCGTATCATAGGCCCAGCCATGATAGGTGCAGAAGAACGACTTGGTATTGCCGCTCTCGGCGCGGCAGACCCGCATCCCCCGGTGGCGACAGGCGTTGAGGAACGCCCGCACCGAACCATCGGGCTGCCGTGCGACGACGACCGGATCGCCGCCCATATAGGTGCTGAAGAAGTCGCCCGGCTTCGGAATCATGCTGTCGTGCGCCAGGAACAGCCAGTTCCGACCGAACACCCGATCCAGCTCCAGTCGATAAATATCTTCATCGATGAAGATTTCGGGGCTAATCCTGCCAGCCTCGATATCCACGAGAGACTTCAGATAGTCACTGCTCGGCACCACCGTGCGTCCTCCACTACATGAGTGATTTGGTCGCCCCTGATCCGGGGCCTCTCCTTGAATTGCCATATATGAACAATATATTTTGAATCTGTCAATCGCTTTCTGCCCTGTGAGGGCGGGCCATGACCGGTCGTCCGAAGCGGCGGGCCGAGGCAGGATTGCTCGGGTGTCGGGTAGCGGCGCCCCTGCCATCAGCATCGACAACGCCCCTCCGGTGCGATAAAGATAATCTGAATATATTGATGCGGTCCCACTCCGGATCGCGACTGGCGAACGAACCGAGAGGAAAAGCGCCCTGATGGCTGGTCAGAACTATACGACGAAAACCGAGCAAGCTTATTGGAACCTGCGCAAGGCGATCGTCACCGGCGAGTTCGGCGAATTATCGCCGCTTGACGAGACCGTGCTGATGGAGCGCATCGACGTCGGACGCACCCCGATCCGCGAGGCGATCAAGCGCCTGTCGAGCGAGGAGTTCGTGGTCTGGCATCCGCACCGGACGCCGCATGTCCGATCGACCAGCATCGACGACCTGGCCGCCCTGTACGAAGCGCGCCAGATTTTCGAGGTGAAGGCCGCGCTGATGGCGGCCGAACGGGCGACGGCCGCCGACCTCGATGCCATGGAGAAGCTCTGCGATCAGCTCGACAAAGCCATCCGCGCGAATGACCCGTACCAGGTCGCCGAGCTCGATTATGATTTCCACCTGGCGATCGCCGAGGCGAGCTACAACCGCTTCCTGGTCGAGGCGATCCGCTTCCTGAACTTCGGCTCGCTGCGGCTATGGTACCGATCCTATATCCGGATCGGAACGGAGAGCATCAACGATCACCACCGGTTGCAGGTCGATGCGATCCGCAGAGGCGACGTCGAGCTGCTCGAGCGGTCGACCGTGGATCACATCGAGTTCTCCCACGATCGCCAGTTGAAGATTTTCGGCTTTCCCCGGGGCACGCCCGAACCGGCGGCCGCGCTGCTGGCGGCGAACCGCTAAGCCCCTCCCCCTTCCCGTCCGGCGAGACAGGCGAAGCGGGGAGTTTCCTCCCCGCTCCCTTCCCTACGAACCTGCTCCAATCGGCTGATAATGGTCCGGTTCGAAGATCTGCATCGCTCTTTCCATGTCCCGCATGGTTCCCGGCCAGCTCGACATGTCATGGCCGGATTCGTCGAGCATGTAGTTGACGCATCCGCCCACGACGATCGCCGCCCTGGACAGGACGTCATCGGTCCTTGCCTTCCATTCGGTCTCGCATTCCTCCCGGACCTCGAAGGCGTCGATGCCGTTGGCTTCCATATGGTCGAGGACGGCGAAGATATAGTCGGGCACCAGTTCGCCCGGAGCATAGCCGTTCCAGACGGCGCCATTGGCGCCGGCGCCGCCGACCAGGAACAGATTGGGGCAGCCCGATAGCGACACGGACTTGTGCGCCCTGCGGTGCCCGGCCTGATGCTGCGCCACGGTCCGGCCGTCACGCCGCCGGATGCGGTTGAGGATATCCCCGCCCCAGTAGAAGCCGGTCGCCATGACGACCGTGTCGACCTCGAACGCCTGGCCGCTGCCCGATATGATCGCCCCTTCGTCGAGCGCGACGGCGCCCTCGGCGATCAGCGTCACATTGGGCTGCTGGAGGCTGGGATAGAAGAGGTCGGTCCGGGTGGGACGCTTGCAGCCCAGCAGATATTGCGGCGTCAGCTTTTCCCGGAGATCGGGATCGGGGACGAGGCGTTCGCGATGCGCGTCGATCAGCGCCTGCCGCTCGGCGACCTGTTGAGGCGTCTCGGACTTGAAGAGAGCGTCATAGGCGACCTTGTCGAACATCGCGAGCTTCTCGTCACGTTCCCTGACCAGGAACTCCGGGTCGGATCGCCGCCGCGCCAGCTCGTCGGAAGAATAGACCTCCCTGTTCAACGGCAGAAGGTGCATGGCCGTGCGCTGGAACACGAAGACGTGATCCGCGACCTTCTGCATTTCGGGCACGATCTGCACGCCTGACGCGGAGGTGCCGAGAACGGCGATGCGATCGCCCTCGCCGGTATATCCCTCGGGCCAATGGACCGAGTGGAAAAGGCGTCCTTTGAACCTCTCCTTGCCTTCGAGTTCCGGAAATTTGAGCTGCTCCAGGAAGCCCGTGCAGAGGATCAGGAACTGGGCGCGATATGTCGTCCCGTTGGTCGTGACCTTCCAGTACAGGCCGTCCTTGTCCCACTCGGCGTCGAGAAGCTCGGTGTTGAAATCGACATGGTCGTAAAGCCCGTAATGGCGCGCGACCTTCCGGAGGTAAGCCGCCATTTCCCGTGCTTCGGGGTGGGACGAGGTCCAGTCGCCCGAGATCTCATAGGAGAACTGATAGGCCGCGACATGGATGTCGGTAATGCATCCCGGATAGCGATTGACGTGCCATACCCCGCCAAAGTCCGAGTCCTTGGTAATCATGCGGAAATCGGTCTCGCCCCGCAGCGCAAGCTTGACCGCCGGGGAAATGGCGTTGGCGCCGCTTCCCACGATCAGAATCTTCGTGCTCACATCCTCAGACACGGTATCCCTCTCAAAATCTTGACATCGCGTTCCGCAGGAACACGTCGCTCAACTGGCACGGTGCAGGTGGAAATCCGGAATCGATCCAGGACGAGATCATTCGGGATCGGGAATGACGACGAATATTTCGGATCCCTCGACCAGGACTTGATATGTCTTCAGGTTTCGCGTCGCCGGCGGAGCCGTCACTTCACCGGTCCGGATCGAGAACTTGGCGTAATGCCATCCGCATTCCAGCTCGTCGCCGATGACGTAGCCTTCCTGGGTCAGCGAACATTTCTCATGCGTGCAATGGTCGTTGAGCGCGTAATATTCCCCGCCAAGGTTGAATATCGCGACCGGTTCCCTGAGGGCGATGACCTTGAAGCCGCCGTCCTCGATCTCGCCCTCCGCGCACACCCGAATCTTTTCCGCCATTTTCAAATTCCTTCGCGTGGAGACTGAGGACCCCTGTCCGAATATTCGGTGCCCGGAACCTTGTGTCCCCAGAATGCGGTCGCATCATAGGTTTCCACCAGCCAGCCGGGGTGGGCGACCTTGCGCCCGCCCCAACCGAACTCCGTTTGCGACCCCGAAGGATTCTCGCAGTAGAAGGAGAGCATGCGATCATTGGTGTGGCGCCCGAGGGTCTCCTTCAGCTGCCATGTGCTGGCATGAAGACGGTCGAGCGCGAAGCCGACGGCGTCGACATCGTCGGCCTCCACCATGAAGTGGCCCAGCCGCGCGATGCGATCGCTGGTCTGGACGAAGGCCAGGCTGTGGTGACGCGGGTTGATGTGGGTGAAATGCACCTTGTTCCCGCCGAAGACGATGTAATCGCTCATCCTGAAGCCGAGCAGGTCCAGGTAGAAGGCCTTCGACTTTTCGATGTCGCTCACCGTGATGAGGATGTGACCGAGCCCCATGTCGCCGGTGACGAAGCCGATGCCGCGCGGAGAGACGAACGGCTCGCGGGAAACGAGATGGCCGTGGAAGAACTCCAGCCGGAAGCCGTCGGGATCCTCGCAGCGGATCAGGTCCTGCACGCAGCGCTTTCGCGCCAGCTCGGCATCCCTGACGACCTCGATCCCCTGGGCGGTGAGCCGCCGATGGACCTCCTCCAACGCGTTGGCGTCGGCGGCCTCCCAGCCGATGAAAGCGACGCGGCCTTCCGTGCCGGGCTCGACCGCGAAGCGCCATTGGCGCTCGTCGATCCGCAGGTAGAGATGATCGCTGGAAATGCCTTCCGGCGCGCGAACCTTCGCGAACCCGAAAATCTGGGTCGCCCATTCCTCCCACGCGGCGAGGTCCTGCGCATAGAAACCCAGATAGCCCAGGGCGACGATCGGCGACGGCATATTCGACTGTTGGTCTGTCATCATTCTTCTCAAAGCGGATAGGCGAGGTAGCGGGCGGGCGTTCCGTCGATGTAGACCATCTTGCTTGCGAAGAGGGCCGTCCCACCATCGACCGTGACGACGTCATCATAATAGCCCGTCACCAGAACCCCCGACGGGTCGTTGTTCTGCGTGAACATCACCACGACGTTCGACAGAACGCGGTAATTCCTGTCATCCATTCTGGATACCGACAGCCGCTGCGTGACGTGGCGGGTGCGATATGGCTCGATCGTCGAGGCCCATACCTCCGTGATGAACTTGACGCGGTCCTCGATCCGGGCGCGGCAATCATCGATCATGTAGCAGAGAGGAAGGTTGCTTTCGGCATTCTGCCGGCTCGTCACCGAATAGTGGCAGCTGTCGGCGAACGATCCGAGCCAGCCATTCCAGTCCTGCCAGTCGAGGGCCGCCACATAATTGCCCATCAGGCCGTCGATGGCGGACATCGCCTCGGCCGAGACGGCTTGCATGTGAATATCAGCGGTCAAAGCCCATCACCTCCCGATAGTAGGCCCAGCCGGCCGTGTTTCCGTTTTCGTCATTCTGCCGCGCTTCGGCCGCCGGGCGATCGACCCCGACCACAAATCGCGACATCCCCCCGTCCCGCGAGGTCATTTGCTGGCGATTGAAGACGGCCGCGTCCTCGATGGTGATCATGCCGCTGGGCCCCAGCAGGTTCGACGCCTGGCGCACGCGATGCGCCTGATATTCCGGGCTGTCGCTCTCGTGCCCGAAAAAGGCATAGGTGACCTGCGTCCTGTCCACGCCCAGGGGCCGGACGAACCGGACGCTGATGGTGTCGAGATGCTTGGTCAGCACATAGGCCGGGCGCAGCGCGACGACGCGCGCCCGCGCGTCGGTCCCCTTCATTTCCACCAGGGACGGATCGGCGAGGAAGCCGTTGTCCTCATAGGGCGAGCTTTCATAGCCGACCGAGAAATGCCCGACCGGCTCCTCGACCCGGACCTCGCCCTGGCCGCCATGCCAGCTCAGCAGCCGGAAGCCCATGTGCAGCAGCGGGGCATGGTAGAAGTCATTGTCGAAATAGGTCTTCCAGTTCGCGTTGAAGATCGCGTTCTGATAGCCGAGCAGCGTCAGCCGCCCGTCATCCAGCATCACGTCCCGGACATGGCCCGCGCACTGGCCCAGCCACTCCTCCAGGCCGACCTGCGGCGCCGCGCTGCAGAAGATCAGCCCGGCGATCTCGTCCACCTGGAACTCGCGCAGCGCATAATCCTCGGCGACGAAATCCGACCGGAAATCCCGCCGGCCCGGACCGCCGATGAAGTTGCCTTTGTTGCTGAACAGCCAGCGGTGATAGGGGCACTCGAATTCCTTGCTGCAACCGGCCGCCCGCTGTTCGAGCAGCGTCCCCCGGTGCGTGCAGGTGTTGACGAAGGCGCGAAGCGTCTCATCCTCGCCGCGCGTCAGCAGGACCGGCGTCTCGCCCAGCCAGAAGGTCTTGAAGCTGTTGGCCTCGGGAAGCTCCGCGCGGTGCGCCACCATGTGCCAATAATGGCCGCGGAAAATCCGCTTCAGTTCCTCGCGGTAGATGGCCGGGTCGGAAAAGATCGCTTTGGGGATGTCCTTCTCTGTGGTGAACTGGCCGGCAATCCGCGCCCGGACGGTTTCATACTCTTCCATCCCGGCGGTCGTTGCCATGTCGCATTGTCCTTTCATGCCCCCGCTTCTCCTTCGCGAGCAAAATTTCGCTTTTTGATATACAAAGAATATATTATCATATCTTCTCTGGTGTCAAGCGGCTAAGGGGCCCGGATCGAAGCGGGGCTTCACCGGGAAAGACCCGCGTCATGGAGGTAATTATGTCTTTGGAATCCCGAGGCGCCGTCACCCGGCCCGGCAGCGCGATCGGCCGCGCCGGGCTGGTCACCGCGGGGGGCGCCGGCATCGGCCGGGCAATCGCCCTGGAATGGGCGGCCGAGGGCGGCTCCCTGGTCGTCGGCGACCTCGACCGGGAGGCGGCGATCGAGACGGCGCGCCAGGTCGAGCAGATGGGCGGGCGGGCCATCGGCCTCGGGATGGACGTGACCGATCCGGACGCCATGCCGGCGATGATCGAGGCGCTCGGGCAACTCGGCGATCCCCTCCACGCCCTGTTCAACGTCGCTGGCGCCAGCCTGGCGAAGCGCGTCGACGAAATGGTCGACGCCGACTGGGACGGCGTGCTCGATCTCAACCTGAAATCGATCTACCGCTGTTCCAAGCCGGTGATAGAGGTCCTCCGCCGCAATGGCGGCGGCGCCATCGTCAACGTCGCTTCGACGGCGGGCATCCTCGCCGAGAATCGATGCTCCGCCTACACCGCCGCGAAAGGCGGAGCGGTCATGCTGACCCGGAACATGGCGATCGATTTCGCCCGCGACAGCATCCGGGTGAACGCCGTCTGCCCCGGCAGCACGATGACGCCACGCATCCAGGGATGGCTCGACCGCCACCCCGGGCACGAGGATCTCATGGAACGGATTTGCCCGATGAAGCGCTATGCGCGCCCCGAAGAGGTGGCCAAGCCCTCCATCTTCCTCGCCTCGGACGCCGCATCCTACATAACCGGGGCCTCACTGGTCATCGACGGCGGCCTCACCGCAGGCGTCCGCTTCTCCATTTTCGAGGATGCCTGATCCCATGACCAGGAAGACCTTTGCGATCGTCGGTGCCAGCCTGGCCGGCGCGCATGCCGCCTTTCAATTGCGCAAGGACGGTTTCGACGGCGAGATATTGCTGATCGGGGACGAAGCGCATCTGCCCTATGATCGCCCTCCCCTGTCGAAAGCCTTCCTGCTCGGGAAGGCCGGGGAGGATGCGCTGCTCCTGCGCCAGGAGTCCGATTATAGCGACGCCGCGATCACGCCGGTCCTCTCGACGAGGATCGCTTCGATCGACCGGTCGGCCCGCTCGCTCGAAACCACGAACGGCCGCAGCATCTCCTTCGACAAATTGCTGATCTGCACCGGGGCGCGGGCGCGCGACCTCCCCTTCGCGCCCGAAGCGCAAGCGAACATCCACACCCTGCGGTCGCTCGACGACGCGGCGAGGGTGCGCGCCGAGCTGCTGCCCGGGCGCAGGATCGTGGTGATCGGGTTCGGCTTCATCGGTGCCGAAGTCGCCGCCGCGGCGCAGGAACTCGGCTGCGCCGTGACCCTCGTCGAAGCCAGCGAGGCGCCCATGCAGCGGGTGCTCGGCTCCGAGGGGGCGAGCCGCTATTGCGATCTCCATGCCAGCCGCGGGATCGACATTCGCCTGAGCACCTCCGTCCTGCAGATCCGCGAAGCGCCGGACGGCGGCAAGCTGGTCGTCCTTTCCGACGGCTCCGAACTAGCGTGCGACGCCGTCGTCTACGGCATCGGCTCCACGCCGAACTGCGAGTTCGCGCAGGCGTCCGGCATCGAGATCGCCAACGGCATCGCGGTCAACACCTTCTGCGAAACCTCGGTCGAGGGCATCTACGCGGCCGGCGACGTGGCGGCGCGCCCGACGGCCTATGCGTCGGGGCTGGTCCGCCTGGAATCCTGGCAGAACGCCTATCGCCAGGCGGTGGCCGCCGCGCGATCGATGCTGGGGCACAGGGAAGCCTATGACGATATCCCGTGGTTCTGGTCCGACCAGTATGAGTCGAAGATGCAGCTCGCCGGCCTGCCGGGCACGCATGACCAGATCGTCTGGCACGACCAGGGGGAAGACGGCTTCTCTGGGACAGCCTTCTATTTCACGCAGCGCCGCCTGACGGCGGTCCTGGGCCTCAATCGACCGAGGGACGTCAGGTTCGGCATGGAGGTCGTCAAGGCCGGCGGGGCCGTCACCCCCGACGACGTCCGGTCGGAAGGCTTCAACATCCAGAAATATATGAAACGCTGAGATATGAAGCCGTCTCGGCGATCACGTCGAGCGGGCTTTTCGGAGGGAGCGCCGATCAGGCGCTCCCCTATGCGTCAGAAGCGAAATCCCGCGGAAATCGTCCACCAGCGCGGCTTGCCGTAGGCAACCTCGCTGCAGCCGCAAAGCGTCGACAGATCGAAGCCCGTGATCTCGTATCGCTTGTCGAACAGGTTGGATACGGCGCCGGTCAGCGAGAAGCCCGACGCGCTCTCCCATCCGACCTGCGCACCGAAGATCGTGTGGCCGCTGATCTTGTGCGCCGCGAAATTGCGGATGTTCTGGTAGAAGGACGATGTCGAATAGCCATCGACGGCCAGGTTGATGTGGCCGCCGGCGACCTCCAGGGGAGGACGATAGCTGATGCGCCCGTTGGCCTGCCGCTTCGGGGCGAATGTCGGCCGCACGTCTTTATAGACACCGGTCGCGACCTGCACGTTCTTGACCTTGGCATGCAGCAGCGAGAGGCCGCCGCTCAGTTCCAGGCCCTCGACCGGCCGAAGGGTGAACTCGGCCTCGCCGCCATGGAGGTTCGCATCCCTGTTCTGCACGAAGCCGGAGGCGTTGGAAAAGGTGAAGGCCTGGTAATTGGAATAATCGTAGATGAACCCCGACAGGTTGAACGTGGCCTTTCCATCCAGCCACGTCGACTTCATGCCGCCCTCATAAGCGAGCAGCGTTTCGCCCTTGTAGGCGAACTCGTCCGGCGAGAGCGGCGGACTTCCATCGGGCAATTTGGAGTTGTAGTTGCCGCCCTTCGCCCCGCGATTGATCGAGGCGTACAACAGCATGTCGCGATTGGCATGATATTCGAGCGCGGCCTTGCCCGCCCAGAAACTATCGCTCCGCTTGTTCGCATAGGAAGGCTGAAGCGTGGCCACCGCGATGGCGGTATCCAGCTTGTAGTCATTCTGGTTCTGGAACTGGCTCGATTGGAAATCGTAGCGCTGCCATTCGTGAATGACGCGAAGGCCGATCGTACCGCTCAGTCTGGGCGCGAGCTTATATTCGATCTGCCCGAAACCGGAGAATGACCGCGTCCAGAGGTCCTGGAGATTGGCGAGATCAGCGCCGGTGCCGGAAACACCCAGCGCGCCCGCCAGTATGCCATTGGGTCGGGCGAGAAAGCCCATCTGGGCGAGCGTGTGTATCTGCAGATAATAGACGCCGAGGTTCCAGACGGCCCTGTCGGCCTTCCCGGTGGCGCGAAGCTCCTGCGAGAAGCTCTCCGTCTGGGCGTTCTGGCCCACGTCCACCAAATTGACGGGCGAACTGTCCACGTCGATCAGCAGGGCCTTGGTGATGCGCTTCCAGTTGGTGATCGCGCTGATCTGGGCGCCTCCGGCATCGTAATCGACGTGGAGCGCCGCGTCATAAAGCCTCGTGCGGCCACAATCGGAACAGGCGAAGTCGTGGTTGACCTCCAGCCTGCTACCGGGAAGCGGCGTAAAGCCCAGCGCCGTCGGCCCGGAGACCCTGTCCGCACCGACCACGCGTCCCTGACCGTCGAACACGGGCTGCGTCGAAATGGAGTTATAGGCGCCGGTGGACAGATCGCTCCGCACGGCGGAAGCGGTCGCCCGCACCTTGAGCGCGTCCGTCGCTTGCCATTGCAGCTGGGCGCGGCCGCCCAATGTATCCTCTCCGCCGACGTCGGGCTTTCCCGGATACAGGTTCTTCAACCAGCCATTGTTGCGATTGTAGAGAAGCGAAATGCGCCCCTGGACCGTTTCGGCGATCGGCCCGCCGATCGCGCCTTCCAGCTTGACGCTGTCGAAGCTCCCATAGCTGCCGTTCGCGTAGCCGGTCACCGTGTCGGACGGTTTGGCGATCACGAAGTTGACGAGCCCGCCCGTGGCATTGCGGCCGAACAACGTGCCCTGCGGCCCCTTGAGAGCCTCGACGCGCTCGATGTCGAAGAGACCGAAGCCCTGGCCCTGCAGGCTGGGAACGTAGGTTTCGTCCACATAGACGGCAACGGGACCCTCGACGGCGTCCGAGCTGTCGTTCTGGGTCACGCCGCGAATGGAAATGCTGGCGGTTTGCCCACCGTTCGAGGACGAAGCGAAGACGCCGGGCGTCATCCGTGCGACGTCGATGCTGCTGGAGATCTGGCGGGTACGCAACTGCTCGCCGCTGAATGCGCTTACCGCGATGCCGACATCCTGCAATTTCTGCACGCGGCGCTGCGCGGTGACGACGATGGCATCTCCCGCATCGGCTTCGAGGGTTTCGACGGCGGCCGTACCATATCCCTCTTCTTTCGCCCCGACGCCCTGGGCATGGGCGGACACCCCGACAAGGGACGCCATCGCGATAACCGCCCCTACCGAGCGGTGCGCATAGTTCATTTCCATCTCCCCTTTTGCACGCTTGCGCGTTGAGTTTTTTGGACATATATGAATAATATATCTAACCTACAATATAAAAATATATCACTGGAGCAACCAGCGCCGGGCAGCCTCGGATCGCGAGCATGGATTTTGGGCGTGCGGGCTTACCGAGCGGTGGGATCGCTCCCGTCGAAAAGACCGACGAATATTTTACAACGGGGAGAGCATCATATGAATATTACGATCATTTTATTCATGATCCTCTCCATTGCCTTTCAGGTCGTTGGAATAGCGCTGGTCCCCACCACCAGCGGGTTCACCAATCCGATCCCCACCCTCCTGTCGTTGGCATCCTTCTGCCTGGGGGTGTTTTTCATGGCCAGGATTTCGCAAGCCGGCGTGAACCTGAGCTTTTTCATCCCGCTGCTCGCGGCCGGAATCCCGATGGCATCGATCGCGGTCGGCATCCTTCTCTATGGAGAGCCCGCCTCTCTAGCGAAGATCGGGACGTTGCTGACGGCGTGTACATTGATCGGGGTGGCCAATATCCTTTGAGCGCCGACATCGAGATGATCGCGCGTGAGAAGGTAAATTGACGATTGGAGAAATCGTGAACAATCGACGCCTGCCTGTCATCGTCGGCATTTCCGGAGCGACCGGGAGCATCTATGCCGTTCGCCTCCTCGAGCGGCTCAAGTCTCTCGATGTCGAGACGCATCTGGTGGCTTCGAAGGCCGCGGAGATCACCCTCCGGCACGAAATGGGGCTTACCCTCAAGGATCTTCGCCAGCTCGCCGGCACCTCCTATCCGATCGGCGACATCGGGGCCGCCATCGCCAGCGGATCGTTCGAAACGGCCGGCATGATCGTCGCGCCCTGCGCCATTCGAACGATGGCGGCCGTCGCGCACGGCCTTTCGGACAACCTCCTGACGCGGGCCGCGGACGTGACCCTGAAGGAACGCCGCCGGCTGATCCTGATGCTGCGCGAAACGCCGCTCAGCCTGATCCATATCAACGCGATGAAGGCGATAACCGAAGCCGGCGGCATCATCGCGCCGCCGGTGCCCGCCTTCTACATCAAGCCGACGTCGATCGACGACATCGTCGATCACACCGTTGCGCGCATGATCGATCTCCTGGGCATCAATGCGGATCACGACGTCAAGCGCTGGAAGGGGCTGCGGGACTCGACGGCATGACCCCCCTGCCCGTCACCCTGCTTCAGCAGCGCTCACCAATCTCGCAATTGCCGTCCGCTCTTCGGCGGCGAGCCCCTCGGCCAGGGTGCCGAGATAGCGCTCCAGGTTCGCGGTGGCCGCAAGCTGTTCGGGCAGCCGCTGTCCGGCGACGCCGTCTTCCAGCAGGAGCCGCCGCAGCGCCATGCGTTCGGCGGCGAGTTCCACGCGCTTGAGGCGCGGGTAGAGGCTGGAAGCGTCCCTGTCGCCGGCCTTTGCAAGCTTGCCTGCGGCTCGCCTGGCGTCGCGGATCGGCAGGATGGCCGACATGCGCCATTCCTTCATCCGCTCGTCCACCCGACGCAGGCTGACGTCGTCCACCGCGAGGCCGTCCTCGGCGCCAAGCCGGAGCAGCCACAGGAGCAGGATGACGTCGGCGCCCAGCCGATCCTGCCAGTCCAGGCAGGTCTCCTTGACGCCGGGCCTGGCGTAGAGGTCGAGGAAATAGGCCCAGACGGTGTCCAGGCGATGCTTTGATGATGTCGACACCGCTGCCATCCCGGTACTCGTCTAGATTTCCGCCCTCGCCACGCGGACCTCCTCCTCGACGGTTCTCCGCGCCATCCAGAAATGCAGGCCGGCCCAGATGTTCATCAGAAACAATGCGGCAAGGCCATAGCGAATGGAGCTGCCGCCACCGAGAAAATAGCTGATCGCGCCGGCCAGCAACGGACCGACGCCAAAGCCCAGCAACGTCCCCGCGACATTGACGAGCGAAGCCGCGACGCCGCGCATGCGGGTCTTGGCCAGGCTCAGGATGATGCCCTGCGCCGGGCCGGTATAGCAGGATTTGAGGATGCTGGTGACGACCATGCAGGCGATCACGGTCTGCAACGTCGGGGCCAGCGCCATCGCGATTCCGAACGGACTCAGGAGGACGGCCATGGACGCGACGAACGTGAGCACCGGGCGAAGGCCGCGCCGTCCGAGATACCCCGTCGCGACGGCGCCGAGCAGCGCCCCGACAAAGCCGAAGACGCCGGCCCCGAACGCGATGTAGAGGCCGGCTTCGCGCACTTCCAGGCCGTGGACGCGGATCAGCAGCGAACCGATCCAGGACCAGAAGCTCGACGTCGTCGCGGCGACCAGGGCGTAACCGATGAACAGGTGCCGGAATGCCGGCGAGGACATCAGGAACCGCATGGCCTGCCAGAAGGATGGCGCCTCCGGATCGGCCTTGCTGGAGGGGCCGTCCATTCGTCCCCTCTCGGGCTCCCGAACGGTGAGGTAGAACAGCAGCGCGATGAGCAGCCCCGGCGGACCGGCCGCGAAGAAAACGGTCCGCCATCCCCATTCGTCGGCGAACCACCCGCCCAGGGCGAAGGACAGGACGAACGCCACCGAGCCCCCGGACATGAACACGCCAAGCGCCATCGGCCGCCGCCGCGCGGGGAAATAGTCGGAGATCATCGACTGTGCCGCCGGGAAGCCCGCCTCCGCGACGCCGACGAGCATGCGCAGCAGGACGAGCTGCACATAGCTTTGCGCCAGGCCGCACAGCCCGGTCAGCAAGCTCCATAGCGCCAACATGCCGGCCAGGAATTTGCGGCGATTGATCCGGTCGATCAACAGTCCGAAAGGCAGGCTGGCGAGCGCATAGGGTATCCCGAAGGCCAGGCCCGCCAGGAAGCCGAGCTGTGCATCCGTCAGCCCGAATTCGTGCCGGATCGGTTCCATCACCACGGAAACCAGGCTGCGGTCGACCGAGGCCAGCAGGAAAATGACGGTGAGGACGATCAGGACATACCAGTCATAGGCGGCCGGACGCTCGTCGGAGCTCGACCGGCCTTTCCCTTGGCCCGCGCCCGGTGCCTGCTCGTCATCGTCAGCCAAGGTCGCGGGGGCCAATCCCGGACCGGGCGACCGGTCGCTCAGCCCTGTCTGGACGGGTCCGCTCACCGCGCTTGCGAGGAGCCGAACAGGATACCCCCCCATTTTTCGAGGGCGGCCGCGCGCTCTTCCGGGCTGAGCGAGATGACGGTCGGAATCTTGCCGCGCCACTCCCATGGCCATGTCGCGTCGATGATCGCGCGCGAATTGAACGGGGCCTCGGCATTGCCCTGGGCCACCATCGGGTCGAGCTCGTCGCTCCACGCGCGCGGGATGATATTGATGTCGCGCACCGGGTCGCTGCGCGTCGCCATGGCCCACATGACGTCCATCGTGTCGTAGACGTCGATGTCGTCGTCCACCACGACGACATATCGGCCCATATAGGCCGCGCCCTGGCACATGGTGGCGACATGGCCGACCTGTGCCGCATGGCCCGCATAGCGCTGCTTGATCGACACGGCGAGGAAGAAGCGGCTGCCGAATTCGTGGAACCAGACATGCTTGACGTCGGGGATGCCCGCCTTGCGGATCTCCTCCCGCACCCGCGCCGCGCGCACCGTGCCTAGCGCGGTCCCGACCCCCGTGGGCGGCTTGGTCGGCGGCGTGCCGACCATGATCGGGGCATTGCGATGATAGATGCGCCGGATGGTCGTGACATATTCGGTGCGCTGGCCGCTGGCATAATAGCCCGGCCATTCCCCGAAAGGTCCCTCGGGCAGCTTTTCGGTCGGTGATATCTCGCCTTCGAGGACCAGTTCCGACCGGGCCGGTATGGGCAGGCCGCTCAATTCGCACGGCAGGACGTCGATGGCCCGGTTCTTCAGGCCGCCGACATAGTCATATTCGGACTGCCCATAGGGCAAGGGGGTCGAGCCGCCCATGAAGATCGCCGGATCATGGCCCAGCGATATCGCGACGGGCATCGGCTTGCCCTGTTCGAACAGCTTGTCGCGCACGATCGCGAGGTGCTTGCCCGGCGCCGCATAGATCGTGACCTGGTTCCTTCCCGCGACCATGACGCGGTAGGTCCCGAGATTGATCCAGTTATCGTCGGGATCGCGCGTTATGACGACGCATCCGGTGCCGATATACCGGCCGCCGTCGCCGCGATGCCAGATCGGGGCCGGAAAGCTCGACAGATCGACGTCGCCGTCCCTGATCACATTCTCCATCACCGGTCCATCGTCGACTTCGCGCGGCGGGATGGGGGTGATCGTCCGGGTCTTTTCGAGCCACAGGTCGCAATAATCGGCTTTGGACAATCCCGTCGGGAAACCCACGGTCAACGCGACGCGATCGAGCGAGCTTATCGGGTTCACGAGAATGCGGCGCCCCGCATCGAAGCCCGGAATATCGCTGAAGAGCACCGCCGGCCCCGTCATCGATCGCTCGGATATCTCGGTTATCGGGCCGATGTCGTCGTCCAGATGCGCGCCCTTGATATGCCTGAGGTCGCCCATGGCCTCGACGTGCGTCAACCAGTCGCGAAGATCATCATAAGCCACGCCTGCGCTCCTTTTATCGAGAGTGGCCTTCGACCGCAGCCGGCATGGGCTGGGCCGAAGGCCACGGATTTGACGATCGACGCGCGTCGATCGACCTGGCTGGCGGCAACCGCGTCGTCACGATCACGCGCGACGCGGCCCCCCTGCTCAATATTGGAATTTCACGTCGATGCCGATCACCCGCCCCTTTTCCAACGGCGCGAGCGTGGCTCCGGGGAGTCCGCGGATCGGCGTCACGCCGCCGAACTGCACCTTGTTCAGAAGGTTCTTGCCATAGAGCGATGCCGTCCAGCGCTTATCGTCGGACTGCACGGAAATGCTTCCGTTGACCATGTGCATGATGTTCAAGGCGCCGGTGTTGCTGTCATTGTAGAATGACCGGTCGCGATAGGAATAGTCCGCCGCCAGCGTGACGTCGCCGAGGTCGCCCACCGGATGGGTGTAGCTGAACCCCGCGCTGACCGTCCAAGGCGAAAGACGCGGAAGCGCGAGCGCAAGGTCCCTGGCGTCGATGACGCCGTCGCCCGTCAGGTCGAAGAACATCTTGTCATATTCGCCATGGGTGTAGCCGACGGATGCATTCAGCGACAGTTCCGGCGTCGGGTTGAAGCGCAGTTCCGATTCGACGCCCCAGATCGTCGCGTCCGCGGTATTGCGGATGAAGGCCGCCGTGCTGCCGTTGACGCCGTTCGCAATGATGACGCTTCGCTGCAGCCCCTTGACCTTCTGGTAGTAGATCGCGTTGTTGAAGGTCAGGCGCTTGTCCAACAATTGCAGCTTGTTGCCCATTTCGAAGTTGCTGACGTTTTCCGGCTCGAACGGGCCGGGCGCGACCGACTGGAAGCTGTTGCGGACATTATAGCCGCCGCTCCTCACGCCCTTCGTCCAGAAGGCATAGAAAAGATTGCTGGGCGCGACCGTCCATTCGAAACCGACCTTGGGGGTCCAGCTCGACCAGCTCTTCGAATCCCGGAAATCGAACACGCACTGGCGCGCGACGATGTTGCAGGCGCCGGCCGGGATGATGTCGACCGAGGTCACGCCGGTGCCGGTCGCCGTCGGCGTATCCTGGCTCGCGATGCGCACCTTCTTCCTCTCGCGCGAGTAGCGAAGGCCGGTGTTTAGGGTCAGGCCGTCGGCAACATGGAAGTCGGCCGACGAGAACCATGCCCAGCTATGCGAATCCTGGATGCCGCCCGAATAGACGGCCGTCGGCGCGTTGTTGGCCCGGCGCGCATCCTGATAGTCGAGATTCTGCTTGAAGTAGAAGAGCCCGGTCGTCACGTCGACGATATCGGCAAAGCTGCCCGCATAGCGCAGTTCGTTGCTGAACTGCTCCTGCTTGGTGAAGGTGTAGGAGTCCGAGAGCGGCTGGGGCGAAGCGTCGGTATCGACGCGCGCGGCCTGCTCGAACTGCCGCCAGCCGAACACATTGGTGATGCGGCCGGAGCCGAAGCCGACGTCGAGGTTCATCTCCGCGGTGCCCTGGTTCCAGTTGGACCGGCTATAGGCGGGCGTATCGTTCGAGAATTTGAAACTGTGGCGGCTGTAGAGCGCGAAGTTCTGCGCCGCTGCGCCGTCGCCCTTCTGGTCGCCATGCTCGAAGCGCAGCAGGAGGTCGAGGCCCTCGGCCGGTTCGAACTCGACGGCGGGCCTGATGATGAAGGTCCGGGACCCGCCGTACTTCTGGTTGTTGAAGGAGTTGGTGAACCAGCCGCCGTCGTCATTGTAGTAGACGGCAAGCTTGCCGAGCAGCTTGTCGCCGGCGATCGGGCCGGAAACCGATCCCGCGACGGTCACGTTCGATCCGGTCTCGATGCCTGCGCGCATCGACATCGAGAAGTCCCGCGTCGGCCGCTTGGTGCTGACGAGGACCGCGCCGCCGGTCACGTTGCGGCCGAACAGCAGCCCCTGCGGACCGCGAAGGATTTCGATCTTCTCGAGGTCGAAGGTGTCGAACAGGATGCCGGCGTTGATCCCCTGATAGACGCCATCGACGAAGACGCCGACCGAGGGCTCCAGCGACGGGATCGAGCTGTTCACGCCCAATCCGCGGATCGAGAAGTTCGCCGTCCCCTTGAAGGTTCCTCCCGAGTCGAAGCTGACATTGGGGATGCTGTTGCCGATGCCGGCAAGGTCGCGGATCTGCTTGGACTCGATCTGCGCCGCACCGAGCGCCGAAATGGCGAGAGCCGTTTTCTGCAGCGTCTGCCCATCGGCCCTTTTCGTCGCGGTCACGATGATGTCGTCGACCCCGTCATTGCCGGCGTTCGCCTCCTGCGCGGACGCGGCGCCCGACTGCAGGCAGGCCGCGACGGCCAGCAGCGAAATAGTCCAGGCGGACAGCTTCATCGGATTTCCCCCATTTCCGGATTTTTCTTTCCCCGCATCCATTCTCGTTACTCCCCTTTGAAAGTGGCGTCAGGCGCTGCGGCCTTCGGTCCCAAGCGCATCCATGGCGCGATCGACCATTCGTCATATACCATAAATATATTTCTCATACATTTTCAGTTTGTCAAGCGGCATGAAGCGGGGTCGCCCGTGGTGACCAGGGAGAATCCGTTGAGGGACCGCGTCCACCGCCGGCGCGATCGGAAGCCGGTCAAGCATGACCTGCCCAAGCGACAATGATCGCCCGACGGGATCGCGGAATCCTTCGCGGCCGGCGCCTCATTCCACTCCGCGAATGAATCCGGGACAGCGGCGATCACTGCCGCAGCCCGGGTCAAAGCTGGACGAAAGCAGCGGGCGGCTCAGGCCGCCCATCCGCCATCGGCTTATGCCGTGACGGGAAGCCGATCGAGGATTTCGTCGGTCATGCACAGGTCGGTGCCGAATATGCCGAAAAGATTGTCCACGGCGCCGTTATGATAGGCGTCGTTCAACGTCACATTGGCATCCCCGACGAAGATCGTCTTGAAGTTCAATTGCATGCCGTCGCGAATGGTCGACTCCACGCAGCAACTGGACGTGCAGCCGGTAACGATCAGCGTGTCGATGCCGGCGGACCGCAGACGGGATTCGAGATCGCAGGTGCCGGGCGTGAACGAGCTGAAGCGCTTCTTGTTGAGCAAGACGTCGTCGGCCATGACGTCCAGGTCGGCGACGAGCGCATGTTGCTCGGCCCCGTCGGAAAAGGCGGCCTCCATCCGTGCCTCGCGACCGTCCGCGAGCCGGCCATAATAGACCGTCCATGTCGGATCATAGGTGAAGCGGACGAAGATGTTCCTGCCCCCCGCGCGACGGACGGCGGCCGAGATGCGGTTGATGTTGGGAATGATTGCCGGATTGCCCGCGACCGGAATGATTCCCCCCGGCATGAAACCGTACTGCATGTCGATCACGACATGCGCGAAGCTGCCCGGCACCAGCGCGAGAGGCTCCCGAGGGCCATAGGCGTAAAAGCGGGTCTCGGTGGCGAAGTCCGAAATTTTCGTGGAATGCATGACGCTCTGCTCCTCGGTGAAACTGGTGAGACCTGGCGAGGCGAGGCCGTTCACGCCTGACCGAGCCACGCTCGATCAGGCCATGAATTGCGTCGCGATCAGTAACGGAGGGTGACTTCGACACCGTAGGTCGCCGGGCGTCCGAAAACCTGGAAGATGCCCGTGGATTCGGACGTCACCTGCTGCCGGTATTTCTTGTCGGTGACGTTCTTGCCGTACACGGCCATCGTCCAGTGATCGGACGGATCATTCCAGGCCGCGCGCAGATTGAGCAGCCCATAGCCGGATTGTTCGGTGTCGCCGAACGGATCGAAGTAGATTTTCGTCTGATAGGCATAGGTGCCGGAGAGATCCAACTGCCCATCGAGGAAGGGCTGGAGATAATTCAGGCCGACGCTGCCCGAAAATCTTGGCGTGCGGGCCGTGACATTGCCGGATGCGTCGGCGTTGAGATCGGTCGTGATGCCCGAAATCGGGGAAAAGATGTAGCGCTCGGCATTGGTGAAGGACCGATATCGGCCACGCGTATAGGACATGCCGGCATTGATCTGGAAATTCCGCGCGAGGTCATAGTCGGCGTGGACCTCGGCGCCATATACCCGCGTCTTTGCGGCATTCACGACGTTCGCGAGATTGCCGACATATTCTACGATCTGCTGGTCCTTATACTCATAGTCGAACGCAGCCGCTTCAAAGCGAAAGCCTGGGCGCGAAAGCTTGTAGCCGATCTCATAGGCCCAGATCTTTTCCGGCCGCACCGGGTTGGGATCGCCGGTCGACGTATTGAACAGGCCGCCCTTCGATCCCTTGCTGATCGAGATATAGGCGTTCGAATTCCTGTCGAACTGGTAGCGCAGGATGGCTCGGCCATCGAGGCTGCGGAACGTATGGCGGACCGAGCCGACATTGAAAGCCGGCGCGAAGGCCGTGCTCCCGGTCACCTTGTCGACGCCGAAGCGGCCGCCCGCGGTGAGGAAGACGGCGTCCGTCACCTGCAGGGTGCCGTCGAGGAAGGCGGCATAGGCGTCGATCTTCTGCCGCGTCCGTGAAATCGGGACGGCGGGCGCGCCCGTGAAGATCAGCGAGAAATCCTGGCCCTGGTTCTGGTGCATGTAGAACAGGCCGCCGATCCATTCGAATCGCGAGCTTTTGCCGCCTATGTCGAATTCCTGGGTGAATATCTTGTTCGTCTCGGGAAAGCTCAGCGATCCGAATGGCGCCTGGGTAGCATCCAGGTCGAAGCTAAGGGCCCCCACCTTCACATGCTGGTAGCCCGTATGGGAGTTCAGGTTCACGCCGCCGATCTTGAACTTTCCGGTCAGGAAGCCCGAGGTGATGTCGTTCTTGAACTGCGCGGGATCGTTGTTGGATACCTCGCCACGGGCCGTCGTGACGGCCACGCCCGGGAAGAATATCGGCCCGCTGCTCTTTCCCTGATAGGGATTCCACAAGAAGCCGTTGGGGTCGCTGAGTTCGGAGTGGCTGACCTCGAGCGTCACCGATGCGTCGGAGCTCGGCTTGTAGAGCAGCTTTGCGCGCACGCCGCCGCCGGAGGAATCCCCTACCCTTTTGCCGCTGACGATATTGCGGATGAAGCCATCGCTGCGATCGAGATGGCCCGAGACGCTCGCCGCGAGCTGTTCGGTGATGGGGCCGGTGACGAAGAGATAGCCATGCGCTTCGTCATAATTGCCGTAGCTGGCCTTCATCTCCACCTCCGGCGTGAAGGAGGGAGCCCGGGTCGTGATGACCATCGCGCCGCCGGTCGAATTACGGCCGAACAGCGTCCCTTGCGGGCCCTTCAATATCTGCACGGACTCCGCGTCGGAGAAGGAAATGTCGTTTCCGAGCGGATCGGGACGGTAATATCCGTCGACATAGGTGGCGATGTTGGCCGCGAAACCGGGCCCGACGACGACGCTCGAAACGCCGCGAATGCTCGGCTGGGTATAGGGCCCGGATCCGTCGATCCTCAGCCCGGGCACCACCTGCCCCAGCTCGGAAACGCTCGAAACGCCGGCATTCTCCAGTTGCTTCGATGATTGCACGACCATCGAAATCGGGACGTTCACCGCCTTTTCGGAGCGCCTTTGCGCCGTCACCACGATGTCCTGCGTCGCTGCCGGAGCCGACACCTCTTGAGATGTCGCTGCACCCTCCTGCGCATATGCCGAAACGGGAAATACTACCGCGCCGATACACGCCCAGGCCGCAATAGGACGATTGAACCGAGCGATATCCTTCTCGAATCCGTTGTCCCGATTTCTCTGGAACCCTTTCGTTTCGACGCCTCTGTTCGTGGAACGATCGAATGATCTTTTCATTTTACTCCCCTCCCTTGGCTCAGGCCTTGTTTCCCTGAGAGCCTGATCCGAAATTAAGTTGAGTGGTATCAGCAAGTTAGCTTGACGCTAGCGCCAGTCGTTGATTCAGGGGTTTTGCAACAAACTTCCGGAGATCGACGATGTGGACCGATACCACTCGGGCGCAATATGCCCGTACAGAACTGGCTTTGCCAAGCGATTTGACCGATGCCGAATGGGCGGTGCTGGAGCCCTTCTTTCCGCCGCCCTCGTCGGTGGGACGTCCGCGCAAGTGGCCGCTCAGGCGCATTATCGAGGCGATTTTGTATTTGCTGCGCGGCGGGCTGCCGTGGCGGATGCTGCCGCCGTGCTTTCCGCCCGTCTCGACGGTGCGGCGCTGGTTTTATCTGTGGCGCGACAACGGCCTGTGGCTGTCGCTCAATCATGCCCTGCTGTTGATCGGGCGGGAAGCTGTAGGCCGCGAGGCTTCGCCGAGCGCCGGGGTGATCGACAGCCAGAGTGTGAAGACCTCGGAAAGCGGCGGGCCTCGCGGCTATGACGCGGGGAAGAGGATCAAGGGGCGCAAGCGCCACATCCTGACCGACACCGACGGCAATCTGGTCCATGCCGTGATCCATACTGCCGATATCCAGGATCGCGATGGCGCGCCGTTGGTGCTGGCCGAGATCGTCCGTCGCTTCCCGTGGCTGCGCCATGTCTTTGCCGACGGTGGCTATGCGGGCGAAAAGCTCAGGGATGCCCTGCGCCGCATCGGCAAATGGACCGTCGAGATCGTCAAGCGATCGGATACGGCAAAAGGCTTCGTCGTGCTGCCCAGGCGCTGGGTCGTCGAGCGAACGCTGGCTTGGCTCAATCGAAACCGGCGCCTCGCCAAGGACTTCGAACAAACCATCGCTTCCGCAACCGCATGGCTCTTCATCGCTTCAATCCAGCTCTTCACACGAAGAATCGCAAAGCTAGGAAATTACGCCCGATAATTTTGAATCAGGCTCTGAAATCCTTTTTGAGCATCGCCATCCGTTAGGGATGTGCGTGCTGATCGCGGAAACGCCGCGAACAATACACTATTGATGTATATTAAATATATTAGATTCGCATCCATGCTTGTTGTCAAGCTGATTTGACGCGGCGATCGGGGCTGGTGGCGGCGGCAAAAGAGGCGGCGCGTCGGGCTGCGCCAACGTCGCCGAAAGCCCGATTTCCGCGAGGAAGGGCTTGTCAGGGACGGCAAAGGAAAAGCGCTTTGCGCCGGAGCCAGAGGTCAGGTGCTCACCGTCCCTCTGGCGCAAGCGCCTCGCGCTCGAACACGGGCGCGAGGACGATCAACCGATCCGTCCTGGAACGGTTCACGATCCGACTGCATCGGATCGGCCGCTCCAGCTTGTTGTTTTACCACGATTTCCGAGCCGGCAGATGTTCCCATCTGCCTGAAATCGCTCTAGCGGGCGGCCTCGGTGACAAAGGAGGTGACCTCCTCCAACGAGCTGCGCATGCCGTTGAGCAGGGCGCTATGCTCCATGGTGAGCACGATCAGCCCGGCGCCATTCTCGACCGCGAACTGCTTTTCCGACAGGCTCCACGCCGGAATGATCCAGGGCTTTCCGGCCCTGGCGGCAGAGGCGGCGACGACCCCGAAGTCCGCGAAGTCGCCTTCAGTCCGCTGATAGGCCCCCCGCCTCCGCCGCAGCGAAAGATCGGACGGCCCCAGGAAGACGCCGTCGACGGTCGGCAGTGCCAGGATCTCCTCGATCTCCTCGAACGCCCCGGCGTCCTCGATCATCGGGTAGCATTTCGTCGAGCTGTCCTGCCGCTCGACCCAAAGCTGGTCGAAGCCGCCATAGGCGCTCGTCCGCCCGCCCGCGAAGCTGCGGTCGCCGAGCGGCGGGAATTTCGCGAAGGCCGTTACCGCCCGGGCATGCTCGACGCCCTTGATGTGCGGAATGATGACGGCATCGGCGCCGAAATCGAGCGCCTGCTGGATGGGGACCTGGTCCGGCCCCAGCACCTTGGCGAGGACTTCGAGGCCGATCGCCTTGAGGAAGGGGATGAAGCTCTCGAGCGCGGCGAGGTCGAACGCGCCATGCTCGATATCGAGCACCGCCGCCGTGTAGCCCAGGTCGCGGGCGATCTCCGCCGCGGCGGTGTTCGGTGTCGAAAGCCAGATTGCGCAGCGCGGTGCCATTACACCATCTCCATCAGGCCGCGGTGCCCCCAGGCATGGTCGCCGCGCAGTTCATAATGTTCCGTGGTCCAGTTCGCCGGGTCGATCGTCCTGGGGCTCCAGCCGAATTCCATGTGCCAGAGCGACGGCGTCTTGAAGTAGAAGGAATAGGTGTGATCGTTGTGGTGCCGGCCGGGCGTGGTCGTGATGATGTCGCGATCGCTGCACAGGTCGAAGCTGCGCCCGACATCGTCTATGCTCAGCGTCTCGAACATGATGTGCTGGATGCGGCGCGGCGCGCCGGGGATGTTCATGAACGCCAGCGAATGATGCCGCTCGTTGCAGTGCATGAAGACGGCGAGCGGCCCGACGCCGGGGATCATGGCGAAGTCGGAGATCCCGAAGCCGAGCAGCCTGACGTAGAAATCCGCCGCCGCCCGTAGGTCGGCCGCATAGAGCACCACATGGCCCAGGCCCTGCTCGCCGGTCCGGAAGCCGGCGAGGTCGCGCGTCGGACGGAAGCGGGGCGTGAAATTGATCTCCGGGCTGACGACCAGTTCCATCCGCACGCCGGAATGCGGGCAGGTGAAATGGAGCATGTCGAGCACCCGCCTGTCGGCGATGTCCTCCGGCGTTCCACGGGCAACCGCCACGCCGGCTGCATCCAGGGTCGCCGCCGCGGCGTCGAGGGCCGCGCTGTTGGCGACCTGCCATCCGACATAGCCGACATCGTCCCGGTCCCCCGACCGGACGGCGATCCGATGATGGTTCTCGTCCGCGCGCAGATAGAGCAGCCGATCATTGCTGTCGCTGCCCACCTCGAACCCCAGAATGTCCGTCGCATAGGACCTCCATGCGGACAGGTCGGTCGATTCGGCGGCTACGTAGGCCAGCCTTTTAACAACGCCCATTGGCACCTCCTGACATCGGCTTGTGGGCGACGGATGCCATGGCGACAGCCGGCTCGCAACCAAAATATATTATTTGTATGGATTGACGATAATAATAATATATGGAGAATATTTTTATACAACCAGACGAGAGATAATGATGGATCAGATCGAATTCCCGGCGCGCCCGAGGGAGCGGTGCAGCGGCGGTTTGGGCCCCTGCCCGACGGTGGCGCTCTGATGGCCGGCGCCGATCCCTGGTCGCCCTTGGAGCTCCGCTGCGGCAGGATATTGCGCAATCGCTTCCTGCTGGCGCCGATGACCACCGACTCCTCGCACGAGGACGGGATCGTCAGCGGCGACGAGCTGAGTTACATCGAGCGACGCTGTTCGACCGAGTTCGCGGCCGGAATCACCGCCTGCGCCTATGTCGACGATAATGGCCGGGCCTGGCGCGGGATCGGGGCCAACCGGGACGAACATCATGACAGCCTTCGCCGCCTGGCGGAGGCCGTTCGTGCCGGCGGCGGCCACGCCATCCTGCAACTCTACGACAGCGGGCGGCTGGCGCGACCGGACCTCGTGGCCCCCGCCGACATGCGCGCGCCCTCGTCCATCGCCTCGTTGCGGCCGGGGGCGCATGTGCCCCGCGCGATGGACGGCGACGAGGTCGTCGACATCATCCATGCCTTCGTCGGCGCGGCCCGGCGCGGGATCGACGCCGGGTTCGACGGCATCGAGCTCCACGGCGGCAATCACTATCTTCTCCATCAGTTCTTTTCGCCTCGGGCCAATGCCCGGGAAGACGACTGGGGCGGCTTGCAGGAAAAGAGGATGAGCTTCGGCCTCTGCCTGGCGACCGCCGTCCGCAAGGCGATCGGATCGAGCGCGCTGCTGGGATATCGCGTCAATCCCTTCGAGGCGGAGCCCGGCGGCTACTCGCTGTCCGACGCGGCAGAGTTCGTTTCGCGGCTGTGCGAAGTCGGCCTCGACTACATCCACATCTCCATGGACGACTTCCGCAAACGCTCGCCGCAGCGGGAGGATCGCGACTGGACGGCTCCGGAAGGACAGGTCGGCGCCGAGAACCCGATCGAGGTGCTTTCGCGGGCGGTGCAGGGCCGCGCGGCGGTCATCGCCAGCGGAGGGATCAGAACGGCGGCGGACGCCGTCGAGGCCCTCGCGATGGGGGCCGATCTCCTGGCCATCGGCCGGGCGGCGCTGATCGATCCGGAATGGATAACCAAATTGAAGCAAGATGACGAGGCGGCCATCCGCACGGCGTTGCCCGCGACGGCCGAACGGATCGCCGCGGAACTCACCATGCCCGCGCGGATGGTGGATTATATCCTGAGCCGGCCGAACTGGCTGCGCCGGGAGGACGGATTGGGGATCGCTGGCGAGGGGAGGATTTGAGATGGCATTTACGGAGTTCAACGGGTCGAGCCTCTATTATGAGGTGCTGGGAGAGGGCGATCCGATCCTGCTGATCCATGGCGCGGCGGTATCGGGGCTGTGGTTCGGCGACCTTCCGGCTCGGCTGGCCGAGACCCACCGCGTGATCATGCCCGACCTGCGCGGACTGGGACGCAGCCAGCGCGTCGAGGCGCTCGCGGGGCCAAGGGCCTGGGTCGAGGACATGTGGCACGTCATGGACGTGGCCGGCGTGGCCTCCGCCCATGTCATGGGCTGCTCGCTCGGCTCGCGCATCGCCGCGCGCATGGCCATCGAGAAGCCCGACCGGGTCCGCACCCTCACCGTCGACGCCCCGATCATCGGCCTCAGCGCCCATGGCAACAGCTCGCTCGGCACCGTCTTCGGCGAGGTCGACGAGGACAGCGACCAGGCCCGCGAATGGGCCCAGCTCCATGGTCCCGACTGGCGCGAGGTCGTCGCCTTCTACGGTCGCGCCCGCGCCACCCCCGGCCTCCAGGACTATCTCACCGTCCGCGACGAACTCGCCGACATCGCCATGCCGACCCTCATCTGCCGCGGCGACCTCGACGATCCGGTCCATCCGCTCGAAGCCTCCTTCATCTGGCACAAGCAGACGCCGCGCACCGAATTGTTCGTCGCGCCAGGCATGGCCCAGTCCTCCGTCATGCTCGAACGCAAGGACGACTTCCTCTCAGCCTTCGCCGCCTTCCTCCAGCGCAACGACAAGGACGGGGCAGCATGAGCGACGAACATTCGCGCCTCGCCCCATCGGCGATCGAGCGGTGCGCGCTTAGGCTGCGCGAAGCCCATGGCCGGCTGGAGCCGGTCCCGCCGCTGCGGACCGAATATCCGGCCGCCCGGCTGTCCGACGCCTATGCGATACAGGATTGCAACACGACGCATTGGCTCGATGCCGGCCGCGTCGCGGTCGGCGCCAAGATCGGCCTGACGGCGAAGGCGGTTCAGAAGCAGCTCGGCGTGGACCAGCCCGATTTCGGCATCCTGTTCGCGGACATGGAAGTGCCCGACGGCGGGGTGGTGAGCCCCGGGCGGCTCATTCAGCCCAAGGTCGAAGGCGAGATCGCGTTCGTGCTCGACGCGACGCCCGATGCCGACCGCATGACGACGGCCGAGCTGATCGACTGCGTCGCTTATGCCCTGCCCGCGCTGGAGATCGTCGACAGCCGCATCGCGAAGTGGGACATCGGCATCTTCGACACCGTTGCCGACAACGCCTCCTCGGGCCTGTTCGTCCTGGGGACGCGCCCGATCCCGCTCGAAGCGGTCGACCTGCGGCTTTGCGGCATGGTCCTCGAAAAGAACGGCGAGCCGGCCTCGTTCGGGGCGGGCGCCGCCTGCCTGGACAATCCCCTGCACGCCTTGCGCTGGCTGGCCGGGACGATGGCCCGGATCGGGCGGCCGCTCGCCGCCGGGGATATCGTCCTGTCCGGCGCGCTCGGCCCGATGGTCCCGGTCCGGGCCGGCGACCGCATCGCCATGCAGATCAACGGAATCGGGGACGTTCAGGTCCGTTTCGCCCCGGAAAGCAGCGAAGGAGCAGCGCATGGCTGATCTGCAGGCACTGGCCGAAAGGCTCGACGAAGCGCAACGCCTCGCGCGCGCCACGCCGCAACTGGAAGACGCGCTGTCGATCCTCGACGCCTATCAGGTCCAACGGGCGTTGCTGGAGCGACGCTATGCGCGCGGAGAACGTCGCGTCGGCATCAAGATGGGCTTCACCAGCCGCGCCAAGATGGTGCAGATGGGCGTCAGCGAGATGATCTGGGGCCGCCTGACCGACGGCATGATGGTGGAAGAAGGCGGTACGGTCGATTTCGATCGATATGTCCACCCGCGGGTCGAGCCCGAAATCGCCTTCATCCTCAAGAGGGACCTGCCCGGCCCGGTGACGCTGGCGGGTGCCGCCGCGGCGGTGGAGGCGATCGCCCCGGCGCTCGAGATCATCGACTCCCGCTACAAGGACTTCCGCTTCTCGGTCACCGACGTCGTCGCCGACAACAGCTCGTCGTCGTCCTTCGTCGTCGGCCCTTGGTCGGCGCCTTCGACGAACGTCTCGAACGTCGGGATGATCATGTCCGTCAATGGCGAGCCGAAGCAAATCGGTTCGAGCGCCGCCATCCTCGGCAGCCCGCTTCGCTCGCTCGTGGCGGCGGCAAGGCTCGCCTCCGAAGCCGGCGAGCCGTTGAGAGCCGGAGACGTGATCCTGGCGGGCGGCGCGACCGCCGCCGAGGCCCTGTCACCCGGCGATCATATTCGCCTCGAGGTGCAAGGCCTCGGGATCGCCGAGTTCACCGTCGGCAGGACGGGCGCAGCTTCGGGTTGAGGATCGGCATCGCGGCGACTGCGCACATCGGCGCCGGTGCGTTGGGCATCGGCGCCGGCAAGCGGTCTATTGCGCGGCCGCGGCCCAGGGCTTCACCACGTCGCCGCCCTTCATCACGAAGCGCACGCGCTCCAGTTCGGTGACGTCGGACAGCGGATCGCCCGATACCGCGATGATGTCGGCATAGCGCCCGGCCTGCACCGAGCCGACATCGGCCTTGGCGCCCAGCAGTTCGGCGGCGTTCACCGTCGCGGCGCGGATCGTCTCCATCGGCGGCATGCCCGCCGCGACCATCAGCGCGAACTCCTTGCCGTTGGTGCCGTGCGGGGCCATGCCCTGATCGGTCCCGAAGGCGATCTTGACGCCGGCCTTGTAGGCCGCGCCGAGGTTCCTGATCGTGATCGGCCCGACCTCCAGCGCCTTCTTCGCCGACGAAGGCGGCAGCGATTCCGGGTGCGCCTTGGCGACCTTCACCACCGTGTCCGCCACCAGCAGCGTCGGCACCAGCCAGGTGCCGTGCTCCTTCATCACCTTGTACGCCTCGGCATCGCCGAACGAGCCATGCTCGATCGAATCGACGCCCAGCGCGGAGGCGCGGACGATGGCGTTCTGGCCGTGGGCGTGGGCGGCGACGCGCATGCCCAGATTATGGGCGGTATCGACGATCGCCTTGATCTCGGCGTCGCTCATCAGGGTGACGTTGGGATCGTCGCCGATGCTGAGGACCCCGCCGCTGGGCATGATCTTGATCAGGTCGACGCCGTCGCGGTGCATCTCGCGGACGATGCGCACCGCCGCCTCGGGGCCGTCGACGACCTTGTTCTCGCTGTGCAGGTCGAGGTCGGTGCGGATGCCGTTGCGCGGATCGCCATGACCGCCGCTGGGGCCGAGCGGATAGCCCGAAACCCACAGGCGCGGGCCGGAGATCTCGCCGCTCTTGATCGCGCGCTTCAGCGCGACGACGACGTCGGTGTCGCCGCCGACGTCGCGCACCGAGGTGAAGCCGGCATCGAGGGTGCGCTTCACATAGGCGACCGACTCATAGGCGGTGTCGAGATTGTTGGTGGTGAAGCGCTCGGCGATGGGATTCTTGCCGGTATATTGGCCGGTGATGTGATCATGCATGTCGATCAGCCCCGGCAGCACCGTCGCCGAGGAGAGATCGACCACCTCGGCGCCGGCCGGCGTCACGAAGCCGTCCTGCACGGCCGTGATCCGGTCGTCGTGGATCAGGATGGAGACCTTGTCCCGCGGCTTGGCGGACACGCCGTCGATCAGATGGCCGGCATGGACCACGACGTCGCGCGCGAGCGCCGCCGTCGATGTCGCGCTCAGGGCCAGCGCCGCAACGCGCAGCAGGCGGGAGGAAAGGAAACCAGCCATGGAAACTCCGGGAAAAAGAGGACGGCGGCGCCTGGGGAGACGCCGCCGTCGCGGGATCAGAACCTGGTGCGGACGTTGACGCCGATGGTGCGCGGCGCGGCGCTGTTCACCAGCGTCCGCCCGACTGCGATCGCGCTCGACTGCGACCGGGTGATCGCCGTGTCGTCGAGCAGGTTGGTGACGAACAGATAGGCGCCCCACTTGTTGTCCGGTCCTTCGACGCCGAGGCGCGCGTTCACGAGCTGATAGGAGTCGATCTTGCGCGTGAAGGTGCCGGTGGGCCGGAAGTCCGAATAGGAGCCGCCGACCGTGTTGCCGTCGATCCGGGCGAAGCCGGACAGCGTGTCGGTCAGGGCCCAGACATATTGCGCCCCGATGCCTGCCGAGAATTTCGGCACATAGGGAATCCGGTCGCCCTTCAGGCCCGGCGCGCTGACATTGGCGTTGCTCTGGTTCTCGCGCAGCTTGGCATCGATGTAGGACGCGTTGCCCGTGATCGTGAAGCCGGCCGTCGGACGGATGGTCGCTTCCAGCTCGGCGCCGCGGACGCGCGCCTTGCCGGCATTGGTGATGAACGAGAAGGCGCCGTTCGGGGTGCGCCCGGTGATCTGCATGTCGCTCCAGTCGATCTGGAAGACATCGACGTTGAGGAGCAGCTTGCGATCGAACAGCGTGTTCTTGAAGCCGACCTCATAGTTCCACAGGCTGTCCGACTTGTAGGGCGTCAGCTCCTGCGCCAGGCCGATGACCTGGTTGGCGCCGCCGGGGCGGAAGCCCTGCGCCGCTTCGGCGTAGAAGAGGACGTTGTCGGTGACCTTGTAGGACCCGTTGAACTTGAAGACCGTGCCGTCCTCCTTCGACTTGACGAAGGAGAGCGGGCGGACGACCGCGCCCACCAGGATCGACCCGATCGTCGTCTGGCCGCTGATGTCCTTGTTGTAGCGGAAATAACGGCCGCCGGCCGTCAGGTTGAGCCGATCGGTAACGTCGTAGGAGAACTCGCCGAAGGCCGCGACCTGCCGCAGGCTGTCGTCGATGAAGCGGACCGTGGCGATCTGCTGCGGCTCGATGATCGCGCCGCTGACCGGATCGGCATTGCTCTGCGGATTGGCGACCGAGGTGTCGCGATCCGAATAGAAGCCGCCGACCGTCCAGTTGAGCGGACCGCTGCCGTCCGAGCTGAGCCGCAGTTCGGCGGTCCAGCTCTTCATCGTCTGCTGCGGGAACAGCGCCGACGTCGACTGCGAGTCGACCAGCGCATAATAATTGTCGAGCTGGGCGGTCGAACAGGGCTGTCCGGCGCTGACGCGGGCCGCGCAACCGGCCGGCGTGCGGGTCGACCGGATGAAGCGCGACACGTCCGACACCGAGTCGAGGTCGCGATCGAGATAGGAGACCACGCCGGTCAGGACGACGCCGCCGAAATCATAATTGGCGGTGAGGCTGTAGAGCTCGAGATTGTCGCGCACCGGCTGGCGGGTAAGCGCATCCGACTTGAACTTGCCGGAGGTCAGCGTCCAGGCGTTGGTGTCGGTCCGGCTGCGGTTGATATAGGCCGCCGCGTCGATGGTCAGCGCCTCGGTGGGCGTGAAGCGCACCAGGAAACGGCCGCCATAGCTCTTCTGGTCGTTGATGTTCTTGATGTTCAGCGCGGTGTTGTCGATGAAGCCGTTGGCATTGCGGTAGAAGCCCACCGCGCGCACCGCGATCTTGTCGTTCACGACCGGCACGTTGACCATCGCGCTGCCTTCGTAGTTCAGGCCGCCATAGCGCGTGTCGGACAGGCTCAGATCGACGGCGCCTTCCGTGGCGAAGGTCGGCTTCTGATAGATGACGCGCAGCGTGCCGCCCATCGAGCCCGATCCGTACAGCGTGCCCTGCGGACCGCGCAGCACCTCGACGCGCTCGACGTCGAACAGCCGCAGTTCCGGGGTCGAGCCGCCGGCGTCGTTGGCGGCGCCGATCGCGCCGGTGACGGGGGTCTCGTCATAATAGGTGCCGACCGTCGGCTCGCCGGCGGCCTGGATGCCGCGGATGACGACGCGGCGGTTGGACGGGCCGCCGTCCACGAAGGCCAGGCTGGGAACCGAGGAATTGAGATCGGCGATGCTCTGCACGCCCGAATTGGCGATCGCTTCGCCGGTGACGGCGGAAATCGAGATCGGGGTATCCTGCAGGTTGGTGCTGCGCTTGAGCGCCGTCACGATGATCTCGTCGCTGCCGCTGTCGGCCGACGCGCTCGTCGCCTGAGCGAAAGCGGGGCCACCGATCCCGGCAAGGGCCGTCGCCGCCAACAGCACAAAGCGCTTGCCGCGTGCGATTTTCACCGAATGAGATTCGAAACCCACTTTTTTTCTCCCTGTTTTCCAACGCGATCGGCACGCCGTTACCGCGCCGGCCCTATCTTTTCGGCCGGCGATATCCTTCATGGTCCGGGAAAGTGTTCCCCCGTCACATAAAGACACATGATATTCCCCATCCCCTCCTGCAAAGGGCCGTCACTTTTCCCATCATCCCCTGTGCTTGATGCCGGATTTAGCCCTTTGCACGGCCAGCCTGTAATAGCGGTGCCATAGCGTCAACATAAAACATGCGTCCAGACGGCTGCAAACGGGTCAGGATTTTATTTTCCAGCAATAATGCGCAATCAACGTGCGGACGCACGGACCTTCGTGCGCGCGCAATGCATTTGCCGTCGCCTCGCAATAGAAAAATGCAAACCCTGTGCGCGGAGCTTCGCGCCGATGGCGTTCGGTTGCACAAGGGGTGTTGCACTCCGGCCAGGAAACAGGAACGATCCGTTTCCATGAAGCCCATGTCCCACAAGGGGATAGCCGATTCCGGTGCGGGCAACTGGTCGATCGAACGGGCGCCGGGGGCAGACCGGATGCCCGCCAGAGCAACAGAGGGGAATGACAGAGTGGTGAGGAAACAGGTGCTGGGCGCCGCGATCGCGATGCTGCTGTGCGGAACCGCGTCGGCGCAGACGATGGACCCCGACTTTGCCGACACGATCAAGACGTGGACGACCAAGCCGGAGTTCATGAGTCCCCTGGTCGATCACCTGCCGGTCTCGACGACCATCCCCTCGCCGAAGTCGGTCCTGGGCAATCACATCGGCGCGCCCAACGTGCTGCATTATTATGATCAGATCATCGGCTATTATCGTGCCCTGGCGGCGAAATCGCCCCGCGTGAAGATCATCGAGATCGGCAAGAGCGAGGAAGGCCGCGAGAACATCGTCGTCATGATTTCCTCCGAGGAGAATCTGGCGAAGCTCGACAGCTACAAGAAGAACCTCGCGCTGCTGGCCGATCCCCGCAAGCTCAGCGCCGCCGACGCGCCGGGGGTGATCGCCGCGACCAAGCCGATCTACCATATCTCCGGCGGCCTCCACAGCGCCGAGACCGGCCCGCCCGAAATGCTGATGGAGCTGAGCTACCGGCTGCTGACCGAGGACAGCCCGATGATCCGGGGCATCCGCGACAACCTGATCGTCGCGATCACCCCCGTGCTGGAGGCGGACGGCCGCGATCGTTATGTCGACTGGTATTACCGCAACCTGATCAATGAAAAGGACGATCGCAACAAGCCCGGCGGCCCGCCCTATTGGGGGAAGTACATCTATCACGACAATAATCGCGACATCAATTATTCGGACGTCAGCGCCCGTCACCTGATCAGATATTATCTCGATTGGCATCCGCCGATCATGCACGAGCTGCACGAGTCCGTGCCGTTCATGTACACCTATAGCGGCCAGGCGCCGCAGAACCCCGACCTGGACCCGATCCTGTTCGGCGAGCTGCCGTGGTTCTCGAATTTCGAGATGGCGCAGATGACCAAATACGGCATGCCGGGGGTGTGGACGCACGGCTTCGTCGACGCGTGGACGCCCGGCTACCTCGCCTTCATGTCGTCGAACCACAACGGCATGCTGCGCATGTACGAGACGTTCGGCAACGCCGGCGCCACCACCATGCTGCGCCACGTCGCCCCCGAAGTGCAGACCGCCGTGCGCGGCGGCGACTGGACCAAGCGCGACTGGTACCGGCCCCTCCCCCCTTACAAGGAGGTGGTCTGGTCGATGCGCAACAACACCAATTACATGGAGACCGGCGTGCTGACCGCGCTCGATCTCGCGGCGCGCTTCCCCACGACCATCCTGGAGAATTTCTACAAGAAGAGCGCCAACGCGATCGAGGCGGGCGGGACCAAGGCGCCCTACGCCTATATCATCCCGACCGACCAGGCGGACCCGACCCGCATCGCCTTCGTCACCAACATCCTGCAACTGCAGGGGATCGAGATCGGCCGCGCGACCCAGCCGGTGAAGCTGAAGGAGGGCAGCTATCCGGCCGGTTCGCTCGTCATCAAGCTGAACCAGCCCTATGGCCGCCTCGCCAAGATGCTGCTGAAGAAGCAGGACGATTATCCGGACGAGAATCTCACCACCTACGACGACGCGGCGTGGACGATGGGCATGATGACCCACACGAACATCGTCGAGGTCGCCGACAAGGCGGCGCTGGACGTGCCGGTGACGCCGCTGGACCGCTTCGCGCCGCAGGGCCGGATCGCGGCATCGGGCGCGCGGACCTATGCGGTGCTCGATCATGGCGCGGTCGCGATGGCGACGCTGCGCTTCCGGCTGAAGGACGCGGCGGTGAAGATCGTCGAGACGCCGTTCAAGGCCGGCGGCAAGACCGTCCCGGCCGGCTCCTTCCTGGTCGACGGCGCGGCCTATGCGACCCTGAAGCCGGCGGTCGAGCAGCTTGGGCTGGAGGCGATCGCCGTCTCGGGCAATCCCGGCGCCGCGACGCACGACAGCACGCTGCCGCGCACCGCGCTGTTCAGCACCTGGGGCTCCAGCGAGAAGGTCGGCTGGGTGCGCTATGCGTTCGACCAGCACGAGATGCCCTATGACCTGATCTTCAAGGAACAGGTCCGCGCCGGCAACCTGCGCGCCAAATATGACGTCATCATCCTGCCGACGCAGGGCCGGTCGACCAAGGACATCGTGTTCGACGTGCCGATGAAGGGCAAGCCGCTGCCCTATACCAAGACCGACAAATATCGTTTCTCGGGCGACTATGGATCGACCGAGGACACGCGCGGCGGCATGGCCCTCGAAGGGCTGGTCGAACTGCGCAAGTTCGTCGAGGAGGGCGGCACGCTGATCACCACCGGCGACGCGAGCGCGGTGCCGGTCGAGTTCGGCATCGCCGACGACGTGACCGTGGCGAGGACGACCGGCAATTTCTATGCGCCCGGCCCGATCGTCAGCGCCAAGGTGCTCAAGCCCGCCAGCCCGGTCTTCTACGGCTATGACGAGACGACCATGCCGGTGCGCTGGGCGTCCAACGCCCTCTACACCGTGCCGACGCGGCTGAAGGACCAGGTGCTGATGCAGTTCCCCGGCGGCAAGGACGGGGTGATGAGCGGCTTCATGCGCGGGGCCGAGCAGGTAAAGGATCGCCCGGCGATCATCAACGTGCCGGACGGCCAGGGCCGCCTGCTGATGTTCGCCACCAACCCGATCTGGCGCTGGCAGAACTGGGGCGAGTTCCGCATGCTCTACAACGCCGTGCTGAACTGGAAGCAGCTCGGCCTGACCGACGTGGCCCCGCCGGTACCGGCGCCGACGACCACGCCATAAGGAGCCATTCGCGGGCCGACGGGGGCAACCTCGGCCCGCGACCTTCCACAGCATGTCAGGGGAATATCGATGATCCGCACCACCGCCCTCGCCCTCGTCCTCTCGGCGCTGTCGATGACGGCCGTCGCCCATGCCGAACCCAAACGGCCCAGCTTCCCGTTCACGACCGACGTCGCCTATGACGCGTCGAAGGTCGCGCCCTACAAGGGCAGGCACGCCGCCGCCTACGCCTATATCGACGCCAACAAGGACCGCGACGTCGCCAACGTCCAGCGCTGGGTGCGGCAACGCTCGATCAGCGCGCAGAACGACGGCGTCGTCCAGATGGCCGAGATGCTGCGCGACGACCTCAAGGCGCTGGGCTTCAAGGAGGCGGAGCTGGTCCCCACCAAGCGCCATCCCGGCGTCTGGGGCTATTATGACGCCGGCGCCAAGACCACCATCGCCGTCTACATGATGTACGACGTCCAGCCGATCGAGCCGACCGGATGGAAGGTCGACGCCTTCGCCGGCACGATCGTCGAGGATCATCCGCTCGGCCGCGTGCTGATGGCGCGCGGCGCGACCAACCAGAAGGGGCCGCAGCGCATCTTCCTCAACGCGCTGCAGGCGATCATCGCGACCGAGAAGAAGCTGCCGGTCAACATCATGCTGCTGGCCGAGGGCGAGGAGGAGCTGGGCTCGCCCCATTATCCCGACCTGATCGCCAAATATGCCGACCGGCTGAAACAGGCCAAGGGCGGCGTCGTCTTCCCGATGATGAGCCAGGCGCCGTCGGGCGGCGTGCAGATGACGCTGGGCGTCAAGGGCAACATCTATTTCGAGCTGGAGGCGCAAGGCGGCCCGCAGGGCGGCCCCAAGGACGCCGAGGTCCACAGCTCGTTCAAGGCGATCGTCGACGCGCCCGGCTGGCGGCTCGCCCAGGCGCTGGCGAGCCTGACCAGCCCCGACGGCAATACGATCGTCGTTCCCGGCTATTATGACTCGATCCGCCAGCCCAACCAGGAGGAACAGGAGCTGATCAACGGCGTCGTGCCCGGCTGGACCGCGCGCGAGCCCGAGCTGCGCAAGTCGCTGGGCGTCGACAAGTGGATCGACGGCCTGAGCGGTCGCGCGGCGATCACCGAATATCTGTTCGACACGACGCTGAACATCGACGGCATCTGGGGCGGCTATTCGGGCGAAGGCACCAAGACGATCCTGCCGCACAAATTCACCGCCAAGCTGGATTCGCGGCTGGTGCCGAACCAGACGCCCGACGAATCCGAACGGCTGATCCGCGCCCATCTCGACGCCAAGGGCTTCACCGACATCAAGCTGACGCGCCTGTCCGGCTATCCGCCGGCGCAATCCTCGGTGAAGGCGGCGCTCGTGCAGGCGACGATCGGCACCTATCGCAAATATGGCATCACCCCCGACGTGATGCCGCGGCTGGCCGGTAGCGCGCCCTATTATGTGTTCACCGATATCCTGAAGCTGCCGATCGTCTCGGCCGGGATCGGCTACGGCACCGGCGCGCATGCCCCGAACGAGTTCATCGTGATCGATCCCAAGCCGGGATCGAAGCTGGCGGGCATCACCGACGCGGAGAAATTCTACGTCGACCTGGTCCACGCCGTCGCGGCGGCACGCTGATCTCGATCTGGGAGGAACCGACATGACGGACGACCGCTTCACGCTCGATCGGCGCGGCTTCGCGCTGGGGGCCGGCGGCCTCGCGCTCGGCGCGCTGGCCGGGGGCGCCGCGCGGGCGGCGCTGGCCCCCGAACCGGCCATATCGCCGGCGGTCAGGGCGCTGTACGACAAGGCGATCGTGATCGACGCGCTCGCCTCGCCCGACACCTGGAACGTCCCCTTCCCGCCCCCCGGCGAGATGACGCAGCAGAAGCTCGACAATGTCCGCGCGTCGGGGATCACGGCGATCAACCTGACGGTCGGCAAGCCCGGCAACCTCGCCAACACGCTGCACGAGATCGCGGCCTGGCTGCAGCATATCGACGATCATCCCGACTATTTCCGGCTGGTGAAGCGCCATTCGGACATCGCCGCCGCCAAGGCGGAGAAGAAGCTGGGGATCATCTTCGGCTTCCAGGGCATGGGCATGATCGGCGAGGATCTGAGCCTGATCGACATGTTCGACGGGCTGTGGGTGAAGATCATGCAGCTCACCTACAACGACCGCAACGCCCTCGGCGCCGGCAGTTCGCTGCCCGAGAGCGAAGGGCTGACGCCGCTCGGCCGGGAGGCGGTGGCGCGGATGAACGCGCGCGGCATCCTGGTCGACACCGGCCATGCCAATCCCAAGACCGCGCTCGACGCGGTGGCCGCCTCGACCCGGCCGATCACCTGTTCGCACACCGGCTCGCGCGCCGTCTTCCCCAGCCAGCGCAACCAGCCCGATACCGTGCTGCGCGCGGTGGCGGAAAAGGGCGGCGTGGTCGGCATCTATCTGATGCCCTTCCTCGGCCGCGATCCGGTCTCGGCGTCGCGCGCCTTGTTCGTCCGCCACCTGCGCCACGCGCTCGACATATGCGGCGAGGATCATGTCGGCATCGGCAGCGACCAGAGCATCACGCCGGTCGACATCTCCCCGGCCTATATGGACATCGTCCGCAAGACCGCGGAGGCGCGGCAGAAGGCCGGCATCGGCGCGCCCGGCGAGGCCGACAGCCCCGTCGCCGTGCCCGACCTCAACAGCGCGCGCCGGATGGAGATCATCGCCGCCGAGATGGATCGCGCCAAATATCCGCCGCGCGTGATCGAGAAGGTGCTCGGCGGCAATTTCGACCGGCTGTTCCGGGAGGTCTGGCCGGCATGACCGCGGACAGCGCGGCGTCGGCCGCCCGCCCCTGGCCGCGCCCCGCTTATGGCTATTACGTCACCGGCGTCCTGCTGCTCGCCTACACCCTGTCCTATGTCGACCGGCAGATATTGAGCCTGATGGTCGAGCCGGTGAAGCGCGACCTGCAACTGACCGACACCCAGATCAGCCTTCTCCACGGTTTTGCCTTCGCGATCTTCTACACGCTGGTCGGCCTCGTCCTCGGCCGGCTCGCCGATCGCTGCAACCGCCGGTCGCTGATCATCGTCGGCATCGCCATCTGGTGCCTCGCCACCGCCGCCTGCGGTTTCGCCGGCAGCCTGGGCGCGCTGTTCCTCGCCCGCATCGTCGTCGGCGTCGGCGAAGCGAGCCTGTCGCCGGCAGCCTATTCGATGCTCGCCGACTATTTCCAGCCGGAACGGCGCGGCCGCGCGATGGGACTCTATTCGCTGGGCGTCTATCTGGGCTCCGGCCTGGCCTTCATCGTCGGCGGCCTGGTGATCGCGGCGACCAAGGATGCCGGCCCGGTCGCCCTGCCCGGGCTGGGATCGTTCAAGCCCTGGCAGCTCGCCTTCGTCATCGTCGCGCTGCCCGGCCTGCTGGTCGTGCCGCTGATGCTGACGGTGCGCGAGCCGGTCCGGCGCGAACTGGCGGGCAGCGAGAGCGGCTTCCGCCATTTCGTCGAGCGGCGCGCCTTCTATGCGCCGGCGATCCTCGGCTATGCCGTGCTGGCGATCGTCACCTTCGCCTATACCGCCTGGCTGCCGACCAGCTTCATCCGGCTGTGGGGCTGGAGCCCGAAGGAGATCGGCATAGCTTATGGATCGATCATGCTCGTCTTCGGATCGGGCGGGATGATCCTGGCGGGCATGGTCGCCGACCGGCTGGCGATGCGCGGGCGGCGCGACGCCCATCTACGGCTGTCGGTCGTCGGCACGGTCGCCGCCGTCCCCTTCGCGCTGGCGGCCGGGCTGGTGGCGTCGCCCTATGCGGCGCTGGCGTTGGTGGGGCTCACCAGCTTCTGCATCAGCATGTCGATCGCGCTCGCCCCGGCCGCCCTGCAAAGCGTCACGCCCAACGGGCTGCGCGGCCAGATGACCGCGCTCTACCTGCTGCTGATAAACCTCGTCGGCATGGGCTGCGGCCCGACGCTGGTGGCGCTGTGCACCGATTACGGCTTCGGCGACGAGCTGGCGGTGCGCAACTCGGTCACGATCGTCACGGTCTGCGCGGCCAGCGTCAGCGCCGCCCTGCTGACGCTGGCGCTCAAGCCCTATCGACGCCTGATCGGCTGATCCCGCGATCAGGACAGCGCGGCGGAGACCGCCTGGACGAACGCCCCGGACAGGGCATAGTCGCTCTCCTCGCCGGGAGTCTTCCAGGCGCGGTTCATCGCGATCACCAGATTGCGCTTCGGATCGACATGGATGAGCTGCCCGAACACGCCGTGCGCGGTGTAGGTGCCGGGCGTGTCGATCCACCATTGATAGCCGTAGCCGGAGGCTTTGCCGTCCTGCTGCGCCGGCGCCGAGGGGATGGTGGCTTCGGCGATCCACCCCTCGGGGAGGACCTGCCGTCCGCCGGCCATGCCCCCCTCCAGCATGAACTGGCCGAAGCGGGCATAGTCGCGCGTGGTGGCGTTGGTGCCGCCGCCGCCATATTCGATGCCGCCCTCCGCCGTGAGCATCCAATAGGCGTCGGCCTCCATGCCGAACGGCTTCCATATCCGTTCGCTGAGATAGGACGACAGCGAAGCGCCGACCGCCGCGGCGACGACCTCGCCGAGCAGATAGGTCTCGCCGGTGCGGTACTGGTTGTACATGCCGGTCGGGAAGGCCCGCCCGAGGCCCGTCATATGCTTCAGGATCGCGCCCGGCTGGTTGCGCGCCGCGATGATGGCGAGATGCTTGCTGATGTCGGACCCGCGATCGAGATAATTCTCGTTCCAGGCTTCGCCGCCCGACATGCGCAGCAGGTCGCGGATCGTGGCGTCGTCGAACGCCGTCTTCTTCAGCACCGGCACATATTTGGCGACGGGATCGGTGACGGAGCCGATATGCCCGTCCCGGATCGCCGCGCCGACCATCGTCGAGAGGATCGACTTGCCGGCCGAGAAGGACATCCACTTGCCCGCCCGGCCATGGCCGAGGGCATAATCCTCGCGGACGATCGCGCCGTTCTGGAGGATGACCAGGGCCGCGACCCGGCTCGCCTTGATGAAGGCGGCCGTGTCGATCGACTGGCCGAGATGGTCGAACCGAACGTCGAACCCGGGCTTGGCGGTCTTGAATTCACGAACCTTGCCCCCCGCCGGGATGACCCGGGTCGCGTAGAGCTGGTCGAGATGGGAGAAGGCATAGACCTGGTCGGCGCCTTCGAGGAACAGCAGCTTGTCGGCGAAGGGGTGGATCGGCGCCTGCCCAAAGGCCTTGCCGGGCAGCGCGAGACCGCCGGCGAGCATCGTCGCCGCTCCAACGGCCATCTGCCCGAATGCCCGGCGGGTGATCACTTTATCCGACATCTCGCTCTCCCCATCATCATTGGCCGTCGCAACCATCCATTTACTTGGGATGATTTCACTTCGGCAAACTGTACGTCAGCATCTCGCGTTCGACCGTATTCCGCTCGACATCGGCCTCGCTCAACCACAAAGGCTTGCAAGCGAAGCCTGCATAGAGCCGCAATTGATCGCGCGCATGCGGCGACGGCTCGCCATCGGGTTTTATGAAGCCGCTTTGTCCCGGCGGCGTGACGTCGCAATAGGAAACCCCGCCCTTGTTGAAGACGATACGATTATTCTCGGTGCCCCGATTCATGTGCCCCGGCAAGCTGACGGCATAGCGGGGAAGCGTCTGCGGAATCCCCGCATAGTTCAGCGTGCTGAAGTCGTGCGGCGCGCTATCGGCGACCCATCCATCCATCGCGGGACCGAACCGCGCGGTCAATTTCGCCACGGCGGTCTCGAGTGCCGCCTTGATCACGCTTCCGCGTGACCTGCCGTTCAGCAGGTCGACCGTCTGGCGCACGCTCGCCTGGGGGCCGCTGAGCGCGTAATAGGCGACCTTGGCTCCCATGGTAGGGAAGCTCGCGGAAATCGCGGTGTAGCTGTTGCGCCCCGCTCCATCGCCCATGAACGGCTTCGGTACCGTCGGCCCCACGATATCCTGCACGAGGGCGGCAAGGAACTCGGCGAAGATCGTATAGCCGGTCGACGCCTTTGCCGGATTTCGGGGATCGACCGTTTTCCGGTCCCAGTCGACCAATAGCTGCGCGGCCTGCCGGACGGGGCCATGCGCAGGCAGATCCCCGATCGCACTTTCGATGAAAGGCAGGAAATATCGCGCATTGCCATCGATATAGGAAAATTCGCGATTGATTTCCCACAGCTCGTCCGTGCTGAACTTATCCTTTTTCCCGAGAGTGTCCTGTATCTCGGTGACATGATCGACTTTGCTCCAGAACATATAGTCTGGGTTGTCATAGTTCTTCGTGGGTTTGTTGTTCCAATTGGCTATGGTGCCGCCAGCCGGATTCAGGACCCAGGGATTTTCCGCAAATGGCCGGAAGCCGAGCCATTCCATGTCTCCGGTCCCGGATGCCGGCAACCGGATGTCCTGACCGGCGGGCCGGATCGGGAATTTCCCCAGATAAACATATCCGATATTGCCCGACTTATCGGCGTAGTAATTGTTTATGGTCAGCGCCACCGGGGCGATGGCCTTGCGCCAATCCGAAAAATTGTCGGTTTTCATTGCATGGACCCATGCAACCAGCGACCGGACTTCGGCACCATCCCAACTCCGCTTGCGCGAATAAGCGGTGTGCTGCGCATCGTCGAACTGCGTGACCGTTCCGTGCACGGTCGAATAGATGTCGATCGACCGAGGCGAACCGTCCTTGACGAGGATGGTCTCCGATCGCTTGTCCATCCGGCGATATTGCCCGTTGAACAGATAATGGGTGCGATCGGTCTGGCTCAGCTTCTCCTGATACACGTCGACGGTATCGCCCATCCCCGCCGTGGCTCCCCAGCCGATCTTTCCATTCGTGCCGAAGATCAGCCAGGGGCTTCCCATCGGCCCGCTGCCGACCACGTCGAAGCCCGCGCCATGCAGCCCGACCGACCAGATGTAGCCGGTCGCGAAATCGCCCATCTGCGGGCCGTTCACCAGAACGGTTTCACCGGCCGTGTTTCTTTTCGGAGCGACCACCCAGACATTGCTCGCTCGCGGCGCCGCATCCGGACCGGTACGGCCGTATCGCGCCAATTGCATCCGCGTCTGCTCGGCGATCGCCGCGTCGGATAGCGCCACCATGTTCGCTGACCGGACCGTGGAGCGGGCCGAGCGCGGGGCCGCGGGTGCGCCGACGATGGTCGTCGGCGCCGCGTCGTCGCGCTTCCAGCGAAGCTGGTCGAAGATATCCTGGCCCTTCGCCGCCCCATGCATCTCCTTGAGCTTGGTGAGCAGCGCGAGGTTGTCGATCTCCGCATTGGCGTCGGAGAATCTCAGCGCCATCGAATGCACGTAGCCGGCGAGAACGTCCGTCGGCGTCCAGGGCACGGGATCGACCCCGAGTTCGGTGAACTCGCGCGGCATCAGCCTCTTCCGGTCCGCCAGCACCTCCTTGACGCGCGCATTATAGCCAGCCGCATAACCATCGAAGATGGCGCGGTCGTCCCTGTCGAGCGCCTCATATTGCGCCGCGATGGACGAGGGCGTCCAACCCTGGCGGACACGCACGTCATGCTCGACATATTTCGCCCCCAGGATTTCGGCGACAGACCCTTCCGCCGTCCTGCGGAGCATCTCCATCTGGAAGAGCTGATCCTCGGCCAGCGCGTAGCCGAAGCCGTAGAAGATGCCGTAGGTGGTATCGGCATAGACATGGGGCACGCCATAGGCGTCGCGCTTGATCGCGACCGCCCCCTGGCGAGCATTCTCCGCCGCCGGAGCCGGCCGCGCGTCCGCCGCGCATAGTCCTGCGGAGCTCACCGAGACGAGCGCCAGCATCGCGACCGCCTTCGACAGCCGCAAACAACCCAGTTTCCGCATGCACCCCTCCATAGCCCTTACATCGCCTTCACTTGCGGTACGAAAGCGTCACGCCAATGCGCCGCGGCCGGAAGGTGGAACCGTAGATCAGCGTCGAGCTGACGATGTCGCGCGTGCGCGACAGCAGCGGGTGCGCGTTGAACAGGTTGTCGACGAACAGGGAGACGTCGAGCCCGCCGACATTGACTCCGGCGCGGGCGGTGAAAAAATGGGTCTCGGGACGCCGGAACAGCAGCGGATCGACCCCGAACACGGCGATGTTCGGCTTGGCGCCCTTGCTGCGATAATCATAATCGAGCCGGACATAGCCGTCATGGTCGGCGAGAGCGAAATCATATTGGCCGGATATATGCGCCACCCACGGCGAGATCGTGGAAATCTCTTCTCCCTTGAGCGCGACCACGGCAGTGCCGCTTATGATCGATTGCGTATAGTGCGCGTCGGTATACCCACCCGAAAGCCCGAGCGTGAAATCGCCTATTCTGGCATCGATCGCTATATCGAACCCGCGGCTGACCGCTTTTCCCAGATTGCCGACGAACGACTGCCCGCAGGCATTGAGCGGAACATTCTGCTGTATGTTGTTCCAATTGATCCAGAAGGCGCTCGTCGCCAGATTCACGCTTCGGCCAAACAGCCTGTTCTTCGTGCCGACCTCATAGCTCCAGACCGAATCGGCATCATAGGTTTCCGGCGCCGATGTGATGCCGAGCGCGGCAAGGTCGCTGGCGCAGCTCGACGGTGGCCGGCGCTGGGCACCACCGGGGCGAAAGCCCTTGGCCGCGCTCGCATAATAGAGGTTGGCGCCGTCCGCCTGGTAGGAAATGCCGAATTTCGGCGTGAGCGGTTTCTCCGATTGCGACCCGGTGTTCGTGGCGACACCGGCAAACGGCCCCTCGTTGCGGGAGGTGAAGGAGAAATCGACCTTCGCGTAGCGGAGACCGACGGTCGCCTTCAACTTGTCGGTGATATCATAGTCGACCTGGCCGAACCCGGCGATCTGCTTGTCCTTCGTCCGCTGCTCGTCGGTATAGACGGAATCCCGCGCCCCGAGCGGGTTGCCGAAGATGGTTATGTAGTCGACCCCATAGGTATCGAGGACGATCTGCGGAAAGAAAGGAGACGATATGATCTCCGTATCGACCTGCCGGGTGCGATTGTAGAACAGGCCGAGGACCCAGTGCAGCCGGGACCCATGCTCGTTCGACTGGAGGCGCACCTCCTGCGTGAAGCCCTTCTGCTCATCGATGAAATAGCCGCGCGAAAACTCTCCGGGGATCAGGGGAAAGGCGCTTCCCGTGGTGACGGCGCGGACAAATTGCGTGTAATCGGGATTGGCGATCGCATCGCGGGACAGATAGGAGCTGTTCGATACCAGTGTCGCTCCACCGAAGTCATATTCGACTTTCAGCGCCGGCAGCTTGAACTTGTCGCTCGATGGAGCGCCGATGGCGTTGCCCGTCAGGAACCGCCCGGCCCCGGCATCGCTCAGGCTCTCCCAATATCCGTCGCCCCCCTGCGAATCCAGGTCCTGATAGTAGAAGGACGGCGTGATCTTCAGCGACGATGTCGGCGCCCAGGTCAGCGCGGCGCGCAGGACGATGCTCTCGTTCGAGTTCTGGTTGGAGGAGAGCACCTTGCCGGTGCTCCTGTCGACCCGATCGATCCAGCCGCCGTCGCGGCGGAAAAACGCGCTGAGCCGCACCCCGAGCCGGTCCTCGACGATGGGGGCGCCGACGGCGCTGCCCACCTCATAGCTGGGCTCGCCATTCTTCGTGAACGAGAGCTCCGCGCGATCATAGGTCGAAAAGCGCGATAACCCCGGGTCCGGCGTTATGAAGCGAACCGTGCCGCCTTCGGAGCCCGAGCCGAACAAGGTGCCTTGGGGACCGCGCAGCACTTCGGTGCGCTCGAGATCGAAAATGGCCGGGAACACGCTGGTGCTCGTATAGCCCGCGTTTCGCGTCTGAATGGGGGTGTCGTCGATATAGATGCCCGTGGTCGACGCGCCGACATTGGACTCGATTCCACGGATGGAGATCTGCGAACGATTGCCGATGCCCGCGAAGCTGGAGCGTTGGAAACTGATGCCCGGGGTCGTTCTGGCAAGGTCGTCGATCCTCTTGATTCCCTGCCTGTCGAGGCTTTCCTGCGTCATCGCCGAGACGCTGATCGGAACCTTGTTGATCGACGTCTCGCGCCGGTTCGCCGTGACGACGATGTCGCCAGTCTCCGGAGGTTCCGCATGCTGGCTGGACGCGACGCTGGCGGGGCTCGACGAACCCGCCGGCCGGGCAGCCGCGTCATTGTCCGGATCGCTTGCACCTACCGCGTCGCCCAGAGCGGCATAAGCGGTGCCTCGGCCATGCGTGACGACTCGCGATGTCGGCCGCGCGGCAACGACGGTCCAGGTTTGGACCCCCGTCTGCCAGACCTGAAGGCCCGTTCCATCCAGCAGTTGCGACAGCGCCTGGCCGACCGACATTTCGCCTTTCACCGCTTTGGTACGCTTGCCCTGCGTCACAGTGCGCGATGCGGCGATCTGCACGTCCGCCTGCTGGCCGAAAGCGGCGATGCCCGTCGTCGCCGATTGCGCGGGTATGTTGAAGATCTTGCTCTGGGCCCAGGCCGACGAAGCCGTCGCCACGCACATGAAAGCCGCCGAACCCGTCAATGCGGTACGCGCAAATCCGTTCATTGTCCGATCCTCCCCCTTTGGGTCCTTGCCCACTTCTCACTGGGATAGAGACCCGCCCGATCGGTTTCCTAGGAAGGCGCCGAAATTTATGAAGATTTTTTGCCGATCAATATCTGGTCCGCATAAGAAGTATCTATCGGCACCGAGAGACTGTTTTTCACCATTTCGGCAAAACCGGCAGGATCATCGGTCCGAAAAACGCCATCGAACTGCTCGTTGAGCAATTTCGGATCCACGATGACCAGCTTGCGTTTATTATAGCGATTGAACTCCGACACCGCCTCGCTGAGAGGCTGGCCGACGAGGTCTATCTTTCCGCTGCGCCATGCCAGGGCCCGGTCGACGCCAGACGCTTCGGGCGGCACCCTTTCGACGGCGGCATTATTGCCTATGAAGGCGCCATCGCCGGCGGAGATGCGGATCATCTGCCCTTCCGCGCCATCCGCCCATGCATCCACGGTTCCTTCCGTCACCAGGATTCCCGCCCCCGTCTCCAGCTTGCGCACCGAAAACGCCGTTCCGACGGCCCTGACCCGGATGCGCCCTGCTTCGACCTCGAACGGGCGCTCGACATCCTTGGCGACCTGGAACCAGGCCTCCCCCTTGTCGACCTTCACCAACCGCTTGGACCGCTGGAGATTGATGGCGATCGCGCTGTCGGTATTGATGGCCGCGGTCGATCCGTCGGCCAAAGGTATCCGCCGAATTTCGCCGACGTCCGTCACATAGCTCGTCCCGCGGAAGACCACGGCGGCGACGCCGAGCGAGGCGGCGACGGCGGCGCCGCCAAAGCCCATGAAGGATCGCCTGCTCAGGCGCCGGCGCGGCTCGGCCGGAGGATTCTCGCCGAAGATTCCGGCGTCGGCGCTCGTCAGCATCGACAGGGCCGCCTGGGCCTGGAGCAAGGCGCCATCCCGGCGCGGGTCCGCCGCCAGCCATAGCTTCAACTCGGCTTCATCGTCGGGGCCCCAGGTCGCGCTGTGCATGCGCGCCACCCAGTCGGCGGCCTTATCCTCGATCTGCTGCGCAGTCTCTCGGGTCACAGCCGTTTCTCCGCTCGCAACAACGCATCGGCACGCGAATGCACCTCCTCCTCCTGCACCCTCATGCTGCGGACGATCGCCTTCACGCCTTGCGAGACGTGATATTCGACCATCCCCTCGCTTATGCCAACCATCCGGGCGATTTCCCGCTGCGACAGGCCCTGGATGCGGCGCATCTCGAATATCTCGCGGCAACGATCCGGCAGAAGGGCAATGAGCGTGCGAATGCGTTCATATTCCCGTTGCGCCGCGACCTCCCGTTCGGGCGAGGGCCTGTCGTCGTCGAAGGCTTCGATCTCGGCGATCGTGGTGAAGGACACGACCGACGCACGGCGTATGCGGCGCAGGAGAAGGTGGCGCACCACCGAGAAGAAATAGGCGTCCGGCCGCTCGATATGTTCAAAGCCGTCGAGGCCGGCGAGCTTGCAATAGGCCTCCTGGATCACGTCATCGATGTCTTCGGGCGACACCCGGGTCCGCCGCAACCAGGCGCGCACGTTGATCTCGTGGGGCATGATGAAAGCGCCCACCCATGCCGCGATCTGACGTCGTCGTTCGCTCCCTGGCTCACCCACCGTTGGCCGACCCTCTCTCCGTTTCGAAACGCCAACTGCATCTCGCCACAGCCTAGAGCCTCGCAATAGGAAGTTCCTAGGCGCATGTGGCAAATTTCTTCAGATAAGCCCGGCCAGGCCCCGAGGGGATCGGGATAAAGCGTGTGTAGTCGTTGACAGGCTGCGCGCCGGGAAAGCGCGCAGCCTGTCCGGGTCGTTCTAGAATTTATACCCCACGGTCACGCCGTAGGAGGCCGGCCGGCCCGCAAGCCGATAGACGGTGTCGAACGCCGATATGACGTTCTGCCAATAATATGTGTCGAAGACGTTCTTGCCCCAGATCATCGCCTTCCACTGGCCCCATTCCGCGCCAGCGCGCAGGTCGACGGTCTCGTAGCCCTTGATCGCGAAGGGCCTGGTGACGCCCGGCGCCATGCTGTTGACGGGCGACGCGGGGATGGTGAGGTCCGATCCGCCGATATAGGCGATCGTCTTCGCCCGGACGTTCAGCACCGCGCCGACGAACGGCGTCACCCCGCCCATGTCCCAGCGATATTCGCCGTCGACCTGGGCCTGCCACTTGGGCGAGAAGGGAATCGACGAGCCCGCGAAATCCTGCTGGACGCCCAGCACGTTGGTGCCGGTGTAGCGCTGCACCTTCGAGTTCACATAGGTCACCGACGCGCCGAGGGCGAGGCCGTGGAAGGGCCGCACGCCCGCTTCGATCTCGGCGCCGTAGAGACGCGACTTCGGCACGTTGATCAGCGCGTTGAGCACCCCGAAGATCGGATCGAGCGTCTTCCCGCGAATCTGCTTGTTGCGATAGTCGTAGTAGAAGGCGGCGACGTTGGTCGTGAACGTCCGGTCGGCCGTGGTCAGCTTCGCGCCGGCCTCATAGGCGGTGACGCTCTCCTGGGTGACCGGGATATATTGCGCCTCCGACGAGGCGCTGATCGTCGGATAGCTGCCCGCCTTGTAGCCGCGCGAGACGTTCGCGTAGAGCAGCACGTCCCGGTTGAGCTTGTAGTCGACGCCGAAGCGCCACGAGGTGTTGTGCTGCTTCAGCGAGTCGATGAAGGGCTGGCCGACCTGGAAGCTGCTGTTCAGCGTCACGCAGTCGATGCCGGGGCGCACCACCGGCGCCGGCCCGCCGGTCAGCAGCGCGGAGAGACCGGAGATCAGCGCCGCGGTCCGGCCATCGCCGAGGTCGGTGTTGCACAGGTTCACGCCGGTCAGGCTGTTGGTGTACCGCGCGCCGGCCTTCAGCGTCAGGCCCGGCGCGACGTCGACCTCGGCATTGCCGAAGAAGGCATAGTCGCGACGCAGCGTATTGCTGCGATAGCCGTTCTGGATGATGAAGTTCAGCCCGGCATTGCTGGTGCTGCCGGTCGAATAGCTGATCCCGTCATTCTCGCGGATGCGGCTGCGCTGGTAATTGGCGCCGAGCACCCAGCGGATCGACGATCGGCCGCCGTTCGACAGGCGCAGTTCCTGGAACACCGACTTGATCGTGCCGTCGTTGAACGGGATGTCGTCATTGTTGCTGGCGGTGCCGTCATAGTCCTGGCTCTGCCGCTGCCGGAAATGGAGGTAGGAGGAGAGCGAGGTCAGCGTGACCTGGTCGGTCAGGTCGATGTCGCCGCGCAGCACCGCCTGCTGGAATTTGCGGTTCGATCGCGGGCGCGGATCGAGGATCGAGCCGGTGGGGCTGACCGTCGTGCCGTTGGACCAGTCGGCGGCGCGGGCGTTCTGCGGCGGATAGGGATAGTTCACCACCTCGGGATAGGCGGCCGCCGCGATCTGCGGATAGACCGCGACGAGCTGGCCCGCCTGCGGGTCGGACTTGTCCTGCCAGGCGTTGAGCATGAGCGAGAATCTGACCGTATCGGCCGGCTCCCAGTCGAGCAGCCCGCGCACCGCATAGACCTCGGACTCGCCCAGGCTGTCCTTGCGGGTATAGCTCCTCTGCCAGTCGTCGGCGTGCAGATAATGGCCGGCGAGGCGGAACTTGAGCTGCTCGCCGAGCGGACCGCTGACGAAGCCGTTCGCCTCGACCATGTTGAAGCGGCCATAGCTGAGGTCGGCCCCGGCGGAGAGCGTGTCGGTCGGCTTGGCGGCGATATAGTTGATCGCGCCGCCGGTCGAGTTCTGGCCGAACAGCGTGCCCTGCGGCCCCTTCAGCACCTCGATCCGGTCGAGGTCGAACGCGCCCTGCGCGGACAGCACCGGGAAGGGCAGCGGCGCCTCGTCGGTATAGACGCTGACCGTGGGATAGGCCGCGAGCGACGCCTCGTTGAAACCGACGCCGCGCAGCGTGAAGACGGGGGTGTTGTTCTCGCTCGACGAATAGGACAGGCCCGGTACCGTCGCGGCGATGTCGGCCAGCGACACGATCTTGCGCTCGGTGAGCTGCTGCGCGCCGAGCACGGCCGCCGTCACGCCGACGTCCTTGAGCGCCTGGGTGCGCTTGTTGGCGGTGACGACGATCTCCCCCTCGGCGACGGCGTCGTCGGCCGCCTGGGCATGGGCCGGAACGGCGATGATCCCGATCAGGGCTGCGGACAGGGTAAGTCCCCGCCGGAAGGCGCGGCGTCGCTGGCTGGTCATGTCTTCCCTTTCTCTCGTTTTCATTATGATAAGGCGGCCCCGTCAGGCGCAGATGCCGCCGTCGATGGTCAGTTCCGATCCGGTGATGTAGCTGGCGTCGTCGGAGGCCAGGAACGCGATCGCGGCGGCGACCTCCTCGGGCCGGCCGATCCGCTTGAGCGGCGTCCTTTCGGCGATGTCGGATTGCCGCTCGGCGGAATTGATCCCCGCCATCGGCGTGTCGATCAGGCCGGGGAAGATGCAGTTGACCCGGACCTCGGGCGCCAGTTCGCGGGCCAGGGCACGGCTCGCGCCGCGCAGACCCCATTTGCTCGACATATAGCCGAGCGCATTGTCGAACCCGAACAGCGCGGCCCCCGACGCGACGTTGACCACCGACGCGTTGCCGGCCCGGCGCAGCAACGGCAGCAGCGCCTTGATGCCCAGCGCCGGCCCGAGCTGGTTGACCGCGAAGAAGCGGTAGAAGCTCTCCGCGCTGTGCTCGGCCAGCGAGCCGAGGCCGAAGATGCCCGCGCTGTTCACCAATATGTCGAGCGTCGGCGTCTCGGCGCGGATCAGCTCGGCCACCTGCCGCCATGCGCTGAGGTCGGAGACGTCGGCGGCGATGCGACGCTCCCCCTCCGCAGGGGACAGATCGAGCCGGAACACGCGGGCCCCCTCGGCCTCCAGCCGATCGGCGGCGGCCTGCCCGATCCCGCTCAGCGCTCCGGTGACCAGCGCGGTGCGGCCCTCCAGGCGGCGACCGATCGACGGGTTGCCGGCGGCGGCGGCCGATGGCGGGGAAGGATCACTGACCAATGGAAGCTCCGGTCTCCGATGCTATGAGACCATCGCTACCCCGCCCCCGTACCGGGCGGACCACCACAAGGTATGGGCGGCTCGATTTTTTTCACCCGCCCGAAAGGATTGGGAGGGCTCGCCCTATCGCCGGCCGGCGGCGGCCCGCGACGACGCCAGCTCCAGATGCCGGACCATCGCCCCCGCCGAGGCGCGGTTCGGCGCGCCGAGCTTCTCCAGCACGTTGCGGACGTGCCATTTGACGGTGTGCTCGGACAGGCCCAGCCGCCGGGCGATCCACTTGTTCTTGTGCCCTTCGATCACCAGCGAGAGGATCTCGCCCTCGCGCGCGCTCAGGCCATGCTCGGTCGCGGCCAGTTGCAGGGCGTCGCTCGTCTCCGGCCCGGTCCCCTCCCCGTCCCAGTCGCCGTTGAGCAGCGCCTGGACCGGATCGGGCGCCTCGCGGAAGACCATCGGAAAACGCTCGCCGGTGACGCGTGCCTGCCGCGCCAGCCGGCTCGCGGCGGCGTCCTGGCGGCCGAGCTGGATCTGCGCCTCGACCAGCAGCAGCTCGGCGCGCGGGCGCGCGCTGTTCTGCCGGCGCTCCAGCCATGCCGCGAGCCGGGGCGTCGCGCCGGCCGCCTCGCCCCAACGCCCTTCCGCGATCATCATCCGCAGCCGGCTGATCTCCACGTCGAACAGCAGCCGGTCGGGAAGCACGCCTTCCCGCGCGGCGAAGCGGTCGAGTTCGGCCCAGACGAGCCGGAGCTGGCGGACGTCCTCCTCCCCCAGCAACAGCCTGATCCGCTCGGCCGCGACCGTCGTCCGGGTCTTGCCGGCGCTGTCGCCGTGGCGCGACGCCGCCAGCTCGTCGAGCACGTCATGCGCCGCCGCCCGATCGCCCAGCGCCGCGCAGGTGCGGCTCAGATAGACCGCCAGCCGGCGCTGTATCTCGATATTGCCGCACCGCCGGATCAGCGGCACGGCGAATTCGAGCTGCTGCCGCGCGGTGAGGAGGTCCCCCCGCTCATAGGCGCAGGCACCCCGCCAGCCCCGGCACAGCGCCGCCGCGAACGAGATGTTGCCTGCCGTGCGGTTGGCGAGCTGCTCGGCCTTGGCCAGCTCGGCATCCGCGACATCGGCCTTGCCCTCCGCGATCAGGCAGATCGCCCGCGTGCACCGCGAGAAGATATAGCCATAGGGGCAGTCCGCCCGCAGCAGCAGCGTCCCCGCCTTGTCGCAGAAGCTCCACGCCGTCTCATAGTCGCCGATGCCGATCCGGCTCATCGTGACGAAGTTGGCGAGCGTCCCCGCCAGGAAGGGGGCGCTGTCCTCGAGCCGGTCGACCAGTTCGCCGCCGCGGACGAGGATATCCTCCAGCTCGTCGGCGGCGACGCGCATCGCGACGTCGAGCAGCTCGATCTCCGCGGTATCGCCGCCATCGCCGCGGCGCTGCGCGATCTCGCCCAGCGCCGCCTCGCCCGCCTCCCACTGGCCCGCGTGGAACAGCGCCCAGCAGCGGATCGTCGGCAACCTCGGATGGCTCTGCATGACGCTTTCGGAGACGCTCTCCAGCCAGGAGGCGAGGCGCGGTATGTCGCCCTTGTAGATCAGCGCCATCGCGCTCTCGGCGATCAGGTCCGCGGCCTTGGCCTCGTCCCTGCTCGCCAGCGCATAGGCGACCGCATCCTCGCCCAGCCCGCATTCCTCGCAATGGCGCACCGCGGCGGCATAGACCGCCGGAAGGTCGATGCCCTCGCGCGGGGCCCGGCCGCGCAGGAAATCCTGGAAGAGATGATGATAGCGATACCAGCGCTGCTGGTCGTCGAGCGGGACGATGAAGAGGTTGGCCGCCTCGACCAGCTCGATCATGCCCTGCGCATCGGCGATTCCGGTCACCGCGCCGGCCAGGTCGCAGTCGAAACGGTCGAGCAGCGCGGTGCGGAACAGGAAGTCGCGGACGTCCGCCGATTGCTCGTCGAGCACGAAGGAACTCAGATAGTCGGCGACCTCCCTGCGGCTGCCCGCGAAATTCTCGAGCAGCTCGACATGGCCTTCCCGGCCCTTGAGCGAGAGCGAGGCGAGCTGCAATCCGGCGATCCAGCCCTCGGTCCGTGTGCAGAACAGCTCGCCACCGCTGCGGCCGATATCGATGCCGTGGACGTCGCGCATGAAGGCGGTCGCCTCGTCGCCGTCGAAGCGGAGTTGGTCGAAATCCACCTCCGCCATCGCGCTATAGGCACGCAGCCGGGCGAGCCCGAGGTCGGGATAGGCGCGGCTCGACAGGACGATCAGCAGGTTGGGCGGCGCCAGCCGGAGGATCTCGCGCAGGACGAGGTCGTTCTCGGGCGTCGCCGCCAGATAATAATCGTCGACGAACACCGCCGTCCGCTGGCCGAGCAGCGAGACCGCGTTGACGAAGCTGTCGATGAAGTCGTCGGACTGCAACTCGAACCCGTTGAGCGCGAAGCGCTCGCCCGAAAGCTGCGCCTCGTCGGCCGCCAGCCGCAGGCTCTCCGCGAGCAGCGAGAGCAGCCGGCCCGGATTGCGGTCGCGCTCGTCGAGCGACAGCCAGGCGACGAGCCGCCCCTGCTCGCCAAGCGCCGCATACCATTGCGACATGAAGGTCGTCTTGCCCGAACCGGCGGCGGCGGTGACCAGCACCAGGCGCTTGTCCTCGAACGCGCTGGCCATGGCGAGCAGGCGGGGCCGCGCCATCGTCCGACCCCAGTTCACGGGTGGCGTGAACTTCGTCAACGCTGCAGAGAAATGTGCCGCCATTCCATCCTGCCGTAAGCCGCCGCCATCATCTTACAGGAGAGTCGAAGGCGGTAAAGATGGCCCGGATTCCTGGCGAAGGAGCCATCTTTAAGGATGGGTCCCCGCAAAGAAATTTGTGCGCGGGCCATCCTTCGGGATGGTGACCTCGCGCCCCGGCTTGGACATTTTCCGCACCGCCCTTGCGGAAGACGAACATGAACTTCGAAGACTATCAGGCGCATGACGCGCTGGCCCTCGCCGGGCTGATCCGCGGCGGAGCGGTGAGCCGGGACGAGGTCAAGGCCGCCGCCACCGCCGCCGTCGAGCGGCTGAACCCGAGTCTGAACGCCGTCATCGAGACGTTCGACGACGAACCGACGGCGAACGACGGAGTCTTCGCCGGCGTGCCCTTCCTCGTGAAGGACCTCGTCCTCCATCGCCGGGGCGGGCTGGTGGAGATGGGGTCGCGCTTCGCCCGGGGGCTGCGGACGCCGGGCGACACCTTCCTGATGGAGCGTTTCCGCGCCGCCGGGCTGGTCGCGATCGGGCGGACCAACACGCCGGAGTTCGGCCATGGCTGCACGACCGAGCCGGTCGCCAACGGGCCGACGCGCAATCCCTGGAACCCGGCGCACATGGCGGGCGGCTCCAGCGGGGGATCGGCCGCCGCCGTCGCCGCCGGCATGGTGCCGATCGCGCACGGCAATGACGGCGCCGGATCGCTGCGCAACCCGGCGGCCTGCTGCGGCGTCTTCGCGCTGAAGCCCAGCCGGGGCCGGATCACCCTCGGCCCGGACTCGGGCGACGCGCTGTTCGGCATGGGCTGCGAAGGCGTGCTGTCGCGCAGCGTCCGGGATTCGGCGGCGGCGCTCGACGCGGTCGCGGGCCCGGCGGCCGGCGATCCCTATATCATCGCGCCGCCCCACGCCCCCTATCGGCAGGAGGTCGATCGCGATCCCCCGCCGCTGCGGATCGCCGTCACCACCGATGCCTGGTCCGGCGCGCCGATCGGCGAGGAAAGCCGGGCCGCCACCTGGCAGGCCGCCCGCCTGTGCGAAGCGCTCGGCCATCATGTCGAGGAGGCGCGGCCGGCGTTCGACTATGCGGAATATCGCCGCGCCAATATCGACGCCTGGGCGGCCGGCATGGTGAGCTGGGTCGACGGACTCGCCGCGATCAACGGCCGGGTCCCCGGCGACGACAATCTCGAAGCGGCGACCCTCGCCATCTACCGCCACGGCAAGGCGCTGAGCGCTGGCGAGCTGCTCGCCGTGCCGGCGGTCATGAACCGGATCAGCCGCGCCGTCGGCGGCTTCTTCGAGACCTATGACCTGCTGCTGACGCCGGTCACCGCGACGCCGGCCGCCCCGCTCGGCACCTATGACCAGAACGCGCCGGGCATCACGCCCGAACGCTGGTTCGATCACAAGGGCTCGTTCACGCCGTTCCTGGCGCTGTTCAACCTGACCGGCCAGCCGGCCATGTCGGTGCCGCTCTGCCACAGCGCGGACGGCCTGCCGCTCGGCGTCCAGTTCGCCGCCGGCTTCGGCCGCGAGGACCTGCTGTTCCGGCTCGCGGGCCAGCTCGAACGCGCCTTGCCCTGGGCCTCGCGGCGACCGCCGCTCCGCCCCTGACGCCCATCAAAGGAGACTTCATGGACCGCCTCACCGTTTGCCTGACCTTCGACGTCGACGGCATGTCGTCCTGGATCGGCACGGCAAAAAGCCGGAACCCCAGCATGTTGTCGCGCGGCGACTTCACCGTGGTGGCGACCCCGCGCCTCCTCGACCTGCTCAGGAAGCTCGACATCCGCGGCAGCTTCGCCGTGCCCGGCCACACCGCCTATGCCTTTCCCGACATGGTCAAGCGCATCCGCGACGAAGGCCATGAGATCGTCCACCATGGCTGGGTCCACGAGAACCCGGCCGACTTCGACGAGGCCGGCGAGCGACGCGTGCTGGAGAAGGGCCTGACCGCGCTCGACCGCGCGGCCGGGGTGCATCCGACCGGCTATCGCTCCCCCGCCTGGGATTTCAGCCCGGCGACGGTGAAACTGCTGCTCGAATATGGCTTCCACTACGATTCGAGCTGCATGGGCCATGATTTCGAAGCCTATTATCTCCGTACCGGTGATGATTGGGGGCCTGATGAACCCTATCGGTTCGGCCCGACCGTCGATCTGGTCGAGCTGCCGGTGAACTGGGCGCTCGACGATTTCCCGGCGTTCGAGTTCGTCCTCGGCATGAACCCGGCCGGCGTCATCCCCGAGGATCTCGGGCGGACCTGGAAGGCCGATTTCGACTTCGCGCTCGAACGCTGCCCGGGGGGCATCTTCAACCTCACCAACCATCCCGAGACGATCGCGCGCGGCAGCCGCCTGGCGATGCTCGAAAGGCTGATCGACCATATGCGCGGCCAGGCCGGCGTCGTGTTCGACACGCTGGGCTCCTATGCCGCGAAGTGGAAAGCCGCCAACCCGCTCGACCAGTGGAAGGCCGCCAACCCGCTCCGCACCGGGGCGAACGCGATCGTGCAGGCCGATTGAGCCACGGGGAGGCACGCCATGCGCCTGAAGGACAAGGTGGCGATCGTCACCGGCGGACATAGCGGCATCGGCCGCGGCTGCGTCGAGACGCTGATCGGCGAAGGCGCGATCGTCTATGCCGCCGACCGCACGCCCTCCCCGTTCGGCACGGACGATCCGCGCCTGACCAGCGTGGCGCTCGACGTCAGCCGCGCCGACGAATGGGCCTCGCTGGCGGCCATGGTCGCGGCGGCGCATGGCGGCCTCGACCTGCTCGTCAACAATGCCGGGATCGGCTTCTTCGAGGGCATCCACGACACCTCGCTGGAGGCCTGGAACCAGGTGATCGCCGTCGACCAGACCGGCGTCATGCTGGGCATGCAGGCCTGCCTGCCGCTGCTCCGCGAACGGCGCGGCAACATCGTCAACATCGCCTCGATCTTCGGGATCATCGCGATCCCCGGCATGGCCGCCTATCATGCCGCCAAGGGCGCGGTGACCGCGATGACGCGCAACGCGGCGATCAGCTATGCCGACTGGGGCGTCCGCGTGAACGCGATCCACCCCGGGCTGATCGACACCCCGTCGCTCCGCTCGCGGGGGCCGGAGGCGGTGCAGGGCACGCTCGACGCCACGCCGCTCGGCGTGATGGGTTCCCCGCGCGACGTGGCGATGGCGGTGCTCTACCTCGGCAGCGACGAGGGCCGCTTCGTCACCGGCGCCTCGCTGGTCGTCGACGGCGGCTACACCGTCCAGTGACGCGCCTATGAGAAGGTCCGCGGGATCACCTTCTCCCAGGATTTCTCGAAGAAGACCGCGTCGCCGTCCCAGGCCTTGAACGTCGCCGTCACGACATAGTCGTCCTTCGTCATCCGGAACGACAGATGCGTGTCGACCTTGGCGTTCCAGTCGTCGCGCCGGAAGCTCTGGGACGCCCAATAGTCGCTATGGGCGCTGAGCGGATCGTCATCGGCGATGACCGACATGTCGCGCAGTTCGGACGCCAGCACGGTCCCGACGGGATTGACGCGGAAGGCGCCCCCACCCGACCGGTTCTCGATCGTCTGCACCTCGCCGGTCCGGGTCACCGTCATGGCGGGGGGGCGATCGGGCGTCAGCACCGTCTCGGCGATATAGGGAGGGACGAACGGATCGCCGAGCGGCTTCAGCAGAGCGTCGCTCGCCCTGGGCGCGCGCACCGGCAGGATCAGCGAGCTCACGCCCGGATAGAGGGTCAGCGTCACCGGCTCGGGCGACGGGAAGACCAGCGGCCAGTAGGAGGTCGAGATCGCCACCCGCAGGCGCGCGCCGGCTTTGAAGGCCATGCTGCAATGCTTCATCGGCACATGGACCTTGTAGCGGGTCCCCGGCACCAGCATCGCGGGATGCTCATGGCTGTCGCGATGGGTGAGGTTGAGCACGCCATAGCTGATCCGGCGCGAGGTCCCGTCGGGATGGAGTTCGTCGAGACGGACGGCGACGAGCGCCACCGGCCTGTCGACCGACAGTTCGAGGTCGACGGCGGGGAAGCCGAGGATCTCCATCCTTTCCGCGAGCGGCGCGCCGTCGAACACCAGCGAGCGGGCATCGTCGACCCGTTGGTCGGTCGGCAGCTGGACCCGCAGCAGATCGCTGTTCCCGGCGCCGGCCGGGCACCAATAGCCCGCCGCGATGCCGACCGTCTGATGCGGTGCGAGGGTCAGCGGAGCGCCCGTCTCGGGTTCCGCCGCCAGGCCCTGCCGGTTGAGGAACAGGCGTCGCGACCGGATATTGGATGACGGCCAGCCAGGCTCGGCGACCCAGCGGCCCGCCACCGTCTCGCTTCCGTCATGTGCGGCGTCGTCCTGCATCCAGGCGCGATAGGCCGGCTCCTCCATGATGCCGGTGTCGACGCCCTTGAGCCAATGGTCCCACCAGCGCCGCGCCTCGGTGAGATAGTCGATCAACGGCCCCGGGCCGCCGGTGTGCGGATAGCTGTGCCCCCATGGTCCGATCAGCGCCTTCCTCGGCACCGTCAGATGCTCCATCAGCCGGGGCACCGCGTTCGGATAGCCGTCGACCCAACCGCCGATCGCATAGACCGGGACCTGGATCGCCGCATGATCCTCGCTGACCGAACCGTGCTTCCAGAACGCGTCGCGCGTCTGGTGACTCAGCCAGTCGGCGATGACCAGGTCGAGCCCCTCGCAGCGGGCGCGCCACATCGCGCGCCAGTGATCGCCCACCACCTGCGGATCGGGCGGATAGCCCTGGAGCGCGAAGAACACCGATCCCCACACGCCCATGTCCTGGCAGATCGTACCGCCCAGATAATGGGCGTCGTCGGCGTAGCGATCGTCGGAACAGCCATGGACGAGGATCGCCTCGAGCGCGGGCGGCCGCCGCGCCGCTATCTGCAAGGCGCTGAAGCCGCTCCACGACAGGCCGGTCATCCCGACCTTTCCGGTGCACCATTTCTGCCGGGCGACCCAGGCGATGATCTCCAGGCCGTCGTCCTGCTCGACCTTCAGATATTCGTCCTTGAGCACCCCTTCGGAATCGCCCGATCCGCGAATGTCCGGGTGGATGCAGGCATAGCCGTGCGACGCGAAATAGTTGAACAGCCGGTCGTCTTCGGAGCGGGTGATGTCGCGGCGGCGATAGGGCCAATATTGGATGATCGCGGGGACGGGATTCCGGTCGGCGTCGGCGGGAAGCACGATCCGCAGCGCGAGCCGGGTCCCGTCCGACATCGTCACCCATGCCGTTTCGATGACCCTGATCTCGCGCGGTCCCATCGGGGACTGGCCGATCCCCGTGGCGGCGAGTGCGCGCGCGCCGCCCGCCGCCAACGGCGCCGCGCAGGAAAGCTCGAGCAACGCGCGGCGGGACAGGTTCCGCGCTCCCTCCCGATCGCTTCCGGAACCCATCTGCCCCTCCCCTGTCGGCTATCCTCTTGCGAACGTCAGAACCGCACCTTGGCGCGCGCGCCGAAGGTCCGCGGGCGGCCGTAATAATAGCGGTCGGCGATCGCGGTCGGGCGCGAGCGACTGACCAGCGAGATCATCCGGCTGTTGTTCAGGTTGGTGCCGAACAGGCTGAACTCCCACGGCCCCCTGTCATAGGTCACCGAGGCGTTGACCGTCTGGTAGGCGGGGATCTTGCGGCGCAGCGGATCGGCCTCGTTGAACTCGGTATAGCTGTTGCCGCGCATCTGGAAATCGCCGGAGAAGGTCAGCGATCCGTCCTCGATCGGCACGACATAGGCCGCGTTCGCCGCCACCGTATATTTGGGGAAATAGGGCACCCGGTCGCCGTCGACCGCGCCGGCATTGGGGATCGCCCCGTTCGCCTGCGCATCGGTGTAGGAGCCGTTGATGCCGATCGTCAGCGCGTCGCTGAGCTTGAAGCGGCTTTCCAGCTCCAGGCCCATGCTGCGGACCTTGCCGGCGTTCTGGGTGAAATAATAGCCGCAGTCGAGGTTGCGGTTGGTCTGCACCTTCTTCCAGTCGACGTAGAAGGCGGCGACGTTGAACGTCACGCGGCGATCGAAGAACTGCCCCTTCTCGCCGACCGTGTAGCTCCACAGATTGTCTGGGCCGAAGGTGAGCGGCGCGCTGGTCAGGCCCGCCGCCGCCAGCGCCGCGCCGCAGAAGGACGCCGGCACTGGCTGGTTGACGCCGCCATAGCGGAAGCCTCGCGCCGCCTCCGCATAGAGCATCAGATTCTCTTGCGGGCGATAGGCGATCACGGCGCGCGGGTTGAAGCCGTTGGCCTTCTCGGTCCCCGCCTGGGTCAGCGGCTGGCCCGGCGCCAGCGATCCGGCGACACCCGAGTAGAACAGGTCGAAATCCTGCTTGAAGTCGAAATAGCGCAGGCCGCCGGTCAGGTCGAACTTGCCGAGCGTCAGCGTCGCCTCGCCGAACAGGGCGAACTGGTGCTCGTCGATGTTCTGCAAGCCCGAGAAGACGTCGTTGGGCTGGAACGCCTGATAGTCGGTCTGGCTGTTGAAGGTCGGATCGCCGATGATCGCGCCGAAGGTGGAGTCGAAGTCGGTGGTCGGCGTATCCTGGTAATAATGGCGCTTGGTCTTCTGGTAATAGGCGCCGACCGTCCAGTTGAACCGGTCGGACTTGGCCGACACCAGCCGGACCTCCTCGGAGAAATCCTTCACCCGGTTGTCGACGATGCCCAGCGAGACGAAGGACGGGATGCCGAACAGTGCGGCGGTGTCGCCATAGTCGCTGGTGTTGTGCGTCTTGCGATCGACATAGGAGGTCGAGGCGGACAGCGTCGCGAAGCCGAAGTCATAGGCGCCGGTGACGTTGTAGATCTTCAGATTGTCGTCGAAGACCTCGGGCACCGCCGTGATGTAACTGTAGCGCGAGAAGCCCGCATAGCCGGCGTTGGTGCCGTTCACGTCGAGCTTGGCGAAGGTGAAGCTGGCGTCGAGGGTGAACTCCGGCGACGGCGTCCAACGCGCGGCGACGCGCGCCTGGGTGCTCTCGTCGCTGTTGGCGTTCTTCTTGCCCAGGCCCGTATTGTCGATGAAGCCGGCGTTGCGCCCCTGATAGCCGCCGATCCGGACCGCGAGCGTGTCGCTGAGCGGAGCGTTGACGATGCCGCGCAGCCCATAGTTCAGATTACCGTGCGCGGTCGTCGAGACGATGCCCTCGGCAGATCCGGAGAAGCCCTTGGTGTCGGGCTTGGCGGTGATGTAGCGGATCGTGCCCGCCATCGATCCGGCGCCGTAGAGCGTGCCCTGCGGCCCGCGGATCACCTCGATCCGTTCGAGATCGAACACCTTGAGCTCGGGATTGCCGCTCTGCAATGCGAGCGGCACGTCGTCGAGGTAGATCGCGACCAGCGGGCGATCCTGCACGTTGGTGACGGAGATGGTGCCGGTGGTGATGCCGCGCATGTCGACGCGGTTCACGCCGGGCTGGGTCTGCTGGACGTTGATCGACGGGGCGACGTTGGCGATGTCGGCGAGGCCGCCCTGCCCCTTGTCGGCCAGCGCGTTCGGGCTGATCGCCGAGATGGCGAGCGCGGCGCGCTGGATCGACTGGCTGCCCTGGCGGTTGGCGGTGACGATGATGTCGTCGCCGGACGGCGCTTCGCCGGAAGCTGCCTGCGCCTGGGCGGCTCCCGCCGCCAGGGCCGCGCCGATCGCGGCGATCGATGCGAAGGCCAGAACTGATTTCCCCATCTCAACGTCCCCTTTATTATCTCTTCTTGCGGCCGGTCTTGGCTTTTCCGTTCAGACCATTAGCCGAGTTGGGAGCGCATCAATCATCCGACCCGACCTAATTTTGAGGGAGTCGGACGCGATCGGCCCGCGCCATCGACGGCGAGCTGCTCGCGCAGGCGATCGCAGTACCAGCTGACGAAGCGGTCGACATATTCCTCGGCCTCCGGCGAATAGGGGCCGGGGACATAGCCGGCGCCGTTGACGCCGCGCTGGTTGTTCTCGGCCAGTTCGCGGTCCTGCAGGTTGGTCTCCATCCAGACATGGGTGAGGCGGTCGAGATCATAGTCGACGCCTTCGACGGCATCCTTGTGGACGAACCACTTGGCGATGACGGTGGTCTCCATCGGCCCGGTCGGGATCGCCGAGAACATGAAGGCGTTGTCGCCCGCGGCGTGGCAGAAGCTGTTCGGCTCGGTCGCCCAGCGCAGCGTGCCGATGTCGCCGCCACAGGCCTCCACCATCGGCTTCGCCACCAGCGGCGTCCCGTCGAGCGAGAAGGACTTCGCACCGGGGTTCAGCGGGAAGCGGGCGACGTGCCACCAGTCGCCGCTGCGTGGGCCGACCTCCAGCCCGGCGGCCGCCATCCGCTCGGCATAGCGGGCGAACAGCTCCACCTCGTCCTTCTCGGTGCTGTCGGCGGCGCTGACCGGAAAGGCGATCTTCAGTTCGGGATGGCAGGCCGCGCAATGATGGCATTCGCGGCCATTCTCCATCACCAGCTTCCAGTTCGCCTTGTCGACGATGGCGATGCTGGTGGCGAGCCTGGCCTCGGCCAGCCGATGCGGCGCCAGCATCGGTTCCAGCGCCGCGCGGAACGGCGCGAAGTCGGGCGCATGGGCGGGCGAGAGGCAGACATAGACGCAGCCGCCGACGCATTCGACGCCGATCGGGTTCAGCCCGTGCCGGTCCTTGTCGAAATTGGCCGCCATCCGCGCCGCGCTCAGCAGCCGGCCGTCGGTGCCGTAGGTCCACTGGTGATAGGGGCAGACGAGGCGCGCCGCGCGGCCATGGCCGTCGGCGCAGATCTGCGCGCCGCGATGGCGGCAGCTGTTGAAGAAGCCGGCGACCGTGCCGTCCTTCTGCCGCACCAGCAGGATCGGCGAGCGGCCGATGGTGAGCGCGAGATAGCTGCCCGGCTCGGCCAGTTCGGCCTCGAACCCGACCAGCAGCCACGACCGGTGGAAGATCGCCTCCATGTCATGATCGAACAGGTCGGCGTCGCGGTAGAAGGGCTGCGGCAGGCTGTGGTGCGGCTTGCGTTCGTCGAGCAGCGCCTGGATTCGAGATGCTTCGATCATGAAAATACTCCCTGATCGAATATTGACGCGGAGGCCCCGGCGCGCGCCAATGCCAAATCACCAAGCACGGCATGGTATTTTGGAATGATCGATCGACGGCAGCTCCCCCTCAACGCCCTGCGGGCGTTCGAAGCCACCGCCCGCCGGGCCAGCTTCACCGCCGGCGCGCAGGAGTTGAGCGTCACCCAGAGCGTGATCAGCCGCCACGTCGCCAATCTGGAGGACATCATCGGCCGCAAGCTGATCGAGCGCTCGGCGCAGGGCTTCGGGCTGACGCCGGAGGGCGAGGCGCTGTTGCCGGTGGTCGAGCAGGCGTTCGACGACATCCAGGCGGCGATGAACCGGATGGGCGCATCGCGGACACTGCGGGTCCATATGCCGCCGGCCTATGCCAACGCGATCGGCATGCCGCTGCTCCGCGCCTTCCGGAAGGACCATCCCGACGTCGCGATCCGCGTCGGCAGCAGCTATGTCACCGGCTCGCCCGAGGAGAAGGTCGACGTCGCGATCCTGTTCGACCATGTCCGCGGCGACCGGCCCGACCGGCACCTGCTGCGCCGCATCCGCTTCACCCCGATGTGCGCGCCCGAAGTGGCGGCGCGCGCGGCCGACCGGCCGCTCGCCGACTTTCTCGCCGGCGAGGAGCTGCTCCACGTGCTCGTCGACGGCGAGGCCTATGACCATCTCTGGACCGAGTTCGGCGCCCGGCGCGGCATGCCGATCCCCAGCGGCCAGGGCATGACCTTCGAAAGCTTCGTCTTCGCGGCCGAATATGCCGCCGGCGGATCGAGATCGCGCTGGGGACGCCGGCGCCCCGGCCCCCCGCCCGCTGGTCGCCCCCTTCCCGACGACGTGGTCGAGCCTCGACCTCGGCTATTATCTGGTCGTCACGCCCGACGGGGCCGGCGACCCGATGGTCGACCTGTTCCGCCGCTGGATTCTCGGCCGGTCCGACGCGACCTGACCCATAAGAATCCCGGAAAACGGCCTCCAAACGCGCCCATCATAAAGCCGCTGGACAACACAATACAGTAGCGTATTCTGTTGAGCGTCGGGAGATCATGCGCTGTCGTCGGCCGCTCATCCTCTCGCCGCCCCCATGACATCAGGAGAGGTGTTGATGGACGCAATGGTGCAGTTGGATCGGTCGCCCTGTGCTCCCTTCTCGGTCCGCCAGGGCCGCCTCGGCGGCGCGGTGTTCCTCCAGGACGTGTTCGACGTGCTGGGGGACGATCCGAAGGGAGCCGTCGTCTCGCGCCTCGTCCGCCCGAACGAGACGCTGGTCGGCGCCAGCCACCAGTTCCGCACGGGGTCCGAGACCGGCCATTGCGGACTGGTCCGCCTGGCGTCGGACCTGTTCGTGCTCAACACCAACCTCTCCTTCCAGCAGGACGCGCTCTGCCCGGTCATCGGCGAGGATTTCATCGAGCTGCACTTCCGCCTGTCGGGCCGGCTCAGCCTCTATCCCGAGCGCGACGGCATCGAGACGGTCGACGTCGACAAGGGCAGCCTGCTCGTCTGGCGCCAGCCCCATGGCATGAACATCATGGAGCGGCTGCAGGCGGACGAGCGCGAAAGCTCGATGACCATCTATCTGCGGCCCTCGGCGCTCGAACGCTATTTCGGCGACTATGCCGCGACCCTGCCGGCCAATGTCGCGGTCGGGCTGGGCGCCGAGAGCAAGGGCCTCTTCTTCCTGCGCATGGCCTGCTACCCGCGCCTGATCGAGCTGGTGCGCGAGCTCTGGTCGCTCGACATCGTCCGCAGCCGCGGCCTCGTCCGCGCCGAGGCGCTGGTGATGATGATCCTGTGCGAGGTCGTCTCGATGCTGGAGGACGCGCACGACGATTCGACCAGCCTGTGCCGCCTGTCCGACACCGACGTCCGCTGCCTGCGCAAGGCCCGCGACCTGATCCGCAGCCAGTACACCCCGCCGCCGACGATCGAGGAGATCGCCCGCGCGATCGGCCTGAGCGCCACCAAGCTCAAGAGCGGCTTCAAGGCGCTGTTCGGCAAGAGCGTCTCGCAATATGCCAACGACCTGCGGATGGACCATGCGCTGGAGCTGCTGCGCAAGTCCGACATCCCGATCCTGCTGGTCGCCGAGATGCTCGGCTATGAATATCAGAACAGCTTCACGGTCGCCTTCCGGCGTCAGTTCAACGTGCTGCCCAAGGACTACCGGCGCGATCCGATGATCCTGGCCGACGCATCCAGCGCCTGTTGAGGTGGACCGGGGGGACTATCTCGACGGGCTGCGCCGGGCCTATCTCAGCGAGATCGGGGGTGCGGCCTTCGCCCGCGCCTTCGCGGCCGGCGACCGCACGCCCGTCGAACGCGAAAGCTGCGCGCTGATGGAGCGGCTCGAAACCATGACCGCGCGCATCGTCGCGCCGCTGGTGGAAACCCGGTCGGACCGCGACGCGATCGACCGGGCCGAGCGACGCGGCGAAGCGCAGGCCGAGCAGCTGGCGACATGGGCCGCCTTCATCGACCGGGCCGCGCACGGGCTGGACGACCATGTCGACGCCTTCGCCAGGCTGCGCGACGCGGCCCCGGCCGCCGACCGGCCGGCGCTCGACCTGCTCGTCGGGCACGAGATCGCCCTCCAGCGCTTCGGCGAGGCGAGCCTCGCCAGCGACCACGATCCGAACGAACCGCTCCGCCGCGCGATCGCCGCCGCCGAGCGCCACCTTTCCGCCCGACCCTGAGGGGCGGGCCCTTCTTCCTTCGAAAGCACTGCCATGACCTCTGCTTCCGCTGCCCGATCATCCGACAGCATCGCGCTCATCCTCGCCGTCGCGGTGGCGAGCGGCATCGCCCATCTCGGCACCTCGACCATGCCCTTCCAGGTCGGCGCGCTGATGGACGGGCGCGGGCTCAGCGCCAGCCTGGCCGGCGTGTTCGGCCTGTTCGAGATCGGCGCGCTGGCGATCTCGATGATCCTGCTGTCGCCGGTCGTGCACCGCTTCTCCTCGGTGACGATCTCGCTGGCCGGCGCGGCGCTCGCGGCGCTCGCCCATGCGATCATGTTCCTGATCCCGGCGACCTTGCCGCCGCTGCTCGCCTGCGCGACGCTGGCCGGCATCGGCTATGGCCTGGTGTTCGCGGCGGCGATCACCGGCGCGTCGACCGCGCGCAATCCCGACCGGGTCTATGCGCTCGGCAATGTCGGGGCGATCCTGTTCATCGTCGTGATGATGATGGTCATCCCGCTCGCCAGCGCCCGGCTCGGCGCGATGGGCGCCTTTCCGGCGATCGCGGCGCTGATCCTGGTCGTGTCGCCGGCGATGCTGCGCTTCCGGTCTCGGCCCGCCCTGCTGACGCCGCCGCCGGCGCGCGTCCTGTCGCAACCCGCCACCATCGCGCTGCTGGTGATGTGGGCCTGCTATTCGCTCGGCACCGGCGCGCTGTGGAGCTTCGCCGAACGGATCGGCACCCGCCTCGCCATCGATCCCGAGATGATCGCGACGATCCTGTCCGCCAGCACCGCCTGCGGGGTGCTGGGCAGCGTCGTCGCGGCGCTGATCGGCGGCCGCCTGCCGCGCGTGCCGGCGATGCTCGTCGGCCTTGCCGGCACCGCGCTGTCCTGCGTCCTGATGGGCTATGCGGACGGGACGGTCAGCTTCGCGCTGGGCGTGCTGACCTACTGGATCTTCTACATGTACCAATATGCGCTGTTCCTCGGCACCGCGGCGATGTTCGACGCGGAGGGGCGGCTCGGCACGCTCGGCGGCGGCTGCGAGCGGCTCGCCTTCGCGGTGGGCGCGCCGATCGGCGGGCTGATCGTCGACCATGGCTCGTTCGGCATGCTGGGCCTGCTCGGCTTCGCGAGCTGCCTCATCACCATCCCGGTCTGCATGCCGATCGTCGCCCGCACCCTGCGGCAACGGGCCGCCGCCGCGACCGACCGATCGCATGAAAGTCCCGACCGATCGACTGAATACGCGCCCGCGCCCTGACTGATAGCATCCCGCCAGGGATAAAGAGGGGACGGACCGATGACCGACGGGAAGCGCAATCAACCGACGCGGCGCGGGCTGCTCCAGGCCGCCTCGGCGGTGACGCTCGGCAGCCTGCTGCCCTGGACCGCCGAGGCCGCCTGGCCGCTGCCCGCGAAGCGTCCGGTCGAGATGACCGAGAATATCTGGGTGACGGTGCGCGACGGCACCCGGCTCGGTTGCCGCCTCTGGGTGCCGAAGGGCGCTGACAAGGCGCCGGTCGGGGTGGTGCTGGAGGCGCTGCCCTATTCGAAGCGCGACGGCACCCGCGGCCGCGATAATGCCTGGGCCGACCAATTCTGCCCCTATGGCTTCGCCTATGCCCGGCTCGACCTGCGCGGCTCGGGCGAATCGGACGGGCTGCTCCGCGACGAATATCTGGCGCAGGAACAGCAGGACATCGTCGACGCGATCGCCTTCCTCGCGCGCCAGCCCTGGTGCAACGGCTCGGTCGGCATGCGCGGGATCAGCTGGGGCGGCTTCAACAGCCTGCAGGTCGCCGCGCTCAACCCGCCCGCGCTCAAGGCGATCGTCACCGCCTGCTCGACCGACAACCGCTATATGGACGACGCCCATTATATCGGCGGCGTCCTCGGCCTCACCTGCCTTCATTGGGGGACGATGTTCCGCAACGTGCTGGTCGACGCGCCCGATCCCCGGATCGTCGGCGAACGCTGGCGCGACATGTGGATGGAGCGGCTGCGCAACCTGCCCGCGATCCATGCGAGATGGCTCGGCCACGCGACCTACGACGCCTATTGGAAGCACGGCTCGGTCGAGCAGGACTATGCCGCGATCAAGTGCGCCGTCTATGCGGTCGGTGGCCAGGTCGACGCCTATTCGGCCGCCATCCCCCGCCTGCTCGAAGGGCTGAGCGCGCCGCGCAAGGGGCTGATCGGCTCCTGGGGCCACCAGTTCCCGGACGGCGGCAACCCCGGCCCCGGCCTCGACTGGGTGATCGAGGAGGTGCGCTGGTGGGCGCATTGGCTGCACGGCGTCGACACCGGCATCATGCGCGAGCCGATGCTGCGCGCCTATGTCAACGAACGGACGCCCAGCGAGGTGTGGCCGGCCGACACGCCGGGCCATTGGGTGGCCGAGGCGCAATGGCCCTCGCCCGCGATCCGCAACCGGATCTGGCACCTCAACGAAACGGGCCTCGCCGCGCAGCCGGGCGCCGAGACGCAACGGACGATCGCTCCCCACCAGACGCTGGGCACCGCGAAGCGCGAATGGCTGCCCTTCAACATGGCGCTCGACCTGCCCGGCGAGCAGTCGCACGACGACGGCCTCGCGCTGGTGTTCGACAGCGCGCCGCTGGCCGAGGATGTCGAGATGCTCGGCATCGCCAAGGCCAGGCTGCGGATCGCCGCCGATCGCCCCGTCGCCAAGGTGGTGGTGCGGGTCAACGAGCTGCTGCCGGACGGCAAGAGCTGGTCCGTCACCTATGGCGTGCTCAACCTCACCCACCGCGAGAGCCACAGCGATCCGAGCCTGCTCGAACCCGGCAAGGCCTATGACGTGACGGTGCCCTTCGCCTATGGCGCGCACCGCTTCAAGAAAGGGAGCCGCATCCGCGTGGCGATCTCCGAGGCGCTGTGGCCGATGCTGGCGCCCTCGCCCGAGCCGGTGACGCTCGCCGTCACCACCGGCGCGTCGCGGCTCGAGCTGCCGGTTCGTCCCTATCGCGCCGGCGAGAGCGTCGGCGACCTGCCGGCGCTGCTGCGCGACCGCCAACAGTCTGCCAAGATCGGCTTCATGTCGGTCGAGGGCGAGACGATCCGGCAGACCGGCCCCGACGCCGCCGGCAAGGTGACCGTGATCCGCAACGATCCCGCGTCGCGGTTCACGATCGGCGACATCGCGACCGACCGCACCGGCCAGACCCGCATGGAGCTGAGCATCGTCGACGGCGACCCGACCAGCTCGGTCTGGCGGGTGACGGCGGGCTGGGGCTCGACGCGCGCCGACTGGGATTTCCGCACCCTCGCCACCACCGAGCTGCGGATGACCAGCCGCGAGTTCATCGTCACCGAGACGATGCAGGCCTTCGAACGCGACAAGGTGGTGTTCGAGAAGACCGAGGAGAACCGGATCGAGCGCCGCTTCTCCTGATAGGTGATGCTATCTGGATAGGCTTCGGGTCGCGAGGAAGGCCAATATCGCGACCAGAATCCATGCCAGAGCCACGATCACCGTAAGGCCGTCGAAACCCAGAATGGTGAGGCCGTAGCCTCCTATGGCGGGTCCCACCGACGATCCGATCATCGCCATGGCCAAGCCGATGGTGTTGAGCCGACCGGTCGGATCGCTGGCCGCGAAATGGCCGTTCATCGAAACGGTGTAGAAGAGAAAGCCCGCCTTGATCAGCACCACCGCGACATAGAAGCCGGCAGGCCCATCCACCCGACCGAGCAGCATCATGGCCGACGCCAGGAAAATCAGTCCGCCGGGAATGACGATCCGTCGCCCGAACATGGGAATGGCGAGCATCGTGAGCGCCGCTCCGACAAGGCCCGCGACGAAAGCGATCGAAAGCAGGCTGCCCAGGCCCTGGGCATTCACGCCGATGATCTCGCCCTTGTGCGCGAGGAAGGTCCAGACGCTGTACATCGCGACGAAGAACAGGAAATGCGCGGCGACGCCCGCAATATCGGCGGGACGGACCGGCCGATGAGCACGTTGCGGAAGCTTTTCGTTCCCACCCGCGCGCAAGGCACGAACCGCAGGCAAACATAGGATGAGGCAGGCGGCCATGGCGAGGAAGCAGCCCCGCATTCCACCGGCTTCGATCGCATGGCCGACAATCGCGTAGAAGACACAGGCATATAAGGCCAACCCGATCTCCATGATGCCGAATGTCTTGGTCGGATTGTCCCGGCCGGCCGCGGCTGCGAGCGTCGCCGCCAGCAACCAGCCGAAACCCGCGCCCGCCACGACCCGCAACACCCCCAGCAGCCATAGCGACGGAACGAAGGCGGAAAGCGCATAACCGCCTATCGCGAACAGCGCGAACGCCACATGGACGGCGGTCGAGCCGAACGCCTGGCGACGCGACGCGATCAGCATCGATAGCGCCACCGTGCCCAGTTCCAACGTGGCGAGCCAGCCCGCCACCCTTTCATCGGCGACATGAGCGCCAATGATCGCCCCCACCCACATCGGCAGCGCCAGGATGAAGGTCGATGCGAGGAAATAAGCAACGCACAGCGGCAGCAGGCCGGCGAAATCCCTGCGCAGGTCCTGCATGGCCCATGGCGTCATGCGCCGCCGCGCTCCATGCCGATCATCACCGCGGCCAGCACGCAAGGCTTGCCGGACCGGTTCGCCCAACTATGATTGACCCCCGTATCGACGATCATGTCCCCTTCCGTCAGATGGACTTCCCCCGTCTCGAGGATGAAGTCGATCTCTCCCTTCAGCACCACGATATAATCGATCGTATCGGTTCGATGCATCCCGGGATGCTCGCCCGGCCGCGCCTCGGTGCGGCTCCCGGTGCCGGAAATCGCTTCGAACATTCGCCGGACGGCATCCTCGCTTCGCCCTTCCCCTCCTTCCGGATGGGCCACCTCGATCACGAAGCGCGTCCCTCCGGCCGGAGGCTTGATGTCCGAAACCGACGCATCCACGGCGTCCCTATGGGCCGGTATCTCGTTTGCGCCCCCATCGGTGCGCCAGAGCTCGGCGATCTGAAGATAGTCCGCCGTCCCGTTGACCACGGGCACGATCCCGTCCGCCAGAACGATCGACCGCCCCTCCGCATTCTCACCGGCGACGATCCGTCGCACGCTGAAGGGTTCTTCAGACATTGCCATGCTCCAGATCCAGATTTTGCTTCATGATGCGACCATGAGGACCATCGACGATGCGTTCGAGGTCGTAGAAATCACCTGGCACACGCCGCGCGGACGCCAGCACCGCATCGATCTTCGCTCGATCGGCTTCGGTCAGCTCAAAGGAAAAGGTCTCCAGATTCCTGGAAAGATGCGCGTCGCTGCGCGCGCCTATGATGATCGCGGTAAAGGGCGCCCGCTCGATGATGAAGCGCATCGCCACGGTCGCGATATCGACACCGTGAGCATCGGCGATCGACCGCAAGGTCCGCAGCAGCAACTGAAAGATATCCCACCCGCCGAACTCGTCGATGATCAGCTTGTATTTCGTCAGCGACCGGTTTTCCGGCGGAGATCCGGGTTCGGCCATGCCGAGCCACCTGTCGCTCAGAAAACCGCCGGCGACGGTGCCGTAGCACAACAGCGCAAGGCCATGGTCCGCACAGAGCTGCGCGACGCCTTGCTCGACCCGCCGGTCGAGCAGGGAATATTGGGCCTGCATGGTCGCCGGCCGGAAGCCGGCATCGAGGATTTCCCGCAAGCGCACCGAATCGAAATTGACGAGACCGAGATGCTCGATCTTGCCCGCCCTGCGAAGCTCCTCGAGCCAATGCAGCACGTCGAGATAACGCGGGATATCCAGATCCCACCAGTGAAATTGCAGGACGTTCAACCGTTCGACGCGCAGACGCGCGATCGAGCGGTCGACGGCCGCCTCGACATCGGTCCGCCGGAGGACGGGTAACCGATCCCGATCGGGGATATATTTGGTGAGAACGGTCACCTCCGCCGCGCCGGCCTGCCGGCGATACTCGTCGAGGAAGCGGCCGATCAGTTCCTCGACCCCGATATAGACGTCGCCGCAGTCGAACGCGTCGACACCAGCTTCGACGAAACTCCGCATATCGGAGACCGCCGAGGCGAGGGATACGGCGCTGTGCCCCTCCGAAAGCTGCCAGGCACCTTTGATGAGGCGCGGGAGGGAAAACGCCTCCCGCGGGTGAAGTCTTTCCGGTCTTTTCATTGAATCACGTCTTTCAGTGGATTGATCCGGGTCAGAACCGGATGCCGACCTCGAAACCGTAGGTTCGGGGATCGCCGTAGAAATAGCCGTAGGGAGCGCCACCGGTGACGTCGGCGATCGAAGGATCGGTGAACGCATCGGTGAAATAATGCTCGTCGAACAGGTTTCGCGACCAGAGGCCCAGCGAGAGGCCGTTCTCCAGTTGCAGGGTTATGCGCGCATTGGCGATCGTGCGGCTGGGCAGCCGCAGTTGGGGCGTGTTCTGCGCATCGCGATAGAAGGGCGCGACATGCTGCACGTCCGCATTGAAGCTCAGCGTCTTGTCGCCCGGAAGCCGCAGATCATAGTTGAACGCGCCGGTGAGCGTCCATTTCGGCGAACTCGGAAGCCGGTTGCCCGTGAAGTCGCCACCGAGGACGGCCGACACGAAACGCGTATAGCGCGCATCGAGATAGGCGGCACCAGCCGTCAGCGACAGGTCACGGACCGGCCGCACGACGGTTTCGAGTTCGAAGCCCTTCGAATGGGCCCGCGCCGCGTTGGTCTTCAGGCTGGCCAGCGTCGCACCGCCGGTATCGACCACCGTCGTGACGATGATGTCCTTGTAATCATAGTAGAATCCCGAAAGGTTGAGCGTCAGGGCGCCGTCCAGGAAGCTGTTCTTCGTCCCGACCTCATAGGCGATGAGATATTCGGGATCGGTGCTTGCGAGTTGGGCCGCCGAAAAGGCCAGGCCGGCATGGCCGCCGCTGTTGAAGCCTCGCGATACACTGGCGTAGATCAGGTTGTCGCGGGTTGCCATATATTCGAGGCCGACCTTGCCCGACCAGGCATTGTAGGTTCGGTTCTCGGCATAGGACAGCGCTGGCGCCACCCCGTCGGCGAACGGATTGTCCATCCCGGTGAAGCGGTTCTCATAGGTGAACTTCTGCCGTTCGGTCGTGAAACGTCCACCTATGGTGAGGTTGAGCTTGGGCAGCAGCTTGTAGGTGGCCTGACCGAAGGCCGCGAAGTCGCGCAAGTCCTGGTGAAGGCGGAAGTTCAACGCGAAATAGTCGCTCGGATCTGGATATTGGGCGGAATTGTTCGCCCGCAGATGATCCTGATAATAATAGCCACCGATCATCCAGGTGAGGCGCCCGTCGGAATCCGATGCCAGACGAAGCTCCTGGCTGGTCTGGTGATATTTCGAACGCCAGTCGACCTGGAAATCCCCCGATGTCCCGACACCCGAGTCCGGCTCCTCCTTGCGATGGAGCTTGTTGGCGCGATAGGCGGTGATCGAGGTGAGGTTGAACCTGCCGAAATCCCTGGTCAGCTTCAGCGTGGCATTGCCGGTATCGATCCGCTCCAGCCCGAAGCCGTTATAATAGCCCTCATAGGGATTCTGGCCGAGACGGTCATGGGGTTGGCCGAACATGCCGTTGCTGTCGTTGCGGCCATAGCCCAGGGTCAGCAGCGCCTCGAAGTCCGATCCCGGCTTGTACAGCGCGGAGAAGCGGGCCGCCTGCTGGCCGACGTCGTTGAGGCGCGTATGATCGGCGAGGTTCTTCAGCGTGCCGTCACGGTCGCGCAGCACGCCGGCAAAGCGGACGGCAAGACTCTCCGTCACCGGAAGCGAAATGGCGGCTTGCGGCTCGATATAGCCGAAATTACCGCCGCGCACCGTGACATAGCCTTCGACATGGTCCTTCGGCAAAGCCGACGTCAGGCTGATCGCTCCGCCCGTGGTGTTCTTTCCGAACAATGTTCCCTGCGGCCCACGCAGGACTTCAGCATGATCGATGTCGAACATCGCGAAGCTCGAATCGATCGGCGAGCCGAGAAAGACTTCATCCGAATAGATGCCGATCGGCGACTGGTAATTCTGGGCGAAATCCGTGGCCCCGACGCCGCGAATGGCGAATTTCGTATTCGAGTTCGCGTAAGGGGAGGTCGCCTGCAAGCCCAGTGCCGCCTGGCTCAGGTCGCGCAGATTGGTGAGTCCGCGCTTGGCGACCTCGGCGCCGGTGACCGTGGAAATGGAGATGGGAACATCCTGCAGCCGCTCCTTGCGCTTCTGCGCCGTCACGACGATCTCATTTCCGATATCCGTCGCGCGGATGTCCGCTCCCGTGCCTTCCGCCTGCGCGAAAGCCGGGACGGAAAGCATCGGCAACGATGCGAGAATCGACCCGACACTACAAATAAAAAGGCGATTCTTTAATAGCTTATCTTGCATATCAATCCCCCTCTCTTGTCTTTGAGGAGAATAGCCGTCGCGCAAAATCGCGTACCAAGGTCGGTGGCGAAAAATTTAAGATTCATGCATCAATTTTGACGATTGCATGTCTTGAGGTTGACGGAGCGCAGTCTAGCCTTTTCGATGATGATCACTGGTCGACGGGTCGCGTCGACACACCTCGTGCCAGGAAGGGGCTTTCCGGGTCGACAGGATGGTGAGCTATTATCCCTCAGGGGGCGCATCAGAACCCTCCCGTCATTCGGTCCTCGAACGACGCGACTTCGTCATGCGCCGGATGCTGGGCCCCATACAGGACAGCGGGCTGGGGCATTGGGAGCAGTTGGAACTCGACCCCGAACTGACCGTGTGGAGCGTCAATGCGCCTGCGGGCTTTCAAGATGAGCTTTGCCCCTTCGAGGCGAATTTCATCGAGTTCCAGTTCCGTTTCGAAGGCACCATCGAGCGAAGGATCGGTCCGAATTCCATAAGGCTTACCGCCGGCTCGCTTTTCATTGGTCGTCAGCCTGAACAGAAAGCCGTATATAACAAGGTGCCGGGCGGCGACCGCAACGCGCATGTCACGATCTTCTGCACGCCACGCTATATCGAGCAAAAATTCGGCGACTTCCGATGCGGACTGCGCCCTCATATCGCCGATGCGCTAGGACCGGCGGCGTTGCAGCCGTTCGCGATGCGCGTGCCGCTCTATCCACGGCTGACGCGGCTGGCCCATGATCTCGCCCGATCCCACTTCACGACAACCCGCCGGCTGGTCCAGGCCGAAGGCTATGTCCTCGTGCTGATCGCGGAAATCCTCGCCATATTGGAGGCCGCACAAGACGATAGCGCGCTGCCCAGGCGGCTGTCCGATCGTGATTTCGACAAGATCCATCTCGTCCGGGAACGGTTGATCCGGGGAAGCTTTCCCTCACCCTCGCTGAAGGACCTCGCGCGGGAAGCCGGTCTCGGTTCGACGAAGCTGAAGACCGGCTTCAGGGCCCTGTTCGGCCAAAGCATCTTCGCCTTCACGCACGATCTGCGGATGTGCCATGCCCGAGACCTGCTTCGCCGAAACGACATGTCGATCGCCCGTGTGGCGGAAACCGTCGGCTACGACTATCAGCAGAGCTTCACCGTCGCGTTCGAGCGCTACTTCGGCATGTTGCCAAGCGCCTATCGCCGAAATCCCACCGCCCTGGATCAAGTCGATCAACAGGCACGCTGGGTAGCGGCCGACAATGGCATCGATCCCGACAGGATGTTCGGCGTAACGGCCGTGCGGCGTGACGGAGGCTGACGAACCGTAGACCGAGGAGAACCGGATCGAGCGCCGCTTCTCCTGATCGATCGCGCTACTGATCGAGGAAGCGCTCGACCACCAGTTCGAACCGGTCGGGCTCCTCTTCGAACGGCTGGTGGCCGCTATGCTCGAAATAGTCGAGCGTCGCGCCGGGGATCGCCTTGCTGATCGCATAGGCGACCGTCGGCGCGACATTGGCGTCGAAGCGGCCGTTGATCACCAGCGTCGGCACGTGGAGCGCATGGAGCCTGGGGAAGAGGTCGAGCTTCATCGCGTCGAGCATGACCGCGGTGCAGACCTCCTGCGAGAAGGCGCTGTTGTCCTCGGCGGCCAGGCGCGGCTGGTTGCGCTGGTCGTAATAGGCCATCCGCCCATAATCCTCGAGGCTGTCGGCCTTGCATCCCATCTTCGCCGCCGGGCTGTCGTCGGGCACCTGCCGGGCCGCGATCTCGGGATAGAGCTTGTCGAACAGATATTCGTGCGCCGCGATCTTCGGAGCGCCCGACCCGACCAGGACGAGGCGGGAGACATGGTCGGGATGGCGTGTCGCATAGGCCATCGACAGCAGCCCGCCCCAGCTATGGCCGAGCAGCGCGATCTTCGGAACGCCGAGCCTGACCCGCAGCGCTTCCAGGTCGGCGACCATCATGTCGACCGTGAACCGGTCGACGGCGATGGTCGAGGTGGTGCGTCCCATGCCGCGCTGGTCGTAGAAGACGACCGGGCGGCGCTTCGACAAGCCTTCCCAGACCGGGCTGCCATGGAAATAGCGATGGTCGAGCCCCGGCCCGCCATTGACCAGCACCAGCGGCGGCTGGTCGCCGCCGCCGATCATCTCATAATGGAGCCTACCGCCCTCGATCGGCGCGGTGAACGCCTTCGCCGTGTCGGCGGCGACGGCCTCGCCGGTCATCGCGACCTGCATCAGGCCCGCCAGTATCGCCCTTCCGGTTCCTCTCATTGTTCCTTCCCCTTTCGTCGTTGGCATCAGGGCACCACCGGCAGTTCGATGAACGAGGCGCGATCCTTGTCGTGATAGAGGGTGGTGCTGGCGGTCACCGGCTCGCGCTGCTCATGGTTCGCGCCGCCCCGGTGCATGTTCCGCTCATATTGCGGGAAGTTGCTGCCGGCGATCTCGATGCGCAGGCGGTGGCCGGGCGCGAAATGCGAAGCGGCGACGATCTGCTTCAGCTCGACCTTGTAGACGCGGCCGGCCTCCATCGGCGCCTCGCGGTCGATCCCGTCGCGATAGCGCAGCCGCTGGATCGTGTCGTAGATGTTGTACGCCTTGCCGTCGGGATAGACGTCGACCAGCTTCACCGCGACGTCGGCGTCGGGCGTCGAGGTCGACAGATAGAGCGTGGCGTTGACATAACCCGCGACCTTCAATGTCCTGTCGAACGGCGCGGTCGTGTAGACGAGCACGTCGTCGCGCCGCTCGATCGCGCTCTGGTCGCGCGAGACGTTGCGGTCGCAGCAGCCGCCGCCATGGGTCGGCACGGGGTTCAGCGGATCGCTGGCGAAGCGGTCGGGCGCGCCCCTGCCCGGCCGGTCGACCAGCTTGCCGCCGCCGGCCAGCCCGTTCGCGTCGCCCGCGCTGTCGAGGAACAGGCGGCGCGGCGTCGAGCGCGGCGGCCACGCCTTGTCGCTCACCCAGCGGTTCGCTTCGAGCGGGTAATATTGGACGCGCGGCATCGCCAGCTCGCCCTTGCCGTCGTCCTTCAGCCAATGGTCGAACCAGCGCACGACCTGCCCTTCATAGTCGAAGCGGGCGTCGCCGATTGGCCGCTCGCCGACCATCGTCTTCTCGGTCTCGGTCCCCATCGAGCAATGCGCGGTGCCGCCGAGGATCAGATATTGGTCCGGCGAATTGCGCGAGAGATATTCGAAGGCCTTGGCGGTGGGATAGACCTCGATCGTGTCGTACCAGCTGTCGACGTGCAGCATCGGCACCCGCGTGCTGTCGCCGGTGTTGAGGAAGTCATATTCGCGCCAGCGCGGATCGTTCGGCTTCATCGCGATCATCCGGTCGAACTCGGACTCGGGCGATCCGGTCCCCTTCAATACGTCGCGGCTCGGCAGATGCTTCGCCCAGTCCCATCCTTCGGGGGCGACGGCCGCCGCCGAATAGGTGGCGATCAGCGCCTCGCGCTCCTGCTGCGAGATGCCGGCCGGCAGCTTGGGGTGATGGAGATGGCCCTGGGTGCGATACCAATAGGCCCAGTCGAACGACGGCACCCCGCCGGTGTAGAAGATGCCCTGGTCGGCATAGCCGGGGATGACGCCGATGCCGGTGGCGGCCGCCATCGCCACCATCGCCTTCAGGCCGGGCGGATTGCGCTTGGCGAGGGCGAACTGCACCTCGCCGCTCGACGAGCAGCCATAGGCGCCGACCTTGCCGTTCGACCAGGGCTGCGCCGTCACCCATTTGACGCTGTCCTCGCCGTCGTCGGCGGCGCCCTTCATCCAGTGATATTCGCCCTCCGACCATTGGGTGCCGCGCGCGTTGACGACGACGATCGCATAGCCGGCATGAACGAGGCGAGAGACGGTCGCGCCGCCCAGCTCCCAGGACGGATCATAAGGCGACTGGATCAGGATCGTCGGCAGCCGCTCGCCGGCGGGCCGGTTCGGGGTGACGAGGGTGGCGAACAGCCGCGTGCCGTCGCGCAGCGTGACCGGAACACCGCGCTGCACGGTCGCGGCGCCGCGAACCTTCATCAGGTCGAGCAGGTCGACAGGCGCCTGCGGGGCCGCCGCCGGGGCGGTGCCCGACAGCAGGGCGACCAGTGCGAGGGCCGCAGCCCAGGATCGACGACGCATGATGACCTCCCCTGTTGCGGCGGCATGGGCCGCCTCCCGACATCTCAGCCCTTCGGAAAGGGCAACGGTACGATGTGCGCCGGCCGCCGCTCGCCCAGCACCGACACTTCGAGCGCGGCCCCCTCGGCTCGCCCGGCGGCGTCCAGGAAGGCCATCGCCATCGCATAACCCACCGTATGGCCGTAATAGCCCGAGCTGGTCGCGCCGACATAGGCGTCGCCCACCCATACCGGCTCCTCGCCGGCCGGATCGGCGTCGACCGTGTCGACGCGCAGCGCGACGAGCCGGTATTCGGGCTCGCCGTCGAGCGAAGCGAGCGCCGCCGCGCAGCCGATATAGTCGTCGCGCGTCCGGTCGAGCAGTTCGCCATAGCCGCACTCGGCGACCGTGTGGTCCTGCGACATCTCGCGCAGGGTGGTGCCCGGGGCATGCTCCATGACCAGCGTGCTGAACGCGCGGATGCCGATGTCGCGGACGCCCATCCCGGCGCCCGCCGCCATGATCTGACGGTAGAGCGGATAGAGGTGGACGGTGGGCGTATAGAGCTCGAAGCCCATCTCGCCGATCCGGTCGGAGGCGAGGACGTGGCAGGGCGCGTAGCCGATCGCCGCCTCGGTCAGCTCGCCCGGCGCGACGGCGCTGCCGATGCGATGATGGGTGCTCAGCGCATCGATCATCGCGGCGGCGCGCGGGCCGGCGACGAACAGCCCGCCCAGCTCGTCGGTGACGTTGCGCAACGCGACGTCGAGGCCGCGCCCATGCTCCTCGAACCAGCGCATGTAGATCGCCTGCATGAAGGTCGGCGCGGTCAACAGATAGCGGTCTCCGGCCAGCCGGCTGACGTTGAGGTCGCCGATGATCCGGCCGACCTTCGACAGCAGCAGCGCCGGCAGGGTGCGGCCGACCGCCGGCAGCGGCGACGCGATCACCTTGCGCAGGAAGGCTTCCGCCCCCGGCCCGTCGACCTGGAATTTCGACACCGCCGACATGTCGACCACGCCGACCGAGGCCCGGACCGCGCGGCATTCCTCGCCGATGATCGCGAAGGCGTTCGACCGGCGGAAGGTCGGCGTCTCCTCGAACGGCGCGCCGGGCGGCGCGAAATAGGCCGGCGCCTCGAAGCCGAAGCTGCTCATGAACACAGCGCCCTTCGCCTCGTGCGCCGCATAGAGCGGCGAGGTCTTGAGCGGGCGGCCGACCGGCCAGATCTCGTTGGGATAGGGGATGTCGAAGCGGCGGCCGTAGAATTCCCGCGCGCGGGCGATCGTCACCGGCTCGGGGAGCCTGGGGTCGAAGCGGGCGATGTCCATGCCGTGGACGTCGATCGACGGCTGGCCGTCGATGATCCATTCGGCGAGCGACCGGCCGATGCCGCCGCCCTGGACGAACCCCGCCATGATCCCGCAGGCGACCCAGTAATTGGGCAGGCCGGCGATCGGGCCGACCAGCGGATTGCCGTCGGGCGAGAAGGTGAAGGGGCCGTTGACGATGCGCTTGATCCCGGCATTGGCGATCGCGGGATAGCGCTCGAACCCGCGCGTCAGGTCCTCGCCGAGCCGGTCGAGGTCGGGGATGAGCAGCTCGTTCTCGGCATAATCCCACGGCGTCCCCGCCACCGCCCACGGCACCGCGTCACGCTCATAGACGCCGAGCAGCATGCCGTCATGCTCCTGCCGCAGGTAGAGCCCGCTGTCGAGATCGGCGACCGACGGCATCTCCGGCCTGCCCTTCAGCTCGGGCAGGTCGTCGGTGATCAGGTAGTGATGCTCCATCGGCACCAGCGGCAGATCGACCCCGGCCATCCGGCCGACCTCGCGCGCCCAGAGGCCGGCGGCGTTGACGACATGCTCGGCGACGATCGTCCCCTTGTCGGTCCGCACCTCCCACTCGCCGGTCGGCCGGCGCGCCAGACCCTCGACCATGGTGTGGCGGTGGATCGTCGCGCCCGCCGCCCGCGCCGCGCCGGCATAGGCATAGGTCGCGCCCGAGGGATCGAGATAGCCTTCGAGCGGATCGTAGATCGCGCCGATCACGTCCTTCATCTCCATGATCGGGACGAGCTTCGCGATCTCCGCCGGGCCGAGCAGTTCGGACTCGATCCCCAGCACATGGTGGCGGGCATGTTCGGCGCGCAGGAATTCCCAGCGCTGCTCGGTCGCCGCGACCAGCAGCCCGCCGACATAATGGGCGCCGACGTCCTGCCCCGAAAGCTCCTGGATCTCGCGGTAGATGCCGCAGGTATAGGCCTGGAGCCGGGCGACGTTGGCGTTGCCGTTGATGGTGTGGAAGCCGCCCGCCGCGTGCCAGGTCGATCCCGCCGTCAGCTCCTTGCGTTCGAGCAGCACCACGTCGGTCCATCCCTGCTTGGTGAGATGGTAGAGGATGCTGCAGCCGATCACGCCGCCGCCTATGATCACAACCCGCGCCTGCTGCTGCATCGCTCGAACGTCCAACCTCCGACAGGAATCGATGTCGCCCTGCCCCGTGCAGGTCCCTTCCCGGCCAGGAATAGCCCTATGAAAGCGCGGGACCAGAGGCGGTCAGGCGCCTTTTTTAGGCGAAGCGTCCGCCCTCTGCTGCCGGCGCGCGGCGACCAGCGTGTTGCGCAGCAGGCAGGCGACCGTCATCGGCCCGACCCCACCGGGAACCGGCGTGATCGCCGCCGCATGGCCCAGCTCGTCGAACGCGGCGTCGCCGACCAGCCGGCTGTCCTTGCCCGGTTCGCCGATGCGGTTGATCCCGACGTCGATCACCACCGCGCCGGGCCGGACCCAGTCGCCGCGCACCAGCCCCGGGCTCCCGGCCGCGACCACGACGATGTCGGCGGTGCGGACGATGTCGGGCAGGTTGCGGGTCAGGATATGCGTCACCGTCACCGTGCACTCGCGTTCGAGCAGCAGCATCGCCACCGGCTTGCCGACGATGTTCGACTTGCCGATGACGACCGCCTTCAGCCCCCGGAAATCGTCGATCACCGTTTCCAGCAGCAACATGCAGCCGAGCGGCGTGCAGGGTACCAGCCCGTCGGTGCCGATCGACAGCCGGCCGACATTGACCGGATGGAAGCCGTCGACGTCCTTGAGCGGGTCGATCGCGTCGAGTACCCGATCGGCGCGAATGTGGCGCGGCAGCGGAAGCTGGACGAGGATGCCGTGGACCTCGTCGTCGCGGTTGAGCCGTTCGATCAGGCCGAGCAGGTCCGCCTCGCCCGTCCCGGCGGGCAGCCGGTGCTCGAACGAACGGATGCCCGCCTGGCGGGTCTGGGCGATCTTGCGGCCGACATAGACCAGGCTCGCCGGGTCCTCGCCGACCAGCACGACGGCCAGCCCCGGCGCGGCCCCGCCCTCTGCCGTCAGCGCCGCGACGCCGGCCGCGACCTCGGCCCGGATCGCCGCCGCGATCGCCTTGCCGTCGATGGTGGCGGCCATCGGATCAGTCCGTGAAGACCACGGTCTTGGCGCCGTTGAGCAGCACCCGGTCGGCCAGATGGTGGCGCACCGCCCGCGCCAGCACGCGCCGCTCGATGTCGCGGCCCTTGCGCACCAGCGCCTCGGGCGAGTCCGCATGGCTGATCTGCTCGACGTCCTGGGCGATGATCGGCCCTTCGTCGAGGTCGGCGGTGACGTAATGGGCGGTCGCGCCGATCATCTTCACGCCGCGCGCATGCGCCTGGTGATAAGGCTTGGCGCCCTTGAAGCCGGGCAGGAAGCTGTGATGGATGTTGATGCAGCGCCCCGCCAGGAAGGCGGCGAGGTCGTCCGACAATATCTGCATGTAGCGCGCGAGCACGATCAGCTCGGCGCCGGTCTCGTCGACCAGCGCCTTGATCCGCGCTTCCTGCTCGGCCTTGCTGTCGCGGGTGATCGGGAAATGGTGGAAGGGCGCGTCGCCGAGGTCGCCATAGGTTTCGCGCGGGTGGTTGGAGACGATCCCGACCACCTCCATGTTCAGCTCGCCGATGCGGTTGCGGTAGAGCAGGTCGACCAGGCAATGGTCGAACTTCGACGCGAGCAGCAGCACCTTGCGCCGCTGGTCGCGCGGGCGGATCGCCCAGTGCATGTCGTAATGGCGCGCGACCGGCGTGAAGGTGTCGCGCACCACGTCCAATGTCACGCCCTCGGGCACGGTGAACACCACCCGCATGAAGAAGCGGCCGGTCTCCCTGTCCTCGAACTGGGCGGCTTCGACGATGTTGGCGCGGTAGCTGTACAGCTCGGCGGTGACGCGGGTGACGATCCCCGGCTGGTCGGGGCAGGACAGAGTCAGGACATAGGCGGCGGTCATGGCAACCCTTCGATGATCGGGATGATGGGAAGGAAGGCGGCGGCGGGCCGTGGCTTCAGCCGAACTCGACGACCGCGTCGCCGAACCAGCGGCGGAGATAGTCGCGGAGGCTGACGTCGAAGATCAGCCGGAAGCCGTCGAGGCCCGGCGGGCGATCGACGATCGCGTTGACCTGCGCGAACAGCGTCATCGCCGACATCGCCTCGGTGAACAGAGCCGGATGCAGGTCGATCGACGTCGCCTTGGCCAGCAGCTCGGCGGCGTCGGGGCCGGTCGCCTCGAACATGCAGCGCCCGTCGCCGACGCCGACGCACAGCGCCGCAGCGGCGTCGGTCGCCGCCGCCTCGATCGCCGCGTTCGATGCGGTATCGCCGAGGATCAGCCATTCGTCGGGGCCGATCCAGATCACCCGCGCGGCGCCGTCGGCAATGCGGTTGGGGACGGTCGGCAACGTCGTGCCGATCAGCGCGCCGATCCGTGCGAGGTCGTCCGCCGAAGGCCGCCGCAGCCGCAGCGTGGCGATCGACCCGGGCGCGCGTTCGCGCACCGCGACCGTCGCGGCGGCCGCCTTCCAGATGTCAGCCATTGAGCCGCGCTCCTTCGGGATCGTAGAGGGTGGGTTGGACGATCGTGGCGGTCAGCCGGCGCCCCTCATGCTCCAGCGCGACCGTCTCCCCGATCCGGCCGGTGCCGCCATGGACGAGCGCCAGCGCGACGCCCCGGCCGAACACCGGGCTATGGACGCTCGACGTGACGAAGCCGTCGCTGGCGCGATCCGCCCCCTCGCCACGAACCAGATGCGCGCCGATCGGCAGCGGCTCGCCGCCCTCCGCGCGCAGCCCGACGAGCTGGAGCCGCGCCGGGTCCTGGTGCAGCGCGAGCATCAGCGAACGCTTGCCGGCGAAGTCGCCCTTGCGCCGCAGGACATGGTCCCAGCCGATGTTGAGCGGCGTCGTGGTCCCGTCCGTATCGGCGCCGATGTGCAGATAGCCCTTTTCGAGGCGCAGCAGGTTCCACGCGTCGATGCCGATCGGGGCCAGCCCATATCGGCCGCCGAGCCGCATCAGCACGTCCCATAGCTCGGCGGTGCGGCCGGTCGGCACGTTGATCTCGTAGGAGGTCTCGCCGGTGTAGCTCACCCGCATCACCCGCGCCTCGATCCCCGCGACGGTGCCGGCCTGGAAGCTCATGTGCGGGAAGGCCTCGGCCCCCAGCGGGAAGCTCGCCCCCGCCTCGGCGAGCAGGTCGCGGGCGCGCGGGCCGGTGAGCGTCACCACCGACCAGTTCGTCGTCACGGGGGCGACCAGCACGTCATGGTCGACGAACTCGCACTGGAGCCATTCCTCCAGCCAGGCGGCGATCCGGTCCGCGCCGGCGCTCGACGCGCCGACCAGGAAATGATCCTCGCCCAGCCGGACGCAGACGCCGTCGTCGATGACGACTCCCAGCTCGTTGAGCATCAACCCGTAGCGGACCTTGCCGACCTTCAGCGTCGACATCGTATTGGCATAGATGAAGTCGAGCAGCTTGCCCGCGTCGGGGCCGCGCACCTCGATCTTGCCGAGCGGCGAGCCGTCGAAGATGCCGACCCCGTCGCGCACCGCCCGCGCCTCGCGCTGCTCGGCCTCGAACCGGCTCTCGCCAGCGCGGGGATAGGCCGACGGGCGGAGCCAGCCATAATCCTCCATGATCGCTCCCAGTGCGACATGGCGGTCGTGCAAGGCCAGCCGCCGCAGCGGCCGCAGCAATTCGCCATGGGCGCGGCCGGCGAAGGCGCCGAGCGCGACCGGCACGAAGGGGAAGCGGAAGCGCGTCGTCCCGGTCTCGGCGATGCCCTGCCCGGTCAGCCCGGCCATGATCGCCAGCGCGTTGACGTTGGAGGTCTTGCCCTGGTCGGACGCCATGCCGAGCGTGGTGTAGCGCTTGAGATGCTCGACCGAGCGGAAGCTCTCGCGCGCGGCAAGGCCGATATCGTCGGCGCCGACGTCGTTCTGCATGTCGACGAAGGCCTTGCCCGGCGCGTCGATCCGCCAGCAGGCGGTGACGGCCGGCGCCGGATGCGCGTCGGTGGCGCGCGGCGCGGCGCCGTCGCCCGTTCCGGCGGCATGGCCGCTCGCCAGCGCCTCGCCCAGCGTCCGCAGCCCGGCGGCGGCGCCGACCGACCGTTCGTTCTGCACCGACCGGGCGGGGCGGAAGGCGGCCAGTTCCTCGTCGAAGGCGAGTTGCCCGCCCGACTGGGAGAAGAGGCCGACATTTGGGTTGCTGCCGCCCGACATCGCCAGCAGGTCGCAGACGAGGCGCAGCGTGCCGCCGTCCGCCCGGCGCACCGTGACGCCGCGCAGCGCCTTCGCCCCCTGTGTCGCCACCACCGACGCGCCGCGCAGCAACGGGATGCCGAGCGTCTCGACCGAGGCGGCGACCGCCGGGTCGACGTCGGCCCGCGTGTCGACCACCGCCACCACCGTGCCCCCGGCGGCCCGGAAGGCGACGGCGGTGCGATAGGCTTCGTCATTGTTGGTGAAGATCACCGCCCGGTCCCCGGAGCGGACGCCGTAGCGCGCCAGATAATGGCGCACCGCGCTCGCCAGCATGACGCCGGGCCGGTCGTTGCCGGGGAACACCAGCGGCCGCTCGATCGCGCCGGTGGCGAGAACCACCCTGCCCGCCCGCACCTGCCATTGCCGGTAGCGCGGCAGGTGCGCCGGGGCGGCGGGATCGTCGCCCGACACCGCTTCGATCATCGCCAGCGCGTCATGGTCGAAATAGCCGGTGACGGCGGTGCTCGGCAGGATGCGGACGTTCGGCATCGCGGCCAGCGCCGCGATCGTCGCGTCGGCCCAGCGATCGGTGGCCAGGCCGTCGATCTCGCCGCCCTCCCAGCGCAGCCGCCCGCCCAGCACATGATCCTGCTCGGCGAGGATCACCCGCGCGCCGCCGTCCGCCGCCGCCCGCGCCGCGGCGAGGCCGGCCGGGCCCGATCCGACCACCAGCAGGTCGCAATGGGCGAAGCGGTTCTCGTAGCGGTCGGGATCGGCGGCCTTGGGCGCCTTGCCGAGGCCGGCCGCCCACCGGATCACGCCCTCATAGACGTGCCAGTGCGGCCACATGAAGGTCTTGTAGTAGAAGCCCGCCGCCAGGAAGCGCGACAGCAGGTTGTTCACCCCGCCGACGTCGAAACGGACGCTCGGCCAGCAATTGACCGCCCTCGCCTCCAGCCCGTCGTGCAGCCTGATCTCGGTGGCGCGCAGGTTGGGCGCGGTGCGCGCGCCAATGCCGAGCTGCATCAGCGCGTTGGATTCCTCCGGCCCGAACCCCAATATCCCGCGCGGGCGGTGATATTTGAACGAGCGGCCGACCAGCCGGACGCCGTTGGCGAGCAATGCGGAGGCGAGCGTGTCGCCGGCATAGCCGCGATAGTCGCGCCCCTCGAAGCGGAAGGACAGCGGCCGGCCGCGATCGACCAGCCCGCCAGCGGCGAGGCGGAAAGGCTGGCTCATCGCGCGCTCCCCTCATCGTCGATCGCGGGCGGCTGTTCGATCATGTGATAGACCGCGCGGATGCGGTGGGTCGCGGTGTCGCGCGCGACGTTGAACCAGCGGCGGCAGCCGGCGGCGTGCAGCCAGCGTTCGAGATGGTCCCCGCGCGGGTTGATCTTCTCGCTCAGATAGCGGCCCCAGGTCGCGTCATCGACCGCCTCGGGCGGGCCGGGGCGGATGATATGGCTCTGGCCGCCGCAGCGGAATTCGATCTCGTCGCGGGGACCGCACCAGGGGCAGGAGATTTGCAGCATGATCGATCCTCAGTGCGCGATGCCGGAGCCGGCGGCTTCGTCGATGAGCGCGCCGGTGGTGAAGCGTTCGAGCGAGAAGGGCTCGGCCAGTTCGTGCGGCGTCAGCGTGGCGAGCTGGTGGGCCAGCATCGTGCCGCCGACCGGGATCGCCTTGAACCCGCCGGTGCCCCAGCCGCAGTCGAGGAACAGCCCCGGCACCGGCGACGCGCCGATGATCGGGCTGCTGTCGGGGACGACGTCGACGATGCCGGCCCATTGCCGCAGCAACCGGACCCGGCCGAGCGCCGGATATTGCGCCGCGACCGCGCCCAGCACGTTGCGGATCACCGGCATGTTGCCGCGCTGCGCATAGGAGGGATAGAGGTCCAGCCCGCCGCCGATGACGAGGCCGCCCTTGTCGGACTGGCTCATATAGACCCCGGTCGCGGGCGACAGGATGACGGTGTCGAGCACCGGCTTGAGCGGTTCCGACACGAAGGCCTGCAACGCATAGCTGGTGATCGGCAGGCGGAAGCCGGCCATCTCGGCGAGCCGGCTCGAATGGCCGGCGACCGCGACGCCGATCCGCGTCGTCGCGATCGGCCCGCGCGAGGTCTCGACCCCGGTCACCGCGCCGTCGGCGCCGCGCCGGAAGCCGGTCACCTCGCAATTCTGGATGATGTCGACGCCCAGCGCATCGGCGGCGCGGGCATAGCCCCACACCACCGCGTCGTGCCGCGCGGTGCCCGCCCGCTTCTGGAGCAGTCCGCCGAACACCGGGAAGCGCGCCTCGGGCGACATGTCGAGGATCGGTACGCGCCGGGCGATCTCGGCCGGCGTCAGGAAGTCCGCGTCCACCCCGTTCAGCCGCATCGCGCCGGCCTGCCGATGCGCCAACTCGACATCGTGCGGGCTGTGGGCCAGCGAGATCATGCCGCGCTGGCTGAACATCACATTATAGTTCAGCTCCTTCGACAGCCTCTCGTAGAGCTTGAGCGAATGCTCGTACATCCGGGCGCTGGCGCGGTAATAATAGTTGGACCGGATCGCCGTGGTGTTGCGGCCGCTGTTGCCGCCGCCGATCCAGCCCTTCTCCAACACCGCGACGCGGCGGATGCCGTAGGTCCTGGCCAGATAATAGGCCGTCGCCAGCCCATGGCCGCCGCCGCCGATGACGACGACCTCATAGTCCGGCTTCGGGTCGGGCGACCGCCAGGCAGGCTTCCAGCCGCGCTGGCCGCCCAGCCCCTGTTTGAAAACCGTCCACGCCGAATAGCGCATCTTCATCTCTCATAAATACAGTTGTGTATTTCTTGGATAAGCACATGCCGCTCCTAAAAACTTCGGAGAACGGGTATTTATTTCAACAGGTTGCTGAACAGCACGTCGGTATAGCGGTCGACGAGCTTCCATCGCTCCTCGGCGCTCTCCTGCATGCCGATCGCATAATAGCCGACCTGGTGGAAATAGGTGATGCGCGCGCGGATCATCGCCTCGTCGGCGTCGAAGCCAACGTCGCGGAACAGTTCCTCGAGCGCCTCCAGCCGGATGCCGTCGACCGCCCGGACGATCTCCGCGATCGGCGGCGACAGCGCGGCCCAGGCGCGGACGGCGCTGTCATAGGCCTCGCTGAACCCGCGCCCCTCGATATAGAGCTCGGCCAGGCCGCGCATCCGCTCCTTCGGGGAGGCGTCGCTGCGGAGGACCTGCAGCATCGGCGTGGTGTTGCGGTCGCGCCAGTCGGCGATCAGCGCGTCGAGCAGTTCGTCGCGGCTCTGGAAGCGCCAGTAGAAGCCGCCGCGCGTGACGCCGGCCAGCTTGGCGAGCCGGTCGATCTTGACCGCGACGATCCCCTCGCTGATCAGCACCTCGCGCGCCAGCCGGACCCAGTCCTCGGTCGACGGGGTCTGCTCGGGCGGCGGCGTCCGCACCCAGGACCGCCTGGCGGTGGCCTTCGTCTGTGCCGCGCCTTTCGTCACGAGATGCCCTGCTCCGCGATGGTGATCGATGGAAACCGTCACCGATAAATACAGCAGTGTATTTTTGCGTCAACTCCCAAATGGCGCGGCGCCGGCCGGTGCCTCCGCCTTTACAGCGAACCATGGGGATTTTAGACCCATGGCCGGTCCGCGCCACCGCACCTTACCGGGAACCGCCAGATGGTCACAGCCTCCGCACAACCGCTCGACGAAGCCGCGCTTCGCCGCCAGCTCACCGATTTCTACCACCTCGTCGTCCATCTCGGTTGGTCGGAGATCATCTTCAACCATATCTCGGTCCGGCTTCCAGGGCCCGAGCATCACTATCTGATGAACCCCTTCGGCCTGCTCTACGAGGAGATCACGCCCGAGAACCTGATCAAGGTCGGGATCGACGGCAAGCTGGTCGAGCCGTCGCCCTATCCCGGCAACCCGGCGGGGTTCGCGCTGCACGGCGTGATCCATGCGAACCGGCCCGACGTCGCCTGCGTCGCCCACACCCACAGCAATGCGGTGTCGGCGGTGGCGATGAAGCGCGAGGGGATCAGCCACGACAATTTCTACGGCGCCCAGCTGTTCGGCCGGGTTGGCTATCATGATTTCGAGGGCATCACCCTCTATGACGACGAGCGCGGCCGGATGCTGGAGAGCATCGGCGACAAGCATGTCCTGGTGCTGCGCAACCACGGCATCGCGGTGTGCGAGCGGTCGATCCCGGCGACCTTCATGCTGCTGTGGACGGTGCAGCGCGCGGCCGAGATCCAATGCATGTCGGGCCAGGCCGGCGGCCCCGACACGATCCTCGCCGACAGCGTGCGGCAGCGCTGCGCCGACGACGCGCTGCGGCTGGCGACCTCGGCCAGCTTCTCCGACATGGTGTTCGACGCCTCGGTCCGCCGGATGCGCGCCGAGCAGGCCTCAGCTCGGCGATAGCTTCGCCAGATAGTCGATGATCGCCGGGACGTCCTCGTCGGCGACGGGGGCGCGGTAGACGTCGCGCATCTTGCGGACGATCCCGGTCCATTGCTCGCGCGACAATCTGGGCTGGAGCAGCACCATGCTCGCCGAATGGCACGACGCGCAATTGGCGTTCATCACCTCCGCCCCCGGCCCCTCGGGATAGGCCGTCTCGTCATAGGGCAGCTCGACCGAGGTCGATGTGATGGCGAAGCGCGGCGCGGCGCGCGATCCGGCCGAGAGCGCGATCGCGGCGACGAGGGCGCAGAGTCCGGCGGCCAGCCAGGTCCGGTCACGCATCGGCCCGCACCTCGATCGACACCGCCTCGACATTGCCGCGCATGAAGCCGCTCGGGTTCCAGACCGGCTTCATCGGCTGCCCCTCCCCCGCATCGTTGGTGCAGCGGACCATCAGCGTCAGCCGCCCCGGTCCCGCCAGCGGCAGATCGGCATCCCAGCGACGGAAGCTGTAGCGGCCATGGTCGGGGCCGAGCCGGGTCGGCAGCCAGCTCCGCCCGCCGTCGGCCGACAGCTCGACCCGGGCGACGCCCCGGTCGCCGCCCAGCGCGATCCCGCCGACCGGCAGCACCGGGCGAAGCGGAACCGCCTGCCCCTCGCGCAGGCTGGTGACGAAGGAGCGCGGCACCATCCGGCCGATCGGCACCGTCGGGAAATCCTTGGTCCCCGGCGCGATGTCCGCGCCCGGCGTCGTCGGTATCCGGTAAGCCTTGGCCATCCAGTAGCCATCGTCGGGCGCGGCCAGCACCTCGATGTCGGACAGCATCTTGATCCAGTAGGTCGAATAATAGCCGGGCACGATCAGCCGGATCGGAAAGCCGTTGAGCAGCGGCAGCTGCTCCCCGTTCATCGCGAAGGCGATCATCACCTCGCCGTCGCGGGCATGGTCGATGGCGAGCGCCTTCTCATAGCGCGGCGCGCCCTCCACCGTCGTCCCGTCGAGCCCGGCGAAGCGGACCGCGACGGCATCGGCGAGCACCCCCGCCCGGTCGAGCAGGTCGCGCAGCCGCACGCCGGTCCAGCGCGCATTGCCCATCGCGCCATGCGCCCATTGCGCGCCGGGGACGCGGGGTTCGAACAGGCCGCGCGAATTGCCCGAGCATTGGTTCACCGCCGCCAGCTCGACGCGCGGCATCCGCAGCAACTGGGCGAGGCTGATCGACAGCGGCCGCCGCACCCGTCCGTGGACGGCCAGGCGGAACGCCCCGGCATCGACCGAGGTGGGGAAATCGGACCAGTGCCAGCGCACGAAGAAGCGGTCATTGGGGGTGAAGACGTCGCCGTCGAACACCTCCATCGGGGTTTCGAGCAGCGGCGGATGGATGCGCTGGACGATCATCTCCCCCTTGCCGGGGAAGCCGCCCGCCAGCGGCCGCCGCGACGGCCCGCCCGGCAGGCGCAGGTCGACCAGCCCCTGCGCGCCGGCCGGCACCGCCGCCAGCATCGCCGCCGCGCCCGCCAGCATCTGCCGGCGGTCGAGCGGCGCCCTCATCATCATATCGAACCGATCCATCGTCCTTCCGCTCCGTCAGCCGTTCCAGGCGAGCCCGGTCGCCCACAATATGCCCAGCGCGATTGCCGCCAGCAGGCACAGCGACAGCGTCACCACCGCCGTCACGCGCGGGCCCGCGGCCGCGACGCTGCGCAGGTCGACCCCCAGCCCCAGCGCCGCCATCGCGACGACCGTCAGCAGCCCGGCGACATGGTCCGCCGCGCCGACCGCCGCCGCCGGCAGCAGCCCGATCGACCGGAGCACCGCCAGCAGCAGGAAGCCGACGATGAACCAGGGCAGGATCAATGCCAAGCGCCGTCGATCGAACGAGGCGCGGCCCCCGGCCGCAGGTCCGGCCGTCCCGGCGCGCGGCGCGACCAGCGACAGCAGCAACAGCACCGGCCCCAGCATCAGCACCCGGGTCAGCTTCACCAGCGTCCCCACCTGCACCGCGACGCCGCCCATCGGCCCGGCGGCGGCGAGCACCTGCGGCACCGCATAGACGGTCAGGCCGGCCAGGGCCCCGCCGGCGGCGGGCGAGAGATGCAGCACCGCGGCGAGCAGCGGCAGGAGCAGGACGACGCCGACGCCGAGCACCGCCGTGAAGGCGATCGCGGTGGCGACGTCCCTGCTGTCGGCCTCGATCACCGGCGCGACCGCGGCGATCGCCGAATTGCCGCAGATCGCGTTGCCGCAGGCGACCAGCGTCGCCATCTTGGACGGCAGGCCGAACGCCCGGCCGATCAGGAAGGACAGGCCGATCGCGCAGACCACGGTCGCGACGATCCCGACGAGCAACGCCGGTCCCGCCGCCATCAGCGTCCCGAAGCTGATCGTCGCGCCGATCAGCATCACCGCCACCTCCAGCACGGTACGCGCCGCGCAGTCGATGCCGGGCGCGAAGGATGCCGGCAGCGCCCAGGCCGTGCGCAGGGCCGTGCCGAGCAGGATCGCCAGCACCAGCGGCTCGAGCCAGCTATGTCCCACCGCCACGGCCTCGACCCGCGCGAGCAGCAGCGCCGCCCCGGCGACCGCGATGCTCAGGGCAAGGCCCGGCAGCAGCCGGCCGAAGGGTGATGTCGAAAGCCCAACTATCATCCCTGATAGATCGACTTGACAAACCTCCAAGTCCAATCGATTGATTGGAACAAAACGATAGACTGTCTTTATCGATGACCCTCGATCAGCTCCGCATCTTCGTCGCCGTCGCCGAGGCATCGAACATGACCCGCGCCGCGGCCCTTCTCCATCTGTCGCAGCCCGCCGTCAGCGCCGCCGTCGCCGCGCTGGAGGGACGGCACGGCAGCCGGCTGTTCGACCGGATCGGCCGTCGGCTGGAGCTGACCAGCGCCGGCCGCCTGTTCCTGCCCGAGGCCAAGGCGGTGCTCGCGCAGGCCGAACAGGCGCGGCAAGTGCTCGACGACCTGTCGGGCCTGATCCGCGGCGAGGTCCGCATCGCCGCCAGCCAGACGGTCGCGACCTATTGGCTGCCGCGCTATCTCGCCCGCTTCGCCACCGCGCGGCCGGGGATCACCCTGTCGATGGCCGACGGCAACACCGCCCAGGCCGCGTCGGCCGTGCTCGCGGGCGATGCCGACCTGGCGGTGGTCGAGGGCCGGACCGATCATCCGCTGCTCGACGTGCGGACGGTGGGGCATGACCGGCTCGGCCTCTATGCCGCGATCGACCACCGCCTCGCCGGCCGCCCGATCGGCCGGGCGGAGCTGCTGGAGGCCGTCTGGGTGATGCGCGAGCCGGGGTCGGGCACGCGCGACCATTTCGCGACGGTGCTGCCCGACCATGGCCTTGCGATCGGCGATCTCGACATCCGGCTCGAACTGCCGTCGAACGGAGCGGTGCTGGCGGCGGTCGAGGGCAGCGCGATGATCGCCCCCATCTCCGACGCCGCCGCCACCCCGCGCCGCAAGGCCGGCCTGATCCAGCGGCTCGACTGCGTCCTGCCCGAACGCAATTTCAGCCTGCTGCTCCACCGCGAGCGGCACCGCAGCCGCGCCGTCTCCAGCTTCCTCGAATTCCTCGAAACCGACCCGTCCTAGAGCAGCATCTTGGCCAGCGTCCGCCATCCCTCGATCGGCATCGCCATGTCGCTGCCGACCGCGCCGCGGATGAGTTGCAGGCAGACATGGTCGGCGCCGGCATCGAAATGGGCCTGCACGCCCGCCGCGATGCGGTCGCGGTCGCCCCACAGGAAGAGGTCGTCGATCAGCCGGTCGCTGCCGGCGACGTCCTCCTCACTGTAACCGAGCCGCCGCCAGTTGTTCAGATAATTGGGGAAGTTCAGATAGCTGGACAGCGCGGCGCGTCCGATCTCCCGCGCTCGCGCCGGATCGCTTTCGAGAATCACCCCCTGCTCGGGCGCGAGCAGCGCGCCCGGCCCCAGCCGATCGCGCGCCTCGGCCGTGTGCCGGGCGGTGACCAGATAGGGATGCGCCCCGGCCGTCCGGTCGCGGGCGAGATCGAGCATCTTCGGGCCGAGCGCGGCGAGGCAGCGGCGCTCGGCCGGCACGCCGGCGGCGTCGAGCCCGTCGAGATAGGCGGCCATGGTCGCAAGCGGCCGGCCATATTGTTCGCCGATCGCCGGCCCATGGCTGACCCCGAAGCCGAGCATCAGCCGCGCCTGCCGCTCGGCCGGCAGCGCCTGCCACCAGCCGCCGACATCGGCGGCGGCGACCTTCCAGACGTTGATGATGCCCGTCCCGATCGCGACGGTGGAGGTGGCGTCGAGCAGCCGGTCGACATCGGCGAGGATGCGGTCGTCCATCGCGCCGGGAACCCAGATCGCGCCGAAGCCGAGCGCCTCCAGCTCGGCCGCCGCCCGCCCCGCCTCGACCGGATCGCCGAAGCGCAGCTCGATCGACCAGATGCCGATGCGTCCCAATCCCCGTGTCATCGCCCTCTCCTCGGCATCCTGTCCATGCCGGAGGATAAGGCCGCCGCCCGGTCGATGTCACCCCCGCACGGCGGGTCAGCGCGATCGCTTCTCGAGGAACAGATAGTCGGGGCTGAACTCGGCGAGGTCGCACAGCCCGGCGCGGTCGGCGATGGTGACATGGCCGCCGCGAAAGGTGACCAGCCCGCGCTCGCGCAGGTCGCGCAGCACCCGGTTCACATGGACCGAGGTCAGGCCGAGGCAGTTGGCGAGGTCGTTCTGGGTCAGCGCGAGCGGATAGCCGCTCGGATCGGCAAGCCCGACGATCTCCAGCCGGACCTGCAGTTCGCACAGCAGATGGGCGAGCCGCGCAACCGCGTCGCGGCGGCCGAGCGACACCGTCCAGGCGCGATGGATCGCCGCGTCGAGATTGGTCGAGAACCACAGCAGCCGGCCGAGATGGGGGAAGCGCTCGATCACCGTCCTGAGCGCGTCGTGCCCGACCCAGCTTATCCGGCAGCCGGTGAGCGCGAGGATGCCATGATCGAGTCGCTTGAGGGTGAAGCTGTGCAGGTCGGCGAAGTCGCCGGCGACATGAAGCTCGCTGATCTGCTGCTGGCCGTCGCGCATGTCCTTGAACCGGGCGATGAGGCCTTCGACGAGCAGCGCCGACCGTTCGAGCGGCCGGCCCTCCTCGATGATCACCCTGCGCGCCGGATAATGTTGCGGCGGCTCGACGATCGAGCGCAGCGCGGCTTCCTCGTCGGCGTCGACGTCGTCGCGCTGCCGCAACTTCATCAGCAGCCGGTCGGCCCAGGGCGTGGCCCCGGCCGGCCGGCTGCGCTCAGCGAGGGCCGCCACTGCGGCGAACCTCGACCGCGCTGTCGAACGGCACCTCGCGGACGAGGCGCCCCTGCGGATCGGTGATGCGGATCATGCCGCCGAAATCGAGCACGCCACGGCCGAGCTCCTCGCGCAGGATCGATCGGATTCCCGACAGGGCCCGGGCATGGGCGGCGTCGAGATCGGGCAGGTCCACGCCCTCCTCGTCGCGGGTCTCCCCGGTGCCGTTCGAGACGTGAAAGTGGAAATGCGGCATGGTTTTTCCGCGCGGCTCCTCATGGCCCACGGCGCGGCGACGCGATCCGCGGGGCGGTGGACGTCGTCAACCAAAACCCTTTGATTACAAGGAAGTTGCAATTCTTCCGCAAAACTAACCTACGGCAATCTCATTCCGGAAGTTCCGGATTAGGAGGAGCACCATCGATCTTGCTGGGCCGGACGGGCGGCCCTCGCGCTCGGGGGCAACGCACGCGGAATGATTACGGAGAAGTTCCTCAAGGGACGTCGGGGCATGATGCTCGAACCCGCCGAGCACGCCGCGATCGAGAGGGCGATCAGCGAGATCAAGGTCGTGCCGGCCCGCACCGTGATGGTCGAGGCGGGCGAGACGCTGCGGCACAGCGCGCTGATCATCGACGGGCTGATGGGCCGCACCATTTCCGACCGCGACGGCCTGCGCCAGTTCGTCGGGCTGCACCTGCCGGGCGATTTCGTCGACCTGCACAGCTATGCGCTGTCCCAGCTCGAACATGACATCGCCTCGGTGACGCATGCGCGCGTCGCGATCGTGCCGCACGATCGGATGCACGCGCTGGTCACGGATACGGTGCTCGCCCGCAAGCTGTGGTTCTCCACCCTGCTCGACGCGGCGATGCACCGCGCCTGGCTGTTCCGGCTCGGCCGGCTCGATGCGATGGGCCGGGTCGCGCATTTCCTGTGCGAGACCAACGCCCGGCTCCGCGCGGTCGGCCTCAGCGACGGGCGGCGCTTCGCGCTCGACCTGACCCAGAACGACCTGGCCGAGATCTGCGGGGTGACGAGCATCCACATGAACCGCATCCTGCGGCAGTTGCGCGAGGAGGGGCTGTGCATCGTCCGCTCCTCCCATGTCGAGATCCTCCGTCCCGACTGGCTCGCCGCGCGCGGCCAGTTCGACGCCGCCTATCTCTATCTCGACCCCGACGCCGCCTGAACCTAATCTGGATCATACCGTCATGACGGCGGGATGGACTAGGTCCGGGAGACTGCGCCGAAAGATTGCCGCCACGGCACGCTCGCAGCCAGCCGGAGCTCCCATGTCCCTGATACTCGGCTCCCGCCTCGAAGAGGGTGGTCACCCCGGTTTCCATGCATCGCTCGACGGCGAACCCGCCATCGTCGAACTCGACAGCGGCGCCATCTTCAAGCTCGCCCGGCGCGCGCCCCAGACCGAGCTGGACCGGATATTGGAAGAGAAGCGACACAGGATCGGCGACGCCGCGATGCGCCTCGCGCGCGAAGGCTTCGCCACGCGCGGCGATCGGGGCATCGAGATCCTCGTCACCGCGCTCGATCTCTGAACCACGGGCCCGTCCATAGACGCGGTCTATGCACGGCCCCGCGCCATTTCGATTTTCCAGATATCGCCGCTTGCGATACACCGCCCCTGCTGATCAGAGGGAGGATGCGCGATGGCCGGCCGGTGGTTTGACGAATGGCAGGTCGGCGACAGCCTGCGGCACGAGATCCGCCGCACCGTCACCGAGACCGACAACCTGCTCTTCTCGACGATGACCCACAATCCGCAGCCGCTCCACATCGACCTGGAGGCGGCCAAGGCCAGCGAGTTCGGCCAGATCCTCGTCAACGGCACCTTCACCTTCGCGCTGATGGTCGGCCTGTCGGTCGGCGACACGACGCTCGGCACGCTCGTTGCCAATCTCGGCTATGACAAGCTGGTGATGCCCAAGCCGGTCTTCATCGGCGACACGATGCGCGCGGAGACCGAGGTGGTCGAACTGCGCGAATCCCGCTCACGCCCCGACGCCGGCATCGTCACCTTCCGCCACCGCCTGATCAACCAGCGCGACGAGATCGTCTGCGAATGCCTGCGCTCGGCGCTGCTGAAGCGGAAAACGGCATAGGGAGACAAGCGTCATCCTGACGAAAGTCAGGGTCCATTGCCGCTCCGTCGGGACGGAGCCGCAGCGTTGCGGTTCTGGATCCCGGATCAAGTCCGGGATGACGACGGGGAAAACCGCTCCTTCCCAATCCTATCGCCCGGCTGGCTGACGGCACCCGCTTGATTTTCCCCGGTCGAGGATGTCAGGTGCCGCCATGCTTTCCCATACACGCGCCATGGTGGCGGCTGCCGCCCACGCCCTGATCACCCAGACGAAGGTGGCCGGCATCTACGATCACGCGGCGGGGCGCCATCTGCGGATCGCGGCGGAGGCGCGGGGCGAGCATCTGCAGGGCTTCGACGGCGACCGCGCGGCGAAGTTCGGCGGCACGCTGCCCGAACTCTACGATGCGGCCGACCAGAGCTTCGTCTCGATCGAGATCGATGGGACGACCGCCAAGGGCTATGATCGCGCCTCTTCGACCCATTATTCGGTCATGGTGACCGACCGCGCCGTGCAGCTCTACGATCACGGCCGGAGCGCCTGGTTCGCCTTCGACGTCCAGACCGCCTGAGCCCGATCGCCCGGGATGCCCTCTCCCGCTTTCACGGGAGAGGGTCTGGAACGTCGCCTCAGCTCAGATAATGCGCGGTCGTCTTGGCGGCGACCTCCTCGGCGGTGACGCCGGGGGCGATCTCGACCAGCTTGAACGGCGAGGCGTGATCGGGGCGCTGGAACACCGCCAGGTCGGTGACGATCATGTCGACGACGTTCTTCCCGGTCAGCGGCAGGGTGCAGGCCGGGATGAACTTCGGGCTGCCGTCCTTGGCATTATGCTCCATGACGACGATGATCTTCTTGACGCCGGCGACGAGGTCCATCGCGCCGCCCATGCCCTTGATCATCTTGCCGGGGATCATCCAGTTGGCGATGTCGCCGCCCTCCGACACCTCCATCGCGCCGAGCACGGTCAGGTCGATATGCCCGCCGCGGATCATCGCGAAGCTGTCGGCCGAGGAGAAGAAGCTCGACGAGGGAAGCTGGCTGATCGTCTGCTTGCCGGCGTTGATCAGGTCGGCGTCGACCTCGTCCTCATAGGGGAACGGGCCGATGCCGAGCATGCCGTTCTCCGACTGCAGGGTCACGGTCATCCCGGCGGGGATGTTGTTCGCGACCAGGGTCGGGATGCCGATACCCAGGTTGACGTAGAAGCCGTCCTTGAGTTCCTTGGCGGCGCGCGCCGCCATCTGGTTGCGGTCCCAACCTTTGCTTTCCTGGGCCATTATGCGGTCTCCCTCGCGCGGGTCGTGCGGAACTCGATCTTCTTGTCATAGGGCGCGCCGAGGACGAGGCGCTTCACATAGATGCTCGGCAGATGGATGTGATCGGGGTCGATGCTGCCGACCGGCACGATCTCCTCGACCTCGGCCACGCAGACCTTGCCCGAGGTCGCCGCCGGATGGTTGAAGTTCCGCGCGGTCTTGCGGAACACCAGGTTGCCGCTCTCGTCGGCCTTCCAGCCCTTGATAATCGCCAGGTCGGAGCGGATGCCGCGTTCGAGCACATAGGTCTCGCCGTCGAACTCCTTGCTCTCCTTGCCCTCGGCGACGAGGGTGCCGACGCCGGTCTTCGTGTAGAAGCCGGGGATGCCGGCGCCGCCGGCGCGCATCCGCTCGGCCAGCGTGCCCTGCGGGCAGAACTCGACCTCGAGCTCGCCGGCCAGATATTGCCGCTCGAACTCCTTGTTCTCGCCGACATAGGAGCTGATCATCTTCCTGATCTGGCGGGTGCGCAGCAGCTTGCCGAGTCCCTCCCCGTCGATGCCGGCATTGTTCGACGCGACCGTCAGGCCGCCGACGCCCGATGCGACGATCGCGTCGATCAGACGCTCCGGAACACCGCACAGGCCGAAACCGCCGGCGGAGATCGTCATTCCGTCAAACAGCAATCCCTCAAGCGCCGCTGCGGCGTTCGGGTAAATCTTGGTCATGGAAGGCTCCTCCCTGACACGGGGGCTAGAGGACCGAAATCATAAAATCCAATTGTAGTTTTCTTGGTTTAATCATAGCCATCTCTTATGAGACGCATCTCACTCTACCATCTCGAAACGCTGTTGTGGATCAGCCGTCTCGGCACGTTCGGCGCGGCGGCGGAACGGCTCAACACCACCCAGCCGGGCGTGTCGGCGCGCATCCGCGAGCTGGAGCATCAGATCGGCTTCCGCCTGTTCGAGCGCGCCGGGCGGACGATGGCGCTGACGGTGCGGGGGCGCGCGTTCGTCCGCGAGTGCGAGCCGCTCTGGACCTCGATCGAGCGCACTTTCCTGCAATCGGGCCGGTTCGAGGGCGCGTCGGGCATCGTCCGGATCGGCGCGGGCGAGATCGCGGCGGCGACCTGCCTGCCGTCCTTCTTCACCGCGCTGAAGGCCGAGATGCCGCGCGTGACGCTGGAGATGGAGATCGACCTGTCGCACGGCCTGCTCCAGAAGCTGCTCAGCGCCAATTGCGACCTGATCTTCCTCGCCGGCCCGGTCGCCAGCCCCAATATCGAGACCGCCCCGATCGGCGCGGTCGACATGATGTGGATCGCGAGTCCCGCGCTGGGCAATCGGGGCTTCGACGGCCCCTGCCCCACGCTGTGGCTGCTCCACCGCCATTCGCCGATCCACGGCGTCGCCCGCGCCAGCCTCGAGGCGGCGGGGCATGGCGACGCGACGATCAACAGCTGCAACAACGTCCGCTCGCTGATCGACATCGTGCTGTCGGGCGGCGGCATCAGCTTCGTGCCCGAGATCATGGCGCGCGACCATCTCGATCGCGGCACGCTCGTACGGCTGCGCCCCGACCTCGACCGCTCGATCCCGTTCCACGCCGCGATCCGGGCGCAGGAGCGGGACCCGCTCGTCCGCGACATCTTCGCGCGGGCGGCGGCGCTGGAGATCGCGGAGATCGCCCCCGGCCGATGACGGCCGGGGGCGATCCGGTCAGCGCAGCACCGGGCTGGCGCTCGGCCGGTCGCGATGCGCGGGGACGAAGCGCCGCGCGGAGAAGCTGAACGGCACCTCGGCGCTGCCGCCATAGAGTTCGTGGTGCGGCGTCGCCTCGGCGAAGGCGCAGACCAGCTCGAACAGATTGGCGGTCGGCCCGCTCAGCCCTTCGAGCGACTGGTCGGCGAGCAGCGCCAGGGCCTCGTCGAGCTTGGGCATGAACGCCGCGTAGAAGTCGGCGAAGTTCTGCTTCGAGGCGGCCCAGCGGATCTGGCTGCGCTCGCCCTCGGTCGGCCGCGCCCAGCGCGCGGCGAGGTCGGCGAATTGCTCGAAGCCCGAGGGAAGGCTCTTGTCGTCGGTCATGGTCGAGGCTCCTCAGGCGGCCAGGAAATCGTCGTGGACGCGGACGGCGTGGCGGATCAGGAATTCCTGGTCCATCAGGTACATCTGGTCGATCGCGCCGGATCGGATGCCGGTGAAGGTATCCTCCATCGTCGCGGTGTCCTCCAGCCAGGCGTTGCGGTGGAGCGCGTTGACGTGGAGCTGCGCCACCCGCTCGGCGGCATTCCGCGCCGGCCGGAAATAGTTGATCCCCTCCCACAGCGTCCGGCCATGGTCGAGCGGCCAGAACTGATGGGTGAAGAAGGACATGCCCGGATAGCCGCAGCCCGCCGAAAGATGGATGATCAGGTTCGGGAAGAGGTTGGGCAGCTCGAACTGGAAGTCGGTGCGCCGGGTCGGGTTGATCCCGGGCGGAAGCTGGTCGGGGCGCGGCCGGTGGGGCTCGGCGCCGTGCAGCACCCCGGCGAAGGCCGCGGTCGACGCCGCGGTGTCCATCCCCGCGCCATAGATGGTCGAGGAGGCGTGCGGCCCCATCAGCTTGAAATCGCTATGCTCGACCCCGCGGAAGCCGGGCAGCGAGCCGGCATGGATGGTCGGCACGTGATAGCCCTCGGAAAAGGCCTGGTGCGCGACCTTCCAGTTGCATTCGAGCACCGTCGAATAGCGGAAGATGGTGGTCGATTCGGCATAGGGATAGCCGCCGAACAGCTTGGCGAAGTCGCCCAGATAGTCGAGCAGGCTCTGCTCGGGCGGGTCGGCGAAGTTGATGAAGACGAAGCCTTCCCACGTGTCGCAGGCGATCTCGCGCAGGCCGAGGCAGCTCTTGTCGATCTTGCCGAACCCCTCCTCCATCGGCACCGAGCGCAGCGGGCCGTCGGTGCCGAACACCCAGCCGTGGAAACGGCAGGTGACGACCCCGGCGCGGGACCGGCCGAAGCTCTCGAAATCGCCGTTGGGAACGACCTTGTTGCCGCGATGGGTGCAGACATTGTGGAAGGCGCGGATCTTGTCGTCCTTGCCGCGCACGATCAGCACCGAGGTATCGGCGACCGGCATCTCCTTGACCTTGTAGTCGCCGATCTCCGGTATCTCCCAGGCGGTCGCGACCTTCAGCCAGGCGCGGCGGAAGATCTTCTCGCGCTCCAGCTCATAGACCGCCGGGTCGCGGATCGCCTCCACCGACACCGGATCGACGCCCAGTTCGGCCCGGATCTCCGCGATCGAGCGGCCGATATGGCTCAGCGTCGGATCCTCTGCGTTCATTGCTGCTCTCCTTGCGTCAAAATCGGCCGATCAGGCGTCGGCCAGGGCCGCCGGCTTGGGCGACCATCCATCGGGGTAGTGCGAGATCAGATCGGCCTTCAGCTCGAGCTGCCGGAAGCGCCAGCGCGGCCCGTCGGCCAGCGCCTCGGCGACGTAGCGGCCGCCGATCCAGTAAGCGCGCCCGCTCGCGGCGGTCGCCACCTCCCAGAGGTAGAATTCGATATCGGCCGACCGCCGGTCGTCGGCCAGCGCGACCTTGGGCGACACCAGATAGTGGAGCGTCCAGCGGAAGCCCTGGTCGGCGTTGCCGGCGACGCCCTCGGCGATCGCGTCGCGCCCGCGCAGCTCGCCATAGCGGTCGATCAGGAAGGCCGCGTCGTCGACGAACAGCTCGCGCAGCGCCGCCGCAGACGGCCCCGCGTCGAACGCCCGGCCGAGATCGGCGATCAGATCGTCGATCGCCCGCAGCGCCTCCAGCCTCTCGATCCTGCGTTCCAGTGTCTCCATCGCCACGCTCCGCAAAAAAACAGGGGGCGGGCCCGGCAAGGCCCGCCCCGTCGCCGTCAGAAGGAATAGCGCGCGCTGAGATACCATTCGCGCGGACGGCCATAGACGCCCTCGACCAGGCCGCCGAAGGAGTCGGCATAGCCCGATCCGAGATAGACCTCCTTGGTCAGGTTCTTGACGCTGGCGGTGATGCCCCAGCGCTTGTCCTCGTCGGTCCAGGCGACCGAGGCGTTGACCAGATGATAGCCGTCCTGGACGAGCAGCGGGTTGTTGACCGCGTCGTTGTAGACCCGCGACCGGTAGGACCAGTCGACGCGCGGCTGGAAGCTGCCGATGCCGTCCGCCTGGATATTGTAGGCGATGCCGGCGCTCAGCGTCCATTTCGGCGCATTCTGCAGCTTGGTCGCGGTCGTCACGCCGGCGTTGAGCGCGCGGATGTCGACCCGGCGATACTTGGCGTCGAGATAGCCGAGGCCCGCGTCGATCTGCAGCCCGCCGATCGGGCGCGCCTGCATCTCCAGCTCGAAGCCCTTGATCCGCGCCTTCGCCGCATTCTGGATGATCGGCGCGAAGCCCAGCGTCGGGTCGTTCACCGTGATCTGCAGGTCGTCATAGTCGTTCAGGAAGGCGGCGCCGTTCAGCCGCAGCTTGCGGCCGAACAGGTCCGACTTGAAGCCGACCTCATAGGTGGTGCTGGTTTCCGGCTTGAACGACGGGATGAAGGCGAAGGGCGGGAAGACGCGCTGGGTGAAGCCGCCGCCCTTGAAGCCTTCCGAATAGGACACGTAGCCGAGCAGCTCGGGGCTGAAGCGATAGGACAGGCTGGCCATCGGCGTCCAGGCGGTATCCTTCACCGTCGACCGCTGGCCGAGCGGCCCCATCAGCGGATCACCGTTCTGCAGGCCCGAGCCGTCCGGGTTGAACGGCGCCCCGGTCAGGAAGCCCGCCTCCACCACATATTGGTTGGCGTTGCCGAAGGTCTTCTTGTCCTCGGTCCAGCGGATGCCGGCGGTGAGGTTCAGGTTGTGGACGATCTCGTAGGTGCCCTGCCCGAAGAAGGCGAGGCTCTTGCCGTCGAGCACCGCGCCGCTCAGGAACACCGCGTCGACGATGTTGACGAGGTCGCGATGGTTGCCGCTCTCGCTCGAATAATAGCCGCCGACCACCCAGTTGAAGCGGCCGTCCGCGACGTCGCCCTGGAGCTGGACCTCCTCCGAGAACTGATCCTGCTTCCAGTCGCTGTTGGTCTCGACGATCGTCGCCGGGCTATGGTCGGAATCGCGGGTCCAGAAGCCGGTGACCTTGCGATAGGCGGTGATCGACTTGAACGAGATGCCGTCGGCGATCTTCCATTCGATCGTGCCCGACGCGCCCCAGATGTTCAGGTTGGACGCCGACTGGTAGCGCTTGGGATTGCCGTTGGTGAACACGCCCGAGACCGAGGTGAAGGTGCCGCCGTGGCGATAGGGGCCGAGGGCCCACTGGTTGTTGAAGCAGCGCTGGTCGGTGAAGCGGCTGGGATCGGCGGTGTTGGCGCAGATGCCCGGCGCGCCCGAATAGACCGCGTTCCACACCTGGGCGGCCGGCGCGTTCTCGTCGATCGCGATGGCGACGTTGGGGGCCGACTGCTCCCGCGCCCGCGATCCGTCGACCGCCAGGTCGATGGTGACGTCGCTCGACGGTTCGAGGCGCAGCGCGAAGCGGCCGGCGAGCTGGTCGGTGTCGCCCAGGTCGGGCGCGCCCGCGACCACGCCTTTCACATAGCCGTCGCGCTTGTGGTAGAAACCGGCGAAGCTCGAATAGACGCCCTCGGCGAGCGGCACGTCGATCGAACCCTTCGCCTGGATGCGGTTGAAGCGGCCGGTGGTCAGCTCCAGCGATCCGGCCAGCTTGTCGCCCGGCTTCTTGGTGACGACGCTGACGGCGCCGCCGATCGTGTTGCGGCCGAACAGCGTGCCCTGCGGCCCGCGCAGCACCTCGATCCGCTCGACGTTGAGCACGTCGAGGACGTTGCCGACCCCGCGCGAGATGTAGACGCCGTCGAGGTAGAGGCCGACGCCGGGATCGGCCGAGAGCTGATAGTCGTTCTGGCCGATGCCACGGATGAAGATCGCGGCGGTCGCGTTGCTCGCCGAGACCGGCACCGAGCTGTTGAACTTCACGTTCGGGGTGAAGTCGCCGATCTGGGTGACGTTGTCGATGCCGCGCGCGGTCAGCCCTTCGGACGTCACCGCCGAGATCGCGATCGGCGTGTCCTGCAGCGATTCCGCGCGGCGCCGCGCGGTGACGGTGATGACCTCGACGCCGTCGACCGCGTCGGCGGACGCGGCTTCGGCCGGCGCCTGCTGCGCGCTCGCCATGCCGGCCGGCGCCGCCAGCCCGATCAGCGACGCGCCGATCAGCAGCAGGCCGCGGCAGCGCCGCGGCGCTGCGATCGCCCCCATCTCATTCTGCCTTGCCATGTTCATTATCCCTTCCTCCCGGTTGCCGCCGGCGCCGCCAGTTCGGGGCCGGTGCGGGCACGCCCCCGCGCGCCCGTCGATCACGAACCCGAAGGCTGGTGACGGGTACATGCAACATCATCGGACCCCCGATGCGCTAGCCTCAGGGCGCGATCAGCAGCACCACAGCGCGATCGAATGAGAACCCGCCAAAACCCCCATTTTCCGGGCTCCCCGTCCCTCGCGCGCGAGCGTACGCGCGGTCATGACGTCGCTTCGCAGGCCCGTTGCGGCCGCTTTGATGCGGTAACTGGCTACTAGGCTCGGCAGAGGGATAGCCGCGAAAGCCCGCCCCCGATCATCATCCTGACACGATCCGACATCGGACGACGGAACAGCGTGAGGAAGCAGATGGCGAACACGGTGGAAATCAAGCGCAGCGGGGCGACGGCCAAGGACGATCCCAATTGCTTCAACCGCCTGCACTGGGCGCTGGAGCCGGTCGCCCATGCCCGGCCCGGCGACTATATCGTCTACGAGACCCGCGACGCCTTCGACGACCAGTTCAATTGGTCGACCACCCCGGCCGACGTCGCCGCCTGCGACCTCAACCGGGTCCACCCGATGACCGGCCCGGTCCATATCGAGGGCGCCGAGCGCGGCGACGCGCTGGCGGTGACGATCGTCGACATCGCCCCTTATGACTATGGCTATACCGTCATCGTTCCCGGCTTCGGCTTCCTGCGCGACGTCATCCCCGGGCCGTTCATCGCCAACTGGAAGCTCGACCGGCTCTGCGCGGTGTCGGACCAGATCCCCGGCGTCCGCGTGCCGATGTGCGCCTTCCCCGGCTCGATCGGCGTGCTCCCCGGCAAGCCCGAGGTCGCCGCCGCGCTCGAACGCGAAGGCGCGCTGGCGGCGGCCGGCGGCTTCGCGCTGATGCCCGAGCCCGCCCGCGCCCTGCCCGCCGCCCTGTTCGCCGAAGGCGCGCCCTATGCGGCCGAGGGGCTGCGCACCGTGGCGCCGCGCGAAAATGGCGGCAACATGGACATCAAGGCGATGCAGGTCGGCTCCACCGTGCTGTTCCCCGTGCTGGTCGAAGGCGCGGGGCTGTGGACCGGCGACATCCACTTCGCCCAGGGCGACGGCGAGGTCTGCGGCACCGCCGTCGAGATGGCGGCGCGCGTCACCCTGAAGTGCGAGGTGATCAAGGGCGGCGGCAAGAACATCGTCTTCCCGCACGTCACCGGCAACGGCCAGCTCCGCACCACCGAGCCGGGCCGCTTCCACGCGATCGTCGGCATGCCGGTGAAGAAGAAGGGCGAGGTTCCGCCCCACCTCGCCTATCTCGACAGCCCCAAGGTCGCCGCCCTCACCAACCTGTCGGAGGACCTGACGCTGGCGGCGCGCGACGCGCTGCTGCGGATGATCGACTGGATTTCCGAGACCAGGGGCTACAGCCGCGAACAGGCCTATGCGATCTGCGCCGCCGCCGTCGACCTGCGCATCGGCCAGCTCGTCGACGTCCCCAACATCATCGTTTCCGCCGTGATCCCGCTCGACATCTTCGTCGAGTGAGCCCGACCGCGGCACCATCGGAGAGTGAACCATGAACGCTGAACATCGCTGGCTCGAAGCCTATCCGGAGCTCGGCTCCGGGCCGATCTCGACCGAACCCTATATCTCGCCCGAATGGTACGAGAAGGAGAAGGAGAAGATCTTCAGCAAGGTCTGGCTGTGCGTCGGCCGCGCGAACGAGCTGCCGCGCCCGGGCGACTACAAGGTCAAGCGGATCGAGGCGGCGAACACCTCGGTGATCGTGATGCGCGGCAAGGACGGCCAGATCCGCGCCTTCCACAACATGTGCGCGCATCGCGGCAACACCGTCGTCACCGAGAACGGCCAGGAGACCTACGGCCGCAACCGGGCGGGCGTGATCACCTGCCGCTTCCACGGCTGGGTCTACGCCGCCGACGGCGCGCTGCGCAGCGTGCCGAGCCAGGAGCGCTTCTATTCCTGCTTCGACAAGGGCGACAACGGCCTGGCGCCGATCCACCTCGACACCTGGGAAGGCTTCCTGTTCGTCAACGTCGCCGAGAAGCCGGAGCACAGCCTGGCGGAATTCCTGGGCGACTATGCCGAGCATTTCCGCGGCTTCCCGTTCGAGGAGCTCGATTATGGCTTCACCTACCGGACGGAGCTCGACTGCAACTGGAAGGTCGCGCACGACGCCTTCGCGGAGGCCTATCATGTCGACACCATCCATGCCGGCTCCTTCCCCAACGTCTTTTCGAGCGGCCTGCAGAACGTCAAGCTGATGGGTCCCCACCGGACCTGCGCGGTGTGCCTGACGCTCGACGCCAAGCCGACCCCGGTGGCCGGCATCGCCAACCGGATCGCGGGCGCCAGCCTCGTCTCGCAGCGCGGCAAATCGATGCTGCCCGCGACGATCAACCCCGATCACCGGCCCGATTTCGCCTTCGAGCTGAGCGTGCTGTTCCCGAACACGCTGCTCCACGTGTCCGAGGGCATCTGGTTCACCCACCAGTTCTGGCCGCTCGCGCACAACCGGACGCTGTGGGAGGGCCGCTATTATGTGAAGGCGCCGACCAGCAACGCCGGCCGCTGGGCGATCGAGCATGCGATGACGCTGCAGCGCAACGCCTGGCTGGAGGACACCGCGACGATGGAGGACACGCAGCGGGCGATGCAGTCGCGCGCCAAGATGCAGCAGCACCTCCAGGACGACGAGATCCTGATCCGCCACGGCGCGATCATCGTCGACCAATATGTGAACGCCTGATCCGGGGGAATGGAAGAATGACCGAATTGACGCTGCCCGCGGCGTTCGCCGACCTGGCGCCGTGGCTCGACTGGGCGCTGCCCACCGCCGACGGCCGCCAGGCCAGGCGGCTGGCCTCGACCTCCGACACGCTCCGCCGCTTCTACGACGCGGTGCTGCCCCGACTGGAGGATATCCTCGCCGAGGTCGACAAGCACCCGCTCGGCCAGTTGCCGGCGGCGCTGCGCCCGCTCTACGACATCGCCCTCTCGCTGGCCGAGGTGGCGCCGCATATCGAGCTGTACGACGGCGCGGTGGGCGTGCCCTATGCCTTCGAGGAGGGGCGGTTCATCGCCGTCCATGGCGGCGAGCCGACCTGGAGCACGCCGCAGCCGATGATGACGCCGGCGCCATGAGCGCCGGCCCGTCGATCGAGCAGCGGCTGGCCCGGATCGAAGCGCGCGCCGAGATCACCGATCTCGTCGCGCGCTACGCCCGGGGCGCCGACCGCAAGAACGACCCCGCTATATTGGGGCCGCTGTTCGCCGAGGACGCGCTGTGGTCGGCGGAGGGCTTCGCCGCCCTGACCGGCCGGGCCGCGATCGCCACCGGCCTCGCCGCGCTCGCCGCCGACCGGGTGCTCTGGTCGATCCACTACATGACCGCGCCGCTCGTCGAGCTGTCCGACGACGGCGCGACCGCCCGCTGCCACTGGTATCTGTGGGAGCTGTGCACCCTGTCCGAGGCGGCGGGGCCGACCGACAGCTGGTTCGGCGGCTGGTACGACAGCGAACTCAGGCGGACCGGCGAGGGCTGGCGCTTCACGCGCGTGACCCTCGACGTCCGCATCCAGGGAGAGGCGAATCCGCCATGGCAACTCAAGAAACCGGTGCAGATGTGACGATCAGGCTTTGCGCGACCGATGATATTCCCGAGGGCGAGGTCCGCCAGTTCGCGGTCGACGACGGACGGACGCTCGCCGTCTACCGCGTCGACGGGGACTATTTCGCCACCGACGATCTCTGCACCCATGGCGACGCCTCGCTCTCCGAGGGCGAGATCGAGGACGGCAAGATCCTCTGCCCCTATCATATGGGCAGCTTCGACATCCGCACCGGCGAGGCCTGCGCCGCACCCTGCTCGATAGCGATCAAGACCTACCGGCTGGCGGTCGACGGGGACGACGTCCTGCTGCTCGACTGAGCTTCCCTCCCAACGTCATCCCGGCGGAGGCCGGGATCTCGGGCGGCTCCTGCCTCGACCCCGTCTCCTCTCTCCCGAGATCCCGGCCTCCGCCGGGATGACGGGTTGGGAAGCCTAGTGCGCGTTCATCCGCTTGAGCGTCGCCGAGGGCCGCTCGCCGAAGCGGTCGAGATAGTCGCGCGCGAACTTCGAGAGATGGGTGAAGCCGCAGGCGAGCGCAACCTCGGTCACCGACAGGCCGTCGTCGGCCGCGATCTTGAGCTGGCGGTGCGCCAGGTCGAGCCGGTGGTTCTTCAGATAGACCATCGGCGTCGTGTCGCGGAAGCGGCGGAAGCCGGCGTGGAGCGAGCGGGCGCTGACGCCCGACACCGCGATCATCTCCTCCAGCGAGATCGGATCGCGCGAATGTTCGCGGATATAATCCTCGACCCGGCGGACATAATAGGGCGCCGGGCTCGACGGCGGCGCGTCGAACAGCTCCGAATAATTGTGCGGCACCGCCGCCAGCAGCAGCCGCTGCAACGCCTCCTCGACCGTGCCGCAGGCGCGCGCATGGGTGAAACCGGCGATCCCCGAGTCGAGATCGTCGCAGATCGTGCGGACGAGATGGGCGAAGGCCGCCGCCGGCCCCTGCAGGCGGACCGGCTGGGCCGAGAAGTGCAGTTCGCGCGGGCGGAAGCCCAGCTCCTGCGCCAGCACCGCCTCGATCCCGCATTTCGACATCTTGACGGTGAAGTGCTTGTAGCCTTCCCCGAAGGTCTGCTTCACCTGCGCGTCGGGATCGAGCACGCACATCTGGCCGGGCGACAGCTCGATCGTGCTGTTCTCCTGCGCGATCTGGGCGACGCCCGACAGCGAGAACTGGACCAGGTAGAGCGCGTTGGCCGGCGGGATGTTGACGACGACGCGGCCATAGGGATTGCCGTAATCGGTGGCGTTGAACGTCACCGACTTGAGCGACGCCTGATGGTGGCGGAACGCGATCGGCGGATTGCCGCCCTCGATCCGCAGGTCGTGCGGGCAGAACATCCGGCTCATATGATCATGAACCTCGTCGATGTCGGTGGTCACGAGCCGGGCGAGCCGCGACAGCGGCATGCCGGTCCCGTCCCAGTCGCGGGGCGCATCCAGGTTGGTGATCATCATAACCTAACCTCCACGTTCCGGTTAGATCCCCTCATCGGCCGTCGAATATCCCGTCGGCCGTCCGTTCCGGACCCGGATAGCGACGCTTGCTGTGCGCGAGACCCAGGTCGAGCAGCATTTCACAACTTTTGAATGCGACCAAGCCCGGATTGAGGACCGGCACCGAAAGGCGCTCCGCCAGGAAGGCGTGCGACTGGTGCATCGTGGTCGATCCGAGGATCAGCAGGTCGGCGCCGTCCTGCTCGATCGCCGCCTGCGCCGCGTCGAGCAGCAGCGGGAAGACGCTGTCCTCCTTGCCGGCCAGCAGCTCGGCGGTGTCGGGCCGAACCCCGATCGAGCGGATCGAGGCGAGCCGGTCCTCCAGCCCCTGTTCGCCCAGCACCTTCTCGTACAGCCAGCGCCAGCGGTCCCACATGCTGATGATCGAGAAGCGGCGGCCGAGCTGGCAGGCGAGCAGATAGGTCGCCTGCGCCGTCCCGACCACCGGGATCGACAGCCGCGACCGCAGCGCCGTGACGCCGGAATCGCTCATCGAATTGATGCAGACCGCGTCGAAGCCCTCGGCCTCCGCCCGCGCCCCGGCCTCCAGGCAGAAGGCGTCGGCGATCGCGCCTTCATAAGGGGAATCGAGCGTCGCCCCGCCGCGCGCCGCGCAGGTGAACTCGACCGAGATGTCGGGCCGCACCAGATGCGCGGGTATCTGGCTCGCGAAGCCGGCCAGCGCCGCCTCCGGCACCGGCACCGGCACGATCATCCTGATCCGTCTGTTCATCGGTCCCTCCCTCGTCCCGGGGCCCGGCCTCTCCCGTGGCGGCGGCGTCGATCGCCGTTCGCCACGATGTCCAACCCTGAAGTTATTATTGTTCATGACGGGCTTATCAGCGGACATCGGCGCGACAAGCCGCGCTCGCCGCCCCGTCGCCATATTCCGCAGTGAGCGGCCAGCGCCTGCACAGGGAGGATAGCCGCCGCCGTCCCCGGCAACGCAGGCTTGGTGCGAACAGGGAGAAAAGAGGTTGCGATGGCCGATATGCTGCCCCCGGGATTCGAGGATCTGCTGCCCTTCATCGACTGGGCCAAGCCGACCGAGCTCGAACGCAACGACAAGCGCTGGTCGGCCTCGCTGGAGGAGAGCCAGGCCTTCTACGACCGGATGATCGAGCGCGGGCCCGCCGCGCTCGAATATCTCGCGCCGTTCGAGCTTTCGGCGATCGGCGGCGCCGACCGCCGGCTGCTCGACCTGTGCCTCGCCCTCGCCGAATGTTCGGCGACGATCGAGATGTACGGCGATCCGCGCCCCAAATATGTCTTCCCGATCGCCCGCTTCGTGCCGACCCACGACGCCTGGCCGCTCGCCGGAATGGGAGGCCGCGCATGAGCACCCAGCCTTGCCGCTTCATGGAGCGCTATCCCGAGGAGGGCCGCGACCCGATCCCGGTCGAGCGCTACACCTCGCCCGACTATTTCAACCTCGAACGCGAGCGAATATTCCGCCGCAAATGGCTGAATGTCGGCCAGATTCTCCAGGCACCGAAGCCCGGCGACTATTTCGTCGCCGACCTCAAGATCCTCGACACCTCGCTGCTGGTGATCCACGGCAAGGACGGCCGGTATCGCGCCTTCCACAACATGTGCTCGCACCGCGGCGCACCGGTCGCCTGGGATGCGCAGGGCTCGTGCAAGGGCTATCTCGCCTGCCGCTTCCACGGCTGGGTCTACGACACCACCGGCAAGCTGGTGCAGATCAGCGACGCCGCCAACTTCCCCGGCGTGAAGGCCGAGGAGAACGGCCTGACCCCGGTCCATTGCGCGGTGTGGAAGGGCTTCATCTTCGTCAACATGGCGGCCGAGCCGGAGGAGACCCTGCTCGATTATCTCGGCCCCGTCGCCGAGGAGGTCGGCCGGTTCGACTTCGACGGCTTCACCCCCGCCTTCTCCTACCGCATCGACGAGAATGTGAACTGGAAGACGTTGCAGGAGGCGCAGCTCGAAGGCTGGCACCTGCCCTATCTCCACGAAAAGACGCTGGCCCGCGCGGTGAAGGTCGACGGCAACCAGTATCGCCATGCCGCGATCGAGCTGCACGGGATGCACGGCGTGCTCGGCTCGCCGCCGCCCGACAGCTTCACCCCGCCGCCGACCGCGATGCTCGCCAGCCGCTTCGGGACGGGCACCGTCCAGGCGTTCGGCGCCAAGCTCGACGGCAACGGCGAAGGCTATCGCTTCCGCGGCTCGTTCGATTTCTGGCACATCTTCCCGAACTTCTTCGTCGGGCTGCTCAACGGGCTGTTCTTCACCTTCAACATCTGGCCGCAGGCGGTCGACCGCAGCGTGTGGGAGATCAAGGGCTATTATCCGCCGGTGAAGACCGCCGGCGAGCTGTTCGCCCGCGAATATTCGAAGGTCGGCCTGCGCGATCCGATGATGGAGGACTGCTTCACCCACGAGCTGATCTGCGCGCAGCTCAAGTCGGGCGCCAAGCAGCACATCTTCTTCCAGGACGAGGAGATGCTCGCCCGCCACCTGAGCAACGGCGTCGACCGCTGCGTGCGCGGCCTCGCCTGATCCCTATCCCTCGGCGCGGATCGCGTGCAGCTCGCAGCTGATCTCGATCAGCCGGGCGAGTTCGGCCGAGATGTCGCCGGCGCGGTGGATCATCATGATCGGGGAATGGGCCGCCTTCTCGGCGATCGGCAGATAGGCGACGTCGTCGCGCTTCAGCCGCTGCACCGATTCCGGGACGATCGAAAGCCCGGTGTGCGCGGCGACCAGGCCGATCGCGGTCTGCAGCTCGCGCACCTCCTGCACCATCTCGGGCTGGAGGCCGAGGTCGTGGAAGATGCTCAATATCTGGTCGGCATAGCTCGGCCGCGCCGGCCGCGGATAGATGATCAGCGGCTCCTCCATCAGCTCGGCGAGGTGGAGCGGCCGTCCCACCTGGGTCAGCGGATGATCGACCGGAACCACCGCGACGAGCGGCTCCTCCATCAGCACGATCCGGCGGATCGCCGCGTCCTCGAAGCGGAGACGGCCGAAGCCGACGTCGATCCGCCCTTCCTTGAGCGCGGCGATCTGCTCGACCGTCGAGCATTCGATCACCGACACCTCGACATGGTCGGCGGTGGCGCGGAAGCGGCGGATCACCTCGGGCAGCAGCCCGAACAGGGTCGACCCGACGAAGCCGATGACGAAGCGTCGCCGCCCCTTGCCGGCATGGTCGCGCATCATGCCGCGAAGCTGGTCGACCCCGGCGAGGACGTGGACGGCATGCTCGTAGAGCAGCCGCCCCGCCTCGGTCAGCCGCAGCGGCCGGGCGTCGCGATCGAACAGCTCGGCCGCCACCTCCTCCTCGAGCTGGCGGATCTGGCGGCTCAGCGGCGGCTGGGCGATGTTGAGCACCTCCGCCGCGCGCGTGAAGTTGCGCTCGTTGGCGACGGCGACGAAATAGCGAAGGTGGCGTAGCTCCATGATACTTGACGAGTATCAAACCGGACCGAAACAGTCCTGTGCTATCGCATAGGACCAGCTTAGGAAATCACGGCATTTGAAGCGAACCATAAGAGAGAGCATGCCCTTCAAGGTCGAGAAGATTGATACCTGGATCGTCGATATACCGACGATTCGGCCGCATGTCCTGTCCATGATCGCGATCAACAAGCAGGTCATGGTGATCGTGCGCGTCCATTGCTCCGACGGAATCGTCGGAATGGGCGAAGGCACGACGATCGGCGGGCTCAGCTATGGGGACGAGAGCCCCGAGGGCATGAAGCTGACGATCGACGAATATATGGCGCCGCTGCTGATCGGTCGCGAGGCGACGAACACCGCGTCGCTGATGACGCTGGTCCGCCAATATGTCGTCGGCAACCATTTCGCCAAGAACGCGGTCGAGACCGCGCTGCTCGACGCCGAGGCGCAGCGCGCCGGCGTGCCGCTCAGCGAGCTGCTCGGCGGCCGGCTGCGCGATCGCCTGCCGGTGCTGTGGACGCTCGCCAGCGGCGACACCGGCCGCGACATCGAGGAAGCCGAGGAGATGCTGGCGCAGCGCCGCCACGACGTCTTCAAGCTCAAGATCGGCAAGCGCGCCCTGGCCGACGACGTCGCCCATGTCGCCGCGATCAAGCGGGCGATGGGCGACCGCGCCTCGGTGCGAGTCGACGTCAACCAGGCCTGGGACGAGCCGACCGCGCGCCGCGGCGCGCATATGCTCGCCGACGCCGGGGTCGACCTGATCGAACAGCCGCTGCCCCGCGCCGACCGCGAGGGGATGCGCCGGCTGACCGCCTATTCGCCGATCGCGATCATGGCGGACGAGGCGCTGCGCGGCCCGTCCGACGCGCTCGACTTCGCGCGCAACCGGGGCGCCGACGCCTTCTCGATCAAGCCGCCCCAGGCCGGCGGCCTGTTCGCGGGCGGGCAGCTCGCGGCGATCGCCGAGGCCGGGCATATCGGCGTCTATGGCGGCACGATGCTCGAAGGCAGCGTCGGCACCATCGCCTGCGCCCATCTCTACGCGACCTTCGCCAAGCTCGAATGGGGCACCGAGCTGTTCGGCCCACTGCTCCAGACCGAGGAGATACTGACCGAGCCGCTCGCCTTCCGCGAGTTCGGCCTCGATCTTCCCACCGGGCCCGGCCTGGGCGTTGCGCTCGACATGGACAAGGTCCACCATTTCCGCCGCGACGGACCCAGCCGGACCGTCGTCGGCCAGCCGATCGAGGAGTCCGCCTGATGCTGTTTCAGGTCCATATGCACGTCAACGTGCCGACCCATCTTCCCGCCGCCGAGTTCGACGAGATCAAGGCGCGCGAGAAGGCCTATTTCCAGGCGCTCCAGAAGGCCGGCAAATGGCGTCACATCTGGCGCCATGTCGGCCAATATTCGAACACCAGCATCTTCGACGTGGAGAGCAACGCGGCGCTCCACGACCTGCTCATGGGGCTTCCCCTGTACCCGTTCATGGACATCGAGGTCATTCCGCTCTGCCGGCACCCCTCGTCCATCCATGACGACGACCGCTGAAACGACATTCATTTCCCAAGGAGAGACGTGATGGCATCCGAACTGGTGCAAAGCCCTGAAATCCAAGCCTATCTCGATCGCATTTCCGGCCTCGACCAGGAAGGCGGCGATCGGCGCATGAAGCAGATCCTCCGCCGCGTCGTGTCGGACCTGTTCACCACGATCGACGATTTCGACGTGAGCGCCGAGGAATTCTGGGCGGCGCTGCACTTCATGCAGCAGGGCGCGCCCGAATTCGGCCTGATCGCGCCGGGCCTCGGCTTCGACCATTTCCTCGACGTCCGCATGGACCTCGCCGACAAGAAGGCGGGCACCACCGGCGGCACCCCGCGCACCATCGAGGGCCCGCTCTACATCCCCGGCGCGCCGATCGAGAAGGGCCGCGCCCGCCTCGACGACGGCGAGGACACCGGCGAGGTGCTGATCATGCGCGGCACCGTCAAGGACCTGAACGGCAAGCCGGTCGCCGGCGCGATCGTCGACGTCTGGCACGCCAACACCAAGGGCGGCTATTCGGGCTTCGACCCGTCGCAGAAGCCCTATAACAACCGCCGCCGCATCGAGACCGGAGCCGACGGCAGCTATGTCTTCCGCAGCGTCGTCCCCTCGGGCTATTCGGTTCCGCCGCAGGGCAGCACCGATCGCCTGCTCCAGTCGGTCGGCCGCCACGGCAACCGTCCGGCGCACATCCACTTCTTCGTGTCGGCGCCGGGCTATCGCCATCTGACCACCCAGATCAACATCGACGGCGATCCCTATCTGCACGACGACTTCGCCTTCGCGACCCACAACGACCTGATCCCCGAGGTCGTCCGCCAGGAGGACCCGGAGCAGATCCGCGCCGAGCAGCTCAACGGGCCGTTCAGCCAGATCGACTTCGACTTCACCCTGCAGAAGGCGGCCGACACGGCCGACACCGAGGTCATGGCCCGCAACCGGGCTCCGGCGCCCGCCGGCGCCTGACGAGAACGAAGCAATCGCCTCCGGGTCGTCATGCTGAACTTGTTTCAGCATCCAGAACCGCAACGTTGCGCTTCTTGCCGCAGCGTTGCGTTTCTGGATCCCGGATCAAGTCCGGGATGACGATCCTATCGTGAAGAGAGCTCTCGACTCTCAAACCATTGCCCGCGGCATTTTCGCGAAGAGTGAAACGACCATGACCGACCAGGGATTCGCCAGCGTTGGCGACGGCTGCCGCATCGCCTGGCGGCTCGACGGGCCCGCGGATGCCCCCGTGCTGATGCTCTCCAACTCGCTGGGCACCACGATGGACATGTGGCTGCCGCAGCTTCCCGTGCTGACGGAACGCTTCCGCGTGCTGCGCTACGACCAGCGCGGCCATGGCGCGTCGGACGCGCCGGCCGGCGGCTACAGCCTCGACCGGCTGGGCCGCGACGCGGTCGAGCTGCTCGACGCGCTGGGGCTGGAGACGGTCGACTATTGCGGCCTGTCGCTCGGCGGCATGACCGGCCAGTGGCTGGGCGTCCACGCGCCCGAGCGCTTCCGGCGCATCGTCCTCGCCAACACCGCCGCCTATATGGGCCCGCCCTCGGGCTGGCAGGCGCGGATCGGCGTGGTGCTCGACAAGGGCATGGCGGCGATCGCCTCGGCGGTGCTCGAACGCTGGTTCACGCCCGAATTCCTGCCCGGATCGCCCGAAGTGAAGGCGACGGTCGAGGCCTGGCTGCTCGCCACCAGCCCGGTCGGCTATGCCGGCTGCTGCGCCGCGATCCGCGACATGGACCTGCGCCCCGTCATCGGCCTGATCCGCACGCCGACGCTGGTGATCATCGGCGGCCGCGACCCCGCCACCCCGCCCGCCCAGGGCGAGGAGATCGTCGCCGCGATCCCGGGCGCCAGGGGCGTGACCTTCGACGCCGCGCATCTGTCCAATATCGAGCAGCCGGAGAAATTCGCGGCGGCCCTGCTGGACTTCCTCGCCTGATCCATCGCTCGGGGCGGGTGACCGTCAGACCTCTTTCCGTCATTCCCGCGAAAGCGGGAATGACGATAGCGGTGAAGAACATGCCTCCCTCCAACCCGGAACGAAGCTACTCGGCACTTTCCACCAGCCCCTCGACCGCCGTCATATGCGCCTCGATCGGCTCGGCCGCGGCCGGCGGTCCGCCCAGGCTCGTCTCGACCCGCGCGCTCGCTTCCAGGGTACGGTGCACCGGGCAGCGGTCGGCGATCTCCAGCAGCCGCGCCCGCCGCTCCGCGTCGACCTCGCCGCCGAACGCGATCCGCCGCGTGAACAGGTCGGCCGGCGCCTCGCCCTTGCGCTTGGCATGGCCGACGGCGGTGCGGATGCGGCCGATCTCCCAGCCCTTCTGGTCGGCATACATGCGCAGCGTCATCGTCGTGCAGGCGGCGAGCCCCGCCGACAGCAGGTCATAGGGCGTCGGCCCCGACCCCAGCCCGCCGACCGCGGCCGGCTCGTCGGCGAGGAAGCGGATGCCGCCCGCCTGGATCGCGACCTGGAAGCGGCCGGCGCCGGTCTCCTCCACGACGACGTCGGCCTCCCCCTCGTCGCGGGTCGGCTCGGGGCGCGGCAGATAGGGCGCGGCCCAGGCGGCGACCAGCGCCGCGACCTGCTCGGCCTGTCCCGCCCCGGTCAGCAGGTGATCGGCCTTGTCGAGCGAGACGAAGCTCTTGGGGTGGCGCGCGGCGAGGAAGATGCGGGTCGCGTTCTCGATGTCGACAACCTCGTCGAACGGCGCGTGGAGGATCATCAGCGGGCGGTGCAGCGCCTCGATCCTGGCGCCCTGGTCGTGGCGGCGCAGGTCGTCGACGAAGGCCTTGCCGATGCGGAAGGTCCGGCCGGCCAGCACGACCTCCGCCGCGCCCTCGCGCTCGATCGTCTCGACCGCCGCCGCGTCGAAATGGCGCAGGACGTGCGCAACGTCGAACGGCGCGGCGATCGTCGCCACCGCCTTGATCGACGGCATGTCCCCGGCGGCGGCGAGCGCGGCGGCCCCGCCGAAGCTGTGGCCGACGAGCAGCGACGGCGCATGGCCCGCCGCCGCCATCGCCTCGGCGGCGGCGATCAGGTCGCGGCGGTCGGCAGCGAAGCTGCTCTCCGCCAGCGATCCCTCGCTGCCGCCGATCCCGGCGAAGTCGAAGCGCAGCGTGCCGATCCCCTGCGCGGCGAGCGCCCGCGCGATCCGCACCGCCACCCGCTGGTCCTTCCCGCAGGTGAAGCAATGGGCGAAGATCGCCCAGCCCCGCGCGGTCCCCTCGGGCCGTTCGAGCCGGCCGGCCAGGCGATGATCGCCGCCACCGGCGAAGTCGAAGGTCTCGGTCGGCACGGCGGGTCTCCATCGGAACAGGGGGGATGCCCCTGGATAGCCGATTCGTCCGCCGGCGTAACCGGGGCAGCCCTCAGTTGAGCTTGCGCAGCGTCTCCGAGGGGAGTTCCCCGAACAGCCGCCGATAATGGGCCGCGAAGCGCCCGAACTGATAGAAGCCCCAGCGGCAGGCGATCTCCGTCACCGATTCCCCCGGCAGCGCGTTGCGCAGATCGTCGCGCGCGCGCTCGAGGCGGACCGACTTGAGGAAGACCATCGGCGAAGTGCCCCGGAAACGGCGGAAACCGTCGAACAGCGCCCGCGCGCTGACGCCGCTCACCTCGACGAGCTGCTCCAGCGTGATCGGACGATCGGCATGGGCGATGATATATTGCTCGACCTTGCGGACATGCTGCGGCGCGATCTTGCACCGCTGCGGCCGGAGCTGGTCCGAATAGTTGCTGGGGTGGCTTTCGAGCAGCTTGAGGATCAGCAGCGTCTCGAGGCTGTCGATCACCGCCTGCCCCTGCGCCTCGGCCGAAACCTCCAGGCAGAGGAGCGATGCGTAATGCCACCAGTCGGCGCCCTCCGCGCCGGCCGGCATCTCGGCGGCGAAGCGCAGCTTCCGGCTGAGCGGGCGGCCCATCATCATCGTCGCATGATGGTCGAGCACCGCATTGCTGATCTGCACGACGCGCTGAACACAATCCTCCGACCAGCGCATCCGGCGCAGCTCGCCCGTGTCGACCACCGAGGCGCGCCGCGCATGGCTGTCGATCGTCTCCGCCGCCGTGCCGATCTCCGCCGCGCCGGCGGTCGGGTGCATGAGGAGCAGCATGTCCTGGTCCTCGATCCGCTCGATCGCCACCTCGGCCCCATAGGCCATCGCCCCGATGCCGAGCTTGGCGAGCCGCCGGTGGTTGAGCCAGGCATCGAGCGCGTCGCCCCGCCGGGCCACGGCCAGGTCGTGCGGGCAATAGGTCTGCGCGATATGCTCGCGCACCTCGAAGATGTCCTCGGACGCGAACGCCGCGAAGCCGGCCATCATCTCGCGAGGCCCCCGTGCCGCACCGGCGGGAATGTCGAGAGCGGGATCGCCGGCCACCGTTCCTCCTGATCCTTCGGAGCCGGATGATCCGTCCGGCATTCCGGAGAGTCAATCGTCCGCCGGTCGCGGGCGCGCCGCCGCCGCGCTATGCTGCGCGGAAGGGACATCGCCCGCACTGTCCTGCCATCGTCACAGCGCCCAGCGGACGCCGGCCGACCATTCGCGCGGCCGGGCGTACATATGCTCGTAAAGCCCGAAGGACGATCCGTAGACGCCGGTCTGCAGATAGGTCTTGCTGGTCAGGTTGTTGACCGCCGCGAACAGCGAGATCGCATCGCCGGGCAGGTTGTAGGTCAGGTTGGCGTTGAACAGGCTGTAGCCCGGCTGATAGAGCTGGGGCGAGTTGAGCGCGTCCATGAAGGCGCCCGACCGGTAGGACCAGTCGATCCGGCCGACGACGTTGCCGCCATTGGCCAGGCCGATGCGCTTGGACAGCGATCCACTGATCGTCCATTTCGACACCCGCTCGAACTTCGACGCGCGGGTGATCTCGGTCGCGGCGGGATCGACCTTGGTGAACTTCGGATCGAGATAGCCGAGGCTGGCTTCGAGGAACCAGCCGTCGCCCGCCGAGAAGCGCCCTTCCAGCTCGGCGCCCCGGATCTCCGCCGACGCGGCATTCTTCGTCACCGGCGCGATCCCGGTGAAGACCTGCACCTGCAGATCGTCATAGCGGGTCAGGAAGATCGCGCCGTTGAGCGTCAGCCGCCGGTCGAACAGGCGCGACTTGAAGCCGAGCTCATAGGCTTCCGCCTTTTCGGCGCCGAATTCGGGCACCGTCGCCTGCGCCGGAAAGACCCGCTGCACGAAGCCGCCGCTCTTGAACCCCTTGGAGAAGGACGCATAGGCGAGGATGTCGTCGGCCGCCTTCCAGGCGAGGTTGACGCTGGGCGTGACCGCCTCCTCGACGCGCTTCACCGTGGCGAAGGGCAGCACCCGGGTCTGCGGCGTGTTGGGGCTGGCCGCGATCAGCGCTCCGCCGGTCTTGTCGACCAATATCTCCTGGTCGGGCAGGAAGGACTTGCGATCCCGGGTGTAGCGCAGGCCGACCGTCAGGTCGACGACCGAGAGCGGCGACCAGGTCGTCTGGCCGAAGGCGGCATAGCTTTCGGTGTCGAAGCGGCCGCCCGAGCGGAACATCACCGGCGTGAAGTCCAGCGTGTTGATGTTGTTGCCCTTCTCCCGGAAATAATAGGCGCCGAGGACATATTTGAGCGACCGGTCCGCCGTCGCGCCGAGCAGTTGCACCTCCTGGCTGAACTGCTTCTGCTTCAGCACGTCGGCGAAATGCAGGATGGTGAAGGGCGAATGATCGCCGTCGCGGGCATATGTCCCGTCGACCTCGCGATAGGCGGTGATCGACTTGAGCTGGACCGGCCCCACGTCCCAGTCGACGATCGCCTGGGTGCCCCAGAGGTCGTTCCTGGAATATTGCGCGCCGGTTCCCGCATCCGCCTTCCGCCCGACGACGAAGCGGTCGCCGAAGCAGGCGGCGGCGCTGCCCTGCGGGCTGTAGGGCGCGAAGCCCAGGCAGGGCTGGCCGCCCAGCAGCGTGGCGAAATAATTGTGGAGCAAGGTGAAATTGTCGGTCGGGGCATCGAAGGGCGGGTTCAGCACATAGGCGCCGGGCGTCGCCGGGCTGCCCGGCGGGAGCATCGGCAGTTGGTCCGGATTGAAGATCGCCGAGCCATAGTTGACCCCGGCAAGGACCAGGGCCGGCCCGTTCGACCGGTCGCGCGTCCCCTCCACCGCCAGGTTGATCTCCAGCCCGTCGCCCGCCAGCCAGCGCAGGTCGAGCCGCCCGGTCAGCGTGTCGACATTGCCGAGCTTGCGGCCGTCGGACAGGTGGCGGACATAGCCGTCGCGGTTGAACGAGGCCACCGAGAGCTTGGTGAACAGCGTCTCGGTGAGCGGCAGGTTGCCCACCGCCTTCACGTCGATCCGGCTGTAGCGGCCGGTGGTGAGCTGGACATTGGCATAGGGCTGATCGCCCGGCTTGCGGGTGGTGATGCTGATCGCGCCGCCGATCGTGTTGCGGCCGAACAGCGTCCCCTGCGGCCCGCGCAATATCTCCACCCGGTCGATGTCGACCAGGTCGAGCAGCGCCCCCACCGACCGGGCGACATAGACGCCGTCGACATAGACGCCGACGCCGGGCTCGGTGGTCGGCAGGAACTCCTTCTGGCCGATGCCGCGGATATAGATGGCGGCGGACGATCCCGCCCCGCCGAAGCTGGGGTTGTTCTGGAAGGTCATGTTGGGGGTGAAGCCGGCGAGCCCATCGATCTTCTGGATTCCCCGCGCCTCGATCGATTCCGCCGAGAAGGCGGAGATGGCGAGCGGAACGCTCTGCGCCGTCTCGCTCCGCCGCCGCGCGGTCACGACGATGTCGTTCATCAGCGGATCGGCGCCCGCGCTCCCCTCGGATGCCCCGTCGCCGGGCTGGGTGGCCTGCGTCTGCATCTGCGCCTGCACCGTCGCGGGCAAGGCGATCGAGGCGCACAAGGTGGCGATGATCGCCATGCGCCGCGCGGTTCCGTTCGAATTCGTCATGCGGTCCCCTCCGTCCTGAACGGCCGGCGGGCTCTACCCGTCCGGCCTGTCGGAGGCGCATCACGTCACGGCTCAGCGATCGCTGATATTCACATGCTGCATCGACTGTGTCGTTCCTGCCGAATTGCGACGGTCTCGCCGCTTCCGGCGCCTGATCAGGCCAGGCTGGTGTCGATGGCGATGCCCGATTTCAGCGTCAGCGTGACCGGGGTCCGCTCGGCGATGTCGGCGAGACGGGCAGCCTGTTCGCCATCGAGTCCCCTGGGCGCGATCGTCCGGACGATGCGGCGGTCCTCGGCCCCGCCGGTCAGGCGCAGCGACACGTCGAGCGATTCGAGCGGCCATTGCTTGCGATCGGCATACATGCGCAGCGTGATCGCGGTGCAGGCGCCCAGGCTGGCGAGCAGCAGGTCGTAGGGCGCCGGCCCGGCATTGGCGCCGCCCAGCTTCTCGGGCTCGTCGGCGGTGATCGCATGGCCGCTCGCGTCGATCTGGACGGCATAGCGGTCGCGGCCGATGGTGGCGGTGGCGTGGGTCATGGCGGGACGATCCTCCGGGCTTCAGGCGACGCCCGACGATCTCACGGACCCCGCCGTCAGGAAAGCCCCCGGCGGAAACAGCTCACATGATGCGCGCTCAGGTCGAGGTCGAGATCGAAGCCGTCGGAGACGAACTTGCGGATCAGGTCGGAAATGGCCCGCCGCCCGGCCGCCCAATAATGGGTTTCGATGACGATCGTGTCGATCGCGCTCAGGTCCGCCTCCAGCAGCAGGCCGGCCTCGCCGCCTTCGATGTCGCAGACCAGGACATTGGCGCGATGCGCCTCGATCGCATCCTCGAGGCTGGCGGTCGGGATGTCGACGACCTCGACGATGTCCGGGTCGCCGATCGTGGCGCCCAGCCGGGACGCCCAGAAATCCCGCGACAGGGCGAAGGGCATGGTCGGCGGCACCTCCGCCATCTTCGCCCGCGCCTGCAACACGGCATTGGTCGAGCGGATCGCGCCGAAGCCGTTGGCGGCGAAGTTCCGGCGGGCATCCTCCAGGATATAGGGATTGGCTTCGTAGGTGGCGACGCTCTCCGGACCGACGATCGACGCGGCGGTCATCGACAGGACGCCCACCGCGGTCCCGATCTCCAGCACGCGATCCTGCGGGCGGAGCGCGGCGTAGAGGATGCTGCGCTCCGGCCCCTCATAGCCGCCATCCTCCAGCGACCGGATGATCGGCGGGCTGTAGCGCTCCTCGTCGGCGAATATCTGAAGATTGCCGATCTTCAGCATCCTTCCGGTGCGCCCGGCCACGACGGCGTCGCGCTCGGCGGCAAGCCGGGCGACGAACGCGGCCAGGGCGTCGGCGTCCTTCTCATCGGGAAGATGCCCGAAGACCTGGACCGCGCGCAGGTGCAGCGGCGCGAAACCGTCCAGCCGCACCCGGACATAGCGGGCCAGATTGGGGCGATCGATCGCGATCGCCGCGCCCTCGTCGCCGGCCCCCAGCACCGGCTGGCCGTCATGGCGGTGGATCGCCGTCCAGTTCGCCTGGTCGACCGAGCCGAGGATGGTGAAGCGGGAAAGGCGCTCGGCATGGCTGCGCCGGTTGAACAGCCGGACCATGTCGATCCGATAGGCCGCGCCGAGATCGACCTGCCACCAGGGGAACAGCTCCTCGGCAGTGTGGTTGGCATATTCGCGATCGGTCCGGTCGATGATGCCTTCGACGACGAAGGCGGCATCCTCGCGGGTCGATCCGGCCGCCGACCAATGGCAGGCCGAACTCTGCTCGGCGGGGCGGCCCAGGGCCAGGTCGTGGTCATGGGTCAAGAGCGTCACCTGTCGTTCCATCATCGGGGGTTCGGCCTAGTAGAGCCATTTCGGGGCGGATGGAAACATCCGGCGGTCGGGAAGTCGCGGCAAAACAACAATCTAACCGAGGGAGCCGCTTCGAGCACCCTTCAGCCGGCGGTCACCGACGCCACGCCAGCGCATTTCTCGCTGGTCTGCTTCGCCCCGCCACCGAGCAGGGCGATAGCGAGGAAGCCCGCGACGACGAGGACCGCGAAGGCAGCGGTCACCTTGCCGAGATGCCTGTCGATCATCGCCTTGATCGGCGCGCCGAACAGGCGGAACAGGACACCGACGATCATGAAGCTGATCGACCGCGAGATGATCGACGCGCCGATGAACACCAGCAGGTTCATGCCGATGAAGCCCGCCGTGATCGTCAGCAGCTTGAACGGGATCGGCGTCGCGCCCTTCACGACGATGATCTCCGCGCCATAGTCGCGCAGGTAGCAGGCCGCCTTGGGGAAGCTCTCCGCCAGGCCCAGCGCGCGCAACAGCGCCTCGCCGAACGCCTCATAGGCGAAATGGCCGATCGCATAGCCGAGCAGGCCGCCCGCCACCGATGCGAGCGTCGCGACGGCGGCGAAGCGGATCGCCTTCTTCGGCTCGGCCAGGCACATCAGCCCCAGCAGCGGATGCGGCGGCACCGGGAAGAAGCTCGCCTCCATGAAGGCGAAGGCGGCCAGCCACCATTCGGCATGGCGGTGCGCCGCCTTGGCCATCGTCCAGTCGTACAGGCGGCGCAGCATGGGGTCCCCTCGGCAAGATCGCGCCCCGATTGGAGCATCGTGCGGTTTATCTGAACCGCTCATCCTGAGGAGCCATTGAGCGAAGGCGAAATGGCGTCTCGAAGGACACGGGATCCTTCGAGACGGGCCTTCGCCAAGGCTCAGTCCCTCCTCAGGATGAGCGGACGCGGATGCGTCAAATTAAGCGCACGATGCTCTAGAGGTCGCGTGGCCCGATCGCAATCGCCTCCGTCGGCCGTCGTGCTCAGACCGCGGTCAATGGCAGCTCGGTGGTCGACTTGATCTCCGACAGCGCGACGATCGAATTGATCTCCTGTACCCCCGGCACCCGCGACAGCTTGTCGAAGAAGAAACGCTCATAGGCGTCGATATCGGCGGCGACGATGCGCAGCAGGAAGTCCGTCGGCCCCATGGTGACGTAGCAGTCGAGCACCTCGGCAAAGCCGCGGATCGCGTCGCTGAACTCCTCCAGATGCGACCGGCCATGGGCGTTGAGCTTGACCTGCGCGAACACCTGCGTGTTGAGCCCGATCTTGCGCCGGTCGACCAGCGCCACCTGCGCCTTGATATAGCCTTCCTCGCGGAGCCGCTGGATGCGCCGCCAGCAGGGCGACGGCGACAGGCCGACCGCCTCGGAGATCTCGGCGGTCGACTGGTCGGCATTCTCCTGGAGCAGCGCCAATATCTTGCGATCGAACGCATCGAGTTCCGCCGCCATCCCTCACCCTCCGATCATGGCAAAACCATATCTCGGAAGGCGACTTATGCGCAAGAATTTTGCCAACTAGCGCATGAAATTGGAATGTCTTCCGTCAGTTGTGCCGCGACCCCGCGCTGTTGCGCCATTCGCGCGGCGACATGCCGAAGCGCGAGCGGAAGGCGCGGCTGAAATGGGCCGCGTCCTTGAAGCCGACGTCGAAGCCGATCGCCGTCACCGAGACATGGGCGAGCAGCGGGTCGGAGAGGTCGGCCTTGGCCTGTTCGAGCCGGCGCGACCAGATCCAGTCGGACACCGTCGTCGACGAGGATTCGAAGATCTTGCGCAAATAGCGCTGCGAGATGCCGTGCGCGGCCGCGATCCCCTCGCAGGTCAGGCGATGGTCGCCGAGGTTGCGGTCGATGAAGGCGCAGACCCGCTGGCGGATGATCGCCTGCCCCTCGTTGGTCCGCGCCTGGCCGCCGGTCTGCTCGGCGAGCGCGGTCGCCATCAGGTCGACCGCATTGGCCTGCAACCGGCCGAGGCTGAGATCGTCGATGTCCGCGCGCTGCTCGTGGAGCTGGCGGATGAAGCTCGACGCCAGCAGCCCGACGCCGCGCTGCCCGTCGATCCGCCGCGCGGTCAGCATATGGCTGTCGATCAGCCGCCCGGTCACTGTCTCGCGCGGCAGGCGCAGCACGACCTGCGAGAAGCTGTCGTCGAAGCGCAGCTCATAGGGCCGGATCGAATCGTAGAGCGCGAAATCGCCGGGCGAGAGCTTCGCGACGCGGCTGTCCTGGCAGATCGCGCCGGTACCGCGCAGTTGCAGGCTCAGCAGGAAATGGTCGCGGGTCGATCCGGCGATGCGGCTGCGCGTGCGGCGGACCCGCTGCGCGACCGACTCCACCATCGATATCTGGATCGCGCCGAACGCGATGTTGCGCAGCTCGCCCGAGAAGCTGTCGGATTCCTGGCTCTCGCAGTCGAGCTCGACGAAGGTGTCGCACACCATGTCGCACCAATAGGGCAATCGTTCCTTCGCGCGGACCGTGTCGGTGCTCAGCAGATGTTCGGACATGGCAACGTCCCCCTGAACCCGGAGCATAGATCAGTCGAAACCCGAATGCATTGCCGATTTGCCCCCCATGCCGCTCGCGACAAAGGCCGGGGCCCGTGGAGCAAAGACGGCCACGATCCAACCGTGGATGTTCCGGACATGGCCGGTCCGCCGATCGGCGAAAGACGTGGTTCCAGGGAGAAGATTGCATGTCGGACGGTCCGTTCAAGGTTGCCGCGGTCCAGGCCGCCCCGGCCTTCCTCGATCTCGAGGCGGGGGTGGAGAAGGCGATCGGCCTGATCCGCGAGGCGGCGGCGCAGGGCGCCCGGCTGATCGCCTTTCCCGAATGCTGGCTGCCCGGCTATCCCTGGTGGGCCTGGCTGGATTCGCCGGCCTGGGGGATGCAGTTCGTCACCCGCCACTTCGCCAACTGCATGACCGCCGACGGGCCCGAGGCGCAACGACTCGCCGCCTGCGCGCGCGACAACGGCATCCGCGTCGTCATGGGCTATTCGGAGCGCGCCGCCGGCAGCCTCTACATCGCCCAGCTCATCATCGCCCCCGACGGCACGATCACCCCACGCCGCAAGCTCAAGTCGACCCATGTCGAGCGGACCATCTTCGGCGAGGGCGATGGCAGCGACCTCGCCGTCCATCCAACCGAGGTCGGCAATCTCGGCGCGCTGTGCTGCTGGGAGCATCTCAACCCGCTCAATCGCTACGCCATGTATGCGCAGGACGAGCAGGTCCATGTCGCCTCCTGGCCCAGCTTCTCGCTCTATCCGGGCAAGGCCTATGCGCTGGGGCCCGAGGTCAACCTGGCGGCGAGCCGGATGTATGCGGTCGAGGGGCAGTGCTTCGTCGTCGCCTCCTGCGGCATCATCTCGCCCGAGATGATCGAGCTGATGTGCGACAGCGACGCCAAGCGCGAGCTGCTCGCGCCGGGCGGCGGCCATGCGATGATCTTCGGCCCCGACGGCCGGGCGCTGTGCGATCCGATCCCCGAGGACCAGGACGGGCTGCTTTATGCCGAGATCGACCTGTCGATGATCGCCTATGCCAAGACCGCCGCCGACCCGACCGGCCATTATTCGCGGCCCGACGTCGCCCGGCTGCTGTTCAACCCGCACCGCAGCCGCCCGGTCCAGCATTTCGGCCAGCCTTTCGGATCACCGCAGGACCCGCCCGTCCCGCCGGCCGCGTTCGAGGACATCGCCGAAAAGGCCGGTTCCTAAACAAGGGCATCGCGGGCAGGATCACCGCAGGGAGGCACCATGGACTCGTCGATCACCCCGCACCTCGCCTGTCCGCGCTCGCGCCCGCGGCGGATCGCCGACGATTATGCGCCGCCCTACCCCGCCTGGTCGGCGCGGATCGATCCCGCCATCGGGCAGGTGGTGATGGCGAGCTACGGCGTGCAGTGGCGCGAGCCCCGCGACCCCGCCGCCGCGCTGGCGCATGTCGGTGCGCTGCGCGCGACGCTCGATACCGACGGCGGCGTCCGCCATGTCGACCTCGCCCGCTATGTCGACGAGGCCGGTTACGACACGCTCGTCCTCCAGCCCTATTGGACCGACCCCGCCGCCTTCCGCCGCTGGGAAGCGCGCGCCGACGTCGCCGCGCTCCTCGCCGCCGAGACCGGCCTCGGCCAGTTCCGCGAGATACTGACGCCGACGGTCGAGCGGCTGGAGACGCTCTACAGCACCGAGGACGAGATGGAGGGCCTGGGCCGCGCGCTCGAACGGCGCAGCCCGCCGGTGCAGGAACATGCCTATTGGGGCTCGGCGCGCGACCGTTTCCCGATCGCCCAGACCGACGCGCTGGAGCCGGCCGGCCAGCTCGGCTTCGCGGCCGACGGCGCCGGCCGCGTCACGGTGCGCGGCCACGACAATATCGCGATCATCCGCTCGGGCCAGGACTGGGGCCCGACCGGCGGCGAGGAACGCCGCCTCTACCTCGCCGAGATCGAGCCGGTGCTGCGCGCGGGCATGGATTTCCTGCGCGACCGGGGCGGCGAATGCGGCTGCTACCTCAACCGCTACATGCGCATCGTCGACATGGACGGCGCGCCGCAGGAGAAGAGCTTCGGCTGGAGCTACTGGCGCTCGCTCGGCGACATGGAGAACTGGTCGGAGGCGCACCCCTCGCACCTCGCCATCTTCGGCACCTTCATGCGGATCGTGCAGCAGCTCAACTTCGACCTGAAGCTGCGCCTGTGGCACGAGGTCTATGTCGTCACCCCCGACCAGCAGCTCTACGACTATCGCAACTGCCACCCGGACACCGGCTTCCTGAAACAGATGCCGCGCTGAGGCGGGCTTCCTCCCTCCATCGTCATCCTGGCGAAAGCCAGGATCTCCCTGCCTTTGCGCGCTTCAGGCGGGGACGAAGAACAGGGAGATCCTGACTTTCGTCAGGATGACGGCGCGATGGACGCCGCACCGAACAAAGCATCGCTCCGGTGCAAGCAAGAGCCCCGCGCCCATCGGCATACACTCCTCCCCGAAACCAAAAGGACAGGGAGATCATGATGAAGCCATTCCTCACATCGGGTGCGAGCGATCGGGCGCTCGGCCTCGCGCTGGCTGGCGCGGCGCTACTCGCGGCGGCGGCCCCGGCCGTCGCGCAGGAGGCTGCCGGTAGTTCGGACACGATTGAAGAAATCGTCGTCACTGCCCAGAAAAGAAACGAGAATATGCAGTCGACACCGATCGCGATCTCGGCCTTCACCGCCGACGCGATCAGCCGCAAGGGGCTGTCCGACATCCAGCAGGTGTCGCGCCTCGCGCCCAACGTCTCGTTCGACTTCACCTCCCCGATCAGCGGCGCGTCCAACGCCGCGTCGGTGTTCATCCGCGGCATCGGCCAGCAGGATTTCGCGCTGACCACCGATCCCGGCGTCGGCACCTATGTCGACGGCGTCTATGTCTCCCGATCGGTCGGCGGCGTGCTCGACGTGCTCGACATCGAGCGGATGGAGATCCTCCGCGGGCCGCAGGGGACGCTGTTCGGCCGCAACACGATCGGCGGCGCCATCTCGATCATCTCGAAGATGCCGGAGAAGGAATTCGGCGGCTCGCTCGAAGCCTCGCTCGGCAATTATGGCCGCCGCTATCTGCGCGGTTCGGTCAGCCTGCCGCTCGGCCCCGACACGGCGGTCCGTATCTCGGTTTCCTCCAAGGATAAGAACGGCTTCGTCAAGTCTGCTTATACAGCGCAGCAGAAGTCGCTGCTCGGCGGAACGCCGCTGACCGACCTCGGCAACGAGAACCGGCAGGCCGCGCGGATGGTGCTGGTCCATGATTTTTCGGACCGGTTCAAGGCGACCCTGTCGGGCGACTATAGCCGCCTGCGCGAGAACAACGCCGCCGACCGGCTCGCCGGGATCACCGGCACGCTGGCGGACGGGCCGCTGGTCTTCGCCTACAACACGTTCGGGTCGACGCCCTCGGTCATCCCGGTGATCGGCAACGACCGCTACACCCCGGCCAACTACATCACCGGCCGCGACCGGACCTATTCGACCGGACCGAACGGCAGCAGCATCGACGCCTGGGGCACCGCGCTGACGCTCGACTTCGAGGCGAGCGAGAACCTGTCGATCAAGTCGATCACCGCCTATCGCAAGACCACCGGATCGTTCAACCGCGACGCCGACGGATCGCCGCTGGTGATCACCGAAACCTCCAACTACGGCTATCGCCACAAGCAGTTCACCCAGGAATTGCAGGCGGTCGGCGACGTCGCCGACGGCGCGGTCAAATATGCCGCCGGCCTGTTCTATTTCGACGAGAAGGGATCGGACCCGCTGGTCGTCCGCCTGCCCGAGGTGGTCGGCACCATCTACCAGGATATCGCCGACGTCCGGAACAAGAGCTATGCCGCCTATGCCCAGGCGACCTGGACGATCGTCGACGGCCTGTCGCTGACCGCCGGCGGGCGCTACACCAAGGACAAGAAGCGCTTTGTCTCCGACCAGTATATCGTCACCGGATCGGCCTCGCCCTTCCTGTTCGGCGGCGCGCCGGCCGGCACGCTGATCCCGCTCGTGCCCCGCAACTCGGTCACCACCCAGTCGTTCGAGAAATTCTCGCCGCGCGCCAGCGTCGACTATCGGATCGGCGACGTGCTGGTCTACGGCTCCTACAGCAAGGGCTTCAAGAGCGGCGGCTTCAACCTGCGCTACGTCGCGCCGCGCCCGTCGGTGCTGTCCTTCGGCCCCGAAAACGCCACCACCTTCGAGGTCGGAACCAAGATCGACGCGTTCGACCGCAAGCTCCGCCTCAACCTCGCCGCCTTCACCACCGACTATAAGGGCATCCAGGTCACCGTGTTCGAGAACCTCGGCGCGCCGGTGACGCTCAACGCCGGCGACGCGCGGATCAAGGGGTTCGAGGCGGAGCTGACCGCCATCCCCCTCCCCGGCCTCGAGCTCACCGCCAATCTCGGCTATCTCGACAGTCACTACACCGCGATCCGCGCCAATCCGGCGCTGGTCAGCACGCCCGAGCAGATCATCAGCCGCTCGACCCGCCTGCCCAAGGCGCCCGAATGGCAGGGGACGATCAGCGCCGCCTACACCTACACGCTGGGCAACGACGCCAGGCTCGACGCGCGGGCGGACTTCCACTTCTCGTCGCGCTACGCCAACGACGCGGTCAACTCGCGCTTCCTCAACCAGAAGGCCTATCAGACGCTCGGCCTGTCGGCGGGCTACGCCGCGCCCAACCGCCGCTGGTCGCTGCGCCTGTTCGTCGACAACCTCACCGACGAGCGCTACATCGTCTCGGGCGACAGCAATTACGGCATCGGCTTCCACGAAGCCAACTACAACCGCCCCCGCGAATGGGGCGCGACGCTGGGCTTCACCTTCTGAGCCTGATGCTCCCCGGCCGGTTCGCAGCGGACCGGCCGGCGACTTCTTCTTCGTCATTCCCGCGAAGGCGGGAATCCACCGACACACGAGTCCCGAACCAACAGAGACACGACCAGGCGGCCTGGTGGATTCCCGCCTTCGCGGGAATGACGGTGGGGGAGGATGGGCCGCGCCCGCCACTCATTCGTTCCACGCAGGAACAACTCTTTTTCGATCATATCCGCTACCGCAAAAATCACCCGCCCGATAAGACCGTTGCGGAGTCGGCGGCGGGGGTGGATGATCGAGCATGACGTTGAGGATGCCGACACCGGACGAGGCCGTGCTCGGCCGCCGCGCGGAGATCGTCGCGGCGCTGCGGGCGATCGTGCCCGGCGAAGGCGTGATCGACGATGCCGACGAGCTGCGCCCCTATGAGAGCGATGGGCTGACCGCCTATCGCCAGCCGCCGATGGTCGTCGTCCTGCCCGAGACGGTCGATCAGGTCGCGGCGGTGCTGCGCTGGTGCCACGCCAACGGCGTCCGGGTCGTGCCGCGCGGCGCGGGCACGTCGCTGTCGGGCGGGGCGCTGCCGCTGGCCGACGCTGTGCTGCTCGGCATGGCGCGCTTCAACCGCATCCTCGCCATCGACTATGCCGACCGGATCGCGGTGGTGCAGCCCGGCGTCACCAACCTCGCCATCACCCGCGCGGTCGAGGAGCAGGGCTTCTACTACGCCCCCGACCCGTCGAGCCAGATCGCCTGCACGATCGGCGGCAACGTCGCCGAGAATTCGGGCGGGGTGCACTGCCTGAAATATGGGCTGACCACCAACAACGTCCTCGGCGTCGAGCTGGTGACGATCGAGGGCGAGGTGCTGCGCCTCGGCGGCCGCCACCTCGATCCGGCCGGGCTCGACCTGCTCGGCGTCGTCGTCGGCTCGGAAGGGCTGCTCGGCGTCGTCACCGAGGTGACCGTCCGCATCCTGCCCCGGCCCGAGACCGCGCGCGCCGCGCTGATCGGCTTCCCGACCGTCGAGAGCGCCGGCCAGTGCGTCGCCGACGTCATCGCCGCCGGCATCATCCCGGCGGGCATGGAGATGATGGACCGCCCCGCCATCCACGCCGCCGAGGCGTTCGTCCAGGTCGGCTATCCGCTCAACGTCGAGGCGCTGCTGATCGTCGAGATGGACGGCCCCGCCGCCGAATGCGACCATCTGGTCGACGAGGTGGCGCGGATCGCCGACGCCAACGGCGCGGTGTCGCTGCGCGTCTCCAACGACGATGCCGAGCGGCTGGCCTTCTGGGCGGGGCGCAAGGCCGCCTTCCCCGCCGTCGGCCGGATCGCGCCCGATTATTATTGCATGGACGGCACCATCCCGCGCCGCCGCCTGCCCGAGGTGCTGCGCCGCATGTCCGAGCTGGCCGCGCATCACGGGCTGGGCGTCGCCAACGTCTTCCATGCCGGCGACGGCAATCTCCACCCGCTGATCCTCTACGATGCGCACAAGCCCGGCGATCTGGAGCGGGCCGAGGAATTCGGCAACGACATATTGCGCCTCTGCGTCGAGGTCGGCGGGGTGCTGACCGGCGAGCATGGCGTCGGCGTCGAGAAGCGCGACCTGATGCCCGAGATGTTCAGCGACATCGACCTGAAGCAGCAGCAGCGGGTCAAATGCGCCTTCGACCCGGCCTCGCTGCTCAACCCGGGCAAGGTCTTCCCGACGCTGCACCGCTGCGCCGAGCTGGGACGGATGCACGTCCATGGCGGCGCGCTGCCCTTCCCCGATCTTCCGCGCTTCTGATGACCGTCCACCGTCCGACCACGGCCGAGGACCTCGAAGGGCTGTTCGCCGACGCCGCCGGCCGCGGCGGCAGGCTCGAACTGCGCGGCGGCGGCAGCAAGGCGGCGATCGGCGCGGCGCGCGAGGCCGAGATCGTCGACCTGCGCGGCTTCGCCGGGGTGGTCGACTATGACCCGCCCGAGCTGGTGCTGACCGTCCGCCCCGGCACCCCGCTGGCCGAGGTCGAGCGGCTGGTCGCCGATCAGGGGCAGATGCTCGCCTTCGAGCCCTTCGATCATGGCCCGTTGTTCGGGCAGGCATCCGGCGCCGCGACGATCGGCGGCGTGGTCGCGGCCGGCGTCGCGGGCAGCGGGCGGCTGACGGCGGGCGGCGCGCGCGACCATCTGCTCGGCTTCACCGCCGTCTCGGGGCGCGGCGAGCGCTTCGTCGCGGGCGGCAAGGTGGTCAAGAACGTCACCGGCTACGACCTGCCCAAGCTGGTTGCCGGAAGCTGGGGCCGGCTCGCGGCGATCACCGAGCTGACCCTCAAGGTGCTGCCCCGCCCCAGGGTCGTCCGCACCATGGCGATCGAGGGGCTCGGCGCCGAGGCCGCGCAGGCGGCAATGGCCGATGCCATGGGCGGCCCGGCTGAGATCGCCGCCGCCGCGCACCGCCCGCCGCTCGATGGCCGCGCCGCCGTCACCCTGTTCCGGGTGCAGGGCTTCGCGCCCTCGGTCGAGGCGCGCTGCGCCGCCCTGCCCCGCCTGCTCGAACGCCATGGCCACACGGTCGAGCTGCCCGGCGACGAGGCCGCGCCGCTCTGGGCGTCGATCGGCCGAGCCGAAGCGCTCGCCGAGGCCGCGACGCTGTGGCGGGTCGCGTTGCCGCCCTCCGCCGCACCGGGCTTCGTCGCGGCGTTCGATCCGCTCGGTGGCCGCTGGCTGCTCGACTGGGCCGGCGGGCTGGTCTGGCTCGGCTTCGACGGCGATCCCGCACTGGTCCGCAGCATGGCGGAGGCGGCAGGCGGCCACGCCATGCTGCTGCGCGGCCCCGCCGAGCTGCGCGACCGCGTGCCGATGCAGCATCCGCGCGCAGCCGGGGTGATGGCGCTCGAGGCGCGCGTCCGCCGCGCCTTCGATCCCGCCGGCATCTTCGAGACCGGCCGCTTCCTGGACCACGTACATGCGCACTGACTTCTCGCCCGAACAGCTCGCCGATCCGGCGACGGCGGTCGCCGAGGCGGTGATCCGCAAATGCGTCCATTGCGGCTTCTGCACTGCGACCTGCCCGACCTATGTGCTGCTCGGCGACGAGCTCGATAGCCCACGCGGCCGCATCTACCTGATCCAGAACATGCTGGAGAAGGAGGCCGAGCCGACGCCCCAGGTAGTGCGCCATGTCGACCGCTGCCTGTCCTGCCTGTCGTGCATGACGACCTGCCCGTCGGGCGTGAACTACATGCATCTGGTCGACCATGCCCGCGCCTATATCGAGCGGCGCTATCGCCGCCCGCTGGCCGAGCGGCTGATCCGCGGCCTGCTCGCGGCGGTGCTGCCCTATCCCGGCCGCTTCCGCCTCGCTCTCGCGCTCGCCCGGCTCGCCCGCCCGACCGCGCCGCTGCTCGCCCGGATCGGCTGGGCCCGGCCGCTCGCCGCGATGCTCCGCCTCGCCCCACGCCACGGCAGCGGGGCCGCGACACGCGACACGCCGCGCCCGGCCACCCCGGTCGGCCGCGTCGTGCTGCTCCAGGGCTGCGCCGAGCCGGTGCTCAAGCCCGAGGTCCGCGCCGCGACGATCCGGCTGCTCGGCCGGCTCGGCTATCAGGCGGTGCTGGCGCCGGGCGAGGGCTGCTGCGGCGCGCTGGTCCACCATATGGGCCGCGAGGAGGCCGCGCGCGACGCCGCCCGGCGCAACGTCGACGCCTGGAGCCGCCAGATCGACGAGGCCGGCGGGCTCGACGCGATCCTGATCACCGCGTCGGGCTGCGGCACGACGATCAAGGATTATGGCTTCCTGCTGCGCGACGACCCGGCCTATGCCGACCGCGCCGCGCGAGTCTCGGCGCTGGCGAAGGACGTCAGCGAGTTCCTCGACACGCTCGCCCTGCCGGCCGGCGACGGGCGCGGGCTGACCGTCGCCTATCACCCCGCCTGCTCGCTCCAGCACGGCCAGAAGATCACCGAGGCGCCGAAGCGGCTGCTCGCCCGCATGGGCTATCGGGTGAAGACGCCGGCCGAGGCGCATCTGTGCTGCGGTTCGGCGGGAACCTACAACATCCTCCAGCCCGAACTGGCCGGGAAGCTCGGCGACCGCAAGGCCGCGGCGATCGACCGGCTCGACGCCGACGTCATCGCCACCGGCAATATCGGCTGCGCGATGCAGATCGGCATGCGCAGCGCGACGCCGATCGCCCATGTCGTCGAACTGGTCGACTGGGCCAGCGGCGGCCCCGCCCCCGAAAGCCTCAGCCGCCGGTAGGCAGGTGGCGTTCGAGGAAGGCGATCATCCCCGCGCTGAAGGGATCGTTCATGTCGCCGGCCACCATATGGCCCGCGCCGGGCACGTCGAATATCTCGGTCTGCGGCACCAACCGCACCATCTCGGCCACGCCCGCATCGTCGACGATGTCGCTCTTGCCGCCGCGCACCAGCAGGGTCGGCAGCGTCACCTTCGACGCCAGCATGGCGAGGGTCTCGAACGGGCCGGGCGGCTCGGCGCGCTGGCCCATGTCGAGGATGCGGGGGTCCCAGTGCCAGCGGAAGCGGCCGTCCTCGCGCAGCCGCAGATTCTTGCGCAGCCCGCTGACGTCCTTCGGGCGGGGCCGTTCGGGATAATAGGTGGACACGGCGTCGGCGGCCTCCTCGACCGAGGCGAAGCCGTCGGGATAGGCCCGCATGAACGCCTGTATCCGCTTGGCCCCCGCCTCGGCGGGCTTGAGGACGATGTCGACCATCACCAGCGCGTCGGCGATCGGTCGGTCGCTGCTGCCGATCGCGTGGAAGGCGGTCATCCCGCCCATCGACGCCCCGACCAGCGCGATCGGCCGGTCGACCGTGTCGAGCACCATCCGCAGGTCCTGCGCCATGTCCGACAGCCGGTAGCTGCCGTTGGGCGCCCAGTCGCTCTCGCCATGGCCGCGCGCGTCGAGGTTGATGACGCGATAGCCCTGGGCGATCAGCCGCTGCATCGTGCCGGCCCAGCTATGCCGGGTCTGCCCCCCGCCGTGCAGCAGCACGACGACGGGCGCGCCCTCGGGCCCGCCGACGTCGCCGACCAGGGTGAGGCCATGGGCGGCGAACCGCCGGGTTTCGATATCGCTCATCCTCACCGCCTTCCACGGCGGCGCGCGAAAATCAACCGTCCGACGACGTCATTGCCGCCCGATGCAAGCCGGCTATCACCAATAGGGCAGCGGGCCATAGGGCCCGTAATATTCGAAGATGCGCTGGTCGTAATGGCGGATGCTCGCGCCGCCCAGTTCGACCAGCTCGTCGCGTCCGTAATGCGGCGCGCCTTCGAGCGCCGAGCGGTCGAGCGGCACGACATAGCCGTCATGCTCCACGTCATAGTCGAGCAGCGACCAGGGGAGCGGGTGGAATTTCTCCCCGATCCCCAGGAAACCGCCGAACGACATGATCGCATAGACGATCCGGCCGGTGCCGCGCTCGATCGACAGGTCGTCGACATGGCCGATGCGCTCGCCATCCTTGTTGAACACGGGCGTGCCGTTCACCCGGCTGCCCAAAATCAGCCGATGGCTGGTCTCCACCGGCGTGCCCGAAACGGCTTGGTTCATGGCGTCTCTCCTGTCCGCCCAACGGGGCGATGCCAGACTCGATCCGGTTCAGGTTGAACCGGATCGAGTCTGCTTTGCTTGCCGTGATTTCCGAGCCGGCAGATGATTCCATCTGCCTCGAAATCACTCTAGGATTCAACCGAAGCCGGCCGGGATCGTTCCCAAGGCCGCGCTTCGGCCGCCATTGTCCCACATAACGGGCCGGACGGCTATCGCGGATATTGGCCGTCGTCGACCTTGATGCAGGTGCCCGTCACATACGCCGAGGCCTGCGAGGCGAGGAACAGCAAGGTGCCGTCGAGGTCGGCGGGGTCGCCCAGCCGCTTGCGCGGAAAGCCCTGCGACATGTCGCCGACCCGCTCGATCATCCCCTCCATCATCTCCGACCGGAAGGCGCCGGGGGCGATCGCATTGACGTTGATCGGATAGGCCGCCCATTCGACCGCCAGCGCCTCGGTCATCCGCACCACCGCGCTCTTGGTCGTCGCATAGAGCGACGATCCCGCCCGCGCGCTGTGGAAGGCCGCCATCGAGGCGATGTTGACGATGCGACCGGGCCGCTTCGCCGCGATCAGCCGCTTCGCCACCTCGCGCGACAGGACGAAGGGGGTGCGAAGGTTGAGCGCGATCACCCGGTCGATCAGCTCGAGCGACATCCGCGTCGCGAGCTGCGCGTCGGGGATGCCGGCATTGTTGACCAGGATGGTGACGAGGCCGAGCTTCGCCTGGGCGGCGTCCACCACCCCTTCCAGCGTGGCGGCGTCGGTCAGGTCGGCCGGAATCGCCAGCGCGCGGCCGCCTGCCCCCTCGATCTCGGCGACCAGCGCGTCGAGCCGGTCGCCGCGCCGCGCCGCGACCGCGACGCTCGCCCCGGCCGCCGCCAGCGTCCGGGCGAAGCGGAGCCCGAGCCCCGCCGTCGCGCCGGTGACCAGCGCCACCTCGCCCGTCAGATCGGCCATCAGCCGGCCGACAGGCGCGGTCCGGGCGTGAACTCCACCATCAGCGTCTTGAGCGCGCGCGCCTCGCTCGAAGTATAGTCGGGCGTGAAGCCGGGCGCGATCCGATAGTCGCCGATCCGGCCCAGCATCGTCTTCAGGCAGGTGTCGATCATCACCCGCGCATAATGGCGGCCGATGCAGACATGCGCGCCCGATCCGAACGACATATGGTCGCGCGCGTCACGGTCGATGATGCAGCGGTCGGGATCGGCGAACTTGTCGGGATCACGATTGGCCGCGCCGTTGATGCACAGCACGATGTCGCCCGGATGGAGCGCGCCGCCGTCGAGCTCGGTCTCCTGCACGACGGTGCGGCGCAGCGTCTGGATCGGCGTGGTGAAGCGCAGGAACTCCTCGATCGCGACCGGCCACGCCACCTCGCCCGACAGCAGCCGCCGCTTGTCCTCGGGATGCTGGCCGAGGTGGAACAGCGATCCGCTCATCGCCGAACTGGTCGAATCGAGCGCGCCGAACAGCGCGAGGATCAGGACCTGGTACACCTCCATGTCGCTGAGACGCTTGCCGTCGAACTCCTCCTCGATCAGGCATTGAAGCAGGTCGTCCCGACGCGGCGCCACCCGGCGCGCGGCGGCGAGGCCCATCAGATAATCGCCGATCTCGGTATAGCGCCGGACCCAGCCGTCATGGTCGACCAGCCGGTTGTGGACCATCCACATCAGCTTTTCGGACAGCATCGGCCGGTCGTCGTCGGGGCAGCCGATCACCGGCAGCATCGTCATCGCCAGGAAGGGCCGGGTGAATTCGTTGACCAGGTCGGCGCTGCCGCGCTCGACGAAGGCATCGATCAGCTTGTCGGCCAGCCCCTGGATGCGGGGCCGGTCGGCCTCCGCCGCCTCCTGGGTGAAGAAGCGGTTGAGCGTGCGCCGCCAGCGGGTGTGGTTCGGCGGATCGAGATCGACCGGGAAGAAGCGGACGAGCTGCGCGGGAAGCCCGGCCCCCTCGTTCGAGGTGAAGGTGCGATAGTCGGAGAAGACCCGCTTCACCCCGTCATAGGTGGTCGGAAAATAGAAGCCGCCCAGCTCGTCCGAATGGCCGAGCGGACATTGGCCGCCGCGCACCTTCGCCAGGAAGCCATAGGGGTCCTGGGCGATCTTCGGATCGTGATGGTTGTAGTCGGCCTGGGTGAAATTCCTGTCCGGCATCCCGCTTCTCCGCCTGTCCCTGGTCCGACTATCGCTGGCTGGCCGGCGTCAGCACGACCAGCCCGTCCATCGCCGCGGTGACGCGTATCTGGCAGCACAGCCGGCTGCGCTCGTCGACGCCGACGCCGAACTCGAGCATCTCGCGCTCGTCGTCGGACGGCTCGCCGGTCACGCCGCGCCACTCGTCGGGGATATGGACGTGGCAGGTGGCGCAGGCGAGCGCGCCGCCGCACTCGCCCTCGATCGTGGTGACGCCGCCCCGCACCGCCAGTTCCATCAGGTTGGTGCCCTCGCCGGCGTCGAGATCGGTCCGGGTGCCGTCCTGATCGAGATAGCTGATCTTCACCATGCCTCCTGCCTTAGCGGCTCTTGAAGCTGAGCGTCACGCCGATCGTGCGCGGCGGCGCCAGGAACTGGATGTCGCCGAGCGCCTGCTCGGTGCGGTTCAGGTAATAATTCTTGTCGAACAGGTTGCGGACCCAGAATTGCGCGCCGAAGCGCTGATCCTGCGAGGTCCAGCTCAGCGTCGAGTTGACCACCGTATAGCCCGGGATCGCCAGCCGGTTGGCCGCCGTCACGAACACCCGGCTGCGCACCGCCGCCGAGACGTTGACCCCGAACTCGCCGACGCTGGTCGGCATGCGATAGTCGACGGTGACGTTGCCGCTATATTTTGGCGCGTAGATCATGCGGTTGCCGGTCGCGTCGATCGGCACCTGCGGCCCCATCAGCGGCGACGGCGGCGTGTAGGTCGCGTTGGGGAAGTCGGTATACTTGCCGTCGAGCCAGCCGAAGCCGCCGCTGATCGTCAGGTTCGACGTCGCCTTGATCGCGATGTCGGCGTCGAAGCCGTGGACCCGCGCCGCCGCCGCGTTGGTGGTCAGCACCGCGCCGCCGCCGGTGATGTTGAACACCTGGATGTCCTGATAGTCGTAGATGAAGGCGGCGGCGTTCAGGCGCACCCTGCGGTCGAACAGCTGCATCTTCAGCCCCGCCTCATAGGCGTCGAGGATCTCGGGCTTGTAGCCGGGGGTGCCGGCGTTGATCATGTTGAAGCCGCCGCTCTTGATGCCGCGGTTGTAGGAGAGATAGCCGAGCACGCCGTCGCCCAGCTCCTGGTCGATCGAGACGCGCCAGGTCAGCTTCTTGATGTCTTGCGACTGCGGGCAATCGGTGGTCGCCCCCGGGCAGAGCGCGTTGGGCGCGTGCGGGAAGACGACGCCGCCGCTCTCGGTGCGGCCGTCCGTATCCTGCTTCTCATAGGTGTAGCGCAGGCCGCCGGTGATCTTGGTCGTCGCGGTGACCGGCACGGTCGCCTGGCCGTAGATCGACAGCGACTTGGTCTTCTGATCGCCGAACAGGTCGATCGCGGGCAGCGGCGCCGCCGCGAGGCCGCCGAGGCGGAGCGGCGTATAGGCATATTTGGCGTGGAAATAATAACCGCCGACCAGCCAGTCGATCTTCGAGTCCGTCGGCGCGAGGAGCTGCAATTCCTGCGAATAGCTCTCGGCGAACTGGTTGATGTCGGCCTGGACGATCGGCGTCGGCGTCGCGTCCTGGTCGAGGTGGAAGTCGCCTTTCACATGGCGATAGCCGGTGATGCTGGCGAGCCGCGCGAAGCCCATGTCCTGGTCGATGCGCAGCGACGCGCCGTAGATGTCGTTGTCGCCGGTGTTCTTCCAGTCGGTGTTGGTGCGGCGCTTGCCGGGATAGCTGGTGACGCCGTCGGCGCCGATCACGCCCTGGCGGAGCTGATAGTCGGTGCCGGTCGAATTGAGCCGGCTATAGTCGGCGGTCAGCCGGATCTCGGTGTTCTCGCCCGGCTTGAACAGCAGCTTGGAGCGCAGGCCGAGCTGGTTGTGCTTGAAGATGTCGGCGTTGCGGTTGATGTCCTTGCCATAGCCGTCGTTGCGGTCGAAGCTGACCGCCAGGTCGATCGCGGCCTTCTCGCCCAGCCCGGTCGAGGCATAGCCATTGGCCTCGATCGTGCCGTATTTGCCGGCGCCGATGCTGACGTCGAGCAGCGGCGCGTCGATGTCGGGATCGCGGGTGACGATCTGGATGACGCCGCCGGTGGCGTTGCGGCCGAACAGCGTGCCCTGCGGCCCCTTCAGCACCTCGATCCGCTCGACATTGTTGAACTTGAAGATGTTGCCGGTCACCGACGGGATGTAGACGCCGTCGATATAGGTCGCGACCGACGCCTCGTCGTTCGGGTTGGACTGGTTCGATCCCACGCCGCGCAGGAAGGGCGTCACCGACACGCCGTTCTGGGTCAGGGTCAGGTTCGGCACCGCCGATTCGAGGTTGAGCGTGTTGGTGATCTGCCGCGACGCGAGGTCGCCGGCCGTCACCGCGGTCACCGCGATCGGGACGCGCTGCAGCGACTGCGACTGGCGCTGCGCGGTGACCACGATGTCCTGCAGGCCCGTATCCGTGTCGGCATCGGGAGCAGCCTGCGCAAAGGCCGGCATCGCGATGCAGGCCCCGAGAGCGACACCCGCCAGCAATAGTGCATGAGTCTTCATACAACCTCCCCACATCCTCTCCGGGGCGCCCTATCGATGGGCGATCCTCCGCGTCCGGCTCAATATCGAACCAGACGATGTTAGGCTTGATATCGACTCCGGCGGAGCGATGCAACCGGGATATTATGGAGTGCCGAAAAATCCCGATTCCACCGAAGCGGATCGAAAACCCGCATTTCGCAGGCGCGAAGAGGCAAGGCTCCCGGCAACGCCCTCCCTTGCGACGCCCCTTGCCCGGTCAATGGAACAGTGTTAGGCGAAATGACCGACGGGCCGGCACAGGCCTGCACGATTCAGAGGACGGGATGACCACCAAGGACGCATTGCTCGACCGCGTGAAGCGCGGCCGTTTCCTGATCGACGGAACATGGATCGAGCCCGGCGACCGCCGCCGCTTCGACATCGTCACGCCGTCCGACGAGAACCTCTACGCCTCGGTGCCCTGCGCCACCGCCGACGACGTCGCCCGCGCGGTCGCCGCCGCCCGCCGCGCGTTCGACGAGGGGCCCTGGCCCGGCCTCGCCCCGGCCGAGCGCGGCGCGGTCCTCGACCGGCTGGCCGACGCGATCGACGCGCGGAGCGACCTGTTCGCGACGATCTGGACGCATGAGGTGGGCGGCGTCCTCGCCCATGGCGGCCATATGGTCGCCGCCTCGACCGCGGTGATCCGCGACTATGCGCGCCTGGGCCGCGACTTCCCCTTCATCGAGCGCCAGGCGCCGACCGCTGGCGGCGCGGTCGGGATGCTGGTCCATGAGCCGGTCGGCGTGGTCGGCGCGATCATCCCGTGGAACGGGCCGATCCTGATGCTCGCGTCGAAGATCGCGCCCGCGCTGGTCGCCGGCTGCACGCTGGTGGTGAAGACCTCGCCCGAGGCGCCGCTCGAAGCCGTGCTGCTGGGCGAGATCGTCGAGGAGCTCGGCCTGCCGCCGGGCGTGGTCAACATCCTGATGGCGGACCGCGAGGAGTCGGAACTGCTCGTCCGCAACCCCGACGTCGACAAGATCAGCTTCACCGGATCAAGTGCGGTCGGCCAGCATGTCGCCTCGATCTGCGGCGGCCGGATGGCCCGCGCGACGCTGGAACTGGGCGGCAAATCGGCCGCGGTCGTCCTCGACGACTCGCCGCTCGACGTCGTCGTCGGCGCGATCGCGCCGCAGGTCGGCATGTTGGCGATGCAGTTCTGCTCGGCGCTCAGCCGGGTGATCGTCCCCGCGCACCGCCATGACGATCTGCTCGACGGCCTCGCCGCCGCGCTCCGCCAGGTCAAGGTCGGCGATCCGTTCGACGCCGCGACCCAGATGGGCCCGATGGCGATGAAGCGACAGCTCGACCGCGCCCGATCCTTCATCGACAGCGGCAAGGCCGACGGCTTCACCCTCGCGGCCGGCGGCGGACGCCCGGCCGGCCTCGATCGCGGCTATTATCTGGAGCCCACCCTGTTCGGCCATGTCCGCAACGACGCCCGGATCGCGCAGGAGGAGATTTTCGGACCCGTCATCGCGGTGATCCCGGCGCGCGACGAGGAGGAGGCGATCCGCCTCGCCAACCAGAGCGACTTCGGGCTCAACAGCTCGGTGTTCACCCGCGACGCCGAGCGCGCCATGGCGGTCGCCCGGCGGCTGCGCGCCGGCACGGTCGGCCATAACGCCTTCCGCAGCGACTTCGGCATCGCCTTCGGCGGCTTCAAGAAATCGGGCATCGGCCGCGAGGGCGGCCGGCCGGGACTGATGCCCTATCTGGAGGCCAAGACGGTGATCATGGACGAAGCGCCGGCGGAGCTGGCCTGATGCGCGCGATCGGGGGAATGGGCATGAAGCGTCTCGTCATCGGCCTGGCCGGCGCCGCCGCGCTCGCCATCGCCGCATCGCACGTCACCGCGCAGGAAGGCGGCAGCGCCTCGACCGTCAGCGCCGACGAATGGCCCTATTATGGCCGCGACGAGAAGGAACAGCGGTTCAGCCCGCTCGACCAGATCAACCGCGCCACCGTGGCGAAGCTCGGCCTCGCCTGGAGCGCGGAGCTCGACAGCGACCGGGGCCAGGAGGCGACCCCGATCATGGTCGACGGGGTGATCTATGTCAGCACCGCCTGGTCGCTGGTCTACGCCTTCGACGCGGCGACCGGAAAGCAGCTCTGGTCCTACGATCCGCAGGTGCCGCGCGAGTCGCTCGCCAGCGCCTGTTGCGACGCGGTCAATCGCGGCGTCGCCGTGCATGGCGGCAAGGTGTTCGTCGGCACATTGGACGGCCGCCTCGTCGCGGTCGACGCCAGGACCGGCAAGCTCGCCTGGCAGGTCGACACGCTCGCCGGCCAGCCCAAAACGATGCGCTACACCATCACCGGCGCGGTCCGCGCGGTGAAGGACAAGGTGGTGATCGGCAACAGCGGCGCCGAGTTCGGCGTGCGCGGCTTCGTCACCGCCTATGACGCCGCCACCGGCAAGCTCGCCTGGCGCTTCTACCTGACCCCCAATCCGCAGGGGAAGCCGGACGGCGCCGCCTCCGACGAGGTGCTGCTCGCCAGGGCGCAGTCGACCTGGGGCGACGGCGAATGGCGCAACAGCGGCGGCGGCGGCACCGCCTGGGACGCGCTGACCTACGATCCAGACGCCGACCTGCTCTACATCGGCGCCGGTAATGGCGGGCCGTTCGACTATCAGGTCCGCTCGGGCGGCAAGGGCGACAACCTGTTCATCTCGTCGATCGTCGCGGTCGATCCCGACACCGGCAGATATGCCTGGCACTACCAGACCACCCCGTCCGACAGCTGGGATTATACCGCGACCCAGCAGATCATGGGCGCGCGCCTCGTCATCGGCGGCAAGCCACGCGACGTGGTGATGCAGGCGCCCAAGAACGGCTATTTCTATGTGCTCGACCGCAAGACGGGCGAGCTGCTCTCGGCCAGGCCGTTCGCGCCCGTCACCTGGTCGACCGGCATCGACATGACGACCGGCCGGCCGATCCTGGCGAAGAACGTCCATTATCAGGACGGCCCCTCGATCCAGCAGCCGGGACCGTTCGGCGCGCATAGCTGGCAGGCGATGTCGTACAGCCCGCGCACCGGGCTGGTCTATATCCCGGTCCAGCTCACCCCCGGCGAATATGAGAAGCTCCCCGCCTTCCAGCATCGCCCGATCGGCCAGAATGCCGGCATCGCGATGAAGGAATTCCCGGAGGACCAGCTCGACGCGATCCGCAAGGCGATGACCGGCCAGCTCCTCGCCTGGGACCCGGTGGCGCAAGCGGCGCGCTGGTCGGTGCCGAAGCGCTATTTCGTCAATGGCGGCACGCTGGCGACGGCCGGCGATCTGGTGTTCCAGGGCGACATGGAGGGCATGCTCGCCGCCTATGACGCGGCCAGCGGCGCGAAGCTCTGGTCGTTCGACGCCGGCACCGCGATCATCGCGCCGCCGATCAGCTACCGGATCAAGGGCCAGCAATATGTCGCCGTCCTCTCGGGGTTCGGCGGCGCCGGCGCGCTGGTCGGCCGGGTCGTGCCCGACAATCCGCGCCGCAACGGCCGGCTGCTGGTGTTCAAGCTCGGCGGCACGGCAAAGCTGACGCGCGAGCCCCCCGCCCCGCGCGCGCCGATCGACGTGACCGGACTGACCTCGACCGGCGATCCCGACGCGGGCATGGCCGAATATGACCGCACCTGCACGGTCTGCCACGGCGGCAACGCCTCGGTCGCCTACACCGCCGACCTGCGCCGCTCGGGCGCGCTCGCCGATCCGGCGCTGTGGAAGGCGATCGTGATCGACGGCGCGCTCAAGGACATGGGCATGGTGTCCTTCGCCCAGATCCTCACCCCGCAACGCGCCGAGGACATCCGCGCCTATGTGCTGCGCCAGGCGCGGAAGGGCCAGGCGGCGGGGAAGTAGCCGCCCACGTCGCCCGGCCCTCTCCTCGTCGCCCCGGCGGAGGCCGGGGCCTCAGGAGATGAGCGCTGCCCGACTCTCCCGAGACCCCGGCCTCCGCCGGGGCGACGAGGAGCTGGGAGCGATCAATAGGCGATCGAGAAACGCCGCCGGCTGTGCCGCGGCTGCTCCAGCTCGTCGACCAGCGCCATCGCCAGGTCCTCATAGGAGATGCGGCTGTCGCCCGACGCGTCGCGCATCAGATCGTCGCCGCCCAGCCGGTAGTGGCCGGTGCGCTCGCCGGGGACGAAACTGGCCGCGGGCGACAGGAAGGTCCAGTCGACGTCGCTGCGCTTGAGCCCCTCCAGGAAATCGCGGCCCGCCGACACTTCGGGCAGGAAGGCCTCGGGGATCACCCCCATGTCGATCAACTGCACGCCCGGCGTCGCGAACAATGTGCCCGCGCCGCCGACGACCAGCAGCCGGGGCACGCCGGCGCGCTTCACCGCCGCGACGATCGCATCGGCATTGGTCGAGACGAAGCGCCCCGCCAGCATCACCGCGTCCTGCCCGGCGATCGCCGTCGCCAGCGCCGCCGGATCATTGGCGTCGGCCAGCCGCAGCGGCACGCCGGGGTCGTCGGCGGGCCGCGACCGGGCGATGCCCGTCACCTCGTGCCCGCGCCGTTCGAGTTCGTCGACGAGCCGCCGGCCGACATTGCCGGTGGCGCCGATGATCGCGATCTTCATGGCCGTCTCCTTCTCTCCCGCAGCGCCTGGGGCTGCTCCACGAAGCCTTCCCAACTCGCCATATAATCGATGAAATGCTCGCCCAGCCCTTCGCGCGCCAGGTGGTCGCGGCTGACGGGCAAGGGCGCGCTTCGGAAATCGCCGTCCTCATGCACCCGCCGCGCGAAATCATGGTGCAGGATCGCGCCGCGCCCGATCAGCACGAAATCGGCGCCCTGGTCGAGACAGCGGCGCGCATCGCCCCCGGTCCGCAGCTTGCCCGCGACGCCGAGCCGCGCGCCGTGCCGGTCGAGATCGGTGAACCAGCCCATCAGCGGCCGCTCCCGATAGGCCGGGTCCTCGGGCCGCTTCGACGTGTCCCAGCAGGAGATGTCGAGATAGTCGACCCGACCCTCGCGCATCAGCCGCGCGGCGAGCGCGCGGATCTCGCCCAGGTCGACGCCGTAATTCTCGGGCGACAGGCGGACGCCGATCTGGAAGCCGGGGCCCGCCCGGTCGCGCAGGCCGGCGACGATGTCGAGCAGCATCCGCGCCCGGTTCTCGGGCGAGCCGCCATAGCGGTCGTCCCGCCGGTTGCGGCGAATGTCGAGGAACTGGCACGGCAGATAGCCGTGGGCGCCGTGGACCTCGACGCCGTCGAAGCCGGCCGCCTCGGCGCGCAGCCCGGCCTGGACGAAATCCTCGATCGCCTGTTCGACCTCGCCGGTCGACAGGCCGCGCACGCCGCGTGCCGGATCGTCGGCCACGCCGACCGGCGCCCCGTCGATCAGTTCGCGCGCCGCGCGCATTCCCGAATGCTGGAGCTGGACCGACGACACCGCGCCTCGCGCCCGCAAGGCGCGCGCCAGCCGTTCGAGCCCGGGCAGATGGATGTCGTCATGCACGCCGAGCTGGCGGGGGAAGCCCTTGCCGAGCGGGTGGGTCGTCGCCCCGCAGGTCATCACCATGCCGAAGCCGCCTTCGGCGCGCTTCACCAGCCAGCCCAGCTCGTCCTCGCTGAGGGTGCCGTCGTCATTGCTCTGGAGGTTGGTGAGCGGCGCGAGCGCGAGACGGTTGGCCATCGGCGGCCCGCGACGGAATGTGAGCCGGTCATGCAGCGAATGTCGGCCCGTCACCGAATCCAGCTCCGCGGCGCGGTGCTGCGCATCGGGCGATGCCCGACGACGTCGAGCGCGAAGCCCTGCAACGCCACCAGCGTGCGCGGCGAATTGGTCAGCAGGATCATGTCGTGGACGCCGAGCGCCGACAATATCTGCGCCCCCACGCCATAGTCGCGCAGCTCCTCCAGGTCGCTCTTGGCCGGGCTCTCGTCGGCCTTGCGGCGGACGAAGCGGGTCAGCATGTTCGGCATCTGCTGGGTGATCATCACGATCACGCCCGCCCCTTCGCGGGCGATCTCGGCCATCGCGCTCTGGAGCAGGCCGTGGCGCTCGCCCTCCACCCCCAGCATGTCGGTGAACACGTCGACGACGTGCATCCGCACCAGCGTCGGCCTGGCCGGGTCGATCCGGCCCTTGACCAGCGCCAGCATCTCGCTGTCATAGGCCTTGTTGCGGAAGGTGACGGCGGTCCAGTCGCCGCCGAAGATGCTGTGGAAGGGCGCCTCCCCCACCCGCTCCAGATTATGGTCGCGGCGCAGGCGATAGGCGATCAGGTCGCGGATCGTGCCGATCTTCAGCCCATGGCGGCGCGCGAAGCCGATCAGGTCGTCCATCCGCGCCATGGTGCCGTCGTCCTTCATGATCTCGCAGATCACGCCGGACGGGTTGAGCCCCGCCAGCCGGGCGATGTCGACGGCCGCCTCGGTATGCCCGGCGCGCACCAGCACCCCGCCGTCGCGCGCGATCAGCGGGAAGACATGGCCCGGCGTGACGATCGCGTCGGGGCCGTTGGCGGCGTCGATCGCGGTCGCGATCGTCCGGGCGCGGTCGGCGGCGGAGATGCCGGTGGTCACCCCCTCGCGCGCCTCGATCGAGACGGTGAAGGCGGTCTCGTAGGGCGAGCGGTTGTCGCGGCTCATCGGGTCCAGGCCCAGTTCCGCCACCCGTGCCCGCGTCATCGACAGGCAGATCAGCCCCCGCCCCTCGCGCGCCATGAAGTTGACCGCGTCGGGCGTCGCCATCTGCGCGGGGATGACGAGGTCGCCCTCATTCTCCCGGTCCTCGTCGTCGACCAGGATGAACATCCGGCCGTTGCGCGCCTCTTCGACGATCTCGTCGATGGTCGCTATGGCATCCTGCCCGGCCATGTCAGGCGGCCTCGATGGGGCGGCGATCATTCAACGCCTGTGCCGCATCGGCGGCATGGCGCCCGGCACGGCGGCCGGAGAAGACGCCGTCGGCGATCGACAGGCCGCTGATATAGCCGTTCGAATGGAGGCCCTTGGCGGCCATGCCCGCCGCGTAGAGGCCGGCGATCGGCGAACCGTCCGCGCGCAGCACCGCGCCGCTGTCCTCGTCGACCTCGAGACCGCCGAGCGTCATGAACTTGGTCAGCGCGTGGCGGTTGCTCATGCACATGTTGACGGCATAGAGCGCGCCCCGGCCGAGCGGCTTGCGCAGCGCCTCGCTCTTGCCGACCAGATCGGGCTTCCCCTCGGCGATGTCGCGGTCATGTTGCTCGATCGCGGCCGACAGCGCGGCCGGGTCGATCCCGATCCTGCGCGCCAGCGCCGTCGCGCCGCCGCCCCGGCGGGTGCCGCCCAGCGCATAGTTCACCAGCATCGGCACGCCGAAATATTTGAACCGCTGCCAGCCGCAGGTCAGCGCCTCGCCGATCGACCGGCGGAAGCTCCTCGCGTTGACGATCAGCCAGGCGTCGCCGTCCGGCTGTTTCGCCACCTCGCCGCCGATCATGCTGACATAGGCGTCCTCGGGCACGAAGCGGCGCCCTTCGCGATTGACGATGATGCCGTCGAGCAGCGCTTCGGGCGGGGCGATGTTGCGGGCGATGTAGAGCGATTCCATCCGCCCGACCGCGCCGCCCGCCGACAGGCCCATCTCCAGCCCCGATCCGTCATTGCCCATCGTCGAGAGGCGATGGGTGACGTCGTAATGGCGTGCGAATTCGGAATCGTGCCGGTCGATCAGCGCGCGGCTATAGGCGAAGCCGCCGGTGCCGAGCACGACGCCGCCCCGCGCGCGCAGCCGCAGCGCCGTACCGTGCCGCTCCTCCATCGCCCGCATCGCCTTCAGCGCGCGCTCGGTACGGCCATGGTTGTGCGGGACATAGGGGCTGGCGCGGCCGTAGAGCGCCTGCTGCCGGGCATGTTGCGACCGGTCGAGCGCCACCACCTCGATCCCCAGCACCCGGCCCGCGCGGTCGCAGATCAGCCGGTCGGCGCGGGTGTGGAGCATCAGCGCGATGCCCGCCTGCTCGATCGAGCGGCGCAGCGCCGCGATGTAGTGGGCGCCGCCGAAGCCCGCGCCGACCGCGCGATGGCCGCGCGGCGCAGGCCTGGCCTTCGCCTCGAACGCGGGCGACTTCTCGTTGCCCGAATAATAGAGGAACTTGCCCTCGGGCGGATAGGTGATCTTGTCGAGATAGGCCGCACCCGAATAGCGGACGCCGTGCTCGATCAGCCAGTCGACGTCGGCCGCGCTGCCCCGGCAGAAGCGCTCGAGCGTCTCGGGGCGGACGACGTCGCCCACCTCCTGCCGCAGATAGTCGAGCATGTCGTCGACCGTGTCGTCGAACCCCGCCTCGCGCTGGAAGCGGGTCGCGCCGGCATAGATGACGCCGCCGCTATAGGCGGTGGTGCCGCCGCCGCCGAAGCGGTCGATCAGGATCACCTCGGCGCCGCCCTCCCGCGCCTGCAACGCGGCCGATGCGCCCGCCCCGCCGAAGCCGACGACCACGACGTCGGCCTCCCTGTCCCATGCGAGGGCATCACCATCCTCGATCACGATCGGCGACATCATCCTCTCCTCTGTCGACGTATAAATCTTACACTGTTATATAACAAGCGCACCATATCGATCCTGCTCGGCGCCCCTCCTCGGGGTGCGTCAGAGCCGTTCGACGATGGTGACGTTGGCGACGCCGCCCGCCTCGCACATGGTTTGCAGGCCATAGCGACCGCCGCGCCGGCGCAGCGCGTGGACCAGCGTCGCCATCAGCTTGGTGCCCGAGGCGCCGAGCGGATGGCCGAGCGCGATCGCGCCGCCGTTGACGTTGAGCCGCTCGGGGTCGCCGCCGCTATGCTGGAGCCAGGCGAGCGGAACCGGGGCGAAGGCCTCGTTGACCTCGTAGAGATCGATCTCCCCGATCGCCATTCCCGCCCTGCGCAGCGCCTTCTCGGTCGCGATCAGCGGCTCTTCGAGCATGATCACCGGGTCGCCCGCGGTGACGGTGAGGTTGTGGATGCGCGCCAGCGGGGTCAACCCGTGCGCCTTGAGCGCCGCCTCCGACACGACCAGCACCGCCGATGCGCCGTCGCAGATCTGGCTGGCGTTGGCGGCGGTGACGACGCCGCCCTCCTGCAGCGTCCGGACCGATCCGATCGCCTCCAGCGAGGCGTCGAAGCGGATGCCCTCGTCGCGGTCGTGGAGCGCCGGCCCCTCGGGCGCCTGGACCTCCAGCGGCACGATCTCCGCGTCGAAGTCGCCCCGCTCGACGGCGGCGGCAGCGCGGCGGTGGCTTTCGAGCGCATAGCGGTCGAGATCGTCGCGGCTCAGCCCATATTTCCGCGCCATCATCTCGGCGCCGACGAACTGGCTGAAGGCGATGCCGGGATAGCGCCGCTCCTGCCCCGGCGACTTGGCGACGCCGAGCCCGGCCTGCTCGAACAGCTGCCCGGTCGAGAACATCGGCACGCGCGTCATGCTCTCCACCCCGGCGGCGATCACCACGTCCTGGGTGCCCGACATCACCGCCTGCGCGGCGAACTGGATCGCCTGCTGCGAGCTGCCGCACTGCCGGTCGATCGACACGGCCGGCACCGATTCGGGCAGGCTGGAGGCCAGCACCGCGTTGCGGCCGATCTGGAAGGCCTGCTCGCCGCCCTGGCTGACGCAGCCCATGATCACGTCGTCGATCGCGACCGGATCAATGCCGCTGCGCGCGACGATCGCGTCGAGCACCGCCCCGCCCAGGTCGGCGGGGTGCCAGCCGGCGAGCTTGCCGTTGCGGCGGCCGCCGGCGGTGCGAAGGGCGTCGACGATATAGGCGGTCGGCTGGGCCATCTGGCTCCTCCATAAATCTATCATTGATCGGCAAGGGCATATCAGCCACATATTTGCCAATCAATGTTAGATAAACTTTCCGACGCAGAAAGATGGAGGAGCGGATGGGCATCGCAGGGCGGGTCGTGATCGTCACGGGGGCCAGCAGCGGGATCGGCGAGGCGGTCGCGCTGCGGCTCGCGCGGGAAGGCGCGGCGGTGGTCCTCGGCGCTCGGCGCGCGGAGCGGCTCGACGATCTGGTCGCGCGGATCGCGGGCGAAGGCGGCGCGGTCGCGGCACGGGCGTGCGACGTGACCCGGCGCGCCGACCTCGAAAGCCTCGCCGCCCTTGCGATCGAGCGGTTCGGCCGGATCGACGCGATCGTCAACAATGCCGGCGTCATGCCGATCTCGCGGCTCGACGTCTTCGACGTCGACGGCTGGGACCGGACGATCGACACCAATATCAAGGGCGTGCTCTACGCGATCGCCGCCGTGCTGCCGCAGATGAAGCGGCAGCGCGGCGGCCACATCATCTCGATCGCTTCCGTGGCGGGGCACAAGATCAACGGCGGCTCGGCGGTCTATGCCGCCTCCAAATATGCGGTGCGCGTGATCTCCGAGGCGCTGCGACAGGAGGTGACGGCGGACGGCATCCGCGTCACCGTGATCTCCCCCGGCGCGACCGAGAGCGAGCTGTTCGGCAAGATCCACGACCCCGCCTCGCAGAAGCGCCTCGAAGGCGCGTCCGAGATCGCGCTGCCCGCCGATAGCGTCGCCCGCGCGATCCTCTATGCGATGAACGAGCCCGACGCGGTCGACATCAACGAGATCGTGATCCGCCCGCAGGCGCAGGAGATGTGACGATGACGAGCGACGCGCCGATCCTGCTGATCCATGGCGGCTGCCATCGCGGCGACTGCTGGCGCCTCCTGGTCCCCGCGCTGGAAGCGCTCGGCCGCCGGGCGGTCGCGATCGACCTGCCCGGCCATGGCCGCGACCCGGCGGCCGATCCGGCGCCGAAGACGCTGGACGATGGGATCGCTGCCGTGGTCGAAACGCTGCGCCGCTTCGACCGGCCGGCGCTGCTGGTCGGCCATTCGCTGGGCGGGATGACGATCTCGGGCGCCGCCGAGCGGGCTCCGGAAACAATCGAGCGGCTCGTCTATCTTTCGGCGCTGCTGCCGCGCGACGGCGAGACCGGCGCAGCGCTGGCGGCCACGCCCGGCCTGCGCGCCGAGGTCGGCAGCTATCTGCTCGACGACGGGCAGCGGATCGCGGTGAAGGCCGATCGCGCGCGCGACCTCTTCTACGCCGACTGCCCCGACGATGTCGCGGCGGCGGCGATCGAAGCGCTGGTGCCGACCGACCTCGGCTATCTCGCCCAGCCGGTGACGCTCTCGGCCGATCGCTTTGGCCGCGTCCCCAAGACCTATGTCCATTGCCTGCGCGACCGGGCGATCGAGATGGAGGCGCAGATCAGCTTCCGCTCGGCCTGCCCCGGCATCGACGCGCGCGAGATCGACGCGAGCCACTCGGCCTTCCTGTCGCGACCGGGAGAGCTGGCCACTCTGCTGGCGGGGCTCTGACGCGGGCGCCCTCCCCGGAAAGGGAGGGGCTTTGCCTTTCGCCTCCTCAGCGCGGCGCCATCCGGATCGCTCCGTCCAGCCGCACATGCTCGCCGTTGAAATAGCTGTTGCGGCACATCTCCAGCACCAGCGAGGCATATTCCGCCGGATCGCCGAAACGCTTCGGGAAGGGGATGCTGGCCGCCAGCGAGTCCTTCACGGGATCGGGCGCGGCGTTCATCAGCGGGGTGTTGAAGATGCCCGGCAGGATCGCGTTCACCCGGATGCCGTCGTCCATCAGGTCGCGCGCCACCGGCAGGGTCAGGCTGACGATGCCGCCCTTGGAGGCCGAATAGGCCGCCTGCCCCGCCTGCCCGTCCTGCGCCGCGGCGGAGGCGGTGTTGACGATCACGCCGCGCTCGCCGTCGGCCATCGGATCGAGCGCCAGCATCCCCGCCGCCGACTTGGCGATGCAGCGGAAGGTGCCGACCAGGTTGATCTGGATGATCCGGTCGAAATCGGCGAGCGGGAAATGGCGGATCGTGCCGTCCTTGCGCGATCGCGCGGCGGTCTTGATCGCGTTGCCGGTGCCCGCGCAATTGACCAGGATGCGCTCCTGCCCCTGCGCCGCGCGCGCCGCCGCGAAGCCGGCATCGACCGAGGCGTCGTCGGTGACGTCGACCGCGCAGAAGGTCCCGCCGATCGCCGCGGCGACCGCCTCGCCCGCCGCGCGGTTGAGGTCGAAGATCGCGACCGTGACGCCATTGGCGGCGAGCAGCCGCGCCGTCGCCTCGCCCAACCCGCTCGCGCCGCCGGTGACGACCGCTGCCAAACCCTTCAGTTCCATAGCTTTCCCTCTCGATCCCTCAGTGAAATCCGTGCGCGACCGTCAGGTCGCGCGCTCGGCCCGGAACAGCGGCCCGCCCCGCCAGGCGGGCCAGCCGAAGCCGAGCACCATCGCGACATCGACGTCCGAGGCGCGCGGCGCGACGCCCTGCTCGACGATCCGCGCGCTCTCCTCGACCATCGCGGCGAGCAGCCGCCGGACGATCGCGGCGTCATCGACGGCCTCGCCCCCGGCCGGGCCGAACAGGCCCGATGGGAAGCCATAGCCGGTCATCGCCCGGTCGATCGCCGATGCCGAAATCCCTTCGCCTACCAACGCCTCGGCCGCCACACGGCCCGCCGCGAGCACGCGGGTCCCGATCAGGCCGGCCGTGCCGGCCGACACCACCGGCGCCCGGCCGAGCCGCCGCGCCAGCGCCAGCGCCGTGGCAAGCGCGACATCGCTCGTCCGCGTCCCGCGCCCGATCTCCAACAAGCGATTGCCCGCGACCTCGATCGGCAGGTGCAGCGCGACCACCGCCTCCGGCCGCGCCGCCCGCGCGGCGACGGCATCGACCTCGATGGCCGGATCGGCGATCACGATCAGATCGGCTTCGCCCTCCGGCGCCGAAGGAAGGGCAAGGGCGTTGCGCAGCGCATCGGCCCTTTCGTCCTCCCCCAGTACCGCGACCAACGGATTCGCCAGCGGGCGGACATCGCGGCCCAGTGCCGGGACCTTCGCGGCGGCGCGCTCGGCGAAGAAGATGTGGCGCTGGGCGAGCGATTCATCGCTCTCCATCAGTTCCTCGAACAGCGCCTGCTCGACGGCGCGTCCCTCGTCGAACGGCAGCCGGGTCGACGCCTCGATCGCGCGCAGGATATGGCCCGGCGCCTTGAAGCCGGTGAAGGCCGCTTCATGATCGGCGCGGAAGCGGGCGAACAGCGCCTCGGCCGCATCTCCGGTCACGTCCGGGGACTGGTCGCGCGTCCGCCGCGGCGTGCCCTCCGCCGTCACCCGACGCGCCAGCGCGATCGCGGCCTCGCGCAGGTCGCCCCCGGCCACGTCGTCGACCAGCCCGATCGCCCTCGCGCGGGCGGCGTCGACGGGCTGGCCCGAGATCATCAGCTCGAGCGCGGCGGCGACGCCGATCAGGCGCGGCGTCCGCTGCGTGCCGCCCGCCCCCGGCAACAGGCCGAGTTGCACCTCGGGCAGGCCGAGCTTCGCATCGGCGGCGGCGACGCGGTAGTGGCAGGCCAGCGCCAGTTCGAGCCCGCCGCCCAGCGCGGTGCCGTGGATCGCCGCGACGATCGGCTTGGGCGAGGCGTCCATCCGCGCGTAGATCCTGTTGAGCCCCGGCTCGGGGATCAGGCCGGCGAACTCGGCGATGTCGGCGCCCGCGAAGAAGGTCCGCCCGTCGCAGGCGATGACGATCGCCTCCACCGCGTCCGCCGCGATCGCGCGGCCGAGCGCCTCATGGAGCCCCGATCGCACCGCGAAGCCGAGCGCGTTGACCGGCGGGGAATCGGCGACGATCAGCGCGATCCCGTCCCGGACGGTGTCGCTGACGACGGAAGGGGCAAGCGTTTCGGCCATGCAATACTCCGGCAGGGCGGTCGGCCTAGCGATAGGAAGGCTCGGACCACCAGGGGAAGAAATCGGGCATGTCGGTCGAGACGCGGTCCGCGAACCGCGCCGGCCGTTTTTCGAGGAAGGCGGCGACGCCCTCGGCGACGTCGGCGCTGCACCCGCGCGCGAGGATGCCGCGGCTGTCGACCCGGTGCGCCTCCATCGGATGGTCGTAGCCGAGGCCGCGCCATAGCATCTGGCGGATCAGCGCGATCGCGACCGGCGCGGTCCGATCGGCGATCTCGCGCGCGATGGCGCGGGCGGCGGGCAGCAGCTCGTCGGGCGCATGGACGGCCTTGACCAGCCCGGCGGCCCGCGCCTCCCCGGCGGGGACGAGCTTGCCGCTGTAGCACCAGTCGAGCGCCTGGGAGATGCCGACGATGCGCGGCAGGAAATAGGCCGACGCCGCCTCGGGCACGATGCCGCGCCGCGCGAAGACGAAGCCGATCCCGGCCTCCTCGCTCGCCAGGCGGATGTCCATCGCCAGGGTGATGGTGGCGCCGATGCCGACCGCCGGGCCGTTGATCGCCGCGATCACCGGCTTCAGGCAGCGGAACAGCCGCAGCGCGATCAGCCCGCCGCCGTCGCGCGCCGCCTCCGCGCCATAGGCGAAGCTGCCGTCGGGGTTGCGCAGCGCATCCCGCTCGTCGTCGCGGGTGAAGACGGCGGTGCCGTCGCTGATGTCGGTCCCCGCCGAGAAGGCCCGCCCCGCCCCGGTGAAGATCGCCGCGCGGACATCGTCGTCGGCGTCGATCCGGTCGAGCGCGTCGAGCACTTCGTCGATCATCGCATAGCTGAAGGCGTTGAGCTTCTCGGGCCGCGACAGGGTGACGGTCGCGATCCCCGCCTCGACCGCATAGTCGATCGTCCGATAGTCCATGCCGCCTCCCCGTTTCGCTTTAATAATCATACATCGATAGATCGACGATCCGGCAAGGTCAATCGCCGCATTCCATTTCACGATTCCTCCATTTTACCTGCGTATATCCTGTAGATCGAAGGGAGGCTTGACCGCTGGAGAGAAGCCCTCTCTAGTGGATTATCAGGATAGGAATCATACTATGAATGATAAAAATCCGGAGGTGTTGCGGATCGAACGGACCGACGGCGTCGACTGGGTGACGTTGAACCGGCCGGACAGGCTCAACGCGCTCGACGACCGGCTGGTCGCGGCGCTGGCCGACTATGCGCGCGGGCTGCACGATGCCGATGCGCCGCGGGTCGTCGTGCTGCGCGGGGCGGGCCGCGCCTTCTGCGCCGGGCTCGACCTCGATGGGATGCGATCCGGCGACGCGCTGACCGCCGACGCGCTGCTGCGCCGGCAGACCGCGATATCGGGGCTGATCCTGGCGCTGCGCCGCGCGCCGCAGCCGATCGTCGGCCTGATCCACGGCGCGGCGTGCGGCGGCGGCTTCGCCCTGGCGCTGGCGTCGGACATCCGCATCGCCGCGACCGGCGCGCGGATGAACGCCGCCTTCATCCGCCTCGGCCTGTCGGGCTGCGACGTCGGCGTCTCCTATCTGCTGCCCCGGCTGGTCGGCGCGTCGGTCGCGTCCGAACTGCTGTTCACCGGCGACTTCATCGCCGCCGACCGCGCGCTCGCGACCGGGCTCGTATCGCGCGTCGTCGAGGAGGCCGATCTCGTCGCGGCGGCCGAACCCTTCATCGCCGCGATGCTCGCCGCCTCGCCGATCGGCCTGCGCATGACCAAGGAATGCCTGCGCGCCAGCATCGACGCGCCGAGCCTCGAAAGCGCGATCGCGATGGAGGACCGCACCCAGGTGCTGTGCGCGCTCGGTGGCAACCTTGCCGAGGGGATCGCCGCCTTCCGGGAGAAGCGGCCAGCGCGCTATTGATCGGCGGCACCATCCTCCTCCATCGTCATTCCCGCGAAAGCGGGAATGACGAAAGGGCGTGGACGCCCCCTTAACGCCGCGCGTTGGCCAGCTTGAAGATGTTGTTGCGCTGGACCGCCGACGACCCGCCGATGATCGGCATCAGCAGCGCGTCGCGAACGTAGCGCTCGGCGTCGAAGTCCTTCACATAGCCATAGGCGCCCAGGATCGTCTGGCATTCGAGCGCCGCCGCCTTGGCGACCTCGGTCGCGAACAGCTTGGCCATCGACGTCTCGACGCTGCACGGCCGCCGCTCGTTCGCCAGCCAGGCGGCGTGGTAGAGGGTCAGCCGCGCGGCGTGGATCTGCGTCTTCATGTCGGCCAGCTTGTGCTGGATCGACTGGAAATCGGCGATGTGCTTGCCGAACTGCCGCCGTTCGAGCGCATAGGCCCAGGCATCGTCGAGCGCGGCGCGGGCGATGCCGATGCCGATCGCCGCGACCTCCAGCTTCTCGACGTCGAGGCCGGGGCCGACCAGCATCGGCCAGCCCTTGTTCCACGCCGCCTCGCCGCCGACCAGATTGGCGATCGGCACCTCGACATTGTCGAAGCTCGTGTCGGTGGTCGGCGCGCCCTTCATCCCCATCGACTCGATCTTGGTGATGGTGACGCCGGGCGCGTCGGGCGGGATCAGCACGAAGGACAGGTTGCGGTGACGGTCCTCGGCCGGGCCGGTGCGCACCAATGTATAGACATAATCGGCGATCCCCGCGCCCGAGCAGAAGCGCTTGGCGCCGTTGATGCGCAATATGTCGCCATCGCGCTCGGCCCGCGTCTTGATGCTGGCCAGGTCGGCGCCGGCGTCGGGCTCGGTCAGGCCATAGGCGAACAGAAGGTCGCCTGCGACGATCCTGGGCAGCAGCTCGCGCTTCTGCGCCTCGGTGCCGCATTCCTCGATGTTCATGCCAGCATAGCAGGCCGCCATGATATAGGGCACCGACACGGCGAGGCTGCGGCGCGACAGCTCCTCGATCACCACCATCGTCGCGACGATGTCGCGGCCGAAGCCGCCATAAGCCTCCGGGATGGTCAGCCCCAGCACGCCGATGTCGGCGAGCTTGCGGTGGACGTCGCGCGGGAAATGGTTGCGCGCGTCCCAGTCCTGGGCGGCGCTGCGCGGCATCTCCTTCTCGACGAAGCGTTCGAGCGTCTCGCGCAGCGACGCGATGACCTCGCCCTCGTCGAAGTTCATGCGCCGCCCCGCGCGCGGCCGAACAGCGGCGGCCGCTTCTCGGAGAAGGCCTTGACCGCCTCGGCATGGTCGGCGGTGACGTTCGACAGCGCCTCATAGGCGAGCGAGGCGTCCATGATCGAGGTGGCGAGGTCACGCAGGCCGATATTGACCGACATCTTGGTCCAGCGGATCGCCTTGGTCGCGCCGTTGGCCAGCCGGTCGGCGAAGGCGTCGACCCGCTCGTCGAGCTCGGCGGCGGGTACGGCATGGTTGATCAGCCCCATCCGCGCCGCCTCGGTCGCGGTCATCAGGTCGCCGGTCAGCAGATATTCCTTGGCGCGCGCATAGCCGATCAACTGCGGCCAGATCACCGCGCCGCCGTCGCCCGCGACGAAGCCGATGCTGACGTGCGGATCGCCGATCTTGGCATGGTCGGCGGCGAAGATGACGTCGCAGAACAGGGCGATGGTGGCGCCCAGCCCGGTGGCATGGCCGTTGAGCTTGGCGATCACCGGCTTCTCGCAGTCGATCAGGCCGAACACGATCTGCTTGGCCTCGCGCACCGTCTGCTCGAAACGCTCGGGCTCGTCGATCGCCTCCTGCATCCAGGCGACGTCGCCGCCGGCCGAGAAGGCCCGGCCCGCGCCGGTCAGCACGACGATGTCGCTGTCGGGATCGTTCGAGATGTCGACGAACAGGCGGGCCAGTTCGCTATGCAGCACCGCGTCGGTGGCGTTGAGCTTGTCGGGCCGGTTGAGCGTGACTTCGAGCACCCGGCCGCGGCGGTTGAAGAGGATCGTCTGGTAATCGTCGAACAGGGACATGGTCACTCCTCTCAGGCGTCGGCGCCGATGCCGGCGAGCACGGCGTCGTTGGCGAAGCCGCGGTCGGCCAGCCAGCGGGAGATGATCCCCACCGCCTCCGACAGATGCGACTTGCCGTCCTCGCCGCTGAAATAATGGTTGGCGTGGTCGATGGTGATCTTGACCTTGTCCTGCGATCCCATCGCATCGAACATCTTGTCGGTATGCTCGGGCGGGCAGGCATCGTCGGCGCCGGCCGTCATCACCATGCCCGGCACGCTGATGCGCGGGCCGGAGACGACCGAGTCGAACTGGGCATGGTCGTAGCTCCACTGCGACAGCCAGCCGCGCAGCGAGTTGAACCGGGCGAGCGCCGAGGCGCTGTCGTTCACCACGCGCGGATCGCCCAGATAGGTCCAGTTGGGCTTGCGCTGGTTGGGGTCGACGGTCGGGTCGATCCAGCGCGGGTCGGCCATGGTGCGGTGGACGACGAAGCAATATTCGTCATGCTCGCGCCCCCTGGCCTTGAGGGCGGCCAGCCTGTCGCGCGCCCATTCGCTGATCTTGCGGTTGCGGGCGATCTGCGCCGCGCGATAGCGGGCGAGATAGTCGGCCGCGAAGGGCGGCTGCGCCGGATTCGCCGGATCGTAGATGTCGAGCGCGGGGTCGCGCTTCTCGGGGTCGATCTCGTCGAGCACCGAGGGATCGAGCTGTCCGGTCAGCAGCTGGTGGCGGCTGCGGTGCGAGGCGACCAGCATGATCGCGTCGCCGGGGATCAGCTTCGCCCCCGCCAGCGGCGTCTCCTCGCCCGAGGCGCTGAGCTGGATCACCGGCTTCTCGGCCTCGGCCTGGTAGCCGGCCATCAGCGATCCGCCGCCGCTCCAGCCGAGCAGCACGACATTCTTGTAGCCGAGCCGTTCCTTGGCGTCGCGGACGCAGGCGCCAAGGTCGAGGACGGCGTTCTCCATCTCCAGCGGCGCGTCGCCCGACCAGTAACGGGTCCCGCAGGCGACGATGTGGTGGCCGGCGCGGGCGAGCTGCGCGAACACCGGCAGCCAGGCGGGCGCGCCGACCGGATGCATCACGATCAGCGCGGTGTCGGACGGATTCTCGCCCCGGATATGCTGGCCCTGCAGCACGATCGCATCGTCGATCGCGCCATAGACGTCCTTGCGCACCTGCTTCTCGCGGTGGACGATCAGGAAGGGCGTGCGGCTGTAACGAACGGGTTCTGCCATGATGGGTCCTCGTGCTGGCGTCAGACGCTGCGGCTGCCGCCGAACTCGGCGCGGAGCGCCGGCTTGGCGATCTTGCCGGTGACGTTGCGGGGAAAGGATTCGACGATCCGGAGATGCTTGGGATGCTTGTAGCGGGCGAGCCTGCCCTCGCAGGTCGCCTGGAGCGCCTCGAGCGTGACCCGATGGCCGTTGCTGGCGACGACGATGGCGAGGCCGACCTCGCCCCAGCGGTCGTCGGGCACCCCGATCACCGCGCATTCGGCGACGGCGGGGTTGGTCATCAGCACGCCCTCGACCTCGGCCGAGAAGACGTTCTCGCCGCCGGACTTGTACATGTCCTTCACCCGGTCGACGACGAAGCAGAAGCCGTCCTCGTCCTGCCACAGGACGTCGCCGGTGCGGTGCCAGCCGTCGTTGCGGACGATCGCGGCATTGGCGTCGAGATAGCCGATGGTGACGCCGGGGCCGCGCACCCAGACCTCGCCGGGCTGCCCGCGCGGCACGTCCTCGCCCCGCTCGTCGACGATGCGCATGTCGATGTGCAGCGACTTCTGCCCGCAGGACCCGGCCATGATCTTGTCGAGCCGGCCGGGATTCATCGAGGTGACGGGCCCCATCTCGGTCCCGCCATATTGCGGCACGAAGCGCGCGCCCTTCGGCTCATAGGCGGCGCGCAGCCGTTCCGACACCCGGCCGCCGCCGCAGATGAAGCGGCGCAGGGTCGAGAAGTCGGCCTGCGCGAAGGGCTCGCTGTCGGCCATCATCTGGTACATCACCGGCGGCAGGCAGAGATGCGTCACCGCATTGGCCGGATCGCCGCAATAGGCGGTGGTCGCGGCGGCGTCGAAGCGGCGGGTGATCGTCACCCGGCCGCCGAAGAACAGGATCGGGTTGCTGGCGGTGTTGAGCCCGCCGAAATGGAACAGCGGCATCGGCTGGAACAGATGCCCGCCCGGCTCGGCCGTCGCGCAGAACTCGACCTGCTGGAGCGCGTGGATCACCATCCCGCCCAGCGTGACGATCGCCGCCTTGGGGGTGCCGGTGGTGCCCGAGGTGTAGAGGATCTGGAGCGGCGCGTCAGGGTCGATCTCGCTCTCCCCCATCGCCCGCGACGGATCGAGCAGCGCGTCGAAATCGCCGCCGGCATCCCAGTCATGGACATGCGCGACGCCGGTCTCGCGCGCGACCTGCCGGGCGGTCTCGCCCCAGGTCGCGTCGGTCAGCATCAGCTTCGGCGCCATCTCGCGGCAGGCGCGGGCGAGCTCGACCGCGGTGTGGCGGAAGTTGAGCGGGACCCAGACCAGCCCGGCGCGCGCGCAGGCGAATTGCAGCTCGAAATGGCGCAGGTCGCCGTCCGAGATGTTGACGATGCGATCGCCGGGAACGAGCCCCAGCCGCCCGCGCAGCGCATGCGCGATCTGGCCGACCCGGCTTTCGAGATCGGCCCAGCTCCGCGTCTCGCCGGTATCGAGATTGTGCAAGGCAACCGCATCGGGCTGCGTGCGGGCGTAGTTGGCCACCCAATCCGCAGCGGCATATCTCATCCCATACCCCTCCAGGCTCGATCGGCGGACCCGGTTCGATCCGCCTGTTCAGAAGTTTTGCCTAACACTGGTAGATTATGAACGCAATCGCTCATCCCGCGCGGTTGCAGAAAATGATCGATAGAGGCCGCCAGGATCGCTACAGAGGCTTGAGAACGGGTATAGTCAGTGGGGAAGCATAGCCGATGGGTCGGCCCAAACAGGCTCTCATTTCGCGTCGCAGGACGCTCGAAGTCGCGTTGCGGATCATCGACGAGGAAGGCCTGGACGCGCTCAGCATCCGTCGTCTGGGCGACGAGCTGAACGTCCGCGGAATCTCGCTCTATCACCATTTCCGCAGCAAGGAGCACATCCTGGCCGGCGCCTGCGAGCTGGCGCTGGCGGACGTGCGGACGCCGCATACGTCGAACACCGATTGGCGCGAATGGCTGGTCGACAATGCCCGCAAATATTATCTGGCGTTGCGCGCCCACCCGAACCTGATCCCGATCCTGATGCGCCGCCATCCGCTGCGCATCGGCCTGGCCGAGCATAATTCGACGGCGGGGCTGCTCGCGGTGCAGAACGTGCCGATCGGCGCGATCATGCCGTTGATGGACGGGCTGGAATCGGTCGCGCTCGGCTGCGCCGCCTACCAGTCGGCGGTCGAGGCCGACACCGGCACCGACAACTGGCAGGAGGCAAACCCCTTCCTGTTCCACGTCAGCCGCAGCGCCGAGGTGTCGAAGCTCGGCGCGTTCGAGGCGATGGCCAAGGCGGCGGTCGGCGCGATCCTGGAGACCTACAAGGCCGAGAACGGCAAGGCCGAGGACCGCAAGGAAGCCGGCTCGGCCTGAATCCCCCCTCCGCCGGCATGACGACAGAGAAGGCCGTCATTCCAGCGAAAGCTGGAATCTCTCTGCCCTTGCCAGGGACGAACCTCGAAGAAAGAAGGGAGATTCGGCGGACTCACAGATGAAGTGCACCACCTGGTAAGGTGGAAGCGCGATGGGAAGAAGCTACAGGCAGCTCGGCCTTGACGAGCGTATCGAGATTTACCGTCTGCATGCAGACGGTAAATCTTCGCGTGAGATCGGGGACGCGATTGGCCGGCATCACACGACGGTTGGCCGTGAACTCAAGCGTAATAGCCGGCAGACCAAGATCTGGCTGGGTGGCTACAACCCGCGTCGCGCCCATGAACTGGCCGCCAGGCGGCGGGAATGGGATTGCCGCTTCAAGCTGGAGCGCCAGCCGGACCTGCGAAAGATCGTGGAAAACGGCCTTGCGATGGGAAGCTCTCCCGAACAGATCGCAGGCCGACTGACCCTCTTAAATGGTCCCACCGTCAGCCATGAGTCAATCTATCGGTTCATCTACCACCGCTCGGCGCAGAAGGATTATTGGCACCGGCTCCTGCCTCGCCGAAAGAGTCGGCGCGGACATTTCGGCAAGCGCGGCGGCAGCTCCGCCAGCTTCATCAAGCAGCGCCGGCCGATCCAGGAGAGGCCGACCGAAGCCGACACACGGACCCAGCCAGGCCATTGGGAAGCCGACTACATGCTCTTCGCCAAATATGGCCACAACCTGCTCGTCCTTCATGAACGGCAGACCCGCTTCACCATCGTCGAAAAATTGCCCCATCGCCGGGCCAGGCTGACCGCATGCCGGATCGCCGGAAACCTCCGGCATATCCCCCAGCATCTGCGAAAAACTATCAGCTTCGACAACGGCACCGAGTTCGCCGAGCATTATCGGCTGCACCAATCACTCGGTGTCACCACCTTCTTTTGCGATGTCCGAAGCCCTTGGCAAAAGGGCGGCGTCGAAAACACCATCGGCAGGCTCCGCCGCCCCCTGCCACGCAAAACCAACCTCGAAACGCTCACCGCCAAACAGCTGCGCGCGCACGTCGACCAGCTCAACAACACACCCAGAAAATGCCTTGGCTTCCTAACCCCCGCCGAGGCATTCCTCAAAATCTCAACCGGTGCACTTCAAACGTGACTCCACATTCCAGCTTTCGCTGGAATGACGGGCTACGGGATTCCCTACCGGTTGTAGCTTTCTCGCCGCCCCTCGATGAAGGCGGTGCGGCCCGCGCTCGCCTCGCCCATGATGTTGAGCTCATAGGTGTAGCTCATCTCCGCGCGATAGGCCGCCATCAGCTCATGCGCCTTGGTGCTGTTGTTGAGCGACAGCTTCAGCCGGCGCATCGCCTCCGGACTCTTGGCGGCGATCTTCGCGGCGATGGCGCGCGCGGCCGCGGCGACCTCGTCATGCATGTCGACCAGCGTGTAGATCGAGCCCAGCTCGTGCAGTTCCTGCGCCAGCACCGGATCGGCGGTCATCATCGCCGCGCGCACCCGCTTCTCGGGCATCAGCCGCAGCGCCTGGACCGCGCCGGCGGTCGCGCCATTGTCGATCTCCGCCAGCACGAAACGGGTGTCGCGCGACGCGACCAGCACGTCCGCCGACCCGGCGATCAGCACCCCCGCGCCGACGCAATAGGCATGGACGCCGCACACCACCGGCACCGCGCAGTGCAGCACCGCGAGGCTGAGCCGCATCGATCCCGACGACTGGCCGAGAATGCCCTCGAACCCCGGCAGCGCCTCGACCTCCTTGACGTCGCCGCCGCCGCAGAAGCCGCGCCCGTCGGCGCGCAGCACCACGGCCCGCACCTCGGGCCGGTCCTTCACCCCTTCGATTCGGGCGGCGAGATCGTGCAGCAGGCCGATGCTGAAGGCGTTGACCGGCGGTTTGTCGACGACCAGCTCCAGGGTGCCGTCGTCGTGGAAATGCTCGTTGAACACCGTCTTCCCCTCGGCTTGGACAGAATGATTATCTAACATCGTTCAGTTTCATATCAGGCGATCGCGCGGATCGGCCGCGCCGCGACCGCGCCGCTCGGCAACGACCGCGCGGCAAGATGCCCCTCGCGGATCGCGCATTGCAAATTCCGCGCGGCGAGCATGTCGCCGACGCAGACTGGCTCGATGCCCCGCGCCTCCAGTTCCGCGGCCAGTTCGGTCTGGCCGGGGCGGATGCCGACCCAGACGATGCTGTCGGCGGCGACCGTCTCGACCTTCGTCCCGAAATTGGGGGCGATGTCGGCCTCGCCCGGCCGAGCGGCGACCAGCCGGCTGCCGACGCGCAGGGTGAAGTCGCCCTTGGCGTGGAGCCGTTCGAGCGCCGATTGGGTGCGCAAGGTGATGTCGATCTGCGGCGCGAACATCTTGTGCCGGGTGACGAAGGTGACGGCCAGGCCACGCTCCAGCAGTTCCTCGGCGCAGGCGATCGCCTCATAATGGCCGACATCGTCGAGGATCAGCGCGCTGTGCCCGCGATCGGCGCGGCGGTCCTCGAACAGCTCGACCGATCCGATCACCCGGGCGCCGGGCGCGACCGCGATCTCCTCGGCCGGGAACTGGATCTGGCGGAACGGCGCCTCGAACGCCGCGCCGACCGCGAGGATGACGCTGTCGGCGCCTTCCGCCGCGATGTCGTCGGCGCTCATATAGGTCGACAGCCGCACGTCGACGCCGAGGCGATAGACCTCCTCCTCCAGCCAGCCGGCGATGTCGGCGATCGTGCCCATGCGCGGCGCGGTGCGGTAGAGGTTGGTCAGCCCACCGAGCGACGGCATCGCCTCGGCCAGCATCACCCGGTGCCCGGCGAGCGCGGCGATGCGCGCCGCCTCCATGCCCCCCGGTCCGCCGCCGACGATCAGCACGCGCAGCGGGCTCGCCACCGGGCGGATCAGCCGTTCGGCCAGGGTGGTCTCGTCGCCCGCTGCCGTGTTCACCACGCAGCCGAGCCGGCCGAAGGTGGCGACCCGGCCGATGCAGCCCTGGTTGCAGGCGATGCACGGCCGCACCCGATCGGGATGGCCGGCGGCCGACTTGGCGACGATGTCGGGATCGGCGATGTGCGCGCGCACCATCGAGATCAGGTCCGCCTCCCCCGCGCGCAGCACCTGCTCGACCTCCTCCAGCGTGCGGAAGCGGCCGTTGAGCAGGCGCGGCAGGCCGAAATCAGCGACCGGCGGCGCGGTGTGGGGGATCTGGAATCCGGTCGGCGCATCCATGCCGCCGACCTGGCGATGGGGCGCATAATAGTCGCCATAGGACATGTTCACATAGTCGATCAGCCCCTCGTCGCGCAGCCGGCGGGCGACTTCGCCGACGTCGTCCATGGCCAGGATGCGCGGATCGGCGCTGTCGCTGAGCCGCACGCCGACGGCGAAGCCCGGCGACACCGCGTCGCGCACCGCCGCCAGCACCCGGCGCAGCAGCCGCATCCGGTTGTCGAAGCTGCCGCCATAATCGTCTTCGCGCCGGTTGAGCACGGGCGAGAGGAACTGGGCGAGCAGATAGCCATGGCCGGCATGGACCTCGACACCGTCGAGCCCGCCCTTCTCCACCCGCCGGGCCGCCGCGCCATAGGCCGCGACCAGTTCGTCGATCTGCCGCAGGGTGAAGGGGCGCGGCGCGACGCCGGCGATCGGGCTCGGAACGGTCGAGGGCGCGAGCGGCGGCGAGCCGTCGGGCTGCATGTAGATATGGCCGCCATGCCAGAGCTGCTGGAACAGCCGCATGCCGGTGGGCGCGATCGCGGTCGCCAGGCGGCGATAGCCGTCGATGATCGTGTCATCCAGGTTGGCAAGCGACAGCACCGCCGACGGGTGGACGCCCGCCGCTTCGAGGATCGTCAGCCCCACCCCGCCCTGCGCGCGCGCCAGATGATAGGCGATCAGCTCGTCGGTGATCTTGCCGTCGCGCGCCATCATCGTCGCATGGGCGGTGCGGGCGATCCGGTTCCTGATCTCGAGCCCGCCGATGCGGATCGGACTCAAAGCGCGCTCGTACATGACGGCCTCTCCTGTTGCCGCTTGAATAAACCAAACATTGTTTGCTATTCAAGTCCCATCAGGGACGATGAAGGAAAATGGCCATGACCGCCTGGCCCACCCGGCCCGCCGTCGCGATCTTCACGAAGCATCCGACCGACGCGTCGCCGGGGCTGCGACCGGGCCGGCGGGTCGACGCCGCGCTGGCCAAGGCCGATCCGGCGACGGGCAAAGCACTGCCGCTGCTCGCCTGCCCCTATGCGGCGCTGCTGTTCGGCGAGACGAGCGATGCCCCGCCCCCGGTCGATGGCCTCGTCCTCGCCGGGGAGCAGCATGTCGTGAAGCCGGGCGAGGGCGACCTGCTCGTGCTGATGCTGGTCCGCCGCCGCGCGGAGCTGACCCACGACGCCTTCCGCGACCGCTGGCTGTACGGCCATGCGCCGTTCGGGCTCAGGACCTCGGCGAGCGGCTATCGCCAGCTCCATCCCGCACGGCCGCCGGGGCCGGACGGCTTCGACGGCGCCGGCCTCGTCTTCTTCCGCGACCTCGCCCATATGACGAGCGCCCGCGCCGCCCCCGCAATCGCCCGCGACGCGACCCGCGACGAGATGGCGTTCATCGACCATGGCCGGTCGATGCTGGCGATGTTCCGGTTCGATTGAAGCGGGCCCCATCGTCATGCTGAACTCGTTTCAGCATCCACTGGGTCGCTCAGGCTGACCAGGAGATGATGCGAAAACGTCGTTGCAGGAACCACCGAGACAAGGCCCAGCCTCCCTGTGGATGCTGAAACAAGTTCAGCATGACGGATGGTCAGGGTAGCGGTCGCAGCCTCGCTTCCGTCAGGATCGGCAGTTCGCCGCCTCCCGTCCCCGCTGGCGTTCCCGGCGTGAAGCGCATCGGCATCCGGGCATGGCCGTTGACCAGCGGGATGCTGGCGTAGCGCTCGCTCGCCGCGACGTCGACGGCGAAGTCGGGCATCCGCGCAAGCAACTCGCCGAGCAGGATGCGCAGGTCGGCGCGCGCGAGATTCTGGCCGAGGCAGCCATGGACGCCCCAGCCGAAGGCGAGGTGCGGCCGCTTCGGGCGATCGAGGTCGAACCTCTCGGCGTCGGCGAACATCTCCTCGTCGCGGTTGGCCGAGTTGATCGCGCAGAGCACACGCTGTCCGGGTTCGAAGCGCTCGCCGCCGATCTCGACCGGCGCGGTGACGGTGCGGGCGACGCCGGTGCTCGGCGAATAGAGGCGCAATATCTCCTCGACCGCCGCCGGGATCAGCGCGGGCCGCGCGACCAGCGCCGCCCGGTCCGCCGGATGCTCGGTCAGGTGGCGCAGCGCATGGCCGATCGCGGCGATCGTCGTGTCGGTGCCGCCGAACAGCAGCATCATCGCGAACTCGCAGACCAGCGCGTCGCCGAGCGGCCGGCCAGCGACCTCGGCCGCGATCATGGCGGCGATCAGCCCCTCGGGGTGGACCTCGCGCCGTTCGACGCTGGCGCGCAAGTCGCTCGCCAGCCAGCGCAGCCCGTCGATCGACCCGCTGCTCTTGGCGACCGCCTCGTGCAGCACCCGGCCATAATCGCGCCAGCGGTCGAGCGGCAGGCCGAGGATGTCGAGAATCAGCAGCGACGGCATCGGCTTGGCGAGGTCCTCGACCACGTCGCACGCGCCGCGCGCGATGATCCGGTCGACCAGCCAGGCGGAGAGCTGCGCCATGCGCGGGGCCGCCGCCTCGACCGCCGCGATGGTGAACCAGGGCTGGAGCAGCGCGCGGAGCGCCCGCGCCTCGGCCCCGTCCATCTCGATCATGCCGATGCGCAGGCCGTTGGGCGGGATGGCGACGCCGCCGCCGAGCCGGTCGCCCGCGCGGATGCGGCCCGAGGCGAAGGTGTCATGGTTGCGCAGCGCGGCGCGGTTGTCGGCATAGTGGGTCAGGATCGCGAAGCCGCCATGCGCGTCCGAACGGAGCACCGGACAATGCGCCCGCGCGTCGCGATAGATGGCGAGATGGTCGCGCGCGAAGGCGGCGGCATGGTGATCGATATCCCTGGAACCGCTCACCGCGCCGACACCCTCGAAGACATGGGCGGGGGCCTTGCGATCCCCGCCCGGTGACGATCAGAACTTGTACGAGGCGCGGACGCCGTAGAGCGCCGGCTCGTCCGCCGCGCGCCGGTCGGCCTGGGCCGAGGCGGAGACGTTGCGGAAGCGCAGCTCGTCGGTGATGTTCCGGCCGAACGCCGTGACCGAGAAGCGGTCGCCCGGCAGGTTCCAGGTCAGGCTGGCGTTGATCACGACATGCTGCGGCTCGGAGATGCGGTTGTCGACCGTCCAGTAGAATTTGGACGAATAATAGACGTTGCCCGAGGGAACGAGCGTCCCGCCGCCCGGCAGGTCGATCGTATAGTCGACCGCCCAGTTGAGCGTCCAGTCGGGCGACCGTACGTTGCGCTTGCCCGTCACGTCGACGATCGCCGACGCGTTGCGTCCATCGCCGCCCGGCACCGGCAGGAACACCTGCGCATTGGTGAACTTCGAGAATTTCGCCTTCAGATAGGAGGCGCCGAACTTGATCGACCATTTGCGGGTCGGCGCGAACACGACGTCGAGGTCGACGCCGTCCGACTTGACCGACGCGGCGTTGCGCAGCTCGATCAGGTTGGTGATCGGGTTGAGCGCCTGCACCTGCAGATCCTTGGTCTTGTAGTGGAAGCCCGCGACGTTGACGGTGAAGCCGCGGCCCAGGGTCAGCTTGCCGCCAATCTCATAGGCGTCGACCTTCTCGGGATCGATCGGCACCGGCGACAGCGCGTTGGCGTTGAACGCGCCGCTCTTGAAGCCCTTGGAGAAGCTTCCGTAGAACATCATGTCGTCGGTCGGATGATAGGCCAGCACCGCGCGCGGCGTGAACGAATCCCAGCTCGCCTTGACATGGTCGAGCCGCTGGATGCCGTTGAGCGATCCGGTGATCACCTTCTTCTCATAGCTGTAGCGGATGCCGCCGGTCAGGTCGAACCGGCCGAGCGTCAGCGTCCCGTCGGCGAAGACCGCATAGGCGTCGGTGATCTGCTTGACCGCGATCGTCGTCAGCGTCGTCCCCGACAGCACGTAGAGCGGGTCGAGCTTGCCGTTCTGGCGCAGGTAGAAGCCGCCGAGCACCCAGGAGAAATTGCTCTTGTTGTCCGAGTTGAGCAGGATTTCCTGGGTGAAGTTGTTGCCGACGTCGTTGTTGTTGATCTGCGAGTAGCGGAACGGCGTCGTGTCCGAGTCATAGTCGAGCGAGTGGTTCTCATAGTGGCGCCACGCGGTCGTCGAGACCAGCTTCACGCCGCCGAGATCCCAGTCGAGCTTGCCCGACGCGCCCTGCTGCTCGACCTTGTAGCCGACCTTCTCGTTGCCGATATAGTCATAGGGCCCGGTCGGCAGCAGCGCGCCGGGGACATAGCCCTGATAGCGGTCGATCGGCTGGATGATGATCGGGCTGGCGTCGTTGATGTCCATCGCGTCGCCCGACAGGGTGATGTCGAGATTGTCGCTCGCCTTGATCAGGACATTGCCGCGAATCGTCCAGCGTTTGGAATCGCCGACGCGCTTGCCGAGGCCGTTGGCGGGGTTCCTGTTCTTGAACCAGCCGTCGTGGCGGTCGTAATTGCCGGCCAGCGACACCGCGATCGTGTCGGAGACCGGGCCGGTGACGAAGCCGCTGCCGATGAACGAGTTGTAATTGCCGTAGCTGGCGCTGAACGAGCCCGCGGGCGTGAACTGCGGCTGCTTGGTGGTGATGATGATCGCGCCGGTGTTGGCGTTGCGGCCGAACAGCGTGCCCTGCGGCCCCTTCAGCACCTGGATCGATTCGACGTTGGCGAGCTGGTAGAGCTGGCCGTTGACGGTCGGCATGTAGACGCCGTCGATGTAGAAGGCCGCCGATCCCGGCTCGCCGAGGTTGGTGACGGTCGATCCGACGCCGCGGATGAAGGGCTGCACATAGCCGCCGCTCTCGGTGATCGTCATGCCGGTGATCGACTGGGCGATGTCGTGGGTCGAGGTGACGCCCTGCCCGGTGAGCTGCTCGCCGGTCAGCGCGGTGACCGAGACGGGCACGTCCTGCAGCCGCTGCTCGCGGCGCTGCGCGGTGACGATGATGTCGCCGAAGCCGCCCTGGTCGGCGGTCTCGGCCGCGGCTTGCGGCACATCGGCCTGGGCGAAGGCCGGCGCGGCGGCGAACAACGCGCCCGCGGCGACCGACAGCGAAAGCATGGTCTTGGTGATCATCGTCAGGTCTCCCCTACCCTCGAAAGCGGCGGCCGGGCTCCCGCAGGGGCCGCCTTCTCCCGGCGCCTCAGTTGAGCGCCTTGGGAAATAACCTATCGATGATTTATTATAAGTCAATCAGCATTAGGTAAATTTGCGGAAACTGGCCAGAACATGGGAAATATCACTGTCTGGCAGCTCAGCCGGCGGCGACCGCGAGCGAGCGGGCGTGATAGGCGCGGCGCGCCAGCAGGGCGGTGGGGACGATGACCAGCGCCATCGCCGCCTCGACGATCACCACCGCATGGGCGAGCCCGGCCTCGCCGCCCAGCGCGTCGCTGATCGCGCCGACCGTGGTCGGCCCCAAACCGAGGCCGGCGAGGGTGTAGATCATCATGTTGAACGACGCCGCGATGCCGCGATAGCGATCGGGGGTCAGCAACTGCATCCCGACATAGAGCGCCGGCAGGGTGAAGGTCGATCCGAACATGAAGACGCAGAAGAACAGGGTCGCCAGCGGCAGGCTCGCGGCATGGCCGACCGCCGCCGAGGTGGCGAGCGCGATCAGGCAGCCGCCGCCCATGATCAGCATCGGCGCGCCGACGACGCCGCGCGTCCGCAGCCGATCGAGCAGCCAGCCGCCGACGATCGTGCCGAGCGGACCGGCGATCACGCCGATCAGCCCGATCAGCTTGCCCGCGTCGGCCGGCGCCATGCCGTGAATCCGCACGAACAGGCTGGAGGACCAGCTCGTCACCGCATAGCCGGTGACGGCGGTCAGCGCGCCGATCAGCAGGAAGGGCGCATAGCCGCGCAGATGGGCGAAGAGATAGCCGAGCCCCTCGCGCATCGCCGCGACGGAGGGGCCGAGGCCGCGCCCCGCGACCGGTGGACGGTGCGGCTCGCGCACGAAGGCGAGCATCAGCAGCACCGGCAGCGCGAGTCCCCCGGCGAGCAGGAAGATCGCCTGCCAGGGCATCAGCGTGACGCCGGGCAGCGCCAGCCCGCCCGCCGCCACCAGCGCCGCGAGCAGCGCCCCGCCGCCGAGGAAGGCGAGGCCATAGCCGAAATTGGCGCCGAGCCCGAAGATCGCCGTGCCGCGCGCCAGGTTGGACGGCGCGAAATAGGCGGTCAGCAGCGACATGCCGGCGGGGATCAGGCACGCCTCCCCCATGCCGACCAGCACGCGGGTCGCGAACAGCGTCCCGAACGAGGTGGTGAACGCCGCCGCCATCGTCGCGAGACTCCACATCACCAGCCCGATCGCGATCAGGTTGCGGCGGCTGGTGGCGTCGGCCATCGCGCCCAGCGGGATCGCGAAGCCGCAATAGAGCAGCGCGAAGCCGGTGCCCTGGAGCATGCCGAGCTGGGTGTCGGTCAGGTGCATCGCCGCGCGGATCGGCTCGGTCACCAGCACCATCACGAAGCGGTCGATGATCGCGACGGTATGGGCGAGGCCCAGCACCGCCGCGACATACCATTTATAGCCGCCCTCCCCCTGCCCGATCTGAACAGCGCCCGGCGGCCGGCCGGTCGACATGTCCATCCTAGCGGGCCTCCGGCTTCATCGCGCCCATATCGAAATAGTCCCGCCAATGGGTGATCCGGCCGTCGACGACCTCGAACGTCCCCATCACCGGGATGGTGATGCGGTCCTCGCCGCGGGTGAAGCGGTCGACCCGTTCGGTCAGCACGACGTTGCCGCGGCTGGCGATGTTGAGGACGACCCATTCGCAGGTGTCGACCGGCCAGGCGGCGAAACCCTTCCGCACCGCCGCGATCCCCGTCACCGGCTTCATCGGCATGTTGTGATAGACGATGTCCTCGGCCATCAGGCCGTAGATGCGATCCTCGTCGAGCCGGTTCCACGCCTCGATGAAGGCAAGCACCGTTTCCTCCGGGCTCATGCTGCTCTCCCGCCTGGCCCGCGCCGCATCGGCGCGCTTGTTTTTCTAACAGTGATTGGTACTGTCTATCCGACGAAGACCTTCGCGCGGTCAAGCGCAAAATCGAAAGGGAGAGTGTGTGACCGACCAGCCCGCCGCCGAAGCCCTCCAGGCGCTCCTCGACAAGCAGGCGGTGAGCGAGGTGCTGCTCGGCTATTGCCGCGCGATCGACCGCCGCGACGCGGAGCTGATGCGGCGGGTCTACTGGCCCGAGGCGATCGACGACCACGCCGTGTTCCGCGGCGACGTCGAGCAGTTCATCGCCTACAGCTTCCCCTTCATGGAGGGCGTGGTCAGCCAGCACCGCATCACCAACATCTGGGTCGACCTGACCGGCCCGGCCGAGGCCTTCTCCGAATGCTATTTCTCGGGCTTCCACGATTTCCCGGCGGAGGACGGCGGACGGCTCGAGCGGATCGTCGGCGGCCGCTATCTCGACCGGCACGAGAAGCGCGGGCCGGAATGGCGGATCATCGAACGGACGCTGGTGATCGACTGGTATCATGAACGTCCCGGCAATTCGGTGTGGGACAGCGGCCGCTACGCCAACCTCCCCAACCGCGGCGCCGCGAAGCCCGACGACCCGCTGTACCGGCTCCACCCCTGGGGGACGCGGGTGTGAGGCATACGCCGCCGCCGTCATGCTGAACTCGTTTCAGCATCCACCGGGAGGCCGGGTCCTGCCTCCGTGGTTCCTGTAGCGGCGGCCCGCGCCACCGCCTGGCCAGCCTGAACGGCCGGTGGATGCTGAAACACGTTCAGCATGACGGTTTTGGGGGAGGAAGCCACCGCCCCCCCCACGTCACCCCTGCGAAGGCAGGGGTCCATGTCTCTCCTCGGCCAGATGACCACCGAGGAGAGGACAGACATGGATGCCAGCCTTCAGCCTTTGGCTGAAGTTTATCCCGAGCGCCTGCCTTGCAGGCAGTCGAGGGGCTGGCATGACGGCATTCAAGACAGATGCGTCTGGCTCGGCGTCATCGTCCGTTCGGGGCTGCCGATCGGGCATTCGCGGGTGATCAAGCCATAGGCGAAGACCAGCTTGGTCCAGCCGCTCAGGATCGTCGCGACGAAGCCCAGCTCCAATATCTCGGCGTCGGAGAAATGGGCCGACAGCCGCGCGTAGAGATCGGGCGTCAGCGACGGATCGGGATCGGCGATCGCGAACAGCCGGCCGAGCGCGAGCACCGCCTGTTCCTGCGGCGTGAACAGCGGGCTGTCCTCGTCGTCCATCGCGTCGATCTGCGCCTGGCTGTAACCGGCGGCCGCCGCCGCGGGGACATTATGGGCGTTGCAGACGAAACAGCCATTGGTCAGCGACAGCTTGAGGCGGATCAGCTCCTTCCACTTGCGGTCGACCCGCATGTCGGGCGAGCCATTGTCGAACACCGCGCCGTAGAAGTTCGACTGATACCAGCGATAGAGCGCCGGATGGTGGCCGAACACCTCCAGCCGGTCGCCGTCGCCGGCCACCGCGATGCTCGACTCGCGCAGCCGCTGGAAATCCTCGGGCAGTTGCTCGACCGGCACGCGGCTCAACAAGGTCTCGGGCATGGCGCTCTCCTCTCCTTTTGCAGCGAGCCTATCGCAGCGCGACGCATCGATCAATCGCTGTATGATTATGACTTTTCCCGCCTCCATAGGTCAGCACGCGCGCCCTAAATCAATGCTTGCCAATATCGGCCTCCAGCCATTATCTATCAGTGTAAGACTTATCAGCCGTCAGGAGAGGCACATGGGCGCACAGGAAGCGATGGACGAGCGGACCGGCGGGATCGAGGACGTCCGCTTCGCCGATCCGGCCTTCCTCGCCGATCCCTGGACGCCGCTGATCCGGCTCCAGGAGGAGGCTCCGGTCTTCTACAGCCGCAACCAGGGCGGCTGGATCATCTCGCGCTATGACGACGTCCGCGCCGCCTTCGCCGACCGCCGGCTGTCGGCCTCGCGCGTCGACCAGCTGTTCCGCGGCATGCCCGAGGAATTGCAGAAGCAGCTCGAGGCGGTCCGCCTCTACACCGGCCTGATCGTCAACCGGCTCGACGGCCGCGACCATACCCGCATCCGCGTGCTGATGCTCAAGGCGTTCGACGCCGCCGTGGTCCGCACCGTGCAGGGCTTCATCGGCGACGTGATCGACGAGATCCTCGACGAGTGCGAGCGGCTCGGCGAGTTCGACTTCATGCAGGCGGTCAGCGCCACCCTGCCGACACGGGTGATGCAGAAGCTGTTCGACCTGCCCGACGAATATCGCCCGCTGCTGTTCAAGCTGGCGTCGGACTTCACCTCGGCAAGCTCGGCCGCCAACGTCACGCCCGAGCTGCTGCTCAAGCTCGACGCGACGATCCGGACGATGAACGACGTGTTCAACGCCATCATCCCCGAGCGCGAGAAGAACCCCGGCGACGACCTGATCTCGATGATGGTCAACGCCCGCGACGGTCTCAACAAGCTCAGCAACGACGAGATGCTGGCCCAGCTCCACGGCATGGTCGTGGCGGGCGCGGAGACCACCGCCCACACGCTCGCCACCCAGCTCGTCCAGATCGTCCGGCAGGAGAAGCTGCTCGCCACGCTGCGCGAGGCGCCCGAGCGCGCCTTCGACCTGGTGACGGAGCTGCTCCGCTATCCCGGCACGGTGAAGTGCATGACCCGCTTCGCCGGCGAGGATATCGAGCTGCACGGGCAGACGATCGCCAAGGGCGACCTGCTGTGGATCATGCATGCCGGCGCCAATGTCGACACGCGCCATTGGGACGATCCGTTCGGCACCGACATCGACCGGCACAATCTGCGCGACTCCATGGCGTTCGGGCCGGGGCTGCATTTCTGCGTCGGCCACATGCTCGCCCGCACCGAGCTGACCGAGTTCTTCACCCGCGCGCTGCGCCGCTTCGACGTCGAGATCCTCCAGCAGGATTTCGAGATGGTGCCGAGCTACATCTTCTACGGCTACAAGGAGTTGCGCGTCCGCTTCACGCCGCGCGCGGCATGAGCCGGCTCGCCGGGCGGGTCGCGCTCGTCACCGGCGGCGCGCGCGGGATCGGGCGCGGCATCGTCGAGCGCTTCCTGGCGGAAGGCGCGACGGTGATGGTCGCCGACCTCGACGCGGACGACGCGCCGATCGCCGCGGAACTGGGCGAGCGCGCGCTCTATCGCCGCCTCGACGTCACCCGCTCCAACGACTGGACCGCCGCCCTCGACGCGCTGCGCGATCGCTGCGGGCGCGTCGACATCCTCGTCAACAATGCGGGGACGAGCCGCAGCGGATCGATCGAGGATGCAAGCGAGGCCGACTGGCGCTTCGTGATGGACACCAACGCGCTCAGCGTCTTCCTCGGCTGCCAGGCGGCGGTGAGGGCGATGCGCGCGACCGGCGGCGCGATCATCAACATCGCCTCGGCGCGCGGCCAGCGCACCGGCGCCGCGCAATGCGCCTATTCGGCGTCGAAGGCGGCGGTGCTCAGCCTGACCGAGAGCGTCGCGCTCCATTGCGGCGAGCAGGACCTGCCGATCCGCTGCAACGCGATCTGCCCCGGCGTGATCGACACCCCGCTGATGCGCCAGCATGCCGCGAGCGAGGCGCCGGGCGATCCCGGCGCGGTGATCGAGCGGATGACGGCGATGGGGATCGTCGGCCGGCTCGGCACCCCGCGCGAGATCGGCGACGCCGCCGTCTTCCTGGCGTCGGACGAAGCGGGCTTCGTCACCGGGGCGGTGCTGAACGTCGACGGGGGATTCCGGATCAGGGATTTCTAGAGCGGTTCACGATCCGATTGCATCGGATCGTCCGCTCCAGCTTATTGTTTTACCGCGATTTCCGAGTCGGCAGATGTTTCCATCTGCCTGGAAATCGCTCTAGCGAAGAACAACCATAGCCCGTTCGTCATGCTGAACTTGTTTCAGCATCCACCAGGCCACTCAGGCTGGTCGGGAGGTGGCACGGGCGTTCACGGCAGGAATCTCGACGCTGCGACCAAGGCGCCCGGTGGATGCTGAAACAAGTTCAGCATGACGGCGCTGGGAGCGGGATCGGCCCCGCTCACCCCCGATCGAGCAGCCGTCGCAGCCCCTCGATCGACGTGCTGTAGAACCCCTCGATCCGCGCGCCGATCTGCTCGGGCGGAACGGCGAAGCCGCTCGCCTCGGAGGACCAGCGGATCTCGGTGCGATGTTTTCCTATCGGTGTTAGACGAATATCGCTGTAAACATCGTCTGCCGGCATCGCGTGCGGCGGGAGGATGTGGTAGCGCAGCCAGTGCCGCGCCGGATCGATCGCCTCCAGCCGCTCGTGCGCGACGCGGTCGCCCAGCGTCACCGTTCGCACCGCGCCCGGCCCCTCGCCCTCCAGCGTACAGCCGGTGACACCGGCCGCCCAGGCAGCAAGCCCGCCGAAATCGGCGATCAGCGGCCAGACCCGCTCGACCGGATGATCGATCACGGCGCGGACGTCGGCATAGGTGACGGGAGTGGTTGTCATCGGCGCGATTCTCCTGCAACAATGTAAACCTAACGATATATTGTTTATGGTCAACCAGGAGAGGCGGATGGCGGCGGAGACATATCGGCTGGACGGGCGGGTCATCCTGATCACCGGCGCCGGGCGCGGCCTGGGCGAAAGCTATGCGCGCCACCTGGCCGATCTCGGCGCGCAGGTGATCGTCAACGATCTCGGCGCCGGCATGGCCGACGGCGAGGGCTCCCCCCTGCCCGCCCGCCGGGTGGCCGAGGCGATCCGGGCTGCGGGCGGACGGGCGAGCGACGACATGTCCGACATCGCCGACCCGCGCGAGGCCGAGGCGCTGGTCGAGCGGATCGTCGAGGTCCATGGCCGGATCGACGCGCTGATCAACAATGCCGGCAATTTCCTGCCGCCCGCGCCCTTCGCCGAAACCGCGCTGGCCGATTTCGAGCGGACCTGGCGCATCCATCTCGGCGGGACCTACAATCTCTGTCGCGCGGCGCTGCCGCACATGACGGGACAGGGCTTCGGCCGGATCGTCAACACCATCTCGACCCAGGGCCTCTACGGCGGGGTGGGCACCGCCGCCTATGCCAGCGCCAAGGCGGCGGTCCAGGGGCTCACCGCCTCGCTCGCGGCCGAGCATCGCGGGAGCGACGTCCGGATCAACGCGATCAGCCCCGGCGCCTTCACCCGCATGGTCGACGCCGGGGAACGGCCGGCCGCCTTCACCGAGGCGTTGAAGCGCAACCTGCCGGCCGATCTCGTCGCCCCGGCGGTCGCCTGGCTCTGCCATCCCGCCTGCGCCGAGAACGGCGCGCTGATCCAGGCGATGTCGGGCTGGTTCAGCCGCACGATCATCGGCGACCTCGACGGCTTCTGGGACTTCGCGCCCAGCATCGATTCGGTCGCCCGCGGGCTCGCCGCCCTACCCGCCACGGGCCCGGTCCGCGCCGCCGACAGCTCGGCCGCGCACGCCCAGTCGATCATCGCCCGCGCCGAAGCCGCGCGCGCCCACAGCCAGGAGAAGAAGATATCATGACGACATTCACACCCGGCCTGCTGAACGGCAAGACCGCCTTCATCGCGGGCGGATCGAGCGGCATCAACCTGGGCATCGCCCAGGGCCTGGCGGCGGCCGGCGCGCGCATCGCGATCATCAGCCGCAAGATCGAGAAGGTCGAGGCGGCGGTCGCCGGGCTGAAGGCCGGCGGCGCCGAGGCGCTCGGCTGGGCCGTCGACGTGCGCGACTATGCGGCGGTCGAGAAGAGCCTGGCCGACACCCATGCCGCCTGGGGGCCGATCGACATCGTCGTCTCGGGCGCGGCGGGCAATTTCCTGGCGCCGGTGCTCGGCATGTCGGCTAACGCCTTCAAGACGGTGATCGACATCGACCTGCTCGGTACCTTCCACGTGCTGCGCGCCAGCCATGCCTTCCTGCGCAAGCCGGGCGCCTCGCTGATCTCGATCACCGCCGGCCAGGCGATCAACGCCACCCTGTTCCAGAGCCACGCCTGCGCCGCCAAGGCGGGGATCAACATGCTGACCCGGGTGCTGGCGATGGAATGGGGCCCCGACGGCATAAGGGTCAACGCGATCGCGCCGGGCCCGATCGCCGACACCGAGGGGATGGCGCGGCTGACGCCCACCCCGGAGTCCGAGGCCGCGCTGAAGGCGATCATCCCCTTGCGCGACTATGGCACCAAGCAGGACATCGCCGATCTCGCTATCTATCTGGCGAGCGATTCGGCGAAATACATCACCGGAGCGATCCTGGACTGCGACGGCGGGTCGTCGCTGGGCCGGGGGCTCCAGCCGGCACAGGGATGAGGATCATGAGCGACATCAGGACCGAGAACGCCAACCGCGTGCTGTCGATCATCCTCGATCGGCCGGCCAAGAAGAACGCGATCACCGACGCGATGTACGGCGACATCGCCGCCGCGCTGGCCCGGGCCGCCGGCGATTCCGGGATCGGCGCGGTCCTGATCCGCGGCGAGGGGCCCGATTTCTGCGCGGGCAACGACATATCGATGTTCGCCGCCGCCGCCGCGGGCGAGCAGGACATCCTCGCCTCGAACACCGGCCTCTTCCTCGATGCGATCAGCACCTTCCCCAAGCCGCTGGTCGCCGCCGTCACCGGCCGGGCGATCGGCATCGGCGTGACGATGCTGCTTCATTGCGACCTCGTCTATGTCGCCGAGGATGCCGAGCTGCGGACACCCTTCATCGACCTCGGCCTGGTCCCCGAGGCGGCGTCGGCGCTGACCCTGCCCGAGCGGATCGGCCATGTCCGTTCCTTCGCATTGTTCGCGCTGGGCGAGGCGCTGCGCGGCGCCGAGGCGGCGGCGATCGGCATCGCCAACCGCGCGCTGCCCGCCGACGAGGTGGCGCGGGCGGCCGAGGTGGCGGCGCGCGCGCTGGCAGCCAAGCCCTTGTCGGCGCTGGTCGCCACCAAGGCACTGATGCGCAACGCGGAGGCGATCGCCGCCGCGCTCGACGCCGACAAGAAGGCGTTCGCGGCGCAGCTCCAGACCCCCGAGGCCGCCGCCGCCTTCGCCGCCTTCGCGGCGCGCAAGGGCCCGCCCGCGTGACCGCCCGGCCGGTCCGCGCGACCAGCGTCGAGGGCCTGGCGATCGTCGGCGAGCTGCGCGGCCGGGGCGACGCGCCGCTCGTCCTGCTGCTGCACGGCGGCGGCCAGACCCGCCACGCCTGGACGGGCACCGCCGACCATCTGCTCGGCGCCGGCTTCGACGTCGGCAGCTATGACGCGCGCGGCCATGGCGACAGCGACTGGGCGGCCGACCGGGACTATTCGCTGCCCGCCCATGGCCGCGACCTCGTCGCCTTCCTGCGCGCGGCCGGGCGGCCGGCGGCGCTGGTCGGCGCATCGATGGGCGGGATCAGCGCGCTGTTCGCCGCCGCCGAGGCGCCCGAACTGGTCCGCGCGCTGGTGCTGGTCGACATCGTGCCGCGCTTCGCGCCCGAGGGCGTCGCGCGGGTCCGCAACTTCATGCAGGCGCATCCCGACGGTTTCGCCACCATCGAGGACGCGGCGGCGGCGGTCCACGCCTACAACCCCAACCGCGCGCGATCGAAGAACCCGTCCGGGCTGATGCGATCGCTGCGCGAGGGCGCCGACGGGCGGCTGCGCTGGCACTGGGACCCGGCGGTGGTCGGCGACGCGCCGACCGAGGCGCTGGCCGACATGCTGAGCGAGCGGCTCGCCGCGCTGCCCGCCAGCCTGCCGCTGATGCTGATCTCGGGCGCGCAGAGCGACGTGGTCGACCCGCAGGCCGTCGCCGGCTTCCGCGCCCAGGCGCCGCATGCCGAGATCGTCGCCGTCGACCGCGCCGGCCACATGGTCGCGGGCGACCGCAACGACGCCTTCAGCGACGCGATCGCCGGGTTCCTGCGACGGCGGTTGGCGCTCCCCTCCTAACGTCACCCCAGCGAAGGCTGGGGTCCATGTCTGTACTCTCCCCGATGACCATCTTGGGTGACGAGAGACATGGACCCCAGCCTTCGCTGGGGTGACGGAAGAGAAATCAGACCGCCGGCGCGGCGCCGTAGGTCTTCTTGAGCAGCGCCCGGTCGATCTTGAGCGTCGCGCTGCGCGGCATCTCGGCGATCGTCGCGAAATGGCGGGGCAGCTTGAACCGCGCCAGCCGGCCGTCGGCATGGGCCAGCAGCGAGTCCAGGCTCACCTCGGCCCCCGGCATCGGCTCGACGATCGCCAGGCCGACCTCGCCCCAGCGCTCGTCCGGCACGGCGATGATCGCAACCTCCTTCACCCCCGGCGCATCGGCCAGCGCCAGTTCGACCTCGGCCGGATAGATATTCTCCCCGCCCGAGCGATAGACCTCGCGCAGCCGGTCGACGACATAGAGGCGGCCCGCCTCGTCGAACCGGCCGCAATCGCCGGTGCGGAACCAGTCGCCCTCGAAATAGTCGCCGCGCGGCCGATTCCAGTAGCCGGGCGTGATCGCGGGGCCGCGCGTCCAGATCTCGCCGACCTCGCCCTGCGCCACGTCCTCGCCGTCACCGTCGACGAGGCGCAGCTCGGTCCCCGGCACGACGAAGCCCGAGCAATTGGCGAGCGCCAGGTCGCGGCCGTCGTCGAGCACCGTCACCAGCGGCCCCTGCTCGGTCGATCCATAGGAGAGCTGGAGGAAGAAGCCGCGATCCTGCCAGGTCTGGTGGACCCACACCGTCTTGGGGCCCCAGCCGCCGAACAGGCCGTTGCGCAGCGTCGGGAAGCGCGCCTCGGCGAAGGCCGGCAGCGCGGTGATCAGCTCGTACATCTGCAACACGCCGCACAGATGGGTGATCCCCACCGCCGGATCGGTCAGCAGCCGCAGCGCGACGGCGGGGTCGAAGCGCCGCGTGGTCGTGACGTGCCCGCCCCAGTAGAGCGTCGGGTTGGAGAAGGTGTTGAGCCCGCCCGCGTGGAACAGCGGCACGATGTTGAGATGATGGTTGCCGCGCTCCGCCGCGCGCGAGGTCTGCGCGGCGTTGATCGCATGGTGCTTGAGCGTGCCCCAGCTGCACAGCGCCCCCTTGGGCAGGCCGGTGGTGCCCGAGGTGTAGAGGATATGGGTGAGCTGGTCCTCGTCATGGACGCCGCCCGGCATCGCGGCGGGGGCGTCGGCGATCAGCCGGTCATAGTCGCTGCGGGCAAGGTCGTCCGACCAGAGGAGCCGCCGCTCGATCCCGGTCGCGTCGGCGACGGCGTCGCCCACCTCGCGCCAGATGTCGTCCTGGATCAGCATCGCGGGGCCGGCGTCGCGCACCAGCGTCACCAATTCGCCGACCGCCAGCCGCCAGCTCAGCGGCACCCAGATCAGCCCGGCGCGCATGCAGGCGAACTGCGCCTCGAAGATGCGGGTGTCGTTCTCGGCGATCAGCGCGACGCGGTCGCCCGGCTGCAGGCCGAAATGGTGGCGGAGCTGATAGGCGAGCCGCCCGACCCGCTCGTCGAGTTCGCCCCAGCGCAGGGTGACGCCCCGCTCGACGCAGGTGACCGCGGGCGCCTCCGGCCGGAGCGCGCCGTGATAGGCCACCCAATCCTTCGCCCAGGGCTTCATGCCGTTCCTCCGCTCATGTCCTTGATGAAGATCTCCTGCGCCACCGACGCGACCAGCACGCCCGACCGATCGTAGAAGCGGCCGGTGGTGAAGCCCCGCCCGTCGGCGGCGCGGGTCGATTCCTGGACGTGGAGCAGCCATTGGTCGATCCGCGCCGGCACGTGCAGCCAGAAGGCGTGGTCGAGCGACGCGCCGAACAGGCCGCGCGCGGCGATCAGGTCCTCCCAGACGATCGGGTGCTGGTTGGTGACCGCGTCGGCCATGGTCAGGTCGCTGGCGTAGAGCAGCAGGCAGGCGTGGAGCAACGGATCGTCGGGCAGCTCCTCGTCGGCGCGCATCCAGACGCGGTGGCGGCCGTCGCCGATCCGCTGATCCCACGGCGGCTGGTCGACATGGCGCAGGTCGATCGGCCAGGGCACCCCCGCATTCTTCGGCAGCTCGCCGCCGTTGCGCGCCAGCAGCGCCACGTCGCGCGGCAGCACCTCCTCGGGCGGCGGCGCGGCGGCCGCCGGCCCCTGATGCTCGATCCCGCCGAACGACGCCGCGAAGGAGAAGGTGGCGGTGATGATCGCCTGCCCGTCCTGCTCGGCGCGGACCTGGCGGACCGAGAAGGAGCGCGTGTCGCGCAGCCGGTCGACGACATAGACGACCGGCTTGCGCGGATCGCCGAGCCGCAGGAAATAGCAATGCGCGGAGTTGAGCCGCCGCCCCTGGTCGACCGTGCGCGCCGCCGCGATCAGCGCCTCGGCGAGGCTCTGGCCGCCATAGACCCGGTCGAAGGCGCCGATCGCCGGCTCGATCAGGAAGCGGTCGCCGTCGCCCTCGGCGGGCGCGATCCGGCCCATGCGGTCGATCAGCCGGCGCAGCATGGCGATCCGGTCCTGCCGCGCCTGCTCGTGGAGTTCGTTGGTGACGGTAGTCAAGCAGCCTCGCCCTTTCGCTTTTGCGCAGGCTTACCACTCAGTGATTGGATATGTAAACCATCCTCGTCGCCGGTCCCGTCCAATCTCCAATGTCTATACATTTTGGCAAGACTGGCTATTTTCCGCGACTCTGTCCATAAGGCCATGGTGGACCGATCGGATGGTTTTGCCGGCCATTGAAAATCATCCGTCGTTAGATATATCTGCCCACCGATAAGCGAGGGAGATGCCGATGCCCGCACTGGCGATAGACGACGACCTTCCCGACGACGCCCGCGCGCTCGCGCGGCTGGTCGCGGAGCGGCATAGCTGCCGGGGTTTCCTGCCGACGCCGGTGCCGCGCGCGACGATCGACAGGATGCTGGCGATCGCGCAGGGGTCGGCCTCCTGGTGCAACTCGCAGCCCTGGGAGGTCATCGTCACCGAGGGCGAGGCGACCGACCGCTTCCGCGAGCAGCTCTACGCCTTCGCCGCCAGCCAGAACTGGGCCGACCAGGCCAACCGCCCCGAGCGGCCCGACTTCCCCTTCCCCGCCCGCTATGTCGGCATCTACAAGGACCGGCAGCGCGCCACCGGCTGGGCGCTCTACGAGGCGGTCGGCGTCGCCTATGGCGACCGGGAGGGATCGGGCCGCCAGATGCTGGAGAATTTCCGCCTGTTCGGCGCGCCGCACGTGATGATCGTCACCACCGAGGAGGACCTCGGCACCTATGGCGCGATCGACTGCGGCGGCTATGTCGCCCATGTCCTGCTCGCCGCGCAGAGCCTCGGCCTCGCCACCATCGCCCAGGCGGCGCTGGCCGGCGTCGCCGACTTCGTCCGCGACTGGTTCGCCATCCCGGCGCACCGCAAGATCGTCTGCGCGATCTCCTTCGGCTTTGCCGACCCCGCGCACCCGGCCAACGGCTTCCGCACGACGCGCGAGAGCCTGGGGAATGTCGTGCGCTACGTGGGGTGAACGGTCGCCCGAAACCGTCATGCTGGTTTCAAGGGCTTGCCTATCACAATCGTCGCCCCAGCGAAGGCTGGGGCCCATGTCTCTCATCAGCCAGATGGCATCTGAGGAGAGTACAGACATGGATGCCTGCCTCCGCAGGCATGACGGGGGGTTTCAGATGCGCTGGACCGCGAACGCCGCCGCGCCTTGCCCCGCGATCCGGCCGAAGATCAGCGCGTTGCTGATATAGTTGCCGCCGCCGACATAGCGCTCGCCGAGCACCCCGCCCGCCGTCTCGCCCGCCGCGTAGAGGCCGGCGATCGGGTGCGCGTCGAGGCCCAGCACGCGCGCGTCGGGATCGATCCGCACGCCCGCGGAGGTCGCGCCGAAGCTCGCGGCATGGACCTCGGCGGCGTAGAAGGGCGGGGTCTCGATCGTCGTCAGCGCCCCCGCCTTGAAATATTGCCGGTCGCACCCCGAGCGGACGTCCGCATTATAGGCCGCGACCGATCCGGCGAGCCCGACCGGGTCGATCCCCGCCTTCGCCGCCAGCTCCTCGAGCGTGTCGGCGGTCAGCACCCGGCCCTTGGCCGCCTCCTCTGCCAGCCTCTCGCCCGAATAGGCGAAGTCGCCGACACCGAGCTTGTCGGCGAAGGGATGGCTCGAGGGCGAGGCGGCGCGGGTCGGCTCGTCGAAGATCGCGAAGCAGAGCCGGCCGGGCTGTTCCTCGATGCGGTGGCCGGCGATGCAATAGGGCCAGGTCTCGTCCATGAAGCGCTGCCCGTCGCGGTTGACGAACACCAGCCAGGGCGGGTGGAAATCGGCCACGTCGCGCGAGAAGCCCGGCGATGCGTTGACCAGCAGCCGCCCCTTGCCGACCACCGCCGCGCCGGCCTCGCGCGCCATGCGGATGCCGTCGCCGCGGCTGGTCTGCGATCCGAAATAGAAGGACCAGCGCTCGTCCTGCGCCGCGATCTCGGGGTTGAGCTCGGCCAGCATCGCGCGGTTCGCGCCATAGCCGCCGGTCGCGAGCACCACCGCGCCGGCGCGCATCTCCGCCCCTTGCGCGGTGATGCCGGCGATCCGGCCGTCCTCGACCAGCAGGCCCTCGACCCGGACATTGGGATGGATCGCCACGCCGCGCGCCGAAGCGGCGCCGAGCAGATGCTCGAACAGCGCGATCCCCGAACCATGGCTGTGATGCCCGCGCGGGGCATCGTCGACGCCCGAGACGTAGAGCCCCTCGACCGGGATGTCGACGCCCAGCCCGATCAGCCATTCGAGCGTCGGCGCCGACTGTTCGCAGAAGCGGCGGATCAGCCAGGGTTCGAGGTTCCAGCGGTTGATCGTCATATAATAGCGGTACATGCGCTCGACATCGTCCTCGACGCCGGCGGCCCGCTGGATGCTGGTGCCCGCCGCGTAGAAGACGCCGCCCGACAGCGCGGTCGAGCCGCCGGGGCGCGGCCCCGCCTCGAGCACCACCACCGACGCGCCCGCATCGGCCGCCTCGATCGCCGCCGCCATGCCCGCGCCGCCGCCGCCGACCACCAGGACATCGCAATCACGCATGGCCGCCCCTCATGACCGGATGGGAAGGAGCAGCCGCACCGGATGCTCGATCAGTTCGACGATCGTCGCCAGGAAACGCGCCGCCGCCGCCCCGTCGATCGCGCGATGGTCGCAGGCGAGGGTGAGCGTCACCTCCCGCACCGCGACCGGCGCGCCATTCTCGTCGGCGCGGAAGGCGGCGCGCGGCGCGCCGACGCCGAGCATGAAGCTCTGGTCCGGGTCGATGATCGGGGTGAGCGAGCGGACGGCGAACATGCCGACATTGGAGATGCCGATCGCCGCCGCGCCGACGTCGGCGGCCCCGAGCCGCCCCTGCCGGGCGCGCTCGATCGCCGCGTCGAGCGCGCTCGCGAAATCATGGATGCCGCCGCCGAGCGGCACGACCGGCGCCATCACCCCGCCCGGCGCCTCGACCGCGATGCCGATCGCGATGGCGTCGAGCGGCTCGACGCGATCGCCGCGCCACACGCCATTGGCCTCGGGATGAAGCGCCAGCGCGCGTCCGACCGCGGCGCCGAGGAAGGCGGTGACGCTCAGCTTGCCTGGGCTCGACGGATCGGCGTTGACCTCGCGGCGCAATGCCGCCAGCGCGTCGAAGCGCGCATCGGCCGACAGGTAGAAATGCGGGATCTCCGCCTTGCTGCGCGTCACCCGCGCGGCGATCAGCGCGCGCAGGTCGCGCCCGCGCGGCGCGGGAGCGGAAACGGCGGGAGCCGTCGTCCGTCGATCTATCGCCGCCTGCACGTCGCGCGCCTTGATCCGCCCGCGCGCGCCGCTGCCGCCGACATCGGCAAGGTCGATCCCCGCCTGCTGCGCCAGCCGCCGGGCAAAGGGCGTGGACAGCCGGCGCTCGCCCCGCGCCGGTGCGGCGGCCGGAGGCGCGACGACGGGTTCGGATAGGGGCGCGGGAGGCTGCTCGGCCCCGCCGGTCCCCTGCCCCGGCCCGGTCCAGGTCGCGACCGGCGCGCCGACCGCGACCGTCGCGCCTTCCTCGGCCAGCAGGCTGAGGATGGTGCCGTCGGCGGGGGCCTCGATCTCGTTGCTGATCTTGTCGGTCTCGACGACGAACAGGACCTGGCCGGCGCTGACCGCCTCGCCGGGCGCGACCTTCCATTCGGCGATCAGCCCCTCGGCCATGGTCAGGCCGAGCTTGGGCATGACGATCGGCGCGCCGGCGCCGCTGCTCGCGCGGTCAGACATCGGTCGCCCGCACCGCTTCGACGATCCGCGCCGCCGAGGGCATGTAATCGACCTCCAGCCCGCGCCCGAACGGCACGGGCATGAACGGCGCCCCGACCCGCATGATCGGCCCGTCCAGCTCGTCGAAGCCGATCTGCGCCATCCGCGCCGCGATCTCGGCGCCGACGCCGAACGCCTCGACCGCCTCATGGGCGATCACCAGCCGGTGGGTCTTCGCCAGCGACGCCAGCACCGCCGCCTCGTCCCAGGGCTGGACGGTGCGCAGGTCGATCACCTCGGCCGAGACGCCCTCGCCCGCCAGTTGCTCGGCGGCGGCCATCGCCTGATGGACCATCGCGCCATAGCTGACGATCGTCACGTCGCTGCCGGCCCGCGCGATCCGCGCCTTGCCGATCGGGGCGGCGGGCGGCGCGTCGGACAGCGCGCCCTTCATCGGGTAGAGCGCCTTGTTCTCGACGAACAGGACCGGGTTGGGATCGTCGATCGCGCTGCGCAGCAGCGCATAAGCGTCGTCGAGCGTCGCGGGCACGACGACCTTCAGGCCCGGGATATGCGCGAACCACGCCTCCAGGCATTGCGAATGCTGCGGCCCGGCGTTGAGCCCTCCGCCATGCTGGGTGCGCACCACCATCGGCACCGCGCTCTGCCCGCCGAACATGAAGTGGAGCTTGGCCGCCTGGTTGACCAGCGCGTCCATGGTCAGGGTCATGAAGTCCATGAACATGATCTCGACGACCGGCCGGAAGCCGCCGAGCGCGAGGCCGACCGCCATGCCGGCGATCGCATTCTCGGCGATCGGCATGTCGATCACCCGGTCGGGCCCATGCTTGTCGAGCAGGCCGCGCGTGACCGCGAAGGTGCCGCCGGCATTGGCGATGTCCTCGCCGAGCAGCAGCACCGAGGGATCGGCCGCGAGCGCATCGTCGAGCGCGCGGTTGATCGCATGGGCGAAGCGCGCCTCGCTCATGCCGTCGCCTCCACCGGCGCATAGACCTCCTCGGCGGCGGACTCGAGCGTCGGATCGGGGCTGAGCCGCGCGGCCTCGACCGCGCGCTGGACCTCGGCGCGGATATCCGCCTCGATCGCCTCGACCTCGGCGGCGGGGACGCCGCGCTCGTCGAGCCGGGCGCGCGCCACCAGCAGCGGGTCGACCGGCGGCGCCTTGTCCTGGCGGTAGCGCTGCGCGTCGCCCTCATAATGGCCGCGGATGCGGGTGGTCGCGAACTCCAGCACCGCCGGCCCGCGATCGCGGCGGACGCGATCGACGACGTCGGCGGCCAGCTCCGCCACCGTCTCGACGTCCGATCCGTCGGCGCCGACATAGGGGATGCCATAGGCGGCGGCGAGCTTCTCCAGCGTGAAGGTCACCTGGGTCGAGGTCGGGCTGAACTCCGACCAGCCGTTATTCTCGCAGACGAACAGGATCGGGATCTGCTTGAGCTGGGCGATGTTGAGGCTTTCGTGGACGATGCCCTCGGCCAGCGCGCCGTCGCCGAAGAAGCAGATGGCGAGGCCGTCGCCGCCGCGCAGCTTCTGGGCGAGGCCGCTGCCCAGCGCGATCGCGACGCCGCCGCCGACGATGCCGTTGGCGCCGAGCATCCCCACCGACAGGTCGGCGACGTGCATGCTGCCGCCGCGTCCCTTGCAGGCGCCGTCGGCCTTGCCCATCAGCTCGCGGAAGAAACCGTCGAGGCCGAGGCCCTTGGCGAGCGCATGGCCATGGCCGCGATGGGTCGAGGCGATGGTGTCGTCGGCGCGCAACGACGCCATCACGCCGACGCTGACGCCTTCCTGTCCGTCGCTCAGATGGATGAAGCCGGGTATCTCGCCGGACGCGAACAGCGCGCCGCAGCTCTTCTCCGCCTCGCGGATCGTCACCATCCGCCGATAGAGCTCGATCAGCTCCGGCGCGCGCGCGTTGCGTCCGTGCGCCGCGCCCCGCGCGGCCGCTCCCCTTGCCTCAGCCATCCGTCATCCCTCCCCGCCTCGTCCGTTCCGTCGCCTTTGCGCGACGCTCACTTCACCGGTTCGGGCAGCGGCTTGGGCGCGGGCTTGTACTTCTCGACGGTCGAGCGGACGAACGGCCCCTCATAGTCGCCCTCGGTCGCAGGGGAATCGTCGAGCAGGATCTCATGCGCGTAGCGGGTATCCTCCTCGTTGATCGGGCGGGTGTCGTAGGTCCACTCGATCAGGTTGCCGTCGGGATCGAAGGTGTAGATCGACCGGATGAACTCATGGTCGGTCATCGACACATGATAGCCGTTGTCGAGCCAGTTCCGCTTGCGCTGCTGGAGCTCCTCCTCGCCGCCCTTGCAGTTGAAGGCGAAGTGATTGATCCAGCGCGGCAGGCCGAGGCCGGTCGAGATCGGGCTGCGCCACGAATCGGGATCGAGCTGGACGCCCTCGATGCCGCGCAGGTCCCACAGCGCCATCGTCTCGCCGTCGCCGATGTCGTAGAACATATGCTTGGTCCAGCCGCCGCCCGGCGCCTGGCGCTTCACGCCGGCCACGAGCGGGAACTGCATCACCTGGGTGTAGAAGTGGTGCGCCATCTCGAAATTCTTGGTGGCAATCGCAAAATGGTGAACGCCCATCCCGATATTTCCTCTCGCTGCCCGATCGCGGAATCCGTCGCGATCATCCTCACAAAAATAATCTAACATCGGTAGAAACATGCCGCAACAGCTTTGTCGAAAACAGCGATTCTCGACCGATTCCCATCGCTGAAACCGCTAAAAATCTCGCTATTTTATCGGAGAAAGAAAACCTATTGCGGTTTGTACCATACACTGTAAGAAAGTGGGCAACACGCATTGGGAGGGAGTTATGCAAATCGCGCTTATGTCGCTGGGCGACATTATGGACGATCCCATCACGGGGCGTCGCTTCGACGCGTCCGAGCGCTATGCCATGACCCTGGACGCTGCCGAGATCGCGGATCGTTCCGGCATCCAGGGCTATTATATCGGCGAGCACCACGGCATCAGCTACACCTTCTCGTCGCCCGCCGTGGTCCTCGCCGCGATCGCCCAGCGGACCAAGCGACTCCGCCTCGGCACCGCGGTCGCCCTCGCCGCGAACCTCGACCCGTTCCGGATGGCGGAGGATTATGCGACGGTCGACGTGATCTCCGGCGGCCGGCTGGAGCTGGTCACCGGGCGCGGCAATTTCTTCGAGAAGACCTTCGACCTGTTCGGCCAGTCGTCGGCGGAATCGGCCGAGCGCTTCGCCGAGGCGATGGAGCTGGCCTGCACGCTATGGCCGGGCGAACCGGTCCATTGGGAGGGGCGCTTCCGCCCGCCGGTCACCGGCCAGCGGCTCGAACCGACCCCGGTCCAGCGCGAGCGGCCGCCCTTCTGGATCGGCGGCGGCAGCTCGCCCGACACCGCCAAGCTGGCGGGCCGGCTCGGCCTCAACCTGATGTTGCCGAGCGCGTTCGGGCGCCCCGACAAGTTCATCCCGATCGCCGACATCTATCGCGAGGCGTTCGACAAGGCCGGGCACACGCACGAACCGAAGGTCGGCGCCTGCTGGCACGGCTGGGTCGACAAGACCGACGCGATCGCCCGCGAACGCTACGAGCCGCGCTACCGGGCCTATCACGCCTTCAACCTGGGCGTGATCAGGAGCGTCAACCCGAACCCGCCGCCCTATGTCAGCGCGCCGTTCGACTATGAGCTGCTGTCGACCAAGGGACCGGCGATCGTCGGCGGGCCCGACAAGTTCGCCGACCGCCTGATCGAGCTGAGCCGGCTCGTCGGCGCCGACGTCAACCTGATCAAGATGGACATGGGCGGCGTCGGGCGCGAAGAATATTGCGAGATGGTCGAGCGACTGGGCAGCGATGTGGTTCCCCAACTGAACGCCGCGGCGGCGCGCCCCGCGATCGCGGCGAACGGCTGAGCATGGCGGTCGACGGACAGGGCCGCCGGGGGCCGCTCGCCGGCCTGCGCGTGCTCGACCTGAGCGGCCTCGGCCCGGCGCCCTTCGCGACGATGATGCTGGCGGACTTCGGCGCCGAGGTGCTGAGCGTCCGCCGTCCCGATCCGCTGCCCTTCGATCCCGCCGCCGCGATGGCGCGCGGCAAGGATGCGATCGGCGTCGACCTGCGCTCGCCCGAGGGCCAGGCGGTCGCGCGGCGGCTGGCCAGGAGCGCCGACATCTTCGTCGAGGGCTTCCGTCCCGGCGTGATGGAGCGGCTCGGCCTCGGCCCCGAGGTGCTGATGGCCGACAATCCGGGGCTGATCTACGCCCGCCTGACCGGCTGGGGGCAGACCGGCCCCTATGCGAAGCGGGCCGGCCACGACATCAACTACCTCGCCATATCGGGCGCGCTCGCGGTGATCGGCGAGGACAAGCCGACCGCCCCGCCGGGGCTGCTCGGCGATCTCGCCAACGGTTCCTACACGATGATGATCGGCGTGCTGATGGCGCTGGTCGAGCGGCAGCGCACCGGCAGGGGCCAGGTGGTCGACGCCGCGATCGTCGACGGCGCCTCCTACATGCTCGGGCCGATGTTCGGCGAGCTGGAGCTGGGGCTGTGGGACGGCGATCCCGACCATGCGATGCTCGGCGGCAAGGCGCCCTTCTACGGCGTCTATCGCTGTGCCGACGGCAAATGGTTCTCGGTCGGCGCGATCGAGCAGAAATTCTACGCGGCGATGCTGTCGATCCTCGGCCTCGACGACGTCGATCCCTCGGCTGAGGCGCAGATGGACCGGGCGCGCTGGCCGGCGTTGCGCGAGCGGATCGCGGCGGCCTTCCTGACGAAGCCGCAGGCGGCGTGGACCGAGGCGTTCGGCGCGGTCGACTCCTGCGGCGCGCCGGTGCTGGCCGCCGGCGAGCTGGCGGCCGATCCGCACAATTCGGCGCGCGGCACCGTCACGGCCGATGCCGCGGGCATCCTCACCGCCGCGCCGGCCCCGCGCCTGTCGGAGCATCCCGATCTGGTGACCGCGCCCAATCCGCGCGGCAGCCGCCCGGCCGACACGATCCTGGCCGAAGCCGGCTTCACCGCCGACGAGATACGGGAATTGACCGCGAAAAAGGCGATCTGGTCGCTATAACCTGGCGTCAGGCCAACGGGCCGGCGCCGACGAGAGGATCATAGGTTCGTGTCATTCGACCGCATCCTGAGCCCGATCCTGATCAACGGGCTCGAGATCAGGAACCGCGTCGCCCGCGCCGCGCACGGCACCAGCTATGGCCGCGGCACGATCAGCGACGACCTGATCGCCTATCATGAGGCGCGCGCGAAGGGCGGGGTCGGGCTGAACATCCTCGAGGCGACGGTGGTCCACGCCTCGACCTCGAACCACACCGTCAACGCGCTCGACGATTCGATCATCCCCGGTTTCGCGAAACTGGGGGAGGCCTGTTCGCGGCACGGCATGCGGACCTTCGTCCAGCTCTGGCACGGCGGCCATCGCTGGGCGCCCGCCAACGGCCAGGCGCCGCTGTCGGCCTCCGACGTGCCCTGCCCGCTCGGCGTCACCAACACGCCGCAGCCGATGACGCTCGACCAGATCGAGGAGATCACCGAGGCCTTCGCCGACGCCGCCGAGCGGGTCCGCAAGGGCGGGCTCGACGGGATCGAGCTGCATTGCGGCCATGGCTATCTGGTCCACCAGTTCCTCTGTCCGCTGACCAATCGCCGCGAGGACGATCATGGCGGCAGCCTGGAGAACCGGATGCGCTTCATGCACGGCATCCTCGGCGCGATCCGCAAGCGGGTCGGCGACGACTTCCCGCTCGGCATCCGCATCTCCGACTATAATGTCCCCGGCGGCTTCAGTCCCGAGGAGGCCGGCGAGGTCGTCGCGCGTGTCTGCGCCGACGGGCTGGTCGACTATGTCAGCGGGTCGATGGGCAGCCCCTACAGCATCGCGTCGATGCTCGGCTGCATGGACCAGCCGTCAGGCTATATGCTCCCCTCGGCCGAGCCGATCGTCCAGCGCGCGACCGTGCCGACGATGATCGCGGGCCGCTTCGGCACGCTCGACGAGGGCGAGCAGGTGATCCGCGCGGGCCTGGCCGACATGGTCAGCTATGTCCGCGCGCTCATCGCCGACGCCGATCTGGTCGCCAAGTCGGCGGCCGGCAACGCGATCGGCGTCCGCCCCTGCATCGGCTGCAACCAGGGCTGCGTCGGCGGCATCCGCACCCCCGTCCAGCGGATGACCTGCACGGTCAACCCGGCGGTCGGCTTCGAGCGGACGATGGACGAGAGCCTGATCGCGCCCGCCGCGACCCCGCGCAAGGTGGTGGTGATCGGCGGCGGCCCGGCCGGCATGGAGGCGGCGCGGATCGCCCGGCTGCACGGCCATGCGGTGGTGCTGATGGAGGCGCAGCCGACCCTCGGCGGCGCGGTCAACATCGCCAGGCATGCGCCGAAGCTCCAGGCGATCCACGACATCACCCTGTGGCAGGAAGCGGAGGTGTTCCGCCTCGGCGTCGACGTGCGCCTGTCGACCTATGCCGAGGCCGACGAGGTGCTGGCCGAGCGGCCCGACGTGGTGATCATCGCCACCGGATCGCTGCCGCGCATGGACGGCCTTCAGGCGCAACGGCCCGAGCGGCCGATTCCCGGCTTCCACCAGCCGCACGTGCTGTCGTCCTGGGACCTGCTGCTCGGCCCGGCCGGCGGCCACGGCCAAAGCGCGGTCGTGTTCGACGATATCGGCCATTATGAGGGGATCGCCGCGGCCGAGCATCTGATCGCGCAGGGCGTCGCCGTCACCTATGTCGCGCGCCATTCGAGCTTCTCGCCGACGATGGACATCATCCTGCGCACCGGCCCGGCGCTGCGTCGCCTGCGCAAGGGCAGGTTCGACCTGGTGGTGTCGGGGCGGATCGTCGCGATCGGCCAGGATCGCTGCACGATCGGCTATCTCGACGGCGACGAGGAGTGGGAGGTTCCCGCCGACACCGTCATATTCGTCGGCTACAACCAGGCGCAGGCCGACCTGTGGCGCGCGCTGGGCGGCGGATCGCGGACGCCCAAGCCGTATCAACTGCATCTGATCGGCGACGCCAATGCGCCGAGGGACCTGCTGATGGCGATCCGCGAGGGCAATATGGCGGGGCGTATCGAGGAGAATGCGGATGCTTGACGGCAAGGTCGCGATCATCACCGGCGGCGGCACCGGCATTGGGGCCGCGATCGCCCGGCTGTTCGCGCGGAAGGGCGCGCATGTCGTGATCACCTCTGAACTGGCGGCCGAGGCGATGGCCCCGGTGGTCGAGGCGATCCGGACGGACGGCGGATCGGCGAGCGCGATGAGCTGCGACATCATGGACCGCGCCGCGATCGCCGCGCTGGTCGAGGGCGTCGAGCGCGACCATGGCCGGATCGACATCCTGATCCAGAGCGCCGGCGTGTGCTTCGCCGGGCCGATCGAGACGATGGAGCCGCGCAAGATCGACCTGACCTTCGGCGTCAATGTGATCGGCGCGATCTCGATGATCCAGGCGGCCCTCCCCGCGATGAAGCGCGCGGGCGGCGGCGCAATCGTCAACATCTCGTCGGGGGCGGCGGTGCTCGGCGTCAACGAGATGGCGGTCTATGCCGCCAGCAAGGCCGCGATCGCCCATTTCACCCGCACCCTGGCGCCCGAACTGCGCCGCACCAACATCCGGATCAACGCGATCGGCCCCGGATCGGTCCGCACCCAGATGCTGGGCTTCACCGGCGACGAGCTGACCGAGGAGCAGCGCGCCGGCATGGTCCGCCGCGAGGCGCGTTCGATCAGCCCCTATGGCAATGCGATGATGGAGCCCGACGACATCGCCGAACTGGCGCTGTTCCTCGCCTCCGACGCCGCCCGCGCGCTGCACGGCAGCTTCGTGCTGGCCGACCAGGGCATCTCCAGCGCGATGCTGCCGCCGGCGAGCCAATAGGCGTCATGCCGGCGGAAGCCGGCATGGCGAAGAGCGTGCCTACCCTATGACCAGCACCACCGGCTCGTCGGGCGCGTCGCGCAGGCGGAGCTGGAGGCGGCCGCCCTGCGGCGCGGGGACCTTGAGCGACGCGCCGGTGAAGCCCTCGGGCACGCGCACCGGCTGGGCGCTGCCCGAGGCGGGCGCGATGCTGTCGATCAGGAACAGGCCCTCGCCCTCCATCCGGCAGCGGGCGGCGCCCTTGTCGCACTGGACGCGGGTGATGGTGGGGAGCCGGGCGAGCACGGCCAATGGCTGCCAGCCGCTGGTCACGTCGCCATGGTGGAGGCGGAAACGGAGCGGGCCGAAGGCCGAGGGACCGAGCGTAGCCGGATCGAGCGTCGCCACCAGCACGTCGCGCCCCTGGAAGCGCAGGTCGGGCCCGCTCGTCAGGGTCGCGTGCGCCTCGCCGTCGGCGGTCGCGACCTCGATGCTGTCGGCGGGCGACAGGCGGGTGCCCTCGGCGGCGCGCAGCGAGAAGACCAGCCGCGCGCTGTCGGGCAGCAGCGCCTTCGCCTTGGTTTCGAGCGCCAGGCCGCGCCGTGCCTGCTTGGGGGCGAGGCTGCGTTCGATCAGGGTGACGCCCGGCCGGGGCTCCGCCACCGTCACCGGCAGGCTCAGCACCCGCCCGTCCTGAAGGGTGATGCGCGCGGTCGGCGATCCGGGCGCGATCCCCTCGCCCGTGCCTTCGGCGTCGAGCTGGAGGCGATCGACGTCGCCGTCGCGCGTCAGCCCGGCCGGCAGCAGCGCGAGACCGGACAGCTCGACGCGGGCGACCTGGTCGAGCCGCTGGCCGGACAGCAGCGCCGACCGGTCGCCGGCATGGATCGCCAGCCCGTCGAGCCGGCTCGCCTGGGCGCGGGCGCGCAGCGTCACCGTCGCGGGCTCGGCGACGCCCTGCTGGCGGATCTCCAGCACCACCTCACCCGGCCGGCTGTCCTTGAGCGGGACGGTGACGGCGACGTCGCCGTCGCCGTTCAGCTTCGCGGCGAGCGGCTGCGGGCCCGATCCGCTGCGCATCGCGACGCTGGTCACGCAGGCCGGCGCCGGGCCCGTCAGCGCGACCGGGTTGTCGCGTCGCGTCACCAGGCTCGACACGCCGCCCGCCGCCGCCCACTCGCCCTCGGCCGGGAATTGCAGCGCGAAGCGCGGCCCTTCGAACCGGTCGAAGCCCCATCGGCCGAGGATCTGGGCGTCGACCTTGCCCTTCAGGTCGGCCGGCATCGCACCGGCGACGACATAGCCGCCGCGATCGGCGCGCGGCACGAGCGGAAGCTCGATCGTCCGCGATCCGGCGGTCAGCCGCAGCGTCGCGCCGTGCAGATAGTCGGTGGCGTAGATCAAGGGGGCGCCGTCGACCGGCAGGACCAGCCCCGGCCGCGCCCCGCACAGCGGCCCGTCGACCGCCGCCCGCAGGCGCGGCGGGCTGTTCGCCTCGATCGCCGGCATCGCGGTGACGAGCACCGAGCGCGGCTTGTCGAAGGACGGCGCGGCGTTGAGCAGCAGCGAAACGCCCTCGCCGTGGCGCAGGCTGAGGCTCGGCAGATAGTCGAGCTGCGGGTTGCTGAACGCCCCGAAGACGCGGGCGATGTCGCGGATGACGCCGATATAGGGGCTGTAATAGCCCATCCCCGCCTCGCGGGTCGAGCTGAGCTGCATGGCCAGGTCGACCGGCGCGCCCGACAGCGTCTCGGTCAGCGACGAAGTGTGGACGTCGGCGAGGACGAGCGTGTCGCGATGTTCGAGCAGGCAGGCGGCCTGCAGCTCGATCACCTTGCCGAGGCATTCCTCGTTGAGCTTCATCGACAGGCTGCGCGCCAGCGTCGGCGCGACGCTGCGCAGATATTCGGGGTGGCTGTTCTCCTGCGCCCGGATCGCCGCCATGAAGCCGTCGAGGCGTGCCCGGTCGAGCGACGCCTGGTTGAGGTCCTGGCTGGCGCGGACGAACTCGCCCGGCCGCCCGCGCACCGCGTCGGCGATCGCCCCGCTCGCACCGCCCGAGGCGGGGACGAGGAACAGCACGAGCTGGCGCGCGCCCTTGGGCACGACCAGGTCGAGCTGGCGGTCCTTCTCCTTCTTCCGCCACGGCTCTGCGGTCCGGATCCAGTCCTTGGGCGGCGGATTGGTCGCGCCCTGGAGGAAGGTCGACACCAGCAGGAAGCGGGCGCGCTGGTCCTCCGGGAAATCGGCGCGGATCGTCAGCCGGTCGCCCTCGGCGAGACTCGGCACCTGGTCGATCGGCAGCGTGGCCTCGCCGCGACTGACGCTGATGCGCAGGCCGGGGCCCGGCAGGTCGAACGGCGCCGGATCGGCGGCGCGCAGCGGCAAGGGCGCGAGCGTGGCGCCGGCCAGCGCCGTGATCGCGACGGCCCGCAACAGGCGGGAAGGAAAGGACTTCGCCATCATGCCGCCTTCTAACGCAACAAGGCGGCGAAGGGTCAACCCGGTGGGCCCGTTATCGCCCCGCCCGGTAATATTCGCGAAGATCGGGCACCTCGGCCTCGGGGTCGAAGGACTGGTAGCCGCGATAGGCGCGGGGATTGAGGATGATCGCCTGATCGGCGTTCTCGCGCAGCAGCAGGCTCATCAGCGGATAGGTCCATATCCAGCCATAGCGGGCGAGACGGCCGTCGAGCAGCCGCGTGTCCTCGACCGCGACCAGCCCCGAGCGCGCGCGGACCTCGTCCCGGAACAGCGCGAGATGCGCCCGATGGTCGAGCGAATAGGCGAGGTTCGACACCGCGAGCGCGACGAAGAACAGCAGCGCGACGATCGGCGCCCGGGGATGGACGCGGACCAGCGCCGGCCAGCGCGCGATCGCGGCGAAGCGGAGCGCGAGCAGGCCGCCCAGCCCGAACAGGGCGAGGCCGACCAGCGTCCGCGCCTCATAATGCTGGTACGGCAGCGACCAGTTGCCGGGCAGCACGAGCCCGGCCAGGCAGGCGACGGCGAGGAAGAGACCGCCGCGCCGCATCCAGGCGGCCGGCGTCGACAGGGCGATCCACCCGATCGCGAAGGCGACCGACAAGGCGAGCAGCCGGTTATGCATCGCGGCGAAGAAGGCCATCGCCGCGGCGAGCTGTTCGGGATGGCCCGGGTTGAGCACGAAATGGACGGCGACGCCCGTCCCCGCCGCATAGGCCAGGATCGCGAGCAGCAGCATGGCGCGGACGGCGGGCGGCTCGCTTCCTTTCCGCAGGCGCACGACGCCGGCGAGGACGAGCAGCGGGCCGAGGTAGAGCATCGCCTCATAGGCGGCCAGCAGGCCGAGGCCGGCGAGCAGCGCGACGAGGGCCCAGCCGGGGCCGATCCGCGCCCTCCCCGACAGGATCGCCAGTGCCAGCGCGACCAGCGCATAAGCGAGATTATATTCCCCGATCGCGAAGAAGCCGACGTTGAAATAGACGATGCAGAACAACAGGAAGACCAGCCAGAAGGCGGGATCGCGATGGAGACGCGCGAGCGCCAGCATCCAGAAGGCGACGGGCATCAGCACCAGCGTCGCCGAATGCAGGACGAGCAGCGCCGGCAGGTCGACGACGCCGGCGCGCAGCGCGAGCACCACCGGGAATTGCGTCAGCCATTCGGTGCATAGCCGCGACGGATTGGCGTGGACGAAGTCCCTGGTCCTGAGCAGATGATAGAGGAAGTTCGATCCGTCGCCGTAGAGGCCCCGCAGGCTGGACGCGTCGAACAGCGCGACGGCGACGATCATCAGCATGGCGGCGAGTTGCGCAGCGTCGTGCCGGTCGGCCGCCTTGTCGCCCGTCATGTCCTCACCGGCCCCCGCCCGGCCTCCCGATCGCGGAGGCCTGCGCAATTTGCGGCTTTTGGCGCGCGGCGCAAGACCGGAAACGGATGGAGCAGCGAGGTTGTGAGTCGCCCTGTTCGCTGGCAAAGGATGGCTGTGTCCGAACCGTCCCGCTCCCCCGCCGTCGATCGTCCGCCCGCCGGCATGGCGTTCGTGCCGGGCGGCATCTTCACCATGGGATCGGACCGCTTCTATCCGGAGGAAGCGCCGGCGCGCCGGGTGCGCGTCGATCCCTTCTTCATCGACGAGGCGCCCGTCACCAACGCCGACTTCGCCCGCTTCGTCGCCGCGACCGGCCATGTCACCTGCGCCGAGATCGCCCCCGATCCCAAGGACTATCCCGGCATGCTGCCCGAACTGGCCCATGCCGGATCGGCGGTGTTCACCCGGACCGACCGGCCGGTCGACACCCGCGATCCGTCGCAATGGTGGCGCTTCGTCCTGGGCGCGGACTGGCGCCATCCCTGCGGCCCGGACAGCTCGATCGACGGGCTCGACGATCATCCGGTCGTCCATGTCGCCTGCGCCGATGCGGAGGCCTATGCGCGCTGGGCCGGCAAGGCGCTGCCGACCGAGGCCGAATGGGAGTGCGCGGCGCGCGGCGGGCTGGAGGATGCCGACTATGCCTGGGGCGACGAACTGGCGCCGGACGGGCGGATGATGGCGAACTACTGGCAGGGCCTGTTCCCCTATGCCAACACGCTCGACGACGGCTGGGAGCGGACCTCGCCGATCCGCAGCTTCCCGCCCAACGGCTACGGCCTCCACGACATGATCGGCAATGTCTGGGAATGGACCAGCGACTGGTATGCCCCGCCGAAGATCGAGCGCAAGGCGAAGGGCAGCTGTTGCATCCCCGCCAATCCGCGCGGCGCGCGGCGGCACGACAGCTTCGATCCCCAGTCCCCCGCCCGCATCCCGCGCCGGGTGCTGAAAGGGGGATCGCATCTCTGCGCCCCCAGCTACTGCCAGCGCTACCGCCCCGCCGCGCGCCATCCCGAGGCGATCGACACGAGCACCAGCCATATCGGCTTCCGCTGCATCATAAGGGTCGGATAGCGTCATCCGGCCTCCCCCACGGGAACCTCACAGGGAGGAGAAAAAGAACAATGCCGTCCATCGTCTCGCGCCGCATCGCCGCGATGCTGCTCGCCACCGTCGCCGTCGCGCCCGCCACGGCCGCGCCGCTCGACGCGCAGCAGACCGCCCAGATCCTGAAGCTGGCCCAGGCGCAGGCGCCCGCGATGGACAAGGCGGCGCTGGCGATCTGGAACTTCGCCGAGGTCGGCTATCAGGAGCAGCGCAGCTCGGCCCTGCTCCAGGCACAGCTCAAATCCTCCGGCTTCACCGTCACGCCCGGCGTGGCCGGCATGCCGACGGCCTTCGTCGCGAGCTATCGCAACGGCGACGGACCGGTGATCGCGATCCTCGCCGAGTTCGACGCCCTGCCCGGCCTGGCGCAGACCGCCGATCCGGTGCGGACGCCGATCGCCGGCCAGCGGGCGGGCCATGGTTGTGGCCATAATCTGTTCGGGGCGGCCTCGGCCGCCGCGGCGATCGCGGTGCGCAACTGGATGGTCGCGCAGGGCGTGAAGGGCGAGATCCGCGTCTATGGCGCGCCGGCGGAGGAAGGCGGATCGGGCAAGGTCTACCTGGTGCGCGACGGCCTGTTCAAGGATGTCGACGTCACCCTGCACTGGCATCCCGGCAGCACGAACGACGCTTCCCAGACGTCGTCGCTCGCCAATATCTCGGGCAAGTTCCGCTTCCACGGCGTCGCCGCCCATGCCGCCGCCGCGCCCGATCGCGGCCGCTCGGCGCTCGACGGCGTCCAGGTCATGACCACCGCCGTCGAATTCCTGCGCGAGCATGTGCCGGACGGCACCCGCATCCACTATGTCATCACCAATGGCGGCAAGGCACCGAACGTCGTCCCCGACTTCGCCGAGCTGTACCTCTATGTCCGGCATGGCGATCCCCAGGTGGTCAAGGACGTCTGGGCGCGGGTCCTCAAGGCGGCCGAGGGCGCCGCGATCGCGACCGGAACGACCACCGACCATGAGATCACCGGCGGGGTCTATTCGCTGCTGCCCAACGAAACCCTGATGAAGGCGATGGACGAGAGCCTCCACGCGGTGCCGATCACGCCCTGGTCCGACGGCGAGCAGGCGTTCGCGACGAAGATCGCGCAGGGCTTTGCCGGCAAGCCCGCCGTGCTGGACGCCACCGTGATCGAGACGGCCACCTTCCGGGGAACAGGCGGCCTCAGCCAGGGGTCGACCGACGTGTCGGACGTGAGCTGGACGGTGCCGACGGTCGGCCTCTCGACGATGACCTATGTGCCCGGCACCCCCGGCCATAGCTGGCAGGCGACCGCCGCCGCCGGCTCGCCGGTCGGCCTGAAGGGCGCCCGGACAGCGGCGGAAACGCTGGCGCTGACGGCCGGACGCTTGCTGGTCGACCGCGATCTGGTGGCCGCGGCGAAGCAGGAATTCCAGAAGGCGCGCGGCGACGACTTCGTCTACAAGGCGATGGTCGGCGACCGGAAGCCTCCGCTCGACTATCGCAAGGACAGCGCCGGTTCGGAGTGACCGGGGTGCGGGAGGTGCGGGCCGCTTGGTCCACTCCTCCTAAAGCACCGCGGATCGCCGGCTCGACAGCAGGATATTGCTCTCGGTCAGGTTGACGCCGTCGATCAGCCTGATCTGGCGCAGCACCTCATCGAAGCTCCGCAGGTCCGACGCTTCAAGTTCGGCGATCAGGTCCCAGCGGCCGTTGGTGCTGTGGACGGTCTCGACCTCGGCGATGCGCAGGAGCTGCTGCGTCACCCGGTCCGCCATGCGGCCCGTCACCTCGACCTGCACGAAGGCGCGGACGGTCGCGGCGCGGAAACCGGCGCCGGTTTCGATGGTGAAGGCCTTGATCATGCCCGTTTCGACCAGCCGGTCGATGCGGCTCTTCACGGTCGCGCGCGATACTCCGGTCGCGCTCGCGAGGCTGGCGACCGGCAGGCGGGAATCGCGCGTGAGATAGCGCAGCAGTTGCTGGTCGAGTTCGTCCATCGCGCGTCCCCGGATTGAACAGAGTGGTAAAAATACCCTATCAAAATGCTCAGACAATCCAAACTTAATGTCACTTCTTCGACTTTACGCCAAACGCGCGTCCCTCCAGTTTCGAACGGGCCCCGCCGCTGCGGGGTCGAAAGGGTGGAGAGGACATGGAGAAGCGAAGGATCGCGTTGGTGGGCGCGCCGGTCGCCCTGGGCGCGAGCCGGCCCGGCTGCGCGATGGGGCCCGAAGCGATGCGCATCGCCGGCCTGGCGGAGGCGCTCGCCGAGCTCGGCCATGAGGTGTCGGACCATGGCGATGTCGCCCCGATGCGCGCGGACGACGTCTCGCTCGAAGGCCATGCCCGCCATGCCGCCCATATCGCCGGCTGGGCGCGGGCGCTCGACGAGGCCGCCTATGGCCTGCTGAAGGACGGACGGCTGCCGATCTTCATGGGCGGCGACCATGCGCTCGCGATGGGCACCGTCTCGGGCGCGGCGCGCCACGCCCACGAACAGGGGCGGCCGCTCTGCGTGCTCTGGCTCGACGCCCATGCCGACTTCAACACGCCGACGACGTCGGAGTCGGGCAACATGCACGGGATGCCGGTGGCCTTCTACTGCGGCGAGGCAGGGTTCGAAGGCATCCTGCCCGCCGGCCGCCCCACCGTGGCGCCGCGCAACGTCTTCATGGTCGGCATCCGATCGGTGGATGCGCGCGAGCGCGAGCTGATCGCCGCGCGCGGCGTCCGGGTGTTCGACATGCGCGCGATCGACGAGTTCGGCGTCGCCGCGATCGTCCGGCGCATCCTGGCCGAGGTCGAGCGGATCGACGCGATGCTGCACGTCAGCCTCGACGTCGATTTCCTCGATCCCACGATCGCCCCCGGCGTCGGCACCGCGGTCGGCGGCGGCGCCAATCTGCGCGAGGCGCATCTGATCATGGAGATGCTCTGCGAATCCGGCCTGACCAGCTCGATGGATATCGCCGAGCTCAACCCATATCTCGACGAGCGCGGCCGCAGCGCCCGCCTGCTCGCCGATCTCGCCGCCAGCCTGTTCGGCCGGCAGGTCCTCGACAAGGTCTCGACGCTCGCCACCGTGAAAGGATTGCAGAATGCCGCTTAACACCGTCCCCTTCGTCAGCGTCGATCATATGATGCGGATCGTGCTCGACATCGGCGTCGAACGCGTGCTGGTCGAGCTGGCCGACTATGTCGAGGATGATTTCCGGCGCTGGGACTGCTTCGACAAGACGCCCCGGGTGGCGTCGCATTCGCGGGAAGGCGTCATCGAGCTGATGCCGACCAGCGACGGCGAGGTCTACGGCTTCAAATATGTGAACGGCCATCCGAGCAACATGCAGCGCGGCCTCCAGACGGTGACGGCGTTCGGCGTCCTCGCGGCGGTCGACAGCGGCTATCCGCTGATGCTGTCCGAAATGACCCTGCTGACCGCGCTGCGCACCGCCGCGACCTCGGCGGTCGCCGCGCGCCACCTGGCGCCGGCCGACGCGCATCGCATGGCGATCATCGGCAATGGCGCGCAGGCCGAGTTCCAGGCGCTCGCCTTCAAGGCGATCCTCGGCATCACCGAGATATCGCTCTACGACATCGATCCGGCCGCCACCCGGAAATGCGTCGGCAACCTGCGCAGCCACGGCTTCGACATCCGCGTGGCGAACAGCGCCGAGGAGGCGGTCCAGGGCGCGCAGATCGTCACCACCGTCACCGCCGACAAGCAATATGCGACGATCCTGACCGACAACATGATCGGCTCGGGCGTCCACATCAACGCGATCGGCGGCGATTGCCCCGGCAAGACCGAGCTGCACCGCGACATCCTGCTGCGCAGCAGCATCTTCGTGGAGTTCACGCCGCAGACCCGCATCGAGGGCGAGATCCAGCAGCTCGCCCCCGACCATCCCGTGTCCGAGCTGTGGGAGGTGATCGCCGGTCGCGCCGAAGGCCGCACCTCCCCCGACCAGATCACGCTGTTCGACTCGGTGGGCTTCGCGATCGAGGATTTCGCGGCGCTCCGCTACCTGCGCGACCGGCTGGCCGATACCCGCCACTTCGTCGAACTCGACATGATCGCCGACCCCGACGATCCCCGCGACCTGTTCGGCATGCTGATGCGCGCGCGGGAATATTGCTGACGGGCCGCAGCGTCACGGCCCTTCCCTTCGGCCGTGACGCTGCGGCGTTTAGCGACTAATCTTCCGGGACGATGACGACGATCCTGGACGATTCCGAGCCGAAGGCGCCGCGCACCCGGCGGAAGTACAGCAGCCCCGGCATGACCGAACGTCGCCAGCGGATCATCGAGACCGCCCACCAGATATTGGGCGAAGGCGGGGTCCATGCGCTGACCATCGACCGGCTGAGCCGCGAGGCCGACGTCGCGCCGCGCACCCTCTACCGCCTCTATGGCGACAAGGAGGGTGTGATCTTCGCGACCGTCGCCGAGCGGCTGCGCGAGGTGCGCGCCCATATCGCGCGCATGCACAAGGACTACACCATCGACGTCGTGTTCGCCGAGCTCGACTGGATGGTGTCCGAAATGTACCGCGACGCGCTCTACGCGCGGACCGTCATCGACTTCTTCTTCTCGTCGCTGCCCCGCCCGGCGGCGATCCGCGAGCTGGGCTCGGTCGCCTATAACCGGTTCCGCAACTGGATGGACCGCGAGATTCGCGCCGGCCACGGCTGCGACGGGCTCGACCTCGAACGGATCGCGCAGGAACTGGTGGAGACCGAGTTCGTCGTTTACCATCGCTGGGCGGTCGGCTCGATCGACGGCCCGACCTGCTGCCTCGAGCTCCACGCCAATTTCCTGAAGAGCGCGATCCTCGTCCTCGGCGGCCCCGAACGCCGCGCCTATGTCGAACTGCTCGGCGAGAAGCATCGCGCGCTGGGGATGAGCGCGATCGGCGCCGCCGCCTCGACCAACCGGGCCGAGCGCGACGCCGGGGTTCACTTCATCGGCAAGGCATAGGCGACGATCTCGTCCGAGCGCGGCGTCTGGAACCACATATGCTGGCCGGACGCGACCACCACATATTGGCGGCCGCCGGCCATGTAGCTCATCGGCGTGGTCTGGCTGCCGCCGGGCAGCCGGTCGCGCCACAATTCCTTGCCGGTCCGCATGTCGATCGCGCGCAGATGGCGGTCCATCGTCGCGGCGATGAACAGCACCCCGCCCGCCGTCGCGACCGGCCCGCCGATATTGGGCGTGCCGAGCGCAACGTCGAACGGCAACGGGATCGGCAGCCTGTCGTTGATCGTGCCGAGCGGCACATCCCACAGCGTCGCGCCGGTCTTCAGGTCGATCGCGGTCAGCCCGCCCCAGGGCGGCGGGGTGCAGGGCGCGCCGAACGGCGACAGCAGCCATTCGCGCTTCACCTCATAGGGCGTGCCCGCCATCGGCGAGACGTCCTCGGTCGCCGACAGCTGGACGGTGCCGCTGCCGCCGGGCTTGCGCTTGCGCAGCTTGATCACCGACGCGACCCGGCTGGAGTTGATGAAGAAGACCTGCCGCGCCGGATCGATCGCGCCCGCCCCCCAGTTGGCGCCGCCCGAGGCGGCCGGATAGGTGATCGTGCCGCGCTCGGTGATCGGCGTGAACAATCCTTCGGAGCGATAGCGCACGATCAGGTCGCGGCATTTCGCCTTGTCCCAGGGGGTGAAGCCCCAGGCCTGGTCGGGAGTGATCTTCTGCGGGACGATCGGCCTGGGCAGGCGCGGGCGCGGCTGGGTCGGCGACAGCCATTCGCCGGGGACGCCGCCCTGCGGCACCGCCACCTCGTCGATCGGGAAGAGCGGCGCGCCGGTGCGCCGGTCGAAGACGAAGACATAGCCCTGCTTGGTCGGCTGGACGAGCGCGGGGATGCGCCGGCCGCCGCGATCGATGTCGACCAGCGTCGGCTGGGCCGGGGTGTCATAGTCCCAGATGTCATGGTGGATGAGCTGCCGGGCCCAGACCAGCCGGCCGGTCGTCGCGTCGAGCGCGACGACGCTGTTGGCGTGGCGATTGTCGCCGGGGCGCAGGCCGCCATAATAATCGGGCGAGGCGCTCGACGTCGGCAGGTAGACCATGTCGAGCTCGGGATCGCCCGATATCACCGACCAGACATTGGCGGCGCCGGTGGTGCGACGGCTGTCGCCCATCCAGTCGCGATCGGGCCCGCCCTGCTGCGGGATCGGGTCGAAGGTCCAGATCTCCCGGCCCGATCGCGCGTCGAAGGCGCGGATGATGCCGCGCGGCGCGTTGGCGCGGACATTGTCGAGCACCGAGGTGCCGATGACGATGCTGTCGCGCACGATCGCCGCCGGCGCGGCCAGCTTGACCTCGCCGACATGGTGGAGCTTGCCGGGATCGACCCGCACCGTGCCGCCCTCTCCGAAGCCCGCGCAGGGCCGCCCGGTCCGGGCGTCGAGCGCGATGACGCGCATGTCGACGGTGGCGAGGATGATGCGGGTCGCGCACATCCCCGCCGGATCGGCCGCGCGGGCGTCGCGCCATTGCGAGACGCCCCGGCAGATATATTGGTCGGGCAGCTTGAAGCTGGGATCGACCTTCGCGTCATAGGTCCATTTCTCGCGCCCCGTCGCCGGATCGAGCGCGATCACCCGACCGAACGGCGTGCAGGTGACGAGCGACCCGGCCGCCAGGATCGGCGTGGTCTCGTTGGTGCTGTTGACCTGCATGCCCTCCGGCCGGCGCGCGAGCTCGCCGGTCGAATAGCGCCAGGCGACCCTCAGATGCGCGACATTACCGGGGGTGATCTGGGCGGCCGGGGTGAAGCGCGTGCCGCCGGCGGTCGCGCCCCACTGGTCCCACGGCGTCTCCGCCGGGGAATGGGTGGCGATCCGCAGCGGCCCGAGCGGCGGCAGCAGCCGGATACCCCACGCGACCGCATAGGCGAGCAGCAGCAGCGCCACGACGGCGAGCGCCGCCCTCCCCAGCCGACGCCCCCGCGCCATGTCAGGCCGCGATCGTCGCGATATGGGCGCGCACCTCGACGGTGTCGCCCTCCCGCGCGAGAATTTCGGTCAGCGTCCCCGCGCCGGGCGACGGCACCTCGACAGTGGTCTTGGCCGCCTCGATCTCGAGCAGCGGCTCGCCCGCCTCGACAGGGTCGCCGACCGCCTTGATCCAGCGGACGATCTCCGCCTCCTGCATGCCCATGCCGAACTGGGGCAGCAGCACCTTGATATTGGCCATGCTCGCGTCTCCCTTCAGGCGTTTTCGGGCTGGCGGATGCCGACCAGCTTGCGGGCGGCCGCGACGATGCGTTCGGGCGACGGATAGAGCGCCTTCTCGATCGCCGGGGAGAAGGGCAGGTGCGTGTCGGCGGTGGCGATCCGCAGCACCGGGCCGCGCAGCGCGTCGAAGGCGCGTTCGGCGATGATCGCGGCGATCTCGCTGCCCGCGCTGCATGTCTGGTGGGCGGGATCGACCGTGATCGCCCGGCCGGTCTTGCGCACGGACCGGAGGATCAGCTCCTTGTCGAGCGGGACCAGGCTGCGCGGGTCGACCACCTCGGCCGAGATGCCCTCCGCGGCGAGGTCGCTCGCCGCCTTGAGCGCCAGCGGCACCGCGCCGCCGATCGCGATGATCGAGACGTCGCTGCCCTCGCGCTTGATGTCGCCCTTGCCGAGCGGGATCAGGAAGTCGGGATCGTCGGGCAGTTCCGCCTTCGACATCCAGCAGGTCGAATCCTCGAAGCAGAGCACCGGATCGTCGTCGCGGACCGCCGCCTTGAGCATGCCCTTCATGTCATGGGCGTTGGACGGGACCATGATCTTCAGCCCCGGCACGTTCATGAACATCGAATAGTTGCGGTCGGAATGCTGCGCGGCGTTGGAATTGCCGTAGAACAGACTGTCCGTCGTCGGGACATTTGGCGCAGATGGTTGCGCAGAGAAGAGGAGATCGGGCCTCGTCTGGGGTTGATGTTTAGGCGGCGAGCTTGCGGTGAAGCAAGCGTCGCTGTTCGATGGTCTTTCGCTTGATGCGTTTCCTCCGTTCGATAATGGCGGCGGCCCTGCCGAAATAGGCGTCGGCCGGTGTCACGTTGTCGAGGCTCTCGTGATAGCGGCGATGGTTATAATGCTCGACGAAGGCCTCGACCTGCCGTTCGAGATCGCCAGGCAGGAAGTAGTGCTCCAGCAGGATGCGGTTTTTCAGGGTCTGGTGCCAGCGCTCGATCTTGCCCTGGGTCTGGGGATGTAGCGGAGCGCCGCGAACATGGCTCATGTCATGGGCTTTGATCCAGTCGGCGAGTTCGCCGGCGATGTAGCTCGGTCCGTTGTCGCTGAGCAGCTTTGGTTTGTGCCTGACGGTGGCGTGGTCGCAGCCTGAGGCTTCGAGCGCGAGTTGCAGCGTGTCGGTCACGTCCTCGGCCCGCATCGTGGTGCACAGCTTCCAGGCGATGATGTAGCGCGAGAAATCGTCGAGCACGGTGGAGAGGTACATCCATCCCCAGCCGATGATCTTGAAGTAGGTGAAATCGGTCTGCCACATCTCGTTCGGGCGGCTGGTCTTGCGATGGAACTCGTCGGCCGCCTTGACCACGACGAAGGCCGGGCTGGTGATCAGGTCATGCGCCTTGAGCAGGCGGTAGACCGTTGATTCCGAGACGAAATAGTCCTTCTCATCGGTGAAGCGCACCGCCAGTTCGCGGGGCGACAGATCGGACTGCTCCAGTGCCATCTCGACGATCTGGTCCTGAATGGCGCCGGGGAGGCGGTTCCAGACCCGGCTCGGCGCGGAAGGACGATCCTCCAGCGCCTCGGGGCCGCCTTCGAGATAGCGATCATACCATCGGTAGAAGGTCCGCCGCGCGACGCCCAACTGGTCGAGGGTCCGCTTCGCCGGCAGGTGCGACTGCTCGACGATGCGGATGATCTCCAGCTTCTCGGATCCCGGATACCTCATTCGGGGTCTCCCCCATCCGCGATCATGCTTTTTTTCAGCAGCCGGTTTTCGAGCGTGAGGTCGGCGACGGCCTCCTTCAGGGCACGCGCCTCACGGCGCAGATCCTGTACCTCGCCGCTCGTCGCGGCACGGGCGGTGTCGCCCGCCAGCCGACGCTTCCCGGCCTCCATGAACTCCTTTGACCAAGTATAATACAAGCCCTGGGCAATGCCCTCCTTGCGGCACAGCTCCGCGATGCTGTCATCGCCGCGCAAGCCCTCCAGAACCACGCGGATCTTGTCCTCCGCCGAGAAATGCCGGCGTGTCGCGCGCCGGATATCCTTCACCACCTGTTCGGCCGACGCCTTGGGTTTGCGGGCCGATTTTACGCTTGAGGATTTGGGCTTCATCTTCGTTCCTTCGTCACTACGACGAAGCCCAAATCCTCCTTACATCACAACCTCAAATCTGTGCCATTGGCGCTGACGGCGGACACTGCCTGCTATCGGTGAGTGGACGGTCCACGATATCCGAAGATCCGTTGCTACCCATATGGCGCGGCTCGGCGTGCATCAGGAACATATCGAGCGCGTCCTGGGTCACGTCGTGCAGGGTGTCGCCGGCACCTACAATCGATATTCATATCTCGACGAGAAGCGCGCCGCGTTGGAGATGTGGGGGAAGCTGTGGAACTAGACTCAACGGCCGAGGCCCGAGTTCTGGAAGCAATTCGTATTGCCGAGGCGAACGTTGGGTACATTGATCTTGCTCGGGATTGGGTGAAGGGCATCGACAAGCTGATTGCCGCGTGGAATGCGCTCCCTGCGGAGGCACAGTGGGCAATCCAATGTAAGTTGGCGGACCGCGCAGAAGATGCTGATCCATCGGATCTCGATCTCGGCCTTGTAGCCCGAGCGACGCGGGAAGCCATTTCGGGCAAGCAAGGAGAGCGGATACACATATTGCCAATCAAGGCGGCCGTACGCGAACTCTTTTCTGCTTATGTTGAAGCAGGAGGCAGGCAGGAGGTGGGCAATCGGGCTTACCGCGCCATGGAGAACAAACCTTCCCATCCCGCCTGCCAATTTGTCGCCGAGCACCTCCTACGGCTGTTTCCGGAAGAATTTGGCGATGACGTTGCGATGGCCCATCGCCGTGCGGATAGCTATCTTCGGAATCTCGCCGAGAATGGCGAGATATCGACGCGAAAGAAATCTTCCAAATAGCGTTTTCTTTTGGATTTCCTTCCAGCTGGCTTGTCGGACTAAACCCCGATTATCCCGATTAAACCGTGGGAGGGTCAAATGGATACGAATGACAAGCTCCTCACTATGAAAGAGGTCGAGCAAATCGTCGGCTATTGCAAAGTGACGATATACAAAATGGTCCGCGAGGGTCGATTTCCTCAACAGGTTCAGCTTGGCCCTAATAAAGTTGCATGGTTTCAATCGGAAGTCCTGATCTGGATCAGCAATCGGGCGGATGCTCGATACGCTGCCTGAATCTTAGATCAGGCCAAGAAGCCCTATTTCATCACTAATCAGCCAATTGGCTGCCGGAGACCATTCGAGAAGATATTCTCGATGGAGAGCGACGCGTGCGCGCTATCGAACGCCTCCTGCTCTCGGTGACGGCATAGCAGTGTTTGGCTATAACTCGGGACAAGGCTGTGACCCACATTCAGAAAAACCAGGCCGCAGTCGATTTCTTATGCTGGCTTCGTCCGCATGGTCCTTGGGTACTCACCGCGATCACGCCCGACCGGGGGACGATTGACACCCGCACCTTCGATGCGGGCCGGCTCGGTGAACTAGAAAGGTGGCTGGAAACCAATTACGGCAGCGCCAACTGCTATTTCATGGTTAACCCGGCGCAGGGTCCTCTCGCCAAGAAGGCCAGCAAGAAGGACATAGAAGCGCTCGAATTCCTTCATGTCGACGTGGATGCGCCCAAGGAACCGGGAATCGTCGACGCCACTACACGCCTAGCGAAAGCAAAGGCCGACATTCTCAATCGACTGGAGAACTTCTCTCCACCGCCGAGCTGTATAATCGACTCGGGCGGCGGGTATCAGGCCTTCTGGCGCCTAAAGGAGACGCTATTTATCGGCGGCAATGTTGAACGCGCCGAAGAGATGGAAGCCTATAATCGTCAGCTGGCGATCGCACTCAAAGGCGATCACTGCTGGAACGTCGATCGCGTGATGCGGCTTCCGGGAACGGTCAATCTTCCCGACAAGAAGAAACGTGATGCAGGACGCGTTCCCGTCATTGCGCAGATTGTCAGCGGGTTGCGGGACGTCAGCTATCCGCTCGACTTATTCACGCCCGCCCCTCGACTGGATCAGTCGCCTGGTCCATCACCGAAGCCGGCCCCACGCATCATTATTGATAACATGCTTCCGACTGTTCTCATCGACGACCTACCGGAAACGGTTTCACTTCGTATCAAAGCGCTCATCGTTCAGGGTAGCGATCCCGACGAACCAACGCGGTACCGTTCACGATCTGAAGCTGTGTGGGCGGCGGTCTGCGGACTTCTTCGGGGAGGCTGTGACGATAATACCGTTGCAGCAATTCTTCTCGATAAGGATTATGCGATATCCGCCCATGTTCTCAGTCAACCACGCCCTCGCGAATATGCAGCTCGACAGATCGAGCGCGCGCGGAAAGAGATCGTAGATCCCTGGCTTCTTGAATTGAACAATAAGCACGCCGTAATCGAGATATACGGTGGAAAATGCCGCATCGTCTCGTGGCAACCTAGCAGTATAATGCCTACGCGCCAGGACCTTGTACATCAGAGCTTCGAAGACTTCCGTAATCGCTACATGCACCAGAAGGTCGAGGTGGGTAGGGATAAGGATGGTAAACCGATTACAATGCCAGTAGGCAAGTGGTGGCTCGCACATCCCCATCGCCGTCAATATCGCAGCGTAGTGTTCCGCCCAGGCGTCGAGGACGACGATAAAGAAGATCTGAACATCTGGCGCGGCCTTGCGGTAGAGCCCCAACCGGGAGGTTGGCCGCTCATCCGCCACCTGATCATAGAGGGGCTCGCCGGGGGCAATCATACAGCAGCTGACTATATCATCCGCTGGTCTGCTCATGCCGTTCAGCATCCGGAAATTCCATCCGAGGTGGCGCTAACCCTTCTCGGCGGAAAAGGGAGCGGCAAAAGCACATATGGCAACATCATGCGCCGAATATTCGGCCAACATGGACTGGCCATCGCTGGATCGAAGAGCATTACTAACAATTTCAATAAACATCTCCATGATTGTTGTTTGTTATTTGCCGACGAAGCGGTCGCGCCTGGCGATCGGAACGCAGCCGGGTTGATAAAATCCTATATAACAGAGCCGACCATAATGATTGAACCCAAGGGGTTGGATGCTTTCCCGGCGAAAAATCATCTGAAAGTCATCATCGCATCGAACGACCCCTGGGTAGTGGAAGCGAGCGCCGACGAACGGCGCTTCGCGGTATTCCACGTATCACCCAATCTCATGGCGCCGCCAGGAAGTGGTGCCGATGACGAACGAATGATGTTCTGGCGCGACCTGAACGCCGAAATCGAGGGCGGCGGGCTTGAGGCATTCCTGCATGACTTGCTCGCCCTTGACCTCGCCGATTGGCATCCTCGCTATAACGTACCACAAAGTGGAGGCTTGATCGCACAAAAAGCCGAGACACTCCGTGGCTTCGAAGCTGTGTGGTACGATCATCTACGCACCGGAATATTACCGGGCCTACCGAAAGAGATCGGCGACGACATGTTCTTGTTCGGCTCGGCGAATCTGCGGACTTACTGCCACGACGTTGCGAAAGAACGCACGGTCAACCTGAACGAAATACAAGCAGTTCTGGGTGAAGGTCGTAAAGACCGCGATCAGCTAATCCGGGTCCGCGGCATGGGCTTTGAAAAGGTCCGAAAGGAGGGCGGGCGCGGCTGGCTGGTGCCGCCTCTTCTTGAGGCGCGGCAGCGCTGGGAAGAACGTCGATGGCCCGGCGAATGGGACGACAGTGAGAGGTGGGAGTGGCGGTCGCAGGAACTGGACGACGACGGGCCGCCCTTTTGAACTGTGCGTCAACACGATCGCCCATAATTTCGCTGGTTTTCCTACACCTTTCCGACCTAGCCGACCTAACCGCCCAAAATATGAAGTCTCGTCCCGAGAAGAGCGAGAGAGGCGCGGCGTTCCCTAATTTTCCGGTGACCCAAATTGGGTCGGCTAGGTCGGCTGGGTCGGTGATACGAAGCAAGAATGGGTTATTGCCGATCCCGCTCTCGTCGCCTCGGTCACTCCATTAGCCAAGGCATCGTGCATTTTCGTCTCGCTACTACGACATGCACCTGTTTTGTTAGACGCTTCGCGCGCGCGCGACTTGGCCCTCATCGAACTTCGCAGCGTTGTACGCGCGCGCGAAGCGCCTGACAAAACCAGCGCCCACCCTCTTCTAGGCTCAGGCCGCTGGCCAGATTAATCCGGTCTTGCTGCCCTCGATGCGATCAGAACGTATGGTCGGGTAACCGAAGGGTAATTTTTCGCTTCGGCCTGTCGCATTTCGGGCCGCTTGCCGCCTGCCCGAGCGTGCCTGGCGGGTGACAATCCCTGCCGCCAGCACCTATCCGCGGCGGCGGCGAGCGGTCTTCACCGCCGGGACATAGGCGAGACACTGCCGCAGCGTCGCCTTGTCGACGCAATAAACCATCGGGATCGCGCCGAGGCGATGTTCGATATGATCCAGCCACCAACGCGCCTGTGCCGGCTCCCAAGCATCCATCGCCCTGGTCTCAAGTTGCCTGCGAACGTCGGCCGCTTCCCGGTCGCGCTGGCGCTGGGCCTCGATCTCGGCGGCGTGAGCACGCAGCCGGCTGTCGACCGCCTGATAGCCCGCGTCGGACTGCCCGGCCCAGACCAGGTGAGTCACCTTGCCGGGCTCGGCCTTAGTTTCGAGCCATGCGCGCGATAGACCGGGACCCAAAAGCTGATCGGCGAGCCGGTAGATCGCCAGATGCCGTCGCTCGGCCGCGGCCTTGTCTGCGCGACGTTGCGCGGCGGCGGCTTCGGCGGCCTCCGCCGTCTCGCGCTCGCGTATCCGCTGGATCATCGGTGCCAGCGGCAGGCCAAGATCGATCTCCACAGCCGCGCCGCCACGCTGCATCGCCTCGATCGCCGTCAGTGTGGCTTCGATATCGAGCCATGCCCGGTTGCCGGCCTCGGCAAGGACCATCAGACGGTCCTCATGTCCGGCGACCGGCGCCGCCAGCCAGGTCTCAACGTCGAAGTCCCGGCATTCGGCCGCGGGGATCGCGGCGACGATCCGGCGAACCAGTTGCGCGGCGCGCTCCATCCGATCGATCCGTCCCTTGCCCCGGGCGAGCCTTGTGACGCCGCTCGGTGAAAGCTGGAAACTGTCGCCCCAGTAGGTGCGCTCGAGGATGTCCATTGCGAGCAAGCGGTCGATGAAGTTGGAAACATGGCCGCGGGGAAAGACGAAGCCCGGCGCTACCTCAAGAATCTCGCGCTTGCGCGCTTCGCTGACGTTGAGAAGGTCGGGGTGGATATAGCGCGCGACAGCCCTCAGCGCCTCGTAGAAGGTGAAGGCATGCTGACCGCCCCATTGAACGTCCATCTGCCTCAACACAGGCTGGTTGAAGATTGCCGCGCGCCAGTGCCGGGTGGCGACTGTGAAGCCCGGCAGGACCTCATCGCCGGGCTCGACCAGATCAAGCGCATCATGCCGGCGGACCGCGGCCAGATCATGGTCGCTCCCCTCGCCGGCCGGCAACTCGGCGAGATCGCGAACGAAGACGCGCGTCGCGTTCCGGCGCTCTTCGGCGGCGAGCGCATCGGCGGCGGCCTTCTCCCGGTCGGCTTTGTCCCTAGCGATGATCGCGGCCTCGTGGGCTTTCTCGATTGCAGGACTGTAGAGCCAAGTGCGGGCAGCGGCGCGCTGACCGGTGCCGATCAGAAAAGCGGCGACCACCTCCTGGTCCTGGCAGGTACGCAGCGGGCTCAAATTGACCTCGATCGCGGCGGTGCCCTGGCGGGCGAGGATCGCCTTCTTAGCGGCTCCGCATTTGTGGGTGACATGGATCTCGACGATCAGCTTATGGCCGCCCTTGGTGGTCACGACGACGTCGGGCACGATGTCGCCGTCGCGTTGTTCAAGCTCGGCATTCACAAAGGTCATCAGCCGTGCTGGCCGCACCGAGATCGTCTCGCCATCGAGCCGGAAGCTGGCCTCGGGAAGCAACAGCTTCAGATGTTTTTCCAACATGAGCTTCGCCCAAATATGGGCGCTCGTCTCGCCACCTTTGCCGCAGCCCGCCTCCGCGCCGTCGTGGCGGAAATGGTGGACGTTCACATCCCCTTTCTGCGCGATCAATGGAACGCCGCAGGCCGGGCAGACGCAATCGCATTTGCGGCCCGATGGTACATCGGCGATCGACACTATGCTGCCGTCAGGTCGACGTCCGTAGACGAGTTCAGCCATTAGGCTGCCGAACGGCGTGTGATCCTGGGCACCGGTGATCGATGGCATAAGCACAGGCTAGATCGGATCATGGCTTCAAGCTAGCGTCGAGAAAGGCGGCAGACGCCCCTATCGGTCGTCAAGTGACGCCGGTAGTAGTGCGCCCTGCCGGGCATCATATACATGGGCCTCATATACATGGGCCTCCACCTGAAGCGGGAATTACTGGCGGTGACACCTCCGCCTGCTTTTCTAAGACGGGTTGACAGGTGCTGAGCTACGCCAACGGCGACTGGGGGTGTCTGCAACTGGTCGAGAGTTGTCATTCGGTCCGATCCCGAACGATAAGGCTGCTTCCGTCTTAATTTCAATCGTTCGCGGCCAGCGTTCCCCTGCCCGAAACCTGCCGTTCGTTCGGGCGACGCAGCGGCATCGCCTTGATGACCGGGTTAGGACAATCCCCGCAGGCAGCTTTTGGCGACGACCATGCCAAAGCAAATATCTAAGAGAAGTGGCCGCCTCAGGTTGCCCTTTATGCACGGCGATAGATTTGCTCGGCGCACCATGGATAGCGCGTGGTGCCGGCGGCGAACGCGGCCTTTCGTGTTCCCCTGACGACCATTAATCAGCTTGGTTGATCGACCGCACCGCTTGGCTGCTTCCATGGTTCGTGCGGTCGGGTCACATGCTCGAAGATTCTCTGCAGCAGTACCTCGAGATGCTCATATTCCTGACCTGAAAGAGCACTCATTGCATCTGCATCGATCCGTTGCGCATGGCTGAAAAGGTCGCGATAGGTCTCGGTGCCGAGCTCTGTCAGCGATACATCGACAAGCCTGCCATTATTGGCGCGCTTTCTTCTCATCGCGAGGCCGCTGCGCTCGAGTTGATCAATGATCCGGCTGACCACCGGTTGCTCAATCACAGTATCGGCGGAGATTTCGGAGATCGTTGCTTCACCGCGAGCGTCGAGCATCTGCAGGATACGGAACTGCCGGATCGTCACGCCGCGCGGCCGGAGGCTCTCCATGAGCTGCAGGTTCATGACATTCATCAGACGGCTCAAATAGTGCGGCAAATAATTTGCCATCTTTTGCGCATGCCCCGGACGGGGGCTGCCGCTCTTCGATGTCACTCCGTTCATGTTCAATTCTCTGACTGATTGTCTGCCATTCCGGCGGAACTTCATGTGCGCCGCGCGGGGATGTGCGCGCCCAAAGCCGGTTCGTCAATTCATGTCATCGCATATGCCGTCGCATACGCCATTTGATGACATCCTTAAATCACCCATTGACACCCAAGAACGAATACATATATCAATACATATGTGATGGCAAATGTGCTTAGCATGGATTGTGGAGGGGCTGAATATGGGGAAGCGATCGGTTCGTGTGGCGCGCGGCGCGCTCTGATGTCGTTGGCCGACATGCCCGCCCAGCCAAACCTCGTAACGTCAGAAGGTGGGCTGTATGCTGCTCGCGTCCTCAAGGCATCGAAGCGTGTTCTGGCAACGGCAGACGCGGCTAAGCTCGATATCCCCTATGGTTCTGATTATTGGCAGAAGATCGACATTTTCTTGCCCGAAGCCGGTACGGCCGCCGCACGACCTCTACCAATCTTCGCGTTCGCCCATGGCGGATCTTGGATAGGTGGATACAAGGAATGGATGGCGTTCATGGCGCCAGCGATCTGTGCGTTGCCGGCGATCTTTGTCTCGGTCTCCTACCGTCTCGCACCGGATCATAAGTTCCCAGAGCCGCTAACCGACTGCGCCGATGCATTGGCCCTTATCCACAAACTAGCACCAGACCTCGGCGGAGATCCGACCCGCATCTTCGTTGGTGGCCACTCGGCCGGCGGTCATTTGATGGTGCTACTGTCGCTCCACCCGCAGCTGTTGGAGGAGCGAGGTTTGGACGAGCGTTCGATCCGGAGGTGCATCATCCAGAGCGCGCCCTTCGACATTCGCGACGACCCTGATGAACAGACCGCGATCACACGCATCCAAGAGACCTTGCTGCGGAATCCATCCGATGCCGCGGCCGCTAGCCCGCTGGCTTATGACCTGCGGAACGCACCGCCTTTTTCTATCTTTGTTGGCGAGCATGATTTTCCCAGGATCTTAAGAGGTTCGGCGCGGATGCGCGTTGCCCTGCAGAAGGCAGGAATTCCTACGCACTATGTCGAGCAGAAGGGACAGGATCATTTCGAAACCAATTCTCGCTGTACGGAGCCTGACAGCGCTTGGCTTGATCATGTGTCGAAGATGATCTGTTCGTATTGAAATCGATCTCCATCGAGAACTTCACCAATAAAATTTGTGAGGGGGAAATAATGAATAAAGGGATCTTGAAATTTACCGTCTTGGTCGGCGGCTCTTTGTTCGCGCTATCGGTCCATTCGGTCGCTAGTGCTCAGGTTGTGGCACAATCTGAAGAGAGCGCTGCCGTGTCGAGCCAGGGCTTTGTGGGCGACATCGTCGTGACTGCGGAAAAGCGTTCGACCAGTATTCAGAAGGTTCCGGTCGCCGTCACCGCGTTGTCGGGAGAAGCGATGGCCAGGAGCGGCATTAACGACATCGTCACCCTGGCCGCCCGCGTTCCGAATTTCAATTTTGGCGAGACCTTCGGTGCGGCCAAGCTGTCGATCCGCGGCATCAGCTTCAGCAATCTCTCGACCGGCGCCGAGGGCAGCGTCGCCTATAATTTAAATGATGTGTATATCGCCCGCCCCGCCGGCCAGCTCGGCAATTTCTACGATATCGATCGTGTCGAGGTTCTCCGTGGTCCGCAGGGCACGCTCTATGGCCGCAATGCAACGGGCGGTGCCGTCAACGTCTATACGGCGCGCCCGACGAAGAGCTGGACTGGTTTCGGCCAGCTCACCGTCGGCAACTATAACGACATCATCGTCGAAGGGGGCGTCGGCGGCCCGCTCACCGACAACATCGGCGTTCGGCTCGCCTTCTTCGGCCGCGATCGCGATGGCTATGGTAAGAACGTCCTCACTGGTAATGACGTGGACGATGCGAATGTCCGCGGTGGCCGGCTGACACTGTCCTACACTCCCGCCACGAACTTCTCCGCCGAAGTGATCGCCGACATCGGCCGCGAGCGCGATCACAGCAATGTCATGCGGGTGATCGCCCAGCGCGGGCTGAGCGGTGACCCGGGCGTGTCCGGCTTTCCGATCTACGCCGTGCAGCTCGGCGCGCGGGTGTTGATCAAGGACTATGACATCGCCGCCAATATCGATACCCAATATCGTCGGCACACCGGTGGCGTTGCGGTAAACCTGAAATGGGATCTCGGTGATCTGAACATCCGCTCGCTGAGCGCATGGCGCCGTACCCATTTCCAGCTCGCCACCGACATCGACGGCAGCTCCGCTGATTTCGCACGAATCTATTATGATGAACTGTCGAACCAATATTCTCAGGAGTTCGACCTGACCTATACCGGCAAGGCAATCGACCTGACCGCCGGTGCCTTTGCCTTTGCCGAAAATCTGAATGGCTTCTTCTGGACCCCCGGAACGATCCGCACGGCACCGCGTCCCGGCGCGCCGACCGGCCTTCCGCAACCAGGCTTGTTTATCGGCAACTTTGCGGCCGGCGGCAAGCTCGAGACGCGTGCTTATGCGATCTTCGGGCAGGCGTCGTGGCACGTCACCGGCCAGCTGACCCTGATCGCGGGTGCCCGGTACAGCACCGAAAAGAAGTTCGACGGCGACCTCTACACCGACTTCACCCAAACGCTGTTCCGGCAGCCGGCGGTGTTCGACCCGCTGACCCCGCCGCTATCGGGTCCGTTCAACCAGTCCAAACGCTGGAATTCGTTCACGCCCAAGGTGGGCGTGAATTTCCAGGCGACGTCGCAGACCCTGATCTATGCCTCGGCCTCCAAGGGCTTCAAGGCGGGCGTGTTCAATCTCGGTGGAACCAGCGTATCCTTCGCGACGGGAGCGCGTAGCAATCCGCCGGTCGATCCCGAGACGGTCTGGGCTTTTGAGGCGGGCCTCAAGACCCGGTTGCTTGACCAGAAGCTGCGCCTGAACCTCGCGGGCTTCTATTATGACTACAAGGATCTCCAGCTCAGCAAGATCGTGGGCACCCTTGCCGTGCTGCAAAACGCGGCCAAGGCGCGCATCTATGGTCTGGAACTCGAAACCGAATATCGGCCAACTGAGGATCTGAGCCTGCGCTTCAACGCCAGCTGGCTGCATGCCCGCTTCGTCGATTTCATCAACCTCGATCCGTCCCGGACCTCGCTTGGCTTCCTGAACCTGTCTGGCAACCAACTGCCGCAGGCGCCGAATTTCACCGTGAATGGCGGCGCCGAATATGCGTTCGACGTCCCGGGTGGCAAATTGGCTCCGGGTTTCGATATCCGATATCAGAGTCGCAATTATTTCGACGAATTCAATAGTAAGCAGGTTTCGCAGGCCGCGTTCGCCAAGGTCGACCTGACCCTGGCCTATCGTCTCAACAATGGCTTGAGTGTGACGGGTTTCGTTCAGAACCTGACCAATGAGAAGACTGTCGAGACGGCTTACACGTCGACGGCCAATTATGGCTATCCGGTCAACGGCTTCCTTGCGGCGCCGCGGACGTTCGGCGTGCGGGTCCGCTACGCCTACTAAGGTCGCAGCCAGGGCAGCGGCGGTAAAGCGGCGCCGGACCGGTTCGTCCGGCGCTGCGGTTTGGCGATTGAAGGTAAAAGGTGGAAGGGCGACATGGCAGCACTTGAGGCAGTCATCGGTGGAGGCGGGATTTGCGCACTCGCGACGGCGACCGCACTCAGCCAGCGTGGCTGGACGGTCACGGTGTTCGAGAGCCGACCGGAACTCAGGGTTAGCGGATCAGGCATCTATCTGCGCAACAATGGGCTCGCGGTCCTGGCGGAACTCGGCGCCTATAATCGGGCGCTCCGCGAGCCGTTCTGGGGGCGCGGCGTCATCCAGCTCGACGACCATGGCGAGCATCTCGTCGGCGGAGCCTTGCCGCCCGAGCTCAAGATTTGCGCGACCCCACGCAGCGATCTGATCGCGGGTCTCGAACAGGCTGCGAGAAACGCCGGCGTCACAATCGTGACGGGCGCTGAAGTGGTCGACGCACGACCGGACGGTACATTGATCTTCGCCAATGGCGACCGGGTACGGGCCGATCTCGCGATCGGTGCGGATGGCGTCTGGTCGGCGGTGCGGCGGGCGCTGGGCCTTGAGGAATCCCGGATCAAGGCGTTGGAAGGCGCCCTGCGGACGATCGTGCCGGGCACGCAAGATGATATGCCGGAAGCGTATCGCGGCTTTTTCGTGGAGCAGTGGAGTGGTCGGCGGCGAACCCTCGTGACGCCGATCAACGAGCGCGAAATCTATCTGGCGATGACCTGTCCCGAGGCGGATGCCGCTGGGCGATCGACCAGCATCGACGCGAGTTGGAGCGAGCGTTTTCCGCTGTGGCGCCATCTTTTCGCCCGGATCAGCGGCGGCGTGTCGTGGGGCGTCTACTCGGTGGTGAAATGCCGCACCTGGTCGGCCGGCAACAGCTGCATCGTCGGCGACGCGGCGCACGCCACCACCCCGAACCTGGGGCAAGGTGGCGGGATGGCGATGCAGAATGGCATGGCGCTTGCCGCCTATATGGCGAATGTCGACGATCGGCGTGACATCCCGGCCGCGCTCGCTGCCTGGGAGGTCGCGATGCGGCCCCATGTCGAGCAGTGTCAGCATTGGGCATCGATGTTCGGCGAGATCGCCAATCTCCCGCCGGACGTGCGACCGCGCATCGTTCGCGCTGCCTTTGGCGATCCTTGGATCCGGGAGCAATTGCTGGCGATGGCGACGTCGCAACCGGTGACCGAGGTGGATTGGTCGCCGTCAGCGCCATGTTGAGCCCCGAACTCACAGCCGCAAAGCCTCTCGCTGGGCTGAAGGTCGTCGAACTTGCCCGCATCCTCGCGGGACCATGGTGCGGGCAACTACTCGCGGATCTCGGCGCCGATGTGATCAAGATCGAACGCCCGGCAACCGGCGACGACACCCGGCATTGGGGGCCACCCTTCGTGACCGGCGACGACGGCGAGAATCTGTCTGCCGCTTACTATCACTCCTGCAACCGCGGCAAGGAATCGCGCGCGATCGACATCGCGACGGCGGCCGGCCAGGCCGAGGTCCACGCCTTGGTCGTGACCGCCGACGTGGTGATCGAGAATTACAAGGTCGGCGGCCTCGTCAAATATGGGCTCGATCCGGCCTCGCTGCTGGCACTGAACGATCGGCTCGTGATTTGCTCGATCACCGGCTTTGGCCAGACCGGACCGAAGGCCGGTCGGGCCGGCTATGACTTCATCGCCCAGGGGACGGGCGGCTTCATGTCGCTCAATGGCGATCCGGCGTCGGGACCGCAGAAGGCCGGCATCGCCTATGCCGACCTTTTCACCGGGCTTTATGCCGCAGTCGCGATCCTCGCCGCGTTGATGCGCCGTCAGGCGACCGGTGCTGGCGCGCATGTCGATATGGCGCTCCTCGACACGCAGGTCGCGGTATTGGCCAATCAGGCGCTGAACTGGATGGTATCGGGGACCGTCCCGAGCCTGCTGGGCAATGCTCATCCCAACCTGGCGCCATATCAAACCTATCGCGTCGCTGATGGCGACATCATCATCGCAGTTGGCAATGACGGGCAATTCGCTCGGTTGTGCGCCATCCTCGACCTAGCGCTCGCCGAGCACGAGTGCTTCGCGCGCAACCCCGGGCGAGTGACCCATCGCGACGCCTTGAACGCCGAGATCGCCGCCGCAACCGCCCGCTGGACGAAAGCCGATCTGCTCACCCGGCTCGAAGAAGCCGGCGTGCCCGCCGGCCCGATCAACAGCTTGGCCGAGGCGTTCGCCGATCCGCAGGTAATCGCGCGCGGCATGGCCGTCAAACTGGACGGGATACCGGGCGTCGCCAGCCCGATCGTGATCGACGGCGTGCGCCAAATCGCCGCCCGACCTAGCCCTGCAATGCCGCATTGATGGACACTGACGATGCCGCTTGACCTCGATACGCGCGAACAGTTGCTCTCCAGCCTGCGCCGGTTCGTAGCCGAGCGCCTCCACCCGATCGAGGGAGAGGTCGCCGAGAAGGATGAGATACCCGACTCGATCGTCGCCGAGATGCGGGCGCTCGGCCTGTTCGGCCTGTCGATCCCGATCGAATATGGTGGATTGGGCCTGACGTTCGAGGAGGAATGCCTCGTCGCCTTCGAGATGGGGCGGACCAGTCCGGCCTTCCGATCCGTGTTCGGCACAAATGTCGGCATCGGCAGCCAGGGTCTAGTGATGTACGGCACTGACGAGCAGAAGTCGCGGTGGCTTCCTGACATTGCAAGTGGCAAGCTCATCACCAGCTTCGCGCTGACTGAGGCCGAGGCGGGCTCGGACGCGGCGAACCTCAAGCTGCGCGCCCGCGCGGAGAGCGATACATATCGGCTGAGCGGGCAGAAAATCTTCATCACCAACGCCGACAAAGCTGGCCTGTTCACAGTCATGGCGCGGACCGGAGGGGAGGGCGCCGCTGGGATCAGCGCCTTTCTCGTCCCACGGGACTTGCCCGGGCTCACCGTCGGCCGGCCAGAACGCAAGATGGGGCAGCAGGGCGCCCATGTCTGCACGGTTACATTCGACGAGGTCTGCGTGCCGGCCGCTCATCTGCTTGGATCGGAAGGGGAGGGCTTCAAGCTCGCCATGCGCGTCCTCGATCGCGGCAGGCTGCACATATCGGCGATATGCGTCGGTATCGCCGAGCGGCTGATCGCCGACATCGTCGCGTTCGCGCAGCAACGGCGGCAATTCGGACGAGCGCTCTCGCAACTCCAGCTCATCCAGGCAATGATTGCCGACTCCAAGACCGAGACGCTGGCGGCGCGTGCGCTCACGCTCGACGTAGCGCGGCAGCGCGATCGCGGAGACAATGTGACGCTCGGCGCAGCGGCGGCCAAATATTTCGCCTCGGAGATGGTCGGACGCGTCGCCGATCGAGCGGTCCAGATTTTCGGCGGTGCCGGTTATGTCGCCGATCAGGGTATCGAACGCTTCTATCGCGATGTCCGGCTGTTCCGCATCTATGAGGGGACCAGCCAGATCCAGCAGATCGTCATCGCGCGAGAGACCGTGAAGGCCGGAGAATGACCGATGCAGAAGCCATGGTCGCACCAATGCCCCGCGGCGATGCTGAGCAAGAGAGAGAAAGCGTGGAGATGAGTGAGGTTGGACATGCGCGCGACCGACAGGCGGGTGTTACGCAAGGGCTCACCATCGTCGCCGGCTCGTCGCTGCCCGTGATGGGGGTCGTCCTTCTGTCACCGGTGGCGTTTCCGATGCAAAAGGCCCTGGCGGCGATGTCGGGTGGCTCGCTGCGGATGGGTGCGATCGCGCTCACCGCGCCTGCTTTGGCGATCGCGATTTTCTCACCGATCGGCGGGCTGCTGGTCGACCGCCTCGGTCGGCGGAGAATGTTGCTGGCCTCGCTGTTCCTCTATGGCATTTTAGGGGTGCTGCCCCTGTTCCTGTCGCATCCGATAGCGATCGTGGCGGCGCGATTTGGCCTCGGAATCACCGAAGCGGTCATTCTGGCGGTCAATTTCGCGCTCATCGGCGATTATTTCGTCGGGCCGAGTCGGGATAAATGGATCGCCTACAAGGCCTCGGTAACCGGGTTGGCGGCCCTTGGCTTCTATATTCTCGGCGGTGCGTTGGGCGGTATCAGCTGGCGAGCGCCATTTGCCGCCTATGCGATAGCCTTCATCGTTTTCCTCATCGCCTGCTTCGTCATTTATGAGCCGGCCGTGACGCAGAGGTCGCATGCGGCGAAGCAGCTGGGACGGCCGACGCAGCGCGTGTCGATCCCCGCCGTAGCGATGATCTTCGTGGTGACGATCGTGTCGGCGATCCTGTTTTACGTGATCCCTTTGCAATTGGGCCGCTTGCTGACCTTCCGCAACATCGAGAGCTCGGCGCAGATAGGCCAGTTGATTGCGATCGCCGGGATCGGCAATCCGATCGGCGCGATCAGTTTTCGTTTCGTTAGCCAGGTGCGGCTGTCGCGACTGATGGCCGCAAGCGCGGTCGTGGCAGGAATTGGTCTCGCGCTCGCGGCCATATTGCCCGGCGTCACCGGCCTCGTCACCGGCGCGTTCATCAACCAACTCGGATGCGGCATGTTTGTGCCGGCGACAGTGGCCGCCGTTCTCAGGCTGTCCCCGCCCGATCACCGTGGCACGAGCGGTGGCGGCTGGAGTTCGGCCTTCTTCGTCGGCCAGTTCCTGTCGCCCCTGGCCTTGCTGCAGCTGGCGGAGATGGCGCCAGGCTTTGACGAACTCCGCCTGCTGGCGATCGCAAACTTCGCGTTCGCGCTGTTGGCCTGGCTGGCGATCGAGACGGTGGCGCGGTCCGTTGGTCACGCCGACCGCGCCGCGTCGACCGAACTGAATGACCTCAAGATCTAATCTCAGGAGTTCCCATGTCCGACCCGTCCGCTTACACGGCGCCCTTCCCCCCCCGGCGCATCGGTCACGTCAACCTTTGGGTGAAAAACCTGGAGCGATCCGAACGCTTCTACAACAAGGTGCTCGGGCTCAACGTCGAATTTACCGAGCCTGGCATCGGCGCGTCCTTCCTGGGAACGGGCCATACGCCGCATGATGTCGGCATCATCGAGACGTCGAATGGCCATGACCGCCTTTCGCGCGACGGGCGCGTGCAGATCCCGAAGTCGGCAGGCCTGCATCCGGGTCTCAACCATCTCGCCTGGGAAATGCACAGCGAGCATGAGTTGGTCGAGAGCTACCGGCAGATGGTCGCGGCCGGCCTGCCGGTCCGGGCCACTGCGGATCATCAGATCGCGCACAGCGTCTATCTGATCGATCCCGACGGCAACTCGAATGAATTATATGCCGATACGATGGAGGACTGGCGCTCCACCTGCACCGGCGCGATGGATCTCATCACGAGCGCCTGGAATCCGTTGGAGGCGCCGGCCGAAAAGCGCTCGCTGATCGATCTGGCGCCCAGGCTGAACCCCTCCGACATCGGCGTGCTTCAACCGTGGCGCCTTACCCACGCCGTTCTGCGAACGCCGCAAATCGACGCGATGGAGGCCTTCTATACCAAGGTCATCGGCCTGCGCGTCGTCGAACGGGCAAGCGAAGACGGCAAGACCGTTCTCCACCTCGCCGCCGGCGTCGACGCTTATCCCTATAATCTGGTGCTGGTGGAGGCCGACAGCCCATCGCTCAGCCATTATGCCTTTCAGGCACGGAACGGCGCGGCGTTCGATGCCTCCTTGGAAGCTGCAAATGCGGAGGAGATCGAACTCGACCGGGTCGAGGAAGGCTCGGCTAAGCGGGCGCTGTTCATCAGGGATCCCGACGGCCTGCTGATCGAATACTATCTGGCGGCATAGCAATAGGCCGAGGGGGCGCCCGTGACCGCTTCCGGCCCTGACGACAGTGCGGCGCCCTTTCCGCGTTGCGCGCGAGGAGTTTAGCAGATGTACCGATATAAACCTGTCAACGATGGCGACGAGGCGCGATATGTCCGCCAGGTCTGCGACCGTGTCGAGCAAGGGCTCAACGAGGGCCTGATGCCGGTCGAACCGTTTCAGGACGACAGCATCTTCCGCGCGGAAATGGAGCGAATCTTCACGCGGACATGGGTATTCCTCGCGCATGAGACCGAAATTCCCAAGTCGGGGGATTTCGTCCAGCGCCGCATTGGCCTGGATCCGGTCATTGTGTCGCGCGGCACCGACGGGCAGGTCAATGTATTGCTCAATCACTGCCGACATCGGGGCACGCCGGTCTGCCTCGAGGATTCCGGCAACACCACCCGGTTTCGCTGCCCTTATCATGGCTGGGTGTACAAGAATAACGGCGAGTTCGTGGGTGCGCCGGATATGTCGCAGGCTTATGAGAAGCGCCCGGACCCGCAAAAATGGGGCTTGTTGCGGGCGCCTCGCGTCGAAAGCGTCCACGGCTTCATCTTCGGATGCCTGGCGGAGAATGTGCCGACATTGCGCGACTATCTCGGTAGCGCGCTCTGGATGTTCGACGCCATTTTCGGTCTGCATCCTGACGGCCTGCGTGTCCTGGCGCCGCCGCAGCGCTTCATCATGCGGGCCGACTGGAAGAGCGGCGCCGAAAATTTCAGCGGCGATTCCTATCATGTCGGCACCGCGCATTACTCCGCGACGACCGCCAACCGCCCGGGCAGCGATCCGCGCGCCAATGGCGACAAGGCGCGCGGCTTCCTGTTCGAGAACGGACACAGCTTCATCGGCCATACCCTGTCGGACTGGTTCGGTCCGGACTATGAATATTGGGGCTATCCGCCGGAATTGCGCGCGAAGTTCGAGCTGTCGAAGCTAGACGAAACCCAGCTCGACATCATCAAGAACGTGCCGCCCACGATCGGAACAATCTTTCCCAACTTCAGCTTCCTGCGCTTCCCGGGCCCGACCGAACCGGGTCAGCCCGCGACGCCCTTCACCGATATAAGGCTTTGGCAACCTCTCGAGCCGGGCGTCATGGAGATGTGGCATTGGCAGCTCGACTTTGCCTTCATGCCGGAGGAGGAGCAACGCAAGTCCTACATCGCGGGTCAATATGGCTTCGGGGTGGGGGGCATGGTAGAGTCCGACGACTCAATTTTGTGGGAAGGCCCGGCGAAAACCGCGCGCAGTCCCTGGGCCAGAAAGGCCGAGATTCGCTTCCACTATCAGCAGAAACGGATCGACCCGAACCCGGATTGGAAAGGTCCGGGACAATATTACGATACCACCTATGGCGAATATATGCAGAGCGCGTTCTGGCGTCGCTGGCTCGATGACATGCGCAGTGACGGCTGTAGCGAGGGCGCCGACCATGACTGACCCAAAGGCATCGCATCCCTATTTGGAGGAAAGCGCGGTCCTTGCCGCAGTGTCCCGCTTCCTGTCCTATGAAGCCAAATTGCTTGATGAGCGCCGCTTCACGGAATGGCTCGACCTACTCGACGAGGCGATGATCTATGAAGTTCCCTTGCGCGTCGCGCGGACGAACTATGGGGATGAGACCTCGGCTGGCGGACATCACGTTTTTGACAATAAGAGTCGGCTGCGCGCGCGGGTGGCGCGCCTGATGAGCGGGCATTGCTGGGCGGAATCACCGCCGTCTCGCACGGTGCGAGTGGTAGGTAGCATCTTGGTCGAAAAGGCCGACGAGGACGACCTCGTGCATGTCGAAAGCGCGCTCATCCTCTATCGACAGCGCAACGACCCGAACCCTGGCGAAATCCTGTCGGCACGGCGACAAGATAGTTTCAAACTGACCGGCGATGGACCGATATTAACGAAGCGACGCGCGTTAATCGCGGACAGCGTGATCAGGTCTCCCAATTTGGACGTTTTTCTCTAAGCGATCTAGTGTCCGGTCAATCGGCCGCGGTTTCAGTGGGGTCCTTCTCTATGCTATATGGCAGCAATGTTCACGAAAAGGTCGTTCGCCGCCTCCTATGAATCGGTGAACGACCAGGGGTTCTGGGGTCGGGCGGGCGGCGCACGATCGATTACGAGGTGCAAAATCGGACATTGGGTGCCCGGACCGGGCGGCCTGAAAGCGGTCGTTCGTTACCGCTGCTCGACGCGCCCGCGTTGCGCCTCAATCCTGGTCGCTCGCCGAGCCGTTGGTCAAGCCCGGAAGCTGCCATTTAATTGCGGGTCTCAGATGATCGGCAGGAAGCCCATTTCGATGCTGAATGGCAATTCGCTGACTATGACTATGCGGCGGAAAGCAATCGCTGGCCTGCGGGTGACCGACCGTCACAACAGCACCCAACCGACCTCCATCGAGCTGGTCAACGCGATCAAACCCGACCGATCTCTTGCTGACAGCCTGGTACTCCTCCGATAGCTATCCAATCGATAGAGGGGGATGGAATGGAGATCGCCAGCTTAAAGATCGAGAATTTCCGGGGCGTGCAGAACGGTAGGATACGTTTCGCGCCGCACACGGTGCTGGTCGGCGCGAATAACTGCGGCAAGACCACTGTGATCGAGGCGCTGGCGCTGTTGTTCGGCCGCGATCGAATGATCCGGCAGCTAACCGAGCATGATTTTTATGGCAGCAATCCGCAGCCGCAGGATCGTATTCGTCTGACAGCGACCGTGATCGGCTTCCACGACGATGATCCCGCGCAGCATCCCGACTGGTTCCGGGACGACCGCGGCATCGTCAAATGGTGGAACCCGGCAGCAGCCACGGTTCATCCCGCGCGAACCGATCCGACGTGGAAGCTCACCTGCCAGATCGCCTTCTCGGCACGCTTTCATCGGCCGTCGCTCGAAGTCGAGACGCTTCGCTATTTTCATGATGATGACAGCGTCGGCGACGTCTTCGATGACGAGACCGCTACGCCCCTTCCCGCCCGTCTGATCCACGAGCTCGGCTTCTTCTTCGTGCCAGCGGCACGGACCTGGGACCGGACGGTATCGTTCGGTTCGGAGCTGTTCCGGCGGGTCGTGGCTGCCGGCGATGGACAGCCCTCGGAATCGGTGCTCGCCGAGCGCGACCGGTTACGCGCGCCGGAGGCGCGGCTCGAACAGGACGAACGCCTGTCGCCGATCGTCGACCGGCTTAATCAGGAGCTGCGCGGCTTCTTCCGCACCAACCCGACGCTGCACCTCAGGGTAACACCGACCGATTCCGACGGCCTGCTCGAGTCCGTGGTGTCGCACTATGCCCATAACGGGGTGGACCTGCCGCTCCCTGCGAAACGGCACGGCAGCGGACTCTTATCGCTCCAGCATCTGCTGCTGCTCCTGCAGTTCGGCCGGCTGAGGGTCGAAGCCGATGAGAATTTCTGGATGGCGCTCGAGGAACCCGAGTTGCACGTCCCGCCGGCACTCCAGCGGCGGCTGGTGCATCGCATCCAGTCGTTGTCGCGCCAGACCCTGGTCTCGACCCATTCGCCAATGGTCGCGGCGTTGGCGGACCCAAGCGGCGTCGCGGTCCTGCGCAACGACGATGGCGCGCTGACCTCGGTGCCGCTCCTGCAGTCGACGTTGCCGGCCGACACACCCAACAGTGTCCGCAAGCTGTTTCAGGTCAACCGGGTCGAGACGATCGCGGCGGTCATGCACGACTTCGTGCTGATCCCTGAAGGCCGCACCGACTATGAGTGGCTGGGCCTGCTCGTCCGCGCCGTCGACCTGCACCAGAGCTGGGCGGCGGCAGACGAATGCCGCTTCGATGCCTTTGTCGGTGTCATTCCCACGCACAACGGTTCGGTCGTGCGGACCGTCGCCGCGATGACGCCGCTTCATCCGCGCGTTTTTGCGCTGGTGGACGGCGATCCCGAAGGTGTGGGCTATGCCAATGCGATGGTCGCGGCCGGCGCGCCCAATACAGGTGTCATCTTGCGCTGGGCCGACGGCCAGATGCTTGAGGACGTGATCGGCTGGATCATCGATGCCGACGCCGCTGCCTGCCTGCCGACAATCCCGATCGACAATGCGCCGGCGGACGTTGCCGATCTCGTCGCTCGGCTGAAGAGTGAGGTGCGCGCGGCCGGCGGGCTCAAAAAGGACAGCTCGAGCTACGAGGCGATTGCCGGGGCGATCGGCACCAATGAGGCGTGTTGCGCCCGGGCGCGGTCACTCCTCAACGCGATCACCGAAGTTGCTCAAGGTGTCGATAATCCGCTCTTTGTGGCGGACCCCAACCATCTCGCCATCAAGGTGTTCACGCCGTGACCATCCAGGCCGTCGAAGGTGGTGCAGGATGCGGGAAGACGCACCGGCTGATGGCGATGCTGGCCGAGCGGCTAGAGACGCATCCGCTGGGCAACGGGCAGCGTGTCCTTGCCGTGACCTTCATGCACGGCTCTCGGCGGCGCCTGTCCGAACGGCTGCGTTCGGTCGCAAACCTGCGCGGTCGCGTCGAATGCTGCACGATCGATGCTTTCGCCTGGCGCATTTACCGACGTTGGCGCGGGCTCGCTGCCGCGCTCGCCATTCCGCCTGTGGCAGAGGGCGAGTTTGACAGCGTATGCGATGCTGCTGGGCTGCTGTTCGAGCAACCGCAAGTCTGCGCTTGGGTGGCCGCGAGCTTCCCAATCGTGCTCGTCGATGAGGGGCAGGATCTCAAACCACAGCGACTGCGCATGCTCAGGGCGCTCGCCGGTACGGTTCACGCCTTGATCGCCGCCGACGAATTCCAGTGTCTCGATCAGACGCTTCGACCCAATCCCCTTGTCGCCTGGCTCCAGCAGGACGCGAACCCCGAGACGCTGGTGCAGGTCCATCGCACGGACGCGCCAGGTTTGCTGGCTGCAGCGACCGCGATCCGCGGCGGCAATGCGCCGGTCAACGGTAACGGGTTTAAGCTGCTCCCGCCGGGTTCGAGCGTGCCGCTAGCGGCGACCCTGCTCGCCAATGCGATCGCCTGGCGACAGGGCGGCGATGTCGCGGTGATCACGCCGGCACTACAAGGCGGGTTCGCGATGTCGGTCGTCGCTCGCGTCGCCCAGGGGCCATGCGGCAAGAAGAATACTGGGCCTTATACCATCCACTGGGAGGGCAATGACCGGGACGAGGCGCAGGCGATCCTGGCCGGTCTCGATCTCGAGACCCATGCACCAGCGGTAGTGGCCTGCGCGGCGCTGCGCGCGATGCCTCGCACCGGCCCGGTGCGCGCGACATTGTCATGGGTCGAAAATCAGGTTCACGCCTGTGGACGCGCAAACTTCACGCGCGCAGAAATCGAGGCGGTCATCGCACGGCAGGTCTCGCTGCGGCGGCAGCATGGCGGCGGCGTCTCTCATCAGTTCACGGCGATGACGGTGCAGCAGGCCAAGAACCGGGAGTTCGACGGCGTCGTGGTCATCTGGCCCTATCAGGTGGGGGGAGATGCCGAACATAAGCGCCGCCTGCTCTACAATGCGGTCACCCGGGCCAAGCGGTGGTGCAATGTCATCGTCCAGAGCCCGAATATTCTCGCTGCCGCGCCGTTCGCCTGAATGCTCGCCCCCGTGTGGCCCCCTTAGCGCCGGGGCGCTTATGATGGATCTTAGTCAGGTTGATCCATAGCCTGAGTTGAGGAGGTAATTGCGGCATTCGGCAGGGCTGAAGGCATCGAGCAAAGATCCGATACGCCGCCATGTTGCTTCATGAGTAGGCTCGGCAGCCTTGCGCATCAGATGTTTGAGTTTTGCTAAGAACCTGCTCGATCGAGTTGAGATTGGGACTGTATGGCGGCAGGAACAGTAGCCTGGTGCCTGCGCTGCGGATGGCCTTGCGGATCTCAGGCTGCTTGTGACTGCTCAGATTGATGACGATATCGCGGGGCGAGAGCGTAGGGACGAGGAACTGCTCGACATAATCGGTGAAGCTCTGGGCGTTGATGGGCTGGTCGAGTACGCGAGCGCCCCTCCCGCGTAGCGGGTTCGTTCATCGGCCCAAAGAGGGTCATAACGGGCTTTGGATTGGGGCGGCCGCTTAATGTCCGCTTCCCAACGATCGAGGCAAAGGCCTAGCCTTCCCCTAACGATCAAGTTAAACCCCCTCTGCCGGCCCAGAAGGCTGGTGGGGCGTGAGAACCCCTCGATAAGCGGCCAGGTGCGGCCGTGACAGCACTCTCCAACCCATGCGGTCGGGGAGGCGTACGCGTATTCTCTCGTTGCGGTGGTCAAGAGGGGATATCGCTCATCGCCACATAGTCAGACCCTCCTTTGCCTGATGGTGCGCGTTCGCTGACAGGATTCGCTATTCTCTTCGAGGTCGTTCCGGCCGTTGGTTAGGTCCTCTTCTGGAGGAGCGAGCCGGATGCCGTCAGTTTGGGGTTCTTCCACGAGTGGCGCCTTCATATGTCAACAACGTCATGATCGCCCATTGGACGGTCTGACAATACGCGTACATCAAGGTCGCCTCCCCGCCGTTCCTGCAGGTAACGCCCGAGCGGGTTCAGACCGCCCGCCCAGGTTCCGCTGGTGTCGGACGATTAGCTGGTCGCCGCGGCAGGAGCCGCAGGTTCCATGGTCGCCTTGCCCCAGCGAAAGACGCTCTGGTCACGCCAGATCCTGTACATGACGGTGGCGAGCTTGCGGGCCACGGCCACCTTCGCCTTGTTGAAGCCGATACGATTCACAAGCCTCACGCCCCAGGCTTTCAACGTCGACCAGCGCTTGACGCTGACGAGCAGGACCGTGGCGGCCTGCACCAGATGCAGGCGCATGCCGACATCGCCGCGCTTGCTGATGCGGCCGTGGCGATCCTTCTCGCCGGATTGCTGCCGACGCGGCGTCAAACCGAAATACACGCCCACATCGGCGGCGGTCTTGAAGCGCGATGGATCATCCACCGCGGCACGGAACGCCAGCGCTGTGACGGGGCCTACGCCCGGAATCGTCATGAGCTTCCGGCAGATTGGCTCAGTCGCCGCAATAGCCTCAAGCCGTGCATCGGCATCGGTGATATGCCGCGCGAGCACCCGATGCACGTCAAGCAATGGTAGCAGCAGAGCCTTGATCTGGATCCCTATGTCCTGCGCATGCGTCAGGGCATCGACCACCCTGTCACGGAAGGTCTCTGCACCGACATTGCCGCGGGCCACCACAAAGCCAAACGGCTTCAGCAGGCCGCAAAGCTCGTTCTCGAGGTCGACACGCTGCTTGACCAGCCGACCTCGGGCGGCAAGCTGCACCCTCAATTCCTGGCTGGCCTGCTCCCTGACATGGACGATGTTCATCCAGTCGGAACCCATGCGGAGCAGTTCCGCCAGGCCACGCGCATCGTTGCGGTCGGTTTTGTGCCGCTTCAGCGACAAGGCCCGATGGGCATGCACCGCATCCATGCAGACCACATCGAAGCCCATTTTGCGCAAACCATGATAGAGCCATGCGGCCAGGCTCCCCGTTTCCATTCCCAGCTTCAGCGGACCGTCGAGCCGCTTCTGCAAATAGCGACCGATCTCGAACGGGTCGGTCTTCGCTTGGCCTTCCAGAACAACCTGGCCCTGCTCATCCACAACGCAGATGCTCGTGCTGCGCTGGCTGACATCAAGACCTACACTGAAAAGCGCTTCATGCCGGATCACATCCGCCGGCTCGACTTTCATCGCCATGGAGAGCCTCCGATTTCTGCGGTGACTTCGGCGAGTCGTGCATCGCACCCTCGCAACTGGCAGCCTCTTTCAGCCGCATCCCCACCGCAACGACCCTATTTGTCCAAGGCTACCCGCCCAAAGTCTCTAGCTGCTGCCCTCCTGAAGAGGATATCCTGGCTTTATTAGGCTATGTCATGATCTTCTTCTCCGTCGATCATTGCAAGTCCACATCATCCATCCCGGAGTGCAACAGTCTCTTCGCGGTCCGGCGCTTGCCATGGCCGTTGGGCCGATCGCCTGCCGCAGTATGGGCATTCACGTGCAAAGGGTGGAGCTTCAACAAGCGTAACGAGGTTGTCGCCACCTCACCTTTAGTCCCGAAGTCTCCGATCCCTCCGCCTCCCGGGAGGACTGTTTCGCCGCTATTGTGCGGGCGAACCTGGTGTGGCCTGCGCGGTTAAGCCGGTAGCCGGCCCTGCATCAGCGCACGGTGCGCCGACACGTCGGCCGCCTTGGCCATGAAGTGGGTGCCGTCGCGCCACAGGCTGAACATGATAATCGCCAGCTTACGCGCGAGCGCGACCTTCGCTTTGTTGAAGCCGATCCGCTTGCTGAGCTTGAGGCCCCAGTCCTTGAGCGTGCTGAACGATTTGGTATTCGACAGCATGACGGTCGCAGCGCCGACCAGATGCGTGCGGGTCAGCTGATTGCCCATCTTGCTGATGCCGCCATGTGTCAGGCTCTCGCCCGATTGATAGACGCGCGGGGTCAGGCCCAGATAGGCGGCCACGTCATCAACATGCCGGAAGCGCGTCGGGTCCTCGATTGCGCTGTAAAACGACATGGCGGTGATCGTACCCACGCCGGGGATCTCCATGAACCGCCTGCAGATCGGGTTCGATGCGGCCAGCAGTTCCAGTTCGCGCTCGATACGGTTGGCCTCGACGTAAAAGCCTTCGCATAGATCGAGCAGTGGCAGGACCCGTGGACGCAGATCGACGCCTTCGGTGTCGGCGATCAGGCACAACTGGTCGATGGCGCGGCTACGGTAGCCGGCGGCGGTTTCCGTCCCGCTCTCGATCCGCCCGCCGTAGACCCGAACCAGGCCGCGGATCATCGCTTCGGTTTCCCGCCGCTGTTTGACGAGACGGTCGCGCATGGTGAGATAGGCCCTGATCTCGAAGCACAGGTTCGATTTGACGTAGACCTCGGTCAGATATTCCCGACCCGTCCGTGTAATCTCGGCGATGCCGCGCGCATCGTTCGTGTCGGTCTTGTTCCGTTTGACCGACAACACGCGATGCACCTGCCGCGCATCGAGCACCACGACCTGGAAGCCCTGCGCGCGCAGCTTGGTCGTCAGATGCGGCGTGAGGCCGCCGCTCTCGATGCCAATAAGGGTGACATGCGATTTGAAGTTTTTACGCAGATAGCGTCCGATCTCGGTCGCGCTGCTTTTCATCGAGACCTGGTGAACAATCGCTCCGTCGCAATCGACGACGCAAACCGCGCTGCTCTTATAGCCGACGTCCAGACCAACCCAGAACCGCGCCGCGGACGGATCAGCCTCCGCCCGCTCGATCGCCGCTACGTAAGCCGGTGCCACAATCTTCTTCGACATGACCGATTCCTTCCCTGCCAAAATTTGGCCAAAAAAGGATATCCTCGCGTCGAGCGCCGGGCAGCAGCTAACCCACAAGCGGCAGCGCCTTGTCCTTGTGCAAGGTTACGAACGCCCGGCTTTAGGCCGGGTAGCCCCTAGGTTAACCAGTAGGGGCGGTATCATGATGAAATTAACATTGCTGGTCGCTAGTGCACTGTTTGGGGTATCTGCCGTATCGGCGGGCCCGATAAAACGAGTCATCAGCGTGGGGGAGATTGGCCCTCAGCCGCGCGACATTCTGGCGGGCGTAAAAGCCATCGGGCAAACCTATCTCAAAGACCCCGACAGCGCACAATATGAAATAGGCAGCATTCTTCCGGGCTACTGCAAAAAGGGCCTATTTCAAGGAAAAGGAATGGCTTGGCAGGGATGGGCGGTAAACGTCTTAATCAATGCTAAGAATTCTTATGGCGGTTATACGGGCTTTGAACCGCATACCGTATTGTTCGTCGGCGACATCGCAACTCAGATTATCGAAGGATACGACTTCGGCGCGTTTGGGCCTTCCAAGGGCTTCCTAGGCGGCGGCGCTGGAGTCTGCCAGTTTATCAAGAATTAGTTACATAATAATCCGATTTTAAGAACCTGTCAGCTCATGAATTCTGCCTGATACAGCTTCGCTGACCTTAAATATTAATGGGGGATATTGTGATCAACACCCATCTTAAGAAATCTATCCGCAGCATTCTCATCAGCGGCCTTGCCCTCGGCATGGCATCACCTGCTCTTGCCGATGGATTAACAGGTGCGAATGTCGAGGTTCGGCTGGGCTATGAGCGCCTGGACGAGATAGGCAATCCAGATGGCGTTACCTACGGCTTTAGGGCGGGGTATCAAGCGCCCGCAAGCAAGGACATCGTTATCGGCTTCGATGTCGGCTTGGATTCCTCGACGACAGAATATTTCGGCCTTTCCAAGAGCCATGACCTTTCCGCGATGCTCAAGATCGGGCCAAGGATCGGGGAAAACAGCCTTATATACGCCACCGGCGGCTATTCGAGGATGAAGGTCAAAAATTTTGGCAGCTTGGATGGATGGCGAGTAGGCGTTGGATGGCAGCACGCCATTTCCAAAAGCTTCTATGTTGGCTTTGAGGGTAACTACACTCGGTACAACGAGTTCAATATCGATGATAATATGGTCACGTTGCTAGCAGGGCTAAGGCTTTAACCGCACGACACGTGCCAAACTGTAGGCCCGGTGCCAGATATGCCATAGATGGCATTTATAGCCTCGTACAGGGCAACAAATCTATTTTAGGTGGTAAGAAAACAGCCATCTTTTCATAGACGAACTGTACGAGGCTTAAATCGCAAAATACGATATATGGCGCTGAAAGCTCTTGCCGTAGCTATTTCGCCAATCCGCGACGACCGGTGCTGATGACACGCAACTTGCCTTGCTGCTCCTCGGCAAGCGCCCGCGCATAGTGAGATGCAAATTGCCGATAGACATGTGCTAGCGCAGGATCGCCGGCTTTTTCGGCGAGCGCGGCGCTCTCCGAAAGGCGGCGCTCAAAATATTCGCGATGATCGGCGATGCTCATGGCGACCCCCGTCATAGGCTATAGCTGTTTAGATATCGTCGGTCGGCAGCGTGCTTGGCAAGCGGCGCCAGTCAGTTGTTCCTATACCTATTGGATTTAGAATCGACTATCATAGATCAGCTAACGTTCCCGGAATTTCCCTCAACGGAGGTGAAACAGTAGATGGACCGGGGTAGAGGCACGGACAGCTACCCGCCTTCTATCCCCTCTTGAACCGTCGCGCGGGCATCGGCCGTCCATCGTCGAGTTGGACCTGTACCTCTGCCCAGAAATCATGGACGGCTTGCCCGCGATGAGGATGGCTAAGGCATTCTCCTATCCGGGCGGTATCATTGAACCCTAGCCCGTGGATGATGCAGCTTATCGCCCGGCCCAGGTTGCAATGGCGCATATAGCGCCCGTCATCGGTAGACAGCGGGTGCATTTCTTGCATTGCCGTCCAGAAATATTCGAAGGGTTCGCGCCCTCCGTGGCTTTGGGAAAACAGATAGGCGAGGCTGAATCTAAGGGACCAACTCGGCTGGATCGGACCATCCTGACTTTCTTGTCGGATTTCGTAGAGAGCGGCGAGGGCCTTGAAAATCAGGTGCTCCCGAACAGTGATCATGGAGATTAGATCAAAGGCAATTGCTCGCCCTGATCGGCGCGGACCATGAAACAGGCGCGGGCAGCTTCAACAGCACGGCGATAGTGGATGGTGCCGAATTTTTCGGCTTCCTCGAACCCGACAGGGGCAAGCTCATCGGTCGGATAAACGGCATCGTAAACAGCACGGGCCGCCGCCCGTAAACGGAGATCATGCTCCATTTCCGCTTCCTCTTAGAACGAATCTGATGAAGCGGATTATTGAACATAAGAAGAACATAATTCAAGCCAATTCGGACTAACCCGGACTTCCAATGTCGCTACGAAAGCGCAACAAAAGGCGGGGGGATGATCCGATGAAGCACTATATCGCCGGTGCCGTAGCGTTGGGCATGGCAACAGCATCATATGCCCATAGCGGCGGGCTGAATGCCGAGGGATGCCATACTAACCGCAAGACAGGGGATTATCACTGTCATAGGGGAGGGAACGGCAACAACGCTCCTAGGGGCTCCTACGGCCTGATAGGATCGGGGTCGGGATCATCGTCGAGGTCATACCCTAATTGCACCGCTGCTAGAGCGGCTGGCGCTGCGCCTGTCTATGCGGGCACGCCGGGCTATGGTCCGCATCTAGATCGCGATGGTGATGGGGTAGGCTGCGAACGATAAGATGGCGGGACGGAAGATGCTGCCCGCCGATTGAGACAAGGCGCGAAGCGTTATATTATCCATCACGGGATGGTAAGCGCGATGCCCAACACACTTCTCGCCAGCTATTATGACGGACGAATCAGAGTCCTCTCCGGCCTGATCGCCGATGCCCCTGATTGGTTTTCGAAGCAGGTCTACGGCGCACTACTCGCACGCTATCAAAAGGATCGGCTTGAACTGGATAGGCAGGACCACCCCCAGCTAATCCGAGCCGATGACGATCAGCCATAAAGAGACCGCTCGGCTTTACATCTGATGGATTCATCCTGCGAGCCATCAAAAATGAGTTTTCTGCTCGCTCGAAAACCCGATTGTCAGCGCGGCGGACTGATAGACCCCAGCCCACCGCTTAAATGGGCCCTAAAATCGATTTAAAGCCGTCCTACAGCGCGACAAATGAAATCCAGGTGGTAGACAGCCAAAACTTATGCACCCCTCTCTGGCGGCCTATAAACTCAAATAGGAATGTGATTGTTTAGCGAAGTCTTACATATGAATCGGTCAACGATCTGGCTCAAATTCATAGCATATAATACCGACGATCCATGGATTAATTCCGCCCTCCACACTCCTGTTGATCGTAAAGTATCCGATAATATTTCGATCTTTTATTATACGCGGCGGGTCTATCGAAAATTTATTCCATGGGGACTCGGCATTAAACTGGTTTCCAAATGTTCCGAACTTATTCCAGATAGAATTCTGGCTAAATTTACTTCCATACTCGCCAAACTTATTGAATATACTTTCACCGCTCAGAGGGCTAGAAATCTGGCCCATATATTTGCCACCCGGGCTGACTATTAATGATCCGTCTAGCCGATCGCAGAATTCGTTCTGCGCCATCAGTGGGGTCGACGTTATAAGCGCCATGAGTGCCACGAAAATCCTCATGACCTATCGCCCTGTTGACGCCCTAACTACTTTGCCAGCGAACCAGCCAGCGGCGGCGGCAAATCCTCGGCGTACGACAAGGCCCTCTCCCCATACCTAGCCATTTCGTCGCCCTTCGCTGAAATCAATTCGATCCACAAGCGTAATGTATATATTCATCCGTTATCGATCGTTTTGCATTGGTCAGCGGAACGCGCTTGGTCAGGCGGGGTAACGGTGCGCCCCTCCGTCCCCGGTGATGCGCACCTCAGCGGATGTATAATTCGATATTTTTTACCGTCGCGGAATTGATCCTTACAAAGCCCAGCTTGTCAGGTGGTGTTCCATCGATCGTTACGTTTCTCGTCACCCAACTAGCAGGCGGAATTTTCTGTGAGATTTTAAGCGTTCCTCGACCAGAGCCTTTATAAATAGGTTCTCCGGATGGGTCGACGTTTCCCCACTGGGACGCCAACTCCAACTCCGCGATTGTGGCACTCGATGGGTTGCCGAACCTGAGCGTGAGAATCGAGCCAGAGCCCTGTGGCCTAACACTCATCAACTGGATAGTCAGACGGACCGTGCCTGCATCTAATATCGAGAAACCGGAGTCACCAAGCTTCAAGGTGGTGTTGGTCTGATCGAGTGACTCCAAATAGTCTAAACGACGCTGAACCTCCTCAAGGTCCTCTTTCGTAGCTGAAGGCGGCGGAGCTAACGCAGGATTATCGGTAGAAGGCATCTTTGTACCGCATCCAGCAATCAAGAGCATTGCTAGTCCAGCAGCTACGGTGCGCATGATTCCCCCTCTCGGACCCTTCGCTACCGCAACTATAGCGCATGATTGGCTAGTAGTGGTCAACCCAGCGGCTCCCAGACAGGCGCAATCCCGAGTCAAGCTGGGACCGTAGCAGTAGACGCGCGGCAGGAAGTGCTAGGAAACCGTGCTAGGTTCTAACGCCCTATAAACGCTCCCCCGGCCTATCCCCAACTCGCGGGCAATATGGGCGGGCTTCATGCCCTGGTTCTTTAAGCGCCGAACTTCATCCACAGGAACAGAAGGCTTGCGGCCTTTATATACGCCAGCAGCTTTAGCCTTCGATATGCCCTCCATCTGGCGTTCGCGACGGATCGCGGTTTCAAACTGGGCAAACACAGCCAGCATTTGAAGGAAGGCAACCCCCGCTGGGGTGGAGGTATCTATCGGTTGCTCTGTCGCCCGCAGGAATGCGCCGCGTTCCTTTACCTGGGCGACGATCCTTTCAAGGTCCGCCACCGATCGGGCGAGGCGGTCGATCCTCGTTACCATCAGGGTATCACCAGCGTGCAGGAAGGAGAGGACGGTATCAAGCTCTGCCCTACCGTCTGTCGTGGTGCCGCTCTTTTTTTCGGATCGCACGATCGTACAGCCCGCAGCCTTCAACGCGGTTTCTTGAATCGAACAATCCTGATCGTCGGTGCTGACTCGAGCATAACCAATGATGGTCGACATGGAGAAGTGTCCCAATAGACTCTAGACCATGGCTTAATATGTGTCCGAAAATTCGGAGTCAACCCTATTGGAACAGTTTTATTGTTCCGCCGAAATGTTCGATAAGGGTATACCTATTTGCAACAGCCGCTCGGGCAATCTAGCGAATGGAACCCATCCGTAACTCCATAACCGATGCCGACGGGCTCCTTATTGTAAAAATCCGTCCACCGATTCGACGTGTGTCCCGTTGCGTCATCTACTAGCGCGCGGTAAATGCAGATCATGCTCTGGCGAGTGGCGCACCAGTTTTTAGCTTGGGCACCGCCCGCCGGCGGCACAGCTTATGGCGTCAGTTTGGCGATTGCGGCGAGTGCTGCGCCCCTCAACCAGGATGCGAAGGCGTATCTTGACAGTCAGTTCGTCTTTATTCGAGAGGTCGCGACCTCGGGCTCGTTGCAGTTCGTCTCTTTCCTTATTGTCTGCGCTTGGCTCGCTACGTTTCTGTGGACTGGAAAGAAAGCTGAGCAGAGCGCGGCCCCCCCTCCACCTACGATCGAGAGGTACACGAGCGCCGAACGAACAGCGCAGGCGCAACCCTTAACCATCGAGCTACCAGACGCACAGGCTAACTCGCCCAATCTTTCAATGATGAGAGCGAAAGCTCAGGAATGGCACCAGGAGCTAGAGGCCTTCGACGCGACGTGGAAGCAGATAAAGGACCAATACGACCATATGTGTCGTCAGTTTTTCGACAACTATGGTAAACGAAGATCTTTTCCGCGAACCCGTGAGCCGCCGGTACCAGATGTGGCAGCGATCGTGCCTCATCTAGAATACACCTTTATTCAGGACATACCCACGCCGCCGATGATCGTCGCCTCCAGATCTCCAACCTTGTGGCCGCAGGATCTTGGGGTTTCCAGCTACGAGATAATCTATGATCCACTTGCCAATCAGGATTTTGAGGCGATCGAACGAGGTAACTTCGACAGAATGAGAAAGTGGATCAGCGATTTGTGGACGGCCCGCAAAATGTCAGCCGCTCAGCTTGAGCGCCTTGAGAGCCAGATCAGCGAAATGGCCAAATCCGCGTGATTAATGAAAACCTGGACTGTTTTTAACGTGGCGTTGATCCAGCGAAGCCTAATGATAGAGAACGTGAATCAGGGTGATGTCCTAGGTCAAATTTCGAAGCTGTTGCTCCAATCGATTCCCAGCCAACCCCTTCATAAATCCTACCATCACACTTTCGACGATCCTAGCCTATGTGTGATGGTCGGTTCTCCATTATAGGAAAATACCGTCGGATAAGAACTATAGAGAGATTTTAACGCGGGGAATTTTGCGTTCACACTTCCCCTTTAACTTCCTGCCCTATCGATCGAATTATAGCGATTCTCCAGGCCCTTGCTTAGCAGATAGGCTTTGACCTGCTCATGCCTCAATATTCTGGTCAGATTTGCCTTGATCGTCATGCCCGTGGCGGCCCTCAAGTCCGCCTTGGAGATCGATAGATTTTTCGGATCAGAGAAGTAGGCTTCCAAATGCCGGATTATCTCCCCCGCTTTGCCCTTGACGGGCCTAGCAGGACTCCAGGCCGAAATAGCGCAATTAGGGAAAGTCTCGTTCAATAGACCCTCGGGATCATTCCTATCCGCCATGATGACGTAAACATCGGCCTTGCCGCAAAAGCCCTTGTTCTGATTCCGTACATGCGACCGGCAGATAGCCTGCAATAGGTTATGGGCAATCTCCCCCCGCTCGACGGCCTGCAAGTCGGTAGGGTTCACAGGGCCTACCGTTCCTGCCGCCGCAGCATATTTCGCTCGATAAGCAGCCGGGGAATAAAGCTGCGGTCCCACCACCAGAACCTTTTTAAGGTGGCCATAATCATTGGTGCCATGGTGGTTTCCCCAGTTCACAAATTTGAACTGCGAGGGGTTTACCAAGCGCTTCCTTAGCTCGTCCTCTATATCCATCACGAAATCAGCTTTGTGGCTTATCACCAGCCAATCTTCATGCGGATCACGGTTCAGAAGGTCGGCGGCACGATCCAAGATAGCATTGCGCTTATCCGCCTTCCGCAGGGTGCTTTTGCCGCTGCCTGTTTTCCAGAGATGAAAGGTCAGGTCATCATATCGAAGGGCCAAGGGTTCGAGCACCTGGACGTCAGGGCATCGCTTTTGCCATAGGTCATAGGTACGCCGTACCCTCGCCGATGCATCCAGCACGATTAATGGGGCGATATCCGCCGGTAGTTGATGGCTGCAACCAGCTAGAGCCCAGCCCGTGCCATAAAATGGAGTTTTAACGGCTTCCGTGCCTTCCATCAGGCCCAACCCCTTCAATGTTTCACGCTGGGGTTTATCGAGGAGCTTCTTTCTCGCTGATTCCACGCCAATAGCCATCCGAGCAAAGGCCGATGATATTGAAATCATATCGTCCCCCGCTGCCCGGTCACATATTCCAATAAATTCCTCCAACGTCGCGACGAACTTTGGTTCAACCGGTCTAAGGGGAAGGAAAAGAGCGGTAAGTTGATCCCTTGAAATACATACAGCCTCAGCAGGATCGATGGTTTCATCCCACAACCTCAATCCCCGGGGCGCACCATGGAAATGGAATTCCGAGCAATCGGCAAAAAGCTTACCCTTCACCCGACTCCGGAACATTTGCTGGGTGGTGAGGAGAACGGTGGCTTCATCAACCTTGCCGCTACCAAGGCCCTTGACATTATATCCGGCATCCCCGGTGAACACCGCATAATCGTGGTCGGTGAGCCCTGCATTCTTAATATAGGCATCGATTTCCCATAGCCGGGAAACCACAACCAATGCCCCTTTGTCCAAGGAGCCGTATTTGACCATAATCCCTAGCTTTTCCGCTGATTTTAGGGATTTTCCAAAACCGGGATCGGCAGGGAAAACGATGATCTCTGAGGATGAAGCACCAAATGTTATCCTCCTATTGAGCTCATCGAACCGGCGATCAATCTTAATCTCATTTATGCTTTCTTCAAATTCCCGATCGTCATCAATAACTGATGCGGCCTTATATGCGGTATATTTATCTAATTTCATTAAAAGGTTACTCCTATAAAAAGTAACCATTTTTCTATTAAAATCTTTATATAGGAAAGTGATTACATTTTCTTGGATTTGGTTAGCATAAACCTAATCCATATGCAATCCATTCCCGTAACGTGTTGAATAAACCTGGAATCCTTACCGCTAAGGCGGGTTTATTTTACTTAAATTATATTAAATTATCTTAACTTCTGGTGATATAACCACAGAGATTTAACTTAATTTTTCTTTTCTTTCATCATCTCCGGTATATACTTAAACTCTATGGATTATCTCCGGTATTAGCGAAGCGTCCAGATTTCCCGCGAAGCGGGAGTGTTGGAATAATCGCAGGGGATGACCCTAGATCAGGCGCAAAAGGATTATGTCGCGAAACACGGTCCGCAGCCTCGCCCTTGAAGGCGGCGCTCATGGATATCGCGGCGAATATAGGAACCTTTGGAGTCATGACGATCCTCGTGGTGAAACGTGGATCACCTCTAATAGGCCCGGAAATAGGGCTTGCAAGAGCTCGTTTTTGACGCCCTCTTAACTAATATCTGATGCGCTCTTAAATAAAGAAAACGTCAGATTTCCGCCATTTCCCGAGGATTGTATCGGACCATGAATATTTTCGATCAAGGATAATCGCTTGTTTGATTTTACCTCCCCGTTTGTCTCGGCCTACAAGGCTGTTAGCAACACAGTAGAAGCGTACCCTCTTTATAATGGAGCGGATTTTGTCCGACGGCATCACTAACAACACCGACACCCTTCTTGCCCTTACCGCTGACATCGTTGCCGCCCATGTGTCGAACAACATGGTGGCGGCTGGTGATATCCCGGCCCTGATTAAAAACGTCCATGACGCCTTGAATGGCCTTGGTCAGCCGGTTGAAGCCCCACAGGAGGAATTGAAGCCTGCCGTCTCCGTCCGTTCATCGGTGAAACCCGATTACATCGTCTGCCTGGAGGACGGTAAGAAGCTCAAGATGCTCAAGCGCCATCTGATGACCCATTATCAGATGACCCCCGAGCAATATCGCGCCAAGTGGGGCTTGGCCGCCGATTATCCGATGGTTGCACCTAACTATGCCGAGCAGCGCAAGCAGCTTGCGATGAAGATCGGTCTAGGCCGCAAACCCGCCTCCACCAAGGCGCCCGCAAAAGCTCCAGCAAAAGCACCTGCAAAGGCCCCCGCTAGAGGTCGTCCGAAGAAGGTCGAGGCATCAAGCTGACCTCCTCATCTAAATAGGTCAAATTTGGCCCATATAGGCCCGTAGAGCGCTATTTTTGGATTTAGGCTGGTCGACAGCCATATCTAGGAATAGATGCTTTACGGGCTTTATTTTAATCGCTTTCGATAGCGTTGCGCATCGGATCGCCAGTTTGGCGCGTCCCCCCGCGCAATCTCCAAGACGATGATCAGTCTGAATGATTCCAGCAATCTTCGACGCCGTTCGGGATCACAAAAAAGTGTGATACAATGGTGTGTTACAAACGCACCATTTTTCCGCCTAAGTCCTTGAAAAACAAGGAATGGTGACCCCAACGGGACTCGAACCCGTGTTTTCGCCGTGAAAGGGCGACGTCCTAGACCGCTAGACGATGGGGCCGCGTAGCGTCGTGGCGGGCCGATTAGGGCAGGTGTCGGGGATGGTCAAGGCGGCTGTACGAATATTTCGCACATGTCCGCCCTCAATCGGCCCAGGCGGCGTCCTCGACATGGAGTTCCGCGGCCGGACGGCTGCCCCAGTCGTCGACCTTGGGGCGGCCGGCGATCCACAGGGTGCGGTCGGGGCCGGCGCCGAGCAGCGCCTGGCCGAGCGCGCTGTCGGCGGCGCGGAAGGCGATCGTCTTGATCGAGCGGCCGTCGCGACCCGAGACGATGGTGCGGACATGCCCCTGCCCCACCACGTCGGCCTTGATCACCCGCACCGCGCCCGCGGCTATGCGCGGCGCGGGCCAGCCGGCGCCATAGGGGCCGCCCGCCTCCAGCGCCTCGACCAGCGACGGGGTGACGCCGCCCGGCGCCACCACCGCGTCGAGCAGCAGCGCGCGATCGTCGCGGGCCCTGGCGACGTCGCTCGCCAGCCGTTCCTCCAGGAAATCGGCGAGCGCGTCGACCCCGCCGGGCGCCACCGTGACCCCCGCCGCCATCGCATGGCCGCCGCCCGCGACCAGCAGGCCCATGTCCTTGGCGGCCAGGATCGCCGCGCCGAGATCGACCCCGCCGATCGAGCGGCCCGATCCCTTGCCGACGCCGTCCTTGTCGAGCGCGATCACCAGCGCGGGACGGCCGAGCTTCTCCTTCAGGCGGCCGGCGACGATCCCGATCACGCCGGGATGCCAGCCCCCCGCCGCGACCACCGCGACCGATCGGTTGCCCTGCGAGCCGGACAGCGTCTCCGCTTCCTCCTGCACCGCCTTCTCGATCGCGCGGCGCTCCTCGTTGAGGCGGTCGAGCTCGGCCGCGATCGTCCGCGCCTCGTCGCGATCCTCGGTGGTGAGCAGGCGGACGCCGAGGTCGGACTTGCCGACCCGGCCGCCGGCGTTGATCCGGGGGCCGAGCGCGAAGCCGAGGTCGGTGCAGGTCGGCGCCCGTTCGAGCCGTGACGCCTCGATCAGCGCGGCGAGGCCGATGTTGCGGCGGCCCGCCATCACCTTGATCCCCTGCGCGACGAACGCCCGGTTGAGCCCGCGCAACGAAGCCACGTCGGCGACGGTGCCGAGCGCGACGATGTCGAGCAGGTCGATCAGCTTGGGCTCGGCCCGGGTCGCGAAGAAGTTGCGCGCCCTGAGCACCCTCAGCAGCGCCGCGCCGAGCAGGAAGGCGACGCCGACCGCCGCGAGATGGCCGTGCGCCGCGCCCTCGTCCTCGTCGAGCCGGTTCGGGTTGACCAGCGCGAAGGCGCGCGGCAGCTCGGCGGCGCATTTATGATGGTCGACGACGATCACGTCGATGCCGGCGTCGCTGGCGAGCTTCAGCGCCTCGAACGCCTGCGCGCCACAATCGACGGTGACGATCAGCCGGGTGCCGCCCTCCCCGATCTTCAGCAGCGCCTCGCCCGAGGGGCCGTAGCCCTCCATCAGCCGGTCGGGGATATAGAACCCCGCCCTCAGCCCCAGGTCGCGCAACAGCCGGATCAGCAGCGCCGCCGAGGTCGCGCCGTCGACGTCATAATCGCCGAAGATGGTGACCGGCTCGCCATGCTCGACCGCGTCGGCCAGCCGCGCCGCCGCCTCGTCCATGTCGCGGAAGATCGACGGATCGGGCATGAAGCCGCGGATCGTCGGCAGCCGGTGCAGCTCGACCGCCTCGCGCGGGCATCCGCGCGCGAGCAGGAGCTGGGTGATCAGGTCGTCCGCCTCGAACCCCGCGTCGATCCCGTCGACCGTGCCGCCCCGCCAATGCCAGGGCTGGCCGAGGATCGAACGGGCGACGTTGAGGACGGGAGTGCGCATAGAGGTGCCTTAGCGCCTCACGCCGGGATGCTGAACCTGATTCAGCGCCATCCGGCAACAAGGGTGAGGATAGCGTGCCCTCACCCTCTCATTGCCCAGGCAATGGGCCCCTCCCTCTCCCCGAGGGGAGAGGGATAAAGGTCAGTTGCGATGTTCGCCGCGAACCCAGCGGACGGTGCCGCTGGAGGCGCGCATCACGACGCTCTCGGTGGTCATGCAGCCGCTGGCGCGGCGCTTGACGCCTTCGAGCAGCGAGCCGTCGGTGACGCCGGTCGCCGCGAAGATCGCGTCGCCCTTCACCAGGTCGTCGAGATGATAGATGCGGTCGAGGTCGGTGACGCCCCATTTGCGGGCGCGGGCCTTCTCGTCGTCGTTGCGGAACAGCAGCCGGCCCTGGAACTGGCCGCCGACGCACTTGAGCGCCGCCGCCGCGAGCACGCCTTCCGGCGCGCCGCCCGAGCCCATGTAGACGTCGATCGTCGTTTCCGGATTGGTCACCGCGATCACGCCGGCGACGTCGCCGTCGGGGATCAGCATGATGCCGCAGCCAAGCGACCGCAGCTCGGCGATCAGCTTCTCGTGGCGGGGCCGGTCGAGGACGCAGGCGATGATCTCGTTCGGCTCGACGCCCTTGGCCTTGGCCAGCGCCTTGACGTTCTCGGTCGGGCTGCGGTCGAGGCCGACGATGCCGGGCTCATAGCCCGGTCCGATCGCCAGCTTGTCCATATAGACGTCGGGCGCGTTGAGCAGGCCGCCCTCCTCCGCGATGGCGAGCACCGCCAGCGCGTTGGGGCCCGCCTTGGCGGTGATCGTGGTGCCTTCGAGCGGATCGAGCGCGATGTCGATCTTCGGGCCCGTGCCGATGCCCGATCCGACCTTCTCGCCGATGTAGAGCATCGGCGCCTCGTCGCGCTCGCCCTCGCCGATCACCACGGTGCCGTCGAAGTCGAGCCCGTTGAAAGCTGCGCGCATCGCTTCGACCGCGGCATGGTCCGCGGCCTTTTCGTCGCCGCGACCGACGAGCTTCGAAGCGGCGATCGCGGCCGCCTCCGTCACCCGCACCATTTCCAGAACCAGAACCCGGTCGAGCGCCTTGCTGGGCTTTACCATCTAGGATTGCCTTTTCTTCTGTTTTTGGGATCGGCGAAGCGATTAAGCGAGCCGCGTGACAATGTCGAGAAGCGCAGCCTCTATTCGTCGAGGATATGCATCAACATGGGCGTTCCGGCGAGGCTCTGCGAGCCGGCGAGCCGGTCGAGCGCATCGGCGACCGCGCGCTCGGGGCCGACATGCGTCACCATCGCGATCAGGACGTTGCCGTCGTCGGCGACGCCGCGCTGGATCAGGCTCTCGATCGAGACGCCGGCGTCGCGCATCGCCGCGGTGATTTCGGCCAGGACGCCCGGACGATCGGCGACGGTGAAGCGCAGATAGGCGCGGCCGCGCCGGTCGCCGGCGGGCGCCGTCGCCGGCTTGGCGAGTGCCGCCACCGGCATGGCGAAGGCGGGCCCGGTCTCGCCGCGCGCGATGTCGATCAGGTCGGCGACCACCGCCGACGCGGTCGGCCCCTCGCCCGCGCCGCGCCCCTGAAAGAACAGCCGGCCGACGAAATTGCCGTGCGCGACCACCGCGTTGAGCGATCCAGAGACATGGGCGAGCGGATGGCTGAGCGGCACCAGGCAGGGATGAACGCGCTGGAACAGCCCCTTGGCGCTCTCCTCGCCATGGCCGACCAGCCGGACGCGGAAGCCGAGCGCGGCGGCCTCGGCGATGTCGGCGGCGATGATGTGGCGGATGCCGGTGACCTCGATCGAATCGAAATCGACCGCGGTGCCGAAGGCGAGGCTGGAGAGGATCGACAGCTTGTGCGCCGCGTCGATGCCGTCGATGTCGAAGCTGGGGTCGGCCTCGGCATAGCCCAGCCGCTGCGCCTCGGCGAGCACCTCGGCGAAGTCGCTGCCCTTCTCCTCCATTTCAGTGAGGATATAGTTGCAGGTGCCGTTGAGGATGCCGAACACATGGCTGATCACGTTGGCGGCCGCGCCCTCGCGTAGCCCCTTGATCACCGGGATGCCGCCCGCGACCGCCGCTTCATATTTGAGCGCGACGCCCTTCTGCTCGGCCAGCTCGGCCAGTTCGAGGCCGTGATGCGCGATCATCGCCTTGTTGGCGGTGACGAAGGGCTTGCCCGCGCCGAGCGTGTCGCGCGCCAGGGTCAGCGCCGGGCCGTCCGACCCGCCGACCAGCTCGACCACGACGTCGACATCGCCCGACGCCGCCAGCGTGGTGGCGTCGTCGACCCAGGCGAAGCGCGAAAGATCGACGCCGCGATCGCGCGACCGGTCGCGCGCCGAAACGGCGACGATCTCGATCGGGCGGCCGGCACGGCGCTCGATGAGCGCGCGGTTCTCGTCGATGAGCTTGACGACGCCCGCGCCGACCGTTCCCAAACCTGCGAGCGCGACCCTCAACGGCTGCGACATAGATACCCTTTCTCGAAATACCGCCCGCGTCCTAGGGAGCATCGCCGCACTCCGCAACGGCGCTAACGCGCCGATGCTCGTTTCGTCATCACAATATCGCGTTTTCAACGGGTTGATCCGTAACGACAGGAACGCCCGCCGCCCCCTGCCCGTTCTGCCCACCGTCCCAATGCCGGGACATTCGCAGGAGAAGATGCCATGGGCGAGAATCGCCAGGGCGGCAACGACCGCAACAATCCGTCCTCCATGGGCCAGCAAGGACAGCCGCACGAACGGCAGGACCAGCAGCGCCAGGGCTCGGTCGACCGCCAGCAGAACCAGCAAGGCAAGGAGCAGCAGCAGGACCGCAACCAGCAGCAGCGCCGCGACCAGGCCGATCGGGACGACAAGCAACGCTGAGCCGTCGCCACGATAGATCGTCATCCCGGACGTGATCCGGGATGACGCGCTGGGCGCCCCATCCATCCGAATGCCGCCGATCACAGCGCGCGCCGCAACCCGTCGTTACCGGCTGACGTAATCTCGTTCAGCCGATAATGACGGAGCCATGATGACGAAGCTCACCCTCGCCGGGGTCGCGGTGCTGATGTGCGGGGCGCTGGTGGCGGCGGCCTGCTCGCCGTTGCGCGCGTTCGATACGGTGATGCCCAAGGACGGCGCGAGCCGGCTGGTCGCCGCCGACGTCCCCTATGGCGAAGGGCCGCGCCGCCAGCTCGACGTCTACGCCCCGGTCGCCGGAGCGCATCGCCCCCTGCCCGTCATCGTCTTCATCTATGGCGGCTCCTGGGCCAACGGCACGCGCGAGGGCTATCATTTCGCCGCGCGGGCGCTGTCGGCGGCGGGCTTCGTCACCGTCGTCCCCGACTATCGGCTGGTCCCCGAGGTGCGCTTCCCCGGCTTCGTGCAGGATTGCGCCGCCGCCGTCCGCTGGGTGCGGGCGCATGCCGGCCGCTATGGCGGCGACCCCGGCCGCATCGTCCTGGTCGGCCATTCGGCGGGCGCCTACAATGCGGCGATGCTGGCGCTCGACCCGCAATTCCTGGGTCCCGACCGCGCCGCGATCAAGGGTTTCGCCGGGCTCGCCGGCCCCTATGACTTCCTGCCGTTCAACGGGAAGGTGGTGACCGACGCCTTCGGCGCCTGGCCGAAGCCCGAGGAGACCCAGCCGATCCACTATGCCGACGCCTCGGCCCCGCCGGTGCTGCTGCTCCACGGCGGCGAGGACGGCACCGTCTGGCCGAAGAATTCGATCAACCTCGACGCCCGGCTGCGCGCGGCGGGCGTGTCGTCCGAACTCAAGGTCTATCGCGACCTCGGCCATGTCGGCATCGTCACCGCCCTCGCCCGGCCGTTCCGGGGAGAGGCCCCGGTGCTGGCCGACATCACCGCCTTCGCGCGGCGCGTGACGGGGAGCTGAGGTCAAGACATCACCCGTCATGCCGGCGGAGGCCGGCATCTCGGGCGGCTCCTGTTCCGACCTCATCTCCTCACCTGCCGAGATCCCGGCCTCCGTGGCATGACGCATCCTCGGAACCCCTTGGCGGGGCCTATGCCGCTGTTCTACACATGTCCCATGCTCACCACGCTGGCGATCCGGGATGTCGTGCTGATCGAGGCGCTCGATCTCGAATTCGGCCCGGGTCTGGGCACGCTGACCGGCGAGACCGGCGCGGGCAAGTCGATCCTGCTCGATTCGCTCGGCCTCGCGCTCGGCACCCGCGCCGACAGCGGCCTCGTCCGCACCGGCGCCGCGCAGGCGATGGTGTCGGCGGGGTTCGACCTGCCGGCCGACCACCCCGCCTTCGCCCTGCTCGCCGAGAACGGCTTCGACGCCGATCCGGGCGAGGCGCTGGTGATCCGCCGCCTGGTCAAGGCCGACGGCGGCAGCCGCGCCTTCGTCAACGACCAGCCCGCCTCCGCCGCCACGCTGCGCGAACTGGGCGGGATGCTGGTCGAGATCCACGGCCAGCATGACGATCGCGGCCTGATCAACCCGCGCGGCCACCGCGCGCTGCTCGACGCCTTCGGCCGGCTCGACGTCGCCGGGGTCGCCGCCGCCCATGCCGCCTGGCGCGCCGCCGAGGATGCGCTGGAGGCCGCCCGCACCGACATCGAGAATGCCGCGCGCGACCGCGAATGGCTCGACCATGCGGTCGAGGAGCTCAACCGCTTCGGTCCCGAGCCGGGCGAGGAGGCCACCCTCGCCGCCGAGCGCGCCGACATGCAGAAGGGCGCGAAGCTGACCGACGACCTGGTCGCGGTCGGCGCGCATCTCGACGGGTCCGACGGCGGGCTCGCCGCGCTGCGCCAGGCCGCGCGCCGGCTCGACCGGATCGCGCCCGAGCATCCGCTGCTGGCCGACGCGCTCGCCGCGCTCGACCGCGCGGTGATCGAGGCGAGCGAGGCGGAGGACAAGCTCGCCGCCGCCGCCGAGGCGATGCGCTTCGACCCCGCCCGGCTGGAGACGGTCGAGACCCGGCTGTTCGAATTGCGCGCGCTCGCCCGCAAGCATCGCGTCGATCCCGATGCGCTCGCGGAACTTCGCGACGAACTCGCCGCCCGGCTCGACCGGATCGAGGCGGGCGATGCCGGCCTCGCGAAACTGGAAGCCGCCGCCCGCGACGCGCGCGCCGCCTATCTCGCGCTCGCCGAGGCGCTGAGCGAAGCGCGCCGTGCCGCCGCCGGACGGCTCGACGCGGCGGTCGCGACCGAACTGGCGCCGCTCAAGCTCGACGCCGCGCGCTTCCGCACCGTGGTCGAGACGCTGCCCGAGAGCGGCTGGTCCCCCGCCGGCCGCGACCGGGTGGAGTTCGAGATCGCGACCAATCCGGGCGCGCCCTTCGCGCCGCTGATGAAGATCGCCAGCGGCGGCGAGCTGTCGCGCTTCATCCTGGCGCTCAAGGTCGCGCTGGCCGAGCAGGGCTCGGCGACGACGATGATCTTCGACGAGATCGACCGCGGCGTCGGCGGCGCCGTCGCCAGCGCGATCGGCGAGCGGCTGAAGCGGCTGGCGAGCGGCGCGCAACTGCTGGTCGTCACCCACAGCCCGCAGGTCGCGGCGCGCGGCGCCAGCCACTGGCTAATCGCCAAGAGCCATGACGGCCTCGTCACCCGCACCGGCGTCCGCCCGCTCGGCGCGGACGAGCGGCAGGAGGAGATCGCCCGGATGCTGTCGGGCGCCGAGATCACCGCCGAGGCCCGCGCCCAGGCGATGCGGCTGCTCGAAGCCGCCTGACGAGATCGAAGGAGAACGACCGGATGAACCCTTTCCCCGAAGACATCTTCACCGAACCGAGCGACGTCGATCCCGATACGCTCGCCAATCTGGGGCCGCTCACCCGGCTGGCCGGACGGTGGGAAGGGCATAAGGGCATCGACATCAACCCCAAGGCCGACGCCCCCGAACGGCGCGAGTTCATCGAGCAGATCAGCTTCGATCCGATCGATCCGCAGGCCAACGGCCCGCAGCTCTTCTACGGGCTGCGCTACCACATCCACATCACCACCGAGGAAGAGGACATCACCTTCCACGACCAGGTCGGCTATTGGCTGTGGGAGCCGGCGACCGGGCTGATCCTGCAGACGCTGGCGATCCCGCGCGGGCAGACCGCGCTCGCATCGGGCCAGGGCAAGCCCGGCGACGACCGGCTGACGCTGACCGCGACGCGCGGGCAGACCGAATATGGCATCTGCTCGACCGCCTTCCTCGAATATGCGTTCCGCACCGACAGCTACACCATCGACCTGACCTTCGAGGGCGACGATGCGTGGAGCTACGACATCCGCACCATGCTCGCCGTCCGCGGCCGCCCCGAACTGTTCGAGCATCGCGACCGGAACCGGCTGACCCGCGTCGCGCCGGGCAAGCCCAATCCGCTCCAGCAGATCGTGACGCGACGGGCGAAGGCCCCGTAACTCCTCACCGTCATCCCGGCGAAAGCCGGGATCTCCCTGCCTTTGGCGCCAAGGAAGAAGCAAAGTGATATCCCGGCTTTCGCCGGGATGACGGGCGAGGAGGCCCGTTCCGCGCGCCGATCCTGCTGGTTCAATCCTACCGAAACCCATTCTAAAAGGGCGGCATGACGACCGAATCCCAGGCCGCCGAGCGGCTCGCCTTCCTCGCTGCCGAGATCGCCCGGCACAATGCGCTCTACCATGGCGAGGACGCGCCCGAGATCAGCGACGCCGACTATGACGCGCTGATGCGCGAGAACGCCGCGCTGGAAGCCGAGTATCCGCATCTGGTGCGCGCCGATTCGCCGTCGAAGCTGGTCGGCGCCGCCCCGTCGGGGCATCTCGCCAAGGTCGCGCATGCGCAACCGATGCTCAGCCTCGACAACGCCTTCGCCGATGAGGACGTGGTCGACTTCGTCGGCCGGGTGCGCCGCTATCTGAGCCTCGGCGCCGAGGAGCCGGTGGCGCTGACCGCCGAGCCCAAGATCGACGGCCTGTCCTGCTCGCTGCGCTACGAGAAGGGCCTGCTGGTGCTCGCCGCGACGCGCGGCGACGGCACGACCGGCGAGGACGTCACCGCCAACGTCCGCACCATCGACGACATCCCCGAGCGGCTGCGCGGCGGCGACCTGCTGTCGAGCCCGCCCGATGTGTTCGAGATTCGCGGCGAGGTCTATATGGCCAAGGCCGACTTCGCCGCGCTCAACGCCCGCCTGCTGGCGGAGGCCGAGGACCCCGCCAAGGCGCGCCAGTTCGCCAACCCGCGCAACGCCGCCGCCGGATCGCTGCGCCAGAAGGACCCGGGCGTCACCGCCTCACGCCCCCTGCGCTTCCTGGCGCATGGCTGGGGCGAGGTATCGGCGCTGCCCGCCGACACGCAGAAGGGCGTGATGGACGCGATCGCCGCCTGGGGCCTGCCGGTGTCCGACGATTTCGTCCGGGTCGACGGCGCCGAGCAGGCGCTGTCGCACTATCGCGCGATCGAGGCGAAGCGCGCCGACCTGCCGTTCGACATCGACGGGGTCGTCTACAAGGTCGACCGGCTCGACTGGCAGAAAAGGCTGGGCTTCGTCGCGCGCGCGCCGCGCTGGGCGATCGCGCACAAATTCCCGGCCGAAAAGGCCCAGACCCTGCTCAAGGACATCGACATACAGGTCGGCCGCACCGGCAAGCTGACCCCGGTCGCGCGGCTCGAGCCGGTCACGGTCGGCGGCGTCGTCGTCACCAACGCCACGCTCCACAATGCCGACGAAATCGGCCGGCTCGACGTGCACCCCGGCGACCGGGTGGTGGTGCAGCGCGCGGGCGACGTCATCCCGCAGATCGTCGAGAATCTGTCGCGCGACGAGACGCGCGATCCCTGGCCCTTCCCGCAGACCTGCCCCGAATGCGGATCGGCGGCCGAGCGCGAGCCGGGCGAGGTCGACTATCGCTGCACCGGCGGCCTGATCTGCCCGGCGCAGCGGGTCGAGCGGCTGCGCCATTTCGTGTCGCGCCACGCGCTCGACATCGAGGGGCTGGGCCTCACCCATATCGAGAGCTTCTTCCGCGACGGGCTGGTCCAGTCGCCGGCCGACATCTTCCGGCTGACCAAGGACATATTGCTGACCCGCGAGCGCTGGGCCGAGGTCTCGGCGGGCAACCTGATCGCGGCGATCGACGCCAAGCGCCATCCGCCGCTCGACCGCTTCCTGTTCGCGCTCGGCATCCGCCATGTCGGCGAGGTGACGGCGCGCGACCTCGCCCGCCGCTACCGGAGCTGGGAGGGCCTCAAGGCGATGATCGACCGGACGATCGAGGCGCGCGACGCCGCCGTCCAGGCGATCGGCGAGACCGACGAGAAATTCGCCGCCCGCACCGCCAAGGAGCTCGCCGCGATCGTCGAGACGCCCGGCGTCGGACCGGAGGTCGCGCTGGCGCTGGTCGACTTCTTCGCCGAGCCGCACAATGCCGATGCGGTCGCCGACCTGCTGAGCCAGCTCCAGCCCGCCGACGTGATCCACGAGACACGCGCGTCGGAGGTCAGCGGCAAGACGGTGGTGTTCACCGGCACGCTGGAGACGATGTCGCGCGACGAGGCCAAGGCACAGGCCGAGGCGCTCGGCGCCAAGGTGGCGGGATCGGTGTCGGCCAAGACCGACCTGGTGGTCGCGGGCCCCGGCGCGGGATCGAAGCTCAAGAAGGCGAGCGACCTGGGCATCGCCGTCACCGACGAGGCCGGCTGGGCGAAGATCGTCGCCGACGCGCAATGACGGCGCCGGAATGAACCGCCCTCCGGTCCGAAGCGGTATTTCCGCTTGCGGGCGCGGCAGCACCCCGTAAGACAAGGGGCCATGCTCGCAGGGCGCCGTCCTCCCTATCTGGCTCTGGCCGGACTGCTGGTCGCGATCCTCGCGGCGGTCGCCGCGCTGTTCCTGACGCGCGCGCAGAGCCGGGCCGGCGACTGGGCCGAGCATTCGCTGCGGGTACAGGTGATGCTGACCGGGCTCACCGATCATGTCCGCGCGCTCGAATCCGATCATCGCGGCTATGTCCTGTCGCGCAGCCGGGACATCCGCGCCGATTTCCGGAAACAGGTCGATGCGCTTCCGCCCGTGCTCGACCGGCTGCAATATGAGGTGCGGGACAACCCCGCCCAGTCGGCGCATATGGAGGAACTCCGCCGCGCCGTGCAGGCGAAGGTCGACTATGCGCGCCAGGGCGTGTCGGCGGTCGACGCTGGCCGCCGCGACGAGGAGATCGCCCGGATGGGCCTGGGCGAAGGCGCCCGCCGGATGGACGCCGCGCTCGCCGTCATCCACCGCATGGTCACCGAGGAGGAATGGCTGCTGGCGGACCGGCGCGCGACGACCGACACGCTCGTCCTCGGCCTGGGACTGGTGCTGGTGGCGACCCTGTTGCTCGTCCTGCTCATCGCCGGCCTCGTCATCCGCGACGCCAACCGGCGCGAGCGCGAGGTGATCGTCGCCCGCGACGAGGCGGTTGCCGCCGAACAGGCGCTGCGCGAGGAGATCGCCGCGCGCGCGCAGATGGAGGAGAAGATCCTCCATCTCCAGAAGATGGAATCGATCGGCCAGCTCACCGGCGGGATCGCCCATGATTTCAACAATATGCTGGCGATCGTGATCGGCAGCCTCGACCTCGCCCGGCGGCGGCTGACCGGCGATCCGGAGCGGCTGGCGCGCAACATCGACAATGCCTTCGAAGGCGCCGAGCGCGCCGCCGCCCTCACCTCCCGGCTGCTCGCCTTCTCGCGCCAGCAGCCGCTCGCCCCGATCACGCTCGACATCAACAAGCTCGTCTCGGGCATGTCGGAACTGCTGCAACGGACGCTGGGCGAGCCCTATCGGATCGAGACGGTGCTGGCCGGCGGCCTGTGGCGCAGCTTCGCCGATCCGGGCCAGCTCGAAAACGCGGTCGTCAACCTGGCGGTCAACGCGCGCGACGCGATGCCCGGCGGCGGGCGGCTGACGATCGAGACGTCCAACGCCTACCTCGACGACGAATATGCCAAGACCCGGCCCGAGGTGACGCCTGGCCAATATGTGATGATCAGCATCACCGACACGGGCAGCGGCATGGCGCCCGAGGTGCTCGCCAAGGCGTTCGACCCCTTCTTCACCACCAAGCCGGTCGGCAAGGGCACCGGCCTGGGGCTCAGCCAGATCTTCGGCTTCGTCAAGCAGACCGGCGGCCATGTCGCGATCTATTCGGAGCTCGACCAGGGCACGACGGTGAAGCTCTATCTGCCGCGCAGCTACGGCCTGGCGATCGATCCCCGCAGCCGGCAGGCGATGGCCGAGACCGAGGTGCCCCGCGCCCGGACCGGCGAGACGATCCTGGTCGTCGAGGACGAGCAGCGCGTCCGCCACTTCTCGGTCGATGCGCTGCGCGACCTCGGCTATGTCGTGATTTCCGCCGCCAACGCGGCCGAGGCGCTCGAGGCGCTCACCGCGCAGCCGACGATCAGCATGTTGTTCACCGACATCGTCATGCCGGAGATGAACGGCCGCCAGCTCGCGGACACGGCGCTCGAGCTGCGGCCCGGCCTGCCGATCCTGTTCACCACCGGCTATACCCGCAACGCCGTGATCCATAACGGCATGCTCGACGCGGGCGTCGCCTTCCTCGCCAAGCCGTTCAGCCTGAGCCAGCTCGGCACCAAGGTGCGCGAGGTGCTCGACGGCGGCGGCGTCAACCGCCCGGCCTGAGCCCCCTTCCCCGGCCGTCATCCCGGCGGAGGCCGGGATCTCGGGAAGCTCCTGCCTCGACCTCTTCTCCTCTCTCCCGAGATCCCGGCCTCCGCCGGGATGACGATTGCTTGCAGGCGGACCGCCCTCTATCCGCTGACGGATGAGCCTCAATCCCATCTACGCCGCCCTGCCGACCACGATCTTCGAGAAGATGTCGGCGATCGCCCGCGAGACGGGGGCGATCAACCTGGGCCAGGGCTTCCCCGACGCGCCGGGACCCGAGGACATCCGCCGCGCCGCCGCCGACGCGCTGATCGAGCGATCGAACCAATATCCGCCGATGCTCGGCATCCCCGAGCTGCGCCAGGCGATCGCCGCCCATTATGGCGAGCATCACGGCCTGGCGCTCGACTGGCGGACGGAGGTGGTCGTCACCTCGGGCGCGACCGAGGCGATCGCGGGCGCGATCCTGAGCCTCGTCGCGCCGGGCGACGAGGTGGTGCTGATCCAGCCGCTCTACGACGCCTATCTGCCGATGGTCCGCCGCGCCGGCGCGGTGCCGAAGCTGGTGAGGCTGGAACCGCCCGACTGGACGATCGATCCGGCCGCGCTCGACGCCGCGATCAGCGAGCGGACCAGGTTGATCATCCTCAACAATCCCGCCAATCCGACCGGCCGCATGGTTGATCGCGCGACGCTGGAGATGATCGCCGAGCGCTGCGTCCGCCACGACATCGTCGCGCTGTGCGACGAGGTGTGGGAGCATATCGTCTTCGACGACGGCCATGTCCCGCTGATCGCCCTGCCCGGCATGCGCGACCGCACCGTCAAGATCGGATCGGCCGGCAAGATCTTCGCGCTGACCGGCTGGAAGGTCGGCTGGATGGTCGCGGGCGAGACGCTCGCGCGGCAGGTCGCCAAGGCGCACCAGTTCCTGACCTTCACCACCCCGCCCAATTTGCAATGGGCGGCGGCGCAGGGCCTCGCCAAGCCGAAGGCGTGGTTCGAGGAGATGCGCGCCGGCTTCGCCCGCTCGCGCGACCGGCTGGTCGCCGGGCTGGAGACGGCCGGCTATGCCGTGCTGCCGAGCCAGGCGACCTGGTTCGTCTCGGTCGACCTGACCGCCTCGGGCATCGCGCTCGACGATGTCGCCGCCGCCGACCGGCTGGCGATGGAGGGCGGCGTGGTGACGATCCCGGTCTCCGCCTTCTTCGAGGAGGCGCCCGTCACCAACATCCTGCGCCTCTGCTATTGCAAGGAGGACGCGGTGCTCGACGAGGCGATCGCCCGGCTGGCGCGAATGCGCGAGGTGCTGGCGGGCGCCTAAAAAAATCCTCCCCATCACAGATGGGGAGGGGGACCGCGCGTAGCGTGGTGGAGGGGGCGACAGCGAAGCTGGCGCTGCCGCGCCAACCCCTCCACCATCCTTCGGATGGTCCCCCTCCCCCCGCTACGCGCGGGGAGGAATGAGAGGTTACCGCGCCCCGAACTTCTTCACCGCGTTGCGGTGCGCGCCGGGCGCGCCCTTGGGGCGGCTGAAGCGGCGCTTGGCCGGGCCGTTGCGGTCGCCCGCGCCGCCGTCGTGGCGGCGGTTGCGGTCGCCATGGCCCTGCGGCTGCGGCTGGCTCGGCGCCGGCCTGGGCAGCTTGGCCTTCTCCGCGACGAAATTCTCGGGCAGCGGCTGGATGTCGAGCTTGACCTTGGTCAGCTTCTCGATCGCCTTGAGATAGGGCCGCTCGTCATCGGCGACGAAGGCGATGGCGATGCCCGCGGCGCCGGCGCGCGCGGTGCGGCCGATGCGATGGACATATTGCTCGGCGACGTTGGGCAGCTCGAAGTTGAAGACATGGCTGACCCCGCCGACGTCGATGCCGCGCGCGGCGATGTCGGTCGCGACGAGGATCTTGACCTCGCCCGTGCGGAACAGGCCCAGCGCGCGCTCGCGCTGCGGCTGGCTCTTGTTGCCGTGGATCGCCTCCGCCGCGATGCCGGCGGCGCGCAGGTTCTTCACGACGCGGTCGGCGCCATGCTTGGTGCGGGTGAAGACCAGCGCGCGGTCGATCGGCTCGGACCGGATGCGCATCGTCAGCAGCGCCTGCTTCTCCTGCGGGTTGCAGAAGGTCGCGAACTGCTCGACCCGCTCGGCGGTGGTCGACTGCGGCGCGACCGACACCTTGGCCGGATTGGTCAGGAAACGGTCGCCCAGCTCGGCGATCGCCTTGGGCATGGTCGCCGAGAAGAACAGCGACTGGCGCTTCTTCGGCAGCAGCTGGTCGACCCGCTTGAGCGCATGGATGAAGCCGAGGTCGAGCATCTGGTCGGCCTCGTCGAGGACGAAGATCTCGACGAACTTCAGGCTCAGCGCGCGCTGGTCGATCAGGTCGAGCAGGCGGCCCGGCGTCGCGACGAGGATGTCGACGCCGCGCTGGAGCTGGCGGATCTGCTTGTTGATCGGCACGCCGCCGAACACGGTGGCGACGCTCAGGCGCAGGAACTTGCCATATTGGACGAAGCTCTCGGCGATCTGGCTGGCCAGCTCGCGGGTCGGCGCGAGGACGAGCATGCGGCAGCCCTGCGGCGGCGTATGCTTGAGATTGTCGTGGAGATGGTGGAGCGACGGCAGCGCGAAGGCCGCGGTCTTGCCGGTGCCGGTCTGGGCGATGCCGCACAGGTCGCGGCCCTCCAGCAGTGGCGGGATCGCCTGCGCCTGGATCGGCGTCGGGATGTCGTAGCCCTTGGCGGCCAGCGCGCGCTGGATCGGCTCGATCAGGCCAAGCTCGGAAAATTTGGTCACAATTGCACTTTCAAAGGGTGCGGGCGCACGGACAGGGTCCATGCGACAGCGGGTTCACATGACGACCCGCGTGAATAGGGAAGCCTTCGGCTGATGCGTTCCGGGGGCCGGAGCCGGCCTGCCCCTTTGGAATGGACAGGTGATCACGCTGCTCACGGCCAGATGCTGCGGAACAGCATCGACGCGGAGCGGCATATGATCCATGTTGCCGGCAAATACAAGATGAGGCCGACATGACCTTCGGAAAATCCGGGATTCTCGCGCTCTGTGTCCTTTCTGCCGCAGTGCCGGCATCGCTGTCCGCCGCCCTGACCAAGGCCGAAACGGCGATGGTGAAGACCGTCGATGCCGAACGCGACCGCACCGTCGGGCTGCTCGAAACGCTGGTCACCGTGAACTCGGGATCGCGCAACCTGCCCGGCGTGACGAAGGTCGGGGCGATGATGCGCGCCGAACTGGAACCGCTCGGCTTCGAGGTCCGCTGGGTGCCGATGGAGCAGGCCGGGCGCGCGGGGCACATCGTCGCGCTCCACAAGGGCAATGGCCGCGGCAAGCGGCTGCTGCTGATCGGCCATCTCGACACCGTGTTCGAGCCCGACAGCCCGTTCCAGCGCTGGACCCCGAAGGGCAAGGATTGGGCCGAAGGGCCCGGCGCGGGCGACGACAAGGGCGGCATGGTGGTGATCGTCGCGGCGCTGCGCGCGATGAAGGCGGCCGGCACGTTGAAGGATGCCGACATCGAGGTCGTGCTGACCGGCGACGAGGAGGATGTCGGCGATCCGGTCGAGATCGCGCGCGCCGACCTGGTCGCCGCCGGCAGGCGCGCCGACGTCGCGCTCGACTTCGAGGGGCTGGTCCGCGACGGCGGCCGCGACATGGGATCGATCGCGCGGCGCTCAGCCGGCTCCTGGGTGGTCAAGGCGACCGGCAATAGCGGCCATTCGAGCGGCATCTTCAGCGACAAGGTCGGCTATGGAGCGATCTACGAGCTGGCGCGGATCGTCGACCGCTTTCGCCGCGAGCTGCCCGAGCCGAACCTGACCTACAATGTCGGCCTGATCGCGGGCGGCGCGACCGAGACGACCGACGCCGACGGCATCCGCGCGACCGCGACCGGCAAGAGCAACATCATCGCCCCGGTCGCCGAGGCGCGCGGCGACCTGCGCACCCTGTCCGACGAGCAGACCGAGCGGGTGAAGGCGAAAATGACCGCGATCGTTGCCGAGCATCTGCCCGGCACCGGCGCGACGATCGAATTCGACAAGGGCGCCTATCCGGCGATGGCGCCGACGCCCGGCAACCGCGCGATCCTCGACCGGCTCAACCGCGTCAACCGCGACATGGGCCTGCCCGAGATGCCGCCGCTCGATCCGTTGAAGCGCGGCGCGGGCGACGTCAGCTTCGTCGCGAAGGACGTCGACAGCTTCGCCGGCATGGGCCCCTATTCGACCGGCGACCATGCGCCGGGCGAGGCGGTCGACCTCGCCTCGATCCCGACCCAGGCGAAGCGCGCCGCGATCCTGATGTCGCGGCTGAGCGCGGAGGCGCGGGAAAAACGATAACCGTCATTCCAGCGAAAGCTGGAATCTCTCTTCTTTCGTCGCCGGAAGGCAGGGAGATCCCAGCTTTCGCTGGGATGACGTCGATCAGCCGTCAGAAATCCGGCTTCTCATAATGTTCGGGCGGGCTGACCAGCTCCATCCGCTCGGACAGGATGGTGCGGAGCGACCGGCGCGACTTCATGCCCGAATACCATTGCTTGGTCTCTTCATGGCCGCGCCAGTCGATCCCGCCCAGATAGTCGGCGACCGAGAGATGCGCCGCGCAGGCGAGGTCGGCGAGGCTCAACAGCTGGCCGCCGATCCAGCGGCGGCTGCCGACCAGATAGTCGATATAGTCGAGATGATCGTTGACCGCCTTCATCGCCTGCCGCAGCACCCCCGCATCGGGCGGGGCGCGGTGGACGATGCGCTTGAGCGCGCGTTCGTAGAGCAGCGGGCCGACCACGTCGGCGTAGAATTTCTCGTCGAAATAGGCGACCAGCCGGCGGATCTCGCCGCGCGCAGCGGCGCTGCCCGGCAGCATCGGCACCGGCTCGATCGTCTCCTCGATGAACTCGGAGATCGCGCAGCTGTGGATCAGCGTGACGCCGCTGCCCGGATCGACCAGCACCGGGGTCTGCCCGACCGGATTGAGATCGAGGAACTCGTCGCGACGCAGCCAGGGCGATTCGCGGACGAGGTCATAGGCGATGCCCTTCTCCTCCATCTGGAGGCGAACCTTGCGGGAAAAGGGACAAAGGGGGAATTGGTAAAGCTGCCACATCGGGCGGGCAGATTATCGGCGCGCGCGAAACATGTCAGTAGGGTGAAACGAAAAAAGCTGTGGGTCGTCGCGACGGTCGGCGACGCGTCGCGGCCCGACACCGCCCAGCGCGTTCGAATAATGCTCGGCGAAGCCGCGGTAGATCGCCGCGAGCGCCGGATCGGACGCATCGTCGGCGCGCTGGAGCGACTCCCTGTGGCGCCGCTCGAAATATTCGCGATCGTCCTGATCCATCGATTATTCTCCGCCCCACATTCCCATCGAACCGCCACCCATTCCAGTCGATGGGAAATAGAAGGGTTTTCGAAAACCAGAAAATACAGCAACGTTCACTACGCTACAGAATATTTTACAATTGATCACAAAACATTCGGCGCCTGCAAGCCAAGCAACACCCTCCGCTCCAACGGGGAACAAAGAGCCGATAACCCCCTCGATCATGGCAACCACCTCGTAACTTTACGAGTAGGCTGATGATCGTGCTCCGATAGGGTTTTATTATGGGAAGGGAGAGTCACGGACGTCGGACCACATGACGGCAGACCTTACCCCATCGGCCAGAATCCTCATCGTCGAAGACAATGTCGCCGTCGCGCGGTCGCTGGAGATCCTGCTGACCTATCTCGGCCATCGCTGCGCCGCGACGGCCAGCGCCGAGGAGGCGGAGCGCCTCGACCACCAGCTCTTCGATCTCGCGCTCGTCGACATCCTCCTTCCTGGCGCAAGCGGCCTCGCCCTCGCCGACCGGATCGCGGCACGGCGTCCGGGCATCGGGATCATCCTGATGACGGGCAGCCCGGCGCATCTCCACCATCCCGTGGCCGGCTTCCGCCGGGTGCTGCTCAAGCCGTTCCGCCCGCGCGAGCTGGAGGAGGCGATCGCCCACGCCTTGCGGCAGCGCCGCCGCGTCGAGGAACGACGGCTCGCCCCGCTCAGATGAGCTGGGCGCGGATCGCGATGACCGCCGCATGGACCTTGTTGGCGGCACCCAGCCGGGCGACGGCATTGTTGAGGTGATATTCGACCGTGCGCTGGCTGAGGCCGAGGATCGCCGCGGTTTCCCAGGCGGTCTTCCCCAGGCTCAGCCAGACCAGGCATTCGCGTTCCCTCGATCGCAGCGCCGATGCGCCCCGGCCCGCTCCTCCGGGGGCCGGCGCGGCGGAGGCTTCGCCGGCCTCCTGATCCGGCCCGTCGAGCTCCGTCATGCATCCGATCGCGCGGACATGGCCGGTCTCCCGATCGCGGATGATCGAGGCGACCGACCGGACCCGCACGACCGTCCCGTTGGGGCGGATGATCCTGAACTCCATCCGGTAGGGATCGTCATGGTCGATCAGATCGGCGATCGCCGCCTCGTCGACCAGCGTCGCCTGCGCGACGTCGTCGGGGTGGATGTGGCGCTGGAAATCGGCGATCGCGCGGATCGGCATCCGGGCGGGATCGAGGCCCAATATGGCGTACCAGCGATCGTTGCACGACAGGATGTCGGCATCGACGTCATAATCCCACAGGCCCCCGCCCATCGCCTTGAGCACGAGCTGCTCATGGCCCGGATAGGGCGAGTCCGATCTGCGGGGCACTGGGGACGTGGGATCACTCATGGTTACGCAAACGGTTCGATGCCGACTCCACGGTGAGTCGACACCCCGGTCTTGCGCAAAGCAGGGGCGAAGGAAAGCGAACTATTGCAATCGCTTCGGCGCTTTCGGAGCGCGAAAGGAGGGTTCCGCTACGGCTTCCGGGCAAATCCCGTTTCGGGAAGAAACGAAATGCTCCGGCCGTCGGGCGATCAGCGCTGTCGGAAAACTGGATGCCCCGTGAGGATTCGAACCTCAATTGACGGAGTCAGAGTCCGTAGTCTTACCTTTAGACGACGGGGCATCAGCGGTGGCGGGCGAACTAGGGCGCGAAGCCTTATAGGTCAAGGGTTTCCGAGCAAAATTTTCCCTAGGTTTCGCCTCCGTCACATTCCAACATTGTTGGAAATTTGGGGCGATGTTGGAAAGCTTCCAACCAAGAAGGAAATTTATCATTTATTATCAATTATTTATGGAAAATCGTCGTCTAATGACGCATTCTAAGATCGGAACCTCCCTCATCGGTAATCAGACGAGAAGGTCGATCGCCTTGGTGATCAGAGCGCCAATGATCAAAAGTATGAGCGCGTAAGCTATAGGATGCCGCTCATACCATCGTTTGGGTTGCGGCGCCGTCCAGCCATCCCGGAAAGCGCACAGCTCCTTTTTAAGATCATCGGAGGCGGTGGAGATGAGTTGTCGCACAGCCTCGTCGGCCCCCTCTCCTCGAAGTCTAGCTAATTTGAACGATGGGTCGAGGACGGCGGGCGCCTCTTGCATATGGGCGGTCAGCTCAGTCTCCAGGTCTGACATCGCCGATTGCCATTTTCGTCCGCGATGTTGGAGGCGGTTTGCTGTCTCGTCGAGTAACTGCCGCAGCGCCTCTGACGATCGATCCTTATAGATGCGGATCGCTTTCTTTGCTGTAGCGCCGCTTCCCAATAGGCCCTTAGCAGAATGTTCCGCGTGCATCGCTTTGCAGTCGGACAGAACAACCTGCCGAGCCTGACCAAATACAATAGCCGCTCGATCTCGCACGACGCCCATCTAGCTCTCCCCTAGAGCTGATATAACCCTTTCCAACAAACACGCATAATTTAAGCGATGTTGGAAGAATTTGGTGAGCTAAGTCTTTGAAAAGACTTATATCGGCTAAAGCTTACCTTTAGACGACGGGGCACCACTGGCAGAGCGGCGCACATAGGGTCGGCCGTGCGGCCTGTCAACGGGGTGGATGCCGCCCTTGCCGTCCCCGGCTTCTCCCATTAGGTTCACCGTCAGGTTCCATGCGGATGTTTCCCCGCATGGTGAGAGAATGAGACTGACGATCATGGCGCACGGCCCCGATATGGTCGCGCCGCGCCCACCGCGTGAAGGGGGGCGCCGCGCGCATTCCCCACCCCATCATTTCCCCCCGCGCAGCAGCTATGCCGCGCTCGATCTCGGCACCAACAATTGCCGGCTGCTGATCGCGCGGCCGAGCGAGGACGGCTTCGTCGTCGTCGATGCCTTTTCGCGAATCGTCCGGCTCGGCGAGGGGCTGGCGGCGACCGGGCGGCTGTCCGACGCGGCGATGGACCGGGCGGTCAGCGCGTTGTCGGTCTGCGCCGACAAGCTGCGCCGCCGCCGCGTCTCGCTGGTCCGGTCGGTGGCGACCGAGGCATGCCGCCGCGCCGCCAACGGGCGCGAGTTCGTCCAGCGCGTCTATCGCGAGACCGGCATCGCGCTCGAGATCATCAGCCCCGAGCAGGAGGCACGGCTGGCGGTGCTCGGCTGCCACGCGCTGATCGAGCCCGGCGAGGGCCAGGCGCTGGTGTTCGACATCGGCGGCGGCTCGACCGAGCTGATCCTGATCGACGCCGACCAGAGCCCGCCGCGCGTGATCGACTGGTATTCGGCGCCCTGGGGCGTCGTCTCGCTGTCGGAGACCGAGCCGCATGTCGGCGACAGCCGCGACGGCCTGCTCGACAGCTATGCGCGGATGCGGTCGCGGGTCGCGGAAAGCTTCGCCCAGTTCGCCGCCAAGCTCGAACCCGGCGCCCGGCCGGGCCGGCTGCTCGGCACCAGTGGCACCGTCACCACCCTCGCCAGCGTCCATCTCGACCTGCCCAATTACGACCGGCGGCTGATCGACGGCCTGGTCGTGCCGGTGACGGCGATGCGCGACATCAGCGCGCGGCTGGCGGGCATGAACGTCGACGAGCGCGCCGAGGTGCCGTGCATCGGCCATGAGCGCGCCGACCTGGTGGTGGCGGGCTGCGCGATCCTCGACGCGATCCTCGACATGTGGCCGGCCGAACGGCTCGGCGTCGCCGACCGCGGCATCCGCGAGGGGATTCTCCGCTCGCTGATGGCGCGCGACAGGACAAGGATGCTGATGTGAGCCGGGCGGGCAATGGCGGGCGGCAGCGGATCAAGACCGCGAAGGGGCGCAGCGCCTCCTCGATCAAATGGATCCAGCGCCAGCTCAACGATCCCTATGTGCGCAAGGCGCAGGCCGAGGGCTATCGATCGCGCGCGGCCTACAAGCTGATCGAACTCGACGAGCGCTTCCATTTCCTGCGCGGCGCGAAGCGGGTCATCGACCTCGGCATCGCGCCGGGCGGCTGGACGCAGGTGGTGCGCAGGGTCTGCCCGCAGGCGGCGATCGTCGGCATCGACCTGCTGCCGACCGACCCGATCGACGGCGCAATCATCCTGCAGATGGACTTCATGAGCGACGAGGCGCCCGCCCAACTCGCCGAGGCGCTAGGCGGCCCGGCCGACATCGTCCTGTCCGACATGGCCGCCAACACCGTCGGCCACCAGCAGACCGATCACCTGCGCACCATGGCGCTGGTCGAGGCCGGCTGCCTGTTCGCCAGCGAGGTGCTGCGGCCCGGCGGAACCTATATCGCCAAGGTGCTGGCCGGCGGCGCCGACCACGGCCTGGTCGCCGAGCTCAAGCGCCTGTTCACCACCGTCAAGCACGCCAAGCCGCCGGCGAGCCGCAAGGATTCGTCCGAATGGTATGTGATCGCCCAGGGCTTCAAGGGACGGCCGGAGGCGGCGGGGGCGGACGGCGAATAGCCCCCAATCGTCATTCCAGCGAAAGCTGGAATCTCCCTTCTTCTTCTTCCTTTTTCTTGGTCTCTTGGACTGCCGAAGGAAAAGGAGATTCCAGCTTTCGCTGGAATGACGGTGGAAGCGATTACCGAATCCGCACGACCTGCCCGGGCGCCGCGCCGCCCTGATGGGCGGGGCAGGCGCGGCGGTGGAACTGCTTGTCGAGGCAGATCCACACCTCCTCCATCCAGCCCGACTTGCCGACGTTCAGGCGCATCTCCTCGGGCCGCATGCCGGGATTGGCGTCGGCGAACTTCCGCTGGAAATCGGCGGCGGTCATCGTGCGCCCGCTCAGCGCCTTCATGTCGGGGAAGGCGAGCTCGGCGAACAGCTTGCCGCTCTTCGCGAAATAGTCGGCGGGCGTCTTCGACATGCAGGTGCCGTGCTTCTCCCACTCATGCTGGATGAGCTGCGGCGAGGGCGTGCTGCACAGATGCTCGCGGATCACCTTGTCGGGCACCAGCCGGGTCGGCTTGCAATATTGCGGCCACAGCGCCCCTTCCCCGTCGGGCCACAGGCCATGGAGGGTGAAGCCGAAGCTGTTGGCGCCGCCGCATCGGATATGGTCCTGCGGGCTGCTGCTTTTGTCTATACAATATTGCGGCGACCAGCTCACCGCGAGCGTGTAGCCGCCGGTCGGCAGCAGCCGGCGCGGCTGGTCCACGCTCGGCCCCTCGAGCATTGGCCGCGGCAGGGTCGCGGGAACCTCGCAGCTCGGCGCCTTCTTCGCGCAGGCAGGGGTCACCAGCAGGGCGGCGAGCAGGACGGGGAGACCGATTCTCATCATGACACCCTAGAAGTCGCGTCGGGATCAGGGAAGCGGACGGAAATCCAGCCCGATGTCGGCGGCCGGGGCCGACTGGGTCAGCCGCCCGACCGAGACATAGGTGACGCCGGTCTGCGCGATCGCCTTGATCGTGTCGAGCCGTACCCCGCCCGACGCCTCGGTCGGCACCCGGCCGCCGACCAGCGTCACCGCGCCGCGCAGTGTCGGCGGGTCCATGTTGTCGAGCAGCAGTTGGGTGGCGCCGGCGGCCAGCGCCGGCTCGATCTGGTCGACCCGGTCGACCTCGACGATGATCCGCTCGATGCCGGCGGCAACCGCGCGGCGGACCGCCTCTGCGATATTGCCGGCGACCGCGACATGGTTGTCCTTGATCATCGCCGCGTCGTCGAGCCGCATCCGATGGTTGGTGCCGCCGCCCATGCGCACCGCATATTTCTCCAGCACGCGCAGGCCGGGGATGGTCTTTCGGGTGTCGAGCAGGATCGCGCCGGTGCCGGCGATCGCGTCGACATAGGCGCTGGCCAGCGTCGCCACGCCCGACAGGTGCTGGACGGTGTTGAGCGCCGACCGCTCGGCGGTCAGCAGCGCGCGCGCCTTGCCGCGCAGCCGCATCAGCACCCCGCCCTTGGCGACGCGGACGCCGTCCGCGACCAGCGTCTCGATCTCGACGGCGGGGTCGAGCGCGCGGAAGAAGGCTTCGGCGATCGGCAGGCCGGCGACGCTGATCGCGTCGCGGCTCGCCATCTCGCCCTCGAACAGCGCCTCGGCCGGGATCGTCGCGGCGGAGGTGATGTCGCCCCCCTGCCCCAGATCCTCGGCAAGGGTCGCGCGAACGAAGGCGTCGAGGTCGAAATCGGGAAGAGTGAAGGTCATCCGGTCGATCCTACGTCATCCCGGCGAAAGCCGGGATCTCACTTCTTCTAGGTCGGCAAAGGCAAAGAGATCCCGGCTTTCGCCGGGATGACGGTTACATTTTAGGCCGCCCCACATCGGGTCCCGACAGGCCGCCGGTCATCTCCAGCATCCGGTCGAGCGAGCGCTTCGCGGCGACGCGGGTCTCCTCGTCGACCTCGATCCGCGGGGCCAGATCGCGCAGCGAGAGGTAGAGCTTCTCCATCGTGTTCAGCGCCATGTACGGACACATGTTGCAGTTGCAATTGCCGTCCGCGCCGGGCGCGCCGATGAAGCTCTTGTGCGGCGCCGCCTTCTCCATCTGGTGGATGATGTGCGGCTCGGTCGCGACGATGAAGGTCTGCGCGTCGGACGTGAGCACATAGTCGAGGATGCCGCGGGTCGACCCGACATAGTCGGCATGGTCGAGGATGTGGACCGGGCATTCGGGATGCGCGGCGATCGGCGCGTCGGGATGCTGCGCCTTGAGCTTGAGCAGCTCGGTCTCCGAGAAGGCCTCGTGGACGATGCAGCTGCCTTCCCACAGCAGCATGTCGCGGCCGGTCTTGCGCGCGAAATAGCCGCCGAGATGGCGATCGGGCGCGAAGATGATCTTCTGGTCCTTCGGGAGCTGCGCCAGGATCGTCTCGGCCGAGGAGGAGGTGACGATGATGTCGCTGTGCGCCTTCACCGCCGCCGAGCAGTTGATGTAGGTCAGCGCGAGATGATCGGGATGCGCGGCGCGGAAGCGGGCGAATTCCTCGGGCGGACAGCTGTCCTCCAGGCTGCATCCGGCGTCCATGTCGGGCAGGATCACGGTCTTCTCGGGCGACAATATCTTCGCCACCTCGGCCATGAAGCGTACGCCGCAGAAGGCGATGACGTCGGCGTCGGTCGCCGCCGCCTTGCGCGACAGGTCGAGGCTGTCGCCGACGAAGTCGGCGAGGTCCTGGATCTCCGGCGTCTGGTAATAATGGGCGAGGATGACGGCGTTGCGCTCCTTGCGCAGCCGATCGATCTCGGCGCGCAGGTCCAGGCCGGTCAGATTCTCCAGCGGGGCGTTCATCGCGTGATAGTCTCCACGTGCGCGGCTCAGCCTCAGACTCAGGCCGCGAGGCTCCATAGCGTGTCGTCGCGGCGGACGATACCGCGCGTCTCCAGGTCGATCAGATGGGCGAGCACCGACAGGCCGGCGGCGGTGTGCAGCCGCGGATCGACCCCGACATACATCTGCTGGACCATGTCGGGGATCAGCGCGACGTCGCGTTCGAGCAGGCGGAGGATCTGCCCCTCGCGCTGCTTGCGGTGGCCGACCAGCCCGCGCACGAAGCGCTGCGGCCGCTCGATCGGATCGCCATGCGCCGAATAATAGACGCTGTCCTGCTCGCGCGCCTGCAACCGTTCGAGGCTTTCGAGATAATGGCCCATATTGCCGTCGGGCGGCACCACCACGCTGGTCGACCAGCCCATGACATGGTCGCCCGTGAACAGCGCCCCCGCCTCGGGCAGCGCGTAGCAGATATGGTTGGAGGTGTGGCCGGGGGTATGCACCGCCTGCAGCGTCCAGCCGTCGCCGGCGATCGTCCCGCCCTCGCCCATCGCCTCGTCGGGGCTGTAGTCGCGGTCGAACGAGGCGTCGGCGCGCGGGCCCGCATCGTCGAGCGCGAGCGGGGCGCAGCCGATGATCGGCGCGCCGGTCCGCGCCTTCAGCTCGGCGGCGGCGGGGCTATGGTCGCGATGGGTGTGGGTGCAGACGATCGCGCGCACCCGCGCGTCGCCGATCGCCGCGACGATCGCATCGACATGCTCGGGCAGGTCGGGGCCCGGATCGATCACCGCCACGTCGCGCGTGCCGACCAGATAGGTCTGCGTGCCGGTATAGGTGAAGGGGCTCGGATTGCCGGCCAGCAACCGGCGCACCAGCGGGTGCTGCATCTGGGCCACGCCGACGGTCTGTTCGCTCATGCCGGTGCATGTGGCATCGGTGGGGCCCAATGTGAAGGGATTGTTCCGCCCTTGCCCCGTCGAGTGGTTCGCGGCCCGCCTATTCGGCCGTCTTCGCCAGGAACGTCCCGCGCGCCGCGACCGCCTCGCCGGGGAAGTCGCTGAACAGGCCGTCGACGCCATAGCCCAGGAAACGGGCATATTCGGCGGCCGCATCGCCCTTGGCCGCCTCGTCCGCGCCGATGCGGTCGCCGGCGGCCAGGAAGACATTCTCGCTGCGGAAGGTCCAGGGATGGACGAGCAGCCCGGCCGCATGCGCGTCGCGGACCAGCGTGGTCGGCGGCTGCGCGCGGCCGGCGGCGTCGCGCGGCTCGATCAGCAGCTTGTACGGCCCGATCGCGTCGGCATAGGCCGCGATCGCCTTGAGGCCCTTGGGGCTGATCATGTCGGTGACGGCCAGGCCGGTCCCCGCCGCGACCTGGTCATAGGGCGGCGCCTCGTCCTCGATGAGCTGGACGAGGCGCAATTTCGTCATCGCGCGCAGCGCCTTCAGGTTCGACACCTCGAACGACTGGATGAACACCGGATCGTCGGCCCTGCTGAAGCCGGCCCGCGCCAGCGCGTCGACCAGCGCCTTCTCCATCGGCTTGCCGATCGCGGCGAAATAGGTCGGATGCTTGGTCTCGGGATAGATGCCGACCTTGCGCGGGCTCGACCGCACCAGCGCGAGCGCCTCGTCGAAGGTCGCGATCCGCTCGTCCCGCCAGCCCAGATTGGCCGGCCGCAGCTTCGGCAGCCGCTCACGCGCATGGAGGGTCTTGAGCTCGGCGAGGGTGAAGTCCTCGGTGAACCAGCCCGTCACCGCCCGCCCGTCGATCGTCTTGCGGGCGCGCCGGCCGGCGAACTCGGGCCGGTCGGCCACGTCGGTCGTGTCGCTGATGTCGTTCTCGTGGCGGATGACCAGGACGTCGTCCTTCGTCATCACCAGATCGGGCTCGATGAAATCGGCGCCCTGCTCGATCGCGCGGGCATAGGCGGCGAGCGTGTGCTCGGGCCGCTCGCCCGACGCGCCGCGATGGGCGATGATCACCGGCTGGGCGGCCACGGACGCGGCGATGCTCAGCGCCATGGCGAAGGCCGGCAGGCGGCGCATCGCAGGCGGTCAGGCGTGGGCGATGCCGTTCTGGTCGAGCAGGTCGAGCAGTTCACCGGCCTCGTACATCTCCATCATGATGTCCGATCCGCCGACGAACTCGCCCTTCACGTAGAGCTGCGGAATCGTCGGCCAGTCCGAAAACTCCTTGATCCCCGTGCGGATCGCCGGGTCCTGGAGCACGTCGACGGTGGCATATTCGACGCCGAGATGATCGAGGATCGCGATCGCGCGGCTGGAGAAGCCGCACTGCGGGAAGAGCGGCGTGCCCTTCATGAACAGCAGCACATCGGCGGAATTGACCGCCGTCGCGATGCGCGCCTGGACGTCGTCACTCATTGTTCGCTCCTCAATCGGGCGTCGCGGTGGACAGCTGGAGCGCGTGGAGCACCCCGCCCATCCGCCCGCCCAGGGCATCATAGACCAGCCGCTGCTGCTTGACCCGGTTGAGTCCGCGGAAGCTCTCGCTCACCACGCGCGCGGCATAATGGTCGCCGTCGCCGGCGAGATCGGTGATCTCGACCCGCGCATCGGGCAGCGCGGCCTTGATCATCGCCTCGATCTCGTCGGCGGCCATCGGCATGGATTACTTGCCTTCCATCAGCTGGCGGCGCGCCTCGACCGTCTTGGCGTCGAGCGCGGTGCGGATGCGCGCATCGTCGATGTCGACGCCCGCCGAGGTCAGGTCGCCCAGCAGCTTGCGGATCACGTCCTCGTCGCCGGCTTCCTCGAAATCGGCCTGCACCACCGACTTGGCATAGCTGTCGGTTTCCTCGGAGGTGAGCTTCATCAGCCCCGCCGCCCAGTGACCGAGCAGCCGGTTGCGCCGCGCGGTGATGCGGAAGGCCATCTCCTGATCATGGGCGAACTTGTTCTCGAAAGCCTGCTCGCGATCATCGAAGGTCGTCATCTTGTTCCCTGCTCACCGTGGATGGATATTCAGATAGGCATGGCGTGGCATGCGCGCAACAGCACAGACTCGCAAAAGAGGCTCCGGCCGGAGCCTCCGGTCACAGCCAGGGCCGGTCCGCCGCCATCCTGCCTTCGAAGGTCGAGATCGCCGCGTCCTGCGCCAGCGTCATCCCCACCTCGTCGAGGCCGTTGAGCAGGCAATGCTTGCGGAACGGATCGATCTCGAAGCGGAAGCGGTCCTGGAACGGCGTGGTGACCGTCTGGTTCTCCAGATCGATGCCGATCGGGTGGGTCCTGGCGACCTCGAGCAGCCGGTCCACCGCTTCCTGCGGCAGCACCACGGTCAATATGCCGTTCTTGAAGGCGTTGCCCGAGAAGATGTCGGAGAAGCTCGGCGCGATCACCGCGTCGATGCCGAGGTCGCCCAGCGCCCAGGCGGCGTGCTCGCGGCTCGACCCGCAGCCGAAATTATCGCCCGCGATCAGGATGTTGGCGCCCTTGTACTCGGGATCGTCGAAGACGTTGCCCGGCTGCGCGCGGATCGTCTCGAAGGCGCCGCGGCCCAGCCCCTTGCGGGTGATCGTCTTGAGATACTGCGCCGGGATGATGACGTCGGTGTCAACGTTCTTCAGGCCCAGCGGAAGGGCGCGGCCCTCGACCTCGCGGATCGGCTTCATCAATCGGCTCCTTGCGGGAAAGCGGGCAGCTTGGCGACGTCGCGCGGATCATGCTGGATGATCGACACCGCCTTGAGCGAGGCGCCCAGCTTGCGGAAACGGTCCATCGACGCCAGCGAATCGGCGCGGTCGGTGTTGAAGGTCGGCACCCCGTCGCTGTCGAGATTCTCGTGGAAATGGGCGACGTCGCCCGACAGCAGCACGACGCCCGTGCGGGGCAGCCGCACCAGCAGGCCGTGATGGCCCGGCGTGTGGCCGGTGAAGTTGATCATCACCACGCTGCCGTCGCCGAACAGGTCCTTGTCGCCCTCGACCGCCTCGACCTTGGCGCCGTCGGCGAGCCAGGGCGCGATCGGCTTGCCGATGCCGTCCTTGTCGGCGCGCGCGGCCTTCAGGTCGCCGGCGCCGATGACGAGCTTCGCCTTGGGGAAGTCCGCCGCCTGTCCGGTGTGGTCGAAATGATAATGGCTGATGCCGATCAGGCCGATCTGCTCTGGCTTGACGCCGATCTGGGCGAGCTGGTCGACGATCGTCCGGTCGAGCCGGGCGTCGATCGGCTGGGTCGGATCGGGCTTGGCGCCGAGCAGGGCCGCCGGCACGCCGGTGTCCCACAGCATATAGGCGTCGCCGTCCTTGATCAGGTAGCAGCTGCCGACCAGGTCGCGGGTCTGGCCGGTATAGGCCTGGGTGTCCGAGAAGAGGTTGGGCTGGTTGAGGTGGAAGCGGCCGCAGTCGAGCCGCCACAGCTTGTCGACCGTGCCCGGCACCGGCGCGGCCTGCGCCGCCGCCGACGCCAGCAGCGCCGCCGCGATGGCGATCAGCCGCCTCATGCCGCCGGCTCCAGCTCGCGGACGTCGGTCAGGTGCCCGGTCACCGCCGCCGCCGCCGCCATGGCGGGCGAGACGAGGTGGGTCCGCGCGCCCGGCCCCTGCCGGCCGACGAAGTTGCGGTTCGAGGTGGAGGCGCAGCGCTCGCCCGCCGGCACCTTGTCCGGGTTCATCGCCAGGCACATCGAGCAGCCCGGCTCGCGCCATTCGAAACCCGCCTCGACGAAGATGCGGTCGAGCCCTTCCTCTTCCGCCTGCCGCTTGACCAGGCCCGAACCCGGCACGATCAGCGCCTGGCGGACATTGGCGGCGACCTTGCGCCCCTTCACCACGGCGGCGGCGGCGCGCAGGTCCTCGATGCGGCTGTTGGTGCAGCTGCCGATGAAGATGTTCTCGACCGGCACGTCCCGCATCCGGGTGCCCGGCGTCAGGCCCATATAGTCGAGCGACTTCTGCGCGGCGACCTGCTTCGACGGATCGGCGAAGCTCATCGGATCGGGGACGACGCCGGTGATCGGCACGACGTCCTCGGGGCTGGTGCCCCAGGTCAGGCAGGGCGCGATGTCGGCCGCGTCGATGACCACGACCTTGTCATAGGCCGCGCCCGGATCGGTCGGCAGCGTCCGCCACCAGGCGACCGCCTTGTCCCAGTCGGCGCCCGCGGGCGCCATGGGCCGGCCGCGCATATAGGCGAAGGTCGTCTCGTCGGGCGCGATCAGGCCGGCGCGGGCGCCGCCCTCGATCGACATGTTGCAGACGGTCAGCCGCCCCTCGATCGACATCTCGCGGAAGACGTTGCCGGTATATTCGATGACGTAGCCGGTGCCGCCGGCCGCGCCGATCACGCCGATGACGTGGAGAATCACGTCCTTCGGGCTGACGCCGGCGCCGAGCGCGCCTTCGACGCGCACCTCCATCGTCTTCGACGGGGCGAGCAGCAGCGTCTGCGTCGCCATGACATGCTCGATCTCCGACGTGCCGATGCCGAAAGCGAGCGCGCCGAGGCCGCCATGCGCGGCGGTGTGGCTGTCGCCGCAGACGATCGTCGTGCCCGGCTGCGAGAAGCCCTGCTCGGGCCCGACGACATGGACGATGCCCTGCTCGGGCGCGACCGCATCGATGTAGCGGACGCCGAACTCGGGCGCGTTGCGCTCGAGCGTGGAGAGCTGGCTCGCCGATTCCACATCGGCGATGGGCACGCGCCTGCCCTCCGCGTCGAGCCGCGCGGTGGTGGGAAGATTATGGTCCGGCACCGCGAGGGTGAGATCGGGCCGCCGCAGCTTGCGGCCGGCGACGCGCAGCGCCTCGAAGGCCTGCGGGCTGGTGACCTCGTGGACGAGGTGGCGGTCGATGTAGATCAGGCAGGTGCCGTCGTCGCGACGCTCGACGACATGCGCGTCCCAGATCTTCTCGTAGAGGGTGCGGGGCTTGCTGGACATGGCCGTCGCTCTACCCAACGTACGGCCAAAGTCAAAGCAGAGTGAAAAGGAAGGGTAGAAGCTGGGCTATCCCCTTCCCGCGTCATCCCGGCGAAAGCCGGGATCTCCCTTCTCTTCCTGCCGCCACCGGCCCGAAGGCACCGGGATTCCGGCTTTCGCCGGAATGACGACGATGAAGTCCCTATTTGTCCAGTTCCATCCAGTCCTTGAACGGCAGGTTGTAGAGCATGTCCATCACTTCGAGCTGCATGCCGGTCGGCTCGACCGCGGTCGAGTTCCAGAGCATGCCCACCCCGGCCTTGAGCAGCGGATCGAACAGGATCAGCGAGCGATAGCCGTCGACCGCGCCGCGATGGCCGATCACCTGGCGCCCCTGATAATGCCATATCCGCCAGCCGAGCCCGTAGGACGCTTCCTTGAGCGACTGGTCCAGCTCGCGCTGGCGGTGGATCGAGAAGGTGCGGATGCGCGGGCTGTGGATCTCGCGCAGGACGCGCTTCGACAGGACGCGCGGGGCGCCACCCATCTGCGCGCGCATCCAGATGCCGAGGTCGATGATCGACGAATTGACCCCGCCCGCCGCCGGCGTCCGGTAATAGGCATCGGCGACCTTGAGCTCACGGCGGCCGGTGTGCGGACGCGCCCAGCTCGGCGAGGATTCGAGGCCTTCGCGGGTGGTCGTCGCCGACTGCATGCCGAGCGGCCCGAACAGCTCCTGCTGGACCAGCGCGGCATAGCTCTTGTGGCCGGCATGCTCGGCCGCCTCGCTCGCCGCGTCATAGGCGATGTTCTGGTAGCTGTAGCATTTGCCCGGCGGGCAGAGCAGCGGGATCTGGTTGAGCCGGCTGCGGATCTCCTTGGGATCGTGGCCGTCCTCCAGGTCGCGGTCATAGGCGTTCTTCCAGATGCCCAGGCTCTGCGACAGGAGGTTGTCGATCGTCGCGACGTCCTGCGCATTCTCGGGCAGCTTGAGCGACGGCGCCCAGCGCGACACCGGATCGCGCAGCGACAGCTTCTTCTCCTCGGCCATCTTGGCGAGCAGGGTCGCGGCGACGCCCTTCGACACCGACGCCCAGCGGAACACGGTATGCGCGTCGACCGGCTTGCCCTCGGCCCCGTCGGTGGTCACGCCATAGCCCTTGGCGAAGCTGATCTCGCCATTCTCGATGGTGACGATCGCGACGCCGACCACCGACTTCTTCTCGGCGAGCAGCCGCATCCGCCGATCGAGCCGCGCATAGTCGATCCGGCGCGGCCCCGCCTTGCTGATGCCGATCCGGCTGAGGTCGACCGACAGGCGCTCCGCCCCCGGTTTCGGCACGTCCTGCGCGACGCGGCGCAGGTAGAAGCCTCCCGCCGCGATGAAGGCGATCAGGACCGCGACCAGCACCACCCCGGCGATGACGAGGCCATGCTCGATCTGGACGACGGTGGGGACATGGGGCTCGCGCGGGGGGCCGCGATCGGGCGTCGCGGCAGGTTTCGGGGCCGGCTTCGGAGCGGGATCAGGATTCACGGCAGGGATCGGACCAGCAGACAGGAGGGACGGCAGCCATAGCAGTTCGGACGAGGATCGCCCGAGCCGCCGACCGCCGCTCGCCCCGCGCCATGCACCATCCGGCGCGACACCGGAAGAGCCCGGCGCGGCGAAAATGCGCGATGCGGCGAAGGACCGCCGCCGCCGCTCCCTTCCGGCATCATTTCCCTTGCCCTTCAACGGGATCGGTCCAGCGCTTGTCGGCCGGGAAGACCGCGTCCCAGTCCCCCGCCAGCCCCGATCCGTAGACCGGGTTGGGCAGCATGAACCAGCCCTGTCCCCACAGCCGCGCGATCGCCGGCGCGGTCGCCAGCGCCCGGCGCGCAGCGGGATCGCCGCGGAAGCCGTCGCTGAAGTCGCCGAGCTGATCGCCGACCATCGCGATCACGCAGAAGCGGCGGGCGATCTCCTGCCGTCGGCCGTCCTTGCCGCGCTGCCCATCGACGTCGCCCGCCAGGAACAGCGTCTCGCCATGGCGGAACGCGCCCAGCCCGACCCTGGCGAGCGCGGCCTCGGCGGCGGCGGCGCTGGCCGCGGCGCGGTTGGTGTTGACGATCGGCGTCACCCCGCGCCGGCGCAGCGCCGCGACCGCCTCGACCGCGCCCGGCAGCGGCGCCAGCGCGGCGCCGTCGGCTTGCTCCCAGCGCGACCAGCGATCGGCGTCGAAACCCTTGCCGCCACGCGCTTCGAGCATCTCGTAACCGAGGTTGAGGACCAGCGTCTCGTCCATGTCGAACACCACCGCCGGCGGCCGGTCGCCGCAGGCGGTGAAGGCGGGACGGTCGGGCGAAGCATCGGCCGCCAGCACCACCGAGGCGCGCCGCTCCGCCTGCCGCTCGACGAAGACGGTCAGCGCGCCGAACGCCTGGACGTCGAGCGCCGCCGCCTCGGCCGATCCGTAGAGATATTGCATGCCCGGCGGAGGACTTGCGGGCGGAGCCGGGATCGAGGCCGGCGGACCGCGGCCGGCGCATCCGGCCAGCGTCGCGAGCATCGCCGCCGTCGCGAAGCGCCGCGCGGGCCGCGCCCTCCCCCGGCCGACCATCCCGAACATCCGCACCTCCCCGAAGATCGCGGGCAGCTAGGTCCGCCATCCCGCCCGCGTCAACCGCCAAGACGGGAATTTCATGTTGCATTGCAGCGATATGGCCCGGAATCGCGCCATTATTGCCACAGCCCGGCGCCAATAATCGCCCGCGCGGCGCGATCGGCGGCGGCGGGGCGTTGACCTGCGGCGAACTTTGCCCAATCACGAAGGGACAGGAGGCCGCGATGATCAAGGAATTGGCGGAAATCGACATCAAGCCGGGCTGCGAACAGGCGTTCGAGCAGGCGGCGGTGCTCGCCAGGGACCTGTTCCTCGGCTCGAAGGGCTGCATCGCCTTCCGCCTCCACCGGTCGATGGAACAGCCGAGCCGCTACCGGATGTTCGTCGAGTGGGAGACGATCGAGGATCACATGATCGAATTCCGCAATTCGGACGCCTTCCTCGAATGGCGCCGGCTGTGCGGGTCCTATTTCCAGAACCCGCCGCGGGTCGAGCATCTGGCGGTGATCGTCGAGGGCCGCAGCGAGGACCTGGCCGTCGCCGCCGAATAGACACTTCCTACCGCACATCCTGAGGAGGGACTGAGCCTTGGCGAAGGCCCGTCTCGAAAGTGATCAGGCCGTCATGTCCCCCGGACATGACTGAAGACTGCCGGGGGCAGTCTTCACCTCATTCCTTCGGATAGGGCGTCCCGTCGAGATGGCGGTAGAAGGACTCGCCCGGCCGTGCGTCCATGTCGATGTCGGGATAGTGGCAGGCGTCGGTCAACGGCCGCCGCGATCCGATCTCCAGATAGACGGCGTCGCGATCGCTCCGGTTCTGCAGGCAATGGCCATTGGCCATGCCCGCCTTCCAGCCGATGCAGTCGCCGGCGCGCAGGACATGGTCGCCATCGTCCTCGACCGCCACGACCTCGCCCTCCAGCATCATGACGAACTCGTCCTCGACGCTGTGCCAGTGGCGCTGGCTCGACCATCGGCCCGGCGGCAGGCGGACGAGGTTGACTCCGAAATCGCCGAGCCCCGCCGCATCGCCCAGCTTGCGCCAGGTGGCGCCCAGGCAGATGTCCTTGAAGGGATGCGGATAGCTGCAGCCGCTGCTGACGGGCACGGCGTCGATGTCGATCCTGGGCACGGCCTATCTCCTTGGACACGCCACCATGGCGAGACGGAACATTAAGCGAACGACGCGTTCGGTGACAGGAAAATCTCTTTTCATCCGGCGCATTTGTGCCAATAATCGATGCGAGGGGGGAAGATCAGCTAGTTGGAGTTGCTCGTCGCATGGCGCAACTTTCTTCCCATAGGGACTGGTCCAAGGAACTGCTCGCCGTGCAATCGGCGATCGCCGCCACGCCGGGCGACATCGACCAGGTGATGGACCTGATCGTCGTGGGCGCCCTGCGGACCATCCCCCACGCCGCCGGCGCGCTCGTCGAGATGCGCGACCGGAACGAAGGCGAATTCCGCGCCGCCAGCGGCATGGCCGCCCCGTTCGTCGGCGCGCGCGAGCGTTTCAGCGGCACCCTGTTCGAGCAATGCGTGCTGTCGCGCCGGGTCCATCATTGCCCCGATACGCAGGACGATCCGCTGGTCGACGCCGAAAGCTGCCGCGCGCTCGGCATCGGCTCGATCCTGCTGGCGCCGGTCGTCCATGAAGGCGCGGTGGTCGGCGTGCTCAAGCTCTACGGGCCGCGCGCAAGAATCTTCGACGAACAGGACATGCTGATCGCCCAGCTTCTCGCCGGGCTGATCACCACCGGCCTCGCCCGGATGGACCGCCGCGACGCGCACAGCGAGCTCGACCGGATGGCGACGCGCTTCAAGGCGACGTTCGACCAGGCCGCAGTCGGCATCGCCCATGTCGCGCCGGACGGCCGCTTCCTGCTGGTCAACGACCGCTTCTGCACGATCGCGGGCCATTCGCGCGAGGCGCTGATGCAGGGCGGCTTCCAGCAGATCACCCACAGCGCCGACCTCGACAGCGATCTCGACAATGTCCACCAGCTCGTGGCGGGGGACATCGTCTCCTACGTCATGGAGAAACGCTATGTCCGCGCCGACCGGCAGATCGTCTGGGTCAACCTGACCGTCTCGCTGGTCCGCAACGGCGTCGGCCATCCCGACTTCTTCGTCGCGGTGGTCGAGGACATCACCCGCCGCAAGATGGCCGAGGAACGCGCGCTGCACGATCCGCTGACCGGCCTGCCCAACCGGCGCTGGCTGGCCGAGCATTTCGGCAGCTTCTTCGGCGGGATGCCACGCGAGAGCGTGATCGCCTATCTCGACCTCGACGGGTTCAAGGCGGTCAACGACCGCTTCGGCCATGCCGAGGGCGACCGTTGCCTGAGCGACGTCGCGAGCAGCCTCGAACGGGTGCTGCGCGACCGCGATTCGATCTGCCGCATCGCCGGCGACGAGTTCGTGATCCTGATGCCCGACACCGACCATGCGACGGCGCTGGGCCTGATCGGCGAGTTCCGCAGCGCGGTGCGCAAGCTGTGCCGGGAGCGGCCGTGGAAGATCGGCATCAGCACCGGCGCGGTGATGATCGACGCGCAGCAGTTCGCCAGCCTCGACGACGTCCTCGAAGCGGCCGACCGGCTGATGTACCGGGCCAAGAAGGAACCCGGCATCGCCCCGATCATCTGCAACATCCGCGACGTGCTGGCGGCGTGATCAGATCAGCCCGGCCAGCGGGCTCGACGGATCGGCGTACATGCGGCGGCCCATGCGGCCGGCGCGATAGGCGAGGCGGCCGCTCTCGACCGCCAGCTTCATCGCGCGCGCCATCATCACCGGGTTCTTCGCCTCGGCGATGGCGGTGTTCATCAGCACGCCCGCGCAGCCCAGCTCCATCGCCGACGAGGCCTCCGACGCGGTGCCGACCCCGGCGTCGACCAGCACCGGCAGGCTGGTGCCCTCGACGATCAGGCGGATCGTCACCCGGTTCTGGATGCCGAGGCCCGAGCCGATCGGCGCGCCGAGCGGCATGATCGCGACCGCGCCGGCATCCTCCAGCCGCTTGGCGGCGATCGGATCGTCGACGCAATAGACCATCGGCTTGAAGCCTTCCTTGGCCAGCACCTCGGTCGCCCGCAGCGTCTCGACCATGTCGGGATAGAGCGTCTTCGCCTCGCCCAGCACCTCGAGCTTGACGAGGTCCCAGCCGCCCGCCTCGCGCGCCAGGCGCAGCGTGCGGATCGCCTCCTCGCCGGTGTAGCAGCCGGCGGTGTTGGGCAAATAGGTGATCTTCTTCGGGTCGATATAGTCGGTCAGCATCGGCGCCTTGGGATCGGCGACGTTGACGCGACGGACCGCGACGGTGACGATCTCCGCCCCCGACGCCTCGACCGCGGCGGCGTTCTGGGCGAAGTCCTTGTACTTGCCGGTGCCGACGATCAGCCGCGACCGGAAGGTCCGCCCCGCCACCGTCCAGCTATCGTCGTCAAGCGTCACGCCATGATCTCCACCACCAACAAAATGGACGATTTCCAGCTCGTCGCCATCGTCGAGCAGCACCTGCCCCAAGGTCGAGCGGGGCACAACCTCCAGATTGCGCTCGACCGCGACCTTGGTCGGCTCCAGCCCCAGTTCCAGCGCGAGGTCGGCGATCGTCAGCCCTGCCCTGACCCGGCGGTGCTCGCCGTTGATGCGGACCTGGATCGTGCCGTCGGGATTGGTCATGGGATCTCCAATGGGTGGCGCCGTATGCGCTTTCGCTTTGCGTCGGGGGGCCATATAGGGGTGCGGGTCGCACCATCGCAACGGAAAGGCTTGCCGCGTGGCGGATCGCCCGGTCATCTTCGTCCTCAACGGCCCGAACCTCAACATGCTCGGCACCCGCGAGCCGGAGATATACGGGACGACGACGCTCGACGACATCGCCGGCATGCTGGAGGATCGCGCGCTCGAACTGGGGTTCGAGATCGACATGCGCCAGTCGAACCACGAAGGGCACCTCGTCGACTGGGTCCAGGAGGCGAATGCCTCCGGCGCCAAGGCGGTCATCATCAATCCCGGCGCCTATACCCACACCTCGATCGCGCTCCACGACGCGATCAAGGGGGTCTCGATCCCGGTGATCGAGGTGCATCTGTCCAATCCGCATGCCCGCGAGGCCTTCCGCCACGTCAGCTATGTCGGGCAGGCGGCGAAGGGTTCGATCATGGGGTTCGGCGCGCAATCCTACATGCTTGCGCTGGACGCCGCCGCCCGCATCTGACAATGGCGGGCGCCACACGACATTCTTTGAAACCATAGAAGAGCAACCGATGGCCGATCAAACGCAGGGGAAAGCAATGCAGGTCGACCCAGAACTGGTGCGCCAGCTTGCCCAGCTGCTGGACGACACCAACCTTACCGAGATCGAGGTCCAGGACGGCGAGCGCCGGATCAAGGTCGCGCGCAACGTGACGGTCGGCGCCGCGCCGATCGCGATGCCCGCGCCCGTCGCCGCCCCGGCCGCCGCCGCTCCGGCCGCGGCGCCCGCCGCCGAAGCGCCGGCCGACCATCCCGGCGCGGTCAAGTCGCCGATGGTGGGCACCGCCTATCTGTCGCCCGAGCCGGGCGGCAAGTCGTTCGTCGCGCCGGGCGACAAGGTCGCCGCCGGCCAGACGCTGCTGATCGTCGAGGCGATGAAGGTGATGAACGCCATCGCCGCCCCGCGCGCAGGCACGGTCAAGGCGCTGCTGGTCGAGAACGGCCAGCCGGTGGAATATGACCAGCCGCTCGCGGTCGTCGAGTAAGCCGGCGTGGCGATAAGCAAGGTCCTGATCGCCAATCGCGGTGAGATCGCGCTCCGCATCCACCGCGCCTGCCATGAGATGGGCATCCAGACCGTCGCGGTCCATTCGACCGCCGACGCCGACGCGATGCACGTCCGCCTGGCCGATCAGTCGGTGTGCATCGGCCCGCCGCCGGCGGCCGAGAGCTACCTGAACATCCCCAGCATCATCGCCGCGGCCGAGATCTCGGGCGCGGACGCGATCCATCCCGGCTACGGCTTCCTCTCGGAAAACGCGCTGTTCGCCGAGATCGTCGAATCGCACAACCTGATCTGGATCGGCCCGAAGCCCGAGCATATCCGCACGATGGGCGACAAGATCGAAGCGAAGGCGACCGCCGCCAAGCTCGGCCTGCCGCTCGTCCCCGGCTCGCCCGGCCCGCTCACCTCGATCGAGGAAGCGAAGGCGGTCGCCGCGCAGATCGGCTATCCGGTGCTGATCAAGGCCGCGTCGGGCGGCGGCGGGCGCGGCATGAAGGTCGTGCCCGAGGAGACCCAGCTCGAGACGCTGATGGCGCAGGCGAGCTCGGAGGCGAAGGCCGCGTTCGGCGACGGCACCGTCTATATGGAGAAATATCTCGCCGATCCGCGCCACATCGAGTTCCAGGTGTTCGGCGACGGCAACGGCAACGCCATCCATGTCGGCGAGCGCGACTGCTCGCTGCAGCGCCGCCACCAGAAGGTGCTGGAGGAGGCTCCCTCCCCCGTCATCAGCCATGCCCAGCGCGCCGAGATGGGCACGATCGTCGCCCGCGCCATGGCCGACATGGGCTATCGCGGCGCCGGCACGATCGAGTTCCTCTACGAGAATGGCGAGTTCTACTTCATCGAGATGAACACCCGCCTGCAGGTGGAGCATCCGGTGACCGAGGCGATCACCGGCCTCGACCTCGTCCGCGAGCAGATCCGCGTCGCCGAGGGCAAGCCGCTGTCGGTCGCGCAGGAGGACCTCGAATTCCGCGGCCACGCGATCGAATGCCGGATCAACGCCGAGGACTGGAAGACCTTCATGCCGAGCCCCGGCACGGTGAAGGCGTTCCATGCGCCGGGCGGCATGCACGTCCGCGTCGATAGCGGCATCTACGCCGGCTATCGCATCCCGCCTTATTATGATTCGATGATCGCCAAGCTGATCGTCTACGGGCGCGACCGCGAAGGCTGCCTCCGCCGCCTCCGCCGCGCGCTGGAGGAGTTCGTGGTCGAGGGCGTCAAGACGACGATACCGCTCCACCAGGCGCTGCTCGACTCCCCCGATTTCCAGAAGGGCGACTATACGATCAAGTGGCTTGAGCAATGGCTGGCGGGGCTGGACCAGGCCTGATCGCCCAGCCACACGTCACCCGGAGAACAAGCATGAAGGCAGTCATCTGGCACAATCCGCGCTGCTCCAAGTCGCGCGAGACGCTGGCGATCCTCGAAGCCGCGCCGGGCATCGAGGTCGAGGTGGTCGACTATCTCAAGACCCCGCCGAGCCGCGCGCGGATCGCCGAGATGTACCGCAAGGCGGGCATGACCGCCGCCGAGGGCCTCCGCAAGGCCGAGGACGGCGCCAAGCTGCTGAAGGGCGCGAGCGAGGACGCGATCCTCGACGCGATGGCCGCCGACCCGATCCTGATCGAACGCCCGCTGGTCGAGACGCCGAAGGGCGTGCGCCTCGGCCGCCCGCCGGAGAAGGTTCGCGAGATCCTCTGACCTGTTGCAGAAATGCCGCACCGCAACAGATCGGCGGCGTTACTGACAACATTGTCACGATTGCGACATATTCGCCGCCTAACCGGGCCGTGGTCTCAGAAAACTCCATAAAGACTGCCAAATAACCACAAGCGGCCAGCGATGGCGGCGCCTGCGCTCGCGTGCAGGCGGCGGTTTCGCTCGCCCGTCTCGCAAGGGAAATCCATGACCGTCTCCACTGTCCGGCGCGCCGCGCTGATGTTCGGCGTCGCCTTCGCCGCCCTGGCCGCCGCGCCGTCCTTCGCCCAGGCCGCGCCCGCCGACGAAGCCTCGTCGGGCGAAGGCCTCGACGAGATCATCGTCACCGCGGAGCGCCGCGAGGAGAATCTGCAGCGCGTCCCCGTCTCGGTCGGCGTCGTCAACGGCGACAATATCCGCGCCTATACCAGCGGCGGCGACGACACGCTGCTCGCCCTCTCCGGCCGCGTGCCCAGCCTCTATGCGGAGACCACCACGGGCCGCATCTTCCCGCGCTTCTACATCCGCGGCCTCGGCAATATCGACTTCTACCTCGGCGCGTCGCAGCCGGTCTCGATCATCCAGGACGACATCGTCCTCGAGCATGTCGTGCTCAAGTCGAACCCGGTCTACGACACCCAGCAGGTCGAGGTGCTGCGCGGCCCGCAAGGTTCGCTGTTCGGCCGCAACACCACCGCCGGCATCATCAAGTTCGACAGCATCAAGCCGTCCGACACGTTCGAGGCGCGCGCCTCGGCCAGCTATGGCAGCTACAACACGATCACGGTCGACGCCGGCGTCGGCGGCCCGATCGTCGAGGACAAGGTCGCCGTCCGCCTGTCGGGCCTGTACCAGCACCGCGACGACTGGGTCGACAATGTCTATGCCGGCCCGAGCGCCGACGGCACCGTCACCCCGAAGAAGAACGCGATGGGCGGCTTCAACGACCGCAACTTCCGCGCCCAGGTGCTGCTGACCCCGACCGAGACCTTCTCGATCCTCGCCTCGGGCCATCTGCGCGACTATGACGGCACCTCGACGCTCTTCCTGCGCAACGCGATCACCAAGGGTTCGAACAAGGTCGACGTGCCGCGCGACCAGGTCGCCTATGACGAGGCGCAGGACAATCCGCAGGCCTACAAGACCTATGGCGCGTCGGTGAAGGCGACGCTCGACCTGGGCGGCGTGTCGCTGACCTCGATCACCGGCTATGAGACCACCTCGGGCTACAGCCGCGGCGACACCGACGGCGGCGCGGCGGCCAATTATGGCGGCGTCGGCTTCGGCCAGTCGATGGGCCAGGTCCGCGACCTCGACCAATATACCCAGGAGCTTCGCCTCGCCAGCACCGGCAACGGCGCGTTCAAGTGGCAGGTCGGCGGCTTCTACTTCGACAGCCGCGACAACACCGACTTCTACCAGCGCGCCTATTTCCTCCAGGGCGCCGCCCGCAACCCGAACAACTGGGTGCGGCTGCACAACGTCAACACCTCCTGGGCGCTGTTCGGCCAGGCCAGCTATCAGGTCACGCCCGAGCTGACCCTGACCGCCGGCGCGCGCCAGACCAAGGACACCAAGAAGACCCGGCTGGTGAAGACCGCCGACACCGCGGCCGGCGCGGTCACCTATACCGGCCGCCGCTACGTCCGCCTGTCGGACTCGACGCCGAGCTGGGACCTGAGCGCGCTCTACCAGGTCAATCCCGACCTGAGCGTCTATGCCCGCGTCGCCCGCGGCTTCCGCGGCCCGACCATCCAGGGCCGCTCGGCGGTGTTCAACGCCGACTTCACCACCGCGGATTCGGAGAAGATCCTGTCCTGGGAAGCCGGCTTCAAGAGCAGCCTGTTCGACAACAAGCTGCGCCTGAACGCGACCGCCTTCTACTATACGGTCAAGGACATCCAGCTCAACGGCAACGACTCGAACGGCAACGGCGTGCTGTTCAACGCCGACAAGGCGGAGGCCTATGGCTTCGAGGCCGACGCCGAGTTCCGTCCGGTCCGCAACCTCGCCATCTCGGCCGGCGTCAGCCTGCTGCACAGCGAGATCAAGGACAAGCGCGTCTATGCGCAGGTCTGCGCGCTCAACGGCGTCGTGGTCTGCACGGTCGAGAATCCGACGATCAAGGTCGGCGCCAACACCTTCGCGCAGATCGACGGCCAGCCGCTGCCGAACGCGCCGAAGTACAACCTGAACCTCGCCGCCCGCTACGACATCCCGGTGACCGACAGCGGCAAGCTGTTCGTCTCGACCGACTGGAACCTGCAGGGCTACACCAACTTCGTCCTCTACAAGACGAAGGAGTTCACCTCGAAGGGCAACTTCGAAGGCGGGCTGAAGCTCGGCTACACCGGCAATGACGGCCAGTATGAGATCGCGCTGTTCGCGCGCAACATCACCAATGAGAAGAACCTCAAGGGCGTGATCGAGAACTACATGGCCGCCGTCTACAACGAGCCGCGCATCATCGGCGTCTCGTTCAGCGGCAAGCTGAACTAAGACACAGGTCAGTTCGTTGCGAGCAACCCGGTGGCGGTCACCCCGCCGCCGGGTTTCCCCTATCCGGTCACGAAGCCTTGGCCGGCAGCGCCGCGCCGATCGGCGCCCTGGGCTTCAGGTAACGCTCGACAATCGACGTCCAGCGCTCATAGCCCCGCTCGTTGAGGTGCAGGCCGTCGACCCCGAAATATCGGGCGTCGGGCTTGCCCGCCTCGTCGAGCAGCGCGCCGCCGACATCGATGAAGTCGAAGCCGATCGTCGCCGCCTGCGCCTTGATCGCGGCGTTGGCCGCCATCATCCGCGCATAGAGGTCCCAGCGCAGCGGGGTCGGCTTCATCGACAGATAGGCGATCCGCGCGCGCGGCATGTCGGTGCGCAGCCGCGCGAGCAGGGTCAGCACGTCGGTCGTCGCCGCCTCGGCGGTCGCGCCGGCGGCGATGTCGTTCTCCCCGACATAGACGACTACCGTCGCCGGCTGCAGCCCGGCGACCACGCGGTTGTAATGGTGGAGGACGTCGGCCGTGGTGGCGCCGCCGAAGCCGCGATTGAGCGCGTGCAGCGTCGGGAAGCTCATCCCCACGTCCCACAGCCGGATGCTGGAGCTGCCGAGGAACAGGGTCGAGACGCCGTCGACCGGCAAGGGCCGGGCGGCCAGCGCCGCCACCTCGGCATCGAAGCGCGGCGTGACCTTGGCCGGGCCCTTGGGGGGCTCCGCCGCTGCCACCGCAGCCGCCATCAACAGGATCGCCGACAAGACCCGTTTCATTTGCACCGAAACCCGCCCGCTCAGCTATTTCTACCAGCGCAGCGGTCGCGGAAAAAGCCGCGGAGGCGAAACTATCGGCCTTCACCGTCATTCCTGCGCAGGCGCGGCGAAGAGTCCGTCATCCTGACGAAAGTCAGGATCCATTGCCGCTCCGTCGGGATGGAACCGGAACGTTGCGTTTCCGGATCCCGGATCAAGTCCGGAATGACGACAAGGCCCTTTCCACCACAGGTCTCACTCGGCGGCGAGCAGTTGCTCCGCGCCGCTCAAGTCGACCGACACCAGCCGGCTGACCCCGCGTTCGACCATCGTCACGCCGAACAGCCGGTGCATACGGCTCATCGTCACCGCATTGTGGGTGACGATCAGGTAGCGGGTCTCGGTCTCCCGCGTCATCGCCACGAGCAGGTCGCAGAAGCGCTCGATATTGGCGTCGTCGAGCGGCGCGTCGACCTCGTCGAGCACGCAGATCGGCGCCGGGTTGGTGAGGAACAGGCCGAAGATCAGCGCGACCGCGGTCAGCGCCTGCTCCCCGCCCGACAGCAGGGTGAGCGAGCTGAGGTTCTTGCCGGGCGGCTGGGCCATGATCTCCAGCCCCGCCTCCAGCGGATCGTCGCTGTCGATCAGCGCCAGATGCGCCTCGCCGCCGCCGAACAATGTCGTGAACAGCCGCCGGAAATGGCCGTTGACCGCCTCGAACGCCGCCAGCAGCCGCGCCCGCCCCTCGCGGTTCAGGCTGCCGATCGAGCCGCGCAGCCGGTTGATCGCCTCGTACAGCTCGTCGCGCTCGGTGATGCTGGTCGCATGCTGGCCCTCGATCTCGGCCAGTTCGATCTCGGCGACGAGGTTGACCGGTCCGAGCCGCTCGCGATCGGCGGTCAGCCGTTCGAGCCGCGCCGATTCCGCGCCCGCCTCGCCGACCTCATCGGAGACGAAGCCGACCTTCTGCGGCAGCACCGGCGCGGGGCATTCGAAGCGCTCGCCCGAGATACGGCCCATCTCGACCCGGCGCTGCTCCTGATTCTCCAGCCGCGCCTGCGCGCCCGCCCGCGCCTCGCGCGCCGCCGCCAGCGCCTCGCCCGCCTGGGCGGCGCCGGCCTCGATCGCGCGCAGCTCGTTCTCCGCCACGCGCTCGGCCTCGCGCGCGGTCTCGGCCTGCTGCTCGGCCGCGCGGCTGTCGGCGCCGACCGAGGCGATCAGCGCCTCCAGTTCCTCGGGCCGCCCTTCGAGCGCCTTGCTCTCGGTCTCGATCGCGGCAGCACGCGCGTCCATCTCGGCGATGCGGTTGGCGGCGTCGCCGGCGCGCGTCTTCCAGCTCTTCGCCTCGCCCCGCGCCGCCTGCTGGCGCTGCGCGTCGGCCGAGGCCGCCTGCGCCAGCGTCATCGCCATGCCGCGCGCCTCGAACAGCCGCGCGCGCACCGTCTCGCTCAGCTGCCGCAGCCGCTCGACCTCGGCGCGGGTCGCCTCGCCGTCGGGCAAGGCGAGCATCGCCGCCATCTGCGTCTCGACCAGCGCCCCCGCCTCGTCGGACTCGGCCTTGGCGCGCGCCTGCCGCTCGGCCATCGCCGCCTGCTGGGCGGCGAGCCGCTCGATCGCGGTGGTGGCCTGGTCCTCGTCGCGGATCGCGTTGCGCTGCGTTCCCTCGGCACGCCCCAGCTCGGCGCGCGCCGCGTCGATCGCGACCTTGGCGGCCTGGGTCGCGCCATTGGCCTCGGCGAGCGCCGCCTGCGCCGCCTCCAGCTCGGCCCGCGCGCCTGGCAGCGCCGCCTGAAGCTCGGCGAGCCGGTTGGCCCGGACCAGCCGCTCGGCCGCCGCCGCGCCGACTTCGGCCGCGAAGAAGCCGTCCCAGCGCCGCATCCGCCCGTCGCGGGTGACGAGCCGCTGCCCGGCCGCGAGCGCGATCGATCCGTCGTCGTCGTCGACCACCGCGACCTGCGCCAGCCGCCGCGCCAATTCGGCCGGCGCATGGACATGGTCGGCCAGCCGCTCGGTCCCCTTGGGCAGCGCGGGATCGTCGCCGGGCGCGGTGCCCGACCAGCGCAGCGGCCCCTCGCCGCCCACCGCGGCGTCGAGATCGTCGCCGAGCGCCGCCGCCAGCGCGCGTTCATAACCCGACGCGGCGCGGACCTGGTCGATCGCGCGATCGCCCTTCCCCGCCGCGCTCGCCGCCTTCTCCAGCGACCGCGCCTCCGATTCGAGCGCGGCCAGCGCCGCGCGCGCCGCGCCGCTCGCCGCCTCAGCCTCGTCGCGGCGCTGGGCGGCGGCGGCGCGCGCCTCCTCGCCCGCGCCGATCGCGGCCATCGCGTCGGCGATGGCGCGCTCGGCCAGTTCGCGCGCCGCGACGGCGGCGGTGCGGCGGGCGATGAGCGGCGCCTCGTCGCCCAGCGCCGCCAGTTCGCGGACGATACGCTGCATCTCGGCCTGGGCACGGTCGAGCCGCTGGCGGGCGGCGGCGACATTGGCCTGGGCGACGCGCATGTCGGCCTGCTCGGCGGCATGGGCGGCCTGCGCCTTGGCGACCGCCAGTTCGGCCTCGCGCGCCTCGGCCTCGGCGTCGCGGACCTGCCCGTCGATCGCCGACTGGCGGACCGTCGCCTCCTCGATCCGGCGGGCGAGCTCCTTCTCCTCCTCGGCCAGCGCCGACAGCGCCGCCGCCGCGTCGATCGCCAGCCGGTCCTCGCGCGCCCGGTCGCGGCTCAGCGTGTCGCGCGACTGGGCGATGTCGGATATCCGGCGGCGGACGCTCTCCAGCTCGCCGGTCAAGGTCGCTAGGCGATGGGCGAGCCCGGTCGATCGCTCCCGCGCCGTCTGCGCCGCCTGCCGCGCGTCGCCGACCTTGCGCGCCGCCTCGGCCTGCTTCTCGGCGATCGTCCGCTGCGCCTCGGTCGCCTGGGCGACGGCCGCCTCAGCGGAGGTCGCCTCCTTGCGCGCCGCCTCGGCCGCCGCGGCCGCGTCGCGCCAGCGCGAATAGATCAGCCGTGCCTCGGCGAGCCTGATCTGCTCGCTCAGCGCCTTGTAGCGCTCGGCCGCGCGCGCCTGCCGCCTGAGCGAGGCGGTACGGTTCTCCATGTCGGCGATCAGGTCGTCGAGCCGCGCCAGGTTGGTCTCGGTCGCGCGCAGCTTCTGCTCGGCATCCTTGCGGCGGACGTGGAGGCCGGCGATGCCCGCCGCCTCCTCCAGCATCTGGCGCCGCTCGGCCGGCTTGGCGGCGATCACCGCCGCGATCCGCCCCTGGCTGACCAGCGCCGGCGAATGCGCGCCGGTCGCGGCGTCGGCGAACAGCAGGCCGACGTCCTTCTGGCGCACGTCGCGCCCGTTCATGCGATAGGCCGAACCGGCGCCGCGCTCGATCCGGCGGGTGACCTCGACCTCGCGGTCCTCGTCGGCCTCCGCCTCGGGCCGCTCGGTGAACAGGGTGACCTCGGCGAAGTCGCGCGCCGGCCGGGTCGTGGTGCCGGCGAAGATCACGTCCTCCATGCCGCCGCCGCGCATCGACTTGGCGCTCGATTCGCCCATCACCCAGCGAATCGCCTCGAGCAGGTTGGACTTGCCGCAGCCATTGGGGCCGACGATGCCGGTCAGCCCGCGTTCGATGATCAGCTCGGCCGGCTCGACGAAGCTCTTGAAACCGGACAGGCGGAGCTTGCGGAAGCGCATCGGCGGTTCAATCCGTCTCCACCGATGCGCTTCCGCGCGTCATGTCAGCGAACGCGCTCGCGCAGCTTGGCCTCGAGGCCCGGCCAGTCGTAGACGCCTTCCTGGCGCTCGCCGTTGATCAGGAAATTGGGGGTGCCGTCGACCTTGTCCTCGTTGGCGCCATGGTCGCGGATCTTGAGCAGTTCGGCGAGCGCGGCCTTGTCGGACAGGCAGGCCTGGATGCGATCGGCCGGAACACCGCGCTCCTTGAAGAAGTCGCCCAGCCCCGACAGCTCGATCAGCTTGGTGAACTGCTCCTGCTGCGGCAGCCCGCCGACCGAACGCAGCGTCGCTTCGTCGACCGAGTTGAACTTGCCGACCCATTCGGTCTGGGTGGCATAGAGCTGGTCGATGAACGGGAAGAAGGTCTCGGCGCCCTGGCAGCGCGCGACCAGCGTCGCGGCGACGTCGAGCGGGTTGAGCACGAAGTTGCGATATTCCCAGCTGACCTTGCCGGTGCGGACATAGGTCTGGCGCAGCGGATCGCCGCCGACCTTGCTGAAGTCGCGACAGTGCGGGCAAGTGATCGAGGCATATTCGACCAGCTTCACCGGCGCGTCCGGATTGCCCATGCGGAAGCCGCCCTCGGGCGTCTTGACCAGCGTCGCGGTCCAGTCCTTGCCGGTATAGGGCGCGCTCGGCGCCGCCGGGGCGACGGTGTTGGTCGCGGCGTTGTCCGCGTCCTTCTTGCCGCAGGCGGTGAGCGCCAGCGCCAGGCCGATCGCAGCGACGGGAAGCAGCTTCTTCATCAGATCCTAGTCTCCAAGCAGCCGAACCCGGCCGTTGCCGACAGTGATAGCCTCGACGGCGGTCGGCGCAAGAGGCGCCGGGCGCGGCGCTCGACCTGCGGCCCTACTTCAGCGCGCCCTTGATCAGCGGTTCGAGGTCCGCCCAGCTATGGACGGCCTCCTGGCGCTGGCCGTTGATCAGCACCAGCGGGGTGCCGGGAATCTGGTCGCGCTGCCAGGCATAGCCGGCCATCTGGCCGAGCTGTTCCTTCGCCTTGGTGTCGGCCATGCAGGCCGCATAGGCTTTCGGCGTCACGCCGCGCTTCGCGAAGAAAGCGTCGAAGCCGGCCGCCTTGGCGACCGCCGCCATCTTCTCGTCGCCCGACTTGCCGTCGAAGCCGGGGATGTCCTTGGCGGTCAGCGCCTTCTCCATCCAGTCGCCCTGGGTCGCGAACAGCGCCTCCAGCGATTCGAGATAGCGGGTCGGCGGCTCGCAGCGCAGCAACAGCGAGGCGGCGAAGTCATAGCCGTCGCGGACGGCGTGGCGGACCTCGAAGCTGACCAGCCCCTTGGCGATATAGTCGCGCTGGAGCGCGGGCATCGACTGGGTCGACAGGTCGGCGCAGTGCGGGCAGGTCAGCGAGAGATATTCGACCAGCTTCACCTTCGCCGCCGGATTGCCGACGACGATCGCGCCCTCGGCGGTGCGGCTCGTCGTCGGCAGCCAGTTCTTCTTGGCGGCGACACCCGATTTGGCGGCAACGGCGGGCTTGGCGGGGGTGGCCGCAACCAGCGCGGCGGACGAAAGCAGGGCGAGCGACAGGGCCGCTCGGACGAGGATCGATATCACCGGTTGCTGTCTCCGGATGCGATGACGGGAGGTCCACTGGTCGCGGCGAGCGCGCCGGCCAGCGATTCGAGGCAGGCGCGCAGCTCGGGATCGCCGACCGTGCGCAGGCTTTCGCCCAGCTCGACCGGCACCGGACGGAGCGACGGCGGCGCCACCCGGCCGCGCGGCGGCTGAGGCGCGGCGCAGGCGCCGGGCTTGATCGCGATCCGGGCGACCGCCGAATAGCCGAAGAAGCGGTTCACCCGCTCGATGATCGTCGGCACGACATGCTGGAGCATGGTGCCGTGCGATCCCTCGACCGTCAGGGTCAGCACCCCGTCGGCGCGGCGCCCCTGCGGGAAGCGGATCGATTCGGGGATCGAGACGCGGGCGTAGCGCTCGCCGACGATCTCCGCCCAGCGGCTGACCACCGAGCTCTGGACGAAGCCGAAGCGGCGGAAGGCGGCGCGGCCGATATCGGGCACCATGTCCGCCACCGCGCGCGCCGCGCCGCCGCGCGGACGGGGTTCGCGCGCCATGGCGGCAGGCTTCTTCGCCGGGGCCTTCGTCGGGGATCGTGTCTTGCCGGTTTCGCTCATCGCGTGCTTCATGCCATAGGCGCCCCATGTCCGTCGATGCCGTCCCCGAAAATTTGCTGGCCTGGTACGATGCCCATCATCGCCGCCTGCCCTGGCGCGCCGCCCCCGGCGAGGCGCCGACCGATCCCTATCGCGTCTGGCTGTCGGAGATCATGCTGCAACAGACCACCGTCGCGGCGGTGAAGCCCTATTTCGATCGCTTCACGACGCGCTGGCCGACCGTCACCGACCTCGCCCGCGCCGACGAGGGCGAGGTGATGGCCGCCTGGGCGGGGCTCGGCTATTATGCCCGCGCCCGCAACCTGATCGCCTGCGCCCGCGCCGTCGCCGACGATCATGGCGGACGCTTTCCCGACAGCGAGGCGGGGCTGCGCGCGCTGCCCGGCATCGGCGACTACAGCGCCGCCGCGATCGCCGCGATCGCCTTCGGCCGCCGCGCGGTCGTCGTCGACGCCAATGTCGAGCGGGTGGCGAGCCGCCTGTTCGCGTTCGACGAGGCCCTCCCCAGGGCCCGCCCGGCGCTGCGCGCGCTGGTCGACCGGATCACTCCCGACGCGCGCGCCGGCGACTTCGCCCAGGCGATGATGGACCTCGGCTCCTCGATCTGCACGGTCCGCGCGCCGCAATGCCTGCTCTGCCCGCTGAGCCCCGGCTGCGCCGCGCGGATCGCCGGCAATCCCGAGGACTATCCGGTGAAGGCCGCGAAGAAGGCCAAGCCGCAGCGGCTCGGCACCGCCTTCTGGATCGAGGACGGCGCGCGCGTCTGGCTAGTGCGGCGGCCCGACAGAGGGATGCTCGGCGGCATGCGCGCGCTGCCCTCCGGCCCCTGGACCGACGAGGACCCGGGCCTCGCCGACGCGCCGGTCGACGCGCCGTGGCGCGAGGCGGGGTCGGTCGACCATGTCTTCACCCATTTCGCGCTCCGGCTGCGCGTCGTCACCGCCGTGCAACCGCTCCGCGCCAATGACGGCGAATGGTGGCCGATCGACGAGATCGAGCAGGCCGGCCTCCCCACCCTCTTCGCCCGCGCCGCCGCGCGCGCCATCGCCAGCCGCGCATAGGAGCAGATCATGGCCAGCTTCCCCGTCCCGGGCTTCACCGGATCACCGCTCGCCCGGGTCGACATCGAACGCGACCGGCCCGCCTGGTTCGAGGATCAGCGCGCCGACCCCGCCGCCCGGCTGCTGCGGCTCGACGGGCTGAAGCCGGTGCTCGACGAGGACGGGCGGCTGAGCTGGGGTCCGCTGTCGGAGGCGCCGGCCGGCGTCGGGCTCGCCCTGCTCGGCCTGATCGACGGCGCGCCGCGCTTCGTCGCGCTGACCGCAAGCCCGGCCGAGGGCGACCAGCGCGGCGAGTCGATCGCGATCGCGCGGACGATGACCGAGCCCGGCGCCAGCGCGACCTATGCCGCGGCCCGCTCGCTGGTCGACTGGCATGCGCGCCACCGCTTCTGCGCCAATTGCGGCCGGCCGACCGGCGTCGCGCGGTCGGGCTGGGCGCGCTTCTGCCTGGCGGTCGAGGGCGGCTGCGGCGCCGAGCATTTCCCGCGCACCGACCCGGTGGTGATCATGCTGGCCGAGCATGAGGGCCGCGTCCTGCTCGGCCGCAACATCCGCGCGCCCAATGGCTTCTATTCGGCGCTGGCCGGCTTCCTGGAGGTGGGCGAGTCGATCGAGGAGGCCGTCGCGCGCGAGCTGAACGAGGAAGCGGGCGTCGTCGTCACCGGGGTCCGCTACGTCACCAGCCAGCCCTGGCCCTTCCCCTCGCAACTGATGATCGCCTGCATCGCCACGGTCGAGAGCGACGCGCTGACCCTCGACACCAACGAACTGGGCGACGCGCTCTGGGCGACGAAGGACGAGGTCCGCGCGGCGCTGGCCGGCGATCCCGGCACCGCCTTCCGCGTCCCCTTCCCGATCGCGATCGCCCACACGCTGCTCACCGCCTGGGTGAACGGGGCGTAGTCAGACCTCGCCCTCATGAACCGTCATCCCGGCGAAAGCCGGGATCTCATTTCTTCTTTCGGCGAGCAGGCAGGGAGATTCCAGCTTTCGCTGGAATGACGAGAACGGCCTGATCAACCGAAGCCGCGCTCGCGGGCCCGGGGATAGGTGCCGAGCAGACGCACCCATTTGGTGTGGAAGGCCAGTTCCTCGAGCGCGCGGCGGATGTGCGGCTCGTCGGGATGCCCCTCGATGTCGGCGTAGAATTCGGTCGCGGAGAAGGTCGCGCCGCGCTGGTAGCTCTCCAGCTTGGTCATCTGGACCCCGTTGGTCGCGAAGCCGCCCAGCGCCTTGTAGAGCGCCGCCGGGATGTTCTTCACCTCGAAGATGAAGGTGGTCATCACCGGGCCGTCGTCGGGGGCGACGTCGCGCGCCTCGCGGGCGAGGACCACGAAGCGGGTCGTGTTGTCGGCCGAGTCCACGATGTTCTTCTCGACCGCCTTCAACCCGTAGATGCCGGCCGAGATCGACGGCGCCAGCGCGCCGAGATGCGGATCGCCGGCCTCGGCCACCGCAGCGGCGGCGCCGGCCGTGTCGGGATAGGCGACCGGCGCGATGCCATTGGCGCGCAGCCAGTGGCGGCATTGGCCCAGCGCCTGCGGATGGCTCATCACCCTGGTGATCTTGCCGTGCCCGGGCAGCGCCATCAGCGTGTAGTTGATGTGGAGGAAATGCTCGCCGGTGATGACGAGGCCCGACTCGGGCAGCAGGAAATGCATGTCGGCGACGCGGCCGTGCAGCGAATTCTCGATCGGGATCACCGCGCAGTCGGCGCGGAAATCGCGCACCGCGTCGAGCGCGTCCTCGAAACTGAAACAGGGAACGGGCAGAGCGTTGGGCACCGCCTCCAGCACGGCGATGTGCGAGTTGGCGCCGGGCGCGCCCTGAAACGCCACGGCCCGCGCCGGTTCGGCCTCTGCGGCGGCGGTCATTTCGGCGACGAGCGCCTGGGCGGGGGCTGGATAGTTCTGCATCACGGGCGCGGATTAGGCGGCTGCCGCGTCGGCCGCAAGCCGCCCGGCGACATATTAGCGCGTTCCAACGCTTGCGGAGCACCGGAAGCGATTCTAAAGGGGGCGCGAATTCGGCGTGGGCACTTCCCCCCCACGCTGCCAATGGGAGCTGTAGGGGCACATGGACGATCGCGCGAACACTATTGCCGGCTGGGCGCTGGCTGGCGGCATTGCCGCATTGGGCCTTTCGATCCTCAGCGGCGAATATTTCAAGGCCGAGCGTCCGGAAAAGATGGGCTATGTGGTCGAGGGCGTCGAGGAAGAAGGCGACGCCGGCGCTGCTGCCGCGGCCGACAAGCCGATCGCCTTCTACCTCGCCAGCGCCGATCCGGCGAAGGGCGCCGACGTCTTCAAGAAGTGCGCCGCCTGCCACAATGCCGCGAACGGCGGCCCGAATGCGCTCGGCCCGAATCTGTGGGGCGTCCTCGGCGAGGGCGTCGGCCAGGGCGCGCACGGCTTCGCCTTCTCCGATGCGCTCAAGTCGAAGGGCGGCACCTGGGACTGGCAGAATCTCAGCGACTGGCTGAAGAGCCCGAAGGCGTTCGCGCCGGGCACCAAGATGACCTTCGCGGGCCTCTCCAAGCCCGAGGATCGCGCCAACGTCATCGCCTATCTCAACCAGCAGAGCAATTCGCCGCGGCCGATGCCGGCGGTGCCCGCCGAGGCAGCGGCCCCGGCGGCCGAAGGCGGCGCGGCCGACAATGCCGCGGCCCCGGCCGAGGGCGGCAACGAGGCGGCGCCCGCCAAGTAAGCGGTCCGCATCGCGACAGGATAGAAGCCCCGGGGTTCCGCTCCGGGGCTTTTTCTTTGCTGGGCGCCCCCCCCTTCTCCTCGCGTCATGCCAGCGAAGGTTGGCATCCATGTCTGTTTTCTCCCCGATGGTCATCTGGCCGATGAGAGACATGGACCCCTGCCTTCGCAGGGGTGACAATTGTTCTCGAACAACCTATTGAGATTTCAGTTTTTATATTTCGCTGCAACAGCGAACGATATTTTCGCCCCCGACCCTTTTCAGTCATTGACTTGCCCCATTCCATCTCTAGAAGCGGCGGCGGGCCACGCTGTCCCAACGCAGCGCGTGCTCTCTGTGAGGAGAGTCTATATGACTGATATTGCTCGCCCGGCTTCCAAGCCGGCACGTCCCCATTTCTCTTCCGGCCCCTGCGCTAAGCCGCCCGGCTGGTCCCCCGAAAAACTCGCTACCGGATCGCTCGGCCGTTCGCATCGGTCGAAGCTCGGCAAGGCGCGCATCAACCATGCCGTCGACCTGACCCGCGAGATCCTGGGCGTCCCCGCCACCCATCGCATCGGCATCGTCCCCGGATCGGACACCGGCGCGGTCGAGATGGCGCTGTGGAGCCTGCTCGGCGCGCGCAAGGCCACGATGGTCGCTTGGGAGAGCTTCGGTGAGGGTTGGGTCACCGATGTCGTCAAGCAGCTCAAGATCGAGGCCGACGTGGTCAAGGCGCCCTATGGCAGCCTCCCCGACCTCGCCGCGCTCGACCAGTCGACCGACATCGTCTTCACCTGGAACGGCACCACCTCGGGCGTGCGCGTTCCGAATGGCGACTGGATCAGGGACGATCGCGAGGGCCTGACCATCGCCGACGCGACCTCGGCCTGCTTCGCGATGGACCTGCCCTGGGACAAGCTCGATGTCGTCACCTTCTCCTGGCAGAAGGTGCTGGGCGGCGAAGGCGCGCACGGCATCCTGGTGCTCGGCCCCCGCGCGGTCGAGCGGCTGGAGAGCTACACCCCGGCCTGGCCGCTGCCGAAGATCTTCCGCATGACCAAGGGCGGCAAGCTGATCGAGGGCATCTTCAAGGGCGAGACGATCAACACGCCGTCGATGCTGGCGATCGAGGATTATATCCACAGCCTCGAATGGGCGAAGTCGATCGGCGGCCTGGACGCGCTGATCGCCCGCGCCGACGCCAACGCCGCGGCGCTCGACGCCTGGGTGCAGCGGACCGACTGGATCGACCATCTCGCGGCCGACCCGGCCTCGCGCTCGAACACCTCGGTCTGCCTGAAGTTCGCGGACGGCGCGGTCGAGGGTCTCGACGACGAGGCGAAGCTCGCCCTCGTCAAGAAGATCGCCGGCGCGCTCGAGCTCGAGGACGCGGCCTATGACGTCGCCGGCTATCGCGACGCGCCTCCGGGCCTGCGGGTCTGGTGCGGCGGCACCGTCGAGACCGCCGACGTCGAGGCGCTCGGCCCCTGGCTCGACTGGGCCTGGGCCCAGGCCCGCGCGGCGTAAGCCGGGCTTCCCCTCTCTCACCGTCATTCCAGCGAAAGCTGGAATCTCCCTGCCTTCCACCTTTTCAGAAAAGGGAGATCCCGGCTTTCGCCGGGATGACGGGTTAAATCCAAGGATCAAGAATCATGCCCAAGGTACTGATTTCCGACAAGATGGACCCGCTCGCCGCGCAGATCTTCCGCAACCGCGGGATCGAGGTCGACGAGATCACCGGCAAGACCAAGGACGAGCTGATCGCGATGATCGGCCAGTATGACGGCCTCGCCATCCGTTCGGCGACCAAGGTCACCAAGGACGTCCTCGCCGCCGCGACCAACCTCAAGGTCGTCGGCCGCGCCGGCATCGGCGTCGACAATGTCGACATCCCCGCCGCCTCGGCCAAGGGCGTGGTGGTGATGAACACCCCGTTCGGCAACTCGATCACCACCGCCGAGCATGCGATCGCGCTGATGTTCGCCCTCGCCCGCGACCTGCCCGAGGCCGACAAGTCGACCCAGGCCGGCAAGTGGGAGAAGAACCGCTTCATGGGCGTCGAGGTGACCAACAAGGTCCTCGGCCTGATCGGCGCCGGCAATATCGGCTCGATCGTCGCCGACCGCGCGATCGGCCTGAAGATGAAGGTGGTCGCCTATGATCCCTTCCTGACCCCCGAGCGTGCCGTCGAGATGGGCGTCGAGAAGGTCAATCTCGATGACCTGCTCGCCCGCGCCGACTTCATCACGCTGCACACGCCGCTGACCGATTCGACCAAGAACATCCTGTCGAAGGAGAATCTGGCGAAGACCAAGAAGGGCGTGCGCATCGTCAACTGCGCGCGCGGCGGCCTGATCGACGAGGCGGCGCTCAAGGAAGCGCTCGACAGCGGCCATGTCGCGGGCGCCGCGCTCGACGTGTTCGTCACCGAGCCGGCGACCGAATCGCCGCTGTTCGGCACCCCCGGCTTCATCTCGACCCCGCACCTCGGCGCGTCGACCAACGAGGCGCAGGTCAACGTCGCGATCCAGGTCGCCGAGCAGATGGCCGACTTCCTGCTGTCGGGCGGCGTCACCAACGCGCTCAACATGCCGTCGCTGTCGGCCGAGGAAGCGCCGAAGCTGAAGCCCTACATGGCGCTGGCCGAGCATCTCGGCGCGCTGGTCGGCCAGCTCGAGGGCGACGCGATCAAGGCGGTCGCGATCGAGGTCGAGGGCGCCGCCGCCGAGCTCAACCAGAAGCCGATCACCGGCGCGGTGCTCGCCGGGCTGATGGGCGTCTATTCGGACACGGTGAACATGGTCAACGCGCCCTTCCTGGCGAAGGAACGCGGCCTCGACCTGCGCGAGGTGCGCCATGATCGCGAGGGCGACTATTCGACCCTGGTCCGCGTCACCGTCACCACGGCGGAGGGCGCCAAGTCGGTCGCCGGCACGCTGTTCGCCAACGCCGAGCCGCGCCTCGTCGAGATCTACGGCGTCAAGGTCGAGGCCGACCTGGGCGGCACGATGCTCTACATCGTCAACGTCGACGCGCCGGGCTTCATCGGCCGCCTCGGCTCGACGCTGGGCGAGGCGAACGTCAACATCGGCACCTTCCACCTCGGCCGCCGCTCGGCCGGCGGCGAGGCGGTGCTGCTGCTGTCGGTCGACACCCCCGTCGACGACGCGCTCAAGGCGAAGATCGCCCAGCTCCCCGGCGTGAAGACCGCCAAGGCGCTGAGCTTCTGACATCCCGAAAAGCCCTCTCCCCTCTGGGGAGAGGGTTGGGAGAGGGGCAGTGGTGGAGGCTCGCGCGATGCCGCGGATCGACGAAACCCTCAAGGCCCGCGCCCGGGCGATGCGCTCGCAACAGACGCCGGCCGAAGCGAAACTCTGGTCGCTGCTGCGGGCTCACCGCTTCGCTCATGTGAAATTCGCCCGACAGGTCGTCGTCGCTCCGTACATCCTCGACTTCGCCGCACGCTCAAGAAAAATCGCGATTGAGCTCGACGGGGATACACATGCGCACAGATTGCAGTATGACGCCGCCCGAACCGCCTATCTGGAATCGAGGGGCTATCGCGTGATCCGCTTCACCAATGCGGACATAATGGGGAATATCGAGGGCGTCGCCGCGATGATCGGCGCCGCGCTCGACGGGGAGTCGCGTGCCATCTCCACGTCGGCCCCTCTCCCCGGCCCTCTCCCCAGAGGGGAGAGGGAGTAAGAATGACCATCGCCCCCGGATTGCTGCCCGAAGGACTTCGCGATCGCCTGCCCCCGCAGGCGGAGGCCGGGTCGCGGCTGCTCCATCGGGTGATCGTCGCGATCGGCCAGCACGGCTATGCGCGGGTGTCGCCGCCGCTCGCCGAGTTCGAGGAGGGACTGGTCGGCCAGCTCAAGTCGGCCGGCGCGCGCGACCTGCTCCGCTTCGTCGATCCGGTCTCGCAGCGCACCCTGGCGCTGCGTCCCGACATCACCGCCCAGGTCGGCCGCATCGCCGCGACCCGGATGGGCCACCGCCCGCGTCCGCTCCGCCTCGCTTATGGCGGCCCGGTGCTCAAGCTGCGCGCCACCCAGCTCCGCCCCGAGCGCGAGCTGACCCAGGCGGGCGCCGAGCTGATCGGCACCGACAGCCTCGCCGCGGTGATCGAGATATTGCGCGTCGCGGTCGAAGCGCTCGAAGTGGCGGGCGTCACCGGCATCACCGTCGACCTCACCTTGCCCGACCTGGTCGAGACGCTCGCGGCCGGGGCGATGCCGCTGCCCGCCGACAAGGTCGACGCGGCCCGCGCGATGCTCGATGCCAAGGATGCGGGCGGGCTCGCCACGCTCGGCGCCGACGCCTACCTTCCCTTCATCGAGGCGGCCGGCCCGGTCGGCCCGGCGCTCGCCAAGCTGCGCGCGATCGCCGGCGCGCAGACGCTCGACAAGCGGCTCGCAGCGATCGAGGCGATCGTCGCCGCGATCGGCGACCGCGTCGCGCTGACGCTCGACCCGACCGAGCGGCACGGTTTCGAATATCAGACCTGGATCGGCTTCTCGCTGTTCGGCGACGGCCTGTCGGGCGAGATCGGCCGCGGCGGCAGCTACACGATCGTCCATCCCGACGGGACCGAGGAGAAGGCGATCGGCTTCTCGCTGTTCATCGATCCGCTGGTCGACGTCGGCCTCGGCGCGGTCGAGCATCGCCGGGTGTTCCTGCCGCTCGGCACCGACGCGGCGACCGGCGCGGCATTGCGCGCCGACGACTGGATCACCATCGCGGCGCTGTCGGAAAGCGACGACGCGGCGGCGCTCGGCTGCACGCATATCCTTCGGGGAACCACTCCCGAAGCCATTTGAATCCCCTCCTCCGCCCGTCCCTCGACATCGCTCGGGACGAACGGAGGTTAAACTGAACAGGACAGATTGATGGCCAACGTCACGGTGATCGGCGCCCAATGGGGCGATGAGGGCAAGGGCAAGATCGTCGACTGGCTCGCCGAGCGCGCCCATGTCGTCGTCCGCTTTCAGGGCGGCCACAATGCCGGCCACACGCTGGTCGTCGGCAACCAGACCTACAAGCTCAGCCTGCTGCCCTCGGGCATCGTCCGCGGCACGCTGTCGGTGATCGGCAACGGCGTGGTGTTCGACCCCTGGCATTTCCGCGACGAGGTCGCCAAGCTCCAGGGCCAGGGCGTCACCATCACCCCCGACAACCTCCAGATCGCCGAGACGGCGCCGCTGATCCTGCCCTTCCACCGCGACCTCGACGGGCTGCGCGAGGACGCCAGCGGATCGGGCAAGATCGGCACCACCCGGCGCGGCATCGGCCCGGCCTATGAGGACAAGGTCGGCCGCCGCGCGATCCGGGTCTGCGACCTCGCCCATCTCGACGATCTCGAACTGCAGCTCGACCGCATCTGCGCGCACCACGACGCGCTGCGCGCCGGCTTCAACGAGCCGCCGATCGACCGCGAAGCGCTCAAGGCGCAGCTCGCCGAGATCGCCGACTTCATCCTGCCCTTCGCCAAGCCGGTCTGGCTGACCCTCAACGAGGCGCGCAAGGCGGGCCGCCGCATCCTGTTCGAAGGCGCGCAGGGCGTGCTGCTCGACATCGACCACGGCACCTATCCGTTCGTCACCTCGTCGAACACGATCGCCGGCACCGCCTCGGGCGGATCGGGCCTCGGCCCGTCGGCGGCGGGCTTCGTGCTCGGCATCGTCAAGGCCTACACCACCCGCGTCGGATCGGGCCCCTTCCCGTCCGAGCTGGAGGACGAGATGGGCCAGCGGCTCGGCGAGCGCGGCCACGAGTTCGGCACCGTCACCGGCCGCAAGCGCCGCTGCGGCTGGTTCGACGCGGTGCTGGTGCGCCAGTCGGCCGCGGTCTCGGGCATCACCGGCGTGGCGCTGACCAAGCTCGACGTGCTCGACGGCTTCGACGAGATCAAGATCTGCACCGGCTATGAGCTGGACGGCAGGACCTACGACTATCTGCCGCCGCACCCGCAGGACCAGGCGCGCGTCACCCCGATCTACGAGACGATCGAGGGCTGGAGCCAGTCGACCGCCGGCGCGCGGAGCTGGGCCGAGCTGCCGGCCCAGGCGATCAAATATATCCGCCGCGTCGAGGAGCTGATCCAGTGCCCGGTCGCGCTGGTCTCGACCAGCCCCGAGCGCGAGGACACGATCCTGGTCCGCGATCCCTTCGCGGATTGATCGCCCGCCGCACGCACCACACGCACCAATAGCCGTCATGCCAGCGAAGGCTGGCATCCATGTCTATATTCTTCTCAGATGCCATCTCGGGTGATGAGAGACATGGGCCCCTGCCTCCGCCGGGGTGACGAGGAGATTTCAGGCCGCGCTCGCCTCTGCCGCCGGCAGAAACGGCGCGATCACGCCCAGCGCGCGATCGATCCAGGCCTGCTTCTCGCCGACCGGCGCGACATAATGGAGCGCGTCCGCGGCATCCTCGATCGAGCCGCCGCGCGCGATCATCCAGGCGGCGAGATAGTGCGACGCCATGCAGCCGCCCGCCGTCGCGACATTGCCGTGCGCGACGAACGGCGCGTCGATCACCTCGACCCCGGCCTCGACCACCCAGGGCTTGGTGGTAAGGTCGGTGCAGGCCGGCAGCGCGCCGACCAGGCCTAGCTTCGCCAGCAGCAGCGTCCCCGAGCATTGCGCGGCGATGAGCTGGCGCGCGGGATCGAGCCGGATGCGGGCGAGCATCGCCGGATCGGCGGCGATCTCGCGGGTCCTGATCCCGCTGCCGATCACCACGGCGTCCGCCTCGGCCGCGAATTCGAGCGGCTTCTGGCGGGTGATCGTCACCCCGTTCATCGACGTGACCGTCTCCGACGGCGACGCGATATGCGCCATCCATCCCCTGGCCCGCATCCGGTTGAGGATGGACGAGGCGATGAAGGAATCGAGCTCGTTGAAGCCGTCGAAGGTGAGGACCGCGATCTGCATGACGGGCACAGAACATCCGCACGGGGCGAACGCAAGCGGAACATTGTCTTGGCGGATTGTCATCCCTCCCGCCGTCATCCCGGCGGAGGCCGGGATCTCGGGAGGCTCCTGCCTCGACCTTATCTCCTCTCTCCCGAGATGCCGGCCTCCGCCGGCATGACGCGTTCCGCCCTACACCGCGTCGCGCCGGAAACAGGTGTCGGCATGGTCGTTGACCATCCCGATCGCCTGCATCCAGGCATAGACGATCGTCGGCCCGACGAATTTGAAGCCGCGCTTCTTGAGATCCTTCGAGATGCGTTCGGACAGCTCCGTCTTCGCCGGCACATGGACGCCGTCGCCGCGCAGCGGCTTGCCGCCGGTGAACGACCAGACATAGTCGGCGAAATCCTCGCCCGCGTCGCGCATCGCCAGGTAGAGGCGCGCGCCCGCGATCGTCGCCTCGATCTTGGCGCGGGCGCGGACGATGCCAGGGTCGGCCATCAGCCGCGCGACGTCCGCCTCGCCGAAGCGCGCCACCGCTTCGGGATCGAAACCGGCGAAGGCGGCGCGGAAGCCCTCGCGCTTGCGCAGGATGATCGTCCAGGACAGGCCCGCCTGGAACCCCTCCAGCATCAGCGTTTCCCAGAGCATGCGGGGATCGCGCTCGGGCACGCCCCATTCGGTGTCGTGATAGACCGCCTCGAGCGGATCGCGATCGGCCCAGCGGCAGCGCGTCCGCCCGCTCATGCCGCCGACCGGCCCAACAGGCGCAACGTCGCCTCGTCGCGGCGTCCGTCGAACCAGCGCTCGATCGCGGCGGCGAACAGCCGCTCGCCGCTCGCCTGCTCGAACAGGGTCAGCGAGGAGCGCAGCTTGAGCGCGTCGATGTCGCCGAACACCGCCTCGGCGCTGCCATGGTCGAGGTCCTGCAGCGCCTCGACACAGGCGCGCAGCCGCGTCCCCAGCAACGGATGGGCGAGATAGGCGCGCGCCTCGTCGAGCGAGGCGATCGCATAATGCCGGGCGGTCTCGCTGCGGCCGAGCCCGACGAGCTGGGGAAAGACGAACCACATCCAATGGCTGCGCTTGCGACCGCGCCGGATTTCCGCGAGCGCCGATTCATAGCTCGCCTCCTGCGCCGACACGAATCGGTCCAGATCGAAGCGTTGCTCCATGATCTTCTCCGCCCTTTGGCCGCCCCCCAGCATCCGCGATCATATCCCTTGTTCGTGACAGAAGCGTCATAGAACAAAATGGGAACAATCTCAAGCCCGCCGAATGAAGATCGGGATCGTCATCCCGGACTTGATCCGGGATCCAGAAACGCAAGGTTGCGCTTTCATCTCTGCGGAACGGCAACAGATCCTGACTTTCGTCAGGATGACGAAAGGCGACGGGCGATCGCTACCCGTTCCGGTCGTCGGGCCCGCCGCCGGACGGAGCAGCCCGTCGTTCGGACGCCTTGCAGGCGGTGACATAACGGCTGAGGTCATGCCAGGCTTCGGATGTCAGTTGCGCTGTACGGGCTCGCAATTGCCGCGGCGCACGAGTCATGTCGTGCATATTGCTTCCCTCCTGTTACGCGTCTTAGGCGCGTAACGCACCATATCGCGTCAAGGCGGATATTGCACCAGAAATCTCGCCTGTTTCGAATGGCTTTGCGCGGCCAACCGATTATTTGCCACGGGCCGCGCGCATCTTGCCATATTTGGTGGTGCGGGTGCCGGGCTTGCCGCTGATACTGTGACTCTTGGCCGGGGCGTGATGCTGCTCGACCGGCAGGCCCAGTTCCTCCTGCTCGAGCTTGCGGATCTCGTCGCGCAGGCGGCCCGCCTCCTCGAACTCGAGATCGGCCGCCGCCGCCCGCATCTTGCCCTCCAGTTCCTCGATATAGGCGCGCAGATTGTGGCCGACCATGTGCGGCCGGTCCTCGATCCCGGTGTCGACCGTGACCTGGTCCTTCGAGGCGAGATGGCCGACGATATCGGTGATCGAGCGCCGGATCGTCTCGGGCGTGATACCGTGCTCCTCATTATAGGCCTGCTGCTTCTCCCGGCGGCGGGAGGTCTCGGCCATCGCGCGCTCCATCGATCCGGTGATGCTGTCGGCATAGAGGATCACCCGCCCGTCGACGTTGCGCGCGGCGCGGCCGATCGTCTGGATCAGCGAGGTCTCCGAGCGGAGGAAGCCCTCCTTGTCGGCGTCGAGGATCGCGACCAGCCCGCATTCGGGGATGTCGAGCCCCTCGCGCAGCAGGTTGATGCCGACCAGCACGTCGTAGACGCCGAGCCGCAGGTCGCGGATCAGCTCGATGCGCTCCAGCGTCTCGACGTCCGAATGCATGTAGCGGACCTTGAGCCCCGCCTCGTGCAGATATTCGGTCAGGTCCTCCGCCATCCGCTTGGTCAGCGTGGTGACGAGGGTGCGATAGCCCTGCTTCGCCGTCTCGCGCGCCTCGTGGACCAGGTCGTCGACCTGGCTTTCGATCGGCCGTATGTCGACCGGCGGATCGATCAGCCCGGTCGGGCGGATCACCTGCTCGGTGAAGACGCCGCCGGTCTGCTCCATCTCCCACCCGCCCGGCGTCGCCGAGACATAGACGGTCTGCGGCCGCATCACCTCCCACTCGCTGAAGCGCAGCGGGCGGTTGTCGATGCACGACGGCAGGCGGAAGCCATATTCGGCCAGCGTGATCTTGCGCCGGTGGTCGCCGCGCGACATGCCGTTGATCTGGCCGATCGTCTGGTGGCTCTCGTCGACGAACAGCAGCGCGTTCTCGGGCAGATATTCGAACAGGGTGGGCGGCGGCTCGCCCGGCAGGCGGCCGGTCAGGAAGCGCGAATAATTCTCGATGCCGGCGCAGCTTCCGGTCGCGGCGATCATCTCCAGGTCGAAATTGGTGCGCTGCTCCAGCCGCTGCGCCTCCAGCAGCCGGCCCTCGGCGTGCAGCTCCTTGAGCCGCTCGGTCAGTTCGAAGCGGATCGCCTCCATCGCCTGCTTCATCGTCGGCCCGGGGGTCACATAGTGCGAATTGGCGAAGACGCGGACATGGTCGAGGCTGGCCGCCTTCTTGCCGGTCAGCGGGTCGAACTCGACGATCTCCTCGATCTCGTCGCCGAAGAAGGCGATCCGCCAGGCGCTGTCCTCATAATGCGACGGGAATATCTCCAGATTGTCGCCGCGCACCCGGAAATTGCCGCGCGAGAAGGCGGCGTCGTTGCGCTTGTACTGGAGCGCGACGAGCTTGCGGATGATCTCGCGCTGGTCGACGGTCTGGCCCTTCTTCAGGTCGAAGATCATCGCCGAATAGGTCTCGACCGAACCGATGCCGTAGAGGCAGGAGACCGACGCGACGATCAGCACGTCATCGCGTTCGAGCAGCGACCGGGTGGCCGAATGGCGCATCCGGTCGATCGCCTCGTTCACCGAGCTTTCCTTCTCGATATAGGTGTCCGACCGGGGGACATAGGCCTCGGGCTGGTAATAGTCGTAATAGCTGACGAAGAACTCGACCGCGTTCCCCGGGAAGAACTGCTTGAACTCGCCATAGAGCTGCGCCGCGAGGATCTTGTTCGGCGCCAACACCAGCGCCGGGCGCTGGAGCTGCTCGACCACCTTGGCCATGGTGAAGGTCTTGCCCGATCCGGTGACGCCCAGCAGCACCTGGTCGCGTTCGCCCGCCGCGGCCTGCGCCGCCAGCTCGGCGATCGCGGTCGGCTGGTCCCCCGAGGGTTCGTAATCGGACACCAGCTTGAACGGCTTGCCGCCTTCGGTCTTCTCCGGCCGCTCGGGCCGGTGCGGAACGAAGGACTGGCCGAGGTCGACATCGTCGAGGCTGGTGCGGATCTGGATCGTCATGGCCCTGCCTATGTAGGACAGGGAGGGCGGATGTTCACCTTTTATCTTCGACCGAAATCGCGCGCGCCCGGCGGGCTGGCGCTTGAACCCTGGTCGCCAGGCGTTAAGGATCGCCCGCGACAGGGAGAAATGCCGCAAATGATCGATCGGTTTCGCAGGGGCGCCAGCATCATCGGCCGGACACCGGCCATCCTCGCCCTCCTGCTGCTGACCGGCGCGGCTCCGGCCCTCGCCGACACCTTCTCCGCCGGCCAGTGGGAACATCGGACGGTGACGGTCAGCGCCGAAGTGCCCGGCGTCCCGCAATGGGTGATCAAGATGTTCGCCGGCAACCGCACCCGCCGGAGCTGCCACAGCGCGGCCGAGCTCGCCGCCCGGCCCGAGGCGCTGCTGACCCAGGACGACGCCGCCGTCTGCAAGGTACGGCGCTTCTCGATGGCGGGCGGCAAGCTCGTCTACGACACCTTCTGCACCAACAAGCGCTTCCCCGAGGGGCTGCTGGTCGCGTCGAAGGGCAGCTATACCGCCGACGGCTATGCGATCTCGACGCTGTCGACCGGCACCAAGGAAGGCGAACCGGTCAGGATCGAGACGACCGGCACCGGACGACGCATCGGAAGCTGCAAGAAATGACCATCCCCTTCGACCTCGACGCCTATCTCGCCCGCATCGCGACCAAGGCGCCGCCCGCCGCCGATGCCGACGGCCTCGCCGCCATCCAGCGCGGCCAGCGCCTGACCATCCCGTTCGAGAATCTCGACGTGACGCTGGGCCGGGGGATCAGCCTCGATCCCGCCCATGTCTTCGACAAGCTCGTCCACCGCCGGCGCGGCGGCTATTGCTTCGAACAGAACAGCCTGTTCCTGCGCGCGCTCCACGCGCTCGGCTTCGAGGCGCGGCCGCTGCTCGCGCGCGTCCGGCTGCTGACGACCGAGGAGACGCCACCGCGCACCCACACGCTCAACCTCGTCCGGATCGACGGCCGGGACTGGATCGCCGATGCCGGCTTCGGCGGCAGCTATACTCCGCCGATGCCGCTCGCCGACGGTTCGGCCGCGACCGCGCCCGACGGCGCGACCTTCCGCCTCTCCCGCGACGAGCGTCACGGCTGGATGCTCGAACGCCAGGGCGAGCCAGGGGCCGACTGGCATCCGCAATACAGCTTCACGCTCGACGAGGTCGCGCCGTCCGACCTGGAGATGGCGAACCACTGGACCGCGACCCGGCCCGACACGCGCTTCACCACCCTGACGATCGTCAGCCTGTGCCTGCCGACCGGCTTCGCCGCGCTCACCGACCGCCACTATAGCCGCCGCGCCGGCGAGCAGGCGGTCGAGGCCGATATCGAAAGCGCCAAGGCCTACCGCCTGCGCCTCAACTTCGTCTTCGGCATCGCCCTCGACGAGGTCGAGGTGAACGGCCTGGGGCTGTATTGAGCGCCGCCGCCCGCCCCCGCAACCCGATCCGCTCGGTGGTCGGCGGATCGCTCGGCAACCTCGTCGAGTGGTACGACTGGTACATCTATTCGGCCTTCTCGCTCTATTTCGCGAAGAGCTTCTTCCCGGAGGCCGATCCCACCGCGCAGCTGCTGTCGACCAGCATCGTCTTCGCGATCGGCTTCCTGATGCGCCCGCTCGGCGGCTGGCTGCTCGGTATCCTGGCCGACCGCTACGGGCGCAAGACCGCGCTGACCTGGTCGATCACGCTGATGTGCGCGGGGTCGCTGATCATCACCTGCGCGCCGACCTATGCCTCGATCGGCATCTGGGCGCCGCTGCTGCTCACCTTCGCGCGCATGGCGCAGGGGCTGAGCCTGGGCGGCGAGTTCGGCACCGCGGCGACCTACCTGACCGAGATCGCCCCGCCCGACCGGCGCGGCTTCTGGTCGAGCTTCCAATATGTCACGCTGATCGCGGGCCAGCTCCTCGCGCTCGGCCTGCTGGTCGTGCTGCAATTCCTGTTCCTCGACGAGGCGCAGCTCGAAGCCTGGGGCTGGCGGCTCGCCTTCGCGACCGGCGCGGTGCTGGCGATCAGCGTCTTCTGGCTGCGGCGCGGGATCGACGAGACCCCCGACTTCATCGAGGAGACGGCGGGCGAACGGCGCAAGGGCGGCCTCGTCGCCCTGCTGCGCGAGCGGCCCAAGCAGGTGGCGCTGGTGTTCGGCCTGTCGATCGGCAGCAATGTCAGCTTCTACGCCTTCACCACCTATATGCAGAAATATCTGGTCGCGAGCGCGGGCTTCGCCAAGGATCTGACCTCGCTGATCTGCTCGGGCGCGCTGATCTTCTACATCGTCATCCAGCCGATGCTCGGCGCGCTGTCCGACCGGATCGGGCGCAAGCCGCTGCTCTACTGGTGCTGGATCGGCGGGATCGTCGCGACCGTGCCGCTGTTCACCGCGCTGGGCGCCGCCACCAGCGGGCTGGAGGCGTTCCTGCTGCTCTGCGTCGCCTATCTGATCATCTCCGGGTCGAGCGCGACCAGCGCGGTGGTGAAGGCCGAGCTGTTCCCGCCGCACGTCCGCGCGCTCGGCGTCGGCCTGCCCTATGCGGTCAGCCAGGCGATCTTCGGCGGCACCGCGGAATCGGTCGCGCTCGGCTTCAAGGCCGCGGGCGTCGAATCCGCCTTCTTCTGGTACGTCACCGGCTGCATGGCGGTGGCGCTGGTGACGACCTTCTTCGTGCCGGAGACGCGCTGGCCCGGCGGCCGGCGGCCGACGCGCGGCGCCTGACGATGTGCGTCGTCGCCCTCGCCTGGAACGCCCATCCGCGCTGGCGGCTGGTGCTGGCGGGCAATCGCGACGAATATCATGGCCGCCCCGCCGCCCCGCTCGCCCGCTGGGAGGATCGGCCCGCGCTGATCGCCGGGCGGGACCTGCAATCGGGCGGCACCTGGCTCGGCGTCTCAGAAGCGGGCCGCTGCGTCGTCGTCACCAATCTGCGCGGCTTCGGCCTGCCCGAGCCCGGCCGCCCCTCGCGCGGGGCGCTGGTCACCGGCCTGCTCGACGGCGACGATCCGGAGAGCGTCGCGATCGACGCCTATAATCCGGTCAACCTGATCGCGCTCGACCGCGAGCGAGCGCATTTCCTGAGCAACCGGCCCGAACCGCAGCGCACCGCGCTCGCCCCCGGCCTCTACGGCCTGTCCAACGGCCGGCTCGACGAGCCCTGGCCCAAGACGATGCGGCTCAAGTCGGCACTGCTCGACTGGCTGACCGGCCCGGCCGACACGCCCGAGCAGCTGTTCGACCCGCTGCGCGAGGAACGCCTGCCCGCCATCGGCCTCAACCCCGCGACGCCATCGGACGTGCCGCGCGAACCGAACCACAGCCCGATCTTCATCCTCGACCCGGTCTACGGCACGCGCTGCAGCTCGGTCGTCGCGATCGACCGCGAGGGCCAGGGCCTGTTCCTCGAACGGCGCTTCGCGGCCGATGGGACGACGACGGGGGAGACCCGCCTCACCTTCACCTGGCCCTGAAAAGCCGTCGCCCCGGCGGAGGCCGGGGCCTCAGGAGAGTCGCACCACCTCCACTCCGTCCCAGTCTCCTGAGGCCCCGGCCTCCGCCGGGGCGACGATCATTGGTTGAAGCGGTCGAAAAGATCGTCCCAGCCGGGATTGGCTTCGGCGATCAGCCGCAGCTTCCAGTCGCGCCGCCAGTTCTTGAGCGCCTTTTCCCGGGCAATCGCCTCTTCGATCGTCGCATGCGGCTCGACGAGGACGAGGCGATTGCAGTTGAAGCGCTTCACGAAATCGGAACCGCGCCCTTCGCGATGGACGGTCAGACGCGCGGCAAGATCGGCGGTGACCCCGACGTAGAGTACGCCGAACGGCTTACTGGCGAGGATGTAGGTCCAGCCTCCCATTACCCCTCGTCATCCCGGCGGAGGCCGGGATCTCGGGAAAGTCTCACGACCTACCCTCCATCCCGGCCCGAAGGATCACGCATTCTCGAGCAGTTTCTCCCGCGCGATCTTCTCGCGCCAGACGAGCGGGGCGGTGTGGTGGACGCTCTCGCCGGTCGCGTCGACCGCGACGGTGACCGGCATGTCCTTGACGTCGAACTCGTAGATCGCCTCCATGCCGAGGTCGGCGAAGCCGACGACCTTGGCGCCCTTGATCGCGCGGGCGACCAGATAGGCGGCGCCGCCGACCGCCATCAGATAGGCGGCCTTGTGCTTGCGGATCGCCTCGATCGCCGTCGGGCCGCGCTCGGCCTTGCCGACCATCGCGATCAGGCCGGTCTGGTCGAGCATCATCTCGGTGAACTTGTCCATCCGCGTCGCGGTGGTCGGGCCCGCCGGGCCGACGACCTCGTCGCGCACCGGATCGACCGGGCCGACATAATAGATCACCCGGCCCTTGAAATCGACCGGCAGCTCCTCGCCCTTGGCCAGCATGTCCTGGATGCGCTTGTGCGCGGCGTCGCGGCCGGTGAGCATCTTGCCGTTGAGCAGCAGGCGGTCGCCCGGCTTCCAGCTCGCCACCACCTCGGGCGTCAGCGTGTCGAGGTCGACGCGGATCGACTCCTTCGACGGCGCCCATTCGACCTTGGGCCATTCGTCGAGGCTCGGCGGGTCGAGATAGGCCGGCCCCGATCCGTCGAGGTGGAAATGCGCATGGCGGGTCGCCGCGCAGTTCGGGATCATCGCCACCGGCTTCGATGCCGCATGGGTCGGATAGTCCATGATCTTGACGTCGAGGATGGTCGACAGGCCGCCCAGGCCCTGCGCGCCGATGCCGAGCGCGTTGACCTTGTCGAAGATCTCGATGCGCAGCTTCTCGATGTCGTTCTGGGCCCCTCGCGCCTTGAGCTGGGCCATGTCGATGTCGCCCATCAGCGACTCCTTGGCCATCGTCATCGCCTTCTCGGCGGTGCCGCCGATGCCGATGCCGAGCATTCCGGGCGGGCACCAGCCGGCGCCCATCTTCGGGATCATCTCGAGCACCCAGTCGACGATCGACTCCGACGGGTTGAGCATCGCGAATTTCGACTTGTTCTCGGAGCCGCCGCCCTTGGCCGCGACCGCGACCTCGACATGGTGGCCGGGCACCATCTCGACGTTCATCACCGACGGGGTATTGTCCTTGGTGTTGACCCGGCTGAAGGCGGGATCGCGGAGGATCGAGGCGCGCAGCCGGTTCTCGGGGTGGAGATAGGCACGGCGGACGCCCTCGTCGACGACCTCCTGCAGGCTCTTCTCCGAGTCCAGCATGCACTGCTGGCCCCATTTGATGAAGACGGTGACGATGCCGGTATCCTGGCAGATCGGCCGATGCCCCTCGGCGCACATCCGGCTGTTGGTCAGGATCTGCGCGATCGCGTCCTTGGCGGCCGGCCCCTGCTCGGCCTCATAGGCCGCGCCGAGCGCCTTGATGTAATCCATCGGGTGATAATAGCTGATGTACTGGAGGGCATCGGCGATGCTCTCGATCAGGTCGGCTTCCTTGATGATGACGGTCATTGCCCCGGCTCCGCTGGTCTGCCCTAATGCGAGCCCCATAGACCCGAAAGGACACGCCGGTCAGCCATAAAATAGGATTGGAGGCCATCATCAGCTCATGCTGAAATCGGCGAACGGGCTCGAACAGGGCTGTGGGCCGAGATAGGTGACAGGCGCCTTGCCGGGCGTCTCGCCCTGGAGGAAAGTGGTCCTGGTCACGAACTCGGTCAGGATCGACCGTTCGAGCCTCTCGAAATCGTCGCGGATGCCGGCGGGCGCCCCGGCCATCGCCGCGTCCGCCCAGCCCGACCGTTCGAGCGCGGAGACGAGGCGCAGCTTGTAGCCCTGTGGAAAGCCGGTGCCCCGATCGATCGCGGCGACCATGCGGCCGAAATCGGCATCGGCCATCACGAACGGCCCGACCAGCCGGCGGAGCACCGATCGCACCAGTTGCTCGCGGCCCGAAGCCCCGATCGCGATCGCCCCGCCCCCCGCGACGGCCAGCGCGCCGACGGCGCCGGCGGCCAGGACGGTGCGGCGGGTTGCGATGACGGTCATCGGTTTCTCCTCAGACCATCGCCGCCGCGCGCAGCGACAGCGCGGCGACCGTGAGGCTGGGATTGGCGCAGGAGCAGGTCGCGAAGGCCGAGCTGCCGACCACGACCAGGTTGCGCCAGCGATGGTGGATCATCTTCGCGTCGATCACCGACGTCGCCGGGTCCTCGCCCATTCGCAGCGTGCCCTGCAGATGCGACTCGGTCGGCCGCCGCGATCGGAAGACGATGTCCTCGACCGGCAGCGGTTCGAGCAGCCGGGGCAGTTTGGCGAAGGCCTCGGCCTGCCCGCGCTCGGCATAGTCGGACGGCGCGACGAAGCTGACCACCGCCTCGCCCCTGCCGTCGACGGTGACGTGGTTGCGGTCCTCGAGCAGGTCCTCGGTCACGATCATCAGCGGCAGGCTCTGCCGCCAGCGCCCCTTCTCGGCGCGCAGGCCGTGGGTCCAGCGATTGTCGAAATAGACCAGCGCGGCGCCATGTTCGCCGCGGTGGTCGCCGTCGTAGAGGCCGAAGTTGATCCCGGTGGTGATGGTGCTGCCGTCGAAGCCGTTCATGCCGTCGAGCAGCACCTCGACATGGGTGCCGAGGCTTTCGTGCAGCCCCTTGCCCGTCAGTCCGCCGCCCATCGACGAGCGCTGGAGGATCGCCGGGCTCTGGATCGCGTTGGCGCCGAGCACGAACAGATCGCCCGTCACGCGACAGGGCTTGCCGGCATGTTCGAAGACCAGCGCGCTTACGCTGTTGCCGGCGCCTTCGTAGCGGAGCGCCTTCGATCGCAGCGCGACGGTGACGCGTTCGTCGCCGAACATCGGCATCAGCCCGTTGTTCGCGGTGAACTTGGCGTCGGCCGGGCAGCGCTGGCAGGTGAAGGAGGCGCAGCAGGCCGGACGCTGTTCGGTCGCCACCCGCGCCCGCGCGGTCGGCATCGCGAAATGCGCCTCGGGCTGCGCCTTCTTCATGATCCGGTCGGGCGTGGTCAGGTGGTGCGGCGGCTGCGGATAGGGGATCGAGCGCGGGAAGATCGCGGTCATGTCGGGATCGCCCGAGATCGCCATGATCGCCTCGGCCTCGCCATAATAGGGTTCGAGGTCGGCATAGTCGATCGGCCAGTCGTTGCCGACGCCGTAGCGGCTGCGCAGCTTGAAGTCGGACGGGTGGAAGCGCGGCGCCTGGCCGAACCAGCAATTGGTGCCGCCGCCCAGCGCCACCGTGTAATGCCAGGGCTTGGGATTGTCGGATCGGTAGGTCCGGTCGGCGGGCAGCGCGCTGTTCGTGCCGTGCGCCACCTGCCAGTCGTGCGGATGGTGCCGGCCCCATTCGACGATCAATATCCTGCCGGGCCGCCGTTCGAGCAGCTTGCGGACGAAGAAGGCCGCGCCGAAGCCCGATCCGACGACGACGGTGTCGAAATGCTCGCCGGCGAGCGTGGCGGGATCGATCGGGCGCATCGGGTCGGACGGTCTCCATGCCGTTGTCCCCCGTCGTCGCCGCCCGCGCACATCTTAGCCGATCAGGCCGGCGCCGCGACCGCGTTCACGGCGTTTTCCGCCCGTCCCGTCCCGATGCCCGCGCCTTCGCCACGGCTTCGCGCTATCGGGGCGGCCCCCGTCGCGAACCGCCCATGGAGCCGGTAGTGACCCGAGGTGCGCCCGCGAAATATCGTGATGTCGACATGCTCCGCGGCTATGCCGCGCTGGCGGTCGCGCTCTATCATTTCCTGCTCGCCTATGTCCCGCCGGGCCGGGCCCCCGTCGCGATGGACCAGGCCGGGCTGATCGCCGAACGCCCGTTCCTGCTGGCGATCGTCAACGGCCATTTCATGGTCGCGATCTTCTTCGTGCTGTCGAGCTTCGTGCTGACCAAGGGCCTCGTCTCCGGCACGCCGCGCAGCCGCGCGCTGGCGGCGATGGCGAAGCGCCTGCCCCGCCTGCTGCCGCTCACCCTGATCGGCACGCTGCTGCCCTTCCTGCTGTTGGCCGCCGGGCTGCTGCCGACGCAGGAGGCCGCGCATGTCAGCGGATCGGAATGGCTCGATCGCAGCGGCGGCATCAAATATTGGGCGCCCTGGCCCGAACCCGGCCTGACGGGCGCGGCGAAGGACGCGTTGCACCTCTTCGCGAGCGGCGTCAGCCAGTACAACTCGGCGCTGTGGACGATGAAGTATGAGCTGTTCGGCAGCCTGCTCGCGCTGCTCGGCGCGATGACCATCGGGGCACGGCGGCGGCCGGTGCTCGACGCGGTGCTGATCACCATCCTCGCGATCGCGGCGCTCGAGATCCACGCGCTCTGCGCGATCTGCGTGACGACGGTCTACGTCGCCAAATATCTGCTCGACCGGCCCGCCGACATCGGCCCCGCGCCCGCCGCCGCGCTGATCGCGGCCGGGCTGCTGCTCGGCTCGAACTTCAAGTCGATCCCGCCGTCGATGATCACCGACGACTGGATGTGGACGCAGGTGCAGCGGCTCGACTGGATCGTCCACGGCATCGGCGCGACCGCGCTGCTGCTGGGAATACGCGGGCTGGCCCGGCTGCGCGAGGCCGACTGGTGGATCGGCCGGCAGCTCGGCCGGCTGTCCTTCGCCATCTACGTGATCCACGTGCCGCTGCAATCGGCGATCGGCAGCCAGATGATGCTGGCGCTCGGCCATCGCCCGGTGCCGGTGATCGCGGCCTTCTTCCTGTCGATGACGGTGATCTTCATGGTGGCGGCCGGGGTGGCGCGGATCGACGAGCTGTGGGTCGCCCGGCTCAACCGCCTCTTCGCGCCACGGCCGCGGCCGGCCGGTCAGGCGGCGGCGGCCAGCTCGACCGACGCCGCGTCATTGTCGGCGGCCGGCGCGGACGCCGCTTCGACGACAGCCTTGCGACGCGCCGGAAAGGCGAAGCGCGACACCGCGACGAGCACGCCGAGGCCCAGATAGAGGCTGAGCGTGATCATCGGGCTGGGCAGCAGCCCGAGCGCGAACGCGACCCGCAGCCAGTTCGGGTGGAAACCGAAATCCTGGCCGAGCGCCTCGCACACGCCGAGGAAGGTGTCGTGGCGCCAGAAGACCGCGGTCTGATCGTGCTGCATGTCGTTTCGTCCCAAATCCCTGCCGGGCCCGTCGCCCGTATCCATGCCCCTCCTTCAGCACGAGCCGTGCCAGTTTTGATTATTCTGATTTTTCAGTGATTTAGAAAATTGGATAGCATCCCAAATAGCAATCCATCCACCACATGTTGGCGAAATCCACCACATCATCGGCAATCAACACCCCGTCATCCCGACGAAAGCCGGGATCTCACTTTTCTTCGTCTCGCGCTTTGCAACGGAAAGGCAGGGAGTCCCGGCTTTCGCCGGGATGACGGGCATATCTTCAATCGCGCTGGTGGACGCCCTCGATATCGGTCCGAGCGAAATCGGCGCCGACATAAAGCAGCCGGCAGCCATATTCCCTGGCCAGACCGTAGGAGAAGCAATCGCCGAAGTTGAGCCCGGCCCGATGGATGCCCTTCCCCCACCGCCCATAGGCCTCGGCGACGTGACGCGCTCTGGCCGGCGTCACTTCGACGATCCGGAAACCGAGCCCTTCGATCAGCTTTTCCACTTCCGGAAGGACGTTGCGGCGCCCGGCGACGATCAACGCCTCGGCCACCGTACCGGCCGAAATCAGCAGTTCATCCTCGGCTTCGAGCGCTGCGGCGCAGGCGTCTGCCTCCGCCTCGTCGAGCACGATCGCCATCAGCGCCGACGTATCGACGGCGATCATTCGGGCAGACCGTCCTCGCCATAGAGGAAATCCTGGCTGCGCGCGGCATTCGGCCCTGCCGTCGCCTTCTCGGCGGCCGATGCGCGGACCGCGTCGAGCAAGGCCTTGCGCGACCGGGAATCGGGCAAGGGTTTCACCGGGACCAGCCGAACGGCGGCATGGCCGTGGCGGGTCAGGATGACCTCATCACCCGCTTCGGCACGCCGAACCAGTTCGGTCAGTTGCCCTTTGGCCTCCGTCACCGAAACCCGCATGCCATGTCCGCCTTCTGTCACGTTCTCCGCAACCATTATTTAGACTATTCAATGGTCCATTTCAACGAGACGCCGTCCGCCGCCGCAGGTCCTCGACGCAGCGTTCGGCGGCGCGGCCGTCCCACAGGTCGGGGCGCTTGCGGTCCTGGCGGGGCTGGGCGAGCGCCGACAGCAGCCGTTCGAGCAGGTTGCCCGCGTTGACGAGCTGGGCCGTCCCCTCGGTGATCGTGATCGGCCGCTCGGTATTCTCGCGCAGCGTCAGGCAGGGGATGCCGAGATAGGTCGTCTCCTCCTGGATGCCGCCGGAATCGGTGATCACCGCCGCCGCCCCGGCGACGAGGCTCATGAAGCGGACATAGGCGGCCGGGCCGACCAGCCTTATGCCCGCCGCCGCCAGCCGGGCGGCACCCGCGTCGCCGAGCCGCTGGCGGGTGCGCGGGTGGACCGGGAAGACCAGCGGCAGATGCGCCTGCACCGCGACCAGCGCCTCGACCAGCCGGTCGAGCTGCTCGGGCACGTCGACATTGGACGGCCGGTGCAGCGTCACCACCCCATAGCCGCCGGCCACGAGGCCGAGCTCGGCCGGATAGCCGTCGGCCATGATCGCGGGGCGGACCAGCTCGTAGCTGTCCATCATGATGTTGCCGACCCGGGTGATCCGCGCCTCCGGGATGCCCTCAGCGCGGAGATTGGCGTCGGCGTCGGGCGACGGGGTCCACAACACGTCGGCGAGCACGTCGGTGACGAGCCGGTTGAGCTCCTCCGGCATGTCGCGGTCGCGGCTGCGCAGGCCGGCTTCGAGATGGACGATCGGGATGCGCAGCTTGCCGGCCGCCATCGAGGTCGCCGCGGTCGAGTTGACGTCGCCGGCGACGATCAGCCAGTCGGGCCGCTCCTCCATCGCCAGCTTCTCATAGGCGATCATCACCCGGCCGGTCTGCTCGGCATGGGTGCCCGATCCGATGCCGAGATGATGGTCGGGCGCCGGCAGGCCCAGGTCGGCGAAGATGTCGTCGGACATCGCCGCGTCGTAATGCTGGCCGGTGTGGACGATCAGCGGGCGGAAATCCCCGGCCGCCTTCAGCGCATGCCACAGCGGCGCGATCTTCATGAAATTGGGCCGGACGGCGGCGATCAGGTGGACGAGCGCGGGACGGGTCATGCGGGTCCTCAATGACGATGCTGGTGGCCGTGACCGGGGCCATGGTCGTGGTCGTGGTCGTGGTCGTGAACATGATCGTGGTCGCGCGCCTGTTCCTGGCCGGGCGAGCAGTCGGGCTGGCCGTCGGCGCATTCGCCGCGCTCGATCTGGAAGGTCGCGTGGCCGATGCCGAATTCGGCCTTCATCAGCTTCGCGGTGGCGGCGAGGAAGGCGTCGTCCCCGCTCCCGTCGGGCATGACGAGATGCGCGGTCAGCGCCACCTCGGTCGTGCTGGTCGGCCAGATATGGACGTGATGGACCGCCTCCACCCCCGCCAGGCCGCCGAGCCGCGCGGTGACGGCAGCGCTGTCGATCCCGCCGGGCACCCCTTGCAGCGACATCACCAGCGAGTCGCGGAACAGGCCCCAGGTGCCCGCCACGATCACCACGACGATCACCAGGCTGATCGCCGGATCGATCCACAGCAGGCCGGTCTCGAGCACCAGGAAGCCGGCCGCGACCACGCCGGCGGATACCCCGGCGTCGGCCGCCATATGGAGGAAGGCGCCGCGAATGTTGAGGTCGTCCTGGCTGCCGCGCAGGAACAGCAGGGCGGTGCCCAGGTTGATGACGATGCCGACCGCGGCGACCGCCATCATCGTCCCGCTCTGCACCGGCGCCGGCTCGAAGAAGCGCTGGATCGCCCCCAGCGCGATCGCCCCGCAGGCGAACAGCAGCAGGATCGCGTTGAACAGCGCCGCGAGGATCGACGATCCGCGCAGGCCGTAGGTGTAGCGCGCGCTCGCCGGCCGCTTCGACAGCGCATAGGCGGCCCAGGCCATCAGCAGGCCGAGCACGTCGGACAGGTTGTGGCCGGCGTCGGCAACCAGCGCGAGCGATCCCGCCCACAGGCCCGCCGCGCCCTCGACCACGACGAAGGCCAGGTTGAGGACGATGCCGATCGCGAAGGCGCGGCCATATTCGCGCGGCCCGTGGGCGTGGGCGTGACCGGAACCATGGTCGTGGCCATGGCCCGCATGATGATGATGCCCCGCCATCGCCTACCGCCTCGTTCCGTGCATGGCGCAGGCAAGCCATAGCCGCGCGCCAAAGGCAAGCCGTCGCGCCGATTCGCGGCCTCCGGCACCCGGAATTCTCCCTATCCGGATCAACGCCTTGCCCCGGAATCCGCCCGTTTTCCGGACCATGGGACCTCCCGCGACGACAGGGCGAAGATGGAAACTTTACATCAAGGTCAGCGCACCATATATCCGCGCCTCCGCTGCCCCATGGGACTTCCACCGCAAGGCAGCTTTCTTGCCAACGTTACACCCGGAGGTCCCTTGAGTTGCACAAGCACCATAGCGCGCTGGGGCTAGCTACCGCCCTTCGACCGGTTCAGCCGGTAACGCTCCTTCGTCCCCATGCCGCCGCGCGGGCCGCCCGGTTCTTCGTCGAGAAGTTCCAGGGTCGTTCGATGTATGCGGTGAAGGCGAATCCGTCGCCCGAGCTCATCCAGATCCTCTGGGAGAACGGGATCACCCATTTCGACGTCGCGTCGATCGCCGAGGTCCGCCTCGTCGCCGGCATCGCGCCGGAGGCGACCCTGTGCTTCATGCACCCGGTCAAGGCCGAGGAAGCGATCGCCGAGGCCTATTCCGACTATGGCGTCCGCACCTTCTCGCTCGACTCGATCGAGGAGCTGGAGAAGATCGTCCGCGCCACCAACGGCGCGACCGACCTGACCCTGTGCGTCCGCATGCGCGTCTCGTCGGAACTGTCGAAGCTCAGCCTCGCCTCCAAATTCGGGGTCGAGCAGGCCGAGGCCAAGGAGCTGCTGCAGCGCACCCGCCAGGTCGCCGACGCGCTCGGCATCTGCTTCCACGTCGGCAGTCAGGCGATGAGCCCGTCGGCCTATGTCCAGGCGATGGAGCGCGTCCGCGCGGCGATCGTCGCGGCGGCGGTCACCGTCGACGTGATCGACGTGGGCGGCGGCTTCCCCTCGGTCTATCCGGACATGGAGCCGCCCGCGCTCGAAGCCTATTTCGGCGCGATCCACCAGGCGTTCGAAAGCCTGCCGGTCAGCTATTCGTCCGAGCTGTGGTGCGAGCCCGGCCGCGCGCTGTGCGCCGAATATGCGAGCCTGCTGGTGCGCGTCGAGCGCCGCCGCGGCGACGAGCTGTACATCAACGACGGCGCCTATGGCGCGCTGTTCGACGCGGCGCACATCGGCTGGCGCTTCCCGGTCAAGCTGCTGCGCGAGCCGGAGTCGCCGGCCCGCGACATCGGCTTCAGCTTCTACGGCCCGACCTGCGACGACATGGATCGCATGGCCGGCCCGTTCATGCTGCCCGCCGACGTCGGCCCTGGCGACTATATCGAGATCGGCATGCTCGGCGCCTATGGCTGCGCGATGCGCACCGGCTTCAACGGCTTCACCGCGGGCGACCGCGTGATCGTCGAGGACGAGCCGATGGCGACGCTCTACGTCCAGGACGACGACGTGCGCGAGGCGGTTTCGTCGAACGTCATCAAGCTGTAAGAGCCCAACCACAATAGACTCGTCACCCCAGCGCAGGCTGGGGTCCATGTCTGTTGTCACGATCGACGGCATCTCCCGTTGAGAGAGACATGGATGCCAGCCTTCGCTGGCATGACGAAGGAATTTTACGAGGAAAGTCCCATGAACGACGCCGCCATCAACGACACGCGCAAGGCCGAGCTGCTCTCGACCACCGTCGAGCATATCGACATCAAGAGCTTCGACGCGCGCCCGATCATCGACGCGATGGGCAAGATGAGCTTCACCAGCCGCGACCTCGCCCGCGCGACCGGCATCTACAACCAGATGCTCGAGGACCCGGACTGCACCATCTTCCTGGTGATCGCGGGCTCGACCTCGGCGGGCGGCTGCATGGACGCCTATGCCGAGCTGGTCCGCTCGGGCATGGTCGACGCGGTCGTCGCGACCGGCGCCTCGATCGTCGACATGGATTTCTTCGAGGGCCTCGGCCACAAGCACTATCAGGCGCTCGAAGTGCCCGACGACGACACGCTGCGCTCGCTGCTGATCGACCGCATCTACGACACCTATATCGACGAGGAGCAGCTCCAGGACTGCGACCACACGATCTACAAGATCGCCAACGCGCTGGAGCCCCGCCCCTATTCGAGCCGCGCCTTCATCCGCGAGATGGGCAAATATCTCGTCGAGCACGGCAAGAAGGAGAACAGCCTCGTCAAGCTCGCCTATGAGCATGACGTGCCGATCTTCTGCCCGGCCTTCGTCGACAGCTCGGCCGGCTTCGGCCTGGTCAAGCACCAGGTCGACTGCATGAAGGCGGGTCGCCCCTATATGGTGCTCGACGCGATCGCCGACTTCCGCGAACTGACCGACATCAAGATCAAGGCGGGCACCAGCGGCCTGCTGATGATCGGCGGCGGCGTGCCGAAGAACTTCATCCAGGACACCGTCGTCTGCGCCGAGATCCTCGGCCATGACGATGTCGAGGTGCACAAATATGCGGTGCAGATCACCGTCGCCGACGTGCGCGACGGCGCCTGCTCCTCCTCGACCCTCCAGGAAGCGGCGAGCTGGGGCAAGGTCAACACCGGCATCGAGCAGATGGTGTTCGCGGAAGCCGGCTCGGTGATCCCGCTGCTGGCGTCCGATGCCTATCATCGCGGCCACTGGAAGACCCGCGCCAAGCGCGCCTGGGGCAAGCTGTTCGACTGATTTGAACAGCGCCCTTTCGGGCGATCGACCTATCCTCCTCCGTCATTCCCGCTTTCGCGGGAATGACGGAGAGATGGAGAAGTGCCTTCAGTGCGAGGAGGGCCGCCCGATCGGGCCGTCCTGATCGTGGCTCGCCTGCGACAGCTTCCGCAGCAATTCGTAGAGATTGGCGGTCTGCTGGGTCCGGCTGAGCGCGTCGGCCTTGTCGAGCACCCGCGCGACATGCTGGTCCATGTAGCTGGCGTCGCCCCAATAGGCGAGGCTCCAGTCCGGGAAGCGATAGCCGTCGATCGGCTTGTCCTCGATCACCGTCACCGCCTCGTGCCGCGGATCGCGGCGGATGCTGTCCATCAACTCCGCGATCGCGCCTGACGGGCCTTCCAATATCTGGGCGAAATGACGCTCGGTGAAGATCAGCGCGCCGCGCACGCCGAGACGGCCGTTGCGTATGATCGAACCCGCCACGATCCGGTCGATCTCCGCCGCCTGGGACGGCAATTCGAGCCTGCTGCGGCTGACATAGATAAGCGACTGGTACATGCGTTGCTTATCGCATGGCCCCCTGAGCCACGCACTCAGCAATGATACGCATTCACCCGGCTAAATTCGCGATCGTTTCGCCTTTGGTCGAAGCAATATGGTAGTTGATGCAAGGTTTCGGCTGCGATGCGGACAGCCGGGAGAGGGAGGATCGCATGCATACGCCGATATTGTGCGCGGTGATCGCGCTGGTGCTGTGGACGTTCGTGATGTGGACATGGCTCTACGCCACGCGCATCCCGGCGATGGTCAAGGGCGGCATCGTCTACGATCCCGGCCGGCCGGCCAGCGAATTCATGGACAAGATCCCGGCGCGGGTCCGCTGGAAGGCCGACAATTACAACCATCTCCACGAGCAGCCGACCATCTTCTACGCGGTGGCGATCACCCTCTCCCTGCTCGCGGCGGGCGGCGGGCTCAACGCGACGCTGGCCTGGGCCTATGTCGCGCTGCGGATCGTCCACAGCCTCGTCCAGGCGACGGTCAACCTGGTGATGCTGCGCTTCGCGATCTTCGTCGCGGCGTCGCTGGTCCTGTTCGTGCTGAGCCTGCGCGCCGCGCTGCTGCTGTTCGGCGGCCCGGCCGCCTGACAGCGCCTACCGTGCGAACGCCGCCACCAGTTCCGTGTGGGTCGACCAGCGGAACTGGCCGACCGGCGTGATCCGCTCCAGCCGCCAGCCGCCCTCGACCAGCGTCCGCGCGTCGCGGCCGAAGGTGGAGGGGTTGCACGAGACATAGGCGATCCGCCGCACCTTCGTCGTCGCGGCGAGCGCGGGCATCTGCTCCCTGGCGCCCGCACGGGGCGGATCGAGCACGACCACGTCGAAGCGGTCGAGTTCGGCGGCGTCGAGCGGCCGGCGGAACAGGTCGCGATGGTCGATGCCGATCATCCGCTGGCTGCGGTCGGCCGCCGCCTTCAGCCCCAGCACCGCGTCACGCGCGCCCTCGGCCGCATAGACGCGCCGCGTCCGCGCCAGCGGCAGCGCGAAGGTGCCGAGCCCGGCGAAGAGATCGGCGACCAGCCGGGCGTCGCCGACGATCGCCTCGACCTCGGCGAGCAGCGCCGCCTCGCCCTCGGCGGTCGCCTGGAGGAAGCCGCCCGCCGGGAAAGGCACCGCGACGCCGCCCAGCGTCACCGTCGCCGGCTCGGGCTCCCAGCGCGGCTGCGGGCCGTAGCCATCGTCGACCGACAGCCGCGCGAGGCCATGCGCCTGCGCGAAATCATTGAGCCCCTCGATCGCGGCGAGCCCGTCGACCTCGACCTTTTCGATCAGCAGGTCGACGCCCTGGTCGACCAGCGTCATCTGCACCCCCGCCGCGCGCCGGTCGCGCAGCATCGGATGAAGCAGCCGGCGCAGCGGATCGACCAGCGCGAACAGCTTCGGATCGAGGACCGCGCACATGCGCAGGTCGACGATATGGTGGCTCTGCGCCTCGTTGAAGCCGAGCAGCATCCGCTTGCCCTGCCGTTCGGCGTGGAGCGAGGCGCGGCGGCGCGTCCCGGACGCGGACAGCGCGGCGGGCGCCAGCGGCGGCGCGTCGATCTTCTGCTGGGCCAGCGCGCCGGTGATCCGCTGGCCGAGGAAATCGGCATAGGATTGGTCGTCGACCTGCTGGAGCTGGCAGCCGCCGCATTTGGGAAAATGGCGGCACGGCGGCTCGACATGGTGCGGCCCCCATTGCAGGCTGCCGTCGAGCCCGAGCAGGTCACCCGGCGCCGACAGCGGCGAATGGCGGCCATCGGCGGTGATCCCCTCGCCGCGGGCGGCGATGCGGACGATCGGCTCCCAGTCCTTCACCGCCTCGTCGCTCACAGGCAGGCCTCCAGCGCTCGCGGCAGATGCGCGATCAGGTCGTCGGCGATCAACCCCGCCCCCGCCAACCTGGCGGCATAGCCGTGCAGCCACACGCCCGCGCAGGCGGCGTCGAAGGGATCGAGCCCGCGCGCCCGGTTCGCCGCGATCAGCCCGGCGAGGACGTCGCCGGTCCCGGCGGTGGCGAGCCAGCCCGGCGCGGGCGCCGCGATCGCCGCGCGGCCGTCAGGGGCGGCCACCACCGTGTCGGGGCCCTTGAGCACGACCACGGCCCGCGACCGCTCCGCCGCCGCGCGGGCGCGGTCGATCCGACTGCCGGACAGCGCGCCGAACAGCTTCGTGAACTCACCCTCATGCGGGGTCAGGATCGGAATGCCGGACAACGCGCCGCTGCCCGCCAGCAGCACCAACGCATCGGCGTCGAGCACCAGCGGCCTGCCCGCCGCCAGCGCGACGTCGAGCAGCGCCCGCGCCGCCGCGTCGCGGCCGAGCCCCGGCCCGACCAGCGCCACGCCGACCCGATCATCGGCGAGGATGTCGTCGAGCGGCGCGTCGCGGCGCACGATCGCGGCGGGGCCGCCCTGCCCCGTCGCCTTGCCCGCCAGCGTGACATAGCCCGCGCCGCCGCGCTGCGCCGCCATCGCGGAGAGCAGCGCCGCGCCCGGCATCGCGCCCTCGGCCACGACGACATGGCCGCGCGTATATTTATGGTCGGCAGGGCCCGGCGCCGGCAAATGCGGGCGGGCGATCTCGACCAGCTTCGACGCGCCGGGAATATCGATGTCGCCGAGCACCAGCCGGCCCATCAGCGCCGCCGCCGGCTGGAGCCGGTGGGCGGGCTTGAGCACCGCCAGCGCGACCGTCATCTCATAGGCGATGCCGGGGCCGAGCAGCGCGCCGTCGTCGGTCCCCACCCCGCTCGGCAGGTCGACCGCGATGCGCAGCCGCGCCGCCTTGGCCAGCCGTTCGAGCGGCGCCGCGATCGCCGGGTCGAGCGGCCGCGCGAGCCCGGTGCCGAACAGCGCGTCGATCAGCAGCGGCGCGGGCGCGGCGTCGGCCAGCGGCTCGACCGGCCCGTCCCAGCGCGCGCGCATCGCGCGGGCGGCCTCGGTCTTCGGCTCCCCGCTCGCGGCGACCCGGACCTTGAGCCCCCGCGCCTTGAGCAGCCGGGCGATGACATAGCCGTCGCCGCCATTGTTGCCGGGCCCGCACAGCACCAGCGTCGGCACCCGGCCGGCATGGCGCCACGCCGCCTCGGCGACGACGCCGCCGGCGGCCTCCATCGCCTGCTCGACGGTGACGCCGGTCGCGAACACCGCCGCCTCGGCGGCACGCGTCTCGGCGGCGGTGAGGATCGGCCGGCCGTTCATGCCGCCACCTTCGCGGGCAGGCGATAGACCATGCCACCCGCCGTCACGTCGACATGGCCCGTGCCCGCCGGCCGCACCTCGACCGGCTCGGCGCCATCGGCGGCGATCACGCCGCGCCCGTCCTTGACGATCAGCAGCCGGCGGAACCCGCCGTCGGGCCCGCGCGCGACGAGGACCGGCCCGTCGGGGCTCTCCATCCGCTCCACCGAGCAGATTTGCTCGAAGCCCTTGGCCTCGGCGAGGCGGCAGTCGATCGGCCGGGCCCCGGCGACCGCGTCGTCGGCGCCGCCGCAGGCGGTGAGGAGGAGAGCGGCCGCAAGGCCAACGCCCGAAGCGAGCGGCCGCATCATCACCCCATAACCGTCATGCTGAACTTGTTTCAGCATCCACCCATCATCCTCATAGCCATGCCTTGTGGCGCGGTGGATCCTGAAACAAGTTCAGGATGACGTGCTGGCCGCATGAGGAGGCGTCCTAGGCGCGGGGGAATGGTGAGGCAAGGCCTCGAAAGCGATACCGAGGAACGCCGCCAGCGTCGGGCTGTCGTCCCGCTCGCGCCACGCCAGCCCGGTTTCCAGCTCCGGCGCGCCCGCGAGCGGCAGGTAGCGCACCCCGGTCCGCGCCAGATGCCGCAGCGACGCCGGCACCAGCGCCATGCCGAGCCCGGCCGAAACCAGGCTGATGATCGTCTGCATCTGGATCGCCTCCTGCCGGATGAAGGGCTGGTGCCCGCGCGACCGGTAGAAGCGCATCACCAGATCGTGGAAATCGGGCGCGACCCGCGCCGGGAAGATGATCAGCGGCTGCGCCATCCATCGGTCGTCGCGCAGCGTTCCGTCGCCGGTCGCGAGGCGCCCCTCGTCGATCCAGCTTTCGGGCACCGCCGCGACCAGCGGCTCGTTGAGCAGCGGGCGATAGGCCAGCGCCGGCGGCAGCGCCGATCGCGTCGAGATCAGGATGCCGGCGTTGATCCGTCCGCTCAGCAGGTCCTCGACCTGGACGTCGCTGGTCGCCTCGACCAGCTCCAGCTCGACGTCGGGAAAGGCCGAGGAATAGCGCGCGACCAGCGTCGGCAGCACATTATAGTCGGCGGTGCTGACGAAGGCGAGCGACAGCCGCCCCGACGCCCCCGACCGCAGCCGCTCGGCGACGGCGGGGAGCGCGGCGACCGCCGCGACCGCCGGCCGGACATGGTCGAGCCATTGCCGCCCGAAGGCGGTCAGCGCGACACTGCGCTTCGAACGGACGAACAGGTCCGCGCCGAGCCGGCGTTCGAGCGCGAGGATCGACTGGCTGAGCGGCGGCTGGGTCATGCCGAGCCGCTCCGCCGCGCGGCCGAAATGCAGCGTGTCGGCGACCGCGAGGAAATGGCGGAGCTGGCGCAGGTCCATCTATTAAGTCTCCCAGCGACCTTATAGCGACTGAATAGTATATTTCTCAACCCTTGCGAAAGCGCCTATCATGGCCGCGACGTGGACAAGAATTCGAGGACCGTGGACATGCCCGCTTATCGTTCCCGCACCAGCACCCATGGCCGCAACATGGCGGGCGCGCGCGGCCTGTGGCGCGCCACCGGCATGACCGACGAGGATTTCGGCAAGCCGATCATCGCGATCGCCAACAGCTTCACCCAGTTCGTGCCGGGCCATGTCCACCTCAAGGACCTCGGCCAGCTCGTCGCGCGGGAGATCGAGGCGGCGGGCGGCGTCGCCAAGGAGTTCAACACCATCGCGGTCGACGACGGCATCGCCATGGGCCATGATGGCATGCTCTATTCGCTGCCGAGCCGCGACCTGATCGCCGACAGCGTCGAATATATGGTCAACGCGCATTGCGCCGACGCGCTGCTGTGCATCTCCAACTGCGACAAGATCACGCCCGGCATGCTGATGGCGGCGATGCGCCTCAACATCCCCGTCATCTTCGTGTCGGGCGGGCCGATGGAGGCCGGCAAGGTCGACATTCGCGGCCAGACCCTCGCGGTCGACCTGATCGACGCGATGATCGTCGCGGCCGACGAGAGCTACACCGACGAGGAGGTGAAGGTGATCGAGCGGTCGGCCTGCCCGACCTGCGGCTCCTGCTCGGGCATGTTCACCGCCAACAGCATGAACTGCCTGACCGAGGCGCTGGGCCTGTCGCTGCCCGGCAACGGATCGGTCCTCGCCACCCATGCCGACCGCGAGAAGCTGTTCCGCGAGGTCGGGCACACGATCGTCGACCTCGCCCGCCGCTGGTACGAGCAGGAGGACGCCACCGCCCTGCCGCGCAGCATCGCCAGCTTCGCCGCCTTCGAGAATGCGATGAGCCTCGACATCGCGATGGGCGGATCGACCAACACGGTGCTCCACCTGCTCGCCGCCGCGCATGAGGGCGAAGTGCCCTTCACCATGGCCGACATCGACCGCCTGTCGCGCCGCGTCCCCTGCCTGTGCAAGGTCGCGCCCGCCAAGCAGGACGTCCACATGGAGGACGTCCACCGCGCCGGCGGCATCATGGCGATCCTCGGCCAGCTCGACCGGGCCGGGCTGATCGACGCCAGCCTGCCGACCGTCCACGCGCCGTCGCTGGGCGCGGCGCTCGACCGCTGGGACGTCAGCCGCACCGAGAGCGAGAGCGTGCGCGACTTCTACAAGGCCGCCCCAGGCGGCGTGCGCACCACGGTGGCGTTCAGCCAGAACAACCGCTGGAAGGAGCTCGACCTCGACCGCGAGGCGGGCGTGATCCGCAGCGCGGAGCATCCCTTCTCCAGGGATGGCGGCCTCGCCGTGCTGTTCGGCAACCTCGCCCCCGAGGGCTGCATCGTCAAGACGGCGGGCGTCGACGAGAGCGTGCTGACCTTCCACGGCACCGCGCGCGTCTATGAGAGCCAGGACGCGGCGGTGGCCGGCATCCTCGGCAACGAGGTGAAGGCGGGCGACGTGGTGGTGATCCGCTATGAGGGGCCGAAGGGCGGACCGGGCATGCAGGAGATGCTCTACCCGACCAGCTATCTGAAGTCGAAGGGACTGGGCAAGGCCTGCGCGCTGATCACCGACGGCCGCTTCTCGGGCGGCACGTCGGGCCTGTCGATCGGCCATGTCTCGCCCGAGGCGGCCGAAGGCGGCCTGATCGCGCTGGTCCAGACCGGCGACCCGATCCTGATCGACATCCCCAATCGCGGCATCCGCCTCGACGTCGACGACGCGACGCTGGCCGCCCGGCAGGAGGAGATGGTCGCGCGCGGCAAGAAGGCATGGAAGCCGTTCGGCCGCAAGCGCAACGTCTCCCCGGCCCTGCGCGCCTACGCCGCCCTCACCACCAACGCCGCGCGCGGCGCGGTCCGCGACGTGAGCCAGGTCGAGGGGGAGTAGGCCTCCCCTTTCTCCCGCCCGGCCCGCACGGGACGGGGCGGGAGAATGAACCAATACGGTGCGGTCGGCTTTCCAACGTCGCGCTTTGATCGGATGATGGCCTTCGGAGGGGGGCCTCATGAAGATCACATGGCTTTTGCGCGCGGCCTGTGCCGTGGCGATCGCGGCGACGGGCATGTCCGCCGCGGCGCAGGAGAAGACGGGGAACAAGCCGGGCTTCGCCCTGGCGCCCGGCACCGCCCGTATCGTGCTGATGCGGCCCACCATCTGGGTGGGGGAGCAGTCGACCGGCGGCATGGCCGAGCCCAATGCCGACTGGACGATGCAGGCGCGCGAGACCATCGCGCGGGCCCTGGCCGATGCCCAGGCGGGGCTGGGCAATGTGGTGATCAGCTATGACGAGGGGTCGTCCGGCGAAGGCGCGCTGGTGAGCGAATATTCGCAGCTCTTCGGCGCCGTCGCCGAGTCCGTGATCGAATATCAGTTCTTTTCAGGCAACCGGCTGCCGACCAAGAAGCGCAAGGACAGCTTCGACTGGGGCGTCGGCGGCGACATCGCCCGGTTGAAGTCGCTGGAAGGCGGCGATTACGCGCTCTTCATCAACGTCCACGACGAATATGGCTCGACCGGCCGCAAGATATTGCAGGTCGTCTCCTTGTTCGCGCCCGGCGCGGCCGTGACGTCGGGCGTGCACAAGGGTCATGCCGGCCTCGTCGACCTCAAGACCGGCGAACTGGTCTGGCTGAACGCCGACCAGCAGATGGGCGGCGACGTGCGCACCGCCGAAGGCGCGGCCAAGCGGGTCAGGCAGTTGCTCGAGGGCTTTCCCGGCCGGCCGGCCGAGGCGCCTGCAACGGCGGCGACGGCGACGGCGACAGCCTCGCCGACGACGGGCGAATAGCATGCGCGCCCTTTCCCGCCTCGCCCTGTGCGGCGCGGCCGCGAGCCTGGCGATGCTCGGCACGACTCCGCCGACGCGCGCGGCCGAGCCGGGGCTGGAGCTGCCGGCCTACAGCCACGCCTACGAACCCCGGACCGTCGACGAACGCGGGGTGTGGATGGAGGCGGACGAAGCCGAGCGCGGCCTGCGCGACAGCCCGCTGCGAATCCGCGAAGCCGGGCTGGAGGCCTATCTGCGTGAGGTACTGTGCCGCGAAGTGGGCGCGGACCGCTGCGCGGGGGTCCGCATCTATGCGATGGAGATTCCCGGCTTCAATGCGTCGATGATGGCCAATGGCACGATGCAGGTCTGGTCGGGCCTGCTGCTGCGGTCGCGCAGCGAGGCGGAACTGGCGGCGGTGCTCGGTCACGAGTTCGCGCATTTCGAGCTGCGGCACAGCCTCACCGGCTTCCAGCAAAGGCGCCGGGCGACCGATGCGATCGCCTGGATCGGCCTGTGGGGGGCGCTGGCCAACAGCGACACCAGCTTCACGCAGAACATCATAGCGAGGGGCATCTACCGCTATGGCCGGGAACAGGAGACCGACGCCGACCTGCTCGGCCTGCGATATGCCGCGTCGTCGGGCTATCCCGCGTCGACGCCCGCCGAGGTGTGGAAGAACCTGATGGCCGAGGAGGATGCGAGCGCGGCCGGTCGCAACCAGAAATCCAAGCAGAGATACACGGCCGGCTATTTCGACTCGCATCCCACGGCGCTCAACCGATCGATCTATCTGGCCGAAGCCGCGGCGAAGATGCCGGCCGGCGGCGATGCGCGCGCCAGGGAATATCGCGCGGCCATGGCGCCCTATCTGCCGCGCTTCCTGGCCGCGCAGATCAAGCGCAACGACTTCGGCGGCACCGAGCATATCCTCCAGTCGATCGCGGCGGCTTCGGGGTGGAGCCCCGATCTGCTCTTCGCCCGTGCCGAGCTCTATCGCACGCGCGGCAATCCGCGCGACCTGCAGGTCGCCGCCCAATATTATCGCGAGGCCCGCGCCGCCGGATATGCGGGCCCCGAACTGGATCGCAACCTGGGGCTGGCGCTGCTCCGCAACGGACAGGCGGAGGAGGGACGCCAATCGCTGAACGCCTATCTGGCCGCCGCGCCGGAGGCCGGCGACGCCAAGATGATCCGCGCGCTGGTCGCAAACTGAGGATTGATGATGAAGCGCCTTCTGATCGGCCTGTCGCTGGGCCTCGCCGCCGTCGCCCCCGCCTCGGCCAATTCGCTGGTCACGGCCGGCCCCCGTCCGCACATCGCGGAGTCGCGCTTCTCGGCTTCGCCGACCGACGAATGGAACCGGCTGAGCCGCAAGGACGGCAAGAATGTCGAGATATGGACCCGCGACGGCGACCAGCTCAACAAGGTCACCTTCTTCGGCGGCATCCCCAGCGGGAAACCGCTGGTGCGCGAGATCGACAAGAAGCACCAGCCGCTGCCCAAGGTGGCAGCCGACATGCTGATCACCGACATCCCCGTGCTGCTGGAATCGACCTATCGCATCCAATATGCGGTGACGCAGATGGAGGTCGAGAGCCAGGAGCCGGCGACGCTGAGCGGGCACAAGGCGATCCGCTTCACCTATCGCTTCGCGCGCGAGGACGACGGCGTGCGGCGCAGGGGCGAGGCCATCGGCGCATTCGTCGACGGCCAACTCTACCTCGTCACCTATGAGGCCCCGGCGCTCTATTTCTTCGACAAGGACGTGGAGAAATACCGCAAGCTGGCGGCGACATTGGCGCTCTGAGGCGAGGTTGAGGCTGTCCCATAACCGTCATGCCGGCGGAGGCCGGCATCTCGGGAGAGGCGCGGCAAGGTCGTCGCAGGAGCCGCCTGGGATGCCGGTCTCCGCCGGCATGACGAAAGAGGTGTTTCAGGCCGCGCCGCCCAGCGCCCGGACCAGCGCGACGCTGGCGCGCATGCGCTGGGTCTCCGCCGACAACAGGGCGCGCCGCGCATCGAGCGCGTCGGTCTGCGCCGTCACCACCTCCAGATAGTCCGCCGCGCCGTCGCGATAGCGGGTCAGCGCAAGCTGGCTGGTCCGCTCGGCCGCCGTCGCGGCGCTGCGCTGCTGGGCGATCTGGTCGGCGAGGTGGCGGCTCGCCGCCAACGCGTCCTCGACCTCGCGGAAGGCGGTCAGCACGGTGCCGCGATAGTCGGCCGCCAGCTCGTCATATTCGGCGCGCGACAGCCGCACCCCCGCCTTGCGCCGGCCGCCGTCGAACAGCGACAGCAGCGCCGAGGCGGGCCCGAGCCCCCAGAAGCCGTTGGGCGCCGCGAACAGCTCGCCATGCGTCGTCTGCCAGCCGCCGGCGAGGCCGAGCGTCAGCGTCGGGAAGAAAGCGGCCCGCGCGACCCCGATCCGGGCATTGGCGGCGAACATCCGCCGCTCGGCCGCGGCGATGTCGGGCCGCCGCTGGAGCAGGGCGGAGGGCGCGCCGGCCGGCATCGCCGGCGACAGCAGCGGCTGGTCCCGCACCGGGATCGCGAAGTCCGACGCCACCGCGCCGACCAGCGCGGCGATCTCATGCTCGGTCGCCGCGCGCTGGTTGGCGATCGCCGAAATCTGCGCGCGGGCATTGTCGAGCACGGTCCGCGCGCGATTGACGTCGATGCCCGAGGCGATGCCGCCATTGTGGCGCTTCGCGGTCAGGTCATAGGCCTTGCCGAAGGCGTCGACAGTCTGGCGCAACAACGCCGCCTCGGCGTCGAGCCCGCGCAGCCGCGCATAGGCGTCGGCGACAGCAGTCTGGAGGCTGAGCCGGGCCGAGGCGAGGTCGTCACCGCTCGCCTCGGCATCGGCGCGCGCCGCCCTGGCGCCGTTGCGGATACGGCCCCACAGGTCGACCTCATAATCGAGCGTCGCGCCGACCGTGTACTGGTCGTAGGTCTGGGCGGTGCCGTTGCCGTTGAAGCGGTTGCCCGACACGCGCTGGCGGCCCGCATCGGCGCCGGCCGCGATCTGCGGGAACAGGTCGGCGGATTCGATCCGCGCCGCCGCGCGCGCCTGGTTGTAGCGGGCGAGCGCCGCGTCCAGCGTCGGGCTCGCCTGCGCGGCGCGTGCGATCAGGTCGTCGAGCACGGGATCGTCGAACGCCGTCCACCAGTCGCCGCGCGGCGCGCCGTCCATCGGCGTCGCGGCAGCCCAACCCTCGACCTCCTTGAAGCCCTGCGGCACGGCCGTCTGCGGCGGGCGATAGGCGGGCGCCATCGAGCAGCCCGCGAGCATCGCCAGCGCCAGCGCCGCGACGCCGCGCTCAACCCGCATGCGCCGCGCCCTTCCCGCCGGCGGCGGCGCTCGCCTGCACCCGCACCCGATCGCCGCTGCGGATCGCGTCAGGGGGCGTGTCGATCACCCGCTCGCCGGGCGCGACGCCGCCCGACAGCAGCACCGTCGCGCCTTCGTCGCGGGCGATCGCGACGGACTTGACGACGACATGGCCGTCGCGGCCGACCACCGCGACGCTCGGCCCGTCATTGCCGTAGAGGATCGCGCTGCCGGGCAGGCTGACGCCCTTGCCCTGGCCCGCGCCAACCCGGAAGTCGACCTGCGCGAACGCCCCCGGCTTGAGCGCGCCGTCGCGATTGTCGGCCTGGAGCTCGACCAGCACCGCGCCCGACTGCGCGTCGACCGCGCCCGCGCTGCGGGTCAGCGTCGCGGTGAAGGCGCGGCCCGGATATTCGGGCAGCGACAGCGTCGCTTCCATGCCGGGACGGATCGAGGCCGAATAGCCCTGCGGCACGCGGACATAGACGCGCATGCGGTGGGTGTCGGACACGGTGAACAGCGGTTGCGCCGCCGCATTGCCCGCGACGACCAGCGCGCCGATCTGCGCCGACCGGCTCGTCACCACGCCGTCGAAGGGCGCGGTCAGGCGGGTGAAGCCCTGCAGCGCCTGGAGCCGCTTCACATTGGCGAGCGCGGCGTTGGACAGCGCGGTGCGCGCGGCGAGATCACCGGCCTTCTCGTCCGCCTCCTGCCGCGACACCGCGTCCTGCGCCAGCATCGCGCTCCACCGCTTCGCCGTGGTGTCGGCGAGGCGCTGGTTGGCGAGCGCGGTCTGGTAATCGGCGCGGGCGGCCGCGAGCTGCTGGTCGAGCTCGGGCGCGTCGAGCACCGCGAGCGGCTGGCCCGCATGCACCCGATCGCCGATGTCGGCGAGCCAGCGGCGGACATAGCCGTTGGTCCGTGCATAGATGGCGGCGCTGTTGAACGCCTGGACGGTGCCGGGCAGCAGCAGCTTCGCCCCTTCCCCGTCGACGCCGGGCAGCACCACCGACACGGTCGGCACCGCCGCGTCGGCGGCGGTCCGGCGCAGCTCGTTGGTGGCGCTGATGCGCGAGGCGACGCCGAGGCCGACGACGATCAGCGCGACCGCGCCGGCGCCGATGCCCACCCGCTTCAGGGTGCGGCCGTCGGGGCCGCGATCGATCTGGCTTTCGGGGGTGCTGACGGGATCAGGCATGGCTTGACTGCATTTCCAGGGAGACGGCCTCCGCATCCCGCTTGCGATGCGCGAGGGCGAAGACGGTGGGGACGAAGAACAGGGTGGCGACGGTGGCGCAGATCAGGCCGCCGATCACGGCGCGGCCGAGCGGGGCGTTCTGCTCGCCGCCCTCGCCCAGCCCGAACGCCATCGGCGCCATGCCGATGATCATCGCGAGCGCGGTCATCAGCACCGGGCGGAAGCGGACCATGCCCGCCTCGATCGCGGCCATGGTCGCGTCGCCCAGTTCGGCGAGCCGTTCGCGCGCGAAGCTGACGACGAGGATCGAGTTGGCGGTCGCAACCCCCATGCACATGATCGCGCCGGTCAGCGCCGGCACCGACAGCGTCGTGCCGGTGGTGAACAGCATCCAGACGATGCCGGCCAGCGCCGCGGGCAGCGCGGTGATGATCACGAACGGATCGACCCAGCTCTGGAAGTTCACGACGATCAGCAGGTAGATCAGCACGATCGCGCCGAGCAGGCCGAAGCCGAGCCCCGAGAAGGCGGTGTTCATCGTCGCATATTGGCCGCGGATGGTGACGGTCACGCCCTTGGGCTGCTCCGCCTCCAATTGCCTGATCGCGCGCCGGACGTCGCCCGCCACCGCGCCCAGGTCGCGGCCCTGCGTGGTCGCGAAGATGTCGAGCACCGGCTCGATATTATAGTGCGAGACGACCGGCACCGTGCTGGACCGCTCGATCGCGGCGAGGCCGCCGAGCGGCTGCACCGGCACGTTGGCGGCGCCCGATACCGGCAGGTTGGACAGATCGCCCATCGATCCGACCAGATATTCGGGCGCCTGCGCGACCACCGGATATTGCACGCCGTTCTCCGGATTGACGAAGAAGACCGGCGCGGTCTGCGAGGTGCCGGCGAGCTGGCTGGCGAGGCTGGTGGTGACGTCGCGCTCGGTCAGCCCATATTGGCCGACGCGCGAGCGATCGACGTCGACGTTGAGCTGCGGCGCGTAGGCCGGCTGCTGGATGCGGGCATCGGCCAGGCCGGGGACGGTCGCGATCCTGGCCAGCAGCTTCTGCGCATAGGCGCGGTTGTCGGCCGCCTTCTTGCCGGCGATCTGGACGTCGATCGGGGCCGGCGCGCCGAAGTTCAGGATCTGGCTGGTGATGTCGGCCGGCAGGAAGGAGAAGGTCGAGCCGGGGAAGCGGCGCGGCAGCTCGCGCCGCAGCTCGGCGACGACCTGTTCGGTCGGACGATGGCCCTCGGCGAGCGCGATCAGCATGTCGCCGTCCTGCGGACCGATCGTGCCGCTGTTGTTGTAGACGGTGTTGATCGAGCTGACCGGCAGGCCGATATTGTCCGTGATCGACGTCAGCTCGGTCGCCGGAATGATCGTGCGGACCTCGCGGGCGATGCGGTCGAAGGTCGCGGCGGTCTGTTCGATGCGGGTGCCGGCGGGGACGCGGACGTGCATCGCGATCTGGCCGGAATCGACCGACGGGAAGAAGTTGCTGCCGAGGAACGGCACCAGCGCGAACGACAGCAGCACCACCGCCATGAAGCCGAGCAGGAAGGGCTTGCGCGCCTGGAGCGCGCGGCGGAGCAGGCCGACATAGCCGGCCCGGACCTTCTCGAAGCGATGCTCGAAGCCGCGCTGGAACCGGACCAGCGGATTGCGCGAGCCGGCCGTGCCGGCGAGATGCTCGTCCTCGTCGCCGGGCCGGTGCGCCTTGAGCAGGTACATCGCCATCGTCGGCACCAGCGTGCGCGACAGCACGAAGGAGGCGATCATCGCGAAGACGACCGCCAGCGCCATCGGCACGAACAGGAAGCCGGCGACGCCGGGCAGGAAGAACATCGGCACGAACACGATGCAGATGCAGAGCAGCGAGACGAAGGCCGGCGTGACGATCTGCGCCGCGCCGGCGAGGATCGCCTCGATCACGGTCTTGCCCTGCTCGAGGTGCCAGTTGATGTTCTCGATCGTCACCGTCGCGTCGTCGACGAGGATGCCGACCGCGAGCGCGAGGCCGCCCAGCGTCATGACGTTGAGCGTCTGGCCGAAGGCGGCGAGCGCCGCGATCGCGCCGAGGATGGCGAGCGGGATCGACAGCGCGATGATCACCGTCGAGCGCCACGAGCCGAGGAACAGCAGGATCATCAGCGAGGTCAGCGCGGCGGCGATGGCGCCCTCGTGGATGACGCCCTGCACCGCCGCCTTCACGAACAGCGACTGATCCCCGATCGGCAGGATGCGAAGGCTGTCGGGCAGCGTCGCGGCGATGCTCGGCAGCTTGTCCTTGACCCCCTCGACGATCGCCAGGGTCGACGTCGCCCCGTTCTTGAGGATGGTCAGCAGCGCCGACCGGCTTCCCTCGACATGGACGATGTTCTGCTGCGGCGCGCTGCCGTCGCGGACATAGGCGACGTCGCGCATGTAGATGGTCGCGCCGTTGACCACCTTCACCGGCAGGTTGTTGAGCGCCTCGATCGACGCGGGCGCGTTGTTCAGGCGGACGCTGTACTGGGTCTCGCCGATCTTGATGAAGCCGGCGGGGTTGATCTGGTTCTGCGCGGCGATCGCGGCGCCGACGTCCTGCGCCGACAGGCCCTTCGACTGGAGCGCGAGCGGGTTGAGATCGATCTGCACCTGCCGCTGCTTGCCGCCCGACGGGAAGGGCATGGCGAGGCCGGGCACGGTGACGAGCTGCGGCCGGATCTGGTTCTGGCCGATGTCGAACAACTGCTGCTCCGACAGTCCCTTGCCCGACAGGGCGAGCTGGAGGATCGGCACGGTCGACGCGTTGTAGTTGAGGATCAGCGGCGGCGTGGTGCCCGGCGGCATCTGCCGCAGCACGGTCTGCGAGATCGAGGTGACCTGCGCCGTCGCGGTGCGGATGTCGGCGCCCGGCTGGAAGTAGATCTTGACGATGCCGACGCCGAGCAGCGACTGGCTCTCGATATGGTCGATGTCGTTGACCGTGGTGGTCAGCACCCGCTCATAGGGGCCGATGACCCGGTCCGCCATGTCCTGGGGCGGCAGGCCGGCATATTGCCAGGCCACGGCGATCACCGGGATGCGGATGTTGGGGAAGATGTCGACCGGCGTGCGCAGCGCCGCCAGCGTGCCCCCGATCGCGATCAGGATCGCCATGACGATGAAGGTCAGCGGACGATGCAGGGCGACCTTGACGATACCGATCATTCACGACTCCCGGATGCATCGTCGGCGGAACCGGTGCCGCGACGCAATAGCATTCGCCTCTCCTGACGATGTCGGCGCGGGGAGCACTGGTCGTGGACTCCACGGAATCCGCGGCGACCGGCGCGGGGCGCCGTCCCATTTGATCACGCCCATGCCGCGTTGGACATTTCGCGTCTAATACATAATATGCCTCGATCGATATCCCAACGGAATGGATCGATGGACCTGCGGCATTTGCGCTATTTCCTTCGTGTGGCCGACGAGATGCATTTCGGCCGCGCGGCCCAGCGGCTGGGCATCTCGCAACCGCCGCTCAGCAAGCAGATCAGGGCGCTGGAGGACGAGCTGGGCGTAAAGCTGTTCGACCGCACCAGTCGGCGCGTCCGCCTGACCGAGGCCGGGCGGCTGTTCGAGCCGGAGGCGCGCCGCGCGCTCGAACAGGCCGATCGCGCGGCCCGGATCGCGCGGCTCGCCCATAGCGCGGAGATCGGCCGGCTCGGCCTGGGCTTCACCACTTCCGGGCCGTTCATCCCGTTCGTCGCGCGCGCGCTGCACCGCTTTCGCCGGACCTATCCCGATGTCGAGCTGATCCTGCGCGAGCAGGGGCGCGACGAGCAGATCGAGGGCGTGCTCAGCCGCCAGCTCGATATCGGCATCGTCCGCGACTACCGGACCCCGGTCCTGCCCGACGGCGTGGTGGCGCAATGCCTCCAGCAGGAGGAGATGATCCTGGCGGTGCGCGACGACCATTGGCTCGCCCGCCGCCCGCAGCCGCCCCGGATCGCCGACCTGCGCGACGAGCCGCTGGTCCTCTACGGCCCGCCCAACGGCACCGGCTTCACCGAGCATTTCTTCGCGCTGTGCGAGGAGGCCGGATTCGTGCCGAAGATCGCGCATGAGGCGCGCAGCCTGGCGACGCTGCTCGGCCTCGTCTCGGCCGGCTTCGGGCCGACCATCATCGCCCAGTCGATGGCGCGGCTGCACGTCGACAATGTCGTCAACCGCTCCTTCGCCGCGCCCAGCCCCAGTTCGCTATGGCTCGTCCATGGCGAGGAGCTGTCGCCGACCGGCGCGGCGTTCCGCCGGACCATCCTGGAGGAGCGCGACGGCGAGGCCGAGGCCGGTGCCGCATGAGGCGCGGCGACGCCTCCCGGAACCCCGGCCGCCGTCGACCGTAGTGCCGCCATGATCGGCATCCTTCCCCTCGCTGTCGGCGACCTGGCCGACTCCCGGATTCTCGGCGTCCTGCTCCGGTCGCTGCTGATCACCCTGCTGATCTTCGCGGCGCTGGGCGTCACGCTCGGCTGGGCCCTGGCGGGCAGCGATCCCTGCGCCGCGTTCGGCGACATGGAATGCACGCTCAGCCCGGCCGAGGGCGGCGTCGGCGCCGTGGTGCTGACCCTGCTCGCGCTGTGGTTCCTGTTCCCCGCCGTCGCGCTGGGGGTGGTCTGCGCCTATGTCGAGCGGATCGCGGCGATCGTCGAGCAACGCCATTATCCGCAGGCCGCGGTCGCGGCGCGATCGATCGGGCCGGGCGCCGCCGTCCTGCTCGGCCTGCGATCGGCCGCGCGCGTGCTGATCTACAATCTCGTCGCCCTGCCCTTCTACGTCATCCTGCTTTTCACCGGCATCGGGCCGCTGATCCTGTTCGTGGTCGTCAACGGCATCGCCTTCGGCCGCGACCTGGGCGAGATGGTCGCCGCGCGCCACGCCGATCGGGCCGAACGGCATGGCTGGCTGGGAAGGACGCGGATCGAGCGGATGCTGATCGGATCGACCGTGACCGGCCTGTTCCTGATCCCCTTCGTCAACCTGATCGCGCCGATATTGGGCGCGACGATGACGACCCACCTCTACCTGCGCTCGCGCCTCGGCCGCGCCGCGGGCTGAACCAACCGGCGCGCCGATGCGTTGTCGATCCGTATCGTGGTTGCTGAAGGAGGTTCCGATGAACCCGGACGACGATGGCCGCTCGCTGCGGCGCCGGGGATTGCTCAAGAGCCTGAAGGATAGCCGGACGATCTTCGCGCGGGCCGGGAACATGGCCCGGGCGACCAAGGTCGAGCTCGGCATCCAGATGTTGCTCGACCAGCGGGTCAGCGATCGGATGCTCGACCTGCTGGCCCAGAGCGCGGCGATCGCGGCGCGCGACGCCGCCGATCTGGTGACGGTCGAAAGGCGATGACGAATCCCGCCGAACGACCTGTCGCATCAGAAGCTGGCGCGTTCGGCTTTCTCGGTTGCCGCATCGGCGCGCTTGCGTTCGCTGCTCACCAGCTTGTCGGCCATGGCGCGCCAGGCGCTTTCGGCGCGAAGCCAGCGATCCCGCACGTTCGCCAGATCGGTGGATTCCGCCTGAAGGGCGCTTTCCGCCGCGCGGGCGAGATAGAAATCGCTGGTAGCCGACATGCGCGGTCCTTTGGTTGAAGGCCCGTCAGCCGATGATGTCGGCGACGATGCGCTGGAGTTCCTGGCGGGACAATGTGCCGCTCGTCGTGCCTCGTGCCTTCTTGGGAAAGGCGGCGTTGGGGTAAAGATTCTTGCTGTTACCTATGGTCTTCTTGAAAAACATTGATGTCCTTGTCGCGTCCGATCGGACGCGGGTTGTCATGAGAACCGGAGCGAACCGCGCGATCGGATATCGCGCGGCTCGTTCCAGGTTCCTGTTCGCGATGCCCTGGACCTCGAATAGGGCCTGCTTCACGTCATCGGTGGAAACGCAGAGCGTTTTTCCACCTCGAGCGATCAGGCTCTAGCGTCGCGGCCTGCGGCCACCCGCGCCCGCAGGGCCGGGTGTCCGCTCGCGATAGATGATCCGGCCCTTGCCGAGATCATAGGGGCTCATCTCCACCTGAACGGCGTCGCCGACGACCGATCGGATGCGGAAACGCCGCATCCGGCCGGCCGTGTAGGCGATGATGGAATGATCGTTCTCCAGCGAGACGCGAAAGCGTCCATCGGGAAGGATCTCCTGGATCAACCCATTGAGAACGAGCAGTTCCTCCTTGGCCAAGGCTTCAAACGGCCTGGAGGTTGACGGCCGACGACTTGCCGCGACGATCGGTCTCGACCTCGTAGCTGATCCGCTGATCCTTGTTCAGCGTGGCCATGCCGGCGCGCTCGACGGCGCTGATATGCACGAAGCTGTCATCGCCGCCCTCCTCGGGCGCGATGAAGCCATAGCCCTTGTCGGCGTTGAAAAATTTGACGGTGCCGATCGGCATGATGATGTCCTTTCAAAACATCAGGGAATCCGTCCGCAAAAGCACGGACAGAGCTTGAAGCGAGAGAAAGGAAGGATCAGCCTGGAGCCGAAACGTTCGGGACGAAGGCGCCTGCGCTTCCGCCGATAACGTGGATCAGACCCCTATCGAGGTCTAGGCATCAAATTCCGTCGCAGGCGACGTTAGCGGAACGCAAATGGGCCCTGCACCGCCAAAAGTCAAGGTGCGGTCCCATCGACGGACAGCAGCAGCGCATCCCCGACGAGCCGGTAGAGGCCGGCAATCGCGACGATCGTCGGCGGTTCGAGGTACAGCCCCATGGGGGTTTCGGCGATCGTTCGCCCGCCGTCCGTCCGCCCGCCGGCGAGCTGGATATCCCGGGCCAGCCCGGAGCGATGGACGCCGTCGCCGCAATGGCGCAGATAGGCGCAGATTCGCCCGATCGCGCCCAGGCGCTGGCCGACCGCGCCGTGGAGCGCGGCCACGGTCCCGAGCCGTCGCAGCTTTTCCGGGGTGTTGCGCATCCGGGCGAAAAGCCGCGCGTCCCGGCGCGGTCCGTTCAGCAGCGATGCCGCCTCGTCGATCAGCACCGACAGGAAGCGATCGAGCTCGTGAAGGCGATTGCCGGTCATCCGCGCATGGGCCGGATGGGCCGTCCGCGCCGTCCCCTCCCGCTCGGCATAGGTCGCGACGAACGCGCAGCCGGCGGAAAGCGTCGCGTGCGCGCGGAGCAATGCCGTCCGGTCGATATCGGGGTTCACGGCAGCACTCCATCGTAAGCGGGAGCACGCCGGTCTCTCAGTCGCCGGCGCTTACGGGGCGATGCCGGCGATGGCCCTGCCTAACAAGGAACCGGCCGAGCGTCCATGCGGCGCGACCACTCAGCGATCGGCGGCGGCCTTGCGCAGGCCGTCCGCCACCTCGGCGATCACCGGTCCCAGCCGGTCGGCCCAGGCCGCCACGCCCGCCTCGTCGCCGATCAGGTCCTGGCGCACCTCCAGCCCCAGATAGGGGACGGCGTTCGCCTCGGCATGCATGTTCATCGTCGCGTTGAGCACCTTGCCCGAATAGGGCTCGTTGTCGCCGGTGACGATGCCGGCGGCGCGCAGCGCGGCGATGCCGGGCCGGGCGGCGCGGTCGTCGCGGTTGTAGAGGACGCCGACCTGCCAGGGCCGCGCCTCCTCGGGCCGGGCCGACAGGCGCGGCGTGAAGCTGTGCAGCGACACGATCAGGCAGGGGCGCTCCGCCGCGATCCGCGCGGCGATCCCCTGATGATAGGGCCGCCAGAAGTGCTCGACCCGCGCCCGCCGCCCGTCCGCGTCGAGCAGCTTGTTGCCCGGGATCGCGAAGCCGTCGCTTTCGGACGGGATCAGGCCGGCGGCGTCCTCCTCGCGGTTGAGGTCGATGACGAGGCGCGAGACCGGGCCGAAGATTCTGTCCATGCCGAGCCGGGCGCAGAGCAGCCGGCCGAGCGGATCGACGCCGATGTCGATCGCCATATGCTGGTTCAGCAGCACCGGATCGATGTCGAGGTCGATATCGGCCGGCACATGGTTCGACGCATGGTCGGCGATCAGCAGCACGTCGCTCATGCCCCGAACGCCGGCTTGCGCCGCTCCCGGAACGCGGCCACCCCCTCGCCGAAGTCGGCGCCGCCGAACGCCTCCTCGAACAGCCGGTCGGCGGCCTCGTCGCCGGCCAGGATGCGCTTCAGCCCGGCGACGCTCGACCGCGCATTGGCGGCGATCGCTTCGGCCAGCGCCAGCGCCGCCGCGTCGGCCGAGCCGGCCCGCTCCTCGACCAGGCCGATCGCCAGCGCCTCGTCGGCGCCGATCGTCATGCCGGTGGCGAGCAGCCGCGCCGCCTGCCCCGGCCCGACCAGCGCCTTCAGCCGCTCGACGTCGCAGGCCGGATAGACGATGCCGACCCTGGCCGGGGTGATCGCGAACCGCGCCCCGTCGCCCGCGACCCGCATGTCGCAGGCCATGGCCAGCGCGACGCCGGCCCCGTAACAGCCGCCGTCGACCGCCGCGATCGTCGCGATCGGCAGGCCCGCTATCGCATCGAAGGCGCGCGCCATGTCGATGCGGAAGCGATGGCGCAGCGCCGGATCGGCTGCCAGCCCGGCAAGGTCGCCGAGGTCCGCTCCGGCGGAGAAGATGCCCGGGGCGCCCGACCGGACGATCAGCGCGCGGGCGCCCGAGGCGGCGGCTTCCCCGGCCGCGTCGGCGAGCGCCGGCCACTGGCCGATCGCGATGGCGTTGCGCGCGGCGGGCCGGTCGAGGCTGATCCGCGCGATGCGGCGGCCCGTGGCTTCGATCGAATCGAGAATGAACATCGGCCGACTGTTGCCGTCCCGCCCCGAAAATGTCACCACATGCCGCAGCATCTGCGGATCATCTCGCTTCCCGCCCCCTGCCCGCCCTCTCCCGCCGCCGCTTCGCGCAGTTGCCGGGCGCCACCGCCATCGCCCCGGCGCTGCCCGCCGCGCTCGCGGCCAGCCCGCCCCGCCGCCCAAGCGACCGGGTCCCTGCCCGATCACCACGCCGGTCGACGCGATCACGCTCAAGCTGCTGCGCCACCGCCAGATCGCCACCTATGGGGGGTCCGGGGGTCGGCGGCGGGCGGCCCCTATGCGCGCTCGATGGACGATTATTCGCCCGAGGGGAGGAGGCCTGGCGCACCGCGCTGGGCGAGGCGGGCATCGCCATCGAGCAGATCGATTGCGAGAACGACCGGCTCGGCCAGCTCCGGCTGAAGATCGCCGCGGCGGTGATCGAGAACGGCACGCGCAGCGCCGCGATCGGCTATGGCCGGCCCAACCCCTTCTGGTTCTCGGGGCACGAGCCCTATGTCGTCAACCAGATCTCCGGGCCGGTGGTGAACACCCCGAACGTGATGATCGCGCAGCAGCCGCTGTCCTCGCCGATCGAGGTCGACGCCTGGATCGAGAAGCTCGACGGCTTCGCGACGGGCTTCGCCGGGGTGGTCGAGAAGTCGCGGGCGGACGAGGCGATCGGCTGCATCCCGCCCCGCGCGCTGCTCGAAAAGACGCTGCCGGTGGTCGAGAGCTTCCTGGCCGGGCCGGCCGACCGGCATCCGATGATCGTCGCGCTGCGCGACCGGATGGCGACCGCCGGGCTCGACGCGCGCACCCGCGACGCCGCCGAGCAGCGGGCGATCGCCGCGCTGGAGAAACGCGCCCGTCCCGCCTTCGGCCGGCTGCGCGAGCGGGTGCGCGACCTGCTGCCCGAGGGCCGCGAGGAGGCCGGGGTCTGGGCCCAGCCCGACGGCGAGGCGCTCTACGCCGCAAACGTCCGCTCGGTCGGCGACAGCGACGATACGCCCGAGGAGATCCACCGCATCGGCCTCGAACAGGTCAGGCTCGTCACCGCGCGGATCGAGGCGCGGCTCCGCCAGCTCGGCTTCTCCAGGGGATCGCTGCGCGACCGGCTCGACGCGCTCGCCGACGATCCGAAGCAGCGTTTCCCCGACATGCCCGCCGGACGCGAGGAGGTGCTCGACCATCTGCGCAAGCTGGTCGCGGGCATGGAGGCGCGCCAGCACGAATTCCTGCCCCGCGCGATGATCCCCGCCCAGCGGCTGGAAATCCGGGCGGTGCCGCCGGCGACCCAGGATTCGGCGCCGGGCGGCTATTATGACGGCCCGTCGCTCGACGGCTCGCGTCCCGGCATCTACTGGATCAACCTGCGCGACATGGCCGGCGTCCACCGCTACGGCCTGCCGACGCTCAGCTATCATGAGGGCGTGCCCGGCCACCATACCCAGGGCGCCACCCTGCTCGCCCTGCCGCAGGCGCCGCTGATGCTGCGCATCGCCAGCTTCAACGCCTATCAGGAAGGCTGGGGCCTCTATGCCGAGCGGCTGGCGGCCGAGATGGGCCTCTATGCGCATGATCCGGCGGGCGACGTCGGACGGCTCGCCGACGACCTGTTCCGCTGCGTCCGCCTCGTCGTCGACACCGGCATGCACCAGCTCAAATGGAGCCGCGAGCAGGCGATCGCCTATATGGAGGCGAACAGCGGATCGCCGATGAGCGAGATCGTCGCCGAGATCGAGCGCTACATGGCGTGGCCGGGCCAGGCGCTCGGCTACAAGCTCGGCCAGCTCCGCCTGCTGGCGATGCGCGACAGGCTCAAGGCGCGGATGGGAAGGCGCTTCGACCTGCGCCAGTTCCACGCGCTCGTCCTCGGCAACGGCGCGATGCCGCTCGACCTGCTCGAAACGGTGGTGCTGCCGCCGGTCGGCAAGCGGTAGGCCGGAGCGGATTCGCGAACACAACTTTTCCGATCCGGCCATTGGCGGCGAGCCCCTTCGCCGTCTAATCATGCGGCCGACACCGCCTGGTACAAGGATGACGCAATGACCGGCCGTAGCAGCGATACCAACGTCGACCGCCTGTTCCTCGACCGCTGGTCGCCCCGCGCCTTCGACGGGTCGCGGCTGTCGGCGGAGGACCGCGACGCGCTGTTCGAGGCCGCGCGCTGGGCGCCGTCGGCGTTCAACGCCCAGCCGTGGCGCCTGCTCTATGCGGAGCAGGGCGATGCCGACTGGGATCGCTTCGTCGGCCTGCTCCTTCCCGCCAACCAGGCCTGGGCGGGGAACAGCTCGCTGCTGATCGTCTTCGTGTCGGAAACGACCTTCAAGGACAGCCCGTCGCACAGCCACAGCTTCGACACCGGCGCCGCCTGGATGTCGCTGGCGCTGCAGGCGGAGAAGCTGGGCCTGCGCGCGCACGGCATGGCCGGCGTCGACTTCGACGCGGCGCGGCGCGAGCTCGGCGTGCCCGACGGCTTCCGCATCGACGCCGCGGCGGCGGTCGGCCGGCAGGCCGATCCGTCGGTGCTGCCCGAGAAATATCGCGAGCGCGAGAAGCCGAGCGACCGCAAGGCGCTCGACCAGATCGCCTTCGCCGGCAATTTCGCGGGCTGACCGCACCGGCCGGGACGACAATCAGAAAGGGGAGGCACGGGACATGATCGCAGCATCGGCGATCGACTATCGCGAAGCGGCACGGCGGCGGCTGCCGCATTTCCTGTTCGAATATATCGACGGCGGCGCCTATGCCGAGGTGACGCTTCGCCGCAACATCGCCGATCTGGAGGCGATCGCGCTGCGCCAGCGGGTGCTGCGCGACGTGTCCGCGATCGACCTGTCGACCGAGCTGTTCGGCCAGAAGCTGGCAATGCCGGTGGCGCTCGCCCCGGTCGGCCTCGCCGGGCTCACCGCGCGGCGCGGCGAGGTGCAGGCGGTACGCGCGGCCGAGGCGGCGGGCATCCCCTTCACCCTCTCGACCGTCTCGGCCTGCCCGCTGGCCGAGGTGGCGCGCGGGGCGAGCAAGCCCTTCTGGTTCCAGCTCTACATGATCCGCGACCGCGCCTTCATGCGCGACCTGCTGGCGCAGGCGGTCGAGGCGAACTGCTCGGCGCTGGTCTTCACCATCGACATGCCGGTGCCCGGCACCCGCTATCGCGACCGCCGCAGCGGCCTGTCGGGCGCGCCCGGCCTCGGCGGCCAGCTCTGCCGGATCGGCCAGGCGATGATGCGGCCCGGCTGGGCATGGGACGTCGGCCTGCTGGGCCGGCCGCACCACCTCGGCAACGTCGCGCCGGTGCTGGGCGGGCGCAAGGGCATGGAGGATTTCTTCGCCTGGGTCGGCGGCAATTTCGATCCCGGCATCCATTGGCGCGACCTCGATTTCATCCGCAGCGAATGGAAGGGTCCGTTGATCCTGAAGGGCATCCTCGATCCCGAGGACGCGCGCGAGGCGGTGGCCAGCGGCGCCGACGGCATCGTCGTGTCCAACCATGGCGGGCGGCAGCTCGACGGGGTGCTGTCGACGGCGCGGGCGCTGCCGCCGATCGCCGACGCGGTGGGCGGATCGCTGCCGATCCTCGTCGACGGCGGGGTGCGATCGGGGCTCGACGTCGTCCGGCTGCTGGCGCTCGGCGCCGACACGGTGATGCTCGGGCGCGCCTGGGCCTATGCGCTGGCCGGCGGCGGACAGCGCGGCGTCGCCCATCTGCTCGAGCTGATCGAGGCCGAGATGCGGGTGGCGATGGCGCTGACCGGCGCCACCTCGATCGCCGCGATCGATCGCGACAGCCTCGCCGAGCTACCCGTCCGGTAATAAAAGCCGGCTTAGAGCGGTTCACGATCTGATTGCATCAGATCGGCCGCTCCAAGTTCTTGTTTTACCGCGATTTCCGAGTCGGCAGATGTTTCCATCTGCCTAGAAATCGCTTTACGGCCCGCGCGATCCGAAGGTGTCGCAGCGCGCCGGATCGCCGCTGTCGAGCCCGATGCGCAGCCATTTCTGGCGGTCGGCTGCGCTGCCATGGGTGAAGCCCTCAGGCACGACATAGCCCTGGCTCGCCTTCTGGAGCGTGTCGTCGCCGACCGCGGCCGCCGCGCGCAGCCCCGCCTCGGCGTCGCCGGGTTCGAGCAGGTCGCGGTCCTGCGCCGCCCAGACGCCGGCATAGCAATCGGCCTGCAGCTCGACCTTGACCTGCAAGGCATTGGCCTCGCGCTCGCTCAGCCGGTTCTGCGCGGCATGGACCTTGTCGAGCGTGCCTTCGAGGTCCTGGACATGGTGGCCGACCTCATGCGCGATGACATAGGCCTGGGCGAAGTCGCCCGGCGCGCCGAAGCGGCCGCTCAGCTCGTCGAAGAAGCTGGTGTCGAGGAAGATGCGCTTGTCGGCCGGACAGTAGAAAGGCCCCGCCGAGGCGTTGGCGAAGCCGCAGCCCGCCTGGGTGCCGCCCGAATAGAAGACCAAGGTGGTCGGCTGATAGGTGCCGCCCTGTTCCTGGAACAGTCGGCCCCAGACCCGCTCGGTCGAGCCGAGCACCTTGAGCGAGCGGCTCATCACCGGGGTCTTCTCGCCCGACGATCCCGGCGCTTCGCCCGGTTGCGACTGCTGCTGCACGACCGGCCCCTGTCCGCCGCCGTCGCCGAGCAGCGTCAGCGGATTGACGCCGAGCACCAGCGAGATGATGCCGATCAGGATCAGCGACCCACAGCCGAGCCCGCCCCGGCCGAGGGGGATGCCGACCGGCAGGCCGAACCCGCCGCCGCCGCGTCCCGACCGTATCTCGTAATTGGTGCTTTCCGCTTCGTCGTCGAGCCGCATGCCTGCCTCCCTGAGAAGGAAAGAATGCGTCGGCCCCCTCAAGGTTGCAAGTCGAGCGCCGCGTTGAGCGGCTCGTATTTTTGGGGACCACGCTGCGGCGATGTCAGTCCGCAGGCCGTGTCCACGGAGGAGAACATATATCGCTGATCGTCGGTGCCGTCATAGGTCAGCCGCTTCACGGCATCGCGCAAACGCCGATATTCGGCCTTTGTGCAGGACCGCCCGAAAGCGCTGAGCACTGGCAAGGCCCTGCTCAGTTCGCCTGAGTTGCGCATCGCCCGCCCGATCGTATATCGCCACGCCGGATCGCCCAGGGCAACGATGTCATATTTCACCTGATCATTCGGCGGCAGGCGCGAATTGCCGCGAACCTCAAGGTAAAAATCATACCGCTCGGCCAGCGGCAGCTTGCGGGCCATCGCCTGGATTTCCTCGAACGACATGTCGGCATATTTGCCCTTGCAGGCAACCAGCAGGCCGAACGCAAGCAGCACAGCCGCCATTTTATTTGGGCGGATATCTCCCATCCCCGTCCGCTCCATCGCTGTCCAAACATGGAAAGGATGACGCAACAGGCCGCCAAAGCCAAGAACAAACAGAGAATGGAATTCAGCGGACGCTCAGGCCAGGAAGCTCGCCACCAGCGCATGGCGATCGCCGGGATAGACCTGGCGGGCATAGGTGATCCGCGCGTCGTTGCGCCAGGTCCAGCGCTCGACCGAGAGGCAGGGGCTGCCCTGCGGCACGGTCAGTCGGTCGGCGATCGTGCGGGTCGCGGCGATCGCGCTGATGCGGTGGCGGGCGTCGGTCCAGGGGACATGGGCGAGCAGCCAGGCGCCGGGGCTCTGCTGCGCGAAATCGGCGTCGCGGGCGGCGGGGACGGCGGCGAGGCTGATCAGCCGCTCCTCCAGCGCGAAGGGCTTGCCGTCGGCGCGGTGGAGGCAGTGGAGCGCGAGGACCGGGCCGCCCGCTATCTCCAGCAGCTCGCGGTCGCGCGGGTCGGCCTCGCGCTCGACGCGGGAGATCAGGCCGAGCCGATAGTCCTTGCCCTGCGCGGCGACCTCGCTCGCCACGTCGGGAATCTCCAGCGCAGCGCGGTGGACCTTGGGCGCGGCGACGAAGCTGCCGGCGCGCTTGCGCCGCTCGATCAGCCCGCGATCGACCAGCCCGTCGATCGCCTTGTGGACGGTCATCCGCGAGCAGCCATATTCGGCCATCAGCGCATGTTCGGGCGGCAGCCGGTGCCCCGCCTCCCAGGCGCCCGACATGATCCGCTCCTCGATCTCTTGGCGGATACGATCGTGGATTGCGACGCGCGTCATGCCAGCACTTCCCCCAATATCCGGCGATAGCGCGCGGCGATCCGCGCGCGATCGGCATGGCGACCTGCCGTAACGAGCCGACGCCCGCGCCGCCAGACCCCATCGACCGCCTGCCGCCCGGCGGCGAACAGCCAGCCGTCGGTCAGCAGCCCGGCGTCACGCTCGGCCAGCGCCGGATGATCGGCGTCGAGCGTCACGAAATCGGCCGGATGGCCGACCGCCAGCCCCGCCGGCGCGCCGAGCGCCCGCGCGCCGCCCGCGACCGCCGCGCGATACAGCGTGTCGCCGACCGAGGCGCCCGCCGGGGCGAGCCGGTTGCGCCGCCGATGGGCGAGCCGCTGGCCATATTCGAGCAGCCGCAGTTCCTCGCTCGCGTCGATCAGCACGTTCGAATCCGATCCGACGCCCCAGGCGCCGCCCGCCGCGAGGAAGCGATCGGCGGGGAAGATGCCGTCGCCCAGATTGGCCTCGGTGATCGGGCAGAGCCCGGCGACCGCGCCGCTCTCCGCCGATCGGCGGGCCTCCTCGTCGGTCATGTGGGTCGCGTGGACGAGGCACCAGCGCGCGTCGACCGGGACATGGCCGAGCAGCCATTCGACCGGCCGCGCCTCGCTCCAGGCGAGGCAGTCCTCGACCTCCTTGACCTGTTCGGCGATGTGGATGTGGACCGGGCCGTCGCCGAGCGTCGCGACCGCCGCCAGCTCGTCGGGAGTCACCGCGCGCAGGCTGTGCGGCGCGACGCCGAGCACCGCGTCGGGCAGCGTCGCGAGCGGCGCGCGCAGCCGGTCGATCAGGCGGGCATAGCCGTCGACGTCGTGGACGAAGCGGCGCTGCCCCTCGCCCGGCGCGAGCCCGCCGAAGCCGGCATGGGCGTAGAAGACGGGCAGATGGGTGAGCGCGATCCCGGTCTCGGCCGCCGCCTCGACGATCGCGAGGCTCATCGCCGCCGGATCGGCGAAGACGCCGCCGCCGATATCGTGGTGGAGATAATGGAACTCGCCGACGCGGGTGAAGCCGGTCTCGAGCATCTCGACATAGGCCTGCGCCGCGATCGCGCGCAGATGGTCGGGGGTCAGCCGCGCGACGAAGCGGTACATCGTCTCGCGCCAGCTCCAGAAACTGTCGTCGCCGCCCAGATTGACCTCGGCCAGCCCCGCCATGCCGCGCTGGAAGGCGTGGCTGTGGAGGTTGGGCAGGCCGGGCAACGCGATCGCGTGGCGCTCGACGCCCGCGGCTGGCGCAACACCCGGCTCGACAGCCGCGACCAGCCCGTCGCGCACGGTGATCGCGACGTCCCTCGTCCAGCCCTCGGGCAGCAAAATCCGGTCGAAATGGAAAGACTGTTGGCCGCTCATCATCACCTCTCGCGATAATGTCTATACATTATTGAGAGTCGGTGCAATGATGGTGGGCAAGGGAGATTCGACGGGATGCGATGCGACAGGCTCTGGCGGGACGCGCGGCTGGCGACGATGGCGGGGAACAGCCTCGGCATCGTCGAGGACGGCGTCGTCGCGGCGAGCGAGGGGCGCATCCTCTATGCCGGCCCGGCGGCCGACGCGCCCGCCTTCGATCCCGAACGGGCCGAGACTCTCGACGGCCGCTGGATCACGCCGGGGCTGATCGACTGCCACACCCACCTGGTCCATGCTGGCGACCGCGCGCGCGAGTTCGAGCTGCGGCTGGCGGGCGCCTCCTATGAGGAGATCGCGCGCGCCGGCGGCGGCATCGTCTCGACGATGCGCGCGACCCGCGAGGCCGACGAGGCCCGGCTGGTCGAGCTCGCCCTGCCCCGGCTCGACGCGCTGATCGCCGAGGGCGCGACGACGGTCGAGGTCAAGTCGGGCTACGGCCTGACCGTCGCCGACGAGCTGAAGATGCTGCGCGCCGCCCGGCGGCTGGGCGAGGCCCGGCCGGTCGGCATCCGCACCACCCTGCTCGGCGCCCACGCGCTGCCGCCCGAATATGCCGGCGACGCCGACGGCTATGTCGATCTGGTCTGCCGCGAGATGATCCCCGCCGCCGCGCGCGAAGGGCTGGCCGACGCGGTCGACGCCTTCTGCGAGGGGATCGGCTTCACGCCCGCGCAGACCCAGCGCGTGTTCGACGCGGCGCGGGCGGCGGGCCTGCCGGTCAAGCTCCATGCCGAGCAGCTCTCCAACCTGCACGGCGCGCGGCTCGCAGCCGAGGCGGGGGCGCTGTCGGCCGACCATCTCGAACATCTCGACGCGGACGGCATCGCCGCGATGGCGCGCGCCGGCACCGTCGCGACGCTGCTGCCCGGCGCCTATTATTTCGTGCGCGAGACGAAGCTGCCGCCGGTCGACGGGCTGCGCGCGGCGGGGGTGCCGATCGCGATCGCCACCGATTGCAACCCCGGCACCTCGCCGCTCAGCTCGCTGCTGCTGACGATGAACATGGGCGCGACGCTGTTCCGCCTGACCGTCGACGAATGCCTGGCCGGCGTCACCCGCAACGCGGCGCGCGCGCTGGGCCTCCAGGCGGAGATCGGCACGCTCGAACCGGACAAGAGCTGCGACCTCGCCATCTGGGACATCGAGCGCCCGGCCGAGCTCGTCTACCGCATCGGCTTCAATCCCCTCCACACCCGTATCTGGAAAGGTCTATGAGCGACATCCTCCTCAAGCCGGGCGCCGTGCCGCTCGCCGACTGGCGCGCCATCTATCAGGGCGCGGCGCCGAGCCTCGACCCCGCATCGGCTCCCGTCATCGCCGCGAGCGCGGCGGCGGTCGAGCGGATCATCGCCCAGCACAAGCCGGTCTACGGCCTCAACACCGGCTTCGGGAAGCTCGCCAGCGTCAAGATCGGCGACGAGGACCTCGCCACGCTCCAGCGCAACATCGTGCTGAGCCATGCGGCGGGGACCGGCGCGCCTTCCCCCGTCCCGGTCGTCCGGCTGATGATGGCGCTCAAGCTCGCCAGCCTCGCCCAGGGCGCCTCGGGCGTGCGGCCGGAGACGGTCGAGATGCTGGAGGCGATGCTGCTCGCCGGGTTGACCCCGGTGGTGCCGTCGCAGGGATCGGTCGGCGCCTCGGGCGACCTCGCCCCACTCGCGCACATGGCGGCGGCGATGATCGGCGTCGGCCAGATCGAGGTGGCCGGCCAGGTGCTGAGCGCCGAGGGCGCGCTCGCCCGCGCCGGGCTGGCGCCGCTGTCGCTGGGCCCGAAGGAAGGATTGGCGCTGCTCAACGGCACGCAATTCTCGACCGCCAACGCGCTGGCCGGGCTGTTCGAGACCGAGACGATCTTCCGCTCGGCGCTCGTCACCGGCGCGCTCGCGACCGAGGCGGCCAAGGGTTCCGACACTCCGTTCGATCCGCGCATCCACGCGCTGCGCCGCCAGCCCGGCCAGATCGAGACGGCCGACGCACTGCGCCGGCTGATGGAAGGCTCGGCGATCCGCGCGAGCCATCTGGTCGACGACGCGCGGGTGCAGGACCCCTATTGCCTGCGCTGCCAGCCGCAGGTGATGGGCGCGGTGCTCGACCTGCTGCGCCAGGCCGCGACGACGCTGGAGGTCGAGGCGAACGGCGTCTCCGACAATCCGCTGATCTTCCCGGACACCGACGAGGCGTTGTCGGGCGGCAATTTCCACGCCGAGCCGGTCGCCTTCGCCGCCGACATGATCGCGCTGGCGATCTGCGAGATCGGATCGATCACCGAACGGCGGATCGCGATGCTGGTCGATCCCGCGCTGTCGGGGCTGCCGGCCTTCCTGACCCCGCAGCCGGGCCTCAATTCGGGCTTCATGATCCCGCAGGTGACGGCGGCCGCGCTGGTCTCCGAGAACAAGCAGCGCGCCACCCCGGCGAGCGTCGACTCGCTGCCGACCTCGGCCAATCAGGAAGACCATGTCTCGATGGCGGCGCACGGCGCGCGGCGGCTGCTCGACATGGCCGCCAACGCCAATGCGATCGTCGGCATCGAGCTGCTGGCCGCCGTGCAAGGCTGCGACTTCCACGCGCCGCTCCGGTCGAGCGGCCCGCTCGAAGCCGCTCGCGCCGTGCTGCGCGCGCAGGTGCCGATGCTCGACCATGACCGGCATTTCCACCCCGACATGGAGGCGGCCAACGCGCTGGTCCGCTCGGGCGCGCTGGTGACGGCGGCGGCGATCGCGCTGCCGGGACTGGCGTGATGTCCGCCCGCCCATTCCTCCCCATGCGCAGCATGGGGAGGGGGACCATCCGCAGGATGGTGGAGGGGTTCCGCGCGACCTCCGGCCGGGCACTGCACACGAGGTCGCAGACCCCTCCACCGCCTTCGGCGGTCCCCCTCCCCATCCTTGATGGGGAGGAATACCAATGATCCCCTGGCTCGAAATCTCGCGGGGCGAGGCGCCGCTGGTCGTCGCCTTCCCGCACAGCGGCACCGAGATTCCGGAGGAGCTGGAGGGCAGCTTCGTCTCGCCCTGGCTGGCGCGCAAGGATGCCGACTGGTGGATCGACCAGGTCTACGGCTTCGCCGACACGCTCGGTGCCACCACGATCCGCAGCCGCATCTCGCGCAGCGTGATCGACCTCAACCGCGATCCGTCGGGCGCCTCGCTCTATCCGGGACAGGCGACGACCGAGCTGTGCCCGACGACCACCTTCGCGGGCGAGCCGCTCTATCGCGACGGCCCGCCCGACGCCGGCGAGATCGGCTGGCGGCGGTCGACCTGGTTCGATCCCTATCATGACGCGCTGGCGGCCGAGCTCGACCGGCTCCGCGCGCGCCACGGCAAGGTCGTGCTCTACGACGCCCATTCGATCCTGAGCCGGGTGCCGCGCCTGTTCGACGGTGAGCTGCCGCTGTTCAACATCGGCACCAACAATGGCGCGACCTGCGATCCCGCGCTCGCCGCCGCCGTCACCGAAATCGCCGCCGCGACCGGATGGAGCCACGTCCTCAACGGGCGGTTCCGGGGCGGCTGGACGACGCGCCATTACGGCCGCCCCGCAGACGGCATCCATGCGATCCAGATGGAGCTGGCGATGCGCGCCTATCTCGACGAACCCGACGCCCCCGGGCCCGACAACTGGCCCGCCCCCTTCGACCCGACGAGCCCCGTCATCGCCGATCTGCGCGCGATCCTGACGGCGTGCCTCGCCTTCGCCCGAACCTGAAAGGACTTTCCATGACCCGTCTCGACAACAGCCGCGTGATCAGGCCGGCGACCGGCACCGAATTGTCGGCGAAAAGCTGGCTGACCGAAGCGCCGCTGCGGATGCTGATGAACAACCTCCACCCCGACGTCGCCGAGCGGCCCGAGGAACTGGTCGTCTATGGCGGCATCGGCCGCGCCGCGCGCGACTGGGAAAGCTACGACCGGATCGTCGAGACGCTGAAGCGGCTCGAAGCCGACCAGACGCTGCTGGTCCAGTCGGGCAAGCCGGTCGGCGTGTTCCGCACCCATGAAGACGCGCCGCGCGTGCTGATCGCCAATTCGAACCTCGTCCCCAAATGGGCGACCTGGGAGCATTTCAACGAGCTCGATCGCAAGGGCCTGGCGATGTACGGCCAGATGACCGCGGGAAGCTGGATCTACATCGGCACCCAGGGGATCGTGCAGGGCACCTACGAGACCTTCGTCGAGATGGGCCGCCAGCATTATGACGACGACCTGTCGGGCCGCTGGCTGCTGACCGCCGGCCTCGGCGGCATGGGCGGCGCGCAGCCGCTGGCGGCGGTGATGGCGGGCGCCTCCTGCCTCGCGATCGAATGCCAGCCGAGCCGGATCGACATGCGCCTGCGCACCGGCTATCTCGACCGCGCCGCCGAGACGATCGACGAGGCGATGGCGATCATCGAGGAGAGCTGCGCCGCGAGGAAGCCGCTCTCGGTCGGCCTGCTCGGCAACGCCGCCGAGATATTGCCCGAGATGTTCCGCCGCGGCATCCGCCCCGACCTGCTGACCGACCAGACCTCCGCCCATGATCCGGTCAACGGCTACCTCCCCGCCGGCTGGACGGTCGCCGAATGGATCGAGCGGCGCGAGCGCGAGCCCGAGGCGGTCGCCAAGGCCGCCAAGGCGTCGATGGCGGTCCATGTCCGCGCGATGCTCGACTTCCAGGCGGCGGGCGTGCCGACCGTCGACTATGGCAACAACATCCGCCAGGTGGCGAAGGACGAGGGCGTCGCCAACGCCTTCGATTTCCCCGGCTTCGTCCCCGCCTATATCCGCCCGCTGTTCTGCCGCGGCATCGGCCCGTTCCGCTGGGCGGCGCTGTCGGGCGATCCCGAGGACATCTTCAGGACCGACGCCAAGGTGAAGGAGCTGCTGCCCGACAACCACCACCTCCACCGCTGGCTCGACATGGCGCGCGACCGCATCCATTTCCAGGGCCTGCCGGCGCGCATCTGCTGGGTCGGCCTCGGCGACCGCCACCGGCTCGGCCTCGCCTTCAACGAGATGGTGGCGAAGGGCGAGCTCAAGGCGCCGGTGGTGATCGGCCGCGACCATCTCGACAGCGGATCGGTCGCCAGCCCCAATCGCGAGACCGAGGCGATGCGGGACGGATCGGACGCCGTCTCCGACTGGCCACTGCTCAACGCGCTGCTCAACACCGCCTCGGGCGCGACCTGGGTGTCGCTGCACCATGGCGGCGGGGTCGGCATGGGCTATTCGCAGCATTCGGGGATGGTGATCGTCGCCGACGGCACCGAGGCGGCGGCGAAGCGGCTCGAACGGGTGCTGTGGAACGATCCCGCCACCGGCGTGATGCGCCATGCCGACGCCGGCTACGACATCGCGCTCGACTGCGCGCGCGACAAGGGGCTCGACCTGCCCGGCATCCTCGGCCGGCCGTGAACCGGGTCATCCGGATCGCGGATCGCCCGGCGGTCCCGTGGAAGAATGGCGGCGGGACGACGCGCGAGATCGCCGTCTTCCCGCCGGACGCCGGCATGGACGATTTCGTCTGGCGGCTGAGCATGGCGCGGGTCGAGCAGGCGGGCGCCTTCTCGGCCTTCGACGGGGTCGATCGCGTGCTCGCCGTGCTGGAAGGCAGGCTGCTTCTGTCCGGCGCGGGCCTGGACGTCGCGCTCGACGGGGACAGCGCGCCCTTCGCTTTCGACGGCGGGGCACCGATCGCCGGCGAGCCGCTGGCCGGCCCGGTGCTCGACCTCAACGCCATGGCGCGGCGTGGGCGGTGCGGCGTCGCGATGGAGCGCCTCGCGGCGGGCGCCGAGGTCGCGGGCGGCGATGCGGTCTTCCTCCTCGCCCTCGAACCACAGCGGATAGGGACGGACGAGCTCGGCCGGCTCGACGTGCTCAGCGTCGCCGACCCCGTGACGGCCGGCGGCGCGGCGCTGCTGGTCCGCTTCACCGTGGAGGGCTCAACGCGCCGTTAACCATATCCGGCTAGGGTCCGCGCCCGAAGGGAGAGGGGTCCATGGATATGGCATCGGCGCCGCTGGCGCCCATCGAAGCGGTGCTGACCGAGGCCGAGATCGCGGAGCGGGTGGCGCATTACCGGGAGGCCGGCCTGCACCAGCGCCTCGCCGCCTTGTGGGAGCGCGCCTCCGACACGATCGTCGAGGTGCTCCGCGAGAATTGGACGCCGAAGCTGCGGCGGCTGGCGAACAGCGCCGAGGGTGATGTCGGCGCCTTCCTGGCGATGTCGGTCGACGACCTGATCGAGCGCCGCCGCCACGTCTATTCGCAGCCGATCGACGCCGACTGGATCCGCATCCTCGGCTTCAACAGCCGGCTGGTCTACAGCCTGAAGATCCCCCTGCCGACCGTCCTGCTCGACACCGCGCGCGAGAACGGGATGATCGTCGACCGGATCGCCGAGCGCTTCCCCGACGACATGGCGTTCGTCCTGTCCGCGCAGCGCACGATCGACATGCTCGGCGCGATCCAGCTCGAGCTCAACCTGTCCTATTTCAACGGCATCCGGCGCCAGCGTTCGCTCACCCTGCGGGAATCGGCGAGCCAGATGTTCCGCACCGACATCGGCGACATCCTGGCCGGCACGTCGCGCCGGTCGACCACGCTGCGCGACCAGACCAGCCTCGCCTCGCAATCGGCGCGCGGCATGCTCGGCAAGACGTCCGAGGTCGCCGCCGCCGCCGAACAGTCGGCCACCGCGATGCGCGACGCCGCGCAGACCGCCGCCGGCCTGATCCGCGCGATCGAGGAGGCGCGCCGCGAGGTCGACGTCGCCGCGTCGGTCGCGACCCGCGCCGCCGGCCAGTCGGCCGAGGCGCTGTCGGTGTCCGAGGCGCTGTCCGACCATGCCCGCGCGATCGAATCGATCCTGGGCCTGATCCGCGACATCGCCGGGCAGACCAACCTGCTCGCGCTCAACGCCACGATCGAGGCCGCCCGCGCGGGCGAGGCCGGGCGCGGCTTCGCGGTGGTCGCGCAGGAGGTCAAGAACCTCGCCAACCAGACCGCGCGCGCGACCGACGACATCGCCCGGAAGATCACCGCGATCCAGACCGCGACCGCCCAGGCCGTCGACGCCAACGGATCGATCCGCGACACGGTGGGCGAGGTCGAGGCCTGCGCCGCGCGCATCCGCGACGCGATGGACGTCCAGGCGCGCACGGTGACGACGATCACCGCGGCGGTCGACGAGACCGCGCTCGCCGCCGATTCCATGTCCTCGACGATCGCCGCGATCCGCGCCGACACCGAGAATGTCGCAGGCGAGATCGACCATCTCGCCGACGGCTTCGGCGAGGTCGACGACGCGCTGGCGCGGCTGGAGAAGACCGCGCACGACTTCGCCGCGCTGTTCGCGGAGTGACGGTCGCGCGGGGCGCGACGACCACCGAAAAACCGACGACGAGTCTCCCGAATTTTCCAGGTTGGCCGAGAAATCGACATCGGTTAAACTGGAGGTTCGGCCAATTGGTCGATGAATGGGGAACCTTGTTCAAGTCGAGGGCTTGAAGGCCCTGAATCGGTGGAGAGGATCATGCACGTCCTGATCATCGAAGACGAGCCGCTGGTCGCTTCGGATCTTGAATGCTTCCTGAGCGAACTTGGCGCGGATAGCTGCGATCTTGTCGAGACCGAACGGGCGGCGGTCGCCGCCGCGCTCGATCACGCGCCCGACCTGATCACGGCGGACTGCCGGCTGCGCGAAGGATCGGGCGTCGACGCGGTGGCGTCGATCCGCCGGTCGCTCGGCAGCATCCCGGTGGTGTTCATCACCGGCGATCCGCGCGGCTGCGACGCCCCCGACGACATGACCCACATGCTAGTCAAGCCGATCCGCTGGCTCGACCTCGCCACCGCCGTCGCCAGCCACAACCTGCCGCCGGCCGGCGGTTCGGACGGGGAAGCCGACCGGATCGGATAAAGCCATCGGCAGCCTAACCCGGCAAATGATCGGGAAAGGAGGCCCGAGCTTGCAGGATGGGAGGGAGGTAGTTCGCCAGATAGCCCGTCGCGGCGCGCGTCGCCTCCACGACCATATGCGGCGAGACGCAACCATCCTCCAGAACCGACAATGCGAAGAACGCGTCCGCGATGTGGACGACCCGGAAGAATACCGACACCGGCTCGCTCATCTCCGGCAGGAGGAACCGCTCGTCAAACAGCCGATGGAGAAGGACGCCGAAGCGGTGGTCGTCATGACAGGCGGCCTGGCGGATTTCCGGAGAGACCCTCGGGCCGAGCATCAGTTGCCGGGCGGCGGCGTTGGCGTTGAAGAAATCGGCGGAGGACTTGAGGAAATCCGCCAGGATGGCGTCCCATGAACTCTCCGCATCGATCGCCGGTTCGAGCTCGATCATCTCATCGGCGATGGCGCGGGCGAGCGCCTTGTACAGCTCCCGCATGTCCGGGAAGAAGTGATAGGCCGAACTCGACGGGATTCCCGCGACTTCGGACACCATCGAGAAGCTGATCTCGTCCGCATCGCGCTGCTGCAGCAACAGCCGCGCGGCGTCGAGCAATGCCTCGCGCCGCGCCCGGCCGCGCGCCTGCATGTAGCGACGCGCATTCACCGAATCCGTCAGGTCGTTTGGCATCAGATCGAATCTACCCGTTCCCCGCCGCACAGGTCCACACGCCCCCGCACGCCATCCGTTCCGATGGGCAAAGGCCCCTCCGCAACGGAAGGACGCTCCCCATGGCCATCTCTCACCGAGATTATCAAATACAATCGAGTATCTTTCAAGGGTCGTTTCGGTACACGGATTCCGCCTCGCCGCAGCCCCATTCACTTTTCAAGCCAATAAACTCATACATATAAGGATATTTCCTGCTTAGGCAGAGAGCTTTCGACCACAGATCGCCTTGACAGGCGCCATAGGACATGAAAGCTAGAAGTCGATTCGAATCGAAAACTAAAATGAATAGCTTTTGTCGGGGCGCTCCGATCCGGCCCGCCATCCGACATCCAAAGAAAAGGGGGTTCCATGAACAAAGGTCAGCTTCTCACGAGCGTCGCGGCTTTCGCCTTCCTCGGCATATGGGCGATGCCCGCCGCCGCCCAGACGCCGGCATCGTCGGAAACCGACGATGCCGAGATCGTGGTGTTCGGAAAGGGTGAGACCCGCCAGGTACAGACGGTGACCGCGGTGGATATCGCCGTCGCCACGCCCGGCACGAGCCCGCTCAAAGTGCTGGAAAAACTACCGGGCGTCTCGTTTCAGTCCGCGAATGCCCTCGGCAGCAACGAATGGTCGAGCCGCATTTCGATCCGTGGCTTCAACCAGAACCAGCTCGGCTTCACGCTCGACGGCGTACCGCTGGGCGACATGAGCTATCATAATTTCAACGGGCTCCACATCAGCCGCGCGATCGCCTCCGAGAATATCGGCAGGACCACGCTCGCGCAGGGGTCCGGCGCGCTCAGCACCGCCTCCAGCTCGAACCTCGGCGGCACCGTGCAGTTCTTCAGCAAGGCGCCGTCACCCGACTTCGGCCTCGATGGAGAGGTGAGCTACGGCAGCGAGAACGCCTACCGCCTGTTCGGCCGGCTCGAAACCGGCGACCTCGGCAACGGCGTCATGGGCTATGTCAGCGGCTCCTGGCTGGACGCGCCGAAATGGAAGGGCCAGGGCAAGCAGGAGGCCTGGTCGATCAACAGCAAGCTGGTCGTGCCGCTCGGCGAGCGGGGACAGGTCGCCGCCTTCGTCAACTATTCGGACTTCAAGGACGACGACTATATGGACATGTCGTTGTCCCTGATCCGGAAATATGGATGGAACTGGGATTATATCCGGAACGACTATCCGACGGCGATGGCGATCGCGACCAATCTCCAGAACGGCGTCTATTGCGCCAATTATGCGGGATATTCGCAGCAGATCTGCGGCGACGACACCTATTATGACGCTTATGGCCTCCGCAAGGATTTCCTGGCCGGCGCCAATATCGACTATGAACTGGCCGATGCGGTCACCCTCAAGCTGACCCCCTATTACCATCGGCATCGCGGCATCAGCACCTGGTTCACGCCGTACACGCCGACCCCGGGCGGCTCCCCCATGTCGGTGCGCGGGGCGACCTATGCGATCAATCGCGGCGGCGCGACCGGCTCCCTGTCGTTCACCTTCGGCGACCATCAGCTGGAGATCGGCGGCTGGTACGAATATAATCGCTACCGCGCCGGCCGCCCCTATTTCCCCCTTGCCGCGTCCAACGTCGCGAGCATCGGCAAGCGCGAGTGGCCGAAGAACCCCTTCGCCAGCGACTATTCGTACAATTTCAAGATCAAGACCTACCAATATTTCATCCAGGACACCTGGAACCTGACCCCCGAACTCAAGATGAACTACGGGTTCAAGGGGATCAGGAACACCGTCATCAACGAGTATAATCCGGCGAACAGCCCGAACCGGGACACGTCCGGCCTGCTGAGGGCCAAGGACATGTTCATCCCGCAGATCGGCGTCAACTACGCCGTCTCGCGCGCGTTCGAGCTGTTCGCCAGCTACACCGAGAACATGCGCGCCTTCACCACGGAGCCCTTCCTGACGAGCCGGGCGGGCTTCCTCGCGGTCAAGGACGTGATCAAGCCCGAGACCTCCTGGACGCTGGAGGGCGGCCTGCGCTTCCACCTCCGGGACTTCGAGGGCTCGATCGCCGGCTATCACGTCAAGTTCGACGACAGGCTGCTTTCGGTGCAGCCTTGCGCGATCATCATCGGCTGTCCGTCGATCCTGTCCAATGTCGGCTCGGTCACCACCAACGGGATCGAGATGGCCGGCACCTATCGGCTGACCCGCGCCCTGTCGCTGTACGGCGCCTATGCCTATACGGATGCGCAATATGACGACGACATCCTGAGCGGCGTGCTCTACGCCACGAAGAACAAGACGGTGGTCAACACGCCGAAGCACCTGATCAACGGCGAGATCGCCTATGACGACGGGGCCCTGTTCGGCCGGATCTCCGCCAATTACCAGAGCAAGCGCTATTACACCTACATCAACGACAACAGCGTCAAGGGCCGCGCGCTGGTCGATCTGTCGGCCGGCTATCGCTTCCCGGAGGGGGGCGGCCTGCTCGACGGCCTCGAGCTCCAGGCCAATGTGACCAACCTGTTCGACAAGAAATATATCAGCACGGTGGGGCAGATCGCGCTGAAATTCTCCGATCCGGGCGGGAACGTCCAATCGATGCTCGTGGGGACGCCCCGGCAGGTCTTCCTGTCGCTTCGCAAGCATTTCTGATCGTGAACCGGGAGGGGCATCGAAGGCGCTTCGATCCCCTCCCCATGCAGGCGCCGGCCCCGGCGGAGACATCCGGGACCGACGGGCCGGTCGAAAGGGTCTCCGCCATGTCCAGGACAGTCTCCATCGCCGCGCTGCTGCTGGCCGCGACGCCGGCTCCGCTGATCGCCGGACCGCCGGGGGGGCTGACCGTCGAACGGTCCCAGCCCGACCGCCTGAGGGTCCGCTGGACCAGTCCCCATCCGGTCGACGTCTATATGGCCGACCGGCCCGACGCCGCCATCGAGGCGGCGCGCCTCGTCTCCGCCGACGATCGCGACGGCGTCTACGAGACGACGGTTCCGCCACGGGGACATCCCTATTTCTTCGTGCGCGATCATCGGGACGGCGCCGGCCTGTGGGCGGCGGAGCGCCTCATCCCGCTGGAGCGGGGCTCGAACTTCCGCGACGTCGGCGGCTATCCGGCGGCCGGGGGCAAGCATGTCCGCTGGGGCATGATCTATCGCTCGGCCGCCACGCCCCTTCTCGGCGGCGGCGATCTCGAGACGATCGGCCGTCTCGGGCTCACCGACATGGTGGACCTGCGCAGCAGCGAGGAGCGCCAGCTGGCGCCCACCAGGATCGGCGGCGTCGCCTATCATGCGGTCGGCTATTCGATCAGGGATATCCTGTCGACCGACGAGGCCGACGACATCAGCTGGGCCGACATCTATCGGCGCATGCCGGAGCAGCTCGCCCCACAGATGCGCCTGCTGTTCCGCCTGCTCCTCGCCCATCAGGGCCCGCTCGCCTATAATTGCTCGGCGGGACAGGACAGGACCGGTTTCGCGACGGCGCTGATCCTCACCGCGCTCGGCGTGCCGCGCGACGCCATCCTGGCCGACTATCATCTTTCCACCCGCTATCGCCGCCCGGCCTTTGAAATGCCGAAATTCGATCCGGCGGCCTTCCCCGACAATGCGGCCGCGCGACTGTTCAGCCCCGCCGACGAGGAAGAGAAGCCCCATCCCCTGCTGGAGCCGGACGGCACCCCGTTCCTCTCCCATGCGATCGACGAGATCGAGCGGCGCTATGGCTCGCTCGATAATTATCTGGAGAAACGCATCGGCATCGACGCCCGGGCCAGGGAAGCGCTGCGGGCCCGATATCTGGACTAGGCCCGATATTCTCCATCGGGATCGTCACCGGCGGCGGGCGGCGCCTTCGCGAGGTCCATCAGATGGGAAACCGTCGCCCGCCGATCGGCGGCGCCGACCGCCGTCGGCGCGCTGCTGATCGCGGCGAGGCCGTCCGCCGCCGCCATGATGGTGACGGCGCGCTGCCGCACCTCATCGGGGGCTAGGCCGGGAACCAGTTCCTCGATCAGCCGGCTGAGCATCACGCGGCCCTGATCGTACAAGGCCCGCAGGATGGCGGCGCCGTTCGCATCGCGGCGGGCATAGGCCCACAGCTCCACGAACAGCGTGTCGATCTCGGCATCGGGCTCGACGCCGCACAGCGCGCCGATGGTCGCTCGCAACCTTTCCCGGGCATCCGCGCCGGAGGCTTCGGCCAGATGCCCATATTTGCGGATGCAGCGATCGGCGACCTCCTCGATCACCGCCGCCATCAGCCGCGGCTTGCCCGGATAATGATGCTGCACCGTCGAGAGCCGGATGCCGCACCGCTCGGCGACGTTCTTGATCGAGACGGCCGCATAGCCGCTCTCCAGGAGGACATCGAGCGCCGTGCGGACGATCTGGGCCCGCCGCGTGTCGGGATCGAGCCGCTGGCGCGGCGTCTTCACTGTCGCCAAGGGAACCTCATCCGTTGCGGTCCGGACGGACGCAACGGATGAGCAGGTGCCAGAAAGCCGTCGGGCTCACAATGCCCCGATCGCCCGGGCGATCGTGGCGCCATCGACATATTCGTCATAGGCGAGGATCGTCTCGCCATCGGTCCTGACGAGGTGGAGCCATTCCGCCTCGTAGCTCGCGCCCGTCCGGTGCACGGTGCAACGCTCGCGCCCCGCGACGATCACATGATCGTCGAAGGCCGCCATCCGGTCGATCTCCATCGCGTCGATCGACAGCAGGCCCGCCGTGATCTCGAAGAAGCGCGCCACGCCCGCCGGCCCCTCATGACGGCCGCCGAAGGGAATGAGATCGACCGGCGCATGATATGTCCACAGGCATCCGGGAGCGATCAATCCCATCGCCGTCGCGAAATCGCCGCTGCCGGCGGCCTGGAAAAAACGCCTCACGACAGCCTGTTTCTTCTCGTCGTCACTCATGCACCCAACTCCTCATGGGATGGGACCGACGCGGTCGCCATTTCGTGGAGATACCATCGCTTGATCGTGGACAGCCGCCCTTCGAGCGCGGAGAAGCGCCCGGGGCGGTAGCGGCTCGACGCCACGCCGGCTTGGTTGTCCTCGGTGATCCGCTTGTCCTCGGTGGTGGTCACGTCCCAGACCCGCACGAGGCGCTCGACCTCATAGTCCACGCCCTCCTCCGCCTCGGGGTGGACGAACCACTGGAACTCCACATCGGTCTCCAGGACGCCGCGCGGCGTGAACCGGATCATGACCACATGGTCGTTGCTGGCGAGAAAATAGGAGAAGACGTTGAAGGCCACGGCGCTGTGACCTCCGTCGAATTCGGCGAAGCGGCCCATCAATCGCGACACGGGAGCCCCATCGACGCTTTCGGTGAGCGCCCCGGCCTTGATCGGCAGCCGCCCGACGCTCCAGATGGAACGGATGTCGTCCTCTTCCTCCGCACGCGCATCGAGCCAGGTGCCGGCCGCCGACGCCCTTTCCCGCCATGTCGCCAGTTCGCCGGAGAAGCGTTCGGCCGCATCGACCGGACCGGAGCCGGGACCGGCCCCGAAGGCCAGCAGCTTGTCCTTCGAATGCGCGCTCGAATAGAGCTTGTGGGCGGGCGCGCAGTGATAGCATTCCTGGAAATTGTCGACGACGAGCTTCCAGTTGGCCGAGGTCGGATAGGATCGCCGGGCCGCCAGCCGGGCGGTCGCCAGGCCGTTCAGCGCCAGATAGGGACGCGCGATCTCGGCCAGGGCGTCGAAATCGGGAGCCTCCCCTTCCGCCAGGCAGAGGAAGATCAGCCCCTCCAGCTCGCGGACGTGGCAGGGCATCAGCCCGGCGTCGCGCCTTTCGAAGTCATCCGGCATATGCGCCGCGCCGCGCAGCGCCCCGTCGAGATCATAGGTCCACGCATGATAGGGGCAGACGAAGGACGATAGCGATCCCTGCCGGTCGAGGCAGATGCGCGAGCCGCGATGCCGGCAGACGTTGAAATAGGCGCCGATCGTCCCGTCCTTGCGGCGCACGACGATGATCGATTCACCGCCGACCTCGAACAGGAAATAATCCCCCGGCCGGGGAATGCGGGAGACATGGTCCGCATAGAGCCATTGCCGGCCGAGAACATCCCGCATCTCCGCCGCGAAGATCCCGGCATCGACATAGAATTCCCCTCGCAGCGGCTGATCCGGCAGGCCGCTTTCCGCGTCCAGCCAAGCACGGATGTCGTCACGCATCGAAGCCCTCTTCCGTTATCGGTATATATACCGATAACGGCTATAGCCACCGCCGCTATTTGGCAAGAGCATTTCCGCGCCGGCCGTCAGGCGCGGCGGCCACGGTCCTGCCTGACGAGGACCGGCAGGACGATGGCCAGGGCGACGAGATTGGCGGCGGCGGCCGGCACGGCGAGGCGCGCCAGGCTGCCGCCGTCGGCCAGGCTGCCGAACAGCCCGGTGCCGAGCCCATAGGGAATGAGCGAGAAGCCCTGCAGTCGCGCGGCGACGCCCCCGTTCCTGTCCAGGGCCGAGGCCAATCCGAAGAAATAGGAGGTCAGGGCCAACTGCATCAGCCCGAAGATCAAGGTGCCCGCGACATAGACGGGCGCCGACCGGGCCCCGAGCACGGTGAGATAGGCGAGGCTGGCGAGCAGGAGGACGGTGGCCATGGGAAGCAGCCGCCCCCTTTGCGTGCCGACCAGGGCGACGATCGAGGAGCCGATGATCGACATCAGCATGGCGCAGGAAAGCGCGAGCCCGGCATCGCGCGAGGACAGGCCGATTTCCACGGCCTTCCTTTCGGAAAAGCCATAGGTTCCGCCATAGACGGGCATAGCGACGATCATCGCGGCGACCAGCAGGGCCACGCCCCACCGGTCGACCGGCTGCGCAGGGCCCGCCTCGACCTCCTCATGCAGGAAGCCCGCCGGCAGGGATCGGAGAAGACAGCTCAGCGCCAGCGCGATGAAGCCGGCGAACAGGAACATCGCCGCCGTCCCGAACTTCGCGCCGATGATCGGGAACAGGAACAGCAGGAGCGCGAACCCCAGGCCGGTGGCCGCGTAGACATAGCCATAGGTCCTGTCCGGATCGTCGGTGCGCGCGATGCGGATCGCCATGCCGGCGAGCAACCCGCCGGCCCCGCAGCCGGCAAGACTGCCCATCGCCAGCAGCAGGGCGAAGCCCTGTGCCGCCGCGAAGCCGCAATAGCCGGCGGCCTCGATACAGGCGAAGCCGATCATGGCCTGGCGGAAGCGCAGGCGCGCGATCAGGGGTGGAGCGCATATCGACGCGATCGCGACGAAGGCGATGGTGGCCGTGCCCACCCATCCCGCCTGCCCGGCCGAGAGGCCGCGCTCGACGGCCGCCCCGATCACGAAGGGCGCGACCTCCATGGGGATCATCGCGATATAGGTTCCGGCGACGATCGGAAAAATCCGCCGGATCATGCCCTTGTCCATCGCCCCCTCCCCCGGCCGCGGCTCCATTGCGCGGGCTTCCCGCCCGGCCCGGCTTCGGACCGGCGGAAAGCCGCCGGGGAGAGCCGTCGGCTCCCTCCGGCGAGGAACGGCCTCAATGGCTTCCGGGAAACTCCCCGACGGTATAGGCATCGCCGCCGGACACCCACTGGCCGTCCTTCTTCGCGAAGACGAACAGCATGATGAAGGTGAAGGGCTTCTGCGTCTTGTCCTTCGGGAAGGCCCGGAAATTGGCCCATTCCCAGGCGGCGTCCTTGCCGACATGGGTGGCGATGGGCTCGACCTTCACATTGGCGATCCTGACGATGCCCTGATATTCCTTCCGGAAGGCGTCCCGGCCGATCACCGGCTTGCCGTCGGGACCGAAGGTGATCGAATCGCGCGTGTAGAAGCGGTCGACGATCGTGTCGGCATCGTCCCTGGCGAAGGCCGCCTCCTTCATCCGGTAGAGCGCGTCGACCTGGCGGCGGAACTCGGTGACGTCGGCGGCATCGGCCTTGGGCAGATCGCCGATCGCCGGAGCCGGAGCGGCCGCGGCGGCGGGCGCCGCCATGGCCGACAGGCCCAGCAGGACGGACGCCAGCATAGCAATGGACTTGGACATTCTTTTCCTCTTTCCTTTCAGGGGGATCATTGGATGCGGTAGGTGAGGCTGCCGCCGAACCAGCGCGGGCGGGCGTAGTTCTGCTGGGTGAAGCCGAAGGGCCCCGACAGATCGAGCGTGTAGAGCCGGTATTTCCGGTCGGTCAGGTTGTTGACGAAGAAGGCGGCCTCGATCGGCAGGTCGTCGAAGGCATAGGAGACGCGCGCGTCGCCGACCCAGCGGGCCGGCTCGCGATCGACCGGGGCGTTGAAGGTCGAGAAATATTGCCGGCTGTCATGCTTCCAGTTGGTCTGGAGCGCCAGCCGCCCCGGTCCCGCCGCGAATTCGTAGCGGATCAGGCCGCCCGCGCTGAGCGAGGGCGCCTGCGGCATGTCCCGATCGAGGACATCGCCCGAGGGAACGGTGACATTGCGGACCTCGCCGTCGAGCAGGGTCAGGAACGCCTGGAGATAGAGGCCGGCAACCGGACGGGTCGTGAACTCGAATTCGAGCCCCTTTATGCGAGCGGGCTTGTTGCGGATGATCTGGGTGACGCCGACCAGTTCGAACGATTGGTAGCCGCTATATTTGTAGTGGAAGCCGGCGACGTTGAAGTTCGTCGTCCGGTTCAGCAGCGTGAGCTTCACGCCGCCTTCGATATTGGTCAAAACCTCTCCATCGAAGGCGATCGTCGCCGGATCGAAGGGTCCGAAGGCCTGGGTGCCGAAGCCGCCGCTCTTGGTGCCGCGATTGACGCTGGCATAAAGGAAGGCGTTCCGGCTCGGCTTGAAATCGAGTTCGATCTTGCCCGAATAATCACTGAAGCGCCGCTTCGCGAGATCGGGAAACAGCCTTCTGTCGAACGCGAAGTCCTGCACGCCATTCTCGGAATGCACATAATCGAACCGTTTCCAGTCGCGCGAATAGCGCAGGCCGCCGATCAGGGTGAACCGGTCGTCCAGCTTATATTCGAGCTGGCCGAAGGCGGCGACGGACTCGGTGTTCAGGACGCTGTCATATCGCTCGAGCAGGCCGAAGGCGCCGGTCGTGTCGGTGACATAGCCGTTCTTCGTGTGGATCTTGATGCCGTAGAGGCCGGCAAGCCAGGTGAGCCGGTCGCCCTCCCCCGACAGCCGCAATTCCTGGGAAAGCTGATAGAGGTCCTGCGCCGTCGTGTAGACGAAGTTGGTGGCGGGGGACATGTCGCTGTCCTCGCCATAGCGCTTGCGCAGGTCCTGATAGTCGGTGATCGAGGTCAGCGTCGCGCCGCCCAGATCCTGTTCGTAGCGCGCGGTGACGGCCCAGAAGGTGCGGCTGAAATAGTTCGGCCCGTTGAGCGCTCCGGTGAAGGGATCGCGATCGGGCTCCGCATAGCCCAGGGCATCGCAGCCGTTGCAATTGCCCCAGGCGTTTTCGGACGGGTCGAAATAGACGCCCAGGCCCAGCGCGTTCGGGAAGGCGGAGCGATGGGAATATATGCCCGCCTGACGATCGCGGTCGTTGCGCAGGGCCTGCACCTTGATGTTGAACTTGCCGCCCTCGCCGACATCCCCGGCAAGCTGGATGCGACCGGCATAGAATTTCGCGGCGCCCAGGTCCCGGCCGATCCGGTTCTTGAAATAGGCGCCGCCATGGTTGGTGGTGAAGGACAGGCGCGCGCGCAGCCGGTCGCTCAGCGGGCCGCCGACCGCGCCTTCGGTCGCGACCTGGCCATAGCTGCCGACCGTGGCGGTGACGAAGCCGTCGAGATGGTCGGTCGGCTTGGCCGACACGATCTGGATCAGGCCGCCGGTGGCGTTGCGGCCGAACAGCGTGCCCTGCGGCCCGCGCAGCACCTCGACCCGTTCGAGGTCGTAGGTCATGCCGGCGATCGCGCCGAGCGCGCTGATATAGACCTCGTCATTGTAGAAGGCGATCGGCGCCTCCTGGCTGTCCGCGAAGTCGTTCTGCGACACGCCGCGGATGTTGAAGACGGTCACCGTCGGGCTGTACTGGTTGACCTGCAGGCCGGGCACCTGCGCCGCCAGCGCCGATATGTCCTGCCGCCCCAGCGCGGCCAGATTGTCCGCCCCCAGCGCCGAGACGGCGACGCCGATCGCCTGCGCGCTCTGCGTCCGCTTCTGCGCGGTGACGACGATCTCGCCCGGCTCGAAACCGGCTTCGGTGGTGGAGACCTGCGCCATCGCGCCGCCGGCGGAACCCATGACGATCGCGGCGGAAGCCATCAGTTTTGAAAGTCGACTCGCCATATTCCCATTCCCCTTTTCGCTGACCGTCCCTGCCGCGACTCGATTTCATTCGAGCTAGTTTTGGAATGGAATCGAGTATCTCGCGCTATCCTGCCGATGTCAATCGGGCTGGACCAGCTTCTGGAATACCAGATGAACATCATGATAAATCTGGATTTTTACACCATATCCGCCGCAAATCCCGTTTCCGCGGCCGGCCGCGGAAGGAAAAATTCCCTGGCGACAAGAAAGTCAATTTGAATCGAGAATCTCGATTGCCAGCGACATCGAGCTTTGGCACTATGGAGACAGTGACCGGCGAACGGCCGGACGGGAGGGACGATCAACGATGAACGGACAAGGGGAAGAAAAGACCAGGCCGTCGGTGACGCGGCGGGACTTCGTCGGCGGCACCATGATCGGGTCGGGCGCGGCGCTGCTGACGATGGGCGCGCCGGCGATGACGACGAGCGCGCAGGCGCAGACCGTGCCGAGCCCGCTCACCGGGCTGGGCCCCGACTGGACCGGCCCCGGCGGCGTCGGCGACTATGCCGACAAGAACGGCAACACCCATGTCGTCGTCAACGCCGCCCACGGCCATATCCGCAACGGCGACCTCGACAAGCGGATCGCCAACGCCCCGCTGGTCGACGACCTCTACGACCTGATCATCGTCGGCGCCGGCATCTCCGGCCTCACCTCCGCCTTCGTCGCCGCGCGGGACAATCCGTCCGCCAAGATCCTGATCCTCGACCAGCACGCCATCTTCGGCGGCGAGGCCAAGCAGAACGAGTTCGACGTCGACGGCTATCGCCTGACCGCGCCGCAAGGATCGACCGGCATCGTCGTCCCCTTCGCGCCGGCCGAGAAGTTCGGCTTCGGCAGCCCGTTCCTCAAGGAGCTCGGCTATCCCGAGGAGTTCGTCTACCAGGAGCCGAAGAACCTGTCGCAGCCGATCCTGGTGCCGCGCGACGCCTGGGGGCCGATGCACATCTCCTGGGAGATGGCCGACACCGCCTTCTATTATGAAGGCAAGGGGATGGTGAAGAATCCCTGGCGCAACGGCTTCCGCGACGCGCCGATCCCCGAGAAGGTCAAGAAGGCGCTGGTCGACCTCGAACTCTACCGCACCCCGCCGGTCCGCGACGACTGGGCGCAGTGGCTCGACACGATGACCTACAAGGAATTCCTGCTCAACGTCGCCGAGGTGCCGGCCGACTGCATCGACGGCGTGCTCGACGTGCTGAGCCCGGTGATGGCCAGCATGGGCTGCGGCCAGGGCGGCGACGTCATCTCCGCCTATTCGGCCTATAATTACCTGATGCCGGGGGTGATCGGCTATTATCGCTACCAGCATGGCGGCGCCGATCCGACCGACACCATCTACCTGGCGACCTTCCCCGGCGGCAACACCATCGCCGCGAAACGCTTCCTGAAGCTCGCCAAGCCCGAGGCGCTGAGCGGCGGCGACAGCCTCCACGGCCTGATGGAAAGCCAGGTCCGCTGGGACCAGCTCGACCTGCCCGGACAGCGGGTGCGGCTGCGCCTGTCGAGCACGGTCTTCTCGGTCGTCCATGAGGGCAAGCCGGCCAGGGCGAAGACGGTGCGCGTCACCTATGACAAGGACGGCAAGCTGGTCAGCGCGCGCGGCAAGGCGGTGATCTGCGCGGGACAGCAGCACGCGAACCGCCGCATCTGCCACGACATCGACGCCCAGTATCGCACGGCGATGCAGGAATTCCACCATGCGCCGATGCTGGTGATCAACGTCGCGCTCAGGAACTGGAAGTTCCTCGACAAGCTCGGCGTCGCCGGCATCCGCTGGTTCGAGGGGCTAGGCTGGTGGACCAGCCTGCGCCGGAACCTCGTCATCGACGGGCATGAGCCGCAGCCGCTCGATCCGGACAAGCCGGTGGTGCTGACGCAGTACATCCCCTTCCTGATCCCAGGCGTCGAATGGCCCGACCAGTGCACCCAGGCGCGGATGATGCTCTTCTCGATGTCCTACGCCGACATCGAGGCGCAGGTGCGCGATCAGTTCACCAAGATGTTCGGGCGCTATGGCTTCGACGCCGAGCGCGACATCGCCGGGATCATCACCAACCGGCAGGGCCATGCCTATATGGTCGCGCCACCCGGCTTCCATTTCGGCCGCAACGGCAAGAAGGCGGCGAAGGACGTGCTGCGCGAACCGTGGCACCGCATCGCCTTCGGTCATTCGGAACTGGCGGGCGCGCAGATGTGGGAGACCGCGGTGCTGGAGGGCGAGCGCGCAGCGAAACAGGTCCTGCCGATGCTGTGATCCGGTTCGGGAACAAGGACCGGTGAACCCCTTCCCGGTCCTTGTCACCGATCGACGGCCCGACTCCCTGGCGGGGGATCGGGCCGTTCTCGTCCGGGCTGATCAGTGGCTGCGCTTGCGCTGCAGGATCGGCGGCAGGTAGTTGCCCAGATAGGCGGTGGCGGCGCGGCTCGCTTCGCCGACCATGTGGCGGGTGATGACCCCGTCCTCGAGCACCGACAGCGCGAAGAAGGCGTCGGCGATGACGATCGCGCGGAAGAAGATCGCGATCGGCTCGGCCAGTTCGGGCAGGTGGAAATGCGCGGCCAGCGCCGCGTGGAGCTGCACGCCGAAACGATAATCGTCATGGCAGCCGGCCTGGCGGATGTCGGGCGTCGTCCGCGGCCCGAGGATGAGCTGCCGCGCCGCCGCGTCGGCGTTGAAATAGTCGGCCGAGGCGGCGAGGAAGGTGCCGATGATCGCCTGCCACGACGCGTCGGCGCCGATCGCGGGCTCGACGCTCGCCATCTCGTCAGAGATCGTCCGCGCCAGTTCCTTGTAGAGTTCCCGCAGGTCGGGAAAGAAATGATAGGTCGAGCTGGACGGGATGTTCGCCGCCTCCGACACCATCGGCAGGGTGATGTCGTCGATCTCGCGCTCCTGCAGCAGATCGCGGGCGGCCTGGATCAGCGCCTCCCGCCGCGCGCGGCCGCGCGCCTGCGTGTAGCGCCGGCCGGTCGCGGTCGCGGTCGTCGTCGTGGTCGCGTCCCTCATGCCCCGACCCTAGCGGCGGACCGGCGGCGAGGTCCACGGATTTCCGCCCTGCCGGGCGAGGATGAACCGAATTCCGGCGAGGCTCGGATGATGGCTGTCGAAATAGAGCGGCCGTCCGTCATGGAGGAGCAGGCAGCGCCCGCCGTCGCACAGGGCCGCGACCGGATCGATATAGGTCACGCCGGCGCTCCGCCAGCGGCGGGCGATCGCCTCGATGCGCGCGGCCGCCCTCGTGTCGGCGCCGAGCGGGTTGAAGGCCTCGTCCATCCGGCCGAACGCGGCGAGATGCGCCAGCCGGCGCGGTACCTCGAAGGGCGCGGGCGGGACCGGGCCGACGATGACGACCCGGCGCCCCTCCCCGGCCAGCAGCCCGACCGTACGGTCCAGCCCCGCGAGCACCGCGTCGCTGGCGTTGAGCGGGCTGGCCCAGAAGGCCGCGAGATAGACCGTCCGCAACCGCGGGTCCGACCGGATCGCCGCGATGGCCTCGCGGTTGGCCTTCCCGCAGCGAGGATCGCCGGGCGGATCATAGCCGGCGATGGGGGGACAGCTCGACTGGGTGCGCTGGACGAGCGAGCGCCCCTGCTCCGCCTCGATCCGCGAGAGGACATAAGCGAGTTCGACCGCATGGCTGTCGCCCCACACCAGCGCGCCGGGCGGCGCCTTGGCCCCGAGCACGCAGGCGGGCAGTCCGGCCGAGCTGCTGTCGTGACAGCGTCCGCGATAGGGGCTGACGTCGTTCTTCGCCTCCGCCATGGCGATGACGCGGGGATCGAAGCGCCCCGGCCACGGCCCGGCCGCGATCATGGCGAGCGAGACCGCGCACAGCGCCGCCATCGCGCCCGCCGCCATCCGGAACAGCCGGGCGCGCGGCACCCGCGACGCATCGCGGAACGGCCTTTCCACATATCGCCACGACAGCAACGCCAGCGCGAAGGCGGCGGCGACCACGATCGCGCGCGGCCAGCCCGCGAGCCGCTGGTCGGTCGCATATTCGGTGAAGACGATCAGCGGCCAATGCCACAGGTAGAGCGAATAGGAGATCAGCCCGACGGCCACGAGCGGCCTGAGCGAGAGCAGCCTGCCCATCAAGGTCCCCGGCGCGCAGTGGATCAGCGCCGCCGCGCCGAGCACCGGCAGGGTGGCGGTCATGCCGGGAAAGATGGTGTGCTTGTCATAGGTGAAAACCGCCACGCCGATGGCCAGCAACCCCGCCATCGCCAGCGCCTCGCGCAGCGGCCGCGCGGTCACCGGCGGCACCGCCCCCAGGGCGAGCAGCGCGCCGACCGCCAGTTCCCACGCCCGCGGCGGCAGGAGGTAGAAGGCGAAGCCGTCGCCATTGTTCTGCGTCGCGACGGCCAGCGCGAAGGACAAGAGCGCGATCCCCGCGATGACGGCCGTGCGCCATCGCATGGCGTGGCGCCCCAGCAGGATCAGGAGCAGCGGAAAGGTCAGATAGAATTGCTCCTCGATCGCGAGCGACCAGGTGTGGAGCAGCGGCTTGGTCTCGGCGCCGCCCTGGAAATAGCCGGTCTCCAGGAAGAAGCCGACGTTCGAGACGAACAGCAGGGCGGCGAGCGCCGATTGCGGCACGGACTCGAAATCGCCGGGCAGATAGAGCCATGCCGCCGCCGCCAATATGGCGACGATCACGACCGTCAGCGCGGGCAATATCCGCCGCGCGCGCCGCTCGTAGAAATGGACGATCGAAAAACGGCCTCCATCGATCTCGCGCGCGATGATGCCCGTGATCAGGAAACCCGAGATGACGAAGAATATGTCGACGCCGACATAGCCGCCGGAGAAACCGGAAATCCCCGCGTGAAACAGCAGCACGGGCAAGACGGCGACCGACCGCAAGCCGTCGATGTCCGCGCGATAGCCCGCCCCCTTGCCCACATGAACTCCCTGTTTCTTCGAAGTCATGCTTCGATGACGTTCGACGGTCTATAGGGAAATAGAGGAAGATTCCGACACGGGCCATGAGCACTGCGCCGATCGGGTCCGTAAAGAACCGAAGTGACGAAGCCGGGCCGGCTCACGATAGACAGGCGGCACGGTCGCGGACGCCGGAAGCGGTTGGGAGATGTTATGGGCGAATATCGACGCCTTTGGTGGACGCTGATCGCGATCCTGACGATCACCTTCGCCATCCTCGGCCTGTCGGGCGTCGAGGTGTACCGGCAGGCGCCGCCCATCCCCGCCAAGATCGTGACCACGTCCGGCACCGAGCTGATGACCCGCGAGGACATCATGGAGGGCCAGGCTGCCTGGCAGAGCGTCGGCGGCATGCAGCTGGGCTCGATCTGGGGCCATGGCGCCTACCAGGCGCCCGACTGGTCGGCCGACTGGCTCCACCGCGAGCTCGTCGCCTGGCTCGACCTGGCCGCGGCGCAGGAGCATGGCAAGCCGTTCGACCGGCTCGACGGGGCGCAGAAGGCGGCGCTCACCTATCGGCTACAGGACGAGTATCGCCGCAACATGCTCGATCGCGCGAGCGGCACGCTGACCGTGTCCGACCGCCGCGCCGAGGCGATCCGGCGGACCGCGCTCCATTACCAGCAATTGTTCGGCGACGACCCGGCGCTGCGCCCGCTGCGCGAAGATTATGCGATGAAGGAGGATACGCTGCCCGACCCCGACCGGCGGGCGGCGCTGGCCGACTTCCTGTTCTGGACCGCCTGGGCCGCCGCGACCGAGCGCCCCGGGACCGTCGCCACCTACACCAACAACTGGCCGCCCGAACCGCTGATCGGCAACCGGCCGACGACCGAGAACGTGCTGTGGTCGCTCGCCTGCGTCGTCCTGCTGATCGCGGGCATCGGCGCGCTGATCTGGGGCTGGGCGTTCCTGCGCGACCATGACGAGACGGCGGCGCCGGTCGCCACGGCCGATCCGCTGCGGGGCATCGCGCTCACCGCGTCGCAAAAGGCGCTCGGCAAATATCTCTTCGTCGTGATCGCGCTCTTCATCTTCCAGATATTCATCGGCGGCCTGACCGCGCACTACACGGTCGAGGGCCAGAGCTTCTACGGCATCGACCTGTCGCAATGGCTGCCCTATTCGCTCGCGCGCACCTGGCACCTGCAGAGCGCGGTGCTGTGGATCGCGACGGCCTTCCTCGCCGCCGGCCTGTTCCTTGCCCCCGTGATCAACGGCGGCGCCGATCCCCGCCATCAGAAGCTCGGCGTCGACATATTGTTCTGGGCGCTGGTCCTGGTCGTGGCCGGCTCCTTCCTCGGCAATTACCTCGCCATCGCCCATCTGCTCCCGCGCGACTGGAGCTTCTGGATCGGCCATCAGGGCTATGAGTTCCTCGACCTCGGCCGCGTCTGGCAGATCGCCCTGTTCGCGGGCCTGTGCCTGTGGCTCGCGCTGATGCTGCGCGCGATGATCCCCGCGCTCCGGGCCGACGGCGACCGGAACCTGCTCGCCCTGCTCTGCCTGTCCACCGTCGCGATCGGCCTGTTCTACGGCAGCGGCCTGTTCTACGGCGAACGCAGTTCCATCACCGTCATGGAATATTGGCGCTGGTGGGTGGTCCATCTGTGGGTCGAGGGCATTTTCGAGGTGTTCGCCACCGCCGCGATCGCCTTCATCTTCGCGACCCTCGGCCTGGTGTCGAAGCGCATCGCCACAGCCGCCAGCCTGGTGTCCGCCTCGCTGTTCATGGTCGGCGGCGTGCCCGGCACCTTCCACCATCTCTATTTCTCGGGCACCACCACCCCGGTCATGGCGATCGGCGCCGCGTTCAGCGCGCTCGAGGTCGTCCCGCTCGTCATCCTCGGCCATGAGGCCTGGGAGCGGTGGGACCAGCGGCACAAGGCGCCGTGGATGACGGCGCTGCGCTGGCCGCTGGCCTGCTTCGTCGCGGTCGCCTTCTGGAACATGCTCGGCGCCGGCGTCTTCGGCTTCATGATCAACACGCCGGTCGCGCTGTTCTACCTGCAGGGGCTCAACACCACCGCCGTCCATGCCCATGCCGCGCTGTTCGGGGTCTACGGCTTCCTGGCGCTGGGCTTCACCCTGCTGGTGCTGCGCTACATCCGGCCGGACCTGATCCTCAACGAGCGGCTGATGCGGGTGGGCTTCTGGTCGCTCAACGCCGGGCTGGTGCTGATGATCTTCACCAGCCTCCTGCCCATCGGCCTGTTCCAGTTCCAGGCGAGCGTGACGACCGGCATGTGGTATGCGCGCAGCGCCGACTTCCTCCAGCAGCCGCTGTTCCAGACGCTCCGCTGGGTCCGCACCTTCGGCGACGTGGTGTTCATCGTGGGCGCGGTCGCGCTGGCGTGGCAGGTCGTGGTCCTGGGTCTCTGGAACGGCGGCCGGCGCACACCGCCCCTCCCCGCCGCCGAGTGACGAGCGGCGGACTGCCGGTTCAGCTCCGTCCCGCCGGGTGCGCTCGCTCGCGCCGGCTCATCGCCAGCAGGATCGCCGACGCGGCGAGCACCGAGATCGCGCCGATCCCGAAGAAGGCGGTGGCCGGGATCGCGCCCCAATAGGCACCCATCACCCCGGCCAGCAGGCTGCCGAGGAACTTCGCGATATACCAGGCCCCCATCAGCATCGCCGCGATCTGCACCGGGGACAGCAACCCGATCAGGCTGAGGCCGACCGGCAGGGTCAGCAGTTCCCCGAGGGTCAGGAACAGGAAATAGGCGAGCACCCAGCCCGCCCCCACCGGCCGGCCGGTCGCGCCGAACAGCGCCGCCGCCCCGACCATCACCAGCATCGCCACCGCCGCGATCGCGCAGCCGAGGCTCATCCGGCGCAGGAGCGCCGCGGGCGAGCCGTCGCGATCGTGCCGCCGCCAGAAGCGGATCAGCGGCGGCGTCAACAGGATGATCAGCAGCGGGTTGACGGCCTGGAACCAGGTCGCCGGTATCTCGAAATCCAGGCCCATCAGCGCGACGTGCCGGTCGGTCTGCTCGTCGACCCACAGCGCGATCACATTGCCGCTCTGCTCATAGCCGATGCGGAAGAGGACGATGACCAGGACGATGCCGAGCAGCAGCCGGAGCTTGCGCCAGTCCTCCGCGTCGAGGGGCGTCCGGCGAGCGCCGCCGATCCGGCCGGCCGCGGGGTCGGGCGGCAGCAGGCGGAGCGTGCCGAGATAGATCGCCAGCCCCACCGCCATGCCGACCCCGGCGGCGGAGAAGCCCCAGTGCCAGCCATAGAGCTCGCCCAGCGTCCCGCAGACGAGCGGCGCCAGCAGCCCGCCGAGGTTGATCCCCATATAATAGGCGCTGAACGCCTGCGGCCGGCGGGGATCGTCCTCCGCATAGAGGCCGCCCACCTGGACGGCGAGCGGCGGGATGAACAGGCCGTTGCCGACCGCGACCAGGGCGAGCGCCGGGAAGAGCAGGCCTTCGAACGCCATCAGGAAATGGCCGATCATCATCAGCCCGCCGCCCAGCACCACGCTGCGCGTGCGCCCCAGCCAGCGGTCAGCAACGATCCCGCCGACGAAGGGGCTGAAGAAGGCCGCGGCGCCGTAGAGGCCATAGATCAGCGAGGATTGGCCCTGCGAGAAGTGCAGGTGCCGGGTCATGTAGTAGACGAGCAGCGCCTGCAGGCCGAAATAGGAGAATTCGGCCCACATCTGCGTCAGGAACAGGCTGGTGAGACCGGGCGGATGACCGAACAGCGTACGGCCGGCGCCTCCAGGGGAGAGCGCCGGCGCGTCCGGTGACGAAAGGGGGGAAACGACCGTCACGTCAATAATCGAGTCCGAAGGTCAGCAGGCCCATGCTGAGCACGATCCAGCCGAGGAACAGCCCGGCCAGCGGAACCGCGACGGACCAGATCTTCGCGACCAGCGATCGGCCGGAGGCGCCGATGGTCACATAGGCGTTGTAGATCGAAGCCAGCGTCCCGACGATGGCGATGATCTCGAGCAACTGGATCACGCGCATCCAGATGTCGAGCCGCCCGTCGAGCAGCCCGACGTCGGATTCGATCGCCCCCACCATACCGATCCAGCCTGCCGCCGCCAGGACCGAGACCACCGCGGTCGCCCGCATCGCGCGGTCGAGCATGAGCGGCCGGCCCGCCAGCGACGAACGATAGCCATAGACCTTGCGCATTCCCGCGACCACCGGCCAGGCGAGCACGGTCAGCAGCATCACGCCGAGCGCGGCGACGAGAGCCGGGACGATCCACCCCGCGTCGAGATCGCCGGGCGCCGCGAGGAACAGGAAGATCGGCGCGAAGTCCGCGATCGAGAAGGCGGTCACCCGGCCGTTCTCGACCCTGGCGGCCAGCCGGCCGCTGCCGCCGACCTCACGCCACTGGAAGGGGGCGACCTCCCGCCAGCGCTTGGGCGCCCCTGCCGGATCGACGAGCATCGACACCGAAATGGTGCCGTCGTCGTTCGGGATCACCTCGGCCTCGCTCAGCAAGCCGACGAAGCGGAGCCAGTTGGTGGCGGAGCCGCGGCTGAGAAGATAATGGCCGGCCATCAGGCGGCCATGCTCGCGCGCCGTCGCCGTCGTGCGCGGCTCGGGGTTCGGATCGGGGAAATAGCGATCCATGAACTGTTCGAACAGCCGCTGGCGGATGACGTGCGCGGCGGTGTCCTTGCCCGAACTGTTGAACGACATGTAGACGCCGACACCCTTGTCGACGATCAGGTGCAGGTCCGAATGGAACCAGTTCGTGTCGCCGCCATGGCCGACGATCACCTCGCCGTTGCGATCCTCATGATAGAAGCCGAGCCCCATCGCAGGCAGGCCCGGGAGCGGCCGGTTGACGTCGGCGAACATCCGGGCGCGGGTCTCCGGGCTGATTAGCGCGCCGCGATTGTCGAGGAAGGCCAGCATGAAGCGGGCCATGTCGGTGCCTGTCGACGACAAGGCCCCGGCGGGCGCCATCTCGACGATCTCGAAGGGCTTGGGGTCCTCCGAAGCGAGGTTGTAGCCCTTGGAGAGAAGCGGTGCGAGGTGGGCCGGCAAAGGCTGCTCGAAGCTCGAATGGCGCATGCCCAGCGGCGTGAAGATGTGCCGCTGCACATAGTCCTCGAACCGCTCGCCGGAGACGCGCTCGACGATATAGGCCGCCAGCGACGCGCCATAGTTGGAATAGGCCGGCATCGTCCCCGGCGCGTAGATGCGGGTCGGCACCCAGCGCTTGAGCACATGGCCCAGCGAATGCTTCTGCTCCGCCTTCTCGACGATCAGATATTTGGCGGTTTCCTCGAAGCCCGCGGTGTGCGTCATCAGGTGGCGCATCGTGATCGGCTTGCCGAAGGCATCGGGAATCCGGAAATCGAGATAGGCGTTGACGTCCTTGTCGAGGTCGATCTTCCCGGCCTGGACCTGCTGCATCACCGCCGTCCAGGTGAACAGCTTGGAAATCGAGCCCGGGCGGAACAGCGTCCTGGCCGGATCGACCGGCTTGCGCGCGCGGACGTCCGAATATCCGTAGCTCCGCGCGGTGAGCAGCTTCCCGTCCATGACGACCACGACGACCGCGCCCGCGACCCCGCCGGCCTCGATCGAATAGGGTACGAAACCGTCGAGCCAGGCATCGACGTCGGCCGCCGTCAGCGCCCGCTGCGCCTGTCCGGCGAGGACCGGCGTGTCCCCGGTCCGGCCTGTGGCGGCGGGAACCATCGCGTGCGCCGGGTTGGGATCGGTCGGCGACTGCGCCGCCGCCGGCAGCGCCAGCGCGGCCAGCAGGATCGCGGCCCGCCGGAACAGGCGGCCGAGGCGGCCCGGCACGTCCGGGCGCTGCGAAGATAGTCTGGACATCAGAAGGAGGCTCCCAAGGTGACGCCGAAGCTGCGTGGCCGGATCGGAGAGGCATTGACCAGCGTGCCCGGCCGTGTCTGGAACCGGCCCGCGTTGATCAGGCCGCGCGAATTGGTGAGGTTGCGGACCTGGAACTGGACGTTGAACCGTCCGGTCTCGATACCGGCGCGCAGATCGGCGGTGGCATAGCCGTCGATCGTCAGGCGGCGCCCATAGGTCAGCCGATAGGCCAGGTCGAAATCGGTCGCCTGGTCGCTGATCAGGCGGATATTGCCGCCGACGAAGGCCTCGGCGTCGCCGCCGATCGACCAGCGATAGTCGCCCGACAGGTCGACCGTCCATTCCGGCGCATAAGGAAGCCGGTCGCCCTTCAGCCCCGGGGATATGAGCGCCGGGGCGCCGATGTCGATGCCGGGCAGGTCGTCCTTCAGCTTGGCGTCGCTATAGGCGATGCTCGCCGTCAGGTCGAAGCCGCGCGCGGGCCGCGCGGTGACGGTGATCTCCGCCCCCTTGCTGCGCGCCTTGTCGCCATTGCCGTCGCCGGTCACCGGGCCGAGGCTGGTCTGATAGGTGACCGTGGTCTGGATGTTGCGCCAGTCGAGATAGTAGACCGACGCGTCGACCGAGAAGCCGTGACCGGGGGTTTCGGCGCGCAGGCCCAGTTCATAGCTGATCAGCGTATCGGCCTCGAACCGGCGCGGGAAGTCCGGTCCAGCCCCCGGCGGCACGACGTTCGGGCCGCCCGGCCGATAGCCCTTCGCCGCCCGCGCATAGATCGATGCATGGTCGCCCAGTTCGAAACGCGGCGAGACCGACCAGGTGAAGACATTCTCCGACGATCGCCCGCGGCTCGTGTCGGGCCCGATCGGAGCGCCCGAAAGCGGCAGGAAGGACCCGTCGAGGCTCTGGACCGTGCTCTGCCGGTTATGGCTGTAGCGGACGCCGCCGGTCAGGTCGAAGCGCGGGCCGACATGCCAGGTGGCGCTGCCGAAGCCGGCATATTCCTTGTAGACCGAGGCAAGGTTCGCGACCAGGAAGTCGGGAAAGGCGACGTCCGCGCCGCCCGGCCCCACCGGCAGGACGAGCGTCTGGTCGACGGCTTTGCCGGTGGCGAGGTCGAAGGGCAGATATCGTTGGAATATCCGGCCCTTCTCATGCGTGTAATAGCCGCCGACCAGCCATTCGAGCCGATCATTGTCCGGCGATGCCAGGCGCAGTTCCTGGGTGAACTTCTTCTGGGTGATCTGCGTCGGGAAGAACAGGCCGCGCGTGTTGGGCCCGGTGCCGAAGACCGCGTCGCCGATGCCGGGAAGCTGATAGCTGACGTCGCCGACGTCGTTCGAGAAGAGCCGGCCGTAGCTCGTCACCGAGGTCAGGGTGGCGAACCCCGCGTCCCAGTCGAGCGTGCCGTTGTAGAGGCGATAGTCGACGCCGGTCTTCTCGGCATAGAATTCGGTGCGGGTCAGGCCCGACACCGGCGCGCCGGTGCTGGGATCGGTCGCCTGGGGCGCCAGCGTGACCGGATCGGCATCGTACATGGCGCGCGAATCGCTGCGCAGATTCTGGGCAAGCGCCGACAGGCGGACCGTCAGCGTCTCGGTCGGCTGCAGCAGGATCGAGCCGCGGCCGCCATAGCTGTCGACGTCGTTGGCGTCGCGGCGCGCCAGGCCCAGCGTGTCGATGAAGCCGCCGGTCCGGCGATAGAAGCCGCTCGCCCGCACGGCGATCTTGCCGGACAGCGGCACGTTGACCGCGGCGTTGGCCGACCAGCCCAGATTCCCGCCCTTGACCGTTTCGAGACCGGCCTGGGCCTTCCCTTCGAGCCGGTCGAGCTTGGGGCCGGCGGTGACATATTTGACGACGCCGCCCAGCGAATTGGCGCCGTAGAGCGTACCCTGCGGCCCGCGCAGCACCTCGATCCGCTCGACGTCGAACGTATCGATGTCGCCCGCCAGATAGGCCGCGTTGCTCTGGCCGGTGCTCGACCCGAACGGCGTGTCGTCGACATAGATGGCGACGGTCGGGCTCGCCCCGCCGGTGTTGATGCCGCGCAGGACGACGCGGGCCTGCCCCGGCGTTTGCTGCTGGATGGTGAGGCCGGGAACCAGCGAAGCATAATCGGCGATGCTCCTGATCTGCTGCCGCTCGAGCGTCGCGCTGGACACCACCGAGATCGACTGGGGAACGTCGAGCAGCCGCTCCTCGCGCTTCTGCGCGGTCACGACGATCTCGTCGACCCGATCGTCCGCCCCCGGCGCCGCCGCATCGGCCGCCCCCGACCGCTGGGCCGCCGCCGGCGCGACCGCGACCAGCGCAGCGCCCGCCAGGCAGAATGCCTTCAGCCTTATCGCCATTTCATGCTCCCTTGCATCTGCGCCGCCCGAGGATGACGCATGTTTCATTTTTAGCAACACGTTTCTTGCACAGGATCGCGTCGGTTCACAAGAGGAATTGGTTGCGCTAAATCTCGGCCGCCCCGGGCTCCAGGATAAACCCTTGAAAAAGCCCGGTGCACATCATCGCGGAAGCGCGGAGCGCTTCCACCTCAGACGATCAGGCTCTAGGGATTTCCCCGGAAACCATGGCAAAAATACCCCGCAACACTTCCCAACCCGGCCCCGCGCTCCGCGCCGCGCGCCTCGACAAGGGGCTGAGCCTGCGCGAGCTCGCCGCCCGGACCGGCCTGCCCTTCTCGACCCTGTCCAAGCTCGAAAACGGCAAGATGGGGATGACCTATGACAGGCTCGTGCTGCTGGCCCAGGCGCTGGGCGTCGAGATCGGCAAGCTCTTCTCCACCGCCGCGCCCGACGAGCCCGCCCGCGGCGCGGTCGGCCGGCGAAGCATCATCCGGGCGGGGGAATGGCCCGAATCGAGTTCGGAGCGCTATCGTCACCATTATCTGGCGGCCGATCTGCTCGACAAGATGATGGTCCCGATGATCATCGAGGTGGAGGCCCGCACCCTGGAGGAATATCGCGGGATCGCCCGGCACGAGGGCGAGGAATATCTGTACGTCCTGTGCGGCGCGATGGAGCTGCACTCCGACCTTTACGCGCCGCTGCGCCTCGAACAGGGCGACTCGATCTATTTCGACAGCGGCATGGCGCATGCCTATGTCCGCGTCAGCGACGGCCCCTGCCGGCTGCTGTCGATCTGCGCCGGCGCCGGGATACAGCGCTTCGTCGAAACCGCCAATCATCGCTGGGACAAGGCCCCGCCCGGCGAGGCGGATGCGGGCGACGGCCCGGACGGATGATCATTTCTGATATGGCATATTGTTTCTAATATTGAAACATCGTCATGGCTGTGCGATGTCGCGGTCATGTCCACGACCATGCACAGCCCGCCGCCGGCGGCCTCCGCCCTTTCCCGCCGCCCGATCCCGGGAACGCCCCGATGAGCCGGCGGGTCCTGACCCATAAGCGGATCGAGAACCGGATGCGCGAGCCCTTCCGGATCGCCGGCTATCAGTTCGATTCGATGCCTTCGGTCGTCGCCTCGATCGAGCAGGACGGTGTGGCAGGGCGCGGCGAGGCGGCGGGCGTCTATTATCTCCACGACGATCCGGCCCATATGGCCGCCGAGATCGAGCGGGTCCGCGATGCGATCGAGGCCGGGGCCGGCCGCGCCGAACTGCAGGAACTCCTCCCCCCGGGCGGCGCCCGCAATGCCCTCGACTGCGCGCTCTGGGACCTGGAGGCGCGGTTGACCGGCCAGCCGGTCTGGCGGATCGCCGGGCTCGACGCCGCGCGTCCGCTCGTCACGACATTCACCCTTCCCGCGGATACGCCCGAGGAGATCCTCGACCGGCTCGCCGGCTTTCCGCCGGTCGAGGCGATCAAACTGAAGCTGGACGGCGACCTGCCGGCCGACATCGCGCGGATGCGGGCGGTGCGGCGAGCCCGCCCCGACGTGTGGCTGGGGGTCGACGCCAATCAGGGCTATTCGGCCGAATCGTTCGAGGCGTTGGCAGCCGCCCTGGTGGAGGCGGGAGTCGCGCTGCTCGAACAGCCGGTCCGCCGCGGCGAGGAGGCGCAGCTCGACGGCTGGCGCTGCCCGATCCCCGTCGCCGCCGACGAGAGCATCCTCGACTGCGTCGAGCTCGACCGGCATCGCCATCGCTTCGACGTCGTCAACATCAAGCTCGACAAGTGCGGCGGACTGACCGAGGCGCTGCGGATGGTCGACCTCGCCCGACGGATCGGGGTCAGGCTGATGGTCGGCAACATGGCCGGATCCAGCCTCGCCATGGCGCCCGCCTTCGTGGTCGGGCAGTATTGCGAGATCGTCGATCTGGACGGCGCATGGTTCCTGTCGGAAGACACCGTGGCCGCCGCGATGTACGACGCCGGAACCTGCCGCGTTCCGCAGGGTTTCTGGGGCGGCCTCTAGACCTTGAAGAGAGCCTGATTCACGTCATCGGCGGAAGCGCGGGGCGCTTCCGCCTCAAATGATCAGGCTCCGGGAGGGCTCCGAACGCCCCCCCGCCATGGGGCATAATCGGGAAAGTCAGCGATGATTGGCAGATCGAATTCATTTTAAGCTTGAACCATTCACGGCGCCATGCAAGCCTGCCCCACGATCGCCCTATGCCTTGCCTTTCCGGGATGCCCAAATGCCTGTTCATGAAGACGCCGCGCAGCCTGTCATGGCGGGTAGCGAGGTTCTTGCCGATCGATCGATCCCCGCCCTGCTAACGCGGCGGGCGGCGCTGGGCGACAAGCCTCTGGTCATCTTCGGCGACACGCGCTTCGGCTATGCCGAGATGGCGGCGCGCGCGGCGGCGGCGGGCGCGCTGCTGCGCGATGCCGGCGTGGCGCGGGGCGACCGGGTCGCGATCTTCTGCGGCAACCGGATCGCCTTTCTCGACCTGTTCCTCGGCTGCGCCTGGATCGGCGCGGTGGCGGTGCCGATCAACCATTTCGCGCGCGGGCCGCAACTCCAGCACATATTGGGCAACAGCGGCGCGCGCCTGATCGCCGCCGATGCCGACGGCGCCGCCGCGCTCGACCATGTCGATCCCTCCGCGCTGGCGCTGACCGAGGTCTGGCTGCTCGACGGCGAGGATAGCCCGCCCCCCGCCGCCGGCCATTGGCCCGCATCCTGGAAGGTCGGCCCGATGCCGCCGCTCGGTGCCGGTATCGACAGCGCCGCGCCGCGCCCCGGCGACATGGCCGCGATCATCTACACATCGGGCACCACCGGCCCCTCCAAGGGGGTCTGCTGCCCGCATGCGCAATTCTACTGGTGGGGCGCCCATTCGGTCGACCTGCTGGAGATCGAGGCGCGCGACGTGCTGCTGACCACCCTGCCCCTGTTCCACGTCAACGCGCTCGCCACCTTCTTCTCGGCGCTGCTCAGCGGCGCGACGCTCGTCGTCCTCGACCGCTTCTCGGCGAGCGGCTTCACCGACGCGCTGCGCAAGCACCGGGCGACCGTCACCTATCTGCTCGGCGCGATGGTCTCGATCCTGCAGTCGACCCCGCCGTCCGACCGCGACAACGACCATCCGACGACGCGCGCGCTGGCCCCCGGCGTCTCGGCCGCGCTCGCCGCCGACTTCCGCGCGCGCTTCGGCATCGGCGCTGTCGACGGCTATGGATCGACCGAGACCAATTTCGTCATCGGCGACCGGCTGGCCGACCAGAAGCCGGGCAGCATGGGTCGCGTCCGTCCCGGCTTCACGGCGCGCGTGGTCGACGAGGAGGACAATGAGCTGCCGCCGGGCGTGCCGGGCGAACTGGTCGTGCGCGCCGATGAGCCCTTCGCGATGGCGACCGGCTATTTCGAGATGGCGTCGGCGACCGTCGCCGCCTGGCGCAACCTGTGGCTCCACACCGGCGACCGCGTCGTCCGCAACGCCGACGGCCGCTTCACCTTCATGGACCGGATCAAGGACGCGATCCGGCGGCGCGGCGAGAACATCTCCGCCTATGAGGTCGAGCAGGTGCTGGCGAGCCATCCGGCGGTCGCCCAGGCCGCGGTCTTCCCGGTCCGTTCCGAGCTGACCGAGGACGAGGTGATGGCGGCGGTGGTGCTGAAAGAAGGGATGGCCCTCGATCCGGTCGCGCTGCTCGATTATTGCAAGCCGCGGATGAGCTATTTCTCGGTGCCGCGCTATGTGCTGTTCGCGGACCGGCTGCCGATGACGGAGAATGGCAAGGTGCAGAAATACCGGCTGCGCGAGATCGGGGTGACGCCCGAGACATGGGACCGGGAGGCGGCCGGCTACACCGTCGGTCGCGGCGGCGGGGCGCGGCGCGCGTGACCCTGCCGCGCGGCTATGACGGGGTCGCGATCGCCTGTCCGGTCACGGTCCGTTATGCGCGGCACAGCGACCGCTCGGCCCATTGGCACATCGGCACGGCGCTGCGCGAGCTGATCGCGCAGGCGGGGATCGCCAAGGCGGAGGTCGACGGCCTCGCCGCTTCCTCCTTCACCCTCGGCCCCGACACCAGCATCGCGCTGACCGAGCATTTCGGCCTGTCGCCGCGCTGGCTCGACTGGATTCCGACCGGCGGCGCGAGCGGGGTGATGGCGCTGCGCCGTGCGGCACGGGCGGTGCAGGCCGGCGACGCCTCGGTGGTCGCCTGCATCGGCGGCGACACGGCCGATGCCGGCGCGTTCGGCGATCTGGTGCGCAATTTCAGCCGCTTCTCGCGCGAGGCGGTCTATCCCTATGGCGCGACCGGCCCGAACGGCGTCTTCGCGCTGATCACCGACCATTATATGCAGACCCATGGCGCCGAACGCGCCGATTTCGGCCGGGTCGTCGTCGCCCAGCGCGGCAACGCCCGCGCCAACCCCAACGCTTTGCTCGGCGCCAAGCCGCTGACGATCGACGACTATCTCGCCGCGCCGCCGGTCGCGACGCCGCTCCATCTGTTCGACTGCGTGATGCCGTGCGCCGGGGCCGAGGGCTTCCTGGTGATGACGGTCGAGCGCGCTCGCCGGCTGGGGCTGCCTTATGCGGTGATCCGCGGGGCGATCGAGCGGCACGACGCCTATGCCGACGACCCGATCGCCGAGCGCGGCGGCTGGGCGATGGACCGCGACACGCTCTACGCCCAGGCCGGCCTTGGGCCCGAGGATATCGACTGCCTCCAGGTCTATGACGATTATCCGGTGATCGTCCTCCAGCAGATCGAGGACCTCGGCTTCTGCGCCAAGGGCGAGGGCGCGGCCTTCGTCCGCCGCCACGACCTCGGCGTCGGCGGCGACTTTCCGGTCAACAGTTGCGGCGGCCAGCTCGGCTGCGGCCAGGCCGGGGCGGCGGGCGGCTTCCTGCCGGTGGTCGAGGCGCTGCGCCAGGTGGTCCGCCGGCCGATCGGAGCGCAGCTGCCCGATGCGCGGATCGCGCTGGCGAGCGGTTACGGCATGGTCACCTTCGACCGCTGCCTCGCCACCGCCGCGGCGATCCTGGAGGGGCGGCCATGACCATATCGTTGCAGCGCTGCGCCGACTGCGGGACCTGGCAATATCCGCGCCGCGACGTCTGCCGATCCTGCCTGTCCGACGCGCTGGCGCAGGCCGACCATCCCGGCACCGGCCGGCTGCTCGCGACCAGCGCGCTCCACCGCTCGCTCGACCCCGACCTCGCCGCGCGGCTGCCGCTGCGGATCGGAACGGTCCTGCTCGACGCCGCCCCCCACCTGATCTGCTTCGTCGCCGACGGCCTCGCCCCTGGTGAGCGCGTCGCCGTCGAGACGAACGACGCCGGTCTGTGGAACGCGCGCTCTCTCGGTGATCGCGACGGAAAGTAAGCAATTTCGGATTGAGGTGGTGCGCTTACAGGACTCACATCTGTCCTATAAATATCTGATCTAGCTTATTAATTTAACGACGTTATGGAAAACGGCCCCCAATATGGCCCCCACCCATATCACACTGGCATGAGTTTTTTGTTATTTTCGAGCATAGGCGGCATAGAATATCTAGACCGCTGGCAGTTCGATTTCGCGCATGATACGGTCGGTTTCGACGAGAGTTTTGATGATGCGCTGGTAGTGGCGGATGTCGTCATAGGTCAGGGCGCGGCCCTTGCGGTCTTTCAGCCACTTTTGCGCGGGCTGATAGCCGCCGATGTGGAAGTCCCACGCAATCGCGGGCACGCCGTCGAAATACTGGTCGGCGTTGATCCAGACTTGGCCGTTCTCATATCGCGGCTTGCCCACCGTGCTGTCGCCGTCTCCATGGAAGGGGTACGGTGTCGCACCTATGACGGCATCTTCCATTAGGTGCAGGCGGCGCAAGGCTTCACCTGTCTCGCTGATCGCGCGGAAACTTTCCGGGCTGGCGGGGAAGGGAATGCGGGGGAAGTCGATTTTCAGGAATTCGGCATAGCGCGTACGGTAGGCGGGGCTGTGCAGCACGCCATAGATGTAATCGAAAACCTTGACCTCATCGGGGCGGGCATCGCCAGTGGCAAGGCGAAAAGCGTCGGTGCCATCGGGCGTGGCCAGTGGGCCGGTGAGGCCAGCCGCCTTGCGGATTTGGGCGAATAGCTTGGGATCGAAATTGACGCGGATGGTCTGATCCAGCGTGCCTTCCTCAGGATAGAGGTAGAGGGGCAACCCGTAACCGCGTTCCTTTGTCCGGTTGGAAACAAACGAATCGTCCACAAGGCCTGCGGATATGAAAACATGTTCCCAAGTATTGACGGCGCTTTGGCGGCAAGTCACCAGTGCCAAGTTTCCGACGTCGCGCATATGATGGCTAAAGCGTTCGCGCCGATGAACAGCAACATTAGGTTCGTATATCGTCTGGCGGATATCGAATGGTCTGTAGGTGATCGGCACGGCGGCATTTCGCCACGCGCCATTGGCCAGTGCTGACTTAGCAGCGTCGTAATTCCATTGGCTCTGCGTACACAGTCGAAATTGCCGACGTGCATCGGTTTCGCTTGCGGTCGCAAGCAGCCGTTCCACTTTCTCGGCAGCTTCGGACGCCGTCCACGAAATGGCAAACTCATCGTGCGTGGTGACGATACCGGGCGCGGGACGTCCGTTAAGGGAAAACAGGTCGGCCACCGAAAAACCCGCCTGATAGACCGCTTCTAAAGCCTTGTCGGTCGGCTTGAAGCGCCACGGCGGCAGTTCGGGCGAAACATCATTCGCGATCAGTGTTGCGGGCGAACCCTCCCACAGGTTCTGATATTTGCTGTCGCGACTGCCCCATAGATCGCCGTGGTAGACCGTCGCTAACGGTTTATCATCTCTCCGGTCAGATCGATGCTTCACCGCGACAATGATGGCCACGCCCTGCATAATATCGAACACATTGCGATCAGGCGAACCGTCCGGGCTAACATCTTTCTTTTTGGCGTTGCCGTGCAAGTCCAGCACATAGATGCGGTCGAACGTCTGGCGCAGGTGCTGGCGCATATCGAGAAATGTCGGATTGTCGAGATAGCCGTGGTTGGTGATGAACCCCAGCACGCCTTCGCCGTTCTTTTCGATCATGTGTTCGGCGAAGCGAACGAACTTCACGTAGTCGTCCGATAGCCATTTAGCCTGCGCCGGACGCTTCAATTCCGGGCTGACCTTGTAATCGGCCATCAGCCCTTCGATCCAAGCGCCCTTGTTGGATGAATGGCCCGAATAGGGCGGATTGCCGATTACGCACATGATGGGCGTCTGCCGCTTGATGTCACTGGCGGCCTTGGCCTCGTTCGCAATGGCGCGGGACAGGCCAAAAAGGGTCTGTTCCACCCGTTCGCCTTCCTCAAGGCTGTTGGTCAGGTAAACGCCAAGGCGCGGCGGCGTGGCCGATGGCTTGTAGCCCAGCCGGGTCAGGATCATGTCCAGCTTCATGTGGCACATGGCATAGCTGGCCATCAGCAACTCGAACCCGTGCAGGCGAGGGATCAGGTCGCGCTCGATATAGGCCGATAGCTGGCCGGGGGCGACGCCCTTGATCCGTTCGGAAACCAGCTTCACCACTTCGGCCAGAAAGGTGCCGGTGCCGGTTGCCGGGTCCAGAATCTGGACGCGGTGGACTTCCTTCTTGATATGCGCGGGCTTGCCGGTCTTGGGGTCGTTCTGGCCGGTGTCCCAATCAATGGTGATCTTGCTGGTATCGGCCAAGCCATCGGCCAGCCCGAATTCCGTTTTCAGCACCTCGTCCACCGCGCGCACGATGAAATTCACTACGGGTTCGGGCGTATACCACACCCCCCGCGCCTTGCGCTTGGCCGGGTTATATTCGGCCAGAAAGTCCTCATAGAAATGCAGGAACGGGTCTTGTCGCGCGGTGATCTTGCCGAAATTGCGAAGCACCCGGTCCATGTCGGTGGAGCAGAACACATGGCACAGTTCATCGATCACGCGGCGCAGGCGGTCGTCCAAGTTTGGACCGGCGATGTAGATGAACAGTTCGCGCAGGAAAGGGTTGGTCTTGGGCAACAGGTCCAGTGCCTCGGCACGGGTGAACGTGTCGGGCGTTTCGTCATGCAGGCGCGCGGCGAACAGGCCATAGGCGATGGTTTCGGCGTATATGTCGGCAAATTCCTCCACGGTGATGTCGTGGATCAGGCTGGCTTTGAACGCCTCGTACTGACCGATCAGGTCAGTTGCCGTGCCGGTGGCATCGCGCGCCTTCATGTCTGCCACAAGGGCGCGGCCCATGATGTCCTTTATGATCGCCGCCTTGCCCGCCATCATCGCAGCCAGCTTGGCCGACGAAGTGACGCTCAGCGGAGTAACTTGCGCGAAGTCGCGCAGCCGGTTTTCCAGAAGCGGGAAGCTTTCGGCCCGCGCAGGCAACGTCGGGATCAGGTCGGCAATGGTGATGAAATCCACCGATTCGCCATCGCGGATGAATTCAAAGTCCAGCCCGTTGGTGTAGATCAGGTTGGGTAGGCCCTTCTTGTAGCGTTCCTTCTGGGCTTTGCTGTAGTCGGTGGCGACGAATTTCCGCACATCCTTGCCGATATCCTTCGCCTCGCACCAGCCGATGGCAACATCGCCACGGTTAAATACGAAATCCGGCGCGCCCACGTCGGTAAGGTGCTTGGGCTCATTGATGACGGTCAGCGCAGGGTCGATGGAACCAAACAATTTGGCCAAGGCGGGGCGGAAACTGTGTTCGGTTGACTGCCCACTGGCATAGAGCGCGCGAATTTCACTTATGTAACCCTGAATATCCATCGCGCCAGCTTTCCCCCTCGACAGGAGAGAGGTAGCGGCATCAGCCCCCAGCCGACAAGGCGGGGATTGATGCATTTTCGACCAACTTGGCGATAGCCTCCATCAAGGCGGCCTGATCAAGAGCCGGCGCTCCACCCGTCAGCCTAACATCGGCCCCGCCACTGATCAGTTCCCCCTGTCGATGCGGCGGCACGGTGCCGTAACTGGTGAAGGTCGTCAGCACGTCGGCATGGCCCAGATTCTGCGACCACGCCTTCATCTGTTCGGGCGTCAGGGGTTGCTTCATCGCATGGTGCACCAGCATGTCACGGAAACTGTGCGGATTATAATAGGGCAGACCCGCCGCCGCGAACGCCCGGCGGAATATTGCCCGGATCGGTTCACTGGTGGCCCAGCCGCGCCGCTCCAGCCCAGCCGGCACGAATCCGCCATTCTCTCCGATCGCCATGCGCGTCGCAGGGAACAACGGATCGGCTGCCCCCCAAAAATGATCGCGGGCCAGTTCCTCGATCCAGCCGGTGACGATCGGCAGAGCTTCCGTGATCGTCGGCATGAAATAGGTGCGGAAGGTCTTGCCGAATTTGGTCTGCACAACGCGGGCATCCTGATCGACAAAGCCACCCGCCAGATCGACATGGCGCAACTGCAGGCTTGCCAGCGCCCCGACACGCGCCGCCGTGATCGCGGCAAAGGCGATTAGCGCTCTGTCCCGCCGGTCCAGCACGGTCGCGGCTGGCATGCTCACCAGAACGTGCCGCACCTGCTCCAGCGTCGGCACCTTCTTTTCGCGTCTCGCGCGAGCAATGGCGGCGTCCTTTTCGCTCAGATTGAAATAGTCGGCATCAGCCCATGCAATATGACGACGGAAGCCGGGCTCGCGTGACAGCCATTCGAAAAAGGCTTTCAGATGACGCAACGTCGAATGGACCGTTGCCTTGCTCAGCTTTTCGCCCGATCGCTGGCCATGCGCATTCGCTAGCCTCCGCTTGAACGCCATGGCCTGTTCGCGATGGAAACGGCGGAAATCCTTCGCGCCGGCGGTTTCCTCGAACCGCGCCAACGCCTTCGCCACCGCGTCAATCGTCGCTTCGTCGCGCCCGCGCGCGTCGCGCAGATACCGGAAATAGTCGCGCTTGATCCGTGCGTTCGAAGCATTGGGTTTCGCCATGATCAGCCCTTTCCTTCTTCATCACAATTCAGGGAGGCATCGGGCCGCCCACTTAATCGCGGCAGGGCATTCGTGAACCGGACGGCCAGTCCGGGCATGATCTTCGCCAGATCGGCCTTGCGCGCCCGGCGATGCATCGGGGCTTCGCAGTTTTCGCACAGCGCTCGCAGATCGCCGCTATCTGCTTTGAGCGGGACATAATCGACCATATCCAAAGCGGGCCGGCGCGCCTCGCGACAGCGGAGGCAATAGAGTGTGCCAGGCAGGCAGGGCCGCTTGCGGCCGGCGTTGCGCTCGATCAGGAAGGCCCGCACCGTACCGCCGTGGAACAGCAGCGGCCGGCCCTTGTCGATCGGCTGAAGCCCCTGCCGTTGCCAGTGCCGCACGGTGTTCTTGTGCACATCGCAACAGGCGGCCAGTTCCGGCACGCTGTAACTATGGTGCAGCTTCACACGATAGGGGTTGGGCCGACGGACGGCCATCGCCCCTATTCCTGCTCCGCCACCAGCCGGCGGATCGAATCCGTCTTGATCAGCGTGCGCCGGCCTAGCTTGATCGCCTCCAGCCGGTTTTCACGAATCAACGCGTAAATGGACGTGCGACCCAGGTTCAACGCCTTGGCGGCCCCGTTGATGGACGTGAGAATTGCTTCCATGTCGAAATCTCCTGCCGTTGTTCGCCAGTGTCCCGGCGAATGCAGGCGGATTGTCGCGGCAAGGAATTGCGCGGTCGATTTCGGCGTGAATTACGCGGACGAATTCCGCCTGATCGGCAGAAAACGGGGCATTATGGCGATACAAATTGCGCGGTGCTCAGCGGTTCAACTCGTCGGGGCCGATGGCTTCGGGCCAGACTTGCGTCCGGCGGTAGCTTTGCGGACAGCATCTCTCGATATCGAGTTCCGGGGATAGGCGGCGCGCGCCGCTGCCAACAACGCGGTTTGGCTCAGACGATCCGCGGCAGTGCCGAGAGTTGCCAACCATTGTGTTAGCTTGGCGTCCGGTAATCGTTTCAGAACCGGTGCCGATTTTCTCTCGGCTTTCGCGGCGAGCTTTGGAAAGCGCGCGATCAGGTCACTGCGGTTTACCAATACATCCCGGTACATGTCGCGGCGCGCCGACCGATCTAGGATCTCGATCTTCGTCGGACTGACTTTGGTAGTCAGGCCCCTGCCATAGCGAAGGGAATTCGTGGGGACGTCAAACTGACGGTAGTCGATCGCCCGGATTGGCGGGATCGGCTCGGTAAGAACATCATCGCCGCAAACGATATTTTGGACGTGCTTCCCTATGCAGCGTACTTTTTCGGCTGCAACGGCATCCGCGAAACTTTCGACGGCATCCGCCAATTTCGCTTCGGCAACGGCCGTGCTGTCCAACAAATTTCCCGCAACTAACGCCTCCCAAAGGCCATAGGCGTTGAGCGAGATTCCAAAGGCGAGCCATGAAAGAGCCTCAGCCAGATCGACATAAGGACGGTCCGGCAACGGACGATGCTTCACGGATGCAGGAGGTTTCTCCATCCCCTCGATAGGCTGATCAATCGGGGGCGGAAGATTCAGCAGATCACTGCGGAGCCAGCGCGCAAAGGGCTCGCGCTTCAAGTAGCAGGGTTCGGCACTCCATCGGGGCCAGGGATCGGGCAAGAGCATGTCGAGCGGCAGACGGCTTTCACTCCACGCGTAGGATACGCTCTGATCGTTTGACCACGCCCATGTAGGAATGTCGCATTTATCCCCACCGTCGAGAAAGGCGGCTTGAAGCGCTCCAGCCGCAAGCGCATGTTGAAGGTGGCGTTGAGCCCGCCGGATAGCCTTGCGGCTCCGAATGAAGCCAGTTTCGTCGCTCCGGCAGAACGCTTCAATGTCAGCTTGATCTGGAGACCATCCCGGATAGGGATCGTCGTGATCTGGTCCCCGCAACAGCAATCGCTTTGTCACTCGCAACGCCCGACGCGTTGGAATCAATCCCTCAACTCGTCCCGTCCGATATTTCAAGCTGTAGTTCGCCATCACACGAACATTCACAGCAGATGCAACCGCCAATCAAGAGGATGTGCACTCCGATAGCGATCACCCGGACGACGATGGTCTGAACGGCACGATCTCAGCGCCCTTGCGCAATAGGTCCAGATGATCAGCCCACCATTGCGCCATCTCGACCCGCTCAGCCCAATGCGCGCCGCGATGATAGGCCGCGCGGATGCCATCCTTGTCCTTGTGCGCCAGCGCCCGTTCGATCGCGTCGGGCGACCATTTGCCCGATTCGTTCAGCAAGGTACTGGCCATCGCCCTGAAGCCGTGCGCCGTCATTTCGTCCCCGGTAAACCCCAGCCGGCGCAGGGCGGCGTTGACGGTGTTCTCAGACATAGGCCGGGCGGGTGTCCGGACCGACGGAAACACATATCGCCCGCCGGCCGTCATCACCGCCGCTTCGCGGATCAGCGCGATGGCCTGTTCCGACAGCGGGACGGCATGCTCGCGCCGAGCTTTCATCTTTGTGGCCGGGATAGTCCACAGGGCGGCGTCCAGATCGAATTCGCTCCATTCGGCGCGGCGTAGTTCGCCGGGGCGCACGAACAGCAGCGCCGACAGCTTCAGCGCAATCAACGTCAGCGGATGTCCCTCATAGCCATCGATCGCCCGCAACAGTTCGCCCGCCTTCTTCGCATCCAAAATGGCAGCGAGATGCTTGGGCTTCCGGCTTACCAGCGCCCCGCGCAGATCGCGCGTCGGATCGGACGGAGCCATCTGGCAGGCGACGGCATAACGGAACACCTGCCCGACAAATTGCAGCGTGCGATGCGCCTTCTCGTCATTCTTCGCTGCTTCGTATGGGCGGACGGCCTCCAAGATCTCAAACGGCTGGATATCCGCGATCGGCCGGCTGCCCAGCGACTTCTCGACCAGCCGGAGAAACCATTCGCGCTTGGTTACGGTTGCTTCCGCCAGCCCGTCACGTCGGTTCTTGGCGATGTAGAGCTTGGCGAGCGCGCTGAAGCTGTTCGCGGCATTGACTTTCGCCGCATATGTATCGCGCCGCTTCTGCTCAGCCGGATCGATGCCCTTGGCGAGAAGCCGCCGCGCCGCGTCGCGCGCATCGCGGGCATCTTTCAACCCGATCGCCGGAAATGCCCCTAGCGCCAGTTTCTTCTCGATGCGCTTCGGCTGGCCGGAGTCGTCACGCCCGTCGATGCGGTACTTCATTCGCCACAACATCCCGCCCGACGGCTGGACCAGCAGGAACAGCCCCTTCTCATCCGCCAATTTATAGGGTTTCGCCTTGGGTTTCGCGTTGCGAAGCGTCGTGATCGTCAGCGCCATTTGGGGGCCACGCCTTTCCAGCCGATTTCAGATGGCCCCCACCGTGGCCCCCAGAATCGCCTGATTGCAGACGAACGCTGACGAGCATTGGCGTTCAAGCCATGCTAGAAAGTCCCATATTTCCTTGAATTTTTCAACCTTTCGCGCATCTTGGCGAACAGGGAAATGGTGCCGCTTACAGGACTCGAACCTGTGACCCCCGCATTACGAATGCGATGCTCTACCAACTGAGCTAAAGCGGCGAACCGAAGCGCGCCTCTAACAGTGGTGACCGGCAGTTTCAAGCGCCCTCGCCGCTATCTTTCACGCCGGCCCGGCGCCCGCGCCTTTACCAATCCTCAACCCGGCCGCGCGCATGATGGTCGATGAGGCGGCGATTCCGGAATCGGCCGCCCTATCGGGGATCGACCATGGAAGATTATCGCTCGTTCATCGCCGAGGATCTCGCCGACTGGGACTTCCCCGTCGCCGACGAGCCCTGCATGGACCTGCCGCCGCTGATCGGCGCGGACGAGCGGCGCATGCATGTGCGCGCCTATGAGACCTGGCTGTCGCTGCTCGATGGTCGCGACTATCCGTCGATCGCCGATCTCGATTCGGAGGCGCTGGGCGAGTTCGGCCCCTATTCGGTGCTGCTCGACTTCGCCGCCGACCGCGCCAATCCGTCGATCGCCTATCTCGGCCGCGCGCTGCGCGAGGAAGGCGAGTTGGGCGCCGAGGTCGCGACCGTCGCCGACGTGCCCGCGCGCGCGCTGCTGTCGCGCCTGACCGCCCATTATGCCGAGATCCTCGACAACCGCGCGCCGGTCGGCTTCGAGGCCGAGTTCGTCAGCCATCGCGGCCAGCCGATGCTCTATCGCGGCATCCTGATGCCCTATTCGTCGGACGGCCGCGCGATCGACCTGGTCCACGGCGTCATCAACTGGAAGGAAACCGCCGAGCAGGCGCTCGCCCCCGACATCGTCCAGGCCGTGACCACCGCCTTCGCCGGCCCGGCCCAGCCGGCGGCCGTGGAGGAGACGCCGGTCGCGGCGCCGGACCAGGAGCAGCCCGACCTCGCCGAGCTGGTCGAGGACGCCCGCGAGCTCGCCAGCGAGGCCCGCGATTGCGAAGGCCGCACCCGCGCCGCGCTCTATCGCGCCATCTCGCTCGCCTATGACGTCGCGCTCGCCGCCGAGGGCGATCCGGCCGGCTTCGCCGCGCTGCTCGCCGAGGCCGGCATCGTGCCGCAGGCGCGCGCGCCGATGACGCCGGTCGTCAAGCTGGTGTTCGGCCGCGACTATGACCGCAAGCGGATCACCGAATTCGCCGCCGTCCTCACCCATGCGCGCCGCCTCTGCCTGGCGGCCGGGATGGTCGAGGGCTGGCTGCCCGGCCTCGCCGGCGGAATCAAGGCGGTGGTCGCCGCCGAACGCGGCGAGCGCCGGCCCGCGCTGAAGGTCGACAAGGCACGCTCGGCGCGGATGATGCTGGGCAGCGCCCCACCGCGCGCGACGGTCGACCTCGGCGCGGTCGAGGACGAGATCGTGCTGCTGATCGCGCGGCGCCAGGACGACGGCCGGCTGGCGATCGTTTCGCGGCCGATCGGCGAACGCGCGCTGGTCGACCGGGCACTGCAACGCTTCAGCGCCTGAGCCGTCGCCGGGCAGGCGAGATTTTCGGGCGGGAGATTTTCCCGCGCCCATACACGCCCACGCGACAATATGGTCGTGACGGATGCGTTCCCGCACGTTCGTTGCAAAGTTCGCGGCCGACGGCACGACCCTTGTGACGCTCCGCGGACGGGTCCATATCGGCTCGGCAATGTCCCAGCCGCGATCCGGACAGCCCGGAAGCGGGGGAGGAGGAGCGGATTTTCATGGATACCGAGACGGCCAGGCGCACGGCTTCGGACAAGCACGAATTCACCGACATCTTCGCCAAGGCCCTGACCAGCGGCGCCCTTCCGGGCGAACTTGCCGGCCTCGACGGCGAACCCCTCGAAAAGGCAGCGGCCTTCCTGGCCCACACCGCGCGGCGGCGACAGCCCGGCCATGCGGCGATCGCGGTACAGACGATCGCGGGCAATGTCGGCGGCAGCCGGCTGATGCGGATCGCCGTCGTCAACGACGACATGCCCTTCCTGGTCGACTCGGTCTCCGCCGCGCTCGCCACGCAGGGCGTCGAGGTCCGTCGCCTGCTCCACCCCGTCATCGCGGTCCGCCGCGACGAGGACGGCGCGCTCACCGCCGTGCTGCCGCAGGGATCGACCGGCGAGCGGCGCGAATCCTTCATCTATCTCGAAGCCGAGCGGGTCGACGCCCGCGAACGGCAGGCGCTCGCCCAGGCGATCGAGGCGGTGCTCGAAGACGTCCGCGCCGCGGTGCGCGACTGGCAGGCGATGCAGATCGCGATGCGCGACGACGCCGAGGGACTGCCCGACGGCGAGGGAGCGGCGCTGCTGCGCTGGCTGCTCGACCAGAACCTCACCCTGCTCGGCCATCACGTCGCCATGGCGAAGGGCGAGCCGCGCGACCGGCTCGGCATCCTGCGCGTCGGCAGCCGCAAGCTGTGGCGCGATTCCACCGCGAAGGCGGCGATCGCCTGGTTCGAGAAGGGCGGCGCGGCGCCGCTGCTGCTCAAGTCCGATTGCCGATCGACCGTCCACCGCCGCGCGCCGCTCGACCTGATCGTCACCCCGGTGCGGCAAGGCAAGGACGTCACCGGCCTGTCGATCCATGCCGGCCTGTGGACCAGCGCCGCGCTGCGCACCCCGGCCGAGGACATCCCGGTGCTGCGCAGCCGCCTCACCGCGATCGAGGAGCGGCTCGGCTTCGACCCGAAGGGCCATGCCGGCAAGGCGCTGCACCATGCGCTGTCGGAACTGCCGCCCGATCTCGTCCTGGCGCTGCCGATCGACTCGCTGGAGAAGGTGGTGCTGACCGCGATGTCGCTGGTCGATCGCCCGCGCCCGCGGCTCGAACTGGTCCGCAGCACGCTGGGCGAGCATCTGGTCGCGATCGTCTGGCTGCCGCGCGAGCTGCTGACCACCGGCCGCCGCGTCGCGATCGGCGAGATGCTGGCCCAGGCGTCGGGCGCGACCCTGTCCAACTGGTCGCTCCAGCTCGGCGAGGGCGACATCGCCCAGATCCGCTACATGCTCGACCTGCCGGCCGGCGGCACGGTGCCCGACAACGAGCCGCTCGACCGGCGGCTGTCCGAGATGCTGCGCGGCTGGGAGCCTGCGGTCGAGGCGCAGCTCGCCGAGATGGAAGCGGGCAACCGCGCGGTGCGGCTGACGCTCGACTATGCCGCCGCCTTCCCGATCGCCTACCGCACCCATTCGACCCCGGCCGAGGCCGCGACCGATATCCTGCGGCTCAACGCGCTGGGCGACGGCGCGGCGCGCGGCTGCCGCCTCTATCGCGGCGAGCATGATCCCGACCATCGCCTGCGGCTGAAAATCTATCGGCGCGGCGCGCTGATCCCGCTGTCCGAGGCGGTGCCGGTTCTGGAGAATTTCGGCTTCCGCGTGATCGAGGAGATCCCGACCCCGCTCGACGGCGGCGCGATCGGCTATATCCACGAGTTCAAGCTCGACCTGCCCGACGCCGATACCGCCAGCCGGCTGATCGAGCATAGCGCGGTCGCCGAGGAGTCGATCGCCGCGACCCTCGAAGGGCGCGCCGAGAACGACCTGTTCAACGAGTTGATCGTCTCGGTCGGCCTGTCGCCGGACGAGGCGCTGCTGTTCCGCGCCTGGTTCCGCTACCTGCGCCAGACCGGCTTCGCCTATGGCCTCGCCACTGCGGTCGAGGCGCTCAAGAAGGCGCCGGACGTCGCGCGCGGCATCATCGCCTATTTCCGCGCGCTGCATCACCCGACCCGCAACGACGCGGCCGAGGCGGAGCGTCTCCATGCCGAGATCGAGACCGGCCTGAAGAAGGTGACGGCGATCGACGACGATCGCATGCTGCGCCGCTTCCGCGCCGTCGTCCGCGCGACGCTGCGCACCAACGCCTTCTCCCCCGCCGCCAAGGAAGCGCTCGCCTTCAAGATCGATTCGAGCGGCGTCCCCGGCCTCCCCGCGCCGGTGCCGTGGCGCGAGATCTGGGTCTACAGCCCGCGCGTCGAGGGCATCCACCTGCGCGGCGGGCCGATCGCGCGCGGCGGCCTGCGCTGGTCCGACCGGCGCGACGACTTCCGCACCGAGATCCTCGGCCTGATGAAGGCGCAGGTCGTCAAGAACGCGGTGATCGTGCCGACCGGCGCGAAGGGCGGCTTCTACCCGAAGCAGCTGCCCTCCCCGTCCGATCGCGACGCCTGGCTGGCGGAAGGCACCGAAAGCTATCGCGTGTTCATCCGCTCACTGCTGTCGGTCACCGACAATATCGTCGAGGGCAAGGTCGTCCATCCGCCCAAGGTGGCGATCCGCGACGGCGACGATCCCTATTTCGTCGTCGCCGCCGACAAGGGCACGGCGACCTTCTCCGACGTCGCCAACGCGATCGCGGTGGAGCGCGGCTTCTGGCTGGGCGACGCCTTCGCCAGCGGCGGCAGCCATGGCTATGACCACAAGGCGATGGGCATCACCGCGCGCGGCGCCTGGGTCTCGGTCCAGCGCCATTTCGCCGAGATGGGCGTCGACGTGCAGAATGATCCGGTCCGCGTCGTCGGCTGCGGCGACATGTCGGGCGACGTGTTCGGCAACGGCATGCTGCTGTCGAAGTCGATCCGCCTGGTCGCGGCGTTCGACCATCGCCACATCTTCCTCGACCCCGATCCCGATGCGGCGACCGGCTGGGAGGAGCGCAACCGCCTGTTCGCCCTGCCCCGGTCGAGCTGGGCCGATTATGACGCCAAGCTGATCTCGAAGGGCGGCGGCATCTTCCCGCGCGACCAGAAGGAGATTCCGATCTCCCCGCAGATCCGCGAGGCGCTCGACATCGCCGACGAGGTGCTCGATCCCTCCGCGCTGATCGCGGCGATCCTCAGGAGCCCGGTCGACCTGCTGTGGTTCGGCGGCATCGGCACCTATGTGAAGGCGAAGTCGGAGACCAACGCCGAGGTCGGCGACCGTTCGAACGAGGCGCACCGCGTGAACGGCGAGGACGTCCGCGCCCGGGTGGTCGGCGAAGGCGCCAATCTGGGCGTGACCCAGGCGGGCCGCATCGCCTTCGCGATGAAGGGCGGCCGGATCAACGCCGACTTCATCGACAATTCGGCGGGCGTCGACTGCTCGGACAACGAGGTCAACATCAAGATCGCGCTCAACCGCGAGATGCTCGAAGGCCGGCTGGAGTTCGACAAGCGCAACGCGCTGCTCGTCAAGATGACCGACGACGTCGCGCATATCGTGCTGGAGGACAACCGCCTGCAGACGCTGGCGCTGTCGCTGGCCGAACGCGGCGGGGCGGAGGCGATGCCCGCGCAGCTTCGCGTCATCGAGATCCTGGAGGAGAATGGCCGCATCAACCGCGCGGTCGACGGCTTCGACAGCAACGACATGCTGCTGCGCCGCGCGCAAGAGCATCTCGGCCTGACCCGGCCCGAGCTGGCGGTGGTGCTGTCGCACGGCAAGCTGGCGCTGCAGGACGCGATCGAGAACAGCGACCGCACCGGCGATCCGATGCTCGCCCCGCTGCTGCTGGCGGCCTTCCCGCCGGCGATGCAGAAGGGCTTCGCCGACGCGATCGAGGCGCATCGCCTGCGTCCGCAGATCCTGGCGACCAAGATGTCGAACCGGGTGATCAACCGGCTGGGCCTGGTCGCGCCGTTCGAGATGGCCGAGGAGGAAGGCTGCTCGCTGGCGCAGGTGGCGACCGCCTATTTCACGGTCGACGCGCTGTTCGGGCTCGAAGCGCTGTTCATGCGGATCGAGCAGGCCGCGATCGGCGAGCAGGCGCGGCTGACGCTGCTCGCCGCGCTGGCCGAGATCGCGCGCGGCCATGTCGCCGACCTGCTCCGCAGCATCGCGGCGGAGACCGACATCGGCACGATGGTGGCGATGCTGAAGCCCGGCCTCGCCCGGCTCGACGACGCCCGCGCCGACCTGATCCGCAGCGAGGCGCGCCAGCAGTCGGACCAGCTCCGCCAGCGCATCACCGCCGAGGAGGTCGATCCCGCACTGATCGACGCGGTCGTCGAGATCGCCGAGATCGACGGCGCGATCGGCACGGCCGCGCTCGCCAGCGAGCTTTCGGCCGACGAGGTCGACGTCACCCGCGCCTATGTGGTGCTGGGCGAGGCGCTGGGGCTCGACTGGGCCAAGGCGGCGGCGGCGCGCTTCCGCAGCGCGGATGCCTGGGAACGGCTGCTGATCGCGGGGCTGACCCGCGAGTTCGGCCAGATCCGCCTCGACTTCCTGGCGCGGCACGGCGGCAAGGGCCCCGGCGAGGCGGTCACCGCCTGGCTGGAGGCCCATCGCGACCGGGCAGAGCAGTTCCGCCAGACGGTCGGCCGCGCCCGATCGGCGGCGGCCCCGACCGCGGCGATGCTGGCGCAGATCGCCGCGCAGGCCCGCTCGCTGCTGATGCGGTGAGCGGGCGGGACGGCCACCGCCGCCGCCGCCCGGCAGGAAAGATCGCTACGGCACAGAAACGAATGGAGAATTCGATCCAGGCCGCGCTATGATGTTGTCAGCGGGGGCGGACCCCGCCTATCATCATGCCCGTAGGGGAACGACAGTGTGCGGCAGCCGAACCGGTTGATCTCTATCCGTTGCCTTCCTCCGCCAGCGACTGACGGGAGGCAGCGACCGATGCGACCGACCATCCCGCAGGACCGGGTCGCCCTGCCTCCATCCGGACGAGCGCGTCGGTGAACGGCTTCAACCATCTGCTGCTGATCCTCGCGGCGTTCGCCGCGCTGGCGTTCGTGCTGCTCGTCTTCCTGTTGGCGAGGCGGACGCGCGGCGAAGGGCTGGAGCCGCCCGATCCCCAACCCGCCCCCGCCCCGCGGCCGGCACGGCCGCGCGCGCCGCCGATCGCCGACCCGGTCGAGACCGAACGGCCGCCCTATACGGCCTGGCGCCTGATATCGCGGGCCGTGGCCAATCCCGATTCGGCCGGCGGGCCGCTCTACCGGCTGCGGCTCGAACCGGAGGACGGCCTGCCCGAATGGCGGGCCGGCGCCGTCGCCCATGTCTATTGCGGCCCCGCGCAGGACGTGCTCGATCCCGGCGGTCGTCCGGCGCAGCTCGCGGCCGGCGACTATATGATCGGGTCGCTGCCGGCCGAGGGTGCCATCCACCTGGTCGTCCGCAAGGTCCCGACCAGCGCCCCGGCCGAAGGGCGCCGCTCGCGCTGGCTGTGCGAGGAGGTCGACACCGGCCAGCGCATCGCCCTGCTGGTCCGCGACGACCCGGCCTTCGTGCCGCCGCCCGATACGGTGCCGCTGATCCTGATCGGCAACGCGACCGGGCTGGCCGGGCTGCACGCCCATATCAAGGCGCGGCCGGCGGGCACCCGCAACTGGCTGATCTTCGGCGACCGCAACAGCACCGACGACGAGGTGCTCGCCGCCGAGATCGCCGAATGGGTGTCGACCGGCCACCTCGAACGCTGCGACCTCGTCTTCCCGGGCGAAACCGGCGAGCAGCGCCTCGTCACCGACCAGATCAAGGACGCCAAGGCGCCGATCCTCGACTGGGTGCTGGCCGGCGGCGCCATCTATGTCTGCGGCAGCAAGCGGATGGACGACGATGTCCACGCGACGCTGGGCGACCTGCTCGGCACCGGGGTGCTCGAGGCGATGACCGAGGCGGGGCTCTACCGGCGGTCGGTCTATTAGCGACCCTGCCCCTTATCGTCATTCCCGCTTTCGCGGGAATTGTCTCTCGGGAAAATGATTTAAGAGTGGGTGGCTGGCGAGACGAGCTGCGGGGTGGCCACCCCGCAGCTCGTGGCGGCAAGGCGCCCGTGCGGGAATAGGTCGAAACGACCGACGTCATCCAGGGCTCTTGTCGCCCCAGCTTCGCATCGCTTGCTGACTTGAATGGGCCGCCTTTCGGCACGCCCGCAGACAATTCGAAGCATGGGACCCCAAGATGATACGATATGCCGACGAAATCCAGACAGCTCTTGGCCTCGACGTATCCCAGGACAGCGTGACCCTGTTCGACAGCGTAACCGGCCAGACCCTCACCATAGCCAACGAGACCCAGGCCCTCACGGCCGCGCTCGATCCGCTGCGCAACCGCGATCTGGCCGTATGCGAAGCGACCGGAGGCCATGAGGACAAGCTCCTCGCCGTCCTCTGCGGCCTCGCCATCCCCGTTCACCGCGGTGATGCCGCCAAGATCAAGGCCTATATCCGCTCCTTCGGCAAACGCGCCAAGACCGACCCCATCGATGCCCGCTGGCTCAGCCGCTACGCCATCGACCGCAGTCCCGGCCTGATGCGCTGGCAACCTCCCGAGCCTTGCCAGGCCCAGATCAGCCTCCTCGTCTCACGACGCCTCGATCTCGTCGCCATGAAGCGCCAGGAAACCAATCGCCTCAAGGCCCCTCGTGGGCATCTCGTCGCCGACGACATCCGCGACCATATCGCCGATCTCGAACACCGTATCCGCACCATCGAGGTTCAGATCGAGGAGCTCATCAACCAACACCGCGACCTCAGCTCCCGCGCTCGCGCCTTGCGATCCATCCCAGGCGTCGCCGCCGTCCTCGCTCCTCTCCTGATCGCAACCATGCCCGAACTCGGCTCTCTCAACCGCCGGCAGGCCGCAAGCCTCGCTGGTTGCGCCCCTCATCCCAGAGACAGCGGAAAACTCCAGGCCCGCCGACACAGCTCAGGCGGACGAAGGCAGATCAGGCCCGCCCTCTTCATCGCCGCCCTCGCCGCCGCTCGCGGCAAAAATCCTCTCGCAGACTTCTACAACGCACTCGTCCGCGCTGGAAAACCCAAACGCCTCGCTCTCGCCGCCCTCATGCGCAAAATCATCTGCATCGCCAATGCTCGCATCCGCGACGCTGCCAATCTCCAGCCTCAACTGACTTGATGACGATAAGGGGCAGAAGACCCGCCTCGACCAAACCCGGAACGAATTCGCCAACCGAGGAGCCGGACGGATGACGGTCAGACGCGTCGTGGCGAATATCGCGACCGATCGGATGGAGGCGGCCAGGGCCTTCTATGGCGATCTGCTAGGGATGAGCCTGGCGATGGACCATGGCTGGATCGTCACCTTCGTCGGATCGGGCGATGCCGTCCCGCAGATCAGCTTCGCGAGCGAGGGCGGTTCGGGGATGCCGGTTCCCGACCTGTCGATCGAGGTCGACGATCTCGACGAAAGCTATAGGCGGATTGTCGAGGCGGGGCATGCGATCGAATATGGTCCGGCGACCGAATCCTGGGGCGTGCGGCGCGTCTTCGTCCGCGATCCCTTCGGCAAGCTGCTCAACATCCTGTCCCACGCCTGATCGGCTCTGCGACCTCACCCATCCTTTGCGACGAAGCTGCCCAGCTTCCAGGCCCGCCACAGGAAGGCCGCGCTCGCGAGAAGGGAGATGGCGAGCGCCGCCAGCGATGCCTCCGGGCCGAAGCCGCCGCCGCTGAGGATATCCGGCACGCCCGGGATCGGCTTGAGGACCAGCGGCCCGCCGGCGATATCGGTGGTGCCCGAGACCGCCGCGCCGAAAATCCAGCCCTGCGTGAAGTTCCAGCCGGCGTGCATCCCGATCGAGGCCCAGATCCGCCCGGTGATGAGGTAGAGCCCGATGCCGACGCCCTCCCCGGCGATCAGGCAGGCCGCCGCGAACGGGCTGGAGTCGGGGTTGATCAGGTGCAGCAGGCCGAACAGCAACGCCGCGCCGGCAAGCGCGGGCCATATGCCGACCGCCCGCCACAGCAGCCGGAAGATCACCAGCCGCAGCACCAGTTCCTCGAGCACGCCCGACCGGATCGAGTCGCGCAGCGCCAGGGCGACCCGATCGACGACGCTCCGCTCGATGCTCGCCCAGCCGAACAGCCACAGCGCGCCGATGATCGCGGTCATCAGCGCGGCGCCCACGGCCAGCCCCAGCAGCAGATCGGACGGCGCCCGGCGCAGGTCCAGCTCCGGGACCGTCCTGCGCTCGCCGAACCGGACCGCTCCCCAATAGGCGGCGATAAAGGCCATCGCGCCGAGGACCGCCGCCACGAGCCTGTAGCTGGCCGGCGCGGACGGAAGGGCGCCGGCCGCGACCATGAGAGCCAACGCCGCCTTGGCGACGCCGTTGAAGGTGACGACGATGAGGACGCACAACAGCAGGAGCCAGCCCAGCGCCCGCAACGGACGCCATTTTCCGTCCGCCAGCACCCCCGCCGATCCGATCACGACCATCCGCCGATCCCCCTTCCACGATCCGAGCGGGACGGAGTGTATTACTATTTCAATACACCTGCAATGCGATCATCCGGTTCCTTCGGAGGCGGCGAGCGCCCGGCGGAACAGCCAGACACGGATCGCGCTGGCGAGGTTGGGCAGGTCGTCGTCGGCGATCCGCTCGACGTCGATCCGCGCGACGAGGGCGTTGAGGGGCACCCCCTCCTCCCCGGCCGCGCGGACCAGCGCGTCCCAGAATGGCGGTTCGAGGGTGATCGACGTGGCATGGCCGGCGATGTTCACCGACCGCTTGACCGGCCCCGCCATCCGTCCGCGCGCCTCCTTTCCCGGGGGGCTCAGTACATGTGCTGGCCACCGTTGATCGACAGCGTCGACCCGGTGACGAAGCCCGCTTCCTCGCCGCACAGGAACACCACGCCCCGCGCGATCTCCTCGGCATGGCCGAGACGGCCGACCGGGATCTTGGCGACGATCTTGGCGAGCACGTCCTGCGGCACCGCGGCGACCATGTCGGTGTCGATATAGCCCGGCGCGATCGCGTTGACGGTCACCCCCGACTTGGCGCCTTCCTGCGCCAGCGCCTTGGTGAAGCCGTGGATGCCCGACTTGGCGGCGGCATAGTTGACCTGGCCGTACTGGCCGGCCTGGCCGTTGATCGAACCGATGTTGACGATCCGGCCCCAACCGCGCGCGCGCATGCCGGGGAAGGTCGACTTCGCCATGTTGAAGCAGCCGCCCAGATTGGTGTCCATGACGTCCTTCCAATCCTGGTAGGTCATCTTGAGCAGCGTGCCGTCGCGGGTGATGCCGGCATTGTTGACGACGATGTCGACCGGGCCCAGCTCGGCCTCGACCTGCTCGACGCCCTTGTGGCAGGCGTCATAGTCGGCGACGTCCCATTTGTAGCTGCGGATGCCGGTCTTCTCGGTGAAGGCCCTGGCCCGTTCCTCATTGCCCGCATAGTTGGCCGCGACGGCGACGCCCGCGTCCCTGAGCGCCAGGCTGATCGCCTCGCCGATACCCCTGGTTCCACCGGTAACGATCGCAACCCGCGCCATAACTGATCTCCCATAGAATCGGCTCGATGCTAGAGCCTCTGCGTGCGTGACGGAAGCTCCCCGAACAGAAATTCATGACAGTTCAAAGGTCGTCGCCACGCAATGATCAGGGGCGGTCGATCCAACCCTTCATTTCGTCGCCGATCAGCGTTTCGAGCATCGCCATGCCGGGCGCGCCGTCGTTGAGGCAGGGCAGATAGGCGAAGCTCTCGCCCCCCGCCGCGAGGAAGCGGTCGCGCCCGCGGATCGCCAGTTCCTCGAGCGTCTCCAGGCAGTCGGCCGAGAAGCCCGGCGCGATCACCGCCAGCCGTCGGACACCCTCGCCGGCGAGCCGATCGAGCATCGCCTCGGTCGAGGGTTCGAGCCAGCGGGCGCGGCCGAAGCGCGACTGGAAGGAGACGTGCAGCTCGCGGCCCAGCGCCTCGCCCAGCAGCCGCGCGGTCTTGCGGCAATGGCAATGATAGGGATCGCCGAGGTCGAGCGTCCGCGCCGGCATGCCGTGGAAGCTGGCGAGGATCGCGTCGGGCTCGCCGTGCAGCGCCGCCAGCCCCTCGCGCACCGAGGCGGCGAGCGCGTCGATATAGGCGGGACGGTCGAAATAGGGCGGCAGCGTGCGGATCGCCGGCTGCCAGCGCATCTTCGCCAGCGCCGCGAAGGCCGCGTCGTTGGCGGTCGCGGTCGTCGCCGCGCAATATTGCGGGTAGAGCGGCGCGATCAGGATGCGGTCGCAGCCCGCCGCCTGCAGCGCGGCGATCCGCTCGCCGATCGCCGGCTTGCCGTAGCGCATCGCATGATCGACGATCGCCCGATCGCCGAAACGGGCCTGCAACGCCGCCGCCTGGCGCGCCGTGATCGCGGCGAGCGGCGACCCCTCCTCGCTCCACACCTGCGCATAGGCATGGGCAGACTTGCGCGGCCGGACGTTGAGGATGATGCCGCGCAGGATCGGCTGCCAGGCGATCGGCGGAATCTCCACCACCCGCCGGTCCGACAGGAACTCGCCCAGATAGCGCCTGACCGCGCCCGGCGTCGGGGCGTCGGGCGTGCCGAGATTGACGATCAGCACGCCGATCTTCGGCGCGGCGACGGGCGCATGCCCCTCCGGCAAAAGGCTCATGCGTCGGACAGCCTCAGCGGCAGGTGGCGGAGGCGCTTGCCGGTCGCGGCGAAGATCGCGTTGGCGACGGCCGGGGCGACCGGCGGCACCGCGATCTCGCCCGCGCCGCCGGGCGGCAGCTCGGAGGGGATGATCTCGACCCGTATCTCCGGTGTCGACATGAGGTCGGGCAGGCCCAGCCCGTCGAAATTCTGCGCGGTCACCATCCCCTCGCGGATCGAGATGCCGTTGCCGAACGCGTTGGCCAGCCCCCACAAGATGCCGCCCTCGACCTGCTGGCGGACGATGTCGGGGTGGATCGTGCGGCCGATGTCGACGACGGCGGTGACGTTGGGCACCTTGACCTGGTCGCCCTCGATCCGCGCCTCGACCAGCATCGCGACATGGCTGCCGAAGCAGCTATGGGCCGCCAGCCCCTGGCCGGTGCCGGGCTCCCCGCCCTGCCACGCGCCGATCGACGCCGCCATCTGCAGGCAGCGGGCGAGGCGGGGCTGGCCGCTCAGGGCCTGCATGCGGAAGGACAGCGGATCGAGCCCGGCGACCAGCGCCAGCTCGTCGACGAAGCTCTCGGTGAAGAAGGCGGTGTAGCTGTTGGCGACCGACCGCCAGGCACCGGTCGGCACGCCGGTCACCGCCTCGACATGCTCGACCGCCAGCGCCGCGATCGCATAGGGCGGCGCGGCGCCCTCGACCACGCCGCGGTCGGGGCCGTAGCTGGACTTCTGCGCGCCGCCGGTCAGCCGCGCCATCATCTCGGCATTGGTCGAGGGCGCGGCGATCCGCGCCGACCAGCCGGCGATCGAACCGGCCGGGCCGAGCTTCGCCTTCAGCCGCGCGGTCGCGGGCGGGCGGAAGCGGCCGTGCTGGATATCCTCGCGGCGCGGCCAGACGAGCTGGACCGGCTTGCGGACCTTGGACGCGATGATCGCCGCCTCGACCGCCGCCTGCACCTCGGTCTTGCGGCCGAAGCCGCCGCCGACCAGCGTCGGGTAGATCGTCACCCGCCCCTCGTCGAGGCCGACCGCTCGCGCCACGGCGGCGCGGGCCATCGGCGCGGCCTGGGTCGGCACCCAGACCTCGACCCCGCCATCGCCGAAGCGCGCGGTCGCGGTCAGCGTCTCCAGCGCCGCATGGGCGATCATCGGCACCGAATAGGCGGCGGTGACCACGCCCTGCCCGGCCAGCGCCGCATCGGGATCGCCATGCTCGACGAAGCGCTTCGCCTCGCCCTTGTCGAGCGCGGCGGCCAGCGCGCGGCGCACGGTGCCGTCGTCGGGGCGAGGCGAACGCGTCTCGAACTCGACCGCCAGCGCTTCCAGCCCGCGATCGGCCGCCCACCAATTGGTGCCGACCACGGCGACCCAGCCGGGATTGGTGAGCACCGCCATCACGCCGGGCGTCTCGTCGGCCGCGGCGGTCGCCATCTTCACGGGATGCGCGTCGCCATAGGGGCCGTGCGCGATCGAGGCGTAGACCATGCCCGGCAGCCGGATGTCGGCGCCCATCTGCGCGCTGCCGTCGACCTTGGCCGGCAGGTCGAGGCGCGGCACCGGCCGGCCGACCAGCGTCCGTTCGTCCCGGTCCCGCAGCCGCAGATCGTCGGGCGGGGTCAGCCGCGCGGCGGCCTCGGCCAATGTGCCGAACGCCAGCCGGTCGTCGCCGCGCACGACGAAGCCGGCCTCGGTGTCGCACGCCTTCCAGTCGATCCCCCAGCGGTCCGCCGCCGCCATGCACAACAGGCTGCGCGCCGCCGCGCCCGCCTCGCGCAGGCGCGTCTCGAACGAACGGATCGAGGAGGAGCCTCCGGTGATGGTGAGGTTCATGCGGATCGCGACCTCGCGCGCGACCCATTCGCCCGGCCCGTGCAGCCAGGCGGGAAGCTGCTCGCGCGCCTGCTCCTCGGCCAGCAGGGTGTTGGCGTAGACCGGGTTGATCGGCGCCGGCTCGACGCCGACCGTGCGCCAGTCGGCGCCCAGTTCGTCGGCCAGGATCTGCGGCATGGAAGTGTAGACGCCCTGCCCCATCTCCGCCTGCGGCACCGCGACGATCACCCGGCCGTCGGTCGCGATCTTGAGGAAGGCGTTGAATAGCTGCTCGCCCGGCCCGAGCGCGAGATTGGGCCCATAGCGGCGCGGCCAGACCGCCCAGCCCAGCACCAGCCCCGCCGCCGCGCCGCCGCCGACCAGCAGACTGCGCCGGGTGACGCCGCGCCGGGGCTTGTTCACCCCATCCTCCCGCTCGATCCGTGCATGCATGCGACCATGATAGGCGGGCCGAATGTGCGAGACCACTGCAATCGTCATCCGCCATGCCAGCGGAGGCTGGCATCCATGTCTGTCGTCTTCTCAGATGTCATTTCGGGTGAAAAGAGACATGGACCCCAGCCTCCGCTGGGGTGGCGTGGAAGAGAGTGGAAAGGGTCATCGTCCGCCATACTTGATCCCCGCGGTCCGCTGGCGCATGAGCGCGGCCATGTCGATCCTCGCCCGTCCCGCCGCTCCCTCGCCCCGCCCCAACGCCCTGGCCAACTGGCTGCTGCTGGTGGCGGTGCTGGTGTTCGCGATCGTCGTCGTCGGCGGCATCACCCGGCTGACCGAGTCGGGCCTGTCGATCACCGAGTGGAAGCCGGTGCGCGGCATCGTCCCGCCGCTCAACCAAGCCGAATGGCTGGCCGAGTTCGAGAATTACAAGCGCATCCCGCAATATGCCGCCTTCAACCTCCACATGACGCTGGAGGGATTCAAGGCGATCTATTTCTGGGAATATATGCACCGGCTGCTCGCGCGCGGCATCGGCGCGGTGCTGGCCGGCGTCATGATCGTCGCCTGGTGGAAGCGCGCGATCCCGGCCGGCTATGGCTGGCGGATGATCGGCATCTTCGCGCTCGGCGGGCTGCAGGGCGCGATCGGCTGGTGGATGGTCTATTCGGGCCTGTCGGTGCGGACCGAGGTCAGCCATATCCGCCTCGCCACCCACCTGATCGCCGCGCTGCTGATCTTCTCGGCATTGGTCTGGACGGTGCTCGACCTGCGCCGGCTGGCGCGCGATCCCGATGCCCGCCCGGCGCGGCCGACCGCCCTCGCCGTCGCCGCCGTGCTGACCCTGGCGGTGCAGATCATGCTCGGCGCCTTCGTCGCGGGCCTGCGCGCGGGCTATGCCTTCGCGACCTGGCCGAAGATGGGCGACGAATGGTTCCCCGCCGGCGGATGGAACGTGGCGCAGGGCCTCGCCAATCTCCACGAAAACCCGATCGTCGTGCAGTTCGTCCATCGCTGGTGGGCCTGGGCCGCGGCGATCGCCGCGCTCGCCGTCGCCCGCGCGGCGCGCAAGCGGGGCGCGGTCGGCCCGGTCCACGCGGTCGCCACCCTGATCGTCGTCCAGATCGCCCTCGGCATCGCGACGCTGCTCACCGGCGTCGACATCGCCGTCGCGGTCGCGCACCAGGCGGTGGCGGTGCTGCTGCTGGCCGCGCTGCTGTGGGCCGGGCACGGTCTGGACAAGCCAAAGGTATCATAATACCTCATTAAAATAAGCCCATTTTCCTTGACTCTTTCGGGGCCCGCGCGCATTAGCGCTCCGTCAACGCCGCTCCCAGAGCCTGATCGTTTTTGAGGAGGAAGCGCTCCGCGCTTCCGCCGATGACGTGAATCAGGCTCTATCCAAAAGGCTAGACATTGGTCGCCGTGCGACCAATGTCGGGGGGCGGCGTCGTTCATTTGGAACGATCGAAACAAGAAGGTCCAGGCCCATGAAGGCGCTCATGAAGACCACCAAGGTGGCGACCCCCGCCACGGTGGAAAAGAAGTGGCACATCGTCGACGCGGAAGGGCTGATCGTCGGCCGCGCCGCCTCGATCATCGCCAATATCCTGCGCGGCAAGCACAAGCCGAGCTACACCCCGTTCATCGATTGCGGCGACAACGTCATCGTCATCAATGCGGAGAAGGTGCGCTTCACCGGCAAGAAGCTGACCCAGAAGGTCTATTATCGCCACACCGGCTATGCCGGCGGCATCAAGGAAGCCCGCGCGGACAAGGTCCTCGACGGCCGCTTCCCCGAGCGCGTGCTGGAAAAGGCGATCGAGCGCATGATCCCGCGCGGCCCGCTCGGCCGCCAGCAGATGCGCAACCTGCGCATCTTCAAGGGCGCGGAGCATCCGCACGCCGCCCAGAACCCTGAAGTCCTCGACATCGCGTCGATGAACCGCAAGAACAAGGTGGGCGCATAATGTCCGACAACCGCCAGTCCCTTTCCGATCTCGCCGCGCTGACCAGCGCGGCGCCCGCCCCGGCCGCTCCCGTCGATGCGGCGCCCGCTGCCGCCGCGCCGGCTGACGAAGCCGCGGCTCCGGTCGTCGCCGCTCCCATCCTGCCGACCACTCCGCTCCGCGAGCAGGAGATCGACGCGCAGGGCCGTGCCTATGCGACCGGCCGCCGCAAGGACGCCGTCGCCCGCGTGTGGCTGAAGCCCGGCACCGGCAAGATCACGGTCAACGGCCGTGACCAGGAAGTCTATTTCGCGCGTCCGACGCTGCGCCTCGTCATCAACCAGCCGTTCGGCGTCGCCGAGCGCGAGGGCCAGTATGACGTCGTCGCCACCGTCAAGGGCGGCGGCCTTTCGGGCCAGGCCGGCGCGGTCAAGCATGGCATCAGCCAGGCGCTGACCAAGTATGAGCCGATCCTGCGCGCGCCGGTGAAGGCCGCCGGCTTCCTGACCCGCGACAGCCGCGCGGTCGAGCGCAAGAAGTACGGCAAGGCGAAGGCCCGCCGCAGCTTCCAGTTCTCGAAGCGCTGATCCCAGCCCTTCGATACCGCGAAGAAACGAGAAACGCCGGGGGTCCTCCCCCGGCGTTTTTCTTTGCGCGCCCGACGGCGCCGATCGCCACGGATGCGGATAGTTTACTTTTTCTGGGAGCCGGGCGGGTGTAATCAGCGGACGAAAGTTGGTTGCGTATCTGTAAGCTCGAGGATCGAACGATGTTCAGGACGTTGGCCGTCACCCTGGCGATCATCAGCGGCACCGGCGCCATGGCGCAGCCGTCGATCGACCTCCACCCGCGGACGCCGGTCGCGCCGCAGCAGGCCGACGCCCCGATCATCCCCTATGCGATGTCCGGTCCCGTCCAAGTCCGCGTCCGCGCGCCGCGCGACGCCGCCCTGATCGCGGCCTATCGAGACAATATCGCGGTCCAGCGCGAGCTGGCCTATCACGACACCGGCGAGGACCTGTCCGCCGAATAGCCTCGGCCGGAGTCGAGAGGCGTCAGCCCTTCTTCTTCGTATAGGGCACGAACTTGCCGAGACCGAGCGAACCGCTCGGGAAGCGGCTCGTCTGGTCGATCAGCCGGACGATATCGATGCTGCACAGGTTGGAGCTGTGCGTGTCGGTCAGCAAGATATCGTTGCGGTCGAGGAAGTTCGCCCCCGACGCCGGCCGGTTGAGGTACCAGGTGCTGCCGACCTTGTAGAGGATCGCGGTCCGGTCGAAGATCTCGGTCGACTGGATCTGGCGCAGCGGGATGCAATCGACCGGCTTGCCGGCCACCCGCCCCTCGAGCGCCTTGGCGATCCGGGCTTCGGGATCCGGCCGGGCCGCCTGGGCCGGCAAGGTCGTCGTCATCAACATAGCGCCGATTAAGCACAGAGTAGCGCGCATGACATGGTCTCCACTTCCGCGAGCAATATGCGGTTCAGCTACTGAACCTTCAATGAGCAGGACGGAGCCAGGCAACTATTTCCTTGCTCCGGAATGAACGCCGGAACCGGGTCGTTTCTCGCCCGTTACCGGTATCGGATTTTGAAGGAGTACCTGCCATGAAGAAACTGTTCGTCCTTGGCAGCGCCGCCCTGCTCTCGATGGGCGCCGTCGCTGCGCCCGCCTCGGCGCAGAGCGCCTCGCACATCCTGCGCGGCGCGGGCATCGGCGCCGCCGGCGGCGTGATCGCCGGCGCGGTCATCCCCGGCCTCTCGATCGGCGAAGGCGCGCTGGTCGGCGGCGCGGGCGGCGTACTGTACAACACGCTGATCAACAAGGAACACCGCACCTATCGCGGTCGCAGCTATCGCGGCACCACCCGCTACAGCAGCAGCCGCAGCGCCCGCACGGTCGCGGCGACCCCACAATATCGCAGCTATCGCGCCAACTGACGGCGGCCGATAGATGCCCGGCGCGGCAGCTGCCTGGCGCCGGTCACTGCTGCGCCGTCCGCTCCTGGCGACGACATCCCCGCCGCCGCCCGGCAACCTCCACCTCACCGGCGAGCTCCGGCTCGACCAGAACGATCCGGTGATCGGGAGGTCCGGATCGGCGACGTGCCGCTGCGGTTGCGCGTCGCGCTCGACCAGAAGCGGCTGATCGAACTCAATCCCGATGCCGCCGACCGGCTCGCCGCCGATCCGCCCGATCGCCGCTTCCGCTTCGAATCGGGCTTCGACGCGCTGGTCGGGCGCGAGACGCTGAAGGGCATCCAGGCGGCCGCGCCGGTCACCCTCAACGGCCGGCGCATGCTGGTGACGGTCGCGTCGCACGGCCGCGACTGTTGCGCCGGGGTCGACGGGGAGATCGGGATCGGCCTGCTCCCCTATGCGACGATCCGCTTCGAGCGGCCGGGTGCGCCCCCGCCCGAACGGACCGCCGATTTCCTGATCGACGACAATGACGAGCACGGCCCCCAGGCCGCCATCGCGATGGGTCGCGACACCATCTTCGTCCAATTCTCGTTGCAACGCCCCGAAAGCGTCGCCACCGCCTCGGCCGGCGCGATCCTCGCGCGGGCGCAGGGTGGCCGGCTGACGGACGGCGGATCGGTGGTCGCGGCGTTCGGCATCGAACGCCCGATCTCGACCCTGGACTTCGACCGGCCCGCCGCGATCGCCGGTTTCCCCTATCCGCGGATCGCGGTGCGCACCGCCGATTTCGGCGGGCGCCACGCCTTCCCTGTCGATCCGTCCGAACCGCAGGACATCGTCGTCGCGAAGAAGGTCCCGCTGCAGGAGGCGTGGCCGGTCGTGCTGGTCGCGCGCGACCGGCTCGATCGCTGCGGCGAGGCCGCCTATGACGGGAACCGCCACATATTGACGCTGCGCTGCGCCGCCGAAGGAGAGGATTGATGCGCGCCCTGCCCCGCCTCGCCCTGCTGGCGAGCCTGCTCGTCGCGGCGAACGGCCCCGCCCTCGCGCGGGAGGACTCGCTCAACGAACGCGTGTTCGACCGCGCCTGGGAACTGGTCGCCGACCGCTATTGGGACCCGAAGATGGGCGGCAACGACTGGGGCCTGATCCGCGACCGCTTCTACCCGCAGGCGATCGCCGCGCGCGGCGAGAAGCAGCTCTACGCGGTGATCAACCGGATGCTCGACCAGCTCGACGACAGCCATGTCTATGCGATCAGCCCGAGCGAGCTCGCGCGGTCGAAGGAGCCGCCGGAGGACGGCGACGAACCCTCCGCGCGGCGCATGGCGCGGCTCGACGGCGGGCTGCTGCTGCTCGCCTTCGACCAGTTCGATCCGGGCGACGACCGCTGGGTCCGGCAGGCGATCGCGGAGACGCCCGGCCTGCGCGGCGTGATCCTCGACCTGCGCAACAACAGCGGCGGGCGCGACGACGTGCTCGACAGGATCGCCGGCACCTTCACCCGCGAGCGGCGGGTGCTGGTCCGGTTGAGCGGGAAGCGCGACATCGAGGAGAAGACGCGCGGATCGGGCGCCAGCGCCTATCTCGGCCCGCTCGCGGTGATCGTCGGCCCCGACACGGCGAGCGCGGCGGAGATACTGGCCTATTTCCTCGACGAGAACGGCGCCTTCACCGTCGGCCAGCGCAGCGCGGGGGCGGTGACCGGCGGCGTCGACCACGGCCTGCCCGGCGGCGGGCGCATCACCATAGCCGAATATGACGTCCGCACCGCCAGCGGCAAGCGGCTCGAAGGCGACGGCTTCACCCCGCGCTACCGCGTGTCGGCGGCGAAGAAGCCCAACGATCTGGCGTTGGCCAGGGCGGTGGCGCTGCTCAAGGGCGCCGGCCCTCGCGAAGCTCGCCCTTGAACTGCGCCCGTGCCCATGCTTGGGGCGACGCATGGCCATCCGCACCCTCTTCGTCACCCGCCTCTACGAGGCGATGATCGACAATCCCGCGCTGATCGAGGAACTGGAGGACTCGGTCCGCATGCTCGCCGCGGAGGACCGGGCGGGCCAGGGCTGGTCGAAGGCGCACGGCTATCGCGGCTACACCTCCTATGCGTCGCTCAACGACCTGCCCGCGCGCGATCCGGTGATCGCCGATCTCGTGAAGCTGCTCAACGGCCATGTCCACCGCTTCGCCGAGGAGTCCCATCTCGACCTCGGCCGCCGGCTCCGGCTCGACAGCCTGTGGGTCAACCTGATGAAGCCGGGCGCGACCCATTCGGGCCATATCCACCCGCACAGCGTGGTTTCCGGCACCTTCTACGTCTGCGTGCCGCCGGGATCGGGCGGGCTGAAGCTGGAGGACCCGCGCCTGCCGCTGATGATGGCCGCCCCGCCGCGCACCCCCGACGCGCCCGAGGACAGCCGCAGCTTCGTCTATGCCGAGCCGAAGCCCGGCATGGTCCTGCTCTGGGAAAGCTGGCTGCGCCACGAGGTGCCGCCCAGCACAGCCAAGGGCGACCGGATCAGCATCAGTTTCAACTATAGCTGATCGACCCGCCCTAATCGGGCCAGACAGCCACCAACAACCATCGTCATTCCCGCGAAAGCGGGAATCCATGGACGGCGGCACCTCGCGTCAAATAGCGTCCCGTGACCGTGGATTCCCGCTTCCGCGGGAATGACGGACAAAGGCAGCCCTCACCCTGCCTTCGGACCGGCGATCGAGAACATCGCGCCCTGCGGGTCGAGCGCGTTGATGATCCAGGCGCCGCCCGGAACCTCCTGCGGGCCGAACAGCACGCTGCCGCCGTTCGCCGCGATCCGGCCCTGCGCCGCGTCGATGTCGTCGACATGGAAATAGAAGGTCCAATAGGGATTGGGCGCCTGCGCGTCGGTCATCATCCCGCCGACGGTGACGCCGCATTCGGTCGGCCCCGACACCGGCTCCATCGCGAACATCTGATAGGTGCCCATCGGCCCCATATCGAGCGCGTCGGTGGCCGACCAGCCAAACTGGCCGGCGTAGAAACCGAACCCGGCCTTGCCGTCGCTGCTGTGCAGCTCGTGCCAGTCGATCGCGCCGACCGTGCCCATCGGCACCGGCGGCATGTCCTCGCCCTCGGGCTGCATCAGGTTGAACATCGCGCCCTGGGGATCGGCGCAGACCGCGAAGCGGCCGATGTTCGGGATCATCTGCGGCTCGCGATAGACCTTGCCGCCGCCCGCGCGGACCTTCGCCACCGCCGCGTCGATGTCGCCGACATGGACATAGCCGGCCCAGCAGGGCTTCATGCCCTGGTCGCAGGCTTCCTTGGGGATCGCCATGATCCCGCCGACGCCGCGGCCGCCAGCCTCGACGATCACATAGGGGTCCTCGGCCGGGCCGTAGGGCGACAGCGTCCAGCCGATCACCTCCTTGTAGAAGGCTTCGGCCGCGGCGCGGTCATCGGTCATCAGTTCGTACCAAAAGAATTTGCTGGCCATGTCGTCTCTCCCGTTCAGGCGTTGGCGACGGCCTTTTCGAGCGTCGCGATGTCGATCTTCACCATCTTGAACACTTCGGTCGTGGCGGCCTTCGACTTGGCCGGGTCCGCGAGGATCGCTCCCATGTTCTCGGGCACGATCTGCCAGTGCAGGCCGTAGCGGTCGGCGAGCCAGCCGCACTGCTGCGCAGCGCCGCCGGCCAGCAGCCCGTCCCACACCCGGTCGAGCTCCGCCTGGTCGCGCGCGGCGAACGACATCGATACCGCAAGGCCATATTCGGCGTCCATGCCGCCGTTGAGCGCCTGCAACTTCTGGCCGGCCAGGGTGAACTCGACCAGCAGCACGTCGCCGACCTTGGGGCCGGGCGAATCGACGGTGGCGTGGTGGACGGCGTCGACATGGGAATCGGGCAGGATCGAGCAGTAGAAGCGCGCGGCCTCCTCGGCCTGGTCCTTGAACCACAGGCAGGGGGTAATCCGGGACATGGCATCCTCCTTCGTCACGATGCGATCGATGGGGCCGCCTGCCCCAACGCCGCTACGACGAACCCGTCGACCCTTATCCGACAGCCCTGCGAAATTTTTGCGACGGCCCGGGGCCGCCGCCGGTCGGATCACCCGTGCGCCGAAGCAAAGCGCCGCAGCTTGAGGATCGGCTTGCCCTTATACTCGGCATTGCCGATCGGATGATAGCCCAGCTTCTCGGCCACGCGCAGCGACGGCCCGTTGGCCGGATCGATGATGCAGACGGTGCGATCGGGCGAGAAGGCGACCTCCATCCAGCGCAGCGCCGCCTGCGCCGCCTCGGTCGCATAGCCGCGGCCATGGACCTCGGTCGACATCATCCAGGCCATTTCGGGGAAGGGATCGAAATCATCGCCCAGGCCCCGATGGAAATCGGCGAGGCCGACCTCCCCGACCACCCGGCCGCTCAGCTTCTCCTCGACGATCAGCAGGCCGTAGCCGAGCAGCGACCAATGGCCCGCGAAACGCAGCAGCCGGTGCCACGTATCCTCGCGGCTCATCGGGTTCTGGTAGATCATCCGCACCGCCTCGGGATCGCTGGTCAGCGCGCAGCAATCCTCATAGTCGCTGATCCGGTGCGGGCGCAGGACGAGCCGCGCCGTTTCGATGGTCGGGCCCAGGCTCACTCGACCACCTCTCCCGGATCGACGCCATAGATATGCTCGATCTGGATGTAGCCGCGCTTGCCGCCGACGTCGAACAGGCACCAGTCGCTCTCGCACTTGCTGATGCGGCCGACGACGCCGGGCTCGGCGCGCCAGTTGAGGCCGGAACCGGTGCTGGGATCGGCATGCATCTCCGCCGGCGCGTCGCCGGTGACGACGGCGGTGCGGGTCGCGCTCAGCAGCGTCGCGAGCATCCAGCCCTCGGTCCCGTCCTGCTCGCGGATGCGGCGCCAGTTGCCGTAGACCTGCACCACCTGCACCGGCAGGTCGCGGCGGCGATAGCGCCAGGTGGCGGGATAGGTGCGCTCGGGCCCGGTGCGGAGCAGCGCGTCGCCGGTCGCGATCGACGCCCAATAGGGTACGCGGCGCTCCTGCGCCTCCCCCGCCCCCGCGATCAGCAGAGCCCCCAGCAACGTCCAACCCAGCTTCTTCACCATCATTCCCCAATCGGCTCCTGTCGCCATAGTAGAGGGCGGCCATCGCGGTTCAAGGGCCTCGGGCCCGAGAGTCGAGACGCTCTGCTTGCGCTCGGGGCCGGGCGGGATTAGCGACAGCCCATGGCCAAGCAAGATCGCCCCCGCCGTCCCAGGCTGGTCGTCACCCGGCGCCTCCCCCCGCAGATCGAGGCGCGGATGAGCGAGCTGTTCGACGTCGAGCTGAGCGAGGGCGACCTTGCGCTGAACCCCCAGGCGCTCGCCGCCGCCGCCGCGCGCTGCGACGTGCTGGTCCCGACGATCACCGATCATGTCGACGCCGCCGTCATCGCGGCGGGCCGGGGCCGGCTGCAACTGATCGCCAATTTCGGCAACGGCGTCGACCATATCGACCTGAAAGCCGCGCGCGCCGCCGGCGTCATCGTCACCAACACCCCCGGCGTCCTGACCGAGGACACCGCCGACATGACGATGGCGCTGATCCTGTCGGTGCCCCGGCGGCTGGCCGAGGGCGAGAAGCTGGTGCGGTCGGGAAGCTGGACCGGCTGGAGCCCGGCGTCGATGCTCGGCCACCGTGTCTCGGGCAAGCGGCTCGGCATCGTCGGCATGGGCCGGATCGGCCGCGCCGTCGCCCGCCGCGCCGCCGCGTTCCACCTGACGGTGAGCTATCACAACCGCCATCGCCTGCCCGAGGCGGTCGAGCAGGAGCTTGCCGCGCGCTACGAGCCCGATCTCGACCGGCTGCTGGTCGACAGCGACATCGTCACGATCCACTGCCCGCACACGCCCGAGACCGAGAACCTCATCGACGCGCGGCGGCTCGCGCTGCTGCCCGAGCATCTCTACCTGATCAACACCGCGCGCGGCCCGATCATCGACGAGGAAGCGCTGCTCGACCGGCTCGAACGCGGCGCGATCGCCGGCGCCGGCCTCGACGTCTTCGCGCACGAGCCGGCGATCGATCCCCGGCTGCTCGCGCTCGACAATGTCGTGCTGCTGCCGCACATGGGATCGGCCACCTTCGAAGGGCGCGCCGAGACCGGCGAGCGGGTGATCGCCAATATCCGCCAATGGGCCGACGGCCACCGCCCGCGCGACCAGGTGTTCGAAGGCTGGGTTTGAAGCCCCAGGATGAACGACGCTTTCAGCGGGCGTTCAGTTGGCCTTTCCTATACGAAACAACGCCGGGTGAACGGCGGAACCCATGTCGGGCGACCACGTTTGTCAGGCACGCGTTTGCAGGAAGGGAAGTAGTCATGAAGACGATCAAGATCATTGCGGCGGTATCCGCCCTGTCGGTCGCCGGTGCGGGCGCTCCCGCCTTTGCGCAGAGCGCCGAACATATTCTGCGTGGCGCCGGCATCGGCGCCGCGGGCGGCGTGGTCGCCGGTGCGGTGATCCCGGGCCTGTCGGTGGGCGAAGGCGCCCTGATCGGCGGCGCGGGCGGCGCGCTGGTCAACACCCTCAACAAGGAACGCCGCTATTATCGCGATAGCCACGGCCGGAAATACTACATCGATAAGCACGGCCGCCGCCGCTACAAGTGAGCCGAAAAGCCCCGGTTCTTGCCGGGGCTTTTTTTTGATTGGGCCTCAGGCGCCCGGCGCCTGAGGCTCAAACAAAATCAACTCTTGATCTTCCAGCCGCGGTCGAGCGCCACATAATTGGCCCAGACCAGCAGCAGGTTGATCACCAGCAGGCTGATCGCGCCGATCAGCACCGGCGAGTCGGCGGTGCCGATGAAGCCGTAGCGGAAGCCCGAGATCACGTAGAAGAACGGGTTGGCGTGGCTCAGCGCCTGGAACACGCCGTGCAGGTTCTCGATAGAATAGAAGGTGCCGGACAGCAGCGACAGCGGCCCGACCACGAAATTCTGGATCGCGGCGCTATGGTCGAACTTGTCCGCCCAGATCGAGGTGAGCACCCCGATCAGGCTGAGCAGCATCGATCCCATCAGCCCGAACCACAGCACGGCGGCCGGATGGACCGGGATCACGTCGACCCCCGGCCAGAACAGCATCGCCACCCACAGCGCCAGTCCGACCAGGATCGCGCGGGTCACCGCCGCGCCGACCAGCGCGGCCAGCATCTCGCCGGTCGACAGGGGCGGCATCAGATAATCGATGATCGTCCCCTGCATCTTGCCGACCAGCAGCGAGAAGCTGGAATTGGCGAAGGCGGCGTTCATCATGCCCATCACGATCAGGCCCGGCGCGACGAAGGTCGCGAAGGGATGCCCCATCACTTCCCGCCCGCCGCGGCCGAGCGCGACGGTGAAAATGATCAGGTACAGCAGGGTGGTGAAGGCCGGGGCCCAGATTGTCTGAAGCTGGACCTTGAAGAAACGCTTCACCTCCTTCACATAGAGGGCGCGCATTCCCCCCCAGTTGAAGAACGGGATCACCGGCTCGCCGGGCGTGGGAATCACGAATTTTTTGGGCTGGTCGCTCATGGGCATTTCGCCTATCGGCTCCCCGCCCCGCCTGCAAGAGCCTGGGGACGCCCAGGCGCGGGCGCAGACGAGGTGAAAGCATGTCCTGGACGGAAGAACGGATAGACCAGCTCAAGCGCCTGTGGGGGCAGGGGATGACGGCGAGCCAGATCGCCGACGAGCTGGGCGGCGTCAGCCGTAACGCGGTGATCGGCAAGGCCCATCGCCTCGACCTCGAGGCGCGTCCCTCCCCGGTGAAGGGGCGATGCCCCCGTCGGCGCGCCAGCGCCGCCGCCGCGACGCCCCCCCGAAAGAGGCGGCCGCGCCGCCGCCGCGCCGGCCGACGCCCGCCCCGGCCCCGGTGTCGCCGCCCGGCCGCCGCCGCTCCGCCCCTGCGCCGACGACGCCGCAGCCGATCGTCCGCTCCGATCGGCCCGGCGGTTTCCAGCGCCAGTCGCCCGGCGAGCAGAGCAGCCCGATCCCGCCGGCGCCGCCGCGCCGCCTGGTCCCCGCCAAGCCTTCGGCGGAGATGGCGGACAAGACCAGCCTGCTCGAACTCAACGACAAGGTCTGCAAATGGCCGCTCGGCCATCCGGGCGAGCCGGACTTCCATTTCTGCGGCGATCCGATCAACCCCGGCTTCCCCTATTGCCTCGAGCATTGCTCGGTCGCCTATCAGGCGCAGCTGCCGCGCCGCGACCGCCGGCCGCCGCCGCCCTTGCCCTTTGGCGGTCCGCGCGTCAGATAATCCCTTTCGCAACATCGCGAGGGGAAGATCGATGCGGACATGGGTGATCGGGCTGTCGGCGCTGGCGCTGGGCGGATGCACGGCGACGGTATCGGAACCGGGCCAGTCGGTGCCTGAATCGAACGCCGTGCCGCCGGTCGCCTGCGCACCCGCCCGGGCCGAGGCCTTCGTCGGCCAGAACGGCCAGGCCGTCGCCGAACAGGCCCGCACCGCAGCCGGCGCCAAGACGGTGCGCGTGATCGCGCCCGGCCAGGCGGTGACGATGGACTATCGCACCGACCGGCTGAACGTCGAGACCGACGCGGCGGGCAATGTCGTGAAGGTCTATTGCGGCTGACCGGAGGTCGCGCCGCCATCGTCGCATCGGTGTCGGCGCCACTTTCCTTTTGGCGTCGAGCGGTCCTATAGTCGCCGGCAATGTCCGACGATCTCTTCGCCTCCGCGCCGTCCACCAGTTCCGGAAATTATGACGCCTCGGCCATCGAGGTGCTGGAAGGGCTCGAACCCGTCCGGCGCCGGCCCGGCATGTATATCGGCGGCACCGACGAGCGCGCCTATCACCACCTCGCCGCCGAGGTGCTCGACAATGCGATGGACGAGGCGGTGGCGGGCCATGCGAACCGGATCGAGGTGTCGCTGCAGGTCGGCAACCGGCTGACCGTGATCGACAACGGCCGCGGCATCCCGGTCGATCCGCACCCGAAATTCCCCGGCAAGTCGGCGCTCGAGGTGATCCTGAGCACGCTCCATTCGGGCGGCAAGTTCAGCGACAAGGCCTATGCCACCTCGGGCGGCCTGCACGGCGTCGGCGTGTCGGTGGTGAACGCGCTGTCGACCGAGACGGTGATCGAGGTCGCCCGCAACAAGGAGCTGTTCCGCCAGCGCTTCTCGCGCGGGACCACGCTGGGCCCGATCGAGAAGCTGGGCGCGGCGCCCAACCGGCGCGGCACCAGCGTCTCCTTCACCCCCGATCCCGAGATCTTCGGCCCGAGCGCGCATTTCCGGCCGGGCCGGCTGATGCGGCTCGCCCGGTCGAAGGCCTATCTGTTCGCGGGGGTCGAGATCCGCTGGAAATGCGATCCCTCGCTGATCGGCGACGACACCCCGTCCGACGCGGTGTTCCAGTTCCCCGGCGGCCTGTCCGATCATCTGCGCGAGCAGATCGGCGACCGCGAATGCGCGACCAGCCAGTTCTTCTCGGGCAAGCAGGATTTCGCCGACGGCCAGGGATCGGTCGAATGGGCGGTCGCCTGGCCGCTCTGGTCCGAGGGCTCGTACAGCTATTATTGCAACACCATCCCGACCCCCGACGGCGGCACCCATGAGACCGGCCTGCGCGCCGCGCTGGTCAAGGGCATCCGCGGCTTCGCCGAACTGGTCGGCAACAAGCGCGCCAAGGACGTCACCGCCGACGACGTCGTCACCGGCTCCGAACAGATGCTGTCGGTGTTCATCCGCGATCCGCAATTCCAGAGCCAGACCAAGGACCGGCTGACCTCGCCCGACGCCGCGCGGCTCGTCGAGAATGCGGTGCGCGACCATTTCGACCATTTCCTCGCCGACAATATGGAGCGCGGCAAGGCGCTGCTCGCCTTCGTCCTCGACCGGATGGACGATCGCCTGCGCCGCAAGGCCGAACGCGACATCAAGCGCAAGACCGCGACCTCGTCGCGCAAGCTGCGCCTGCCCGGCAAGCTCACCGACTGCGCGAACGACTCGCCCGAAGGGACCGAGATGTTCATCGTCGAGGGCGACTCGGCCGGCGGATCGGCCAAGCAGGCGCGCGACCGCAAGACCCAGGCGATCCTCCCGATCCGCGGCAAGATCCTGAACGTCGCCTCCGCCAACAGCGCGAAGATCGGCGCCAACCAGGAAATCGCCGATATCATCCAGGCGCTCGGCTGCGGCAGCCGCGACAAGTGCAATGTCGATCTGCTGCGCTACGAGCGGATCGTGATCATGACCGACGCCGACGTCGACGGCGCCCATATCGCGACCCTGCTGATGACCTTCTTCTTCCAGGAGATGCCCGACCTCGTCCGCGAAGGGCATCTCTATCTCGCACAGCCGCCGCTCTATCGCCTGACCGCGGGCACCAAGAGCCTCTACGCCCGCGACGACGAGCATCGCGCCGAGATCGAGGCGAACGAGTTCAAGGGCAAGAAGGTCGAGGTCGCGCGCTTCAAGGGCCTGGGCGAGATGAACCCGCAGCAGCTTCGCGAGACGACCATGGACCCGGCGACCCGCACCCTGCTGCGCGTCACCCTGCCCCAGGAATATGAGGAGCGCGCCAGCGTCCGCGACCTCGTCGACCGGCTGATGGGCAAGAACCCCGAGCACCGCTTCGCCTTCATCCAGGCCAATGCGGCCAGCGTCGATGACGAAGAGATTGATGTGTAGGTGGCGTCGCCCCTGCGCAGGCAGGGGCCCATGTCTCTTCTCAGCCAGTTGACCATCGGGGAGAGGACAGACATGGCCCCTGCCTACGCAGGGGCGACGTCAAAAGGAAGGCGTCAGCGCCTCGTCGCGCATCCCGCGCCACACCCGGATCGCCTGCACCGTCTCGGGCACGTCGTGGACCCGCAATATCTGCGCGCCCATCTGGGCGCCGTGAAGCGCCAGCGCGACCGAGCCGCCGAGGCGCTGGTCGACCGGCGCCTCGTTCGACAGCGCGCCGATGATCCGCTTGCGGCTGGCGCCCAGCAGCAGCGGACAGCCGAGGCCGTGGAACAGCGCCAGCCCGTTCAATATCTGGAGATTGTGGCGGAGGTTCTTGCCGAAGCCGATGCCGGGATCGACGATGATCCGGCCGCGCGCGATGCCCGCCGCCTCGGCGAAGGCGATCCGCTCCGCCAGCCAGTCATAGACCTCGATCAGCGCGTCGCCGTAGCGCGGCTCGCGCTGCATCGTCTCGGGATCGCCCTGATGGTGCATCAGCACGACCGGGCAATCGTGCCGCGCCAGCAGCGCCGCCGCCTTCGGGTCATAAGCGAGCGCGGAGACGTCGTTGACGATCGCGGCCCCCGCCGCCAGCGCCGCCGCCATCACCGCCGCCTTGCGCGTGTCGATCGAGACGATCGCCCCGCCCGCCGCCAGCCGCCGCACCACCGGCTCGATCCGGGCGATCTCGTCGCCCTCCCAGACGGGTCTGGCGCCCGGCCGGGTCGATTCCCCGCCGACATCGACGATCGCCGCCCCCGCCTCGACCGCCGCGAAGGCGCCATCGGTCGCGGCGGCGGGGTCGTCGAGATGGTTGCCGCCGTCCGAGAAGCTGTCGGGCGTGATGTTGAGGATCAGCATGACCTGCGGCTGATCGAAGCGCAGGACGCGCGCGCCCAGTTCGACCGGTGGGCGCGGCGCCACGATCCGCGCGATCGTCCGCCGCGCGTCCTCCACCTGCTCGCCGGACAGGCTGTCGACGAAAGCATCGATCGCCGCGACGGGCACATGGCGGGTCGCGACCCGCTGCCCCCCATCGACGGCGATCACCTCATAGGCGGAGAACCAGACCAGTCCGCCCGCCAGCCGCGCCACCGTGCCCTCGGCATGGCCGAAGGGCGAGGCGACGAAGGCGGTCGGCCGGAAATAGAGCCGGGCGTAGCGGGAGATGCTCATGCCGCCGACCTATTCGCTCGAACGGCCGGAGGAAAGCCCGTCAGCTTCCGAGTTCGGCGAGGTGGCGCTGGCGGACCGCGTCGATCGGCTCGAGCCCCTGGGCGGTCTCGATGTGCCAGAAGCTCCAGCCGTTGCACGACGGCGCCTTCTGGAGCTGCGCGCCGAGCCGGTGGATCGAGCCGATCGCGCCGCAACCGCTCGCCAGCATCCCGTCCGCGCGGACCGTGGCCGACCAGCGGCGCCTGGCATCGGTGACGACCGAGCCCGGCGGGATCAGGCCACCCTCGACGAGCAGGCCGAAGGCGATGCGCGGCATGGCCTTCTTCTCGGGGATCGACATCATCGCGCTCTCGTCGAGCGGCAGGGTCGCGGCGATGCGCTGGGTCGCGACCTTGATATATTTGTCCTCGCGCTCGATCCCGATCCAGCGGCGGCCGAGGCGGCGGGCGACGGCGCCGGTGGTGCCGGTACCGAAGAAGGGATCGAGGACGAGGTCGCCCGGCTCGGTGCAGGCCAGCATCACGCGGTAGAGCAGGCTTTCCGGCTTCTGGGTCGGATGCGCCTTGTGGCCGTCATCGTCCTTCAGCCGCTCGCCGCCCGAGCAGATCGGCAGGGTCCAGTCGGACCGCATCTGCACATCGTCGTTGAGCGCCTTCATCGTGCGGTAGTTGAAGGTGTATTTCGCCTTCTCCGCCTTCGAGCACCAGATCAGCGTCTCATGCGCGTTGGTGAAGCGGGTGCCCTTGAAATTCGGCATCGGATTGGCCTTGCGCCAGACGATATCGTTGAGGACCCAGAAACCCTGGTCCTGCAGCGCGGTGCCGACGCGGAAGATGTTGTGATAGCTGCCGATCACCCAGATCGTGCCGTCGTCCTTCAGGATGCGGTGCGCCTCGCGCAGCCAGTCGCGGGTGAAGCGGTCATAGGCGGCGAAGGTGTCGAACTTGTCCCAGTCGTCGTCGACCGCGTCGACCTGGCTGCCATCGGGGCGATGCAGGTCGCCGCCGAGCTGGAGATTATAGGGCGGGTCGGCGAAGATCATGTCGACGCAGCGATCGGGCAGCGCGCGCATCGTCTCGATGCAGTCGCCACGGAGGATCTCGTTGAGCGGCAGGCGCGCCGCCGGCACGGCCTCGACATTCGCCCGCCGTGCCCGGCGGGTTGCCGGAATCTTTTCGAGAACACCCATGGAAAAACCATCCCCCTTCGAATTGCCTTAAGGGTGATTCATCAGGACTCTTCGGTCAAGATCAATGTTTTGGCTCTCGAATCTGAGATTCCAGTGAAGCCGGATGAACGAAAGGAGTCCGTTACCTCATATTGAGTCTCAACAGTCGGGGGAGACTCAATCCCTTGTGGTGTGGCCCCGAGGACTCACCCCCGTGGCTTTCGCGAAAAAAATTGGAACGGGCCGACCGTCCCGCCGTTCTTGCCGCCATGAGGCCGCCTTCGCCCCGCCGGATGTCGCCACTGCTGCTCTGGGTGTTCGCCGCCATGACGGGCGGGATCACGGCCGGGGCCGTCGCCGTCCACGGCCTCCGTCCCAACCGCTATGGCCCGATCGAACCGCCCTCGCTGTTCGCCCCCGCGCAGGCCGGCGCGCCGTCCGATGCCGCCGCCGATGCGCCCGACGGCCTGCTCTCGGCGGCGCGCTGCGACCAGTGCAGCGAACGCGACCTGGGCTATCGCTGGGCGGCCCTCGCCGCCGTCCACGAACCGGGACAATGCCCGAACGACAGCTGGGCCTTCCGGCGCGGCTGCCTCGACTATGTCGGCGGTATCTAGCTAGGCCGCCGGGAACAGCGAGAATTGGGCGACCGGCGCGAAGCTGCGGCGGTGGAGCGGCGACGGGCCCAGCCGCGCCAGCGCATCGAGATGGGCGGGGGTGCCATAGCCCTTGTTCTTCGCCCAGCCATAGCCCGGATGATGCGCGTCATAGTCGGCCATCATCCGGTCGCGCTCCTCCTTGGCGACGATCGAAGCGGCCGCGATCGACAGGCACAGCGCGTCGCCGCCGATCACCCATTGCGACGGCCGGGTCCAGCGCGGGCAGCGATTGCCGTCGACCAGCACCATCGCCGGCTCGACGCCCAGCGCCGCGACGGCGCGCTCCATCGCCAGCATCGACGCCCACAATATGTTGATCTCGTCGATCTCCTCGACCGTGGCGATGCCGACGCCGACATGCGCCACCTCGCGGATCTTGCCGCACAGATCGGCGCGCGCCTCCGCGCCGAGCTTCTTCGAATCGTCGATCCCCGCCGGCACGCGCTCGCGATCGAGGATCACCGCGGCCGCGACGACCGGCCCGGCCAGCGGCCCCCTGCCCGCCTCGTCGACCCCGGCGAGCGGCAATGGATGGGCGATTTCGAGATCGAAGCTGGGACCGGCCATGCGGCCGATCTATCGGCTCGGGCGGCCGCTGGCTAGGGCCCGGTCAGGCTCCGGCCTCCAGCAGGTGCAGGCTGAACAGCCGCTTCGCGTCGAACCAGACCTGGAGCGGCCGGAACCCCGCCCCGCGCACCAGCGCCTGGAAATCCTCGACCGAATATTTCCAGCTCTCCTCGACGTGGATCGCCTCACCCTGGTCGAACCGGAGGCGACGGCCGCCAACCTGGACCTCATGCAGGCCGAGGCTGACGAGGTCGTTGTTCACCCGTCCGCTGTCCTTGTCGAAGCGGACGCGATATTCGAACATCCGCTCGTCGAAATCGGCGCCGAGCTCGCGGTTCGCGCGGCGCAGCACGTCGAGGATCAGCGAGCGGTTGAGCCCGTGCGGATCGTCATAGGCCGCTTCGAGGATCAGCACGCTCTTGCGCAGGTCGACGCCGACCAGCAGCAGCCCGCGCCGGCCGAGCTCGCGTTCCCACAGCGACAGCATGGCGAGCGCCTCGGGCGGGTCGAAGGTGCCGATCGCGTTGCCGGGCAGATAGCCGAGCCGCCGCCCGCCGCCGGCATTGGGCGGCAGGTCGAAGCCGATGCGCGGATCGGCGCGGACCGCCTCGACCCACAGGCGCGGATGAAGCTGCTGGACGCGCCGGGCATCGTCGAGCAGCCTGTCGCGGTCGCGATCGACCATGACATAGCCCCAGGGCCGATCGAGGACCGACAGCAGCAACGAGGTCTGCGCGCTCGATCCGCGGCCGAAATCGACCAGTTGCGCCGCCGGGCCGACCAGCCGGGCGATCGCCACGGCCTGGTCGCGCAATATCTCCAGCTCGGCGCGCTGGACATAATATTCGGGCAGCGCGCAGAGCCGGTGGAAGGCCGGCGACCGGCGATCGAGCAGCATCGACCCGACCAGGCTCTTCGGCCGCCGCTCCATTCCGGCAAGGAACAGCGCCGCGAAGTCCGCCGGCGGCGGACCATGTTCGTGCAGCGCGACGATGTCTCCCGGCTTCGGGGCACCATCCGGGGAATGATCGGTCAAACGCGGTCTCCGGAGCCGGCAAGTCCTGTGTCCGGCGCGGCGCCAGGGCCTGCCCCGCAAGGGAAGCGATAGTCGCCGCGATGCGTAAAAAGTTCCTGATCCGTAATGGTTCCCAACAATTTAACGCTACGGAAGCCGCGCCGATTCGCGAAGAGCGCAAGCACCCAGCCCGCCCGGAAGCACCGGCAAAAGCGCCATCGTTCCATTGGTGGGACGCCGTCAAAATGCGATCTTTTCGTCATCAGCGGGTGCAGGTTTCATGCTTGTTTCAAGCCGGAAGACCGGCCGCCAGCGCCACTTCCGGGCCCACATCCCGGCCCCTTGCAGGAGGAAGACATGACAAGCGAAGCCATCCGCGATCCGAAGACCGATCACCTGCTCACGCCGCAGAATGCCGCCTTCATCATCATCGACTATCAGCCGGTGCAGGTGAACTCGATCGCCTCGATGGACCGCCAGTTGCTGCTCAACAATATCGCCGGCTGCGCCAAGGCGGCGGTCGTCTACGATCTTCCGGTCATCCACTCGACGGTGAACGTCGAGACGGGCCTCAACAAGCCGCCGGTCCCGCAGGTCCGCAAGGTGCTCGGCGACTATCCGACCTATGACCGCACCACCATCAACAGCTGGGAGGACGTCGAATTCCGCCAGGCGGTCGAGGCGACCGGCCGCCGGAAGCTGATCATGACCGCGCTGTGGACCGAGGCCTGCCTGACCTTCCCGGCGCTCGACGCGCTCGCCGAGGGCTATGAGGTTTATGTCCCGGTCGACGCGGTCGGCGGCACGTCGATCGCGGCCCATGAAGCGGCGCTGCGCCGTATCGAGCAGGCCGGCGGCAAGATGATCTCGGTGGCGCAGCTCTTCTGCGAACTCCAGCGCGACTGGAAGCGCAGCGAGACCGTCCCCGCCTTCATGAACCTGTTCATCGAAACCGGCGGCACCGCCGGCATCCAGTTCGGCTATGACAAGGCCTGATGCGATGGACCGCACGGTGAAGGACAACCCGGCCCAGCATCGCTTCGAGATCGCGCTGGACGGCGACGACGTCGCCGCGGCCTATTACCGGATCGACGACGCCGGCCGGGTCGTGCTGGCGCATACCGAGGTGCCCTATGAATATTCGGGACAGGGGATCGGCTCCCGGCTCGCGCAGGGCGTGTTCGACGCCATCCGGGCGAGCGGGCGCAAGGCGGTGCTCAAATGCAGCTTCATGGTCCGATATTATGCCCTGCACCCCGAATATTCGGATATCGTCGACGGCTGAACCGAGGCGTTGGGAGATGAGACAATGATCGAAATGGTGATCGAGCAGCGCCGTCGCAGCCTGGGCGGCGGGCTCGAGGTCGGCCGGGTGCTGCCCTTCGCGAAGCGGCGGATGGTCGGCCCCTTCATATTCTTCGACCATATGGGGCCGCTCGACGTGGCGGCCGGGGCCGATCGCAGCCTCGACGTGCGGCCGCACCCGCATATCGGCCTCTCGACCGTGACCTATCTGTTCTCGGGCGAGATCATGCACCGCGACAGCGTCGGGTCCGAGCAGGCGATCCGGCCTCGGGAAGTCAACTGGATGACCGCGGGCAGCGGCATCACGCATAGCGAGCGGTTCGAGAAGGCGCGCGCCTCGGGCGATCATCTCCACGGCATCCAGGCCTGGGTGGCGCTGCCGACGGCGGACGAGGAGACCGCGCCGAGCTTCTCCCACCATGCCGGCGCGGACCTGCCGCACTGGAACGACGGCGGGGTGGCGGGGCACCTGATCGCCGGGAGCGCCTATGGGCTGACGGCAGCGGCGCGGACCCATTCGCCGCTCTTCTACGCGCATCTCGACATGGAGCCGGGCGCGACCGCCGAGGTCCCGGCCGGCCATCCCGAACGCGCGCTCTACGTCGCCACCGGCGCTGTCGAGGTCGACGGCGCGCGCTACGATGCCGGCAAGATGCTCGTCCTCGGCGCCGACGTGTCGGCGTTGCGCGCCGTCGAGCGTTCCGCGGTGATGCTGCTCGGCGGCGAGCCGGTCGGCGAGCGCTATCTCTACTGGAACTTCGTCTCCTCGTCGCACGACAGGCTGGCGCAAGCGGCCGAAGACTGGAAGGCGGGCCGCATGAAGCTTCCCGACGCCGACGATCAGGAGTTCATTCCGCTCCCCGATGCCCCCCTGCCCACGCCGGCGAAGGCCTGAGAGGAGCCGCCATGACCCATATCATCGGCATCGCCGGCAGCCTGCGGCGACAGTCGTTCAACCTCGGCCTGCTACGCGCGGCGGAGGCGCTGATGCCGCCGGGCGCGACGCTCGACGCACGGACGCTCCACGGCATCCCGCTCTACAATGCCGACGAGGAGGAGGAAGCGGGCCTGCCCGACGCGGTCACGGCGCTGAAGGAAGCGGTCGCGACGGCCGACGGGGTGCTGCTGGTCACCCCCGAATATAATAACGGCATCCCCGGCGTGTTCAAAAACGCGATCGACTGGCTCTCGCGCCCGGCGACCGACATCGGCCGCATCTTCGGCAACCGGCCGATGGCGGTGATCGGCGCGTCGCCAGGCAATTTCGGAACGCTGCTCGCGCAGAACGACTGGCTTCCAGTGCTCCGTACGCTGGGCGCGCGGCCCTGGTTCGGCGGCCGCCTGATGGCGTCGCGCGCGCAATCGCTGTTCGACGGCGAAGGGCAGTTGACCGATGCGGCGACGCGCGACCGCCTCGGCGCCTTCATGGCCGGCTTCGTCGGCTTCATCGACGAAGCGAAGCGGTGACCGACCGCGTGGGCGGACAGGGGCCAGGATCGGGGTAAGGGACGCTGGTGGGCCCGGCAGGACTCGAACCCGCAACCTAGCCGTTATGAGCGGCCAGCTCTAACCATTGAGCTACAGGCCCCGCCCAGCGCCGCGCAGGCGATAGCCGAGGCTCCGCCGCGCGGCAAGTTACACCGCATCCTGCTCCGCCGACTGGTCGCCGAGGGGCAGGCTCAGATAGAAGCGGGTCGCATCGATCTCCAGCATGCCGCCGCTGGCGATGGCGAGGTTGCGGACGAGGCGGAGCGCGAAGCCGAGGCCGAGCACCGGCGCATCGGGCCAGTTGCCGCCCGGATTATAGCCGGGATCGAGCAGCATCTTCTCGTCGCGGCCGTCGAGCGAGCGCGGGCGCAGGATCGTCAGCAGCATATGGGTCGAACGGCGCGGGTCGCGCTGCAGGTCGACACTGATCCGCTCGCCCTCCCCCGCCATCGCGATCGTCGCGGCGAGCAGGCGCGACAGCATCCGCTCGACGGTGGGCGCGTCGACCGCGACCGGCGGCAGGGTGGAATCGATCCGGAAGGCGAGGCCGCTCGCCCGCTCCTTGGCGACCGCCTCGAAATTGGCATGGAGCCGGGTCAGGATCGCGCCGGCATCGACCGCCGCCAAACCGTGCGCCGGCGTCTCGGCGGTCCGCGCCGCGGCCACCATGTCGAGATCCTCGACCGCGCCGAGCAGCTTCTTGCTCTGGTCCAGTATCTCCTGCGCGCGGCCGCGATAGGCCGCCGCAGCGGGGCCGCGCATCTGCCCCTCGATCATCTCCGAAAAGCCGATGATCGCGTTGAGCGGGGTGCGCAGCTCATGGACCAGGTGGCGCAGCGAATCATTGAGTCCCGGCTCGGCCGGCGGCCCCGATCCGCCCGCCATGACGGCGGCGCTCTCGTCGGCGCGCGGGCGGCGGGCGGTGCCGCGATAGCCGCTGAACCGGCCGTCCTTGGGATCGAAGAAGGGCACCGCCGAAATCCGCCAGTCGCCCGATGCGGGCCCCTGCCCGGCGATCGTCAGCCGGGCGTCGCGGAACGGGGTGCGGCTGCGATAGGCGCCCGCGGCATGGCCGTCGACGCCATGGTCGGTCTGGTGCGCGGCGACGGCGATGGTCTCGCCGATGATCGGCCCGCGCGGCACGCCCTGCACCCAGCAGATGACCCCGTCGACGCCGGTCTCGAACCGGAAATTCTCGACCCGGCCCGATGCGCCGCCGTCGCCGGCCGCCTCGCCCTCGAGCGCCGCCTGCGGATAGCGGCTGCGGAACGTCTCGATACGGGACAGGAGATCGCGGATCTGGCTCTCGCCCGACGGCGGCAGCGGCTCCGCCGCCTCGTCGAGCCAGGCCGAGAGCGCGGCAGGCTCCACCGGCTCCGGCACGTCCTGCGATCCGGCCGTCTCGACTGCCGGAGGGAGTTCCTCGACGGCCACGGCGACCGGCGGCTCCGGCTCCTGCGCCTCGGCGACCAGCGCCTCGATCGGCGCCGCCAGCGGCGCGAGGCTCGCCTCGGGCGTCTCCACCGGCCCCTGGATCAGGAAATCGCTGGAGCCGAAGCCTTCGAGCGCCTTCTCGACCTCGCCGCCCAGATCGCGCCGGTTGCGCAGCAGGTTGCGCGCGCTGGGGGTGAGCCGGGGAAGCAGGTCGAGCCATTGCCGCCCGCCGAGGATGACATGGCCGAGCATCGGCGCGGCGATATGGGGCAGGTCCTCGGCGAACAGCAGGACTAGTTCGGGGGGCACCCGCCGCCCGGCGAGGCCGCGCCCGGCGGCCAGCCGCAGCTCGACCGGAATCTCCGGCCGCACCGAGCGCAGGAAATTATAGGCATCGACGGCGCGCGGCGCGTCGACCAGCGGATCGTCGACGCGATGCCCACGCCCCTGCGCCAGCACGTCGACCACCTGGCGCCAGAGGATCGCCCTGGCTTCGGGCGTCGGCGCCGGTTGCGCAAGCAACGTGGCCAGCATGTCATCGAAACGCAAAGACCCGCCTCCACTCGGTCTTGAACGGGTTTCAGCCACCGTTCCCCCTGCCGCGGATATTAGATGGCAACGGCGCGAGCGGAAAGAGCGTTTGAACGGAAGCGCTCGCCGCTATTTTTATTGCACTTGCCGGAAACTTTATTCTACGGATAGTGCCAGTTTTTGAAAGGTTGCTCCATGTCCGCCCCCTCGCTCGATCAAATCGATCGCACCATCCTGCATGAGCTGCAGGAGGACGGGCGGATGACCAACGTCGACCTGGCCCGGAAGGCCGGCCTCACCGCCCCGCCCTGCCTCCGCCGCGTGCGCGCGCTGGAGGAAGCGGGGGTGATCGAGAGCTACCATGCCCGCCTCAACGCCGCCGCGCTCGGCTATGGCATCACCGTGTTCGCGCTGGTGTCGCTGCGCAGCCAGGCCGAGGAAGACCTTCGCCAGTTCGAGAGCCATGTCGCCGCGCTGCCCGAGGTGCGCGAATGCCACATGCTCAACGGCGAGATCGACTTCATCCTGAAGATCGTCGCGCACGACCTGCAGGCCTTCCAGCAGTTCCTGACCTCGCAGCTCACCACCGCCCCCAACGTCGCGAGCGTCAAGACCTCGCTGACGATCAGGACCTCCAAGGACATCGCCGGCATTCCCGTCGACGGAATCTGACCGTCTCCCATCGCGATACCAACGGAAAGGGCCCGGGCGCCGATGGCGTCCGGGCCCTTTCCGTGATGCCGAACGGGCTCAGGAGGTCGGCGGGGTCTGCGCCCAGACCTTCGCATAGCTGGCGAGCACGGCGTAGTTGCCGGTCGTCACCTGGTCGAGGGCCGCCTTGGCGCCGGCCTTGTCGCCGGCCTGGGCGAGCGCGAGGCCGAGGCGGAAATTGGCCTGGGCGGCGTCGGCGCCGGGCTTGGTCAGCGCGACCTTGTACAGCTCGGCCGCCTTCGCATAGTCCTTGTAGCCATAGACGAGATCGGCGGTCGTCATCACCGACTTGTAGGTCGCCTTCGGGCCGTTGGCGGCGGTGACCGCCGCCGGGATCGAGGCCTTGTCCGGCGCCAGCTTCGGCTGCGACAGGGCGATGATCTCACGCGTGTTCTGGCTGGTCGAAGGATTCAGCTTGCCCGCCGCGATACCCTCGTTGAGGACGTCGACCGCCTCGTTCGGGAAGCGCAGATACACCGCCAGCGCATAGTCGATATAGTTGGACTGCGCCGACAGCGGCAGCACGCCGGCCGCGCGCGACAGGCGCAGCAGGTCGAGATCGACGTCACCCGACAGGCCGGCCATCTGGCGATAGATGAACAGCGAGTCATGCCAGTTCTGCTTGACCGGATAGGCGGTGAGCCAGGCGGTGGTGATCTTGACGAACTGGTTCGGCAGCTTGCCACGCGAGGCCATGTCGGCGCCGCGGCCATACCATTCGCTGGGCGCGGCCTGGCCGGCGGCGGCCTTGGCGTCGATCACCTTCTGGAGCGTCGCCAGCGCCTCGGTGGTCTTGCCGTTGCGCGACTGGGCGTCGGCCAAGATCGCATAGGCGTCCGCCTCGGTGCTGCCGGCGGCGATGGCGCGCGACAGCGAAGCCTCGGCCTTGGCATAGTTCTTCGCCTGATAGGCGAACTGGCCCTGGAACCAGTAATATTTGGAACGGGCCTCGTCATTGAGCTGGTTGGCGGCCTCGCCGGTGGCGATCAGCTCGTCGAGCGCGGTCGAAAGCCGGGCCTGGTCGCCGCTCGCCTGGGCGGCGTTGAGGCCGTACTGGGCGACGACATATTGCTCCTCGGGAGTCTTGGCGAGCTGCTTGGCCTGCGCCAGCGCGGCGTCGGCGGCCGGGAGGTTCTTGGCCTTGATCGCGGTGTCGGCCTCGGCGAGCGGCTTGCGGATCGCCTCGCCGATCTTGAGCGCGGGCGCGGCGGCCTCATCCTTCTTCTTGGCAAAGGCGGGGGTACCCGGCGCCACCGCGGCGACGGCAACGCCAAGCGCCGCGACGAGCGCAAAACGGGACGTGAATTTCATGCTTCAGGCCTCCTAGACGGCGACCGCAAGGGGAACGGCCGCCGGTAAAACACGCCGGTTGACTAATCGCTCCCACGGTTCCGCACAAGCGCGGGCGAAATGATCCGGCTTCACTCGTCGCGCTCTAGGCACCACTCGCTGAATGGGGATTGAACCGCCGGCGGTTGATCGCTTCCGTCCGCACAGCTAGGGCGGGGCCATGCTGCTGCTCCTCTCGCCCGCCAAATCGCTCGATTATACGAGCCCGCTGCCCCCGCTCGAAGCCACCGCGCCGCGCTTCGCGGAGGAGGCGCTGGCGACCGCGCAGGCCGCCGCGAAGCTGAGCGCCAGGAAGCTCGCCGGGCTGATGGGCATCTCGGACAAGCTGGCGAAGCTCAACGCCGGCCGCTACGCCGATTTCGCCGGCCAGGAGGAGCGGCCCGCGCTCTACGCCTTCTCGGGCGACGTCTATGTCGGCTTCGAGGCGAAGACGCTCGACGAGCCCGCGATCGGCTTCGCGCAGGACCATGTCCGCATCCTCTCGGGCCTTTACGGCCTGCTCCGCCCGCTCGACCTGATTCGCCCCTATCGGCTGGAGATGGGAACGCGCTGGGCGCCGGGCCGCAAGAAGAACCTCTACCAGCTCTGGGGCAGCAAGATCTCCGACGCGCTGGCGGCCGACCTGCTCGGCGAGGGATCGGACGTGATCGTCAACTGCGCCAGCAAGGAATATTGGCACGCGGTCGACCAGGCCCCGCCCAAGGGCATCCGCATCATCACCATGGATTTCCGCGAGCTGGCGCCGCAGGGCCTGATCTTCAACAGCTTCGGCGCGAAGCGCGCGCGCGGCATGATGGCGCGCTGGATGTGCGAGCATCGGATCACCGACCCCGAGGGGCTGAAGGGCTTCGACAGCGACGGCTATGCCTATTCTGCCGAGGGATCGGACGATTCGACCTGGCGCTTCGTCAAGACCCGCTGATCCGCGACAGGAACATCCCGCGACCCGGCCCGTTGATGTCCGGGAGGGGCCGACGGGAGAGAGGATCATGGACAGCCGGACGCACCCGACCGATCGGGACAAGGGCAATGGCGTGGAGCTCACCACCGAGCAAGCCCGCGCCGGCGCGACCCCGCACATGACGCGCTACATCCTCGGCTGGGGCCTGGCGCTCGTCATCATCGCCTTCCTGATCGTGCTGGCGGCGAACAACTGGGGTTGAATCTTGGTGGGAAATGATCCTGTGGATCATTTCGAGCGGCACCGGCCCGCTCCCCCACCCGACCTCCCACTCAGTGTATCCCTTGATGGGAGGTCGGGTGGGGGAGCGGGCCGGTGCCGCAAAATGCGGTGAAACCGCATTTTCCAAACAGGCACCCCGTCGCGGGATCGTAACAGCACCACGCTACGCGCTGGAGGCAGGATCGGCTCTGGCCTTTGCGACCGTCCTTCGTTAGGAGCATGTGACCGCCCCGTTCCGGGGCCAGAACACCGCTTCAACGAACACGGACCCAAAGACTTTGGCCAGCGTACCGCCGCCCATCGAAAACAGCGACATTTCCCCGATCTCGATCATCGACGAGATGAAGTCGAGCTATCTCGACTATGCCATGTCGGTGATCGTGTCGCGCGCCCTTCCCGACGTGCGCGACGGGTTGAAGCCGGTGCACCGCCGCATCCTCTATGCGTGCCAGGAGGGCGGCTTCGTCCCGGGCCGGCCCTATCGCAAGTCGGCGAAGATCGTCGGCGACGTGATGGGCAACTATCACCCGCACGGCGACAGCTCGATCTACGACGCGCTCGCGCGCCTCGCCCAGGATTGGGCGATGCGGGTGCCGCTGATCGACGGCCAGGGCAATTTCGGCTCGATGGACCCCGATCCGCCGGCGTCGATGCGCTATACCGAGGCGCGGCTCGCCAAGGTGGCGATGACCCTGCTCGACGACCTCGACAAGGACACCGTCAACTTCACGCCGAACTATGACGGCTCGCGCGACGAGCCGCAGGTGCTGCCGGCGCGCTTCCCGAACATCCTGGTCAACGGCGCCGGCGGCATCGCGGTCGGCATGGCGACCAACATCCCGCCCCACAATCTCGGCGAGGTGATCGCGGCCTGCAAGGCCTATGTCGACAATCCCGCGATCTCGATCGACGAGCTGATGGCGATCGTGCCCGGCCCGGACTTCCCGACCGGCGCGCTGATCCTCGGCCAGTCGGGCGCGCGGCAGGCCTATCATACCGGGCGCGGCTCGATCATCATGCGCTCGCGCCACGAGGTCGAGGAAAGCCGCGGCGATCGCCGCTCGATCGTCCTGACCGAAATCCCCTACCAGGTCGGCAAGTCGGGCCTGGTCGAGAAGATCGCCGAGGCGGCGAAGGACAAGCGGATCGAGGGCATCTCCGACATCCGCGACGAGTCGAACCGCCAGGGCGTCCGCATCGTCATGGACCTGAAGCGCGACGCGACCCCGGACGTGGTGCTCAACCAGCTCTGGCGCCACACCCCGGCGCAGACCAGCTTCCCGGCCAACATGCTCGCGATCCGCGGCGGCCGGCCCGAGACGCTGAACCTGCGCGACATCGTCGAATCCTTCGTCAAGTTCCGCGAGGAGGTCATCACCCGCCGCTCGAAGTTCGAGCTGAACAAGGCGCGCGAGCGGGCGCATATCTTGCTCGGCCTCGTCATCGCGGTCACCAACCTCGACGAGGTGGTGCGGATCATCCGCCGGTCGGCGAGCCCCGCCGAGGCGCGCGCCGCGCTGATCTCGCGCGAATGGCCGCGCGGCGAGATCGAATCCTACATCAAGCTGGTCGAGGCGGTCGACACGATCGGCGACGCGCCGACCTACCAGCTCAGCGAGGTCCAGGTCCGCGCGATCCTCGACCTGCGCCTGCACCGCCTGACCGCGCTCGGCCGCGACGAGATCGGCGACGAACTTGCCAAGCTCGCCGAATCGATCGCCGAGCTGCTCGAGATCCTCGGCAACCGGGTCCGCCTCTACCAGGTGATGGTCGAGGAATTCGACGCGATCCTGGTCGAGTTCGCGACGCCCCGCCGCACCGAGATCGCGCCCGCCGGCGACGACATCGACGACGAGGACCTGATCGAGCGCGAGGACATGGTCGTCACCGTGACCCACGGCGGCTACATCAAGCGCACCCCGCTCGAAGCCTTCCGCGCGCAGCGCCGCGGCGGCAAGGGCCGCTCGGGCATGGCGACCAAGGACGAGGACGCCGTCACCGAGCTGTTCGTGACGAGCACCCACACGCCGGTGCTGTTCTTCTCGAACCACGGCAAGGTCTATCGCAAGAAGGTGTGGCGCCTGCCGGAGGGCGCGCCGCAGGCGCGCGGCCGGCCGATGATCAACCTGCTGCCGCTGGCCGACGGGGAGAAGATCACCACCGTCCTGCCGTTGCCCGAGGACGAGGAGAGCTGGAGCACGCTCCACGTCGTCTTCGCGACCGCGCACGGCAATGTCCGCCGCAACTCGATGGACGCCTTCGCCAATGTGCCGACCAACGGCAAATTCGCGATGCGCTTCGACGAGGACGCCACCGACCGGCTGATCGGCGTCGCGCTGCTGACCGAGCAGGACGACGTCCTGCTCGCGACCCGCGGCGGCAAGGCGATCCGCTTCGCCTCCACCGACGTGCGCGAGTTCCAGAGCCGCACCTCGACCGGCGTACGCGGCATCCTGCTCAAGGGCGACGACGAGGTGATCTCGCTGTCGATCCTCAAGGGCTTCGACGCCTCCACCGAGGAGCGCGACGCCTATCTGCGCGCCGCGCCATGGAAGGACAACGAGGCCGACCCGACGCTGTCGCCCGAACGCATGGCCGAGTTCGAGGCCGCCGAGGAGTTCATCCTGACGGTCTGCGCCAACGGCTATGGCAAGCGCAGCTCGGCCTATGAATATCGCCGGACCGGCCGTGGCGGCCAGGGCATCGGCAATATCGACAATCTCGAGCGCAACGGCCCGGTCGTCGCCAGCTTCCCGGCGCATAATGGCGAGCAGCTCATGCTCGTCACCGACCAGGCCAAGCTGATCCGCCTCTCGGTCGGCGACACTCGCGTCATCGGCCGCAACTCGGCCGGCGTCCGCCTGTTCAACGTCTCCGACAACGAGCATGTCGTCGGCGCGGCGCGGATCGAGGAGAGCGACGACGAGGCCGAGGCCGACCTGGGCGACGGCACCGGCGAGATCGCCCCCGCCGACGACGCGGTGGTGGGCGAGGACCTGGCCGACGGCGGCGAGGCATCGGGCGACGAATGAGGGGGCCCCGGCGCAGGCCGGGACGGATCACAGCCCCTTCAGCACCCCTTCGAGCTTGTCGACCGGATGGTTGACGAGGTCCTTGTCGACCTCCGCCACGCTTCGCCCCTCGACCACCTTGTCATAATGCCGACGCAACTCGCCTAGAGCGATTTCTAGGCAGATGGAAACATCTGCCGGCTCGGAAATCGCGGTAAAACAATCACCTAGAGCGGCCGATCTGATGCAATCAGATCGTGAACCGCTCTAGCATGCGGGGCGGCGTTTTCTGTTCTCCTCTCGATCATCTGCGAAGATAAGGCGTCAGGCAGGCGGGGGTTGCCCTTCGCCACCCGTCACCCCAGCGAAGGCTGGGGTCCATGTTTCTCATCAGCCAGATGGCATCTGAGAGGAATACAGACATGGATGCCAGCCTCCGCTGGCATGACGATGGTTGAGAAACTCAATAGCGCCGGAACAGCTTCCGCACGAGCTGACCACGCCAGGGGCGGCCGTGATAGTTGAAGAAGAACCAGCCGTAGACCGTCGTGAAATAGAGCACGACGAAGGCCAGCGGATCGCGGTTGGCGCGCATGTGGCGGAACAGGGCGAGGTCGGCGGCGCGGCGGTCGCGCTCGGTGCCGCCGCCATAGATCCCATAGGCATTGTCATGGGCGCGGCAGCCGGCATTGCGATTATGCCTGGAGCCGTCCATGAAGAGACAATAGTCACGTTCCCTGTCAGCCATGGGTCGAGTAAGCAGCGGCGATGCCGGCGTTCAAGCGCAAAATCTTCTATCTCAGCGGTTTCGATCCCCGGGGCGCTCGCTTCTACCACCAGCTCTATGCCGAGCAGGCGGCGCTGTTCGGGGCGAAGGCCGGCCGCGAGATCGCGGTCGGCAAGCGCCGGCGCGAGCCGCCCCATTCGGTCGCCTGGACGGTCGAGGACAAAGGCGGGGAGAAGGAGGGCGGCGACACCGTCACCGACCATGTCTTCCTCGGCTGGGACGACGTGGTGCGCAGCCATTGGGTCAAGAATCCGCTCGCGCTGCTCCGCCGGTCGGTCGTCGCCTATTGGAATTTCACCCGGCTGCTCGACTGGCCGATCGTCCGGACCTTCCCCTTCGGGGTCCGCTTCGCCTTCTATTATCCCGGCGTCTCGACGATCCTGCTGCCGGTCCTGTTCGGCCTGCTGCTCGCGCTGCCGCTGATCCTGCTGCTGGGGTCGACCTGGGGCGTCGCGGCGGCGGCCCTCGTAGGCCTCGCGGTGGCCCTGTTCGTGGTGAAGAAGATCCAGGGTTTCTGGCTGCTGCGCTTCATCATCTTCAACGACACGCTGGCGAGCGACCGCCTGCCCGCCGACGTCGACGAGCGGATGGCCGAGTTCGCCGGCCAGATCCGCGCCAGCCTCGACGAGGACTGGGACGAGATATTGTTCGTCACCCACAGCAACGGATCGATCCTCGCGGTGCCGATCATGGCCCGGCTGCTCGACGCCTGTGGCGGCGCCCTGCCAGACCGGTTCAGCCTGGTGACGCTGGGGTCGTGCATCGCCCTGATCGGCAACCGCAAGGACAGCCGCCGCTTCCATGCGCTGCTCGAACGGGTCGGCCAGGGCGATTTCCGCTGGCTCGACATCGGATCGATCACCGACGGCGCCTGCATCGCCGGGATCGACCCCTGCGTGAGCTGCGCCCGACCGCGCCGCGCCCGGCTGTTCCAGACCAGCCCGCGCTGGTTCAAATATTGCGATCCGGCGACCTATCAGGCGCGCCGCCGCAACAAATACGAGACCCATTTCGACTATCTCAGGACCTTCGACCGCATCTCGCCGCTCGACTATCTCGCGATCAGCTCCGGCCCGCGCCCGCTGGCCGCGTCGATCGAAGCCTTCAAGGCCGAGAACCATGGCTGACGCGCCCGAGGGCGAAGGGCCGTTCACGCCCCCCTACCCCGTCCCGCACCGGAGCAAGGCGTCGCTGTTCAAGCGCTTCCTGACCGGCTGGAACAGCTGGATCCACACGCTGTTCGAGCGCAGCTACACGATGCAGATGGGCGAGATCCGCCTGCCCCGGCTCGATTTCTTCATCGCCAACGACCTGTCGGTGGTCGAGCGGGTGATGGACGACCGGGAGAAGGTGTTCCCCAAGCACCGCTTCCAGCACGAGCTGCTCGACCCGCTGATCGGCAACAGCGTCTTCTCCGCCAACGGCAAGGACTGGGAAGATCAGCGCGAGATGGTCAACCCGGCCTTCGCGCACACCAACCTCAAGCGCGTCTTCCCCGCGATGCAGGGCGCGGTCGACGACCTGCTGGCCACCATCGCGACGATGGACCGGTCGAAGCCGATCGCGGTCGACCCGCTGATGACCCATGTCGCGGCCGACATCATCTACCGCACCATCTTCTCGGTGAAGCTCGACCAGGCCAGCGCCGACCGCATCTACCACGCCTTCCACCGCTATCAGAAGAACATCCAGCCGGGCGCGATGCTCAAGCTCTACGGCCTGCCGCTGTTCGGCTATCGGCGGCGCGCGGCGCGCGCGGCGGCGGAGATCCACGCCGTGTTCGGCCCGATCGTGAAGGCGCGCTACGACGCATGGCATAGCGGCGGGGGCGAGGCCGGGAACGACATCCTCCAGTCGCTGCTCGAGGCGCGCCATCCGGCAAGCGGCGAGCCGTTCAGCTACCAGGCGATCATGGAGCAGGTGTCGACCATCTTCCTGGCCGGGCACGAGACCGCCGCATCGGCGATGACCTGGGCGCTCTACCTGCTCGCCGAATGTCCGCACTGGCAGGAGGCGCTGCTCGCCGAGATCGATCGCGAGACAAAGGCCGAGCCGATCGCCTTCGAGCATCTGCGCGCGCTGGGCGGCGTCCGCAACCTGTTCCGGGAGACGCTGCGCCTCTATCCGCCGGTCAGCTTCCTGGTGCGCGAGGTGACGGCACCGACGACGATGCGCGACAAATTGCTCCACAAGGGCGCGATGATCGTGATCTCGCCCTGGCTGATCCAGCGCAACCGCAACAACTGGAAATGCCCGCACGCCTTCGCGCCCGAGCGGTTCGACGATCCCGAGGAGGCCGAGGCCTGCCGCCGCGCCTATATGCCGTTCGGCAAGGGGCCGCGCATCTGCATCGGCGCGGGCTTCGCGCAGCAGGAGGGCATGCTGATCCTCGCCAGCATCGTCCGCGCCTTCCGCCTGCGCTATCCCGACATTCCCCGGCCCGAACCGGTCAGCCGGCTGACGCTGCGTCCCAAGAGCGCGGTCCAGCTCTGGTTCGAGGACCGTCACTGATGCTGGAAGACCTCCCGACCGCCGAGCTTGCCGCCTATGTGCGCAAGTGGGACGGCCACCTCTCCCGCTATTTCGGTCCGCGGATGGACCCGGCGGGGAAGCGCATCCTCGTCATCGGATCGCAGTTCGGCCCCGAGATATTATGGGCGCTCAAGCGCGGCGCGGCGCATGTCGTGGGCGTCGATCCGGCCCCCGCGCGCACCGACGCGCTGGAGGCCGCGCTGGTCGAGGCTGGCCTGGGCGACCGGCTCGACGCGTTCGAGATGATCAGCGGCACCACCCACACGCTCGGCGAGATGGGCGGCTTCGACTATGTCATGTCGAACAATGTGTTCGAGCATATCCACGACCTCGCCCACACCTTGATGTCGTTGCGCCGTTTCGTCCCGGCCCGGGGCAACCGGGTCGTCATCTTCGCCGATCCGCTGTTCTACTCCTCCGCCGGACACCATCTTCGCGCAGGGCCGTGGGATCATCTCACCCGATCGGCGGCGGAGCTCGAACCGACGGTGCCGCCGCGCCAGTGGGAGGCCTATCGCACCCAGCTCAACGGCATGACGATCACCGATTTCCTCGGCGCGGTGCGCGACAGCGGGATGATCCTGCTCGACCTCGGCATCGTCGCCGATCGGGCGCTCGACCGTTTTGCCGAACTGCGCCCGCTCATCTCGCCGGGCCTGAAGCCGATGGACCTGTGCTGCGAGGGGATCGCCTGCACCCTCGCCTTCCCCGAGAATATCTGAACGTCAGCCTCGATCGCCCCCTGTCCGGCCCCTCACCCGCGACCGATAGTCGGCCGGCCCTTCGCCGGCCAGTTGGGCGAAGGCCTTGGCGAAGGCGCTGAGCGAGGCATAGCCGACCTCGGCCGCGACGTCGGTGACGCGGCCGCCATCGGCGAGCATCCCCATCGCCCGCAGGATGCGGAGCTGCGCCACCCAGGCCTGCCAGCCCATCCCCGTCTCGCGGGAGAAGGCACGGCGGAAACTGCGTTCCGACATGGCGGCGGCGGCGAGCGCCGCCGGCAGGTCGATCCCCGCCGGGTCGACCGCCGCCAGGTCCATCGCCCGGACGATCCCCGGATGCCGCGCGCCCGGCAGGCTGAGCGGCAGCTCGCTCTCCAGCCACTCGTCGCACATCAGCGCCAGCGTCCCGAAGAAGCTGCGCGCCACCGGATCGCGCTCGGCCACCGCCTGCGGCCAGCGCAGCGCGTGGAGGATCATCTCCCGCATCACCGGACTGGCGACGAGGATGCGCACCCGCCCGCCGCCGTCCGCAACCGCCTCGGGCGCGAAATAGAGCGAGGCGGTGTCGACGTCGTGGACCAGCGTGCGATGCCTCTGCCCCGCCGGAATCCAGGCGGCGCGGCCGGTCGGCAGGAGATGGCGGGCGGCATCGGTCTCGATCTGGATCGTGCCCACCACCGCATAGATGAGCTGGTGATAGGGATGATCGTGCCAGTCATAGGAAATGGCGCGCTCGGGATCGCGGAAGGAGAAGCCCTGCCCGCTGGGACGGGCCAGCCCATAATCTTCGAGCGCGGTGCGGGTGGCGGGCTGGTCGAGGGTACGCATTGGCCGATTCGCGCTGATCAATGACCGATCGACGTTAGCCGGCCATCCACGCCAAGGCTATAGCCCCTCCTCGATTTCGGGAGGACGAGATGAACGACGACAGCCAGCATAATGACCGGATCATCAGCCAGTTCACGCGATGGGCGCAGCCCTTCGCCGATCTGCCGATCCATTCCGCCGAGGACGGCATGGCGCGCACCCTCGCCGCCGCCGTGATCGCGCCGACCGATACGGTGCTCGACGTCGCCTGCGGCCCCGGCATCGTCGCCTGCGCCGCCGCCGCCCACGCCGCGCACGTCACCGGGATCGACCTGACCCCGGCGATGATCGAGCAGGCGCGGGTGCGCCAGGCGGCGGCGGGCCTCGCCAATCTCGACTGGCGGACCGGCGACGCGACCGACCTGCCCTTCGCCGACGCCAGCTTCGACCGGGTCGTCACCCGCTACAGCTTCCACCATCTGCGCGAGCCGGGCCGGGCGCTGGCCGAGATGCGGCGCGTCTGCCGCCCCGGCGGCCGGATCGTCGTGATCGACGCGACCCCCGCGCCCGAATGCCAGGCCGCCTATGACCGGATGGAGACGCTGCGCGATCCGTCGCACACCAGCGCCCTGACGCTCGACCAGTTGCGCGGGCTGGGCCGGATCGCCGGACTGGAGGAGGCGATCGTCGACGGTTATCGTCTGGAGGCGCTGCTCGCCACGCTCGCCGACGCCGACGACATGGCCGCGCTCGACGCGATGTTCGACGCCGACATCGCCAGCGGCGAGGATCGTATCGGCGTGCAGGCCTGGCGCGCGGCGGACGGCGTCCGCTTCCTCTTCCCGATCTCGATCGTCGCCTGGCGGCGCTGAGAGGCCGCGCGGCGATCAGGCCGCCGCGCGCGCCAGCCGTTCGAGGGTCGGAATGAGGTCGTCGAAATGGTCGATCAGCGCGGCGGCGCCGAGCTGATCGACCGGGCGATCGGAAAAGCCGAAGGTCACCGCGATCGTCGGGATATTGGCGGCGATGCCCGTATCGGTATCGGTGATCGAGTCGCCGACATAGGCCGCCCTGCCCCCGCCGCACCGCGCGATCGCCTCGAACAGCGGCGCGGGGTCGGGTTTGCGGACGGGCAGCGTGTCGCCGCCCACCAGCGCATCGAAGCGGTCGCTCCAGCCGAGCTCGTCGATGCAGCGCCGCGCCAGATGCTCGGCCTTGTTGGTGCAGACCGCGAGCTTGACCCCGCGCGCCGCGAGCCGGTCGAGCGCCGCGTTCAGGCCCGGGAAGATCCGCGTCCCGTCGGCGATATGGTCGAGATAATAGTCGATGAAGATAGGGAAGCCCCGCTCGACCAGTTCGTCGGTCATCTCGCCGGTCGCGGAGAGCCCCTTCTGGAGCAGCGCGCGGGCGCCATGGCCGACCATGTGGCGGACGTCCTCGGCCGGCACCGGCGGCCGTCCCAGCACGCCCAGCGCGTGGTTGAGCGCGGCGGTGAGGTCGGGCGCGGTGTCGGCAAGGGTGCCGTCGAGATCGAAGGCGACGACGTCGAAGGGAAAATCGGCTGGCATGGCGCGCTCCATCGCCCGGGCGATATGGAAAAGGCAAGCGCTTCGTGGCAGAGCAGCGCATCATGACCGACCGCCCCTTCGCCGCCCTGATCCTTGCCGCCGGCAAGGGCACCCGCATGAAATCCGATCTCCACAAAGTGCTGCACCCGATCGCGGGCAAGCCGATGCTGGGCCATCTGATCGCCGCGGTCGACCGGCTGGGCGCCGCCCGCAAGCTGGTGGTGACCGGCGCGGGGCGCGAGCAGGTCGAGGCGTTCGTCGCGCCGCTCGGCGTCGAGGTGGCGACGCAGGAGCCGCAGCTCGGCACCGCCCATGCCGTCCAGCAGGGCGAGGCCGCGCTCGCCGATTTCGACGGCGACGTCCTGATCCTCTACGGCGACGTGCCGCTGGTGCCGGCCGAGACGATCCGGCGGATGCTCGACCGGTTGCAGGGCGAGGACGCGCCGGTCGCGGTGGTGCTCGGCTTCCGGCCCGACGACGCGCTCGCCTATGGCCGCATCCTCGCGCGCGGCGACGGCACGATCGACGACATGGTCGAATATAAGGACGCGACCACCGAGCAGCGCGCGATCGACCTGTGCAATTCGGGGCTGATGGCGGTGCGCGGCCGCGACCTGTGGCGGCTGCTGGCCCAGGTCGGCAACGACAATGCCGCCGGCGAATATTATCTGCCCGACATCGTCCGGATCGCGCGCGCCGAGGGCGGCCGGTCGGTCGTCGTCGAGGCCGAGGCCTGGGAGGTCGCCGGGGTCAACAGCCGCGCCGAGCTGGCCGCGGTCGAGGCCGAATGGCAGCGCCGCCGCCGCCTCGCCGCGATGGCCGACGGCGCGACGCTGATCGCGCCCGAGACGGTATGGTTCAGCCACGACACCATGGTCGGCCGCGACGTGGTGATCGAGCCGCATGTCGTGTTCGGCCCCGGGGTGACGATCGAGGACGGCGTCGCCATCCACGGCTTCAGCCATGTCGAGGGCGCGACCGTGCGGACCGGCGCGGAGATCGGCCCCTATGCGCGGCTGCGGCCGGGAGCGGACATCGGCGAGGGCGCGAAGATCGGCAATTTCGTCGAGGTCAAGAACGGCCGTTTCGGCAAGGGCGCCAAGGCCAACCACCTCTCCTATATCGGCGACGCCGACGTCGGCGCGAAGGCGAACATCGGCGCGGGCACGATCACCTGCAACTATGACGGCTTCCTCAAATATCGCACCGTCATCGGCGAGGGCGCGTTCATCGGATCGAACAGCGCGCTGGTCGCGCCGGTGACGATCGGCGACGGCGCGATCGTCGGCGCGGGATCGACCGTCACCCGCGACGTCGAGGCCGATGCGCTGGCCGTCGCGCGCGGCCAGCAGGAGAGCCGCGCCGGATGGGCCGCCCGCTTCCGCGAGGCGATGAAGATCAAGAAGGCCGCGCGCAAATAGGGATCGTTTCCCGCTACGACAGCGTCATCCCGGCGAAAGCCGGGATCTCACTTCTCTTCGTTTCTCGCCCCGGAACGGAGAAAGGCAGGGAGATCCTGGCTTCCGCCAGGATGACGGAGCATCTGGCGCTTCCCAGACCCAATCCATCCTCCCGATTGTCAGCCGCGATTAATAGTGCTTTGAGCACGAAGCGGCCGGATGGTCGTGACGGATGCGGGGCGTGGTCGATGTGTGGCATTATCGGCATATTGGGCAAGGAAGACGTTGCGGGGCGGCTGCTCGAAGGGCTGCGGCGGCTCGAATATCGCGGCTATGATTCGGCGGGCATCTGCACGATCCACGACGGCGCGCTCGATCGCCGCCGCGCCGAGGGCAAGCTCGACAATCTCGCGAAGAAGCTGGCGGCGGAGCCGCTGCCCGGGGTGATCGGCATCGCCCACACCCGCTGGGCGACCCATGGCGCGCCGACCCAGGACAATGCCCACCCCCATGCGACCGGCGAGGTGGCGCTGGTCCACAACGGCATCATCGAGAATTTCAAGCCGCTCCGCGACGAGCTGATCGCCAAGGGCCGCACCTTCGAGAGCCAGACCGACACCGAGGTCGTGGCCCACCTGATCTCCGCCGACGTCGAGGCGGGGATGGACCCGGTCGAGGCGGTGCGGACCAACCTCAAGCGGCTGCATGGCGCCTTCGCGCTGGCGATCCTGTTCCGCCAGAACCCGGACATGCTGATCGGCGCGCGGCTCGGCTCGCCGCTGGTCGTCGGCTATGGCGAGAATGGCGAGACCTATCTCGGCTCCGACGCGCTGGCGCTCGCCCCGCTCACCCAGAAGATCGCCTATCTCGAGGAGGGCGACTGGGTCGTCATCACCCGCGAGAAGACCCAGATCTACGACCGCGACGACCAGCCGGTCGAGCGCGCCGTCGTCCATTCGGGCGTGTCGAGCCTGTCGATCGACAAGGGCAACCACCGCCATTTCATGCTCAAGGAGATCTACGAGCAGCCGATCGTGGTGGCGCAGACGCTGAAATCCTACGTCCGCCGCCTGGAGGAGCAGGTGTCGCTGCCGATCCCCGACTTCGACCTGGGCGCGATCCGCCGCGTGTCGATCGTCGCCTGCGGGACGAGCTTCTATGCCGGCATGGTCGCCAAATATTGGTTCGAGCAGTTCGCCCGCGTGCCGGTCGACCTCGATGTCGCATCGGAGTTCCGCTACCGCGAGCCGGTGATGGAGGACGGCGGCCTCGCCCTGTTCATCAGCCAGTCGGGCGAGACCGCCGACACGCTGGCGGCGCTGCGCCACGCCCGATCGGAAGGGCAGAAGATCGCGGTGGTGGTCAACGTCCCCACTTCGACCATGGCGCGCGAGGCGGACCTGCTGCTGCCGACCCATGCCGGGCCCGAGATCGGCGTCGCGTCGACCAAGGCCTTCACCTGCCAGCTCGCGGTGCTCGCCGCGCTCGCCGCCAATCTGGCGCGGGCCAAGGGCCGGCTCGACGCCAAGGCGGAGAAGGAGATCGTCCGCCACCTGTCGGAGGCGCCGGCCGCGATCAACGGCGCGCTCGCCTATGACGAATCGATCGAGGCGATGGCGAGCGTGATCGCCGGCGCCCGCGACGTGCTCTATCTGGGCCGGGGGCCGGACTATCCGCTGGCACTCGAAGGGGCGCTGAAGCTCAAGGAGATCAGCTATATCCATGCCGAGGGCTATGCCGCCGGCGAGATGAAGCATGGGCCGATCGCCCTGATCGACGAGAATGTCCCCGTCATCGTTATCGCGCCCAGCGGCCCGCTGTTCGACAAGACCGTGTCGAACATGCAGGAGGTGCAGGCGCGCGGCGGCAAGGTGGTGCTGATCTCCGACTATGACGGCATCCAGGCGGCGGGCGAGAATTGCATGGCGACGATCACCATGCCGAAGGTCCACCCGCTGATCGCCCCGATCGTCTACGCGATCCCGGTCCAGCTGCTCGCCTATCATGTCGCCGTGGCGAAGGGGACCGACGTCGACCAGCCCCGCAACCTCGCCAAGTCGGTGACGGTGGAATAGGCCTCCAGAGTACCGTGTGTTCCACCACTTCCGCTCCTCAGGATGTGCGGAGGTGGTGTATCAAATGAGCCTCACGAGACTTTAGACCACGAAATCGGCGGTGCCGATCCAGGCCGGATCGACCGCGCCGAGGTTGATCGCCGAATCCACGGTGGCCCCGCCGCTGCCCGAATAGAAGATATAGGTATCGGCGCCGACCCGCATCGCCGCCACCTCGCCCAGGCCGGGATGGGCGTCGAACAGATGCTGCGCCTCGGCCGCCGCCGCCGACAGGCTGGCCTGCGCCGCGCCGGTCATGACCGCGGCGGGCCTGAAACCGATCGACAGCAGGTCGACCCCATCCTGGAAATCGGCGATGCGATCGGGCGCGGCCAGGGTCGAGCCGCTGCCCGCGAAGACGAAGCGGTCGATCCCCGCCCCGCCGGTCAGCAGGTCGGCGCCGAGATCGCCCGACAGGATATCGTTGCCGTCGCCGCCGATCAGCGTGTCGTTGCCCTGCCCGCCGCGCAGATAGTCATTGCCGATCCCGCCATCGACATGGTCGTTGCCGAGATTGCCGTTGATGCTGTCATTGCCTTCGCCGCCCCTGATCGAGTCGTCGTCGGCGCCGCCGTTGATCCGGTCCGATCCGTTGCCGCCGTCGAGCGTGTCGTTGCCGGCATTGCCCTGGAGATAGTCGCTGCCGTCGCCGCCATCGATGAGATCGGCGCCGTCCGGCCCGCCATAGGGCGACTGGCCGTAGAGATGGTCGTTGCCCGCGCCGCCATGGATGGTGTCGGCACCGGCCCCACCCTGGATGTCGTCATGCCCGGCGGTGCCGGTCAGCATGTCGTCGCCGGCCCGCGCCTGCCCCGGCGCGGAGGGCAGCTCCGACAGCGCATAGGCGCGGACATAGTCGATCTTGTAGTCGGCCAGCAGCGATCCCGTCGTCCCCGACGTCACCGCCAGGTTGAGGATCATGTAGAAGGGCTTGTGCATGTCGTCCGGGGTCGGCGCCGTCTTCACGGCGGTCCCGTCGATATACCAGGTCAGTGAATCCTCGGTCCACAACAGGCCGTAGCTGTGCATGCCCGAGGTCGCGCCGTCGACGAAGGTCTTGGTGTAGGACTGGGTATGCGCGCCGGTCTCCTTGGTGTGGAGCGTCTGGACCGTCTGCTCGGTGCCATAGGCTTCCATGATGTCGATCTCGGGCGGCCAGGAGCCGTCCGTGGGCATCAGCCAGAAGGCCGGCCACGCCCCCTTCTCGTCGGGCAGCTCCAGCCGCGCCTCGAAATAGCCGTAGGTCTGCGACCAGACGTCGCGCGTCGTGATCGCGCCCGACATATAGTCATAGTTCCACAGCGCGCCCTTTGCATCGGCGGGCATGTCGCTGGCGGTGATGGTGAGCACGCCGTCGGCGATCCGGAAGGGATTGAGGCCAAGCTCCGTGGCCCCGGTCCCCTTGAACTGCGGATCGACGTAGATCTCCTCCTCGCCATTGCCGCGCAGCGTCCGGTTGTCGAGGCCGCTCTTGTAGGCGCCCCCGCCATACCAGGTCTTCCATGTTCCGCCGCCGTCCTTGCTCCACAGGTCGAAGCGGTCGAACTCGTCGGCGAAGCTGGGCGTCAGGCCCGACCGGTCGAGCGGAAGCTGGAAATTGTCAGCGGTGAAGTCGCCGATCGTAGCGTTCCTGATCGTCACCGCATCCTGGCCTGACAGGCGCAGGACGACATCGCTGCCCTGCTGCGTCATCGCGCCGAGGACGGTCTCGAAGCTCTTGAAATCGGTGAGGCCGGCAAGGCGGATGACGTCGGCGTCGGCGGCATTGCCCGGCTTGAAGTCGTTGACGACGTCGTTGCCCGATCCCGCGCCGAAGATGAAGACGTCCGATCCGCCGCCACCGGTCAGCGTGTCGCTGCCGCCGCGCCCCTCGAGCTGGTTGGATTCGCCATTGCCGACGATCCGGTTGGCGAGCGCATTGCCGACCCCGGCATAGCTGCCCCAGATCTCCAGGTTCTCGACATTGTCGGGCAGGACATAGTTGGTCTGCGCGATCACCTTGTCGGTGCCGCCACCCGTCAGTTCGACAATATATTTCGGAACCGTACCAATAGAATATGTATTCGAGGACGCATCCCCGACGATCTCGCCGCTATAATTCATGATTGCCCGCCTGCTCGCATGCGCAATGCCATGAAGGCGGACAGTTTACGAATCCTAAAAGCCGATCAGGCGTGAAATGACTTTCGGTGATCTACTTATTCGAGCCGAAATGATATGGTCACTGTTCGTCTTAGCGTGAGATCAGGCGGCTGATCTCGGCGGCGGCGGCGAAGCCGGCTTCGCCCGCATAGGCACCGATCCGCCCGAACGGGCCGATCGGATCGCACAGGTGCCAGAGCAGGTGGCGCCGCTTCGGCCAGGCGATCGCCGGGTCCTCGGGCGACAGGCTCATCGCGGCGAGCGTCGCCGGGTCGAGCGACCGCATCGGCCGCCGGACCGGCGCCGGCGGCAGCGCGACGGGCAGCAGCACCCCCGCGCAATCCCAGGCGAAGGCGAGGAGGTGGCGGATGCCCTGCGCCCGCGCGACGACGTCGAGCACATGGCGTTCCTGCTCGGACATGGCGAGGAGCTGCGCCGCGAGGTCGGCGAGGTAGCGCAGCGAATGTTCGCGATGGAAGGCCGCCTTGACGAAGCCGATCGCGGCGAGAAGGCAGGCGTGGATCGTCGACAGCACCGGGATGTCCGCGCTGCCGAGCGCCATGCGACGGCCGTTGCCGATATAGGAAGCGGTCTCGCGCGGGGCCGGGCAGCCCGGCTGCTGGACGCGGTGGTGGAGATCGACGGTGGCGAGCGAACGGCCGGGCGGCACGAAATGCTGCTCGCCCAGATAATGGAGCCACCAGCGGCTCTCGCAACGCTCCGCCGGCGCATAGCCGAGCGCGCGCAGCACCTCCGCCGCGCGGTCATAATCGTGGCGATCGACCAGCAGGTCGAGGTCCGAAGAGGGCCGGGCGAAATAATCGCCATAGAGCGCGCGCAGCAGCAACGGCCCCTTGAGCACGACGAAGCCGACCGAGGCCGCATCGAGCGCGCCGCTCACCCGCTGCACGGTCGACAGGTTGACGCTGTTGATCATCAGCGCCCGCTGGCGGAACGCCTTGACCGCCGCGCCGACCCTGGGCGGCGCCGCGATCCCGCTGACGAGCAGGCCGTGCTGGACCTGAACGAGCAGCCGCCCGCGCGCCGCCATGCCGATCAGTTCGTCCCAGTCGAACCGGTCGCCGCGCGGCGGCAGCGGCCGGGGGACGCCGTCGAGCGCGCTCGCCAGCAGCGACAGCAACAGGGCGTGCTCGGCGCGGCGATCGATCCCGGTCGCGACGGCCTCCGTCGTCGCCGGACGATCGAACGCGCCGTCGAGCGCCGATGCGAGGCCGCCGGCGGGGAGCGGTTCACTCGCCATGCGACGCGGACCGGGTGACGACGGCGGCCGGCGCAGGGCCGGTCCGCTGCGGGGGGAAAGGGACGACGCCGTCGAGGCTTACGGGGCCGCAGACGCGCACGCGCCCCTGCTCGATCTGGACGACCTGGTCGGCGATCGCGGTGATCCGGGCGCGGTGGGCGATGACGAGGATCGCCATCGTCCCGCGCAGCCGTTCGAGCGAGCGGATGATCAGCGTCTCATTATCCTCGTCGAGCGCGCTGGTCGCCTCGTCGAGGATCAGCAGGTCGGGACGGCGCAGCAGCGCGCGGGCGAGCGCGATGCGCTGGCGCTCGCCGCCCGACAGGCGGATGCCGCGATCGGCGACGACGGTGTCGAGCCCGGCGGGCATGCGCGCGACGAAGCCGGCCGCGCCGCTCGCCTCCAGCGCCGCCCACATGCGCGCCGCATCGGCGCCCGGCGCGGCGACGGCGAGGTTGGCGGCGATGCTGTCGTTGAGCAGGAAGCCGTCCTGCGGGACATAGGCGACCCGATCGCGCCAGGCGCGCAGGCCGCAGCCGTCGAGCGGCCGGCCGTCGAGCAGCACCCTGCCCGCGCTCGGCTCGACCAGTCCCATCACCATGTCGGCCAAGGTCGTCTTGCCGCTGCCGGATGGTCCCGCGATCGCGGTGATCCGGCCGGCGGGAATGGCGAAGCTGACGTCGCGGAGCACCGGCAGGCCGCCCGCGCCGTAATCCATGCCGACCCGGTCGAACCTTATCTCGTGCCGCAACGGCGGGACGGCGGCGAGATCCGCGCCCTCGTCCTTCTCGCGATCGGCCTCGAACCGCGCGATCAGCCGCCGCGAATCCTGCCAGGCGGGCAGGTGCGACAGCAATTGCTGGAGCGAATCCTGGATCATGTTGAAGCGCGGTCCGATCCGGACGAACAGGAACAGCAGCACCGCGATCCGCGCCAGCGGCAGGTGGAGCACCGCAACCGAGACATGGATGAAGCCGACCGCCGCGACCGCGCCGACGAGCTGGAACAGCAGCGTGCCATTGGCGGTCGCGCGGGCGAAGCGGAGCATCTCGTCGCGTACCTCGCGCAGCATCGCCTCCAGCCGCGCGGCATAGCCCGCCTCGGCGTTGAACGCCTTGGCGACCTTCATGCCGGCGAGGAATTCGGAGATCATGTGCTGCTGGTCGGCCAGCGAGGCGCCGAGCGTCTCGCCGAAGCGGGTCGCCCGGCGACGGACCGGATAGAGCGCGAGCAGCACCACGCCGCCGACGCCGACCGCGAACAAGGTCATCACCGGCGAGATCGCCGCGGCGAGCACCGCATAGATCGCCACCATGACCAGCGCCTGCAACAGCAGCAGCAGGTTGTAGACGGCGGCGCGGACCCGCTCGACATCGCCGGTCAGCGCCTGCTGGAGATCGGCGGCGCGGGTCGCCGCGACGCGGGTCCAGCGCGCCGCGCCGATCGCGCGGAACAGCCGCAGCCGGATCGCGTCGACGCAGAGCTGCATCATCCGCGCGACATGGACCGCCTTGAAGCGGGTGAGGACCGCCTGCGCCGTGACGAAGGCCAGGAAGCAGCCGAGCAGCGGCACGAGGGTGATCCGGGTAGCCGGATCGAACAGATGCCCGACCAGCGGCAGGCTCGCCATCGGCACGCCGCCGCCCGCCCCGCCCGCGAACTGGAGCAAGGGGATCAGCAGCAGGATCGAGACGCCTTCGGACAGGCTGCCGAGCAGCAGCAGGACGAGCGCCGTCATCCCCCGGCCGCCGCTGCGCCGCAGGACGAAGCCGGCGAAATCGGCGATCGGCCCGATCCTCATCGCCCGCCCCCGATCCGGATCGCGCCCCGCATCTCAGCGCTCCCCGAGCAGGGCCTGGACGAAAGCCACGGTCTCGCCGAGCCGATCGAGCCCCGCCGGCACATGGAGCCGCGACACCCGCGCGGTGCGGGCGAGCCGGGCGCAGCGTTGCAGATGCCGGGCCTCCGCCTCCCCCGCCAGCACCGCGCCGCCGAAGCGCGCGATGTAGGAGAAGCGCATGATCGCGCCCAGGGCGTCGAAGCCTTCGAGCGGCTCGGCCATCGGCGTCTCGCCGCCGCGCGCGAGGACGAAGACATGGTCGGGCCGCATCTGCCGGTGGGAGAAGCCGCCGCCGAGCCGGAACTGGCGCTTGGGCAGGCTGGCATGGGCGAGCGGCAGCGCCTCCGCATCGCCAAGGTCGATCGCGGCCGAACTCTCCTCGGACAGCTTGAGCTGGGCGAAGGCGGGCAGGATGCGCGGGACGAGCGGATCGACCAGGTCGATCGCCAGCAGGTCGTCGGTCAGCAGGCGGTGGCCGGCCTCGACGAATGCCCCCGCAGTGGTCGATTTGCCGGCCAGCTTGTCGCCGACGAACACCGCGCTCCTGCCGCCGACCGCGACCGCGCTTGCATGGAGCACCAGCGCGCCGCGCATATGGAGCATCAGTCCGAACACCGGCCCCAGCAGCGGAAAGGCGAGCAGCGCCGTCGAGACGCCGGGATAGGGCTCGACGTCGATCCGCGCGGGGCCGTGGAAGCGGAAGGCGGCGACGCCGGGCCAGGCGAGATAATGGCCGCCGTCCGGATCGAGGTCGATCACCAGCCCGCTCCCTTCAGGCGGCAGCGGACGACCGCAGGGCGCGAGCCGGATCGACAGGTCGGCGTCGCGGCCGACGAGGGCGGAGGGCGACAGCTCGGGCAGCGGGATGTCGGACCGGATCGACAGGCCGAACGCGAAATATTCGGTCGCGGGCGGCCCCTGAAGGGTCGCCGCTTCGCTGAATTCCTCGCGGCTGAGCTTCCTCATGCGGCGGCCTCCCTTTCGATGATCTCGGACCAGCCCCCCGAAACCCGTTCGCGGCGGTCGAGCCAGACCGCCAGCATCAGCACCCGCCAGGCCGCGAACAGCGACGCGCCATCGACCGCGCGGCCCCGGTCGAGCAGCCGGCCGAGCGCGACCCGCGCCGCGTCCATGTCGACGAAGCGGCCGATCCCCGCCCGGTCGCGGCCGACCAGATCGGCCAGCGCCTGCCGCCGGCGCGGCAGCGCATCGGCGAGCGCAGGTGCGAAATCATATTTGTCGGGTCGCAGCCGCACCGGATCGGGCAGCAGCCCGGCCATCGCCTGCCGCAGCACATGGCGGGGCAGGCCGTGGTTCAGCTTGTGATGCGACGGCAGCGACAGGCAATATTCGACCAGTCGCAGGTCGTAGAAGGGGTAGAGGCCGGCGACCCCGGCCGCCGCGCCCATCCGGTCGAGCACCTCGAAGCCATAGCCCTGCTGCGGCGCGGTCAGCAGCTCGATATGGACGTCGCGCTCGCTATGGCGCGCCGATCGCTTGATCGAGCGATCGGCATGGCGTTCGGCGAGGCCGACGCGCGCGGCGAGACCGGGTTCGACCAGCGACGCTCCGGCGATCTCGCCCTGATCGGCCCGACCCAGCCGCGCCCGGATTCGATCCCAGCGCCCGCGCGCGAGGCGGACATAGCGGTTATGGCTCAGATAGGGCGACAGGATCGACCAACGGCCGACGCCATAGATGCCGGCGATGCCGGCGCTCTCCTCCCAGAGTCGACGCCACTCGCCTCGGGCGGCCAGCTCGTTGAGGCGGCCCAGCCCGTGCGACACCACCTCGTCGCCGCCATGGCCGTCGAGCAGGCGAGTGAGGCCCGCCGCCCGCGCCCGGCGGTAGAGGCGGCGCGACAGGCTGGCATTATAGGCGACGAAGGGCCCCTCCTGCTCGTCGAGCAGCGCGGGCAGCTCGGCGACCGGGTCATGGTCGGCGGCGTCGATGAAGCGCGGGTCGAAGCCGCCCCGGTCGAGCACCGCCTCGATGAACGGCCGCTCGTTCCAGCCGGGCGTGTCGTCGAGCATCATCGACAGGCTCGGCATCCGCCGGCCGGTGGCGGCGAAGCCCTGCGTCGCCTGCACCGCGATCGCCGAGGAATCGAGCCCGCCGCTCAGCATCACCCCGACGCCGTCGCCGCGCGCGCGGCGGCGGACGACCGCCTCGGCGAACAGCGCGCGAAATCCCTCGGCCGCGTCGGCGCGCTCCTCGACCGGCACGTCCCGCGGATGCCAGTAGCGCGCGATCCACACCCCTGCCTCGGTCAGCGTCAGGCTGTGGCCGGGCGGCAGGCGGCGGACGCCGCGATGCAGCGTGATCGCCCCGTCGGCATAGCCGCCCGCCAGCAGATCGGCGAGGCCCTGCTCGTCGATCGCGTCGCCGATCGCGGGAAGCGCGGTCAGGAAACGGGTGAGGCCGGCGGCGGCGAACAACTTGTCGTCGAGCGCATAATAGAAGGGCCGGACGCCGAAATGGTCGCGCGCGCAGAAGATCGCTCCGCGCCGGTCGTCGCGGATGACGAAGGCGAAATCGCCGGCCAGCCTGCGGACGCAATCGCCCTCCCAGCGCCGATAGGCGGCAAGGATGACCTCGGCGTCGGACGAGCCGGGATGGAGCCGCAACGCCGCGATCAGCTCGCGGCGATTGTCGAGCCGCGCGTCGGCCGCGACGAGCGCCATCGCATCGGCCGAGCCGGCGAGCGGCGCGGACGCGGCCATCGCCCAGGACCGCCCCCGCCGCCAGTGGCAGGGTCCGCGCGCGCGCAGCGCCGCCTCGGCACGATCGGGAAGGGCTTCGGCCATGGGCGCGCCGTCGCGGCGGAACAGGGCCGCGAAGCCGCTCATCGCAGGCCGGCCTGGAGATCGACGAGCGGCGTGAAGCGGGAAAGCTGCTCGTCCTGCCCGCCGATCAGCACGGCGTCGCCGTCGACCAGCCAGGCATGCGCGGCGATCCGCCCGTCGTCGCGCCGGCGGACGCCGATGCGGATGCGGGTCGGATGGCCGGCGCGGGCGCGGAGATAATGGAGGGCGAGCGCCTGGGTGAGGCAGGTCGCCCCCGGCACGATCCGCGCGCCATGCTTGACGCACCATATGTGGAGATGCGCATGCGCGCCGGACGGGCGCGCGGGCGCCGCCTTCGCGATATGGTCGAGCACGACGCGGTAGCCGAACAGGGCGAGGCCGATGCGGACGGCCGCCACGACCGCGAGGCATTGCACGAGCAGGCGCCCGTGCCGCCACGCCAGCGCGGCGCGCCTACGCCACCGAAACATGCCTGATCTCGACGAGGCCGGCCGCGCTCATCGCCCCCAGGAGGGCGTCGAGATCGCGGGTGCAGCGATCGGGATCGACATCGAAGGTCTCGAGCACCGATCGCCGCAGCGCGCCGACCTCGGCATGGTCGCCGAGCCGGCTCCAGACATGCGCGCTCACGCGGTTGAGCTTGAAGTAGCGCCGCGTCCGCAGATCGAGCAGGACGGCGCCGCCGTCGAGATCGCAATGGACGACGTCGCCACCGGGAATGACGAGCGAGGACGGGTTGATCGACATCTGCTCCCCGACAGGATCTTCAAGGACGGGAAACGGACGAAGAGGGCCAACTGCGGTGTCCCGCAGTTGGCCAGTTCGTCACGTCTCCGATCAGGAAAAGGTCAGGTCGGAGACCGGGGTCCCTGCGGAGAAGCTGGCGTCGAGGACCGAGCCGTTGGCTCCGCCCTCGGTGATCTCCTCGAACAGGCCCGCATCGATCAGTTCGGGCGTCTCATATTCAGTTTTGGGCATTACAACCTCCCATGAACGCAAAAGACCGGCCATGCAGGCCAGCCGCCCCCATGACCGGTCGACCGGAAGACTGTTCCGACTACCCGAATCTGTCAATAATGCCGCAAAGTCACCTTAAGCACTTTCGCGGTTCATCGATCATTCATGACAATCCGATGCAAGCATTTTCATTTCTTTATCTAGATAAACCTATCGAGATTCTGAAAATATTTTCGAGATACTACTCAATACAATGTTGAGTATTTTGATATCATATCGCAAAATATCCAGATTTGATTTGAAAAATACATGGATTTTAACTTTAGTTAACCGGACTTCCTGGAAGGATGGACTTTCCCTGGCCGCCCGGTCGATCATTTGGTCATCGCCGCCCGGAGATCGTCTTCCTCCGTAAAACCCCTTAGCCGCCATTACTGAACAGCGGCGTTTCGCCGAGCGACAAGCCGGGCCAGCGCCCATTGCGCAGGCGGTACGACGGACGGTGGGGTAAGCGAGGCTGTTCCGCACCCGCCGATCGTCGAAACCGGGGCGGGCGGCCCCTGGCCTTGCCGGGAATGCTGCGCCGCAGCTTCGCGGCGGGACGGCGTCGCGCGAATCGAAGACCGGGAAGCCCGACCTCAGACCATCAGCGACCGCAGCTTGCGGACGAAGGCGGTGCCGATCGGCGTGCTGCGGAGCGCCCGCAGCAGCGCCTGCCGCATCCCCTGCCCCATCGTGTCGGGCGGCGATTTCCGCCGCTGGAAACGCTGGCGCGCGGCTTCGGCCTGATGCTCCGGCCAGACGATGCGCTGCGCCTCGATGCTCAGCACCGGGCGGCCGCTCAGGTCGGCGATCTCGATCGCCTGGCGGTCCTCGCTCTCGACGAACAGGCAGGCATTGGTCTTGCGGTAGACCCGCGCCTTGTGGACGGCGTGCATCTTCAGCCGCCGCCGTTCCTCGGCCGAGGGCAGGTCGAGCATCCACAGCCGCTCATAGTCGACGCCGTGCGCGCGCAGCCATTGCTCGGTCTGGGCGCGATATTTCTCCAGCCGGCTCGTCACCAGATGCTTGATCGGGACACCCGGCAGGTGGAGCGGCTTCGCGTTGACGAGGAACTGGCCATAGCGTTCGCCATCGTCATTCTCGTCCTCGGCGGGATCGTGGCACAGCACTCCGTCGATGTCGAAACAGGCATCGCCCAGCCGCCGGTGGCGCATCAGGTTCCACTGGAAGATGCGCGGATGGCCGACGATCTCCAGCCAGACGTCGATCTCGGGATGGTCCTCGCGCGCGGCATAGACCGCGCAATAGGTGATGTCTGCGCCCAAGCCGGCCGCCGCCAGCCGGGTCCGCACCTCGACCATCGATTCCCCCGACAGGATGCTGTCGTCGACGACGAGCACCCGCGCCGGCGCCGTCGATCCGTCGACCCGCATCGTCGGCCGGACGGTCCGCCCGACATAGGGATCGAGCCCGGCGACGAAGCTCTCCAGATCAAGGAACGGCAGGTTGAGATGGGTGGCGAGCATGTTGGCCGCGAGCATGCCGCTGCGCGGTATCCCGACGATCAGGTCGATATCCGCCGGCAACCGGTAGCTGTTCCGCGCGATCGTCGCCGCAAGGTCGGCAAAAGAGCGATATTCCATCGCCGGGAGACTCCATATCCCCTGTCCATGACCTCACGGCGCACCCCTGCACCGTACCCCAATATGCTGAAGCTATTGGATTATTCCCGGACTGTAATTGGTCATGCTGCAAAGCGGTATCGCCGCAGGGCGAAGCGTTGCCCCGCCCGGCGCGGCATCGGCTTGTGCGGCGCGGAAGGTCAACCGCCCGAAGCGCCGGCCTCCAGCCGCGCCGCGACCAGATCGGCGATGGCGAGCGAGGCGGTGAGGCCAGGGGACTCGATCCCGAACAGGTTGACCAGCCCCGGCAGGCCGTGCCGCTCGGGCCCGTCGATCCGGAAATCCGCGACCGGGGCGTCGGGCCCGCCGATCTTGGGCCGGATGCCGGCATAGCCCGGCTGGAGCCGGTCGGGATCGATCCCCGGCCAGATCAGCCGCGCCGCCGCCAGGAACCGCGCGCCGCGCGCCGGATCGACGCTGTAGTCGACCGCGTCGATCCATTCGACGTCGGGGCCGAAGCGCGCCATCCCCGCCATGTCGAGCGTCAGATGGGTGCCGAGCCCGCCCGGCACCGGCACCGGATAGACGAGATGGCGGAACGGCACCTTCCCGGCATAGGTGAAGTAGACGCCGCGCGCATAGCGGATGTCGGGAACATGCTCGGCCGCCAGCCCTTCGGTCGCGCGGGCGAGCCGGTGCGCGGCGAGCCCGCCGGCGTTGACGACGCGCCGCGCGACCAGCGTCGGCTCCGCCTCGCCGTCGATATGGACGCCCCAGCCGTCGCGATGCCGGGTCAGCCGGGTCGCCCTCGATCGCGCCGCGAAGATCGCGCCATGCGCCGTCGCCTCGCCGAGCAGCGCGGTCATCAGCCCGTGCGAGTCGACGATCCCGGTCGACGGCGACAACAGCGCCGCATGGCAGCGCAGCTCGGGCTCGAGCGCGGCGGCCTCGCGCGCGTCGAGGCGGCGCAGATCGTCGACCCCGGCGGCCGCCGCGGTCGCCAGGATCGCGTCCAGTCCCGCCGCCTGGGCGGCATCGGCGGCGAAGATGACCTTCCCCGTCCGCCGGTGCGGAACCCCTCGATCCGAGCAATAACGATAGAGCAGCTCGCGCCCTTGCATGCACAGCGCGGCCTTCAGCGAACCGGGCGGATAATAGAGTCCGGCATGGATGACCTCGCTATTCCGTGCGCTTGTCCACGTACCGAACGCCTCCTCTCCATCAATAACGATCGTTTCATGGCCGTAAATAGAAAACCTCCTGGCAACAGAAAGCCCTATAACGCCAGCACCAACGACAAGCGTGTCAATAATCCTCATATGTGACGTCCATCACAATCTATTCATATACTGCTACATTACTGAAACACTTTGTTAAGATGCTTTGCCTCCCCGGCCACCCTGTGCTAAGGGATTCTACGGGGATTGTATGCGTAACACAGGAGGCGCTATGCGCACCGTTTCCGCTGTGGTTCTGACCTACAACCGGAAAGACCTGGTCGAGGAATGCCTGAAGGCGATCCAGGCCCAGACCGTCCCGGTCGAACGGATCATCGTCATCGACAATGGCAGCAGCGACGGCACCGCCGAGATGCTGGCCCGCAACTGGGCCGACCGGATCGAGCTCCACATCCTGCCGAAGAATGTCGGCGCGGCCGGTGGCTTCAACACCGGCATCCGCATGGCCTATCGCGCCCAGGCCGACGGCATCTGGGTGATGGACGACGACGTCATCCCCGATCCCGACGCGCTGGAGAAGCTGCTCGACGCCGACCGGCTGCTCCGCGCGCGGGAGATCGACCCGCCCTTCGTGGTGTCGACGGCGCGGACGCCGGGCGGGATCGTCACCAACGTCCCCGACATCGACCTCAGCCGCAACAGCCTGTCCTACCAGAACTGGCCCGAGCTGCTCGAACATTGCCTGGTGCCGGTGCGACGCGCGACCTTCGTGTCGATCCTGATGCCGCGCGCGACGCTCGACCAGTTCGGCCTGCCGATCGCGTCGATGTTCATCTGGGGCGAGGACACCGAATATACGACGCGGATCACCCGCGAGCGGCCCGGCTATCTGGTCGGCGACAGCAAGGCCGTCCATGTCCGCCAGCTCGACGGCAAGCTCGACATCCGCACCGAGGTCAACCCGACGCGGATCGGCTATCATTATTATTTCCTGCGCAACCAGGCCTATAATGTCCGTCGCTACCAGTCGAAGGGCGCCTTCATCCGCCATGTCGCGCGGCAGGGCAAGCTGGCGCTCCAGCTCCTCCTCTCGGGCCGGTTCGGCAAGGCGCGGATCGTCGCGGCGGGCACGCTGTCGGGCATGCTGTTCCACCCGGCGATCGAGGCGGCCGACGCGCCGGTCGACATGTCGGGCTGGCAATCCTTCATGATCGTCGCCGACAAGCTGCTCCAGCAGACGGCGGCCTGAGCCGGACGCCCGGCGGCGAGGCGCGCGGATCAGAATATCGGTTCCGCCGACCGGTCGATCAGCGGCCAGTTGGCGTCCTTGTCGGATATCGTCGCGACCGGCAGCGGCCAGCTTATCGCGAGCAGCGGATCGCTGTAGCGCACCCCGCCCTCCGCATCGGGCGTGTAGGGCGCGGTGACCAGATAGCTGACCTCGATATCGTCGACGAGCGTCTGGAAGCTGTGCGCGAAGCCGGGCGGCACGTAGAGCTGGCGGCGGTTGTCGGCGGACAGTTCGAACCCTTCATGTCGCAGATAGGTCGGCGATCCGCTGCGCATGTCGACGATCACGTCGAGGATCCGGCCACGCACGCAGCGGACCAGCTTCGCCTCGGTAAAGGGCGGCCGCTGATAATGCATGCCGCGGATCGTGCCGGCCTGCGCCGACACCGACATGTTCTGCTGGACGAAGTCGGTGAGCAGGCCGTGCGCCTCGAACTCCTGGCGGCAGAAGGTCCGCGCGAACATGCCGCGCTCGTCGCCGCGCGGCTCGACCTCGATCAGCCGCGCGTCCTTCAGCGTGGTCTCGTGGAAGATCATGGAAGCTCCTTCAGGCCGCCTGCCGCTTGCCGGCGAAATGCTCCTGCTGCTCGGCATATAGCCGGTCGATCAGCCGCCCGGCCGGCACGAAGACGTCGTCGCGGCCGATCGGCTGGTCCTCGGCCACCGGCCGCACCAGCGTGCAACCGAGCGCGAGGCCGAGCGGCAGCAGTCGCTCACGGTCGATGACGTCGGCATTCTCGGCGACGCCATAGGCCTCGTAGCCGCCGAACTCCCCGATCACGTCACCCGGCCGGAGCGCCTTCTTGGCGACCGCGATCACGCCGACGCGCGGCGCGCCCAGCGGCGCGAGCACCGCGTCGCCGAACAGCGCCGCCCGCGCGATCGAGGTCGGCACCTCGAAATGGCAGAGATGATAGGGCGTGGAGAAGCAATAATAGGGGCCCGTCCCCAGCTTGTAGAGGTTCAGGAAATGCCGCTGCCGGGGATCGTCCTGCGTTCCCAGCACGAACACGCCGGGCCCCGGCCGGGCGCCGACCACATAATCGACCAGGCCCGCGGACGCGCCGTCGAGCGCGTCCGCGAAGGCCGAAACGGTCTCCTCCAGCGGGACCAGGGGGGCTGTAGGATCCCCGCCGGAGAAGTCTGGCCCGATCATCCCCCGACGGGCGACGGAGAAACCCGTGCCGTTGGCGACGATCGCTTGTTCGTAGGAAATCTTGGTGCCGTCCGCGAAGGACGCGACCATCGCCGGTTTCTGCCCCCATTTCTCGGCAAAGGCCTGCTGTGTGGTCGGGTTGCGCTTCGGGTCGTGCAGCCCCTTGATGTTGCCGCACAGCACCGGCTTCACCCCGAGCCCGGCGACGAAGCGGAACAGGTTCATCTGCACGCCCGGCTGGTCGCCGTCGGAGAAGCTGTAGACCAGCCCCGCCGCGTCGGCCTTGCGCTTCAGGATCGGGCCGACCGTGCCGTCGACCTCGGCGTTCATCTGGACGACGTGCTTGCCCGCGCGGATCGCGGCGACGATCACCGCGGCGGCATGCTCGATCGATCCGGTCACCTCGACGACGACGTCGATGCCGTCGGCCTCGGCCAGGCCGATCGCATCCTCGGTGACGGCCGGTTCGCCGGCGGCGATCGCGGCCTCGACGGCGCGGCGGGAGTCGCAGCGGCGCGGCGCGATCCCGAGCGCCTCGAACGCCGCGACGGCCGGCGCGATGTTCCGGTTGGCGAGCGCCGCCACCGTCATGCCCGGCGTCACCGTCATGATCTGCCGCACGATCGCGGCGCCCTGGAAACCGGCGCCGACGATGCCGACGCGGATCGGCCGCCCTTCCTCCTCGCGGCGGCGCAGCGCCGTGTCGACCAGGATCATCGATAGTCTCCCATAGCCGGCCTACCAGACCTTCCAGGGGGCGCCGTTGGCCCACAATTCCTCGAGCAGATGCTTGTCGCGCAGTGAATCCATGCTCTGCCAGAAGCCGTCATGATGGTAGCTGGCGAGCTTGCCGCGCTCGATCAGCCGGTCCATCGGCTCGGCCTCGAAGGTGGTCTGGTCGCCGTCGATCAGGTCGAGCAGTTCGGGCTCGCAGACGAAGAAGCCGCCATTGATCAGGCCGCCGTCGGCCGCCCCCTTCTCGCGGAAGCCCTGGACCCGGTGGCCGTCCTCGTCGATCCGGAGCGAGCCATAGCGGCCGGGCTGCGTCACCGCGGTCAGGGTGCACCAGGCGCCCGCCGCCTCGTGCGCCGCGATCACCGCCGGGATGTCGACGTCGCTGACGCCGTCGCCATAGGTCAGGCCGAAGCGCCCGCCGTCGAGCAGGTGCCGCGCCCGCAGCAGCCGCCCGCCGGTCAGCGTGTCGTGGCCGGTGTCGACGATGGTGACGCGCCAGTCCTCCCCGATCGCCTCCAGCCAGTCGACGTCGCCCGATTTCAGGTCGATCGTGAAGTCGCTCGCCCGGCTGCGATAGTTGAGGAAATAATCTCGGATATATTCGACCTTGTAGCCGCCGATCACGACGAAGTCCTTATAGCCGTAATGGGCGTAGATCTTCATGATGTGCCACATGATCGGGCGACCGCCGATCTCGACCATCGGCTTCGGCCGGATCGCCGTCTCCTCGCTCAGGCGCGTGCCGAAGCCACCCGCCAGCAGGGCGATCTTCCTCATTCCGCCATCCTCCCCGGTCAGGCCGCGATGGCGGCGGAAGCGGACGGCGACAGCCAGCTCAACCCCTCGGACAGGCGGCCGCTCGCGATATGGTCCTGCAGCACCCGCAGCCGGATCAGCGGCGAGGCGCGGAAATCGGGATCGGCGAAGCCCATGCGGCGCAGGCCGTCGATCAGCTGCTCGATCGACCGGGACAGCGTGACCTGCGGCAGGTGCTGCGGCGCGAGCGCGGCGAAGGCGCCGAAATCGACCTGGTAGGAGCGGCTGTCGGCCGGCGCATCGGTGTTGATGCTGACGCTCGTCCCCGGCAGCGCGGCGGCGACCGCGCCGGCCAGGTCGCGCACCTGGTAATTGGCGCTGTCGATGCCGGCATTGACCACCAGGAAGCGGCCGCCATTGTCGGCGGGGCGGGTCGCCGCCCATTCGATCGCGCGCGCCATGTCGGCGGTGTCGATCAGCGGACGCCACGGCGTGCCGTCGCTCAGCACCGTGATCTGCCCGCTGGTCAGCGCACCGGCGACGAAATCGTTGAGGACCAGGTCGAGCCGCAGCCGGTCGGACATGCCGCAGGCGGTGGCGAAGCGCAGGCAGGTGACGACCATGTCGCCGCCGATCGCCTCCAGCTCGCGCTCGGTGCCGATCTTCGACGCCGCATAGTCGGTGACGGGATTGAGCGGATCGCCCTCGCGGCGCGGACCGCCCTCGGCCACGCCATAGACGCTGCAACTCGACGCGAAGACGAAGGCGCGGACGCCCGCCGCAGCGGCGAGCCGGCCGATCCGCGCCGACGCGTCCTGGTTGATCGCGCGGGTGACCGCCGCGAAGCGGCTGCCCATCGGGTCGTTCGAGACGGCGGCGAGGTGGACGACCGCGTCATAGCCCGCGAGCGCGCCTTCATCGAGGTCGCGCGCGTCGCCGAAATATTGATGGTCGAGCCTGCGCTCGGGCAGCTCGGTCGCGCCGGTCAGGCAATGGGCGAAATAGCCGTTGTCGAAGCCATCGATCGTCGCGGCGGGAAAGACCTCCCGGAAATGCCGGACGACGACCGGACCGACATAGCCCATATTGCCGGTGACGAGGATACGCATGGACACTTCCCTTTCCAGATAAGCCACTGCCAGAGGCGCGAGCCTCCGGTGCCCCCCGGCACAGTCGATCGACCGGCGCCTTTTCGAACCCCATCCGAAAAGGGCGCCGGAACGTCCCCGAGTAACTTCAGGTCAGGACAAACCTTGGATCGGTCTGATAACGTCCAAATAGGATCATGAACCGACCAACCCGTCAACTGGAATTTGTGCAGTGCAACCAGTTGACATCCCCACGATCTTATAACATCCTCCACTATCGAACCGTTTCGTGACACGATCGAAACGGATTCGCCCTTAACATTTCATCATGATCAGGGGTGGCACCGGATTTACCGGAGTATCGCCTTATGTTCTTTATTATATCAGCACTTCCCAGCGATTTTCCGGTCTATCATCCACACGCCATAAATCGAATTTCCTCGTGGCGATGACACGGGCCGTTCGATCGACATCGGAGAATGGAGCCAGGACCGACCCTATCGACATCGCCGCATCGGACGATGGAATGTTGCTGCGCAGCAGAATCCCTCATCATCATGAGCGCGCGAGCCCGATTCGACCCTGCGATCATTCCGCCACCCTGATGCCAGTTACAGCAAATAACTTCTCACATTTCCATTTCAAATTTGTAGATTTCGTTGTCGAAATCATCAGTTCAGCGATCGAATCCATCATCTTATCGTTTCGGATCATATTCGGTCCTATAAGCATGATCTTCACCCTCCATCCAACGGATCGAGATAATGACGACCATCATCGTGGATTCGGGAGACATAAGCTTGTCGACTACTTTCGACTCGACACGCATTTCGACCATTTCATCGCCCCGATGGCTCGGCCAGTCGCGAAGCAGGCGGATGGGGTTCGTCCGCCTGCCATGACGGCGGGGCCACTGGTCGCATCCCGTCTCGCTTTTCCGGTCGGACGCGACCAGCTTCGCCGGCCTTGCGATCCACCGCGCGAGGAAAGGCGTCGCCGCGCCATTCGGCGCGCGTGCCAAGGAGGTTGCGTCCCATGATCGTCGACAGCGCCCCACCGCCCGATCCGGTGCGCCAGCCGCCGTCCCGCCTGCTGCTGGCCGATGTCCGCAACGACATGGCCGCGATCTTCGGCACGGCCGAGGCTGCCGACGCCATGCTCCCGCGCACGATCGAAATAGCGGTCAAGGGGTCGGCCACGCCGCTCCCCGCCACCGGGCGACGACGGGTAACCGCGGGACCGCTGCTCGCCGCCGCGACCGCCGGCCTGCTGATCGGCGTCGCGGGGGTGGGTGGCCTCCGCTTCGCCGACCTTCGCGATCGCGCGCCGCTCGCGCCGGCCACGGGCGTCGCCGCAAACCCCTTCGAACGGCCGATCCCGGCAACTCCGGCGCCGCAGCTGGTCAAGCCGACCGTGGCGACGACGCCCTCCCCTTCTTCCAGCGACGATCGCAAGGTGGCGCGCGAGGAACGATCGACGGACGCCGCGCCCCGCCCCGCCGCCGAAAAAAAGGACGGGAAGGCCGCCAGCGCGCCCGGCGGCTGCGAAGGCGACCGGCTCGAACGGGCCTGGTGCATGCGCCCCGACATATTGGCGGCCGACCGCCGGCTGCGCCGCGCCTATGCCGAAGCGATCCACCAGGGGGTCGAACGCCGCTTCCTCGTCGAGCATCAACGCCACTGGACCCGGCTGCGCAACCGCGCCGCGCGCGATCCGCAGGGCGTCCTCGAAGGCTATGCCGAGCTGGCCGGCGACCTCGAACGCCTGTCGATCCACGGCCGCGCCGCGAACCGCATCCGATGACGGGGGCATCCTACCGCCCGCCCGCGCTGCGCAACGCCGCCACGGCGAAGATCGACGGGCAACTCGTCTATGCGATCGGCGACATCCATGGCAGCTACCTGTTGCTGCGCGACCTGCTCGCCCGGATCGCCGCCGACGCCGCGGCGACCGCGCGCGGCCGCCGGCCGATCATCATCCTGCTCGGCGACCTGATCGATCGCGGCCCGCATTCCGCCCAGGTGGTCGAGGCGGCGACCTGGCTGCAACGCCACCACGGCTTCGAGACGCGGCTGCTGATGGGCAATCACGAACGGGCGATGATCGCGTTCATCGATCATCCGGCGGAGGCCGGCGAATGGCTGTTGTTCGGCGGGGACGCGACACTGCGCTGCTACGGCGTCGAACCGCCGGCGCTGGGCGCGCCGGTCCGCGCCCTGATCGCCGCGCGCGACGCGCTGCTCCAGCGGATGCCCGCCGCGCACCTGCTCTGCCTCCAGCAGGCGCTGCCGATGCTGACGCTGGGCGACTATGCCTTCGTCCATGCCGGCATCCGGCCCGGCCGGCCGATCACCGAGCAGGAGGAGGAGGACGTGCTGTGGATCGGCGCCAAATTCACCGCGTCGACCGAGCGGTTCGAGAAGATCGTCGTCCATGGCCACAGCATCACCGAGGAGGTGCAATGGCCCGGCAACCGGATCGGGATCGACACCGGCGCCTATCGCAGCGGGATATTGACCGCGCTCAGGATCGAGGACGACTGGCTGCGGCTGATCCAGACGGGAAAGGAGGAGGCGCTGCGTGCCGCCGCGTAGCTCAGCCGCGCAGGGCGCGGATCGCGAGCCAGGCGCCGCCGAGCACCACCGCCCAGCTTCCCACCGCGAGCACGATGCCGAGCAGCACGCGGACCGCGCCGGAAAAGCGCGGTTCCGTTTCGCTGGCTGTGACTGGCTGTTCCATCCGCCGACGCAGATAGGCGCGCAAGCTGCGGGCTGGGGAGTTGGACGAACCGACCGAAAGGAACGTGGCGCCGAGAGCCCGGTCCCGGTCACCCTCTCCGCCACCCGTTCCGATCTTATCCGGCGCGCGTTTCACAGCATTTGGTGTAAATGCATCTCCAGCCGCGGGCAAGCCGCCTTTACCCTTGGATTATTACTTAGGAGACGGGCGGATCGACTCCATCGCGATGCCCGGACATTGAGACGATTGCTTCCTTGTTCGCGACGGACCGAGCCGGAAAGTCTTGGAAAAGCGTCATTTTGCACTGCATCATTTCCGCCGGGGGACGATAGCCGGCCGCATCGTGCGGCCGGGACTGGATCACCGGGTGCCCGATGACGAACCGTCTCGCCGAACCGCCGCCGACCGTCAGCATCATCATGGCCTGCTTCAACGCGGCGCCCTGGCTGCGCGCTTCGGTGCGCTCGGCGCTCGACCAGTCGCTGCGCGACATCGAGCTGATCGTCGTCGACGACGGATCGCAGGACGGATCGGTCGCGATCGGCCGCGAGCTCGCGGCGGGCGACCGGCGGGTCCAGTTCCACCGCATGGCGCGCAACGGCGGCCCGGCGGCGGCGCGCAACCACGCGCTCGACATGGCGTCCGGCCGCTTCGTCGCGATCCTCGACAGCGACGACCTGATGCACCCCGACCGGCTGAAGCGCCTCGTCGCGGTCGCCGACGCGATCGAGGCCGACATCGTCGCCGACGACCTGGTCGTCTTCGACGACGCCGACCGGTCGCCGCCGGAGGGGTTCTTTCGGGGCGCCAGGGCGCAGCGCGGCGAATGGATCACCCTGGCCGACTATTTCCGCGAGACGCTGCTCTACGGCCGGATGCCCAATCTCGGCTTCCTCAAGCCGCTGATCCGCCGCGAGCTGATCGAAGGCAGCGGCATCCGCTATGACGAAGGGCTGCGCATCGCCGAGGACGACGCGCTGATCGTCCAGTTGCTGCGCGCCGGCGCCCGCTACCGGACGATCCCCGACGCGGGCTATTTCTACCGCAAGCATGGCAGCTCGATCTCGCACCGGCTGTCGCGCGCCGATGTCGAGGCGATGGTGATGGCCGGCGATCGGCTGGCGGCCGACCTGCGCGACGCCCCCGCCGACGTCCGGCGCGCGCTCGCCCGGCGCAACCGCTCGATCCGCGCCGCCCGCGACTTCACCCTGGCGATCGAGGCGATCCAGGCGCGCCGGCCTGTGCGGCGGCCGGGCGCTGATGCTCGGCCGCCCCAGTCCATCCCGCTTGTTCCGCATGCCGATCGCGGCCAGATCGGCCGTCTGGCAAGACACCGGCCGCAGCAAGCCCCGCCCCGCCCGCCCCCGCCGCAGCCGCGCCGAGGGTGCTTCCATCGGCAACCAGCGGCTGATCGGCGCCACCAGCGGCAGCTCGGCCTATCGATCGACCTCGCCCGTGCGACGCGCGCGGCGGGCCGCGAGCCGCACCTCGTCCAGCCCTCCCCCGCGATCTTCGGCCGCCTGCCCTTCTTCCGGCTGCGGCCGGAAATGGCGGTGTTCGCCAGCCACCATGTCCGCGGCGCCTGGCGGATCGGCGGCTGGCTCGTCGCCCGCGATCCGTACGTCCACCTGGGCGCCGCGATCGGGATCGCGCGCCGGGTCGCCCGGCGGGTGGGAATCGCGGCGCGCTGGACGCTCGACCGGCCCGCCCCCTATGCGGTGGCCGCGCCCTGGACCAAGGCCGACCAGCTCTTCGTCACCGGCCACGCCCGGCCCCGCGCCGACATCGTCGTCGCCGACTATATGTTCCAGTCGCGCGCCTTCCCCTTCGTCGCCCGGCCCGGCACGCCGACCGCGATCGTGATGCACGACCTGTTCCACGCCCGCTCGGAGGGCTTCGCCGCGACCGGCGGCGGCGACAGCGTCGCCGCGATCGGCCGCGATGCCGAACTGGCGCTGCTCGGCCGGGGCGACGCGGTGATCGCGATCCAGCAGGCGGAGGCCGCCTTCGTGCGGCGGGAACTGCCCGACAGCGAGGTGATCCTGGCGCCGATGGCGGCCGAGCCGGTCGCCGCGCCCCAGCCCGGCGAGACCGACCGGCTGCTGTTCGTCGGCAGCAACACCGCGCCCAACGTCCACGGCCTGCGCTGGTTCTTCGAGCGGGTATGGCCCGCGATCCGCGCGGCGCGGCCGGCGGCGGTGCTCGACGTCGCGGGCTCGGTCGCTTCGTCCTTCCCACAGGGCGGTCCCGCCGGAGTCCGCTTTCTCGGCCTTGTCGACGACCTCGCGCCCCTTTATGCGGGCGCCGGTGTCGTGATCTCGCCCCTGATCCAGGGGTCGGGCCTCAAGATCAAGCTGATCGAGGCGCTGGCCCAGGGCAAGGCGACGGTCGCGACCGGTGTCACGCTGCAAGGCGTCGAGGAGATTGCCAGCCAAGCCGTCGCGAAGGCCGACGACCCGATCCCGTTCGCCGATGCCGTCATCGGCCTGATGCAGGCCGAAGCCGAGCGCGCGACGCTCGCGGCCAAGGCCCTGGACACCGCGCGAGTCCATTTTTCCGGCGACGCATGCTATCGCGCCTACCGGAACTGGCTTGCGAAAATCACCACCGGACTCTCCCAAGTCAGCAACGAGGAGGCAAGAATATGCGCCTGACGATCATTGGTACGGGCTATGTTGGAATCGTCTCGGCAGCGTGCTTCTCCGAATTCGGCCATGTCGTGACCTGCGTCGACATCGATGCCAACCGGATCGCCGAATATAATGCCGGCCACGTCCCGATCTTCGAGCCGGGGCTGGGCGACCTGATCAACCGCAACGTGAAGGGCGACCGCCTGTCCTTCACCACCGACCTGGCCGAAGGCGTCAAGGATGCGGAAGCGGTGTTCATCGCGGTCGGCACCCCGTCGCGGCGCGGCGACGGCCATGCCGACCTCAGCTATGTCTTCGCCGCCGTCCGCGACCTCGCCAAGCTGGTCCCCGAAGGCTGCGTCATCGTCAACAAGTCGACCGTGCCGGTCGGCACCGCGAGCGAGGTGGAGGCGATCCTCGCCGAGGTCGTGCCGGGCAAGACGGTGCATGTCGTCTCCAACCCCGAATTCCTGCGCGAGGGATCGGCGATCGAGGATTTCCTGCGCCCCGACCGCGTCGTCGTCGGCGTGTCGAGCGAGGCCGCGCGCAAGCTGATGGCCGAGATCTACCGCCCGCTGTTCCTGCGCGAGACGCCGATCCTGTTCACCGACTGCCGCACCGCGGAGGTGATCAAATATGCCGCCAACGCCTTCCTGTCGGTGAAGATCGCCTTCATCAACGAGATCGCCGACCTGTGCGAGACGGTCGGCGCCGACGTGAAGGGCGTCGCCAAGGGGATCGGCATGGATCGCCGCATCGGCAACAAATTCCTGAACCCCGGCCCCGGCTATGGCGGCTCCTGCTTCCCGAAGGACACGCTGGCGCTGCTGCGCACCGCCGAGCAGGCCAACGCCACGCTGCGCATCGTCCAGGCGACCGTCGACGCCAATGACGAGCGCAAGAAGGAGATGGCCCGCCGCGTCATCGCCGCCTGCGGCGGCAGCGTCGAGGGCAAGACGATCGGCATCCTCGGCCTGACCTTCAAGCCGAACACCGACGACATGCGCGACGCGCCCAGCCTGGTCGTCATCCCCGAGTTGCAGAAGGCGGGCGCCAAGGTCCGCGCCTATGATCCGGAAGGCCGCCCCTCCGCCGAGAAGATGCTGCCGGGGGTCGAGTTCGTCAGCAACGCCTATCAGGCGGTCGAGGACGCCGCCGCGGTGGTGTTGCTGACCGAGTGGAACGAGTTCCGCGCGCTCAACCTCGATCGGGTGCGCGGCCTGCTCCGCAACCCGCTCTTCATCGACCTGCGCAACGTCTACGAGCCCGAGGACATGGCGCGCGCCGGCTTCCACTATATCTCGATCGGCCGCAGCCCGACCGGGCCGGCCGAGGCCGCGACGCGGCCCGCCGCCGTCACCGCCGCCTGACCGCCCCGCCGGGGCGGTCGGCGAACCGCCAGACGCGGATATGGTCGATCTCCATGCGCGCGGGCATCACCGTCCGCGCGTCGGGATCGCCCGGCCAGCTTCCGCCGATCGCGAGGTTGGCGATCAGGTACATGGGCTGGCTCGCGTCGGCGGTGGTCGGGATCGACGCGGTGCGGACGCCGTCGACATAATAATCGAGCGTCTCGGGCGTCCACAGCACCGCGTACAGATGGAAGGCGTCCGCCCTCCCCGGCACCGTCGCCTTGCGGGTGATCGATTTCTGCCGCTTCGAATGCAGGCTCTGGAAGACGGTGCCCGGCTTGTCGCCATGCGCCTCGAGGATATCGATCTCGGGCGGCCAGCCGCCCTTGGCCGGCAACAGCCAGAAGGCGGGCCAGATCCCCTTGCCCCCGGTCCAGCGGGCGCGGATCTCGAAATAGCCATAGGCCTGCTCGAAACTGCACTTGGTGGTGATCAGTCCCGAGCTGTAGCGCGCCTGGGCCAGCGCGCTGCCGCGGATGTTCGCGGGCTGCTTCCCCAGTGCGCCGTCGAGCTTCGCCTTCACCGCCGGCGGCAGCGGCCGCGCGGTGATCGTCAGCTTGCCGTCGCGCACCTCGAAGGGCTGGACGCCGGCGCCCAGGAAGTCGCGGTCGAAATAGATCTGCCGCTCGCGATTGCCGTAGAGGCTGCGATTGGCGATCGTGCCGGCCTTGCCGCATGTCTTGTAGGCGGTGCGCCAGACGTCGTCGCGCAGGGCGCGGCCGTCGAAATTCTCCTCGAAGCTCATCCGCATGGCGAGGCCGGGCGGCGGCCCGGAGCGCGGCGACGAGTCGGGCGCGGCACCGATTGCAAAAGCCGCAACCGAACCGGCGAATAGCGCAATACCGCCTATGATATGGATTCGCATCGCCATCTCCTTTTTCGCATCGCAACACAAATGGGATGATATATTTCGGCCTACCGCGTCGATTACGCCAAGCTGAACGAATCCCGCTACTTGAGCGCTGATTTCGAAGCAATCGACAGACGGAGCCATTTCAGCGACAAAATGACTATGGTTGCTGAAGTTATCCCAAAAAAACTTCACGATTCCGGGAACAAATTCCCACTGCGGTGAAATGTGCCTAATGCGGGGCGAATATTTGGGAAATTGTTCTTCTGTCGCGTTCCGACGTTGACCCATCTCATGGTGCATTGCAAAGTAATCTTATTGGGGGGCTCATCGAAACTCGCACTTGTGGGTTTAGGGAGCTACATATGCTTCGTTCAACGATGCACCTCAGGCTCAAGCCTGGGAATGACGTGGACAGCGCGCCGCTTCGTCCGGACGAGATCATCGACGATCCCAGCAAGGCCTCGGTCAGCGTGCCGCCCGTCCGGCGGAAGGGATTGTCGTTCCATATCGCCCGCGACACGCGACGTGCCTGCGAATTCGTGGCGCTCGCCGCCGCCCTGATGCTCAGCGCATCGCTGTTTCCCAAATGGATCATCAACGAACCCGTCAGCGTGTTCTGGGGCACGCTGATCTGGCTGACCACCTATGCCGGCCTGTGCGCCATCGGCCCGGATTCGGCCTTCGACTGCCGCACCGACCGGCTCGCGCAGAAGATCGGCTATTGGCTGAAGGCGACCGGCGCGATCATCGTGCTCGCCTTCCTGTCGAAGGATCATCTCGAACTGTCGCGGCTGTGGATCGCGACCGGCGTGATGCTCGGCGGCGTGGTGATCTACGGGGTGATGGTGGTGTCCGACCAGCTCTCGGAATCGCTCCACCGCAGCGGGACGCTGGGCGACCGGCTCGCCATCTACGGCACCGACGGCCGGGTCGAGCATCTGCTCAACATCCTCCAGAACAACGACCGCCGCTTCCAGATCGACAGCATCTATGGGGAGACGCGCGACGTCGCCGTCGCCGCGCCCGACCGGATCAAGCTGCGCTGGGGCCTCGACGACCTGATCGCGCGGGCCCGCGCCGGCCATATCGACGCGATCCTGCTCAACCTGCCCTGGCACGAGCAGGGCGTGGTCGAGCATGTCATGCGCCGGCTGGAGGAGGTCAATGTCGACGTCATGATCGTGCCGTCGGAGCTGCAGCTCGCGCGCCGGACGATGAGCATCCAGCGCTGCGGCCCGTTCGCGACGATCGCGCTCTACCAGCGCCCGATGCAGGGCATCGGCGCGCTGATGAAGATCGCGCTCGACCGCAGCGTCGCCGCGCTGGCGCTGCTCTTCTTCGGCCCGCTGATGCTGTTCGTCGCGGCGGCGATCTGGATCGAATCGCCCGGCCCCGTGCTGTTCCGGCAGAAGCGCCGGGGCATGAACAACGAGCCGTTCACGATGCTCAAATTCCGCAGCATGCACATCGCGGCGACCGACCAGAACGCCGACAAGCTCGTCACCCGCGGGGATGCGCGGGTCACCAGGGTCGGCGCCTTCATCCGCAAGACCAGCCTCGACGAGCTGCCGCAGCTCATCAACATCCTGCGCGGCGACATGTCGCTGGTCGGCCCCCGCCCCCACGCCTATGGCGCCAAGGCGGCGGACCGGCTCTACGAGGAGGTGGTGGCGCGCTATCCGGCCCGTCACCGCGTCCTTCCCGGCCTGACCGGCCTCGCGCAGGTGCGCGGCTTCCGCGGCAACACGCTGCGCGAGGAGGACATCATCCGGCGCTTCGACAGCGACCTCGAATATATCGAGCGCTGGTCGATCTCGCTCGACCTGGTGATCATCGTCCGCACCGCGATCACCCTGTTCTTCCACCGGGAGGCCTATTGACCCGGCCAGGCTTCGATCCGGCGGGGAAGAGGATTTCGACATGACGGCTTTCGTGACATTTTCCTTCCGCCGCGCCGCGTCCCTGGCGCTCGCGCTGCTCCTCGTCCTTGGGCTCGGACTGGCGCATCCCGCCATCGCGCAGGAGGCCCAGGCGCCCACGCCGCAGGGCTCGGCGGCATCGGTGCCGCTGGGAACCACCCTCGCGCCCGGCTATGTGCTGGGCACCGGCGACAAGCTGCGGATCAGCGTGTTCGGCGAGCCCAAGCTCGACGGCGAATATGTCGTCAGCAGCACGGGCATCGTCTCCTTCCCGCTGATCGGCAACGTCCCCGCCAGCGGCCAGACGGTCGAGGCATTGCAGGAAAGCATCCGCTCGAAGCTCGCCGCCGGCTATCTGAAGGACCCGCGGGTGAGCGCCGAGGTGCTCAACTATCGCCCCTTCTACATCCTCGGCGAGATCAACAAGCCGGGTGAATATCCCTTCGTCAACGGCATCACCGTGCAGCAGGCGGTGGCGATGGCGGGCGGCTTCAGCTACCGCGCGAACACGAAGCGCGTGTTCATCAAGCGCGCGCTCGAAACCGCCGAGCGGCCGGTCCAGATCAAGGGCAAGGCGGTGCTGCTGATGCCCGGCGACACGATCCGGGTCGGCGAACGCTTCTTCTAGGGTCCGCGTGAACGGCGCCCCCGCCCATCTGGTGATCGCCCGGCTCGCGGCGGTCGAACGGCCGCGCGACCTGCGCGCCGCCAGGGGCTACGACCTGTTCTTCGGCTTCGCGTCGGTCAGCCTGATGCTGTTCGTGCCGCAGCTCAAGTCGCTGACCCCGCTGCTGCTGCTCGTCCTGCTCGCCGTCCACTGCGTCTGGCGGCGCGAGGACCTTCCCCGCCTGCTGCGCGCATCGAGCCTCTATCTGCTGCTGCCGCTGTTCGCGGCGGCCTCCTGGCTCTGGTCGGTCGATCCGTACGCCAGCCGCTATTACGGCATCCAGTTCCTGATCACCGCGCTGATCGGCTGCATCGTCGGCGCCGGGCTCGACCGCAAGGCGGCGATGCGCGGCGTGTTCCTCGCCTTCGCCGTCTACGGCTTCTCCTCGCTGATCTTCGGCCGCAGCGTCGCCTGGGGCGGCGGCGCGATCGGCAGCTCGGCCTTTGCGGGGCTCGCCCAGGCCAAGAACACCGCAGGCGATTGCGGCGCCGTCGGCATCATCCTCTCACTCGCCGTGCTGTTCGATGCGATCGAGGAGCGGAAACCCTGGCTGGCGCTGCTCGCGCTGGTCGCGATGGCGGTGCAGGCCGACATGCTGATCGCCTCGCGCTCGTCGGGCGCGGTCCTCGCGGTCGGCATCGCGGTGCCGCTGTTCCTGTTGTGGAACCTATCGCGGCTCTTCTCCAGGCCCGCCCGGGTGGTCACCGGCGTCACCGCGATCCTCGGCATCGCGACCGCCGTTCTGACCCAGCATATCTGGCTGCCGCCGCTGGTGGCGCAGATGTCGCGCGCGCTGGGCAAGGACAGCACCCTGACCGGGCGAACCTATCTCTGGGGCCGGGCGGCCGCGCTGATCGAGGAGAAGCCGCTGCTCGGGGTCGGCTACAACGCCTTCTGGCGCAAGGGCAATCTCGATGCCGAGGGGCTGTGGCGCTATGCGGGCATCACCTCGCGCTCGGGCTTCAACTTCCACAGCACGCCGACCGAGCTGCTCGTCCATCTCGGCTATGCCGGGCTGGCGCTGTTCGTCCTGGTGTTCGTCGCGCTGTCGATCCTGCTGCTGGTCCGGACGATGATCCGCCCCGACGCGATCATGATCGGCTGGTGCACGCTGCTGACCTATGAGGTGGTGCGCATGCCGTTCGAATCGATCGGCACCGGCCCATTCCACTATACGACCGCGCTGCTCGCCGCCGGGCTGGTCGTCAGCGCCGGCTGGCTGGCGCGCGGCCATCGCCCCGATCGCCTCCCCGACCGGCCCCGCCGCTTCCGCGGCGAGCGCGAGGTGCCGGTCAGCGCTTGATCGTCAGCGTGACGAAGATGTTGTTCGAGTTGAAGCGGATGCTCGGGTTCGCCGAGCTGCGCTTCTCGAACGCATAGCCGGCGCGCAGCTCCATGAAGCGGTTCGGCAACAGGTAGCGAGCGCCGAGCCGCGCCTCATATTCGCGGCTCTTGGGCGACAGCCCAGCCGGGTTGATCCGGGCGTAGCGCACCCCGGCCGACAGGATCAGGTTGCGCAGCAGTTCATGGTCGACATCGGCCGTGAACTCGCTGCGCAGGTTGCCCGCCGTGGTCTGCGAGCTGGTCTCGTCGACCGCGCGCTCGGCGGTGAATTTGAGGCTGGTCAGCGGCGTGACGTTCCATAGGATGTCGGCGCCGTAGGACAGGCCGCTGACGTCGCGCAGCTTCGGATCGGCATAATTCTGCTTCATGTAGCCGAGCCGGATATTGCCGTAGATCAGGCTGGTCAGCTCGAGCCCGAGGCCGGCTTCGGCCTTCAGCCCCTTCGAACTGCGGTCGGTCTGGGTGATCGGATCGAATCCCGGATCGCCGGGCCGCAGGTCATAGGTGCGCTTCTCGCTCTGGACCCGGATGAAGGCGCTGGTGCCCGATCGCAGCCGATAGGCGATCTGGCCGGTGCCGGTGCGGACCTTGAGGTTGCGGAAGCTCAGGTCAATCGGGTTCCCGAGCGGATCGGTCGTGTCCATGTAGCGGATCCGGCGATATTCGCCCTTGCCGAGCAGGACGAAGTCGCCGACCTCCTGCTCCAGCCCGGCCGATCCCGAAAAGCGATCATATTTCACGCGGGTGCGCGATCCCGAGAAGCTGGCGAGGCTCGACCGGTTCTCCGCGTTGCGCTCGGCGCTGCCGGTCAGGCGAATCCGCGTGCGCCGGGTGACGTCGACGACGCCGCGGCCGTTGACGCCATATTCGCTCGCATCCTCGGTATCGAGCTTGGCGTGGAAGCTGCGGTGGTAATAGGCCTTCACGTCGAAGGCGTGGCGGGCGAGATCGCTGCGTACGCGGACCTCGGGCTCGATCGTGAAGATCGTGTCGCCGCGCTTGCCGGCGCCGGTGGCGAGGACATTGTCGTCATATTCGGTCCGCCCGGCGACACTCGGATAGATCAGCAGCGATCCGGCGCGCAGGCCCAGCGCATCGAAGGCGGGCCGCTCGCGGTCGGCCACGCCGACATTGGGCGGTATCTCCTGCGCCTGCACGGCCGAACACAGCGCCGTGCCCGAAAGCACGGTGAGCAATTGGGGGATTCGCATGTTTCCTCCTCTGGTTGCCAGCCCCCAAGAGCCCGTCAGTTCTGGTAATATCCCTTGAATTTCTTGTGGTAGCCGTAGACGTCGCTCTCCCCGGTGCTGGCGTAGCGGCGGATGTCGACCTGGGTCAGCGCCAGTCCGGCGATATTGGCGTTGGCGTCGACGAGCAGCTCGATCGCCGTCTCCGCCGCGTTGATCGACGTCTTGCGCCAGCGGGTGATGACGAGGACGCTGTCGACCGACGACGCTACCGCGCGGGCGTCGGCGACGCCCAGGATCGGGGCGGTGTCGACGACGACGAACTCGAACCGCTCGCGGAGCTGGCGGAGCAGCTTGTCGAGATTGGCCGGGGTCAGCGGGTCATAGGCGCTCGGCTGGGCCTCTGGCGTGCCGAGGACATGCAGCCCGGTCGCCTCGTCGACCACCAGCGCGTCGTCGAGCCGCGCCGTGCCCGACAGCACCTCGATCAGGCCGACCCGGGGGCGGATGCCCAGCATCTCGCTCGACCCGCGCCGGCGGAGGTCGCAATCGACCAGAACGGTGCTGGTCCCGGCCAGCGCGGCGGTGCGGGCAAGGCAGACCGAGGTCGTGGTCTTGCCCTCCTGCGGCAGCGGCGAGGTGATCGCCAGCGTCCGCGCCCGGCTGCGCAGCGCCACGAAGGCACGCAGGCCGCGCAGCGATTCCGCGAAGGAGGAGAAGGGGTGCGAGATGATATAGTCCTGCGGCGTCTCGGTCTCGCGCAGGCCTCCGAGCGTCGATCCCAGGCTCGGCACCGCGCCGGCATAGCGGACGCGCAGCCGCCGCTCGACGTCGGCCTTGGTGCGGACGCCGCGCTGGAGATATTCGGCGAGCGCGACCGCGACCAGCCCGCCGAGCAGCGAACCGACGATGCCGAACAGCGCCGCGAGCTTGATGTTCGGAGAATCCGGAAGCAGCGGCACCGCGCCCAGCGCCGAGATGCGCGCGTCGGGCTGCTGCAGCCCCTCCTGCGCGGCGGTCTCCTTCGACCGGTTGAGGAACGCCTCGTAGATCTGCTTGCTCGCGTCGGCGCGGCGTTCGAGCTCGAGATAGCCGACCTGCGCGGAGCTGTTCGAGGCGAGCGCGCCCTTGGCCTGCGACTGGCTGCCCTGGAGCGAACTGAGCCGCGACGAGGCGACGCGGACATCGGCCTCCAGGCTGGAGAGGATGCGGTCGATCTCCTGCTGGATCTGGGCGCGGATGTCGGCGAGCTGGCTCCTGGCGGTCTTCACCTCGGGATAGAGATCGCCATAGCGGGTCTCGAGCTGGGCGAGCTGCTGGCTCGCCTCCGCCTCGCGGGCGCGCAGGCTGGCGACGGTGCCCGATCCGAGCGCCGCGCCGACGTCGGCGCCCTTGCCGCCGCGCTGGAGCTGGGCGCGGGCGGCGTTGAGGCGGCCCTGCTTCTCGGCGAGGTCGGCGCGGGCGAGCGAGATCTGCTGGTTGAGCGAGGAGACCTCCTGCTCGGCCATGGTCGCGCCCTGCGCGCTCATCAGCCCGTTGCGGATCTTGTAGTCCTGGAGCGCGGCGTCGGCCGAACCGGCGGCGGCGCGCAGCTCGGTCATGCGGCGGTTGAGCCAGACGTTTGCCGAGCGGGTGGCGCCGACCTTGGCGTCGGTCTGCGCGGCGACATATTGGCGCGCGAAGGTGTTGGCGATCGCGGCGGCCATGTCGGAGCGGTCCGAGCTGGCGGTGATGTCGATGACGTAGGTCAGGCCCGACCGGGCCACCGCCACCTTGCGGAGCAGCAGCGTCGCCGCATGCTCCAGTTCGGCCTGGGTACGGATCGGGCCGACGTCATAGCCCTGCCGGCGGAGATCGGTGACGACCCGCATCGCCAGGGTCGGCGAGGTGATCATCCGCACCTCGGTGTCGACGACGTCGCTGTCCTTGGGCAGGTTCGGCACCACCGACTGCATCTCGATGACGTCGTTGGCGCGCGGCTCGATCACGACGCTGGCGGTGCTGGTGTAGATCGGCACCATCAGCACGGTCCGCAGCACCACCGCCGCGAGGATCAGGAAGGCGACGCCCAGGAACAGCCAGAGATGGCGCCTGAAGATCATCCAGAGATAGCCGGGATCCGGCAGCAGCCCCTTCAGGCGCCCGCCGTCGGACCGGGCGTCCGCGGTGGGGAATTCCTGCACATGGTCCATGATCGATTATCAACCTCCGATTTGACCTGCCAAAAGCCCCCTTTCAGCCTCAACGTGATTCGATTGCCGGTCGCCCGCTTCCCCTGTCCCGCTGCCCCGGCGATCCGAACCGGCCCAGCCGGCTCCCGACCAGCGCCGCCGCCTCGGCCAGCGTTTCCCGGCCGGGCGCGGTGAAGGCGAGCAGGACGGCGAAGCTTCCGAAGGCGAAGCCGGCGGCGAGGACCAGCCCGGCCAGCCCGGTCGCGCCACCCCACAGGCGCAGCCCGGCCAGCCCCGCCAGCGTTCCGGCCAGCGCGATCGCGAACGGCCAGACGATCGACAGCAGGTCGCGATGGCGGACCGGGCCCGACCGGCCGACCCACCACCACAGCACCGGCATGCGGATCAGCACGTCGCTGAGCGCATAGGCGGCGGCGACGCCGATCGCGCCCCAGGGCAGGCCGATCGCGAAGGCCAGAACGCTGGTGACCATGTTGAACAGGCCCCAGCGCCCGAACTCGCCGCCGCGCCGCTGGCTGATGAACAGCCAGCCGAAGGTGGCGCTCATCGGCTGGTGCAGCGCAGCGACCGCGAGCCAGGTGAAGATCGCCGCCGCCGGCCGCCAGCGCGGCCCCATCAGCGCGTCGATCAGCGGCGCGGCGAAGACCAGCATGAACGCGACGCCCGGCAGCGTGACCATCAGCATCAGCCGGATCGTCCGCCGATAGGCGTGGCGGTAGCGGTGCGGCTCGTCGACGAGCCGCGACAGCACCGGCACCATCACCCGGCCGATCGGGTTGTTGATCTGTTGCAGAGGGAACAGCAGCAGCTTGTAGGCGCGGTCGTAGAAGCCGAGCTGCACCGCCCCCGCCCAGCGCCCGATCATCACATTGTCGAGATTGCGGGCGAAGAAATTGGACAGGGTGAAGGTCGACAGGCCCGCGCCGAGGCGCAGCAGTTCGCGCACCTCGGCGAACCGCGCCGGCCGCCCCGGCAGCCAGCAGGCGGTGGCCCACGCGCCGACCAGCCCGACGCCCATGCCGACCAGCACCGAGGCGACGAGCGCCCAGATGCCGGGCGCGAACCAGGCGATCGCGACCGCCGCGGCGAAGCCGAGCAGGGTCGAGGCGATGTCGATGACGGCGATCGTCCCGAATCGCAGCGTCTTGGTGAGATGGGCGAAATGCTGGGTGGCGAGCCCCGACACCAGCACCGATCCGGCCAGCGCGAGCGCGGGCGCCACCAGCCGCGGCTCGCCGAAGAAGGCGGCGATCAGTGGCGCCGCTATCGCGAACAGCAGCGCCAGCGACAGCGACAGCGCCGCGTTGATCCAGAACATCGCGCTGGTCTGCGCCGGGGTGAGATGCGGCGAGGCGACGACCGCCTGCGACAGGCCGATGTCCTGCACCATCATGACGAAAGCGGCCAACGGCATGACCATCGCGAACAAACCAAAGTCCGTAGGTGCGAGGAGCCGTGCCAAAATCACGACGGACAGTAATTGTGTTGCAAATTTTACAACTTGCGCGAGCCCTATCGCAACCGTTCCATGAACAGCCCGGCGCTTGAGATCTTCATTATCTGCGGAAGACACCGCTTCCGACGCGGCTTTCATGGCAGTTCACCACCCTGCGGTTAGTGTTTACTGCCCCCCAACGCGATCGTTATATTCGCACCGCAGCATAAAACCATCTTTTTTTCATCGACGCTTCGGAATAGGTTTCGTCACGGACTCACAAGGCTTTGCGCGCCGGGAGGGCCCCGTCGGGGCGGGCAAGGCGGGTCGCGGCGAAGGCTGCCGACCAGTGATTCCAGCCGAATCGCCTTCGGGGGGAGGCGCGATCAATGGAGATACGGCCCTTATGACCGCCCCCACGACCGTTGCCGCCCGGGCGCCCCTGCCCGTCACGGTGCTGATGCCCACCTTCAACCGCGCCCATTACCTGGCCGAGGCGCTGGACAGCGTGCTGGGGCAGGAACCGCCGCCGGCCGAGGTGATCATCATCGACGACGGCTCGGACGACGCGACCGGCGAGGTCGCCGCCGCCTATGCCGCGCGCGGGGTCGCCTATGTCCGGCAGGACAATGCGGGCAAGGCCGCCGCGCTCAACAACGGCCTCGGCCGCGTCGCCCAGCCCTTCGTCTGGATCTTCGACGACGACGACATCGCCGCGCCGGGAACGCTCGCCGCTCTCCACCAGGCGCTGGTCGACCATCCCGACGCCGGCTACGCCTATGGGCTGTGCGACAAATTCTTCGGCGAATGGCCCAACGACGCGCGCGAGCGGAACACCGCCTACGCCTCGGACGAGCCCGCCGCGCTCTATGTCCGGCTGATGGAGGACTTCTTCATCTGGCAGGGGGCGATGCTGGCGCGGCGCAGCTGCTATGACGCGGTCGGCCCGTTCGACACCCGCCTCGCCCGCTCGCAGGACTATGAGATGGCGCTGCGGCTCGGCCGGCGGTTCAAGGGGGTCGGCCTGCCGATCGTCGCCTTCCACCAGCGCCACCATGCCGGCCTGCGCGGCCCCAAGGGCGCGAGCGTCAAGGCGCATGAGGTCGAGCAGGCCTGGCGCAAATACAACCACCTGATCTTCCGCGAGCTGCACGGCAGCCATGCCCTGCCCGAATTCTTCATCGGCTCGCCCGAGGAGCGGGCGGCGCCGTCGCCGCGCCAGACGCTGACTGCGCGCATCCAGCGGGGCAGCATCATGGCGCGCAAGGGACTGTGGGACCTCGCCGCCGCCGATTTCGGGACCGCCGCGCGCGAGGCATCGGCGCAGGGCGTCACCGAACTGTGCGAGCAGGAGAAGGCCGCGCTGCGCCGCATCTTCCAGCGCGGCGCGCGATCGATCTTCCAGGACGGCGCCGAGGCAGAACGCTTCTTCGGCGCGATCGCCGGCTTCCCCCGGGCGCTGCGCGGTCGGATCGAGGGCAATCTGCTGCTGCCCGTCACCTATCGGCTGCGCCGGCTGTCGGGCGTCACCGACCGCCGGTTCGAGATCGGCCAGCTCCGCATCATGGCCCGCCACCTGCTGAAGGGTTCGTCGATCCGCTCCTATTTCGACGCGCGCCGCACCGATCGCGGCATGTATGGGGTGGAACCCCTGCTCGCGGCTTGATCACTGAAATCCTCCCCGAGCTTGCTCGGGGAGGGGGACCGCCGAAGGCGGTGGAGGGGTGCGCCGTGCAACGGCGCTGATCGCGCCGCCCCCTCCACCACCCTGCGGGTGGTCCCCCTCCCCGCGCTTCGCGCAGGGAGGATTTGGAAAAGGCCATCACCCGAACAGATAGCGCAAGGCCGGCTCCGGCTCCCGGACCGCATCGCCGGCCCGGCGGCCCAGCTTGTCGCGCGCCACGTCCTGGGCGATCCGCCACAGCGTCGCCGGCCGCGCAGCATAGCCGCCGACCGCGCGGAGCAGTCCGTCGCTGTGCTTGCGATCGAGGAAATCGCGGTGATGGAGCTTGCGGCGGACATGATCGAGATGCCGTTCGACCAGCGCCCGATCGGCGGCCGGAAGCCCCGACAGGCCGAGCAGATGCTCATGCGCCTGCGCCAGCGCGGCGAGATCGGCGGTGCGGTGCCGGCCGCTCAGCGAATGGGCGCGCTCGACCGCGACATAGCCGCACTGGTCGGTCAGCCGGAACCGCGCCCCCGCCGCCAGCGCCCGGCAGTAGAGGATGAAATCCTCGCCCAGCCGCAGCCCTTCGTCATAGGCGAGCCGGTTCCGTTCGAGGAAGTCGCGCCGCATCACCGGCTTGAGGAAGCCCAATTCGCCGCGCCGGACGCCGGGCTGGGGGATATTGCCGGCGACGAAGGCGTCGAGCGCCATCAGCCGGGCGTCGGCGGGAAAGTCGCGCAGTTCGGCGAAGGCGAACTCCACCGCGCGGCGTTCGGGCAGGAAGGCGATGTTGTCGGCGATCATGTCCCAGTCGGGCATGGCCAGCAGCCGGGCGAAGCGGCCGGGCACGATGAAGTCGTCGGCGTCGAGCACGGCGACCAGCTCGGCCGAACTGGAACGCAGCGCATGGTTGCGCGCCGCCGAGGGCCCGCGGTTGCGATCGTGCCGCAGGATGGCGAGGCGGCCGCTGCCGTCGTCGGCCTGCGCCGCGCGGGCGGCGGTCGCGTCGGTCGAGGCGTCGTCGACCACGACGACCTCGCGCACCTCGGCCTCGCGCAGCGCCGAGGCGACGGCGCGGGCGACCGTCCGCTCGCCATCATAGGCGGCGATGACGACGCAGACGCCGGGCTGCGGGGAGCGGAAATCAGCCATTCGCCAAAGAATATACATCTCCCGGTCGCTGACAGGGGCCGGGGCGTTCGCCCGGCCCGCGAAACTGCACGGGCCATCGAAGAAAAGCCGATCGATAGCGAAATCCGCTGGGTGCAGCGCAATAAGGAGAGCGTTCGACACGGGGATTCGCGGCGGGGGCCACGAAAGGTACCAGGTTGAAAGTTGCGTATTTCGTCCATGATCTGAACGACGCCGCCGTCGCGCGGCGGATAGCGATGATGCGGGCCGGCGGGCTCGATCCCGTCGTCCTCGGCTTCCGCCGATCCCCCCTTCCCCCGGCCGACATCGGCGGCGCTCCGGTGGTCGACCTCGGCCGCACCGCCGATGCGCGGCTCGGGCAGCGCGCGGCGGCGGTGCTGCGCAACTGGCTGTTCGCCGACCGCATCGCCCGCGCCGTCGAAGGCTGCGCGATCTACATGGCGCGCAACCTGGAATCGCTGATTCTGGCGGCGCGCGTCGCCGGCCGGCAGCGCGGCGTCCGCCTCGTCTACGAATGCCTCGACATCCACCGCACCCTGCTCGGCAACGGGACGGTCGACCGGCTGATCCAGCGGATCGAGCGCTCGCATCTCGACCGGATCGACCTGCTCGTCACCAGCTCGCCGGCCTTCCTCTCCAACTATTTCACGCCGCGCCTCGCGCCCGACGAGCCCGCACTGCTGGTCGAGAACAAGGTGCTGGGGATCGCCGGCCCGGCGGCGCGGCCGGCGCTGCGCCGCGACCCCGGCCCGCCCTGGACGATCGGCTGGTTCGGCATGCTGCGGTGCCGAAGATCGCTCGCGATGCTGACCGAACTGGCGCGGCGCGGCGAGGGCCGGATCAGGGTGCTGATCGCGGGCAGGCCGGCGCTGTCGGAGATGCCCGATTTCGACCGGGCGGTGCGCGAGGCCGACCATCTCGACTATGCCGGGCCCTATCGTCCCGAGGAGTTGCCCGCCCTCTACCGCCGCACCCATTTCACCTGGGCGATCGACTATTTCGAGGAGGGGCTGAACTCGTCCTGGCTGCTGCCCAACCGGCTCTATGAGGGCAGCTTCCACGGATCGGTGCCGATCGCGCTCGGCCATGTCGAGACCGGCGCCTGGCTGCGGCGGCGCGACGCCGGCATCCTCGTCCGCGATCCGGTGCCCGAGCTGGCGGCGCTGCTCGCCGGGTTCGACGAAGCCCGCTACGCGGCCGAGCGGGCACGGGTCGACGCCATTCCCCTCCCCGACCTGGTGACGGGGCAGGAGGATTGCGCCACGCTCGCCGCGGCGCTGGCGGGAGGCGCGGCATGACCGGACCGGGCTTGCTCGCCGGCGACGTGCTGGTCGTCATCCCCTGCCTCAACGAGAGGGCCAATCTGCCGCGCCTGCTCGACCGGCTGATCGCCGACACCGGCGGCGCCGACATCGTCGTCGCCGATGGCGGCAGCACCGACGGCAGCCAGGAGATCGTCGCCGACTATCGCCGCCGCTTCCGCAACATCCACCTGCTCGCCAATCTGCGCCGCGTCCAGAGCGCCGGGATCAACCTGGCGGTGACGGCGATGGGGCGGGACAAGCGCTGGCTGCTGCGGATCGACGCGCATTGCGACTATCCGCCGGGCTATATGGCCGGGCTGCTCGACAGCGCCGTGCGCCACGGCGCGGCGTCGGTGGTGGTGCCGATGATCACGCGCGGGCACGGCTGTTTCCAGCGCGCCTGCGCCGAGGCGCAGAACTCATTGATCGGCACCGGCGGGTCGCCGCACCGCCATGTCGGCGCGGGCCGCTATGTCGACCATGGCCATCATGCGCTGATGCGGATCGACCTGTTCCTGCGGGTCGGCGGCTATCGCGAGACGCAGAGCCATAATGAGGACGCCGAGCTCGACATCCGCCTGCGCGCGGCGGGCGGGCGCATCTGGCTCGAACCGCGCCAGGCGATCGTCTATCACCCGCGCAAGACGGCGGGCGCGCTGCTGCGCCAATATTTCAAATATGGCGAGGGCCGCGCGCGGACGATGCGGCTGCACGGCAGCCGGCTGAAGCCGCGCCAGGCCGCGCCGCTGCTGGTCCCCTTCGCGGTCGCGCTGCTGCCGTTCGCACTGCTGCACCCGATCTTCGCGCTGCCCGCCGCCGCCTGGGCCGCGATCTGCCTGCTCTACGGCCTGCTGCTGGGGGTGCGGGCGCGATCGGCCTGCATAGCGGCGAGCGGGGTCGCGGCGATGATCATGCATCTCGGCTGGGGCAGCGGCTATCTGCGCCAGTTCCTCCAGCCGCGCCCGCGCGACCGATACCTGCCGGCGCTGACCTTGCGATGAGCAGCCAGGCCCCCGCTCCCGGCGTCCCCCTGCCCGCCGCCGCGCGGATGCCGAAGGCGGTCGACCGGGTCCAGGTGACGCGCGGGCTCGCCTGCCTGCTGCTGGTTCTGTTCCACGTCGTCGGCGGCAAGGCCGACGACGGGCTGCGCATCGCCGACGCCAGCATCGGGCGCCAGATCCTCGACGTGCTGCTCTACGTCCGGATGCCGCTGTTCGCCTTCATCTCCGGTTATGTCTATACATTGAAGCAGCTCGATCCGGCGCGGCCCGGCCCCTTCCTGCAGGGCAAGCTGCGGCGGCTGGCGCTGCCGCTGCTGACCGCGACGACGATCTTCTACCTGGCCGCGCTGGCCCGCGCGCCGCAGCCCCCGGCCGAGGCGGCGCTGGGGCTGCTCCACGCCTATGTCTTCTCCTACGGGATATACTGGTTCCTGCAGGCGATGCTGCTGATCTTCCTGCTGCTGCCGCTGCTCGAACGCTTCCTGCTCCATTCCCCGGTCGGCTGCGCGGCGGCGGTGCTGGCGGGGTTCCTGCTGACCGTGCCCGCCGAGCCCATCGACCTGCTGTCGATCAACGGCGCGGCCTTCCTCGCGCCCTTCTTCTTCATCGGCATCGCCGCGCGCCGCTTCATCGGGCCGCTGAGCTCCGGCTGGACGCTGGCGCTGCTGGCGATCCTGGTCGTCGCCTTCGCACTGCACATCCACAATGTAGCGACGCTGCCGCCGCACATGGGCGCGCGGCGGGGCACCTGGCTGTCGCTGCTGATCGGCGGGATCACGCCGCTGCTGCTGGTCGCGCATGTGCCCCGCATCGCGCTGCTGGCGCGGATCGGCCATGCGTCCTTCGCGATCTTCCTGTTCCACATCTTCTTCATCGTCGCGATGCGGATGCTGCTGCGGGCGATCGGGATCGAGGATTTCGCGATCCACCTGCTCGCCGGCCTCGCCGCGGCGATCGCCGGGCCGATGCTGCTGGAGAAGCTGCTGGCGAAGGGGAAGACGACGCGCCGCCTGTTCCTCGGCCTGCGCTGATTAGAGCGGTTCACGATCTAATTGCATCAGCTCGGCCGCTCTAAGCTTTTGTCTTACCGCGATTTCCGAGTCGGCAGATGTTTCCATCTGCCTAGAAATCGCTCTAGCCGTGGAGCAGGGCCCAGGCGGCGAGGATCGGGGTCCAGGAGATCGCGGCCAGAACAATCGCGGTCATCGCGCAGGCGCCGGGATGCCAGCGCTGGTCGTGACGGGCCACGAAGACGCTCGGTTCGGCAGTGAAGGCTTTGCGGACCATCGACGATCTCCCTGGCTCCAACAGCTAGGGGATCAGGCTTAACAAGTCGTAAACCCCTACCAGCCCCGCCGCCCGCCTCCCGCCGCCGCCCGACGATCCCGCCGCCGGAGGACCGCCGCTGCTGCTGCTGCTCCGGCGAGGTCGAGAGCGGAGATGGTGCTGGCCGGCGAGAGCCGACGCTGCCAGCGAAACCGCCCAGATCGTCCCAAAGACATTGCCGCCGCCCGAATACCAGCTCGCGGTGTGCGCCACCGTCCCGGCGGCGGCGGCCGCCGCCAGCACCGCCGCGAATTTGTCGGCCCAGCGATTCTCGACGTCGAGCGCGATCGCATAGGGCAGATAGCGCTCGAACAGCTCGGGGGTCTTTTCCGGCGGGTGCAGCGCGTCGAGCCGCTCCTCCTCGGTGATGCCCAGATAGTGGCGGAAGCCCTCGATCCGGTCCGTCACCGCCCGGCCCTCGACGGTCGGCGCGTACATCCAGCGGAAGGCGGTGATCGCCAGCGGCAGCGCGGCGAGCGGCAGCAGCACCGGCCAGGCGCCGTCGCTGAGCGCGAGGCCGACCGAGCCAAAGGTGCACATGAAGGCGATCATCACCGCCGCGATCAGCCCGAGCCAGGCGAGGATGACGACGCAGCCCTTGCCCTGGGTCAGCTTGTGGCAGCCCCAGACGGCGAGCAACGAAAGCCCGCCCAGCAACGGCATGGTGAGGACGCCGGTCGCGACGTCGCCCTGGTGGACGAGCAGCGCGAAGGTCGTGACCAGCAGGATCGCCGCCGGAATGGCGAGCAGGCCGACCACGGCCCAGACGCCGTTCCTGACGAACAGCCGCCCCGAATAGGCATCCTCCAGCCCCTTGGCGAGCTTCGCGCGGGCGGCCTGGAGAGTGCCGTGATTGTCCTGCTTCAGCTCGATCCGGCTGCTGGCCGAGGGCAGCAGCGTGTCGCGCATCGCGATCTCGGGCGCCGGCGCGGGCCTGCCGCCCTGCCGCCGTTCGAGCGTGGTGCGGTCGCGCGACAGCCAGCCGCCATCCTCGCGCGTGATGCCGATATGGCCGCGCACCGCCAGGTCGATGATCGCGGCGGTGAAGCCGCGATTGTCGTCGCCCATGCGGCGGATATAGCGGCAGGCGGCGGCGCTGAGATCGTCGGGCGGCGCGAAGATCGGGACGATGGTGCCCCGGCGCGGCCCCCGCCCCGCGCGCAGCCAGGCGTAGAAATAATAGCCGAGCAGCGCCGCAAGCGCCGCCAGCCCCGCCACGAGCGGCCCCCAGTCGGACAGCCACCAGCCGAAGCGGCGCGCCCGGCTCGGCGTCTCCAGCACGCCCTTGGGAAAGGCGGCGGCGACGGTCAGGCCGCTATAGGAATCGAGCGGCGCGGTGGTGCGGAAATGGATGAAGCCCGGCCGCTCCTCGAACACCGCAGCGTCGTGCGCGGTCGATCCGTCGGGGCCGGTATAGACGGCGCGCTCGCCGAAGCGCGCTGGCGACGGCAGGGTGATCCGCGCCTCCGCCATGTCGATCGGAAAGACCCAGCCATTGCCGGTGACGTTCCAATAGATCTCGTCATAGCCGTCACGATAGCCGATCTGCCGGCTCGTCCGGTAATGGAGGACATAGACATGCTCGCCGGGCGACAGCAGCGTCTCCGCCTCGCCGATCCGCACCCGCACGCCGTTGTCGAGGTCGATCAGCTCATAATGCTCGGGCCGGCCGTCGCGGCTGACCGCGAGCACGTCGAACGAGACGCGGGTCTTCTGGCCCAGCCGGTTGCGGTAGCTGGTCGGAAAGTCGCGTTCGAGGCCGTGCTTGATCCGGTCGGCGAGCGAGACGACGCGGATCGTCTCGGTCACGTCATAGTCGCCGCTCGGCGCGACCGTCACGTCGCTGGTGAAGGCGAGGATGCGTTCCTGCCCCTGCGTCTTCTCATAGGCCGCGACCAGGGCGGCCGGATCGTCGATCGCCTGCGCCGCGGCCGGCAGCATCCAGCCGGCGATCGCCAGCCAGACCGCGAACAGGACGCGCATGGTCAGCGCCCGCCGGCGCCGAACGTCACCCGCGGCGCGGCCTGGAGCGCCGCGACGTCGTCGGCATAGCTCTCCTCCTCGCGGAAGCCGAACGGGCCGGCGACGAGGACGTTGGGGAAGGATTGGATCGAGCTGTTCAGGTCCCGCACCGTCGCGTTGTAATAGCGGCGCGCGCCGGCCAGTTCCTCCTCGATCTGCGACAGCTCGTCCTGGAGCTGGCGGAAATTGGCGTCGGCCTTGAGGTCGGGATAGGCCTCCGCCACCGCGAAGAGCTGTCCGATCATGCCGCTCATCCGCGCGTCGGCGCGGGCGGTGGCGTCGACGCCCTTCGCCGTCGCCGCCTCGCCCCGCTGGGCGGTGACGGCCTCGAACAGGCCGCGTTCATGCGCGGCATAGCCTTCGACGGTGGAGACGAGGTTGGGGATCAGGTCCGCCCGGCGGCGAAGCTGGACGGTGATGCCGCTCCACCCCTCGCGCACCAGCGCGCGCAGCCGGACCAGCCGGTTGTAGATGGCGACGAGCCAGACGAGCAGCAGCGCCGCGACGCCGACCGAAATCCAGAGCCCCATATGAACCTCCCCGAACCGCGCAGGCGCCGTTGATGCCACAGATACGCCGGCTGCGCGACCGGGGTTGCGTTCCCTTCTATCGCGGCTTGCGGAAGCGATAGAGGAAGCGGTCGGTCTTGCCGCGCACGGCGGGGTCGAACACCAGCTTCTCATGATCGTCGGCAGGATTGGCGAGCAGCGGGCTTTCCGCCTCCAGCGTGAAGCCGGCCGCCGCGAAATCGGCCTTCACCACCGCCGGGTCGATGCGGTGGAGCTTGTCGACGATGGCGCGGGTGTCGCCCGCCGGCCCGGCATGATCGATCACGCCGACCACGCCGCCGGGCTTCACCGCCGCGTAGAGCTGCCTGAGGAAGGCATGCGGATCGGTGCGCGGGATGCCGTACTTCGCCGATTCCCAATAGAGATCGTGATAGTTGAGGTTGATCATCACCGCGTCGAAGCGGCGGTCGCCGGCCGTGAACGCCTCGAACGGATAGCGGACGAAGTCGATGTCGGAGCGCCGGGCGGTCAGCGCCTTCCACACCTTCTGCTCTTCCGGGTCGTTGTAGAACTGGGCCGGCTCGAACGCGGTCACCTTGCCGCGCGGGCCGACCGCATTGGCCATGATCTCCGCCCAATAACCCGATCCGGTCATGACGTCGGCGGCGGCCATGCCGGGCTTCAGACCGAGGAAGGCGAGCACCTCGGCGGGCTTGCGGCCGGCGTCGAGGGCGACCGCGTCGGCGGGGCGGCCGGGCGCCGATATGGCGCTTTCCAGATAGGCCGGCGGCTTGGCCGGGACGACGGCCGGGGCCGCCGCCGCGAGCAGCAGCGCGGTGCCCGCCAGGAACGGAAAGATCGATCGACGATGCATGGCATTCTCTCCCTTGTATCGGCGGAAACTGGACCTGCCGGCGCCGCCGCTCAAGCGGAGTCCATGTCGATCGTCGAGCGGGCAAGGCGTTGATCGAAACATATGCCGCTTGATCGGGCGGCGCTTCCCCCCGATGAAGGCCGGGTGAAGGACCTGGGGAGCTTCGACTATGTGATCGCCGGCGCGGGCACCGCCGGCTGCCTGCTCGCCAACCGTCTGTCCGCCGACCCCGCCAAGCGCGTCCTCCTGCTCGAAGCCGGCGGCAAGGACAGCTGGATCTGGTTCCACATCCCGGTCGGCTATCTCTTCGCGATCGGCAATCCGCGCGCCGACTGGATGTTCGAGACGGTCGAGGAGGCGGGGCTCGGCGGACGCAGGCTCGCCTATCCGCGCGGCAAGGTGATCGGCGGCTGCTCGTCGATCAACGCGATGGTCTATATGCGCGGCCAGGCGGCCGACTATGACGGCTGGCGCCAGCTCGGCCTCGCCGGCTGGGGATGGGACGACGTCCTCCCCTATTTCCTGCGGCACGAGGACCATGCCGTGGCGACCGGCGAGCATCATGGCCGGGGCGGCGAATGGCGGGTCGAGCATCCCCGAATCCGCTGGGACATCCTCGACGCGATCCGCGAGGCCGGGGCCGCCGTCGGCATCGCCCCGATCGAGGATTTCAACCGCGGCGACAATGCGGGATCGAGCTATTTCCACGTCAACCAGCGCGGCGGCCGCCGGGTCAGCGCGGCGGGCGCCTTCCTGAAGCCGGTGCTGCGGCGTCCGAACCTGCGGCTGGAGACCGGGGTCGAGATCGACCGCATCCTGTTCGACGGCCGCCGCGCCGCCGGCCTCTCCTTCCGGCGCGGCGGCGAGCGATGGACGGCGCGGGCGGAGGGCGAGGTGATCCTCGCCACCGGCGCGGTCGGCACGCCCAAGCTGCTCCAGCTTTCGGGGATCGGCGACGCCGAGCGGCTCAAGGCGCTGGGCATCGAACCGGTCCACCACCTGCCCGGCGTCGGCGCCAACCTGCAGGACCATCTCCAGATCCGCCCGATCTTCAAGGTGGAGGGCGTGCGCACGCTCAACACCGACTATGCCAATCTCCTCCGCCGGGCGGCGATGGGGATCGAATATGCTTTGTTCCGCGCCGGGCCGCTGACGATGGCGCCGTCGCAGCTCGGCATGTTCGCCCGATCGTCCGACATCCATGCGACGCCCAACCTGCAATTCCATTTCCAGCCGCTGTCGCTCGACAGCTGGGGCAGCGGCCTGCACCGTTTCGGGGCCTTCACGGCCAGCGTCTGCAACCTGCGGCCGACCAGCCGGGGGCGGATCGACCTGGCCAGCGCCGATCCCGCCGCGCCGCCGCGCATCGCCCCCGGCTATCTGTCGACCGAGGAGGACCGGCGGGTCGCGATCGAATCGCTGCGGCTGACGCGCCGGATCGTCGCGCAGGCGCCGCTCGCCCGTTACCGGCCGGAGGAGTTCCGTCCGGGGCCCGCCGCCGACAGCGACGAGGCGCTGCTCATCGCGGCGGAGGAGCTGGGGACGACGATCTTCCACCCGGTCGGCACCGCCGCGATGGGGGCCGATCACGATCGCGGCGCGGTGCTCGACGAGCGGCTGCGGGTCCGGGGGCTGGATGGGCTCCGGGTGGTCGATGCCTCGGCCATGCCGCGCATCCCGTCGGGCAATACCAGTTCGCCGACCTTGATGATCGCGGAAAAGGGCGCTGCGATGATCATCGGCGATCGCCGATGATCATCGTCAGGCGGGAAAGCGCCAGTCGATGCGAAGCCCCCTGTCGAGATTGACGAAGGCGAGGGTCGACCGGTGCAACCGCGCGATCGTGTCGACGAGGCTGAGCCCGAGGCCGATCCCCGCCCCCGTCCCGTCCTTGGCACGGTAGAAGCGTTCGGTGACGTGCGGCAGGTCGCTCTCCGCGATGCCCGGCCCGGTGTCGCGGACGGCGATCAGCAGCGCGCCCTTCTCCGCCTGTCCCGACAGGACGATCTCCCCGCCCGGCGGCGTATATCTGATCGCATTGTCGAGCAGATTGGCGACCGCCTGGAAGATCAGGTCGCGGTCGCAGCGCAGGATCAGCCCGGCCTGGACGAAGGTCGACAGCATGATGCCGCGCGCCTCGGTTTCCGGCCGATAGAAATCGGCGACGTCCTCGAGCAGCATGGTCAGGTCGGCGGGCGACAGCTCGATCTCGCGGCTGCCCGTCTCCAGCCGGGCGATGCGCAGCACCGCGTCGAAGATCGCGCCCAGCCGCTCCGCCTCGGCCAGCGCTTCGGCGACCTTCGGCGCATCGCCCTCGCCCGAGACGAGCGCATCCTCGAGGCTGGCGCGCAGGCGGGCGAGCGGGGTGCGCATCTCATGCGCGACGCTGTCGGAGACCCGGCGCACCGATTCCATCGAATGCTCGATCCGGTGGAGCATGGCGTTGAGCGTCTCGGCGAGCCGGTCGAACTCGTCGCCGCTGCCGTCCACCGAGACGCGCTTCGACATGTCGCCGGCCATGACGCTGCGCGCGGTGGCGGCGACGCGGTCGACCCGGCGGCCGATCGCGCGGCTCATCAGCAGGCCGCCGAGCAGCGCCAGCACCACCGCCGCCGCCGCGACGACCGAGGCGCCCGAGGCGAGCGCCCTCTCCCGCTCGGTGATGTTGTCGATGTCGCGGCCGACGATCAGCCGGGCGCCGTCGTCGAAGCGCCGGTCGAGCGCCAGCGCCTCGAAATCATGCTCGTCGCCGTCGACGGGGATGTCGGCCTCGATCCTGCCCCAGCCGTGGAAGACCGCGCGCGGCCAGCTCGGCAGGTTGGCGGTGACCACCCGCCCCTCCCGGTCGACGAAGGCGTGGAAGGCCTTGTAGCGATCGGGGGCGGCGTCCCGCGCGCGCAGGCGGCGGACCAGCGCCCCCTCCCCGTCGACGATATAGACGTTGGCGAGCAGATCGGCCTCGCGCCGGACGACCTGCTCGGCCTGGCGGAGCGGCACGCGCACGACCATCGCGTAATAAGCGCCGACCAGCAGCAGCAGCGATCCGACGAACAGCCCCGCATAGGCGAGCGCCAGGCGGAAGGAGAGGCTGGCGAAAAGCTGCCTCACGTCGAGGGGCGCACGACATAGCCGGTGCCGCGCACCGTCTCGATCAGCGGCGTGTCGAAGCCACGGTCGAGCTTCTGCCGCAGGCGGCTGACATGCTGGTCGATGATGTTGGTCTGCGGATCGAAATTATAGTCCCAGACATGTTCGAGCAGCATCGAGCGGGTGACCACCCGGCCGGCGCTGCGCACCAGATATTCGAGGATGCGGAATTCGCGCTGGGTGAGGTCGATGCGCCGGCCCGCGCGGGTGACGGTGCGGCCGAGCAGGTCGATCGCCAGGTCGCCGCTGCGCAGTTCGGTCGCCTCGGCGATGGCGGGCCCGCGCCGGCCGAGCGCCTCGACCCGCGCGACCAGTTCCGACAGCGCGAAGGGCTTGGGCAGATAATCGTCGCCGCCCGCGCGCAGGCCCCGGATCCGCTCGTCGACGTCGCCGAGCGCGCTGAGGATCAGCACCGGGGTCGCATCGCCGGTGGCGCGGATCGTCTGGAGGATCTTGAGCCCGTCGACCTGCGGGAGCATGCGATCGAGGACGATCACGTCGAAGCCCTCGGCGGCGGCGCGGAGCAGCCCAGCGCGCCCGTCCGCCGCCGTCTCGACGATATGCCCCGCCTCGCGCAGCCCCTTGCCGACATGGTCGGCGACGCGGAGGTCGTCTTCGATCAGAAGGACGTGCATCGTCCCGCTATATCGCCTCCTCCGCGCATCTCAATCGTCATGGGCCAGCGCGATCCGCTGCCCGGTCGAGGCGTCGAGCCGGACCTTGCCGATGCCGGCGGCGGTCGCCAGCTCGATCTCGTAGACGCCGCGTCCCTTGTGGATCTCGAACTCGACCTCCTTGACCTCGCCGCGGCTGTGCCGTTCGAGCGCGACGAGATGCTCGCTCAGCGGGGTGGCCTTGCCGCCGCTGCGCAACCGGTCCTTGTCGAACCAGCCGCGCAGCCAGTTCTCCGCGCGGGGCTTGACCGCCGAGACGAGCTTGCCGGTCCGCGCATCGATCAGCGCGCGGTGCAACACCTGTCCGCGCACCAGGTCGATCTCATAGACCAGCCGGCCGCCGCTGGTTTCCAGCTCGCCCTCGATCGCGCGCGCCGAGAGGCTGCGTTCGGCGACGCCGATCGCGCGGGTCAGGCCGATCAGGTCCTGTGCCGCAGCGGGCGCCGCCATCGCCCCCGCCAGCGCCGCAAAGCCAAGCAACCGTCGAAACATCGTCATTCTCCTTGAACGAAGGGCGTCAGCGCGGCCGCGCGCCGAGGAAGCCGGCGATCGCCGCCGCCGCGCGCCGCGAATGGCTCTCGCCCTCGCGAAGGTCGAAGGTGTCGGCGAAGGCGCGGCGCTGCTCGGGCGCATAGTCGCCATGGCCGGCGATCGCCCGGTCGAGGCCGGCGACCAGCGCCTCCGGCCCGTCGACCACCGGACCGAAGCGCCAGTGCGCATAATCGGGATCGTCCTGCCAGGCGCGGCCATGGCTGTTGACGAACAATGCGGGGCGCGGCGTGCGCAGGAATTCGTAGACCTGGCTGCTGACGTCGCCGACATAGATATCGGCCAGCGTCGTGTAGCTCATGTCGATCGAACGGTGGCTGCCGAGGTCGACATGGACGCCGGGGCGCCCGGCATAGGGCGCGAGCGCCGCCGTCGCCGCCGCGCGGGCGCGGGCATTGTCGCACAGCCGGATATGCGGCGCGACGATCAGGTTGAAGCGGCCGTCGCGTACGATCGCGTCGACGATCGCGACGCCGTGGCGCGGCCAGGAGCCGAGCTTCGCCGAGAAATGCGGGTTGTAGAGGATGATCGGGCGATCGTCGGCGAAGGGCGTCCAGTGCGGATCGCGCAGCCGGTCGATCGCCTCGAATTTGGGATAGCCGACCACGGCATGCGCGCCGGGCCGGATCAGCCCCTCCGCCAGCATGCGGCGGCGCTGCTTCTCCCCCGCGACCAGAGCGAAATCGAAGCGGGCGATGCGCCGGTCGAAGCCGGCGGCGCGATCCCCGGCGCCATGGTCGACATGGATCAGGCGCGGCCGGACGACGCCGAGGCGGCGCATGATCGTCGAGGTCCGTTCGGGCAGGGCGATCGCGTCATAGCGGTCGAGCTGCCGGCGCACGCTGGCAAGGGTCAGCAGCTTGGGCGGGACGGCGCTGCGCAGCAGATCGGCGGTGCGGTGGAGCAGGCGCGGGCCGATCCGTTCGAACCGGAGCAGGCCGTGGCTCTCCCCCTGCGTCAGCGTGCGGGCGAGGTCGAGATGCGTCGCCGAGGCCGACAATATGTCGACGTCGACCTGCCAGCCCAGCGCGAGCGCCTCGGCGGTGGTGATGCCGTGCAGGATCTGGTGCGCCTGGGCGTTGAACAGGAAGGCGACGCGCGGCAGCCGCGCGACGGCGTCCGCCGGCCGTGCCGGCACCGCCTCGCCATCACACGCCTGATGGCCCGGCGCGCTTCCGATCCCGGACCGCGCAACGATCAGCTGCCCCGCCAAACCCGATCTCCTCGTTCGATGCGAGGCAGGTAGCGGGCCTGTCTATGAACCGGATGGCGCCAGCATTTGATTTTCGCAATGTACCGGCGCGATCACTCCCAGCCGAGGCCGAGCGCCTTTTCGAGGGCGATGAAGTCGGTGGTCATCTGCGCCTTGGCCTGGATCAGCGCCTGGTCGGCCGCGATGCGCTGCCGTTCGGCGTCGAGCAGCTCGATCCGCGTCGCGGTCCCGGCGTCGAAGCGCTGGCGCACCAGCGTCGCGCTGGTATCGGCCGACGCCTTGCTGCGCGCGGCGGTGACGACCGCCTGGCGGCGGGCGCCGTAGCGCGACAATGCGTCCTCGGCATCGCGGAGCGCCACGAGCACGGCCGATCGATATTGGGCGGCAGCCTCGTCGCGCGCGCCCTCCGCCTGCCCGACCCGCGCCGCGTTGCGGCCGAAGTCGAGGAAGTTCCAGCTCAACTGCGGCACCGCGACCGCCGCCAGCTTGTCAGGATCGACGACGTCGCCGATGCTGGTGCCGCCGAGGCCGATCAGCCCCAGGAAGCTGAGGCGCGGAAAGGCGGCGGCCTTCGCCACGCCGATCTTCGCGGTCGAGGCCGCGAGCTTGCGCTCGGCCGCGCGCACGTCCGGCCGGCGCTGGAGCAGCGCCGCCGGATCGCCAACCGCCACCTCGGCCGGGGGCAGCGGCACTGCCGCCGGAGCGGCGAGCAGATCGTCGAGCGCGCCGGGGACCTCGCCGGTCAGCGTCGCGAGCGCGTTGCGATAGGCGTCATAGTCGGCACCGAGCGGCAGCACCGCCGCGTTGGACTGCTCGACCTGGCCCCGCTGGCGCTCGACGTCGAGGGTGGAGGCCGCGCCCCGGTCGCGCCGCTCAGCGGTCAGGTCGTAGATGGCGCGCTGCTTCTCCGCCGACTCGCGCGCCAGCGCCAGCCGGTGCTGGCGGTCGCGCAGCGCGACATAGGCCTGGGCGACCTCGGCGGCGAGGCTCACCCGCGCGTCGGCCAGATTGGCCTCCGCCGCGCCGAGCGAGGCGCGCGCCGCCTCCAGGTTGCGGCGCTGGCCGCCGAACAGGTCGATCTCCCAGCTCGCGTCGAAGCCGACATTGTAGAAGTTGAGCGATTCCTGGTCCTCGCCCGTGCCGCCACCGCCGCCGGTCCCGCCATTCTGGTTCGAGGAGCCGAGATCGACGCCGGGCACGCGGGCGTGGACATAGACCGCCGAGGCGTTCGCCTTGGGCAGCGAATTGGCGCGTTCGAGGCCGAGCGCCGACCGCGCCTGGTTGAGCCGCGCCTGGGCGATCGCGACGCTGGGGCTGCCCGCCAGCGCGCGCTGCTCGAGCTCGTCGAGCACCGGATCGCCGAGCGCGGTCCACCAGGCCGCAGCGGCGGGCGCCTGCGGGGCGGCGTCGCGATCGGCGCGCGCGAAGGCGGCAGGCGGCGGGGCGGCGCCCGCCGAGACGGGGCCGCGATAATCGGGCCCGACGGTGCAGCCGGCCAGCAGGGTCATCGGCACGAGCCAGAAGGGAGAGCGCATCATCAACCTCAATGCATCGCGATCGCCTGCCCCTTGGGCAGCGGGCGGAGGAGCAGGACGAGCGGCATCACGCAGAGGATGCCGACCGTCATCAGCCAGAAGATATCGTTGAAGGTCATCACCAGCGCATCGCGCTGGATCGTGCCCGCCAGGGTGCGCAGCGCCGCATCGGCATTGCCGAGCGCATGGGTCAGGCCCGCCAGATAATCCTGCAGGCCGACCGAATTGGCGTTGAGCGATTCCTCGATCCGGCGGTTGTGGAGCCATTGGCGCTGGTCCTGGACGATGGCGATGCCGGCGAGCGCGAACGATCCGCCGAGGTTGCGCATCGCGCTGAACAGGCCGGCGGCATCGCCCACGTCCCGGGCGCTCACCGAAGCGATCGCCGCCTGGTTGAGGAACAGGAAGGCCATGATCGTGCCGACGCCGCGCAGGAGCTGGCTGTCGACGAAGGAGCCACCGTCCGACTGGGCGCTGAGCGCGGTATCGATGCCGCAGCTCGTCGCCATGATCGCCAGGCCGATGCCGACCGCGATGCGGATGTCGACATAGCGGATCAGCAGCGGCGTGAAGGGCATCAGCAACAGGCTGGGAATCCCCGAGATCAGCACGATCTTGCCCGATTGCAGCGCGTTGTAGCCGGCGATCGCGGCCAGGAACTGCGGGATCACATAGGAGGTGCCGTAGAGCATCATGCCGATCACGATCGCCATCACCGCGACCGCCCCGAACTGCCGGTCGAGCAGCAGCTTGAGCTTGATCACCGGACGGCGCGCGAGGAACTGCCCCGCGAACAGCGAGATGAAGCCGAGGGCGGCGACGATCGAGACCTTCACGATCACGTCGCTCTGGAACCATTGCTCGCGCTGGCCTTCCTCGAGCACCACGGTCAGGCCGCCGAGTCCGAACATCAGCCCGGCGATGCCGAGCCAGTCGGCCTGGAGCAGCTCGCCCAGCCGCGCCTTGTGGTGCGGCATGGTCAGCAGCAGCAGAGAGATCAGCAGGATGCCGATCGGCAGGTTGAGGAAGAAGGCATAGTGCCAGCTGATGTTCTCGGTCAGCCAGCCGCCGATCAGCGGCCCCAGCACCGGCCCGAGGATCGCGGTCACCCCGAACAAGGCGTTGCCGACCGGCTGCTGCTCGCGCGGCAGGCGGGTGGCGATGATCGTCATCGCGGTCGGGATCAGCGCGCCGCCGGTGAAGCCCTGCCCCACCCGGCCGATGATCATCATGGTCAGGTTGGTCGAGAAGCCGCACATCATCGAGAAGCCGGTGAACAGCGCCGCCGCGACGATCAGCAGCGTCCGCAGGCCGAGCACGCGCTCGAGCCAGGCCGACAGCGGGATGATGACGATCTCCGCGACCAGATAGGCGGTCGCGATCCAGGTGCCTTCGGTGCCGCTGGCGCCGATCTCGCCCTGGATGGTGGGCAGCGACGAGTTGACGATCGAGACGTCGAGCGTCGCCATCATCGCGCCGAGGCTGCCGGCGATCACCGCCAGCCAGGCGCTGGCGTCCGCGCGGCCGACCGGCGTCTCCACCGCCGGCGCCATATGGCCGTCAGCGGCGGTCGCGCTCATCGCGCGGCCCGGGCATTGTGCCGTTCCTGCTCCTCGCGGACCCGGTCGGCGGCGCCCTTGGCCGAGCGCGTGTCGACCGTCACCTCGACCGACATGCCCGGCACGAGCAGGGCGCGGGTCTCCGGGCCGGGGCTGATCGCGATCCGGACGGGCACGCGCTGGACGATCTTGGTGAAGTTGCCCGTCGCGTTCTGCGGCGGCAGCACCGAGAATTGCGCGCCGGTGCCGGGCGAGATGCTGGCGATCCGGCCGGGGATGTCGACGCCGGGCAGCGCATCGACCTCGACCTTCACCGGCTGGCCGACCCGCATCAGGCCGAGTTGCGTCTCCTTGAAGTTCGCCTCGATATAGACGTCGTGGGTCGGCACGACGCTCATCATCCGGGTGCCGGCCTGGACGAACTGCCCCTGCCGCACCGTCTTGTCGCCGATCCGGCCGTCGACCGAGGCGCGGACGATCGTCGCCTCGACATTGGTGTTGGCGGCGGCGAGCTGGGCACGGGCGGCCTCGCCCTGCGCCTGCGCCTGGCTGACCTGCGCCCGCAGGGTGCCGACGCGGCGCTGCGCGCTGGCGAGCGACGCCTTGGCGGCGGCGAGCTTGGCGTTGGCGAGCGCGGCCTGGTTGCGGAGCTGGGAAACCTTCTCGCGCGTCTCCGCGCCGCTTTCGCCGAGCGGCCGGTAGCGGACATATTCGGCCTGGGCGAAGCCGGCATCGGCGGCGGCGGCGGCGACGTCGGCCTCGGCCCGCGCGATCGCGGCCTGCTGCTCGTCCATCTGCGCGTCGACGCCGGCGGCATTGGCGCGGGCGACGTCGATCTGCGCCTGGAACTGCGCGGCCTGCGCGCGATAGTCGCGCGGATCGATGCGGACCAGCGGCTGCCCCGCCTTCACGTCCTGATTGTCGATCACGAACACCTGGTCGACATAGCCCGACACCTTCGGCGCGGCGGTGACGGCATCGGCCTGCACATAGGCGTCGTTGGTCGACTGCTGGTAGCGGCCGTAGAGATGGTAGCGCAGGAAGCCCAGCACGGCGCCGACCAGCAGCACCGCGACCGCAACGAGCAATATCCGCCGCACGCGCGGGTTCTGGAGAGGCGATGCCTTGCCTTCCTCATTTCCGGAAGAGGCGAGCTGCACGCTGTCGTTGCTCATCTGGATATCCGTATCTTCGATTCTGTGGCGGGCCATATGCTCGCACTTGCAACATAATGCAATACCATGTTATGAGGTTCCTCATGAAAGTGGACGAGGAAGAACTGATCACGGCGCTCGCCAAGGCCTATATGCTGATGCATCGGCGGGTGAATCGGGCGATGACGAAGCAGGGCGCCTCGCTCGCGCGCACGAAGATGCTCGCCTATGTGCGCAAGGCGGGCGGGTCGGCGCGCGCCGCCGACATCGCCGACCTGTTCGACCTGGCGCCGCGCACGGTGACCGAGTCGCTCGATTCGCTCGAGCGCGACCAGCTGATCGTCCGCACCTCCGATCCGCAGGACCGGCGGGTCAAGCGGCTGGCGATCACCCCGCTGGGCGAAAGCGCGATCGCCGCCACCGAACCGCTTCGCAAGGAATTGATGGCGGAAATCTGCGCCGTCCTGTCGGAGGACGATCGGGTCCAGTTCCATGACATATTGAGCCGCTTCGTCGCGTCGCTTTCCGATGCCGACGATGTTGTGAATTGCGACTGATGTGATACGCTCCCCATTCGGCCGATCGCGTGAAAACAGCGCGACGGCGGACATCGGGAGAGTCGTATGGAACGGGTCAGTCCTGGTTTCTGCGAATGCAGTTGTCGCCTGCTGGCGCTGTGCAGCGCCGCCGCGCTCAGCGTGACCGCACTGGCTTATCTCGCCCTGGGCTGAGGCCGCGGCCCCTCACCGATCGTTCACGACAATCCGGTTTTAGCGGCGAGTTTTCCTGCGTTTCCACCCCTCGCATGCTGCATATGCGAGATGGGAAATGCTCTAGGTCCCGCCGACCTCTCCTCCTTTCCGTCATTCCCGCGAAAGCGGGAATCCATGGATGGCAGCCCGCAAGAGATCGAATGCTCCGTGACCGTGGCTTCCCGCTTTCGCGGGAATGACGACAGAGGCGCTGGTTCGGATCGTGCGGCAAAAAGCTTCCGATGGATAAGAAAAAGGCCGCGCCCTTGCGGGACACGGCCTTTCCTATGCCATGGACGTAGCGGTCAGGCGGGCTTGGGCTCGCCCCAGCCGCCGCCGCTCGATCCGCTACCGGGACGCCGGCTCTTCGGGATCGACGAGCCGCCGGTGCTGAGCGCGGCCGGCGCGCGGGAATTGCCCTGGTCGCGGCCGATATCGTCGCCGACGATGACCCGCTTGGCCTCCTCGCCCGACAGCGTCTCATATTCGAGCAGCGCGGTGGCGAGGCGGTGGAGCTCGTCGAGATGGTCGGTGAGCACCTTGCGCGCGGCCCCTTCAGCCTCCTCGATCAGGCGGCGGACCTCCTGGTCGATCAGCTGGGCGGTCGCTTCCGACACGCTCTGGTTGCGCGCGACCGAATGGCCGAGGAAAATCTCGTCCTGATTGTCGCGGTAGCGCAGCCAGCCGAGCTTCTCCGACATGCCATATTCCATCACCATCGAGCGGGCCATGTCGGTGGCCTGCTGGATGTCGTTGGAGGCGCCGGTGTTGAGCTCGTCCGCGCCATAGATGAGCTGCTCGGCGATGCGGCCGCCGAAGCAGAGCGCGAGGCGCGCCTTCATCTGCTTCATCGTCATCGAGTAGCGGTCGCGCTCGGGCAGGTTCCAGGTCACGCCGAGCGCGCGGCCGCGCGGGATGATCGTCACCTTGTGGAGCGGATCGCAACCGGGCACATGGAGCGAGACGAGGGCATGGCCGGCCTCATGATAGGCGGTCGCCTTCTTCTCGTCCTCGGTCATGACCATGGACTTGCGCTCGGCGCCCATCATGACCTTGTCCTTGGCCTCCTCGAACTCCTTCATCGCGACGAGGCGCTTGCCCTTCCGCGCGGCGAGGAGCGCGGCCTCGTTGACGAGGTTGGCGAGATCGGCGCCCGAGAAGCCGGGCGTACCGCGCGCGATGGTGCGCGCGTTGACGTCGGGCGCCAGCGGCACCTTCTTCATGTGGACGGCGAGGATCTTCTCGCGGCCCTCGATGTCGGGGCGCGGCACGACGACCTGGCGGTCGAAGCGACCCGGCCGCAGCAGCGCGGGATCGAGCACGTCGGGGCGGTTGGTCGCCGCGACGATGATGATGCCCTCGTTCGCCTCGAAGCCGTCCATCTCGACGAGCAGCTGGTTCAGCGTCTGCTCGCGCTCGTCATTGCCGTTGCCGAGGCCGGCGCCGCGATGGCGGCCGACCGCGTCGATCTCGTCGATGAAGACGATGCACGGCGCGTTCTTCTTCGCCTGCTCGAACATGTCGCGGACGCGGCTGGCGCCGACGCCGACGAACATCTCGACGAAGTCGGAGCCCGAGATGGTGAAGAAGGGCACGTTCGCCTCGCCCGCGATGGCGCGGGCGAGCAGCGTCTTGCCGGTGCCGGGCGAGCCGACCAGCAGCGCGCCCTTCGGGATCTTGCCGCCGAGACGGGCGAATTTGGTCGGGTCCTTCAGGAAGTCGACGATCTCCTGAAGCTCCTCGCGCGCCTCGTCGATGCCGGCGACGTCGTCGAAGGTGACGCGGCCGTGCTTCTCGGTCAGCATCCGCGCGCGCGACTTGCCGAAGCCCATCGCGCCCGAGCCTGCGTTCTTCTGCATCTGGCGCATCACGAAGAAGGCGATGCCGAGGATCAGCAGGAAGGGCAGCGACTGGTAGAGCATGATCATCCAGAAGCTGGTCTGCTCGGCCGGCTTGGCGCGGAAGGTGACGTTCTTCTCGGCGAGCCGCTGGATCAGCATCGGATCATTGGGCGCGTTGGTGCTGAACGCCGCGCCGTTGTTGAACTTGCCGCTGATCATGCCGTCGCCGATGTCGGCCTCGCGCACCTGGCCGTCGTCGACGCGGGCGAGGAATTCCGAATAGGCGATCTGATCGCCCGCCGCGGTGCGCGACGAGCTTTCGAACATCGACACGAAGACGACGAGCGCCAGCAGGATACCCATCCAGATGGCGAGGCTCTTCATCCAGGGGTTGGGTTGTTTCGGCTCTTTTTCGTCGTTCATCGATCAATTCCGCCTTTCGCGGGATTAGGGTCCAGACCCAGATAGGCATCACCGCATTAATAACAATGGAACAGATCGGAAGGCTCCCCGCGATCAGCGTCGCGGCGGCGCTTTTTCGATCGAGATGCGGCGTCCGGGCGACAGTTTGAGGGCACCCAGGCTCGCAACCTGCCCCGCATCGAGCCGCGCCATCGCGGTCTCGAGCGCCGGGCCGTCCACCGCCGAATCGGCTTCGCCGACCAGCCGGGCGAGTATCCGCCTGCGGACCTCGCGCGGCAACCCCTCGATATCGGCGGCGATGCGACCGTCGTCGAAGCGGTCGACGCGCGAGCGGATCGCCTCCCCCACCAGCCAGTCGAGCGCCGCGTCGGCCTCGGCGAGGTGCGCCGCCGAGGCGGCGAGGCGGAGCGGATCGAGCCGGTCGCCGGCCCCCGCCAGCAGCGCGCGGGCGTGGGTTCGGTCGTGGCGCGGATCGGCATTGCTGGGATCGTCGACGGTCTCGACCGCCGCGACGATCGCCGCCAGCTCGGCGCGGCGCCAGCCGAGCAGCGGGCGGACGAGCAGCACCCCGCCGAGATCGCGCCGCTCCCGGATGCCGGCAAGCCCCGACAGTCCCGCGCCGCGCGCGAGGCGCATCAGCAGCGTCTCGGCCTGGTCATCGGCGTGGTGCGCGGTGGCAATGGCGGCGAGCCCCTGCCCCGCCGCCCATGCCGCGAGCGCCGCGTAGCGCGCGCGCCGCGCGGCGGCCTGGATACTGGCAGCCGGCTCGACCGTCACCCGCAGCGTCATGTGCGGCACGCCGAGCGCGGCGCAGGCACGGGCGACGAGCGCGGCCTCGGCGGCGGCTTCGGCGCGCAGGCCATGGTCGACCGTCGCCGCCTCCACCCGGCCGGGACAGGCCGCCGCCGCGAGGTGGAGCATCGCCATGCTGTCGGGACCGCCCGAGACGGCGAGCCCCAGCCGGGCGCCGTCGTCGGGCAATAGAGACAGGAGATCGGCGAGGAAGCGGGAGACGAGGTGATCGAAGGGGGGAACCGCCATCTCAACCGTCATGCCTGCCCCTCGACTGCCTGCAAGGCAGGCGCTCGGGATAAACTTCAGCCAAAGGCTGAAGGCAGGCATCCATGTCTGTTGTCTTCTCAGATGCCATCTGGCTGACGAGAGACATGGACCCCAGCCTTCGCTGGGGTGACGATAGAAGGTGGTTCAGCCAAGCCTTACTTGCACTTGGCATCGGCCCTTCCCTTGGCGACCATCTCGGCGAGCGGGCCGGACACCTTGTCGGGATATTTCGCCTGCAGCACGTCATAGGCCTGGCAGGCCTTGTCGAACAACGGCGGCTTCCGCTTCATCAGCGCCTCGGCCATGAAGACGTAGCTGTGGGGCGCCCGCTCGCCGTCCTCGATCTTGGTGTTCTCGAAAAACTCGCGGATCGCGTCGTTATACTGGCCGTTGTCCAGATAGGCGCGCCCGGCGAGGTTGCGGGCGTAGCTGGCATATTTGTTCTTGGGATATTTGGCGTACATCGCCTTCAGCGCGGCGACCGCGTCGGGATATTTCTTCTGCATCCAGAGGTCGTAGCCCGCCATATAGGCATCCTTGCCCGGATCGCCGCTCAACGTGGCCGCGGGCGCGGGCGCCGCCGGAGCGGGAGCCGCCGCCGCGCCGCTGGCCGCGCCCTTCGGGGGAGGCGGGACGACATAGGGGAGGTTGCCGCCGGCCGCCGCGCCGGCCGGTGCCGGCGGCGTCTTGCCTTCGAGCACGTTCAGCCGATAGTCGGCGTCGCCCTTCATCTTGGCGAACTGATCCTCCAGCTTGCGCAGATTATAGCTGTTCTGCTCGACTTGGCCGGTGAGCTGGGCCAGCGCCTTCTCCAGCGCGTCGACCCGCCGGGTCAGGTCGGTCACGACGGAATCGGCCGGGGAGCCGGCCGGCGTCGCCGGCACGACCTGCGGCTTGATCTCGGGCTCGAAATATTGCTGGGCCCCGCCGGGGAAGACCTTGCGCTGCACGGCCTTCATTTCCTTCTCCAGCTTGTCGACCCGCTTGTCGACCGGCAGCGATTGCTGGGCGATCGCCGGAGCGGCGGCGGAGAGGAGCAGGATGGCGAAGATCGCCTTCTTCATGATCGGTAATTCCCCGTGATCGTTACGCTTCGATAATGCCGCGCGAAGGCGGCCCGGATCAAGGCCGCGGGCGGCGATCCGAGTCACTGGCCGGTCCAGCCGTGTCCGCGCGGCCCGCCGCCGGGTCGTAGATCGGCGGAACGCTGCGGAAAGCATCCGGGACGGCGCCCGCATCGCTGGCGTTGGCCGCGCCGTCCGCCGGCATGGCGGCGTCGGGCTTCGCGGTGGCGATCGCGACGAGCGCGTCGCGCTTGAGGCTGTAGGCGCGGACGAGGCGGTCCGGCTCGCCCACCGGCGGCAGCTCGGTCGTGCCGATCAGCACCTTGAGCGACTGCGGCCGGCCGGTGCGCAGGATCGGATCGACCGCGTCGTCGGGCAGGGTGAAGCTCTGCCCGGCCGCCAGCACGTTCATGAAATAGGTCCTGGCGCCTTCGCGTTCGGACAGCTTGATCCAGACGTCCTCGCTGGCGGCGACGCTGATCGGGCCGGTCGGGACGGCGGGCTGCGCCGGAACGGCGGCCGGCGGCGGCGGGCGGCGGGCCGGGACCGGACGGATGTCCTGCACCGTGTCGGCGGCGAGCTTGGCGAGATCGCTGCTGTCGCCTTCGAAGCGGAGCAGCAGATACCCCATGCCGAGCAGCAGCGCGACGCCGAGCGCGATCATCGCCAGCAGCCGCGACGGCACCCGGGTCGGATCGACCGGCTCATAGGCCTCGGGCTCGAAATGGGCCCGCTGCTCGCCCCCGATCTGGTCGCGGAAGGCGCGCGACAAGGCCTGGCCGTCGAGGCCCAGCATGTTGGCGTAGCTCTTCACGAAGCCGGTCGAATAGGGCAGCGCCGGCAGGTTGCCATGCTCGCCCTTCTCGATCGCGTCGAGATGGCGGAGCGGGATGCGGGTACGCGCGGCGACGTCGCTCAGGTCCAGCTTCTGCCGAGCGCGTTCAGCGGCGAGCTGCTCGCCGACATTGCGGGAATCCGCGCCTTCACTCATCGCGCCCTTCTCCACGCTCCGGAGCGATCAGGCAAGCAAGCAATCGTCGAACCCAACAGCATTCGCGCCTCAGACGTAACGTTTCCCCGTCACGTCAACGGTCTGCCGCGCATTTCAGGCGACCGCAACCCCATTGCTCTCCGCCCAGGCGGCCAGATCGCCGCGCAGGGTGCGGAGCGGCCGGCCGAGGAAGCCGTCCATCGCTTCGCGCAGCGCCTTCGCGTCGAGCGAACGGATCATCGCCTTGACCGGCCCGACCGCCGCCGGCGTGATCGAGAGGCGATCGATCCCGAGGCCGATCAGCGCCATCGCTTCCAACGGACGACCACCCATCTCACCGCACACGCCGATCGGCACGCCCGCCGCGCGCGTCTGCCGCGTCACCCGGCCGATGAAGCGCAGGATCGCGGGGCTCAGCCAGTCGTACCGCTCGGCCAGCTTGGGATTGGCGCGGTCGGCGGCGAACAGGAACTGGGTCAGGTCGTTGGTGCCGATCGACAGGAAATCGAGCCTGGGCAGCAGCATGTCGAGGCTCTCGGCGAGCGCCGGCACCTCGAGCATCGTGCCGTAGCGGATCGCATTGGGGACGCCCCGGCCATGATCGTGGATCCATTTGCGCTGCGCATCGAACAGCGCGACGGCCTCCTCGAACTCCCACGGTTCCGACACCATCGGGAACATGACGTTGAGGGTCCGGCCCGCCGCCGCCTCGATCAGCGCGCGCGCCTGGACCTTCATCAGCGCGTCGCGTTCGAGGCCGAGGCGGATGGCGCGCCAGCCAAGGGCGGGATTCTCCTCGTCCGCATCGTCGCCCGCCTTGAGATAGGGCAGGGCCTTGTCGCCGCCGATGTCGACCGTGCGGAAGATCACCGGCCGGTCGCCCGCGGCATCCAGAACGTCGCGATAGAGGCGGAGCTGGCGCTCGCGCTGCGGCAGGGTGGCGGAGACCAGGAACTGGAATTCGGTGCGGAACAGGCCGATGCCGTCGGCGCCGGTGACGTCGAGCGCGGCCATGTCGTCGCGCAGGCCGGCATTGACCATCAGCTCGATGCGCAGGTCGTCGCGGGTCCGGGCGGGCAGGTCGCGCATCGCCGCGAATTCGGCGCGGCGCTTCTGCCCGACCATCATCTTGGCCTCGAAGGCCTCCTCCATGGTCGCATTGGCGCGGACGACGACCGAGCCGGCGGTGCCGTCGAGCAGCAGCGTGTCGCCTTCGCCGATCATCCGGCGGACATCCTTGACCCGGCCCAGCACCGGCACGCCCATCGCCCGCGCGACGATCGTGACATGAGCGGTGAGCGAGCCTTCCTCGAGCACCACGCCCTTGAGCCGGCGACGATCATATTCGAGCAGCTCGGCGGGACCGAGGTTGCGCGCGATCAGGATCGAATCATGGCGCAGGCCGAGCTGCGCCGCCGTGCCGAGCTGGCCGGAGACGATGCGGAGCAGGCGGTTGGAGAGGTCCTCCAGGTCGTGCATCCGGTCGGCGAGCAGCGGATCGCCGATCTCGCGCATCCGCATGCGGGTGCGCTGCTGGACGCGCTCGATCGCCGCCTCGGCGGTCAGGCCGCTGTCGATCGCCTCGTTGATCCGCCGGATCCAGCCCTCGTCATAGGCGAACATCTTGTACATCGCGAGGACGTCCTGATGCTCGCCGCCCGCGCCGAAATCGGCCTCGCGGGTCATCCGCTCGATCTGGTCGCGCATCTTCGAGAAGGCGGAGATGACGCGGTGGCGCTCGACCTCGATATCCTCGGCGACGGTATGCTCGATCTCGATGCGCGGCTGGTGATAGACCGCCCTGCCCCGCGCCATCCCCTCGACCAGCTTGAGGCCGGCGAGGCGCACCGCCCCATTGTCGCGCGTGCCCTTCGAACCGGGGACGCCCTCGTCGATCAGGCCGGCGCCGGCGATCAGCTCGGCCAGCACCATCGCGACGGTCTGCAGCGCCTCGATCTCGACATCGTCGAACCGGCGCTGGTCGCGATGCTGGACGGCGAGCACGCCGACCGCACGCTCTCGCCGGACGATCGGCACGCCCGCGAAGCTGTGGAACAGCTCCTCGCCCGTCTCGGGCTTGTAGGCGAAATCGGGGTGGCTGGTCGCCTCGTCGAGGTTGAGCGTCTCGACATTCTGCGCGATCGTCCCGACCAGGCCCTCGCCGAGCGCCAGCTTGGTGACGTGGACGGCGCCCTGCTTCAGGCCGCGGGTGGCGAACAGCTCCAGCGCGCCGTCGCGCAGCAGGTAGACCGAGCAGACCTCGGTATCGAGCGCCTCGCCGATGATCTGGACGACCTGGTTGAGCTTGGTCTGCGCAGCCGAGCGTGACGCCATGACGTCATGCAGGCGCGTCAATATCTCACGCGCGGCGGAGGTTGCTGTCAGCGGTGCCATTGCTTCGCCCGCTATCAGAAAGAGGGGCGGGATTCCAACGATGGAATCCTTAATGGCGAAGAAGCTGCTCCAATCCGGTCGTCAACCGAGCCGGAAGATCAGGCCGCGCGCTGCTCCAGCGCCGCCGACGCCTCGCCGATCAGGGTCGCGACGATGTCGGCGAGCGGCTCTTCCTTCGTGACCATGCCGACCGACTGGCCCGCCATCACCGAGCCATGCTCGACATCGCCGTCGATCACCGCGCGGCGGAGCGCGCCGGCCCAGTAATGCTCGATCTGGAGCTGGGCCTCGGCCATCTCGACCTTGCCCTCGTCGAGGAGCTGGGCGACTTCGCGCTGCTTGGCGGTGAACAGCTCGGACGAGGCGTTGCGCAGCGCGCGGACCGGGATGACCGGCAGGCGCGGGTCGATCTGGACGCTGGTGATCGCATCACGCGCCGAGGCGCGGATGAACGCCCTCTTGAAGTTCGGATGCGCGATCGATTCGGCGGCACAAACGAAGCGGGTACCGAGCTGGACGCCCGCGGCGCCCATCTCCAGATAGCCGGCGATCGCCTCGCCCCGGCCGATCCCGCCGGCGACGAACACCGGCAGCTCGCCGGCAACGACCGGCAATATCTCCTGCGCCAGCACCGAGGTCGAGACCGGGCCGATATGGCCGCCAGCCTCCATGCCCTCGATCACCAGCGCGTCGATGCCCGAACGGATCAGCTTCTTCGCCAGTGCGAGCGCCGGGGCGAAGCAGATGACCTTCGCGCCCGCGGCCTTGATCCGCTCGATCGCGCCGCCCGGCGGCAGGCCGCCGGCCAGCACGACATGACCGACGCCATGCTTCGCGCAGACCTCGATCAGGTCGGTGAGCTGCGGGTGCATGGTGATCAGGTTGACGCCGAACGGCTTCGCGGTCAGCGCCCTGGTGCCCGCGATCTCGGCATCGAGCAGCTCGGGCGTCATCGCGCCGCACGCGATCACGCCGAAGCAGCCGGCATTCGACATGGCGGCGACGAGGTTCCGTTCGGAAACCCAGCTCATCGCCCCGCCGAGGATCGCATAGTCGCTGCCCAGCAGGGCCGCGCCGCGCTCCATCAGGGCGGCGAGTCGGGCACCGCCGCTCATCAAGCGGCATCCTCCGCGTCGAGGCCATAGGCGGTGTGGAGGACGCGGACGGCGAGCTCGGTATAGTCCTCGTTGATCAGGACCGAGACCTTGATCTCCGACGTGGTGATCGCGAGCACGTTGATGCCGCGCGCGGCGAGCGCGTCGAACATCTTCGACGCGACGCCCGCATGGCTGCGCATGCCGACGCCGACGACCGAGATCTTGGCGACGTTGGTGTCGTGGATCAGCTTCTCATAGCCGATCGTGCCGCGCTCGCGCTCCAGCACGTCGAGCGAACGGGCCAGCTCGGCGGTCGGCACGGTGAAGGTCACGTCGGTCGAGCCGGTGTCGTGCGCGACGTTCTGGACGATCATGTCGACATTGATGTTGGCATCGGCGAGCGGCGCGAAGATCGAGGCGACGGCGCCCGGACGGTCGGGAACGGCGGTCAGCGTGACCTTCGTCTCGTTCTTGTCATAGGCGATGCCGGTGATGAGCTGGCGTTCCATGGTGGTTCCTTCGATTTCTTCCTCGCCGACGATCATGGTGCCGGGCGTGGGATTGTCGGTCGGCTGGTCGAACGAGGAGAGCACCTGAAGGCGCACCTTCTCCTTCATCGCGAGGCCCACCGAGCGGGTCTGCAGCACCTTGGCGCCGACCGAAGCGAGCTCCAGCATCTCCTCATAGGTGACCTTGGCCAGCTTGCGGGCCTTGGGCACGATGCGCGGATCGGTGGTGTAGACGCCGTCGACGTCGGTGTAGATGTCGCAGCGGTCCGCCTTCATCGCGGCGGCGACCGCGACGGCCGAAGTGTCCGAGCCGCCACGGCCCAGCGTCGTCACGCGATCGTCGCCGGTCATGCCCTGGAAGCCGGGGATGACGGCAACCTCGCCGGCGGCCATCGCCTTGCCGATCGCTTCCGAATTGATCGTCTCGATCCGGGCCGAGGCATGGGCGTCGCTGGTGCGGATCGGAAGCTGCCAGCCGAGCCAGCTGCGCGCCTTCACGCCCAGCGACTGGAGGACGATCGCCAGCAGGCCGCTGGTCACCTGCTCGCCCGAGGCGACGACCACGTCATATTCGCGCGGATCGTAGAGCGGCGACGCCTCGCGACAGAAATTGACGAGCCGGTCGGTCTCGCCCGACATCGCCGAGACGACGACCGCGACCTCGTTGCCCAGCTCGACCTCATGTTTGACGCGGTTCGCCACGTTGCGAATTCGCTCGATCCCCGCCATCGAGGTTCCGCCGAATTTCATAACGATGCGCGCCATTGCCTGTCGTCTGTCCCAAAGAGGCCGAGAAAGCCGGAAAAGCCATCCGACATTGATCCAAGGATCAATGTCGCACCATTTGAACAGAGCCTGATTCACGCTTTCGGTGGAAGCGCCAAGCGCTTCCACCTCGAACGATCAGGCTCTGGGCTCAAGGGCGCGGCCCTGATAGAGAGGGGGCGCAATGAACGCAAGCGCACAACAGCATGGCTCGGTGGTCGCCGAGGAAGCCGCCCATTTCGGAAAGCTCGCCGCGGAATGGTGGGACCCCAAGGGGTCCTCGGCGATGCTGCACAAGCTCAATCCGCCGCGCCTGCGCCACATCCGCGCGACGATCGAGGCGCAGTGGGGAATCGGGCCCGAGATGCTGCGCCCGCTGACGGGCCGGCGCGCGGCCGACGTCGGCTGCGGCGCGGGCCTGCTCGCCGAGCCGCTGGCGCGGATGGGCGCGGCGGTGACGGGAATCGACGCCGCGCCGGAGAATGTCGCGGTCGCCCGCCACCATGCGGAGAAGCAGGGGCTGACGATCGACTATCGCGCCGGCGGGGTCGAGGCGCTGGCGGGCGAGAGCTTCGACCTCGTCACCTCGATGGAGGTGATCGAGCATGTCGCCGATCCCGCCGCCTTCGTCGCCCGGCTCGCCGGGTTGCTCGCCCCGGACGGGATCATGATCCTGTCGACGCCCAACCGGACGCCGCTGTCGAAGCTGGCGATGATCACCGTCGCCGAGGGACTGGGGATGGTGCCGAAGGGCACGCACGACTGGCGCAAATTCGTGACGCCCGAGGAACTGGCCGCGCATGTCGAGGCGGCCGGCCTGCGCGTGATCGATCGCAAGGGCCTCGGCTTCTCGCCGGCCGCCGGCTTCCACCTCAGCGACAATCTGGCGCTCGACTATTTCCTGACCGCGATCCGGTGAGCGCGTTCAAGGATCATTTCTCGTCGCACGCCGCGGCCTATGCCGCCTATCGTCCGGCCTATCCGCCGGAGTTGGCGGCATGGCTGGGCATTGTAGCACCCGCTACAAAAACAGCGCTCGACGTCGGCTGCGGGTCGGGACAGCTCTCGCTCCAACTCGCCGGGCATTTCGACAGGGTGATCGCGACCGACCCGAGCGCGCAGCAGATCGCCAGCGCCACCCCGCATCCCGGGATCGACTATCGCGTCGCCTCGGCCGAGGCGAGCGGCCTGCCGGACGGATCGGTCGACCTGATCACCGCCGCCCAGGCCGCGCACTGGTTCGACCTGCCCGCCTTCTTCGCCGAGACCGCGCGGCTGCTGCGTCCCGGCGGCGTCGTCGCGCTGATCAGCTATGCCGGCATGGCACCGCAGGGAGAGGTCGAGGCGATCGTCGAGCGCTTCCGGGTCGAGACGCTGGCCGAGCATTGGCCGCCAGAGCGCGCGCTGGTCGAGAACGGCTATCGCGACATCCACCTCCCCTTCGATCCGATCGAGGCACCCGCCTTCTCGATCGAGGTGCGCTGGCCGCTCGCCGCGCTGATCGGCTATCTCGACACCTGGTCGGCGGTGCGCGCGCTCGAACGCGGCACCGGCCGCGCGCCGTTCGACGCGGTCGTGGCCGATCTCACCAGGGCCTGGGGCGATCCGGCGGATATCCGCACGATCCGCTGGCCCCTGACCATCCTTGCTGGACGAAATTCATGACCCGTAAGCTTCCGCCGGCCATCCCGGCCGCCACCATCATCCTGCTGCGCGACCGGCCCGGCGCGCTGCCCGAGATCCCGATGATCGGGCGCGGCGCGCATCTCAGCTTCGCCGCCAGCCGGATGGTCTTCCCGGGCGGCAGGGTCGATCCCGACGACCACAGTTTCGCCGGCCGGCCCGAGCTGCTGGTCGAAGGCCCGGCGATCGATCCCGACGACCTCGCCCACCGCATCACCGCGATCCGCGAGACGATCGAGGAGATCGGGCTGGCGCCCGGCCTCGTCGGCCTCGACGACGCCGACCGGCTGGCGGCGATCCGCGCGGCGCTGCACGGCGGCGACCCGCTGAGCGCGATCGTGGAGCGGCACGGGCTGCGGATCGATCCGCACGGCATCCACCCCTTCGCCCGCTGGCGGCCCGACCATGAGCTGTCGCGCCGCTTCGACACGCGCTTCTACATCGCGCGCGCGCCCGACCTGGGCGAGGCCCGCGCCGACGGCAGCGAGAGCAGCCACCTGGTCTGGGCGACCGCCGAGCAGCATCTGGCGAACAGGGCGCTGATCTTCCCGACGATCCGCAATCTCGAACGGATCGGACAGGCCGAGGATTTCGACGGCGCGGTGGCGCTGGCCGGCCGCTATCCGATCGACATGGTCACGCCGTGGATCGAGACCCGCGCGGGGGAGCATTTCCTCTGCATCCCCGACACGCTCGGCTATCCGGTGACGGCGGCCCCGCTGGCCGAGGTCGACCGCGATTCCGATCCCAACAACCCATTGATCACCCTCAACCCCGGATAAGCGGCGTAAAGGGTGCTGCCGGGCGCGATGTCGATCGCCGCGGCGCCCTCGACGATCACCGTGTCGCCCAGTTCGATCGCCTTGCCGTCGATCGAGGCGCTGCCCGCGACCGGCATCACCCAGATCGTCGCGCTGCCCGGAGCGATGACGAAGCCGCCCGCCATGGTCCAGCGCTCGAGCACGAACTTGCGCCGGTCGGCGAGGACCGTGCGGCCGGGACCGAGCTCGCGCGGTTCGGCGGGATCGGCGAAAGGGCCGAAATCGGCCACCGCCATCGCCTCGTCGAGATGCAGCTCGCGCGCCGAGCCATAGTCGTAGAAGCGGTAGGTGAGGTCGAGATTCTGCTGCACCTCGACGAGGCGGAGTCCCTTGCCGATCGCGTGGATCGTGCCGGCCGGCGAGTAGATCACCTCCCCGGCGCGGACCGGCTTCCAGTCGAGCATGTCCTCGATCGAACCGTCGAGCGCCGCGGCGCGGACAGCGCCGGGCTCCATCGGCTCGCGCAGGCCGAGGGCGATCGTCGAATCGGGCTCGGCCGACAGGATGATCCAGGCCTCGTCCTTGCCGCGCGCGAAGCCGCGCGCCTGCGCCGCCGCATCGTCGGGATGGACCTGCACCGACAGCCGCTCGCTGGTGAACAGATATTTGACGAGCAGCTCGCGCGGGCGGGCCGACGGATCGTCGTACCAGATTTCCCCCACCGCCGGCCGGTCGGCCGGCTGATCCGGGAACAGCGGCGCGAGATCATGCCGGCCCCACGGCTTTTCGACCCGATGGTTGGCGAGGATGGTGGCCGGCAAATCACGTCTCCCGATACCTGGGGATAAGCTAGAACCCGATCGCCGGGGGAGGAAGCGCGAAGCGCCTCCACCGACGGCGAGAATCAGGCTCTATATCCGATAAACGGGAGAAGGGTTCCGCGAGGATGTAAAATCATTCCGGCGGGGCAGCCCCGAAGCCGCCCGCCGGAACGACGGATCGGTCAGTTCGGCAGGCGGGCTTCGACCTTGTCGACCCATTCCGGGTAGAAGACCGGCTCGCGGTTCGACCAGCCGGGGGCGGTCGCGGCCGCCTCGCTGATCGACTGGAGGAGGATGCGCCGCTTCTCCGGATGGAGATGGGGCAGCGCCGCCGCCGCGCAGAAGGCACCGGGCAGCCACGGCCGGACATGGGCGCCGATCAGCCGCTCGTAGAGGAAGCGGTAGGCGCCGAAGCCGGTGAGGCGGTCCTGCCCCAGGTCGAAGGCGGTGACGGTGATGAGCGGGGCGAGGAAGGGCTCGATCGCGTCGAGGCCGCTGTCGTCGGGAACGAGCTCGCGGATATGGTCGAGGCGGCTGTAGACGCGCGCCTGCGCCATGATGCTGGCGGATTCGACCACGTCGCGCGACCAGCGCGCGAGCGCATCCTCCCGCCCCAGACCGACGTCGAGCGATCGACGGATGTAACGCTGTGTCGAGGCGGGGAAGCTGGCGAACTCCTTCATCTCCGCCAGGGTCATCGCGCCGTCCGCAGGTCTCATATGCGTGCCCATATCAAACCCCCTAACTGGAAGCCTGACAGGGATCATGCGTCCAACAGGGTTTACGGACGCTTAAGCCCTTGTAAGGCTTCTGTTCAGGATCGAATCACGTTCGCTGCTGCAACGCAACGCGCAATCGCGGCGGGAGTCCGCCAAGCCTCAATATTCTGTGGATAATTTTCCGACGGGCCCTTGTGGCGTCACAATAGAAAGACGCGCGGCGAAACCTCGCCGCGCGCCCGAACGATCGCCCGGCCGTCGCTTATTCCTTGCCGGCCATCCGGGCCTTCCGCTTCTCCGCTTCCTCGTCATAGCCGGACGACGGAGGCGGGTCCTTGCCCTTGCCGGGCTGGGTGTTCGACGGCGCGTCCGAGGTGGGAAAGCTCTCGTCGAGGGCGACGTCGAGCTTGGCGTCCTCGTCGCTCGGGTTGCGCGCGAGCTTGCGGTCGTCGGTGGCATCGTGCGCCGTCCGAATATGCGGCGTGCCACGTTTCTCGTTGTCGAAAACATCCGTGGTCATGGCCTTGATCCTCTGCCAGTGTCGGGGTGATTCAACGCCCGGTGGATGCGGCTGTTCCGAGCCGCCGCCAGCGGCCGGAAGCTGAACTTTCGATGAACGGCATGGGGCGCTCGACCAACGTCACGACCGCGGAGGAGCATATTTACACCCTTGATCATATATAGGCGGAATGACTTTGAACCATGATGGCCATCGCGGAACCGGGGTAAGTCCCCGCGTGGCCCTGCTCTCGATCGTCGCCTTCTGGCTGGTCTATTTCGCCATCGCGACGATCCGGTCCTACATGATCGATTTCGGTCACCAGACCGAGATGATGGCGGCGCGCGCCTTCGTCACGATCGGATCGATGATCGCGACCTACATCGTCTACCTGGCGATGCGGCCGCTGACCGGCAAGTCGCTGGCGGTCAACGTGACCGCGGTGGCGCTGCTCGCGGCGCCGGCGGCGATCGCCTACAGCTCGATGAACTGGATCGCCTTCCGCCAGTTCGACAAGCAGGTCGAGGCCGAGAAGGCGCGCGAGACGGCGTCGCGCAAGATCGTGATCGACGACCGCAGCGTCGCCGCGGCGCGCGAGCAGGCGCAGGTCGCCATCGCCGCCGCGCGCGACGCGATCCGCGAGGCGACCGAACAGGCCAAGGCCGCCGCCGAAGCCAAGGCGGCGGCGCAGCGCGAGGCGGCCGAGCGCGAGGCCGAGGTTCGAAGCGAGATCGAAAGGGCGCAGCGCGAGGCCAGCCAGAACGTCCGCGACGCCACGCAGGAAGCGGAGCAGGCGCGCCGCGAGGCGCAGCGCGAGGCCGACAGGGCCCGGCGCGACGCCTATCGCAGCCAGCGCGAAGCCTATGTCGAGGCGATGGCCGACTATAAGGAGGGGCTGCGCGAGGCCAGGCAGGCCGTCGAGGAAGCCCGCCGCCACGGCGTGAACATCGACATCGACAGCATCCTGGCGACGTCCCGCGCCTGCCGACGCCGCCGACGCCCCTGCGCCGCCACGCCGTCTGCCAGCGCGGCTGAAGGCGCCGCCATCGCCGCCGGCCCCGCCCCGCGCGCCGGTCAGGATCGAGATCCCCAAGCCGATCACCATCCCGACCCCGGTGATCAGCGAGCCGACCCCCGGCACGGTGATGATCCAGGTCGGCCCACCGACCGAGCCCTATGACAAGAAGAAGGAGGTCGGCGTCGTCAGCCAGATCGCCGACCAGGCGCTCAACGGCTATTTCTTCTTCGCGGCGTGGGGCGCGCTGTTCCTCGCGCTCAGCTATGCCGCCGCGGTGCGATCGGCCGAGCGGGAGGCCGCCGGCTATCGCGCCGCCGCCCGCGACGCCGAGCTGCGGGCGCTGCGCTACCAGGTCAATCCGCACTTCCTGTTCAACACGCTCAACTCGCTGTCGACGCTGATCCTGAAGGACCATCGCGACGAGGCGGAGAAGATGATCCTCAACCTGTCGACCTTCTTCCGCACCAGCCTGACCGCCGATCCGACCGAGGACGTGGTGCTGGCCGAGGAGATCAGGTTGCAGCGCCTCTACCTCGACATCGAGGCGATCCGCTTCCCCGACCGGCTGATCGTCGACATCAGGGTGCCGCAGGAGCTGACCGACGCGCGCGTGCCCTGCCTGATCCTCCAGCCGCTGGTCGAGAATGCGATCAAATATGGCGTCTCGCGCGCGAAGCGGCCGGTCACGCTGCTGATCACCGCCCGCCAGGATTCGGAAGGGCTGGTGCTGAGCGTCGAGGACGACGGCGAGCCGCTGGGCGAGGACCAGCAGCTGCGCGGCACCGGCGTCGGACTGAAGAACGTCGCCGACCGGCTGAAGGCGCGCTTCGGCGGCGATGCCGCCTGTCGCTACGGGCCGCTTCCCAATGGTGGTTTTGGCGTGACGCTTTTCATGCCATTGATCAGGGATGACGTCTGATTCACCGATAAGAACCCTCGTCGTCGACGATGAGCCGCTCGCTATCGAACGTCTCCAGATCCTGTGCGCGCGCGAGCCGATGATCGACCTGGTCGGCACCGCTTCCGACGGCGAGGCGGCGCTGCGGCTGATCGAGGCGCTCCAGCCCGAGATGCTGCTGCTCGACATCGCCATGCCGGGACTGGACGGGATCGGCGTCGCCAAGGCGATCGAGAAGGCCGAGCAGCGCCCGGCGATCATCTTCTGCACCGCCTTCGACCAATATGCGGTGACGGCGTTCGACCTGTCGGCGACCGACTATCTGCTGAAGCCGGTCGCGCAGGACCGGCTGGCGCGCGCGGTCTCGCGCGTGGTCGAGCGGCGGCGCGAGCCGGCCGACGAGCGGCCGGCATCCGAATATGCGCAGGAATTCTGGGTGCCACACCGATCGGAGATGATCCGGGTGGCGGCGCAGGACATCGACCGGATCGAGGCGGAGCGCGACTATATGCGCCTGCACCTGGGCCAGCGCAGCTTCCTGCTGCACCAGACGATCACCGAGCTCGAACGGCGGCTCGACCCGGCCAACTTCATCCGCCTGCACCGATCGACGATCGTCCGGCGCGACCGCATCGCCCGGCTGAGCCATGACGGCATGGGCGTCTGGCATGCGGTCCTGACCGACGAGGAACGCATCCGCATCGGCCGGACCTACCTGCCCGCCGCCCGCGCCCTGATGGGGCGCTGAGCGGCGAATGGATCAGAGCGCCGCGAGGACCGCGTCGCCCATCTGAGTGGTGGTGAGCTTGCCGCCGAGATCGGGCGTGCGCGCACCCTTTTCGAGCGCGGTGGCGACGGCGGCCTCGATCCGGTCGGCCTCGGCCGACAGGCCGAGCGAATAGCGCAGCATCATCGCCGCCGACAGGATCGTCGCGAGCGGATTGGCCTTGCCCTGCCCGGCGATGTCGGGGGCCGAACCGTGGATCGGCTCGTAGAGCCCCTTCTGGCTGGCGTCGAGCGAGGCCGAGGGCAGCATGCCGATCGACCCGGCGCACATCGACGCCTGGTCCGACAGGATGTCGCCGAACAGGTTGCCGGTGACGATGACGTCGAACTGGCCGGGATTGCGCACGAGCTGCATCGCGGCGTTGTCGACATACATGTGGCTGAGCTCGATGTCGGGGAACTCGGCCGACACCTCGATCACCACGTCGCGCCAGAGCTGCGAGGTCTCCAGCACATTGGCCTTGTCGACCGAGCAGAGCTTGCCGCGCCGGGCGCGCGCCGTCTCGAAGCCGACGCGGGCGATGCGGGCGACCTCGTCCTCGTCATAGGACATGACGTCATAGCCCTCGCGGCGGCCCGAGGCGGTCTTGCGCATGCCCTTCTCGCCGAAATAGACGTCGCCGTTGAGCTCGCGGATGATCACCATGTCGATCGCGCCGGCGACCTCGGGGCGCAGCGCGGAAGCGTCGGCCAGTTCCTTGAACAGCGTCGCCGGGCGGAGATTGGCGAACAGGCCCAGTTCCTTGCGAAGCCCGAGGATCGCCTGCTCGGGACGCAAATGGCGTTCGAGCCGGTCGCAATCGGGATCGCCCACCGCGCCGAACAGGATCGCCTTGGCGCGCTTCGCCAGGTCGAGCGTGGCGGGCGGCAGCGGGTGGCCCTCGGCCTTGTAGGCGGCCCCGCCGACCGGCGCGGTCTCGAAGCGGAGCTGGTCGGTGACGCGATCGAGGACGCGGACCGTCTCGGCGATGACTTCGGGACCGATGCCGTCCCCCGGCAGCAAGGCAATCAACATGGCGAACCTTTCTCAAGCAATCGTCGCCCGCCCCCTGCCCTGCCCCGCGCGCCCGTGCAATGCGTTTGTCGTCAAGCCAGCCTTCCGATCCTGTCGACCAGCCGCTGGCGCGCGTCGAGCGCATCGGCCCGCTGGTCGACGAGGATGTCGCGCGCCAGGAAATGGCCGGTCAGCCGCATCCCGTCGACGATGTCGGACCAGTCGCTGTCGGCCGAGGGATCGACCAGGAAGGCCGGCAGCGGCAGCAGCCGGGCGGCATAGGGCTCGCCCGCCGCCCGCGACACCGCCCCGCCGCTCTTCGGGCTGACATAGGCAAGGTCGTCGCGCGCGCCGGTCGCGGCGCAGGCCGACAGGTCGAGCGCATAGCCGAGGTCGGCCATCAGCATCAGCTCGTAGCGGACGGCAGCCGCCGCCCAGCCGCGCGCCGAGGGGGCATATTCGATCGCGGCCAGCACCGCATCGAGCGCCTCGTAGAGCCGGGCATGCGGCTGCCCCTCGGCCAGCGACGCGGCGGTGAGGCTCGACAGCCAGTCGATCGCCGCCGCCGCCAGCGGCTCGGCGAGCAGGCCGGCGCGGCTGTGCGACAGTTCGACCGTCAGGCCGGGAAGCTGCTCGGCGGTACGCGCGCGGAACTCGGCCTCGACGAGATTGCCGGCAACGAGCACCGGCCGCAGCCGGCGCGACCGGCCGCCGCGGACATAGCCGGCGAGCAGGCCGTGGTCCGGGGTCAGCGCGCGGACGATGGCGCCATGCTCCCCATGCGCGCGCATCGCGCAGATGATGGCGGGGGTGCGGACCTGCATGGCGGGGTTCAACCGTGGATCGGCGCCGGGCGCAAGCTCGGGCAGCCGGTCAGGCGCCGCGCTCCTCGACCTGATCGGACCAGAGCCGCTCGATCAGCCGGCCCATGCGGCGCAGCCCGGCGGGAGGCAGCGGCGCCGAGGACCGGTCGAGGGGCAGATCGTCCAGCTCGGTGAAGAAGGCGGTGGGAAAGCGTTTCCGCTCCTTCGACAGGAAGGCGCAGAGGTCCTCGAAGCGCTTCGCATGGACCTTGTTCGGCGCGGTGCCGGCGCGGTTGGCCAGTTCGCCGCTGCCGGTGACGATGGTGACGATGGGCTGTCGCTGATCGGCGGCATGGAGGATCGCCGCCTTGATCTCGCCGAGCGACAGCGCGCAGATGCGCAGCGCGAGCGGGCCGCCGCTGCCGCCGATCACCGTCACCGGCACCTCGACCACGCCCTGATGCAGAACCGGCGCGATCTGTTCGCGCGGGAGGCTGATCGCGCTCGGCCAGGGATGATGCTGGCCGTCATGGCTGCTGTCGAAGCGGAAGCCGAGATCGGCCAGCACGCGCAGGCTGTCGTCATCGGCGGCATGGTCGCCGGCGCGGAAGGCGATCGGATCGGGCGCCCCGGCCTCCATCAGCAAATCGCGGGCGCGCCGGATCAGCTCGTGCTGGGCGCCGCGATCATGACCGGCCAGATAGGGTTCGCCGCTCTCCCCGGCCCAGCACGGCTGGAGAAGGAGCTGCACCTCCTGCCCCGCTTCGAGGATCGGCTCGACCATGCTCCGGACCGGCTCGATCCCGAAGGCGCAGGCGGGCATCGGATCGACGAAGAAGCAGGCCTTGAGCGCATATTGGGCGAGGATGCGGAGCTGATGGCGGACGCCGACGCCCGCCGCCTCGTAGGAGCGCCGATAGGCCTCCTCCCAGCGCGCGCCTTCGGGGCCCGGGGGCCAGGCCAGCGCGGTGTCGACGGTCAGCAGGACGCGCGTCTCCGGCTCCGTCGATGCCGGGGAGATCGGGGGCGCCACCATCAGCCGCCCGCGTGGAAATGGTCGTGGATCGCCCGCGCCATGGCGCTCGAAACGCCGGGCGCGCGTTCGAGATCCTCGAGCGAGGCCGCGCGGACCGCGCGCGCCGTGCCGAAATGCATCAGCAGCGCCTTCTTGCGCGCGGGGCCGATGCCGGGAACGTCGTCGAGCGGGCTCTTGGTGAAACTGGCCGCCCGCTTGGTGCGGTGCGCGCCGATCGCGAAACGATGCGCCTCGTCGCGCAGCCGCTGGAGATGGAACAGCAACGGCGAATTGGGCGGCAGCATCGCCTCGCGTCCGCCGGGCAGGTGGAAATGCTCGCGCCCCGCATTGCGGTCGGGCCCCTTCGAGATGCCGACGACGGGAACGTCCTGCACGCCCATCTCCTCCAGCACTTCGCACACCGCGCCGAGCTGTCCCTTGCCGCCGTCGATCAGCAGCAGGTCCGGCCATTCGCCGCTGCGCCGTTCGGGGTCCTCCTTCTCGAGCCGCGCGAAGCGGCGTTCGAGCACCTCGCGCATCATCGCGAAGTCGTCGCCGGGGGCGGTTTCGGGCCGCTTGATGTTGAACTTGCGATAGCTGCCCTTCCGGAACCCCTCGGGCCCGGCGACGATCATCGCGCCGACCATGTTGGTGCCCATGATGTGGCTGTTGTCGTACACCTCGATCCGGTCGGGCGGCCCTTCCAGCTCGAACAGGTCGGCCATCTCCTGGAAGATGCGGCCCTGGGTGGTGGATTCGGCGAGCCGGCGGTCGAGCGCCTCGCGGGCGTTGCGGCGCGCCTGCTCCATCAGCTTGCGCTGCTCGCCGCGCTGGGGGACCTTGATCTGCACCTTGCGGCCGGCGCGTTCGCCGAGCGCCTGGGCGAGCAGCTCGGCCTCGGCCGGCTCGCCGCCGACGAGGACGAGGCGCGGCGGCGGCACCTCCTCGTAGAACTGCATCAGGAAGCTGGCGAGCACCTCCGGCTCGGGCACGTCGGCGGTGTGCGCGGGGAAGAAGGCGCGGTGGCCCCAATTCTGCCCGCCACGGATGAAGAAGGCCTGGATGCAGACCGTGCCCGCCTTGCAATCGAGCGCGAAGACGTCGGCATCGGCGACGCCTTCCGCGTTGATCGCCTGGCTGCCCTGGATGAAGGTCAGCGCGCGCAGCCGGTCGCGATAGACGGCGGCGAGCTCATAATCCATCGCCTCGGCGGCGGCGCTCATCGCCTCGCCCAGCTTCTTCTGCACCTGGGTCGACTTGCCGGTGAGGAAAGCCTTGGAGTCGTCGACCAGCTCGGCATAGTCGGCCTCGTCGATCCGGCCGACGCAGGGCGCCGAGCAGCGCTTGATCTGGTAGAGCAGGCAGGGCCGGTCGCGATTGGCGAAGAAGCTGTCGGTGCAGGAGCGCAGCAGGAACAGCTTCTGCAGCGCGTTGAGCGTCCGCGTCACCGATCCGGCGCTGGCGAAGGGACCGAAATACTGCCCCTTGGCGCGCCGCGCGCCGCGATGCTTCTGGATGCGCGGAAAGGCGTGGTCCTCGCGCAGCAGGATGAAGGGGAAGCTTTTGTCGTCGCGCAGCAGGACGTTGTAGGGCGGCCGATAGCGCTTGATGAGCTGCGCCTCGAGCAGTAGCGCCTCGGCTTCGCTGTTGGTGGTGACGATCGTCATCGACCGGGTCTGCGCGACCATGCGGCTGAGCCGCTTGGGCAGGCGCGCCACCTGCGTATAGTTGGCGACGCGGTTCTTGAGCGCGCGCGCCTTGCCGACATAGAGCACGTCGCCGCGCGCATCCTGCATCCGGTAGACGCCGGGCCGCGCCGGCAGCGTCTTCAGCACGTTGCGGATCGCGGCGACGCCAGCCTCCAGATCGGGCGCGTCGGTGCCGCGCACCGTATAGACGCTCTTCTCCTCGTTGAACCGGTCGTTCTGGATCGTATCGCTCACCGGCATGATCTAGGATGGGAGAAGGGCCGTCGCAACGCCGCGCGAACGCTTATCCCCATCAACGATGCCGATCAGGCGGGCAGCAGGCCCATCACCGCATCCGGCCGGCTGATCCCCGCCGCGAGCAGCAGCAGCACCGCGATCGCGCCCCGCACCACGCCCGAGGGCGCGATCGCCGCGAGCGGCCCGTCGGGACGGCTCCACAGCAGCGGCAACGCCAGCAGGCCCGACAGCAGCATGGCCCAGACGAGCATATCCGGCAGGGCGTCGGTCAGGTGCGCGCGCACCCCGCCCAGCAGCATCAGCCATGCCCAGATCCAGCCGATAGCACCCATGATCGGCGCTTTAGCCGGCGCGGGTGTCGAAATCGTAAATGCGCCGCCTTGGCGATCAGACGATCGTGCCGAGATCGCGCCGCAGCCGATCGACGTCGACGCCGACCATCGACCGTTCGACCGCCGCATGGGTATCGCGCCAGATCGGCATCGCCTCGGCCAGCAGCGCCTCCCCGTCCGGGGTCAGCAGGATGTTGCGGCCGCGGCGATCGGCCGGGTCGACGACGATCGTCGCCAGCCCGCGCCGTTCGAGCGGCTTGAGCGCCGCGGTCAGGGTGGTCCGGTCCATGCCGAGCAGCTCGGCAACGACGCCGATCGTCGGCGCCTGCGGCCGGTTGAGCGACATCAGCAGAGAGAATTGCTGGTTGGTCAGTCCGACCGGGCGCAGCGCCTCGTCGAACCGCCGCGCCAGCACCCGCGCCGCGCGCTGGGCATGGAGACACAGGCAATGATCGCGGACGTGCAGCGTGGTGTCGAACGGGACCGGCTTTGACATGAAAGCACTATGTTGATATCAACATTATAAATCAAGACAATCCGTAGGAAGCGAGGAGACCGTGCCATGGTCGATCATGCCGTCGTATCGCGCGAGGAATGGCTGCGCGCCCGCCGCGTCCTGCTGGCCAAGGAGCGGGAGGCGACCCATCTGCGCGACGCGGTGAACGCGGCGCGGCTGGCCCTGCCCTGGGTCCGGGTCGACGAGAGCTACAGCTTCGACACGCCGGACGGCGAGCGCAGCCTGGCCGAGTTGTTCGACGGCCGGTCGCAACTCGTCGTCTATCATTTCATGCTGGGCCCCGACTGGACGGCAGGCTGCCCCGGCTGTTCATTCCTGGCCGATCATTTCGATGGGGCCCTGCCCCACCTCAATCATCACGACGTGACGCTGGTCGCGGTGTCGCGCGGGCCGCTGGCAGCGATCGAGGCCTATCGGCAGCGGATGGGGTGGCGCTTTCCCTGGGTGTCGTCGGCGGGCAGCGACTTCAACTTCGACTATGGGGTATCCTTCCCGGACGAGCAGCTCGCGAGCGGGCAGGTCGACTATAATTACGAGGCGATGGAGGTCGGCGAGCGCGGCGGCGACCATGAGGAATCGCCGGGGCTCAGCGCCTTCTTCAAGGACGCGGACGGCGCCGTCTACCATAGCTATTCGAGCTATGCCCGCGGCTTCGAGGAGTTGATCGGAACGCTGATGATCCTCGACCGCGCTCCCAAGGGGCGCAACGAGGACGGCACGATGAGCTTCGTGCGGCGCCACGACGATTATGAGGACGTGCCCAAGGCAACTTGCTGCGCCCATTGAGAGCCGGGGTATTCGGCCGCGATCGAAGCCCATCGCTTTCCCATCCCCCCGTCATTCCCGCGAAAGCGGGAATGACGAAAGGGGGGTGCTTCGAACCCGGCCGAAACAGAAAAGGCCCGCCGATCGCTCGGCGGGCCTTTTCGTCTTTCCGGTCGGACCGCTTAGAAGCGGGCGTTCCCCAAGGCGTCGATGGCGCCGTCGATCAGGGCCTTGTCCGCCTTGGCATTGTTGCGCTCGGCGATCAGGGCACCGGCCGCGGCGGCGGCGGCGCTCGCCGCCTTGGCGCGAACCTCGGCGACCGCGCCACGCTCGGCGGCGGCGATCTTGTCCTCGGCCATCTTGCCGCGACGCTCGATCAACGCGGTCGCGTCGACGCGCGCCTGGCTGACGATCGCCTCGGCCTCGGACCGGGCATGCGCCAGCATCTCTTCGGCTTCCTTGGCGGCGGCCTTCGCCTTCGCCTCATATTCGGCCTTGAGCTTCTCGGCATCGGCGCGGAGCGCCGCGGCCTCGTCGAGATTGGCGCGGATCGAGGCGATCTTCTTGTCGAGCGACGCGCCGATGACCGACGGCACCTTCTTCCAGAGCAGGAGGAGGATGACGATGACCATCGCCAGCGACACCCAGGCCGTGGCGGTCATGCCGAGCGCGGTCGGATCGACATGATGCTCCTCGGTGCCCGCGGCGGCGTGGCCGGCGCTGACATTCTCGGGCAAACCTTCGAGCGAGGCGGCGTCGGCGAGGTTGTCGGCGACCAGGGTGGAGGCGTTTACAGACATTCGACGTCTCCGTTCAGGCGGCCAGCGCGGACTTGACCGCGCCTGCGGCGGCGGCCTTGTCGACCTCGATGCCCGAAACCTTGGCGACGATCTCCTGCGCGGCCTCGGCAGCCACGGTCTCGATCTCGGCCAGCGCCTTGGCCTGCGCCGCCTTCAACGCGGCATCGGCCTCGGCCGCCTTGGCGGCAAGCGCCTCGTCGGCCGTCTTGACGCGCTTCTCCGCCTCGGCGGTCGCCGCCGACTTGGCGTCCTGCGTCGCCTTCAGCGCGGCGGCGCGGGCTTCCTCGATCCGGGCCCGATAGGCCGCTTCGGTCTCGTCGGCCGCGCCGCGAGCGGCCTCGGCGGCGGCGAGATCGGAGGCGATCTTCTGGTCGCGCGCGTCGACGGTGGCTTCGATCTTCGGCAGCATCCCCTTCCCGATCACGAAATAGATCAGGCCGAAGACAACCAGCAGCCAGAAGATCTGCGAAGCGTAGGTCGCGGCGATCTGGGCGATCTGAGGCATCGATACTTCCTGTTGTCGTTGCAGTCCGGGGGGCCGGCGCGAACCGGCCCCGCAACCAACTGTTAGGCGACGAACAGCAGGATCATCGCGACGACGAACGCCAGCAGGCCGAGAAGCTCGGCAGCGGCGAAGCCGATGAAGAGGCGGCCCTGCTGGCCGTCGGCAGCGGCCGGGTTGCGCAGCGCGGACTCGAGGAACGAGCCGAACACGTTGCCCACGCCCAGCGCGGCCATGCCCACGCCGATGGCGGCCAGACCGGCACCGATCAGCTTTGCGGCTTCTGCGTCCATGATAAACTCCTTAGCGTTGAACAGGTTGATAGTGTTGCAGTGAAACTCAGTGCAGGTTGATCGCGTCGTTGAGGTACAGCGACGTCAGCAGCGCGAACACATAGGCCTGGATGGCGCACACCAGCAGTTCGAGCAGGGTGATGCCGATCATCAGGATGAAGCTGGGGATCGAGACGATCGCGACGGTCAGCGCGCCGGCGTTGATGCCGTTGATCACGAAGCCGGCGAGCACCTTCATCAGGATGTGCCCCGCGGTCATCGCGACGAACAGTCGCAGGCCCAGCGAAAAGGGACGGATGAGGAAGGAGAACAGCTCGATGACGAAGATCATCGGGATCATGTAGCCGGGCGTGCCGTGCGGCACGAACAGCGAGAAGAAATGGAAGCCGTGGCGCCAGAAGCCGACGACCAGCACGATCGAGAAGCTGATCACGGCGAGCACGCCGGTGACCGTCAGGTGGCTGGTCACGGTGAAGGGGTGAACGCCGACGACGCCGGTGGGCATCATGCCCATGATGTTCGCGATCAGGATGAACATGAACAGCGAGAAGACATAGGGGGTGAACTTCTTGCCCTCGGGTCCGATGTTCGTCGCCATCATGCCGGCGACGAAGCCGGTGAAGCTCTCCACCGCGGCCTGCCAGCGGCCGGGGACCAGATCGCGCTTCATGCCGCCGATCATGAAGATCAGCAGCGCCGCGAGCGTCACCACCATCCACATCGCCGAGTTGGTGAAAGCGATGTTATGGCCTGCAATCGACCAGCCCTGACCGAACAGCGGTTCGATCATGAACTGGTGCATCGGATCGATCTTGCCCGATTCGGCTGCCACGCTTGCCTTACCCCTGCTTATGCCAAAAGCGTCCGGAAGCTATTCCGGGCGCTCCTGAGAAATCCGTATGATGTTCCTGAAGGCGACCGCGATTCCGAGGAACAGCATCACCAAAAGGAGCCAGGGCTTGGTCCCGAGCCAGCGATCGAAGCACCAGCCCAGCAGACTTCCGCCGACAATACCCGCGATCAGTTCGGCCAGCACGCGGTTGCCCTGGGAATATCCCTTCTCGGGCTTCTTGTGCACGCTCGCCGTTCTGACCTTTTCGGCATGCTGGGCCGCCTGCAACCGCTCATCGAGCGATGTAAGACGCTGATCCCCCACGCTTTCCGGGTCCTGCCCGGGATCATTTGCCGCCATGCCGAATCCCTTCCTCGTCGCGGAAAGGCTGCGTCATGCCGACGAGCGACCCCGCCAAGGCGAGGCCCCTTTAGGAAGGGGGGTCCCCCGAGTCAACAACGGTGAGGGAGGAGGAGATGAAAGGAGATCGCCGCCACGCGCCATTGGCGGCGCGAACGCCACATCGGCGACAAGTCACCCAATCAGTTCACCAAACCGATCCACGCGCCTGAAAAGAAGAGGCGCCAGAGGTCGCGCGCAGCTCCATCCGACGGGTCGATCAATTCAAAAAGCGCACCCACAGACCAGAAAAAAACAGCAATTGAAACCCTATATAAGCCGCCGGAGCCATCCACATGTTACGACTGTTTCGCAAACCCAGCCAAAGCAAACTCGCAATGATATAATATAATATAAAATTACAAGCTGCTGAAATATAGAATATTTTCAATAATTCATGAATGGGTACAGAGCCATCCACATTACCAGAAAACAGAAAATAAAAAGGATAAACAGTCAAAACTGGTATCGCTAGAAAATATACCTTCAAAATCAAAACAAGTAGCGCGCATACCGCCGCCACGATGACTCCCAACACCCCGCCAATTGAAGAATATCGTAGATAGGACATATTGCTATTTGATCCAAGGCCTCTGTGTTTCGATAAAGCCGTTTGGCCAAAAGGCCGGCGCCGTATCCACACCCCCATCCTTCATTCTGGCCCGCACCCAACTCAGACAGTTATTCAGGAACAGATTATATTCATCGGCAGCATGTTCGGCCATAGATTGGCGGATCGCTGCTTCCTGAGCGGGCGTGGTTGGCAGCCGGTAGGAGCGATGTGGCCTACTCATATCATCTCGCCGAATTTCGCCGGGAACGAACCCAGTGGCAGAACCTACACCCGGCTCAACAGGATAAAAACCCGTAGATGGATTATCGCCGACAGCGATACCTGCATGCCCGAAACCACCCGCCATATCTGAAAAGACATTTACAGTAGTGTCGGCGAGTTTGACCCCAGACAGATCACGACGCGAACCATAATATCCACCGGGATATTGGATACCCAGCACATCGAGCATTTTCTGGACCTGCTCATCGCGCGATGGCCTTGTATCCGCCGGAAGCCCTCGAAGCATGCGACTTTATCTCCTCTCATCGTCCAGCTTTATGCTGACCCGATTTTCATACCGAGCAACGGAGAAAAAGGGCGATTACGTATTTCACAAACCATGTGGTAAAACGCTCCCGTAACGAGTCGGGAGGGAAGCATGGCTGTCTTCATTGTGAGTTACGATCTGCGCGCGCCTGGGCGAAATTATGAAAGCTTGTACAAGGAGCTGAAATCCGTCCCCTACGCGCACGCCTTGGAGTCTTTACTGGCTCATCGAAACCGATGGCCCCGCAACTCGCGTGGTGGACGCACTCGCAGCTCATATGGATAAGAACGATGGCCTAGCCGTAATCGAGTTCACGCCGCCGGCTGATTGGGCGTTGCAGGGGATCGGGAAGCCATCAATTGAGTGGGTTCAGGCGAAGCGCCCTTGACCGCCCCATAGGGCAATCCATCGATCTTGAACTGGATGCCCATAAGGCGAGCAACGGCCGCAAGGATTCTAATCCGCATAATGGTACTTAGATACCATTATTTAGGCTTTGGTTCAACCGACCGCTTCTCCACCAGCTTCTTGACCCTCTCGTCAAAGCGCGCCTCGTCATCGTCGCATTCCAGCTCGCGCGCGGCTTCCTTGAACTTGTCGAGTTGGGATTTGGGTTGATCGGTCATGGTGCCAAGATAGCACGACGTGAGCGAGAGGTGAAACCGCCAGCCTCCCTTGGGAGGCTGGCGGCCCGGACGATCCTAGATCAATCCCAACTGATTATCGTTCGCGGAACTGCGCTTCCCGGTATTCACCTCGGAAACACGTCCCTGATTGATGCCGAGATCGGCCGCGATATCGTGCTGCATGTGCCCAAGGGCCAGGCGGCGCTCGATTTCACGAACAGTCTCATCAGTCAGTTTTGCGCGGAAACGTTCCGCTGGTCGGGTAGTCATACATTTACCTTTCGTATGTACGACCAGTCTTGACGGGTGTCCCCAACTGTGGAACTAGGCCCCTCAGTTGGGGATTTACCCGGTTGCACGCTTGGTCTGCGATGACGTGCAACTTGCCCCGAGATCGGAGAGCCCGGCGTTGGCGCGTCGGGCTTTCTTCATTTCTCGGGACTATCAACCGTGAATAGCTTCTCCTTAACCTCGTTGCCGTATGAACCCTCAGGCGCTATATCCGCATTGGAGAGACGGTGGACCTAGAGGGACTTGCACCCTCGGGGCGACAGGTGGGTAGCCGACACCCCGCACTATGCTAGGCCCACGCTCTGGACGCCCCGCTGGAAACGGCGGGGCGTTCGCACATCAAAAGGGCACGTCATCATCTAATCCCGCAGCATCAAAGGGATCGGATTTTCTGGGGATCTCGTCCCAACTGCCGCTGATTCCGCCGATACCCGCAACAACTTCGGGCTGCGGTTGTGCCGAATAGACGCCCTTCCGGTTAGGCACCGAATAGACGAGGCCCTTCTGCGCCATGCGCCACAACTTGTTCTGGAGATACCGGCGCGTCTGGACAGAACCAAAGCGGCGGTAGAGTTCGATCAGCACCTTATCGAGGTCAACCTCATCGCCGCCAGCCTTTACGACGGTGAATATCTGCTCCTCCAACTCGTCGACCTTGATGCCGGCGAGTTCCTTCATCAATTCCGGGGGGAGGTCGCTGAGATCGCCATAAGAGGCGGGAATCGGCTTTGTCTTTTGCCGGAGGTCTTCGACTTCCTCAACAATCGCGTTCAGGAACCCGATACGCTTGTCGTAAAGGTCGACCATTTTCCGATCGCCCTTGTCGTCAGCGGCCTTGCGCCAAGTCGCTATAAGCCGCACGAAAGACTTGACCGAATCAACGTGATCCGACATAAAAAGGTCCTTACCGAAGGGGCTTAGGCGCAGTTTGCCGACCTAGCCGATGGCCCCGAAATTAGCTCGGTCCCCACAGGGGATTCGGGCTAATTTTCGTTTAATCAGAATTTCTTACGGATTGTCAACGCAGATTCCGCTTCCGCTGCGCTCAACTCTGATTTTTCCACAACATTGCACCAACTCTGCGGATAACTTTGCGCTACCATGCCGCTATGCGCGTCGGAACGCGATAGTTCTCCGGCCCCGGTGAGGCCGTGCCCGCCAGCGCTGATTTCGAGGTTTTGGACCGGCACGCCGTTTAGGGCTGGAGGTCAGGCCCGCGATAGGTCAGCCGCTTGCCAACGATGCCCTTCACCGCGTTGTCGGTGCGGGCCTTGTCATCGATGCCGAGCTTGGCGCGGTTGCAGTACCGGAAGTCGAACTCGGCAAGATAGCGGTGCAGATGCTGCTCGCCGCAGTGTTGATAGACACCCTTCATGCCGCGCTTGAAGATCGAGAACGAGCCTTCAACGGTGTTCGTATAAACGTCGCCCCGGCCATATTCGCCGATCGAGTGATTGACGGTTTCGTGGCTGGCGAAGTCCTTGCCGAGCATCTTGTAGAGACGGGCCTGATCGGTGATGAGGCGCGCCTCCTTGGCGATGTTGGCCTTCACGATCGGCTCCACATAGCAGGAGATCATTTGGTCGAAGTTGAACGAGCGTATCTGGCCGCTGTCGCGATCGACGAGGCTGATGACCTTCATCTTGTGCGCACCGCTCTGGCGGATGGGCTGACCCTTGAGAACGCCGATATAGGTTTCGTCCACCTCGACCGAGCCACCGCCCGAACCGAACGGCACGGCCAGTTCACCGGAGCGCAGGGCTTCGCGGATGCGGTGCGACAGGAACCATGCCGAATTGTACTGCACTTCGAGGATGCGGCTAAGCTGATGGGCGCTGATGCCCTTCTTGCTCGACATCATGAGGTGAACGGCCTGGAGCATCTTGTGCAGGGGGAGCTTGGCGTCCTCAAACACGGTGCCGACCTTGGCGGTGAACTGCTTGCGGCACTCGCCACACTTCTTGAGGCCGTGGCGGACGATGCCCTCGGGGTTCTTCTTGCTGGGTTTCGAGCGGACGCCCTCCAGCTTGTACACCCGGCCACCGACAACGCCGCAATGTGGGCACACGACACCGTCAGCCCAGATCACGCTTTCGAGATATTCGAAGGCGGCGGCTTCATCGTGGAAACGGGGCTGGGATAGAACGGACATGACGGCTTAGCTCCTTGCCGTTGTTTCTACTCCGTTCCGTTGGGTTTGTCAAATACGTAATCGCCAGAAAAAGTCAAGAACAAAACGAGAACAAAAGGTGCAGAACAGCCCGCCGTCAAGCGGGCGTCACTCCATTCAGCCGCAATAGTCGGGGGTGATCGATTCCGATCCCTTGCGGGTCTGCCAGCCGCCGTCCTTCAGCTTATAGACCTGGCCGGGCTTGACCGCGCGGAGCGTCTGGCAGGCCGTGGTCTGGGCGAACTGGTCGACCGTCACGTTGCGCGCGGCGGCGACCTGGGTGTAGCCGGCGCGGCGCTTGATGTTGATCGCGTCGACCGCCGCCTTGAGGTCGCCCGAGGGCGGCGAAACGAAGCCGAGATAGCCGTCCCACTGCTCGCCGACCTTGCCGGCCGAGAGCGCCTGCTCGACGACCGGGTCGGCGGCGAGCGCGGGGGCGGCCACGGCCAGCGCGGCGGCGGCGATCAGGCTGGTCTTGAACAGGTTCATCATTGCGGAAACAGCTCCGGGTTGTTGGCGATGAAATCCTCGGCATCCTTCTGGAGCCGAACGACCACCTCCTGCTTCACATTGACGTTGAGGTTGATCTCGATCGGCTTGTCCGGCGCCGCGACCTGGATGCAGCCGGCCAGCAACAGGCCGGGAGCGATCACCATCGCGGGCGCCAGGGCACCGATAGGGGCGAACGTCGTCCTCTTCATGGCCTGACGCTCGCACCGCAACGCTTCATCGTCAATCTCGGGATGTTCATCGCATGGCCTCGCTTTACCTTGGCTGAATGGGGGCTGAATGGGGACTGAACGGGGACAGGGCGGCACGGTTCCGGCCGGAGTGCTCAGACCGCGATCGCCCCGGCCGCGGTGTTGCGCAGCACGATCGAGGGATCGACGAAGGTCTGCGCCGAGTTGACCAGCCCCCGGAAGGGCGCCGAGATGGTGATCTTGAACCGGAAGGGCAGCCGCGTGATCGGTGCGAGCAGCCGGCCGACGATCCCACCGTTGCGCGCGGTTTCCTGCGGCTTGTCGTTGGTGCCGTCGAAACGGACCTGGCTGACGATCTCGCCGTCGAGGCTGCCGTTGAGGTCGATGGTCAGCCGGTCGTAGCGCATCGACTTGAGCGCGTCGAAGGCGATCCGCGCCATCCGGCCGAGATCGGCGTTGGTGACGTCGCCGACATAGGACAGCGTCCCGCCGCCCGGCCGCACCTTCAGCACGCCATTCTCGATCCGGCCGCCCTTCGCGTCGAAGACGATCGGCAGCAGGCCGTCGAACGTGCCGGTGACGGCGATGTTCTTGAATTCGAGCTGCTGGACGAAGGTGGCGGCGTCGAGGCCGGTGATGCGGAAGGTGAGGTGGCGGGCGACCGGCTGGGCCATGTCGAGCACGGTCGGCTCGAGCGCGAGGGTGCCGCCCGCGAACGGCCAGACGCCGTCGCTGACCGCCAACATGCGATCGGGCAGGATGCGGTAATGGATGACGCCGTCGGTGACGGCGACGCCGGGATTCGCCTCGGCGATCGTCACCGTCTGATCGGGCGCGGTGACCAGGCCGAGCAGGTCGGTGAAGCGGATCGTGCCCTTGAGTCCCGTGACGGGGCCGAAGGCGGCGGCGAGGCTGAGGCCGTCGGTGCGGAACTCCCCGTCGCTCGCCACATCGCCGCCGGCCCAGCGTATCCGCCCCTGCCCCTCGATCGTGCCGACGACGTTGGCGATCATGCCCAGCGTCAGCGGCGTGACCGCCTCGGGCTGGAGCGCCTTGCCGAAGCGAAGCTGGTCGACGTCGAGCACCGCATCCCCGGTGCCGCGCGACAGATCGTGCCGAACGGCGACGCGGGAGACGGGCTGGTTCGAGCGCGGCTCGCGCAGGGTCGCGGTCGCGGCGATCCGACCGCCTTCGAGCGTGAGCCGGACATCGTTCGCGACCAGGGGATGGAATCGCGGCGACGCGGTCTCGGCATCGGCGACGCGGACGGTGCCGTCGAGCGACAGGCGGCTGCCGGCGAGCGCCCATTGCCCCCCGCCCTCGGACAGAAGCAGCGGCACCGCGGCGAGCTTTCCGGCCGTTCCCTCGAAGCGGCCGCCAAGCCCCTGCGGGCTGACGCGACCGTCCAGCGTCGTCACGTCCAGCCGCGTCGGATCGGCGGGATCGCCAAGCCGGACGGCGAGGCCGTCGAGGCGGAAGCCCGGCCGGGCCACCGCCACGTCGATCGAACGGGCGGCCATCGTCAACGGCTGGTCGCCCAGCCTGCCCCGCAGGCGCGGCGTCGCGATCCGGGCGCCGCCGAACATCCCGCCGGCCGGGGTCCGCCCGACCAGCGCCCCGCCGACCGGGCAGAGCGGCAGGCTCGAACGGCCGATCACCGTCCCGGCGATGGCCAGCCGGCGGAAACCGAGCGGCGCGCAGGCGGGGTTGAGGACGAAGCCCCCCTTTCCGCCGGCGGCGAGTTGGATCGGCAGGTCGAGCCCTTCGACGCGGCCATCGGCGAGCGGCCCGTCCATCGTCACCCGCGTCGACACCAGCGTCCGGCCGCCGGTCCCCGGCCCGAAGCGGATCGGCGCGAAAACCAGCCGCGCGCCATCGACCGCATAGGGCTCGACCGTCGCCGATCCGGTCAGCGGCGCGCCCGGCATCGCCTGCCGCAGGCTGACCAGCGCCCTGGGGAGTCCCCCGCCCGACAGCTCGACGCTGGCATTGGCGATCGGCCCGCCATCAGGCCAGCGCCAGCCCAGACCTTCCGCCTGTTCCGAACGGACCAGCAGACGGGCGCCGCCCGGCGAGGCGAGCGCCAGGCGGTCGACGCGCAGGCTGTTGCCCTGCCCGGCCCGGCTGAAGGTGAAGCCGGCCGTTCCGTCGACGCGGCGGCCGGCCTGGCGGAGCGCCTTGCCCCAGGCGCTGAGGATCGGCCCGACCGGCGTCGCCTCCGCCGCCGCCAGGCTGCGGACGAGACCATCGACCATGGCCGGATCGACCCGGCCGCCGGCTAGGCGCAGATCGCCGGCGACCGAAGCGCCGCCAGCGCGCGGATCGATCCGGTAGCCGGCGTCGAGCGCCAGTCGATCGAGGCCGGATCCGCCCGACAGAACCTGTTCGGCGGCCAACCGCGCCTTGCCGGTGATGCGATCGGCGGAGGCGTCAAAGTCAATCGGCCCGGCCAGTCGACCGATATGGGTCGTTCCCGCTTCTATTCCGCCCTCGACGAACGACAGCCGGCCGGTCCAGCGGGTCAGGTCGCTCTTCCCCTTGGTGTCGATCGCCAGGCGCGGCGCGCGGACGACCGCACCGGGGCAACGGAGTTCACCGGCCGTCGCGATCCCCCTAACCGAGGGACGCCCGCCGTCGACCTGCAGCCCCAGCCGCGCAGCGATCCCGTTGGCCGCGCAGCCGCCGCTCGCCAGCCGGTCCGATCCGAGCACCAGCGTCCCGCGAAAACCATCCTTGAGATTGCCGCCGCCGTCGAGCGTGGCGTTCACCCCGCCCTGCGGCGTCGCAATGTCGGCCCGGATCGTTCGTGCGGTCAGGATCATGTCGGGCAATGAGAAGGGCTGGTCGCTCTTGGTTGCCGGCAGCAGCCGGTCGATCGCACCGAGCGACAATTTGCCGTCGACCAGCCGCCCGTGCAGCCGCACCCCGCCGGCATCGACAGCATGGACGCGGACTCCCGAAAGGCCGATCGCCAGCTCGATCTCCGCCCAGTCGGCGGTCAGGTCGGGCGCGCGCGGATCGCCGATGCGGATCGCCTCGATCCGATGTGTCCGGATACCGATATGCGCGAGCCGATAACTGGCCGGCACGTTCCGCGTCCGCAGCGCATCGTCGATATAGGAAGCCGCGATCGGCACCCGCTCGATCCAGAGCCAGCCAGCCCCGCCCGCGAGCAACACGGCCCCTGCACCGGCCAGGATCAGCGGGCGGGACAGGCGACGGGAAGCATCCTCCATGGGCGCACGCTTAACCGCTCGACGGGCGCGCGTCACCCCAGAGGAAGCAATCGCGCCGACGCAGCCGACATATCGGTCCCTGCCCGGAAAACATGGTTAACCAACCCTCAACGCTTTGGGCCTATTCCCTCGACCCTAGCGAAACATGCGGCGGAGGCGGCCGGTTCCTGCGATCGGCGGCCGTGGAGATTCGAGTGACCATCCAGAATGCCAATGCGATCGTCCAGCGGATCGGCCCCTGCCGGATCGCCCTCGATCAGGCCGCCTTTCCCGAACTGAGCCGCGAATTGGCCCTGATGGGCTGCGAGACGGCCGATATCGCAACCGGCTTCCCGCCCCGGCCGCACGGCCTGACCGCCGGCTTCCTGTCCTGGACCCAGCCTTGCGCGAACCGGGCCTTCGCCGCCGCGCTTCGCCCGTTCGACGGGATGGATGTCCTCGTCCTGCAGAGCGACGGACAGGAGCGCCGATCGCTGGAAGGCGATCTCTTCGCGGCAGGCTGGCAGCGGCACCCCGGGGGCATGATGCCGGGCGAATATCCCGGCTGGACCGCGGCCACCCTGCCGGGCGTCAGCATCTGGCAGCGGGTGCGCGGCTCGCGCGGCGAGTGGCTGGGCAAGGGCGTCGAGGCCGATGCCCTGATCGCGCGCTACGCGACCGCCGCCACCCATGTCCGCCCCGGCGACCGGGTGCTGGTCGACGGTATCGGCGCGGCCGACGGTGCCTCGATCCTGATGGCCTCGTCGCGCGCCGGATCGGTCGTCCGGGTCGATGATGGACAGACCAGTGCCGGTGGCGAAACCGTCAACGAGCAATTCGACCGGCTGGCCGACGAATCGATCGACCTGATCGTCGCGATCGAACCCGCCGTGCCGACCGATTGGCTGGCCCGGCTCGACGATTATGCACGGCTGCTCAAATATGACGGCCGTATCGTGATCGGCTGGCGACAGGGGAACGGCGACGCGAAGCGACCCGCAAGCTGGGAGGATTTCAGCGACGCCGTGTCGGATCGCTTCCTGCCGGAGAAGCGCTATGTCGAGACCGCGCTCGGCCCGGACCCGCAAGGTGCCCGTGCGATCTTCCCGATCGAGGCCGACCAGGTCGCCGCCACCGACTGGTTGATGCTCGTCGCGTCGGTCAACCCGCTGCTGGGCGCCGCCCATGCGCAGGGCTACGATCACCCCGGCTTTCCGCGAGCCCGGGGGCCGCTGCCGGCGCTGGTCGACTTCGGCAGCGCCTATGACAATCCCTGGCTCTACCGGTCGATGGTGCAGATGGGCGAGCGGCTTGGCCCCGACGTCAAGCTCGCCCGCCTCGCCGAATGCGTGATCGAGGATTCGCGCGAGGATTCGGCGGATCGCGGCGCGGCGATCGCGGTGCTCGGCTATCGGGTGCTGGAGATGCGGCGCGGCGATCTGGCGCTGTCGATGCTGCCGCTGATCGAGGCCTATGTCGGCCTCCCGCTGACCGACGACATGCCGGTCCATGTCCGCCGCTGGCGGATCTCGCTCGCCTTCCTCGCCGGACGGCTCAACGAGCTGGCGGACGACCGCGCATCCGCGAAGCGCTGGTATCGTGCAGCGGCCGAAGCCGACTGGTCGGGCTTCTCGCCGCTGCTGGCGACCAAGAGCATCGCGGCCGCCTTCTTCGAGGCGCGCATCCATCTCGCCGACGGTGATCCACAAACCGCGCTCGCCTGTTTCCGCCAGGGCGCCGATACCGCGCTCAAGGCGGCGGCCTTCCCGCACGATCGGCAGATGGGACCCGATGGGCAGCCGCTGCCCTTCTATCTGCAGGAACTGGCGGAGGTGATCGACATGGGATCGCAATGCGCCAATGCGCTGGCCCATTTCCCGCTCTGGCAGCGCGATCCGGGCCTGTTCTGGCGCCAGGTCGACATCCGCCGCTTCGGCCTCGCCTCCTGGGCGCGCGATCTCGAACGCGAGAATGAACGGCTGCGGGCGGCCTAGGAGGGATCGTCATGTACCAGGCTAGGGATATCCGCGCGAAGGTTCCCGCCGCCAGCCGCCAGCGCATTCTCGACCAGGGACGCGAGGTGCTGGGAGTCGAGGCCCAGGCGCTAACGCTGCAGCGTGATGCGCTCGATGAGGATTTCGCGCGGGCCGTCGAGCTGATCCTGGCCACGCAGGGACGCGTGGTGGTCAGCGGCATGGGAAAGTCTGGCCATATCGCCCGCAAGATGGCGGCGACCTTCGCGTCGACCGGAACGCCGGCGATCTTCGTCCATCCGGGCGAGGCCGCGCATGGCGATCTGGGGATGTTGCTGGCCGGAGATCTGCTGGTCGTACTCTCCAGTTCGGGGGCGACGCCCGAGCTCGGCCCGATCATGACCTATGCGCGCGACCTCGGCTGCCCGATCGTCGCGATCAGCGCCCAGCGCCATTCGCCGATGGCGCGGCTCGCCAGCGCGGCGATCATCCTGCCCAAGGTGCGCGAGACCTGCCCGGTCAACATCTCGCCCACCACGTCGACGACGCTGATGCTCGCGCTCGGCGATGCATTGGCGGTGGCGACCATGTCGATGCGAGGGATCACGCGGGCGGAGCTCGAGCGGCTGCATCCGGGCGGCCATATCGGCCTGCGCCTGCTGCCGGTCAACGACATCATGCATGTCGGCGATCGGCTGCCGCTCGTCGTGGCGACCACGCCGATGCGCGAGGTACTGCTCATCATGACCGAGAAGAGCCTGGGGATTGCGGGGGTGCTCGACGGCGACGGCCGGCTGGTAGGCACCGTCACCGACGGCGACCTGCGACGCAACATCGACCGGCTGCTGAACAGCGTGGCGGGCGACGTGATGACCCGCCATCCGAAGACAGTACCCGACGGCACCTATGCCGAGGACGCCAAGGCGATCCTGGCCGCGAACAAGATCACCGCCCTGTTCGTGATGGATCATGATCGGCCCGACACGCCGATCGGCCTGATCCACATCCACGATTTCAACCGGATCGGCATGAACTGAGGATCGACCGTCGACGACGATGGCACGGCCGCGAAAATCGGTTAGCCTGCGCAACGATGACGACCACTTCCACCGATCCCGCCACCGACGCCAGCGGCCATCGCGCGCGGTTGCGGCGGCGGCTGGCCGAAGGCGGCCCCGACGCGCTGCTCGATCATGAGCTGATCGAATATCTCCTCGCCCTCGCCATTCCCCGGCGCGACACCAAGCCGATGGCCCGCGCACTGCTTGCGGAGTTCGGAGGGCTCGGCCCGCTATTGTCCGCAGACCCGGAGTCGCTTGCGCGGGCGGGACTGAGCGAAGGCGTGGTCGCGGCCCTCAAGATCGCCGAGGCGTCGGCGTTGCGCCTGCTCCGCAGCAAGGTGCAGGACCGGCCGATCCTCTCCGACTGGCAAGCGCTGGCCGATTATCTGCGCGCCGACATGGCGCACCGCGCCGTCGAACGGGTCCGCGTCCTGCATCTGAACAGCAAGAACGTCCTGGTGCGCGACGAGCTCGTCTCGGAAGGCTCGGTCGACCAGGCCGCCGTCTATGTCCGCGAGATCATCAGGCGTGCCCTGGAGCTCGGTTCGGCCGCACTGATCATCGTCCACAATCATCCATCGGGCGATCCCCAACCGAGCCGCCAGGATGTCGAACTGACCCGGGAGCTCATCGCCGCGGCCAAGCCGCTCGGCATCGCCATCCATGATCATGTCGTGGTGGGGACCAGAGGCCAGGCCAGCCTGCGCGCGCTCGGGCTGATATGAAAAGGGACGGCTCATCGGCCGCCCCTCTCCTCCTCCAGGTTCGCGAACGCTTCAGGCCGACAGGAAGATCGCCAGTTCGTTGGGCGATATCATCCGATCCTTGTCGGTATCGGCCTTGGCGAAGTCGCTCGCGGTTTCGTTGAGGACCTTGACCGCCGGCAGGTCCGCCTTCTTGCCAGCCTTCGTCTTCTCGACCTGGGCGGTCATGTCCTGGCCCTTGGCCGCCATGATCCAGTTGCCGAATTCGAGCGGCGTCAGCTTGCCCTTGTTGCCTTCGTCATATTTGGCCCATTCGGCGTTGACCCTGGCGGCGGCATCGGCCGTTGCCGTCTGTTGAGCGGGAGGCGCCGGAGACGCTGCATCCGCAGTTGCCGGTGCGGGTGAGGTGCTCGCTGCATCCGCCGCGGGCATCGTCGACTGGGCGACGGGCGGTGCGGGAGCCGCCGCATCCGGGGCCGCCGGAGCGGCCGCCGTCATATCGGCGGGAGCCGTGGTGTCGGCCGGAGGCGGGGCGGTCTCGGCGGGAGGCGGAGCAGCCGCGGTATCGGGCGCTGGCTCCGCACCCGTGCTCTGCGCGAAAGCGGCGCCCGACAGGGCGAGCATCGCGGCTCCGCCCATCAGCATCAGCTTGTTCATATCGTCTCTCCTGGCATCGGATCGAAATTCGTTCGGCTTCGGGTGTGTCCCGACATTCCGATCAAACCCGCGATCCGACGCCCGGTTGCTCGATTCGGCGCTGCAACGGCGCGCCGTGTCCCAATCCGGGGCGAAGCTGACATTCTCACCGGCCGGGCGCGCGCGATGGGCCGAGTCGGGACATGACGTCCGCAGCGCAATTGCCCCCAACACCCCCCTCTGCTAGGCGCGCCTCGCATATCGACACGCCAAGCATGAGGACGAGCTATGATCCCCCGCTATTCCCGGCCGGAGATGGTCAAGATCTGGGAACCGGAAACGCGCTTCCGCATCTGGTTCGAGATCGAGGCGCATGCGACCGACGCGCTCGCCGAGCTGGGGGTCGTACCGAAGGAAGCCGCCAAGGCGATCTGGGAAAAGGGCGCGTTCGAGGTCGATCGCATCGACGCGATCGAGGCCGAGGTGAAGCACGACGTCATCGCCTTCCTCACCAATGTCGCCGAGCATGTCGGCGAACCCGCGCGGTTCATGCACCAGGGCATGACCTCGTCGGACGTGCTCGACACCTGCCTGGCGGTCCAGCTCGCCCGCGCCTCGGACATCCTGATCGCCGATCTCGACAAGCTGCTCGACGTCATCAAGCGCCGCGCCTTCGAGCATAAGATGACGCCGACGATCGGCCGCAGCCACGGCATCCATGCCGAGCCGGTGACCTTCGGCCTGAAGCTCGCCCAGGCCTATGCCGAGTTCGCCCGCAACCGCGAGCGGCTGATCGCCGCGCGCAAGGATGTCGCGACCTGCGCGATTTCGGGCGCGGTCGGGACCTTCGCCAATATCGACCCTCGGGTCGAAGCCCATGTGGCGGAGAAGATGGGCCTGACCGTCGAGCCGGTGTCGACGCAGGTCATCCCGCGCGACCGCCACGCGATGTTCTTCGCGACGCTCGGCGTGATCGCCTCGTCGGTCGAGCGGCTCGCGACCGAGGTCCGCCACCTGCAGCGGACCGAGGTGCTGGAAGCCGAGGAATATTTCTCGCCCGGCCAGAAGGGTTCGTCGGCGATGCCGCACAAGCGCAACCCGGTGCTGACCGAGAACCTGACCGGCCTCGCCCGCCTCGTCCGCGGCTATGTGACCCCGGCGCTCGAAAATGTCGCCCTGTGGCACGAGCGCGACATCAGCCACTCGTCGGTCGAGCGGATGATCGGTCCCGACGCCACCGTCACGCTCGACTTCGCGCTCGCGCGCCTCACCGGCGTGATCGACAAGCTGCTCGTCTATCCGGCACGGATGCAGAAGAATCTCGACCGGATGGGCGGCCTCGTCCATTCGCAGCGGGTGCTGCTCGCGCTGACCCAGGCCGGAATCAGCCGCGAGGATGCCTATCGGATCGTTCAGCGCAACGCGATGAAGGTGTGGGAATCGGACGGCGCGCTGTCGCTGCTCGATCTGCTCAAGGCCGATCCGCAGGTGACCGCCGCGATCAGCGAGAAGGAACTCGAGGAGAAGTTCGACCTCGATTACCATCTCAAGCATGTCGACACGATCTTCGCGCGAGTGTTCGGCTGAACCGCAACCGCGTCGATTGTCAGCGGACGTCATGAGAGGCATGGTTCGCCGAGCCGTCCTCCATGGCGGATCGGACGGGAACGGAGCGACACGCGACGCATGACCCCCGCGCCGATCCTGGTGCTGATCGTCAACTACCGCACGGCGGCGCTGACCATTCAGGCGATCGAGTCGGTGCTGCCGGAGGTGCGATTACGTGGCGACGCCCATGTCCTGGTCGTCGACAATGGTTCGGCCGACGGCTCGGCAACCCTGTTGGCGGAAGCCATCGCCCGTCTCAATGCGGACGATTGCTGCTCCTTGCTGGCACTGGACGACAATCGCGGCTTCTCGGCCGGGAACAATGCTGGCCTGAACCATTATCGGCAGGCGGCAGCCGCCCATGGCGATGCCACCTGGCCCGACTATGTCTGGCTGCTCAATCCCGACACGGTCGCGGAACCCGGCGCGCTCGGCATGCTCGTCGACTTCCTGGCCAGTCATGAGCGGGCAGGTCTGGCGGGCGGGAGATGTCTGCGACCCGACGGATCGGTTCGTCACAGCGCGTTCCGTTTCCACTCGCCGCTGAACGACTTCATCGCCGCGCTCGATCTCGGTCCGCTCCGCAGGCTGCTGCGCCGCCATGACGTGGTCATGCCGGTCGTTGATCATCCGTGCCGCTCGGAATGGCTGTCGGGATCGCATATGATGATCCGCGGCGCGGTGTTCGATCGGATCGGCCAGTTCGATGCAGGCTATTTCCTGTATTTCGAAGAGACGGATTTTTGCGCGCGGGCTGCCGATGCGGGTTTCGAGGCCTGGCATGTCCCCGCCAGCCGAATCGTCCATCTCGGCGGCGAGTCGACCGGCTTGACGGAGCAGAGGCCGCCGGAGCGCCGTCCCCGCTACTGGTTCGCGTCGCGGGCGCGTTTCATGATCCGCCGCCATGGGCGGGCCATGACCCATCTCGCCAATCTGCTCTGGATATGTAGTTGGCCGATCGGGACGGGCCTTGCGCAACTCAGGCAACGCCCTCGCCCGAACCCGCCCCACTTATGGCGCGACTTTATCTGCCATAATTATGGCGTCGGGGGAGTGATGTACCAACGCACCCCGACCGTCGTCCGGTCGACCGCTTCCTAACCAGCGCGCGCGGCCACTGCCAATTCGGCGTTGCGTTGCGCCGCTGCCGACAATGTCGCGCGCATCAGCGCCTTCAAAGCTTCGTCGCGATCAAGGACGTTCAACCCTTCGCGCGTCGAGCCTCCCGGGCTGGCGACCCGGTCTGCCAGAACCGCCGGCCCCTCATTGGAGCCAGCCGCGAGCAGGGCGGATCCCTTCACCGTCGCCGTCGCAAGACGCAACGCCTGGCCCGCCGGAAGACCGAGCGCCTCGCCGGCTTGCGCCATCGCCTCGATGAAGCGGAACAGGAAGCCTGGGCCACAGCCCGACAGGGCCGTCACCGCATCGAACAATTTTTCTTCGTCGACCCATTCGACCAGCCCGAGCGACGCGACCAGTCCGGCCGCCTCGTTCCGCGCTCCTTCGTCGGCATCCGACGAATAAAGGGCGGTCACGCCCTCGCCAATCGATACCGGCAGATTGGGCATCGCCCGAACGATCACATCAGCGCCGAACACATCCTTCAGCGTCGTGGTTTCGACACCCGCCAGCACCGACAACAGCAGGCGCGGCGCCCTGGCTTTGGCAGCGAAGAGCGGCGCGATCTCGCCCAGCTGCTGGGGCTTGATCGCGAGAACCAGAATGTCGGACTGCTCATCGCCCGAGGGAATTTCGCGCAGCAGCGCCACCCCGTCCGGCACCTCGGCCACATAGGGGTCGATAACCGTGATCGGCCGCGTCCAGCCGGGTGAGCCCAGCCAGCCACGCAGCATCGCACCGCCCATATTGCCGGCGCCGATCAGCCAGAGCGCGCCCGTCGTCATCCGATCAGGCCTCGCCTTGGGTGTCGATCATCGCAGCAGCGATCGCTTCCTGCGGAGATTTGTCGCTCCATAGGACAAACTGGAAAACCGGATAGAAGCGCTCGCATTCATCGATCCCCGTCTCGATCAGCGTTTCCGCCTGCTCGAGCGTCAGGATCGCATCGCCGGCCTGGTTCTCCAGCAGCGCGGCATGGCGGAACAGCACCATCGAGGAACTGGTCCACATCTCGAAATGGCCAAGCCAGAGCTGCTCGTTGATCAGGCCAATCGTCTCGTACATCGCGGTCCGCTTGTCGGCGGTGACCCGGATGTCCGGAAGGGCGAGAAACTGTAGGACGCGATCCTCCTCGCGCCACACCGCCCTCAGCTCATACTGCGCCCAGCTGCCCTGGAACTGGGCAACGATCTCCTCGTCTCCGGCACGCTGATAGTCCCAGCCGCGAGCCGCGAAATAATGCTCGAGCATGTCGATGGGCGCGCTGGCGTCGCGCGCGGATTCAAAGTCGTCCACGTCCATTCGGGCTCTACTCCGCTGCCCAGAGCATTCTTTCCGTGGCGCGGAAAGCGGCTCGGTTCAACCCGCTCGGGCCACAATTCTGTGGATAGCTGCGCCTCAACCGTCCTTCTTCTTGCCTGCGGCCGGCGCCAACGCGTCCAACCGCGCCTTGAGTTCCTCGACCTCGTCGCGCGCCGCGGCGGCCATCGCCTTCACCGCGTCGAACTCCTCCCGGCTGACGAAATCGAGGCCGCCGATCCACTCCTTGCTGCGCTCCTTGAACGCAGATTCGGCTTCACGCCCCATGCCGGCCAGCGTTCCGGCCGCACCGTTCATGAACTTCACGAAATCGTCGAACAGGCGATTTTCGGACTGCATGGTCAATTCCTTCCTTCGCCGCCTTGCGGCGGTCATTGAATGATTATCTGGGTATCTCCGCGGACCGGCACAAGGGTAACCCCATTGGGGTTGCGCTCATGGATCTGCCAGTTCAGCATTCCCGCGAACAGCAGCCACGCCAGATAGGGCAGCATCAGCATCCCCGCCGCCGGCCGAATTCTCCAGAAAACCAGCGTCGTCGCGCCCGCCCATAGCAGGATGGCGGCGATCAGCCCAAAGGCCAGCATGATCCGGTGCATCGCGAAGAACACCGGGGACCATGCCAGGTTCAGACCGAGCTGGATCAGGAAGAGCGCGACCGCGACCCCACGCCCCTTGGCTCCGCGCGCATTGAGGATCATCGCAAGCGCGAGGGCCATCAGGACGTAGAGGATCGACCAGACGGCGCCAAATACCCAGGCGGGCGGCATCAGCGCCGGCTTCGAAAGCGCATCGAACCACGGATTGCCTTCGTCCGAATTGGCTATCCGGCCAGAAATCGTGCCCAGCAACAGGATTGCGGGAACGCAGATCAGCGCCCAGCGCATGAACGCAACCCGCAGTTGACGGGGCGAGGCCAGTTCGGCCATCAGCGCTCCCCCTGCCCGCCGTCCTGCCGGACCGCTCCGATCAGGAATTCGACATTGCCTTCCGGTCCCGTGATCGGACTGGCGGTCACGCCGGCAACCTGCCAACCCTGCCCCTCGATCCAGGCGGCGACTTCGGCGCAGACGCGTTCATGCACGACCGGATCCCGCACCACCCCGCCCTTGCCGACCTCCTCCCGTCCCGCTTCGAACTGCGGCTTGATCAGCGCGATCAGATGCGCGCCCGGCCGTGCAAAACCCAGAGGCGCCGCCAGCACCTTGGCCAGCGAGATGAAACTCGCATCGCATACGACGACGTCGATCGGTTCGGGAACATGCTCGCTCGTCAGGAAACGCGCGTTGGTCTGTTCGTGGACGACTACACGCGGATCGTTGCGCAGCTTCCAGGCAAGCTGGTTGGTGCCCGAATCCACCGCATAGACCCGCCGGGCACCGCCATTCAGCAGCACGTCGGTGAAGCCGCCGGTCGAACTTCCGACGTCGATCGCGACGGACCCTTCGACACTCCAGCCGAAATGCTCAAGTCCATGCGCCAGCTTGATCCCGCCCCGCGAAACCCACGGATGGTCGCGCCCGCGCACCTCGATCGCTGCATCGGGCTTGATTGGCTGACCGGCCTTCTCGATCTTGCGCTCACCGGAAAAGACGAGCCCCGCCAGGATCAACGCCTGCGCCCGCGACCGGCTTTCCACCAGCCCGCGATCCACCAGCAACTGATCGGCCCGCACGCCCGACGCCATGAGTTCTCTCTAAGGAATGGTGGGCGGTGACGGGCTCGAACCGCCGACCCTCTCGGTGTAAACGAGATGCTCTACCAACTGAGCTAACCGCCCAAGTTCCGGGAGCGCCGGCTTACAGGCTTCTGATCAGATCGCAAGGGCAAAGCATCCGGCCATATTGGCCGCTCGGCAAACACCAGCCGTTCCTGTCGATCACCCGGTGATCTGGATCGATGTGCACCTGCAGCCCGTGCGGCAACCAGGAGACTTATGGGCTATGTGGTGAGAGAGGGAGCCATCCAAACCCGAAACGGTGTCTCCGGCGGCGGGATCATGATATCGGCGACGGCATCCAACTGATCGAAATCGCTCAGAACACGCACATTGGCGTGATATTCCGAGTGCTCTTCGACAATCGGGATTCCGCCATCATAGCCGGTAACGATCGTATAGGAACCGATACGGTCGAGGCAGACGTCGAGGACCGGTTCACCATCCTCGGCGATCAGGCCGGCGGCGAGCAGAGCCGCATCCATCGTGGCCTGGTCGCCAGCGCGCAGATAGAGATCGATCATGCGGTAAGCCTCTGAAGATCAGCGTTGGGAAGGCGACGATTATAATAGGTGATGGAACGGATATGGCCGTTGAAGAAGAAAGTGCCATTCCGATGGCCGATGCCCAACCGGTCCAAACCGACGGGAACGGTGCCAGCCGTGTCGGTAAGCGGCGCCGCCCCATCGAGCACAGAGACGAAATCGTCGACCTTGTAGGTCGTCCCCAACCCGTGGACTATTCCCATGACAGGCGTGGAGTGCGTCATGCTGGCAACAAGCATCCCGCCCGAGGTGTATTGTACGCGCGTGTTGGCAGCGTCCGGCAACCGCAGCTCGATCAGGTTGCTATTACTCCCATCTGAAGCGGTGAGTAGCATGTTTTGCACGGAGTAACCCAAGCTCTCAAACTCAGCAACGAACGCGCCCTCATTAGGGTTGAACCAACCAGAGAAATTCGCCCCGGAGACAATCGGAAAGTCAGGCGCACGCGTTACAGTGCTGGCACCGGTCGGAATGTAAGATGTAGCAAAGCTGCCGGCCTCGACCATAATCCCGCTAACTTTGAAGGTCCGAGCACTGTTGGCTGCATATTTGATCACTCCACAACTTGAACCAGGGGCTACACTCGTCGTAAGCGCGAGGCTGATGCGATAAAGCCCTCCCCCATAGCTCTCTACCTTCCCACCATTCGCAGCCGTCGGGGCGAGCACGGTTCCCCCGAGGTTGAATACAAAGTCGTTGGCTGGATGCTGGGTGGCATTATTTCCGAACGCCGGAGCACCACCATCATCCATTCGAGCGAATATGCTGATCACGCGCGGTGAGGACGCCGGAACCGCATAATTGGTCACATAAAAATAGGGGCTAGATGTCCCATCATATCCAAAGGCAAGTCCAGTCCCCGAGATCAGCCCGGCGAACGTCGTCGCCGTAACGAGAGGTCCACGGCTAGCCGGGAGCCCGTCGGCGAACTCGCTTTGGATGAGATAGTTCGTCCGCGGCTCCTCGATCAGCAAACCTCGCATCTCGAGCGTGACCGGATCATAATCGAAGCGCGGTACATTATTACCGACTGTCTCGATTATTCCCGCAGCATTGACACGCGTCGCCGCCGAACCTCGCGTGAAGGCTATGCGGCTATCAAAGGTGCTTTCGGCTAGGAAATCAAACGTCACTGCAGGCCCACTATTCGAACCACCAGCCAATACTCCAAGCCCCAGCCCAAGGCGAAGCTCCGGCTTGCGCAACCGCGCGAACGGACGGGAATGGAAATCAGGGATCATCTTTCAACCTCTTTCTGTTTCTCGGCCCAATCCTTGGCGTTCCCCAGGCGCACGGCTATCGCGGTGCATTTTCGGAGGTCTGCATCCAGGAGGGATAGTCGATCGGCGCCGCCAGCGACGCCGGCAGCGTCGGGAACGCGGGGCAAATCCGCTCCTTGCCCGACACCGCCACCTGATGCGCGCAGGCGGGCAACATAAGCAGCGAGACGACTATTGGCACTCGCCAGATCTGCGGATTGTTTCGCATTGGCTTCCTCGGTGATGTCGTTCTGCCGGCGCTCCGTAGCGAGCGCCTGCCGGAGATCGGCGATTTCCCGCCTCTGCTGGGCGTCAGCGAATTCCGCCGTGACCGTCTCGCGCTCGTCGGCCCGGATATTCGCGATGACATGGCGCGCGCCCAACCAAAGACCGATCAGCAGGGCGATCGGTACGCCGATCTTGAGGATCGGCCCCAACGGGATCATGCGTCGGCATCCTTGCCGCCCGGCGACGGCACCAGAACGCCGATCACGCCGACCGCGATGACGATCCAGCTATATGGGGAAGGCAGCGCCGCGGCCCCCGTGACGGCGAGGCCGATCGCAGCCCATGTGGTTCGCTCGACAAGTCGCTGCTTGAGATAGGCGCTCATTCGCCGACCTCCTTCAACCAGGCGGCGACATCGAAACTCGGACAAGCTTTCGCCACGCCCGGCCAGTCACGATGCCCGCGAATGATGATGCCGGGATAGCGCGCCCTATAAGTTCGGATCAGCGTCAGCAACGCCATCTTCTGAGCATCCGTCCGCGTGTCAGCCGGCCTGTTGTTCGTCTCGACCCCGCCGACATAGCAGATGCCGATATTGCCGGTGTTGGCGCCCCCGACATGCGCGCCGCGCTGATCGTCCCGCAAGGTCCGCACCCTGTTTCCGTCGATATCGACCACGTGGTGGTAGGATATCTGTCCGAACTTCCGGACATCCCATTGACTGATCGTTGCAGCCTTCACGTCACGCCCACGCGGTGTCGCGGCGCAGTGGATCGTAAGATACTCGATCTTCGCCGGGTCCATATATGCCGGTGTCGTCATGACATTTCCCCTCCCGCTTTCGCGATCTCGACGAACTGTTCGACCATGTCGGAAGGCGGTGTCGTCGGATTCGGGAACGCGGTGCGGAGCAGGTCGTCCGCCAGTCCGAGCGCGCTGTTCGTCGGATCGATATGCCTGAGCGCGCTCGACACCAACTCGAACGAAATCCGCAACGCCGCCATCTGAGTATCGCGAGCCTCGTCCTTCGCCTCGAGCAGTCCGAGCCTCATTTCGAGCCGCTCGACATAAGCCGTGCGGCCTTCATCGATGCGCTTTTCCTTCGCTTCGAGCTCATCCCGCCAGGTTCGGAGCTTATCCTCCCGGGTCTGCCGGGCATGATCGCTCCGTCCGAACAGCCATTTCACGCCACCGCCCAGAAGCGTCAGCAACGCCAGCGCGCCGCCGACCCATCCGCCGGCCTCCACAGTGCCCCAGCTCATCAGCTCGTTCTCGTGATGTCGTAGGTGGCACTGCCCAAGCTGGTCTTCAGGCCGTCGGCATCCCGCACGACGAGGTCAAAGGAGCCAGTGACGTAATCGCCGACGATCAAGCCCGACCAGATGAGCATGGGATTCTGGGCTGTCAGGCTTGACAGGCTGATCTTGCTCGATCCGGTCTTGGTCCACGAATAGATGTAGGGCGGCCTGCCGCCGATCGGGTTGCTTCCCGGCCCGCTCGCCGTGCCGGAGGCGCTGCTCACGGTCGAAATTTGGCCGGGCCAACTTACATTGGAATCGAACGAGGGAGGCGGCGGTGGAGGAGGCGGGCTGGTCGGGACTGCCACGGTCGCGGATGCCACCTGCAGGATGCCCGACATCAGTGTCCGTCGTCGGGACATTTGGCGCAGATGGTTGCGCAGAGAAGAGGAGATCGGGCCTCGTCTGGGGTTGATGTTTAGGCGGCGAGCTTGCGGTGAAGCAAGCGTCGCTGTTCGATGGTCTTTCGCTTGATGCGTTTCCTCCGTTCGATAATGGCGGCGGCCCTGCCGAAATAGGCGTCGGCCGGTGTCACGTTGTCGAGGCTCTCGTGATAGCGGCGATGGTTATAATGCTCGACGAAGGCCTCGACCTGCCGTTCGAGATCGCCAGGCAGGAAGTAGTGCTCCAGCAGGATGCGGTTTTTCAGGGTCTGGTGCCAGCGCTCGATCTTGCCCTGGGTCTGGGGATGTAGCGGAGCGCCGCGAACATGGCTCATGTCATGGGCTTTGATCCAGTCGGCGAGTTCGCCGGCGATGTAGCTCGGTCCGTTGTCGCTGAGCAGCTTTGGTTTGTGCCTGACGGTGGCGTGGTCGCAGCCTGAGGCTTCGAGCGCGAGTTGCAGCGTGTCGGTCACGTCCTCGGCCCGCATCGTGGTGCACAGCTTCCAGGCGATGATGTAGCGCGAGAAATCGTCGAGCACGGTGGAGAGGTACATCCATCCCCAGCCGATGATCTTGAAGTAGGTGAAATCGGTCTGCCACATCTCGTTCGGGCGGCTGGTCTTGCGATGGAACTCGTCGGCCGCCTTGACCACGACGAAGGCCGGGCTGGTGATCAGGTCATGCGCCTTGAGCAGGCGGTAGACCGTTGATTCCGAGACGAAATAGTCCTTCTCATCGGTGAAGCGCACCGCCAGTTCGCGGGGCGACAGATCGGACTGCTCCAGTGCCATCTCGACGATCTGGTCCTGAATGGCGCCGGGGAGGCGGTTCCAGACCCGGCTCGGCGCGGAAGGACGATCCTCCAGCGCCTCGGGGCCGCCTTCGAGATAGCGATCATACCATCGGTAGAAGGTCCGCCGCGCGACGCCCAACTGGTCGAGGGTCCGCTTCGCCGGCAGGTGCGACTGCTCGACGATGCGGATGATCTCCAGCTTCTCGGATCCCGGATACCTCATTCGGGGTCTCCCCCATCCGCGATCATGCTTTTTTTCAGCAGCCGGTTTTCGAGCGTGAGGTCGGCGACGGCCTCCTTCAGGGCACGCGCCTCACGGCGCAGATCCTGTACCTCGCCGCTCGTCGCGGCACGGGCGGTGTCGCCCGCCAGCCGACGCTTCCCGGCCTCCATGAACTCCTTTGACCAAGTATAATACAAGCCCTGGGCAATGCCCTCCTTGCGGCACAGCTCCGCGATGCTGTCATCGCCGCGCAAGCCCTCCAGAACCACGCGGATCTTGTCCTCCGCCGAGAAATGCCGGCGTGTCGCGCGCCGGATATCCTTCACCACCTGTTCGGCCGACGCCTTGGGTTTGCGGGCCGATTTTACGCTTGAGGATTTGGGCTTCATCTTCGTTCCTTCGTCACTACGACGAAGCCCAAATCCTCCTTACATCACAACCTCAAATCTGTGCCATTGGCGCTGACGGCGGACAGGGTATATAAAGATCAATAAGATGGCTACGAGTCCGATCATTGATCAAGCCCTTGCGACGGCTACCGAGCGCGCCGCTAGAGAGCTTGTATCTTGTCGCCATTGGGGCGGCTCTAGCTATGTAACGCTCCCTCTCGTCGGGCCGGACGGATCTTCCATCATTATCCGCGTCACTCAGGATATGCTGGGGTTTAAGATAGACGACGCTGGGGCAACCCACCGCGATCTCCAGCGTCTCGGCCTTGAACGCTCTTTCACCCGTACGGCAGCTTCTGTGATCGGAGAGAACGAAGTCTCGATCAACGATTCTGCGCTGGTCACGTTCGCGACGGGTCCTGACGACCTGGGACAGGCGATCATGGAGGTTGGTCTAACTGCTTGGTCTATTATGGATCGCATTTATGATCGACTTGATGACGCCAGCGAAGATGAAATCGCTCAAGATTTGCGCGTGCGCCTAGCTAATATCTTTGGATCAAGCCTTGAAGACAAACAAACGATAGGTGGCCTGTCTACAACGCTTTGGAGCGTGTCGGCGATCCTCCATGTAGATCATAAACTAGCCGTCTTTCAGGCCGTAACTGACCACGCAAACTCTGTTTATCGTGCCAGTGCTGCTTTTCATGATCTAGCCTCGCTCCCCGACCCGCCCGCGCTTGTGGCCGTGGTTAAGGACAAAGCTCAATTGGGCCCGAAGCTTTCGATCCTTTCCCAAGCGGCCCGCGTTATCGAGCAATCGCAACCTGATGATGTTTATCGGAGGGCTGCGCTTTGACTAGATTGACGTTGTCTCAGGCTCTTGCCGAGGATCGGCTAGATGAGTTTGCCGCTCAAGCCGAGGCAGACGGTTACGGCCCTGCCGATCGCGCTCAATTTGAAGCGATGTTAGGACGCGTCACAGCGCCCCAACAAGAAGATCAAACATCGCGTTCACGCGCTCGCGGTGGTTCTGCCGGAAAGTGAACTCGTCCAGATAGCGCTGCATATGTTTGGCGCTGATATGGACATGGGTCGAGCGCACGCTGTTCTTGAACAGCTTCCAGAAGCTCTCAACGTGGTTCACGTGATGGCGGGTGCCCGCCTCGTCGGTCATCGCATACTGCTTGCGACCGTGCTTGACGGTGCCGTGGCTGTAGCCCTCTTCCGTCAGTAAGCGATAGGAACGCAGTTCATCGGTTGAGACGGTCGCGCCGCGCTCCACGCGGGGCAGTAAACGCTCTGCCAGCGTGATTTCGCGGACGTTGGGAACGACTTCCGTCACCATCGGGCCACCGCGCTCCTTGATGCCGAAAACGACAGTCTTGTTCGAGGAGCCGCGACCACGCTTGCCGCCGGCCTGACGACCGCCGACATAAGCCTCGTCAGCTTCGATATGGCCGCGCAGCAGCCCGTCAAAGTCGCCCTTGCCCATCAGGTCGCGGATTTGCTGGCCCATGCGGTAGGCGGTCTTGTACGTCACGCCGAGTTGACGTTGCAGCTCCTTGCCGCTGACGCCGTGGCGCGTCGTGCAGAACAGATACATGGCATAGAACCAGCTAACCAGCGGCGTGCGCGTGTCATGAAGGATCGTCCCGGCAGTCGGCAGGACGTGATGGCCGCAATGTGAACAGCTATAGGCGCGGCGGTTGCTGAGCTTGTGGAAGGTCGCGCCGACCACGCCGCACTTGGGGCAATCGAAGCGCGTCCCGCCGAACCGAACCGCCATAATGTGCTCAAGGCAGGCTTCCTCGTTGGGGAAGCGCGCGAAGAACTCGCGGACCGAGAACTCAGGAGAGGATGAAGGGCTCTTGCTCATGAGCCCTTATTAGAACGAAACGATTACCTGCGTCAAGGGGATAAACCCCTACGGGAATGTCAAGAACAAAAATGGAACATATGCATTTGAAAATGCGCGGAAGGGCGCATTTCGAAGCGGCACCGGCCCGCTCCCCCACCCGACCTCCCATCAAGAATACACTGAGTGGGAGGTCGGGTGGGGGAGCGGGCCGGTGCCGCAAAATGCGGTGGAACCGCATTTTCCAAACAGACCATCACGCCGCCTGGCGCGCCTCGCTGGCGGCATCGCGGCGCACCACCGGCCGGAAGGCGACACACAGCTTGTAGTCGCCCTCCCCGGCCGCCGGCAGCGGCGGGATCAATAGCGCCGCGTTCGGCGTGCAGCGAAACAGATCGCCCGCGATCGGCTCCAGCCCTTCGCGGACATGGGGCGCATCGATGTCGGGCCGGTCGCTGGGGCCGGGTTCGGCGCCGATCGGGTCGATCGGCTGGAAGCTGACGTCCTCGATCTGCACCGCCTCGTACAGGCCGCCGAGCAGCACCGCGACGGTCAGGTCGCCGCGCGCCGGCACGGTCAGGCGGCAATAGCCGTCATGGGTCGGATAGGCGTCGATCTCGACCAGGCAATCCTCGCGGGCATTGGCCAGGATGACCGGCACCGGCATCCCGCCCGCCTGGAAATCGCTTTCGCGCACGTCGAGCCCGCTGCGCACGATCCCGAACAGCGCCAGGTTGAGCGCCAGCCCCTGGTCCTGCAACTCGCCGGGCAGGAACATCCGCGCCGTGCTCTGCACATAATGGAGCCCGCGCCGCCGCAGCCCGCGTGTCGCCCGCGATCCGTCGAGCATCCGCATATGGCTCGACGATCCCATATTGGCGTCATGGGTGAAGTCGCCGATCACGGCCACTTCCTCGGCCGACGGCAGGTACATCAGCCGTGCCAGCACCGCCGCCGCCATCCGCCGCCGGCACTCGCCATCGTCGGACGCGGCCGTCCGGCCCGCCGCCGTCGCCGCCCGGCCATAGGCGATCGCCCCGGCCTGGATGCGGTCGCGCGTGGCGCTCTGCGCGCCTTTCTCGCCCGGCTTCTCGTGGATGGGCTTGCCGTTGGGATGATAGTCGACCACCGATCCCTTGGGCTGGGTGCAGATCTGCTCGATCACCGCGATCGACGATCCCAGTGCCGCCAGCGTCTCGCGCCCATGATGGCGCTTGTCGAACCAGCCCTTCTTGTCGAGCCCGCTCACCCTGTTCTCGCGCAGCAGCATGTAGCGCCCGGCGGTCTCGACGTTCATCCGTGCCTTCAGCACCGGCGCGATCCGGTCCTGCACGCTGCCATGATAGCCCAGGTCGACGATCATCAGCAGGTCGCCGTCCTGCACGCCGGCGCGGCGGACATGCGCGATCAGCCGCTCGGCGTTGCGCGCCGATCGGCGGACGATCTTCGCCGCGACCTCGCTCGTGCAGGCCGCCCGCTCCAGGTCGCCCACGTCGCCCTTCGGCCCCACCAGCGCGCGCGCCTCCTGCGGCTCCAGCAGCAGCAGGCCCGCCAGCACGTCGAAGCGATGCTTGCCGGAATCGCGCTCGATCATCGCCCGCACCGCCGCCTCGTCGACCAGTCCGGCGCGGCCCGCCGCCAGCCGGCTGATCGAGATGTCGGCGACCGGCATGTCGGCGTCGAGCGTCTCGAACATCTTCATCGGCAGATAGCCGTCGCGCATCAGGAACAGCGTCCGGACCGGGCGCTCCTGGCTACGGGCGAGCACCTCGGTCTCGTCGCGCACCCATTGCGCGAAGCCGTGCAGCAGCGGCCCGATCACGTCGTGGCCCAGTACGAAATCGGGTTCCTGTCCGACGCGCAGCGACAGCAACGGACGGTGCGGCTGCAACGCCGGGACAGTCTGCCGCGTCGCCGGATCGAGCATCACCGCCGCCAGCGCCTCATGGCGCAGCCGCGTCTCTGTGCGGGCGTCGAACTGGACGAAATGCGCGGTGGCGATGCCGAGGGCGGCCGGGGCCTCCTGGTCTGCATGGATATTGTCGCCGAGGTGCAACACCGCCCCGGGCGCGACGCCCAGCGCGGCGATCACCGGCGCGAACAGCCCTTCGGGCTTGCTCATGCCATGGTCGGAGGAGGTGAAGACCCGGTCGATCGCTGCCGCGACCTCGGCCCCCGCCGCGCGTTCGATCAGCATCCGAAGCTGCGCGGCGCTGAAATAGGTGTCGCTGACGACGACAACCGTCAGCCCTCGGGCCTTGGCCGCGCGGATCAGCGCGACCACCGGCGCGAAGCCGAAGCAATGCCGCGCCTCGGCGTCGATCTCGGCCTGGACCGATGCGGCGATCGCCACCGGATCGCCGCCCGGCACCAGCCGCGCGTGGATCGCCTCGATCGAGACCTCGTTGCGCCCGGTGAGCAGCGCCTGCCCCTTGCGCGCCTGGCGTTCCGCCAGCACGCGCGGATCGATCGCCCCGCCCTCCAGGCCCAGTTCTACGAAGACGTCGGACGGCGCCTGGACGTTGCGCCAGAGCAAGGTATCGAAACAGTCGAGCGACAGGACGCTCACGCCTGCGGACGCCTCGTCCAGCAGGCTCGGGATTTGCTGCGCGGTGACGCTGATCTTCATCATTCTTCCATCCGGCGGTAGGCCTCCTCCTATCGCCGACCGGTCCTAACATCGCGTTAACCATGAAATGCGGGGGGCCCCCGGCGACATCCGCCCAGGGAAAATGCATCGGCGGTGGAACAACATTCGATCCATGCGGGTTGATCGTCCCCAGGGCCCCAGCGCCCTGGAGGGGGCCTGCGGAGCCAGATGGACGACCAATCGAATTTCGACGCGCAGGCGACCGAGCAGCGCTATCAGCTCCTCGTCAACGCGGTCAGCGATTATGCCATCTACATGCTCGACCCGACGGGCCATATCCTGACGTGGAACGCCGGCGCCCGGCGCTTCAAGGGCTATGTGGCCGAGGAAGTCATCGGCGAGCATTTCTCCCGTTTCTTCACGCCCGAGGACCGTGCCGCCGGCGTCCCCCAGACCATGCTCCGCACCGCGTTCGAGGAAGGACGCTTCGAAGGCGAGGGCGAACGCATCCGCAAGGACGGCAGCCTGATCTGGGTCCATGTCGTCATCGATCCGATCCTGGCCGAGGATGGCGAGTTGCTCGGCTTCGCCAAGATCATCCGCGACATCACCGAGCGGCGCGCGGCCGATCGCGCGCTCTTCGTCGCCGAACAGCGCTTCAGCCTGCTGGTCCAGAGCGTGCAGGACTATGCGATCTACATGCTCGACCTCGAGGGACGGGTCACCAACTGGAACGCCGGCGCGCAGGCGATCAAGGGCTACCGTGCCGACGAGATCGTGGGTGCGCATTTCTCGCGCTTCCATACCGAGGAGGATCGCATCCGCGGCGAGCCGGCCCTGGCGCTCGAAACCGCGCTTCGCGAAGGCCGCTACGAACGCGAGGCCGAGCGTGTCCGCAAGGACGGCTCGCGCTTCTGGGCGCATGTCGTGATCGATCCGATCCGCGACGAAAGCGGGACGCTGATCGGCTTCGCCAAGATCACCCGCGACATTTCCGAGAAGCGCCGCGCGCAGGAGGAACTGGAACAGGCGCGCGCGGCCGTCTTCCAGTCGCAGAAGATGCAGGCCCTCGGCGAACTGACCGGCGGCATCGCGCACGACTTCAACAATCTGATGACGGTGATCCGCGGCTCGGCCGAACTGCTCCAGAAAGAGGATCTCGCCCCCGAGAAGCGCCGCCGCTACGTTCGCGCGATCACCGAGACCGCCGACAAGGCGACCGCGCTCACCACCAAGCTGCTCGCCTTCGGCCGGCGCCAGTCGCTCAAGCCCGAGGTGCTCGATCCCGGCAGCCGCCTCGACGCGTTCGGCGAGGTCCTCGCCCGCACCCTCGGCAGTCCGATCGAGGTGCGGCTCGATCTCGCGCCTGATCTATGGCCGATCGAGGCCGACGCCGCCGAACTCGAAACCGCGCTCCTCAACGCCGCGTTCAACGCCCGCGATGCCATGCCGGGCGGCGGTAGGCTCACCATCTCCGCCCGCAATGTCGTGGACGAGCATGCCGTGCGCATCGCCATCACCGACAGCGGCCAGGGGATTCCGGCGGAGATGCTCGAACGGGTGTTCGATCCCTTCTTCACGACGAAGCCGGTCGGCAAGGGGACCGGACTCGGCCTCAGCCAGATTCACGGCTTCGCCGCCCAGACGGGCGGCCGGGCCGAGATCGCGTCCCGGCTCGGCCTCGGAACCACCGTCAGCCTCATCCTCCCGCGCACCGATCGGCAACCGGACAATCGCGCTGCGGTACGCTCGGCGATCGCCAATTGGGAAAGGCTCGACGTCCTCCTTGTCGAGGACAACGACAATGTCCGCCAGTTCGCCCGCTCGATGCTGCACGAATTGCGCGCGGACGTCACCGACGTCGAAAGCGCCGAGGCCGCGCTCGACCTTCTCGGGCGGCATCATTTCGACCTGGTCTTCTCCGACATCGTCATGCCGGGCATGAGCGGCCTCGACCTCGCCCGCCGCCTGCGCAGCACCGCGCCCGACCAGCGCGTCCTGCTCGCCACCGGCTACAGCCGCGAGGTCGCCGGCGGCGAGGCGGCCGGCTTCCACATCGTCCAGAAACCCTATGGCGCGGAATCGCTCACCGCGGCGATCTCGCTCGCGCTGGCGAACTGAGCGTCGCGACGACGTCCGACAGGCGGTCGAGCAACTCCCGTTGGCTGGCGAGCATCATGCCGCGCGCATCGTCGATCCCGAACCAGCGCGCCGCGTCGACCTCCGGAAAGCTCTGCATCCGTCCGCTTCGCGGCGGCCATTCCATCTCGAAGCTGTTGCTGTGCACCGCCGCCGGGTCGATATCGGCCTCGATCGCGAAGGCCTCGACGATCTTGCCGCCCGCCTGCCGTATCTCGCCGAGTGGCGCCGCATCGCCCGCGATCGCCACGCCCAGTTCCTCCCCCGCCTCGCGTCGCGCCGCCGAGACGGCATCCTCGCCCGGCTCGATCAGGCCCTTGGAAATCTGCCAGGCGCTGGCGTCCTTGTTGCGCCAATAGGGTCCGCCGGGACGGACGAGCAGCACCTCGATCGCTCCGCCGCGTCTGCGGAAGATCAGCAGGCCGGCACTCCTCTGCGCCATCTCATGTCCCCGGCAACGGGCCGCGATCATCCCGCCCATCCGACGCCACGTCAATGGGCGGGAACGCCGATCCGACGGCGCAAAAATCGTTACGCCAGGGTATCGGATCCAATTCCCAGCATTGCGGGAAATATGCTAAGAGCCGCACGGCGTGTTGCGTTGGGGGTTCAGTGATGCGGTCGTCCGGGGTCGATGACGATGGCGGTGCAGGCGATCGTCTCGCCGGGCGCTGGTCCCTCCTTGCCTCGGCGATCGAACGGCTCGGCAACGCGCGAACCCTGGAGGGGATCACCGACATCCTTCGCGGATCGGCGCGCGGCATTGCCGGCGCCGACGGCATAGCCATCGTCCTGCGCGACGGCGACCTGTGCCATTATGTCGCGGAGGACGCGATGGCGCCGCTCTGGGCCGGCCAGCGTTTTCCGGCCGAAACCTGCATTTCCGGCATCGCCATGCGCGACCGGCAACCGATCGTCATTCCAGACGTGATGGCCGATCCGCGCGTCCCGCACGCCGCCTATGCGGCGACCTTCGTGCGCAGCATGGCGATGATGCCGATCGGCATGCCCGATCCCGTCGCCGCGATGGGCGCCTATTGGGCCGAGGCCCGCGACCCCGACGAGACAGCGGTGACCCTGCTCTGCACGCTCGGCCGGGCCGCGACGACCGCGCTGGAAAACGCCCGCCTCCTCGATGCGCTCGGCGCGCTGAACCGCGTGCTCGACGCGCGGGTCGCCGATCGCACCGCCGAGCTGGAACAGGCGCGCGACATGATCCGCCAGTCGCAGAAGATGGAGACGATAGGTCAGCTCACTGGCAACGTCGCCCATGATTTCAACAATCTGCTGACGCCGATCGTCGGCAGCCTCGACCTCATCCTTTCAGGCATGCCGCTCGACGAACGCGTATTGCGCACGGTCAAGGTGGCGATGGACGCCGCAGATCGCGCGCGCCTGCTGGTCGATCGCCTGCTCGCCTTTGCCCGCCGCCAGCCGCTTGCGCCCAGCCCGGTCGACCTGCGCGGCCTGATCGAGAGCATGCGTGATCTGCTCGTCACCTCGCTCGGGGTCCGGATAGCCCTGGCGATCGACGTCGAGGCGGACCTGCCCGCCGTCCGTGGCGATCGCCACCAGCTCGAAATGGCGCTCCTCAACCTCACGGTGAACGCGCGCGACGCGATGCCGGATGGCGGCATCCTGTCGATATCGGCGCGCCGCGCGCCGGCCGCGGGCCTCCCGTCGAACCTCGCCGAGGGCGACTATGTGCGCATCACGGTCACCGACAATGGCCGGGGCATGGACGAAGCCGTCCGTACCCGGGCGACCGAACCCTTCTTCAGCACCAAGGACGCCGGCCACGGCACCGGCCTCGGCCTGTCGATGGCGCACGGCCTAGCCGGCCAGCTCGGCGGTACTTTGCGGATCGACAGCACGCCCGGCCTCGGCACCACGGTCGGCGTCTGGCTCCCCGTGGCGCCGGAAGCGGCAAGGGCGGCCCCGGTCGGCGATGCCCCGTCGATCACCGACGAAAAGGGCGGCCTGATCCTGGTCATCGACGACGAACCGCGCGTCCGCTCGGCCACGGCCGAGATGCTCGGCTCGCTCGGCTATGACGTGGTCCAGGCGTCGGACGCGCGCGAAGGGCTCGACCTGCTCGACCACGGCCTCGATCCGGTCGTCGTCATCACCGACCATATCATGCCGGGCATGACGGGCGCGGAGCTGGCGCTGCACCTCCGCGCCACCCGGCCGACGCTCGCCGTACTGATCATGTCGGGCTATCAGGGGGTCGATCTCCTCGCCCCCGACATCCCCCGGCTCGCCAAGCCCTTCCGCCGCAAATATCTCAGCGCCGGGATCGCCGCGGCGCGGGAGCTGGCGGCGGCCTGACGTCTATTTGCCCGCGCAGGGGCCGAGCCGCCGCCCGCTGCTCGCCGACGTCATCCGCATGCTCATCCTGCCGCTCATCACGGCGGTCGAGGTGACGTTGAACGATGTCGGGCCATATCTGCCGTTCGCCTGGGCGGTCATCGTCCCGCCATTCTGCGAACAGGTCATCGCGGTCGAGATGACGCCGCCCGTCATCGAATATTTGGTGAAGTGGCAGGACGGGTTCTGCTTGAGCATCTCCTGCGGCCCCTTCGCCGCCTGTTCGGGCGTGATGCAATAGGTCTGCCGCGTCGTCTTGCCCTTCATCATCGCGGCCACCTGCGGCGGCGCGCCGGGCATGTCGATCGACTGGACGGTGACGGTGGACTCCCACTGGCCCGGCTGGACCTGCGCATGCGCCGCGACGGACAGCGCGGCGGCACAGGCAAAGGCGATGCAATATGAACGTCGCATAGGATTCTCTCCTGCCCCCGCGACGCAATCTGCTCCAACGCGAAGAGGTTGGAAAGTGATTGCGCGATCATTTGCGCGGATCTTGCCATCCGGCCTGTTCGACCAAGGTCTTATTCGCCGTTAACCATTTCTTTGGGACCGGACCTTCACTCTCCTCAATGAAAGGAGATGAAGCCCATGGGACATTCTCTCGCCGATGCCGCGATCCTGAGCGCCAATGACGGCGACGCACTGCTCGATCTCGGTTTCGCCTGTTCGACGGGATCGAACGGCCGTCCGGTCGATCTCGTCGCCGCCCATAAATGGTTCAATCTCGCCGCGCTGGCGGGATCGTCGGAGGCGCAGCACTGCCGGGCCGACATCGCCGTCCAGATGTCGACGCGCGAGGTCGCCGAGGCGCAGCGCCGGGCCCGCGCCTGGCTCGCCGACCGCGCCCTCCACTGACGGGCAAAACTCCTAGATCACGTCCGCTTCGGCTACGACCGGGCGGCTTTCGCGGGTGCCGCGCACCCGGCTTTCGGGCTTGTCCGGCTCCGACAGCAGGACCACATGGTCGTCATGCACCTCGACCAGCGTCCCGACGAACGGAAATCCTTCGAGGCTTCCGGTGACGCGATAGCTCACCACATCGCCCGCCTTGAAGGTCGCGGGATCGAAATTGAACTCGAACGGGCAGCTCCCGTCACCCATATTCTGCATGGCCGTCTCTCCTCGGCTCGATCGTAAGGGAAAGCGGGGCCTTTCATCAAGCGCCGCCTCGCCCGCTTTCCAATCGGTTAGGCCCCCGATACAACCCGGTTCATCCCGTCGACCGCCTCCATACAGGACAGCGACCATGAACCGCCGGACCTTTTCGCCACCCTCCCCTGCCGCGGCGATCGCCGCCCCCGCCTTCGCCGAGGCCACCGTCCCTCCGCCCGCTGGACCGCCGGCGCCGATCGCTTCGAACGGCCCGACCTGCACGGCGGCGACCGTCCGGTCGGGGCGAGCTTCGCCTCGCGGACGGCCGCCTACGGCCTGTCGGGCGCCGCCGGCACCGCGCACCCGCTCGCCACGCTCGCCGGCATCGAGATTCTCCGGAAAGGCGGCTCGGCGGTCGACGCCGCCATCGCGATCAACGCCTGTCTCGGCTTCCTCGAACCCACCTCCTGCGGCATCGGCGGCGATTGCTATGCGATGCTCTGGGACCCGAAGGCCGGGGCAGTCATGGGCCTCGCCGGATCGGGCGCCTCGCCGCGCGGCCTCGATCTCGCGACGGTCCGCTCGCGCGCGAAGGATGGCGCCCTGCCGCCGCTCGGCGCGATCACCGTGTCGGTCCCCGGCACCGTCGACGCCTGGGGCATGCTCCATGCGCGCTACGGCAAGCTCAAATGGGCCGAGCTGTTCGAACCCGCGATCGACCTCGCCGAGCGCGGCGCGCCGGTGCCCGACATCATCGCCTATTATATCCGCCGCGCCCTCGTGAACTTCAGGAAGCCCGGCGCGGGGATCGAGGAGATCGACAACGCGTTGCGCACCTATGCGATCGGCGGCGAAGGCCCGAAGGCCGGCGGCGTCTTCCGCAACCCCGATCTCGCCCGCACCTATCGGATGATCGCGCAGGGCGGCCGCGACGCCTTCTACGAAGGGGGGATCGCGAAGACGATCGACGCCTATTTCCGCCGCATCGGCGGCTGGCTGCGGCGCGAGGACCTCGCCGCGCACAGGGGCGAGTGGATCACGCCCTACAAGACCGACTATCGCGGCGTCGGCGTCCATGCGCTCGGCGCCAACACCCAGGGCATCGCCACATTGCAGATGCTCAACATCCTCGAGCATTTCGACCTCGAAGCCGCCGGCTTCCAGTCTCCCCTCTCGATCCATCTCCAGGTCGAGGCCAAGCGTCTCGCCTATGAGGATCGCGCCCGCTACTACGCCGATCCGCACGTCGCGAAGGTGCCGGTCGACTGGCTGATCTCGAAGGAGTACGCCGCGCAGCGCGCCCGGCTGATCAACCCCAGCGGCATCATGCGCGGCGTCCGCCCGGGCCAGGCGCCGTCGCAGGGCGACACCACCTATTTCACCTGCGCCGACAAGGACGGGATGATGGTGTCGATGATCCAGTCCAACTTCCGCGGCATGGGATCGGGCCTCGTCGCCGACGGCCTCGGCTTCATGTTCCAGGATCGCGGCCAGCTCTTCGCGCTGCGGGACGGCCACCCGAACCTCTACGCGCCGGGCAAGCGCCCCTTCCAGACGATCATCCCCGGCTTCGCGACGATCGGCGACCAGCCCTGGATGAGCTTCGGCGTGATGGGCGGCGACATGCAGCCGCAGGGGCAGGTCCAGATCATCGTCAACCGCCGCGACCATGGCCTGGAAATCCAGGCCGCCGGCGACAGCCCGCGCTGGCACCATGAGGGCTCGTCGCAGGCGATGGGCGAGGACAGCCCCGGCCTCCCCGCCACCGGCCTGCTCCGCCTCGAAAGCGGCATCCCCGAAAAGACCCGCGCCGCGCTCGCCGCGATGGGTTGGACGATCGGCGCCTCCGACGGCGGCTTCGGCCGCTACGAGTGCATCGAGAAGCGGATGGACGGCCCGGACCGCGTCTATGCCGCCGCGTCGGAGATGCGCGCCGACGGCTGCGCCCTCGCCTACTGAGCCCCGCTCCCGGGCGCGGCATCCCCGCGCCGCGCCCGCGCCCGATAGTCCCGGACGTCGCGTCGCAACTCGCCCGCGCACAGGTAGAGCGCGATGACGTTGGGCACCGCCATCAGGAAGAAGCTGCTGTCGATGATGTCGATCACCCGCCCCAGGTCGATCACCGCGGCCGGCGGCAGCGCGACGACGTAGAGGATCTTGTAGCTCCACTGCGCCCTCGGCCCGTGCCCGAACAGATAGCCCCAGGCCTGCAGGCCGTAGAAGCCCCAGGCGACCAGCGTCGAATAGGCGAACAGCACGACGACGATCGCCAGCAGCCAGGGGAACCAGCCCGATACATGTGCGAAGGCCGCGCTCGTGATCTCGATCCCCTGCAAACCCGGATCGTCCCAGGTGCCCGCGACGACCAGCGCCAGCCCGCCCACCGCGCAGACGATCATCGTCCCCAGCAGCGGTTCGAGCAACGCGACCATGCCCTCGGACACCGGCTCCTCGGTGCGGGCGAGGCTGTGCGCCATCACCGCCGATCCGACGCCGGCCTCGCTCGCGAACACCGCGCGCCGCATCCCCGCCACGAAGGCGCCGACCGCCCCGCCCGCCGCCGCGTCGAAGCCCCAGGCGCCGTGCCAGATCCGCGCCAGCGCCGCCGGCACCTCGCCCGCGTGCAGGATCAGGATCGCCGCGACCCCGGCCAGATAGACCGCGACCTTGAGCGGGGTCAGCCGCTTGGACACCTCGCCCAGCCAGTGCGCCCCGCCCAGCGTCACCAGCGCCACCGCGAAGGCGAGGCCGATGCCATAGGCCCAGCCGTTGTCGATCCCCGTCACCACGCTGACCTGCGCGAAGCTCTGGTTGACCTGCACCATCGGGATCGCCCCGAACAGCGCGAAGAAGGCGTAGAAGCCGCCGAGCGCGATCCCCAGCCTCGGCAGCCCCTTCCGCGCCAGCACCGCCTTCAGCACGTACATCGGCCCGCCATGGACATGGCCGCGCGCGTCGGTGACGCGATATTTCAGGCCCAGCGTCACCTCGGCCATCTTCACCGTCATCGCGAACCAGCCGATCACGAACATCCACAGGATCGCGCCGGGGCCGCCCATCGTCAGCGCGACCGCGACCCCGGCGATGTTGCCGAGCCCGATCGTCCCCGCCAGCGCCGTGGTCAGCGCCGCGAACTGGCTGACGTCACCCTTCGCCTCGCCCTCGCGCGGCTGGTTGCGGAGGACGCGGAGGGCATGGCCGACGCAGCCTATGTTGGGGAAGCCGAGCCAGATCGTGAAGAACAGCATCGGCACGGCGAGGTAGAGCACGATCAGCTCGATCTCGACGCCGAACAGCGGCACCTTGAAGAACACCGCGCCGGTCAGCGCGTCGACGATATGGTTGAAGCTCTCCATCAGGGGAGGATGGACGAGTGCGGAACCGATGTCATCCGCCCCGCGTCCCGCGACGCTCCGTTGGCACCATCAACCCCTGCACTTTCCCGACGACGCATGCTGCCGGCCGCCGCCGTCGAGGCAGGCATCCACCACCGGGACATCATGCACCATCGCTCCGAAAAGGACGGCGCATAGGATCGCGATAAGAACGGTATCGCCTTTTGATTTTTCCAGCCGTCTCAAAGACAAAAGGCCGCCCTCTAATCCCAACAGGAGAATCATAAAAAATATTTTGGTAAAATAATAATGACCAACGCCCCAAAAATCGCAAAAATATAGAGAATTATCCCAAATCTTTTTCCCAATAAACTTATCACATATTCTCTATCTGCTGATAATATGTAACCGTTATAAAACGAATAAAATGTTCCCGCTGCAAACCATTTCAGAGCATCAGAAATTCCAGCGCGCACCATCATAGAAAATATGGTGCTGGCGCAAATAAATGCAAACGTCACGTGATCGAAAGCAAGCAGCTTCTTCATCTGGCCCCCTTTCGCGACCCACGCCCCTTGGCCAGATCATAGCCTTCCTTGGCTGTACTGACGCCCACCATGGCCTGCGCACCGCGCAAACCCATCCCGAGCCCTCGCAGGGCTCCCAAGCCTGGCACCGCTATCTTGCCCAAATCCCACACCACACCTGCCGTGTTGGTTTCGGTAGCATCAAAGGCCTGTCTGAAGGCAGGATTCTCGATCGGCCGCCCATCCTTACCCAATAGGAAACGGTGCTGATGATCCCAGGCCACCGGCTTCGCTCCCGGCGGTAGCGAATATTGGCGGCTTGCCGGAGGAGGCGGAGCGTTCGGATCCTGCGGCGGAAAGGCGTCATCATAGGTGTCCTTCAGGACTTTGCCGTGCCGCTGCCCCTGAGCACGCATCGCCTCATATCCATTCCAATCCGTCTGGCCGAGTTCGGCAAGCCGTACGGGCTTCTCCTCGCCCAATGACCGCACGGCGTCGAGTTCCTCGTCCCGATAGATGATCCTCCCGTCCTCATCGACCCGGTACGGCCGGGGCGGAGGTCCCCATGGGTTGGGCAGGGTGACGATGCCCTTGTAGCGGTCATAGTTCGGATCTTTGGCCATTCGACTCTCCATGTTCCACAATAGAACATAGAGGGAACAAATGAAACCCTACTTTGCAAGCCCTTTCGGCCGGTGCGCCGGAGGACTGGTCCGAAACGGCGCATTCCCCTCGATCAGTTCCTCCAGCAGCACCTCGCCGTCCGGCCAGTCGCCGAGCCCCCGAGCGGGCGTTGATGTGCCCGGCATGGCCGGCATCGACGAAGCGCCCCAAGGCCCGCGCCAGCGTCGCCTCAACACTCTACATTATTCAACTTCTTGATCAATAAATGTTGGCATTTTCGAAGTTTTATCGAAACAATAATTTGGCACACCTCCCAATCCAAATGGAAAAAATGAAACACATACTTCGTTATTCTTATATACTACGCTTGGATATGATTCTCTCTCTACGAGAGCGATAGGCTCTTTCGCATATTCTGACCAAATTTTTGCAGATTTTTTTACGTATTCGTCATTTTCGAAATAGTATTTTTTTATACGATCACAATAATAAGCATTTTCATAATCATCTTTATTTTTAATATATATTTGTAAATTGAGCAGAATCATGATGATTGCCGCCCCCGACAGAAGCCAGTGGTGATTACCAACACACCATTTGAATATTGTGCGCGTCATCGATCACCCCTCTTTCGGCCTGGCAGGACACAGAAAAGATTACCGGCGCTGTCGATCGACGCAATCGGAACATCGATCTCATTCGATACCTCCTTATCTCCTTTTCCGGGGGGCGACGGCGGCCTGTTGTTGGGATGTGCGTGAACGAACAATTCCGGAGGGAAAGTGCCGTCAATGAAGGATCCGACCCATCCATGCTTCATTCGCTTCACCGAATCCCTCAATATCCGCCGCTGGAAACCCGACTTGAAGATCGGCCCGACTGAATATCCATCATCGAAAATCTTCGGAGAAGCGAAAAAGCCGTTCTCTACCTTACCGGCAGCTTCATCGTTGACCGACCGCTCAAAGGCTTCGAGCGCAGTCTTCTGCACGAACGGATCATATGCCGCCGGGATTGTCTCACAACTCGGATCGACGATAACCTTGGTCGGGACTTTCGCTCTCTCTTTGGCAGCCTTTCGAGCAAGTTCGTCCCAATCCATGACACCTGCCTGGGCAAACCGTACAGGCTTCTCCTCGCCCAGGGACCGCACGGCGTCGAAGTCCTCGTCCCGATAGATGATCCTCCCGTCCTCATCGACCCGGTACGGCCGGGGCGGAGGTCCCCATGGGTTGGGCAGGGTGACAATGCCCTTGTAGCGGTCATAGTTCGGATCTTTGGCCATTCGACTCTCCATGTTCCACAATAGAACATAGAGGGAACAAATGAAACCCTACTTTGCAAGCCCTTTCGGCCGGTGCGCCGGGGGACTGGTCCGAAACGGCGCATTCCCCTCGATCAGTTCCTCCAGCAGCACCTCGCCGTCCGGCCAGTCGCCGAGCCCTGACCGGGCGTTGATGTGCCCGGCATGGCCGGCATCGACGAAGCGGCTCCCCCAGGTCCGCGCCAGCGTCTCCAGCCGGTCGAACGCCGCATAGCGATCGTCGCGGCTGGCGACGAGGATCGACGGGAAAGGCAGGGCCGCGGCCGGCGCCGGCGCGAAGCGGCGAACCAAGGGGTGCGCGTCGGCCGCGTCGACGTCGGGCGGCGCCACCAGCAGCGCGCCGCGGACCCGCGCCAGCCGCTCGTGCGGGGCGCCGAGCGCCCACCAGGCGATCGTCAGGCATCCCAGGCTGTGCGCCACCAGCACCAGCGGCCCGTCGGTCATCGCCAGCGCGGCGTCGAGCCGCTCGGTCCAGATGCGCCGGTCGGGCTCCGACCAGCAGCCGAGATCGACGCGGCGGCAATCGTCGCGCTTCCCCTCCCACAGCGTCTGCCAATGGTCGGGCCCCGAATTGTCGAGGCCGGGAACGATCAGGCAGAGCGGCCCTTCACAGGCCATCCTCGTCTCCCGTGAGCCGGAGCAGTTCCGCGATCCCGTCGCGATGCGCGCGCGCCTGGCTGATCACGCTGCCCGGCGGCACGCTGGTCGTCAGCCAGACATTGCCGCCGATCGTCGATCCCGCGCCGATCGTCACCCGGCCGAGGATCGTCGCCCCGGCATAGATCACCACGTCGTCCTCGACGATCGGATGCCGCGCGAGGCCGCGGCGCAACGCCCCGTCGGCATCGGCCGGGAAGCTCCGCGCGCCCAGCGTCACCGCCTGGTAGAGCCGCACCCGCCGGCCGATGATCGCGGTCTCGCCGATCACCACGCCGGTGCCATGGTCGATGAAGAAGGATTCGCCGATCGACGCGCCCGGATGGATGTCGATCCCGGTGCGCGAATTGGCGATCTCGGAGATGATCCGCGCCACCAGCGGCGCGCCCAGCCCGTGCAGCAGATGCGCCAGCCGATGATGGACGATCGCCAGCACGCAGGGGTAGCAGATCAGCACCTCGTCGACGCTGCGCGCCGCCGGGTCGCCGGCATAGGCGGCCTCGACATCTGTGTCGATCAACCGCCGCAGGCGCGGCAGCTCGCGCGCGAAATGGCCGATGATCCGACCCGCCTCGCCATCGACGAGATGCGGATCGGCGGCCCCTACCGAATAGCCGAGCTCGAGCCGGATCTGGCCGTAGAGCCGGCTCAGCGCGGTCTGCAGCGTCTCGGCGACGAACGCCTCCTCATTGTGCTGGCGGACGAAGCTCGGCCCCAGCCGCAGCGGGAACAGCGCGCCGCACAGCGCGATCATGATCTTGTCGATCACATGGCGCGACGGGAAGCCGGCGGCGCCATGCTCGGCATGGCGCTTGTGCGCGTTGCGCCAGTCCTCGCGCGCGTCGCGAAGCTCGGCCGCGATCCGGTCGATGTCCCAATAGTGACCCGCGGGGGCCTCGATCGGCTCGTCATGGGCGTCGGTCATTGTCCCCTCGTTCGAAAGCATGACGAGGGCTTAGCCATCGCCCGGTCAAACAAAAGCAATTTTTCTCTATCAAATTGATAGAAAATATATCGGAACTTCAGGAAGCCAAAGCGGCCTGCTAAGCAGGGCCATGGTTCCCCGGCTCGGCCCCCTCAAGCTCAAGCCGCAGATTTTCTGCGGAGACGAACCCGCCATCGGCCCGGGCAAGGCCGACCTGCTCGATGCGATCGACCGTGAGGGGTCGATCTCGGCCGCCGGCCGCGCGCTGGGCATGAGCTACCGGCGCACCTGGCTGCTCGTCGACAGCATGAACCGCTGCTGGGCGGAACGGCTGGTCGAGACGACGCCGGGCGGTGGCCAGGGCAGCGGCGCGCGGGTCACGCCGTTCGGCCGGCAGGTGCTCGCCGCCTATCGCGCGCTCGAAACCACCCTGCTGGCGGCGGCCGACGGCACGGAATTCAAGGCCCTGACCGCCCTGCTGCGCGAGCACCCCCTGCCGCCGGCCTGACGCCGCTTGCCATATATTATGGGATATAGCATGTCGCGACGATCGCGCGCGGAGTTGATCCTATGTCCGTCATCGTCCTGGCTCTTCGCTGGCTGACCCTCTTGGGGGCGGCGCTTTCCGCGCCGCTGCTCGCCGCCGAGACGCAGGTCGCCGTCGCCGCCAATTTCACCGAGCCGGCCAAGGCGATCGCCGCCGCCTTCGAGAAGGCGACCGGGCACAAGGCGCTGCTCGCTTTCGGCGCGTCGGGCGGCTTCTACACCCAGATCAGCCACGGCGCCCCGTTCGAGGTCTTCCTTTCCGCCGACGCCGATCGTCCCGCCCGGGCCGAGCAGGAGGGGCTCGCCGTGCCCGGCACCCGTTTCACCTATGCGGTGGGGCGGCTGGTGCTCTACTCGGCGACGCCGGGCCTCGTCGACGCGCGCGGCGCGGTGCTGAAGCGAGGCGGGTTCGACAGGATCGCGATCGCCGATCCGGCCACTGCGCCCTATGGGCTCGCGGCGGTCGAGACGATGCGCCGGCTCGGCGTCGAGGCCGCGCTCAAGCCGAAGATCGTTACCGGCAGCTCGATCGCGCAGGCCTATCAGTTCGCCTCGACCGGCGCCGCGCAGCTCGGCTTCGTCGCGCTCAGCCAGGTCGTCGCGGTGCGCGGCGGCTCGCGCTGGATCGTCCCAACCGGCTTCCACGCCCCGATCGAGCAGCAGGCCGTGCTGCTCCGAACCGGCGAGAAGAACCCCGCCGCCCGCGCCTTCCTCGCCTTCCTCAAGGGCCGGACCGCGCTCGCGATCATCCGGCGCTACGGCTATGCGGTCCGATAGCTGATGGGCCTCGTCCTCGCGACGACCGCCGAACTCGCGCTCGTCACCACCATATTGTTGCTGATCATCGCCACCCCGCTCGCCTGGTGGCTGGCCCGCTCGCGCCGCTGGTGGAAGGAGGTGATCGGCGCCGTCACCGCCCTGCCGCTCGTCCTGCCGCCGACGGTGATCGGCTTCTACGTGCTGATCGCGCTGGGCCCGGCCAGCCCGCTGATGGGGCTGCTCGAACCGTTCGGCATCCGCACCCTCGCCTTCACCTTCACCGGCCTCGTCATCGGCTCGCTCTTCTATTCGCTGCCCTTCGCGATCCAGCCGCTGCGCACCGCCTTCGAGGCGATCGGCGATCGCCCGCTGGAGATTGCCGCGACGATGGGCGCCGGACCGCTCGACCGCTTCCTCACCGTCGCCCTGCCGCTCGCCCGTCGCGGCTTCCTCTCGGCCGCGATCCTCGTCTTCGCGCATACGGTCGGCGAATTCGGCGTGGTGCTGATGATCGGCGGCAACATCCCCGGAAAGACCGAGGTGCTGTCGACGCGCATCTACCAGCTCGTCGAAAGCCTCCAGTTCGGGGAGGCGCATCGCATCGCCGCCGTCCTCGTCCTCTTCTCCTTTGCCGCGCTGCTCGCCCTGCTGCTCGTCGAGCGCCGCATCGGGACGCCCCGGCCGTGACGATCGCGGTCGCGCTCGACGGAAAGCTCGGCGGCGTCTTCGCGCTGCGGGCGGCGTTCGAGGTCCCGTCCTCGGGCGTCACCGCCCTGCTGGGCCCATCGGGCTCGGGCAAGACCAGCATCCTGCGCGCGCTCGCCGGGCTGGAGCGGATCGCCGGCACGATCATCGTCGACGGCGAGGTCTGGCAGGACGGCGCCACCTTCCTGCCGCCCGAGCGGCGCCGGGTCGGCTATGTCTTCCAGGGCGCCGGGCTGCTCCCCCATCTCTCGGTCGCCGCCAACCTCGCTTATGCCGAGCGCCGCGCCGGCCCCGGCCGCTTCGCCCGCGACGCGATCGTCGCCCGCACCGGCATCGCGCCGCTGCTCGATCGCCGCCCCGCCTCGCTCTCGGGCGGCGAGGCCCAGCGCGCCGGCATCGCCCGCGCCCTGCTCGGCCAGCCGCGCCTGCTGCTGCTCGACGAGCCGCTGTCCGCGCTCGACACCGACGCGCGCGCCGACCTGCTCGACTGGCTGGACGACTTGCTGGCGGAGATCGCCATCCCCGTCTTCCACGTCACCCACGACCACGCCGAAGCCGCCCGCCTCGCCGCCCGCACGATCAGGCTGCGGGATGGCCGGGTGATCGAAAGCTGAGCTTCTGCCGATAGGTTGCCCGTCAAGGGCTACGCTCAATCCAACCGGCTGGCCGTGATCGATCGGGTGCTGCGGGCGGAAAGGCTGGCCGATGCCTTGGCGGCTCGCACCGTCAGCGCGGCTTCCATCGCCGCCGCCTCGCGATCGAGGCTGGCCGCGACCTCGAGCAGGCGCTGCTTGTCCGCCTCGCCGAAAGCATTGTCTGCAAGCTTTCGCGCCTTGGCGGCTTCCCGCCGCAACTGGTCTGCGCTTCCCGAATTGGACACGATGCTTCTCTCGACGCTAAGTTACTCACAATAAAGGCGCCTTGAGCCGTTCGACATGAACAGATCGTTACGCGCTCGTCGATTTTACAATATTTTGCAGTTCTCCGCTACGCCGAGCGTGTCGGATCGTTCATCTGTGCGTCGACGGTCACCGGTTCATGGCGGCGGGCGCTCGGCAGCGAGCCGGTCTGCCGCTCGATCATCCGGTGGACGCGCAGCGGCACGCCTTCCTTCTGGAGCTGGTGCACCTCGGCGCTGTTCTCGGCATCGGCATGTGTGCGACGCTGATTATGCCGGATATAGTCGTGCCAGGTCGCGACATGGTAGCGCTCGATCCACAGCTCGGGCTCGTTGAGGTCGCGCAGCAGGGTCCAGCCATGGGCGCCGTCCCGCCGCCGGATCCGGCGCCGCTCGGTCATCGCGGTGAGGAAGGCGACGATGTTGTGCGGCTCGATCCGATATTCGATCGTCACCACCACCGGGCCGCTGCGCGGTTCGAGCGGGACCGCCACCTCCGGCTCCTGCCATTGTTTGAGCGGCGTCAGATTGAGGTCGTCGACCTGCGGCAGCGGCATGACCAGGCCGATCAGGACGGTGCTCGCCAGGAAGGCCGCACTGACCAGCAGGCCGGCGGCGACGCCATGGCTGTCGGCGATCATGCCCAGCACCCAGGCGCCGATCGCCATGCCGCCGAACGCCGCCATCTGGTAGACCGACAGGGCGCGCGCGACGACCCAGCGCGGCGAAGCGAGCTGGACGCTGATGTTGAAGGTCGACAGGGCCAGCACCCAGCTGAAGCCCGCCAGCATCAGCGCGGCGATCGTCAGCAGGAAGAAGGGGCTGATCGCGGTGATCGCGGTGCCGACCGCCAGCATGAGCGTGGCCATCCGGACGATCTGCTCGGTCGACAGCCGGTCCCGCGCCGGCCCCGACGAGAGGCCGCCGAGCACCGCGCCGACGCCGAACGCGCCCAGCAGCAGGCCGTAGGTCAGCGCCCCGCCCTTCACCAGGTCGCGGGCGACCAGCGGCATCAGCGCCGAAACCGCATTGGCCGCAAGGCCGAACGCCATCGCGCGGCTGACGGCCATCCGCAGGTTGGGCGACATCGATACATAACGCAGGCCCGCCCCCATTGCCATGAACAGGCCTTCGCGCGGCAGCAGCCGGGGCGCCTGCGGCCGCCGCCAGCGCAGCAGCACCACGATCAGCCCGATATAGGACAGGGTATTGGCCAGGAACGCCGCCGCAGCCCCCGCCGCCGCCACGACCGCGCCGCCGACCGCCGGCCCGGCGGTCCGCGCGGTGTTGAACCCCATCGAGTTCAGCGCGACCGCGGACGGCAGCTGCTCGCGCGATACGATGTCGCCGACCGAGGCCTGCCAGGCCGGCCCGCCTATCGTCGTCCCGCAACCGATCAGGAAGGTGAAGCTCAGCAGCAGCCAGGGCGTCAGCCAGCCCTGCCAGGCGAACAGCGCCAACGCGGCCGAGACGCACAGCATGAAGCTCTGCGCCGCCAGCATCACCTTGCGCCGGTCGAGATTGTCGGCGACCGCCCCGGCCCACAGCGCCAGCAGCATGAACGGCAGCACCGTCGAGGCCTGGACCAGCGCGACCATCTTCGGGGACGAGGTCAGCGACGTCATCATCCAGGCGGCGCCGACCGACTGGATCATCGCCCCGAAATTCGACACCAGCGACGCGATCCAGATCGACCGGAAAACGGGAACGCCGAACGGTGACGCCGGCCGCGATCGCGGGGCCGATTGCAGGTCGGATGCCATGACGTTCCAATGCAGGAGCGGCTCGCTTGTGCCAACACTGTTTCGCGATCAGGCAACCCGCCGATCGATCCGTCCCGGCCCCGCCTGTGACGGGCGGCACTGCGCTATCGTTAAAAACCCTATAAAATTCCGCATCCTACGTGGTTTTACGTATAGGATAACCCCCGGGATGTTCCACACTGGCGGGATAAGCATCTTCCGTAGCGAGAGCGGTCCGGGGGAATCGCGTGTGTTGACCGAGTAGCGGACCGTAGATGACCAGTTTTGCCGTCGAATCCTCCGAACGCCGCCGCGCGTTTCGCTTCGCCATCAGCCACCAGTCGCGCCTGCGGCTGACCCTCGAGGGCGCGGCTGGCGGCGAGGATATCGACAGCGTGATGCTGACCGACATCTCGCAGCAGGGCCTGATGGCGGCGGGCGCCGGCCATCTCGTGCCCGGCGCGCAGATCCTGCTCGAAATCCCGCTGGTCGGCTGGCGCGAGGTCGAGGTCGTCTGGATCGCGGAGAACCGCGCGGGCTGCCGCTTCACCGAGCCGCTGAGCTTCGACGAGCTGCGTCTCGCCGCCGCGAGCAACGAACGGCTCGCCCTCGAATTCCCGTCGCTGGGCGCCGACATCGCTCAGCTTCCCGAGCTCTCCCGCTCGGCCGAAGATGACGAGGACGACGCGGATATCGACGATGCGCCCGGCTCGCAGCCATGGCTGTTGCCGGTCGGGCTGCTGGTGCTGGCGCTGATCGCGGCGATCGGATTCATGATCGCCTATTGATCGGCGGCCGCCGCCTTCGACCATCGTCTAATCTCCGGCCGCCATGCAATCAGGCTTAGCGCCTCATTCACCAATTCCCCTAAGCCTTCATATGCCGTCCGCATCTAATCCTTTCCACGCCAGCCCGACGTTCAGGCCGGCGTGTGAGGATTGCGTACCCATGTCGATAGCGTCTGCCCTGGGCCTGAAACGCCGGCCCGACCTGCGCCGGAGCGAGCGTAGCCGCGTCTTCCTGACGGCGAAGATGCTCGTGTCGGGCCAGCCCTGCCCGATCCACCTGCTCGATCTGTCCCGCCATGGCGCGCTGGCCCACGCCGCCGATCCGCCGCGCGACGGCGAGATCGTCTGGGTCGTCTGTCGCGGGGTCGAACTGCTGGCGCGCACCGCCTGGATCAGGGGCAACCGCTTCGGCCTCGCCTTCGATTCGGGCCTGCCGTCCGCGAAATATGAGATATTGCTGAAGGAAGGCCGCCGCGCGCTGTCCTCGCAGACCCCGATCGCCGCATTAAACCCCGCCGCCGCCGTGTGACGGCGCGGAGCCCGGACCTCAGCCGGCCTCCTGCGCCGCCTTCGCCAGCCGGCTGTGGTGGCGCGCATAGCCGAGATAGATGAGCAGCCCGACGAGGTTCCACCCCAGGCACCAGAGCAGCGTCTTGGCCGGCAGGCTGGTGAACAGATAGAGGCAGCCGAGCACCGCGCCGAGGCCTACCGCCAGCGCGGCCGGGGCGCGAAACGGGCGCGGCAGGTCCGGCCGGCTGCGCCGCAGCACGATCAGGCAGGCCCCCACCGCCATGAAGGCGATCAGGGTGCCGGCGTTGGCGAGCGCGGCGATCTCGCCGATCGGCAGCAGCCCGGCCAGGATCGCGACCAGGATCGCGGTCGCCGTCGTGATCCGCGCAGGCGTTCCCCGCTTCGATATCGCCGCCAGCGAACCGGGCAGGAAGCCGTCGCGCGCCATCGCCAGGAAGATCCGGCTCTGTCCGTAGAGGAAGGCGAGCAGCACCGTCGGCAGCGCGATCACCGCGGCGGTCGCGACGACATGCGCGACCCCGGGACGCCCCAACTCGCGCAGGATCAGCGCCAGCGGCTCGGGGCTGTCGGCGAAGCCCGCGAAGGGAACGGCGCCGATCGCCGCGGCGGCGACCAGGACGTAGATCAGTGTGCAGACCAGCATCGATCCGACGATGCCGATCGCCAGGTCGCGTTCGGGCCGCTTGGTCTCCTCGGCCGCGGTCGAGATCGCGTCGAAGCCGTAGAAGGCGAAGAAGATGATCGCGGCCGCCGCCATCACGCCGCGCTGGACACCGTCCGGCCCGGGGGTCGAACCGAAGCCATAAGGCATGAACGGATTGAGATGCGCGGCCTCGAAATGCGGCAGCGCGACCGCGACGAACAGCGACAGCGTGGCGATCTTCACGATCACCAGCACGGTGTTGACCCGCGCGCTCTCCCGCGTGCCGAGCAGCAGCAGGCCGGTCACCACCGCGATGATGAAGATGGCGGGAAGGTTGACCAGCCCGCCCAGTTCCGGCCCTTGCGTCAGCTCGACGGGAAAGCCGAATCCGGCCAGCAGGGGCGATGCATAGCCCGACCAGCCGACCGCGACCGTCGACACGACCAGCGAATATTCGAGGATCAGGCTCCACCCGACCACCCAGGCGATGATCTCGCCCAGCGCCGCATAGCTGTAGCTATAGGCGCTGCCGGCCGCCGGCATCATCGCCGCCAGCTCGGCATAGGCCAGCGCCGCGCAGGCGCACACCGCCCCGGCGATCGCGAAGGAGAGCAGCACCGAGGGGCCGGCGCGATCGGCGCCGACGCCGATCAGCGTCAGGATGCCCGTCCCGACGATCGCCCCGACGCCGAGCGCCATCAGGTGCGGCCAGGACAATGTCGGCGGCAGCCGGTCGCCGTGCCGTTCCGCCCCGTTGATCGGCTTGCGCCGCATGAACCCTGTCATTCCTGCCCTCTCCCCGCGAAGCGATCGGTCGCCTTTATCAATTGTTCCAATATGCCCGGCTCCGAATAGGCATGGCCGGCCCCCTCGATCAGGTGGAAATCGGCCTCGGGCCAGGCCTTGTGCAGGGCCCAGGCATGATGGAGCGGACAGGGCATGTCATAGCGGCCGTGGACGATCACGCCGGGGATGCCGCGCAGCCGCCCGGCGTCGCGCAGCAACTGGTCCGGCTCCAGCCAGCAGTCATGGAAGAAATAATGATTCTCGATCCGCGCGAAGGCGATCGCGAAATGGTCGTCGCCATGCTGGTCGGTCAGCGCCGCGCTCGGCAGCAGCGTGATCGTCTCGCCCTCCCACAGGCTCCAGGCCTTCGCCGCCTCGATCTGCGCGGCGGGGTCGGTGCCGGTCAGCCGGCGATTATAGGCCGCGACCATGTCGCCGCGCTCGGCCTCGGGGATCGGCGCGACGAAGCGCTCCCACTTGTCGGGGAACATCTGCGAGACGCCCCATTGGTAATACCATTGGATCTCGGCCCGCGTCGCCGTGTAGACGCCGCGCAGGACCAGTTCGCTGACCCGCTCGGGGTGCGTCTCCGCATAAGCGAGCGCCAGCGTCGATCCCCAGCTTCCCCCGAACACCAGCCATGCCTCGACGCCCGCCATCGCCCGCAGCCGCTCGATATCGGCGACGAGGTGCCAGGTCGTGTTGGCGGTCAGCTCGGCATGCGGCGCCGATCGCCCGCAGCCGCGCTGGTCGAACAGCAGCAGATCGTAGCGCGCCGGATCGAACAGCCGCCGGTGATCGGGCGAGCAGCCCGCCCCCGGCCCGCCGTGCAGGAACACCGCCGGCTTCGCGCCGGGCGTCCCCACCCGCTCATAATAGATGCCGTGGCCGTCGCCGACGTCGAGCATCCCGCTCGCATAGGGCTCGATCGGCGGATATAGCTGGGTCGACAGTGCTGACATGATTGCAAACTAGCGGAGTCGCATGATGCGCGCCAGCCGACGAGAATTGCTGATCGGAGGCGGCCTTGCCGGCCTCGCCCTGATGGCCGCCCCGCCCGCCTGGGCGGCCGACGCCGCAGCCGGGCTCGCGCCGATGACCGGCGGGGCCAAGCCGATCTCCACCCAGGAACGGCTCGGCCGCATCGCCCGGGCCCAGGAACTGATGCGCGCGCAGGATATCGGCGCGCTGCTCGTCGAGGCCGGATCGTCGCTGCTCTATTTCACCGGCATCGACTGGTGGCGCAGCGAGCGGCTGACCGCCGCGATCATCCCGGCGGACGGCGATGTGCTGATCGTCACGCCCGGCTTCGAGGAGCCCTCGATCCGCGAGAGCCTCGCCGTGCCCGGCGACGTCCATGTCTGGCAAGAGGACGAGAGCCCGATCGCGCTGATCAGCGACTTCCTCCAGCGTCGCAAGCTCGACAAGGGCGCGATCGCGATCGAGGAGACGGTCCGCTTCTTCGCGGTCGATGGCCTGCAACAGGCGCTGCCCGACGCGCGGATCGTCTCGGGCGCATCGGTGGTGCGCGGCTGCCGGATGATCAAGTCGCCTGCCGAGCTGGCGCTGATGCAACTCGCCGCCGACATCCAGATCGCCGCCTTCCGCCATGTCGCGCCGCGCATCGAACGCGGCATGAGCCAGCAGGACATCCAGGCGATGCTGATCGCCGCCAGCCGCGCGCTGGGCGGAGAAACCGACGGCGGCCTGATCCTGATCGGCGAATCCAGCGCCTATCCGCACGGCTCGCACATCCCGCGCCGGGTCGCCGACGGCGAGGTGATCCTGTTCGACGCCGGTGTCACGGTGCTCGGCTATCAGTCGGACATCTCGCGGACGATGATATTCGGCCGCGCCGCCGACGCGAAGCAGCGCCTGCTGTTCGACCAGGTCCGGCGCGGTCAGGACATCGCGATGGAAACCGCGCGGGTCGGCACGCCCGCCGGCAAGGTCGACGACGCGGTCCGCGCCTATTACGCCTCGCTCGGCTACGGCCCCGGCTACAAGCTGCCCGGCACGCCCCACCGGACCGGTCACGGCATCGGCATGGACGGGCACGAGCCGGTCAACCTCGTCCATGGCGAGACGACGCCGCTCGCGCCGGGCATGTGCTTCTCGAACGAGCCCGGCATCTACATCCCCGGCGCCTTCGGGGTCCGGATCGAGGATTGCTTCCACATGACGGCCGATGGCCCGCGCTGGTTCACCCGCCCGCCCGCGTCGATCGACCGGCCGTTCGATTGAACCGAAAAGCACGTCATGACTTTGACTTGCCGTCGTCATAGGATGGCATGACCGATCCGGAGGGATATGGACGAGCCCGTCGAAATTGAGCTGAAGCTCGACTTTGATCCCGCCGACCGGGATCGCCTCGCGGCCTGCCCCCTGTTCGGCCCCGAACCCGCGGCGACGCGGCGGCTCGCGGCCACCTATTTCGACACGCCCGGCTTCCATCTCGACAAGGCGGGCTATGCGCTCCGCATCCGCAGGGACGGCGGCAAGCGCATCCAGACGGTGAAGGCAGCGTCGGGCGAGACGGCGGGCCTGTTCGTGCGCGGCGAATGGGAACGCCGCGTGACCGGCGACAGGCCCGTGCTCGACGAGGCGTCGGGCCCGCTCCTGCAGCTCTTCGATGCGGAGTTGCTCGCGCGGATCGAACCGGTCTTCACCACCGCGATCGACCGCGCCGAGGGACCGATCGATCGCCCGGACGGCAGCCGCATCGACTATGCGATCGACCTCGGCGAGGTGCGCGCGGGAACGCGCGGCAGCGCGGTGTGCGAGCTGGAGCTGGAGCTGAAGCGCGGCACGCCGCAGGCGCTGTTCGATCTCGCCCGCACCCTCAACGAACTGGTCCCGCTGCGGCTCGGCGTGTCGACCAAGTCCGAGCGCGGCTATGCGCTGGCCGACAAGGCGTTCACCGCCGCCGTCAAGGCCGAGCCGCTGAAGCTCGACCGGGCGATGGCCGCCGGCGACGCCTTCGCCGCGATCGCTGCTTCCTGCCTGCGCCAATATCGCCGCAACGAGGACCTGCTGCTGCTGTCGGGCGGGGTCGAGCAATTGCACCAGGCCCGGGTCGCGCTGCGCCGCCTGCGGACCGCCTTCTGGCTGTTCGGCCCCTTGTTCGAAGGCGACGAGCGCGCCGCGGCGTTCGCGTCGGAGCTGCGCTGGCTCGCCGCGGAACTCGGCGGGATCCGCGACATCGACGTGCTGGTGCCGCGCCTCGAGGAGCCTTCGCGCGCGGCCCTGTTCGCGATCCGCGAGAACCGCTTCGGCCATCTCCGCACCCTGCTCGACAGCGGCCGGGTCCGGCTGCTGCCGATCGAGCTGGCCGAATGGCTGGCGCTCGGCCGGTGGCGGACCGACCCGGCCGATCCCTATCTGCGCGACCGCTACGTCCGCGCCTTCGCCAGCGACCGGCTCGAACGGCTACGCAAGCGGATCAAGCGCGCGGGCAAGGACCTCGCCGATACCGACGACGAGCATCGCCACGCCGTCCGCAAGACCGCCAAGAAGCTCCGCTACGCGAGCGAATTCTTCGTGTCGCTCTATCCTGGACGCAAGGCGCGCCGCCGGATGGAGCGTTTCCTTGACCGACTGGAAGCGTTGCAGGACAAGCTGGGGCAACTCAACGACATCGCCGCCGCCCCCGAGCTGTTCGCCCGGCTGGGCGTGGAGGCGGCCCTGCCCATGCCGGGCAAGAAGGAACGCAAGCGCCTGCTCGACGATGCCGAGGATTGTTTCGAAACCCTCATCGACACCAAGCGCTTCTGGCGCGATTGATCCCGTCTTCGTGCTGACGCGCCGGACGCTGGTCGCGGCGGCCCTCGCCCTGCCGGCCGCCTCCGCTTTCGCTCGCCCCCTGGGCCTGGCCGCCGCCGCGCCGATGATCGATCCGCGCCTTGTCGGGCGCGCCCTCGCCGCGCTGTTCCACCATCATCGTTCGATCTGGTCGCGCGATATGATCGCCATCGCCGATTTCGGTCTCCCCTCTTCGGTTCCGCGCTTGTTCCTCGTCGATATCCTGCGCGGCACGACGACCGCGCTGCTCGTCGCCCATGGCAAGGGGTCCGATCCCGATCATAGCGGCATGCTCCAAAGCTTCTCCGACGTCGTCGGCTCCGCCGCCACTTCCGAGGGCGCCTATCTCACCGGCGACGCCTATGAGGGGGTCCACGGTCCGTCGCGCCGCCTGATCGGCCTCGATCCCGGCAACGCCCATGCCGAGGAGCGCGCGATCGTGATCCATTCCGCCTGGTACGCCAATCCCGACATGGTCGCGAAACAGGGCAAGCTCGGCCGCAGCGACGGTTGCTTCGCGGTGGGAGAAGCGGATATCGCGACCGTCCTTGCCCGTCTCGGCAAGGGACGCCTGCTCTACGCCGGGAGGATCGATGGCTGATTGGTTTCGCCGCAACCTGGGCTGGATTCGGGGCGTGCTAGGGCTGCTCGCCTGGTTCGCGATGCTCTACTTCATGTTCTGGGACGTGCTCTAACGTTGCGGTGCCGGCGTCGGGCTCGTAAAGCCGCGCCATGCTCCGCATTTCCGAAATCAAGCTGCCGCTCGACCATCCGGCCGAGGCGCTGCCCGCCGCGATCGTCGCTCGGCTGGGGATCGCCCCCGCCGATCTGCTGAGCTGGGAGGTCGCCCGCCGCGCCAACGACGCGCGCCGCAAATCGGCGATCCTGATGGTCTATTCGGTCGACGTGACCCTGGCCGACGAGGCCGCCGTCCTCGCGCGCTTCGCGAGCGACAACCATGTCCGCCCGACCCCCGACACCGGCTATCGCTTCGTCGCCACGGCGCCGGCCGGGGCACCCCGCCCGGTGGTGATCGGCGCCGGCCCCTGCGGCCTGTTCGCCGGGCTGATCCTGGCGCAGATGGGTTTCCGCCCGATCATCCTCGAACGCGGCAAGGTGGTGCGCGAGCGGACCAAGGACACCTGGGGCTTGTGGCGGCGGGGCGTCCTCGACCCGGAATCGAACGTCCAGTTCGGCGAGGGCGGCGCGGGCACCTTCTCCGACGGCAAGCTCTACAGCCAGATCAAGGACCCGCGCTTCCTCGGCCGCAAGGTGCTGACCGAGTTCGTCAAGGCCGGCGCGCCCGAGGAGATCTTGACCGAGGCGCACCCGCACATCGGCACCTTTCGGCTGGTCTCGATGGTCGAGGCCATGCGCGCGACGATCGAGGAACTGGGCGGCGAATATCGCTTCGGGCAGCGCGTCGTCGACTTCGACATCCGCGACGGCCGGCTGCGCGGGCTCCATCTCCACAATGGCGACTATCTCGAGACCGACCATGTCGTGCTCGCCGTCGGCCACAGCTCGCGCGCCACCTTCCACGCGCTCCACGATCGCGGCGTCCATATCGAGGCCAAGCCCTTCTCGATCGGCGTCCGCATCGAGCATCCGCAGAGCTGGATCGACCGGGCCCGCTTCGGCCAATGCGCCGGCCACCCCGATCTCGGCGCGGCGGCCTATGCCCTCTCGCACCACTGCGCGAACGGGCGCTCCGTCTACAGCTTCTGCATGTGCCCCGGCGGCCGCGTCGTCGCCGCCACCTCGGAGGAAGGCCGCGTCGTCACCAACGGCATGAGCCAATATTCGCGCAAGGAGTTCAACGCCAATTCGGGCCTCGTCGTCGGCATCGATCCCGAGCGCGACTATCCCGGCCATCCACTCGCCGGCATCGCCCTGCAACGCCATTGGGAGGAGCGCGCCTTCGTCGCCGGCGGATCGAGCTACGCGGCGCCCGGCCAGCTGGTCGGCGACTTCCTCGCCCGCCGCCCCTCGACCGTGCTCGGCGCGGTGACGCCGTCCTACAAGCCGGGCGTCCACCCGACCGACCTGTCGCTCTGCCTGCCCGACTTCGCGATCGACGCGCTGCGCGAGGCGCTGCCCGTCTTCGGTCGCCAGATCGCCCGCTATGACGATCCCGACGCGATCATGACCGGTGTCGAGACGCGCACCTCGTCACCGATCCGCATCACCCGCGGCAAGGATTTCCAGAGCCTCAACGTCGCCGGCCTGTTCCCGGCGGGCGAGGGCGCGGGCTATGCGGGAGGAATCCTGTCGGCCGCGGTCGACGGGATCAGGGTGGCGGAAGCGGTGGCGCTCAGCCTCGCCGGCTGAGCCGCGCGGCGCCGCCCGCCGCATAGGCGGCATGGGCCTCGGCCGGCCCGCGATAGGCCTCCTGATGATCGACGCTCCAATAGCGCAGCTCGTTGAGCGGAATCCGCTCCCCCGTCACCGCGCACAGCACATGGTCGCCCCGCTGGACGATGGAGAATTGGGGCGTGTCGTAGCGCAGGATCGCGAGCTTACCGGAGAACAGCATCCCGCCATCCTACAGGACAGGCCCGCGCTACGGAACCCCGCCTCAACTCCTCGGCACCACCTCGACGATCTGGTCGCCGGATTCCAGCCGGCCGGCGGCCTCCTCCCAGAAACCGTGAGGCGCCCCGTCGCGGTAGATCCGCAGGCCGAGGCCGGTGACGATCGCCGCCAGCGGCTTGCCCACTTCCTCCGCCGACACGGCCCGTTCGCGCAGCGTCACCCGCCCGTCAGCATTGGCGAGGTCGGCCATATAGTCGGCGATGTGCGGCCCATGGGTCGATCCGGCCAGCAGCAGCCCGGCGAAGCTGGCCGGGTTGATCACCGTGTCGGCGCCCGCCTGTCGCGCCAGCGCCTCATTGTCCTCGGACCGGATGATCACGCTGATCGGCACGCCGGGCGCCAGCCGCCGCGCGGTGAGCACGATCAGGATCGACGTATCGTCACGCCCGGCGGCGACGATGATCGCCTTGGCTTCGGCGACCCGCACCGCCTCCAGGGTCGAATTGCGGGTCGCGTCGCCGTCGATCACATTGGCGCCGCTCGCCTCGGCCGCGCGCAGATTGTCCTGGCGCGGATCGATGACGACGATCTCGGCGGGCGTGAGGCCGCGCCGGACCAGCTCGCTCGCCGCCTCCGATCCGGTCGTGCCATAGCCGGCGATCACGACATGGCCGCGCAGCTTCCGCTGGATCACGCTCATGCGCCACTTCTCCCAGACATGCTTGAGCAGGAATTCATAGGCGGTCCCCAGGAAGATCAGCCAGACGAACAGCCGGACCGGCGTGACGACGAAGGTGTCGAACAGGCGGGCCCGCTCGGTCACCGGCACGATATCGCCATAGCCGACCGTGGTGACCGTGATCATCGTGAAATAGAGCACGTCGACGAAGCTGATCGCGCCGTCGATATTGTCGCGCAACCCGCCCCGGTCGATCCAGTGCCCGGCCAGCGCGACCGCGATCAGCGCGAAGGCCAGCGCCACCCGCCACAGCAGCGACAGCCAGACCGGCGTCCCGCTCTTGCGGTGGAGAAGCAGCCTCTGGTCACGACGCGGTCTTGGGCGGAGCACGGGGTTCCTTTCGTTCCGGCGGCCACGACGGAGGCAGTTCGCCTTTGACCCGTTCGCCGCTCCCTCTACAGGGATGCACCAAGCAGGGTCAGGAAGGAAGATCGATGGCGTCGGGACTGGTCGCATTGCTGGACGATATCGCGGGGCTGACCAAGCTCGCCGCGGCCTCGCTCGACGATGTCGGCGCGGCGGCGGGTAAGGCCGGCACCAAGGCGGTGGGCGTCGTGGTCGACGATGCCGCGGTCACGCCGCGCTACGTCACCGGCCTGACGCCCGATCGCGAGCTTCCGATCATCGCGCGGATCGCGGTCGGATCGCTCCGCAACAAGCTGCTCATCCTGCTGCCCGCCGCCCTGTTGCTCAGCGCCTTCGCGCCCTGGGCGGTGACGCCGCTGCTGATGCTCGGCGGCGCCTTCCTCTGCTTCGAAGGGGCGGAGAAGGTGATCGAGGCGCTGGGCGGCCATCATCCGGTCGAGGAGCATGTCGCCGCCACCGACCCGGCCACGCTGGAGAAGGAACAGATATCCGGGGCGATCCGCACCGACCTGATCCTGTCGGCCGAGATCATGGCGATCGCGCTGGCCGAGGTGTCGAGCCAGACGATCCCGATGCAGGCGATCGTCCTCGCCGCGGTCGGCGTCGCGATCACCGCCGGCGTCTACGGCGTCGTGGGACTGATCGTGAAGATGGACGATATCGGCCTGCACCTCGCCCGCAAGCCGGCGACGCGCACGCTGGGCTGCGCGCTCGTCAAGGGCATGCCGGTGGTGATGCGCTGGCTGTCGATCATCGGCACCGCCGCGATGATCTGGGTCGGCGGCGGCATCCTGGTCCACGGCCTCGAGGTGCTCGGCTTCCCCGCTCCCGCCCATTTCCTCCACCATCTCAGCGAAGCCGCCGCCCATGCCGCCCCGGCGATCGGCGGCATCGTCGGCTGGCTGGTTACCGCATTCGGATCGGGCATCGCCGGTCTCGCGGTCGGCGGGGCGATCGTCCCCATCGTCCATCTCGCCGGCAAGCTGCGCGGCAAGGGGCACTGACGCCGCTTCGGCTCAATCGATCCCGACGACCAGACCGTCGCCGATCCAGCGCCCGAGGAACCCACCCGCTGCGGCGATGCCTTCCTGCTCGCCCAGCCGCTCGATCATCGCGGCACAGATCGCGTTGAAATCGGCGCCGGACCGGGCGAGCGCGATTGCCTGCCCTTCGCCCGGCTCGGCCGTCCGGAAACAGGGCGTCAGGCCCTTGCGCCACAGCAGGATCGTCACCGGTTCGGGCAGCAGCGCAGCGGCCGGGGGAACCTCGCCCGCCGACAGCGCCGACCAGATCGCCGCCGCATTGCTGCGGAAGACATAGGTCGCCAGCGTCGGCGACAGGCGCAGCACCGCGCGGTCCCAGTCGACCTCGCCCAGCCGGCCCGGATCGACCGGCACGGCGTCGGGGCCGACGAAGGCTTCCGACAAAGCGAGGTCGAGCCAACCCAGTTCGGCGATCTCGGGATCGTCGCGGAACAGCAGGTCGAGCGTCTCCGGAAAGTCGCCGGCATAGGCGTCGAGCGTCCAGGCGTGCGGCGGGGTGACGTCGATATGCGCCGCCGCCGTCGACCGGAAGCGCTCCTCGCCGATCCACAGATGTACCCGCTCGAACACCTCGGCCAGGCAGTTGGCCAGCGCCGAGCGATAATTGTCGTGATAGACGTCGAGCCCGGGCCGAGCCACCTCGCCGATCCGCAGCGCGGCATCGTCCGAGGATTCGGACAGCCATGCGCGGAAATCGCGCTGCATCGCCAGCAGGCTCACGCCGCCCTCCGCATGTGCGCGTTCGCCATGTCGCGCGCGACCTGCAGCTCGTCGATCAGTTCGGCCAGCGGCGGGATGTCGTCGTCGCGCTCGATCATCGTCGCGACCGGACCCAGCTTCGCGATTGCCGCCTCGTAGAGCGCCCATACCGGCGGCGGCACCGGCCGGTCGTGCGTGTCGATCAGCAGCGTGCGTCCCTGGCTATGCCCCGCGAGATGGATCTGCGCGACCCGGTCGGCAGGGATGCCGGCCAGATAGGCCTGCGCGTCGAAGCCGTGATTGGTCGCGCTGACATAGATGTTGTTGACGTCGAGCAGCAGCCCGCAGCCGGTGCGGGCGCACATCGCGTCGAGGAATTCCCATTCGGTCATCGGTGCGTCGAAGGCGACATAGCTCGACGGATTCTCGATCAGCATCGCCCGGCCGAGCACGTCCTGCGCGATCGCGATATTGGCGCAGACCACATCGAGCGCTTCCTCGGTATAGGGCAGCGGCAACAGGTCGTGCGCATTGAACCCCTCGATCCGCGTCCAGCACAGATGGTCGGAAACGAACAGCGGATCGACCTCGTCCGCCAGCAGGCGGAGCCGCGCCAGATAGTCGCGGTCGATCCCGTCCGCCGACCCCACCGACATCGACACGCCGTGCAGCGCGACCGGGTGGCGTTCGCGCACCCGGCGCAGCACGTCGCGCGGCCGTCCGCCGGGCACCATGAAATTCTCGGAGATCACCTCGACGAAGTCGACCGCGACGGGCGCATCACCGTCGAGGAAGTCGCCATAATGCGGCTTGCGCAGGCCGAGGCCGAAGAGGGAGCGGGACATGCCGGACATCGCGGGAGACCGGCCGGGCGAACGAGCCGCCCGGCCGTTCCGGACCTTATTTCTTCTTGGGCTCGGTGGTGGTGCCGCCGGCCGCCTTGCAGGCGTCGGCGGTCATCTCCTTGTAGCCCTGGCCCTTGCAGGCGTTCTGGCCCTTGCACGAATGCTCGGCCGTGGCGCAGTCGGACGCGCCCTTGCAGCTGTTGACGCCATAGCAGTGGACGGTCTTGGCTTCGGTGGCGGCATCCGCCAGCGCGGGCGCGGCCTGCATCGCGGCAAAGGCGATGAGGGCGGCGGAAGCGGCGGCACTGACGCCGGTCTTGACGGTGGACATCCTACATTCTCCCCTGGTTCATGCCTTGGGTGGCGCGGGCAGATACGGCGCGGCCCGAGACCGGGTTCCACTGCCCGATGATTATTTCACCAGCATCGCACCATCGGGACTCTTCCGCGCATCGCGACGAGCCGCCCGCCATTATAGAGGGGCCTGCTCTGGATTCCGTAACGAAAATCGGGCACCGGAAGATGCAACGACACGCCGGTGGGACGAGCGGAGTTGCAGGGAAGGAAGAATTCGACCCGTGGCAAGGCGACCGTCCTCGTCGTCGAGGACGAGTTGTTCGTGCGCATGATCGCGGTCGATGCGATCGAGGATGCCGGCTATGCGACGATCGAGGCGCAGGATGCCGATCAGGCGCTGATCCTGCTCGAAGTGCATGATGAGATCGACCTCGTCTTCACCGACATCAAGATGCCGGGGACGATCGACGGGCTCGGACTGGCCCATCGGGTGCGCGAACGCTGGCCCGGCCTGCCGCTGATCCTGACCTCGGGCCATCTCCAGCGCGAGGATGCGACGGTGCCGGCCCCGGTTCCCTTCCTCCAGAAGCCCTATCGCGCCGCCGCGCTGCTCGCCGAACTGGCCCGGCTGCTCGACTAGGATCTGGATGTCGACGACCGATCCTCGCTGCTGGCTGTGCGGTCGTTCGCTCGGCCGGCGGATCGAATGGCATCACCCGCATCCGAAAAGCCGGGGCGGGCGCGAGACGGTGCCGCTCCACCCGATCTGCCACCGCACCATCCATGCCCATTTCAGCAATGCCGAACTGGCGCGCCTTCCCGCCGATCCCGACCCGGTGCGCCGGCATCCGGACGTCGCCCGCTTCCTGGCATGGATCGCCGACAAGCCCCCCGACTTCCACGCCCCGACCCGGACGATCCGGCGTCGATGACCGAAAAGCGGGGCTATGCGGCGGAACCCGGGCAATGGGCCGACGGTTTTACCGACAGGCCGGAAAGCCCCCTCTACCCCCGGCTTTTTAGGAGAACGAACCCGCCGGGACCACGGCCCGGCGGGTTTTTCCCTTTGAGTATCGCGACTTTGCTCCGTGCCTCTCGCGGACGGCCTGAAAATGCGCTATAGCCTTCGACAGGGCACAATGCCGCGCATATTCGGGGGCGGTTTGTGCTTGAGCGTGCCCCGCCCCGCCGTCCTCCAGGGCGGGGCGTCACGCCCCAAAGCCAGTCGTCCGGGGGCCATCGCTTGCCATCTTCGCCGTCCAGCGCGTCCACGAGCGCGCATCCGCTCGATCGTCCGATCTGGGAGGCGCTGGCGGACCGGCATGCGGCCTTCGCGCTGGGCGATCCGGGGGCTCGGCGCTACCGGCCCGACATCAGCCCTTTCGCCGCCGCCCGCGACAGCTCGATCGAGGCGCAATCGGCATTGACCGGGCTGCTCCCCTCGGATGGCGCCCTCGTCCTGCTCGAAGCCGGCCCGATCGCCGTTCCGCCCGGCGCGATCGTCGACAAGGAGGCGGTGGGGGTCCAGATGGTCGCCGAAGCACTCCAACCCGCGCGGCCCGATGGCCGGGTCGTGCCGCTCGGCGATGCCGACGCGCCCGAGATGCTCGCGCTGGCGACGCTCACCGAGCCCGGCCCCTTCCTGCCGAACACCCATCTTTTCGGCGGCTTCATCGGCATCCGGATCGACGGACGGCTCGCCGCGATGGCGGGCGAGCGGCTGAAGCCGCCGGGCCATTGCGAGGTCAGCGGCGTCTGCACCCATCCCGATTTCCGCGGACAGGGCCTCGCCGGCCTCCTCTCCGCGATCGTCGCCAACCGGATCGCGGTGCGGGGCGAGGTCCCCTTCCTCCATGCCTATGCCAGCAACACCGGCGCGATCCGGCTCTACGAGTCGCTCGGCTTCCGCATCCGCTGCGAGGTTTCGGTCCTCGTCCTGCGGCGGCCCTAGAGTGATTTCGAGGCAGATGGTACATCTGCCGGCTCGGAAATCATGGCAAACCAGGGGAAGGCGGACTCGATCCGGTTCAACCTGAACCGGAGCGAGTCTAGCGGGCGTCAGCCCGCCGGCATCAGCCGCAGCAATCGCCCGCCCGCCTTGTCCTCCAGCACATAGACCGCGCCATCGGGCCCCTGGTCCACCGCGCGGATGCGCTGGCCCATCGCATAGCGCGCCTCTTCCTTCGCGCCCTCCTCGCCCAGGTCGACGAGGATCAGCATCTCGCCCGACAGCGCGCCGACCAGCGCCTTGCCGCGCCATTGGGGGAAGAGCTTGCCCGAATAGACCAGCAGGCTCGACGGCGAGATCGACGGGTTCCAGCTCACCTTCGGCGCCTCGAACTCGGGCCGGGTCACATGGTCGGGGATCGGCTTGCCGTCATAATGGTCGCCGTTGGAGACGATCGGCCAGCCATAGTTGCGGCCCGGCAGGATCAGGTTGACCTCGTCGCCGCCCTTGGGTCCCATCTCCGCGTCCCACAGCCGCCCTTCGAGGTCGAAGGTCAGGCCCAACGGATTGCGGTGCCCATAGCTCCAGACCGCCGAGTCGAACCCTTTCGCCGCCAGCGGATTGCCTGGCGCCGGCTGGCCGTCCATCGTCAGGCGGACGACCTTGCCGAGGACGCCGTCGGGCTCCTGCGCCGGCGTGAATTTCTGCCGCTCGCCCATCGAGAAGAAGAGATGGCCGTCGGGCGAGAAGGCGATCCGCCCCGCATAATGGCCGCCGCTCTTGAGCGGATGGGCGCGATAGAGCGTCGTCACGCCCTCCAGCCGCGCGCCGGCAAGGTCGCCGACCAGCTTGCCGCGCGCCAGCACGATGCCGTTCGGCGATCCCGGCGCCGAATAGCTGAAATAGACCAGGCCGTTGGTCGCGAAGTCGGGATGCGCGACGACCTCGCCCAGCGCGCCCTGCCCGCTCGAATCGACGGCGGGCACGCCCTCGACCGCAGTGCGCCGCGCGCCGTCGGGCGACAGCAGCAGCAGCCGGCCCGCCTTCTCGGTGACCAGCATATGGCCGCCCGGCAGGAAGGTCATTGCCCAGGGACTGTCGAAGCGCGCGACCTCCGCCACCTTGAACGGCTTGTCGGCGAAGGGCCGGCCCCCCGTGATCGGCGCCTGCGCGGCGATCGCCGGCGCGGCCGTCGCTGCGGCGAGGAGGATGGCGAAGGACAGGGCGGGACGGGGACGCGGCATCGATCTTGCTCCTGAACAGCCGTCAGCGCCGCGCTTCGCTCGTCCGTGTCGCGCGGCTCTCGCGCTTCCGCTCGCTGGGCGGGATGTGGGTGATCGTCGCCGCATATTCGGCGAACAGCACCAGCACCCAGATCTCGACGCCCTTCCACTCGCCGCTGACCACGCCGGAAAAGACGTCGAGCAGCAGGAAGACCAGCGCGACGAGCCGGAACCAGCGCATGCTGAACGCCGGTATGTCGGCGCGCAGCGACGCCGTCACCATCATGAACAGGCTGAACAGCCCGGCGATGATCTGCGACGTCAGCGAGGTGGCGATGCGGAGCTGGTCGAGCGCGGTGATGAACCAGAACAGGCGCGATATCGCATATTGGCTTTGCCGGGTCAGCTGACACAGCTTGACGATCGGCGGCACGAACAGCGTCTTGCCGACCCACACATCGATATCGACCATGCTCATGCGCGCGATATAGCAGGACTTCGCCCTTATGCCACAGTCTGGCGGCGCCCGCCGGCGAGGGGAAAGACCGGCCCGGCGCTACGGCAGGGCGCGCGACAGGCCCCGATGCCAGTCGCTGATCTTCTGGAAGGCGACTCCGGCGCCGAGCAGCAAGGCTTCGTCCGCCGTCCGCGCGACGAGCTGGAAGCCCAGCGGCAGGCCGTCCGCATCGAAGCCGCCGGGCAGCGCGAGCGCGGGGTGGCCGGTCACGTTGAACGGCTTGGTGAAGCGCGCGCCCAGCGGGTCCGCCTGCCGCATCGCCCCCTCCCATTCGTCCAGCGTCGGCGTGTCGATCGTCAGCACCGGCAGGATGATCAGGTCGACCGTGGCGAACAGCGCGTCGAGCTGCTGGCGATAGGCGGCCCGAACCGCTTCGAAATCGTCGAGATCGCCGGCCTGCATCGCCCGGCCCCGGTCGATCGTCGCGGCGAGGCCCGGCCCATAGTCCCCGCGATGGGCCGGATACCAGGCGGCATGGACCGCCGCCGTCTCCCACGCCTGCAACCGGCCGGTCGCCGCCAGCAGCTCCGCGACCGGCGGCAGCGTCACCTCGACCGCCGTCACGCCGAGCTCGCCGAACAGCCCGATCGCCCGCTCGATTGCGCCCCGGCTTTTCGGTCCGGTCAGTTCCAGGGCGCGGCGATCGACGCCGATCCGCACAGCCGCGAGATCGGTGACGAGGGCGCGCGGGCTCTCACCCTCCCCGATCGCCGTCATCGCCGCCGCCAGATCGGCGACGCTGCGGGCGATCGGCCCGACATGATCGAGCGATGGCGCGGACTCGAACACGCCTTCGGCGTCGACCCGCCGATAGGCCGGCTTGAACCCGCTCACCCCGCAGCACATCGACGGCAGCCGGATCGACCCGCCGGTGTCGGTCCCGATCGCGACCGAGCAGAGCCCCGCCGCCACCGCCACGCCAGCGCCGGTCGACGACATCCCGGGAAAGATATCCGCGCGTCCCGGATGGCGCGGAAAGGGCCGGTCTGCCGCCGGATCGACGAAGGCGCCCGCCGTCGTATAGGTCTTGCCGACCAGCACCGCCCCCGCTTCGCGCAACCGCGCCACCACGGCGGCGTCGCGCCGGGGCAGCCGCTCCGCGAAGCCGCGCAGCCCCGCCGCGGTCGGCATGTCGCGGGTGAGGCAGAGGTCCTTGACCGTCACCGGGACGCCGTGCAGCGGGCCGCGATCGATCCCGGCCGCGAGCTCGGCCTCCGCCTGCCGCGCCGCCGTCCGTGCTTCCTCTCCCGCCAGCGCGGTGAAGGCGCCCAGCTCCGGATCGAGCCGGGCGATCCGCGCCGACAGCCCCTGTTCGACCTCGACCGGCGACAACGTCCGGTCACGATAGCGACTGCCCAATTCGGTGACGTCGAGATCGAACGCTTCGTCCATCGGCCTGCCCTCCCTGCGGGAGAAGAAACCGTCGGCCGCCAGGCCGGGTCCGGCATCGTCCAACTGGACGATGTCGCCCCGGCCGACGTCGTCAGGCGAGCAGCGCCTTGGTCCGCGCCTCGACCAGCCGCTCCATCACGGTCAGCGGCATCGCCCCGCTCTTGAGCACGTCATGGAACCGGCGGATGTCGAAGCGGCCGCCGAGCGCCTTCTCCGCATTGGCGCGGGCGCGCACCCAGGCCATGTGACCGACCTTGTACGAACAGGCCTGCCCCGGCTGGGTGCAATAGCGCTCCACCTCGCGCTGCGATCGCGGCTGCGCGAAGCCGGTAGTGCCGACCATATAGGCGGTCGCCTTGTCGCGCTCCCAGCGCTGGGTGTGGATGCCGGTGTCGACCACCAGCCGCGCCGCGCGGAACAGGAAGGACTGGAGATAGCCGGCACGTTCGAGCGGATCGGCATAGCTCCCGAGTTCGTCAGCGAGTTGTTCCGCGTAGAGCGCCCAGCCCTCGCTATAGGCGCCGAAGAAGCCGATCTTGCGCAGCGTCGGGATGTCCTTCGACTCCTGCGCGAGGCTGATCTGGAGGTGATGGCCCGGCACGCCTTCGTGGAAGGTCAGCGCCGGCAGCGTATATTTGGGCCAGTCGCCGACGTCCTTCAGGTTGATGAAGTAGATGGCCGGCCGCGACCCGTCGAGCGTCGCGCGCTTGTAATAGCCGTTCGACGCCCCGTCCTGGATCTCCACCGGCACCGCCCGGATCTCCAGCGGCGCGGCCGGCACGTGCGAGAAATAGCGCGGCAGCTTCGCGTGCATCGCCTTCACCCCTTCGTTGAGCGAGGCGATCAGCGCGGCGCGCCCTTCGGCGCTGTCGGGATAGAGCTGCCGGGGGTCCTTGTTGAGCGCGGTCAGCCGCTCGCCGATCCCGCCCTTGGTCAGCCCCTGGCCCTTCAGGATCGCATCGAGTTCGGCGCTGATCTCGGCGACCTGCTCCAGGCCCATCTTGTGGACCTCCTCGGGCGAGAAATTGGTGGTGGTCGCCTGGGCCAGCGCCGCCGCGTAGATCGCCTCGCCGTCGCGCAGCCGCCAGACGCCCGAGCCCGGCGCGGTGGTGGCGCGGAGCTGCTTCATCAGCGCGATCTGCCGGTCGAGCGCAGGATAGACCTTGTCGCTGACGATCTTCTCGGCCGGGCCGGCGAAGTCGCCCGCGATGCCCTTCTCCTTCGCGCGCCGCGCCAGCGATCGGACCAGCGTGCTGTCGGCGGCGGGCGCCCCGCGCAGCTTCTCGAGCTGGCCGATCGTCAGGTCGATCGCGAAGTCCGGCGCGGTGATGCCGCGCGACGACCGTTCCTTCTGCACGGTGGTGTCGGTGTCGAGCACCCCGCCCAGCGCGTCGAGCCGCGCCAGATAGGCGTCGCAATCCGCCTTGTCGGCGATCACATGCGCGTCGTTCAGGAAATCGGGAAGCTGGAAATAGGCGCCGCCCTGCTGGAAGATGCGATAAGGCCGGATCACGCTGTCGATCCCGAACCGCTCCGGCGCGACGGTCTGGTTGCGCAGCGAATAGCCGACGATCTCGCGATTGAGCGCGCCGGCCTCCGACAGCCCCGCGGTCGGGAAGGCCTCGACTTCGGCCAGCCATTTCCTGGTGTGGGCGAGATCGTCGCGCATGCCCGCGTCGCTATTGTCGTCGAGCTTGCTCTTGGCGGCGGCCCGGTCGCCCTTGTCATAGCCAAGCGCGGTGCAGAATTGGGGCGAAGTGTCGAGCGTATCGTTGAAGATCCGGTCGAACAGGGCATTGAGCCTCGCGTCGGCCCCGCCGGTGGCCGGCGCCTGGGCCAGCGCGGGTCGCAATCCGGCGATCAGGGCGGCGGTGCCGGCCGAGGCGATGAAGGTACGGCGATCCATGGCGATCCCTCTTCGGTCAAGTTTTTGATATGGGTCGACATTAAGCGAAACATTCCCACCGGCGCCAGAGCCCCCGCGCGGCTCAATCCCCGTCGATCCGTTCCACGCGGATGGTCTGCCCGATCAGCTCTGCGGCCCCGAAGATCGTCATGAAGGCGATGTCCGTCGCGTCCCTGCCGATCGCGATCCGCACCAGCCCATCGAGCGGGGCCAGTTCGGTCGGGTCGACCAGATACCAGTCGCCCGCCAGCCAGATTTCGACCACGGCATGAAAGTCCGGTGGGTCGAGCCGCCAGGCATAGGCCGACGCCAGCCGTGCGGGCACGCCCGCCGCCCGTGCCAGGCTGGCGAGCAGGTGGGCGAAGTCCCGACAGACGCCCTGTCTGGAGACGAACACGTCGACCGCCGTGGTCCGCACGTCGGTGGAACCCGGACGATAATCGAGATGCTCGCGAATCCAGCGAGCCATGGCGAGGATCTTCCGGCCGTGATTGTCGCCCGGAAACTCACGCGCGACGAAGGCCTCGAACCGGTCCGCCTCGCAATAGCGGCTGGGCCACAGATAGGGGATGACCTCCGGCGGCAATTCTCGGCGCGGAGTGATCGGCAATTCGTCGATCGTCACCGGGCGCCGGTCGACCTCCACCACGGCCTGGTAATGCGCATGGAAATCGCCGTCCGCGCGCATCCACCGGCGCCGGCCGACGCCATCCTCCCCGGCGATGGCGCGCAGCGGACCGATACCGTCGATCGCCAGCCGGTCGTCGATCGGCGTCTGGTCGGGCAGCTCTGCGGCTTCGATCATCAGCAGAACATCGACCGGCTCGCTCATCGCATAGCGAAGATCCGCATCGATCCGCAAACGCATGGCCGTGCTCCCTGCCGGCGCGAAGCATGGCCAGCCGAGCGAATGACCCCGATGGAGCGGGAAAGTTCCACATCCATCCCTGGACGCCCCGAATCAGGTCAGCGCGGCCAGCCCCAGCACCGCGGCCTCGATCCGCCGCCGGTCCTCCTCGCCGGCCGGCCGCCCCTCCCGCCGCGCGGCGATCAGCCGGTCGAGCCAGGCGGGGCCGAACTCGAAATGATGGTCGACGCACAGGCTTTCGACCGCCCGGCGCACGTCGCGCCCGCAATCGTCGAGGATCGCCAGCCGCCGGTTGAGCGCCGCCTCGAGCTGCGCGGCGCGCTCGATGTCGCCCGTCGCGCCAAACCGTACCACGCCGCGTCCGGCGAGCTCGCGATAAAGGCCGCCGCTCGGCGCCAGCTCGGCATAATGCGCCCAGTAGAGCTTGAAGAGCACCCGCCCCGCGTCGCGCATCGCCGCGCCGTCGCGCACCGGATGGGCGAGCAGGTCCGCCAGCCAGGCGCGGCCGACCGCGTCGACCGCCTGGCCATGGTCGCCGGTCCCGATCGCCGCGGCGGCCTCCTCAGCCTTGCCGCGCTGCCACAGCCGCTGCGTGGCTGGGTCGAGCGGCCCGGCGCGCAGCGCGCGGTGCAGCCGCAACTCCGCCGTCCCACGATCGAGACGCGGCCCGCCGATGGCGATCAGCCGCCCCGCCTTGTTCCGTGCCCCCGCCTTGCGCTTGCGTCCCGCTCTGGCCATGCCCGATCTCGCTCCTCGTCGCTGGTCGCCGGTCGTCCCGCCGACAAATTGGTTGAACAATCTTGCACAAGATTTACGGATATCCTCGACCGATGGCCGAGGAGTGAGTCGATGTCCCTGCCTTTCGAACGCATGCGCCTGCTGCGCGCCCGATCCGGGCTCTCGATGCGCGCCTTCGCGGCGCTGCTGGGAAGCCCGCTCGACACCCGCTATGCCTATTATGAGGAACGCCGTTTCACCGGCCTCCTCCCGATCGACGCCGCCCGCCGGATCGCCGCCGCGCTTCACCCCCATGGCGTCGAACCTCGCGAGGTGCTGGCGCTCGCCGGCCTGTCCGACGACGAGGCCGCAGCCGACGTCGCCGCCCAGGCGCCCACCGTCCAATATCTCCGCCTCGACGTCGCCTTTCCTAGTGAAGAAGCCCTGACCCGCATGTTCGAGACCATGCTGGAGGACGAGGTCCCCGCCGGCCGTCGCGACGCGCTCGCGCAAACGCTTGCGCGGCGTCTGCCATCCGCGCTTCAGCGCGCGACAACATCGCCGCCCGTGCCGGTTCGGGCGCATTGGCCTGCTCCCGGCGAAGACGCTGCATCGCCTGCCAGGCGTCGTGGGCCTCGCCGGCCAGGATCGCACATCTGATGTCGCAGGCCGGGCAGTTGAGATGGCAGCCCGGCGACGCCCGATAGACCGGTTCGCCCATGGATCGACTCGCGCTTGTTCTTGTTATGTTCGATCCTATCCATCCGATCCTACATGTCTAGGATTTTTCCTATCGATGGCGCAAAAAAAATGCCCGCGGCGGGGAAACCGCGGGCAGGCCGAGCCTATCGGACCCGGCGGGGAACGTCGCGAATCGAACGATAGGGTTGCATGGCGGCCGAGGCGGAACCCGCCTGGGGATCGGTGCCGCCGGACATGATGGCGGCCGGCTCCGCCCGGAAGGACGGGGCGATCATCCAGGCCGGCGGCCGAGGCCGCTGCTGTTCGATGAGGGGAAGCCCCATCCGGGCGAGGGCGTCGAAGGGAAGGTCCTCCGCCTGCTCTACCCAGTCCGTCGTCATCATGTTCATCGCGACTCACCTTTGCCCATAGCGTCCGCCTCTCCGCTGTGCGCCTCAATGGTAAACAAGAAAATAGGACTTCCGTCGAAGTTACAATTGTTCACACCATGACAGCCAAACCCTTCATTTGATTGCTTAACAGCTTTTAACAAATGGACCGGGCAGCGGACCTCGGGTCCCAGAATCTAGATTGACTTTGTACAAGAATATTGTATATACAGCATGACTCTTTCCGGAGCCGTGATGACCTTCCAACCAATCATCGACACCGGTTGCCGCGAGGTGATCGAGATCGACGCGCTCCAGCGCGCGCTGCGTAATCTCCGCCATTGGTCGGCGACGGCGGCGGCCCGTCGCGGCTATGCCGACGATCGCGACCGGCGCCTGTTCGCCACCGCCGCCGGATTGCGCGACGCGGCCTGGGCCGACTGTCTTCACGCCGCCTATGATCTGTTCGAGATCGACGCGATCCACGGCGCCTGGATCGATGCGGGCGGGCGCGAGGCATGAGCGACGGCACGGCACATCGCGGCCTCCGGCTCGCCTCGGTCCTGTCCGCCATCGCGCAGGCGGAGGAGGATGCCCGCCATCACGACCTGTCGCCGGGCAACCGCGACCGGCATGCCGAGGCCGCGCAGCGGGCGGACCACTGCGCGGAGACGAGCCGCTTGCTCGCCCGCCGGTTGATCGAGGACGCCTTTCCGGGAGTGAGTTGGGCGATGATCGAACGCGCCGCCCTTTAGAGCGATTTCTAGGCAGATGGAAACATCTGCCGACTCGGAAATCGCGGTAAAACAACAGCCTAGAGCGGCCGATCCGATGCAATCGGATCGTGAACCGCTCTAGGCTCGAGACTCGATCAGCACCACCATAGGATGGTGGCGGCGAACATTTGCAGATGGCGTTCCGGTCGAAGTCCGTAGCCTATGGCTCCACCTGATCGAACGCGATCACTTCGGGATTGCCTGCTATCAAGGGGAAGTCCGCGACCCGTTGGACGATCTTCCATTCGCCCTGCGCGCGTCGCCAGGTATCGCTATACTCGCCACTCGTGTCGAACCATTCACCAGCGGTTTCGCCCTTCCCGCAATGTCTCGCCTGGACATAGCTGAAGCTGATCGGCGCGGAGGGATCGGTCAGATCGATCACGATGCTGCCAAGCAAGTGCTGGGATGGGCCGCACAGATCGAGATGACGGCGAAAGAGATCGCGCAATGCGGGCAGCCCTGCCCCCTTACGCCCTTCCCCATAATCGAAAGCGACCTCGGCGGAAAACACCCGGTCGAGCGCTCCCCAGCTCTTCCTGTCCAAAAGTCGGGCGAAATTGCCCAACTGGTCCGTGATGGCCGCGCGAATATCACCGCTCATGATCGCGTCCCTTTCCACAGGATATCGAAGGCAACGGGTCGCCCGGTCGGGTGAACGGAATAGCCGTTGCCTTCAGGAAGCGGCGGCCCGCAGGCGGGCGCGGGTCTATTCTGCGGCGCCCAGTTCGATGATGGAACAGACCTTGTCCAGGCCGAGGACGTGAGCGACCCGGCCGGTCGCGATGAAAGACGCCACGCATTGGCTGAGGTCGACGATTTCCTCATCCGAGAATGCGCGTTTGGTCCTTTCCCAGAAGATATCGTCCTTCGCCAGGGCTTGCGGCTCGATGCAGAAGCGTTCCGCATATTCGATGGCCAGCCTCTCACGTTCGCTATAGGCCGGATATGATTTCCAGTTCGTTATATTCTGGTAGAATTCTTCGTCTGGAGCGGCGCCATTTTCGATTACCGTATTGGATGAATCAACGCCCGATGATTTATAGAAATCCTGCAAATCCCTTTTGGCGCGAAACGCTCGACAAACCATGCATCCGTTGATTTCAGCCGTACGCGCCCTGGCGCCTTCGAATATGCGCAACGGCAATTTTGTTTTCTTGTAGACAGTTTGCGAAAAACCATTGGATGCCCTGACCATCTCCGGCGAAAAATAATCTCCCAGGCTGGAGAAAGGATCAGGATTGTCATCCGGTATCGATATACGCATCATTTTCTCCTGAAATATTTATTATCTATTATAAAACAACGCGATGATCCGATCGAATAGGGATGTCATGGGAGCGGCCTGCCGCGAAGGCCTAGCCCTCCAAAATGGCCATCTCATAACTTTGACAGAGGGGCATTTCCGACAGCATGCCTCGACCGACCAGCTGCACGCGATTGAGCCAGGAAAAGTCTTCATGGCGCGGGTCGATCTCGATTTGTCCGGAAAGCATGACCGGCGCTTCGCCGCGGAGATGCGCCTCCATTTCGCCGACAGAAATATACTGGAAGTAGAATGGCGTGCCGTCACCGGCCTGCAACGACATTCGCACGGTTACATGAGCGGCGTGGGCGCCTTGAAGATAGCTGCCCATGCCCACATGCATGCTGACATCGCCCAATAGTTCGTTGCGCCATTCGAGCCGGCCGAGACGCGCTGCCAGTCTCATCGCGATGGGGCCGTCATGGCGGATCGAAAAATCGGGAAATATCCTCATGATCCCAAAGGGGCGCAACGCCATGGACATGCGGATTCGTTCCTCTCCATTATCCGGATCTCAGCGGTATCGATGTTCTTTTTGCGGATATCGCGTGTGGAAAATTGACGCCGCGCAAAGTTACATTCAACTCGCTTTCCCGATATCTGCACCGCTTCCGTCGTGCGGCTGCTCCCGCGAAGCATCCCATTCCATTTCAGGCGGAACGACCGACGGACCGAGGTCGACAGGACCATGGGACGGCGAACAAGGCCGCTCGTCCTTGAAGCGATTTCCAGGGGAATGGAAACATCCGGCGATCCAGAAACCGCTGCAGGACAAATATCCGGAGCGACCGACCTGCTTCGATCGGATCGCAAATCGCCCTAAACGGTCACCAGCTTGATGCCGGTGATGAACAGCACCACCGCCAGGCAGCGCTGGATGATCCGCTCGTCCAGCCACAGGGTCAACCGCGATCCGATGACGATGCCGGGGATCGATCCGATCAGCAGCATGCCGAGCAGCCGCAGGTCGACGCTTCCGGCGATCAGATAGCCGATCCCTCCGACCAGGGTGAGCGGCACCGCGTGCATGATGTCGGTGCCGACCAGTTTCCGCGCGGTCAGCCGTAGCGGATAGAGCATCAGCAGCAGCGTCGCCCCAACGCCCCCGCCCCGACCGACGTCAGCGTGACGAGCGTCCTGAGCACCGCCCCGCCGCGACGGTCAGACCGGCTGGAACCGGATGAAACGGCGCGCCTTCACCTCGTCGTCGGTGTCGATCATCGCGTGGACGAGCCGGCGGCGGAACAGCGTCGCGAACGAGGTTATGATCAGCATGCCGCCGAGCAGGGTGACGATGAACCCGCTCTTCTCCTGATGCCCGCCGAACTCGAAGAGCAGCACCAGCGTCAGCACCGCTGCGGGGATGCTGCCCAGGCACAGCCAGCCGACGATGCGATGGTCGGCACTGTTCTGCCGGTGGTGGACGATCGACCCGACCGTCTTGGTCGCCGCGGCGAACCACAGGTCGGTGCCGACCGCCGTCGCCGGGGCGACACCGAACAGCAGGATCAGGATGGGCGACATCAGCGATCCGCCGCCGACGCCCGTCATGCCGACGATGGTCCCGACCAGCAGGCCGGCGAGCGCATTGAGCCAATCCACGGGAATCATCGGCGGAGTGATCTCCGGCGAGGTGCCGCACCTCCGGGACGAGGTCGACGGGGCAGATCAGCAAATCGGTCAGCCATGATCCGCATCGTTGTAGCTGGAAGACGATCCGTCAATCCGTGAACGATGGCGGCGCGCGACCCCAGGCGGGCGGCGATCGCGATCGGGCCTGTGCCGGCCAGCCGCTCGAGTTGGTCCATGTGCCCCTTCACGGACCTGCCTCTACCCACAGCGCCACCGCCGCGCGCCAAAGGAAAAATTGCCCCGCGCCTAGGAAATGTGCGGCTTGCCGCCCCCCAACGGCAAAGGCCGCCAGGGAAGGCTGGAGGACCTTCGTCTGGCGGCCTTGCTGGAGGCCATCGATGGCGCCCGGATCAGCGGGCGGCGAGCTTCAGCTCCGAACCCTGGCCGGTCATGGCCAGCTTGGCCTTGGCGGCGCCGATCGCATCCTGGCGGCAATTGGCGACCTTGATGCTGGTGGCGACGTCGGCCTGGCCGCAAACCTCATAAGCCGCGCGGCGGATGCGGGCGTCGAGGCGGGCGGCACCGGCCTCGCTCTGGATGTCGAGATCGCCATAGGCGACCGGAACGCTGACCGGCTCGGCCCGCAGCGGGGTCGCCGCGGCGACGGTGACGAAGGTGGCGACCAGGGCGAAGGTGCCGGCGACGGTGTTCTTGAAGGTCTGCATTGTAACGTCCCTTTCGATGTGCGTTGTGGATGCACATCTCTCAGCAGGAACCGTGCCAAATGCATTTCCCCTGAAAAAACTGTGATTTTTTAAAAACAGCCACCGAATTTATCGCCAAATATTGTCATAATTATCCAATTTCTGGCGCATCACACCCCACTCAGCGCGACCGGATCGATTGACGATCGAACATCCAGCCGGGATATTCCGCCGGCAGCGCGCCGGCAGCGTCGAGCGCCGCCAGCTCGTCCGCGCTCAGCACCACCTTGGTCGATGCGATATTGTCGGCGAGTTGGTCGGCGCGCCTGGCGCCGATGATCACGCTGGTGACGGCGGGCTGGTGCAGCAGCCAGGCCAGCGCGATCTGCGCCACCGAGACGCCCTTCGCGGCGGCGATCGGACGCATCGCGTCGATCACGCCTCGCGCGCGCCCGCGATCGACCGGCGGGAAATCGAAGTCGGCGCGACGCCCCTCGCCGCTCGTCTCGTTGCCGATGTCGAACTTGCCGGACAACAGGCCGCCCGCGAGCGGGCTCCACACCATCAGGCCCAGCCCCTCCGATCGCATCATCGGCACCAGTTCGCGCTCGAGGTCGCGGCCCGCGATCGAATAATAGGCCTGGAGCGAGGCGAAGCCCGCGAGCCCGCGCCGCTCGCTGATGCCCAGCGCCTTGACGATCTGCCACGCCGCCCAGTTGGACACGCCGACATAACGGACATGGCCGTGGCGCACGAGCGTATCGAGCGCCTCGATCGTCTCCTCGATCGGCGTCGTCGCGTCGAAGCCGTGGACCTGGTAGAGGTCGATATGATCGAGGCCGAGCCGGGTCAGGCTGGCCTTGACCGCCTCCATGATGTGATAGCGCGACAGACCGACCTGGTTGGGTCCCTTCCCCATCCGCCCCATCACCTTGGTCGCGACGACGATCTCGTCGCGCGCGATGCCGAGGTTGCGGATCGCCTGCCCGGTGATCCGCTCGGACCGGCCTTCGCCATAGACGTTGGCGGTGTCGACGAAGTTGATCCCCGCGTCGAGCGACTGGCGCAGCAGCTGGTCGACGTCGCCCTGCTGGAGATTGCCGATCGGTGCCCACATCCCCTCGGAACCGCCGCCGAAGGTCATCGTGCCGAGGCAGAGCTCGGAGACGTGGAGGCCGGTCCGGCCCAGGGGTTTGTAGCGCATCGCGTCGTCTCCTCAGCTTGGCGGCCGGGGGAGAGCCCGCACCGCCGGTTCAGCGGCGCCGCAGCGCCGTCACCTCGATCTCCACCTTCATCTCGGGCTTGATCAGCCCGACGATGAGGGCGGTCGCCGCCGGGCGGATTTCGCCGAACACCTCGCCCAGCACCGGCCCGACCTCGTCCCAATAATCGGCCCGCGTGAAATAATAGGTAGCGCGGACCACGTCGGCCATCGCGAAACCGGCACCGTCCAGCGTCCGGGCGATCAGCGCCAGCGCATTGCGCGCCTGGTCGGCGGCGCTGTCGGGCATGACCCGCGTCTCGGGATCATAGCCCGTGGTTCCGGCCACGAACGCCCAGTCGCCGTCGACCAGCGCCCGGCTGTAGCCAACCTGTTTCTCGAACGGCGATCCCGAGGAGATCAGGTGGCGCGTCACCGTTCTTCTCCCGCATAGACGATCCTGAGCTTCGCCACGGCGGCGCAGGCCGCGGCGCGGGCGTCGTCGGCCGTCCCGTCGCGGGCCAGCGCCAGCGCCACGCCCATGCGGCGGTTCGGCCGGGTGACGGGCTTGCTGAACAGCCGCACGTCGGTCTCGACGCCGGCCGCCGGCGCGAGGGCCTCCGCCAGCCCCTCGATCCGGAAGTCCTCGGCATGGCGATCGGCGAGCAGGACCGCCGAGGCCGCCGCGCCGTTGAGGTGGATATGCGGAATCGGCAGGCCGAGGACCGCGCGGGCGTGCAGGTCGAACTCGGTCAGGTTCTGCGAGATCAGCGTCACCATGCCGGTGTCGTGCGGTCGCGGCGACAGCTCGGAGAAGATCACCTGCTCTCCGGCGACGAAGAACTCGACCCCGAACAGGCCATAGCCGCCGAGATCGTCGACCACCTTGCGCGCCATGTCCTGCGCGGCGGCGAGCGCGGTCTTCGACATCGGCGTCGGCTGCCAGCTCTCGCGATAGTCGCCCAGTTCCTGGCGATGCCCGATCGGCTCGCAGAACAGCACGCCCTGCCGCGTCCGGATCGTCAGCAGCGTGATCTCATAGTCGAAGGCGATGAACGCCTCGACGATCACCCGCTGCCGGTCGCCCCGCATCCCTTCGACCGCATAGTCCCAGGCGGCGTCGACGGCCTCCTCGGCGGTGACGATGCTCTGCCCCTTGCCCGACGAGGACATCACCGGCTTCACCACGCAGGGTATGCCGACCGCCTTCACCGCCGCGCGCATCTCGTCGAGCGTCTCGGCATAGAGGAAGCGCGAGGTGGCGAGGCCCAGCTCGTTCGCGGCGACGTCGCGGATGCGGTCGCGGTTCATCGTCAGCATCGTCGCGCGCGCCGACGGCACCACCGAATAGCCCTTGTCCTCGAAATCCTGGAGCACCTCGGTGCGGATCGCCTCGACCTCTGGGACGATATGGTCGGGCCGGTGCTTCTCGATCACCGCCGCGAGCGCCTCGCCGTCGAGCATCGACAGGACCTCATAGTCGTCGGCGACCTGCATCGCCGGCGCCCTCTCATAGGAATCGCAGGCGATGACATAGGCGCCCAGCCGTTTGGCGGCGATGGCGAACTCGCGGCCGAGCTCACCCGAACCGAGCAGCAATATCCTGGCGACAGGCCTCATAGGGGGAATCTCCTCGCGGACGGCGCATAGACAGGAAAAGGCCGCAGGTGAAGCGGCCGCGCTTCGACCAATGGCCTATCGCCACGGTGCAACTTCATTTTACGCCACATTCCGGAAGGGCTATGACGTCCTGGGGTTTTCGGGGGGAGTTTCCGGCTCGGTGTCGGTGGATTTCTTCATCTTCGCGGTGCTGCTGCTCGTCAACGGCCTGCTCGCGGTGGCAATGCTGCTCGCGGCGCGGACATTGGGCCAGCCGAAGATGGCGATGCTGCTCGCCGGCGCCTTTGGCGGCAACGTGCTGCTCTATGCGAGCGACGCCACCTACTTCTTCCTCTTCAAGGGCAATAGCTGGGTCAACCTGGCGGTCAGCTCGATCGCGATGACCCCGCCCATCCTCGCCGCCATGGCCTATCGGATGCGATCGGGCCTCCCTTCCCGCGTGGTCCCGCTGATCGCGACCCATGTCGCCGCTCTGCTGCTGATCCTCTGGTACAGCATCGGCGATCCCGATCGGGGGATGCGCAGCGCCATCGTCCCGCTCTACGCTTCGGCGGTGCTGCTGTTCGGCGTGACGACCGCGCTCGCGCATCCCGGCCGCAAGCTGCGGCTGGGGGAACGGCCGATCATCTTCACCTGCTTCGGTCTCGCCGCGGTCGAGCTGGCCGGCGGCATCGTGCTGGCGGCGATGGGCAATGGCGAGTCGGCCGTCCTCGACCGCGCCTATACCTACATCGTCTTCCTCGGCCTGCCGGCGATGACGGTCGGGGCCGGCATCTTCTCGCTCTACCTGATGGGCGGCGACCTTGCCGAAAAGCTGCGCCTGACCGCCGAGACCGACTCGCTGACCGGCGCGCCGAACCGGCGGGCGGTCGAGGCCGCGGGCATCCGCATGATGGAAGAGGCCCGCGCCACCGGCCGGCCACTGTCGATCGCGATCTGCGACGTCGACCATTTCAAGGAGATCAACGACCTCCACGGCCATGGCCATGGCGACGAGGTGCTGTGCCGCCTCACCGACCTGTTCCGCGACCAGCTCGGCGCCGCCGACCATTATGGTCGCTTCGGCGGCGAGGAATTCGTCCTGCTCTTTCCCGGCAGCGACGCCGAGACGGCCCGCATCCTGGTCGAGGCGCTTCGCACGCGGATCATGGCGGTGCAGATCGGCGACCTGCCGCTGCGGCTGACCGCCAGCTTCGGCGTCGCGGCGATGGGGGCCGACGACCATATCCTCGCCGACATCCTCAAGCGCGCCGACCGGGCGCTCTACGCGTCGAAGGAGAACGGGCGGAACCGGACGACCGTCGATCGCCAGGCCCAGCCCGCCTTCTGATCAGCCGAGCGTCTTCTCATAGGCGTCGGGCTTGAAGCCGACGAGCAGCTCGCCGCCGGCGTCGAGCACCGGCCGCTTGATCATCGACGGCTGCGCTTCCATCAGCGCGATCGCCTTGGCCTCGTCGATATCAGCGCGGTCGGCGTCGGGCAGCTTGCGGAAGGTGGTGCCGGCACGGTTGAGCAGCACCTCCCAACCGACCACGCCGGCCCATTTCTTCAGCGTCGCCCGATCGATCCCCGACGCCTTGTAGTCGTGGAAATCATAGCCGACGCAGCGCCCTTCGAGCCAGGTCCGCGCCTTCTTGATCGTGTCGCAATTCTTGATGCCGTACATGGTGATCGTCATCGGTCAGCATTCCCCTCGCGGTGTTTTCCACATGTCATCCCAGCGAAAGCTGGGATCTCCCTTTCTGCTCAAAAGGCAGCGAGATTCCAGCGTTCGCTGGAATGACGAGCGAAATCCTACAGCACATATTTCGACAGGTCGGTGTTCCGCGCCACCTCGCGAAGCTGCGCGTCGACATAGGCCGCGTCGATCGTCAGCGCCGTGCCCTTGCGGTCCTCGGCGTCGAAGCTCACCTCCTCGAGCAGCTTCTCCATCACCGTCGACAGCCGGCGCGCGCCGATATTCTCGATCTGGCCGTTCACCTCGGCGGCGATCTTCGCGATCGCGGCGATGCCGTCGTCGGTGAAGCCGATCTCGACGCCCTCGGTGCCGATCAGCGCGCGATATTGCTCGGTCAGGCTCGCCCGCGTGTCGGACAGGATGCGGACGAAATCCGCCTCGGTCAGCGCCTTGAGCTCGACCCGGATCGGCAGGCGCCCCTGCAGTTCGGGCAGCAGGTCCGACGGCTTGGCGACATGGAAGGCGCCCGACGCGATGAACAGGATATGGTCGGTCTTGAGCGGCCCATATTTGGTCGCGACCGTCGTTCCCTCGATCAGCGGCAGCAGGTCGCGCTGCACGCCCTCGCGGCTCACCGATCCGCCGCGCACGTCGCTGACCGCGATCTTGTCGATCTCGTCGAGGAAGACGATGCCGTTCTGCTCGGCATCCTGCAACGCCACCCGGCTCACCTCGTCCTGGTCGAGCCGCTTGTCGGCCTCCTCGTCGACCAGCTTGGACCAGGCGGCGCGGACCGTCATCTTGCGGCGCTTGGTGCGGCCCTGGCCGAACGCCTTGCCCATCATGTCGCCCAGGTTGATCATGCCGACCTGTCCGCCCATGCCGGGGATCTCCAGCGGCATGCCGCCGCTATCCTCGACCTCGATCTCGATCTCCTTGTCGTCGAGCTGGTGATCCTCGAAGCGCTGGCGGAACGCCATCCGGGTCGCCTCGCTCGCATCCTTGCCGACCAGCGCGTCGAGCAGGCGCGCCATCGCCGCCTCCTCGGCCTTGTCCTTCACCGCCGCGCGGCGACGCTCCTTCTCCAGCCGCACCGCCTCCTCGACCAGGTCGCGGGCGATCTGCTCGACGTCGCGGCCGACATAGCCGACCTCGGTGAACTTGGTCGCCTCGACCTTGACGAAGGGCGCATCGGCCAGCTTGGCGAGCCTGCGGCTGATCTCGGTCTTGCCGCAGCCGGTCGGCCCGATCATCAGGATGTTCTTGGGCGTCACCTCGTCGCGGAGGGTCTCGGGCAGCCGCTGCCGGCGCCAGCGGTTGCGCAGCGCGACCGCGACGGCCTTCTTCGCGTCGGCCTGGCCGACGATATGCGCGTCGAGCGCGGCGACGATCGCCTTGGGGGTGAGATTGTCGTTCATTCTTCGGGGTGCTTTCGTTCGTCGGGGACGCCGGGCCGTCAGGCGGCGCTGTCGAGCGTCTCGATCGTCAGGCTGTCGTTGGTGAAGACGCACAGGTCGGCGGCGATCGCCATCGCCTTGCGGCAGATCGTCTCGGCATCGGCCTCATAATCGACCAGCGCGCGCGCCGCCGACAGGGCGAAATTGCCGCCCGACCCGATCGCCGCGACCCCGCCCACCGGCTCGAGCACGTCGCCATTGCCGGTCAGGATCAGGGTGACCTCCCTGTCGGCGACGATCATCATCGCCTCCAGGTTGCGGAGATATTTGTCGGTCCGCCAGTCCTTGGCCAGCTCGACCGCGGCGCGCAGCAGTTGCCCGCCATGCTGCTCCAGCTTGCGTTCGAGCCGGTCGAACAGGGTGAAGGCGTCGGCCGTCGCGCCCGCGAAGCCGCCGATCACCGATCCGTCGCCCAGCTTGCGGACCTTGCGGGCGTTGGGCTTCATCACCGTATTGCCCATCGATACCTGGCCGTCGCCGATGACGACCACCTTGCCGCCCTTGCGCACCGACAGGATCGTGGTGCCGTGCCATTTGGGGAGTTCGCTCATATCCGTCCTATTAGCGATTTCGAGGCTGAAGCAACCAGCCGGCGTGGAAATCGCGCCCTACTCCATGCTTTGCAGGGGCGGATATGGGGTGGCTGTCCGGCGAGTGCAATCGCGATCAGTTTCGCCCCAGAAACATGAAGCAGGCGGCGCCGATCATGCAGGCGAAGGCGCCCAGGTGGCGCCAGCCGAGCTGCTCGCCCAGCACGACCACGGCGAACAGCGCGAACACCAGCAGCGTCACGATCTCCTGGGTGATCTTGAGCTGGCCCGCGGTCCAGCCGTGCAGATAGCCGATCCGGTTGGCCGGCACCGCGAAGCAATATTCGATCAGCGCGATGCCCCAGGAGGCGAGGATCACGATCCACAGCCGCGCGTCGGTGAACTTCAGATGGCCGTACCAGGCGACCGTCATGAAGATGTTGGAGCAGATCAGGAGCAACAGCGGCGTCAGCGTCATGACCGATGCCATGACGCCGAACGCTGCCGTTGAAAAGGGGTCAGGCGGCCTGCGGGAACAGGGTCGAGCGACGCTGCTGGCGCAGCATGTGGCCGACCAGCCCGAAACCGACCAGCAGCATCAGCCAGGTGCCGGGTTCCGGCGCGGTGATCGGATTGCCGCCACCGCCGCTGACCAGCGATCCGAGGCCGAGGCCCGAGCTCGATCCGTTGACCGTCGGGTTGATCGACTGGAAGCGGACCGCGAAATTGTCGAACGTCACGGCTTCCATGACATTGGCGAAGGTGATCGCGAAGGTCCCGGTTCCCGATTGGTCGGGATTGGACGTCAGGCCTCCGGGGCCGCCGTTGCACTGGCCGTTGCTCGTCGCGATGAAGCAGAGGTCGAGCGTCCCGTAGCTCGGGAACTGGCCGTCCTGGTCGGTGTACGGATAGACGCCGGTCGCCGTCAGGCTGGTCACCGTGCCGCTGGTGTCGAAGCCGAACGAACGGATGCGCGAATCGACGATCGAATCGTTCGTCATCGTGTAGCTGAAATTATAGGTCAGCCCGTTGTTGGTCACGCCGTTGAAGGTGAAGTCGGCGAACGCGCTCACCTGGTTCGTCGACGCGTTGTTGACGTAACCCGTATAATCTATGGAGAAATTATAGCCGCTATTGGCCGAATTGATGATCACGGCCGCCGACAGCGGCATGGCCGAGGACAGGATAGCAGCGGCCGCCACAGCCGCCTTTCGAATCATACGCAGCATAAACACACCCCCGATACCGTCCGGCCCTACCCGTGCGGCAATCGGGCATATATAGCACAGTCACGAAACGATCACCAACGCTTTACGCCGGATCGGCCCTTGCCTCGGGGCGTTGTTTACATTTCGGACTAGTTTCCGATTTGCTTCGAATAGGCCGCCTGCGGTTCGGACCAGCATTTCTCGCAGCGGCGCCAGCAGGTCGTGTTCGGCATCAGGTCGCGCGCGCGGGGCCCTCCCGGATGCAAGGCGAGCCCGGCGACGATCTCGGGTGCGATCCCGTCGGGCGGGACCTTGTGGCAGAGCAGGCAGCGCTGGCGATAGGTCTCGCGGGTCAGCACCGGCTGCTTCGGCTTGTGCGCCGATGCGCCGTGCAACGCGCCCAGCGACAGCGCCGCCGCGACGGCAAGCAGCGCCAGAGGTCGCAACGGGCGCTCAGGCCGGCGCATCGGCATCGACCGACAGTTCGGCCACCATGATCTCGCGCATCGCGAATTTCTGTACCTTGCCGGTGACGGTCAGCGGGAACTGCTCGACCAGCCGGACATGGCGCGGCACCTTGTAGTGCGCGATCCGGTCGCGGCAGTGCGCGATCACGGCCTCCACCGACAGCGCGCCGCTGCGCGAGATCACCCAGGCGCAGACCTCCTCGCCGAACTTCGCGTCGGGCACGCCGAAGATCTGCGCGTCGACGATGTCGGGATGGGTGAGCAGATGCTCCTCGATCTCGCGCGGGTAGATATTCTCGCCGCCGCGGATGATCATGTCCTTGATGCGGCCGACGATCCGGCCATAGCCCTGCTCGTCCAGCGTCGCCAGGTCGCCGGTGTGCATCCAGCCCTCGGCGTCGATCACGTCGGCGGTCTTCTCCGGGTCGCCCCAATAGCCGAGCATCACCGAATAGCCGCGCGTGCACAGCTCGCCCGGCTCGCCCAGCGGGACGACCTTCCCGTCGGCATCGACCACCTTCGCCTCGAGGTGCGGCTGCACCTGCCCGACCGTCGAGACGCGCAGCTCGATGGCGTCGTCCATCGCCGACTGGAAGCTGACCGGGCTCGTCTCGGTCATGCCATAGGCGATCGTCACCTCGCGCATGTTCATCCGGTCGAGCACCGCGCGCATCACCGAGATCGGGCAGAGCGACCCGGCCATGATGCCGGTGCGCAGCGTGCCGAGGTCGTGGCGGTCGAAATCGGGATGCTCGAGCATCGCGACGAACATCGTCGGCACCCCGTAGAGCGCGGTGCACCCCTCGGCCGCCACCGCTTCAAGCGTGCTCCCCGGATCGAAGCCCTCGCCGGGGAAGCACATGGTGGCGCCGTGCGCGACGCAGGCGAGGTTGCCCATCACCATGCCGAAGCAATGGTAGAGCGGCACCGGAATGCAGAGCGTGTCGGCCGACGACAGGCCGATGCGATGGCCCACCATATAGCCGTTGTTGACGATGTTGCGGTGGGAGAGCGTGGCGCCCTTGGGCAGGCCGGTGGTGCCGCTGGTGAACTGGATGTTGGTGGGGTCGTCGGGCCGGACGTCGCGCGGCAGCGGCGCGTCGCCGCCCATCACCGAGGCGAGCGGCCAGCATCCCGGATGCTCGCCTTCCCCGATCGAGAAGGCGAGCCGCAGCTCAGGCAGTTCGCCACGGACCTCGGCGAGCATCGCGACATAGTCGCTCGACTTGAACGACCGGGCGAGCACCAGCGCCGCGCAGCCGACCATCTGCAGAGCGCGCGCCATCTCGCCGGCGCGATAGGCCGGGTTGATGTTGACCAGCACCAGTCCGGCGCGCGCGGCCGCGAACTGGACCAGCACCCATTCGACGCAATTGGGCGCCCAGATGCCGATCCGGTCGCCGGGCTTCAGCCCCGCGCCAAGGAAACCGCGCGCGAGATCATCGACCCGCGCGAGCAGTTCGGCATAGCTCCATCGGATGCCCTGGTGGCGGACGATCAGCGCCGTCGCCTCGGGCAGCCTGGTTGCGGTGGCTTCGAGCAGTTCGCCGATGGTCATGTCCAGCAGGGGCGGAAAATCGGCTCCCCTGACATGCGAATCGGTCATGCAGCTCCCCTCTCCCATTCGCGATCGCGCAGCTCCTTGCGGCGGATCTTGCCGCTCACCGTTTTCGGCAAGCTCGCGACGAATTCGATCTTACGGGGATATTTATAGGGAGCGGTAGTTGATTTCACATGGTCCTGGAGCATCCCGACCAGCGCGTCGGACGGCTCGAACCCGGCGGCGAGGACGACGAACGCCTTCACCACCTCGCCGCGGGTCGGATCGGGGCTCGACACCACCGCGCTCTCGGCGACGGCGGGATGTTCGAACAGCGCGCTCTCCACCTCGAACGGACCGATGCGATAGCCCGACGACAGGATCACGTCGTCCGACCGGCCGACGAACCAGAAATAGCCGTCGGCATCGACGATCGCCCGGTCGCCGGTCAGGTACCAGCCGTGGCGCTTCGTATCGGCGGTCCGTTGCGGATCGTCGCGGTAGCGGGCGAACAGGCCGGGCGGATGCCCCTCCGCGATACGGAGCGCGACGTCGCCCTCGGCATCGGCGGGAAGCCGCTTCCCCTCCCCGTCGATCACCGCCAGGTCGAAATCGGGCGCGGGCCGCCCCATCGATCCCTGCCGTGCAGCGCCCGTCCGGTTGGCGCAGAGCAGCACCGTCTCGGTCTGGCCGTAGCCGTCATGGATGTCGCGGCCGGTCGCCGCCTTCCACAGGTCGATCACCTCGGGGTTGAGCGGCTCGCCCGCGCTCACGCAATGGCGCAGCGTGTCGAAGCGGCGGCCGGTCAGGTCGCTGCGGACGAACATGCGATAGGCGGTCGGCGGCGCGCACAGCGTCGTCACCGGCATGCGTTCGAGCAGGTCGAGCGTCGCGACCGGATCGAAGCCGGACGAGTGGTGGACGAAGATCGTCGCCCCCATCAGCCAGGGCGCGAACAGGCTGCTCCACGCCGCCTTGGCCCAGCCGGTGTCGGACAGGTTCCAGTGCAGGTCGCCGGGCTTGAGGTCGAGCCAGTAGGAGCCGGTGATGCGATGCGCGAGCATATAGCCGTGCGTGTGGATCGTCATCTTCGGCTGGCCGGTGGTGCCGCTGGTGAAATAGCACAGCGCATCCTCGTCGAAGCCGGTGTCGGCCGCCGCCGCGATCGGCGTCGCCGCCGCCCGCCGCTCGGCATGGTCGATCCAGCCCGGGCGTGGTCCGCCGACGTGCAGGCGGGCGACGTCCTCCCCGGCCAGCGCCGCGTCGACCCGCTCCGCCATCTCGCCGCTCGCCACCACGCAGCGCGCGGCGGCGGCCTGGTGGCGATAGGCGATGTCCTTGGCCATGAGCTGGGTCGTGCCCGGCGAGGCGATCGCGCCGATCGCGATGCAGCCGAGCATCAGCTCCCACCATTCGATCTCGCGGTTAAGCAGGATCAGCACGGTGTCGCCCCGCCCCACCCCGGCTTCCGTCAGCACCGCCGCCGCGCGGGACGCGGCGACCGCCATCTCGGCGAAGCTGCGCTCGATCACCGTCCCGGCGGGATCGGTCCAGATCATGGCGGGGTCGTCGGGCCGCAGCTCGGCCCAGCGCCCCATGACGTCGCGGGTGAAGTTGAACGAGGCGGGCCGGTCCCCCAGATCCAGCATCCTCATTTCGCCTCGTTGATCACATGGATCTGGGTGAACTCGTGCAGCCCCTCCTCGGCGAATTCGACGCCCAGGCCCGACTGCTTGGCGCCGCCGAACGGCATGGTCGGGCCGAAGTCGAGATGCTTGTTGATCCAGACGGTGCCGCTCTCCATCCGCCCGGCCAGGTCGCGCGCCGTCTCGCGGTCGGTCGACCAGATCGAGCCGCCGAGACCCATGTCGGACGCATTGGCGCGCGCCAGCGCATCCTCGGCGTCCTCATAGCGGATCACCGGCAGGATCGGGCCGAACTGCTCCTCGTCGACCAGCTTCGCGCCGTCGCTGATGTCGCGGACGATGGTCGGGCGGATGAAATAGCCGGGCCGGTCCTCGACCACGCCGCCCGCGACGATCGTGCCGTTGGCGCGCGCATCGGCGAGGAAGCCCTTCACCTTCTCATATTGCGCGGCGTTCTGGAGCGGGCCGATCTGGACGCCCTGCTTCAGCCCGTCGTCGACGATCGCCTCCTCGGCGAGGCGGCCGAGCTCGGCGCACAGCGCGTCGTAGATGTCGGCATGGGCATAGACGCGCTTGATCGCGAGGCACACCTGCCCGGCGTTCAGGAAGGCGCCGCCGAAGATGCCCGGCGCGACCTTGGCGGGGTCGACGTCGCCCAGCACGATCGCCGCGTCGTTGCCGCCCAGTTCGAGGGTCAGCCGCTTGATCGAGGAGGCGGCGCTCGCCATCACCTTGCGGCCGGTCTCGGTCGATCCGGTGAAGCTGATCTTCGCCACGTCGGGATGGGTCGACAGCCGGCCGCCCAGGTCGTTCTGGTCGGTGATGACATTGACGACGCCGGCCGGGAATATCTCGGCCATCAGCGCGCCCAGCTTGAGCGTGGTCAGCGGCGTGGTCGGCGCCGGCTTCACCACCATCGTGTTGCCCGCCAGCAGCGCCAGCGGCAGCTTGAACGCCACGATCAGCACCGGGAAGTTCCACGGGATGATCGCCCCGACGACGCCGAGCGGACGGCGGCGCTGCTCGACCCGGCGGCGGTCATTGTCCTCGAGCACCTTGACCGGCAGGTCGTGGGTCGCGAGCTGGCGGATGAAGGCTTGGGTATAGGCGATCTCGGCGGTCGCCTCGGCCAGCGGCTTGCCCTGTTCCTGGGTCAGCAGCCGGGCGAAATCCTCGGCCTCGGCCTCGATCGCGTCGGCCAGCTTCAGGATCAGCGCGCGGCGCTCCTCGATCGGCCTGGCGGCCCAGGCCGGGAAGGCCTTCTTCGCCGTCGCGACCGCCTCGTCGAGCTGCGCCTCGGATGCGCGCGGGCAGGTGGCCAGCACCTCCTCGGTCGCGGGGTTGATCACGTCCATCGTCGTCGCGCCGTCGACCAGACGGCCGCCGATCAGGAGCTTGTAGTCCGACATCATGCTCTCCTCGGCCGGGCCGCCCGGATGCCGGACGGCCCGGTCCTCTCCTAGAATTTATACCCGACGGTCACGCCATAGGTCCGCGGGGCGCCGACATGGTTATAGTCGTAGCCAAAGCCGCCGACGAGATCGACCCGCGAGGTGAAGTAGAAGCGGTTGGTCAGGTTCTTGCCCCAGATCGAGGCGGTGAACGGCCCGCGTTCGAAGTCGATATGCCCGCCCAGCAGCGTATAGGCGCGCTGCTTCAGCCGGGGGATGTTGAACACCTCGAAATATTGGCTCGACACATAGCTGATGTCGGGGTGCAGGCTGATCTTGCCGGCATCGCTGTCCATCACGGTGATGTCCAGCCCGCCGTTCGCGCTCAGCGACGGCGCGTTGGACAGCTTGTTGCCGCCCAGGCTGTTGCCGCTCAGGGTGCCCTTCTTGATCTTCGCGTTGAGCAGGCCGAGCCCGGCCCGCGCGCTCACCCATTCATTGGCGCGGACGTTGAGCTCCAGCTCGCCGCCATAGATGCGCGACTTGTCGACATTGACCAGCGTCTGCGCGGCGGTGGCCGGGCTGACGTTGATGAACTGCTGGTTCTTGTAGGAATAGTAGAAGCCGGCGAGGTTCAGCGTCACGCGGCGATCGGCGAGCTGCATCTTGGCGCCGCCCTCGAACGCGTCGATCGTCTCGGGCTTGGCGACCGAGGCTTCGGACGGGTCGAAGAAGGCCTGCGCGTTGAAGCTGCGGGCGCGATAGCCGCGGCTGTAATTGACGTAGAGCAGCGTGTCGCGGTCGATCTTGTAGTCGAGGCCGATCTTACCCGAGAGGTTGTTGGTCTTGAAGCTCAGGTTGGTCGACGGGATCAGCGGCGTCACCAGCACGCCGTCCGCTCCGTAGGCGTTCGAGACCAGCCCCTTCTGGCTGCCGTCGTCGCGGGTGAAGCGCAGGCCGCCGCGCAGGGTGAAGCCGGCGCCGAAGTCGTAGTGCATGTCGGTGTAGAGCGCATAGCTGTGCTTGAGCTGGTCGAAGCGGTTGACCACGCTGCACGCCGCCGGCAGCCCGGCCGCGCAATCGGCCGCGTCGACCGTGCCGTTGCCGTCGATGTCGGCGTCCTTGAAGATGCCGAAGTCGGTCGTGTTGAACACCTTCTCGCGGTTGTAATAGGCGCCCAGGATGAACTCGAACGGCCCGCCGAAGCTGCTGGCCAGGCGCAGGTCCTGCGAGATCTGGGTCGCCCGGTCGCCGTAGAAGATCTCCAGCGTCTTGTTCGGCGCGCCGTCGGTGTCCTCGCCGAAGTTGAGCCGGCCCTTGTCCCACGACGACACCGACACGATCGCCAGGTCGTGGCCGATGTCGAAGGTCGAGGTCAGCGAGACCGCATAGGTCCGCGCGCGGCGGCGCGGCGTATATTCGGACTCGATCTGGCGCCGGCCGAGCCCGGTGCGGAAATAGCTGCTCCCCTGGCCGAGCGATTCATAGAGGCCGGCGCCCACGCCGTCGGGGCCCGGCGCCGCGAAGATGCCGTAGTTGTAGGGGTTCTGGAAGCTGGTCGAAGCGCGCAGCAGGAAGGAGACGCCGTCCTGCGGCTCCCACAGCAGCGACCCGCGCAGCGCATATTCGCGGGTGCCGTTGAGGTCGGGCTTGCCGGGAAGCTGGTTGCGGAACCAGCCGTCGGCGCGCGCGACGGTGAAGGCGAGGCGCGCCGCCAGCGTGTCGCCGAGCGGCACGTTGATCGCGCCGTTCGCCTCGCGCCGGTTGTAGTTGCCGTAGCCGAGGTTGACATAGCCCTCGGTCTTGCCGATCTCGGGCTTGCGGCTGATCAGGTTGACCGCGCCGCCCGTGGTGTTCTTGCCATAGAGGGTGCCCTGCGGCCCGCGCAGCACCTCGACCCGTTCGAGGTCGTAGAGCGCGACGCCGAGGAAGGCGAAATTGCCCTTGTAGACCTCGTCATAATAGGTCGCGACCGGGCCCGACTGGTTGAGGCTGTAGTCCGACATCGAAACGCCGCGCAGCGCGAAGATCGGGGTGCCGTCGCCGACGGTCGAGGTGAGCTGGAGGTTGGCGACCTTGCTGACCAGGTCGTCGGCCGAGCTGAGCCGCTGCTTGCGGACCGCGTCGCCGCCGATCGCCGAGATCGAGATCGGCACGTCCTGCAGGCGCTCGCTGCGCTTCTGCGCGGTGACGACGATCTCCTGCGGGTCGGCGGCCACCGTCTCGGCCGCGGTCTGCGCCATCAGCGCCTGACCCGACAGCCCCGCCAGCAGCGCGGCCAGCATGCGCGCCCCCCGTGTCGAAACGATCTTCCTCATTGGACATCCCCTTTTTCATGTCTTGCTGGATCGACGCGTTCGCGTCGTTCGAGGTCGGCCATCAGCCGCGCGCGCGTCGCGGCCGCCTCGATCCGGAGCGGCTTTTCCCGCAGCTTCCGAATTTCGTCCGTCGTGTAGGGCTGGAACCCCGCCGGCACATGCTGGGCGTCGAAGCGCTGCAGCGTCCAGTTGAGCAGTTCCGCCAATTGATCGTCGGGCAGCGCCGCCGTGGAGACGCCCGGCACCTGGCCCAGGAATTCGCGCCCGCCCGGCACCGCCAGCAGGCGCGCCACCTGGCCCGCCATCGCCGGCGCGCTGGTCGGGCTGCCCCCGCCGTCCGGCCGGTGGCAACCCTGGCATTTCACCATCCAGTTGATGTGCGCGCGCTGCGGATTGGGCACGCCGGGCATCGCCGTGCCGATCGCCGCCGCGGCCCCGGCGGCCATTCCGATCCCCAGGACCGCAACGACCACCGACGCCCTCATTTGCCGGTCAGCTTCGGCTGGAGGCGGGCCACCGCGGCGGCATCGAGCCCCGCCCCGCTGTCGCGCGCCGCCTTCACCTCGGCGGCGGTGAAGGGCTTCACGGCATCGCCGCCGCCCGCGATCGTCGCGGTGACGTGGCTGAGCACCGCCGCCACCGCCTCGTCGTCGAGGCCGCTCTGCGCCGGCATCATCCCGCGATAGGTCTTGCCCTCGACGGTGAGCGGCCCGGACAGGCCCCGCGTCACCGCCAGTGCCAGATAGTGGCGCCCCGCCGGGCTCCCGGCCAGCGCGCGGACATCGGACTGGAGCGGCGGGAAGGCGCCGGGCACGCCCTTGCCGGTCGGCAGGTGGCAGGCGGCGCAACGCTGGTAGACCTTGGCGCCATCGGCGGCGGCCGAGGCCATGCCCGCCGGCAGCGCGAGGGCGGCCAGCGCGACCGGCAGGATCATCGCGCGGCACATGCTCATTTGCTGTCCAGCGCGGTGCCGAGGATGACGGCGGTCGAGCAGTTGTAGACCGACCCGCTCTCGGTCCCGAGGCACCAGTTGATGTCGTTGTTCGACTGCGGGCGGACCATCGGCCGGTCGCTCTCGTTGCGGTTGCACAGGCAGCGCCCGCACGAGGATTTGCCGCAGCAGTCGTTGTAGCTGATGATGTAGGACCGCCCGTCGGCCGGGTTCAGGCAGGTGCCGATCCAGGTGATCGGCGACATCTCGGTCCCCGGCGGGCAGGCGCTCGCGGTGCCGCCGCAGCAGGAGCAGAGGAAACCGTCGATCGCGCAATAGCGCCAGTAATCGCACTGGGTCTGGTCGCCCGGGTCCTGCGGATTGCCGGTCGTCTGCGGCGGCAGGCCGCTCTTGCCGCCGCCATGGGTGGAGGCGACGGCGCGCGACACCGGCAGCACCGGGATGACCGCCGCCCCCGTGATCGCTCCCCCGATCAGGGTGAGCAGGCTGCGGCGGGAGGTGCGGCGGGCGACCCTGCGCACCGCGCGTTCGGCGAAACTGTCCATGTCCGACATATCAGCGGCCCCTTTCTCTATTGCGCTCAGGCGCCGGCCAGGAATTGCTGGATCGAAGCGACGCCGCGCTCCTTCGCCTCGAACAGGCTCTCCAGATGCTCGCGGTTGTTGATCAGGCCGAGCGAGGCGATCTTGCCTTGCTCGTCGAGCAGCACCGCATAAGGCAGCTTCGACACGCCCAGCGACCGGCCCAGCGTCTCCGACAGGACATAGGGAATGCCGGCCAGCTCCTGCTTCATCACCAGCCGGCGATGCTCGGCCTCGTCCTCGCCGTCGTGTCCGTCGTCGGGACATTTGGCGCAGATGGTTGCGCAGAGAAGAGGAGATCGGGCCTCGTCTGGGGTTGATGTTTAGGCGGCGAGCTTGCGGTGAAGCAAGCGTCGCTGTTCGATGGTCTTTCGCTTGATGCGTTTCCTCCGTTCGATAATGGCGGCGGCCCTGCCGAAATAGGCGTCGGCCGGTGTCACGTTGTCGAGGCTCTCGTGATAGCGGCGATGGTTATAATGCTCGACGAAGGCCTCGACCTGCCGTTCGAGATCGCCAGGCAGGAAGTAGTGCTCCAGCAGGATGCGGTTTTTCAGGGTCTGGTGCCAGCGCTCGATCTTGCCCTGGGTCTGGGGATGTAGCGGAGCGCCGCGAACATGGCTCATGTCATGGGCTTTGATCCAGTCGGCGAGTTCGCCGGCGATGTAGCTCGGTCCGTTGTCGCTGAGCAGCTTTGGTTTGTGCCTGACGGTGGCGTGGTCGCAGCCTGAGGCTTCGAGCGCGAGTTGCAGCGTGTCGGTCACGTCCTCGGCCCGCATCGTGGTGCACAGCTTCCAGGCGATGATGTAGCGCGAGAAATCGTCGAGCACGGTGGAGAGGTACATCCATCCCCAGCCGATGATCTTGAAGTAGGTGAAATCGGTCTGCCACATCTCGTTCGGGCGGCTGGTCTTGCGATGGAACTCGTCGGCCGCCTTGACCACGACGAAGGCCGGGCTGGTGATCAGGTCATGCGCCTTGAGCAGGCGGTAGACCGTTGATTCCGAGACGAAATAGTCCTTCTCATCGGTGAAGCGCACCGCCAGTTCGCGGGGCGACAGATCGGACTGCTCCAGTGCCATCTCGACGATCTGGTCCTGAATGGCGCCGGGGAGGCGGTTCCAGACCCGGCTCGGCGCGGAAGGACGATCCTCCAGCGCCTCGGGGCCGCCTTCGAGATAGCGATCATACCATCGGTAGAAGGTCCGCCGCGCGACGCCCAACTGGTCGAGGGTCCGCTTCGCCGGCAGGTGCGACTGCTCGACGATGCGGATGATCTCCAGCTTCTCGGATCCCGGATACCTCATTCGGGGTCTCCCCCATCCGCGATCATGCTTTTTTTCAGCAGCCGGTTTTCGAGCGTGAGGTCGGCGACGGCCTCCTTCAGGGCACGCGCCTCACGGCGCAGATCCTGTACCTCGCCGCTCGTCGCGGCACGGGCGGTGTCGCCCGCCAGCCGACGCTTCCCGGCCTCCATGAACTCCTTTGACCAAGTATAATACAAGCCCTGGGCAATGCCCTCCTTGCGGCACAGCTCCGCGATGCTGTCATCGCCGCGCAAGCCCTCCAGAACCACGCGGATCTTGTCCTCCGCCGAGAAATGCCGGCGTGTCGCGCGCCGGATATCCTTCACCACCTGTTCGGCCGACGCCTTGGGTTTGCGGGCCGATTTTACGCTTGAGGATTTGGGCTTCATCTTCGTTCCTTCGTCACTACGACGAAGCCCAAATCCTCCTTACATCACAACCTCAAATCTGTGCCATTGGCGCTGACGGCGGACAGATCAGCAGCTTGTCGATCAGCTCCGACGACAGGCGCGGCTTCCATTCGACGCCTGCCTTGAAGGTCGCGTCGTCGTCCTTGCGGCTGGTGTCGGCCGCCGACAGCGGCGCGACCAGCGCGGTCGGGCGGAAGGGCGTGCCGGCCAGCCCGGTCGCGGCGAAGGTGCCGCCGTCGAACGACACCCGCTCGCGCGAGTAGCGGACTCCGGCGACCAGCCCGAGCGTGTCGGTCAGCGCGACATTGTTGTGGAAGAAGGCGGCGAGCGCGTCGACCTTCTGGGTGAAGGGGCTGTAATAGCCGGGCGCTGCCCCCGCGCCGATGAACAGGTAATCGCCGTTGCGATAGCCGTCATGCTCGTAATAGCCGCCGACGACATAGCTCCACGGCCCCGATCCGGTCGACGACAGGCGGATCTCCTGGCTGATCTGGCGGATGCGGTTGTCATATTGCACGTCGATCGTGCGGACCGGGCTGCCGTCCGAATCCTCGAGCTGCCGGCGCCGCGCGAACTGGTAGCTGGTGAGCGAGGTCAGCATGCTCGCGCCGAAGTCGTGCTCGATGCGCAGGGTCGCACCCAGGCTCTCGTTGCGGACCTTGTGGGTCAGGTCGTTGGTCGAGGTATAGGGATCGCGATCGCCCGGATAGCCGCCATCGGTGCCGCGCACGCATCCGGCGGTATCGCCGCGCACCGTGCCGTTCAGATAGGGTGCGCAGAACGCCGGCGCGCCCGCCGCGACCGAGGCGGGGGTGAAGACGCCGACGCCCTCATAGGGCGACAGCTCGCCGCGCTGGCGTCCGCCGGTGATCGAGAGCAGCGCGGTGGTGACGCCGTCGGTCCATTTGAGCTGGCCGCGCAGCGCCCATTTCTTCTCGAACCCCTCGCGCCGGCCGAGCGTCAGGTTGCGGTAGGTGCCCTTGTTCTGGTCGACCACCATGCCCGACAGCCGCGCCGACAGGCCGGCGCCGAGCGGGCCCGACACATAGGCCTCGGCCCGGATCGTCTGATAATTGTCGTAGCTGATCGTGCCGCCGGCCGCGAGGTCGTCGGTCGGCCCGCGCGTGAAGAAGTTGACGGTGCCGCCGGTGGCGTTGCGCCCGAACAGCGTGCCCTGCGGCCCCTTCAGCGCCTCGACCCGGTCGATGTCGAACAGCAGCAGGCCGCTCATGAAGTTCTTCGACAGATAGACCTCGTCGACGTTGAGCGCGACCGGCGAGTCGAAATTGGCGGAGAACTCGTTGGTGCCGATGCCGCGCACGTTGAACGCCACCTGCCCCGCGCCGAAATTGGCCTGCACGTTCGGCACCAGCCCGGTCAGGTCGGTGACCGAAGTGACGTTGCGCTGGGCGAGCGCGTCGGCGGAGACCACCGACAACGCGATGCCGACATCCTGCCCCGACTGCTGGCGCTTCTGCGCGGTGACGACGATCTCCCGGATGCCGGCGCCGTCGTCGGCGGCCTGCTGGGCGGCGGCGGCCGACGCGGTGGCCAGCGCGAGCGCGGCGATGCTGATGCTGGCGGCCAGCCGGAGCTGCGATGTGCCGTTCATGGTTTCCTCCCCTTTGTCGTTGGAACCGGCATCCGGACGGCGGGCCTCCCTGACCCCGCCGAACCCGAATGTCGTCGCGCCGATATTGGTGACTGGTTGCGCCGCGCGTCACAATTCACCCGAACCGGTTACATTTCCGGCCGGTCGGCAGCGTCGATCGCAAGGGGGGATTGGTCAGCCGCGCCGGTCGGCGGGGCTCAGCATTCGACGACGTTCACCGCCAGGCCGCCGAGGCTGGTTTCCTTATATTTGGATCGCATGTCGACGCCGGTCTGGCGCATCGTCTCGATCACCGCGTCGAGGCTGACGACATGGCGGCCGTCGCCGTGCAGCGCCAGATAGGCGGCGTTGATCGCCTTGATCGCGCCCATCGTGTTGCGCTCGATGCACGGCACCTGGACGAGCCCGCCGATCGGATCGCAGGTCAGGCCCAGATTATGCTCCATGCCGATCTCGGCGGCATTCTCGATCTGGGCGTTGCTCGCGCCCAGCGCCGCCGCGAGGGCGGCGGCGGCCATCGAGCAGGCAACGCCGACCTCGCCCTGGCACCCCATCTCCGCCGCCGATATCGAGGCGCGCTTCTTGTAGAGGAAGCCGATCGCCGAGGCCGTCAGCAGGAACAGCCGGCTGCCCGCCGCCGTCGCGCCGGGGACGAACACCTCATAATAGTTGAGCACCGCCGGCAGCACGCCCGCCGCGCCATTGGTCGGCGCGGTCACCACCCGGCCGCCGGCCGCGTTCTCCTCGTTGACCGCGAGCGCCCACAGGCTGACCCATTCGAACACCGTCGACGGGTCGACGCGCGGGCCGCGCTGGACCAGCGCGTCGTGGACCGCCTTGGCGCGGCGGCGGACGTTGAGACCGCCGGGCAGCACGCCCTCCCCCTTCAGCCCGCGCGCGATGCAGGCGAGCATCGCGGCGCGCACCTTGGCCAGGAAGGCGTCGGTCTCACCCGGCGATCGCCACGCCTCCTCGTTCGCCGCGACGATCTCGCCGATCGACAGGCCCTCCGCCTCGCCGACCGCGAGCAGCTCGGCCGCCGAGGAGAAGGGATGGCGCAGCGCGACATTGGCGCTGCGCACCGGATCGCCCTCGCGCAGGATCGCGCCGCCGCCGATCGAGAAATAGGTCGCCTGCTCCTCGCCGCCGTCGGCGCGGAAGGCGGTGAAGCGCATCGCATTGGCGTGTCCGGCCAGGAACTTGCCGCGCAGGAACAGCAGGTCGGTCGCCTCGTCGAACGGGATCGCCGCCCCGCCGTCGAGCGGCAGCGCCTTGCCCGTGCGGATCGCTGCCGCCTTGGCCTGGATCTGGTCGGGATCCACCATTTCCGGCGTCTCGCCGGCCAGCCCCAGCAGGATCGCGACGTCGGTCGCATGGCCGAGGCCGGTCAGCGCCAGCGATCCGAACAACTCGCACCGGACCCGGATCACCGGCCCCATCGCGACCGCGCGCTCGGCGAAATCCTTCGCCGCCCGCATCGGCCCGACGGTGTGCGAACTCGAGGGCCCGACGCCGATCGTGAACAGGTCGGTGACGCTGATCGCCTGGTCCGCGACCGGCGCGATGCGCTCGCTTTTCGCCGCCATCACGCGCCCACCCGGAAAAGCACCACGACCATCAAACCCTCGACCGTTCATATTATCGGCCAAGCCTTTAGCCGCGAACGCGGGCCGGGTCATCGGCGTTTCGATGGCGCGATCGGCCGCGGCCCTTCTATGCGCTTTCCCGCCGCGGCAGGTGACGGGGGATGTAGAGCCCCAGATAGGCGCAGCTCATCCGCTTCGCCTCGTCGACCATCTCGCGCAGCAGCGCGCCGCGCTCGAACAGCGACAGGCCGAACATCAGGTCGGCCGCCTCGATCGCGTAGAAGAAGATGCGGCTGCGGTCGGGAAGGTCGGGCAGCACGAAATGCGCATCGATCAGGCTTTCGATCAGCCGGCTGGTGTCGACGTCGGCCCGGCGGCTGTAGCGCTTGATCGCGGGCGGGGTCTGCGACGAGAGCATGAGCTGCTGCGCGGCGGGATTGTCCTCGAAATAGCCGGCGGCGCGATCGATCACGATACCCATCAGCTCTTCCCAGTCGGCGACCTGCGCCACCGGGCGCGCGATCGCCTGCTGGAACTCGCCGTCGAGCAGCGAGACCAGTTCGACGAACAGCTCGATCGCGTCGGTGTAGAAATGATAGGCGGAGCTCTTCGAGACCTCGGCCCGCGCGGCGATGTCGGCCAGCGTGATCTGGCTGCTCTCGCGCTCCGCCAGCAGTTCGCGGGCGGCGGCGAGCAGCGCCTCGCGCCGCTTGCGCCCGCGCGCCTGCATCGCGACCGGCCGGCCCGCCTCCGCCGTCATGCCGCCACGCCGGCCTGCGCCCGATCGTCGAGATAGCGCCGGGCGACGAGGCAGGCGCGCTCGATCAGCATCGGCCCGAGCTCCTTCGCCGTCTGCGTCTCGGGCCGGGTCTGCACCCAGCCGAGATAGGTGGTGCTGCGCAGGAACATGAACAGCGGCAGCAGCGCGCCGTCGGCGTCGGGCAGCGCGCGGACCGAGCGATAGCCCTCGAACAGTGCCCGCTCCATCCGATCGTAGGCCGGGTGGTCGAGGTTGAAGTAGAGCGCGGTCGCGAGGTCGAACATGTGCCAGCCATAGCCGCCGTCGTCGAAGTCGATCAGCTTCAGCCGTCCGTCCTCGACCAGCAGGTTCTCGGGCACGAAATCGGCGTGGATCAGGCCGTAATTGTCGGCATGCTTGCCGAACGCGGCGAGGTCGTCGCGCGCGCTCGCGCGAGCCTGCTGGAGCAGGTCGTGCTGCTCGGCGGTGAGCTGCTCCAGTTCCCAGAAGCGCCCCCAGAAGGGGTCCGCGCCGATCAGCCCGTCATCGTCCCAGGCATGGCGGGTGAATCCCTCGGGAAGGGCCATCGCCTTGACCTGGTCGTGCATCCGCGCGGCCAGCGCGCCCGCGCCGAAGAACAGCCGCTCCGCGCCGTCCTCATCGGCCTCCAGCCCCTCCTCGGACGATCCCGCCGGCACGCCCGCCATCCAGCCGAGCACATCGACCTGGCGCGGCTCGGGAACCCCCGGCACGGCGACGATGGCGAAGATGTCTCCGTCGCTGGTCGGGATGATCGGCGGCACCTCGATCCCGTCGCGGCCCAGCGCCTGCATCCATTGCAGTTCGGACCGCAGCGCATCGTCGCTATGATAGGCATGACGGTGGACGCGCACCGCGACCTTGCGGCCGTCCGAGCCCAGCGCCGAGAAGACCGCGTTCTCGCGATATTTGATCAGCGTGACCGCGCTATAGTCGCCCGGCCAACGCTGCAACGCGACGCGCGCCAGCTCGGTCAGGCGGACGGCCTGTTCCTCATCGCTCAAACGGTAGAAATCGGACACGGTCACTCCCCTCACAGCGCCTGCAGCGCATCGTCGAGCGTCGACAGCAGGATGTCGGCATGCTCCTTCGCGAACACCATCGGCGGCCGCATCTTCAGGATGTTGTCGTAGCGGCCGATCCGGCTGATCAGCACGCCGCGATCGCGCATCAGGTTGATCAGCCGCTTGCATTCCGCCGTGGCGGGCGAGCGGTCGGCATCGTCATGGACGAGGTCGAGCCCGAAGAAGAGGCCGCTGCCGCGGACATTGCCGACGATCGCATGCTTGTCCTTCAGCCGTTCGAGCCCGGCGCGGACATAGGCGCCCGTCGTCCGGGCATTTTCGAGCAGCTTCTCGCCTTCGAGCACGTCGAGCACCGCCATGCCCGCGGCCGCCGACACCGGATTGCCGCCGAAGGTGTTGAAGTAGTTGGCCACCTTGCCGAATTCGTCGACCAGGTCGGACGAGGTGATTACCCCGGCGAGCGGATGGCCGTTGCCCATCGGCTTGCCCAGCGTGACGATGTCGGGGATGACGCCGTTGAGCTGGTGGCCCCACATCGCGTCGCCGGTGCGGCCGAAGCCCGCCTGGACCTCGTCGCAGATGAACAGCCCGCCCGCCTTGCGGACGATCTCCACCGCCTTGGCGGCGTAGCCGGGCACCAGTTCGGGCAGGCCCTCATTGGCGAACAGCGTGTCGATCAGCAGCGCCGCGACCTTGATCCCCGCCGCCTGCAACGAGGCGACCGCCTCCGCCACCTTGGCCGCGAAATGATCGGCGAGTTGCTCGTCGCTCATCCCCTGCCGGTCGCGATAGGGATCGGGCACCGGCACCTTGCGGGCATAGGCCGGGAAGGGTTCGGGCACCGGGAAGCAGGTCGTCAGCTCGGCGACCATCTTCGAATTGCCGTGGTAGCAGAAGTCGCTGACAATCACGCCCTCGCCGCCGGTGCGGAAGCGCGCCATGCGCAGCGCCAGCTCGTTGGATTCGGTGCCCGAGCAGGTGAACACCGCGCTGTTCAGCGACGCGTCGAAGGTCGCCGTCAGCCGCTCGGCATAGCGGACCACCGTCTCGTGGAGGTAGCGCGTGTGGATGTTGAGGATGCCCGCCTGGGTGGCGATCGCCTCGACGACATGCGGGTGGCAATGACCGACGCAGGGGACGTTGTTGTAGACGTCCAGATAGTCGCGTCCGTCGGCGTCGGTCACCCAGACGCCCTTGCCTTTGACCAGGTGGACCGGCCGCTCGTAGAACAGCGGCGCGTTGCGCCCCAGCACGCGCTGGCGCCGTTCCAGCAGTTCTTCGTCAGGAAGCATCGACGGACCTTTCTTCGGGAAGGAGGGAGGAGGGCTGCGCGCGGCGGACCGGCAGGCGCAGATAGCTGAGGACGATCACCGCGAAGAGCAGGCCGAGCGCGGCCAGCACGGTCGCGTCGACCTGGAAGCAGGCGGCGAACAGCGCGCCCGACAGGATCATGCAGACCAGCGCCGTGCCGATCCCGCCCGCGGCGCGGAACGGGCGCGGCAGATCGGGCCGGACGAGGCGCAGGCGGATGAAGCTGGCGAGCAGCACGACGTAAGACAGGCTCAGCGACAGCACGACGATCAGCAGCACCTTGTCGGGCGAGATCGCCGACATGCCGACGCCGACCGCGACGACGAGGAGCAGCGCCAGGTCGGGCGCGCCGCGCTTGTTGGTGCGGCCGAGGATCGCCGGCAGCCGCCCGTCGCGCGCCAGCGCGAAGATCTGCCGCGAGGTCGAGTAGATCAGCGAGAACAGCGTGCCGAGCAGGCCGACGATACCGCCCAGCCCGACGAACGCCGTCGCCCAGCCGGCGGTGCCGCCGACCTCGGGGCTCGCCATCGCGGCATAGAGCGGATCGTCCGCCCCGCCGATATGCTGGATGCCGCCCCCGCCGACGCCCAGGACGAGGACGACCATCGCCGTGACGAGCAGGGTCAGCACCGCCGCGATGATGCCGCGCGGCATGTTGCGCGCGGGTTCCGCGACCTCCTCGGCGGCGGCGGCGGTCTGCTCGACCGCGATGAACAGCCAGATCGCAAAGGGGATGCAGGAGAAGACGCCGCGCGGATCGACGTGCAGCCGCTGGCCCGGCAGGGTCAGGTTGGCCGGGTCGAAATGCGGCAGCATCGTCACCCCGAACAGCAGGATCGCCGCCAGCGCCAGCAGGCCGGCGCCGACCATCAGCCGCATCGCCTCCCCCACCCCGCGCAGGTGCAGGAGCAGGATGATGACGAAGATGCCGATCTTGAGCGGCCAGCCGCCGAAGCCGAAGACATGGGTCGCATAGGCCGAGATGAACTCGGCCGCGGCGCCGGTGCCGATCGTCAGCGCCACCACCACCGCGCAGCCGACCAGATAGCCGGCGAACGGCCCGAAGGCGTCCTCGCAATAGATGTAGAGCCCGCCGGCATGCGGCCGGGCCGCCGACAGCTCGGCCAGGCATTGGGCGAGGCCGAAGCTGAGCGACGCCATCAGCAGCGTGGCGACGATCATGTTCGCCCAGCCGGCCGAGGCGAGGCCGTAGTTCCAGCCGGAGAACTGGCCGGCGATCACCAGCGCGACGCCGAGGCCGGCGACGTGGCGCCAGTCGATCGCGGAACGGGCGAGGGTCATGCGGTCCTCCGTTGGGCGGTGCGGTCGAGGCGGATCAGCATCGGCACCAGGATCAGCGCCGCGACGATGTTGATCGCGACCGACGGCAAGGCGAGCCGCGCGAGATTGCCGTCATTGCCGAGCGTGCCGAACAGCGCCGCGCCCAGCGCATAGGGCACCAGCGAATAGCCCTGCAACGCCGCCGCCACCCGCCCCTCGCGGTCGAGCACCGAGGCGAGGCCGAAGAAATAGGAGTTGAGCGCCATCTGCATCAACCCGAAGGCGAGCATCCCGGCGATGAACGGCACCGTGCCCGCCGCGCCGAGGACGAGGCCATAGGCCAGGGTCGCGACCGCCATCGTCGCCAGCGTCGGGATGGTGCGCCCCGGCCGGGTGCCGACCCAGGCGACCAGCAGCGCGCCGATCACCGTCATCAGCGTGGTCGCGCCCAGCGTCGCGCCGATCGCCGCCGGCTCGAGCCCGATCGCCACCGCGCGCCGCTCGGAGAAGGCGTAGACGCCGCCATAGAGCGGGAAGGCCACCGTCATGACCAGGACGACGATCGCAATCATCGCCCACGGCTTGGGCGCGGTCGCGTCATGATGCTCGTCGCCCGGCGCGACGTCGTCGCCGAGCAGCGCCAGCGCCGGCATCGTCGCCAGCGCCACCAGCCCCAGCACGACGAACATCGCCGATGCCCCGAACGCGCCGCCGACCACCGGCAGCAGCGACAGCAGCACCGCATAGATGCCGGTCGCGACCGCGTAGATGACGCCATAGACCTGATCGGGGCTCGGCGCCTTGGCGATCCGCATCGCCATGCCCGCCAGCAACCCGCCCGATCCGGTGCCGCCGAGCAGCGCGAACAGGCCGAACATGGCGAAGCTGCGCGAGACGGAGAAGCCCAGATAGCCCGCCGCCAGCATCGCCGCGAACAGGAAGAGCGGCAGGCGGCCGGGGAAGCGCCGCAGCAGCGACGGCATCAGCATCGACGCCGCCGCGACCGCGCCGATCGACAGCGTTCCGATCCATCCCGCCTGCTCGGCCGACAGATGCGCGCTGTCGACGGCGCCGCCGATCAGGATCGGCGTCGTCATCATCGGATACATGGCCAGAAAGGTGCCGCCGATCAGCGGACCGACAAAAGCCCACTTCATTCCGTCCCCCTTATCGATTCGCGTGGATTTCTATTTTCTATCTGGACCACAGTCCAATAATTTATCTAGGAAGAGCGTATAAGACAGGCTTAACCGCGAATCTACTGCTCCAAAAATGGACTGCGTTTCAATTCAACCACGGCAAAGGGTGTTCGAATGAGTCAGGATCAGAATGGGGAAAAGCCGGTCGTCATCGTCACGGGCGGCGGCAGCGGTATCGGCGCCGCGGCGGCCCGGCGGCTGTCGCGCGAGTGGCGGGTGGCGATATGCGGCCGCCGCAAGGCACCGCTCGACGCGGTCGCGGCGGAGACGGGCGCGGTCCCCTTCGTCAGCGACGTCGGCGATCCGGAGGCCGCGCGCAAGCTGGTCGCCGACGTGGTCGCGCATTTCGGCCGGCTCGACGGCCTGGTGCTCAACGCCGGCATCCTGATCAACGCGCCGTTCGGGGAAATGAGCCTCGACGCCTGGAACCAGCAGATCGGCATCAACCTGACCGGCCCCTTCGTGCTGACCCAGGCGGCGCTTCCGCACCTGCTGGCGCGCAAGGGCGCGGTCGTCTCGATCACCTCGGTCGGCGGGGTGCAGACCGGCCCGGGCCTCGCCGCCTATTCGGCGTCCAAGGCCGGCCTCCAGCTGATGACGCAGGCGCTGGCCTATGAGCATGCCCGCGACGGGCTGCGCGCCAATATCGTCGCGCCGGGCTGGATCCGCACCGAGATGGGCGACGAGGAGATGGAGACGATGCAGATCGCCGACGACCTCGAGGGCGCCTATGCCAAGGTCAGCGAGTTCGTGCCGCAGCGCCGCGCCGGCAGCTCGGACGAGGCCGCCGAGGCGATCGCCTGGCTGCTCTCCCCTGCCGCCTCCTTCGTCAACGGCGCGGTGCTCGCGGTCGACGGCGGCTCGCTGGTCGCCAATGTCGGGATGACCTTCTTCGACAAGATCACCGAGGGGGCGGCGTAAGCGGCCGCCCCGCCCAAAAACCTTCGTTACCCCAACCTACACGGGGGTGGCGTAAAATGAATGGCCCGGCCGCATCAACCACGCGGCCGAGCCTTTTCCTTACAGGCTGCGGGTGACGCTCGCGCCGAACCAGCGCGGCCGGGCATAGGCCTGCTGGGTGAAGCCGAACGGGCCCGACAGGTCGAGATTGTAGAGCCGGTACTTCTTGTCGGTCAGGTTGTTGACGAAGCCCGCAACCTCCCACTTGCCGTCGCCGAAGCCATAGGTGACGCGGGCATTGCCGACGACCCGGCCCGGCTGGCGATCGACCGGCGCGTTGAAGGTCGAGAGATATTGCGCGCTGTCATATTTCCAGTCGGTCTGGAGCGCGAGCCGGCCGGGGCCCGCATCGAGCTCGTAGCGGACCAGCCAGCCGATGCTCCACTTCGGCGCCTGCGGCATGCGGGTATTGGCGACGCGGCCGCCCGGCAGGATCACGCCCTTCACCTTGCTGTCGAGATAGGTGGCGAAGGTCTGGAGGTAGAGGCCGTCGACCGGACGGGTGTTGAACTCGGCCTCGACGCCCTTGATCGTCGCGTCCTTGTTGCGGACCGCGAGCGCCAGGTCGACCAGCTCGAACGCCTGATAGTCCTTATAGTCGTAATAGAAGGCCGACAGGTTCAGGTGGGTCGTGCGATCGAACAGGGTCAGCTTCACGCCGCCCTCATAGTCGGTCAGCACCTCTTCCTTGAACGGGATGGTGGTCAGGTCGCCGGGGTTGAACGCCGGGGTGCCGAAGCCGCCGCCCTTGATGCCGCGATTGACGCTGGCATAGATCAGCGTGTCCTCGTTCGGCTTGAAGTTGATGCCGGCCTTGCCCGACCAGTCGTTGAACTTCTGCCGCGCGAGCTTGCCGACGCTGGCCCGGTCGAAGGTGAAGTCGGTCACGCCGTTCTCGGCATGGGTGAAGTCGATCGTCTTGCGGTCGGCCGAATAGCGCAGGCCGCCGATCAGGGCGACCTGGTCGGTCAGGTTGTATTCGAGCTGGCCGAAGCCGGCGAACGAGGTCGTCTTGAGCGTGCCGCCATAGATCTCGCTGAGGCCCAGGCTGCCGGTCAGATCGGTGTTGTAGCCGTTCTTGCTGACGATCTTGATCGCATAACCGCCGACCACCCAGGTGGCGCGGTCGCTGCTGTTCGACAGCCGCAGTTCCTGCGAATATTGGTCGAGGTTCTGGCTGGTCGAATAGGCGAAGGTGCTGGCGGGCGACATGTCCGCGTCCTCGCCGTAGCGCTTCCGGAGATACTGATAGTCGCTGATCGAGGTCAGCGTGACGCCGCCCAGGTCCTGCACATAGCGCAGCGACGCGCTCCAGTAGCTGCGGCTGAAATTGTTCGGGCCGTTGAAAGCGACCTTGAACGGGTCGTTGCCCGCCTGGACATAGCCGAACATGTCGCAGCCGGCGCAGGTGCCGAACGGATTGTCGTTCCGGCCGACATATTCGCCCAGGCCGTCGGCATTGGCGATCGCGGTGCGGTGCGAATAGAGGCCGCCGGTCCGCTCCTTGTCGTTGCGCAGGCCCTGCAGCTTCAGCGTAAACTCGCCGCCCTCGCCGACGTCGCCGGCAAGCTGGAAGCGGCCGCCGTAGAACTTCGAATTGCCGAGGTCCTTGCCGATGCTGTTGTCGATGTAGCCGCCATGATGGTTGGTGGAGAAGGACAGGCGGGCGCGCAGCGTGTCGCTCAGCGGGCCGCTGATCGCGCCTTCGGTCGCGACCTGGCCGTAGCTGCCGACGGTGACGGTGCCGAAGCCGGTCAGGTCGCGGGTCGGCTTGGCCGACACGACCTGGATCAGGCCGCCGGTGGCGTTGCGCCCGAACAGCGTGCCCTGCGGCCCGCGCAGCATCTCGACGCGCTCGAGGTCGAACATCTGGCCGCTGATCGCGCCGAGCGCGCTGACATAGACCTCGTCGTTATAGAAGGCGATCGGCGCCTCCTGCGAGTCGGCGAAGTCGTTCTGCGACACGCCGCGGATGTTGAAGACGGTCAGGGTCGGGCTGTAGGCCAGCACCTGCACGCTCGGCAGCTTGGTCGCCAGCGCGGAGATGTCCTGCCGGCCGAGATCGGCCAGGCCCTGCTTGCCGAGCGCGCTGATCGCGACGCCGACCTTCTGGATATTCTGCTCGCGCTTCTGCGCGGTGACGACGATGTCGCCATAGGCCGGGGCCTCCGCCTCGGCGGTCGCGCCGCCGTCCTGCGCCAGCGCCGCGCCATGGACGCCCGTCAGCATCAGCGCGGCGGCCAGGGCCTTCCCGCTGGCCTGCGACAGGCTGCGAAGCTGCGATTGCATCATACCCTTTTTCTCCCAGACATATGTCGAACTATATCCGGTCTTGTCCGCAGGGGCGTTGGACAAGTCAATTGAATATTCAATCAAATAGGCAGTTCCTATCGGGCTGCGACCTTTCGGCCACACTCCTAATGTCTATACATTCCAACAACCGAATTCGAACTTCTTTGAGTTCAATGGCTTGACCGCCTGCCCTCAGATCCCGGCCTGCGACGCTGTCCAGGCCTCGACCATCTCGTCGATCACCTGCCGCTGGAAGGCGAGCGACTTCGCCCCCGGCTGCTGCGGCACGAAGATGTCGAGCGTGGGGTCGACCACGTCGGTGCGATGGCCGCTGAGCGTCTCGATGATGGCGAGGCCGAGGAACGGCACCACCGCCTCCGAATAGCCCCCCTCATGGACGACGACCAGCTTGCCGCCGCACAGCCGGTCGGCGAGCGCCATCAGCTCGCCGGTCATCGCGCGGAAGGTCTCGCTGTGCACGAGCATCCGGGCGAGCGGATCGGCGGCGCCGGCGTCGAGGCCGCTGGCGACGACGATCAGGTCGGGACGGAAGCGCTCGATCGCCGGGATCACCAGCGCCCGCAGCGCGTGGCGATAGGCCTCGTCGCCCGCGCCCGGCGGCAAGGGGATGTTGAGGTTGCAGCCGGCGCCCCTGCCCTCGCCGCGATCCTCCTCGCCACTATAGCCGGGCGGGAAGCAATTCTCCTGGTGGAGCGAGATGGTGAGCGTGTCGTCGCGGCCGTAATAGACCGCCTGGGTGCCGTTGCCGTGATGGACGTCCCAGTCGACCACCGCGACGCGCAGCGCGCCGTGGCGGGCGCGCGCCGCCTCGATCGCGATCGGGATGTTGCACAGCAGGCAGAAGCCCATCGACCCGTCGGGCAGGCAGTGATGGCCGGCCGGGCGGCACAGCGCATAGGCGTTGCGATGCCGGCCCGACAGCACGTCGTCGACCGCCCGCTTCGCCAGCCCCGCCGACAGCGCCGCGATCTCGTAGCCGCCCTGGCTGAACGGCGCGAAGCCGCCGAGATCGCCGCCGCCCGCGTCGCTGGTCGCCTTGAAGCGGTCGATATAGTCGACCGTGTGGACGCGGAGCATGTCCTCCCGGCTGACGGGATCGGCGCTCGCCACCGCCAGATGATCGATCAGCCCGCTCGCCTGCACCAGCGAGAGCAGCCGTCGCTTGGAATCGGGCGTGTCCGCGCCGGCCGCGCCCGAAGGAGGCTGGACCCAGCCGCCCACGGGCAGGAACAGCGCCTGCATCCCGACCGAATGCCAGAAGCAGCGTTCGTCGGTGTAGAAACCGGTCGTCATGTGAATACCGCCATGTCCGGGCCGGACCACGTCGCCGCGCCCCGGCCCCTTGTTGTCAGAACTTGATCGAGGCGGAAAGGCCGTAGGAAACCGGCTCGCCATAGATCTCGATGCGGAAGAAGCTGATGTTGTTCAGGTAGGTCAGGTAATCCTTGTTGAAGATGTTCTTGCCCCAGGCCGCGATCTCCCAGCCGCCCGACTTGCTGGCGACGGCCAGCCGCGCGTTCTGCACCCAATAGGCGGGCGCCCTGTCGAACAGCTGGTTGGTCGCCTCCAGATAGCGCTTGGCGGTATATTTGAAGTCGGTGCTGCCTATCAGGTCGAGGTCGTCGCTCAGCGGCACGCTCTTCTGGATCAGGCCCTGCGCGGTCCATTTCGGCGTGTTGACCGGACGCTTGCCGTCGAGCGGCACCGGCCCCGCATAGGTGGTGATGACCGCCGTGGTGTTGCGGAACTTGGCGTCGAGATAGCTGCCGCCCAGCCGCACCGTCCAGCTCGGATCGGGCCGCCAGGTCAGCTCCGCCTCGGCGCCATAGGTGCGCGAGCCGCCGATGTTGCGGGTGATCGGCACCAGCGGCGACAGCGGATCGTCGACGTTGGTCTGGATGTCCTTGTAATCGTAGAAGAAGGCCGCGAGGTTCAGGTCGAGCGTGCGATCGAGCAGCCGCGACTTCGACCCGATCTCATAGGCGGTCAGCCGTTCCGGGTCGAAGGTCGTGATCACGCCGCCGAACGGCACGCTGTAGCCGCCGCTGCGGAAGCCGCGCGAGATCGAGGCGTAGAAGAGCTGGTCGCGCGACGCCTTCCAGTTGACGCCGCCCCGGAAGGAGGTGGTGCCGTCGGTGCGGTGCGCGACGAGCGCATCGACCGGGATCACCGGGGTGATCAGGTGGCGCCGGCCGCTCGGGTCGTTCGCGCCCAGATAGGTGCTGCCGTCGAGCGAGGTGCGGTCGTTGGTGTAGCGCAGGCCGACGATCAGCGAGAGCTGGTCGGTCACCGCATATTCGTTGTTGGTGAAGATCGCGAGCGAGCGGACCTTCTGCTTGTAGTCGTCGGCGAGGCGCGGCGCGAAGGGCGGCAGGCCGGTCAACGGATTCTCGCTCGTATTGGCGTTGGTCGCCTCGTCGATCGAGTCATGCTCGAAGAAGCCGCCGATCAGGACGTTGAGCCGGTCGAACTTCGCCGTCGCGCGCAGCTCCTGCGAGAATTGCTTGATCCGGCTGTAGAGGTTCTGGTTGACCGCGACATAGGGCGTGTTGTCGCCGTCATCGACCTGGTCGCGCTCGAAATAGTCGAACGCGGTGATCGAGGTGAGCTGGAAGGCGCCCGCCTCCTGCTCCAGCCGCAGATAGCCGCCGAATGCCGAATTGTCGGCCTTCCACGGCGCGTCGGCGTTCATGTTGCGGATGCTCTGCGTCTCGCGCAGGCCGCGCGGGTCGGGCCCCGGCACGAACGGGCCGAACTTCAGGCAGGCGCCCCGGTCCTTCTGGATCGCGCCGGTGAAGACGGCGGCGCAATAGCTGCCGTCCGGGTTGAACAGGCCCGGGCTCTTATAGGGGGTGAGCTGGCTCTTGTCCTTGAAGCCGTAGACCATCAGCCGCGCGGTCGTGCCCTCGCCCGCCCATTTGAGCTGGAGGCGGCCGGCGAGCTGGTTCGGCTTGCCGAAGTCCTTGCCGGTCAGCAGGTTGCGATAGGGGCCGCCCCAGCCTTGCGCGACATAATAGGAGGCGCGGGCGGCGACCGTGTCGCTGAGCGGCTGGTTGAAGAAGCCGTCGGCGCGCACCCGGCCGTAATTGTCGACGCTGGCGTTGAAGCCGCCGCTCGGGGTGAACTGCGGCTCCTGCGTGTAATAGTTGACCGATCCGCCGGTGGTGTTGCGGCCGAACAGCGTGCCCTGCGGCCCCTTCAGCGCCTCGACCCGCTGGATGTCGTAGAAGGGCATCGACAGCATGTAGGGCTTCGACTTGTAGACCTCGTCGATATGGACCGCGACCGGCGAGTCGAAGTTCGACGCGAACTCGTTCAGGCCGATGCCGCGCACCGTGAAGGCGGGCAGGTTCGAGCTGGTCGTCGCGAGCACGTTGGGGATCTGGTTGGCGAGCTGGTTGACGTCGGTCATCTGGTTGCGGCGCAGCTCGTCGGCGCCGATCGCGGTCAGCGAGATGCCGACGTCCTGGACCGACTGGGCGCGCTTCTGCGCGGTGACGACGATCTCGCCGCTGTCGTCGACCGGTGCGGCCTGGGCAAAGGCGCCCTGGGTGGCCGCGATCGAGGCCCAGCCCGCCGCGCCGGCGCACAATATGACCCTGTGAAGCTTTTTCATCGATTGCCCCTTTGCTGTTTCGACAGGACGCCGGCTCGCCGGCGCGTTCCTCCGGATCGCGCTGCCGTCGGCTCTCGGGCCGGTCGGCTTTTCGTTCGATCCTCGGCGGATAACATCGGGGCCGAAAGCCGTCCCGCCTGCCCGTGCCATTTGATCGTCTGGCCGTGCCAACCTGCTCCGGCGGTGGGTCCGGACCGTCGAAGTTACTTGAAACTTCCATGAATCCCTTCATCATGGCGGCCAGCGCCGGAGCCTTCGCCCGTCAAGGAAAGGGAGCGAGGATGGGGTCAATGCCAGCATCGTCGGACGCGAACCACTTCGCCAGTTCGCTGCGCGCGGCCTATGGCGTCTACGATACCGAGCCGACCTCGTCCGCGATCCGTTCGGCGGGCATGCTGACGCCGGTGTCGCGCGGGCCGTTCGAGGGCTATCTGGTCCACGCGAACGCCGTCCGCAGCAAGCGCCCCGCCCTGCGCGACCGGTGGGAGGACTGCGCCTTCATCCTGATGCCGCTCGCCGGCGACATCCATGTCGACCATTATGACCGGCAGAACGTGCTGAGCGCGGGCGACATGGTGCTGATGGATTCGCACGCGCCGTCGACGATCGACGCCTTCGGCCGCAACCGCTCGGTCGTGCTCGCCATGCCGCGCTCGACCGTGTCGCAGCTCCGCCCCGACAGCGACCGGCTGTTCGGCCGACGCCTCCAGGGCCGCAAGGGCATCGGCAACATGCTCTCCGCGATGCTCGCCAGCATCGTCGACGCCGACGCGGAGGAGGAGATGGACGCGCGCGATTCGATGCTGACGCTGTCGGTGACGATGTCGCTGCTCGACCGGCTGATCGAGAACCGCCCGGACAGCGACTCGCATCGCCGCTCCCGCGCCGAGGCGGAGATCGGCAAGATGCGCTCCTGGGTGGTCGAGAATGCGGCCGATCCCGACATGAGCATCGAGACGCTGGCGCGCCGCTTCGCCCTGTCGCGCCGCAGCCTCTACCGCCTGTTCGGGGAGGTCGGCGCGACCCCGCGCCAGTGGCTCGCCGACGTGCGGCTCGACGAGGCGCGCAAATGGCTGGTCGCCGGCGATCCCCGCTTCCGCACGGTCAGCCAGGTCGCCTTCGCCGCCGGCTTCAACGACAGCAGCCACTTCACCCGCCTGTTCAAGCGCCGCTTCGGCGTCCTCCCCGGATCGCTGGCGCGATAGAGCCCTGCTCCACGACCGGGAGAAAGGCCTGTCCGGCGATCACCGCATTGCTTGGCCATGGCGTCGCCGAACCATCATTGCCCGGCAAACCATGGGGCGTTGTCGAAATCCTCCCACCATCCGCCGCGCCCTTTCCCATAGCGGTTCAGGCTGTCGGTCACTTCGATGCGGTCGAGCCATTTGGCATTTTTGTAGCCGATCTGAAGCTCCACCCGCAGACGCAAGGGGGCGCCATGTTCGGGCGCAAGGGCCTGTCCGTTCATCGCATGGGCAAGGATCGTCTGCGGATGCGTCGCATTGAGCAGATCGAGGCTCTCATAATAGGGCCGCTTGTCCACATCCATCACGTCCATGCAGTGGAACACGACATAGCGTGCCTGCGGTCTCAGTCCCGCCATGGCCAGGATATGGCGCAACGGCACTCCGGTCCATTGCCCGATCGCGCTCCATCCCTCATCGCAATTATGCTGGGTGATCTGGCTACGGAGGGGCAATGCGCGAAGCTGCGGCAAGCTGAGGCTGAGCGGCCGCGCGACCAATCCGTCCACCCGCAGCGCCCAGTCGCGAAAGCCCGTCTCGAGCAGGCGGCGATAGCGCTCATGCGACGGCATGGTGCCGTTGACCGGAAATTCCCGTGAAATCTGATCGGATGCATATTCGCGCACCAGCGGTTGTGATGCGAGGAGCATTTCCTGGCCGCGCCATGCCAACGCCTCCCCGGCATCGCGCGGATTGCGAATGGGGAATGGAAAGCCACGAACGCCCAGCCCGAGCAACGAGAACCCGCCGGCTGCGGCCATCGATCCCAGAACGACACGGCGAGAGAGAATCCGTTTCATCGTCCGACGACTTTCTTCTGAGTGATCCGGAAACGGCCGGTGACGATGGCGCGCATGTGATTGACCGGTCCCGCCATGAGCAGCGCCGCGATATGGACCACGACGAACAGCGCAAATGATCCCGCCGCGATGAAGTGGATCGTACGGGCGGACTGGCGGCCGCCGAACATATCCAGGAGGAGGGGGAAGCGCGCCGTCATGGCGTTCGACATCGTCATCCCCGAGAGAATGGCAACAGGTATCAATATAAAAAATAAAGCAATATAGATCATCTTCTGGATCGGATTATAGTCCATCTCCGTATCCCGGCCCTTCCTCCAGAAGGTAAAGTAGGATTTTATCTGTCCGAATATTATGCACGGGGACATGTCTTTCGAATATATCACCCATCGTCCGAGACGACGGCTCGCCACGAGATAGACGACATAGAAAATCCAGGTCGCGATCAGGACCTCGGCCGCCAGGAAATGCAGCGCGCGCGTGGCGCCGAACTGGAAATCCGCGGACGGGGCGATGAGGACGAAAAATTTGCCGGCGCTGCCGAGGTCCAACACCGAGCCGAGCCAACCGGTCAGATCGACCTCATATCCTCCCGCCCTTCCGATTACTTCGAGCGGGGTGCGGGAAAGATCGCGGGCCGCGACCTCCATGATCGCGGCTTCGCCCTTGTGGCCGCTATCGCCCCAGTAGAGGCGGGGGTGGACGTTGAAGATCATGACGCCGCTCCAGAGCAGCAGGACGACCGTTCCGGCGGTCGTCCAATGCCATAGCCTCGCGACCAGCGAATGCCGGACGACGACGACCGTCGGCTGCCGACCGATCGCGGGATCAGCCGGCCCAGCTTCATTTTCCCGTGTCATCCTCCGCCTCCCGCGCGCATTTCCGTCCGGACCGGGCACATCAGGTCCGGACGGACTGGTTTCTTCCGCTTCCGCCCACTATTATTGTCGCGCGAAGGGGACCTCGGACAGGACCGGAATTGGCAAAAAGGACTGGACCATCGACCGTGCGGCTCGACATCCCGCTCGACCGGTCCAGCCCCTCGTTCCTCATGGAACAGATCAGCGCGACGCTGCGGGATGCCGTGCAATCGGGCCAGATCGCCCCGGGGACCCGCCTGCCGTCATGGCGCGATCTGGCGACCCAGCTCGGGGTATCGCGCGGAACCGTCCGTGCCGCTCTGGAACGACTTGTCGATGATCAGTTGATCGTTTCGGCCGGCCCGGCCGGCACCTTCGTGGCGAAAGCGCCAAGTCCCCAGGCACCGGTCCCGGCCGCGACCGTCGCGCCGCCCATGCGGGATTATTTTCCGACATTTTCCGAGGCCGTCATGCCTTTCCAGATCGGCGTGCCGGCGCAGGATGCCTTTCCGACGACGCTGTGGGCGCGGCTTGGCACGCGCGGCGCCCGGCGCCATGCCACCGCCCCGACGAGCTACCCCGATCCTCGCGGGGAACCGGCGCTGCGGGAAGCCGTCGCGGCCTATCTGGCGGTCGCGCGCGGCATCCACGCCCATGCCGATCAGATCATCGTCACCAACGGCTATCGGACGGGGCTGAGCCTCATCATACGCGGCCTCGGCCTCGAAGGAACGGTCGCCTGGATGGAGGAGCCGGGCTTCCCCCTCGCCCGCATCGCACTCGGCCTCGCGAATATTCGCAATGTCCCGGTTCGCGTCGATGCCGAAGGACTGGATGTGGACAGGGGCATCGCGCTCGCTCCCGATGCCGCGCTCGCCATCGTCACCCCCAGCCAGCAGGCGCCGCTCGGCATGCCGCTTTCCGCCGAACGCCGGGAGAAGCTCCTGGCCTGGGCGAAATCGGCCGATGCCTGGATCGTGGAGGACGACTATCTCGGCGAGCTCCAACTCGACGGCCGCGCCTCCCCCGCGCTCGCGGCAGCGGACAGGAGCGGGCGGGTGATCCATATCGGCACGTTCAGCAAATCGATCAGCCCGTCGCTTGCCCTCGGCTTCGTGGTGGTTCCCCCGGCGCTTGCCGAGCACTTCGGAAATGTCGCCGCCTTCCACTACCCCGCACCCGGCATGTTGCTTCAGCACCTGGTCGCGAGCTTCATGACGGAGGGCCATTTCATGCGGCATCTGAGAAAGATGAAACAGCTCTATCGATCGCGGCGGGACATGCTCGTTGCCGCGATGGCCGATCTCCATCCGGTATCCGGGGGCTGTCTTTCGATCTTGCTCGATCTGGATCGAAACGCCGACGACGTCGAAATATGCGGAAGCGCCTATCGTCATCGGCTCGCCCCGGCCCCCTTATCGGCATGGTATGGGGATCGGGCCGGCGCCCGTCGCGGCTTGCTGCTCTGCGTGACGAACTGCATGCCCCACATGCTGGAGGACAATGTGGGGAAGCTGAGGTCGCTGGTCGCCGATCGACGACCGATCTGACGGACCCGGGCGACCCTATACCTGCATCGTCATGGCCGGCCGAAGCCCCCGCCGCCCGGCGTGTCGATCACGAACACGTCGCCCTCCCGCATCTCGACGCTCTCGGTCGACCCGACCGCCTCGACCGTGCCGTCCGCGCGCCGCACATGGTTGCGTCCGGCCTCGCCGGCTTCCCCGCCGTCGAGGCCGAAGGGCGCGACCCGGCGGCGGTTGGACAGGATCGTCGCGGTCATCGGCTGGCGGAAGCGGATGCGGCGGTGGATGCCGTCGCCGCCGCGATGGCGGCCGGCCCCGCCCGATCCCCGGCGGACCTCGAACGCCTCCAGCAGCACCGGGAAGCGCCATTCGAGCACTTCCGGATCGGTCAGCCGGCTGTTGGTCATGTGCGTCTGCACCGCCGCGGTTCCGTCGAAATCCGGCCCCGCCCCGCTGCCGCCGCCGATCGTCTCATAATATTGGTAGACCGCGTCGCCGAAGGTGAAGTTGTTCATCGTCCCCTGCGCGGCCGCCATCGTGCCGGTCGCGCCGTAGAGCGCGTCGGTGATCACCTGGCTGGTCTCGACATTGCCCGCGACCACCGCCGCCGGCCAAGCCGGGCGCAGCATCGATCCCTCGGGGATGACGATGTCGATCGGCTCGAGGCAGCCGTCGTTCATCGGCATGTCCTCGTCGACCAGCGTGCGCATCACGTAGAGCACCGCCGCGCGGCAGATCGACGGCGGCGCGTTGAAGTTGCTCGCCTGCTGCGCGCTGGTGCCGGTGAAGTCGATCACCGCCCGCCGCGCCGCGCGATCGACCCGGATCGCCACCGCGATGCGCGATCCGTCGTCCAGTTCATAGGCGAAGGCGCCGTCGCCGATCCGGTCGAGCACGCGGCGCACCGCCTCGGCCGCATTGTCCTGCACATGGCGCATATAGGCGGTGACGGTGTCGCGCCCATAATGGGCGACCATCTTGCGGATCTCGTCGGCGCCGCGCGCGCAGGCGGCGATCTGGGCGCGGATGTCACCGACGTTGCGGTCGGGATCGCGCGCCGGCCAGGGCCCGGCGGCGAGCTTCGCGCGAAACTCGGCCTCGCGCAGACGCCCGTCCTCGACCAGCGGGAAGGCGTCGAACAGCACCCCCTCCTCGTCGAGCGTGCGGCTGTCGGGCGGCATCGATCCCGGCGTGCGCCCGCCGATGTCGGCATGATGGCCCCGCGCAGCGACGTAGAAGGAGCAGCGGCCGTCATCGTCGAACACCGGCATCACGACCGTCAGGTCGGGCAGATGGGTGCCGCCATTATAGGGATTGTTGATCAGATAGGCGTCGCCGGGGCGCAGCCCGCGCGGCGAACCGCGCGCCGCGTCGCGCACCGCGCGCACGCTGTCCCCCATCGATCCGAGATGCACCGGCATGTGCGGCGCATTGGCGACCAGCGCGCCGCCGCCGTCGAACAGCGCGCAGGAGAAGTCGAGCCTTTCCTTGATGTTGACCGACAGGGCACTGTTCTGGAGCGCCTGCCCCATCTGCTCGGCGATCGCCATGAACAGGTTGTTGAAGATCTCCAGCCGGACCGGATCGAGCATCGTGCCGTCGGCACCTGCCCTCTGCTCGCGCGGCGCGACGCGGCTGAGGATCAGATCGCCCGCCTCGGTCGTCCGCGCCGACCAGCCCGGCTCGACCACCACCGTCGCGGTGCTGTCGTGGATGATCGCCGGCCCGGCGATCGACCGGCCCGGCGCCAGCGTCTCGCGCGCCAGCACCGGCGCGTCGTGCCCGATGCCGTTCGCGAACAGGCGAGCCTGCCGCCGCTCCGTCTCGGGCGGCGGCGCGGCGCTACCCGCGGCAGGTTCGGGCCGGATCGCGGGCACGACCAGCTCGACCGCGACCGATTCGACGATCAGCGGCACGTCCGGCATCGCGAAGCTGAAGCGCTGCCGATAGCGTTCCTCGAACAGGCGGCGGATCGTCGCCTCGTCGGCCTCGTCGATCTCGATGCCGGTATCGGTCCCCTGGTAGCGGACCAGCAGGCTGCGGCGGAAGCGCGCGCCGCCGGGATCGAAGCCGTCGGTCACGACCTGCGCGCGGCATTCGCCCTCCAGCGCGTCCATCAGCACCGCGGCCTCCGCCAGCGCCGCTGCCCCCAGCGCCGCCTCGACCGCGCGATGGCGCAGGATGCGCTGGTCGGCGAGGCCGATGCCATAGGCCGACAGCACCCCGGCGAGCGGGTGGATCATGACATGGCCCATGCCCAGCGCATCGGCGACGAGACAGGCATGCTGGCCCGCCGCTCCACCGAAACAGGCGAGGACATAGTCGCCGACGTCATGCCCGCGCGCGACCGATATCTTCTTGATCGCATTGGCCATGCCCTCGACCGCGATCGCCAGGAACCCCTCGGCCAGCGCCTCGGGCGTGGTCGGCGGCAGGCCGGCGGCAGCGACCTCGTCGGCCAGCGCCTCGAACGTCCGACGGACGATCGCGGCGTCGATCGGCTGGTTCCCGTCCGGCCCGAACAGCTTCGGAAAGACGTCGGGCTGGAGCTTGCCGAGCAGCACGTTGCAGTCGGTGATCGTCAGCGGCCCGCCCCGGCGATAGCAGGCCGGCCCCGGATCGGCCCCGGCGGATTCGGGGCCGACGCGCAGCCGGGTCCCGTCGAAGCGGCAGATCGATCCGCCGCCCGCCGCGATCGTGTCGATGCTCATCATCGGCACGCGCAGCCGGACACCGGCGACGACGGTCTCCAGCGTCCGTTCGTAATTCCCGGCATAGTGCGACACGTCGGTCGAGGTGCCGCCCATGTCGAAGCCGATCACCTTACCGAAGCCGGCGGCCTCGGCGGTGCGGACCATGCCGACGATGCCGCCCGCCGGCCCCGACAGGATCGCGTCGCGCCCTCGGAAGCGCTCCGCCCCGATCAGCCCGCCATTGGACTGCATGAAGGCGAGCGGGACGCCGTCGCCCAGCGCCTCCGCCACCTGGGCCACATAGCGACCGAGCACCGGCGACAGATAGGCGTCGACCAGCGTGGTGTCCCCACGGCTGACGATCTTCATCAGCGGGCTGACCCGGCTGCTCACCGATATCTGGGTGAAGCCGATGCCGCGCGCGATCCCGGCGATCCGGTCCTCATGCGCGGGAAAGCGATAGCCGTGCATCAGCACGATCGCGACGGCGGTGCAGCCCGCCGCGAAGGCGCCGCGCAGTTCCGCCTCGACATGGTCGACGTCGAGCGGCAGCAGCACGCGCCCCTCGGCATCGATCCGCTCGCGCGCCTCGATCACGCGCCGTTCGAGCCGGTCGGGCAGGACGATATGGCGGTCGAACAGCCGGGGCCGGTTCTGATAGCCGATGCGCAGCATGTCGCGGAAGCCGAGCGTGGTGACCAGCGCGACCGCCTCGCCCTGCCGTTCGAGCAGGGCGTTGGTGGCGACGGTGGTGCCCATCTTCACGCTGGCGATCCGGTCCGCCGGGATCGGATCGGCGGCGGCGAGGCCGAGCAGGTCGCGAATGCCCTGGATCGCCGCGTCGGCATAGCGCTCGGGGTGCGACGACAGCAGCTTGCGCGTCACGGTCCGGCGATCGGGCGACAGCGCCACGATATCGGTGAAAGTGCCGCCCCGATCGATCCAGAAATGCCAGCCGGCCCCCGTTGCTTCGTCACGCATCGCTTCACCCAACCCGGAACTCATCAGGGCTGGCTGATCCCGATCGCGACGATTTTCAAGGACAAGCTGTCACGGAGGTCATTCCGACACGCCCATCCATTCGAGGGTGAGCCGCCGCACCGTGTCCCAGACCTTGGCATGCCCGCCCGCCAGCGCCAGCCAGGCCGCGCCGAGCACCGGCAGCCCCAAGGTGCCGCTCAACCCGCCCAGCCTGTGACCATAGGGCGCCGGATCGGCCCCCGCGTCGATCGCCGCGATCGCCTGGGCGAAGCTGTAGCGCAACCGGGCGATCATCGCCTCCATCGGCTCCCGGCCCATGATCTGCTCAAGCCCCTCGCGCGTCGCCGCACCTTCGTCGATCGCGTCGAGCGGCAGCCAGCGCCGCAGCAGGCCGTGCAGGTCGGTCGCGGTGAACGGCTTGGGCAGCCAGCCATCGAAATCATGTTCGAGGAAATAGCGCTCGCCGCGCGGCGGCCGATGCGCGGTGAAGGCGATGATCGGCACCTGCTTGGTCCAGTCGGCGGTCTGCCGGATCGGCACGATCCCGCGCAGGCCGGTGATCCCGGCCATCTCGATATCCATCAGGATCAGCGAATATTGCCGGAGACGCACCGCCTGGAAGGCGGCGGGCGCATCGGGCGCAACGTCGACCGCATGGCCGCTGCCCGCAAGCAGCGCCTTCACGATCCCGCCGAACGCCGGCTCGTCATCGACGACCAGCAGGGGGTGACCGCTTTTCCTGTTGCCCGCCGAAGGCAGGTCGAAACTCGTGATGACAGACATATCAGCCCCGATCCATCCATTGCCACGGGCTCCCGGCTCTCCGGGAGCGCGGGACCGGCTATCGACGATCGACGGCCCATGGCCGACGGCGGACGATGCGGCGCGACGCTCCCCACGGCGCGACCGGCCGTCCTGATCGATCCAGATGACGACGCCGTCGTCTACGCCTCGCACCGTTCCCCCACTGGACGGTGCGACCGACGGCCATCCGGCCTCCAGCCCCGCCGGCACTGTAAACGCATTCGAACGGCCGGCGATCCTCCGTAAAATCCGGGAGTCGCCGAAACGCTCCCCGCCTCGCCCGCAAATGGTGGACAGGACCGAAGCAGGGGCGATAGGCAGGCGCGACAGCTTTTCGGAGGGGCCACCAGATCATGACGTCGTCGCGCAGCATCGCCCGCCACCTCCCCTGGATCGGAGTGGCCGGCCTCGGGGCGCTCGCCGCCGGCGGCATGGCGATCCAGCGCGGCGAGCAGGTCAACGCGCTGTGGCTCGTCGTCGCGGCGCTGTCGGTCTATCTGATCGCCTATCGCTACTACAGCCTCTATCTGGCGCGCAGCGTCGTCGGGCTCGATCCGGCGCGGGCGACGCCGGCCGTCCGCCATGCCGACGGGCTCGATTTCGTGCCGACCGACCGGACCGTGCTGTTCGGCCACCACTTCGCCGCGATCGCCGGGGCGGGCCCGCTGGTCGGTCCCGTCCTCGCCGCGCAGATGGGCTATCTGCCGGGGATGCTGTGGCTGCTGGCGGGCGTCGTCCTCGCGGGCGCGGTGCAGGATTTCCTCGTGCTGTTCATATCGATGCGCCGCGACGGCCGCTCGTTCGGCGAGCTGATCCGGCTGGAGATGGGGCCGCTCGCGGGCACGATCGCGCTGGTCGGCGCCTTCATGATCATGGTCATCATCCTCGCGGTGCTGGCGCTGATCGTCGTACGCGCGCTCGCCGACAGTCCCTGGGGCATGTTCACCGTCGCCGCGACGGTGCCGCTCGCGATCCTGATGGGCGTCTATACCCGCTGGCTTCGGCCGGGGCGGATCGGCGAGGTGTCGGTGCTGGGCCTGGTCGGGCTGATCCTCGCCATCGTCTACGGCCAGACGATCGCGGAGAACCCCGCGACCGCCGCGCTGTTCACCTTCTCGGCGGTGCAGCTCTGCTGGATCCTGATCGGCTATGGCGCGGTCGCCGCGATGCTGCCAGTGTGGCTGCTGCTCGCGCCGCGCGACTATCTGTCGACCTTCCTCAAGATCGGCGCGATCGTCGCCCTCGCGATCGGCATCGCGATCATGCAGCCCGAGTTGCGCATGCCCGCGCTCACCCGCTTCGTCGACGGATCGGGTCCGGTCTGGTCGGGCGCGCTCTTCCCCTTCCTGTTCATCACCATCGCCTGCGGCGCCGTCTCCGGCTTCCATGCGCTGATCGCCAGCGGCACGACGCCGAAGCTGATCGCGTCGGAGGGCGACGCGCGCATCATCGGCTATGGCGCGATGCTGGCCGAGAGCTTCGTCGCGATCATGGCGCTGGTCGCCGCCTCGATCCTCGATCCCGGCGTCTATTTCACGATGAACGCGCCCACCGCCCTGCTCGGCACGACGCCCGACAGCGCCGCGGCGGCGGTGACGGCCATGGGCTTCCCGATCGACGCCGCGACCATCGCCCAGACCGCGCGCGACGTCGGCGAGCATAGCATCATCTCCCGCGCGGGCGGCGCGCCGACCCTCGCCGTCGCGATGGCGCAGATCTTCAGCCATGTCGTCGGCGGCAAGGCGATGATGGCCTTCTGGTATCATTTCGCGATCCTGTTCGAAGCGCTGTTCATCCTGACCGCCGTCGACGCCGGCACCCGTGCCGGCCGCTTCATGCTGCAGGACCTGCTCGGCCTCGTCTCGCCGCGCCTCAAGGACACCCAGTCGCTCGCCGCCAATGCGCTCGCGACGGCCCTCTGCGTCGCGGCCTGGGGCTTCTTCCTCTACCAGGGCGTCACCGATCCGCTCGGCGGCGTGAACACGCTGTGGCCGCTGTTCGGCATCTCGAACCAGATGCTCGCCGCGGTCGCGCTGATGCTCGGCACGGTCGTGCTGTTCCGGATGAAGCGCCAGAGGATGGCCTGGGTGGCGATGGCGCCCGCCGCCTGGCTGGTGCTCTGCACCGGCACCGCCGGGCTGCTCAAGATCTTCTCGGCCGATCCGCGCGTCGGCTTCCTCGCCCATGCCGCGAAGTTCCGCGCCGCCGCCGCCGATGGCACGGTGCTCGCCCCGGCCAAGTCGATGGCCGACATGCAGCGGATCATCTTCAACGACATGGTCGACGCGGCGCTGTGCCTGCTGTTCCTGCTGGTCGTCGTCAGCATCCTGCTGCTGGCGATCCGCGCCTGCCTCGACGCGCTGCGCCGCGACGCGCCGAGCGCGCACGAGACGGCGGTGGCGGCATGAGCCACTGGCTCCGCCCCTTCCGCGCCGCGCGCCGGATGATGCAGGCGATGGTCGGCCTGCCGAGCTACGACGCCTATCTGGCGCACATGGCCGCCGAGCACCCCGACCGCGAGCCGATGGACTATCGCAGCTTCTTCCGCGACCGGCAGCAGGCGCGCTACGGCGGAAAGGGCGGCGGCCGCTGCTGCTGAACCCTATCCGAACAACCCCGCCCGGCTGAGGTCGGTGGCGACCCGCCGGAGCGCGGGCAGAAGGCGCGACCGCAGCTCGGCCATCGACACGCGGCTCGCCTGCGTCCCGATGTTGAGCGCAGCGACGACCCGGCCGCCCTGGTGGACCGGCACCGCGACCGAGCGCAGCCCGACCTCCAGTTCCTGGTCGACGATCGCATGGCCGCGCTCGGCCGTCTCGGCGAGGATCGCCAGCAGCGCGCCGACGTCGGTTTCGGTCCTGTCGGTCAGCGCGACCAGCGGGGTGCCGCGCAGATACGCCTCCTGCTCGCCGCGGGTCCGGGCGGCGAGGAGGATGCGGCCCATCGACGTCGGATAGAGCGGAAGCCGGCTCCCCGCCCGCAACGCGATCGACATGATCCGCGAGCTTTCCGCCCGCGCGATATAATAGACCTGCTCCTCCTCGCAGACGCCGAGCGAGCAGGATTCGCCGATCTCGTCGCGCAGCGCGTCGAGCATCGGCTGCGCCCGCGACGCCAGCGGGCTCGACGACAGATAGGCATAGCCGAGCGCGAGCGCCTTGGGCTGGAGCGCATAGCGGTGCCCGATCCGCGCCGCATAGCCCAGGCAGACCAAGGTGTGCAGGCATCGTCGCACCGCCGGCCGGCTGAAGCCGGTCTCCTGCGCGGCCTGGGCGATGGTCAGCGGCTCGCGCCGCTCGGCGAAGCAGCGAATCACCGCCAGCCCGCGCGCCAGCGAGGTCATGAATTCGGGGTCCTTGTCCGCGCTCACCTCTTCGTCCGCCATGCCCGCCCCTAAAAATAACCGATTATCGGACTATAATCCTTTTATCGGTTGACTCAAGCGCCATGGCGGGCCGAGACCAAGAGGACCGGAGATTGGCGGGAAGGGTGCGATGATCGACAAGGGATTTGCCAGTATCGACCAGGCGGTCGCGGACATCTTCGACGGGGCGTCGGTGATGGTCGGCGGCTTCGGCACCGCCGGCATGCCCGACGAGCTGATCGACGCGCTGATCGCCCGCAACGTCGGCGGGCTGACGATCATCAGCAACAATGCCGGCAATGGCGAGACGGGCCTCGCGGCGCTGATCAAGGCCGGGCGGGTGCGCAAGGTGATCTGCTCCTTCCCCCGCCAGGCGGACTCGCACCATTTCGACGCGCGCTACCGCGCCGGGGAGATCGAGCTGGAGCTGGTGCCGCAGGGCAACCTCGCCGCGCGCATCCAGGCGGCGGGCGCCGGCCTCGGCGCGATCTTCACCCCGACCGGCTTCGGCACCCTGCTCGCCGAGGGCAAGGAGACGCGGCGGATCGACGGCAAGGACTATGTGCTCGAATATCCGATCCACGCCGATTTCGCGCTGATCAAGGCGCAGCGGGCGGACCGCTGGGGCAATCTGGTGTACCGCAAGACCGCCCGCAACTTCGGCCCGATCATGGCGATGGCGGCGAAAACCGCGATCGCGCAGGTGGCCGAGATCGTGCCGCTCGGTTCGCTCGATCCCGAAGCGATCGTGACCCCCGGCATCTTCGTGCAGCGCGTCGTCCAGGTCGCGCCCGGCGCCGCCCATTGATCGGAGAGCAAGCATGAACCGCCTCAACCGCGAACAACTCGCCGCCCGCGTCGCCCGCGACATTCCCGAGGGCGCCTATGTCAACCTCGGCATCGGCCTGCCGACGATGGTCGCCAACTTCCTGCCGGTCGACCGCGAGATCTTCCTCCAGTCGGAGAACGGCCTGCTCGGCATGGGGCCCGCGCCCGAGCCCGGCCAGGAGGACCCCGAGCTGATCAACGCCGGCAAGCAGCCGGTGACACTGCTGGCCGGCGGCGCCTTCTTCCACCATGCCGACAGCTTCGCGATGATGCGCGGCGGGCATATCGACATCTGCGTGCTCGGCGCCTTCCAGGTCTCGACCCGCGGCGATCTCGCCAACTGGCACACCGGCGAGCCGGGGGCGATCCCCGCGGTCGGCGGCGCGATGGACCTGGCGATCGGCGCCAAGCAGACCTTCGTGATGATGGAGCTGCTGACCAAGCAGGGCGCGAGCAAGCTGGTCGAGCGCTGCACCTATCCGCTCACCGGCCTCGCCTGCGTGTCGCGCGTCTACACCGATCTCGCGGTGTTCGACCTCGGCCCCGACGGCGCGACCGTGATCGAGATGGTCGACAGCCTGACGATCGAGAAGCTGCGCGAGCTGACCGGCCTGCCGCTGGCGCTCGCCTGACCCCGTCCCGCCAGGAGCATCCCCGATGACCGAAGCCTTCATCTGCGACGCGGTGCGCACGCCGATCGGCCGCTATGGCGGCATCCTCTCCGGCATCCGCGCCGACGATCTCGGCGCGCTGCCGATCCGCGCGCTGATCGAGCGCAATCCCGGCCTCGACCCCGCTTCGATCGAGGAGGTGTTCTACGGCTGCGCCAACCAGTCGGGCGAGGACAACCGCAACGTCGCGCGGATGAGCCTGCTGCTCGCCGGCCTGCCGACGGCGGTGCCGGGCGTCACCCTCAACCGGCTGTGCGCGTCGGGGCTCGAGGCGGTGGGCGCCGCGGCGCGGGCGATCCGCACCGGCGAGATGGACCTCGCCGTCGCCGGCGGGGTCGAGAGCATGACCCGCGCGCCGCTCGTCATCGGCAAGGCCGGCGGCGCGTTCGGGCGCGACCAGAAGCTCGAGGACACGACGATGGGCTGGCGCTTCGTCAACCCCGCGCTCGATGCGCTGCACGGCACCGAGACGATGCCGCGCACCGCCGAGAACCTGGCCGAGGATCACGGCATCAGCCGCGCCGACCAGGACGCCTTCGCGCTGCGCAGCCAGCAGCGCGCCGTGGCGGCGCAGGCCAACGGCTTCCTCGCCGAGGAGATCATTGCCGTCACCGTGCCCGGCAGGCGCCGCGGCGAGACGTCGCAGGTCGACACCGACGAGCACCCCCGCGCCGACACCACGCTGGACACGCTCGCCAAGCTCAAGCCGCTGTTCGGCCCGGCCGGCACGGTGACGGCGGGCAACGCCTCGGGGATCAACGACGGCGCGGCGGCGATGATCGTCGCCGGCGAGGCCGCCGCCCGCGCGGCGGGCCTCACCCCGCGCGCCCGGATATTGGGCATGGCGTCGGCCGGCGTCGACCCGCGCGTGATGGGGATCGGCCCGGTGCCGGCGACGCAAAAGCTGCTCGCCCGGCTCGGCCTGTCGATCGAGGCGTTCGACGCGATCGAGCTCAACGAGGCCTTCGCCAGCCAGTCGCTCGCCGTGCTGCGCGGGCTGGGCCTGCCCGACGACGCGCCGCAGGTGAATCCGAACGGCGGCGCGATCGCGCTCGGCCATCCGCTCGGCATGTCGGGCGCGCGGCTGGCGGCGACGCTGGTCCACCAGCTCGAACGGACCGGCGGCAGGCTGGGCCTCGCGACGCTGTGCGTCGGGGTCGGCATGGGCCTCGCCCTCGCGGTCGAGCGGGTTTGAGCCCAGCGTCCGGCCCGGCCTGCGCCGGTCAGCTCATGAAGCCGCCGTCCGCCGTGATGGTCGCGCCGTTGATGTAGGAGGCCGCGTCGCTCGCCAGGAAGGCGACGACCTCGGCGATCTCGCCCGGCTGGCCGAGCCGCTTGACGATCGTCCGCTCGATCATGTGCTCCATGATCTGGTCCTTGTGCGGATGCCCCTTCAGATAGCTGTGGGGCATGTCGGTATCGAGCGGGCCGGGGGCGATCGCGTTGACCCGGATGCCCGGCCCCAGTTCCATCGCCGCGATCTGGGTCAGCATCAGCAGCCCCGCCTTGGCGATCGAATAGGCGGCGGTGTTCGCGGTCGGCTTCAGCCCGGCCGAGGAGGAGATGTTGATGATCGCCCCCTTCCCCGCCATCAGCGGCGCGAAGGTCCGGATCATCAGGAAGGCGGACTTGCAATTCACCTTCTGGACACGATCCCATTCATTGGCATCGGCGCCGACGATTGGGGCGAAGCTCAGCATCCCGGCATTGTTGACCAGGATGTCCGCGCGGCCATAGGCCGACCGGACATGCTGGCCGAGGGTCGCGACCTGCACCGCGCTGGTGACGTCGGCGACGCGGCAGCGCACGTCGAGCCCGCGTTCGCGGAAGCCCTGCGCGATCCGGCCGCCCACATCCCTGCGGCGGTCGACCGCGACGACCCGGGCGCCGCCCGCCGCGAAGCGCTCGCACGCCTCCAGCCCGATGCCGCCCAGCCCGCCGGTGATGACGACGACCTTGTCCTCGAACCGCGTCATGCCGCCGGCCCGGCCCCGTCCACGAAGGGCCGGCGCAGCCCGGCCTTCTCGATCAGCGGCAGGATATTGGCGATGAAGTCGGGCAGGCCGCGCTCATAGTCCATCCAGGTCAGGCACAGGCCGTCGACGCCCGCCCCGGCCAGCAGGCCGATCCTGTCGGCGATGTCCCGATAGGAGCCGACCAGCGGAAATCCGCCGATATGCGCGGCGACATGGCGCAGCATCGCCGCGCGCTGGTCCTCGGGCATGGCGGTGCCGCCCATCATCAGCCGGGTGAAATTCTCGACCGCGCCGACATCCATCTCGGGGCCGCTATACTGCGCGACATAGGCGCGCGCGGCCTCGGCCGTCGGCGCGCCGGCGACGCTGGTCGCGACCCATATCTGCATGTCGCGGCCCCGCTCGTCGGCCATGGCGCGCAGCGCCCGCACCTGCTCGACAGCGCTTTCGGGCCTGTCGGGATTGGGGGAGATGAAGGCGATGTCGGCCCAGCGCGCGGCGAAGGCGTGCCCGGTCGGCGAGAAGGCCGCGTTCATCACCGGCGGGCGCGGAAGCTGCACGTTGCCGGGCTGCTGCAACCCGCCCTCGACGGTGATGTAGCGACCGCGCAGGTCGAACGGCTCCTCCGCCGTCCACAAGCGGTAGAGCGCCTCCATCCATTCGGCGCCCTGCGCATAGCGATCGTCATGGCCGAGCGCGCCGACGCCGAACATCCGCATCTCGATCTCCATCCAGCCGGCGACGACGTTGAGCACCGCGCGGCCGTGGGAGATGTGATCGATCGTCGACAGCTGCTTGGCGGCGGCGACCGGCGACATCGTCATCATGTTGACCGTCGCGACCAGCGCGATGCGGCGCGTCGCGGCGGCGAGCCCGGCCGCCCAGGTGAAGGTCTCGAAGCTCTCGCCCCAGGGGTTGGTCTCGCCCCCGAAGCCGCGCCAGCGGGCGAAGGGCACCACCGCCTCGAAGCCGGCATCCTCGGCCATGCGCGCCAGCCGCACATTCTGGTCCCAGCTGATCCGATGCCGGTCCGGCGAGGTGGTGAGTGCCCCGGCGCTCGCGACGTTCAGCCCGAACACGCCGAGCTTCATGGCGTTGGCGCCGAACAGCGGCCCGGTGGCCGAGCAGTCCAGGCGGGGTTTCGGCTCGGTCATCACGCCGCTCAGTCGTGCGCGAGCCGGCCGACCACCGTCTCGGCGATCGCATGGTCCTGCGAATAATGGCCGCCGGCGATGCCGACCGCGCCCGCCGGCTGCCCCTCGATCATGATCGGCATCCCGCCGGGCAGGATCGACAGCGAAGCGTCGCCGATCACCGAGGCGTAGAGTGCCGCATCGCCCTTGGCCATTTCCAGCACGCCCAGCGTCGGCGCGCCGAAATTGGCCGATGCCACCGCCTTGCGCTCGGCGACGTCGAGGTTGATGTAGCCGACGCCGTCCGCGCGGGCCGAGGCGACGACCCGGCCGCCGCGATCGACGACCACGACCGCGACGCCGACGCCCTGGCTGCCCGCCGTCTCGACGGCATCGGTGACGATCTTCTGGGCGGTTGCGAAACTCAGCGACATCTTCTTCTCCCTGGGGGCGTTGATCTTGGGGGTGGCGGCTGGCGCCTTGCGCGGGCGGGCCATGGTCAGTCGAACCGGTAGCGGACGGTCAGGCCGTAGGTGGCGGGCATGCCGGCGAAGCGGGTCGTGAAGTCGGAATTGCGGGTGACGCCGTTCACGTAGAATCTGTTGGTGACGTTGCGGCCCCACAGTTCGAGCCGCCAGCGCTCGTCGGCCGCCTCGATCCCGGCGCGCAGGTCGATCAGCGCATAGCCGTCGATCCGCAGCCCGTCCTCGAGCGCCGCGACCGCCGGATCGCCGCTCAGCAGCGCGCCGGTCGTTCCGCTCCGCGCGCTGACCGTTCCGCCGAGGAAGGCGTCGAGACCGGCGAAGGCCGGAAAGCGATATTGGACGTCGAGGCTCCCCTGCCAGCGCGGCGTATAGGGGAAGCGCTGGCCGACGAAGTCGGAGGGCGTGCCATAGGGCCCGGTAGGGTTGATCGGATTGCGGTCGATCCGGGTGTCGACATAGGTGCCGCTCGCCGTCACCACCAGGCCGGCGGTGGGTCGCAGGGTGGCGGTGATCTCGCCGCCCTGGACATGGTTCTTCGGGATCGAGACGAGGCTCGGCAGCGGACCGAACACCGGATCGACGAGGAAGCCGACGAGCTGCTTGTCGCGATAGCGATAATAGAAGGCGGCCGCCTCGATCTGGAGGCTTCGGCCGAAGCCCAGCTTGGCGCCGGCTTCGAAGGCGAGGACCGATTCCTGCGGCACCGGCCGAAGCTGGACGGCGGACGAGGCCGGCAGCGTCGGGAAGCTGCCCGACTTATAGCCCTTGGTGATGTTGGCGTAGAGCAGCCCCTGCCCGCCCAGCGTCCAGTTCAGGCTGGCCCGCCAGGACAGATTGTCCTGGTCGAGCTTGCCGGTGACGATCGGCACGGGCGCACCATTGGCGCCGAGCGTTCCGCAGCCGCCCGGCGGGATCGACTGCGGCGCGCCGGTGATGATGGTGCCGAGCAGGCCCAGCGCGGCCGCGATCTCGCCATTGCCGGTGTCGCGCACGCAGCCGGCGAAGTCGCGATCCTGGTCGGTGTAGCGGACCGATCCCTGCAGGACGAGGCGATCGGCGAGCGGCAGGTCGACGCTGGCGAAGACCGCCTTCGAGGCGATCCGCTGGTCGTTGTCGACGAAGAAGGCGTTGAACGGCACCGGGCCGACCGCCGTGCCCGAGGTGATCAGCGGATCGAACACCAGCCGCTCGAACACCTTGTCGTGCTGGTAATTGCCGCCGACCATCCATTTGAGGCCCGACGGCCTGTCGCCGGTCAGGCGGATCTCCTGCGCGAAGGTCTTGATCCGCCCGGTGTCGTCGGACCGGCCGGAAGCGAAGGTGGTGCCGTCGAGATCGAGCGGGATGCTCTGCCGATAATCGGCATAGGAGGTCAGCGAGGTCAGCGTCATGTCGCCGCCCAGATCGACCTCGACCCGGCCGGCGACATGATAGAGACGATCGTCGCGCGCGAAATCGACGCCGGGGTCCCAGGCGGCGGCGCGCGGCGAGCGCGGCGACACCGGGAAGCTTGCCAGCGGAAAGGGAATGGGCCGCGCCATCGGCCCCGTCACCAGCGGCGTATAGGCGACGGTCTGCGGCTGCTGCGTATCGGAGCCGTCGTGCCAGGCCGTCGCCATCAGCTGGGCGCGGACCGCCGAGTCCGGATGCCAGTCGACGATCGCGCGACCGTTGACGAAGCGCCGCCGCCCGATCTCGTCGCCATTGGTATAGCCGCGCTGCCAGTCGTCCTGGCGCTCGCCGCGCACAGCGACGCGGGCGGACAGGCTGTCGGTCAGCGGGCCGCTGACGAAGGCTTCGCCGGTGACCTCGTTGAAGCGGCCATAGGACGCCTCGATTCCGGCCTTGAAGCTGTCGGTCGGCTTGGCGGCGATATAGTTGATCGCGCCGCCGGTCGAGTTCTGCCCGAACAACGTGCCCTGCGGTCCCTTCAGCACCTCGACCCGTTCGAGATCGAGCATCGCGCCGCGCGTCATCGCCGAGAAGGGCAGCGGCTGCTGGTCGACATAGACCGAGACGCCCGGACTGACGCCCAGCGTCGTGTCGTTGAAGCCGATGCCGCGCAGGAAGAAGACCGGCAGGCCGTAGACGGTGCGCTGGAAGGTGAAGCCCGGCACCAGCTTTTCGAGCTGCTCGCTGCTGGTGACGCCGAGCGCCTTGAGGTGATCGCCGGTCGCCGCGTTGATCGACATCGGCACGTCGCGGAGCCGCTCGGCGCGTTTCTGCGCGGTGACGATGATGTCGCCGCTATCGTCGGCGGCCTGCGGCCCGGCCGCCTGCGCCAGGGCGACGGCGCTCGATGATGCGAGCGCGGCGACCGCCAGGGCCCGCGCGATGATGCTGAACTGCTTCATGATCCCCTCCTTCACGTCCGGCTGGCCGCCGAATCTCGTCGGAGAGTTTTATGAATGATCCCTCATATAACTTCAATATGAGAAATTTCTCATCTTTCTATTTTGGCGGCATCCCCCCGCCGCTGCCCAGCTTCGCTTCGAAGTAGGAGCGCATGATCAGCGCCATTTCCCGCTTGATCTCACTCCCGCCCCCGCCGCGTTCGAGCGCATAGGCGGACTTGAGTATCTGCAGCGCGACGATCGCCACCACCTTCACGTCGGCTTCCGGAGCGTCGCCCGCCTTCGCGGCGAGCAGCGCCGCCAGCGCGACCTCGAACTCCTGATGCGAGCCGGGGTGGAGCTGGAACTGGACCTGCGCCTCGTCGAGCGTCCCGAAGGCCGCATGCCGAATGATGCAGTCGAGCGTCGCGTCGAGCAGCACGTTGGCGAAGCCGGCCCAGTCGCCCGGCCGGACCGGCGCGCAAGCCGCCTGCCAGGTCTCGATCAGGTCGGTCGCATAGCGTTCGACCAGCGCGCCGCCGAGCACCGCCTTGTTGGGGAAGAACTGGTAGAGCGATCCGATCGGCGCCCCCGCGCGCTGCGCGATCGCGTTCATCGACGCGGCGCCGTAGCCGACCTCGGCAAAGACCTGTTCGGCGGCGGCGAGCAGCGCCTCGACCCGCTTGACCCCGCGACTCCGCTGCGGCGCCTTGGGCTTCGCAACCTCCTCGTCGCGGCCGCCCGCCCGTTCCACCGCCTTCGCCAAGACCAGCGCCTCCATCCGTTCGGGCGCAACCGCCGCCCGTTCCTCGCAGCCAAGGCCTATGCGCCCCGCCGCCTTCCGGTCAACGCCCGGCTTCGATCGCGACCGCCCGGCGCGCCGCCGTCACGCATCGGCGCAGGCCGCGTCCGATACGCTTGACAGAAGATTGTATACACGCATACATACGGCAACTTTCACGAGAATCATGAGGGAGGAACGCGTGTCGGGCTTCAGCGCTAGGGCATTCGGGAGATATTTGGTGTCGGTCGGGATGGTCGCGCTCGCCGCGCAGGCGCAGGCGCAGACCCCGCCCCAGCCGGAGCCTGCATCGGACGAGATCATCGTCACCGCGCAGCGGCGCGTGGAGCGGCTGCAGGACGTGCCGATCTCCGCGAGCGTGATCAGCGGCGCCGATCTCCAGAAGAAGAACATGACCTCGCTCGAGCAGCTCACCGCCGAGACGCCGGCCGTGGTCGTGACCAAGGGCGGCGCCGCCAACCGCCTGTCGATCCGCGGCGTCGGATCGGGCGACAACAACCCGCTGTTCGAGCAGTCGGTCGCGACCTTCATCGACAATGTCTACCAGGGCCGCTCGCGCTCGAACGGCGCCTCCTTCCTGGACATCGCCCGGGTCGAGATATTGAAGGGGCCGCAGAGCGTCTATTTCGGCAACAACTCGATCGCGGGCGTGCTCAACATCGTCACCCGCGATCCGGGCGACCGCCTCGAAGGCTATGCCCGAGGCTCCTATAATTTCGACTTCAACGCCGCGACGATCGAGGGCGCGGTCGGCGGACCGATCAGCGACACGCTCGGCATCCGGGTGGCCGGCGTCGCCACGCGCGGCAACGGCTATATCCGCGACGAGGGGCTGGGCGGCCTGCGCATCCCGCGCGTCCGCTCCTATGCCGGCCGCGCCACGCTGCGCTGGCAGCCGATCGAGGAACTGACCTGGACGGTGAAGGCCAGCGCCGAGCATAGCCGCCAGACCGGCGCGATCGCCGACGAGATCGCCTATTGCCCGCCCGATCCCCTGTTCACCGCCGGCGCGACCGGAAGCTGCCTGGTCGCGCTCAACCGCGGCGAGGACGTCAAGCTCAACCAGGTCCGCTCGCACAGCCCGGGCCAGGGCATCGACCTCGACACGCAGAGCTATGTGTCGACCCTCGCCTATGACGCCGGTCCGCTCGAACTGTCGGCGATCACCGCCTACAGCCACACCAAGTACAACCAGCGGCTCGACACCGACGGCACCAGCGCGACGCTGACCCACTTCACCACACCCGAGCGCTTCTCGCAGTTCAGCCAGGAGTTCCGGATCGCGACGCCGCGCGACAGCTGGGTCGCGCTCGATGCCGGCGCCTATTTCAACCGGGAGTATATCCATGGCGGCGTGAACTATAATTTCACGTCGCTCAACAGCCGCCTGACCGGCGCCTTCGCCGCGCTCGCGCCGCTCGGCTCGTTCGGCCAGTATGACGATTACCGCCAGCGGTCGAAGACCTACGCGACCTATGCGCATCTGACCTTCCGCCCGACCGAGGAACTGACCCTCAGCGTCGGCGGCCGCCAGAGCTGGGTCGACAAGTCGATCGTGCTCAACCAGGGCTTCGGCATCGCCGCGAACAGCTTCGGCGACATCACCCCCTATCCCGACGCGACGCTCCAGGCGCTCGGCGACCGCTTCGGCACCGCGGCGGGGCTCGGCGTCGCCGCCGTGCGCAGCGCCCGCCGGCTGGACGCGCATTTCAGCCCGTCGGCGGTGCTGTCCTACCAGCCGACCCCGGCGCTCAACCTCTACGCCAAATATACCAACGGCTTCAAAGCGGGCGGCTTCAACGGGCTGGAGCATACCGGCGCCGCGGCGGCCCTGTCCTTCGGCCCCGAATATGTCGACGGCTATGAAGCGGGCATCAAGAGCCAGTGGTTCAACCGCCGCCTGACCCTGAACGTCGCGGTGTTCCGCAACGACTTCAGCGACCTCCAGGTCTCCGCCTCGCAGAATTTCGGGGTCGGCGTGGTCAACGTCATCGGCAATGCCGGCGGCGCCCGCGCCCAGGGCATCGAGGTCGAGGGCCGCTGGCGGATCACCAGCGAACTGACGACCGGCCTCAGCCTGACGCTGCTCGACTCCAAATATACCGACTATCGCAACGCCGCGGGCAACGCGCTCGACGTGCAGCAGGGCCGCCCCTTCGTCGACCTGACCGGCACGCGGACGCGCTATGCGCCCAAATATAGCGGCAACTACACGCTCGATTATCTGGCGCCGATCACCAGCGGGCTCAAGCTGCACCTGAACGGCAACGCCTTCTTCACCGGCAAATATAATTTCTCGAACAACAACGATCCGTTCCTCGCCCAGGACGCCTATGTCCGGCTGGGGGCGATCATCGGTCTCGCCGATGCCGACGATCGCTGGGAGGTGTCGCTGGTCGGCAAGAACCTGACCGACAAGCTGGTCCGGATCTTCGGCACCAACCTCGCCCAGTCGCGCGGCTCCTATCTGATCGGCACCGACGAACCGCGCAGCATCGCCATCCAGGCGAACCTGCGCTTCTGACGAAGGGAACCGGACCGGTGGCGACATCCATGGATCATGCCGCGACGACCGCGGAAACCGAGCCGGACGGGTCGGCGGCGCGGCGCGGCGTGCGTCCGTGGACCACCGTCTGGATCCTCACCCTGCTCTACGCGGTCGCCTATTTCGACAAGCGGCTGATCACCCTGCTGATCGATCCGATCCGCGCGACGATCGGCGCCACCGACCTGCAGATGAGCCTGTTGTCGGGGGCGGCCTTCGTCTCCTTCTACGTGATCTTCTCCTTCCCGATCGGCTGGGCGGTCGACCGCCTGTCGCGGCGCGGCATCATCTTCTGGGGCGTGGCGAGCTGGTCGACCTTCGCCGCGCTCGGCGGCTTCGCGCGCAGCTTCTGGCAGCTGCTCGGATCGCGCTTCGGCGTCGGCGCGGGCGAGGCGGCGCTGATGCCCGCCGCCCATTCGATGATCGCCGACCTGTTCCCGCGCGAGAAGCTGTCGCGCGCGCTGGGCATCTTCACCCTCGGCGCGTTCATCGGATCGGCGCTGTCCTTCGCGATCGGCGGGGCGATGCTCAGCCATTTCAAGCGCGGCGCGACCGTCGACCTTCCGCTGGTCGGCGCGCTGTTCCCCTGGCAGGCGGTGCTGCTGCTCGCCAGCCTGCCCGGCATCCCGCTCGCGCTGCTGATCTTCCTCGTCCGCGAGCCCGCCCGCAGCCACGGCCATGCGCCCAGGATCGGGTCGGGCAGCGGACGGGCCTGGTTCGGCCGCCACAGGAGCTTCTACGCGCTGCACTTCATCGGCTTCAGCACGCTCGCGATCATGACCGCCGGCTTCTCCTCCTGGCTGCCGACCCACATGATGCGCAGCTTCGGCGAGCCGGTCGCGCGGGTCGGCATGCTGCTCGCCATCTTCCAGCTCACCGTCGGGCCGCTCGGCATGCTGCTGGTCGCGCGCACCGTCGACCGGATGTTCAAGGCGGGGCGGCTGGACATCCACATGACCTTCTACGTCTGGGGCGTGCTCGTCCTCGCCGCCGCGGGCATGCTGGTCGGCCTCGCCCCCAACGCGATCGCCGCCTATGTCGGCGTGGTCCTGTTCGACTCGCTGCACGGCGGCTTCCTGCCGGTCGCGGGCGCGGTGCTTCAGCTCACCACGCCCAGCCAGTTTCGCGGGCAGGCCACCGCCATCTTCTTCGTCTTCTACAATGTGATGGGCCAGGCGCTCGGCCCGATCGCGGTCGCCACCTCGACCGACCTGCTGTTCGGCAGCGACCGGATGATCGGCCCCGCCATCGCGCTGACCTGCGCGATCGTCGGCCCCGTCACCGCGCTCCTCCTCCTTCGTAGCCGCCGGCCGATGCGCGCGGCGCTGGCCGACGCCGAAAGCGTCGCCGCTGCGGCCGCCACAACCGGGAACCAGAACTGAATGCATATGTGGGACGACTGGGCGCGCACGGCGCGTCCGCTGAACGGCAAGGGCGCGATCGTCACCGGCGCGGGGCGCGGCTGCGGCCGGGCCATCGCTCGCGGGCTCGCCGCTGCCGGCGCACAGGTCTGCTGCGCCGCCCGGTCCGAAAGGGAGTTGGCCGAGACCGTCGCGCTGATCGAGGCGGACGGCGGCGCCGCGATGGCCTTCGCCATCGACGTCACCGATCTCGTAGCGGTCGAGGCGATGACCGAGACCGCAACGACGGCGTTCGGCGGGCTCGACCTGTTGGTGCTCAGCCATGGCGTGGCGCTGGCGGTCGCCCCGATCGAGAGCGGCGATCCGGCCGACTGGCGGCGGACGATCGAGGTCAACCTGATCGGCTCCTATCACTGCATCCGCGCCGCCGTCCCGCCGATGAAGGCGCGCGGCGCCGGCAAGATCATCGTCGTCGGCTCGGGCCAGGGCCATAACGGAACCGCCGCGACCTCCGCCTATGCCAGCTCGAAGGCGGGGACCTGGGCGCTGACCCGATCGGTGGCGGCCGAGCTGATCGGCTTCAACATCAGCGTCAATGAGCTGCTGCCCGGCAACGTCCGGACCCAGCTCTACGACGAGACCTTCGCCCAGACCGTCGCGATGACGCCCGACGGCGGCGAGCCGATCTCGGCCAAGCGGTCGCACGAATGGCTGAAGGCGCCCGAGGACGTCGTCCCGCTGGCGCTGTTCATGGCCTGCCAGCCCGACGTCGGCCCGACCGCGCAGAGCTTCAGCCTGATGCGCCGCCTCTGATGGCGCACCGATCCACCGTTCTTGTTGGGGATTTCCATGGGTAGAACATTCTTCGAGAAGGTCTGGGACGACCATGTCGTCGCCGATCTCGGCGACGGCGCCTTCCTGATCCACATCGACCGTCACTTCCTGCACGAGGTGAGCGGCGCGGTGTCGCTGAAGGAGATAGACGCCCGCCACCGCACCGTCCGCAATCCGGAGCTGACCTTCGGCACGGTCGACCATGTGCTGGAAACGGTGCCCGGGCGCGGCATGACCACCCGCATGCCGGGCGGCGACGATTTCCTGCGCGAGTTCACCGAGCGGATCGGGCCGCACGGCATCCGCTTCTTCGACCTCCACGATCCTCGCCAGGGCATCGTCCATGTCATCGCGCCCGAACTGGGCGTCGCGCTGCCGGGCATGACCTTCATCTGCGGCGACAGCCACACCTGCACGGTCGGCGGCGTCGGCGCCTTTGCCTGGGGCGTGGGATCGAGCGACAGCGAGCATGCGCTGGCGACCCAGACCGTCATCATGACCAGGCCGAAGACGCTGCGCGTCAACTTCACCGGGCAGTTGCGCCCGGGGGTCCACGCCAAGGACATGATCTTGGCGCTGATCGCCAAATATACCGCCGACGGCGGCACCGGCTATGCGATCGAGTTCGCCGGCGAGGCGGTCCGTTCACTGCCGATGGACGGCCGCCTGACGCTCTGCAACATGGCCGTCGAGTTCGGCGGCCGGACCGGCACCGTCGCGCCCGACGAGATCACCTTCGCCTATCTCCGGGATCGCGAATTCTCGCCCAGGGGCGCAGACTGGGACCGCGCCGTCGCCTATTGGCGGACGCTCCCGAGCGACGCCGACGCGGCCTATGACATGGAATATGAGCTCGACTGCTCGGCGCTGGAGCCGCAGGTCACCTGGGGTACCAGCCCCGAGCACAGCGTCGCGATCGGCGGTGTCATGCCCGATCCCGCCGCGTCCGCCGATCCGATCGCCCGCACCTCGCGCCAGCGCGCCGCCGACTATGCGGAGATCGAGCCGGGCGCGTCGGTGATGGGCCTGCCGATCACTGGCGCCTTCATCGGCTCCTGCACCAACAGCCGGATCGACGATCTGCGCGCCGCCGCCGCGATCCTGAAGGGCCGCAAGGTCGCCGAGGGCGTCACCGCGATCTGCAGCCCGGGATCGACCGCGACCAAACTGCTCGCCGAGGCGGAAGGGATCGACCGGATCTTCATCGAGGCGGGCTTCGAATGGCGCGAGTCCGGCTGCTCGCTGTGCATGAGCGGCGCGACCGGGGGCGAGAGCTTCCCGCGCGACGCCCGCGTCATCGCCTCCACCAACCGCAATTTCGAGGACCGGCAGGGGCCGCACGTCCGGTCCCATCTCGCCAGCCCCGTCACCGTGGCCGCCTCGGCGATCGCCGGCCGCATCGCCGACGCCCGCGCGTTCGCCAGCAAGGAAGACGAGCAATGAGCATGCAACCGTTCGTCACGGAAACCGGCGTCTGCGCCGCGCTGATGCGCAACAATATCGACACCGACCAGATCACCCCCGGCCATACCGGCATGAAGGTGCAGAAGACCGGCTTCGGCGAGGGGCTGTTCTTCAACTGGCGCTACCTGCCCGACGGCGGCGACAATCCCGATTTCGTCCTCAACCAGGGACCGTTCCGCGACGCGAAGTTCCTGCTCGCCGGCGCCAATTTCGGCTGCGGCAGCTCGCGCGAGTTCGCGGTCTGGGCGCTGCGCGACTTCGGCATCCGCGCGGTGATCGCGCCCAGCTTCGGCGCGATCTTCACCAGCAACTGCTACATGAACGGCGTCGCCCCGATCATCCTCGACGAGGCAGCGGTCAGCGCGATCGCCGGGGAGATCGCGCCTGACCATTGCACGATGACGGTCGACCTCGTCCGGCAGGTCATCCTGTCGCCGGGCGGCCGCGAGCATCGCTTCCACATTCCCGACCTCCAGCGCGAGCGGCTGGTCGAGGGACTCGACGCGATCGACGCGACCCGCAAGCGCGACGACCAGATCGCGGCCTTCCAGGCGGCCGACAGGCTGCGCCGCCCCTGGGTCTATGCCGTGGAAGGAGCCGCCGCATGACCAGCTTCGCCAGCCTCGCCGACCTGCTCGCGCGTGAGAATCCGCTGCTGCTGCCGGTCGCGCACGACGCACTGTCGGCGCGGATGATCGAGCGCGCCGGCTTCGCCGCCGGGGCGATCGGCGGCTTCGGCGTGATCGGCTGCCGCACCGGCCTGCCCGACCTCGGCCTCGCCAGCTTCGGCGAGATCGGCGCGGCGGTGCGCGACATCGCCGGCGCCACCGCCCTGCCGCTGATCGTCGACGCCGACGACGGCTATGGCGACGTCAAGAACGTCGTCCGCACCACCCGCGTCTATGAGGAGATGGGGATCAGCGCGATCGTGCTGGAGGATCAGGTCAGCCCCAAGAAATGCGGCCATGCGGCGGTGACGCGCGAGGTGGTGCCGACCACCGTCATGGAGGCGAAGCTCGCCGCGGCGATCGAGGCGCGGCGCAACCCCGGCTTCGCGATCGTCGCGCGCACCGACGCGCGCCTGGTCGAGGGCCTCGACGCCGCGATCGAGCGCGGCCGGCGCTATGTCGCCAAGGGCGCCGACGCGCTGTTCGTCGAGGCGCCGACCTCGGTCGAGGAACTGGAAAGGATCGGCGCCGCCTTCGACGTGCCGCTGATCGTCAACGCGGCCGAAGGCGGCCGGACGCCGGTCCTCACCCCCGCGCAATATCGCGAGCTCGGCTTCTCGATCATCCTCTATCCCGCGACCCTGCTGCTGCGTATGGTCGGCATGTTCGAACGCACGCTCGCGGCGCTTCGGACCGGGGAATTCGCCGATGAGGGCGCGCTTCCCGCCTTCAATGTCCTGACCGGCATCATGGGCATGGACGAATGGATGGAGATCGATCGTCGTCATGGCTGAAACGGAACCGCGCCGCGCCCTGATCATGGCCGGCGCATCGGGCATCGGCGCGATCCTCGCCGCACGCGCGGTTGCCGCCGGCTATGCGGTGACGGTGTCCGATCGCGACCATGAGGCGGGCGACGCGCTCGCCGCCCGAACCGGCTGCCGCTTCCTGCCCTGCGACCTCGGCGACGAGGCGCGGATATCCGAGGTCGTCGAAACGGTCGGCGCGGTCGACCTGCTGGTCAACAATGGCGGCATTTCCGGGCCGACCGAGCCGGTCACGACGCTCGACCCGACGGCGTGGCGCCAGGTCCTCGACATCAACCTGACCGCGCAGTTCCTGACCTGCCACGCGATGGTCCCGCTGATGCTGGCCGCCGGCAAGGGCGGCTGCATCGTCAACATGTCGTCGGTGGCGGCGCGGATCGGCTATCCCAACCGTGCCGCCTATGCCGCCTCCAAGGCCGGGGTGCTGGGCCTGACGGCGGCGCTCGCCCGCGAGGTCGGGCCGCAGGGCATCAGGGTCAACGCCGTCCTGCCCGCCACCACGCGCGGCGACCGGATCGAGCGCGTGTTCCACGACTATGCCGAGGCCAACGACCTGCCGCTCGACGCCGCCGAGGCCGCCTTCCTGACCCGCCACGCGACGGGACGGATGGTGGAGCCGGAGGACATCGCCGACACGATCCTGTTCCTCGCCGGGCCCGCCGGCCGGTCGATCACCGGCCAGTTCATCGGCGTCGACGGAGGTTTCGAATGACGATCCTGCAGGTCACCCCGCTCCCCGCACCGCGCCAGCCGAGCGAGCTGCTCGACCGGCCGGTGCCGATCTTCGACCGGCTCGACGATCCCGAGGGCTGGCTGGCCGAGCATGGCGGCTCGGTCCAATGCCTTATCACCCACGCGATGCGCGGCCCGCCGGCCGGGCTGCTGGCGCGGCTGCCCGCGCTGAAGCTGATCGCCAATTTCGGCGCGGGGATCGACCTGATCGACCTCGACACGGCGCGGGCGCGTGGCATCGCGGTCACCGCTTCGGGCGACCTGCTGACCCACGACGTGGCCGATCTCGCGCTGTGGCAGATGCTGACCCTGCTGCGCGGCCTCGGCGGGGCGGACGGCTTCGTCCGCGCCGGCCAATGGTCGAAGGGCCCCCCGCCGCTCGGCCGCTCGGCGCGCGGCCGCAAGCTCGGCGTCCTCGGCTTCGGCCGGATCGGACAAGCGATCGCCCGGCGCGGCGAGGCGGTCGGGATGGAGATCGCCTATCACAGCCGCCGTCCGGTCGCCGAAGTGGCCGACCGCTACGAAAGCGACCCGCTCGCCCTCGCCCGCTGGGCGGACATCGTCGTGATCGCCCTGCCCGGCGGCGGCGCGACCCAGTCGCTGGTCGATCGCGCCTTCCTCGACGCGCTCGGCCCCGACGGCCTGCTCGTCAACATCGCGCGCGGCAGCGTGGTCGACGAGGAGGCACTGGTGGCGGCGCTGCGCGACGGACGGGTGGGTGGCGCCGCGCTCGACGTGTTCCGCAACGAGCCCACGATCGCGCCGGCGCTGCTGGAGGCGCCCAACCTCCTGCTCACCCCGCATGTCGGCTCGGCCACCCACGACGTGCGCCTCGCCATGGCCGATCATGTCGTGACCAACATCCGCGCTTTCCTCGAAGGGAGGCCGCTGATCGGCCTGGTCTGACGCCGCCCCCGTCCCCGGATCGGGACAGGCCGATTGAGATAGGCCTGCGATGATGCTTAAACGGGATTTCCGAGCAACCACCACCGCCGCCGACCCGCGCCCGGACGAGGACTGAATGATCGAACCCGACACGGGCACCAGAGGAGAAGCCGTCGCGGCCTGGATTCGCGAGCGGATCGTCAATGGCGAGCTGACCCCGGGAACGCATCTCCAGGAACAGGCGATCGGCAACCTCACCGGCACCTCGCGGACGCCGGTGCGCGAGGCGCTGAAGCTGCTCCAGCGCGAGCAGCTCGTCCTCTATTCGCCCAATCGCGGCTATGTCGTCCGCCGCTTCAGCCTCAAGGACATATTGGACGCGTTCGACGTCCGCGCCACGCTGGAGGGCATGGTCTGCCGGCTGGTCGCCACCAAGGGGCTGAGCGCCGAGGCCGACGCCAGGCTGTCCGAGGTCGACGAGGAGATGCGGCAGGTGGCGTTCGGGACGACCTGGGGCGAGCGCGCGAGCTTCCGCTGGTTCGATCTCAACGGCTATTTCCACAAGCTGCTGATCGAGGAAGCCGACAATCCGATGCTCGCCAGCGTCATCATCCAGACGCAGCGCCTGCCGCTGATCTTCGATTCGAACCAGCGCCTGCGGAGCGCGGTGCAGGTCAGCCGGATGTTCGGCGAGGAGGACACCCAGCGCTCCTACCGCGACCACAAGGCGATCGTCTCGGCGATCCGGGCGCGCGATGCGGGCGAGGCCGAGCGGCTGATGCGCGGCCATATCCTCGAGAGCCGCGAGACGATGCGGCGGAATTTCGGCCGGGCCTATCCGGACCCGGCCGTGGCAGCCGACGGCGACGCTGTGGCGGAGCCGCCGGCCGCCTGACCCTTCCGGTCAGGCCGCAGCTTGCGCGAACCTGCCCTTGTTGAAGTCGTCGATCGCCTGGCGGATCTCCGTCTCGCTGTTCATCACGAACGGGCCGTAGCCGACGATCGGCTCGTCGATCGGCTCGCCGGTCAGGACCAGCAGCACCGCGTCGCCATCGGCCTGGATGCGCACCGCGCCGCCCTCGCGGCTGAGCTGCACCACCTCCGCCTCGCCCGCGCCCGCCCCGCCGTTCACCGTGATATGGCCGCCGAGCACGACGAGCAGCGCGACATGGCCTTCGGGCAGGTCGAGGGTCAGGTCGGCGTCGCGGTTCAGTCGCACGTCCCAGACGTTGATCGGGGTGAAGGTCCGCGCCGGCCCCTTCGCGCCGAGCAGCTCGCCCGCGATCACCCGGCCGGTGCCGGCGCCGCCGGGCAGGTCGACGGTCGGGATGTCGGCCGCGACGATGCCCTGATAGCCGCCGGGCGCCATCTTGTCCTTCGCCGGCAGGTTGACCCAGAGCTGGACCATGCGGAACGGCCCGCCGGTCCTGGCGAACGCCTCGGAATGATATTCCTCGTGCAGGATGCCGCCGGCCGCGGTCATCCACTGGACGTCGCCGGGGCCGATGATGCCGCCATTGCCGGCCGAATCCTTGTGCTCGACCTCGCCGTCATAGACGATCGTGACCGTCTCGAACCCGCGATGGGGATGCTGCCCCACGCCGCGCCGGCCGGTCGTCGGCCCAAAGACATGGGGGCCGGCATAGTCGAGCAGCAGGAACGGGCTCACCTGCCCGCCGAGGCTGTTGTAGGAAAAGAGCGAGCGAACCGGGAAACCGTCGCCGACCCAATGCCGGGCGGAATTGCCGTGGATGCCGAATATGGTCTTCATCGCATATCTCCTGTGCCTTCCGGGAAGGCCGCTTGTCGAAACCATGTATAATCGCGCACCAATCCCGACAGAAGATTGCAAGAAGGGACTCAGCGTCCTAATCATAGGACTATGGAGGACCTCAACGACCTCAGGCTGTTCGTGCAGGCGGTCGACCATGGCGGCTTCGCTGCGGCGGCCCGCGCGCTCGGCCTACAGAAATCGAAGCTCAGCCGGCGGATCGCCCTGCTCGAGGAGCGACTGGGCGTCCGGCTGATCCAGCGCTCGACGCGCCGTTTCTCGATCACCGAGATCGGCCAGGAATATTATCGCCGCTGCGTCGCGATGCTGGTCGAGGCGGAGGCCGCGCAGGCCGTGATCGACCAGTCGCGCTCCGAACCGCGCGGCGTCGTCCGGCTGAGCTGCCCGACCGGACTTCTCGCCTTCCAGTTCGGCGAGCTGCTGGGGCGCTTCATGGCGCTCTACCCCGATGTCGAGCTGCATGTCGAAAGCACCAACCGGCGCGTCGACGTGATCGGCGAGGGCTTCGACCTCGCCATCCGCGTCCGCCCGCCGCCGCTGGCGGAGAGCGAGCTGGTGATGCGCCGCTTCGACGAGCGCACGATCCGCATCGTCGCCGCCCCTGCCCTGCTGACGGCCCGCCTCGTCGCCGCCCCCGCCGACCTATCCGAGCTTCCGACCCTCGATTTCGGCCCCGCCCGCGGCGATCATCGCTGGCGCCTGGCGCATGCCGACGGCCGCGTGGCGGAGGTGCGGCACAAGCCCCGGCTCGTCACCGACGACATGGCGGTGCTGCGCGAGGCGGCGCTGACCGGCGCCGGCGCCGTCCGGCTGCCGACGCTCGCCGTCTGGGACGATCTTCAGAGCGGCAAGCTGGTGACGCTCCTGCCCGAATGGCGGCCGGCGAACGAGATCGTCCACGCCGTCTTCCCCTCGCGGCGCGGCCTGCTGCCGTCGGTCCGCGCGCTGCTCGACTTCATCGCCGGCGAATGCGCGGCCCAGCGCAAGAGGATTCCCGCCTCGGGCGTCGCCTAACGGGTGCCCAAGGCGCTCGCGTCGATGAAGCGGACGGTGGCGTCGTTCATCTCGCGCAGCGCCCGGGCGTCGTCATAGGCCATGTGCCCGGCCGGGACGACCAGCAGCTCGACATTGGCCGCATAGTCGGGCGGCAGCGGCATGTGGTCGAGCGTGAATTTGACCGACATATAGGGCGTCGCCAGGTCGTAGAGGCCCTGGATCGCCAGCACCTTCAGGTTGCGGTTCTTGACGATCGTCGATTGCAACGCGGTCAGCGTCTGCCGGTCGCTGTCCGCGACGACCGCGTCGGCATCGCCGCGACCGAAGCGGAAGCGGGTCGCGACGTCGCGCGAATACATGCGGTAGGGCAGGCTGATATCGTAGCGCAGCTCGCCGAACAGATATTGGCTGGCCGCCGCGGTGAAGGCCGGGGTCAGGTCGCCCATCGCCGGATCGTAGAAGGGCTCCTCGACCGCGCTGGCGGGCGGCGGGCCGACCAGCCGGCCGTCGGTCCGCCCGGTGACGAGGCCGCGATCGGCCTGAAGATATTTCATGAACTGCGGCACGTCGATGCGCAGATTCTCGGTCTCGATCACGCTCGGCGACAGGCCCGTGAAGCGGACGAGCCCGTCGACGATCCGCTGCCGCTCCGCGCCCAGCAGCTTGTTGCCCTTGGCGAGCGCGGGCCCATAGACGTTGGTCGTCCACTCCTCCGCCTCGCGGCGCAGCGCGTCGATGTCGGTGCGCGGCGGGGTCAGCCGGTTATGGAAGGCGGCGATGCTGGCATAGGAGGGCAGCGTCAGCTGATAGGGCAGGTCGTTGATGTTGGTCGGCTGCAAGGTCGCGAAGTCGAGCGCCGAGGACAGCAGCACGACGCCGTTGATCGGCACGCCCCGGCGGATCAGCACGTCCGAAAGCCCGGCCATGCGGAACGAGCCGTAGCTTTCGCCATAAAGATAGAGCGGCGAGCCGAAGCGGCCGTTCTTGCGCAAATAGGTCTGGACGAAGCTCGCGAAGGCGTCGAGGTCGCCGCGCTTCTCCAGCAGGCGGCCCTTGGCGGCGTCGCCCGACAGGCGACTGAAGCCCGTGCCCGGCGCGTCTATGAACACAAGGTCGGTGCGGTCGAGGATGCTGTCGGGATTGTCGGTCAACCGCACCGGCGGCGCGGGCACCGAGCCGTCGGGATTGAGCCGGACCTTGCGCGGCCCGATTCCACCCAGGTGCAGCCAGGCGGTCGCCGCACCGGGGCCACCATTGACCAGGAAGGTGATCGGCCGCGTGCCGGGCGCCGCGCCGTCCTGCGTATAGGCGACGAAGAACATCTGCGCGTCGACGCTGCCGTCGGGGCCCATGATCGGCAGGCGGCCCGCCGTCGCGCTATACTTGATCGCGCGGCCGTGGAAGGTGCCGCTGTGCCGGGTGACGACGTCGGCGCCGCTGCCGACGTCGCCGTCCTCGCCGTTCGCCGGCTGCGCCGCCGCCGGCTTCGGCGCGGCGACCTCCGGCTTGTCGGCCGCGTGCAGGGCACCCGCCATGGCGAACGTCCCCGCTGCGAGGCCTATCGATATCCGCCGACCCAGTCCGATCATAACCACTCCGTTGCTTATCATTTCCCGTCGCCGGGGTGGAGGGCCGGGACGCAAGGGAACGTCCCGGCCCCCGCCTCCATCAGAACTTGACCGTCGCCCCGGCGTAGAAGCTGCGGCCCAGCACGTCGTAGACGCCCGGATAGGTGTTGGACTGATAGAAGCTGGTATAGACCGGCGGCTGCTTGTCGGTCAGGTTGGTCACGCCCAGCCGGAAGGTGAGGCGCTCGTCGATCTTGAGCTGCGTGTTGAGATCGACATAATGATAGGCCGGCGTGCCGATCGCGGTCGAATTGGGAATGCCGATCGCCGACACGTCGATCATCTTGTCGATGTAGCGATATTGGACGCCGACCTGGAACGGGCCGTTGCGATAGGTCAGGTTGGCCTGCGCGCGCCATTCGGGGAAGGCCGCCGGCGTGCCCGCATTGCTGCCCGCCGAGCTGCCGATCGAACCGGCGAGATCCATGGGCCTCGCCCCTGGGAAGTTGGTGACGGCATATTTCTCGGTCCAGTTGACCGTGCCCGACAGGTCGATCGCGCCGGCGTCGTCGCCCAGCCTGATCGTGCCGCCCAGCGACACGTCGATGCCCGACGTCTTGATCCGGCCGAGATTGACGTTGAACGATTCCAGCCGGTTGATTTGGCCGGTCTGGTCGCTACGGCCGATCGCCGAGCAATAGACGTTGTCGGTCGCATAGCCGCTATTGGCGCCACCCAGATTATAGCATTGCTGGACGATCGCGGCGCCCGGGATCGCACCGATCGCCTTCTTCAGGTCGATGCTGTAATAATCGACCGACAGCGACAGGTTGGACAGGATCGAGGACGGCAGGCGCGGCGTCAGCACCGCGCCGATCGTGTAGGTGTTGGCGCTTTCCGGCTTCAGCTTGGGATTGCCGCCGGTGATGCCGCCGTCGACGAGCTGGGTGTTGTTGAAGGTGTAGCTGTCGATGATCTGGCCCGGCACGCCCTGCGCCAGACAGAGGGCGCGGACCTGCGCCGCGTTCGCGCCGGTGCGATAGGCGCTGCGCACGTCGCAGGGGTCGCCCTGCCCCGGCGCGCCCGGCGCGCCGATGATCGGGGTCAGCGGGCTCTGCGGGGTGAACAGTTCGGAGACGTTGGGCGCGCGCACCGCGCGGGAGAAGCCGCCGCGGATGCGCAGCGCGTCGATCACCCGCCAGTCGCCCTCGATCCGGTAGGCGTCGACGCCGCCCGAAAGGTCATAGTCCGAATAGCGGTAGCCCAGGGTGACGTCGAACGCCTTGACCAGCGGCAGATCGCGCAGGATCGGCACCAGCAGCTCGCCGAACACCTCCTTGACGGTGACGCTGCCGTTGACCGCCGGGACGCCGACGCCCTCGATCCCCAATATCTGACCGGTGCGGACGCCGGTGTCGGGCTGGAAGTCGTAGCTGTCGCTGCGGCGGTCGGCGCCGAGCGCAAAGCGAACGTCGCCCGCCCACCAGGAGAAGAGGCGGCCCTGGACGTTCGCCTCGACATAATTCTGCTTGAACTTGGTGTTGCGGATCGTGGTCGACCGCAGCAGCGTCGCACAGGCCGCGCCGCCGTTGAGCGCGAAGGGATCATAGCCGCCCGCGCACTGGCTGGCGCCGCCGTCGGCCGCGTTGATCAGCGCGTTCAGCGTGGTCAGGTTGACGCCGTTGTGGTCGCGGCGGTCGACGGTCTGCTCGCCACGGCTGGCGAACACGTCGAACGTGCCGTCGATCGCCTCGATCCGGCCGGTGACGCCGGCGAGCAGGCGATAGCTGTTGGTGGTGAAGTCGGCCGTCCGCTGCCCGACATCGGCATAGCGGCGCAGCACGGAGAAGGACGCGTTCGGGTTCGGCCGCGACGCCAGCACGGTGCGCAGATCGTCGGGGATGAAGGGATTGGTGGTCGGCACCGTCAGCGTGTTGAAGCCGGGCCCGAACACCAGGCTGGAGGTGAAATGCTGGTAGCCGCCTTCGGCATAGACGTTGATGTCGTCGGCCACCTCATATTCGGCGCGGCCGAACAGGCCGAAGCGCTCGAGCGGGATGGTGAGGCCGCTGACCCCGGTCGAATTGTAGAAGACACCGTTGCCGAGGCGGACGATGTCCTGGCCGCTGCCGTCATAGTTGATGCCGCTGGTCGGCGCGAATAGCGATCCGTTGGCGTTGAACGACAGGTTGCTGTTGGGGCCGACGCTGCCCGGCGCGACGCCATAGCCCGCGAACACGCCGTCGACCGCGCCGGCGGCCGGCAGGTTGAGCGCGCTCGGCACATAGACGCCGAACGGCAGCGCGCCCGACGGGCGGCTGATGCGCGAGAAGGCCCGCGAACGGTTGCTGACGCCGCGGCGCTTGGCATAGTCGACCGAGAGCACCGCATTGCCGCGATCCTCGGCGAAGTTGCCGCCCGCCGTCAGCGACAGGCTGGAGGTGAAGCCGTCGCCGCGGCTGGTGATGCCGGTCTGGCCGTCGAGCTGGACGCCCTCGAAATTCTTCTTGAGGCGGAAGTTGATGACGCCCGCGATCGCGTCCGATCCATAGGCCGCCGAAGCGCCGCCGGTGATCACCTCGATCGACTCGATCAGCGCGGTCGGGATCATGTTGAGGTCGACCGCGCCGGTATAGGTGCCCGCCGTCAGCCGCCGGCCGTTGAGCAGGACCAGGGTGCGCTGCGCCCCCAGGCCGCGCAGCGCGACCGTGGTCGTGCCGCCGGTCGAGGTGTCGTTCGATCCGGAGCCATAGGAGGGCGTCACCTGCGGCAGGCGGGTGAGCGTGTCGTCGAGCGTGACCGACGCGTTGGTCTTGAGCGCGCTCGGCGCGATCGCGACCAGCGGGCTGCTCGACGTCAGGTCCTTGCGGGCGATGCGCGAGCCGGTGACGACGATGTCCTCGGCCGGCGCCGACGCAGCGTCGGGCACGGGCGAGACGCCCTGCGCGAGAGCGGGCGAACCGAGCATCGCGCTGCCGAGCAGCAGCCAGCAGCGGAGCCGAGCGGAGGATGTTCCACGAACCGTCAGCATAATCCAAACCCCCTTGCCTATCGTTGGCCTTTTCCCCGGTCGGCGGCGATGTTTTTCAAGCCAACCGAGTCGAGCAAAAGATTAACACGTTAGTCTTTTTTATCAATCCCATGATGAATTGATTAAGATATTGAAAATACGTGATAAAAATTATCATATCGTTTTAGTTCAAACTTCTTATATTAACATGTTAATAAATATCCGCCTCCGCCATGACCGTGCCGAGCATCGTCCGGAGCATCCCATCGCACCGCTCGAGCTGCTCGATCGCGACGAACTCGTCGGGGCGATGGGCCTGCTCGATCGAACCCGGTCCGCAGATCACCGTCGGGATGCCCGCGCGCTGGAACAGCCCTGCCTCCGACCCGAAGGCGACATGGCCGCACGCCCCCTCGACGCTGTTCGAGCGAACGACCTCGCGCACCAGCGATGCGTCCGCCGCGATCTCGAACGGCGGGATGTCGGCGACCTCCTCGATGCTGATCGCCGCCTCCGGCGCGCGCAGCCGCATCTCGGGCAGCAGTTCGTCCGCCACATGGGCCGCGACCTCGGCGATCAGCGCGGCGCGGTCGGTCGCGGGCAGATGGCGGATATCGATCCGAAATTCGCAGCGGTCGGCGACGATGTTGCCGGCGGTGCCGCCGTCGATGCGGTTCACCTGGATCGTCGAATAGGGCACGTCGAAGCCCGCATGGCGCGGCTCGATCGCTTCGAGCCGGCGGCCGATCTCGCGCAGCTTCATGACGATGCAGGCGGCATATTCGATCGCGTTGACGCCGGTCGGCGCCAGCGACGAATGGGCCGCGCGCCCGGTCACGGTGCAGCGGTACATGCCCGCGCCCTTGTGGCCGATGATCGCCTTCATGCCGGTCGGCTCGCCGACGATGCAGCCGCCCGCGCGCACCCCGCGCCGCACCAGGTCGTCGATCATCCGCGGCGCGCCCCGGCAGCCGAGTTCCTCGTCATAGGACAGCGCCAGGTGCAGCGGACGCGCGCCGTCGAGCGCGCGCATCTCGGGCACCAGCGCCAGCGCCACCGCGATGAACCCCTTCATGTCGCAGGTCCCGCGCCCATAGACGCGGCCGTCGCGCAGCTCGGCGGCGAAGGGATCGCTCGACCATTGCTGCCCCGTCACCGGCACCACGTCGGTGTGGCCGGACAGGATCAGGCCGCCGTCGCCCGGAACCACCGTCGCGAACAGATTGGCCTTCCGCCCGGCGGCGTCGAAGGTCAGGTGCGCTTCGACGCCATGGCCGGCGAGATAGTCGCGGACCCATTCGATCAGCGCCATGTTGCTGTCCGCGCTGACCGTGGGGAAGCCCACCAGCGTCCGCAGGATCGGCAGCCAGTCACCCATGGAGGCGATGCCGGCAAGGACGGACGGGAAACAGGATCATGGGAACTCCAACTATTAACATGTTAATCTATTGAGCGGAGGACGGCCGTCCGGCGCGGGCGGCCTAGTTCCTCCGCGCCTCCTCCTTGCCGATGATGTCGATCAGCGCCTGCAACTCGCGCCGCAGCGCCGCGAGCCGCGCCGTGCCCAGGTCGGCGGCGTAGGAGTCGAGCACGTCGATAATCTGCGGGCTGGCGTCATGGACGAGATCCTCGCCCGCCTCGGTCAGTTGCAGGATGATGCGGCGCTTGTTGGCCGGATCGACGGCGCGCTGGATCAGCCCGCGATCGGCCATGTCCTTGATGATGCGCGTCGCGCTCGGCGGGTGCAGCAGCGCATGCGCGGCGAGCGAACCGAGATCGAGCGCGCCCTCGTCCGACAGCGCGCGCAGGACGCGCCATTGCTGGTCGGTGACGCCGGCGTCGCGCAGGCAGGGCCGGATCGGCGCCATCACCGCCTCGCGCGCCGCCAGCAGCAGTCCCGCCAGCGAGACGCGGTATGGAGGCATGTTGGTCGACACCATGGCCCATCCTTCCCTTGCCGCGCGGAGCGCGCGTCACGCCTCGTCCGTAGCCTCGTCCCCGTCGTCGCCGGCCAGCGTCAGGCCGTCCGCCACCTTGTTGAGCAGTGCGAGCAGCGCCGCCCGCTCCCCGTCGCCGAGGATCGCGTCGAGCTGCCGCTCATGCCGCGCGGCGCAGGCGGCGAGGATCGAGAGCTTCTTGCGGCCGAGCGCGGTCAGGTCGAGCAGCCGGCTGCGGCGATCGGTCGGATGGTCGTGGCGCGCGATCAGCCCGCCCCGCTCCATCTCCTTGAGCAGCGGCGTCAGCGTCGTCTTGTCGCGCCCGACCGCGAGGCTGAGCTGGGTCTGCGAGATGCCGGGATGGTCGGAGATCACCTGCAGCACCGCATAATGGCCGGCGCGCAGCCCCTTGTCGTCGACCAGCACGGAGAAGGCCTGGAAGGACGCGCCCATCGCCCGGCCGAGCTGGAAGCCGACCTGCCGCCGCAGCGTCGCCGCGAGCTCGCCGGTCTTGGCGAGGACGGGCGCGGGTTCGCCCGCGGCCCCGGCGCGGCGCGCGGCGCCCTTCGCGACCGGCCGCCTGCTCCCGATCCTTCTCCGCCCGGCGTCGTCCAACACGTCTTCTCCCGCGATCGATCCACGTCGATGTCGTCCGCTTCATATCACAATGAAGAGCGGCCGCAAGAAATAGTTGGATTTCAAACCATCTTGTTGGATTCACATCCCCATCTTCTCGTCATTCCCGCGAAAGCGGGAATCCATGGACGGCGGCCCGCAAGAGACGGAATGTGCCGTGACCGTGGATTCCCGCTTTCGCGGGAATGACGACGGGGACGGGAGCGGGCTCAGCCCTTCAGCGCGTCGAGCAGGCCCCGGCTTCCCTTCATCAGCACGCCGATGTCGGTGCCGATCGACACGAAGCAGGCGCCGGCCGCCATGCGGGCGCGGGCGTCCTCGGGCGACAGGGCGAAGATGCCGGCCGCCTTGCCCGCGCGCTGGACCCGGTCGAGCGCGCCCGCGATCGCGTCCTGCACCTCGGCATGGCCGGGGTTGCCGAGATGGCCGAGCGCGCCGGCCAGGTCGCCCGGGCCGATGAACAGCGCGTCGACCCCGTCGACGGCGGCGATCTCCTCGATCGCGTCGAGGCCGGCGCGGCTTTCGATCTGGACGATCAGGCAGATGTCCTCATGCGCGCGGGCGAGATAGCCGCCATCGGCGCCGAAGCCCGACGCCCGGCTGGTCGCGCTGGCGACACCGCGGATGCCGCGCGGCGGGAAGCGGGTCGCGGCGACCAGCATCTCGGCCTGCGCCGCGCTCTCGACCATCGGCACCAGCAGCGAGCGGAAGCCGATGTCGAGATATTGCTTGATCACCGCCGGATCGCCGACCGCCGGGCGCACCACCGGCTCGACCGGATGGCGCGCCACCGCCTGGAGCTGCGCGAGCAGCGTCTGGACCGTGTTGGGCGCATGCTCGCCGTCGAACAGCAGCCAGTCATAGCCCGCCCCGGCGCAGATCTCCGCCGTATAGGGATTGGCCAGCGCCTGCCACAGGCCGATCTGCGGGCGCCGTTCGGCGAGCGCCGTCTTGAGCGCGTTCATGCGAACCGCACCGAGATCGAGCCCATGCCGCCGAAATCGACATGGAAGCCGTCGCCCGGCCGGGCGAAGACCGGCGCGGTGAAGCTGCCGCCGAGGATGATCTCCCCCGCCTCCAGCGCCTCGCCATGGGGCGCGAGCTTGTTGGCGAGCCAGGCCGGCCCCTTGGCGGGATGGCCGAGCACGGCGGCGGCGACGCCCGAATCCTCGATCACGCCGTTGCGGTGGATCAGCGCGGCGATCCAGCGCAGGTCGACCGCCTCGGGCCGGACCGGCCGGCTGCCGAGGACGAGGCCGGCATTGGCGGCGTTGTCGGAAATGGTGTCGAACACCTTGCGGGTGACGCCGGTCGCCGGATCGATCCGCTCGATCCGCGCGTCGATGATCTCGATCGCGGGGACGACATAGTCGGTCGCGTCGAGCACGTCGAAGATCGTGCAGCCCGGCCCTTCGAGCCGCTTGCCAAGGATGAAGGCGAGCTCGACCTCGACCCGCGGCTCGATGAAGCGATCGGCCGGGATGTCGCCGCCATCCTCGAACAGCATGTCGTCGAGCAGCGCGCCATAGTCGGGCTCGGTGATGTTCGACGAACGCTGCATCGCCCGGCTCGTCAGGCCGATCTTGTGGCCGATCAGCGTGCGGCCGGCGGCGAGCTTGCGGCGGACCCAGGCGCGCTGGATCGCATAGCCGTCCTCGATCGTCATCTCGGGGTAGGCGAGCGAGAATTGCCCGATCTGGCTGCGGCCGCGCTCGGCGGCGTCAAGCCGTTCGGCGCAGGCTTCGACGATGGAGGGATCGAGCGGCATCAATCCGCCTTTCTGAAACGCTGGTGGATGTTGTTGTGCTTGAAGCTGCCGGCCTCATCGGCCTCCTCGACATAGAGCGAGAGGGCGAGATAGCGGCGCTCGAACAGCTCGGCGAAATGCGCCTTCACCGCCTCGAACAGCCGGCCGAAGAATTCGCGCTTGAACTCGGCGCTGCGCCCCGCCCCCATCTTCACGGTGATGTTGACGAAAGCGTCGTCCGCTTTGCCGTCGGCGACGACATAATCGTCGAGGCGGATGCCGCGCACGCGGATGCCGCCCCAGGGGAAGACGCCGCCGGAATCGCGCATCGTCGCGGCGATCAGTTCGAGCAGGCCGCGAATGTCGGCCTCGTCCGCCAGGTTGGCGGTCCATTCCACGATCGCGTGGGCCATCAGGCGATCTCCATCGTCGCGACGGTGCAGCCGACCGCGAAGATCGGAATCGGCTCGAAATAATGGACGGTGCCCCGGCCGCGCGCGGCGGCGGCGGCGGCGATGAAGGTGCGGATCTCGAAACCGCCTTGCCCCGCCTCGGCATAGGTCTGGGCGTCGGTGTAATCGAGCATCGCCGCCTTGTCGCCCCGCGACCAGCGGTCGAGGAAGTCGCGGTCCCACGCCTCGTTGATCCGCCCGCTGTCGGGGGTCGCCGGCCAGTGCGAGATGCCGCCGGTGCCGACCAGCGCGATCCGTTCCGGCACCGAATCCGCCGCGCGGCGCAGCGCCTCGCCGAACGCCCAGGCGCGGTGCAGCGGGGTGAGCGGCGGCCCCTGGCAGTTGATGTTGGCCGGGATGACGGTCAGCTCGTTGTGCGGGTCGAGGAAGTGGAGCGGCACCATGATGCCATGATCGAAGCGCCATTCCTCGGCGAAGGCGACGTCGACGCTCTGCTGCACCTCGGCGATCAGCCGCTGCGACAGGTCCGGGTCGCCCTTCGCGCGCCGCTTCGGGATCGCCAGCCAGGCCGGGTCCTCGATCGGCCCGTCATAGCCGTCGGCCATGCCCATCGCATAGGCCGGCATGTTGTTCATGAAGAAATTGGCGAAATGCTCGGCCGCGATGACGATGATCGCGTCGGGCCGGGTGGCGTGCAGCCGCGCGCGCATGTCGTCGAAGGCGGCGTAGAGCGCCTCCTTCTGTTCGACGGGCGCGCGGTCGGCACGGCCGGTGATGCCGGGCGCGTGGCTGCACACGCCGGTGAAGACCAGGCTCATCTCAGGCTCCCGCTATCTTTTCGTCGACCGAGGTCGTCATCGCATAGATTCCCGCGCGGACCGGGCCGTGCGCCTTCACCCCGTCGCGCATCCGCTGGAGATAGTCGGACCATTCGATCCCGCAAAAGGCCGCATAATGCATCAATATCTGGCCGTTGACGCCGAGCACGTAGAGCAGGCCGATATCGGGCTGCAGCAGCGCGGTCCGCTCCTCGCCGGTCAGCGCATAGCCGTCGGCGACGCTCTCGGGCGCCTCGCGGAAGCGCGCCTTGAGCGCGTCGTCGCGGTTGAGCTCGTAGAGCAGCTTGCTGAGCTGGTAGAGGCTCATGCCGTCGCCTCCGCGACCAGATGGTTGGCGAGCGCGCCGATGCCCTCGATCTCGCACACTACCCTATCGCCGGCCGCGCAGAAATGGACGCCCTGCGGCGTGCCGGTCAGGATCAGGTCGCCCGCCATCAGCGTCATCGTCGAGGAGAGATAGGCGATCAGCTCGGCGACGCTCATCACCATGTCGGCGGTCGATCCGTCCTGGACGACCTGCCCGTTGACGGTCGTCCGGAGCGCCAGTGCCTGCGGATCGGGGATGTCGGCCGCGTCGACGATCCAGGGGCCGAGCGGGGTCGTCCGGTCGCGGTTCTTCACCCGCGCATTGGGCCGGTAGTAATTCTCCAGATATTCGCGGATCGCATAGTCGCAGGCGATCGTATAGCCGGCGACATGGTCGAGCGCCCGCTCGGCCGACACCTTGCGGGCCGGCGTGCCGATCACCGCGACCAGCTCGCATTCGGGGTGCATCTGGTTGCCGTCGACGGGGCGCGGCGTCGTCCCCTCATGACCGGTCAGCGTGTTCGGCCCCTTGAGGAAGATCAGCGGCGGCTCCTTCGACTGGAAGCCCAGTTCCTTGTTGTGATCGGCATAGTTGAGGCCGAGCGCGAAGATCGTCGCGCCCGGCGTCACCGGCGGTAGCCATTGCGCCGTCGCGGCGTCGACCGTCGCGCCGCCGGGCAGGCGCAGCTTGCCGCCGTCACCGACGATCTCGGCCCAGACGGCGGTGCCGCCGTGGAGGATGCGGGCGCGCTTCATCGGGCGTCTCCCTGGCGGACATGGGCGGTGACGGGGGCGAGCCCCGCGACCTCGACGGTGACGGTCTGGCCGGGGCGGATGCGCGGCGCATCGTGCGGCAGGCCGACGAGCAGCAGATCGCCCGCCGACAGGGTCATGAAGCTCGACAGGTCGGCGATCAGCGTCGCCATGTCGCGGACCAGCCGGTCGGGCGACCAGCGGTGCGCGACCGCACCGTCGACCGTGGTGACGATCTCGGCCGAAGCAAAAGCGGGCGTGAAGGCGGCGACGGCGCCCAGCGGCAGGAAGGCGTCGCGGCAGCGCAGCGGCACCACCGGCCGGTAATAGCTGTCGTGCGGCACGGTGACGTCGATCGCCGCGCAGATGCCGGCGACATGGTCGAGCGCCTGCGCCGCCGCGACCTTCGCCGCGTCGCGGCCGATCAGCAGCGCCAGCGTCGGCGCCGCCTCGACCTCGGGCTCGTCGCCGATGAACACCTCGCTCCCCGATCCCGTCACGCAGCCGCGCGGCTTGATGTAGACGACGGGCGCGACGGGCGGCGCCTTGTACGGCGCTTCCGCGAACTGCCCGCCGAGCCTGTTGCGCTCCTCGCGATCGTTGAGCACAACCCCGTAAACCGTGCCGGTCACCATGCCATCCATCCACCCATGATCGAATTATTTAACATGCTAACTTGTAAACCGCAAAAAGCGCTGGCAGTCGGAACATCATGCAAGAACCCCGTCGGAAACTTCAGCCCTATCGCCAGTCGCTGGCGGGAACCCTTCTCGCCGCGCGCGAGGCGGTCATGGCGCCGCTGCGGCCGATGCTGCGCGACGCCGGCGTCACCGAGCAGCAATGGCGCGTGCTGCGCGTCATCCGCGACTCCCAGCCGATCGACGCGACCGCACTGGCCGACGCCGCTTTGCTGTTCGGCCCCAGCGTCACCCGCATCCTGAAGGAGCTGCTCGACCGCCGCCTGATCGTCCGCGAGACCGATCCGCGCGACCGGCGCCGCTCGATCGTCACCCTCACCCCGGCGGGCCGCGCGCTGATCGAGCATACCGCCAGCCAGACCGTGCAGGTGCTCGACCGCTATGCCGAGCGCTTCGGCCCCGAGCGGCTCGAAGCGCTCAAGAACGAGCTGCGCGCGCTGATCGACGCGATCGGGCCGCTCGGCGAGGACTGATCCCGCCGCCGTCACAGCGCCACGCACAGATATTTGGTCTCGAGATAATCCTCCAGGCCGTGGCGCGATCCCTCGCGGCCGAGCCCCGACGCCTTGACCCCGCCGAACGGCGCGACCTCGGTCGAGATCAGCCCGGTGTTGATCCCGATCATCCCGCTCTCGATCGCCTCCGCGACCTTCCACACCCGGCCGATATCGCGCGCATAGACATAGGCGGCGAGGCCGTAGGGCGAGGCATTGGCCTGCGCGATCGCCTCGGCGTCGCCGTCGAAGCGGATCACCGCGGCGAGCGGGCCGAAGGTCTCCTCGCGCGTCACCGCCATGGCGGCGGTGACGTCGCGCAGCACGGTCGGCACGAAGAAATTGCCCGACAGCCGCGCGCCGCCGGTCAGGACGGTCGCCCCCTGCCCGACCGCGTCGGCGACATGCGCCTCGACCTTGGCGACCGCGCCGGCGTCGATCAGCGGGCCGACGTCGTTGGCCGGATCGGTGCCGGGGCCGACCCGGAGCGCCGCGACCGCCGCCGCCAGCTTCGCGGTGAAGGCGTCATGGATGCCCGCCTGAGCATAGATGCGGTTGACCGACACGCAGGTCTGGCCCGCATTGCGGAACTTGGACGCGATGCAGCCCTCGACCGCCGCGTCGACATCGGCGTCGTCGAAGACGATGAAGGGCGCGTTGCCGCCCAGTTCGAGGCCGAGCTTCTTGATGGTCGCGGCCGACTGCTCCATCAGCAGCGCGCCGATCCGGGTCGATCCGGTGAAGCTGATCTTGCGGACGACCGGGCTTCGGGTCAGCGCGCCGCCGATCGCCGCGGCGTCGCCGGTGACGATGTTGAGCAGCCCGTCGGGAAGCCCCGCCTCCTGCGCCAGCACGCCGAGCGCGAGCGCCGAGAAAGGCGTCTTCTCCGAAGGCTTGAGCACCACCGCGCAGCCCGCCGCGAGCGCGGGCGCGATCTTGCGCGTGACCATCGCCGCCGGGAAGTTCCACGGCGTGATCGCGCCGACCACGCCGACTGGCTGCCGGAGCACGAACAGCCGCTTGTCGGCGGCATGGGTCGGGATAACCTCGCCATAGGCGCGCCGCCCCTCCTCCGCGAACCAGTCGAGATAGGAGGCCGCATAGGCGATCTCGCCGCGCGCCTCGGCGAGCGGCTTGCCCTGCTCGCGGGTCAGCAGCGCGGCGAGGTCGTCCTGCCGATCGATCATCAGCGCGGCGAAGCGCCTGAGCACCGCCCCCCGCTCCTGCGCGGTGCGCGCCGCCCAGCCGGGCATGGCCGCCGCCGCCGCGCTGATCGCGCGCTCGGCGGCGTCGCGGCCGAGCGCGGGCACGCGGCCGACGACCGCGCCGGTCGCGGGGTCGTCGACCTCGATCCAGTCCTTGCCCGCGACCCAGGCGCCGTCGATCAGGCACGCCTCGCGGACGAGGTCCATCGCCATGGGATCAGGCGCCCAGCTTCTGGATCGCATGGTCCTGATAGGCGAGCGCGATGTTCTTCGTCTCCATGTAGAAGTCGAAGCTCCAGTCGCCGCCGTCGCGGCCGATGCCGCTCGCCTTCACGCCGCCGAACGGCGACGGCAGGTGGCGGACATTCTCGCTGTTGACCCAGACCATGCCGGCCTCCAGCGCCTGCGAGACGCGTAGGCCGCGGCCCATGTCGCGGGTCCAGACATAGCCGGCCAGGCCATATTCGACGTCGTTCGCCTTGGCGATCGCGTCGGCCTCGTCCTCGAACGGGATGACGGTCAGGACCGGGCCGAAGATCTCCTCCTGCGCGATCCGCATCGACTGGGCGGCGCCGGTGAACAGGGTCGGCTGGAAGAAATAGCCGGCCCCCTCGATCCGCTCGCCGCCGACCGCGATCTTCGCGCCGTCGGCGCGGGCGATGTCCATGTAGCTGGCGACCTTGTCGAGATGACGCTGGTGGATCAGCGGACCGACTTCGGTCGCCGGATCGAGCGGATCGCCGACCTTGAGGTTGGCGACGCGCGCGGCGAGCTTCGCCTCGAACGCCTCGCGGATCGACGACTGGACCAGCAGCCGCGACGAGGAGGTGCAGCGCTGCCCGTTGAGCGAGTAGATCATGAACACTACGGCATCGAGCGCGCGATCGAGATCGGCGTCGTCGAAGACGATGACCGGGTTCTTGCCGCCCAGCTCGAAATGGACGCGCTTCAGCGTGTCGGCGCCCTGCTTCATGATCGCCGATCCGGTGCGCGATTCCCCGACGAAGGCCACCGCCTTGATGTCGGGATGCTCGGTCAGCCGCCGGCCGGTCGTCTCGCCCAGGCCGTTGACCGCGTTGAACACGCCGGCGGGCAGCCCCGCCTCATGCGCGATCTCGACCAGCAGGCGCGCCGAATAAGGCGACCATTCGGCCGGCTTGTGGACGACCGTGCAGCCCGCCGCCAGCGCGGGGGCGATCTTCCAGGTCGACAGCATGAACGGCGTGTTCCACGGCGTGATCACGCCGACCGGGCCGATCGGGGTGCGGGTGGTGACGTTGAGCTGCCCGCCCGCCGGCAGCGCCTGGCCGTCGCGGGCGCCCGGCGCGCGATCGGCGAAGAAGCGGAAATTCTCCGCGCCGCGGATCGCCGCCTTCGACATGAAGCGCCAGCACTGGCCGGCATCGACGCACTCGACCGCCGCGATCTCCTCGGCCCGCTCGACGATCAGGTCGGCGATGCGGTGGAGGACGGCGCGGCGCTTGTCGCCCGGCACCGCCGCCCAGGCGGGGAAGGCATCCTTCGCAGCCTTGACGGCGGCGTCGAGCTCCCCGGCGGTCGCGTCGCGCGCGGTGCCGAGCGATTGGCCCGTCGCGGGCTCGGTCACGTCGAAAGTGGTGCCGGCGCCGGGCACCGCCTGCCCCGCGATGAAGTGGCCGATGCATCCGTCGTCGATGGCGGTGATGCGGTCGATGGCGCCGCTGCGGCGATCCTGGGTCATGAATATCTCCGATTCGAACCCGAGCTAGATACTTATCATGTTAAGTTCATGCAAGCGCGATGACGCCCCCGACAGGCGGCGTCATTCGCCCGTCATTCGGCGAGTTCGCCGTCCTTCGCGGGAAAGAACAGGTCCTTCAGGCTCGCGATCTGCGAGGGCTCGGCGCGGTAGACGACGCCGTCCTTCATCACGAAGCGGACCTTCTCCAGCGCGTTGATGTCGGCGATCGGATCGCCCGACACGGCGATGATGTCGGCCAGGAAGTCGGGGCGGATCTGCCCCAGCTTGTCCTGCACGCCGATCGCCTCCGCGCCGTTCATCGTCGCCGCCTTGATCGTCTCGTTGGTGGGCACCCCGCTCGCGACGAACAGCTTGAGTTCGAGCAGGCTGGTCTCGCGCGCGCTGACGCCCATGTCGGTGCCGGTCGCCAGCTTGATGCCGTCGCGCCAGGCCCGGCCCGGCGTGCCGCGCATCCATTCGGAGGTCTGCATCGCCCGCTTCCAGTCCTCCGGCGTCATCCGGTTGCGGAAGCTCTGCATCATCCGCATGCCATAGTCGGCGACCGACGCGGTCGGCACCAGGATCGCGCCCTTCTCCTTGAACAGGCGGACCGATTCCCTGTCGTAATAGGCGCCGTGCTCGATCGTGTGGGCGCCGCGCTTCAGCGCCTCGTTGATGCCGGCGATGCTGTGGGCATGGGCGGCGACGGGGCGCTTGAGCTGGCGGGCCGCCTCGAAGATCGCGTCGAGTTCCTCGGCGGTGAACTGGACCGGCGAGTCCGCCTCGCCGGTGTCGTCGCGCGCGCCGCCCGAGGTCACGATCTTGATCAGGTCGGCGCCGTAGCCGACCTCGAGCCGGACGCGGCGGCGGCAGCTCTCCACGCCGTCGCAGCCATTCTCGCCCTGGTGGATCGCATGGGCGACCTCCGGAAGCACGACCGGATCGGCGCCATGGCCCGAGGTGCGCGCGATGATGTCGCCGGACAGATAGAGGCGCGGGCCGGGGATCTGCCCCTTGTCGATCGCGCGGCGCAGCGAGAAGCCGTTGCCGTTGTTGCCGACGTCGCGGACGGTGGTGAAGCCGCGTTCGAGCATGCGGCGCATCTGCCGCGCCGAATGGAGCACCACCTCGGTATCGGGAATGGTGACCGACTGCATCGTCAGGTCCATGTCCTGCAACCCGCTCAGGTGCATGTGGACGTCCATCATGCCCGGCAGGACGAATTTGTCGGAGAGATCGACCAGCCGCGCGTCGCCGCCGATCGTCGCGGGGTCGACGAAGCCGGGGCGGATCTCGACGATGCGGTTGCCGCGCACCAGGATCGTCTGCTTCTCCAGCGGCGGCTTGCCCGGCGTCGCCAGCAGCTTGCCGGCATGGATGACGACGGTCGGCAGCGCCTGCTCGGCGCTCGCCTCGGCCTGTTGGGCGACGGCGGGCGCGGCGCCGCCGACGAGGACGGCGGCGGCCAGGATCGTCGCGCTGAGCAGGTGGCGGCAGGTCTTCATCGATCGGTCTCCGTCAGTTGGCGGCCCTGGGCGCGAGATAGTCGAGCGCCAGCATGGCCATGGTGCGGACGCCGACCTTCATCGCGTCCTCGTTGAGCATGAAGTCGGGCGAATGGAGATCGCCCGCGGCGACGTTGCCGACACCGGGCGCGTTGACGCCCAGGAAGAAGAACAGCCCCGGTATCCTGCTCTGGTAATGGGCGAAGTCCTCCGAGCCCATGACGAGCTCCATAGTCCTCAACCCGTCGCCGGCGGCGCGGCGCAGGGTCGGCTCCATGCGCTCCGTCAGCGCGACGTCGTTATAGACCGGCGGCGCATAGCTTTGCACGTCGACATCGGCCCTGGCCCCCGCCGCTGCCGCGACGTCGGTCGCGGTGCGCCTGACCCGTTCGATGATGTCGGTGCGCATCGCCGCGTCGAAGGTGCGGATCGTGCCTTCCATCTCGACCGTCTCGGGGACGATGTTGCTGGCGGTGCCGCCCTGGATGCGGCCGATCGTGATCACCGCGGGCGCGGTGGTGACGTTGATCTGGCGCGCCGGGATCATCTGCAACGCGGTGATGATCTGCGCGGAGGTGACGACCGGGTCGATGCCATGCCAGGGCTGCGCGCCATGCGCCTGCTTGCCGGTGACCTTGATGGTCAGCCGGTCGGCGCTCGCCATGGTGCCGCGCGCGCGATAGGAGATGGTGCCCGCCTCGCCCGGCCAGACATGCTGGCCGAAGATCGCCTCGGGCGTGTAGGCGCCGGACAGCGCGCCTTCCTTCAGGATCAGCGCGGCGCCGCCCTCCTCGCCCGGAGGTGCGCCTTCCTCGGCCGGCTGGAAGACGAATATTATGGTGCCGGCGATGCGGTCGCGCATCCCCGACAGCACCTCGGCCACGCCCATCATCATCGCGGTGTGCGCGTCATGGCCGCAGGCGTGCATGACGCCGACCGTCTCGTCGCCGCGCTTCGCCTTGACGGTCGACGCGAAGGGAAGCCCGGTCCGCTCGGTCACGGGCAGCGCGTCCATGTCGGCGCGCAGCGCGATCACCGGCCCCGGCCGGCTGCCCCTGAGCACGCCGATCACGCCGGTATGGGCGACGCCGGTCCGCACCTCGTCGAATTTGAGCTTCCTGAGGTGCGCCGCGACCAGCGCCGAGGTGCGGACCTCGCGATTGCCCAGTTCGGGATGCTGGTGGATGTCGCGCCGCCAGGCGACGACCCTCTTCTCGACCGCGGCGACGCGCGCGTCGAGATCGGTATCGGGCGTGTCGGCCGCGACGGACGGCGCCGCCGCGAACAGGGAAAGCGCCACCGCCAGCAGGGAAATCGAACGCACCACGGTCTCCACAAGCTCTGAAAAGGGAGAAGGCCCGCCTGGGGAGGCGGGCCTTCAGGGGGGGGCCTTAGAAGTCGATGCCCAGGCGGGCGCCCACCGTGCGCGGACGGTTGGCCAGCACGACGTGCGGATCGTTGATCGTGTTGAACACGGTCAGCTCGGCCGCCTTGTCGAACAGGTTGTTGATGAACAGGTCCAGCTTGAACTGGTCCCAGCTGATCCGCGCGCGGGTATCGACCAGCGTGTAGCCGCGCGAGGGCTGGTTGAACTCGGTGTAATAGGTCGTCTCGATCTTGCCGGTGCGGCTGGCCGAGAAGCCGACGCTCGCGTCCACCTTGTCGCTGATCGCGAAGGCCTGATCCGCCGAGAGGCTGAGATTATACTTCGGCACATAGGCGAGGTTGCTGCCCTTGAGCGCGGCGGCGCCCAGCGACGGCACGTCCTTCGCCAGCTTGGCGTCGGTGTAGTTGCCGGCGAACTGCACGGTCAGGCCCGGCGCGGGCTTGACGAGCAGGTCGGCCTCGACGCCCTTCGAGCGGGCGGCGGTGCCGGGGATGTTGCCGACGCCCGAGAAGGCGCCGCCCGGACCGAAGCGCTGCTCGCTCTGGAGCCCCTTCAGGTCGATGCGATAGGCCGCGACGTTGAACACGACGTCGCCGCCGGCCCAGCTCGTCTTGGCGCCGATCTCATAGTTCGCCGTGGTGTCGGGGTCGTACTGCGGCGGCACGCCCGAGAAGGACGAGGCGTTGGTGCCGCCCGAGCGATAGCCCTCGGCATATTGTGCGTAGAGCAACACGTCCGACGTGACCTTGTACGAGACGAGGCCCTTGAAGATCACGTCCTCGTTCTTCGCCTTGGCGGAGGTGGTGCCCGGCGCGCCGAGCCCGAAGAAGGGCACGATCGTGTTGGCGACCAGGTCGCGCTTGGTGCGGAACCAGCGGGCGCCGCCGGTGACCGAAAGCTGCTCGGTGATGTCGTAGGTCAGCTCGCCGAACACCGCGAAGTCCTTCGTCTTGTCGAAGAAGTTGCGGCGCGAGATCAGCGGCTGCGAGAAGTCCGGACGGCCCGAGATCGGATCGACGACGGTGGTGTTGGTCTCGAAGTCGTTGTCGCGGTTCGAGTAGAAGATGCCGCCGACGCCGTTCAGCGGACCGTCGAACTTGGTCGCCATGCGGGCCTCGATCGTCCACATCTTCGACTTCTGCGGCGAATAGGACAGGCTGCCGATCGGCACCGTCACCGGCGGGAATTCGCCGATCCGCTGCAGATATTCGAAGTAGCGGAAGGACGGGCCGTTATCGACATAGTCGAGAACGTCGCGCTTGAAATAGGAGCCCGCGATCGTGACGGTCGACCAGTCGAGGTCGCGGTCGGCGGTCAGCGCGAAGATGTTGATCTTGTCGCTGCGGGTCTCGCGGCCGATCTGCGAGGTGGCGCGACGGCCGATCGCCGGGAAGAAATTGTCGCCGATCGTCACGTCATAGGGACGCGTATAGGCGCGGCCGCCGGTGCGCAGGTTCTGGTAGAAATATTGGCCGACGATGTTGGTCTGCTCGTCGGGCTTGAAGGTCACGCTGACGCGCGCGCCGTCGCGCTTGGTGTCGTTGAAGTCCTTCTCGTTGCGATAGACGTTGTCGACCCAGCCCGAATAATCCTCCGAATAGCCGACGGCGCGGATCGCGAGCACGTCCTGCACGATCGGCACGTTGACCATGCCGCGGATGCCGTAGTTGGTGCCGCCGTCCCTGGTGGTCGACAGCTCGCCCTGGGCCGAACCCTCGAACCGGTCGACGCGCGCCTTGTTGGTGACGAAGCGGATCACGCCGGCCTGCGAATTGGAGCCGTAGAGCGTGCCCTGCGGGCCGCGCAGCACCTCGATCTGCTGGACGTCGTAGAGCTGCAGGTCGGGCTGGCGGTCGCCGAAGCTGGTCGCCGCGCCGCCGATGCCGGTCATCGGGATATTGTCGTAATAGAGCGCGGTCTGCGCCTCGCCCGCCGCGTTGATGCCGCGGATGATGTAGCGCTTGTCGCCCGCGCCGCTGTCGACGAAGTTCAGGCCGGCGACGCTGCGCGCGAAATCGGCGAACTCGGCGACGCCGCGCGCTTCGAGCTGCTGCTGGCCGACCACCGCGATCGAGGTCGGGACGTCCTGGAGCTGCACATTGCCGCGCTTCAGCGCGGTGACGACGATCTCTTCGGCCGGCGCGGCTTCCTCGGCGAGCAGCGGCGATGCGAGCATCGTGCCGGCGAGGAGAAGCGCGACACCCTTGGTGATCCTGTACGGGCCCGTTTGCATATCGATTAACCCCTTCCTTGGTGACCTGTCCCATCGCTCGACACGATGGACGGCTTGGAATTTCTGCCCTGCGGCGCCGCCGAACGACCTTTCGCGAGTCGCCGCTGGAAATAATTTAACATGTTATATGTTAGTCGCAAGCGGATCGTGACGCCGATGTGAAGAAACCGTTATGGTTGTATTTTTGTCACACCTCGTACCGCTACGGCACCTCAGCCGCGCGGCGGCGTCTCTTCCAGCTCGGCCAGGCGCCGGCCGAACTGGCGCAATCCGATGAGCAGCAGCAGGAAGGCGATCGGCGCGGTGATGCCCGACGCCAGCGACAGCGAGTAGCGCAGCGCATGTTCGTCCTGGAACAGATAGTCGCTGAACAATGCCGGCAGGATCGGGCCGAGCGAGACGCCGATGATGCCGACCGTGAACATGAACACCGCACCGAGCTGCGCGCGCAGCGCCGCCGGCGCGACCATCTGGATCGCGGTCGGGATCAGCACCGGCGTGAAGCCGCCGAAGAATTTGAGCGGCAGCAGCAGCACCCCCATCAGGAAACCGTTGGGCGCGAGCGGCATCAGCACCGCCGGCAGCGCGATCCCCGCCGCCGCATAGGCGGTCAGCCGCAGGCAGGCGTCGGCGCGGCCCTCGCGGATCATCCGGCTCGACCACCAGCCCGCCGCGAGCATGCCGGCCGGCCCGGCGATCAGCGACGCCGCGCCGTTGACCAGGCCGGTCTGCTGCGGGCCCCAGCCCCAGGTGCGGATGAACAGCTCGGGGAACCAGGCGTCGGCATAGCTCATCACCGAGAACATCGCCGAGCCGAGGAACAGCGACACCGACATCAGCGGATAGGAGGCGAGGAAGCGCCAGATGCGCGCGGGGGAGAAGCCGGTCTGATCGGCATCCGCCTGCTCGGCGGCGCGCACGCTGCGCTTCGGCTCGGTCAGCGTCGCGACCCACAGCGCCACCAGCAGGCCGGGCAGGCCGACCACCAGGAAGACGACGTGCCACGACCGCATCGCGCCGAGCAGCGGCAGGACGATGTCGGGATGATGCTCGATCGCGCCGACCACGGTCCCGCCGATGATCATCGCCGTGCCCGCGCCGATATAGATGCCGACCGTGTAGATGCTCATCGCCTTGGGCAGGCGCGTCTTGTCGAACAGGTCCGACAGCATCGAATAGGCCGACGGCGACAGCGTCGCCTCCCCCACCCCGACGCCGATCCGGGCGAGCAGCAGTTGCGGGAAGGTCCGCGCGAGGCCCGACATCGCGGTCATCAGGCTCCACAGCGCGATGCCGCCGCTGATGATCCACTTGCGCGGGTAGCGATCGGCCATCCAGCCGATCGGCAGGCCCATCACCGTGTAGAAGATGCCGAACGCGCCGCCGGTCAGCAGCGCGAACTGCACGTCGGTGATGCCGAGGTCCGCCTTGATCGGCCCGACCATCAGGTTGAGGATCTGACGGTCGAGGAAGGAGAAGGTATAGGCCAGCATCAGGATGGCGGTCGTGTACCAGCCATAGGCATAGCCGGGCTGCGTCCCCTGCGAGACCGCCTTCTCCTCTCCGTTGCCGCCCATCGTCACCTCATTGTCGCGCAAGATGCTTGTCCTTCGATCAGATCGCGGCCGGCTCGCCCAGCGGATTCGGCGGCGGCGGCGAGGCCGGCGGCACGAACGGATGGATCAGCGCCCAGGGGCTGGGCATCTCGCCCACCCGCACCGCGATCAGCATCGGGCCGCCCTTCGCCTTCGCCGCGACCAGACGCTCCTCCAGCGCCTCCGGCGTGTCCACCTCGGCCGAGGGGATGCCATAAGCGGCGGCGAGCGTCGCATAGTCGGGATTGATCAGGTCGGTCGCGAACTCGACGCCGAAGGTGCGCTTCTGGATGCGCTGGACGTTGCCGAACTTGCCGTCGACGAACACGACGATGCTGATGTCGAGCTGGTCGCGCGCGACGGTCGACAGTTCCTGGATGCCCCAGCCGAAGCCGCCATCGCCGCTGATCGAGACGGTGCGCCGCCCGCGATTGCCGTGCGCGGCGCCGAGCGCGGTGTTGAAGCCGTAGCCCAGGCTCCCCTGATAGCCCGGCGTCACGAAGCTGCGCGGCGCGAGGATCGGGAAGGCGATGTTCGAATAATAGCCGAGCTGGGTGAGCTCACTGACGAGGATGTCGTCGTCGGCCATCGACGCCCGCAGCGCGCGCATGAAGCCGTGCTGCGGCTGGATCGCCGAAATCTGCCCGTCGCACCATTGCTTGACCAACGCGACCTGCTCGGCACGCGAGGGGCGCTCCTGCGCCGGCAGCGCGGCGAGGATGCCCTCGACGCCGAGGCGGACGTCGCCCTGGATGGCGAGGCCCGGCTGGCGCGGCGCGGCCATATGGTCGGCCGCGACGTTGAGATAGATGAAGCGGGTGCCCTCGGCGCTGTGCGTCGGCTTCGCCACCGCATCGACGAAGCGGCTGCCCGCGACCAGCACGACGTCGGCATGGGGCAGCACCGACCGGCCGCCGAGCGAGACCAGCGCGAGCGGATGCGCGTCCGACAGCGTACCGCGCCCGCCCTCGGTCATCACCACCGGCGCCTGGAGCGCCTCGGCCAGCGCCTGGACCGCGTCGCCCGCGCCCGCCGCCGCCGCGCCGCCGCCGGCATAGATCACCGGGAAGCGCGCCTCGGCCAGCAACATCGCCGCCTCCGTCACCGCGTCCTGCGGCGGCGCCAGCGGCGCGGCCTCGGCGCGCGGCAGGATCGCGACCTCGGCGCGGCCCTGCAAAATGTCGGGCGGCAGCTCGATCGCGACCGGGCGCGGATGGCCCGAGCGCAGCTCGACGAACGCCTGGTGGACGATCGCGGGCACGTCCTCGACGCGCCGCGCGATGCCGTGCCACTTGGTCAGCGACTTGAGGATGCCGCTCTGGTCGGGGATCTCGTGGAGCATGCCGAAGCCCTTGCCGATCGTCGGCGACGGAATCTGCCCGGCGACGAACAGCACCCGCGAGCTGCAAGCGTAAGCGGTCGACAGGCCCGCCAGCGCGTTGAGCATGCCGGGGCCCGGCACCACCATGCAGACGCCCTCGCGGCCGGTGGTGCGGGCATAGCCGTCGGCCATGTAGGAGGCCGCCTGCTCGTGGCGGGTGACGACGAAGTTGATCCGGTTCGCCGCGACGCGCAGCGGCTCGACTGCCCAGTCGAGCTGGACGCCGGGAATGCCGAAGACGTCGACGACGCCTTCCTCGATCAGCTGGGCGACGAACGCCTCGCCCCCCGTCATTTCCTTCGGAGAATATTCACCCACCACGGGACTCCATGCTGCACCGTCCGACATCAGGCGACCGCCGCTTTCTTCGCGTCGGCGCGGACGTCGTCCAGCTTTTCGAAAAATATGTCGTTCTCGCGCGCGGTGCCGACCGAGACGCGGATCCAGTCGACCAGGCCGCTGCCCGCGACCGGGCGCACGATCACCCCGCGCCGCATCAGCGCCTGCGCCGTCGCCGGGCCGGCGCCGGTGCGCGCAAGGACGAAATTGCCGAACGAGGGGACATGCTCGATGCCGAGCGCCGCGAAGCGCTCCTCCATCCGCTGCCGCTCGGCCGCGTTCTCGCGGCGGCCGCGCTCGACGAACTCTGCGTCGCCGAGCGCGGCGATCGCCGCCGCCTGGGCCGGCGCGCCGACCGAGAAGGGAAGCTGGAGCCGGCGCAGCAGGCCGAGCAGCTCGGGATCGCCGATGCCGTAGCCGACGCGCAGCGCGGCGAGGCCGTGGACCTTGGAGAAGGTCCGCATCACCAGCAGGTTGCGGCGGCGCGCGAACAGGCGGGCGATGTCGGGCTGCTGCTCGGGCGGCAGGAATTCGCGATAGGCCTCGTCGAGGACCAGCAGCACATGCGGCGGCAGCGCCTCGACGAAGCGTTCGAGATCGGCGGTCGGGACGACCGTGCCGGTCGGGTTGTTCGGCGTCGCGAGGTAGATCAGGTGGACCCGATCGTCGACCGCCGCGAGCATCGCGTCGAGATCGGCCTGCCAGCCGCGGACCGGCACGACGACCGCCTCCGCGCCGACCGATCCGATCGCGCCCTCATAGGCCTGGAAGGCATATTGCGGGATGACGGCCTTGCGGTCGCCGTCGAGGAAGGCACGCGCCACCAGCGAGATCAGCTCGCTCGATCCGGCGGCGGGCAGGACATGGGTGGCGGGGACGCCGAGATGCGCGGCGAGCGCCTGCTTGAGCGCATAGCAGTCGAAATCGGGGTAGAGATGCGTCTCGGCCGCCGCCGTGGCGAGCGCCTCGGTCGCCCGGGGCGAGCAGCCGAGCGGGTTCTCGTTCGAGGCGAGCTTGACGATCGCAGCGGGATCGAGCCCGAACTCGCGCGCCACCGCGTCGATCGGGCGACCCGGCGGATAAGGGGGGATCGACGCGACATGCGCCAGGGGGAAACCGAAATCGCTCATCCATTGCTCCCGCGATCCTGGTCCGCCGCTGCGGCGCCGGTGATCGCCTTCAGGTTGAAATATTCCTCGAGGCCGTAGCGGCCATATTCGCGGCCGATGCCCGACTGGCCGACCCCGCCGAACGGCGCCTCCATGTCGAGCATCGCGCCGTTGATCATCACCTGCCCGGTGCGCAGCCGCGCCGCGACCCGCTCAGCGCGCGCCGGATCGGCCGACCAGACGCCGCCCGACAGGCCATAGGCGCTGTCGTTGGCGATCGCGATCGCGTCCTCCTCGCCGTCATGGTCGAGGATGACGAGGACCGGGCCGAACACCTCCTCGCGCGCGATCTCCATGGCGGGCGTGACGCCCGACAGGACGGTCGCGGCGAACCAGGCGCCCTTTTCGAAACCCTCGGGCGCGGCGGTCCCGCCGATCAGCGCGGTCGCCCCGCCCTCCAGCGCGCGGGCGACCATCGCCGCGACCCGCTCGCGCTGGCGCAGCGAGGAGAGCGGGCCGAGCCGCGTCGCGGGCTGCTCGGGATCGCCGGGCCGCCATCGCGCGGCGGCCTCCACCGCCAGCGCCTCGACCGCGGCCCGCTTCGCGCGCGGCACAATCAGCCGGGTCAGCGCGGCGCAGGTCTGCCCGCCGTTGACGAAGCACTGGCCGATCGCCTGCGGCACCGCGACCGACAGGTCCGCGTCGTCGAGCAGGATGTTGGCCGATTTGCCGCCCAGTTCGAGCGCGACCTTCTTGAGGTCGCGGCCCGCCTGCGCGCCGATATGGCGGCCGGCGGCGGTCGATCCGGTGAAGCTGACCATGTCGACCTGCGGGTGCGCGACCAGCGCCGCGCCGGTCTCGGCCGCGCCGAACAGCATGTTGAAGACGCCGGCAGGAAAGCCGCAGCCCTCGACCAGCTCGGCGAAGATGCGCGCGTCGAGCGGGGTGATCTCGCTCGGCTTGAGGACGACGGTGCAGCCGGCGGCCAGCGCGGGGACGACCTTCGCGGCGATCTGGTGCAGCGGGAAGTTCCACGGCGTGATCGCCGCGACCACCCCGGCCGGATCGCGCAGGATGCGCGACCGCGCGGTGCGCTCCTCCTCCAGCGCCGCCATCGCCGCGATGGTGACGTCGAAGGTCCGCAGCGGCAGGCCGATCTGCGCGGCGCGCGAGAAGCCGATCGGGGTTCCCATCTGCCGGGTGATCAGCAGCGCCAGTTCGTCGCCGCGCGCCGCCAGCGCCTCGCGCAGCGCGGAGAGCCGCGCCAGCCGGTCGGCCACCGGGGTCGCCGCCCAGCCGGGCAACGCCGCCCGCGCCGCCGCCACCGCCCGGTCGACGTCGTCGGCGGTGCAGCAGGGCGCTTCGCCGATCACCGCGCCATTGGCCGGATTGACCACCGGAATCGGCGGATTGGCCGTCGCCTCGATCCAGGCGCCGCCCGCCAGATAGGTGCGGGCGTCAGCCATGGGCGGCGTCCGCGACGACCTCGGTTCCCGCCGCGAGGGCGACGAGGCCGGCCGCGTCGGCGAAGGTGGTGCCGATCGGATCGCCACCCTCCGCCACCCGCTTGACCTGCTCGCGATAGAGGCGGCGCAGCATGCCGATGCCGCGATCGGAGCTGACGAGATGCTCCTCCGAATGGAGGGTGATCGGGCCCTGGCTGACCTGCGCCTCATAGTCGCCCGGGAAATCGCGATGCTCCGCCTCGGTCAGCTCCTGCCAGAGCTTGCCGTTGAAGTGCGAGCGGATCGTCCTGAGCGTGCCCGCCTGGGTGACGCGGCCGGCCGAATAGATGCGGAAGCTGGTGTCGTCGATCGGCAGCACCCAGCCGAGCAGCGAGCAGGGCCCGTCGACCGTCGCGCGCGGGCTGGCGACCGCGCGGATCGTCGGCAGCACCGCCTCGGTGATCCGGCGATGGACCTTGCCCTCGCCCAGGTCGCGGATCTGGGTGCTCTGGATGCCGCGCGGGCTCTCCTCGAAGCGGACCTTGGGCATCAGGCCCATGCGCTCGTTGAACTGCACGCCGCTGAACGAGCCGTGCAGGATCGGCACGTGGAACGGGTCCATGACATTCTCATAATGCTGCAGCCAGTTGCACGGCACGATCACCGGGCCGCCGCTGCCGATGCTGGTGTCGTCGGCCTCGATGAACTCGCCCGGCCCCAGTTCCTCCAGCACATTGTAGCGCGGCAGCACCGGCTTGCGATCGAGCGGGCCGAGATAGGCGAAGATCAGCCCGTACAGTTCCTCGACCGGATAGGCCGGCTGCTGCACCTTCGCGCAGGCCCGCCCGCCGCCATTGGGCTCGCACGGCTGCTCCAGGCAGTTGCCGTCGACGTCGAACAGCCAGCCATGATAGCAGCAGCGTATCCCCCGCTCCTCGGTCCGCCCGTAGAGCAGCGAGGCGCCCCGATGCGCGCAGCGCGGATGGAGCAGGCCGGGGCGCCCGGCATGGTCGCGGAACAGGATCAGGTCCTCGCCCAGCACGCGGATCTGGCGCGGGGTCTGGGTCGCGTCCTCGACCAGGCCGACCGGGTGCCAGTAGCGGCGCAGCAATTCGCCCATCGGCGTTCCGCGGGTGACGAGGGTCAGCGACTCGTCATAGGACGGCGAGGTCAGATCATAAGCGCTTCGCATTACATCCTGTTTCCCGTAGGCGGGCGATCATAGGCCCAGAAAATAATTTAACGTGTTATGTATCTTTCCGACGCCACTTGCAAGACCCGTCGAGATTCGGCGTCCGGAGACCTTCCGGCGCTTGACTTGGGGCGGGTCGGCATCAGGATGACGGTCAGGGTAGCGGGGTGATGGATATGAGGAATTCGGCGGAGCTGCTCTACGGGCAGGATGGTCCGGACCAGCGCGCGTCGGACGTCTATCGCGCCCTGCCGGTCAAGCTGCACCAGACGCGGGAGGCGTTCGCCAACGCCTTCCGCCCGATCTTCCTCCAATATGACCTGACCGACCCGCAATGGCGGGTGCTGCGCATCCTCGGCGCGGTGGAGGAGATCGACACGGCGGCGCTGGCGAAGCGATCGCTGCTGCTCGGGCCGAGCCTGTCGCGCATCCTGCGCGACCTGCACGAACGCTCGCTGATCAGCCGCCGGACCAGCGAGGACGATGCGCGGCGTTTCTTCCACGCGATCACCGCCGAGGGGCGATCGCTGATCGACAAGATCACGCCCCGCTTCACGCCCCTCTACGAGCGCATCGCGGAGCAGATGGGCGAGGACGAGATCGCGACCCTCAACGGCCTGCTCGACAAGGTCGCCGCGATCGTCTCGGCCGCCGGGGACTGACGCCGGCGCTCAGGGGAAGCCGGGCTTGCCCTCGCGATCCGCGAGGATCGCGCCCGCATCCTCGAAGGTCGCCTCGCTCAGCGAGGCATGCTGGGTGACGACCATCGTGTCGCGGACGATATGCTGGAGGCGATGGCTCTTGTGGATCGCGGCGATGCCGGCGACGCGATAGGCCGCCTGCGCCACCTGCGCGCAAGCATGGGCGGCATGGGTCGCGCTGAGCCGCAGCAGGGTCTTCTCCGCGACCGTCGGCGCGTCGCCGGCGACCAGCCGGTCCCACGCCTGTTCCGCCATCTCGTAGAAGAAGGACCGCGCGGCGCGCCATTCGGCCTCGCCCCGCGCCAGCGCGGTGCGGAAATAGCCGCGATCGCCGAGCTGCGCGGCGCCCGGCATGATCTTCGCCCCGCCCGCCATACCGGCGAGCAGGTCGAGCGCGGCGCGGGCCAGGCCGATGTTGCACACGGCATGGACCTGCGCCTGGTAGCTCAGCGCCGGATAGCGGAACAGCGGCTCGTCGATGCCGCTCGCCGCGCCACGCTCGCAGGTCCATGGCTCGGCGTAGAATTTGTCGGTGACGCGGGTGTCGTGGCTGCCGGTCCCCTGCATGCCGACGACGTCCCAATTCTCGACGATCTCGACCTCGGCGGCGGGAGCGACCGCCATCCGCGTCACGGGGACGCCGCCGTCGGCCGTGCCGGTCGCGATGCCGACGCCGATCCAGTCCGCTCCCATGCAGCCGCTCGCGAAGCGCCAGCGCCCGGAGACGATCCAGCCGCCCTCGGCCGGCAGCGCCGGCTGCAACGGATAGAGACCGCCGGCGAACACCTGATCGGGGCCGTCGCGATAGATGATGCGCTGCGTCTCGACCGGCAGCGCCGCCAGATAGGTGTTGGCCGAGCCGAACGCCGCCACCCACGCCGCCGAGCCGTCGACCGTCGCGATCGCCTCGACCATCCGCAGGAAGTCGGCGGGCGGCAGCGCGTCGCCGCCGAACAGCTTCGGCGTGCTGGCGCGGAAGATGCCCGCGCGCTTCATGTCGGCGACCAGGTCGCGCGGCACATGGCGCCCCGCGTCGATCTCGTCGCGGCGGGCGGCGATCCGGTCGAGCAGTTCGGACAGCGGCAGGCGCATATCGGTCATGTCAGGCTCCCGCCACGGGGGTTATCTGGTCGAAGATGTCGTCGGCGAAGGTCGCGGGCGCGGGATAGCCGATCTTGCTGTGGCTCAGCCCGAGGTCGAGCATGGTCTCGCAGGCCTTGTAGGCGGCGAGGCCCGGATTGACGACCGGACAGGGCAGCGCCGCCGCGAGCCGGGCATGGACCTGGTACATGGTCGTCGACCCGAGGATGACGACGTCGGCGCCGTCCCGCTCGATCGCGGCGAGCGCCTGTTCCCTGAGGCGGCCGAACACGACCTCCTCCTTGCCCGACAGCAGCGCCTGGGTGTCGGGCGACATGTCGATATGGCGGATCGAGGCGAGGCGGCCGTTCAGGCCGTAGCGCGCGACATTCTCCTCGAGGCGCCGCGCCCAGGGCGCCCACATGGTGACGACGGAGAATTTCCGCCCGAGCTGCTGGGCGAGCGCGAACGACGCCTGCGCCGCGCCGACCACCGGGATCGTCAGGCGCGACCGGAGCGCCGCCAGGCCGCTGTCGCTCATCGAGAAGCTGCACACCGCCGCATAGCCCTCCTCCTCGGCCCGCGCCCCCGCCGCGAGGACGAAGGCGGCGGCGAGCGTCGCGTCATGGTCGCTGTCCATCAGCGGCCCGCCGGCCCGGCAGCCGACGAAATCGATCGTCAGGCCGGGCTTGCGCACCGTCTCGGGAATCTGCGCGGCGAAGCGCTGCGCCGCGTCCGACGACAGCGGGACGGGCAGGATGAACTTCAATTTCACGGTCATGGCGGAACGGCCTCTCGCGGTAGCTGCAATTCTGGTATGCCAAATATGCCAAATCGTCAACAAGGGCGGTTGCGCGAGCGTCCGATTGCTATCATTCGGTGGGGCGGGAGACGTTCCATGGTGAAGAAGGGCCACGCCCGATCCGAATCGCTGCGCGCGCAGGTCTACGGCAAGCTCCGGTCGGGCCTGCGTCGGGGCGGGCTGGGCACGCAGCAGGTCGCGACCGAACGCGACCTGGCCGCCGAACTGGGGGTGTCGCGGACGCCGATCCGGGAGGCTCTCGCCCTCCTCGTCCATGACGGGCTGGTCGTCCCGACGACCAAGGGCTTCACCCTGCCCAGCATCACCGGCGAGGATGTCGCCGACATCTACGAGCTGCGGCGGCTGTTGGAGCCCCATGCGCTGCGGACCAGCATCGACCATCTCTCGCCCGCCGACCGCAAGGCGCTGCGCCGGGCGCTCGACGAGCAGGTCGAGGCGCGGCGCGACGGCGACACCGAAGGCTTCATCGCCGCCAACTCGGCCTTCCGCGTCGCCTGGACGTCGCGGATCGCCAATGAGCGCATTCGGGACCTGATTGACCATTATGACGACCACATCGTCGCGCTGCGCGAGCTGACGCTGTCGGACCCGGACACCCAGGATATCGTCATCGCCGGGCTCGGCCAGATCCTCGACCGGCTCGACGAGGGGGAGGCGGCGGGGGCCGCGCAGGCGATGGAGCGCCATCTGACCGCCGCCGAAGCCGCCCTCAAACGAGCGCTACGCGAGAAAGCCTAGTGTCTTTACTGATGTGATCAAATCACGCCGGTTTCTTCATCTTTCCGTCATTCCCGCGAAAGCGGGAATGACGAGGGTGGCCGGAAGGGGCCTAGCTCACACCTTCCCTATCCACGCCGCGACGCCGGCCAGGCCGTCGAACTCGTCGAGCGCACGGGCATCGAAGCGCGACTGGCCGCGCGCCATCGCCGCGAGGCTTTGTCCGGGTCCCAACTCGATAAGCCTCCGCACGCCGCGCTCGTACAGCGCGTCGAGCACGGCGTTCCAGTCGATCGTCGTCGCGATCTGCCCGGCGAGGCTTGCCACATCGGGCGCGACCGCCCGGTGGAGACGCGGTCCCGTCGCCGACATCAGCGCCCGACGCGGGCGACGAACCGGGATCGCACGGGCCCGATCGAGGAAATCATCGGCGGCGGCGGCAAGCCGCGAGGTGTGCGACGCGACATGGACGGGCATCGGCGCGGCCCGCAACGCCCCGCCGGCCAGCGCCGCTTCGCACAAGGCCGTGAGATCGGCGGTGGCGCCGCCGAGGATGGTGAGGCGGTCCGGGTTGACGATCGCGATCTCGCAGCCGAAGCGGGCGGCGAGCGCCTCGATCCGGTCCAGCGGCAGCCCCCGCACATAAGCGAGGCCGTCGTCGGCCCCGCTGGCGGCGTCCATCGCCCGGGCACGTCCATCGGCGAGGTCGAGCGTCTCGGACGGCGACCAGAGGCCCGCGACACCCCACGCCGCGAGTTCGCCGACGCTGTATCCGGCGACGATCGCGTCCGGCGGCAACACCTCGTCCAGCACCGCCACCGCCGCGAGCGCGCGGGCGACGCACAGCAACTGCCCGGTCCGGTTCGCGAACAGCTCGGCATCGGACAGGCGATCGAGGTGGGACAGCGAATCCCAGCCGAGCCGGGCAGCGGCGGCCGCGAGCACCGGCCGCGCCGCCGGCTCACCGGCAAACATCGCGAACATCCCTCGCTCCTGCCGCCCCTGCCCCGAGCACAGAACGGCCAGGCTCATCCGCCGTGTCGCTCGACGAACAGGGCCATCGCCAGCAGGTCGGCGCATCCGCCGGGGCTGAGCCGCCGTCCGGTGAAGCGCCGATGGATCGCCGCCGCGCGGTCGCGCCAGTCGGGATGCTCCACCCCGCCCCCGGCGAGGAAGCCCGCCGCCTCGGCCTGCGCGAAGGCCAGCCCCTCGCGGCCGCCGCGATAGAGGAGGTTGCTGTCCTCGACCGCCGCGATCAGCGCCATGCAGGCCTGCACCCGCGCGGCCTCCTCATCGGTGCCCCGGGCGCGGGCCTGCGCGAGGGCCGGCAGCGCGATCCCATAGACCGAAGGCATCCCCGCCGCCGCCTCCGCGCGGGCGCCGCCGGCACCGAAGCGGCGGGCGACCTGCACGCCATGGCTGTGCAGCTCGACCGGCCCGGCCCATATCTCCGCCCCCCAGCGCGCCGCGACGATCGCGCCCAACGACTGCGGCGCCCCGTAGCGCGTGCGAAAGCCGGCCGCCGCCGCGAGTAGGCCCATGCCGAAGATCGCGCCGCGATGCGTGTTGACGCCCCCCGTCGCGACGCGCATCGCGGCTTCGGCGGCGATGCCGATCGAGCGCAGCGGCCCCATCGCCGCGCCGGCCGCGCCCGCCGCCGCCAGCCGCGCGAAAAAGGGTTCGAGGCAGGCGGCGCTGCGGTGGAGAAGCGCCGCGTCCATGTCGCGATGCGCGCCAGTGTCGACATGGCTGACCAGGCCGGGCTTCGGCCATGTCTCGACTTCGAGGACCAGCGCCTCGCGCGCCTGCCGGCCGATCGCATCGAACAGCTCGTCCACCCGCCCGCGTAACGCCAGCCCTGTCATGGAAAGACTTCTTCCCGCCGTGCGAGACGAACGCCGTCGATCGCCTTCACCGCGACCTGCGCGGCGGCGGAGGCCCATTCGCGCCACTGGACCGCCTCGCCCGACGGCGCGACCAGCTCGCCGTCGATCGCCGGGCCCTCCTCCGCGCCGATCGCGGCAAGGCGCGCGGCAGCGGCATCGGCCTCGCGGACCGACGCGCAGGGCAGCAGCAGGTCGAGGTCGGAGCCAGGGGAGAGATAGGCGAGCCCGGTCAGATGCTGCCAGGCGAGGCTGCCGAAGCAGCGCGCCTCGGGAAAGGCCGCGAGCAGCGCGCCGATCCGCTGCGCCCAGCCCGGTGGCGCGACGGCGGCGGCATCGGCCAGCAAGGGCGGCGGCACGATCGCGGCCATCGCCTCGGGGGCCACGGCCAGCGCCAGCCGCGCCTTGCCCAAGGCGGGAGGAAGCGGCAGGCCGATCGGGACCCGATCGCCCCGGTCCGCGCAGGCCGGCCGCCGCGCGATGAAGGGCCGCCCCTGCGCCACCCAATCCGCCAGCGACACTTCGGGAGCGGCGGCGACACCCTCGATCCGCGCGCCCGACCGGAGATGGACGAGGTCGTGGCGGCGCAGGACGGGCATCTCAGCCATGCGTCTCGGCCAGGCGCTGCACCTCGCGCGCGATATCGGCTGCCTTCGGCCGCCCGCCGCGCTCCTTGCCCCACAGCGCACGGCGATCGTCGGTCGCCGCGCCGGCCAGCAGCGCGGCCAACCGACCCGCGAGCGAAGGCCCGTCCTCCCATATCTCGGCGATAGCGCCGGTCGCGTGGAGATTGGCCAGCCCCGGCGCGAAGACGGCGGTCGTCTTCGCCTTTTCCTCCAACAGGTCGAGCGGCAGCTTGGTCACCCGCGCGATCGACGGCAGGTCCATCACCTCGGGATAGGCCTGCGGCAACGCCACCAGCACGTCGCAGGCGAGCGCCGTCGCGATGAAGGCCCCCGCCGCGCTGCCGCCGTAGAGCAGGCCGACGGTGCGATGGCCACGGACCTGCGCCAGCCGGAGCAGCTTGGCGAGATGGGCGAGCGTCTCGTTCAGGCCCAGAAGCTCGTCGCGGCGGCTCATCCGCTGGCTGCCCGAATCGAGCAGGAGGAGGATCGGGACGTCGCCGCCGCCGTCGATGATCGAGAGGACATCCGCCGCAAGGGCCAGCGCCTCGTCGACGCCGGGGGAGGTCTTGTCCGCGATGCCGATGACGTGGATCGACCGGTCGCCCTCGATCCGCGCCGCCCCCCGGATCAGCCCGTCCCGCTCGGCGACGGCGTGGCCGGCGGGGAACAATGCGGCGAGGATGTCAGCGAGCGCCATCGGCCGCCTCCCGATGCTGCCGCGCCGCCGCCAGAAAGGCCGCATCGTCCAGGTCGGGAATGGCCCGGGGGTCCGCGATGCCGAGCCTCTCCCACACGTCATGGCCGTCGCGCAGGCCCGACAGGCGGGCGATGCGCCGTTCGAGCCGCTCCTGCTCCGCCCGCATCACGGCGAGGTCGAGATCGGCCGGCCGCGCCAGCGCCTGCAACGCGCCGTCGCGGAACGCCCGCGCATCGTCGTCGACGAAGATGTCGGCGCCGCCGATCAGGTAGCGATGCTTGCCGCCCATCACCCGCCAGACCAGCGCGCGGTCGCGCGAATCGAACTCCTCGACGCCGCGATTGGTCTCGATCACCTCGGGTCCCGAGACGCCGATCCTGCCCTGTTCGGAGATGACGAGCGTCGAGCAGCATCCGGCGATCAGCCCTCCGCCGCCATAGCATCCGGCGCGGCCGCCGATCAGGCCGACGACGCGCGCGCCGGCCAGCCGCGCCTCGACGATCGCGCGCATCACCTCGGCGATCGCGATCTCGCCGGCATTCGCCTCCTGAAGGCGGACGCCGCCGGTATCGAGCACGATCACCACGTCGCGGCGCAGCGTGGCGGCGGCGCGCAACAGGCCGGTCAGCTTGGCGCCATGGACCTCGCCGAACGCCCCGCCCATGAACCGCCCCTCCTGCGCGGCGACGAGGACCGGCGCGCCGTCGATGCGACCGGCGCCGACGACGATGCCGTCGTCGAACTGGCGCGGCAGATCGAACAACGGCAGGTGGGGACTCCATTCGCGCCGCTCGGGTCCCAGATATTCCGTGAAGCTGCCCTGGTCGAGCAGCGCGCCGATCCGCGCCCGCGCGCCGGCCTCATACCAGCTCAGCCGGTCCTGCCCCGCCATCATGCCTCCTCCGCCTCGATGACGCGGACGGCCTGCGCCAGCCGCAGCGTCACCGTATCCGGCCGCGCGCCGCCGTCGTTGATCGACAGATGGAGCCCGCCCGCGTCGCGCCGCTCGACGAAGTCGGCGATGACGGCGCTCCACAGCGCGTCGAAGCCGCGAACCGGGGTGAATATCTCGACGGTGCAGCGATCCGCCGGTCCCTTCCGTTCGGCCAGCACCTCCAGATTGCCCGACGCGACGACGCCGACCAGCGCCATCGGCCGCGTGCCCGATGCCGCGCGCGGCGCGGCGAGATCATAGTGAAGCCTCTGCATCGCGTTCCTCACCAATTCCGGAAGCGGCTGGGGGGCCGGTAGAGGCCGTCCGAGGCGCGCATCAGGTCCTTGATCGAATGGGCCGCGAGCATCGCGCGGTCGGCATCGAGCGGGTCGATGCCGAGGTCCTCGGGTCGCTGGATGACCTTGCGCTCGCGCAGCCGCTCGACCAGGGCGCGATCGCGGCCGCGGCCGACCTCGGTATAGCCGGCGACGCCGCGGATGGCGTGCTCGCGCTCGTCCGCGTCCCGGCACAGCAGCAGGTTGGCGATGCCCTCCTCGGTCACGATATGGGTGACGTCGTCGCCGTAAACCATCACCGGCGCGAGATCGAGGTCGAGCCGCTCGGCGAGGTCGAGCGCGGACAGCCGCTCGACGAACATCGGCACATTGCCGTCGCCGAAGCTCTCGCCGATCTGGATGATCAGCTTGCGTCCCCGCCGCAGCGCCGGCGGGCCGTCGGGATCGGCCTCGCGGCCCGCGCGCAGCCAGGGCTCGCTCGGGTGCCGCCGCCCGCGCGCGTCCGATCCCATGTTCGGCGCACCGCCGAAGCCGGCGATCCGGCTCGGCGTCACCGTCGAGCTGTGCCCGGCCAGGTCGATCTGGAGCGTCGAGCCGATGAAGGCGTCGCAGGCATAGAGCCCCGCCGTCTGGCAGAAGGCGCGGTTCGACCGCAGCGACCCGTCCGCGCCGGTGAAGAAGATGTCGGGCCGCGCGCGGACATAGTCCTCCATGCCGACTTCCGACCCGAAGCAGTGGATGCGCTCGACCCAGCCGCTCTCGATCGCGGGGATCAGCGTCGGGTGCGGGTTGAGCGCCCAATGGGTGCAGACCTTCCCCCTCAGCCCCAGCTTCTCGCCATAGGTCGGCAGCAGCAGCTCGATCGCGGCGGTGTTGAAGCCGATGCCGTGGTTGAGCCGCCGGATGCCATAGGGCTGGTAGAGCCCCTTGATCGCCAGCATCGCGGTCAGGATCTGGGTCTCGGTGATCGCCGCCGGATCGCGGGTGAACAGCGGCTCGACGAAGAAGGGCTTGCCGGCGTCGACGACGAAATGGACCTGATCGGCGGGGATGTCGACGCGGGGCACCCGGTCGACGATCTCGCCGACCTGGACGATGACGAGGCCGTTGCCGAAGCTGGTCGCCTCGACGATCGTCGGCGTGTCCTCGGTATTGGGGCCGGTGTAGAGATTGCCGTCGCGGTCCGCGCTCACCGCCGCGATGCAGGCGACCTGCGGCGTGAGATCGATGAAATAGCGGGCGAACAGTTCGAGATAGGTGTGGATCGCGCCCAGCTCGATCTGCCCGCCGAACAGCATCCGCGCGATGCGGGCCGATTGCGGCCCGGCATAGGAGAAGTCGAGCCGGCGGGCGACGCCACTCTCGAACAGGTCGAGATGCTCGGGCAGCACCACCCCCGACTGGACCATGTGCAGGCCGTTCACCCGGACGGGGTCGACCGACGCCAGCGCCTTCGCGATCACGTCCGCCTGCTTCTGGTTGTCGCCTTCGAGGCAGACCCGGTCGCCCGGTCGCAGCACCGCTTCCAGGAACGGCACGAGGTCGGCGGCGGCCACCAGCTTGCCGCGCGCGAAACGCCCTCCCGCCTCCAGGCGCGCTTCAAGCTCACGGCGTCCGCTCTTCCAGTCCCGCATGGCATCCGTCCAGGGAATCGATGAGAGCAGCTTGTATTCCACAATCGCTAAAATTCAAGTTTGCGCATACACAAAAGCGATATATTGGGTTTTATAGAGAATGATCACAGGATTTATCCGCGTCATGCATGCAGGAACGATCCCGCGACAGGAGAGGTGGCGATGACGATATCGGGGGTTGCCCTGCTGGCGATCAGCACGCTGCTGGGCATGGTGCTCGGCGACGTGCTGGGCGCGCTGCTCGGCGTGAAGGCCAATGTCGGCGGGGTGGGCATCGCGATGATCCTGCTGATCGCCGCGCGCCTCTGGCTGCAGCGGCACGGCCTGCTCACGACCGGGGTGAAGCGCGGGGTCGAGTTCTGGGGATCGCTCTACATTCCGATCGTCGTCGCGATGGCCGCCCAGCAGAACGTCCTCGCGGCGGTCGAAAGCGGCCCGATGGTGATCATCGCCGGCACCGGCGCGGTCGCGATCTGCTTCGCCAGCGTCGCATTGATCAGCCGGCTGGGCGGCCGCACCGAGACGATGGACGAGATCGAGGCCCGCGAGCGCGCGGCGTCCGCCGCGCTGGAGAGCCAGGCATGAACGCGCTCTCCCACGCCCTGATCGACAACGGGCTGCTGACTGCCTTCGCGGTGGTCGGCATCGTCATGTGGCTGTCCAACAGCCTGTCGAAGCGCCTCACCTTCGGCCGCATCCACGGATCGGCGATCGCGATCATCCTCGGCCTCGCCGCCGCCTTCGTGGCCGGTCTCTGGACCCATGGCCAGAAGGGCGTCGCCGACCTGCCGGTGCTGGCCGGCATCGGCCTGATGGGCGGGGCGATGCTCCGCGACTTCGCGATCACCGCCACCGCCTTCGAGGTCGACGTCGCCCATGCGAAGAAGGCCGGGCTGGTCGGCGCCGCGGCGCTCGGCCTCGGCACCATATTGCCGTTCATCGTCGGCGTGCTGGTCGCGGCGGCGTTCGGTTATCGGGACGCGGTGTCGCTGACGACGATCGGCGCCGGCGCGGTCACCTATATCGTCGGCCCGGTCACCGGCGCGGCGCTCGGCGCCAGTTCGCCGGTCATCGCCCTGTCGATCGCGACCGGCGTGTTCAAGGCGGTGCTGGTGATGATCGGCACGCCGATGGTCGCGCACATGATCGGGCTCGACAATCCGCGCTCGGCGATGGTGTTCGGCGGGCTGATGGGAACGGTCAGCGGCGTTTCGGGCGGCCTCGCCGCGACCGACCGCCGCCTCGTCCCCTATGGCGCGCTGACCGCGACCTTCCACACCGGCCTCGGCTGCCTGGTGGCGCCGTCGCTGCTGTACCTCGCGGTGCGGGCGATCGTGGGAGGCTGATGACCATGACCGTCGACGACACCGCCCCCGCCCTGCTGTCCGACCGCATCCGCAACGCCCTGACCGACGAGATCGCGCGCGGCGAGCTGGCGGCGGGAACCCAGCTCGACGAACAGCAGCTCGGCGACCGCTTCGGCGCGTCGCGCACCCCGGTCCGCGAGGCGCTCCGCCAGCTTGCGGTCAGCGGGCTGGTCGAGCTCCGCCCCCGGCGCGGCGTGGTCGTGACCCGGCTGACGCCCGGACGGATCATGGACATGTTCGAGGCGATGGCCGAGATCGAGGCGATGTGCGTGCGGATGGCGACCAACCGCATGTCGCCGCTCGAACGCAGCCGGCTCATCCAGCTCCACGACAACTCGGCGGGCTTCGTCGCGGCGGGCGACGTCGACGCCTATGACGCGTTCAACCGCGAGTTCCATGAGCTGCTCTACCGCGCGACGCACAACGAGGTGCTGGTCGAGCAGGCGATCGCGATCCGCACCCGCCTCACCGCCTTCCGCCGCACCCAGCTTCGCCAGGGCAACCGGATCATTCGATCGCGCGAGGAGCATGACGGCGTCATGGCCGCGATCGCCGAAGGCGACGGCGACACCGCCGCCCGCCGCATGCGCGCCCATATGCTCAACGCCGCCAGCGCCTTGGAACGCTATATCGCCGATCATGCGAACGGCTGATGCCGGGCCCCTGTCGCGACGGCGGCAGCAGAGGCCCGGCCACACGCCGGCCTAAAGCTTGTAGCCTAGCGTCAGGCCGTAAGTGCGCGGCGGGATCAGCGCTCCCAGCACGGGGAAGCCGAACATCCCCGACGAGACATAGGTCTGGGCGATCGCCTTGGTGTTCCCGATGTTGCGGACATAGGCCTCGACCGACCAGCCCGCTTCGCTCTCGATCCGCGCCAGCGCCGAGCCCACGCCATAGCCGTCCTGCGCGACGATCGGATTGTTGAAGGGCGTGAAATATTGCAGCCCGATGCGGTTGTAATCGCCGCGCAGCGTCAGCGTGTAGTCCCCGACGTCCCACTTCCCCTGCGCGAACAGGGCGTAGGAGATCTTCGGCGCCTGGGTCAGCCGGTTGCCCGACAGGTCCTGGGGCCCAGCCGCGACGTTGATCGGATCGATGCTGAGGAAGTCCTTATATTTGGCATCGAGATAGGAGAGGTTGCCGCCGAAGCTGAAGCCGCGGACGGGTTCGGCGATCAGCTCCGCCTCGATCCCGTCGACCTTGGCCGCCGCCGCATTCTCGACGAGCGTGCTCTGCCCACGGACCTGCGACACCTGGAGATTGCTATAGTCGTAGTGGAAGCCGATCAGGTTGGCCTTGAGCCGCCCGTCGAAGGTCGTGGTCTTCACGCCGGCTTCGTAGCTCTTGATCTTCTCGGGCCGGAAAGCCGCCTGGGCGACGCCTATATTGTAGCCGCCGCTCTTGAAGCCCTGGCTATAGGTGAAATAGGCGAAGACCGACGGGTTCAGGCGCAGCTCGGCGGTCGCGCTGGGCGTGAAGCCGGAGAAGCTGTCGCTGGTCGATCGCGGAAAGGGCGGGATCGGGATGATCGGCGCGCCCGGCACATAGGGCCGCGAGAAATCGAACTGGAAGACGTCGGAGATGCTCTTCTTCTCCCAGTTGTAGCGGCCGCCCGCGGTCAGCTTGAGCCAGTCGGTCGCATCGAAGGTGACCCGCGCATAGGCCGAGAAGGACTCGGTCTTGAGGTCGCCGATCGACAGGAAGGCCTGGCGCAGGCTGAACGGGCCGCCGGCCACCACCGAATTGATCGGAATCTCCGAGCCGGCCCCGTCGTTCTTCTCATGGAAGTAGAGCGCGCCGACCAGCCAGGCGAAGCGATCGACCTCGCCGTCGAGCTGCACTTCCTGGCTGAACTGCTTCGCATTCTCGAACAGCTTGTCATAGGCGAGCTGAACGCTCGTCCCGTCGATGTCGGTCAGGTAGAAGCCCTTGAACTTGCGGTAGGAGGTGATCGACCGGAGCTTCGCCCAGTCGGCGTCGAAGCTGATCTCCTCGGTGATCCCCCAGGACCGGGTCCGCGCCTTCGGGTCGACGTCGCTGTAGATGTCGCGGCTGTTCCGAGCGGCAAGGCCGCCCAGCTTCAGGCCCAGCACCGGCACATTGGGGTTGCCCTGGTTGAAATAATGGAGGCCGAACGCATTGTCGGACTCGCGGAAATAATCGACCGTGGTCAGCAGCTCGAGCCTGTCGCTCGGCCGCCAGGCGATCGCGCCGCGCAACGCCACCTCGCGCTTGTCGTCGATGTCCTTGCCGGTGACCAGGTTCTTGCCATAGCCGTCGCGATGCTCGAAATGCCCGGCGATCCGCGCGGTGAGCGTCTCCGCGATCGGCCCGGAGATCGCGCCGTCGAGGGTGACGGCATTGTAATTGCCATAGCCCGCCCGGACATAGCCCTCCAGCCTGTCGGTCGGCTTGCGGCTGACCACGCTGACCGCGCCGCCGGTGGCGTTGCGGCCGTAGAGCGTGCCCTGCGGCCCCTTCAGGACCTCGACGCGATCGACGTCGAACATCCCGCCGAGCTGCGCGCCCGGCCGGGCGATATAGACCCCGTCCTGGTAGAAGGCGACGCGCGGGTCCTGGCCGGCGGTGACGACGTCCGAACCGATGCCGCGGACGGCGATGTGCGCCTGCCCGATCGTCTGCCCGAACGACACGCTGGGCACCGCGGCGGCGAGATCCTGGATGTCGGAGATGCCGCGCGCCTGCAGTTCCTCGCCCGAAATGGCGGCCACCGCCGCCGGCGTCTTCTGCAAGGTGGTCTCGCGGCGCAGCGCCGTCACCACGATATCGCCGGTCGCGCCGCTCGACGCGGCGTCGTCCACCGCCCGGCCCGCTTCGGAAGCCGCCTGCTCGGCCTGGGCGCTTCCCGCGCTCAGGGCGACGCCCGCCAGCAGCATCCACTTGGTCACAACAGATTTTCTCATGATACCCTCCCCAGATATTTTTCTTGCCGACACGCAGAAAATTACAAGAAAAACGAAAGATTCTTCGCGTTCAACGTCGCCTGATCGATGATGATCTTGCGCCAGAAAATCTCGAACCCGCGCTCGGTCCGGCGGATCTTGTCCTCTCTCCGGCCGATGATTATTTCCCCGGCGTCGTCCATGCGGGAACGGTGGACCAATATCTTGCTCCGCACCGTGGATGTCGCGCCGACCTCGTCCTTGCCCAGTTCCTCGACCCGGATGTTCGTCACCATATGGGTGACCCGCGACAGCGGCTCCTCGGCCCAGTGGATCTTGGTCAGCACCTGCCCCACCCGCGCTTCGAGGGTCGCGCGGTTGTCGTCGATCCAGGCGATCTCCCGCGACCCGGTCATGTCGTTGAAGCGCTCGGAGAAGGGCAGGTTCTTCCGAATGGGCACCCAATAGCGAATGTCTTCGGAGAAGAAGCCGAGCCAGTCCTCGAACTGCCGCGCATCTATCGCGTCCGCTTCCGCGTAGAGGAAATCCTCTATCGCCTTGATGCGAACGATCCTGTCGACGTTATATTCGCCCACGCCTGCCTCCGGTATATCGACGTCCATCATTCCGCCGCCATCAGTTCGGCCCAGCGCCGGTAGAAGCCCATATTGTTGTGCTCGGTCAGCCAATACTTGCTGACCGGTCCCGGGATGTAGGGGTCCGCGAAATTGCCGGTGTCAGCGACATAGCTGAACGGCGCATCCTGGGCGGCGTGGACCGCCGCCCCTTCGGAGGCGTAGCCCCAATTCTCCATGTCGTCCTGCTCGGTCATTCCGCCGGGGCCGCTGTAGGAAACATAGTAGCGGCGCAGGAAATCCTTGGCCTCCTCGGGCGCGTCCTTGTCGACGAAGTACATCCGCCAGGCCTGCGACGTGCGCGGACCGTTGGGATGGGCCATCAGCAGCACCCGCGGCTGCTGGACGTGGAAACCGGCGTTCGGGAAGATGTTGCCGAGCACCAGCGGCGATCCCGCCTTCTCGCCCAGCCGGTCGAGCCGCCGACGCCAGCAATCCTCGAAATATTCGGAGGTGATCTTCGACATCGAATAATGGCCGCGCGGCTGGGTGACGTCGATCCTCTCGTAGATCAGGCCATGGCCGTTCGGCGTATAGGTCAGGAACAGCTCGCCGAGCGGGTCGCGCCGGCCGACGCCGCTGCGCGGACCGATGCGGGCGAGGTCGGTCGACTGGTGGCTGATGTTGTGCAGCGGATCGCCGCCGGAATTCTCCGAGACGAATTTCCAGTTGCACGGCACGTTCCATTTCTGGACGCCGCCCAGCACCTCGATCTCGCCGTCGCCGCCGTCCCAGGCGCCGAGGCCGTACCAGAGCGATTCCTTGATATCGCCCAGATAGTCCTCGAAATCGGGGGCCTCCGGATTCCAGGTCGCCCAGATCGTCCCCCGGAAGCTGGCGATCCTCGCCACCTGGATCAGCCCCCACTCCTTGCGATCGAAGCTGGCGGGATAGCTGCCCTGGCGCTCGGGAACGCCCTGGAGGTCGCCGTTCAGGTCGTAGGACCAGCCATGATAGGGGCAGTAGAAGCGCTTGGTGTTGCCCTCGTCATAGCGGCAGACGCGCATGCCCTTGTGCCGGCAGGTGTTGAGGAAGGCGTGGGGCTTGCCGTCGCGGCCCCGGGACAGGATCACCTGATCCTCCCCCATCCGCGTCAGGAAGAAGTCGCCGATCTCTGGAATCTGGCTCTCATGTCCGATCAGCAGCCAGCATTTGCGGAACAGTCTTTCCAGTTCCTGGCGGTAAATCTCCTCGTCGTGGAAGATGGAGCGGCTCACCCTGTTGTTGGTGGCATCCACGAAATCCGTCATGCTTCTCATCGTCTTTTCCCGATCTAGGGCACAATATTGGGCAGCTCGAGCTTCATGAGCTCCGCGCCCGGCAACGAAATGCCGATCTGCTTCGCGAACCGCAGGCTGTTCTCCAGATCCTTGGAGTAGAGCGGGAGAGCATGGGGAGCCATTTTGATCTCCCCCCAGGTCTCGGCGATCCAGCTCCGCGCCAGTCCGCCCGCGACCGCCCGCTTCACCATCTCGGCGCTCAGCCCGCCGGCGGTTCCCAGCCGGACCGCTTCGGCCATCGCCATGATGTTGCCGATGATCGCGACCTGATGCGCGAGCTTGGCGAGGGTCGCCGTCCCGGCCGGTCCGGTCCGCAGGATATTGGGGCCGGACAGCTCGAACAGCGGCTGGCAACGATCGAGCGCCGCCTCCTCGCCGCCCACCATGAACGACATGGTGCGCGCCCGCGCGCCCTGCGCCCCGCCGCTGACCGGCGCGTCGACCAGCACGACGCCCCGGTCGCGCGTCGCCTTGGCGGCCTCCGCGATCGTATCGGTGCTCACCGAGCTGTGGAGCACGACGATCAGGCCGGGCCGCGCCGATGCCAGCACGCCATCCTCGCCGGTGAGCACGTCGCGGACCTGCTGGTCGGAGACGACGCAGATCATGACGACCTCGCACGCCGCGCCCAGCTCGGCCGGGGAGGCCGCGACCGTGCCGCCCCGATCGCGCAGCTCGTCGAGCGGCTCGGGCCGGACGTCGAAACCGTGCAGCTCGTGCCCGCCGTCCAGAAGGTTGAGCGCCAGCGGCAGTCCCTGCACGCCCAGGCCGATGAAGCCGATCCGCATGTCAGCGCCCCGCCTTTTGCAGGCGAAGCCCGGAACCCGGCAGGAAGCGCGCGTCTTCGGCCACGCTCTCCGCACCGGGGCGAAGAGCGGCAATGCCCTTGATGGTCATGATAGCTACTCGGTTATTGTTGGTTCGGAAGCTGCGGCGACGGAGTCACCGCACGGCATGTCCAAGTCGGATCTCGTCATCGATGAAAAGACCGCCCCGGCTTTCGGGGATGTCTTCATCGCTCATCAACAAGATGCATCCCCTCGTCTCGATTTCTTGCATCTTTCCTCGCCCCGGAAGCGGGCGGCGAGAAATAGATTGTTGGGATGCAGGGTATCACCACCATCGATTTCAACTTTGCCACCCCATATGCTTGTTCAAAATGGGGACGATCCGGCGCCCGCGGCATGGACGATCCCGCCAAACAGAAGAGAGGGAGGGGTCGAAGATGAATGCACCCGCAAAGGACGCGACCGCGCTTTTCGTCGCGCCGGGGCTGGAGGATGCGCCGCTCAACCAATGGTGGGTTGCGGCATCGCGCGAGGAGGTCGGCCGCGCGCCGCTGTCGCGCCAGATCCTCGGCCGCTCGGTCGTCCTGTACCGCACCGAGGCCGGCGAGGTCACCGCCCTGCCCGATCGCTGCCCGCACCGCTTCATGCCGCTGTCGCAGGGCTGGCTGATCGGCGACCGGCTGCGCTGCGCCTATCACGGCTTCGAGTTCGGCCCCGACGGCCGCTGCGCGCACATCCCGTCGCAGGGCGTCGTGCCCGGTACGATGCGGATCAGGCCCTATCCGGTCGTCGAGCATGGCCTGTGGGTGTGGATCTGGCCGGGCGATCCCGAGCTGGCCGACCCCGCGCTCCTGCCGCCCAATTATTCCCGGCCGGGCTATGACAGCTTCGTGCATTTCCAGGCGTCGGTGAAATGCCACTTCCTCAAGCTGCAGGAGAATCTGCTCGACAGCACCCATCCGACCTTCCTGCACGAGGGGATGTTCGACGACGGCGAGCTCGCCAACTCCCCGCAGAAGGTGGAGGCGGACGAGCGGTTCATCCGGCTGACGCGCGAGACGCAGCCGCAGCTGCCCAACGAGATGACGGCGCAGAGCTTCAGCCTGCCGCGCGACCAGCGCGCGGTCCGCGCCGTGATCTGCGAGGGCCATGCCCCGTCGAGGAACGTCGTGATCACCCGCTTCACCTTCCCCGACCGGCCCGACGCGCCACCGCACGAGCTGATCTCGGAGCTTCCGGTGACGCCGGCCAACGGCAAGCTCTGCTACCAGTGGTGGGCCTCGATCTCCTCCTATCCGCTGCGCGACACCGACGGGATGACGACGATCTTCCGCCATGCGATGAACCAGGACATCGTCGCGCTCGAACTGATCGAGGACCGCATCGCCGAGGGCGACCCGGCCGCGATCGAGATCAGCGTCCGCGCCGACGAGGCCGCGCTCCGCTGGCGCCGGATGGTCCGCGGCATGGCGCAGGCCGGGCCGGCCGCGACGGCCGGAGCGACGCTGCGCGCGTCCGAAGCCTGAGCCGATGGACAAGGGGGGCAGCGAGGGCAGCTACGACTATATCGTCGTCGGCGGCGGGAGTTCGGGCTGCGTGACCGCCGGCCGGCTCGTCCGGGAACAGGGCGCCCGCGTCCTGCTGCTCGAAGCCGGCGGCGACGACGACGATCCGCTGATCCGGATGCCGGCGGGCACGTTCAAGATGATGCTGGGCGGAAGCCCGCACATCAAATCCTACCAGTCCAGCCCCCAGCCGCATCTCGCCGGGCGCGTCGTCCCGATCCCGCAGGGCAACGTCATCGGCGGCGGCAGCTCGGTGAACGTCATGGCCTATATGCGGGGCTGCGAGGAGGATTATGCGCGCTGGGACCAGGCGATCGGCGGCGGCTGGTCCTGGGCGGACATGCTGCCCCATTTCCGGCGGCAGGAGGGCAATGTCCGCCTCGACGACGAAAGCCATGGCAGCGACGGCCCGCTCAAGGTCTCCGATCCGCCCTACAAGGTCAGCGCGACGAGCTATTTCCTGCGGACGATGCAGAAGCGCGGCCTCCCCTTCCGCCACGACTTCAACGCCGGCAAGCTGGTCGGCGTCGGCTATCTCCAGACGACGATGGACGGGCCGAGGCGGTGCAGCGCGGCCGACGCCTTCCTCGCCCCCTGCCGCGACGATCCCCGCCTGACGATCGCGACCAACGCCGTCGCGACCCGCGTCAGGGTGGAGGACGGCAGGGCGGTCGGCGTCGAATATCGGCACAAGGGCCGGCCCTGCTTCGCCGCCGCGACCCGGCAGGTGATCCTGACCGCCGGGGCGCTCGCCACGCCCAAGCTGCTGATGCTGTCCGGGATCGGCGATGCCGACCATCTCCGCGCGCACGGCATCGATCCCATCGTCGACCTGCCCGGCGTCGGGCAGAATCTGCAGGACCATGTGGTCGTGCGCCTCACCACGGCCACCAACGGCGCGTTCGGCTATTTCGGCCAGGATCGCGGCTTCCGGATGATCGTCAACGGCCTGCGCTACCTGCTGTTCAAGGACGGGCCGGTGTCGTCGAACGGCGCGGAGTGCATCGGCTTCGCCAGTCTCGACGCGCCCGACGGCGCCGCCGACACCCAGCTCTACTGCCTGGGGATCATGTGGCCGTCCGCTTATTCCGGGCCGGTGACGCACGGCGTGACGCTGATGGCCAGCCTGACCCAGCCGCGCTCGCGCGGCAGCGTGCGGCTCCGCTCGTCCGATCCGTTCGACGATCCGATCGTCGACCTCAACTGGCTGAGCGAGCAGGCCGACGCCGACCTGCTGGTCAAGGGCCTGCGCTACCTGCGGCAGATCGCGGGCAGCGAGCCGCTCGCCTCGATCATCGCCGAGGAGCGCGCGCCCGGCCCACTCCTCCAGTCGGACGACGACCTCGAACGCTATGTCCGCGAGACGGCCGAGAGCGCCTATCATCCGGTCGGCACCTGCCGCGCGGGAAAGGACGGCGATCCGATGGCGGTGCTGACCCCCGACCTGCGGGTTCGCGGCGTCGATGGCCTGCGGGTGTTCGACGCGTCGATGATGCCCAATATCGTCTCGGCCAACACCAACGCGGTCGTCATGGCGGCCGCCGATCGCGGCGTCGACCTGATGATGGGTCGCGCGGGTCAGTTCAGGAGAGGAAGCCCTGCACCGTCTCCTGGAGCAGGCCCTTGAACCAGCTATGGCCGGCGTCCTGGTCGTTGCGCTGGTGCCAGAACAGCCGCTCCTCGATCGTCGGCATCTCCACCGGCACCGGCAGCGTCCGCACATTGTAGCGGTCGCCGTGGAGCTGGGCGAGGTGGAGGGGGACGATCGCCACCATGTCGGTGTGGCTCACCGTGTCCAGGGTGAGCTGGAAATTGGGGAGCCAGGCGCGGATCTGGGGCTGCTTCGGCTGCTGCCGCCACATCTGCTCGCTGATGCCGGCGATGACGTTGCCGAACCGGGTCTCGATATAGGGCAGCTCGCAGAGCTGGTCGAAGGTCACGGCGTCGCCGACGCGGCTGTTCTGCCGCGACGTCACCAGCACGAACGCGTCGGTGAACAGGTCGAGCGAGGACAGCGAGCTGTCGAGATTGACCTCGTCCGACAGGATCCGGGCGGAGATGGTGATCGCGAAATCGAGCTGGCCGTCGACCAGGCGATGGACCGTATCCGTCGCGAGATCCTCGAACTGGACGCTGATGTTGGGCGCGATCCTCTCGATCCGGCACAGCAGCGGCGCAGCAAGGATGTCGCTGCAGAAAGTGGTCGCGCCGATCCGGAACACCCGCCGCGCGGTCGCCGGGTCGAACTCCTCGGGCTTGTCGGTCAGGTCGCGGACCTTGATCAATATCTCCCTGACCGGATCGGCGAGCGCCCGCCCCCGCACCGTCAGCTCCATCCGGCGCCCGACCCGTTCGAGCAGCGGATCGGAGAAATGCCAGCGCAGCTTCTGGAGCGCGGCGCTCATCCCCGGCTGGGAGATGTTGATCCGCTCGGCGGCGCGGGTGACGTTCTTCTCCGTGAAAAGGGCATCGAGCGCGATCAGCAGGTTGAGATCGAGTCCCCTCAGATGCATCCCCGATAATCCTTTCCGCCGGGCCGACCATTTTTCCGCACATTGGCCCTTGGCCCGGTGGATGGGCAACCAAAATCGGTCCGGGCGGCGCGCCGGATATCGCCGCTGAGAAAGGGGATGCTCAGGCCGACAGCGTGTCGACCACCTCCTCGGTCGAAACGATGTCCGAGAAATAGCAGGCGAGGCCGTCGAGCGCGTGGTTGTGCTCGGCATCGGTCAGCGCCGCGGTCGCGTCGGCGACGACGATCACCTTGTAGTCGAGCTGCATCGCGTCGCGCGCGGTGGACTCGCAACAGACGTTGGTCGCCGTCCCGGTGATGATCAGCGTATCGATCCCGCGCTCCCGGAGCCGATCGTGCAGTTCGCTCGTCCCCTGCACGAAGGCGCCGAAGCGGGTCTTGTCGACCCTGATGTCGGACGGCGCGACGTCGAGATCCGCGTGGAGCGCGAAGCCGTGGCTGTCGGGCCCGAACGTCTCCAGCATCGCATCGCGCCGGTCGGCCGGGATGAACCGGTCGAACCAGGTCGACCAGCCCTTGCTGCCCTCCTCGGTCGCGAGGAACTGGACGAAGACGTTCAGCCCGCCCGCCGCGCGCACCGCCCGCGAGATGGCGTTGATCGCGGGGATGATCTCGCGCGCCACCGGAATCTCGACGATCGCACCCGGCAGGGTGAAGCCGTTCTGCATGTCGATGATCAGATGCGCGGTCCGCTTCGGATCGATCGAGTCCAGCAGGCCCCGATGGCTGCCCCGCATCGCGATCAGCCGGGCCCGGATATCCTGATCGATGTCGATCGCGTGCATGCCCCGTCCCTCCCTGTTGCGGCCGTACCGGCCATAGGGTGGGCCCGGATCGCGATCAAATCGCCGGCTTGGATGGGCACCATAGCCAGGACCTATTGCGCGCCGCCCGCCTGCGCGGGCGGCGCCGGGACGAAGCCCGCTCAGAAGCTGTAGCGGGCTTCCAGGCCGAAGGTCCGGGGCGGCGCGACCGCGCCCTGGGCGGGCGTGCCCAGGATCGGGGTGTTCACCACGCCGCTCGTCTTGGTGTCGATATCGGTGATGTTCTTCACGAAGGCGGTGACCTGCCAGTTGCTCGCCGCCTTGTAGGTCAGCGAGGCGTTGACCTTGGCGAACGGCTTCTGGCTCAGCAGCTTCAGGTTGGCCGGGGTGAAATAATAGCGGGTCGAATATTCGCCGTCGACGCGGGCCGCAATCTCGCCGTCGCCCAGCGCCCAGGTATAGGTGCCGGCCAGATAGGCCTGGAACTCCGGCGCGTTGTTCAGGTGGTTGCCGCTGAAATCGACCGTGGCCAGCAGCGGGCGGGCGCCGTCGGGACCGGCATAGTTCTTATATTTGGTGTTGAGGTAGGAACCCGAGGCCTCCAGCTTGAACTGGTCGCTGACGATCGCGTCGATCTGCGCCTCCACGCCATAGACCCGCGCCGTCGCGGCGTTGGTGGTGACGACCGCCGGGCCGACGACCTGCAGCACCTGCAGGTTGGTATAGTCGTAATAGAAGCCCGCGGCGTTGAAGCGCAGCCGGTTGTTCGCCATGGTCGTCTTGATGCCGACCTCATAGGCGGTCAGCTTCTCCGGCTCGAACGCCGGCGCCACCGTGGTGACGTCGTAGCCGCCCGACTTGAAGCCCTTCGAATAGGACGCATAGACCATGGTCCGCGGATCGACCTGGTACTGGATGCCGAGACGCGGCGTCGTCGAGTTGAACGAGACGCGCGGCTGCACCGTCACCGGTGGCAGCGGCGTGTCGTTGGTGGTGGGCGAATTGGCGATATAGGGCTGCGTCAGGCTGAAGCCGTTGACCAGGAAGGCCTGCTTGCGCTCGTTGCTGACACGGATGCCGGCGGTGAGCGAGAGGTTGTCGACCACTTCATAGGTCGCCTGCGCGAAGGCCGCCTTGGCGCGCGTCTTGATCGTGCCGCCGATCTCGACGAAGTCGACCAGATAGTCGGGGGTGCCGTCGTCGGGGACGCCGAAGAAGGCATTGAGCACCGAGCGCGGGAACGGCGACGAGCCCGGGACCGACGAGTCCTTCTCGCGGAAGTAGAACAGGCCGGCGGTCGCCTTCAGCCGGTCCGAGGTGTAGTTGAGCTGCACCTCCTGGCTGAACTGGTGCGCAGGCTCGCCGGCGATGAAGAAGGCGTCGACGGAGCTGCCGCCGCCCAGTGGGGTGATGGTCAGCGAGTTCTGGTCGCGATAGCCGGTGATCGACTTGAGCTGGAAATCGCCCAGCGACCATTCGAGGATGCCGGTGACCGCGTCGATGCGCAGACGGAACTTGGAATCGCGCGGCGAGGCGATGTCCTGGACGTCGGAGGCCGCATAGCCGCCGAGCTGCTGGAAGACCGGCGGCGTGCCGAGCGCGCCCGGCAATCCGGTCAGGCCGGCGGCGCCGAAATAGTGGAGCGCCGCGCCATTGTCGCTCTGCTTGTAATGCTCGTAGATCAGGGTGCCGGTCAGGGTGTCGGTCGGCTTGACCACCACCGTGGCGCGGACGCCCCAGGCGTCCTTGTCGCTGACGTCGTTGCCGGTGACCAGGTTCTTGCCGTAGCCGTCATGCTTGTCCATGAAGCCGGCGACGCGGACGAGCAGGCGATCCTCGACCAGCGCGCCGCCGACCGCGCCCTCGACGTTGAGCGCGCGATAGTTGCCGACCAGCACGCGGCCGAAACCCGACCATTCGTTGGTCGGCCGCGCGGTCGACATATTGACCGAACCGGCGGTGGCGTTGCGGCCGTAGAGGGTGCCCTGCGGCCCCTTCAGCACCTCGACCGAGGCGATGTCGTACATGCCGGCGAGCTGCGCGATCGGGCGCGAGACATAGACGTCGTTCAGGTTGACCGCGACCGCGCCCTCGGCGGTCGGCACGAAGCCCGAGCTGCCGATGCCGCGGATGGTGAGCTGGGCATAGCCGTCATTCTCGCCCATCTTGAAGGCCGGGACGAGCTGCTGCATGTCGGTCAGCGTGCGCACTTGCGCTGCCACCAGCGTGTCGGCGCTCAGCGCCGTGACGGCGACCGGCGTCCGCTGCGCGCTGCTGCTGCGCCGCTCGGCGGTGACGATGATGTCCTGAAGGCCGGTGGTGCCGGCATCGTCCGCCGTCGCGGCCGGCGCGGCCTGCTGCGCCTGGACGGCGCCGGCCGCGACGAGCAGGCTCGCCGACAGGGCCGACGCGTGAAGAAGCGCTCTTATGCTAGTCATGATCTTGGATCCTCCCCTAAATAAGGCAAAAGCTCGCCACTGCCCGGACCGTCTTTTTGACGATCTCCTCCGAGCATCTCGCTTGCCAAAAAGAATTACATGTTCACTAAGACGGTAACATTCCAAATCGAGAAAAATGGTTTTTCCAAATCACGCAGATTATTTTTCAAAATCCCCGAAAAATAATCATTCATCTTATCAAATATATACTGTCGACATTCACGCCGTCACGAGATTGACCTTGTCCGCGACGACCGCGCTCCGCTCCTCGCGGCACATCTGCGCGATCCTTCGCCGCACCCGGATCGCCGCGGCGTCGCTCGGCAGGATCGCCGGTTTCAGCGACCAGAAATCCTCGCCGCCCATCCGGTCGGCGACGCCTTCGACCATCGGATTGTCCTCGGCCAGGAAGACGCGGCTCTGCGCCTCGCGCACCATCGCCGGAATCCACGCCTCGTCGTCGCCATAGCTGCCCGAGCTGCCGAAGAAATAATGGGTGCTCTGCTCGGTCTCGGGGGTGAAGATGTGGAAGGCGTAGGCGCCCTTGTCCTGGATCGGCTCGGCCCCCGGCGGCACCGCGCCGAAGTCCATCATCATGATCGAGGGCGCCATCCAGACGACGTTGTTCCACTGGTCGCAGGGCTGCCCCTGCATCGGCCCGAAGCCGCACAGCGTGTCGGGCATCCAGAGCACAGCCCGGATCGTCCCGTCCCGCTCGCTGACCTTGACCTCGGCCGCGCGCATCGTCGCGTTGCCGAGCGACCCGTCATGCAGGAAGCCGACATGGGTCAGGTCCATGATGTTGTCGGTTTCGAGCAGCCAGTTGGCCTTCACGTGCAGGTAATTGCCGATATTGTCGTGCCCGCCCGCCGGCGGGATCAGCGCGAGATCGGGAATGGACGCCGGATCGGCCAGCGCCGGATCGCCCGGCCATATCCACAGGATGCGGTGGCGCTCGACCAGCGGATAGGCGCGCGTCCGCGTGCCCGGCGGGAAATGCCCGCCGCCGCCCGGATTGGCGATGCAGGCCCCGCTCCGCCCGAATTGCAGGCCGTGATAGCCGCATTCGATCCGGTCCCCCTTCAGCCGGCCCAGGCTGAGCGGCGCGAAGCGATGGGGGCAGCGATCGTCGAACGCGACGGCGGCGCCATCGTCGAAGCGGGCCATGACGATCGGCCTGCCGAACAGGCGGCGCGCCAGCAACGTGTCACGAACCTCGTCCGCCCAGGCCGCCATGTACCAGCAGTTGAGGGGAAAGCTGCGATCCGACATCCTCGAGCCCTGACCTGCTGCTCTTCGCGACAGCTTGTGTGTGGGCTCAGTTAAGTCGGATGCCGGCCCGCCGTGTAGGCATCTAGCCGAAAGACATAATTTCCAATTTGGCACGTCCGCGTCCACGGGACGGAGGCCGCGATGCCGGGGTCCGCGCGATCACGGATATCCGGCGATCGGCCGCGCCATCCGACGGCCATCAGCTTTTCCCCGAGGCAATGGCCGCGTTTTTTCCATTTCGGAAATCCAGTGCTTCCGGGAGGCGATTGCCAAAGCCTGCCCGGCCCCGCAGGCTCGCGTCAAAAGTTTTAGGGAGCGACACGAGGATGAAGAGCTGGAAAGACGATCCGCGAGCGGACACCAACCCCCTGTTCAACGACAATCCGCTCAAGCTCGGCCTGTTCGGCCTGAACGGCATCGGCATCAGCATGACCAACGTGCCAGAGGCGCCCAACGCCCGCTGGAGCGAATCCGTCGCCGTCTCGAAGATCGCCGACGAGGCCGGGTTCGAGGCGAACGTCCCCTATGCGCGCTGGCGCGGCTTCATCGAGGAGGAGCCCTCGCACCGCAGCGGCCTCGCCATGGATTGCTACACCTGGGCGGCGGCGACCAGCCAGCTGACCAGCCGGGGCGGCGTCTTCTCCACCTCGCACGTTCCCACCATCCATCCGATCGCGGCGGCCAAGCAGTGCGCGACGATCGACCTGATCTCGGGCGGCCGCTTCGGCCTCAACGTCGTCGCCGGCTGGAACAAGCCCGAGCTCGACATGTTCGGCGCGCCGATGAAGGAGCATGACGACCGCTACGCGCAGGCCGCCGAATGGATCGAGGTCATCCGCCAGCTCTGGACCCGCGAGGAAGCCTTCGATTTCGAGGGGCAATATTATGCGATCAAGAAGGGCATCAGCCTGCCCAAGCCGATGCAGAAGCCCTTCCCGCCGATCATGAACGCGGGCGGATCGGACCGCGGCCGCGCCTTCGCCGCCAAATATGCCGACATGGCCTTCGTCATCGTCAAGTCGGACGATCCCGACGAGATCCGCAGGGAAGCCGACCTCTACCGCCGCACCGCGCGCGAGGAGCATGGCCGCGACATCCAGATCTGGACCTATGCCTATGTCGTCCAGCGCGAGACCGAGCAGGAAGCCCGCGACTATCTGAACTATTATGCGGTCGAGCATGGCGACGACCGCGCGCTCGACGGCTGGATGCGCCTCCAGGGCATGCACACGCAGCTCATGCCCAAGGACGTGATGGAGGCGATGCGCTTCCGCTTCAAGGCCGGCAATGGTGGCTTCGAACTGGTCGGCACCGCCGACCAGATCACCTCGCGCCTCGAACTGCTCAAGCAGGGCGGGATCGACGGCGTGCTGCTCGGCTGGGTCGGCTTCGAGGACGGCATCCAGCGCTGGGTCAAGGACGTGATGCCCCGCATGACCCAGGCCGGGCTGCGGCTGGGCTGACCGCATGGCCTTCGACACCGCACTCGTCGCCGAACTGGCGGCCCGGCTCGATCGTGCCGAGCAGGACCGCGAGCAGATCGCCCAATTCTCGCGCGCCCATGACGGCATGACGATGGACGACGCCTATGCCGTGCAGGCCGCCTGGATCGACCGCAAGGTGGCGGCGGGCCAGACGGTGATCGGCCACAAGATCGGGCTGACGAGCCGCGCCATGCAGCGCGCGGTGAACATCACCGAGCCCGACTATGGCGTGCTGCTGTCGCCGATGCGGTTCCACGACGGGCAGACCATCCCGATCGACCGCTTCATCGAGCCGCGCGTCGAGGTCGAGATCGCCTTCGTCCTGAAGAAGCCGCTCGAAGGACCGGACTGCACGATCTTCGACGTGCTCAACGCGACCGATCATGTCGTCCCCGCCGTCGAGATCATCGACGCCCGGATCGAACGCCACGACCGGAACGGCGGCGGCACCCGGACCGTGCTCGACACGATCGCCGACAATGCCGCCAATGCCGGCATCGTGATCGGCGGCCGGCCGATGCGGCCCGACGCGATCGACCTGCGCTGGGCGCCCGCGATCCTCTATCGCAACGGCGAGATCGAGGAGACCGGGGTCGGCGCCGCCGTGCTCAACCACCCGGCCAACGGGCCGGCCTGGCTCGCCAACCGGCTGTCGCGCTTCGGCGTGTCGCTCCAGGCGGGCGAGATCATCCTGGGCGGCTCGTTCACCGGGCAGGTGTTCGTGCGGCGCGGCGACAGCTTCCACGTCGATTTCGGGCCGCTCGGATCGATCGGGATGCATTTCGCGTGAACATGTTCAAGGCCGCGATCGCCACCGGCCGGCGGCAGATCGGCTTCTGGCAGGCGCTCGCTACTCCCTATACGGCGGAGATCTGCGCGGGCGCCGGCTTCGACTGGCTGCTGATCGACGGCGAGCACGGCCCCAATGATCTGCCGCTGGTCCTCCAGCAGCTACAGGCGATCGAGGGCTCCCCGGCCGAGCCGGTCGTCCGCCTGCCCTGCGCCGACACGGTGCTGGTGAAGCAATATCTCGACATCGGCGCGCGCACCCTGCTCGTCCCGATGATCGAGAGCGCGGCGCAGGCCGCGGCGATGGTCGCCGCCTGCCGCTATCCGCCGCGCGGCGTCCGCGGCGTCGGGTCGGCGATCGGCCGGGCCAGCCGCTGGAACAGGACGCCCGGCTATCTCCACGACGCCGAACGGGACATCTGCCTGCTGTTGCAGGTGGAGAGCGTCGCCGGGCTGGAGGCCTGCCACGCCATCGCCGCCACCGACGGCGTCGACGGCGTCTTCATCGGCCCGTCCGACCTCGCCGCCGCGCTCGGCCATCTCGGCGATCCCGGCCATCCCGACGTCCAGGCGGCGATCGCCGGCGCGATCGATCGCGTCCTGTCGGCCGGCAAGGCGGCGGGCCTGCTCGCGGCCGACGAGCGGCTGGCGCGGCGCTATCTGGCGGCGGGGGCGAGCTTCGTCGCGGTCGGCACCGACGTCACCGTCCTGGCGCGCGGCGCCGAGGCGCTGGCCGCCCGCTTCCGCGAGGATGAGGGCGCGCCCACGACCGGGACGGTCCCCGACCCGACCTACTGATCGCCGACCGCTTCGAGCATGGCGCCCTTGCGTTCGCGCGCGATGCGTTGCGCGAGGATGCGGCGCGCGCGGACGCCGCCGGCGTCGGTCGGCAGGATCACCGGCCGCAGCTCCATGATGTCGCGATGGCCGACGCGCCGCTGCTGCGCCTCGAGCACCGGCTTGTCCTGCTCGCCGAAGCCGACCCGCTGCCATTCGCGGATCTTCTCGTCCGCCTCGGGATCGCCGACCCCATAGTCGCGGCTGTGCGCGTAGAAATAATGGCAGCTCCCGTCCGCCTCGGGCGTGACGAGATGGGCGCTGTGGTTGCCGATCAGATATTGGTCGGGCGCGCCCGGCTCGGTCACCGTCGCCGACAGCTTGATGTTGGAGGGCAGCGTCCAGCGCGTCTCCATGGTGAAGTCGATCAGCTTGTCGGGGCCGAGGAAGCTTTGCAGGAACGGCGCGGGCCGGCCGTTGGGGAAGGTGATCGAGCGATGGACGACGTCGCCGTCCTGCCAGGTGTCGTCGACCAGCCGATGATAGGCCTCGGACGCCTGATAGTCGCGATGGACGAACTGGACGTGGGTCAGGTCCGACAGATTGTCGATCGCGAGCTGATAGTCGGCGCGGACATGGGCATAGCCGGTGACCGTCGCCCGCGCGGGATCGGCGAGGAAGGAGAAGTCGGCGATGCCGTCCGGATCGGCGAGCGCCGGATCGCCGGCCCACACCCAGATCACCCGATCGCGCTCGACGACCGGATAGGACCGCACCACCGCGCGTTCGGGCGGGTCGCCGAGCGGGTTGAACATGCAGCGGCCGTCGCTCCCGAAGCGCAGCCCATGATAGGCGCATTCGAGCACGCCGTCGGCGACGCTGCCCAGGCTCAGCGGCACGAAGCGGTGCGGGCAGCGATCGGCGAGCACGACGAGGCCGTCCTTGCCGCGAAAGCAGACCAGCTCCTCGCCGACGATCGTCCGGCCGAGCGGGGCGTCCGCGACCTCCTCGCCCCAGGCGAACATGTACCAAGCGTTGCGCAGGAAATTGCCGCTCGTCTCTCCACCCACGTCGCGATCCTTTTCAGGCCGGTTCGGGCACGCGGCGGCGATAGCCGCTGCCGACATGATCGGACGGCAGGCGGCCGCCGGTCTCGGGGAAGAATTTCTCCCGCATGGTCCCCGGCGCATAGGCGGTCTTGTAGAGCCCCCGATCCTGCAATTCGGGCACGACCAGATCGACGAAGGCGCCCAGCCCGCCGGGCTCGACCGTCCGGACCAGGTTGAAGCCGTCGATGTCGGCCTCCTCGACCCATTGCGCCATCTCGTCGCACACCTCGTCGGCCGAGCCGACGAAGAAGGCCTCGCGACCGCCGACCTTGCCGAACCGGCCGAGGTCGCGGACCTGTAGCGGCCGGCCCGGATTATGGGTGGTCATCGCCTCCATGATCGACTGGATCGCGTTGCTCTCGACATAGGTGATCGGATCGTCGGGCGCATATTTGGACAGGTCGATGCCCAGCCATTGCGAGAACATCGCCAGATTGCCCGTCTCGTCGCTATAGGCCGCGATGTCGCGCTGGATGTCGCGCGCCTCGGCGCTGGTCGGGGCGACGATGACGGTGGCGGCGTTGAACACCTTGATGCTGTCGGGCGCCCGCCCCGCGCGCACTGCCTCGTCGCGATAGGCGCGCACCGTCTTGCGGGCGAAGCCGATGTCGCTGGTCGACATGAAGGTGCATTCGGCGTGCCGCCCCGCGAAGACCCGCCCGCGCGACGAGGCGCCGGCGGCGTAGATCAGCGGCGTGCGCTGCGGCGACGGTTCCGACAGGTGGATGCCATCGCAGCGATAATGCTCGCCATGATGGTGGACGGCATGGATCCGCGACGGGTCGGCGAAGATCCGCGACGCCTTGTCGCGCACCGCCGCGCCATCCTCCCAGCAGCCTTCCCACAGCTTGTACATCAGCTCCATATATTCGTCGGCGATGTCGTAGCGCGCGTCGTGCGCCACCTGCTGGGTCGCGCCGACCGCGCGGGCGGTGCTGGCGAGGATGCCGGTCACCACGTTCCAGGCCACCCGCCCCTTGGTCAGGTGATCGAGCGTGCTGAACCGCCGCGCGAGCAGATAGGGCTGCTCATAGGTGGTGTTGCCGGTGATCCCGAAGCACAGGTCGCGGCTGACCGCCGCCATCGCCGAGATCAGCATCATCGGATCGTTGTTCGGCAGCATGGTGCCCGCGCGGAGCACCGCGTCGGGCGTCCCGCCATAGACGTCGTTCGCGCCCAGCACGTCGGCCAGGAACACCGCGTCGATCAGCCCGCGCTCGCACAGCCTGGCGAGATCGGTCCAGAATTCGAGATCGGTATAGCCCAGGCCGTTCGACTGCGGATGCGCCCAGAGCCCCGCCCAGGATTGCGTCGGCGACGCCATCGAAAAAGCGTTGACCGCGATCTGCTTGGTCCGCCCCATATCCACTCCTCGCCATGCTATCTGCCTACAGCATCCTCCGATGCGGCCCGACGGCAAGCCGGAATCCGGAATGTTACTCTTGTCGTTTTGGAAAGCGCTTTTGATTGGCCCGCGCGCGAGCCGCGGCGGTAGACCGATGCCATGAACAGGGGAGAGGATCTTTCCATGCCGCCTGCGGACGGGGCCGCATCGGTCGCGCGTCCGGCCGGGCAAGGACATGATTTCCATTGCTACGATCCCACCGCCGGCCATGGCCTGCGGCACAATCCGATGCAGGCGATCATCGCGCCGCGACCGATCGGCTGGATATCGTCGGCCAGCGCGGCGGGCGTCAACAACCTCGCGCCCTACAGCTTCTTCAACATGTTCCGCGCGACGCCGCCGCTGATCGGCTTCTCCAGCGGCGGGCGGAAGGACAGCCTGCGCAACGCCGAGGAGACCGGGCGCTTCGTCTGGAACCTGGCGACCCGCTCGCTCGCCACGGCGATGAACCGCTCCTCCGCCGTCGTCCCGCACGAGGTGGACGAGTTCGCGCTCGCCGGGCTGACGCCGATGCCGTCGAGCTTCGGCAGCCCGCCCTGCGTCGCCGAATCCCCGGTCTCGTTCGATTGCGTGCTGACCCAGATCGTCGACCTGCGGGATCGCCACGGCCAGCCCTCGGGATCGCACCTCGTCATCGGCGAGGCGGTCCATGTCCGCATCGCCCGCACCCTGATCGCTGACGGGGTCTACGACACGCTGGCGAGCGATCCCATTCTTCGCGGCGGCGGCACCGCGGACTATTTCCATCTGACGACCGACGGCCATTTCCGAATGGAACGACCGGACTGAACCGAGGAGAGGCAAGGCTATGATCGACGGCGTGACGACACGGCAAGGCCGGCTCAGCGGCATCGCGACGCGGAGCGGGAGCGCCTTCCTGGGCATCCCCTATGCCGCGCCGCCGGTCGGCGAGCTGCGCTGGCGCCCGCCGCACGAGCCGTTGCCCTGGCAGGGGACGCGCGCGGCCGACCGCCATTCGCCGGTCGCGATGCAATATCTGCCCTCGCCCGCCTCGCTCTATCATCCCGGTTCGCCGCCGCTGAGCGAGGACTGCCTGACGCTCAACGTCTGGACCGGCGCCGGAAGCGGATCGGATCGACGGCCGGTGATGGTCTGGTTCCACCTCGGCGCCTTCATGTTCGGCTCCTCGGCCTGCACCACCGCGCCCGACGACAAGCCGCTGTTCGACGGCGCCGCGCTCGCCGAACTGGGCGTGGTGGTGGTGACGGTGAACTATCGGCTGGGCCGCTTCGGCTTCCTCGCCCATCCCGGCCTCACCGCCGAGAGCGACCATCGCGCCTCGGGCAATTACGGCTTCATGGACCAGGTCGCGGCGCTGCGCTGGGTGCGCGACAACATCGCCGGCTTCGGCGGCGATCCGGACAACGTCACCATCTTCGGCGTGTCGGCCGGGTCGGCGAGCTGCTCGATGCACATGGCCTCGCCCTTGTCGAAGGGCCTGTTCCATCGCGCGATCGCCGGCAGCGGCGCGTTCATGGGCCCGCCGAGCGGCAGCAGCGGGCTGTTCGACAAGCTGCTCGACCTGCCCTCGGCCGAGGCGCGCGGCCTCCAGATGTCGGAGGCGCTGGGGGCCGGCGACGTCGCCGCGCTCCGCGCCCTGCCCGCCGACGCGATCATGGCGGCGCCGATCCCGATGGAGCCCGGCGCCTGGTATATGGAGGCGCTCGGCGGCCATCTCGGCGAGGGGGCCGCCGACACCAACTATCCGATCGTCGACGGATACGCCCTGCCCGACAGCCCGGCCGCGATCATCCGCGCCGGCCGGCACAACGACGTGCCGCTGCTGACCGGCTCGACCGTCGACGACTGCTCGGGCCTGCCCGCGATCCGCGACCTCGCCGACTATCGGGCCTATGTCCGGCAGGACATGGGCGAGCTGGCCGACGCGGCGCTGCGCGCCTATCCCGCCGCAGACGACCGGGAGGCCACGCGCGCCAGCGGCGACCTGCTCGCCGACCGGGTGTTCGGCTGGCAGAACTGGACCTGGGCCAGGCTCGCCGCGCGGCATGGCCGGCAGCCGGTCTATTATTATGACTGGCTCCATGCCCCGCCGATCCCCGAGGGCCGCTATATCGAGAGCGGCTTCGGCGCGGTCCATGCGGCCGAGATGCCCTATGTCTTCCGCAACCTCGACGCCTATGACTGGTCCTGGACGGCGGCGGACGAGCGGCTGTCCGATCGCATCTCCGCCTATTGGGTCAATTTCGCGCGGTCGGGCGATCCGAACGGCGGCGACCTGCCGCCCTGGTCGCGGCTCGAGGGAAGCGACGGACCGGCGATGCGGATCGGCGCCGAGCCGGCGATGGGCCGCCCGGGGCGCGGCGAGCGCTTCGCGGTGCTCGACGCCTATTATGCGGACCGCGCGACGCCCTGACTATTTTCCAGTCACGCCATCCATTCGGGCGTGCCGCGAAAGGCGTCGCGCAGGTGATCGATGAACACCCGCGTCTTGAGCGGCAGGTTGCGGCGCTGCGGATAGACGACGTAGATGAAGCTGTTGATCACGCCGCGATCGGGGAACAGTTCGATCAGCCGGCCGTCGTTGATCTCCTGATAGACTAGGTAGCGCGACAGATGGCCGATGCCGACGCCGTCGAGGATCGCCTGCTTGTAGATGTCGCCATGGTTGACCACCAGGTTGCCCGACACATGGACGACATTCTCGACGCCGTCCTGCAGCAGCCGCCATTTCGCGGTGCTGGACGCCTCGTTGGTCAGTAGGCAATTGTGGCTTTCGAGGTCCCTGGGCTCGGCCGGCATGCCGAACTTCTCGACATAGGCCGGCGACACGCACACGCTGCGGATGTTGGGCGCCAGCTTCACCGCGATCAGCCCGGGCTCCAGATTGCTGCTGATGCGGACCGCGACGTCGATGCTGTGGTCGATCAGGTCGACCAGTTCGGGCGTGACCCGGAAGTCGAGGCTGATCTTGGGATAGCGTTCCAGGAAGCTCGGGATCAGCCGCGGCAGGTGGTAGCCGGCGAAGGACGGCCCCATGGTGATGCGCAGCTTGCCCTGCGGCTCCATCTGATATTCGAGCATCTCCGCTTCGGTTTCCTCGACCTCCTTCAGGATGATCAGGCACCGGTCGTAGAAGCGGCGTCCGAGCTCGGAGACCGAGAGATGCTTGGTGGAGCGGACGATGAGCTGCCCGTGGATCTTCTCCTCCAGGAAGGAGACATGCTTGCTGATCGTCGAGGGCATGACGTTCAGCCGATAGCCGGCCTCGGAGAAGCTGCCCGCTTCCACCACCGCCACGAAGGCGCGCAGCGCGCTCAGATTGTCGAGCATCGAGCGGTAGATGTTCTTGACGTCGCCCTTCATCCGGTCACCTGCCCCTTGCCGTGGCGCGCGCGCCCACTGTCGTCAGGCGGCGCGCAGCGGGATCGGCGACCGCCGACGATCATTGCCCCGCATTAGAGTCAAATATCGACGGGAGGGCAAGCTGCATGCCAAGCGTGCGACCGATCGCGCAGACCTGCATGAAGCGGGTCGCCTGGAACAGCAGCGCGACCGCCAGTCCGGGCGAAGCGAGCGACGCCACCTGCTCGGCCGCATCGCGCGCCGCCTCGTGCTGCCCCTCGACGATCGCGATCGACAGCGCGCGCGCGGCCTGCTGCAACGGCGTGATCTCCGCCGTCGAGGGACGCCCGACCATCGCCGCGATCCAGTCGCGGTCGAGCCCCAGCTTCACCGACAGCCGCTCGTGCTGGATGCGCTCATAGGGGAAGTCCATCGCCTGGCAGACGGTCAGCGCGACGGTCTCGTTGAGGTCGTCGGGGATCGCCCCCTTCAGCGCCACGCTGAGCCCCATGAAGGCCGACAGGACGTCCGGCGCATGGCTCCCATAGCGGAAGAAATCGCCGAAATAGCCCAGCCGGTCGACCGTGGGCTGGAGGAGCTTCTGGAGGTTCTCGCCGATCTCGGCGAATTCGAGCGGGTGTATGTCGGTCATCGTCGTCGCCTGCCGGGAAAAAGTTCAGACCAGTTCGGAGATGTTGGTCTGGAAGCCGATCTGGGTGCCGAGATTCTTGATCGGGTCCTTCATCGTCTCCTGCCAGATCAGCGATTCCGTCGCGATCATCAGCGGGTGATCCTGGATGGTCAGCGAGTAGAAGCCGTCCGGCCCCGACGCATGGTTGTGGATCGACCATCCCGGCGCCGACAGCATCAGGTCGCCGGCCTTCCAGAACAGCTTCTCGCCGTTGACGGTGCTGCGGCCCGAGCCCGCGAACCAATAGTTGATCGCCGCCGAGCTGTGCCGGTGCGGACGATCGACCACGTCGCCGGGATAGGCGGCGATCGACGCGAAGAAGCTGTGCGTCGTGCCGTTCCGCCGCTCGGTCGCCGGGTTATAGAGGATGTAGAGGCGGCGCCCGGTATAGCCCTCGCCGATGCCGCGCACCGCGTTCAGCCGCGGCTCGACGATCGACCAGGGCCAGTGGAGCGCGCGGTTCTCGACCGTGTCGGGATCGACCAGATGCTCATAGGGCATCAGGAAGCCGCCGCCCTCGATCGGCACGATCGGCGCGCTGTCCTTGGCGCGCGGGCCGGCGGGGGCATCCTGCGCCACCGTCTCGAACCAGGCCTCGGATATCTTCGAGTCCTCGGCCTCCTCGCCGTAGAAGACCATCAGCTTCTCGAGCATCGGCCGGTTGGAGAAGGTCAGCCGCACCAGCAGGTCCGACCCGTTGTTCTCGTAGAAGACCGGGTGCATCGACGGCACGTTCCAGACGTCGTGCTTCTCGACCCCGAAGCAGGAGGTGCCGATCCGCGCGGCGCCCTGGCCGCGGATGCAGGTGCCGACCGCCGATCCGTTCGACCGGCTGACGCGGACGCTCTCGCCCGGCTTCAGCACCTCGATATGCGCGTCGATGCCGGGCGCAAGGCCGAGTCCGGGCGCCTGCGCCATCGGATGGACCATGCTGGTCGCGCGCCGGCCGTTGGCGGGCCGCGGCTCGTCGGCGAGCCGCTCGACCTCCCGCTCGATCTCCTCCCTGGTGATGACGATCGACGGCCAGCTTTCCACCGAAGTGGCGAACTGACCGCTCTCGTCGACGAGCTTCGCCTTATGCCCCATGTCCACTCTCCCGAGACCTGTCATGCCGTTGCCATCATGCTGCGCCAGCGCGGCGGCACCCGCGTCGGCTGGTCGATCGTCATCCCGATGCCCTGCTCCGTGGCGCGCTCATAGGCCATGATCGCCACCGACAGGTCCGACAGGCCGGTGCCCATCGGCTTGAACAGGGTGATGTCCCCGCCGGCCGGCGGCGGCGCATCGCCGCCGAGCAGCGAGCCGAGCGTGCGGACCGCCTCCCAGCCCTCCGGCCCCTCGCCGAAATGCTCGCGCAGCTCGCGCGAGTTGCGCCGGGCGTTGCCCAGGCTGTCGACGACCACGCGCGTGCTGCGCGCCAGCACGTTGGGCAGGCATTCGGCATTGGCGGGCAGGATCGCCCCCGCCGCGATCAGCAGCGTGCCCGGCGCCAGCAGGTCGGCGTCGAGGAACGGCGCCGATGCGCGGGTGATCAGCGTGACGATCGGCGCGCCGTCGACCGCCTCGGCCAGCGATCCGCAATCGACCACCTCGAACGGGAAGGCCCCGCGCGCGCGCTCGACGAAGGCCGCGCGCTTCTCGGCGGTCGGGCTGTGGATCCTCAGCCGGCGCAGCGGCCGGACCGCCGCCACCGCCGCCGCCTGGGTCAGCGCCTGCGCGCCGGTTCCCACCAGCGCCATCTCGGCGGCATCGGGCGCGGCCAGCATGTCGGCCGCCAGCCCCGATATCGCCGAGGTGCGGATCTGGCCGAGCGTCGCGGCCTCCAGCACCGCGAGCAACTGGCCGTCGCGCGTGTCGAACAGCGAGAAGATCGCGGTCGCGCCCCGGTCGGTATGGACCCAGGTCTTGAAGCCGGCATAGTTCAGCCCCGGCGACAGCGATCCCAGCGCGTGCATCGCGCCGCCGGGCCAGACGCCCAGCGCCTTGTCGACCGTCTTCGCCCGCCCCTGCGCCTCCTCGGCCAGGCCGACGCGCAACGCCGCCATCGCGTCGTTGATGTCGACCAGCGACGCGACCTCGGCCTCGGTCAGCCAGATCAGCCGCTTCTTGCTCATGCCCCCGCTCCGGAGGCTCCGGTGCCTTCGGCGACCACCGCGTTGCGCAGCAGGCCGACGCGCGGAATGTCGATCTCCAGCACATCGCCGGGGGCCAGCCATATCTTGGGATCGCGCAGGAAGCCGACACCGTCGGGCGTGCCGGTCGAGATGATGTCGCCCGGCAGCAGCCGCGTGAAGCGGGTGATGTAGGCGATCAGCTGCGGGATGGTGAAGATCAGCGAGGTCAACCTGTCCTGCTGGACCACCGCGCCGTTCAGCCGGGTCGTCAACTCCAGGGTCGACGGATCGCCCACCTCGTCCGCCGTCGTCAGCCAGGGGCCGATCGCACCGCTCGCGAGGAAATTCTTGCCCGCCGTCACCTGCCGCGCATGGGCCTGATAGTCGCGCACCGAATTCTCGGCGAAGCAACTATAGCCGGCGACATGGTCCATCGCGTCGGCCTCGGCGACGCGCCACGCCGGGCGGCCGATGATCACCGCAAGCTCGCCCTCGAAGTCGAACTCGCCGGACAGCGACGGCGCCACCACCGGCTGCCCGTGGCCGACCTGGCTCGACGGGAAGCGGACGAACAGCGACGGATAGTCGGGCAACGGCGTGCCCGTCTCGATCAGGTGTCCGCGATAGTTGAAGCCGACCGCGATGATCTTGTCGGGATCGGTCACGGGCGGGAGGAAGATCAGGCTCGACGGCTCGACCGGAGTGCCGGCGACGGCCGCCGCCTCGTCCAGCCGTCCGTCGGCGATCAGCGCCCTGACGCCGCTCGCAAATCCCTCGGGCAGCAGGACCAGTCGGTCGCCATCGTCCCGGACGATCCGGGCACGCCCCTCATGCAGGCAGGTTCCTATCCTCATCGGCTCTTTCGTTCGCTGTTGCGCTTTCCCGTAGGTAAGGCGGTTGCCGCCCCGCGGTGTAGGCACGTCGCCGAAAGACATAATTTCCAATTTGGCACTTCCGTCCGCCTAACGATGCCGCGCCGGCCGATCGGCATTTTTTCGGGCCCATATGAAGAGGATCGCAGCCTCTCGCCGGCGTCGCGCCGCTCGCGGGGCGGCCTCTTTTTCCATTTCGGAAATCGACTGCTTCCGCCGCGCGATTGTCAAAGCCCCGGCCGGGGATCAGCGTCCCGCGAAAATCTAGGGAGCGAGATGAGGATGAAGAGCTGGAAGGACGATCCGCGGGCGGACACCAATCCCCTGTTCAACGACAATGCGATCAAGCTGGGCGTGTTCGGCCTCAACGGCATCGGCATCAGCATGACCGACGCTCCCGAAGGCGCCAAGGCGGACTGGGGCGAGTCCGCCACGGTCGCGAAGATGGCCGACGAAGGCGGGTTCGAGGCGATCGTCCCCTATTCGCGCTGGCGCGGCTATATCGAGGAGGAGCCTGCCCACCGCAGCGGCCTCGCGCTCGACAGCTATACCTGGGCCGCCGCGACCAGCCAGATCGCGCCGCGCCCCAGCATCTTCTCCACCTCGCACGTGCCGACGATCCACCCGATCGCGGCGGCCAAGCAATGCGCGACGATCGACCAGATGTCGGGCGGCCGCTTCGGCCTCAACGTCGTCGCCGGCTGGAACAAGCCCGAGCTCGACATGTTCGGCGCCTCGATGCTCGATCATGAGGACCGCTACGGCCAGGCGGCCGAATGGATCGAGATCCTGCGCGAGCTTTGGACCCGCGACGAGGCGTTCGACTATGAGGGCCGCTATTACACGATCAAGAAGGGCATCAGCCTGCCCAAGCCGATCCAGAAGCCGATGCCGCCGATCATGAACGCGGGCGGATCGGATCGCGGCCGCGCCTTCGCCGCCAAATATTCGGACATGGCGTTCGTCATCATCCGCTCGGACGATCCCGACGAGATCCGCCGCGAGGCCGATCATTATCGCGACCTCGCCCGCAACGAGCATGGCCGCGACCTGCAGGTGTGGACGCTCGCCTATGTCGTCCAGCGCGATACCGAGCAGGAAGCCCGCGACTATCTGAACTATTATGCGGTCGAGCATGGCGACGACCGCTCGCTCGAAGGCTTCATGGCGATGCACAACATGCACTCGCAACTGCTGCCCAAGGACGTGATGGAGACGATGAAGTTCCGCCTCAAGGCCGGCCATGGCGGCTTCGAGCTGGTCGGCACCGCCGACAAGATCACCTCGCGGCTCGAACTGCTGGCCAAGGCCGGCATCGACGGCGCGCTGCTCAACTGGGTCGGTTACGAGGACGGCGTCGGCCGCTGGGTCAGGGACGTGATGCCCCGGCTCCGGCAGGCGGGACTCCGTCGCACCTGAGACGGGGACGCACCGACGACGACCGTCAGGCCCTCACCGGCCTGACGGTCATTCGCTCCTGTCGTCATTCCCGCGAAAGCGGGAATCCACGGTCACGGCACATTCCGTCTCCTGCGGGCCGCCGTCCATGGATTCCCGCTTTCGCGGGAATGACGGAAAGAAGAGGAAATCGGCGTACTTCGATCACATCCGTAGAGACTCTAGCCGGGTAGCCCCGCCGATGCGGAAGCCGTAGGAATAGGTGACGCCCGCCAGCACCTCATGATCGGCGAAACATTCGAGCGCCTCGTCGGGCGCGCTGCCGAGCTCGATGAAGGGCTCCCCGGCCCAGACATCGCCGACCCTCAGGTCGCTGCGGTTGACCTCGACCAGTTCGGACACCGGCGTCTGGGTCGGGTGCAGCGCCGGCCAGTGGCGATGGCCGAAGGTGGCGGGGCGCGACCGGAGGTCGCCGGCATCGCCGGCCCGCGTCACCGTCAGCCCCAGCCGGAACAGGGTGAAGCCGTGCCGCGCGCATATCCCGCCGACCACCGCACCTTCGCGCAGGCCGCCCGTCACCGGGTTGTAGGGATGCGGCCGCGCCAGCGTGATCGCGCCGATCTTCTTGGGATAGCCGTTGAGCCAGCCGCGGATCAGCGACCATTCCTTGTCGACCCAGACGAAGGCCGGGAAATAGCCCTGCCGGTCGCCATGGGTGCAGGCGATGCTGAGCGCGGCTTCGTTGTAGACCGCGCCCGCCGGATTGCGCAGCATCGCCGCCGGCTGGTCCTCGCTGGTCGACTGGAAGGCACCGACATAGGCCATGCACAGCCCGTCCGCGACCTTGAGCCCGGCGGGCAGCAGCGCCTGCAACCGCGCGGGATCGCAGCGCAGATAGACGGTCAACATGTCGGCGCCCCAGCCATAGAGGGCGTCGTCGACCAGGCTGGCCCGCCCCGTCGGCGTCAGGAAATGCGTCGCGCCCGCCATCAGCGCCCTCCCCCCGGCGCGGACCGCGTCACGCCTCGAAACCCGGACGCGCACCCAGGTGCAGCGGCGGGCGGTTCACATATTCCTGCATGATCGTGCCGTTCAGCGCGCCGAGCAGGGCGTTGTCCTGGATCGCGAAGGTATAGGCCTCGCGATCGAAGCGGCCGTTGGAATGCGCGGCCCAGGCCGGGGCGGTCAGGACCAGGTCGCCCGGTCCCCACAATATCTCCTCGCGCTCGACGATCGTCTTCCAGTTGCCGGCGACCGCATAGTTGAGCGCGGTGACGTTGTGCCGGTGCGACCGGGCCATGTCCCATTTCCTGCCGGTCCAGTTGGGATCGACGCCGCCGCTCATCCAGGCGGTGATCGTGTTGGTCGATCCATGGGTGCGGCCGGTCGACGGGTTCCAGTACATGGCGATGATCGCCGCGCGCAGGTCGGGCGTGTCCTTGTCCATGTCGTTGAGGAAGGCCTTCACCTCCTCCCACCGCCACAGCAGCGCGGTCTGCTCGACCACCTCCGGGTCGATGAAGGCATGATAGGTCTTGAGCGCGCCGCCGCCGGTCGGCAGGCTGTGGACGAAGTCCGCCATCGGATGGCGCTGATGCCTGGCCGCCTCGCCTTCCCCCTCCGCCGCCGGCGCTTCGGCCGCCGTCCCGTCCGACACGTAGAGCGCATGAAGATGTTCGAGCAGCGGCGCGTCGCTGAACATCAGCCGGACGTGCGGCGCATCGCCGCGATTGGCATAGGTCTGGATGGCCATGTTCGGCGTCGACCAGGTGTCGAGCCGCCCGACCTCGAACGCCTTGTTGTCGATCCGGGCCTCGCCGCGCCCCTCGATGCAGATCCGGACGCTCGACGCATTGGTCGCCGGCAGCTCGACGACCTCGCCGGGCATGATCACCTCGATCGACGCGCGGATGCCGGGGGTGATGCTGTTGGTGGTCGACTGGGGGTGGACGATATGGGACAGCCGCCGGCCATCGGCCGGCCGGGCGATGGCCTTCAGCCGATCGATCTCGCCGTCGATCTCCTCCCGGGAGACCTTGAACGCCCTCCAGAAGCGCGGCATCCGTTCCTGCTCGCCGGAAGCATCCACGAAAGGACGCCCGGCCGCTGCCTCCGCATCCACCATATCACTCTCCCGCATCCGATTGTCTTGTCGCACAACTGCCTGTGCTTCGGACCTATCGGGGGATCGACCAGGGGGTTAGCGAAAATTCCGAAAGAGATATTTTCCAGTTCGAAGCGCAGCCGCCCGAAAGCGGCCCGGCCGCCGACCAGCCGGGCCATTCCGAAGACGGGGAAGGTCAGAAGCTGCGCCGGACGCCCAGGAACCATTCGCGCGGACGACCGAACAGGACTTCGGAGTAGCCGACGCTCGGGCTGGCATAGGCGGTCGTGAAGTAGCGCTTGTCGAACAGGTTGGTCACGCCCGCAGTGACCTGCCAGACGCCCGACGGGTCGCGCCAGGCGATGCTGCCGTTGACGAGATGATAGCCCGGCTGGATCGCCGCCGGCGTATTGGCGGGGTTGCCGTAGACCTTGGTCCGATAGCTCCAGTCGAGCTGCGGCGTGATCGTTCCGATGCCCGTCTCGATCTCGTAGGAAGCGTTGCCGGTCAGCGACCAGGTCGGCGCATAGGCGAAGCGGGAGTCGTTGTTCACGTCGATCGCGCCGAGGTTGGTTGGAACGTTGCGATATCCCGCATCGAGATAGCCCGCGCCGAACTGCAACCGCAGCGGCGGGATCGGCCGCGCCGAGATTTCGACCTCGCCGCCATGGATGCGCGCATCGCCGGCGTTGAAGGTGATCGCGCCGACCCGCCCGGTCGGAATGCCGCTGACCTGGATATTGGTATAGTCGGTGCGGAAGACGGCGGCATTGAACTGCAGCCGGCGGTCGAACATCGTCGACTTGAAGCCGAGTTCGTAGACCTTGGCATATTCGGGCTGATAGTCGGGTACGGTGGTGGTGGGCGGGAAGAAGCGGAATGCGTAGCCGCCGCTCTTGAACCCCTCCGAGAAACGGAAATAGGTCATGATGTCGCGCGAGAATTTGTAGCTGACGTCCGCCGTCGGGTTGAGGTCGTGATAGGTCGACCTGTACTTGACGTACGGCGCCAGCCGCGATCCGACCGGGAACGGGGTCAGGCCGGAATTGGTCACATATTGATCGGGCAGGAAGCGCTTCCAGTCCTTCGTGTAGCGCAGGCCGCCGGTGACCGACAGCTTGTCGGTGACGTCGAACGTGGCCTGGCCGAACAGCGCCGCCGAGTCATTGTCGATCCGGCCGCCGGACATGAAGTCGATCCGCGAGGTATAGACCATGTTGGCGTCGCCGCCCTTCTCCTTGAAATAATAGGCGCCGGCGATCCATTTCAGGCGATCGTCGAACGACGTTCCCAGCACCTGGAATTCCTGGCTGAACTGCCACTGGTCGTAATCGTCGACGGTCTCGAAGATGCGCAGCGGCGAATGATCGCCGTCGCGGGAGGAGATCGACTTCATGTCGCGATAGGCCGAGATCGACTTGATCGTGACCTTGCCGATCTCCTGCTCGAGGTTGAGCGAGACGCCCCACAGGTCGAGGTCCGACTGGGAGGGAAAGGTGCCGTAGGTGATCCGCTCGCCCTTCTGCGGAATCCATTGCGAATTGTAGCAGAGGCTGTTGCCGACCGGCCCGGGGTTGGGCGTGCAGGCCGCGCCGGCGACCTGCGTATTGTAGACCTGCACGAAACCCGCATTGGGATAGACGGCGACGAGCTGATTGGCCGCCATGTTCTCGCGGCGGCGCGTTCCGTCGACGATCAGGCGGGCGCGGAAGCCGCCCTCGGTTTCCGCCAGCATGTCGATGCGGCCGGACCAGCTATCCTGGTTGCCGTTGCGGACGCCGTCGGAAACGCGGCGGACATAGCCTTCCCGGCTGCGCCGCGAGCCCGAGGCGCGGACGGCCAGTCCCTCGGCGATCGGGATGTTGACGGCGGCCTTGGCGTCGAAGCGCTCGAAGCTTCCGGTCCGCACGTCGACATAGCCTTCGAACGCGTCGTCGCTCGGCCGCAGCGAGGTGATGCTGACCGCGCCGCCGATGGTGTTGCGGCCGAACAATGTGCCCTGCGGCCCGCGCAGCACCTCGACACGCTCGACGTCTGCGACGTCGAGAAGCGCGCCGACCGACCGCGCGACATAGACGCCGTCGACATAGAGGCCGACCGCCGGCTCGGTCGTCGGGGTGAAGTCATATTGCCCGATGCCGCGGATGAAGGTCGTGGTGGCAGCGTTGTTGCCCGAGATCGCCGCCGATTCATTGAGGATCAGGTTGGGCGTGAAGTTCGAGATGCCGGCGATCGTGCCGACCTGGGCGCGTTCGAGCGTCGCGGACGACAGCGCGGTTATCGAGATCGGCGCCTCCTGCAACCGCTCCTCGCGCTTCCGCGCGGTGACGGTGATCGCCTCGACGCCTTCGACATCCTCCGACGCCCCGGTCTGGGCGTAGGACGGATTGCCGAACGCCAGCAGGCTGGCACCCGCCGCCAACGCGGCGAGCCGCACGGTCATGATCGATCGTTCCCTGTTCATAATCGGAAGCTCCCTTTTTCGACGCTTATGGTGTGACGATGTTGAAATTGGGGATCGGGCTGGCGAGTGCCCCGCGCAGCAGTTCGACGGCCGCGCGATCGCCCTCGACCTGCGCGACGGTGGACGCCGCGACCGGCTTGCCGAGCAGCATCGCGACGATGGCCCGCGTGTCGCCCGAGACCCGTGCCCGGGGCGCGTCCTTCGGCGTGATCGCCCGGTGGGTGAGGACGCCGTCCTCGATGGTGACCAGCTCGGCCTGCCGGCCGTCGCGCAGGCCGATCTCGACGGACTGGCCCACGATCCGCGCCGGATCGATCCGCGTCGCCAGCACGTCCAGCACGGCGGTGAGCGGCAGGCTCTGCAGGAAATCGCCACTGACGTCATAGGCCGTGGTCGGGGCTCCGGAGCGCAATTCCTGCGCGCCCGTCAGGTAGAAATTCCGCCAGGTCGCGCTCTCGGCCTGATAGCCGAGCTGCTCATAGGCATCGGCGAGCAGGTAGCGGCCGTCCTGCCTGGCCGGATCGGCGAAGACGATCTGCTTCAGCAGCTCCGCCGCCCAGCGATACTCGCCCCCATCCACCGCCGCCGCGGCGATCTTCATCGCCCGGTCATGGCCTCCCATCGCCTCGACATAGCGCGGCGCGGACTGTTCGGGCGGCAGGGGATCGAGATTGGAGGGGTTGGCGTCGAACCACCCCAGATAGCGGTCGTAGATGCCCTTGCTGTTGTGCCGCAGGGTCCCGTAATTCTCGCGATTATACCAATGCCGGCTCTGGTCGGCGGGCAACGCCATCCGCTCGGCGATCTCGGTCGGCGTGTAGCCGTCGTTCATCAGCCGCGCGGTCTGGTCGTGCATGAAGGCGTAGGCGTTGCGATAGTGGCGAAGATAGTCGCCGATCTTCGCCTGCCCGAAGCGCGGCCAGAAATGCGACGTGACCAGCGCATCGGTACGGTCGCCGAAGCGCTTCATCGCGACGTCGATATACTCGGCCCATTTCCTGGCGTCGCGGGCCGGCGCGCCGCGCAGCGTCTGCACATTGTGGATCGTCGCCGTCAGGATCTCGGCGCCGCACAGCACCCGCATGCCGGGCAGGTGGAACATCAGCTCGGACGGTGCTTCGGCGTCGGGGGTGATCATGAATTCGATATCGACCCCGTCGATCGTGCGCCGGGCGCCGTCCTCGGAAATCTCCTCGGTCGGCGGCACGAACGAGATCGTCCCCTTGGCGAGCCCGCCCTTGAAGGCCGGGCCGAGCCCGTAGCTGACCGCGCCCTGCGCGCCGAACGGCAGGTACATGCCGAACATGAAGTTGTTCCGGCGGCTCATCGCTGGGCCGGCCACCACATTCTCGCTCAGCGCCGCCGCCGAGAAGCCGCCCGGCGCCAGCACCGGCACGCTGTGGTCGCGCAACTGCGCCTCGGTCAGGACGCCGGCGGTGCCGCCATAATGGTCCGGGTGGCTGTGGGTGAGGATGATCCCCGTCACCGGCCGGTCGCCGAGCCTCGCCCTGACCAGCTTCAGCGCGGCGGCGGCGGCTTCGGTCGCCATCAGCGGATCGACGAGGATGTAGCCGGTCTTGCCGAGGATGACCGTCATGTTCGCGAGGTCCATGCCGCGGACCTGGAAGACGCTGGGCGTGACCTGATAGAGGCCGGGCCTGCCCATCACCTGGGCCTGCCGCCACAGGCTGGGGTTGACCGACGCCGGTCGCGACCCGGCATAGAGGCCGTAGCCGGTCAGGTCGCGGACCACCTCGCCCGACGCGTTGCGGATCTGCGGATCGAGCGGCGGCGCGATGAAGCCGCGGGCAGCGAAGTCGAAATCCTCCCGATCGTCGAGCGGAAGCGATCGCTCGACCTCGGCCAGGCGCTCGACCGTCGCCGCCGAGGGAGGCTTGGGCAGGCGATCGAACGCCGACCCGGCGTGAACGGGACCGTGCCAGCCGACCAGCAGGGACGCCGCCAGCGCCGTGCCGCCCAGCACCCTCCGCTTGCCGAAGAGACCATTGCCACGCTGCCAGGAAGTTTTGACCATATGCCGATGAAACCCAGATGTTGGAAAATGCGCGGGAAGCGGCCGACCCGCCGCGATCAGGGCCGCTCCGCCACGGGGCGGCACGACGGATCGGGAAGATCGGCGTCGAGCGACCGAATGGCCTCGACGGAGAGCGGGCCGCCGTCGCCCAGCGCGGCGAGCGATGTGTCGAGCGCTGCCGTGTAGGCGCCGTCCGCCGCACCCGGCAGCCGCTCCACCGACTGGCGCGCGATCAGCAACTGCGCGCGGACCTGATCGATCGCGACCCGGGCGCCGCGATCGTCGCCCGCCTTCAGGGCATCGATCGCGCGCGCATGGCCGCGCCGGATCGCGTCGGCCTCGATGCCGAGTTGGTCGCACGGCGCGACCGGGCCCAATGCCGTCAGCCCGCCCACCGGGCGGCTCGGCACGCGAAAGCGCGCGGGGAGCAGGGAGCGATAGCCGAAATAGGCGGTCGAGCTGAAGATCGAGGTGTGGCTGGCGTAGAGCCGCCCGCCCGCGCCGATGCTGATGATACCTTCGAGCGTGTCGCGCACATCGGTGCAATGCTGCAATTCGCCGGTCGCGATGCTCAGCGCGCACACCACCGATTTGTGGGGCGATATCAGCGGCTTCGCCGAACCGGCGGGCCGGAACTCATAGCCCAGCGAAAAGCCGGCCCAGACGAGGTTCGACGACAGCGAGATCACGCTCATCAGCCGCATCACCGGCTTGCCGCTCGCGGCCAGCGACGGCTCGGGAGCGAGCTCCGGGAGCCGCGTCCGGGCATAGTCCGAATAGTCGCGCGCCCAGAGCTGCGAGCCGTCCCTGGGGTTCAGGGCGATGACGGTAGGATCGCCGAAGATGTTGCCGGTCAGGATGGTGCCGTCGGCGGCGAGCGAGGGGGAGAGCAGCCCTTCCCCCTGTGCCGACCAGCGGACCGCGCCGCTATCCGCGTCGATCGCCAGGATCACGCCGTCCTCGCCGGCGCAATATACATATCGGCCGTCGGGCGAGATCGACGGGCTCGTCCCGCTGCCGCCGTCCATCCGGGTCGAGAAGCCGATCTTCACCTCGCCGTCGACGATGTCGAGCCCGTAGAGCCGGCCCGAATAGCGATCACCCTCCTTCGGCCCGGCCGCGGTGATGAAGATCCGCCCGGTCGTAGGATGCACCGCGGGCGCGTTCGCCACCTGGACGCCGAAGCCGAAGGCGATCTTCTCGAACAGCTTGCCGGCGTCGTGGTCGACCAGCCCGCCCTGCCAGAGCCCCGGCAGGTGCGGGCCCGTCGCCGGCGCCTCGCCCTGCGGCAGGCGGAACGGCTTGACCGCCGGCGAACCGCTGGTCCGATCGAAGAACAGCACCCAGCCCTCGGTGGTGATGCCGCCGACATAGCCCTGCCGGGAAATGACCTGATAGACGAACGAGCCGGATCCCTCGGGCAGCCGCGCCACCCATTTCCGCCTGCCGTCCGGGTGGAAGGCCCATAGCTGGTTGGAATCGCCGATATAGACGTCGCCGTCGCGATCGAGCACGGGCGCGTTGAAGCCCGCGAAGGCGTCGAGCCCGTCGCGATCGCGCTGCGGCGGCGCTTCCCACAATATCTTGCCATCAGGGCCGATCGCATGGAGGTTGCTGAACGTCCGCCCCCGCGCGGAGGTGACGAACAGCACGCCCCGGTCATTGATCGAACCGGGATTGATCAGGGCGGCGCCATCGAGCGCCGACCACAACACCTTCACCTTGCCGGTCGTCGCGAAGGGGGCACGATCCGAATTCGACGAGTCCCGATGGACCGACACCCATGGTGCCGCCTCATATTGAGCGGGCAACAGCATCGGGTTCAGCGCCGGCGCGGAAGCGGCAGCGGGACCGAGGCATGGGAACAGCGCGGCGACCGCGACGCCCACGATGGATGGGCGCCCGCGCCTGCTGGCTGGAGAATTGTTCGCGGTTTCGATCATTGCCCCCCCTTGGTCGAGCCGACGGTCCGTGACGGTGCCGGTGCGTGACCCGGGGGCGGGTTAGGTCAGCGCGAACAGGGGCGGAAGGACGCCGGGCGGCCCTGCCGTTTTCGGGTAAGGGATTGCCGGTTTCGGGCTATGGCCCGTCAGCCGAGCGCGCCTTCCTGGCGATGGAAGCCGGGCGCGTACCCCGTCCACCGCCGGAACGCCCGCACGAAGGCACTGCTGTTGGCGAAGCCCAGCGTCCCGGAAATCTGCTTGATCGAGAGATCCCGATTTTCGAGATATCGCTCGGCCAGCGTCCGCCGGACGTCATCGAGCAGCGCCCGATAGGAGGTCCCCTCGCCGTTCAGCCGCCTGCGCAGCGTGTCGACGCTGGTGTGCAGGCCGCCGGCCACCGATCGTTCGCTGACCGTGCCGACGTGCAGGTGCCGCAATATCTGCTGCCGGGCCCTCGTCGACCAGTTCACGCTCGCGCGCTGGCCCAGCATGATGTCGCAATGCTGGACGATCTGCGTCTCGAGCTCGCGGCAATAGCCCGGAATGGGTTTGGCGATATCGCGGTTCCGGAAGATCAGCCGGTTGCCGGGCGCCGAGAAGCGGATCTTCGACTGCATCTGCGAGGAGAAGAGATTCTCGTTGGAGGGCTTGTCCCGCTCCAGTTCGATGACGGCCGGTGCGATCCCGTCGTTCGGAAGCAGTTGCCGGCAGTGGGTCAGGATGCTCGTCAGGCAGCATTCCATCGCCTCCGGAGCCCTGAACTCGTTATAGTTCTTGACGATCACCGAGGTGAAATCGCCGCTGTCCTCGACCCTGATGTCGATCGCGTCGGTGACGATGCGCGAATAGCGGACATATTTGTCGATGGCGCCACGCAGCGATCCGCTGCTCAGCGCGGCGATCGACATCGAGCTGTAGCTCATCGGCGACAGGACCCGGCTCGTGCCCAGCGCGATCGAGGGATTGCCGCTGAGCGCGACCGCCTGCTGCCACAACAGCCTGATCTGGAAGATGGGAACGCGCCCCGTCGATCCGCGCAGCGCCGACAGGCTGAGGCCCGCGTTGAGGAATATCCGGCCGGCGTCGAGCCCCTGGGCCTCGAACAGGTCGGCGAGCATCAGGCAATAGGAGGCTATGCTCGATGGCTCGTTCGCGGGGTTTTCTCGATAGGATATCATGGATGCCCCCTGCCATCCGGCCACCATGCCCGGCCATCAGACCACGATAGCGCGCGGCACGCCGCTCAGCCAGCATCTGCGAGTCTGATCATGGGCGGACCGGCCCTGCTATGCGCGAAGGGTGGGCAAAATCCGAAATGCGAGGCTTTCATCCGATCGCCGCCCCGCCGCTCCGCCCGGCTAACATATTTGTGTGACAGCGGCCCGGGAGACGGCCGGAAGATGTCGGTCGCCTTCGCCGAGCCGACGTTTCCGGCTCTGGCGTCCTCTCGCGAAATGTCACAGGATCAGGCGTCAGCGTGGATCGATCGTCCCTGTTACCCAGATGATCGCCGCTTCACCCCCGCATCCTGCGCCGGGCCGGACAGCGACGATATTCGGATAATACGCCGGCAAAGGCGTGAATGCTGGGAGGGGACCAATGAAGAAGATCAGCCAATCCTGCTGCTGGGCAGCTCTCGCCATCGCGCTCGGCGCGTCCGGCCAGGCGCTCGCCGAGGCGCCCGCGACCGTCGGCGCGCTTGCCGCGAGCGACGGCGCCGGCGCCGACGAGGCGACCTCGCCCGGCGACATCGTCGTCACCGCCCTGCGTCGAGACCAGCGCCTGCAGGAGGCCCCCGCCGCCATGTCGGTCCTGACCTCCGCGACGATCGAGGCGGCCGGGGTCAAGAATCTCGACGACGTCAGCAAGCTGGTGCCGAGCCTGCGCTTCGAGGCCGGCCTGCGCGCCGGCGTTCCCAGCATCTCGCTGCGCGGCATCTCGGCGGTCCAAGGCGGCGACGCGCCCTTCTCGCTGCTGGTCGACGGCGTCCAGGTGCCGTTCCTCGAACTGTTCAACCAGGACCTTCTCGACATCTCGACGATCGAGCTGCTCAAGGGGCCGCAGGGCGCGCTCTACGGCCGCGGCGCCATCGCCGGCGCGCTGCTGATCAACACCCGCGCGCCCGACAACGAGTTCCGCGGATCGCTCCACCTCTCGGCGGCGGAGGGCCGCGACTATCGCGCCTCGGCCACCGTCTCGGGCCCGATCGTCGAGGACGTGCTGGCCGCCAAGGTCACCGCCGCCTACCAGAACCGCCGCGGCCTCATCCACATCCGCACGCTCGACCGGCCGGGCGACTATGTCGACCAGGGCACCTTCAAGGGGCAGCTCCGCTTCACCCCGGGCCCGAACACGACGATCGACCTGTTCGGCACCTACATAAAGGGCAATTCGGGCTGGGGCATGCTCGCCCAGATCCCGGTCGGCGTCCCCGGCGCGATCGAGGATTTCCACACTTACGAGGCGAACCTGAACTTTCTCGGCGTCACCAAGCGCAAGCTGTGGAACACCGCGCTCAAGATCGACCAGAAGCTCGGCATCGGGACGATCACGTCGGTGTCGCAATATGCCTATGGCAAGAGCAACAACATCAACGACTTCGATTACACGCCGGCCGCGCAATATGTGAACTACAACCCGATCGTCGACAAGGCGTTCAACCAGGACCTGCGCTTCACCTCGAACCTCGACGGCGCGTTCAACTTCATCGTCGGCGCCTTCTACCAGAAGCGTACCGGCGACAACGACGTCAACGTCCTGACCGATCCCGCCGCCGTTCCGGCGCTGCCGCCGCGCCTGATCTCCTATCAGGACTATAAGAGCGAGGCCTATGCCGCCTACGGCCAGGTCAGCCTCGACTTCGACAACGGCCTCAGCTTCCTCGGCGCGCTGCGCTACGACATCGACAAGCGCGAGGACTCGCTCGAGCAGGACCCGACGAGCTTCGTGAAGCACAAGTTCAAGGCGTGGCAACCGTCGGCGACGGTCAAATATCAGGTCAATCGCCAGCTGATGACCTATGCGACCTTCGGCCGGGGCTTCCGATCGGGCGGCTTCAACGCCGCCAACCTGACGGTCCCCTCGATCGGCGCGCAGCGCATCTATCCGAAGGAGATGTCGACCAATTACGAAGTCGGCTTCAAGAGCCAGTTCCTCGATCGCCGGCTGACCTTCAACGCCGCGCTGTTCCGGACCGACTTCGACAATGCGCAGTTCCAGCAGACCATCGTCGTCCCGGTCCCGGCGCGCTTCATCACCTCGATCGACAAGACGCGGGTGAAGGGGGCCGAGGCGGACCTGAGCCTGTCGATCACCCGCGACCTGGTGCTGACCGGATCGCTGTCGATCACCGACTCCAAGATCCGCGAGTTCAGCCCGATGCCGGCCTATGACGGCAACCAGGCGCCCAACGTCTACAAGGACAATGAGCAGGTCTCGCTCGAATATCGTCCCGCTTTCAACGACACCTATCGCGGCCTGTTCCGCATCGATGCGTCGCGGCGCGGGCGGATCTCCTACGACCTGTCGGAGAATTTCACCTACAAGCCGGTGACCTTCGTCAACGCCCGCATCGGCATCGAGACCGACGCCTGGTCGCTGTCGGTGTTCGGCAACAACCTGACCAACGAGCGGGCGCCGACCTTCTTCTCGGCGCTGGCCTATCGCGTCGCGAGCGCGCGGCTGGCCAATGTGCCGTTCAATGCGGGCGTCGACTTCACCTATCGCTTCGGAGGCCGCTGAGATGAACGACCAGGCGACGCCGGTATCCCCGTCGAGGCCCCGGCGCTGGGAGCGCTCGGCGATCGAGGAGATACCGGTGCTCGACCTGGGCCGCTACATGGCGGGCGACGACGGCGAGATCGAACGGCTCGCCGCCGAGCTCGGCCATGCCCAGCAGCATATCGGCTTCTTCTACATCACCAACCACGGCATCGCGCAGGAGTTGGTCGACCGGGTCTTCGCCGAGACGGCGCGCTTCCACGCCCTGCCGACCGAGGAGCGGCTGAAGCTGCTGATCGACGACCAGCAGACCGGCTACGCCCCGATGAAATCGAGCCAGATCGAGGACGGCGACGTCGCGGTCGAGAAATCGCCGCACAAGCCCGACCTCAGCGAGGCGATCTGGATCCGGCGCGATCGTCCCGACGACGATCCCGAGCTGGTGGCGGGCCGCCCGTTCCGGCGCAACAAATGGCCCGAGGGGCTGCCTGGCTTCCGCGAGACGATCCGCGCCTATCAGCAGGCGATGGAGGCGCTAGGCCGGCGGATGCTGCCGCTCTACGCGCGGGCGCTCGACCTCCCCGACGACTATTTCGACCCGCTGTTCGACCGGGCCGACATCCCGGTGCGGCTGGGCCATTATCCGGCCGACCTGGTCGGCGACGCAAACCAGTTCGGCGCCGCGCCGCATAACGACGCGGGTTTCCTGACCCTGCTGCCGCAGCCCGAGGAAGACGGCCTCGAAGTGCTGACCCAGTCGAAGAAGTGGATTCCGGCGCCGGTGCGGCGCGGCGACATCCTCGTCAACGGCGGCAACTGCCTGGTCCGCTTCAGCAACGGGCGCTTCCTGTCGACGCCCCACCGCGTCCTCGCCGGCCGGCCGCGCCCCCGCTATTCGATCCCGCTCTTCTACAATCCCAATTTCGACGCGGTGGTGCAGCCGGTGCCGAGCTGCGTCTCGGCCGATCGCCCGGCGATGTACGAGCCGACGACCTACGAGCAATATATCATCGACTATCTGGCGCGGGTGTACGCCCACCGGCGCAAGCCGGGCTGAGCCGGAGCAGGCCAAACCTCTCTTCCTCTTTCGTCATTCCCGCGAAAGCGGGAATCCATGGACGGCGGCACCTCGCGTCAAACAGCATTCCGTATCCGTGGATTCCCGCTTTCGCGGGAATGACGTGAGAAGATCGGGACGATCTCCGTTACCGCTCCACGATCGACGAGCGGTCGATAGCGGCGACCGACCCGGCCCCGATCATCCCCATCACCGAGCGCAGCTCGCCGCGCAGCAGGTCGAGCATCGCCGCCAGCCCCTCGTCGCCGCCGGCCGCGATGCCCCAGAGCGCGGGACGGCCGATCAGCGCGGTCCTGGCCCCCAGCGCCAGCGCCTTGGCGATGTCCGCCCCGCTGCGGATGCCGCCGTCGACATGGACGTCGATGCGTCCCGCGACGGCGGCGACGATCGCGGGCAGCGCCTCGGCGGTGGCCAGGCCCTCGTCGAGCACCCGTCCGCCATGGTTCGAGACGATGATCGCATCGGCGCCATGCTCGACGGCGAGCGCGGCGTCCTCCGCCGTCATGATCCCCTTGAGGACGATCGGCAGCGGACTGTTGGCGCGCAGCCATGACAGGTCGGCCCAGGTCAGCCGCGCGTCATGGTCCCAGCGCGCCTCGTCCTGGAGGTGCCCGCTGCGCGGAAAGCCGTGGGCGGGCCGGACGTCGCCGACCGCCGCCAGTGCGCGCCGCATCGGCCCCAGCAGCCAGGGCCGGACCGGCATGTCGAGCGTCAGGCAGAAGGCCTTGGCCCCCGCCCCGGCGGCGCGCGCCATCAGCTCGCGGAGGAATCCGCGATCGGCGCCCCAGTAGAGCTGGAACCAGAATTTGTCGCAGTGCGGCGCCACCTCCTCGACCGGAAGCGTGCTGTTCATGCTCAGCACCATCAGCGTGTCGGCCGCTTGCGCCGCCCGCGCCGTCGCGCTTTCCGCGTCGGGGTGGACCAGGCCGTGCAGGCCCGACGGGGCGATCAGCAGCGGCATCGACACCGGCACGCCGAACAGGTCGACGGCGGTGTCGCATGTGCCGACGTCGCGCAGCACCCGCTGCCGCAGCGCCCATCGCCCCCAGGCGGCACGGTTGCGCGCCACCGCTTTGCCCTCGCCCGCGCCGAGATTGGCGAGGTCGCGGGCCTCGGGGGTCATCCGGTCGATGGCGACGCGTTCGAAGTCGTCGACATGGTGCAGCGCGTCCATGGCCGGGCCTCCCTAATAAGCCGCGCTCGGACGTTCGCCGAACCGCGCATACCAGGCGTTGATGCCGTCGAGATCGTCGGCGATGGCGATGCCGAAAAGCTGCCGGCAATTCTGGAGCAGGGCGAACAGCGAACAATCGGCGATGCTCGGCCGGCCGCCGGCGAGGAAGGCGTCGGCGCGGGCGCAGCGATCGAGCGCGACGAGCAGTTCCCCGGCCCACAGCCGGGCCGCCTCGGCCACCACCGGATTCTGCTCGCCCCGTCCCGCGAAGCGCGGGTGGCTGTGCAGGAACCACAGGTTGCACCGCACGATCAGGTCGTTGGCGATCCGCTCGACCGCCCGGACCCGCGCGCGCTCCTCGGGCGTGGTGCCGATCATCGGCGGGTCGGGATGGAGCTCCTCCAGATATTCCATGATCGCCGCGGATTCGAACAGGAAGCGCCCGTCGTCGGTCCGCAGCACCGGCACCCGGCCGCTCGGGTTCATCGCCAGGAATTCGGGCCGCTTATGCTCGCCGCCCTCGACGTCGACGTCATGGCGCGGGATGTCGATGCCCTTCTCCGCCATGTAGATGATCAGACGCCGGACATTGGCGCCGCGGGCGGCCTGGTAGAGCAGCATGTCCGCCCCCTTCACCAGCAGCCCGGGACAGGATCGAGATAGGTGATGTCGGGATCGCCATCCATGCAGGCCAGCATCGCCTCATGCCCGACGCTGCCGGCGCGGTGGGCGAGATAGGCGTCGCGATCGGTGAAGCGTTCCACCGCCATGTAGACGAGCGGATCGTCCTGCGAGCGAAGCAGGTCATAGGCCAGCGTGCCCGGTTCGGTGGCCAGCACCCGTTCGCGCCGCTCCGCGAAGATGCGTTCCCAGTCGGCCTGGCGATCGCCGTGGATGCGCACGCGCGCAATGACGCCCATCATCATGGCTTCTCCTCTTCGGGGAGCGTGGGTGCTCCGCAATGCAGATATCCGCCGTCCAGCCCCGCGGCGTCGGGACAACCGATCAGCGCCAGCGTGCGGGCGATCTCGTCCTTGAGGATGTCGATCGCGCGTAGCGCGCCGGCGGTGCCCCCGGCAATGACGCCGTACAGCGGCGCCCGCCCGGCGAAGGCGAAGCGGGCGCCGAGCGCGAGCGCGATCAGGATGTGCGCGCCCTTGCGGACGCCGCCGTCGAAGAACAGCGGCAAGGCCGGCGCGCCCGTGCCGACCAGCGCGCACAGCGAGTCGATCGCGGCCGGCATGACATCGAGCTTGTTGCCGCCATGGTTGGAGACGGCGACGGCATCGGCGCCGCAATCCCGCGCCCGGCGCACGTCCCCGGCATGGACCAGCCCCTTGATGACCAGCCGGCCCGGCCAGAGGCGGCGGATGCGTTCCACCTCGTCCCAGGTCTGGACGCTCGGCACCTGGTTCTGGAACAGCCGCGCGATCGCCGCCGCGCGGGCGCCGGCCGGCGCATATTCCGTCCAGCTCTCCAGCCGCGGCAGCCCGCCCCGCGCCAGATGGCCCAGCGACCAGCGCGGATGGGTGGCCGCCTGCCACAGCACATAGGGCCAGGCGCTCCATCGCACCTTCGCCGGCAGCGCGATGCCCGATCGGGCGAGCCAGTCATTGCGCGGCGGAACCGGGCTGTCGACGGTATGGACGAGCACCTCGACGCCGGCGTCGGCGGCGCGGCCGATCGCCCGGTCGGTGATCGCCGGGTCCTTCGCGCTGTAGAGCTGCTGCCAGACATGACCGGGCGCGATCCGGGCGATCTCCTCGATCGCGGCGGTGCTGCCGCCCGACAGCATGAAGGGCAGCTTCGCCTCCATTGCCGCCTCGGCCAGCATCTGGTCGGCGAAGGGCCGCAGGTTGTTGGCATAGCCGACCGCCGAAAGGCCGAACGGGCTGGCATAAGGCCGCCCGAATATCTCGACCTGCTGGCGCACCTCGCGCACGTCGACCAGCGCCCGCGCGGTCAGCGGGAAACGATCGAAGGCCGCGACGTTGCGGCCGGGGCCCGATCCGTCGCCGCTGCCGGTCTCCATCGGCACGAAGGCGAATTCGGGCAGGCGCCGCCGCGCGATCGCGCGCAGGTCGGCGATGGTGACGCAATGACGAACGTCGGCCATCGGCGGTCAGGCGCCCGCTTCGTCGACGACGATATTCTCGATATGCCCGATCGAGCCGATCTCGACGCGCACCACGTCGCCGGGCACCAGGTAGCGGGGCGGATCGAACAGCCCGCCGACCCCGGCCGGCGTCCCGGTCGACAGGATGTCGCCGGCTTGCAGGGTGAAGGCGGTCGACAGCTCCTCGATCAGCGCCGGGATCTTGTGGATCATGTCGGCGGTGCTGGCGCTCTGCCGCAGCTCGCCGTTGACGGTCAGCCTGAGGTCGAGCGCGTGGACGTCGGCTATCTCGTCGCGGGTGACGATCCAGGGACCCAGCGGGCCATGGGTGTCGAACGACTTGCCCAGCGTGTGCGTCGGCGCGCGCAGCTGCCAGTCGCGCACCGAATAGTCGCAGCAGACGACATAGCCGGCGATATGCTCCCACACCGCGTCGCCGGCCTTGTACCGGCAATCCTTGCCGATGATGACGCCCAGCTCGCCTTCATAATCGAGCTGGTGCGACACCTTCGGCCGCACCACCGGATCATAGGGGCCGTTGATGCACGACACCTGCTTGTTGAACCAGATCTGCGCCGTGCCGCGACGGAAGCCAGCCTTCTCCGCCTCGGCGGCGTGCGAGGCGTAATTGCCGCCGAGCGCCAGGAATTTCCGCGCATCGGGGATCGGCGCCGTCAGCCGGACGTCGGCGAGCGCGAGGCTTCCCGATCCGCGCGCGGCATCGGCCAGCCTCTGCCATTCCGCCGGCCCCAGCGGCAGGCAGTCGCGCAGGCTCCGCGCCTCGCCGTGCGGGGCGAAGTCGAGCACCCGATCGCCTTCGACGCAGCCGAAGCCGGTCCGGCCCTGATGGTGGAATGTGACGAGCCGCATCGATCCCCTGCCTGTCGCTTTGTGGTTGGTCGCGGGCACGATCCGCGCCCTGGTCCGGGGCATACACCTTGTCCGATCGGCCGCCCGTCACCCAAAATCATGACAGGAGCGCCGGCCCCGGGCCGGCTTCGCCGCTAGGCACGATAGCCGGGATCGAGCCGATCGAGCCGCCTTATCCAGGCCGGCCAGTCGGCCGAGCCCCGGCCCGCGTCATGGGCGACATATTGGCGCGCGACCCGTTCGCACACCGGCTCTGGAATCTCGATCATCGCGGCGCCGGTCGCTTCGAGCATCAGCTGCGTCTCGCAGGCGATGATCAGGTCGCGGGTCCGCTCGAAGGCCTCGCGCGGCGTCCGTCCCGCGACGGCGAGCCCGTGGTTCTGCAGGATCACCGCGATATTGTCCGTCCCCAGCGCCGCCGCGATGCGCGGTCCCTCGGCCGGGCCGTCGGTGATCCCCTCATAGGGATGCGAACCGATCCGCCTGTAGAAGCGCAGCGCGTTCTGCGACAGCATCCGCAGCCCGCCGCCATGCGCGCTCATCGCCAGGCCGGCGTTGGAATGGATGTGGACGACGCAGTTCAGGTCCGCCCGCGCCCGCAGGATCGCGCCGTGCAGGACGAAGCCGGGCCGGTTGACCTCGCTGCCCTCGTCGAGGTCACCGGTCATGTCCGCGACGACCAGGTTGGACGCCGTCACCTCCTCGTAGAGAAGATGGTGCCGCTTGATCAGCATATGGTCGGGCCGGCCCGGCACGCGCAGGCTGATATGGTTGTAGATGCCGTCGGTCGACGGGAAATGATGGTCGATCAGCCGGTGCAGCGCGGCGAGGTGGAAGCGCGCGCCGGCTTCGTCGGCGAGGTCCGGAAGGGCCGTCATCGCGTCTGCCTTTCTGTGGTTCAGGAAATGCCCGCCACGCGGCGGAAGAAGTCCGTCGGCGCGGTGTCCGCCGGCATGGCGCGCCCAACGCTCATCCCGCCGTCGACCGCGATCACCTGCCCGGTGACGTAGCTCGACCAGGGCCCGGCGAGGAACAGCACCGCCTGCGCGACCTCCTCGGGCCGGCCGGCGCGGCCGAGCGGCTGCAACGGCCCCAGATTGGCGGCGACGCGGTCGCGCGCGGCCTCCGCCGCGTCGGGATCGAGCCCCGCCGCGATGCCGTACATCGCGGTCGCGATGCCGCCGGGGCACAGGCAGTTGACCCGGATGCCCAGCGGGCCGAGTTCGAGCGCCGCGTTGCGGGTCAGCATCGCCACCCCTGCCTTGGCCGCCCCATAGGCTTGCAGCACCGGCGCCGCGACCAGCGCCGAGGTCGATCCGATGTTGACGATCGAGCCGGCATCCGACCGGCGCAGGCCCGGCAGCGCGAGGTGCATGCCCAGGAAGGTGCTGCGCAGGACGGTGGCGACGGTCTCGTCGAACTGCCGGGCGGCCAGCGTCGCGATGCCGTCGATCGCGCCGGGGCTCGCAGCATTGTTGACCAGGCAGTCGATCCGGCCATGGTCGCTGATCGCCCGGTCGAACAGCGCCGCCATCTCCTCCTCGCGGCGCACGTCGCAGGCGAGCGTGGTGCAGCCGGGATGGTCGATCCCGATCGGCGCCACGTCCCCCGCGACCACCGTCGCGCCTTGCTCCAGGAACAGCGCGGCGATCGCCCGGCCGATGCCGCGCGCCGCGCCGGTCACCACCGCGACCCGGCCGTCGAGCAGGCCCGCCGGGCCGCTCACAACCATTCGATCAGGAAGGGCAGGATCAGCGCGCGGAGCCGGTCGAAGCCGAAATGGTTGGGGATGACGTCGCCATAATGGCACATCATCGGGACGATCTCGACCCGGCTGTCGGCATTGCCGCCGCGCCGCACCGCCTCGTCCATCCACAGCGACTGTTCGGGCGGCGAATGCATGTCGTGCTGGCCATGGACCATCAGCAGCGGCTGGCCGATCTTCGCGGCATGGGTGATCGCCGACACCGCCCGGTAGCGGTCGGCATGCTCGTCGGGCGATCCCAGCCAGTCGAGGAACATCCGGTAGCGTCCGGGCGCATAGTCCTTCACGCTCACCGCCTGCTGCAACAGGTCAGTCACCGCGCCGAAGGTCGCGCAGGCCCTGATCCGCTTGTCGAGCGCGGTCGCGCGCAGCGCCGCGTTGCCGCCGCGCGACATGCCCATCACCCCGATCCGCGAGGGATCGACACCGGGCTGGGCGCTCAGCCAGTCGATCGCCGCCGACACGTCGTCCGGATCATGATCGGGCAGACCCGACCGCCAGTTCATCGTCACCGCCACGAAGCCGGCGTCGCGCAGCGGCCCGGCCAGCCACTCGACGATCTCGAACATGCCGGTGCCGACCCCGCCGGGGCAGAGGATGACGGCGGGCAACGCCGCCGCCGCGATCGCCGGGCGATAGAGCATCAGGTCGAGTTCCACGCCGTCGCCCGCCGCGATGCGGATGTCCTCGCCGGTCAGGGCGATGCCCCCCGCGCCGATCCTCGTCATTGCCGTTCCTCCATGGTGGATGCTTGCGATCCCCGCTCCGATCGGCGCATCGCCCCCAGCAGGAGCAGCGCGAGGCCGCAGAGCCCGGCGGGAATCACCGAAAGGAGCAGCATCTCGTTCGGCCGCACGCCGAGCGACAGCAGCAGCCCGCCGACCACCGGCCCGATCAGCGATCCGGTGCGGCCCACCGCCTGGACGAAGCCGATGCCGGTGCCGCGCAGCCGCACCGGGAAGATCGCGGTGGTGTAGGCGGTCAGCGAGAGCTGCGCCCCGATCTGGAACACGCCGCACAGCAGCAGCAGGGTCAGCGCGACCACCGGGCTGCCGCCGCCCAGCGAGGTCAGCGCGATCATGCCCGCCGCCGCGCCATAGCCCGCCGCGAGCAGCAGCGCCGGCCGCGCGACCCGGTCCAGCCCCCAGGAGAAGAAGGCGCTGCCGACGATGCCGCCGAAGTTGAGCGCCACCGCCCCGAGGATCGCGCTGGACATCGACAGGCCGCTCCTGGTCAGCAGCGTCGGCACCCAGTTGATCAGGGCATAGGTCAGGAACAGCGAGAGGAAGAGGCTGATCGACAGGATCACCGTCGGAACGGCGAGATCGGCGGTGAAGAGCTGTGCGACGCCCGGCCTGGCCCGTTCGGCCAGTTGCGCTTCGATGACGACCGCGTCCGCCCGCTCCGGCGCGATCCGGCGCAGCAGGCCGACGACCTGCGCGCGCTTGCGCGGATCGAGGCTGAGATAGCGCAGCGACTCCGGCATCAGCGGGATCATCGCCAGCGCGAGCAGCGCGGGGGCCGCCGCGCCCAGCCAGAAGATCGCGCGCCAACCCGCCTGCTCCAGCAGCGGCGCCGAGACGATCCCGCCGAGCACCGCCCCGAACGGGAAGCCCCACAGCACGCAGGTGACGATGGTCGCGCGGACGCGGCGCGGCGCATATTCGGCGGCCAGCGCGAGCATGTTCGGGATCAGCCCGCCCATCCCCAGCCCGCCGAGGAAGCGGAAGGCGAGCAATTGCTCGAAATTGGCGGCCAGCGCGCAGGCGGCGCTGAACAGGCCGAACATCGCGGTGGTGACGATGATCAGCCGGCGGCGGCCGATCCGGTCGGCCATGATGCCGAACACCGCGCTGCCGATCACCGATCCCAGCAGCGTCGCCGAGAAGACGAAGCCGAATTCGAGCTGAGAGACCGACCATTGCGCCGAGATCGCGGGCGCGACGAAGGCGATCGACTGGGTGTCGAAGCCGTCGAGCACCGAGGCGAGCACGCACAGCACGATCGCGGCGATCTGGAGGCGACTGATCGGCGCGGCGTCGATCAGCGCTTCGACGGTGGGGGCGCCATCCCTGGCGATCGCCTGCTTCATCTCCGCTCCCCCTTGATGATGTCGGCGGCCTTTTCCGCGATCATCGCAACCGGAATATTGGTGTTGGCCCGCACCATCGACGGCATCACCGATGCGTCGACGACGCGCAGGCCGCCGAGCCCGCGGACGCGCAGGCGCGGATCGACCACCGACGCATCGTCCGATCCCATCCGGCAGGTGCCGCAGACATGCCCCGTCGGCACCGCCTGATCGCGCACGAAAGCACGCAGGGCCTCCTCGTCGCGGAGCAGCCGATCGAGCGCCGGACCGGCGTGGCGCACGGCGATCCGGCGCAGCATGGCGGGCGCGTCGAGCGCCGCCGCCGCGATCCGGTTGGCGACGCGGCTCGCCGGATCGGGCCGCCCGAGGCGCTGGATCAGCGGGCCGTTCACCGGGAAGAAGGCCGTGTCCGCCGTGCGCCGGACCGCCGGGTCCGCCAGCAGCGCGGCGGCGAAACGGACCGCGCCGGCAAGCCGCGCCTCGTCGCGCTCGTCGGCGAGCAGGTTGAAGCGGACACGCGGCGCGCCCGATGCCGGATCGAGCGTCACCTCACCCCGGCTGAAGCTCTTGTAGACCGCCAGCATCAGCCCGCCGATCCGCCGGCCCAGCGGGTGCAGCCCGGTCTTGTTGAGCACGGTCATGAACATGTCGCCGCCGGGCGCATCCGGATGCCCCGACGAATAGCGCAGGCAATTCTGGAAGGCCGGCCGGATCGCATCGGATTGAAGCGCGTGGCGCCGCAGCACGACCGACAGCGGCAGCAGCGGATGGTTCTGCAACCCGGCGCCGACGCCGGCCGCCGCGATCCGCAGCCCCGGCCCGATCCCCGAGCGGAGCAGCAGCGAGGGCGAATGCAGCGCGCCCGCCGACAGGATGACCTCCCCGGCTTCGACGATCTGCGCGGCGCCGTCGCGGACCAGCTCGACGCCGGCCGCGCGTCCGTCGCGGATCAGGATCGACGACACGCTGATCCGCGCGGCCACGACCAGGTTGCGGCGCGCCCGCACCTCGGCGGTCAGATAGGCCGAGGCGGCGGAGACGCGATGGCGCGGCGTATTGTTCATCGGCACCGGATAGACGCCGTCCGCCGGCGGTCCGTTGAGGTCCTCCGCGACCGGCAGGCCCCGCCCCTGCGCCGCGTCCGAGATCGCCCGGCAGAAGGGCGGCCAGCTTTCGGGGGACTGGCGGCGGACGGACAAGGGGCCGTCGCGCCCGTGCAGCGGCCCATCGCAATCCTCGTCGCGTTCGAGCTTCCGGAAATAGGGCAGCACCTCGGCCCAGTCCCAGCCTTGCGCGCCTTCTGCGGCCCATTGGTCATAGTCGTCGGGCAGGCCGCGCATCGCCAGCATGCCCATCACGCTCGACCCGCCGCCGATCACCCGCGCCTGCTCGAACGGCCGGGGCGGCTGGCCCGCGCGCCGCTCCACCACGAGGCCGGGCCAGAGATGCGCCGGGGTCGCCGCGCGCGGGAAGCTGTCGCGAATCTCCTCGGGCTCCTCGCCGGGGGCATGGTCCTCTCCCGCCTCGATCAGCAGCACGGTGACGCGCGGGTCCTCCGACAGCCGGCTCGCCAGGATGCAGCCGGCCGTGCCCCCGCCGACGATGACATAATCTGTACGGCTCGGCAGCACCGGATCAGGCCGCATCCGCCTCGAAGCCGTCGGTGCGGGGGGCGACGTGCAGATGCGGGGCGACCTCCTCGTGAAAGCATTGCAGCGATTCCAACGCCGCCTGATGCGGCATCGTCCCCAGATTGCACTGGAGCAGCAACCGGTCGAGCCCACTCGCGTCGAGCAACTGCTGCATCCGCTGCCGCACCGTCTCGGCGCTGCCCGCGATGATCGACCCTTGCCGCATCGCCTGCTCGAAGGTCGGCGGTAGCGTCTCGCGCGGCATCGCATTGTTGTGGCGCCACAGATGCGTCATGCTCTCATACCATTTCGCATAGGCCGGCGCGACGATCCGGGCGGCCTCCTCGTCGCTCCGCGCGACGAACATCTGGTACATGCTCGCCATGCCGGGCGGCGGCGCGCCTTCGTGCAATTCCCGCCAGATGGCCCGATAACGCGACGACAGCTCGCGCAGCCGCTGCGGCGGGCCGCTCAACGTGACATTGAGGCCATGCGCCGCCGCGAAACGGAGGTTGCGCTCGGAAAAGGCGCCATACCACATGGGCGGCCCGCCCGGCTGCAACGGCCGCATCGTCAGCGGGATGTCGCGATAGGTGAAGAACTCGCCGCGATGCGACAGCACGTCCTCCCGGAGGAAGGCGCGGATCACCGTCAGCGCCTCCTCGAACACCGCGCGGGCGTCCTGCGTGCCGATGCCGAACAGTCCGACCTCATAGGGGGAAGCCCCCCGGCCGACGCCGATGTCGAGCCGGCCGTTGCTCAGATGATCGAGCATGCAGATCTCCTCCGCGAGGCGGAGCGGCTGATAGGCCGGCAGGACATGCACCATCGATCCGATCCGCATGGTCGCGGTGTGCTGCGACAGCGCCGCCAGGAAGACGCTGGGCGAGGAGGCGTGGCCCAGCGGCGTCGAATGATGCTCGGCGACATAATAGGCCGCGAAGCCGAACCGCTCGGCCGCCCGCGCGAAATCGAGCCGGTCCGCATAAAGCGCCGCCATGGGCGCGCCGCTGGCGTCCAGATGGTCGAATATGCACAGGGACGGTCGCTGCACGATAGATCCTCTCGGGCGTCTTCTCTTGGTCGAGGACGTCTTATCGGCCGGCCCGCGCGCCCTTTATCACATGGCTATGCGACAACGTCCCGGACGGACGGTCAGGCGGCGGCGCGCCGATCATCCGCAGGAGGGCGCTGGTGACAGCCATGTCACATGACATTGTTACAAATGGGCCGCGAACCCACATCTTCGATTGTCCTCGAAGGGCAAAAGATCGATGATCTGTCACATGGAGCCGGCGACCGACAACGACCGGAGAGGAGAGTGCGATGGCTTTGGACAACCTTGCCACCATGGCGCAGATCGACCGGCTGATCCTCTCGATCGGAGAGGATGATTTCGGCGAGGCGCTGTTCCACACCACGCAGATGGTCGGCGACGTCGACCATGTCATGGTGTTCGCCTTCGCGGAGGAGGAGGATCGCCCTCGCGTCGTGATCAACACGGGCCTGATCCCGGCGGCGACGGCGGCCGACGCCGCGGCCGCCTATGTCGAGGAGCTCTACGCGCTCGACCCCAACCTGCCGCAGGTCCGCGCCCAGCCCGAGGGGCGAGCCGGCTGGTTCGAGTTCGACGGCGGGCGCGGCTGGGACGAGCGGCTGCACCGCGGCTTCCTGGTGCCGACCGGGGTCAGCGACATGATCCTGTTCGCGGTGATGCAGGAGAAGGTCGTCTATCTCGTCCAGATGCACCGGCTCTACGGCCATCATTTCGCCCGCGCGCAACGCTGGCTGCTGACCCAGATCGGCGAACTGATCGCGGCCAACATCCGCAAGCATTTCTCCTACATGCACACGCTGCGCGGGCCCAACCAGTTCCTGATCGGCCGGGTGCTCACCGAAGCCGCGTTGTTCCAGTCGATCACCCCGCGCGAGCGGCTGGTCTGCATCGGCATCCTCACCGGGCATACCTCCGAAAGCATCGCGCGGAACCTGTCGATCTCGGTCAACAGCGTGCTGACCTATCGCAAGCGCCTCTACGAGAAGCTGGAGATCAGTTCGCAGAACGAGCTCTTCGTCCGCATCATCGACGCGCTGATGCGGCTCAACTGGGACGGGCGGGAGGTGCCGACGCCCGCCGGCCGGATGGAGGTCAACGCATCGCGGGCGCGGCTGCGCGGCCGTCCGCTGGCGGCGGACCTGGCCTTCGCGCAGGCCTTCTTCGATCGGTCCAAGACCCAGCCTGTCGCAAGCCATTGGGATAACTGACCGCCGGCCGACCTCCTAAGCGGACGATGGAGGCGGGCAACGGGCCCGCGCCACCGCGAGGAGACGGTTATGAAATTCGGATTGTTCGGCGGCGCGTCCGTCGCCACCTCGGGCACTGTCAGCGACAGCATGCAGAGCCTTGAGGCCTATATCGACTATGTCTGCCTCGCCGATCGCCTCGGCTATCACGGCCTCTTCCTGGTCGAGCATCATTTCATGGGCACGGGGCAGATATCCTCCGCGCTCTCGCTGCTGGCCTATCTCGCCGCGCGGACGCGGCGCATCCGGCTCGGCACCGGCGTCGTCGTGCTGCCCTGGCACAATCCGGTGCTGCTGGCCGAGCAGGTCGCGACGATCGACCAGCTCTCCGGCGGCCGCTTCGACCTGGGGGTCGGGCGCGGCTATCGCCCGAACGAGTTCGCCGGCTTCCGCATGAGCCCCGAGGAAGCGACCCGGCGCTATGCCGAGACGCTGGCCTTCCTGCGCCGCTGCTGGAGCGGCGGCGGGCGCTTCGAGCATCGCGGCGAGTTCTGGCAGTTCGACGACGTCGTCATCGACCCCCCTGCCCGCCAGCAGCCGCATCCGCCGATGTGGGTGGGCGCCGCGAGCGACGATTCGATCCGCCGCGCGGGCGCCGACGGCTTCAACCTGCTGCTCGACCAGATCGGCACGCCCGAGATCGTCGGCCGGCGCATCGCCACCTATCGCGCGGCGGTCGAGGGCTGCGGCCGGCGGTTCGACCCGGCCAGCGTCGGCGTGACCCGCGCGCTCCACCTGGTCGACAACGACGCGGACTGGCGCGCCGCGCACGAGCTGCGCCGCAAGCTGGTCGACCAGTTGAAGGCGCAGGCGGGCGCGGGCGCCTCCTCCTTCGCGCATGACAAGCTCCAGACCTTCTCCGACAGCGCCTTCACCGTCGATGAGGCCGCGCTGATCGGCTATCCGCACGAAGTCGCCGACAAGGTCGAGCTGCTGCGCCAACAGGGCGTCGACTATGTGCTGCTGGCCGACGTCACCGGCTCGCCCCGGTCGCTGGAGGTCTTCGCGCGGGAGATCATGCCGCGCTTCGCCGACGCCGCCCCCGGCAAGGTCGGCGAAGCCGCCTGAGCCGAGCTCAGAAGCCGTAGATGTCGGGGAGGGCCGCGCCGTCCGACCACTGGATCGGGCCGTCCGCCCAGGCGAGCAGCCGGCACCCGAAGGCGCTCTCGATGGTGACTTCGGTGCCCGGCTCGATGACGACGATGGCGCCGATCGGCACGGTGAGGTTGTTCACCTTCGCATTGCCGGCCAGCACCATCCATTCGGTCAGCGCCGACACCCGGTGGGTCGGTATCCTCATGTCCGGCCAGAGGGTCAGCTCGACGAAGCGATGGTCGTCCTTCTCGATACGATAGTCGAACAGCATGCGGCGCGAGAGGCGCGGGATCGAGGTGGCGAGCTGCCGCGCCTCGCGCAGCGGGAAATCGAGCGCCGGCAGCACCTCGGGCGCGGGGTTGGTGAAGGTCGCCGTGCCCGCGCCGACATGCCCCTTGCCGCCGCCGCTCTCGGGCAGATAGGCGGTCGCGCCTTCGAGCCGGGCGACGAAGAAGCAGCCCTCCCAGGAGATCGCGTCATGGGTGGTGCCGGTCGGATTGATCGTCACCGTGTCGCGCCCGTAATTGTCCTGGTAATCGGCCAGCGATCCCCCGAGCATCAGGCTCGTCGCCGGCCCGAGATGCTGGTGGACGCCCGCCGCGATCATCGGGTCGAACTGGATGAGCCCCAGGAAATGGCCGGTCGAGCGGTCGGCGCGCACCGCGCGCTGCCGGACGCCCGGCTTGCCGGTCTCGGTCCAGGGGACGTCGAGCATGTCATAGACATAGACGCCACGCCCGTCGGGCTTGTGCAATATGCTCATCACTCTCTCCCGGCTGTCTCGCGGCCTTCCTTCTAGGCGGTCCGGCGCGGCCATCCTGTCCCATGGCCATGTGAAACCGGCGGCGCGGGGAAACCCTAATATCCGGGGGCGAGGAGGAGAGGATGGACGATATTTTCCTGCAGAGCCGGTTCGGCCGGGTGCATTGCCGCGCGACCGGCGGCGGCCGGTTGCTGTTCCTGATGCACAGCGCCGGGCGGTCGGCCCATGAGTTCGACGCGCTGGCGCATTTGCTGGCCGGTCGCTTCCGGGTCGTTGCCTGGGACATGCCCGGCCATGGCGACTCCGATCGGCCGCAGGGTCATGTGACGCTGCCGGACTTCGCCGATCTCGCGGTCGAGCTCGCCTGCGCGCTCGGCGAACGGCCGATCCTCGGCGGCGGATCGGTGGGGGCGGCGATCGCGCTGGCCGCGACGGCGGGCCCGCGCGCCGCCGAGCTGGGCGGGATCGTCGCGATCGAGATGCCGCTGTCGCGCAACGCCGGCTGGTGGGCCGCCAACTGGCCGATGATCGAGACCATGTTCGGCTGCCCCGAGGAGCCCGAGGCGCGCGCGCGGCCGCGCTTCCGCGACTGGTCCCCCGAGTTCGCCGCGCGGCTGGCGATCGACCGGCACAAGGCTGGCAGCCATGCGATGATGGACCTGCTCTGGGCCGGCCGCGACGATGCCGACCATGTCCAGCCGCGCATCCGCGCGCTCGCCCTGCCCGCGCTGTTCGTCAACGGCGACCGCGGCGTCGCGCCCGAGGCGGCGACGCTGCTGCCGTCGCTCCACCCCGCCGCCATGCTGCGCATCGTCGCCGACAGCGGCCATTTCCCGCACAGCGACGACCCGCAGGCCGTGGCCCGGGCGATCGAGGAGATGTTCGCATGACCGCCACCGACCGCTTCGTCCAGCTCGACGGCGGGCGCATCCATTATCTGGAAGCCGGCGAGGGCGCGCCGCTGCTGCTGCTCCACACCGGCGGCGCCTCCGCGCAGGAGTTCGAGGACGTCATCCCCCTGCTGGCCGAGCGCCACCGCGTGATCGCCTGGGACATGCCGGGCCACGGCGATTCCGACCGGCTGTGGCGGCAGCGCGGCATCGAACATTATGCCGACGACCTGCGCGCCTTCCTCGACGCGCTCGCCATCGACCGGGCGATCCTCGTCGGCGTGTCGATCGGCGGCTATATCGCGATGGACGTCGCGCGCCGCTGGCCCGACCGGGTCGAGCGCGCCGTGCTGGCCGAGGCACCGCTGCGGTCGCCGGCATGGTATGCCGAGAACTGGCCCGCCTTCGAGGCGATGTGCGCCATCCCCACCACCAGCTTCGAGGCCGCCGCCAGGCGCTTCCGCGCGCTGACACCGGCGCAGCACGAGCGGTGGAACATCGACCGCAACAAGGCGGGAAGCTGGACGATGGTCAGCATCGCCTGGTCGGTCCGCGACTTCGACGCCGCCGCCGCCCTCGCCGCGCTCAGGGTCCCGCTCACCGTCGCGATGGGCGCGACCGGGCCGACGGCGCACGAGCTCGATCGCTGGCGATCGATCCAGCCCGCCGCGACCTACCGGCTGCTCGACGGCTGCGGTCATTTCCCGATGATCGACGACCCGGCCGCCTTCGCCGAGGCCGTCGAGACCCGATAGTGGCCTTCACAGCGAGCCCAATATCCTCGCCAGCGCCTCGCGTGGCGCGTCGGTGCGGTGGACGAGGACGATCCTGAGCCTTTCCGCGAACCCGCCGACCGCCAGGAAGCGGACGCCGTCGAGGTTCAGCTTGGCGAGCGAGGCCGGCGCGAGGACCAGGCCTTCGCCGGCAGAGGCCAGGCAGGCCGCGGTGACGAAGTCGTCGGTCCGCACGATGCGCGGCATCGGGAAACCGCCCGCGTCCGCGAGGCGGCGGATGCTGTCGATCAGGCCGACCTGCTCGTGGAACTGCGGCACGATGAAGCATTGGCCGGCAAGCTGGTCCGGCCGCAGTGCCGATGCTGCGGCGAGCGCATGGCCGGTCGACAGGCAGACCATCAGCTCTTCGGAATGGATGTCGATCGCCCGGCAATCCTCGGGATAGGAGGGTCGCGGCCGCATCAGGCCGATGTCGAGCCGGCAGGAATCGAGCGCGGCCAGTTGCTCGGGGGTCTCCATCAGGCGCGGCGCCAGCTCGATGTCCGGGAGCCCCGCCCGCACCGCCGTCAGGATGCGGCCCAGGGTGCCGTTCATCGCCGCCGAGAAGACGAAGCCGATCCGCAGCGGCCCGCTGCTCCCGCGCCCCAGGCTGCGCCCCATCCGCTCGACCCGGTCGAGCCGGGCCAGCGCCTCGATCGCCTGCGGCAGGAAGATGTCGCCCTCGCGGGTCAGGCGGATCGCGGTGCGCACCGTCCGGTCGACGAGTTGGGTGCCCAACTGGTCCTCCAGCCGCCGCAGCCGCTTGCTCGCCACCGACTGGGCGATGCCGAGCGTGTCGGCGGCGCGGGAGAAGCTGCGCTGCTCGGCGATCGCGACGAACGCGGCCAGCCCTTCCCCATCGATCATGTCGTTATTCCATATCGCGATTGAAAACTCCTTTTTTCGATATCGTCAGCATTTTGCAAGTGCGCCAAGGCGATCGCCAAAGGAGATCGCGCATGTCCCAGATGGCCCGTTTCGATTGGTCCGACCCGTTCGGATTGGAGGATCAGCTCACCGACGAAGAGCGGATGATCCGCGACGCCGCGCACGGCTTCGCCCAGTCCGAGCTGCAGACGCGGGTGATCGCGGCCTATCGCGAGGAGGTCGATGCGCCCGAACTCTTCCCGGCGATGGGCGCCGCCGGCCTGCTCGGCGCGACGCTGCCCGAGGAATATGGCGGCGCCAATGCCAGCTATGTCGCCTACGGCCTGATCGCGCGGGAGATCGAGCGCGTCGACTCGGGCTATCGGTCGATGGCGTCGGTGCAGTCGAGCCTCGTCATGCATCCTATCTACGCCTATGGCTCGGAGGAGCAAAAGCGCCACTATCTGCCGGGCCTCGCGGCGGGCCGGCTGATCGGCTGCTTCGGCCTGACCGAGCCCGATGCCGGCTCCGACCCCGGCGGGATGCGGACCGTCGCGCGGCGCGACGGCGACGGCTATGTGCTGCACGGCTCCAAGACCTGGATCTCCAACGCCCCCTTCGCCGATGTCTTCGTCGTCTGGGCGAAGTCGGAAGCACATGGCGGCCAGATTCGCGGCTTCATCCTCGAAAAGGGCATGAAGGGCCTGTCGGCGCCGAAGATCGAGGGCAAGCTGTCGCTGCGCGCCTCGACGACGGGCATGATCCTGCTCGACGAGGTCAAGGTCGGGGCCGATGCGCTCCTCCCCAATGTCGAGGGACTGAAGGGTCCGTTCGGCTGCCTCAACCGCGCGCGCTACGGCATCAGCTGGGGGGCGCTCGGCGCCGCCGAGTTCTGCTTCCACGCCGCGCGCCAATATGGCCTCGACCGCAAGCAGTTCGGCCGCCCGCTCGCCGCGACCCAGCTCTACCAGAAGAAGCTCGCCGAGATGATGTGCGACATCGGCTTCGGCCTTCAGGCGTCGCTGCGCGTGGGCCGGCTGATGGACGAGGGCCGCTTCGCGCCCGAGATGGTCTCGATCGTCAAGCGCAACAATGTCGGCAAGGCGCTCGATATCGCCCGCCAGGCGCGCGACATGCACGGCGGCAACGGCATCTCCGAGGAATATCAGGTGATCCGCCACATGATGAACCTCGAGACCGTCAACACCTATGAGGGCGCGCACGACGTCCATGCCCTGATCCTCGGCCGCGCCATCACCGGCATCGCGGCCTTCTGATGACCGCGCCGCCGCTGGCCCGCATCAAGGTCGTCGAGCTTGCGCGCATCCTGGCCGGTCCCTGGGCCGGCCAGGTGCTGGCGGACCTCGGCGCCGAGGTGATCAAGGTCGAAAGCCCGTCCGGCGACGACACGCGAGGCTGGGGCCCGCCCTTCATCGATCGCCCCGACGGCAGCCGCGACGCCGCCTATTTCCACGCCGCCAACCGGGGCAAGCGCAGCGAGGCGGTCGACTTCGCGACCGAGCAGGGCCAACGGCGCGTGCGCGAGCTCGTCGCCGACGCCGATGTCGTCATCGAGAATTTCAAGGTCGGCGGCCTCGCCAAATATGGGCTGGACCATGCCAGCCTCGCGGCGGTCAATCCGCGCCTCGTCTATTGCTCGATCACCGGCTTCGGCCAGGACGGCCCCTATGCCGCCCGCGCGGGATATGACTTCATCATCCAGGGCATGGGCGGGATCATGGACCTGACGGGCGAGCCCGACGGCGCGCCGCAGAAGATCGGCGTCGCCTATGCCGACATATTGACCGGCCTCTACGCGGTGATCGGCATCCAGGCGGCGCTGGCCGAGCGGGAACGCAGCGGCCTCGGCCAGCATGTCGACATGGCGCTGCTCGACGTCATGGTCGGGACGCTCGCCAACCAGGCGATGAACTATCTCGCCTCCGGCGTCGCGCCGACCCGGCTCGGCAACGCCCATCCCAATATCGTGCCCTATCAGGCCTATCCGACGCAGGACGACTGGTTCATCCTCGCGACCGGCAACGACCGGCAATATGAGCGCTTCTGCGAGGTGGTCGGCATCGCGCCGGGCGATGATTTCAGGACCAATCCGCAACGCCTCGCCCGCCGCGACGAGCTGAGCGCGATGATCGCCGACGCGACCCGCCAATGGCCGCGCGCCGAGCTGCTCGCCGCGCTCGAACGGGTCGGCGTGCCCGCCGGCCCGATCAACGACGTCGCCCAGGCCCTCGCCGATCCCCAGGTCGTCCATCGCGGCATGGTCATCGACATGGTCGACGAGGATGGCGGCCATGTGCCGGGCATGCGGCTGCCGATCCGCTTCTCGCGCTCCCCCCTCGCCGCGCCTCGGCCGGCGCCGAAGCGGCCCCAATGAACCTTCGGCCTCCCGGCCCGGCGTTCTTCGCGCCGGACCGGAAGGCCGAGGGACCGGCTTCCTGCTCTTACGTCAGAAATTGTATCGGAGCTGGGCGGAGATGCTCCACGGCTCCTCGGTGCCGATGATGTAGGAACCGTTGCTCCCCGCTTCGAAGTTCATGATCCGGCGATCGGTCAGGTTCTTGCCGATGACGGAGAACTCCCAGCCCTGCGACGGATTGGCCACCGAGACGGTCGCGCCGAGCTTGACGAAACCCTCCTGCCACAGCAGCGGATCGTTGTTCGGCGAGATGTTGTAGCGGGTGGTGAACATCGCCTCCGGCCGCAGCCTGACCTGCAGCGACGGCCCGACGTCGAACATATATTCGACGTTGAAGTTGCCGCTCAGCTCGGGAGCATAGCGCCCGCGCTTGCCCGAAAGGTCGATGGTCGGATGGCCGAGCGCGATGTCGGTCGGCGATCCGCCGGCATTCTTGAAATCGGTGAACTTGGAATCGAGCCAGGTGAGGCTGAGGCTGGTGTTCCAATGCTCGTTCACGCGCCAGGCCATGTCGGTCTCGATCCCCTGCGAGCGCGCGCCCTTGGCGTTGCGGACGACCGGGAAGATGCCGCCCTGCACGCCGTTGGTGCCGATCGCCGACTGCTGAAGCCCTTCGAAATCGCTGCGGAAGGCCGCGATGTTGAAGGTCAGGCGGCGGTTGAACCACTGGGTCTTCAGGCCGACTTCGTAGGAGTCGACATATTCGGGCCCGAAGGACAGCGTGCCCGGCAGGCCGGTATGCTCGAGGCCGTTATAGCCGCCCGCCTTGAAGCCGTTCACATATTTGGCATAGCCGCGGATCTCGGACGCGAAATCATAGCCGATGGTGATCGACGGGCTGAAATGCGCGTCCGAGCGGTTCTCGGCGCGGTAGCCGGCGACGCCGAGGCCGAGCTGCTTTCCGACGGCGGCCGCGATCGGCGCCAGCGCCGCCGGCAGCGGGACGATCGGGCCGAAGGGCTGCGTCGCCATGCCGAAATACTGGTTGATGCCGAAATGCTTGTCGACCCAGGACTGGCGCGCCGCCAGCGTGACGTCGAGCTTGTCGGTCGGGCGGACGACGACGCTCGCGAACAGGCCGTAGATGTCGGAGGTCTGGCGGAAATCGTCGGCCTGGCCGAACGGCAGATAGGGCGCCAGCGGCGGCACGAGGCCCGGCAGGATCGGCGAGAACAGGCCGTAATTCGCGTAGATCTGGCCGCGCAGCTTGTCGTGCTCATAATAGGCGCCGAACATATAGTCGAACGGGCCGGTGCCGTTCGACGCGACGCGGAATTCCTGGCTGAACTGGCTGAACCGCTCGGGAACGGTGAAGTTGGCCAGGTCGGGGCTCGCCGCGTCGACGTCGAGCTTCAGATTATATTTGTGGTGGTAATAGCCGGTGACCGAGGTCAGCGTGAACGGATCGGCCTCATAGCTGATCGTCGAGATCGCCGACTGCGCGTCGAAGTCGATGCCCTGGTCCGGGTTCTGGGTGCGGACATAGTTGGGGCGGGTATCGTCGCCGGCGGCGATCGCCGCGGTGCAGCCGAAGTTGACGTTGGTGAAGATCGGCAGCGGCGGGCAGCTCGTCAGCTTGGCGGCGAGGCCGCCCTTCTGACGCCCGCGCTCGGCATGCGCCTTCAGGTTGACCGACAGCCGGTCGGTCGGCTTCCACAGCAGCGTGACCCGGCCCGCATAGTTGCGGACGCGCGGGATGTGGATGCCGCTGCTCTTGTCGAGCAGCCAGCCGTCGCCGCGCTGGACCAGCCCGGCGACGCGGATGCCGAGCGTGTCGGTGACCGGCCCGCCGACCGCGCCCTCGATCGTCGCATTGTCGAAGTTGAAATTATACAGGCCGCGGACATAGCCTTCCCAATGGTCGCCGGGATTCCTGGTGGCGATGTTGAACACGCCCGCGATCGAGTTGTTGCCGAAATAGACGCTCTGCGGCCCCTTCAGCACCTCGACCCGCTCGATGTCGAGGAAGGAGGACTGGGTCGAGCGCGAGCGGCCCCGATAGATGCCGTCAACGAAGGTCGCGACCGACTGCTCGAACAGCGGGTTGTTGTCGCCCGATCCGACGCCGCGGATGAACAGCAGGTTGGCGGGGCCGGCCTGCGACACATAGACCGCCGGCACATGCTGCATCGCGTCCTGGATCGAGCCGACGCCCTGCTTCTGGAGGGTGATGCCCGAGACGACCGCGGCGGAGACCGGGACCTTCTGGAGCGGCTCGGCGCGCTTCTGCGCGGTGACGATGATCTCGCCGCTGTCGGCGGCGGCATCGGCCTCGCGGTCGGCCGCCCAGGCCGGGGCCTGTAGCAGGACCCCCGCCAGCACGGCCGCCAATGACGCTCCCTGGATCGACTTCTTCTTCATTCTGGAAACTCCCCTTCCATAATGTCTATACAAATAAGGTGATTGCTGTGCGGTGCTTCGGATCACGCGATCGCCCGGACGATCGCCGGGGTCGCGTCGGCGACCCGGTTGAGGCCGACCAGCGCCATCGCCATGTCGAGCTCGGTGCGGAAGATGCCGAGCGCATGGCCGACCCCGGCCTCGCCGGCGGTCGACAGGCCGTAGAGCGTGGCGCGCCCGACCTGGACGGCGCTCGCCCCCAGCGCGACGGCCTTCAATATGTCGGTGCCGGTGCGGACGCCGCTGTCGATCAGCAGCGGAATCCGTCCTTTCGCGGCGGCGGCGAAACCGGGGAGGACGTCGAGCGTCGACACCGCTCCGTCGAGCTGCCGCCCGCCATGGTTGGAGATGACGATGCCGTCATAGCCGGCGGCGATCGCCGGCTCGACCTGCGCCGGATCGAGCAGCCCCTTGACGATCAACGTGCCGGGCCACTGGTCGCGCAGCCATTTCAGGTCGTCCCACCCGATCGCGGGATTGATCTGCGAGCGGACGAATTCGGAGACCGTAGCCCAGCTCCGCCCCTGCTCCATCGGCATCAGGCCGGGCCGGGGCGCGCCGTGCGGCAGCGCGCGCAGCATCCAGCCGGGATGGCGGAGCACGTCGACGACCTTCGCCGGGGTCCAGCTATAGGGCACGGTGAAGCCGTTGCGGATGTCGCGGAGCCGCCGGCCCGGCAGCGCGGTGTCGACCGTCACCTCGAGCGTCTCGAAGCCGAGCGTCCGGGCTTCGCCGATCAGGCCGAGCGTCGCCTGCTTGTCATGGGCGATGTAGAGCTGGAGCCAGGCCTGGCCGCCCGATGCCTCGGCGATGTCCCTGAGCCGCGCATTGGCGCCGTTGCTGACGACGAACGGAACCCCCGCCGCCGCCGCGCCACGCGCCAGCGCCAGGTCGCCCTTCGGCCAGAAGGCGGACGCATAGCCGGTCGGCCCGATGATCAGCGGCATCGCCAGCGACTGCCCGAACAGGGTGGTCGCCGTGCTCCGCCGGCTGACGTCGACCGGCGCGGCTGACAGCAGGCGATGGCGTTCGAACGCGGCGCGGTTCTGCCGCATCGTGCTTTCGGACTGGGCGCCGCCGTCGACATAGTCGAACACCATCCGCGGCAGCGTCCGGCGCGCGGCATCGCGCAGGTCGTCGATCGAATGGGCCGCGCGCAGGCGCCGGCGGCACAGGGCATCAAGCAAGGCCATGTCGGTAATTCCTGAAATCGGCCGGGCCGGTCACTTCCGCGCGGCGGGCGGAGCGTCGGTCTCGCGGAGAAAGTCGAGGATCGGTGCGGCGACGGTCTGGGGCGCGGTCTCGATCATGAAATGACCGACGTCCTGCAGCTCGACGACGCGATAGCGGCCCTTCGCATAGCGCGCCGACGCCTGGACCGTGGATTCCGAGACGGCCGGTCCCTTGCTCCACACGAACAGCGCGGGCACCCGCACCGGCGGCACGGCGGCGAACTGCGCCGGCACCAGCGCGGTTCCCCAGGACAGCCCGCCGACCAACACGCCCGGCTGCGAAAGGCGCGCGACATAGCGGTCGGTCGCATCCTCGGGCAGGCCGCTCTTGCGCAGGAAGGCGCGCAGCCCGATCGCATCGTCGGCCAGCAGCGCGGCGGCGCGCTTGTCGATATTGTCGGGGCCGATCTCCTTGCGCACCGCCTCCCACGACGCCCGTTGCTCGGGATCATGCTCGATGCCGTCGACGAAGGCGGCGGGATGCGGATAGCGCAGCGTCGTCATCGACCGCACCCGATCGGGATGATAGGCGGCCAGCATCCACGCCATCGCCCCGCCCCAGCCGAAGCCGACGACGTGGAAACGGCGCAGCCCCGTCGCATCGGCGACCGCCAGCGCGTCGGCCATGAAATTGTCGAAGACATAGTCGCCCGGCCGCGACAGCGTCGCGGCGGACGCGCCGCGCTGGTCGAAGGCGACGACGTTGTAGCCGGCGGCGGCGAGCGTCGACGCCACCGGCCGCCAGCTATCGGCATCCTGCGGGAAACCGTGCAGCAGCAGCACGCCGACGCCGTCGCGCGGCCCCCAGCGCAGCACCCGCCAATGCATGTCGCGGGCATCGATCGTCTCGACGGTCGGCGCGGCCACGGCGTCCGCCGCGCGCGCCGGCGGGGACGCGCCGGCCAGGCCGAGCAGGACGGCGACATAGGCGAGGCACCGGCCCATCCATCCCGTCCGGGAAACATCCTTGCCCGCCATAGCCGACCTCCCTTCGTCCTCGCCCACGCCTCTTAACTGAATGTTCAGTAAGTTTATTCCGAACAGCTTCGTTGTCAAGAGCGTTCCGCGCCAGTGCTTCAATGAAATATCTTTGAAATTCAATATGTTGAAACGCCGCCTATTTCGGCATCCAGACACCGCCGTCGACTCCGATCACCTGGCCTGTCTGCATGCCGCCCGTCACCGGCGAGGCGAGGTAGAGCACGGCGTGCGAAACATCCTCCGGCCGGCCGAGCCGCCGCAGCGGAACCTCCGCCGCCAGCTCCTGCTCGACCGCCTTGAATTGCTCCATGTCGCCCATGAATCCCCGGAAGCAGCTATTGGCGCTGACCTCGCTCAGGTCGGCGGGCGGGGTGCCGCCGGGGGCGACGACGTTGATGCGGACGCCATGCTTGCCGACGTCGAGCGCCAGCGTCTGGGCAAGATGGATCAGCCCGGCCTTGAGCGCGCCATAGACCGGCTCGATCGGGGTCGGCTTGCGGCCCATCACGCTGCTCATCGTGATGACGCAGCCGCCCTTCTGCTCGATCATGATCGGCAGCACGATCTTGTAGGCGGTCAGCACGCTCTTGAAATTCTGCTCGTAGATCTTGTCCCAGAGCTGCGGGTCGAGATCGAGGAAATGGCTGAGGATGTCCCAGGCCACGCCATGATAGAGGATGTCGATGCTCCCCATCGCCCGCGTCGCCTCGATCGCGTTCGCGACCGACGACCAGTCGGTGGCGTCGACCGACACGACCGAGACCTTGCCCGCGCCCAGCTCGCGCGCCCGCTCGGCGACCTTCTCGGCGCGGTCGAGGTCGCGCGCGCCGATGACGATGTTCGCACCCGATTCCGCGAAATGCCAGGTCACATGCTGGCCCAGGTTCGAATGGCCGCCGATCAGCAGGACATTCTTTCCCTCGAGTCCCGGATAATACATTCCCGTCTCTCCCTTATGTCCGCGGCGCGCCCGCGACCTCGTTCGCGAGCGTCCCGATCGGCGCGCAGCCTATTTCGATGCGATCGCCCGGCGCGATCCGCGCGGGCGTGGGCGGGCAGCCCAGCGCGACCACGTCGCCCGGCTCGAGCGTCATGAAGCGCGAGATGTGGCTGACGCAGCGTTCGACGCCGAACAGCATGTCGCGCGCGAAGCCCGCCTGCACCCGTTCACCATTGACGAAGGTCGCCAGCTCCGCCGTCGCGAGGTCGAGCCCGGTCGCGATGCAGGGGCCGAGCGGGGCGAAGCCGTCGCGTCCCTTGGCCAGGCTCGGATTGCCCTTGTCCTTGTGGAACCGGGCGACGTCCATCAGGTCGTTGGTCAGCGTGTAGCCGATGACGTGCGCGGCGACGTCGCCCTCGGCGATGTCCCGCCCCCGCCGGCCGATCACCGCCGCGAGCTCGCCCTCGCACACCACGTCGCCGTCGGCGGGCAGCACGATCCGGTCGCCGTCGCCGATGATGCAGTTCGGCGGACGGACATAGACGACCGGTTCCTCGGGCACGGCCATGCCGAGCGCCTCGGCGGTGGCGCGATAGTTGATGCCGATCCCGACATATTTGCCGGGCGCGCAGGGCGGCAGCAGGACGACCTCATCGCGGCCGAACAGGACTCCGTCCTCGACGCATTCGGCCAGGTCGCGCGCCTGCTGGAACGCGCGGAACGGGCTGGTCGACAGCGGGTGGACGCCGTCGCCGTCGAGCAGGCCGTAGCGGCGGCGGCCCAGATAGCGGAAGCGGACGATCCGCATCGCGCGATCAGTCGAAGCGCGAGACATAGCTGCCATATTCGCTGACGGTCATCGCCGTGCCCGGCATGACCACCACCGTCGTCGTCGGCTCCTCGATCACCGCCGGCCCCTCGATCCGGTTGCCGCAGGTCAGCCGGGTGCCGTCATAGACCGCCGCGTCGACGAAGCCGCCGAGATCCTTGAAGAAGGCCTTGCGCGTACCCTTCAGCGCATGATCGGCGCCCTCGCCGCCGAACGGCAGCTTGCGGATCGCCGGCTTCGGCGTCGCGCCGATCGCGCGGACCTTCCAGTGCAGGCATTCGATCGGCTGGGACGGGTCCTTCACCGCGTACATCCGCTCGTGGATGTCGTGGAAATCGGCGACCAGCGCGTCGAGCTGCGCCTGGTCGGCAATCCGGCCGGTGCGCAGGGGCACCGGCAGTTCCCAGATCTGCTCGGGATAGCGGGCCTCGGCATAATATTCGAGGCGCCGGTCGGCGGGGTCGATGCCGTGGCCGTCGAGGAAGGCGACCGCGCTCCTCTCCAGCGACGCCAGCAGGGCGTTGACGCCCGCGAAGTCGAAGCGGTTGCTTTCGACGAAGGCGATCGCGCTATACTCCTTCACCAGGTCGGCGAAGGCGCCGCCATAGGCGCTGAGCACGCCGGCCGCCTTGGGGATGATCAGCTCCCTGATGCCGAGCTCCATCGCCATCGCCTGGATGTGCATGCCCGCCGCGCCGCCGCCCGAGACGACCACGAAGTCGCGCAGGTCGATCCCGCGCGAGATGGCGAGGTCCTGCATCGCCGCCTGCATGTCGTTGTTGACGGTGCTCCACATGGTGAAGGCGGCCTGCGCCACGTCGATGCCGAGCGGCTTGGCGACATGCTCCTCGATCGCGGCGGCCGAGAGCGCCGGGTCGAGCGGGGTGCCGCCCCTGGCGAACGCCTCGGTGTTGAGATAGCCGAGAACGAGGTCGGCGTCGCTGACGGTCGGGCGGGTGCCGCCGCGTCCGTAGAAGGCCGGCCCCGGATTGGCGCCCGCGCTCTCCGGGCCGACATGGACCAGCCCGCCCGCATCCACGCGGGCGATGCTGCCGCCGCCCGATCCGACGCTGCGGCTGTCGACCAGGTCGACGCCGAGGAAGCAGCCGCCCATCACGATCTCGCGCGAGAGGTTGATCTTGCCGTCCTGCACGACGCTGACGTCGAAGCTGGTGCCGCCCATGTCGACGACCAGGACATTGTCGATGCCCTGCTCCATCGCGACCGTGGTCTGGCCCGCGATCGGCGCCATCGAGGGCCCCGAATTGATGCTGTAGATCGGGCGTTCCATCATGTCGTCGACGCTGGCGATGCCGCCGGCCGAGGTGACGAGCGACAGCGAGCGGGCATAGCCATTGTCGCTGAGCTGCGCCTGCAGGTCGGAGACATAGGTGCGGATCACCTCGAGCAGCGAGGCGTTGACCACGGTCGACGAGGTGCGCCGATATTCGCGCAGGATCGGGTTGAGCTGCGAGCTGAGGACGACCGGCACCTCGGGCCATTCCTCGCGGACGATCGCCTCGATCCGGCGCTCATGCTCGCTATTGGTGATCGACCAGAGCAGCGCGACGGCGATCGCCTGGACGCCATAATCCCTGAGCTGCCGCACCGCCGCGCGGACCTCGTCCTCGTTCAGCGGAATCTCGACGCCGCCCTCGGAATTGACGCGCTCGGTGACGGGCAGCGTCAGGTAGCGCGGCACGAACGGATCGGGATAGTCGGTCTTCCACAAGAAGGGTTCGCTGCGCCCCTGCTCCCGCGTCGTCAGGATGTCGCGGAAGCCGCGGGTGCAGATCAGCCCGACCTTCGCCACCTTGCCCTCGAGCAGCGCGTTGAGCGCCACCGTCGAGCCGTGCACCAGCGACACGCAGTCGCGCAGGAATCCGTCGAGCGTCAGGCCATAATGATCGGCCGCCTGGCGCAGCCCCGCCATGATGCCGTCGCTCGGCCGGCGCGGGACGGTGAACGCCTTGAAGATGTTCCACTCGCCATTGTTCTCGTCGAACACGAACAGATCGCTGAACGTGCCGCCCACGTCGGAGCACACCCTGAAACGCATGTCTTCTGACCCTTATCTATTCCGGAGTTCCAGGCGGAGCTGCGCGGTCCGCTCCTGGTCGACGCGATAGTCCTCGCCCGACAGGTCGAGCGCGACGCCGTAGACCCCCCGCGCCTTTTCGGGCGAGACCCAGCCGTTGCGCACCCGGTGGCGCACCCGTTCGGGATCGCGGTCGAGCGGATCGCCGAAGCCGCCGCCGCCCGGCCACAGGCTGCCGATCCATTCGGTCGGCTGGATCTCCTCGCTGGAGATGTCGGGGATCGCGACCTCGTTGCCGGCCGCGTCGACCTTCCACGCGGCCGACGGCGCGCCGGCATGGCCGCCGTGCAGTCCCTTGGGCGGGAAGACCTTGGAATCGAGGAAATAGGACCAGAGCGCCGGGTTGCCGCGCGGCCGCATCAGGCAGCGTATGCCGGGCGCGCCGTCCCATTCGCCCGCGCCGCCGCTGTCCGTCTCGACCTCGCAGCAGCCGAACAGGATCGGCATCTTGAGCTCGAAGATCTCGGCGCTGATGAAGTCGACCTGGCAGCCGCCGGGCGGGCCGAGATAGGTCAGCCAGCCGTCATGGCCGTGCAGCGCCGGCCCGCCGCCGAAGCCGTAGATCACGGCGTTGACGAACAGCCGGTCGTCATAGCGGAAATCCTTGCCACAGACCGAGGCGACGCTCGGGCTGAACGAGGTCGCCCCCTCGGCGAGCCCCTTGTCGGGGCCCAGTTCCGCGAACATCGACTGGATCAGGTTGATCAGCCGCGCGGCGACGCCGACCGTCGCCATCGACGTGCTGTAGGGCGGCTGCACCCCGCCGACGATCGCATTCTCGCGCGCCAGTATCTCGATGCAGTTGTAGACGCCGTCGTTGCGCGGCAGATCGGACGACAGGTTGTTGAGGATGCCGGTGACGACCGCCGAGCGGGTGGTCGCCTCGCTCAGATTATAGCCGGCTTCCAGGCAGGCGATATTGTCCCGCAGGTCGACCTGGATCCTGCCCTCCTCGGGCAGGATCGAGAGCTTGACCTTGAGCGGGATGCCGTCGGGCGCCAGCCCCTCGATCGGGTCGTGCGCATTGGTGGCTTCCCAGCTCCTGCGCGGCAGCCTGCCGATCTCGTCGACCATGCGGCGGCGCGAATAGTCCTGCCATTCGGCGAGGAACGCCTTGATCGTCGCGGCGCCATATTTGTCGCACAGCTCGATGATCCGCTTCTCGCCGATCCGCACCGCGCCGACCGCCGCCAGATAGTCGCCATACCATTGCTCGGGGTTGCGGATGCGGATCTTCGCCATCCGCACCACGTCCTCGACGTCGGCATAGTCGCGCTGGACGCGGACGCAGGGGAAGTCGAGCGCGCCTTCCTCGTACAGGTCCTTCGCGAAGGGCATGAAGGTGGTCGGCTGGCTGTTGCCGATATCGGCCTGGTGGGCGACGCTCAGCGTCGTCAGGATATGCTCGCCCTTGTAGAAGACCGGCGCCATATAGGCGAAGTCGCCATGGTGACTCGACCCGTAATAGGGCGAATTGTTGAGGAAGCAGTCGCCGGGGCGGAGATCGCCGAACAGGCCGGTCATCTGCTTCGCCGCCATGCTGCACGACGCGACGATGATCGGGATCGCCTGGGTCAGGCAGAACAGGTCGCCCTCGCTGGTCAGCACCGCCGACGAGAAATCCTTCGCGAGATTGAGCGCCGCCGACCGCGACACCTTCTCCAGCGTGTGGTTCATCTCGTTGACGATCACGTTGAACTTCCTCGCGAGGATGGCCAACATGTGGGGTTCGATCTTCACCGCAGTCCCGCTCACTTCCCGCCTCTCGTCCACGCCTGCCTCATAAACTTACTGAATATTTAGTAAGGAAATTATGCCAGTTCCGCCGGGCTGTCAAATTCGCTTTTCAGCCGATCGTGATGCCTGCCGTCAGAAGCGGCAGGCCGGCTCCGTCAGCCCCTTCGCGCCGGGCTTCAACGCGAACAGGCCGCCGGCGCCCGGGGCGGTCGCGGCGTCCTGCGCCGCGTCGGGATCGAAGCCGATCGCCGCCACCATCTGCCGCGGCAGCGCGACCGCGCCGGTGGTGATCAGCAGCGTCGCATGATCCGCGCCGCCGAACGCGCAGCTCGTCACGAACGGCGCCGTCACCCGGACGCGCAGCAGCAGCGCCCCGCCGGGCGAATAGCGGCGCACTTCCGAGGTCAGCGGGATCGCGACCCAGAGGCAGCCCTCTGCATCGACGCAGAGCCCATCCGCCCAGCCCTCGCCCACCGCAAAGTTGAGCACGGTCCGGCGGTTGGCCAATGTCCCGGCCGCGCCGTCGAAGTCGAACGCGTCGACCCGGCCGGTCGGCGAATCGACCAGGTAGAAGGTGCCGCCGTCGGGGCTCCAGCCCATGCCGTTGCCGATCGTCAGCCCTTCGAGCACCCGGACGCAGCGCCCGTCGCCGTCGACGCGATGGAGCGCGCCGCCGCCGATCGAGAGCGCAGCGTCGACCGTCCCCGCCCAGACGCGCCCTTGGGGATCGCACGCCGCCTCGTTGATCCTTACCGACGACGGGTCGGCGTCGATCGCCGCGAGCAGCCGTTCGCCGCCATCCGGGTCGAGCAGCGTGAAGGCGCAGCCTTCGGCGAGCAGCAGGCCGCCGTCCACGCGTGGCAGGGTGGCGGCGGTCGGCCGGCCGCGCCGGATCGTCCGGCGGACGCTCCAGTCATCGCCCAGTTCGATGATCTCGCCGCTGACATTGTCGAGGCACCAGAAGACCTGGCCGCGCTCGTCCCAGACCGGCGCCTCGGCGATCGCCGCCCTCCAGTCGTGGACCAGCGGCGCTTCGACGATCGGAACCGCGGCGCTCACCACATGCCCTTCGCGAGGGCCGGCGCGGCGCGATGGTCGCCATTGGTGTCGAACCAGGGCAGGTCGGCGAGCAGGCGGCGTTCGGCGCCGCGCGGATCGCGCACGATCGACGGCGCCGCATCGATCGCCAGCACCTCGCGTCCCGCCGCGCCATAGGGCGGCCAGGCGATCGACGAAGGCCGGGGAGCTCCGCCGGCCGCGAAGCTCGACCAGCCCTGCCGGATCAGCGCCGACACCGCCGTCGAGCCGGCATCGACCGGGACCATGCTCGGCACCTGCGCCATCGTCCCGAACGCCAGCGGCACCGACAGCCCGTGCGGGACGCCGAGCTTGCCGTCCATGATCGGCGTCGGCCATTCGAGGCTGTAGACCCAGGTCGGCGCGCTCGCCCCGGCGGCGCGGAGATTGGCGACATAGGCGGACGAGCGGACGATCAGGAACTCGCTCATCACCGCGAAGAAGATGTCCGCCGGACTCTTGGCCGGATAGAGTTGGCGATAGCCGGCCACCAGCGCCGCCATGTCGCCGGGGAACATCTTCGCCAGCGTGGCCCGCAGGCCGTCCCAGTCGAGCGCGAAGATCGGCGGCGACCCCACCAGGATCGTCGCCTCGTCGCGGCTGGTGCCGATGATCATCGGCACGTCGCGGCTCTCCGCCGGCACCTCGTCGGCAAAGGGATGGCGCGGAAGGCTGCCGCCGATCACCGGCAGGAATTTGCGCGCCCATCCGTCGCCGAGCGCGCTGACCCCGTCGAGGATCGCCTGCGCCGGCAGGTCGAGCAGCCGCTGTGGGTCGCGGCCGATATCGAGCTTGTCGAGCAGCGCGTTCGCCGCTTCCGCCGCCTGGGCCCGCTCCATGCCCCAGACCAGCACCCCGCTCTGGGTGATCGCGCCGTGGAACAGGCCGCGCGCCTCGGGCATCGCCATCAGCGCGCAGACCTTCGCCCCGCCGCCGGATTCGCCGAAGATCGCGACGCGATCGGGATCGCCGCCGAACGCGCGGATGTTGTGGCGAATCCAGCGCAACGCATCGACGATGTCGAGCATCCCGACATTGCCCGAATCGGCCAAGGCCGGGTCGAGATGGTCGAGCGACAGATAGCCGAACACGCCGAGGCGATGGTTGAGCGTCACCACCACGACGCCGTTCTCGGCGGCCAGCGCCTGCCCGTCGCTCGCGTTGATGCTGCCCGATCCCTCGCGGAAGCCGCCGCCGTGCAGCCAGACCAGCACCGGCCGCGCCGCGCCGGGATCGGCCTCGGGCGTCCAGATGTTGAGCCGCAGGCAATCCTCGCCCACAGGCGCGGGATCGGTGAAGGAGGCCCAGGGCCCCGCATCGGGGGCCGGCAGGCCGATCTGCGGCGAATGCTTGCCGGGCTGCGGGGCGCGATCCCCGAACGTCTGGAAATCGCGTACGCCCGTCCAGGGCCGGGGCGGCGCGGCGCGCCTGAAGCGCCCCTGCCCGCCGACCGGCGCGCCGTAGCGCAGCCCCTTGAACAGCGAGACGCCGCCGGCTCGCGAACCGCGCGCCAGCCCCTCGCTGGTCCGCACGACCGGCGCGGCCGAAGCGTCCCTCGCTGCCCGGCGGCCCGCCGATGCCGATCCCTGCATCCATCCCATCCCGGCGATCGATGCCAAGAGAAAGTCCCGCCGCTGCATCGATCCTCTCCTTACCCAAGACCGTCATCCTGACGGAAGTCAGGATCCATTGCCGCTCCGTCGAGATGAAGCCCGAAGGTTGCGGTTCTGGATCCCGGATCAAGTCCGGGATGACGACGGGGAAAACCGCCCCCGTCCCGGCCGCGCCATGCTTCAGGCCGCCAGCCGGAACGCCTTGGCGACGATCTTCCACTCGGCCCCGAACCGCACGAAGGACAGGATATCCTCGAAGTCGTGGCCGCCCCAATGATGCGCCTCGACCACCGCCGAGGCGATCCCGTCGAGACACTGGATCGACCGGATCGAGGCCGTGATGTCGGGCGACGGCCCCGCCCCGTCGACGAAGGCGAACAGCATCTCGATCGGACCGGCGAACTTGTCCGGCCCCAGGAAGCCGCAGATCGTCGCCTCCTCGGAGAAGACCTGCCGCATCGGGCCGCTGTCGCCGGCCCGGGCGCCGTCGACATAGAGTCCGATCAGACGCGCGATCTCCGCATGATCGCCAAAGCCGTGGGACAGGTCGGTCATAGGAACTCTCCATCGATGCCGCATGATGCGCGAGCCCTTGTGGCCGCCAATCATTGACTGAACGATCATTTAATAAAACCGTCCGATCGGTGGAGTCAATAATGCTTGACGATGGTCGCGATCCGACCCTCCATGTCGGTCTATAGCGATGGCCGAGGGAGAAGGGGCGCCATAAAAGCCGCATCCACATGGCTTGGCCTCTTGACAGGGAATGGGGGAGATATTCTATTAAATGACCATTCAGTTTATCCCATCCGGCGAGACGCATCTGAAACAGGAGACGATATGACGTCGGCGGTCGACCTGCTGATCGTCGGCGGCGGCATCAACGGCGCGGGCATCGCCCGCGACGCAGCCGGGCGCGGTCTGTCGACGATCCTCGTCGAGCAGGACGACCTCGCCGCCCACACCTCCTCGGCCAGCACCAAGCTGATCCATGGCGGCCTGCGCTACCTGGAATATCACGAGTTCCGGCTGGTGCGGGAATCGCTGCAGGAGCGCGAGCGGCTGATGGCGATCGCCCCGCACCTGATCGCGCCGCTCGACTTCTTCCTTCCCCATGCCGCCGGGCAGCGGCCCGCCTGGATGATCCGCGCCGGGCTGTTCCTCTACGACCATCTCGCGCGCCGCCGCCGGCTGCCCGCGTCGCGCGCCGTTTCCGCCCCGCATCATCCCGGCTTCGCCGTGCTCAAGCCCGGCTACCGGCGGGGCTTCACCTATGCCGACTGCCGGGTCGACGACAGCCGGCTGGTCGTGCTCAACGCGCTCGACGCCGCCGAGCGCGGCGCACTGGTCCGTCCCTATACCCGGCTGCTGTCGGCCCGCCGGGCGGGCGCCGTCTGGCAGGCCGAGATCGAGGACCGCGCCTCGGGCGCGCGGACGACCGTCGCCGCCCGCGCGATCGTCAACGCCGCCGGCCCCTGGGTCGCGGAGCTGCTCGAGACCCGCCTCGGCCGGCACGACGCCGACCGCATCCGCCTGGTCAAGGGCAGCCACATCATCGTTCCGCGCCGCTTCGACGGGGACTATGCCTTCATCCTCCAGAACCCCGACGGCCGGGTCCTGTTCGCCATCCCCTATCAGGACCGCTTCACCCTGATCGGCACGACCGACATCCCCTATGAGGGGCATCCGGCCGACGTCGCGATCTCCGAGCAGGAGGTCGCCTATCTCTGCGCGAATATCTCGGACTATTTCCGCACGCCGGTGACGCCGGCCGACGTCGTCCACAGCTTCTCCGGCCTGCGCGCGCTCCACGACGACGGAGCGGCCAGCGCATCGGCGGTCACCCGCGACTATCTCCTCGCCCTCGACGGTGGCGGCGACGAAGCCCCGCTGCTGTCGGTGTTCGGCGGCAAGATCACCACCTATCGCCGCCTCGCCGAGCATGCGATGGCGAAGCTGCTGCCCGCGCTCGGCCGCCCCGTCGCGCCGGGCTGGACCGCGCAGGCGCCGCTGCCCGGCGGCGACATCGGCGGCGAAGGCTTCGATACCTGGTCGGACGCGCTCGTCGCAAGTCGCCCCGGCCTGTCGCCCGCGCTGCTGCGCCGCCTCGGCAAGGCCTATGGAACACGGGTCGAGACGCTGCTCGGCGGCGCCGCGACGATGGACGACCTCGGCGCGGACCTGGGCGGCGGCCTGACCGAGGCCGAGGTCGACTATCTCGCCGCCCATGAATGGGCGCGGCGCCCCGACGACATCCTCTGGCGGCGCTCGAAGCTCGGCCTGCACGTCCCGCCCGGCACCGCCGCGCTGGTCGCGCAACGGCTGGACCGCATCGCCGCGCCGCCGCTTTCGCCACAAGGGAAGAACCCATGACCCAATTCGTCGGCGCGATCGACCAGGGCACGACCAGCTCGCGCTTCATCGTCTTCGACCGGCACGGCGCGATCCTCGCCGTCGCGCAGAAGGAGCATCGCCAGATCTATCCCCGTCCGGGCTGGGTCGAGCATGATCCGCTGGAGATATTGGCGAACACCCAGGAGGTGATCGGCGCCGCGCTGGCCCGCGCCAACCTGACCGCGGCGGACCTCGCCGCCGTCGGCATCACCAACCAGCGCGAGACCAGCCTGTTGTGGGACCGCGAGACCGGGCGACCGCTGTGCAACGCGCTCGTCTGGATGGACACGCGCACCGACGAGCTGGTGCAGCGCTATCGCCGCGACGGCGGGCAGGACCGGTTCCGCGACAAGACCGGCCTGCCGCTGGCGACCTATTTCTCGGCACTCAAGCTGCGCTGGATCCTCGACAATGTCGACGGCGCCCGCGCGCAGGCGGAATCGGGCCGCGCGCTGTTCGGGACGATCGACAGCTGGCTGGCCTGGAACCTGACCGGCGGCCCCGACGGCGGCGTCCACCTCACCGACGTCACCAACGCCAGCCGCACCATGCTGATGGACCTCGCGACCTGCCGATGGGACGACGAGCTGCTCGCGACCTTCGGCATCCCGCGCGCCTGCCTGCCGCGCATCGTCGCCTCGTCGGACCTGCACGGCACGATCCGGACGCCGCCGCTCGACGGCGCGCGCCTCGCCGGCATCCTCGGCGACCAGCAGGCCGCGCTGGTCGGCCAGGCCTGCTTCGCGCCGGGCGAGGCGAAGAACACCTACGGCACCGGCTCCTTCCTGCTGATGAACACCGGCACCGAACCCGTCCGGTCGAAGGCCGGGCTGCTCACCACCCTCGCCTACCGGTTCGGCGACGAGCCGCCCCGCTATGCGCTGGAGGGGGCGATCGCGATCACCGGCGCGCTCGTCCAGTGGCTGCGCGACAATCTCGGCCTGTTCGACTCCGCGCCGGAGATCGAGGCGCTCGCCCGGTCGGTGCCCGACAATGGCGACGTCTATATCGTCCCGGCCTTTTCCGGCCTCTACGCCCCCTATTGGGACGACAGCGCGCGCGGCGTGATCGCCGGGCTCACCCGCTTCTCGAACCGCGGCCATATCGCCCGCGCGGCGCTCGAGGCGACCGCCTATCAGCTCTGCGACGTCGTCGCCGCGATGGAGGCCGACAGCGGCATCCGGCTCGCCACGCTCAAGACCGACGGCGGCATGGTCGCCAACGAGCTGCTGATGCAGTTCCAGGCCGACATGCTCGGCGCGCCGGTGGTCCGCCCCCGGATCACCGAGACGACCGCGCTCGGCGCCGCCTATGCGGCGGGGCTGGCGGTCGGCTACTGGTCGGGCACGCAGGAGTTGCGCGACAATTGGGGCGTCGACGCAACCTGGCGGCCGACCATGCCGGCCGAGCTTCGCGCCCACCACCAGCGTTCGTGGAAGAAGGCGATCGGCAAGTCGCTCGGCTGGATCGATCGGCCGCAGGCCGCGGCGGACGACCTCGGGTGAACGTCTTCCTCGGCGAATTGCTGGGCACCGCCGCGCTGATCCTGTTCGGCAACGGGGTCGTCGCCGGCGCGCTGCTCAAGGCGTCGAAGGCGGAGAATGCCGGATGGATGGCGATCACCGCCGGCTGGGCCTTCGCCGTCTTCGTCGGCATCGTCGTCGCCAAGGCTTGCGGCAGCGCGGCCGCCTATCTCAACCCCGCCTTCGCGATCGGCATGGCGGTCCGGCATGGCGACTGGACCGGCATCCCGCAGGCGATCGCCGGCGAGCTGCTCGGCGCGATGCTCGGCGCCGCGCTGGTCTTCCTCCACTATCTTCCCCACTGGCGGGGCACCGCCGACCCGGCGATCAAGCGCGCGGCCTTCTGCACCGCGCCGGCGGTGCGCGACATCAGGGCGAACCTGGTCAGCGAGATCATCGGCACCTTCGCGCTGACCTTCGCGATCGGCGCGATGCTGTCCCCGGCGGTCGCGCCGCACGGCCTGGCCGACGGCGTCGGCCCCTATCTGGTCGCGGTGATCGTCTGGGCGATCGGCCTGTCGCTGGGCGGGACCACCGGCTATGCGATCAATCCGGCCCGCGACCTCGGCCCCCGCATCGCCCATGCGCTGCTGCCCATCCCCGGCAAGGGCGATTCCGACTGGCGCTACGCCCCCGTCCCGGTGCTCGGCCCCGTCATCGGCGCCGCGCTGGCCGGCCTCGCCTTGTCCCGCATCGGGGCCTGACGGCCGCGCAACCTACTGAATGAACGATCACTCATGGACGCGACGCTATTCTCTGGCATATGGGCCATGGGATATTGCATGGACGCTCGGGCACGGGCGTCCGCCCGGGCGGAATCCTGAAGAATAGAAAGAGATGGATTGTCGAAATCCATGTCCCTTATGGAGCGTTCAATGGACGTAGAAGACGGAACGAAAGCCGCTATCATCGAAGCGTCCATCAAGCTCTTCTACAACAAGGGCTATCGCGGCACGTCGATGCCGGACATCGCCAGCGAATGCAGCATCACCCCGGCGGCGATATATTACCACTTCAAGAACAAGGAGCAGGTCCTCTGGTCCTGCTACGAGAACCTCGTCGAGGAGCTGAACGAGCGGGTCATCAAGGAGGTCAACAAGTTCGACGACCCCAGGGCCAAGCTCGAACGGTTCATCGAGATCGTCTTCAACATATGGTTCGACCGGCCCGAACTCTCGCTGCTCCAGGCGGGGCCGATCGCCGACCTCTCGGCCAAGCGGACGTTCCAGTACAAGGTGCACCGGGCGAACTGGTTCAAGTTCGTCTACGACCTCATCGCCGAACTGGGCGGCTCCTTCCGCTCCGACGAGGAGTTGCGCTTCTCCTCGCTCATCCTGTCCAAGTCGCTGTCCTATCCCGAAACCCTGATCGGCGAGTTCGGATATGACCACGAGGATGTCAGCGACGACGTCAAGAAGAACATACTGGTCATGCTGAAGAAGTTCTACGTCCAGGCGCTGACCGGCGAGCGCTTCCCCGGCTGAACGTCCGCCCCCGGGTGGCGTCATGGGCCCGAGAAGGCTAGATGCCGCGCAGGCAGAAGAGGATTGACCATGACGCTGACGGATATGCTCGTTCCGACCTATGTGCAGATGCTCGGGGCGCTGTCGGCGTGGCTCGGCAAGGCCGGGGAGCAGAAGCCGTCCGGCGAGGCCGAAGCGCTCCTGCTCGCGCGCCTCGCTCCGGACATGTTCCCGCTATCGACCCAGATCCGGTTCGCCTGCGTCCAGGCGCAGGAGGGCATGGCGCGGCTGCGCGGCGAAGCGCTCCCGCCGTCGATAACGGTGCTGCTGGAGGAAGGGCGCAACGCCGCCGAGCGCCCCGGCTCGCTCGCCGACGCACGCGCGCGGATCGCCGAGACGCTGGCGATCGTCGAAGCGGCGGCGGCCGACATGCCGGACGTCGACCCGGAAATGCCGATCGCGCACGCCCTGCCGCAGGGCATGATCTTCGACCTGACGGCCGAGCAATATGTGCGCGACTGGACGCTGCCGCAATTCTACTTCCACGTCATGGCCGCCTACGCGATCCTGCGCGCGCAGGGCGTCGCGCTGGGCAAGGCCGACTATGTCGCGCACATGTTCGCCTATCTGCGACCGGGCACGCTGCCTGCCCAGCCCTGAGGCCGGGCCGCTCCGGCGCGACGGCTATCTCGACCGCAGCGACGACACGCCGTACCGCTCCATCAGCGGCAGGGTTCGGTTGGCGATCGCCGCCAGGTCCTCGATATAGTCGGGGACGACCAGCATCAGCCCGTCGAGTTCGCCTTCGAGCGCGGTGACCGACAGCCGGCGCGCCAGCGTCTCATAGGAACCGACCAGCTCGCCCGGCATCACGCAGCTCTGCTTCTCGCCGCCGGTCAGCGACAGCGACGCCTCGCTCAGCGCCTTGGCGCTGCGGTTCTGCTCATAGCCGGCGGCTATGTCGGCGAGGCATTCGCGGTCCACGCCCGCGTTGAAATGGTCCAGGCGCGCCTGGGCTTCCGCGTCCGTCTCGCCGGGGATGACCGTGACCAGCCCGAACGTCTTGAGGTTCGGCTTGCCCATGGCGCGCGCCGCCTCCTTGCACTGCCGCGCGGTCGCGATGAATTTGGGCCCGTCGCTCGCCGAGATGAAGGCGATGTCGCAATTGTCGGCCGCGAACTTGATCCCGCGCGGCGACGCGCCCGCATTGACCAGCTTCGGCATGCGCGACGGCTTGGGCCCCATGGTCGCCGCCTCGGTCGCGAAGAAGCGGCCCTTATGGTCGACGATCTCCTCGGTCCACAGCCGCTTGACGAGATGGACCCATTCGTCGGCCATGTCGTAGCGCTCGTCATGGTTGAGCTCGTCGTTCCAGAGCCCGAGATGCGCGAGATCCAGATAGCTGGATCCGGTCACCAGGTTGAGGCCGACCCGCCCCGCGCCGATCTGATCGAGGGTGGCGATCATCTTGGCGATGGTGGCGGGCGGAAACACCGTCATGTGGACGGTGCCGAAAATCTCGATCCGGCTGGTCGCCTGGAGCAGCGCCGCCGTCGTGGTGAGCGACTCGAGCGAATCCATCCAGTGCCGCGACGGCCCCTTCCGGCCGCGCCAGATGGCGGGGCTGAGCACGAAATCGAAACCGAGCGCCTCCGAGCGCTGCACGACGTCGAGGACATGCTGGAAGCTGCCGGGCGTGTATGGCGTGTTGACCGAATGGATCCAGCCATTTTTGCCGACGGGAATGAAAACTCCGACTTCGATATTCCTGGACATGCTCTTGATCCCATCCTGCAGTTGACCGATCCGACGATCGCATCCGGCCGACATATGCCGGCTGCCGGGGCTCAGGACGGCGCGGCACCGACGGAACGAAGGAAGCGCAGCAGCGCTTGCGAGAAACGTTCGGGCTGCTCGACATTGCTCACATGCCCGGCGCCCGGAATGACGGCCAGCTCGCTGCCCGCGATCTCGGCGCAGATCGCGCGCGCCTCCTCGACCGGCGTCAACCGGTCCTCCTCGCCGACGATGACCAGGGTCGGAACCCCGATCCGGTCGAGCTTGCCGACGACGTCGAAGTCGACCGTCGCCTTCAACGCCTTGAGATAGCTGTCGCGATGCAGCCGGGAGATGCTGTCGATCATCTCGGCGCGGGCGGTGGGGACGGCGCCCTCGCCGAGCAGCGAGGCGACGATCGGCACCGCCAGTTCGTCGAGCGCGACGCCGGCGAGGATCGGTTCGCGCCGCAGCGCGAGGAAGGCCTCGCGCTCGCTGGCGGGGATGTGCTGCATGCCGCGATCGGTATCGGCGAGGACCAGCGAGGCGACCCGATCGGGATGGCGCAGCGCGAATTCCATGGCGATGTTGCCGCCCATCGACAGGCCGACCAGATGCGCGCGCCGCCGATCGAAATGATCGAGCACGCGCAACAGGTCGTCGGCGACGTCGCCGAAGCTCAGCTCGCCCGCATAGTCGTCGCTGTCGCCATAGCCCCGCGCGTCCCAGGCGATGGCAAGGCAGGCAGGCGACAGCGCCTCGATCTGGGAAAGCCAGTTGCGCCGGTTGCCGCCGACGCCGTGCAGCATCACCACCAGCTCGCCCTCCCCCGCGAAGGAGAGGGCAAGCCGCGGCGTCCCCGCCACCACGGCCGAGCGGACCGTCATGGCATGGCTCCGTGCGGCGCCCGCATCCTAGAAGCTCCGCCGGACGCGCAGGCCATAGGTGCGGGGCGCCGCATATTGGACGCCGTCGCCATTGGCCTGGGCATAGATCGCCGCCGCGTAGCGCTTGTCGGTGAGGTTGCGGCCGAACGCCGTCACCGCCCAGTTCTTGTCCCGCGACGTCCAGCCGAACGACGCGTTGAGGGTATCGTAGCGGCCCTGGCGCAGCCGTTCGTCGGGCGAGCCGACGAACCCGTCGCTATGATAATAGGTCATGTTGAGATCGAGCGATCCGTTGGGCAACGGCACCGAATAGTCGGCCGACAGGTTGAGCGTCCAGTCCGGGGTGTAGGACAGCCGGTTGCCCTTCGCGCTCCCCGTCGCGATGATCGTGCCGCCGCCCGGCGCCGGCGTGGTGATATCGGCATTGGGGAACGAGGTGTAGCGGCCATGGACCAGCGACAGGCCGAGGCCCAGCCGCAACCGCGACGATACCGAGGCTTCGGCGTCGAGGTCGAGGCCGTATATCTCGGCGCCCGCCCCGTTGTAGAGCACCAGGATGCCGTTCGAGTAGCGGGTCACCTGCAGGTTCTTGTAGTCATAGTAGAAACCCGCCGCGTTGAAGCGCAGGCGGCGGTCGAACAGGGTCGACTTCAGGCCGACCTCATAGGCGTCGAGCGTCTCGGGCAGATAGGGCGTCGCCGGGATGACGAGGTCGTTGAAGCCGCCCGACTTGAAGCCGCGATTGGCCGAGGCGTAGACCAGCACCCCGCTGTCGAACTTGTGGTCGAGCGATACCCGCCAGGTCAGCTTGCGGAAGGTCTTCTTGCCCTCGTCCGCGAACGGCCCCAGCGGGAACGGCGCGTCGAAGCTCTGCTCGGCATGCCATTTGCGGCGGTCGATCGTGTAGCGCAGGCCGAGCGTCAGGCCGGTGCCTTCGCCGAGGTGGATCGTCGACTGGCCATAGAGCGCGCCCGAATAGGTCTTCTGCCCGCTGTCGAAGGCGATGCCGGTGAGCGGCGCGAGCCCGCCGCCCGACAGCGCCGCCGGGCGCCAGCCGCCATCGGCGTAGAAGAGGTAGAGGCCCGCGGTCCAGTCGAGCCCGGCGCCGGCGGGTGACTGGAGCTGGAATTCCTGGCTCGCCTGCTCCGCCCGGTCGTAGAGCTTGACCAGCGTCAGGAAGGCGGGATCGGTCACCGCGTTCGGGAAGAAGATCGTCCCCCGGCTCTTGCGATAGGCGGTGGTGCTGACGAAGTGGAGCACGTCGAACTCATGCTCGATCTTGAGGCTCGCGCCGCCCTGGGTGAACCTGTTCCGGTAGGGCGCGGGCACCGCCACGTCCTGGCCGTCGAGCAGCGGCGTTCCCCCCGGCGGGGTCGTCCCCGGCGCGGGCCCCTGGGCGGTGGCGCCGCTGTTGCGCGCATAATCGGCGATGAAGGTCAGCTTGGTGTGGTCGCCGGGCGTCGCCACCCATTTCGACCGCGCCGCGAAGCTGTCGGTCTTGTTGATCTCCTGCCCGGTGACCAGATTGTCGCCATAGCCGTCGCCCTGGCGGCGGACATAGAGCGCGAGGTCGGCGGCGACCGTCTCGGACAATCCGCCGCCGAGATAGGCGTTGGCCGTCAGCGTCTTGTAATTCTCGTAGGAGAGGCTCGCCTCCCCCTCGACGGCCTGGCCCGGCTCGCGGGTGATGATCTGGATCAGACCGCCGGTCGCGTTACGACCGAACAGGGTGCCCTGCGGTCCCTTGAGCACCTCGATCCGCTCGATATTGTTGAACGACAGGATGCTGCCGCCCTGATGGGCATAATAGACCCCGTCGACATAGGTCGCGATCGGGTTCTCCAGGGTCGGCGTGTCGGCGGTGGTGCCGATGCCGCGGATGCGCGGCTGGCCATAGCCGCCGACGCTGTTGAAGGTGAGCCCCGGCGTCAGGATGACGAGATCGGGGGTGCCCTGGATGTTGGCAGCTTCGAGCGTCTTCGCGGCGAGCGCCGTCACCGCGATCGGGACGTTCTGGAGGTTCTGCGCGCGGCGCTGCGCCGTCACGACGATCTCGGCGATCCCGCCGTCATCGGCGGCGGCGGCGGCCGGAGCCGGGGCCGCGGGCGTCGCCTGGGCCAGCGCGGCGCCGCTCGCCGAGGCGATCAGCGCGAGGAGCAGCCCGGTTCGGGCCGAACGCTGCAAGGAGCAAGCCATGGTGATCATCTCTTTTCCCCCTATTTCCTGGCGGCCGGCAGATAGGCCACGGCGTCGACCTCGAGCATCATCTCGGGCGAGATGAGCTCGCTCACCCGCATGCCGGTGCTCGCCGGCTTGTGATCGCCGAAATATTCGCGGCGAACCTCCCAATAGGCCTTGGTCGCCGCGCCATCGCTGAGGCTGACCGTGAAATAGGTGGTGAGCCGGATCACCGCGCGGAGATCGCAACCGGCGAGCTGCAGCACTTCCCGCATGTTGCGGAACACCTGGGCCGACTGGGCCCTGAGGTCGCCCGGTCCGACCAGATTGCCGTCCGCGTCGAGCGGCACCTGCCCCGAAAGGTAGAGGAAGTCGCCACAGGCGACCATCTGCGAGAGCGGATAGTCGCGGTCCCATTGCCAATCGGGACGAAGAAACCTCGGATTGTTCATGATCTGCCCCCTCCTTGATGCCGTGCTATATTTGATGCCTATAATAAAACCCTATCGGTCGGTGCCGCCGGCGGGCCCGCGCCATCATCCTCCCGCCCGCCGCAGCCCGGCGACGAGGACATATTTGAGCGTGCAATAATCCTCGAGGCCATGATGCGAGCCCTCGCGGGAATGACCGCTCTGCTTGACGCCGCCGAACGGCGCGAGCTCGGTCGAGATCAGCCCCGTATTCAACCCGACCATGCCATATTCGAGCGCCTCGCTGACCCGGAAGGCGCGACCGAGATCGCGGGTGTAGACATAGGCGGCGAGGCCCGTCTCGCTGGCATTGGCCTGGGCGATCACCTCCTCCTCGTCGGTGAAACGGAACAGCGCGGCGACGGGGCCGAACGTCTCTTCGCGGGCGATCCGCATCGTCGGCGTGGCGCCGATGAGCAGGGTCGGCGCATAGAAGGTGCCGCCGCGCGGATGGCGCCGGCCGCCCAGTGCTACGGTGGCGCCGCCGGCGACGGCATCGGCGACATGCGCCTCGACCTTGGCGAGCGCCCGTGCGTTGATCAGGGGGCCCTGGGCGACGCCGGGCTCGGTGCCGGGCCCGACCTGGAGGCTCTCGATCGCCGTTGCCAGCCGCGACGCGAAGGCGTCGTGGACCGCGTCCTGGACATAGAGCCGGTTGGCGCAGACGCAGGTCTGCCCCATGTTGCGGAACTTGGCGGCGATCGCCCCTTCGACCGCGGCATCGAGATCGGCGTCGTCGAAGACGATGAAGGGCGCGTTGCCGCCGAGTTCGAGCGCCACCCGCTTCACCGTCGGCGCGGCCTGCGCCATCAGCCGGCGGCCGACCTCGGTCGAGCCCGTGAAGCTGACCACCCGCACGGCGGGGTGGCCGGTCATCACCGCGCCGATCGCCGCCGCGTCGCCGGTGACGATGTTGAGGACCCCCGGCGGAAGCCCGGCCCGGACCGCAAGCTCGCCGAGCGCCAACGCGGTCAGCGGCGTCTCCGGCGCCGGCTTGACCAGCGCGGTGCAGCCGACGGCGAGGGCCGGCGCCACCTTGCGGGTGATCATCGCCGCCGGGAAGTTCCAGGGCGTGATCGCGCCGATCACCCCTATCGGCTCCCGCGTGACGAGGATGCGCGCATCGGCGCGGTGGCTCGCCAGGGTCTCGCCAGCGACCCGCTTGGCCTCCTCGGCATAATATTCGACGAAGGCCGCGGCATAGTCGATCTCGCCCAGCGCCTCGGCGAGCGGCTTGCCCTGCTCGCTGGTGAGGATCAGGGCGAGGTCGGCGCGATGGGCCCGGATCTGCTCGAACCAGGCGCGCAGCACCGTCGCGCGCTCCTTCGCGGTCCGCGCGGCCCAGGCGGGAAAGGCCGCCTGCGCCTGCTCGACGGCGGCGGTCGCCGCTTCGGCGCCGAGGCGCGGCACCCGGGCGATCGTGCGGCCGGTGGCCGGATCGACCACCGGCTCCACGGGATCGCCGACGAAGCGACCGCCGATCAGGCAGCGCTCGACCAGCAGCGACGGATCGTCGAGGACGAGCCCCTCGGTCATGCCGCCAGCGCCTGTTCGAGCTTGGCGAGCCCGGCATCGAGGATATCGTCCGGAACGGTCAGCGGCACCAATATCCGGATGACGTTGCCGTGGATGCCGCAGGACAGCAGGATCAATCCCGCCTCGCGCGCCGCCTCGACGACCCGGCGCGTCGTCTCGGGGTCGGGCTCATAGCCGGTCCGCGAAGTGACGATGTCGAAGCCGATCATCGCGCCGGGCCCGCGGATTTCGGTGATCGGCACGAGGTCGTTGCGCCGCGCCAACAGCCGCAGCCGTTCCTTGATACGCGCCCCGATCGCGACCGCGCGGTCGAGCAGTTGCTCCTCCGCGATCACGTCGAGCACGGCGAGCGCCGCCGCGCAGGCGACCGGGTTGCCGCCATAGGTGCCGCCCATTCCGCCCGGCTCGCTTGCCTCCATGATCGCGGATCGACCGATCACGCCCGAGAGCGGGAAACCCCCGGCCAGCGACTTGGCGACGGTGACGAGGTCGGGCTCGACCCCCGAATGCTCGATGGCGAACATCCGCCCGGTCCGCCCGAAGCCGGTCTGGACCTCGTCCGCGATCAGGATGATGCCGTGCCGGTCGCAGAGGGCACGCAACGCCCTGAGCAGTTCGACGGGAGCCTCGTAGAAGCCGCCCTCCCCCAGGATCGGCTCGATGATCAAGGCGGCGACCCGGCCCGGCTCGACGGCGACCCTGAAGACCATCTCGATCGCGCGCAGCGTCTCCTCGACGCTGCCGCCATGCGCCGCGACCGGAAAGGGGACATGGAAGATCTCGCCGGGCATCGGCCCGAACTGCTGCTTGTACGGGGCGACCTTGCCGGTCATCGCCATCGCCAGCAGGGTGCGGCCATGGAAGCCGCCGCCAAAGGCGATCACGGCCGACCGGCCGGTCGCCGCCCGCGCCAGCTTGACCGCATTCTCGGTCGCCTCGGCTCCGGTGGTGAACAGGATCGTCTTCGCCTCGCCGGTGAAGGGCGCGAGCGCGTTCAACCGCTCGGCGAGCGCGACATAGGGTTCATAGGCCGCGACCTGGAACGCCATATGGGTGTAGAGCGCCAACTGCTCCTGCACGGCGGCGATGACCTTGGGGTGGCGGTGCCCGGTGTTGAGCACGGCGATGCCGCCGGCAAAATCCACATAATGCTGGCCGTCGACGTCCCAGATCTCGGCATTGTCGGCGCGGGCCGCGAAGATCGGAAAGGCCGTGGCGACCCCGCGCGCCACCGCCTGACGCCGGCGTGCCAGAAGATCCGCGTTGCTGGTCATGCACTGCCCCCCGTGTCGCCTTGCCGGGGATATGCCCGAGCTGGACGGGTCGTGGAGAGCGGGATTCGAGAAGCCATGTGGTGACTAGGAGTCACCATCACCGGGTGTCAGCCATGCTCCGCCAGGGCGTTCGCGAGCCAGCGACGGAAGCGCGCGATGACGGGATCCGACCATCGCGATTGCGCCGTCGTCAGCACATAGGGCTCGAGCTGGATCTCGAGCGGCAAGGCCATGGCGAGCCGTCCGCTCGCGAGTTCCTCGCGGACCAGTATCCGGTTGGCGAGTGCGATGCCATGGCCCTGCACCGCGGCCTCGATCGCCGCATCGGCGTGCGAGAGCCGCGGCCCGCCGAGCGGCGGCACGATCCCGAGCCCGGTCTTCTCGAACCAGTTGCGCCATTGGTCGCGCGAGGATTCGTGGAGCAGCCGCTCCTCGACCAGCGCCGCCGCCGAGGCGAACGGCCCCCGGCTCGCGAGGAACGCCGGGGCGGCGACGGGGAAGAAGGGCGGATGGACGAGCACCTCGCTCGCCACCCTCGACTGGCTGCGCGCGCCATAATGTATCTCCACATCGGCGTCGCCGCGTTCGAGATTGGCGACGGCGAGGGTCGGGTTGAGCAATATGTCGCAGTCGGTCATCGTCTGCTCGAGCTCGGGCAGGTGCCGGGTCAGCCAGCAGGTGGCGAGGCCCGGCGCGCACCAGATCCGCAGCTCGCGCCGGGCGCGGGGGGAAATCTCCTCGACGGCGGCATCGAGCAGGTCGAAGGCCTGCGCCAGATATGTCTGGAAACGCTCGCCGCTATCAGTCAGCCGCACGCCCGTCCGCTCGGTCTGGACCAGCCGCGTGCCGAGCGCCCCTTCGAGATTGCGGATATGGCGGCTGACCGCCGAATGGTCGATCGACAACTCGGCCGCGGCGCCCCGGATGCTGCCATGGCGGGCGACCGCCTCGAACGCTCGAAGCGGAGTCAATGGTGGAAGGCGCCGCCGCATGTACCGTCTGACATCCCAGAATGTGAGCCCATGGCACAGTCACACAGCCGGGCCGCCAAGTCATCAGTCGGCGATGCGGCCGTGTCGCCGCGCGGCTCGAAGCGATGCGCCGATGGCTGAGAGAGGAAACGCTTTCTCGATCGCCTCGCCGGCCGTTCATCCTGTCGACGGATGAACAGCGGGGCGATCCTCGATCTTCCCGTCATCGCGACGCATGCGCGGAACCCGCTCGCGGGCGATCGGTTCATCCCGAAAAGGATCTGGCCATGCCCCTGAAGCTTGACGGATCGTGCCGCTGCGGCGCGATCCGCTTCGCCGCCGACAGTCACGCGCCGGTACCGTTCATGCGGTGCTATTGCTCGATATGCCGGAAGACCGCGGGCGGTGGCGGCTATGCCGTCAACCTCCACGCCGACAAGCGGACGCTGAAGGTCGAGGGCCGGACCGCGATCTTCCATGCCGAACTCGACGACGGTCGGGGCGGGTGCCGCGTCAGCACGGGCGAGCGGCATTTCTGTCCCGCATGCGCCAGCGCGCTATGGGTGTTCAGCCCTGAATATCCCGCGCTCTTCCATCCCTTCGCATCGGCCATCGACAGCGAACTGCCCAAGGCCCCGTCGCTCGTTCACATGATGCTCTCCTCCAAGGCCTCCTGGGTCGAGCCCGAGATCGGTCTGCACGACCAATGCTTCGAGGAATATCCGGAGGATGCGCTGGAGGACTGGCACCGGGCGCATGGCCTCTGGATCGACTAGCGTTCGCGCGCCTCGGCATCCGGTACTTCGAAGTCGTCGAGGACCCCGGCGGCGAAGGCGTTGGTCCACCTTCAGCGATGGCGCGCGGCTGCCGACGAGATAGATCAGGGTTTCGCCAGGAGATGCCGCAGTTCCGCGCGGTGGATCGCGGTGTAATCGCGCCGGTTGATCGATCGCGTCGTCGAGACCTCCCGTTCCTCACGATCAGTCCAGGCGGTTCTTCACGATCTCGCCGGCGCGCATGATGAGATCGAGCTTGCGACCGTCGGCCGCGAGCAAGGCGATATCCTTCAGGGGATCGCCGTCGACGACGATGAGATCGGCGTGGGCGCCGGGCCTCACGCAGCCGAGCTTGCCTTCCTGCATCAGGATTTCGGCGCCTGTCGATGTCGCCTGCCGCAGCATTTCGAGCGGCGTGAACACCTGACGGCGGAACTCGAATTCGCGACATTGCCGATCATAGGTCGAGCCGAGCAGATCGGTGCCGAAGCCCATCTTCACGCCGGCGTCGCGCATGTGCTGGAGCCCTTCGATCGCCGCGTCGGCCGCGACCTCGAGCTTGGCCATGCTGTCCGGGGTCATGCCGAGCGCGGCGCCGACCTCCATGCTGACGAAGATCACCGACATCGTCGGCACGACGAAGGCGCCGCGCTCGGCGACGAACCGGGCCGTCTCCGCATCGATCAGCGTGGCATGCTCGATGCACCGGACGCCGAACTCGATCGAGCGGCGGATCGCGCTGACCGGATGGCAATGCGCCGAGACATAGGTCCGCCGCTCGATGCATTCGTTGACGATCGCGCGGGTCTCGTCCTCGCGGAACTGGTTCATCCACATCGGATCGCTCGGCGACATCACGCCGCCGGAGGCGACGATCTTGATGCAATGCGCGCCGCGGCGCAGTTCCTCCCGCGCCGCCTTGATGCATGCGTCGACGCCGTCGACCACGACGCCGCCCCAGTTCATCGATCCGCACGAGCAATAGCCATGGGTATGATGCTGCTCGTTGGGCGTCCTGTAGTCGACGTGACCGCCGGTCATCGACAGCACCTTGCCGGCGTAGAAAAAACGGGGCGCCCGGATCAGCCGGTCCTCGATGGCCGAGGCCAGCGAATAGTCGCCGCCGCCGATGTCGCGCACGGTGGTGAAGCCGCAGTCGAGCGCATGTCCGAGCTTCTTGACGGCATGCGCCGTCCGGTAGGGCGCGTCGCGGCTGTCGACGAGCTTCGCGTTCATATCCGAAAAATAGGCATGGACGTGAAGATCGATCAGTCCGGGCATCAGGGTCTTGCCGCCGACGTCGATCCGCCGCGCCCCGTCCGCCTTGATCGGACGATCGGAGACCTCGCGGATGACGCCGTCTTCCACCGATACGGACATGCCTTCCGGACACTCCGCCGAATGGCCGTCGAATATTCGTGCGTTTTCAAGGACGACGATCGTCATGTCTTTCTCGCCGATGGTATTTCCGATGTCCCGTCGCGTTCCTTCGCGCAGCCCCCGTCAGCCGCGCAGATAGCAGGCGCGCAGGAAGCTGAACCAGGCCGGCACGCCCCCGCTCAGATGGCTTTCGAGGGGGATGATTTCGGTCGAAACCTGCAGGCCGGGCAAAGGGTTCTGCGAGGTTTCGGCGAGCAGCCGGGTGGTGCCGCGGGCCAGGAGCCACTGATAGATGCTCGGTTGCGCCAGTTCGCGAGCGCCCAGCGTGATGTGCAGATGGCGGTCCGAATAATCCCGCTGCGTGGCGACCGCCTCGCGGTACAGCTCGAAAATCTGGCTGTCTTCCCCGATGATGCCGGGGCTGCTGGCGCCGATCCGCTTGAACAGGTCCGATCGCTTGATCGCGACATAGGCCGCGAACAGGCCGCCATAGGACACGCCCCAGAGGCCGACATTGTCGGCGTCGATCCGAAAGGCCTTCGCCAGTTGCGGGTGAAGCTCCTGCTCCAGGAAGGCGAGGAACTTGTCGGCCGCCGGGTTGGCGAACATCTCGAGATAGCGATCGCCCTCCTCCCGCGGCATGAGCCCGGCCTGGACGGTCATGTCGACGGCCTGCATCATGACGTCCGGAACCTTCTCCCCCGGCGGAAGCAGATCGCGGACGCGCAGCCACGCCCATGCGTGGCTTTCCTGTGCGCTATAGCCGACGGACACGAGAATGAAGGGAAGCTGGGGCGACATGGTGTCGCTCTGTCCCGGCTGGTGAAACGGCGTCGTGGTCGGGAAGAACAGATTGCCGTCGACCTGATAGACGACCGGATAGGCCCGTGTCGGATCGGCGTCATATTGCGCCGGCGGGGTGACCCAGGCGCTGAAGCGTTCCCCGGCGATATTCGAGTCGATCTCGAAATATCGGGTGGATGGGAAGAGCGCGTCGAACGACGGCGTCGTCTCGGTCAATCCGAAGAGGGGCGTCGCGGCTCCGCCGTTGCCGTCGGTTCTTCCTGCGGCGGCACGTGCGGGCGTGATGGCCGCGACCGCGGCTTCCGTCACCAGGCTACCGATCGACGAGGGCGATGGGCGGTCCTCGGGCGTGTTCATGGGAAATCCTTCCATGTGATGCAGGTCGAAAAACGGCGCGGACGGACGCAGGCCCGCTAGAATGTGGTGCTCATCGAGATCGAGAAGCTGCGCGGCCGCATCAGATAGGAGGATGCGGGGGCGCCGGACATGTAGTTCGCGATGCCCTTGCGATCGGTGATATTCTCGGCGCGAAGCTGGAACTGGTAGGTGCGGTAGCTCACCCCTGCTCGCAGATCGAAGGTCGTGCGCCCGGGCAGGCGGATGTTCGGATCCGAGAGACTGCCGGGGAACGACGTGACCCGGTCCGACTGATAGCGGAAGGTCGCGCCGAACTGGCCTTGAAGATCGCCCCCGAACGGGATCATCTGGTCGAGCGTGGCCGACGCCGTCCAGCGGGGCGTCTGGGGAATGCGATCGCCCGCCGCCGCGCCGATATAGGCGGTCACGCCGGGATCGACCTCGGTGAGCCGCGACCGGGTGTATCCGAGATTGGCGGTTGCCGTGAGCAGCCCGGTCGGCCGTGCGCTCGCCTGGACCTCGAAGCCGTCGACCCTGGCCTTGCCGGCATTGGCCAGCAACTGGGTGCCGTTGAAGATCGTGTAGAGCTGGATGTCGTTCCAGTCGATGCGATAGGCGGACGCTTCGATGCTGAGTTTCCTGTCGAGGAAATCGCCCTTGAAGCCGATTTCATAGTTCCACACCGTGTCGGGATCGATTTTGGCCTGCGCACCGGGGGGCACGACCGCGGCGACCTGCGGTCCACCCGGGCGATAGCCGCTCGCCGCGCGCGCGAAGAAGCTGAGCGTCGAGGTCGGCCGCCAGCGCAGGGTCGCGAGATAGGTGAGCTGATCGTGGCTCGAATGGACCGGCGGGAGCTGCACCGTGCCGCCCAGGAACGCCGTATAATAGACGCCGCCATAGGAGGCGTCGAAGTCCTCGATGCTGTGCGCGAAGCGCAATCCGCCGGTGACGTCGAGATTGTCCGCCAGATAGACGGTGAGATTGCCGAAGGCGGAGAGCTCCTCATAGGCGTCGTTGACCGGGGTCGTGATGATCGAGCCCAGCGGCGCCGGTAACTGGGTATTCGTCGCCATCGCGCGCGCGACGATGTCGGTCGGCGAGGCGATCCGCTCATGCGTGTAGAAGCCGCCGGCGACGAACTCGATGCCGCCCAGCCGTCTGGACGCGAAGCGCAGTTCCGCGGTCTTCTTGACCGCCGGGACCGTCGAGACGACGGCCACGCCGGTGTTCGCCGGATAGACATAGCCCACCGAGGCGAACACGGGGAAAAGCGGCGCATAGGTCGAGGTCAGGTCGAGCTCGGTGCGCAAGGTGCTCTTGAGATAGGCGCCGGTGGCGATGATCTGGCCAAGGTCGGTGTCATATCTGCCGGTGACCGAAGCCAGCCGGTAGCGAACGCGCGTCGGCGCATCGAAGAAATTGCTGTATTTGCGCTCGCCATAGAGCGGGGTCAGCGTGCCGGCGACGCTGGTCTCCAGCGCGGGGCCGCGCGTGTCGATATTCTGGAGCTGGCCGACCGCATCGAGGGTCAACCGCTCGGTCGGCGTCCAGCGGAGAGCCAGGCGCCCGCCCTTGAAACGGCTTCGATTGACGTTGTCGGTACCGGTGCCGATATTGTCGACATAGCCCGGCGCCTCGCGATAGAAGCCCGTGGCACGCAGGGCGAGGCGGTCGATCACCAGCGGCACGTTGAGCGTGGCGCTGGCCGAATAACCCACGCCGCCGCCGTCGATCGCGGTCATCTCGGTCCTGGCGCTGCCCGAAAAGCCCGAGGGATCGGGGGTCTTCGATACGAGCCGGATGACGCCGCCAAGGCTGGACGCGCCGTAGAGCGTTCCCTGCGGACCCTTGAGCACCTCGATCCGCTCGACATCGGTCAGTTCCGGATCCGGCGCGATGAAGGCTCCGCCGCCATTGGCCGAGCTCGCCGTGAACGGCACGTCATCGATATAATAGACGGTGGTCGCGGATTGCTGGAGGCTGCCGGTGGTGAGGCCACGGATGAAGATCTTGCCATAGCCGGGGCTGCCGCTGTCCTGGATGGTCAGCCCGGGCGTCAGCGTCGCATAGTCCCGGACCGACCGGACCCCGAGATGGGCGAGCGTGTCGCCACCGAGGACGGTGATCGCCGACGGCACGTCGCGCAGCTTCTGCTCGCGCTTGCTCGCGGTCACCACGATTTCGCCCGAACCCGTCTCGACGGAGGTCGCATCCGCCGATGCCGCCGCCTGCGCCGCGGCACCCATCGCCGTGAAGCACAGGGCCAGGAAGCCCGCCGACGTGAGACAGATCGATTTGGTCCGTATGCGCATTGATCTTCATCCCCCTCGTCCATCGGCACTGTTCCCGTGCCCACATTCGCGCCCCGCTCCAGCCGGCCTTGTCCGGGCCCGGCAACGATGCGTCGATCGACACGCTAGTCGATGGCCGGCCGCATGGCTTTTCCGAACCGCCAAAAGACCTTCGAGCACCGCCAGATCGCTCGCCGTCGTTGCGGAAGGCGGTTTCTCCTGCCAACACGGAAACGGCGGGAAAGCGGAACGGGACGGGAATGGGCGGCGCGACGATCAAGCGGCCGGTGCAGGAAGAAAGGATCGCCCGCCTTGGCGCGGACAATCCTGGCCATGACCTCCGGGCGGGTTCGCAAGCGGTTGCGGTGCGGCGCTTTCCGCCTCCGGCGAAGGACGCCGTGCAGCAGTCGGTGCGCTATGCCGTCGCGGATTACGCCGTCGATCGGATCGAATATCCCGCTCAACTGGTCGACAGGTTCGTGCCGCTGAGCGAGAGCCACTATCGCTGGCAGGTGAAACAATCCTTCGGCAGCGGCCGCTACGAATTCTGCGGCCTCGCCGACGGGTTCTTCGTCACCTTTGCGGAGACGGAATATCATACGCCCCAGGCGGCCTATTTCTGTTCGCCCGACAGCTTGCACATCTACCTCGCCAGCAGTGGCGACGGCGAATATGTACCCGTCGACGGCGGGCCGTTGAGCTTCGAGGCGCCAAGCACCGTCCTCATCGTCGAGCCGGCGCACCAGCCCCCCGCGGAGGTCACGCTCACGGGGCACGCGCGCTATATCTACATCGTCGTGCATCGCGAGGTGCTGAAGACGCTTTATGCTGGCAGCGCGCACGAACTGCCCGCCCTGCTCCAGGCTTTCCTGGACGGGGACCTGCAACGGACGTCCGGGCGGGCCCTGCCGCTCAGCGCGGCCATGCTACGCTGCCTGGAGGACGTCCAGACCTGCCCTCTGGACGGGCGTCGCCGCCGCATCTTCCTGCAATCCAAAGCGCTTGAGATCGTCTGTCAGGCCCTGGAGGCGTTCGATCAGAGCGAGTGCTTCCGATCGGTCGAGGCCACCAAGCTCACCGCCAGGGGGGTGGTGAAAGCGCAGCGGTTTCTCGAAGCCAACTATGTCACGCCTCCGTCGCTGGAGGAACTCGCGGCCGAAGTGGGGTTGAGCCGTAGCGCGCTATGCACCGGCTTCCGCCAGATTCTGGGCCAATCGGTTTTCGACTATATCCAGGAGCTACGCATGCAGCGGGCGCTCGCGCTTCTGAGCGAGGGCGACGACCCGATCACGCAGATCGCCTATGCCGTCGGTTATAACCGTTCATCGAGCTTCGCGGTCGCGGTGCACCGCCATTTCGGCACGACCCCTTCCAAGCTCCGCCGCCGAGGCGCGCCACCGGCGAATTGACGAGCCCTGTTCCCGCCGGCCTTTGCCCCGGCATCGGGCGGGTTTCGGCTCACGAGGCGCCTTGGGCGGAAACGCTCCGGGCCGGCGCGGCGGCATAGCTCCGGGCCAGTACCGCGCAGACGATGAGCTGGATCTGGTGGAACAGCATCAACGGCAGGAGGATGATGCCCAGTTGCGGCCCGGGGAACAGCAGGCTCGCGATCGGCAATCCGCTGGCGAGCGACTTCTTCGACCCGCAGAACTGCAAGGCGATCTCATCCTCGATCGGGAGCGATAGCAGCCGCCGGCCGATGAAGCGGGTCAGCAGCAGGACGACGGCAAGCAGCAGGGTCAGCACGGCGAGCAGGACCAGCAGATCCGCGACGGCCACCTCATGCCAGATATTCTCGACCATGCCCTTGGAAAAGGCGACGTAGATGATCAGCAGGATCGAGCCGCGATCCGCATATCCCAGCACCGTCTTGTGGCGTTGAATCCAAGCGCCCAGCCAGGGACGAACGAGTTGCCCGACCAGGAACGGCGCCAGCAACTGCAGCAGGATATCGCGGAAGACGTCGAAGGACAGCACGACGCCGCTGGTCTGGAGGAGCCACCCCACGAGCAGCGGGCTGATGAAGACGCCCAGGAAATTGGACAGCGATGCGGCGCAGAGCGCGGCCGCGACATTGCCGTGCGCGATCGATGTGAACGCGATCGAGGACTGCACCGTCGACGGCATGAGGCAGAGGAGGACCACGCCGACCAGCAGCGCCGGCGGAAGCACCCCCGACGCCAGATGGCTGACGCCCAGCCCGAGGGCGGGGAAGAGGGCGAAGGTGCACAGCAGGATCGCCAAGTGCAGCCTCCAGTGAACCAGGCCCGCGAGGGCCGCCCGTGGCGAAAGGCGCGTCCCGTAGAGGAAGAACAGGAAGGCGATCGCGACGTCCGCCGTCGTTGCCGCGATGGCGGCGCCGCGACCGTGGACCGGCAGAACGGCCGCGAGGGCGATCACGAGCATCATCAGCCCGACATAGGGATCGAGGAGGGCGAGGAGCTTTTTCATAGCCTCCGGTCGACCAGTCGGTCATAATTGTAAATACCGATAACCATAGTTATAGTTATCGTATATTGGAATGATAAGCCCATGCTTGACCCGTCCTGGCTGAAGAGCTTCGCCGCCGTTGCGCGCACCCTCAACTTCACCCTGGCGGGGGCGAGCCTGAATCTGCGGCAATCGACCGTCAGCGAACATGTGCGAAAGCTGGAGGCCGCCGCCGGCACGCGACTCTTCGTTCGGGACACCCATTCGGTCAGGCTGACCGTCGATGGCGAGGCCATGCTCGGCTTCGCCCGATCGATCCTCGAAGCCAATGATCGCGCCCTGCGCCATTTCGCGCGCACGGACCTGAGGGGGTCGGTGCGCCTCGGCGTGACCGAGGACGTCGTCCTCGCCGGCTTGCCCGAATTGTTGCGGCAATTCACGGCGGAGCATCCGCACGTCGCGCTCGAACTGGTCGTCGGGCTGAGCGAAGATGTGCGCGAGAAGCTCGAGCTGGGAATGCTCGATCTCGCCTTCATCAAGCGACGGGCGAGCGACAAGCAGGGCGAACGGGTGTGGCGGGAGCCGCTGGTCTGGATCGCCGCGCCCGATTTCATCCTGGATGCGAAGGCGCCGGTGCCGCTGATCGTCCTGGCGCCCCCGGCGATCACCCGCACGGCGGCGCTGACCGCCCTCGAAACTATCGGCGGCCATTGGCACATCGTCTGCACCAGCGGGACGCAGAGCGGCATTCACGCCGCGGTCGCCGCAGGCCTGGGCGTCGCCCCCCATGCACGATCGCTGGTGCCCCCGGGGCTGGATGAGGTTTCTTCGCCGGAACTGCCGCCGCTCGGCGATGTCGAGTTCGTCGTGCTGGCGGGCCGACAGGGACATCGAGGTCCGGCACGGGCCCTGGCCGAAGCCATCAAGAAGGACGGTTCGCTGCTGCGCCGGAAGAATTTCCGGAGCTGACGACCTGCCCGACATCGCCTTTTCCGACCCGCCCGCTTTTCATCGACCGGCGAGCGGCGGGACATCGTCGATCCGGTCGGGACGGTATTGGGGCAGGCGCATCCCGGTCCGCACCCGATAGCATGAGCCGCCACCCAACCGAGATCAAAACGGAGCGGAAAGCCGACACGACGGCGTAGCGGCGGGTCAGGGCAGAGCCTTGGCCCCGCCATCCCCGCGCCAGGGAATCTCAACGAGCATCTTCCCGATATTCATCCCGTCGAACAGGCCAAGGAAAGCCTCCGGCATCGCCGCAAGACCCTGTCGGACGGTTTCGCGGTTTCGGATCCGACCATCGCGGACAAGGGGGATCATCTCGGCCAGGAAGCGATCCCGGGCGCCCATATGGTCCGACACCAGATAGCCTTCCATTCGGATTCGCGCCGCGATCAGCCGTCCGGCGTGGCGAAGCTCCAACGGCCTTTCGCCATTATAGCTATCGATCATGCCGCAGATCGCCACGCGTGCGCCTCGTCGCGAGACGGCGAGCGCCGCATCCAGATGGGCCCCGCCCACATTGTCGAAATAGATGTCTATGCCGTCCGGCGCCGCCGCGCCCAGCGTTTCCAGTAGCGGGTCCCGCTTGTAATCGATGCTATGGTCGGCGCCCAGTTCCAGCGCCCAGGCCGCCTTGCGCGGCCCGCCGGCCGACGCGACGACGCGGAGGCCCCAGGCCTTGGCCAGTTGCACCACCACCGATCCCACCGCGCCGGCGGCGGCGGACACGAAAAGCGTTTCGCCCGCACGAGCGTCGGCAATGACGGCCAGCCCGACCCAGGCCGCCAGCCCTGCCGCACCAAGACCGTTCAGCCAGGCCGTCTCCGGGACGTCGCTGAACGGGATTCTCCAAGGGTCGAGCGAAGATCCCACGATCGCCTCGTCGCGCCATCCGGCCATGTGCGACACGACGTCGCCGGGCTTGAACCCCGCATGGCGGCTTTCGACGACATCGCCCAGCGCCCGGCCCGTCATCGGCTCGCCCAGGATGAATGGCGGCATATAGCCGTGTCCCGCATTCATCCGGGCGCGCATATAAGGATCGACCGAGAGCCAGCGGTTACGCACCCGGATCTCACCGTCCTCCAGGGGGCGATCGGGAATCGGGACCAGATCGAAGTCGCTCGCAACCGGAACGGCTTTGGGCCGTGAGGTCAGGACCCATGCATGCGCCACCGTCATATCCCCCGGCCATGTGATGCGGGCATCGCGCGACGCCGCCCGTCAGCGCGCCGCGACGCTCGCCGACAGCACCCGTCCGCGATCCTGCTCATCGCCGAGCAGGAAGGCGTCGACCCGTTGGACGGCAAGGCCGATCATCGCTCGCAGCGTGTCGGTCGTCAGGCCGGCGGCATGCGGCGTCAGGACGACGTTCGGCACATCGCGCCACCGGTCCGCGGGCGTCGGCTCGGTGGCGAAGACATCCAGCCCCGCTGCCGCCAGGCGGCCATCCCGCAAGGCCGCGATCAACGCGTCCTCATCGACGACGGAGCCGCGGGCGACGTTGACGAGCACCCCGTCGGGGCCCAGCGCCTCCAGGACCGCCGCATCGACGAGATGATGGGACGACGCGTCCGCACGGCAGCAAAGCACCAGCAGGCGGCTCTCGGCCGCGAGCTCGATCAGCGAGGCGGCTTTCGGGAAAGGCGCATCGGACTGTTCGCGCGGGCCCCACCATTGCACGGACATGTCCAGCGCCGACAGGCGATGCGCCACGGCGCGCCCTATCGACCCCAGGCCGACGATGCCGGCGGGAACGCCGGTCATGGTCCGGCGCGACGGCAATCGGTTCGCCGCCTGCCATTCGCCGCGCGCGATGAAATCATGATCGGCGACGATGCCGCGCCAGGCGGCGATGGCAAGGCCCAGGGCGTGGTCGGCCACATCCTTCGCATTGGCCCCGACCGCCGCGACCACCGCAATGCCGTGTCGGGCGCACCAATCGACATCGACCCCGTCATATCCCGAGCCGACACAGACGATCAGGCGCAAATTGGTCAACCGGCCCAGCAGCGCGGTATCGATCCGGTTCTCGCCGGCAGTGACGATCACGCTGACCGCCCCGCCATGCGACGAGAGGAAAGTGTCGCTGCTCTCATATTCCCACAATGCGTGGACCTCGTGGCGCGGCGCCAGGGCGCCGCGGATCGGGCTCATGTTCGGATGGGCCAGCAGGATGTCGGTCATCAGTCTCTTCCCCTTATTGCCGATAGGACGGATCGAGCCGGTCGAGCTTGCGGACCATGGCATCGAACACCGCGCGCTCGATCACCGACAGGTCGTTGGCCGGCGCGTCCTTCACCGTCTTGTTGAGCGCCGACCGGTGGGCGTTGCGGATGTCATGACCGATCGTCAGCAGCGGCTCGTCGCCGACCTGCGCCGCGAGCTGCACTTCGCAGGCGCGTTGCAGCGTCAGGATCGCGCTGAACGCGGCCGCGACGTCCGCGCCGCAGGCCAGCAGGCCATGGTTGCGCAGGATGAGGTGGTTGTTGGTCCCGAGATTCTCGACCAGCCGGACCTTCTCGCCATCGGAAACGACAGATCCTTCGAAATCATGATAGCTCAGCCGATCGACGATCATCGCCGAATAGAAGCTGGTGGGCAGCAGGCCCGCCGGTTGCTGCGCGATCGCCATTCCCGCGGTGGTGTGCGTGTGAATGACGCAATGGGCATCGTCGCGCGCTTCATGGATGGCGCTGTGTATCGTGAACCCGGCCTTGTTGACCGGCCAGTCGCTCGCCCCCACGACGTCGCCGTTGATGTCGATACGGACGAGGTTCGACGCCGTGACCTCCTCATAGAGGAGACCGAAGGGATTGATGAGGAAGTGCCGTTCCGGCCCCGGCAGCCGGAGCGAGATATGGGTGAAGATATATTCGTCCCAGCCCAGCATGGCGACGATCCGATAGAATGCCGCCAGATCGGTCCGGCATTTCCATTCGGCGTCCGCGACATGCTTTGGCGAAATAGCCTTCGGCCGGCTCCCGTCGTTCACGGCAATCTCCTCCAACGATTGGCTGGGCAATCACCGGACGAAGAATAGCCATGTCGAGGGGTGCTCGAACCGGGCGCACCGCAAACTCTTAACCGCTGCCGCAAGCATTCCATCTCCGGCGCGAGAGGCGGCGCGCCGAAAATTGCAGGGACGATCGCCTGGTTGCGCCTCGGCGACAATCGTCCCCGACTTTGGGGTTGGCACGCCCCGACCGCCACGGGATAATCCGCCGCCCATGGTGAAGGATGGCCCGATCAAGCAGCTCGCAACCGATCGTCGCACCGCGACCTTGCAAGGCGGATCGCCGGCCCCGGTGCCCGTCGACGCCGGTCGCGCGCTGAGACGCCGATTGCACCCTCCCCTCCAGCGCGTGGCGCTGTGCAGGCGCGACCTGCCGTTGCGGTCGCTGAACGTCGCGCGATCGGGGAAGCTCTCTATCCTCTATGGCCCGGCAGGTTATGGGAAGACCACCATATTGGCGCAGTGGCGCCAGGATCTGATCGACCAGGGGCTGCCCGTCGCCTGGATCACGGCCGCGCGCGAGGATGGGGATCCGCAGGCATTCCTGAAGGTCCTCATGCTGGCGCTGCGCGATGCCGGCGTCGATCTCGGCGAGGCGGGCTTGTGGGCCTCCGGCGACATCTCGGCCGCCCGCCGGCTGGAAGGCGCCATTCTCGCCCTCGAACGCAGCGGCAAGCCGGCCGTGATCATCGTCGATGCCTTCGAAACGGTCAACGAACCGTCGATGGACGCGATGTTCGCGGATCTGATCGAGATGCTGCCGGATCATGTCCATCTGGTTCTGGCATCCCGCCAAAGGCCGCGGCTGACGCTCTCCACGCATCTGGCGCGCGGCAATGTCCGCCTGATCGGTCCCGACGAGCTGCGGTTCAACGAAAATGAAATGGCGCAGATGCTCGGCGCCACGGTGACGGCGTCCGATCTTGCCGCCCTTTCGGAACGCACCGGAGGCTGGCCCATCGCGGTGCAGCTCCATCAGCTATGGCTCGCGAGCGCGCCGGAAGGGGCCGAGCTGTCCTCCCGGCGGCCCATGGCGGAGCTCACGCAATATATGGCGGACGAGGTGTTGCGCACGCTCACCGACGCGCATCGGGACCTTCTGACCGATCTCTCGATATTCCCGGAGATCGAGACCAACCTGGCCGATCATGTCCGTCAGTCGGAGGACAGCGCGCTACTGCTCGAGGAAATATCCGACCTGCTTCCCGGATTGATCGAGCGGCACGGCGCCGGGATCGAAACCAGCTATCGCCTGCACCCGCTGATCGCCGACCATGCGGGGCGGCAGTTGAAGACAGGTCGCGGGCGCGAAGCCCTGCTGCGCCACCGCGCGGCGCTGTGGCTGTGGAACGACAGGCGCCACGGCGAAGCGTTGAACCAGGCGATTCTCGGTCATGACAATGGCTTGCTGAGGCTCTTCACGGAAACCTTGCCCACGCTCGAGATCTTCCTGGCGCACGGCACCGACGAATTGCGCGCCGTGCTGCGGGTCCTGCCCCCCGGATCGCTCCGCCAGTCGCCGCGGATCAGGCTCGCGGAGGCCCTGATCCTGTCCAAGGCCGGCCTGTTCAAGGATGCCTGGAAGATTGCGGAAGCGGTGGCGGCGGAGAGCGCAGGCGGCGATGACGACCCGCTCCAGGAAACGGAACGCCTGACGATTCGGTCGATCATCGCCAGCCACTTCATGACCGCGTGCTCGGTTGCCGACATGGCGCTCGATCGGATCAGCCGGATCGCCCCGACCACGCCCTTGTACTGCGCCTTCCTCGATACCGGGCGGCTCCTGACCTATCAGCAAAGCGGCGACCTGGAAGCGGCGCGCATGGCGCTGGCGCGAGCCAGGGCCGCCTATGACAGCAGCGGGGACTTTCCCTTCTCCCATTCCCATCTGCGCGCCCACGCGCTGCAGATCGCGCTCGCCGAAGGCCGGCTCGGCGATGCATCGGAGCTGAGCCACGCGATGCTCGCCGAGCATCAGGATTCGCCCATGGCCCATATATGGCTGGCGATGGCGCGGACCGCCCTTTCCGCCGTCGAATATTGCCGCACCTACCGCCTGCGCGCCGCGGATCAGGTCAAGATGGCGATGGTGCTTCTTGGCGAAGGCGATGCGACGTTCGATCAATATGCGATCGTGCTTCCAATCATCCTCGATGCCGCGATGCGACGCGACGGGGCGGACATGGCGTTGCAGGAAATCGCGGTCGCCACGAAGCGATTTGCGGAACGCGGCCTGATATCGATGACGATCATGATGGAGGCGCTGGTGCTCCTCTATCGGCTACGATCGGGGTCGGCGCCGCGGACCATCGATCCCCGGCAACTGGATCTCGCTTTGCGGCCGCCATCGGCATCGCCCTGGCGCGAGCGCGACAGCGTCCGGCACGCGGTCGCCCTGCACGCGATATCCGTCGCTTCGCCGGAGACCGCCCTTTCCGTCGCCCAGGCGATGCTGCGCGACGGCCAGGCCGGAGGCCGCGTCGGAACACGGATCAAGGCGCTGGTCCTCACCAGCCTGGCGCATGAGCGGGAGGGCGACCGGCCTGCCGCGGATCGCAGCATGACCGAGGCCCTGCGCCTCGCCGTCGACGAATCCGTGGTGGCGCCATTTGCCGAGGAGGGCCCCGCCCTGCACCCGATTCTCGAACGCATCGCCAAGGAAGAGCCGACGTCGAAATTGGCCCGTCATCTCGAAAGGATCCTCCAGCTCATAAACGCGTCAAGCCACCCCAGCCAACTGACCGACCGGGAAGCGGAAATACTGGCTCATCTGGCGGACGGCGTATCGAACAAGCTGATCGCGCGGCGGCTGGCCCTGACGGAAAACACCGTCAAATTTCATCTGAAGAACATCTTCGCCAAGCTGGGCGTCGCCAGCAGGAAAGAGGCGGCGGCCTGCGCCTTCCGCGATCTGTAGGCCGCTCCGGCAGAATCCCACCCGAAAAACCCGACTGTCCCACTCGCCTGCCCTGTCGCCAAAGCTCGGCGGCGATGGTGTCATGCGAACCGGAAAACGACGGCCGGACGCGATGCGCATAACAGCCCGCGCGCGCCGGGAGAGGATATCGGAACATCCATGGCCGCATCGGAAGATCGCACGAAATCCGTCAGGACATATTGCCGGATATGCCCAGCCGGCTGCGGCATGATCGCCGATGTCGTGGATGGGAAGGTCGTCGGCGTGCGCGGCGACAAGGCGCACCCGCTGTCATATGGATATCTTTGCCCCAAGGGACAGGCTTCGGCGAAGGCCCATAACAGCCCCCACCGCCTCGACAGGCCGCTCATGCGGAGCAGCGGCACATTGTCGCCTGCGAGCTGGGATGACGCGATCGGCGATATCGGCGGAAAACTGGTGGAAATCCGCCAAGCTTCGGGGCCTGATGCGATCGGCGTCTATTTCGGAACCGCCGGCTTTTTCGACACGGGAGGGATGTTCAGCTTCCCGTTCATCGGGCAATTGGGAACGACGAGCCTCTATACGGCGACTTCGGTCGACTCCCCCGGCTATCAGCTCGTCGCCGAGCGCATGTCGGGCAATCATTGGCTGCTGCCGAAGCCCGACCGGGACGCGAACTTCGTGATCCTGAACGGGATCAATCCGATCGTTTCGCACGGCCATAATTTCTTCATGGCGGCTCCCAAGGCGCAGCTACGGAAATGGGCGGCACGCGGTGGCCTCTGGGTGATCGACCCCCGGCTGACGGAATCGGCGGAGATCGCGACGGGACATCTGCGCCCGCTCCCGGGAACCGAATATGCGCTGTTCGGCTTCCTGATCCGCAGCCTCCTCGCCGATGGCGGCGCCGACGTCGAATTCCTGAGGGACTTTTGCTCGAACGTCGACAGCTTGCGCGACAGCGTGGCGCCGTTCGATCTCGATGCCGCCGCCTCGATCACGCACATAGAACAATCCGAAATCCTCCGCCTGCTCGCGGGAATCCGCCAGGCCGGCAGGATCGCGCTGCAACTGGGCACCGGCACTTCGATGTCGAAGAACGCCAATGTCACGACCTGGCTGGGATGGGCCCTCAACGCCGTGACCGGCTCGCTGGATCGGCCGGGCGGCATGTGGATCAATCGCGGCATGCTGCAGGATCTGGCAAAGGTCGGATGGCAGCCGACCAACACCACCCGGCCGGGCCCGAAAAGCCGCCCCGACCTTCCGGGCCGCGCCGGCCAGATGCCGAGCGGCGCGCTGATCGACGAAATCGAGGCCGGCAATCTCAGAGCCCTGATCGTCGTCGGCGGGAATCCCGTCATCGCCCTGCCCGACACCCGGCGATTGACCGCCGCGCTGGGCAAGCTCGACCTGCTGGTCGTGCTCGACGTCCTCCCCACCGGGACGACCGAGCTCGCCACGCACGTCCTCCCCTGCACCGGACAGCTCGAACGCGCCGACATCAGCATGGGAGACATCGCCTATACGCGCGAGTTCGCCCAATATGCGCCGCGCGTCGTCCCGCCCGGGGCGGAACGGCGGCCGACATGGTGGATCCTGGGCGCGCTGGGCCGCCGGCTCGGCATCGAGATCGCGCCCCCGGATCCCGATGCCGACGAAGCGGCGCTGTTCAGGCCACTGGCGGCCGCACCCCGCTTCGACATCGCGGCGTTCGACGGCGACACCGCCGTGAGTTTCCTGGAGGAGGAATGCAGCTTCGGCTGGGTATCACGCTTCCTTCCCGACAATCGCTGGAACCTCGCCCCCGAAGAACTGGTCGAGCAGCTCAAGCACAGCACGCCGCCCGGCTGCGATCCGGAGGCGCTTCTGCTGATTCCATCGCGGCAGCGCCACAAGATCAACTCGACCTTCAACGACGGCATTGCGGACCGGCACGGCCACAGCCTGCCCGGTCTCTATATCAGCGAGCGGGACGCCGCGCGTTTCGGGCTGGAGCCCGGCGGACTGGCCGAGGTGGCGAGCGCAACCGGCAAGCTGGTGGTGACGGTCCACATCGACCGGCGCATGGGGGATGGCTGCGTCAGCATTCCGCATGGCTTCGAGCGGGCCAATGTCGGTCACCTGACCTCGACGCGCATCAACACCGACCCGCTGTCGGGCATGATCGAGCAGTCGGGTGTCGAGGTTCGGGTGCGGCCGATCGGTCCGCCATGATCTGTCGGAAACGGCGTCGGGATCGAGGACCCACCCGAAAAACCGGCCTCTCCCACTCGCCCGCTTCCTCGCCAAGTATCGGCGAAAATGTTGTCATGCAATCGCAACACGAAAATCAAAAAGAGGGGAAGTATCTTGAACAAGGCATATTGGCTCCACGCCGCAATTCTCGGAAGCATGTCAACGCTTCCAAGCAATGCCCTGGCACAGAACAGCGATCCGGCGGGAACGGACAACCCTAATGAAATCGTCGTAACGGCGCAGAATCGCACCGAACGGCTTCAGGAAGTTCCTATCCAGGTCAGCGCCCTGAATTCGGAAGCCATCGGCGATGCCGGCATCAAGTCGACCGCCGATGCGCTGTCGCAGATCGCCAATGCGAGCTTCGATCGCGGCAATAACTACCGCAGCAACTACATCACCATGCGCGGGCTGACCCAGTTGAACAATGCCGATCCGCCCGTCGCGTTCGTCGTCGACGGCGTGCCGCAGACCAACCAGGAGAGCATCGGCGTCGCGCTGTTCGATGTCGAGCGGATCGAGATCCTCAAGGGTCCGCAAGGATCGCTCTATGGCCGCAATGCGGTCGGCGGCGCGATCAACGTCATCACCAAGGAGCCGACCAACGACCTGAGCGGCTTCTGGAACCTGGCGGTTTCGAAAGGCGAGACCGTCGATGCGTCGGCCGGCGTGTCCGGAGCGATCGTCGACGACGTCCTGCTGTTCCGCGTCGCCACCACCTACAAGCATTCCGATGGCCTCATCAGGAACAGCTTCCGCGGCGATCATTCGGACTATATCGACCATGACTACACGTTCCGCGGACGGTTGATCGCCAAGCCGTCGGACGCGCTGAAGATCGACCTGCGCGCGGAGTATAACAAATACGCCGCCGGAGGGAATTACTACTCCGCGGTCTTTTCGGGCGATCCCAACGACTTTGTCGACCCCCAGGCCAACCTGCCCGGACTGACGAGCGGATCCGTCACCGACCTGACCGCGAAGATCGACTATGATCTCGACTTCGCGACCCTGACGAGCATCTCCAACTATTCGGACTTCAAGCTGTCGGCGCGCTCGGACGGCGACATACGCAACCCCGTCACCTCGCCGGGCGGCTTCTTCGGCCTCGGCTTCCAGCTCGGCCAGGGACAGGATCTGAAGCGCCGGATATTCAGCCAGGAAATTCGGCTGGTTTCGCGCAGCGACCAGCCGCTGCGCTGGCTCGTCGGCGGATATTATCTGGATACCGACCGTTCGCTGCGCTCGCGCTTCTTCTTCGATTTCAACGGCCAGCCGTCGCAGATCGACAGTCCGGCCAATCTCTTCCTCGACAACAACGAAGGAAACGACAACCGCGCCTACGCCTTTTTCGGCCAGGTCGACTACGACATCCTGACCAACCTTACGCTGACGGGCGGGCTGCGCTACGACAACGACCGGCGCGTCCAGACCAATCTGAACAGCAACACCGTCCGCAAGGCGCGTTTCGATCGCCTTCAGCCCAAGGTCACCCTGGCCTGGAAGCCGGGGGACAACAAGCTGATCTACGCCACCTTCGGCACGGGCTTCCGGTCGGGCGGCTTCAACGCCCCGAACGCGCCGGTGCCGGTGTTCGCTTCGGAAACGCTCAGCAATTATGAAGCGGGTTTCAAGACCCAGTTCCTCGACAGGCGCCTGACCGTCAATGGCGCCGCCTTCCAGACCGATGTGAAGAATTACCAGTTCTTCTATCTCGACACCGCTTCCGGCGCCCAGATCATCGACACGATCGGCAAGGTCCGCATCCGGGGACTGGAGCTGGAGCTGATCGCTTCGCTGGCCGATCGCCTTGAAGCTTCGGTCGCGGTCGGGGTCATCGACAGCAACATCCGGAACAGCGTCTTCGCCGCCGACATCGGCAACCGCGCGCCCCGGACCGTGCCTTTCTCGACCACCTCCTCGCTCCAGTACAAGCCGTCCCTGGGCGGCGACGTCGAAGGGCTGGCGCGCGTCGAATGGCAGCATTTCGGCAAGAAATATTGGGGCGCGGACAACGTCGCCGTCCAGAATCCCTATGATATCGTCAATGCGCGACTGGGGGTCAATTTCGGACAGTTCGGTGTCTATGGCTTCGTCCGCAACCTGTTGAACGACAAATATTATGGCGAGTTCTTCCAGCCGAAATATTCGGGGCTGGACATATTCATCGGCTATCCCGGAGCGCCGCGAAGCTTCGGCGTCGAAATGAAGATGAGCTTCTGAAATGTCGGACGCTCATTTCCGAATCGGAATCGACGTCGGCGGGACCAACACCGACGTCGTCCTGATGGACGGCCGCACGGTGCTGGGTTCCGCCAAGCATTTCACCACGCCGGACGTCAAATCCGGCGTGGTGAATGCGGTGCGGACGGTGCTCGACACGACCGGCATTCCCATAGGGTCGGTGCGGGCGGTGATGATCGGCACCACCCAGTTCGTCAACGCGTTCATCGAAAGGCGCGGGCTGGAGCCCGTCGCCGCCATTCGCATCGCCTTGCCCAAGGGGGATGGCGTTCCGCCATTTTCGGGCTGGCCGGCGGATGCCATCGAGGCGGTCCGCGGCGAAATCTACATGGTGGGCGGCGGCCTGCTCTACACCGGCCAGGAATATGCCCCCCTCGACGTCGATGCGATCCGCGCGGCGGCGCGCGATGCGCGGGCCAAGAACATCCGAAGCTTCGCCATATCCGGCGGCTTCTCTCCGCTCTGTCCGCAGATCGAGGAGCGTGCCCGCGCCATCGTGCGCGACCATGTGCCCGACGCCTTCGTGACCTTGTCCACCGAACTGGGGGGACTGGGACTGCTCGATCGCGAGAATGCCGCGATCATCAACGCCAGCCTCGCCGCGCTGGCGTCTCGGATCGTCCCCGCGCTGGACCGCGCGATCGGCGAGCTGGGCATCAAGGCGCCGATGTACCTCAGTCAGAACGACGGTACGCTAATCACGGCCGATCGCGCCATGGCCCTGCCGATCCTGACCTGCGCCGCCGGCCCGACGAACAGCATCCGGGGGGCCGCCTTCCTGACCGGGCTGACCGAGGCGATCGTCGCCGACATCGGCGGCACCACCACCGATATCGGCTTCCTCGCCCGGGGCTTCCCCCGCGAAACCGCAACCGCCAACCATATAGGCGGCGTCCGCACCAATTTCCGGATGCCCGACCTGCTCTCGATCGGCATCGGCGGCGGCAGCATCATATCGGAAGAAGGCGGCGGGACGGTCGTAGGCCCCACTTCGGTCGGGCATCGTCTTCCGGCCGAGGGGCTGGTCTTCGGCGGCGCGACCCTGACCGCGACGGATATCGCCGTGCGCGCGGGCCATGCCGAGATCGGCGATCCCGGCCTCGTCGCCCATCTGCCCCCATCCCTGGTCGATGCGGCGGTGGAGACGATCCACCTTCGGATCGAGGAGGCGATCGACCAGATCAAGACCAACGCGGCCCCCATGCCGCTGGTCCTGGTGGGCGGCGGCCATATTCTGGTGAACCGCCCGCTGAACGGCGTTTCGAAGGTCGTCCGCCCCGATCACGCCGCGGTCGCCAATGCCGTCGGCGCCGCGATCGCCCTCGCCAGCGGACGGATCGACAAGATGTACGACGTGAAGACGCTCGGACGCGACGCTGTCATCAAGCTCGCGACGGGCGAAGCCATCGCCGCCGCCGTGGAAGCCGGCGCCCAGGCCGATGCGGTGGACGTCATCGAGCTCGTCGAGCTACCGATGACGCACATGCAGGACGGCGCGGTGCAGGTGAAGGTCCGCGCGGTCGGCCCCATCGCCGCCTTCGCCTGACCCCGCGGCAATCGAGAGGATATCATGTACATCATCAATTCACCGCGCGACGTCCAGGACATGGCCCGTGGCGCCGTCGTGCTGGGCACGGGCGGCGGCGGCGATCCCTATATCGGCGAGCTGCTCGTGGCGGCGGAGGTCGCCAACGGGAATTTCCCCAAGATCATAAGCTGCGACGAGATCGGCGACGACGATTTCGTGCTGGTCTTTGCCGGTGTCGGCGCGCCTTCCATCCTGGTCGAGAACCTGTTGAGCAAGACGGCGATGCTGCGCGTGCTGGCCCGCGCCGAGGCGCATTTCGACCGGCGCGTGGACGCCTTGCTCTGCATGGAGATCGGCGGCGCCAATTCGATGATGCCGTTGGCGCTGGGGGCGATTAGCGGGGTTCCCGTCCTCGATGCCGACGGCATCGGCCGGGCGCTGCCGCAGCTGAACATGACCACCTTCAGCATCCACGGCTGCCCGGTCACGCCGTCCATCCTCATGGAGGAACGCGGCAACGTCGTCACGATCGAGGCCTCCGACGACAAGATGGCGGAGGATATCTCGCGCGCCGCGACGATCGCGATGGGCGCCGGCGCCTTCTGCATGATGTATCCGATGTCCGGCAAGCGCGCGCGCGAAGTGACCATCCACGGCACCATCAGCCAGACGCTGGAGATCGGACGCGCCATACGCGAAGGCCGCAACAGCCATGGCGACCCCTTCGACAATCTGCTGCGCTATCTGAACAGCTGGCCCGATCGCACCGCGAAGATCATCTTCGACGGCAAGATCGTCGACGTGACCCACGAGATCCGCAACGGCTGGCATTGGGGGCAGGCCCGGCTGCAACCGCTGAACGGCGGCGGGGACGATTGCGTCATCGAGATCCAGAACGAATTCACGATCGCCCGCATCAATGGCGAGACCGCGACGATCGTGCCCGACCTCATCACCGTGCTCGACCGCGAATCCGCCGAGCCGCTGACATCCGACATGCTCGCCTACGGCCAGCGCGTGAAGGTGCTCTCCTACAGTTGCGACCCCGTGCTGCGCCGTCCCGAGGCGCTCGATGTCCTGGGGCCCCGCGCCTTCGGCTTCGACGAGGACTTCCGGCCGATGGAGGAGCTTCTCGGCCTCCGCGAGCCGCAGCAGGCCGTTGGCTGACATGTCCGCGATATTGCACAACGGCCCGATCTTCGACGGGCACTCCGCCGACCTGTTGCAGGGACAGGCCATCTATGTCGAAGACGGGCTGATCCGCGAAATCGCGCCGCTCGACAAGCTTCCGGGCGCGGAACGGCGGATCGACCTGAACGGGCATTTCGTGATGCCCGGCCTGATCGACGCCCATTTCCACGCCTATGGGATCGAGGTCGACCTCGAAAAGGTCGATCACATCTCCCCCGCCCTGCGCAGCCTCCATGCCCGGCGTTTCCTGGAAGGCGCCCTGCACCGCGGCTTCACCACCGTGCGCGATGCCGCCGGCGGCGATCTGCCGCTGGCGACCGCCCTCGAACAGGGCCTGATCGACGGGCCGCGCTTCTTCTTTCCCGGCCTCGCTATCAGCCAGACCGGCGGGCATGGCGATTTCCGCCTGCCCGACCATTATGACGCCTGCGCCTGCGCTTATTGCGGGGCGCTGGCGACCGTCGCCGACGGCCCCGACGAGGTGCGCCGGGTCGTGCGCGATCAGCTCCGCAAAGGCGCGCACCACATCAAGCTGTTCGTGTCCGGCGGCGTGCTGTCGCGCACCGACCCGATCTGGATGCGGCAGTTCAGCGACGCCGAGATCCGGGTCGCGGTCGAAGAGGCCGAGACGCGCCGCGCCTATGTCATGGCGCATGTCCATACCAATGAGGCGGCGCTGCGCTGCGTCGCCAACGGCGTCCGTTCGCTGGAGCACGTCACCATCCTCGAGCGGGATGGGGCCGACGCCATCGTCGCCGCCGGCGCTTTCGCCGTGCCGACCTTCGCCATCGGCGACGCGATGAAGGAACGCGCCGAGCAGATGGGATTGCCCGCGGCGATCCTCGACAAGGTCCGCGCGATGGGCGACGTGGCCTATGCATCGCTGGACCATCTGCGACAGGCCGGGGCCCAGATCGGTTTCGGAACCGACCTGCTGGGCCCGCTGATGGACCGCCAGGCCCGCGAGTTCCGCTTGCGGCTGCCCGTCTGCAGTCCGGTCGAGATCCTGCGATCGGCGACCTCGGTCAACGCCGCGCTGCTTCAGATGGAAGGCAAGTTGGGGACGATCGCGCCCGGCGCCTGCGCGGACATCATCGCCATCGACGGCAATCCGCTGGACGACATCGCCCTGTTCGAACAGCAGGAGCGCATCGGCTTCATCATGCGCGACGGCAAGGTCGTCCGATGCGCGCTTTAGCCGAAGCCGACGGGACGGTCGGCATGGAAACGAACGGGGCCGCCCCCGCCGTCGAACGGACGAAACGACATCGCTGGCTGTTCCTTGTCGCCGTCATTCCCGCGGCCTGTCTCGGCTTCTCCAACCTGATCCTCCTGCCCTTGTGGACCGAGGCCATGGCAGCCGGCATCGGCGCGTCGCCGCAAATGCTGCTCATGGTCGGTTCGGTCGAACTCCTGGCGGCAGGCGTCGCATCGCTCTGCGTGGGCATGTTCGGTCTCGGCCGGCCCACATCCACGCTGCTGAAGGCCGGGCTGGCGACGATCTGTTTCGCGAACGTCGCGCTGAGCCTCGCGCTCTGGAAAGGAGCGGGCGGATTGGCCCTGACCGGATTGCTCCGGTTGCTCGCCGGCCTCGGCGAGGGGGTGGCGATGTCCGCCGCGCTCGCCCGCATCGGCCGCTCGCCCGATCCCGACCGCTTCTTCCTGCTGAACCAGTTCGTCGTCGGCCTGTTCGCGATGCTGACCTTTTCCATTCTGCCGCCCTTGATGGGCGTGGCCGCGCATTTCGGCCCCGCGCCGATGGCGATCTTCACCCTGCTCGCGGGAATGGCCATGTGCGGGCTGCCGCTCGCGCGCCTTGCCGATATCGGCGATCATCGCCCGGACGATGCGGCGCCGACCGCATCTAAATCCATCGGACGTCACGCCTGGCTGGGCATCGGCATGGTCTTCTGCTTCGTGACCGGCTTCACCACCATCTACGCCTCATGGGGCCGGCTGGGCGCCCATGTCGGGCTGGACGTCGACCGGCTTTCGGCCAGCCTCGCGCAGGGCGCCCTGGTCGGGCTGGCGGGGCTGGGGGCGATGACGCTGGCCGCGCGCCGCATCGGCCTGTTCCCGCCGATGGTCATCTGCCTCGTCCTGCTCGTCGCCTCCGCCTTCGTATCGACGCATGCCTCGCTCCTGCCCCCGAGCTTTCGGCAGGCCGCGATTCAGGTCGCGATATGCACCGAGCAGGTGGGCTCGCTGATCATGTCGCCGCTGCTGATGACGGTTCTCGCCCTGCGCGACCCGACCAAGCGAGCCGTCGCCATCGCCCCCCTGGCCACCATGTCGGCGAGCATCGCCGGCGCCATGCTGGCGGCGCTGGTCGACCGCCACGCGGGTCCCTTCGCGATCGGCTGGGCCGCGAGCCTCCTCTATGGCTGCGGTCTCGTCCTGCTGGCGCTGACCTGGCGGCGATCGCCGGCGGCGCCCGTTCGCGGCAACCGGCCGCAAGCCATCTGATCCCCCATCACAGCCCAAAGGACCGGCGCATGACACAATCCCCGATTTCCTTCTTCGCCACGCTTCAGCCACAGCCCGCCGACCCGCTGCTTTCGCTCATCAAATTGTTCCGGGAAGACGGGCGCGCGGGAAAGATCGACCTGGGCGTCGGCGTCTATCGCAACGACAAGGGCGAAACGCCGGTGTTCCGGGCGGTCAAGGCGGCCGAACGGAAGCTCGTCGAAACTCAGGCCACGAAGGCCTATCTGGGGGCCGACGGCAACGTCGCCTATCTGGATCGCCTGCGCGCCCTCCTGTTCGCGCAACCTGCTCCCTCCGACCTGGTCGGGCTGCAAACGCCGGGCGGCACCGGCGCGATCCGGCTGGGCATGGAGATCGCCAACGCCGCCCGCCCCCGGACGCGGATCTGGATCAGCGATCCCAGTTGGCCCGCCCATATCCCCCTGGCCCGCATTGCGGGGCTCGAACCGGCGACGTTCCGCTATCTCGACCCCGCGACCGGACTGGTGGCCTTTGACGAGGTCATGGATCTGCTGCGCAACCGCGCCGAGCCCGGCGACGTCATCCTGCTGCAAGGTTGCTGCCATAACCCGACCGGCGCCGACCTCACCCCCGCGCAATGGACGGAAGCCGCCGCCGCGATGCGCGAGCGCGGGCTGATTCCGTTCGTCGATTTCGCCTATCACGGGCTGGGAACCGGCATCGAAGAGGATCTGGCGGGTGTCAGGATCATCGCCGACCTGCCGCAATATTTCCTCGCTTATTCGTGCAGCAAGAATTTCGGCCTCTATCGCGAGCGTGTCGGCGCCCTTTTCGTGCGGACCGGATCGACCGGCAGCAACCTGGCCGTGATGTCGAACCTCGCGCTGCGCAGCCGCCTGCTCTGGTCGATGCCGCCGGATCATGGGGCGGCGATCGTCGAGGCGATCCTGTCGGATGCTGGACTGACCGGACAATGGCAGGCCGAACTCGCCGAAATGCGCGCCCGCATCCGGGGCGTCCGCGCCCTGTTCGGTAAGGTGCCCGGCCTGGCGGTTCTCGCCGGCCAGCAGGGCATGTTCGCCCAGCTCGCCCTTCAGCCCGAACAGGTGCAGACGCTGCGCACCGAACAGGCGATCTACATGGCCGAAAGCGGACGGATCAATCTTGCCGGGATCAGCCTGGAAGAGGCCGCTCGCTTCATCGCGGCGCTTGGCGACGGACAAGCGGCGACGTCCTGACGAAGACCGGGAGATCCGCGTGATCGCGGATCTCCGTCCCTCCGGCGGCTTCGGGCCGCCCGGAGGGGATCATTGCCGGGTTACGGACAACAAGGTATCGGACGGCCGTTCCCCGAACCGGGCGCGATAGTCGGACGAAAAGCGGCTCAAATATTGATAGCCGACGCCCAGCGCGACATCGGTGACGCTGCCCCCCGCCACCGAGGCCCCGGTCAGCGCCATGCGCGCGCAGTCCAGCCTCGCGGCCTTGAGATAGGCCATCGGCGTGGTCTGGCGCCAGCGACGGAAGCCGTAGAAGAGCGTGCGGCTGCTGACCCCCGACTCCTCGACGATATCCTCCATCTTCAGGTCCCTGGCCATGTTGGCGCGGATATACGCCTCTGCCCGGCGAACATAATGGGGCGCGATCTCGCGGCTTTGCAGCTCCATTTCCACCGAATAATTGTGCGGCGCCGCTCTCAGCAGGCCGACGAGCAGGGCGCGCTCGAGCTGGCGGGCGACCCGCCAGTGGGTCGCCGCCGTGCCGGTGTCGAACGTCATCCAGTTGAATTCGACCATGGTGGAAAGCAGCCGCGCCGCGGGCCCGGCCGAGGGGATGGGCTCGAACCGCAGCGGATCGACGATCGGGTGCCCCAGCTCCGCCGCCAGGACTTCGTTGAGCGCGCCCACCTCGATGCTCAGAATAGCCTGGGTATAGGGAGCGACGAACCGCTTCGGAATCGAGTCGAAGGGATTGCCCGCGAGTATCTGTCCCGGCCCGAGGGTCCATTTGGCGTTGTGCAGGCGATATTCGCAACTGCCGGTGATCGGTATGCGGCAGCTATAATAGCCGGGATCGCAGACCTGGATGACCTCGAACACCTTGCCGCAGTCGATCCGCGCGAAATCGATCTTGATCCGCCCGACATCCAGGCGCTTGTGATCCAGCCTGAAACCGGGCGCGACGCTGAACGGCCGCAACTCGAAGCCGTGCGAATGCGTCCGGAAATACTCCGTCCCCTCCAGCAGGCTGCCGGTGTGATACAGGGCGGCGCCGACATTGGAGCGGAAAATATCGTCGCTGGTGATCAAGGTGAACATGACCGCCTCGCAGAATCGTCAACCTCTCGGGAGCATGGCCCGCGAGAATAACGCCGACTATCCCTACAGCGCAACGATTGCGCGTCAGCGCATGAAAGTCCCGCCGTTGATGTCCCAGGTCGCCCCGGTGACGTAGCCCATGGACGAGGAGGCGAGGAGGCAGACCGCGGCCGCGACCTCCTCCGGATGACCGAGCCGGCCGGACGGCATGGCGGCGGCGATCGCCTGCAACCGTTCGGCGGGAAGCGCCGCGCGCACGGCCGGCAGATCGAGCGCCCCCGGCGACACGGCATTGACGGTGATCCCCGTCCCGCCGAATTCCCGCGCGAAGAATTTGGTCAGCAGCATCAATGCCGCCTTCGCCGCCGCATAATGGGCGCCCGTCACGGTGCCGCCCATCTGTCCCGCCTGCGAGGCGATATTGATGATCCGTCCCGCCCGGCGTCCCCGCAGATGTTCGCCGACGACCTGGCAGCCGAAAAAGGGCCCCCGCAGATTGACGGCCATCACCGCGTCGAACTCATCGGGCTCGATCAGCATGACGGGCGTGGTCGGCGTGATCGCGGCGTTGTTGACCAGCACGTCGATGCCGCCCCAATCGGCCGCCGCCACCACCACGGCGACAAAGGCGCGCTTGTCGCGGACGTCCAGCGGGACGGCCCTGACGCGTTCGCCGCCCGCATCCAGGTCACACGCCAGCGCCTTGGCGCCGTCCATCGCGACATCGCCGATCAGGACCCGGTAGCCATCCGCATGGAGGGCGCGGACGATATGGGCGCCAAGTCCGCTGCCCCCTCCCGTGACCAGCGCGACGCGGCCTTCCCCCCGCGCGATCCCGATCACAGGACGAAACTCAATTCGCCGAGCGGCTCATCGGAATCGATCAGCCGGACGATCTTTTCCCGGATGCGGATTCCTTCGCCGGGCCGGACGGTCAGCCGGTGCGTGACGTCGGCGGGCAGCTGCTTCAGCACCTGCCGCTTGTAGCTGGCGATGAGCAGCGACGACGAAACCAGCACCTCCGCATCGCCCGTCTCCATGACGCGCAGCCGCGAGATGAAGCGGACGGTCCGCATGATCGGCGCGGCGGAAGGCGCATGGCCGCTCAGCAGCCGTTCGACCCGCTGGCGGCGCATCACATGATCGTCGAAGACATGGTTCAGCCGATCGGCATGATCCTTCCCCTCGCGCTCGATCGGCAGGATGTAGAAGCCCTCCGGCTCCCACAGGTCGAGCCAGCGATGATAGTCGTTCCGGTCGAGAAGGTCCGCCTCATAGTCGAGGAAGGCCCTGACGTCCTCGATGCCCGTCAGCTTGTCCATGTCGTTCGCCGGCCTCATCCGATCATCGCCTTTCTCCACATCGCATAGGCTTCGCGCATGCCGGTCTCGTCGGTGACGTGCGAATGGCGCTGCCCGTCCGCATCGGCCTTTTCACGGCCCAGGCCGCGGTTGAGCAGTATCCACATATCGTCCCTGTCGGCCCCGGCGCCGCGCTGGACCCGTTCCCATGCCTCCATGTCGTCCGGACTGCCGAAGCCTCCCGAGCCCTGGAATTTCTCGTGAAGGCGCAAGCGCAGGCGGTTCACTTCGGCCGGCGCCCCGTCCATCGTCAGCGCGATGTGCCGGATTTCGGTGCGATCGACCGCAAGCGGCCGCAGCTCGCGCAGGAAGGCCGCCGAAAGGCCGATATTGGGGAACAGGTTGAGGTTGAAACCCACGCCGCCGATCGCCCGGATGATCCAGCGCACCCGGTCCATCGGGAATTGCCTGGCCAGTTCCGCGGCCAGCGGCTCGAAATGCGCCGGGATCGGGCGGCCGTCGTCCGACCTGATATCGACATTTTCGGGGAAGAAGACCGCGACGCTATGCCCATTGCCGAGCGCGCGCACATGCGGCCCCTCCTGCCGCACGAAGGTGGTGAACGTCTTCGCCATCTCCGCGCTCACCGAATGGATGAAGGAACGATGGACGAAGGGAAAGTGGTAGGCATCGGTCGTATTTTCGAGCTGGATCTTCCAATTGCCGTTGAAGCGGAAGGCATGCGCTCCGGATGCCTTGACGGGAAAGCCGCCCCCTTGGTGCATGAACAGGTCGATCCATGGCCGGGCGGGGCCCAGGAAGCTGTCCAGCGGCTCCACCTCGGGATTCATCGAAGCGAAGATCAGACCCGCGTAGATGCCGACCTCGAGCGCGTGGAGCGGTAGCTGCTTCTTGTCGACGAGGCCGTCATATCCGTCCTCATAGGGTATTCCGAGCAGGCGTCCGTCCAGCCCATAGCTCCAGGCGTGATAAGGACAGGTGAAGCTCGACGTGTTGCCCCGCTGGCTTTCGCAGACCGTCGCCGCCTTGTGCCGGCATCGGTTCAAAAGGACATGCACCCGCCCGCTTTTCGCCCGTGTGACGATGATCGGCGACAGGCCGATTTCGGTCGTCTTGAAATCACCGGGCTCGGGGATCTCGCTTTCATGGGCGACCCACACCCAGCCGCCATGGAAAATCCGCTCGATCTCCCGGCGGAAGATGTCGGGATCGGTGTAGAGCGACGCGTGAAGGCGATCCTCGCGCACCCGTTCCTCGAGAGGAACCGCATCGGGTGCATTTTTTCCGTCGTATGTCTCAAGCATTTTCGCCTCTCCAGCTGGATCGGGGGGTGGCAAGGGCATGTTCGATCCGGCGTCCGGCCGCGCAGAGCAGGCCGTCCTCGCCGTGCCGGCCGACGAGTTGCAGCCCGGCGACGAGGCCCGGCCCCGCGACGACGGGAAGCGTCAGGGCCGGATGGCCCGACAGGTTGAACGGACGCACCAGGCTGGTCATGGTCACCAGGGCCTTCGCTCGCGCAGCCAGCTCCAGACGGGGCGGAAAGGCCGGCAAGGTCGGCAAGACCAGGATGTCGACCCGCTGCAACAATCGGTCGATTTCGGTTCGGAACGCCGCGCGCACCGCTTCCGCCCTGGCCAGTTGCCAGTCGTCGACGCGGGCGGCGGCGGCCAGGCGCGCGGCGACATCCGCGCCGACCCGTCCGGTAGCGAGCAGATGGCCGAATGCGGCGAACGTTTCGCGGCTGATGATCGAAAGACCCGCATCATAGGCTTCCGCCATGCGCTGCGACGTCATCGGGATCGCCGCCGGGACGGCGGCCGCGACCATGCTGGCGAGCCGGGAATCGCAATCCACATCGAGCGCGCCGAAGCGCAGATGCGGCGATGGCGGCACATGAAAGCCGTCGACCAGCGCTTCCATCGTCCAGATGATGTCGTCCATGGTTCGCGCCATCGGTCCGACGCAATCGAGCGAGCTTGCCGCAGGGTGGACGCCCTGACGGCCGACCAGTCCGAAGCTGGGCTTCAATCCGATGATTCCGCAACAGGCGGCGGGCATGCGGATCGATCCGCCGGTATCGGTGCCCAGCGCGACATCGGCCTCCCCCGCCGCGACGGCCGCCGCCGATCCGCTGGACGATCCGCCCGGAATATGCCCCGGCATCGCCGGGTTGGCCGGCGTCCCCGCCCAATGATTGATCCCGGTCACGCCGAAGGCCAGTTCGTGCATCACCGTCTTGCCGACCAGATGGCCGCCGGCATCCAGCACTTGCCGCACCACCCGCGCGTGGCCGGATGCCGGCTCCGTCTCCGCCAGGGCGCGGGAACCGCAGCCGGTCCGCGTGCCGGCGACATCGATGCAATCCTTGACCGCGACGCGCGGCCCCCGGACATCGCCGATCGAAAGGCGCTCGACGAAGGCGGAGTTCATGCCAGCCCTCCGGCCAGCAGGCGCGCCGCGTCGACGCCGATCGGCGCCTTGCACAGGCTCCGCGTCCGGAAATGCGCGATGCGCCACGCGGAGCCGTCCCGACGAAAGCCGATCCGCAGGCTTGCCATGCGCAATTCGCCCGCCTCGTCCCCCAACAGGGCGGTCTGGAACATCGTCCAGCGACCGGTCGCCCGGTCCCCGTCGACCTCGATCGATTCCGAGGTCAGGAAATGGACGTTCAGCAGGAAATGCCGGGTGCCGGGTGCACGCAACGATCCGAACCATGCGAGCAGGGCGTCCCGTCCCTCGACCCTTCCGAATTCCTGCGAGGCCCGGGCGCCCACGCCTTCCCAGACGACGTCCTGCGTGAACAAATCCGCGAAGGCGGCGTCGCTGTCATCGACCAGCGGCTCGTCACACAGGCGCATGTAGCGCGCGGCGACCCGCCTTATGAGCGCCTCATCCTCCAGCACCGCGATGCGGGCGGCAAGGGCGGACAGCTCAGCCATGGGGGCTTTCGGTGAACGCCGGACGGCCGATGCGCGTCTCGATCCGGGCATAGCGCCATAGCCGATAGTCCCCGACCGGCGTCTGGCGAAGCTGGTCGCACACCTTCACGATCGTCTCCAGGTCCGGCACTTCCGCCAGGATGTAGGAGGTGAAGGGATGTCCGACCGACTGACCGACCTGGATGCGGTCATCGTCGAGCGTACCGAGGAGCTTCAATCCGAAACGCCCCTCCAGGTCGCCGAACGCGGCGGCGAAGCCGGCGAACACCTCGGCCTGCCCGGCCGTCGGCAAGTCGAAGAACGTCTGGGTGATGCCGATGCAGAACAGCACCCGGATCGGAAATGTCGCGGGCGACGGGATGGTGGTCATGGCGATCTCCAAATAGGGCCAGGATGGGGGAAGCGGGGACGTGTCAGGGAAAGCCCGGCGACGGCGGCAGGCCCAGCAGCATGCGTCCGCCGACCTCGTAATTCGCCTCGCCCAGAAAGGCGTGCTGGTTGACGACGAGCGCGTCGCGCAGGAACTGCTGGATCGGGTTGTCGAGGAAGATCGCCGTCGTTCCGACCGTCGCGAAGGCCGCTTGCGCCACCTCCACACCGGCGCGCGAGGCGTGGTTCGCCGCGAGCCGCAGCGCCATGCGATCGCGCGGCGGCACCTCCCTCCCCGCTTCGACCGCCGCCCAGGCGCCGTCGACCTGCTCGTAGAGAAAGGCCCGGGCGGCGCCCAATGCCGCCTCCGCCTTCGCGATCGCATGTTGGACATAGGCCTTGTCCGCAAGCCGCGGACCGCCAGTGATCGACGTCTTGCCGGCGGCAACGTCGATCGCCGCATCGAGCGCGCCCCGCGCGGCTCCCAGCCCGACCACGGCGAAGGCGCAGGCCGCGAGCGCCATCGCGGGAAAGCGGCAAATCACGTCATCGCTTTGCGGCGCGCCGCCACGGACGAACGACCAGTCCTCGGCCATCACCACATCCCTGACGACGAGGTCGTGGCTGCCGGTGCCGGAAAGGCCGACCGTCTCCCAGTTGGGAACGATGTCGACCTTCTCCGCGGGCAGGACGATCAGCCGCGGCGGCGGCGTGGCGCCCTCGTCTCCCGGGACGATGATGCCGACCGATATCCAGTCGGCCGCCAGCGAGCCGCTGCCGAACTTCCAGCGGCCGTTGATCCGCAATCCTCCCGGAACGCGCTCGGCCGGCTGTAGCGGGAAAAGTCCTCCCGCCCCGACGACGTCCGGGCCGTCGGCATAGATTTCGGCGAGCCGATCCGGCGACAGGGCGCCGAAATAATTGGCGCCCTGCGGCGCGAAGCTCGCCACCCAGCCCACCGACGGATCGACCGCCGATATGCGCTCGATCTGCCGCAGCGAGACCGAGAGCGGCCGCCCGTCGCCGCCGAACCGCTGCGGGACGGTCGCGCGATAGAGGCCGGCGGACACCAGGCCGTCGACGATATCGCGCGGAACGCACCGCCCCCGCTCGATCTCGCCGCGCCGGCCCCGCACATTTTCCAGGACCGCTTCGAGCCGGCTCTCCCGGGACGACAGATCCTGTTCAAGAACCGCTGGTGCTTGGGACACTTCACTCTCCGAATGACTTCGTCTCGTTCTTTGGAGACGCCCGGCGCGGACTTCTGCATGGCCTGCGCAACGACTTGCCCGTCAGCGCTGCAATATGCGGCATCGCCGACCCGCTTCAGGACATCTCGCCCCTCACGAAAGAGGCAACCAACACATTGAATGCCTTCGCCTTTTCCCATTGGACCCAATGGCCGCAGCGGGTGAATACGGTGAACTGGGCGTTGGGGAGCTGCGCCAGCAGCGTCAGGTGCATGTCCATCGGATTGACCCGGTCCTCGCGCCCCCACAGGATCAGCGTATCGTGGGTGATGCCGGCGAGGTTCTCCTTCCAGAGCGCCTCGATCGGCGGCGGTCCGCCCCTGCCCAGAGGCGGGTTGGCCAGCAGGTCCGGCTGTGTCGCGGCGGCGATCCTGCCGTCCAGCAACTCTTCCGTCAGGAAGGAGGAATCGTAGACCATCGTCTGCAGGAAGGCGCGCAGCTTTTCACGGGTCGGCCCTTCGCCGCCGTAGAATTCCATGATCTGCCGCACGCCCAGCGTGGGCATCGGGGTCGAGGGCGCCAGCAGTCCGGCCGGCCCCATCAGGATGAGCCGCCCGATCCGGTCGGGCGCCTCCAGCGCCATCTTGATCGCGGTTCCGCCGCCCAGGCTGTTGCCGACGACATGCGCCTTTTCGATGCCGATCCTGCTCATCAGGCCCAGCATGCCCTTGGCATAGATGCCGAAACGCGGACCTTCGAGCACCGGCTTGTCGGATTGGCCATAGCCGACGAGATCCGGGATGATCAGCCGGAACTGCCGTGAAAGCGCCTCGACGTTGCGGCTATAGTTGCTCCAGCCGCTCGCACCCGGCCCGCCGCCATGGATCAGGATCAGCGGCTCGCCGGTTCCGATGTCGTGATAATGATATTTGACGCCGTCGACGTCGGCGAAATGCGATTGCGGTCCATTTGCCATGTTGTTCAGCTCCTTTCATGACCCCAGAAGCTGATCGCGTCATATTCGCGCACTTCCGGCTTCCCTTCGATCTTGCATCCGCCAAAGCCGCACTCGACATCGAAGCCGGCCGGCGTCGTGGCGTAGAAGGACAGCATCCTGTCGTTGGTGTGCCGTCCCAGCCCGCCGGTCACGAAACCTCGGTCGACACTGCGCCGATGCGCGCGCAGCACGTCGTCCAGCCCGGTCATCTCCAGCATGAGATGGTTGAGCCGCTTCCCACCCGGCAACGGCGCCAGCGCCAGCGAATGATGGCGCGCGTTGCAGTGGAGGAAGGCGATCCGCAGCACCATTTCCGGCCCCACCGGCGCGGTTATGAAATCGCTGATCGCAAAACCGACGCGCTCGTAGAAGGCGACGGCGCGATCGAGGTCGCTCACGGCCAGGACGATATGGCCCAGCCCTTCGTCATCGGTGACGAAGCCCGCCCCAATGTCCGATCGGAAGGGCGTTCCGGCATCGGCGAGGCCGTGCACCACCTCCAGCCGGAGACCGTCGGGATCGCGAAACCAGAACCCGGACCGCACCTGGCGCGACGCCAGCTCGTCCACCGACAGGGAAAGGCATTCGACGCCCCCGCCTTCGAGCCGCTGCCTCGCCTCGATCAGCGCCCGATCCCCGTCCACCTCGATCCCGGCATAAACCAGATCGTTCGCCGGGGATGGCCGCACGGCGATGCGCCAGGCCTTTCCGTCCACCCGCAGACGCGCCTCGTCCGCTTCCCGTTCCGCCGTCAGGCCAAGGACGTCGGTGGCAAAGGATAGCCAGGCGGGCACGTCCGCCACGCCCAATCCCACATATGACAGTTGCACGTCCGATCCGCTCCATATGTTCGCTTTGTCCGGCCCACAGATATCGGGCGGCGGACGGCCGGCTGTACGGAGGGTGCATCCACTATGTGCTGACCGCAGCAATCCCCGCCTGACCCGTCTCCGCATAAAGGCTGCGCAGTTCGCGCTTCAGCAGCTTGCCCGATCCGTTGCGCGGCAGGCTGTCGGTGAAGATGATCCGTTTCGGCGTCTTGTGCGCGGCGAGGCGGGCGCGGACATGGGCGATCAGTTCTTCCGCCGTCGCCCGCGCGCCGTCGCGCAGCACGACGACGGCGGTCACCGCTTCGATCCATTTGGGATCGGGCAGCGCGATCACCGCCACCTCGGAAACCGCCGGATGGGTGAAGACGACGTCCTCGACCTCGCGCCCCGCGACGAGGACCCCTCCGGTGTTGATGACGTCGCGTATCCGGTCGACGACGAAGATATAGCCTTCGGCGTCCATGAAGCCGAGGTCCCCGGAATGGAACCAGCCGCCCCGGAACGCGGCCTCGGTTTCGTCCGGCCTTTCCCAATAACCGGCCAGCAACTGGGACGACCGATGGACGATTTCGCCCAGTTCGCCGGGAGCGACGTCGTTCATCGCCTCGTCGACGACGCGCGTCTCGACGTTCAGCACGGGACGCCCCGCCGATGCCGGCCGCGTGTCATGCTCTTCCGGCGCGAGGACGGTCGCCACCGGACCGATCTCGCTTTGCCCATAGGCATTATAGGGACGCGCGCCCGGCAGCCTCGTCCGGATTTCCTCGAGCACCGGCACCGGCATGATCGATGCGCCATAATAGATCTTGCTCAGCGACCGCAGGTCGTGCCGGTCGAAATCCGGATGGCGCAACAGGCTGATCCACACCGTCGGCGGCGCGAAAAAGGATGTGATCCCGACGCTTTCGATACGCTCGAACACCCGTTCCGGCCGGGGAGATTCGATGAGGTGGGTCGTCGCCCCGGCCAGCAGTTGCGGCATGGTGAACGCATGCATCTGCGCCGTGTGGTAAAGCGGCAGCGCGGCGAGGCAGATATCCCCTTCGCCATAATCCAGCGCGTGCATGCAGGAGACATATTCCGCGAGGATCGCACGATGCTGCATCATCGCGCCCTTCGGCGCCGAGGTGGTTCCCGACGTATATTGGATCTGCGCCAGGTCGCCGCCGCGAAGGGCGGGAAGCGCGACCGGGGCGTCGCCGCGCAGCGCCATGTCGAGAATGTCGAGGTCGCCTCCCCCCGCGAGCGAGCCGATCATCGACAAGGCCGCCACCTCTTCGACCTGCCTGGCGGCCGCCAGCCTATCCGCATCGCAGAAGATCGCGCGCGCACCCGACTGACGGATGATGAAGCCCAGTTCCGCTCCGGCCAGCCCCGCATTGACCGGAACATGGACGAGCCCGGCCATGGCGACACCCAACCAGCACAGGAGATAGGCGTCGGAATTATGGCCATAGGCGGCAACCCGGTCGCCCGGTTCCAGCCCCGCGGCGCGCAATCCGGCCGCCACCCGTTCCGCCGCCCTGTGCAACTCGGCGAAGCTCCACGACCGGTCGCCGAACAGCAGCGCGGGCCGATCGCGATATTTGCGCGCGGCGCGGCCGATCGCGGCCCCGATCACATCCTGGTTGCTTGCCGGTGACCGCTCCATAGCCTCTTCCCGTCGTTGATCCTGCCGCTGCCGAGGATCGCGCGTGGAAGAGGAAGCCGCTGACTGGCCGTCGCAACGGCTTAGCTGACAGCGCAAAAGGCGCGACCGGCCCGGCATCGCCTGCCTGTACGCAGGCCGCGTGCGAATGGGTGAAAGCCGGCGGCTCCCAATAAGAGATTGCGCCTCCGGGATAGAGGCGGTCCGCCCCCATGCGGATGCTCCGGACGAGACGTGCTGAAGACGGCGTATCGCTCGGCTGCGGCGCCCCACGCTTTGAGGTGATGAAATGGGTATTGGAACGCGCATTACCGAAAAGCTCGGCATCAAGCACCCGATCGTCCAGGGCGGGATGCAGCATGTCGGGCTCTCCGCCCTGGCGAGCGCGGTTTCGAACGCCGGCGGGCTCGGCATCCTGACCGCGCTGACCCAACCCGATCCGCGGGCGCTGCGCGAGGAGATAGCGCGATGCCGCGCGATGACCGACAAGCCGTTCGGGGTGAACATCACCGTGTTTCCCACGATCAATGCGCCCGACTACAAGGGTTATGCGCAGGTCGTCATCGACAGCGGCGTCAAGATCGTCGAGACGGCGGGCACTCCGGCCGTCCGCGAGATCTGGGACATGCTGAAGCCCCACGGCGTGACGATCCTGCACAAGTGCACCAGCGTCCGCCATGCGCTATCCGCCGAAAGGGGCGGCTGCGACATCGTTTCGATCGACGGCTTCGAATGTGCCGGACACCCCGGCGAGGACGATATTCCCGGTCTGATCCTGATCCCCGCCGCCGCCGACAAGCTTGAAATCCCTCTGCTCGCGTCGGGCGGTTTCGGCGACGGGCGCGGCCTGGCCGCCGCGCTGGCGCTGGGGGCGGAGGGCATCAACATGGGAACCCGCTTCCTGGCCACGAGAGAGGCGCCCATCCACGACAAGGTGAAGGCGAGAATCCTGGAGAATGACGAACGCGGCACGAACCTCATCTTCCGCAAATTCAGGAACACGGCCCGGGTGGGAAAGAGCGACGTGTCGGACGAGGTGGTCGCCATCTCCGCCAGACCGGACTCGACCTTCGAGGATATCAGGCACCTCGTGTCCGGCGCCCGGGGCAAGGACGTCCTCGACAGCGGCGACCTGTCGCGCGGGCTGTTCTGGGCCGGCATGGTGCAAGGCCTGATCCACGACGTGCCGAGCTGCGAGCAACTCGTCAGCCGCATCGTCGCCGAGGCCGAAGCGATCATATCCCAGCGTCTTGCCGGAATGCGGGCCAGGGCGGTTCACGATCCGATTGCATCGGATCGGTCGCCCTAGCTTCTTGTGTTACCACGATTTCCGAGCCGGCAGATGTTCCCATCTACCTGGAAATCGCTGTAGAGGCCGAAAGGCCCGGATGGAAGGGAAGTGATGGCGATCGGAAAACGAAACGCCTGAAGACGAGGTTGCGCCTATCTGATTAGCGTACGTGTACCAGATCACGCGAAGAGCCTGATCGTATCGGTGTGAATAGGTCGCGCAACCCGAGGAGACGCTGTTCGATCCGAGAAGCGGCACCGTGAAGGCGGGCGAGGTAACTGACGGGACGGCAAGGCGTCGCCGTGTGCGTCACAACGAGCGAGATCGCGGCAACCACGCGATCGCCGATGCGGATCGGTACGGCGATGCAGATGAAGCCATCGAACATCTCTCCCTGATCGAGCGCATAGCCGCGCTCCCGGGTGACAGCGAGTTCCGCCCGTAGAGTCCCGGACGAGATGATCGTAGCGGGCGTCAGCGCGACGAAAGGCGCCGTCGCGAGATAGGCGTCGAAGTCGTCCTGAGGGAGATGCGCAAGCAGCGCCTTGCCCACTCCCGAACAATAGGCCTCCAGCTGCATATCCGGCTGCGAAACCGCAGCGCCGTCGGCGTCTCCCTCCTTGAGGAGATAGGTCATCATGCCGTCTTCGAGGATGCCGAGATGGGTTATCCGGCGCGTCCGGCGCGACAGTTCCGACAGGATCGGCCTGGCGGCCTCGGCGAGGATCTGGTTCGGCGTAAGCTGTAGCTGGGCCAGCCGCAACAACACCGGCCCGCCCACATAGCGATGGCGGCCGAGCTGGGCGATCAAGCCCGCCCGCTCCAGGCCGCCGAGCAGCCGGTGAGCGGTCGAAATCGGCAGGTCGGCCGCATCGGCCAGCGCCGACAGCGAAGGGCAATCGCGCCCGTCCTCGATCACCCGGACCAGCAGCGAAAGCGATTTATCCAGCGAAGTTGGCGATCCAGCCATCGCGATTTTTCCATCCTGCGGAAAGTTGGGACAGGTCGAGATTGTCCGACCTTGCCAACATATCATATATCTTTCTGCGATGGAGAGACAGTTTGATCATGCCGCGCGGCTACTGCGCGACGCCTATCGGGGCGAGAGCATCGCGCCGCTGCGCGCCTTCCTCGAGCCGCTGGATATCGACGGCGCCTATGCGGTGCAGGCGATCAACACCCGCTACTGGATCGATCAGGGGCGCCGTCTGGTCGGGCGGAAGATCGGTGCGACCGCAAAGGCGGTTCAGCGGCAGTTCGGCATCGATCAGCCCGATTTCGGCGCGCTCTTCGCCGACATGCGGATAGACGATGGCGGGGTGCTCGACCCGGCGACGGTCACTCAGCCCCGCGCGGAGGCGGAGATCGCCTTCCTCCTCGGGCGCGACCTCGCCGATCCCGACCTTTCGCTGGACGATGTCGCCGCCGCGATCGACGGCGCCATGGCGGCGATCGAGATCGTCGACAGCCGCATTACCGATTGGAAGATCACCTTGTCTGATACCATTGCCGACAACGGGTCTTCGGCCTTCTTCATACTCGGTACCGAAGTGCGATCCCCGATCGGCCTCGATCTCTACAGTTGCGGCATGGTCACCGAGATCAACGGGGAGATCGTTTCCGTCGGCGCCGGCGCCGCCTGCTTCGACCATCCCTATAAATCGGTCCGCTGGCTCGCCCGAACGCTGGCCTTGAACGGAGAGCCGCTGCGCGCGGGCGACATCCTGCTGTCCGGCGCGCTCGGCCCGATGGTCGCGCTGACGCCGGGCGACGAGGTCCGCACGCGGATCGGCGGTCTCGGCACCTGCACATTCACTTACGGAGCGTGACGATGAGCCAGAAGGTCAAGGCGGCGATCATCGGATCGGGCAATATCGGCACCGACCTGATGATCAAGATGATCAAATATCCCCAGAACATGGAGCTGGCGGCGGTCGTCGGCATCGATCCGGCGTCCGAGGGCCTCGCCATGGCGCGCGAGCGCGGCATCGCGACCACGCATGAGGGGATCGAGGGGCTGAAGAAGCTGCCCGACTATGCCGAGATCGGCGTCGTCTTCGACGCGACCTCCGCCTATGCCCACAAGGTCCATGACGAGGCGCTGCGCGCCGACGGCAAGCTGGTGGTCGACCTGACCCCGGCGGCGATCGGCCCCTTCACCATCCCGCCCGTCAACATGGACGAGCATCTCGACGCGACCAACGTCAACATGGTCACCTGCGGCGGCCAGGCGACGATCCCGATCGTCGCCGCCGTGAGCCAGGTCGCGACGGTCCATTATGCCGAGATCGTCGCCTCGGTCTCGTCGCGCTCGGCCGGCCCCGGCACCCGCGCCAACATCGACGAGTTCACCCGCACCACGGCGAGCGCGATCGAGAAGGTCGGCGGCGCCGCGCAGGGCAAGGCGATCATCATCCTCAACCCGGCCGAGCCGCCGATGATCATGCGCGACACCGTCTTCACCCTGTCCGAGGGCGCCGACGAGGAGGCGATCCGCGCCTCGGTCGCGGCGATGGTCGCGAAGGTGCAGGCCTATGTGCCGGGCTACCGCCTCAAGCAGGAGGTCCAGTTCGAGCGGTTCGGCGACAACAACAGGCTGAAGATCCCCGGCCGCGGCGAGTTCACCGGCATCAAGACCTCGGTGTTCCTCGAGGTCGAGGGCGCCGGCGACTATCTGCCCAGCTATTCGGGCAATCTCGACATCATGACCGCCGCCGCCAAGGCGACCGGCGAGCTGCTCGCGCAGCGCATCATCGAACGGAGGGCCGCGGCATGAGCTTCGACGTCGGCAAGGACAAGCTCTACATCCAGGACGTGACGCTGCGCGACGGCATGCACGCGATCCGCCACATGTACGGGATCGACCATGTCCGCGCGATCGCCAGGGCGCTCGACGAGGCCGGGGTCGACGCGATCGAGGTCGCGCATGGCGACGGCCTCAACGGCGCCAGCTTCAACTACGGCTTCGGCGCCCACACCGACTGGGAATGGCTGGAGGCCGTCGCCGACGTGCTGACCCGCTCGGTGCTGACCACCTTGCTGGTGCCCGGTATCGGCACCGTCGAGGAACTTCGCCGCGCCCATGCCCTGGGTGTGCGCTCGGTCCGCGTGGCGACGCACTGCACCGAGGCGGACGTCTCGAAGCAGCATATCGGCATCGCCCGCGACCTCGGCATGGACGTGTCGGGCTTCCTGATGATGAGCCACATGATCGAGCCCGAGGCGCTCGCCCAGCAGGCGCTGCTGATGGAGAGCTACGGCGCGCAGTGCGTCTACGTCACCGACAGCGGCGGCGCGCTCGACATGGACGGGGTGCGCGCCCGCTTCCAGGCCTATGACCGGGTGCTCAAGCCCGAGACGCAGCGCGGCATGCACGCGCACCACAACCTCTCGCTCGGCGTCGCCAACTCGATCGTCGCGGCGCAGCAGGGCGCGGTGCGGATCGACGCCAGCCTCGCCGGCATGGGCGCGGGCGCGGGCAACGCCCCGCTCGAGGTGTTCATCGCCGCGGTCGACCGCAAGGGCTGGAATCATGGCTGCGACGTCAACGCGCTGATGGACGCAGCCGAGGATCTCGTCCGCCCGCTGCAGGACCGCCCGGTCCGCGTCGACCGCGAAACGCTCGCGCTCGGCTATGCCGGGGTCTATTCGAGCTTCCTGCGCCATGCCGAGAAGGCGGCGGCGGACTATGGCCTCGATGCCCGCGAAATCCTCATCGAGCTTGGCCATCGCAAGATGGTCGGCGGCCAGGAGGATATGATCGTCGACGTCGCCCTCGACATCAAGCGGAAAGCCGAGGGCAAGCGGGCGGTCGCGCCTTGAATGACGCTCCCGACCAGTCGTCCCCCGTGCGGATAGCGTCGCTCGTCCCGCTGGCGCCGATCGCGCGTGCCGAATTCGCACGGCGCTTCATCATCGAAGACGCGGAGCCGGCATCGCTCGGCACGCTTTGCCCGGATGTCCTGCTGCTGAGCCCGGCCGTGCGGGTGGATGCGGCCTTCCTTGCAGGCCTTCCCGCCTCGGTGGGTGCGCTCGCGACCTATTCGGTCGGCCTCGACCATATCGATCTCGACGCGGTCCGTGCGCGCGGCCTGCCGATGTTCAACACGCCCGGCATCCTCTCGAATGCGGTGGCCGATCAGGCGATGTTGCTGCTGTTGGCCGCGACGCGGCGGATGGCCGAGGCGACCGCCCTGCTGCGCGAAGGCCGATGGACCGACCTGTGGTCGAGCCACATCCTCGGCGTCGAACTCGCGGGCAGGACGCTGGGCATCTACGGCCTGGGCGACATCGGTCGCAGGGTGGCACGCCGGGCCACGGCCTTCGGGATGAGGCTGGTCTACCACAACCGCAGGCGGGCCGTGGATGAAGCCGGGGCCACTTTCGCCGCCACCGCGGAGGAATTTCTCGCCAGCGCCGATATCCTCCTGCTCGCGGCCCCTTCCACGGGCGAGACGCGCAACTTCCTGAACCGCGAACGTCTCGCCCTGGCGCGCGATGGACTGGTCGTCGTCAATATCGGCCGGGGCGATCTGATCGATGACGACGCGCTGCTGGAGGCGCTGGAGAGCGGGAAGGTTCGGGCGGCGGGCCTCGACGTCTTTCGCAACGAACCGCAGATCGATCCGCGCTTCCTGGCCCGGCCCGATGTGGTGGCGACGCCGCATATCGGCAGCGCGACCGAAGAGGCGCGGCGGGGCATGGCGACGGTGCTGTGCGACGCGATCGAGGCGTGGCGACGAGGCGAACGCCCCGCCAACCGGATCGCCTGACTCCATCCCGATCAAGGATCCCGCATTGGCCGATCGCTACGCCACCCTCGCCAGCCATGCCGATTTCCGCCGGATCGCGCGGTCGCGGATTCCGCCCCTCATCTTCGATTATTTCGAAGGCGGTGCGGGCGACGAGATGACGATCCATGAGAATGAGACCGCATTCGCAGCGGTGCGCTTGCCCCAAAGGGTGATGGTCGACATGTCGGCCGTCGAGACGGCGGGCGACCTGCTCGGCGAAGCCTGCTCGATGCCGCTCGCCCTGGCGCCCATCGGCTTTGCCGGCCTGATGTGCCGGCGCGGCGAGACGCAGGCGGCGCGCGCGGCCGAAGCCGCGGGCGTCCCCTTCTGCCTGTCGGCCAATGCGATCTGCTCGGTCGAGGAGGTCGCGCAGGCGGCCCGGCGCCCCTTCTGGTTCCAGCTCTACATGATGCGCGACCGCGACGTCGTCGTCGACCTGCTCCGGCGGGCCTGGGACGGCGGCTGCCGCACGCTGGTCTTCACCGTCGATCTCGCCGTGCCCGGTATCCGGCGGCGCGACATCCGCAACGATCTCTTCGGCGGCACCACGCCGGCCAAGCTGCTCAGCTATGCATGCCATCCCCGCTGGCTGGTCGACGTCGGGCTGCGCGGCGGTCCGCACACATTCGGCAACCTCGCGCCCTATGTCGCGAAGGCGCGCCATCTGGCCGGCTTCGGGGGCTGGCTGATGCGGCAGTTCGACGCAGGCGTCACCTGGAAAGACATCGCCTGGCTCCGGAACCAATGGAAGGGCAGGCTCGTCATCAAGGGCATCCTCGATAGGCGGGACGCGACGATGGCGCTCGATGCCGGTGCGGATGCCCTCGTCGTCTCCAACCATGGCGGGCGCCAGCTTGACGGCGTTGCTCCGACAGCCGTCGCATTGCCCGCGATCGCTCGGGCGGTCGGCGGGCGGGCGCCACTCCTCGTCGATGGCGGTGTGCGCAGCGGACAGGATGTGCTGAAAGCGCTCCTGCTCGGTGCCGACGGCGTTCTCATCGGCCGCGCCTGGGCCTATGCCGCCGCCGCGGGCGGCGAAGCGGCGATCGCCGCTCTGCTCGCACGCTTCCAGGTCGAATTGCGCACGGCCATGACGCTCGCCGGCTTCGCGGATATCGACACGATCAGGGAGCGGCGAATTCCTCCCGCTTCCGATGTCATGCCATGTGACAAATCGGGGCCCAACATATAAGATATGCTTTCATCAATGACGCGCATGGAAGCGATTCTGGAAAAGCGATGACCCAATATGTTTCCGCCACGGCGGCTGAAGACCGCCGGACAGGCGCCATCAAACTGCACGGTCCCGAGGGGTTCGCCGCCATGCGCAAGGCGGGCCAAGTCACCGCCACGGTCCTGGATGCCTTGACCGAGCTGGTCGAACCCGGCGTCAGCATGGCGGCCCTGGACGACTTCGCACGCGAGGCGATACGGGCAGCGGGGGCCACCCCTGCGAACATCGGCTATCGTGGTTACGCGCACACCAGTTGCATTTCGATCAACCATGTCGTCTGCCACGGCATCCCGAGCGAACGGACGCTGAAGGACGGCGATATCGTCAACATCGACCTGACCTCGCTCGTCGACGGATGGCATGGCGACACCAGCCGCATGTTCCTCGTCGGCGACGTATCGATCAAGGCGCGACGGCTGGTCGACGTGACCTATGAATGCCTGATGCTCGGCATCGAGCAGGCGAAGCCCGGCAACCATCTGGGCGACATCGGCCACGCGATCCAATCCCATGCCGAAAAGCATCGCTACGGCGTGGTCCGCGATTTCGTCGGCCATGGCGTCGGCCGCGTCTATCACGACGCTCCGGACGTGCTGCATTATGGAAAGTCCGGTACCGGCCCCGAATTGCGGCCCGGCATGATCTTCACCATCGAGCCGATGATCAACATCGGACGCCCCGACGTGAAGCTGCTCGACGACGGCTGGACCGCCGTGACGCGCGACCGGACGCTGTCGGCGCAGTTCGAGCATTCGATCGGCATCACCGAGACCGGCTGCGAGATCTTCACCGCCAGCCCCAAGGGCCTGCACCGCCCGCCCTATCGCTGAGGCCGTTCGGCCGATGGCGCGGAAGCAGTCCGCGCCATCGGGAGATCGGGCGAGCGTGCACCCGGCACACCCGCCCGACGGCAAGCTTCCAAAAGGGGATCAGGCCTTCCGCGTCGCCACACCGACGACATAGTGCCGGCTGATCTTCGTGCCCTCGCTGTCCTCGTTGCGGCGCTCGATCGCCTCGACCATCCGGGTCATCGTCCGTTCGAAGAGGCCGGCCTTCTCGAGCGCCAGGCTGCAGCCGCGCGACACCGGATGGACCTGGTCGAGCCCCTCGAGGAAGGTGCGCGGCGCGGGGCCGGTGTTGACCATCGGATGCTTGGTCAGGACGACATCGAAACCCCGCGCGCCGAACAGCGCGCGCATCTCGTCCTCATTGCCCCAATAGCTGTAGGGGAACGGCGCCTGGCCGACGACGGCCGCGGTGTCGTTGATCTGGATCTTCGCCACGTCCGAGATCGCGTCGCCGCCGAACCAGCCGGTCCACACGATGCGCCCGCCCGGCTTCAGCACCCGGGCCATCTCGGCGACCGCCGCCTCGCGGTCCGCCCCGAACATCAGGCTCACCGCATCGATCACCGCATCGAAGCTGGCGTCCGGAAAGGGAAGCTTCGCGACGTCGGCAAGCTCGAAGCGGGTATCGGGAAAATCCTTCAGTCTCTCCCGCGCGACGTCGAGCAGGCGGGGCGAGACCTCGATCGCGGTGACCTTCGCGCCGGCCTGGGCGGCCAGCAGCGCGGCATTGTTCCGCGCGCCGACGTCGAGCACGGCTTCGCCCGGCTTGATCGCGGCAGTGTCGACGATCATCTGCGCGATCGGAAGCAGCGCCTCGCCGATGAACTCATATTGCCCGAGGGCGCCGAAATCGGGCGCGACCGAGAAGCGTCCGACATAATGCCCCACAAAGTCCCACAGGGGCGCAACGGCTTCGGTCGTCGACATCATGTTCCTCCTGGCAAGATCGCGGGCACGTCGGCGCCACGTTGCCGGCGACTATGCTATCCATTGCCGGCCATGTCCAGTACTTATCTGATATCTATTGCCCATCCATGGATGAGATCGATTCGGAAAAACACACATAAATCCAGGAATTTTTGGATGTCTTCAGCAAAGGCCGGCTGACGCGCCCATATTCGACATTGCCAAGATATCAGATATATGTGAGCAATCCCTTCGAAAATCAGGAAGGGAATCGAACCGAATGCGCCTCTACCACTCACCCATGAGCATCGCCCTGGCATGTCGCCTTGCCCTGACAGCGGCCGACATCGGCCATGAGGTGGTGATCGTCAATTCACTGTCCGGCGAGACCAAGCAGGAGCCGTTTCTGTCGATCAATCCGCTGGGCGAGGTCCCGGCCCTGGACCATGACGGTGCGATCGTCACCCAAACCGTCGCGATCCTCAGTTTCATCGCCGATCATGGCGGCCAGGGCTGGGCCGACCCCACCCCGATCGAACGGGCGAAGGAACTGTCGACCATGATCGTCGCGGCGGCGGAGGTGCAAGCCGCCTGGAAGATGATCAACCGCCCCAATCGCTACGCACCCAGCGACACGGCCGCCGCCGAGGTCGGCGCACAGGCGCGCATTCGTCTCGATGCCGCCTATGCCGAACTCGAACGCCGCATCGCCCTGCGCGACACCGGCAAGGCGCTCGGCATCCTCGATTATCATGCCGGCGTGCTCGCCCTCTGGAAGATCATGGCGCCCGCGGGCCAGGGCCTTTCGCCCACCCCGCATCTCGACGCCGTCAAGGATCGCCTGATGAACACGCCGAAGCTGCGGCAGGTGATCGATGAAGACATCGCCAATTATACAGCGATGGTGGGCTGAGGCCCGCTGCCGCGCCCGCCCCGTCCTCGATCAAGCCTTGAGGGCGGGGCGCTGGCCCTGGTCGAAGAACGGGTCGAACGAGAAACGATGGGCAGCAAGCCTGCTCCAGTTTTCGCGGATCGCATCGTCGAACAACTGGCGCATCGCATCCGTCGCCGCGACAGCGTCCTTGCGGGCGATGGCCCGGACGATCGCCTTGTGCCGGGTCACCTGGGCCTGCTTCATCGCCTTCGTCGTACAGGCCTTCCACGCCGCGCGTGTGGCGATACGGGTGATCGGCGCGAACGATGCCAGGATCTGGGCGAACAGGACATTATGGCTGGCCCGCGCGATGGCGTAATGGAACTCCGCATTATACTGGGAAACCAGATCAGGATCATCCATGTGCATCGCGATCGCCTCGACGATGTCCTGGATTTCCTTGAGTTCCTGATCAGTGCGGGCCGTCGCCGCCATTTCGGTGGCGCGAAGTTCGACGGTCTTGCGCACCTCCCAGACGTCGAGGATCGAAATCTGCGACGTGTTGAAGCCGTGAACGATCGAGGTTGCGAACAGCGAGCCGTCGACGTGGCTGACCTTCGGCTTGCGACCACGGGCGATGTCGATGATCTGCAACGCGCCCAGCGCACCGAACGCCTCGCGCATGACGGCGCGGCTCACCCCGAGTTCGTCGCCGAAATATTTCTCGCCCGGAAGCGTATCGCCGGGGCGAAGGCCGTTGTCCCGCATGTAATTGCCGACCGCGCGGATCGCCTGCTGGACCAGCGAACCGCCGGCGCCCTGATCGACCTCAACCGAAGCGGCCGCAGCCGCCTTGCCGCGCCCTCGCGAAACACTGTTGTCGTCAGTGCGCTTGCGCACGCCACGGCGGCCGGTCTCGTTGGCGATAGGGCTATTCATCCTTCAACTCCTACCGTTCCGCACTGGAATCCGCAACGCCACGGCCGATCGCGCGCACCCTTCCCATCGACGCCCCATCCCGACCGGCTGACGAACATTGTTGTATCGACGATATCCCACACATGTCGGATACCTTAGAAGCGACCGAACACCGCAACAAGTAGACATTCCCGAAAATCATCACACAATTTTTTCGCGACTTGCCGCTTCTGGCCGCTTGCCTTTATACGATAGTTATCAGATATGTTTGACGAAAGATGCCCTGCCGGCGTTTCGAAATCCGCAAAGGCTGCACGAATGACCAATTCCGTACGCGACCTGGCCCTGGCCTATCGAATCCTGGGCTCCTTCAAGATCGGGGTCGGCGTCCTCGCACATCTGACGATGCGCGGTGCCGGCGGCTCGACCTTCTGGACCTATCAGCTCGGACAGAGCGTGGAGGAGGTACGAACGGCGGACCTCGTCGAGGTCGATTTCGATCTGAAGCCCGTCTCCGGGCCGGGCCGGGTCAACCCGAGCCTCTCCATCCACGGGAAGATCTACGCGGCGCGGCCCGACGTGCGGGCGATCATCCATCATCATGGCGCCAACGGCGTCGCCTTGGGCGCGATCGGCGCGTCGGTCATCCCCTTCGACCAGCACGCCGCGCGCTGGCACGGGGAGATCGCGCTCGCCGAGGTCTATGAAAGCCCCCTTCTCCACGGCCAGAGCGCCTCGATAGCCGACGCGCTCGGCTCCATGAAGGCCCTGCTGCTCAAGCATCACGGCGTCCTCGTCACCGGTACCTGCCTGGAGGACGCGGTCGTCTCGACGATCGAGCTCGACAACGTATGCGGCGCGCAACTCAAAGCCATGGCCGCCGGCGAGGTGCAGACGATGCCTGCGGCCGAGCTGGCCGACGTCAAGCAGGTCATGGGATCCAACATCTATTACGAGGCCGCCTGGGCCTATTATCTGCGCCGCCTCCACCGCCTCGGGCTCGATCGAGGCGTCGACGATACGACGCCCGCAGGCTTCGAAGCGGTCGATGTCGATCTCGCGAGGGATTATAGCGCCAGTGTCAGGGGGAAATAGAATGAGCGAGCTTTGGCGGCTTTCGGCAAGCGAGATGGCCCGGCAGATGGCTGCGGGAGAAGTGACGTCGCGCGAGCTTGTCGAAGCCCACCTCGCCCGGATCGACGCGGTCAATCCGCGGGTCAACGCGGTGGTCCGCGTCCTGCGCGACGAGGCGCTGAAGGCCGCCGGTGACGCCGATCGCAAGCGGTGGGAAGGCGCGCGCCTCGGCTCGCTGCATGGCGTCCCCTTCACGATCAAGGACTGTATCGATGTCGCCGGCCTGCCGACGACCTGGGGCTCCGCTGTGCTGGCCGAAGCGATATCCCCGGTCGACGCGCCTGTGGTGGAGAAGATGCGCGCGGCTGGCGCCATTCCGATCGGGCGCACCAACCTTCCCGACTTCGCCATGCGGCCATCGACCGACAGTTCGCTCTATGGCCTGACGCGCAATCCCTGGGATCATGACCGGACGGCGGGTGGATCGAGCGGCGGCGACGCGGCGGCGCTGGCATCCGGCATGACACCGATCGGACTGGGATCGGACCTGGGCGGCTCGCTGCGCAATCCCGCCAATGCCTGCGGCATCGTCAGCGTCCGGCCGTCCGCCGGGCGCGTGCCCATCGCGCAGCAGGTTCCTGGTCCGGACCAGCACATCTCCAACCAGTTGATGAACGTCCAGGGCCCGATGGCGCGCACCGTCGCCGATGTCCGCCTCGTCCTCGAAGCGATCATCGGCGCCCATCCCAAGGACCCCTGGGCCATCGATGCACCCCTGGTCGGCAAGCCGATCCCGTCGCCGATCCGCGTGGCGGTCCTGACCACCCTGCCCGGCGCGCCGCTGGAAAGCGCCGTGGCGGACGCCGTGCGCGGCGCGGCCGACGCGCTGGCCAATGCCGGCTATGACGTCGTCGAGGCCTGTCCGCCGCGCTATGAGGAAGCGATAGAGACCTGGGGACAGATCATCGTCGGCGACCAGCGCTTCGGCGCCGAAGGGATGCTGCCGCTGCTCAGTCCCGATACGCTGCGCTATTTCAACTTCTACCTGGACGGCGTTCCGCCCTTCGCCAGTTCCTTCGAGATGTCGGAGGCTCTCATCCGCCGCCACGCCATCGCGATGGAATGGTCGGCATTCCAGGAAGACCATCCCATCATCCTGGGTCCGACCTGGACCCGCGTGACACCAGGTCATGGCTATGATCTGGAGGCAGGGAGCCTGGCGGGCCTGCTGGAGACCATCCGGCCGGTGACGCCCGCCAATCTGCTCGGCCTGCCGTCGGTCTGCGTGCCGAGCCGGCTCGATCCGGCGACCGGACTGCCGATCGGCGTGCTCGTCGGAGGCCGACGCTTCCGCGAGGACATCTGCCTCGATGCGGCCGCAATCGTCGAGGCCGCCGCCGGGGTCGCGACGCCGATCGATCCCCGTTTCTGACCCATTGCCGGGACGAGAAAGCCGCGGAGACCAACCATGTCTCCGCGGCTTCGTCTGTCCTGATCAGCGCGGCGCGACGACCATATTCTCGATCGCGCCGATCCCGTCGATCTCGCAGCGCACGACGTCGCCGGGCTTGAGGAAGATCGGCGGCTCCAGCGCAGCGCCGACGCCATGCGGCGTTCCGGTCGCGATCAGGTCGCCGGGCTCCAGCGTGAACGCGGTCGACAAATAGGCGATCTGGTCCCACAGGCTGGCCACCATCTCGCTGGTATTGCTGTCCTGCCGCTTCTCGCCGTTCACGAAGCAGCGCAGCCCCAGAGCATGCGGATCCGCGATTTCGTCCGCCGTGACGATCCAGGGACCGATCGGCCCATGGGTGTCGAACGACTTGCCCATGGTGAAGGTCTGCGAATGGAATTGCCAGTCGCGGGCGGACACGTCGTTCGCCACCATATAGCCGAACACATGGCCCGGCGCGTCGGCCTCCGACACCCGCTTGGCGGCCCGGCCGATGACGGCGGCCAACTCCACTTCATAATCCAGCTTCTCGGAGACGCCGGGGTCGATCGCATCGAACGGACCCGACAGGCAACTCGTCTGCTTGTTGAACCAGAGCTGATGCTGCGGGCTCGCGATTCCCAGCTTGTCGGCTTCGTCGCGATGCTTGGCATAGTTCATGCCGATCGCGAGATATTTGCCGGGCCGCTCGATGGGGGCCAGCAGTCGCACACCGTCGAGCGCGACCGACGCATCGTCACGCGCCACGATGCCGGCGATCGCGTCCAGCGTCTCGGCGCCGGCCGCGATGATCTCCATCATCGTCGTCCAGCCCAGGCGGGCCGCGGTCAGGTCGACGATCCCATCCGCCTTCACCACGCCGATGCGCGCGCCCGCCCCCGCATCATATCGAACCAGCTTCATATCCTCTCCTTCGCCTATCATATGCGGAACGGGGACCGCCCCCACCCCGGGGAACCTCATCCGTCCGCGTCGCGCCGATCCCTCTCCTCGCGCAGGCCGTTCCAATGCTCGACCCGCCGCTTGATCGTCGCCTCGAAACCACGCTCGTTCGGCGCATAGAAGCGGTGGCGGCCCAGCTCGTCCGGCCAGTAATTCTGCGCCGAAAAGGCGTTCGGCCAGTCATGCGAATATTCATAGTCCGTCTTGAAGCCGAGCGATCGGTGCAGCTCGGTCGGCGCGTTCAGGATGCGCCGTGGCGGCCGGACGCTCGGCGTCGCTTCCGCCAGCGCCATCGCCTGCTTCCAGGCGAGGTAGACGGCGTTGGACTTCGGCGCGGTGGCGACCGCCACGATCGCCTGGGCCAGCGCATATTTGGCCTCGGGCATGCCGACATGCTGAAAGGTATCGAGCGCTGCGGCAACGACACCCAATATCGTGGGATCGGCCATCGCGACCTCTTCCGAGGCCATTACCAGCAGCCGGCGCAGGATGAAGCGCGGATCCTCGCCCGCCTGGACCAGGCGGGCGCCATAATAGAGGGCCGCGTCCGGATCGCTGCCACGGATCGATTTCTGGAAGGCGCTGGCCAGCTCATAATGGCCGTCGCCCTGGCGATCATAGTTGGCGATGCGGCGCGACAGGATGCGCCGGAGATCCTCAGGCGCGAGGGGCTCCATGGCCGGCGCATCGAGCAGGTCCTCAACCATGTTGAGGAAGTAGCGCCCGTCGCCGCCGGCCTGTTCGAAAAGCGCGATCCTCGCCTCATCGGTCAGGTTGAGCTGGACACCGCAATGCTGCTCGGCACGATCGAGGAGCTGGGTCAGGCCGCCGGTATCGAGCGGATTGAGCGTGAGGACGCGAGCGCGCGACGTGATACCCTTTGGGAGCGTGAATGATGGCGCCTCGGTCGTCGCGAGGATGGCGGTGATCGTGCCATCCTCCATGACCGGGAGCAGCGTTTCGGTGATGTTTCGGGCCGCCCTGTGACTTTCGTCGAGAAAGAGCACGGTCCGTTTGCCCATGCGCAGATGCCGTTTCGCCTCTGCATAGGCCGCCTTCAGCCCGGCGACCGTAACATCGGTGGCCGAGAATGCCTCGAAACGCATGCCGACAAGATCGGCAAGCAGACGCGCCAGTGTCGTCTTGCCGATCCCCGGAGGCCCCCAGAAGATGATCGAGCTGAGCCGCCGGGCAGCCACCATGCGGGCAAGGGGCGCATCGGGGCCAGTCAGATGCTCCTGCCCGACGACATCCTCGATACGTGTCGGACGGAGCCGTTCCGCAAGCGGCCGGGCCTCGACGTCGCATGGCACGGAAGAGGCGTCGGGCCCGGCCTCGTTGAACAGATCCATCTCATACCCTCGTGCGGTTTCCCGCCCCCTATATCCGCCGATCGTCGGTGAGACAGCGGCCTTGAGACCCAGGCGCGCAGAGGCGCGCGGGATGGGAGCTCGGAATATGCCTCCCGGCCATTCTCGAACTCCAACCCGTCCCGCGCTAGCGCGTCGGCTCACCGAGCTTCAGCCTGAGCGAGGCCGTCTCCGATGGGAAACAGGCGAATCCGCGATCCGCATAGGCGACGAGCGGATCGTCGGCCGCGAGAAGCGGCAGGGTCCCGATCGTACCCACGAAAATGAACAGGCCCAGCAGGCACATATCCGCGAAATTGGGGCTCGTCCCACCGAGGAACGGCTGGTTCACGATCGTCTGCCGGACGGGCTCGAACGAGCGGCGGACATCCGGCAACAGCTCCTCGCGCTTCACCACGACCTCCTCGAGCGTCTGGCCAAAGAACGACTCCCTGGATCGCCGGTAATAGTCCCGATCATGGGGTGCCGCACCGTCATGGGCGTCGAGCGCGTAGATCGGCAGGATCCCCGTCACGATCAGTTGCAGGAGCCACTGGTCGAAGAAGCCGATCATCGCCCGCTCGGCCGGTCCCGAGAAGATCGCCGGCAGATCGGGATAAGCCTCGTCGAGCCAATCCGCGATGGCGATGCTCTCGTTCATCTGCCTGTCGCCGAAGTCGATGATGGGAACGGTTTGGAAGCGCCCGTCGAATTGCCGGGAAATGTCGGTCAGGCCGAGCATCTTCGATCGATACGGGATACCCTTGCGGGCAAGCGAGAATTTGGTCCGCCATACGAACGGACTGGCCGACGCGCCACCCGATACGGCAATCTCGTAGAGGGTAATGTTCGCCGCCATCATATCTTTCCCATCCTGCCCATGGACGTGCGCCGCGCCCGGGATCGCCGCAAAACCATCATGGATGCCCCATCGGCTGAGTACCCGTTGACCCGCCCCCGGGGCGGCGTTTCGTCCCGATCGACCGCTTGACGATCAAGAGAGCGCTATTTCGGACAGGATAGCCGCCGCTACGCCGGCGGGATCATCGCTGTGCGGGAAATGACCGGCATCTTCGATCGTCGCAAGCTTGGCATTGGGGTTGAGCGTAGCGAGTATTTCCTCGGTTTCAGGTGCGTCGCCTTTGTCGCCGACGATGAAGAGGCTCGGGATCCGAATGCTCCGAATTCGCCGCTGGTACGCGTCCGTATCTTCGCGCCCGGCCCACAGAACCTGCATCAGCTGATGCGGACCGACCTTGGCTCGATCGATACGCTGCCTGGTGGCGAGAGCGGGCGACCATTTGCGGTAACGGCCATTGCCGAATTTCTCGGCTTCATCGTCAAGGGTCGTTATGGTTTCGACCGTCAACCAATTCCGTTCCCACCACTCGCCGGTGCGGCTGATCGGAAGCTCGATCGACACGATGGCGCTCAGACGATCCGCATGTCGCTCGACCGCGTTTATGGTGATCGCCGCTCCGACCGAACTGCCGCCAAGAACCGGCTTTCCGTGCCCGAGGCCGCAGGCGATTTCAACCGCGAGATCGGCGAACTCGGTCAGGGACACAAAGCGCGACGGGCGACTGGAATCGCCGTGCCCGGGCATGTCCCACGACACGACCTGCCAGCGGTCTGCCAAGAGCGGCGCCAGCGCATCGAACTCGAAAGCCGAATTACCAACGCTGTGCATGAGGAAAAGAATCGGCCCGTCACCAATAGTACGGAGATGAACGCGGCCGAGGGAAGTCGATACGAACGAGTCTTTCATGGCGATACCTCTCTCATATTTATCGGCGAACATTGGATTTGAGCGGTTCACGCCCCGAAGAACGCAGTTACATGGCGCCTTCGATTTGGGCCTGGAGGGTGCGCGCGGTGATGGTTTTCGTGCGCGTCAGAAAATCTATCGCGTCCCGACCATGCAGCTTGCTTTCCGTGAAAGCGCTGCTTCTCCAACCTGCGAAGCCATGAAAATAGACGGGGGAAGGAATGGGAACGTTGATGCCGATCTGGCCGGCCTGTGCATCGTCCGTGAACTGGGTGGCCAGCGCCCCGTCATTCGTGAAGATCGCCGCCCCATTTCCGAACGTGCTGGCGGATATGACGTCGATGGCCTCTTGATAGGTCTCGACCCGCACGACGGACAGAACCGGTCCGAAAATTTCTTCGCTATGCACGGCCATGCCAGGCTTTACATGGTCGATGACTGTCGGCGCCACATACCAGCCCGCCTCCTCGACGATACGCTGACGTCCGTCGAGCGCCAATATCCCTCCCTCGCCCGCGGCAGCATCGATATAATCCACGATGCGTTGCCTGCTCTGCGCGCTTATGACGGGGCCCAATTCAGAAGATGCATCGGCGACATCGCCCATCGATATCGCCGATGCGCGGTCAATGATCGCCTTCACGAGGTCGTCCGCTATCGATCCCACGATAACGACCACGGAAACGGCCATGCAGCGTTGGCCGGCAGCGCCGAAGGCGGCGGATACCGCTGCATTCGCCGCGGTATCCAGGTCGGCGTCCGGCATGATGACCAAATGGTTCTTGCCCCCGCCAAAAGCCTGCACGCGCTTGTTGTGCGCAACGCCCTGGGTGCGAACATAACGGGCAACAGGGGTCGAACCGACGAATGTGATGGCCGCGACATCGGGGTGCTCGATGATGTGATCCACGATCGTGCGATCGCCTAGAACGACATTGAAGACACCGTCCGGCAATCCAGCTTTCGAGAATAGTTCGGCTATGTGGAGCAAGGCGGAAGGGTTTCGCTCACTCGGCTTGACAACGACCGTGTTCCCACACGCAATCGCCGTCATGGTTTGGAGCAGGGGAATCATAACCGGGAAATTGAACGGACTGATCGCCGCCACGATGCCTACCGGATAGCGCACCTCATAGGTGTTGATGTTGGCAGCGACGCTGCGGGTATAGGGTGTCGCCGAAAGTGTCGGGGTTGCGGTCGCGTGGCCGATGATTTCGGCTGCGCGGGCGATCTCCGCCGTGGCATCAGCCAACGTCTTGCCCGTCTGGCACAGAATCAGATCGATGATCTCCTGCCTGTTTTCGGCCAAGGCCTGACGAAGATCAAAGAGCAGATTGCTCCGCTGCTGCAACCCAAGCGCCGACCAAGCCGGAAGCGCCGCTTTTGCCGCGGCGACGGCGACATCGACTTCCTCCTTGAGACCCAACGGCACCAAATCGATTTGAGCCTCGGTGGCTGGGTTGAAGATTGGAACGACGGCCCCCGCCGACGGCAGGAACCGACCAGATACGAAGTGAGACAACTGGGTCATGAAAAGCTCTCTGCGGCTATGGATGTAAAACGGAGGCCCGATCGGCCCGGTCCATCGTTCGCTCCGGCATCCGCCCGTGCCGCCGCGGACGCCGTTTCAGATGCTCACGTCCAAACAGGAACGCGGCTCCGGAAACGACGCTCGCCGTCCCGCAGACCATCGCGAGGGCGATGCCCACGTCGGCCGGGCCGCCGATGCCCGCGGCGGTGATGCTGACAAGGCTTGGCGCCAAGCCGAAGCTGAACAAAATCAGCACGACGGACAGAACCGCCACGCAGAAGCCACGCAGTTCGTTGGGAAGGAGGACGGTGATCAGCGTGAGCGAGACGGAATTGATCATGCTGCCGACCAGAAGGAATGCGGTGAGGCAGATGCTTGCCGACAGCCCGCCTGGTGCGAGAGCGAACAGCCCCTGGGCTCCGCTCAAGGCGGCCAGCGAGGCAAGCAGCGTCATCGCGCGTGCCGCCCCACCCGAATTGAGGCAGCGGTCCGCAGCGAAGCCGCCGAGTATCGGGCCTAGCAGCCCCCCGATCACAAGGGCCATACCCATGACGCCGCTGGCGTAGCCGGCCCCCATGCCGAAGGAGCGGGACAAGGTGGGGACGACCCATACCAGCGTGGCTCCATCGGCGACGCCGATCGCGACCACGCCGCAGAACAACGGCGCGAAAACGCTTCGGAAATTCCAGAGCTCGACAGCGGATCCGGCAAGGGTCGGCCGCTGCTCCGCGATCTCCATGCGTTCCTGCTCACGAAGCAGCAAGGACAGCAAAAGCACGCCAAGCAGAGGACAGCTCATCACCAGCGCGCCCGATCGCCACATGTCGGGCGCGTGCAGGATCGCGACGAGCGCCCCTCCCGCGGCAAAGGCCGCCGCCATCCCGCCGACCTGGGAAACGCCGTAGATCATGCTCCCCCTCCCGCGCCGCGAACGCGGGAACAGGTCGGCCAGAAGCGACGGCGCCGTGATGGCCACCGCCGCGGTCGAGAAGCCGACCATGGCGCGTGAGGCGAAGAGCATGACGAGATCGGTGCTCAGCGCCGTGGAGATCGTACCGATGAGGTTCACCAGGCAAAACATGGTCAGGAGCCTGGCGCGATCGAACCGGTCGACGAGCAGTCCGACGGGAACGCCCCCGAGAACGGCCGGGATCGCCATCGCCGTCCCCTGCACCAGCGCGACCTGGTTGTCGTTGAGGCCCATCCCCGTCTGCAGGGACTCCTGCAAGGAGTTCAAGGCCATACGGCAGAAGAACGATGAACCGACTATGAGCGCGAGCAATGCCGCCGTCATTTTCCGGCCCTGAACAAAGCTGGTCATGCAGGAAGCCTCTGGTCAGCGGGCGATCCGCGGTCCCAAGCCGCGCTCATCGGAGTTTCGTGCAATCCGCAGCCCGGATGTCGCCGGCCCCATCATCGGCGCCTGTGCACTGCCGCGCTGGCGGCGGCGGACAGGCGCCGAGGTCCGGGAAGCGGATCACCGATATCGAAACGCCAGCGTTACTCCGTATGTCACCGGCTGCCCCATGTAGCGAACGACGGCATCCTGCACATAAGTGGCTGCCGAGTAGTAATAGGTGTTGGTGACATTGCGCCCCCAGATCGAGGCGCGCCATTTCCCGTCCTCGGCCTCGATGCCGGCGCGCAGGTCGAGCCGCGCATAGGCCTTGGTCTTGAACAGGGCCAGTTCGCCAAACTGGCTGTACGTCTCGCTCTGATAGCTGACATTGCCGCCGAGGAAGGCGTTGAGCCGCTCGCTCACCGGCCACTTATATTCGCTGTCGCCGGTGAACTGCCATTTCGGCGTGTTGGGGAAGGCTTGCCCCTTGAAGTCGCCAGGCGTGCCGAACGGATCGACGTTCACGAAGGAGCTGGTCACCTTCGAACTGATATAAGTGCCCGCCGCCGAGACCTTGAGCCCCGTCACCGGAGCCGCGGTGATCTCCAGCTCCGCGCCGTTGACGCGCGACTTGGGGATGTTCAGCAGCCGCAGGACGTTGCCGACGCCCGGCAGCACGACGCTGCCCAGCACCTGCTTGTTCTTGTAGTCATAATGGAAGAGGGCACCGTTGAGTTGCAGGGCGCGGTTGAACAGGCCGGCCTTGAAGCCGGCCTCATAGGCCAGCACCGATTCCTGCGTGACCGGATTGAACGAGAGATAGCTGTTCGCCGGGACGATCGGGAAGCTGCCGGCCTTATAGCCCTTGCTGACATTGGCGTAGACCAGGACGCGCGGGGCCAGGGTCCACTGGACACCGGCGCGCCAGGAGAAATTGTCCTGCTTCAGGGTCGACCGGACCACGCCCGCCGTCCCGGCCTCGGTGACCGTGAAACACTGGCCCGGCAGGACGGGGGAACCGTTGAGGACGCTGAAGATCGTGGCCGCGACACCGTCGCCGCTGTCGCCCGCGCAGCCGGTGAACTTGGTACGGAAATCGGTGTAGCGCCCGCCGGCATAGACGTTGATCGCATCGGTCAGGTCGTAGTCGAAATTGGCGAAGACCGCCTTGGTGACCGAATCCTGGTTCGTATCGGTGGTGAAGGTCACCGGCAGCGGCGTCCCGAACAGGCCGGAGAACAGGTTCGAGACCGAGGAGACCGGGCTGAAGGTCGGATTGACCTCGCTGGTGTCGTCGTCGGCGTAATTGGCGCCGATCGTGAAATGCCCGCGATCCGCGATCGATCCGGAGAGGCGGAGTTCCTGGGAAATCGAGCGAAGCCTGCCGATGGTCTGGAAATAGCTGTTGTTCACCGTGGTGCCGTCGAGGTCGGCGAGCTGATTTTCACGGTAGCGGCTGTAGGAGGTCAGCGAGGTAAGCGTCAGTGCGTCGGCGACATCATAGTCGACGCGAAAGTTCGCCTGGATGAAGTCGTTGTCCCGGCGATAGCTCTTGTCCGTATCGAAGTCGGCGGCGCGCGCATTGTGGGGCGCGACGGGATAGCCGGTCAGTTCCGGCACCGGCGCCGGCGTGGTCGGCCGGTAGGCGATGAACTGCTGCGCCTGGGTATCCGAATGGTCGATCCAGCGGTTCAGCGTGAAGCTGGTCTTCAACCTGTCGCTGGGCGCCCAGTCGAGCGTCAGGCGACCGTTCCAGAAATCCTGGACGCCCAGCTTGCGGTCGGTGGTGTAGCTCTTCTGCCAGGCGTCCATGCCGTCATGCTGGACCGCCAGGCGCGCGCTGAGCGTGGAACTGATCGGTCCGCTCACGAAGCCACCGATCTGGTGCGAATTGAAGCGGCCATAGCTGAAGTCCGCGCCGGCCTGCAGGTCGTTGGTCGGCTTCGCCGCGACGAAGTTGATCGCGCCGCCGGTGGAATTGGTGCCGAACAGGGTGCCCTGCGGCCCTTTCAGGATTTCGACCCGCTCGAGGTCGAGGGCGGCGCCGCGCGCTTCGCTGCTGAACGGCAGGGGCGCCTGATCGGCATAGACCGTCACCGTGGGACGACCCGCCAGCGCGATGTCGCTGAAACCGATGCCGCGCACCGTATAGACCGGCGTGCCGACGCCCGAGTCCGCATAGGTGAGGCCGGGAGTGATCTTCACCAGGTCGCGGACCTGCACGACGCCGACGCTGCGAAGCTGCTCGCCGGTGGCGGCGGTGATCGACATCGGGACCTTGTTGATGTTCTCCTCGCGCTTCTGCGCGGTCACCACGATCTCGTTAAGACCAGAGTCCGCCGGGGCGGTCGTCTGGGCCAGTGCCGGCTGAACGGAGAGCAACGTCGCGACGCTGAGCATGGACGAGCCAACCAGATAACGTTTGGACTTCATTCTTATATCCCCCTTCTCGACGCGCTCCACGGCACGGTTGTCATGTCCGCCCCAGCCCGGATGTCCGGCTGCGACCGCGCGTTTCGGAAGAACGCTTCAGCCGATGAAACGAGGTGCGCGGTCGGAAAGTTATCATATATGTTTTGATCGTCAAGTTGTCATATATCTCTTGTCTAAGAAACGCTCTTCGGCGCATATTCGCTGCGGGCATGGAGCGCCGTCATGCGGTTTCGCGCATCGACTCGGCCCCGGCATTAACGCGCGGAGAATGATATGAAGCTGGTATGCGTTAGCGAGTTCGGGCCGCCCGAAGCGCTGCGAATCGTCGACGCTCCGGAACCCGTGCCCGCCGCCGGCCAAGCACTGGTCGCGATCGAGACGATCGGGCTGGGCTATATGGATACGGCCGCGCGCCGGGGCGAAAGTTATCTGGCATCATCGCCGGGCTTTGTTCCGGGATATGAGGTGGCCGGAACCGTCGCGGCCATCGGCAACGGCGTCGATGCATCATGGCTCGGCCGGCGGGTCTTCGCGATCCTGCGGCAGGGCGGCGGCTGCGCCGAGCGCCTGACGGTGCCGGCGAACGAACTCATCCCGCTGCCCGACGACATATCCTGCGAGAACGCGGTCGCCGCCGGGCTGAACGCGCTGGTCGCGCAGGTCGGGGTCGCCCGATTGCCGATCACCGACACCGACCAGGTTCTGGTGCGCGGCGCCGGCGGCGGAATCGGCCTGATGTGCGTCCAATATGCGGCGCTGCGCGGCGGCACGGTGGTCGCGACCAGCTCGTCGAGGGAGCGCGGCGAACGGCTCCTCGCGCTCGGCGCCTCGTCGATCTGGAACCGGCTCGACAGCGATCTGGACGGTCCCGCCGCGTTCGACATCATGATCGACACGATCATCGGGCCGGATCTTCCTGCCTTCTTCGACCGGCTCGGCGACAACGCCCATTATCTCTTCTGTGGCGGCGTCGGCGGCTTACCCCCCGCCGACTTCGGCATGAAGCTGATCGAGCATTTCCACAAATCGCCGACCGTCCACGCCTTCAGCCTCAACTCTGCCACGCTCGACGAGGTCGCACGCGAAGCGGCCATCCTGTTCGAGCATATCGCGGCCGGGCGGATATCATCGGTCGTCGACAGCGTCATGCCCATGGCCGACATCGTCGCGGCCCATCGCAAGCTGGACGCCGGCCAGGCCTTCGGCAAGATCATCCTCCGGCCGGATGGCGGGGCATGACATCGCCCTCAACGACCATCGATCAACCCTTCCCACAGGAACCCGCACAATGACAGACGTCAGATTGCCGTTCGGCCTCGATGATCGGGTCGCCATCGTCACCGGCGCCGGGCGCGGCATCGGCCGGGAGATCGCCCGCGTCTTCGCGCGCGCCGGTGCCCATGTCGTCGTCGCCACCCGCACCGCCGGACCGGGCGAGGAGACGGTCCGGCTGATCGAGGCGGAGGGCGGCAGCGCCCGGCTGATGATCGTGGATCTCGGGCAGCGCGCCGACGCCGTCTCGCTGATCGAGGAGACCGCCCGCCAGTTCGGCCGCATCGACATCGTTGTGCACAATGCCGGGGTGTTCCCCTTCGTCACCGTCGACGACATTTCCGACGAGGATCTGGAAAATACCCTCAACGTCAACCTGAAGGCCGCCTTCTGGCTGACCAAGGCGGCCGCGCCGATCCTGCGCGCCTCGCCCTCCCCGCGCCTGCTGTTCACCTCATCGCTCAGCGGCCCGCGCTTCTCCGCCGCGGCCATGGTCCATTACGGCGCGTCCAAGGCCGGCCTCAACGGCTTCATCAAGGGCGCGGCGATCGAATATGGGCCCGATCGCATCACCGTGAACGGCGTCGAGCCCGGTGCCATCCTGACCGACGCGACCAGGGCGATGGGCGGCCCCGAGCGGCAGGCTGCCGTGGCCGCCGCCATTCCCGCCCGCCGGCTCGGCGAGCCCGAGGACATCGCCTACGCCATGCTCTTCCTGGCGTCGGATCAGGCCAGCTATATCACCGGGCAGACCATCGTCGTCGACGGCGGCATTTCGATCCGGGTGCCCGTCTGATGGACAAGGACAGCAAGGCCGGGACGGAGACGGTCTGGTTCGACGACTTCGCCACCGGCTTCCACATCGGCGCCGATGGGCGCGCAGCGCAATGGAAGCCGCTCGAAGCAGGGGCGTTCCGTCCCGCCGATGCGATCATCACCACCGGCGACGACGGCCTCACCGTCATTCCGAAGGGCATCCATCCGCAGTCCGGCGAACCGGCCTTCACCCAGACCCGCGCACCGGCCCCACCGGATGCCGAGATCCCCGGCGTGCTCGATCATGTCAAATGGTTCGCGTCGGTCGATCGGCAATCCTCCGGCGGCCTACCCGGCTTCGACACCCCGTCCGGCAAGACGATCCATGTCGAGACGCTGATGAGCGGCCGCACCTATGGGACCGAAGGCCATCCGTTCGGCGACGCGGTCGGCGATCCGCTCAACGACATCCGGCTCGCCGCGCCCGCCATGTTCAACCTCGATCAGGAATCCAACATCGTCTTCGGCTTTTTCCTGACGAACCGCGGCATCTTCGCCGCCTATGAACGCGCGCCCTTCGCCCGCGCGAGCTTCGGTCATTATACCGCCTTCTCCTTCGGCCTGCAGGTCGGCGCGCGCGCGCCCGACGACTGGCACCGGCTCGCCATTTCCTATGATCGCGCCTCCAACACCGCGCGCTGGTTCGTCGACGGGAAGCTCGCCCTCGAAATCGACCGGGTCGGGCGCCGGCTCGATCGCCGCCACATGATCATCGACGTCGGCGGCGAGGAGCAGGAGGTCCGGCTCAACCAGCTCCAATGCGGCTTCGGCCTGTACACGCTGCTGGATGGATCGCTCGACGGCGGCCCCGGCCTCGTCGACCTCTACGGCTATCCGATGTTCTTCGACACCGCGCGCGGCGAACCGCACCGGCAAGACTATGTCGATCGGGATAGCCGGCCGACCAGCCGGCTGTTCGGCCAGGGCGCCGAGCTGAAAAGCCGCTGGCATTCGGTCTCCTATCGCTAGGCCCACCGCTTACGCGGCACGGATGCGGAATCCCGCCGCACCCGAAGCAACATATATGATATCTTTCAGGAAGGGATGTCCGGCATGACGGCCCGAAAATTTCGATCCGAGATCATCCGCGAAGGCGTGGTCCGAACGACCACGCGCAGCTTCCTCTACGCCCTGGGCGAGGACGACGAGGATCTGCGGCAGCCCCATGTCGCCGTCATCCACACCGGCGGCGAGATGAGCCCGTGCAACACCACGCTGCGCGATCAGGCGCTCCACGCCAAGACAGGCATCTATGCGGGTGGCGGCACGGCGCATGAATGCCCGGTGGTGTCGGTGTCGGACGGGCTGTCGGTGGCGCATTCGGGGATGCGCTTCTCGCTGATCTCGCGCGAGTTGATCGCCGACAGCGTGGAGGCGACCGTCCGGGGCCATCAATGGGATGGCGTCCTCGCGGTCGGCGGCTGCGACAAGAACATGCCCGGCCTGATGATGGGCATCGTGCGCTGCAACGTCCCCTCGGTCTTCCTCTATGGTGGGGCAGCCCTGCCCGGCCATCTCGGCGGCCGCGACGTCAACATCGTCGACACCTATGAGATGATCGGCCGGGTCCTGGCGGGAGAGGCGACGCAAGAGGAACTGGAGGACATGGCTCGCGCCTGTCTTCCGACGGCGGGAGCCTGTGCTGGCCAATATACCGCCAACACCATGGGCATGGTGTCGGAAGCGCTCGGCCTGGCGCTGCTGGGCTCCTCGATGATCCCGGCGGTCTATGCCGCCCGGGCGCCGATGGCGCGCAAGGCGGGCAAGGTGCTGATGCGAGCGGTGCTCGGCGGCGGGCCGCTGCCGCGCGACATCGTCACCCGCAAGGCGCTGGAAAATGCCTGCGCCGTGGTCGCCGCCACCGGCGGTTCGACCAACGCGCCGCTGCACCTTCCCGCGATCGCCAACGAAGCGGGGATCGATTTCGACCTCGACGATGTCGCCGCAGTGCTCGCCCGCACGCCGCTGATCGCCGACCTCAAGCCCGGCGGCCGCTTCCTGGCCAAGGACGTGTTCGAGATCGGCGGCACCCCGGTGATCCTGAAGGCCCTGCTCGACGGCGGCCATCTCCATGGCGACTGCATGACGGTCACCGGGCGGACGCTCGCCGAAGACCTCGCCAAGGTCTGCCCGCCGGACGGGGCGGTGGTCCGCGACTGCGGCATACCGATCGCGCCGTCCGGCGGCGTGACCGTGCTCAAGGGCAATCTGGCCCCGGACGGCGCACTGCTGAAGACCGCCGGCCTGAAGAAGCTCGAGCATCGCGGCCCCGCCCGCGTCTTCGAGTCCGAGGAGCAATGCCTCTCCGCCGTGCGGGCGATGGCCTATGCGGCCGGCGACGTCATCGTGATCCGCAACGAAGGGCCGCGCGGCGGCCCCGGTATGCGCGAGATGCTGGGCATCACCGCGCTGCTCTACGGCCAGGGCATGGGGGAGAAAGTCGCCCTGATCACGGACGGCCGCTTCTCGGGCGCGACCCGGGGCATGTGCATCGGCTATATCTCGCCCGAAGCGGCCAGTGATGGACCGATCGGCCTGGTCCGCGACGGTGATCTCATCGCCATCGACGCGCGCGACGGCATCGTCAGTTTGCAGGTCGAACTGCCAAAAGGTGAGTTGGAGGCGCGTCGCGCCCTGCCCCGCCCCGCCCATGTTCGTCCGAAAGGAGGGGTCCTCGAAAAATATGCGGCGATCGTTGGACCGGCCAACAAGGGCGCCGTAACCCATAGCGGCAACGTCATATGGGAGATGGATCCGTGAAGACCCGGCGGCATCAGATCGTGAAAGGCTCCGACGCATGACCGATGCCAGAGTCGTGCTGGTGACGGGCGGCGCCTCCGGGATCGGCGCGGCGACCGTGCGCCATTTCATCGCGCAGGGCTGGAGCGTCGTCGTCAACTATTTCATGGAACGCGAGGCGGAAGCAGCCGAAGCGCTGGTCGAGGAGGCGGTCTCCGCCGGCCTGCGGGGCCTGGCGGTGCGCGGCGACGTCGGCCGCGACGAGGATTGTCGGCGCATGGCCGAGGCGGCCATGGCCCGCTTCGGCCGGATCGACGGACTGGTCAGCAGCGCCGGCGCGTCCCGGATGGTGCCGCAGCACGATCTCGACGCCCTCACCCTCGACGATTTCCTCCACAGCACGACCGTCAACACCGCCGGTCCGTTCCAGATCGCCCGCGCCTGCGCCCCTGCACTGCGCGCCGCCAGGGGGGCCGTGGTGATCGTTTCTTCCTATGGCGGAATCACCGGAACGGGATCGTCGATCGCCTATGCCGCGTCCAAGGGCGCGACCAACACGCTGACCCTTTCGCTCGCGCGCGTGCTGGCGCCCGAGATCCGGGTCAACGCCGTCTGCCCCGCGCTCGTCGCCGACGGCTTCGTCCAGCGGCTCGATCCCGACCTGTTCGAACGGCGCGCGGCGACCCAGCGCGACCGGTCTCCGCTGAAGAGGATCGGCCATGCCGCCGACGTCGCCGCCGACATCCACTGGCTGGTCGCCGGAGCGTCGCTGATGACCGGCGCGGTGCTGATGCTCGACGCCGGGCTCCATCTCAACATGGACGGCTGATAGTGGCGCCATATACTCCAAAAGATATCATATATGTTGACCTGAACTGACGCCTCCAGCTAGAAGAGCGGTACAGCCTGGCCAGGCCGGGCGAAGCCGTCACGTTCGCCTTCGCAAAAGGCTGCCGCGACGCCGGAGGACTTGTTCGACATGGCTGCTACGCAATTCTGGCACACGATGCTGCGGATCTCAGATCCGGAGAAGACGCTTCGATTCTTCGAGCTCCTCGGTCTCAAACAGGTCGACCGGCATGACAATGAGGAAGCTCGCTTCACACTCTATTTCCTGGCCGTGCCCGGCAATGAGGAGGCCGCCCAGATCGAGCTGACCCACAATTGGGACGAGGGCGATTACGGCAAGGGTCGCAATTTCGGCCATCTGTGCTTCTATGTCGACAACATATATGATACCTGTCACTATCTGTCCGACGCCGGCGTGATCATCAACCGGCCGCCGCGCGATGGCGTCATGGCTTTCGTCAAGACGCCCGACGACATATCGATCGAGCTCGTCCAGGCCGAGAAGAAGGCGCTGCCGCCGCAGGAACCCTGGTTGTCGATGCCCAATGTGGGCAGCTGGTAGGTGCTGGAGGTCGTCGGCGTCGCCGTCCTCGCGGACAATTATGTCTGGCTGATGCACGATGCGGCGAGCGGCGAGACCGTCGTCGTCGATCCGACGGTCGACGCGCCCGTCCTCTCGGCGGCGGCCATGCGCGGATGGCGTATCACGCAGATATGGAACACCCACTGGCATGACGATCATGTCGCGGGGAATATTGGAATCAAGGCCGCGACAGGCTGCCGGATCACCGCCCCGGACGATCCTGAGCACCCCATCCCCGCCGTCGATCGCATCGTCGGCGAGGGCGACCGGGTGCGCATCGGCGGCTTCGAAGGCCATGTCCTGTCGACGCCGGGACACACGGCCGTCCATCTGACCTATCATCTGCCGGACGCGTCGATCCTCTTCACCGGCGACACGCTGTTCGCGCTCGGCTGCGGGCGCCTGTTCGAAGGGACCGCTGATCAGATGTTCGCGAACCTGCGCCGGCTGGCGGCCCTGCCGCCGGAGACGGCGGTCTATTGCGCGCACGAATATACCCAGGCGAACGCGCGCTTCGCCATCACGGTCGAGCCCGACAATGCGAAGCTCGCCGAGCGCATGCTGGCGATCGACGCGGCGCGGGCGGCGGGGCGGCCGACCGTGCCCACCAGCATTGCCGCCGAGCGCGACACCAACCCCTTCCTGCGCGCCGCGACCGTGGCCGAGTTCGCGTCGCGCCGGGCCGCCAAGGATGATTTCCGCGGCTGATCTCGCCAATCGCAGACCGCAACGGGAGACCGCGATGATCGATGTCCACTACTGGCCGACCAACAACGGCATCAAGGTCACGATCCTGCTCGAGGAGCTCGGCATCCCCTACCGGATCGTGCCCGTGAACCTGGGGCGGGGCGATCAGTTCGCCGATGATTTCCTCGCGATCAGTCCCAACAACCGGATGCCCGCGATCGTCGATACCGAGCCCTGCGGCGGCGGCCCGGCGCTCAGCGTCTTCGAATCCGCGGCGATCCTCTTCTATCTCGCCGAAAAGGAAGGCCGCTTCTGGCCGCAGGACGATGTCCACGCCCGCTACGAGATCGTCCAGTGGGTGGTCTGGCAGGCGGCGAACCAGGGGCCGAAGTTCGGCGAGCGCGGCCATTTCGCGCAGGTCCCGGAGAGCGCGGGCGACCAGAGCTATGCCCGACGGCGCTTCGACGATGAGGTGCATCGGCTTTACGGGGTCTTGAACAACCGGCTCTACGACCGCCGCTATGTCGCCGGCGACACCTATACGATCGCCGACATCGCCGCCTATCCCTACACCATGTCCTGGCGCCAGCAGGGTATCGACCTCGACGAGTTCCGCTATGTCCGACGCTGGTTCGAGGAGATTTCGGCCCGCCCTGGCGTACAGCGGGGCCTTGCCGTGACGGCGGGCCCGCCCGAGGACCCGGCCAGCCTGTCGGCCGAGGAACTGGAACGCCGGCGCGGGATATTGTTCAACCAGCGGGCCCGGCCCGCCCCCTGATCCTCATCGCCTCGTCCTGACGGAGCCATTGCGCGCCCTCGCCGCCTGAAACAAGCAAAGCCTGATAGAAAGGGAAATTGATGGCATTCGAACGAGAAATCGCAGCCTTCTTCGCGAGCTATGTGGACGCCTTCGCGAAGAACGATGCCGATGCGATCGCCGAACTGTGGGAACCGATCGGTCTGTTCCCGTCGCCGAACGGCAATTTCGCGATGGAGCGGGAGGCCTTCCGCAGCCACTGCGTGACCCTGCTCGATTTCTATCGCCAGCAGGGCGTCGTGACCCCGGTGGGCGACCTCCTGTCCGCCACCCTGCTCTACCCGCAGGTCGCCGAGGCCCGCATGGCCTATCGCATGCTGGGCGAAGGTGGCGAGACGGTCGCCGCATGGGACCATATCTATATCCTGCGCCGCTCCGACGACCGCTGGCGGGTAACGCTCACCATCTCCGACGGCGAGATCGCGGCCTGGACCGAACGGGGCGCGCTCGAATGAGGGTGCACGCCCTCGACCACCCAGCTTTGCTGGCGCCCATTCCGATGATTCCTGTTTACGCCATTTTGGCGCAAAGCTCATCCTGGGCCTTACGAACGAACGATCCTCCATTGCGATCTTTGATCGCGTCCTCTCCACGAAAGACCGTGCCATTCATCGTGATGTAGACACCGGGCGGGGCGACCTGGCAGCAGGCGAAGGCCATGCCGAGGTTGAACGGCGCGTCGGTTTCGGCGAAGCGCGCAGGCGCCCAGGCACCGACAAGGACGATCGTCTTGCCCCGGACATTCGACAGGCGTTCCGCCGTCAGAGCCATGGTGTCGGTGCCATGGGTGATGATGATCCGATCGGTGGGCGCCTCGCGAACCGCGGCGGCAAGGCTCGACCGGTCTTCCTCGGACAGTTCCAGGCTGTCCTTGCGCAACAATTCGACGACGCCGAACGGGTGGGTCACGCGCGCCACATTCAATAGCCGGCCTACGGCGGTGTCGACGATCTGATAGGCGCTCAGCGCATCGAAATAGGTCTTGTCGATCGTGCCACCGGTGGTGAGGATCGTGATCGATTCTCGGACGGTCATGCCATTCCCTTTCGTGGGAGCTCTTGGGGCGAGGATCGATGCAGCATCCGCGTCAGCGCGCCGTCGGCATCCGCCCGAAAGCGGCGCGCGACATCGGCCTTCTCGACGAGATCGAAACCGTGGAAGGCACCCGGATAGACATGCAGGTCGACCGGCACGCCGGCTTTCGCCAGAACCCCGGCAAAGGCCTTGTTCTCTTCAAGAAACAGGTCGAGCGCCCCCACGGCGATGAAGGTCGGCGGTAGACCGTGGAGATCGGTTGCGAGCGACGGTGAGAAATGGCCGAGACGTTCGGGCGGGATGGCCTGGGCACCGCGCAGCGCAGACCAGCCGAACCGGTTCGAGGCCCGGTTCCAGCGGAACTCGCCCTTCGCCGGATCGGCATGGGCCTCGTCGGCCGTGCCCGTACGGCAATCGAGCATCGGATAGACGAGGAACAATCCCGCCGGCATCGCTTGGCCGCGATCGCGCAGGAGGATAGACAGCGCGGCAGCCAGCCCGCCGCCGGCGCTTTCCCCGACGACGACGATCCGGGCTGGGTCGACGCCGAGCCCGATGGCATTCTCTCTCAGCCAGGCCAGCCCGGCATCGCAATCGTCCAGTGATGCCGGGAAAGGGGCTTCCGGCGCCAGTCGATAGTCGACCGACACCACCACGCATCCGAGCACCGCCGCGCGCCGGGCATTGGCGATGTCGGACATCGACGCCATGCCCATCACGAAACCGCCACCATGGACGTCATAAAGGGCGGGGTATGGACCGAAACGCGGGGCTGACGGACGGAAGATGCGCAGGGACACGGGTGGCGCACCATCCGGGCCGGCGATCTCCACGACCTCGGGTATGATCGGCGGCGTGGGGGCCTCGACGATCATGGACCCGAGCAGCGCACGCGCCGTCGGCAGGTTCTCGGGGCTCAGATCGAGCCACGGATCTTGATCCAGCATCCCGACCAGTTCGGGGTCGACCAGGGGAAGGCTGCTCATGCCGAAAGCGTAGCACGCCCTTCCGCGACGGGGTTGAGCAACTCGATCGGGACATAGTCGTCGGCCAGCCCGAACGAGGCGGGCCCCGTCGTCGCCAGGCCATCCGGGGTACGGAAATGCGGCGCGGCGGAAAAGCCCATGACGGTGATCCGCTGGCCGTAGCGGATCGTCTCGCAGGTGACGGGATGAGCAGTCTCGCTGTCGAGGAAGGAGATCAGATCCGGCACCACCGCGAGCAGCCTTTCGCCGCTGCGGATATGGGTGAACTCGTTCTGGAAGGAGAAGCTCGCCTCCCCATCCCCCTCGATCGAACTGAGCGTACCCGAACCGATATTGTAGCCGCCGACGGTCTGGCGGACGATATCGTTGATCTTGCCCGAAAACAGGATTCGTCCTTCGATCGGCGGATTGGCCGCGGCGGCGACGTCGAGGATCGCCTGGAAGGGGTCGGCCTTGGCGGCGCGCGCCGTCTCGACGGCGCGGCCCAGCGCCAGGGCGAGCGACAGGGTGCCGCGAACCGCGGTCTGCTTCGCTTCGCGCCCCGTCATCGGATAGAAGGCGCAGCTTCCCGACGCGCCCATGGCGACGAGGGCGCTGCGGGCGATCCGTTCGCCGCGCTCATGGCTGCTCGCCTCGACGATCGCGACTTCCGCGCGCTCGTTGATCGTCACGACCGGAAAGGCGGAGATGCCGGCAATGCCGAAGCTGGTCCGATCCAGGGTCGGGAAGGCACGTCCCATGCCGTCGCCATCGATCACCGGAAGCCGGGTCAGGCATGAGGTCATCAGCGGGATGAGCGAATTGAGTCCGCCGATCTCGACCGGCATGATCGCGTCCGCCCGCCGCCCGACCAGACGTTCGAACCGGCGTAGCGCCGCGTCTCCGAAGCTGTGATCGACGAGTTTCTCGAGCATGACCGACGGTGAGCCGGACATGCCGACGGTGATCACGAAGGCATCGTCGTCCAGATCGTCGAGCCCGATCACGGTGGGCATGCCGGTCCGCTCGATCAGATGCTGGAGCGCCAGACGACCGATATAGGGATCGCCGCCGCCGCCCGTCCCCAATATGGCCGCGCCGAGGCTCAGCGGCCCCAGATCCTTGACGTCGATCTTCATATATTGCTCCAAAGCGCGGGAAATGGCGGAAATGTACGGCAGTGTTCGGATCGGAGATGCGCCCGCGACGGCCTCATGACGCAGGGACGGTGTGCCGTGCGACGTGCTGGCGGGCGGCCTCCAGAATGAGATAGCTCGCCGTGCTGACCAGCAGCGAGTCGAGCGCGACCAGCCCGGTAAGGAACCCGCCGCCGATCTGCCCGATGGCGGCCGCCGCGATGCCCAGCAGCAGCGCGACGATCGCGCCCGCATGCCAGTCGCGTTCGACCAGCGGGACGAGACCGGCGCGCTGGTCGAGGAAAAAGCGGGGCAGATAGATGCCGGCGATGGGCGGGATGATCGCGCTCAACAAGACGAGATAGGGCACGATCCGGTCGGTGATGCCGGCGAGCCCGATGGCCAGTCCGATACCGCCGGACAGCCAGACCAGCCTCTTGCGCGACAATCGCCGAAACACCGTCGAGAGCATCAGCGACGCGCAGTAGAGGTTGGTCGCACCGCCGGTCCATGACGCGAGCAGGATGATGCCCAGCGCGGCAATGCCCATGCCGAGCGTGCCCATCGTCATCAGCAAGTCCCTCTGTCCGGTCAGGATTCCGGGAACGGACGATCCGAGCAGGACGAGCGGATAGCCGACTCCGAGCGCCAGGAAGCATGCGACGCCCACCGCGATCGGGCTTCGGGCGAAACGCGAGAAATCCGGCGCGACGATCGCGCCGACCACCCATCCACCGACGATGAAGGATACCGCGGTCTTCTCGTCCATCGCGACCGGCGTGAAGGATGGATCGATGAAGCCCGTGCCATAGGTCTGGATCGCGACGGTCACGGCCCAGGCCAGCAGCCCTATCTTGAGCGGCAGCACCACGTTGGACAGCAGGTCCAGCGCACGGAAGCCGACGATGGTGGTGAAGGCCATCAGGATACTGCCCGACACGGCCCAGAAGGACAGTCTACCCACGGGCGGCATGTCGTGGGCCATATGGACCATCGTCTCGGCGAACAGCATGACGACGACACCGGTCCATCCGATCGCCGATACCGACAGCAGCAGGTTGATGATCTCGCCGCCGCGCCGTCCGAAGGCGCGCAGGATCATGACATAGGTGGTGACGCGGGACCGGGCGCCGACATAGGCGCAGGTCCCCGCCAGCAACCCCAGGATCAGGCCGCCCCAGATGCAGGCGGTGACGGTGGTGCTGAACCCGGCCTTCACGCCCAGTTCGCCGCCCATCACCAATGTGGGCACCGATATGTTGGCGCCGAGCAGGACGATGCCGATCTTGTAGGAAGGGGTGGTCGCTGTAGCGGGAACGGCGGACAGCGCGAAGTCGCGATCGTCGCCGCTCCCCGCCGGGGCTTCCTTCTGGATCATGCCGTCTGCCATCTTGGCTGTCATCCCGTCGACCTTGCTGAAGCTTGTCCTATCGATCGGATAAGCGAGCGGCCATCTTTGCCAATGACGGCGGCGAGTGTGGCGCTACGGAAATAGGGTAGGATGCGAGGTAGGGTGGCCGCCTGCCGATGGGCGAGGCGATGGCGAAGCTCGGGAAGGGCCGGATTTCCGGGGTGGGCCGTGCGTGTCCACCGGCTACCCCTCGTCCTACTCTTAATCCTCCCCCGGATACACGCGGCGCTCGTTGGCGCCGCCGGCGCTTCGCCTAGGATCGGGGCCATCCATTTCCCGGGACGAACCATGGCGCCCGGGCGCCAGGGAGGCATCACTTGTACAAGATCGGCATCGACGTTGGCGGCACCAATACGGACGCGGTGCTGCTGCATCACGACCGCCTGATAGCCAGTTGCAAGACCGCGACCACGGCGGATGTCGAGCAGGGAGTCTGCCACGCGATCGGGGAGGTGCTCGCCAGGGCGGCCGTTCCGGTCGAGGCCGTCGCCGGGCTGATGATCGGCACCACGCAGTTCACCAATGCCTTCATCGAGCGTCGGCACCTGTCACGGATCGGCGTGATCCGGATCGGAGCGCCGGCAACCACCGCAGTCCCGCCGCTCTACGATTGGCCGGAGGATCTTATCGCGGCGGTCGGACGGGACGTCGCGATCGTCGGTGGAGGCTACGAATTCGACGGCAACGAGATCGCCGCGCTCGATGAGCGGGCCATCGCGGAAACCGCGCGGGCGTTCCGTCGCAAGGGCATCGCGGCGGTTGCGATCTCCTGCTGCTTCGCGCCGGTCAACGCGACCATGGAAATGCGGGCGGCGGAGATCGTTCGGGGCGAGATTCCCGATGCACGGATATCCTGCTCCTCGGCCTTTGGCCGGATCGGCCTGATCGATCGCGAAAATGCCGCCGCGATGAATGCCAGCCTCGCCACGCTGGCCGAAAAGGTCGTCGGCTCCTTCCGCAACGCGATCCGGCGGATCGGCATCGTCTGTCCCTTCCACATCAGCCAGAATGACGGCACCCTGATGAATGCCGACGATGTCGAGGCACGACCTGTGCTGACCTTCGCGTCGGGACCGACCAATAGCATGCGTGGCGCCGCCTTCCTGTCGGGCGTCGAGGATGCGATCATCGTCGACATCGGCGGAACGACGACCGACGTCGGTTGCCTGCTGGGCGGATTTCCCCGCGAGTCCGCGGTGGCTGTCGACATCGGCGGGGTACGGACGAATTTCCGCATGCCGGACCTGATCTCGGTTGGAATCGGCGGTGGGAGCATCGTGCAGTCGGGCATCGGCGGGAAGCGGGTGGACGAGGAAGGAGAGGCTTCCCTGGTAGGGCCGAGGTCGGTCGGTTTCGAACTGGCGACGAAAGCGCTTGTCTTCGGAGGCGACGTGCTGACCGCCACGGATATCGCGGTGGCGGCGGGAACCGCCGATATCGGCGATCCCTCGAAGGTGGGGCATTTGACCCCGGCGGTCATCGAGGCGGCCCTCGCCGATATCCATCGCCAGGCGGAAACCGCGATTGACCGGATGCGGACGAACAGCCGCGACACGCCCGTCATCCTGGTGGGCGGCGGCAGCATATTGATATCCCGTCCGCTGCATGGGACCCCCGATGTGCGGCGACCGGACAATTACGACGTGGCCAATGCGGTCGGCGCGGCGATCGCCGAGGTGAGCGGCGAGGTCGATGGCTATTTCTCCTATGAGGAGGAGGGACGGCAGGCCGTGCTCGCCACCGCCAAGGACCGGGCACGGGCCGAGGCCGTGAGATCGGGCGCCGATCCTGACACGGTGCGGATCGTCGATATCGAGGAGGTCCCGATCGGCTATATGCCGGGCAATGTCGTGCGGCTGCGGATCAAGGCGGTCGGGGCGTTGGCGGGGCTGGCGACGGACGTCCGGCCCTCGCTGTCGGCGGGCGTCGCCTGAAGCAAGGGCCTCGACCGGCTGATCCGATGCGATCGGATCGTGAGCCGTCTAATGGTGGGTCGGCCAGGCGGCCGGCCCTTCCACTGCCGACGGGGCGGGCACATTCGAGCCGAGCAGCCGGGCCACCGCCGCGGCCATGTCGCGATTGTTGACGTCGAGTTTGCGGAACACGTTCTTGAGATGGAATTTCACGGCGTTCTCGGTCAGGTCGAGCGCCCGCGCGATCTCCTTGTTCGACGTGATCTCCTTGCGTGACATCCCATCGGTCAGGTGGGCGAGTATCTCCCGCTCCCTCGCCGTCAGCGTTTCGCCATGGTCCCGGGCCTTGCGCGTCGCGATCATGCGCAGGACGAGGTTGGACAGGAAGCTCGCCGCGAAGGGGCTCATCCGGGACGGTGCGCTTTTCGACAACTCGCGCAACATCCGCAGCAATTGATCGTCGGCTTCGAAGAAGGGCTGGAACAACGCTTCCTGCGACGCCAGGACGACGGCCCGGCAAAGCGCTTCCTGGGCGGCGGGCATATCGCCTTCCTCGGCGCAGATCAGCGCCATCGAAAGATGCGCCCTGATCTCGATCGCGATCCGTCCTTCCGCGCGGCTGCGCCGGATGGTGGCCGTCGCGATCCGACGCGCGTCGTCTCGGCGTCCTTCCTGAAGGGCGATCAGGCTGTGGACGGGGGCCGAGAGGTCGGCTTCCAGCCAGCCGCAGTCCTGCATGTTGGGGCCATCCAACCGGGCGATCGCGTCGGATCGCCACTGGCCGGCCCGTGCGTGGAAACCCGCCGTCATGCCGACCAGAATCCTGTCCATGATGTGGAGACCATGGAACAGGGCCAGCTTGCGGCCCCGGCTGATGATCTCCAGAGCGGCGTCGAGCCCCGACAGGGCGAAGGCGCTGCTGGCGCCGACATAGACCGACACGAGATATTGCTCGAAGCAACCCTCGGCCCGTTCGAGGCCGGCCAGCGCCATCTGGGCCAGCCGTCCGGCTTCGGACAGCTCGTTGCGCTCATAGGCGAGCAGAGACTTCGCGGAATAGGCGATACAGGCATAGAGGACCTCGCCATCCAGATCGCGGTCCAATATGGTCTCCGCAAGCCGCACCGAGTCCTCGGCCGCCGACAGCTTGCCGTGGAACAGGTGGCAGAAGGCGATATGGATCGACATGAAGAAACAACCGTGCGCCGACCCACCGGCCTTGAGAATCTCGAAAGCGCGCTCCAGCGCCTGGTGCGCTTCCTTCAGATGGCCCGCGCGCATCTCCAGCCGTCCATAGACATTGTAGCGGAGCGCATCGATCCACCATTCGTCGACATAGGCGCTCTCCAGATCGCGGCGATAGGTGGCGATATCCTCGGCCGACGGGCTGGTGTCGATGAAGCAAAGCGAGAGATTTTCAAGGATGAGGACGTCGCGTTCCAGCGCGCGATCGCTCTCGCCCTGCCCCAGCCCCTGACGCAATTCGGACATCAGCGATCGGGCTTCGGCGATGCTCCCCTGCTTGAGATTGAGCGCCGCATGGGCCGCGCGGAGCCGGGGGCGTTCACGGATCACGTCCTGAGGGAGCTTGTCGAGCAGCGACCGAACCGCCGGTGCGCCGGCGCGGATGCAGATGTCGAGGCAGTTCGCGCTTTCGACGAGGCGGATCGAACGCGCCTGATCGCCGCTCTGGAGCGCGTGGCCGATAGCGTCGTTGAGCTGGCCGCGTCCCTCGAACCAGTCAGCCGCCCGGCGATGGAGCTCACGCAGGCGCTCCATATCCACCGTGCAGCGGCGGGTTTCGAGAAAGGCGGCGAACAGGGGATGGATGGACAGCCAGTCGCTGCCCTGGCCAATCGGGTCGACCAGCCCGCGCAGCGCCTTCAACATGTCCAGCAGATGCGCCGCATCGGCTGCATCCCGCAGATGTTCGGCCAGCTCGCGACTGAAACGCTGACAGATCGACATTTCCAGCAGGAAGCTTCGGACATCGCCGCCGAGCGAAGCGAATATCTCGCTGTCGAGATAGTCGCCCATGCCTTCGATGGCGTCGATGATCGAGGATGGCTTGGAGGCGTCCCGCCGTTGGAACGCCTCGGTTCCCAGACTCGCCAGCTTCACCGCGATCGGCCAGCCCTGGGTCGCGTCCAGGATCGTAGCGAGGAGGCCGGGCGGGCAACCCGCCTCGGCAAGCAGATCGGTGGCTTCCTGATCCGAGAAGCGCAGGTGGCCGGCGCCGATCTCCACGATCTGGCCGCTCGCCCGATAGGCCGCCAGGGTGAGTTGCGGCGGCGTGCGGCTGGCGAGGGCGACATGCCAGTTGGCGGGCAGGCGACGGAGGAGCGGCTCCAGCAAGGCGAGGGCATCTCCCGACTGCGCCATGTGCCAGTTGTCGATGATCAGCCATGTCTCGCGCCGCACGCCCTGCATCTGCCCTGACAGCGCATCGAGCGCGGCCATCGGCGAATGATCGGCGGAGGGCAGGACGATGTCCTCGGCGGCGACAAGCTCCGCATGGACCAGCGCCAGGGTCAGGGCAGCCACGAAGGCGTCGCCGGATGCGTCCGAGCTTTCCAGGCTGACCCAGGCCGCCATCGCGCCGGAGGCGCGGACCCTGTCGTGCCATTGCGACAGGAAGACGGTCTTGCCGAAGCCGGCGGGCGCCTGCAACAGCAGCAGTCGACGATGGCGATGTTCCTCGACGATCGCGAACAGCCGTTGGCGGTGCAGCGCATCGAGGAGACATGGCGGCGGGGCGTGTCTGGCGTTAATCGCCCATTCGGCTGTCGCGACCAAGGGACCTCCGCTGCATGAGAAGATCAGGGATACCACTAAAGCGACCCAGTGACATCTCAGCCCCGCCCCACCCTTCATCGCACCCCCACCTTCCTGGCCGCTCACCCCACGGCGGTAAGCCACCCGCCGCCATCTACTCTTCAACTCGCCTGTGCAGGGGGGCGGTTCCCGATAGGCTGACGGCAGATCGGAAAAAACGGCGCGTGCAGCCGCGACATAATCAGAAAGGGAAACCGCGTGATGAAAAGGAACGGACATCTCCGCATCCACACGGCCTTGACCGCCAGCCTAGCGCTGCTCGGCGCGACGCAGGCCTTCGGCCAGACGGCGGGCCGTCCCGAAGACGGGGCGTCGGGGCAGCTCGACGAAATCGTCGTGACCGCCCAGAAACGCTCGGAGAACCTGCAGCAGGTTCCGATCGCGATCACCGCCTTTCCCGCGGAGAAGTTGCAGGAGCGGCAGGTCTTCAACGTGGGCGACATCGCGCAATATACGCCCAACCTCAACTTCAGCTCGGCCGGCAGCGGTTCGGCGACCACCGCCAGCTTCTACATCCGCGGCATCGGCCAGCATATCGCGCACTTCACCGCGGATCCCGCCGTGGGCGTCTATCTGGACGACGTCTACATGGCCCGGTCGATGGGAGCGAACTTCAACCTCGGCGACATCGAGCAGATCGACGTGCTGAAGGGGCCGCAGGGCACGCTTTTCGGACGGAACACGATCGGCGGCGCCGTCGCCGTGACGACGAACCGGCCGGTCTTCGCCTTCGAGGGGCATGCCGACCTCACCGTCGGCACGATCGACACGCTGCTGGGCCATGTGACGGTCAACGCGCCTCTCGTGGCGGACAAACTGGCCATGCGCGCGACCTTGATGGGCAATGTCCGCGACGGCTGGGGCAAGAGCACGACTCCTGACGGCGTGGTTCATTCCATGGGCCGGGCGCGCATCGTCGGCGGTCGCGTCCAGTTGCTGTGGCAGGCGACCGAGGATTTCGACGTGCTGATCTCGGGCGACGGGACGCACCAGCGCGGCAATTCGCCGCCGCAAGGCCTGATCGGCTATACGGTGACGCCGGCCCTGTATGTGGATCCGGACTGGCTCGCCAAGGGATATAATTCCAGGCTGTTCATCGACCCCGACGACGATGTCGACACCTTGGGCGGCGCCGTGACGATGCGATACCAGGGCGATGATTTCACGATCAAGTCGATCACCGCCTATCGCTGGCAGCACGCGGTGGCGGGCCAGGACTATGGAGGCATCCCCCTGCCGTTCCTGGCGCAGCAGACCGATCAGCGGCAATGGCAGTTGAGCCAGGAATTGCAGGCCACCGGCACCTTGCTCGACGATCGGCTGAAATACACGCTGGGGCTCTATTACTTCAAGGAATCGGCCCATAATGGCGAGTTCGCCTATGTCCAGGGAGCGGAGCTGTCGATCCCGCTGGACGTTACCGCGGAGAGCGTCGGCGCCTATGGGCAGCTGACCTACAACCTGACCGAAAAGCTGAGCGTCACCGGCGGTGTCCGCTGGACCTATGAGAAGAAGAGCGAGGACGTCACCACCATCTTCGGTGGCGCCGCGCTGGTCCCGCAGTCGCATATCCGCTTCAGCTACAAGCCGGTCACCCCGATGGCGAACGTCAAATATCAATGGTCGCCGCACTTCATGACCTATGCTTCGTTCAGCCGCGGTTTCCGCAGCGGCGCGATCAACGCGCTTCCCTTCTCCTCGGTCGACCTGATCCCGACCCGGCCGGAAAAATCGACGGCCTATGAGGCCGGCGTGAAGGCGGACGCCTTCGACCGGCGACTGCGGATCAACGCCGCGGCCTTCTATACCCAGTATGACGACATCCAGATCGGTGCGACCACCCAGGTCAACGGCGCCTTCGTCTATCGCAACGCCAATGCCGCGAAGGCCAAGATCTACGGCGGCGAGATCGAGTTGACGGTCGCTCCGATCACCGGGCTGGAGGCATTCCTCAACGGCTCCTATCTCCATTCGGAGATTTCGCCGGTGGCCGGCTTCATCTTCGGCGATACGACCCTGCCCAACGCACCCAAGTTCATCGTCAACGCGGGCTGGAAATATTCGATCGCCCTCCGCAACGACGACAAGATCACCCTGGGGGCCGACGCCAATTTTCGGACGGGCGCCTATCCGCAGTTCAACCCCGCCAAGGGATCGTGGCAACCGAAATACGCGCTGGTCAACGCGCGGATCGGTTTCGAACCCGCGGGGCAGCCCTGGAGCTTTTCCCTGTGGGGCAAGAACCTGACCGACAAGCGCTACAATGTGTTCGGGCAGACGGCGGGCGCGGCTGACCTCTCGGTCGCCTGGTTCGGCCGCCCGCTGGAGGCCGGCGCCACCTTCGAATTGAAGTTCTGATCGAGGCGGCCGCCGGCTATTGCCCCCTCGCCCGGCGGCCTGCCATCCTCATCCGGACTGGAACGCCATCGCCCGTCGCGATGAAAGCAAGGCTGACGACATGATCCATATTCGCATCCTCGTCCCCGTCACGACCAACGCGATCCGGCAGGAGAGCGATCTCGCGCATCTCGACCAGCCCGGCGTCCGCTATTCGATCGCCTTCATCGACACCGGCCCGACCTCGATCGAGTCCCGCTTCGACGAGGTTTTCGCACTGCCCGGCATGGTCGCGCTCGCACTGGAAGCCGAGGCCGACGGCGTCGATGCCGTCGTCATCGACTGCATGGGCGATCCTGGGTTGGCGGCGCTGCGGGAGGCGGTGAGCCTTCCCGTGATCGGCGTCGCGCAGACGGCGATGGCGACGATAAGCAGCCTGGCGCACAGCTTCGGTATCGTCTCGGTCGCCGCCAGCACGGGGCCGATCTTCCGCGACCTCGTCGCGATCTACGGAATGGAGCGCCACTATGTCGGTGCCCGGGCGATAGACATTCCGGTCGTCGACTTGAAGAGCCACAATGACGACGTGAAGGAAGCGCTGGCCGAAAACGCGATCACCCTGGTTCGTGATCACGGTGCGGAGGCGGTCATCCTCGGCTGCACGGGTTTCTTCGGCTGCGCGGCGTATATCCGGGAGCGGCTGGGCGCGCTCGATTACCGGGTGCCGGTGATCGATCCGCTGCCCTTCGCCACGCTGATGGCTGCCGCGCTGGTGCGGCACGGCATCAGCCACAGCCGGATCAGCTATCCGGCCAATCCCAGGATCAAGCCGGTCAAGGGCTATGCGCTGCCTGGGTGACGACGCCCGAGGCTCGCCTTTCTTTCAATCGGGACCCCGGCATGTCTGAATTGCGCGACGACATCTTCCATATCAAAACACCGTTGCTGGACTGTCGCGGGCTGTCGCCCGGGGCTGCGCCGAAGGTTCGGCTGAAGATGGAATGCTATCAGCCGACCGGTTCCTTCAAGATTCGCGGGATCGGCCTGCTGTGTCGGCATCTCCATGCCACCGGGATCAAGAGGCTCGTGTCCTCGTCGGGCGGAAATGCGGGCATCGCGGCGGCCTATGCCGCCCGGCAGCTCGCGATGCCGATCAGCGTCGTCGTGCCAGGCACGACATCGGCATCGGCGGTGAGCCGCCTGAAGGAGCTGGGCGCCGACGTCATCGTCAATGGCGACGATTGGGACGCGGCCGATCGGATGGCCCGCGATCTCGTCGATCGTGACACGGCCGGCTATGTCCCGCCCTTCGACCATCCCCTGCTGTGGCAAGGCCATTCGACCCTGATCGATGAAATGGCGATGCAGGGCGAGCGGCCTGATGCCGTTGTCCTCGCCATCGGCGGGGGCGGGCTGCTCTGCGGGGTCGCCGAAGGCATGGAGCGGGTCGGTTGGGGCGACATCCCGATCATCGCGGTCGGGGCGACCGGGGCTGACGCCTTCGACCAGTCCGTCCATGCGGGTCGTATGGTCGAACTGCCGGCGATCCGGTCGCTTGCGAAGAGCCTCGGTGCCCGCAAGGTCGCCCAGGCCGCATTCGACTGGTACGGCCGGCGCCCGATCGTCTCCGTGGTGGTTTCCGACCGCAGCGCCATCGGCGCCTGCCGGCGATTTGCCGACGAGCATCAAGCTCTGGTCGAACCGGCCTGCGGGGCGGCGCTGTCTCTAGTCTATGACCGGCATTCGGCTCTGGCGTCCTATGCCTCGATCGTCATCGTGATATGCGGTGGCGTCGGGGTTTCCCTCCCCTTGCTGCAGGGGTGGGAAGAGGGGACGACGTAGCGGTCAGACAGATGGAAACATCTACCGTCTCGACAATCGCTGCAGAACAACGACCTGGAGCAACTTCTTCGAAGCGGCCGGACACCAACGCTCATCGCGATGATTTTTCAAATACGCCTACCATCAATCCTTTAATACTACACTATTACTATAAGATGATCAGTATATCTGGAAGCGGACCGTCAGCATCGAGAAGCATGATCTTCTTTGACGCAATCCGTAGTTGTTCGCCGTCCGCCACAAGTTCATGGATATAACCGCCCGCGAACCGGTGGGTTTCGTCGCCATGAAACTGCGTGACCAGGAAGGTTGATAGGACGCTCCAGCGCGATAAATCAGCGACATCGGCCCTTACCCGAACATTGGACAGCATCCGGGAACTGCGTGGCGCGGGTTGCAGCGAATAGGAATATTGCCCGCGGAAGCGCTCGACCCTGACCCTACGCAGAAGATCGTCTTCGAAGGCGTGGGATGGCGCGAGATAAGGGTCGGTCTGAACCGGATTGGACGGGATCCAATAGGCCCCGTCCGCCGTGAACAATTCCAGCCACTCGTCATAGCGGCCGCCGTCCAGCAGTTCGGCCTCCCAATAGAGGAACTCCTCGGCCCGTGCGCGATCGAGCCCGCTGGCCTTCTCCAGAGCCATTCCGCTCATGCCGCTTCCTCCGTCATGAGCCGTTGCCATTCCCGATATTGGTTGCGGAACACCATGTCGCTCGATCCCGTGGCCGATCGGCCGCCGTCGCCGTCCTGCTGCTCCTCGCCAAGATGCCGATGCATGCTGACCCAATCGAGCCCCTCGCTCAGCAGGCCGTGCTGCAGGCGCAGATAGGCTTCGTGATCGTCGGGCTGGACCAGGCCCGCCGAGGAATTGATCAGGTTATTGTAAAGCACCGATCGCCTGAGCAACTCGTCGGGTGCGCCCTTCAGGCGGAAGGTCCAGCTCTCGATCTCGGTACAGTCGACCGCGATCGGCTTGACCACGCGGATGGTCTGGATGGCGCCCTTCAAGGTCAGACTGGGATAGACCACCGTGTTGTGCCGGTTCGTCGACAGGATCTCCTGCGTCCGGGCCTCGCCATAGGTCCGCTCCAGCGCCTCGTGGTAGCCGGGGATATCGGAATAGGCCGCATGGATGCTGGTGCGCCCACCCGAATAGCTGTGGCCATAGGGAAAGGCATGGAGGCCCATCTCTTCGAAGAAATCATAGCTGTTCGAGAAGGGGGCCAGTATCTCGATCGCCATCGGCGCCTTCTCGCCTGGCTCGACATGGCGGCTGGCGGTGCGGCGGCCCGCTTCAGTAGCCGATTGATGCGCGACCATCGGGTGCAGCAGGTCGTTGAGATTCTCGACGTGGAACTTCCAGTTCACTCGCATGCGATAGCGCAGCGGCGGCGCGACGATCTCCAGCGCGCCTTCGGGCGACCGGTCGATCATATTGTCGATCGAACCGCCGACCCCGACGAGCCAGTCCTCGAGCGCAGGACCTTCTGCGGCAAGGCTGGCGAAGACGAAGCCGCGATAGACGCCGTAGCGGGCAACGGGCGGCATGTTCGCCTCCCGGCGATGCTTGCCGAACCCCGAGGCGGCATAGCCGGACTCGCGCGGGATGGTCATGATCTGCCCGTCGAGATGATAGCACCAGCCATGATAGGCGCAGCGGAACGCCTTCACATTGCCGGCGCCGCGCGGCACCAGCAGGGCGCCCTTGTGCGCGCAGCGGTTATGGAGGACCACAATCGCCCCGTCGCGCTGCCGCACCATCACTACCGGCCGCCGGCCGATCGTCGTCGCATAATAGCCGCCAGCTGCCGGAATCTGGCTTTCATGGCCGATGTAGATCCAGGTGCGTTCGAAGATGCGTGCCATTTCCGCCTCGAAGATCGCGGCGTCTGTGTAGATCGTCCGGTGCACACGATCCGGCTGGATCAGGGATGCGATCGCGGGCCCTTCGACATCGGTCATGGTCATTCCTCAGATCTGGAGATAGCCGACGCTCGCGCCGCCACAGACGAACAACGTCTGCCCGGTGACGAAGCCGTTGAGCGGGTCGGCGAAGTAGAGAACGGCGCGCGCTATGTCGGCGGGCGTACCAAGGCGGCGGACCGGCAGGCTTTCGATCAGCTTCCGCTCACGCTCGCTGCCGGTCGGCACGACGTCGGTGAACATCTGGGTCGGCACCGGTCCCGGAGCTACCACGTTGACCGTGATCCCGGCCGGCCCGAGTTCCAGCGCCCATGTACGGGCCAGGCCGATCAGCCCCGACTTGGTGGCGGTGTAGACCGTCCGTGTCGCGAGCCCGACGGCGGCGCGCGATGAGATCATGACGATCCGCCCGAACTGTGCCGCCTTCATCGCCGGCAGACAGGCCTGTGCCAGCAGGATCGTCGAGGCGAAATAGAGGTTCACCAGATCATCGAGATCGTCGAGCGTGACCTCCTCCAGCAGCGCCGAGCGGGTGACCCCGGCATTGCAGATGATCGTGGTGGGACCGCGTTCGGCCACCGTCGCCGCAGCCTCCCGGGTCGCCTCGATATCCGACAGGTCGACCGCGATCGAGGTCAAGCGCCCGTGCCGCAACGGCGACTCCTCCAGCGCCAGCGAGATCACCTCATACCCCCGATCGAGCAAATCCTGGCAGATTTGCAGCCCGATACCGGCGCTTCCGCCGGTCACGACGGCGGTTGCGGTCGCGCTCATCCTTCCTCTCCTTCGTTCAAGGCATCCGCGAGTTTGGAGGCCGCGATCGCCTTTCCGGCAGCGACCATCACCGGCACGCCGTCGGGATCCGCGACCACCGACAGCACCACCGCGTCCCCTGTCGCCACGGCGGGCGCGGCATAGACGATCAGCTTGGGGCCCTCCTCCAGCACCACCGTGCCGATGCGCAGCGGCAACAGTGGACGCAGCGGCGGTTCATGGGTGATGTGCAGCGTGGTCAGCGCGATCATCGTCGCGGGAGCACCGGCGACGTCGACATCGGCCAAGTCACCGCTCAGGCAGTGGCTGCAGATCTCCCGTCGCGGATAGAGCGCGGTTCCGCAGACCCGGCAGTGCTGCAGCAAAGCATCGCCGCCGCTCATCGGCCGGCCCCCGCGACGATCGCCGCGGCGGTGCAGATGCCACGATCGAAGTTCACCATCCCATAACCGCTGACCAGGGCGCGCGCGGCGCCGGGGATCTGACGGCCTTGCGCCGTGCCGGTCACCTGGCGGACGGCTTCGACCAGCCCCAGGAAGCCGCCGGCCGCACCAGCCTGGCCACAGGACAACTGGCCGCCCGATGTGTTGTGCGGCAGGCCGCCGCCGTCCCATTGCATGTTGGTCCGCCGGACGAAGGCGGACGCCTCCCCTTCCCCACACAGGCCGAGTTCCTCGAACTGCACGAAGGAGATGACCGGGTAATCGTCATAGGTCTGGACGAGGTCCAGCGCGTCGGGTCCGAAACCCGCCTGTTCGTAAAGTTCGTCCCGATACAGCCGCCAGCCGCCCCGCCGGGCGATCGGATCGGATCGGAAGACATTGTGCCGCTCCCCACTGGCGCAGATGGTGGCGTAGGGCACGCTCAGGCTGCGGGCCCGTTCCTCGGTCGTGACGATCAGCGCTTCGCCACCGGCACAGGGCATCACGCAATCGAACAGGTGGAAGGGTTCGGCGATCGGCCGCGCCTGCAGATAATCGTCGATCGTGAGCGGCTTGCGCAGCAGCGCGTCGGGATTGGCGGCGGCATTGTGACGCTGCGCGACGCACAACCGGGCGAAATCCTCCCGCGTCGCGCCGGTGCGGGCCATATAGTCAGCGGCGATCATCGCGAAGACGCCGTTGGGGCCCGCCGCGCCATAGCGATAGGCGGCCCCACGCGAGAAGCGGCTGAAATCCTTTATCAGGCCGGTGAAGCTGCCGGGGTCGGCGGTATCGCCCGCGAGACAGGCGATCACCTCCGCATCGCCGACCTGGACTGCGCGGGCGGCCCGACGGATCGCGGCGACGCCGCTGGCGCCGCCCAGCGGGATCTGTTCGGCGAAGCACAGTTCGAGGCCGAGATGCTCGGCGACCGAGGAAACGCTGTCGGGTGCGAGGGTGAAGCTGGAAACGGTGATGCCGTCCACTTCGTCCTTGCCGAGCCCTGCCGCTTCGAGCGCGAGCGCCAGAGAACGCCCCAGGAACCATATCGCGCCATGCGTGCTGTGCCGCTCATAGGGCACCGTGACCGGCGCGATCAGGGCAATGCCTCGATAGGGATCAGGCCGGCGCACGATCCACGCTCCCCTGGCCACGCAGCCGCCGTTTGCGGGCGGTGAGATCGAAGGTGCGGCGGCCCTCCTGTTCACGCGTCATCAGCGCGCGCAGTTCGCCCCGGCGGATCTTCTGTGACCCCGTCATCGGCAGTTCGGCGACGAAGGCGAGATGACCCGGCGCCTTGAAATAGGACAGGTTGTCGTTGACCAGTTCGAACAGCTCGATCGCCATTTCTTCGTCGCCCACGCTTTCAGGAGAGAGCACGATGGCGACGCCGACCTCTTCGCCGCGTATCTCGTCGGGCACTGGCATCACCGCGCAGGATCGCACCGCCGGGTGGCGCAGCAACACGCCCTCCACCTCGACTGCGGCGATATTCTCACCGCTCCGGCGCACGATGTTCCTGGCGCGATCGACGAAGCGCATGCTGCCGTCGGGATTGCGCACGACGACGTCGCCGGTGCGGAACCAGCCGTCGATCCAGGCCGCGGCGGTCGCCGCCGGATCGCCATGATAGCCCGAGAAGAAACCGACGTCGGGCCGCAGCCCGGCCTGTCTGACCAGCAGTTCACCCGCGACACCGTCCCCCACCGGCCGGCCGTCATCGTCGATCACCAGCGCGCGGACGCTGCCTCCGGGAACCCCAAAACAGCGGGTTCCGACATGACGGGGTTCATGATCGGCGGCGATGATGCCGCCGGCGCCGGTCTCGGTCATCGCCCAGGCCTCGATCAGCGGAAAGCCGAAGCGTTCCTCGAAGCTGAGATGGTGGCGCGGATCGACGCCTGCGCCAAACCCGAAGCGAACCTGCGCGCCGATCGGATCGACGGCATCGGGCGCCTGCTTCAGCAGCATCGCCGGCATCACGCCGAGATAATGGATGATGGTCGCGCGGGACTCGCGGACCGAGGGCCACCAGGTCGAGGGGCGGAACCGGTCGAGCTGGACCACGCAGCCGCCCGACAGCAGCATCGCCATGAACGACCAGGCCAGCGCGTTCGAATGGTTGAGCGGCAGCGGCGTGATCAGTCGTTCGCGCCCCTCGCGCACCGCCGCGATCTCACCCATCGCATTATACCAGCGGCCGCAATGCAGGAAATATTCCTGGGAGAGGATGCAGCCTTTCGGCAGGCCGGTGGTACCCGATGTGTAGAGGAGCGCTGCTTCGCCGGACCCCGCGTCGGCACGGGCGAGGGACGCTGGCGACTGGAACTCCGTCCAGCAGCGCGTCGCCACACCGACCTGCGGCGCGTCGAGATAGGTCAGGCTCGCACGCACGCGGTCGAGATGCTCGGGCAGCACGATCGCCAGCGCCGCGCCGCTATGTTGCGCGAAATAGGCGATCTCCTCGGAGGCCGCCTCGCTGTTGACCGGCACCAAGCTGGCGCCGAGCGCGTTGAGCGCGAGAAAGTGAACGAAGAACTCGATCCGGTTCTCCAGCATCAGCACGACGCGGTGACGGGCGCCGACCCCTGCCGCCGCATAGCGCTCGACCAGGGCGTCCACCGCGCGCGCAGCCTCGGCATAGGTGATCGTCAGCGGTTCGTCCGAATAGGACGCGCAAGCCGCCGAAGGGACGTGGACGAGGTCATTGTCGGGGAAGCGCGCGACCGTCCACCGGAACGCCGCCGAGATGCTGTCGCCCCCGAGAAACGATCGGAGATCAGGCATCGGCCGGGCTCCAGGCGAGGCGCACCCGGCCGATCGCGACGAGGCGGCCGGTCCTATCGGTCACGTCGACGTCCGCGCGGCCCACGGTGCGGCCGGCATGACGAACCTGCCCGACCGCGATCAGGTCGCTGGACGGCGTGGGCGGGCGAAGGAAATCGATCGACAACGACGTGGTCGGCGCATTCCGCCCGATCGCCGCGATCGCCGCGAAAGTGCCGGCGACGTCGACCAGCGCGGCGATGACGCCGCCATGATGGCGCCCGGACGCCGGCTCGCGTTGGTGCATGTCGCGGTAACGCAGGCCGATGCGGACTTGCTGCCTTTCGACCGACACCTCGTCGAGATCGATGCCCAACGCGGCATGGAAGGGCGAGGCCGCGATCAGCCCCTCGACCAGTTCGCGCGATCCATCCGGGCTCATCGCCCACCCCCCAGGATGACGGCCAGTTCATCGAGCAGGAACTGATTGTCTTCGGGCACGCCGACCGAGATGCGGAGCGCGTCGGGCAGGTCATAGCCCTTGACCGGACGGACGACGATGCCACGCAGGCGCAGCGCCTCGAACACCGCATCGGCCCCCGGGGTCCGGGGCCCGAAATGCGCGAGGACGAAATTGCAGACGCTGGGCGTGACGGTGATGCCGAGGGTCGCGAGCCCTTCGCTCAGCTGGACCAGTCCGGCTGAGTTGAGCTCGCAGGAACGGCGGACGAAATCATCGTCCTGCAACGCGGCAATGGCGACCGCCTGGGCGACGGCATTGGCATTGAAGGCGGGCCGGACGCGGTTGATGTTGTCGATCAGGCTGGTCCGCCCATAGCCCCAGCCGATCCGCAGCCCGGCCAGCCCGAACATTTTCGAGAAGGTGCGCGTGACGAGTACATTGTCCGCCCGTTCGGCGAGATCGAGGCCGCAGCGATAAGCCTGGTCGAGTTCTGCGAACTCGGCATAGGCGGCATCGAGGACGAGCACCACGCGGCGCGGCAGGCAGGCATGGAAATCGGCGATCGCCTGCGCCGGCAGCACGGTGCCGGTCGGGTTACCGGGATTGGCGATGAAGACCAGCTTGGTGCGCGGACCGACCGCCGCCGCCATTGCGTCGAGATCGACGCTGTAATCCCGCTCGGGAACGACGATCCGCTCAGCCCCGGCCGCCAGCGCGGCAATGTGGTGACCGATGAAGCCATATTGGCTGACCACGACCTCGTCGCCCGTGTCGACGAAGGCCCGCGCGGCCAAGTGGAGCAGTTCCTCCGATCCACAGGAGGTGACGACCCGCGCGGAGTTCAGGCCGAATTTGGCGGCGATCGCATCGCGCAGCGCATGCGCGCCGGCATCGGGATAGAGCTGGAGCGAGCCTGCATGCGCCTGGAAAGCGGCGGCGGCGAGCGGACTGCATCCCAGAGGGGATTCGTTCGAGGACAGCTTCACTGAGCGACCCGTGCCGCCCGGTGGAGCCTCTCCGGGAATGTAGGCGGGAATGCGATCGACCCCCTGCCGCGCGCGGGGCGCGTCGTCCGCGCCCGCCGCCATTACGTCCAGGATGCCCATTCGTCACTCCGCTTAATAATCTCTTATGAGAGTAGTATCAAGCAAAATGACTCTCGAATGTCAAGCGCCGCCGCGCATCGCCCGAGGCCGGGAATAGGTGAAATAAACGGCCACGCCCCCGCCCAGCCACAGCAGAAACGCAACCCAGGTGACACCCGGCAGGAAGGTCATCAGCACCACGCACCATGCGGCTCCCGCCAGCGGGACGAGTGGCGAGAGCGGCGTCCGGAACGGGCGGGGAAGATCGGGGCGGGTCCGGCGCAGAACGACGATACCGACGCACACGATGGCGAAGGCGAGCAGCGTGCCTATGGCGATGATCTCGCCCAGCAGATGGACGGGGAACAGACCCGCCAGCGCCATCGCGATCGCCGCGATCAGCTTGACGCCTTTCACCGGGGTCCGCGTCTTGGGGTCGAGTTCGCCGAACGGGACCGGCAGCAGCCGATCGCGCGACATGGCCAGGAAGATGCGCGACTGGCCGAGCAGCACGACCATCACCCCCGACGCGAGCCCGATGATCGTGGTGAGGCTCAGCACCGGCCGCAGCCAGGCGAGGGTAGGCCCGCCATGGACCAGCGCGACATTGAGCGGGTTGGCCACGCCGAGTTCGCGATAGGGCGACAGGCCCGTCATCACCAGCGACAGCGCGACATAGATCAGGGTCACGACGCCGAGCGCGCCCAGGATCGCGATCGGCATGGTGCGCTGCGGGTTCTTCGCCTCCTGCGCGGTAGTCGACACGGCATCGAACCCCAGGAAGGCCACGAACACGACCGCCGCGCCGCGGACGACCCCACTCCAGCCGAAGCTGCCGAAGCTGCCGCCATTGGGCGGGACGAAGGGCTGCCAGTTGGACAGGTCGATCCGCGCCGCGCCGAACAGTACGAACAGCGCGATCGCACCGACCTTCAGCCCAGCAACAACCCAGTTGAACGCGACCGACTTGCGCAGCCCGCCCGCCAGCACCGTGGCGACGAGCAGGATCAGCAGCATCGCCGGCAGGTTGATCACCGCACCACTGAGACCGAATCCCGTCGCGGCGTCATAGGCGATCGGCGGCGCGGACCAGCGGGCGGGAAGCGGATGGCCGGTGTCGGACAGAAAGGCGCCGGTATAGGCGGACCACCCCACCGCGATCAGGCTGCACACAACGAGATAGTCCAGGATCAGAATCCAGCCGACCAGCCAGCCGGCGAAGCGCCCCATGGTGAAGGTGACATAGCTATAGGCGCTGCCCGCTACCGGCAGCATCGCCGCATATTCGGCATAGCAGAGGCCCGCGAGCAGGCAGGCCATACCCGCGATCAGGAAGGACAGCGAGATGCTGGGCCCGGCGAAAGAGGCCGCGGCGACGCCGGTAAGCACGAACGCCCCCGCCCCGATGATACCCCCAACGCCCAGAGCGATGATCGAGATCGGCCCCAGCGTTCGATCGAGACCTTCCGGTCCCAACTCCTTCTCCATGCGGATCATTCTCCTCGACGGGCTTCACATGGGATCGCCGATGCGACCGCTCCTGTTCACGCGACATGTGGCCCTTTGCCGGGCAATTGCTCCTATATGAGACTAATTGCAAGATGTTGTCGATCCGTTGCCAGATGGTTATGATCATGGCCATGGATAAGAAGACCACCGCCTCGGGAGAGGCCGTTTCACCCGCCCTGCCCACCGATCTGGCCACCCGGCGCGAACTGTTCTTCGGCGACAACCTCGCCTTCGCGATCATGGTGCTGTCGAACATGATCGCGCGCAACACCACCGCGCGGGTGCTCGCCTCCGCCGAACTGACCATCCACGAGTGGCGGACGCTGCGCCTGGTGCAGATCTTCGGGCCGCTCGTCGCGGTCGACATCATCGACACGCTGGCGATGGACAAGACCACCGTGAGCCGCAACATCACTGCGCTGTACCAGCACGGCTTCCTCGAACTGCACCCCAATCCCAGCGACCGTCGCCACACGCTGATCTCGGTCACGCCCGCCGGTGCCAGGAAGATCGCCTCGATCCTGCCCGCCGACGAAGAGGCCGACGCCTCCTATGAACGCCATCTCACCGTCACCGAGAAGCGCCAGCTCAGCAAGCTGCTGCTCAAGCTCTATCGCGGATCGAAGCAGAGCTATGACGAGCTGACCCAGGCCGGCCGGAAGCGTCGCCCGCGCGCCTGACGCCGGCGACGCCCCCGTCCTTCACGCGGTCGTCGCCTCCGGCAATCGGGCAGCGTCGAGCGCCGCATCGGCGGCGCCGAGCCTGGCGCGGAGCAAGTCCGCCTCCTTCCCCGCGGTTTCGACCGAGCGGTCCTTGACCGGGCCATATCCCCGGATGCGCTCAGGAAGGACGAGCAGCGCCAGGGCGTCCGCCAGCCGGCCGGCCGGCAAGGCCTTACCGGCCATGTCCAGAACCCGCTCCACGTCGCGCTCATAGTCGACGATCAGCCGGCGCTCGACGATCCGATCATGGCTGTAGCCGAACGGATCGAGGCGCGAGCCCCGCAGGAAGCGCAACCTGGCCAGCAGTCCGAAGGCGGTCAGCATCCAGCCGCCGAAGCTGATCTTGCGCGGCTCGCCCGTCGCCGGATCGCGCCGCGCCAGCATCGGCGGCGCGAGCCGGAAGCTCAGGCGATAATCGCCCTCGAACTGCTCGGCCAGCTTCCGCCGGAAATCGGGATGCGCATAGAGGCGGGCGACCTCATATTCGTCCTTGTAGGCGAGCAGCTTGAAATAGTTGCGCGCGACCGCGAGTGCCATCGCCTCGCCCTTGGCGAGATGCGTGGTCGCCATGCGGACACGCTCGACCAGCCGGCGGTAACGATCAGCATAGGCCTGATCCTGATAGTCGCACAGGAAGGCCGCGCGACGATCGACCACGTCGGCCAGGGTCGTCGCGGGTGGCGAGCGCACCTCCTCGGGCAGGATCGGCGCCACCGCGTCGCGGATCACCGATGGGCGATGCGCCGCCAGCCGGCCGAGACCGAAGGTCCGGATCGTCTCCGCCACCGCGACGCCGTTCAACGCGATCGCACCGTGGATCGCGTCGATCGACAGCGGAACCAATCCGCGCTGACAGGCCATGCCGAGCATGAACAGGTTGGTCGCGATCGCATCGCTCGTCAGTGCCGTGGCCAGCCGGGCGGCGTCGATCGTCTCGACCCTGTCGCGCGCCGCCGCCTTGCGGACATTGCCAATCGTCAGTGCGGTCCGAAAATCGAAGTCCGGGTCGGTCGCGAACGCGCCCGGCGCGGACTCATCGGTGTTGAGGAGGATATGGGTGCGGTCGGGGCGGATCGTCGTGATCACATCGGGCTGCGCGGTCACCATGGCATCACAACCGAGGATCAGGTCGGCCTGACCGTCGCCGATCCGAGCGGCCATCGCTTCGCCGACGGCACTGATGCGGACATGGCTGGTCACCGCACCGAACTTCTGCGCCATGCCCATCCGGTCGTGGACCACGGCCTCCAGCCCGTCGAGCCGGGCCGCCATCGTCAGGATCGCGCCGACGGTGACGACACCGGTCCCGCCGATCCCCGCGATCAGGATACCGTAAGGATCGCCACCGACCGGTTCGCGGCGGACGGGATCGGGCAGCGACGCCAATTCGCTTTCGAGCCGAGCGACGACCGTCCGCCCCGACTGCCGCACATTGCCGCCCTCGACGATCACGAAGCTGGGGCAGAAGCCCTTGGTGCAGGACATGTCCTTGTTGCAGGCCGACTGATCGATGCGCCGCTTGCGGCCGAACTCGGTCTCGATCGGCACCACCGACAGGCAGTTGGACTTGCGCCCGCAATCGCCGCACCCCTCGCACACCAGATCGTTGATGAAGACCCGCGTGGTGGACTCGGCCATCAGGCCGCGCTTGCGGCGCCGACGCTTCTCGGTCGCGCACACCTGATCGTAGATCAGCAGGGTGACGCCCTTCACCGCGCGCAATTCGCGCTGCACGGCGTCGAGATCGTCGCGATGCGCGACCGTCGCGCCCGGAGGCAGGTCCGCAACGCCGCGGTAAGCTTCGGGCCGTTCGGCGACGATGACGATGCGGTTCACGCCCTCGGCCGCCATCTCGCGCGCGATCTGCGGCACCGTGATCTGGCCGTCGATCGCCTGTCCGCCGGTCATGGCGACGGCATCGTTGAACAGTATCTTATAGGTGATGTCGACCCCGGCCGAGACCGCCGCCCGGATCGCGAGCGATCCGGAGTGATGATAAGTGCCCTCGCCCAGATTCTGGAAGATATGCGGTTCGTCGGTGAACGGCGCCTGGCCGATCCAGGTCGCGCCCTCACCGCCCATATGGGTGTGCGTCGCGGTGTTTCGATCGGGCGAGAACATCGCCATGCCGTGGCAGCCGATGCCGGCCATCGCGCGGCTGCCCTGGGGCACCTTGGTCGAACTGTTATGTGGACAGCCCGAACAGAAGAAGGGCGTACGGGCGACCGGCGGCACGAGCGCGCGCGCCACATCGCCCTGCGCGCCGAGCTGTCGCGCCCGCTCGCGCGCCGCTTCGGGCAGATCGGGCAGGAAGCGGGCGAGCGCGAGCGCGATCTGCGCCGGCGATATCTCGCCGACATCGGTGAACAGCGACGCGCCGTCGGCGTCGCGCCGGCCATAGAGGATCGGCCGCGCGGGCGCGGCGTAGAGCAGCGCCTTGATCTGCTCCTCCATGATCGGCCGCTTCTCCTCGACGACCATCAAGGCGGGATGGTGCCCGGCAAAAGTGGTCACGATCTCGGGTTCGAGCGGCCAGGGCGCGCCGATCTTGAGGATCGATATCCCCAGCGACGCGGCATCGTCCAGCGACAGGCCGAGCAGGCGGAGCCCCTCCACCGTATCGAGATAGGATTTGCCGGCCGTGACGATGCCCAGCGCCGGCCGGCTCGCCTCGACGACCACGCGGTTGATGTCGTTCTCGCGCAGATAGGCCAGCAGCCGAGGCAGCTTCAGCTCATGGAAGCGGCGCTCGCCCGCAGGCCAGGGGTCGGGCCAGCGGACATGCGGCTGCGGAAGGTCCGCGCAGGATTGCGGCAGGCGTCGATCCGGCACCAGCGCCCCCAGGTCGATGATCGTGGTGCTGTTGACGGTCTCGGGCACGGTCTTGAGGCCAACCCACAATCCAGCAAAACGCGATAGCGCATAGCCGTGCAGGCCGAAGCGGACGATCTCGCCGATGTCCGACGGATAGAGGACCGGAATCTGCATATCGGCGAAGGTGGGTTCGCAATGGTGCGGCTGCGCCGAGGATTTGAGCGCATGATCGTCGCCCACCACCGCCAGCACGCCGCCGAGCGGCGAAGTGCCGCCACTGCTCGCATGACGGATGACATCGACGCTCTGATCCAGCCCCGCGCCCTTGCCGTACCACATGCCGAACACGCCCTGGACCCGTGCCTTCGGATCGAGCTGAAGCGTCTGCGTACCCCAGACGGCGGTCGCCGCGAGCGCCTCGTTGACGCCGCCCTGGAAACGGATCCCGAGCGGCTCCAGATGGCGCTTCGCCCGGATGAAGTCCTGATCGAGGGTCGACAGCGGCGATCCGCGATAGCCCGAGCAGAAGCCGGCGGTGTCGAGGCCGGCGGCCTGATCCAGCCGGCGCTGCATCATCATCAGGAGGACCAGGGCCTGGGTTCCCGACACCATGGCCGGTCCGGCCTGCCGGGTGTAGCGATCCTCCAGGGTAACGGCTTCGACGGACATAAACTCTCTTTCATAACTATTCTTATTTGAGAGTATATCTGCGTGATTATCGTTCAGGTCAAGTGCTCGCCAGTCCGGCCAGCGCCTGCCGAACGGCCTGCCGCGTGCGCTGAAGGATCGCCCAGCGCCATTCCGGATCGTCCGGGTAGAAGGCGGCGAGCAGGCGGGCGCGGATCGCCGCGGCGTCCGGATGATCCTCCGCGCCATGGAGGTGCAGCCAATGCTCCTCGAACAGGGCGCCCAGCATCGCCACGGGATCGACCGTGCCGAACTCGAGCACCAGCGAGGTCAGCCGGGCGGGGCCGACGGCCTCGGCATAGATTTCGGTCGTCTGGCCGCGCACGGTATAATGTTCGGGGTTCTCGGCGCCGGCGGTCGCGTCGATCGTCCAGGGGCCGAACCAGCGGCGCGACCGTTCGAAGTCGGCCGGCAGCTGGAACGATCCCAGGCAGCCATAGCCATAGGGACCGAGCCCCGAATGGATGTCGATGCAGACGACATCGGCCGCCCCCGCCGCCTGCTCCGCCACCAGCGTCAGCAAGGTCGCGTTCGACCAGGCGAGCCGATCGCCTCCATAGGCGAATCCGTCCGGATGGTCATATTGCCCCTGCAGCAGCGCCGAGCGATGGCGCGTGGCGACCGCTTTCGCGCCGCCCTGCTCCGCCATCCATTCGCGGCTCCGCGGACCACTTACCTCGGCGTGGATCTCGTCATAGGCGTCGTTTCCCGGCCGGTCGGCCAGGGCAATCACCCCGTTGCGACAGAGATCGACATTGTCTTCGTTGACGCGGCGGATATGGGCCGCCCCCCACGGGTTGACCGCATGGATCAGCAGGACCGCCATGTCGGCCGGCAGCCCATCGAAATCCGCTTCCTCCAGCAGCGCCACCTGGCTGCCCGATCCGCATAACAGCTCGGGACCGTGAACCCCGGAGGTCAGCACCAGCAACTGCAGTGCATCCGGCGATCCGATCCGGACCGCGTCCATCGACAGCGGCAGATCGGGCGTGGACAGCGGATGCGGACGCCTGATCAGCCTATGCCCCCGCTTCTCCGCCGCCCGCGCAAAACGCCCACGCGCCTGCCCATAGGTGCCGGCGAAATAGTCTTCCCAGGACAACATCGTCCCTCCCTGAGCCGGAGTGGTCCGGCGCTATCCGGCGCCGGACCACGTCGGTCTCAATTGAAACGGAACCGAGCCGTCACATACCATTCGGCTCCGATCGCGAAGGAGGCGCTGGTCTGACCCAAGCCCTCCGGGTCGGCGAGGCCGCCCTGGATGAAGCGCTTGTCGGTCAGATTGCGGACGCCCGCCTGCAACGACCAACGCTCCTCTTCCGGCAGCAGCGTCGCGCTGACGTTGACGATGGCATAGCCCTTCTGCCGCAACACGGGGGCGTTCTCGATGTCGGGCGAATAGGCCGAGCGATAGGAGACGTCGCCGCGGAAGGAGATGCGGCCCCAGCCGGCCAGCGGAACGTCCTGCGACGCGCCACCGCTCAGCTGCCACTTCGACACATAAGGGAACTTGGTGGCGAGGGTGACGCCCTGCGCCCCCGGATCGAGCCGGGTCAGCTTGGCGTCGGTGTAGCTGGCCGCCAGGTTGAGGCGGGTGCCGTCGAACGGTGTCGCCTCGGCCTCGACCTCGAAGCCCTTGATGCGCCCGTCGCCGGCGTTTTGAGGCCGGGTGGCGACGCCGTCGAAGAAGTTCACCTGGATGTCCGAATAGTCGGTGTAGAAGGCCGCCAGGTTGAGGCGCAGCCGCTTGTCGAACAGGGTGCTCTTGAAGCCGGCTTCATAGACCGCGACCTTTTCCGGTCCGAAGGCCGGGACGGGGTTGGGCTGATTGACGCCGTTCACGACGATGTTCCGGCCCGGCATGATCCGCTGCGCGAAGCCGCCGCTCTTATAGCCTTCGGAATAGGAGGCGTAGGTCAGGATATCCGGCGCCCACTTATATTCGACGCTGGCCTTCGGCGACCAATCGGTGATGGTCTGGTCGACCGATCCCCGGGGGACCAGCGGATCCAGCCAGCGCAGCGCGCCGTTGAACTGTGGAAGCAGACCGATGCCGCGGCGGCGCGCCTCGAACGCATATTGGTCGGGATCGAATTCCTTCTTCTCCCACGAGTAGCGCAGCCCCGCCGTCACACTGAGGCCTTCGGCGATCTTCAGCGTGTTCTGGGTGAAGCCCGCCCAGGTGGTGTTGCGGATTTTGCCGCCGCTCTGGAACGGGAAGGTGGGATCGCTGAAGACGCCCGGGAACAGAAAGTCGCGGAAGCCGCTGTTGAAGGTGACCAGGTTGATGTTGTTACCGGTCTCGCGGAAATAATAGCCGCCGACCAGGAAGTTCAGCCGGTTGTCGAAGGCCGAGCCGGCCAGCTGCAATTCCTGGCTGAACTGCTTCTGGTCATAGAAATCTTCGGTCTGGACGACGGTGAGCGGCGAGCCGTCGCCGTCGAGCGCGAAATGTGCGTCGAGGGTGCGGTAGCCGGTCAGCGACTTTAGCGTAACGGTCGGCGACAGCTTCAGGGTTGCGATCGCCGAGGTGCCGACGACGTCGGTGTTCGAATAATTGCCGAAGCCCGCGAAGGAGGTGTCGATGCTCGACGGGATGTAGCTCGACGCCAGATATTCGGGCCGGCCGGCCGCACGCTGCTGCGCGTTGAAGGTGGCGACGAACGGGCCGCAGGGGTTGGTCCCCACGCAATCGCCGATCTCGACGATGCTCGACGCGGTGGAATCGTCGCGGGCGCGCAGAAAGTCGGCCGAGAGGTCGAGGGTGAAGGCGCTGCTCGGTTCCCAGCTGATCGCGCCCTTGCCCGCCAGCCGCTTATAGCCGCCGGCCTTGCCGTTCAGCACCGGCAGGTCCTGATACCCGTCGCGGTTGAGCGAGGCGATCGAGAAGCGCGACTTCAGGGTTTCGCTGATCGGCAGGTCGACCGACACCTTCATGTCGATCCGATTGAAACGGCCATAGGTCGCCTCGACCGAACCCCCGAACGCATCGCCCGGCCGCCGCGTGACGATGTTCACCGCGCCGCCGACGGCGTTCTTGCCGAACAGAGTCCCCTGCGGGCCGCGCAGCACCTCGACCCGGTCGATGTCGACGAAGTCCAGCAGCGCGCCGACCGAACGGGCGACATAGATGCCGTCGACATAGAGGCCGACGCCGGGCTCGGTCGTCAGGGTCCAATCGAGCTGGCCGATGCCGCGGATGAAGATCGAGGCCTGGGTCGAATTGCCGTTGCTGCGGGCGGCCGCACCGATATTCACCGACGGCGCGAACTGCGCGACCTGGGTGATGTCGGTGACGCCGCGCTGGGCGAGCGCAGCGCCGGTCAGCGCGGTAACCGCGACGGGCGTGTCCTGCAACCGCTCCTCGCGACGGCGCGCGGTGACGACGATGTCGCCGATGCGGCCGGCGGAGTCGTCCGCTTCCGCGGTCTGGGACGTCGCCGTGGCACCGGCGACAGCCTGTGCCTGCGCCGAGCCGGTGCCGGCCAGCGCGGTCGCGAGGGCGAAACAGCTCGTCGCGAAGAACAACCGGTATTCCTTGTTCATTTCAGTCCCCTTCTTTCATTATTTCCCTGTGCACTTCATTCAAAACTGACGGAGGCGTGCCGAAATCGTCCGCAGCGGTCCCCGGCCGAGGATGAGCAGGCCGGTCGCCGCGACGGCCGCGCCACCGGCGACACCGGCGAGCGCGCTTCCCAGCGGCAGGCCCGGACCAGCGACGAGCGGCACGAGCGCGGGCCCCGCAGCCGAGCCGAGAATGCCGGTCATCAGCACGTAGAGACCCGAGACGGTGCCGCGGATTTCGGGCGGCGCGGACAGTTGCAGCGCGGAGGCGGCCAGCCCCAGCGGGAAGCTGACGAAGAAGCAGAGCGCAGCGAGCGCGCCATAGACGATCGCCCCCTGTCCGACCGCGAAGGTCGCGACCGAGACCGCCAGGCCCAGGGTGCCCAGCGCTCCGAAGGTCATCGGCGCCGCCGCCCTGCCTCGGGCCACGCCGCGATCCGCCAGCACGCCCGCGACGACGATACCGGCGACGCTGAACGTCAGATGCAGGCCGCCGAGGACGAGACCGACATGGCCGAGCGAGACGCCGTGATCGCGGGCCAGCGCGGTCGGCGTCCAGGCGATCACCGCCTGCGCCGCCAGCGCGAACAACCCGAAGCCGAACAGGTGGCAGATATAGAAGAGGCGATTGGCGCGCAGATAGGCGAAAGCGCCGGTGGCGCGTTCCCCAGAGACTATATCGGTCTTCGGCCGACGCGCCTCGCGGAACCGGAACACCAGTGCGGCGAGCGGAAGCCCGGCGGCACCGACCGCGCACATCACCACGCGCCAGCTGCTGAACTGCGGGGATACCGCGCCGGTCGCCTGGAGCGACACGAAGCTGCCGGCCCCCAGGATCAGCGCCGCGCCGACCCCGACCCACACCCCGGCCGAGAATATCGACAGCGCGCCCGACACCTTGTGTCGCGGAAAATGGCTGGCGATCAGGCCATAAGCGGCGGGGGCGAGGACCGCCTCCCCTGCGCCGACCAGCATCCGCCCGACCAACAGCGCCTCGAAACTGTTCGCCAGGCCGCAGAAGATCGTCGCTCCGCTCCAGAGCAGACAGCCGCAGCAGATCAACGCCGCGCGGGGCAGTCGATCCGACAGGATGCCGAGCGGCAGGCTCAGCACCAGATAGAGCGCCGCGAAAGCCGGGCCGATCAGCACACCCATCTGGGCGTCGGTCAGCGACAGTTCCGCCCGGATGGGATCGACGAACAGGTTGAGGACGGTGCGATCGGCGAAGGACAGGACATAGATGGTCGCCAGCACGGCCAGCAGGCGGCGTTCGCGGCCCAACCCCGGCTCCTTCAGGCTGACATCCAATGCAGCGACCACACCGAATTCCTTTAGTTGTAAAACATAATCTAGCTCGGCATAATCCTTCTTGCAAGTAGTCTTATATGGGAGTTGTTGTGAGTGAAGGCAATTTTGCGATGCCGCGGGATTGGCGCGCTCTTTTCGCCGATACCGGCGCGGAGCTGAGCTGCGCCGAAGCCATTCGCGCACGGCATGCGCGCGGGGAACATGACTATGACGGCCCGCTGCCGGATGCCGTGCTCTCTCCGACATCGATCGAGCAGGTACGCCATGCGGCCGAGATTTGCCGGAACGCCAGAATCCCGATCATCCCGTTCGGCGCGGGAACATCCATCGAGGGCGGCGTGACCGCTCCCGCCGGCGGCCTCTGCCTGGACCTCAGCCGCATGAACCGCATCCTGGCGGTGCGACCGGAGGATCAGGACGCGACCGTCGAAGCCGGTGTCACCCGCCTGCAGCTCAACGCGCATCTGCGCGACAGCGGCTATTTCTTCCCTGTCGATCCGGGCGCCGACGCCACCCTCGGCGGAATGGCCGCGACCCGGGCGTCCGGAACCAACGCCGTGCGCTACGGCACGATGCGGGAGAATGTGATCAGCACGACGATCGTCACCGGCGACGCGCAGATCGTCAGGACCGCGGGCCGAGCCCGCAAATCATCGGCGGGATATGACCTGACCCGTTTGATCGTCGGTTCCGAGGGAACATTGGGGATCATCGTCGACTTGACGGTCCGGCTGCACCCCATTCCGGAGGCCCTCTCGGTGGCGCGGTGCTGCTTTGCGGACCTGCGGGCGGCCGTCGAATGCGTCACGATGCTGGTCCAACTCGGCATATCCGCATCGCGCATCGAATTCCTGGATGAAATCGCCATCGGCGCCTGCAACCGCGACAGCGGCCTGGACCTTCCGGAGCGTATCACCCTGTTCATCGAACTGGCCGGCACGCCGCATTCGGTGCAGGCGGAAACGACGCTGGTGGCCCGGGTGGCGGCGGACAACGAAGCCGAGGAAATCCACTGGGCCAGCGATCCCGATGGCTGCCGGGCGCTATGGCGCGCCCGGCACGCGGCCTATCATTCCTGCCTTCGCCTGATGCCTGGTTCACCGGCCTTTTCGAGCGACGTATGCGTGCCGATCTCCAGCCTTCCCGAATGCGTCGCCGAAACGCGGCGCGACATCGATCGCTCGGGACTGCTGGCCACGATCGCCGGCCATGTCGGAGACGGCAATTTCCACGTCCTGTTCCTCCCCGATCCAAAAGAGGCTGGACAGGTGACGGCGGCGCGGGGCATTTACGACCGCCTCGTCAGCCGCGCCATCGCGATGGACGGCACATGCAGCGGGGAACATGGGATTGGTACCTCAAAACGGCTGAAACTGATCGAGGAGCATGGCGAAGGCGGTGTCGCCATGATGAGGGCGATCAAGGGCGCACTGGATCCACATGATATCCTCAACCCGGGCAAGCTACTGCCCTGAGAGTCGCGCGCAGAGCGGCAGCCGACATTCGAGTTCAAAAGGGTGAAAATGCAGACACGTATCTTTTCCGGCATCCAACCGACCGGAGCGCTTCATCTCGGTAACTATCTCGGCGCCATCAAGAACTGGGCGGCGATGCAGGGCGACATGGAGGCGATCTACTGCATCGTCGATCTGCACGCGATTACGATGAAGCATGATCCCGCTCAGCTCCGCGCCGATACGCGCAGCATGGCGGCGGCGCTGCTCGCCTGCGGCATCGATCCCAACACCTCGATCCTGTTCAACCAGTCGATGGTGCGGGCCCACACCGAACTGGCCTGGACCCTGGGCTGCGTCGCCCGGATGGGCTGGCTCAACCGCATGACCCAGTTCAAGGACAAGGCCGGGAAGAATCGGGAGCAGGTCAGCGTCGGGCTGTTCACCTATCCCGTGCTGATGGCCGCCGACATCCTGCTCTACAAGGCGACACATGTCCCCGTCGGCGACGACCAGAAGCAACATCTGGAGCTGGCGCGCGACATCGCGCAGAAGTTCAACCTCGATTTCGGCAGCGAACTGTTCCCGCTGCCGGAACCGATCATCCCGCGCGAGACCGCCCGGGTGATGAGCCTGCGCGACGGCACGGCCAAGATGAGCAAGTCGGATCCGTCCGACATGAGCCGGATCAACCTGACCGACACCGAAGACATGATCAGCCTCAAGATTCAGAAGGCCCGCACCGATCCGGGGGTGCTGCCCGCAAGCGAGGCCGAGCTGGAGGGCCGCCCGGAGGCGCGCAATCTCGTTGGCATCTACGCTTCGATAACAGGAAGCTCGATCCAGGCCGTGCTGAACGAGTTTTCCGGCCAGGGCTTCGGCGCCTTCAAGCCGACCCTGACCGCAGCACTTAACGATCATCTAGGTCCGATCGCCGCGCGGCTACGCGAATTTGAGGCCAATCCGGAGCAGATCGACCAGCTTTTGCGTCAAGGTGCCGAGCAGGCTGCAAAGATCGCCGACCCGATCATGATCCAGGTAAAGGAGATCGTGGGCTTTCTCAGCTGAGGATCGAAGCGAGCATGGCCTCGGTCGGACCAACGCCATGCTCGTCGAACCTTGAGGCACTGGACACCTACGGTAGCTTGCACGGCGTCCCCCTTGCTCCCGACGACTTGGCTTGACCGATACCCATCCAGCATCGCCTGCCGGAAAATGCCATGTAGCTCCTCCGATCGATGCCGAGCATGTCGACGGCTGGGGTTCGGGGCGACCACTGTTTCGGCCGTTGCAGCAACTTGGAAGCCGCTGTCCCGATCCCCGACGAAGTCCTTAGGAGAATCGGACATGCCAGAGACGCCCGCCGCCGCCCACCTATCCTGGAGGCGGCTCGCCACCCTTGCCGCCGCGCTCGCGGCATCTGCCCTGACGCCGCTTCCCGCCGTCGCGCAGAGCCTGGTGATCGACCATGTCACCGTGGTCGACACGCGCTCGGGCAAGCTGGCGCGCGATCGCGCCGTGGTGATCGAAGGCCAACACATCGTCCGCGTCGCCCGGGGCGGCAGCGTCAAGGGCGCGGCCCGGACGGTCGACGCCACCGGCAAGTTCGTCGTTCCCGGCTATCTCGACATGCACGCCCATCCGCTGACGGCGAGCGCGCGCGACGCCAGCCTGGCGCTGATGACCAGCTACGGCGTCACCGGCTATTCATCCCTCGGTCGCGTTCCCATCTTTGACGGGCATCACCGCCGGCGAAGGAGCATGCCGCTGTGGCTTGGATGATAATCGGTGAGCTGCGGCTTGCACCGCATGCTCCTCACAGCTGAAGAGAGGAGGCCAACGCCTGAGACGGCGCTTGAAATGCCATAGCGGGCGTCAGGCGCGGTTCTTTTCCACCCAGGTCAGGGCGGCGATGACGGCTTCCCGGTTTTGGTCGGTCAGTTCCACGCCCGCCTCGCGCGAAAAGCGCTCGATCCGTGTTTCATCCCGAATGATCTCCAGGTGCCGCAGGGTCATCAGGCAGGTTTGAACGTCGGTCAGGCCGCTATGATGCTCGACCCAGGAGAGCGCCTGTTGATAGGTCATGCGCTTCATCGTGACGGTGTCGGCTTGCCAACTATCCATTTCGATCACGTCCCCCCGGTCCGTGGGCGACACTTCGGGTCAGCCCCTGTCGCCCCTATCTCCCCTCGGACGACGAGCTCCACATGCTCTGTCGTCGATAAGTGATATGACCAATGCTCGGAAAGACGCGCCGGTCAACCGAATTGTCACTGATCGTCTGTAGATCGATCGTCGACACACGTGTCTGTGTCTCGGCGTGGATATATGCTGTCCGTCGTCGGGACATTTGGCGCAGATGGTTGCGCAGAGAAGAGGAGATCGGGCCTCGTCTGGGGTTGATGTTTAGGCGGCGAGCTTGCGGTGAAGCAAGCGTCGCTGTTCGATGGTCTTTCGCTTGATGCGTTTCCTCCGTTCGATAATGGCGGCGGCCCTGCCGAAATAGGCGTCGGCCGGTGTCACGTTGTCGAGGCTCTCGTGATAGCGGCGATGGTTATAATGCTCGACGAAGGCCTCGACCTGCCGTTCGAGATCGCCAGGCAGGAAGTAGTGCTCCAGCAGGATGCGGTTTTTCAGGGTCTGGTGCCAGCGCTCGATCTTGCCCTGGGTCTGGGGATGTAGCGGAGCGCCGCGAACATGGCTCATGTCATGGGCTTTGATCCAGTCGGCGAGTTCGCCGGCGATGTAGCTCGGTCCGTTGTCGCTGAGCAGCTTTGGTTTGTGCCTGACGGTGGCGTGGTCGCAGCCTGAGGCTTCGAGCGCGAGTTGCAGCGTGTCGGTCACGTCCTCGGCCCGCATCGTGGTGCACAGCTTCCAGGCGATGATGTAGCGCGAGAAATCGTCGAGCACGGTGGAGAGGTACATCCATCCCCAGCCGATGATCTTGAAGTAGGTGAAATCGGTCTGCCACATCTCGTTCGGGCGGCTGGTCTTGCGATGGAACTCGTCGGCCGCCTTGACCACGACGAAGGCCGGGCTGGTGATCAGGTCATGCGCCTTGAGCAGGCGGTAGACCGTTGATTCCGAGACGAAATAGTCCTTCTCATCGGTGAAGCGCACCGCCAGTTCGCGGGGCGACAGATCGGACTGCTCCAGTGCCATCTCGACGATCTGGTCCTGAATGGCGCCGGGGAGGCGGTTCCAGACCCGGCTCGGCGCGGAAGGACGATCCTCCAGCGCCTCGGGGCCGCCTTCGAGATAGCGATCATACCATCGGTAGAAGGTCCGCCGCGCGACGCCCAACTGGTCGAGGGTCCGCTTCGCCGGCAGGTGCGACTGCTCGACGATGCGGATGATCTCCAGCTTCTCGGATCCCGGATACCTCATTCGGGGTCTCCCCCATCCGCGATCATGCTTTTTTTCAGCAGCCGGTTTTCGAGCGTGAGGTCGGCGACGGCCTCCTTCAGGGCACGCGCCTCACGGCGCAGATCCTGTACCTCGCCGCTCGTCGCGGCACGGGCGGTGTCGCCCGCCAGCCGACGCTTCCCGGCCTCCATGAACTCCTTTGACCAAGTATAATACAAGCCCTGGGCAATGCCCTCCTTGCGGCACAGCTCCGCGATGCTGTCATCGCCGCGCAAGCCCTCCAGAACCACGCGGATCTTGTCCTCCGCCGAGAAATGCCGGCGTGTCGCGCGCCGGATATCCTTCACCACCTGTTCGGCCGACGCCTTGGGTTTGCGGGCCGATTTTACGCTTGAGGATTTGGGCTTCATCTTCGTTCCTTCGTCACTACGACGAAGCCCAAATCCTCCTTACATCACAACCTCAAATCTGTGCCATTGGCGCTGACGGCGGACAGTCAGGTGCGCAGGATGGTCGCCGGACAAGGTGCCAGCGTGCTCCGGCTTGTACGCGTGAGGATAGGAAGCGTTATGCTCGGTGATCTCGACAAAGGACAAACACGGCCGCTTACCGATATGGAGCGTTTGAAGATTTGGCCCGCCTGTGCACCGCAAACCATCGTTTAAGCACATTGCGCGCGTGGCAATCCAATGGCCGGTATATTGCCCGATTCAAGAAAGGACCGATCAGCGAAGATTGGATCGCGCTCGCGAACGACCGTCTTGTCGGCGTAAGCGGCCATTTTCGCTTAGGCTTATGGGTAGCATCGGCCTCATTGCGTAAAATGAGCGGTCGGCGGATGCGATCCGCATCAGGCTGCAGCCGCAATACCGTGCTCTCTGCATCTGCCCATTTTATCGGAAGTTATTTCGATCAAGAAAATGGCAATGCCTTCCTATCGGCCGAATTGCATCGCATCTGCCGACTGCAAAATGAGGGCGATCGAGAACGTCGCTCAAATGGCGCAGGTTATGCGTGCCTAGAATCGTCTCCAAGCACTGCGCCTGATGCAGACTAGGCGGAAAAGCCCCCATTCCCGCAGCCAATCGCGACGCGACGAAATCAGCCCGCTACATATCGCTATCAAAGGAGGAAAAATGGTGCCCAGGGACGGGGTCGAACCGCCGACACTGCGATTTTCAGTCGCATGCTCTACCAACTGAGCTACCTGGGCACTCGCGCGTTGGAGGCGTGCCTATAGAGGCGGGTCGCGCATTCTGTCCAGCCCGCTTTTCGCTTTTTTATTCGCCCTCGGGATCGGCCGGCGGGCCGGGGATGCGATAGCCCTCGTCCAGCCATTTGAGCAGGTCGCGATCGCGGCATCCCTGGCTGCAGAAGGGTTCGAACTGCTCGACCGGGGCCTTGCCGCAGCCGGGGCATCTAGGGGGTTTGCGCATCGACATGGCCCGCCGATATGGCGAGCCCGGCGTCGGCGCGCAAGACGAGCCGCGCGCCGAGCCGCCGTTCGAGCTCCGCCGCCCAATCCGTCCGGCCCGCGATCCGGTCGATCACGGCCGGCGCGGCGGTCAGCGTCCGCGCGCCCGCTCCCGGCGTCCGCTCGGCTCGGCGCAGCAGCGCGCGGGCGGCAGCGCCCACCGGATCGCGCCGCAGCCGCTCGGGCAGCGACGGCCGCGCCCGCCTGCGGACGATCTGGAGGAAGCCGAAGCCGTTCACCGCGGTCCGCTCGAACGGCTGCGGCAGGATCGCGTCGATCGCCTCGGCCGCCGCCAGCCGCGCCGCCTTGCCCTCGACGGTCGGCAGGTCGATGCCGATCGATCCGCCCAGGCCGTGCCGCACGATCATCCGCGCCGCCGCCGCCGCCCCGGCCAAGGCCAGCGCAGCCGGATCGAGCCAGCCGTCGACGTCGATCAGGCTCATCGCCGGGGTCAGCGACAGGTGCAGCGCGCCGCCGTCGAACGCCGCCTCCCCGCTCGCCGCCTCCTCGATCAGCTCGGACCAGCCCGCCGCCTCGAACGCATCCGCCTGATGCGCATGGAGCTGGCGCACCGGATCGCCGCCCGCCTGGATCCGTGCCAGCAGGCCGGGGCCCGCCGCCGGGACCGCACCCTCCGTAGCGAGCCGCGCCAGCGCCAGCTTGATCCGCCCGGTCTCGGCGAGCGCGGCGCGGTGGATCTCGACCAGCAGCCGCCCGCCCTCGGACACGCCTTTCGGCACCGGCTCGATCAGCGCCTCCTCGCCCGAATCGAGCCGGACGATCGCGCGGCGGCCGGGTATGACGACGCGGTCGAGCCGCGCCTCGACGATCGTGCCGGCGCGCGCGCCGTCATCGTCGGGCTCGATCTCGGCCATGATGATGACGCCATCCTCGACGAGCGCGGCCCGGGCTTCCCCGATCCCCGCCTCGTAGAGCCATTCACGCATCGTCGGTCGACAATGGGTCGGTCGACGGGGGACCGGACGGCAGCAGGCCCGCCGCGGCGAGCAGCGCGCGCGTCTCGAACAGCGGCAGGCCCATCACCCCCGAATGGCTACCCGCCAGCATCGCGACCCAGCTCTCGGCATAGCCCTGGATCGCATAGCCGCCCGCCTTGCCGCGCCAGTCGCCGCCGGCCAGATAGGCTTCGATCTCGGCCGTCGTCAGCCGCTTGAAACGGACGATGCTGGTCGACAGCCGGTGCCGCGCCGCGCCGCCCGCGTCGATCAGCGTGACCGCCGAATGGACGCGATGACGGCGGCCGGACAGCAGCTGCAGGCAGGCGCGCGCCTCGGCTTCGGTCTCGGTCTTGGGCAGGATGCGGCGGCCGGCGGCGACCACCGTGTCGGCGCCGAGCACCGCGACACCGGGATGGCGCGCCGCCACGCGGGCCGCCTTCCCGGCCGCCATGCGCGCGGCATAGGGCGAGGGCAGCTCGCCCTTGCGCGGCGTCTCGTCGATGTCGGCGGGGTCGATCGCCGCGGGCGCCACGCCCAGCCGGCCGATCAGCTCGGCCCGGCGCGGGCTGGCCGAGGCGAGCACGAGCGAAGCAGGGACGAGCGATACGGGAACGAGCGGGGAGTCGGACGGGGACAAGGGGCCCCGCCCCTTATTTGAAGCGATAGGTGATGCGACCCTTGGTCAGGTCATAGGGGGTCAGTTCGACCAGAACCTCGTCCCCCACCAGCACGCGGATGCGGTTCTTGCGCATCTTCCCGGCAGTGTGGCCGAGAATCTCGTGATCATTCTCGAGCTTCACGCGGAACATCGCATTGGGCAGCAGTTCCACGACCTGCCCGCGCATTTCGAGCAATTCTTCCTTGGCCAAACTCGTTCCTCATCAGGCTGGTCTTCGGGATTTCGCGTCGCCATACGCGCTTGGCCAGCAAAAGAAAAGCGGTGCCGGACAGGCGTAAAACGATCGATGGGGCATAGAGGCGATTGCGCCGCGCCGGCCAATTCTCTAGCGCCGCTGGGAAAGCGAGGAGGAGACCAAGGTGAGCGAGGACGAGATCAAGGAAGGCTTCCGCCATGCGATGCGCCGGCTGGCGACGACGATCGCGCTGATCACGTCGGGCAAGGGCGAGAACTGGACGGGCATGGCCGCGACCGCGGTGATGTCGGTCTGCGCCGAACCGCCGACCCTGCTGACCGCCGTCAACCGCACCGCCAGCATCCATCCCGTGCTGATGGGCCATGAGCGTTTCTGCGTGAACCTGCTGGCCGACCGGCACCGCGATCTCGTCGGCATCTTCAGCGGCAAGAAGAAGGGCCTCGAGCGGTTCGAGGACGGCGGCTGGATCGCCGGACCGGACGGCATCCCGGTGCTCGGCGACGCGCTCGCCAGCCTGGTCTGCCGCACGACGCAGCGGATCGACGTCGGCACCCACACGCTGTTCCTCGGCGAGGTCGAACATGTCGTGAACCATGACGAGATCTCGCCGCTGGTCTGGGTCGACGGCACCTTCGCCAACGCCGCGCGCTAGAGCGATTTCTAGGCAGATGGAAACATCTGCCGGCTCGGAAATCGCGATAAAACAATCACCTAGAGCGGTCGATCTGATGCAATCAGATCGGCCGCTCTAGGGTTTGACCTGGCCCCTCCTCCGTCATTCCCGCTTTCGCGGGAATGACGGAGGATAGGAAAACAGGCGCCCCGCCCTAGCCGATCCGCTTCGCCTCGATGATCTTGACCGGCTGCCTGATGAGCTGCCCCTTCATCGCCCCCGCTCCGCCGGGCCAGGTCGGCACGGCCAGGATGCGTTTCACCACCGGCATGCCGGACACCACCTTGCCGAAGGCGGCATAGCCGGCATTGGCGTCGCCGCCGCCGGGCTTCGCGTCCATCGCCGGGGCCGCGCCGGCCAGGATGAAGAACTCGCCCATCGCCGACCCGGGCTCGCGCCGCGCCATCGAGATGGCGCCGTCGACGTGGCGGATGCCGGTCTTGCTGGTCGGTTCGTGCCGGATCGGCGGCAACGACCGGCGCGCGTCGCGATGGACGCCGCCCTGGATGAAACCGCGCTTCGGATTGCCGATCGCCCGCGCCGCCCGATAGAAGGTCGTGCCGTCGAGCTTCTTCTGGTCGACATAGGCGAGGAAATTGTTCGCCGTGATCGGCGCGCGCTTCGTGTCGACGGCGACGACGATCGTCCCCTCGCTGGTCTTGAGCGCGACCTTGACCAGCGACGGAGCCGGAACGGCCTGGGCGGGCGCAGCAACCAGCAGCGCCAGCGCGATCGGAAGGAAACGGCGAATCATGCCCCCTTGTAGCGTAGCCGGTCACCGACGCCACAGCCCTGGCGGCATCGTCGGAGAAGGGTGGCGCCGGTCCGCTCTCCGGCCGTGGCCAACCGAAGGTTAGGGCAGCGAACCGGCGCCTGACGGCCCGGGGCAGGGCCGCTTTCTCGTCAGGTCCCATGACCTAGCAAGTTTGATAATCACTCGCAATAGCAGATAAATGCGGGTGCTGCGGCACGGCGCGGCGTTTGAGGGCTGGCCGACCCTCGTCCCGCTGGAGTAGACGGGGGACGACATGGTTCGGAGCCGGAAGATGGGAATGAAGCGCGGACGGGTCGCCATCGCCGCGGGGCTGCTGCTGGCCTGGCCGGCCATGGCCCCCGCCATGGTCAACGACGCCTCGGCCGAGATGCGGCAATATGTCCACGCCCGGCTCGCCGATGCCGCCGGCATGCCCGAAGCGGCCGCCGCCAGCTATGCGCGCCTGCTCCAGGCGTCGCCGCAGGACAAGCGGCTGGCGCTGCGCACCTATCGCCAGGCGTTGACCGCGGGCAATTACAAGCTCGCCGGGCTCGCCACCGCGCAGCTCGACCGGCTCGGCGCCCTGCCCCCCGACGGCACGCTGCTGCTGTTCGCCGAGGCGGTCACCGCGCACGACTGGAAGCGCGCCAATGCGACGATCGGGCGGATCGAGCGCGAACAGGTGTTCGGCTTCCTCGCGCCGGTGATGCGCGGCTGGGTCGCCTATGGCCGCCAGTCGTCGGACGCCGCCCGGCTCGCCGCGCCGGCCGGCGGCTCGCAGCTTTCGAACGCCTATTCGCGCGACCATTATATGCTGATCGCGCTGGCGATGGGCCGCCATGAGGTGCTGGCCGACCTGCGGCGGCTGATCGCGGCGCACGACGTGCGCTCGCTGCGCCTTCAGCTCGCCGCCGCGGCGCTGCTCGCCAAGCGCGGCGACATGGCCGATGCCCGCGCCATCCTCGACGGCCAGACGCCTGAGCTGATCCAGGCCCGCGCCACGCTCGACGCCGGCAAGCCGCTCGGCGGCGCGATCGACACGCCCGAGCTGGGCCTGTCCGACCTGTTCGCGCAGCTCGCGATCGACGTGAAGGGCGACGGCCGCTCCCCCGTCTCGCTGCAACTCGCCCGCATCGCCGGCTATCTGGCGCCGACCAACGCCGCGGCGATCATCGCCACCGCCGACCTGCTGACCGCCAACGGCTATCATGACGCGGCGCTCGCCCTGCTCGACAAGGTACCCGCCGACGATCCGCTCCGCGAAGCCGCGCGGCAGGAACGCAGCGGCATCCTGCTGTCGATGGGCAATCGCCAGGCCGCGCTCGCCGATGCGCAGAAGGCCGCCGCGCAGCCCGACGCCAGCGCCGCGACCCTGGTCGAGCTGGGCGGCATCCTTTCCGATCTCGACCGCCCGGCCGAAGCGGTGAAGGCCTATCAGCGCGCGATCGACATCGATACGGCGCAGGGTATCCCGAACTGGGCGCATCTGTTCCTGCAGGCGGGCGCGCTCGACCGCGCCGGCGACTGGGAGGGCGCCAAGGACCGGCTGCGCCAGGCCGGCAAGCTGGCGCCGGGCCAGGCGGTGATCCTCAACTATCTCGGCTATGGCATGCTCGATCGCGGCGAGAACCTGCCCGAGGCGCAGGCCTATATCGAGCGCGCGAGCAGCCTCGATCCCAACGACGCGGCGATCGCCGATTCGCTCGGCTGGCTCTATTACAAGCGCGGCAACTATCCGGGCGCGATCGCCGCCCTCGAACGCGCGGTGGCGGGCGAGCCGGGCCAGTCGGTGATCAACGAGCATCTCGGCGACGCCTATTGGGCGGTCGGCCGGCGGATCGAGGCGCGCTACGCCTGGCGCGCGGCGCTGGTCCAGGCCGGCAAGACCGACAGCGAGCGGATCAAGCGCAAGATGGCCGACGGCCCCGGCGACCGGCTCAGCGCGAACTGACACCGTTCCGATCCGTCTTGAACGCCTCCCACCTCACCACGTCATTCCCGCGGAAGCGGGAATCCACGGTCACGGAACATTCCGTCTCTTGCGGGCCGCCGTCCATGGATTCCCGCTTGCGCGGGAATGACGGCAGGAAGCGGACATCGGTGGCCTGAGCCGAGCATGCATCCGACCGAGATCGCTTACGCCAAGATCAACCTGGCGCTGCACGTCCGGCGGCGCCGGGCCGACGGCTATCACGACATCGAGACGATCTTCGCCTTCGCCGAGCATGGCGACATCGTCGCGGCCGAACCCGGCCCGGCGCGGCTGATGCTGGCCGGGCCGTTCGCCCCGGCACTGGCGGGCGAGGACCCCGAGGACAATCTGGTGATGCGCGCCGCCGACGGCTTATGCGCGCTGGCTGACAAGCGGGCGCGGCCGGCGATCCGGCTCGACAAGCGGCTGCCGGTCGCGGCCGGGATCGGCGGCGGATCGGCCGATGCCGCCGCCGTGCTGCGGCTGCTGGGCCGTGCATATGGCATCGCCGCCGACGATCCCCGCGTCATGACGCTCGCCGCAACGCTCGGCGCCGACGTCCCCGCCTGCGTCCGATCGGCCACGGTGCGCGGCGACGGGCGCGGCGACAGGCTCGAATCGATCGCGGCCGATGGCCTCCACGGCCTGCCGCTGCTGCTGGTCAATCCGCGCGTGGCGCTGCCGACCGGCCCGGTCTTCGCGGCCTGGGACCGGGTCGACCGCGGCCCGCTCGCGCCGGGCGATCCGCTCGCGGCGGCGCTGGCCGGGCGCAACGACCTCGAAGCGCCGGCGACGCTGCTCCATCCGGTGATCGGCGAGGTCGTTACGCTGCTCGCGGCCCAGCCGGGCGCGATCCTCGCCCGCATGTCGGGATCGGGCGCCACCTGCTTCGCGCTGTTCGGATCGGAAGCGGACCGCGACGCCGCCGACCGCGCCCTCGCCGACCGCCGCCCCGACTGGTGGCGGCTGACGAGCCGGCTGCGCTAGGCGGTGGCCGCAAGTTCGTCGCGGCTGATGAAGACGAAGGCGATCATATGCCGACGGAGCTGCATGTCGAACGGACGATGATGGGACTGATCTGATGGCCCTTGCCGTGATCGGCTTTGCTCCCTAGGCTTGTCGCTGACCGTCAGGGGCGCAAGGGGGCATTTCATGGAAAATCCGCACGAGCAAGACGTGTCGGCCGAAAGCTCGGTCGAGCAGGCCGACGACGCGACGGCCGATCGCCGCGCGTTGATGCGCAAGCTGGCGGTGGGCGCATTCGCCGTGCCGGTCGTGTTGGCGGCGCTTTCGTCGACGCCTGCTCACGCCTCCGTCAACTAAAGGGTCGGCTCATGGATAAATCACCGGATCAGGGCGAACGCGTAGACACCCCCAATGATGAGGGTGAGGCCGACGGCAAGATCGCCGAGCGCCGGTCCCTCATGCGCAAATTTGCAATAGGGACGTTCGCCGTACCCATCGTCCTGGCGAGCCTGTCCTCGAAGGCGGCCGCCGCCTCGTAGGAGGCCGGGTCACCGATCGGATGGTTTCGCAACGTTTCGGCTGGTACGAAATCGACGATGCGCTGATCGTTGTCGATGCCGCCTCCGGTGAGGCGCTGTTCCTCAATCAGAGCGCATCGATCCTCTGGCTGGCATTGACCGAAGCGCCTTGCTCCGAAGCGGAGCTGGCCGATATTCTCGCGGGCTATTTCCCCGACCTTCCTTCCGGACAGGCGACGGGGATCACCGCGTTGCTCGGCGACTGGGAAGCAAAGGGCCTGTGCCGGCAGGGCGCGAGCGGGCGCTGGGAGGTCAACGGCGATCCGTCCGCCGGTGCCGATGATGCTCGCTCCGACAAGGCCACTGCCGATTGGCGGGGTGGAGGCGCGCAATTGGTCTGGTCGCGCGGCATCCGCCTCCATGTCGAGACGGTCGCGGTCGAGATCTGGGTGACCCCCGATCATGCGTCGCGCGAGGGGGTGGAGCGGTTGCAAGGTTTCCTCGGCGGGTTGCCGCAGGCGGAGGGACCGGGGCAGTCCCGCCTCGCCATCTGGATCGACGGGCCGCAATGCCACCTGTTGCTCGACGGCGTCCATCGAACGACGCAGGGCCTCTCGGACGCGACCGGCTTTCTCTTTCAGGCGTTGGTGAACCACGCATATCCCGAGTGCCGCAACCCCATTACCCTACATGCCGGAGCCATCGGCAATGCCGGGGGAACGATCATCATGCCCGCCATATCGGGTTCGGGCAAAACCACGCTCACGGCCTATCTGGCCGCACAGGGCTGGCGCTATGGCGGCGATGACATCATCGGTCTGGCCCGGGCCGAGACGCCGGACGCGGGACTGCTGCTGCTGCCACTGCCTTCGGCGCTGGGCATCAAGACGGGCTCCTGGGCGTTGCTGGCGCCCCATTTCCCCGCGCTGCGCGATCTTCCGGAGGTCCGCTACGAAGGCAAGCAGGTCCGCTATCTGCCCGTCCCGGCCTCTCACCATATCGGCCCGGAGCATCAGGGTCGCCGGCCGATAGCGCTGGTATTCCCCCGCTATGTCGCCGGCTCGGCCTGCTCGCTGCGGGGCATCTCCGAGGGGGAAGCCCTGCGGTCGATCCTCGAATCGGGGAGCGGCGCGAGCGCTTCGCCCGATCTGGACGGCTTTGCGACGCTGATCGCGCTGATTCGCTCGGTGCCGCGTTACCGGCTGGAATATGACCGGCTGGACGATGCCGTACGAGAACTGGCGCAACTGGCATGAGCGGACGCAGCGAACTGGCGGCGGTACATTGGCTATGGCGTTTCTGCTCGCCATTTGCGGAGACGCCGGCATTGCCCGCGCCGGACGCCTGGGCCGATATCTTCAAGGTCGCCGACCGGCATCTGGTCCTCCCGCGCCTCGCGCTCGGCCTATTGCCGCGCCGCGACGAGACGGGCGATGCGGTCGCCGATTTCCTCGAAGCCGCGCTGGAACTGTGCCGATATCGCAACGATCGGCTGCGCCGGCAATTGCTGACCTTCTGCCGCGCGTTCAATGCCGTGGGGATCGAGCCGATCCTGTTGAAGGGCGCCCCTTTCCTGCTGGCCCACGATGCGAGCCGCTACCGGCGGATGATGCTGGACATCGACATCTGGGTGCCCGACCCTGCCCAGCAGGAGCAGGCGATCCGTTGCCTCCACGATCTGGGCTATGCGATGCGCGAGGACCCCGCGACGTCGACCCACAGCCAACATTATCCCCCCTTCTTCCATGATGGGGAGATTGCGCGCGTCGAGTTGCACCGGGACATGGTGCATTCGGATTTTGCCGGGTTGCTCGATCAACCGGCCATCGCCGCGGCGGCTTGCCCGCAGCATCGCGACGGGATCGGCTATCGCCTGCCAGATGACCGGTCGGCGCTGGCCCTGTCCTATCTCCAGTGCCGCCGCGATGTCGGTACGGACAAGGGCTATGTCACGATGATGAAGTGGCTCGATTGCCTCGATCGAGTCCATCGCATGGGACTGGGCCCGGTGCGCGATCACGCCGATCTCGGCTTATCCGGCGCGATGGAGGATGCTGACCGACTGGCGCTGACCGCGTTCAACGACTGGGGCGGCCTGCCCTATGAAGGTGCGCGCGACGAACGCTTCATCTGCCTCTGGGAACGCAGCTATCGCCAATCCGTGGTCATCCGTTACGTGAAGAACGTCTTCGGGGCGGTTTTCATGCCCAGACGCTGGCGGGACATGACGGGCAGGGGCCTGGTCGGGATTTTGCGCCGCCGTTTTCGGAACCTGCCCTCTTATCTCCGCCGGGCCGGGTCGCGGGACATGTTCGGAAGCTAGAGTTTCGCCCCTAATCGACCTTGGCGACCGTGACGCCTTCATATTTGGCGTCGGCGGGATCGTAGAAGGGCTGGACCGTGAAAGTGTCGACGGTCAGCGAGACGCTGTTGAGCCCCGCCAGCTTGAAGGTGCCGAGCTTGAGCTCCGCCGGCACCTTGCCGTCGCGCAGCGTCACCACACCGTCGATGAACAGGTCGTCATGCTTGGTGTAGAGGATGTGCGGCGCGATCACCATGTTGGTGCGGTTGTACACGGCGGTGATCGCCAGCTTGCGGCGGACCGCCTGGGCGATGATCTGCGCATCGCCGGTGAGCGCCGGGCCTTCGGCGGGCGCGACGACGCGGCTGAGCGAGAGGGTCTTGCGCGGAGTGGACATCGCAGGCGCGCATATCGGGGCGCGGCCGACAACGCAAGCGCGACGCGGTTCAGCCTGCCGCAAGGCGGCCTGCGGCAAGGGACCCGCATGACCCGCCCGCTGCTCGTCCTGTCGTCCTTGGCCCTCCTCGCGGCCATGATCGCGATCCCCGGCGCGGCCCGCGCTCAGCCCGAGGATGCCGAGCATCGCGCCGACCGGCTCCGCACGATCGAGCTCAATCGCCGCGCCCAGGCGGCGGTCGACCGGCGCGACCGCTCCAACGCCGACATCCGCGCGACCAACCGGCGCGCGCAGGAACGCTATGAGCGCGAACGCGCCGAATGGCGCCGGCGGGTCGAGGCCTGCCGCGCGGGCGATGACGACGCCTGCGCGCCCTATGCCGATGGGCGGTGAGTCTGACTCATCGCCCATCGGTTAAGCCCGCGCGGCGCTTGAGCGTTCCAAGGTGCGGATGCGTCAGCATCCCCGCACCTTGCTATTACTGAATCAGCGCGGGGTCGAGCCGGCCGAGCTTGTCGGGATTGCGGGTGATGAAGATGTCGGCGATGCGGTCGTCGGCGTCGTAGCCGAACGAGACGGTCGCCACCACCTGCCCCTGGTCGCGCAGGATCAGCCCGCGTCCGCCGTTGATGTCGATCTCCTCCCATTCATAGCCCGCCCACCACCGGCTCGCCTGGTGGATGAAGGCGAGCGCGAGGCGCTGGCCTTCGAGCACGTCGAGGAAGGCGCGGACCTTGCCGCCGCCGTCGGCGGTGACGCGGATGTCGGTGGCGAGCAGCGCGCCGAGCTGGTCGGGCCGGTCGCTCGTCACCGCCTGGCGGAAGGCGTCGAGCAGCCGCTGCTGCGTCTCGACCGGGGTCCGGTGGCGCACCTTGCCCTGGTCGATATTCGCCTTGGCGCGGGAGACCAGCTTGCGGCAGGCCGGCTCCTCCATCTCCAGCGTCGCCGCGATCTCGTCATAGGGCCGGTCGAAGATCTCGTGGAGCAGATAGGCGGCGCGCTCCTTCGGGGTCAGCCGCTCGAGCATCAGCAGGAAGGCGGCGCCGAGCGAGGAGGCGAGCTCCGCCGGCGCCTCCTCGGGGTCGACGCGCATATGGATCGGCTCGGGCAGCCAGGCGCCGACATAGTCGACGCGCGATCGGTGCGCGGCGCGCAGCAGGTCGAGGCAGCGGCGCGTGCAGATCGTCGTCAGCCAGCCGTCCGGATTGTCGATCGCGTCGCGGTCGGCGGCGCTCCACTTGAGGAAGCAGTCCTGGACCGCATCCTCGGCGTCGACCCGCGAGCCGAGGATGCGATAGGCCAGCCCGAGCAGCCGGGGCCGCGCGCGTTCGAACAGGGCGAAGTCCCGGCCGTCCATCGTCAGTGCCTCGAAATGCCGATGCGGTTCCACAGGTTGATCATCGCGATCAACCCCGACAGCGCGGCGATCTCCTCCTCGGAGAAATGCTCGCGCAGCCGGGCGCGCAGCGCGCCGAGATCGCTGTGATGGTCGAGCACGGTCAGCGCCTCCGTCCAGGCGAGCGCCGCCTTCTCGCGCTCGCTGAAGTCCCTTACCTGATCCCAGACGATCACGCGATCCAGCCGCTCGTTGCTCTCGCCGTCGGCGCGCGCCTCGCGCGTGTGCATCTGCACGCAGAAGCCGCAGCGGTTGATCTGCGACGCGCGCAGCATGACGAGGTGGCGGAGCAGCGGCTCCAGCCCATGGCCGCCCACCGCCGCCTGCGCGTCGGTGAAGGCCTTGATGATGTCGGGCGTCTCCTGCTCGTAGCGGGGGGCGGACGTGGCGTTCATGGCAATCTCCATCGTTGGTCTACGATGGCATGACGATCACCCCTGCCCGCCTGTGACGCGCCTCGCGATTTTTTTCCGCGCGCGCCTCCTCCCCAACGAAAACGGGCCGGAGTTCCCCCCGGCCCGCATCGATCTCACATGTTCGGATAGTTCGGCCCGCCGCCGCCCTCGGGCGTCACCCAGTTGATGTTCTGGGTCGGGTCCTTGATGTCGCAGGTCTTGCAGTGGACGCAGTTCTGCGCGTTGATCTGGAGGCGCGGATCGCCTTCGTCGCGGCCGACGATCTCGTACACCCCCGCCGGGCAATAGCGCTGCTCGGGCGCGTCGTACCAGGGCAGGTTGATGTCGATCGGGACGCTCGGGTCCTTGAGCTGCAGGTGGACCGGCTGGTCCTCCTCATGGTTGGTGTTCGACAGGAACACCGACGACAGCCGGTCGAAGCTGATCACCCCGTCGGGCTTGGGATAGTCGATCCTCGGCGCGACGTCCTGGCGCCACATCCCCTCATTGTCCTTGTGATGCTTGAGGGTGAAGGGCAGGCCCAGCCCCAGGTTGCGCATCCACATGTCGACGCCGGCGAGCAGCGTTCCCGCGACCGGGCCGAGCTTGGCGATGAACGGCTCGGCGTTGCGGACGACCTTCAGCTCCTTGGCGATCCAGCTATGCTCGAGCGCGTCGGGATAGGCGGCCAGCTCGTCGCCGGTCCGGTCGGCGGCGATCGCGTCGAACGCCGCCTCGGCCGCCAGCATGCCCGACTTCATCGCGGTGTGGCTGCCCTTGATGCGCGGCACGTTGACGAACCCCGCCGAGCAGCCGATCAGCGCGCCGCCGGGGAAGACCAGCTTCGGCACCGCCTGCCAGCCGCCCTCGTTGATCGCCCGCGCGCCATAGGAGACGCGGCGGCCGCCCTCGAGGATCTCGCGGATCTTCGGATGCTGCTTCCAGCGCTGGAATTCCTCGAACGGATAGAGGTGCGGATTCTTGTAGCCGAGGCCGACCACGAAGCCGAGCGCGACCTGGTTGTTCGCCTGGTGATAGAGGAAGCCGCCGCCGACCTCGTCGGTGAGCGGCCAGCCCTGGGTGTGGATGACGCGGCCGGGGACATGCTTGTCCGGGTCGATGTCCCACAGCTCCTTGATGCCGATCGCATAGGTCTGCGGCTGGCAGTCGGCCTCCAGGTCGAAATGGCCCTTGAGCATCTTCGACAGGTGCCCGCGCACGCCCTCGGCGAAGAAGGTGTAGCGCGCGTGCAGCTCCATGCCCGGCTGGTAGTCGGGCTTGTGCTCGCCCTCGCGGCCGATGCCCATGTCGCCGGTGGCGACGCCCTTCACCGACCCGTCCTCATTGTAGAGGATCTCGGCGGCGGCGAAGCCGGGGAATATCTCGACGCCGAGATTCTCGGCCTGCCCCGCCAGCCAGCGGCAGAGATTGCCGAGCGACAGCGTGTAGGTGCCCTTGTTGTGCATGAAGCCCGGCATCGCGATGTGCGGCATCGAGAACTGGCGCTTCGCGGTCAGGATCCAGTGGTGGTTCTCGGTCACCGGCACGGTCAGCGGGCTGTCCATGTCCTTCCAGTCGGGCAGCAGCTCGTCCAGCGCGATCGGGTCGACCACCGCGCCCGACAGGATGTGGGCGCCGACCTCCGATCCCTTTTCGAGGACGCAGACCGCGATCTCGCGTCCCGTCTCGACAGCGAGCTGTTTGAGTCGTATCGCCGCCGCCAGTCCCGCGGGCCCGGCGCCCACGATGACGACGTCGTAAGCCATCGATTCGCGCGTCGACATTTTCCTCGTCCTTGTCCTGCTATCCGGTCATCGCATCATTCAAACGTCATGCCCCAAAGCCGCTGCCCGCAGATTGACGCCTTCGTCAACCCATTCCTTTAGATGAGCGATATGGATTTGGGGGCAAGTCTCGGTTCGACCGCAGAAATCACGAGCCTAATGGGTTGGTGGGAGGATGCAGGGCTCGACGTGCTGGTGGACGAGGCTCCACGCGACTGGCTCGCGCGTGTCGTTCCGCCCGTCGCGCGGCCCGTTGCGGCCGTCGCGGCCCCCGCTCCGGTTCCCGCGCAACCGACCGTCGCGGCCCCGATTCCGGTCCAGCCCGCCGCCCGCGCCGCCGCTTTTCCCGACACGCTCGACGGCTTCCAGTCCTGGCTCGCCACCAGCGACGAGATCACCATGCCGATGTCCGCGCGGATCGCCGCCTCGGGCGATCCGGCGACCGGCCTGATGGTGCTGGTCGACCTTCCCGAGGCCGAGGACCCGGCAAACGGCCGGCTGCTGTCGGGCCCCGCCGGCGACCTGTTCGACAAGATGCTTGGCGCGATGGGCCGCGACCGCCAGTCGCTCTATCTCTCCGCCATGGCGCCCGGCCGCCCCTCCGGCGGCTTCGTCGATCCCACCCAGGGCGCGCTGTTCGGCCGGCTCGCCCGCCACCACGTCCTCCTCGCCCAGCCCCGCGCGCTGCTGCTGATGGGCGAGCAGCCCTCGCGCACCTTCCTGAACCTCGGCTTCGTCGAGGCGCGCGGCCGGGTCCACGACGTCCAGCTTCCGGGCGGAGCGGTCAGCGCCGTCGCGACCTTCCACCCCCGCACCCTCCTCCAGCACCCCCAGCAGAAGCGCCGTGCCTGGGAAGACCTGCAACTCCTGATGAAGCTCCTCGGATGATGCGTAGATATCTGCTTGCCGGCGCGATCGCCCTCGCCCCCTTCACCGCTGCCGCCGCCCAGAATGCGGTGGCCGTGCCCGCTGCCGCGGTCGGCCTCGCCGCCGCCGCCCAACCGCTGCCGATCGTGTCGGGCCTCACCGCCGACCAGCGCACCGCCTATCGCACGATCTTCGCCGCGATCCGGTCCGGCGACTGGAGCGCCGCGCAGGCCGGCATCGATGCGATCCCGACCGGCCCGCTCAGCAACGTCGCCGAAGCCGAGCTGATCCTCGCCAAAGGATCGCCGCGTATCTCGGACGATCAGCTCATCCAGCTCGTCGCCACCGCGCCCGATCTGCCGCAGGCCGCCCAGCTCGCCGGCCTCGCCTCCCGCCGCGGCCTCACCACGGCGGCGCTGCCGGTCACCCGCGATCTCGTCCGCTACGCCGGCCCCTCGAAGCGCCAGTCGGCCCGGTCGCTGCGCAGCGACCGGGCCGCCGCCGCGCTCGCGCAGGTCGCGACACCGCTGCTGCGCGACGACCGGCCGAGCGAGGCCGAGGCGCTGGTCGTCGATCGCCTCGGCCAGCTCTCGGCCGAGGCGCAGACCGAATGGCTGCAGCACGTCTCCTGGGCCTATTATCTGTCGGGCGACGACGCCTCCGCGCGCCGCGTCGCCGATCAGGCGCGGCCCGGCGCCGGCGACTGGGCGGTGCAGGCGAGCTGGGTCTCGGGCCTCGCCGCCTGGCGGCAGCATGACTGCCAGTCCGCCGGCACCGCCTTCGAGGAGGTCGCCGGCCGCGCCCGCGATCCGGAGATGACGGCCGCCGGCCTCTATTGGGCGAGCCGCGCCGACATGGCCTGCGGCCATCCCGAGCGGATCGAGCCGCGCCTGCGCTCCGCCGCGCGGATGAAGGAGAGCTTCTACGGCCTGATCGCGCAGGCCGCGCTGGGCATCGCCGACGAGAGCGGCGCGAGCATGAAGCTCACCGCCAACGACTGGGCGTCGATCGGCGCGATCGCCAATGTCCGCCGCGCGACCGCGCTGGCCGAGATCGGCGAGACCGGCCTCGCCGAGGAGATGCTCCGCCACCAGGCGAAGATCGGCCTCAGCCGCGACCATGAATCGCTGATCCACCTCGCCGCCCGGCTCGACCTTCCGGCCGCGCAGATCTGGCTGGCGCAGAACGGCCCGTCGGGGGCGCAGCTCTCGGCGGCGGCGCGCTATCCGATGCCCGCCTGGACCCCGGCCTCGGGCTGGCAGGTCGACAAGGCGCTGGTCTTCGCCCACGCGCTCCAGGAATCGCGCTTCAAGACCGATGCGGTCAGCTCGGCCGGCGCGCGCGGGGTGATGCAGCTCATGCCCGCCACCGCGCAGATGGTCGCGCGCCACCTCGGCCGCACCGTCGATCCGGCGTCGCTGTTCCAGCCCGCGACCAGCATCGACCTCGGCCAGGCCTATCTGCGCGAACTGGCCGACAATAGCGGCACCGGCGGGCTGCTGCCCAAGGTGATCGCCGCCTACAACGCCGGGCCCGGCTCGGTCGCCAACTGGAACGCGCGCGGCCGCAGCCTCGACGACCCGCTGCTGTTCATCGAATCGATCCCCTTCGCCGAGACCCGCGCCTATGTCGCGGTCGTGCTGCGCAACTACTGGATGTACCAGCGGCACAGCGGCGCCAAGGCCGCCAGCCTGACCGCGATCTCGCAGGGCCTGTGGCCGCGCTTCCCCGGCATGCCCGGCCGCGACGCCGTCCGCCTGACCGCGCTGGGCGCGACGGCGGCGGCGGACTGATTCCCCCACGTGATTGGCCCTCTGAACCGTCATGCCAGCGAAAGCTGGCATCCATGTCTGTTGCCTTCTCAGATGCCATCGGGTGTGATGAGAGACATGGACCCCAGCCTTCGCTGGGGTGACGGAAGAGATTTCCAATGCCGATCAAGGAAGACCTGCCCTTTCACCCCGTCCGCATCGCGGTGCTGACCGTCTCCGACAGCCGCGACCTCTCCACCGACAGATCGGGCGACACGCTCGTCGGGCGGATCGAGGGCGCCGGCCATATCCTCGCCGACCGCGCGATCGTCACCGACGACGTCGACCGGATCGTCGCGCGGCTGCACGGCTGGATCGACGACCCGCACGTCGACTGCGTGATCACCACCGGCGGCACCGGCGTCACCGGCCGCGACGTCACGCCCGAGGCGCTGGCCCGCGTCTGGGACAAGGAGATTCCCGGCTTCGGCGAACTGTTCCGCTGGCTGAGCTATGCCAAGATCGGCACCTCGACGATCCAGTCGCGTGCCACCGCCGGCGTCGCGCGCGGCACCTATATCTTCGCGCTGCCGGGATCGACCGGGGCGGTGAAGGACGGCTGGGACGACATCCTCGCCACCCAGCTCGACAGCCGCCACATGCCCTGCAACTTCGTCGAACTGATGCCCCGCCTGACCGAAAGGTGACGGGCAGCCAGGATGAACGACCAGGCCGCGTCAGCGGCCTGCAAGCGCGAACGCGCGTCGCGGTATCCCCGCGAAAGCCAAGGCCCGCGGATGCGGGCCGCCCGGCGCCTGAGGGCCAATCGGATTACGCTATCTTCAATCCCTCCAGGTTCATCATCTTGGTCAGCCGCTCATTCTCCTCGTCGGTCAGCACGCCGCGCAGCTTGGGAAAGACCGTCTCCTCCTCGCTGCGCATATGCTCCTCGAGCATCGACCGGAAATCGCCGATCTTGGAAAGGAACAACGGGTGCTCCGGCGCCATCTGGCCCAGCTCGAACAGATATTGCTTCACATAGCCATGGTCGCCGTTGAGCCGGTCGGCGTCCGCCACCTGGCCATGAATGCGCAGCGTCGCGTAGACCGCATTCTCCTCCTCCATCGCATGCTTGGCGAGCGCATGGCCGATCTGGGTGAGGAGCAGCGAGCGGCGCGTGGCATGACCCTCCTCGGTCGCCTGGATCTGGTCGAACAGCTCGAGCACGGCGCGATGCTCGGCCGCCAGCGCGTCGTCCCACTCGCCGGCCATCATCGTCGGCGCCTGGACGAAGATCTTGCGCACCGCGTTCGCGGCGAGCCCGGCGGTCAGGCCGGCGGCGGCGCCGATCGCGAAGCTCCGCGTGGTCTTTTCCTCCAACATGGCATCTCTCCTGCGTTTCCGGGAATCGCCGGTCAGAACGATCCAGCCGTCCCAGGGTTGCGGAAACGCAGGCGAAACAAGTGGTTGGAGCTGTTCCGATCGCTGGAGCGCATCCAACTTTCCCCGTCATGCCAGCGAAGGCTGGCATCCATGTCTGTCGTCTTCTCAGATGCCATCTGGCTGATGAGAGACATGGACCCCGGCCTCCGCCGGGGTGACGAAAGAGATTTGCTCCGGGGAGTATCGGCCCAGAGTAAAAGCCCCCCCTAGAACAAGCTGAACTGGTCGGTCGGCACCCGGAACAGGTCGGTGCGCAGCTCGAACCGCTCCGCGTTCATCCCGTGCCGGCGGCAGGCGAGCTTGAACCGCGCCCGGAGCGCGGCGGCATAGGCGCCCTGCGGCCGGAAGCGATCGAAGAAATTGGGTTCGTTGTCGCGGCCGCCGCGCATCGCCGCGATCATCGCCATCACCTTGGCGGCGCGGTCGGGATAGTGGATCTCCAGCCATTCGCGGAACAGCGGCGCCACCTCGTGCGGCAGCCGCACGACGATCGAGAAGGCGCTGCGCGCGCCCGCTTCCGCGCCGGCGGCGACGATCGCCTCGATCTCATGGTCGTTGATCGCGGGGACGATCGGCGAGACGCTGATCGAGGTCGGCACCCCCGCCCGGACCAGCGCCGCGATCGCCGCGATCCGCTGGCGCGGCACCGAGGCGCGCGGCTCCATCCGGCGGGCGAGCGCCGGGTCGAGCGTCGTCACCGACATCATCACCGCCGCCAGCCGCTTCGCCGCCATCGGCCCGAGCAGGTCGATGTCGCGGACGATCCGCGCCGACTTGGTGGTGATCACCAGCGGATGGTCATGCTCGGCCAGCACCTCGATCACGCCGCGCGTGATCCGGTAGCGTTGCTCGATCGGCTGGTAGGGATCGGTATTGGTCCCCATCGCCATCGGCGTGCATTGATAGCCGCGCTTCGCCAGCTCGCGGCGCAGCAACGCCGCCGCGTCGGGCTTGGCGAACAGCTTCGTCTCGAAGTCGAGCCCCGGCGACAGGTTCTGATAGGCATGGGTCGGCCGCGCGAAGCAGTAGATGCAGCCATGCTCGCACCCCCGATAGGCGTTGATCGAGCGGTCGAACGGCAGGTCGGGCGACCGGTTGCGCGTGATGATCGTCTTCGGCGTCTCGATCGTCACTTCGGTGCGGAGCGGCGGTCCCTCCCCGTCGATCGCGGCGCTCGCATCCAGCCAGTCGCCGTCCTCCTCGCGCGCCCGGTCGTCGAAGCGCGCGCTCAGCCGCGCGCTGGCCGCCCCCCGGCCCTTGACGGCCGGCGGCAATATCGGTGCCGAGTCGCTCATGATCAGAACATATCATGAACAAATAGCCGCGCAAGCCTGAGCATCGCGCGACAAAATCGACATTCTTTTACGCAAGACGCCAAAACCTATCTGCGCGATATGGAAATCGCGCAGACTGCTCTAGGATGGCGGCAAGAGAGGAAGACCATGGCCCGACTGGAACATTGCAACATCCGCAGCTTCGACCTGGCGGCGACGATCCGCTTCTACGAGGAGGTGATCGGCCTCCGCGCGGGCCCGGTGCCCGGCATGAACCGGGGCGCCTGGCTCTACGACGACAGCGACGTGGCGGTCGTCCACGTCATCGACCTCGACACCGACAATCGCGACGCGTCACTGGGGGAGATCCGCCACCGGCTCGGCGAACTGGCGGGGCCGCTCGATCCCGACGCGATGCGGGGCGGCGGCGCGGTCGACCATATCGCCTTCCACTGCGACGACTATGACGCGATGGTGGCGCGGCTCGAGGCCCACGGCGCGCCCTACCGGACCTTCGACCTGCCCGCCTACCAGCTTCGCCAGATCCTGGTGAACGACCCCAGCGACGTGACCCTGGAGCTCAACTTCCGCGGTTAATATCTTTCCGTCATCCCGGCGAAAGCCGGGATCTCCCTGCCTTACTTACCCTCGTCAGGCAGAAGACGAGGAGAAGTGAGATCCCGGCTTTCGCCGGGATGACGATAGAAAAAACCGCGCCTAGAGCGATTTCCAGGCAGATGGAAACATCTGCCGACTCGGAAACCGCGACAAAACAATAGCCTAGAGCGGCCGATCCGATGCAATCGGATCGTGAACCGCTCTAGTTCGAATTGCCGCCCTCGGCCCCCGCCGGCTTCGCCTCATTGCCGTCGCCGATCAGCCCGCCCGCCTTGCGCCGGTTGCCGACCCAGTCGACGATCGCGCGGCCGGTGGCGTTGAGCAGCGGGTGGGTCCGCGAATGGCGCATCCAGCCGGGCCGCTCGGCCGCCGCGCCATAGAGCGTGTCGTAGCCGAGGTTGATCAGCAGATAGCCGAGCGTGACGATGATCAGTCCCTTGAGCGCGCCGAAGCCGAAGCCCAGCACCCGGTCGAGCGGCCCCAGCACCGAACTGCGCATCCGCTGCCCCAGCGTCCCGGCGATCAGCTTGCCCCCGGCGTAGACGATCAGGAAGACCAGCGCGAAGGCGAGCACGCTCGCCCCGCTCGGATTGCCGACGACATGGATCAGCAGGCTGGTCGCGACGCCGTGGAACAGCTTGAGCGCGACGATCGCCGCGACCCAGGCGAACAGCGAGATCACCTCGGTCACGAAGCCGCGCATCACGCCGAAGATCGCGCCGCCGAAGATCGCCAGCAGCACGATGATGTCGAGACCGGTCAATCCACTCATAGATGCGGTTAGCTACCGGCGGCCGAGGATATGGTCAACGAGCGCGCCGAGGCTGGCGAAGCTTTCCTGCCGCATGCCGGCTGGCGGGCCGTCCTTCGCCTTGGGGCCCCACGCCTTGGCGAAGCCGAGCTTGGCCGCCTCCTTCAACCGCAGGTTGGCATGCGCGACCGACCGGACCTCGCCCGACAGCGCGACCTCGCCGAAGGCGATGCAGTCGGTCGGCACCGGCCGCTCGGCCAGCGCCGAGACCAGCGCCGCCGCGACCGCGAGGTCGGCCGCCGGATCGGACACCCGGTAGCCGCCCGAGATGTTGAGATAGACCTCGGCGGTCGAGAAGCTGAGCCCGCAGCGCGCCTCCAGCACCGCGAGGATCATCGCCAGCCGCCCCGAATCCCAGCCGACCACCGCGCGGCGCGGCGTCGCCCCGCTCTGCAACCGCACGATCAGCGCCTGGATCTCGACCAGCACCGGCCGGGTGCCCTCGATCGCCGGGAAGACGGTCGCGCCGCTCATCTCCTCGCCGCGATCGGTCAGGAACAGCGTGCTCGGATTGGCGACCTCGTCGAGCCCCGCCTCGGCCATCGCGAAGACGCCGATCTCGTCGGTGCCGCCGAAGCGGTTCTTGGCGGCGCGGAGGATGCGGTACTGGTGGCTGCGCTCGCCCTCGAAGCTCAGCACCGTGTCGACCATATGCTCCAGCACGCGCGGCCCGGCGATCGACCCGTCCTTGGTGACGTGGCCGACCAGCACCACCGCGGTGCCGCGCTCCTTGGCGAAGCGGATCAGTTCCTGGGCGGAGGCGCGCACCTGGCTGACCGTGCCCGGCGCGCCCTCGATCAGGTCGCTGTGCATCGTCTGGATCGAATCGATCACCAGCAGCGACGGCGGCGCCTTCTCCAGCGTGGTCAGGATGTCGCGCACCGAGGTCGCCGAGGCGAGCTGCACCGGCGCCTGGCCGAGGCCCAGCCGCCGCGCGCGCAGCCGCACCTGGTCGGCCGCCTCCTCGCCCGAGATATAGGCGACCGGCTGCCCCGCCATCGCCATCCGCGCCGAGGCCTGGAGCAGCAGCGTCGACTTGCCGATCCCCGGATCGCCGCCGATCAGCGTCGCCGATCCCGGCACCAGCCCGCCGCCGAGCGCGCGGTCGAACTCGGCGATGCCGGTCGTCCAGCGCTTCGGCAGCGGGATGTCGGCGTCGAGCCCGACCAGCGTGATCGCCCGCCCGCCGGTCCGCAGGTTGTGCTTCGCCGAGAAGACGGTGACGTTGCTCGCCTCCTCGACCATCGAATTCCATTCGCCGCAATCGGCGCATTGCCCCTGCCAGCGCGTCGCGACGCCGCCGCAGGCCTGACAGACATAGCGTTTCTGCGGCTTCGCCATTCCAACCCCATATGAACGAACCAAGAACATAGCGAGCCATGCGCCAAAGGGCAACCGGCAACGCTCGCCCCCTCCTATCCCCGTCATCCCGGCGAAAGCCGGGATCTCCCTGCCTTTTCGACGCCTTCCCCACCGTACGGCTGAAGAAGGAAGGGAGATTCCGGCTTTCGCCGGAATGACGGTCCGTGGTCGGCGTCGCTTTCCGCTGGCCACGCCCCGCCAACCTATGGAAGACAGGGGCCATGCGGGAGAAGGAACTGCGGCTCGCGCTGGTCTGCTATGGCGGGGTCAGCCTGGCCGTGTACATGCACGGGATCACCAAGGAGCTGTGGCGGCTCGCCCGCGCCAGCCGCGCCTTCCACGACGGGGCCGCCGCCTCGACCGGCAGCGAGGCGATCTATCGCCGCCTGCTCGAACAGATCGAGGCGGAGAAGGGCGTCCGCGTCCGCGCCCTGATCGACGTCATCGCCGGCGCCAGCGCGGGCGGGCTCAACGGCATCTTCCTCGGCCATGCCGTCTCGACCGGCCAGTCGCTCGAACCGCTCACCACCCTGTGGCTGGAAAAGGCCGATGTGGAGGTGCTGCTCGATCCCGACGCGCGGCCGCTGCGCTGGTTCACCAAGCTGTGGGCGCTGCCCTTCGCCTGGATGCTGGCGCGCAAGCGCGGCGGCACGGTCGAGCGCACCGTGTCGGCCGAGACGCGGGCCGAGGTCCGCCGCAAGCTGTCGGGCTTCGTCCGGGCGCGCTGGTTCCACCCGCCGTTCGGCGGCGTCACCTTCACCAACCTGATCCTCGACGCCTTCGACGCGATGGCGAAGGGCCCCGTCGGGCCGCCGCTGCTGCCCGATCGCCAGCCGCTCGACGTCTCGGTCACCGTCACCGACTTCCACGGCTACGACCAGCGGCTGCGGCTGCACAGCCCGGCGCTGGCGGAGGAGCGCGAGCATCGGTTGACGATCGGCTTCACCGATCGCGGCATCGGCGAGCGGCGGCTCGCCGACCCGATCGAGCTGGCCTTCGCGGGCCGCGCCACCGCCAGCTTCCCCGGTGCCTTCCCGCCCTTCAATGTCGCCGAGATGGACAAGGTGCTGAAGGTTCGCAGGCGCGACTGGCACGGCCGCGAGGCCTTCCTCCACCGCATCTTCCCCAGCGCGGCGGCGAGCGGCAGTCCCGAGGACCTGGTGCTGATCGACGGATCGGTGCTCGCCAACGCGCCCTTCGGCCCGGCGATCGACGCGCTGCGCAACCGCCCGGCGCGGCGCGAGGTCGACCGGCGCTTCCTCTATCTCGACCCGACCGCCAACGCGCAGGCCCCGCCCGAGCGGCACAGCGACGGCGTCGTCCGCCTGCCCGGCTTCTTCGCGACCATCTTCGGCGCGATGTCGACCATCCCGCGCGAGCAGCCGATCCGCGACAATCTCGAGCTGATCGAGCAGCGCTCGGCCCGCATCGCCCAGACCAAGCGGATCATCGACGCGATCCGGCCGGAGGTCGAGGCGGCGGTCGAGGCCGCGATGGGCCGGCAGATCCTGCTCTACCGCCCCAGCCCGGAGCGGCTCGGAAGCTGGCGGTCGCGCGCGCATGAGCAGGCCGCGCGCCAGGCGGGGTTCACCTATGCCGGCTACGGGCAGCTCAAGCTGTCGATCATCGCCAACGAGCTCGCCTCGACGATCGCGCTGATCGGCGGCGGCGACGACGACAGCTTCCGCCACGCGGTGCGGGCGGGGATCGGCGCCCATATGCGCGACAAGGGCTTCGAGGAGCCCGACGCGCTCAGCGGCGGCGCCACCGCCGAGCCGCTGCTCGAATTCTTCCGCCAGCACGACCTCGGCTTCCGCATCCGCCGGCTGCGCTTCCTGGCCGACCGGCTGACCGAGATCGAGACCGGCAACGGCGGCAGCGACGAGGCGGCGCTCCAGGCCGCGCGCGACGCGATCTACGGATCGCTGGCGCCGTTCCTCAACCTCCAGATGCGCGATCATTATGAACGGCCGGTCGCCGCCGCCGCGCAGCATTTCGCCGACGATCCCGCAACCGCGCTCGCCAGCATCGCCGCGACCCGCGCGCTCGAGGCGCTCGACGTCGAGACCGACCGGGCGATCGCCGCGGTGCTGCCGCGCCTGTCCAGGGCCGATCGCCGCAGCCTGCTGCTCGGCTATCTCGGCTTCAGCTTCTTCGACCTCGCCACCCTGTCGCTGATGCGGCTGCAGGGCGCGCAGGAATTCCACGCCATCCAGGTCGACCGCATCTCCCCCGACGATTGCGCGTCGATCCGGGCCGGCGGCGCGGCGGCGACGCTCAGGGGGATCGAGTTCAACCTGTTCGGCGCCTTCTTCAGCCGCGCCTATCGCGAGAACGACTATCTGTGGGGCCGCCTCCATGGCGCCGAGCGGATGATCGACGTGCTGATCTCGACCATCCCGGCGGGCGAGACCCTCGCCGAGGAGGACGTCGTCGCCGTCAAGCGCCGCCTGTTCCACGCGATCCTCGACGAGGAGCGCGACCGGCTGAAGACGATCCCCGACCAGATCGCGACGATCGAGAGCGAGATCGGACCGAGCACGTAACGATCCCCCGCATCTTGACCGCGCCGGACTGGTAGGGGACAAGCGGGGCCATGCATTTCCTCAAGACCTTGTTCTGGGTGGTCCTGGCGGTGATCGCGGTGATCTTCTCGCTGCGGAACTGGGCGCCGGTGCCGATCAACCTGTGGGCCGGGATGACCGCCGACGTGAAGCTGCCGGTCCTCCTCCTCCTCGGCGTCCTGATCGGCTTCCTGCCGACCTATGCCGTCCACCGCACCAAATTGTGGCGGCTGCATCGCAGGATCGACAATCTCGAGCGCAATGCGCTAGTGGCGGCCCCGCCCGCGCCCGCGGCATCCGAACCGACCGCGACCCCGCCGCTCCCTGGAACCGAAGCATGACCCGCAGCCCCATCTATGTGGCGATCGACACGCCCGACATCGCCCGCGCCAGGGAGATCGCCGCGCGCGTCCGCAACCATGTCGGCGGGATCAAGCTGGGGCTCGAATTCTTCTCGGCGCATGGCCAGGCCGGGGTGCGGGAGATGGCGGCGCTCGACCTGCCCGTCTTCCTCGACCTCAAGCTCCACGACATCCCCAACACCGTCGCCAAGGCGGTGCAGGCGCTCGCGAGCCTGAAGCCCGCGATCCTGACCGTCCACGCGGCCGGCGGGCTGGCGATGATGGAGGACGCCAAGGCGGCGGCCCCGGCCGGCACCAAGGTCGTCGCGGTGACCGTGCTCACCAGCCTCGACGGCAACGACCTCGATTCGATCGGCGTCGCCCCCGACACCCATGCCCAGGTCGAGCGGCTCACCCTGCTCGCCAGGCAGGCCGGGCTCGACGGCGTGGTCTGCTCGGGCAACGAGGTGAAGGCCGCCCGCAAATTGTGGCCGCAGGGCTTCTTCGTCGTCCCCGGCATCCGTCCGGCCGACGGCAACGGCCATGCCGACCAGAAGCGCGTCATGACGCCGCGCCAGGCGCTCGACCAGGGCGCGTCGATCCTCGTCATCGGCCGGCCGATCACCCAGGCCGAGGACCCCGACCACGCCGCCCGCGCGATCGAGGCGACGCTCTGACCGGCACGCCAGTCGACGAGACGGGGGTCGACGAGACGGGGGTCGACGAGACGGGCCTGCTCCGCCGCGTCGGCGGCGGCTTCATCCTCCAGCGCGACCGGGGCGGCCTCTACCGCCTCGACCTGCACCGCACCCCGGTCGACCTGGTCGAGAAACGGGTGAGGGTCCGGGGCGTCCTGATCGGCCCCGACCATGTCGACGCCGACGGCGTCCAGCCCGCCTGAGGGCACCCCTCTCCCGTCACCCCCCGCCCTCGCTTCCGTCATCAAGTCAGTTGAGGCTGGAGATTGGCAGCGTCGCGGATGCGAGCATTGGCGATGCAGATGATTTTGCGCATGAGGGCGGCGAGAGCGAGGCGTTTGGGTTTTCCAGCGCGGACGAGTGCGTTGTAGAAGTCTGCGAGAGGATTTTTGCCGCGAGCGGCGGCGAGGGCGGCGATGAAGAGGGCGGGCCTGATCTGCCTTCGTCCGCCTGAGCTGTGTCGGCGGGCCTGGAGTTTTCCGCTGTCTCTGGGATGAGGGGCGCAACCAGCGAGGCTTGCGGCCTGCCGGCGGTTGAGAGAGCCGAGTTCGGGCATGGTTGCGATCAGGAGAGGAGCGAGGACGGCGGCGACGCCTGGGATGGATCGCAAGGCGCGAGCGCGGGAGCTGAGGTCGCGGTGTTGGTTGATGAGCTCCTCGATCTGAACCTCGATGGTGCGGATACGGTGTTCGAGATCGGCGATATGGTCGCGGATGTCGTCGGCGACGAGATGCCCACGAGGGGCCTTGAGGCGATTGGTTTCCTGGCGCTTCATGGCGACGAGATCGAGGCGTCGTGAGACGAGGAGGCTGATCTGGGCCTGGCAAGGCTCGGGAGGTTGCCAGCGCATCAGGCCGGGACTGCGGTCGATGGCGTAGCGGCTGAGCCAGCGGGCATCGATGGGGTCGGTCTTGGCGCGTTTGCCGAAGGAGCGGATATAGGCCTTGATCTTGGCGGCATCACCGCGGTGAACGGGGATGGCGAGGCCGCAGAGGACGGCGAGGAGCTTGTCCTCATGGCCTCCGGTCGCTTCGCATACGGCCAGATCGCGGTTGCGCAGCGGATCGAGCGCGGCCGTGAGGGCCTGGGTCTCGTTGGCTATGGTGAGGGTCTGGCCGGTTACGCTGTCGAACAGGGTCACGCTGTCCTGGGATACGTCGAGGCCAAGAGCTGTCTGGATTTCGTCGGCATATCGTATCATCTTGGGGTCCCATGCTTCGAATTGTCTGCGGGCGTGCCGAAAGGCGGCCCATTCAAGTCAGCAAGCGATGCGAAGCTGGGGCGACAAGAGCCCTGGATGACGTCGGTCGTTTCGACCTATTCCCGCACGGGCGCCTTGCCGCCACGAGCTGCGGGGTGGCCACCCCGCAGCTCGTCTCGCCAGCCACCCACTCTTAAATCATTTTCCCGAGAGACAATTCCCGCGAAAGCGGGAATCCATGGACGGCGGCCCGCAGGAGACGGAATGTGCCGCGACCGTGGATTCCCGCTTTCGCGGGAATGACAGATAAGAAACTCACAAACCCAAAAATATACCTTTAAAATCAATATCTTGAGTTTAGCTAAACTCTTTTATCTACTATAATGATAGATTTTCTTTCTTCTCTCTCAAAAGAGTAGAGATAATGTCTCCCTCACACCCCGGGGCGGGGAGAGCGGGCGCCCACCCCGCTCTCCCCATCGGCGTCCCGGGCAAACCGATATCTCGAGAAGGGGGACATCATGAAGAAACTGCTCCTGGCGAGCGCCGCACTGGCCGGCCTCACCACTCCGCTCCATGCGCAGGACGCGCCGCCTGCGGCCGACGACGCCGCGCAGTTCGAATCGCCGCGCGCGAACAGCGAGATCATCGTCACCGCGCGCCGCCGGCAGGAGACCGCGCAGGAAGTGCCGCTGGCGATCTCGGTGGTCGGCGCCAACCAGATCGAGAGCACCGGCAACTTCAACATCCTGAAGCTGCAGCAGCTCGCGCCGACGCTGCAGGTCTATTCGTCCAACCCGCGCAACACCTCGGTCAACATCCGCGGCCTCGGCGTTCCGTTCGGCCTGACCAGCGACGGCTTCGAGCAGGGCGTCGGCATCTATGTCGACGACGTCTACAACTCGCGCGTCGCCGCCGCCGTGTTCGATTTCCTCGACGTGAACCAGGTCGAGGTGCTGCGCGGTCCGCAGGGCACGCTCTACGGCAAGAACACCACCGCCGGCGCCATCAACATCACGACCAACCAGCCGACCTTCGATTTCGAGGGCCGCGCCGAGGTGACGGCCGGCAACCTGGAGTTCAAGCAGGCCAAGGCCGCCGTGTCGGGTCCGCTGTCCGACAAGGTCGCGGTGCGCGTCGCCGGTGGCGTGACCTCGCGCCGCGGCACGCTCTACAACGTCACCACCGGGCAATATATCAACGAGCAGGACAATCTCGGCGTGCGCGGCACCCTGTTGTTCAAGCCCAGCGACGACCTCAAGATCACCCTGTCGGGCGACTACAGCAAGCAGGACCCCCTGGGCTACGGCACCACCTTCGTCCGCGTCGGCCGGACCCAGCGCGCCCTCTCCCGCCAATATGACGCGCTCGTCGCCGCCGCCAACGCCGCCGGCCGCAATTATCAGGTGCCGAGCCGCAATCCCTATGACCGCCTGACCGATCTCGACTCCAGCCTCAACGCCGGCAACAAGATCGGCGGCGTGTCGCTGAAGGCGGTCTGGGATGCCGGCATCGGCACCTTCACCTCGATCACCGCCTGGCGCTTCTGGGACTGGAAGCCGGAGAACGACCGCGACTTCACCGGCCTGTCGGTCGTCGCCAAGTCGCAGAACCCGTCGCAGCAGGATCAGTACAGCCAGGAATTCCGCTATAATTACGAGGGCGAGAAGATCGACTTCGTCGTCGGCCTGTTCGGCTTCAAGCAGCGCATCGACACCCAGGGCACCGAATCCCAGGGCATCGACGCCAGCCGCTGGAGCCTCACCGGCGCCCAGGCGAACGATCCGAGCATCCTCGACGGCCTGACCGCCACCAACACGCAGTATCTCAAGAGCACCAGCGCGGCGGCCTTCGGCCAGCTCGCCTGGAAGGTGACCGACGCCCTGACCATCCAGCCGGGCGTCCGCCTGAACTACGACAAGAAGAGCGGCTTCTATGAGCGCGTCGTCACCAACGGCGCGGGCCAGGTGATCAGCTGCACCCCGGCTCCGGCGGCGGGCACCGCCCTGGCGGCCCAGTGCGGCGTGTATCAGCCGCAGTCGACCAGCCCGTCGGTGAGCAAGTGGAACTTCAGCTATGATCTGAACGTGAACTACAAGTTCGCGCCCGGCATCCTCGGCTACGCCACCTATGCGAAGAGCTTCAAGACCGTCGGCATCAACCAGAACGGCCTGCCGCTCACCGCGGCCAACGTGCCCGATCTCTCGGCGAGCACGGTGAAGCCGGAATCGGTCCATCACTTCGAAGTCGGCCTCAAGACCCAGTTCTGGGATCGCAGGGCCACCTTCAACATCAGCGCCTTCCGCACCGACATCAAGAATTTCCAGGCGACCGTGAACGGCGGTCAGTTCGGCACGGTGCGCGGCTATCTCGCCAACGCCGGCAAGGTCCGGTCGCAGGGCGTCGAGACCGACTTCCGCATCAATCCCAGTGAGCGCTTCCTCGCTTATGTGAGCGGCGCCTACACCGACGCGAAGTACAAGAAGTTCGACAACGCGCCCTGCCCGCCCGAACTGTCGGGCGGCACGCTCCAGCCGGCGGGCGCCACGCCGGACTATTCGCAGCCGGGCGTCCCTGGTGCGCTCAGCCCGCGCCAGTGCGACATCTCCGGCCAGCGCCTCCCCGGCGTCTCGCGCTGGTCCGCCTCCTTCGGCGCCGAGGCCAACATCCCGGTCGAGCTGCTGGCGAACGAGGGCCAGGCCTATATCGGCACCGACGGCAACTACCGCTCGCACTGGAACTCGAACGCCTCGCCGTCGGTCTATACCGAGGTGAAGGGCTATATCGTGACCAACTTCCGCGCCGGCTTCCGCACCGAGCGGTTCGACGTCTTCGGCTGGGTCCGCAACGCCTTCGACAAGAAATATATCGATCTGCTGCAGGTCGCCCCCGGCAATGTCGGCCTGATCGCCGGCACCCTCGGCGACCAGCGCACCTGGGGTGCGACCGTCAAGGCGAAGTTCTGATAGCCGGCAGCCGACAAAAGCTGCCTTGCTTTCCCGTCCCGGTCGGTGCCTGAAAGGCGCCGGCCGGGATTTTCCGGATGGAAGACCAGTCGCATGTTCTCCTTCTTGCTTCCCGAACTGACCTTCGCCCATATCGAGGCGCTGGCGCCGTTCATCGCCGTCGGCTTCGTGGCGCAGGTCGTCGACGGCGCGCTCGGCATGGCGTTCGGCGTCATCACCAATACGCTGCTGGTCAGCGTCATCGGCATCGCCCCGGCGCGCGCCTCCGCCAGCGTCCATCTGGTCGAGACCTTCACCACCGCCGCCTCGGCGGTCAGCCACATCGCCCAGCGCAACGTCGACTGGCGGCTGTTCGCGCGGCTCGTCCTGCCCGGCATGCTCGGCGGCATCCTCGGCGCCTATCTGCTCGCCAATATCGACGGCTCGGTCGCGCGGCCGTTCGTGATGGCCTATCTGGTCGGGATCGGCGTCTACCTGCTGTGGCGCGCCTGGCGGATGGACCATGGCGCCGAGCACAAGCCGGCGAAGGTCATCGCCCCGCTCGGCCTGGTCGGCGGCTTCCTCGACGCGGCGGGCGGCGGCGGCTGGGGGCCGGTCGTGACCTCGAACCTGCTGGTCCAGGGCACCGAGCCGCGCCGCACGATCGGCACGGTCAACACCGCCGAGTTCTTCCTGACCTCGACCATCTCGCTGACCTTCGTCGCGACGCTCGGGCTGCAGGCCTTCACCATCGCGGCGGTCGGCCTGATCATCGGCGGCCTGCTCGCCGCGCCGATCGGCGCGCTGCTGGTCAAGCGCATCCCGGCGAAGCGGCTGCTGACGATGGTCGGCATCGTCCTCGTCGCGACCAGCGTCTTCAGCCTGTGGAAGGCACTGGCCTAAACCGTCCGGGAGGCGCCGCTCCGGCTCGCCCAGGCGAAGGCGAGGATCATGCACAGGCCGCTGCCGAAACCGACGCTGGCGAGCCCGACGCCCAGCCCCGCCGGAGCGCCGCCGATCCGCATCTGGCCGATGAAGGCGACCAGCACCGGCCCCACGCCGGCGCCGACCACGGTCCCGACGCTGACGTAGAGCGCCGCGATCCGCCCGCGCACGTCGGGACTGGCGGCGAGCTGGAAGGCGGTCGGCGCCAGGCAGTTGACCGCGAAGGCGAGCGCGAGCGACAGCGCGACCGCGCCGAACTGCATCATCGGATCGGGGATCAGCGTCGCGCCCGCCATCGGGATCAGCGCGCCCGCCGACAGCAGCGCCATCGCCAGGCTGACGCCGCGCTCGCCGAGCCGGCGGCTCATCGCCGTGCCGAGCGCCCCGCCCAGGGCGATGCCGATCAGCGCGCCGCCGGCCAGCGCCCCGCCGAACCAGACGCCGCTCTGCGTCAGCGGCCAGCCGAAGCTGCGCAGCGCATGGGTCGGCCACCACACGGCGAGCCCGTTGATCTGGACCGACACGGCGCTCACGCCGATCAGCAGCGCCGCATAGAGCGCCGGCTTGGTGCGCAGTTCCCCGACCAGGCTGGTCGCGGGCCTGGCGCGCTCGGGCGCGGGCCGCGACCGGCGCGGATCGGTGACGAACAGGAACACCGCCAGCGCCGCCAGCGCGCCCGGAGCCGCCGCGAGCAGCAGCACGAAGCGCCACGGCTCATTGTCGAGCCAGCCGAGCGCCTGGGCCTGGTTGAGATGCTCGGCGACGCCCAGCATCAGCCCGCCGAGGACGAGCGATATGCCGGGCCCGATCGCCCCGCCGAGGAAATAGATGCTGGTCGGCCGGCTGAGCTTCGCCGGCGGAAAGGTCTCGGCGATGATCGAATAGGCCGAGGGCGACAGCGCCGCCTCCCCCGTCCCGACCAGGATGCGCGCCAGCAGCAGCGACGCATAGCTCCAGGCGAGGCCGGTGAACGCGGTCGCCATCGTCCAGATGACGATCCCGCAGACGACGATGACCCGCCGGTCATAGCGGTCGACGAGCGCCCCGAGCAGCAGCCCCGCCGTCGAATAGAACAGCGTGAAGGCCAGTCCCACCAGCATGCTGATCTGGACGTCGTCCAGGTGCAGGCTGGTGGCGATCGGCTGGATCGTCAGGTTGACGACATAACGGTCGAGCGACGACACCAGATAGCAGAAGGTGAAGATGCCGACGAACAGCCAAGCCCGTGGATGCTGCGTTCGCTCGGTCATCGGCATCCCATCCCGTTAAGGAAAGGGCGGCCGGCCGGCGGCCGCCACCCTCCCCATCGCCTCATCGCTTAATGACGGAAACTCACCGAGAAGCCATAGGTCCGCGGCGCGTTGATCGTCCGCAGCCCGCTGGTCGGCGTCACCGTCTCGCCATAGCGGGTGTTGCCGACATTGGTCACGAAGCCGGAGAACTCCCACGGCCCGGTCTCGACGTTGAGCCTGAGGTCGGTCAGGTTGATCGGCCCCGACCGCACCAGGTTGGCCGCGTCGAAGAACAGCCGGCCGCGCTCATAGGTGTCGACGCGCGGGGTGATGGTCAGGTCCTCGCCCACCGGGATGGCGTAGCTGATCGATCCGCGGATCGAATAGGCCGGCACCGTCGGGAAGATGTTGCCGTCGTTGAAGCCGGTGCCGTTGAAATCCTGGATCTCGGAATGGCTGACGCCGACGCCCAGGTCGATGCGCAGCGGCTTGATCGGGTTGGACGAAAGCTGCACCTCGCCGCCGGTGATCTTCACCGACTTGATGTTGATCGTGTTCTGCGACGGCGGGATCGACGACGCGAAGTAGAATTGCGCGTCCTTGACGTCGATGCGGTAGAAGGACGCCGTCAGGTTCGAATGGAGCGGCAGGCGCGCCTTGAAGCCGAGCTCGTAGTTGTTCGACTTCTCCGCCGCGATGATCGGCCCGGCGAACAGCGACGCCGCCGTATTGAAGCCGCCGCTCCTGAAGCCCTGCGCATAGGTCGCATAGGTCATCAGGCCGTCGGTCCACTTGTAGGCCAGCGACACCTTGGGCTGCAATTTGTTGAACTTGGCCCGCATCTTCACATTGGTGCCGATGTTGAAGAATTTGCGGTTGTTGTCGTCGTAGCGCAGCGCGGTGGTCAGCTCGAGCTTGCTGGTGACGTCATAGTTGAGCTGCCCGAACAGCGCCCACGCCTCGCTGCGCTGGGTGTCGCGGGTGTCGACCGCGAAGCCCGTCCGGCCCGAGCCGGGCAGGAAGGCGACCTGCACCGCCTCCTCGATCCGGCGCTTCTGGTAGAAGGCGCCGAACACGTAGCGCAGCCGCTGGTCGCTCTTCGAGGTGTAGCGGAGGTCGCCGTTGAACAGCCGGTAGTCATTCAGATTATATTGCGAGAAGCGGTCCGCCGCGGTCCAGTCGGCGTCGCCGCGCGTCACCTGGTCGAGCGTGTTGTAGGCGGTGGTCAGCGCCAGCGCGCCGTCGCCGATGTCCTGCTCGATCCTGAGCGAGCTGGAGAAGCGCCTGACCCGGTCGACGCCGACGATGTCGCTGGTGATGCCGAGGCCGGGGTCGTCGGGCTGGACCACGCCGTTCACGACCGGCGCATAATCCTGGTAGATCGCGCCGTTACGGTCGCGGCCATAGCTCAGCGCCGCCGTGGCGCGCGTCGCCTCATGATCATATTTGATCTCGCCGCGCACCAGATAGCGATGCGCATAGTCGCGGGGCACGCCGTTCGCGTCCTTGATCACGCCGTCGGCCTCGCGGAACGATCCGAGCAGCTTGAAATAGAGCCGGTCGTTGACCAGCGGGCCGGAGATGCGGGCGACGCCGGTGAAGTTGTCGCCGCTGCCATATCCCGCCTTCGCGTAGATCTGGAACTCGTCGGTCGGCTGGCGGGTGGTGATGATCACCGCGCCGGCGACCGCGCCCTGGCCGTAGAGCGCGCCCTGCGGCCCCTGCAGCACCTGGATGTTCTCGACGTCGAGCAGGTCCTGGAGGAAATAGTCGTTGCCCGAGAGCTGCACGCCGTCGACGACCAGCGCGATCGGCATCTCGCCGCCCTGCGGCGTGATCAGGCCCCGGACGGTGATCGCCGAGGCGCCGCCCCGGTGGCCGTCGCGGAAATAGAGGTTGGGCACGAAGCGGCCGAGATCGGCGGTCGAGTTGATCCCGGCCTTCTCGATCATGTCCGCCGACAGCAGGGTGATCGAATCCGGCACCTTCTGGAGCGGCTCGGCGCGCTGGCGCGCGGTGACGATGATGTCGCCCTGGGCGTCCGCCTCGGTCGCCGCGGCGGCGCTCTTCTGCGCGAAGGCGGGCGAGGCGGTCAGCAGGACGGAAGCAACGGAACAAAGCGCAAGTGCGTATCGAGAGACCATATCACCCCCTCATTTTTCCCTGGATGCCCGGTCCTGCCGGGCTTGCAGCGCGATTTTCGCAGGCAAACCCTAGACCCCTGATGTCGCCGGACAACCGGCGGCGGAGGGTGGTCGCCGCGCGAAACAGGTAGTGGCGTCGTCAGGCCACCGGGTCGGAAGCCGTCGCCTTGGCGCCGACGCGCGACGCGGCGGCGGCGCTCTGTGCGAGCGGCACGAAATCGAGGTCGATGCCGAACATGCGCGGCCCGACGACCTCGAGCGCCTCGGGCCGGCAGAGCATCGGATCGGCCGCATAGCCGAGCACCTTCACGCGCTGGCCATAGGCGAGCATGCTGCCGGTCAGCGGCTCCCCCGTCTCGCGGTCGAGCACGGTGATCAGGTCGGGGACCATCGCCACCGGCTCGCCGTTCACCCGGGCGATCAGGAACTCGTTGCGGATCTCGATGACGCACTCGTCGCGATTGTCGCCCAGGCCGCTCAGCGTCGCCTGTCCCCAATGCCAGCCGTCGCGCGTCTCGTGGATCACGTCGGTGATCTTGCCGTCGAACAATATCCGCGCGTGGCGGCCGTCCCAGTCGTTCAGATAGGCGAGCAACGCGTCGAAGATGTTCGACGAGCTCTCGCGCGCGGTGCGGATGCACCGGCCGATCCCGTAGGCGAGGCTCAGCGACCGTTGCACCGCCACCTCGCGCGCCTGCTTGCCGGTCATCGGATAGATCGCGCTGGTGACGTGCGCGCCCAGCGCGCTGGCGACGGCCCGGCAGATGTCCTCCACCTTGCGGTCGCTGATCGCGTCGACCGTCACGACATTGCCCAGCGCGTCGGTCAGGATGCAGGGGCTGGCCGGGCAGCCATAGATGCTGAACGTCGTCATCTCGATCTGCGGCATCGCCCGCCCGATGCCGTCGGCGTCGAGCACGGGGACGCCGCTGATCGCCGACAGGGCCAGCGGCATGATCGAGTTCGAGCCGCCGATCTCGGCGCTGATCAGCGCGTCGACCCGCCGGCCGAAATGCGCCTCGGCATAGGCGAGCAGCCGCATCAGCATCTTCTCGCTGATCAGGTTCTCGCTGCCGACGGTCGGCGCGCCGACGCCGGCGATCGACAGCACGAAGGCGTCGTCCTCCAGCTCGTCGGCCCCGATGACCTTCGGGAAATTGCCCCGCTTGATCTGCTCGCCCACGAACAGCTCGCCGATATAGGGGTCGCCGCCGCCGCCCGTTCCCAGCAGCACGGCGCCGCGCGCCATGTCCCGGACTTCCTGCAGCTCTCGAATGATGAACATTATGCTTTCCTTGATGAACGTCAGGCGTGGCCGACCAGCGGGCCGACGGCGCGCACCCGCACCTGCACCATGCCGGATCGCATGTGCGACATGGGCAGCTCGCGGATGTCGATCACTTCCACCTCGTCGCGGGCCGCGCCCGCGGCGACGGCGGCGTTGGTCGCCTCCTCCCTGGCCTGCGCCAGCGCGGCGTCGCGGCCGTGGGTGCGGAAGTCGTAGAGCTTGTTGACCTGCCCGCTGACCAGCGCGATCGCGGCGCCGACCGCGTTGGCGACCGCCGCATGCGCGGGGCGCAGCGTCTCCGACGTGCCCTTGAGCGGCCTCGACAGCAGGATGCTGCCGCCGCCGACCAGGATCAGCGGCAGCGGCTCGGGGCTGACCTTCACCTGGTCGATCCCGTCCTCGATCTGGAGGTGCATGTCGTCGAGCGCCGCCTCGACCAGCGCGGCGTCGAGCCCCGCCACCGCCTGGGGATCGCCCAGCCGGACATGGCCCGCGCGCACCGCGATGTCGGTCGCGGTCAGCGTGTCGCCGCCGAACACCATCCCCTCCTGCTGCAGGCGGAAGCCGACCGACCGGGGGCCGACCCGGCCGTCCGGACGAACCAGGCTTCCCCCGCCGACGCCGATCGACAGCAGGTCCGGCATGCGGAAATTGGTGCGTACCCCGCCCAGATAGTTGGGCAGCGTCGTCTCGCGCGCGAAGCCCTCGCGCAGGAAGCCGATGTCCGCCGTGGTGCCGCCGATGTCGACCACCACCGCTTCCTTGATCCCGGTCAGGAAGGCCGCGCCGCGAATGCTGTTGGTCGGCCCGGCCGAACAGGTCATGATCGGCAGCCGCGCGGCGACGTCGGTGCTGATCAACGTGCCGTCATTCTGGCTCAGGAAGATCGGCGCGTCGATCCGCAGGTCGTGGATCGCCTGCTGGAGCGAGGCGACCACCCGCTTGGCCAGCGGCCCCAGCGAAGCGTTGATGATCGCGCCATTCTCGCGGTCGAGCAGGCCGGGGCCGCCGATCTCCGACGACAGCGTGATCATCGCCCCGGGCACGCAGGCCGCGACGATCGCGGCGGCGCGCGCCTCGATATCGGGGCGGATCGGCGAGAAATTGGCGGATATGGCGAAGCAGTCGATGCCTTTTGCGCGGGCGTCGAGCGCCGCGGCGCGCAGCGCGTCCTCGTCGAGCGGGCGATATTCGGTGCCGTTGAAATAGGAACCGCCGCCGATCATGTATCGATGCCCGCCGACGCTCTCCACCGCGTCGTCCGGCCAGCCGGAGAAGGGCGGGATGCCGTCCCCCATCGGCAGCGCGACGCGGATCGCGGCGACCGGCGCGAGGTCGCGGCGCTGGACGAAGGCGTTCACGAACTGGGTCGTGCCGATCATCACCGCCTTGATGCTCGCGCGGTCGACCCCCGACTGGTCGAGGATGCTGGCGACCGACGCGATCACGCCGTCGCGGACGTCGGCGGTGGTGAACTGCTTAGCGGTGGCGACGACCTCCTGGCCGGCCATCAGCACGGCGTCGGTGTTGGTCCCCCCCACGTCGATGCCCAAACGAAGCTTTTCACCCATCACTCAGTCCCATCTTGTCATCACCGGCCGCCTCGGGCGGAACCGGACCGGGGTTTGATACACGCGGCCACGGCCTTCTCCAGCGTCGATAAGGGTGGTCGCCGCGCAGGATGGGTGGCCCCTTGGTCATCGCCCGTCCGCCACGAATTTCGCCGCCGCGGCCGCGGCCGCCTTGCGGCTGCTGACACCCAGTTTCGCGTAGACTTTCTTGAGGTGGAATTTGATCGTGTTGTCGCTCAGGCCCAGCCGCCGGGCGATCACCTTGTTCGATGCGCCGTCGGCCAGGTGCGCGACGATCTCGGCCTCGCGGTTGCTCAGCGCGTCGGGGGCGGCGAACTCGCGCTCGCGCTCGATCGCCCGCGCGACCTGCGCCAGCAGGCGCTGCTCGATCACCGATCCCTTGCCGATCGCGCGTTGCAGCAGCGGGACGATCGATCGCCCCTCCTGCGCGAAGGGCGCGACATAGCCTTCGGGGTAGGACAGCCGCACCGCCTCGCGCAGCGCATCGTCGGCGCCGTCGGCATCGCCGCCGCGATCGCGCGCCAGGCCCAGCAGGATCGATCCCCTGATCCGCGTCCCCAGCCGGTCGCCGGCTTCCCCGGCCGCGATCGCCCGCGCCGCCAGCCCGGCCGCCCGGTCGAACGCGCCGCGCTCCATCGCCAGCCGGCCGAGCGCGAGCCGCATCGTGTCGCGTTCGCGCCACGACAGCGTCGCATCGTCGGCGGGCTCGGCCGCGTCGGCGACCGCCGGCTCGCCCGCGCGGACCGCCTGGAACAGCTCGATCGTCGACAGCAGCCCCAGCACCCCGCGCAGCCCCAGCCGCTTCGCCCGTTCGCGCAGCCGCTCGATCTCCTGCCGCGCGGCGTCGAAGCCGTGCCGCCGATAGGTGACGTCGACGATGATCGGCAGCGCCAGCGCATATTGGTCGAACCACGCCTCGCTCTCGCCGAACTCGGCCAGCGCCATGCGCAGCGCCTCGGCCGCCTGCACGCGATAGCCGCGCTCATAGTCGACCACCGCCGCCGCGATCCCGGCCATGGCGTGGAGCGCCTGCTCCCCCACCGCCTGCTCCGTCCCCTGCCCCGCCGCCGGCTGCCGGATCGCCGTCACCGTCTCCAGGACATGGCCCAGCCGGCCATGCGCGAGGCCGAGGATCAGCGTCTGGCAGGTCGCCATGCTCGCCGCCGGGGTCGGCTTGCCGATCGCGGCGGACAGCTTGCCGGCGCGCAGCAGCGCCTCGGCGGCAGCATCGAGGTCGCCGCGAATCTGGAGGATCGTCGCGCTCAGGCATTCGACCCACGCCCAGGTCGCCGGCGCGTCGAGCGACAGCGCCCTGATCTCGGCGACCAGCCGGTCGTGATCGGCCACGAAGCCGTCGATATGGACCGCGAACAGCAGCTTGAGCGCCAGGTTCCCCAGCCGCAGCCGGCGGACCTGCGGGTCGGCCGCGTCCGCGCGGTCGGCCAGCAGCCGTTCCTCCTCGGCGCGCATCTGCTCGGCCTCGGGGAACAGGCCGTTGCGGAACAGCAGCAGGATGGTGATCAGGCGGACCTGCGGCAGCCCCTGGCACGCCGCCGGCACCTGGTTGAGGATGTGGAGCAGCTCGCCCGCCCCGGCCGTGCCGAGGATGTCGAGGAACGGCAGCGCCTCGATCCGGCGGGCCAGCAGCGCCTCGTCATGGCTCAGCACCGCATGGTGGATCGCGGCGGCGAAGCGGGCGTTGCGCCAGTACCAGTCGGACGCGCGCCCATGGATCAGGTCGGCCCGCCCCGGCTTGAGGGCGAGCCGCGCCCGCGCATGGCCCAGCAGCAGCGGGTGCAGCCGATAGACCAGGTCGTCCTCGGCGTCGCTGCGCTGGACGAGCCCGGGAAGCTGGTCGGCGACCTGGCGGAGCAGCGCCGCGCTGTCCTGGCTCTGCCGGATGAAGTCGGCCAGCGGTATCTCGCAATATTCGGCGATCGACAGGTCGATCAGCATGTCCTGCGCGTCGACCGCCAGGCCGTCGAAGATCTGCTCGGCGAGATAGTCGGCGACCTCGCTCGCCAGCCCGCTCGACTTCGGCACCACCGCGTCGGCGCCCGCCCGCTCGCGCCACAGCCGATAGAGCTGGACGGCGACCGGCCAGCCCTCGGTCTGCTGCTCGATCGTCTCCAGCGCCTCCGCGTCGGCGCCGTCGTCGAGCAGCGCGGTCAGTTCGCGCCGCCCGAAGCGCAGCTCGGCCGGGTCGATCACCCGCACCCGGCCCTGCACGCGCAGCACCGAGATCGGCAGCTTCGGCTTGCGGCGGGCGCTCAGCACGAGGTGCATGTCCTCGGGCAGGCCGTCGACCAGCTCGGCGACCAGCGCGGCGATCGGCGGATGGTCGATCCGCTCGAACTCCTCGATGACGATCGCCCCCTTCGGCGCAGCGCGTTCGAGCGCCATCAGCAGCGCGTCGCAGGCCAGCCCGACCGACCCGTCCGACACGGTGCGCAGCACGTCGCCGTCGAGCGCGATCCCCGCCGCCTCGAGCGCCAGCGCCAGCATCCACAGGAAGCGCGAGGGGTCGCGCTCCTCCTCCGACATGGTGCACCAGCAGGCGGTCTGGCCGCGCCGGACCAGGCTCGCATGCCATTGCGCGAGCGCGGTGGTCTTGCCGAACCCGGCCGGACCGATCACCAGCGTCAGCCGCCCGGCGCACGCGACGTCGAGCGAGCGCAGCAGCAGCGTCCGCTCGCACAGCCCCGGCTGCAGCGCGGGCGGCGCCAGCCGCCGCCCGACCGTCCGGGTCCATGTCCTGGGAGCGTCGGCCACCGTCGGCGCCTCGCTCAGCCGCCCGCCGCCGTCGCCGGGAGGCTGTTCTTGTGGATGCGCCCGTCCTTGACGATCAGCCGGATCGCCTCGTGCCGCTCGAACAGGGTGACGTCGGCCAGCGGATCGCCGTCGAGGACGATCAGGTCGGCGAACGCCCCCGGCGCCACTGTGCCGAGCCGCCCCTCCATCCCGATCAGCGCCGCGTTCACCGACGTCGCCGACCGCAATATCTCGATCGGGCTCAGCACCTCGCGGCGCAGCCCGAATTCGAGCGACTGCCGCGTGCTCGCCGGGCCGAGCAGGTCGGTGCCGAAGCCGATCTTCGCCCCGGCGCTGCGCAGCTTGTCGATCGAGGCGACCGCCTGGTTGCCCCGCTCCGCGGCCTTGGCGAGCATCACGCTCGACAGGCCCAGCTCGGGCCCCAGCTTGCGGATCGCGTCGCCCACCGCCAGCGTCGGCACCGCGAAGGCGTCATGCTCGACGATCGCCCGCGCGCCGTCATTCTCGATCATCGTCGCATGTTCGATCGATCGGACGCCGTTGGCGACGCAGCGCAGCACCGCCTCGTTGGTGTGCGCGTGCGCCATCACATAGGTGCGCCGCACCGCCGCCTCCTCGACCGCGACGCGGATCTCCTCGATCGAGAACTGGTTCATCCAGATCGGGTCGCTCGGCGACAGCACCCCGCCCGACACGAACAGCTTGATCTGGTGCGCGCCCAGGCGGAGCTGCTCGCGCACCGCCTTGCGCATCTCGTCGGGCCCGTCGACCACCGTCGTCAGCGCGCCGCAATAGGCGCAGGCGCACAGGTCGTGATGGTCGGGCGACCGCAGGTCGCCATGCCCGCCGGTCTGGCTGAGCGCGAGCCCCGGATAGAACAGCCGCGGCCCCTCGATCAGTCCGTCGCGCAGCGCCGTCGCCAGCGCGGCGTCGGCGCCCGCCGCGTCGCGCACCGTGGTGAAGCCACGCTGCAGCGCCGCCTCCAGCAGCCGCTTGGCGCGCAAGCCCCGCAGCACCGGCGGGACCAGGTCGATCCGCGCCGGATTCGCCTCGATGCCATAAGCGTGGAAATGGGCGTCGATCAGCCCCGGCATCAGGAAGCGGCCGCCGAGATCGAGCATCTCGGCGCGCGTCGCCGCCGGCGGGACGTCGCCGACCTCGCGGATGATGCCGTCCTCGATCCACACGAACCGCCGCTCGGCGATCTCCTCCGACGCTCCGTCGAAGACCCTGCCGTTCGTGAGAATGAGATTCACGACTCCTCCCTTCCACGCTTTCCGGCCCCGACCATAAGCGGATCGCGGGCCCGACGCCAAAGCGCGCGCGGGGTGGGCGCGGCCCGTTTTGGGTGGCGCGCGGGCGGAGATCGATTGCCTTTCGCCCCGCGCGGCAATAGGCGCCTCCCATGTCGTCCCGCTCGCAAACCCGCCTCGGCATCGCCATGGGCCTCGGCGCCTACACGATCTGGGGCCTGCTGCCGCTGTTCATCCGCGCGTTGCAGGCGATGCCGGTGGCGGACATCCTCGCGCACCGGGTGATCTGGTCGCTCGCGGTCCTGCTCGTCCTCGCCACCGCGATGAAGCGCTGGACGGCGATCCGGACGGCCATCGCCACGCCGCGCTTCCTGCTGGCCCTGATCGCCTCGACGCTGCTGATCGGCAGCAACTGGATGATCTACGTCTACAGCATCAACAGCGGCCAGACGCTGCAGGCGAGCCTCGGCTATTTCATCAACCCGCTGGTCAACGTGCTGCTCGGCGTCGTCTTCCTGCGCGAGCGGCTGGGCCGGCCGGAGACGCTCGCGATCCTGCTCGCCGCGGCCGGCGTCGCCGCGCTCGCGATCCACCAGGGCGGCGTCCCGCTGATCCCGCTCGGCCTCGCGGCCACCTTCGGCCTCTACGGCCTCGTCCGCAAGATCGTCGGCCTCGGCCCGGTCGAGGGCCTGCTGATCGAGACCGGGCTGCTGCTGCCGATCGCCCTCGCCTGGCTGCTGACCATGCCGAACGTGCTCGCCCGGCCCGACGCCCCGGCGCTCTGGCTGGTGCTGGCGAGCGGCCTCGTCACCACCGTGCCGATGCTGCTGTTCGTCGGCGCGGCCCACCGGATGCGCTATTCGGAGCTCGGCCTGCTCCAATATATCGGCCCGACCCTGCAACTGCTGATCGCGGTGGCGGTGTTCGGCGAGCCGCTGCGGCCGATCCACATGCTCGCCTTCGCGCTGATCTGGGCGGGGCTCGCGGTCTACGTCGCCGTCACCTGGCACCGGGGGCGGGTGACGCCGACCTTGCCCGAATAGCGGTCAGCCCGCCGCCAGCCGCCCGCGCACCAGATCGGCATAGTCCTTGCGCATCTGCCGGCCGAGATCGCCCGGCTCGAAGCTCCACGGCCCGATCGAGGCGACGCCGACGATCTCCGCCGCCGATCCGGTCAGGAAGCACTGCTCGAACCCCTCCAGCTCCTCGGGCCAGATCGCGCGCTCGACCACCGCGATCCCGCGCCGCCGCGCCAGCCCGATCACCGTCTGGCGGGTGATGCCGTCCAGGAAGCAGTCCGCCGTCGGCGTGTGCAGCGCGCCGTCCTTGACGAAGAAGATATTGGCCGCGGTCGCCTCCGCCACCTGGCCGCGATGGTCGAACATCAGCGCGTCGTGGAAGCCGCGCCCCTCGGCATGGTGCTTCGACATGGTCGCGATCATGTAATGGCCCGACGCCTTGGCCTGCACCGGCGCGCAATAGGGCGGCGGCCGGCGCCACGGCGCGATGTCGAGCCTCAACCCCGCCGCGTCGGGATCGAAATAGCTGCCCCACGCCCAGCAGGCGATCGCCAGGTGCGGCCGCGTCCGGATCGCCGACACCCCCATCTGCTCCGATCCGCGCCACGCGACGGGGCGGACATAGGCGTCCTTCAGCCCGTTCGCCGCCAGCGTCTCGATGCAGGCCGCGTCGATCGCCTCGACCGACCAGGGCAGCTCGAACCCCAGCAGCCGCGCGCTCTCGCGCAGCCGCCGGCTGTGCCGGCTCAGCTCGAAGATCGTGCCCTCATAGGCGCGTACCCCCTCGAACACCGACGAGGCATAATGGAGCGCATGGGTGAGGACATGGACGTTCGCCGCCCGCCAGGGGACCAGCGCCCCGTCCATCCAGATGAACCCGTCGCGATCGTCGAACGTTATTTCCTCAGCCATTTTTCCGCTTCCACGCACGATTCTTTCGTTGCATCGGGATAGAAGCAGTGGCAAAATACGTCAACATGGCTGTCCAAAATCCCCCCGACGGCTTCCGCGCCGCCTCCCCGCTCTTCCTGCGCGAGCCCGAGATCAGGCGCGGGGTCGAGCTGCTCTATTTCGGCTACAGCCACCTGCTGCGCGGCATCGACGAGGGGCTGGCGAAACAGGGCCTCGGCCGCGCGCATCACCGCTCGCTCTACTTCATCGCCCGCAACCCCGACATCACGGTCAGCGAGCTGCTGCGCCTGCTCGGCATCACGAAGCAGTCGCTCGGCCGCGTCCTCAACGAGCTGGCCGAGCGCGGGCTGATCGAGACGCGGATGGGCCGCGAGGACCGGCGCCAGCGCCTGCTCCGCGTCACCGAGGCGGGCGCGGCGCTGGAGGCGTCGCTGTTCGAGGCCCTGCGCGAACGCCTGTCGGGCGCCTATGCCCAGGCCGGGCAGAATGCGGTGACCGGCTTCTGGGCGGTGCTCGAAGGGCTGGTCCCGCCCGACGAGAAGCCGCGCATGCCGCATGCCGGCAAGCGGGGATGATGAGGAGAAGCGAGCGATGACGACCGTCTATGACTTCTCGGCCCGCGCGATCGACGGCAGCGAGGTCCCGCTCGACCGCTGGCGCGGCAAGGTGCTGCTGATCGTCAACACCGCCAGCCAGTGCGGCTTCACCCCGCAATATGCGGGGCTCGAGATGCTGCACGAGCAATTGTCCGACCGCGGGCTGGTGGTGCTCGGCTTCCCCTGCAACCAGTTCGGCGGGCAGGAGCCGGGCAGCGAGGCGGAGATCGACGCCTTCTGCCGCACCAGCTACGACGTCCGCTTCCCGATGTTCGCCAAGGTCGAGGTCAACGGCCCGGCCGCCCACCCGCTCTACGGCTGGCTGAAGAGCAACGCGCGCGGCATCCTCGGCACCGAGGGCATCAAGTGGAACTTCACCAAATTCCTGATCGACCGCTCCGGCCAGGTGTTCAGCCGCTACGCCCCGACGACGAAGCCAGAGGCGATCCGCGGCGAGATCGAGGAACTGCTCGAAGACGCCTGACTCCCTCCCCCCTCCCTTCCAAGGGAGGGGGCCGGGGGGTGGGTACGGGCGCAGCGGCCCCCATCGCGCCCTGTTTCGGGGACACTATACTTATCTCTCGCACTTCGGCTTTGGCCCGCGCCTGGCGGGGATCACGATGCGGGACGGCCGGGCCACATCGGCCGGCGGATTTCAATTAATATCATGTCCCCGAAACAGGCTCCCCGAACAGGCTCCAGGCGAGCGATTCCGAAGGCCTCCCTTTCATTTTGCCGGCCGAGCGCCTATATGAGCGGGGCTGACGTCGCATGCGACGGATATCGGGCCGCCGTGGCTCCCCCTTGTCCCTTTCTAGCCTCGCGAAGCCGGAGTGCGCCGTTTTTTGGCGCATGCCCGCCCTTTCCCTCGCGCCGTAACGGAGACGTCATGTCCAGAGCCGTCAACATCCAGGCCACGCCCGACCATATCGCACAGACCTGCGAGAAGATCGGCGCCCGCGCCACCACGATCGAGGCGCTCGCGTCCGGCGGCTCCCGGGTCGTGCTCAGCAATTCGGTCGAAAGCGCCGCGATCGCCCGCCACTATGGCGCCAAGGTCATCCAGGGCAACGTCGTGCGACAGCCGCTCCGCCTGCGCCGTGGATAACCGCCTCGAGGAAGAAACCATGGACCTCAACTATCTCCATTCCCGGCACCAGGTCTCGCTGATCAACGCGGCGGCAGCCACGTCGGCCGAGGCGCGGATCGCCCATAAGCGTCTCGCGGATCTCTATGCCGCCCGCATCAACCTCCAGCGCCGCGACCTTCCCGCGGGCAGCGCCGGAGCGTTGCAGCTCGCATGAAGCTCGGCATCCGTCACCGGACACGATATCGCTATCGCCGTCCGGTGACGGTGCAACCGCATCGCCTGCTCGCGGTGCCGCGCTGCGGGGCGGAGCTTCGGCTCGACGAGTTCATCCTCGACGCCGGGCCGGACACCGCCATCGCCTGGAGCGACGACGTGTTCGGCAACCGCATCGCCACGATCGATTTCACCGGCGACCGGCGCGAGATCGCGATCGACGCCTCGATGGTCGTCGAACTCGATGCTCCGGCCTGGCCGTTGTTCGCCATCGCCGTCGAGGCACACCGATATCCCTTCCCCTATGACGAGGACGACCGGGCCGACCTCGGCGCGCTCGCCGGCCCGGCGTCCGGCGAGGCGGACAGCGTCGCCGCCTTCGCGCGCGGGTTCGTCGCCGCCGAGCCGACCGACACGCTCGCGCTGCTCAAGGATCTCAATGCCGGGATGCTCCCGCGCGTCGCCTATCGGCCGCGCGAGGAGGAAGGCACGCAGTCGCCGGCCGAGACTCTCGCGCTCGGCAGCGGGTCCTGCCGGGACATCGCCGCCTTGTTCATCGCCTGCGCCCGCGGCCTCGGCTTCGGCGCGCGCGCGGTATCGGGCTATCTCCACGATCCGGATCAGGCGGCCGGCGGACAGGGATCGACCCATGCGTGGGCCGAGGTCTTCCTGCCCGGCGCCGGATGGATCGCGTTCGACCCGACCCATGGCCGCGTGGGCGACGCCCATCTGATACCCGTCGCGGTTGCGCGCGAGAACCGCCAGATCATGCCGTTGACGGGGCGATATGCGGGTTCGGCCGACGACCTGCTGGGCATGGACGTCGACGTGACGGTGACGGCGATGGCCGGCGCCGGATGATTTTCCGCCGGCCCTTATAAATCCCCGCCGCGCCCCCATATCCCGTCCACCGCGCCCGCCACCCCGAGCATGAGCGCGGCTGAGAGATGACCGCGCTCCCGCTCGCACAGGAGCGAAGCCATGCCCCCCACCCCCGAATTCACCACGCTCGCCGCGATGCGGGAGCAGGCGTGGGCCAGCGCGCGCGCGGCCGTCGACCCGTTGACGGCGCAGCAATATCGCGATCTTGCCAAATGCTACGACGCGGCGCTCATCGAGCTTCGGGAAACCGGCATGACGATCGTGCCGGCGCATGATCCGGCCACGATTCCGTGGCGATCGGTGCGGCTGCGGACCTCCAACGACGGCTGAGGGGCCGGGTCCGTCGCGAAAACGGCCCGTCCCGGGCCGATGGCGCGGGATTCCGGTCGAAGGGATTGGACGCGGGGCCGTTCAGGCGGTAGGTGTCGGGAACGATGCGGGGACGGGTTCCGGCTCCCGCGTCGCGAGCGCGCATATCGAGGACATCGACGCCGATCCGCGCCGTTCCCAGCAGACAAAGGCTTTCACGATCGCACCGCCCAAGCCCGCCCAGCTCTCGCGCATCCAGCAGAATTGGCTGGCCGCGAACGAACGCCGCCTCCTCACCTGGCTATGCTCCCGCATGCCGGCCTGGGTCACGCCCGATCGGCTGACCGCCTTCGGCATGGCCGGCGCGGTGATGATCTTCGTCGGCTATGTCGCCAGCAACCTCAGTCCCTATTGGCTGGTGCTCGCGATCGGCGGCTATGCCGTCCAGTGGTTCGGCGACTCGATGGACGGCAGCCTGGCCCGGTTCCGCCGTGTCGAGCGGCCCGCTTATGGCTATTTCATCGACCATAGCTGCGACGGGCTGGCGACCTTGCTCATCCTGGCCGGCATCGGCCTGAGCCCGTTCGTGACGATGGACGTCGCGCTGATCGCGCTGGCCGGCTACATGCTGCTGTCGATCCACGCCTTCCTCTCGGCCCGCGTGCTGGGCGAGCTGAAGCTCTCCTATCTCTCGGCGGGGCCGAGCGAGCTGCGCATCATGCTGGTGGTGCTGACCGTGCTGATGATCCTGCTCGGCAGCGGACCGGGCCTGTTCGGCGCGCTCTCCGGCTTCGACGTCTTCGTGGGCACGGTGGGCGGAATCCTGATCCTGCTGTTCATCGGCCAGACGCTCCGCACCGGCCGCCGCCTCGCCCGCTTCGACGAAGCCGCCTGAACGGCCCTCCCGCCCCGCCTATGCGGGGCAGGATCGGGCATCACGGGCGGGCTCCGCGAAGGCGCGTCACGGTCCCTCCACCTTGGGAAAATCCGCACGCCGGATCAATGCGCGCAGGTCGGCCGACCTGATATGCTGCCCGTCATCGGTCACGATGATGAAACGCCAGATATCCTCGGGATCCTCGGCGGCGATCTGGCGGACCATCCCGGCGAGCGGGCCGGCGGCGATCTGCTCGGGTTGCCGCGCGCCTTTCCACATCGTGCCGCTGTAGTGCACGCGCATCAGCCGGGCGGGCTGCTCCCAAAAGGCGGCGCTCATCCGACCCTCTCGACATCGGCATAGTCGATCCGGATGGAAGATGCCGGCCGCGCCGCATGCTCCCGCTCGATCAACGCCGCGATCTTCGCCGAAAAGCGCTCGAACAGCGTCCACGCCATGGGCGCCGACAGCTCGCAGCGATCCCGGCCCACCAGCGCGGCCAGGCCGGCCCGCGTGATCAGGACGGTGAAAGGACCTTCGGCCGAGCGGCCCTGGACGCGAATGCCGTCCTCGTCCGTGGCCCAGCCGGCGGTGGCCGGAAATATCTCGATCCCTCCGGCGGGCCTGTGGTTCATCCGACGACATCCTTCGAAAGGCGCGCCGAAGGGGAACGAGGCCCGATCCGGCGCCGAGGACGCGGCGAGCGCCATTGATCTCGACCGCATATGATCTCGCGCGGTCCAAATGGACGACCCGCGATCCCGAGCATTTCGTGCTCCCCGCATTGATCAGGAAAATCCGACCGCACGAATAAAGACAATTCAAATCCGCAATATTCTTCCATCACGCAAGCGGAAGCGCGGTCGCATCTTGGCCGGCGATACCCGAAAATCCTTATCGGCGATGAGAATTTTCTATCATGATCGGGGATGATTGCCTAGATGCCTCCGGCACATTATTTTTTGAAGTGGGATGAATCGGGACTCTGCATTTGGCTTGTTTTTCGCGGAGGCTGCCTATCGGCGTCGCCGAACGCCTCCCGTCCGCGGCCGTCCGGATGACATTGCGTCCCTGCCGAGCCTGAGGATGGCACGCTGAACTTCGATCTTTCCTGTTGGCTGACCGGCCATCTGCCCGACCCCCGCTACACCCGCAGCGACGACGGCGAATTCATCAGCAACTGCGCCCGGTGCGGCCTGCTGATCCTGAAACCGCCGGGCCGCCGCTGGATGAAACACCCCTCCCGAAAAAGCTGACCACTCCCTATTTCGGGGACACTATACTAATTTCTCGCCTTTCGGCTTGGCTCACCTCTCGGCCAGCGCTCCTCTAATTTGGTTGCGCGCGCCCAATTTTGCATCGCCCCCGAACTTCCACCGAAATGGACCTGAGCCCGATTGACGGCATCCGACCGCGCTTCGTAACCGGGCATCATGACCACCATCACTGTCGCGGACGGCTACGCCTTCGTCCATCCGAAGCTCGATCTGTCGCTCGCCTTCACGGCCGACCTGACCGAGCGCCTGCCGACCGCGCTCCAGTTCGCGCTCAACGCCACCACCCAACTCCGGCTGACCGGCGCGGCCATCGTCTATGACCGCGGCGGCCATCCGACCGACGGCCTGGTCACCGCCATCCAGGCCACCGCCGACGGGGCGCCGGCCTTCACGTTGACCGATGCGCACCTCGACCTGGGCAATGTCTTCGCGGCCGATCCCACCGCGCGCGCATCGGCCGCGCGCGTCGCGCTCTTCTCCGGCAACGACGCCGTCACCGGCGGGTCGAAGGACGATTATTTCAACGTCCTCGCGGGCCATGACGTCGTGATGGGCGGGGCAGGCTTCGACACGATCTACGGCGGCGACGGCAACGATCATCTCTACGGGCAGTCGCCCAATGGCGGCCCGGACGGCAGCGACTATATCACCGGCGACGACGGTTCCGATTATATCCAGGGCAATGCGGGGAACGACGATCTCGACGGCGGGCGCGGCTCGGACCGCATCAACGGCGGCGCCGGCGACGACTATGTCTTCGCCAGCGAGGGCAACGACACCGTCAACGGCAACACCGGCAAGGATTATATCGACGGCTGGACGGGCAATGACGTCCTGCGCGGCGGCCAGGGCAACGACATGCTGAAGGGCGGGGCCGGCTACAATGTGGTGATGGGCGATCTCGGCGACGACACGCTCGACGCCCAGACCGGCACCGACACCCTGACCGGCGGCGAAGGCGCCGACCTCTTCATCATGCGCTCCTTTGCCACCCCACCCGCCGACCGGTCCGAACTGAGCGTGATCACCGACTTCACCCATGGCGAGGACCGCATCAAATTCAGCGGGATCATGGGAGCGGAAATCGAGACGGTACTGAGCGGCACCGCCGACTCTTATGAGGCGGCGATCCAGCAGGCGAAGGCGATGATGGCCGCCCACGCTGGCTACAACGAGATCGCGGCGGTCCAGGTCGGTTCCGACACCTACCTCTTCAGCACCGGCATGCCGTCGAGCGACATCCCGAAGGACAGCGTGATGGCCCTCAACACCTTGGCGACCGATTTCGAGATCGGGGATTTCGTTATTAGGTGAGCCGGGGTCGGCTTTTTTGCCGCACAAGGTGGCCCCGATCATCAAGCGAGAACCAAGGTATATATCAATCATATAACTGCTGTGAAGGTCACAATGCGCTTCGGTATAGGCTTGATTTTCGCACTGCTTCTAATGACTGCAGCGCAAGCAAAAACGCCCGCACCTACCTTCTCGGCAAAGGTTGAATCATCTATTCGATCTTTGGAGGATGCCGCTGACAAAGCGTTTGTGAAGACATGGGCAGAACACAGCGACACTGTTTCAGCCGCCGGTGCCACGGCAACTCAGGTCCGGCTGGCTACGCGCTGGATAATTAGCGCATATAGCCTTGGCCTCTGCAAAGCGAATGATCGCGACCTTGCCGCATGGTACACTAAATTTGATTCACTCTCATTCGGGAAAGGCTCAGCATCACCCGACCTTCGCGAGATTTTACGACAACTCGGATCCGAGAGCCTAGACGAGGGCCGACAGGGATCAGAGCTAGACGAGTTGACTCCGACGGAGAAGGCGGGGCTTTGCTCGGTTGAGCTAGAAGCCGTTCGGCGAGTTTTGGCAAATCTCTGAAGGTTTCATGCACCAATTCACGGACACTATAGTAATTTCGTTCTTCGGCTTCGGCCCGCGCTTGGCGGGAGAAAGCTGTCGACCGGTGACCTGCTCCTGACGCGCGATCCATTCTTCGGCGGCGAGCGGCCGGCCGGTGCGCAGCCGCGCCTCGATCGCCTCGGCCAGCGCCTCTCCCTCCACATCAACGGCGCCGGCCTCGGCGCCGTACCGTAGCATCGCCCGCCAGTTGGGAATATGCGCGCCCAGCGCCTCGACATCCGTCAGCGGATCATCCGGCATCCGCTTGCCCGCGATGTGGCTGCGCGCGCTGGACCAGCGCCAGCCTTCCGCCTGCGGGGCGAGCCCTGCCGCAACCGGGTTGCGCTCGACATAGCGCACCGCCGCCACGAGGTGCGGGCGTCCATCGGATAGCTCGCGAAGCGCCCCTGAAAGAGGTAGCCGCGCCAGCCTTCGCGCAAATTGACGTGGCGCGTATACCGGCGATGCGCCTCGCCGAGCGCCGCCCGCAGGCCGTCGGCCTCGTCCGGAACGAGGATCAGATGGACGTGATTGTCCATCAGGCACCAGGCGAGGCAACGCACCTGCGCCCGAAGGCAACCCTCGCGCAGGAGCCGAAGATAGAGCCTCCGGTCCTCGTCACCGAAGAAGATCGGCTGCTTCCGGTTCCCGCGCTGCGTCACATGATGCGCGACGCCGGGGACCACGATGCGGGAAAGGCGGGCCATATCTCCGTCTGGCTTCCACATCGGCAGACGGGTTTCAATTCAGTATTGTGTCTCCGGAATTCCCGTCATTATTCCCCTCATAAATTTCTAAGTAACTTTCTTGGGAGGGATATGTGCCGTCGAGGCGATACTCGGTAGAGGAGGCAACATAAGCTCTGCATTCCATGCAAGTTGCGCAAAGAGCGAGCGAAAGTAAGGATAAATCGCAAACCGACCTACATTCTTACAGAACCCCTTGACAGCCTCTTCTTCCGCATCAGCAGGAACTTCATACATAATCCCATAATCTGCAGTACAATGCAGAGCCTTCTTTCGGCCTTCTCTGGCAGTAACTTCGAACTGAATAATTGCAGCAACTTGCTTCGCATCCCGGTCAAAGGTACATGACATAACCCTTCGTCCGTACGAAAGTTTCCAATCACTGGAATTACCAGAGCACTCCATATTCAGGTCGAAACGCTGCGAGATTAAACGAATAGTCAGGAGGATCGCCTCCGTAGCTACAGCATTATAGTCCGCGGCCCTAAAACCAAGCTTCGGCTCAGAGGCTACTGCCGTAGAAATCTCCTTCTTGGTCATCAAGCAGCGACTTCCATTTCTTCGCACCCCAGAAAGACAAGGAGCTTGTCGTGATAGACATCAAGCTCCTTGTCCCCTTCTTCCTCTACATGCTTCCAAAGCGGCCAAACGTTCTCAGCCTTGCCCATCGCCTTCGAAAGCGACCGCTCGCGCACCAACCGAAAGTGATCACAGTCAAGCTCCACCTTTTCGCCAAGTGCATAGGCAGCTCTAGCAAAAAGGCGGACAGTCAAATTCGTGCATTCATCGGAAAACAATTGCGAAATGCGAGCACGAGAAACTCCCATCGCCTTCGCCAGATCCGATCGAGAAACACCCTTCTCATGCATGAGAGTGTTCAGAAAGATCTGGACATCGACAACAAGAGCCTCCTCCGCAAAGATGGCATTTTTGTCAAAATCCGCGACCTTATTCATTATTTCTTCCTTTTCTTACTCATCTCATCAAGACGAGTATAAGCACGTTTCAATATACCTTGATCCGCCTTATCTTGCTTTTTTGCCAAATCCATATCGATCACAATGAAACTACGAATATTATCTATATTTATAACAAAACCGTATATTCGAATTTTAAATGCCTTGAACGCTTGAAGCATTACGTTGCAAACAGGCGAACGCCCTTCATTGCCATTGAACATTTCTTGAGTAAGCTTGTGTCCTTGGCACCACATTTGCATAATTCGCCGAAATCTGCCTTGCTGCCTGTTTTCCAACTCCTCCCAAGCCTTGGCGATAGGTCGCCAAAGGAGCACCTGGGATCGACCGGAAACTTCCAGCGAAACACAGTTCAGATCGTCGATCGAATCGCCATTATCGTCACTCATGCTCCAACGGGAGTTAATAGCTCCCTTAACACCCTTCAAGGGCTAATGTTCCTTGGAGGACTTCACATCATGACATTCGAGCCCTCCCCATTCCAAGCAGTCCGTCCGATTCCGAACATATCATGAACAAATGAAATCCTACATTGCAAGCCTTTTCAATTAACCGGCTCGGGCTTCTATACATTCGCCACCACCCTTCCTTTTGAATGTTCTTTTTTTGTTCATATCTCTGCCTTTGCGCTATACAAGGCAGCACTCAGGGCCACGCGTAACACCCTCCTGCGGAACGAAGATATGCACCTCCAAGCCCACACCTGCAGCCAACTCGCCAACGCCCCCCCGTTGCGGCGCCCGCACGCGTTCCGGTCATCCCTGCCGTTCGCCTGCGGTGAACGGGAGCCGGCGGTGCCGGATGCATGGGGGCAAGGGCAGCGGTGCGCCGCGCGGCAATCGCAATGCGTGGAAGCATGGGATGCGGTCCGCCTGGATCCGGTCGATCGTCCGCTATCTGCGCGCCACCAGCCCCGCTGCGACGGATCGGCTGGTCGAGGGCTTCGGCGCGGCGGATGGCCCGGCCTTCACCGCATCGGGGCCGGGCGGGAAAAATGAAAAAACGAACACACAACCCCATGCACCCGGAAAATGCGGGGCGGATGGTACCGCTGTTGCGCCGTTGCGGGGAGACCGCCGGGCGCTCCCGGCGCCCGAGATTCCGGCCTCCGCCGGAATGACGTTTGCGGGGGAGGTGCGACGGCGGCGGACGCGGGCGGGAGAGGCACCGCGGCGACACCGGCTAAGTCCTTGAGCAAAGAAAACTTGGCCGCCCCCCAAGCATCCTTGATTTGCGCAGCGCGGCATCAGGGCCCATGTGGCGGCCATGGCATCCTTGCTTGATCCCGAAGCGCGTGGGCGCGTCATCCTGGTCGGCGCCGGTCCCGGCGATCCCGGCCTGCTGACCGTGCGCGCCGTCGAGGCGCTGCGCGCCGCCGACGTCGTCGTCCATGACGGGCTGATCGACCCGCGCGTGCTCGACCATGCGCCGCCCTCGGCCCAGCGCATCTCGGTCGCCAAGAAGCGCGACCGCCACACCCTGCCCCAGGACGCGATCAACGCGCTGATCATCGCCCATGTCAAGGCGGGGTCGGTGGTCGTCCGGCTGAAGGGCGGCGACCCCTTCGTCTTCGGCCGCGGCGGCGAGGAGGTCGAGGCGGTCCGCGGCGCCGGCCTGCCGGTCGAGGTCGTCCCCGGCGTCTCCTCGGCGCTCGGCTGCGCGGCGGAGGCGATGCTGCCGCTCACCCATCGCGACTGGTCGAGCGCGGTCAGCTTCGTCGCCGGCACCTGCAAGGGGCTGACCGAACAGAATTGGGCCGGGCTCGCCGGCCAGGGCCGCACCCTTGTCATCTATATGGGCGTCACCTGCGCCGGCCTGATCGCCGACAAGCTGATGGCCGACGGCGTCGCCCCCGACATGCCGGTCGCGGTGCTCGAACGCGGCACCCTCGAAGGATCGCGCGCGATGCGGACGCTGCTCGCCGACCTCGGCGACATGGTCGATCGCGAGAAGGTGATCAGCCCGGCGATCATCGTCGTCGGCGAGGTCGTCCTGCTGTCCGACGCGGAGGACAGGCTGATGGCATTGGCCAAGCAAGTGGAGGCATTCTCTTGAAGGTGGTGACGGGCAACGATCTCAAGTCCGGGGCGGTGATCTGGTGGGCCGGCGACGGCTGGTCGCGCCATATCGAGGACGCGGTCGACGTCGGCGAGACCGGCGACACGCTGATCGCGGCCGAGACCGCCGCGCAGCGCGTCAACGGCGGCTATGTCGTCGAGGCGACGCCGACGCCCGAGGGGCCCCGCCCCGCCCATATCAAGGATCGGATCCGGGCGCTCGGCCCGACCGTCCGCCTCGACCTGTCGCTGAAACCCGTCGACCACGACGCCGGCAATTGGGTGATCTGATGTACCGTTACGACAATTACGACCAGGCGATCGTCGATGCCCGCGTCGAGGAATTCCGCGACCAGGTCGCCCGCCGCATCGCCGGCGAGATGAACGACGACCAGTTCAAGCCGCTGCGCCTCAAGAACGGCCTCTATCTCCAGCTCCACGCCTATATGCTGCGCGTCGCCATCCCCTATGGCACGTTCAACGCGCTGCAGATGCGCACGCTGGCGCGGATCGCGCGGGAATATGACCGCGGCTACGGCCACTTCACCACGCGCCAGAACCTCCAATATCACTGGATCAAGCTCGACCAGACCCCCGACATCCTCGCCGAGCTGGCGAAGGTCGAGATGCACGCGATCCAGACCAGCGGGGAGAGCATCCGCAACATCTCGGCCGACCAGTTCGCCGGCGCCGCCGCCGACGAGATCTGCGATCCGCGCCCCTGGGCGGAGCTGCTGCGCCAGTACACCACCTTCCACCCCGAGTTCAGCTATCTGCCGCGCAAGTTCAAGATCGGCCTGATCGCGTCGGAGCAGGACCGCGCCGCGATCAAGCTGCACGACGTGGGCTTGCGCATCCTCCGCAACGACGCGGGCGAGATGGGGTTCGAGGTCCATGTCGGCGGCGGCATGGGGCGCACCCCCTTCGTCGCCTCGCTGATCCGCCCCTTCCTGCCGGCCAACCGGATCTGCTCCTATCTCGAGGCGATCCTGCGCGTGTGGAACCGCAACGGCCGCCGCGACAACATCCACAAGCAGCGGATCAAGATCCTCGTCCACGATCTCGGCGCCGAGGAGTTCACGCGCCAGGTCGAGGAGGAGTGGCAGGCGATCCAGCCGCAGATGGACGATATTCCGATGAAGGAATTCGAGCGCATCGCCGCCTATTTCGCGCCGCCGGCGTTCGAGACGGGGCTGAGCGACGATCTCGACCTGTCCGATCCCGACTTTGCCCGCTGGGTGAAGCACAACGTCCATGCCCACAAGCAGCCGGGCTATGCGATCGCCACGATCAGCCTGAAGAAGGTCGGCGAGACGCCGGGCGACATCAGCGCCGACCAGATGGACGTCGTCGCCGACCTCGCCGAGCGCTACAGCCTCGACGACCTGCGCTCCACCCATGCGCAGAACCTCGTCCTGCCGCACATCCGCAAGGCCGATCTCCATATGGTGTGGCAGGCCCTGCGCGATGCCGACCTGGCGACGGCAAGCCTCGACCTCGTCACCGACATCATCGCCTGCCCGGGGCTCGACTATTGCACCCTGGCCAACGCCCGCTCGCTTCCGCTCGCGCAGAAGCTGGCCGAGCGCTTCGCCGACTATGACGTGCAGCGCGACCTGGGCGAGCTGAAGATCAAGATATCGGGCTGCATCAACGCCTGCGGCCACCACCATGTCGGCCACATCGGCATCCTCGGCGTCGACCGCAAGGGCACGGAGAACTACCAGCTCCTGCTCGGCGGATCGGGCGCGGAGGACGCGGCGCTCGCCAAGATCACCGGCCCCGGCTTCGACGAGGACGGCGTGGTCAACGCGATCGAGCGGACCATCGACAAATATCGCAAGGTGCGCGCGGACGGCGAGCGCTTCCTCGACACCTATCGCCGCGTCGGCTTCGAGCCGTTCAAGGAGGCGATCTATGGCTGAGCCGCTGCGCTATCGCGACGACGAGCCGGCCGACGAGCCGGCGGTGACCCTCGACGCCTTCCTCGACCAGCCCGACGCGACCTCGGTGCGGATCGAGGCGGGCGAGGACGTGCGCCGGCTGGTGCCGGTGCTCGACCGCCTTCGCCTGGTCGAGATCGATTTCCCGCGCTTCCGCGACGGGCGCGGCTATTCCTCCGCGCGAATCCTGCGCGAGGCCGGCTACAAGGGCGAGATCAAGGCGGTCGGCGACGTGCTGCTCGACCAGCTGCTGTTCATGCGCCGCTGCGGCTTCGACTCCTTCGCCCCCGATCATCCGATCGATCCGGCGGCGGCCGAGCGCGCGATGACCGTCTTCCCCGCCGTCTATCAGCAGGCCGCCGACGGCCTCACGCCCGTCTGGGCGAAACGGCATGGCTGAACCGGCCCGCCGCATCGACCGGATCGACACCGCCCCGCGCTTCACCGCCGCCGACGTCGCGCGCCTCAACGCGCGCTTCGAGGGCGTCGCGACGCAGGACGTGATCCGGGCGGTGCTGGAGGAGGGGCTGCTCGGCCGCGTCGCCGTGGTCTCCTCCTTCGGGGCCGAATCGGCGGTGCTGCTCGATCTCGTCGCCGCGGTCGATCCGGCGATCCCGGTGATCTTCCTCGACACCGGCAAGATGTTCCCGGAGACGCTCGCCTATCGCGACACGCTGGTCGCGCGGCTCGGGCTGACCGGCATCCGCGTCGTCGCCCCCGAGGCGGCGACGATCGCGGCGAAGGACGGCACCGGGCTGCGCTGGTCCTATGATCCCGACGGCTGCTGCGAGATCCGCAAGGTGCTGCCGCTGGCGGCGGCGATGAAGGATTTCGACGCGTCGATCACCGGCCGCAAGGGCTTCCAGGCCTCCACCCGATCGGGCATCGCCCGCTTCGAGCTCGACGGCGACCGGATCAAGTTCAACCCGCTCGCCGACTGGGCCAAGGCCGATCTCGACCGCTGGTTCGAGGCGCGCGACCTGCCGCGCCATCCGCTCGAGGCGCAGGGCTATCTGTCGATCGGCTGCGCGCCGTGCACCAGCGTGGTCAAGCCGGGCGAGGACCCGCGGGCCGGCCGCTGGCGCGGCTGGGACAAGGTCGAATGCGGCATCCACGGCGAGCCGATCGTCCGCCCGGGCGAGGAACCCGTCTTCTGACCGGACGGAGGGAAACTATTCGATCAGGAACAGCCCCAGCTTGTAGATGACGTAGAACGGCACGCAGAGGACCGCCGTCGTAAGGACGCGGTCCATGACATGATCGATGCGCTCCATGATCGCACCCTCTCCCCACCTGAGCCCGCTTCTTGCGGATGCCTGGAGGGGAGAAGATCATGATTCGGCAGGCTTGTCGAGCACCCGTCAATCGTCGAAGTCGGTGGTGCCGTAATAATCGTCCGCGAGGTCGGAGAATTTGGTGAAGCGGGCCTCGAACTTGAGCGGGATCGTGCCGGTCGAGCCATGGCGCTGCTTGGCGATGACCAGTTCGGCGCGGTTGTGGGCGCGCTCCATCTTGATCTTCCATTCCTCGAAGGCGGTCACCTCGACCGCGCTGTCGCCGGCCTCGATCGAGGCCTCCTTGGGGCGGATCAGGTTGAGGTAGTAATCCTCGCGATAGACGAACCAGACCATGTCGGCGTCCTGCTCGATCGAGCCCGATTCGCGCAGGTCCGACAGCACCGGCTTCTTGTTCTCGCGCTGCTCGACCGCGCGGCTGAGCTGCGACAGCGCGATGACGGGCACGCTCAGCTCCTTGGCCAGCGTCTTGAGGCCGCGGCTGATCTCCGAGATCTCCTGCACGCGGTTGCCGTCCGAATTGCGCCCCGATCCCTGGAGGAGCTGGAGATAGTCGACCATGATGCAGCCGATCCCCCGCTGCCGCTTCAGCCGCCGCGCGCGGGTGCGCAGCGCGGCGATCGTCAGGCCGGGGGTGTCGTCGATGTAGAGCGGCAGGTTCTCGAGGTCCTGCGCCGCGCGCGCGAAGGTGGCGAACTCGGCATGGCTCATCTTGCCCATGCGGATCTGCTCGGAGCTGATCTCGGCCTGTTCCGACAACACGCGGCCGGCGAGCTGGTCCGCCGACATTTCGAGGCTGAAGAAGGCGACCGGCGCCCCCACCGTATGGGCGATGCCGTCCTGCTGGTCGCGGATGTAGCGCTGCGCGACGTTGAACGCGATGTTGGTGGCGAGCGAGGTCTTGCCCATGCCCGGACGGCCGGCGAGGATGATCAGGTCGGACGGGTGCAGGCCGCCGATCTTGGCGTTGAGCCGTTCGAGCCCGGTGGTGAGGCCGGCGACATGGCCGCCCGAGTTGAGCGCGGCGCTGGCGGTCTCGATGACGATCTTGGTCGCCTGGCCGAAGCTCTTGACGCTGCCCTCCTCGCCGCCTTCCTCGGCGACCTTGTAGAGCGCGATCTCGGCCTGCTCGATCTGCGATTTGGGATCGACCTCCTCCGACGTGTCGAGCGCGCCCTCGACCATGCCGCGGCCGACCGCGACGAGCGCGCGCAGCAGGGCGAGGTCGTAGATCTGGTTGGCGAAGTCGCGCGCGCCGATCAGCGCCGCGCCGCTGCCGGTGAGCTGCGCCAGATAGGCCGGGCCGCCCAGCTCGCGCATGCTGGCGTCGCCCTCGAACATCGGGCGCAGCGTCACCGGCGTCGCCAGCATGTTGCGATCGAGCATCCGCAGGATCGCCTCATAGACCCGGCCGTGCAGCGGCTCGAAGAAATGCTCAGGCCGGAGCCTGATCTGGATGTCCTCGACGATGCGGTTGTCGAGCATCATCGCGCCGAGCAGCGCGGCTTCCGCCTCGACGTTGTGCGGCAAGGCGGGCGGCTCGCCCGGCGCGGGCGGCAGGATGGATACAGGCTCGACCATGGCGCGATTATCCCCGTCCGGGCGCTCCGCCGCAAGCGCCTCTCCGTAAAAGTTCGGGGGGTCGATCTGTGGATACAATCCCGCTTGCAATACATACAGCAAGCATCCACAATGTAAGCATGCATACAGAATTGAGTCGCCGCGTTTCCTTTCTGATGCACGATATCGCGCGCCAGTCCCGCTATTGGTTCGACGCGCGCGCCCGGTCGCGCGGGCTGACCCGCGCCCAATGGCGCGTGCTCCTCTATCTCGACCGCTCCGACGGCCCGACCCAGAGCGAGGTCGCGGAGATGCTCGACGTCGAGCGGATCACCCTGTGCCGCATGGTCGACCGGCTGTCCGAGGGCGGACTGGTCGAACGGCGCGCCGACCCCGCCGACCGCCGCGTCTGGCGGCTCTACCTGACCGACAAGGCCGCCCCGCTGGTCGACGAGCTGACCGACATCGCCAACGAGATGGAGGACAATCTGCTCGCCCCGCTCGACGCCGGGCAGCGGGCGACGCTCACCGACCTGCTCACCATCGTCCGCGATCATTTCCGCGAACAGGACGAGCGGAGCGATGCGCTGCTGGCAGCGGAGCGCCGGCAATGAACGAGATGCGATCGATCACCGGCGACGCCGGGGTCGCCGCGCCGGCCCTGGACGGCGAGCGGCGGCTGGGGCGGCTCGTGGCGATGCTGTCGGTGCCGGCGCTGCTGCTCGCGACCGGCCTCTATCTGTGGCTCACCGGCGGCCGGACCGTCTCGACCGACAATGCCCAGGTCAACGCCCATGTCGTGGAGGTCAGCGCCGAGGTCGCCGGCCGCATCACCGACGTCTATGTGAGCGAGAACCAGCTCGTGAAGAAGGGCGACCTGCTCTTCCGGGTCGACCCCCAGCCCTATCGCATCGCGCTGATGCAGGCCGAGGCCGCGGTCGGCAATGCCGAGCTGACCGTCGCCCAGCTCGAGAGCACCTACCACGCCAAGCAGGCCGACACCGCCAAGAGCCTGTCGGACGTCAGCCTCGCCCGCGACACCTTCGCCCGGCAGCAGGAACTGCTCGCGCGCGGCTTCACCACCCGCGCCGCCTTCGACGCCGCCAAGGCCGCGCTCGCCGCCGCGCAGGCGCAGCAGGCCTCGGCCAGGTCCGAAGCCGAATCGGCGCGCGCCGTGATCGGGACGTCGCGCAACGGCGGCCACCCGCAGATCGAGGCCGCGGTCGCCGCGCGCGACAAGGCCGCGCTCGACCTCGCCCGCACCGAGATCCGCGCGCCGATCGAGGGCCGGATCAGCCAGGCCGACAAGCTCCAGCCCGGCACCATGGCGATCCAGATGCTGCCGATGGTCAACGTCGTCAGCAACCAGGGCTATTGGATCGACGCCAATTTCAAGGAAACCCAGCTCGACAAGGTCCGCATCGGCCAGCGCGCGGACATCGAGCTCGACGCCATTCCCGGCCGGACCATCAAGGGCCATGTGATCGGCATCAACGCCGGCACCGGCTCGCAATTCTCCCTGCTGCCGCCGCAGAATGCGACCGGCAACTGGGTGAAGGTCACCCAGCGCGTCCCCGTCCGCATCCAGATCGACGACCGGCTCGACCGTCCGCTCGTCGCCGGCTGGAGCGCCCATGTCACGGTACACGTCGCCGATTGAGTTCCTCCCCCGAGGCCAACTGGAAGCATGCAGACCCCCCAAGGATCTGCATGCTTCACTTTGCCAAGCGGCTCCGCCAAGGCTAAGGCCGAGACAATGTCCGATCCGCGCATCATCGCCATCGATCTCGACGAGAAGACGATCATCTGGCGCAATGCCGATGTCGAGCAGGAGCGGCGCGTCGCCATCTTCGACCTGCTCGAGGGCAATCATTTCAAGCCGTTGCGCGCCTATCCCCAGGACTATGCCGGCCCCTATCGGGTCAAGCTCAGGGTCGAGGAGGGGCGGCTGGCGATCGACGTCCACGCCGACTCCAGCGACCTGCTCGAAACGCTGGTCCTCGGGCTCGCCAGCTTCCGCCGGCCGATCAAGGATTATTTCGCGATCTGCGACAGCTATTTCCAGGCGATCCGGACCTCGACCGCGCAGCAGATCGAGACGGTCGACATGGCCCGGCGCGGTATCCACAACGATGCGGCGCAGCTCCTCAAGGAGCGGCTGGAAGGCAAGATCGAGGTCGACTTCGACACCGCCCGCCGGCTCTTCACGCTGATCTGCGTGCTGCACATCCGTGGCTGAACCGGTCGACATGCGCGAGGTGGCCGGCCGCGTCCTGATCGACGCGGCGCGCGGGGTGGCGGCCAACGCCCATGCCCCCTATTCGCGCTTCGGCGTCGGCGCGGCGGTGCTGCTCGCCGACGGCCGGATCGTCACCGGCGCCAATTTCGAGAATGCCAGCTACGGGCTGTCGCTCTGTGCCGAGACGGTGGCGCTGGCAACCGCGAACAGCGGAGGCCATCTGCGCGACGTGGTCGCGATCGGCGTCACCGGCGGGCGGCTCGAAAGCGACGGGTCGATCGCCGGATCGGCGCTGGTCACGCCGTGCGGCCGCTGCCGCCAGATCATCAACGAGGCCGCCCAACTCGGCGGCCACGACATCGACATCTATTGCGGATCGGCCGACGGTGGCGCCTTCGCCTGGTTTCGGGCATCGGAGCTGCTGCCGCATGCCTTCGGGCCGGCCGATCTGGGACTTGGGGATTGATCTTTACCCGCTCGTCCTGAGGAGCCATTGAGCGAAGGCGAAGCCTCTCCTCAGGATGAGCGGTTTCATTGGGGGATTAAAGCCGAATGACGATCATGTCGGACAAGTGGATCCGCGAACAGGCGACGAAGAACGGGATGATCGAGCCGTTCGTCGAGGCGCAGCGGCGCGACGGCTGCATCAGCTACGGCCTCTCCTCCTACGGCTATGACGCCCGCGTGGCGCCCGAGTTCAAGATCTTCACCAATGTCGATTCGGCAACGGTCGACCCGAAGGACTTCGCGTCGAACAGCTTCGTCGACCGCGAGACCGACGTCTGCATCATCCCGCCGAACAGCTTCGCGCTGGCGCGCACCGTCGAATATTTCCGGGTGCCGCGCGACGTGCTCGTCATCTGCCTCGGCAAGTCGACCTATGCGCGCTGCGGCATCATCGTCAACGTGACCCCGCTCGAACCGGGCTGGGAAGGCCATGTCACGCTCGAATTCTCGAACACCACCCCGCTCCCCGCCAAGATCTACGCGAACGAGGGCGCCTGCCAGTTCCTGTTCCTCCAGGGCAACGAGCCCTGCGAGATCAGCTATGCCGACCGCGCCGGCAAATATATGGGCCAGCAGGGCGTCACCTTGCCGCGGCTGTAGCGGCCCTCGGCAGCCTGCCGCCCAGCCAGCCGAGCAAGGGCAGCGAGGCGAGGAAGGTCAGATGATACCAGATCGGGAAGCGGTCCCATATCTGGACGTGGACCGGCAGGAACAACAGCATGATCAGCACGCCGGCGACGAGCGCGCTCCAGCGATCCCGGCCGATCCAGGCCGCGACATAGCCCGACGCCAAAGACGACAGCGCGCTGATCGCCAGCCGCGCGGCCATCATCGCCAGGCTGAAGGTCATCGCCTTCTCGACCGCCGCATAAGCCGGCCAGCCATGGCGCAGGCCCAGGTTCAGAATCGTCACGACGACGGTCCAGGCGAGGATTCCCGCCACGACCGCCCCTATCCGCCTCAACATGCCATCCTCCCCGGTTCGCCGGCAAGGCAGAGAAACTAGCATGGATCGACGGCGGCCGCAGCCTCAGCGCCGCCGCCCGCCCTTGTGGCGGATATTGGCGGGCCGGCCGCGGCGGCCCATCATCGGCCGCTTGGGGCCGCGGGTGCCGCGCGGTCCGCGCATCGGCAGGTGGCTGGCCCCTTCCTCCAGTTCGAAGCGCAGCGAGCCGTTGATCGGGTTGGCCTCGACCAGCCGCAGCCGCAGCTTCATCCCCGGCGTGTAGCGGTCACCGCTCTCCTCGCCCTCCAGCGCCTGCGCGCCTTCGTCATAATGGAAGCGCTCGGCGCCGAGGGTCGACACCGGCACCAGCCCGTCGCCGCCCAGCCCCTCGACCGTCGCGAAGAAGCCGAAGGGCTGGACGCCGGTGATCCGGGTGTCGAGCAGCTCGCCGACCTTGGTCGACAGGAAAGCGGCGACATAGCGGTCGATGGTATCGCGCTCAGCCTCCATCGCGCGCCGCTCGGCCTGGCTGATCAGCTCGCCGATCGGGGTCATCCGCTCGGCCTCCTCCTGGGTCAGCGCGGTCCGGGGCACGATGTCGCCCGAGCGGCCCGGCCCCTCCAGCCGGGGCTTGCCCGTCTCCAGCCCATAGGCGCCGACCAGCGAGCGGTGGACCAGCAGGTCGGCATAGCGGCGGATCGGGCTGGTGAAATGCGCGTAGCTGCCCAGCGCCAGGCCGAAATGGCCGGCGTTGCGCGGCGCATAATAGGCCTGGGTCTGGCTGCGCAGCACCTGTTCCATGATCTGCGGCCGGATCGCGTCGTCGGTGATCCGCTTCAGGATATGGTTGAAGGTGGCGGGGCGCACCACCTGCCCCAGCGCGAACTCCATGTCGAAGGTGGCCAGATAGTCCTTGAGCGCGACCAGCTTCTCGCGGCTCGGCGGCTCATGGTCGCGGTACATGACCGGCGCCTTCTTCGCCTCCAGCGCCTTGGCCGCCGCGACATTGGCCGCGATCATGTAATCCTCGACCAGCCGGTGCGCGTCGAGCCGCTCGCGCGGCGCGACCGACAGGATGCGGCCCTTCTCGTCGAGCACCACCCGCCGCTCGGGCAGGTCGAGGTCGAGCGGCTCGCGCGCGTCGCGCGCGCTGGCCAGCGCCTTCCAGCAGGCCCAGAGCGGCTTCAGCGCACTGTCGACCAGCGCCTTGTCCCATGTCCCCGCGACCGGCGCGCCGTCGATCGCCGCCTGCGCGTCCTCATAGGCGATGTTCGCCGCGATGCGGACGACGGCGCGGGCGAAGCGCCGGTTCGCCAGCGTCCCGTTCGCCTTCACCGTCAGGTGGCAGACCATCGCCGCGCGGTCCTCGCCATGCTTGAGCGAGCAGATGTCAGCCGACAGCGCCTCGGGCAGCATCGGCACGACCCGGTCGGGAAAATAGACGCTGTTGCCGCGCTTCTTCGCCTCGCGGTCGAGCGCCGATCCGGGACGGACGTAGAAGGACACGTCGGCGATCGCGACGATCGCCCGGAAACCGCCCGGATTGCCCGGATCGTCGTCGGGCATCGCCCAGATCGCGTCGTCATGGTCGCGCGCGTCGGCGGGGTCGATCGCGACGATCGGCAGGTCGCGCAGGTCCTCGCGCCCCTCCCCCAGGTCGAGCCGGGTGACGAGCCCGGCCTCCTCGATCACGGTCTCGGGAAAGACGTCGGGGATGCCGTGCTTGTGGATCGCGACGAGGCTGAACGATCGCGGCGCGAAGGGATCGCCCAGCCGCTCGGTCACCCGCGCAGTGATGCGCGGCGGCCGGCCCGCCCTCTCCGCGAGGACGAGGTCGCCCGCATCGGCGTCGCCCGCATCGGACACCAGCGTGTCGCGCTTCTCGCGCTTGTCGACCGGGCGCAGCCACAACCGGTCGCCGTCGCGATGGAGGATGCCGAGCATCAGCGCCTCGCCGCGCGCCAGCTTCTTCATCGGGTGCGCGATCCAGCCGCTGCCGGCTTCCTCGGTCCGCGCGAGGATGCGATCGCCGACGCCGAGCGCGCTGCCCTTGCGCGCCCGCATCTCGCGGACGCGGAGCTGCGGCGGCGGGCCATTCTCGCCATGCCACGTCTCGGGTACCGCCAGCGGCACGCCCTCGTCGGTGACGTCGGTGATCCGCAGCACCGTCACCTTGGGGATGCCGCCCATCCTGTGGAAGGCGCGGCCCCGCGCGCTGTCGATCAGCCCCTCGTCGGCCATGTCCTTGAGCAACGCCTTGAGCGCGATCTTCTCATTGCCCTGCAGGCCGAAGGCGCGCGCGATCTCGCGCTTGCCGGCGGGTGCCTCCGACGTGGTGATGAAGTCGATGATCTGTTCGCGGGTCGGAAGACCGGCTGCCTTGGGATGACGCATGTCCATCACATAGGGATCGCGGGGCGCTTCGTCACGCTCCGGAATATCGGCGCTTTTTGACGACCGTCAAACGCTATTGCGATTGATTTGCACTAAGAACTGGGGTAGCGAATCCGCAGACAGGGAGTCGATTGTTGACGATGCACGCGACGCTGGACAGGGATGCGGGGGCGGAGGGCCATGCGCTCTTCTTCGCCGATCTGCCCGATTCGCCGGCGAAGGGACCGGCTCCCCTCGTCGTCGAGCGTTCGGCCTATGGCGCCGATCGCGCGCCCAACTGGCCGATGATCGCCGCGATCGTCGCGCTCCACATCGTCGCCTTCTACGCGCTGGTCACCTTCGACGTGATCCATATCGCCGAGAAGAAGAAGCCGCTGGTCGTCGACCTGATCGCCGAACCGCCGGTGCCGCCCGCCGAGAAGCCGAAGCCCGAGCCGGTGGTGGTCGAGAAGGTCCAGCCGGTCGTCGTGGCACCGCCGCCGATCGTCCAGACGCTCGCGTCGCCGCCCCCGCCGATCACGGTCACCACCACGCCCCCGCCGCCCCGGCCGGTCGCGGTCGCGGCGCCTCGCCCGCCGGACCGGTGACGGTCGGCAATCTCGACGAGCGGCTGCTCGAGGGCAGGCCACCGCGTTATCCGGTCGAATCGCGCCGCAAGCATGAACAGGGCACGGTCGTGGTCCGCCTGCTGATCGGCACCGACGGCCGGGTCGCGGATATCTCGATCGCGCAGAGCAGCGGCTTCGCCCGGCTCGACCAGGCCGCGCTCCAGGCGATCCGGGGCTGGCGCTGGCAACCGATCATCCGCGACGGCCAGCCGGTCGAGGTGCGCGGCCTCTACACCATGCCCTTCACGCTGAACGGCTGATCCGCCGATGATGATCGCGATACCGAGCGTCCTGTCGGGCCGCACGCTCGACCATGTCCGTACCCTCGTGACCGAGGCGGAATGGGTCGACGGCAACGCCACCTCGGGCCATCAGTCGGCGCTCGCCAAGAAGAACCGGCAATTGCCGGAGGACGGGGACGCGGCGCGCGAGGCCGGCGGCATCATCCTCGACGCGCTCGGCGCGACGCCCTTGTTCATCGCGGCGGCCCTGCCGCTCAAGGTGTTCCCGCCGCTGTTCAACCTCTATGGCGGCGGCGAGCGGTTCGACACCCATGTCGACAACGCCATCCGGATGAAGCGCGGCACCGACTTCCGCATCCGCTCCGACCTGTCGGCGACGCTGTTCCTCAACGATCCCGACAGCTATGACGGCGGCGAGCTGGTGGTCGAGGACACGCTGGGCACCCACAAGGTCAAGCTCGGCGCGGGCGACATGATCCTCTATCCGGCGTCGAGCCTGCACCACGTCACCCCGGTGACCCGCGGCGAACGGCTATGCTCCTTCTTCTGGATCCAGAGCATGGTCCGCGACGACGGCGCCCGCCGCACGCTGTTCGACCTCGACACCGCGATCCAGGCGGTCGCCGCCGATCGCGGCCAGGACGATCCGGCGATCATCAGGCTCACCGGCGTCTATCACAACCTGCTGCGGCGCTGGGCAGAGGCCTGAGGCAATCCGTCATGCCGGCGGAGGCCGGCATCTCAGGCGGCTCTTGCCTCGACCTTTTCTCCCATCCTCCTGAGATGCCGGCCTCCGCCGGCATGACGGATTACGGCTAAATCAGGCCGCCTTGCGGGCGCGGCGGGCCTTCTCGAGCTTCTTCATCACCATCTCGCGCTTCAGGCGCGACAGATGGTCGATGAAGAGGATGCCTTCGAGATGGTCCATCTCATGCTGGAGGCAGGTGGCGAGCAGGCCTTCGAGCCGTTCCTCATGCTTCGCGCCCTGCTCGTCGAGCCAGCGGGCGTGGATCACCGCCGGACGCTCGACCTCGGCATATTGCTCGGGGACCGACAAGCAGCCTTCATTGTAGACCGACTGCTCCTCCGACGGATCGAACAGCTCGGGATTGATGAAGACGCGCGGATGGCGGATCGGCTTGCCCTCGGCGTCCTCTTCCTCCTGCAGGTCGATCACCAGCACGCGCTTCGGCACGCCGACCTGGATCGCCGCCAGGCCGATGCCGGGCGCGTCGTACATGGTTTCGAACATGTCGGCGATCAGCGCGCGCAGTTCGTCGTCGACCGCCTCCACCGGCGTGGAGATGGTGCGCAGCCGCGGATCGGGCGCTTCGAGGATCAGACGGATGGCCATGACGATGAGCTAGGTATTTCGGGCCGAATCGTCAAGGCGACGACCGGCGCCCCTCCCGCGGCGCGGAAGGGGGCCGGATCGATCAGTCGGCGCCGGCGATCGCCGCGCCGATCGCGATACCCGCGATCGCGCCGATCAGCGCATCGCCGCCACGGTCGCGATAATAATAATGCCCACGCGGATAGCCGTAGCCATAGCCGTAATAGCGCGGTTCGTAATAATAGCGGCGCGGGGCATAATAGCCGTAGCCGCGACCGCGCCAGCGATCGCCGCGCCAATGGCGGTCGCCCCGCCAGCCATCGCCACGCCAGCGGTCTCCGCGCCAGTGGCGGTCGCCGTCCCAGCGATGCTCATAACGGTGGCCCCAGCGATCGCGCGCCTCGGCTGGCGCCGCCGCCGCGACCGTGCCGGTGACGACGAGCGCCGCAACCAGCCGGGTGAATATCGGTCTCATCTGCATAGCTCCTTCCCTTTTTGGGTCCGAGCTGGAGTCGGGCTGAATCGAAGATGGACCGGTCAATCTTAACCGCAGCAGAACAGCGTCCGGCTCAACTCACCGGACGGCGCGCGCGCAGCGCCTGCGCCAGGGTGCCCTCGTCGAGATAGTCGAGCTCGCCGCCCACCGGCAGGCCGTGGGCGAGCTGGGTCAGCCGGACCGGGAAGCTCTCCAGCCGGTCGGCGATATAATGGGCGGTGGTCTGCCCTTCGAGCGTGGCGTTCATCGCCAGCACCACCTCGTCGATCCCGCCGGCCGCGATCCGGCCGATCAGCAGGTCGATCGACAAATCCTCGGGCCGGATGCCCTCCAGCGCGGAGAGCCGCCCGCCGAGGACGTGGAAGCGGCCGGGGAACAGGCGTGACCGATCGAGCGCCCAGAGATCGGCGACCTCCTCGACCACGCACAGCATCCGCGCGTCGCGCCGGGGATCGGCGCAGATGCCGCACGGATCGCCGGTGTCGACATTGCCGCAGACATGGCAACTCGTCAGCTTGTCGTTGACCGCCTCCAGCGCGCGCAGCAGCGGGCCGAGCGCCGCCTCGCGCTTCTTGAGCAGGTGCAGGACCGCCCGGCGCGCCGAGCGCGGCCCGAGGCCTGGCAGCTTCGCGAGCGCCTGGGTCAACGTTTCGATCTCGGGAGACGACATCGCCCATCGATATGGGCTTGCATCATCGGATGGCAAGCGTTTCAGAGGGGGCATGCGCATCGCCTTCATGGGAACCCCCGATTTCGCCGTACCGACGCTCGACGCGCTGGTCGCCGCCGGCCACGAACTGGCCGCCGTCTATTGCCAGCCGCCCCGCCCCGCCGGGCGCGGCAAGGCGCTGATGCCCTCCCCCGTCCAGCGCCGGGCCGAGGAACTGGGCATCCCGGTCCGCCATCCGGTCACGCTGCGCGACGCGGAGGCGCAGGCGGAGTTCGCCGCGCTCGCCCTCGATGTCGCGGTGGTCGCCGCCTATGGGCTGATCCTGCCGCAGCCGATCCTCGACGCGCCGCGCCATGGCTGCCTCAACGTCCACGGCTCGCTGCTGCCGCGCTGGCGCGGGGCGGCGCCGGTCCAGCGCGCGATCCTGGCCGGCGACCCGACGACCGGCGTGACGATCATGCAGATGGAGCGCGGGCTCGACACCGGGCCGATGCTGGCGACGGTCGAGACCCCGGTCGACGGCAAGACGGCGGGCGAGCTGACCGACGAGCTGGCGCGCAGCGGCGCGGCGCTGATGGTCGAGGTGCTCGCCGATCTTCCCGCCCATCCGCCGGTCGTCCAGCCCGAGGAGGGCGTCACCTATGCCGCCAAGATCGACAAGGCCGAATCGCGGATCGACTTCGCCGAGGCGGCCGGGCAGATCGAGCGGCAGGTCCGCGCCTTCAACCCCGCGCCGGGCGCCTGGTTCGAGCATCAGGGCGAGCGCATCCGCATCCTCGCCTGCGAGACGGTCGACCGGCATGGCCCGGAGGCGCCCGGCGCGGTGATCGACGACGCGCTGACGATCGCCTGCATCGACGGCGCGATCCGGCCGACCCGCGTCCAGCGCGCGGGCAAGGCGGCGATGAGCGCCGGGGAGCTGCTGCGCGGCTTCGCCATCCCGGCGGGCACCCGTCTGGCCGGCCCGCCGCGGACATGACCCGCTTCCGCCTGACCGTCGAGTTCGACGGGCGCCCGTTCATGGGCTGGCAACGGCAGGCGCACGGCCCCAGCGTCCAGCAGGCGATCGAGGAGGCGATCACCGCCGTCACCGGCGAGCGGGCGGTGATCCACGCCGCCGGGCGGACCGATGCCGGGGTCCATGGCCGGGCGATGACCGCGCATGCCGACATCGCCAAGCCGATCACGCCGTTCCGGCTGAAGGAGGCGCTCAACGCGCGGCTGCGCCCCGCGCCGGTCGCGATCCTCGCCTGCGAGCCGGTCGCCGGCGACTGGCATGCCCGCTTCTCCTGCGTCGGCCGGCGCTACGTCTACCGCATCGTCAACCGCCGCGCGCCGCTGACCTTCGACGCCGGCCTCGCCTGGCAGGTCGCGGCCGAGCTCGACGACCAGGCGATGCACGCGGCGGCGCAGCGCCTCGTCGGGCGGCACGACTTCACCACCTTCCGTTCGGCGCATTGCCAGGCGGAAAGCCCGGTCAAGACGCTCGACCGGCTCGACGTGCGCCGTTCGGGCGAACTGATCGAGATCGAGGCGGCGGCGCGCTCCTTCCTCCATCACCAGGTCCGCTCGATGGTCGGCTGCCTCGCGCTGGTCGGCCGGGGCCGCTGGACCGCCGCCGACCTGGCCGACGCGCTGGCGGCGGCGGACCGCGCCCGGCTCGGCCTCAACGCGCCGCCCGACGGGCTCTATTTCATGGAAGCCGTCTATCCGGCGGAAACGGGGGAAACCGCCCGATGACGCTCCGCAAGCCGCTGCTCGCGCTGCTCGCCCTGATGGCGAGCGCCGTCGTCCATGCCCAGGCGACCACCTTGCCCGACGGCACCCAGGTCGAGGATTATGAGGTCGGCAGCGGCGCCGAGGCGCGCAAGGGCCGCACCGTCACCGTCCATTACACCGGCTGGCTGTGGCTCCAGCCCGAGGAGGAGCGCGGCCGGAATTTCGATTCGTCGCGCGGCGGCGAGCCGCTGACCTTCACGCTCGGCGCCGGCGACGTGATCGAGGGCTGGGAATCGGGCATCGTCGGCATGAAGGAAGGCGGCATCCGCACCCTGACCATCCCGCCCGAGGCCGGCTATGGCGCGAAGGGCAAGGGGCCGGTCCCGCCCAATAGCTGGATGCTGTTCGAGGTGGAGCTGATCAAGGTCCGGTAGCCTGCTTATCGCCCCGTCCCGAACAGCCGCCCCAGCGAGCGGTCGAGCATCATCAGCTGCCACAGCAGGCGGCCATGGTCGAAGCGGCCGGCCTGGTGCTCGGCGACGACGGCGTCGAGCGCGGCGGGGTCGAACCAGCCGGTCTCGACCAGCGAGGAGGCCCTGGCGATGCGCCGCGCCTCCTCGGCCAGCGGGCCCCGGAACCAGGCGCTGATCGGGGTGACGAAGCCCATCTTGCGGCGGAACAATATGTCGTCGGGCAGATAGCGGCGCATCGCCTGCTTGAGCAGCCATTTGCCGGTCGTGCCGCGCACCCGCATCCGCACCGGCAGCCGCGCCGCGAACTCGACCAGCCGATAGTCGAGCAGCGGCTCGCGCGCCTCCAGGCCGACCGCCATGCTGGTGCGGTCGACCTTGGTCAGGATGTCGCCGGGCAGCCAGATCTTGAGGTCGGCATATTGGGCGCGGTCGAGCGCGTCGCGCGCCGGGGCCGCCCGCATCGCGGCGATATAACGATCCTCGGCGCGATGGCCCTGCAACTCGCGGACCGCGCGATCGGTGTAGAGCCGCCGCCGCAGCGCCGGCCCGGTGACGCCGACCGCGAGCGCATAGGCCTCCTCGCTCGACCGGCCGAGTCCCTCCAGCGTGCTCTTGGCGCGCAGCATCTGCGGCGCCCGGTCGAGCTTGGGATAGACCCGGCCGAGCGTCCCGAACAGGCCGCGCCGGAAGCCGAGCGGGAGCAGCCCGCGCACCCGCTCCTCGGCCTGGAAGAAGGTGAGCCGCCGATAGCCGGCGAAGGCCTCGTCGGCGCCGTCGCCCGACAGCGCGACCGTCACCGTCTCGCGCGCCAGTTCGGCGACGCGGTAGGTCGGCAGCGCGGAGGCGTCGGCGAAGGGCTCGTCGAACGCCGCGACCAGCGTGTCGACCAGGCCATGGTCGTCGGCCGAGACGATGCGGGTGCGATGATCGGTGGCGAAGCGCTCCGCGATCGCGGCGGCGTAGCGGGTCTCGTCGAAATCGGGATGGTCGAAGCCGATCGAGCAGGTCTTGACCGCCTGCCGGCTCGCCTCCGCCATCAGCGCGACCACCGCCGAGCTGTCGACCCCGCCCGACAGGAAGGCGCCGAGCGGCACGTCCGACACCATCCGGTCGGTGACGGCGGCGCGCATGATGCCGACCAGTTCCTCCTCCAGCGCGGCGCGGCTGCCCTTCGCGCGGTCGGCGAAGCTGACGTCCCACCATTGCACCGGCCGGGGCAGCGGCGCGCCACGCCGGAGCAGCAGGTAATGGCCGGCGGGCAGCTTGTTCACGCCCGCGACGATGCTGGTGTCGTCGGGAACGTAGCCGAGCCCCAGATAATCGTCGACCGCGCTGAAATCGGGACTACGACGCAGCAGCGGATGGGCGAGCAGCGCCTTGAGCTCCGACCCGAAGGCGACGCTGCCGTCGGACAGCTCGGCATAGAAGAGCGGCTTCACGCCGAGCCGGTCGCGCGCCAGGAACAGGCAGCCGCGCTCGCGGTCGTGGATCGCGAAGGCGAACATGCCGTTGAGCCGCGACAGGCAGTCGGGGCCCCATTGGCGCCACGCCTCGACGATCACCTCGCTGTCGCTGCTGGTGCGGAAGGCGCGGCCGAGCGCCTCCAGCTCGGCGCGCACCGCGCGGTAATTATAGACCTCGCCATTATAGCTGAGCATCGCCTGGCCGTCGGCGCTGGCCATCGGCTGGGCGCCGCCCGCGAGATCGATGATCGACAGCCGGCGATGGCCGAGACCGACGCCCGGACCGGTCCACACCCCCGATCCGTCGGGCCCGCGATGCGCGATCATGTCGGTCATCGCCCGGACGCGGGCGTCCTCGACCGGCTTGGCGGTCTGCAGATGATAGAGGCCGGCGATCCCGCACATGGCTCAGGGCTGCCCGACCAGCGCGTCGAGGGTGCGGAGCTGCGTCTCCCAGTCGTAGCGGGCGACGACATGCGCGCGCGCCGCCCGGCCCATCGCCTCGCCCTCGGCGGGATGGGTGAGCAAATGGAGGACGGCATTGGCCATGTCATAGCCCTGGGCGACGCGCAGATGCTCGTCGGGCACCGCGTCGATCCCTTCGAAGGCGGCCGGGGAGGCGACCACCGGCCGCGCCATCGCCATCGCCTCCAGCACCTTGTTCTGGACGCCGCGGGCGATGTCGAGCGGCGCGACGACGACCGCCGCCGCCGCCAGCCACGGCCGCACGTCGGGCACCGACCCGGTGACGATCACGTTGCGCAGGCCCGCCAGCGCCCGCACCGCCGGGGTCGGATCGCGGCCGACGATCGCGAACAGGGTCGAGGGATGCTTGGCGCGGATCGCCGGGAAGGTCCGCCGGGCGAAATAGTCGACCGCCTCGACATTGGGGCGATAATCCATCTGCCCGGTGAAGACGAGCATCGGCTCCGCCCCGTCGATGCGCGGGAAGCCGGCCGGGTCGAAGAAGGCCGTGTCGATGCCGTTGTCGAGCGCGCGGACATGGCTGCTCGACAGCCCCGCCCGCCGCCGGAACAGCGCGGCCTCCGCCTCACTGACGAACAGGTTGACGTCGGCCCAGCGGCCGATGCCGTCCTCATAGGCCGCCAGCAGTCGCCCCTCGCGCCGATGGACCCAGCCCATCAGCCCGCCCTCCTCGGCGCCATAGGCCGCGAACTTCTCCGAATCGACGTCGACGAAATCCATGATGAAGCGGCGGCCCTCGCGATCGTCGGGGACGAACTGCGCCATCTGGCCCGAATAAGCGAGGATCGTGTCGATCGGCCGTTCGGCGAGAAGCTGGTCGACCATGCGCATGATCCGCCGCGATCCGAACGCCGCGACCGACACCGGCTCGCCGAGCATCAGCGCCTCGATGCCGGCGCGCAGCCGCGACTTGTTCCGCACTTCGATGTGCAGCGAGGCGAGCATCGGCAACAATTCCTTGGCCGCCTTGCGATCCTCGGCATTGTCGACGAAGCCGAGCAGGTGGACGGGCCGGCTCCGCGCGAGATGGCGGAGCATGTGGAAGCTGCGGATGCGATCGCCCCGGTCCGGCGGGAAGGGGATGCGATGCGCCAGGAACATCAGCTCGCCCATCAGCCGAGCCCCTTCGCGATGCAGGGCCCGATCCGGTTGGCGACCACCAGCGGCAGCCGCTGCCACAGCGCGACCTGCAACCGGTATCGCGGGCTGAGCGGGTTGATCTCGCGCGGCTGCTGGCCGTCCGCCGTCCGCGAGGCATAGGCGAGCGGCCCCGGCTCGAAGCCCCAGTTCTTCTTGAAGGCGAAGGCGCCGGTGCCGAATTTCGACCGGCCGAAGTCGAACGCCGCGCCGCCGCGCCGCCGCGCGTGCAGCATCAGCGCATAATACATCATGTCGTTGGCCCGCCAGCTTCGCGCCGCGCGGGTGCCGCCGCCCCAATAGGGCATGACGACGCCCTTGTGGTACAGGCTCAGCACGCTCGCCAGCGGCGCGCCCTCGCGGCTGACCGTCAGGATGTCGGCATCGTCGCCGAAACCGTCGAGCACCGCGTCGAACAGCGACCGGGGAAAGACGGGGGTGCCGAGGTTGCGGACGCTTTCGGCATAGACCGCATAGTGGGCGGCGCGCTCCGCCTCGCCGCTGCCGGTGGTCACCGCCAGGTCGAAGCCCTGCGCCTTGCGCACCTCCGCGCGCTGCTTGCGCGGGATCGCCAGCAACTCCGCCTCGTCATCGGCGGCGAGCGGCCGGGCGAAGCCGGCATAGGTCCCCTGCTCGACATGCCAACCCGGGCCCGACGGCACCGCACCGCCGCGCAGCTCGAGCGACGGGCAGCTCAGCCGGCCGGCCAGCGTCCAGCCCGCCTCGGCGAGCCGGTCGACGGTCGCGGCGTCGTCGGCGATCGGGCCGCCGCCCACCGCGAAGCCGGCCGACACCAGCGCGCGGCCGAACAGCGGCGAATGCACCGCGGTCAGCGGCAACAGCCCGGCGACCGCCCCGCCCGCCTCGGCGACCAGATAATGGGCGGCCTGCCCGCAGCCCCGCTCGACCGCGCGGCTCCAGGCGGCGCGGTGGAAGGCGCTGCCCTGGGGATGGCGCTCGACATAGGCGTCGATCGCGGCCCGGGTCGACGGGTCGGCCAGATCGGCGCTGCGCACCCCCGCCACGGCTCAGCCGCCCTTGGCCGCTTCGGCGGCGACCAGATGGTCGATCCGGTCCCAGCGGAAGTCGCGGATCACCCGTTCGAGCTTGCCCTCCATCGCGCCGAGCCGCGCATAATGGCGCAGCTTCGACTTGAACGGCGCGTCGGCGACCCTCGGCTGGCCGGGGTCGATCTCCCACGGGTGGAAATAGAAGATGGCGGGCTGCCGCTCGCCGTTGACCTGGCGGATCGCCCAGCGCGAGAAGGCATAGGGGAACAGGCGGAAGAAGCCACCCCCGCCGGCGGCGACGATGCGGCGACCGAGCCGGGCGGTCGTCACCGGCAGCTCGACCAGCGCGCTGCCCGCAACCGGCCGGAAGGCGAAGCGCGGCGCCTCGGGCCAGCCATAATGGTCATGGACGACCGGCGCGACGCTCGACGAATAGGCATAGCCCTCCTCGGCGAGGATCTCGTGCGCCCAGGGGGTGCGCTCGTCGATCGAGAAGCTCGGCGCGCGATAGCCGGTCACCTTCCGCCCCGACAGGTCCTCCAGCACCGCGCGGGTGCGGCGCAGGTCCTCGCGGAACTGCGCGGGCGTCATCGTGAAGACGCGGAGATGGTCCCAGCCATGGCTGGCCAGCTCGTGCCCGGCGTCGACGATGCGGCGGATCAACGCGGGATAGCGCTCGGCGACCCAGCCCAGCGTGAAGAAGGTCGCCCTGGCGCCCATCCGGCCGAACAGGTCGATCACCGCGTCGCTGTTGCGCTCGACCCGCGGGGTCAGCGCGTCCCAGTCCTCGCGGCGGATGGTCCGTTCGAAGGCGCCGACCTGGAACCAGTCCTCGATATCGACCGACAGGCCGTTGGTGACCATGCTGGGATCAGGCCGCGTCCTGGTTGCCGCCATTGCCGCTGCCTTGCGGGTCCTTCGGCAATTGCGGGTCGGTCTCGACCAGCTCGACCAGCAGCGACAGCGTCCGCCGCAGCATCGCCTCCTGCTCGGCCAGCCGCGCTTCGAGCTCGGCATTGCGCGCGGCATAGTCCGCCACCGCCGGATCGGCCGGGGGAACGGGCGGCTGATAGGCGGGCTGCTGGGGCGCGGCCGACGGCTCCGCGACGGGCGGCCGATAGGCGGGCTGGACCGGAGGCGCGAAAGCTTCCCGCGGCGGCGCGGCGATCGGCTGGGGCGCCGGAGCCCAGATGGGCGCGGGCGCGTCAACGGGCGCAGGCGTTGGCGCCGGTGCAGGCTCCGCTTCCACGCTCCACATCGGCGGACGCGGCGCCGCGATCGGCGAGGGCGACGGCACGACCGCCTCGGGCGGGACATAGCCGTCATAGCGGGGCGGCTGCTCGATCGCGGGCGGCGGGATGTGGCTGGCCAGCCCGACGAACGGGTCCGGCTGGGCCGCGGGCGCCGGCGGCCCGTCCGCCTCGTCGGGAGCGTAGCTCGTATAGGAAGGCAGGCCCGGCGCGCGGGTCGGCGCCGCATAGGCCTCGGCCGGCGGAGCGGCGGCGGGCATCGGCGCGGGCGTCCATTGCGGCGCGGGTTCCATGACCGGCTCGGGCGCGGCCGGCGGGCGATAGGCGTAGCTTTGCGGCTCGGGCGCCGGCGGCATCGCCCGCGCCTGCGGCTGCGGGCCGGCGGCGGGCATGATGCTCTCGCTCGCCAGGTCGGCGGCGACGTCCTCGACCACCTCGCCGTCGATGTCGGTCAGCCGCTCGATCGCGCCCTGCAGCATCACCCGGCCGGCGAGCATGTTCAGCCGGCGCGGGATGCCGCCCGACAGCCGGTGGAACGCCTCATAGGCATCCTGGGTGAAGCGCGGCGTCCCCTTCCAGCCGGCGCAGGCCAGCCGGTGCATGATATAGGGGGCGACCTCGTCCGCGCCCATCGCGGTCAGGTGATGGGTGGCGATCACGCGCTGGCGGAGCTGTTCGAAGCGCGGCTGGGCCAGCGCCTCGCGGAACTCGGGCTGGCCGAGCAGGAATATCTGGAGGAGCGCCTGTCCGCCATATTGGAAGTTGGACAGCATGCGCAGCTCTTCGAGCGCCGAGATGGGCAGGTTCTGCGCCTCGTCGACGATCAGCAGGGTGCGCTTGCCGCTGCGCGCCTGTTCGTGGAGGAAGCGCTCGATCCGGGCGAGCAGCTGCCCCTTGGCGGCGACGTCGGTGGCGACGCCGAGCGCGAGCGCGACGATCCGCAGGATGTCCTCGCCCTCGAGCTGGGTCGAGACGAGGTTGATCGCGGTCAGCCGCGACCGGTCGATCGTCGCCATCAGGCGGCCGACCAGCATGGTCTTGCCGGTGCCGACCTCGCCGGTGACGACGATGAACCCCTCGCCCTGGGCCAGTCCGTAGCCCAGATAGGTCATTGCCTTGCGGTGGGTCGCGCTCTCGAAATAGAAGCGCGGATCGGGCGTGAGCTGGAACGGCCGGTCGGTCAGGCCGTAGGGATCATGGTCCAAATCGACCCTCCCACCCGGATACGCAGCGGTGCGGCATCTCAGAACCGATACTGCAAGCCAAGCCGCGCCCGTCCCGATACATCGGTCGTCATCCCATCCTGCTTCGACCCGTCCACCGAGACACTCGCCTGCATCTGGATACCTCGTCCGAAGCTCTGGTAGTAATTCGTGCTGAACGACCCAGACATCACGTCAGATGCTCCGACCTGTCCATTCTTAAACAAATTGCCCGTAAAAGAAAAGGACACCCCCGAGGTTCGGCTGAGCGGCCGGCCGATCGAGAGGCTGCTGAAGAAACTCTGGTCGACGACGCCGTCGAGCGAAAAGGGGGAATTGGGATTGTCGATATAGGTGCGGCGCGCATAGCCGAGCCCACCGCTGAACGTCCAGGTCCGCATCGTCCGCGTGAAGATGATGTTCGCCGCCCGCTCGCGATAGCTGTTCGCCGATGCCTGGCCCAGCGAGCTGGCGATGCACTTCCCCGAACCCGAGGTCTTGCCGAACAGGCACTGCTGGTAGGAGCTGGACGGATCGATCTGATTGACGTCGAGCGTCGGCGGCGCCCCGGCGAGGCCGTTGGACACGCCCTGGCCGAAGCTCTCCACCCGATCGGTGACGATCAGCGTCAGGCCCGAACGCTCGCTCGGCCGCATCTCGATCAGGCCGGTGACCGAAAGGTCGCCATAGCGGCGGCCGACGCGCGCCTCCATCCGGGTGCGTCGGCTGGGCCGCCAGATCACCCCGGCATTGGCGATCAGCCCCTCGACCTCGTAGGTGAGCTGGCGCGCGCTCGCAGGGTCGACGACGAACCGGCCGCCCTTGCCGCGCACGGGCAAGCCCGTGACCGGATCGAGCAGCGGCGAGCGTTCCGACGTCCGGGTCCGTTCATAGCCGCCGCTGGCGACCAGCGCGATCGGGACGCTGGCCAGCGGCACCCTGACCTCCCCGATCACGTTGAGCGCCCGGAAATGCTGCGCGAGGTTGGTGGTGTTCTCGTGGCGATATTCCGACGAGACCTTCCACCCGAACGGCAGGTTGCCCGGGTCCATGCCGATGTCGAGCGTCACCTGCTGTCCCTTCGAGCTGTCGAACCGATCGTCGATCGGCCCGTTCACGGGGACGTTGTCCTGGCTCGTCGCATTCTGGGTATAGGCGTAGCGATAGCTCAGGCCGAGGCCGAGGTCGCCGATCCGATGCATGATCGTCGGCTGGACGAAGGCCGAATAGGTCTGCGTCAGATTCTGGGGATTGCCGATGTTGAACTGCGGCGCGGCGCCGCTCGCGTCGACGCGGCTGCGGGTGATCAGCGCGCCGGTCTCCAGGGTCAGCCATTCGTCGATGACGTTGGCCTGCAACCGCATCAGCCCGTCCTGGTTGAAGCTCTTGTCGATGCCGCCCGCCTCGGGGATGCGGTAGGACAGGTGATAGGTGCCCGACGCGACGATGCGGCGGTTCGAGATCCGGGCGGTCAGCGTGCCCGAAACCTCCGTATAGGTGACGTCGTCCGAGCCCGGCCCGTGGAGCTGCGATTCGGCGATCTGGTCGAGGTTGATGAAGGCACCGAATTCGGGCCGGTCGGCATGAGCGGTGCCACAGACGGCGCCTCCGGCGAATAGGCCCAGCAGGACTCGCGATCTCGCGCGGCTCATCGCGGCGCTTCATATCCGTAATAGCTGCCGAAGCGGCGGGCGTTCGGTGCGAAGCGCGCGCCGTTGAGGAGGAGCTGGATCTCCTCGCAGCCGCCGAGCAGCAGCACCGCGTCGCGCAGCTCGGCCTCCGCGGTCTTGTCGGCGCGGACGACGAGCAGCACCTGGCCGACATGATAGGCCAGCACCGACGCGGGCGACGCCGCCAGCGCGGGCGGGCTGTCGAACAGGATGATGCGGTTGGACCTGGCCGACAGCCGCTCGATGATCGCGCGGGTCCGGTCGGCGGCGATCAGCTCGGTCGCCTCGTTGGTATATTTGCCCGACGGCAGCACCGACAGGTTGCCGACGTCGGTCTTGATCACCAGCGTCTCGACATCGATGTCGGGATCGGCGAGCGCGTCCATCAGCCCCACCGGTCCCTCGATGCCCAGCGTCGACAGCACGGTCGGCTTGGCGAAGTCGCCGTCGATCAGCAGCACCTCGATGTCGCGCTCGTTCGCCATCGACAGCGCCAGGTTGACCGCGCAGAAGGTCTTGCCCTCGTTCGCCTGCGCCGAGCAGATCAGGATGCGGCGCCCGTTGGGTAGCGCGGTCGGCCCGATCGCGTTGAGCAGAAGGGTCCGCTTGACGATGCGGAATTCCTCGGCGAGCGCGGTGATCGCCGCGTCGGGCATCACGAAGCCCTGGTCGATCAGGTCGGCGCGATTCACCTTGGCGGTGCGATAGACGATCTCGGGCGCGGGCAGCGCGGCGTCGGCGCCGGCGGCCGCGACCGGCGGCGGGGCGGGCGGCACCAGCGCCCCGCCCCCCGCATCGGCGAGGGTCGGCGGCGGGGCCAAGGGCAGGGTCGGGTCGGCCGCGGCGACCTCCGTCCCGGCATCGAGCCCCTGATAGGGCAGCGGCTGCGCCGCCGGCTGGAGGGGCTCCAGCGGCACGGAGGGCTGCGGCGGGATCGGCGGCAGGTCGATCACCGGCCGTTCGCCGCCGCCGTCGGGCATGACGACGCGGGCGCGCAGCACCGCTTCGAAGTCGTAGACCGAGCCCGCCCGCTCGATCAGCGAGCCGCCGCGCTTCCGCTTCCGGGGCGGCGGCTTGCCGCTATCGTCCTGTCCGTCCATGCCGTCAGGACACCATGATGCGTTTGACGAACTCGATCAGCATCAGCAGCATGAACATCCCCGGCAGCCCCGCGGCGGCCGAGGAGAACCACATCATCTGCTTGCGCCGGATCACCCGCGTGTCGGCGGTGATCACCTCCGAGATCGACCCGAGCACCGGCAGGCCGCTGGCCTTCGCGAGCTGCTGGGTGGTCGTGTAGACATTGGCGAGCTGGCTCTTGGCGAAGGCCACGCCCGCGCCGATCACGATGCCGGCGACCAGCACGCCGGTGAGCAGCATCGCCCGGTTGGGCGCCGCCGGCTGGCGCGGCAGCGACGGCTGGTCGATCACGCGGAACTGGACGCCGTCGGTCTTGCCGGTCGCGTCGGACCGCAGCTTCGCGGACTCGCGCTGGGCGAGCAGCTTGTTGTACTGGTCCTTGAGCACGTCATAGTCGCGGTCGAGCCGGGCCTGGTCGATCTGGGCGCCGGGCGCGGTGAGCTGGCGCTGCGCGATCGTCGTCACCGCCTGTTCGAGCTGCGACTTGCGCGCCTGCAGCGCCGCGACATTGCCCTCGCGCTCGGCCTGCATCGACTTGAGCGAAACGTAGACGGGGTTGGGCGCCATCGGCACCGACCGGCTGCCGCCGCGCGCCTTTTCGGCGCGGAGCTGCTTGAGCTGGGAACGGATCGCGATGACGTCGGGATGCTTCTCGGTCCAGCCGCGCGAGATCGCTTCCGAAAGCTGCCCTTCGAGCGTCCCGATGCGCTGGTCGAGCGTGTCGATGCCGTTGACGCTGCCCGCCGGTATCTGCGCCGGGGTGGCGGCGAGCTGGCCGTTCATCGCCGCCAGCGCGCTGCGCGCCTGCATCAGGTTCGAATCGAGATTGACCATCTCGTTGCGCGCGGCGTCCATCCGCTGGTCGAGCGAGCCCGTGCCCGGCAACGAACCGAGCGTGTTCTGGGTGATCTGCGCGCGCTGGCGGTCCACCTCGGCCAGCTCCTTGGCGCGGCGGGCCAGTTCCTGGTCGAGGAAGCTCAGCGTCTCGGCGTTGTTCGCCTTGCTGCCGATCACATTCTCCTGGATGAATATCTCGATCAGCTTCTGGGTGACGTTGCGGGCGATCGCGGCGGTCTGCTGCTCGGAAATGCCCTTCAGGCTGATCCGCGTCTTGATCTCGAGCAGGTCATCGCCCTGCGCGGTGATGGAGATGCCCGAGCGCAGCGCGCCGATCAGCGACAGGGACTCGTAGGAGGTCAGCGGCCGCTCGCCGTTGGAGACGGTGCGGACGACCCGCTTCAATATCTCAGTCGAGGTCAGCGACTGGCGGACGCGATCGACATTGCGCTGCATGTCGTTCTCGGCCCCGTCGGCGAACAGCGACTTGACCTGGACCTGGATGCGCGCGCTGCTCTCATAGGCGGCGGGGACCCGCATCACCATCACCCAGCCGACCAGGCAGAAGGCCCAGGCGACGGCTAGCGCCAGCCAGCGCATCCGCCAGATCGCGTACAGGGCAATCCTGATCTCGGTGTAGATGGCTTCCATCGATTAGTCCGCCGCCCCCACGGCCGATTCCTAGAACACGCTTTCGGGGATGATGATCACATCGCCCGGTTGCAGCTTCACGTTCGCCTTGATGTCTCCCCGCTTCAAGAGGCTGTCGATGCGCAGGCGATATTCCTGCTGCTGCTTGGTCACCGGATCGTAGCGGATCAGCTTCGCCCGGTTCCCCGCCGCATATTGCGACAGCCCGCCGACCGCGATCATCGCGTCGAGCAGCGTCATGTCCGACCGGTACGACACCGTCGCCGGCTTCTCCGCCGCGCCGACGATGCGAATCTGCTGGGCGAAGGTGCCCGAGAAATTGTTGACGATCACCGACACGATCGGGTCGGTGATATAGGTCGACAGCGCGTCGCGGATGTCGTCCGACAGCTTCGCGGGCGTCTTGCCGACCGCGACCATGTCGTTGATCAGCGGCAGGGTGATGCGCCCGTCCGGCCGCACCTGCACCTGCGCGCCCAGCTCCGGGTTGCGCCACACGAACACGGTGAGGGCGTCGAGCGGCCCGATCGTATAGTCCTCGCCCGGCGCGCCGCCGTCGGGCACGAAGGGCGCCGACGGCAGTTCCTTGTCCTTGGCATAGGCGCCGGCAGGCATCGCGGCGAGCATCATCGCCGCCGCCAGCATCGCGACGAGCCGCTTCAGCGCAGCACCAAAGGCCATATGCACATCCTCCAGGGCCTTCCCCAAGCCCGTAAACACAACGCCTACTCCAAGAGTCCGGACCCGCTCATGCTCCATCATCCCTGAACATTAGCTTAGAATCACAGGATACGGGTCCCGTCTATCGTTATTTCGAGCGGCGACGGATGGCCGAGGAAGGCCTGCGGACTGGCGCTCGCCCCATAGGCGCCCGCCAGATACAGCGCGACCACGTCGCCGACCTTCGCCTCCGGCAAGCCGACATGGTCGCCGAGCCGATCGATCGGGGTGCAGAGACAACCCACCACCGTCACCTCCTCGACCTTAGCCGAATCCGAATATTTCGTCAAAGAAATCGGATAGTTACGGCGCACCACCGTACCGAAGTTGCCGCTGGCGGCGAGCTGGTGGTGGAGCCCGCCGTCGACGACCAGGAAGGTCTCGCCATGGCTGGCCTTCCGGTCGACGATGCGGGTCAGATAGACCCCCGCCTCCCCCACCAGCCAGCGCCCCAGTTCGATTGTAAACTCTGCCTCGGCGAGGATCGGGTCGCGGTGCGAGAGCGCCGAGGATAATGCGCCGCCCACCCTACTTTCGTCTAATCGGGCGTCGTTGGCGAAATGGGGGATGCCGAAGCCGCCGCCCAGATTGACGTGCGGCGGGGCGACTCCGGCCTCGACGCTCACCCGCGCGGCGAGCGCCAGCGCCGAGCGCTGCGCCTCGACCAGCGCCTCCGCGTCGAGCGCCTGCGAGCCGGCGAAGATGTGGAGGCCGCGATAGTCGGCGCCCGCCTCGACGATCCGGCAGATGATCGGGGCGGCGCGCTCGGCATCGACGCCGAAGGGCTTGGCGCCGCCGCCCATCTTCATCCCCGATCCCTTCAGCTCGAAATCGGGGTTGATCCGCAGCGCGAGGCGCGGGGTGCGGCCGATGCCGCGCCCGATCGCCAGCGCGCGCTCCGCCTCGCCTTCCGATTCGAGGTTGAGGGTGATGCCGGATTCGATCGCCATCGCCAGTTCGCGATCGCGCTTGCCGGGACCCGCGAAGGAGATGCGGCGCGCGTCCATCCCCGCGTCGAGCGCGAGTTGCGCCTCGCCCGCCGAGGCGACGTCGATCCCGTCGACCAGCGGCGCGATCGCGGCGACCAGCGGCGGATGCGGATTGGCCTTCACCGCATAATGGAGCGACACGCCGGCGAACGCCGCCCGGAACCGGGCGATGCGGTCGCGGACGACGGCGAGGTCGTAGACGAACAGCGGCGTGTCGCCCGCGACCGCGATCCATTCGTCGGCGCTGCGCCCGCCGATCATCAGCGCGCCGTCCCGCCATGGGAAATCGGGGGGTATCGGTCCGGTCGGCTTCACCGCGTCTCCTCCGCCGCCTGGGCCTTCAATGCCGTGCGGTCGAGCTTGCCATTGGCGTTGCTGGGCAGTTCGTCGCGCCAGATCACCCGCGCGGGCTGCATGAAATTGGGCAGGTTGTGGCGGAACCAGTCGGTCAGCCGCGCGTCGACGTCCGCGCCCTCCCCCGCCGGCCGGGCATAGAGCAGGATCGCCTGGCCCAGCCGATCGTCGGGGATGCCCAGCGCGACCGCCTCGGCCACCGCGCCGCTGGCGATCGCCGCCTCCTCGATCTCGGTCGGGCTGATCCGGTTGCCCGCGCTCTTGATCATCTCGTCGTCGCGGCCGACGAAGCGCAGCAGCCCGGCCGCGTCGCGCACCACCGTGTCGCCCGACCACACCGCCGTCCCGCCATGGCGCGACGCGGCGGGCGCGGGGCGGAAGCGCTGGGCGGTCCGATCGGCGTCGCGCCAATAGCCCTGCGCCACCAGCGGGCCGGCATGGACCAGTTCGCCGGGCTCGCCGTCGGCCGCGACCGCGCCGTCGGGGCCGACGACCAGCACCTCGGCGAACGGAATCTCGCGGCCGATCGAATCGGGATGCTCGTCGATCAGCGCCGGATCGAGATAGGTCGAGCGGAACGCCTCGGTCAGCCCGTACATCGAGAAGAGCCGCGCCGCCGGGAACAGGGCGCGCAGCCGCCGGACCAGCGGCACGCTCATCCGCCCGCCGGTATTGGTCAGCCGCCGCAGCGGGGCGACGCTCTCGGCCGGCCATGCGGCCTCGGCGAGCTGGATCCACAGCGGCGGCACCCCCGCCAGCGTGGTGATGCCATGCCGGCCGACCGCGCGCACCACGTCGCGCGCCGTCAGATAGTCAAGCGGGTGGACGCAGCCGCCCGCCGCCCAGGTCGAGAGGAGCTGGTTCTGCCCATAGTCGAAGCTGAGCGGCAGCACCGCGAGCGTCCGGTCGTCGGCGCCGAGGCCGAGATAATGCGCCACGCTGATCGCGCCGAGCCAGAGATTGGCATGGCTGAGCATCACCCCCTTGGGCCGCCCGGTCGACCCCGAGGTGTAGAGGATCGCGACCAGCGCGTCGGGATCGGCCGAGGACGGCGGCAGCCGGTCGCCATGGCCGAGCAGCGCCGCGCCCTCGTCCTCCTCGACCAGCAGCGCGCAATCGTCGGGCCGGTCGCCGGGCCCGAGCGTGTCGGCCCGGCCCCGGCCGGCGATCAGCAGCCGCGCGCCGCTGTCGGCCAGGATATGCGCGACCTGGCCATGCTTGAGCAGCGGGTTGATCGGGACATGGACCAGCCCCGCCCGCGCGGCGGCGAGCGGCATCAGGCAGGCGAGCCGCTGCTTGGCCAGCCAGCTCGCCACCCGGTCGCCGGGCCGCAAGCCCCGGCCGAGCAGCGCCGCCGCCAGCGCGCCGACCGCATCGTCGAGCCCGCCATGGTCAAGCAGCCCCGCCTTGTCGGCGAGCGCGGGCGCGTCGCGAGCGCCGATCAGCGCGAGATGATCGAGCGGCCGGGGCGTCGGATCGGGAGGCACATCCATCGTCGCATCAGCTAGGGCCTGTGCGGCTTCGGGGCAACGGTTCGCGCCCGCGACGATCCGAAATCTTGTCCCTGCGCCGCGATCCGTCTAGGGAGCCGCGATTTCGAAACCTGCAGGGACGATGACGTGGGCGCAGCCGATTTCGACCAGACAGAGGATGTGGTGCGCGCGGTGCTGGTCGAAGTGCTCGCGCTCGACGCCGACCGCGCCGCCGGCTTCACCGCCGACACCGGCCTGTTCGGGTCGCTCCCCGAACTCGATTCGATGGCCGTCGCCGGCCTGCTGACCGCGCTCGAGGACCGGCTCGACATCATCATCGACGACGACGAGGTCGACGGCGAGATGCTCGAAAGCTTCGGCGCGCTGGTGGCGTTCGTCGAGCGGAAGCTGGCCCCGAAATAATCCAAAAAATCTCCCTCCCCTTCAGGGGAGGGATGAAAGTTCTGCGAGGTCGGGATTGCTCCCAGCAATCCCTGAAACATGCCGGGGGCATGTTTCACCTCGCTGAAGGGTACGCAGCCAAGGGGGTCGATCCCCCTTGGCGGAGTTCTGCGAGACGATCGAGAAGGCTCGCTACCGCTCGCCACCCACCCCCTGCCCCCTCCCTTGAAAGGGAGGGGGAAATCCGGTCACGCCGCCACGGTCGCCCGCGCTTCGAAATCGGCCTCGGCCAGGAAGCGTTCGACGTCGAGCGCGGCCATGCAGCCCATGCCGGCGGCGGTGACCGCCTGGCGGTAGACCTTGTCGGAGACGTCGCCGGCGCCGAACACGCCGGGGACGCTGGTCCGGGTGCCGCCCTTCTCGACGACCAGATAGCCGTCCTCGTCGAGCTCCAGATGGCCGCGGAACAGCTCGGTCGCCGGGCTGTGGCCGATCGCGACGAAACCGCCGTCGACCGCCAGTTCGGACGTCTCGCCGGTCTCGGTGTCGCGCAGCGCGATCGCGACCAGCCCTTCATTGCCGCTGCCGCCGACGAAGCGGTCGACCTGCTTGTTCCACAGCACCTTGACGTTGGGATGGGCGAACAGCCGGTCCTGCAGGATCTTCTCGGCGCGCAGCGAATCGCGGCGGTGGATCAGCGTCACGTCCTGGCTGTGGTTGGTCAGGTAGAGCGCCTCCTCGACCGCGGTGTTGCCGCCGCCGATCACCGCGACCTTCTTGCCGCGATAGAAGAAGCCGTCGCAGGTCGCGCAGGCCGACACGCCCTTGCCGCCCAGCGCCGCTTCGCCCTCGACGCCCAGCCACTTGGCCTGCGCGCCGGTCGCGATCACCAGCGTGTCGCAGACATAGAGGGTGCCGCCGTCGCCGCGCAGGCGGAACGGCCGCTCGCTCAGGTCGACGTCGACGATCGTGTCCCACATCATCGTCGCGCCGACATGCTCGGCCTGCGCCTGCATCTCCTGCATCAGCCAGGGGCCCTGGATCACGTCGCGGAAGCCGGGATAATTCTCGACGTCGGTGGTGATGGTGAGCTGCCCGCCCGGCTGGAGCCCCTGCACCACGATCGGCGCGAGCCCGGCGCGCGCGCCGTAGATGGCGGCGGACAGGCCGGCGGGACCGGATCCCAGGATCAGCATGCGGGTCGAATGGCTGGCGGTCATAAGGGCAGTCGGCTCCGGTGATGGCTTCGATTCTCTGCTCCCCAGATAGGGATGCCGCCCCCGCCTTGGCAACCGCGCCGCCTTTACCGGACCTTAGGCTTCGGCCGCTATGCGGTGGCCCCGGGCAAGACAGGGATCGAGGGGGCATCATGATCGCGACGACCGGCCGGGCGCTGATCCGCGACGAGAGCGGCCGGGCGCCGTACAAGCTGGTGTTCGGCAGCTGCCTTGTCGCCTTCGCCGCGGCCATGTCGTCGCCCGCCTTCCAGGCCAATCCGCTGCTCGGCAGGACGGTGCATGAGCTGCGCCAGCAATTGCCGGCGACGCTCGACACCATCCGCACGGCGATGGGCGGCTGAAATCTCCCGGCTTCCGCCGTCCGGCGCAGCAAATGCGACTGATTATCAAAAAAGAATTGACATAGTTGAGAGTGATTATCAGTAGCCGATCCCGACATGGACAAGAACTCCAGAAGGGGAAATATCATGGCTCGCTCCGACAACCGCCCGACGGCCGGCTCGCCTGCGCCCGCATTCCTGGCGCTCGGCTGCATCGGCTTCATCGCCTCGGCGCCCGCGCTGGCGCAGGACGCGCAGCCGGCCAATGGCGAGAAGCGGCTCGGCGGCATGACCGTGACCGACACCGCGATCGACGAGGAAGGCTACAAGGCCGAGCGGGTCGAGAGCCCCAAGGCGGTGGCGCCGCTGCTCGACACGCCGCGTTCGATCGTCGTGGTCGACAAGCAGGTGATCAAGGACACCGGATCGGCGACGCTGGTCGAGGCGCTGCGCACCGTCCCCGGCATCACCTTCGGCGCGGCCGAGGGCGGCAATCCGATCGGCGACCGTCCGTTCATCCGCGGCTTCGACAGCCAGGGCTCGACCTATCTCGACGGCGTCCGCGACATCGGCGCGCAGACCCGCGAGGTGTTCGCGATCGAGCAGATCCAGGTGGTGCGCGGATCGGATTCGACGCTGGGCGGCCGCGGCAGCGCCGGCGGCTCGCTCAACATCGTCTCGAAGCTGCCGCAGGAGGAGACCTTCTTCGCCGGTTCGGGCAGCTACGGCACCGACGACTACAAGCGCGTGACCGGCGACGTGAACGTGCGGCTGTCGGACAAGGTGGCCTTCCGCCTCAACGCGATGTGGCACGACCAGGACGTCGCCGGCCGCGACGCGATCTACCAGAAGCGCTGGGGCGTCGCGCCGTCGGTCACGATCGGCATGGACGGGCCGACCAAGCTGACGCTGGCCTATTACCACCTCGACACCGACGAGCTGCCCGACAGCGGCATCCCCTTCCTCTACGCCTGCTCGACGACGCTGTGTAACGCGCCCGCGGGCAATGTGATCACCGCCCCGGCGCTCGGCGACATCACCACCGCCAGCGGCGTCACCGGCCATGTCGGCCGCGACACCTTCTACGGCCTCAAGAGCCGCGACTTCCGCGACAGCAAGACCGACCAGGCGACGATCCGCGCCGAGCACGACTTCGGTTCCGTCACGCTGCGCCACACCGCGCGCTTCAGCCACAGCTCGCAGGCCTACAGCTTCCTGCTGCCCGACGATTCGACCGGCAACGTGTTCGGCAATCCCGCCAACCTGGCACAGCAGCCCGGCGGCCAGGTCTGGCGGCGCGCCAACACCCGCTTCGGCTACACCGACAGCTTCATCAACCAGACCGACCTCTACGGCACCTTCGAGACCGGATCGGTCAAGCACAGCTTCGCGATCGGCGCCGAGCTGTCGTCGGAGAAGGCCGAGCGCGGCGCCTTCGTGCTGGCGACCGGATCGACGATCAGCCCGCGCTGCTCGGCGCTCGCCATCGCGCGCTATTACTGCGCCAGCCTGTTCAATCCGAACCCCAACGATCCGTGGATCAACTATTCGAACGACACCGCCACCGGCGTCCCGACCCCGATCACCCGCGCCGCGCCGAGCGCGCGGACGCAGAACGAGGCCAACACCAAGGCGGTCTACGCGTTCGACTCGATCACGCTGACCGAACAGCTCATCCTCAACCTCGGCGCGCGCTATGACCGCTTCCGCACCACCTCGACGCTGCCGCTGGCCGGCGGTACCCGTCCGGTGGTCCGCCGCGTCGACAACATCTTCAACTGGCAGGCCGGCCTGATCTTCAAGCCGACGCCGAACACCAGCCTCTATGCCTCCTACGCGACCGCCGCGACCCCGCCGAACAGCCTGCTGGGCGAAGGCCAGGAGCAGAACGCGCTCAACGCCGTCCAGGCGGCGAGCGACGCGCTGCGCGTCGAGAAGACCAAGTCGTTCGAGATCGGCGCCAAGGCCGACCTGTTCGGCGGCGGCCTGTCGCTGACCGGCGCGGTGTTCCAGACCAAGACCAAGAATGCCCGCGTCACCAGCGACGCCAACACCGTCGCCTTCATCGGAGAGCGGCGCATCCGCGGCGTCGAACTGGGCTTCAACGGCAACATCACCGACGAATGGAGCGTGTTCGGCGGCTACACCTATCTCGACGCCAAGATCGTCGACGGTGGCTTCTCGACGCTGACCGCTGCGGCCGTCGGAAGCCAGGCGGCCAAGACCGTGCTCGTCCAGTCGGTCAACACCGGCAAGCAGTTCCCGCAGACCGCGAAGCACACCTTCACGCTGTGGACCAACTACAAGGTCACCGACGCGCTCTCGATCGGGGGCGGCGCCTTCTATTCGAGCCGGGTCTATGGCGGCTATGCCGACAACCGCAAGGCGGTCCAGGACGCGGCCGGCGTCGTGACGATCGTGCCGGCCACCACCACGCTGGCGCGCGCCGTGCCGAGCTATTGGCGCTTCGATGCCCGGGTCGGCTACAAGGTCAGCGAGGCCATCGACCTGTCGGTGAACGTGCAGAACCTGACCAACAAGACCTATTTCAACCAGGTCTACAGTTCGCATTACGCCTCGATCGCGCCGGGCCGCTCGGCCTTCGCGACGCTCAGCTTCAAATATTGAGCTCGGGCCGATTTTCTGGAGGATGGCCCGTCCCGCAAGAGCCTGATCGTCTGAGGTGGAAGCGCTTCGCGCTTCCACCGATGGCGTGAATCAGGCTCTCTTCAATTGGTTGAGACCTTGATTCACGCTTCAGGCTGAATCAGCCTGAAACGATCAAGGTCTAGGGGCGGGCCTTTCTCGTTCGGAGGAGCGATGACCGAGACGCTGACGATCGACGCCATATTGGCGATGGATGCCGACGAGATGCGCCGCCGCATGGCGGCCCCGCCCGAGGAGCGCGCGGCGTTCGTGCGGGTCGCGGCGGAAGGCGGCGTCGCCGAGGCGCAGGCGATCTACGGCCAGATGCTGCTCGACGGCGCCGGCCTCCCCGCCGACCCGCGCGAGGCGGTGCGCTGGTTCGACCGGGCGGCGCGCCAGGGCCATGTCATGGCGATCAACATGATGGGGCGCTGCTACGACCTCGGCTGGGGCGTCGCCGTCGACAAGGTCCGCGCGGCCGAATGGTTCCGGATCGCCTCCGACCGGGGCCTCGACTGGGGCATGTACAATTATGCCACGGCGCTGGCGCTCGGCGCCGGCGTGGCCGAGGACAAGCCCGCCGCGCTCGCCCTGTTCCGCCGGGCGGCGGCGATGGGCAACGCCAAGGCGATCAACTTCGTCGGCAGCTTCCACGAGGACGGCTGGGTGGTCGAGCGCGACATGGCGGAAGCCGCGCGCTGCTACGCGCTGGCCGCCGAGGGCGGCGACTTCCGCGGCCAGTTCAACCATGCGCGGATGCTGGCCGATGCCGGACGGATCGACGAGGCGCTGCACTGGCTGGCGAAGGTGCCCGAAACGGCGACCGACGCCTTCCTCGCCAAGGCGCGGGACTGGCTGGCGGGCGCGCCGGTGGCGGAACTCAGGGCGGCGGCGGCGAGATTCGGGCGGCAAAGCCGGGACGGATAGCCTTTGGGCTCGGAAAGGCGGCGCTTCAACGCTCGCTTGATTGACGGAAGCGAGGGCGATCAGCAGGCCTTCGCTCCCCGATCGGGCCGACCCGGTATCCCGATCCGGCAACATGGCGCTCTTGATGCTGATCTCCCGTATATTGAACTTCTCCTCGCACGACATGGCGATCGACCTGGGGACCGTGAACACGGTCGTCTACCTCCGCGACCGGGGGATCGTCCTCAACGAAGCATCGGTGGTCGCGCTGGAGACGCGCGACGGCGTCTCCCGCGTGAAGAGCGTCGGCAACGACGCCAAGCTGATGATGGGCAAGACCCCCGCCGGCATCCAGGCCGTCCGGCCGCTGCGCGACGGCGTGATCGCCGACCTCGGCGTGGCCGAGCAGATGATCAAGCATTTCATCGACAAGGCGCTGGGCGGGCCGAGCCGCTTCCCCCGGCGCCCGAAGATCGTGATCTGCGTCCCCTCCGGATCGACGTCGGTCGAGCGGCGCGCGATTCGCGACGCGGCGTTCAACGCCGGCGCCTCGAAGGTCTTCCTGATCGAGGAGCCGATGGCCGCCGCGATCGGCGCCGGCCTGCCCGTCACCGAGCCGACCGGCGCGATGGTCGTCGACATCGGCGGCGGCACGACCGAGGTGGCGATCCTGTCGCTGCGCGGCCTCGCCTACAGCACCTCGGTGCGGTTCGGCGGCGACAAGATGGACGATGCGATCTCCTCCTTCATCCGCCGCAAGCACAACCTGATGATCGGCGAGGCCACCGCCGAGCGGGTCAAGCATGAGATCGGCGCGGCGAACGCGCCCGACGGCGAGGGGCCGGAGATGAAGGTGAAGGGCCGCGACCTGGTGACGGGCCGGCCGGTCGAGCTGACCATCACCCAGGCCGAGGTCGCCCAGGCGATCGCCGAGCCGGTCGGCCAGATCGTCCGCGCGACGATGTCGGCGCTGGAGAACACCGCCCCCGAGCTCGCCGCCGACATCGTCGATCGCGGGATCGTGCTGACCGGCGGCGGCGCGCTGCTCGCCCGCATCGACGAGGTGATCGCCCAGGCGACCGGCCTGCCCGTCGCGGTCGCCGACGACGCCCTGATCTGCGTCGCGATGGGCGCCGGACAGGCGCTCGAAGACCCGAAATATGCCGGGGTGCTGGCTATTTCTTAATCCGTCATGCCGGCGGAGGCCGGCATCTCGGGAGAGTCGAGGCAAGGCCGTCGCAAGAGCCCGCTGAGATGCCGGCCTCCGCCGGCATGACGGGAAGAGATCACGGCCCCGACTTGCTGAACAGCCGGCTGAAGCGCGCCCGCGCTTCCTTGTCGGCCTTGTCGTCGCGGAGGCTCTTCGCCTGGGCGCGGACGGCGGCGGTGGTCTCGCGCAGCCGTTCGGACAGGAACACCGCGAGCGCGCGGTAGAAGCGCGCCGCGAACACCGGCTCCTGTTCGAACCGGTCGAGGATCAGCTTGCGCGGGATGGCGAGCATCTCGGTCGGCTTGGGGCCGGCCGCGACCACCGACACGAGCGGCGAGTGGCGCTCGACGAACGACATCTCGCCGACCACGTCGCCATGGTGCAGCTCGGCGACGCGGGTCCCGTCGTCGAGCCGGACCTCGAGCCGGCCGTCGGTGACGAAGAACAGGTCGGCGACCGGCTTGCCCGACGCGACCAGCGTCTCGCCGGGGCGCAGCACCCGCAGCTTGCCCACGGACAGCAGCCACAGCATGTCGGCATCGCTCAGGCCGGCGGCGATATATCGGGCATTCTGCATCAGCGCCTCAACACCTGCGTTTTGAGATAGGTCCCATAGCTGCTCTTGCCCAGGGCGTCGGCAAGCCGTTCGAGCTGGGCAGCGTCGATGAAGCCCTGCCCATAGGCGATCTCCTCGACGCAGGCGATCTTGAACCCCTGCCGCTTCTCCAGCGTGCGGACGAACTCGGCCGCCTCGATCAGGCTGTCGGGGGTGCCGGTGTCGAGCCAGGCATAGCCGCGCCCCATCAGCTCGACCGACAGCTTGCCCGCCGCCAGATAGGCCTTGTTGACGTCGGTGATCTCCAGCTCGCCGCGCGGCGACGGCTTCAGCGAGCGGGCGATCTCGATCACGTCCGAATCGTAGAAATAGAGGCCGGTCACCGCCCAGTTGGAGCGCGGCTTCGCCGGCTTCTCCTCGATCGAGACGGCGCGCATCGCATCGTCGAACTCGACCACGCCGTACCGTTCCGGGTCGGTGACGTGATAGGCGAACACCGTCGCCCCCTCGTCGCGATCGATCGCCGAGCGGAACAGGTCGGTCGCGCCATGGCCGTAATAGATGTTGTCGCCGAGGATCAGCGCCGAGCGATCGTTGCCGACGAAATCGGCGCCGATGACATAGGCCTGCGCAAGCCCGTCGGGGCTGGGCTGGACGGCGTAGCTTATATCCATCCCCCACTGGCCGCCATCGCCGAGCAGCGCCTGGAAGGCGGGCACGTCGCGCGGCGTCGAGATCAGCAGCACCTCCCGGATGCCAGCCAGCATCAGCGTCGACAGCGGATAATAGATCATCGGCTTGTCATAGACGGGCAGGAGCTGCTTGGACGTGACCGCCGTCATAGGATGGAGCCGCGTCCCCGCGCCGCCCGCCAGGATGATCCCCTTCACGCCACTACGCCCCTGTCCGGGGCACGGGCCCCACAAGCTCACCAACGATGTCGCGGACGGCCTCCCGCCAGTCGCGCGGACGGACAGCATAGTCCGCGATGATCTTCGCCGTCGAGAGCCTCGAATTGGCCGGGCGCTTCGCAGGCGTCGGATAGTCGGCGGTGGTGATCGCCTCGACCTCCGCCGAAGGGCCGCCCGCCGCCGCGCTCAGCGCGAAGATCTCGCGCGCCAGTTCGCACCAGCTCGCCTCGCCGGCATTGACGAAATGATAGACGCCGGTCGGCGCGGCGGGGTCCTCGACCAGCCGCAGCGCGATGGTGCGGAGCGTCGCGGCGATATCGGCCGCCCCGGTCGGGCATCCGCGTTGGTCGTCGACGACGCGCAGCGTCGGGTTGGTCGCGGCGACCCGCAGCATCGTCCTGAGGAAATTGCTGCGGTGGGCCGACAGCACCCAGGCGGTGCGCAGCACCACTGCGCGCGCGGGTCCGCCGAGCACCGCGCGCTCGCCCGCGAGCTTCGACGCGCCATAGACGCCGAGCGGGGCGACCGGGTCGTCCTCGCGATAATAGCCGTCGCCGCTGCCGTCGAAGACATAGTCGGTCGAGACGTGGACCAGCGGGATGCCCGTGGCGGCGAGCAGGCCCGGCGCCTCGCCGTTGACGCGGAAGGCGAGGTCGCGCTCCTCCTCCGCCCTGTCGACGGCGGTGTAGGCGGCGCAGTTGACGATCGCGTCGAAGCGGCGGCCGCGCAGATAGGCGGCGATGCTGTCGGCCGAGGCGATGTCGAGCTCGTCGCGGGTCGGATATTGTATAGACATATCGGCGGGCCAGTCCTGCCGCGCCAGTTCGAGGCCGACCTGCCCCTGCCCGCCGGTGACGAGGATCGCGCGGGTCACGCCTTCGCCAGCCCCAGCCGGGCGGTGTCGTAGCGCCCGGCGAGGATGTCGCCCCACCAGCCGCGATGGTCGAGATACCAGCGCACGGTGCGCTCGATCCCCTCCTCGAAGCCGACCTGCGGCGCCCAGCCGAGCTCGGCCTTTATCTTCGACGCGTCGATCGCATAGCGGTGGTCGTGCCCCGGCCGGTCGGCGACGAAGCCGATCTGCCCGGCATAGGCGCGGCCGTCGGCGCGCGGGGCGAGGCGGTCGAGCGTCGCGCAGATCGCCTGCACCACTTCCAGGTTCCTGCGCTCCGAATCGCCGCCGACATTATAGGTCTCGCCCGGCACGCCGCGTTCGAACACGGCGCGCAGCGCGCGGGCATGATCCTCGACGAACAGCCAGTCGCGGACGTTCGATCCGTCGCCGTAGACGGGCAGCGGCTCGCCCGCGAGCGCGCGGATGATGATCAGCGGGATCAGCTTCTCGGGGAAATGATAGGGCCCGTAATTGTTCGAGCAGTTGGTGACGAGCACCGGCAGCCCATAGGTATGCCCCCAGGCGCGAACGAGATGGTCCGACCCCGCCTTCGACGCCGAATAGGGCGAGCGCGGGTCATAGGCGGTCGCCTCGGTGAAATAGCCGTCCTCGCCGAGCGACCCGAACACCTCGTCGGTCGAGATATGGTGGAAGCGGAAGGCGTCGCGGCGGTCGCCGTCGAGGCCGCGCCAATAGGCGAGCGCCTCGGCCAGCAGCGTGTAGGTGCCGACCAGGTTGGTCTGGATGAAGGCGCCGGGGCCGTCGATCGAGCGATCGACATGGCTCTCGGCGGCGAGATGGGCGATCACGTCGGGCCGGAATTCTCCGAGCAGCCGCCCGACCAGTTCGCCGTCGCAGATATCGCCCCGCACGAAGCGGTAGCGCGGGCTGTCGCCGACCGGATCGAGCGAACTCAGCACCCCGGCATAGGTCAGCTTGTCGAGGTTGAGCACCTCATGATCGGTCTCGCCGATCAGGTGGCGGATCAGCGCCGAGCCGATGAAGCCGGCGCCGCCGGTGACAAGGATACGCATCGTCTCTCCGTCAGAGCGGCCGCAGCGGCGCGCCGTCATAGGCGAACGGGCTATCCCAGTCGGCGAGATGCGGCAACGTCCTGTCCTTGTCCGACAGCACCGGCCCGCCGGGCGGCAGCGGCCAGTCGATCGCGAGCGTCGGGCAATCCCAGCTTATGCCGCCGTCGACATCGGGCGCATAGACGTCCGACACCTTGTAGATCACCTCGCTGTCGGGCTCGAGCGTCACGAAGGCGTGGCCGAAGCCGACCGGGATATAGAGCTGGTCGCCATTGTCGGCCGACAGTTCGGCGGCGACGTGGCGGCCATAGGTCGGCGACCCGGCGCGCAAATCGACCGCATAGTCGAGAATCCGGCCGCGGATGCAGCGGACCAGCTTGGCCTGCGCGTGCGGCGGCGCTTGAAAATGGATGCCGCGCAGCGTGCCGGCATGCTTCGAATAGCTGTGGTTGTCCTGAACGAACTCTTCCGCCGCGCCGTCGGCGGTCCAACGCGGGCGATGATAGGTTTCCGAGAACCACCCCCGATCATCGCCGAAACGACGGGTATGGATGAGCTTGACCGGCAAGAAAATCGCTCCCGTTTGGATCCGCCCCGCGGTTTGCAGGCCCAATCGCCGCTGTCCAGCGTCAATTGTCATCATGAAGAAAACATGGCGGGGATATTGCGGCGCGACACGACCTCCTTTACGAGGATTTTCCTGTTGGGGAACCAAGTCATTCAGTTTATGACATTGATGTTACAGGATATTTTCCGGTCGATGACGACCGCCATCGGTGAGCGCGCGCCATCGTCGCCCTGCCGCATGCGGGGGACGGCGCGATGAGGCTGCCGTTCGTCCGCCGTATCCGCCGCATGATCGTCCCCGCTTATGGGTCGACCGTCGCCACCGAGCATGTCGCGCGCGGCGACGCCGCGCGGTCGCGCCAGGACTGGGCGGCGGCGGCCGATGCCTATCGCGCGGCGGTCCGCGACCAGCCGTCGCTGGTCGCCATCTGGATCCAGCTCGGCCATGCCCAGAAGGAACAGGGCGCGCTCGCGGCGGCGGCGGAGGCCTATGGCCAGGCGGCGAAGCTCGACCCCGCCCGCGCCGACACCCACGTCTTCATGGCGCATATCTACAAGCAGCTCGGGCGCGACGATCTCGCCATCCTGCATTTCCTGCGGGCGCTGCATGCCGGCGAGACGGCGACGCACGAAGGCGACGAGCTGCTGCGGCTGCTGGCGGCGCGCACGCACAAGGATCGCGGCGCGCTGATCGAACAGCTCCGCGCCATGTTCACGCAGCTCCCGCCGCGCGCCGGCGAGGCGCCGCTGCTCGGGCAGATCCGCGGCGTGATCACCGAGGACATGGCCCCGGCGAGCCAGCCGGCGCCGAGCGGCCCGCAACCGGCGCTGGTCTTCGATATCTCCGACCTGATCAGCTATTACGGCAATGCCCGGCTGCCGACCGGCATCCAGCGCGTCCAGATCGAGACGATCGAGGGCGCGCTGGCGCGCGGCGGCGATCGCGACATAAGGCTGTGCTGCTTCATCGACGGGCGCGACGACTGGCTCGAGCTGCCGGTCGAGCGGATGCGCGCGATCGCGCGGCTCAGCACCTCGGGCGGCGATCGCTTCGACCCCGCCTGGCTGGAGGCGGTCGCCGGGCTGAAGCTGTTCCTGTCGCTGACCGATCCGTTCGAGTTCCCGCAGGGCGCGTCGCTGATCAACCTCGGCACGAGCTGGTGGCTGCAGAATTATTTCCTCTACGTCCGCCATGCCAAGGCGACGCGGGGCATCCGCTACATCCCGTTCGTCCACGACATGATCCCGATCATGGCGCCGGAGCATTGCACGCGCGGGCTGACCCAGGACTTCATAAGCTGGGTGATCGGCGTGTTCGACCATGCCGACCATTTCCTGGTCAATTCGCAGGCGACGCGGCGCGACCTGCTCAGCGTCGCCGCGACGCTCGGCCACCCGCTCGATCCCGACGACGTCGCGGTAGTCCCGCTCGACACCGATTTCCGCAAGCCCGCGCTGGCGGAGCTGCCCGCCCAGGCGCTCGACCCGTGGAAGCTCAAGCCGGGCGGCTTCGTGCTGTTCGTGTCGACGGTGGAATCGCGCAAGGGCCACATGGTCGCGTTCGAGACCTGGGCCGAGCTGATCCGCCGCCACGGCGCCGACGCGGTGCCGCAGCTCGTCTGCGTCGGCAATCGCGGCTGGCTCAACGACCGCATCTATGCGCGGCTCGCCGAGGACGAGGTGCTGGCGAGCAAGGTGTCGATGCTGTCGCGCCTGTCGGACGAGGAACTGGCGCTGCTCTATCGCAGCGCGCTCTTCACCGTCTATCCGAGCCTCTACGAGGGCTGGGGCCTGCCGGTCACCGAATCGCTCTGCTACGGCAAGGTGCCGCTGGTCTCCGACGCCGCGTCGCTGCCCGAGGCGGGCGGCCCCTTCGCCGTCTATGTCGAGGCGGGATCGGTCGCGGCGCTGACCGACGCCGCCGAGACGCTGATCCTCGACGCCGACCATCGCGCCGCCGCCGAGGCGAAGATCGCCGCCGGCTTCCGCCCGCGCGCGTGGAGCGACCTCGCCGGCCAGATCGGCGACGAGCTCGACCGCTTCGCCGGGCGCGACGCCGGCAAGGGCATCGTCGTGCCGCCGCCGCTGACCGCGCGCGTCGGCCGCTGGCATCCGCTGAGCCGCAACGAATCGATCCGCATCTGGACGGGGATGCGCACCGGCGAGGGCTTCCGCGCCGACCTCGGCTGGCACTGGCCCGAGAATCGCGGCTGCCGCGTCCGGCGCGAAGGCGGCGCGCTGCTGCTCCATCTCGACGGCCCGCACCCGCCGCTGCGCGCGCTGTTCCACCTCACCGGCGACGATCATGTCCAGGCCTTCTGGTCGCTCGAATCCGGATCGACCGCGCTGACCGGCGACCTGCACCCGGACGAGAGCAAGTGGATCGCCGTCGAGATCGCGGCGGCGGACGGGCCCCATGACGTGCCGATCCGGATCAGGCCGCTCGCGGCCGGCGACGGCACGGTCGTCACCTTCTTCCTGGTCGGCTTCTTCCTGCACGCGACCGACGACGTGAGCGCGCGCCAGGATTTCCTGGAGGCGATCACGCTCAACCGGCTCGATTCGCTCAATGCCTTCGGGGAGGATGACGGCGCGCGCCCGACGCGATAAAGCAGCCGCCATGTCGACCTTGGCCGCTCCGCGGGATGCCGCTTCGTCGCCGCTGCTGCCCGCCGGGGTCGAGATCATCCTCGACCTGTCGCGCCTGCTGTCGCGGACGCTCCATGCGATGCCGACCGGCATCGACCGGGTCGAGCTGGTCTATGCGCGCCAGCTTCTCGACCTGGTGCCGGACCGGCTGCGCTTCGCGGCGGTCAATCCGTTCGGTATCTACGGACGGCTGCCCCATGCGGCGGTGCTGCGCTTCCTCGACGAGACCGAGGCTCGCTGGGCGGAGCGCGCGGCGCCGGGCCGGCGCGCGATGACGCTCGCCGCCGCGCGCACGCTGGCCCGGCTCGCCCCCCGCCCGGTGCCCCGGCCCGCGCCGGGCGTCCGCCGCTATTATGTCCAGGCGTCGCCGCATCACCTGCACCGCCCCGAGCGGGTCCGCGCCAAGCTGCGCGCCGAGCAGGCCCGCTTCATCTGCCTGGTCCACGACCTGATCCCGATCGAATTCCCCGAATATGCGCGCCCCAACGGCGCGGCGACCCATCGGCTGCGGATCGGCACCATGGCGGCGCTGGCCGACGGGCTGATCGCCAACAGCCAGGCGACCGCGGATTCGATGGCCCGCTTCCTGACCGGCACCACGCCGCCGCCGATCCGGGTCGCCCATCTCGGCTGCGACCCGCTGCCCGAGGGCGACGACGGTCCGCTGCCCATCCCCGCCCCCTATTTCGTCGTGCTGAGCACGATCGAGCCGCGCAAGAACCACCTGCTGCTGCTCCACGTCTGGCGGCGGATGGCGGAGACGCTGGGCCCCGAGCGGACGCCGCACCTGGCGATCGTCGGCCGGCGCGGCTGGGAGAATGAGAACGTCCTCGACATGCTCGAGCGGTGCGAGGCGATCCGCGGCCATGTCCACGAGCTGGCGGGCCTGTCCGACCGCGGGGTCGCCGCGCTGCTCCGCAACGCCCGCGCGCTGCTGCTGCCGTCCTTCGCCGAAGGATTCGGCATGCCGGTCACGGAGGCGCTGATGGCGGGGACGCCGGCGATCTGCAGCGACCTGCCGGCGTTGCGCGAGGCCGGCGGCGCGGTGCCCGAATTCCTCGATCCACTCGACGGCCCCGCCTGGGCCGACATGATCCTCGACTATGCCGCCGACCGCTCGGAACGGCGCGATCGACAGATGGAGCGGCTGCGGGGCTGGACACCGCCGGGGTGGCGCGGGCATATCGCCACCGTGCTTGACCTGGTTCGCGAACTCGATTCCGGCGGGAGCGGCGGCGCGTGACGGCGACCCGCTCCTCCTTCTACCGGGACCTTACCCTGCAGCTCGACGTGATCGGGGCGCTGGTGCTGCGCGAGCTGCACACCCGCTTCGGCCGCAACAATATCGGCTATCTGTGGATGGTCGGCGAGCCGCTGATGCTGGCCACCGTGATCGGCGCGCTGCACGCCTTCCAGCCGGGCCATATCGGATCGACGATGCCGCCGGTCGCCTTCTCGCTGGTCGGCTACTGCGTCTTCATCATCTTCCGCGGCATCTTCAACCGGGCCGAGAGCATCCTGGAGAGCAGCCTGCCGCTGATGTACCACCGGATGATATCGGTGCTGAACCTGTCGCTGGCCCGCGTCGTGGTCGAGGCGGCGGGGTGCGTCACCACCTTCGTGCTGCTCTACACGATCATCATCCTGCTCGGCTTCGCCGAACCGCCCGCCCGCCCGCTCTGGGCGATCGGCGGCGTCGCCGGGATGATCTGGATATCCTTCGCCTGGGGCCTCAACGTCACCGCGATCACCTTCGAGAAGCCGACGCTGCAGCGGCTGGTCCACCCGATATCCTATTTCATGATGCCGCTGTCGGGCGCCTTCTTCGCGGTGGAATGGATGCCGGTCTCGATCCAGAACGCGGCCAACTGGTTCCCGCTGGTCAACATCTTCGAGATCACCCGCTACGGCATGTTCGAGGCCGCGTCGGACAAGCATCTGTTCCCCGGCTACCTCATCGCCAACTGCGCCATTTACACCTATACCGGACTGATCGGCATTCGGCGGGTTCGCAATCGCATCCACCTGCACTAAACACCGTTCAGCCAGTTTCATTCGGATAATCGATGCACGGAATCATCAAGCCCCACGCCAGCCAGGAAGCCGCCGAGCAACGCTGGCCGGACGCCTTGCGCGGCTGGGCCCATCGCAACAAATGGTTCGTGCTGGTGGTGTTGGCGCCGACCCTGCTCGTCGCCGCCTATTATTATCTGTTCGCGTCCGACCAATATCAGTCGGAGGCGCATTTCATCGTCCGCACCGCGGACAGCTCGCCGATGCCGTCGATGGGCTTCAGCCAGCTCCTCGGCCTGGGCGGCGGCGCGTCGCAGTCGCGCAGCGAGGCGATGAGCGTCAACGACTATCTCGATTCGCAGCAGGCCGTGGTCCTGCTCAACCAGCGCGCGAACCTGGTCGAGCGCTTCCGCCGCCCGGAGGCCGACATCGCCACCCGGCTGTGGTTCGCGCAGCCGACCCCCGAAATGCTGATGCGCTACTATCGCAAGCAGGTCGACGTGCGGTTCAACCAGGAGACGGGGATCACCACGCTGCGCGTCCGATCCTTCCGGCCCGACGATTCCTACGCGATCATCAACCAGTTGCTGGGGATGGGCGAGGAACGGGTCAACATGCTCAACCGCCGCAGCCAGGCGGACGCGCTCAAGAATGCGCACCGCCAGCTCGGCGAGGCCGAACAGGGCCTGTTCGACATCCAGCGCCAGCTGACCGCCTTCCGCCAGCAGCGCGGCGACCTCGACCCCGAGGTTTCGGGCAAGACCCAGCTGAGCCTGATCGCGACGCTGCAGGGACAGCTCACCAGCGCCCGCGCGCAGCTCAACGCGATGCAGGGGATCATCGCCCCGACCAGCCCGCAATATGTCGCCGTCGCGGCGCGGGTCCGCGCGCTCGAGGCACAGGTCGCCGGCCAGGCCGGCAAGCTCACCGCCGGCGGCGGATCGACCGCGGCGCGGCTGGGCAATTACCAGGACCTCCAGATCCGCCAGGAATTCGCGGCGAAGCGCTACGAGGTCGCCGCCGCCAACCTGGAGAAGGCGCGCGACACGGCGACGAAGCAGCAGCTCTACATCGTCCGCGTGGTCGACCCGAACGTGCCGGTGAAGTCCGAATTCCCCGAACGCGGCAAGATGCTTCTGACAGTCTTCCTGTCGCTGCTGATCGCCTATGGCATCGGCTGGCTGCTGGCCGCCGGCGTGCGCGAGCATTCGCTGTAGGGACGTTTCGGAAAAGTTGGGGAATGGATGGCCGCCATCCCGCGTATATTCGCGGGATGAAGCGGCCACGGGACAGCAGGGGAGTACCGGTTTGGAGCTGACGATCCTCCAGACTTCGGATGCGTTCAAATATAGCCGCATGCTGCGGGCCACGTCGCGCACCGCGATCGAATATTGCCGGCGGCACGGCTTCGCCTATGAAAGCTTCGTCGGCATCAAGCGCGGCTTCCATGGCGCGCACGCGACGTTCAACCGCATGTTCATGCTGACCGAGCTGATCGAGCGCGGCTATCGCGGCTGGGCGCTCTACATGGACGCCGACGCCTATATCTACGATCTGGCCTTCGATCTCCGCGCCTATCTCGCCGACAAGCAGCGGCACTCGGCGATCATGACGACCATCCCGGGCGAGACGGTGCCCTGGCACATCAACGCGGGGGTGCTGTTCTTCAACCTCGCCCACCCGTCGAGCGCCGACCTGATCGCGGAATGGAAGCGGCGCTTCATGGCCATTCCCGAGGAAAGGCTGCGCACCCTCACCTCCGTCTGGGACTATGACAATGACCAGACGATGCTCTACCAGTCGCTCGACCAGAATGTGGCGCTGCGCGACCCCGTGCTGTTCGAGGATCCGATGATCTTCAATCACCACGAGGCGCACTTCATCCGGCAGTTCCTCCATTCGCTGGACACCGACATCGAGCGAAGGACGGACACGATCGCGACGGCGGTCGCCCGGGTCCTCGGCGATGCCGGCGACGGAAGCCCGGCCAGCAGCGTGACCGCCGCCCTGTACCGCCTCATCCTGAAACGGGAGCCCGATCCGGGCAGCGCCAGCTATTCCCATCTCATTGCCGCGAAAGGACTGGAACATGGCATTCCGGAAGTCGTCGGCCTGTTACTCGACAGCCCTGAATATCGGACGAGAATCGGCGCGGAGCTTGCTCTCCGCGACACGGAAGCTCCTGGGAAGCAAGACGGCTGAGATGATCAGTCGGGATGACGTGATCGACGGCTATCGCGAGATATTGGGCCGGGAACCGGAAAACGACCTGGTGATCGACCATCACCGGCATTTCGAGACACGGACCGACCTTTTTGCGGCACTACTCCAATCGGACGAATTCCGGGGCGGGTTCCGGACACGCTTCACGTCGGAAAAGGCGATCACCCTCGACATGCTGGACGAGGTGGCGCTCGACTTCGAGAAGGGCAATCACGACCGCTGGCGAGGCCATTCGCTGAGCCTGCCCGATTGGTTCGACCCGACCCTCGATCCCTGGGGAGCCGCCTATCGGGACCAGATGCTGAAGCTGTGGGAGGCGATCACCAACCGGTCGGGCTACCAGCCGGCCAGCAACGAGGATACGCCCGAGATCGCCGATCTGGACGCGACCTTCCGTCCCGCCTTCTATGCGTCGGGCGATACAAGGTTCGCGGGCGGCCAGCTCATGGCGATGGGCCATATCCTGATGCGCAGCGACATCGCCGCCGGGCAGCGGGTGCTCGAATATGGCGCCGGTTTCGGCCTGACCGCCCTCTCCTTCGGCAGGCTCGGCGCGAAGGTGGACACGGTCGACATCAATCCCGCCTTCTGCCGGGCCGTGCAGACCGCAGCGGATCGCTACCAGGTCGACCTGACGCCGCACGTCGGAGAGTTCGGCTTCAACCCGGCCGGCATTCCCAATGCCTACGACCTGATCTTCTTCTACGAGAGTTTCCACCACGCGCTGGATTTCGCGCCGCTGCTCCCACGCCTGCGGGATCTCCTGACCCCGACCGGCAAGGTCATCCTCGCCGGGGAACCCATCTTCGACGCGCTCTGTTCCGACCTGCCCTATCTATGGGGATTCCGGCTCGACTGGGAGAATGTCGCCGTGATGCGGATTCGCGGCTGGCTCGAACTCGGCTTCCAGAAGAATTTCCTGATCGGCGAGTTCGCGCGGGCGGGGTTCGAATGTGCAGAGCATCGCGACCCCAATTCCCATTGGGCGCAGGTCTACGAGTTCCGGCAGCGGGGCTGATCGCTCCGCCGCCCTCTCCCGAACCAGCGACCGTTATCGGACGCGTTGCGCCGCGACGACATGGCTCAGCCCGCTTTCGCCGGCGACGCCATTCTCGCGGATTTCGAGCGCCCGGCAGCCCATCTCCTCGATGATCTCGAAGATCAGCTTCTGGGGAAGCGCGTTCATCTCCATCGACGGCTGCTCGTTCGCCAGATAGTGCGCCGCCGTGAAGGATTGTCCCTGCATGAAGGTGGGCATCTGGATGATCGCCACGCCGCCCGGCGCCAGCGCCCGCAGCAGGTTGCGATAGAGGCTGGCCATCACCGGCGGCGGATTGTGCTGGAGGACGATCAGGCTGATCACCAGATCGAAATCGCGATAGCGATCGAGATCGTCGGGCGCCGCGATGCTCTCGAACGATATGTTGGCGACGGCGCTCTCCCGCGCCCGCTCGGTCGCCAGCCGCAGATGCGGCGGTGAGATGTCGACCCCCACGACCTGATCGGCATGGGCCGCCAGGCCAAGCGTCAGCCGCCCGACGCCGCAACCGAAATCGAGCGCCTTGCCGAACCTGACGGGCAAGCCGGCGCGCCGCAGGAAATGGAGATGCAGATCGACGTCGTTGCGCCCGCTGGCGTAGAAGGCATCGATGTTGGCGGCGAGGTTTTCCTGGCGAAAGGAGTCGCTGGTGAGGACCGACCAGTGCGGCTCGGTTTCCCCGAACGTCTTCCACGCCTCCCCGATCCGGTCGAACATCGCCTGGAGCTGCTCATCGGAACAGGCGATGTCGATATCGGTCCGATCGACGTCGAAGAAGCGTCCGACGGGCAACGGCGCATATGGACCGGCGAAACGGCGCTGGAACTCGGGGCTGCCGAGAAAGGCCTGGCGCAGATGGTTTCGATCGGATGCCCCCATCTGGAGCTCGATGACAGCCTCGCTCTCGGGCTCGCGGCCCAGCAACATGCGGTAGGCCCAGATGACTTCCTCGCGGGAAACGCTCATATTCCGTCCGATCGTCCGTATATGGTGGGAAAAGGCAGCGGGACGACACTTCCCGTCCCCCCTTCGACTAGTGCATTGACGAACCTGCCCATGGCAAGCCTTTGCCGCCGCAGGATTATCCGAACCGGACCAATTCCGGCGCGCTTCCACATTCCCGGTCAGACCAGCAGATAATGCTCCTCGACATAGCCCGCCCGCAGCCAGTGGCGGTGGCGGGCGGCGAGGCGATAGCCGCCGGCCTCGCGGAGCAGGTCGGATACGGGGGCCTGGCCGGGCGCGGCCGCCTCGTGGTTGATGCTGAAGACGTGCCGGATGCCGATCCGCGCCGCGTCGCGGAGATGGGCGACCGCCGCCGCCTGCTTCATTCCCGGCAGCGTGTCGGCGTTGAACAATATGTCGATCGATCCCGGCGGCTGCGCGGCGAAGTCGGCGAGCGGCTCCGGCTGCAACGGCCCTGCCCCGGCGAGCAGATAGGCCTGGATCGCGTTCATCGTCGGCGTGTCGAACAGCCGGTATCGGGTCAGGCCCAGGCGCAGCGCATAATAGGCCGTCAGCCCGGCCCCGCCGTCGATCTCGGCGATTCGCGCATCATTGCCCAGGCCGGCCGTGTCGGCGAGCTGGCGGAGCCGCCAGGCCGCGTGGATCGCGTCGAGCATCCGCATGTGGAGGACGATGCCCCGCCCCACGGCGATGCCGAGATGGCCGCCGACCGAGGCCGGCGGGGCGAGATCGACTCCCAGCGCCGCCTCGACCCCGGCGAACAGCTCGGCCGGGTCGGTCAGCGCATTCTCGCCCCAGCGGCCATTCTCCGGATTTTCGAGCGGCAGCACGCCCACCGCCTCCGCCAGCGAGACGAGCTTGTCATAGGTCCAGCCCGCCAGCCGCCTGGCGAAGCCGCGATCGCGCGCGCGCGCATGCTGGCGCGCGCCGCCGAGAAAGCCCTGCGCGGCCTGCGACCGGCCCAGGCCGGCCAGTTCCGCCGCCACCGTCGCGGCGTCGTTGGCGCGAAGGCCGTCGGCCAGGACCTGCTGATAAGCGGGCCATCCCGCATCGCCTCCCCCCGCGGCCGACCACGCCGCGGCGATCCCGGCCGCGACCGCCGGCAGCGGATCGGGCACCGGCGCCTCGACCAGTTCCGGAATGCGTCCCTCGGGATGCGCGAAGCGCGCCGCCCAGCGCTGATCCGCGTCGGTCATGAGGGCGGACCGCATGTTTCCGCCGCGACGCAGGGCGAGCGACACCGCCTCTGCCAGGGCGTCCGTCCGCGCCTCCAGCGTCGGTCCCAGCGTGCGCAACTGCTGGCGGATGAAGCGGGCGTCCGGTCCGTTGAGCAGGCTCATCGGCTCGACCAGAACGGCCCGGGCGATCGCCTCGTCCCGCTCCAATATCTTATGCAGCAAATCCTGGTCGTTGCCGGCGCCCATCCATTCCACGGCGCCTCGCAGCGTTTCGTCGCTGTGCGCGGCGAAGGCGGCGCTCCATCGCGCGACCAGTTCGCGGCCGAGCGGATGGCCGAGGTTGATCAGCGCGACGCCGGCATTGACGTCCCAATGCTCGCCCGTCACCCCCGAGGTCGCGAAGATCGCGGCGCGATCCCCCTTGTCGGCCAGATAGGCGGCCAGGTCGAAATCGAGATCCTGGATATAGGCGTCGGCGTCGAGATAGACCGCCCAGCCGGTGAAGCCCCGCGCGACCAGTTCCTCCAGCATCGGGATGCGGTTGAAGGTCGCCTGCCAGGGGTGGAAGCCGCGCTTGACGCCCAGGAAGCTCTCATAGCCGAAGCCGTGCCGACGGCAATATTCGCGGACGCCGGCGGCGGTGATCGCCAGCATCGGCGCATAATGCTCGGCATCGGCGGTCTGGAGGAACAGCACCCCGCCCTCGTCGCGCGCCTCGCGCACCCGCGCCCGGGCCGCAGCGCCGAGGCGCAGCACCGCGCAGAACTCGTTCCGGCCGTGCGCGGTATCGTAGACCCCGGCCAGCTCAAGGCCGATCAGCCCAAGTTCCGTCAACGTCTCGATCGTCGTGCGGAAGCTGTCGGGCGTGAAATACCAGGCGTGGACGTCGATATAGCGGCCGGGATTGAAGTCATGGCTGCGCATCGCCTTTTCCACCTGCGCCACGCGGTCGGCCCGGACGGCGGGGCCATGGTCCCCGGCCCAGTGGAGGCGCGGATCATTATGGGTGGTCAGCGCGTGATGCTCGATCACGCTCGCCAGGCTATGCCGCCGCCGCTGCTCGCGATGCGCCTCGATCACGTCGGCGATCGTGCTTTCGGCGATATGATGGTCGAAGCAATAGCGCTTGTCGGGCACGATCAGGCAGAACAGGCCGTCGGCCCGCAATATCCGCTCGATCTGCTGGAGATGGTGGATCAGGTCGGGCTGATGCTCGATCGCATGGCTGCTGATCACCGCGTCGAAGCGCCGCCGTACCTGCTCGAGCCCGCCGACATAGTCGATATGCGCGGGGCATCCGGCCGGATCGGCGCCGACCTCCACCGCCCGCGCGCGCAACTGCGCGGCATCGAGCACGTCGAGATAGGCGATGTTGGGCCCGCGCAGCAGGGGCCGGCAAAACGGCCCGATCTCCAGCACCGAGCGCCCGTCGGCGATCAGCCCGATCAGATTCTCGCGCAGCGCCAGCGGCGAGGCGATCCGCCCCTCGGCCCGGCCGGTCGCGGCATAATGGTCGGCTGCGGCATCGGCAGCGATCGCCAAGTCGGGATTGGCCGACAGATAATAGTCGGCGTCGAAGGCGGGCGGCAGGTCGGCTACGGCTACGGCCGGATCGTCGGTGAAGGGCGTCTGCGTGGCCATGGCAAGCGGTTAGCGGCTCGATCCGTCCGAGCCTAGGCTTTTGTCGACGGACGCCCCGCGCTCACCGATACCAGGCGCGGGGATCGTCGATCGGCATCAGCTCGAAACTGTCGCGGCTGAGGCCGGGATGCCAGGAGGGATCGTCGTCGAGCCAGCGGCTCCAGCGCTGGTGGAAGGCCGCATATTGGTCCCCGCCCGCGGGCATGTCGCCGCGCGAGGCGCGCTCGGCATGGACCATCTCCGCCTCCGGCGTGCAGACGATCCGATAGCCCAGCGCCCGCAGCCGCAGGCAGAGGTCGATGTCGTTATATTCGAGCGTGAACTGCTCGTCGAAGCCGCCGACCTCCTCCATCAGCGAGCGCCGCGTCGCGAACAGCGCGCCCGTCACCGCCGACCATTCGCGCTGGACCAGCGCCCAGTCCTGATAGCTGCCCGCGACCGTCTCCCGGCCCGCCCAGACATGGGCGATCGCGCCGAACAGCGGGCCGATGCCGGCATGCTGGAGCCGGCCGTCCTCGTAGAGCAGGCGCCCGCTGGCGCCGCCGACGCCCTCGTCCATCGCGAAGCCGACCAGCGCCTCGAGCCAGCCGGGTTCGGTGGGAAGCAGATCGTCGTTCATCATCACGATCTGCTCGCTCCCGGCGGCGCGCCACAGCCGGTTCATCTTCGCGGCATAGTTGAACGGCTCGTCGTCGCCGCGCGGCGTCTCGATCCGGCGCAGCGCGAAGGGCCAGGCGCGCTTCGCCCAGGCCGGCTCGCCCGCGACGTCGTCGCCGACGATCACGGTCAGCCGGTCCATCGGCCAGTCGGTGGCGACGAGCGCCTTGAGCAGCCGCTCGACATAGGCGGTGCGCCCGCCCGGCAGCTTGCTCCGCCGGGTCGGGATGAGCAGCGACACCGGTGGATGGTCGCGACCGAACCGCCGTTCCTGCACCAGCGTGCCCGGCGCGCGGCCGGGGCGGAAGCGATGGTGGGCGAAACGTGGCTGCGCCGCGAGCATCGCCTGTCGCACCACCGGGTCGGCCTGCGGGCGCGGCCCCGGATGGAGCAGCAGCACCCTGGCGATCCGCTCGATCGAGACGCCGGCATGGTGCGCGCGCAGCAGCAGATCGTCGAGCAGCGCCGTGCCCATCCCCGCGCGCAGACCGAGGTCGGCAAGCACCGAGGCGCGGACGATCAGCGGCGCGCCGATATAGTCCTGCGCGGCGAGCAGGGTCAGGTCGAAGGCCGGCTTCAGCCGGAGTTGGTCGATCCCGCGCTCGGCCCCTGCCGCGAAATCGTCGCCGTAGAAGATGCCGACATCGGGACGGGCCTCGGCCGCCTGGCGCCAGTCGCGCTCGATCATCGGCGCGAGGATGGCGCCGCGCGGGGCGAGGATGACCCACGCGGCGCGGTCGGTCGGCAGGTCCTCGGGCAGCGGCGTATCGAGCGCGCCATCGGGGGCCAGGGCGACAAGGCTCAGCCCCGGGCCGAGGATCGCCTGCTCGACCGGCATGCCGGCCAGGAGATTGGGCTCGACATGGACGCCACCGCCGCCGGCCGGCATCTCGCGCAGCGCCGCGAGGCTGGCCGCGACCCGTTCGCCCACCGCGTCGTAAGAGAGTTGCGCGGCGACCCGCGCGCGCGCGGCGGCGCCCTTGCCGTCGCCGCCGGCTTCGATCGCGTCGGCCGCGCGCGCCAGCGTGGCGGCGAGCGCCGGCTCGTCGATCCGCGCCCAGTCGCCGCCTTCGGTATAATGGCCGAAATCCTGCTCGAGCCGCCAGGGATGCGCCTTGACCGGCCAGCCGACCGATGCGTCGAGGAAGTCGCGACTGCCGCCGAAGTCGGTCGCGACCACCGGCTTGCCCGCCGCCATCGCCTCGGCGATCGTCAGGCCGAACCCCTCGGAGCAATGCGGCGAGGCGTAGAGGTCGGCGAGCGCCGTCAGCTCGGCCAGTTCCTCCGCCGCCATCGCCCGGTCGACCAGCACCACGCCCTCGGTCCCCTCGGCGAGGGCGCGGAACGCCTCGCCTTCCTCGGGCCGGTCCTGGAGATGCTTGGTCTTGAGCAGCAGCGACCAGCCGCGCGCGGCGAGGCCGGATGCCGAGAAGGCGCGGACCAGCGCGGCCGGGTTCTTGCGGACCAGATAGCTCGACCCGTCGAACACATAGAGGATGACACGGCGATCGGCGGGCAGGCCGAGCCGGGCGAGCGCGCCGGCCCGGTCGACCGTCGCCGGCTCGCCCACCGGCACGGCGTGCGGGACCACGTCGACCGGCACGCCGCCCTGCGCGGCGAACAGCTCGGCGCAATAGCGGCTCGGCGCCCAGATCCGGTCGACCGCGCCGAAGTTGCGGCGCCAGGCCGGCGGGATATGGCCCATCTCCCAGACCCAATAGCCGATGCGGCGCTTCGCCCGGGCGATCGTCTCGCGCTGGTCGTCGGTCAGCAGGTGCCAGCTGTCGGGATTGAGATGGACGATCGCGACGTCGGCCGGACCTTCGAAGTCGAGGATGTCGGTGGGCGGGACCAGCGGCTTGTGGATATGGAAGGGCCGCTTGACCGGATGGAGGTTGAGCAGGACGCCGGTGCGCCGGATCGCCGCGATGATCCCGCGGCTGGCATGGCCGAGGCCGTTGTCGTAGTTCCAGGGCCCGAAGAAGGCGACCTTGAGCGGCCGGTCGGCGCGCAGCCCGGCCGGCAGGCGACGGGCCAGCAGCCGGCCGCCATCGTCGACCGGCCCCTCCTCCGCCCCCGCCGCGACCGTCGCCTCGGCGAGCGCGACGTCGAAGCCCGCACCGGCGAGCACGTCGCGCCAGCCGTCGGTGTCGATCGCGTCGAAGCTGCCGCGCAGCAGCAGCACCTTGACGAAGGGCATGCCCTGCCCGAGCAGCCCGCGCCATCCGAACAGCGTCGGGTTGATCGCGGTCGCGCTGGGGAAGAGGATCTCGACCGAGCGCCCGGCCTCCTCGGCGATCTCGGCCAGCCGCACCTCATAGGCGCGGATGACGTGATCCTTGCGGGTCAGCAGCCGGACGTCGTCCATGAAGCCGTGGAACGAGCGCGACGCGAGCAGGCCCGGCTTGATCGCCAGGAAATAGCTCTGGACGTGCCAGCGCCACTCGTGGCTCTCGGTCAGCCCGATCAGGTCGGCGCCGCTGCGGCGGACCCGGTCGACGATCGCGGCGATCCGCGCGTCGTCGGCCGCCGGCACGACGCTGTCGTTGACGAGATAGAGGGTCGCCGCCCCGTACAGCCGGGGATGGAGCTTCAGCGCATGCGCCCAGGCGGCGAAGTCGTAGCCCGCGTTGCGGCGGACCATCGCCGCGTCGACGCTGTCGAGCAGCTCGGCCGGCAGGTCGACGGGCCGGTCGACGGTCGCGACCAGGAAGACGGCGAGCCCCGCCTGCCTGAGCGCGCGAACATAGGGCAGGACGTTGGGCTTGATCTTGCCCGAACGCGAATGGGTCACGAACAGCGCGACCTCGCGCCCAGCCGGCAGGTCGTAGGGCTTGACGATCTCGGCCGGGACCGACCAGGCGGCCGCATGGTCGGCCGGGTGGCGCGACGGCGGGAACAGGAAGAACGGGCCGGGTTCGAGCATGGCGCCGTCGGGCATGCGCCGGGCGATCACCTCGACCCCCTCGCCATTCTCGCCCAGCTCGACATCGAGCGTGGCGCGGAATTCGAGCGCGCCGTCGTCGTTGCGGCCCGGCCGCGCCTGTCCCACCAGCCGGTCGCCGGCGCGGAACACGACCCAGGGATCGTCGACGCCGTCTTCCGACAGGACGCCGGAGACCGATCGCTCGAACCAGCCGTCGAGCCGCCCGCCATGGACCGGCGCCTGTTCGGTCTCCGACCCGCCGCCGGTCTCGGCATCGAGCTCCGCCAGCATGTTCACCGCGCGCTCATTGCCGTCGATCTCGAAGCTGCGGCGGTAGAAGACGATCGCCGCCTCGACATCGCCGCCGCGCCGGGCGAGGTGCCCGCGGCACAGGGCGAGGTCGGCATCGTCCGGGTTCAGCGCATGCGCGGTTCGATAGGCCTGGTCGGCCCCCGCCGGATCGCCGCTCTCGCCCAACATGTGGCCAAGCTGCACCCAGATCGCGAAATCGTCGGGACGGTAGCGGAGATAGCGGCGATAATGGACGGCGGCACCCGCCCATCGCCCGCCGTCGCGCTCGACGCCAGCTTGCACAAATGCGCGCCGGGCCGCGCGCCTCCGTAGAAATCCCCCCGTCATGCGTTATCGGTTAACATGCGGAACAGGACGGAGAAATAGCCACGAGCCATCCGGGAAAACTCTTGAAGACCGGCGGGAAGGACGGCCCGGGAAAAGGGCTCCTTAGGAACAAGAGCGCTTTTAAGGCAAGCCGTTAAGGCTGCAGCAAGCGAGCGATGCCAATTGACAGCCGCGCACAGGCAGCTATGGGGGCGCCCCGGCATGACAGGCATGCCGAGGGTGGAGCCGTCCGCGAACTGGCGGCGAATTCGGATGATCTTCGAGAAGCAGCGTACCGATCATCGACCGGCACATCTTCGTGCCCGCGCCCGGCGGCTGATGCTGGGTTCGGTCCTGCTAGCCTGCCTTCCGTCGCTCCCCGCCCATGCCGAAACGCTGATGGACGCGGTCGAGTCGGCCTATGCGACCAACCCGACGCTGGTCGAACAGCGCTATCGCCAGAAGAGCACCAACGAGACCTACGTCCAGACGCGCGGCCAATATGGCCCAAGCGTCTCGGTCACCGGCCAGGCGACCTACACCTATGAGAAGCTCCGCCAGCGATCGGGCGACAGCTACGACGGCGAACTGAGCGTCAGCGTACGCCAGCCGGTCTATAGCGGCGGCCGCCTGCGCGGCGCCCTCGCCGAGGCCCGCGCCAACGTCCGCGGCAGCCAGGAACAGCTCCGCCGCGTCGAGGGCGAGGTCGTCCGCCTCGTCATCCAGGCCTATGGCGCGGTGCTGCGCGACCAGCAGCGGCTGGAGGTATCGCGCGAGAATGTCGCGGCGCTGCGTGAACAGCTTGCCGAGCGCAAGGCGCGACGCAAGGTGCGCGACGCGACGATCACCGACGTCGCCCAGTCGGACGCCCGACTCGCGGCGGGCGAAAGCCAGCTCGCTTCGGCCGAGGCCCAGCTCGCGATCAGCCGCGGCGACTATCTGCGGATCGTCGGCCATGAGCCGGGCGCGCTGCAGCCGATGCCCGAGCTGCCGGGCCTGCCCGAGACGATCGACGAGGCCTTTGCCGTCGCCGACCAGGAGAATGCCAACCTCACCGCCGCGCGCTTCTCCGAGGAGGCGAGCCGCGCCAACATCGCGGAGCAGCGCGGCAACAAGCGTCCGCAGGCGTCGATCAGCGCCAGCGCCGGCAAGCTCGGCCCGCTGTCGCCCTATGACCGGCATAATCTGACCACCGAAGTCACCGCGCAGATCACGATCACCCAGCCGATCTTCCAGGCCGGCACGATCAGCTCGCGCATCCGCCAGGCGCAGGACCAGAACAACGCCGCGCAGGCCGCGCTCGACGGCGAACGGCGGCAGGCGCTCCAGGACGTCGTCCTGGCCTGGAGCCAGCTCTCCGCCGCGCGTGTCGCGGTGGTGGCCGGCCGCCGCCAAGTCGAAGCCGCCCAGATCACCTTCGCCGGCATGCAGCGCGAGGAGCAATATGGGCTGCGCAGCACGACCGACGTGCTCAATGCCGAGCAGGAGCTGGCATCGGCGCAGCTGACGCTGCTGTCGAGCCGCTACAGCGAATATGTCGCGCGCGCCTCGCTGCTGCTGGCGATGGGCCGGCTCGACGCGCGCACGGTCAATTCGGCGATCCCGGCACGCGACCTCGATGCCGAGTTCAAGCGCGTCCGCTGGCGCGGCATCTCGCCGACCGAACCGGCGGCGATGCTGCTCGACCGGATCGGTTCGGCCAGCCCGCATGCGCGGCCCAAGGTCGAGCTGCGCGGCGCCAACCAGCCGAAGCCGACCGGCGCGACGACGATGCCGCCGCCGCCGCCCAAGGATTCGGTGGAAGAGCCACTCACCCCGATCAGCAAGAGCCGGGTCGTGACCGCCGCCGAGATTCCGTCGATCGTCGGCGACTATGGCGACCCGCCGCCGCTCCCCGACGATCCTCGATGAAAAGCCTTAGCCGAGCACCGGCCACGATGGTAATGAGCCGCTCCCGGCGGCCTTGCCGGCGGATGCCGCAACCAGGAACGACTGCGCGATGATATCCGTCCTGTTCGAGAAGAACATGATCACCGATGCGCTGAAGAAGGGGAAGAACTCCTTCATCTGCGCGGCGCTGTTCAGCCTCGCGAGCAACCTGCTCTACCTGGCGCTGCCGATCTACACCAACCAGATCTATTCGCGGGTGCTCAACAGCCACAGCGGCTCGACGCTGCTCGTCCTGACCGGCGGCGCGCTGGTGGTGTTCATGGTCTCGGGCGTGCTCGACCATTATCGCACGCAGGTGCTGACCAATTTCTCGGTGGCGTTCGACCGCCAACTCGCGAGCCCGACCTTCGCGGCGCTGTTCGACCTCGTCGTCCGGCGGATGGGCGGGTCGCACGCCCAGGCGCTGCGCGATCTCGACGCGATCCGCGGCGCGATCAGCGGAGCCGCGGTCAGCGTCCTGTTCGACCTGCCCTGGATGCCGATCTTCATGGGCCTGCTGTTCATCATCGATCCGTGGATCGGCGTCGTCACGCTGGTCGGCGGCATCATCCTGCTGATCCTGGCGATGCTCCAGGACCGCGCCACCCATTCGGCGCTCAAGCAGGCGAGCGCCGCGTCGATCAAGAGCTATTCGTTCACCGACGCCGCGCTGCGCAATTCGGAGGTCGTGCGCGCGCTGGGCATGCTGCCGACGCTCGGCAGCGCCTGGGCCGGCTATCGCCAGATGGCGCAGCGGATGACGATCGTGGCGAACAGCCGGGGCAGCTTCTACTCCAGCGCGATCCGCTTCGTCCGCATGGGAATCCAGATCGCGACCATCGCGGTCGGCGCCTATCTGGTGATCAACGGCGACATCGCGTCCGGCCTGCTGTTCGCCAACATGATTCTCGCATCGCGCGCGCTGGCGCCGATCGACCGGATCGTCGGATCCTGGAAGATCCTGTTCGAGGCGTCACAATCCTATCGCCGGCTGGAGAAGGTGCTCGGCGAGTATGAGCCGCCGGTGCCCGCGACCCAGCTGCCCGCTCCGCAGGGACGGATCACGTTCGAGGGGGTCAGCTTCTCGACCGCCGTTTCGCCCACGCCGATCCTGAGCGGTGCCGGCTTCCTGATCCAGCCCGGCGAGATGATCGGCATCATCGGCCCGTCAGGCGCGGGCAAGTCGACGCTGCTCCGCCTGATGGTCGGTATCTGGAAGCCGACGGCGGGCACGGTCCGCCTCGACGGCGCGGACGTCTATAGCTGGGAGCGCGGCGATTTCGGCAAGCATGTCGCCTATCAGCCACAGGACACCGAATTGTTCGCGGGAACCGTGCGCAGCAATATCTGCCGCTTCCTCCCCAACGCCCAGGATGCCGACATCATCAGGGCCGCCCAGGCAGCGGGTGCGCACGAGTTGATCCTGCGCCTGCCCAAGGGCTATGAGACCGAACTCGGCGAAGGCGGCTCCGTTCTCTCGGCTGGACAGCGGCAGCGCGTCGGCCTCGCCCGCACCCTCTACGGTGATCCGAAGGTCGCCGTGCTCGACGAGCCCAACGCCAATCTCGACGCGGAGGGCGAAGCCGCGCTCGCCGAAGCGATCAGGGGGCTGAAGGAGCGCGGAACCACCGTGGTCATGGTGTCGCACAAGCCGAGCGTGCTGGCCCACGCCGACAAGCTGATGATGGTGCGCGGCGGCCGGATCGAACGCTTCGGCCCGCGCGAGGAGGTGATGCGCTCGCTCACGCCTCAGAAGAAGCCGGCGCCGGCGCTCGAGGAGGTCAAGTCGTGAAATTCCTCCCCGATCTCCGCCGCATGCTGACCCGCGCCGAGCCTGCACCAGACGAGGAAACGGACGCCGCCCCGACCGACCTCGTCGCGTTCAGCCTCGCCCCCGCCCAGAGCGACCCCGAGCTGGAGCGCGACCTGCGCCGGCCGATGCGGACCGGCGGAATCGTCGTCCTCGTCCTCGTCTTCGCCCTGCTGGTCTGGGCTGCGATCTTCAAGATCTCCGGCGCGGCGATGGCCACCGGCGTCGTGAAGGTCGAGAACAACAGCAAGAATCTCAGCCGCCTCGAAAGCGGCGTGGTCCGCCAGATCTTCGTCCGGGAGGGGCAGAAGGTCGCCAGGGGGCAGTTGCTGATCCGCTTCGACGACAGCCAGTCGGGCGCCTCGGTCGATATCTATCAGAGCATCGTCGACAGCTCGAACGCCCAGATCGCGCGGTTCCAGGCGGAGGCCGCCGATGCCGCCACCGTCACCTACCCACCCGAGCTGCGCAGCCGGATGAACGACCCGCGCGTCGCCGCACTGATCCAGGGCCAGGATGCCCTGTTCCAGACCCGGACGACGCTCTACCGCAGCCAGGCGCTCGTGCTCGGCTCGCAGGCCCAGCAACTCGAAACGCAGATCAACGGCCTGAACATCCAGGCCCAGGCGATCGACGACCAGAGCAAGCTCATCCGCGAGGAACTGGACGGCGTCCGCGAACTGGCGCGCCAGGGCTATGCCCCGAACAGCCGGCTGCTGGCGCTCGAGCGGAACGCGGTCCAGGTCCGCGGCCAGAAGGGCTCGGTGATGTCCGACATCGCCCGCGTCCGGCAGTCGATCGGCCAGATCCGCCTGCAAATCGCCCAGCTCGAGGACCGTCACCAGACCGAGGTCGCCGACGGCATCCGTGCCGCACAGGAAAAGCTCGCCGACGCGGTGCCGAAGCTGCGCGCCTCGCAGGTGCTGCGCGACCAGTCCGAGGTCCGCGCGCCGGTCGCCGGCTATGTGTTCAACCTGACCCAGTTCACCGAGGGCGGTGTCGCCGGGGCCGGGCAGACGCTGATGCAGATCGTCCCGACCAACACCGAGCTGGTCATCGCGGCCGAGGTTGCCCCGCGTGACATCTCCGACGTCCGTCCAGGCATGCCGGCGCGGGTGACGCTGCTGGGCTTCAACCCGCGGCTCGTCTCCCCGGTCGACGGCACCGTCTCGCTGGTGTCGGCCGACGCGCGGGTCAACGAGAAGACCGGCGCCAGCCATTTCCTCGCCGAGATCACGGTGCCGGCTGCCAATCTCGCCAAGGCGGGACCCAATGTTCACCTGACCCCCGGCATGCAGGCCAGCGTGGCGATCGTCACCGGCGAGCGCTCGATCCTCGACTATCTGCTCGAGCCGTTCACCGACTCCATGCGGACGGCGATGAGGGAGAGATGAGCGGCGACCGCAAGGTCGATTTCCTGGTCGCGGGGGTGCAGAAAGGGGGCACCAGCGCCCTGTTCGATTATCTCCGCGAGCTGCCCGACATCCAGATGCCGGCGGTCAAGGAGGCGCATTTCTTCGACGAGGAGCAGGCGGTAGATTGGTCCAATCCGGACTATTCTGCCTATCATGCCCTGTTCGCGGCGGACGACCGGCTGCGCGGCGAGGCGACCCCGATCTATCTCTATTGGCCCAACGCGCTCGAACGCATCGCCCGCTACCATCCCGCGATCAAGATCATCCTGCTGTTCCGCGATCCGGTCGAACGGGCCTGGTCCCACTGGAAGATGGAATATGCCAAGCGGAAGGAGACCGAGCCCTTCGCCTGGTGCATCCGCGAGGGCCGCGCGCGGGTGGCGGCGGGCGATCCAACGGCGCCGGGTCACCATCGCGTGTTCAGCTATGTCGAGCGGGGTTTCTATGGGGCGCAGGTCGAACGGCTGTTCGCCCTCTTCCCGCGTGAGCAATGCCTGTTGCTGCGGTCCGAGGACCTGCAGCACGACCCGGAGAGCACCCTCAACACGGTCTGCCGATTCCTGGGCGTGGAGCCTCCCGCATCGACCACGCCGCGGACCGTCCATGCGGCGCGCGAGATCGCCTATCCCTCACAATTAGAGCCTGATCCGAAATTAAGTTGAGTGGTATCAGCAAGTTAGCTTGACGCTAGCGCCAGTCGTTGATTCAGGGGTTTTGCAACAAACTTCCGGAGATCGACGATGTGGACCGATACCACTCGGGCGCAATATGCCCGTACAGAACTGGCTTTGCCAAGCGATTTGACCGATGCCGAATGGGCGGTGCTGGAGCCCTTCTTTCCGCCGCCCTCGTCGGTGGGACGTCCGCGCAAGTGGCCGCTCAGGCGCATTATCGAGGCGATTTTGTATTTGCTGCGCGGCGGGCTGCCGTGGCGGATGCTGCCGCCGTGCTTTCCGCCCGTCTCGACGGTGCGGCGCTGGTTTTATCTGTGGCGCGACAACGGCCTGTGGCTGTCGCTCAATCATGCCCTGCTGTTGATCGGGCGGGAAGCTGTAGGCCGCGAGGCTTCGCCGAGCGCCGGGGTGATCGACAGCCAGAGTGTGAAGACCTCGGAAAGCGGCGGGCCTCGCGGCTATGACGCGGGGAAGAGGATCAAGGGGCGCAAGCGCCACATCCTGACCGACACCGACGGCAATCTGGTCCATGCCGTGATCCATACTGCCGATATCCAGGATCGCGATGGCGCGCCGTTGGTGCTGGCCGAGATCGTCCGTCGCTTCCCGTGGCTGCGCCATGTCTTTGCCGACGGTGGCTATGCGGGCGAAAAGCTCAGGGATGCCCTGCGCCGCATCGGCAAATGGACCGTCGAGATCGTCAAGCGATCGGATACGGCAAAAGGCTTCGTCGTGCTGCCCAGGCGCTGGGTCGTCGAGCGAACGCTGGCTTGGCTCAATCGAAACCGGCGCCTCGCCAAGGACTTCGAACAAACCATCGCTTCCGCAACCGCATGGCTCTTCATCGCTTCAATCCAGCTCTTCACACGAAGAATCGCAAAGCTAGGAAATTACGCCCGATAATTTTGAATCAGGCTCTTAGAAGCGAAAGATCGAGCGCTACTCGTGGAACTCTACCACAAGGACCTCGCCCGATTCGAGACGCTATCCGGCCTGCCCGCCGCCGCCTGGACCCGAAACTGACCATAGAACGACGAACAGCACCTCGCCAGATCACCGTGTTTGTTGCGAAGTCTCCCTAGCTTCGGCGTGATTTACTGAATCTGTTCGACGGGAGCTTGCGAAGCCACTAAAAAGGGCTTCGTTTCCTCGCTTTTTTCGATATTATTGCTGGCGCGTGAACGGCTCAAGCCGACTCGAACGGGCTAACTCGCAGATAAGATAGTGCAATCGCCCATGTTGCGGTGCGCTTTTGTCTGTTGCACGGTTGAGAAAGCTTGGCTAAGCAACGTTCTGGGCTTGCCCGTCGAACCATGCCGTGGGGGATCGGTTCGCGGGCGGCAAGGGGTGCCTCCCGCTCGTGCAAACGGGAGGTTGCGCACTGCTTGCCCGGGTAAGGTTCAACTGGAGGTTTCTAATGGCTACGACTATTAACAATTTCATCTTCGAAGAGGGCACTCAGGCTCAGGCGGAAGCGTTCACCTCGAGCGATACCCTGTATTTCAAGCAGGCCGTGCCGACCGACCTCGCCGTTGTCTACACGCCTGCCGCCGGCCTTCAGGTTGCGACTGTCACGCTGACCTACGGCGAACAGACGCTGACCTTCGATGCCAGCGCCTTCACCGGTACGAACGTCGAGTTCATTCCCGGTGGCAGCGCCGAACTGTTCCTCGGCAGCGCCGCTGCCAATACTTTCGACGTCACCAATGCGGGCAGCGCTGCCTATGGCTTCAACGGTGTCGACACGATCACCGTCTCGGCCTCGGGCAGCAACATTGTCTCCGGCGGCGGCGGCGACGACACCGTCACCATCACCGGTGCCGGCACCAACACCATTGCCGGCGATGGCGGCAACGATACGCTCAACGCTACGGCCGCTACCAAGGCCCAGATCATTCTGGGTGGCGACGGCGCTGACACGATCACCGGCGGCGCAGGTGCCGATCACCTCTATGGCCACTCGGCTGCTGGCGGTGCGGATGATGGTGCCGACTCCATCTCGGGCGGCCTGGGCAACGACTATATCCAGGGCAATGCCGGTGACGACACGCTGAACGGTGGCGAGGGATCGGACCGTATTCGCGGTGGTGCCGATGACGACACCATCCACGGCGATGCTGGCAACGACAGCATCAACGGCAACAAGGGCGACGACACGATCTTTGGTGACGCCGGCAACGACAGCCTCAATGGCGGTGCTGGTGACGATGTCATCTCGGGTGGCGATGGCGACGACATCATTTCGGGTGACCTCGGTGATGACACCATCATCGGCGGCGTCGGTGCCGACCTGCTGACCGGTGGCGACGGTGAAGACGTGTTCGTCTTCGCTGCTGGCGATGCCGACCCGGTCACGATTTCGTCGAAGACCTATTACGACACGATCACCGACTTCACGGCTGGTACCGACAAGATCCAGCTCGATTTCGCGCTCGATGAGGATGATGGCGTTATCCTGCAGGGTAGCGGCGCCACCTTCACCACCTTCGCTGACGCGAACACCTACGCTCAGAACCTGCTTGCGCATGACGCTGTTGCGGGTTCGGTCGCGGCGATCCAGGTCGGTGCCGACACCTACCTGTTCTACAACGGTACCGATGGCACCTATGCGGCTGCGGGTGATGCCGATCAGTTCATCCTGCTCAAGGGTGTGACGGCTGCCGACCTTACGGTCGACGACTTCACCACCGCTGTCGCCTAACAGCGCGACCAAGGTAAAGCGAAGGGGCCGGCGAAAGCCGGCCCCTTTTCTTTTGGTGAATGATCGAGCGGTGCGCCGAATTGTTTTGCCCTCACTCGATCACAGCGCTCTTCTTCAACCGATCACTGTTTGGCTCGCCCCAATCGAGCGTCATTTCCCGCGAAACCGGAAATCCACGGCTACGGGACATTTTTTGACGCGGAGTACCGCCGTCCATGGATTCCCGCTTTCGCGGGAATGATGGCGTGAGAAAGGGAGCGACAAGAAGTGCCTGGCCGGTCCTTCGGTTTCCCGACCGGTCCTTCGCCAGCCCCCCTCAGCCGCCCATCGCCTCGTCGATCAGCGCCAGCCAGCCGGGAACGCCCACTGTGGCGCGGTCGAAGCGGGCGAGCGCGGTGCGGCGTGCCTGGGCGCGCATCGCCTGGAATGCCCCGGGTTCGCGGATCGCGCGGATCATCGCCGCGGACAGCGCCTCCACATCGAAGAAATCGTTGAGCACGCCGTCCTGCCCGTCGGTGATCGCATCGCGCACCGGCGCGGTGTCCGATCCGAGGACGAGGCATTCGCACGCCATCGCCTCCACCAGCGACCAGGAGAGGACGAAGGGGTAGGTGTAATAGACATGCGCCGCCCCGATCGACAGGATGTCGATCATCCGGTCATGCTCGACCCGGCCGACGAAGTGCAGCCGCGACCGGTCGATCCGCCCGCCCATCTCGTCGAGCATGGCGTGGCGCCATTGCTTCTTGTCGGGGCGATCGCCGCCATAGCCGGCGCCGTCCGCGCCGATCGCGACGACCTGCGCCTCCGGAACCGCCTCCATCAAGCGCGGCAGCGCCCGCATGAAGATGTGGAAACCGCGCAGCCGTTCGAAGTTGCGGTTGATGAAGGTGATCACCGGCGTCGAGCGGTCGAGCACGCGCCCGTCGGCGAGGGTCAGGCGCGCATCGGGATTGCACCGCGCGCGCGACAGGTCGACGCCCTCGTGCAACACGCGGATGCGCGGGCGGAATATCTCCGGAAAGGTCGATGCCTGGAACGCGGTCGGCGACACGATCAGGTCGGCCTGCGTGAAAGCCTGCGTCTGGACGACATTCTTGCCATTGGTGCGCATCGCGCCGGCCAGGGTCGGCGTCTCGAACTCGCGATCGAAATTCATGTCGCCGCCGAGGTGGCGATAGTAGAATTCCCCGAACAGGATCAGCTTCGCATGGGGGAACAGGTCCTTGAGATGAACCGTCTCGCCCCAACCCGGATGGGCGATGATCAGGTCGGGCTTGAACCCGCGCCGCGCCAACTCGACCGCCGCCATCGCGGCCGCCTCCGCCCGGATCAGGTCGGCCTCGGCCCGGATCGCGACGGGAAGGATGCCGGCCGCCGTTCCCCGCTTGTTGTTCCAGCGGATGAGGGCGACGCCGGGGCGCTCCTTCGCGGTCGGCCCGCCGATCGCCACCACCTCGTCCCCACGCGCGATCAAGCCATCGGCTATATGCGGGAACTGGCCGGGGAAGTTCTGATGAACGAACAATATGCGCTTGCGCATCAGATGCGCCTCATTGCGCTTTGGCACGCTGGGTCGACGGGAGATAATCCGCCATCAGCCGGATGACGACATCCTTGGCCGAAGCGGCGGCGACACCGATCGCCCACAGGTCCAGGCCCCTCTTGCGTATGCCGGTCGTGCCGAAACCCGCCGCGCGCATCGCCGTGCCCAACGTGTCTGCCGTGAAAGCCGTGCGATGCGCCATATACTCTTCGCCATTCCTGATCGCCTTGCCATGGCCATAGAGGATGTCGAGCGCACTGATCGGCCCCGCCGGCGACGTGTAGAGCGGTTCGGTCAGCCTCCCCTTGGCGACGAACTCTGCCACCGGCTGGATATTCGGGCATGTCACGACCAGGAAGCCGTCCGGCTTGAGCACGCGCCGGAACTCGCAAAGGACCTGTTCCACCTGGTGCGCATAGACATGCTCGATATTATGCGACGAATAGACCGCGTCGACGCTGCCGTCCGCCACCGCTTTCATGTCCGTGGTGGTGCCGACGATATCGGGCCGGACATCGGGATTGATATCGAAACGAATCTCCCTCCAGCCTTGCTGGAAGCCGGGCGTCATCTTCTTAATCGTGGCGCTGCCACAACCAACGTGGAGAACGTCTTTCACGGCGCGCCTCTCTGCAACGAGCCCCTTCGCATAGAGAGCAGGAGCAGCTACTTCAACAGCATCTCGAACCGCCGGTCGATCACGGCCTTGCCCCCGCGCAGCACTACATAACGCGCGCTATAACGACCGGCGGGCCATCCCGCCGCCGGCCGCTTCTTGCCCGCGAACGATAGCCACTGCGCCTTGTCGCGATCGAGCGGCTTGGCGCTGCTGTCGACGAGCACCGACCCGTCGGGCGCGGTGATTGTGATGCGCTGGACGTCGCCGCCCTTCAGCCCGATCGCCTGGACGAAGGCGACGAGCGCGGGCGACGCGCGGCTCGGGCGCGGCGGCTGGTCCACGCCGTTCTCCTGCACCGCCGCCATCGTCACCGGGCCGGTGGCGAAGCCCGCGTTGAGCACCTCGCCCGCCTTGTAAGCCCCGGCCAGCCCCGCCGCCGGCGACCAGAGGCTCTCCCCGCCGCCGCACTGGCCCGCCTTGGCGCCGGCGGCGAAGGGCTCGACCACCTTGCCGTCCAGCCGGACGGTGAAGTGCAGATGCGGATATTCGGTGTTGCCCGACAGGCCGACCTTGCCGATCGGCGTGCCGGCGCTCACCTGCTGGCCCGGCTTCACGGCGATGCTGCCCCTGGCCATGTGGCAATATTGGGTTTCGAGCCCGCCGGCATGGGCGATCACCAGCCCGTTGCCGCATTCCCTGTCGGCGATCGCCGCCTTGCCCGCCTCGCGCACCGAGACATCGGCCACCCCGTCGCGGACCCGCAGCACCGTGCCGGCGGCGGCGGCGAGCACGGCGACGCCCTTGCGCTGCTCGGCCATGCTGGTCAGCCGAAAATCGACCCCGCTATGCTTGTCGTAGGTCCGGCTGCCGCAGCGATAGTCGCTGGCGGCCGGCGACGGATCGAGATCGACATAATTCTGGATCGCGCAGTTCCGGCCGAGTTCACAGGCGATCGGCAGGCCCAGCTTCGGCGCGCTGCCCGCCGCCAGCAGGAGCGGCAGCGCCGCCAGCGGAAGCAGCCAGAGCAGTCTCATCCGTTCCTCCTATCGCCGATAGGCCTCGAGCCGGTCGACGAGCATCGGGCCGCTCCGCGCGACCACGCGGCGATCCCAGACATGCGCCTCGACCGCCGCCGCCCGCCGCGCCGCATCGCCGCGATCGTCGAGCACCGCCCGCAACGCGTCGAGCCAGCCATCCGCCTCCGCGAACGGCATGTGGCGTCCGAGCACCGGATCGGCCCGATAGGCGGGTCCGTCGCTGACCAGCGGGAGGATGCCGAGCGCCGCATAGTCGAGAGCCTTAATGTCCGACTTGCAGCGGTTGAACGGATTATCGGCGAGCGGAGCCAGGCCGAGGTCGAACGGCCCCTGCCCGCGCAGCCAGCGGACGAAGCGCGGATAGCTGACCGCCTCGGCCGGCGGCGCCAGCCGGTGCAGCCAGGGCGCGGGCGCGAGATCGGGGTCGACCCCGATCACGGTCAGGTCGAAGGCGTCGCCACGCTCGGCATGGAGCCGCTCGAGCGCCGGGCGGATCAGGGCGAGATCGGGCCCATGGGTGTGGGTGCCCATGTAGAGCATCCGCACCTTGTCCCCGGCGAAGGGCGTAGGCCGCGCCGTGCGCCAGTCGCGCCACAGCCGGGGATCGATCGCGTTGGGCGCGACCACGCCGCGCGCGCCGATCGGCGCATAGGCATCGGCGAGCTCGGCGGTCGAGAACCAGGTCTCGGCCGCCGCCGCCACCGCCCGGTCGAGCGCGGCGTTGAGCGGGCGATAGAGATCATGTTCGGGATGATCGGGCCCGATCAGGGTGAAGGCGTCGTCGACGTCGACGACCAGCGCCGCGCCCATCTCCCCCAGCCGCCGGACCAACGCGTCGACCGCCTCGACGGTCGGCAGCGCGGTGCGCTGGACGATGCAGACGTCGCAGTCGGGCACGGCATCGTCGGGCGCGCCGAGCGTCAGCCGCAGCCGCCCCGCGACGCTCTCGTCGGTCAGCGGCGCGACCAGCCGGATATAGGCCGAGCTTTGCGGGCCGATCGCACTGTGCCTGGCGATGACGTGGACGGCGAGGCGATCGTCGAAATCGGGGGCCTCGGCCGGAACCGGCGACGGCAGGCCGAGCACCGCGAAGGCGTCGGCGATGAAGGTCCGCGCCCGCGCGTCGAAGCTGTGCTCGGCATGGACATAGTCGGCGGCCAGCCGCGCCGCCGGATCGTTGCGCGGCCGGGCGAGCAGCTCGTCCGCCGCCGCCTCCAGCTCGGCCGGGCCCGAGACCTGCGCCACCGCATTGCCGAACACCGACGCCATCGACGGCACCGGATCGGACAGCGCCCTCCCCCCGCTGCCGACGATGTCGAACAGCCGGTTCGACAGCAGGCCGAAGGCGCGCATCGACGGCCAGTGGTCGTTGAGGACGACGCCCGCGCCGGCATAGAGCGCGCCGACCGCGCGGTTGTCGACGTTGCGGGCCCTGACCAGATCGGCCGGCACGCGACCGTCCCAGCCGTCGCCGTAGATGGCGGGCGGATGCCCGGCCTCGATCGCCCAGGAGACGATCTCCCGGTCGACACCGCGCGAATTGCCGACGAAGACGATGTCGGGCGCAGACGGCGGCGGATCGATCGGGTGGAAGCGCTCCGGGTCGGTCGCCTGCAGCATCGGCACGACCGGCGGGCGGACGATATGCCCGAGCAGCGCGGCATGCGATCCCGAGGCGGCATAGACGCGCGTATAGCGGTCATATTCGTCGAAGCCGACCTGGTCGGGATGGCTGATGTTCCAGAGGAAGGCCATCTGGCCGGGACGCGGCTCATAGGGGATCAGGCCGCGCAGCACGATCACCAGATCCTCGCTGGCGATCGCATGGCCGTGCCACTGGCCACGAAAGTCGATCCGGACGGCATGGCCCAGCCGGCCGATCGCGGCGGCGAGGCTCTCGGCGAAGTGATAGTCGCCCCAGGCGGCCTTCTCCTCCTCGGGCGCGGCGATCTTGATCGCGATGGTGAGCTTGAGCGCCGCCGCCAGCTCATGCGCGCTGGCGCCGGTCGGCAGGCCGAGCCGGTTCTTGGTCCGCACCAGCGCCTGGAAGGCGGCCGGCTGGGTGACCGTGATCCGCCCCTGGTCGCCCTTCGCGTCATGATATTCGCAGCCGACGAAGGGCGCATAGCCGACCGGGCGCCCCTTGGCGTAGCGCAGGATCAGGTCCCAATCGACCATCCGGCGGAGGTTGGTGTCGAACCCGCCAAGCCCGGCGACCAGCGCGCGGCGGTGGCAGAAGGCGTTGAGGTCGACATAATTCTCGGCGAGGCAGGCGTCCCAGTCGAAATCGTCGCCGCGATAGCCGGTGAGCTGGTTGAGCTCGTCGCGCAGCGCGATCCCCGAATAGGCGGCGTCGAGCCCCTCGGCGGTCATGAACAGCGCCATCACGTCGAGGAACCAGCTCTTCCAGACATTGTCGCTGTCGAGATAGGCGACGATCTCGCCGGTCGCCGCCTCCAGCCCCAGGTTGCGCGCGGCGCTGACCCCGCCATGCCCGCCGCGGATCAGGCGGACGCGCGGGTCGCTGGCGAAGGCCGCGGCGATCTCGGCGGTGCCGTCGGTCGATCCGTCGTCAACGACCAGCAGCTCGAAGCGCCGGTGGCTCTGCGCCAGCACCGATCGTATCGCCCCGGCGATCCGGTCCGCCCGGTTCCAGGCGGGCATGACGACGCTGACCAGCGTCTCGTCGGCCCGGCGGCGGACATCGTCGGGCAGCTCCGCCATCGCGCGCAGGAAGGCCTCCTCGCGGGCGATGTCGAAATGGCGGTAGAAGCGGCGCGGCCGTTCGTCGCCGGTTTCGTAGCGCGGCCGGCTGACCGGGATCGCCACCCGCCCCTCGGCGGCCCCGACCTCGAGGAAGTGGCGCAGCGGATCGCCGGTCACGTCGTCATGGCTCTTGCGGTAGAAGAGGCCGTCGAACAGCGGCCCGGTCGACCGTCCCTCGGCCGCGCCATGGTGGATATAATGGTGAAGCGGCAGCATCCCCGCCGCATGCACGTCGGCGTGGATCGAATTATACCAGGCGGACGAGAAATAAAGATTGGGATCGAGCGCATCGGCCTCGCGGCCATGGCGGATATAGTCGATCAACGGGTTGTGCGTCGCGATCAGCGCCGCCAACTGCTCGTCGACCGACCCGACGCCGAGCCCCGCCGCGTCGACCAGCGTCTGGATCACCGGCTCGTGCGACGGCGCGCCCGGCGCCCGGATCAGCTCGATCCGGCCATCCTCGACCAGTCCGATCTTGCCGCTCAGCCCGATCGGGGCGAGGCCGAACAGCCGCTCGACCGCATGGCCGAGCGCGCCGTCGCGATCCTGGTTGGGGGCCGCGTCGCGGAAGTCGGCGAGCGCCGCTACCTTCTCCAGCAGCGTCCGCCGCGCCCAGAAGAAGGTGCCGGCGAAGAAACCCCAGTCGGCCGGTGGATAAGCCGGCGCGGTCAGGCGCGGGGCGAGGTCGGAGAGCAGCTCGGCATTGCGGAACAGATGGCTGGCGACCGACTTGTAGAGCGGCTTCGCCCCCAGCAGCGACAGATCGGGGTGCGCGTCGAACGCCGCGACGATGTCGGCGACCAGCGCGGGCGATGCGATCATCCCGTCATAGGCGAGCCGGCGCCATTCGGGCGCATAGCCCGATCCGCCCTTCTTGCTGTGGAGCTTGCCGATCAGGTCGTAGCCGCGTTCGGCGAGCTGCGGCAGCAGTTCGAACAGCGGGCCGATGTCCCAGCCGCGATTGGCGACGGTCACGACCTCGGCCTTGCGCGGCAGGCGATCGAGCGCGGCGAGGACGGTCTCGTCGAGCGCGACGCTGTGCGTCACGAAGATATCGACCGATGCGCCGATCGCCGCCACCTGGTCGATCAGCTCGACCGCGACCTCGGGGTAGAAGAGGTGGAGGACCAGCGCCGCCTTCACCGGCCGCCCTCCGCCGCGATGCGGCGCGCCATCTGCCGCGCGTAGAAGCCGGTGTCGAACAGCGGGTTGGGATCATGCCCCTTCGGCGCGCCGATCGTCAGATAATGCTCGATCGGGTCGAGCCCGCTGGCGGCCGCGTCGGGATAGGTGGCGCGATACCAGGCCTCGTCGAACAGCCCGCTGTCGCGGATCATCGCCACAGCCTCGGCCCGTTCGGGGGTCGGCGCCGGCATCGACGCGCGCGGGACCTCGACCGCCGGGAGCGGCGCGGCGGGCGCCGGCGCGGCGTCGCTCTCGCCGGTACGGCGATGGCGCAGCTCGTCATGGATGATGTCGTCGGCAAGCCAGGGCAGCGCCTCCAGCCCGGCATAGGCCTCGTCGAGCGCCGCCCGCGCGGCAGCGTCGTCGCGGACCGCGAGCGCCACCATCCCGTCGCGCACGGCGGCGACGATCGGTCCGAGCGGCGCCTCGATCGCCGATGCTCCGCCGCCGCCATGGTGGCGCAGCGACGGGTCGAGGAAAGCGTCGATCGCTTCGGCCGCCTCGCCGTCGGGCATCGTCCCGCCGGTCAGCGGCAGCAGCCGCGCGGCGGCGTCGCGCCAGTCGGCCAGCATCGCGTCATAGTCGACCACGGCGCGGTTCAATCCGCGCGTCGCGCGCTCGGCGTCGATCATGTGCCGCAGCCACAGGAGCTGGGCATAGGCCGGGGTGGTGCCGTCGCGCTTCGCGACCGAGCGGGCGATCGCGTCGGGATCGCGCAGCATCAGCACCGCGCGGCTCGCCACGCCATGCTCGGCCAGCGTCTCGACGACGGTCGGTACGAAGCGGCACTGGCGCGGGTCCTTGATCGCGATCAGTGGCGCATCGCCGAAGGCGGCGCCGACCGCCTCCCACAGACGGTCCTTGCGCGACCGCAGCGCCGAGGGGTCGAGCCGGGACAGGTCGAGCGGGCGCGGATCGAACCAGCTCGACCGCGCGACGCGCAAGAGCTGGTCGCCGGCCTTGACGATCGCGGCCGATTCCCAATAGCCGCGCGCATTGTCGGCATGCGCCTCGATCGCGTCGGCAGGCAGCGCCGCGCCGAGATGCCCGATCAGCCGGGTGAGCGCCGACGTCCCGCTGCGGTGCATGCCCAGCACGAGGATCGCGATGCGCGCTTGTCGGGTGTCGGGCCGCCCCAATCTCGTCTCCTTCACGGTCGCGCGAACGGTTAGCGGCTTGATCGGAAAAAGCCCATAGGCCGATCCGACCTTGATCGCCACGCGCCCACTGCGCACAATATGGCTTTGCCGCGCGGTGGGGTTCTTGTCATTCATGTCAGCCGAAGCCCGTTGGGACGCTCCGCGAAGCTATGACTCGGTGCTGTCGATCGGCGCGCAATGCCTGACCAGCACGATGCTCAAGGCCGCCGGCCTGAAACGCTATTCGGCGCCCTTCGACTGGATATTCTCCAACCTCCGCATGGTGAGCGACTGCATCGAGGATGATTTCGCCGTCTTCCTCGACCGCCGGCATCTGAAGCCCGTGCCCGTCGAGCAACGCCACACGGCAGACAGCTGTTTCGCCGATCACGACCATTATCGCCGCCGCTACGGGCTGAACACGATGTTCAACCATTATGATCCCGTCTCGGCGGAGGGCTACGCCTATCTCGAACGGTGCGTTGCCCGTTTCCGGGCCGCCCTGGCATCGGGCCGGCCCCATCTGCTGCTCGCCATCGCCGAGCGGTATCAGGGCGGATGGTTCGGGTTCGACCGACTCTGCGCCGCGCTCGATTCCTATCCCGCAATCGAGCTGCTCGTCCTCATCTCCCCGGAACGGCGAGCGCCGCGGGGACTGGAGCTTTGGGAGCAGCGCGGGCGGCACCGCCTCGCCTATCTGCACACCCCGTCGCCGGTGGCCGGCATCCATTTCGAGGCCGAGGAGGACAATATCTTCCTGGGCGAAACGCTCCGGCGGCTGATCGCGCTGAATCGGTGAGGGCCGTCGCCCACGGAGTCCGCTGGCCCTCGCCGCCATCTCGCGATAGGCAAGCGCGATGCAGGACCCCTCGCGTTTCGAGCCGGCCACCGACGAGAATTTCGTCGAGCAGCTCTACCTTGCCGCCAATCCCGACGTCGCGCGCCACGTCGCGGCGGGCGGCGACGCCTGGAAGCATTTCGAGCGCCACGGCCGCAAGGAGGGCCGCCGGCAGCTCACCCGCGCCGCCGCCGGCCTGCCCGGCACCCGCGCCGAGGCCAAATATGCTCGCTTCGCGCCTCTGCTCGACGCAGGACGCGGCGCGGGCGGCGATTTCCGCTTCCTCGGCGCGGCGGACAGCTTCCCGGTCGGCTATGGCGCGGCCGCGCACGACCTGGGCGACTATGACGGCGAATCGGCCAATCCCGGCTTGAGCGACTTCGTCGAGACGGTGCGCGCCAACCCGGACAAGCTCTATCTCGACGTCGGCTGCGGCCGCCGCTCGCGGACCTTCGACAATTGCCTCTATCTGGAGGTCTATCCCTCGGTCAGCGCCGACCTGGTCATCGCGCCCGCCTGCCGCTACCCGATCGCCGACGCCTCGCTCGACGGGATCGGCTGCTTCGCGGTGATGGAGCATATGGCCGAGCCCTGGGTCGCCGCCGCCGAATTCGCCCGGATGCTCAAGCCCGGCGGGATGGTGTTCATCGACTATCCCTTCCTGGTGCCGGTCCACGGCTATCCCTCCCATTATTACAACGCGACCCGCGAGGGGCTGGCGCGGCTGTTCGACGCGGGGTTCGAGCGGGTCAAGCTGGCGACCGAGGGTAACCAGACCCCCGACCATGCGCTCCACTGGCAGCTCGGCGGGCTGGCCGAGGCACTGACCGACGACGCGCTGCGCGACGAGCTGAAGGCGATGAGCGTCGGCGAGCTGATCGCCCAGCCGCCCGGCGGGCCCTTCTGGCAACGGGTGCTGGCGGCGACGCCCGAACCGGCCCGCGCCATGTTCGCCGCCGGCAACACGCTGATCGCGCGCAAGCTGTAGGCGCTATTCCCCTTCGGGGTCGAGCAGCGCCTCGTCGCACATCACTTGCACCCATTCGCGCGCGGCGGCGAGGGTCGCGTCGGGCGTTTCGGAAGCGGGCGCCGCCAGCGGCGCGGGGAGGTCGATGCCGGCGGCGTGGCGCAGGAACACCGACATGACATGGGCGACGCCCTCCTCCGTCACGTTACGCAGGTCCTCGGCGAAATAGCGCGCTGCGGCGGGGGCGCCCGTGATCATCTCATAGGAGGGGAAGTAGAAGACGCCGTCATGATCCTCGGCAATCTCCTGCGCGGCGGCGCGCAGCACCGACTTGGAATAGGTCGTGGCCGCCAGCACATGGTTGCCGCTCGCCGTCGCGACCAGCGGCACCGGCGAGACGGTCAGGATGATCCGCGCGCGCGGATTGACCCCGCGCAGCCGCGCGACGAAGGCGGCCATGTCGGCGGTCACCTCCCCCACGCGGAAGTTGCGGAAGCGATGCCGCGCCGGATCGAAGCGCCCGCCCGACACGCCGGGGCAGACCGGGAAGACCGCGCCGTCGCCGGTCGATTCCCACCCCTCTGTCAGGCCGAGGGTGAAGACGAAGATGTCGAGCGCTTCGAACATCTCGCGCACCTTCGCCAAGTGATGCGCGCGGTCGGCGCGCAGCTCGGCTTCGCTGGCATAGCCCCGCGGCTCGATCGTCGGGCGGAAGGGATCGACCACGCGCCCGCCCCCCTCGGCCGCGTCCCAGACATCCTCGGCCGGGGCGAAGGCGCCATAGGCCCGGTCGAACAGCTGGAGGAGCTGGCGCGCGGTGTAGATATTGCCGTAGCGGGCGCTGAACAGGCCGTAGCCATGCCGCTCCGCCGCGTCGGCCGGGACGATCGGATGCGCCGTCTCGGTGACGAGGAAGGCGAAGCCGCTGCGCTTGAGGTAGCGGGCGATGTGCTGGGCGAAGCAGCTCCCCGCCGTCGCGACCTTCTCCTCCCGCCCGAGCGTGAGGAAGCCGCCGCCGAGCGGATCGATCGCCGGCCCCCGCCCCGCCACCGCGCGGCGCCAATAGGCGCCGTCGGGCAGGCTGCGATAGGGATGGTCGCTCACAGGGCCTCCAACGCGCGGATCACCGCCTCACCATAATCCTGGTTGCCATGGGTGGCATCCCCGGCGAATTCGGGGCGGAGGAAGCCCCGCGCGTCCCGCGTCCCGGCCGGCGCCGGCAGGAAGCGGAGGCCGAGATCGGCGCAATAGCCCGCGACGATGCGCGAATGGAGCCGCCAGATCTTGTAGCGCAGCCCGGCCGGCGCCACGCCCAGCTCGGCGATGCCCCGGTTGCGGAAATAGGCGTCGGCCTGCGCAGCGATGATCGTGCCGTCGGCGAGCGGCGGCGGCGATTCGAGCTGGATCACGCCTTCGCCCGCGATCCGCCGGATCTCGCGCAGCCGGACGCGGTCGCGCTCCAGCCCCGCCTCGAGCGCGGCGCGCACCAGCGCCTCGGTGACCGGCTCGGCGTCCGGGTCGAGCGGCGGACCGTCCTCGTCCGACAGCAGGAAGTCATAGGGGCGCGGATGGCGGATCAGCGCGAAACCATTATGGACATTGCCGCCGCTGGCCGAGGCGACGAGCGGCGCGTGGCGATCGATCTGCTCGCGGATCGCGTCGGCCAGCGCGGGGGCGAAGCGCGCACCGTCGCCCTCGCCTTCGACCTCGGGCGCATATTGCGGTTCGATCGTGTGGATGACGCGGGTGCGCGGACGATCGGGATCGGCCTCGCGCCGCGCCTTGGCCGCTGCGCGCATCGCCGCGACATGGCTCTGCCCGATGACCAGGATCGCGCGGCTCATCGCGTCACCACGGTCCGGGCGATCGCCGCGCCGCCGTCGAACGGGCCGACCGTCACCTCGATCGCGCCGTCCCCCAGCCGCTCGGCCGGCACCGCGAGCGAGAAGCCGTGGCGGCCGTCGCCGAAGCCGTGCGGGACGAGGTCGGGCCGCTCGTTCGCCGCGACGGCAATCGCCAGCGACCGTTCCCCGGCACGCGCCTCGATCGCGATCTGCACCGCCGGCCAGTCGCGCGCATGCGCCCAGCCGTCGAACATCACCGCCCCGTCGACAGGACGCACCGCGTCGAGATGCCCCTCGACCGCCGGCGGATCGACGGGCGTCGGCAGGGTGGGCGCGGGACGGCCGGGCACCACCGCCGGCTCGGGGGCACCGAGCCGCACCGGCCGGATCATCGCGCGCTCCTGGAACATCGCCACCACGAGACCCAGCATGCCGATGCCGTCGAAATAATCCAGCCGCCGATGCCGGAGCCGGTCGATCAGGGCGGCGCGATCGATCGTCTCCCACAGGGTCAGGTCGTCGCGCGCCATCGCCTCGGCGGCGAGCGCGGCACGGATGCCGGGATTGTGGTTGATCGAGAATTGCCAGTTGCCGAAGGTCGGCGGCGCCCCCGCGCCTGGCAGGATCGGCGGCGAGCGCGGCACCTCCTCGCCCAGCGCCGGGTCCCACCCCTGCATCGCGAAGGGCGGCGCGAGCAGTTCGGGCGCGCAGCGCCGGACGATCGCATGGTGGAGCAGCTCGCGCTTGCGCTCCTCGGGGGTCAGGCGGAAGGCGAGGCGGAGCAGCGCGGGGGCGCCGAGCGGGACGACCGGCTGGCGTTCGAACGACTTGATCGCACGGATCGCCCCCAGCCAGTTGGGCAGGCGGTTGCGATAGTAGAAGATGTCGGGAAGGTCGGCCTCGGCCGCGCCCGCCGAGCGCGCCGCCTCCATCTGCGCGCGAAGCTGCGCCTCCATCGCGGCGCGCGCATCGGACCGCAGCAGCCCCATCGGATCGAACGGCGCCTGCAGCCGCACCATCGCGACCGGATCGAGCGGCCCGGGCGGCAGCGGCTTCTTCGAATAGGCCTTGAGCACCTCGCCCATATGGCCGGTGATCAGCGTGCCCGTGCCGAGCCGCTCGCCCAGGATCAGGTCCCAGCCGCCGACCATGCCGTCGCTCTGCCAGGTCTGCGCCATCAGCTTGTCGAAGAAGCGCTCGCGGCTCCAATGCGCCGGCTCGTCGCTGCCGTGCGGCGGCTCGCGCCGGTGCGGCAGGCCGAGCGCGGCGGCGACACCGGCGCCCGCGACGACGTCGGGATGGCCTTCATAGCCGCGCGTGAACAGGCGCAGCCGGTCGCGCAGCCCGGCGGCGAGACAGAGCGCGAGGACGACGCGGCTGTCCTTGCCGCCGGTGATCGGCAGGTCGATCGCGCCGTCGGCCGGGATGCCGAGCCGGATCGCCGCCTGCGCCTGGACGATCCCCTCGTCGAGCAGCGGATCGAGCGCCGCCGAAAAACCGCGCGGGCCGTCGAAGCGGATGACCGGATCGGCCATGGTCGTGATCGCCGTGCCCGCCGGCCCGATGCCGATCCGTCGCTCCTGCCCGAGCTGGGCGACCGCGCGATAGGCGGTCGCGGTGCCGACCCGGTAGCCGATCGCCGGCAGCCAGCGCAGCCCGGCCGGATCGCTCGTCCAGTCGTCGAGCAGCGTCGCGACCAGCCCGGCGCGGTTGGCGAGCACCGCCTGCCCCTGCGCGCCGTGGAACAGCTGGTGCAGGCCGGCGCGATCGGAGAAGGCGTCGAGCGTGCCGTCCGGATGGAGGCGCGCGACGGCATATTCGCCCATGACGTCGGCCGGCAGCTCGGCGCCCGGCCGGTCGAGCAGCGCCGCGACCGCCGCCGCGTCGAGCAGCACCGGGCGACCGTCGACGCTCCGCCAGATCAGGCCGTGGATGGCGCAGGCGCCCTGCCCGGCCTGCTGCCAGAGCTGCGCCTCGGGCGCATAGAAATGGGTGCGGGTCGCATAAGCGGCAAAGTGCCAGCCGCCGGCCGCATCGGGCTGGTGGCCGGTGGCCACATGGTCGGGCAGCAGATGCGCCTCCGCCCGCAACAGCGGATGGAGTTGCTCGGCGGGGCGCCCCTTCGCCGCACGATTCCGCCAGAAAATGAACAAGGCCATCAACCAGGCCTTAACGACAATCGCGGCAGGAGGGAATCGTCGGGATGCGCGACCGGCCGGGGCGATGGCGTCGGCGGGAAGGATGCCCTGCGCCAGAAAGTGAATAACCCGGCTTTGGGGGCCGGGTTATTCGCTGGAGGATTCTGACTAATGACGTATCTGGTTTAGCCCATCGGCCCGACAAAGCAAGCCGAAAGCGCAGAAGGGAACAAACTTTCATCTGATCCGCAGGCTTCCGTCAAGCCCATGGAATCGCAATAGAAATATACAGGACGCCACGAGAAGGCGACAGTCCGTTTCCGGTGGAAGCACGGATTGGGCAAACGACTCGACCACCGATGGAAGCGACCGGTTTCACCCGCGCGCGCCGCCATGCCCCATGGAGGGATCAGGCGATATCGGGCGAATCGGCCTTCACCCGCGTCATGAGCGCCAATGTGCGCCCCTCATTGTCCTTGAAAAAGGCCATCCACTCCTCCGTGCCATCTTCGTGGCGGTGGATCAGATGCGGCGCGGCGATGAATTCGACTCCCGCCGATTCCAGCGCGAGATGGGTCAGCCGGATGTCGCTCACCTGGAAATAGAGGACGGACTCCCCCTCCGCCCCATCCCTCTCCTCGGTCAGGAACAGCCTGATGCCGCCGCAATCGAAGAAGGCGATGTCGCCGAAGGAATAGAGATGTTCCAGGCCCAGCACCTCACCATACCAGGAACGCGCGGCGGCGATGTCCTTGACCTGGCGTGATATCTGGCCAATCGGCCCGAGCAACGGCGTTTCCATCCCGACCTCCCGTGCATTGAGGGCGCTGTCGCCGGATATGCCCGTCCAGGCGCGCAGTTCGGCCCGACGACGGAGACCGACCTTCGCGAGGATGTTGGCGACATGATATTTGACGGCATTGATGCTGATGCCGCGGCGCCTCGCGATCTCCGGCCCGCTCATGCCATGGCGGATTGCATCGGCGACCCGCCATTCGGCCGGCGTCAATATGTCCGGATGACGCGGACGCCCCCGTTTGCCCGTCCGCCTGCCCGTTGTCGGTTCGCCCGAATGTGCCATGCATCAGGCATAGCGCGGGAAGGCGCCATTTTCCCTACCCCCTGCCCGTCCTGCCGGTCTTTTCCGGCGGGGAGTGAAAATCGAGGCGCCATCCGATAGGGAATCGGGATGACCGGCAGCCGAAAACGAGGGCGCCCCGCCCATCCCGATATATTGACGCCGGGCGAATGGCGGGTGGCAAAGGCGGCCCGCTACGGAATGACCAACCGCCAGATCGCCGAACGCCACGGGATCGGCGTCGAGGCGGTCAAGTTCCACATCGCGAACATCCTGCTCAAGCTGGGCTTGGCACGGCGCCAGGACCTGGCCGGCTGGCCCGGCATGCCGGCCGGCGAACCCGGCCCCGGAGAGGCTGCAATGAACGACCCGACCAAAAAGGCATCGGAACCCGGGCTTCATATCCCGCCCGGCTTCACACGCCTGTTCCCATATATCTTCGCGGAGAATGCGCGGGATTATCTGGCTTTCCTGGAGGAGGCTCTGGGCGGTGAGCTCATCGACATCCACACCGCCCCGGACGACATCGTCCTGAACGCCCATGTCCGCTTCGGCGATACGACGATCATGGTGAGCGAGGCCCGCAACGGGCAGCCCGCAACGCAAGCGACCTTCTATCTCTATGTCGCCGATGCGGACGCCGCCATGGCAGGCGCGATCGCCGCCGGCGGGACGGAGGTCAGCCCGGTCGCCTTCCGGCCCTATGGCGAACGCCAGGGGGGCCTCGGCGATCCATCGGGAAACATCTGGTGGCTTTCCCAGCGGCTCGCGCCAGGCGGCTATTGACGAAAGCGCCGGTCCGTCAGGCCGGCCCTTGCCGAAGCTCCGGGGTTCCGCTTTGATCCGGGATGGTACGGGTGGTCGGACTCGAACCGACATTCTGTTGCCAGAGGCGGATTTTGAATCCGCTGCGTCTACCAATTCCGCCACACCCGCGTGTCGGACCATCGTCGAGGATCGAGGCTATAGGGGCCCCGCCGGCCGATTTCCAGCGGTGATTGGCACCGCGCTTCATGCCTCAACCGGCGACGATCGGATGCTCGGCGCGCACCCCGTCGCACAGCCGTTCGATCGCGGCATTCTCGCGGATCGAGCCCGACGGCATCACCGCCCAGTTGCAATGCGGATGGGTCGCGACGTCGTAGACGCGCACCGGGCCGATCGCGCGGCGCCAGGCGCGGCCGTCGCCGCCATGCGCGCGGAGGAGCCGGTTGACCAGCAGCGCCTGGAGCTGGTGCGCGGTCATGCGGGGCCCGGCCATGGGTCCCCGTCCCTATTGCGCCATCTGGGTCTTGAGCCGCTCGATCTCGATCAGCCGCTGTTCGAGCTCGGGCCGCCAGGAGGCGTTGGCCGGCGCGCGATCGAGCAGGTCGCGCCACACCGCCTCGGCGCGGTCGAGCTGGCCGGCCTGGGCATAAGCGAGGCCCATGAAGAAGGGCGGGCCCGGATGATCGGGCGCGATCGCGGCGGCGCGCTGGAAGGCGAGCTCGGCCGCCGGCGACATCAGCCCGCCGCCATGCACCACCATCGCATTGCCGAGGCCGACCCACAGGTCGGCGCTGTTCGGCCGCTTCTCGAGCGCGCCCTTGATGATGCCGACCGCGTAGAGGTTGAGCCCCTGGCGATGGAAGGCGTCGGCCGCGCTCAGCACGTCGGCATCGCTGCCGACCTGCGCCAGCAGCTTGTCGCGTTCGATGGCGAAGGCGCTGTCGGGCACCTTGGCGGTCTCGGGCGCCGGGGTCGGCTTGCCCGAAAGCCCGGGGCTGCCCTGCCAGGCATAGCCGGCGACGGCCAGGAACAGCGTGGCGGCGACCAGTTCGATCCCGCCCTTCGGCAACCGGCCGAAGCGCCACAACAAGCCCGCGACGATCAGCGCGAGACCGACGAAGATCAACCAGCCGGTCATCAGCCTTTCCTCCGGCGCTTGAGGCGCCCACTCACGATCCAGAGGCCGAGGCCGAGGAACAGGACCGGCACCACGTAGAGCGGCCAGGTCAGCCCGTCGAGCGGCGGCTTGAAGCTCACCCAGTCGCCATAGCGCTCGATCAGCCAGGCGCGGATCGCCTCGGGCTTCTCGCCCGCCTCGATCCGGGTGCGGATCAGCGCGCGCATGTCGCCGGCCATCTCCGCGTTCGAATCGGCGATCGACTGGCCCTGGCAGACGAGGCAGCGGATCGTCTCCATCAGCGCCTTGGCCTGCTTCTCCTTGCCCGGATCGGCGAGCTGCTCGTCGGCATATTTCGCCGCCGGCATCAGCGAGTCGGCGAAGACGGGGGCGGAGACGGCGAGCAGCAGCGCCGCAGCCAAAAATCCTCCCCGCGCGAAGCGGGGGGAGGGGTGCGCCTTCGGAAGAAGGCGCCTGCGGCGCCACCCCTCCACCATCCTGCGGATGGTCCCCCTCCCCCCGCTGCGCGCGGGGAGGATTTCAGGCAAGCCCTTCATCGCGCGTCTCCCAGCGCGGACATGATGCCGGGGACGTCCTCCGGGTTGATCGCGCCGATATGCTGGCGGCGGATGATGCCCTTGCCGTCGACGATGAAGGTCTCGGGCACGCCCGACGATCCGAGCGCGATCTGGACGCTGCTGTTGGGATCGCCGCCGATCGCGCGGAACGGGTCGCCGTTGCGTTCGAGGAAGCGGGCGAGGTCCTCCGGCCGGTCGCGGATGGCGATGCCGTAGACCGGCACCCCGGCCTCGGCGAGCTGGCGGAGCTGCGGCGCCTCGGCGATGCAGGGGACGCACCAGCTCGCGAAGACGTTGACGAGGTGCGGCCGGCCGTTGGTCAGCTCGGCGCTGGTCAGGCCGGGCTTGCCGGGAACCCCCGGGGCCAGCGCGAAGCCCGGCATCGGCTTGCCGACCAGCTTGGACGGGATGGTCTTGCTCTCGGGGCTGATCAGCCCGCTGGCGAACACGCCGAGGAAGACCAGGAACAGCGCCAGCGGCAGCCAGATGAGCAGCTTCCTCATAGGAACTCCCGCGGCGGCGCATGCCGCATCTCGCGCCGGACGCGGCCGATCAGCGACAGGAAGCCGCCGAGCGCGACCAGCCCGCCGCCGGCCCAGATCAGGGTGACGAACGGCTTCCACCACAGGCGGAGCTGCCAGCGGCCCTGCTCGTCGGCGCGGCCGACGACGACGTAGAGCTGGCCGTCGGGGACGGTGGTGATCGCCGCCTCGTTGGTCTCGGTCTGCGGCGAGGGGAAGTTGCGCGTCTGCGGGTGGAGCGTGAACGGCTTGCCGTCGCCGCGCTGCGCGATGACGGTGCCCTCGATCGCGGTATAGTTGGGCCCGGCGACCGGCTGCACGTCGTCGAGCCGCACGCTGTAGGGACCGACGCGGTGCGGCTCGCCGATCCGCGCGGCGACCAGCGTCTCCTTGGTGAAGGCGCTCTCGGAGGCCATGCCGGCCATGCTGACCGCGATGCCGAGATGCGCGATCACCATGCCCCAGATGTAGAGCGGGGTGCGGCGCAGGTTGCGGCCCCAGAGCGGTGCGAGGCTGGCGAGGCCGACCCCGGCGGCGGCGACCAGGCCGAGCAGCGGCAGGATGCGGATGCCGGGCGCCAGCAGGATGACGAGCAGCAGCACCAGCGCCGAGAGCAGCAGCGGGATCGCCAGCCGGGTCAGCGTCGCCTTCAGGTCGTCGCGGCGCCAGCGCATGATCGGCCCGGCCGCCATCACCATGACGAGGATCAGCGCCAGCGGGCCGGCGGCGCTGTTGAAATAGGGCGGGCCGACCGACAGCTTCTCTCCGGTGATCGATTCGGCGATCAGCGGATAGAGCGTGCCGACCAGGACGATGCCGAGGATCGCCGACAGCAGCAGGTTGTTGATGACCAGCGATCCCTCGCGGCTGACCGCGTCGAAGCGCGATCCCTCGCGCACCGTGCCGACGCGCAGGCCGAACAGGGCGAGCGCGCCGCCGATGTAGATGGCGAGCAGCGCGAGGATGAAGGTGCCGCGCTCGGGATCGACCGCGAAGGCGTGGACCGAGGTCAGGATGCCCGAGCGGACCAGGAAGGTGCCGACCATCGACATCGAGAAGGCGACGACGGCGAGCATCACCGTCCAGGCGCGCAGCCCCTCGCGGGTCGCGAGCACGGTTACCGAATGGAGCAGCGCGGTCGCGGCGAGCCAAGGCATCAGCGAGGCGTTCTCGACCGGGTCCCAGAACCACCAGCCGCCCCAGCCGAGCTCATAATAGGCCCAGTAGCTGCCGGCGGTGATGCCGATCGTCAGCAATATCCAGGCGCCGAGCACCCAGGGCCGCATCGCCCGCGCGAAGGCGGTGCCGACGTCGCGGGTCACCAGCGCGCCGACCGCGAAGGAGAAGGCGACCGACAGGCCGACATAGCCGAGATAGAGCGTCGGCGGATGGAAGGCGAGGCCGGGGTCCTGGAGCAGCGGGTTGAGCCCCTGCCCCTCGGCCGGCGCCGGATCGAGCCGGGCGAAGGGGTTCGAGGCGAACAGCAGGAAGGCGTAGAAGCCGAGCCCGATCGCCGCCTGCGCCGCCAGCGTCGCGATCAGCGTGCGCTCGTCGAGCCGCCGCTCGAAGATCGCGACCGCGCCGCCCGCCACCGCGAGGATGGTGACCCACATCAGCATCGAGCCTTCGTGGTTCCCCCAGGTGCCGGCGAATTTGTAGAGCAGCGGCTTGGTCGAGGCGTCGTTGGCCGCGACCAGCGCGACCGACAGGTCGACCGTCACGAACAGGTAGATCAGCACCAGGAAGGCGATCCCGGTCAGGCCCGCCTGGATGATCGCGATCGGCCGCACCGCGGCGAGCAGATCGGTCCGCTGGCTCGACACCCCCATCCAGCCCATGGCGAGCTGGAGCGCGGCGAGCGCCGCCGCCAGCCAGAGGGCGGCCAATCCTGCCTCGGCGATCACTTCGTCCCCTTCTGCTGGGCGCCGTCGGCGTCCAGACTCTCCGTCTTGTGCATCTCGCCGGCGACCTGCGGCGGCATGTAGCGCTCGTCATGCTTGGCGAGGATGTTGGTGGCGACGAAGCTGCCGTCGGGCTGGAAGCTGCCCTCGGCGACGACGCCCGAATCTTCCTTGAACAGGTCGGGGACGATGCCGGTGAAGCGCACCGGCACGGTCTCGACATTGTCGGTGACGACGAAGCGGATCGTCACGCCGTCCGCCTCGCGCTCGATCGACCCCTTCTGCACCATGCCGCCGAGCCGGACCGCGCGGCCGACCTCGACATGGTCCTTCTTCGCGTCGGCGGGCGTGTAGAAATAGGCCGCCTGGTCCTTGAGCGCCGACATGGCGAGCAGCGCCGCGCCGACGATCGCCACGACCGCGAGCAGGGCCAGGATCAGCCGCTGGTTCTTCGCCTTCAACGCCATCAGCCTCGTCTCGTCAGGGCGTCGGCCCGCCGCTCGGCGCGGCGCATCCGCACGAAGCTGGCGCCGAGCACGGCGAGCGTGCCGACGATGGTGATCGCATAGGCCGCGATGATGAAGGGCCAGTGGTTCATTCGGACGCCATCCGCTTGAGCCGCGCCTCGACCTTCGCCTCGGCCAGCATCGCCCGCATCCGCATCAGCACGATCGCCGCGAACAACAGGGTGAAGCCGAGCGTGGTGAGCGGCAGCGGCCACAGGATCGCGCCGTCGATCTTCGATCCGGCAAGGCCGATGCTCTGCCCCTGGTGGAGCGTGCGCCACCATTCGACCGAGTAATGGATGATCGGGATGTTCGCCGCGCCGACCACGCCGAAGATCGCCGAGACGCGGTCGTTGCTGCCGCGCTCCGCCCCCGCCGAGGACAGCGCGATATAGGCGATGTAGAGGAAGAAGAGGACGAGCATCGAGGTCAGCCGCCCGTCCCATTCCCACCAGGTGCCCCAGGTCGGGCGCCCCCAGATCGAGCCGGTGAGCAGGCAGATCGCCGCGAACAGCGCGCCCGGCACCGCGATCGCGCGCGCCGCGACCGCCGCCAGCGGGTGCCGCCAGATGAGCTGCATCAGGCTGGCCACCGCGATCCCGCTCCACCCCGCCATGCCGAGCCAGGCGGCGGGGACATGGGCGTACATGATCCGCACGCTTTCGCCTTGCAGATAGTCGGGCGGCGTCAGGAACAGCCCCGAAACGAGCCCGGCCGCGATCAGCAGCAGTCCCGGCCAGCCCAGCCAGGGGGTCAGCGGTCGCGCGATCGAGAGGAAGCGGGCGGGGTTGGCGAAGATATGCACGGCGCGACGGGGAATAAGGGGTCCCCGCGCGGTTCGCAATGGCCGCGATGGCCAGCCCCGGAACATGGCTTGCGCGCCCCGCCGATCGGCCCCATGGCCCATACCCGCATGGCCGGTTCCCAGCCCCGTTCCTCCCACGCCCTGCAAGGCATCCTGCTGCGCTCGATCGCGGTCGTCTTCTTCGCGCTGATGAGCGCGGCGATGAAATGGGCGAGCGAGGGCGGCGCGAGCCTGGTCGAGCTGGTCTTCTTCCGCTCGGCGGTCGGCCTGCCGGTGACGCTCGCCTGGCTCGCATTGGGGCCGGGCATCGGCGCGGTGCGGACGAAGCGCCCTGGCGCCCACCTGCTCCGCTCGATGATTGGCATGGTCTCGCTGACGATGCTCTACCAGGGGCTGATGCTGCTGCCGATCGCCGACGCGGTGACGATCGGCTTCTCGGCGCCCGCCTTCGCGACGCTGCTGTCGGTGCTGGTCCTGCACGAGAAGGTCGGTCCGCACCGCTGGGCCGCCGTCGCGATCGGCTTCCTCGGCGTGTTCATCGTCGCCCGGCCGTCGGGCAGCGCGCTGCCGCTCGCCGGTATCGTCTATACATTATTGGGCGCCGCCGCCTCGGCCGCCGCGACGGTGACGATCCGCGAGATGAGCCGGGTCGAGACGCACGGATCGATCGTCTTCTGGTTCTTCCTCTCGACGACTTTGGTCAGCGGCGTCGGAATGCTCTTCCACAGCGCGCCGCATCCGCCCTTCACCTGGGCGCTGCTGCTGTTCGGCGGCGTGACCGGGGCGGCGGCGCAATTGCTGCTGACCCGCGCGCTGCAGGTCGCGCCGGTGTCGGTCGTCGCGCCGTTCGACTATACCCAGATCATCTGGGCGGCGCTGCTCGGCTGGCTGATCTGGTCGACCCTGCCCGGCCTCAACACCGCGATCGGCGCGGCGCTGATCATCGCCAGCGGACTCGCCACCGCCTGGCGCGAGCACCGGCTGCACAAGGACATCGTCGCGGCGACGCCGCCGATCGAATAGTTCGATCGGGCGACGCCGCGAAGGGAAGGTCAGCCCCGGCCGATCAGCCGCATCGCCATGCGATCGGCGACGACCGCCGACGGCACGCCGGTCGACGCACTCTCCGCCCAGATCTGCTCGAGCCGCTCGGGGATGAGGGCGACCCGCGCCTCGACCTCGGCGCGGTCGCCCTGGCCGAGATATTCGAGCGCGACGTTGATGATGCCGCCCGCGTTGATCACATAGTCGGGCGCATAGAGGATGCCGCGCGCATGGATGCGGTCGGCGTCCGCCGGGGTGGCGAGCTGGTTGTTGGCGCCGCCCGCGACGACGCCGACCCGCAGCGCCGCGATCGAGCGCTCGTCGAGCACCGCGCCGAGCGCGCAGGGGCTGAGCACGTCGGCCTCGATCGTCATGATCTCGTTCGACGCCACCGCGGTCGCGCCCAGCTCGTCGGCCAGCGCCTGGGCGCGGCGGGCGTCGACGTCGGCCAGGGTCAGCCTGACGCCGTCCTTCGCCAGCAGTCGGGCGAGCCCGCCGCCGACGCTGCCGACGCCCTGCACCGCGACATGGACGCCGGCCGGGTCGGCCTTGCCCAGCCCGCGCGCGATCGCCGCGCGGACGCCCAGATAGACGCCCTTCGCGGTGGTCGGCCCCGGATCGCCGCCGGCATGGCCGGCCGCCACGGGCAGGCCCGATACGTGCCGCGTCTCCTTCGAGATCGCGACCATGTCGGCGTCGCTCATCCCGACATCCTCGGCGGTGATGTAGCGGCCGCCGAGCGAATCGACGGCGCGGCCGAAGGCGGCCAGCATCTCCGGCGTCTTGGTGCGCAGCGAATCGGCGACGATCACCGCCTTGCCGCCGCCCATCGGCAGCCCCGCCATCGCGTTCTTGAAGCTCATGCCGCGCGACAGGCGGAGCGCGTCGGTGATCGCTTCCGCCGGGTCGGCATAATGCCAGAAACGGGTGCCGCCCGCCGCCGGCCCGAGATGGGTCGAGTGGATCGCGACCACCGCCGTGAGGCCGGACGCGGCGTCGCGGAACAGGTGGACGCCTTCATGCTCGTCGAAATCGGGATAGGTCCAGGGAGCGGTCATCAGGCCCTCGTATAATTGCGCGTAATTTAATTACTTATTCTAGTAATAATATTATTCCCCCGTCAAGGCGAGTCGGAAATGGCGCGGAGTATCTGCGCCTCAAAGCCAGGGTCGCCACCATGGCCGATCTCCGCAACCGACACGGCGGCGGCGCCCGTCAAATCACCGCGCGCACGGCTAAATATTTATACGGCAATGCCGTATTATCTACTTGCACCTTGTACGGCATTACCGTACAAAAAAACATGCACACCGTGATCGAAACCGCCGCCTATCTGGCCGCCGCCAAGGACGCGGGCATGGACGCCGCCGAACAGGCTGCGGTTGTTGATCTGATCGCGGCCAACCCGGAAGCGGGTGACGTGATGCCGGGTTGCGGCGGGGCTCGGAAGCTGCGCGTTGCCAAGCCCGGCAAGGGCAAGTCGGGCGGCTATCGCGTAATCACCTATTTCGCTGGCGAGGATGTACCGGTTTTTCTCCTGACCGTGTTCGGCAAGAACGAAAAGGCGAATCTGACCAAAGGCGAACGCAACGCGCTGGCGGGGCTGACGAAAAGGTTGCGGGACACATTGTAGAGGCTTTTATGACCAAGAGTGCATTTGATAAAATCGCGGCCGGGCTGGAAGATGCGATTGCCTTCGCCGAAGGCGACGCCGGCCGGGGCCGCGTCGCCGCCCCTCTCGACGTAAAGGCGATCCGCGAAGCGACCAACAAGACGCAGGCGGCTTTCGCGAGCACCTTCCACCTTCCGATCGGGACCGTCCGCGATTGGGAGCAGCATCGCCGCCAGCCGGACGCTCCGGCGCGCGTTCTGCTGTCCTTGATCCAGGCCGCTCCCGAAACGGTGGAAAAGCTGATCGAGAAGGCTGGGCTGTGAGCGCGCGGCGCAGGCGCCGTACGAGCTGGACGGACGACTACCGCGCACCTGTTCAATCGAACGGAGCGCCGCCAGTCTGATGACCAGGTAGGTCATTGAAAAGGTGGGGCGATCGACGGGGATTGAACCCGCAACCTCCGGTACCACAAACCGGCGCTCTAACCAATTGAGCTACGATCGCCACGGGCGCCAGCGGGCGCCGAGATGGCGCTCCATAGGGAAAGCGCCGTTGCGACGCAAGCGGACATGATCGGGCTAACTCTACTCTTCCATTTTTATAAGGTTTGCCTACATCGGTGAAAGCTCCTTAAAGGCCGTCCCGTGCTGTCCCAACGAACCCGATATGCGATCCGCGCCCTGCTCCATCTCGCGGATCATCACGGCGAAGGGCCGATCCAGCTCGCCGAGATCGCGGAGCGGCAGAATATTCCCGCCAAATTCCTGACCGTCATCCTGTCGGAGATGAAGCGCGCCGGCTTCGTCGAGACGATGCGCGGCAAGGAAGGCGGCTACTGGCTGTCGCGCGCGCCGACCGAGATCACCTATGGCGACATCGTCCGCGCCACGCGGGGGTCGCTGGCGCTGGTGCCGTGCGCGGCCCGGCTCGCCTATACGCCGTGCGATCATTGCATCGACGAAACCGAGTGCCGGCTGCGCGGCGTGATGCTCTCGGTCCGCGACGAAACGGCGAAAATTCTCGACCAGTTGTCGCTGGCGGAATCGATTCCGCTATAGCCTCCGCCCGCCGGGGTCCGACTCCGCAACGATCCCGGTTTCTCGCCGCTCCCGCGCCCGTGAACCCGCGCTGAACGGTTGCGGCAAGCCGTTGCGGATGCGCGCTTAAGCCTTCGATTCATGTCGATTTTCCGTTGACCCACCCCTGATCAACGTTATGTCAGCCAAAGGAACGGCGTTCGAGCCGGGCCGATAATATGCTTTGGGAGCTGCTCGAATGAAGAAGCTGAGCCTCGTTTTCGTTGCTGCCGGCCTGATGGCTCTGGCCGCCTGCAACAAGCAAACCCCGGCTGAGAACGCCGCCGACAACGCCGCTGCCGCCCTGGACAACCAGGCCGACGCGCTCGAGAACGCTGCCGACGCCGCCACCAATGAGGCGACCGAGAGCACGCTCGAGAACGCCGCCGACGCGGCTGCCAACGCGGCCGACGCCGTCAAGGATTCGAAGTAATCGCCGGCTCCGCAAGGGGCCACGATTACCGAACGAGATGGGCGCCCCTCGGGGCGCCCATTTTTTGTGCCTGGAAGCCATCCGGTCATTCGCCGCCAGCCTGGACCGGCCCACGCTCCAACGGCATCAGATCGGCCATTCCAAGCCCTTGTTTTACAGCGACTTCCGGGTCGTCAGCCGATCGCTCACCACCGTCATCGTGAAGATCGGATCGGCGTCGGGCGGCACCTCGCACACCGCATCGACGAAGGCGGCGCGGGTCTCGGGGTCCTCATAGGTCATCTTGCGGTCGAAGGCGTAGCGCCAGGTCGCCTCGTCGGGCCATTCGGCATAGCCGACGAAGCGGCCGTCGGCGTCACGGTGCAGGCGCGACCCGTAGCTGCCGTAGATGTCGCGGATCAGCTCGGTCCCCCGCGTCCAGGCCCGGATGAACTGCTCCTCCTTGCCCGGATGCACCCGCCACCAATAGACCGCGACGAACATCGGCTTCTCCTCTCCCGCGCCCGCATTTTATAGCATCCGCTATAAATTATTCACAGGTCCGGCAGCACCTGGTCCGCCACGCCCCAGCCCTTGAGCGCCTTCGACGACGCCCGCTTGAGCAGCCGGTCGGCATCCTTGATCGTGAAGGCGCCCGCCTTGTCGAAATCGTCGAGCTCGTTCCAGGCCACCGGCGCCGCCACGGGCGCGTTCTCGCGCGCCCGCGCGCCATAGGGGACCACCGCGGTCGCGCCGCGCTGGTTGCGCAGATAGTCGATGAAGATGCGGCCGACCCGCTTCGCCTTGGCCATGGTCGCGACGAAGCGGTCGGGCTCGGCCTGCGCCATCGCCTCGGCGAAGCGATGGGCGAAGTCCTTGACCGCCGGCCACTCCGCCTCGGGCCGCAGCGGCACGACGACGTGCACGCCCTTGCCGCCCGACAGCATCGCGAAGCTGGTCAGGCCGATGTCGGACAGCAGCCGGCGAATGTCCTTCGCCGCCGTGCGAACGTCGGCGAAGTCGAGGCCGACATCGGGATCGAGATCGAAGATCATCCGGTCGGGCATCTCGATCCGCTCGACCCGCGAGCCCCAGCCATGGAACTCGATCGTCCCCATCTGGACGCAGGCGAGGATGCCGGCGACGTCGTCGACATAGAGATAATCCTCGGTCTTGCCGTCCTTCTCCCGGATCGGGACGTGGTGGACATGCTCGCCGAAGCTGCCCGAATCATGCTTCTGGAAGAAGCATTGCTTCGCCCGCCCCTGCGGACAGCGCACCAGGCTGACCGGGCGGTGGCCCAGCCAGGGCAGGATGATCGGACCGACCGCCTGATAATAGCGGGCGAGATCGCCCTTGGTCGCCTTCGCCTCGGGGAAGATCACCCGGTCGGGGTTGCTGATCTTCACCGGCGCTTCCTCGGGCCGGGCGGCTTCCTCGACGGGCATGGGCTTCTCCGCTGTCACCTCGGCGGCCTCCTTGTCGGATCGCAGCCCGATGAAGCTCGCCTGCCGCAATATCCCCTCATCCGTGAACTCGGCAAAGCCGATCTCGGCGACCAGGTCGGGCCGGACCCACGACGCGCCGCGCGCCTCGGCGCGGGGGACGTCGGCGGGCGGGGTCTTGCGGGCGCGGGCGACGAATTTCTCCGCCAGCATCTCCATCGTCGCGCGATCGAAGCCGGTGCCGACCTTGCCCGCATAGACCAGCCCGTCCTCGCCCTGCTGCGCGAGGAGCAGCGCGCGGAAGGGACGCGCGGCGGAGTCGCTCCGGCTCCAGCCGATGATGACGAACTCCTGCCGCCGGGTGCATTTGGTCTTCAGCCAGTTGGTCGTCCGCCCGGCGCGGTAGCGCGCGTCGGCGCGCTTCGAGATGATCCCCTCCTGCCCGGCGCGGCACATCGCGTCGAACAGCTTCTCGCCCGCGCCGACGACATGGTCGGCATAGTGGATCATCGGGTGGCTGCGGGGCAGCAGCCCGGCGAGCCGCGCCTTGCGCTCGACCGTGCCGAGCCCGGTGAGGTCGTCGCCGTCGAGCGAGGCAGGTCGAGGCGAACAGCTCGAAGCCCCCGCCCGCCCCCGCCCTCATCTTCGCCCTTGATCGCCTTTTGCAGCGCGGAGAAGCTGGGATTGCCGGCGCTGTCGAGGCTGACGATCTCCCCGTCGATCAGCGCCGGCGGCAGGCCGAGCGCGGCGACCGCCTCCGCCACCGGCGCGAACCGGTCGGTCCAGTCGAGGCCGGTGCGGGTGAAGATCTTCACCGCGCCCCCGGCGACCGCGACCAGGGCGCGATAGCCGTCGAACTTGATCTCGTGGATCCAGGCGCTGCCGGTGGGGACATGATCGACCAGCGTCGCGAGCTGCGGCTTGCGGAAGGCCGGCGGCCGCGTGGTCGAGGGCCTCTCCTTGGCCGGGCGCCGCGCCACCCGGGCATTATGCGCCTCCGACTTCGCCATGATCGCGTCGAACGCCTTGCCGCGCTTGCCCTTCAGGCTCGATTCGCCTGCCTTGTCGGCGGCGATCTGGGCCATGGTCCGCCCGGTCTTCACGCTGGTCAGCGCATGCGCGACGAGGTCGTCGCTGCCGCCCGCCTCGGCGTCGTCGATCTTGCGGAGCAGCCAGTTCTCGCGCTTCTCGCCCGGGCGGCCCTTGATCCGGACGAGCAGCCATTCGCCCTTCATCCGATGGCCGTCGAGGGTGAAGTGGAGATGGCCCTTGTCGAGGTCCCGCTCGCTCTTGCCCGCGATCGGCGCCCAGCTGCCCTCGTCCCACAGCATCACCGTGCCGCCGCCATATTCGCCTTCGGGAATGGTCCCCTCGAAACCGCCATAGGACACCGGATGGTCCTCGGTGCGGACCGCCAGCCGCTTGTCGTCGGGGTCGAGGCTGGGGCCGCGCGTCACCGCCCAGCTCTTTAGCACGCCGTCCATCTCCAGCCGGAAGTCATAGTGCAGCCGGGTCGCGTCGTGCTTCTGGACGATGAAGCGGTGGCGTCCGCGCGTCTCCAGGGTGCCGGCCGGCTCGCGCGTCTTCGCGAAGTCGCGCTTGCGGTTATATTCGTCGAGCCGGGCCATGGATCAGGCCCGCTTGCGGGCGGGCGCCTTGCGCGGCGGGACCGCCTTCCGCGCGGGCGCCGCCTTCGCGGCGCTCCCGCCCTCGACCGACCTCTTGAGCGCGGCCATCAGGTCGATGACGTTGCCCTTGCGCGCCGGAGCCTCCTCGACCTCCTCGATGACCTTCCTGCCCTTCCCCTTGCGCTTCTTCTCGATCAGCGCCTTGAGGGCATCGACATAGCGGTCGTGGAACTCGCTCGCATCGAAGCTGGCGCTCTTCTTGTCGATCAGCGTTTCGGCCAGGTCGAGCAGGTCGGCATCGGGCTTGCTGTCGGGGATGTCGCGGAAATAGCCCTGCGCCTTGCGCACCTCGTCGGCGTAGCGGAGCGTCTCCAGAACCATGCCGCGCCCGCAGGGCTTCAGGCTGACGACATATTCGCGCCCGCGCATCGCGAGCTGCCCCAGCCCGACCTTGCGGGTGCGGCGCAGCGCCTCGCGCAGCACGATGAACGCCTCCTCGGCCAGCTCGTCGGCGGGGACGACATAATAGGGCTTGTCGAAGTAGAGCACGTCGATCTCGTGCGAATCGACGAACTGGACCAGTTCCAGCGTACGCTTGCTCTCCAGCTTGACCGCGTCGATCTCGTCCTGTTCGAGCAGGACGTAATTGCCCTTCGACACCTCATAGCCCTTGACGATGTCGTCGGTATCGACCGGCCCGATACCGGGCACCACCTTCTCATATTTGATCCGCTTGCCCGACGGTTCGTGGATCTGGTGGAAGGCGACCTGCGCCCCGCTGCCGGTCGCGGGATAGATCTCGACCGGGATCGAGACGAGCGCGAGGCGGATCTGTCCCTGCCAATAGGCGCGCGCGGCCATGATGATTCCTCCTGCGCAACGGTGTGACCGATTCAAACCCCCAGCGCGGCGAACGTTCCTTGTCGGCGGCGGCGACAAGATTCTGTTTACCATGTCGCCCTATAACGGTCCGAATGGAGATGGCTCCGATAGGCAAGGACGCGCTCAAGCTCGAAACCGCGATCGGCGAGATCGCGCGCGGCTGCGGACGCTTCGCCATCGAATGCAGCGACGTCGGCGGCAACGTCGTCGAGGTCGGCGACAAGATCGTCGCCCAGGCCGACCTGCTCGACCAGCTTCGCGAGGCGGCGACCGGGCTGCGCGCCGAGCAGGAGCAAGTCACCGAGGCCGCCGCCGAAGCGCGCGAATTCGCCACCCAGGCGCGCGGCCATCTCGAAGCGTCCAAGCCCGTCGTCGACGGCGCGATCGAAACCTTCGCCGGCCTCACCGAACTGGTGCTGCGCCTCGGCCAGCGGATGGACAATCTGGAGGAGGCGCTGCGCCAGGTGCGGACCGTCGCCCAGTCGATCGACAGCATCGGCCGGCAGACCAACCTGCTCGCGCTCAACGCCACGCTGGAGGCCGCCCGCGCCGGCGAGGCGGGGCGCGGCTTCGCGGTCGTCGCGGGCGAGGTGAAGAAGCTCGCCTCGGACACCCGCAGCGCGACCGAGCGGATCGCCCGCACGATCGAGCGGCTCAACGAGGAAGCGCGCGGCATCGGCGGCGAGATCGAGGCCGGCGTCGCGAACGGCGGCGAGGCGCGCGCGAAGACCGCCGAGCTCGCCCATGTGCTGGGCGAGACGCTGGCCTTCGTCGACGCGCTCGACACCCGGTCGGGCAACATCGCCGAGGGGTCGCTCGCGATCCGCCGCAACGTCCAGGATTTCGAACTGGGGCTGACCAGCCTGTCGAACGAGGCCCAGGCCAACAGCCAGGCGCTGAGCGAGGCCCGGGACCGGCTGGGCAATCTGGAGCGCATCTCCAACGGCCTGCTCAACCTGGTGTCGAACGCCGGGGTCCCCACCGCCGACACGCCGTTCATCGAGACCGCGCGGCGGCTGATGCTCGACATAAGGCGGATCACCGAGGCGGCGATCGACGAGGGCCGACTGGCGATCGACGACGTGTTCGACCGCGATTATGTGCCCGTCGCAGGCAGCGACCCCGAGCAGTTCATGACCCGCTTCGTCGCCTTCGCCGACGCCCATGTCCGGCCGCTGCTCGACCGCATCGTCGAGGGCGACAGCCGCGTCCTCGCCACCGCGATCGTCGACGCCAACGGCTTCCTGCCGACCCATATCGGCAGCCGATCGCTGCCACAGGGCCCCGATCCGCTGTGGAACGCCGAGCATTGCCGCAACCGCCGCTTCTTCATGGACGAGCAGACCGCGCTCAACCTGAAGAGCGACGCGCCCTTCATCGTCGAGACCTATCGCCAGGACCTGGGCGGCGGACGCTATCGGCCGGTCAAGAGCATCTGCCTGCCCCTCCATGTGAAGGGCCGCCGCTGGGGCAATCTGGAATTCGCGTATTTGGATTAGCCTCTGGCGCCAGCGGTCGCATCCGCGACCTTGGCTATCCTCGCATAAGCTCGGGCGCGCGTTCGCGCTTGCGGAGCCCTGACGGCCTCCGTTTTTAGCGCTCCGTTTTTGCTCTTCCTCTTTACGTCACCCCGGCGGAGGCCGGGGTCTCGGGAGGCTTCTGGCTCGACCTCATCTCCTTCCCCTCACACGATCAGCTTCCTCAACGCTTCGATCGTATCGGCCTCCTCGGGGGGCTTGTCGCGGCGGATGCGGGCGATCCTCGGGAAGCGCATCGCCACGCCCGACTTGTGGCGCCGGCTGTCGTGGACGCTGTCGAAGGCCAGCTCGACCACCAAGGTCTTCTCCACCTCGCGCACCGGGCCGAAACGGTTGACCGTGTGGTTGCGGACGAAGCCGTCGAGCCATTTCAGCTCCTCGTCGGTGAAGCCCGAATAAGCCTTGGCGACGGGCAGCAGCTCGCCCTCCTCCGACCAGCAGCCGAAGGTATAGTCCGAATAGAAGCTCGACCGCTTCCCATGGCCGCGCTGGGCGTACATCATCACGCAATCGACGGTCAGCGGGTCGCGCTTCCACTTGTACCAGAGGCCGGTGCGGCGGCCGGCGACATAGGGGCTGTCGCGGCGCTTGAGCATCACCCCCTCGATCGCCGCGTCGCGGGCGCCGGCGCGCGTCTCGGCGAGCTCGTCGAAGTCGCGCGCGGCGATCACCGCCGACAGGTCGAAGCGCGTCGGATCGAGCCGCGCGGCAAAGGCTTCGAGCCGCGCGCGCCGCGCCTCCCACGGCAGCGCGCGCAGATCGTCGTCGCCGTCGATCAGCAGATCGTAGAGGCGGACGAAGGCGGGATAGTCGGCGAGCATCCTCGAAGAGACGTTCTTGCGCCCGAGCCGCTGCTGCAAGGCGTTGAACGAGGCGGCCGACCCGCCATGCTCGGCCGCGCCCTGCGCCTCGCCGCGCACCAGCATCTCGCCGTCGAGCACCGCGTCGATCCCGTCCGCGGCCGCGGCGATGTCGGGAAAGGTCGCGGTGATGTCGTCGCCCGCGCGGCTGTACAGCCGCACCGCCTGGCCGGTGCCGACGATCTGGACGCGGATGCCGTCCCATTTCCATTCGGCGGCATAGTCGGCGAGGTCGAGCGTCTCCGCCTCCAGCGGATGGGCGAGCATGAACGGCCGGAAGAAGGGCGTGCCGCGCGGATCGGGCCGTTCGCCGCCCAGCCCCCAGGCGAACAGCTCGGCATAGGGGGGCCGCAGCGCGTGCCACACCTCCTCGACCGCGTCGACGTCGAGGCCGAAGGCCTGGGCGAAACCGGTCTTGGCGAGCCGCGCCGAGATGCCGACCCGCAAGCCCCCGGTCGCGAGCTTGAGCAGGGCGAAGCGGCCGCTCGCGTCGAGATGGTCGAGCATCTCGCCCAGCGCGGCCGGCGCCTCGGCCCGGCCGAGCCGCATCAGCCGATCGACCACCGCCGCGAGACCGAGCGAGCCGTCGTCGATCTCGGCGGGCTGGTCGATCCGCTTGGGCCAGATCAGCGCGACCGTCTCGGCGAGGTCCCCGACATAGTCGCGGCTCATCAGGAACAGCAGCGGATCGACCCGTTCGGCGACGATCGCCTGGATCGCCGAGGCCTTGACCGCCGGCAGGTCGAGATCGCCGGTCAGCGCCGCCAGCGCCCAGCCCCGGTCGGGATCGGGCGCCCTGCGCAGATAATCGGCGATCAGCGCCAGCTTCGCATTGCGCGAGCGGGTGTAGACGAGGCCGTCGAGGAGCTGGGAGAAGGCGTGCATCGACTAGGTCTTTTCCCTCCCTTCGAGGAAGGGGTGATGACGACACCCCGCCATCACCCCTCGTCCTCATCCTCATAGCCGACCAGCGCGAGGGCGCGGGCCTGCATCTGGTGGAGGCCGCACCAGTGGACCAGCGCTTCCTCCCGCCCATGCGTCACCCAGATCTCCGACGGGGCGACCTCGCGGATCGTCGCGGTCAGCTCGTCCCAGTCGGCATGGTCGGAGATGACGAGCGGCAGCTCGACATTCTTCTGCCGCGCGCGCTGGCGCACGCGCATCCAGCCCGAGGCCATCGCCGTGATCGGATCGGGCAGCCGCCGCGACCAGCGGTCGTTGAGCGCCGACGGCGGGCACAGCACCACCTTGCCGCGCAGCTGCTCGGCCGAGGCCGCCGTCGCCGGGACGAGCTCGCCCAGCTCGACCCCGAAGTCGCGATAGAGGTCGCACATCCGTTCGAGCGCGCCGTGGATGTAGATCGGATCGGCATGGCCGTGCGCGCGCAGCTCGGCGATCACCCGCTGCGCCTTGCCCAGCGCATAGGCGCCGACCAGCACGCAGCGCTCCGGCGCGGCATGGAGCGCGCCGAGCAGCCGGTCGATCTCCTGCCCGATCGGCGGATGGCGGAACACCGGCAGGCCGAAGGTCGCCTCGGTGACGAGGACGTCGCACGGCACCGGCTCGAACGGCGCGCAGGTCGGATCGTCGCGGCGCTTGTAGTCGCCCGTCACCACCACCCGCTCGCCAGCATGTTCGAGCAGGATCTGCGCCGATCCCAGCACATGGCCGGCAGGGACATAGCTGATGTTCACCGGGCCCAGCGAGACGGTCTCGCCATAGGCGACGGGGATGCCCGCGATGTCGCCATAGCGCAGCGCCATGATCGCCAGCGTCTCGGGCGTCGCCCAGCTCGTGCCGTGGCCGCCGCGCGCATGATCGGCATGGCCGTGGGTGACCAGCGCGCGTTCGACCGGGACCGAGGGATCGATCCACGCATCGGCGGGACGCACATAGATGCCCTTGGGCGATGCTTCGATCCAGCGAGCGGCCATGACGAAAGAGACGATAGGCGCCGCCGCCAGTTCCGTCGACCACTGCGAAAGTGCTGTAAACGCCCGTATATAGCCCGTTTTTGGTGACATGGCGATCGGAGACGCTATGATGTTACCCATCGTAACATCCTGAGGTCGACTCCATGGCCTACTCCATCAAAGTCAACGGCACCGATCGCAGCGTCGACGTCGACGAGGACACCCCGCTGCTCTGGGTGATCCGCGACGATCTCGGCCTCACCGGAACCAAGTTCGGCTGCGGCGTCGCGATGTGCGGCGCCTGCACGGTCCACATGGACGGCCAGCCGCTGCGCTCCTGCGCGATGCCGGTCTCCGGCGTGACCGGCGAGATCACCACGATCGAGGCGGTCGAGGGAGCCGAGGCCAAGGCGGTGCAGGACGCCTGGGTGGCGCACGACGTGCCCCAGTGCGGCTATTGCCAGTCGGGCCAGGTGATGAGCGCGGTCGCCCTGCTCCGCGAGAATCCGAAGCCCAGCGACAACGACATCGACCTGGCGATGAACGGCAATCTCTGCCGCTGCGCCACCTATGTCCGCATCCGCACCGCGATCCATTCCGCGGCCAAGACCCTGGCGGCGGCATGACCATGGGCGCGCAGCACACCACCCTCTCCCGCCAGCCCCTCTCCCGCCGTGACGCGCTCAAGGGCGCGGGCGCGCTCGTCATCGGCCTGAGCCTGCCGTTCGGAGCGGGCAAGGCGCTGGCGCAGGCCAAGGGCCCGGCCCCGGTCGATCCCAACGCCTTCATCCGCATCGGCGCGGACGACGTCGTGACGGTGATCGTCAAGCATACCGAGATGGGCCAGGGCCCCTATACCGGCCTCGCCACCATCGCCGCCGAGGAGCTCGACGCCGACTGGGCGCAGATGCGGGTCCAGAGCGCCCCCGCCAACGTCGCGATCTACGCCAACACCCTGCTCGGCGCGCAGCTCACCGGCGGCTCGACCGCGATCGCCAACAGCTTCGACCAGCTCCGCCGCGCCGGCGCGATGGCGCGGGCGATGCTGGTCCAGGCCGCCGCCGCCGAATGGAAGGTGCCGGCCGCCGACATCGCGGTGGACAAGGGCGTCATCAGCCACAAGGCGAGCGGCCGTTCGGCCGGCTTCGGCAAATTCGCCGCGGCGGCGGCCAAGCTGCCGGCCCCGAAGCAGGTCAGGCTCAAGGACCCGTCGGCCTTCACCCTGATCGGCAAGGACCAGTCGGGCCGCCGCGTCGACAGCGCCGACAAGTCGACCGGCCGCGCCAAGTTCACCATCGACATGACCGCGCCGGACATGCTGACCGTCCTGGTCGCGCGCAGCCCGCGCTTCGGCGGGACGGTGAAGAGCTTCGACGCCGCCGAGACGCTGAAGGTCAAGGGCGTCGTCGCCGTCCGCCAGATATCGAGCGGGGTCGCCGTCTATGCGCGCGGCATGTGGCCCGCGATCAAGGGCCGCAAGGCGCTCAAGGTCGCCTGGGACGACAGCAAGGCCGAGATGCGCGGCACCGACGAGATGATCGCCGCCTATCTCGAGCAGACGCGGAAACCCGGCCGCGTCCACCGCGCGAGCGGCGACGTCGACAAGGCGCTGGCCGCCGGCGGCGAGGTGATCGAGGCGGACTATGCCTTCCCCTATCTCGCCCATGCGCCGATGGAGCCGCTCGACGGCTTCATGGTCTGGGACGGCACCACCGCCCGCGCGCGCTTCGGATCGCAGGGACAGACGATCGACCAGGGCGCGATCGCCAGGGTGTTCGGCATCCCGATGGAGAAGGTCGAGATCGAGACGCTGCTCGCCGGCGGCAGCTTCGGCCGCCGCGCCCAGGCGACCGCGCACCTCGCCGCCGAGCTGGCCGAAGTCGCCAAGGCGATGCCGGTCGGCACCCCGGTCAAGCTGGTGTGGACGCGCGAGGACGACATCCACGGCGGCTATTACCGCCCGCTGTTCGTCCACCGCTTCCGCGGCGCGGTGAAGGACGGCCGGATCACCGCCTGGTCGAACACGATGATGGGCCAGTCGTTCATGATCGGATCGCCGTTCGAATCCTTCGCCGTCAAGGACGGCATCGATTCGATCATGAGCGAGGGCGCCGCCGAGCTGCTCTACGACATCGCCGACTTCCGCTGCGACGTCCATGTCGCCCAGTCGCCGGTGCCGACATTGTGGTGGCGGTCGGTCGGCCACACCCATACCGGCTATGCCGTCGAATGCTTCGTCGACCAGCTCCTGAAGGTGGCGGGGCAGGACCCGGTCGCCGGGCGGCTGGCGATGATGGGCAAGGCGCCGCGCGCCGCGGGCGCGCTCAAGGCGGTCGCCGAGCTGGCGCAGTGGAAGGGGCCGCAGGCGGCGAACGGCCGCGCCCGCGGCGTCGCGGTGGTCGAGAGCTTCAACACGTTCGTCGCGCAGATCGCCGAGGTCTCGGTCGGCGCCGACGGCGAGCCGCGCGTCCACAAGGTGTGGGCCGCGGTCGACTGCGGCATCGCGGTGAACCCCGACATCATCCGCGCCCAGGTCGAGGGCGGGATCGGCTATGCGCTGGGCCACGCCCTCTATGCCGAGGTGCCGCTGGTCGAGGGCGTTCCCGCCGTCTCCAACTTCAACGACTATCGATCGCTGAGGATCAACGAGATGCCCGAAATCGAGGTCGTCGTCGTCCCGTCGGCCGAGCCCCCCACCGGGATCGGCGAGCCGGGGGTTCCCCCGCTCGCCCCCGCCGTCGCCAACGCGCTCGCCGCGCTCGGCGGCAAGCGTCCGGCCCGCCTGCCGATGGTGCGGGCATGATCGCCCGGCTGTCGATCGTCGCGGCCCTCGCCGCGCTGGCCGTCGCCGGGGCGGGGATCGCCGCCGGCAAGGAAGCAGCGACGCCGATGGCGACCAGCCTGCGCCCGCTGTCCGACTTCGCCGGGATCAAGGACCGCAAGGCCCGCTCGCTCGCGCTGTTCGCCGAGGTCGGCAAGGTGATCCAGCATCCGCGCTGCACCAACTGCCACCCGGCCGGCCAGCGGCCGACCCAGACCGACGCGATGCGGCCGCACATGCCGCTGGTCGTGCGCGGCGACGGCGGCATGGGCGCGGCCGGCATGCGCTGCATGACCTGCCATCATGGCGAGAATTTCGAGCCGGCGGGCGTGCCCGGCAACCCGAAATGGCAGCTCGCGCCGGAGGAGATGGCCTGGGCCGGCAAGTCGCTCGGGGCGATCTGCGCGCAGATCAAGGACAGCAACCGCAACGGCGGCCGCAGCATGGCCGAACTCGTCCACCACATGGCCGAGGACGAACTGGTCGGCTGGGGCTGGCATCCCGGCGGCAAGCGCACCCCCGCGCCCGGCGGCACCCAGGCCGAGTTCGGGGCGCTGTTCAAGGCCTGGGCGGATTCGGGCACCTATTGCCCGAGCTGAGAGGCATCCTCCCCCCATCCGTCATCCTGGCTTTCGCCAGGATGACGGATGGATTTACGCCTCCGCGCGATAGGTGGCGAGGTCGGCGCCGACCTTGCCCGAACGGGCGTTCTCCTCGCGCTGGCGGGCGGCGGCCTCGTCATAGAGGAAGGGCAGATAGGCGTAGCGCTTGCCGCGCGTGACCGGCGTCGCCTCGTGCAGCAGCGAGCAGGAGAAGACCACCGCGCCGCCGGTCGGAGCGCGGTAGCGGCGCTGGCCGAATTCGGGGAAGATCAGGTCGCCGCCCTCATAGTCGCCGGCATTGAGGTTGATCGTGCAGGCGAAGCGGCGATGGGCGGTGCCGCCCGTGGTGTTGTCGCGATGCGCCTGGAAGAAGCCGCTGTCGCCGCTGTCGTAGCAGGCGATCATGTACCGCTCGATGCGGCTGGCGCGGAACTGGAAGACGCGCTCGATCTGCGGCACCAGGAAGCGGGAGAGCCGGGCCCTGACCTGCTCGCGCAGGACGTCGTCGTCGTCGAGATAATAGTCGCTCCGCCGCTTGACCGACGAATCCATCACCCCCACCGTCCGGCCGTCGACCTCGCGCATGAAGCCCGAGGGACTGCCGCCGTGCCGCTCGTAGAGGTCGATCAGGCGGCGGCAGAAGGCCGGATCGAAGATGTTCGGCGCGACCAGCACCGGCGCGGGCAGGTCCGGCGCGGGCCCGGCCAGCAGGGCGCGCAAGCTGTCGAGCAGCTTCGGTCCGGCGCCGATGCCGGCGCGGCCGAGGACGCGCAGCATCGGATCGCAGAGCAGCCAGTGCGGCCGCGTCCGCCCGTCGGGATCGACCGCCCGGAACCGCCGCGCGATCGACCGGTCATGGTCGAGGAACCAGCGGATGCCGGGCATCCGATGGGCGATGCGGCCCTGGGCCGCATCGTCGGGATCGTCGCTTATCCCGAAGAAGCAGGCGCTCCGGTCGTCGAACAGGTCACGCTGCGCCGCCAGCGCGGCAAGCGCCGCCTGGGCCTGCGCCGTGCCCGCGCTGCCGAGGAACAGCAGCACGACATGGCGGCCGGCGATGCTGTCGAACTGGAAGCGGGGCCGGTCGAGCGTCGGCGCAGCGAACCAGGGCGCCGGGTCCCCCGGCATCAGAAATCCGGTCATCGTGCGGGCGGGTTCCGATCAGACCGCTTCGTCGACGAAATTCTCGGCCACCGTGTCGATCGTCTCGGGCTCCTCGGGGCCGGTGATCGCGTAGGACATCTCGCCCTCGCGCCAATAGGCGACCGATGCGCCCTCGTGCCGCACGGCGGTCGGCGCCATGGGCGCGTCGCTCGGGGCCCGGACGGCGAACAGCGACAGCTTCTTGGCATTGGGCGTCCGCACCATGAGCTGCAACGCCGGCCCCTCCTTCGACGGGAATATCTGCGCGTCGGTCACGACCCACTGGGCCGGCAGCCGCGGCACGCGGATCTGGGTGTTGCGCTGGACCTCGCCCGCGTCGAAGCGCGGCGTCTCGACCTGCGAGACCATCGCCTCGCGCAGCAGGCCGGTGCGATAGGCCGCGACGGCGTCGCCGACATAAGCGGGCGGACCGGCCTGGACGTCGCGCCCAGGCAGCACCACGATCGCGATCAGCGCCGCCGCCGCAAGCCCCTGCATCGCCCGGCCGCCCCACAGGTTGCGGAAGCTGCGCGGCGCCCCGTCGCCCAGCCGGGCCGACAGCCGGGCGGCGGCGGACAGCATCTCCGGCGGCGCGTCGCCGAGGTCGGTCGCCAGCAGGCGCAGCGAGGTTCGAAGGCGCAAATCCTCCATGAAGACATGGGCGGCCTCCGGATCGGCGGCGAGATGGCTCTCCACCTCGAGCCGGCGGCCAAGATCGAGCTCGCCGTCCAGATAGGCCTGGATCTCGGCTTCGGTGACGGGTTCAGGATGCATCCTTGCCTCCAACGATATGCAGGCGGGTCGCTTCGGCGGCCTGGGGTTCGCGCAACGCGGCGCGCGCGCGGTGCAGCCGCGACATGACCGTGCCGACCGGCACGCCGAGGGTCGTCGCGGCCTCGTGATAGCTCAGCCCCTGGACGCTGATCAGGCTGATGACGGCGCGGTGCTCCTCGGGCAGCGCCTCGAAGCGCGCCGCGATCTCGCGCAGGAACACCGCCTGCTCCTGCCCGCCATGCGCGACCAGCCCCTCGCTGAGCTGGCTGAGCCTGGCGTTGCGCCGCTGCTCGCTGCCCTCGCGCCGCTTCTGGTCGATGAACAGATTGTGGAGGATCGACAGCAGCCAGGACCGCAGCGCCCGATCGGGCCGATAGGTCGACGCCCGTTCATAGGCGCGCAGCAACGCTTCCTGGACGAGGTCGTCGGCCGCGACCGCGTCCCTGGTCAACGCGCGCGCATAGCCGCGCAATCGCGGCAATTCGCGCTCGATCTCATGGCTGCTCCATCCGCTCATGCCCCAGATACGAGCCGGCGGGGGGATTATTCCAACCCTTTGTCGGGGCCCTTGTCGAGCGCGCGGGAGCCGAGGAAATCGGCGAGGGCGACGCCGGCCACGACGCCGAGCGCGAGCAGCGCCATCTTGCGGCGCGGATTGGCGGGCGCGGCGATATAGGCGAGCGCCGCCAGGTCGAAGGCGTCGCCCGCCAGCCGCCACCGCACCGGCGCCGCGCTCCCCGGCGCGAGCAGGCCGGCGACGCCGGTCGCCACCTCGCGCGCGCCGGCGATCCGGAACAGCCGCCCGCCCATCTCCGCCCCGGCGCCGATGCCGTGGCCGAGGCGCCGCCCCAGCGCGATGTCGGCGATGCCGAACGCCAGGCTCGCCGCGCCGATCGCCCGGCCTATCGTTTCAGGCTTCATCATCCTCCCCTCGGTCTCCCCCATATCAACGCGGCCGGAGGCCGAAGGCTCCGGATAGGGTCTAGCCGCCCGGCGATTCGCCCGCTATCGGCGGCGCATGACCCAGCCCACCGAGATCACGCCCGAAATCGTCGCCGAGCACGGCCTGTCGCCCGAGGAATATGAGCGCATCCTGCGTGCGCTCGGCCGGACGCCGAACCTGACCGAGCTCGGCATCTTCTCGGTGATGTGGTCCGAGCATTGCAGCTACAAGTCGAGCCGCATCCACCTGAAGAAGCTGCCGACCACCGGCCCGCAGGTGATCTGCGGCCCGGGCGAGAATGCCGGCGTCGTCGACATCGGCGACGGCCAGGCCGCCATCTTCAAGATGGAGAGCCACAACCACCCGTCCTATATCGAGCCCTATCAGGGCGCGGCGACCGGCGTCGGCGGCATCCTGCGCGACGTCTTCACCATGGGCGCGCGGCCGGTGGCGAACATGAACGCGCTGCGCTTCGGCCGGCCCGACCATCCCAAGATGCGCCACCTGATCGCCGGCGTCGTCCACGGCATCGGCGGCTACGGCAATTGCGTCGGCGTCCCGACGGTCGGCGGCGAGGTCAATTTCCACGCCGCCTATGACGGCAACATCCTCGTCAACGCGATGACGGTGGGCGTCGCCGAAACCAACAAGATCTTCTATTCGGCCGCCTCGGGCGTCGGCAACCCGATCGTCTATGTAGGCTCGAAGACCGGCCGCGACGGCATCCACGGCGCGACCATGGCCTCGGCCGACTTCTCCGAGGATTCGGAGGAGAAGCGCCCGACCGTGCAGGTCGGCGACCCGTTCACCGAGAAGCTGCTGATCGAGGCCTGCCTCGAGCTGATGGCGACCGATGTCATCGTCGCGATCCAGGACATGGGCGCGGCCGGCCTCACCTCCTCCTCGGTCGAGATGGCGTCGAAGGGCGGCGTCGGCATCGAGCTGGACATGAACGCCGTCCCCTGCCGCGAGACCGGCATGACGCCCTATGAGATGATGCTGTCGGAATCGCAGGAGCGTATGCTGATGGTCCTCAAGCCGGGCCGCGAGGCCGAGGCCGAGGCGATCTTCCGCAAGTGGGAACTCGACTTCGCCGTGATCGGCAGGGTCACCGACACCGGCCGCATGGTGCTGCGCTTCGACGGCGAGACGGTGTGCGACATCCCGCTCGGCCCGCTCGCCGACGAGGCGCCGCTCTACGACCGCCCCTGGGTGCCGACCGCCCCGCGCGAGCCGCTCGGCGCGGTCGCGGCCAAGGGATCGATCGGCGACAACCTGGTCGCGCTGATGGCCTCGCCCGACCTCGCCAGCCGCCGCTGGATCTGGGAGCAATATGACCACATGGTCGGCGCCGACACCGTCCAGCGCCCCGGCGGCGACGCCGCGGTGGTCCGCGTCCACGGGACGAAGAAGGGCATCGCGATCAGCACCGACTGCACCCCGCGCTACGTCTTCGCCGATCCGGTCGAGGGCGGCGCGCAGGCGATCGCCGAATGCTGGCGCAACATCACCGCGGTCGGCGCCAAGCCGCTCGCGACCACCGACTGCATGAACTTCGGCAACCCGCAGCGGCCCGAGATCATGGGCCAGTTCGTCGGCGCGATCGAGGGCATGGCCAAGGCCTGCGCGGCGCTCGACTTCCCGATCGTGTCGGGCAATGTCAGCCTCTACAACGAGACCAAGAACGACGACGGGTCGGGCAGCGCGATCCTGCCGACCCCGGCGATCGGCGGCATCGGCCTGCTCGCCGACATCGATGCGATGGCGACGATCGCCTTCAAGGCGGCCGACGAGCACATCCTGCTGATCGGCGAGGACGGCGCGCATCTCGGCCAGTCGCTGTGGCTGCGCCACGTCGCCGGCCGCGAAGACGGCCCCCCGCCGCCGGTCGACCTGGAACTGGAGAAGCGCAACGGCGACTTCGTCCGCGAGCTGATCCTGGCCGGGCGGGTCACGGCGGTCCACGACGTCTCGGACGGCGGCCTGCTGGTCGCGCTCGCCGAGATGGCGCTGGCCGGCGGCATCGGCGCGCATGTCGACGATCTCGACCATGGCCGCGCCTTCGGCGAGGACCAGGCGCGCTACGTCGTGACCACCGCCAATTCGGACGCGATCCTGGCCGCCGCGCTGACCGCCGGCGTCACCGCCCGCCGCCTCGGCACCACCGGCGGCGAGACCCTCGCTGGCGTCCCCCTGCACAAGCTGCGCGACGCGCATGAAGGCTTCTTCCCGACCTTGATGGGCTGACGAAAAAATCCTCCCCAAGCGGAGCTTGGGAAGGGGGACCATGCGCAGCATGGTGGAGGGGTATCCGACGCTGCCAAGCCCGACGACCCGCGCCAGAGCCCGCCAGCTTCGCCGCGAGATGAGCCTGCCCGAGGTCCTCCTCTGGCGGTTGCTGCGAAACAAGGGCGTCGGTTTCCGCTTCCGGCGGCAGCATCCTGTGGGTCCCTATATTCTCGATTTCTACTGCCCCGAGCTTCGGCTCGCCGTCGAGGTCGACGGGATCGGGCATGACATGGGCGACCGGCCGGAGCGCGACAAAGCGCGCCGAGCGTGGCTGGCGGAGCAGTGGATCGATATCGTCAGCGTTCCGGCGGCGGAGGTGTTGCGGGACGTGGCGGCGGTGGCGGATGCGATCCGTCGCATCTGTCTGGAGCGCGGATGACCCCTCCACCACCCTACGGGTGGTCCCCCTCCCCATGCACAGCATGGGGAGGATTTGCTTAGCCCGCCGCGCTACGGACCATCCTTTGCGGGGCCATCTGGTCGGCCTCGATCGGCTCGTCGAAGGCGACGCCGATGCGGTCCTCGTCGGCCCAGCGGATCACGCCGTCGACCGGCCCGCCATTGCCGAGGTCGAGGGTGACCGCCTCGCCGGGGCGGAACGGGATGGCGCATTCGATCATCGCCCCCGATCGCGACAGGTTGCGGATGCGGGCCGGCTCGACGCCGCGCGCGCTGCGCACCGTCGCCGAGCGCAGCACCGCGACCCGGGGATCGCGGGTCACGAGCAGGCCCGGCATGGCGAGCTTGCCCGATCCGGCGACCCGCGCGCGCGCCTCGTCGGACAGCATCGGCCGGCCGAAGATATAGCCCTGGATGTGGCTGCAGCCGAGCGAGCGGATCAGCGCCAGTTCGTCGGGCGTCTCCGCCCCCTCGGCGGTCGTCTCCATCTCCAGGCTCTCGGCGAGCGCCACGATCGCACGGATGATCGCCGCGTTGCGGTTGCCGGGAACCGCCGCGCCGCGCACGAAGCTCTGGTCGATCTTGATCTTGTTGAACGGCGCCTTCTTCAGATAGCCGAGCGACGAATAGCCGGTGCCGAAATCGTCGAGCGCGAAGCGGACGCCGATCGCCTTGAGCCGGGCGAACATCGCATCGGTCGCGGCATCGTCGTTGAGGAACACGCCCTCGGTGATCTCCAGCTCCAGCCGGTGCGGCGGCAGCTGCGCGGCCGCGAGCGCCGACAGGACGATCCCGGGCAGCGACGGATTGGCGAACTGGATCGGCGAGATGTTGACGGCGACCCGCACCGGATCGGGCCAGTTCGCCGCCTCCAGGCAGGCGGTGCGCAGCACCCATTCGCCGATCTGCGGGATCAGGCCGATCTCCTCGGCCACCGGGATGAAATCCGAAGGAGAGACGGCGCCCCGCGTCGGATGGTCCCAGCGGACCAGCGCCTCGAAGCAGACGATCGCCTCGCTCCCGGCATCGACGACCGGCTGGTAGACGAGGTGGAGCCCGCTCTCGCTCATCACCCCGCGCAGGTCCATTTCGAGCAGGCGCCGGTCCTTGGCGCTGGCGTGCATCTCCGGCTCGTAGAAGCGGTGGACGCCCTTGCCGTCGGCCTTGGCCGCGTAGAGGGCGAGATCGGCGTTGCGGACCAGCGCGTCGGCGGTGGCACCGTCGTCGGGCGCGATGGCGATGCCGACCGAGGCGCCGATCGAGACGTGCGCCCCGTCGATCAGATAGGGCTGGGACAGCTGCTGGATGATCGCCGAGGCGAGCGTGGCGAGGCGGTTCCGTTCGACGATGCCGGGCAGGACGACGTTGAACTCGTCGCCGCCGAGCCGCCCGACCTGCCCGTCCTGCTGGACGACGCGCTGAAGCCGCACGGCGACCTGACGCAGCAGGGCGTCGCCGACCGGATGGCCGAGCGTGTCGTTGACCATCTTGAAGCGGTCGAGGTCGAGCATGAACAGCGCCGCGCGCTTGGGCCGGCCGGCGATGTCGCGCAGCGATTCGTCGAGGGTGCGGCGCATCAGGATACGGTTGGGCAGGCCGGTCAGCGAATCATAGCTGGCGAGGCGCTTCACCTCCGCCTCGGACCGGCGCATCTCGGTCAGGTCGGTGCCGCTGCCGCGAAAGCCCAGGAAATTGCCATATTCGTCGAAGGCCGGGCGGCCGGACAGCGACCACCAGCGCACGTCGTCGTCGCCCGCCGCGCGCACCGCGATCTCGGAGAAGGCGAGCCGGGTCGCGAGGTGGAAGCCCAGCGTCCGCTCGCCCGCGCCCGAACCGGCGCCGTCGCCCGCCTCGTGCAGCACCAGCCCGGTCATCGGCGTGCCGAGCAGCCGATCGGCGGCGAGGCCGAGCGCCGCCGCGATCTGCGGCGATATATAGCTGATCAGGCCGCGATCGTCGGTTTCCCAGAACCAGCCGCGCCCGCTCTCCTCGAACTCGCCGAGCAGCAGCGACGCCTTCAGCGCCACGGCGGCGCGGGCCAGCCAGCGGCGCGACGCGACATAGCTGCGCTCCGATATGCCGCCGAGCATGACGACCGCGACGGCGAGCAGCGGGACCAGCAGGGCCAGCACCGCCCAGGGGCCGAGCGCGACGGTGGCCGCGATCGCCAGGCAGAGCCACAGCGCCAGCACGGCGGTCGGCACCGGCGCGAAGACCAGCGTGGTGACGACCAGCAGCCCGCCATGCGCGACCGCCGCGAGCGCCCAGCGCGACGGCGCGAGGCCGGTCGCCGAGGCAAGCAGCCAGACCGACCAGCCGAACCCCTGGACCAGCCCGAGCAGCGCGACGAAGCCGTGCATCCGTTCGGGGGCGGTGGCCCCCTTCCCGCGCCGCGCGACCAGCCGGATCGCCCCGCCCGCCACGAGCATCGCCAGCAGCGGCGCGGCGATCATCCAGAAGCCGGCGCCGCCCAAAGCAGGGCGGCCCAGCAGCCAGAGGCCGGCGGCGACGATCAGGTCGGCGAGCAGCAGCAGCGGCAGGGCGTCGAGCGCCATGCGCACGCGGTTGGCGACCGATTGCCGGTCGTGCGCGTCGCCGCGCGGGAAAAGGCCGCGCAGGAAGCGCAGGCGCCCCGCATCGGCGCCATCCTCGCCGTCACCGCGCCCTTCGATCGCGAAGGCCGATCTTCCGCGTACCCGCCGCATCCGGCGCTTCTCCCTCGATCCCGCACGGACCGCGGAGACCCACCCCCGCGCCCGTCGAGTCGAGGTCTATCCCAGGCTGCTTAATTTCGTTTGAACTTCGCCGTCGACCACGCTGGCGCGGAGCAGCCAGCGGCGGTCGCCCTCGAGGCCGAGCGCGGTCAGCGTGCCGCTGCGATAGGCGCCGGTGTCGATGCCCATCCGATTCGCCTGGATGTCGGGCTCGGTCGAGATCGAGTGGCCATGGACGATGAAGGCGCCATGATCGCCCTTGTGATCGAGGAACTCCTGCCGGATCCAGCGCATGTCCTTCGGGTCCTGCTCCTCGAGCGGGACGCCGGGGCGGACCCCGGCATGGACCAGCACATAGTCGCCGAAGCGGATCGCATCGGGCAGGCCGTCGAGGAACTGGCGATGGCGCTCGGGAATATAGCGGCGCAGCGTCTCGGCCGGCGGCAGTTCCTCCCCCAGCGTCGCGACCGGGACCCCGTAGCTGGCCAGCGTCTCGTATCCGCCGAACTTCAGCCAGAGGTTCTGGCTCTGGTCGTCCATGGGATCGAGCGCGCGCAGCATCGCCTCCTCATGGTTGCCCATGAGGATGTGGAAGGTCGCGAAAGCGGGCAGGCCGCTGATCGCATATTCCACGGTTTCCGCCGAATATGGCCCGCGATCGACGAGGTCTCCGAGCAGCACGACATGGTTGTCGGCCTCCGCCCGGGCGGCGATGTCGTCGCGGATATGGGCGAGCAGCGGCAGCAGCAGATCGAGCCGGCCATGGACGTCGCCGACCGCATAGACGCGCTGCCCCGCCGGCACCTGCGGACGATGGGCATCGGCCCGCCGCGCGGTCAGCGTGTTCATCCGCTGCCGCCATCCGCGGTCTCCGCCCTGGTCGGTTCCTGGCTGGTTCAAAGCAACATCTCCACCACCGCGAATATGGCGACGGGCCGCCGGATTGGCAATGCGAGCGGCCGAAACGGCAAGGTTGGGTTAAGCCGGCTACGTCATGCTGACCGTCCCACAAGGCCGTTCGTCATCTACACGGTTGAAACCATGTTCTTGTGCGGCCATAGAGCAGCCGATCGATCATGACCGTAAACGCACCCATTCAGTCCCGTCCCGCCTCGCTTCCGGATCGGTCGCTGCTTCGCCTCATCGCGACCAGGGCATTTCGCTGGTGGCATGACCTGCGCACCGGCGGGCGGCGCGACGAGGTGGCGGTCCTGCTCCGGCCCTTCTCCTTCTGGGCGGGACAGACGAGCGCGCTGTCCGGCGAGGGCGGCACCGACCCCAGCCTGGTGCCGGGCTATGCCTTCCACACCGATTATGTGCCGTCGACCGGCGGCCGGATGCGCTACCGGGTCCACCTGCCCGGCCTGACCGGTACCCGCGGCCAGCTCATCATCAACATCAACGGGCTCACCGAGGCCGGCGAGTCGGTGCCGCCCAAGGTGCTGGCCCTGCCGATCGACAAGCTGGTCGCCGACGGCGGCGACTTCGAGGTGACCAAGTTCGGATTGCCCGGCCACAGCTATGCGATCATGGGCACGCTGAGCGAGGATGCCGACGCCCGCGCCGAGCGGGTCGAGATCAGCCTGAAGGGCGGCGACAGCAGCGACGCGCTGCGCGCCCGGCTGGAGGCGGCGCGGCGCGAATTCCTGGCGGCGCCGGGCACCGGGGCGCTCGGGAAGACCGTCGTGCGCCGCCGCGCGACCCTCGCCCATCCGATCTCGCAGATGTGCACCGCTTCGCAGATGGCCGAGCCCATCTATGCGGAATGGTGCCGCCGCATGGACAACGCGCCCACCCGCCACCGCAAGCAGTGGGAGTTCGTGTTCATCCTGCGCGCGCTCGAATATTACGGCGCGCTGCAACCGGGAGCGCGCGGCCTGGGCTTCGGGGTGGGGATCGAGCCGCTCTCGTCGATCTTCGCCGCGGCGGGATGCGAGGTGGTCGCGACCGACCTCGCCGCCGACGACGACCGGGCGCAGGTGTGGAACGACACCTATCAGCTCGGCTCCAACCTGCGGCAGATCCACAATCCGCAGCTCTGCGACGAGGCCGCCTTCTTCGAGCGCGTCAGCTATCGCCCGGTCGACATGAACGCGATCCCGGCCGACCTCGTCGACTTCAACTTCACCTGGTCGTCCTGCGCCTATGAGCATCTCGGCTCGATCGAGGCCGGCCTGACCTTCTTCGAGAATTCGCTGAAGTGCCTGGCCCCCGGCGGCATCGCGGTGCACACGACCGAGCTCAACCTCAGCTCGAACAGCTCGACCCTCGACAAGGGCGGCACCGTGATCTTCCGCCGCCGCGACTTCGAGACGCTCGCCGAGCGGCTGCTGGCCCAGGGGCATGAGGTGATGCCGATCACCTTCGACAGCGGCGACACCGATCTCGACCGTTTCATAGACCTCCCGCCCTATTCCAGCGATCCGCACCTGAAATTGCAGTTGCTGCGCTGGGTTTCGACCTCCTTCGGGATGATCGTCCGAAAAAAGAGCTGAGTATCAAGGCAACCCCGAAACGGCTCCGTCGTTACTACGCAGCCCCATGATCCGTTTTGGTGCAATGCCGCAATTTGTTATTGCAACAAATGCATGCCTGTATATTTTCACGGCGCGCGGTGGGGCCAGGGAGACGAGCGTGATAACACACGACATCCGGTCCGAAGCGACCGCGAAACAGCTATTGGAACGCGGCCGCCAGGTGCTGAGGGCCGAGATCGACGCCCTCCTCCAGCTCGAAGCCTATCTCGACGACAATTTCGCCGGCGCCGTGCGGATGCTCGACGCGACCCAGGGCCGCATCGTTGTCACCGGCATGGGCAAGTCGGGGCATATCGCCCGCAAGATGGCCGCCACCTTCGCGGCGACCGGCTCGCCCGCGATCTTCATCCACCCGGCCGAAGCGGCGCATGGCGACCTCGGCATGGTGCAGCAGGGCGACACGCTGATCGTCCTGTCCAATTCGGGCTCGACGCCCGAGCTGACCCCGATCATGCAGCATTGCCGCAGCATGCGCATCCGCATCATCGGCATCGCCTCGCGGCTCGATTCGCCGGTGATGCAGGCCTCCGACGTCCGCCTGCTGCTGCCGCAGGTGCGCGAAGCCTGCCCCAGCAACATCGCGCCGACCAGCTCGACGACGATGATGCTCGCGCTCGGCGATGCGCTCGGCATGGCGCTGATGGACCTGCGCGGCGTCGCCCGCGACAATATCAAGAAGCTGCATCCGGGCGGGGCGATCGGCCTGCGCCTGATGGCGGTGAGCGAGATGATGCACGGCGGCGCCAGCCTGCCGCTGGTGCGCCGCGACACGCCGATGCGCGAGGTGATCATGACGATGACGTCGATGGGCTTCGGCGCCGCCGGCGTGGTCGATGACGACGGCCGCCTGGTCGGGGTGATCACCGACGGCGACCTTCGCCGCCATGTCGGCGACCTGGGCGACGGCGTCGCCGCCGCCGTGATGACGCGCAATCCCAAGACGGTGCCGCTCGGCACCCTCGCCGAGGACGCGCTGATGATCATGAACGACTGCAAGATCACCACCGTCTTCGTGATGGAGGACGAGCGGCCCGACACGCCGGCCGGCATCGTCCATATCCACGATTTCGTCCGCTACGGCCTGAGCTGATCCCGCCGCCCGGCATGGCCGACGTCGCGGTCATCATTCCCGCGCGCTACCAGTCGTCGCGCTATCCGGCCAAGCCGCTGGCGCCGCTGGTCGGCGCGACCGGCACGCCCAAGCCGCTGATCCGGCGAAGCTGGGAATGCGCGGCCGCGATCGTCGATCCCGCCTCGATCTGGATCGCGACCGACGACGATCGCATCGCCGATGCGGTGCGCGGCTTCGGCGGGCAGGTGGTGATGACCGCCGAGAGCTGCGCCAACGGCACCGAGCGTTGCGCCGACGCGATCGCGCGGCTCGGCATCGCGCCCGAGATCGTCGTCAACCTGCAGGGCGACGCCCCGCTGACGCCCGGTCATGTCGTCGCCGCGCTGGTCGACGCGCTGCGCGCGACGCCCGATGTCGCGATGACCACCCCGGCGATCCGCTGCGCGCGGAGCACCTATGCCCATCTGGTCGAGGACCAGGCGCAGGGCCGGGTCGGCGGCACCACGGTGGTGTTCGGCGCCGACCGCCGCGCGCTCTATTTCTCGAAGCGGGTGATCCCGCATCTGCCGCCCGAAGCCGCGACGATGGCCTTCCCGCCGGTCCACCTCCACCTCGGCGTCTATGCCTATCGGCCCGACGCGCTGCGCCGCTACGTCGCGATGGGCGTATCGGAACTCGAACTGCTCGAGGGGCTCGAACAGCTCCGCTTCCTGGCGGGCGGCATCGCCGTCGGGGTGGTGCCGTTCGATCCGATCGAATGGGACGCGATCGAGCTCAACAACCCGACCGACGTCGCCCCGATCGAAGCCATCCTCAAAGCGCGCGGCATCGCCTAAGAGGAACCATGGCCGGTTCGATTCTGCGTTCGCTCCTCGCGCCCTGGTGGGCCGCGCAACTGCTGACCGGCGCCAAGTCCTTCCTCGACAATCCGCTGATCGGGTCGGAGGCGCTCAACCGGCGCGGGCTCCATCGCTGGCGGGTGGCGACGGCGCGCCGGCTCGCCGAGCGCCGCCGCGCCGCGCTCGCCGGACAGGTCGCCGCCGAGGACCGCGAGGCGTTCGAGCGCGACGGTTTCGTCATCAAGCGCGACTTCCTGCCGCCCGATAGCTTCGTCGCGCTGCGCGACGGGCTGCTCGGCTGGTCCGGTCCCGCGCGCGAGATGGTGCAGGGCGACACGATCACCCGCCGCTACGCGGTCGACCCCGAGCTGATCCGCGCGGTGCCGGCGATGAAGGCCCTGCTGCGCGATCCGCGCTGGCAGGGACTGGCGCGCTACGTCGCGAGCTTCGACGTCGAGCCGCTGCTCTACGTCCAGTCGATCCTCAGCCGGCGCCACGACGCGCCGCCCGACCCGCAGACCCGGCTCCACGCCGACACCTTCCACCCGACGATGAAGGCCTGGCTGTTCCTCCAGGACGTCGGCCCCGCCGACGGCCCGTTCTCCTATGTCCCCGGATCGCACCGGCTGACCCCCGAGCGGCTCGCCTGGGAGGAGAAGCGCAGCCTGACCGTCGGCCGCGAGCAGGACTATCTGTCGGCGCGCGGCTCCTTCCGGGTCGACGAGGCAGAGCTGGCGGGCCTCGGCCTGCCGCCGGCCAAGGCCTTCGCCGTCCCCGCCAACACGCTGGTCGTCGCCGACACCTACGGCTTCCACGCCCGCACCATCAGCGACCGGCCGACCACCCGGATCGAGCTGTTCGCCTATAGCCGCCGCAACCCCTTCCTGCCGCTGGCGGGGCTCGACCCGTGGAGCCTGCCCGGCATCGCCGAGCGCCGCGTCTCGCTGCTGTGGCTGACCCACGACATCTATCGCCGCTGGATCGGCCAGCCCTGGGCCAAGGCCGGGCGCAAGCGGCCCGGCGATGAATAGCTCGGCCATTGCGGCCCATCACGTTCGATCCTAAGGGGGCGACGATGGAAGCGCACGCCCAGGACACCGCCCGCGATCTCGATCCGTTCGGCTTCATGATCGGGCATGCCAGCGCGATCCGCCCGCTCGGCGGCGACGAGCGCAGCCCCGATCCGCGCTACGTCTTCCACACGCCCTATGTCGAGTTCCGGCCCGGCCGCGTACTGTTCACGATCCATTTCGACAAGCTCAAGGCCAGCTTCGGCGAGCTGCGGGTCAACATCAACGCCTTCATCCCGGGCAGCGGCCGCGACGCGATCTTCGTCACCTCGGTCCGGCTCCAGCTCGGCGACGCCAGCGCCGTCGCGCGCGGCCTGTCCATCCCCTTCCTCAGCGTCGCCGGCGCGACCTATGCCGCCTTCGGCTTTTGCGCGGAGGGCACCGACGCGCAGGCCGCCGGCATCTCGATCCACGCCGAGCAGCTCGAAGCGAACGACGAGGCCGGGCAGCAGCCGCTGCTGCCGACCCATTTCACCGGGATCGACCTGCAGACGCCGCCCCGGCTGGTCGGCGACGACGCCCCGTGCTTCGTCGACCCGGCATCGCAGCCGCTGACCGAGGCCCAGCTCGGCGAGCCGGCCTTCGACCATTGGGCGTCGCGCCTGTCGCCGCGCCCCGCCACGCCCGAGGCGCAGTGGCGGCTCGCGATCATCGCGCAGGCGTTCGACCGCTACGGCATGCTCCGCCCCGGCGCCCGTGGCGTCGGCTGGGGCGAGGAGAGCCGGGCGCTGGCGCCGATCTTCGCCGCGGCCGGGTGCGATGCGGCGCTGGCCACCCCGCCCGCCGATCCCGCCAGCCTGTCGATCGCCTGGAACGCCTTCGCCTGCTCGGCGCTCGACGCCGTTCCGGGGCCCGACGGCGCGCTGCCCGGCCAGCTGGTCTCGCTGGTCGCGCAGTCCGCCGACCAGCGCGGCTTCGATTTCCTCTGGTCGATCGGCATGGCCGAACAGGGCCATGCCGCCGGCAGCACCGTCAACCTGCTCGCCGAGCTGATGAGCGTGCTGCGTCCCGGCGGCTATGCCGTCCACCTGTTCGACCTGGCGACGGCCGCCGGCGCGGCCGGGCTTCCCCGGCCGGAGGTCGAGCGGCTCGCGGTCATGCTGATCGCGCGCGGCTTCTCGGTCGCGCAGCTCCATTTCGCCGACATCGGCCCGCGCGCCAGCGTCCCCTTCGCCCTGATCGCCCGCAAGGACTGACGGGATGAGCCTCGAATCGGTCCGCGCCTTCCTGGCGGCGCATGCCCCCGACATCGCGATCATCGACCAGGGCGCCAGCACCGCCACCGTCCTCGAAGCCGCCGAGACGCTCGGCGTGCTGCCGGGACAGATCGCCAAGACGCTGTCGATCCGCGTCGGCGAGACGGTGATGCTGGTCGTCGCGCGCGGCGACGCCCGGCTCGACAACCGCAAGACCAAGGACGCGCTCGGCGGCCGGCCCCGCATGCTGGGCGCGGAAGAGGTCGAGGCGCTGACCGGCCATCCGGTGGGCGGCGTCTGCCCGTTCGGGCTGGCCAGCCCGCTGCCGATCTATTGCGACCTCTCGCTGAAGGATTTCGATGTGGTCTATCCGGCCGCCGGTTCGCGGACCGCATCGGTGCGGCTCACCCCCGACCGGCTCGTCGCGCTGACCGGCGCGACATGGATCGACGTCTGCCAGCCGCCAGCCTGAGTCTGTTTGGAAAATGCGGTTTCACCGCATTTTGCGGCACCGGCCCGATCCCCCACCCGACCTCCCACTCAGTGTATCCTTGATGGGAGGTCGGGTGGGGGATCGGGCCGGTGCCGCCTGAAATGATCCGCAGGATCATTTCCAGACCGACTCTGATGCGGCGCATCAAAAAAGGCCGGAGGAGCATCGCTCCAGCCGGCCTTTCGATGATCAGGGAAGGGTGGATCAGGCCTTGCAGCTCTGCGAAGGCTTGCCCGGGGCGGCGATGTCGACCTGCGGGCCGTCGCCGCTGATCGAATAGCCTTCGGCGACATAGGGCTTGCCGGCCTCGGGAGCGGTCAGCGGAACGCCGACCTCTTCCTTCTTGGTCTTGTAGGCCGCCGTGTTGTTGCTGAAGAAATCGACATAGACCAGGCTGCCATCCTTGCAACGATAGGTGCGGCTGGCGGTCACCATCGGCGGCAGCTCGACCGGCGCGGCGGCGTTCAGCGTGGCCGAATCGGGATCGTCGTTTCCGGCGGTGACGGTTTCGGGCTTGCCGCAAGCGGTGAGCAGGAGGGCGGTGCCGAGAAGGGCGGCGGCGGTGAAGCGGTGGTGGTTCTGCATAACGAGCGGTGTCTTTGAGTCCTTGTGTGCAGTGCGTCAAGTACAGCGTGCCGATGAAGGGCCCATGAACATGCGAATTTCGGTCAATCGCGGCGGAATCCGGCTATCGGACCGAGGAATTCGCGCAAATGGAGCCATTTTTCCCGCTTCTCGGCGATCGGCCGGGTGAAGGCGGGGCTGCTCGACGGCAGGTCGACCAGCGCGAGTCCCGCCGGCGCCCCGATCATCCGCCGCCCGAGTCGCGCCGCCGTGCCGCCGTTGAAGCCGATCGCGCGGAGCGCCGGCAGCGTCGCGACGAGCGCCGCAAGATCGTTCGGCCGATGATCGCGGATCGCCCCGTCGAGGCTGCCGTCGCGCAGCGCGTCGGCGACGACGTCCCACAGGCCGACCCCGGCCGCGCGCAGCCGGTCGAGCCGCGCCGGATAGTCGAGCAGGGCCAGCCCCTCGTCGCCGATCACCGCGCCGGTCAGTCGCCAGAACTGGTTCTGCGGATGGGCATAATAGCGCGCGGCGCGCAGCGACGCCTCGCCCGGCAGGCTGCCGAGCAGCAGCAGGCGGGTGTCGGCGGAGACCACCGGGGGGAAGCTGGCCTTGCGCGGGGGAAGATCGGTCATGGCCCGGAGATGGTGGGATTTGCCGACGCTGCCAAGCAGCAAAGACGCGGACCCAAGAGAAGCTATGTTGGCAAGCCCGGCGTCGCTCGGCTAGGCTCGGCGGCATGGCACATGACATGATAGCGCCCGATGCGCTCGCCCTGATCGGCAACACCCCCCTCGTTCGACTGAAGGGCCCCAGCGAAGCCACCGGCTGCGAGATCCTCGCCAAATGCGAGTTCATGAATCCCGGCGGTTCGGTGAAGGACCGCGCCGCGCTGGCGATCATCACCGATGCCGAGGAACGCGGCCTGATCGCGCCGGGCGGGATCATCGTCGAGGGCACCGCCGGCAACACCGGCATCGGCCTGGCGCTGGTCGGCAATGCGCGCGGCTACCGCACGATCATCGTCATGACCGACACCCAGAGCCAGGAGAAGCAGGACACGCTGCGCGCGCTGGGCGCCGAGCTGGTGCTGGTGCCGCCGACCGCCTATTCGAACCCCGCCCATTACGTCCACACCTCGCGCCGGATCGCCGAGGAGACGCCGGGGGCGCTCTGGGCCAACCAGTTCGACAACACCGCCAACCGCCTCGCCCATATCCGCACCACCGCGCCCGAGATCTGGGCGCAGACCGGCGGCCGGATCGACGGCTTCACCTGCGCGGTCGGCACCGGCGGCACGCTGGCCGGCGTCGGCCTGGGCCTGAAGGCGTTCAGCGAGGACGTCGTGATCGGGCTGACCGACCCATACGGCGCCGCGCTCTTCAACTATTTCGCGCATGGCGAGCTCAAGGCCGAGGGGTCGAGCGTCGCCGAGGGCATCGGCCAGAGCCGCATCACCGCCAATCTCGACGGCGCGCCGGTCGACACCCAGTTCCGCGTCTCCGACGAGGAGGGCCTCGAACAGGTGATCGCCCTGCTCGGCAGCGAGGGGCTGTGCGTCGGCCTGTCGTCGGGCATCAACGTCGCCGGCGCGATCGCGCTGGCGAAGGAGTTGGGGCCGGGCAAGACGATCGTCACGATCCTGTGCGATTCCGGGATGCGCTACCTGTCGTCGCTGTTCAATCCGGCCTGGCTGGAGGCCAAGGGCCTGCCGGTCCCGGCGCTGCTGCGCCGCTGATCCCGGACGGCCGTCGCCCCTCGGCGACGATATTGACGATTGACCTCCGCCCGAGGCTGGCGGACATTGGCGGCATGGGGATCATCGCCTGATGCAGCGCGTGCGGATCGGTATCACCGGCCTGGCCGTCGTTTTCCTCGTCGTCCTGCTGGCGGCGGCGATCGTCGGCTTTCGCTCGAAGGAGCGGAGCGGCGAGGCGAACATGACCGCCGAGAGCGAGAACAGCGCCAAGCCCCCCGCCGATCCGCTCGCCGAACTGGGCGTCGCCCCGGGCGGCACGTCGGGCGAAAGCGGCACGACCCAGGGCACCCCTCCGCAACAGTGACGGCGTTCGCCGTGCGGGCGGGCGAATCCGCCGATCCGCCGACTCGGCGGCCGCGATAAACCCCTAAAATCCAACTCGTTTCGGCTCCGTCCAGGCCCAACGGGTTCGGCCGGCGGCGATTCCGCCCAGACTCGGCCCATAGCTTTTCGACAGACTTATCCACAGGGAGCGAGCGCGCTTCCCTGCCCGGATTTCTGCGCTTCCGTGCGTTTCCGGTCGGTCCATGGCGACCCATGTCTTCCCTGGAATCCACAGCTGAATCCATGGAAAACCATAAAATGGTATAAAAATCCTTTGAAATGGGGGGCCGACCCAAGTACACCACAATGGTGAAATGGGGTGGGGAGTATCGCTTGGCGCATTGACGCCTCCCGCCGGCCCGAAAGGGCGGCGCGGTCCCGGCGGTGCTTCCCTCGATCTGGCTGGGGTATGCGTCGGTGGCGGCGGGTGGTGCGGTCTTCAATGACGTTCATTTGAACGGCGTGGACCTTAAGGGGCGCGTTTCGCTCCCTGCTGCCTTCCGTCAGACGATCGACATCCGCTCGGGCTCGCCCAAGGTCGCCTCGGGCCTCGGCCGCACCCTGCGCATGACCTTCAACGCCGCGCTCAAGTGCATCGAGGTCAGCGACGGCCTGCAGATCGCCGAGACCGAGGAGCAGATGAACGCCCACGCCGTCCGCGTCTCCGAGCAGACCGGCGAGCTGGTGGGCGACGTGCTCGACCGGCTGGAGGCCGAGACCTATCCGCTGATGAAGGACGTCAACTTCGACACGGCGGGCCGAATGGTCCTGCCCGACCGGCTGCGCGCCAAGGCGCAGATCGGCAATGACGCCTTCTTCGTCGGCCGTGGCCGGCGTTTCCGCATCTGGAGTCCCGAGGTGCTGCGCGCGGTCGCCGGCGGCGAATCCGGCGACGTGCTCGAGGAGATGGAAGACCTCCTCGCCAAGCGGAAGGAGCGCGGATGACCACGACCGCGCCCCACGTCCCCGTCCTGATCGACGAAGTGATCGCCGGCCTCGAACCCGCGACCGGCGAGACCCATGTCGACGGCACCTTCGGCGCCGGCGGCTATACCCGCGCGCTGCTGCAGGCGGGCGCGCGCGTCTATGCGTTCGATCGCGATCCCGACGCGATCGCCGAGGGCCGCGCGCTGGAAGACGGGCAGGACGGCCGGCTGATCCTGGTCCCCGAACGCTTCTCCCGCATGGCCGAAGCGCTGAACGAGCGCGGCATCGACCAGGTCGACGGCGTGACGCTCGACATCGGCGTGTCGTCGATGCAGCTCGACCGCGCCGACCGCGGCTTCTCCTTCCAGGCGGACGGCCCGCTCGACATGCGGATGGAGAAGAGCGGCATGAGCGCCGCCGACTTCGTCAACACCGCCGACGAGGCCGAGATCGCCGACGTCCTGCACGATCTGGGCGAGGAGCCGCGCGCGCGGCGCGTCGCCCGCGCCATCGTCCAGGCCCGGCCGATCACGCGGACCTCCGAACTGGCCGAGGTCGTGCGCCGCGCGCTCGGCCACAAGCCGCACGAGAAGAAGGACCCCGCGACCCGCACCTTCCAGGCGATCCGCATCCACCTCAATGCCGAGCTCGACGAGCTCGAGCAGGGGCTGGCCGCCGCCGAGCGCGTGCTGCGCCCGGGCGGCCGGCTGGCGGTCGTCTCCTTCCATTCGATCGAGGACCGGATCGTGAAGCGCTTCCTGCGCGATCGCAGCGGCGCCACGCCGGCCGGTTCCCGCCACCTTCCAGATGCGCGCGCCGGGGGGCCGCGTCCCAGCTTCGAGGCCGTCGCCAAACCCGTTCGCGCGGGCGAGGCGGAACTCGCCCGCAACCCCCGGTCCCGTTCGGCGACGCTGCGCGTCGCCCGGCGGACCGCAGCAGCGCCATGGGGCACGGCGCCCAAAAAGGAAGGACGTCAGGGATGATCACGACCCGCTTCAAGGAGGTGGTCTGGACGGGCGGTATCTGTGTCGCGGCCCTCTCCTTCTACATGATCTCGCAGACCGTCGCCGCGAAGCGCGCCGAGCTGACCGGCGTCGAGCGCAAGATCGCCGCGACCAACCAGGAGATCCGCCGCCTGCGGACCGAGATCGACACGCGCGGCGGCCTCGCCCAGATCGAGCGGTGGAACCAGAGCGTCTACGGCCTGCAGGCCCCTGGCCCCGAGCAGTTCGTGACCAGTTCGGTCCGGCTGGTCGCGCTGACCCAGCCGCAACGCCTGCCGCTCGACCCGGCGATTGTCGCCAGCCATGGCGCGCTCGACAAGGTCAGCTACGACCGGATCGAGGACGGCGGCATGGCGGCGCCGCGGGCCCGCACGACCACCCCGCGCCGGTGGCGCCCCCGCCCCGCCGCAGCAGCCCGCGCTGCGCCAGGCCAATTACGTGCAGCCGACGCCGTCGGCGCTGGCGCCGCAGGCCTCGCCGGTGCGCGAGGTGGCCGAACGCAAGCTGGTCCGCGCCGTCCGGCTCGACGACGACTTCCTGGACGGTCTCGCCGAGGAGGCGCCGGGCCGCGCGCGCAAGGGGAAGCAATGAACGCGACCGCCGCCGGGCTAGCCCCGCCGCGCGACCGCGCCCTCGTCAAGACCAACGACAGCGTCCACGTCGCCCATTACCGGCTGATGATATTGATGCTGCTGTTCGCGCTGATGGTCGGCGTGATCGCGCTGCGGCTGCTCTACCTGGCGGTGTTCGACGCGCCCGACCGCTCGCCGGTCGTGTCGGCGATCGGTCCGCGCGCCGACATCACCGACCGCAACGGCGTGGTGCTGGCCGCGACGATCAAGGGCATCAGCCTGGCGATCCGCCCGCCCCGCGTGATCGGCGACAAGGACAGGCTGGCGGTCGAGCTCGCCCGCCTCTTCCCCGGCCGCAGCGTCGACGACTATCGCCGCATCCTGCACGGACGGCGCAAGTTCGTCTATCTGGAGCGCGGCGCCACCCCCGCCAAGATCCACGCCGTCCGCCTGCTCGGCGAGCCGGCGATCGAGGAGGTTCCCGAACCCAAGCGCTTCTACCCGCAGGGCACGATGGCCGCGCAGGTGATCGGCTATATGGACATCGGCGGCGTGCCGGTCAGCGGGATGGAGGCTTTCCTCGACAAGCGGCTGACCAGTGCCGCCAATGGCGGCCAGCCGGTCGCGCTGTCGATCGACAGCCGCGTGCAGGCCGCGCTCGAAAGCGCGATCCGGACGTCGGCCGAGAAATATCTCGCGGTCGGCGGCGCCGGCGTCGTCCTCGACGTCCACACCGGCGAGGTGCTCGCCATGGCGTCGCTGCCGGTGTTCAACTCGAACGCGCCGGGCCTCGTCCCCGTCGGCAACGATCCGCTGCGCCCCGACGCCCGCTACAACCGCGCGGTCAGCTCGGTCTATGAGCTGGGCTCGACCTTCAAGGTGGTGACGATGGCCAACGCCATCGAGCATGGCGTGATCACCGACTTCGGCAAGCGCTACGACGCGACCGCGCCGCTCCAGGTCGGCGCCTTCCGCATCAAGGACGACCATCCCGAGAATCGCTGGATGTCGGTGCCCGACATCCTGATCCATTCGTCCAACATCGGCACCGCCCGGATCTCCGAGGAGATCGGCCCGGAACGCACCCAGGCCTTCTTCCGCCAGCTCGGCTTCGACCGGCCGGTCGACCTCGAACTCGGCGCGCGCGGCAAGCCGCTGTGGCCGGGCTACTGGGCGCGCACCACGGTGATGACGGTCGCCTATGGCCATGGCATCGCGGTCAGCCAGATGCACCTCGCCAACGCCTATGCGGCACTGGTCAACGGCGGCATCCTGCGGCCTGCGACGATGCTCAAGCTGCCCGCCGGCCAGGCGCCGCAGGGCAAGCGCATCGTCTCCGAGCAGACCAGCTTCCGCATCCGCCAGCTCATGCGCCTCGTCGTCGAGGAAGGCACCGGGCGCGGCGCCAATATCCCGGGCCTGCGCGTCGGCGGCAAGACCGGCACCGCCGAGAAGAACCTCAACGGCCGCTACATCCACAGCAGCCTCGTCACCACCTTCGCCGCCGCCTTCCCGATGGACGCGCCGCGCTACGTCGTCGTGGTGACGATGGACGAGCCGAAGGGCATTCCCGAGACCTACGGCTTCCGCACCGCCGCGTGGAACGCGCTGCCGGCGGTCAAGAACGTCATCGCCCGGATCGGCCCGCTGCTCGGCGTCATTCCCGATCCCAGCAAGGACATCGACGTCTCCGACCTGATGCCCTTCGTCTACAAGCCGGAAAAGAAGGACACGGGGGTCCATGCGATTGACTGACCTCCTGGCCGGGTTTCCGGCCACGACCGGCGCGAACGCCGGCGACGCGCGGATCACCGGCTTCGCGATCGACCATCGCAAGGTCGCGCCGGGCACGGTGTTCGGCGCCTTCAGGGGCAGCCGCTTCAACGGCGAGGACTTCATCGCCCAGGCCGTCGCCGACGGCGCGGCGGCGATCGTCTCCGCGCCCGGCGTCGCCGTGGGCAGCGCAATCGGGGGTGCGGTCCACATCGTCGACGACGAGCCGCGCCGGCTGTTCGCCCGGCTCGCCGCGCGCTTCTTCGCGCCCTTCCCCGACACCACGGTCGCCGTCACCGGCACCAACGGCAAGACCTCGACGGTCGAGCTGACCCGCCAGCTGTGGCGGATGGCAGGTTTCCACGCCGCCTCGATCGGCACGCTCGGCGTCACCACCGCCGACGAGCAGGTGTCGACCGGGCTGACCACCCCCGACATCGTCACCTTCCTGTCGAACATGGCGGGGCTCCGCAAGGAAGGCGTCACCCACGCCGCCTTCGAGGCGTCGAGCCACGGCCTGTCGCAATATCGGACGGAGGGGCTGCCGGTGCGCGCGGCGGCCTTCACCAATCTGAGCCGCGACCATCTCGACTATCACGGCACGATGGAGGCCTATTTCGCGGCCAAGCTGCGCCTGTTCACCGAGGTGGTGGACCCGGACGGCGCGGCCGTGGTCTGGGCCGACGATCCGCGATCGGCCGAGGTGATCGCGGCGGTGCGGGCGCGCGGCGTCCGCCTGCTCAGCGTCGGCGCGGCCGGGGAGACGATCCGCCTGGTCGAGCGCACGCCGACCGCACTCGGCCAGACGCTCAAGCTCGAGATCGAGGGCAAGGCGCGCGAGGTGAAGCTGCCGCTGATCGGCGCCTACCAGGCCGCCAACGCGCTGGTCGCGGCCGGGCTGGTCGTCGCCACCGGCGGCGAGATCGGCCTGACCCTCGCCAATCTCCAGCGGGTCGCCCCGGTGCGCGGCCGGCTCGAACGCGCCGCGATCAGCCGGACCGGCGCGCCGATCTATGTCGATTATGCGCATACGCCCGACGGGCTGGAGGCGGCGATCGAGGCGCTGCGCCCGCACACCGAGGGCCGGCTGATCACCGTGTTCGGCGCGGGCGGCGACCGCGACACCGGCAAGCGGCCGCTGATGGGCGAGGTATCGGCCCGGCTGTCCGACCGCACCATCGTCACCGACGACAATCCGCGCAGCGAAGACCCCGCCGCGATCCGCCGCGACGTGATGGCCGGGGCAACCGGCGCGATCGAGATCGGCGGCCGGCGCGAGGCGATCGCTGCCGCCATCGCCGAAGCGCAGGCCGGCGACATCGTCCTGATCGCCGGCAAGGGCCATGAACAGGGGCAGATCGTCGGCGCCGGCGACCAGATGCGCGTCCTGCCCTTCGACGACGTCACCGTCGCGCGGGAATGCGCGGCATGAGTCCCGCCCCATCCCTTTCGTCATTCCCGCGAAAGCGGGAATCCATGGACGGCGGCACGCCCATTCTCCTGACCTTCGCGTCCGTGGATTCCCGCTTTCGCGGGAATGACGGCAGAGGGGAACCGTCATGACCGCTCCCCTCTGGACGGCCTTCGACATCGCCGCCGCCGTGGACGGCGAGGTCTATGGCGATTTCCGCACCGACGGCGTCACCTTCGACTCGCGTGAGGTCGGCCCCGGCGACCTGTTCATCGCGCTGAAGGGCGAGACGACCGACGGCCACCGCTTCCTCGACAGGGCGTTCGCGGCCGGCGCGGCGGGCGCGATCGTCTCCGACGCCTGCGACGGACCGCACGTCCGCGTCGCCGACACGATGACGGCGCTCGACGCGCTCGGCGCCGCGGCGCGCGATCGGATGCACGGCCGGGTGATCGGCGTCACCGGATCGGTCGGCAAGACCGGCACCAAGGAAGCGCTCTACGCCTGCCTCGATCGGGCCCTGCCTGGCCGGGTCCATCGCTCGGTCAAGAGCTACAACAACCATACCGGCGTCCCGCTGAGCCTCGCCCGCATGCCCGCCGACACCCGGATCGGCGTGTTCGAGATGGGGATGAACCATAGCGGCGAGCTGGCGGCGCTGACCCGGCTGGTCCGCCCGCACGTCGCCATCGTCACCGCGATCGCCCCCGCGCACAGCGCCTTCTTCGCCAGCGAGGCGGACATCGCCGACGCCAAGGGCGAGATATTCCAGGGACTGCAGCCCGGCGGCGTCGCGATCATCCCCTATGACAGCCCGCATCGCGACCGGCTGATCGCCGCGGCGAAACCCCATGCCGCGCGCATCCTGACCTTCGGCATGGACCGCGCCGCCGACGTCCATGCGCAGGACGTGATCCCGCTCGACCGGGGCACGCTGCTGTCGCTGGTCCTGCCCGATGCCGAGCTGACCTTCACCATCGCCCCGCCGGGCGAGCATTGGGTGTCGAACGCGATGGCGGTGATCGCCGCCGTCTGGGCGGTGGGCGGCGACCTCGCCGCCGCCGGCCTCGCCTTCGCCGAGATGGAGGGGCTGCCCGGCCGCGGCCAGCGCAGCACGATTGCGGTCGGATCGGGCGCAGTGGGATCGGGGGAGGCGCTGCTGATCGACGAGAGCTACAACGCCAACCCCGCCTCGATGGCCGCGACGATCAAGATGCTGGGCCGCGAGCGCGCCGACCGGCGGATCGCCGTGCTCGGCGAGATGCGCGAGCTGGGCGCCGGATCGGCCGGCTATCACGCCGATCTCGCCGGGCCGCTGCGCGACGCCGGGGTCGATTTCGCTCTGCTCGTCGGATCCGAGATGGCCGCGCTCGCGAACGCCCTTGAGGGACGCATCGAATTCGAGCATGTGCCCGACGCCGACGCGGCGATCGAGTCGATCGAAGCGAAGATCGCGCCCGGCGACGCCATATTGATCAAGGGATCCAACGCGATCGGCCTGTCGCGTCTCGTCGCGCATCTGCGCACGAAGGCGGTGGCCGGCGAAAGGACGACATGCTCTACCTGATAGCCGAGCAGCTCGGGTTCCCGGGCGTGCTCAATCTCATCCGCTACATCACCTTCCGCGCGGGGGCGGCGGCGCTGACCGCGCTGTTCATCGGCCTGATCATCGGCCCGCGCTTCATCGGCTGGCTGCGCATCCGCCAGGGCAAGGGTCAGCCGATCCGCGCCGACGGCCCGCAGACCCACCTGTCCAAGGTCGGCACGCCGACGATGGGCGGGCTGATGATCCTGATCTCGGTGATGCTGTCGCTGCTGCTGTGGATGGACCTGGGCAACCGCTATGTCTGGGCCTGCATCGGCGTGACGCTGGGCTTCGGCCTGATCGGCTTCATGGACGATTACGACAAGGTCAAGAAGCGCAGCACCAAGGGCGTCTCGGGCAAGGCCCGCCTGCTGGGCGAGTTCCTGATCGCCGGCCTCGCGAGCTGGCTGATCGTCTCGGGCAACGGCACCCAGCTCTACGTGCCCTTCTACAACGGCCCGGTGATCGACCTCGGCCCCTTCTACGTCGTGTTCGCGGCGTTCGTGATCGTCGCCTTCGGCAATGCGGTGAACCTGACCGACGGGCTCGACGGGCTCGCGATCATGCCGGTGGTGATCGCCAGCCTCGCCTTCTTCGTCATCGCCTATCTCGTCGGCAACGCGAAATTCGCCCAGTATCTGGGCATTCCGCACGTGCCCGGCGCGGGCGACCTGACGATCCTGACCGCAGCGATCATCGGCGGCGGCCTCGCCTTCCTGTGGTTCAACGCGCCGCCCGCCGCCGTGTTCATGGGCGACACCGGCAGCCTCGCCCTCGGCGGCGCGCTCGGCGTCATCTCGGTCGTCGCGCATCACGAGATCGTGCTGGCGATCGTCGGCGGCCTGTTCGTGATGGAGACGATCTCGGTCATCCTGCAGGTCTTCTTCTACAAGCGGACCGGCAAGCGCATCTTCCGCATGGCGCCGATCCACCATCATTTCGAACAGCTCGGCTGGAGCGAGCCGACCGTGGTGATCCGCTTCTGGATCATCTCCTTCGTCCTCGCCCTCGCCGGCCTCGCCACGCTGAAGCTGCGGTGATCACGAGCCCCGCCTTCGCCGGAAAGCACTATGCCGTCCTCGGCCTCGCCCGGTCGGGGCTGGCGACGGTCGAGGCGTTGCTCGCCAGCGGCGCGAAGGTGACGGCGTGGGACTCGAACGAGGCGGCGCGCCAAAAAATCCTCCCTATGCGCAGCATGGGGAGGGGGACCGGCGAAGCCGGTGGAGGGGGCGACAGCGAAGCTGGCGCTGCGCGCCTACCCCTCCACCATCCTGCGGATGGTCCCCCTCCCCCCGCTGCGCGCGGGGAGGATTTGGTATTGGCCGACCCGATCGAGATCGACCTGACCGGCTATGCCGGGGTCGTCGTGTCGCCCGGCGTGCCGCTCAACCGGCATCCGATCGCCGGCCATGCCGCCAGCTTCGGCGTACCGGTGATCAGCGACATCGAGCTGTTCGCCCAGGCGCGCGCTTCGCTGCCCGCGCACAAGGTCGTCGGCATCACCGGCACCAACGGCAAGTCGACCACCACCGCGCTGATCGCCCATATCCTGGAGACGGCGGGCGTTCCCACGCTGATGGGCGGCAATATCGGCCTGCCGATCCTTGGCCGCGATCCGCTGCCGGCGGGCGGGGCCTATGTGCTCGAGCTGTCGAGCTACCAGATCGACATCACCCAGAGCCTCGACTGCGACGTCGCGGTGCTGACCAACATCACCCCCGACCATCTCGACCGCTATGACGGCTTCGCCGGCTATGCCGCGTCGAAGGAGCGGCTGTTCGACATGCAGTCGGCCGGCCATGTCGCGATCATCGCGGTCGAGGACGAGCCGAGCCGCGCGATCGCGGCCCGCCATCCCGGCACGATCGCCGTGCGCTCTTCCGACGTCGAGGGCCAGGAGGCCTGGCCGGCGCTGCAAGGTCCGCACAACGCCCAGAATGCGGTGATCGCCATCCGGGTGGCCCGCGCGCTCGGCATCGCCGATCCGGCGATCGAGAACGGCCTGCGCAGCTATCCCGGCCTGCCGCATCGGATGCAACGGGTCGCCGAGAAGCGCGGCGTGCTGTTCGTCAACGACAGCAAGGCGACCAACGCGACCGCGACCGCGCCGGCGCTCGGCGCCTATCCGAAGATCCACTGGATCCTCGGCGGGCTGCCCAAGACCGACGATCTCGACGATTGCGCGCCGTATTTCGGCCATGTCGTCGCCGGCTACACGATCGGCCAGGCGGGCCCGATGTTCGCCCGCATCCTGCGCGAAGCGGGCAAGCCGGTGACCGAGAGCGACACGCTCGACCAGGCGGTGACCGATGCCGCCGCGGCGGCGCGGCCGGGCGAGGTGGTGATGCTGTCGCCGGCCTGCGCCTCGTTCGACCAGTTCAGCGACTATGAGGCACGTGGCGACGCTTTCCGTCGCGCGGTGGAGGGGCTTCCGCTATGAACGTCGCAGTGTCCTTCGAGTCCTCGGTGCCCACCCCGCAATCCCCCTTCAAGCGCTCGCGTTTCGGACGCGGCAAGCGCACCCCTATCGCGCGCTGGTTCTGGGAGATCGACCGGGTCCTGCTGCTGCTGGTGACGATCCTGATCGGCGTCGGGCTGATCGCCGTCGCCGCCGCCTCGCCCGCCGCCGGGGTCCGCTATTCGGGCGCGGGCGTCACCGTCGCGGCGCGCCATTATTTCTGGATGCAGCTCGGCTGGACGGTGATCGCGGTGCCGATCATGCTCGCGGTCTCGGCGCTGCCGGTGCAGATTGCGCGGCGCGCCGCGCTGATCGGCGGCCTGGTCTTCCTCGCGCTGCTCGCGCTGGTGCCGGTGGTCGGCAGCGCCGCCAACGGCGCCACCCGCTGGATCTCGATCGGCCCGGCCAAGCTCCAGCCGTCCGAATTCCTGAAGCCGATGTTCGCGATCGCCATGGCCTGGCTGTTCTCGCTGCGGGCGCGCAATCCCGGCCTGCCCTTCGCGCTGATATCGGTGGTGCCGATGGCGCTGATCGCGGCGCTGCTGATGAAGCAGCCCGACTTCGGCCAGACGGTGATCTTCGCGTCGGTCTGGATCGTGCTGCTGATGCTGTCGGGCGCGTCGCTGAAGCTGCTCGGCATGCTCGGCGCGGGCGGCCTCACCGCGATCGTCTCGGCCTATCTCTTCTATTCGGTGGCGACCGAGCGCATCAACAAGTTCCTGTTCAAGCAGGGCGACACCTATCAGGTCGACCGCGCCCATGCGACGCTGACCAACGGCGGGCTGCTCGGCACCGGCCCCGGCGCGGGGACCGAGAAGTTCACCCTGCCCGAGCCGCACACGGACTATATCTTCTCGGTGATCGGCGAGGAATTCGGGCTGATCGCCTGCATCGCCATCGCCTGCCTCTACCTCGCCATCGTCCTGCGGGTCAGCCTGCGCCTGCTGCGCGAGGAGGATGATTTCCTGCTGCTCGCATCGGCCGGCCTCGTCTCCCAGTTCGGCCTCCAGGCGCTGATCAACATGATGGTCAATGTCGGCCTCGCGCCGTCCAAGGGCATGACCCTGCCGTTCATCAGCTATGGCGGCTCGTCGATGATCGCGCTGTCGATCGGCATGGGCCTGCTGCTGGCCTTCACCCGCGAGAATCCCCATCTGAAGGAAGCGACCTACACGGTGCGGTGGAACGGCAGATGACGGTGACGCGGCATTTCGTCCTGGCGGCGGGCGGTACCGGGGGCCATATGGTCCCCGCGCATGCTTTGGCGGCCGAGCTGATGCGGCGCGGCCACCGCGTCGCGCTGGTCACCGATGAGCGGGGCGCGCGCATCCCCGGCCTGTTCGACGGCGTCCAGACCCACGTCATCCCGGCCGGCCGGCTGGGCGGCGGACCGCGCGAATGGCTGAAGGCGTTCCGCGACATCCGCGCCGGCACGGCGATGGCGCTCCAGCTCTATTCGACCTTCGATCCTTCCGCGGTGATCGGCTTCGGCGGCTATCCGGCGTTGCCGGCGCTGCGGGCCGGCTTCAAGCGGCGCATCCCCACCGTGATCCACGAGCAGAACGCCGTGCTCGGCCGCGTCAACCGGCTGGTCGCCGGCCGGGTCGACGCGATCGCCACCGCCTATCCGGTGGTCGAGCGGCTCAAGCCGAAGTTCGAGGACAAGGCCGTACTGGTCGGCAATCCGGTGCGCGACATCGTCCGCGACATCCGCGACCAGCCCTTCCCCGATCTCGGCCCCGACAGCATCTTCCGGGTGCTGGTGACCGGCGGCAGCCAGGGCGCGTCGATCCTGTCCGACGTGGTGCCCGACGGGCTCGCGCTGCTGCCGCAGGGCTTCCGCCGCCGGCTGCAGGTCACCCAGCAGTGCCGCCCCGAGGACATCGAGACGGTGCGCAGCAAATATAAGGTGCTCGGCATCCCCGCCGATCTCGGCACCTATTTCACCGACCTGCCCGAGCGGCTGGCCTGGGCGCATCTGGTGATCGCGCGCGCCGGCGCCTCGACGATCGCCGACATCAGCGTCGCGGGCCGCCCCGCCATCCTGATCCCGCTGCCTTCCGCCGCCGACGACCACCAGACCGCCAATGCGCGCGAGCTGGCGCAGGTCGGCGGCGCGCGCGCGATCCGGCAGGAGAATTTCACGCCGCAGGAACTCGCCAAGCAGATGCAGAAGCTGGCGCTCGATCCCCAGGCGCTGATCAACGCCGCCAGGCGCGCGCGCAGCGTCGGCCGCCCCGACGCCGCCGCCGAGCTGGCCGATCTCGTCGAGCGGATCGGCCCCGATCCGATCGTCGAACCCATCCCCGTCGAAAAACTGGAACTCCGTCCCTTGAAAGGCGCTTTCGCATGAAGGGTGTCGCAACCGACATCGGCACCATCCATTTCATCGGCATCGGCGGCATCGGCATGTCCGGCATCGCCGAGGTGATGCACAATCTGGGCTACAAGGTGCAGGGCAGCGACGTCGCCGAGAGCTATGTCGTCGAGGGCCTGCGCAAGCGCGGCATCGCCGTGATGATCGGCCACAAGGCCGAGAATCTGGGCGACGCCGCCGTCGTCGTCACCTCGACCGCGATCAAGCGCGGCAATCCCGAGGTCGAGCTGGCGCTGGAGAAGCGCGTCCCCGTCGTCCGCCGCGCCGAGATGCTGGCCGAGCTGATGCGGCTCAAGTCGACCGTCGCGATCGCCGGCACCCACGGCAAGACGACGACGACCTCGATGGTCGCGGCGCTGCTCGACGCGGGCGGGGTCGACCCGACCGTGATCAACGGCGGCATCATCAACAGCTACGGCTCCAACGCCCGGCTCGGCGCGTCCGACTGGATGGTGGTCGAGGCCGACGAGAGCGACGGCAGCTTCCTGCGCCTCGACGGGACGATCGCGGTCGTCACCAACATCGATCCCGAGCATCTCGACCATTATGGCTCGTTCGACAAGGTCAAGGACTGCTTCGTCGAGTTCGTCGAGAACGTCCCCTTCTACGGCGCGGCGCTGCTCTGCATCGACCACCCCGAGGTGCAGGCGATCATCCCGCGCGTCCGCGACCGCAAGGTCGTGACCTACGGCTTCTCCGCCCAGGCCGACGTGCGCGGCGACAACGTCACCCCGATCCCCGGCGGCAACCGCTTCGACGTGGTGGTCCGCAACCGCGACGGCGACACCCGCCGGATCGAGGGCGTCACCCTGCCGATGCCGGGCCGCCACAACGTCCAGAACGCGCTGGCCGCGATCGGCGTCGCGCTGGAGATGAACATCTCCGACGAGATCATCGCCACCGGCTTCGCCAAGTTCGGCGGGGTGAAGCGGCGCTTCACCAAGGTCGGCGAGGTTCCGGTCGGCGACGGCGTCGCGACCGTGATCGACGATTACGGCCATCACCCGGTCGAGATCCGCGCGGTGCTGGCCGCCGCGCGCGAGGGCGCCCGGGCGAAGGTGATCGCGGTCGTCCAGCCGCACCGCTTCACCCGGCTGCGCGACCTGATGACCGAGTTCCAGACCGCGTTCAACGATGCCGACACCGTCTATGTAGCCCCGGTCTACGCGGCCGGCGAGGCGCCGATCGAGGGTGTCGACGCCGCCGCGCTGGTCGCCGGGCTCAAGCAGCGCGGCCATCGGTCGGCGCAGGTCATCGCCGGGCCCGAGGCGCTCGCCGCGACGCTGGCGGCGACCATCGCGGCCGACGACATGGTGATCTGCCTGGGCGCCGGTGATATCACCAAGTGGGCGGCGGGGCTTTCGGAGGCGATAGCCAAGGAGACGGCGCGATGACCGATTATTTCGGACCCTGGAAGATGCTCCAGGACCAGGCGATGCATATGCACAGGACCGCGGTCGACGCGGCGTTCAAGGCGATGGGCAGCGGCGCGCAGTTCGACAATGCGGCGAAGGCCGCCAAGGACCTCGCCGACATGCAGGTCCAGGCGTGGGAACGCTGGATGGCGATGTGGGGCGTCGACAAGAAGTGAGCCCGGCCGCCAGCAGCGCAACCCGTCCGTCGACCCTGCCGCCCGTGCGCGGCCGGCTGACGGCGGGTGCGCCGCTGGCGCCGCTGGTCTGGTTCAAGAGCGGCGGCGCGGCCGAATGGCTGTTCGAGCCCGCCGACGTCGACGACCTGGGCGATTTCCTGGCCGCGCTCGATCCGGCGGTGCCGGTGATGGGGCTCGGCCTCGGCTCCAACCTGATCGTCCGCGACGGCGGCGTCCCCGGCGTCGTGGTCCGCCTCGGCAAGCCGTTCGCGCGGGTCGAGCGCCTCGACGCGACGACGCTGCGCTGCGGCGGCGGGGCGAGCGGCATCCTCGTCTCCTCGACGGCGCGCGACGCCGGGATCGGCGGGGTCGAGTTCCTGCGCTCGATCCCCGGCACGGTCGGCGGCTTCGTCCGCATGAATGGCGGCGCCTATGGCCGCGAGGTCAAGGACGTGCTGGTCGAGGCCGAGGTCGTGCTGCGATCGGGCGAGCGCAGGGTGCTGAGCCTGGCCGAGCTGGGCTACACCTATCGCCACAGCGCGCTGCCCGAGGGCGCGATCGTCGTGGCCGCGACCTTCCGGGGCCATGCCGAGGCGCCGGCCGTCGTCCAGGCGGAGATGGACCGCATCGCCGCCGAGCGCGAGGCGAGCCAGCCGCTGCGCAGCCGCACCGGCGGGTCGACCTTCAAGAACCCGCAGGGCCACAAGGCCTGGCAGCTCGTCGACACCGCCGGCTGCCGCGGCCTGACCCGCGGCGACGCGCAGGTCAGCGAGAAGCATTGCAATTTCCTGCTCAACCTCGGCACGGCCAGCTCGGCCGATATTGAGGGGCTGGGCGAAGAGGTGCGTGAACGCGTGAAGGCGAATTCGGGCGTGACCCTGGAATGGGAAATCCAGCGCGTGGGGGTGAATCCATGATCCTCCCCATGTGCAGCATGGGGAGGGGGACCAGCCGCAGGCTGGTGGAGGGGCGCCGCGCCAGCGGCGGCTCCGCCGCCGTCCCCTCCACCACGCTTCGCGCGGTCCCCCTCCCCGTCCTTCGGACAGGGAGGATTTTCGCGTGACCCATCCCCTCCACATCGCGGTGCTGATGGGCGGCTGGTCGTCGGAGCGCGAGGTGTCGCTGACCTCGGGCAACGGCGTCGCCGACGCGCTCGAGAGCCTGGGCCACAAGGTGACGCGGATCGACATGGACCGCGACGTCGCCCTGCGCCTGGCCGAGGCGAAGCCCGACGTGGTGTTCAACGCGCTGCACGGGACGCCGGGCGAGGACGGTACCGTCCAGGGCATGATGGACCTGATGGGGCTGACCTACACCCATTCGGGGCTGACCACCTCGGTCATCGCCATCGACAAGGAGCTGACCAAGCAGCAGCTCGTCCCCCACGGCATCCGCATGCCGGAGGGCATCATCGTCGAGAGCGAGAGCCTCCATGCCGGCGATCCGATGCCGCGCCCCTATGTGCTCAAGCCCGTCAACGAGGGATCGTCGGTCGGCGTCGCGATCATAAAAGAACGTGACAATCACGGCGTGCCGATTCATCGTGACTCGCATGGCCCGTGGCAGACCTTCGCGACCCTGCTGGCAGAGCCCTTCATCCGGGGGCGCGAGCTGACCGTCGCGGTGCTCGGCGATCGCGCCCTGGGCGTGACCGAGCTGGTCCCCAGCAGCGGCTTCTATGACTATGAAGCCAAATATACCGACGGGCTGACCACCCATATCTGCCCCGCCGACGTCCCCGCCGACATCGCCGAGGCGGCGATGCGGATGGCGCTCGACGCGCACCGGCTGCTCGGCTGCAAGGGCACGTCGCGCTCCGACTTCCGCTGGGACGACGAACGGGGCGAGGCCGGCCTCTACCTGCTCGAGGTCAACACCCAGCCGGGCATGACCCCGCTGAGCCTGGTCCCCGAACAGGCGCGCCATGTCGGCCTGACCTATGCCGACCTGGTCCAGGCGATCGTCGACGAGGCGCTGGCCGGGAAGGCCGCGCGATGAAGGCGGCGCGGGCACGCCCCGTCGACCGGAGGCCGCGCGCCGCGGCCCCGGCGAAGCGCGCGCCCGCGCGCCGCAAGCCGTCGATCGTCGCCCGCGCGATCGAGCAGCTTCCCGTCTCCCGCGACACGCTGCGCACCGCCGGCAACTGGACGCTCGGCATCGGCATCGGCGGCGCGATCGTCGCCGGGCTGGTGGCGATGGGCCTGCCGCAGATGATCGGGCTGATGATCGCCGACGGGATCGGCGACGCCGGCTTCAAGGTCCGCAACGTCGAGATCCTCAACCGGCAGCAGGTCGACAGCGGCTATGTCTACGACATCGCGATGCGGCAGCAGGCGCGGCCGATGCCGCTCGTCGACCTCGAAGGCACGCGCGCCGAGCTGATGAAGATGGGCTGGATCGCCGACGCGCGGGTCTCCCGCCGCCTGCCCGACACGCTGGTCGTCGACATCGTCGAGCGGGTGCCGGCCGCGATCTGGCAATATCAGCACCGGCTGGCGCTGATCGACAAGGACGGCGTGGTGATCGGCCCGGTCGACGACCGGGCGATGCCCGACCTGCCGGTCGTCGTCGGCCCCGGCGCGAACCGCCGCGCGACCCAGCTTGCCCAGCTGATGACGGCCGCGCCCTCGCTCAAGCCGCTGATCACGGCGGCGAGCTGGCAGGGCGACCGCCGCTGGGACATCATCTTCCAGTCGGGCGAGAAGCTGATGCTCCCCGAGGGGGAACAGGAGGCCGCCAAGGCGCTGGCCTTCTTCGCGCAGGAGGACCGGCGCGCGGGGATGCTGGGCAAGGGCCTGGTGTCGATCGATCTGCGCGATCCGAGCCGGATGGTGGCGCGCATGTCGCGCGAGCCGGGCAGCCGGATCGAGGCCCCGGCCCCGCCGCTCAGCGCGAAGTCGGTGACGTGAGGCGGGCATGGCGATTTTGGGAAAGGGGATAGCGATGTCGCAGGCACGCAATGACGGGCTGATCACCGCGATCGACATCGGGTCGTCGAAGATCTCGGCGCTGATCGCGCGCGCCGACGACCAGGGCGAGCTGGAGGTGCTGGGCACCGGCCAGCGCGAGAGCCGGGGCGTGCGCCGCGGCTATATCGCCGACATGGAGGCGACCGAGGGCGCGATCCGCGAGGCGGTCGAGCAGGCGGAGACGATCGCCCGCACCAATATCGACCATGTCTGGGTCAGCTTCTCGGCCGGCGGGCTGGTCAGCGACGTGGCGCAGGTCGAGGTCGACCTGGGCGGCGTGCAGATCGAGCAGCAGGACATCGACGACTTGCTCCACCAGGGCCGCCGCTCGCTCAACCCCGAGGGGCGCATGGTCCTCCATGCCCAGCCGACGCTCTACACGCTCGACGGGCTGAACGGGGTGAAGAACCCGCTCGGCCTCCACGCCGACAAGCTCGGCGTCGAAATCCACGTCATCGCGGCCGAGCCCTCGCCGGTCCGCAACCTCGCTTTGTGCGTCCGCTCGGCGCATCTCGGCGTCCGCTCGATCGTCGCCTCGCCGATCGCGACCGGCGCCTCCTGCCTGACCGAGGAGGACCGCGAGATGGGCATCGCGCTGGTCGAGATGGGCGCCGGCGTCACCAACGTCTCGCTGTTCGCGGGCGGGCTGCTGGTCGGCCTCGCGTCGCTGCCGATGGGCTGCGCCGACATCACCGACGACATCGCCTCCGCGTTCAACATCCGCCGCGCCCAGGCGGAGCGGCTGAAATGCGTCCATGGATCGGCGCAGAATTCGCCGCGCGACAATCACGAGATGCTGGAGATCGGATCGCCCGAGGAGGTCGCCGACGGCGCCGAGCCGCCGCGCATCAGCCGCGCCCAGCTCATCCAGGTGATCCGCCAGCGGCTCGACCACTGGATGGACGCGGTCGCCAAGGCGCTGACCGACCTCGGCTATGTCGGCCCGGTCGGGCGGCAGGTGGTGCTGACCGGCGGCGGCGCCGAGCTGCGCGGCATCGCCGACTATGCGCAGGGCGTGCTCGGCCGCAGCGTCCGGGTCGGCCGGCCGCGCACCCTGTCCGGCCTGCCCGACGCGCACAGCGGGCCGGGCTTCGCGACGCTGGTCGGCCTCGCCCAGGTCGCGGCGACCAACCCGGCCGAGCTGCGCCCCTTCGCCGCCGAGCAGACCGTCCACCGGACACAGCCCATGGGCCTGGTCGGGCGGCTCATCGCAGCGGTGAAGTCGGGTTATTGATCATGTGGGCGCGCGTCCCGCATCGGTTAACCTCGAAAACTGTGGATAGGACAACTTTTCGCGTGATTCGGCGAATCGCGTCTGGCAAGATTCGATCCACGTGTTGCTTGGGCCGGCATGGCCGCCAGGGAGAAAATCTATGACGATCGAGTTCATGCGCCCGCAGGTCGATGAGCTGAAACCCCGGATCAGCGTGATCGGCGTTGGCGGGGCGGGCGGAAACGCGGTCGCCAACATGATCGGCGCGGACGTGCAGGGCGTCGACTTCATCGTCGCCAACACCGACGCGCAGGCGCTCAACGCCTCGTCGGCGGAGCGCCGCATCCAGCTTGGTCTCAAGATCACCCAGGGCCTGGGCGCCGGCAGCCGTCCCGAAATAGGACGGGCGGCCGCCGAGGAAACCCTCGAGCAGGTCGAGAAGGCGCTCGAAGGATCGCACATGTGCTTCATCGCCGCCGGCATGGGCGGCGGCACCGGCACCGGCGCCGCCCCGGTCATCGCCAAGGCGGCGCGCGACCGCGGCATCCTGACCGTCGGCGTCGTCACCAAGCCGTTCAGCTTCGAGGGCAATCGCCGCATGCGCTCGGCCGACGCCGGCATCGAGGAGCTGCAGAAGCACGTCGACACGCTGATCGTCATCCCGAACCAGAACCTGTTCCTGATCGCCAACCCGAACACGACCTTCAAGGAAGCGTTCCAGATGGCCGACCAGGTGCTGCAGCAGGGCGTGCGCGGCATCACCGACCTGATGGTCATGCCCGGCCTGATCAACCTCGACTTCGCCGACGTCCGCTCGGTGATGAGCGAGATGGGCAAGGCGATGATGGGCACCGGCGAGGCGAGCGGCGACAACCGCGCGATCGAGGCCGCCGAGAAGGCGATCGCCAATCCGCTGCTCGACGGCGTCAGCCTGAACGGCGCCAAGGGCGTGATCGTGTCGATCACCGGCGGCGACGACATGCGCCTGCTGGAGGTCGACGAAGCCGCCAACCACATCCGCCAGCTCGTCGATCCCGACGCGAACATCATCTGGGGCTCGGCGTTCAACAACGAGCTCGAGGGCCGCATCCGCGTCTCGGTGGTCGCGACCGGCATAGAGGTCGACGCCGCGACGATGCCCGAGCCGTCGAAGAGCTTCAGCTTCCCGCCGCGCACCCCGATCCGCGACGACAAGCCGGTCGTGGTGCCGCAGACCCCGGCCCCCGCGCCGCAGGCCGAAGCCCCCGCCGCGCAGTCGCAGGCCGCCCAGCCCGAGGCGCCCGCTACGCCGGCCGCCGCCGAAGCCCCGGCCGAGGAGAAGATCGTCCTCGAAGCGCCCGAGCAGGCCGCTGCCGCCGAGCCGCTGGAGCTGACCAACCTGTTCAACGACGAGCTGCTGCTCCAGCCGGAATCGGCGATGCCGACCCCGGCGCCGGAAGCGCCCGCCGACGAGGACGCCGCATCGCAGGGCAATCGCCGCTGGGTGACCGACGCCGAGCCGGCCCGCCGCCCGTCGGGCGCCGGATCGACCCTGTTCGAGCGGATGTCGAACATCGCGCGCGGCGCCGCCAAGGCGCAGGTCGACGACGATCGCGGCGGTGACGACGCCGACATCCCGCGTTTCCTGAACCGCCAGAGCAACCAGTAATCGCCCATGTTCATTACGCCCGCGCCGGTCGGCGCGGGCGTATCTCGTTTCGGCGTTCTGCCGGGGTTCACCTCTTGCGGACGACAAGGCGGATGTCCGAAAGCGATGTGCCCATGAAAAGAAACAGCTTCGTCAGCCTTCTCGCGCTGGCTTCCGCCTTCCTGATCATCCCCCCCGCCGTCGCGCAGATGGATTCGGCCACGGCCGGCGATGAGCCGGTGATCACCGATCCGATGGCCCAGGCCCGCGACGCGATGGCGCGCGGCGATCCCGCCGAGGCACTGTCCCGCTATCTGCGCGTGCTGGCGCGCGACCCCGGCGACCTCGACGCCCTGTCGGGCGCCGGATCGGCGGCGCTCGCGGTCGGCGACGCCGATGCCGCGATCAACTTCTTCGTCCGGGCCGAGAAGATCTCGCCGCGCGACGGCCGGGTCAAGGCGGGCCTCGGCTCCGCGCTGGTCCAGAAGGAGCAGCCCCGCGCCGCCCTGCGCCTGTTCGACAATGCGACCGACCTGGGCGTGCCGCCGGTCGACGTCGCGCTCGACCGCGGCCTCGCCTACGACCTGCGCGGCGAGACCAGGAAGGCGCAGGCCGAATATAATCTGCTGCTCCGCGCCCGCCCCGACGCCGAGGCGACCCGCCGGCTGGCGCTGTCGCTGGCGATGAGCGGCGACAAGGTCGGCGCGCTCGCCACCCTCGATCCGCTGCTGCAGAAGCGCGACATCGCCGCCTGGCGCGCGCGCGCCTTCGTGCTGGCGATGACCGGCGACACGGCGGGCGCGGAATCCGCCGCCTATGCGGTGCTGCCGCGCTACCAGGCCGACGCGCTCCGGCCTTTCCTGTCGCGCCTGCCCACGCTCAAGGCCGCCGAAAAGGCCGCCGCCGTCCATTTCGGCCATTTTCCCGAGGACAAGGTCCCGATGGAGATGGCGCAGGTCAGCCCGGTTCCGGCGTCCAAGGGCATGCCGGTCGCGGCGGCGCCCCAGCCGTCCCCATCCTACTCCTCCGCGCCCGCGACCCGCCCGCGCTTCGACAGCAGCGGCCGGCTGGTGATGAAGCCCGACGCCGCCGCGCCGACGACGTCGACGGCCTCGGCCGAACCCTCGCCCGCGCGGCAGGCCGCCGAACAGAAGGCCGCCGACGAGCGCAGCCTGGCCGAGGATCGCCGCGCCGCCCAGCGCAAGGCCGCCGCCGAGAAAGCCGCCGCCGAGAAGAAGGCGAAGGCGCAGGAGGAGGCCAAGGCGCGCAAGTCCAACCCCGAACGTTATTGGGTCCAGATCGCGAGCGGCGCCTACAAGCCCGATCTCGACAAGGAATGGGACAAGCAGAAGAAGGCCCATGGCAAGCTGCTCGCGGGCAAGACGCCGTGGACCACGCCCTTCAAGGCGACCAACCGGCTGCTGATCGGTCCCTTCCCCAGCAAGGGCGCCGCGCAGGACTATGTGAACGACGCGCGCGCCGCCGGGCTGAGCAGCTTCCCGGTCACCACCTCGGCCGGGCAGAAGGTGGAACGGGTCGATTAGAGCTGGATGGGATTGATCGAAGCGGGCCGATTTCCCCATCTTTCCGTCATTCCCGCGAAAGCGGGAATCCATGGATGGCGGCCCGCAAGAGACGACGTGCTCCGTGACCGTGGATTCCCGCTTTCGCGGGAATGACGATCGGGGCTCGAACACCGGCGGGCTGATCCGTCCCCGCAACCCAACTGTCATACGCACGTAACAGCCATGCCGCATCAGCGTCACCGAATCGGAGACGCCATGACCCGCCTGCCCGTTGCCGCCCTGCTGTTGCTCGCCGCCCAACCCGCGTTCGCGGTGCGAGGCCGGCCGGTGCTGCCGGCGGAAAAGGCGCCGCCGGTCGCGCGCCTCTATCCCGAGATGGAGATCGAGGGAGAGGGCTGGCGCGGGCTGCTGCCGATCATGCTGATGAACGTCGAGCAGGCCGCGCGCGCCCGGACCGCCGGCGCCGCCGATACGCCGCCCGCCGCGACGGGGCTCGAGACAAGATAGTCGACTTGGCCGGCGCGGTCGGCCATCACGGGACCGATGTCGACGCTCGCTCCCTATGCCTCCGATCCCGTCCGCAGCCGTGGCCGCTTCCACCAGCAGGGCGGGGGCGAGACGCGCGGCCCGCGCGACGCCTTCCAGCGCGATCGCGACCGCATCATCCATTCGATCAGCTTCCGCCGCCTGCGCCACAAGACGCAGGTGTTCGTCGCCCCCGACGGCGACCATTATCGCGTCCGGCTGACCCACAGCCTGGAGGTCGCGCAGATCGGCCGCACCATCGCCCGCGCGCTCGGCCTCAACGAGGACCTGACCGAGGCGCTGTGCCTGGGCCACGACATCGGCCACCCGCCCTTCGGCCATGCCGGCGAGGAAGCGCTGCAGGCGGCGATGGCCGATACCGGCGGCTTCGATCACAACGCCCATACGCTGCGGATGCTGACCCGGCTCGATTCCCCCTACCCTTCCCATGAGGGACTCAACCTGAGCTGGGAGACGCTCGAAGGACTCGCCAAGCATAACGGCCCGGTGCGGCGGCGGACCTGGGCGATGGCCGAGATCGACGACCAATGGCCGCTCGACCTCGACAGCTGGGCGGGGGCCGAGGCGCAGGTCGCGGCGCTCGCCGACGACATCGCCTATGACAATCACGACATCGACGACGGCGTCCGCGCCGGACTACTGACGCTGGAGCATGTGCTGGAGGAACCGCTGATCCGGTCGAACTGGGACAGGGTCCGCGCCCGCTATCCCGACGTTCCGACCGAGCGGCTGGTCGGCGAGCTGGTGCGCGAGCAGATCGGCTGCATGGTCAACGACCTGCTCGACGAGAGCCGCCGCCGGCTCGACGAGGCCGCGCCCCGGTCGGTCGAGGCGGTCCGCGCGGCGGGCCGGCCGCTGATCGGCTTCTCCGAGGTGATGGCGGCGCGCGAGAAGGCGCTGACCCGCTTCATGTACGCCAATCTCTACCACCATCCGCAGCAGATCGACATCGCCGCGCGCATGGCCGAGGTGATCGCGGGGCTGGCGGCGGTCTACAAGGCCGATCCCGCCCTGATGCCGGACAAATGGCGGGAGAGCCTGCCCGCCGCCGAGCCCGCCCTCACCCGGCACATCGGCGACTTCATCGCCGGGATGACCGATCGCTACGCGCTGTCCCGCTACGAGGAGCTGGTGGGGCCCATATCGATCGAGGGTTTCTGATGCATCGCACGATCGCGCTCGTCGCCGCCCTCGCCGCCGCCCTCATCTGGGCGATCGTCGCGGCGGTCCCCCCGACGCCGCGCGGGGCCGATGCGCCGGCCGTCGCCTTCTCCGCCGCCCGCGCCTTCGCCGATATCGAGGCGCTGAGCCGGACGCCGCGCCCGATCGGGTCGGACGGCCATGCGCGCGGCATCGCCTATCTGTCGGCGCGGCTGCGGACATTGGGCGCCGAGGTTTCGGAGCAGCCCGTCCCGCTCGACCGCAAGACGCTCGACCGGCTCGGCAAATGGAGCGGGCGGACCGAGACGGCGGTGACCGGCCGCAACCTGATCGGCCTGTTCCCGGGCCGCGACGGCAGCAAGCCCGCGCTGCTGCTGATGGCGCATCACGACAGCGTCTGGGGATCGCCGGGCGCCGCCGACGATGCGATGGGCGTCGCCGCCGCACTGGAGGTCGCCCGCGCCCTGCGCGTCCAGGGCCGGACCGAGCGCGACGTCATCCTGCTGTTCACCGACAGCGAGGAACTGGGCCTCAACGGCGCAAAGGCCTTTTTCGGCGATGGCGCGCCGCCGCATCCCCTGGCCGCCCATGTCGGCGCGATCGTCAACATGGAGGCGCGCGGCGCCGCCGGCCGCGCCAACATGTTCGAGACCGGGTCCGGCAATGGCGAGATGATGCGCCTCTATGCCGAACGGGTCACCCGCCCCGCGACCAATTCGCTGGCGGTGCTGATCTACGACCTGATGCCCAACTACACCGATTATACGGTCGCCAAGCGCAAAGGCATCCCCGGCTTCAACCTCGCGACGCTCGATTGCGCCTTCGCCTATCATTCGCCGCTGGCGACCCCGGCGGTGGTCGATCCCGGATCGGTGCAGGACATGGGCGACCAGGCGCTGGCGCTCGCCGCCGCGCTGGCCTTCGCGCCGGAACTGCCCGCCCGGTCCGACAACGCCGCCTTCGCCGACCTGCTCGGCCGGGTGACGATCGTCTATCCGGCGGCGGCGGGCTGGGGCCTGCTGATCGTCTCGGCCGCACTGGTCGGCGCGGCCTGGTGGCGCCGGCGGCCGGCGCTTCGAACGGTCGGCGGCGCGGCGGTGCTGGTCGCCGCGATCCTGCTCCACGGCGCGCTGCTGCTGACCGTCTACAACGCCGTGTCGGGCAGCGGCGACGCCAATTATTACGACCGGCTCGCCGCCCTGCCCCGGCTGGAGACGGTCGCCGGGCTGCTCGTCGCGGCGCTGCTCCTGCTGCTGCCGCTCTTCCGCCGGACCGACCCGCGCATGGTCGCGATCGGGCCCGCCATGGCGCTGATGTGGGTCGGGCTGCTGACCGGCGGCGCGATCGTCGCGGTGATCCCGCTCGCGCTGCTCGCCATGGCCGCCGCCTTCTTCCTGCCCGCCGACGACGGCGAGGCGCCGACCGCCGCGATCCTGCTGCTGCTGCTTGCGGCGACGGCCGTCCAGGCGACCCAGCCGACCGCGGGCCCGCTGCTGCAATGGCCGCTGCTACTCGGCGCGGTCGCGCTGGCCGGCCGGGCCTGGCTGCCACGGGGCGCGGCGCTGGCGCTGACCGCGACCTGCGCGGCGGCAGGCGTCGGCCATCTGCTGACCCAGGCGCACTTCATCTTCCTCGGCATCGGCGCCGAGTTGCCGGCGGTGATGATCGTCCTGCTGTTCGCGGCGCTGCCCTTGCTCCTGCCGCTGCTGCCCGAGCGGACGCCGCGCTGGATACCGGCCGCCGCGCTGGCGGCCGCGCTGGCGATCACGCTCTGGGTCCGGCTCGATCCGATCGCCCCCTCGGTCGCGGTCTACAGCCAGGCCGAAGGCGGCAAGAAGACGAAGGGCTGACCTTTCTCTTCCTATCCATGGTCGCTTGACGCGATTTCCGAGCCTGCGGGTTCCACCCGCATCGAAATCGCTTTATGGCGACGCACCATTCCTTCCATTCCAGCGGATTTCGCCTTGACCACGCTCTATGCCAGCTTCGCCGACCGGATCGGCGCCATCCTCGACGACCTTCAGGCCAGCGGCGCGCTGCCCGCCGGCCTCGATCGACGGAATGTCGCGGTCGAGCCGCCGCGCGATCCCGCGCATGGCGACCTCGCCACCAACGCGGCGATGGTGCTGGCCAAGCCCGCCGGCACCAATCCGCGCGCGCTGGCCGAGCTGATCGTGCCGAAGCTCGCCGCGCTGCCCGAGATCGCCAGCGCCGAGGTGGCCGGCCCCGGCTTCATCAACGTCCGCCTGACCGAGCAGAGCTGGCGCGACGAGCTGGCCGGCATCCTCTCCTCGGGCGGCGACTATGGCCGCACCGCCACCGGCCGGGGCATGCGGGTCAACGTCGAATATGTCTCGGCCAACCCGACCGGACCGATGCACATGGGCCATTGCCGCGGCGCCGTCGTCGGCGACGCGCTCGCCGCGCTGCTGGAGTTCGCCGGCTATGCCGTCACCCGCGAATATTATGTCAACGACGCCGGCGCGCAGGTGCAGACGCTCGCCCGCTCGGCGCACCTGCGCTACCGCGAGGCGCTGGGCGAGACGATCGAGATTCCCGAGGGCTTCTATCCGGGCGACTATCTGATCCCGATCGGCCAGGCGCTCGCCGCCGAGTTCGGCGACGCCTATGTCGGCAAGCCCGAGAGCGCGTGGCTCGACCTGTTCCGCGAGAAGACGGTCGCGGCGATGATGGACATGATCCGCGCCGACCTGGCGCTGCTCGGCATCGAGCATGAGGTCTTCGCGTCCGAGGCCGCCGTCCAGAAGGCCGGCAAGGTCGACGTCGCGCTCGATCGGCTGCGCGGCGAGGGGCTGGTCTACGAAGGCACGCTCGAACCGCCCAAGGGCGAGCTTCCCGACGACTGGGAACCGACCGAGATGACGCTGTTCAAGGCGACCGCCTTCGGCGACGACAGCGACCGGCCGGTGCGCAAGTCGGACGGCGGGCTGACCTATTTCGGCACCGACCTCGCCTATCATGCGCAGAAGGCCGAGACGGCCGACATGCTGATCGACATCTGGGGCGCCGACCATGCCGGCACCGTCAAGCGGATCAAGGCCGCCGTCCAGGCGCTGACCGGCGGCAAGGTCGCGTTCGACGTCAAGCTGGTCCAGATGGTCCGCCTGCTGCGCGGCGGCGAGCCGGTGAAGATGTCGAAGCGCTCGGGCAGCTTCGTGACGCTCGCCGACGTGGTGCGCGAGGTGGGCAAGGACGTCGTCCGCTTCACCATGCTGACCCGCAAGGCCGACGCGCAGATGGACTTCGACTTCGCCAAGGTGGTCGAGGCGTCGAAGGACAATCCTGTGTTCTACGTCCAGTACGCCCATGCGCGGGGCCGCTCGCTGCACCGGCGCGCGGCCGAGGCGGGGATCGACCTGGCCCCGGCGGCGGACCTTTCCCTGCTCGACGCCGAGGAGCTGGCGCTGGTCAAGCTCGCCGCGCAATTCCCCCGGATCGTCGAGGGCGCGGCGCAGGCGCACGAGCCGCATCGCATCGCCTTCTACCTCTATGACCTGGCAGCGATGTTCCATGCGCTGTGGAACCGGGGCAACGACGACCCGGCCCGTCGCTTCCTGCTCTCCGACAAGCCCGAAATCACGCGCGCCCGTCTGGCGCTCAGCGATGCGATCGGGCAGATTATCCGCAATGGTCTCGGCGTCATGGGCGTCACCGCTGCGGAGGAGATGCAGTAATGACCGATTATTCGCGCGACAGGCTCGGTCCCCAGGACGAGGACCGCCTGCCGTGGCTCGAACCGGTCGAGGAGGAATATGAGGAGAGCGGCGTCGGCACCGGCCGGCTGATCGTCTGGCTGGTCGCGGCGCTGATGCTGCTGGCGCTGGTCGTCGGCGGCTATTTCTGGCTGCGCGGCAACGACAAGGCGACCTCGGGCGAAGGCGCGCTGATCAAGGCGCCCGACGCCTATTACAAGGAGCGCCCCGGCGAGACCACCGCCCCGGTCGGCGAGGACGAGATCGTCTACAGCGCCAGCAAGGGCAATGAGGTCGAGAGCGTGATCGACACCAGCGGCGCGGCCGAGACGCCGGTCAACATCGATCGCCCGCACCCCGAGGCGCCGGTGCGGACCGCCGCCATCCCGCCGTCCAGCTCCGCCCCCGCCGCTTCGCCGGCCCCGCCCCGGCGAAACCGGCGGCGCCAAGCCGACCCCGACCGTCGACCAGGCACTCGCCCGGCAGGGGGCCAAGCCCGCCGAGGCGAAGCCCGCGCCCAAGCCGGCAGCAGCGGCGGCGGCCCCCGCCCCCGCGCCGGCATCGGGCGGATCGATGGTGCAGCTCGGCGCCTTCTCCAGCCAGGCCAAGGCCAATGCGGCGTGGAAGACGCTGTCGGGCCGCTTCTCCTTCCTGTCGAGCCTCACCCAGTCGGTGGTGCCGGTGCAGTCGGGCGACAAGACACTCTACCGGCTGCGCGCCAATGGCGGCAATGCGGGCGACATCTGCCGCCGGCTCAAGACCGCGGGCGAGAGCTGCTCGGTGATCGGATAGGATGAATCCGTCACCCCGGCGGAGGCCGGGGTCTCGGGAGCAGCGCAGCGCGTGAGCCTCCTGAGATCCCGGCCTCCGCCGGGACGACGTTGTTGGGGGATGACGACCATGACGCCCTTGTTCCTCGGCATGGCCGGGACCGAGCTTTCCGACGCCGAGCGCAGCTTCTTCCGCGATCTCGATCCGGCCGGCTACATCCTGTTCAAGCGCAACGTCGCCGATCGCGCCCAGCTTCGCGCGCTGACCGACGCGCTGCGCGCCATTGCCGGCCGCGACGACCTGCCGATCCTGATCGACCAGGAAGGCGGGCGGGTGGCGCGGATGCAGCCGCCCGAATGGCCGGCCTTCCCCAAGGCCGAGCTGTTCGACCGGCTCTACGACATCGCGCCGATGACCGCGATCGAGGCAGCCCGCCACAACGCCCAGGCGATCGCGGCGACGCTCGCCGAGGTCGGCATCACCGTCGACTGCCTGCCGCTGCTCGACGTCCGCCAGCCGGGCGCGCACGACATCATCGGCGACCGCGCGCTGGGGGCCGAGCCGCTGCGCGTCGCGGCGATGGGCCGCGCGGTGATCGAGGGCCTGCGCGCCGGCGGCGTGGTCGGCGTCGTCAAGCATGTGCCCGGACATGGCCGGGCGATGGCCGACAGCCATGTCGAGCTGCCCGTCGTCGATGCCGATGCCGCGGCGCTGGAAACCGACCTCGCCCCGTTCGTCGCCCTCAACGACGCGCCGATGGCGATGACCGCGCATGTCGTCTACCCGGCGTGGGACGCGGCCGAATGCGCCAGCCTGTCGGCCAGCGTGATCGGCGGGATCATCCGCGGGCGGATCGGCTTCGACGGGCTGCTGATGTCCGACGACCTGGGCATGCACGCGCTGACCGGCGGCTTCGGCGACCGGGCGGCGGGCGTGCTGGCGGCGGGGTGCGACATCGCCCTGCACTGTTCGGGCGACATGACCGAGATGGAGGCGATCGCGGGCGCGGTGGGGCCGATCGGCGACCAGGCCCACGCGCGGCTCGACCGCGCGATGGCGACCGTCGCCGGCCGCCGCGACGGCAGCCCGGCCGAGGAGCTGATCGCGAAGCGCGACGCGCTGCTGGCTATCTTGCCGGCCTGACGGATCACGGTTTCCAACGCGTCCGAATCCTGATTAACTCGCCCGATGGGGGACGAGGAGGACAATTTCGACCTGCCGCTGGCGGAGGCTCGTTCCGACGAGGTGCTGACGCTCGACATCGACGGCTGGGAGGGACCGCTCGACCTGCTGCTGAGCCTCGCCCGCGCCCAGAAGGTCGATCTCGCCAGGATATCGATCCTCGCGCTGACCGAGCAATATCTGTCCTTCATCGACAACGCCAAGGCGCTCAAGCTGGAGATCGCCGCCGACTATCTGGTGATGGCGGCGTGGCTCGCCTATCTCAAATCCTGCCTGCTGCTGCCCAAGGACCCCGAGGTCGAGCCGAGCCCCGAGGAACTGGCGCTGCGCCTGCAACTTCGCCTGCAACGGTTGCAGGCGATGCGCGAGGCGGGCGCGCGGCTGATGGGACGCGACCGGCTCGGCCGCGACGTGTTCGCGCGCGGCACGCCCGAGGGGCTGAAGGTCGTCCGCAAGGCGGCCTGGGACGCCAGCCTGTTCGACCTGATCTCCGCCTATGGCGCGGTCCGCGCGCGCGGCGAGGAGGCGGTCCATGTCGTCCAGCGGCGGCCGGTGATGACGCTCGACCAGGCGATCGAGCGGGTGTCGATGATGGTGGGCGCGGTGATCGACTGGACCAGCCTGGAGGCCTTCCTGCCCCCCGGCGCGTCGGGCGACTATCGCCGCTCGGCGCTCGCGTCGAGCTTCCTCGCCGCGCTCGAGCTCGCCCGGCAGGGCCGGGTCGCGCTGCAACAGGAAGAAGCCTTCGCGCCGCTCATGCTGCGGAGCGCGGCGGCATGATCGAGGAACCCGACAATCTGCTCCGTGCCCTCGAAGCCGCGCTGTTCGCGGCGGAGGAGCCGATGAGCCCGGCCGAGCTGTCGACGGTGATCGGCATCGACGCGCTGGGCGACGCCCTGCCCCGGCTCGCCGCGCTCTATGCCGGCCGCGGCATCGAGCTGGTCGAGCGCGGCGGCCGCTGGCATTTCCAGACCGCCGCCGACATGGCCCATATCCTGCGCCGGACCCGCGAGGAGCCGCGCAAGCTGAGCCGCGCCGGGATCGAGACGCTGGCGATCATCGCCTATCACGAGCCGGTCAGCCGCGCCGAGATCGAGGCGATCCGCGGCGTGCAGATATCGAAGGGCACGCTCGACGTGCTGCTGGAGGCGGGATGGATCCGCCCCGCCGGACGGCGCGAGGCGCCCGGCCGGCCGCTGCTCTATGCGACCACGCCGAGCTTCCTGACCCATTTCGGCCTGTCGAGCCGCAAGGACCTGCCCGGGATCGCCGACCTCAAGGCGGCGGGCCTGCTCGATCCGGTCGACCTCGCCTTCGAACAGCTCCAGATGGAGACCGGCGGCGCGCCGGACGACGAGGAGTGACGGCCCGGCAGCGCGGCGATCGGCCGTCACCGTCCCGTCACGGCCAGGCTCCATGGGACGCCGTCCGCGTCCTCCCTCTTCGCTTCGCCCGCAACGAACGTTGCGGATACCGTGGGCAGGCCCTAAATGACCCCAATCAAGGAGATTCCCCATGGGTAGTATGAGCATCTGGCATTGGCTCGTCGTCGGCGTCCTCGTGCTGCTGTTGTTCGGCAAGGGCCGCTTTTCGGACATGATGGGCGACGTCGCCAAGGGCATCAAAAGCTTCAAGAAGGGCATGTCCGAAGAGGACGAGCCGACCCAGCCGGCCGAGCCCCGCCCGACCCCGCGCCTGCAGCAGCAGCCCCCGATCGAGCCGAACGCCGATCCGAAGCTCCAGCCGATGCAGGACGATCGGCCGCAGCACTGACCCTTTCGAGGCCCTCGGCGCCATAAGCGATGCTGGACGTCGCCCCCACCGAACTGCTGCTCGTGGCGCTCGTCGCGCTCGTGGTCATCGGGCCGAAGGACCTGCCGCGCGCGATGCGGTTCGTCGGCCAGTGGGTGGCCCGCGCGCGCGGTGTCGCCCGCCATTTCCGCTCCGGCATCGACGAGATGATCCGCCAGGCGGAGCTCGAGGAGATGGAAAAGAAGTGGAAGGCGGAGAATGAGCGCATCATGCGCGAGCATCCGCCGCAGCCGCAGCCGGCCGATGGCGAGATGCTGCCGCTCGGCGCGCCGCAGGATGGCGGCGGCGCGGAGATGACTTCGCCGGAATCGACGACGCAAGCCGCAGCCGAGGGCACCCCGCCCGATCGCCCCGCCACGTCGCAACAGCCATGAACGACATCGACGACAGCCGCGCGCCGCTGCTCGACCATCTCCTGGAACTGCGCCGCCGCCTGCTGATGGCGTTCGCGGCGCTCGCGGTCGCGTTCGGCATCTGCCTCTATTTCGCCCGCCCGATCTTCGCCTTCCTCGTCCAGCCGCTGCTGCGCGCGGGCCAGGGCAAGCTAATCTACACCCAGATCTTCGAAGCCTTCTTCGTCGAGATCAAGGTCGCCTTCTTCGCCGCGATGATGCTGGCCTTTCCCGTCATCGCCAACCAGATCTGGCAGTTCGTCGCGCCGGGACTCTACAAGAACGAGAAGCGCGCCCTCCTGCCCTTCATCTTCGCGACGCCGATCCTGTTCCTGTCGGGGGCGGCGCTCGCTTATTATGTCGCGATCCCCGTCGCGCTCCATTTCCTGCTCGGCTTCCAGGGCAATCTGGGCGGCGTCCAGCAGGAAGCCCTGCCGGCGGTCGGCAACTACCTGTCCTTCGTGATGCAGTTCCTGTTCGGCTTCGGCCTGTCCTTCCTGCTGCCGGTGCTGCTGATGCTGCTCGAACGCGCCGGGATCGTCACCCGCAAGCAGCTCGTCGGCGCGCGGCGCTACGCGATCGTCGGCGCCTTCGCCATCGCGGCGGTGCTGACCCCGCCCGACGTGGGCTCGCAGCTCCTGCTCGCGGTCCCGCTCATCATCCTCTACGAACTGGCGCTGATCGGCATCTGGTTCACCGAGCGGCGGCGCAAGACCGGGGATGAGGAAAAGCCCGAGACGGCCTGACCGTCCCGGGCTTCATCCCGTGTCACGCCCGCAATGAAGGCGGGCGCCCTCGTCGATGGCTTATTTCGAATCGTCGGCGGCGTCGGAGACCGCGCGGCCGGCCGAGGATACGTCCTTGCCCGCGCCTTCGACCGTATTGCACGCGGTGACCGCGAGCAGCGAAAGGCTGACGAAGGCGACGGCGATGGTGCGTTTGAACATGGCAAACCTTTCCTGGATGCTCTGAGGCTTCCGCGACGGAAGCTGCATCGGATCAATGCTCGCTGTCGGGCTTGGTTCCCGATCCATCCCGACCCGTGCAAATCCGCCTTCGATTCCAGGAACTTGCCCAAAAAAGTTGGGCCCGGACGCATTTACGGGGGGGTAATGCGACCGGGCCCTTTGTCGAGCGGATAGCGGGAGCGGGGGGGCAAAGCATCGCTATCCGAACAGCAGAACGAGCCGGCCCCGGCCTTGTTCCCCGCCCGCATGGAAATTTTTTGGTCCCCGCGACGCGGGTCGTTTCAGGGCTGGACGCCGATCTCGACCTCGAAGCGACCGGTCTGCAGATCCTGCGAAAGCGGCGCGCGGAACTGGCGCGCGATGCCGGTGACGACCCGTTCGAAACGGCCGATCCCAGGATAGTCGTCGAGCGCGCCTTCGGCCATGCCGACCGTCTCGATCCGCAGATTGGCGCGCCCGGGCCGGTCGGTCGCCTCGAGCGAGATCAGCACCGAGCCCTGCGGGTTGCAATGCATCAGCAGCTCGACGACCTCGGTGATGAAAAAGGCGGTCGGCACCGCGATGTCCTGCGTCACATGCGCGTCGATCAGGTTGAGCGCGATCGGCATGCCGGTGGCGGCCGCGGGGGCCGACGCCCGGAGCGACGTCGCCAGCTCGCCGGCCAGCGCCCGCACCGAGACGCCTTCATTCTCCTCCAGCTCCGCATAATGGTTGCGGTGGACGACGGCGAGCGCGTCGACCCGGCGCTGGATCGCGCCATAGGCGTCGGCGACGGCGCCTTCGGCCCCGCGCGCGTGCAGGTTGATCAGGCTGGAGACGACCTGAAGATTGTTCTTCACCCGGTGGTGCACCTCCCGGGTCAGGCGGGTCTGGCGGGCGAGGCCCTCCTCCAGCTCCAGCTCATGGTCGTGGATGCGCGCCGCGACCGCGGCGAAGCTCTCGGCCAGGTCGCGTATCTCCTGGCTGGGCGTGGTGAGTCGGGGCAGGTGCAGCGAGCTGTGGCCGCCCTTCCAATTGTCGATCGACTGCTTGAGCTGGCTGAGCGGGCGCAGCAGCAGGCGGTTGACGATCAGCCATCCGGTGAACGCGGCGGCGGCCCACATCAGCAGCGGCAGCAGGACGACGAGCATCGTCCGGGCCCGCGACGGCGCCAGCCGATATTCGGCGATCAGCGCGAGCTGCCCCCCGGCCAGCGGCTGCGAGAGACGCAACAGGTCGTTTTCGGCGGTCTCGCCATGATCGACCAGCACGACGTCGACGGAGCCCTGCCGCAGGATCATCCGGTTGAGCGGCAGCCCGCCACCCGAGGAGACGGCGAGACGGATATCGTCGAGCGGGATGTCCGCTTCGAACAGCAGGCCGTCGCGGCGAGCCGCGGTGAAGCGGAAGCTGTGGCGCTGGAGGTCGAGCCAGACATGGTCGACGCCCTGATCGACCGGTGCGATCCGCTCGATCGGCGCGCCGTGCGACTGGCAGATCCGGCGCCGGCCGCCGTCGAAGATCGCGACCGGCGGCCGCCCGCTGCGGTCGCGACGCGCCTGCCGCGCGATCGCCGCGCAGAGGGCGGAGGCGGGCTCGAGGCTGGCCTGGGGCGATCGCACCGCATCGAGCCCCCGGTCGATGACCATTTCGACGCGGGTGGCGTGGAAGGCCATCGCCGTCCGCACCGCCATGCGCTGCTCGGCCGAGGCCGAGCGGGCCATGTCGAGCGAGGTCAGCAGCGCGATGAAACCCAGCGGCAGCATCGCCGCCGACAGGATCAGCAGCATCTTGGTGCCGGTGGACAGGCGGGCGAAGGCCAGTTTGGCGGGCTGCTTCATCCGCTGGGGCGACCCGCCCCGCTGGCCCGTCCGATCGGAAGGGCGGCTGCCGGGAACATGATCAATCCAGCTTGTTCAACAGATCCAGGAATTCCGCGGGAATGGCTTCATCGACCGTCTGGGAATAGACGGAACGCAACGCAGCGCCGACGGACGCGTCGCGCACGGGGTCGCTCTTCCGCTTCCGGGCCGCCTTGCCTCCGCCGGTGTCGTTTGCCGGCTCGTCCGACTGTTCCTGATTAGCCAACCGGCCCACGCCCCTGACCTGCATCTCGTTGTCCAACACTCTCCAATGCAACGGCTTTTGGACACCGCCCCTCTTGGATCGATCCGGATGCGTACCATTTTACACGCCATGGTAAAACGCGCATCATGCATGAAACAAAAAACTTGTCCGTTGGTTCCATGACGGGAATGTCTCTTTTTGCACATTCGTCATTGGAAGCCCCGGGCGGCTTCCGCGACACCGGCTGGGCTGTTATCGCTCTTGCCCGTGTAGCGGCGGACACCCGCGTCGATGAATCCAGGGAGTGTTGATACCCATGTCGCTCGGCCAGAAACTCGCCCCCCACCTGCCCTTCCTGCGTCGTTACGCCCGGGCGCTCACCGGCAGCCAGAGCCATGGCGACAATTATGTGCGGGCCACGCTGGAGGCGATCGTCGCCTCCCCCGACGGCTTCCCCGGCGGGGTCGACGTCCGGGTCGGCCTCTACCGCACCTTCCAGGCGATCTGGAGCTCGGCCAATTATGACGAGATCGAAACCCCGACCGCCGACGCCGAGCGCGAGGCGATCGCCCAGGCGCGGCTCAACGCGATCACGCCGCTGTCGCGCCAGGCCCTGCTGCTGACCGCGATGGAGGGCTTCACCGTGGCCGACACCGCCTATCTGATCGAGGCCAGCCCCGAGGAGGTCGAATCGCTGGTCGCCGACGCGATCGCCGAAATCGATCGCCAGACCCGGACCGACGTGCTGATCATCGAGGACGAGCCGATCATCGCGATGGACCTCGAGACCATCGTCCGCGATCTCGGCCACAGCGTCAGCGGCGTCGCCGTGACCCGCGACGAGGCGGTGGCGCAGGCGCACGCCCATCGACCCGGCCTCGTCCTCGCCGACATCCAGCTCGCCGACGACAGCTCCGGCATCGACGCGGTCAAGGACATATTGGCCGAGTTCAGCGTACCGGTGATCTTCATCACCGCCTTCCCCGAACGGCTGCTGACCGGCGAGCGGCCCGAACCGACCTTCCTGATCACCAAGCCCTTCCAGCGGTCGACGGTGAAGGCCGCGATCAGCCAGGCGCTGTTCTTCAACGCGGCCACGATCGAGGCCTGAGCGATATCGTTTCGGTCGCGATTGCATTGGAACCCGCCCTGCGGACGATCGTTGAGCCGGTAGAATGGACGACACGAGTCGTCCCGCCGGGACAATGGGGATCGGATGGCAGGACAGGCCCGCACCGCGATGGCGGCGAACGCTTCAGCTGGGGTAGCAGATCATATGGATGACGAGGATCAGGACGTCGACGGCGTCGAGACGCCGCGCGGCGAGCTGGTCGCCTTGTCCGACGACGAGTTCAAGGACGAGCTCGCGCGGGTGATCCCCCATCTCCGCGCCTTCGGCCGCTCGCTGTCGGGCAATCGCGACCTCGCCGACGATCTCGTCCAGGAGACGCTGATGAAAGCCTGGGCGGCGCGCAAGCGCTTCCAGGCGGGCACCAACATGCGGGCCTGGACCTTCATCATCCTGCGCAACCTGTTCCTGTCGCAGATGCGGCGCGCCCGCTTCCGCGGCGAATGGGACGAGCATACCGCCAACAAGTTGCTGGCCGCGCCTGCTTCGCAGGACCGCCACATCGAGCTGGCCGACATGCAGCGCGCGCTGATGCACCTGCCGCAGCCGCAGCGCGAGGCGCTGATCCTCGTCGGGGCCGGCGGCTTCGCCTATGAGGAAGCCGCCGAAATCTGCGGCTGCGCGGTGGGAACGATTAAGAGCCGGGTGGCCCGCGGGCGCGCCGCGCTCGAACAGCTCCTCGACCATGGCCAGCTGCCGTCGCGCCGCGAGCACAAGACCGATCCGTCGACCACGACGCTCCAGCAGATCATGGCCGACGTCGATCACCTCAGCAAGGAATAGGGACGACCGGCGGAGGCCCTGCCGCCGTCGCGGCGGGCTTCCGCCCTATTTGCGGTCGAGCTTCGACAGCAGCCGCGCCAGATCGTCGGGCAGGCCGTAGCTGCCCGGATCGAACGCCGCCCGCAGCGCATTGCCGATGCCTTCATGACCTTGCGGCGCCTGAATCGTCCGCATCGGTGAAATTCGGGCCTGCATGGACAAATGGGAGGGCGTCGGCTTTTCCATGACTAACATAACGCAATAAGCCGACCTTGTTTCCCAATGTTGCACTCCCGTTCGAATCGCCTATGCGATGACAGGATGACCGGGCGCGTCGACAAGCACATCCTTTCCAACGCCTTGGCACGGATAGGTGACTTTTCGCCTTTCCTGTCCGGCCTCGCGAGCCGCCATCCCGAGGTCGTCGCGGCGGTGCGCGACCAGGGGCTCGACCAGGCGATCCGCGACGGCCTCGCGAGGGAGGAATCGGACGACGTCGGCAGGATGCTGCGCCGGCAGCGCCAGGTCGTGTCGCTCGCCGTCGCGCTCGCCGATCTTGCCGGCATGGCGACGCTGGAACAGGTCGTCGGCCATCTGTCGGCCTTCGCCGATCATGCGCTCGACACCGCGATCCGCGCCGCCATCGCCGAGCGCACCCCCGATGCCGAGCCGGGCGGCTTCGCGGTGCTGGCGCTCGGCAAGCATGGCAGCGGCGAGCTCAACTATTCCTCGGACATCGATCCGATCCTGATCTTCGATCCCGCGACGCTGCCGCACCGGCCGCGCGAGGAGCCGGTCGAAGCCGCCGTCCGCATCGCGCGGCGGATCGTCGAGCTGCTCCAGAGCCGCGACGAGCACGGCTATGTCTTCCGGGTCGACCTGCGGCTGCGCCCCTCGCCCGAGGTGTCGCCGCTCGCCCTGCCGGTCGACGCCGCGCTCAGCTATTATGAATCGGCGGCGCTGCCCTGGGAGCGCGCCGCCTTCATCCGCGCCCGCGCCGCCGCCGGCGACATCGCGCTGGGACAGGGTTTCCTCGAAGCGATCCGCCCCTTCGTCTGGCGCCGCTCGCTCGATTTCGGCGCGGTGCGCGAGATCCGGCAGATTTCGCGCCGCATCCGCGACCATTATTCGCGGGGACAGGTGCTCGGCCCCGGCTACGACCTGAAGCGCGGGCGCGGCGGCATCCGCGAGGTCGAGTTCTTCGCGCAGATCCACCAGCTCATCCATGGCGGGCGCGAGCCGCAGCTCCGCGCGCCCGCGACGCTCGACGCGCTGCGCGCGCTGAGCGAGGCGGGGCGGATCGATGCGGACTCGGCGGCCGACCTGGCCGAGGCCTATCGCCTGTTCCGCACCATCGAGCACCGGCTCCAGATGGTCGACGACCACCAGACCCACCAGCTCCCCAAGCAGGCCGAGGCGCTCGACAATGTCGCGCGGCTCCACGGGCTCGACGACGGGGCGGCGCTGGTCGAGTTGCTGCGCCCGCATGTCGACCGGGTCGGAACCGTCTATGACGGGCTCGACAATGACGGCGAGGCGCGCCTGCCGGTGCAGCCCGACCAGCTCGAAGCGGCGCTGGAGGAGGCCGGCTTCGCCGATCCGCCGGCCGCGCGGCTGCGGATCGAGGGGATGCGCGACGGCAAGAGCCGCTCGCTGCGGACGCCGGTGGCGCAGGACGCGCTCGAGGCGATGTTGCCGACGCTGATCGCGGCGCTCGGCAAGGCGCCGTCGCCACAGGACGCGCTCAACCGCTTCGAGGACCTGGTCGCCGGGCTGCCGAGCGCGATCAACCTGTTCCGGCTGCTCCAGGCCCGCCCCGCCCTCGCCCGCGCGCTGATCGACGTGCTGAGCCATGCCCCGGCGCTGTCGCAGGCGCTGGGCCGCCGCCCCGCGCTGCTCGACGGGCTGATCGACGCGACCGCGCTGGCGCCGCCCCCGCCGCAGGAGGAGCTGGTCGCCGAGTTCGACGATAGCGAGGGCAGCGACAATTATGAGCTGCTGCTCGACAGCGTCCGCCAGCGGGTCGGCGAGCGGCGCTTCGCGCTCGGCGTCCAGCTGATCGAGGCGGTGTCCGATCCGCTCGACGTGGCGCAGGGCTATGCCCGGGTGGCGGAGGCCGCGCTGACCGTGCTGGCGAGCGCGACCGTCGCCGAGTTCGAGGCGAACCACGGCCGGATTCCGGGCGGCGAGCTGCTGATCGTGGCGCTCGGCCGGCTCGGCGGCGGCGCGCTGACCAACGCCTCCGACCTCGACATCGTCTATCTGTTCAGCGGCGACTTCATGGCCGAATCGGACGGTGCCAAGCCGCTCGGCGCCACCACCTATTTCAACCGGCTGGCGCAGCGCGTCTCGGCGGCGATGTCGGTTCCGACCGCAGCCGGCCCGCTCTACGAGGTCGACACGAGGCTGCGCCCGTCGGGCACGCAGGGGCCGCTGGCCGTGTCGATCGACAGCTTCGCGCAGTATCAGCGCGAGAGCGCCTGGACCTGGGAACATATGGCGCTGACCCGGGCGCGGACGATCTTCGGATCGGCGGCGGCGCGCGCGCGGGTCGACGCGATCATCGCCGAGGCGCTGGGCCGCGAGCGCGATCCCGCCGTGCTGCTCGCAGACGTCGTCAAGATGCGCGGCGAGATCGCCCGCCACAAGCCGCCGTCGAGCCCGTTCGACGTCAAGCTGATCGACGGCGGGCTGGTCGATGCCGAGTTCACCGTCCACCTGCTCCAGCTCCGCCATCGCACCGGCTTCGATCCGCGGCTGCGCACCGCGATGCGGCTGCTCGCCGAGCAGGGACTGCTCGATCCGGCGGTGATCCCCGCGCATGAGCTGCTGACCCGGATGCTCGTCACCCTGCGGCTCGTCTCCCCCGCCTCGACCGAGCCGCCCGAAGCGTCGCAGACGCTGGTGGCGCGGACCTGCGGAGAGGCCGACTGGCCGTCGCTGGTTAAGGCCTATGAAACCGCCCGCGCGCTGATCGGCGGCGAATGGAAGCGGGTTTCCTCCGCAAGCTGAGACAGAAAAGCCCCGAAACATGGGCTTCTTCCGGCGCCGACTCGAGCGACCGGGAAAATATGGTGTCCCGATTTTAACCAGTCTCGCGCACCCGAGCTTAAAGACTCGCTGCTATCCCGATCATCATTGAAGTGCGTGTTGCGTAGCGTGAGATCATCGATGGTCGTATTCATCGACGGGCGCCCCAGCGTATCGGGGCGCCCCCTTTCCCTCCGCCCGGTGCGGCCATGAGGCACGAGCCCGCCCTCCGGGTTCCGGCCCTCCCCGATGCCGGCTCTGGCCCCGGCTCCGCCCGCCTGCTGGCGGACCTCGAGCGGCATTGCCTCGACCTGCGGACCCGGCCCGGCGCAGCCCGTATCGACCCGCTGTTCGCGCGGTTCGACGACTTCGCGATCCGCGCCGCCGCGCTGGTCGACGACCTCTCTTGTCCCGCCGGCCCGCAGCCACCGCTCCGCCGCGCCTTCCGTCAGGCCCATGCCGACCTGGGCAAGGCCTTCGACGAGATCGAAAGATTGCTGGCGCTTCCGGCGCGGCTCGGCATCGCGGCCGCCCGCTTCAGCGACGAGATGCTGGCCGCCACCGCGCTGATGGCGCTGCTGGCGCCGCTCCGCACCGATGCCGATCGCCTCCTCGCCACGCTGTCGCGCGAGGTCCGTGCCCTGCTCCATCCGGGGATAGCCGATCCGATCGAGGCGCAACTGGCCGATGCGGGCTGCGTCGATCCGCCCGGCGCGGCGCGGCGTCTGCGCGGCTGGCGCGCCGATCCGGCCGACCGCGACGCGCTCGACGTGCTGCTGCCCGGCCTGGTCGCGATGCTCGGCCGATCCCGGGACCCCGATGGGATGCTGGCGACGCTCGACACGATCGTCGCCCGGCGACCCGCCGACATCGCCCTCTCCGCGTCGCTCCGCTCGCTGGTCGAGCTGCTCGGCGATGCGCCGGGCCTGTCGTCTTCCCTGATCGCCCAGCCGGCGCTGATCCGCCGGCTGATCGACGGCAGCGCCTCCGCGCCGCTGCCCCCGCCTGCCGATCTCGATGCCGAGTTCGGCCATTTGATCGGTCTCGACGACCGGCAGGCGGGACCCCCGCGGATCGCCCGGGCGATCGAGGCGCATCGCTTCGATCTGGGGCTGCGGCTGATCGAGCGGACGGCCGATCCGCTCGACATCGCCGCAGCCCATGCCCGCCTCGCCGAGGCGGCGCTGCGCGCGATCGCCGACGACGCGCTCGCGCGGATGCGCGAGGATCATGGCGTCGTGCCGGGATCGGACCTCGCCATCCTCGCGCTCGGCCGGTTCGGTGGCGGCGCGCTGACCAGCCGGGACGCGCTGGACCTCGCCTATCTGTTCACCGGCGACCGCCAGGCGTCGAGCGACGGCCGCGCGCCGATCGCCGCCGAGGCCTATTATGACCGGGTGGCGGAACGGATCAGCGCCGCCATGGGACCGCTCTGCTCGGTCGAGCATTTCGAAGCGCGCTCGCTGGACCCCGTCGCGCTGGCGCGCGCACGGTTCGTCTACGGTCCGGACACGGCCCGCCGGGCGGCGGCGGCGGCCATGCGGCGCGGGCTGGGCGAACCGCTCGACATCGCGCGCCGCAGGCCGGCGGCCGGTCCCTATGACGTCGAACGGGTGCGTGGCGGACTGGCCGAGCTCGACCTCGCGGTCCGGCTCAACCAGATCGCCGGCCTTGCCGACATCGATCCGAACCTGCGCACGGCGATCGGCGCGCAGGTTCGGGCGGGGCTGCTCGATCCGGCGGCGGCCGGCGCGCATGCGACGCTGGTCCGGCTGCTGGTGGCGCTCGACCTGCTGGCGCCGGACGGCGGGGAGCCCGCACCCGAGCAGCGGCCGACCATCGCCCGCTTGTGCGGCCATGACCATTGGGACGGGCTGGAGGCCGATTACGGCGCGGCGCGGGTAATCGTGCAGGAAAGCCGCCAGGCGGCCGTCGCGCGGACGATGGCGACGAACGGTTGAAGTCCCCCTCCGCCTCGTCCTAAGGATCGCCTGACTCAGGAGACACAAGATGCTCAAGGAAGGCGACAAGGCCCCCGATATGACGCTCGACCTGCCCGACGGCAGCAAGACGAGCGTCGCCGAACAGGCGGGCAAGATCCTCGTCCTTTATTTCTATCCGAAGGACGATACGCCGGGCTGCACGACCGAGGCGCAGGGGTTCACCGCGCTGGCCGACGATTTCGCCAAGGCGGGCGCGACGATCATCGGCGTGTCGAAGGACAGCGCCGCGCGACACCAGAAGTTCATCGACAAATATGGCCTCAAGATCCGCCTCGCCTCCGATGGCGACGGCAGCGTCTGCGAGGCGTTCGGCACCTGGATCGAGAAGTCGCTCTATGGCCGCCAATATATGGGCATCGACCGGGCGACCTTCCTGATCGGCAAGGACGGCACCATCGCGCGCATCTGGCGCAAGGTGAAGGTCAAGGGCCACGCCGAGGACGTGCTGGCGGTCGCGAAGACGCTATAGGCGACGCTTCGGCCGCCGGAACCAGAAGCTCCACACCGCGAGGCTGCCGAGCAGCGCGAGCGCCAGCCCCGACAGGGTGATGACGATCCGCCAGCCGAGGCCGCCGACCTTCGCCGCGTGGATCGGATAGATCATGTTGTAGCCGCGCGCCTGCCGGTCGAAGCCGCGGGCATCGCGCGCGGCGACCAGCCGTCCGCTGTCGGCCGCGAACCACAGCATCGTCCGGCCGTTGGGCAGCCATTCCTCGGGCTGGCGCATCCGCACCGCGATCAGCCCGCTGTCCTTGCGCGGCAGGCTGAGCAGCCGCAGCTCGGCATCGGGGAAGCGGGCATGCGCGGCGCGGATGATCGCGGCCCAGTCGATGGCGTCGGACAGCGGCACGCCGATCGGCTTCGGCGGCTTCATCGCCCGTTCGACCGCGGCGGACGTGCCGGGGCCGAGCGCCACGACGGCGACCGGCCGGAAGATCATCACCGCGCCGGTGTAGAGCGACAGCGCCAGCAGCGGCGCCATGACGATGCCGAGGTCGCGATGGTGGCGGACGATCGCCGGGCGGCTCATCCGGCGCGGCCATAGCCGCCATTCGAAGGTCCTGCGGGTCCGCCACCACAGGACCACGCCCGAGATCACGAAGAACAGCCCGCACAGCGCGGCGATGCCGATCACCACCTCGCCCGCGTCGCCGGCGAAGAGATGGTGGTGGAGATCGAACAGCCACAGCTCGGGCCGTTCCCACTGGCTGTCCCAGCGGCTGACGATGTCGCCCGCCTGATCGGCATAGGCGCCCGCCCCCTTGGCATAGGAGAGGCGCAGCAGGCCGAAGCCGTCGCTGGCATAGAGGATGCTCTGCGGCCGCGCCGCCGGATCGGCCATCAGCCGCGCGGTCGCGGCGGCGAGCGCCGCCCCGTCGGCCACCCGGGCGTCCGATGCGTGCGGCAGGTCGATCCAGGCGTCGCGATGGACGAGGATCGCGCCGGTCAGCCCCAACAGGGCGAGCACCAGCCCGATCAGCCCGCCGGTCCAGCGGTGCAGGGTGTCGAGCAGGCTCAGAAGCGATAGTCCCAGCTAAGCGTGAAGTTGCGGCCGCGCCCGGCGAAGTTGAAGAAATTGTCGGTCGGGCGCTGCGTGGCGGACGCGTAGTCGATATATTGCTTGTCGAAAAGATTCTGGACCGAGAAGGTGAACCCGCCCAGGCCGGTCTGGTAGCGGATGCTCGCATCGGTCAGGTCATAACCGCCGAACCTGTTGCGTGGATCGAGCACGATCTCGCTGCTGCGGAAGGTCCGACTCAGATAGAAGTTGGTCTGCACCCGCGCCGAGACCGCGCCCCGGTTGAAGCTGGCCGCCAGGTTCAGGCGATCGGGCGAGATGTTGGCGCCGTCGAGGTCGGTCCCCGCCGTGCCGTCGGGCGTCGCGCTGGCATCGTAGCGGCCCTTGATATGGGCATAGCCCACCGACAGCCTGAGCCCGTCGATCGGCATGCGGACCCCGGCGTTGACCTCCAGCCCCTCGATCTCGACCCGCTGGCGGATCACGTTGAAGATGCCGGCGCCGCCATTGACCAGCACCTGGCCCTTGTTGCTCGACGACCAGAAATAGGTGACGCTGGTATCGAGCGGCCCGCGCTTCACCTCGACGCCGATCTCGCGGTTGTTCGAGATGACCGGGCTGATGTCGAGATAATTGTCGAGGTCGATGCCGGGCTTGCCGATCGCCCGGGTGATGCGCCCGATGTCGGCGACGGTGAAGCCCTCGGCATAGCTGGCATAGGCGCGGATGCCCTTCCACGGCTCGAAGATGATGCCGCCGTTGAGCAGCACGTCGTCGAACTTCGGCTTGCCGCCGCCGACCATGACGCCGCCATAAGCGTTCGGATTGGCCGTCGTCACCGTGGTCGAGGCGAGCGTCTGGAAGTCGTCGATCCTGATCTGGACATTCTCCCAGCGCGCGCCGCCCGCCAGGCGGAGCTTCTCGTCGAACAGCGCCAGGTTGAGCTGGGCAAAGGGCGCGAGGCTGCGGAAATCGCTCGGCGGCACCCAGACGCGGTTGGTGGCGATCAGCCGCTGCTCGGTCTTGTCGAACAGCGCGTCGAAGCCGAGCGTGCCGGTCAACGCCTCGAAACCGGGAACCGCGCGCTCATAGCTGATCTTGAAGCCGAGCTTGCGCGACCGGTTCTGCGACTGGTCGAACAGCGTGCCGACCGGCGCGATCGTCGGGTCCTGGAAGGTCGCCTGCGTGACCGGCTCGCCGCCGAAGGTGTCGCGGGTCCGGTTGAAGAAGAGCTGGCTGACGAAGTTGCCGCCGCCGAGATCGGTGTCGGTGACCGAAAGCGCGACGCTTTCGGTGCGGCTCTCGGCGGGCTTGAGCGGCGGGTTGCCGCGCGTGGCGCTGGTCGGCAGGCCGGCCGTCTTGTCGCCCGCCACGGCGATATAGTCGCCGTCGACCTTCATCTCGTAGCGGCTGGCGATCAGGTCGATCCGGCCGGTATCGCCGAGCTGGTAGCCGAACCGGCCGAACAGCGAGAGGGTCTTCGAATCCTGCGTCTCGCCCTGGGTCAGGTTGACGCCGACCCGGCGGCCGTCGCCGTCGTAGAAGACCGCCCGCTTCTCATAGGCCGCGCCGACCGTCGCGTCGAAGCGGTCCTTGCGATACTGGACCAGGCCGGCGGCCTTCCCGCCCAGGCCGTCCTTGTGGAAATCATTGTCGGCATTGCCCTGCAGCAGCACCCGGCCGCCGAACCCCTCGGCGGTCGGCGGCGCGACCGTGACCTGGTTGACGATACCGCCGGTGCCGCCGACGCCCTGCAGCGCGTTCGAGCCGTAGATCACCTCGACCCGGTCGATGAAGAAACCGTCGATGGTGAAGCCGTCGCGGCTGCCGTCGCGCAGCGGGGTGGTCTGCGGGATGCCGTTGATCGCATAGAGCGGCGAGCGGCCGCGCAGCGTCTCGCCCGCGCCCGACATCTTCTGCCGGGTCGGCGAGAAGGACGGCGTCAGCGTCGCGATCGAATCGATCACCGATCCGGAGATCGACATCTGCTGGTCGAGCTCGGACTTGCCGACGATGTCGATGGTCAGCGGCAGGGCATTGGCCGGCAGGATGCTGCGCGCGGCGGTGACGACGATGTCGTCCTTCGCCGTTTCGGTAGCGGCGTCAGGCGAGACCTGGGCCAGGGCGGGCATGGCGATGGCGAGTGCCGAGACGGATGCGGCGATACGGAACGGACGGATCATCTTTCCCCCTTCTGATTGGGGGAGCCGCTAATCCCTATCGCCCACTCTTGCAAGTGATTATCAGTAGCGAACCGCCGTGAGAGGTGGATCAGCGCGGCAGATGATCGCGGAACACCTCGATCACCCGCGTGTAGAGCTCGCGCTTGAACGGCACTATCAGGTCGACCAGCTCGCCGGCGTCGACCCATTTCCAGGCACGGAATTCGGGCTCGGGCGTGTCGAGGTCGACATCGGCGTCGGTGCCCAGGAAGCGCGCGACGAACCAGTGCTGCGCCTGCCCGCGATAGCGGCCGCCCCAGATCTTGCCCTGCAATTCCGGCGGCAGGTCGTAGAGCAGGATGTCGGGCGCCTTGGCCAGGATCTCGACGAGGCCGGGGCCGATGCCCGTCTCCTCCTCCAACTCGCGCAGCGCGCCGGCCTCGGGCGCCTCGTCGGGGTCGAGCCCGCCCTGCGGCATCTGCCAGGCCTCGAGCGCGCTGTCGATCCGCTGCGCCACGAACACCTTGTCCTCGGCATTGAGCAGCATGATCGCCGCCGCCGGGCGATAGGGAAGCGTCTTCTTCACGGCCGATATTCCTCGATCATCGTCCGGAAGGCGGCGAGACAGCCGCGCAGGTCGTCCTCCGACGAGGGGATGGCGCGGCGGAGCGTCAGCCAGCCGTGGATATTGCCCTTCGCCTCGCGATAGGCCACCGGCACGCCCGCCTCGATGCAGGCCACCGCATAGGCCCGCCCCTGGTCGAGCAGCGGATCGAGCGTCGACGTCACCACCAGCGCCGGCGGCATGCCGCGCTGGTCGCCCAGCCGGGGCGAGGCGCGCCAATGGTTGAAGTCGGGCGCATAATGGCCGTTGAACCAGCGCAGCGTGTCGAGGTTGAGCATGTAGCCCTCGCCCAGCCGCTCGGTCGACGGATAGCGCTTGCGCAGGTCGACCGCCGGATAGAGCGGCCAGATCGCGATCACCGGCAGCGCCGCGGGATGGTTGCGCAGCGCCATCGCGGTGACGATCGACAGCGTGCCGCCGCCGCTGTCGCCGCATAGCGCGAGCGCGTTGAAGCGGCGGCCGAACAACAGGCCCTGCTCGGCGGCCCAGCGGGTCGCGTCCTCGCAATCGTCGGGGCCGGCGGGCCAGGGATGCTCGGGCGCGAGCCGATAGTCGATCGACAGCACCGGCAGGTCGAGCCCGATCGCGATGTCGGCGGCCGCCGCGTCGTACAGTTCGAGGTCGCCGAGCACGAAGCCGCCGCCGTGGAAGAAGACGACCAGCGGCCCCTCCCCCCGCTCCGGGCGCGGATCGTAGAAGCGCGCGGGGATCGATCGGCCGTCATGGGTCGTGATGAACAGGTCCTCGCGCGTCGCGATCGGCGGACTCTCGACATCGGCGAAGACCCGCAATCGGGCCGACATCTCGCGCGCGGCCGGCGGATCGACCTCATAGGTCTTGGGACCGGCGCGATTGTTGATGTCGTCCAGAAAGGCGCGGACGTCGGGGCGGACAAATTCCTCGTTCATGGCTTTCCATCGGCAAAATCGGATAATGAGGCAAGATGCTGCATGTCGTTCACCATCCTCATTATGTCTCGCCGGCCGCGCCGGGAAGCAGCTTCAGCTTCGACAAATATGGGCTGGTGATGCAGGCGCTGGCCGAAAGCGGCGCCGATCCCCTTCTCCACCAGCCCGACCCGATGCCGCGCGCATGGATCGAGGCGGTCCACGATCCCGACTATGTGGACGAGGTCGCCGCCTGCCGGGTGCCGCCCGTCAAGGCGCGGCGAATCGGCTTCCCGGTCACCGAGCGGGTGGCGCGGCGCGCCTTCCTCGCCCCCGGCGGCACCTGGCTGGCGGCGAAGCTGGCGCTGCGGCACGGCTATGCCGCCAACGGCGCGGGCGGCAGCCACCATGCGATGGCCGACAGCGGCGCCGGCTATTGCGTGTTCAACGACCTCGCCATCGCCGCCAACCGGCTGATCGTCGAGCGCGACGCCGCGCGGATCATGATCGTCGACCTCGACGTCCACCAGGGCGACGGGACGGCGGTGCTGACCGCCGGCCGGCCCGACGTCTTCACCTTCTCGATCCACAGCGAGCGCAACTTCCCCGCGCGCAAGGCCCGGTCCTCTTTCGACCTGGGGCTGCCCGACGACACCGACGACGCCGATTATCTCGCGGCGCTGGCGGGGCACCTGCCCGCCGCGATCGACGCCTTCGCGCCAGACCTGATCCTCTACCAGGCCGGGGTCGACCCGCATCGGGAGGACAAGCTCGGCCGGCTCGCGCTCAGCGACGAGGGGCTGGCCGACCGCGACCGCTTCGTGATGCGGCAGGCGCGGCGGCGCGGCATCCCGCTGGCCAGCGTGCTCGGCGGCGGCTATGGCGACGACCGCCTCGCCGTGGCGCGGCGGCACGTCGGATCGATCCTCGCGCTGTACGAGGCCTTTCACGACGCTGGCGCGCCGGCCGGAACAGGCACCGCCGCCCTATTGGATTCGCTCTGATGCTTCCCGACATTTCGGCCGCCTGCCGGGCCGTCCTCGACGAACCCCGGCCGCTCGCCAAGGTGAAGGCGGCGCGGCGCGCCGCGCGCGACTGGCGGCTCGGCCGGACCCCGTGGGGCTTCGCCACGGCGATGCCCGATCGCCCCGCCCGCACCGACCGACCGCCGCTGCTGCCGCCGTCGCGCATGCCCAAGCGCGGGCGCGCCGGATCGCCCCGCGCGCGGATCGCGATGCTCCATGCGCTCGCCCATATCGAATATGTCGCGATCGACCTGGCCTTCGATCTGGTGGGCCGGTTCGGGGGGCATTTCCCGCAACGCTTCGTCGACGAATGGATCGCGGTCGGCGCCGAGGAGGCGATGCACTTCGCCCTGATCGAACGGCGGCTGAACAGCTATGGCGCACGCTATGGCGACCTCCCCGCGCATGACGGGCTGTGGGAAGCGGCGGCCGAGACGGCGCACGATCCGCTCGCCCGGCTGGCCGTGGTACCGATGGTGCTCGAAGCCCGAGGGCTGGACGTAACCCCTTCATTGATAAGCCGTTTCGAAGCTGCCGGCGACGAGCGATCGGCCCGCGTCATGCGCCGCATCGCCGACGACGAGGTCGACCATGTCGCGGCGGGGGTCGGCTGGTTCCGATTCTTGTGCGACGCAGCGCGAATCGACTGCGCCCAGAGCTGGCAATCGATGGTCAGGTTACACTTCCGCGGAGCGGTTAAGCCTCCGTTCAACGACTCGGCGCGCGACAGAGCCGGTTTAACGAAAGAGATGATGGCCGGGGTTGCCGCCCCCTGTGATCTTTCTCACAACCGCCCCAGTCGCGTGAGGGGGGGCCATTCCTGACGTCGGCGCAACAGGGTCCGACCGGGCGATCCGGTTCGGGCAAATGTTCCGATGTCGGGGGAATTATGCTCTTCCTTGCCACTGTTCTTCCGACGCTTCGGCGCCTGTTTGCCCGCATGCCCGCAAAGGGCAATGCGAAGGCATTCGCCGCAGCGCTGCTGCTGACGGCGTCGGCCGCGCCCGCCCTGGCCCAGGACGGCGATCCCACCCCCAACGCCCAGGCCGCCGCGCAGTTCCAGGCGATCTTCCAGTCGTGGAAGAAGCTGGACACCGTCAACGTCGCGAGCACCGGCGCGATCTCGATCCCGTCGATCCTGCCGATCGCCAAGTTCACCTTCTCGAGCGCCTTCGGCGTCCGCTCCGATCCGTTCGCCGGGTCGGCCGCGATGCATGCCGGCATCGACCTCGCCTCGCCCAGCGGCACCCCGATCTACGCGACCGCCGACGGCATGGTCGATCGCGCCGAATGGTTCGGCGGCTATGGCAACATGGTCGAGATCGAGCATGGCAAGGGCATCTCGACCCGCTACGGCCACATGTCGCGCATCGCCGCCCATCCGGGCCAGCGGATCAAGCGCGGCGACCTGATCGGCTATGTCGGCTCGACCGGCCGTTCGACCGGCAACCACCTCCATTATGAGGTCCGCATCGACGGCCGCGCCGTCAACCCGGTGCCGTTCCTGCAGTCGGCCAACTACATCATGGCCGTCAATGAGCAGAATTCGGACATCGCCCAGGGCGGTCCCGAGAACTGATCTCCCCCTCGGGAACAAGAGAATCGACCGCCGGCGATTGTCGGTGGCCGCTTTCCTCCCTATCTTGATGTCATGGACGCGACGCCCGACATCGACCTGACCCCCTCCGCCGCGGCGCGGGTCGCCCTGATCGCCGGCAAGACCGGCAAGCCCGCCATCTTGCGGCTCGCGATCGACGGCGGCGGCTGCGCCGGTTTCCAGTACAAATTCGAACTCGCCGATGCCCCGGCCGAAGACGACACCGTCGCGACCCGCGACGGCGTGACGCTGGTGGTCGACCCGATGAGCCTCGACCTCGTGCGCGGCGGGGCGGTCGACTATGTCGAATCGCTGGGCGGCGCGGCGTTCCGCGTCACCAACCCCAACGCCGCCTCGGGCTGCGGCTGCGGTTCGAGCTTCTCGGTCTGACGGCGACCGTCATTCCGGCGGACGCCGGAATCTCGGGAGGCTCCTGCCTCGACCTCTTCTCCTCTCTCCCGAGATCCCGGCCTCCGCCGGGATGACCCAAGATGGATGACGGACGCCTCCGGGCACGCTATCCCCGCCGCATGAAGATCGCGACCTTCAACATCAACGGGATCAAGGCCCGTCTCCCCCGCCTCGTCGAATGGCTCGAGCAGAAGGCGCCCGACGTCGCCTGCCTGCAGGAGATCAAGACCTCCGACGAGACCTTCCCGATCGCCGAGATCGAGGCCGCCGGCTATGGGGCGATCTGGCACGGGCAGAAGGGCTTCAACGGCGTCGCGATCCTCGCCAAGGGGGCGCAACCGGTCGAGCGGCGCAAGGGCCTGCCCGACGATCCCGATCCCAGCCACAGCCGCTATATCGAGGCGGAGGTGAACGGCGTGGTCGTCGCCTCGATCTACCTGCCCAACGGCAATCCGGCGCCGGGCCCGAAGTTCGATTACAAGCTCGCATGGTTCGACCGGCTGATCGACCATGCCGCGGAGTTGTGGGCGGGCGAGATGCCGGTGGTGCTGGCCGGCGACTATAACGTCATCCCGACGACGTCGACCGACGACGTCTTCTCCGAACGGGCGATGGCGAGCGACGCGCTGACCCAGCCCGAGAGCCGCGCCGCCTTCCGCCGGCTGTGCAACGCGGGCTGGACCGACGCGGTGCGGACGATCCATCCGCACGGGCCGGTCTACACCTTCTGGGACTATCAGGCCGGCGCCTGGCAACGCGACGCCGGCTTCCGCATCGACCATCTGATGCTGAGCCCGGCCGCCGCCGACCGGCTGACCGGCGCCGGGGTCGACAAGGACACCCGCGCGCTGGAGAAGGCCAGCGACCACGCGCCGACCTGGATCACGCTGCGCTGACTCAGCCCGCCTTGTTCTTCGCCACGCTCGCGTCCATCCGGGCGAGCTGCTCGGCGGTGGCGGGCGGCTGCTTCGCCTTCCATTGCGAATAGGGCATGGCGTAGACCGCCTCGCGCGCCGCGTCCTTGTCGATCGCGCCGCCCGCCGCCTCGGCCAGCCAGTCGGACAGGCAGTTGCGGCAGAAGCCGGCCAGCCCCATCAGGTCGACATTCTGCGCGTCATCGCGATGCTGGAGATGGCGGACCAGCCGGCGGAAGGCCGCGGCGGCATGTTTGTCGTCGATGTCGTCGATGGTCATCTCATTCTCCTTATCGCTCGCGCCACGCCAGCAGCGACAGACCGAACAGGACGAACAGCGCGCCGCTTACCCGGCCGACCTGGCGCTGCCATTCGGCGCGGCGCAGATAGCGCGCCAGCGTCCGGCCGCCGGTCGCATAGGTCAGATACCAGCCGCCCTCGATCACCACGAAGGTGGCGAGCAGGACCGCGAACTGCGGCGCCTTCGGCAGCGCCGGGCTGACGAACTGGGGGAAGAAGGCGGCGGCGAAGATCAGCGCCTTGGGGTTGCTGAGGCTGATCAGCATGCCCGCGCGGAACAGCTCGCCCGCCGTCCGGCCGTGCAGCTCCGCGGCGCCGGCATCGATGTCGATCGGCGGGCTGTCGTCGCGCCAGGCCTTGATGCCAATCCAGATCAGATAGGCCGCGCCGACCACCTTGATCACGGTCAGGAGCTGCGGCACCGCCGCGATCAGCGCGCTCATCCCCATCGCCGACAGGCCGAACAGGCCGAGCAGCGCGAGCAGGCAGCCCGCCATGGTGAAGAACGCCCGGCGGAAGCCGTGGCGCATGCTCTGCGTCATCACATGGAGCATGTTCGGACCCGGTATCGCCGAGATCACGAAGGTCGCGCAGACGAAAAGCCACCAGCTGTGAAGAGGCACGGTCCCTCCGATCCGGTTCGCGTGGATGACGGCCGCGCCCGGATGGCGGCCCTCAAAGATCCTTGGAGTAGATCCGATAGGTCTTGTTGACCCGGCTGTCGATCGTCTCCGCGATCGAGCGCATCCCCTGGTTGTCCTCGAGGATCCAGCCGATCTCGCCGCGGGTCGCGCCATAGTTGGCGACCGAATCGCGGCGGATATATTCGATCATCATGAAGGCGAGCTGGCTGGCGAGGCGGGTCGCCTGCAGCTTCTTGACGACGCCCATCAGCGGCACGCGCATCGTCTTCACCTGCGGCTTGCGCAACCGCCACAGCAGCCTGGCCCAGTTGAAGGGGAAGAGACGCCCGTCGAGATCGGCCATCAGCTCGTTGAGGTCGGGCCAGGTCATCATGAAGGCGACCGGCTCGCCGTCGACCTCCGCGACGCGGATCAGGTCCTCGAACACGATCGGCTTCAGCTTCTTGCCGGTATAGGCAATCTCGGCCGGGGTAATCGGCACGAAGCCCCAATTGTCCGACCAGGCATCGTTGAGGATCGACAGGATCAGCTGGGCTTCCTCGTCGAAGCGGCTCTTGTCGACCTTGCGGATGCGGATGCGCGCGTTGCGCTCGCCCGAGCTGACGATCCGCTGAACGAGCGGCGGGAAATCCTGGATGATGTCGAGATCATAGGTCAGGAGATCCTTGATCCCCTTGTAGCCGAGCGGCTCGATCCAGCCCTGATAGACGGGGTTGTCGTGCCCCATCATCACCGTCGGCGGATGGTCGTGCCCCTGGACGAGCAGGCCCGGCTCCTCCCAGATCGAGCAGCTCAGCGGCGCCATGACGCTGGTCATGCCCTTGTCGCGCAGCCATTGCTCCGCCTGGGCGATCAGCGCGGTCGCGACCTCCTGGTCGGCCGCCTCGAGCAGGCCCCAATTGCCGATGCCGGGGCCGCCGCCCTGCTCGGCCGGCATCGCATGCCACAGCCGGTCGAAATGCGCCGAGATCCGCCCCACCGGCTTGCCGCCGCGCTCGGCCAGGAAGAGCTGCTGCTCGGCATGTTCGTAGAAGGGGTTCTTGCCCGGCGTGATCAGCTCGAGCGCCTCGACCCGGAGCGGCGGCACCCAGTTCGGGTCCTTCGCGTTGAGGGCATAGGCCAGCTCGACGAAGCGCTTGCGGTCCGCCTTTCCGGCAATGGGACGGATGACGAGCGACATCAGTGCGGGATGCGCTGGCTCGGATGGCCGACGGCGACCCCGCCCGACAGGCGCGCCACCCAGGGATAGCGCTCCGCCACCTCGGGCGTATAGCCGAGGTTGAACACCGTCTCGCTCTTCTTGTCCTTGTCGATCCGCTCGTAATAGGTGCGGAAGAGCTTGTCCCAGAAATAGTTGGTGATGCCGTAATTGCCGCGCTCGTCATGGAAATGATGGGCCATGTGGCGCGCCTTCATCTCCATCACCCACTTGCGCTTCGGCTTGTAGGCGAGGTGCTGGATGCAGTGGAAGAATTCGTAGACGCAGGTCGTGATCAGGCCCGTCGCGAAGGCCGCCAGCGCGGCGCCGGGGCCACCGATCAGATAGCCGATCGGGGCGGTCGCGAGGGCGATCGTCGGCAGCGTGGTGTGGAGCGCGCCGAACAGGATCTCGAGCCGGTTCGGGTCCTGGTGATGATCATAATGGATGCGCTTCCAGGTCGCCGCCAGGAAGGGCACCTTGAACATCCAGCGGCTGTGCAGCACCCAACGGTGCAGGCAGTACCAGACCAGCGGATAGACGAAGACCGAGACGGCGATCGCCACCGCCGTCGGCAGCACCGGCGCCGGATAGCGGAAGAACAGCCCGATCGCGATCGCGGCGCACAGCAGATAGCCGATGATCGCCGGATATTGGAAATAGGCGATCCACAGCTCCCGCAGCGTCATGCGGTCGAGATGATGATCCTTCGCCCAGAAGGCGGGCTTGATGGCCGACAGCTTCACGCAAACCTCGAATTCGAAAACCGCCCCGACCCGGGGCCCATATGGGATCGCGGTCTGAATTGGCAATGCGGCGCTTTTGCGACCGCATGGCGTCGAAAAAGCTATTCCTCGGTCCGGATCAGCACCGTCTCGCCGATCAGCAGGAACAGCAGGAACGGCGCCCAGGCCGCGAGGAAGGGCGGATAGGCGCCGAGATTGCCCATCGCGAGCGCGAAATTATCGGCGACGAAATAGGCGAAGCCGAGCGCCATGCCGATCACCGCGCGGATGAACAGATGGCCCGACCGGGCGAGGCCGAAGGCGGCGACCGCAGCCAGCAGCGGCATCAGCACCGCCGACAGCGGCCCCGACAGCTTGTGCCACAGCCCCGCGCGCAGCGGCCCGGTCGGCCGGCCGGCTGCGTCGAGATCGGCGATCGCGGTGCGGAGCTGGACGATCGACTTCGACGCCGGATCGACATTTGCCAGGGTGAAGCGGTCCGCCGTCACCCCCTTCGCGAAATCGAAGCCGGCGAGCCGGAGGGTCACGCCCTTGGCCACGTCGAACCGGCTGGCGCCGGTGATCCGCCAGCCGCCGGCGGCCTGGACGGCGCGCTCGCCCTTGATGATCGAGATCAGCCGGCCGCCGTCGCGGTCGTAGATGGTGACGCTGTCGAGCCGCGCCTGCGCGCCTCGCCCGCGCACCGCGGTGGCGTGGATCAGGTCGTCGCCGTCGCGCACCCAGATATTGGGGACGATGCCGCGGTCGCGCGGGATCGGGCCGTAATCGGCGTCCTGCCAGGCGGTCAGCGTCGCGGTCGCGCGCGCCACCACCCGCTCGTTGAAGGTGAAGGAGACGATGCCGACGCCCAGGCTGGCCACCACCAGCGGCGCCAGGATCTGGTGGGCGGAGATGCCCGCCGCCTTCATCGAGATGATCTCGCTGTTCTGGTTCAGCGTGACGAAGGTGATCAGCGTCGCGAGCAGCGCCGCGAAGGGCAGGAAGCGGGCGATGATCTGCGGCGTGCGCAGCGTGACGTAGAGCCAGAGCTGCGCGTCGCCATTGCCCGGATAGGCAAGGATGTCGCCCGATTCCCCGAGCAGGTCGAGCGCCATCAGCACGATCACCAGCGCCGCCAGCACCGCCGCGAAGCGCACCAGGAACATCCGGGCCATGTAGAGGGTCATGGTCCGCGACGCGAAGAAGGAGATGTTCATGCGGCCTCCTTCCGGCCCAGGCGGATCCAGCGCAGCACCGACTTGACCGCCTTGTCGGCGCCGCGTTCGAGCGCGCCGATCGGCTGGCCGCCCGGCACATGGGCGATCGTGCGGTACATCCACCACACCAGCGCGGCGAAGGCGAGGAACGGCACCCACAGCGCGATCAGCGGATCGATCCGGCCGAGCGCCGCGACCGAGGCGGCATATTCGTTGATCTTGTGCTGGGTGACGATCATCACGATCGACAGGAACACGCCGAGCGCCGACGAGGATCGCTTGGGCGGCACCGCCAGCGCCAGCGCCAGCATCGGCAGCAGGAACATCGTCGCCACCTCGACCAGCCGGAAGTGGAATTCGGATCGGAACTGGGCGCGCTGCTTGGCGGGCGTGGTCGCCTGGTGCGCCGTCACCACCAGCTCCGGCATCGTCATTTCGAGGTCGCGGCCGCCGCGCTGGCGGAACGCCTCCATCTTCGGCAGGTCGATCGGCAGGTCGTGGCCGACGAACTGGAGCACACGCGGCTCCTTGAACTGCGGCGCATCATGGACGAGCACGCCCTTCTGGAGCCGCAGGATGATCGTGTCGGGATCGTCGGTGGCCAGGAACTGGCCATGCTCGGCGGTCACCGCCAGGCTCTTGCCGTCCTTCGATTCGGTCATCACGAAGATGCCCGACAGCTCGCGGCCGCCCTCGCGGCTGCTTTCGACCCGGATCGTCATCCGCTTGCCGAGCTTGGTGAACTCGCCGACCTTGATCGAGGCGCCGAGCGCGCCCGAGCGCAGCTCGAACCGCAGCCCTTCATAGGCGTAGCGCGAATAAGGCTGGATGAAGCCGACTATGGCGAGATTGAGGAGGGCGAGCGCGACCGCATAATAATAGGGCACCCGGAGCAGCCGGCCGTAGCTCATCCCCACCGCCCGGAACACGTCGAGTTCGGACGACAGCGCCAGCTTGCGGAAGGCGAGCAGGCAGCCGAGCATCAGCCCGATCGGGATGCCGAGCGACATATATTCCGGGATCAGATTGGCGAGCATCCGCCAGACGACGCTGACCGGCCCGCCCTCCGACACGACGAAGTCGAACAGCCGCAGCATCTTGTCGAGGGTCAGCAACATCGCGGCGATCACCAGCGTCGCGAGCAGCGGCGTGGCGATCAGTCGGGCGACATAGCGGTCGGTCAGCGTGTCAAATCTCAATTTTTCGACGCCCCGTGACCATGTTCTGGCCGCAATCGCAGCCCACCTTCCGACTCATGGGGGCGAGGTGCCGGCCATGCGTTCGCGGATGGCTATAGCTTCCAGGAGTAGTGAGGTCATGTCGAAACTTGTGGCTGGGATGGTTGGACTCTCGCTCGTGGCGGCACTGCCCGCCGCGGCAGGGGCAGCTATGCTCGGCCCCGACGCGACCGCCTGCGAGGGCAGCGGCCCCGCGATGCTGGTCCATGTCGAAGGCTTCAAGAAGCGCACCGGCATGCTCCGCGTCCAATCCTATGGCGGCAATCCGACCCGCTATTTCGAAAAGGGCAGCTGGCTGCGCCGGGTCGACGTGCCGGTGCCCGCCTCGGGCGCGGCCGACATCTGCGTCCCCGTTCCGGCCAACGGCAATTATGCCGTCTCGGTCCGCCACGACGTCGACGGATCGGGCAAGACCGGCATGAACGACGGCGGCGGCATGTCGGGCAATCCGAAGCTGTCGCTGATGGACGTGATCTTCCGGCGCAAGCCGAATCCCGACAAGGTGCAGGTGACCGTCCATGGCGTCACCCGGGTGCCGGTCGTCCTCAACTATGTCCAGGGCGGCTCCTTCGGCCCGCTCGCGATGGCGGCGCGCTGACGATGGCGGCGGTCGCGCTCCTGTCCAATCCGCGCTCGACGGGCAATCTGTCGATGCTGCCGCGGATGCGGAGCTTCTGCGCCTCGCACAGCGACATCTTCCATTATGAGGTCGAGTCGGTCGAGCAGATCGGCGAGGCGCTGCGTACCATCGCCCGGGTCAATCCCAAGGTGCTGGTGGTCAACGGCGGCGACGGCACGGTGCAGGCGGCGCTGACCGAACTCTATCTGGGCGATCATTTCGACGGGTCGCCGCCGCCGGTGGCGGTGCTGCCCAACGGCAAGACCAACCTGATCGCGCTCGACCTGGGCGCGGTCGGCGACCCGATCGCCGCGCTCGAGCGGGTGATGGAGATCGCCCGCGGCGGCATCGACGACCATGTCGTGGTGCGCGAGCTGATCGCCCTGTCCGACGGCGCCGACGGCACCCGCCCGGTGCTGGGCATGTTCCTCGGCGGCGCCGGGCTCGCCGACACGATCCTCTATTGCCGCAACAAGATCTATCCGCTCGGCCTGCCCAACGGGATCAGCCATTTCCTGACCGCGATCGCGGTGCTGGTGACGCTGATCCTCGGCATCCGCACCGCCTTCCTGCCGCCCGCCGCCCGCCCGATGAAGGTGTCGATGATGCGGCACGGCCAGTTGCAGGGCCGCTTCTCGCTGCTGATCGTCACCACCCTGCACAAGCTGCTGCTGGGCAGCAGCACGGGCAACAGCTCGACCTCGGGGTCGTTGCAGATGATGGTGGTGGAGCAGCGTCCGATGCCGCTGCTGCGCGCCCTGTTCGCCGGCATCTTCGGCCGGGTCGGGCGCGGCAATATGGACGGCGTCCATTTCGAGCGCGGCGACGAGATCAAGATCGAGGGCGAGCGCTCCAGCGTGATCCTCGACGGCGAGATCTTCCAGGCCGACGCCGGCAAGCCGATCATCCTGAAGACCACGCCGCCGGTGCCCTTCCTGCGCCTCGCCGCCTGAACCGGGCGGCGGCATGACCCTCGAAGCGCTGGTGGCGGCGGAGCTGGCCGAACCCGTGGACCCGCGCGTCGCGGCGATGGCCGGGGCGATCGCCGCGCGCCATCCGGCCGCCGCGCGCGCCGTCCTGTTCTACGGCTCGTGCCTGCGCGAGGCGAATCTCGACGGGCTGATGCTCGATTTCTACCTGATCGTCTCGGACTATGCCGACGCCTTCGGCAAGGGTTGGTTCGCCTTCGCCAACCGCCTGCTGCCGCCCAACGTCTTCCCGTTCGAGCATGACGGGCTGGTCGCCAAATATGCGGTGCTGAGCGAGGCCGACTTCGCCCGCCTCGCCTCCTCGGCGACGCGCAACGTGTCGGTCTGGGCGCGCTTCGCCCAGCCGTCGCGGCTCGTCTGGACCGCCGATGCGGCGGCGCGCGAGGCGGGCATCGCCGCGGTGAGCCTCGCCGCCCCCGCCCTGCTCGCCGCCGCCCGCCCGATGATCGCCGACCGCATCGCCATCGACCGGCTATGGGGCGAGGCCTTCGCCCTGACCTATGGCGCCGAGCTGCGCGCCGAGCGCAAGGGCCGTGCCGGCTCGGTGGTCGATGCCGACCCCGATCGCTATCGCCGCTTCACCGCCCCCGCGCTTGCCGCCGCCGGGATCGATGCGGCGGTCGAAGGGAGCGAGATCGTCTTCGCCCGCCCGCTCACGGCCGCCGAGCGCCGTGCGGGAAAGAAGCTCTGGGCACGGCGGCGGCGCGAGGGCAAGGCGCTGACCCTCGCCCGGCTGGCCAAGGCGACCACCACCTATGCGGGCGGGATCGACTACCTCGCCTGGAAGATCAACCGCCACGCCGGCGCCGCGATCGAGATCAAGCCGTGGCAGCGCCGCTGGCCGATCCTCGGCGCCATCGCCCTCCTCCCCCGCCTGCTGGCGAAGGGGGCGGTGAAGTAGAGGGTCTCCCGCTCGTCCCGTTCAGCGTCACCCCAGCGAAGGCTGGGGTCCATGTCTCTCATCAGCCAGATGGCATCTGAGAAGAACACAGACATGGACCCCAGCCTTCGCTGGGGTGACGTCACGTGGATCAGGCGGCTTGGGAGGTCGGCGGCTTGCCGCGGCGATCGATCGCGCGGGCGACGGCGTTGCCGAGCGCGGCGATGGTGAAGGGCTTGCGGAGCACCTCATAGCCCGCGAAATCGTCGCTCTGGCCGGCTTCGCCGACATAGCCGGTGACGAACAGCGCGGCGATCTCGGGATAGTCGCGACTGATCGCGGCGATCAGCTCGGGCCCGGTCATCCCCGGCATCATCACGTCGGTCAGGACGAGGTCGACGCCGCCATCCTCCGCCAGCATCGCCAGCGCCTCCTCGCCCGAGGCGCAGGCGCGGACGATGTGGCCGAGCTCGGTCAGCCCGGCGCGGGTCGATGCCTGGACGCGGGGATCGTCCTCGACCAGCAGGATCGAGAGCGACCCGACCTTGGGCCGCGCGGTCCGGTCGGCGGCGTCGGCGCTCCGTTCCGCCGCCACGCCATGATAGCGCGGCAGGTAGAGCGAGATGGTCGTGCCCTTGCCCACTTCCGAATCGACGCGGACGTCGCCGTGCGACTGCCGCACGAAGCCGAAGATCTGGCTGAGGCCGAGGCCGGTGCCCTTGCCGACCGGCTTGGTCGTGAAGAAGGGCTCGAAGGCGCGGGCCAGCACCTGCGGGGACATGCCGCAGCCAGTGTCGGCGACGCTGATCCGGACATAGTCGCCCGGCTTGACGTCGGCTGAATCGCCCGCGGCGACCGCGACGTCGGCGACCGAGATGTCGAGCCGCCCCGCCCCCTCCATCGCGTCGCGGGCGTTGACCGCGAGGTTGAGGATCGCATTTTCGAGCTGGTGCGCATCGGCCCAGATCGGCCAATGCGCGCCCGCCGTGTCGACCTGGACGGTGACGCGTTCGCCGAGGGTCCGGTCGAGCAGGACGTTCATGCCTGCGACCAGCTTGGCCGGCAGCACCGCATCGGGCAGCAAGGGCTCGGCGCGGGCGAAGGACAGCAGCCGGCGGGTGAGCGCCGCCGCGCGGTCGGCCCCTTCCATCGCGCCGTCGAGATGGACTCCCGCCTCGGCCGGGCGCTGGGCGATCTTGCGCCGGGCGAGGTCGAGCCCACCGACCACCACGGCCAGCATATTGTTGAAGTCGTGCGCGATGCCGCCGGTGAGCTGCCCGACAGCCTCCATCTTCTGCGCCTGGGCGAGCTGCGCCTCGGCGCGGACGCGCGTCTCGCTCTCCTCGCGCAGCCGGTCGTTGGCCTCGCGCAGCTCGCGCGTCCGTTCGGCGACGGCGGCCTCGAGCTGCGAGGCGCGGTCGGCCTCGGCCTCGGCCTGTTCGGCGGCATGGGCGCGCTGCGCGGCGGCGGCCGCGACCAGCCAGCCGAGCAGGATGGCGAGCCCCATCAGGACGAGGCCGAGGACCGACAGCAGCGTCGCGAAGCCGTTGGCCCGCTCGGCCGAGAAGAAGGTCGCCTCGGACCGGACGCCGAGGCGGGTCCGCTCGTTCGCGGCGATCTGTTCGAGGGTCGCGGATATGGCGGCGACATTGGGGGATTCGCCGGCCTTGTTGAACATGCCGATCGCGTACCAGCCCTTGCCGACATTGGCGAAGGACGCCGCGTCGGTCAGTTCCTTGTCGCGTTGGCTCGCCAGCCCTTCGAGTTTGCGGACCAGCTTCACCTGGTCGGGCTGCTCGCCGACCAGCCTGTCGAGCTGGCGGAGCTGGCTCATCGCCCGGCGCCATTCGTCATAATAGATGGTGCCGACCTTGCGGTCGCCGTTCACCACATAGCGGCCGAGCGCGGCTTCCGAGCGCGCGAGCGACGCATCGAGCGAACGGGTCAGCACCATGATGTCGTAGCTGTGCTGCTCCCGCCGCAGCGCATCGTCGCGCGCGGCGTTCGATTGCGCGACCATCATGACGACGGCGACGAGCAGCCCCAGCGCCGTGAGGGCGAGGACCGCTGCCGCGAGCGCACGCTGCGTCGCCGGGGACAGACCCCGCTTCAAGGCGTCGGGAGAGAACGTCGCCATGATCGCATTGTACCGCAGCCGCAGCGATGGGCAAAGCCGCCAATCCGACGAAGCGTTGGAAAGGTCAGGGGATTACTCCCGTGGCGCGCCCCGCGCTCTCGAACATGCCCAGGATCTGCTCGACCTGTTCGTCGCTATGTTCGGCGCACAGCGAGCAGCGCAGCAGGAACATGCCGGCCGGCGTCGCGGGCGGGCGGGCGGTGTTCACATAGAGCCCCGCCTCGAGCAGGCCCTGCCACAGCGCGACCGCCTGGGCCATGTCGGTCAGGATCACCGCGATGATCGCCGACTGGGCGGTCTCGGTGCCGAGCTTGTAGCCCATGTCGCGCAGGCCCTGGTGCAGGCGGCGCGAATTCTTCCAGAGGTGCGCGCGCTTGTCGCCCGCATGCATCAGCTTGCGGATCGAGGTCGCGGCGGTCGCGACCACCGACGGCGGCAGCGAGGCGGTGAAGACATAGGGCCGGCAGACGAGGCGCAGCACCTCGAACTTCGGATGGTTGGAGACGCAGAAGCCGCCGACCGTGCCGACCGACTTGGAGAAGGTGCCGACGACGAAGTCGACGTCGGCCTCGACCCCGGCCTCCTCGAACACGCCGCGGCCGTGCTCGCCGAAGAAGCCCATGCCATGCGCCTCGTCGACGAGGATCATCGCGCCGTGCTTCTTCGAGACGGCGACCATCTCCTGGAGCGGGGCGATGTCGCCCATCATCGAATAGACGCCTTCGAGGACGACGAGCTTGCCCGCCTCGGCCGGCAGGCGGCCGAGCCGCTTGTCGAGGTCCTCGACCGAATTGTGGCGGAAGCGGACGATCTCCGCGTCGCCGAGCCAGCAGCCGTCATAGATCGAGGCGTGGCTGTCGGCGTCGAGGATGATGTAGTCGCCCTTGCCAGCCAGGGTGGAGATCATCCCGAGATTGGCCTGGTAGCCGGTCGAGAAGACGATGGCATGCTCGGTCCCGTAGAATTCCTTGAGCGCGTCCTCGCACGCCTTGTGACCCTGATAGGTGCCGTTGAGCACCCGGCTGCCGGTGGTGCCCGAGCCGAATTCGTCGAGCGCCTGCTTGCCGGCGGCGATGACGTCCGGGTCGAAGGTCATGCCCATGTAATTATAGGTGCCGAGCAGGATCGTCTTCCTGCCGTTGATCATCGCCTCGGTCGGCGACAGCACCTTGTCCATGACGATCGCGTAGGGATCGCGCACGCCGGTGGCGAGCAGCGCCTCGCGCTCGGCGATCAGCGGGTCGAACTTGGAGAGGAGGTCCGCCACCGGGTCAGCCCCGCAGCTTGGCGACGGCATCGACGAGCTGGCCGACGGTCTCGATCTCGGCCTGCATGTTCATCGTGATGATGATGTCGAACTCGTCCTCCACCGCCGCGACGAAATCCATGACCGTCAGGCTGTCCCATTCGAGGTCGCCGGCGAAGCTCGTCGTCTCGGCCAGGTCGATGCCCTTCTTGTTGAACGGCTCGATCTGCTCGGCGACGCGGGTGAAGATGTCTTCTCTGCTGCTCATGCCATGTCCTTAAGGTCGTTGGGCCGCGCATGACAAGCGATTGCGGCGGCATCGCGGCAAGCAAACGGCGGTGCTTGGCAGGCGCCGGTTCGCGATGCATAAACGCGACGATCGGATGTCGCTCCAGGGGGCTTTGTGTCGACAGATCCCGTCAATCCCAACGGTCCGCGCGTTTATTCGCCGGATTTCATTCACCTGCTCCGCACCACGCAACAGATCCAGTATCAGCTCAGCCAGATGGCCGACCAGAAGGCCAACCTGCTGATGGGCACGACCTTCGTCATCTTCACGGTGACGATCGGCCAGGCCAAGGCCGGAACCGGGCCCGCGGTCGCGCTGCTGATCCTGGGGGCCGCGGCCTTCCTCGCGGCGCTGCTCGCGGTGATGGCGGTGCTGCCGTCGACCAAGGCCGCGCCCCGCCCCGAGGGGCCCGCGAACCTGCTCTTCTTCGGCTCGTTCAGCCAGCTGACCGAGGAGGAATTCGTCGCGATGATGCTGAAGACGGTGCAGACCCACGAGGCGGTGTTCGAGGCCTTCGCCCACGATATCTACCAGAATGGCCGGGTGCTGGCCCGCAAGAAGTATCGGCTGCTCGGCTATGCCTATCGGGTGATGGTGACGGGGCTGGTGCTCAGCTTCATCGCCTTCATACTGCACTTCACGATGGGAATCGGCTGAGCCGCCTTTCGCCCTACAGCCAGCCCTGCGCGCGATACCAGTCGGCGGTGGCCTTCAGCCCCTCGGCGGCGCCGACCAGCGGACGCCAGATCGACGTCGGCGGCCGCTTCGAGACCACCCAGTCGGGGTGGCAGAAATAGCGGACGCGATCGGGCGTCAGCTTGGCCTTGTCGCCAAGGCGGAAACGCTCCGCCGTCGCGGCCAGCCGCAGCGCGAAGCCGGGCACCGGCAGCGTCAGCACGCCGGGCCGCCCGACCGCGGCGCCGATCAGCTTGCCGAATTCGCGATGGCCATAGCCCCCTTCGACCCCGTCGTCCGGCTCATAGGTCTGTCCGACCGCCGCGGGCGCCCCGACCAGGTCGAGCAGCAGCCGGGCCAGGTCGCCGGCCTCGATCAGCGAGAGCCGCCCCTTCGGCGGCAGCGGCAGCACGCCCTTCGCCCTGGCGATCCGGAACAGCTCCAGCATCTCGCGGTCGCCGGGACCGTAGATGGCGGGCGGGCGGACGATCGTCCAGTCGAGCGGCGACGGGACGACGAGCGCCTCCGCCGCGGCCTTCGACCAGCCATAGTTCGACAGGTCGGGCTCGCGCGCCGACAGCGACGAGACATGGATGAAGCGCGCGACCCCGGCCGCCTCGGCGGCGGTCAGCAGCGACGCGGTGCCGGTGACGTTGGCGGCGACGAAGCCCGCCAGGTCCGGCGCGTTGATCGCGCCGGCGATATGGATGACGGCGTCCGCTCCCTCGCACAGGTCGGCCAGCCCGCGATGGTCGTCGAGCGTTCCGGCGACCCATTCGACATGGGGACGCGGCAGCTGCGGCCGGCGGGCCAGCGCCCGGACGACATGCCCGCGCTCGGCGGCGATGCGCAGGACATGACCGCCGAGGAAGCCGGTGCCGCCGGTGACGGCCAGGATCACAGCAGGACCATATGATCGCGGTGGACCAGCGCCGAGCGCGGCGCATAGCCGAGGATCTGTTCGTGGGCGTTGCTGCGCCGGCCGACGATCTTGGCGGCGTCGACCGCGTCATATTCGATCAGGCCGCGCGCGATCGCCTGGCCGTCCGGCGCGACGATGTCGACCACGTCGCCGCGCGCGAAGCGCCCCTCGACCCGGACCGCCCCGGCGGCGAGCAGGCTGCGCCCCTGCGCCAGCGCGCCGACCGCGCCGGCATCGACGACGATCCGCCCTTTGGCGGTCAGCCGTCCGGCGAGCCAGGCCTTGCGCGCGGTGCCGATCTTCTCCCCGAGGAAGACGGTGCCGCGATGGTCGGCGTCGAACGCCGCCAGCGGGTGATCGCGCTTGCCGGTGATGATCGCGAGATGCGCGCCCGAGCGTTGCGCGATGCGCGCCGCCTCCAGCTTCGAGATCATCCCGCCCGATCCCATGCCGGAGGCCGAATCGGCATCGGCCATCGCGCGGATGCGCGCGTCGATCCGCGCCACCTCGGGCACCAGCCGCGCGGTCGGGTCGCGATGCGGATTGGCGGTGTAGAGCCCGTCGATGTCGGACAGCAGGATCACCCCGCCCGCGTCGGCGGCCTGGCCGATCCGCGCGGCGAGCCGGTCGTTGTCGCCGAAGCGGATCTCCGCCGTGGCGACCGAATCATTCTCGTTGATCACCGGCACCACGCCGAGACCGAGCAGCCGGTGGAGCGTCGACGCGGCGTTCAGGTAGCGGCGGCGATCCTCGAGGTCGTCGAGCGTGACGAGGATCTGCGCGGCGGTGAGCCCTTCGGCATGGAGCAGCTCGGCCCAGCAGTGCGACAGCGCGATCTGCCCGGTCGCGGCGGCGGCCTGCGCATCCTCCAGGCTGGCGCGTCCGCCCTTGGGCAGCGCCAGCCGCCGCGCGCCGAGCGCGATCGCGCCCGAGGAGACGACCGCGATCCGCTGCCCCGCGCGGTGCCGCTCGGCGATGTCGGCGACGACGCCCTGCAGCCAGTCGCGCCGGACCCTGCCGTCGGGATCGACGAGCAGCGCCGACCCGATCTTGACGACCAGGCGGGGACAGGCGGCGGGGGTGAAGCGGGAAGCGGCCGGGGTCAGATCGGCGACCATGGCTCGTCATTCTCGTTGGCCGCGGTCGTTTCGGGCGCCGGGCCCAATATCTCGATGATCTTGTCGAGCACCGCGGGCAACCCCTCGCCGCTCGCCCCCGACAGGCGCATCACCTCGCCGCCGCCCAGCTTGGCGAGCTTCTTCGCCAGCTTGTCGAGCGTCTTGGCGTCGACCGCGTCGATCTTGTTGAGCGCCAGCACCTGCGGCTTGTCGGCCAGCCCGGCGCCATAGGCATCGAGCTCGCCCCGGACGATCTCATAGGCGCCGATCGGATCGTCGCCGCTCGCGTCGACCAGGTGCAGCAGCACCCGGCAGCGTTCGATATGCCCCAGGAAGCGATCGCCGATGCCGGCCCCTTCGGCCGCGCCCTCGATCAGGCCGGGGATGTCGGCGACGACGAACTCGCGCCCCTTGTGGGTCGCCACGCCGAGCTGCGGCCGGATCGTCGTGAAGGGATAGGCGCCGACCTTCGCCTTGGCGTTGGAGACGGCGTTGATGAAGGTCGACTTGCCGGCATTGGGCAGCCCCACCAGCCCGCAATCGGCGAGCAGCTTGAGCCGCAGCCACACCCACATCTCCTCGGCCGGCCAGCCGGTGCCGTGCTGGCGCGGCGCCCGGTTGGTCGAGGTCTTGTAGCTGGCATTGCCGCGCCCGCCGTCGCCGCCGCGCAGGAAGACCTGGCGCTGGCCCGGCACGGTGAAGTCGGCGAGCACCTGCTCTCTGTCCTCGGACAGGATCTGGGTTCCGACCGGCACCTTGATCAGCAGGTCCTCGCCGCCCGCGCCGGTGCGGTTCGATCCGGCGCCGCCATGGCCGCGCTGCGCCTTGAAATGCTGGGTGTAGCGGAAGTCGATCAGCGTGTTGAGGCCGGGCACCGCTTCGAAGATGATGTCGCCGCCCTTGCCGCCATGGCCGCCGTCGGGGCCGCCATATTCGATGAATTTCTCCCGCCGGAAGCTGACGGCTCCCGGTCCGCCCGCGCCCGAGCGTATGAATATCTTGGCCTGATCGAGAAAATGCATCGCGCGCCTTTATACGAAATGGCGGCGAAAAGAACCCTCCCAGGTTGCGCGATCACCAGCCGCGCATGATCCGGAGCTGGGCCGCCAGGGTCGCGCGAGCGGTTTCGCGCGGGACTTCGAGCGCCTCGGCGATCGGGCCGCCGATCATCCCCTCGCCCAGCGCGGTGAGCACGAGGATCTGAGTGATCTGCCGCAGCGGCGCGCCGCGATACTCGCCCAGTTCCTCGACCAGATTGTGGACCGCGTCGAGGATCGGGGCGATCCCGTCATGCTCGCCGGACAGGATCATCCACGACATCAGCGCCGCCATGCCCTGCTTCTCGAAGACGTCGAAGGTGATGTCGACGATCTCGCGCAGGTCGCCTTCGGTCTCGCGGACGCGGACGACCTTCGCGCCGATCTCGGCCGCGACCCGGCCGACCATCATCTCCGCCATCGCGCGGCGCAGTTCGCCAGCGGAACCGAAATGGTGGAGGATATTGGCGTGGGTGCGGTTGATCCGCTTGGCGACCGCCATCAGCGTGACGGCCTGCGGGCCTTCCTCGATCAGGATGCTGCGCGCCGCTTCGAGCGCGAGCCGGCGCATCTCATCGGTCGACAGGCGCGGACGTGAATGCGGCATCTGGAGGTCCTGACCATCGATGGCCGAACCGGGGGCCGGCGCAACCGCACGGCAACCCGTCCCCCGACCCGTTCGGCGCGGCGATAGCATCACTTGTCCGCGACCGCAAAGGGGACGACGGGCGCCGTTATGCGGCGATCGCATCCTCGCGGTCATAGCCGATCCCGTGCGCCGGGGCCGGACGGGACCGGGCGAAGGCCGGCCGGACATAGTCGATGCAGCGCTCGACCGAGTTGCGCGCGCGGCAAGCCCGGTTGCTGACCGTGCCGGCGGCGGCGAAGCCGAGCTTCTGGAGCACCCGCGCCGAGGAGGGATTGTCGGCGAAATGCCCCGCGATCAGCCGCGGCAGCCGTAGCCCGCGGTCGGCCAGGTCGACGACCGCGCGGCCGGCCTCGGTCGCGAAGCCCAGGCCCCAATAGGGCCGGGCGATCCAATAGCCGAGCTCGACGCCATCGTCGCATTCGGACAGGCCGATGCCGCCGACCAGGCGCGGCGCGCCATGGGTGCGGGCGAACATCAGGAAATCGGGCAGCGGGCCGCGATCGGCCGCCAGGAACGCCTCGGCATCCTCCTGGCGATAGGGCCAGGGGGCGCGGGCGAGCTTGCCGACCACCGAAAAATCATTGATCGCCGCGGCGAGCGCGGGCGCATCTTCCTTCCAGCCGGGACGCAACAAAAGCCGCTGGGTACGCGCGAACATGCAGATATCTCCTCTCCGCCGCCCCGAAAACGCCTGTGAACTGATAAGGTTACAGGGCAGCGACAATTTTCGGAGGGAGACACGAAAAAGGGAGAGGTTGCGACCCTCTCCCTCATCGGTCCGGCGTGCCGGACCTTCGGGTCGCCCTCTGGGCGACCCGAATATGGGCTCGCCCGATGTTACTCGGCGGCTTCGGCCAGCGTGTCGACGCTGACATATTTGCGGCCGAGCTTGCCGCTGTGGAACGCGACGCGGCCGTCGGTCAGCGCGAACAGCGTGTGATCCTTGCCGATGCCGACATTGCGGCCCGGATAGACCTTGGTGCCGCGCTGGCGGATGATGATGTTGCCGCCGATGACGAGCTCGCCACCGAACTTCTTCACACCGAGGCGGCGGCCGGCCGAATCGCGACCGTTGCGCGAAGAGCCGCCTGCTTTCTTATGTGCCATCTCAAACTACTCCGTTGGCTCTTCGATCAGGCTTCGGCGGCCGCAGGCGCATCCGCCTTGGCCTTTGCCGGGGCCTTCTTCGCCTTGGCTTCGCCGCCGATCGACAGGATCTTGAGGATCGTGTGCTGCTGGCGATGGCCGTTCCGGCGACGATAATTGTGGCGGCGGCGCTTCTTGAAGACGATGACCTTCTCGCCCTTCGCCTGCGCGATGATCTCGGCCGAAACGGTCAGGCCCTTCACGTCCTTCAGCTCGGCGCCTTCGCCGGCCAGCAGGACGTCGCCCAGCGACACGGTCGAGCCGGCTTCACCCGGAAGCTTCTCGACGACGATCTTGTCTCCCGCGGCAACGCGATACTGCTTGCCGCCCGTGCGCACGATAGCGAACATGGCCCTCATCACTTCTTCAAACTGTTAGCGCAAACGCGACGGCTCGTGGCCGTCAGCCCCACGCGGGAAAGCGGCTCGCTAAAGGCACGACGCCGGAAAGTCAACCTTTATGGACCGGGCTCGCGCCCGAAAATATCGGCCCCGGAGCGAATCATCCGCCGGCGGAAACGGGCCGGACGGCGAATCGCCTCATCGCCTACTGGCGATGCTCGCGGCGCAGCTGGTAGCGCCCGTCGGCGTAGCTGTCGAACAGGCCCGCGATCGCCGGATGGTCGACCAGCTCATCGCTTTCGTCGTGCACCAGATTCTGCTGGCTGACATAGGCGATATAGCTGCTGTCGCTGTTCTCGGCGAACAGGTGGTAGAAGGGCTGCTCCTTCGCCGGGCGCATGTCCTCGGGAATCGCCTGATACCATTCCTCGCTGTTCGCGAAGACCGGATCGACGTCGAACACGACGCCGCGGAACTCGAACATCCGATGGCGCACGACATCCCCGATCGAGAAACGGGCATGGGAAATGCTGGGCGAGATGATTCCCTGATGCAGGGCGCCGGCCGCCGCCGGAATGGAAACGCTCTTCTCAATCACGCAACTAATGTAGGGAAGTCGCCGTCACATGCAAGCCAACGCTTGGCAAACGCGAATCCGTCCGCTAAGGCCCCGCCCCTATCGACTGACGGATGGCTCCACGGCCGTTCGTTCCACCTCTGCGGAGAGGTGCCGGAGTGGTCGATCGGGGCGGTCTCGAAAACCGTTGTGCGGGCAACCGTACCGTGGGTTCGAATCCCACCCTCTCCGCCATTTCCTTTCCATTGCGCGCTATTGCCGCCGATCGGCCTTCCAGGGATCGATGACGGCGATTCCGGCGGCGTCGAATGCGCTGGCATCCCGGGTCGCCACGACGAAGCTGCGGGAGACCGCGATGGCGGCGATATATCCGTCCGGCGTTGGAAATCCCTTACCGGCACTGCGCGCCCTGACCGCGCGATCGGCATAATGACGGGCGGCCGCCATGTCGAAGGGCAGGATCCGCCCGTCGAACAGCTCGAGCAGCCCGTCCAAGGCCACGGCCAGCCTGTCCTTGCGCCGGCCGTCGGGAAGCGCGCCGATACCGAACAGCAGTTCCGCGATCGTCACGCTCGAAAGATAGAGCGTCTCCGCCGCCTGCTCATCGAGCCAGGCGCACACGTCCGGGTTCGGTTCAGGCTTCATCGCCTCGGAGACGACATTGGTGTCGAGGACGATCATTCGAAGCCCAGCGGTTCGGCGGGCTTGCGGTCGCGAGCCTGATCGAGAGCCTCGAAATCGGCATTGGTCAGCCCGGCATCGCGGCTCAACCGGGACAGCGCGCTGCCGATACGAACGCGATTCGCCGGGCGAACCGCGCCTTCCAGGATATCGCGCATCTCCGCCTCGGTGCTGCGGCCATGGTGGGCGGCCCGAATCTTGAGCGCGCGATGCGCCTCTTCGGAGAGATTGCGGATGGTGACGGCAGGCATTGATAGCAAATCCATGAACCGATAGCGATGATATCAATATAGGATTTTTGCTATCACCACACAAGCACGATCCTCTAGGACGAGCGCCCGCGCCTCAACGTCTGCGACGGCTTTTCCCCGAAGACCGAGGCATAATAGGACGAGAAGCGTCCGAGCTGATCGAAGTTCCAGCGCATCGCCACGTCCGTCACCGAGACATCGGAACCGGGATCGAGCAGTTCCTCGCGCACGCGATCGAGCCGGTAGCGGCGAAGATACTGCATCGGCGTGACGCCGCGGAAGCGCCGGAAGCTCTCGAACAGGGTCCGATTCGACACTTCGCTCGCGGCGACGAGGTCGGCGATGCCGATGTCCTCGCCCGCATGCGCGGCGATATAGTCCTCGGCCCGCTTGACCGCGCGCGGCACCACCGACGCGCCAGCCTGCATGTGGCCCGACAGCGAATGCCGGCGGCTCATCAGCAAGGCGGTGAACAGCGCCTCCTCGAAATGCCGCTGGGCCTTCGCATGGCTGAGCGTCGCGACGCCGCTCTCGAAGTCCTGCACGATCAGCTCGACCAGGCCGCGCGCGACCGCGAGTTCGGGCATTTCCCAGCCCGGGCGATTCTCGAAATTCAGCGGACCGGGAAGATAGAAGCCGAACCAGTCCTCGGCAAAACGCTCGAGCGCGGCGCGCTCGATCCTGACGATCAGCTTATGGCAATGCCCCGACCAGCGCATGCTGACCTCGTCGTCGGGATTGAGCAGGCTGGCCTCGCCGGCCGCCAGGGCGAAGCGCCGGCCGTTGCAGCCGATCTCCGCACTGCCCGAGCGGAGGATCTGCAACAGGTAGAATTTCTCGAAAGGCACCGGGTCGATCACGACGTCCCGGCCATAGTCGACCCAGTTAACGGAGAGCGCGCGAACCGGCGCATGGTGGAAGCGGACCACGCCCTCTCCCAGCTCGGAGCCCGGCGTAAGGCGATGGGGGCAGAAAATCCTGCCGACGGCGTGACGGGCATGATCGAGATCCGTGGTGCTCAGGATCGAATGCCGACTCAGTTCCCCTGCCAGTTGCATAGCATTCTCCGCGCGCCCGCTTCGGCCGCGCCGCCCGGCTCCGATGCCGTGACCGGCACCCGGAGGAGCGGCGCGAGCAGCCCGCGAGACGGGGGAGGCTATGCCATCGCGCACTCGCGCTCAACCTTCCCGGCGCACATCAGGCCTGGCCCGACAGCAGCGGCATCAACGGCACGCGGCGCTCCGGCCCCATCATGCCGTAGCCGCCGTCGACCGACGTCTCGCTGCCGGTCATGTAGCTCGCCGCGTCGGAGGCGACGAAGGCGACGACGTTCGCCACTTCGCCCGCATCGGCAACGCGACCGATCAGGTTGAGGTCGCGCGCGACGTCGTCGGCATGCGCCCGATCGCCGCCGGTCAGGCCGTCGAACGGGTCGGACCAGATATGCCCCAGCGTAACCATGTTCACCCGGATGCCGTCCGCCGCATAGTCCATCGCCTGCGCGCGCGTCAGATGGGCGAGCGCCGCCTTGGACACCGGATAGGCCCAGCGGCCGACATGCGCGAACCGGCCCGAGATCGAGCCGATGTTGACGATGGTGCCGCGCGCCGCCTTCAGATGGGGACGGGCGATCTCGCCGAGGATGGCGGCCGACACGGCATTGACGTTGAGCGTGTCGAGCCATGTGCCGCGCGCCGTGGCCGCGCCATCGTCGCCATAGGAGCAGGCATTGTTGACGACGATGTCGAGCCGGCCGAAGACGTCGACCGTTCGCGCGACGAGCCTTGCGAGCGCCGCGTCGTCGGTGATGTCGGTGGAGACGAACAGCGCGCCGTCGCCCAGTTCCGCGGCCAGCGCGTCCCCCTTGCCGGCGCTGCGCGCGGCGATCGCCACCCGCGCGCCTTCCGCGTGCAGCTTGCGCACGATCGCCGCGCCAATCGAAGCGGCGCCTCCCGTGACGATCGCGACTTTTCCGTCAAGCCGAGCCATATTTCCTCCCTCGGGCCATGGTGGACGATGCGCCGGAAAAGCCATGGCGCTTCAACAGACGCGGCAGCAATCCGGCATAGTCGGCCGCATCGATCGCGACGAACCAATGCTTGATCCGGGTCATGACCGGCAGCTCCAGATCGATTTCCCGCAGCAGCTCGTCGATATGGTGGACCGAGAAGGGGATGATGTTGGTCCCCTTCGAATGCTTGCCGTCGGTGCGCGCTTCCATCCACGCCAGCCGCTCGTCGACATAGGCGTTCTGCGCCGCATCGCTGGGCAGCGTCACGCCGCCGCGGAGCATGTCCGCGATCCAGAAGGCGCCGATCTCCGCGTTCAACTGGCTGAAGAAGGAGGAATTATAGCCGTTGAAGGCGAGCCGGGGGACGCCGACCGGCAGCATCGAGCGATAGAGGCGGAAATTGCCCCGCCCGTCGGTGACCTTCTCCAGCACGTCGGGCGCGAGGAAATCGCAGCGCTGATGCCATCCCGTCCCGCAGACGATGACGCCCGCGGGAACGGTCGTCCCGTCGGTGAGGCGGGCTTCGCCGGGGCGCAACGAAGCGATCTCGGCCTTGTGGAAGCCGATCTCGCCCGCCGCGATCTTCTCGTAGAAGCCGTCGGTGACCAGGCTGACGGTCGATCGCGCGATCGTCTCGAGCTTGCCGGACGGCTCGAGGCCGATCTTCTTCAATCCGAGCTGGCGGCTGATGACGAACTGCACCGTTCCCATCATCAGGTTCCGCAGCGGCCTGCCCGGCCCATGCAGGAATTTCTCGAACCCCCTGATTCGGATGTAGGGGAACAGCCCCTCGCCCAGCCTGTTGAGGAACAGGTGCTTGAAGTTGACCAGCTTCGCCAGCTTCTTCGGGATCTTCCAGATCAGGTGGCGCGCGACGACCGTGGTCGAGGCGGCGACGCCCGAGATGGCGACGGCGGCATCGCAGGAGGACTTGCCATAGCCGACCACGATCACGTTCCGGCCGCGCGCCAGCCCGACGTCGGTGAACTGGCTGGTGTGCAGGATATGCCCGCCCGCCTCGACGAACGCATCCGCGCCCTCGAACGGCGGAATGGCGGGTATCGAGAAGATGCCGTTGCAGACGATCAGATAATCGACGCGATGCTCCGCCGTCGTTCCGGATGCGGCGTCGCGGGTGGCGAGCGTCCACCCGTCCGCGAGGGGCCTGGCGGACAGCACTTCGGTGTTCAGCCGGATCGCGTCGCGCAATCCGAAATGATCGACATAGGTTTCGAGATAGGCCTGCACCTGCGCGCCGGTCGGCCATTCCGGATAGGATGCCGGCATCGGGAAGTCGGCGAACGCATAGGTTTCGCGTGGATTCTGCGTCGTCAGGCCCGGATAGCGGCGCGACGCCGACCACACCCCGCCGATATCGGCTTCCTTTTCGAAGAGAAGGACGTCGAAGCCGAACTGCTTCAGCGTCTTGGCCGTGACGAGACCGGCGAGCCCACAGCCAACGATGCCGATCGATCGGATCATCCTACCCCATTCCCCTCGTGATATCGGGAAGGAGGCTATCGCCGGCAGCGAAGGCGGCGATATGCGCCAACTGCCGCGACTATGCGCCCGCTGCGGCGGAATGCGGCCGAGGCATCGATAGCGACGGGCCTCGGACGGGCTTCGCCAGCCGCCGATATTTGTGCCATGAAGGCGCCAGTGAAACGATAAGGCCCCGCCTCGTCGCGGGCCACGAAGAGAGCGAAGACCCGCATGAGCCAGCAAGACGCCGACCTCGCGTCGGTCGCACGGGAGTGCCGCCATGGACGCGGCTGAGACGATCCACGAGAATTTCCGCGCCGCGCTGCGATCGGGCACCCTGCCCGCGCGGCGATCCCGGCTGGGGCTCGCCGACGCCGGCATCGCCGCGCCCGCGCTGGTCGACCTGTTCCACTCGCAGGTGGTGAGTCGCCAGCTCGACCGCATCTCGCGCAAGCTGCAGGCGCGGGGCGAGGGCTTCTACACGATCGGCAGCTCGGGTCATGAGGGCAATGCCGCGCTCGCCGCCGCGCTGCGGGCCGGCGACATGGCCTTCCTCCACTATCGCGACGCCGCCTTCCAGATCCACCGATCGAAGCAGGTCCCCGGCCAGACTCCGGTCTGGGACATGCTGCTGAGCTTCGCCGCATCGGCGGACGACCCGATCTCGGGCGGGCGGCACAAGGTGCTCGGATCGAAGGCGCTCGCCATCCCGCCGCAGACCAGCACGATCGCCTCGCACCTGCCCAAGGCGGTGGGCGCGGCGTTCAGCATCGGCGTCGCCGCCCGGATCGGGCTGGCGGACCGGCCGCTCGCCCCCGACTCGATCATATTGTGCAGCTTCGGCGACGCCTCGGCGAACCATTCGACCGCGCAGGGGGCGATCAACACCGCCGGCTGGGCCGCCTATCAGGGCATCCCCATGCCGATCATCTTCGCCTGCGAGGACAATGGCATCGGCATCTCCACCCGCACGCCGTCCGGCTGGATCGCCGCCTCGTTCCGCAACCGCCCCGCGCTCGCCTATCTCGCCTGCGACGGGCTCGACCTGCTCGACGCGCTGTGCACGGCGCGCGAGGCGGCGGCGATCGCCCGCGAGCGGCGCAAGCCGGTGTTCCTCCACATGGGCTGCACCCGGCTCTACGGCCATGCCGGATCGGACGTGCAGTCGACCTATCTGTCGCGCACCGAGATCGCCGAGAGCGACGCGCGCGATCCGCTGCTCCACGGCGCGGCGCTGCTCGCCGACCTCGGCATCCTGCGACCCGACCAGATCCTCGATCTCTACGAGGAGGCCGAGGAGACGATCGCGCGCGCGGCCGAGGAGGCGATCCGCCGCCCCAAGCTGACCACCCCGGCGCAGGTGATGGCGAGCCTGCTGCCGCCCCGCCGCGCCGTCGCCGCGACCAACCTGCCCTCGCCCGAGCAGCGCGCCGAGACCTTCGGCGGCGACGCGGCGCAGATGGACAAGCCGCAGCACATGGCGCGGCTGCTGAGCTGGGCGCTGGCCGACGCGATGCTGCAATGGCCGCAGATCGTCGTCGCGGGCGAGGATGTCGGCCCCAAGGGCGGCGTCTACAACGTCACCGCGAAGCTCCACCAGCGCTTCGGCCCGGCGCGGGTGATCAACACGCTGCTCGACGAGCAGAGCATCCTCGGCCTCGGCATCGGTTTCGCCCACAACGACCTGCTGGCGATCACCGAGATCCAGTTCCTCGCCTATGTCCACAATGCCGAGGACCAGCTGCGCGGCGAGGCGGCGACGCTGCCCTTCTTCTCGGACGGCCAATATGCCAACCCGATGATCGTGCGGATCGCCGGGCTCGGCTACCAGAAGGGCTTCGGCGGCCATTTCCACAACGACAACAGCCTGGCGGTCTTCCGCGACATTCCCGGCATCGTCCTCGCCTGCCCGTCCAACGGGCGCGACGCGGTGGCGATGCTGCGCGAATGCGTGCGGCTGGCGATCGAGGAACGGCGGGTCGTCGTCTTCGTCGAGCCGATCGCGCTCTACATGACCCGCGACCTCCATGCCGAGGGCGACGGCCTGTGGACCAGCGTCTACGAGGCACCGGGCAGCGATAGGCCGGTCCGCATCGGCGAGGTCGGCCGCCATGGCGACGGCACCGACCTCGCCATCGTCAGCTATGCCAATGGCTATTATCTGTCGCGCCAGGCCCAGAAGCTGCTGGCCGACGAGCATGGCGTCGATGCGCGGGTGATCGACCTGCGCTGGCTCGCCCCGCTCGATCCCGACGCCGTCTTGCGCGCGGTCGGCGACGCCCGCCGCGTGCTGATCGTCGACGAATGCCGGATCACCGGATCGCAGAGCGAGGCGCTGATGGCGATGTTCATGGAGAAGGCGCCCGGCCTGCCGGTCAGCCGGATCGCCGCCGAGGACAGCTTCATCCCGCTCGCCCGCGCCGCCACCCTGACCCTGCCGAGCCGCGATTCGATCCTCGCCGCCGCGCTGGAGGCCGTCCGTGACTAGAGTGATTTCAAGGCGGATGGAATCATCCGCCGACTCGGAAATAACGGCCGATCAAAGGAAAGCGAAGGCGGTCGTCGTCTGCCCCGGCCGGGGCACCTACAACAAGGGCGAGCTCGGCTATCTCCACCGCTTCCATGCGGGGCAGCACGCGCTGATCGAAGGGTTCGACCGCCGCCGCGCCGAGCTGGGGCAACCGACCCTGTCCGAACTCGACGGCGCGGCGAGCCATTCGGCGGCCGTCCATGGCCGCGGCGACAATGCCTCGGGGCTGATCTTCGCCTGCTCCTATGCCGATTATCTGGCGATCGACCGCGACCGCTTCGACATCGTCGCGGTCACCGGCAATTCGATGGGCTGGTACACGACGCTTGCCTGCGGCGGGGCGCTCGACGCCGCGCACGGCTTCGAGGTCGTCAACGCGATGGGCACCCGCATGCATGCGGAAGGCATCGGCGGGCAGGTCGTCCACACCCTGCTCGACGAGGAGTGGCGGCCGATCCCGGGCCGGCGCGAGCAGTTCCTCGACCTGGTCGACACGATCCCCGACCTCCATGTCTCGATCGAGCTGGGCGGGATGATCGTCTTCGCCGGCAGCGATGCGGCGTTGCGGACGCTGGGCGACCGCCTCCCCGCCGGGCCCGGAAGCTTCCCGATGCGGCTGCAGAACCACGCCGCCTTCCACACGCCGCTGCTCGAACCGATCGCCCGGGAAGCGCGGCAAAGCCTGCCGGTCGACTGGTTCCGGTCGCCGGCGGTGCCGCTGATCGACGGGCGCGGCCATGTCTGGCGGCCGCATGCCAGCGACCTCGACGCGCTGTGGGACTATACGTTCGGCTATCAGGTGACGCGGAGCTACGACTTCACCGGCGCGATCCGGGTCGCGATGCGCGAGTTCGCGCCCGACTGCCTGATCGTCCTCGGCCCCGGCGAGACGCTGGGCGGCGCGGTGATCCAGTCGCTGCTGGCGATCGGCTGGCACGGCTGGGACTCGAAGGCCGCCTTCCAGGCCGGGCAGGCCGACCGTCCCTTCGTCCTGTCCTGCGGCCGCGCCGATCAGCGCGGGCGGGTCGTCGCCGATCGGCGATAGAGCGCCAGCGCGTAGATGATCAGCGCGACGCCCGCGAACAGGAACCACTGCACCGCATAGCTGATATGGTTGTTGGGGATCGTCTCGATCGACGGCGGGACGCTCGGCGACAGGCCCTGGACGCCGCGGTCGAGCACCAGCAGCAACGGCACCGCGTCGGCCGTCTTGCCCAGCACCCGGCGGGCGAGCACCTCGTCGGGGATGAGCAGCCCCCTGCCCTCGATCCGCGCGCCGACCACCGGCAGCGCCGGCCGGGCGTCGATCGCCCGCCAACCGAGATCGGCCATGATCACCCGGCCGTCGATCAGCGCGCAGCCGACGATGGCGCGGAAACCGGTGCGGCCCGAGGCGTCGGTTCCGCCGAGCAGCGTCTCCTTCGTGGTCACCCGGCACAGTATATGGGCGTGGCGGAAGGCTATCGCGTCGGGACCGGCGCCGGCCGGCACGCCGTAGAGATCGGCCGCGTTGCGCGACGCGCGATAGCTGGCGAGCAGCCCTTCCTTCCAATGCGCGCGGCGGATCTGCCAGATGCCGAGCGCCACCATCGCGGCGATGGCGAGCGCAACGACCAGCGTCGGCAGCACGGGTATCCGCCGCATCAGTCGCGCTTCACGAACCGGCCTTCGCGCGCGGCATTCTTATATTCGAGCGCGAGGAGCAATCCCTTGGCGAGGCGCAGCAGCAGCACGGTCAACCCGATGGTGAGCGGCAGCCAGAGCAGCAGGTGGACGATCAGCGGCGGCGACCATTTGAGCTCGACGATGATCGCAAGCAGGCTGACGAGCCCGCCGACGATCAGGATGAGGAAGGCGGCGGCACCGTCGCCGACGTTGAAGGCGCGGTAATCGAGGCCGCAGCCGGCGCAGCGGTCGGCGAAGCGCAGGAAGCTGGCGAACAGGCCCGGCGCGCCGCATCGCGGGCAAAGGCCACGCAGCGCTGCGTCGAGGGGGGCCGGCGGGGGCGGCGCGGACGGTTCAGGCATCGACGATCCTCCCGGTTGGAAAAGAAAAAGGCGCGGCGGCAGGTCTCCCCCGCCGCCGCGCCCCTATGCGGTCATGGCCGTCGGCGTCAGCCGCCGTGGACGGGAGCGCCCCAGCCACCCCAGACGTAGACGACGACGAACAGGAACAGCCACACGACGTCGACGAAGTGCCAGTACCACGCGGCGGCTTCGAAGCCGAAATGCTGCTGCGGGGTGAAGTCGCCGCGATAGGCGCGGATCAGGCAGACGATCAGGAAGATCGTGCCGATCAGAACGTGGAAGCCGTGGAAGCCGGTCGCCATGAAGAAGGCCGCGCCATAGTTGATGCCCTTAAAGGGGAACGGCGCATGCATATACTCATAGGCCTGGACGCTGGTGAACACCATGCCGAGGATGATCGTCAGCCACAGGCCCTTCTTCAGGCCGTCGCGGTCGCCGTGCAGCAGCGCATGGTGCGCCCAGGTGACCGTGGTGCCCGAGCAGAGCAGCAGCAGCGTGTTGAGCAGCGGCAGGTGGAAGGCGTCGATCACCTCCAGCCCCTTGGGCGGCCAGATGCCGGCCGCATGGCTGATGCTGTTCGGGCCCTCGATGATCGAGGTGGCGCCGTCCTTCAGCTCGAGCGCGACCGGGAAGAGCGAGAAGTCGAACCACGCCCAGAACCAGCCGACGAAGAACATGACTTCGGAGGCGATGAACAGGATCATGCCGTAGCGCAGGTGGAGCTGCACGACCGGGGTATGATCGCCGGCATGCGCCTCGCGGATCACGTCCGACCACCAGGAGAACATGGTGAACAGGACGCCGAGCAGGCCGGCGAAGAACACATAGCCGCCGAAAGCGGCCTTGTGCATCCACATGATGCCACCCGACGCCATCGCCAGCGCCGACATCGAGCCGATGAACGGCCAGATGCTCGGCGGTAGGATATGATAATCGTGGCTCTTAGCTCCGGCCATTTTCCGTGCCCCTGATAATCTGATGGGAAGTCCCTTAACCGCCCGCCCGTTCGGAATCCACAGCGGATTTGTCGGGGAAGAAGGTGTAGGACAGAGTGATTTCGTTGAACTTGCCCGCTTCCTTATCCTTCAGGATCGCGGGGTCGACATAATAGATCACCGGCATGCGAATCGTCTCGCCGGGCTTCAGCGTCTGGCTGGTGAAGCAGAAGCACTGGATCTTGGTGAAATAGGCGCCGGCCAGCTCGGGCGTGACGTTGAAGCTCGCCGTGCCGGTGATCGGATGGTCGCTCAGGTTGGTCGCGGTGAAGAAGGCCATGTTGCGCGCGCCGATCGCGATGCGGGCCACCCGCTTCTCGGGCGCGAAGCTCCACGGCAGCGACGGGGCGACGTTGGCGTCGAACCGCACGTTGATCAGCTTGCCGATCACCGCGCCCGGCGCGATCCCGGTCTCGCTGCGCATCGTCGTGCCGCCGAAGCCGGTCACCTGGCAGAACATGCGGTAGAGCGGCACGGCGGCATAGCCGAGGCCCAGCATGGCAAGGGCGACCGCCGCGGCGATCAACCCGACCCGCAGGTTGCGGTCCTGCTGCGGAGGAAGCGCGTGGCTCATAGCATCTTCGCGATCGAGATCGCGTAGAACAGGACGACGAAGGCGCCGAGGATCAGCGCGGTGACGAGCGCGCGCGACTTCTGGCGGCGGCGGATCTCGTTCTGCTCGTCGGGGGTATAGTTCATGCCAGCACCTTGTCGGCGACGACCAGGCCGAAAATGAGGAACAGATAGAGGATCGAGAAGCCGAACAGGCGGCGTTCGGCCTTCATCCTCGCGGGATCGGCCTCGCGGCTGAAGCCGACCTGCGCCGCGAGCAGCAGGAACAGCGCCGACAGCAGGCTCGCGCCGATGCCGTAGATCGCGCCGGTCAGCCCCATCGCCCAGGGCGCCACCGCGGCGACGACCATCGGGACGGTGTAGAGCATGATCTGGATGCGGGTGGCGCGCTGGCCGGCCACGGCGGGCAGCATCGGCACGCCCGCGCGGGCATAGTCGGAGTTGATGAACAGGGCGAGCGCCCAGAAATGCGGCGGCGTCCACAGGAAGACGAGCGCGAACAGCAGCACCGGCAGGGTTTCGACCCGCCCGGTCGCGGCGGCCCAGCCGATCAGCGCCGGGAAGGCGCCGGCGGCGCCGCCGATGACGATGTTCTGCGGCGTCCGGCGCTTCAGCCAGATCGTGTAGACGACCACGTAGAAGAGGATCGAGACGGCGAGGATCGCGGCCGCCAGCACGTTGAGCGCGAGGCCCATCAGCAGCACCGAGAAGATGCCGAGGCCGACGCCGAAGTGGAGCGCCGACTGCCGGTCCATCCGCCCGGCGGGCAGCGGCCGGTTCGCCGTCCGCGCCATCATCGCGTCGAGATCGGCCTCATACCACTGGTTGAGCGCGCCGGCCGCCCCCGCGCCGAGCGCGATGCACAGCACGGCGGTGAAGCCCAGCACGGGATGGATCGACTGGGGCGCCGCCAGCAGTCCGCACAACCCGGTGAACACCACCAGGGTCAGCACGCGCGGCTTGGTCAGCGCGAGGAAATCGCGCCAGTCGGCCGCGGCGGTCGTTGCGACGGGATGAGCCTTGCTCGCCATGACAATCGATTCACGTTCCTAATGAAACCGCCGCTCTGACGAGTCGTCGAAGCGGCGGCTCATTTCATCCTACTGACTTGGATCAGTGACTGTGGTCGTCACCGATATGCGGGAGCTGCTCGAACTGGTGGTACGGCGGCGGGCTCGACAGGGTCCATTCGAGCGTCGTCGCGCCTTCGCCCCAGTAGTTGCCCTCCGCCTTCTTGCCCGCGAACATCGACCAGAAGACGTTGATGAAGAAGAAGATCATCGAGAAGGCCATGAGCTCGTAGCCGTGCGTGGCAACCGAGTTCCAGTGCTGGAAGGCGTCCGGATAGTCCGGGATACGGCGGGGCATGCCGTCGAGGCCCAGGAAGTGCATCGGGAAGAACAGGACGTTCACGCCGATGAAGAACAGCCAGAAGTGCACCTGGCCCAGGAACTCGTTGTACATCCGGCCGGTCATCTTGCCGAACCAGTAATAGAAGGCGGCGAACAGCGAGAACACCGCGCCCAGCGAGAGCACATAGTGGAAGTGCGCGACGACATAGTAGGTGTCGTGCATGTAGTTGTCGACGCCGCCATTGGCGAGCACGACGCCGGTGACGCCGCCGACCGTGAACAGGAAGATGAAGCCGATCGCCCAGAGCATCGGCGTCTTGAAGGTGATCGAGCCGCCCCACATCGTCGCGATCCACGAGAAGATCTTGATGCCGGTCGGAACCGCGATCACCATCGTCGCGGCGGTGAAGTACATCTTGGTGTCGACCGACATGCCGGTGGTGAACATGTGGTGCGCCCACACGACGAAGCCGACGACGCCGATCGCGACCATGGCGTAGGCCATGCCGAGATAGCCGAACACCGGCTTCTTCGAGAAGGTCGAGACGATCTGGCTGATGATGCCGAAGCCCGGCAGGATCATGATGTACACTTCGGGGTGGCCGAAGAACCAGAAGAGGTGCTGGTAGAGCACCGGATCGCCGCCGCCCGACGCATCATAGAAGGTCGTGCCGAAGTTGCGGTCGGTGAGCAGCATGGTGATCGCGGCGGCGAGGACCGGCAGCGCGAGCAGCAGCAGGAAGGCGGTGACGAGGACCGACCAGACGAACAGCGGCATCTTGTGCAGGGTCATGCCCGGCGCGCGCATGTTGAAGATGGTCGTGATGAAGTTGACCGCGCCGAGGATCGACGAGGCGCCCGCGAGGTGGAGCGACAGGATCGCCATGTCGACCGACGCGCCCGCCGAGCCGCTGGTCGACAGCGGGGCGTAGACGGTCCAGCCGGTGCCGGCGCCGTGGCCGGTGCCGCCCGAGAAGAAGGACGAGCCGAGCAGCAGCGAGAAGGCCGGGATGAGCAGCCAGAAGCTGATGTTGTTCATCCGCGGGAAGGCCATGTCGGGCGCGCCGATCATGATCGGGACGAACCAGTTGCCGAAACCGCCGATGATCGCGGGCATGACCATGAAGAACACCATGATCAGGCCGTGCGCGGTGATGAGCACGTTCCACATGTGCAGCGCGGAGTCGAAATCGGGCGCGCCGCCCATCAGCTTCGTCCAGACCTGCAGATACTGGATGCCCGGCTCCGCGAGCTCGGCGCGCATCAGGCCCGAGATCGCGCCGCCGATGATGCCGGCGACGATCGCGAAGATCAGGTAGAGGGTGCCGATGTCCTTGTGGTTCGTCGACATGAACCAGCGCTGGAAGAATGCCGGCTTGTGGTCGGCATCATGATGGCCATGGTCCTCATGCGCCTGGAAGTGCGAAGCGGTTGCGGTGATGTCACTCATGATCTCGGGCCTTAGTTCTGCGCGGTCGCAGGCTGGGACGTGGCGGGCGCGGCGGTGCCGGGCGCGGCCGCGTCGGCCGCCGGAGCGGGAGTCGCAGCCTCGGGCGCGGCGGACGGTGCAGCGGCGGCTTCCTCGCCCGGCATCTTGCCGCCCTTCGAGTGCACCCACTCGGCGAACTTGTCCTTCGAGACGACCTCGACCGCGATCGGCATGAAGCCGTGGCGCGCGCCGCACAGTTCCGAGCACTGGCCGTAATAGAGGCCTTCGCGCTCGGCCTTGAACCAAGTCTCGTTCAGGCGGCCGGGGACGGCGTCCATCTTGGTCCAGAAGGCGGGAACCGCCCAGCTATGGATCACGTCGTTCGAGGTGACGATGACCTTGACCACGGCGTCGACCGGAACCACGACCCGCTCGTCGACCGCCAGCATGCGGGGCTCGCCGCGCTTCTTGGCTTCGGCGTCGGGCAGCATGTTCGAGACCAGCTCGAAATCGCCGTTGTCCGGATATTGATAGGTCCAGTACCACTGGTTGCCGATCACCTTGATCGTCAGGTCCGGCTTGGGCTGCGCATATTGATGCGCGAGCAGCCGGATCGACGGGACCGCGATCACCAGCAGGATCAGGACCGGGACGAGCGTCCAGACGATCTCGATCAGCGTGTTGTGCGAGGTCTTCGACGGGACCGGGTTGGCCTTGGCGCGGAACCGAATCACCACATAGCCGATGAGGATCAGGACGAAGATCGAGATGACCGTGATGATCGGCATCAGCAGGCTGTTGTGCAGCCACTCGGCGTCCTGGCCGACCTTGGTCACCTGCGGCTGGGGCTTGATGCCGCCGGGGATCGGCTGGCCGATATCGGCTTCGGGAGCGCGATGCTGGAAGGCGGGAGCGGCCGGCGCGGCCTCGGCTGCCGGGGCCGCCGCGGCGGGCGCTGCGGGAGCCGGAGCGGCTTCCTGAGCCTGGACCGCCACCGGAATGGCCGCCAGCGAAAGCGCCATCATGATAGTCTTCAACGTCTTCATCTTACCCCCGTGAAGCGCGGTGATTCCACGCCTGCCTGTTATCGGGCCCTACGAATTCGAGCGCCTTATAGGCGCGGCTCGCCTGTGCCTCAAGCACCGCTTGGCGCTGAATGCAAGCGGTTGAAGCGAATATATACTCTCTCTATCTGGGCGGATGCTGCGCAGCGGCAGCGTGAATCGGGATCCAGATGATGACGGACGAACAGGTACTCGCCGAATTTCGGGCAGCGGAAGCGCTGCTGGAGGGGCATTTCATCCTCTCCTCGGGGCTGCGCAGTTCGCGATATCTCCAGTGCGCCCGCGTCCTGATGAACCCTGCGCGCGCGGCGCGTCTGGCCGAGGCGCTGGCCTTCAAAATCCCCGACAAGCTGAAGATCCAGCTCGGCGCGGTCGTCTCCCCGGCGATGGGCGGGGTGATCGCGGGACATGAGATGGGCCGCGCGCTCGGCCTCGACGCGATGTTCGTCGAGCGGCCCGACGGCGTCTTCCACCTGCGCCGCGGCTTCCGGCTCGAGCCGGGGCAGAAGGTGCTGCTGATGGAGGACGTCGTCACCACCGGCCTGTCGTCGCGCGAGGCGATCAAGGCGGTGGAGGAGGCCGGCGGCCAGGTGATCGCCGCCGCCGCGCTGGTCGACCGGTCGAACGGCACCGCCGATCTGGGCGTCCCCTTCTATCCGCTGATCCGACTCGACGTGCCGACCTACCAGCCCGAGTCCCTGCCCCCCGAGCTGGCGGCGATCCCGGCGGTGAAGCCCGGCAGCCGGGCGGCCGTCGCGGCGTGAGCAGGCTGCGCCTCGGGGTCAACATCGACCATGTCGCCACCATCCGGAACGCCCGGGGCGGCCTCCATCCCGATCCGATCCGCGCCGCCGAGATCGCGAGCGAGGCCGGCGCCGACGGCATCACCGCGCATCTGCGCGAGGATCGCCGCCACATCATGGACGACGATATCGGCCGGCTGATCGGCGGCATCGCGCTGCCGATCAACCTGGAGATGGCCGCGACCGAGGAGATGCTGGCGATCGCGCTGCGCCACCGCCCGCACGCCGCCTGCATCGTTCCCGAGCGGCGCGAGGAGGTGACGACCGAGGGCGGCCTCGACGCCGCCGGCCAGCACAACCACCTCAAGCCGCTGATCGCGAAGCTGAGCGACGCCGGCATCCGGGTCAGCCTGTTCATCGAGCCGACCCCCCGCCAGATCGAGGCGGCGGTGTCGCTGCGCGCGCCGGTGGTCGAGTTCCACACCGGCCGCTACGCCCATGCCGAGGGCGAGGAGCGCGCGACCGAGCTTCGCCGCATCGCCGACGCCGCCGCGCTCGCCGCAAAGAACGGCATCGAGCCGCATGCCGGCCATGGCCTGACCTTCGACAATGTCGTCCCAATCGCCGCCATCCCGCAGATCGCCGAGCTCAACATCGGCCATTTCCTGATCGGCGAGGCGATCTTCGACGGGCTCGCCCCGGTGGTCCGCCGCATGCGCCAGCTCATGGACGAGGCGCGGTGAGCAGCGGGGAACCGTCGTGATCATCGGCATCGGCTCCGACCTCTGCAACATCGAGCGGATCCAGAAATCGCTCGACCGGTTCGGCGAGCGCTTCGTCGTCCGGGTGTTCACCGATGTCGAGCGCGCCAAGGCGGAGCGCCGGGCGCTGACCCGCGCCGCCACCTATGCGAAGCGATTCGCGGCGAAGGAGGCCTTCTCCAAGGCGGTGGGCACCGGCTTCAGGGCCGGCGTGTTCATGAAGGACATCGGCGTCGCCAACCTGCCGAGCGGCGCCCCTACCCTGGTTTTGACCGGCGGGGCCAAGGCAAGGCTTGACGCGCTCACGCCGCCGGGCCACGCGGTGGATGTACATTTGACGATGACGGACGATCATCCCTGGGCGCAGGCGTTCGTGATCCTGTATGCGCGCCCGCTGTGAGGAGGGGATCGCGTGAGCGATCGGCCGAGTGACGATATGGACAATGCGAGTGACGCGCCTGCCGCGCCGGCCGAACCGGCGGCGAAGGCCCCCAAGCCGGCCACCGACTGGTGGGCGGAGGCGCGCGGCATCTTCTGGCTGATCCTGGCGGTGCTCGGCTTCCACAGCTTCATCGCCAAGCCCTTCTACATCCCGTCCGAATCGATGATGCCGACGCTGATCACCGGCGACCGGCTGGTGGTCACCAAATATCCCTATGGCTGGTCCTATGTATCGCCCAGCTTCCACGTCCTGCCGTTCATCCACGGCCGGCTGTTCGGGCGCCTGCCCGAGCGGGGCGACATCGTCATCCTCAAGCCGCCGCAGGCCGACACCGACTTCATCAAGCGCGTCATCGGCCTGCCGGGCGACCGGCTCGAGGTGCGCGGCGGCGTGGTGGTGATCAACGGCGTGCCGGTGAAGCGCACGCCCGAGAGCCCGGCGATGATCGCGGTCGACGCCAATGTGCCGTGCAACCAGCCCGAGGTGGCCCAGTTCCGCGTGACCGGCCCCGACGGCAAGCTCTACTGCGCGCTGCCGCGCTTCCGCGAGACGCTGCCCAACGGCCGCAGCTACGACACGATCGACCTGGGCTACATGCCCGAGATCGACGATTATCCGGCGATCACCATCCCGGCCGATCATATCTTCGTGATGGGCGACAACCGCGACCAGTCGGCCGACAGCCGCGTTCCCGCCTATCGCAACGGGCTCGACGGCCCGGTGCCGTTCGAGAATATCGGCGGCCGCGCCGAGTTCATCACCTTCTCGCTCGACGGCACAACCAAGCTGTGGAACCCGCTGACCTGGTTCACCGCGCTGCGCGGCGGCCGGGCGGGCACCAGCCTCCACCCGCAGGAAAGCCGCTGAACCACACCCCCGGACGATGAAAGACCGCGCGGCGAGTCGATCGCCGCGCGGTTTTTCGTTGCCTGGAAGAAAGGCGCCCTCCCCACTCCCCGCCGTCATGCTGAACTTGTTTCAGCATCCACCGGGCCGCTTGGGCTGGTCGGGAGACAGTCCCGGCCCGCCGATGCAGGAACCGAAGCGAAAGGACCCGACCTCCCGGTGGATGCTGAAACAAGTTCAGCATGACGATGGAGGATATGGCCTCCAAAAAGAAAGGGGCCGCATCGCTGCGACCCCTTCCTCTCCTATGCGGTGATGCCGGCGCGGCTACATGCCGCCATGGCCGGGGGGCATGCCGCCGCCGCCCATGCCGAAGCCCTGCGGCGGCAGGACCTCCTTGACCGTGACATCGAAGATCACCAGCGCGTCGCCCGGAATCTTGCCGGGGACGCCGACCGGACCGAAGCCGAGGTCCGGCTTCATCCAGAAACGATATTTGGAGCCCGCGTTCATCAGCTGGAGCCCTTCGGTCCAGCCCGGGATCATGCCCTGGAGCGGCATCGGCTGCGGGCCGCCGTGGCGCGCGCTCGAATCGAACACCTCGCCATTGGCGAGGCGGCCCTCATATTCGACGAGGACGATGTCGCTCGCCGTCGCCTTGGGGCCGCTGCCTTCGCGCAGCACTTCATATTGCAGGCCCGAGGGCGTCTCGACGACGTCGCCGCCCTTGTTCGCGGCGAGGAACTCGTCGGGCGTCATAGCCATCGCCACCTGCCGCGAGGTGCCGACATAGGCGGCGCCGATGCCGATGACGACCACCGCCGCAATGCCCAGCCAGAGCTTGGTCAGCGAACCCTTCGTGATCGGACGAAGGGGGACGGCGGTTACCTCGGACATGGGCGTGTCGCTTTCTCAGGCCATGATGAAACTGCGGTGGCCCGGCGGAACCGGGCCGCGAATACGCCGGTACGCCTTAACGGACGCCGTCACGCTCCATCCGCTTGCGCTCCAGCTTGCGGGCGCGGCGGATCGCGGCGGCGCGCTCGCGGGCGCGCTTCTCCGACGGCTTCTCATAGTGGCGACGCAGCTTCATCTCGCGATACACGCCTTCGCGCTGCAGCTTCTTCTTGAGCGCGCGGAGGGCCTGATCGACATTGTTGTCGCGAACGATGATCTGCATAAAAAAACCAATTCTCCAATCATTTGCGGAGCGAGCCATCCACGCCGCCGATCCGACGGTGTCTCCAGCTACAACGCAAAAAAGCGTGTCGTCGCGAAAACCCTTTCCGCGCCGTGAAGTGCCGCCCCTACCAACGCGGCCGCGATTCTTCAAGCATTAGAGGAATTTTTTCCGCTGCACCCGTTCCGCCTTCGCGGTATGACGAGGCATGACAAGGTTCACCGTCAACGGCCAGCCGGTGCATTACCGGATGGATCCCGCGACCCCGCTGCTGTGGGCGCTGCGCGACGCTTCCAATCTCACCGGCACCAAATATGGCTGCGGCGCCGGGCTGTGCGGTGCCTGCACCGTCCATATCGACGGCCAGCCGGTGCGATCCTGCCAGGTCCCGATCGGATCGATCGAGGGCAGCTTCGTCACCACGATCGAGGCGCTGTCGCGCGACCGCGGCCACCCCGTCCAGCAGGCCTGGGTGGCCGAGAACCTGCCCCAGTGCGGCTATTGCCAGTCGGGCATGATCATGGCGGCGGCCGCTCTGCTCGACAAGAATCGCGATCCCAGCGACGAGGAGATCGACGCGGCGATGACCAACATCTGCCGCTGCGGCACCTATCCGCGCGTCCGCCGCGCGATCCGGCGCGCCGGCCGGGTGCTGGCCGGCAGCGAGACGATCGCCGCCGCGCCGCCGCCCGGAATCGACCCGGCCGACGCCGCCCGCGCGGTGCCGGCGCTCGGCGCCAGGCCGGGCGGCTGAGCCGGGCGATTCTTTCTGCTTGCTGACAGCGGGGTTCAGCCTTCGCTCAGTCGACGGGGCGCATTAGGGGGACAAGGGTGGCATCATGCCGCCCGCGTGGAGAGTATTTCCGATGCGTAACCTTTCGAGGACCATGATCGGACTGGCGCTGGGGGCGGCGATCATCCTTCCGACCGTCGCTCAGGCCCAGGAGCGCGGCCGCGACCGCGGCGCCATGATCAACGGCGACGCCCTGCCGCGAAGCCTCCGCCAGGCGCGAGCGAATCGCGCGGTCGAGCGCCCGCCCCCGTCGAACGCCCCGCCCCCGTCGCCCCCAGCGCGTCGCCCCGCCCAGGTGCCGCAGCGCAACTTCGGCGGGCGACCGCGGATGGAATCGCGGCGGCGACAACCGCGGCGGCGACGCGGTCCGCCCGCGCGACACGAACCCGGGCGCCACCCCATCCGTCGATCGCCAGCGCAACTGGGGCCGCGACAATCGCGACACCGCCGGCGGCGCCACCACCGACGATCGCCGGCGCGTCTGGAACCGCGACGGCCGGAACGATCGGGCCGACCAGACCAACCGGCCGGACCGGGGCGACCGCAACTGGACGCGCGACCGCGACACCAACCGCGACCAGCGCTGGAGCAGCGACCGCCGCGACTGGAACCGTGAGGGCTCGAACCGCGACGGCCGGACCTGGGATCGCAACGACGGCAATCGGGACCGCAACTGGAACCGGAACGACCGCGATCGTCGCGACTGGGCCAATCGCGACCGGCGCGGCAATGATCGCTGGGACCGCAACTGGCGCACCGATCGTCGCTACGACTGGCGCGACTACCGCAACCATAACCGCTCCATCTATCGCCTGCCGCGCTATGTCGCGCCGCGCTGGGGCTACAGCTATCAGCGCTGGTATCCCGGCTATCGCTGGGATCCCTGGTTCTACGGCTCGAGCTACTGGATCTCCGATCCCTGGTATTATCGCCTGCCGCCGGCCTATGGCGACTATCGCTGGGTCCGCTATTATGACGACGCGGTGCTGGTCGACACCGATACCGGCGAGATCATCGACATCATCTACTCCTTCTTCTTCTGACAGAAGGTTCGGCAGGAGAGTGGCCGAAAAGGGCCCGGTGGCACCGCCATCGGGCCCTACTCGCATCTGGAGCATCGCGCCTTAAATCGGGATCACCTTATCCGCTCACCCTGAGGAGGGCTGAGCGGGTCATATCCAAGGCGCAACGCTCTCAGAGCGTACCGACCTCCAGCGCCCGCTCCTCGATCGCGCGCAGCATCGCCATGAAGCGGTCGAGCTCCCCGGCCGGGAAGATCGAGAAGATGCGCTCCTCGAACTCGATCGCCTTGGGGGCGACGTCGGCGTAGAGCCGCCGCCCCGCCTCCGACAGCGCCAGCAGCCGCGAGCGCCGGTCGGCCCGGTTGGGCGCGCGGGTGATCAGCCCGCGATCGACCAGCGCGATCGTCGCGCGGCTCACCGTCACCTTGTCCATCCGGGTCGCGATGCAGACGCCCTGCTGGGTGATGCCGTCCTGCTCCGCCACCACCGCGACGATCCGCCATTCGGGGATCGAGAGGCCGAACAGCGCCTCATAGGCGGTCGAGATCACGTCGCTGACGACGTTCGACGTCACCGACAGGCGATAGGGAATGAAGCGGTCGAGGATGAGGCCCTTTTGCGACATGGCGCGTTGGTATCATTTGACACGAATCGGTTCAAACCCGTATTGGTATCCAATGATACTATCTCAAGAGGCTGCCATGACCGACACCGCCATCGAACCGCATCACAACCCGCTGGGCCTCGACGGTTTCGAGTTCGTCGAGTTCACCGGCCCCGATCCTCTGGCGCTCGCCGCGCTGTTCGAGGCGATGGGCTTCACCCATCTCGGCGACCACCGGTCGAAGAACGTCCGCCGCTACCAGCAGGGCGACGTCAACTTCATCCTCAACATGGACAAGGGCGGCCAGGCCGCCGACTTCCGCGCCGCGCACGGCCCCTCCGCCAACGCCATGGCGTTCCGCGTCCATGACGCCGCCAAGGCGCTCGAAAAGGCGGTCGCGCGCGGCGCGACCCCGGTCGAAGGACCGGTCGGCCCGATGGAGCTGCACATCCCCGCGATCGAGGGGATCGGCGGCTCCAACCTCTATTTGGTCGACCGCTATGGCGCGCAGGAGATCTACGACGTCGATTTCCGCCCGGTGGCGGGCATGGCGCGCGACCAGCGGTCGGTCGGCCTGCACACGCTCGACCACCTGACCCACAACGTCATGCGCGGCCGCATGAATCACTGGGCCGGCTTCTACGAGAAGGTCTTCAACTTCCGCGAGATCCGCTATTTCGACATCGAGGGCCAGGCGACCGCGCTGCTCAGCCGCGCGATGACCGCGCCCGACGACAAGATCCGCATCCCACTCAACGAGAGCCAGGACGAGAACAGCCAGATCGAGGAATTCCTGCGCGAATATAAGGGCGAGGGCATCCAGCACCTGGCGCTGTCGACCGACAACATCTTCGAGACGGTCGACCGGCTCCGCGCCAACGGCATCCGTTTCCAGTCGACCCCCGCCACCTATTATGAGGGGATCGACGCCCGCCTGCCCGGCCATGGCCACGACATCGCCGAGATGCAGAAGCGCGGCATCCTGATCGACGGCGCGCCCGAGACCGGCGGCGGCATCCTGCTGCAGATCTTCACCGAGAACATGGTCGGCCCGATCTTCTTCGAGATCATCCAGCGCAAGGGCAATGACGGCTTCGGCGAAGGCAATTTCAAGGCGCTGTTCGAGTCGATCGAGCGCGACCAGATCCGCCGCGGCGTGGTGAAGGTCGATGGCTGACGTCGACCCCGCTCGCGGCTCCACCGCCGCAAGGCCGGAGGACATGATGACCGGTTCCTACATTCCCGGCTTCGGCAACCATGTCGCGACCGAAGCGGTTGCCGGCGCGCTGCCGGTGGGGCGCAACTCGCCGCAGCGCGTGCCCTACGGCCTCTATGCCGAGCAGCTCTCGGGCAGCGCCTTCACCGCGCCCCGCGCCGAGAACAAGCGGAGCTGGCTCTACCGGATGCGTCCGGCCGCCAACCATCCGCCGTTCAAGGCCTACACCCGGCCGACCGGCCTGCGCCATCGTCCGTTCGACGAGGCGCCGGCCGATCCCAACCGGCTGCGCTGGGACCCGCTGCCGCTGCCGTCCGAGCCGACCGACTTCATCGACGGGCTGGTCAGCATCGCCGGCAATGGCGGGATCGGCGTCCATCTCTATGCCGCCAACCGCTCGATGGAGCGCCGCGTCTTCTTCAATGCCGACGGCGAGCTGCTGATCGTTCCCGAACAGGGCGGCCTGCGGATCGCCACCGAGCTCGGCCTGGTCGAGGTCGAGCCGCTCCATATCGCGGTGATCCCGCGCGGCGTCCGCTTCCGGGTCGAGCTGACCGGCGACGCGGCGCGCGGCTATGTCTGCGAGAATTACGGCGCGCCCTTCCGCCTGCCCGACCTCGGCCCGATCGGATCGAACGGCCTCGCCAATCCGCGCGATTTCGAGACGCCGGCCGCCTGGTTCGAGGATATCGACGAGCCGACCGAGCTGGTCCAGAAGTTCGAAGGCGCGCTGTGGTCGACGACGATCGACCATTCGCCGCTCGACGTGGTCGCCTGGCACGGCAATCTGGCACCCTATCGCTACGACCTGCGCCGCTTCAACACGATCGGCACGGTCAGCTACGACCATCCCGATCCGTCGATCTTCACGGTGCTGACCTCGCCGTCGGAAGTGGCGGGCACCGCCAATTGCGACTTCGTGATCTTCCCCCCGCGCTGGATGGTCGCCGAGGACACGTTCCGGCCGCCCTGGTTCCACCGCAACGTGATGAGCGAATATATGGGCCTGATCACCGGCGCCTATGACGCCAAGGCGGGCGGCTTCATGCCCGGCGGCGGATCGCTCCACAACCGCATGTCGGGCCACGGCCCCGACCGCGCGAGCTACGAGACGGCGATCGCCGCCGACCTCAAGCCGCACAAGATCGACGCCACCATGGCCTTCATGTTCGAAAGCCGCTCGGTGCTCCGCCCGACCCGGTTCGCGCTCGAAAGCCCGCTCGCCCAGCTCGATTATGACGATTGCTGGTCGGGCTTCACCAAGGCAAAGCTTCCCAGATGATCATGATCGACGCAACGCACGACCCGGCCCTCAAAAGCTGGGTGCCGGGGGCCGACGGCCATCCCGATTTCCCCATCCAGAACCTGCCCTACGGCATCTTCTCGCTCGGCGCGGACGGCGAGAAGCGGCCGGCGGTGGCGATCGGCGACAAGCTGCTCGACCTGTCGGCGATCTCCGGGCTGCTGCCGGTCGAGCTGCGCGGGTCGACGCTGAACGCGCTGTTCGCGCTGCCCGCCGAGCGGCGGCTGGCGCTGCGCCACAAGCTGTCGGAACTGCTCTCGAACGGGAATCATCGCCCCGCGCTGGAGCCGCATCTGCACGACCGTTCGGCGGTGACGATGCACCTGCCGGCGGCGATCGGCGACTATACCGACTTCTATGTCGGCATCCATCATGCCAACAATATCGGCCGCCAGTTCCGGCCCGACAATCCGCTGCTCCCCAACTATAAATATGTGCCGATCGGCTATCATGGCCGTGCCTCGTCGATCCGCCCCTCGGGCGTGCCGCTGGTGCGCCCCAAGGGCCAGCGCAAGCCGCCCGAGGCCGACGCGCCCGTGGTCGGCCCGTCGGCGCGGCTCGACTATGAGCTCGAGCTCGGCGTCTGGATCGGCCGCGGCAACGAGCTGGGCGAGCCGATCCCGATCGCCGAGGCGGCCGATCACATCGCCGGCTTCTGCCTGCTCAACGACTGGTCGGCGCGCGATTTCCAGGCCTGGGAATATCAGCCGCTCGGGCCGTTCCTCGCCAAGAATTTCCAGACGACCATCTCCCCCTGGGTGGTGACGGCCGAGGCGCTCGCGCCGTTCCGCATCGCCCAGCCGGCGCGGCCCGAGGGCGATCCGAAGCCGCTCCCCTATCTGTGGGACGAGGACGACCAGGCAGCGGGCGCGCTGGGCATCGAACTGGAGGTCCAGCTGCTGACCGCGAAGATGCGCGAGCAGGGCCTGCCGCCGCACCGGCTCAGCAAGGGGCCCGCGTCCAACATGTACTGGACGGTGGCGCAGATCGTCGCCCACCACGCCTCCAACGGCTGCAACCTCCAGCCGGGCGACCTGCTGGGCACCGGCACCATCTCGGCCCCGACCGACGACGGTTGCGGCAGCCTGATGGAGATTTCGCGCGGCGGCACCCGGCCGGTGACGCTGCCGAGCGGCGAGGAGCGCAGCTTCCTCCAGGACGGCGACGAGATCCTGCTCTCCGCGACCGCGCGGGCCGACGGCCATGTGCCGATCGGCTTCGGCGAATGCCGCGCGGTGGTGCTGCCGGCGCGCTAAGGCGCCAAGCTAGGCGATCCGGACGAACGGGCTCATATCGTTGAGCGCGGCGACCGGATCGCGCAGCCGCGGGTCCTGCATCCGCTCGATGAAGTCGCCGTGCAGCGGGTGCGACGGCATGAACACCGCCTTGGTGGCATAGTCCTCGGCGCTGAACGTGCCCCAGTTGGTCATCCGGGTGAAGGCGACGCTGTCGGCGCCATGGCGATGCGCCAGGTCGACCGCCTCGCCCATCTCGCGATAATTGTCGACCTGGACGGTGAACGAGAATTCGAGCCGTTCGACCATCCCCTGCGCCCGCAGCTCGCCGGCGAAGGCGAGGTTGCGCTCCATCACCGGCCAGCGCGCGCCGCGCCGCAGCAGCTCGTGGGTCGGCCCGGTCGCGGCGTCGAGGCTGATCCGCAAATAGGTGGTCCGCCCGTGCAGCGCCGGGAAGCGCTCCCATTCGCGCGGGGTCAGCAGCATGCCGTTGGTCATCAGCAGGAAGCGCAGCTCGGGATAGTCGTCCGGCCCCAGCCGTTCGAGCAGGGTGCGGAAATTCTTGCTGGCGAAGGGATCGCCCGAGCCGGTGACCAGGACCAGCTTCACCTGACGCAGCAGCGGGAGGATCTGCTCCTCCTGCAGCCGGTCGAACCGGGCGCGCGTCGCCGAATCCGCCGCGACCTTGCCGGTCCGGCAGCTCGGGCAGGACAGGTTGCAGGTCTGGTCATAGGCGAGGTTGACCCGCTTCGGCCCTTCGGGAAGGCGGGTACGGAAATTGTCGATCACGTCGCGCCAGCGATCGGATTCGGACGCGAGACGCGCCTTGGTCGGCAGGCGGTCGTCGACGATCTTCGGGCAGGCCGTCTTGTTGCAGAAGCGGAAGCTGCCGTCGAGGATGCTGGCGCGGATGCTCTGCGCGCTGTCGGAGTTCCACACCTCCTGCCACGGCTGGCCGGCGAGGTCGCCGACCGATTCGGGCAGCCAGCTCGCGCAGCAGAGATGGCTCTTGCCGTCGAGGACGTCGAGCACCTCGAACGGCGTCTCGCAGAAGCGGGTGCTCAGGTCATAGGCCGGATTGGCCGGATCGAGCAGCGCCTGGAGGTGGAACATCGCGCCCTGGACCATCGTCGACTGGCTGTGCGCCGTCGCGATCGGCTCGAGCAGCGCGAGGCCGCCCTCGATATCGCCGCCCGCCGCGACGCAGAGCGCGTCGAGCACGCCCCACAGCGCGGTATAGAAGCCCAGCTCGTCCCCGGTCAGCGCGGCGATCCGGTCGGCCAGCGCCGGGAAATGATCGATCAGCACGGGCAACGCCGACCAGATCTCGGGATGGTCGAGGCCGTCGAGGATCTGCTCGAACAGCAACTGCACGACCGCGTCGACATCGTCCTGGAGCAGGAAGCGGAGCTGGATCGCCGCCGCCTGGAACCGCGCGGTCGGGCGGGCGGCCTGTGCCTCGCGCAGCAGTTCGCGCCCTGCCCCGCGCGCGCCGGCCGCCGCCCTCAGCGCCGCGAACAGCAGGACGGTGCCGTCGCCCAGATCGGCGAGATCGCCCGACCCTTCGGGGAAGTTGGCGATGAGCAGCAGGTCAGCCGCCGCACCGGCCACGGCCGGATCGAGCCGGAGGACGATCGACGGCACGAGCGGCGCGGCCGGGTCCTGTTCGAGCCGTTCGAGCAGATGAAAGACCGCCTCGATCAGGACGGGCTGGCCTTCCGCGCCGGCCGGGTCGACGCCGGCCCGGCGAAGCGCCGCGAAGGCCACGCCAATCGCCTCGATCCCGCCCCGTCCGATCAGGTCCAGCGCGGCGGCGACGGCGTCGCCCTCGTCGACGAAGGCAAGCGGGGTGATGGGCGAAGGCTCGTGCACGGTCCGACCTCATGAGACGGCAGAAATTCGTCCACGAGCCATGGCGTTAAATGGTTAATATTCCGGAACGGCCTGATCAGAAGATCAGCTTGCGGAACTCGATCCTGATCACCCGGCCGAGCGGATCGAGATAGCCGGCCTGGTAGCGCAGCGGCGTCGCCCCGGTCGCGTCGCGCACCCGCGGCCGCGTGTCGAAGATATTGTCGATCTTCAGCGAGATGCGCGCGCCGCGCGCCCAGCCGCTGTCGACCAGCGCGGGAATCTGCGACAGGTTCACGAACAGCCGCGCATTGGCCTTCGCGACCGGCGAGAAGCGGAGGTCCCCGGTCGGCGCTCCGGCGCCGCCGTCGACGGTCGTCCCGCTCTGCCAGGTGCCGGTGATCCGCGCGCCGAGGCCGTTGTTCGCATAGGTGAGCTGCGCCTCCAGCTCGTGGCGCGAGGTGCCGCCACCCGATCCGATCACATCGCCATTGAGCAGGTCGAGCACCGGCAGGCCGCGGCGGATCAGCACCTCGTCCTTGATATGCCAGGTGTGGAAGACCGAAAGCTGGAGCCGCCCGCCCTGCCCGCCGCCGCCGGGGCCCCGGAAACCGCCTGGGCCACCGGGGCCACCAGACCACCTGCTCCTCCCGGACCGCGCCCCGCCCCCCGTCGCCTCCGCCCGCGCATGCCCGCCGCCTCGCGCGCGCGGCGGTCGCGGCGGCGCGCTGCTCGGCCATGCGCCGGGCGAAGGCGCTGTTGCGCATCGCCTCGATCACCCGTTCGGAGGTCTTGAGGCGCCTGGTGAAGGTGAAGCCCCAGCGCAGCTCGCTGCTGTCCTGCCGCGCGAAGTTGATCGGGCGGGCATCGATCCGCAGCAGGTTGCCGTCGGCGTCGCGGGTGAAGCGGTCGGGGAAGGCGGCCTCGATCGCCGCCGTCGCCTCGGGGAAGGTCGCGATCGCGTTGCGGATGCGGCTGTTCACATAATTGGCGGTGAGGGTGACGTCCTCCTTGAACGGCTTCAGGGTGAGGCCGATCTTCAGCACCCGGCGCCGGTCGGCGGCGAGATCGGGATTGCCGCCGCCGAGCTGGGGGATGTCGACGGTGACGCCGCGCACATAGTCGAAGGTGCGGACGTCGGGGGTCAGCACGGCGGGATTGCCGAGCTGCTGGACCGAGGGCGGGTTGCGATCCTGGGTCATCGAGACGATCAGGCCGATGCCGTCGCGCGGCTTCCAGTTGGCGCCATAGCCGTAGCTGCCCAGCGTGCCGAAGTCCGAATAGCGGTCGACCGCCGCATTGACGTTGAGCGACAGGTCGCCGATCGCGGCGAGGATGTCGTTCTTGCGGCTGGTCAGGGGCAGGTCGAAGCTGGCCCGGCCGTTGAGGTCGGTGCGCGACAGGTCGCTCGACGTCGCGACGCCCGACCGCGTCGAGGTCGCGTCGAGGCCGAGCGCGCTGAACCCCGCCTTGAAGCTGGCGCTGAGCGGCCCGGCGGGCAGCTCGGCGATCGGGCCGTTGGCGACGAGCTGGACGTCGCCGCTGTCCGACTTCGCCCGCGCGCGATCGACCAGCCGCTGGTCGAGCAGCGTCGCCGGGATCGTCCCGAACGGATTGACCGACAGGTCCCCGGCGTCGAGCGCCGCCTGGAGATCGCCGACGTCATAGCCGCGCACCGTCCGCGTCTTCGTGAGCGAATGGTCGTAATTGCCGGTCAGCGACAGCCGCCATTTCGCCAGGTCCTTGTCGAGCGTGAAGCCGAGATGGCCGGTCACGCCGTTGGTGCCCTGGGTCAGCGGGCTGGTGCCCAGATAGCGCAGCAGCGTCGCGTCCTCCCCGAAGGGCGAGTAGGGATTGCCCGCCGGCAGGCGCAGGCTGGCCCCCGGCAGGCCGCGCAGCGAATCGCTGTCGGTGGCGTTGAGGGTCGCGTTGAGCGTCGCCGCGACATTGCCCAGGATGTTGCGCGCATAGACGCCGTTGACGTCGAGCGTCCGGCTCCTCGGCTGGATCGTGCGGTAGCGGCCGACATCGGTGCTGTTGGCGCGGTTCGCGGTGTCGAGGAAATCGGCGAGCGCGGGCGTGCCGCTCGCGGCCGATGCGGGGACGCCGGCGATCGTCACCGGGGCGCCCGCCAGCGCGCTCAGCGCCGGATCGATCTCGGCGCCCGTCGGGATGCCGGTGATGTTGCCGGCAGTGTCGAACGCCCGGCCGCCGCCGCGCGAGATCAGGTTGCGCTCGGCCTCGGTGATCGCGGCGGCGCCCTGATATTCGATGTTGAGGTTGACCCGCTGGTCGCGCCGGATGCGCAGGAAGTTCAGCTCGGCCTGGCCGCTCTCGCCGCCGCCGCGCGTCGCCATCCCGCCTTCGAGCTCGCCCGTGATCGCGTGGAAGCGGCGACGCAGGACGATGTTCACGACCCGCTGGTCGGCGCTGTAGCCATATTTGAGCGCGACCTCCTCGGGCAGGATGTCGACCCGCTCGATCGCCTCGGCCGGTATGTCGCGGATCTCGCGGAAGCCCGAGATGCGCCGGCCGTTGAGCAGCGTGACCGGCTGCTCGCCGCCCCGCCCCTGGCCGCTGCGCGTCTGCGGCGCCAGCTCCTCGAGCAGCTCGGCGACCGAGTTGACGCCGAGGGCGCGGATGTCGCCGCTATTATATTGCTGGATCGGCGGGATGTCGCCGACCGCGGCGCCGCGCTGCCGCTGGCTCTGCCCGGTCACCAGGATCGAATTCGGATCCTCATAGTCGGCTTCGTCCTGAAGTTGCTCGTCGCCCGTCCGGCTCTGCGCGGCGACCGGCGTCCCCAGGCACAGCGCAACCAGAATCGCAACCAGTCCGGTTTCGGACAACCCCTTCGCACGCACCGACGAATCCCCTGATCGAATCATGTTGGATCTGGCTCATAGCCGGTATTTCTGACCGGATATGTCAGCGTTGAAATCCGTGTAAATTCAGAACGAACCCGTTCCCGCTTCCGACCGGTCGGCGCATCGTCTACTAGCGGACAGCACTCGACGAGGGGGGCCGCCGCCGATGTTCGAAACCGTCCGGGAATTCATCAGCGGCAGCTATGCCCCGCATGGCTATTGCCTGCTGTGGGATCCCTGGCTGGTATGGACGATGGCGGTCGCCGACGCGTTGATCGCGCTCGCCTATCTGTCGATTCCGATCGTGCTCGTCACCTTCGTCCGCAAGCGCCGCGACGTCGCGTTCGGCGGCGTCTTCTGGCTGTTCGCGCTGTTCATCACCGCCTGCGGACTGACCCATCTAGTGGGGCTGTGGAACCTGTGGAACGGCGCCTATGCGCTGGAGGCGGTGCTCAAGCTGATCACCGCCGCCGCCTCGGTGCTGACCGCGATCGTGCTGTGGCCGCTGCTGCCCAAGGCGATCGCGCTGCCCTCGCCCGCCCGCCTGCGTGAGGCCAACAAGGCGCTGCGCGCCGAGATCGCCGAACGCGAGCGGACCGAGGCCGCGCTGGTCCAGGCCCGCAAGATGGAGGCGATGGGCCAGCTCACCGGCGGCATCGCGCACGATTTCAACAATCTTTTGCAGGTCGTGTCGGGCAGCCTCGACCTGATCAACAACCGGGCGGGCGGCGACGAGCGCATCCAGCATCTCTGCGGCGCGGCGATCTCGGCGATCGAACGGGGCCGCCGCCTGACCAGCCAGCTCCTGTCCTTCTCGCGCATCCAGCGCATCGAGCTGCGGCCGACCCGGATCGCCGATATATTGGCCGGGTTGCGCGAATTGCTGTCGCGGACGATCGAGCCCGCGATCCTGCTCGACTTCGACGTCGAAGACGTCCCCGAGGCGGTGATGGCCGATCCGGTCCAGCTCGAGCTCGCCCTGCTCAACCTGGCGATCAACGCGCGCGACGCGATGCCCGACGGCGGGCGGCTGACGATCGCGCTCGACCGGCAGCGGCTGGAAGGCCGCGACGACGTGCCCGACGGCGACTATGTCGGCATCACCGTTGCCGACACCGGAAGCGGGATGACGCCCGAGGTGCTGGCCCGCGTGTTCGAGCCTTTCTTCACCACCAAGCCGGTCGGCCGCGGATCGGGGCTGGGGCTGAGCATGGTGTTCGGCATGGCGCGCCAGAGCGGCGGCACCGTCGCGATCGACTCGCGGCCCGGCCGGGGCAGCACGGTGACGATCTTCCTGCGCGCCGTCGAGGAGGTCGCCGAGGACGAGGCCGCGCCGCGCAGCGCGGCGTCCGACGCCGCCGAGACGATCGCCGGCCTCAACGTCCTCGTCGTCGACGACGAGCCGATCGTGCGCGAGGTCGTCGCCGACATGCTCGTCGACCTCGGCTGCACGGTGCGGACCGCCGAGAATGGCGAACGCGCGCTGGCGATGATCGAGCGCGAGATACCGACGGCGATCCTGCTCGACTTCGCCATGCCCGGCATGAACGGGGCGGAGGTGGCGCGCGCCGCGCTCCAGCGGTGGCCCGACCTCAGGATCGTCTTCGCCACCGGCTTCGCCCAGTCCGACGCGATCGACGCGGTTCTGGGCGACCGCGCGATCGTGCTGCGCAAGCCCTTCTCGCCCAACACGCTGGTCCAGGCGCTCCAGTCGGCAATGGTCGCCTGACGGCGGCCTCCCCTTCCCCCGTAGATACGCGACCTTGATTGCCGGCCGTCGCGGCGACAGAGTCGCGCCCGTGAGTCCCCCCGCTCCCTTTCCATCGCTGACCGTCGACGCGGTCCGCCCTCTGCTCGGCGTCATGGAAGCGGCCGGACTCGCCCCGGCACATGTCCTGCGGCGCGCGGGCCTCCCGACCGACCTGTTCGCGGGGCCGGGAAACGGCGCGCTGCGCCTGTCCGACTATTTCCGCATCTGCGAACAGATGGCGCTGCTCGGCGGCGACGAGAGCTGCCATGTCTCGCTGCGGCCGCTGATGGTCGGCACGTCCGAGCTGGTCCAGGCCCGGCTGCGCGGCTGCACGACGATGGCGGAAGTGATGGAGGTGCTGGCCAACAGCTACAACATCATCCACGGCCATCGCTACAACCAGGTCCAGCGGCGCGGGCCGTTGATCAGCTACGCGATCGACGACGCCGACTTCCCCTATGCGTTCGACCCGGACGACGCCTTCGTCATCCTCTCGCTCGAATGCCTGCTCGTCTACGTCCATGTCCTGCTGCTGTCGCTCGCGCCGGGCGCCGGGCCGATCCCGCTCCGTTCGGTCCGCACCCGCGGCCCCGCCGCCGGCCGCAGCCACCTCGCCTTCCTCGGCGTGCCGGTGAAGGCCTCGGCCGGCCTGTTCGGGCTCGACTATGACGCGGCGCTCGAAGGCGTCGGCGTCGCCCCGGCGCAGAGCCCGGTGCTGTCGGCGCGCACCATCTATGGCGGGGTCGCCGACATGCTCGACCGGATCGGGCCGGTCGCGGCGGACGCGCCCGACGTCATCGGCCGGGTCGAGCGCGAGCTGGCGCGCGGGCGGCTCGACCAGGCCGAAGTCGCGTCGGCGCTGGGGATGAGCGTCGCCTCGCTCCGCCGCCGGCTCGCCGAGGCCGGGCTCGCCTTCCGCGACCTGCGCGCGCGCTATCTGAACAGCATCGCGCGGGCGGCGCTGGAGGACGGCGGCAGCATCGCCGACATCGCCGAAACCCTCGGCTTCTCGGACGGACGCAGCTTCGCGCGCGCCTTCCGCCAGTGGAACGGCGTCGCGCCGGGGGACTATCGCCGCAGCACCGACTGAGCGAATTTGTCCCACCGAATCTGATCCGAACCGTCATCGACAGCGAAAGCCGCCTCCCTATCCTTGAGACTGACGGAAGCCGCGCCGGAGCGCGGCACGATTGGGAGCGGAACGCCTGATGGTTCGCCATCGCCTGATATCGACCCTGCTGCTTGCCGCGACGATGCCCGCCTTCCCCGCGATGGCATCGGTCGAGGCCCCCGCCGCCGCGTCCCGATCCCCCGCGGCGGCGGACCGTTTCGTCATGGTCGAGGGCATCCGCTTCCGGGTGCGCGAGGAAGGCCCGCGCAGCGCGCCGCCGATCGTCCTGATCCACGGCTTCACCTTCAGCCTGGAAAGCTGGGACGGCTGGGCCGCCGACCTCGCCCGCGACCATCGCGTGATCCGCTTCGACCTCGCCGGCCATGGACTGAGCACCCCCGACCCACGCGGCCGGTACGGCACGGCGGCGCGGGTGCGGCAGCTCGGCAAGCTGCTCGACCGGCTGGGCGTCGCCCATGCGACGATCGCCGGCAACAGCTTCGGCGGGCTCGTCGCCTGGAACTTCGCTGTCGCCCATCCGCGCCGGGTCGATCGCCTGATCCTGGTCGACAGCGCCGCCTATTCGATCAACGGCGTCACCGAGAAGCCGGTGCCCGTCCCCGACGTCATGCGCGGCTATCTGCTCGATCCCAAGCCGGCGGCGGTCGCCTTCTCGGCCGGGACGATCTTCGCCCATCCCGAGCGGCTGACGCCCGACCGGCTGGTGCTGATGCAGACCATGATCGCCCGCAACGGCCCGGCGCTGGTCGCGCATCTCGAACAGTTCACCCTGCCAGATCCGCAGGGCCCGCTCGGCCGGATCACGGCGCCGACGCTGATCCTCTGGGGCCGCGCCGACAAGGTGATCCCGGTCGCCCAGGCCGATCAGCTCGCCGCCGCGATCAAGGGATCGAAGCTCATCATCTACGACGATGTCGGCCACGCCCCGCAGGAGGAGGCCAGCGCCGCCAGCATCGCCGACGTCCGCGCTTTTCTGAACGACAGCAAATGAACAGGGAGACCATCATGATCCAGAGGACCAAGGCCCTGCGGCTCCTCGCCGCCGCAACCGCCCTCACCACCGTCGCGCTGCCGCAGGCCGGCTTCGCCCAGGCCGCGGAGACCGCCGCCGACGCGGCCGACGCCGGCGACATGGGCGAGATCGTCGTCACCGCCCGGCGCCGCGAGGAAAGCCTGATCGACGTGCCGATCTCGGTGTCGGCGATCAGCGGCGAGGCGCTGTCGCGCACCGGCGCGATCGACATCACCACGTTGCAGGACAAGACCCCGAACATGACCCTGCAGGTCGCGCGCGGATCGAACAGCACGCTGATCGCCTTCATCCGCGGCATCGGCCAGCAGGACCCGGTGTGGGGCTTCGAGCCCGGCGTCGGCCTCTATGTCGACGACGTCTACATCGCCCGCCCGCAGGGCGCGGTGCTCGACATCTTCGACATCGACCGGGTCGAGGTGCTGCGCGGGCCGCAGGGCACGCTCTACGGCCGCAACACGATCGGCGGCGCGATCAAGTACGTCACCCGCCGCCTCGGCCATGATTTCGAGGCGAAGGTCCGCGCCTCCTATGGCAGCTACAACCAGCGCGAGGTCGTCGCGTCGGTGACGGTGCCGCTCACCGACACCTTCTCGATCGGCGGCGCGGTCGCCTATTACAAGCGCGACGGCTTCGGCAAGAACCTGTTCACCGGCGCCGAGCATTACAACAAGGACGTGCTCGCCGGCCGCGTCTCGGCCGAATGGACGCCGACCGACCAGCTCTCGGTCCGCCTCGCCGCCGACGAGACCCGCGACAATTCGAACCCGCGCCACGGCTATCGCCTGCTGCCCAATGGCGGGCTGCCCGATTTCAACCCGATCGGCGACGTCTACGACACCCGCGCGGGCGTCGGCGACGACAACAAGGTCGTGACCAAGGGCGTCTCGGGCACGATCGAATATGAGGCGTCGGACCTGCTGACCCTCAAGTCGATCACCGCCTATCGCAAGGGCCATACCGACACGGTGATCGATTTCGACGGCACGCCGGGCCCGGTGCTCGACATCCCGTCCTTCTACAAGGACCACCAGTTCACCCAGGAATTCCAGGCGCTGCTGCAAAGCGACCGGGTGCAGGGCGTGTTCGGCCTCTATTATCTCAACGGCTCGGCCTCGGGCGCGTTCGACACGGTGATCGGCAACGCCAACCTGACGACGCTGACCTCGGGCGACGTCGACACCAAGTCCTATGCCGCCTTCGCCGACGTCTCGGTCAAGCTCAGCGACCAGTTCTCGGTCTCGGTCGGCGGCCGCTACACCAGCGACAAGCGCGAGGGCACCGTGTTCCGCGCCGACTATCTCGGCCTGCGCTCGCCGCTGTTCGGCCGGCCGACGGCGGTGCCGTTCCGCATCCGCACCGACTACACCAACAGCCGCACCGACAAGAAGTTCACGCCGCGCCTGTCGCTCAGCTACAAGCCGGTCGAGGACGTCAACCTCTATGCGTCCTGGTCGCGCGGCTACAAGTCGGGCGGCTTCGATCCGCGCGGCGACGCCATCTTCACGCCGGGCACCGTCGACGGCTACAAGCCCGAGACCGTCACCGCCTATGAGGCCGGCATGAAGGGCGCCTTCCTGAACCGCACCCTGTTCGTCAACGTCGCGGGCTTCTATTCCGACTATAAGGACCAGCAGGTCACGACCCAGTTCCTGTCGGGCACCACGGTCGTCTCGTCGGTCGACAATGTCGGCAAGTCGCGCATCTACGGCTGGGAGCTCGAGCTGCGCGCCGTGCCCGACCGCAACTTCCAGGTGCAGGCGTCGGTCGGCTACACCAACGCCAAGTTCAAGGAGTTCCTGACCCTCGATCCGCTGACCCTCAAGGTCCGCGACTTCGCCGACGAGCGGGTGTTCCAGAACACGCCGAAATACACCGCCAACGTCTCGGCGACGCTGGGCCATGATTTCGACGGGCTCGGCCGCGTCACGATCACCCCGGCGCTCTCCTTCCGCAGCGGCTATTCGCTGTTCGAGGTGTCGAACCCGGTGCTCGACCAGAAGGCCTATGAGCTGGTCGACCTGTCGATCGTCTGGACCTCGCCCGACAAGCGCTTCTCGCTCTCCGGCCATGGCCGCAACCTGTTCGACCGCAAGTACCGCGTCGGCGGCTATAATTTCCCGGGCGCGCTGACCGGCAATTCGGTGATCGGCTTCTACGGCCCGCCGCGCACCTTCACCGTCACCGGCGAGGTGCGTTTCTGAGCGGCACCGCGACGGCATCGGGGGGCGGGGCGGCCAGGGCCGCCTCGCCCACCCTGATGATGGCGATGCTGCTGCTCGCCTATACGCTCAACTTCATCGACCGGCAGATCATCGGCATCCTCGCGGTGCCGATCAAGGCCGACCTGTCGCTCAGCGACGCGCAGCTCGGCCTGATGGGCGGGCTCGCCTTCGCGCTGTTCTACACCGGGCTCGGCATCCCGATCGCGATGCTCGCCGACCGGCGCGACCGCTCGACGATCATGACGGCCGCGCTCGCAATCTGGAGCCTGATGACCGCGCTGTGCGGCTTCGCCCAGAATTTCTGGCAGCTCTTCGCCGCGCGATTGGGCGTCGGCATCGGCGAGGCGGGCGGCGTCGCCCCCGCCTACACGCTGATCGCCGACCTCTTCCCGCCCGAGCGGCGCGCCCGCGCGCTGGCGCTCTATTCGTTCGGCATCCCGATCGGCAGCGCCACCGGCATCGTCTTCGGCGGGGTGATCGCGACGCTGATCGACTGGCGATCGGCCTTCTTCATCGTCGGCGCGGCCGGGCTGCTGCTCGCCCCGCTGTTCCGCCGCGTCGTCCGCGACCCGCGCGGCGACCGCCCGGCCGCGGGCGCGACGGCGGTCGGCCTCCGCACCGTCATCGCCACGCTGCTGACCAAACCGAGCTTCTGGCTGCTCAGCGTCGGCGCGGCCTGTTCGTCGATGATGGGCTATGGCCTGTTCTTCTGGCTGCCGAGCTTCTTCGTGCGCAGCTTCGGGATCAGCCTGCTCGAAGCCTCATTGGGCTATGGCGCGATCCTGCTGGTCGCGGGGCTCGCCGGCATCTGGATGGGCGGTGCGCTGTCGGACCGGCTCGCCAGCCGGTCGAAGGCCTATTATGCGCTCGTGCCCGCGCTCGCCTTCGTCGGCACCCTCCCCTTCTACGCGCTCGGCATCTCGGCCCAGTCGCTGCTGCTCAGCCTCGCGCTGCTGCTGGTGCCGACCGCGCTCGGCCTCGTCTGGCTCGGTCCGGTCATCGCGGCGGTGCAGGCGGTGGTGCCGGCGTCGATGCGCTCGACCGCCTCGGCGATCTTCCTGTTCGTCAACAACCTGATCGGCATCGGCATCGGCACCCCGGCGATCGGCTGGATCTCCGATCACCTCAAGGCGCAGTACGGCGAGGAGGCGCTGCGCTACGCGATCCTGTCGGGCACCGGCTTCTACGTCCTCGCCACCCTGTTCCTGCTGCTCGCTGCCTGGCGCCTGCCGCGCGACTGGCACCAGGGCTGAATCAGAAGCTGTAGACCAGCGAGGCGCGCGACACGGTGTCGGTCCGCTTCTGGTCCGGCGGCGCGTCGCGCTCGTACTGGACGGCGTAGGACAGCCGACCCTTGAGCGGCCCGAACAGCAGCGTCTCGACCGAGGTGGTCGAGGCCGCCGTGGTGTTCTCCTTCTCGACATAGACGGCCAGCTCCTGCGCCAGCGTCAACCGCGGCCAGGGCGTCCATTTCATGTTGAGGCCGCCGCGTCCCGCCAGTCGCTGCTCGTCGGGCGCGCCGTCATAGAAGCTCGTATAGCGGACGGCGGGGCCGGCATCGAATTCGAGCCGCAGCCTGGGATTGTTCACCGCCACCACGCCCAGGCCGGCGCCGGCGGTCAGACGATGCTGATAGCCGAGGAAGCGGTCATGCTCATATTGGGTCAGGCCATAGGCATAATAGCTCGGGCTGATCTTGTAGCGCGGCTGCCAGGCGGCGACGGCGCGCTCGGTGGTGGTCTGCCCGTCGGTCTCCTGATAGTCGACCCGCAGCGACAGGTCGTGCTGCCAGTCGAGTCCGGACCGCTTCAGCTTCGCCCCGCCATAGAGGCCCAGCGTCCGCGAATTGCCGGTCGACCAGCTTCCGCCGAGCTCGACCTGCCCGGTCCACAAAGAGAAGACCCCGGCCGAGGCGAGCCGCTCGCGATCGGCATCGGCCTTCGCCCGGGCCCTGGCGGCCAGGTCGCGCTCATGGTCGGCGGTCATCGCCTCGATCTCGGCGACGCTGTCGGGGTTGGCGCGCTTCGCGACGGCGATCACCGCGGCGATGGTCTGCGGCTCGTCGGTGGCGAGCGCCGTCTCGATCATCGCCCGCACCGGATCGGGAAGGGGCGCGGCCGCCGCGGGACTGCCGGCCGACAGGGCCACCGCCGCCCAGATGATGCGCTTCAATCTTTCCTCCGCTCAGAAAACCGGGGCCCCGCTACCACGATCCTTCTGAACGGCAGCCGACCTTCGCGGATTTCGACGGATTTTTCGGCCGTCCCGTCCCGCGCGCTCAATTGGGCAACGGCCAGGGGCCCTTGCCGCCCTCGGCGATGAAGCGGTCGGTGCGCGTGGTGAGGACCGGCAGCGGCACCGATCCCAGCGACAGCACCATGTCGTGGAAGGCGCGGATGTCGAACCGCTCGCCCAGCGCGGCCTCGGCGCGGGCGCGCTCCTTCTCGATCTGGAGCTGGCCGAGATAATAGGACAGCGCCTGCCCCGGCCAGCCGATATAGCGGTCGACCTCGGTGGTGATCTCATGTTCGCTGAGCGCGCTGTTGTCCCTGAGGAAGGCGATCCCCTGCTCGCGGGTCCAGCCCTTGGCGTGGATGCCGGTGTCGATCACCAGCCGCGCCGCGCGCCACATCTGGTAGCTCAGCATGCCGAAGCGCTCATAGGGCGTGTCGTACAGCCCCATCTCGACGCCCAGCTTCTCGCAATAGAGCGCCCAGCCCTCGCCATAGGCCGAGACATAGGTGTAGCGCCGCCAGTCGGGCCGGTCCTCGTTCTCCGCCGCCATCGACGTCTGCCAGCTGTGCCCCGGCGCCGATTCGTGGAGGGTCAGCGCGGTGAGCTGGAACAGCGGGCGCGACGGCAGGTCGTAGGTGTTGAGCAGATAGCGGTCCTGCCCGCCGCGCCCGGCGGTGTAATAGGGCGCGATGTCGGCCGGCACCGGCACGATCCCGAAGCGCCCGCGCGGCATCCGCCCGAACCAGCGCGCCGCCACGCCGTCGAAGCGCTTGGCGGTCCAGGCGGCGCGGTCGAGCAGCGCCTGCGGCGTCGTGACGTAGAATTGCGGATCGGTGCGCAGGAAGTGGAGGAAGGCCGGGAAATCACCCTGGAACTTCACCTCCTTCATGATCGCGTCCATCTGCGCGCGGATCTTCGCGACCTCGGCCAGGCCGATGCGATGGATCTCCTCGGGCGGCAGATCGAGCGTGGTATAGGCGCGGATCTGCGCGCGGTAATAGGCCTTGCCGTCGGGCCAGCCCTCGGCCGCCAGCCCCTCGCGCAGGTGCGGCAGATAATCCTTGCGCATGAAGGCGAGCAGGCCGGCATAGGCGGGGATGATCCGCTCGCGGATCAGCGCCTCGGCCTCGCCGCGCAACGCCTCCTGCCGCGCCGCCGGGATCGCGGCGGGCAGGTTCGCGAACGGCTCGAACCACAAGGTGTCGCGCGGCGACGTCGCCTCGGCGACCAGCGCGATCGACTGCTCGCGATCCTTCATGATCACCCTGGGCGGGGTGAAGCCGCGCTTCAGGCCGGCGCGCATATTGGCGGTGTTCTGGCCGAAATAGCGCGGGATGTCGGCCATCATCGACAGCATCGCCCGCGCATCGGCCTCGGTGCGGATCGGCTGGCGCGCATAATAGCCGAGGTCGGCCCAGAAACTGCTGTCCGAGTTCAGCGGCTTCTCGAAATCGCGGAAGCGCTGCGCGTCGAGCAGCGTCTCGATCTGCGCGCGGTAGACCCCGTAATCCTCCTGCTTGCTAGGCGACAGATCGGCGGGGCGGATCGCGTCGAGCTGCTTCAGCGTGTCGGTCCAGGTGGCGAGCCGCGCCTGCTGGGTCGCGAGGCTCTCGTCGGGCAAGTGCCTGGGGATGCCGCCCTTGTTCGACTCCTCGCTCTGGAAACTCTGCTGCCGCCAGGCCCACTCCTTCGCGCTCAGCGCGTCGAAGCGGTCGTCGGCGGGATTGGCGAAGGCGGGAGCGGTTACGAGCGACACCGCAGCGGCGATGATCATGAGCTTGTGCATGGCGGGATTGTGGCAAATCCCCGATCACCATGCCAGCACGGGAATGTGCCGACCGCCTCTCCGTCGTCATTCCAGCGAAAGCTGGAATCTCCCTTCACCTTCCTGGCTTCGAGACGGAAGCAGGTCGCAAGGCAGTGAGATCCCGGCTTTCGCCGGGATGACATGCGGAAAAAGGTTGAGCCTTGCCCACCCATCGGGCCAAATCCCCTCGCCCATGCGCCGCCTGATCCTCCCCCTGCTCCTGCTGCTCGCCGCCTGCCATGACGGGCCCCGCGCGCCGCTGCCGCCGGATCGGTTGATCCGGCTCGCCGACGACGAGGTGAAGACGCTCGATCCCCAGAAATCGTCGGACCTCGCCACCATCAGGATCGCGCAGGACCAGTTCGAGGGGCTGACCCGGATCAACGGCCTGGGCGAGGCCGAGCCGGGACTGGCGAGCGGCTGGAGCGTCTCCGCCGACGGACTCGCCTGGCGCTTCCCATTGCGGCCCGGCCTGCGATTCTCGGACGGGACGCCGATCGATGCCGGCACCTTCGTCCAGGTCTTCGCGCGGCTGCGCGCGCCCGCGACCGCCTCCCCCAACGCCGCCCTGTTCGCTAATATCGACCGCATCGAGGCCGAGGGACGAACCGTGGTCGTCCATCTCCGCGCGCCGATGCCGGCGCTGCCCCAGCTGCTCGCGCTGCCCTCGCTCGCGGCGCTGCCGATGCACCGGATCGCGCGGGCGGGCGACGGCTGGACCGGCGAGCGGCCGCTGGTGACGTCGGGCCCCTATCGGCTGACCGAATGGCGGCTCAACGAGCGGCTTCGGCTCGATCGCAATCCCCATTGGCATGGCGGCGCGGCGCCGATCGCCGGGGTCGAATGGCGCCCGGTCACCGACCGGCTGACCGCGCTGCGCAGCTTCGCCGCGGGCGAGGCCGACGTCGCCAACGACTTCCCGCCGACGCGCGCCGCCTGGATCGCGGCGCGGCGTCCGGGGGCCGCGCATGTCGCCCAGTTCAACGGCAGCTATTATTTCGTGTTCAACACCACCCGTCCGCCGTTCGACGACGCCCGCGTCCGCCGCGCGCTGTCGCTGGCGGTCGATCGCCGATGGATCGCCGAGCGGCTGATCGGGCTCGGTACCCGGCCGGCCTGGGGCGTGGTCCCGCCGGCGGTGGCGGGCGAGCCCGGCGCCTATCGCCCCGCCTGGGCGGCGTGGAGCCCCGAACGGCGGTTCGCGGAAGCGCGGCGCCTGCTTGCCGAGGCCGGCTATGGCCCGCGCCACCCGCTCAGCTTCGACATCCGCTTCAACAGCGACACCGATCATCGCCGGGTCGCGGTGGCGATGGCGGCGATGTGGCGGCCGCTGGGCGTCAGCGCGCATCTGCTCAACAGCGAATCCTCGCTCCACTTCGCCAGCCTGCGCCGCCGCGACTTCGCCTTCGCCCGGTCGGGCTGGATCGGCGACGTCGCCGCGCCCGAGAATTATCTCGCCGTCCATCGCTCGGATGCCGGGATGCTCAACTATTCGGGCTATGCCAGCCCCGCCTTCGACCGCGCGCTCGACCGGGCGATGGCGATCGCCGACCCCGCCGCCCGCGCCCGGGCGATGCGCGCGGCCGAAGCGATCCTGGTCGCCGACGCGCCGCTGGTCCCGCTTTATCATTATGTCAGCCGCGCGCTGGTTGCCCCGCGGGTCGCGGGCTGGCACGACAATGCACCGAACACCCATCCGAGCTGGACGTTGAGCCTGAAATGACCCGGCCCCTCCTGATCGCGCTTTCGACCGCGCTGCTGCTCGCCGGTTGCGGCGGCAGCGACCGTGGCGGACAGGTCTCGGTCAGCGTGATAGGGCGCGAGACGCGGCTGCGCGATCCGGCGTCGGGGCTGCCGCGCCAGGCCGACGCCGCGCTGCTCGGCGCGGTGGCGCAAGGGCTGGTGCGGCTCGATGCGACGGCCCAGGTCGAACCGGGGCTGGCGATCCGCTGGGCGATCTCCGACGACGGGCTCTACTACACCTTCCGGCTCGACCATGAGCTGGCCGATGCCGACCGCGTCGCCGTCCAGCTCCGCCGCCTGATCCGCCGCTATCGCGACGCCGGGCCCGGCGTCCGCATCGACGCCGTGCGCGAGATCGTGGCGGTGACGCCCGAGGTCATCGAGATCCGCCTGTCGGCGCCCCGCCCCGAGCTGCTCGCGCTGCTGGCGCGGCCCGCTTATGCGCTGCCGGCCGGCGGCGGCACCGGCCCGCTGCTGGTCGACGGGTCCGTCGGTCGCCACACGATCCTGCGCCCCAAGCCGGTCGCCGACGCGATCGACGACGACCGGTTGAAGGCCTTCGCCAAGCGACGCATCCACCTGCGCGGCGAGCGGGCCGCGCTGGCGGTCGCGCGCTTCGCTCGGGGCGATATCCAGCTCGTCACCGGCGGCGGCTATAACGACTTCATCTACACCCGGCTCGCGGGCATCCCGCCGCGCAACGTGCAGGTCGATCCCGCCAACGGCCTGTTCGGCTTCCGGGTCGCGCGCGCCTCCTCCGCGGCGATGGCGCCCGAGATCCGCCAGGCGCTGTCGATGGCGCTCGACCGCGACGCGCTCGGCGCCGCGCTGGGGGCGACGGGCTGGCGGCCGGCCCAGGCGATCCTGCCGCCCGGCCTGACCGACCTCGCCGAACCGAGCCGGCCCTTCTGGGTGCAGGCCTTCGCCAATGTCCGCGGGTCGGACCGGCAGGCGTTCGACAGCCGGGTCCAGACCGCGCGGCGGATCGTCGGCATCTGGCGCGCCCAGCATGGCGGCGACGAGCCGGTGCGGATCGCCGTGGCAATGCCCGAAGGCCCGGGATCGGCGATCCTGTTCGCGGCGATCCGCCGGCAATGGCGGGCGATCGACGTCGACGCCACCCGGGTCGGCCCGCGCGACGCCGCCGACCTGCGGCTGATCGACGAGGTCGCCCCCGCCGACCAGGCCGACTGGTATCTCGCCCATTTCCTCTGTGCCGAGGGCCGGCCGTGCAGCGAGGAGGCCGACAAGGCGTTCGACCTCGCGCGCGGGGCGACCGATCCGGCGCGCCGGGCGCACCTGATCGCCGAGGTCGAGCAGCGGCTCGCCGCGATCGCCCCGTTCATTCCGATCGCGCAGCCGTTGCGCTGGTCGCTGGCCGCGCCCGACCTGACCGGCTTCCAGCTCAACGCCCGCGCGGTCCACCCGCTGGCGCCGCTGCTGGGGAACCAAAATGGCCGCTGATGCGATCAGCCTTCACGGATTGCGGAGATGATCGGATGAAACGCCCCACCATGGCCGATTTCGACAGCCTGGCCGACAAGCTGCCCGGCGTCAGCACCGATCCCGCATCGGTGCGCCGCCGGGTCGAGGCCATGGAAGGCCTGCTCGAGCGGATGTTCGTCGTGCCGGGAATCAACAAGCCGGTCGGCCTCGACGTGCTGCTCGACCTGATCCCCGTGGTCGGCCCGACGATCGCCGCGGTGATGGGAAGCTGGCTGGTGTGGGAGGCCCGCAACCTCGGCCTGTCGAAATGGCAGATGACGCGGATGTTCGGCAATGTCGGGATCGACCTGGTGCTCGGCGCGATCCCCTGGGTCGGCGCGATCCCCGACTTCTTCTTCCGGTCGAACAGCCGCAACCTCAAGCTGCTCAAGCGCCACCTCGACCGCCACCATCCGGCGACCGCGACGATCGAAGGCGGGGTGGTAGGGCGGCGCTGACCGCGCCGATCAAGCCCGCTTGCGCGCCTCGGCGATCGCCTCGCGAAGGGCGTCATAGCCGACCGCGCCCTTGAGCATCCGTCCGTTCACCAGGAAGGTCGGCGTCGCGAGCGACTCGTCGATCCGGCCGGCGAGCTCCAGGTTCTTGCGCAGCTCGGCCATCACCTCGGGGCTGTCGACGTCGTGCTGCACCTTCGCCAGGTCGAGCTTCATCGAGCGGAGCACCTCCGACACCTTGGCGCCGTCCGGCCGCCCCGCCGCGAACATCCGTTCGTGGAAGGTCCGAAAGGCGCCCTGCCGCGCCGCCGCCAGGCTCGCCTTGGCGGCGATCTCGCTGCCGGGGCCGAGGATCGGAATCTCGCGCCACACGACCTTCAGCTTCGGGTCGTCGGCCAGCAGCCGGTCGATGTCGGGCAGACTCGACCGGCAATAGCCGCAGGCATAATCGGTGAACATGACGAGGGTGACGTCGCCGTCGCGGTCGCCGGCCCAGGCCGATTCATAGGGCGTCTCGAGCGCCGCCTTGTTGGCGGCATAGGCGTCCTTGCCCTGCTTCTCGCGCAGCTTCTCGATCGCCTGCGGGATGATCTCGGGATGGGCGAGGATATAGTCGCGCACCACCATCTCGATCCGCGCCTTGTCGGCGGGCGGCTCGGGCGCGCGGCGGCTGTGGGCCAGCATGGCGGCGCCGACGCCGATCAGCACGGCGGAGCCCGCGCCGATCGTCGCGGCGATGCGCCGGTGACGGGTCATGAAATCGCGAATCATCATTTCTTCCGTTGGCTTGCCGCGGCCCGTGCCGACAAGGCGATATCCTCCGCCCGGATATAGTCGGGCGTCCCGCGCGGGATGCGGGACATCGCCGCCTCGGCGCTGGCCATCGCCAGCCGGTCGTTGCCGAGCAGCGCATAGCGCTCCGCCGTGGCGAGCTGCGCGCGCGGCTCGTCGCCCAGCCGCGAATAGGCCATGCCGAGCGTGTACCAGGCGAAGGGGTTATCGCGATCGCGCGCGACCGCGACCTTGAGCACGTCGCGCGCCTCCGGCACCAGCGCGGGGTCCTCGGTGGCGAGCAGCGCATGGCCGAGCAGCGACGAGATCAACGGCGAGGAGCGCGATCCCTGCACCGCGATCCTGAGTGGCCCGATCGCCTCCTTCGGCTTGCCCGATTCGAGCAATATCTGGCCCTGAAGCTCGCGGAAATAGGGGTCCTTGGGATCGGAGGCGACGAGCTTCTCGACCTCCTCGACCGCCTTGTCGGGATAGGCGCCGCGATGCCAGGCATAGGCACGCGCATAATGGGCGGCGGCGCTCTGGTCGCTTTCGGGATATTTGCGCAGCGCCGTGGTCGGATCGTCCATATAGCCGATCAGCTTGGCCTTGATCCGCTTGAACTTCGCGTCGAGCGCGGGATCGGTCTTGTTCTCATAAGCCGGCGACTTCATCACGTCGCCGGTCAGCGTCGCCTCGCGCTCGCCCGACATCGGGTGGGTCTGCATGAACGGGTCGACCTCGGCATAGGTCGAGGCGTAGCGATACTCCTCCTTGCGCAGCTTCAGGAAGAAGCTGAGCATCCCCTTGCCCGAGATGCCGGCCTTGTTGAGAAAGCCGACGCCCGCGGCATCGGCGCTCGATTCCTGCACCCGGTTGAAGGCGAGGAACTTGCCGAGCGCGGCCTGCTGCCCCGCCATCATCACGCCCATGCCCGCCTCGGCCGAGCCCGCCGCCATCGCCGCCGCGCCAAGCAGCAGCGACAGCAGGGTGATGCCGGTCGCGCCACGCGCGCCCTCGCCGAAGCGGATGACATGGCCGCCGGTGATATGGCCGATCTCATGGGCGATCACGCCCTGGATCTCGTTGGTGTTGTCGGCGGCCTCGATCAAGCCGCTATGGATGTAGACCGCCTGGCCGCCGGCGACGAAGGCGTTGATCTCCTTGTCGCCGACCAGGACGATGTCGACATTGCCGGGCTGGAGCCCGGCCGCCGCGACGATCGGCGCGGAGATTTCCTTGAGATAGGCCTCGGTCTCGGCGTCGCGCAGGATCGACTGGGCCATGACCGGCTGGGCCGTGAGCGCCAGCGCGAGCGACGCGGCCAGCAGCGCCCGCAGCATCCGGCCGAGCCGGCGGGTCGATAGGGCAACGAGGCTCATGTCCGCCCTTCCTGGCGCGGATCGGCTGAACCGGGCGTGAAGCGACGGGGCAGGCCCTCCGGCGAAGGCCTGCCCCGCATGCTCAGGCGCCGAAGGTCCGCTGCCACCAGCCGCGGCGCGGCGAACCGCCGTCCTCCTCCGCCTCTTCGGCGGAGGCGGCTTCGCCGGCAGGCTCGGAGACTTCAGCCACGGCCTCGACGGTCTCGGCCGGCGCGGCAGCGGCGGCCTTGGCCCGCGAACGGGTGCGGCGCTTGGGCGCGGCTTCCGCGGCAGGCTCGGCTTCCGGCTCGGCCGGAGCGGCTTCGACCGACGCAGCTTCCACGGCGGCGGGGGCCGCAGCGGCTTCCGCCTCGACCTCGGCCTTCTTGCGGCGACCGCCACGGCGCGGCTTGGGCGCCTCGGCGACCGGTTCGGCCTCGGGCTCGGCGGCGACGGGCGCTGCCTCCTCGGCCGGCGTCTCGACAGCCTCGACGGGGGCGGCATCGGCCTTGCGGGCACGCGGCCGGCGGCGCGTCTTCGGTGCCGGCTCGGCGGGGGCCGCTTCCTCGGCGACGGCTTCGGACTCGGCCGCGACCGGCGCGTCCTCGGCCACCGGCTCGCTCACCGGAGCCTCGGCCTGTTCGATCGCCTCACCCTCGGTCTCGGCGCCTTCACCGCCACGGCGACGGCCCGAGCGACGGCCACGGCGGCGACGGCCGCGCGGCTCGGCGGAGCCATCCTCGGCGGCGGCCTCCTCGGCCTCCTCGGAAGGCTCGTCGGCTTCGTCGGTCTCGCCGGCCTCATCGGCCTGGCCGGCCTCGCCCTGGCCATCCTGATCGCGACCGCGACCGCCACGACGACGGCGACGACGGCGACGGCGACGATTGCCGTCGCCACGCTCGCCATCCTCCTGGCCTTCGTCCTCGGCGGCGATCTCCTCCTCCTCTTCGTCCTCGATCTCCTCCTCGATGTCGTCATCGGCCTCGATCGGGAGCGGCGCGGGCAGGCGCGGCGCATGGCTCGGCGGCGGACCGCCGGCCTCGACGCTCATCCGCGCGCCTTCGAGCGTGCCGTCGGAGACGATCTCGATGACGACGCCGTAGCGCTCCTCGATCTCGGCCAGCTCGGCGCGCTTGCGGTTGAGGACGTAGAAGGCGGCTTCCTGGCTGGCGCGCAGCAGCAGGCGCGAGCCGCGGCCGCGCGCGGCCTCGTCCTCGAGCATGCGCAGCGCCGACAGGCCCGCCGAGGAGGCGGTGCGGATCAGGCCGGTGCCTTCGCAATGCGGACACTGCCGGGTCGAGGCCTCGAGCACGCCGGTGCGCAGGCGCTGGCGGCTCATCTCGAACAGGCCGAAGCTGGAGATGCGGCCGACCTGGATGCGGGCGCGATCGTTCTTGAGCGCCTCCTTCATCGCCTTCTCGACCTTGCGGATGTTGGAGTTGTTCTCCATGTCGATGAAGTCGATGACGATCAGGCCCGCCATGTCGCGCAGGCGGAGCTGGCGGGCGATCTCGTGCGCGGCCTCGAGGTTGGTCGCGGTCGCGGTCTGCTCGATATTATGCTCGCGGGTCGACCGGCCCGAGTTGATGTCGATCGACACCAGCGCCTCGGTCGGGTTGATCACCAGATAGCCGCCCGACTTGAGCTGGACGATCGGCTGGTACATCGCCGCGAGCTGGTCCTCGACGCCGAAGCGCTGGAACAGCGGCACCGCGTCGGCATAGAGCCCGACCTTCTTGGCGTGGCTCGGCATCAGCAGCTTCATGAAGGCGCGGGCCTGTCGATAGCCCTCCTCGCCCTCGACCACGACCTCGTCGATGTCGCGGTTGTAGATGTCGCGGATCGCGCGCTTGATCAGGTCGCTGTCGCCGTAGATCAGCGCCGGTGCCTGCGAGCCGAGCGTGTTCTCGCGAATCTCGTCCCACAGCCGGGCGAGATAGTCGAAGTCGCGCTTGATCTCGGTCTTGGTGCGCTGGAGGCCGGCGGTGCGGACGATGCAGCCCATCGTCTTCGGCAGGTTCAGCTCGGCCATGATCGACTTGAGCCGCTTGCGGTCGGCCGCGTTCGATATCTTGCGGCTGATGCCGCCGCCATGGCTGGTGTTCGGCATCAGCACGCAATAGCGGCCGGCCAGCGACAAATAGGTGGTCAGCGCCGCACCCTTGTTGCCGCGCTCCTCCTTGACGACCTGGACCAGCAGCACCTGCCGCCGGCGGATCACGTCCTGGATCTTGTAGCGGCGGCGCAGGTTCATCCGGCGCTGGCGCAGATTCTCCACGGCGCCGTCGTCGGAACCGCCGCCGACCGATTCGCGGCGCGCGCGGGGGCGTTCCTCGCCACCTTCGCCGTCTTCGTCATGATCATGGTCGTCATGGTGATCGTGGCCGTCGTCCTCGATCTCCTCGCCGTCGTCGTCATGCTCCGCCTCGCGGGCGCGCAGCGCCTCTTCCTCGGCGGCGTGCTCGGCCTCCTCGCGGAGCAGCGCCTCGCGGTCCTCCTTGGGGATCTGATAATAATCGGGGTGGATTTCCGAGAAGGCGAGGAAGCCGTGGCGGTTGCCGCCATAGTCGACGAACGCCGCCTGAAGCGACGGTTCGACCCTCGTTACCTTGGCGAGATAGATATTCCCCTTGAGCTGCTTGCGCTCGGCAGACTCAAAGTCAAATTCCTCGATCCGGTTCCCCTGGACGACCGCCACGCGGGTTTCCTCCCGGTGGCGTGCGTCGATAAGCATGCGGGTTGTCATTCAAAGCTCTCCAGGCGCGGGAGCCGGCAGCGTGGCCGGGCCTCGACGCGCGATATGCTGAGGATGCGCGGCCGGGAGGAGCGGCAAGCCGTATCGTTCCCGGAAGCGTCATCGAAGGTGAAAAATGGGTGTTCGCAGCCGTCGCATCGTCATTTCCGGCGCGATGCGCCGAAAGAAAGGCACCGTTCCATGCGCCGCCAGAAGTCTGGCAGCCTAGGGAACGGGGCGAAAAATGACTCATGCGATCGTCAACCTGTTACGCCGTCGCCACAGGGCGACGGTTAGGCCGGAGCGGCGCCTATCGCCCCGCCTCTTACGGGGACCGGCCGACATCCGGATAAAAACTGCTAGCATCCGATCGGAGACGGAGCAAGCATTCACCGTACTGGACAAGCATGGGCCAGCTTTGGTTAAACTATTTGGACGTCGGCATTTCGGGACCGGCCGGGTATCGCGGGGCCATCTTGCCAGAAACAGGTTTCAGCCAGCGTCTCGTCCTCGCTTTGTGCGCCCTGCTGCTGTCGTTCCTGCCCACGGCGCTGCACGCCGCGGCGACGGTTTCGGGGGTCGAGATCGGCGCGACGAGCGTGACGCTGCGGTTCGATCAGCCGGTCGCGACCGCCTCCGCCTTCATGCTTTCGGGGCCGCGACGGATCGCCGTCGACCTGCCCGGCGCGCGAATGGGGCGGGTCACCGCATCGGGCGGGCTGATCGCCGCGACCCGGCACGGCCAATATGACCCCGACACCGCCCGGGTGGTGTTCGAGCTGAGCCGCGCGGCGATCGTGTCCGATGCGACCTTCTCGACCGATCACCGGGCGCTGACCCTTACCCTCAAGCCCGTCGACGAGAGCCTGTTCGCGCGGGCGGTGCGCAAGGGCCGCCAGCTCTTCGGGCTCGACGACAAGCCGGTCGACACGCGCTCGGCGCAGCGCGGCGGCATCACCGTGCCGCTCGATCCGCCCCGCCCGCTGCCGGTCCCGGCGATCACGGGCGCGCGCGGCACGAAGCGTCCGCTGGTGGTGATCGACGCCGGCCATGGCGGCCATGATCCGGGGTCGCAATCGACCGACGGCCGCTACAAGGAAAAGGACATCGCGCTCCAGATCGCCCGGGCGATCCGCGACGAACTGGCGGAATCGGGCCGGGTGCGGGTCGCGCTGACCCGCGGCGACGACCGCTTCCTCGTGCTCGGCGAGCGGCGCGAGATCGCCCGCCGGCTCAAGGCCGACCTGTTCATCTCGGTCCATGCCGACAGCGCGGTCAACACCGCCGCGCGCGGCGCGAGCATCTACACGCTGTCGGAGGTCGCCTCCGACCGGGTCGCGGCGCAGCTCGCCGCCAAGGAGAACCGCGCCGACATCCTCAACGGCATCGACCTGGGCGGCGAGAACAACGAGGTCTCCTCGATCCTGCTCGACCTCGCCCAGCGCGAGACGATGAACATCTCCTCGCAATTCGCGACGCTGCTCCAGCGCGAGATGTCGCCGACCATCCATTTCAAGGACGACGCCCACCGCTTCGCCGGGCTGATCGTGCTCAAGGCGCCCGACGTCCCCTCGGTGCTGCTCGAGACCGGCTATATCTCGAACCAGGACGATCTCGGCCTGCTGCTCTCCTCCCAATATCGCCGCAACATCGCGATCGGGGTGAGGAAGGCCGTCGAGATCCACTTCGCGCGGCGGCTGGCGGGGGAGTGAAAGCTCCGACGATCAGCTCTGCGTCGGGACGCGCCAGCGTCCCGCAAGGCCGAATGGCCGCCCGAGCTTATGCGAGGAAGCCAAGCCGGGCGGATGCCCGGCGCCCGGCGTCTGAGGGCCAAACAACAAACACTCCCGACACTTCCAAACCCCCTCAAACCTGCTAGAGCGCGCCGGTGCCGAAGCTACCCGCCTTCCACAACCCGTTCCCCGGCTGGCGCGACCAGGTGCGTCACCTCCGCACGTTCCGGACCTGGCGCTGGTCGGGCTATGTCCTGTGGTCGGCGGCGTTCCTGTGGGTGCTGATCTGGTTCCTGTTCGCGCGCGGCCTGCCCTCGGCGGACGCGCTGCTCGCCTATCAGCCGCCGCTGCCGACCAACGTCCGCGGCTATGACGGGGAGCCGATCGCCGATTTCGCGCGCGAGCGGCGCGTGCAGCTTTCCTATGCGGAATATCCCCCGGTCCTGATCGACGCCTTCATCTCGGCCGAGGACAAGACCTTCTTCAGCCATCCGGGCATCGACGTCGGCGGCCTCGCCGGCGCGGTGTGGGACTATACCACCAAGCTGGGCAGCGGCCGGCGCGCCAAGGGCGGATCGACGATCACCCAGCAGGTCGCGAAGAACCTGATCGTCGGCGACGACTATTCGATCTCGCGCAAGATCCGCGAGGCGATCCTCGCCTTCCGCATCGAAGGCGCGCTGACCAAGCAGCAGATCCTCGAAATCTACCTCAACCAGATCTTCCTCGGCCGCAACGCCTATGGCGTCCAGTCGGCCAGCCGCGCCTATTTCCGCAAGGACGTCGGCGCGCTGACCCTGCCCGAGGCGGCCTATCTGGCGATCCTGCCCAAGGCGCCGTCCAACTATACCGTCGAGCGCAACGCCGACCGCGCGATCGAGCGGCGCAACTATGTCCTGCAGCAGATGCAGGAGAACGGCTTTATCACCGCCGAGCAACGCCAGGCCGCCACCGCCGCGCCGCTGGGCGTCCTGCCGCGCTATTCGCCGCGTCCGAGCGTCGGCGGCTATTTCATGGAGGAGGTCCGTCGCCAGCTCATCGAGCGCTATGGCGAGACCGCCGATGACGGACCCAATTCGGTCTATTCGGGCGGCCTTTGGGTGCGCACCTCCTATGACGGCAAGGTCCAGGAGGCGGCCGAGGACTCGCTGCGCGACGGCCTGGTCCGCTTCGAGGCCGCCGCCGGCTGGCGGGGCCGGATCGCCCGGATCGACATCGACGACAATTGGGCACGCAGCCTGGCCAACCTCAACGTCGGCGCGGGCTATTCGAACTGGTTCCCCGCCGTGGTCCTGGCCAAACAGGGATCGGAGGCCGAGATCGGCTTCGAGAACGGAACGCGCGGCACCCTGCCGAGCTCGGGCGCGACGATGCCCAAGGCCGGGGTCGGCGGCCGCGCCTTCGACTTCCTCAAGGTCGGCGACGTGATCGTCGTGCGGCGCGAGGGCAATGGCGGCTGGACGCTGCGCAGCATCCCCAGCATCTCGGGGGGCATGGTGGTGCAGAACCCGCACACCGGGCAGATATTGGCGATGCAGGGCGGCTTCGATTCGCGCGGCTCGTCGTTCAACCGCGCCACCCAGGCGAAGCGCCAGCCGGGCTCGACCTTCAAGCCGTTCGTCTACGCCGCCGCGCTCGACAACGGCATGACCCCGGCCTCGATCATCATCGACGGCCCCTTCTGCGTCTACCAGTCGGCGCGGCTCGGCCAGAAATGCTTCAAGAATTTCTCGGGCGCCAATGCCGGCCAGCAGACGATGCGCTGGGGCGTCGAGCAGTCGCGCAACCTGATGACCGTCCGCACCGCCAGCCAGATCGGCATGGACAAGGTCGTCCACACCGCCAAGATCATGGGGATCGGCGACTATCCGCCCTATCTCGCCTATGCGCTGGGCGCGGGCGAGACGACCGTGCAGCAGATCGTCAACGGCTATTCGATCTTCGCCAACCAGGGCCGCGCGGTGACGCCGACCGTCGTCGACTATGTCCAGGATCGCAACGGCAAGCTGATCTGGCGCGCCGACAAGCGGGCCTGCGAGGGCTGCAACATGGCGCAATATGACGGCCGGCCGATGCCGCGCCCGCGCCTGCGATCGAAGCAGGTGATCGACGCGATGACCGCCTATCAGATGCTCTACATCATGCAGGGCGTGGTCGAGCGCGGCACCGCGACGGTGCTGCGCGACCTGGGCCGGCCGATGTTCGGCAAGACCGGCACCTCGTCGGGCCCGACCAACGTCTGGTTCGTCGGCGGGTCGGCCGACATGGTGGGCGGCCTCTACCTCGGCTACGACAATCCGCGCTCGATGGGCGGCTATGCCCAGGGCGGCACGATCGCCGCGCCGATCTTCCGGGCCTTCGCCGCCAAGGCGATGAAGGACATGCCGGTCGTCCCGTTCCGCGCGCCGCCCGGCATCCGCATGATCCGCATCGACCGCAAGACCGGCCGCCGCGTGTTCGGCGCCTGGCCCGACGGCAGCTATTACAGCCCGGTGATCTGGGAGGCGTTCAAGCCCGAGAGCGAGCCGCGCCGCACCATCCGCCGCGACGAGATCGCCAAGCGCGCCGCCCCCGCCGCGCGGGCGACGACCGACAGCGAGTTCTTGCAAAGCCAGGACGGCATCTACTAGGGGCGGCATCTCGCGAGACAGGGCCACCGTGCCTATATGCCTCCCGAGATTCCGGCCGCCGCCGGGATGACGTCCTTCGATCCGGAGTTCCGATTATGCGCGCCGAAGCGCAAGCCAGTGTCGATCAGATCAACCAGGCGATGGCGCTCGTCCGCCGCTTCCTGGATTGGGACCGCGCGCTCCGCCGGCTCGACGAGCTCAACAACCGGGTCGAGGACCCGAAGCTGTGGGACGACGCCAAGGCCGCGCAGGAGGTGATGCGCGAGCGTCGCCGGCTCGACGAGGCGGTCTCGGCGGTCAAGGCGATCGAGCAGGAGCGCGACGACACGATCGAGCTGATCGAGCTGGCCGAGGCCGAGGACGACACGGCGCTGGTCGACGACGGCGTCCAGGCGCTCGCCGCGCTCGCCGAGCGGGCCGAGAAGGACAAGATCGGCGCGCTGCTGGCGGGCGAGGCCGACGCCAACAACACCTATATCGAGGTCAATTCGGGCGCCGGCGGCACCGAGAGCCAGGACTGGGCCGGCATGCTCCAGCGCATGTACGCCCGCTGGGCCGAGCGCCACGGCTACAAGGTCGAGCTGATCGATTTCCACGCGGGCGAGCAGGCCGGCATCAAGTCCGCGACCCTGCTGGTGCGCGGCGAGAACGCCTATGGCTATGCCAAGACCGAGAGCGGCGTCCACCGCCTGGTCCGCATCAGCCCCTATGACTCGGCGGCGCGCCGGCACACCAGCTTCGCGTCGGTCTGGGTCTATCCCGAGGTCGACGACGACATCGACATCGAGGTGCTCGAGAAGGACCTGAAGATCGACACCTACCGGTCGTCGGGCGCGGGCGGCCAGCACGTCAACACCACCGATTCGGCGGTGCGCATCACCCATGTCCCGACCGGGATCATCGTCGCCTGCCAGAACCAGCGGTCGCAGCACAAGAACCGCGCCGAGGCGATGAAGCAGCTCAAGGCGCGCCTCTACGAGCAGGAGTTGCAGAAGCGCGAGGCCGAAGCGATGGCGGGCTATGCCGCCAAGACCGAGATCGGCTGGGGCCACCAGATCCGCTCCTACGTCCTCCAGCCCTATCAGATGGTGAAGGATCTCAGGACCGGCACCACCTCGACGGCGCCGTCGGACGTGCTCGACGGCGATCTCGACCGCTTCATGGCTGCCGCGCTGTCGCAGCGCGTGACCGGCGAGACGGTCGAGGTCGAGGACGTCGACTGATCCCCGCCGCGATCCGCGACGAGCGTGACGGCGACGCGGCGGCGATCGCCGCGCTGACCACCCGCGCCTTCGCCCTCGCCGAGCATGCGAGCGGCACCGAGGCGGCGATCGTCGACGCCCTGCGCGCGGCGGGCGCGCTCACCCTGTCGCTGGTCGCGGCCGAGGACGGCGCGATCGTCGGCCATGTCGCGCTCTCCCCCGTGCGGATCGACGGCGCGGCCGGCGGCTGGTTCGGCCTCGGCCCGCTGTCGGTCGATCCGGCCCGGCAGCGGCGCGGCATCGGCGCCGGGCTGGTCGAGGCGGCCATCGCCCGGCTCCGCGCATCGGGCGCCGCGGGCTGCGTGCTGCTCGGCGATCCGGCCTATTATCGCCGTTTCGGCTTCACCAGCGATCCGACGCTCCACTATGGCGACACGCCGTCGCCCTATTTCCAGAACCTGCCGCTCGCCGGCCCGGCCGCACGCGGCCAGGTGAGCTACCACCCCGCCTTCGACGCGGGCTGATCCGGCCTTTCCTGTACGGCGGATGAAGCGGCCGTTCAGCGAAGCGACGACTCCTCCCCTCTATCATCGCCGCCGACGGGGATTGGGCATGAGAGGAGTTGAGCCATGCAGATGAAAGCCATCTTCGCCGCCATCGGCATCGCCGTCGCGGCCTTCGGCATGAGCGGCGCGGCCGAAGCCAGGGATCACCGCGGCGATCGCAGTTGGTCGCACGACCGCCGCTGGGACAATGACCGCCGGTGGGAGAGCAACCGGCGCTGGGACAATGATCGTCGCTGGGAACGCAACCGCCACTGGAATCGCGATCGCCGCTGGCACCGTGACGCCCGCTGGGATCGCCGCCATCACGGCCGTCGCTGCTGGACCGAATGGCGCCGGAACCACCGGGTGCGAATCTGTCGCTGATCGCGGCCGAACGGCGTCATTTACCGCTGCATTGCAGCAACATTCCCTCCCCCCGGCGGGGGGAGGGATACGGTAAATTAACCGCATCAGACACGGAAAAAACTTCGCAACCGCATGGTCCGATGATTGTTTTGGGTTCCGGCTGCGTCTAGCAGGGCAGGATGCCCGCCGCAGTTCGCGAAGGTTGCTCGATGATTTCCAACACGGTGGGCCGCCGTAACGGGCTCCTTCTCCTCGTCTGCGCGCTGGTCGCCGGCTGCTCCAAGCAGAAGCCGACGCCGCCAGCGCCCGAAGCGGGCTTCGTCGTGATGCGCACCGAATCGGTGCCGCTGTTCATCGAGCTGCCCGGCCGCACCGCCGCCTTCGAGACATCCGAGGTCCGCCCGCAGGTGACCGGCGTCCTCAAGGCGCGGCTGTTCGAGGAAGGCGGCATCGTCCGCGCCGGGCAGACGCTCTACCAGATCGACCCGAGCCTGTTCCGGGCCTCGGTCAACCAGGCTGCCGCCAATCTCGACAATGCGCGCGCGCAGCGCCAGGCCGCCGCCGCGCGGGCCCAGCGGCTGAAGCCGCTCGCCCAGATCGAGGCGGTCAGCAAGCAGGACTATACCGACGCCGAGGCCGCCGCGCGCCAGGCCGAGGCCGCGGTCGCGCAGACCGCCGCGCAGCTCGACACCGCGCGGATCAACCTGCGCTTCACCAACGTGCCGGCACCGATCAGCGGACGGATCGGCCGGTCGCTGGTCACCACCGGCGCGCTCGTCACCGCCGGCCAGGCGGAGGCGATGACGACGATCCAGCGGCTCGACCCGATCTTCGTCGACATCCAGCAATCGAGCGCCGACCTGCTCGCGCTGCGCCGCCAGCTCGCCGCCGGGAGCGGCGCCGCCTCGTCGGCGACGGTGGGGCTGAAGCTGGAGGACGGCAGTGACTATCCGATCAAGGGCCGGCTCGAATTCGCCGAGGCGATGGTCGATCCGCAGACCGGCACCGTCACGCTGCGCGCGCGCTTCGCCAATCCCAACGGCCTGCTGCTGCCCGGCATGTTCGTCCGCGCCAACCTGTCGCAGATCACCGCGCGCAACGCGATCCTCGTGCCCCAGACCGGGGTCAGCCGCGATCCCAAGGGCCAGGCCACCGTGGTTCTGGTCGGCGCGGGCGACAAGGCCGAGCTGCGCGAGGTCGTCGCCGACCGGACGGTGGGCGACAAATGGCTGGTGACGTCGGGCCTGAAGCCCGGCGACAAGGTGATCGTCGAAGGCCTCGGCAATATCCGGCCCGGCCAGGCGATCCGCCCGGTCCCCGCCGGTTCGCCGCCGCTGCCGCCCGCAACGGGCGGGCGGGCCAAGGCCGGATGAGCCCTCGCCGATGATATCGCGCATCTTCATCGATCGCCCGATCTTCGCCTGGGTGATCGCGATCGTGATCATGCTGCTCGGCGCGGGCGGGCTGCTCAGCCTGCCGGTGTCGCAATATCCGAACATCGCCCCGCCATCGGTCAACATCCGGGCCAATTATCCCGGCGCATCGGCAGAGACTGTCGAATCGAACATCACCCAGATCATCGAGCAGCAGCTCTCGGGCATCGACGGGCTGCTCTATTTCTCGTCCTCGTCCAGTTCGGCGGGCCGGGCCCAGATCACCGTCACCTTCGACAAGAGCGTCGACGCGGACATCGCCCAGGTCCAGGTGCAGAACAAGGTGCAGCAGGCCCTGCCGCGCCTGCCGCAGCAGGTCCAGCAGCAAGGGCTGGTCGTCACCAAGTCGAACCCCGACTTCCTGATGGTGGTGTCGGTCTATGACGAGAGCGATCGGGCGAGCAATCTCGACGTCGCCGACTATCTGACCTCGACCCTCCAGGACGGCATCGGCCGCCTGCCCGGCGTCGGCGACGTCAACGTGTTCGGCGCGCCCTATGCGATGCGCATCTGGCTCGACCCGTACCGGCTGGCCAGCTTCGGGCTGACCCCCGACGACGTGACGTCCGCGCTCCAGGCGCAGAACGCGCAGGTCGCGGCGGGACAGATCGGCGGCGTGCCGTCGCCCGACTCGCAGATGCTCAACGCGATCGTCACCTCGCGGTCGCGGCTGACCAACGTCGACGAGTTCAAGAAGATCATCGTCAAGACGCAGACCGACGGATCGAAGGTCATGCTGCAGGACGTCGCGCGGGTCGAGCTGGGCAGCGAATCCTACAATGTCGTCGGCCGCCTCAACGGCCATCCGGGGGCCGGCATCGCGATCCTCCTCGCCCCCGGCGCGGACGCGCTCAAGACGTCCGAGATCGTCCGGAACTATGTCGACAAGGCGGCCGAACGCTTCCCGCGCGGCTATCGCCACGTCTTCGTCAACGACGCGACCGCCTTCATCAAGCTGTCGATCGAGGAGGTGGTCAAGACGCTGTTCGAGGCGATCCTGCTGGTCGTCCTCGTCATGTTCGTCTTCCTGCAGAGCTGGCGGGCGACGCTGATTCCCGCGGTGGCGGTCCCGGTCGTGCTGCTCGGCACCTTCGGCGTGCTCGCGGCGGCGGGCTTCTCGATCAACACGCTGACATTGTTCAGCCTCGTCCTCGCCATCGGCCTGCTCGTCGACGACGCCATCGTCGTGGTCGAGAATGTCGAGCGCGTGATGGAGGAAGACCCCGACATCAGCCCGCGCGAAGCGACGATCAAGTCGATGGCGGAGATCAACACCGCGCTGATCGCGATCGCGCTGGTGCTGTCGGCGGTGTTCCTGCCGATGGCCTTCTTCGGCGGTTCGACCGGCGTGATCTACCGCCAGTTCTCGATCACCATCGTCGCGTCGATGGCGCTGTCGGTGTTCGTCGCGCTGGTCCTGTCGCCGGCGCTGGCGGCGACGGTGCTCAAGCGCCCCGACAAGGAGAAGCGCGCCGCGCAAGGCGGCATCGTCGGGCGCGCCTATCATCAGGGCGATCGCTTCAACGAATGGTTCAAGCGGATGTCGGACCGCTATCGCGACACCGTCTCGAAGCTGTTCGGCCATATGCGGACCGCGATGATCGTCTTCGTGCTGGTGATCGCGGCGCTGGTGCTGGTCTTCTTCCGCCTGCCCACCGGCTTCGTGCCGACCGAGGACCAGGGGATCGCCCAGACCCAATATACGCTGGCGCCCGGCGCGACGATGAGCCGGACCGTCGCGGTCGCGCGCGAGATCGAGGCCTATCTGGCCAAGAACGAGCCGCACAACATCCTGACCTTCTACACCGTCAGCGGCACCAGCGCCGCCGGCCAGGGCCAGAATGCCGGCCGCGGCTTCATCGCGCTCGCCCCCTGGGACGAGCGCAAGGGGCCCGAGAACAGTTCGGAGGCCATCGCCCGCCGCGCCACCCAGGCGCTGTCCAAGGTCCGCGACGCGCAGATCTTCATCCTGACGCCGCCGTCGATCCCCGGCCTCGGCCAGTCGACCGGCTTCTCGATGGAGCTGCTCAACACCGGCGATCTCAGCCGCGAGGAATTCAAGCAGCGGCGCGACCAGTTGCTCGCGCTGGCGTCCGCCGACCCCGAGCTTGCCAATGTCCGCCTCAACACGCTCGAAGACACGCCGACGCTCGCCGTCGACATCGATTCGGAGAAGGTCGGCGCCCTCGGCGTCAGCCAGTCCGCGGTCAACCAGACGCTCGCGGCGGCGTGGGGCGGATTGTACGTCAACGATTTCGTCGACCGCGGCCGCGTCAAGCGCGTCTTCGTCCAGGGCGACGCTCCGTTCCGCAGCCGGCCGGAGGACCTTGCCGCCTGGCACGTCCGCTCCGCATCGGGGCAGATGGTGCCCTTCTCGGCCTTCTCCACGATCCATTGGGCGCAGACCCCGAATCTGCTGACCCGCTTCAACGGCGTGTCGAACTTCACCTTCCAGGGACAGGGCGCGCCGGGCAAGAGCTCGGGCGACGCGATGAAGCGGATCACCGAACTGGCGGCGCAGGTTCCGGGGGTCTCGGTCGACTGGTCGGGGCTCAGCTATCAGGAACGGCTGTCAGGCGGGCAGGCACCGATCCTCTATGGCCTGTCGGTGCTCGTCGTCTTCCTGTGCCTGGCCGCGCTCTACGAAAGCTGGTCGATCCCGATCGCGGTCGTCATGGTCATCCCGCTCGGCCTGATCGGCGCGACGCTGGCGGTGCTGGCGCGCGGGCTGGAGAATGACGTCTTCTTCCAGGTCGGCCTCGTCACCACCATGGGGTTGAGCGCCAAGAACGCGATCCTGATCGTCGAATTCGCGGTGATGGCGGAGAATGACGGCAAGACGCCGTTGCAGGCGGCGATCGAGGGCGCGCGCATCCGCCTGCGCCCGATCCTGATGACCAGCTTCGCCTTCATGTTCGGCGTGCTGCCGCTCGCCATCTCGACCGGCGCGGGCGCCAAGGCGCGCGTCGCGATCGGCACCGCCGTGCTGGGCGGCATGTTCACCGCCACCCTGCTCGCGCTGTTCTTCGTGCCGCTGTTCTTCGTGCTGGTCCGCAAGCTCTTCCCGCGCAAGCGCAACGGGGATGTCGCCGCATGATCCGCCGCGCCGCCGCGCTGCTGACGATGACCGCGCTCGCGGCGTGCAGCTTCGAGCCGGCCTATCACCGGCCGGCGCCCGCCGTCCCCGCCGCCCTGCCCGACGCCGGCCAGGGCGAGGCGCCCGCCAGGCTCGACTATCGCGAGATATTCCGCGACCCCCGGCTGGTCACGCTGATCGACCGGGCGCTCGCCAACAACCAGGACCTCAAGGCCGCGCTCGCCAACGTCCGGTCCGCCCGCGCGCTGGTCACGGTCGCGCGCGCCGACCTCCTGCCCCAGCTCGACGGATCGGCCGGCCTCACCACCGGCGACAGCTCGAACGAGACGCGCGGCGGCACGGGCAGCGGCGCGACGGGCGGAAGCGGCAACGGCGCGAGCACCGGCGGCCGGCGCACCACCTACAATGCCGACCTGGGGGTAAGCTGGGAGATCGACCTGTTCGGCCGGCTCCGCAGCCTGAACAACGCCGCGTTCGACACCTATCTCGGCAGCGAGGCGGCCCAACGCGGCGCCCGCCTCAGCCTCGTCGCCGGGGTCGCCAACGCCTATCTGGCGCTCGCCGCCGACCGCAGCCTGCTCGCCATCGCCACCGAGACCCGCACCAGCGCGGCCAGGAGCGTCGAGCTGACCCAGGCGCTGCTCAAGGGCGGCGTCGCCCCGCGCACCGACCTGCGGCAGGCCGAAACCGTGCTGGCCCAGGCCGAGGCCGACGAGGCCAGCCTGGAGACCGCCGTCGCGCAGGACCGCAACGCGCTCCAGCTCCTCGTCGGCGCGGCGATCGAGGACGATCTGCTGCCCGCCTCGATCGAGAGCCTCGACGGCCAGCTCGCCGAGGTGCCGGCCGGACTCGACTCGTCGATCCTGCTGCGCCGGCCGGACGTGGTCGAAAGCGAATATGCGCTGCGGGCGGCCAATGCCCGGATCGGCGCGGCGCGGGCCGCCTTCTTCCCGCGCATCGGCCTGACCGCGCTCGCCGGCTTCGCCAGCAGCGCGCTGTCGAGCCTCTTCCAGGGCAGCGCCTTCACCTGGAGCGTCGCCCCCTCGGCGACGCTGCCGATCTTCGACGGCGGCGCCAATCTCGGCAATCTGCGCTACTCGAAGGCGCAGCGCGACCTGGCGCTCGCCAATTACCATAAGGCGATCCAGTCGGCCTTCCGCGACGTCGCCGACGCGCTGGCGCGGCGCGCGACGATCGACCGGCAGCTCGCCGCCAGCACCAAGCTCGACGCGTCGGCCCGCGATTCGCTGTTCCTCGCCAATGCCCGCTACCGCGAGGGCATCGATCCCTATCTGAACATGCTCGATGCGCAGCGCACCGCCTATGGCGCCGCGCGCACGCTGGCCCAGGCGCGGCTGCTCAAGGCGCAGAATCTGGTGACGCTCTACCAGGCGCTGGGCGGGGACCAGTTGATCGACGCGGTGCCGCCCGGCCCCGGCGGCGATCGGGCAAAGCCGGAAGACGTGCAATAGCCGGCAAGCGAAACGCGTGGCGATTCATTCAGCCTGTCGTCAGTTTCGCAGCCTAAACGAGGATGGCGACGCTCGATCGGACGCGGAACGGCGGCCGGTTGATCGACACAGGACTGCCGGGTAAAGGCGTGACCGCGCCCGGCCCGAGGCCGCCAACCGACCCTCTCGCCGCCGGCCCTCGACCCGCCGTGCAGGACCAGCCTATGCGCCTGCCCATCCCCTCCCCCGCATGGATGAGACGCCACGACCTGCTGGGGCGGCGGGCGACCGGCATCGTGCTGGCGATCATCGTCCACATATTGGGCTTCCTGCTGCTGATGTCGCTGACCCCGGCGACCCTGCGGAAGCTGACGCCCGAGCTGAAGAGCTTCCCGCTGCTGTCCTTTTCCGAGAATCCCGCGCCCAAGCCCGCGGTGTCGGCGCGCGCCCAGCGCCGGGAAACCGAGAAGACGCCGCCTCGCCGCCGTTGCCGCCGCCTCCCCCGACCCCGCTCAAGATGATGATCGTCAGCCCGGAGGTGTTCCGGGCGAGCGACATCTCCAAGATCCATCCGCAGGCGCCGATTAGCGCGCCCGGCGCCGCCGACGCCGGCAGCGGCGAGGGCGAGGGGCTGGCGAGGGCCCCGGCGGCGAGAAGCTCTACCCCGCCGACTGGTATGAGCCGACCACGGCCGAGATGGCCTTCTATATCGGAGCAGCGGCAGGCCGGCTGGGGCATGATCGCCTGCCGGACGGTGCCCAACTACCGGGTCGAGGATTGCCAGGAGCTGGGCGAATCGCCGCGCGGATCGGGGCTGGCGCGCGCGCTGCGGCAGGCGGCGTGGCAGTTCAAGATCCGCCCGCCCCGGATCGGCGGCAAGCCGCAGATGGGCGTCTGGGTCCGCATCCTGTTCGATTTCCAGGTCGGCGTGGTGAAATAGCCCCCACCGGGCAACCCATTCAGGCCCCGGTCAGTTGATCCCGACTAGGCGAAACCACGTTGTCACCATGGGATCGAAACCATGACCCGCTTGATGTTCGTTGCCTTGCTTTCGCTGTCCGCCGCGAGCGCGGCCCATGCCGGGCTCGAGCTCGGCCAGCGGCCGATCACCCGCGCCGAGGTCGCCGCCGTCGCCAAGAAGCAGTTCGCCGAGATGGACGCCGACAGGAACGGCTTCGTCAGCCCCGCCGAGTTCGAGCGCTATCGCGAGATCCAGAACGCCCAGCCCGACCAGGGCCGCGGCCTGACCCATATCGGGCGGAGCTGGTTCGACAAATGCGACACCAACGGCGACGGCAAGGTCAGCCAGGCCGAAGCACTGGCCCGCCCGCTCGGCCTCTTCGACATGGCCGACGCCAACCGCGACGGCGTCGCCAGCGTCGCCGAGCAGTCGGTGGCGATGCTGTTCATGAAGTGAGCCTGGGGACCCTTCCTCCCCTGGCCCGCCCTCATCGTCATTCCCGTGAAAACGGGAATCCACGGTCACGGAACGCTATTTGATACGAGGTGCCGCCGTCCATGGATTCGGCGGACTCACAGATGAAGTGCACCACCTGGTAAGGTGGAAGCGCGATGGGAAGAAGCTACAGGCAGCTCGGCCTTGACGAGCGTATCGAGATTTACCGTCTGCATGCAGACGGTAAATCTTCGCGTGAGATCGGGGACGCGATTGGCCGGCATCACACGACGGTTGGCCGTGAACTCAAGCGTAATAGCCGGCAGACCAAGATCTGGCTGGGTGGCTACAACCCGCGTCGCGCCCATGAACTGGCCGCCAGGCGGCGGGAATGGGATTGCCGCTTCAAGCTGGAGCGCCAGCCGGACCTGCGAAAGATCGTGGAAAACGGCCTTGCGATGGGAAGCTCTCCCGAACAGATCGCAGGCCGACTGACCCTCTTAAATGGTCCCACCGTCAGCCATGAGTCAATCTATCGGTTCATCTACCACCGCTCGGCGCAGAAGGATTATTGGCACCGGCTCCTGCCTCGCCGAAAGAGTCGGCGCGGACATTTCGGCAAGCGCGGCGGCAGCTCCGCCAGCTTCATCAAGCAGCGCCGGCCGATCCAGGAGAGGCCGACCGAAGCCGACACACGGACCCAGCCAGGCCATTGGGAAGCCGACTACATGCTCTTCGCCAAATATGGCCACAACCTGCTCGTCCTTCATGAACGGCAGACCCGCTTCACCATCGTCGAAAAATTGCCCCATCGCCGGGCCAGGCTGACCGCATGCCGGATCGCCGGAAACCTCCGGCATATCCCCCAGCATCTGCGAAAAACTATCAGCTTCGACAACGGCACCGAGTTCGCCGAGCATTATCGGCTGCACCAATCACTCGGTGTCACCACCTTCTTTTGCGATGTCCGAAGCCCTTGGCAAAAGGGCGGCGTCGAAAACACCATCGGCAGGCTCCGCCGCCCCCTGCCACGCAAAACCAACCTCGAAACGCTCACCGCCAAACAGCTGCGCGCGCACGTCGACCAGCTCAACAACACACCCAGAAAATGCCTTGGCTTCCTAACCCCCGCCGAGGCATTCCTCAAAATCTCAACCGGTGCACTTCAAACGTGACTCCACATTCCAGCTTTCGCGGGAATGACGGAAGAGAAGGAAAGCGGGCGAACGGCGCTCAGGCCGCCGCCTTCACCTTTTGCCGGAAGCTGTGGAGCAGCGGCTCGGTATAGCCGTTGGGCTGCTCGACGCCCTCGAACACCAGCGCGCGAGCGGCCTGATAGGCGAGGCTGCGGTCCTCGTTCCCGGCCATCGGCCGATAGAGCGGATCGCCGGCGTTCTGCGCGTCGACCTTGGCGGCCATGCGCTTCAGCGCGGCGTCGATCTCCTCGGCGGTGGCGACGCCGTGCAGCATCCAGTTCGCCATGTGCTGCGACGAGATGCGCAGCGTGGCGCGGTCCTCCATCAGGCCGACGTCGTGGATGTCGGGCACCTTCGAGCAGCCGACGCCCTGGTCGACCCAGCGGACGACATAGCCGAGGATGCCCTGGGCGTTGTTGTCGAGCTCGGCGCGGACCTCGTCGGGGCTCCAGTTCTTGCCCGCCGCGACCGGGATGGCCAGCAGCCGGTCGATGCTCGCGACCGGCTCGGCCTTGCGTTCCGCCTGCCGGCCGAACACGTCGACCGCGTGATAATGGGTCGCGTGCAGCGTCGCGGCGGTCGGGGACGGCACCCAGGCGGTGTTGGCGCCGGTCTTCGGATGGCCGATCTTCTGGGCGAGCATGTCGGCCATCTTGTCGGGCGCGGCCCACATGCCCTTGCCGATCTGCGCCTTGCCCGACAGTCCGCAGGCGAGGCCGATCTGGACGTTGCGGTCCTCATAGGCGGCGATCCAGTCGCTGGCCTTCATGTCGCCCTTGCGGATCATCGGACCGGCCCGCATCGAGGTGTGCATCTCGTCGCCGGTGCGATCGAGGAAGCCGGTGTTGATGAACATGATCCGGTCCTTCACCGCCGCGATGCAGGCGGCGAGGTTGGCCGAGGTGCGGCGTTCCTCGTCCATCACGCCGACCTTCAGCGTGTGGCGCGCCATGCCGAGCAGGTCCTCGATCGCATCGAACAGGCGGTTGGTGAAGGCCGCCTCGTCCGGCCCGTGCATCTTCGGCTTGACGATGTAGACCGAGCCCCTGGCGCTGTTGCGGTGGCTGCCGAGGCCCTTCAGGTCATGCAGCGCGATCAGGCTGGTGACGATGCCGTCGAGGATGCCCTCCGGCGCCTCCGATCCGTCGGCGAGCAGCACCGCCGGAGTCGTCATCAGATGGCCGACATTGCGGACGAACAACAGGCTGCGGCCCGGCAGGGTGAAGCCGGCGCCGTCGGGCGCAGTGTAGCCGCGGTCCCCGTTGAGGCGGCGGGTCATCATCGCCCCGCCCTTCTCGAACGTGTCCTCCAGGTCGCCCTTCATCAGGCCGAGCCAGTTGGCATAGGCGGCGACCTTGTCCTCGGCGTCGACCGCCGCGATCGAATCCTCAAGGTCGCAGATCGTCGTCAGCGCCGATTCGAGGATGACGTCGGCGATCCCGGCGGGATCGTCCTTGCCGATCGCATGGCCACGGTCGATCACCACCTCGATATGCAGGCCGTTGTGGCGGAACAGCAGATTGTCGCCCGCGCGGCCGGCAAGCTGCGCCGGATCGGCGAGCGCGAGGTCGCCGCCCGTCCAGTCGGCCCAGCGCCCCGACGCCAGCGGCACCGCCTGGTCGAGGAAGCCCTTGGCCCAGGCGATCACCTGCGCGCCGCGCGCGGCGTCATAGCCCTTGCCGGCGGCCGCGCCCGGGATCGCATCGGTGCCGTAGAGCGCATCATAGAGGCTGCCCCAGCGCGCATTGGCGGCGTTGAGCAGGAAGCGGGCGTTGAGGATCGGCACGACGAGCTGCGGGCCCGCCATCGTCGCCAGCTCGGCATCGACATTGGCGGTGCCGACCGCGAACGGCGCGGGCTCGGGGACGAGATAGCCGATCTCGGTCAGGAACGCCCGGTACTCGGCCGGGTCGACCGGCTTGCCGGCGCGCGCCTGGTGCCAGGCGTCGATCTTCGCCTGGAGATCGTCGCGGGTGGCGAGCAGCGCGCGATTCTCCGGAACGAAGCGCGCGAAGATCGCCGCCGCGCCGGTCCAGAAGGCAGCGGCGTCCAGCCCGGTGCCGGGCAGCGCGCGATCCTCGATGAACCGGACCAGCGCGTCCGCCACCATGAGTCCTGCCCTGTCGATCATGTCGCTCATCGCCGCCTCGTTGTCGAAAAATGGATGGGCGGGGCTTAGCGCAAGCCGCCATTCCACACTATTGGGATAATATTTGAAACATCTGTTCCTCCAAGGAACAGATGCCGTCAGCCGCCCATCTGCCCGGTGCGGAACCAGCGGCGCGAGGCGCCGAGGCGCATCAGCTCGCAGCCGCAATGGCGGCAGACGGCGTGGACGACGCCGTTGATCTCGACCTTGCTGGCGCTGACCGCCGAATGGCGACCATTCTCGCAACCGATCGCGCTGGCCTTGAACGGGACAGCGCCTTTAGAGGCGGCGCGAGCCGGCTGGAGCGGCATGCGCGATATCCTTCCGCAAGAGGGACGTCGCGCCTCCCTCGCGCCTTTTCCTTGCCGCCATATTTCAGCATTGCAACGAATGTCGGCCCGATATGTCAGCCTGGGTTCATCGCAGGCGCCAGCCCGAGTCGCGCGCGCGCCGCTCGCCATCGGCGTCGAGCGGGTCGCCCGCCATCATCGCCTGGGCCGCCTCGAGTATGTCGACCGAGGCGCTGCCCGCCTGGCGATAGGCGCCTTGCCCCTCGCCGCCGGTCCCGGCGACGAAGCGGACCAGCGTCCAGCCCTCCGGCCCATGGCAACCCAGCCCCGCGCCGGCATCGCCGCTGAAGGTCCGGCAATAGCGCCGGTCGCGGCTGACGAAGCTGACGCCGATCCGGTAGCTTCCCTCCCCCGGCGCGGCGGCAAGGTCCCTGTCGAGCGCGGCGGCGAGCCCGCCCTGCGCCATGATCGCGCCGCCCCGCTCGCCGATCGGCGCGGCGGGCCCGCGCGGCAGCAACTGTCCCAGCACCAGCCCCGCCACCAGCGTCGCCGCGATCGCGGCGTAGCGCCCGCCCGCGTCGGACCAGCGGCGCGGCCGGGCCGGAAAGGCGACGACATTGGACGACGGGTCGAGCGTCGCCGCGAGGCGCGCGGGGACCGGCTCCTCGGCGACCGGCGCGAAATGGCCGGCGATCCGGTCGCGCAGCGTGCGATGCCGCCCGACCGCGGCGGCCAGCGCCGCGTCGGCCTCCATCGCCCGTTCGAAGCGCAGCGCCTCGATCGGGCCGAGTTCGCCGTCGACATAGGCGATGATCTGATCCTCGGTCATGCCGCTTCTCCCAGCATCTCCATCAGCGCCTGCCGCCCGCGCACCAGCCGCGAGGTGATCGTCCCCATCGGCAGGTCGAGCAGCTCGGCCGCTTCCCTGTAGGCCAGCCCCTCGACCAGGATCAGCGCGATCACCTCGCGCTGCTCGGGCGGCAGCGCCGCCATCGCGCGGTCGACATGGCCCAGTTCGACCCGCGCCTCGATCCGGCGATCGTCGGCCTCGCCCACCGCAAGCCCTTCCTCCTCGGCGACGAAAGTCTCCGACCGGCGCTTGCGCGCGCGGACCTCGTCGATCCAGCAATTGCGCATGATCCTGTACATCCACGAATCCAGCCTGCTGCCCTTTTCCCACTGCGCCTCCGCCTTGAGCGCGCGTTCGAGCGCGATCTGGCAGAGATCGTCAGCGTCGACCGCGTCGATGGCGAGCGCGCGCGCGAACCGTCGCAATCGCGGCAGCAGATCGAGCAACGCACGTTCGAACTCGGTCACATCGCTGGTCCCTTGTTCCGTCCCATCGACCGCCTCGAGGATGAAACGGATGACCTCGCCCGTTTCATCCCATGCAACCCGATGCGACGACATCCGTTGATCATAACGGCCATGAAAGGAAGTCGATCCCGATGCGTTTCGGCAAGGCGATAGTGGCGGCGGCGCTGGCCGCGATGGCCGGCACCGCCGTCGCGCAACTGCTGCCCCCGGTCGGCGGCGCGATCGGCCAGGCGACGCAGGGCCTCGGCCGGCTCGGCGAGACGGTCGGCGACACGCTGTCCGACACGGTCGACCGCACCGGCGGACTGGTCGACCGGCTGGCGCGCCAGCGGACCGTGCGGCTCGACGCGCTGGTGCGGCAGCATCCCGAAGCGCTGGACATCGACGCGCGCGGCGATCCGGCGGTGAGGGGCGAACTGATCCTGGTCGATCCCGCGCCCGAGGCGTTGCGGGCCGCCGCCGCCGCCGGCTTCACCCTGACCGGACAGGAGGCGATCGACGGCCTCGACATCCGCGCCGCGCGGCTGCGCACGCCCGAGGGCATGAGCCTCGCCCGCGCCGAGCGCCGCCTCCGCCAGCTCGCGCCCGGCGCCGAGGTCCAGTCCAACCCCATCTATCAGCCGAGCGGCGGCGCGCCGGTCCGGGCGGGCGGCGGCGGCCCGGCTGCACCCAGCGGCCCCGGCGCGCCGATCGGCCTGATCGACGGCGGCGTCGCGGCGCATCCGGTACTGCCCGCCGGCATCGTCCAGCGCGGTTTCGCGGCCGGCGCGCCCGCGCCCGGCGACCACGCCGCCGCGATCGCCTCGATCCTCGTCGGGCGCGGCGCGGTGCGCGGCGTCTCCCCGCAGAGCCGCCTGTTCGTCGCCGACATCTTCGGGCGCGACCCGAAGGGCGGCAGCGCGCTCGCCATCGCCCGCGCGCTCGGCTGGTTCGCGACCAGCGACGTCGCGATCGTCAACATCAGCCTCGCCGGCCCCGACAATCCGCTGCTCGCCCGCGCGATCGCCGCCGCCGACCGGCGCGGCATGCTGATCGTCGCGGCGGTCGGCAATGACGGGGCAGCTGCCCCGCCCGCCTACCCGGCCTCCTATCCGCAGGTGATCGCCGTCACCGGAGTCGACGCGCGCGGGCGGCCGCTGATCGAGGCGGGCAAGGCGCGCCATCTCGACTTCGCCGCGCCCGGCGCCGGCCTGCGCGCGGCGACGGCGGCCGGCGGGACGGGGACGGTGCGCGGCACATCCTATGCAGCTCCGTTCGTCGCCGGCCGGCTCGCCCGGCTGGCGTCCGCGGAGCGGCCAGCGCGCACCCGCGCGATCGCGCTGCTGGCGGCCGAGGCGCGCGGCAAGGGTCGGCTGACCGGGCGCGGCATCGTCTGTGCTGACTGCGCAACGCGTTGAGATCGTGACGGAATAAATTTTTCTTCCCCGGCCGGGATGAAAAGTCCCACGCCTCCCGTTGCCTTTTCGAGCGGCGCCGGACGCCGCCCACAACGGAAAGGATAGTGCGATGAAGACGATGTTCTGGGGCAGCGCGATCACCGCGCTCGCGATCATGGCCGCTCCGGCCCCGGCCCAGCTTCTGGGCGGCGGCGGACTCGGCGGTGGCCTGGGTGGCGGCCTTGGCGGGATAGGCGGCATGGTCGGCGGCACGCTGGGCGGCTCGGGCAGCCTGGGCGGCAGCGTCGGCCGGCTCGGCTCCGACGTGACCGGCAGCGCCGACAGCGCCGTCTCGGCGCGCGGCAACGGCAAGGTCGACCGCCGCAGCGGCAAGGTTTCGGGCAGCGGCAATGCCGACGGCAGCCTGGGCGGCACGATCAACAACGCCACCGCCGGCGCCACCGGATCGGCCGGCGGCAGCGCCGATGCCCAACTCGTCGGCACCGATGCGGTGCGCGGCGCGGTCGGCGGCGTCGCCTCGACCGCGCGATCGACCGCCGGTCAGGCCGCCGGCCTCGCCGGCAATGCGACCGGCAATGCCGCGGGCGCCGCAAGCTCCGCCAGCGCCACCGGATCGGGCAACGTCGCCGGCAACGCCTCGGGCGGCCTCGGCCAGCTCGCGCTCGCCGGCAGCGCCGCCGCCAATGCGGCGGGCAGCTTCGACGTCGCCCCCGGCATGATCGTGCAGGACGCGCGCGGCCGGGTGATCGGCACGGTGCAGGACGTCCGTTCGACCGCGCGCGGAACCGTCCAGTCGGTGGTGATGCAGGTCGGCGACGCGACCGCGACGCTGCCCGCCGCCAATTTCAACGGATCGGGCAACGTCCTCGTCTCCGCCATGGGCAAGAGCGAGGTCAAGAAGACCGCCAAGGACCAGAACCGGTCGGCCAACGCGTCGAAGAACTGACGGGCGCCGCGAAAGGGGAAGGAACACGCGGGACGCGCCCCCCGAAGTCCCGCGCCATCGGCCCTGTCCATCAGGTCCGAGGAGGCCGTGCCGACCTGGAGGCGGCACGGCCTTTCCCGTTGATCGGCATCATCGCTTGACCCCGCGGCAGCTAGCGGGTGCATATTGCCGCCACGACCCTGGAACCAAGGTGACGGCATGGCGGGTGGATGTTGCGGCGCATGCGAGGCGCCGCCGGCGCGACAGGACAAGGCCTGGCGACGGGTGCTGTGGATCGCGCTGGCGATCAACGCGACCATGTTCGCGGTCGAGATCGTCGCCGGGGTCGCGGCATCCTCCGCCGCGCTCAGGGCCGACGCCCTCGACTTCCTGGGCGACAGCGCCAATTACGCGATCAGCCTCGGCGTGGCGGGCCTCGCCCTGCAATGGCGGGCGCGCGCCGCGCTGCTGAAGGGCGCCTCGCTGTTCCTGCTCGGCCTCTGGGTATTGGGGTCCACCGTCTGGATGGCGCTGACGGGCACCCTGCCGCGCGCGGAGACGATGGGGATCGTCGGCGGGATCGCGCTGGTCGCCAACCTCGTCTGCGCGCTGCTGCTCTGGCGCCATCGCGACGGCGACGCCAACCGGCGATCGGTCTGGATCTGCTCGCGCAACGACGCGATCGGCAACGTCGCCGTGGTCGCGGCGGCATTCGGCGTGTTCGGCACCGGGACCGCCTGGCCCGACCTGATCGTCGCCGTGATCCTGGCGGGGCTCGGCGTCAGCGGCGGCTGGCAGATCATGCGCCAGGCTCGAGGCGAGCTGTCGTCGATCGACGCCTCGGCCGTGCCGCTGAGCTAAGCCTCCCGGTCGCGGCGGAGGATCAGGTAGAGCGCGCCCGTGCCGCCATGGCGCGGGTGCGCGTTGCGGACGGCGGCGATGCGGACGGCGTGGCGCGAGCTTTGCAGCCAGCTTCCGATCGACGCGCGGATCAGTCCCCGGCGCGGCCGGCCGTCGAGCCCGCGATCGTCGTCGCGCGGCGGCTTGCCGGTGATCAGCAACAGGACGCGGATGCCCTCCGCCACCGCCTGGTCGAGCACCCGGTCGAGCAGGCGCTGGGCGCTGTCGAGCGTGTGGCCGTGCAGGTCGATCGTCCAGTCGGGCTGGGTCACGCCGCGCCGCAGCCGCCGGTCCCAGCCGCCGTCGAGGCTGTCGGCGAGCGGCTTCTGCTGGGTGACGGGCGTCGCCGCCGGCACGCGCAGCGGCGGCACGCGCCCCTTCTTCGCGGCGGACGGCGGCGGAGGAGGAACCGGCGCATTGCCGGCCCCGCTATCGGCGGAAGATGGCTTGGATGTCCTGCGGGCGATCGGCCGGACCGTCGCGGTCACGCGCTGCCAGAGCGCGGCTTCGTCAGGATCGAGCCGCCGGGTCACGCTGCTCCGCCAGCCGCGCCGCCGCCGCGCGCGGGATCAGCAGCCAGGCCTGGCCGCGCCCGCTCATGCCGCCGGCGATGGTCCGCGCCTGTTCGCCGGCGCCCCAGAAGGTGTCGAAGCGGTTGGCGCCCTTGATCGCGCCGCCCGTGTCCTGCGCGACCCACAGGCCGCTGGCCTCGGGCCGGTCGAGCTGGAGGATCACCGGCGCGCCCAGCGGCACGAACGCCGGGTCGGCGGCCACCGTCACCCGTCCGGTGACGGCGACGTTCATCGCCCCGATCGGGCCGGGCCCGGTCAGCTCGCGGAAGAACACCCAGCTCTTGTTCTCGCGCATGATCGCGTCGCCCTCGGCCGGGTTGGCGCGCAGCCAGGCCATCACGCCCTGCATCGAGAGCTGGCCGGGGCCGAGCAGCCCGCGATCGCGCATCAGCTTGCCGATGCCGACATATTCGCGGCCGTTCTGCCCGTCATAGCCGATCCGCATCACCGATCCGTCGGGGAGGCGCAGCCGTCCCGAACCCTGGACCTGGAGGAAGAAGAACTCGACCGGATCGGCGGCATAGCCGATCTCCAGCCCGCGCCCCTTGAGCGCGCCGTCCTCGATCTGGCCGCGATCGGGATAGGGGAGCAGCTTGCCGCCCTGCACCTTGCCGCGGATCTTCTTGCCCTTCAGCTCGGGGAAGAAATCGCCGAGATCGCCTTCGACCAGGTCGGGCGGGCGCTTGTAGATCGGGGTGTCGTAACCGGGCGCGGGTGCGCGCGCGCCGGCGATCTCGGGCTCGTAATAGCCGGTCGCATAGGCGTGGCCGTCACCGACCCGCACCACCGCGAGCTGGTTGGCGAAGAAGGCGACGGCATCGCCGTCGGGCCAGCCGCTCGCCTGCGCGCAGGCCTGCGACCAGTCGCCCGAGCGGGTCAGCCCGCTCTGGTCGGCGCGGCGTTGCAGGCCGGGGCAGGACAGGCGGAAGGCGGTGAGCGCCGCGCGCGCGGCATCCTGGTTGATCGCGAAGCTGGCGAAGGCCGGCCCCGACTGCACGCCGCTGTCCACCGCAGTGGCCGGCTTGGCCGGTGGGGGCGTGACGACGGGCGGCGGCGCGGGTTCCGGGCGCTCGGGATGATGCGCCGGAGGCCGATGCTGCGGGCCGGGGGTCGGGACGACGGTGCAGGCGGAGAGCATCGCCGCGCCGGCGAGCCCCGCGCAAAGACGGCGGATCACGCCGCCTCGTCGGTTTCGACCAGGGTCCAGTTCGGATCGTCGGAACGGACGTGCCGGCTGAAGGTCCAGACGTCGTGCGTCGGGACCGCGTCGGTCAGCGAGCCGGCGACGACATTGCCCTCGCCGTCACGGGTGACGGCGGCGATGTCGGCGTCGAAGCGGACGGTGACGTTGGCGGTCTGCCCGTTCATCCGCGCCTGCTCGATCACGGCGCTCTCGATCGACACCAGCCGGTTGTCGAGCACCTCGTTAGCCTCGCGGCGTTCGGCGATCGCGGCGGCGAACGCCTCGTAGACATCGTCGTCGGTCAGGCGGCGCAGCGCCTCCTCGTCCCCGCGCCAATAGGCTTCGAGGATCATGCGATAGGCCGACCGCGCGCCTTCGAGGAACTGGGCGGCATCGAAGCCGCCGTCGGCCGACTGGATCGCGCGGACGCCGGCTTCGGCGCGCGGCTCGACCACGGCGGGCTTGGCCGGCAGGACGGGGGTGGCGTTCTCGGGCAGCGACCGGCCGGCGCCGATCGGCGCGGGAGCGGCCTCGGCCGGACGCGCGATCGTCTGCTCATGCCCAGTGCGACGGCCCAGCACGCTCCACAGGCGGAACGCGACGAAGAGAAACACCATCGCAAGAATGACAATCGTGGTCACCGGGCCTCCAATACGCTGCCGCCAAAACACTGCCGGGCTCCCAACATAGGGACAATGGCGGCAATATTCAAATGACTCGCGGGCGCGGCGGAGGTTCCCCGCCTTCGCGGGGATCGGCCCATTGCTCCGCCCCGTCCCGCCTGCTAGGCGCGGGACGCATTGCCGGAAGCGGTCGGAAGCCCGCCTCCCGGCTCCCACTTTCGACGGAAAGACAGACAATGAGTGAAGAGACGGGCGCCGCCGACACGCTGACCAACGGCGAGGACCATCTGCCGCAGGTCGCGCTGATCGCCCAATATGTGAAGGACCTGTCGTTCGAGAATCCGAGCGCGCCCGGCATCTACCAGGCGCCCGAGCAGCCGAAGATCGACGTCCAGTTCAACATCGGGTCGCAGCAGGCGGGCGAGGACGTCTATGAGGTCGCGCTCAAGATCGAGATCAAGGCGACCCAGGGCGACCTGACCGCCTATGCCGTCGAACTGGTCTATGCCGGCCTGTTCGGCATCCGCAACGTGCCGGAAGAGCATCTGCCGCCCTTCCTGCTGGCCGAGGCGCCCCGCCTGCTCTTCCCGTTCGCGCGCCGCGTCGCCGCCGACGCGATTCGCGACGGCAACTTCCCGTCGCTGGTGCTCGAGCCGATCGACTTCGGCGCGCTCTACATGCAGCAGGCCGAGCAGCAGACCGCCCTCGCCGAATCGCAGCCGGCGGGCGAAGCCTGACAGCGGATGTCCCTCCCCCATTCCTCCCTGAGCGAAGCTCGGGGAGGGGGACCGGCGAAGCCGGCGGAGGGGTAATGCGCCACGACATCATCTTCGTAAGGCAGGAGGCGGGGTCGCCGCCCCCTCCGCCACCCTGCGGGTGGTCCCCCTCCCCGTCCTGCGGACAGGGAGGATTATTGGCATGAGCCTGCTGCGCGCCAGCGCGACGATCGGCGGGCTGACGCTGGTCAGCCGGGTGCTCGGCTTCCTGCGCGACATGCTGATGGCGCGCTTCGTCGGCGCGGGCTTCGCGTCGGACGCCTTCCTGATCGCCTGGCGCCTGCCCAACCTGTTCCGCGCGCTGTTCGCCGAAGGGGCCTTCTCCGCCGCCTTCGTGCCGATGTTCAACCGCACCGTCGCCGAGGCCGAGGCGAAGGAGCCGGGCAACGGCCTCGCCATCGCGCTGCGCTTCGCCGAGGACGTGCTGTCGGTCCTCCTCCCCTTCCTGATCGTCTTCACCGTCGCCATGATGCTGGCGGCCGGACCGATCGTCTGGGCGATGACCGGCGGCTTCCCCGACGGGGGACCCGAGAAATTCGCGCTGGCGACGCAATATACGCGGATCACCTTTCCCTATCTGATGCTGATCTCGCTGGTGTCGCTGCTCGGCGGCATCCTCAATTCGCTCAACCGCTTCTGGGTCAACGCCGCCGCGCCGATCCTGCTCAACATCTGCCTGATCGTCGGCCTGCTGTTCTTCCGCGGCCATAGCGAGGTGGAGACCGCGCGGACCCAGGCGATCGCGGTCACCGTGTCGGGCGCGCTGCAACTCGCCTGGCTGGTGCTCGCCTGCTGGCAGGCCGGCGTCCGGCTGCGCGTCCGCCTGCCGCGCCTCAGCCCCGAGGTGCGCAAGCTGCTCGCGCTGATCGGCCCGGCCGCGATCGGCGCCGGGGCGGTCCAGTTCAACCTGCTGATCTCGACCACGCTCGCCGCCCGCTTCCTGCCGCAGGGGTCGGTCTCCTACCTCTATTATGCCGACCGGCTGAACCAGCTTCCGCTCGGCCTGATCGGCATCGGCGTCGGCACCGCGATGCTGCCCAGCCTGTCGCGCCAGCTGGGCGGCGGCGACGCCAAGGCCGCGCTCGACACGCAGAACCGCGCGATCGAGCTGGTGCTGCTGCTCACCCTGCCCGCCACCGCCGCGCTGATGGTGTCGGCGACCCCGCTGATCCGCGCGCTGCTCCAGCACGGCGTGTTCACCCCCTACGACACGATCGCCAGCGCCCGCGCGCTCGCCGCCTTCTCGCTCGGCCTGCCCGCCTATGTGCTGATCAAGGTGCTGACCCCCGGCTTCTACGCGCGCGCCGACACGCGGACGCCGGTGCGGATCGCGCTGGTGGCGATGCTGGTCAACCTCGTCCTCAACCTCGTCCTGATCTGGCCGCTCGCGCATGTCGGCCTGGCGCTGTCGACGGCGATCTCGGCCTGGGTCAACGCGGTGCTGCTCTACGTCACGCTCCGCCGCCGCGACCATTTCGCGGTCGACGACCGGCTGCGCCGCACCGGCATCCGCCTGATCGCGGCGACGCTGGCGATGGCGGCGCTGCTGTTCCTGCTCAATCCGTGGATCGACCCGTGGACCGGCCGCAGCCTGATCGAGCGGGTCGCCGCGCTGGGCGCGATGATCGCGGCGGCGGTGACCGTCTATTTCGGCCTGGTCTTCGCCCTCGGCGCCTATTCGCTGGCGACGCTCAAGGGCCAGCTCCGCCGCCGGCGCTGAGACGATCCCCCAGCCTGCGCTGGGGTGACGTTCAACCTTTTGCCTTCTTCGCCGCCGCCTTCTTGGGCGCGGCCTTCTTCGCCGGCGCCTTCTTCTTGCCCTTGGCCGGCGGGCCCTTCGCCGCGCGGGCGGCGAGCAGTTCGAGCGCGGCTTCGGCGGTCAGTTCGTCGGGGTTCGCGGTCTTGGGCAGGGTCGCGTTGGTCTCGCCGTCGGTGACATAGGGGCCGAAGCGGCCCGCCATCAGCTTGACCTCGCTCCCCGTCACCGGGCTGGCGCCGAAGGTCTTGAGCGGCTCGGCCTTGCCGCGCTGGCGCCCGCCGCCATTGGCGGCCTCGGCGAGCTTGACGACGGCGGCGTTCATGCCGGTCTCGAACACCTCGGCGGTCGATCCCAGCCGGGCATATTTGCCGTCATGCGCCAGATAGGGCCCGAAGCGGCCGATCGAGGCGGTGATCGGGTGCCCCGTCTCCGGGTGCGGGCCGATCAGGCGCGGCAGCGACAGCAGCTTGAGCGCCCAGCCGAGATCGAGATCCTCGCCCGGCACGTCCTTCGGGATCGACGAGCGCTTGGCGTCCTTGCCGTCGCCGAGCTGGATATAGGGCCCGAACCGCCCCGCCCGCTTCGACACTTCGAGCCCGGTCGCCGGATCGGTGCCGATCACGACCGGCCCCGTATCGGCGCCGTCGTTCGCGGCGCCCGCCTGCGCGAAGCGGCGGGTGAACTTGCACTCCGGATAGTTGGAGCAGGCGATGAACGCGCCGAAACGCCCGCCGCGCAGCGACAGCCGCCCCTCCTGGCAGACCGGGCAGAGCCGCGGATCGGTGCCGTCGCCCTTGTCGGGGAAGAGATAGGGCGCGAGGAATTCGTCGAGCGCCGCGGTGACCTCCGACGGCTTCTGGTCCATCACCTCGGCGGTCTTGGGCTTGAAGTCCTTCCAGAAGGCCTCGAGCACCTGCTGCCAGCCGGCGCGGCCGCCCGAGACGTCGTCGAGTTCCTCCTCCAGATGCGCGGTATAGTCGTAGCTGACATAGCGCTCGAAGAAGCGTTCGAGGAAGCTGGTGACGAGCCGCCCGCTCTCGTTCGGGGTGAAGCGGTTCTTCTCGACCGTGACATAGTCGCGGTCCTTGAGCGTCTGGAGGATCGACGCATAGGTCGACGGCCGGCCGATGCCGAGCTCCTCCATCTTCTTGACCAGGCTGGCCTCCGAATAGCGCGGCGGCGGCTGAGTGAAATGCTGCTCGGCGTCGACCTTCTTCTTCGCCGGGCTGTCGCCCTCCTTCATCCGCGGCAGGCGGCGGCTGTCCTCGTCGGCCTCCCCGCCCCCGGCCTGCTGGCCTTGGGGATTCGGGTCGTCGCGGCCTTCCTCGTAGAGCGCGAGATAGCCGGGGAAGAGGACGACCTGGCCGGTCGCGCGCAGGGCGTTCTGGCCGGTGCCGTCGACCAGGTCGACGGTGGTGCGCTCGAGCCGCGCCGACGCCATCTGGCTGGCCAGCGCGCGCTTGAAGATCAGGTCGTAGAGCCGGCCATGGTCGCCGCTGCCGGCGCGATCGCGCGAGAAGTCGGTCGGGCGGATCGCTTCATGCGCTTCCTGCGCGTTCTTGGCCTTGGCGCTGTACTGGCGCGGCTTGTCGGGCACATAGGAGGCGTCGTAGCGGTTGGCGATCGCGCCGCGCGCGGCGGAGATGGCGCTGCCGTCCATCTGCACGCCGTCGGTCCGCATATAGGTGATCGCGCCGTCCTCGTAGAGCGCCTGGGCGATCCGCATCGTGTGGCTGGCCGAGAAGCCGAGCTTGCGCGCCGCCTCCTGCTGCAGCGTCGAGGTGGTGAAGGGCGGCGGCGGGTTGCGGGTGAGCGGCTTGGTCTCGACGCTGGCGACGGTGAAGCGGCCCGCCTCGACATCGGCCTTGGCGGCCTCGGCATCCTTGCCGTTGCCGATCGTCAGCCGGTCGATCTTCTGCCCCTTCCAGCGGACCAGCCGGGTCAGGAAACCGATGCCGTCATACTCCATGTCGGCGGTGACCGACCAATATTCCTGGGCCTTGAACAGCTCGATCTCGCGCTCGCGGTCGACGACCAGGCGCAGCGCCACCGACTGGACGCGGCCGGCCGACTTGGCGCCGGGCAGCTTGCGCCACAGCACCGGCGACAGGGTGAAGCCGACCAGATAGTCGAGCGCGCGGCGGGCGCGATAGGCGTCGATCAGATCCTCGTCGAGGTCGCGGGGATTCGCCATCGCCTCGGTGACCGCGGCCTTGGTGATCGCGTTGAAGGTGACGCGGCGAACGTCCTTGGGCAGCACGCGACGCTTGCCCAGCACTTCCTTGACGTGCCAGCTGATCGCCTCCCCCTCGCGGTCGGGGTCGGTGGCGAGGATCAGCGTATCGGCGCCCTTCGCCTCGTCGGCGATCGCCTTGAGCTGGCGGCTCTTGTCGGCATAGGCCTCCCACTCCATCGCGAAGCCGTTGTCGGGATCGACCGAGCCGTCCTTGGCGGGCAGGTCGCGGACATGACCATAGGAGGCGAGGACGCGATGGCCCGGCCCCAGATATTTTTCGATGGTCTTGGCCTTGGCGGGGGATTCGACGACGACGAGCTTCATGGATTCAGGCTGTCCTCTTACGCATGCGTACACGTACGAGGGTGGATAGGGTGCCGGAGAGTCGTCAAGAGGCGATCAGGCTGACCCGCCCGCCGGCATGGCGATCGAGCCGGCCGCCCAGTTCGAGTTCGAGCAGCACCATCTGCACCATCGCGGCGGAGACGCCGCTCTGCCGGATCAGTTCGTCGACCGCCAGCGGCACGGGACCCAGCAGGCCGGTCAGCGCGGCGCGCGCCGGCTCGTCCGCCTCGGCCGGCGCGGGCGCGGACGCGAAGTTGTCGGCGGGCCGGGCGGCGACGCCGGCGATCGGGCTCAGCGCCTCGGCGATGTCGGCGGCCGACTGGATCAGGGTGGCGCCCTCCCGGATCAGCAGGTTGCAACCCTGCGCGCGCGGGTCGAGCGGCGATCCGGGCACCGCCATCACCTCGCGTCCAAACTCGGCGGCGAGCCGCGCGGTGATCAGCGATCCCGATTGGGCGCTGCTCGACCACCACCGTCCCCGCCGCCAGCCCGGCGATGATCCGGTTGCGATAGGGGAGTGCCGCGCGCGGCGACGCCGGCGGCTGCTCGGCGATCAGCAGGCAGCGCTCGGCGATCGCCTCCTGCAACGCCGCATTCTCCGGAGGGTAGACGATATCGATGCCGCCGGCGATCACCGCCGCCGTGCCGGTCGCGATCGACCCGGCATGCGCCGCGGTGTCGATCCCCCGCGCCAGGCCCGAGACGACCAGCCACCCCGCCTCCCCCAGGCCATGCGCCAGGGTCCGCGCGAAGCGGACCGCCGCGCCGCTGGCGTTGCGCGCGCCGACGATCGCGACGATGCGGCGATCGAGCAGCGCGATGTCGCCGCGGACGATCAGCACGGGCGGCGCGGTGTCGATCCGGTCGAGCAGCGCCGGATACCCGGCCTCGCCGCGAAACAGATGGCGCGCGCCCAGCCGGGCGACGCGATCGGCCTCCGCCTCGGCGGCGGCCGGCGGCGGGATGGCGGGCAACGCACCGCCGCCGCGCCGGGCGAGCGTGGGCAAGGCGGCCAGCGCCTCGACGCCGCTGCCGAAGCGGCGGATGAGCTGCGAATAGGCGACGGGGCCGATGCGGGGCGTGCGGATCAGCCGCAGCCGGGCAAGGCGTTCGTTCCCGTCCAGATCGGCCGTCCCGATCAGCGCTCGCCGACCCTCGGCTCGGTGCCGTCGAGCAGGCGGGTGATGTTGCCGCGATGCTTCCAGACGACGAACAGCGCCATGGCGAGCATCACCAGCACCGCGTCGGACTGCCCGCCCGCCGCCGCCGCGATCGGCGCGGTCACGGCGCCCGAGAGGCCGCCGACAGAGGAGCGCCGCGTCAACGCCAGCATCGCCAGCCAGACGATCGCGAAGGCGATGCCGGCCGGCCACCAGGCAGCCAGCGAGACGCCGAGCATCGTCGCCACCCCCTTGCCGCCGTTGAACTTCAGCCAGACCGGATAGAGATGGCCGATGAACGCCGCCGCGCCCGCCCACAGCGCCATGTCCGGCTGCACCATCTGCGCGATCAGCACCGCCGCCGCGCCCTTGCCGCCATCGAGCAGCAGCGTCGCCGCCGCCAGCCCCTTGCGGCCGGTGCGCAGGACGTTGGTCGCGCCGATATTGCCCGAGCCGATCTGGCGCAGGTCGCCGGCGCCGCCGAGCCGCGTCAGCACGACCCCGAACGGAATCGAACCCAGCAGATACGCCCCGATCAGCAGCAGGATGGTGGTCGTGGACGGCATGAAGGACGGTGTCTCCCCTGATGGCGCGCGCACCATAGTCGAAGCCGTCCCCCGCGCAACACGCACTAATGCACAAAGTTACGGGCACGGCACGATATCCGCCCCCGATTCGCGTCGCTGTTGCGGGGGCCCGTGCGGCATCCTAAGTGAGGGGCGCGATGGCCGACGACCGCCCGATCCTGATGTTCGATTCCGGCGTGGGCGGGCTTTCCGTGCTCGCCCCGACCCGCGCGCTGCTGCCGCAGGCCTCCTATGTCTATGTCGCCGACAATGGCGGCTTCCCCTACGGCATCCGCAGCGAGGCGGAGATCGCAGCGCGCGTCCCCGCGCTGCTCGGCCGGCTGGTCGAGCGCTACCGTCCCCGGCTGGTGGTGATCGCCTGCAACACCGCCTCGACGATCGCGCTGGCGGCGGTGCGCGCCGCGCTCGACCTGCCGATCGTCGGAACGGTGCCCGCGATCAAGCCCGCCGCCGAACGATCGGCGGCGCGCGCGATCGGCGTGCTCGGCACCGACGCCACCGTCCGCCAGCCCTATGTCGACGACCTGTCGGCCCGCTTCGCCGCCGATTGCCTGGTGCTACGCCACGGCTCGGCGCGGCTGGTCGAGCTGGCCGAGGCGAAGCTGCGCGGCGAGCCGACCGACCCGGCCGACTATCGCGCCGTGCTCGACGGCCTGCTCGGCCAGCCGGGCGGCGACCGGATCGACATGGTGGTGCTCGCCTGCACCCATTTCCCGCTGGTCGAGGCCGAACTCGCCGCCGCCGCGCCGCGCCCGCTGCGCTTCGTCGACGGTGGTCCCGGCATCGCCCGGCGCGTCGCCCATCTGACCGAGGGACAGGACTGGCCGGCCGCGCCGAAGGGCGAAGCGGTGTTCACCGCCCCGCTCGACGTCGGCGACGCGCTGCGGGCCGGGCTTGCCGCGCGCGGGCTCGCCACCATCTCGATCCTGTGACCGGCCGGGCACGAATTTCCGGCCGCGACTATTGGGAATCGTTCGCACTGGCTTTTGACGAGGCCAGGCCGTAAAAGGCACCCGATTCAGCCCCTTGGCAAAGCGGGGCACTGTGGAGCAAGGCTCTTGGATTACCAGCGCGTATTCACCCAGGCGATCGACCGCCTGCACGCCGAAGGCCGTTACCGGGTTTTCATCGACATCCTCCGCAACAAGGGCATGTTCCCCAACGCGCGCTGTTTTGCCGGCCATAACGGGCCGAAGCCGGTCACCGTCTGGTGCTCGAACGACTATCTGGCGATGGGCCAGCACCCCAAGGTGATCGCGGCGATGGAGGAAGCCCTCCACGACGTCGGCGCCGGTTCGGGCGGCACCCGCAACATCGGCGGCAACACCCATTATCACGTCGACCTCGAACATGAGCTGGCCGACCTGCACGAGAAGGAGGGCGCTCTGCTCTTCACCTCGGGCTATGTCTCCAACGAAGCGACGCTGTCGACGCTCGCCAAGGTGCTGCCCGGCTGCATCATCTTCTCGGACGAGCTCAACCACGCCTCGATGATCGCGGGCATCCGCAATTCTGGCTGCGAGAAGCGCGTCTTCCGCCACAACGACCTCGAGCATCTCGAGGAGCTGCTGGCCGCCGAGGACCCCGAGGCGCCCAAGCTGATCGCCTTCGAGAGCGTCTATTCGATGGACGGCGACATCGCCCCGATCCACGCGATCTGCGACCTGGCCGACAAGTACAACGCGCTGACCTATCTCGACGAGGTCCATGCCGTCGGCATGTACGGCCCGCGCGGCGGCGGCATCTCCGACCGCGACGCGGCGGCGAAGCGGCTGACGGTGATCGAAGGCACGCTCGGCAAGGCGTTCGGCGTGATGGGCGGCTATATCGCCGCCGACCAGATGATCATCGACGTGATCCGCTCCTATGCGCCGGGGTTCATCTTCACCACCTCGCTGTCGCCGGTGCTGGTCGCGGGCGCGCTCGCCAGCGTCAAGCATCTCAAGCAGTCCTCGGCGGAGCGCGACGGCCAGCAGGCCGCCGCCGCGACCCTCAAGAAGATGTTCGCCGACGCCGGGCTGCCGGTGATGGAAACGACGACGCACATCGTCCCGCTGATGGTCGGCGATCCGGTCAAGGCCAAGAAGGTCTCGGACATCCTCCTCGCCGAATATGGCGTCTATGTGCAGCCGATCAATTATCCGACCGTGCCGCGCGGCACCGAGCGGCTGCGCTTCACGCCAGGCCCGGCGCACAGCGAGGAGATGATGCGCGAGCTGACCCAGGCGCTCCTGGAGATCTGGGACCGCATGGAGATGAAGCTGGCCGCTTGAAGCGAAGCGTCAAGCGGGCTGGTTGATCCATTTACCGTCATCCTGGCGAAAGCCGGGATCTCAGTGCCTTTTGCGTACCTTCGAAAAAAAGAAGCGAGATCCCGGCTTTCGCCGGGATGACGGCATGGTTGCTGCGCAGCCCTCGTGGTGGGGCGGGGCGGGACGCGTCCCACACCACCGATCACCCCACCCGTAGCTGCTGGACGAACCGCTGCGTCGCCTGCTTCAGGCTCACCGCCTGGCCGAGCAGGTCGCCCGCCGCGCCGCGCACCTGGCTCGACAGCTTGCCGGCCTCGTTGGCGACCTCGGCGACCTTGCCGATGCGGTCCGCCATCTCGTCGGCGCCCTCGGCCGTGCTCTGCGCATTGGCTTCGAGCATCTCGGCGGTGCGCCGCTGTTCGGACAGCATCTCGCGAATCTGCATCGCCGCGGCGGCGAGTTCCTCGACGACGCGCGAAACGTCGCCCAGCGAGCCTTCGGCGATGCGGGCGCCGGCATGGACGCCGTCGATGAGCGCGCTGATCTCGGCCGTGGCGCGGGCGCATTGCCCGGCGAGCGTCTTCACCTCGGTCGCGACGACCGCGAAGCCCTGCCCCGCGACGCCGGCCCGGGCCGCCTCGATCGTGGCGTTCAGCGCGAGCAGGTTGGTGTGCTGGGCGATCGCCTGGATACGGCCGGTGAATTCGCCGATGTCGGTGGCGCGGCCCGACAGGGCGCGCACCGCCTGGTCGCCGGTCGCCGAATTGCTGCGCGCGCGGGCGCCCAGTTCGGCCTGCTGGTCGACGCTCGCGGCGATGCCGGCGATCGAGGTGGAGAGCTGGGCGACGCTGCCCGCGACGGCGCGCGCGGCGTCCGACGCGCGCGCGGCGCGCTCGGCCACGGCGGCGCTCTGCCGGCCGCTGTCATTGGCGAGGTCGCTGAGCGAGGCGGCTGTCGTCTCGAGCTGCGACGCCGCCGAGCCGACCGAGCTGACCACGAGCTGGACCGATCCCTCGAACTGTTCGGCCAGCGCCAGCAGGTCGCGGGTCCGCGCCGCGCTCGCCGCCTTCTCGCTGTCCTGGCGCAGGCTGCGCTCGGCGGCGGCGGTGGCCAGCGCCTCCTCGGCCGCCTGCTGGGCGGCGCGCGCCTCGATCATCGCGGCCTCGGCGTCGCGGGCGAAGCGATCGCTGTCGACGCGCGCGCGTCCCTGGTCGAGCAGCAGGCCGCGGAGCTGGTTGCTGATGTAGATCAGCATCGCGCATTGCAGCAGCACGGCAACGGCATGGACGACGACGCGCATCAGGTCGCCGCCGCCCGCGAACACCCAGTGCGGCGCCATATAGTCGAGCAGCAGGTGGTGGACGGCGATCAGGCCGGAGGCGAGCACGATGGGGCGCCAGTCGCACATGATCGTCAGCGCCGCGAGCGCGACGAAGAAATACATGTGCATGTCCATCTGCCACTGATGGCCTTGCAGCGCGTAGACGAGGATCGCCGGCTGGGCGGCGGCGAGCGCACCGATGATCATCCGCGCGTCGCCGTCGAAGCGGCGGCGCAGCACGACCCAGATCGGCAGGATATTGACGAGCATCGAGAGGAGGAGCGCCGGCGGGTTGGGACGAATCACCCCGGCGAGCATCGCCAGCCCCAGCAGCGCGGTGAAACCCAGACCGCACCAGGCGATCAACCGGATGCCACGCCTGCGCAGCTCGTCCAGCTCGACTATCCTCATGCCACGCTACTCCCCAAACACGCCACCGCCGCACAACAGCGGCGGAGCCGACAGGATGACCATGCCGTCGGCCAGCGAAACGCCGCCGAGCCGCGCCCGATCGGCGACGACGACCAGCGATCCGGGAACGGGCCCCGTCCCGAGCAGCTTCGCCCCGCCCGCGACCGCCGCAGCGGGCAGCTTCGCCGCCGCCCCCGGCGCCAGCGGAACCAGCAGCATCCGCCCCCGCGCCGGCGGCGCGAAGGCGAGACCGGCCATCGCGGCAACGACCGCGCCGATCTGGACCAGGGTCATGGGCCTGCGACCATCCATGCCGCGCGGCGTAGATCGGCATTGGTTATCGAAAGCCTAACCGATGGCCGAATTCGACCGCGTCAAATCGGGGATTCAACGGAGGAGGCATCCGACCGCCGCTGCCGGCCGATCGGATATTGCCCTGCCCGGAGTCTTCGCCTATATCGCGCCTACTTCTCGACATTGGAAACTTTGCCGAGGCTGGTTGCGAAAGCTTCCGGCACAAGAAGTGCTGCGTTTCGAACAGGAGCTGGAATGGCGGACATCGCCGCGCTGACGAAGCTGATCGAGCCGGAGGCCAAGGCCCTCGGCCTCGACCTCGTGCGCGTCGCCTTCTTCGGGGGCAAGAGCGATCCGACGCTGCAGGTGATGGCCGAGAGGCCAGACACCCGCCAGCTCGACATCGCCGATTGCGAGGCGCTGTCGCGGCGCATCTCCGACAAGTTCGACGAGCTCGACCCGATCGAGGACGCCTATCGGCTGGAGGTCAGCTCGCCGGGGATCGACCGGCCGCTGACCCGCGTCAAGGACTGGGCCGACTGGTCGGGCTTCGACGCCCGGGTCAAGCTGGCCGCGCCGCTCGACGGCCGCAAGCAGTTCGACGGGCGCATCGTCGCCAGCGATGGCGACTCGGTGACGCTGGGTGTAAACAAGCTGGGTGAGGTGACGGTGCCGCTGGCGCAGATCGCGAGCGCGAAGCTGATCCTGACCGACGCTCTCATCAAGGCCACCGCGCCGCTCTCCACCGAGGGCGTCGATCAGATTGTGGAAGATGCGCCGCATCGCGGCGCCGGCAAGATTCAACTGGAAGGATAAAGTCGCCATGGCCACCGCCATTTCCGCCAACCGCGCCGAGCTGCTCGCGATCGCCGACGCCGTCGCGCGCGAAAAGCTGATCGATCGCGAGATCGTGATCGAGGCGATGGAGGACGCGATCCAGCGCGCCGCCCGCGCGCGCTACGGCGCCGAGAACGACATCCGCGCGAAGATCGACGGCAAGACCGGCGACATGCGGCTGTGGCGCGTCGTCGAGGTGGTCGAGCAGGTCGACGACTATTTCAAGCAGGTCTCGGTCGCCGACGCGCAGAAGTTGCAGAAGGACGCCGCGATCGGCGACTTCATCGTCGATCCGCTGCCCCCGATCGAGTTCGGCCGCATCGCCGCCCAGGCCGCCAAGCAGGTGATCTTCCAGAAGGTCCGCGACGCCGAGCGCGAGCGCCAGTATGAAGAGTTCAAGGACCGCGCCAACGAGATCATCACCGGCGTCGTCAAGCGGGTCGAGTTCGGCCATGTCGTCGTCGACCTGGGCCGCGCCGAGGGCGTCATCCGCCGCGACCAGCAGATCCCGCGCGAGGTGGTCCGCGTCGGCGATCGCGTCCGCAGCCTGATCCTGAGCGTCCGCCGCGAGAATCGCGGGCCGCAGATCTTCCTGAGCCGCGCGCATCCCGAGTTCATGAAGAAGCTGTTCGCGCAGGAAGTGCCCGAGATCTACGACGGCATCATCGAGATCAAGGCCGCCGCCCGCGACCCGGGCAGCCGCGCCAAGATCGGCGTGATCAGCCATGACGGCTCGATCGATCCGGTCGGCGCCTGCGTCGGCATGAAGGGCAGCCGCGTCCAGGCGGTCGTCCAGGAGATGCAGGGCGAGAAGATCGACATCATCCCCTGGTCGCCCGACACCGCGACCTTCGTCGTCAACGCGCTGCAGCCCGCCCAGGTCTCGCGCGTCGTCATCGACGAGGAGGAGGAGCGCATCGAGGTGGTCGTCCCCGACGATCAGCTCAGCCTCGCCATCGGCCGCCGCGGCCAGAACGTCCGCCTCGCCAGCCAGCTCACCGGCAAGGCGATCGACATCCTGACCGAGGCCGACGCCAGCGAGAAGCGCCAGAAGGAATTCCTCCAGAACAGCGAGATGTTCCAGAACGAGCTCGACGTCGACGAGACGCTGGCCCAGCTGCTCGTCGCCGAGGGCTTCGGCGCGCTCGAGGAGGTCGCCTATGTCGAGCTCGACGAGCTCGCCTCGATCGAGGGCTTCGACGAGGAGCTCGGCGCCGAGCTGCAGAGCCGCGCGCAGGAAGCGCTGGAGCGCCGCGAAGCCGCCGCCCGCGAGGAGCGCCGCTCGCTGGGCGTCGAGGACGCGCTGGCCGAGCTGCCCTATCTGACCGAGGCGATGCTGGTCACGCTCGGCAAGGCCGGGATCAAGACGCTCGACGACCTCGCCGACCTGGCGACCGACGAGCTGATCCAGAAGAAGCGGCCCGAGCAGCGCCGCCGCCAGAACAGCGACCGCCCCGAGCGCGGCGACCGCGAGGAGAACAAGGGCGGCGTCCTGGCCGAATATGGGCTGAGCGAGGAGCAGGGCAACGAGATCATCATGGCCGCCCGCGCCCACTGGTTCACCGACGAGGCCTGACCCCAGATGCCGTTCGTCGACATCCGCATCGCCGGCACCGCCACCCGTGCGCAGAAGTCCGCCATCGTCGCCGACGTGACGAAGGCCCTCGGCGCGCATCTCGGCAAGCCGGCGAGCGCGGTGCAGGTGAACATCATCGAAGTCTCGACCGAGAATTACGGAGCCGGCGGCATCCTGATCGCCGACCGCCCGGCAAGTCCTGCGCAGGAGGTCGCTTCTGCGGATGGCAAACGATGAGCAACGGCACGCGGTAGCGCCGGTTTCCGGGCCCGCCCCCGACACGGGGCGGCCGGGCAAGCATGTTCCCGAGCGGAAATGCATCCTGTCGGGCGCGCATGGCGCGCGCGCCGAGCTGATCCGGCTCGCGCTCGCCCCCGACGGTTCGGTGCTGCCCGACCTGCGCGCCAAGGCGCCGGGGCGCGGCGCCTGGATCGGCGTCGACCGCGCGGCGCTGGAGACGGCGATCGCCAAGGGCAAGCTCAAGGGCGCGCTCGCCCGCGCCTTCAAGACCGGCGACATCACCATCCCCGCTGACCTGCCCGAGCGGATCGAGCAGGGCCTGTGCCGCGCGGCGCTCGACCGGCTCGGCCTGGAGCTGCGCGGCGGCGCGGTGCTGACCGGATCGGACCGCATCGCCGAGGGCGCGCGCCGGGGACAGGTCCAGCTGCTGCTCCACGCCGCGGACGCCTCCGAGGACGGCAACCGCAAGCTCGACCAGGCGCTCCGCGTCGGCCTCGATGCGGAGGGCAGCGACCTGCGCGGGGTGGTAATCCCGGCGGATCGCACCATATTGTCGATGGCGCTGGGGCGGGACAATGTGGTACATATCGGCGTGACCGTGCCGGCTGCCGCCGCGCGCGTTGCTGACGCTTTGGGCCGCTGGTGCGGTTTCATAGGACGTTCGGAGAGCGCTTCAGCCTTGCGGAACCGATCCGCAGGGTCCATCGGCGCTACGGAAATTTGAAGTGAAGGGTTCGGTTACCAGATGAGCGACAACGACAAGCCGAAACTGGGAATGCGCGCACCGCTGGGCCTCAAGCGCACGGTGGAGACGGGCCAGGTGAAGCAGAGCTTCAGCCATGGCCGCTCCAACACCGTGGTCGTCGAGGTCAAGCGCCGCCGCATCGTGCCCGGCCGGCCGGGCGAGGCGGAGCCGCAGGTGACCGAGGAGACCGCGGCCGCGCCCGTGGCGCCCGCCCCGGCCCCCGCGCCCGCCGCGCAGCTCCAGGCCGAGCCGGTCGAGCGCCGCGCGGCACAGGCCCGATACCGGCCGGCCGATGCGTCGGCGCCGCAGGGCGCCTGCTGCGAGGCCGAGGAAGCGCGCATGGCGGCGCTCGAAGAGACGCGCCGCCGCGAGGAGCGCGCCAAGGCCGAGGCGACCGAAGAGGAACGCCGTCGCGCCGAAGAGAATCGCCGTGCCGAGGAAGAGGCCGAGCGCGCTGCCGCAGCGGCTGCCGCTGCCGCCACGGCGGAGGCCGAAACCGCCGCCGCCGCCCCGCGCGAGGAAGCCCCGGCCGCGGCCGGGACCGCCGAGGAGGCCCCGCGCACGAGCAGCAGCACCATGCCGCCGCCGCGCCGCTTCACGCCGGTTCCGAGCCCGAAGCGGCCCGAGCCGCCGCGTCCGCAGCAGCGCGACCGCAAGGGCGACGATCGCCGCCAGTCGGGCAAGCTGACCGTCACCCGCGCGCTCGACGACGACAGCGGCGCCCGCGCCCGCTCGCTCGCCGCGCTCAAGCGCGCCCGCGAGAAGGACAAGCGCGCCCATCAGGCCGGCACCGTCCAGCAGAAGCAGGTCCGCGACGTCGCGGTGCCCGAGACGATCACCGTCGGCGAGCTCGCCAACCGCATGGCCGAGCGCGGCGCCGACCTGGTCAAGGCGCTGTTCAAGATGGGCATGCCCGTCACCGTCAACCAGTCGATCGACCAGGACACCGCCGAGCTGCTCGTCACCGAGTTCGGCCACAACATCAAGCGCGTGTCGGATTCGGACGTCGACCTGATCACCTCCGACGACGTCGATGCCGCGGAGACGCTGCAGCCGCGTCCGCCGGTCGTCACGATCATGGGCCATGTCGACCACGGCAAGACCAGCCTGCTCGACGCGCTGCGCGGCACCGACGTCGCCAGCGGCGAGGCCGGCGGCATCACCCAGCATATCGGCGCCTATCAGGTGCAGGTGAAGAGCGGTGCCAAGATCACCTTCCTCGACACCCCGGGCCACGAGGCGTTCAGCGAGATGCGCGCGCGCGGCGCGAACATCACCGACATCGTCGTGATCGTGGTCGCGGGCGACGACGGCCTGCGCCCGCAGACGATCGAGGCGATCAGCCACACCCGCGCGGCGGGCGTCCCGATGATCATCGCGATCAACAAGATGGACAAGCCCGGCTCCAACGCCCAGCGCGTCCGCGAAGCGCTGCTCCAGCACGACGTCCAGGTCGAAAGCATGGGCGGCGACGTGCAGGAGGTCGAGGTCTCGGCCCTCAAGAAGACCGGCCTCGACGAACTGATCGAGAAGATCGAGCTGCAGGCCGAACTGCTCGAGCTCAAGGCCAATCCCGACCGCCCCGCCGAAGGCACCGTGGTCGAGGCCACCCTCGACAAGGGCCGCGGCGCCGTCGCGACGATCCTGGTCGGTCGCGGCACGCTCAAGGTCGGCGACATCTTCGTGGTCGGCGCCGAAAGCGGCAAGGTCCGCGCGCTGATCGACGACAAGGGCCGCAACATCAAGGAAGCGGGCCCGTCGCTGCCGGTCGAGATCCTCGGCCTGTCGGGCGTCCCGAGCGCGGGCGACCAGCTCTCGGTCGTCGAGAACGAGGCGCGCGCCCGCGAGGTCGCGGCCTATCGCGCCGGCGTGATCCACCAGAAGCGGACCACCGCCGCCCCGGCCAGCCTCGAATCGATGTTCTCGGCGCTGCGCGAGCAGAAGGCCCAGCAATATCCGGTGGTCGTGAAGGCCGATGCCCAGGGCTCGGTCGAAGCGATCGTGGGCTCGCTCAACAAGATCTCGACCGACCTGATCCAGGTCCGCATCCTGCATGCGGGCGTCGGCGGCATCACCGAGAGCGACGTCAGCCTGGCGGCCGCCTCGAAGGCGCCGATCATCGGCTTCAACGTCCGCGCCAACGCCAAGGCGCGCGAGATCGCCACGCGGGACGGGGTCGCGCTCAAATATTATGACGTGATCTACGACCTGCTCGACGAGATCCGCGCCGCGATGGCCGGCCAGCTCGGCCCCGAATATCTGGAGCATGTCGTCGGCCGCGCCGAAATCCGCGAGGTCTTCTCGGCGGGCAAGCACGGCAAGGCCGCGGGCCTGCTCGTGCTCGAGGGCTATATCCGCCAGAAGCTGCGCGCCCGCATCATGCGCGACGACGTCATCATCTACAATGGCTCGATCTCGTCGCTGCGCCGCTTCAAGGACGACGTCCCCGAGGTCCGCGCCGGCCTGGAGTGCGGCATCACGCTCGAAGCCACGACCGACATCAAGCCCGGCGACATCGTCGAGACGTTCGAGGTCGAGGAGCGCGAGCGGACGCTGTAGGAGACAGGCGACATCCCGGCGGAGGCCGGGATGTCGCGCCCCTTTAGAGAGGCCGCGCCATGCGCCGTAACGAAACCCCCGAAGGCCGCTCGGTCCGCCTGCTCCGCGTCGGCGAGCAGGTGCGCCATGCCCTGTCCGACATATTGATGCGCGGCGAGGTGCATGACGACGTGCTGGCCAGCCACATGGTGTCGGTGACCGAGGTGCGCATGTCGCCCGACCTGCGCCACGCGACGGTGTTCGTGAAGCCGCTGCTGGGCGGCGACGAGGATATCGTCATCAAGGCGCTGCGCACCAACACCGCCTTCCTCCAGAGCGAGGTGGCGCGGCGGGTGAACACCAAATATGCGGCCAAGCTGAAATTCCTCGCCGACGAGAGCTTCGACGAGGGCAGCCATATCGACCGGCTGCTGCGCGATCCGTCGATCGCCCGCGATCTCGACCAGGACGCCGACTGACGCAAGGATTGTTCACCATCCGGCCGCGCCGGATGGATTGCCGCCGGCCCGCGACGCGCTAGGATAGAGGCCGATGGCCAAGCTCTATTTCTATTATGCGGCGATGAACGCGGGGAAGTCGACCACGCTGCTCCAGGCCGACTTCAACTATCGCGAGCGCGGCATGCGCACGCTGCTGTTCACCGCGGCGTTCGACGACCGGTTCGAGCCGGGCCGGATCACCTCGCGCATCGGCCTCGCCAGCCACGCCACCGCGATCGACGAGGAAACCGACCTGTTCGAGGAGATATCGATCGAGCGCGCCGAGGGGCCGATCGACTGCGTCCTGGTCGACGAGGCGCAATGGCTGACCCGCGCGCAGGTGTTCCAGCTCGCCGCGGTGTGCGACGAACTCGACATCCCGGTGCTCGCTTATGGGCTGCGCAGCGATTTCCAGGCGAAGCTGTTCCCCGGCAGCGCGGCGCTGCTCGCCATCGCCGACAACCTGATCGAGCTGAAGGGCATCTGCGCCTGCGGCCGCAAGGCGACGATGAACCTGCGGATCGACGCCGACGGCTTCGCGGTCAAGCAGGGCGCCCAGATCGAGGTCGGCGGGAACGAGCGCTATGTCGCCCTGTGCCGCCGCCATTATGCCGAGCAGATGGGCTGGCGGCACGGCGCGCATATCGAATAGCGGCTTCGCTCAGCCTCCGTTCAGGGCCGCCATGGCAGGGTGGCATCATGAAAAAGCCCCTCATCCTCGCACTGGCCGGCGCGCTCCTGACGGGCGCGGCCATGGCCGACGCCGCCGCCGCCAAGGGCCCGCCCGAGGCAAGCATCCCCTTCGCCAACCATGGCTCGATCGACAATTGGCAGGCCGACGGGCGCGACGCACTCTACGTCCAGGGCCCGGGCCGGCAATGGTATCATGCCAGGCTGATGGCGCCATGCCAGGACCTGCCCTTCGCCAACGCGATCGGCTTCGAGACACGCGGCACCAGCGATTTCGACCGCTTCTCGACGATCGTCGTCCGCGGCCAGCGCTGCCCGGTGCAGAGCGTCGTCAAGAGCGGGGCGCCGCCGAAGAAGGCCCACAAGCACGGCTGAGGCGATCGCCGGCCGCTCAGCCGATGCGCAGCATCGCCGTCGTGCGGCCGTCGACGAACAGGCGGAAGCTCCCGCCGATCTGGCGCGCCAGCATCTGCGCCAGCTTGAGCCCGAGGCTGTCCGACGTCGCCGGATCGAAGCCTGGCGGTAGCCCCGCGCCATCGTCGATCACGCGCAGGTCGAGCGCCCCGTCGCCGTCCCGCGACGCCCGGATGACGATCTCGCCCGCCTCGCGCCCGGCAAAGCCGTGCTCGATCGCATTGGCCACCGCTTCGGCGACGATCAGCGCGATCGGCACCGCCGCGTCGGCGGACAGGCGGATTCCGGCATGGGCATCGACGCGGCAGACGATGCCGGCCCTGCCGCCGGCATCGACCAGGTCGGCGCCGAGCTGTTCGAGGAACCGCCCGAGATCGAGCTGCTCGCCATGCGGATCGTAGAGCTGCCGATGGATGCGCCCGATCAGCGCGAGGCGGCGCGACGCCTCCTCCAGCGCCAGCCGCGCGGCGGCGTCGGAGACGCTCTTCATCTGCAGCGCCAGCAGGCCGCCGACCACCTGGAGATTGTTCGAGACGCGATGCTGCAGCTCGCGGAACAATATCTCGCCGCGCTCCGCGAGCTGCCGGCTGCGCTCGCGCTCCTCGACCAGGCGGCGGTTGGCGCGCTGCATCCAACTGATCAGCAGGATGTCGATGGTGACGACGATCGCGTAGAAGAACAGCGCGAAGACGATCGCGCCGGACAGCTTGACGCTGAATTCGGGGGGTATGAAGACATACCATGCCATCGCGCCGCAGATGGCCGCCACCATCACGCCCGGCCCGACGCCGAACAGGAAGGTCGAGAGGATCACCGCCGGGAAGAAGGCGACATAGGGATAGCCCATCGGCATCACCGCGTCGACGAGCAGGCGGATCAGCAACGACAGGATCGCAATGGCGGCGGCGGCGCCATAGCCGAGAAGCGGCCGGTCGCGCCATAAGGGAAAGCGCTCGAGCACCGTGGCGCCTTGCCTTGCCAAACGCATCTCCCCAACTGCCCGCCACGCTTCTTAGAGAGTGATCAGCCGGCGTGGAAGCGCTTCCTCAAGGACCCTCCCCGTCCGCCGGCAGGCGGCGCGCGCGCAGGTAGAGTTCGAGCCGGTAGGCGCCGAGGACGCCGGTCGCGAAGGCGATGAAGATGTCGCTGACCAGCATCGCGCCGAGGTGCCAGCGCGCGTCGGCCAGCCCGACCGCGCCGTGCAGCACCCAGCGGACGACGATGAGCAGGCCGAGGAAGAGGAAGGCCGTGGGCGAACTGCGCTGGAGCAGGAAGCCGCTGTCGGGGTCGATCCTGATCTCGACCAGCCGTCCGCGCTGCCAGCCGAAGAAGCCGCCCGCCGCGAGGCCGAACGCCACCCACAGCCATTCCAGCCCATGCGGCGGAAATTGCCAGAGGATCATCGCGGCGAGCGCCGTGAAGATCGCGGGGACGATCCACAGCGCCCCCGCCCGCAGCCGCTGCCACCGCCCGATGCGGCGCAGGCGGATCAGCAGCGCGACCACGATCGCCGCGCCGATCAGGACGTAACGGAGAAGATCTTCGTTGGCCATCGAACGAGCATAAAGAAAAAGGGGAGCGTTTCCGCTCCCCTTTTCCTGTCTTCGAAACGCCGACCGATCAGTCGTCGTCGCGGGTCAGGAAGGCCGGCGCGAAGTCGGGCGCGGGGCCCTCGTCGCCGCCTTCCGAACGCTCGCGGCGGGGACGGTCGCCCCGGTCGCCACGGTCGCGGCGCGGGCCGCGATCGCCGCCTTCGCGACGGCGGTCGCCGTCGCGGCGGGGCCACGGTCGCCGCAGTCGCCACGGTCACCGCGCGGACGCTCGCGGGGCGGGCGGTGTCGGGCAGTTCCTCGCGCGGTCTCCTGGTCGACGACGCGCATCGACAGGCGGACCTTGCCGCGATTGTCGATCTCGAGGACCTTGACCTTGACTTCCTGGCCTTCGGACAGGGCATCCGCGACCTTCTCGACGCGCTCGTTCTTGATCTCGGAGACGTGGACGAGGCCGTCCTTGCCGCCCATGAAGTTCACGAACGCGCCGAAGTCGACGAGGTTGACGACCTTGCCGGTGTAGATCTTGCCCACTTCCGGCTCGGCGACGATGCCGATGATCCAGTTCCTGGCGGCCTCGATCTGCGCGGTGTCGGACGACGAGATCTTGACGGTGCCGTCATCGTCGATGTCGACCTTCGCGCCGGTGGTGGCGACGATCTCGCGGATGATCTTGCCGCCGGTGCCGATGATGTCGCGGATCTTGTCCTTGGGAACCGACATCGTCTCGATCCGCGGCGCGTGCGCCGACAGCTCGGTGCGGGTGTGGTCGAGCGCCTTGGCCATCTCGCCCAGGATATGGGCGCGGCCTTCCTTCGCCTGGAGCAGCGCGGTCTTGAAGATCTCCTCGGTGATGCCGGCGATCTTGATGTCCATCTGCATCGTGGTGATGCCTTCGGACGTGCCCGCAACCTTGAAGTCCATGTCGCCGAGATGATCCTCGTCGCCGAGGATGTCGCTGATCACCGCGAAGTCCTTGCCTTCGAGGATCAGGCCCATCGCGATGCCCGAGACCGGACGCTTGATCGGCACGCCGGCGTCCATCATCGCGAGGCTGCCGCCGCACACCGTCGCCATCGACGACGAACCGTTCGACTCGGTGATGTCCGAGGTCAGGCGGATGGTGTAGGGGAACTCCTCCTTGGTCGGCAGCACCGCGTGCAGCGCGCGCCACGCCAGCTTGCCATGGCCGACTTCGCGACGGCCCGGCGCGCCGAAGCGGCCCACTTCACCGACCGAATAGGGCGGGAAGTTGTAGTGGAGCATGAAATGCTCGTAGCGCAGCCCGTTCAGGCCGTCGATCATCTGCTCGCTTTCCTTGGTGCCCAAGGTGCAGGTCGAGATGCTCTGCGTCTCGCCGCGGGTGAACAGCGCCGAACCATGGGCCCGCGGCAGGAAGTGCGCTTCCGCGACGATCGGACGGACCGTCCTGGTGTCGCGGCCATCGATGCGGCGGCCGTCCTTGAGGATCGCCGTGCGGACGATCTCGGCCTCGAGCTTCTTGACGAGCTTGATCGCGGCCATCTGGTCCTGCGGGGTCGCGTCGGCGAAGGCTTCCTTGGCCTTGGCGCGCGCCTCGTTCAGGGCGCTCGAGCGGGCCGACTTGTTGGTCAGCTTGTAGGCGGCGGTGATGTCCTTGCCGACCAGCTTCTTGAGCTTGGTCTTGGCGGCGGACAGATCGGCCTGCGGCGCCATCTCCCACGGATCCTTGGCCGACTTCTCGGCGAGCTTGATGATCGCCTTGATGACGTCCTGGCTCGCCTTGTGGGCGAACATGACGGCGCCGAGCATGACCTCTTCCGACAGCTCCTTGGCTTCGGATTCGACCATCATCACCGCGTCGTGGGTGGCGGCGACGACCAGGTCGAGATCGCCGGCGGCGACGTCGGCGTCGGTCGGGTTGAGCAGATACTCGCCGTCCTTGTAGCCGACGCGGGCGGCGCCGATCGGGCCCATGAAGGGAACGCCCGAGATGGTGAGCGCGGCCGAGGCGGCGATCATCGCCAGGATGTCGGGCTCGTTCTCGCCGTCATAGCTCAGCACCTGGGCGATGACGTTGATCTCGTTGTAGAAGCCTTCCGGGAAGAGCGGACGGATCGGGCGATCGATGAGGCGGGAGACCAGCGTCTCCTTCTCGGTCGCGCCGCGCTCGCGCTTGAAGAAGCCGCCGGGAATGCGACCCGACGAGAAATACTTCTCCTGATAATGGACGGTCAGCGGGAAGAAGTCCTGCCCTTCCTTGACGCTGCGCGCCGCGGTGACGGCGCAGAGGACGACGGTCTCGCCGAGGGTCGCGAGCACCGCGCCGTCGGCCTGACGGGCAACGCGGCCCGTTTCCAGGGTGAGGGTCTGCCCGCCCCACTGGATTTCAACTTTCTTCGTATCGAACATCTGTGTTCCTTGTCTCCGGACGCCCTATGCGCCCGGGGCCTATGCCGGCGGCTGGAAGCCGCCGCGTGGGGCAGGCCGCCTTCGGCCTGCCGTGGCGGGACCTTGTGCCCGCCGTCCCGCCCGGTGCCGGATTGCCCCTGGCGGAATAAGCGAACGGCCCCGTTTTGCGGGGCCGTTCAGAAGCTGGCTTACTTGCGCAGGCCGAGCTTGCCGATCAGTGCGGTGTAGCGCTCCGCGTCCTTCCGCTTGAGATAGTCGAGAAGGCGGCGGCGCTTGTTGACCAGCATCAGAAGGCCGCGGCGCGAATGGTTGTCCTTCGCATGGCTCTTGAAATGCTCGGTCAGGTTGTTGATGCGCTCGGTCAGGATCGCGACCTGGACTTCGGGGCTGCCGGTGTCGCCGTTGGCACGGGCGTTGTCGGCAATGATCGCGGTCTTGCGTTCGGCGGTAACGGTCATCTGTCTTCCTTCGACATCATATTGAAGCCCCGCACCACGCGAACCTCGCGGTCCTCGACCTCGACCAGCGCAACGGGCATGTCGCCGTCGATCGCAAGGTTGAGGCCGGTGGGTGCGGCAATCCCGATCAATCTGCGCCCCTCGCGGAGCGCCCTTGCCTGATCGGGGGTGACGGATAGAGCCGGGATGTCGTCCAGCCCTGCCGTCAGCGGCAAGAGTGCTTTTTCAAGCTGCCGGCCCTTAGCGAGTTCATCCAGTTTGTCCAGCGAAATCGCCTGGGACAGGGTGAACGGGCCCGCCTTGGTGCGGCGGAGCATGGTCACATGGCCGACCGTGCCGAGCGCCCGCGCGATGTCCCGCGCCAGGCTCCTTATGTAGGTGCCCTTCGACACCGAGCAGGACAGGGTGATCTCGTTCAGGCCTTCATTGCCGCGAAGGGGCGCGGACGATGACGGAATGGTGAGCGAATGGATCGTCACCGCCCGCGTCTTCATCTCGAAGCTTTCCCCGGCGCGGGCGCGGTCATAGGCGCGCTGGCCGTCGATCTTCAGCGCGGAATAGGCCGGCGGCACCTGCTCGATCGCTCCGGTGAAGCGCGGCAGCACCGCCTCGATCGCGTCGAACGTCGGGCAGACGCCGGATACCGCCACCGCCTTGCCCTCGGCGTCGAGCGTGTCGGTCTCGACCCCGAAGCCGATGGTGAAGTCATAGGCCTTGTCGGCGTCGAGCATCCGCCCCGACAGCTTGGTCGCCTCGCCCAGCGCGACGGGCAGCACGCCCGACGCCAGCGGATCGAGCGTCCCGCCATGGCCGACCTTGACCTTGCCGTAGCCGCCGGTCCGGAGCGCGCGCTTGACCGCTGAGACGATCTGGGTCGAGCCGGGGCCGACCGGCTTGTCGATGATGATCCAGCCATCCATGGCGCGCGGCTGTAGGCGTCCGGCCGGGCCATGTCGAGCATGCCGAACCATTCCCAACCGTCATTCCGGCGAAAGCCGGAATCTCCCTGCCTTCGACCCGCCGGCGATGCCGAAGAGGAAGTGAGATCCTGGCTTTCGCCAGGATGACGCCACTCGGCGGGTCTCCCCTCAGACCTCGAGTTCGAGGCTGTCGTAGGAACAGACCACTTCGAGCGGCGGATAGTCGCGCCGGTTGAGCGCCTCGTAGCGGATCGTCTCCGCGAGCAGCGCGTCGATGTCGGCGTCGCTGCTGGTCGGCTCGTGGTGGAACAGCACCAGCTTCCGCGCCCCGGCGCCGTGGCAGAGGTTGACCGCCATGACGTTGCTCGAATGGCCCCAGTCGGCCTTCAGCGTGATGCTTTCGGCGAGCGAGTACATGGTGTCGCAGACGACGAGGTCGGCCTGGTGGAAGAAGGTTTCGAACGCCTGCTTGTCGTCGACGTCGTCCATCCGGTGCTCGGCGTCGGTCGAGAAGACGAAGGTCTTGCCGTCGCGCCGGAACTTCCAGGCGTAGGAGACATGGCTGTGATCCTGCGGCATCAGTTCGACGTCGATCCCGTCGACATGGTGGACCTCGCCCGGCGCCAGCACCTTGAACTCGATCTTCGCGCGCAGCCAGTCGAAGGCGACCGGGAAGCTGATCTCCTCCTGCTGGCGGCGCAGCGCCGCCTCGCAATCGGCATGGCCCGAATGGATGACGATGCGCGCGTCGGGATCGAAGGCCGGCCCGAAGAAGGGGAAGCCCATGATATGGTCCCAGTGCAGGTGGGACATGAAGAAGTTGTAGGTCCGCGAACGGCCCTGCTGCGCGATCCGGCGGAAGGCGTCGTTGCCCAGCTCGCGCAGGCCCGATCCCATGTCGAGGATGAAGAAGCTGTCGTCGGCGCCCTCGATCTCGAGGCAGGTGGTGGCGCCGCCATAGCTATGGCCCTCGCCGAAGCTCAGTTCCTCGTTGACGAAGCGGCGCGCGGCGTCCTCGTCGGCGAAGGAGCGTCCGGACGCGCGCATCAGCGCGCCGACCAGCTTGTCCTCGATCGCGCGCGCCCTGGGCGCGACCGGCAGCGATCCCCGCGTCCCCCAGAAGCGGACCAGCATCCCCAAATTCTCAGTCCCTTCCGCCGTCGAGGTCGTCGACGATGTCGAAGATCAGCTGGTAGCGGCTGATCTCCAGCACTTCGCGCAGCGCCGGGCTGGGCCGGGCGAGCACGATCGTCACGTCGCTGGTGATCGCTTCCTTGCGCGCGATCGTCAACGCCATCAGCGCGCCCGCCGACATATGGTCGACCGCCGCGAGGTCGAGGAGGAAGTCGCCGCCCGACGCGGCGGCATCCGCCACGCCCGAGCGCAGATGATCGAGAAAGGCATCGCGCGCGCCGTCATCGATGACGCCTGCCGGCCGCCCAACCGGTCCCCGCGCCGATGACGACCCCGCCCATTGCATCCAAGCCCTCCCCCGCGGCCCGTTACGGAAGCGAGCTTAGGGCGAGTTGGGATCGGCTGCAACGGACTGATTATCGCCCCGCGAGCTGCCGCCGGACGTGCGGCAATATGCCGCGCACAATCACCCTAACCCCTTGTTCATTGGGGTGAATCGCATCGCCGATGTGCAGCGAACGATCGCCGACGATGCCCTGGAGGAAGAAGGGATAGAGGCCCGCGCGATATTTGTCGGCGAGCCTGCGATAGATCGGATTGAAGCGCTTGGCATAGTCGGGACCCAGATTCGGCGCCGCGACCATGCCGGCCAGCAATATCCTGATACGGCGCTTCGACAATTCAGCAAGAATCGCGTCGAGATTCGCCTCGGCCCGGGCGGGATCGAGTCCGCGCAGCATGTCGTTGGCGCCAAGCTCGACGATCACAAGGTCGGGCTTCGCCTTGAGCGAGGCGAGCACCCAGGCGAGCCGGGCTTTCCCTTGCGCGGTGGTGTCGCCCGACACGCCGGCATTGTGCACCCGCGCCGGTACGCCCGACGCGCGCAGCGCCGCTTCGAGCTGCGGCGCGAACCCTTGGCCCGGCGGCAGCCTATAGCCCGCCGTCAGGCTGTCGCCGAAGGCGAGGACGAGCTTGTCGGCCGCCTGGGCGGCGACGGGCAGGGCGACGAGGGCGAGAAACGCGAGCAGCGGGCGAAGGATCATCATGGCCGCGATATTGGCATGGCGGCCGCAAATGTCATCCTCCCGCGCCCTCAATGCCCCGCCGTCAGCAGCGGATAGGGGTTGACCGGCCTGCCCTGCCACCAGCCTTCGCCGGGGGCCATCGCGTTGATCGCATAATGGAGATGCGGCGCTTCGGCGCTGGCGTCGCCGGTCGAGCCGACCGTGCCGATCATCTCGCCCTGCGCGATCCGCTTGCCCTCGCTGAGATCCGGCGCATAGCCGTCGAGATGGGCGTAATAGTCGATCCACTGCCCGTCCGGGCGGCGGATATAGATGGTGCGGCCGCCCAGCCGGCTGTCGAACAGCTTCTCGACCGTGCCCGCCGCCGCCGCGATCACCGGCGTGCCGCGCGGCGCCATGATGTCGATCGCGTCGTGCACCCGCCCCTGGCCCCGCGCATCGGCGAAGGTGTCGCCGAGCTGATCGGCGCGGACGCCGGCGACGGGGATGACGAGCGCCCCTCGCGGCGGCGCGACGGGAGGCGTCGAAGGCGCAACCGGCGCGGGAGCGCCATTGTCGGCGGCGGCCATGGGCGGAGCACCTTCCCGGCCCGGCAGGTTGAGGAAGACGACCCAGCCGACATAGCCGATCGCCAGCAGCAACAGCAGGATCGCGACCTTCCGGATCATCGGGCTCTCCTCATGGCTGGAAGACGGCCGGCGTGCCCGGCTTCACCATCATCGCCAGCCGCGCCGCGTCCCAGTTGGTCAGGCGGATGCAGCCATGGCTTTCGGTCCTGCCGATCTTCTCGGGATTGGGGGTGCCGTGGATGCCGTAATGCTGCTTGTCGAGGTCGATCCAGACGACGCCGACCGGCCCGTTGGGGCCCGGCGGCAGCAGCGCCTTGCGGTCCTTGCTGCCGGCGTCCCAGAACAGCTTGGGGTTATAGTGGAAGGGCGGATTGTAGGAGCGGCCCTGGATCTTCCATTGGCCGATCGGCAGCGGATCGTGCCGGCTGCCCATCGTCGCGGGGAACTGCGCTACCAGCTTGCCGGCACCGTCGAAGGCGCGGAGCACGCCGTCCGACTTGTCGACCACGACCTTCGCCACCTCCGGCTGGTCCGATCCGACGTTGAGCGTCCACAGCGTCTTGCGCCACGCGGGATTGAGATCGGCGGGGAAATTCGAGGCCGGCGGGATGACGTTGGGCACCTTGATGACGACACCCGGCGCGAGCTTGGTCTGCTGGGCGTTGAGCGCGACCAGCGTCGCCGGCGTCGTGTGATAGCGCTCGGCCAGCTTCTCCATCGCGTCCGAATAGCCGAGCGACGCCATCTTCGCCTGCTCGCTCTCCCTGGCCGGGATCGGCCCGACGAAGGGGCCTTCGAGGATGTCGGGGGTCAGCGTGACGTCGATCATCGTGGGCATGGCGCGATAGGGCTCGAAGCTCCCGACCGTCGCGTCGTCGAGCCGGCCGGTGACCGGCAACCCCTTCGCCTGCTGCCAGCCGCGCAGCGCCTTGGTCAGGCTCATGCCGCTCGCCCCGTCGATCACGCCGGGCCCGAAGCCGAGCCGATCGAGCAGCACCTGCACGCCCATCACCCGTGGATCGGGGGGCGTGGCCTGGGCGGCGGCTATGGCGGGAAACAGGGCGGCGGTCAGGACAAGCAACGGCATCGGACGCACAGGCAACTCCTCTCCTCGTACCGTGAGGAGAACGTGCGTCCCGCGCTTTCTATCCCGCCAGCAGCCAGCGATAGTCGGCGATCACGCCGTCGAGGATCGACGGCCATCGGAAGGCATCGGCGGCGGCCAGGCCGGCGTCGGCGATCGACGCGCGCAGCTCGGGCCGGTCGATCAGCGCCTCGATCGCATCGACATAGGCGCCGACCTCGACCGGCGGCACCAGCCAGCCCGAGATCCGGTCGGCGATCAGCGCCGTCGCGCTGGCGACCTCGGCGCTGACCACCGCGACGCCGGCGGCCATCGCCTCCAGGTTGACGTTGCCGAACGCCTCGGTCGTGCTCGGATTGATCAGGATATCGGCGGCGGCGATCGCCGCGCCCAGCGACGCGCCGGTCAGGTGCCCGAGGAAGCGCGCATTGGGCAGGCGCTCGGCCAGCCAGCCCCGCGCCGGTCCGTCGCCGACGATCATCGGCCGCAGCCGCCGGCCCCGCGCCCGCGCCTCGGCGATCACCTGCGCGAAGATGGCGAGACCCTTTTCGAGGACGAGCCGTCCGAAGAACAGCACCACCGTCTCCTCGTCGCCATAGCCCTGCCCCCGCCGCCAGCCGAGATCGCGGCGGGCGGGCGAGAAGACGGCGCGGTCGACGCCCCGCCCCCAGACGCGCACCCGGTCGCCGAGCCCCTTGGCGGCGAACTCGTCGGCGATCGGCGCATTGGGCACCAGCACCATGTCGCTGTGCCGGTAGAAGCGGTCGAGCCAGGCATCGGCCCGGCGGCGGAGCAGGCCCAGGCCATAATAGGAGAGATAGGTCTCGAAGCGGGTGTGCAGGCTGGCGACCACGGGAATGCCGCGCCGCCGCGCCTGCGCCTGCGCCGCGCCGCCGAGCCAGTCGGGCGCGGAGAGATGGACGATGTCGGGCGCGAAATCGTCCAGGTCGGTGCGGGTGGCGCGCGGCAGGCCCAGCGCGACGCGATATTCGCGCCGGGTCGGGATCGGCACCGACGGCACCGAGACGAGATCGCCGGCCGGGGGAAAGGCCGGCCGGGCGATCGTCGGCGAATAGACGCGGACGGCGTGGCCGCGATCGATCAGGTGCGCGACGAGCCGGTTGAGCGCCTGGTTCGCGCCGTCGCGGACGCAATTATAATTGCCCGAGAACAGCGCAACCCGCAGCGGCCGGTCGGCCACGGCAGCGGGCGCGCCGTCCTGCTTGTGATGCTGTGCGATAAACAAGGGCGACCTCCGGGCCCTATACGAGCCCGGCGGCGCATTATTTCGTCAGCCGCATATTTCGATCAGCGGCGGTCCTTGGTCGCCGAGAAGCGCAGGCCGGGGAACTTGCCCTGGATATAGTTCAGCTCCCAGGCGTCCTTGGCCATGAACACCGGCGCCTCGTCGCGGTCGTGCGCCATCGCCGAGCGGTGCAGACCCATGAACTCGTCGAGCGCCTTCTCGTCGTCCGCCGTGATCCAGCGCGCGGTATCGTAGGGTGACGGTTCGAAGCCCGCCTCGACCTTGTACTCGGCCTGGAGGCGGGAGATCAGCACGTCGAGCTGGAGCTGGCCGACCACGCCGATCACGAGCTGCGACCCGATCTGCGGGTGGAAGACCTGCATGATCCCCTCCTCCGCCATGTCGTTGAGCGCGTTGCGGAGCTGCTTGGTCTTGGTCGGATCGGCGAGCTTCACGCGGCGCAGGATCTCGGGCGCGAAATTGGGCAGGCCGGTGAAGCGGATCATCTCGCCCTCGGTCAGCGTGTCGCCGACGCGCAGGGTGCCATGGTTGGGGATGCCGATGATGTCGCCGGGGAAGGCCTCCTCGGCCAGCTCGCGATTCTGCGCGAAGAACAGGATCGGGCTGTGGATCGCGATCTGCTTGCCGGTGCCGACCTGGGCGAGCTTCATGCCGCGCCGGAACCGGCCCGAGCAGAGCCGCATGAAGGCGACGCGGTCGCGGTGCTGCGGGTTCATGTTCGCCTGCACCTTGAAGACGAAGCCGGCGACGTTGGGCTCGCCGGGGTCGACGTCGCGCGGCTCGCCGGGCTGCGGACGCGGGCTCGGCGCGAAGTCGGCCAGCGCGTCGATGAGCTGCTCGACGCCGAAATCCTTGAGCGCCGATCCGAAATAGACCGGGGTCAGGTCGCCATGGAGATAGGCGGCCTCGTCGAACGGCGCATAGCCGACCTGCGCCAGCTCGGCCTCCTCGCGCAGCAACGCCACGCCCTCGGCCGAGACCATGCCGTCGAGCTGCGAATCGCCGAGGCCGGCGACCGCGACCGAATCGCCCTCATAGGCGCCGGTCGCGTCCGCCGCCGGGCGGTAGAGCCGGTCGCGGGCGAGGTCGTATATCCCTTCGAAGGTGCCGCCCATGCCGACCGGCCAGCTCATCGGCGCGACGTCGAGCGCCAGCGCGTCGGCGATCTCGTCGAGCAGCTCGAACGCCGGGCGGCCCTCGCGGTCGACCTTGTTGACGAAGGTGATGATCGGCACCGAGCGGAGCCGGCACACCTCGAACAGCTTGCGGGTCTGCGGCTCGATGCCCTTGGCCGCGTCGATCACCATCACCGCCGAGTCGACGGCGGTCAGGGTGCGATAGGTATCCTCCGAGAAATCCTCGTGGCCCGGCGTGTCGAGCAGGTTGAAGGTGATGCCGTCGCGCTCGAAGGTCATCACCGAGGAGGTGACGGAAATGCCGCGCTGCTGCTCGATCTTCATCCAGTCGGACCGCGCCCGCCGCGTCTGGCCGCGCGCCTTGACCTCGCCGGCCAGATGGATCGCGCCGCCGAAATAGAGCAGCTTCTCGGTCAGCGTGGTCTTGCCGGCGTCGGGATGCGAGATGATCGCGAAGGTGCGGCGGTCGGGGCGGTTCGGCTTGCTCATGATGGCGCGGGCCGATAGCAGCCTTCTCGCATCTAATTAACCCCCTCCCTTCCGCTTGCTTCCCTCCCCCGCAGGGGAGGGGCGTAGGAGTGGGGTACGGAGGCAAGGGGCTCGATGCCCCTTGGCGGAGTTCTGCGGACGAGGAAGCTCGCTGCGCTCGCACCCCCTTCCCCTCCCGCTTGAAAGGGAGGGGCTTTTCTGGAGTCCCCATGTCCCACGACGTCATCATCATCGGCGCCGGCGCGGCCGGGTTGATGTGCGCGCTGACGGCGGGGCAGCGCGGGCGGCGGGTGCTGCTGCTCGATCATCTCGATCGGGCGGGGGCGAAAATCCTGATCTCGGGCGGCGGGCGCTGCAACTTCACCAACGCCAATGGCGGGCTGGCCGAGCGCTACCTCTCCGCCAATCCGCATTTCGCCCGCTCGGCGCTGGGCCGCTACACGCCCGCCGATGTCATCGACCTGGTCGACCGCCACGGCATCGCCTGGCACGAGAAGACGCTCGGCCAGCTCTTCTGCGACGGATCGGCGCGGCAGGTCGTCGCGATGCTGGAGGAGGAGTGCGCGGCGGGCGGGGTCGAGACCAGGCTGCTCGCCCGCATCGCCGCCATCTCGAAACCCGACGAGCGCTTCCGGGTCGAGACGCCGGGCGGCACCCACGCCGCGCCGTCGCTGGTGATCGCGACCGGCGGCCCGTCGATCCCGAAGATGGGCGCGACCGGCTTCGCCTATGACGTCGCGCGCCAGTTCGGGCTGAAGGTGGTCGAACCGCGCCCGGCGCTGGTGCCGCTGACGCTGGGCCAGGACGACCGATTGTTCGAGACGCTGTCGGGCGTCTCGCTCGACGTCGTCGCCAGCCTCGGCAAGGCCCGCTTCCGCGAGGCGGCGCTGTTCACCCATCGCGGCCTGTCGGGCCCGGCGATCCTCCAGATCAGCAGCTATTGGCGGCATGGCGACACGCTGTCGCTCGACCTGCTGCCGGGCGCCGACGCGGCCGCCCTGCTGATCGCGGCGAAGCAGGCGCGCCCGAAGGCCGAGCCGCGCACGATTTTGCGCGAGCATTTCCCCGACCGGCTCGCCGACGTGCTGGCCGATCGGCTGGGGCTGTCAGGGCCGATGCTGGGTCACAAGGACCAGGCGCTGGCGACCGCCGGGCGCAGGCTCAACGGCTGGCCGTTCACGCCGAACGGATCGGAGGGCTTCGCCAAGGCCGAGGTGACGATCGGCGGCGTCTCGACCGACGGACTCGACCAGCGCACCCTGATGGCGAAGAAGGCGCCGGGCCTGCATTTCATCGGCGAGGCGGTCGACGTGACCGGCTGGCTCGGCGGCTATAATTTTCAGTGGGCCTGGGCGAGCGGACGGGCAGCGGGCGAGGTCGTATGATCGCGGCCCAGCCGGCCGCCGCTCAACAATTCGGCGAGCTTCGGCGAGACCGCCTCGACCGCCTTGGCCAGGAGGATCACGAAGCCGAAGGCCAGCGCCGGCTGGAGCAGGAAGAAGGCCGGCCATAGCGGACTTCCCATCGTCCCCGTCAGTTCCCCGATCGCGGGCGCGACCAGCCACATGAACAGCAGGTGGCAGCAGAACAGGAAGAAGGCGTAGCGCTCGAACTCGAGCAGCCGGACACCGACCGGGCGCGCGGCCAGCGCGATCGCCCCGCGCCAGACCAGCAGCGAGGCCGCGCTGCGCGTCAGCAGGTCGACCGCCGCGGTCGCGTGGAGATGGAAATCGGCGAGCCCGCCATTCTCGATCGACAGCCATATCTTGACCGGCACGACCAGCAGGAAGGGCAGCACCGCCTGCCAGGGCGGCAGCAGCGCCGCGCGCTCGGCCAGGCCGTGACGCCGGGCGAGGATGCCGCCGACGAAGAAGAGCAGGATCGTCGGGCGCAGCAGCAGCAGCGGGAATTTGAACAGGCTCACCCACCACAGCGCGGCCAGCGCGCCGACCAGCAGCAGCCAGCGGCTGCGCAGCCGCACCAGCAGCGGCGCGGCGAGCATGCAGAGGAACAGGTCGCGCAGGAAGGCGGTCTGGACGTTGATGTCGCCGGCACGGGTGAGGTTGAGGAGATTGTCGGCGATCCAGCGCGCGTCGCCGAGCAGCGGCGCCCGCGCCCAGCCGAGCGTGGCGGCGCCGACCACCAGCACCATCGCGATCGCGTTCCACAGGATCATCGGCAGCAGGATGGTGCGCGCCTTGCTGTCGAGGAAGGGCTTCGCCCCGCGCCGCGCGAGCGACCCGGCGACCAGCCAGCCCGACACCATGCTGAGCAGCGGCACCGCGCTGCGCCCGAACAGCTCCACCACCGTCCAGCGCAGGATATCCTGCGCCGACCCCATCTGCGCCGCCATCTGGTCGCCGCCGAGCCCGGTCCAGGCATGGACATAGACGATGCCGAGGATGCAAAGCAGCCGCGCAAGGCCGATCGCCTGCGATACGGGGGGAAATGGTGGTCGCGCCATCCGCCGCGCGGGCGCGTCTGGAGGAAGCATGCGGCTCATCGCTCCCATTGCTGGCAACGCGGAGATGAACGCAAGCTGCATGTCGGGCGCATCCGTCGCGCCCTCGCCACGCCCCGCCCCAGGCCGTTGTTTTCCCGCGCCGACATGTCCTCCCTCCCGGCCGTTCGAGCCGCGCAGGACGGGCCCATGGAGGTCGATACGAAGCAGGCGCCGCTTTTCTTCCATCGCGCCCTTCGTCGCGACGCCTGCGACGATAGTTGAAAATGCAAGCAGCGCTGCTGGCGTTTCGCAGCCTTTGGGCGTATAGGGCCGCATCACATGCCGCGCGGAGAGGCGCCGGCGACCCTGCTATCGGATATCAGATGCCCTTTTCCTCCCTGCCCCGGCCCGTCGCCGAGGCTATCACCGAGCGCGGCTACACCGCCCCTACCCCCGTCCAGGCGCAGGTGATCGCCGCCGAGGCGCACGACCGCGACCTGCTCGTCTCCGCCCAGACCGGGTCGGGCAAGACCGTCGCCTACGGCCTCGCCATCGCCGAGACGCTGCTGCAGGGCGCCGAAGCCCTGCCCCGCGCCGGCGAGCCGCTCGCCCTGATCATCGCCCCGACCCGCGAGCTCGCGCTCCAGGTGCAGCGCGAGCTGCAATGGCTCTACGCCAAGCTCGGCGCGCGGGTGGTGAGCTGCGTCGGCGGCATGAACGTGCGCGTCGAGCAGCGGCAGCTCAGCTATGGCTGCCACATCGTCGTCGGCACGCCGGGCCGGCTCAAGGACCATCTCGAACGCGGCGCGCTCCAGCCCGGATCGCTGCGCGCGGTGATCCTCGACGAGGCCGACGAGATGCTCGACCTGGGCTTCCGCGAGGATCTGGAGGAGATCCTCGACCTGACACCGCCCGAGCGCCGCACGCTGCTCTTCTCGGCGACGATGCCCAAGCCGATCGCCCTGCTCGCCAAGCGCTACCAGCGCGACGCGCTGCGCATCCAGACGACCAGCGAGCGCGAATCCCATGCCGATATCGACTATCGCGCGATGGCCGTCGCCCCGGCCGACATCCAGAACGCCGTCGTCAACGTCCTGCGCTTCCACGAAGCCAAGGGCGCGATGGTGTTCTGCGCCACGCGCGAGAATGTCCGCCGCCTGTCGGCGACGCTGACCGAGCGCGGCTTCTCGGCCGTCACCCTGTCGGGCGAGCTCAGCCAGAACGAGCGCAACCACGCGCTCCAGGCGCTGCGCGACCGCCGCGCGCGGGTCTGCGTCGCGACCGACGTCGCGGCGCGCGGCATCGACCTTCCGGGACTCGAGCTGGTGATCCATGCCGAGCTGCCGATCGATCCCGAGACGCTCCAGCACCGCTCCGGCCGCACCGGCCGCGCGGGCCGGAAGGGCACCTGCGTCCTCATCACCCCCTATCAGCGCCGCCGCCATGCCGAGCGGCTGCTGCGCGGCGCCAACGTCAACGCCACCTGGGACAAGGTGCCGACGCCCGACGAGATTTATGCGCGGGACCAGGAAAGGCTGCTCGAAAGCCTGTCGGTCGGCGAAATCTCCGACGAGGATCTGGACGTCGCGCGCAAGCTGCTCGAGACGCGCAGCGCCGAGGAGATCGCCGCCGCCTTCGTCCGCACCCAGCGGCAGAGCCTGCCGGCGCCCGAAGACCTGATCGACGCCTCGCCGATCGCCCGTGGCGACCGCGAACAGGCGACCCGCGAGCAGGGTCCGCGCCCCGGTTTCGAGGACACGGTCTGGTTCCGCATGAACGTCGGGCGCGGCGCCAACGCCGATCCGCGCTGGCTGCTGCCGCTGCTCTGCCGTCGCGGCCACATCACCAAGCGCGAGGTCGGCGCGATCCGCATCTTCCAGACCGAGACCCGTTTCGAGATTCCGCGCGCCATCGCGGGCAAGTTCACCGACGCGCTGAAGCGCACCGCCGGGGAAGAGGACGGCGTCGTCATCGAACCCGCCGGCGACGCGCCGACCCCGCCCCCCGCCCAGCTCCGCGACCGCCGCGGCCCGCCGCCGGGAGGCCCGCGCGGCCCCCGCGCTCCGGGCGGACCCGGCGGCTTCGGCGGGGCCCCGCGCGGCCATGGCGGACCGAAGCGCTACGGCGCGAAGCCGTTCAAGGGCGGCGGTCGTAAGCCTTCGTGAAACGATCATGAAAAAAGGGGCGGTCCCGCGGGAGCCGCCCCTTTTTTCATTCGACCGGCCCGGCCCGTCAGAACGCCTCTTCGGGCAGCTCCATCATCGATCGCTTGCCGGCCTTGATCGCCTGGAACAGCCCGGCGACCTGCGGCAGGATGCGTTCGTAGAAGAAGCGGACCGTCACCAGCTTGGCGGCGTAGAAGCCGTCCGGGTCCTGGCCCATCATCTTCTTCATGCCGGCGATCTTGGCCGCCCTGGCGAACAGATAGGCCATGGCGACGAGGCCGAGCAGGCGGAGATAGTCGGACGAGGCGGCGCCCGCCTCCTCCGGGTCGGCGAGGCCCTTCTGCGCGATCGTAGCGGTCGAGAGCTGGAGCGCGCCGAACGCCTTCTCCAGCGCCTCGATCATCTTCTCCATGCCCGGCACCGCCTTGTGCTGCTCGATGAAGGCGGCGACCGGGTGGAAGAAGGAGCGCAGGTAGCGGCCGCCATGCGCCGGCATCTTGCGGCCGACGAGGTCGAGCGCCTGGACGCCGTTGGTGCCCTCGTAGATCATCGTGATGCGGGCATCGCGGGCATATTGCTCCATGCCATGCTCGCGGATGTAGCCGTGGCCACCATAGACCTGGATACCGATCTGCGCGGTCTCATGGCCGAGGTCGGTGAGCAGCGCCTTGACCACCGGGGTCATCAGCGCGGTCATGTCCTCGGCGCGCTGGCGCACCTCGGCATCGGGCGAATGGCGCTCGGCATCGAGCGCGCGCGCGACCCAGATGCTGAGCATGCGGCAGCCCTCGGTATAGGCGCGCATCGTCATCAGCATGCGGCGGACGTCGGGGTGGACGATGATCGGGTCGGCGGCGAGGTCGGGGCGCTTCGGGCCCGACAGCGCCCGGCCCTGGATGCGGTCCTTCGCATAGGCGACCGCGCTCTGATAGGCGGCGGTCGCGACGCCGAGGCCCTGGACGCCGACCGAGACGCGCTCGGTGTTCATCATCGTGAACATCGCATTGAGGCCGCTGTTCGGCTCGCCGACCAGCCAGCCGGTCGAATCGTCGAAGCTCATCTGGCAGGTGGCCGAGGCCTTGAGGCCCATCTTGTGCTCGATGCCGGTGCACGACACGCCGTTCGACGGGCCGACCGAACCGTCCTCCTTCGGCAGATATTTGGGGACGACGAACAGGCTGATCCCCTTCACGCCCGGCGGCGCGTCGGGCAGGCGGGCGAGGACGAGGTGGATGATGTTCTCGCTCAGATCATGGTCGCCGGCCGAGATGAAGATCTTGTTGCCGGTGATCCGGTGGCTGCCATCCGCCTGCGGCACCGCCTTGGTGCGCAGCATGCCGAGGTCGGTGCCGCAATGCGGCTCGGTCAGGCACATCGTCCCCGACCAGACGCCCGAGACCATCTTGGGCAGGAAGCGCTCCTGGAGGTCGGCCGACGCATGCGCCTTGAGCGCGGTGGTGCCGCCATGGGTGAGGCCGGGATAGAGGCCGAAGGAGAGATTGGCCGAGCTGATCATCTCCTCGACCAGCTTGTTGACCGTCTCGGGCAGGCCCTGCCCGCCCCATTTCGGATCGCTGGCGAGCGCGCACCAGCCGCCGTCGCGGAACTGGGCATAGGCCTCCTTGAAGCCGGCCGGGGTGCGGACGACGCCATTCTCCCAGACGCAGCCCTCCAGATCGCCGCTGGCGTTGATCGGCAGCAGCACGTCCTGCGCCAGCTTCGCCGCCTCCTCGATCACCGCGTCGATCAGGTCGGGGGTGAACTCTTCATGCGCAGGCAGGTTGCCGAAACCGTCGTCGCCGAACAGCTCGTGGATGACGAAGCGCATGTCGCGCAGCGGGGCCTCATAGACTTGCATTGGTCACTCTCCAGTCGGACCTGTCAGTTCCGCAGCGGCTTGCCGGTTTCGAGCATCGTCTCGACCCGCGCCACCGTCCTCGGGTCGCGGACCCGCTCGAGGAAGGCCGCGCGTTCGAGGGCGAGCATCTGCTCCTCGGCCACCACATCGACGAGGTCGGTATCGCCGCCGGTCAGCACGCCCGCAAGCGCGTCGGAGACGACCATGTCATAGTCGGTCGCCATGCCGCGCTTGTGGAAGCCCTCCGCCGCCATGGCCAGCGCGACCCGGCCGCTCGGTCCCGGCAGGCGGAACTCGAGCGGCCTGGGCGGCTGATAGCCGTCGACCAGCGCGAGCGCCTTCGCCTTGGCGTCGGCGAGCAGCCGGTCGCGGTTCATCGTGATCGCATCGTCCTTGCGCAGGAACATCAGCTCCTTCGCCTCGGCCGCCGACTTGGCGACGGTCGCGGTCGAGATCGTCTCGAACGCCTTGGCGACGGCGGGCATCGGCCCCTTGGGCAACAGGCCCGACTTGACCCAGCGATCGATATATTCGCCGCAGCCGCCCCAGCCGGGGACGAGGCCGACGCCGCATTCGACCAGGCCGATATAGCTTTCGGCATGCGCCTGGATCGCGTCCGAGTGGAGCAATATCTCGCAGCCGCCGCCGAGCGCCAGCCCGGACGGGGCCGAGACCACCGGGAAGGGCGCATATTTGAGCGCCTTGTAGGCCTGCTGCCCGCCGGCGACGAGCTTCTCGATCTCGCCCCAGGCGGCGATGTTCACCGCGAACAGCGCGAGGCCGAGATTGGCGCCCGCCGAGAAGTTCGCCCCCTCATTGTAGACGACCAGCGCCTTCATGCCCTTGCCGACATGCTCGATCGCCTGGCCGAGCAGCTTGAGCGTGTCGCCGTCCAGGGCATTCATCTTCGAGGTGAACTCGAAGCAGGCGACGCCGTCGCCGATGTCCCACAGCGCGGCCGAGCCATTCTTGAGGATCGGCTTGGCGGCGAGCTTGACGTCCTCCAGCAGCAGCACGCCCTCGGGCCGGACGACGTCGTGATAGGCGCCGTCGAGGCCGAGATACTGGCGCTTGCCGCCCTCGACCCGGTAGAAGCTGCGGTCGCCGGCGGTCTTCAGGATCGTCGGCACCGGCCGCCCCTCGTCGGCGAGCCGCTGCGCGAAAGCGGCGGCCCCAAGCTGGTCGATCAGCTCGAACGGGCCGTATTTCCAGTTGTAGCCGAGCTTCATCGCGTCATCGATCGCGACGACGTCGTCGGCGATCGTGCCGACCAGATCGGCGGCATAGGCGAGCAACTGGCCCAGCACCGCCCAGGCGAACTGGCCGGTCTTGCCCGGCAGCGCGACGAGTTGCAGCAGGGCGGCGCGCGGCACGTCGGCCTTGATCACCGGCCGATAGTCGCCGGTGGCGAGGTCGATCGCCTCCTTGCGCTTCCCGGCCTCGCGGTTGAGACGATAGAAGCCGCCCTTGCCCTTGCGGCCGGTATAGCCGTCGGCGATCATCCGATCGACCAGCGGCATCGGCCGGACCGCCGCGTGGAAGGCGTCGCCCTCGGGCAGGGTCGAGCCGAGGCTCTTGAGCAGCAGCGGCATCAGGTCGATGCCGACCAGGTCGATCAGGCCGAAGATGCCGGTCTTGGGCACGCCCATCGGCCTGCCGCCGATCGCGTCGGCCTGCTCGACCGTCAGGCCCAGGTCGCTCGCGGCGTTGTACGCGACCAGCATCCAGTAGGTGCCGATGCGGTTGGCGATGAAACCGGGCGTGTCCTTCGCCGCGACGACCCGCTTGCCGAGCGCACGGTCGCCGAAATCGGCGACCTTGGCGGCGGTCGCCCGGTCGGTCTTCGGACCGGTGACCAGTTCGAGCAGGCGCATGTAGCGCGGCGGGTTGAAGAAATGGGTGATCATGAAGTCGGCCGCGAACGCGTCCGACCGCCCCTCGACCAGCTTCGCCAGCGGGATGGTCGAGGTGTTCGACGACACCGCCGTCCCCGGCTTGCGGACCTTCTCCAGCTTCTCGTAGAGGCCCTGCTTGATGTCGAGCCGCTCGATGATCGCCTCGACGATCCAGTCGCACTCGGCGACGCGGCCGAGATCGTCGTCGATATTGCCGGTCTCGATCAGCTTCGCCGCCGCCTTCGACATGAAGGGCGCCGGATCGGCCTTGAGCATCTTCGCGACCGCGCCCTCGGCGATGGCGTTCCGGTTGCTCCCCTCCTTGGGGACGATGTCCAGCAGCAGCACGGGCACGCCGGCATTGGCGACCTGCGCCGCGATCCCGGCGCCCATCGTTCCGGCGCCGATCACACAGACTTTCCTGACAGCGCCCATGGTCACACCGCCTCCAGCACGGTGGCGATGCCCTGGCCGCCGCCGATGCACTGGGTGGCGAGGGCATATTTGCCTCCCTCGCGCTTGAGCAGCGCCGCCGCCTTGCCGACGATCCGCGCGCCGGTCGCGCCGAGCGGGTGGCCGATCGCGATCGCGCCGCCGTCGAGGTTCACCGTCTCCGGCTTGAAACCCAGCTCGTTGCTGCAGGCGATCGCCTGGCTGGCGAAGGCCTCGTTGATCTCGACGACGTCGAGGTCGCCGACCGCGAGCCCCGCCCGTTCGAGCGCCTTGCGCGTCGCCTGGACCGGGCCGATGCCCATGATCTCCGGCTCGCAGCCCGACACCGCGACGCTCCTGATCCGCGCGAGGATGGTGAGGCCGTTGGCCCTGGCATAATCCTCGCTCGTCACCAGCACCGCCGCCGCGCCGTCGGTCAGGGGCGAGGAGGTGCCTGCGGTCACCATGCCGTTCTGGTCGAAGGCGGGCTTGAGCGAAGCGAGCGCCTCGGCGGTGGTGTCGGGGCGCGGCGTGCCGTCGACGTCGACGACGCCCTTCTTCGTCTTGATCGGCACGATCTCGTCCTTCAGCCGGCCGGCCTCGCGGGCGGCGCCGGCCTTCTTCTGGCTCTCGACCGCGAAGGCCTCCTGCGCGGCGCGGGGGACCTGATATTGCCCGGCGACATTCTCCGCCGTCTCGCCCATCGACATATAGGCGCCGGGGCGCTTCTTCGCGAGATCGGGGCTGGGCAGCGGGTTGTACCCCATCATCGGCACCCGGCTCATGCTCTCGACCCCGGCGCAGACGAACACCTCGCCCGCGCCGATCGCGATCTGGCCGGCGGCGATGTGGACCGAGCTCATCGACGAGCCGCAGAAGCGGTTCACCGTCATGCCGCCGACCTTGATCGGCAGGTCGGCAAGCAACCCGATCAGCCGTGCGACGTTGAGTCCCTGTTCGGCTTCAGGGAAGGCGCAACCGAGAATGACGTCCTCGATGTCCTCGACCTTCACCCCGCTCCTGTCGATCAGGCCGCGAATCACCTGGGCGGCGAGGTCGTCGGGCCTGACGCGGGCCAGCTCCCCCTTGTTGGCGAGATGGAAAGGCGAGCGCGCATAACCCGCGATCACGGCATTCGGCATGGAACCTTCTCCTCCGACGCGACCTTTATGCAACAGCCGCGAATGATTTGTCTTAAAGGTATGTAGATTACCCTATACGTCAACCGCTTTTTGTGCAATCGATGCTGCATCGTGATGGATGACCCGGCCGCAGCATCGGGCATCTGGCAGGAGGATGACTGAGGCGATGAGCATGATACTGATGGCCTTGGCGATGGCGGCCACTGCGAGTCCCGATGCAGTGGTCGGCCGCTGGAAAACCGAAACGCGCAACGGCATCGTAGAGATCACACGCTGCGGCGCTTCGCTATGCGGGAAGATACTGGGCTCGGACGGCCTCACTGCCAACCCCGCGCTGAAGGACACCAACAACAAGGACGAGAAGCTGCGCGGCCGCGCGCTCAAGGGTCTGCAGATCCTTGGCGGCTTCAGCTTCGAGGATGGCGTCTGGGACAAGGGCACCATCTACAATGCCGAGGACGGCAAGACCTACGGCGCGCGGATCACGCCCGTCGATGCGAACACGTTGAAGCTGAGGGGCTGCATCTTCGTGCCGCTTTGCAAGAACCAGACCTGGACCCGCGTGCGCTGAGGCGCCGCCGGACGGGAAGAGAGGAACACATCCCATGACCATTTCGAATCTCCGCCGCATCGCGCTCGCGGGCGCCGCCTCGACGATCGCGCTGCTCGGCGCGGGCGCGGCCGACGCATCCGCCTTCTACCTGCAGGAACAGTCGGTGGTCGCCGCCGGCCGCGCCTTCTCCGGCGAGGCGGCCGACCAGGGCGCCCAGTCGCTGTGGTGGAATCCCGCCGCGATCGCCGGCAACGAGAAGAGCACCGCCTATCTCGGCTTCAGCGCGATCATGCCCAAGGGCAAGGTCCGCAACGTCGGGACGATCATCGCCCGGCCGGGACAGGCCCCGGCGCCGGTCGGCGGCAACCAGGTCTCGGTCGATCCGCTCAACAAGGGCTACCTCCCCTCGGGCGCGGTCGGCTGGAAGATCAACGACCAGTGGTCGGTCGGCCTGGCGCTCACCGCGCCCTATAGCTTCGCGACCAATTACGAGAACAACAGCTGGGCGCGCTACACCGCCGACAAGACCAAGCTGACGACGATCGACCTGCAACCGACGATCGCCTTCGCGCCGTCGCCGCTGATCGGCATCGGCGTCGGCCTGAACATCGAGCGCAGCAAGGCGTCGCTGTCCAACTCGCTGCCCAACCTGTCGCCGCTGCTGCCCGACGGGCACCAGACGCTGCGCGGCAAGGGCTGGGACTTCGGCTGGTCGGCCGGCGTCCAGATCCATCCGAGCGAGATCATCGACCTCGGCTTCTCCTACAAGTCGTCGGTCAAGCACAAGCTGAAGGGCAGCATCACCACCGCCGGCCTGCTCGGCCCGCTCGTCGGCCAGAACGGCCGGATCGAGGACATCACCGCCAGCTTCCGCACGCCGTGGCAGGCGATGGCGAGCGCGCGCATCCACGTCAGCGACCAGCTCACCCTGAACGGCCAGGTCGTCCGCGCCGGCTGGAAGAAGTTCGACGCGATCCGCCTCGGCGCGCCGGTCAACGCCGCGCTCGACCAGAACTACAAGAACAGCTGGAGCGTGGCCGGCGGCGTCGACTATGCCGTCACCCCGCAATGGACGATGCGCGGCGGCGTGCAGTGGGACCAGACGCCGACCCAGGACGGCTCCCGCGACGCGCGCGTTCCCGACGCCAGCCGGATCAACTTCGCGCTCGGCACCTCCTATGCGATCACCGAGTCGATCACGCTGGACGCGGCGGCCAATTACGTCGACTTCAAGAACGCGTCGATCGATCGGCTCGGCGGCTTCTATGTCGGCACCCCGGCACAGACGATCATCCGGCCCGACGGCCGGCTGACCGGGGCCCACGCGATCGTCCTGGCCGTCGGCGGCCGGATGAGCTTCTGAAGGGAAAAGGCAAGACCATGACGAACAGCGGCACCGTGACGGACCCCATCCCCCCCGGTCGCGGTGCCGCCTTCCCGGGCGGCGGGGACGTGCCAGCGTCCCCGCCGATTCCGCCCCGGCTGCTCACCGACCTGATCGACGCCGCGGTGCGCGACCATGGCGAGCGGCGGGCGATCGACTTCCTCGGGCGCCACTGGACCTATGCCGAGATCGGCGCGCTGGTCGACCGCGCGGCGGCCGGCCTCCAGGCGATCGGCGTCGGGCCGGGCATCCGCTTCGGCCTGTGCCTGCCCAACTCGCCCTATTTCGTCATCCTCTATTTCGCGGCGCTGCGCTGCGGGGCGACGATCGTCAATTTCAACCCGCTCTATGTCGAGCATGAGCTGAAGCACCAGATCCAGGATTCGGGCACGACCGTGATGGCCGTGATCGACGTCGCCTCGATCCACGCCAAGGTCGCCGCCGTCGCCGAGGAGAGCGGGCTGCGGACGATCATCGTCTGCCCGATGGCCGATATCCTGCCGCCACTGCTGTCGATCGCCTATCGCCTGTTCAAGCGCGGCGAGATCGCGGCATGGCCGCGCGACGGCCGGCACGTCGCCTTCTCCACCGTGACCGACGGCGCCGCCTCCGGCGGCTTCCGCCCGGTCGAGGTGTCGCCCGACGACGTCGCGGTGCTCCAATATACCGGCGGCACCACCGGCGTTCCCAAGGGGGCGATGCTGAGCCACGCCAACCTGACCGCGAACAGCTACCAGATGATCCTCCACGTCGGGCAGCGGCCGGGCGCGCGGCAGGACCGGATCATGGGCGTGCTGCCGATGTTCCACGTCTTCGCGCTGACGACGGTGCTCAACTATTCGGTCGATACCGCGGCGGAGATGATCCTGCTGCCGCGCTTCGAGCTGAAGCAGTTCCTGAAGACCGCGAAGCGCACCCGGCCGACCAAGCTGCTCGCGGTGCCGACCATGCTGACCGCGATCAACAAGGCGGCCGCCAGCCAGGCGATCCATTTCGACGATCTCGACTATTGCGTGTCGGGCGGCGCCCCCCTGCCCTTCGACGTCCGCACCGAGTTCGAGCGGCTGACCGGCGCGCGCGTCGTCGAGGGCTATGGCCTGTCGGAGACCTCGCCGATCCTGACCTGCAACCCGGTCGAGGGCGCGGTGAAGGACAACAGCGCCGGCCCGGCCTTCCCCGGCACCGTGCTGGAGATCCGCAGCCTCGACGATCCGCACGTCATCCTGCCGACCGGCGAGCGCGGCGAGGTCTGCGCGCGCGGGCCACAGGTCATGAAGGGCTATTGGAACAAGCCCGAGGAGACCGAGAAGGTGTTCGTCGACGGCGCGATCCGCACCGGCGACGTCGGCTATCTCGACGAGGACGGCTATCTGTTCCTGGTCGACCGGATCAAGGACGTCATCATCGCCGGCGGCTACAACATCTATCCGCGCGTGATCGAGGAGGCGCTCTACGAGCATCCCGCGATCCTGGAGGCGGTGGTGATCGGCGTGCCCGACGCCTATCGCGGGCAGGCGCCCAAGGCGTTCGTCGTGCTGCGCCCCGGCCAGCAGGCCAGCGTTGACGAATTGTTCGAATTCCTCAAAAGCCGAGTCTCCAAGATCGAGATGCCGCGCGAGGTCGAAATCCGCACCAGCCTGCCCAAGACGCTGATCGGCAAGCTCTCCAGAAAGGAGCTTGTCGCCGAGGAAGCCAAGAAGGCGGCGAACTGAGCCGATGCCGGGACGCGCTATCGAACCGGGCAGGGAGCGCCAGCCGCTCCAGGGCATCCAGGATGTCGCCGACGAGCTCGGCGTCACCACCCGCGCCATCCGCTTCTACGAGGACAAGGGGCTGCTCGATCCGCAGCGGGTCGGCACGATGCGCGTCTATTCGCGGCGGGAGGTCGCGCGGCTCCAGCTCATCCTGCGCGGCAAGCGCCTCGGCTTCAGCCTGCGCGAGATCAAGGAGTTCCTCGATCTCTACACCGTCGATTCGCTCCACCTCGCGCAGACCCGGCAGCTCCTGACCCGCGTCGGCGCACGGATCGACGCGCTCGAACTGCAACGCAAGGCGCTCGACCAGACCCTCGACGAGCTGCAGGACATCGTCCGCCAGTGCGAGGAGCGCATCGCCGCCACGGGTTGAAGCCTATAGCTTCCCCTCCCCTTCAGGGGAGGGGCGTAGGGGTGGGGTACGGAGACGAGGGGCTCGACGCCCCTCGGCGGAGTTTAAACGCGACAAACGAGGAAGCTCGCTACGCTCGCACCCACCCCTTCCCCCTCCCTTGCAGGGAGGGGCTTATAGCACTTCACACGATCTCCACCGCATCGCCCGGCCGAAGCTGCGGCAACACCGCCAGCAACGCATCCTTCTCCACCGCCACGCACCCGGCGGTCAGACGCCCCTCGCTGCAATGGAGGAACACCGCGCTGCCCATGCCCGGCACCGGCGGCGCGTCGTTGTGGCCCAGCACGACGATCACGTCATAGGCGCCGTCGTCGCGCACCAGCCGCTCGGCCGAATATCCATGGGGGTGCCGCACCGGGCGGTTGTACGCGGGATCGGCGGGATCGTCCGACCAGCCGTCGTCGGGCCGTACCCAGCGCCACGGCAGCGTCATCCCGGCGGGCGGCGCCGCATGGCCAGGGCGGAACAGCACGGTTCGGATCGGCCAGCGGCCGAGCGGCGTCCTGCCGTCGCCTTCGCGCTTCTCCCCGGCCGGGCAGGCGCCCGAACGGCCGATCGCGCAGGGGATCGTCCGTCCGTCGGGCCCGATGAGGGTCAGCGCCGCGCTATCGACGCGGACGCCGCTCACAGCTTGTGGCCGGTGCGGTCGCGCTTGGTCGCCAGATAGGCGCTGTTGTGCGGGTTCTCGCCCATCCGGTGCGGCACCCGCTCGGCGACGCGGATGCCGGCCGCCTCGAGCCCCTCGACCTTCTGCGGATTGTTGGTCATCAGCCGCACCTCGGCCTGGCCGAGCAGCGACAGCATCCGCGCCGCCACCCGGAAGTCGCGCTCGTCGACGCCGAAGCCGAGGCGGAGATTGGCGTCGACCGTGTCGAAGCCCTGGTCCTGCAAGGCATAGGCGCGCAGCTTGTTGATCAGGCCGATGCCGCGCCCTTCCTGGCGCAGGTAGAGCAATATGCCCCAGTTCGCCTGGGTCATCGCGGTCAGCGCGCCCGCGAGCTGCGGCCCGCAATCGCATTTGAGCGATCCGAGCACGTCGCCGGTCAGGCATTCGCTGTGCAGCCGGACCAGCGGCGGGGTGCCGTCCGGCGTGCCGATGATCAGCGCGACATGCTCGGCGGCGTCGGCGACATGGCGGAAGGCGACGATCTCGGCCTTCTCGCTGACCGCGACCGGCAGCCGCGCCTGCGAGGCGATGACGAGGTGCGCCGGGTCCTCATAATCGTCGAGCGCGTCCGCCGCGACCTCGGCCTCGACCGGGCCGTCATCGCGGACGAACAGCGCCGGCAGCAGCCCGGAGAGCCGGGCGAGGCGCAGCGCCGCGGCGGCGGCCTGCGGCGCCGCGACCGCCTTGGCACGGAACGGCCCCTTGAGCGGCGTCGCCAGGTCGCGCACCGGATCGGCGAGCGCGACCGCGGTCGGCAGGTCGATCCACGGCACCCGCTCGACCAGCGCCGGGCAGGCCGGGCTCGCCGCCTCGCGCTGGTTGGCGAGGTTGAGGGTTACCGCGCGCGCCGCCGACAGCAGCACGTCGGCGGGAGCCGAGCCGTCGAAATCGGCGAGGGTCACGTCGTTGGCGGTCTCGATCGCGAGCACGACCAGCCGCCCGTCGCCCGCCGTCACCGCGACCGGCCAGCCCCGCTTGAGCGCGTCGATCGCGCGCGCCGCCGTCCGCGCGCCGCTCACACGTCGAGCTCGGTGATCAGGGGGATATGGTCGGACGGCCTGATCCACGACCGGCACGGCTCGCAGACATAATGGTTGGTGGCGAGCTTCGCGACCTCGGGGCTGGCCCACATATGGTCGAGCCGCCGGCCGCGATCGGACGCCGCCCAATCCTGCGCGCGATAGCTCCACCAGGTGTAGAGCCGCGCCGGCGGCGGCACGAAGCTGCGGCCGAGGTCGACCCAGTCGTGGCTCGCCTGGAGCCGGCCCAGCGTCTCGACCTCGATCGGCGTGTGGCTGACGACGTCGAGCAGCTGCTTGTGGCTCCACACGTCGCATTCGAGCGGGGCGATGTTGAAGTCGCCGACCAGCAGCGTCGGCTCCCTCAGTTCCTCCGACCAGCGGATCATGCGGCCGAGGAAGTCGAGCTTCTGCCCGAACTTCGGATTGACCTCGCGATCGGCGATGTCGCCGCCCGCGGGCACATAGACATTCTCCAGCCGGATGCCGCAATCGAGCCGCACCCCGACATGGCGCGCCTCGCCATTGTCCTGCCAGTCGTGCCGGCCATGGTCATGCAGCGGCAGCTTCGAGATGATCGCGACGCCATGGTGCATCGGCTGGCCGTTGATCTCGAAATGATCATAGCCGAGATCGCGGAACATCCCGAACGGGAAGGTGTCGTCGCGGACCTTGGTCTCCTGCAGGCAGAGGATGTCGATCTGCTGCTCCTCGAGGAACTGCCTGACGATATCGATGCGGGCGCGGACCGAGTTGATGTTCCAGGACGCGATCTTGAGCTTTGCCATAGGCGGGCGATGTAGCGAGCGGGCGGGCCGAAAGTGGGGCAGAAAATCCCCTCCCTTGAAGGGAGGGGCTGGGGGTGACGGGCTAAGGGCTCGATGCCCTGGCGGAGTTCCGCAGGACGATCGGGAGGCTCGCTACGCTGCCACCCACCCCTACCCCTCCCTTGAAAGGGAGGGGGTAGCACTACCCCTCCGCCATGACCGAACATCCCGAACAGCAATATCTCGATGCCATGGCGCGCGCCTGGTATGGCGGCGACGAGCGGGTCGACCGGACCGGGGTGGGGACCAAGTCGCTGTTCGGGGTGACGATGCGGTTCGACCTGTCGGACGGCACGGTGCCGCTGATCACCACCAAGAAGATCTTCTGGAAGTCGGCGATCAAGGAGCTGATCTGGTTCCTGTCGGGCGACACCAACATCCGTCCGCTGGTGATGCAGAACGTCCATATCTGGACCGACTGGCCGCTCGACAAATATCGCAAGGCGACCGGCGAGGCGATCGATCGCGACGCGTTCGAGCAGCGGATCGTCGACGACCCCGCCTTCGCCGCCGAGTGGGGCGACCTCGGCCCGGTCTACGGCAAGCAATGGGTCGACTGGCCGCGCTACACCCCGGCCGGCGACGGGCTGTTCCGGCGCGAGGAGAAAGGCGTCAACCAGATCGCCGAGCTGGTCGGGATGCTGCGCGCCAACCCCAGCTCGCGGCGGCTGATCTTCACCGGCTGGAACGTGCCCGAGCTGCCGGGGATGGCGCTGCCGCCGTGCCACATGACCTATCAATATCATGTCGCGGGCGGGCGGCTGTCGGGCATCCTCTACCAGCGCTCGTGCGACCTCGGCCTCGGCTTCCCGTTCAACATCTTCGAGGCGGCGGTGCTGATCCGCATGCTCGCGCAGCAGGCCGACCTGGAGCCGGGCGAGCTGGTGTGGATGGGCGCCGACACCCATGTCTATTCGAACCACGGCCATCTGGTCGAGGAGCAGCTTTCCCGCTCCCCACGCCCCTTCCCCCGGCTCAGCCTGGCCCGCAAGCCGGCGGACATGTTCTCCTATGCGCTCGACGACTTCGTGATCGAGGGCTACGATCCGCACCCGCACATCAAGGCCGAGGTGGCGGTGTGAGCCGGCCCGAGATCGTTTTCGTCCTCGCCCGCGCGCGCAACGGGGTGATCGGGCGCGACGGCGACCTGCCCTGGCGCATCCCGGCCGACCTCAGGCATTTCAAGGCGCTGACCCAGGGCGCGCCGATGCTGATGGGGCGCAAGACCTTCGAAAGCCTTCCCGGCCTGCTGCCCGGCCGCCGCCACATCGTCCTGACCCGCGATCGAGACTGGCGCGCCGAGGGCGCCGAGGTGGCGCACAGCGTCGACGCCGCGGTCGCGCTGGCCGATGCCGACCGCCTGTCCGTGGTCGGCGGCGCCGAGATCTACGCTCTGTTGCTGCCGCGCGCCGACCGGATCGAGCTGACCGAGGTCGACGACGCGCCCGCGGGCGACACCGTCGTCCCCGCCTTCGACCCCGCCGTCTGGCGCGAGGACGCCCGCGAGGCGCATCCGGCGGCGGACGGGAAGCCCGCCTTCGCCTTCGTCACGCTGCGGCGGCGGTAGCGCCCTTCCCCATTCCCGTCATGCCAGCGGAGGCTGGCATCCATGTCTGTTGCCTTCTCAGATGTCTTCTGGCTGGTGAGAGACATGGACCCCTGCCTTCGCAGGGGCGACGTCGGGAAATGTTGCGGCGTTGCCCGATATCCGGATTATCGCCGATCGCCCCGTCCGCTAATTGCGTGAAGCCGCCGCACTTTCTATAGCGCCCCCATGGATCGGCTGACGTGCGACCGCCCGCTTCCCGAGCATCTGCGCGGAAGCGTGGTGGCGTTGGGGAATTTCGACGGCTTCCATAGGGGGCATCAGGCGGTCGTCGGCGCGGCGGTGGCGCATGGCCGCGCGACCGGGCGCCCGGTGCTCGTCGCCAGCTTCGATCCGCACCCGGTCCGCTTCTTCCACCCCGATGCGCCGCCCTTCCGGCTGACCTCGCTCGACCAGCGCGCCGCGCTGTTCGAACAGGCCGGCGCGGACGCGATGCTGGTGTTCGAGTTCAACCGGCAGCTCGCCAGCGTCTCCGCCCCCGACTTCGTCACCGACTGGCTGATCGGCCGCGCGGGCGCCGCCCATGTCGTCACCGGCGAGGACTTCACCTTCGGCAAGGGCCGCGCCGGCAATGTCCGCGTGCTGGCCGAGATCGGCGGCGCCCACGGGCTGACCGCGCAGGCGATCGGACCGGTCAGCGACGAAGGCGGCCCGGTCTCGTCGAGCCGCATCCGCGAGGCGCTGGTCGCCGGCGACCCGGTCGAGGCGGCGCGCCTGCTGACCCGCCCGTTCCGCATCCAGGGCAAGGTCCAGCATGGCGACAAGCTGGGCCGCACCATCGGCTTCCCGACCGCCAACATCGCGATGGGCCGCTACCTCCGCCCGAAATACGGCATCTACGCGGTGCGCGGCCGGCTGCCCGACGGGCGGGTGCTCGACGGCGCCGCCAATCTCGGCGTCCGGCCGACCTTCGATCCGCCCAAGGAGCTGCTCGAGGCCTATTTCTTCGACTTCGCGGAAAGCCTCTACGACCAGTGCATCGAGGTCGAGATGATCGCCTATATCCGCCCGGAGGCGAAGTTCGACAGCCTCGAGGCGCTGACCGCGCAGATGGACAAGGACTGCGCCGAGGCGAAGCGCATACTTGCCGCCTCAAGCCCGGTCGCGTAGGGCCTGACCCGCCCGTTTACACCGCTCATCCTGAGGAGCCATTGAGCGCAGGCGAAATGGCGTCTCGAAGGTCCTTCGAGACGGGCCTTCGCCAAGGCTCAGTCCCTCCTCAGGATGCGCGGATTTGAGATGATATTGATGACCGACGCACCCGATTTCCGCGACACCGTCTTCCTGCCGAAGACCGATTTCCCGATGAAGGCCGGGCTGGCCCAGAAGGAACCGGCGATTCTGGCGAAGTGGGCGGCCGAGGATCTCTACGGCAAGCTGCGCGAGACCCGCGCGGGCAAGACCCGCTTCATCCTGCATGACGGCCCGCCCTACGCCAATGGCGACATCCATATGGGCCATGCGATGAACAAGGTGCTGAAGGACATCATCGTCCGCAGCCAGTCGCTGCTCGGCAAGGATGCGCCCTATGTCCCCGGCTGGGACTGCCACGGCCTGCCGATCGAGTGGAAGGTCGAGGAGGCCTACCGCGCCAAGAAGCTGAACAAGGACGAGGTCGACCCTGTCCTGTTCCGCGCCGAATGCCGCGCCTATGCCGAGAAATGGGTCGGCGTGCAGCGCGAGCAGTTCAAGCGGCTCGGCGTCGAAGGCGACTGGGGCGATCCCTATCTGACGATGAACTTCGCGGCCGAGGCGGCGATCGTCGGCGAACTGCTCAAGTTCGCCGAGAGCGGCCAGCTCTATCGCGGCGCCAAGCCGGTGATGTGGTCCCCGGTCGAGAAGACCGCGCTGGCCGACGCCGAAGTCGAATATGAGGACATCGTCTCGACCCAGATCGACGTCGCCTTCGAGATCGTCGAGAGCAAGGTCCCCGAGCTGGTCGGCGCCCATGCGGTGATCTGGACGACCACGCCCTGGACGATCCCGGTCAACCAGGCGCTCGCTTATGGGCCGGAGGTCGAATATACGCTGGTCGAGAAGGATGGCCGCCGCCTGCTGGTCGCCGCCGATCTGGTCGGCTCGGTAAGCGCGCGCATCGGCAACGTGACGAAGACCGATCGTCACTTCATCGGCAAGGACCTCGCCGGCACCGTCGCCCGTCACCCGATGCACCGGCTCGGCGGCTTCTTCGCCCGGCCGCGTCCGCTGCTGGCCGGCGACTTCGTCACCACCGACGCCGGCACCGGGCTCGTCCACATGGCGCCCGACCATGGCGAGGACGACTTCTTCCTGTGCAAGGCGCACGGCATCGAACCGGTGTTCGCGGTCGAGGGCGACGGCAAGTACCGCGCCGACTGGGGCTGGCTCGGCGGCCAGGGATCGGTGATCAATCCCAAGTTCAACGGCCCCGAAGGCCCGATCTGCGCCGACCTGCGCGAGGCCGGCGCGCTGCTGGCGGCGAGCGCCGATTTCCAGCACAGCTATCCGCATAGCTGGCGCTCCAAGGCCAAGGTGATCTTCCGCTGCACCCCGCAATGGTTCATCCCCATGGACCGGAGCATCGACGCCGACGCCGCGACCCCGATCGTCGATGCGAGCGACCCCGTCGGCCATGCACGCGGCAACGGCGCGACGCTGCGCGAAACCGCGCTCGACGCGATCGAGCGGACCCGCTGGGTGCCCGAGAAGGCGCGCAACCGCATCCATGCGATGGTGTCGGGCCGCCCCGACTGGGTGATCAGCCGCCAGCGCGCCTGGGGCGTGCCGATCGCGCTCTATGTCGACCGCAAGACCGGCGACTATCTGCGCGATCCGGCGGTCAACGCGCGGATCATCGCGGCATTCGAGGCCGGCGGCGCCGACGCCTGGTTCACCGCCGACCATCAGGCCCTGCTCGGCCCCGGCTACGACGCGGCCCATTACGAGCCGATCAACGACATCCTCGACGTCTGGTTCGATTCGGGCTGCACCCACGCCTTCACGGTCGAGGCGCGCTACGGCATCGGCACCCGCGCCGACCTCTACCTCGAAGGGTCGGACCAGCATCGCGGCTGGTTCCAGTCGTCGCTGCTCGAAAGCTGCGGCACGCGCGGCCGCGCGCCCTATGACGCGGTGCTGACCCACGGCTTCGCGCTCGACGGCCAGGGCCGCAAGATGTCGAAGAGCGTCGGCAACGTCGTCGATCCGCTCAAGATCATCAACGAGAGCGGCGCCGACATCCTGCGCCTGTGGGTCGCCTCGACCGACTATTTCGAGGATGTCCGCATCGGCAAGGAGATCCTCGCCGGCACGTCGGACGCCTATCGCAAGCTGCGCAACACCTTCCGCTACCTGCTCGGCGCGCTCGACGGCTTCAGCGACGCGGAGAAGGTCGCGCCGGCGGCGATGCCCGAGCTGGAGCGCTACGTCCTCCACCTGCTCGCGACCCTCGACGCCGAGTTGAAGGACGCGACCGCGGCGTTCGAGTTCAACCGCTACGCCCGCGCGCTGAGCGACTTCGCCAACAACGACCTGTCCGCCTTCTTCTTCGACATCCGCAAGGACTCGCTCTACTGCGACGCGCCGTCGGACCCGAAGCGGCGCGCCTATCGCACCGTGCTCGACACGCTGTTCCACGCGCTGGTCCGCTACGCCGCGCCGATCCTCTGCTTCACCGCCGAGGAGGTGTGGGGCACCCGCTATCCGGACGGCGGATCGGTCCACCTGCTGACCTGGCCCGAGGTCGACGCCGGCTGGAAGGACGACGACCTGCGGATGCGCTGGGAGCTGCTGCGCCGCTACCGCACCAAGCTGACCGGCGAGATCGAGCCGCTCCGCCGCGGCAAGGTGATCGGCTCCAGCCTCGAGGTCGACGTCGCCGCGATCAGCTATGATCCGGGCGAAGCCGCGCTGCTGCGCTCGGTCGACCTCAGCGAGATCGGCATCGTCGCCAGGGTCGAGGTGGTCGACGGCGACCCGGCGGTCGCCAGCCTCGCCGAGGGCAGCGACCCGATCGCCTTCGAAGTGAGCAAGACCGAGGCCGAGAAATGCGGCCGCTGCTGGCGCCACCTGCCCGAGGTCGCGAGCGACGGCGCGCTGTGCGACCGCTGCGACACGGTGGTGAATGGCTGACGCGCGTTCCCTGCACCGGCCGCTGGGCTTCGGCGTCGCGGCGATCGTGCTGCTGCTCGACCAGATCAGCAAATGGGCGATCATGGGCCCGGTCGCGCTGCGCGAACGCGGGCTGATCGAGATCACCAGCTTCTTCGACCTGCGCTGGGTGGAAAATTACGGCGTGTCGATGGGCTTCCTGATCGCCGGGTCGGATCGCGAGCGCTGGCTGCTGGTCGCCGGCACCGCGCTGATCGCGGCCGGGATCGTCGCCTGGATCTGGCGGGAAAAGGCGAAGGGCGACGTGGTCGCGCTCGGCCTGGTGCTGGGCGGAGCGATCGGCAACATCGCCGATCGGACGCGGCTCGGCTATGTCGCCGACTTCCTCGATCCCCATATCGGCGACTGGCATCCCTTTTTGGTCTTCAATGTCGCGGACGCCGCGATTACGATAGGTGTGTTGATCTTGGTGCTGCGCGCCCTGCTGGTGCGTGAGCCCAAGGTTCCTGCGGAGAATGTCGATGCGGTCTAAGTTGCTTGTCGGTTCGGCGCTGGTCGCCATGACCTTGGTGTCGGCGTGCAGCCGGGGCGATCGCCCGGGCGTGATGGCCGGCCGCTCGTCGAACCTCGACGCCTTCGCCGTGTCGAAGCGCGCGCCGCTGACCATCCCGCCCGATTTCGCGCTGGTCCCGCCGAAGCCCGGCGCCTCGCGCCCGCAGGAGGCCGATTCGAGCCAGCAGGCGCTGTCGGCGATGTTCGCCAACACCCAGGCGCCGAAGAGCCAGACCGAGAAGGACATCATCGGCCTGACCAAGACGGTGCCCGAGCCCGGCATCCGCTCCTCGGTCGCCGAAGTCGGCCAGAACACGGTCGACAAGGGCCCCGCCACCCGCACCATCCTCGCCGCCGCCGCGACGAACAGCGCGGACGCCAGCGTCACGATCGGCAACTGAGGCGGCAACGGCCAGCCGCCCGAAGCGTCATCCCGGCGAAAGCCGGGATCTCCCTTCTTCTCGACGTCGCCAAGGCCAGTGAGATTCCAGCTTTCGCTGGAATGACGATCGTTGGTGAGCCGGCCCCCGCACCAGAGGCGCGCGCCGCATGCTCGACCTGATCCGCCGCCGGCTGCTGACCGCGCTGCCGACCCTGGCGGCGGTGGTGATCCTGTCCTTCGTGCTGATGCGGGTCGCGCCCGGCGGGCCGTTCGACGGCGAACGGCCGCTCGATCCGCAGACCCGCGCCGCGCTGATGGCCGCCTATGGGCTCGACAGGCCGTTGCCCGAGCAGGTCGGCCGCTATGTCTGGCGGCTGCTGCACGGCGATTTCGGACCGTCGCTGGTCTATCGCGACTTCAGCGTCACCGACCTGATCGCGCGCGGCCTGCCGATCTCGCTGACGCTCGGCGGGCTGGCGCTGCTGCTCGCGCTGCTGCTCGGCCTCGGCGCCGGCATGACCGCCGCCGCGCGTCCGGGCGGCCGCGTCGATCGCGGGCTGATGCTCGGCGCGACCTTGCTCACCGCGCTGCCCAGCTTCGTCGTCGGCCCGTTGCTCGCGCTGATCTTCGGGCTGTGGGCGGGGTGGCTACCGGTGTCGGGCTGGGGCGACGGCGATCCGCCGCACATGATCCTGCCGGTCATCGCGCTCGCCCTGCCCGCGACCGGCGCGATCGCCAAGCTGGCGCGCGCGGGACTCGCCGAAGTGCTGGCGCAGGACCATGTCCGCATGGCCCGCGCGCGCGGGCTGAGCCGGCCGCGCATCCTGATCGTCCACGCGCTGCGCCCCGCGCTGGTGCCGGTCGCCTCCTATCTCGGGCCGGCCGCCGCCGGGCTGCTGACCGGCGCGGTGGTGATCGAGACGGTGTTCGCACTGCCGGGGCTCGGCCGCTATTTCGTGCAGGGCGCGCTCAACCGCGACTATCCGCTCGTGCTCGGCGTGGTCACGCTCTACGCGGCGCTGATCATCCTGTTCAACCTGCTCGCCGACCTGGCCTATGGCTGGCTCGACCCACGGGCGAGGCGCTAGGGCGATGCGGCCCGCGCTGATCCTGATCGCGCTGATCGTCGTCGCCGCGCTGGCCGGCCCGCTGACGCTCGACTGGCGCTACGACATGATCGACTGGGACGCGGTGCGCGCGGCGCCCTTCACCGCCGGCCACCCGATGGGCACCGACAGCGTCGGCCGCGACCTGCTCGCGCGGACGCTGGTCGGCACCCGCGTGACGCTGGGCGTCGCCTTCGCCGCCGCGCTGGTGTCGCTGGTCGTCGGCGTCGCCTGGGGCGCCATCGCCGGCTGGCGCGGCGGCAAGGTCGACGAGGCGATGATGCGGATCGTCGACGCGCTCTACGCTCTGCCCTTCATGTTCGTCGTGATCCTGCTGATGGTCGTGTTCGGCCGCTCGATCCTGCTCGTCTTCCTCGGCATCGGCGCGGTGGAGTGGCTGACCATGGCGCGGGTGGTGCGCGGCCAGATGATCGCGCTGCGCGACCGCCCCTTCGTCACCGCCGCCGAGGCCGCCGGCGCGCCGCCGGTCGCGATCGTCCTGCGCCACATGCTGCCCAACATCGCCGGGGTCGCGATCGCCTATCTGCTGCTCACCGTGCCGCAGGTGGTGATGATCGAGAGCTTCCTGTCCTTCCTCGGCCTCGGCGTGCAGGAACCGATGACGTCGCTCGGCATCCTGCTCAAGGACGGCGCCGACGACATGGACATCGCCCCGTATGCGCTGCTGCTGCCGGCGGCGATGCTCGTCGCCCTGCTGCTCTGCCTGACCCGGATCGGGGAGAGCCTGCGCGACCGTTTCGTCCAATGACCCTGCTCGCCGCCGACAATCTCGACATCCGGATCGGCGGCCGGCGGATCGTCGAGGGCGCGAGCTTCGCGATCGCGGCGGGCCGCTCGCTGGCGCTGGTCGGCGCGTCGGGATCGGGCAAGAGCCAGACCTGCCTCGCCCCCTTCGGCCTGTCGCCCGCGACCGTCCAGGGCTCCTTCCGGCTCGACGGCGAGGAACTGGTCGGCGCACGCGAGGCACGGCTGCGCCATGTCCGCGGCTGCGACGTCGGCTTCGTCTTCCAGCAGCCGCTGACCGCGCTGACCCCGCACCTGACGATCGGCGCCCAGCTCCGCGAGGCCTGGACCCAGGCCGGGGCGCCGCGCCCGAGCCGGGCGGAGATGGCCGCCGCGCTCGAACGCGTCGGGCTCCACGACCCGCGCGAGCGGCTCGACCAATATCCGCACCGCCTGTCGGGCGGGCAGCGGCAGCGCGCGCTGATCGCCATGGCGATCGCCCATCGCCCGAAGCTGCTCGTCGCCGACGAGCCGACCACCGCGCTCGACGCGATGCTGCGCGCCGAGATCATGGCGCTGCTCGGCCGGCTGTGCGACGAGGAGGGGATGGCGCTGCTGCTCGTCAGCCACGATCTCGCCGCCGTCGCCGACCTTGCCGACGCCGTCGCGGTGATGCACGCCGGCCGGATCGTCGAGACCGGCCCGAGCCGCGCGGTGCTGGGCGATCCGAAGAGCGACTATGCCCGCGCGCTGATCGCCGCGAGCCCCCGCCTCGACGGCCCCCCACCCGCGCTCGGCCCGGTCGGCGCGCCGCTGGTCGAGGCGCGGCAAGTGTCGGTCTCCTTCGCGCGGCCGGGCTGGCGGCGCGGCCGTCTCCAGGCGGTCGACGCCGTCGACATCGACGTGGCCGAAGGGGAGGCCGTGGCGATCGTCGGCGGATCGGGATCGGGCAAGTCGACGCTGGCGCGCGCGATCGCCCGGCTCGGCCCGATCGACGCGGGCGAGGTCCGCTGGCGCGGCGCCCCGCTGCCGCCGCGCAAGGCGATGCGCCCGCGCGACCGCGCCGGGCTCCAACCGGTGTTCCAGGACCCGGTCGCCAGCCTCGATCCGCTGTGGAAGGTCCGCGACATCGTCGCCGAACCGCTGCGCCGGCTGCGCCCCGACCTCGACGATGCGGCGGTCGCCGCGCGGGTCGAGGCGGCGCTGGCCGAGGTCGGGCTCGACCCCGCGCTCGCCGGCCGGCGGCCCGCCGCGCTGTCGGGCGGCCAGGCGCAGCGCGTCGCGATCGCCCGCGCGCTCGGCCCCGATCCGGCGATGCTGCTGCTCGACGAGGCGACCTCGGCGCTGGACGTGCTCGTCGCGGGCACGATCCTCGACCTGCTCGCCGAGCTCCAGAAGCAGCGCGGCCTCGCCATATTGATGATCACCCACGACCTCGCCGTCGCCCGGCGGCTCTGCCACCGCATCGTCGTGATGGATGCGGGCCGGATCGTCGAGGAGGGACCGGCCGAGCGCCTGATCGCGGCGCCGGCCCATCCCATCACGGCGAAACTGGTGACGGCGAGCCGCTGAACGGAAAAGGGGCCGCGGCGAACCGCGGCCCCTCCCTGCCTCCCCCAGATGGCAGGATCAGAAAGCGTAGGTCGCCGAGACCACGACACCGGCCTTGGCGATGTCCCTGCCGGACGTCGGCGAGGTCAGGAAACCCTTCTTGTGATCGGTGTCGACATAGGAAACACCGAAGGTTGCGGCCTTCCACGTGTAGGTCACGCCCAGGTTCCAATCGAGATATTTGTCGCCGGTGATCAGGGTGGTGTCGGGCGAATAGCCGAGGTGCGCGGCGACGCCGAACGGCGTGTCGGGAACCGCGACCGAGACGTCGCTGTAGACGTACAGATTGTCTTCCTTGCCGAAGCCGACGCTGAGCGCGTTCGACTTGGGCGCATAGGCGGCGCCGACCTTGACGGTCGCCGGACCGATCGCCGTCTTTGCCGAAGCGTAGAGTTCGAGGAAGTCGGTCGGCACGCCCTTGGTAGCCGAGGTATAGGTGTAATAGAGCGCCCCGCCGTCGAGGGTGACCGCGCCGACCGTGGTCGAATAGCCGGCGATCAGGTCGAGCTCGGCATCGGCGCCCGCCGCGACATAATCGTCGATCGAGCTGCCCCAGAAGCTGACGTAGAAGCCCGAGGCGTGGGTCAGCGTCGCGCCGGCCTGGACCGCGAGGTGCTTGCCCGACTGCGAGATGCCGCGAAAACGATAGTCGCTCACGAGCGCGGCGCTGCCGGTCAGCGTGAACTCCTGGCTGTCGTCCTGGGCGAAAGCAGGCGTGGCGGTGGCGGCCAGCGCGAGCGCCGAAAGGCCGATGAAGGAAGCGCGCATAGTTAATCCCCTTATGACAAGCGTTTCCGTTCCCCTGCCTCGCCGCGCCGGACTTCTCTGATTGCCCTTCAGGGCCGAGCCGACTGCATGCGAGTGCGATATTTGTGCAGCACGATTCCGCATCGCACAATGCGGATCATGTCGAAACATTGCTCCTTTGCTGCGAACTGTTGCCGTTGCGCCACAGGTAAAAATCGGCTGATTTCTGGGATTTTCCAAAGAGGAGATCACCGCCGCCATTGACTGAATATTAAGCAGTTTCGGCAATGATCTGCCTGTTCGACGGGCGCTGCACAAAGGGATCGACCGATGTTCCAGGCGAAGATGACCACCATCGACGGCGGCGCGATCGAGGAGATGGACGGGGTCGCCGCCCTCCGCCTGATGGCGCGGGCGCTCGACGATCTCGCCGGCTCGACGACGGGACACCTCCCGCCGCAAACCGCGCGCGAAGCCGGATCGCCGGACGCGCTGGCGTCGGGCTATGCCGCCGCCAGCCCGATCGTCCGGCGCCGCTTCGAGGCGATCCTGCGCGAGGCGGAAGCGGTCGGCACGACGGGCCTCTCGCTCATGGCGGCCCGTGGCGGCCGGGCCGATGCCGGCACGATCGCCGCCGCCCGTTTTTTAGGCAATTCGCTCGGCGGCTCGATCCGCCGGCTCGAAGCGCTGGTCCTGCCCCGCGCCGCCTGAAAAACACCGGCCGGGCGCTTCCCGGACCGACGCTGCCCCGCTGGCGGGGGTCAGCCCCGCGCCGATTCGAATCGGGCCAGCCCGCGTCCGAGGTCGGCGATCAGGTCCGCCGGGTCTTCGATTCCGATGTGGAGGCGGACGGCCGGCCCTTCCGCCTGCCACGAGGTGGCGGTGCGCAGGCCCGCCGGATCGACCGGCAGCGCCAGGCTCTCATAGCCGCCCCAGGAGAAGCCGATCCCGAACAGGTCGAGTCCGTCGATCAGCGCCGCCCGCGCCGCATCGTCGCCGCCGTCCAGGACGATGCTGAACAACCCCGACGCCCCCGAAAAATCGCGCTTCCACAGTTCATGGCCGGGGCAGTCGGGCAGGGCCGGATGGAGCACCCGCGCGACCTGCGGCTGTTCGGCCAGCCAGCGCGCCACGGCGAGCGCGCCCTCCTCATGCTGGCGCAGGCGGAGCTGCAGGGTGCGCAGGCCGCGCGCGGCGAGATAGGCGTCGTCGGGGCTGACGCACTGGCCCAGCGCATGGCTGGTCCGCCGCAGCTTCTCGAAATGACCGGGGACGGCGGTCGCCGATCCCATCATCACGTCCGAATGGCCGACGATATATTTGGTGCAGGCGAGGATGCTGATGTCGACGCCGTGCGCGAGCGCGGGGAAGAGCAGCGGGGTCGCCCAGGTGTTGTCGAGCACCGTCGTCACCCCACGCGCCCGCGCCGCGGCGGCGATCGCGGGGACGTCCTGCACCTCGAAGGTCAGGCTGCCGGGGCTTTCGAGGAAGACGACGCGGGTCCGATCGCCGATCAGGTCGGCGATGCCGGCGCCGATCGCCGGATCATAGAAGCGGGTCTCGATGCCGAAGCGCCTGAGCAGGCCGTTGCAGATCGCCCGGCTCGGCTCATAGGCGCTGTCAACCATCAGCAGCTCGTCGCCCGGCGCGAGCAGCGACAGCAGCACCGCGCTGATCGCCGCCACGCCCGACGGATAGAGAACGGTGCCCGCCGCGCCCGGCTCCAGCTCGGTCAGCGCCTCGGCGAGCGACCATTGGGTCGGGGTGCCGCGACGGCCATAATAGAGCCCGTCGTCGGGCTTGCGGACGCCGGCGCGCAATTCGGCGACGCTGTCGAACAAGATGGTCGACGCGCGCCAGACCGGGGGATTGACGATCCCCCGGCGATTCTTCGCGTGGCGCCCGGCCGTCACCAGCCGAGTGCCGGGCTTCAGGGCTGAACCTTCATCGTCGGTCACGCAGGACCGATGGCCTTTTCGGTATCGGGCCGCAAGCCCCACTCGCTCCACGAGCCGTCATAGAGGGCGATATCCTCGCGGCCGAGCAGCGCGGCGGCGAACAGCACCACCGACGCGGTGACGCCCGAACCGCAGGTCGTGACCAGCGGCTTCGCCCCGTCGATGCCGGCGGCATCGAACGCGGCCTGGAGCTCGCCCTTGTCCTTGAAGGTGCCGTCGGCGTCGAGCAGCCGATCGAAGGGCAGGTTCTTCGATCCCGGGATGTGCCCGGCGGCGAGGCCGCGCGGATCGCCTTCCTCGCCGGTGAAACGCTTCTCGGACCGCGCGTCGACCACCTCCTCGGCGCCGCTCGCGACATTGGCCTTCATCTGGCCGAGGTCGCGGACCTGCGCCGGATCGCGCCACACGGTGAAGTGGCGGTGGCGCAGCGCGACCTTGCCCTGTTCGAGCGGCCGGCCCTCGGCGACCCATTTCTGGAGACCGCCGTCGAGGATCGCCACCTCGTTGGCGCCGAACATGCGGAACATGAACCAGGCGCGCGCGGCGGTGCGGTGCGGGCTGTTGTCATAGAGGACGATGCGGCTGCCGTCGCCGAGCCCCAGCGACTGCATGCGGCTGGCGAATTTCTCCGCCGTCGGCAGCATGCCGGGCAGTTCCGACATGTCGTCCTTCAGATTGGCGAGGTCGAGATAGACGGCGCCGGGAATATGCCCCGCCTCATAATCGGCCTGGGCGTCGCGCGCAGGATCGAGCGCGAAATAGGTCGCGTCGACGACGCGGAGATCATTGGCCCCGAGTTCGCCAGCAAGCCATTCGGTCGAAACCAGCATGTCCATCATTTCCTCCTCGTTACGGACGCACATGTACCAACGCGCCACTGCGTTGGCGAATCAGATTATCCGGGGGAGGAGACTTTTAATTATCTACAGATAGGTTTGATTGCAAGTATGTTTCATAAAAATATCATCAGGCATAATTTTCTGCCCGACGTGGCGTAGCCGGCGTCACTGGTCTAAGGGCGGCGGCATGTCCGCGTCCACTCTCCACCTGGGCAAGACCAGCACCCTGCCCGCTTCCCCCGAACAGGCGGTGCTGGATTATGTTCCCAATCCGCGCCCCGGCACCCTTTATCTGGTCCGCTTCGCCGCGCCGGAGTTCACCTCGCTCTGCCCGGTGACGGGCCAGCCCGACTTCGCGCATCTGGTGATCGACTATGCGCCGGGCGAGACGATCGTCGAATCCAAGTCGCTCAAGCTGTTCCTCGCCTCCTTCCGCAACCATGCCGGCTTCCACGAGGATTGCACCGTCGGCATCGGCCAGCGGCTGGCCGAGGAGATGAAGCCGGTCTGGCTGCGCATCGGCGGCTACTGGTATCCGCGCGGCGGCATCCCGATCGACGTCTTCTGGCAATCGGGCCCCGCGCCCGAGGGTCTGTGGGTCCCCGACCAGGGCGTCCCCGGCTATCGCGGGCGGGGTAACTTCGCGAAAATCCCCTCCCTTTCAAGGGAGGGGTCAGAACGCAGCCAAGGGGGTCAACTCTTGGCGGGTAGGGACGAGCGAGGGGCTCGCTGCGCTCGCCACCCACTGCCCCCCTCCCTTGAAAGGGAGGGGGAAATTGTTCGTCACCCCCGGATGAACGCCCGGACGTCGGCGCTCAGCTTGCGGAGGTCGTCGGGGCGGACGTACATCATGTGGCCCGCGTCATAATAATGGAAGCTGATCCGCGACGGGTCGAAACCCGGCCGGTTCAATGAATATTCGGCGCCGAAGAAGGGCGTCGCGAAATCATACCAGCCCTGGCCGACGAACACGCGCAGGCCGCTATTCTCGCGCAGTGCCTTGCCCAGATAGGGCGCGACGTTGACATAGACCTCCCCGTCGCGGCCGCGCTGGTCGGCCAGCTTCCAGTCCCAGCTGTTGACCCCGCCGATCGTCACATAATGGCGGTCGGTCTTCAGCTTGAGGTCGCCGCGCACATAGCTGTTGATCGCCGAGGTGTAGGCCGCGTCGATGCCGTAGAAGCTGGGGTCGTTGTCGGGCTCCTCGCCCGCCTTGTCATAGTCGACGCCGGTATAGCGGGTGTCGAGCCGGCCGATCACCTGCCCCCGGTCGCGCAGCAGCTCCTTGTAGAAGCGGCCCGGCGAGACGCGCAGATTGGCGTTGTCGACGAACGCCTCGGACAGGCCGGTCAGCCGGGCGAGCTCGGCACGGACCGAGGCGCGTTCCTCGGCGCCGAGCTGGTTGCCCTTGAGCAGCGCCGCCGCATAGGGCCCGATCGCGAAGGCGCGCGCCTGCGCCGCGACCTCGGCGACGGTCGCGGGCGGGTTGGCGATCTTGTGGTGATACCAGGCAGTCGTCGCCATCGACGGCAGGTTGAGGATATAGGGCATCTCATTGCCCTGCGCCTCGGCCGCCGCGCCGAAATCGAGGATCGTCGAGATCAGGATGATCCCGTTAACCGCGACGTCGTTGTAGCTGCCCTCCAGCTCGTTGATCAGCGCGATCGAGCGGGTGGTGCCGTAGCTTTCGCCGCCGATATATTTGGGCGAGGCCCAGCGGCCGTTCTCGTTCAGCCAGATGCGGATGAACTCGGCGATCGACTTGGCGTCGGCCGAGACGCCCCAATAATCCTTGGGGTCCTTGCCGCCCAGCGTGTGCGAGAAGCCGGTGCCGACCGGATCGATGAAGACGAGGTCGGTGACGTCGAGCAGGCTTTCGGGATTGTCGATCACCGGATAGGGCGGCGCGCCGTCGTCCTTCGCGTCGGGCAGCACGACCCGTTTCGGCCCGAACGCACCCATGTGCAGCCACAGCGAGCCCGAGCCGGGGCCGCCATTGTAGAGGAAGGTGATCGGCCGTGTCTTCGGATCGCCGCCGTCCTTGACATAGGAGGTCGCGAAGATCGCCGCGACCGGCTTGTCGTCCTTGTCGGTCAGATAGGTCTCGCCGGTGGTCGCGGTATAGGCGATCGACTGCCCGCCGAAGCTGCCCTTGTGCTTCGTCACCGAGACGTTGGGCGGCGGCACCGGCGCGGCGGCGGCGGCATCGTCCTTCTTCTTCTCGTCGGCGGCGTGGGCGGACAGCGGGGCGAGGGCCAGCGCGAGGGCGGCCAGGCTGGTGGTGAAGCGCATGATGATGGAACCCCTTTCAGATGGGGTCAGGCTAGACCAACTGCTGACAGGAGTGGAAGTCCCGAACACAAACAGGTCCCCCCTCCCTTGAAAGGGAGGGGCTTAATTGGGGTTCAGATCAGCTTTATCTCGCGCAGCCGCTGCAGGAGGTAGTCGTTCGCGGTGATCGGTTCGGGGAACTGGTTGGGATGCGCGGCGTCGATCGTCTGCGGCAGCGTCTCGATCAGGTAATCGGGGCGGAAGTGCAGGAAGAAGGGCATCGAATAGCGCGCGAAGCCGCGCCGTTCGGGCGGCGGGTTCATCACCCGGTGGCTGGTCGAGGGCAGCTTGCGGTTGGTCAGTCGCTGGAGCATGTCGCCGATGTTGACCACCAGCTCGCCCGGCGCGATGCCGACCGCGAGCCAGCGGCCGTCGCGGTCGAGGAGCTGGAGGCCGCCCTCCTCGGCCCCGAGCAGCAGGGTGATCGCGTTGATGTCCTCATGCGCGCCGGCGCGGATGCCGGGCGCGTCGGGACCGATCGGCGGATAATGGAGCAGGCGCAGGATCGAATTGCCGTCCTCGATCGCATCGTCGAAGACATCGGGGGCGAGGCCCAGATAGCGCGCGATCGCCGAGAGGATGCGCCGCCCGGTCGCCTCGAACGCGTCGAACAGCTCCAAAGTGACCCGGCGGAAATCCTCCACCTCGGCCGGCCAGATATTGGCAGGCATCTCGCCCGCGAAGCGGTGCCCCGCCGGCAGCTCGCGGCCGACATGCCAGAATTCCTTCAGGTCGGCCTCGGTCGCGTCCTTGGCGGTCTCGACCCGGAAGGGGGTGTAGCCGCGCTGGCCGGCGCCGCCCTCGACGCAATAGGCGCGCTTGACCGCCTCGGGCAGCGCGAAGAAGGCGCGGGCGGTGGCCTCCGCCCGCGCGATCAGCTCGGCCGGGATGCCGTGATCGGCGACGACGGCGAAGCCGAAGCGCTCGAACGAGCGGCCGATCGCCTGGGCGAAGCCGTCCGGATCGGAATGGCTGGTCGCCAGCGAGACGCTGGGCACGCTGGTCATCTCTGCGATGTCGGTCATGGCGGCGGATATAGAGCGATTTCTAGGCGGATGGAAACATCCGCCGCCTCGGAAATCGCGGATAAGCAAGGATCTGTCGGCGGCGCGCGCCGTCATCCGGCGAACCGGCTCAGTCGAACAAAGTCACCTCGTCCTCGGGAACGCCGTCCTTGCCGAACAGCCGCCAGCCGACGATCGTCAGCCCATAGCCGGGCAGCGCCGCCGGATTGGGCCGGGCCGAGGTGATCGGCACCATCTTGCGCACCCCCAGGTCGATCAGGATCTGCGCGCCGATGCCATAGTCGCGCAGCGCGCGCGTCTGGCAGGTATGGGCGTCGGCGGGGCCGAGCTGGCGCAGCAGCCAGTCGGGGTCCCAGTCCTTGAGCAGCACGATCACGCCGGGGCCGTCCTCGTCCGCGATCGTCTTCATCGCGTTGCTCAGGCAACTATGCCGGTCGCCGCTCATCCCCAGCACGTCGGGGCCGAACTCCAGCCGGTGCATGCGCACCGTCACCGGCGCATCGGGGTCGATCACCCCCTTGGCCAGCGCGATGTGGAGGCTGTTGTCGAGCAGGTTGCGATAGGCGACCAGCCGGAAGCGGCCGTGGATCGTGTCGAAGTCGCGCTCCAGCTCGCGCGCGACATGGCGCTCGGTGCGGCGGCGATAGGCGATCAGGTCGGCGATCGTGCCGATCTTCAGCCCGTGGCGCGCGGCGAAGCCGAGCAGGTCGGGCAGGCGCGCCATCGTCCCGTCGTCGTTCATGATCTCGCAGATCACCGCGGCGGGGCGCAGGCCGGCGAGCCGGGCGATGTCGATCGACGCCTCGGTATGCCCGGCGCGGACGAGCACGCCGCCGTCGCGCGCGGCGAGCGGGAAGACATGGCCGGGCGAGACGATGTCGGCCGGCCCGCGATCGGGATCGGCGGCGACCTGGATGGTGCGCGCCCGGTCGTGCGCGGAGATGCCGGTGGTGATCCCCTCGCGCGCCTCGATCGACACGGTGAAGGCGGTGCCGTGCTGGGTGCGGTTGTCCTGCGCCATCGGCGGCAGCCGCAGCGCCGCGATGCGGTCGGCGGTCAGCGACAGGCAAATCAGCCCGCGCCCGTGCACCGCCATGAAGTTGACCGCCTCGGGCGTCGCGAACTGGGCAGGGACGATCAGGTCGCCCTCATTCTCGCGGTCCTCCGAATCGACCAGGATGAACGGCCGCCCCGCCCGCGCCTCGGCGATGATCTCCTCGATCGGCGAGATGTCGGCGCTTTCGGCGACCAGTCTCGGCACGGCCATATCCTATACCTTTCCTCTCGATCCGTGCGACTCAAGATAATACCAAGCGATCGCTTGATCAATAAGCTTGAACTGCGAATAAAGATCAGCTTAGCTTGGGAAGGCGGATACAAGCGGCCGCTCAGGGAAGCGGCTCCAAGCGGAGGGACAAGGTGTCGGGACTCGATCTTGCGGCGATGCTCGAGGAACATGCCCGGCGGTGGCGCGACCGCCCCGCCGTGCTGGAGATGGAGAGCGGCCGGGGCCACGACTATGCCGCCTTCGCCGGACGGGTGCGGCGGCTCGCCGGCTGGCTCGACGCGGCCGGGGTGAAGCCGGGCGACCGGGTGGTGTGGCTCGGCCAGAACTCCCATTGCGTGCTCGAACTGCTGATCGCGGCGGGGCGGCTGGGCGCGGCGCTCGCGATCCTCAACTGGCGCCAGTCGGAGGACGAGCTGCGCTTCGTCCTCGACGATCTCGACCCGCAGGTCGTCGTCTGGCAGCCCGACAGCCTGCCCGACACGCTGCGCGCCGAATGGCGGGAGCGGAGCTGCACCTGGCTGCGGCAGGATTCGCTCGATCCCGCCTGCGCCTATGAGACGGCGATCGCCGGCGCGCCCGAGGCCGAGGCCGCCGCCATGCCCTCCGACGCGCCCCAGCTCCTGCTCTACACCGCCGCCTTCTCGGGCCGGCCGGCGGCGGCGATCCTGACCCGCCAGGCGCTGGTGCTCCAGGCACTGCACTATGCCGCGCTGCGCGGCTGGAACCACGCCACCACCTATCTCAGCGCGACGCCGCTCTTCCACGTCGCGACCCTGCTCGACTGCCTCGCGACCTTCGCCGTCGGCGGGCGCAACCTGTTCGTGCGGCAGGCCGATCCGGCCGACATGTGCGCGATCATCGCGGCGGAGAAGGTCAGCGACACCTTCATCCTGCCGCCGACGATGGAGAAGATCCTCGAACTGGGCGACGGGCGCCCCGACCTCGGTTCGCTCCGCTCGCAGCCCTACAAGCCCGAATGGAACGCGCTGGTCACGATCGACGACAGCCTGTGGGGCAAGCGCCCCTATGGCTACGGCCAGACCGAGACGATGGGCTATTCGACCTTCAGCGCGCTGGGCGATCCCGGCAAGGGCGGCATGGGACGCCCCTCGCCGCTGGTGCGGCTGGCGATGCTCGACGAGGAGGGCCGCGAGCTGCCCGACGGCGAGGTCGGCGAGATCGGGGTGCGCGGCTGGACGGTCAGCCCGGGCTATTGGCGCCGGCCCGAGATCAACGCGCAGCGCTACACCGCCGACGGCTGGCGCCGCACCAACGACCTCGGCCGCCGCGAGAGCGACGGGACGCTCAGCTTCATCGGGCCCAAGGGCCGGCTGATCAAGTCGGCCGCCGAGAACATCTATCCGGCCGAGGTCGAGCGCTGCATCGCCCAGATCGACGGCGTCGCCGAGGTGGCGGTGATCGGCACGCCCGACCCCGTCTGGATGCAGAGCGTCCGCGCGATCGTCGTCGCCAAGCCGGGCATGGCGATCGACGAGGCTGCCGTCATCGACCACTGCCGCCGGACGATCGCCTCCTACAAGAAGCCGCGCAGCGTCGTCTTCGCCGACGCCCTGCCGCGCGCGGGCGCCGCGATCGACTATGCCGCGCTCGACCGCCTCTACGAGGGCGGCGGCTATCCGTCGGGCTGACGCGGCCGGCGACCTTATCGGGAGGGGATGAGAAGCATGAAAATATTGGTGATCGGCGGATCGGGGATGATCGGCGGCGACGCCGCGATCCACCTCGCCGCGCTGGGGCACAAGGTGACGATCGGGTCGCGCAAGCCGCCGCTCGCCACGACGCCGATGGCGGCGATGCCCTTCCTCGCCGGCGACTATATCGCGGGCGGCTACAGCCGCGAGGAACTGGCCGGGTTCGACGCGATGGTGTTCGCGGCCGGGCAGGACACCCGCCATGTCGGCAAAGACGACGATGCCGCCGCCTATTGGGAGCGCACCAACGCCGAGCTGGTGCCGCAGTTGTTCGAACGGGCGCGCGACGCCGGGGTCGGCTGCGCGATCAACATCGGCAGCTTCTACCCGCAGGCGGCGCCGCACCTGCTGGAGGGCAATGCCTATATCCGATCGCGCAAGGCGTCGGACGAGCGGGTACGCGCGCTGGCCCGGCCCGGCTTCCGCGTCCTCTCGCTCAACCCGCCCTATATGCTCGGCGCGGTGCCCGGCCTCGACCCGCGCGGCTTCGAGAAGGTCGCGGCCTATGCCGAGGGCAAATTCCCCGACATCCCGGTCTACGCCCCGCCGGGCGGCGTCAACTTCATGTCGATCCGCTCGCTGGCCGAGGCGACGGCGGGCGCGATCGAGCGCGGCGAGTCGGGCAAGGCCTATCTGGTCGGCGACGAGAATCTGAGCTTCCGCGACTATTTCCAGCTCTATTTCCGGGCGTTCGGCAAGGACGTCGAGGTGCCGCTGCTCGACAAGCCGCACCCGCTGATCGGCAGCTTCGCCGGTCATGGCGGGGAGATTTATTTCGATCCCGACCCGGCCGAGGCCGCGCTGCTCGGCTATCGCCGCAACGACATCGCCACCGCGGTCGGGGAGATCGTCGCGCTCTATCGCGGCCGGGGATGAACGCGGTGGACGCCGAGGTCCGGCGCCTGCTCGACGAACAGGCGATCCGCCGCGCGGCGACGCTCTACGCGATCGGCGCCGACCGCCGCGACCCGGCGATCTGGACAGCGATCATGGCCGAGGAGATGGTGCTGGTCACCCCGCGCGGCCGGATCGAGGGCCGCGCACGGGTGCTGGCCGCGCTTCCCAGGCTGGCGGCGGCCTTCGCCGCGACCCAGCACCGCGTGCTCAACCAACACCACATCATCGACGGCGACGACGCGACCGGCGAGACCTATTGCGTCGCCGACCATATGACCGAGGCAGCCGACGGCGCCCGCTCGATCCTGAGCTGGGCGATCCGCTACCAGGACAGGCTGCGCCGGATCGACGGCCGCTGGCTCTTCACCCGGCGCGAACTTGTCCTCGACTGGGAGGAACGGCGCGCCGCCGTGCCGCGCGCGACCGGATAGACCGGTCACGGCCCGAGGCTTGTTGCACGATGCGCAACAACTGCCGCCCACAGGGGGATTGCGACTCCGTCGCCCATCCCGTCAAACAGCATCCCTATCCGGCCGAAACATCGGCACAGGCGACATGGGGAGCTGACAGCATGAAAATCGGTTCGATGGCCCTTCTGGCCGTGCTTCTGGCGAGCGGCGCGAAGCTGTCGGCGGAGCCCGTCGCCGACACCGTCTATCGCCATGGCCGGATCTACACCGTCGATCGCGCGCATCCCTGGGCGGACGCCGTCGCGATCAAGGACGGCAAATTCTCCTATGTCGGCACCGACAAGGGCGTGCAGGCCTATATCGGCACTGGCACCAGGGTCGTCGACCTCGCCGGCAAATTCGCGATGCCGGGCCTCCACGACGCGCACCAGCACATGCTCAAGGGCGAGGCGCGCTACATCTATTGCCAGATCGCGCCGGAAAGCCGGATCGAACAGATCGTCGCCAGCCTGCAATCCTGCTCGAAGGACCGGCAATATGGCGGCTGGATCGTCGCCGACGTCTATCGCGGCGACCTGTTCCCCGATGGCCATGCCGACCGCAAATATCTCGACGCGGCCTTTCCCGACACGCCCGTCTACATCCGCGAATGGTCCTATCATCACGGCCTCGCCAACACGAAGGCCCTCCAGATCGCGGGCGTCGACCGCGCCACGGCCGATCCCGAGGGCGGCCGGGTGCTGCACCGCGCCGACGGCGAGCCGACCGGCGAGTTCCTCTCCAAGGCGACCTGGCTGATCACCCAGCACATCCCCGCATTGCCCGCCGCGACGGTCGACGAGGCGTTGCTGCGCACCGCCGCGCTCTGCGCCGAATATGGCATCACCTCCGCGCAGGAGGCGACCGCGTCGCGCCAGATGCTCGAGGAGATGCGCAAGCTCGACCTCGCCGGCAAATGGACGCTGCGCACCGCCACCCACATCGTCTGGGGCAACCCGGCGAGCGCGCTGATGCCGCCGCAGGAGACCGAGGAGGTGATCGCCCATCGCAAGGACTATGCGACGTCGCACATCTTCACCGATTTCGTGAAGATCTACGTCGACGGCAGCCCGTTGCAGCCCCATTCGACCGACGTCGAGCTCGACGATCACGGCGAGGTCGCGGTCGCGCGCCTCTACGAGAAGCCCGCCGTGCTCAACGCCGCGCTGACCCGGTTCGACAAGATGGGCATCAAGGTGAAGATGCACGCCGTCGGATCGGGCGCGATCCGCACCGCGCTCGACGCGATCGAGGCCGCCCGCACCGCCAACGGCAATTCGGGCATCCTCCACGATGTCGCGCACAGCCTGCGCTATTCGCCGCAGGACATCGATCGCCCGGCCAGGCTCGGCGCGGTCGGCGAGATGTCGCCGGCGATCTGGCAGATCAAGGGGCCGCTGACCAAGAACCTGGCCGGGGCCTGGCCGTTCAAGTCGCTGCTCGCGCGCGGCACGCTGATGACGCTGGGCAGCGACTGGGTCGTGCTGCCGGCGCCGAACCTGTTCCCGGCGATCGGCGGCATGCTCGATCACGGCCCGGAATCGATCGGCCTCAAGGACGCGATCGAGATCGCGACGATCAACGGCGCCAAGTCGGTCGGCTGGGACAAGGTCAACGGATCGATCGAGGTCGGCAAGTTCGCCAACATGATCGTGCTCGACCGCGACCTGTTCAAGATCCCCGCCGCCGACATCGGCGAGACCAAGGTCCTGTCGACCGTCTTCGAGGGACGCGAGGTCTACGCCCGGCCGCAATGACGGTCAGGTGCGGCCGCGCCGACGCCGAAACGACCGCCTGACGACAGGAGGGAGGACGCATCGCGTCTTCCCGGAGGGCGCCTTCGACCTGGGTTCGTCCGTCGTGTTGCGGCCTGCGCAACAACTTCGCCTGGAGCGGCGATTGAGCCCCGCTCCGATTGGGACACAATCCATCACGGGAACAACAAAGGGGGTCATCATGTCTCATATGCATTTCAGGACACGCGTCAGTTCGCTTGCCATGGCCGCGATGGCCGGGCTCCTCGTCGGCCTGCCGATGGCGGCGTCGGCGCAGGCGCTGCCCGCCAGCGCGGCCGACGAGCCGGCGGCGGACCAGGAGATCACCGTCACCGGCTCGCGCATCATCCGCGACGGCACCGAGGCGCCGAGCCCGCTGACCGTGGTCGGCGCGGACCTGCTCGACAAGCGCCAGGCGGTGAACGTGGCCGACGTGCTCAACGAGCTTCCGGCCTTCCGCGGTTCCACCACGCCGGCCAGCACCACGAACAACACCAAGAATGTCGGCGCCAACTACGCCAACCTCCGCAGCCTCGGCACCAACCGGACGCTGACCCTGGTCGACGGCGTCCGCCACGTGCCCTCGTCCGACCTGGGCCAGGTCGACCTCAACTTCATCCCCTCGCTGCTCGTCGAGCGCGTCGAGGTCGTCACCGGCGGCGCCTCCGCGGTCTATGGATCGGACGCGGTCGCGGGCGTGCTCAACCTGGTGCTGCGCCGCAAATATGAAGGCTTCCAGGTGCGCGGCGACGTCGGCATGACGCAGCATTCGGACGGCAAGGAATATCGCGGCGCCTTCCTGGGCGGCGTGCAGTTCGGCGGCGGGCGCGGCTATGCGACGCTGGCGGTCGACGTCTATCGCAGCGACGGCGCCAAGGACGCCTATTCGCGCGACTGGGGCCGGCGCTCCTACGGCCTCGTCACCAACGTCGCCGGCGCGACGCCGGTGCGGATCATCGCCTCGAACGTCCAGAACGCGACGATGACGCCAAACGGCATCATCACCTCGGGCCCGCTGCGCGGCACCACCTTCAATGCCGACGGCACGCCGCGGCCGTTCACCTATGGCCAGCTTCCCGGCGCCCAGCTCATGATCGGCGGCGAGGGCCAGGGCACCCGGCTCTATCTCGGCGACGCGCTGCTTCCCGAGCTCGACCGGCGAGTGGCCTATCTGCGCACCGGCTACGAGGTCTCCGACGCGCTCGAGCTGAGCCAGGACTTCTCCTATGGCTGGTCGAAGGGCGTCGCATCGACCCCCTATTATTTCAACTATGGCAACCTGACGATCCAGCGCGAGAATCCGTTCCTGCCGGCGTCGGTCGCGGCGCAGATGGACGCCGCGGGCGTCTCCTCCTTCGGCTTCGGGCGGCTGTGGACCGACGTGGGCCGGCCGGTGCCGGTCTCGACCACCGAGACCTGGCGCAGCGTGACGGGGGCCAAGGGCTCGCTCGCGCCGAGCTGGAACTGGGCCGCCAATTTCGAATATGGCCAGAACAAGTATCGCCAGCAGATCCTGGGCGCGTTCATGGCGGCGCGCGCGGCCGAGATGATCGACGCGGTAAGCGCGCCCGACGGCTCGGTCGTCTGCCGCGTGGCGCTGACCAACCCGTCGACCGCCTGCCGCCCGTTCAACCCGTTCGGCACCAACCGCAACACCGCCGACGTCCAGAATTATTTCCGGGCGGACCAGGACCTGCGCCAGACCCAGCGCGAGATCGCGGCCAGCGCAGGCATCACCGGCAAGCTGTTCGACATCGGCGCCGGCCGCTGGGGCGTCGCGATGGGCGGCGAATATCGCCGCGAGACGCTCCACGCGGTCGCGGACCCGCTGTCGCGGGCCGGCGTGTTCACCTTCGGCAATGCGCGCAACGTCGACGGCAAGTTCAACGTCAAGGAAGCCTATATCGAGCTGGAGGCGCCGCTGCTCGCCGACCTTCCGTTCGTCGAGGCGCTGACCCTGAACGGCGCCTATCGCTATGCCGACTACAGTTCGAGCGGCGGCATCAGCATGTGGAAGCTGGGCGCCACCTGGGACGTGTCGGACGACCTGCGCTTCCGCGTCACCCGCTCCCGCGACGTGCGCGCGCCGAACATCCCCGAGCTGTTCACCCCGGCGCGCGGCCTCGCGACGCAGACGATCCTCGATCCGTTCCGGGGCAATGCCGCGACGCTGGTCTTCCCCTTCGTCCAGGGCAATCCCAACCTGAAGCCGGAGACCGCGAACACGCTGTCGTTCGGCGCGGTGCTGAAGCCCTCCTTCATCCCGGGCTTCAACTTCTCGGTCGACTATTACGACATCAAGATCGACGACGCGATCGCGACCGTCGCGCCGCAGGACATCGTCAACCTGTGCTTCGGCGGCCAGAACGACGCCTGCAGCCAGATCGTCCGCGACGGATCGGGCACGATCACCCAGATCAGCAGCACCGGCATCAACATCGCCACCCAGCGCACCAAGGGCATCGATCTCGAGCTCGGCTACCGGACCGACCTGGGCGAGGGCAAGCTCGACTTCCGCGTCTTCGCCAACCACACGATCAAGTCGACGCTGGTCAACGGCGCGCTCATCACCCGGCTGGCCGGGCAGAACAACGGCGCCGGCACCCCGTCCTGGGCGGCGAGCGCGATCGTCGGCTATGACATCAACCGGATCTCGGCGACGCTGCAGGCCCGCTTCATCAGCGCGGGCAAGTACGACCGGAGCTTCGTCGAAGGCCGCGACATCGCCGACAACACGCTGCCGAGCGCGACCTATCTGAGCCTCAACGCCCAGTATCGGATCGGCCCCGCGGAGGAGCCGGGCCGCTACAAGCTGTTCGCGACGGTCGACAATCTGCTCGACAAGGACCCGCCGGCGGTGCCCGCCTCGGTGCTGCCGACCAACCCGCAATTCTACGACGTCCTCGGGCGCCGTTTCCGGGTCGGTTTCTCGGCGAACTTCTGACCCTTCGCCGGCGGGGGATCGGGACCGGCCGGCATCGCGCCGGTCCCGATCCCCCGCGCGCCGACGCGCAACATGTCGGCGAAATGTTGCCACTTGCGCAACAAGTGGACGGAGGGCGGGCGTTGTATTGCCCTTCCCCCTGGCTTCATAGGTTCCGAAGGAACAACCGGAGTATTCATGTCCCGCTTTGCTCTTTGGTCGCGACGCCGCTTCCTGCAGGCCACCGCCGTCTCGATCCCCGTGGCGACGGCCCTGTCCGGCGCCGAGGGCTTCGCCGCGCCGGCGAAGGGCAGCGACGCCGCGGCGCTCCAGGCGCGGATCGCCGGCACCGTCGTCGTCAAGGGCGACGACGGCTACGAGACCTGGCGCGAGGCGATGATCTGGCAGCGGGCGAAGGCCGACCGGCGGCCCGACATGATCGTCCAGGTCGAGCGGGTCGAGGACGTGCAGGAGGCCGTCCGCTTCGCCGCCGCCAACGGGATGAAGGTCACCACCCGCTGCGGCGGCCACAGCATGGCCGCCTGCTTCCTGCGGGACCGCGGCATGCTGATCGACGTCAGCCGGCTCGACGGGATCGCGGTCGACAAGGCCGCGAAGACCGCAGTGGGCGGCCCCGGCGTCTTCTCGCGCGGGCTGGCCGAGCGGCTGGCGGAGGACGATCTCGCCTTTCCCGGCGCCCATTGCGGCACCGTGCCGATCAGCGGCTTCCTGCTCGGCGGCGGCGTCGGGCTGAACACCAACGCCTGGTCGCAAGGGATGAGCGTGTTCGCGGTCAAGGCGGTCGACATCGTTACCGCCGACGGCCGGCTGCTGCGCGCCAGCGAGACCGAGAACCGCGACCTGTTCTGGGCCGCGCGCGGCGGCGGGCCCGGCCTGTTCGGCGTGGTCGTCCGCTTCCACCTGCAATGCTTCGACGCGCCCAAGGTGATCTGGGGCGCGAGCTACACCTTCGCCTATGGCGAGCTCGACGCGGTCACGCGGGTCATGGACACCGTCGTCCCGCGGCTCGACAAGGACGTCGAGGTGCTGTTCGCGGTCGCCGCCGCGCCCGACGTCGCCGAGGACGCGCCGGTCGAGCAGCGCCAGCGCATCTATCTCGACATCAACGCCTTCGTCGCGAGCGAGGCCGAGGGCCGGCGCAAGCTCGCCCCGCTGCTGGGCGATCCGCTGATCGCCCGCGCGATCGACCGGATCGAGAACCGCGCCGGCAATTTCGACCGCTATTATAGCGACAACGAGGCGTCCTTCCCGCAGGGCTACTGGATGGGCGACGACGCCTGGATCGACCGGCCGATGGAAGCGGTCGAGATATTGAAGCGGCATATCCCCAACTGCCCGGCGCCGCGCGGCACGCCGTTGCTGCTCTACATGGGCACCAACAAGATGCCCGACGCGGCCTGCTCGCGGATCGGCCGCTTCTACCTCGCTTATTACATGGAATGGGACGAGCCCGCGCAGGAAGCCGCCAGCCGCGCCTATTGCCTCAAGCTGTTCAAGGAACTGAAGTCCGTCTCCAGCGGCAGCTACATCAACGAGATGGACCAGGAGGGGCGGCCCGAGGACATCCGCGACTGCTACTCCCCCGAGGCCTGGGCCCGGCTCGCCAGGCTGCGCCGGCAATGGGACCCCAAGGGGGTGTTCCACGGATTTTACGGCCAGTCATGACCGGCGCCCTCGCCCGCCGTCCTTCCATCATCGCCTCGGGAATCGTGCCATGAAATCGCTATCGCCCAAAGCCGGCCTCGTCGCGGCGCTGCTGCTCTTCTCGGGCGTCGCGGCCGGAAAGGCCCTGACCGCGCCGAAGCCCGCGCAGGACGCGGCCACCGTCGTCCACGAACTCTACGAGGCGTTCGAGCGCGGCGACATGGCCGCGCTGGAGCGGCTGATCGCTCCCGACGCGACCTGGACCTATTATGGCCCGGCCGACAAGCTGCCGTTCGGCGGCACGCGGCACGGCCCCGCCGGCGTCGCCGACTTCTTCGCCAAGGTCGACGAGACGCTGGAGAATCCGGTCGCGACCCAGTTCGGCTATATCGTCACGGGCGACACGGTCGCGGTGCCGGGCACCGAAGAGAGCACGGTCCGCAGCACCGGCATCCGCTACAAGGCCGACCTCGTCCATGTCTTCAAGGTTCGCGACGGCAAGATCGTCAGCTTCGAGGAGTTCATCGACAGCGGCAAGGTCCTGCTCGCCTTCCAGGGCGACAAGAGCGCCGGGATCGCCGCCGCGCGGCCGTCGCTCGGCAGCGACGCGGGCAAGGCGGTCTTCACCACCTGCGCGGGATGCCACGGCAATGCCGGGGAGGGCCGCGCCTATATGTACGCGCCCAACCTGACCGGCCAGGACCCGGACTATCTCGTCCGCCAGCTCACCAATTTCCGCGAGGGCAAGCGCGGCAAGACCGACGACGCGCACGGCTTCCAGATGGTCGGGCGGGCGACGGCGGTTCCGGGGCCCGAAGGCGTCAAGGCAGTGGTCTCCTACATCGCCGCGCTGCCCAAGCTGCCGGCCGCCCCGGTCGCGCAGCGCGCCGTGCCGGCTGCGATCGGCGATCTCGTCCAGACCTGCGCGACCTGCCACGGCGCCCAGGGCGAGGGCAATCCGGCGATGCAGGCGCCCGCGCTGAACCGGCTGGACAAGCGCTACCTCGCCCAGCAGCTCGTCAATTTCCGCGACGGCAAGCGCGGCTATCATGCCGACGACACGGCCGGCGCGATGATGGCGGCCTCGGCGAAGGAGATCCCGGACCAGGCGGCGATCGCCGCCCTCGCCGACCATTATGGTCGCGACTGACCGGTCGCGGTCGGGACCGATCCCCGCGCGCCCGACGGTCCGGCGCGCCCACCACAGCGAAACAACCGGCCGCGACGGCGCGGCCCCGAAACTGGAACATTGCAATGGCTGACGACATGACGACCTCGACCCGGATCGACTTCATCTACCTGTCCGAGCAGGACATGATCCGGGCGGGCGTCACCGACATGGCGGCCTGCGTCGATACGATGGAGGAGATGTTCGCCCTCCTTTACCATGGCGACTATCGGATGGCGGGGCCGAGCAACAACTCGCACGGCTCGGTGGTGGTGTTCCCCGAGGATTCGCCCTTCCCGGACATGCCCAAGCCGACCCCCGATCGCCGCTTCATGGCGATGCCGGCCTATCTGGGCGGGCGGTTCCGCACCGCCGGCATGAAATGGTACGGCTCCAACATCGCCAATCGCGAGAAGGGGCTGCCCCGCTCGATCCTGATGTTCGTGCTCAACGACGCCGACACCGGCGCGCCGCTCGCCTTCATGTCGGCCAACCTGCTGTCGGCCTATCGCACCGGCGCGGTGCCCGGCGTCGGCGCCCGCCACCTCGCCCGCAAGGATTCGAAGGTGGTCGGCATCCTCGGCCCGGGGGTGATGGCGAAGACCTCGCTCTCCGCCTTCATGGCGGTCTGCCCGCTGATCGACACGGTCAAGGTCAAGGGTCGCGGCCGGAAGAGCCTCGACGCCTTCCTCGCCTGGGTGGCCGAGACCTATCCGCAGATCACCACCGTCCAGGTCGTCGACACGATCGAGGAGGTCGTCCGCCATTCCGACATCGTGACCTATTGCCAGTCGGGCGCGATCGGCGATCCGTCGATCTATCCGGTCGTGAAGCGCGAATGGGTCAGCCCCGGCACCTTCCTGTCGATGCCGTCGCTGACCAATATCGACGAAGGCATGGAATCGCCCGAGATTCGCAAGGTGCTCGACAATCCCGGCCTCTACGACGCCTGGCACGAGGAGAATCCGAAGCCGGTCCACAACAACGTGCCCGTCGTCGGCATCCGCTTCCTCGACCTGATCGACGAGGGCCGCATGTCGCGCGACCAGATCGAGGACCTCGGCAAGATCGTCGCCGGCGAGGCCCCCGGCCGCCGCGACGACGACGAGATCATCATCATGTCGGTCGGCGGCATGCCGGTCGAGGACGTCGCCTGGGGCACGGTCGTCTACCACAACGCCGTCGAGAAGGGGATCGGCGTCCCGCTCAACCTGTGGGACCAGCCCGTCCTGCGCTGATCCGCCGCCGATCCCCTTTCCGTCCCGAAGGACCCGGACCATGACCGATATCGTCAAAGTGAAGACCGGCTCCCCCGCCGAGGAGCGGGGCAGCTATTCGCGGCTCGTCGCCGTCGACAACCTGATCTTCGTCTCCAACACCGCCGGCCGCAATCCGCGCACCAAGCTGATCCCCACGGACCTGGCCGAGCAGACCCTCCAGGTCCTCGCCAATATCGACGCGGCGCTGGCCTCGGTCGGCTCGACGCTGGAGGATGTCGTCGCGGCCCGCGTCTTCGTCCAGTTCCCTGAGGACATCGATGCCGTCATGACCGCCTATGCCGACAAGATGCGCGGCATCAACCCGACCCTCACCCTGACCAGCCCGCCGCTCGGATCGAGCGAGTACAAGGTCGAGATCGAGGTCACCGCCTATCGCGGCGCGGCGAAGGCCAACGTCCAAGAGATCAGCATCTCGCTCTGACGCCCCCGTCCATCGAACCCAGGGATCAACGCCGTGGCGCCAAGCATCACTCCGGTCCAGACCTCGCAGGAGATGCCGCGATCGACGACGGTGGCGGTGATCGGCGGCGGCATCGTCGGCCTGATGGCCGCGCTGACGCTGGCCGAGCGCGGCATCCCCGTGACCGTCCTCGAAAAGGGTCGGATCGCGGGCGAGCAGTCGTCGCGCAACCTCGGCTGGATCCGCAAGATCGGGCGCGAGGAGCATGACCTGCCGCTCTCGCTGGCGTCCGAACGGCTGTGGACGGCGATGGCCGATCGGGTCGGCGCCGACGTCGGCTATCGCCGCGCCGGGATCATGTACGTCGCCCGGACCGAGGCGGAGATGGCCGGGCACCGCGCCTGGCTGGACGCGGTCGGGAACGCGCTCGACGCGCGCCTGCTGACCCCCGGCCAGATCGACCAGCTCGTGCCCGGCGGCACCGGCGGCTGGGCGGGCGGCATCCACTCGCCGACCGACGGGCGCGCCGAGCCCAGCCTCGCGGCGAGCGCGATGGCCCGCGCCGCGCTGGCGAAGGGCGCGGTCATCGTCGAGGATTGCGCGGTCCGCACCCTGTCGATGGCGGCCGGCCGGGTGTCCGGCGTCGTCACCGAGCGCGGCGAGATCGGCTGCGACCAGGTCATCCTCGCCGGCGGCCTGTGGTCGCGGCGCTTCCTCGGCAATCTCGGCGTGTCGCTGCCCACCCTGCCGCTGATCGCCTCGGTCCTGCGCACCGCGCCGATGGAGGGCCCGACCGAGATCGCGGTCGGCGCGCCCGACTTCTCGTTCCGCAAGCGCGCCGACGGCGGCTACACGATCACCCAGCGCGGCGGCTTCGTCGCGCCGCTGGTCCCCGACAGCCTGCTGATCGGCCATCGCTATCTGCCGATGCTGCGCGCGCAGTGGCGGAACGTGCGGCTCTCGCTCGGCCGTGCCTTCGTCGACGACCTCGCGCTCGGGCGCCGCTGGAACGCAGCGGCGGCATCGCCGTTCGAGCGGGTCCGGACGATGGACCCGCCGGTGAACGAGGGCCTCAATGCCGAGGCGATGCGCAACCTGATCGCCGCCTGGCCGGTGTTCGGCAACGCCGTGATCGAGGAAAGCTGGGCCGGCGCGATCGACGTCACCCCGGATTCGCTGCCGGTCATCTCGCCGGTCGCGAAGCTGCCCGGCCTGACGCTCGCCTCGGGCTTCTCGGGCCATGGCTTCGGCACCTCGCCCGCCGCGGGCCAGCTCGCCGCCGATCTCGCCACCGGCGCGACGCCGATCGTCGACCCCGCCTTCTACCGGCTCGAACGGCTCAGCTGACGGGGACCAGCGCGCGCTGGAGGGCGCGCATCGCGTCCTCGCTGCTCGTATCGCGGCTGATCATCACGATCCGGCTCGACCGGTCGTCGCTCGGCCAGCGGTCGAGCAGGCGCGGCGGGTGGAACAGGTCCTGCACCCCGTCGATCACCACCGGCCGGTCGGTATCGCTGACCCGCAACAGCCCCTTGATCCGCATCAGCCGCCCGCGATGCGCGGTGACGACATCGTCGAGCGCACCGGCGATCACCGGCCAGGGCAGCACGTCGTCGAAGCGCCACGAGGCCGTGGTGACGAGCGCATGGTCGTGGTGGTGGTGGTCATGGTCCGGCGGCGCCCGCAGCCCGAGCAGGCGGAACGGCTCCAGCAGCCGACCGACCGCCGCCGCCTCCGAGCCCGCGACCAGGATCGTCGCGTGCGGCGCGGTCGCCGCCAGCAGGCCGCGCAAGCCGTCGACCGCGCCACTATCCGCCAGATCGACCTTGCTGATCAGGATGGCGTCGGCATGCGCCGCCTGGCTCGCCGCCTCGGGCTGGCTGCGCAGCGTCGCCGCCCCCAGCACGCCGTCGACCAGGGTGATCACCGCGCTCAGCACGAAGTGCCGCTGGATCCAGCCGTCGGCGATGAAGCGCGCCAGGATCGGCGCCGGATCGGCGACGCCGGTCGTCTCGACGATCACCCGCGCGAAGGGCGGGATCGAACCATCGCGCCGCCGCAGGTCGAGGTCGCGCAGCGCCAGGCCGAGATCGTCGTTCATGACGCAGCAGACGCAGCCATTGGCGAGCAGTTGCGGCGGCGGCGATCCGCTACGGACCAGCAGCTCCTGGTCGATCCCGATCTCGCCCACCTCGTTGACCAGCAACGCGCTGCCGGCGAAGGCGGGGTCGTCGAGCATCCGCCCGATCAGCGTCGTCTTGCCCGCCCCCAGGAAGCCGGTGACGAGCAGCACCGGGATCGGCGCGGCCTCATCGGGCATCGTGGACGATGCGCCCTTCGAAGACCGTCGCCACCACCCGCGCCTCGCCGATATCGTCGACGGGGCCGTCGAACAGATTGCGGTCGAGCAGGATGAAGTCGGCCGACTTGCCGACCTCGATCGAGCCGGTCAGCGCCTCGGCCCCCACCGCCCGCGCGCCCGCCAGCGTCAGCATCTCGATGCCGGTGGCGAGGTCGACCGATTCAGCGCCATGCTGGAGCAGCCCCTGCAGCGCGGGGAACAGGTTCGGTTCGGGCAGGAAGGTCCAGTCGGTGCCGACGGTCACGCGGGTCCCCATCCGGGCCAGCGTCCCGAACGGATAGCCGCGGTCGCGGAAGGCGGCCAGCTCGGGCATGTCGCCGAACCAGATCGGCGGCGACATCTCGGCGGTGACGTTCAGCTCGGCGAAGCAGGCGAGGTCGTCCGGCCGGACGAAGCAGCAATGGCTGATCTCCTGGATCGTCCCGCCGTCGCTCGCCGCCCGCATGTCGCGCATCGCCTGGAGGACGAGCTGCACCGCCGCGTCGCCGGTGCAGTGGATCTTGGCGGTGATCCCCGCCTTGTCCCACGCGACGAGCGCCGCCGCCATCTCCTCGCGGCTGTGGAGCAGCTTGCCGGGCTGCGGCTGCCCCGTCGCGGGATCGATCTGGGCGTCGGTGAAATGGGGGCCGAGCGGCGAGCCGTCCATGAACACCTTGACGAAATCGGTCTTCACCCGCTCGCTGGCGAAGCGGCGGCGCTCCTCGATCAGCCGGTCGAGCGCCTCGCTGGTGGCATGGCCGAAATGCTCCTCGCGCCACGGGATATGCGCATAGACGCGCAGCGCGAGCCCCTCGTCCCGGTCGATCTGCTGGAGCATCTCCAGCTCGGGCCGGGTCGCCGACGCCTCCTGGATGCCGGTCACGCCGAACCGGCTCGCCGTCTCCAGCGCCCAGCGCAGCGCGCCGCGATGCACGTCGGGCTCCGGGCTCGGCAGGGCGTTGAACAATTGCCACGTCGCGCGCTCGACCAGCTCGCCGGTCGGCTCGTTCGATCCCGCCCGCCGCACGATCCGGCCGCCGAACGGATCGGGCGTGTCGGCGGTGATCCCGGCCAGTTCGAGCGCCTTGGAATTGGCGAGACCGTGGTGGAGCGAATAGTCGTGGAGATAGACGGGGGTGTCGGGGAATTTCTCGTCGAGATATTTCCGGTCGACCTCGCCCGCCTCGGACAGGGTCGGGTTGAAATCGCCGCCGATCACCCAGCCGCTGAGCTTGCCGCGCGAGCAGGCGATGCAGTCGCACAGCCTTTCGCCATAGTCGCGGCCCAACGCATCGGCGGGCAGCCGGCATTCGTAGCGGTGCTTCAGCCCGGCGAGCAGGATATGGCCATGCGCATCGTGGATGCCGGGCATGACCATGCGGCCGCCCAGATCCACGATGGCGCAGCCATCACCCGCCGCGGCCAGGATGTCGGCCGAACGGCCGACCCCCGCGATCCTTCCATCCTCCACGAGGATCGCTTCCGCCCAGGATCGGGCCGCATCGACGGTGTAGATGCGGCCGTTGACATAGGCGGTCGGCCGGGCCGGCTGGTCCATGGGTCCTGTCCTTCCGTCGCGATCCTACCAGCGATAGCGCACGGCCGCACCATAGGTGCGCGGCATCGCGTAGCGCACCTGGATGATGCCGAGCGACGCGAAGGACGGGCCGCCATAGGTGGTGTTGAGCCGGTTGCTGATATTGTCGACGAACGCCCGCAGCTGCCAATGCTCGGCCGCCTCGTAGGTGATCGAGGCATTATGCTTGAAATAGCCTTCGAGCTGCGTGCCCGGATCGCCGAAATTGCCCGAATAGCGGGCCGACCGCGCCTCGAAATTCCAGTCGAGCGCGAGGCTCTGGTCGTTCGGCAGCGCGATCGTGTAGGTCGCGCCGCCGCTCGCGCTCCACTTCGGCGCGAAGGCCATCGGGCGATCGGCGACGACGGTGGTGCCCACCGGGGTGACCTTCGCCACGTCCTCGATGTCGGTGTGCAGATAGGCGCCCGCCGCATAGAGGCGGAGCTCCGGCGTCACCGCCGCCTCGATGTCGGTCTCGATGCCGTAGGCGGTCGCGTCCTGGTTGGTGATCAGGCCCGCCAGGCCGACATAGTTGAACGCCTGATAGTCCTTATAGTCGTAATAGAAGGCCGAGGTGTTGATGCGCAGCTTGCGATCGAACAGCGTCGACTTCTGCCCGACCTCGTATGAGATCAGCGTTTCATCGCCATAGGGAATCCGCGCGAGCGAGACTCCGGTCGGATAGAAGCCGTTGTTGAAGCCGCCCGCCTTGGTCCCGCGCGAGATGCTCGCGTAGAGCAGGTTGTTGCTGTCGGGCTTGTAGTCGAGCTCGATCTTCCCCGACCACAGGGTGGCCCTGTACTTCAGCCGGAACGGGACCGGAGTGCCGGTGCCGCCGTCGCCGACCAGGAAGCAGTCGCCCACCGCGCCGCCGCCGCAATCGCGCAGCGCGGCGTTGTCGCGATCGGTGAAGGTCTTGCGGTCGCGGGTCACGCGGATGCCGCCGATCGCGGTGAACTTGCCGAAGTCCTGCTCGATCTGGCCGAACACGGCGCCCGAGTTTGTCCGCAGCCGCCAGTCGGCGTTGAGGCTGATCGGGAAATAGGTGCCGTTGTAGAGCCCCGTCGCCGGATCGACCGCGGTCGGCCCGTCGAGCGGGAAGTTGAACACCGCCGTCGGCTGGTCCTTGCCGAGCGCGCGCATGCCGTAGAGGCCGACCGTCCAGCGGGTCGACTGCCCGTCATGATAGAGGCGCAGTTCCTGGGTCAGCTGCTTGCCCTGATAGGGGAAGCTCGCGAAGACCAGCGGGTTGGGGGTGCCGTCGCTGTCCTCCTGCATCCGCCGCTTGTACGACTGGTAGCCGGTCAGGCTGGTGAAGGTCGTGTCGCCGAACTTCTTCTCGATCCGCAGCAGACCCGAATAGCCGGACGAACGGAGGAAGGCCGCGTCGTTGGTGTTGACGACGTTCTTCTTCGCCGCCGGGGTGTTGCGCTCGGCATAGCCGACCGCGTCGACGATCGTCGGATCGGCGACCACCAGGCCGTTGGCGTCGACGAAGCCGGTCTTGCTCTCATAATAGGCATGGGTCGTCTTGGTGCGGCCATATTCGCCCTTGAGCAGGATGTCCCAGCCGTCGTCGCCCTGGTAGCGGAGCTGGAGGCGGGCGGCGTCCGATCCGGCCTGGCCGCCGCGCTCCAGCGCTGGGTTGATGTTCCTCTGGAAACCGTCGCTGTGGCGCGACGTGCCCGACAAGCGCATCGACAGCGTGTCGCTCAGCGGCGCGGTCGCGGCGCCTTCGAGCTTGAGGTCGTTGAAGCGACCGTAGCTGGCCGAGAGATAGCCCTCGGCGGTCTGGCTCGGGCGTTTGGTGATATAGTTGATCAGGCCGCCGGTCGAGTTGCGCCCGAACAGCGTCCCCTGCGGGCCGCGCAGCACCTCGACCCGGTCGAGGTCGAACAGCGCGAAGTCGACCGCCGGGACCGCGACGATGTAGAATTCGTCGACATAGGAGGTGACCGGCGCCTCATGGCCTTCGCCGAAGTCGTTGAGGCCGATGCCGCGGATCACGACGTTGGACGAGGTGCCGGGGCCATAGGGCGAATAGCTTTCCAGCCCGACCACCTTGCCGGCGAGATCGGCGCTGCTGGCGATGTTGCGGTTGGCGATCTGCTCGGGCGTCACCGCGGTGATGGCGATGCCCACCCGCTGGATGTTCTGGGCGCGCTTCTGCGCGGTGACCACGATCTCCTGCAGGCCGCCGGCCGCATCGTCGGCCGAATCCGCGGCGACCTGGGCCTGGGCCATGCTGGCGCCCAGCCATAGCGCCGCGCCGCCGAGAAGCATGATCCTGACCCGGTTGGACTTCGACATTCTTTCCCTTTCCGCGTGGATAATCCCACGCTGCGCTCGATTTTGGCGGAAGGTCGTCGAAGCCCGGGGCGATCACAACGGCCCCGGGACCCGCAGTTGTTGCGCGATCCGCAACGTTGCTTTTCGATGATCCGGGCGGTTCGGCCCCGAGGCCGGGCGTCAGCCGCGCGCCGGCGGCTGCGCGGATTGCTCCTCGTCGAGCCGGTGCATCTCGCGCACCAGCGCGTTCTGCAGGGCGAGCGCCGCCGGGGTCATGCGGCGGCCGGCGCGGCTGACCAGATGGAGCCGGATGTCGGACAGTTCGTCGCTCAGGATCGGCCGCTCGACGATGCCGCCGATCGCCGCGGCGGGATGCCCCAGGATGCGCGGCAGCATGGTAACGCCCATGCCCTGCGCGACGCTGTCGAGGATGACCTGGATCGACGGCGACTTCATGACGATGTTGAGCGGCAGGCCGCGTTCGGTGAACACCGAATGGATGATCTCGAGCAGGCGGGAGCCGGCATCGGGCAGCACCAGCCGCTCGCCCGATATCTGCACCGGCCAGATCGCCTCCTCGCGCGCCAGCGGATGCTTCTCCGACATGAACAGCGAGAAGGGTTGCCGGCTGGTCGCGAGCAGCTTCAGCCGCACGTCCTGCGCGGTGTCGAACAGCAGGCCGAGCTGCGCCCCGTCGTTGAGCACCAGCCGCTCGGCCTCGTCGCCGTCGGCCGCCTTCATCTCGATGTTGATGTCGGGATATTTGGTCGAGACGGTGGCGAAGGCCTTGAGGAAGCGCGCCGCCAGCAGACCCTGCGCGACGACGATGCGGATCGTCGAGGTCCGCGTGCTGCGCAACTCGGCGAGGCGCGCCAGCAGCTCCTGATGCTCGACGACCCGCCGCTCATAATATTCGATCAGCAGCTGCCCGGCCTCGGTGAGCTGGACCTTGTAGGAGCCCTTCTCGACCAGGTCGATGCTCAGCGCCCGTTCGAGCAGCTTGATCTGCCGGCTGATCGACGAGGCCGCGACCCCCAGATAATCGGCAGCGGCGCGCATCGAGCCGTGGCGCGCCGACAGGGACAGATATTGCAGCCGGTGATCCTGGACGCTGATCTCGTAGGTGCGGCGGCTGATACCTGGCATCTAGCGGCTTACCGTGCCTGCGCCTTCGACGCGGCCTGTCCGCGCGCCTTGCGATTGCGGGCGGGTTGCCGCTCGACCAGCGGGACGAGGTCGAGCTCGCTCAGCAGCAGGCCCTGCTCGGCGAAGAAGAAGTCGCGCGAGACGAACCAGTCGCCGTCCTTCTCCTGCCAGATCATCAGCACGCGATGGATCTCGACGTCGCCGGTCATCAGCGTGTTGCGGTTGGTGATGTTGCCGAACGCGACCGAGCCGATCACCGTGATCGGGTCGATCTCGATCTCGATCGAACGGCACACGTCGCGGACCTCGATGAACAGCCGGGTGATCGCCTCATGGCCGATCTGGGCGGGCAGCTCGCGCCCTTCCATGATCGCATCCGGAAGGTAGAAGTCCCGGACCATCACGGCGAGCTGGCCCGCCCGGAAGCGGGTCTCGAACTCGCGGCATTTCGCGGCCACGCGCTGGGCCACCGCCCCCTGATCAGTCATGGGTCATGGCTCCGCCGTCAGGCAGTCCGCGACGGCCGCGGTATCGATGAACTCGTCGAAGCGCGTCATCAGGCCGTCCTTCACCTCATAGACGTGCGACCATTGCACCCGATACTCCCTGCCGGTCGCCAGCGACATGCTGTGCTCGATCCCGCGTCCGAACACCTGGTCGCCCACGCCCACCAGCGCGATCGGGGTCATCTCCTTGACCTCGATCACCTGGCCGACCCGGGCGAAGAAGTCCTGCACGCCCGCATGGCCGACGAAGGTCCCGGCAAAGGGAATCCGGTCGCGCGGACCATGATAGGTCCATTCGATGTCCGGTGACAGGGTCGCGAAGGCGGCCGCGATGTCCCCGGCGTTGAACGCATCGAAGAAGCGCTTGACGATGTCGGCGCTGTCCTGGGCACTGCTCATTGCTCATCCTCAATTCGGGCGGCGACGCGCCGAGGTCGCCGGCCATGTCCGGCGATATGATGGCCGGGCGCGACGGCGGTCAATATCCGCGAGCCCGGCTGTTGTTGCGTCCCCGGCAACATTTTCACTGCTGATCGCGGTTGAACTGCGCGCGCATTGCCCCGAAGCATGGCGTTCATCCCTGCCATCCGGAGACCGCCCCCTTGCACGAACGGACCCGTTCCCCGTCCGGCCCCGCCGACGACCAGCCCGCGACCGGCATATTGGCGGAAAGCGTGCTCGGCAGCGTCGACATCACCTTCATGGTGCTGGCCGTCGCCGCGCCGATGGCGATCGTCGTCGCGACCATGCCGATCTCCTTCGCGCTGGGCAACGGCATGGGGGTGGCGGGCACCTATGCGCTGTCGGGCCTGGCGATCGCGCTGTTCGCGATCGGCTATGTCCGCCTGCTGCCCCATATCCGCAACGCGGGCGCCTTCTACGCGATCATCGCGCAGACCTTCGGCCGGACGGCGGGGCTCGCCGGCTCCTATGTCGCGCTGGTCTCCTATGTCGCGCTGTGCTGCGCGACGCTGGGGGCGCTGTCCTATTTCGTCACCAGCCTGCTCCACACGCTGGGGCTCGATTTCGTCCATTGGGGCGTCAGCGCGCTGGCGGTGATCGCGATCCTCGCGCTGCTCTCCTATTTCCGCATCGACTTCACCGCCAAGCTGCTCGCGATCGCGCTGGGGGCCGAGGTGATCGCCATCCTCGCGCTCGACGTCGCGATCCTGCTGGCCGAAGGCTTCGGGGCGCCCGGCCGCATCTTCGCGCCGTCGGTCGTGCTCGCGCCGGGGCTCGGCGTCAGCGCCATCTATGCCTTCAACTCGGTGATCGGCTTCGAGGCGACGGCGATCTATCAGGAGGAAGCCCGCAATCCGGAGGTCTCCATTCCCCGCGCGACCTATGCCGCGATCGGCGTGATCTGCCTGTTCTACGTGTTCACCGCCTATGCCTTCATCGTTGCGAGCGGGCCCGGCATCGGCGCCGCCGCCGGCAAGGACCCCGGACAGTTCGTGTTCGGCCTGGCGCGCCACTATCTCGGCCGGCAGGGCGAGGCGATCCTGTCGCTGCTGGTGATCAGCAGCGCCTTCGCCGCGGTGCTCGGCCTGTTCAACAACAGCGCGCGCTACGTCTTCGCCCTGGCCCGCGACGGGGCGCTGCCCGCCCGCCTCGCCCGGACGCGCAGCGCCAACGGCGCGCCGTTCAACGCCGGCCTGCCGGTCATCCTGATATTGTCGGTCGTGATCTCGCTGTTCGCGCTGGCCGGGCTCGACCCGCTGCTGTCGCTCACCACCGCGCTGACCGGCTTCGGCTCGGTCGGGCTGATGGCGCTGCTGACGATCACCGCCTTCGCCATCCCCGTCTTCCTCCGGAAACGGACCGGACGGCTCGGCCTGGTCTCGTTCTTCCCCTTCGCCGGCGGCGCGATGCTGGCGACCGGCACGATCCTCTCGGTCGCCAATTATCCGCTGCTGACCGGCACCGATTCGACCTTCATCAACCGGCTGCCGGCGCTGCTCCTCGTGATCGCGGGGATCGGCGTGGCGCAGGCCCTTCTTCTGCGTCGCCGCCGCCCCGAGGTCTTCGCCCGCATCGGGCTGAGCCAGGTGGCCGGGTAAACGCGCAGCCAATCAGGAGACGATCCCATGACGACGGCCAACGACCTTTCGCGGCTGAGCGCGAAGGCGCGCGACTTCATCGGCGGCACCAAGGGGCTGTTCATCGGCGGCGAATGGCGCGCCGCCGAGCGCGGCGAGACGCTGCCGGTGACCGATCCGAGCAGCGGAGATGAAGTGGGCCGCATCGCGCAGGCCAGCCCCGCCGACGTCGATGCCGCGGTGCAGGCGGCGCGGCGCGCGCTGGAGGACCCGGCCTGGGCACGGATGCGTCCGCACCAGCGCGAGGAGATCATGCTCCGCCTCGCCGATCTGATCCGCGACGAGGCGGGGTCGCTGGCCGAGATCGAGACCGTCAACAGCGGCAAGCTGATCGCCAACACCCGCCTGTTCGACGCCGACCTGTCGGTCCACACGCTGCGCTACATGGCGGGCTGGGCGACCAAGCTCCACGGCGAGACGATGGACCTGTCGGTCCCCTATCTGCCGAACCTGCGCTTCAACGGGTTCACCCGGCGCTTCCCGGTCGGCGTCGTCGCCGCGATCACGCCGTGGAACGTGCCGCTCTGCCAGGCGGTGTGGAAGCTGGCGCCGGTGCTGGCGACGGGCTGCACGATCATACTCAAGCCGTCCGAGCTGACCTCGCTCACCGCGCTGCGGCTGGCCGAGCTGTGCGACGCGGCGGGGGTTCCGCCGGGAGTCGTCAACGTCGTCACCGGCACCGGGGAGGTCACCGGTCGGGCGCTGATCGAGCATCCCGGCGTCGACAAGATCAACTTCACCGGCTCGACCCGGGTCGGCCAGCTCATCGCCGAACAGGCCGCCCGCAGCTTCAAGCATTATAATCTCGAACTCGGCGGCAAATCGCCGCTGATCATCGCCGAGGACGCCGACCTGGAAAAGGCGATCCACGGCGCGGCCTGGGCGATCTACGGCAATTCGGGGCAGAATTGCTGCGCCGGATCGCGCGCGCTGATCCACGAGAAGCATTTCGACCGGGTGGTCGCCGGCGTCGCCGAGATCGCGGCGTCGATCCGGCTCGGGCCGGGGCTCGACCCGGCGTCGATGATGGGCCCGCTGGTCAGCGCCGACCATCGCGCCCGCGTCGCCGGCCATGTCGACCGCGCCCGCGAGGCCGGCGCCCGCGTCATAGGCGGCGAGATCGTCGAGAGCGCCGGAAGCTACTTCACCCCGGCGGTGATCACCGGCCTCGACCATGGCCACCCCACCGTGCAGCAGGAGATCTTCGGCCCGGTGCTGTGCGCCTTCCCGTTCAAGGACGACGAGGAGGCCCTGCGCATCGCCAACGACACCGCCTTCGGCCTGGGCGCCAGCATCTGGACCGAGGGGCTGCGGACCGCCAACCGCTATTTCGAGCGGCTGAAGGCGGGCACGGTGTGGATCAACACCCACAACATCCTCGACCTCTCGCTGCCCTTCGGCGGCGCCAAGCAGTCCGGCGTCGGCTTCGAGCTGGGCCATGAGGGGATATTGTCGCACACGGTGATCCGCGCGGGCGTGATGCTCGACGAGGGTTAGAGCGATTTCTAGGCAGATGGAAACATCTGCCGACTCGGAAATCGCGGTAAAACAATAGCCTAGGGCGGCCGATCCGATGCAATCGGATCGTGAACCGCTCTAGGATCGCCCTCGGTCGGCCCGGGCCCGAAACGGCCTGGGCCGCATGGCGGGTTCCAGACGAATGGCGGCGCATGCCGTGCGGCCCGCATCGCCATGCCATGCGAGCATGACGACGATCGCCATCCGAACAGGAAACATCATCGGTTTTCAGGAAGGGGGTTTGTCAAAAACCCCGGAAAACTGGAGCGGGCGAAGGGATTCGAACCCTCGACCCCAACCTTGGCAACTTCGATAAGCGGCTTTTCCATGCTTTCCAAGGCTACGCCATACTACGATTTCTTCAACAGTTCTTGATACTTAACCTCTCCTATCGTATCCTGCTGCTGGACGCAATTGGGCGCCGCATGGAGACAATTTGGAGACAATACCCCTTCCGTCGGGCTTTGTCTCCAACTGGAGGATCACGATGCCAACCAGCAAGCTGACCAAGCGCGCGGTCGATGCGCTCGTGCCGCCGTCGAAAAAGCAGACCGTGCTTTGGGATACCGAGCTGAAAGGCTTCGGCGTGCGCGTGCTGCCGTCCGGCCTCAAGACGTTCATCGTCCAGTATCGCAACGCCGAGGGCATCAAGCGCCGCATCAATATCGCGCGCTATGGCGTGCTGACGGTCGATCAGGCACGCGACCAGGCCAAGCTCAAGCTGGCGGCCGTGATCGGCGGCGAAGACCCCGCCGATGAGGTTCGCCAGGCGCGCAAGGGAATGACGGTCGAGGAGATGTGCGACTGGTATCTGACCGAGGCTCGGGCGGGCAATATCCTCGGCCGCAAGAACCTGCCGATCAAGAAATCGTCGCTCGACATGGATGAGAGCCGCATCAAGACGCATATCAAGCCGCTCCTGGGCAAGCGGATCGTCAAGCATCTGACGATCGCTGATGTCGAGCAGATGCAGACCGATGTGAAGGACGGGAAGACGGCGAAGCCGCGCAGCGGCGGCCGGGGCGGCATGGCGACCGGCGGCGCCGGTGTGGCGGCGCGCTGCGTCGGCACGCTCCAGGCCATCATCGGGCATGCGAAGCATAAGGGCCTGCTGGACGCTCACCCGACGCAGGGAGCGAAGAAGCTGGCCGGTAAGAAGAAGACCCGGCGCCTGAACGTCGCCGAGATAGTGTTGATGGGCAAGGCGATGGCCTATGCGGAGCGCAATGGCGAGAACCCTGTCGCCCTCGGCGTGCTGCGCACGCTCTTGCTGACCGGATACCGCCGTGAGGAAGGCCAAGCGATGCACCGAGCCTGGGTCAATGGAGCCGGCGGCTATGTGGCATTCCCCGACACCAAGGGCGGCGCGCAGATTCGTGCGATCGGCCCTGCGGCCGTCAAGGCCGTCGAGAGCCAGCCGGTGATCGTGGGCAATCCGCACGCTTTCCCCTCGGAAGTCGGGCGGGGGCCATTCACCGCAGTCAGCGCCTGCCTCCAGCGCGTTGCCAAGCTGGCGGGGATAGAGGGCATTACGCCGCACACGCTGCGCCACACCTTCGGCAGCGTGGCGGGCGATCTCGGTTTCTCGGAGCTGACGATCCGCGCCATGCTTGGCCATGCCTCGCAGAACGTCACCCAAGACTACATCCACATCGACGAGGCGCTCAAGCTCGCCGTGCGGCGAACGTCCGACGAGATCGAACGGCTGCTTGCGGAGGGCGCGGCTAAATCGACACAACTCCAGCTTGCGGCATGAACTTCGGTGAGCCGCTCGACCCGGGCAAAGGGCATGTGTCGATGCCATCAAATGACAGCCGCTGCAATCCGACGAACATGGCCGTTAAACTTTTCAGCGTGTCGTATTCTCGACATAGTGGCAATATCAGCATAGACGACGCGACGTGACTGAGACCCGCAAATTCCTTGGCCGGCATCATTGGCTGTGCGCGTTGCTTCTGGGCGCCACGCTGATCGTAAAAGCCCTGGTGCCCGCGGGTTTCATGCCGGTCGCCTCGAATGGTGTGATCCTCGTCCAGCTCTGCTCGGGTCAAGGGCCGCAGACGATCGTCTTGGAGCTGCCGGGCAAGACCGGCGAACATGACCATGGGGAGCACAAAAAGGCGGAAGCGCCCTGCGCCTTCTCCGGACTGTCCTCGCCCACACTCGCGGCGACCGACGCGCTTCTGCTGGCGATCGCGATCGCTTTCATCATCGCGACGGGTTTCCGCCTTCCGCCGCGTATAGTCCTCTGGCGCGGTATCTATCTTCGCCCGCCCGCGATTGGGCCACCCTCCGCCTGATTCACTCAACATTTCCGCGTTGAACGGCGCCCAATCGGGCGTCCCATGTGAATCAGGATTCCGACATGACGAATTTGCATTTTGCCGCGCGGCGCGCGGCACCTGTGGCGCGTGCTTCTGCCGGCGCTACCGCTTTCAAGACCCGCCTGGCACGCGATATTGCTGCCCCCGCCTTCGTCGCAGCGCTGGCCTGCTGCCCGCTCTCGCCGGCCTTTGCACAGGATGGCATTGTGCTGCCGGAGGTCGATGTGGACTCGGCCAGCGAAGCGCCGTCGACGGGATCGGGCGAAAGGATCTCCTCATCTCGCCTCCGCAACCTTCAGGCCGGCTCGAGTGATACTGCCGCCATTCTTCAAAGCGTGCCAGGTGTCAGCGGCTTCGGCGCCGGGGGCTTTTCGACCCTGCCGGTGATCCGCGGCTTGGAGGCGCAGCGCCTGACCGTGCTCGTCGACGGCGTGGCGATCGCCTCGGCCTGCCCGAACGATATGAATCCGCCCCTGTCCTATACCGATCCGCAGACCGTGGGTGCGATCGACGTCATTACGGGCGTCTCGCCGGTCAGCTATGGCGGCGACAGCATCGGCGGGATCATCCGCGTCGAGAGCGCTCCGCCCCGCTTCGCGAAACAGGGCGATACGCTGCTGACAGGTGAAATCTCGGCCTTCTATCGCAGCAATGGCGATGGCTTCGGCGGTTCGCTTTCAATGACGGCCGCGAGCGACAAGATCAGCCTGACCTATAACGGCTCCTATACCCAGGCCGACAATTTCAAGGGCGGTGGATCGCTGGGCATCGTGCGATCGAGCGAATATGCAAAGACCGATCACAGCCTGAGCCTGGCCGCGCAGGTCGGCAGCGGCTTGGTCGAGCTGAAGGGCGGCTATCATTTCGCGCCCTACGAGGGGTTTCCCAACCAATATATGGACATGACGTCCAACAAGTCCTGGTTCCTGAACGGGCACTATGCAGGCGTCTTCGATTGGGGCAATCTCGATGTGCGGGCGAGTTGGCGCGACACCGACCATGCCATGAACTTTCTCGCCGATAAGGGTGGGACGGCTACTGGCGGAATGCCGATGAACACCGAAGTCCATAGCGCCGGATACGCGGTCCAGGCCGAAATCCTGCTGGGCGGTGCCGGAACGCTGCGTCTCGGCAATGAATTCCAACACCAGTGGCTCAACGATTTCTGGCCGCCCGTCGCGGGAAACATGATGATGGGGCCGAATGCTTTCATCAACGTCAACGGGGGGAAGCGCGATCGTCTCGGCACATTCCTCGAATGGGAAAAGAGCTGGGATCGCGGGTTCACGCTGGTCGCCGGCATCCGCAACGATCAGGTCTGGATGAATACGGGGACGGTCGCGCCCTACGGCACCGGAATGATGCAGATGGCCGACGTGATGGCGGCCGCCGCGTTCAATGCAGCCGACCGCAAGCGGCACGATAGCAATTGGAGCGGCACGTTGCTTGCTCGATATGCGCTGTCGCCTCATGCGGAAATCGAGTTCGGCTATGCCCGGAAGGTGCGTTCGCCGAATATCTACGAACGGTATAGCTGGGGCCGCGGCGGCATGGCGAGCCGGATGATCGGGTGGTTCGGGGACGGGAATGGCTATGTCGGCAACCTCGCGCTTCGCCCGGAAAAGGCGGATACGCTGAGCGCCGCTCTGTCGGTTCATGGCGGCGGCAAGGATGGCTGGTCGCTGAAGATCGCGCCTTATTTCACTCATGTTGACGACTATATCGACGCCGTGAAGCTGGCGGACTTTACCGACACGGCGGGCAGACCGACCGCTTTCGATCAATTGCAATTCGCCAACCAGAAGGCGGAGATTTATGGCATCGACCTGTCGGCCGCCGTCCCGCTCTGGTCGTCCTCATCGGCAGGGAGCGCACGACTGACCGCGCGCGCGAGTTGGTTGCATGGCGAGAACCTGGCGGACCATGGACCGCTCTATCACCAGATGCCGTTCAACGCGGCGCTGGGGCTGGAACATAGGATCGGCGGACTGGAAACCCGGATTGACCTGACCGTCGTCGGCGAGAAGGATCGTGTCGATCCGACCCGCAATGAGCCGCGAACGGGAAGCTATGCGCTGCTTGACGTCCAGTTGGCCTATCGCATCGACAATGTGCGATTGACGCTCGGCGCGGACAATCTGTTCGACGCGGCCTATAATGCTCCGCTCGGCGGGATGTCGCTCGGGGATCTGAAGGCGACCGGCGTTCTTCGCCCGGTCCCGGGCCGGGGGCGGTCGGTCAACGCAGGCGTCACGATCTCGTTCTGACGACAATGCGTTCGGAACGAAAATCCTTGATGCAGGGGCGGGGGACAGGCGATGGCCTGTCCCCCGCCTTGTCGCAGCGTTTGGGCGCGGGTCTGGCTGCTGCAACGTGCTGCCTGGCTTTGCTGGTAGCTCTGGACGCCAATCTTTCAGGCTTGGTGTCGTCGGTGTCGCGCCGGGAAGTGAGCAGCTTCACACTGTTCACGCCAACGCCGCCGCCTCCCACTGTGCCGCCTTCTCGGCCGCGTGAGATCAAGCGGCCGCCCGATCCGCAATCTGGAATGGCAATCGCTTCAGCGCAAACGAGGAAGCAGGCGGCCGCCCCAGCGCCTTCGCCGGTGGGTGCCCCGCTGTCATCGACGTCGCCACCGACGCCCTTGATGCCTTCAATCGACGGGCCTTCGCGGACCAATTTTGCCGTCGATCCTGCGCCGGCCCCTGACAGCAAAGCCGAAAGCGTGCTCGCGTCCTATCAGGGTCAGCTCTGGGCACGAATTTCAGCGCGCAAGCCCAGGGGGCTAAACCTGTCCGGCGTCGCCATGGTGCGCTTTGCCGTCGGTCGTGCCGGCGAACTGATTTCCGTCGAGCTTGCGGCATCCAGCGGAAACGCGGCGCTGGATCGTTTAGCGCTCCGGACGGTCCGCAATGCTGGTCCCTTTCCACCGCCTCCCGCGACGGTGGAAGGGGACCAGCTCGTCTTCACGATCCCCTTCAGCTTTCATTGAGGGCGCTGAGCGGGCGGCACGTCCTCGATCGTCAACATGGCGACACGCACCCTTTCCAGATAGGATACGCGGCTGTCGTCCCCGGCCTTGATGGCGGCCTGTGCTTCGTCGACAAGCACTTGTCCGGCTCGCGGCCCATGTTCTTCGAGAAGCGCCTGCGCGGTCATGATTTCATCGGTCAGGATTGCCTCATTGCCCGCGTCGCCCGCTTTCAGTCGCAGCGACAGTTTCTTTCTATCCATTATGTCGTCCTCCCCCAGATATGCCGATCACGCGCTGGCGCTTACCAGCCAGGCCTTGGCGCCCATGCGAACGCCGTCATCGTCGCGGTTGCGCTCGAACAGCGCGGCAAGATCCCGCTGAATGGCCTCACGCACCTCTGCGCCGCTCGGCCGAACGAGATCGCCGATGTGCATTCCGTCCAGCACGAAACGCGCGGCGCTCTCGGCATCGCTGCCGGGTCCGCCAATGCGCTGATCGCCGGTCCAGACATCGAACTTGATGTCGGAGAATCCCGCGCTTTGCAGAAGGTCGATCACATAGTCCTGTTCGGCCAGCGCGAATGGCCCCGGCGCACGCGGCTGAGGCGTCGGCAAGTCGATTTGCTCGCTGATGACTCCCATGATGCTGCGCTGCCAGGGATTCTCGGCGACCGGCGCCCAGACCGCAATGTCGAGCCGCCCGCCTTCGCGGAGCATCCGGCGCAGATTGGCGAAGGCAGGGTATGGCTGGGCGAAGAACATCGAGCCGAAGCGCGAGAACAGCCGATCGAACGGCGCTTCCTCCGGCATGGCTATCGCCGCATCGCCTTGCTCGAAGCGGATATTGGCGAGGCCTGCGCGCGTTGCCCGTTCGCTCGCGGCCGCCACGAGATCGGCCGATATGTCGAGGCCCAGCGCAAATCCGGTATTCCCGACGGCCGCGGCGATCTGCCGGGTCGTCCAGCCTCCGCCGCACCCAACGTCGACCACCGTTTCGCTGGCGGTATAGGCGGCCTGGGCGAGCAGCGCCTTGCCGATCGGCTCGATCATGCCCTCGAAACGGTCGAGCTGGGCGAGCCAGCGCGTGCCTGCCTGGCCTGCCCAATCATGCGCGGCAAGGCTGTCCAGATTCTCGCCAGCATCGTCCATCAAAGTCCTCCCATCATAGTTGCGAAAAATCAGTTCCAGATTGCGGCCGCGCTGCGCCACAGCATGTAGGCGGCGACCACGAAGATCAGCAGGGCGAAGATCGTATTGAGCGCGCCCTTGTGACCCGACAGCCGGTGCGAAAGTGCTGCGCCGGCGATACCGCCGACGATGCCGCCGCCGATGAACACCGCGGCAAGTCCCCAATCGACCAGCCCGGAAAAGGCATAGTTGAGCGCGGCCGTAAGACCGAAGGCCGTTACCGCGACCAACGACGATCCGACGGCATTGCGCATCGGCATCCCCGTCGAAGCCATCAGCCCCGGAACGATCAGGAAGCCCCCGCCGATGCCGAAGAAACCGGAGAACAGGCCGGTGGCGCTGCCATAGCCAATCACCTTGGGCGCGTTCTCACGGCGGCACTGGACATCGGGATTGCCGGGATCGCCGCGCTTCTTCAGCATGAGTGCGCCGACCAGGATCATCAACAGCGCGAACAGGAACAGCAGCTTCTGGCCGTCGAAGGCCTTGCCGAGCGTCGATCCGGCATAGGCCCCCGCGACGCCGGCGGCGGCGAACATGCCCGCGCAGCGCCACTTGATCGTGCGCTGACGGGCATGGGGAACGAGATTGGCGCCGGCATTGGCGGCAACCGCGAGCGCGCTGGTGCCGATCGCGACATGGGGCGAGGCGACGCCGACGAGATAGACCATGAGGGGGACGGCGAGGATCGACCCGCCGCCCCCCACGAGGCCGAGCGTGAAGCCGACGAGCGAACCCGATCCGGCTCCGAGCAGATATTGGACAGGTTCGAGCGTCATGGCCTTACAGCGTGTTGACCGGGAGCTTCAGATAGCTGGTGCCGTTGTCTTCCGGCTCCGGCATGTGACCGCCGCGCATGTTGACCTGAATGGACGGCAGGATCAGCCGGGGCATTCCGAGCGTCGCGTCCCGCGTCTCGCGCATGGCCACGAACTGGTCCTCGCTCACTCCATCGCGGACATGGACATTATGTTCGCGCTCCTCTCCCACCGACGTCTCCCAGGCATAGGTGTCGCGCCCAGGGGCCTTGTAGTCGTGGCAGAGATGCAAGCCCGTCTGATCGGGCAGCGAGAGCAGGCGCCGGATGGACCGGAAAAGCGTGCGGGCGTCTCCACCGGGGAAGTCCGCGCGGGCCGTGCCATAGTCGGGCATGAACAGCGTGTCGCCGATGAACGCCGCATCGCCGATCACATAGGTCATGTCGGCGGGGGTGTGGCCGGGAACATGCAACGCGATCGCCTCGATCGACCCGACCTTGAAGCGGTCGCCGTCATCGAACAGGCGGTCGAACTGCGAGCCGTCGCGGGCGAAACGCGTGCCCTCGTTGAAGATCTTGCCGAACACCTCCTGCACCGTGAGGATATGACGGCCGATCGCGAGCGTGCCTCCCAACTTCTCCTGAAGATAGGGCGCGGCTGAGAGATGGTCGGCATGAGCGTGCGTCTCGAGCAGCCATTCGACCTCAAGACCTTCGCTATGGATATAGTCGATCACCTTGTCAGCCGACGCGAAGGACGTGCGCCCCGAAGCCGGCTCGAAATCGAGCACGCTGTCGATGATCGCAGCCTTGGCGGTCGCGGGATCGGAGATGACGTGGGTCACGGTGAACGTGTCCTCGTCGAAGAAGCTGCGGATGACCGCGGGCCGCGCATTGCTCGCGGCCTCGACAATGCGGGCGGCTTCACGGATTTGCGGATCGGTCATGGCCTTGTCCTTTCATTCGATAAGCGGGTGTGCCGGCTTCGCGCTAAGGGGGAGGGGCGCGCGAAGCCGGCCCGACCGGCTCAGAGTGTCTTCTTGCTGAAATACCAGTCGGTGTAGTCGTAGCCCTCGTCCTTGCGCGCCTTGGCGGCCTCGGCGGTCGCGGGCGGCGGCACGATCACGGGTTCACCGGGCTGCCAGTTTTCGGGCGTCGCGACCTTGTTCGCGTCGGACGTCTGAAGCGCGGTCAGCAGGCGGACGAACTCGTCGACCGAGCGGCCGTTCGACATCGGGTAATAGACCATTGCCCGGATGACGCCTTCGGGGTCGATCAGGAAGGTCGCCCGCACGGCGGAGGTGTCCGACGCGCCGGGATGGATCATGCCGAAGGCCCTGGCGACGTTCATCGACAGGTCGTCGATGATCGGGAAGGTGATCTCGACGCCGAACTTCTCCTCGATGCTGCGCATCCAGGCGATGTGCGAATGCACGGAGTCGATGGAGAGGCCCAGCAGCTCGCAATTGAGCGCCTTGAAGCGATCGGCCGCCTTCGCGAAGCCCATGAACTCGGTCGTGCAGACCGGGGTGAAGTCCGCGGGGTGGGAGAAGAGGACCAGCCACTTGCCCTTGTAATCGTCGAGCGAGCGTTCGCCGTGGGTGGTCTTTGCCTTGAAGGCCGGCGCCGGTTCGTTGATCCGGGGCATGGAGGGGGCGGCCACGTCTGTCATTTTATCGTCTCCTGTGAGTGAGTGGGCGACAGACATTAGATACACATTTCTATTAATCGTGAGAACACGATAAACCTAATTCCTCTGATCGGATTTTTCAATCTTTTCCGAAAGCGGCGGCAAAGGCCGGATTCGCGGCGCGCAAAAGCGGGCGCGCAAACGCTTCAAAGCATCATTTAATCTAATTTATAGGGTGATCGCGGCCCGAATCAGGCGGCGGCGAGAGCCTGTCTTACCCATGCGACGAGTCGGGCGCGGTCCATCGCCCCGGCCTGACGTGCGATCTCGCGGCCGCCCTTGAAGAGTATCAGCGTCGGGATCGACTGGATGCGGTAGCGCCCCGATATGCCCTGCTCGGCCTCGGTATCGACCTTCAGCAGACGGACATGCGGTTCCAGTTCGGCGGCGGCCGCCTTGAACGCCGGGGCCATCGCGCGGCACGGCCCGCACCAGCTCGCCCAGAAATCCACGAGAACAGGCAGACTTCCGCGCCCCACATGGCGGTCGAAGGCGGTGGCATCGACATCGACAGGCTGGCCCTGGAACAGCGGCATCGAGCATCGCCCGCAATTGGGCGCAGCGCCGATCTTCGCAGCCGGAACCCGGTTGATGCTCGCACAGACCGGGCAAACCACAAGCTGGGACTCGGACATGCGGACATCTCCTATGGAACGCTATCGCTGCTTAATCATTTACCCGCATGATGTAACCGTGTAAGAAAGGGGGTTCAAGACTTGCCTCCCTTCAGGAGTAGGAAATTTGAATCCCAGCGCAAATGAGAGTGGCGTCTGTTCGCCGGTCCAGATCGGCGATGCCGCGCCCAATTTTCAGGCGCGCACGACCCTGGGCGAAATGAGCCTGTCCGACTATCGCGGCCGCTGGGTGTTGCTGTTCTCCCACCCTGCGGACTTCACGCCCGTCTGCACCAGTGAATTCGTCGCGCTCTCGCGCGCCGGGGAGCGGTTCAAAGCGCTCAACTGCGCGCTTGTCGCGATCTCGGTCGACAGCCTCTATTCGCACCTCGGATGGATACGGGCGATCCATGAGCATTTCGGTGTCACGGTTGGTTTTCCGATAGTCGAAGATCCCTCGATGGTCATCGGCCGTGCTTACGGAATGATCGCCGACGATGCGCCCGACGCGGCGACGCTCCGTGCGACCTTCTTCATCGACCCCGACGGCATCGTTCGCGCCAAGCTCTGCTATCCCGCCACTATTGGCCGCTCGGTAGAGGAGCTGCTGCGCGTCGTCGCCGCGCTACAAATGGTCGACAGCGACAATGTGGTCACGCCCGAAGGCTGGCGCCCTGGCGATGACGTGCTGCTCCCGCCCTATCAGGATCAGGATTCCGCGCTCGATGCGGCAGGCGATGCCTGCTGGTTCCACCGGACGCGGCCCGACAAGCACAAAAAGGCAGGCAAGTGACGACATTCACCGATAGCGAACTCGATGCGATCACCGACATTCTGAAGGCGCTCGGGCATGACGTGCGGCTAAAGCTCATGCGGACGCTGCTCGAGAATGGCGAGAAGTCAGTCGGTGAACTCGAAACCATGACCGGCATCGGCCAACCGGGCCTGTCGCAACAGCTTGCCATCCTGCGCAAAGCGGAGCTGGTGCAGACGCGCCGCGATGCTAAGCTGGTCTTCTACAGCCTCGCGCCGGATGCGCTGGAAAGCACGGCAAAGCTGCTCTGCGCCTTGTCGGGCATTTCCGCGAAGGACGTGCAGCCCGGCGTGAAAGGCGCGGGGTCGCGCGCACGGGGATCGGCTGCAACCTTCGCCCGGATCTTGTGATCGCGCGTCATTGATAGGCTGGGGACATCGGATCGGCCGCTTCGTCCCCGGACACCGGCCATCATAGGAGACGCAGGATGACGCAGGATTCCGGCAAGGGCGCAAAGCCTGACGATCCAAAAGAGAAACCGCCCAAAGCGGGCCGCAAGAAGCCCGGTGCGGGCAACACCGGGAAGAGCGGCAAGCCCAAGGAAGCCGCACCGCTCGATCCGGTCGAGGAAGCGGGCATAGAGTCTTTCCCGGCGAGCGACGCTCCAAGCTGGACGCCCTGATCCGTGGCTGGTCTGATACGGGCGACCGCCCTCGTATCGGCGGCGCGGCGGCTGTTCCGGTCCAGCGAAGCCAGCCTGATCCTGCTTTCGGTCGGCGTCGGTATCCTTGCCGGCTTGTTGGCCTCGCTTCTGGGCAAAGCCGCCTGGATCATGCAATCGCTGCTCTACGGCCTCGGCACGGACCTCCGGTTGAGCGGCCTCGTCTCGATTTCGCCCGCTCGCTTGCTGGCGCTGCCGATCGGCGGCCTGGTGCTGGGTGCGCTGGTGCTGTTCACACGCCGCAAGAAACGCACCTCGATCGACGTCGTGGAAGCCAACGCGCTTCATGGCGGGCGGATTCCCCTGCGCGATACCACGATGGTCTGCGGACAAACGCTGATCTCGAACAGCTTTGGTGCATCGGTCGGCCTCGAAGCCGCCTATGCGCAGGCCGGGGGCGGCATCGCCTCGCTGATCGGACAATGGCTCAATCTGAGGCGCGGCGATCTGCGTGTGCTGGTCGGCGCCGGATCGGGCGCAGCGATCGGGGCCGCCTTCGGCGCGCCGCTGACCGGCGCCTTCTATGCTTTCGAGATCGTTATCGGCGCCTATACCCCGGCAAGCATCGCCCCTGTCGTGGCTGCGACGATTTCCGCGGTCATCACCGCCAGGACGCTGGGCGCAACCCCCTATCTGATCGCGGCGCAAAGCAGCCAGCATCTCTCGGCCGCGAACTATATCCTCTACGCAGGGCTGGGGCTGATCGCGGCCCTGCTCGGCATCGCCATCATGCGGCTCGTCTCGCTCGCGGAAGCGGGGGTTCGGCGCACCGCGATTCCCGAATGGCTGCGGCCCGCTCTGGGCGGCGCTATCCTGATCCCGCTCGCGCTCACGACACCGCATGTCTTGTCGGCAGGTCACGGCGCGTTGCACCTGACCATCGCCGGCAATATCGCGCTGGGCGCCTTGATCCTGATCTTCGCGCTCAAGTCGCTCGCGTCGATCGTCTCCCTCGGCTTCGGCTTTAGGGGCGGTCTGTTCTTCGCCTCGCTATTTCTCGGCGCGGTGCTGGGACAGATATTCGCGCGCCTGTGGGCGTTCGTCCCCGATGGCATTCCCCTGTCGCCGATGGATGCTTCGCTGGTCGGCATGGCCGCGCTGGCGGCCGCGGTCGTCGGTGGCCCGATGACCATGTCCTTCCTCGTTCTCGAAGCCACGCATGATTTCGAGATCACGGCGGTCGTGCTGACGGCCGCGCTCTGTTCGAGCACGCTAGTCCGCGAGCGGTTCGGCTATTCCTTCTCCACCTGGCGCCTGCATCTGCGTGGCGAGGTGGTTCGCAGCGCGCGCGATATTGGCTGGATGCGAACGCTCACCGCGCGGCGCATGATGCGGACCGCGCCCGCCACCGCGTCGCCGGCGATGCCGGTCAAGGCATTTCGCGAGCATTTCCCGCTCGGTTCGACAAGCCGCGTGCTGCTTCAGGACGAACAGGGTCACTATGCGGGCCTCGTTCCCACGGCGGCGGCCTTCGCCGATCCGGCGCAGACCGAAAGGCCGGTGTCCGACTTCGCAATCCTCAAGGATGTCACGCTTTCGCCGGATATGTCGATCGTGCCGATCATGGAGCTGTTCGACAGCAGCGCGGCCGACGATCTTGCCGTGGTCGATGCTCAGGGCCGGATCGTGGGAATGCTGACTGAACGCTATGTCCGCAAACGCTATGCCGACGAGCTGGATCGGGCGCAGCGCGAACTCTACGGCGAGGATTGACTTGAGCCGCCGATCTCAAGGATCGACCCGTCATCCTTGCCGGCAAGCGCCAGCAACGCTCCCCTGTGGCTCACGACGACAAGGCCGGTTCCGGTATCGCGAAGCCAGGTGTCGAGCCGGCGTGCAAGCCGCGCTTCCGTCACCATGTCGAGGCCTTCGCTCGGCTCGTCGAGCAACAGCCACGGCTTCGCCGCGAGGACCGCGCGCGCGATCGACAATCGTTTGAGTTGCCCGCCCGACAGGCGCGCGCCGCCATCTCCGACCCATTGGTCAAGCCCGTGCGGCATGGTGCGGACGTCAACCGCGAGGCAGGCCACTTCCAGCGCTGCCCAAAGCTGTTTATCGCTGAGGCCAGAGCGGGCGACACGCAGATTGTCACGCACTGTTCCCGACAGGAGCTGCGCATCCTGCGGCGAGAGCGCGAAGGCCGCTCGCACCGTCTCAGGCGGCAGCGCCTCGATAGGCTGACCATCAAGGCAAATGCCTGAATTCCGATCCGGCGGACGAATGCCTGCCAGCGTTTCGAGCAGGCTGGTCTTGCCGCTGCCGGATTGTCCAGCAATCCCCAGGCGCTCGCCAGATTCGAGCCGCACATGCACACCACCTCGATCCAGGGCGATGCTCCGCCCGATCGGCCCGGATGCACTCTTCGCCGGGATGGGAGCACTATGCGGCCCCGCCATGTCCTCCAATCGCGCGAGGGCGGCCGTCACCAGCGCGCCCCGCGACACACCCCGAATATAGCCTGACAAGGTCTCGATCGCGCCCGCCGATGCCAGCACGGCGAGCACCGTCATGGGCAAAGGGGCGTTGGAGATCGCGAGGACCGCGCCCATCGCGATACCCCCGCCAAGGGTCAGCCCGGCGTCGATGACCGCTTCGCCGCGCGCGAAACGGCGCCGTGCCCGGTCCAGTTCGGCCGTCTCGACGGCAAGGCTCCGCTCGATCGCCGGGGCCAGGTCATAGGCCAGGATTTCGGGCGAGGCCGACGCATAATCGACCATGCCAACCTTCAATCGCGCCAGCGCCGCCGCAATGTCAGTGGCGGCGATCGTGAGCAAACGGGGCGTCGCCAGATTCGCCCACAAGGCGAGGCCGGCGATCAGCGCCAGCAAGGCAAGGCTGGCCCAGGGACTGGCAAGCCATGCGAGGACGAGGCCGATCACCGCGCCGGCAAGGGCGGCGGGAAGCGCGGGCCTGCGGACAAGGCTGTCTTCGAGCGCGCCGATGTCCTGCACGAGCCGGGTCACGGTATCGCCCGCTGATACGGCCCGCACGTCGCGCACCGACAGGATGCGGTCGAACAGGCGCGCGCGGACCGTGGCGAGCGCCATCAAGGCTGCGCGATGGCCATAAAGGCGTTCGCCATAGCGCGCCGTCGTCCGGACGATCGCGAGCAGCCGGATCATCGCGCTCGGCACGAGATAGTTGAAGCCCTGCGCAGCCAGCACCCCGCCAAGGCCGGCAAGCGCGGCGCCGGTGATGAACCATCCCGACAGGCCCAGCAGCAGGACCGCGGCGATCGTCGCGGCGGCGGCGAGCGCGCCGGCGATGCGGAAAGCGCGGCGCTCGGGGGCGATGGCTTCGGCCAGTAGCCGGTCCATATCCGCGCGGCTCATGCCAGCACCATTTCGCTATCGGCGATCGCGGCCAGCTCGGCGCTGTGCGTCACCATGAGGACCGTGCGGCCCGTGGCGGCCGAAGCCAATATCCCGGCAATGTCAGCCGCCGACCTCGCATCGAGATCCGCCGTCGGTTCGTCGAGCAGCCAGAGCGGCGCGTCTTTCAGAAGCACTCTTGCGACGCCGACGCGGCGGCGCTCGCCTCCCGACAGACCCGATCCACGGTGGTCGAGCGGCAGGGACATGCCTTGCCCGCGCGCCTCGATCATCGGTCCAAGCCCGGCAGAACGGGCAGCAGCTTCAACTTCGGAGTCGTCGGCCTCCGGGCGCGCAAGGCGGATGTTGTCGGCGAGCGTTCCGGGGATGAACGCGACCGATTGTCCCGCCCAGCCTATATGGCCGGGAAGCGCGACGGTTGCCGCGTCTCGGCCGTCGATGAGAATCCGTCCCCTGCCGATGGGCGCAAGCCCTAGCAGCGCGTGCAGCAGGCTGGACTTGCCGATGCCGGTAGCTCCGCGCAGCGCGAAAGTGGTGCCTGCCGCGACGTCCAGCGTGAACGGACCGATAGCCGTCTCGCCATAGTCGATGACCACGCCGTCGAAGCGCAGCGCGGGCGGAGCCTCGATCGCGCGAGGGGAGGAAGCCGGGGACGGGGGAGCGATCTTTTCCAGGCGTTCGACCGCGGCCTCTCCGACCTGCTTGTCATGATAGGCGGCTGCGAGGCGGCGCATGGGGAGGTAGAATTCGGGCGCGAGGACGAGGACGAACAGGGCTTGTCCAAGGGTCAGCGTCTCAGGTGCGGGGAAAGGCAGGATGCCCAGCAGGTTGAAGCCGCAATAGAGCGCGACCAGCGCCACCGACAGCGCGGCAAAGAATTCGATGATGGCGCTCGAGACGAAAGCGATCTTCAGCACGTCGACCGTGCGGGTCGCCACCTCGCGGGTGGCGTCGGCAAGATGGCGGCCGATGCGGTCCTGCGCGCCGAACCCGACGATCACCGGGAGCGCACGCACGCGGTCGACGAACAGACCGGACAGGCGGCTCAATGCGTCGAGCTGGCGGGCAGCGGCGCGGGCGGCCGCGCTACCGGCGAGCGCCATGCCAAGCGCGAACGGCATGAGCGTCGCAAGCATGATCGCACCGGCTACCCAGCTTCCGAACGCGGCGGCAACCGCAATGACGAGGGGCGACAGGACCGCCGCGCGGCGGAGAGGCTGGAAGCGGGCATGGAAGCCGCCCAGGTCTTCGATCCGGTCGACAGCATCGGCTACCGCCTCGCCCAGCATCCGGCGATCTCCCGGCGCCGCGACAAGGATTCGGGGATAGACCCGGTTCCTCCAGCTCGTCTTGGCGCAGACTGCCCCGATCTCGCCGGCGTCGGTTGCACCGATCTGTATCGCGGCGCGAAGCAAGCTGGCTGCGATCAATCCGGCGACGGCGACCAGCACATTGCCATGATCGCCGCGCGCGGCCGCCGCCACACCGGCAGCAAGCGCGCCCGCCATAAGGATTGCCGCGCCGCTATCGGCGGTCCAGAAAAGGGCCGCGCCCTGTCGATCAAATTGGTTGCTCATATACTCAGTTACGAGTAATGGCTAATCATAATCTTTTCAACCGACTCAAGGCAACCATGGAAGCCGGGCCGGAATGCAAGGAGTCTTGCCATGGACATGGCCGTGATCGAACTCTCCCGGCTGCAATTCGCGCTGACGGCACTCTACCACTTTCTATTCGTCCCGTTGACCCTTGGCCTCTCCTTCATGCTGGTCATCATGGAGAGCATCTATGTGATGACGGGCCGGGAGATCTGGCGCACCGTCACGCGCTTCTGGGGCAAGCTGTTCGGCATCAATTTCGTGCTCGGCGTCGCCACCGGCATCACGATGGAATTCCAGTTCGGCACCAACTGGTCCTATTATTCCCACTATGTCGGCGACATCTTCGGCGCGCCGCTCGCTATCGAAGGGCTGATGGCCTTCTTCCTCGAAGCGACCTTCGTCGGCCTCATGTTCTTCGGGTGGGACAAATTGTCCAAACAGGCCCACCTCTTCACCACCTTCATGGTCGCCCTGGGATCGAACCTCTCGGCGCTGTGGATTCTGATCGCCAATGGCTGGATGCAACATCCGACCGGCGCCCGCTTCAATCCCGCGACGATGCGGATGGAAGTCTCCGACTTCATGGCGGTGCTGTTCAACCCCGTCGCACAGGCCAAATTCGTGCATACGGTCAGCGCCGGCTACGTCTGCGCCTCGATCTTCGTGCTCGGCATTTCGGCCTGGTATCTGCTCAAGGGCAAGTGGGTCGCCGTCGCAAAGCGCAGCTTCACCGTGGCGGCCGCCTTCGGCCTTGCCTCCTCGCTGTCGGTCGTCGTGCTGGGTGACGAGAGCGGCTATGCCCTCACCGACAACCAGAAGATGAAACTCGCTTCGCTCGAAGCCATGTGGCACACTGAGCCGGCTCCTGCGGGTATCGCGATCTTCGGCATCCCAAGCCTGGAAGGGCGCGAAACCCGCTATGAAGTGAAGATCCCCTATGTATTGGGCCTGATCTCCACGCGCAGCCTGACGGGCGAAGTCTCCGGCATTTTCGAGCTGGTCGCCAAGGCGCAAGGTCGCATCGAACATGGCATCAAGGCCTATGACGCGGTGGAGCGGCTGAAGGTCAATCAGAACGACATGGCCGCGCGAGCGCAGTTCGAGGAAGCCAAGGCCGATCTCGGCTATGCCCTGCTGCTCAAGCGCTTCGTTGCCGATCCGCGACAGGCGACGCCTGAGCAAATCGAGAAGGCCGCATGGTCGACCGTGCCCAATGTCCCGGTCATGTTCTGGGTCTTCCGCGTGATGGCTGGCATCGGCTTCTTCTTCATCGCCTTCTTCGCTGCCGCCTTCTGGATGGCGTCGGTGCGGCGCTTCGGCTGCGACAACGGGTTCTGCCGCACCTTCATGCGCGCGGCGGTCTGGATCATGCCCTTGCCGTGGATCGCGATCGAATTTGGCTGGATTTTGGCCGAAATCGGCCGCCAGCCCTGGGCGATCGACGGCGTGCTGCCGACCTTCCTCGCCGCCTCGAGCCTGACCGTCGCGCAGCTCTGGACGACGATCGTCGGCTTCACGCTGCTCTATGGCGCCCTCGCCGTGATCGAAGTCCGCCTGATGATCGCGGCGATCCGCAAGGGGCCTGACGAGCATCGCGCGCCTGCGCCGGCACCAGCGTCGCCGAACGGCTACGCGCCCATTCCTGCCGAATAAGGAGAACAGGTCATGGCACCTCCCATCGACTATGAAACGCTCCGAGTGATCTGGTGGCTCCTGATGGGTGTCCTCCTGATCGGCTTCACCCTGACGGACGGCTTCGATCTCGGCACCGCCGCCCTCCTGCCGTTCGTCGCCAAGACCGATGCCGAACGCCGCATGGTCATCAACTCGATCGGCGCGACGTGGGAGGGGAACCAGGTGTGGTTCATCCTCGGCGGCGGTGCGATCTTCGCGGCCTGGCCATTCGTCTATGCGGTCAGCTTCTCCGGCTTCTACCTCGCCATGTTCCTCGTCCTCGCCGCGCTCATCCTGCGGCCCGTGGGGTTCAAATATCGCTCGAAGAAACCCGATGCGGCCTGGCGCTCGCGCTGGGATTGGGCGCTGTTCGTGGGCGGGTTCGTTCCCGCGCTGGTGTTCGGGGTCGCGGTCGGCAACGTGCTGACCGGCATCCCCTTCCGCCTCGATACCGATCTGCGCTCTTTCTATGAGGGGAGCCTGCTCGGCCTGTTCCATCCGTTCTCGCTGGTCGCCGGGCTGCTCTCGGTAGCGATGATCGTGCTGCACGGCGCGAGCTGGCTCGCGATCAAGATCGAACGCGGCGCAGTCCACGATCGCGCCCGCACCTTTGGACAGGTCGCGGCGGGTGCCTCGATCCTGCTGTTCGCGCTCGGCGGAGTGATGATCGCCACCATGGGCTATGGCTTCCGCCTGACGCATGGGGCCAATCCGCTCGGTCCCTCCAACCCGCTGCTGTCGGGAACGGTTGCGGCGCCGGGGGCGTGGCTCGATAATTACCGGGCATATCCGTGGATGCTGATCGCACCGATCCTCGGTTTCGTGGGGCCGCTGCTGGCATGGATCGGCATCCGCAAGGGCCGCGAGGCGCTGGCGTTCGGCGGCTCGTCGCTCGGTGCCGTGGGCATCATCGCGACGGTGGGCCTGTCGATGTTTCCGTTCATCCTGCCCAGCTCGATCGACCCGGCCTCGAGCCTAACGGTGTGGAACGCCTCGTCCAGCCATGTGACGCTGTTCATCATGCTGGCGGTGACGGTCGTGTTCCTGCCGATCGTGCTCATCTATACGGCTTGGGTCTATAAGGTGCTGTTCGGCCGCATCACGCTGCGCGACGTCGACACCAACCCCGACTTCTACTGATAGGGATGACTCCGATGTGGTATTTCAGTTGGGTATTGGGTGTCGGCCTCGCCGTCGGCTTCGGCATCCTCAACGGCATGTGGCACGAATTTCATTCCGACCCCGATGACGACGCGGCCGCCTGAAGGTCGATCTGATGATTAGCGTCGGCCCTCTCGCGCTGGCGTTGGAGCGGCTGTTCGCGGTCCTCGGAATTGTTGCCTTCATGGCGGCGGCGAGCTGGATCGGCCGTCGCCATGGCAAGGACAGCGATAAGGCCGCATGGCGCGCCCTGCTCGTCGGCCTCGTCGCCGCCCGCGCGGGGTTTGTGGGCCAGAACTGGTCCGCCTTTGCGGTCGAGCCTCTGAGCATATTCTATGTCTGGCAAGGCGGTTTCTTCCCTCTCGCGGGTCTGGCGGCCGCCGCGATTTCGCTGGTGCTGTCGCTGCGCCGATCGCCCGCGCTGTTCCCTACGGGCATGGCCTTCGTTGGCAGCGCCGCGGCCGCGCTCATCGCCACGTCGCTGTTCCTCGCCTCTTCGCAGAGGCCATTGCCGCAAGGCTTGGTCCTCCACTCGCTTGCAGGCGAAGCAAGCGCGCTCGACGATCGGAAGGGCAAGCCGTTCGTCATCAATCTCTGGGCGAGCTGGTGCCCGCCCTGCCGGCGCGAGATGCCTATGCTGATCGAAGAGGCCGCGCGCTCGCCTGTGCCGATCCTGCTCGCCAACCAGGGCGAGGACGCGACGAAGGTGCGGACCTGGCTGGACGGCCAACGCCTGACCTCGGCGCATATCCTCTTGGATAGCGATCAAAGCGCCGCCGCCGCGATCGGGTCCGCGGGTCTTCCCGCGACGCTGTTCGTCGACAGCAAGGGCGTCATTCGTGAGCTGCATGTTGGCGAAATCTCCCGCGCCGCCCTGCTCGCGGGATTGCGGGAACTGGATTAATTTTGACCAAGGAGAAACCCATGACCAGACAAGTGAATATCGGGATCGGCGAGGAAGATCGGATTGCGATCTCCGAAGGCCTGAGCCGCCTGCTGGCGGACACCTACACCCTCTATCTGACGTCCCACAACTTCCACTGGAACGTGACGGGGACGATGTTCAACAGCCTCCATACCATGTTCATGACGCAATATACCGAGCTGTGGAACGCGATCGACCCGATCGCCGAACGTATCCGCTCGCTGGGTCAGCCCGCACCGGGTTCCTATGCGCAGTTCGCCAAGCTCAGCTCCCTGCCTGACGCGCCGGAATCTCCGCCCAAGGCGCTCGACATGGTGGATATTCTCGCCAAGGGCCACGAAGCGGCGGCCCGCACGGCGCGCGCCCTGTTCCCGCTGGTCGAAAAGGCGAGCGACGAGCCGACCGCGGATCTGCTTACCCAGAGAATCGCGCAGCATGAGCAAACCGCCTGGATGCTCCGCGCCCTGCTCGAAGACTGAGGCGGAATGGGCGACAGGGCGTGACCGCGCGCACGATCGCGGCCGCACCCGATCTCCCGCAATGAGAAGGAGGAATTGGAATGTCCCGAAATGAAGGCACCATAGACCGACTGTTGAGGGTGATCGTCGGCCTTGTTCTGATCGCGCTGGTATTCGTCGGGCCACGCTCTGCGTGGGGGTGGATCGGCGTCGTTCCGTTGCTGACCGGGCTTGTGGGCATGTGCCCGATCTATTCGTTGCTCGGCATCAACACTTGCCCGAGACGCTGACAAAAACGGTCCTCATCGCATGAAATGAAACCCTGGCCGCCACGATACGAGCGGCCAGGGCTTTCGCTGGATCAGGACACCGGGGCGGCGTGTTGCTCGGAGCCCTCGCCCATTCCTTGCGCGGGCGCAGGAGCTGCGCCAGCGCGCACGCATTCCTCGATGCGGCGGCCCACATCGGCATCGACGCTTTTCCAATAGTCGATGGCGCGTTCGAGCACCGGCGAGCGGACACCGCCCAGCAAGCTGCCGGCGACCGTCTCCACGAGCCGATCGCGTTGCGCGTCATTGAAGACTTCACGCACCAAGATGCCGGGCTGCGTGAAATCGTCATCGTCGGGCCGAAGCGTGTAGGCCTGCCGCACCATGTCGCCATCGGTTTCCCAGCCATCGGCAGCAGGGCCGGTTTCGTCGGCCCAGCTCCGTCCGCCGCTGTTGGGCGCATAGACAGGGGCATTGCCGCTGTGCTGATAGGCCATCTGCCCATCGAACATATAGGTATTCACCGGCACCTTGGGCTGGTTGACGGGGAGCTGGTGGAAGTTCGTCCCGATCCGGTTACGCTGCGCGTCATTGTAAGCGAACGCGCGGCCCAGCAGCATCTTGTCCGGCGAAAGGCCGATGCCCGGCACCGTGTTCCCCGGCGAGAAGGCCGCCTGCTCGATCTGCGCGAAGAAATTATCGGGATTCCGATTCAAGGTCATCGTGCCGACCTTGATGAGCGGATAATCCTTGTGCGACCAGGTTTTGGTGAGATCGAACGGGTTGATCCGGTAGGTCTTTGCTTCGGCATAGGGCATCGCCTGCACGAACAGCGTCCAGCTCGGATGATCGCCGCGCGCGATCGCCTCGAATAGATCGCGGCGGTGATAGTCGGCATCGGCGCCGGCCATCGTCGCGGCTTCGGCATTGGTGAACTCGGCCGTGCCCTGATTGCTGATGAAGTGATACTTGACCCAGAATTTCTCGCCCTGGGCGTTGATCCACATATAGGTATGCGAGCCGTATCCGTTCATGTTGCGCCAGGTGCGCGGCAGACCGCGGTCGCCCATGAGATAGGTGACTTGGTGGGCCGATTCCGGGTTCAGCGTCCAGAAGTCCCATTGCATATGGTTGTCGCGCAGCCCACAATCGGGAAGGCGCTTCTGGCTGCGGATGAAGTGCGGAAACTTCATAGTGTCGCGGATGAAGAAGACCGGCGTGTTATTGCCGACGAGATCGTAATTGCCCTCGCTGGTGTAGAATTTAAGGCTGAAACCGCGCACGTCGCGCCAGGTGTCGGGACTGCCCGCCTCGCCCGCGACGGTCGAGAAGCGCGCGAGCATTTCAGTCGAAGCGCCCTTCTGGAACAGAGCCGCGTGCGTATAGGCGGATACGTCCTCGGTCGTCTCGAGCACACCGAAGGCGCCCGATCCCTTGGCGTGGGGCTGGCGCTCAGGAACCTTCTCGCGGTTGAAGTGCGCCATCTGCTCAAGGAAATGGACGTCGTGCAAGAGGATCGGGCCATCGGCCCCGATGGTCAGGGAATTGCGGTCGCTTGGCGCCGGCGCGCCGGTGCTCATCGTCGATCCGGTAGCATTCTTGGTATCTGGCATGGCTGCTCTCCCTCTCCGGCAGGGCCGCCGTCCGCCGACTCCCTGCGAACAATCAATCATACGCTGAATCGGCCAAGCCTCAATACAAATATAGAATAATTGTGTAAGCATGATAGACTGACGCCCGAATCTCCAACGGCAGAAAGGACAAGGCGATGGCTTCGATAGAGCTGGCGAAGATCCTGCTCGATGCGCTCGATGATGAGCGGAAGGCAGAGGCGAGCTATGCGGCCGTAATCGACAAGTTCGGCCCGGTGCGGCCCTTCTCCAACATCATTGAGGCCGAACAACGCCACGCTTCGGCGCTCGAACGCCAGCTCCGGCGCCTTGGGCTGACCGTTCCGCCAAATCCGTGGACCGGAAAGGTATCGGCGCCGGCGACGTTGAAAGAGGCTTGCGAAAGCGCCGTCGAAGGCGAGATCGAAAATATAGCGCTCTACGATCGGCTGATTCCAATGATCGACGATCCTGCCGCGCGACAGGTCATGGAAAATCTGCAAGCCGCCTCGCGCGAGCGCCACCTTCCGGCGTTCAAGCGATGCCTGGAACGCGAACAAGATCGAGGCCGCGTGTGATACAAGGAAGCTCCTCGTAGCGTCGAGAGCGAGGGCCTGAAGGAATGAAGTGTGACCAAGTTTGTTTTTGATGCGTCGATCTTTGTGCGGCCCGGGCATGAAACAGACCCCGGCGAGTATTCCGACGAAACCCGCGCCGAAATCGCGAAGCTCCGTGTCCTATATCCGGAACTGGCGCATTGGGGCGACCTGGCCCTTGGCGGTGCGTTTGGCGAAATGTCAGAAGACGTTCTGAGTATCAGTTGGGCACATTTTCTATTCGAGACGCGCGAAGAGTTTTTCCTTGGATACTGCTGCTGGCGTCAGACCCGAGGGGACTGGCATGGCGGGATCGACTTTGACAGGCTCGAAGCACTTACCGACTGGAAGTGAGCCTCGCTGGCCGGTGGTGGCGTCGGATCGGCGGGATCAGGGAACGAGGATACTGCTCGCGTCGACGCCGGTCGCGCCGGTCTTGGTGTCGATGGCCGTCACGGTAACGGCATAGGCGCCAGCCATGTCAGCAGGGAATGCGCCGGTGAAATAGCCGGTTCGGCCGCCATAGGACAGGCGGACCTCGCCGGCGGGCCGACCGTCGTGCCGGATAGTGGCCCGCACGTCATAGCGCGCCGCATCCCAGATACCGCCAGGCTCGATCGGACAACCGCACATCAAGGCGACGTTGGCCGCGAGCCGCACGCTCGCGCCTACGCCGCCGCGCTGGTGCGCAGCCGGTTCGACAAGATCGACCACGAGGCCGGGCAGTTCGAGAACCCAACCATCGCCCTGCGTCGCGGGTCGTCCCGGCACGATCCAGCGCTGGGCGGTGACGCGCACCGCTGCCTGTGGCTGTGCGAGCGGGCCATAAGCCACGACTTCGACCAACCTCGGTTCGTCGATGTCGATCCGCGTCCTGAAGGCGGCCGATGCCTCGTCGGCAAGCGGCGTGCCGCGCGGGCCTCCCGTCATGATCCGGGCCGTGTCGCCGGTCGATCCCGCCGTGCGGCCGTGTGCGAGCACTTCGCCGCTTCGCACGTCGCGGAGGATGATCTCGGCCCCGCCCATCGACGTGCCGACGAATTTGCCGCCTTCGCTGATGACGCGAATGACAAGATCGGTCGGTTCGGCCGCGGCCGTCACGGGAAGGCCGGCAAGGATAAGCGCCGACAGACGGACAAGAGCGCCTGACCTCATTGGCCTCCACCCCCGTTCCTGATCGCGCGCGCCAGGGCGGCATCCTCCCACCGAATCGAAAAGGCTCCGCGAAGCTGGCCCGGTGCAAAGCCCGTTGCCTGATCTTCGGGATAATGCGCGCGGATCGCCGCCGTCACTTCGGGCGCGATGTTTTCGCCATGACAGGCAAGGCACATCGGCATGGTGGGTATGGCGCGCATATAACGATATTCGCCGCCCTCCCGTGCCGTCCAGCGCTTGGGTCGACCTTCATCGTCGATCGGCGCGGCGGCCCAGCTCGCCATGACGCGCTGCTCCGCCGCATCGGCCTTGGCGGCGGGGTTGCGGGTCTTGAGCGCGGTGCGTCGCACACTCGCTCCACTTTCCTCCGAGAGCTGCGCCGCAAGTGCCGGGGCGATGCTCGAACAGACGCCGATAGCACCTTGCGGCCCCTCGGCCGCCATCGCGGCCGTAAGCGCGCTCAGCAATTCCTTCTGGAAACGATCGGCCAGGATCTCGGATCGTGCTTGCGCTTCCTCGGCCATCCTTGCCCGATCGTCACCCAGCTCGTGCGGCGCACAGGCCGATAACGCCAGACCAGAGAGCAACGGAAGGACCACGCGGCGCATCGGGATTTCTCAGGACTGCCCAGCAGCCGGCCCGAAGCGGTCGCACAGCATGTCGATCAGCTTGCGAACGTCCTCGTCGGCAAGGCTGTAGTAGATGGTCGTGCCGTCTCGGCGGGTCTTGACTAGGCCACCTTCACGCAGCTTTCCAAGGTGCTGCGAAACGCTGGACTGCGATTGCTCGCACAGCTCCACCATCTGCCCAACGGCAAATTCACCCTGCGTCAACCGGCACAGAATCAGCAAGCGCTGTTCATTGGCGAGCAGCTTCAGCACGCTCGCCGCTTGGGCGGCGTGCTGAGCGAGGAGCGCGAAGGGCGTATCGAGCGGCATCATCTGGTTGCAGGCTTCCCATCATCTCGGAGCACAATGTAAATGGCCGGAATAACCAGCACGGTCAGCAGCGTCGAGGACGCAAGGCCGAACAGCAGCGAAATAGCGAGCCCCTGAAAGATCGGGTCGGTCAGGATGACGGCCGCGCCGATCATTGCCGCGGCGGCGGTGAGGACGATCGGCTTGAACCGGATCGTTCCCGCTTCGAGCAGGACATCGCGCAGGGATTTGTCGGGCGTTGCCGAATGCCTGATGAAGTCGACCAGCAGGATAGAGTTTCGCACGATGATGCCGGCGAGCGCGATGAAGCCGATCATCGACGTCGCGGTGAACGGCGCGCGGAACAGCATATGCCCGATGACGATGCCGACAAGGGTCAGCGGCACCGGAGTCAAGATGACCAGCGGCAGGCGGAAGCTCCTGAACTGCGCGACGACGAGTATGTAGATCCCCAGCAAGGCGACCATGAAGGCCCCGCCCATGTCGCGGAATGTGACCCAGGTGATCTCCCATTCGCCGTCCCAGAGCATCGACGGCACGCTTTCATCCTCGGGTTGCCCATTGAGGCGGATTTGCGGCTTCACCAGCCCCTGGGCCGCCCAATCATGGTCGTCCACGGCGCGATCGACGGCCAACATGCCGTAGATCGGCGCTTCATAGGCCCCGGCAAGCTCGGCCGTCACCATGTCGGCATAGCGACCATCGCGGCGGAAGATGGCGGGGCTTCCCGTCTCGGTGCGAGCATCGACGACCGCGCCCAGGTCGATGAGCTGGCCGCCCGGCGTTTGCGCGACGGGTGTGCTCGACAAGGCCTGCGTCCAGCTCCGGTCCTTCTGTTCGAGCGCGATGGTGATCGGAAGCGGCGTGCGGCCATCGCCGCGCGGCGCATAGCCGACCGTCTGGCTCCCCATGAGCATTCCGATGCTGTCGGCGATCTGGCGCTGCGAGAGGCCATAATAGTCGATGCGGTCGCGCTGGATGTCGAGACGCAACTTGGGCCGCGGCGTTCCAAAACTGTTGTCGACGTCGACGATGAAGGGGACGGATTTGAAAATTTTCTCAACCTCCGTCGCCGTTTTTTCGCGCGTGGCCGCATCGGGGCCATAGACCTCGGCGAGCAAGGTCGCGAGCACGGGCGGCCCCGGAGGCGTCTCGACCACCTTGATCGACGCGGTTTCAGGGAGCTTCAGCGCCTTCAACCGCTGGCGCAGGTCAAGCGCGATCTGGTGGCTCGACCGGCTGCGCTCGCCCTTGGGCAGCAGCGTCACCATGACGTCGCCCTGTTCGGGCTGCGAACGCAGGAAATAGTGCCGGACAAGGCCGTTGAAGTTGAACGGCGCCGATGTGCCGACATAGGCCTCCATAGACGTTGCTTCGGGCAGGCCGCGCACGATGCCGGCAACGTCTTCCAGCACGCGGCCCGTATTTTCGAGCGCGGTGCCTTCCGGCATGTCGACCACCACCTGAACCTCCGACTTGTTGTCGAAGGGAAGTAGCTTCACGGTCACAGCCTTGAAGTAGAACATCGAACAGGCGACCAGCGTCGCCACACCGACGCCGATCAGGAAGTTGCGCGCGGACGTGCGTGTGTCGATCACGCGATGCGCGACGCGGGCATAGAGCTGCCCCAGCTTGCCGCCGCTTTCATCGTGGCCGTGGCCCGCTGCCAGCGTCTTGCGGGCAAAGCGGATCATCAGCCACGGCGCGATCACGACCGCGACGAAGAACGAGAAGATCATCGCGGCCGAAGCGTTGACCGGGATCGGCGCCATATACGGCCCCATCAATCCCGACACGAACAGCATCGGAAGCAGCGCCGCGACCACGGTCAAGGTGGCGACCACGGTCGGATTGCCGACTTCGGCCACCGCCTCGATCGCCGCCTGGGCGCGGCTGCGGTCATCGTCCATCGCCCAATGGCGGGCGATATTCTCGATCATGACGATCGCGTCGTCCACGAGGATGCCGATGGAGAAGATGAGCGCGAACAGGCTGACGCGGTTGATCGTGTAGCCCATCAAGTTCGACGCGAACATGGTGAGCAGGATCGTCGTCGGGATGACCACGGCGGTCACACCGGCCTCGCGCCACCCGATCGCGAAGCCGATCAGCACCACGATCGAAACGGTCGCCAGCGCCAGATGGAACAGCAGCTCGTTTGCCTTCTCGTTCGCCGTCTCGCCATAGTTGCGCGTGACCGCGACCGTGACGTCATCGGGGATCAGCTTGCCTTTCAGGCTGTCGACGCGCTCAAGGATGGCGTCGGAAACGACAACGGCATTGGCCCCGGCCCGCTTGGCGAAAGCGATGCTGACGGCAGGCGCGGAATGCCATTTGCCGTTCTCGGCCCCATTGTCCGACTTCGACCAGCGCCACGCGCGGGCCTGATCCTCGCGCGGCCCCTGCGTGACGCTGGCAACGTCGCGCAGATAGACAGGGGCGCCAGCGCCGGACCGCACGGTAAGCAATCCCACTTCCTGCGCCGACGACAGCGTGCGGCCCGCGGTCACGCCGACCGCCTTGCCATCCTCGCGGATATTGCCCAGCGGGAAGCTGCGATTGGCCTGGCTCGCGGCCTCGATCACGCTGCCCAGCGGCACGCCATATTGGCGCAGCTTCGTCGGATCGGGCGCGATGCGGATTTCCTCGGGGCGTCCGCCGACAAGGAAGCTGATGCCGACATTATCGACCTTGGCGATCTCGGTGCGCAGCTTGAAGGCCAGCTCGTAGAGGCTCGCGTCGTTCCACTGGCCTGCGGCTCCGGGCTTGGGTGTAAGGGTCAGGACGACAGCCGGCACATCATTGATGCCGCGCACCGTCACCTTGGGATCGGGGATGCCGACGGGCTTCCTGTCCCAATTGGCGCGCAGCTTTTCCTCGATCCGGATCGCCGCGTCCTCGGGGTTCGATCCGACGAGGAAGCGGGCCGTCACCATCACCCCGTCGTCTTGCGCCTGCGTATAGACATGCTCCACGCCATCTACGCTCTTGACGATCGTCTCCAATGGGATGCCGACCAGTTCGGTCGCGTCGGCGGCGGAGAGGCCTGGGGCCATCACCTGAATGTCCACCATCGGCACGCTGATCTGCGGCTCCTCCTCCCGGGGGATGGAAAGAAGAGCCAGCAGACCAACGGCGATCGCCGCGAGGAGAAACAGCGGCGTCAAGGGCGAGGCAATGGTGGCCCTGGTGAGGCGACCGGAAATGCCGAGATTCATGGGCGCGTAGCCTTGGGCTTGCCGGGGGAGAACAACGTGTCGCCGGCAGACACACCGCTCAAGATCTCGACCATGGCGGGGTCGGCCGTCGGCGCGATCTGGACCGGCACCATGCTAAGCCGCTTGCCTTCGCTCACAACCTGAACCTGATCTATCCCGTAGCGCGTGGTGACGAATGTGCGCGGCACCACCAGTGCCTTGCGCGTGCCGATCTCGACCGATGCGCTCACGCGGCGGCCGACGAATTGCGTTGAGAGGCCAGGCAGCGTCGCATCGACACGAACCTGGCCTCCGGTGATCGCAGGATAGACCTGCGTCACGCTGCCCTGGCGCGACCCAGAAGGCACCCCTGCATTATTTTGTCCGCCATCATTCAATGCTGGATCGTCAACGATCACGCGCGCGCCGGGTCGGATCTGTCCGGCAACGGATTCTGGCAGCATCAAGCGTAGGACGGGCGGGCCTGCGGTGACGGTCGCGATCGACATGCCCGGCGCGACCGGCGCGCCTGCGGGAATATCGGCGCGCAGCACACGCCCGCTTGCCGGGGCGATCACCGCCCCCTGCCCCGCGACGCTGGCACTGGCGCCCTGCTGCGCCCGCGCTGCGGCAACCTGCGCGTCGGCCGCGCGGGCGGCGGCGACGGCCTGATCCAGACGCGCCTTCGCATAGACGCCGTTGTTGTAGAGGTCGCGGATGCGCGCGAGGTCCGCATTGGCACGCGCCGCTTCCGCCTGAGCGGCGGCCGCCTGCGCACCGTAGGCGCTCGTCTCGTAGCCAAGCCGCGAGTCGACGATCATGCCGATGCGCTGGCCCTTCTGCACCGTATCCCCGGCGCGCACCGAAAGGGAGGTCAATATGCCGGGGATGCGGGCGAGGACTTCGGCCTGGTCGCGGGTGGCGATCTCCGCACCAACTGCCTTCATATCCGCGATCTCCTTGGGGACGAGTCGCACCATGTCGCCTGCGGGCAATGTCGCCGACGCCTCGTCCTGCTCCGGCTGACTGCCGCACGCCGATAACGCCAACGCGGCGCTTGCCAACCAGAGCCACTTGCCCCTGCCGCTCATCATGCCGCTCATTCCCCTCTTTCGCCCTTAGCCGCCGAGCACCGGCAAACCGGCGTCTTTCCATGCGCCGATGCCGCCGGCGAGATGCGTGTCGATCGCGCTCTGGGCCTGCGCGCACTGGTCGAGCGCCTGCCCGGAACGCCGCCCGCCCGCGCATTGCAGCACGACCGTCCGTCCTTCGGGATCAGGGATGTTACGAGGTGAAAAGCCCGACAGCGGCATGTTTACTGCGCCTGCGATGTGGCCGGTCGCAAACTCGCCGGCCTCGCGCACGTCGATCAGCAGCGCTTTGCCGTCCTTCAGCATGGCGTCCAGCTCGGCGGGGCCGATCTCGCGGTGAGCATCACGTTTCTTGAATCCGAACATGGTTGCCTCTTTCAATTTGTGGATTGCATATAACGTGTAATGATTATATTAGTCAATGTCATTGAATGAGGAAGGATCGCAGATGGGCAAGCCGTTGATCGTGGTATTGGGCGCAGGTCTGGGAGGCACGATCGCCTCCTATGAGATCAAGGCCGCCGTCAAAGGCCGCGCCGACGTGATGACCGTATCCGACACGGATACCTATAGCTTCATCCCCTCCAATCCGTGGGTCGCCGTGCGCTGGCGCGAGCCGGAGGCGATTCAGGTCCATCTCCCCCCGGTGTTCGCGAAAAAGAAGATCGGCTTTACCTCGGTCGGCGCCAAGCGACTCCATGCGAGCGAAAAGCGACTCGAACTCAATGACGGAACATCAATCACTTACGATTATCTTGTAATCGCGACCGGCCCCGATCTGGCCTTTAACGAGATCGAAGGGCTGGGGCCGCAAGGCCATACCGTCTCCGTCTGTCAGACCGCACATGCCGCCGACGCGGCCGATGCCTTCGACGCCTTCGTGGAAAATCCCGGCCCGATCGTCGTCGGCGCGGTCCAGGGCGCGTCCTGCTACGGCCCGGCCTATGAATTTGCGCTGATCCTCGACACCGAGCTGCGCCGGCGCAAGATCCGTGACAAGGTGCCGATGACCTTCGTCACCGCCGAACCCTATATCGGACATCTCGGCCTCGATGGCGTCGGCGACACCAAGAGCCTGCTCGAAAGCGAGCTGCGCGACCGTCATATCAAATGGATCACCAATGCGCGCGTCGCCAAGGTCGACGCCGGCCTCATGCACGTCGAGGAAGTGAACGATGATGGCTCGGTCAAGAAGGCGCATGATCTGCCCTTCGGCTATTCGATGATGCTCCCGGCCTTCCGCGGCGTTCCCGCGGTCAGCAATATCGAGGGGCTGACTAATCCCCGCGGCTTCATCATCATCGACAAGCACCAGCGCAATCCGGCGTTTCCGGAAATATTCGCGCTCGGTGTTTGCGTCGCCATTCCGCCGACCGGACCGACCCCGGTGCCGGTGGGCGTGCCCAAGACCGGCTTCATGATCGAATCCATGGTGACGGCGATCGCCGCCAACCTCGCTTTGATCCTCGAGGGCAGGGAGCCGACCGCCGAAGCGACATGGAACGCCGTCTGCCTTGCCGACTTCGGCGATGGCGGCGTGGCTTTCGTCGCCCAGCCCCAGATTCCGCCGCGCAACGTCAATTGGGCATCCAGCGGCAAGTGGGTCCATTTGGCCAAGATCGGCTTCGAGAAATATTTCCTGCGCAAAGTCCGCAAGGGCGAGAGCGAGCCTTTCTACGAAAAGCTGGCGATGCACGTCATGGGCATCCGCAAGCTGCGTTTCTGATCGTCATTTAGCGAAGGAGTGCAAAGATGACTCTCGATCGTGCCGTGATGGCGTTCGCCGGATGTGTCGTGTTGCTGGGTGTCGTCCTGTCGCTGACCGTGCATCCGTGGTGGATCGCGCTCACCGCTTTCGCCGGCCTCAACATGATACAGGCCAGCTTCACCGGCTTCTGCCCCGCCGCGATGGTATTCAAGGCGCTGGGCGTCCGTCCGGGGACCGCCTTCAAATGATCCGCAAGAGGGCGCTCCCCCGCCCCCTCTTGGCCTGCCTGCTCGCGAGCGTCGCCATGCCGGCCCAGGCGACGACGCTGGAAGAGGCGATCGCGGCCGCCATGAACCATGCGCCCGAAATAGAAGCGGCCCGTGCTGACGCGGATGCCGCCGATGCCCGGATCAAGGAAGCCAGAGGCCAGGGCCTTCCCAGCGCGACGCTGAGCGGGACGATCGGCTATGGCCGCCTCGATCCGCAGGGCTATTTCGGGCTTCCGGCTGCGAACGTCACCCCCCGCGCTGCGCAGCTCACCATCGAGCAACCGTTGTTCATGGGCGGCAGGGTCAGCGCCGGGATCGCGCAGGCGAAAGCCGGGAGCGAGGCCGCGCACGCGGGCGAAAGCATGACGCGAAGCCAAATCGTCGTCGCGACGGTCCAGGCCTATGGGGACGTGCTGACCACGCACCGCATGGTCGTGCTCTACGAACAGATGGTCGGCCAGATGGAGGAGATCCAGCGCCAGGCTCGACTTCGCTTCAAGGCCGGGGAAAGCCCCAGCACCGATGTCGCCCAGGCCGCGGCCCGTCTTGCCGAAGCCCAGGCCGCGCTTGAAGCTGCGCGCGGCGTTGCCGTCTCGGCCGATGCGCGGTTCACCAATCTGACCGGCCTGGCGCCGCAGGATTTGCAGCCCCTTCCGGCAAACCCGGCCATGCCGGGATCGCTCGATGAAGCGCTCGACATTGCGCGGGCGAACAACCCTGCTCTCGCCCAGGCCGAAGCCGCATTGGAGGCCGCGCGCGCTGGCGCGAGAGGCGCGCGAGCGGAACGCTTGCCCACGGTCGGGGCATTCGCGGAAGGCTCCACGATCCGCGACCAGTTCTTCCCCGACTATCGTGCCGACGGCGCCACGGTCGGCGTGCGGGCGCGCTGGCAATTATTCTCCGGTGGGCGCGTCTCGGCGAAGATCACCGAAACCGACAGCGCGGTTAGAGCTGCCGATGCGCGCGAGCGTGCGGCGCGGTCCGCCGTCGATGAACAGACGATCAGCGCCTTTCAGGGCGTTCGATCCGCCGTGCTGGTCGAAACCGCCGCTGGTCAACAAGCCCTTGCCGCTGCGCAGGCACGGGACAGCGTTCGCCATGAGGTCCGCGTCGGCATGAAGCCGCAGCTCGATCTGCTTGATGCCGAACGCGAAGCCATCGCGGCCGCCGTGAGCGAGGCCCGGGCGCAAGGCGATCGCATCGTTGCAGCCTACCGGCTGCTCGCCCTCCTCGGGCGCTGAATTTTCGCACGGGAGACACTTTGCACAAGGATTGGTCCAAAAGGAGCTCATCGCCCTCGCAATCTCCGTGGCAATACGCTGCAATGGCTGTGTAGCTTTTCCATGCCAAGACGGCAGTCAAATAGGGCGCCACTCGCGACGAGGTAATGGAGACGATGGGGATGGCACTCTACATGGGCGCCGGTCCCAGCCTCATGTATGCCGCACAGGCCGCCGAAGCCTTCGATCAATTTGAGAAAGATCGAATCTGAGTTTCGTGGGCAGAACCTACGTCCTCGTGCAACGAACGGCGAGCATTGTTCAATTCTATGTTTTCGACGTAGCCTGATCAGCAGTCCTGGGCAGGAACCGGCTCCAATCAATTTGCATGAACCGTATCAGAAGGAGAATCATCCCGATTTGCAGAGCGATACCACATGAGCTTTTCAACGTGCTCGCAAAAGCGTCGCCGAGGCTCGTTCCGCGCAACCCCTCCTTGGCGCTTGCTGCGTAGAGGGAATAGGAAACGAGACCTCCCGCAAAGAACGCTGCGGTAAAATTCAGCAGGCGCACACGCGCCAGCCCCGCCGCGGCAAACAATTGCGCGAAAGGCAGCGACGAAAGAGCAAACAGCCCCAGACCAAGAATTATGTTGCTCTGCCGCGCCACCGGAGCCTCACCCGCAGCGGCAAGATTGCGCTTCTGTTTCTGCGGCAACCACCCCCCAAGACAGCCAGAAAAAGGGTGAGGCAGGACGTCATAATCATCCTGAAATAACAAATAGATGAGCGATAAGCCAAGATGGGTGAGAGAGATGCAATATACTCGTCGTCAGGGTTTTGTCAGCAAAGGTTGACGAGGTTGCTGCTTTCCATGAGGGGCATATGAGCCGATTGAGAGCCCATCCTGAGCGCCATGCGGTGTCCCGCATCGGCTGGCTGCGCGCGGCAGTGCTGGGCGCCAATGACGGCATCGTCTCTACCGCGAGCCTGATCGTCGGCGTCGCGGCTTCTGGAGCCGACAAGACCAGCATTTATGTGGCGGGCACCGCCGCGCTGGTGGCGGGCGCCATGTCGATGGCCGCCGGCGAATATGTTTCTGTCAGCTCTCAGGCTGATACGGAGAAGGCCGATCTCGCACGCGAGACGGGTGAACTTGTCGATCAGCCTGATTTCGAACGCCAGGAGTTGACAGACATCTATGTCGCGCGCGGGTTAGACGAGAATCTGGCCCTGCAGGTCGCTGATCAGCTTATGGCCCACGATGCGCTAAGCGCCCACGCGCGCGATGAGCTGGGGATTTCCGAGGTGGTGAGCGCGCGCCCGCTCCAGGCCGCTTTGACTTCGGCGCTGACCTTCAGCGCTGGCGCGCTCATGCCGCTGCTTCTCGTCTCCATCGCGCCGCAAGCCAACCTTGTGCCGATCGAGGTGGTCGCAACTCTGTTGTTTCTGGCCATTCTCGGTGCGCTTGGGGCCTGGACCGGAGGCGCGCCGCCCACGCGATCGGTGCTGCGGGTCACCTTCTGGGGGGCGCTGGCGCTGGCGGCGACCGCCGGTATCGGACGGCTGTTCGGAACGGTCGTGTAGATATCCCGCCAAATGTCGTCAGGATTCGGTCAGCCTATGCTCCTAGCTCATCGCCTGGAAAGGTGATCATCATGGCACATTCTGATCGCGCAGAGACATTCAAGGTTTGGGATGCCCCGCTGCGGCTGTTCCACTGGCTGCTGGTTGCGGCAATCACGATCGCCTTCCTGTCGTCCGAAAGCGATAGCCCGATCGCGGCCTGGCACATGGTGGCAGGATGGAGCGCGGCGGTGTTGATCGCTTTCCGACTGATCTGGGGCTTGGTCGGCGGCGAGCACGCCCGCTTTGTGGATTTCATCAGACCCTCAGCGATCGCCGGGCACATCCGCGAACTACTGGCGGGCCGACCCGAGCGCGCCATCGGGCACAATCCCTTGGGCGCGATCGCAGTGATCGCTCTTATCGGCCTCACAGGGGTCGTTCTATGGAGCGGGATTGCCGTCGCGGCAGGTGGTATGGACGAGGATCTCCACGAAGCCCTTGCCTATGGCCTGCTCGCCCTCATCGGCATCCATGTCGGTGCTGTGTTGCTGATGTCGGCGGTTACCCGCGAGAATCTGGTTCGCGCCATGATCGGCGGCCGCAAGAAACGCGCCCTCCATCCCGGAGCGCAGGACGCGCGGGCACCGGGCATCTTTGCGATGCTGCTGGGAGTCGTGGCGATCGTCCTGACAAGTATCGCGATTCTCAAGATGGAGCCGATGGCCTTCTCGCCTCAGCACCGCGAGGCGCATCATGGCGTCCCTGGCGAACGCGACTAACGACTTGCGGGGATGACCTGATAGAAGACGCTATGGCCCACCTTCATCACCCACATGGGAAAGCCCTCAAAAGACATGCGCCTGCTCGTCGTCGAAGATAATGACCGGATGGCGGCACTGATCGCCGACGGCCTCCGACGCCGAGGCTTCGTGTGCGACATCGCGCTGGATCTTGCCCAAGCCGACGACGCAATGGCCGGCGCGCAATATGACGCGATCGTGCTCGATCTTGGCCTCCCCGATGGCGACGGCATCGACTGGCTCGCCGGTCGTCGCAAATATCAGCAGATGCCGCCCGCGATCATCCAGACCGCTCGCGGCGCGCTCGAGGATCGCGTCACCGGCCTCGATGCAGGTGCGGACGACTATGTCGTCAAGCCGGTCGAGGTCGATGAACTCGCCGCGCGCATCCGCGCCCTCCTGCGCCGCCCTGGCGTTAGGACGCAACCCGTCATTGAAGTCGGCACGCTTTGCTTCGACACTGCAAGCCGCTCAGCAAGCATCGCGGATCGCAATGTCGATCTCTCCCGCCGCGAGGCCGATTTGCTGGAACTGCTGATGCGCCGGGCGGGAACAGTGGTGCATCGCGATGTCATTGAAAACGCCCTCTACAGCTTCAACGATCCGGTAACTCCCAATGCAGTGGAAGCCGCTGTCTCGCGTCTGCGCCGCAAGCTGGACGAGGCGGCGATGCCGGGCACGCTCCATACCGTTCGGGGTGTTGGCTATATGCTGAAGGACGGCCCGGCATGACGCGGCGCCGATCGGTTTCCCGGCGTTTGCGGCGCGGACTGGGTCTGATCGGTCTAATCGGCACCGTGCTGCTGCTGGCAGCGGTCGCGTTCTTTTACAGCTTCACCTTCACCCATCTCGATCCGCAAGCAGCGATACTACGCGCGATCAAGGAGATGCTGGAGCATGTCGCGCTGCCGCTGGTCGTGCTGCTGGTGCCGGTCACCATCATGGTGCAACGAGTGATCCGCCAGGCATTCCTGCCTCTGGAGGAAGCCGCCGCCGAGATCGAAGCGGCGCGCGGGCATGAACGGGGTTTTCGGATTGACGCCTCGCATATGCCTGCCGAGGCCTTGCCCTTCACCGATGCCGTCAATGATCTGCTCGTGCGCCTCGATGACGCCGTAATGCGGCAGGAGGCGTTCGCGGCCGATGTCGCACACGAACTGCGCACACCGCTGGCGCTCTTGTCGCTCGAACTCGACCGGCTCGATCATGAGGACGCCGCACGCCTCAAGAACGATGTCGCCTCGATGCGCCGGCTGATCGACCAGCTCATGCTGCTGGCGCAGATCGATGCTGCTGCGGCGGCCCAGACGCCGCTGGAGCCGGTGCCTCTCACCGAGATCGCGACTCAGGTCGTTGGAGCCGTTGCCCCTGGCATCATCGCCGACGCCAAGACAATTGAGCTGGATACCGGCGATCATCCGCCGATCGTGAATATCCGCCGCGAGGCGGTCGCCGCGGCCCTACGCAACCTGATCGAAAATGCCGCGCGCGTTACCCCTGTCGGCGGGACGATCCAGGTCCGGGTTGGCCCTGGCGCCATATTGGCGGTACGCGATGAGGGGCCGGGACTGACGCCGGATCGGCTCAGCGACCTCGTGCAACGCCACCGCCGCGCCGATCATGCGAGCAAGACCGGCGCAGGCCTCGGCCTTGCCATTGTCGAGCGGATCATGGCTGCCCACGGCGGTACGCTCACGACCGATCCTACCTTGCACGAATTGGCTCTGCGCTTTCCCGAACCCTGACCATTCCCGTCAGCATCGTGTCAGGATTCGGTCAGGGACGTTCCTTAGCCGGGCGTCATGTCCAGACGAACGATCCTGCTTTCCGGCGGCGCCACGCTTGCCTTGATCCTGACTGGCTTGTGGTGGCTTGCCGCACGACCCAACGGATCGAACCTCCCGGCGACGGAGAGCGCTGCCCGGTCTGAAAGCGGGGTTCTGGCCGTGGATGCCCGTCGCGCGACGCAAATGGGAATCCGCATTGCTCCAGCGACAGCGGCCGAGGAAGCGCCGCTCGCTACCATACCCGCGATGATTCAGCCCCCCGCCAATGCCCGTGTGGCGGTGGCGGCAACCTTTCCTGGTACGGTGGTGCGAACCCTCGTGGTCGAAGGTGACAGCGTGAAACGCGGGCAGCCGCTCGCCATCATCGCGAGCCGCGACGTGCTGACGATCGGCGCTGATCTCAGCCGGGCCCATGCGCGCAGCGGCGTGGCACAGGCCAATGCGGCGCGATTGTCGCAGCTCAGCCGCGAAGGCATCATCGCCGGCGCTCGCGCGGATGAAGCCAATGCCGTCGCTGCCGAGGCACGCGCCGACGTTTCGGAGAAATCGCGCATCCTGGCGCTGGTGAATGGCCATGGCGGCAACGGTTCTTATACGCTCACCGCCCCCATCGCGGGGCGCGTTACCAGTGCCGCGATCCAGGCGGGCAATCCGGTCGACGGCACCACCGCGCCCTATGTGATCGACGCGGCGGATCGCTATGAGGTGGTCGGGCAATTGCCGGAGCGGCTGATTGGACAAGTCCGCCCCGGCATGAGCGTGCGGCTGCTTCCCGATCTTGTGGGCCGGATCATTGCGGTGGGATCGACGATCGATCCGACCACCCGCTCGGCGAGCCTCAAGGCGGAGATCCCCGGTGGCCCCGGCATGGTCGCGGGCCGGGCCACCAGCATCGTGATCGCTGGCCCCGCGCCAGCGGACGCGGCGAGCGTGCCCGATGCCGCCGTCACCATGATTGGCGGCAAAGCGGCGGTGTTCGTCGCCGTGCGCGGCGGCTTCGTGGCCCGGTCCGTCACAAGCGGGGGGAGCAGTAACGGCCGCACCGTGCTGCTCTCCGGAGTCAGCCCAGGTGAGCCGGTGGTGATCTCTGGTACGAGCGCGCTGAAGGCGCTCGCCTCGGCGCAGTAGGTCCACCATGCTGCGTTCGCTCGTCGCCACGGCGCTTTCTTACCGCCTGCTTGTTCTTGTGCTCGCCACAATCACAGCGGGGCTTGGCGTCTGGGCCTTCACCACCTTGCCCGTCGATGCTTACCCGAACATCGCGCAGACGCAGGTGAAGCTGATCCTCAAGGCCCCCGGCATGACGCCGGAGGAGGTCGAAAGCCGCGTCATCACACCGATCGAGACGGAGATGCTCGGCATCCCCCATCAGGCAATCCTGCGCTCGACCGCCAAATATGCCATTGCCGACATCACGATCGACTTCACCGACGGCACCGACATCTATTGGGCGCGCCAGCAGGTCACCGAACGCCTCTCGGGCGTCATGGGCGATCTGCCGGCATCGGTGAGCGGCGGCCTCGCCCCGATCTCGACTCCGCTCTCCGACGTCTACATGTTCACCATCGAAGGGCCGCTGTCGCTCCAGCAGAAGCGCGAACTGCTCGACTGGACGATCCGGCCCGCGCTGCGCACGGTGCCCGGCGTCGCCGATGTCAACGCGCTGGGCGGTTATGTCCGCACGTTCGAGGTCAGGCCCGATCCCGTCGCGCTGGCGAGCGCGAAACTCTCCGTGGCCGACCTGCGCACCGCAATCGAAAGCGGCAACCGCAATGACGGCGCGGGCCGCCTCGCGAGCGGCGAGGAAGCACTGATCGTCCGCGCGGTGGGCGCGATCCGCACCGTCGAGGATCTGGGGTCGCTCGTCATCGCCAGCCGCGACGGACGGATCGTCCGGCTCGGCGATGTCGCCACCGTCGGCATTGGCAGTCTCACTCGTTATGGCGCGGTCGCGCGCGGCGGCAAAGCCGAAGCCGTGCAGGGTCTCGTCATCGCGCTGCGCGGCGCGGACGCCCGCCAGGTGGTCGATGGCGTGCGGACACGGCTCGCCGAGATGCAGAGTGGCCTGCCCGAAGGCACGCAAATCCATGTCTTCTACGACCGCTCCGATCTGATCGAGCGCGCGGTCGGCACGGTCGAGAAGGCGTTGCTGGAGGCGACCGTGCTGGTCGTCGTGCTGCTGATTCTGTTTCTCGGCGACTGGCGCGCCGCCGCGATCGTCGCGGTGACCCTGCCGATGGCGGCGCTCATCACCTTCCTGTTCATGCGCGGCATGGGGCTGTCCGCCAATCTGATGAGCCTGGGCGGCCTCGCCATCGCGATCGGGCTGCTGGTCGATGGCGCGGTGGTCGTGGTCGAAAATGTCGTCGAGCGGCTGGGGCACGCGCATGGCGAGGATACGCCCCGGCTGAACCTTGTGTTCCGCGCGACCAGCGAGGTGATCGTGCCGGTGTCGGCGGGGATCGTCATCATCGCGCTGGTGTTCCTTCCGCTGCTGTCGTTGCAGGGGCTGGAGGGCAAGCTGTTCGCGCCGGTCGCGCTCACTATCGTCTTTGCACTGCTCGGCTCCTTGCTGCTCGCACTGACGCTTGTGCCGGTACTCGCCTCCTTCGGTCTCAAGAGCGGCCATCATGGCGATCCGTGGATCATGCGCCAGCTTGGCCCGCGCTATCGCGCGCTGCTGGACGGCGCGTTCGCGCGCAAGCGTCTGGTCTATGGCCTGTCCGCCGCCGGGCTGGTGCTGGCGGGTCTGGCTTATGGCGCCGTCGGCAAGACCTTCATGCCGACGATGGACGAGGGCTCGGTGATCGTCCAGCTCACCAAGATGCCGTCGATCAACCTCAGCCAGTCGGTCGCCGGCGACATGGCCGTGCAGCGCGCACTCCTCACCGTGCCGGAGGTCGAGGATGTGATCGCCCGCGTTGGTTCCGACGAGATCGGCCTCGACCCCATGGGCCTCAATGAAACCGACAGCTTCGTCCAGTTGAAGCCGCGATCTGAGTGGCGGGGTGACAAGGACTTCGTGGTCGAGGAAATCCGCAAGGCGCTAGAGGGATTGCCCGGCATCGAAGCCAGCTTCACCCAACCGATCGAAATGCGTGTCTCGGAAATGCTGACCGGCGCGCGCGGCGATCTCGCGGTGAAGATATTCGGTCCCGATTCGCAGATGCTCGCCGATCTGGCGGGCCAGGTCCAGCACATGCTGTCCGGCATTGACGGCGCCTCGGAAGTGCTGACGGTCGCCAATGACAGCGTGGATTATCTCCAGCTCGATATCGATCGCGCGGCGGCGGGACGGTTCGGAATGCCGATCGACCAGATGCAGGATGCCCTGCGCGCGCAGGTCGAGGGCGTCCACGCAGGGATCGTCGCCGATGGGCAGAAGCGCGTGCCTATCGTGATCCGCGGCGATGACAGCATCCGCAATGATCCGGCCCGCTTCGCCGATCTGCAACTGCGCACACCCGATGGCACGCTGGCGCGCGTCAGCGACATGGCGCGGGTGGAGCGGACGCAGGGTCCGGTGAAACTCGACCATGAGAACGGCTCGCGCTTCGCACTTGTGCAGGCGTTCGTCTCGGGACGCGACCTGGTCGGCTATGTCGATGAGGCCAAGGCGGCCGTCGCTGCCAGGGTCAGGCTGCCTGCGGGTTACAGCATCGTCTGGGGCGGCCAGTTCGAAAACCAGCAGCGCGCGTCGGCGCGGCTGATGCTGGTGATCCCGATCGCATTGGCGCTGATCTTTCTCGTCCAGCTGGCAACGCTCCGCTCACTCAGGGCATCGTTGCTCATCCTCGCGAATATCCCGTTCGCGATGGTCGGCGGGCTGCTCTCGCTCTGGCTGTCGGGTGAATATCTCTCCGTTCCCGCATCGGTGGGGTTCATCGCGCTGCTCGGCATCGCCGTGCTCAACGGACTGGTTCTAGTCGCCCATTTTCGCCAGCTCCGCGCCGAGGGGCTGAGCATGGCCGAGACGGTACGGCTGGGCGCGCAGCGGCGGCTGCGTCCCGTGCTGATGACCGCGAGCATCACGGCTTTCGGCCTCGTGCCCTTGCTGTTCGCCAGCGGGCCCGGGTCCGAAATTCAGCGGCCGCTGGCGATCGTGGTGATCGGCGGCCTCATCACCTCCACTTTGTTGACGCTGATCCTGCTGCCGATCCTGTTCGAGCGCTTCGGCGAAAGCGCTGAGGAAATCGCAAATGTCTGACCTTCTGTTCACCCTCCATTGCGCCGTCCGCGACACCGAAGCGTTGCTGGTCGCAATCCGCACCGTGTCCCCGGCACCTATCCACATCTGCGCGGAATCCGTCCGCGGCCAGGATTATGACGATGCCGGAACGGCGGAGAAAGTGTCCGGCGAGCTCAAGCGGGCCACGCTCGAACTGATCGTCGGCGCGGACAGGATGCCCGACCTGCTTCATGCCGTGGAGGAGGCTCGGCGCGACCTGCCGGTCCGCTGGCGAACCACCTGCCTGCTCGATCATGGAAGGATCGCCTGATGCGGGCCATGCTCCTCGCCTGCGGCCTGCTGCTGGCCGCATCGCCAGCCCTGGCACAGCGCACCGATTTGCCGCCCGCCGACAGGGTGAATGAGGCGTTGGACAATCATCCCAGCGTTGCCGCAGCCGCTGCCCGCGTCGAGGCGGCGCGGGCACGGGGCGATATGCTGCGAAAAGGTCCGCATGAGGTGACCGTCAGCGGCAGCTATATACGCCGCACCGTCGATCGCGAAGGCGGATTCAATGAGTTCGACACGACGATCAGCCGTCCCTTCCGCCTGCCCGGCAAGGCAGCGCTTGATCGCGAGGCGGGGGCGCTGGGCGTTGAGGTTGCCCGGAACCAGATGGAAGATGTCCGGCACCAGACGGCGCTCGTCTTCTCCGGCCTGTGGCATGACTGGCTGGCCGCCGGGAGCCATTATCGCAACGATCTCGACACCGTCCGGGGGCTGGAGGCATCGATGGCGGCCGTAGCGCGGCGCGTGGCGCTGCGGGATGCCGCGCAGCTTGACCTCGATCAGGCTGCCGCCGCGCTGGCACAGGCACGCGCGCAGGCGGCCTCGTCGCTCGCCTCACGCGAACAGGCGCGCGTTACGCTTGTGGCGACCTTTCCGGACATTCCACTTCCGCCCGAGCCGCCGGAGCTGGCGATACCCGTGCTGCCTGCCGATGGGCTGGAAGCCATGCGCGATCTGGTGATCGAACGCAGCCACGAAATCGGTGCCGCCGATAAGGAGGCGCAACGGCTGGACGTCACCGCACGCCGGGTTCGCGCCGACCGCGTCGCCGATCCTTCCTTCGGGGTCCGCCTGTTCAGCGAGCGCGGCGGTACGGAAACAGGGGCGGGTGTCGTCGCCTCGATCTCGCTGGGCGGCGGTTATCGCCGTGCGGCGGCCGACCAGGCCTCGGCCGAGGCCAATGCCGCGCGCATGGAACTGGCGGCCGTGACACGCACCGTCGAGGCGATGGCCAATGCTGGTCTTTCCAACGCCCGTACCCGGTTCAATGCCTGGTCCAACGCCGAAGCGTCCGCCCGCAGCGCCGGCGATGCCGCCGCAAGGACGGCTCGCGGCTATCAACTTGGCCAGATCGACCTGGCCGATCTCCTTTATGCGCAGCGGCAGACCAATGACGCGCGCCGCATGGAGATCGATGCCCGCTCCGAAGCAAACCGGGCGCTACTCAGGCTCGAAATCGACTCGCACAGCATCTGGGCGGCGGTCGACAGGGAGTGATCGAACCACGGTGGCTTCACCCTCTGTTGTCGGACGTCCGAGGATCACGAACCGGGAGCAGCGAAAGCTGTATCGGCCAGGTTCCAACCCCCTCCGATCGCCTTGTATAATGCGACCATCTGCACAGCGGCTGTCGTCCGCGCGCGCAGATTTGCGGTTTCGGCCTCATGAAGGAGGCGCTGGGCCGCAAGCAGCTCAATTCGCGTGATATCGCCTGCGGCAAAGCGCGCTTCAGCATGATCAAAGCTGCGGCGCGAGGCATCCAGCGCCGCTTGATGACGTGTCAATGTATCCAAGCTTGCATTATAATCGCCCAAGGTGCGCTCGGCATCTCCCAGTGCCGCCAGCACGGCCTGCTCATAACCCAGCGCGGCCTGCCGCTGGGCAGCCTCCCGGACACGTATCTCCGCGCGCACACGGCCGCCGTCGAACAATCGCCAAGAGATGAGCGGCAGGATGGAGTAGCGGGTGCTGGACGAATCGAACCAGTCGCCCGGACTGAGCGCCTGGAAGCCGCCGCCGGCACCAATGGACAGCTTGGGGAAAAGCTCCGCGGTGGCGACGCCGATATCAGCGGTGCTGGCAGCAAGCCGCCGTTCAGCAGCCAGAACATCGGGGCGGCGACGCAATATGTCGGCGCGTTCCCCTACGGGCAGTGCCGGCAGGACGCGCGCCGGCGCGGCGGTATCGAGCAGCTTCAGTTCCCGTTCCGGGGGTGCGCCGAGCAGGACGCCAAGACCGAGCACGGCTCCGCGCTGACGCGCCGCAATGCCCGGTAGCATGGCATTGGCGGCAGCCCACCGCTCATAGGCTGCGTCCACATCGGCGCGGGAAACATCGCCGAGAGCGGCACGGCTGCGCATGAGGTCCAGCGTCTGTTGCAACGTTGCGACCGTCGCCTGCTGCGTAAGCAATTCTTCCCCGGCGCCAGTCGCCTCGAACCATGTGCGAGCGACCTCCGCCGCGATCCGCATACGTACACCCTGCGCTTCGGCTTGGGTCGCCTGCAACCGCGCGCTGGCGCCTTCCAGCGCCCGGCGATTGGCGCCAAACAGGTCGACTTCCCACGCAGCATCGAAGCCGGCATCATAGATTGTCTGCGACGCATCTAGTCCCGGAATGGAACCAACCGGCAGTGGGCCATTCTCGCTTTGTCGGCGGCGGTTCACGCTGGCGCCTGCGGAAACAGCGGGCAGTTGCTGACCAGCGGCCCGATCGCGCAGAGCGCGCGCTTCATCGATCCGCGCCGCTGCCTGACGGATATCGAGATTTTGCGCCAGTGCAGTGTCGACCAGTCTCTCCAGTTCAGGGTCGCCCAGCGTTGACCACCAGCGGACAAGGTCGGCAGGGGCGGACGCCCCCGCCGCTGCCTGGGTCCAGCCGCTGCCCGTGTCCACGGAAGGCGGCGCGTGATAGTCGGGGCCGACGACACAGGCGGTCAACGAAATGCAGCTGAATAGCACCACCGCAAGACGCAACTGTCGATGAGGGGGAAATATCATTGCAGACGTCCTCGAACGAAGATGGTGGCCGTGGTGAGCGACACCAGGGCGATCAGCGCCAATGGCCAAAGGCTCGCAAGAATATCGCCGGGCGACATTGCTTTCAGAAAGCTGCCTTCCACGATGATCAGAAAATGGGTGAGGGGGATCGCCTGAGCCAGCCATTGCAGCAGCGTGGGCATATTCTCGACCGGGGTAGCGAAGCCCGACATCAGAACGGATGGCACGCCGATGGCGAAGGCGCCAAGGATGGCCTGCTGCTGGGTCGCGCTGATCGCGGATATCATCAGGCCGATGCCCACCACCGACAGGATGAACAGAACCAGGCTGACGAACAGCAGCCCAAACGAGCCGTTGAACGGAATCTGGAACGGACCCGCAGCGGCCGCCATCATCAGAAGACCGAGCATGGTGCCGATGACCAGAGCGGGCAGGGATTTGGATATAATGATTTCCGGCGTGGAGGTTGGTGACACCAGCAACTGGTCGAATGTTCCCAGTTCGCGCTCCCGCGCGATCGACAGCGAGGTGATGAGCAGCGCGCTGAAGAACGCCAGGATACCGGAGAGGCCGGGCACGATGAACCAGCGGTAGGTCAGGTTGGGATTGAACCAGTTGCGCACCGCCACCGCCGATGCGGGCGCACTGCCGGCGTTTGCTTCCGCGCCAACCTCGGCAGCGATGGCGGAGAGATAAGAAGCGGTGATCTGCCCTGAATTGCTGCGCCGGCCATCGATCAGCATCTGAACGCGACCATTGTCGCCGGTGGCGATTGCGCGCGAAAAGTCCGGCTGGATATCGAGCGCCGCGATCACCTTGCCCTGGTCGATAAGATCGCGCAGCTCTTGGCTGTCGTTCACGCGATAGACCTGCGTAATGAAGTCGGCCCGGTCGAGCCGCGTGATCAGTTCATAGGACCAGCGCCCCGAATCCTGATTGTGAACGGCGATATCGACATTGCGCACTTCCAGCGTCGCGGCGAAGGCGAACACCAGCAGTTGCAACAGCGGCGGCACAAGCACCACCATGCGGCTGCGCGGGTCGCGCAGGATGCTCAGCACTTCCTTGATGAACTGCGCCCGCAGCCGGGTGAAAGCGAAATGGCTATTGTGTTGCGCCATGGCTCCTCACTCCAGATTCTTGCGCGTGGCGCGTTTTGCCAGGACGAAAAACAGAAAGCCGATGGCAGCCATCGCCAGCAGGTTCGGCACAAAGACCACCCAGATGTCCCCGGCCAGAAACACGGTCTTCAAGGAAGAAACGAAATAGCGCGCCGGGATAAACCAGGTGATAGCCCGGATCGGCGCCGGCATGGCGTCGATCTCATACAGAAAGCCCGACAGCATGAATGCGGGCAGAAAGCCCGAGAACAAGGCAATCTGCGCGGCCAGAAACTGATTGCGGGTGATGGAGGAGATCAGCAGTCCCTGGCCCAGCGCAGGCACCATGAATGTCGCCGAAAGCAAAAGGAGTGCGGCCAGTGACCCGCGCAGCGGCACGCCGAACGCAAAGACCGCCAGCGCCGTGGCCCCAAGCGTGGCGAGCATCCCGAGCGCGAAATAAGGCAGGAGCTTACCGATCAGGATTTCCGCGACCGATGCGGGCGTGGAGAGTACCGCCTCCATCGTGCCGCGCTCCCACTCGCGCGCTACCACCAGTGCGGTCAACATGGTGCCGATGATGGTCATGACGATGGCGATGGCGCCGGGCACGAGCGAACGGCGGCTCTCCAGTTCGGCGTTGAACCAGTATCGCGGCTCCAGTGTTACGCCCGCCTGAGATGCCTCGATACCGAGGCCGCCCCGCCAAGTCTGGACGACGCCCTGTGCGTAGTTGGTGACATAGTTGGCGGTATTGGGCTGCGAGCCATCGGCGATGATCTGTACGAGGGGCCGCGCGCCGCGATCGGCCAGGCGCTGCTCGAAATCCTGCGGAATGACTACAAATCCGCGCAATTCGCCCGAAACGACCCGGTCGGACACCTCGCGCCGATCATGGGCGAAAGTCACGTCCAGATAACGGGTTCCGGCGAATGCGGCGGCCAGTGACTGCGCCGAGGCAGATTCGGATTCCTGCACGACGCCGATACGCACTGCCCGCACGTCCAGTGACACCGCATAGGAAAACAGAAGCAGCAGGACCACCGGAAGGACAAAGGCGATCAGCAGCGTGGACGGATCGCGGACCGCCTGCAGGCTCTCCTTGACCACCAGCGCCCAAAGGCGTTTCGGGTCGAAGCGGCGCATGGCCTCCGGCGGCATTCGGCGATCCCGGCGCGATCCATCCGCGTCGTTCATGCGGCGACCTCGCTACGGGCGACATCGGCGAGATCTTCGGCTTCGACCAGATGAATGAACGCGTCTTCCATGGTCGGGTCCGGCCGGGCATCGCTGGCGGCACCGCGTTTGAGAGCGTCCGGCGTGTCCAGCGCGATCAGCCGGGCGCGATAGAGCATCGCTACCCGGTCGCAATATTCCGCCTCGTCCATGAAATGGGTGGTGACCATCACAGTCACGCCCTTGCGGGCAAGGCCGTTGATGTGGGTCCAGAACTCCCGCCGCGTAATCGGATCGACGCCCGAAGTCGGCTCATCCAGAAACAGCACCGGCGGGCGATGCATCACCGCGCAGGCCAGCGCCAGGCGCTGCTTGTATCCGAGCGGCAGAGAGTCCGGCGCTGACGACAGCCAGGGCTGCAAGCCGAAGATTTCGATCATTTCCTCGATCCGCGCCCGCTGCGTCGCGCCGTCCAGACCATAGACGCCAGCGGAGAACTCCAGATTCTGTCGCACGGACAGCAAGCCATAGAGCGAGAACTTCTGCGCCATATAGCCAAGCTGACCTTTGACCGCCCCGGTCGCGCGGCGCAGATCAAGCCCCGCCACATGCGCCTCACCGCTGGTGGGTTTGAGCAGGCCGCACAGCATCTTGAAGGTGGTCGATTTGCCAGCGCCATTCGGCCCGAGCAGGCCGAAGATTTCGCCCTTGCCCACCTCGAAGCTGATATTGTCGGTGGCCGTGAAATCGCCGAAGCGTTTGGTCAGGTTCCGGCAGGAAACGGCGATATCCGATTCAAGCCGGATAGGCGGCAGCCCCTCGGCAAGGGCCGATGTGCCGCCGGGGCCGCCGCCAAGCAGATCGATGAAGGAATCCTCGAAGCGGGCGGGCACGGGTTTGAGTTGCGCCGCGATCCGATCGGCAAGAGCACTTATCTGGCCGGTTCCCGCACCGGGGCGCAACACGATGCGAACACCGCTGCCCTGAATCACGCCATCGCCCACGCTGCTCAGGTCCAGCGCCTCGGCCAGCACGGCCCGGCGCTGATCGCCAACCTGTTCCAGACGGAAGCTGCGGCCGGCAAGGCGCCCGGTCAGTTCTCCCGGCGGTCCATCATAGGCAAGCCGCCCCTCGTTCAATAGCAGCACGCTGTCACAGCGTTCGGCCTCGTCGAGATAGGCGGTCGACCAGACCACAGCCATGCCCTCGTCGGTCAGCGCCTGCACCATGCGCCACAATTCCTGACGGCTGACGGGATCGACGCCGACGCTCGGTTCATCCAGAAGCAGAACGGCAGGCCGTGCCATCAGTGCGCAGGCCAGGCCGAGTTTCTGTTTCATGCCGCCGGACAGCTTGCCCGCCAGACGCCCGGTAAAGGGGGCAAGACGCGTGAAGTCGAGCAATTCGGAAAACAACTCGCCGTTTCGGTCGGCATCCATGCCGCGCAACTGCGCATAGAGCCGCATATTCTCCATGACCGACAAGTCTTCGTAGAGACCAAAGCGCTGCGGCATGTAACCGGTTGCGGCATGGATGGCGTCATTGTCGTCCACCACATCAAAGCCCGCCACCGTGGCGCGGCCGCTATTCGGCGCCAGCAGACCCGTCAGGATACGCATCAGGGTTGTCTTGCCCGCACCGTCCGGTCCAACCAGCCCGGTCAGGCGGCCAAACCGGATCTGTGCGTTCAGATCCTGCAATGCCTGCACGCCGCCGAAATGCTTGCTCACCCCATCGATGACGACCGCGACCTCATCCAGCGGGGCAGGTGGCGGGTCCGATGCTGCGCTACCGGACGCCATGTCAGCGGCCTTTGGCCTGCGCGCTGGATGCTGGCCCGGCATCGACGTCGATGGTCACCGGCATGCCCTGGCGCAGCGCGGCATCCGCATTGGTGACCACGATCCGCAGGCGATAGACCAAATCCGTGCGCAGATCCGTGGTCTCTACCGTTTTTGGCGTGAACTCGGCGCGCGGTGAAATAAACCCGATCTGGCCTTGATAAACCTTGTCGGACGAGTCGCTATGGACGCGAACCCGCATCCCGGGCGCGATGCGCCCCAGATCCGGTTCTCCGATATAGGCACGCACATAAACCGGCGCATCAAGGCTCACGCTGTAGATCGGGGTCTGGCTAACAACCATGCTGCCGGGTTCGCGCACGCGGGCAATCACGGTGCCGGTGCGCGGCGCAAGCAGCACTGTATCGGCAAGCGCAGTGGCGGCTTGCGCCCGTGCCGCTTGTGCGGCGGCGAGGCGGGCCTGCCCCGCTGCGACATCTTCCTTGCGGAAGCCTTCTGTGGCTTGTGAATAGGCGGCCCGGGCCGCATTGGCGCCGGCGACGGCTTGGTCGCGCGCGGTGCGGGCGGCATCGACCGTCTTTTGACTGGCGGCGCCTGAGGCGAGCAATTGGCTCTGACGATTGAAATTGCGCTCCGCATCTCTGGCGACAGCCGAAGCCTGATTGAGTGCCTCGCGCGCCTGGACGATCTCCTGAGGGCGCAGGCCGCGGAGCAATTTGTCGAGGTCCGCCTGAGCAACACCCACGGACGCATCGGCCGCAGCCACACCTTCCTCGAACGGCTGCGCGTCGAGGACAGCCATGCGCGCACCCGCTTCGACGTGATCTCCTTCATCGAAGTGCATCTGCGCAACACGACCGGGTTGCCGGAAGGCGAGTTGAACCTCGCGAATGTCGACATTGCCATAGAGGCGCAGAGCCTCGTCGTCATGGCTGCCACGCTGCATCCAGACCCATCCGATCCCGATTATTGCGACGACAGCGACAATAATAAAGACCCGCTTGGGAATGCCGGGCAGGCGGATGCGCTTCATTGCACTGCTCCGATTCCGCGCAGATATATAGCGAACACGCCGGGAGCATCGCGACGAATATGGGTTACATCGCCCGCCAGCATCGATTGCATGACGAGCCCCTGGATCGTGCCGATAAACAGGGTGGTGGCGGCATCCGGATCGAGGTCGGCACGCAACTCGCCTCGCACCTTTCCCGCCTCGAGCAAGCCACGAAGCCGCTCTCCATAGTGCCGGATCAGCGTCTGGGCCATGCGCTTGGGAAGAGTCTCACCCGGCCGCTGCAACTCCCCGAAAAGCATTCGTGGCACGCCCGGGTGGTCAGACACGAAATCGATATGTGTCATGAAGACCGCTTCAAGGGCGGCCTTCGGAGACGCGGCCCCTTCCGCGGCCTTGTCGACGCGGGCGAGTAAACGGTCGGTCACCCAGGACATCACCGCCTCCAGGATGGCGTCTTTGGTCGGGAAATGACGGAACAGCGCCCCCTGGGTCAGCCCCATTCGCTGCGCGATGGCCGTCGTTGTGATGTCACTTGGGTTTTGTTCTGCAGCCAGGTCGACCACCGCCTCCACGGTTGCCGCTCGACGTTCGTCCGCTGGAAGATACTTGGAGCGGTCACTCATTGCTTGCGCTTTCTAAAGAGAGTAATCTATTACTATCTATCTGCGATGTGTAGCGGTTGCAAGATGGGAAGTGCCGGAATGGAGACAGTCATTGTTCGCAATGTATGGAAGATGACCCGTGGTTGGTTGAGCTGCGTTGTTGGCCCGGCTCCTGATTCATATTGTGAGCGTGGCCGAGCCTGAATCACAGTAATGTTCCCACCTCGATCAACGCCTAGAATGCAATATGCACCAGCGGGCAGTGCGGCGGTGATTTGAGCTCTGCCATTGGCCTCGAATCGATCCATTGATCAGGAACCAGCGTAAACTGAAGCGAGAAGATGAGTGATCGAGCTACGGCAGCTTCGCTATCTAATAGCAGCCGCAGAAGCAGGGAGTTTCAGCCGCGCGGCGCGCAACCTCAACATCAAGCAGCCGACGCTGAGCCGCTACATCCTCGAAACCGAGAAGCGGCTGGGCATGGCGCTGTTCGACCGTAAGACGCGCGGCGCCACCCTGACGGCGGACGGGGCGACCTATCTGCGGGTCGCCAAGCGGATCATGAAGGAGTGGGACGAGCTGGACGCCTGGGTCAGCGCCACGACCAACGGCCATGCCGGCAAGCTGGCGGTAGGCTTCTACACGTCCTTCTCGGCGGGAAACCTGCGCGCGACCCTGAGCAAGTTCGGCGAGCGCCATTCCGAGGTGAAGCTGCGCGGGTTCGAGCGCGACCGCGAGATGCTGCTGGCCGGCATCGAGAACGGGCTGCTCGACATCGCCATCATGATCGGCGAGGCGCCGCATCCAGGGCTGATGAGCCGCTCGTTCTGGAGCGAGCGCATCCTGGTGGCGATGCCCGAAAGCCACGCGCTTGCGACCCGCGAACGCATCCACTGGACCGACCTGGCCGGCGAGCGGTTCTTGCTCACCGAGCAAGATCCCGGTCCCGAGACGCGCAACATGCTCCTCGGCAAGCTCGGGATGCCGGGCTACTCACCGGAGATCGACATGGACGACATCAGGCGGGACACTGTGCTGAGCGTCATTGCGCTCGGCGGGTATATCTCGATCGTCGCGGAATCGGCGCTCGGCATCCACGTCCCCGGCGTGGTCTTCCGCGAGGTCCACGAGGCCAACGGGCACACGCGGATCGGCTTCTCGGGCTATTGGCGCGAGGACAATGAAAATCCGGTGCTGCGCCGGTTTCTTGAGTTCGTCACCGCCCGCTATTCGATGCCGTCCATGCCTGGGCCGCAACCACTGTCTCAGCAACCGGGAAAGGAGCCGTCATGACGCAAGGAAAGACACTCATCATCGTGCTGGTCACGCTCATCATCGGGTTCGGGGCGGGTTTCGTCCTGCGCCCGGTGATCGTGCCCGTCGAACGGGCGGCGATCGTGGCCGCCCCGCCAGTCGCCGCGCCGACGCCGGCCGAGCCGCGCGGGATGCAGTATTTCGCGGCGCATCTCGATGAAGCCCGGCAGGTCGTGGCGCAATGCGCGGAAGGAACGGCGCGCGGCGACGAGTGCGCCAACGCCGAGCAAGCGGTGATCGAGGCGGAAGGCCGCGAGCGGTTCAAGAAGTTCATGGGCAACTGACGGCAGGCGGCGCGCTCTCACTTCCGCTGCGCGAGCCACCGGCGAAAGCCCCTGTCCGTCGCCATGAGCTGAATGGCCATCGGCACTAGCAGTTTCTCGGGCGGCACAGGCGAACTGCCCGTCTCGGCCGCGTGTGCCTCCGCATAGGCGGTCAGCTCGCGATATACCGCAGCGGGAATGTCCACCGTGGCCTTTATCGGCTTCTCGTCGGGAAGCGGCCCCAGCTTCAATTTGCTCATCGTGCGCCTCCAACCGGCTCCAATACGAGGTCGCGGGTCAGAACCACGCGCAACGGATGCCCGGGCCGGATGGTGAGTGTCGGCTGCACGTTGAGCTGCCGCCGCACGATCTGCTGGCCGGTCTGGTTGATGGTATCCTGCGACCCGCGGCGCAGGGCGCGAGTCAGGTCATCCTCGCTGTCCGCGCCCAGCTCGGCCCCCACGCCGAGCAGCGTCGAGACGGCAGCCGCCTTGAGCAGATTGCCCCAATGCTGGTTCACGCGATCCTGCAAGCCGGCATAGCCGGCCGCATCGGCGCCGGGCTGGCGCTCGAGAACGATCGAGCGGCCGTCCGGCATGATGAGCCGATCCCATGCCAGCAGCACGCGAGTCTGCCCGGCGGCGATCTCGCTGTCATATTCGCCGATCAGCCGCGCCCCTTGCGGGATGAGCAGGATGCGGCCGGTAGGGCTGTCATAGACGTTGGCCGTCACCTGGGCAGTGATCTGGCCGGGGAGATCGGAGCGGATGCCGGTGATGAGCGCCGCGGGCACGATGCTGCCCGCCTGCACGATGTTGGGCGAGGCCGGCGCGGTCAGGCGCTCGACGCTGACCGTCCGCTGGCTGGACGCCTGCGCCATGAAGGCGCGCTTGGCGGCCTGGTCGCCCTGCGCGGCCTCGGCCGGCTGCGGAGCGGTAGCGTCGGGCGTTGCGATTGCGAGGTTCGGCAACGAAGGCATCGCAGCGGCCCCGGTGCTGCTGCCGCCGAGGAACACGCCGCTCATGCGCGCCGCGTCGCGCTCTTGGCTGATGCGCTGGCGGGCGGCTTCCTCGGCCTGGGCGCGCGGATCGGGCTGGGCGCCAACGGGCGGGACCGGGACATTCTCCCCACGCTGCTGCGCCGAGACGATCGGGCCGCCGAGGTCGCCGGGAAGCGGCGGGCCGAGTTTCGGCGCCTGGCTGTAGTCGCGCGGTCCCGATGTGATGGTCTCGGAGGTAGCGCGGCTGTCGGTGCTGTAGAGTTCCTTCGCCTCCTTCTCGCCTGCCGGCTTGAGCGCATAGATCAGCGAGCCGCCGATCCCGAGGCCGGCGACGACGCCGATGGCGGCCAGCGCCTTGCGCGACAGGCGCATGACGCGCGGCGGGTCGCCGCGAAGCTGGAAGGCTTGCGGATCAGGGCGCGGCGCTTGCGGTGCGGCCGCCTCGGGCGGGGAGTTGTCGGCCGGATCGGTCACGGCCGCCCCCTGCGTCCGTCGTCGCGCACGATGCGGATGCGCTGCTCGCTGCGCCGGTCGCCCAGGCGCAGCTCGGCGGCGGCGAACAGCCGGTCCACCACCATGTAGCGGCCCTGCACGCGGTAATTGACCAGCTCGGCATCACCGGCCGCGCCGGTCACGAATAGCGGCGGCATCTCGCCCTGCGAGATCCCGGCCGGAAACTCGATGAACACCTGGGCGGCATCGTCGAAAGCGCGCACCGGCTTCCACGGCACGCGGTCGCCCTCGATCCGGTAGCGGAAATTGAGCGCCGCGAGGTCGAGGCCGGTCGCGACGGGGGCCGAGGCGGCGGCTGCGGTATTGGCGCTGCGCAGCGCGATGAGCTGGTCCTGCGGATAGGTCCACGAGACCGACGCCATGTAGGTCGAAGCCGTCGCGCGCAGCTCCAGATGATAGGTCCGCCTGTCGGTGTTGATGACGAGGTTCGTGGAAAGGTCGGGCCGCGTGGGCTTCACGAGGATATGCACGCGGGCCGTCGCGCCGCCGCCGCTCACCGTGTCGCCGATGATCCAGCGCACGGTGTCGCCGGCCGCGACCGGCCCCGGCCCCACGAGCTTCTCGCCTTCCTGCAATGCGATGTCCGTCACCTGGCCGGGCGCGGCATAGACCTGATAGAGCGCTCCGTCGGTCCAGGGATATTGCTGGATGGCGTTGAGGAAACCGTCACGCACCGGCTGCACGCGGGCGGCGGCGTTGGCGGCCCCGACGCGCCTGCGTGGATCGGCGTGCTCGGCAGTCGCCGCCCCGGCCGCGACCGGCTTCAATTGGCCGGGGAACGGCAGGGGTTCGGGGATCGTCACCACCTCGACGGCGCGGAGTGGTTCCGCGGCCGGCGTCGCCGCGATCTCGCGCGGCGGGTCGTCATAGCGAATCGCGGGCGGCTTCGCCGATGTGGTGGCGCAGCCGGCGAGCGCGGTGGCGGAGACAAGCAGGACCGCCGAGGCGGAACGGCGAAATGGCGTGTGCGTCATTGCGACAGCTCCCTTGACCAATTCAAAGCGTTGACGAAGACGCCGAGCGGGTTCTTGCGCAGGGCGTCGGGCGTGCGCGGCGGCTGCACGACGATGGTGAGGATGGCCGACCAGCGTTCGGTCGCGGCGAGGCTCCCGTCCTGATAGCGGCGCTCGGTCCAGGCGACGCGGAAGCTGTCGGGCGAGGCCCGGATCACGCTCGACACGTCCACCGCGACCTGCACCCGGCCGACATTGGCGAAGGGGTCGTTGGCGCGGGCGTAGTCGTTGAGCGCCACCGCGCCCCGATCGGTCGTGAAGTCGTAGGCGCGCAGCCAGTTCTGGCGGACGATCACCGGATCGGCCGGGATCGCCCTGACCTGCTCGATGAAGCGGGCGAGGTGGAACGCGATCTGCGGATCGGTGGGGCGATAGCCGGCCTCGGCGGGCGCGACCGCCTGCGCCTCGCCGAGCCGATCGACCTGCACCACCCAGGGCACGATATGCCCACGCGCCGATTGCCAGACGAGACCGGCGGAAAGGCCGCCCGAGAGCGCCAGTGCGCCGAAGAAGGCGAGGCGCCAGTTCTTCGCCTGCACGCGCGCGGAGCCGATGCGATCGTCCCATTGCTGGGCTGCGCGCTGATAGGGTGTCGTGGGTTCGGGGGTCTGGCCATAGCGGATGGTGGGGCGTCGGAACATGGGAGGTCAGTCCTTCTCTTTGATGTCGGGACCGGCGCCGCCGCCGTGGCTGTCGCCAGCCTTCATGGTGTGGGCGAGGACGGTCGCGCCGTGGCTGACGGCCTCGCGACGTTTCATCGCGGCGGCCCATTCAGGCTGGGCCGACGAGCCCGCCGATGCGGAACCGCCAGCGGGCGCGGCCGCCGGGGCGGCGGGCGCGGGTCCGCCGGTGATCGTGCCGCCGGTGGCGGTGAACCCGGCGCGGGCGCCGGAGCGGAAGTTGGACTTCATCGCCGCGCCGCCCTTGACGGCCGCCGCGCGCAGCGGCGAAAGGACGGCGCTCGCCGCGCTGCCCGCCGCCGCCTGGCCGACCGCGGCCATGCCGCCCGCGACAGCGCCCGCGCCGCTCTTGCCGAACGAGCCGAGGCTGTAGGCGCTGGTCGCGCCGCCAGCCATCTGAGCGCCGCCCCGCGCGGCGGCGCCGGTCATCCGGCCGGCCGCGCCGAGGGCGGAACCGGCGGTCCCGACGCCAAGCCGTGCGGCGGCCGCGCCACCGACCAGCGCGCCGCCTGCGGCCAGCGCGGTCCCGGCCGCCGCACCCGCGCCGAGCTGCGGCCCGCCCGAGACGATGCCGTTCGCAATGCCGGGTCCGAAGATCGACAGGCCCAGCAGCGACAGCGCGGCGAGCGCGATGGCCATGACCTGATTGATGTCGGGCGCGGGGCCGAGAGCCGCCCCGGTGAACTGGCTGAACAGCGTGGTGCCGATGCCGGTGATGACGGCGAGCACCAGCACCTTGATGCCGGTCGAGACGACATGGCCCAGCACCTTCTCGGCCATGAAGGCGGTCTTGTTGAAGAAGGCGAAGGGCAGCAGGACGAAGCCGGCGAGCGTCACCAGCTTGAACTCGATCAGCGTGATGAAGACCTGCACGGCGATGATGAAGAAGGCGAGCACCACGATCACCCAGGCGAGCAGCAGCACGAGGATCAGCGCGAGGTTCGAGAACACGGCCCAAAGGCTGGAGAACTGCCCCGCCGCATCGAGCAGCGGCTTGGCGGCTTCGAGCCCCTTCGCCGCGATCGTGCCGGGCTTCATGAACTCGTCGATCGTCATCGCCCCGCCGCTGGCCTGGAGGCCGAGCCCGGCGAAGCTCTCGAACACGATGGTCGCGAGCAGCGAGAAATTGCCGATGATGAAAGCGAAGGTGCCGATGTAGAGCGTTTTCTTGACGAGGCGCTGAAGCACGTCCTCGTCCGCGCCCCAGGCCCAGAACAGACCGGCGAGCGTCACGTCGATGGCGATCAGCGTTGTCGAGAGGAACGCGACCTCGCCGCCGAGCAGGCCGAAGCCTGAGTCGATGTAGCCGGTGAAGACGTTGAGGAAATTGTCGATAACGCCGGTGTCGTTCATGGCCGGGCGCCTTCATCCGGCGCCGTGTCGCTGCCGCGCTCGATCGCGGGCGGGGGCTCGTCCTGGCGGAAGAAGCGGCGGCGGTTGGCGGCCCAGGCCGCCTCGCAGCCGCTATCCGGCATGGTGAGCGAGGCGCAGCGATCCAGCTCGCGGGCGAGCCTGGCCTGGCCTTCGTCCGCCGGCAGGACGAGCGGGGGCGCGGGCGCAGGCTCATCGGGCTGGACGGCGGCGACGATCGCCACCGTCATCATCAGCCCGGCCAGCGCCGCCACCCCTGCGATCTTCGCCGTGCGCGACATGGCGCGTCTCAGTTGCCCATGAAGCGGCGGAACCGCTCGCGCCCTTCGGCCTCCTCGGCCGCCTGGCGGGCGGATTGCAGCGCCTGCGCCCGGCCTTGCGCCGCCACGGCGGCGGTCAGGTCCGAGAGCTGCTGCGATTGCAGCGCGAGGAGTTGGTTGCCGGCCTGCGTCGCCTGAAGCGCGCCGGTCGCGGACTGGCTGGCCGAGACCAGGCTGTCCATCGTCGTGCGGGCGCCTTCGATGTTGCCGACGACGCCGGCCTGCACCTGCAAGGCATCCTGAAAGGCGCCGACGCTATCCTCCCAGCGGGCATTGGCGTTGGCGACCATCTGCGCGTGATCGCCGGTCAGCGCCGCGCCCTTGTAGCGGCCGTTGAACGCCTGCTGGATGTCCTGCACGTCGAAGGCGATGCGCTGCGCCTGGCCGAGCAGTTGCTGCGTCTGCTGAATCTGCTGCTGGAGCGTGCTCACCGTCGAGAGCGGCAGGCTGGCGAGGTTGCGCGCCTCGTTGATGAGGCTGGTCGCCTGGTTCTGGATTTGCTGGATTTGATTGTTGATCTGCTGGAGCGACCGCGCGGCGGTCAGCACGTTCTGCGCATAGTTGGTCGGGTCATAGACGATGCCGCCGAATTGCGCGTAGGCCGGCATGGGCGCGATCATCGGCACGACGGCCGCGCTGGCGAGGACGCCGGCCAGGATGGCGCGGCGCAGGGGGAATCCGGTCATAGAGGTAGCTCCTGCTGGGGTTGGCGTTGCGGATCGGGGGGAAGAAGCTCGACAGCCCAGGCGCAGCCGCGATGGCGCAGCCATTCGGCCGCGAAGCCGGCCTGGCCGTGGGTCTCGATGATGTCGGCGATGGCGAGCTGGCCGGTCTTCGACGACGCGGCGGCGAAGGTCAGTGCGACCTCGCCCAGCCCCAGCTCGAACAGGCGGTTGCCGCGCCGCGACTGGCAGTAGTAGTCGCGCTTCGGCGTCGCCCGGCTGAGGATTTCGATCTGCCGGGCGTTGAGCCCGAAGCGTTCGTAGATGGCCGCGATCTGCGGCTCGGCCGCGCGCTCGTTCGGCAGGAAGATGCGTGTCGGGCAGGACTCGATGATGGCCGGCGCGATGCTCGACGTCTCGATGTCGGCGAGGCTCTGCGTCGCGAAGACGACGCTGGCATTGCGCTTGCGCAGCGTCTTCAGCCACTCGCGAAGCTGCGCGGCGAAGTCCGGGCTGTCGAGGACCAGCCAGCCCTCGTCGATGATGATGAGCGTCGGCGACCCGTCCAGCCGCCCTTCGATCCGATGGAACAGATAGGAGAGCACCGCGGCGGCCGAGCCGGCGCCGACCAGTCCTTCGGTCTCGAAGGCTTGCATGTCGGCTTCGCCCAGCCGCTCGGCCTCGGCGTCAAGCAGCCGGCCCCACGGCCCGCCGATGCAATAGGGCGCGAGCGCCTGCTTGAGCTGCTGGCTCTGCAAGAGGACCGCGAGCCCGGTCAGCGTGCGTTCGGCCTGCGGTGCGCTGGCGAGCGAGCCCAGCGCCGACCAGATATGCTCCTTGGCCTGGGGATCGACCGTAACGCCTTCGCTGGCGAGGATCGCCGCCAGCCATTCGGCCGCCCATGCGCGCTCGGCCGGATCGTCGATACGGGCGAGCGGCTGTAGCTGGACGCCGCCGTCGCCGTCGCCGTCGTCGGATAGCCCGCCGCCGAGATCCTGCCAGTCTCCGCCCGCCGCCAGCGTGGCGGCGCGGATCGAGCCACCGAAGTCGAACGCGAAGACCTGGGCGTTCTCGTAGCGGCGGAACTGCATCGCCATGAGCGCGAGCAGCACCGACTTGCCCGCGCCGGTCGGGCCGACGATCAGCGTGTGGCCGACATCGCTGCCATCGGGGTGAAGGGAAAACCGGAACGGGGTCGAGCCTTCGGTCCTGCCGTAGAGCAAGGGGGGTTGTCCGAAGTGCTCGTCCCGTTCCGGCCCCGCCCATACTGCTGACAGGGGGATCAGGTGGGCGAGATTGATGGTGGAGATCGGCGGTTGCCGGACGTTGGCGTAGGTGTGGCCGGGCAGACTCCCCAGCCATGCCTCGATCGCGTTCATCCCCTCGGGGATGACGGTGAAGTCGCGGCCCTGGATAACCTTCTCGACCAGCCGCAGCTTCTCGGCCGCAATGGCGGGATCGCGGTCCCACACCGTCACCGTCGCGGTGACGTAGGCCATGCCGGCATAGTCGGCGCCCAGCTCTTGCAGAGCCGTGTCGGCGTCGGCGGCCTTGTTCGAGGCGTCGCTGTCGAGCAGCGTGGACGCCTCGTTGGTCATGACTTCCTTGAGGATGGCCGCGACCGATTTGCGCTTGGCGAACCATTGCCGCCTGATCCTGGTCAGCAGCCTGGTCGCGTCGGTCTTGTCGAGCATCAGCGCGCGGGTGGACCAGCGATACTCGAAGGCGAGCCGGTTCAGCTCGTCGAGCAGGCCGGGGAAGGTGACGCTGGGGAATCCCGTGATCGTCAGCGTGCGGAGATGATGGTCGCCCAGGCGCGGTTCGAGCCCGCCGGTCAGCGGCTCGTCGGCGAGCAGCGCGTCCAGGTGCATCGGCGTCTCGGGGACGCGCACACGCTGGCGCCGGGTCGAGATCGTGCTGTGCAGATAGGTCAGCGTCTCGCCGTCATCGAGCCAGCGGACCTCGGGCACGAAGCCTTCGACCAGATTGAGAACGCGGTCGCTGCGGTCGGCGAAGCCCTTGAGCAGCTCCCACGGATCGACGCCGGAGGTGGATCGGCCCTCGTAGAGCCAACCTTCGGCGCGCGCGGCTTCTTCGGCCGGCGGCATCCACAGCAAGGTGAGATAATAGGCGCTCTCGAAATGCGCGCCTTCCTCGCGGAACTGTTCGCGCCGCTCCATGTCCACGAGCGCCGAGACCGGATCGGGGAACGTGGATTCCGGGTAGTCGAGCGCGGGCGTGCGCTGTGCCTCAACGAAGATCGCCCAGCCCGAACCGAGCCGCCGCAGCGCGTTGTTGAGCCGCGCCGTGGTGGCGACCAGCTCGGCAGGCGTGGCGCTGTCGAGATCGGGGCCGCGAAAACGCGCCGTGCGCTGAAAGCTGCCGTCCTTGTTGAGAACGACGCCCTCGCCGACCAGCGCGGCCCAGGGCAGGAAGTCGGCCAGGTGGGCGGCGCGATTCCTGTATTCGCGCAGGCTCATCATGGCCGCATCCACGCCGGATAGCGGAGGTGCCGGCGGGCCACGTCCACGAACTGCGGATCGCGCCGCGCGGCCCATACGGAGAGCGCATGGCCGATGGCCCAAATCGCCAGTCCGGCGATCCAGAGCCGCAGGCCGAGGCCGATCGCGCCCGCCAGCGTGCCGTTGACGATCGCCAGCGAGCGCGGGGCGCCGCCGAGCAGGATCGGCTCGGTCAGCGCCCGATGGACCGGCGCGAAATAGCCGGCGATCGGCTCGACGGGATCGGCCGCGCCCGTCATGCGACGACGAGCCCCCCGCCGAACGAGAAGAACGACAGGAAGAAGCTCGACGCGGCGAAGGCGATCGACAGGCCGAAGACGATCTGGATCAGCCGGCGAAAGCCGCCCGAGGTGTCGCCGAACGCCAGGGTCAGGCCGGTGACGATGATGATGATGACCGCGATGATTTTCGCGACCGGCCCCTCGATGCTTTCGAGGATGGATTGCAGCGGGGCTTCCCACGGCATCGACGATCCGCCCGCATGGGCGGGTGCCGAGATGGTCAGCGCGATGACGCTGGCGGTGGCGGCGAGCATGGCGCGGCGTGCGCCATGCCGAAGGGCATGGATCATGGTGCGTCTCCGAGGTTGGGGGGTGCGAGGGGGGTCAGGCGGTAATCGCCGGTCGCGGCGTCGATCCCCTCGACGCGGGCCAGCTCGGCGAGGCGGCGGCCGTGTCCGTCGCGGACCAGCACCGCGATCAGGTCGATGGTCTCGGCCAGCAGCGCGCGGGGGACCGTGACCACGGCCTCCTGGATGAGCTGCTCCATGCGGCGCAGCGCGCCGAGCGCGGTCCCGGCGTGGATGGTGCCGATGCCGCCGGGGTGGCCGGTGCCCCAGGCTTTGAGGAGATCGAGCGCCTCGGCGCCGCGCACCTCGCCGATGGGGATGCGGTCGGGGCGCAGCCGCAGGCTGGACCGCACGAGATCGGACAGCGTGACGACGCCATCCTTGGTCCGCATGGCGACGAGGTTCGGCGCGGCGCACTGAAGCTCGCGCGTGTCTTCGATCAGGACGATGCGGTCGGTGGTCTTGGCGACTTCGGCGAGGAGCGCGTTGACCAGCGTGGTCTTGCCGCTGCCGGTCCCGCCCGCGACAAGGATATTGGCGCGTGTCTGCACGCCATCGCGCAGCGCCGCGGCCTCGGCCGGCGACATGATCCCGGCCGCGGCGTAGTCGTCGAGCGTGAAGACGGCGACGGCCGGCTTGCGGATCGCGAAGGCGGGCGCGGCGACGACGGGGGGCAGCAACCCCTCGAACCGCTCCCCTCCTTCGGGCAGCTCGGCCGAGACACGCGGGGATCGGGCGTGAACCTCGACGCCTACATGGTGCGCGACCAGACGGATGATGCGCTCGCCGTCCGCGGCGGCCAGCGTCATGCCGGTGTCGTTGATGCCTTCGCCGAGCCGATCGACCCAGAGCCGTCCGTCCGGGTTCAGCATCACCTCGATCACGGCGGGATCGTCGAGCCAGGCCGCGATCGACGGCCCCAGCGCCGTGCGCAGCATCCGTGCGCCGCGTGTTTCCCCCAAGGAACGGATCGGTTGGATGGACAAGAAAAAGCCCCTGATGAGGGCCAGGCGAACCGCCGCCCGGCGTCAGGGGCACATCAAGAGAGACAGAAAAGACCGTCCTTCAACAAGTAAATGTGGCCGTCGTAGTCTGGCGTAGAAAGACAATAACTGGCGTAGTCAGCTCATTCTTCTTGGCCGCCAAAGTCCTCACCGATTTCTTGTCTGACCTTCGGCCCCTTCGCGAGTCGGCGGCCGAGCGCATCCATGAAGGCGTCGTAGCGGTCGCCGCCTTGCCGGCGCATCGCGGCCCGCTCGCTCTCGGGCGGCGGCGGGGTGTTCGACAGCCAGAAGCGCACGAACAGCGCGATCATCTCGACGCCGATCCCCGTGTCGCGCTCCATTCGGGTGATGCGGCGGTCCAGCTTGTCGAGGCGCTTGGCGATGGCGGCCTCGCGCTGCTCATCGGCGTCGGGCGACAGGAAGGATGCGATGGCCGCCTCGGCGATCAGCGAGCGGGATTTGTCCCTGCGGTCGGCATAGGCGGCGAGCGCGCGCATCAGCTCGGGGTCGAGATAGACCGACAGCGGAGTCTTGGTGCTCATAGCTCGATGCCGTCGTCGGGATCGAGCGACGCCTGCCGGGCCACGCGCTGCATCTGGCGGCGCACCGTCGCCTGCCGCGCCGCGTCGCTATCGGGGTCCGGCTCGTCCAGCTCGAACTCGTTGGCGGGCGCCGGCCGGGGCGTCGGCGCGATGTCGATATGGCGCTCCAGCGCCGGCTCGCGGCGCAGGTCCGCGTTGGCGGCATCGTCCTCGGCATCCGCCTTCCTGGCGGCCTTTTTCTTCTTCGGCTTCTTGGGAGATTCATGCTCGATCGGCTCGGGCATCGGCGGCGCCTCGATCGGCGCCAGTCCGCTCCAGTCGTCGGGACGCGGCGGGCCGCCGCCGACATTGCTGTCGGGCGGCGACGTCACCCGCTGCGTGAACCGCCGGTCCTTGAAGTAGCGGACCTTCTTCGCCCGGATCGGTGGGATGCCCGCGACCATGACGATCTCGTCGTCGGGCGGGAGCTGCATGATTTCGCCGGGCGTGAGGAGCTGCCGCGCCGTCTCGGAGCGCGAGACCATCAGATGCCCGAGCCAGGGCGAGAGCCGGTGGCCGGCGTAGTTCTTCATCGCGCGCATTTCGGTGGCGGTCCCGAGCGCGTCCGAGATGCGTTTGGCGGTGCGTTCGTCGTTGGTGGCGAACGACACGCGCACATGGCAGTTGTCGAGGATCGCGTTGTTCGGCCCGTAAGCCTTCTCGATCTGATTGAGGCTCTGGGCGATGAGGAAGCTCTGGATGCCGTAGCCGGCCATGAAGGCCAGCGCGCTCTCGAAGAAGTCGAGCCGCCCCAGCGCGGGAAACTCGTCGAGCATCAAGAGCAGCCGGTGGCGCGACTGCCGCGCCTTCAGGTCTTCGGTGAGACGGCGGCCGATCTGGTTGAGGATGAGGCGGATGAGCGGCTTGGTGCGCGAGATGTCGGACGGCGGCACGACGAGGTAGAGCGTCACCGGCAGCTCGCCCTCGACCAGATCCTTGATCCGCCACTCGCAGGTGCGCGTGACCTGCGCGACGACGGGATCGCGATAGAGGCCGAGGAACGACATGGCGGTCGAGAGCACGCCCGATCGTTCGTTGGCCGATTTGTTGAGCAGCTCGCGCGCGGCCGAAGCGACGACGGGATGGACGCCCGCCTCGCCCAAATGCGGCGTCGTCATCATCGCCCATAGGGTGCTTTCGATCGGGCGGCGGGGATCGGACAGGAAGGCGGCGACACCCGCCAGCGTCTTGTCGGCCTCGGCGTAGAGGACATGGAGGATCGTGCCGACCAGCAAGGCGTGGGAGGTCTTCTCCCAGTGGTTTCGCTTCTCCAGCGAGCCTTCCGGGTCCACCAGCACGTCGGCGACGTTCTGCACGTCGCGCACTTCCCAGGCGCCCTTGCGGATTTCGAGCAGAGGGTTGTAGGCGGCCGACGCGCCGTTGGTCGGATCGAACAGCAGCACCCGCGCGTGCCGGGCGCGAAAGCCGGCGGTGAGCTGCCAGTTCTCGCCTTTGATGTCATGCACGATGGCCGAGCCCGGCCAGGTGAGCAGCGTCGGCACAACGAGGCCGACGCCCTTGCCGCTCCGGGTCGGCGCGAAGCACAGCACATGCTCGGGGCCGTCGTGGCGCAGGTAGTCGCGCCCGAGCCGGCCGAGCATGAGGCCGTTCGGCCCGAGCAGCCCGGCGGCGGCGATCTCCCCGCGCGTCGCCCAGCGCGCCGAGCCGTAGGTCTCGGCGTTCTTCAGCTCGCGCGCGCGCCATACCGACATGCCGATGGCGACGACGATCGCGGCGAACCCGCCCGACACGGCGATGAACGCGCCCGTCTCGAATATCTCCGGCGCGTAGGCGTCGAACGAGAACCACCACCAGAAGAAGGCCGGCGGCGGATAGATCGGCCAGTCGCCGAGCATGAACCAGGGCGCCCCAAGCTCGGGCTGATAGGCGAGCGCCGCGGCGGTCCATTGCGTCGCGGTCCACAGGGCGGCGAGCACGATCAGGAAGACCGCGAAGACCTGACCCCAAAGGATTTTGGTTGCCGACATGGCATCGAAGTCGATGCGTGCTGGGCACCAAATCAAGTCACTGTTATTATGGAGGAAAGTCTAGCGTAGAAAGACAGGGAGTAGCGTAGTTTGGCCGATTATATTCTCAGGGTGATCGACGTTATTGGACAGATATTCACTCGATAGCCGGACCACCGCCCGAATCTCTGTGATCCGTCCTACAGGCCCAGCCCCCGGCCGCGTCCGAACGACCAATCGACGCCCCCGCCCGCGCGCATGACGCCGGAGATGTGCTTGCCGATCTGCCGATCGAGCGAGGGCGACCAGGGCACGAGCTGGAAGCTCAGGCCGTTGTCGATCATCGCGAAGCGCCCCGAGGCGAGCGTGATCCGCTGGCGCACCGTGCCCGCGACATACTCCCCGGCCTTGGACGGCGCGTGCGGCAGGCCGATCTCGGCCGACAAATCCTTGGCGGCCGCGTCCAGCTCGCGGCGGCGGAGCGTGTCGAGCAGATTGCGCGCGAAGATGATCCGCTGTCCCTGCCGCCGCGCGAGCCCCTCGTCGGCGAGATGCTCGGCGCGGGCCTCCATCGCGGCGCGCACCTCGGTCCCGAAGCCGCCGCCGAGATCATGGCCGTCGCTCGCGAGGTTGCGCCGGTCGAGCCAGGTCGCCCCCGGCGCGCGGACCTGCGCCTCAAGGTCCATGTCGGAGCGCACGGCGAGCGCCACCCGCTGCCGGCCTTTCCGGTCCTCGAAGCGGCGCAGCTCGACGATCGCGCCCGGCCGGCAATCGCCGGTCGCCTCGATGTCGGGAAGCTGGACATGGTGGGTGCGCCCGTCGATCCCGTCCACGATCGCATAGGCTTTGCCGGTCAGCTCGTCATGCAGGCCGCGATCGACCAGCCGGCCGACAACGGGCTGAGCGGGATCGGTGTCGAGGACATAGCTGCCGGCGCCCCGGTCGATGCCGCGGTCGCTCATCGCCTTGTGCATCCGTTTGATGATGTCGTCGCGCTCGCCGAGTTCGCGCAGCGCCGCCTGGGCATCGCCGGCCAGCGTCCACTGGCCGGGCGCGATCTCGCTGGCGAGGCCGAGCCGCTCCAGCTTGCGCAGCCGTCCCATCCTCAGCACATGGTCGCCGTCCGGCCGGACGCCGGGCTCGGGCGCCATGTCGATCAGGCCGTTGCGCTGCATGGTCCGCGAAAGGTCGCGGTCGATCTCGGTCCAGCGCTCGGCTTCGACCTGCCGCTCCAGCGATTGCCGGATTTCAAGGTCGGTGCGCGGGCCGAGTTCCTGGGTGACGATCTCGCGCGCCTGCGCCCGCATCCCCTCGCGGATATAGTCGCGCGAGATGACGAGGTTCTGCCCGTCCTCGCCGACGCCGCGCACTATGATGTGGACGTGGGGATTGTCGGTGTTCCAATGCTCGACGGCCCGCCAGTCCAGGCGGGTGCCGAGATCCTTTTCCATGCGCGTCATCAGCTCGCGGGTGAAGCCCTTGAGGTCGCCCATCTGGGGCGCATCCTCGGGCGAGACGATGAAGCGGAAGTGGTGGCGGTCGTTCTCGCACACCGTTGCGAACTCGTTGCGGTCGAGACCCTCGGCCTCGGCGCCGAACAGCACGCCCCGCTCGCCGTCGCGGGTGACGCCATCGCGTTGCAGATAGTTGAGATGAGCCGCGAGCGAGGCGCGGCCGCCATGCCGGACCACGCGCGCCTTGACGATGACCTGGCGCGATCGGTGGCCGAGCCGGTGGGTTGCGCGGACGCTCGCCACGCGGCCCCGGCCGAAGGTCGAGCGGCCCGGCGCGACGATCCGGCCGCAGCGCGAGACATGGCCGCCGGCCCGCTGCGCGGCGGCGAGTGCCTGGACGATGATCGGCAGCGCCCGCTGGCTACCGCGCGAGCGGATACGGCCTGGCCGGAGGCGGAAATCGTCGTCGCGGCTCATGCCGGGACAGGCCGCAATGTGCGGCAAACCCTGCGCGCTGCTGGTTTCCAGCCAGCGCCGCACAGTGCGGGATTTCCGCACACATTGCGCAGCAATGCCCGAAAGCCTTGAGAATCAAGGCCACAACCGAGGCGCAAGGGCTCCGCACATTGCCGCCCTTTATCTTGCCCTCGACCTTCCCCCTTCCGAAAGACAGCCCTGCTCCCTTCCGGCGCTGCGAAAGCCTGCGCCGAAACCCGCCAGAGAGCGCGAGAGCCGCTCACGGCGGAGGCCGCCCGGAAAGCGGGACGAACAGGCCGTTGGAGGGCGGCGCGGCATCGGCCATGACAAGCTCGGCGCGGTCGTCGGCCGGTCGTTCCGGCGGCACCTCGGATGCCGTGCGATCGGCGGACGGCGGCGCAGGCGACAGCGCGCCCGGCCGCACCGCGAACAGCGCGGCGCGACGCCAGGCGAAGGGATCGGATGGTGGCGCGACGGCAAGCTGAGTGTCGTCCGAACCGCCGGTGATCGACGCCAGCTTTGTGAGATAGGCGCGGGTCTCGGCGGGCAGCGGACGGCCGCGCGACAGATATTCGTCGTAGCGGCCCGGCCCCGCATTATAGGCCGCCAGCATCGCCGTCACGTTGCCGTAGCGGTCGTGCATCGCGCGCAGATAGGCCGCGCCCGCCATGATGTTGTCGCGCGGATCGAACGGATCGGACCCGAGGCGATGGCGCGCGTGGAGGCCCGCCCAGGTGCCGGGCATGATCTGCATCAGGCCCATCGCCCCGGCCGTCGAGACGGCGCGAACATCGCCGTTGCTCTCGACGCGCATGACCGCCCATATCCAGCGTTCGGGGATGCCGAAGCGCCGGGCCGCGTCGGCGACATGGGCGGCATAGGGATGGCGCGCGGCCGATCGCTCGGGCGGCGCGTCCTGCGCCAGCGCGGGAACGGGCGCAGCGCCCGGCGCGAGCAGCAGCAGGACCGCGAGCATGGCGGCCGACCCGCCCCCGCTCCGCCACCAGCCTGCCAGCGTGCTCGCTCCGGTAAAGGGTGCGCGCGAAGCGCCGGCCGGGGGCCGCCCTTGACCTTCGCTGCGCGCGCCGGCCGGCCTGCGACCGAGCGGGACGGAGGGATGAGGCGGTCTTTCCGCGAACAGAGGGATGATCGGGGAAGGCACCGATCAGCTCCGATCGTCGCGGGGCCGGGGGCGTTTCCACGACAGCCTGAACGTCCGTCCATCATCATCGGCACGGAACAGCACCGGCCGGAACGCCGCCGGGAAAAGCGGGCTGTCGATCTCCAGCGCTATGTAGTCGCCGGCACGTTCGCCGACCCGTTTCCACGCGCCGCCGACCTCGGGGCCATCCTCGTCGTCGAGGTGGACGCGGTAGTCGGGCGCGTTTTCGGCATCGCTCGGATCGAGCGCGACAAGCACGACCGCCTCGTTGATACCGAATAGTCGGACGCGGCCGGCATAGCCGTCGGCGATGGATTCAAAGATGTTGGTTTGCATGGCCGATCTCCTTGGCTTCAGGGGTGGAAGGTGTTGGGGACGGCGCGCGCAGCCAGAGCGGCGTGGCGCGTCCGATGACGGCGGAGGCCGGCAGCGGGCCGAAATAGCGGCCATCCAGACTGTCGGGATGGGCGGGATTGAGCAGCAGCAGTTCGCCCGATTGGAGCGTGCGGCACCCCTGCCAGACCGGCAGCGGTCGGCCCTGGCCATCGCGCGCGCGGGCGATGGCGACGCGCCGGCCATCAACGCTCACCGCATCGCCGATCCGGCACGTCCGCTGCCCGGCTTTAGCCGCGACATGCTTCAAGAGCGGCACGCCCTCGGGCAGATAGCCGCGCGCCGAAAGCCAATGCGCCAGCCGTTCGGGCGGCGCGACGGCGACCAGCGCGCCGATGGCGGGATCGCGGTTGGGATGGATGCGATAGAGGCCGATGGGCGCGCTGGCGCTGGCATTCCAGATGGCGCGCGGGAGCGGATCGGCGACGGCGATAGCGACGAACGCCGCGGCGAAGGCGGATGCGGCGATGGCCATCGCCATGACGTAGCGGCGGCGCGTCATCCCTCAATCTCCCGGCGCTTGAGCCAGGCGTGATGGCGCTCGATCGTGTAGAGGCGCGGCGGCTGGCCGGCGGCGATGCGGTTGTGGACGTGGCGCCAATGGTCGGCCGCCGCGTCGCAGGGATCGACGCCGGCCGCCTCCACCGCGTCGATCGCCGCGAGCACTTGTTGGACCTTGGGCCAGCCTTCGATCTTGAGCAGGATGTCCCCGCCCGGCCGCACGAACGGCAACGTCGTGTAGGCTTCGTTGGCCGCTACCGCGCGCACCACGTCGATGCGCGAGAGGATCGTGCCGAAGTCGTTCGACGCCCAGCGGACGAAGGCGAAGACGGCGCCCGGACGGAAGCCGACGACGCGGGTTCGGCGAGTCAAGATGCGGTCCTGGGCGATGCGGCCGAAGCGTATCCAGTGCTCCAGCTTCTTCTCGATCCAGGTCAGCTCGACATGGGTGAGGCCGTCGCGGGCGAGCGCGCTGAACGCGCCGCCGCCGCGCACGGCGGGGGGCCGATCGTCGATCATGGGAGGTCTCCGGGGATGATGCTCGCGACGGGGGCGGTGCGAGGGCGGCGACCTGGCCGCCGCGCGAGCGTCGAGCCGGGGAGCAAGGCCGCGCTGTCCACAGCCGCGCGCGCCGTTAGCAAGAATCCGAAGGATTCTTTTCTATTAGCACCGTTAGAAGGGGGGCGAATCCGCGAGGATTTCTGCGGCTTTGCGAGGCCCGCGCGTTCCCGAAAGTCCGTGTCCGGCGTTCCTGATCGTCCGAATCCCGCCGTTCCCGATAGTCCGAACCTCATGGCCAGTTCTCCCCAGGCTTGAGGCCGACGCGGCGCATGGCGGCGTCGAACGGATCTTGCGCGACGGGAGCGAAGTTCAACCGGTCGCGGCCGAGCGCATGTTCGAGCGTGAGGACGTAGCCGGGGAGCGGCTGGCGCGCGACGATGCCGCGCAGCTCGAACGCGAACCGGCGCAGCGGCGAGAGCACGCCGGATTTGAGGTAAAGGTGCGGAACGTCGAAGCTCCAGCCGCCGCTCTGCCGTCCGCCATGCTTGCGCACGATACGGTAGAGCCAGCGTTCGAGGCCGCCCGTCAGGTCGAAATAGGCGCGGTCGATGGTCAGCACGAGCGCGCGGTCGAGCACGCCGGCATAGAACCAATCGGGCAGGATCAGCTCGATCCCGAGCGCACGGCCGTTGCCGTCCGCCAGCTCGCGCCATTCGTTGATCCACGAGAAACGATGGCGGCGGCGCTGGTGCTGCTGCCGGATCGAGGTGGCGACGGTGGTGGATTGCAGGCGGTCGAGCGCGGCCTTCAGCCGCTCGTAGCTCGCCTTGCCGGTGCCGCGCCGGGTGAACGCCAGTATCTCGTGCGGCGTCGTCACCATCAGGCGGGAGGTCGGCCGTCCGGCGTCACGCGCCTCGATGAGCTGGCTCGCCGCCCATATCAGCACGTCGGCGTCCCAAATAGTCGCCATGCCATGCTCGGGCACGGCCTCGACCGAGATCCATGTCGCGCCCATGCGGAAGTCGATGGGCGCGGTGCGGCGGGCTTTGGCGAGCGAGAAGAACGGCCAGGCCATCAAGTCCTGCGCGTCGCGGGCCGCTAGGTCGCCGGGGACCGAGCGGAACAGCTCAAGCTGCGTGCGCTCGACGCTGGACCGGCCGGAGAGGGAGCGTGCGGTGGGCATCGGCGCTCAGCGGCGCACGCAGTCGGTGGGGAGGCGCTTGGCGGGATGGACGACGCCGTTGCCCGGATCGGAGGTCGAGCGGCGGGTGCCGAGCGCGGCCCAGGAGTCGAGGTCGTCGATCGCATAGACGATCCGGCCGCCAAGCCTGCGGAACACCGGGCCGGTGCCGTAGCAGCGGTGCTTCTCCAGCGTGCGGGCCGAGAGACCGAGGTGGATCGCCGCGTCGGGCGTCTTGAGATAGCGTGGCGTTGTGGCGGCGACAGGCTCGGCCATGATGATCCTCCTGATGATGGCCGGCCCCGGAAAAGGGGTCCGGCGGACAGGAGGCGATCGTGGCGAAACGACCCCGGCGCGGAGAAGGGACAGCGCCGAGGGGGACGGCAATGTCCCCCTTCAGCCGCCGCGCAGCAGGCGGAGATAGCCGCCGTCGCGGAGCTCGACGGCTTCCTTGAGCCACCGTCTGATGCGCTTGCGCTCCTTGCTCTCGATCCATTCGGCGTTGGTGTAGCGGCGGACCTTGGGGTGGATCAGCGAGGCGGCCAGCTCCCGCTGGCTGGCGCCCGCCCGGTTGCCGTCGAGCACTTGCAGCAGGGTCAGGAGATGCTCGCGCCGGAACGGCGGCGGGCGCAGCGCCGGCGGGCCGGCCGCCATGCCGCTGAGGCGGCGGCACAGGCGCTCGGCCGACGCGAGGCGCGCGAGAGGATCGGGTTCGATCGGCAGCATCACGGCCATCGGGCGGTGGCACGAACCGCACACGCACAGATGCTCGTCGCCATCGGGATCGGCGAGGATGACATGCAGGAAGTCGCCCATCCTGATCCGCGCACGAACGTCGCCCAACGCCTCCATGTCGAGGGGTGCGGCGCCGATGCCGGCGAGCGCGGGCGCCAGGACGATGCTGGCCGGCGACAGGTCGGGCCGCGCGACCGCCAGCTTGCGGTCGAAGGCCGAGCCAGGCGCGGCGTGGTAGCTGATGCCCCAGCGCCGCACGAGGCCGGCGGTCGCCTCGTCGGCGGAGATCGCGCCGCGTTTCACGCGGCCGAGCGCGCGGCGGTAGTCGGAGCGATAGCGAGCGTTGCGGCCGAGATAGCCGATGGCGATGTCCGAATATTGCAGCGCGTCGTCCCCGGCCTCGTCCGGGGGCGCACGCCAGTCCTTCTCAGGCGGCATCGAAACCCTCCCAAGCATGGCCCTCTGCGGAGCGCGTTGGAAGATGTTCGCCAGCCCGCCGCCCCGGAGAAGACCTGCCGGGCAGGCGGCCGCATAGCGGATTCAAGTCAGCGTTTTGAATGGATTATCCGCACCGCCGCGCGTGCTCCGGGGCCGCTCTCAGTTCGGCGGCGGACGCAGATAGTGCCGATAGCCCGTCTCGGTCATCCAGCGGGCGCGGGCGAGATGCGAGTCATATACGCAGCGGGCGCGTTCGGGTTCTGCGGCGGGGTCGATCCCGAAGATGATGCGAACGGCCTCGCGCCAGTCGGCATTTTCGTCGGCCGCATCGAGCAACCGCCAATAGGTGTGATGATGGCGCTCGTCATAGGCGGTGACATGGTTCGCGTCCGGAGCGCGATCCTCGAAAGCGGCTATCGCCATCGCCTTGTTCCACTTTCAGCCATAGCCCCCTGTGCCTGCTGATTCATGGTCTATACACCATAATGGAGCGAAGTAATCGCACCGTCTTTGCTATGTTTCTGTGACAGCGCGCGGATAATCGCCGCACATGTCACGGCCGTTACTGGAGTTGTTCGCGACTGGAATTGGTCACGAGCAGCACGCCCTGACCGCGATCCGAATCGAGGAAGACGATCCCGGCCGCCTCAAGCGCCTTCATCACCTGATGCCGGGTATTCTCGTTCACGGCCTTATAACTCTCCGATTCCAGCCGCTTGAGCGCGGTCAGAGCAATAATGGCCTTCTCGGCAAGCGTCTCCTGTGTCCAGCCAAGAAGTGCGCGAGCGGCCCGCACCTGGCGGGAAGTGATCATGCAAGATCACCTCCACAACCTTCGGGTCATTCGCTACGAAAACGACTATTATAGTCGTCTTCGGAGAATGGGAATATCCCAATCGCGAGCCGGGCGAACGCCCGGCGAGCGCGCCCCGTTCAGCGGCCGCGCGGCCCATCGGGACGCGCGGCCGCCGCCGATCCGGGGGATGGATCGGCGGCGTTTTGCGAGCGATGGGAAGGGAAACCGCAGGGCCGGATGGTCCAGCCCTGCGGCAATCGCGGTTAACCCGTCTTGAGGCGCTGCATCCCTTCGGCCAGCGTCCAGAGCGCGCGATTGAGCGTCACGTTCTGGTCGATGCCGTTGATCGGACGCGAACGGCTGCGGCGGATACGGCCCTCGGCATTGCGCTTGCGGCCATGCAATCCGCCCCGAATGACGTTCTCCTGAATGACGTTGAACGTGGTCCACAGGCTATCGCCCCGATCCTCGTAGCGGCGCGGCTCGATGATCTGCTCGGGGGTGAGCGGGCTCTCGTCGTCGCCATAGCGGGCGACAAGGCTGACCTCGCCGAGCAAGCGCTGCTCATCCTCGGAAAGCCGAACCTCTTTCATCGTCTCGCTGGCGTCGATCAGCCGGGGGAAGTCCTCGGCCACGGTGTAAACGCCTTCGATGATGTCGTGCTGGATATTGCCCTTATGGGGCACGCGGACCTCCTCGAACCGCTCGCCCGCGATCATGGAATTGGTGCAGACGAACCGCAGCATCCCGGCAAACATCTGATAGGCGCTGGTCCCATCATGGCTGTTCACGATGATGACCTCGGCGGCCTCGGGCTTGCCGATACCGTCGTCCCGGCGCAGGCGCAGCATGTGCTTGGCGTGGCCGTGGCGGCTGCCGTCGCGGGGGACGGACTGCACAGCGAAGAACGGGAACCATCCTTCCCGGCGCAACCCTTCCACAATGTCGATGGTGGGGACATAGACATAGCGTTCCGAACGGCTGTCGTGCGCCTCGCGGGCGAAGATGGACGGGACGTTACGATACAGCGCCTCGTTGTCGAGCGCCTCATAGCCGCCGATCTGATGGCTGTTGCGGCCGAACCGGGTAGCAAGGTGATGGATGCTCATGGGTCTTTCCTTCCTTGGGTCTGGGTTTCCGCGCAGCGGAGCGCCGCGCTGAAACCCTGCCCGTCGGCGAGACCGGGGGTGCAACCGGAGCGGGCGGCTTCGCGGGGAACCGGCTGCACGGAACGCGAAGCGTGGAGGAAGCTGGGCGGAAGCCGCTCCGAAGGGCGCTGGGGGCGGAGCCCCAAGTCTCCCGCCGCGCACGCGCGGCGGATTCCCGATCAATGCGCCATCCTTTCCGAAGGGAGGGGATAGGGGTTTGGGGAAGGGGCGGAGGAACCGTCCCCTTCCTATGGGAGGAAGTTTGGGGGCGGGGCCTGGCCTGCCCCTCATGGGAGAGCGGCGAGGGGGCGCCCCAGCCCCCTTTCGTCAGCGCGGCGGGCGGGTCGATCTCGCCCGCCGCGCGACACGGACGCGGGCGGTGGTGGCAGACGGCTCGGGGCCGCCTGCCGTCCCGGTCAATCGGTATCCGGTCCCCAAAGCGGGCTGTCCTCCGGGAAGAACGGGGCTTCCAGCGCTTCCAGCGCGGCAATCACGGCCCACAGGCGGCGAATGTAGATTTCGGTGCGGCGCTGCGCGACAAGTATGCTCACCGCCGTTTCGTTCGCCTCCAGCCGTTGCACCGCATCCTCGAAGTCATCCCAAGGACTGAGGTTCTCCAGCGGGATCACATCGCCGTCCTCGTCAAAACCGCCGTGAAGATAGGTCGGCGCGTTCTTCGCTCGCTCACCGGCTTCCTCGGCTTCCCGAATGAGGGCGAAGGCTTCGCGGCGCTCCCGCCAATATTCGGCGCTGCCACCGTCAACATGCCTGATATTGTCCATGACTGTTTTCCCTTCTGCAAATCGTCCGCAGGGCGATGGCCAGGCCATCGACCCTGCCTTCGCGGCGAGCAGTCGGGGGTGTGGGGGGCAGCAAGAATCTGCCGGAGTGGTGCGGGCGCAGGGAGCGCAGCGACTGAGCCACGGTTCGGCTGATTGTTGTTGCTGGGGAGCGGGGGCGGAGCGCCCTGATTCCCACTCAAGAAAACGACAGCCGGGATACCGGCGCGGCCGTCAGGCCGGTAACGGCTATGTCAGTCGAACAGGTCGCCTTGCCGATATTCGGCAGGTTCCTCGCCTTCGCGGCCCTGCCAGACGATACGGTCGCCCTCGTAGATCGTGACGAAGCCCCATCCGCGCCGCTCCTCATCGGTGGGCGGCGGCTTGGTCTCGAAATTGTAGCACCAGGACCGGCCCTTGGTGCCGGCGAAGGCGACGGGGCCGCCCAGCCGCAGCACTACGCGATCACAAGCGCCGGAAGGCTCGGCGACGCGGCGGCGGATCACGCCCATCTGATAGGCGCGATAGTCGCTTTCCTCGCGTTCGCTCGGCGGCCGCCAGTGTCGGCATCGCCGGCAGCTCGCGCCGTCTGCGGGGCCTAGCCTGCGATCGTCGAGCGGCGGGCCGCCGTTATGACCGATGCGATCGGACATGGCGAAGATCCTTTCGGGAGCGGGAAAAAGGAGCGCCCCGCCCATTTCGGGCGGAGCGCGGAGCCGGTCAGCTTGCGAGCAGCTCGTATTCGCCGGCCACCGTCTCGGACTCGAAAAGCCGGAGATAGACCGGCTGAGCGACGACGGGATTGAGCTTGAACGAGATGTAGTCGCGCTTCTCCTTGCTGGTCTTCCGCCAGGCGGCGCCGAACTCGATCCGCTCGTCGTCGGCTGCGACGATGCGGAAGTGTGGGGCCTTCTCGTTGTCCTGGCCCTCGATCGGGAGGAGCACGACCTGTTCGCGCTTGCCGAAGAACCGGATTTCGCCGGAGAAGCCGTGGTCGGTGGTGGTGAAGTTTCCGCAGATCATAACGTCAGTCCTTTCTTGCCTCGGAACCGCGCCTGTCGCGGCCTCGATGGCTGTCGATCGGACGGGGGACGACCGGCCCGCACCCGCAGGGCGGAACGAAGTGGCTGGCGGCGGCGGGCGGCTTTTTTGGTTTCGCGATGCAAAGCCGGCATGGCCGGCGGCGAAAAAAACCGCCCGCCGCCGTTGCGGGAAGACGGGTGGGCTTCGGCCAGACAAGCCTTTCGAGAGGCCGCGTGGGCGGCGGTGCCGTGCAAGAACATCGGCCTGACGGGATGATCGGAGGAGCTTTGCCGCCGCCGGCCGTGGCGGTGCCGGCGATGGTCTGGTGTTCGAGGCGGGCGTGGCGGGAGGGTTTTGCGCGAGCGAGGTGCGAGGGCGACGTGGCCCCGGCTTTCGTGGGGCGTGGCCGATGCAGCGGAGCGCGGCGCTGCCATGCGGAAATCGGCGGGAGGGGCGCGGCCTGCGCGTCGGACAGGTTCAGGTCCGGCCTGTGCGATGCCGGCCTAGCGCCGGATTCGGGACCGGGATGTTGGTGAATATGGGCTGTCCGCGCTGGTCGGCGCAGCACGTCGCCCGAAATGGGCGGGGCGCTCCCTTCCCCGCCGTCCGGCTATGACGACTCTTTCCCTTGCTATATGTTCTCTATTTGTTCCAATATGCAGCTTTGCGAATCGAGATCGAGGAACGGCGTATGAGCGTGATGATCCGCGGCCAGGACCGCACGAGATTGAGGGTGATGGGCGATGTCGAGGCCGAGCTGGCGGTTCCGGCCGACAGCGCGGGCCGCTGCTGGCTCAGTTTCTCGGACGGCACGCTGATCGAAGCCGCCTATGGCGATGACAATGATTGCCGTTTCGCGATCAGCGAGGAAGGCGCGGGGATCGCGCGGATTCGGCGCGAGCACGATGGCGATGTGCTGCGGCTCGATTGGCGGGTGGAATGGGTGACGGTCGCGGCGGCCGACAACGCGGCTCGCGCGACGGCGCAACACGAACCTATGCCGATGCTGCCCGGTCTGTTTTCGTCGTCGGATAGTGAAGCGATAGCTTCATGTTGATATGGACACCTAATGGTGACGCTCTTTTCGCAGGAACAAATTGAAGCAATCGCCGGTGCTCTTGGAGACACCGATGTCGGATTGAAGGGCTCGGAGATTGCCCTGTTGATCGCGGCTTGCGAGATGACCGATCCCGGCGAGATAACGAAGCGGCACCGCATCTATAACGCCTTCGTCACCAGCCAGAACGCCCGACAGGATCGCACCCGCATCCTCGGTTTTATCCGCAAAGCAATGAGCCCGGCCCGCTATAGTCGTGAGCCATATCGTTACGAACCGATGCAGGCGAATCTCAACCAGGCGCTTGCCTTTGCCGGGCTCGTGGTCAGTGAGGCCGGAAAGATCGAAACCGTTGAACAGGCGACGACGCTGCCAGAGGCGCAGCGCCGAGCGAGGGAATTGCGCACCGATCTGGAAACGCGCGGCGTCCATCCCGACGTGCTGCGCTTCTGCCGTGCGGAACTGTTGGCCGACGATTATTTCCACGCGGTCCAAGAAGCGGTGAAAAGCGTCGCCGACAAGATGCGGGTGCGGACGGGCCTGACCGATGATGGCGGAACGCTGGTGGACCGCGTGTTAGGCGGCGAGCCGCCGATGCTGGCGATCAATCCGCGCAACACGGCGAGCGAGCGCAGCGAGCAAAGCGGCTTCGCCAACCTGGTCAAAGGCGTGTTCGGGATGTTCCGCAATCCGACCGCTCATGAGGCGCGCATCCACTGGCCGATGACCAAGACCGATGCCGAGGATCTCCTGACGCTCGTATCGTTGATCCATCGTCGGCTCGATGCCGCCCACATGCCCCCGCGTCCCTGACCTGTCCCTACGATAAGCGGCCGCGCCCCAACCGGGCGCGGCCGCGAATTTTTGCGGGCTGCGAAAGGAAGGCCGGGACCGCCGATGCGGCCCCGGCCCGATGCCGTTCTATTCGGCGGCAATCGAGTAAGCGTCTTCCTCGTCCACCGGCTCAACGTCGGCGTCCACCGCTTCGGGTTCGGTCGGCTGCTCCACCGCCTCGACCTCCACGGCTTCGCCGTCCTGCGCTCCGGTATCGGGGGCCTCCGCTTCGGACGGCTGCGCGATCCCTTCGGCGTCCTCCGTCTCGACGGGTTCGGCCTCCGGCTCCGGCGTCCGCAACACAGCGGGAAGCCAGCCCTTCCCGACAAGACGCTGCTCGGCGGCTTCGGCCATTTCCGGCTTCTTCTTGTCCGCAATACGGCGGGCCGCATCCTCCGATACCCCTTCGGCAACGGCCTCAAGGATATGCGCCTTGGTGACACGGCCAAGGTAGCTGTCCACGGTCGGCGTCCAGTCCTTCGCCATGTCCAGCGCCAGCGCGGTCGCCAGCCTGTCCGCCGTTTGCAGCGTCCGGGGCTTGCGATCCCACGGTAGGCGCAGGGCGTTAACGGTGCGGGACGCGCAATGCGCCAGCAACGCCATCCGCTGCTCATCGTCCAGTGCGACGATGAAGCCCCACAGGTCCGCGACGTCGCGCGGCATCCGCTCGGCCCATGCGTCATGCGCCTCGCTCGCCCGCGCCGCCAGCGGTGTATCCTCGATCCCCGCCGCATGACCGCCAAGCGGGGTCACGGTCGGACGGATTTCAAGGCAACCGGCCTCGGCGTAGCTGTAGAACAGTTGCGCCGTAAGCGTGTGGGTCAGGGCTACCAACGCCATGCCGGGCTGTTCGCCAAGCGCCACGCGAAGGGCCAGCGTCCGGTGGGCGGACAGGTCGCGAATGAGGCTGTCGGAAATGGGCTTGCCCGGTTCCTCGTCCTCATCCTCGAAATCCTGAACTTCCTCGTCGCTGTCCTCGGCCTGCTCGTCCTCCACGGCCTCCGGTTCGATGGCTTCGGCCTCGTCCTCGGGCTGCGGATCGGCAAGCGCCTCATCCTCGGGACGGACGAAACCGCGCTCGATCCTGACCGTGCCGTCATGGTGAAGCACCACGAACGCTCCGCCATGCGCGATCACGTTGGCATCGTAGGCGTAACGCTTGGCCGAAATGGCGTCGATCTCATCGGACACCGCTTCCAGCTTCTTCGCCACGTCCTCGGGCATTTCGTCATAGGACGAATAGCCTTCGGCAAGCTCGTCATGCTCGGTGGACAGGGCCTCAAGCCGGGCCTCGTCCTCGTCGGACAGGTCCACGGCCTGCGGATAGAAGCGCCGCATACCGTGAGCATGGGGATAGTCGATATGGGCCTCAACCCACTTCCACCCCTCGGCCTGCACCCCGTCCGCGATCTCGCGCAGCTTCTCGACGGCAAGCATGTCGAGCAAGCCCGCATCCTCGAAGAAACCGCCTCGATCCTCACTGAACAGGTCGCGGATGATGTTGCCGCCCGCCTCGATATAGGCATCGGCCCCGACGAACACCGCACGGCGATCATCGGCGGGCACGTTGTTGGCGGTCATGTCGCGCCGAATGATCCACGGCTCCCGGTTGTGATGCAGGTTCTCGAACACCTGCTCTTGCCGGGCGTGGTCTTCGGTGATGGCGAATGCCATAAGCTGATCCAAGGTCAGCCCGTCCTCGCGATAGACCTGCAACAGCTTCGGACTGACAGCGCCAAGGCGAAGCCGCTGCTTCACCACGCCGCCCGACACGCCGAACCGCGCGCCGATTTCCTCCGCGCCCCATCCGTTGCCGTCCGCAAGCTCGCGGAACCGCTCGAACTGATCGGCGGGGTGCATCGGGGTCCGGGTCACATTCTCGTCCAGACTGATCTCGGACGGGTCGTTCTCGGTGTCGAGACGGCAGCGAACCGGGTGGTTCTTCCTGATCTGCCTGCGCTTGGCGCGCAACAGATAGGCCAGCCTGCGACCTTCGCCAGCGGTGACGAAATAGGCGCCGGTCGGCTTCTCGTCCTTCATTTCCGGCTCGATCACAAGGTTCTGGATCAGACCCTTATGCTCGATGGAAGCGGCCAGCGCCTCGATGGCGGCCTCGCCATGCGGCACCTTGCGGGCGTTCTTGGGGGACTTCTTGAGCTTGTTCAGCGGCACGAAAATCTCGATGCCCGACACAGGCTCGGCAGCGGTGGTTTCGATTTGAACGGTCTTGGTCATCTTCCTACTCCTTGGGTTTCCGCGCAGCGGGAAGCGCCGCGCTGAAACCCTGCCCGTCGGCGAGACCGGGGGTGCAAACGGAGGGACGGCTTCGCGGGGAACCTGCTGCACGGAGCGCAGCGGAGGAAGCTGGGCGGAAGACGTTCCGAAGTGCGCCGGGGGCGGAGCCCCAAGCACCGCGCCGCTCGCGGCGCCACAAACGACGCACCCTTGCGGCGGACGGCCGGCGCGGCGGCGTGCGCGCGGGCCTGTGGGCCAGCCGTCGCCGTGCCCTCCGGCCAGAGCGAGAGTGCTGCGCTGGGGAAAATGACGCGCGACCCCTGCGCGGCGCCAGCCGCCAGAGTGCGCTCCCTAGATCCCCGCGCTCACTATCGGGGCGTTGCGGGGTGTCCCCGCTCGAAGGGGTCTGGCGAGACCCGCAGGGGCTTGTCAGCAGGGGAAGGCTTTCCCCCTCAAACCGTATAGGATGAGGACAACAACAGCATATTCCGCACGCTGGAAGCGCGTTAAGAAGACTATCGGCTGTGGCTAGAATTAAGTGCCCCGGCGGTATGCGAGGCAGGGACCACCGGGGGATACCGGCTCCATATGGATGATCGGGGAGGAAAAGCCAAGGATCACCGCTGCGCGCCTACGTTCATCTGCCAGGCGGTTCTACAGCGTCCCGTCTCCACCGGCGCTTTGCGAGCCCATGCTACCAGTTCGCTCAATATCGCGGCCTGAGCTGAACAAATTTCTCCCGGATATTCGGTGACTTGTTACACTATGAGAGCGCCGCACCGTTTGCGCGGTTGTCATGACGGCTCGGTGCCTATACCCGTCAGTTTGCAGGAAAGGAGGAGCGCTGATGTCAACCAAGCAGATCGTCGCGCTGCTCAATTCGCACGTTGCTGGGGACGAAGAGCAATTTCTGTCGATAGCGCTCCAGGTTGCGGCACAGCAAGCGCGCCAAGGCAATGCCGAAGAGGCGAACCAGTTGAAGCGCCTCGTCCAAAAGGCGCGCGAACGGCTTGGCAACGCGCCTACCGGCCAAGCGCCAATCCCTCTGGCGCGGCCGCGCGGCGAGTTGCAAGGGCTGGTCGAGAGCAGCTATCCGAAGACCAAGCTCGACAACATGGTGCTTGGCGAGGCCATTCGCTCGCGGTTGCAGCGCGTTGTCCGGCAGCAAAGCGAGCGGGCGACCTTGCGCGATCATGGGCAGGTTCCGGCGACGCACCTGCTGCTTGTCGGGCCTCCGGGCACGGGCAAGACCATGACGGCCTCGGCACTCGCGGGAGAGCTGCGCTTGCCGCTGTTCACGGCACGGCTGGACTCGTTGTTCAGCCGCTTCTTTGGGGAGACGGCCGGCAAGCTGCGCTTGCTGTTTGATCAGATTGCGCAGACCCGCGGCGTCTATTTGCTCGACGAGTTCGACGCGATCGGTTCGCGTCGTGGCGATCCCAATGACGTCGGCGAGATTCGACGGGTTCTTAACTCGGTGCTCTCCTTCATGGAGGAGCCTAACTCAACCGACAGTATCGTCATCGCGGCGACCAACCATGTCGAGATACTCGACAAGGCGCTGGCACGCAGGTTTGATGAAGTCATCGAATATCGGCTGCCCGATCCCGAGTCCGCGCGCGCGATCCTCTCACGCCGGCTGGGACGCTACCGCCTGACCGCCAAGGCTTGGGCGTCGATCGCTCCCATCACGGAAGGCTTGAGCCAGGGGGAGCTGGTGCGCGCGGCCGATGCCGTCGTGAAGGACGCTATCCTCGAAGGGGCGAAGTCGATCTCGGCCGACCATTTGCGCATCGCGCTCCAAGACCGCCAAATCTTTCGACAGAGCTTTGGACATTGAAGCGCCGGCATCGTCCGTCGGCGAGAAGAGACCGCGTGGGGAAGCGGTGGGAATGACTTGAGGGGGGTATGCCCGAAAATGAAGCCGGTGCGGCGCCACGCCAGCCGCATATCTCGATCACGCGATGGCGCGAGGCAGCGCAGTATGTCTATCCCCGACTTCGGCGCGAACGACGCGAGCGGCGTGAAGACTACCATGCCCATGCCGCAGCCCTGCTCGGACAGCTGGGGGAAGCTCTAGGCAACCTCCCGCCGCCCCAAGAGGACGTCCGCATCCCGGTCGACGGGCTGAAACGCGGCGTTCTCGTCGAGGTCGAGACGATGGTGCCGAGCGAGCGCGCCAAGGCCACGAAGATACCGGCGCTGGATTTCCCGGCGCAGGAGATCGTCGTCCTCCGTTCCGAGCGTAGCGAGGATCGCACAGAGCGGGCGGTAGTGTTCGTTCCCGATGACGCTCGCGCATTCCTGACCGGCCGGATCGCGGCCTATGGCTCCGAAGATCTCGGCAATCACGAGCGTCCCGACATCGACAAATTCGAGGTGATCGAGGCGATCCGCGCCGGTGCGGCGCGCACGCTCGTCGTCGGCACGCCGGACTTGGCATCGCCAGCGCCGCAGTGGTGGGAGCTTTGGCTGCGTCGCCCCGATGCGATCGTGGAGGCGGTGGTGGCGGCCGCGCAGCAGGCGGGGCTCGACGTGTATCCCGACCGGCTGCAATTTCCTGAAACCTCGGTCATATTCGTGCTCGGAACAGCCGAGGCGACCCTTGGGCTCGTCGGCCGCCTCAACGGCGCGATCAGCGAAGTGCGGCGCGCCAGCCAGAGCATCGAGCCGTTCCTTGACCAAGGCGACAAGAGCTTGGGGCAGCACGCGCTTGTGGCCGAATATTGCGGGCGGGTGACGCCTCCGCCAGCGGATGCGCCGGTGGTTTGCGTGATCGACACGGGCGTTGCGGCAGCGCACCCGCTGATCGCTCCCGCGCTGGCCGGTGCGTGGACTGTGAACGATGCCTGGGGCACCGACGATCACGCCGGCGCCGGCGGGCATGGAACGGGCATGGCGAGCCTTGTCCTGCATGGCGACCTGCTTGGGCCTATGAGCGACCAACGCCAGGTCGTGCTCGGCCATGCCGTCGAATCCGTGAAGTTCCTTCCGCCCGGCGGCTTTCCGGCGACCGAGCCGGCGCGCTATGGCATTATCACGCAAGCAGCCGTGGCCGTGGCCGAAATCGAACGGGCCAATATCCCGCGCAGCTTCTGCATCGCCACCTCCTCGCCCGATCTTTCTTCGGAGGCGCCATCAAGCTGGAGCGGCGCGGTCGATCAGATTTGCGCCGGCTCAATGCCGGGTGAGCAGCAGGCGGGGCTCGCCGCCAAGGATCACCCCAAGCGTCTCGTGCTGATCGCCACCGGCAATATGGACGGCGGGCTCAAGGCCGTGGTCGAGCAGCATCATGCACTCGAAGACCCCGCGCAGAGCTGGAATGCGCTCACTATCGGCGGATACACGGCGAAGGCTGACCAGGCGCAAGACGAACCCGAGTTGATTCCGCTGGTCGCGCCGAACGAGCGCAGCCCATTCAGCCGGGGATCGCAGACCCTTCCGGCTGACCTGACGCCGATCAAGCCCGACGTGCTGTTCGAGGCCGGCAACATGATGATGGACAATGCCCAGTTTTGCGGCTGGCACCCGGCGGTCTCGCTGCTCTCGGCAGGCAGGGATGTGGCTACGGAGCCGCTGGTGCCCTTCTGGGCGACCAGCGCCGCGACGGGCGTGGCCGGCAATTTCATTGGGCGACTCAAGGCCGATCTACCCGGCCGGTGGCCGGAAACCTACCGCGCTCTCACCGTCCATTCCGCCGAATGGCCTGGGCCAATTCGTAAGCTGCTGATCGGCACCGGCCGTAGCTGGAAGACGGGCAGCAAGGGCACGAAGCAGCAAATCCTACGCAGCATGGGCTTTGGCGTGCCCAACCTGGTTCGCGCGGCCGCGTCGGCGCGCAATGATGTGACCTTGCTCGCCGAGGCCGAGATTCAACCTTATGCCGCTTCAGCCGACGGGCGCTCGGCCGTATTCAACGAGGTGCATTTCTACGCCCTCCCTTGGCCGAAGGCAGCGCTAGAAGCGCTGGAAAACGCTTCGGTGATGATGAAGGTGACGCTCTCCTATTTCATCGAGCCCAACCTTTCAGGCCGGGCCAGCACCCGACCCGACACCTATCGCTCCTACGGCCTGCGCTTCGCCTTGAAGAAACGGCGCGAGACGGCCAATGATTTTCGGACACGATTGAGCAAGACCGAGGAGAAGGCGGAAAAGGCCGGTCAGGAGACCGACTATTGGTTGCTCGGGCCGCAGGCCGTTCAGGCTGGGTCGCTTCATTGCGACCTGTGGCGAGGTCCGGCAATCGACCTTGCCGCGCACGACCAGATCGCGATCTATCCGGTTGGCGGCTGGTGGAAATCGCACATCGGACAGAACCGCATGAACGACAAGGGCCGCTATGCGCTCGCGATCTCCATCTCGGCGCCGGATCAGGACGTCGACCTTTATGCCGAGATCGCGGCGGCGATCGAGGCGCGGATTGCCGCCGAAGTGGCGGTGGCAGCCGGGCCGGATCAAGGGTGATGAGCCTCGCTCGGAGCCAGGTCGATTTGCTGCACCTCGTGCTGAGCCCGTCGGGCCTCCAGCCAGTCCAGGCCAGCGCTCGTCAACTCCCAGCGCTTCGCTGCGTGATCGCCCGACCCAATGCAGCGAACCCATCCGCGCTTCTGTAAATCGGAAGCCGCGAGACCAACGGATCGGTAGAATTTGAACGGATTGCTGAGCTGATCCTGAATCTCGCGACTGGTAAGCGGGCCGGATTCGAGGAGCGCGAGGATTTCCGGCGTGCGCCCCTGGCCCGGCGATGAATAGTGCCTGGACGCAGCCTGCTGGGCGCGATCCGCAGCATCGCGTTCGACTGCACGGCGCGCTTTGTTGGGACTCATCGCCTTGCCGGCGAGCTTCGCGGCCGCGATTGCGGTCGTGCCTTGTTTGGTGAGCCGGTAGATCGGCGCGCGTCCCGGCATCGGCCTTTCCTGAACGATGTAACCCGACATCCGCAATCGCTGGAGATACTGACCCGCGCTTGGAGCCCGCTTTGACCGGACACCCGCTGCGGCGCTGATGTCGAGTGCGCGGGCTGGTCCGAGCGCATCGAGAGCGAGTAGGAGACGCACCTGTTCGGGTTTCAGCGCTGCGGAGACGTCGTTGCCTGGTAGGTGCTCACCTTCGAGATCATAGGCGCTGTGCGTCAATCCCTTCTGAGTGAGCCGGATAAGCTGGCGTTTGGGAGTCCCAGCCTTCTCGACAAGCCCCTTGGCGACAAGACGCTTGAGTGCGCTGTGGGTCGACTGGCCGAGCCGCTCGACGAGTGCTGCTCGGCGCGCGCCGCCGACTGGCGGAATGAGCCTCAACGTCGCCTTTTCGAGCGAGCCGATCTTAGGTTCGCGATCCACCAGGACGTCGAGCGTCCTTTTCCCGCTTTGTGCATAGACCCATTCGGAGGACTCACCGGGTGTAGGCAGACGGCGGATAAGGCCGGATTTCATCAGCTTCTTGAGAATCTGGTCCACCGCTTGACGGCTGACACCCTCTCGCTGGCGAAGTTCTGCGGCCGTGGCTGGCTTTGCTAGAGCATCATAAATGGTTTGTTGCCGCGTCCCGAGCTGTCCCCGAAAATAGGGTTCGCGTTGCTTCACCGCGATCTCCGCATCGAGCGGTCGGCTCCCATCTCGAAACAGGCCGTGACTGACGCGCACAAGGTGCCCGTCCATCAGCAGCAGTTCGAGCGCGGCGCGCGAATTGCGCACATGCTTGATGTCACGCCAGCGCACCACGCCGCGCTCCCGGACGATTTCAAGCATGGTGTGCGCCCCAGTCCCTGGATTGGGTTCCCATCGGGGCGGCCCGGAAAGTAATTTGTCGGACGTTACCGCACGCACGGCAACCCGCACTTCAGTGGCCCCAAAATGATGCCGTAGAACCTGCTCCAGCCGAGTTGCATCCACTACAGGACAGTCAAACTCCACATCGACTCGATATCCTTTCGACTTCCGCACAACTTCCCCCGGAGTGGCATCACCGCAATAGCCGCAATGGAGGCAAGCGTCACGTTATGCCAGCATCACAACGCTGACCGGCTGGCTGTTGCCGAGCGCAGCGGCGTGGATCATCAGCTATTCGACTTGGCCCGCGCTCTATCCGGCCGTGCTGATCCTCATGCTCAATGCGGCGAGCGGCAAACTCACGGTGCGCCAGTGGTCGTTCCGTTTCTGCCGGATTGAGCGCCCCGCCCGCGCGGGCGGGGCACATGAGCAGTCGCTAGGTGATGACGACGCCGGCCGCGATAGCCATGCGGGCGTATCGACTCAGCGGATACTTCGCCTCGAAATAGAGGTCGCGTTCGACCGGGAGCCCCAGCGGGCCGCGCAGCGCCTCGATCTCCGCAAGGCTGACCGTGCCCAGTTCGGGTTCGCCGAGGCCGGGATCGCAGAGGCCGTAAAGGATGTCGGGCTCCTGGGGATCGCACTCGCTGATGAGCCAGGTGGCGCCAGCGTCGGGTGTGAACAGCTTGACGACGGGCTTGGGATCGAACTCGGGATGCTCGATGCTCAAGCGGCCGTTGGCGATGAGCTGCGCGCGGATGGTGTCGGTGATGAGCTGCATGACTGTCTCCATTCGGGAAGCCCTCCGATCGAGGGCGTGGAGGCGTTCGACCGGCGCAAGCGAGCGGCGGGGTCAGGCCCTACTCGGTCTGGTGCGGGCCGGGCTTGACCCCGACGCGGCGCCGGTCAGGCGTCCGTAACTGCCTCGCCGGGGAGGCCGAATGGGAGCGTCGATCGGCTTGGTCCGAGGTGCGCGTGAAGCGGCGGCGACAACAGCCGCGAGGCTTCCTGGGTCCGAGCGCATGATCGCGGATAAGCGCGCTGTCTCCAGCTTCGGCCCGATTGTCTCCAGCCGGCGGAGCCATTGTCTCCAGCCACCGGGTCGCGTGGAAGGGGCGAAATGGCCGCGCGGGGGCGCAAAAGATCGGGCGCAACCTGCGCCAGCCAACGCCAGGGGCGGCCCATTCTTGGCGATTTTCTGGAGACATTATGGAGACAACGGGCTTTACAGAGGGCGCTGTCTCCAACGAAAAAGCGGCCCGAAGGCCGCTAATCCGCTGATTTCTATATAGAAAACTGGAGCGGGCGAAGGGATTCGAACCCTCGACCCCAACCTTGGCAAGGTTGTGCTCTACCCCTGAGCTACGCCCGCTCTGGCGTCTCCGGCGGGCCATGCCTGCCGTCGAGGCGCGGCTATTAGCGTGGGGGTTCTCCCTCCGCAAGCCTGATTCTCGAAAAAGTTTCGAGGCCTTGGCATAAGCGGGCGGCGTCCCACATAAGGGGACACGAAAAGGGCATGTGGGAGAATCATCGGTGGCAACCCTGGGGATGAGCGCGGCGGATCGGGAAGCGATCGAGGCGTTCAAGCGCGATGTCGTCGAACCGTCGATGACGTCGCTCGTCATCCTCGATTTCTGGGCCGAATGGTGCGGGCCGTGCAAGGCGCTGGCGCCGGTGCTCGAAAAGGTCGCCGCCGACTATGCCGACAAGGGCGTCGTCCTCGCCAAGATCAACGTCGACGAGCAGAAGATGATCGCGGCGCAGTTCCGCGTCCAGTCGATCCCCACCGTCTATGCGCTGTTCCAGGGCCAGCTCGTCGCCGACCTGACCCAGGCGCGCGGCGAGAGCCAGCTCAAGCAGATGCTCGACCAGATCCTGCGCCAGCTGCCGATCCAGGGCGCCGCCGACAAGATGCACGAGGACATCGCCCCGCTGATCGCGATGGGCGAGGAAGTGCTGGAGGCCGGCGACGTCGAACGCGCCCTGTCGGTGTTCGGCCAGCTCGTCGAGATGGCCCCCGACGATGTCGAGGTGATCGGTGGGCTCGCCCGCGCGATGGTCAAGGCCGGCCAGGTCGACGAGGCCGAGGCGCTGCTCGGCCAGCTCCCGCCCGAAAAGGCCAAGGAGGCCCCGATCGCGCGCGCCCAGGCGGCGGTGGCGCTCGCCCGCGAGGCCGCGCCGGTCGACGACCTCGGCCCGCTCCGCGCCAAGGTCGCGGCGAACCCCGACGACCATGAGGCGCGCTTCGAGCTGGCCGGCGGCCTGATGGCGGCCGGCGACCGCGACGGCGCCGCCGACAACCTGCTCGAGATCATCGCCCGCGATCGCGCCTGGAACGAGGACGCGGCGCGGCAGCGGCTGATCAAGCTCCTCGAGGTGGTCGGGCTCGAGGACCCGTGGGTGCGCGAGCAGCGGCGGCGCCTGTCGGCGCTGCTGTTCACCTGACGGTCGCGACCATGGCCGAGCGCCTGTCGATCTTCCCCCTGGCGGGCGCGCTGCTGTTTCCGCGCGGCCATCTGCCGCTGCACATCTTCGAGCCGCGCTATCGCGCGCTCGTCACCGACGCGCTGGCGCGCGACCGCCGCGTCTCGATGATCCAGCCGCGCGACGACCGCGAGCCGCCGACGCTGTTCGACATCGGCTGCGTCGGCCATATCCGCGAGGTCGAGCGGCTCGACGACGGCCGCTTCAACATCGTCCTCGAAGGCCTCACCCGCTTCCGCCTGCTGCGCGAGCTCGACGTCGCGACGCCGTTCCGGCAGGTCGAGGCCGACCTGGGCGCGTTCGACGACGCAGAGGCGCCCGACGCCCTGCCCAGCATCGTCCGCGCCGAGATCGAGCGCGAGGCGCGCCGCTTCGCCGACAGCCGCGGCGTCGCGGTCGACTGGACCGGGGTCAGCCGGCTCGACGACGAGACGCTCGTCAACGCCATCTCCGCGATCGCGCCGTTCGATACCGCCGCCAAGCAGGCGCTGCTCGAAGCGCGGACGCTGGCCGACCGCGCCGACCTGCTCGCCCAGTTCCTCGGCTTCTTCCGGCGCGGCGACGACGAGCCGGCGACGCTGCAGTGAACGACCGCACGACGAGCCTCGATCCCCAGCTGCTCGCGATCCTGGTCTGCCCGGTGACGCGGACGCCGCTGCGCTATGACGAAGCTGCCGGGGAGCTGGTCTCGGACGCCGCCGGCCTCGCCTATCCGATCCGCGACGGCGTTCCGGTCATGCTGGTCGAGGAAGCGCGGCAGCTGGAGATATAGACGTCATTCCGGCGAAAGCCGGAATCTCCCTGCCTTTGGACGTCCGAACATGGCGAGCCCGGCAAGAAAAAGGGAGATCCCGGCTTTCGCCGGGATGACGGTCTTGGATTTGACGATCGTGATTTCGCCGGGACGGCGTTCAGATCGCCATGCCCTGCAACAATCTCGGCAATTTCCCCGTCTCGCCGCGCGCCTCGGCCATGAAGCGGCCCTTGAGCGGGCCGAGCCGCTGGACCGCGCCGAGGCCGATGCGACGCACGGTGCGGGCGGTGCGGCCGGGGATGCCGAACAGGCGGGTCAGGCCGTCGGTCGAGGCCGCGACCATGAAGCTGTCGAGGCTGCGCCAGCGCTGGTAGCGGTCGAGAAGCTGGGCGTCGCCCGGATCGAGGCCGAGCCGCATCCCCTCGACCAGCACCTCGGTCAGCGCCGCGACGTCGCGATAGCCGAGGTTGACGCCCTGGCCGGCGATCGGGTGGATGCCGTGCGCCGCGTCGCCGACAAGGGCGAGGCGGGTGTCGGTGATCCGCGCGGCATGGTGGAAGCCGAGCGGATAGGAGGAGCGCGGCGAGATCAGCGACACCGCGCCGAGCATCCCGCCCATCCGCTTCTCGGCCTCGGCCTGATAGGCGCGGTCGGGCAGGCCCAGCATCGCCGGGGCGTGCTTCTTGTCGACCGTCCAGACCAGCGCCGAGCGGTGGCGCCCCTCCGCGTCGTCGACCAGCGGCAGGATCGCGAAGGGACCGGCGGTATAGAAGATCTCATAAGCGACGTTGCCGTGCGGCTTCTCATGCGCGATCGAGGCGATCATCGCGACATGGTCGTAGCTCCAGCGGGCGCAGGTGATGCCGGCCGCCTCGCGGGTCGGCGACTGGCGCCCCTCGGCGCCGATCAGCAGCGATCCCGCCACTTCGCGCCCGTCGGCCAGCGTGACGCGGACCCCGTCGAGGTCGCGACGGACGTCGACCGGGCGGGCGGGGCGCAGCAGGGTCAGTCCGTCGGCGGCGCGCGCCGTCGTGTCGAGCGCGATGCGCAGGTCGCGATTCTCGAACATATGGCCGAGCGCGCCGTCGTCGGCCGACGGCTCGAACATCAGGCTTTCGGGGCTGAGGCCGTCCTGCACCCGGATCGCATCGATCGGGCAGCCGCGGCCCTGGAGATGCGCGCCGACCCCGATCGCGTCGAGCATCCGCCACGGCGCGCTCGCCACCGCCGAGGCGCGGCCGTCGAAGCCGCTCGCCAGCATCTTGTCGGGATCGGCGGGATCGATTACCGCCGCCATGATGCCGTGCCGCGCGAGCGCGATGCCGAGGGTGAGGCCGACCAGGCCCCCGCCGAGGATGATGACGTCCTGCCGTTCCATGCGATCCGCTTTAGGACGTCGGCGGCGGACATGCCACCACCTAACCATATCGTCATCCCGGCGGAGGCCGGGATGACGGTGGAAAAGGGGATGAGACGGGCCGATCGGGGCGTCGCTTGACCGCGACTCCGCGCTATGGGATTCTTGGGCCATGGCAAGTCGCAGCATCAGGATCGCGGGGGAAGATGTCACGCCGACGGCGGCGGGGCCGGGCGGCTGGCGCGGAGTGCTGGCGGGGCTCGGGCGCCGCGCCGGGTCGATCTGCGCCGCGCTCGCGCTGATCGGCGGGACGATCGCGTCGGGCTTCGTGCTCGCCAGCTATCATGTCACCGATCCGTCGATGAACACGGCGGCCGGCGGCCCTTCGCAGAACGTCTTCGGCCCGGTCGGCGCCTGGATCGCCGATCTCGCGCTCAGCATCTTCGGGCCGGCAATCGCGCTGGTCCTGCCGCTCGGGCTGGTCTGGGGACTGCGGCTGTGGCGCGGCCATCCGGTCGGACGCTGGGGCCGCTCGCTCGCCATCGCCCTGTGCGCGGTCGCGATCATCGGCATCGGCCTGGGGCTGTTCCGGGGCGGATCGGTCGCCGGCCTGCCCGCCGGCTTCGGCGGCAGCCTGGGCCTGGCCGGCGCCGCGCTCGCCCGGCTCGGCCTCGACCAGATCGCCGATCCGACGATCGCCAATGGCGCCCGCCTCGGCAGCGCCGCGCTGCTCGCCATCCTCGGCCTGTCGCTGTGGGTCTGGGGCCTCGGCCTGATGGCCGACGAGCGCGACTGGCTGTTCCGGCGCGGCGCCTATGCCCGCCGCCCGTCCGAGCCCTATGACGATGACGACGTCCCCTTCGACGTCGACGACATCGAGACGATCGACAAGGCGCCCCTGCCCGTCCGCCCGCCGCGCCACGCGCCGATCGACGAGGACGAGGAGCCGGCGCCGCCGCCCGTCATCGCCGACCGCAAGAAGGCCGCCGCCCCCTCGGCCAAGGCGGTCGCGCGCGAGCGGCAAAGCTCGCTGCCGCTCGGCGACACCTACAAGCTGCCCAGCCTGTCGCTGCTGTCGCCGGCGCCGCCCTCCTCGGGCAAGACGATCGACAAGGCGGCGCTGGAGCGCAACGCCCGGCTGCTGGAGACCGTGCTCGACGACTTCAACGTCAAGGGCCGGATCGTCGAGATCCGCCCCGGCCCGGTCGTCACCATGTACGAGCTGGAGCCGGCCGCCGGCATCAAGGCGAGCCGCGTCATCGCGCTGGCCGACGACATCGCGCGCAACATGTCGGCGATGTCGGCGCGCATCGCCGTCATTCCGGGCCGCACCGTGATCGGCATCGAGTTGCCCAACGCCAAGCGCGAGACGGTGTCGCTGTCCGAGCTGATCGCCAGCGACGCGTTCGAGGAGCTGTCGAGCGGCCTCGCCCTCGTCCTCGGCAAGAATATCGGCGGCGATCCGGTGATCGCCGATCTCGCGCCGATGCCCCACCTGCTCGTCGCCGGCACCACCGGATCGGGCAAGTCGGTCGGCATCAACTCGATGATCCTGTCGCTGCTCTACCGGCTGACGCCCGACCAGTGCCGGATGATCATGATCGATCCGAAGATGCTCGAACTCAGCATCTACGACGACATCCCCCACCTGCTCTCGCCGGTCGTGACCGAGCCGCAAAAGGCGGTGCGCGCGCTCAAATGGGCGGTCGAGCAGATGGAGGACCGCTACCGGATGATGTCGTCGGTCGGGGTGCGCGGCCTCGCCAGCTTCAACGAGCGGGTGCGCACGGCGAAGGCCAAGGGCCAGCCGCTCGGCCGCCGCGTCCAGACCGGCTACGACGCCGAGACCGGCCAGCCGATCTACGAGGAGGAGAAGCTCGAGTTCGAGCCGCTGCCGCAGATCGTCGTCATCGTCGACGAGCTCGCCGACCTGATGATGACCGCCGGCAAGGAGGTCGAATTCCTGATCCAGCGGCTGGCGCAGAAGGCGCGCGCGGCGGGCATACACCTGATCATGGCGACGCAGCGCCCGTCGGTCGACGTCATCACCGGCGTGATCAAGGCCAACCTGCCGACCCGCATCAGCTTCCAGGTCACCAGCAAGATCGACAGCCGCACCATATTGGGCGAGCAGGGCGCCGAGCAGCTGCTGGGCAAGGGCGACATGCTCTATATGGCCGGCGGCAAGCAGATCATCCGCGTCCACGGCCCGTTCGTGTCGGACGACGAGGTCCGCGCCGTCGCCGACCATTGGCGCGAGCAGGGCACCCCCGACTATATCCAGGCCGTCACCGAGGAGCCCGAGGACGGCGGCTTCGCGATGGAGGGCGGCCCGTCCGGCCCCGACGATCCCGAGACGCAGACCTATCGCCGCGCGATCCAGCTCGTCGTCGAGAACCGCAAGGCCTCGACCAGCTGGCTGCAACGCCAGCTCCGCATCGGCTACAACTCGGCCGCGCGGCTGATCGAGCGGCTGGAGAAGGACGGCATCGTCTCGCAGCCCGACCATGTCGGCCGGCGCGAGGTTCAGGTCGACATGGCCGACCTGGGACGTTTCCTCAGCTAGATCCATTCCGGGTCGGATTGAGCCCCCTATCGTCATTCCCGCGAAAGCGGGAATCCACGGTCGCGGAGCATCCCGTCTCTTCCGGGCCGCCGTCCATGGATTCCCGCTTTCGCGGGAATGACGGAAAGATGAGGAAACCGGCATGATTCGATCAAATCGAGAAGGACCCTGAAGAACTTGGGGCCGATGACCGCATTGTTGGGCCGCCTGTCCGGCTTGCTGCTGCTCGCGGGACTGGCCGGTTGCGCGCCGCCGCCGCCGATCCGCGTCCTGCCGGCCGCGAAGGCGCCGGCACCGGACATCGTCGCGGCCGCGACGCCCGGCGAGATGCGCACCACCCTGTCGGTGCTGACCTATAATATCGAAGGGCTCGGCTGGCCGGCGCGCAAGGGTCGAGTCACGCAGCTTCGCGAGATCGGCCGCCGGCTCGCCGAGTTGCGCGAGCGGGGGACGGCCCCCGACGTGGTGATGTTCCAGGAGATGTTCAGCGGCGGCGCCAAGCGCGCGGTGGCGGCGAGCGGCTATCCGGCGATCGTCGCCGGGCCGCAACGCCTGACCTTCGCCGGCCGCGCGACCGACCGACCGCTGCCCGGCCATTCGCGCTTCCGGCGCGGCGAACTCGGGCTCAAGCTGCTCGGCAGCGGGCTCGCCATCGCCGCGCGCTATCCGCTCGACGGGGTCGAGCTCCATCCCTATGGCCTGCGCTCCTGCGCGGGGATCGACTGCCTCGCCAACAAGGGCATCGTCCGCGCGCTGCTGCACATGCCCGGCGTGCCGGTGCCGATCGAGCTCTACGACACCCATATGAACTCGCAGGGTGCGTCGCGCGCGCCGAAGCCCCGCGCCCTCGCCGCGCACATGCGCCAGTCGCGCGAGGCGTCGGGCTTCATCGCCGGGGTCAACGAGCCGGCCTATCCGCTGATCTTCGGCGGCGATTTCAACATGCGCTGGTCGGAGGAACGCTTCGCCGACTTCTCGCTCTACGTGCCGCTGGAGATCGTCCATCGCTGGTGCATCGAGCCCGACCATGGCTGCGACGTGCGGATGTCATGGGACGGCGACGAACCCTGGATGGACACGCAGGACCTGCAGCTCTTCCGGTCGAGCCCGACGGTGGCGATCCGGCCGATCCGCGTCGAGGCGATGTTCGACGGCGGGGCGCTGCCCCAATTGTCGGACCATGACGGCTTCCTCGTCACCTATGAGCTGCGCTGGCGGGCCGACGGCGGCGCGCTGCGCTGACCTTCATCAAAGCGGAGCGCCGGCGGCGAGCTGGGCGCTCCAATGCGCCCGCGTCATCGTCGCCAGATATTCGGCCTGCATCGACGGGGTGAGGATCTCCATCATCTGGCGGCCCTCGATCCACAGCTCGACGACGCCGAACATGTCGCCGCGCTTGCGATATTTGGCCGGCCAGCCCTCGCGGTGGGCGATCGCCATGACCTCGTCCATCTCCAGCGCGGTGCCGAACGCGCCGTGGGAGGCGGTGAAGCGATCGAGCCCTCCCGGCTCGCCATAGGCATCGGCGTCACCCTCCGCCTCGCGCAGCAGCGTCCCAGCCGGATAGACTTCGATCGAGGTGCCGCGGCCGTCGTCCGCCAGCGCCATCCAACCGTCCTGCGACACGGGCGGGAAGGGCATCGCCTCCCCACCGATCAGCTCGGCAAGGACGGTGGCGACGTGGCGAGGGTCGGCGGCGGCGATCGACATGTGGAACAGCATGGATGTCTCCCTGATCGTCCCCCAATGAAATATGGCACAGAATGTGTCAACGAATATTTGACACTTTCCGTGCCACATATTAGCGCCGGACCATGACCGAAGCCGTCCCCCCGCCATCCGCGCGCGAACGCCACAAGGAGGATGTCCGCACCCGCATCCTCGACAGCCTGATCGCGCTGCTGGGCGAGGGCATCGACATCAACCATGACCGGGTCGCCGAACGGACCGGCGTCGCCCGGCGCACCGTCTATCGCTATTTCCCCGATCATGACGCGCTGATGCAGCCGCTCTGGGACCGGGTCGTGAACCTGGCTGGCGGGGCCGCCGTCCGCTTCCCCGACAGCGAGGCCGAGCTGACCTCGTCGATGCTCTCCATCTATGAGGGTTTCGACCGGATCGCCGGCCTGGCGACGATCGTCCGGGCGACGCCGCAGGGCCGCGCGGTCCGGCTCGCGCAGAAGGAGCGGCGGCGGGCGGCCTATGTCTCGGCGACGGCGGACGCGGTGAAGGCGCTGCCGCCCGAGGACCGGCTGCTGGCGACGGCGATGCTCCAGGTGCTTCACACCACGCCCTGGCTGGAGATGCGCGACCAGTGGGACATGGACGGCGCGCAGATGGCGACCGCCTGCCGATGGGCGGTGGAGACGCTGCTCAAGGACCTGCGCGCGCGCGGCGCCAAGCCGCTGTCGGAAGGGCCGGCCTGACCGGACCGGGATTTGCCTAGGGCAGCGGAGATGCGCCATAGGGCCGGCCATGGAATCACCGTCCCCCGACGATAGGCCCGTCTGCGTCGCCGCGCTCTACCGCTTCGCGCGCTTCGCCGATGTCGAGGCGGTGCGCGCGCCGCTTGCCCGGCTGTGCTGCGGGCTGGGGGTGAAGGGCACGCTGCTGGTCGCGGCGGAGGGGATCAACGGCACGATCGCGGGCGACGACGCGGCGATCGCGCGGGTGGTCGATCATGTCCGCACCCTGCCCGGCTGCGCCGACGTCGACGTCAAGCTGTCGCGCGCCGCGACCATGCCGTTCCACCGGATGAAGGTCCGGATCAAGCGCGAGATCGTGACGATGGGCGAGCCCGACATCGATCCGCTCGAAGGCACCGGCCATTATGTCGCGCCGGAGGATTGGAACGCGCTGATCTCCGACCCGGCGACGATCGTGATCGACACGCGCAACGATTATGAGGTCGCGATCGGCAGCTTCGCCGGGGCGATCGACCCCGGCACCGCCAGCTTCCGCGACTTCCCCGCCTGGTTCCGGGCCGAGCGCGAACGGCTGCTCGGCAATGGCGGCCCGGAACCTCGGGTCGCGATGTTCTGCACCGGCGGCATACGCTGCGAGAAATCGACCGCCTTCCTCAAGGCCGAGGGGATCGAGCAGGTCTATCACCTCGAGGGCGGCATCCTCAAATATCTGGAGACCGTGCCGCCGGAGGAGAGCCTGTGGCAGGGCGAATGCTTCGTCTTCGACCAGCGGGTCGCGGTCGGCCACGGCCTCGCGCCCGGCACCCACGCGCTCTGCCATGGCTGCCGGATGCCGGTCGGCCCCGAGGACCGCGCCTCGCCGTTCTATGTCGAGGGGGTGAGCTGTCCCGCCTGCGCCGACGCGCGCAGCGACGAGCAACGCGCCGGCTATGCCGAGCGGCACCGGCAGGAGACGCTCGCCGCCGCGCGCGGGGTCGCGCATGTCGGCGCGACGATCGAGGCCGGTTCTGGTCGGAATCGTCCCGGACTGGATTGAGGATATTCTCCCACCGATCGTCATTCCCGCGAAAGCGGGAATCCACGGTCACGGCACATTCCGTCTCTTGCGGGTCGCCGTCCATGGATTCCCGCTTTCGCGGGAATGACGAGTCTTGGTGATGATTGGGAGCGCTATTCCGCCGCTTCGGGCAGGGTCGCGGCGGTGGTCCAGCCGAGGCGCGGGATGTTGATCGACCGCTTGCCCGACAGGTCGGTGCGCAGGACGAAGATGCCCTGCTCCTCCATATAGGCGATCAGGCGGCGGACGCGGCCCTGCGAATGGGTGCCGTAGACCTGCGCGAGCTGACCGTCGGACGGCGCCTCGCGCCCGTCACGCGCGGCGTTGGCGACCAGCAGGAAGGGGGCGAGCATGTCCTCCGGCAGGGTCGCGCCGATCGCCATCGCGTCGAGCCAGCCTTCGTCGAGATCGTCGGGCAGGCCCGCCCGCGCCATCGACAGGCGGCGGCGGAAGGCGGCGAGATCGAGCCCATGCTGCGCCAATCGCGCCATCCGGCAGCGCACGCCGAAATCCTGGAACAGCACCGCCGGCTGGCGATAGGTCGCCTCCGGGTCCTCGCACATCTCGCGCAGCACCTGGTTGAGAACCGCGTCGCGTTCCTCGTCGGGCATGGCGGGCTCGTTGCTCGGCGCGGCGGGAGTCAGGACCGGGCCGGACTTGCTGATCGCGCGGAGCAGGTCGTCGCTGGTCGGCACCGGCGGGCGGGGCGGCGGCGGCGGCGGCGGCAGGTCGTCGCCGGGGGCGAAGAGCAGGCCCTGCAGATCCTCGGGCGGGGCAGAGGGCAGCGGCATCAGCTTGGGGCTGCCGCTGCGCGCCGAGGTCTCGACCGAACCGATCGTCACCGGGATCGGCCGGCGCGACACGGCCGGACCCAGCGCCAGGAACTGGCCGCGCGGCAGGTCGCGGATCTGCTCGGCCTGGCGTCGCTCCATGCCCAGCAGGTCGGCGGCGCGCGCCATGTCGATGTCGAGGAAGGTGCGCCCCATCATGAAGTTCGACGCCTCGGCCGCGACATTCTTGGCGAGCTTGGCGAGCCGCTGGGTGGCGATCACCCCGGCGAGGCCACGCTTGCGGCCCCGGCACATCAGGTTGGTCATCGCGCCGAGCGACGCGCGGCGCGCCTCATCCGACACCTCGCCCGCGACGGCGGGGGCGAAGAGCTGCGCCTCGTCGACCACCACCAGCGCCGGATACCAATGGTCGCGCGGCGCATCGAACAGCGCCGACAGGAAGGTCGCGGCGCAGCGCATCTGCTGCTCGATCTCGAGCTCGTCGAGCGCCAGCACCACCGACACGCGATGCTCGCGGATGCGGGTGGCGAGCCGGACGATCTCCGCCTCGCTATGATCGAACGCCTGGATGACGACATGGCCGAAACGATCGGCCAGGGTGACGAAATCGCCCTCGGGATCGATCACCACCTGCTGGACGACCTCGGCCGATCCTTCGAGCAGCCGGCGGAGCAGATGCGACTTGCCCGAGCCCGAATTGCCCTGGACGAGCAGACGGGTGGCGAGAAGCTCCTCGACGTCGAAATGGACGGACTGGCCGGGGCCGCTGGTGCCCATGTCGATTCGTGCGGTCACCCGCGGGTTACTGGCGGATGGGGGTGGCCGGGGGCAAGCACGAAGCGACAGAAAATTGTGGATGACTCGGCATAGCGCGCCCGATGGCGCCCCGATCAGGCCTCCGCCAGCGACCGGCCGCGCGTTTCGGGCAGGATCAGCACCGCCGGGATCGCGATCAGCACGACCATCGACAGCAGCAGGCACGCGGCCCCGGTCGACCCGGTCATCCGGGCGACCTGCCCCACCAGCAACGGCGCCACCACCAGGCCCCAGCGCCCGATCAGATTGTGGCACCAGCCATTGGCGGTGGCGCGGATGCCGGTCGGGAACAGCTCGGCATTGATCGTGAAGCCGACGATCCACAGCCCCATCGCCCCCTGCATCAGCACCCAGCCGGCGGCGACCGGCCACCAGCCCGGCGCGCCGTAGATCAGCGCCGCCGACAGCGCGCACAGCGTGACGAAGGCGAGCGCGGTCGGCCGCCGGCCGATCCGGTCCATGCAGAAACCGGCGAGCAGATAGCCGCCCGCCGCCGCCGCGAGGCCGAACGGCGCGATCAGCGCGATGTCGCGCGCCGCCCAGCCGCGCTCGTCGATGACGTGATAGGTGAAGAAATAGGTCGCCGCCCCCGCGAAGAAGTTGAGCGCGAACCACAGCAGGCTCATCCCGACGAAGCGTATCCGCAGGTCGGGTTGCAGCAGCCGGCGCAACTCGGCGACCGGCCCGCCCCGCTTTCCCCCGGCGTGGTCGGCGACGAACACCGCGGGCTCGCGGACGAAGCGGATCAGCAGCGGCACGATCAGCAGCGGCATCGCCCCGACCAGGAACAGCCCGCGCCAGCCGAGCGCGGTTTCGAGGAGCGGCGCGAGCAGCATCGCGGGCAGCGCCGCGCCGACGCTGGCGCAGGCGCCGAGCACGCCGTTGGCCTTGCCGCGCACCGCCGCCGGCAAGGTCTCGCTGACGATCGTATAGGCGCTCGCCACCTGGGTGACGAGCAGCAGGCGGGTGACGAACTGGATCGCGGTGAAGCTCGCGAGGCCCGGCGCCAGCGCGGTCAGCAACGTGCCGATCGAGAAGCCGACCGAGGACAGGATCAGCACCGGCTTGCGCCCGAAGCGATCGGCGAGGCGCAGCGTGAGATAGGCGCAGATCGCGCCGAGCGCGATGAACGACAGCGCCGCGCCGAGATCGGCGGGGCCGACTCCGAAGGCCTTGGCCGCATAGGGCAGGATGATGCTGGTCAGGTTGAGGTCGAACCCCTCGAACATCACGACGAAGGCCAGCATCGCGATCAGCCCGGCATGGCGGCCGCGCGGCTCCTCCCCGGTCATGGCGGCGGCGGCGGCCGTCACGGCGACATATACTCGCCGCCATTGATGTCGATGCCGGCGCCGGTGATCATCGACGCATAGTCGGACAGGAACATGACGACCCCCTTGGCGCATTCCTCGTCGGGCGGGATGACGCCCAGCGCGATGCCGGCGCGGACGCCGTCGAGAAGCTGGTCGAGGGTGATGCCCTGCTGCTTCGCCCGCTCGGCCATCGCGACCTGATAGGGAACGCCCCAGAGGCGGCCCATGCGCGTGGCGACGAAGCGGATGCCATATTCGCCCAGCTCGCGCGCGCAAGTGCGGGTCGCGGCGTTGAGCGCGGCCTTGGCGCAGGCATAGTCGCCCTGGCGCGGCAGCGCGCGGACGGTGCCCTGGGTCGAGATGTTGACGACCGCGCCGGCGCGGCGGCGCTTCATCTCGGGCAACACCGCCTTGGTCATGTGCAGCGCGCCCCAGAAGGTCACCTCGAAGGCGCGGCGCCAGACGTCGAGGTCGGCATCCTCGAACAGGTCCCAGCCGCCATGGACATAGGCGCTGTTGACGAGGCCGTCGATCGTGCCGAACGCCTCGATCGTCGCGGCGGCGAAGGCGTGGCACTGCGCCTGGTCGGTGACGTCGCAGCCGACCGCGATGCATTCGCCGCCCGCCGCCTTCACCTCGGCGGCGACGCCGTCGATGAACGCCTGTTCGGAGGGCAGCGATCCGATCGCCACCTTCGCCCCCTCGGCGGCGGCGAGCAGGGCGAGCTTGCGGCCCATGCCCGGCCCCACACCCGAAATCATCACGGTCTTGCCGGAGAGGATCATGTCCGTCCTTTCGCTGGAGATAGGATAGCCGGCACCCTCATTCGGGCACCAGCCAGGCGCCGTTGCCGGCGAAGAATTTCTCGATCGCCACGGTGCCGAGCGGTTCCAGCCGCGCCAGGAAGCCGAGCTTGCTGTCGACCCCGCCTTCGACATGCGGATAGTCGCTCGAATAGCACCAGGCGTGGCTGAGCTGCGGATAGCGGCGGAAATAGAGGTCGACCGGCTCGAAATAGAAGGGCGTGACCCGGACGTTGCGATCCATATAGGCCGAGGGCGGCATCGACAGCACGCCGGCCATGCGCTTGGCGTAGATATGCTCGACCCACAGGTCGAGATGCTCGGCGAGCGGACCGAACCAGGTCGCGCCCAGCTCGATGACGCCGAAGCGCAGCATCGGGTGACGCTCGAACACCCCCCCCAGCACCATCGCCGAGAGGAAGTTGCTCGCCCCCATATGGACGGTCGTGGTGCCGAAGGGTTCGAGCGCGATCTCGACGCTGTCGACCTTGCCGACCGCGAAGGCCGGCGCCTGGCTCCACGCGTCGCTCGACCGGAAGCCGGAATCGGTGCCGAGATGGAGCGTCACCGCGACGCCGTTGGCGGCCATCAGCGCCCAGAAGGAATCGAGTTCGGGCGCGGCGGGCGAGCGACCGCCGGGCGGCCGTCCGGTCGGCAGCCACACCGCCCGCGCGCCACGCGCCACCAGGTCGCCGGCCTGCTCCATCAGTTCGTCGACCGTCGCCCCCGACAGCAGCGCCGCCGGGCGGAAGCGGCTGTCCGGCGCGGTGGTCGTCCGCACCACCCAGTCATTATATTCGGCGACGACGCCGCGCAGCATGCGCTGTCCCTCCTCGCCGGCCGGGATCGGCAGGCCGAGGCTGGCGAGGCTGCTGCCGGTCAGCGGCCCGAAGGCGAGCAGCGCGGCGGACGGGAAGATGAGCTGGCGGGCGATGCCCATCGCATCGAGCACCCGGCGGCGGCGATCGAAGTCGAATGCACCCGGCGCGGACGGTCCTTTCTCGGTCCACACGCTCGCCGGCGTGATCGCCGCGTCATCGGCCAGGCCGGGGCGCCAGAAGCTGTTGGCGCCGAAGGATCGGATGAAGTCGGCCGCGACCTCGGCGAAGCGGGCGCTGTGCGGCCCGAACATCTCGCCCCAGACATGGGCCGGGGCCATCTCATGGGCGTCGACGTCGATGACGGGAAGCCGTTCGAGTAGGTCCTGCATCCGTCCCTCCCTTCCTGTTCCTCGTGCGGTTAGAACTCCGATGATCGTGGCGGCGCCGGACGATCGATCGCCCGGCGCCTGGTCGTCCTAGAAGCTGATCTTCGCGTCCACGCCGATCCGGCGCGGCGGGCTGTAGATGTTGCCGGCGAAGCCGAGCGCGCCGAAGTCGATGCCCGAGCTGATGTTGTGCTCGTTGGTCAGGTTCTCGACGAAGAGGCTGATGTCCATCGACTTGCCGGCGACCGGCACCTCGACCAGGCCGATGCGCGCATCGAACTGGTGCTGGCCGGGATCGGCGATCGCATCGGCGAAGTTCAGCCCGTTCAGGACGTTGGTCATGAAGTAGCGCTTGCTGCTGTACGAATAGTCGAGCTTGAGCAGCAGCTTCCCGAAACCGATATCCTCGCTCAGATATTGCCCGCCCAGATGGACCGTCCATTTCGGCACATAGGGGAACTTGCTGATGTCGGCATAGTTGCCGAGGCCGCCGGCCACCTCGCCGGCCCCCGGCGTGTGGCCGGGCACGGGCGCCGCGGGAACGATGAAGAATATCTCGTTATATTTGGGATCGACATAGCCGACGCTGCCGTCGAGCGTCAGGCCGTCGACCGGCACCGCCTGCAACTCCACCTCGAAGCCGCGGAACCTGGCCGAGGCGTTGTTGGTGAAGCCGCCGCCGCCCGCCGCGGTGGCGAGATACTGGGTGACCTGGAGGTCCTTGTAGTCGGTGTGGAAGACCGCCGCGTTGAGCCGGACGTGGCGATCGAGGAACTCGCTCTTGATCCCCGCCTCGTAGGTCTTCGCCTTCTCCGGCTCGAACACGAAGGACTGGGTGGCGCTGGCGCGGGTGTTGAAGCCGCCCGAACGATAGCCGGTGCCGTAGCGCGCATAGACCATCACGTCGTCGACCGGCTTGTAGCTGACGATCGCGTTGATCGAGGTGTCGTCGAAGCTGGCCTTGCCGTTGCGGACGGTGCTGGCGGTCTGCTGCACCGCCTTCTTGTCCTTGGTGTAGCGGACGCCGAAGGTCAGCTCGAGCTTCTCGTCGAGCGATTGCGGCTTCCAGCTCGCCTGGCCGAAGGCGGCGTAGGACTTCGCCTGATAGTCGAAGATGGTCGAGGAGGACAGGTTCGACGCCAGCGTCGGCGAGACGACGAACGAATAGCTCGTCGGATTGAAATATTTGCTGTCTTCCTCGAAATAATAGAGGCCGCCGACATAGCTGAAGTCGCCGAGCTTGCCGAGCAGCTGGAACTCCTGCGAGAACTGCTTGACGTCCTCGTCCTTAGCGTCGGCCGAGTAGATCTGCACTTCCTGGATACCGGCGGTGGTGTTGCCGAAGATGCCGGGCGGGGCATAGGCGGTGCCGAGCGCCGCCTTGTAGGTGCGGCGGCCGGTGATCGACTTGAGCGTGATGTCGTCGCTGACGTCATATTGCAGGGTCAGCGCATGGCCGATGATCTTGACCCGCTGCAACGCCTTCGACCGGACGCTGAAATTCTTGTTATAATCCTGCTGCACCTCGTCGAGCAGCGAATTGCCGGTGGTGTTGCCATAATAGGCCTGCAGCAGCGGCGACAGGAAGCGCGTCTGGAAACCGCCGGGCACGCCGCGCATGTCGGTCCAGTCGAAGGTGTAGTCCGCCTGGAAGGCGCCCCACTCGCCATGCACCTTCACCCAGACCGCATCGGTGTTGAGCGCACCCTGGGTGTGCGATCCCTTGGCATATTTGTTGTTCAGCCAGCCGTCGCGCTGCCGGTGCATGTAGGACAGCGTCGCGCTGAGCCCCGTCGCCCCGAGCAGGCCGGTGTCGATCCGGGTGCGCGCGGCATATTCGTCATATTGGGCGACGGTGACCTTCTGCTCGACGCCGAACGCGCTGGCCGGCTTCTTGGTCACCATGCTGATCGCGCCGCCGGTGGTGTTGCGGCCGAACAGCGTGCCCTGCGGCCCGCGCAGCACCTCGATCCGCTCCAGGTCGACCAGTTCGAGGTTCGAGGCGTTGTTGCGCCCGATATAGACGCCGTCGATGTAGATGCCGACCGGCGAGTCGACCGACAGCAGCGGCTCCTGCGATCCGATGCCGCGGATGAAGGCGGTGTTGCCCGCCAGGAAGCCCGACTGCGCCTGGATCGCCACGTTCGGCATCAGGCGGGTGATGTCGTCGAGCGCCTGGACGTTCGACCGCTCCAGCGAGGCGCTCGACAGCGCGCTGACCGAGATCGGCGTGTCCTGCATCGCCTCCTCGCGGCGGCGGGCGGTGACGATGATCTCCTCGAGCCCCCCGCCCGTGGTCGCCACCGTCTCCTCGGGCGTGCCCTGCGCCGCCGCCGGCGCAGCGGCGCCCAGCGCGATCGCGGAAATCCCCAGAAGCAGCGAAACCGTCGTCGTCCTGTCCGTCATGCTCGTCCCCTGTTCATGCGGGTCGTTGCCCGCACTCTTCATTAAACCAAATGCTTGCTTTGTATTTTTGGCCGGCCCGCTCGCGTCAGGGAGCATCGGGCTCCCAGAACAGGATCGGCCCACCGTCCTGGCCGTTCCTGAACACCGCGCGCACCGCCGCCCCCGTCCTGGGTTCGGCCGCCGGATCGGCGAAGGCGCCGATGATCTGGATGTCCGCCTGCTCGGCGAGCGCGACGAGCAGCGTCACATAGGGAAGCTCGTCGGCGAAGGCCGGGTGGAAGCGCTGATGCGTGCGGATCCAGCTCTTGATCGTGCCGCGCCCGCTCATCGCCACCCAGTCGGCGTCGAAGCTGCGGCAGCGGTTGCAGATCGCCCGCGCCGGCCAGCGCAGCGTGCCGCAGCCCGAGCAGCGCTGCACCCTGAGCTCGCCCGCCGCCAGCCCTTCCCAATAGGGGGCCGAATCCTTGTCGGGCACGGGAACAGGCTTGGCGATCATCCGTCCCTCCGGAGCAGGAGCGCGCTGGTGACGCCGCCGACATAGCCGGGGGCGCCGGTGCTGAGGCCGATCCGGGCGTCGCGGACCTGGCGGCCGCCCGCTTCGCCGCGCAGTTGCTGCACCGCCTCGGCGATATGGTTCATGCCGTGCGCATAGCCTTCGGACAGGAAGCCGCCATGCGGATTGACCGGCAGTCGCCCGTCCATCCGGTGCTGCCCGTCGAGGACGAAGCCGCCCGCCTCGCCCTTGCCGCAGAAGCCGTAATCCTCGAGCTGCATCAGCACCGAGAAGGTGAAGCAGTCGTAGAAATTGGCGAAGTCGACGTCGGCCGGGCCGATCCCCGCCATGTCGAACAGGCGCGGCGCCATCCGCGCGGCATAGGAGGTGGTGATGTCGGGCGCGCCGGCGCTCTGCAGGGTCGTGCCGCCGCCCCAGGCCGCCGCGTCGACGATCACCGCCGGCTTGCGCAGGTCGCGCGCCCGTTCGGGCGTGGTGACGAGCAGGGCGACGCCGACATCGGTCTCCAGGCAGCAGTCGAGCAGGCGGAACGGCTCGGCGATCATCCGCGACGCGCAATAGTCGTCGAAGCTGATCGGATCGCGCATCATCGCGCGCGGATTGTGCGCGGCGTTGGCGCGCTGCGAGATCGCGACCGCGCCGAGGTGGCGCTCGTCGATCCCGAAGGCATCCATATAGGCCCGCGCCATCATCGCATAATATTGCGGCGGGGCCATATAGCCGTAGGCCGCCTGATACTGGGTCTCGATATGGTCGACCAGCGGGCGGCCGGTGCCGCCCATACGGAATTCGGAACGGGCATTGATCGCCCGGTAGCAGACGACATGGTCGGCGACGCCGCTGGCGACCGCGAGCGCCGCCTGCCCGACCAGTCCGTGCGAGCTGCCGCCGCCACCAAAATGGTCGACATAATAATGAGGGTCGGTCAATCCGAGCGTCGTCGCGACCATTGGAGCCGGGATCGAGTCACCGACGCGGTGGGTGGCGATACCGTCCACCTTGTCCGGATCGAGACCCGCATCGTCGAGCGCGGCCATGATGGCGCGCAGCGCGAGCGTCAATGTGCTGACACCGGAATTACGCGAGAATTCGGTATAGCCGATCCCGGCTATCGCCGCCTTTCCCGACAGGCCAGACGCCATGTCGCCTTCCCCTCCTCATGTCGTTTCACTCAACCTAACGGGACATCAGACACAATCCAAGCGCTTGTTTGGTAAAAATGAAAATGCATAATATTCAACTTGATTAAAGCTTGGCGCCGATTGACCAACAAAGCGCTTGGTCATATTTGTGATCGGGCGCGGCCGATCGAACGGACCGCGGTTGGAGGGATCGGATGCAACTGTTCAAGGGCGTCCGCGTGGTCGAACTGGCACAATATGTCATGGTGCCCGCCGCGAGCACCATGCTCGCCGACCTCGGCGCGGAAGTGATCAAGGTGGAAACCCCGGGCGTCGGCGATCCCTATCGCAGCCTCGTCGTCGACCGTCGCTCGACAGCGGGCCCCAATTTCAGCCTCGAACAGAACAACCGCGGCAAGAAGAGCGTCTGCATCGACCTCAAGAGCGCCGACGGCCACGCGCTGCTGTGCAGCCTGATCGAGAGCGCGGACATATTCATGACCAGCCTGCGCCCGGCGGCGATCCGCAAGCTCGGCCTGACGGTCGAGGAGCTGCGCGCGCACAATCCGAAGCTGATCTACGCCCGCGCCAACGGCCTGGGCTTCGCCGGGCCCGAGGCGGGCAAGGCCGGCTTCGACGCCAGCTCCTTCTGGGCGCGCGGCGGCTTCGGCCATATCCTGTCGCAGGAGGGCAGCTATGCGCGCCAGCCGCGCGCGGTGGGCGACCATGCCAGCGCGGTCGCGCTCGCCTTCGGCGTGGCGGGGGCACTGTTCAAGCGGGCGCAGACCGGCGAGCCGTCGGTCGTCGAAACCTCGCTGTTGTCGATGGCGACCTGGATGCTCTCGAACGATCTGGTCGCGTCGCAGGACCCGGGCTATCCGCCCAACATCCTCCAACGCGCGGTCGAGCAGAACCCGCTGGTCGGCACCTACCGCACCCGCGACGGCCGCTGGATTCAGCTCGTCTTCCTCGATTCGAGCCGCTTCTGGCCCGGCCTGTGCGCGACGCTGGAGCTGGACGCGCTGATCGACGATCCGCGCTTCCGCGACGCGGCCGCGCGCATGGCCAACGGCCGCGAGCTGATCGGCATCTTCGAACAGGCGTTCGGCGCGCGCGACTGGGCGGAGTGGCAACCCCGCTTCGAAGCGTTCGACGCGCCCTGGGAGCTGGTCCAGAACCTGCACGATCTCTACGCCGACCCGCAGACGGTCGCCAACGACATGATCTTCGAGATCGGCACGAAGGACGGCTATCCGGTCAAGCTCGTCTCGGCGCCGCTGACCGTCGATGGCCGGGCGGCGCATGCCGACCAGCCCGCGCCCCATTGCGGCGAGCATAGCGACGAGATCTTCGCGGCGCTCGGCCTCGATGCCGACCAGATCGACCGCTATCGCGCGGCGGGCGTGATCGGCTGAGGATGACCGGAAGCCGCTCCCCAAAAGGAGCGGCTATTGCCGATCGAATTCTGCGGATTGCCTCATCTTTCCGTCATTCCCGCGAAAGCGGGAATCCATGGACGGCGGCCCGCAAGGGGCCAGATGCTCCGTAACCGTGGATTCCCGCTTTCGCGGGAATGACGATGAAGTAAGCGCACCGCACCTCAGCACAGCGCGTCGTGCAGGGTCCGCGCGACCGGCGCCGCGTCGCCGTCCTCGGGGCCCGCGCGCTCGTCGGCGCTGACCGGCGAGATCAGCAGGTTGCCGTGCAGGTCGACGGTGGCGGCATAGCCGTCGGGGCAGATCGTCGAGGAATCGGGTTCCTCGACGATCGCCGGCCCCATGATGCGGTCGCCGGGTTCGAGCCGGGCGCGGTCGTAGACCGGGGTCGCGAGCGCGCGGCCGTCGAACCAAGCCTGGCGGACGCCCTTGCGCGCGCGGTCGGCGACGCCGTCGCCCCAGGCGCGGCCGAGCGGCGCGGGCTTCTCGACCACCGCCGAGATGCGCAGCCGGAAATTGACGAACTGGCACGCCTCCTTCGGCCGGATGCCGAAGGTGCGGGCATAGATGGTGCGGAAATCGGCCTCGGCCTGCGCCAGCAGCGCAGCGTCGACCGGCCCGTCGCCGAGCGGCACGGTGATCTCCTGGTGCTGGTGGGCGAGGCGGATGTCGATGCTGCGCTGGACGATGATCCGCGTCTCGGCCGAGGCAGCGCGGGCCAGCGCCTGCCGGCCCTTCTCCTCCAGCCCAGCCAGGATCGTAGCGATCCGCGCCGGATCGGCGTCGGCCGCGCGCATGATCGCGGTCGCGACGAAATCATGGGCGAGGTCGGAGATCAGCAGGCCCCAGGCCGATCGCACCCCCGGCGACGGTGGGATGATCACCGTCTCGATCCCGAACAGCTCGGCGAGCTTGACCGCGTGGATCGGCCCGGCGCCCCCCGAGGCGACCAGCGCATGGTCGCGCGGGTCGATGCCGCGCTGGAGGGTGACGACCCGGATCGCCGCCGCCATCGCGGTGTTGGCGAGGGCATGGATGCCGCGCGCCGCCGCGACCACGTCGATCCCGAGCGGCCGGGCGACATGCTCCTCGATCGCGCGGCGGCTCGCCTCGGCGTCGAGCGTCATGCTGCCGCCCGCGAAATAGCCGGGGTTGATGTAGCCGAGCACGACATTGGCGTCGGTGACGGTCGGCTGCGTGCCGCCGAGCCCGTAGCAGGCCGGCCCCGGATAAGAGGAGGCGCTGTGCGGCCCGACGCGCAGGAAGCCGCCGGTGTCGACGCGCGCGATGCTGCCGCCGCCCGCGCCGACCTCGGCCAGGTCGATCACCGGCACCTTGATCGGCTCGCCCGCATCGGCGCGACCCGCCGCGCTGGTGCCGCCGCCGGCGCGGAACTGGTGGGTGATGCGCGGCTCGCCGTCGACGACGAGTCCGGCCTTGGCGGTCGTCCCGCCCATGTCGAAGGAGACGAGGCCCGGGCGCCCCGCCTCGCGCGCCAGATGGGCGGCGGCCATGACGCCGGCGGCCGGGCCGGATTCGATCGCATAGGCGGCCTTGCGCGCCGCCATCGCCGCGCCCATCACCGCCCCGCTCGACTGCATGATCTGCAGCTCCGCATCGATGCCGATGCCGCGCAGCGCATCCTCCAGCCGGCCGACATAATTGGCGAGGGTCGGGCCGATATAGGCCGAGATCAGCGTCGTCGCGGCCCGCTCATATTCCTGGAATTCGGGCCACACCTCCGACGACAGGCAGACATAGGCGTCGGGCGCGACCGCGCGGGCGACCTCGCCGACCACCGCCTCATGCGCGGGATTGGCGTAGCTGTTGAGCAGGCAGACCGCGATCGCCTCCGCGCCGCGCTCGACCAGTCCGCGCACCGCGCGCTCGATATCGGCGCGGTCGATCGCGCGCAGCACCGCGCCGGCCGCGTTCACCCGCTCGCCGACCTCGGCGACCATCGATCGCGGCAGCAGCGGCGCCGGCGGCGTGTAGGACAGGTTGAAGCGGTCGGGCCCGATCGCATGCTGCTTGCCGATGTGGAACAGGTCGCCGAACCCCTCGGTGGCGATCAGCCCCAGCTTCGCGCCCTTGCGTTCGAGGACGAGGTTGGTCGGCAGCGTCGTGGCATGGACGAAACGGGTGACCTCGCCCGCTGCCGCGCCCGCCTCGTCGAGGCCCTGGGCGACGGCGGTCATCACCCCGCGCACCGGATCGTCGGCCGTCGTCAGCGTCTTGATGTTGTGGATCGCGCCGCGATTGTCGGCCAGCACCAGATCGGTGAAGGTGCCGCCGATATCGACGCCGATGAAGATGCGCCGCGCGCTCATGCCGTCACCTCAATGTCGAGTCCATAATCGTCGCGGGCCGAACGGGGCGAGACATAGCCCTCCTCGACGTCGCGGCGGACGAGATCGCGATCGCGCTCCCGCGGATCGCCGAGGCCGCCGCCGCCCGCGACGACCATGGTCAGCGTGTCGCCGGCGCGGATGCGATGGTTGGTCTTCTTGGGCGGCAGATGCGCTTCGTCGGCCCGCCCCCGGTTGAGCACCCAGGCGCCCGGCTGGCCCGCCATGCCGCCGTCGGCGCCCTGCGGCGGCACGATATAGCGGTCGGTGCCGCGCACCGTAATCTCGGCGTCGACCTCGAAGGTGACGGTCTTGACCAGCCCGCAGCCGCCGCGCCAGCGGCCGGGGCCGCCCGAGTCCTGCAACAGCCGATATTCCTGGTAGACCATCGGGAATTCGAGTTCGTAGGACTCGATGTTCCGGTCATAGTTGGACGCACCGTAGATGATGAACGGCGATCCGTCCGCCCCGTCCGCGCCCGCCCGGGCCCCGCCGATGCCGAAGAACACGTCGAGGAAACTCCAGCTCGTCGCGCCGTCGAGCTGCTTGCCGTGCGCGGTGACGGTCGAGACCAGCCCGGCGGCGGCGGCGGCATGGTCGGGATAGGCGCCCGACAGCGCCCGGCTGATCGCATCGATCATCGCCTGCACCGTCGCCATGCGCAGGTTGCACGCCGCCGGATGGCGCGGATTGACCAGCGTGCCGACCGGCAGCTCGATGTCGAGGCAGCGGTAGAAGCCCTCGTTGAGCGGAATCTCCGGATCGAGATAGCAGCGCAGCGCGAACACCGCGCCCGACAGCGACTGCGAATAGGAGGAGTTGATCGCCCCGCGCGCCTGCGGCGAGGTGCCGGTGAAGTCGAAGCGGCAGCGGTCGCCGTCGACCGTGACCGTCACCTCGACCCGGAAATCGCGCCCCGTCTCGACGCCGTCCTCCTCGATCGCATAGGCGCCACGATAGGTGCCGTCCGGGATCGCGGCGATACCGTGGCGGGTCATCCGCTCGGCATGGTCGAACAGGTCGTCGATGATCGCGCCGAGCCGGGCCATGCCGTAGCGCTCGATCAGCACCGCCATCCGCGCCGCCGCGATGTTGCCGCCGATCACCAGTGCCTCGATGTCGCCGACGATGCGCTGCGGCGTGCGGCTGTTGGCCTGGAGCAGCGTCTCGACCTCGGCCACCCGCGCGCCCTGCGCGAAGAATTTGAGCGGCGGCAGGACGATGCCCTCGTGGAAGGTCTCGGTCGCGTTGGCCGGCAGCCCGCCCGCCGACAGGCCGCCCAGGTCCGACACGATCATCATCGCGCCGCAGTAGAAGACCGGCTTCCCGTCGTGGAAGATGGGCCGGAAGGCGCCGACGTCGGTCGGGTGGATGCCGCCCCGGAACGGATCGTTGAGGATGATCGCGTCGCCCTCGCGCAGGCTCTCGGGCGGATGGCTCTTCCAGATCTCGGGCAGCATCACCTGCAGCGCCGAGACGTGGAGCATGCCCCCCGCCGTCTGCACCACCAGCCGGCCCTCGGCATCGAAGATCGCGCAGGCGATCGCCGAGGCCTGGCTGACGAAGGGCGAGCTGGCGCTGCGCGCGGCGGCGATGCCCGCCTCCTCGGCGACCATGGCAAGCGCGTTGCGGACGACTTCGACGAGGACCGGATCGTCGGTACGATCAACCATGGGCAAGCTCCCGTGCCGGGGTCATCGCCTCGATCGCGGCGGAGACGGCGGCGCTGTTCGTGATGGTGGCGACCAGCGCCAGGCTGTTGTCGATCACCGCCGCGGCATAGTCGGCGGGGAAGCCCGCGACCGCGTCGCGCGGCAGCAGCACGCGATAGCCGAGGTTCGCCGCCTCGATGCACAGGCCGAGCACGCCCATGTTCACCGAGACGCCGGTGGCGATCACCGTGTCGACGCCCAGGTTGCGCAGCGTCATGTCGAGCGTGCTGCCGGTGAAGGGCGAGACGCCGTGGAAGCGCCGCAGGACGATGTCCTCGGGCGAGGGTTCGAGCCGCTGGTCGACCTCGGCCCCTTCCGATCCTTCGAGGATATGGTCGGGCTTGCGCGTCATCGCCGCGAGCAGCGGGCAATTGGCGCTGGAGCCCTTCAGGTCGGCGCGGAACTCGGCATTGCAGTGGATCACGCTGATCCCCGCCGCCCGCGCCCGGCGCATCATGCCGGCGAGGTTGGGCACCAGCCCGACCGCGTCGACCGCCTCGATCAGCGGACGGATGCGGCTGCGGTCGCCGACGACGCCGCGCTGCATCTCCATGCTCAATATCGCCGGACGGCCCAGATCGATGGTCATGCCGCAACCCTCCTGTGTCCGGCGGCGGGCGGGGCCTTGCGTCCCAGCCCGGTGAAGAAGGCCATGACCGCGCCGAGCAGCACCAGCGAGCCCAAGGAAATGAAGGCGCCGTGCATCCCGAAGACGGCCCGGAACGGCGCCACCACGATCGGGTTGGCGAGGTCGCCGACGAACATCGATGTCGTCATCAGGCCGAGCGCGCGACCGCGCGTCTCCGGCGTGGACCGGTTGAGGACGAGGTGGATGAAGGCGGGGCTGAGGATGCCGGCGCCGAAGCCCTTGAGCGCGGTGGCGGCGCCCGCCAGCCAGGCGTCGGGCGCGAAGCCGAGCCCGCCAATGCCGAGGCCGAGCGACAGCAGCCCGATATAATAGGTCGGCGCCCAGCCGATCCGGCCCTGCATCGTCCCGTAGAAGATCGCGCCGACGATCAGCCAGGCGAAGGCCATACTGATCACCCGCGACTGGATGATCGGGCTGGTGATGCCGCGTTCGGTGAGCAGATAGGATATCTGGGTGCTGGTCATCATCAGCACGACGTAGAGCGCGCCGATCATCAGGTAGATCGGCCAGTTGCGCAGGAACACGCCCTGCCCGGCCTCGCCATGGCCCGATGTGCGGATCGGGATGACGGGCAGGCCGATCGCCGCCAGGGTGAACAGGACCGCCGGCACGATCAGGTAGATGGCGAACGGCGCGCGCCAGCCGACATGCTCGCCGAACCAGCCCGACATCAGCACCGCGCAGGTCGCGAGCAGGCTGCCCACCACCGTCATCGCGGAGAGCATCCGGCCGCGCCCCTTCTCGTCGAAAAACTCGCCGATGAAGCTGTTCGCGGAGGTCGAGATGCAGGCGGTGAAGAAGCCGAGCAGCGTGCGCGACACGAACAGCGCCCAGAGATCGCCGACCCACAGCCCGGCCGATCCGCACAGCGCGTAGAGCAGGAGCGAGGCGAGCAGCAGCCGGCGCGCGCCGACCCGCTCGATCAGCCAGCCCGATCCGATGCCGCCCAGGATGAGGCCGATCGCGGGGACCGACATCACCATCTGCCCGGCGATCTCGGCGCCGACCTTGCCGCCGCCGAACTGCGCCGACAGCCTGGGGAGGACGGGGGTCAGCGCGGTGAAGATCAGGCCGATCGAGCAGGCCCCCGCCATCATCGCGGGTATCGCGGCCAGCCATCGCGCGCCCTGCGGCCGCTCCATCGTTGCGGTGGCTTCGGTCGCGCTCATGGCCTCTCCTCCTCGCCTTTCAAAGGGCCCGATTCACGTCATCGGCGGAAGCGCGACGCGCTTCCGCCTCAAACGATCAGGCTTCGGTCGCGGCCGGCTGTTGCCGTGCCGCCGGTTGGTCATTCGCCGAAGTGGAAGATGCGGATCGCATTGTCCCGCAGGACGAGCGAGCGATCATGCTCCGTCATGCCTTCGGTCAGCTTGTCGGCGACCGCCCGCGAGTTCGGCCAGATCGTGGCCGAGTGCGGATAGTCGGTCGAGAACATCGTCATCGCCGCCAGATAGGGGTAGCGGCCGGTCTTGATCAGGTCGTAGCCGACATAGTCGTCGATCGTCGTGACGAAGCAGTTGCGGCCGAGGAAGTCGGTCGGCTTGTGCTCCAGCTTCTGCGGGAACCAGGCCTGCTGCGCCTCCCAATGCGCGTCCATCGTCTGGCCCCAGAAGGGCACCCAGCCGCAATCGACCTCGGCCGCGACGATCTTCAGATTGGGATGCCGGTCGAAGATGCCGGCGAAGATCATGTAGGTCAGCGGCCGCACCGACGAGAAATAGCGGAAGACGATGCCGCCGACGCTGACCCGCTGGTCGACCAGCTCGTCCCAGTCGGACTTGTCGGGCTTGCCGCCGAAGGTGCGGTGCAGGTTGAGCGAGATGTCCGCCGCGCTCGCCGCCGCCCAGAGCGGCTCATAATAGGGATCGTTATAGGGCCGCACCGGCATGCCGGGGATGAAGCAGGCCTTGGCGCCGTTCTTCAGCACCCGTTCGAACTCGGCGAGGGTGACGTCCATGCCGTCGTCGACCGGCAGCATCGGCAGGCCGACGATCCGCTTCGGATCGACCGCCTGGAAGTCGAGCAGCAGCCAGTCGTTGTAGGACCGCATGCAGGCGACGCCGAGCTCGCGGTCGGCCAGCGAATAGACCTGGATCGCGTTGGCGGGGTGGAGCACCGATCCGTAGATCCCGTCGATGTCCATGTCGTCGAGATGCGCGCGGCCGTCCCAGTTGCCGGGGCGCAGCTCGTCGAAGCGCATGCCGCTGAGCTTGAAATCCTTCTTATCGAAGCCGGCCATGGCCTCGATACCAAAGGTCCGCTTGGGGGGATTGCCGTCGAAGCTCCAGCCGTCGCCGCCGTCGATCCCGCGCATCATCACGGGCTTGCGGTCCTTGAAGCTGGCGGGCAGCCGGTCGAACACGGTGGGCGGCTCATTGATGTGGCTGTCCGCCGATATGATCATGTCCCTGGCGGTGGATTCCACCTTCCGGTCTTCTGCGATCGTAGCCATTGCAACCTCCTGACTGACATTCTGCTCGGTTCGTGTCGCCGATCTGGACTGGCAGTCGTTCGGCCGCTTATTGCCACCGATGGCGGCGCCCGTCCAGAAAATTCAAGCGATAGCTTGGTAAAAAATCTCGTTGCGGGGAACGCTGTCGAACAGCGCGTCTCCCCTGGGTCCTCCCCACAGATATTCGGTGTAGAGCCCGGTGGTCGCGCGGGTGTCGAGCAGCGCGTAATTGCCCATCTCCCCGCGTGTCACGAGCGCGACCGGATGGCCGGCCGCCGCCATCGCCTCCAGCCGCGCCTCGAATTCCGCCTCCGCCCCCGGCACGCCATGGCCGATATGGTGGAGCGTCACCGGCGCGTCCTCGGCCCCGCGCAGGCTGTAGATGTCGACCGCGCCCGACACCGGCCGGATCAGCTCCAGCATCGTCGATCCGCGCCAGGCGAAGGCGAGGTCGAGCACCGACCGCGCGACGGCGCCGTCAATCTCCTTCTCGACCGCGACGTCGGACCAGCGCAGCCATTGCGAAACCCCGGCGCTGCGCGTGAAATGGTCGATCGCGGCGTCGATGTCGGCGGTGACGTAGCCGAGCTGGACGAAAGCGGGATCGAAGCCGGTCATCGTCATTCCCCGTCGAAGTGGAAGCGGAAACCGCCGCCCGGCGCGATCACCCGCGCCGCCGAGGGCGAGGCGAAATGGGCGGGCAGCAGCAGCGTGTCGGTGTCGCAGCAGCGCGCCAGCAGCTCGCGGCGCGTCCGCTCGCCCCTGGCGCTGTCATATTCGCCCGCGACATGGATCGAGAGGTCCTCGGCCTGGACCGGATGGTGGAGCGCGTCGCCGCAGAAGATGGCGTGGCCATGGGCGTTCTGGACGTGGATCAGCGCCGACCCGGCGGTATGCCCCGGCGCCGCCTCCAGCCAGATGCCGCCGGCCAGGTCGCGCTCGACGACATGGTCGGTCTCGATCAGGTCGGCCTGCCCCGCCTCCATCACCGGCAGCACGCTGTCCTGGAAGGAATAATGGCTGATCGCGCCTTCCTGGTCGTCGGGCGACATATGCTCGAACCGCTCATAGTCGAGCCGGGTCATCAGGTAGCGGGCGTTGGGGAAGGTCGGCACCCAGCGGCCATTGTCGAGGCGGGTGTTCCAGCCGACATGGTCGATGTGCAGATGGGTGCACATGACGATGTCGATATCCTCGGGCCGCAGCCCGGCGCGCGCCAGATTGCCGAGATAGTCGGTCTGCCACATGTGGCAATAGTCGACCGGCGCGGGCCGCTGCTTGTCGTTGCCATGGCAGGTGTCGATCAGGATGTTCCGCCCACCGGCGCGAATCACATAGCTGTGGAAGCTCCACATCAGCTGGTCGGCGTCGCGCAGCACGAAGCGCTCGTCGAGCCATTCGCGGCTGCGCGCGATCGCCGCCGGATCGATCCCCGGAAAGATCAGGTCAGCCGGAAAGGGCACGCCGTCGAGCTCGACCACGCGGCCGATCTCGACGTCGCCGATGCGGAACGGCCTCATGCCGCCTCCACCGCGCGCCGCTTGAGGAAGCGGGCCTTGTAGTCGGCGAAGCGCTCGTCGATCGCCTCGGCGGTCAGGCCATATTCCTCCAGCCCATATTGATGCGACGGGCGCCCGTCGCGCGGATTGCGATCGAACCAGGCGCGCATCGCCGCCTCGTCTTCGCCGCCCAGCTCGCGGCCCATCGCGGCGAAGACGCGGCGAGCCTGGGCGATCGGGTCCTTGACCAGCTCCTCATAGTCGATGTCGACGAAGCGATGCTCGCCGATCGACGGGCGCAGCCGCATCAGCCGGCTCATCAGCGTGCTCAGCCGATCGAGCCAGTGCCGGCCGGTGCGCGCCTTGTCGGCGCGGTCGGACAGCATCCGCCGCAGGGTGAAGGACATGCTGGCGAAGGACGGGATCGTCTTGATAGGGTCGCGATGCGTCATCACGATCACCGTCTCGGGGAAGACCGCGGCCAGCTGCTCGGGCGCGGTCAGGTGCGCCGGGGTCTTGAGCACCCAGGCGCGGCCGGCGCGGCTCCGGTCCTGCCATTGCAGATATTGGAGCCACAGCCGCAAATCCTCATAGACCGGGCGATGATCGGCGGTCGCGCTCCACGCCGCATAGGACGGGATGTGGAGGAAGGACTCGGGCGACAGCCCCATGAACATCTGTTCCTGGAGCGACACCTCCTCGTCGGGCTGGTCGAGCGACATCGGGTGGATCGAGAGCAGCTCCGGCATCGCCGCGAGCCATTGGTCGAGCAGAGTCTGCGCCGCCGCCCGCCGCCCGCCCGGATCGCCGCGCGCCTCGCCCTCCAGCGGCGCGGGGAACTGCGTCTCCCACCAGTGCATCGCGGTGAGCGAGGGCGCGCTGCCGAGCATGCGGTGCATCAGCGTGCTGCCGGTCCGGTGCAGGCTGACGATCGTCGCGGCGACCGTCACCTGCTCGTCGAGGATCTCCGGATGGCGGCGGATGTCGTCGGTGCGGCGCAGCCGCGCGACGAGCCCCTTGATGATGCTTTCCGCCTGGATGAAGCGGCCGATCTCGCTGAGCTCGGCCTCCTTCGCGATCGCGTCGAGATAGACGCGGAAGGGCGTGAAGATCCAGTCGGGCCCGAAATCCTCCAGCCCCGACCGCTGCCGCGCGGCGGCGATGAGCGCGTCATATTCGAGCGGAACCGCCTCGGTCATCGCCTTATTTCCCGGCCCGCAGGTCGGCGATCTTGGCGACGCGGCAGCGCGGCTGCGGGTCGCTGTCGGCGAACACCCAGCGCAGCAGCATCGTGCCGGTGGCATGACCGTCGGTGGTCAGGAAATGGCCGACGCCGGGGTCCTCGGCCGCGACCACGATCATCACGCTGCCGTCGGGCCGGTAGCGCGCGCTGTGCTTGTTCACATGCACGGGCAGGTAGCGATATTCGAGCGATTCCATCCAATAGTTGTTGAGCTGGAAGTTCCAGAACACGCAGTCCGGGACCTCGCTCTCGATCACCAGCGCCTCGTCGGGCTTCAGCTCCCAATAGCCGTGATAATAGCGGATCGTCGGGTCGCCGCCGCCGTTGATCGACATCGCCTGGTGGACCGGCGGCAGGTCGTTCGGGTCCTTGGCGAAGAGCTGCGCCCAGTCGGCGAAGGTCTTGGCGGTGCCGTGCACCCAGCGCGCGGTCTCCTGCAGCGCCTCGTCGATCTGCTTGGCCGACAGCGGCGGCGGGCCGCCGACCCGGCCGATCCGCTCGATCTTGATCGCGCAGGGCTTCTCGGTGGCGCGGTCGAGAAAGGTCTCTCGCCCGATCACCATCGTCGAATCCGGCTCCAGCCGCAGCCAGTTGCCGGGATGCTCCTTCTGGCTGACGATGATCTCGAAATAGCCGTTCTCGTCGACCTTCAGGGTGCGCTGGTCGATCTCGCCGGTGGTCGCCATCGTCCCGTCGATCGCGTAGCGGTTCGCCTTCGACCCGAAGGTCAGGATCGGCGCGGTGCCGCGATAGCCGCTGATCTTATAGTCGTGATCGGCGGTGATGGTGGCGTTGAAATAGGTGTTGTCGGGATTGTCGGCGCCGATCCGGATCGTGTGGTTCGACAGCTGGTAGAAGCCTGGAAAGGCCGGGTCGCCATATTCGACCGCCATGTCGAGCGCGGCGCGGGTCAGCCGGGTCAGCCAGCGCCAGCCCTCGGCCCGGTCGAGCATCGTGTCGGGCGCCTCGGGGCGGAAGATCACCTGGCCGGCGGCCTTCAGCCCGTCGCAGAAATCCTCCCAGGCCCGTCCGTTATAGACCCGTTCCTCATGCGATTCGGGGGAAAGTTGCGTCGCCATCGTCCGTCTCCTGGTCCTGTGCGCCGGCCTGGGGCCGCGCGGTTCATTGGGGGTGGAAGGCCATGCTTTGTTGTTGCGCCTTTCCGACTTCCCCAACATCTTATCTGTGAATCACATTGATTCGAATGAGATGTCGTCAGGACTGAATTGACCCAGATTCATTTTCGATCGCTCGACCTGAACCTGCTCCGGGTGTTCGACGCGCTGACCGAGGAGGGCAGCGTGACCGGCGCCGCCGGGCTGCTCGGGCTGACCCCGTCGGCGGTCAGCCACTCGCTCAACCGGCTGCGCCACATCCTCAAGGACGACCTGTTCCTGCGCGGCGCCAAGGGGATGAACCCGACCCCCAAGGCGCTGGCGCTGGCGGTGCCGATCCGCCGCGCGCTGGTCGACATCCAGCAGGCGCTGAACGGCGACAGCTTCGTGCCCGAGAAGACCGACCGGCGCTTCTCGATCGCGTGCGGCGACTATGTCACCGCCGTGCTGATGCCCGAGGTGATCGCCCGCTTCCGCAAGGCCGCCCCGCTCGCCGAGCTGCGCATCCAGCCGGTCGGCGCGGTGATGAAGGAGCTCGACGCCGGCCGCATCGACCTGGCGATGGGCGGGTTCGAGCGGATTCCCGAGCGGCTCGCCTCCGAACCCCTGTTCGCCGACGACATGGTCTGGGTGATGCGGGCCGACAGCCCCTTCGCCAATCGCCAGCCGACGCTGGAGGGGCTCGCCGCGCTGCCGCACCTGGCGATCGCCAGCCCCGACAACGACCGCGCGGTCAGCGGCATCGTCTCCGACGCCGGCCTCGAACGGCGGGTGGTGCGCGACGATCCCCGCATCCTCGACCAGTATTTCGAGGAGCGCGGATTGCGCCGGACGGTGGCGATGACCGCGCCCAACCCGATCGTCGCGATGGCGATCGTCGCCGAATGCGACCTGGCGGCGATGATGCCGCGCAACCTGGCCGAGGCGTTCGCCGAGCGGTACAAGCTGGCGCTGTGGAAGCCGCCCCATCCGTCGGCGCTGTTCCAGATCTCGACCGTGTGGCACCGCTGGCACGGCGATCAGCCGGCGGTCGACTGGCTGCGCGCGATGATCCGTTCGGTGGCCGAGGAGCGGATGGCCGCCGCTACATCATGAACTGCCCGCCGTTGATGTCGAGCGAGGTGCCCGTCACCATCCGGGCATGGTCGGACAGGAAGAACAGCACCGACCGGGCGCATTCCTCGTCGGGCGGGATCACGCCGAGCGGGATGTCGCGGACGATCTCGGCGACGACCTCGTCGAGCGGAACGCCACGCTTCTCCGCCTTGGCGGTCAGGTAGCCGCGCACCGGATCGCCCCACAGCCAGCCCATGCGCGGCGAATTGACCCGGATATTATAGGGACCGAACTCCATCGCGAGCTGGCGGCTGACGCCGAGCAGCGCGGTCTTGGCAGCGACATAGGGGCCCTCGCCCGCGAGCGGCTGCATCGTCGATCGGGTGCTGACGTTGACGATCGATCCCTCGCGCCGCGCCTTCATATGCGGGATCACCGCATCGATCATCTTGAGCGTGCCGAACAGCGCGACGTCGAGCGACGCCTGCCATTCGGGCAGCGCCTCGCGGCCGAAGGGCAGCCCGCCGACGAAGCGGAAGGCGCTGTTCACCAGCCCGTCGATCCGGCCATAGGCGTCGATCGCCGCCTGCGCGACCCGATCGCAGTCCTCGATCCGGGTGACGTCGCTGGGCACGGCGATCGCCCGTCCGCCCGCCGCCACGATCTCCGCCGCGACGCCGTCGACGAAGGCGGCGGACCGCGCGCTCATCACCACGCTGGCGCCCTCGGCGGCGGCGATCGTCGCCATCTTGCATCCCATCCCCGGGCCGACCCCGGTGATGATCACGACCTTGTCCTTCAGCAGCATCGTCCGCCTCCCCCGTTCAGCGCATCACCACGCCGCCGTCGACGCAGAGGACCTGTCCGTTGATCCATTCGCCGTCGGACGACATCAGCATCGCCACCGCGGCGGCCAGGTCCTCCGGCTCGCCGAGGCGCGGGCTGGGCGTGTTCGCCAGCACCTTGTCCATCTCGGGATGGTTGCGGTTCTTCTCCGACAGGACGAGGCCCGGCGAGACGATGTTGGAGCGGACCCCCTGCTTGCCCCAGGTCGTCGCGACATGGCGCATCAGCGCGGTCAGCGCATGTTTGGTGACGGTGTAGGAGATGCCCCGGTCGCGCCCCATGAACGCCGCGCTCGACGAGGTGAAGACGATCGATCCGCCGCCGCGCTCGACCAGCAACGGGATCGCGTGGCGCGCGCAGAGCAGATGCCCGCGCAGGTTCACCGCCACCGCCCGGTCGAACACCTCGAGCGGGACCGAGACGGCGTCGGTGTCGACCTTGTGCAGGGTCAGCTCGGCCATGTTGACGAACATGCCGTCGAGCCCGCCGAAGCGATCGGCCGCCTGCGCGACCATCGCCGCGATCGAGGCGTCGTCGGTGGCGTCGAAGCAGACCGTCTCGGCCTGGCCGCCCTTGGCCCTGATCTGGTCGGCGACCGCGCCGATCCGGTCGGGGCTCCGCGCGCCCAGCATCACCCGGGCGCCCTCCCCGGCCAGCCGGATCGCCGTCGCCGCGCCGATGTTGGCGGATGCCCCGGCGATCAGGATCGCCTTGTCCTGCAGCCTGTTCATATCCTCTCCCCTTCTCCTGGCCCCCCTTCCGTCATTCCAGCGAAAGCGGGAATCCATGGACGGCGGCACCTCGCGTCAAACTGTGTCCCGTATCCGTGGATTCCCGCTTTCGCGGGAATGACGAGGAGGCAGGGACGAGCGTCTCCCTACCCCGCCGCCAGCGCGGGCGGGCTCGACCGGCGCAGCAGCGACCAGAGCAACCCCGCGAGCACCAGCGCGCCGAGCACGTGGAAGGCCGCGTGGAGGCTGAGCATCTCCTTGATCGGATGGACGACGATCGGGTTGATGAAGTCGCCCAGGAACATCGCGCTGGTCATGATCCCGAGCGCGCGGCCGCGCAGATGCGGTTCGGACCGGTTCATGATCATGTGGATGAAGCCCGAATTGAGCAGACCACTCGCCAGCCCCTTCGACGCGGCGGCGATCGAGGCGGTGACCGCGTCGTGCGCGAAACCGAAGCCGACGATGCCGATCCCCAGCGTCAGCAGCCCGAGCCGGAACGCCGCGTTCGCGCCGTAGCGGCCCTGCATCCAGCCATAGAGCAACGCGCCGAGGATCAGGAAGAAGCTCGCCGTGCCCAGCACGCGCGCCTGGATCACCGGCCGGATGATGCCGTTCTCGGCCAGCAGGAAGGAGACCTGCGTGCTCGTCATCATCAGCACGACGTAGAGGCTGGTGATCAGCAGATAATAGGGCCAGAGCCTGGCGATCACGATGCCGGTGCTGCCCTTCTCGCCATCGGCCGGCGCCTCGCCCCGGATCGAGATGCGCGGGATGCCGATGATCGTCGCCAGCCACAGCACCATCGGCGCGGCGATGTAGATGGCGAAGGGCCCGCGCCAGCCGGCGATCTCGGCGATCTCGCCGCTCGCCAGCATCGCGACGACGCAGGCCATGCTGCCGACCACCGTCGCGGCGGAGATCATCCGCCCGCGCGCGGCGCCGCCGTAGAAATGGGCGATCAGCGTGTTGGCGGCGGTCGATATCCCCGCCGTCGCGAGGCCGAGCAGCAGGCGGGTGACGCACAGCCCGGTCAGGTCGTCGATGTAGAGCCCCGCCGATCCGAGGACCATATAGGCGATCAGCGCGTAGTTGAGCAGCGCCCGCGCGCCGAGCCGGTCGATCGTCCAGCTCGCGACGAGGCCGCCGAGCACCAGGCCGATGCCCGGCATCGCCGCCATCATCTGCACCCCGAACGCCGCATCGGCGTCGCCGCCGAGATGATCGGCGAGCTGGTGCAGGATCGGCGGCAGCACGACGAACACCAGCCCGATCGAGCAGGCGCCCGACATCATCGCGACGACCGCCGCCGGACCCGGCCGGAATTCCTCCCCGGGCCGATCGGCCTTTTGCTCCACCGTCATCGCCCGCCTCTCCTGTTATCGTTGGGGTTGGGTTGGTCTCAGTAGATCTCGAACAATCCCGCCGCGCCCATGCCGCCGCCGATGCACATGGTGACGACCGCGCGCTTCGCGCCGCGCCGCCGCCCTTCGAGCAGGGCGTGGCCCGTCATGCGCGCGCCCGACATGCCGAACGGATGCCCCATCGCGATCGCGCCGCCGTCGACGTTGAGCCGCTCCTGCGGGATGCCGAGCCGGTCGCGGCAGTAGAGCACCTGGCAGGCGAAGGCCTCGTTGAGTTCCCACAGGTCGATGTCGTCGACCGTCAGCCCGTTGCGTTCGAGCAGCTTCGGCACCGCGAAGACCGGGCCGATCCCCATCTCCTCGGGCGCGCAGCCGGCGACCGCGAGCCCGCGCAGCGCGCCGAGCGGCGTCAGGCCGAGCTTCGCCGCGACGCTCGCCTCCATCAGCAGGCAAGCGGCGGCGCCGTCCGACAACTGGCTCGAATTGCCGGCGGTGATGTGCTTGCCCTCGGCGATCACCTCGCCGCCCGAGAAGACCGGCTTCAGCGACGCCAGCCCTTCGAGCGTGGTGTCGCCGCGCGCGCCCTCGTCGCGGTCGAGGGTGACGCGGCGGGTGCTGGTCTCGCCGGTCGCCTTGTCGGTCACCAGCATGTCGGTGGCGAGCGGCGCGATCTCCTCGGCGAAGCGGCCGGCGGCGTGCGCCGCGGCGGTGCGCTGCTGGCTCGACAGCGAATATTCGTCCTGCGCCGCGCGGCTGACGCCGTAGCGCTCGGCGACGATCTCGGCCGTCTCGATCATCGGCATGTACATGTGCGGCGACGCGGCGATCGCGGCCTGGGAGCGGGCGCGATAGGCATTCTTGTGCTTGTTCTGGGTCAGGCTGATCGACTCGGTGCCCGCGCCGACCGCGACGTCCATCCCGTCGAACATGATCTGCCGCGCGGCGATGGCGATCGCCATCAGCCCCGACGAGCATTGCCGGTCGACCGTCATCCCCGCGACGCTGTCGGGAAGCCCCGCGACCGCCGCCGACAGCCGGCCGAGATTATAGCCCTGGGTGCCCTGCTGCGCGGCGCAGCCCATGATCACGTCCTCGACCATCGCCGGGTCGATCCCGGCGCGGGCGACGACCTCGCGGACGACATGGCCGCCCAGCACCGGCGCCTCGGTGTCGTTGAACGCGCCGCGAAAGGCCTTGCCGATCGGGGTGCGCGCGGTGGAAACGATGACGGCTTCACGCATGGGGGGTGGCCTCCGGATAATAGCGGCTGATCGTGTCGATGACGCAGGCGGGCTTGGTCTCGCCCTCGATCTCGACGGTGATGCGGACGGTGCTCTGGATCGCGCCCTTGATCTCCTCGACCCCGACGATCTCGCCGGTCCCGCGCACGCGGCTGCCGGTGCGGACGGGATTGAGGAAGCGGAGCCGGTCGGCGCCGACATTGACGCCCATCGAGAAGCCACGGACGTCGATCATCTGCGGCAGGAAATAATTGACCAGGCTCATCGTCAGATAACCGTGCGCGATCGTTCCGCCGAACGGCCCCTCGGCCGCGCGGACCGGATCGACATGGATCCACTGATGGTCGCCGGTCGCATCGGCGAAGCGGTCGACGCGCGCCTGGTCGATGGTGAGCCAGTCGGTCGGGCCGAGCGCCGTCCCCTCGCGGCCGAGCAGCGCGCCCGGCGTCTCGATGACGAGCGCGCTCATGCCTGCTGGCTCGACACGGAGAGGACCTCGCCGGTCATGTAGGACGACAGGTCGGAGGCGAGGAACAGCATGACGTTCGCCACCTCCCACGGCTCGGCCGCGCGGCCGAACGCCTCCTTGCCGACCAGTTCCTCGAGCAGGCCGGGCGGCGTCACCTTGCTGAGCGCCGGATGCATCGCGAAGCTCGGCGCGACCGCGTTGATGCGGACGCCATGCTCGGCCGCCTCGAGCGCCGAGCAGCGGGTGAAGGCCATCACCCCCGCCTTGGCGGCGGCATAATGCGATTGCAGCTTCTGCGCCCGCCAGCCGAGCACCGAGGCGTTGTTGACGATCGCCCCGCGCTGCCGCCCGTACATGTGCGGCAGGATCGCGCGGGTCATGCGGAAGACGCTGTTGAGCGTCACGTCGATCACCCGGAACCACTGGTCGTCGGTCATCTCGACGACCGGCGCGTTGCCGCCGAGGCCGGCATTGTTGACCAGCACGTCGACAGAACCGAGCCGGTCGATCGCGGCGGCGACGAGCGCCTGGACCTGCTCCTCCTGCGTCACGTCGCAGGCGAAGGTCTCGGGACGCGGCAGGCCGAGCGCGGCGATGCGGTCGGCGGTCTCGCCTAGCCGCCGCTCGTGCATGTCGGACAGCATCAGGGTCGCCCCCTCCTCCGCCGCGCGCTGCGCCAATGCGCCGCCGATGCCGCTGCCGGCGGCGGCGGTGATCAGCATGGTCTTGCCCGCCATCATGTTGGACGGGCGCGGATATTCGGGTGCGGGACGCGCCAATTCTCTCTCCTATCCGATATCGCCGCGCGGCTCGCGCGGCAGGCCGAGCGCGCGCTCGGCGATGATGTTGCGCTGGATCTGGTTGGTGCCGCCGTAGATCGTGTCGGCGCGGCTGTAGAGGAACAGGGTCGACAGCTCGCCGAAGCCGTAGTCGGGGCCCTCCCCGATCTCGCCGGCGATGCCGAGCACGTCGATCGCCAGTTCGCCGAGGCTGCGGCGCCAGCTCGCCCACTGGATCTTGTAGGTGAGCGCGGCCGCCCCATTGCCATTGCCCTCCGCGCCGCCGGTTCCGCTGCTCAGCATCCGCAGCGCGCCGTAGCGCATCAGCCGCAGGCCGATCTCGGCCTTGGCGATGCGCTGCCGGATCAGCGGGTCGCGCGCCGCGCCGTTCGTCTTCGCCGCGCGGATCACCGCGTCGAGCTCGTTGCGGAAGCCCATCTGCTGGGCGAGCGTCGACACGCCCCGCTCGAAGCCGAGCAGCGCCATCGCCACCTGCCAGCCCTGGCCGGGTTCGCCCAGGATGTTGGCGGCGGCGGTGCGCGCGCCGTCGAAGAAGGTCTCGTTGAACTCGGCGTCGCCGGTGATCTGCCGGATCGGCCGCACGGTGACGCCGGGCTGGTCGATCGGCACGAGCAGGAAGCTCAGCCCCTTGGGGCCCTTCGATCCCGGCTCGGTGCGGGCGACGACGAATATCCAGTCGGAAAATTGGGCGAGGCTGGTCCAGACCTTCTGCCCCTCGATCACCCAGTCGCCGCCGTCGCGCCAAGCGCGGGTACGGACATTGGCGAGGTCGGAGCCGGCATTGGGTTCCGAATAGCCCTGGCACCAGAGCTGCTCGCCGCGCGCGATCGGCGGCAGCAGGCGGGCCTTCTGCTCGTCGCTGCCGAAGGCGAGGATGGTCGGCCCGGCAAGCTCGACGCCGATATGGTTGAGCCGGGGCGGCGCGCCCGCCCGGGCATATTCCTCGGCGAAGATCACCTGCTCGGCGAGCGTCGCGTCACGGCCGCCATAGGCCTCGGGCCAGCCGATGCAGCCCCAGCGCGCCTCGCCCAGCCGCCGCTCCCACGCCCGCCGCCGATCGGGCGCGGCGGTGAGGCTGGTGATGCCGCGCAGGTCGGCGAACGGGCCCGACAGCTCGGCCTGCAGCCAGGCCGCCGCCTCGGCGCGGAACGCCTCTTCCTCGGGAGAGAAACCGAGTTTCATCAGGCCGCCTCGTCCAAACAGCTTCCATCCAGTCCGACGAGCACGGCGATGCGCTCGCGGTGCCATTCGGGCGTGCCGAGCAGGGTCGCGTCGGACTGGGCCCGCTTGAAGAACAGATGCGCGTCATGCTCCCAGGTGAAGCCGATGCCGCCGTGGAGCTGGATCATGTTGCCCGCGCAGAAGCGATAGGTGTCGGCCGCCAGCGCCTTGGCGGCGTGCGCGGCGAGCAGCGCGTCGGGCGCCCCCTCGTCGGCCGCGCAGGCCGCCCAGTAGACCGCCGAACGGGCCTGCTCGATCTCGACCATCATGTCGGCGAGACGATGCTTGATCGCCTGGAAGCTGCCGATCGCCCGGCCGAACTGGACCCGCTCCTTCGCATAGGCGACGGTGCGGTCGAGGCAGGCCTGCGCGCCGCCCAGCGCATCGGCCGCCAGCGCGATCCAGCCGGCGCGCGTCGCCGCGTCGATCGCGGCCGGGCCGTCGGCGAGCAGCTCGACCGCGGCGCCGTCCGCGTCGATGCAGGCATAAGGCCGGGTCTGGTCCATCGAGGTGCAGGGGGCCACGACGGCGGCATCGCGCGACAGCAGCGCGACGCCGCCCTCCGCCGCGATCACGAACAGGTCGGCGACCGCGCCGTGGGGGACATGGTCGATCCGTCCGTGAAGCCTGCCGCCGTCGATCCGACCGCCCTCGCCAAAGCTGCCGATCAGCTCGCCCGAGGCAAGCTTCGGCAGCCAGCGCGCGCGCTGGTCGGCGGTCCCGCCCGCGACCAGCGCCCGCGCCGCGAGGGCGGTCGAAAGCAGGGGAAGCGCCGCGACCTGATGGCCGGCCGCTTCCGCGACGATCGCGGACTCGATCTGGCCGAGCCCGCTCCCGCCACAGTCCTCCGGCAGGGCGAGCCCGACGAGGCCCAGCTCCTGCGCGGCCGAGCGCCACAGCTCGGCGTCATGGCCGTGCGCCGTCTCCATCGCCGCGCGCGTCCGCTCGCTCGTCGCCTGCTCGGCGAAGAAGGACCGGACGGTCTCGGCGATCATCGCCTGCTCGTCGGAGAAGCTGAACCGCATGGCCAGTCAGCTACCCCACACCTTGCGCGGGGCCTTGCGCTGCGCCAGCAGGCCGGCGACGACGGGGCCGAGTTCGGCCGGGTTCCAGCGCGCCTGCTGCTCGGCCGTCGGGCCGAGGTCCCAGCCGTCCTCGATCGAGATGCGCCCGCCTTCCAGTTCGAAGACGCAGCCGGTGACGTCGCGCGACTGGACCGATCCCAGCCACACTACGGTCGGCGCGATATTGTCCGGGTCCTGCGCGTCGAAGCCGCTCTCGACCTTCGCCATCTTCTCGGCGAAGGCGCCCTCGGTCATGCGGGTGCGCGCGGCGGGGGCGAGCGCGTTGGCGGTGATCCCGTAACGGCCCAGCTCGGCCGCCTGGACCAGGGTCAGCGCGGCGATGCCGCCCTTCGCGGTCGAATAGGCCGCCTGCGCCATCGATCCCTGGAGGCCGGCGTTGCTGGTGGTGTTGATGATCCGCGCGTCGACGGGGTTGCCCGCCTTCTGCTGCGCGCGCCAATAGTCAACCGCGTGGCGGCTGACGCAGAAATGGCCGCGCAGGTGGACGTGCATCGTCGCGTCCCATTCCTCGAGCGTCGCCGAGACGAACATGCGGTCGCGGACGATGCCGGCATTGTTCACCACCACGTCGAGCCCGCCGAAGCTGTCGATCGCGGTGCGGACGATCCGGCCCGCCGCGTCCCAGTCGGTGATGTCGTCATAATTGGCGACCGCCTGGCCGCCGGCGGCGCGGATCTCCTCGACCACCGCGTCGGCGGCCGATGTGTCGCGCCCCTCGCCGTGCAGGCTGGTGCCGATGTCGTTGACGACGACGTTCGCCCCTTCGCGGGCGAAGGCCAGCGCATAGGATTTGCCGAGGCCGCGCGCGGCGCCGGTGATGATGACGGTGCGGTCCTGGCAGATGCCGGCCATGGTCGATGTCCTCCTGTGGATGTTTCCGCGTCGATCAGAGCCGTTCGAGGATGGTGACGTTGGCCTGGCCGCCGCCCTCGCACATCGTCTGGAGCGCGTAGCGCCCGCCGCGCCGTTCGAGCTCGGCCAGCATCGTCGTCATGATCCGGGCGCCGGTCGCGCCGAGCGGATGGCCGAGCGCGATCGCGCCGCCGTTGACGTTGACCCGGTCGTGCGGGATGCCCAGCTCCTTCATCCAGGCGAGCACGACGCTGGCGAACGCCTCGTTGCATTCGAACAGGTCGATGTCCTCGATCCGCATCCCCGCCTTCGCCAGCGCGTGGCGGGTCGCGGGAATCGGCGCGGTCAGCATCCACACCGGATCGTCGGCGCGCACCGACAGATGGTGGATGCGCGCGCGCGGCTTCAGCCCATGCTCCCTGACCGCGCGCTCCGACGCGACGAGCAGCGCCGCCGCGCCGTCCGCCGTCTGGCTCGACACCGCCGCGGTCAGCCGGCCGCCCTCGATCAGCGGGGCGAGCGCCGCCATCTTCTCCAGCGAGGTCTCGCGCGGGGTCTCGTCATGGGCGACGTCGCCCACCGCCACGATCTCGCGGTCGAACCGGCCCTGCGCCCGCGCGTCGATCGCGCGCTGGTGGCTGGCGAGCGCGAAATGCTCCATGTCCTCGCGGCTGATCGACCATTTCTCGGCGATCATCTCGGCCGAGCGGAACTGGCTGACCTCCTGGTCGCCATAGCGCGCCTTCCATCCGGGCGAGGTCGAGAAGGGATCGGGGAAGCCGTAGCTCTGCCCCGCCCACATCGCCGCCGAGATCGGGATCGCATTCATGTTCTGGACGCCGCCCGCGACGACGAGGTCCTGGGTGCCGCTCATCACCCCCTGCGCGGCGAAATGGACCGCCTGCTGCGCCGATCCGCACTGCCGGTCGATCGTCACGCCGGGGACGTGCTCGGGCAGGCCCGCGACCACCCAGCAGCTCCGCGCGATGTCGCCCGCCTGGCTGCCGATCGTGTCGCAGCAGCCGAACACGACATCGTCGACCGCGCCGGGATCGACGCCGGTGCGGCGCATCAGCTCGGCCATGACATGGCCGCCGAGATCGGCGGAGTGGACGCCGGCGAGTCCGCCCTTCTTGCGGCCTACCGGGGTGCGGACGGCGTCGATGATATAGGCTTCGGCCATGGTGGTTTCCTCAAGCAAAGCTGTGCGCGGGGCCGATCGGCAGCGATCCGCCGATCACGGCCGCGTCGATGCGGGCAAGGTGGAAGGCGCGATCGCCCCAGGCGCCGGCGAGCGCCCAGGCGCGCTTCATCCAGAAGTGGAGATCGACCTCATAGGTGTAGCCCATCGCGCCATGGACCTGGATCGCGGCCTCTCCGACCGACCAGGCGAGGTCGGCGGCGGCGAGCTTGGCGTGGCTGACATGGACCGGCGCGCTGGCCAGCCCCTGTTCGAGCGCGAGCGCGGCGCGCAGCAGCAGCGGCCGCGCGAACTCGATCGCCACCGCCGCGCTGGCTAGGTGGTGCTTGACCGCCTGGAAGGAGCCGATCGGCTGGCCGAACTGGGTCCGGATCTTGGCGTAATCGGTCGCCTGGGCGAGCATCGCCTCGGCGAGGCCGATGCCCTGCGCGGCGGCGAACAGCCCGGCATGGTCGAGCAGCGCGTCGGACGCGCCGACGTCGTCGCCCTTCGCGGCGACCGGCGCCTGAAGGCGGCGCAGCGGATCGACGCTGTCGAGCGCCTCGCCCCGCGCCGGAGCGGCGTCGAGCAGCAGGCGCCCGTCGCGCTCGGCGATCAGATGGGTGGCGCCGTCGATGTCGGCGACCCAACCGTTGACGGGATGCTGGAGCGCGACCCGCGCGTCGCCGGTCGCGATCGCGCCGAGCAGCGCCTCCTGCCCGCCCGCCGCGATCAGCAGCGGGACCGCGACGAAGGCGTCGTCGACCAGCGGCTCGGCCACCGCCGCCCGGCCCAGCTCGACCGCGATCAGCGCCGCGTCGACCAGCGACAGGCCGAGCCCGCCCTGCGCCTCGGGCACCAGCAGGCCGCGCAGGCCCATCTCGGTCAGGCCCCGGCGCAGCTCGTCGGAGCGCGCCGAGCCGTCGGCGTCCAGCGCGCGCAGCCGTTCGACGCCGTGCACGCCGGCCAGATAGTCGCGGACGCTGTCGACCAGCGCGGCGCGGTCCTCGGTGATGCGGAAATCCATGCGATTATCTCGGCAGGCCGAGCAGCCGCTCGGCGATGATGTTGCGCTGGATCTCGTTCGACCCGGCATAGATCGGCCCGGCGAGCGAGAAGATATAGCCTTCGAGCCAGTCGTTGGCGCGGTCGCCCGCCAACTGGCGGAGCTCGGCGGTGGCGCCGAGCAACTGCATCGCGGTGCGGTGCATCGCCCGGTCCAGCTCGGACCAGAAGATCTTGTTGAGGCTCGCCTCGGCGCCGATATGGCCGCCCGCCATGATCTTCGAGGCGACGGCATAGGTGTTGTAGGCATAGGCCTGCGCCCCCATCCAGGCGGCGAGCACCTGCTCGCGCGCGGCGGGCGAGGCGCGGTCCCGATGCTCGCGGAACAGCGCGACCAGCCGCGCCGCCGCCGCCTGGAAGCGCGCCGGGCTGCGCAGCATCAGCCCGCGCTCGAAGCCGGCGGTGGCCATCGCCACGTTCCAGCCCTCGCCCTCGGCGGCGATGCGGTTCTCGACCGGCACCCGCACCTCGTCGAAGAACAGCTCGGCGAAGCCGGGATCGCCGTGGAACTGGCGGATCGGCCGGCGGGTGATGCCGGGGGTGTTCAGGTCGAACAGGATGAAGCTCAGCCCCTTGTGCCGCTTCGACTCCGGATCGGTGCGGAACAGGCCGAAGCCCCAGTCGGCGAAGCTGGCGCGCGAGGACCAGGTCTTCTGCCCGCTGATCACATAATGGTCGCCGTCGCGGACCGCGCGGGTCTTGATCGCGGCCATGTCCGATCCGGCATTGGGCTCCGACCAGGCCTGCGCCCAGATCACCTCGCCCTTCGCCATCGGCGTCAGGAAGCGGGCCTTCTGCTCGTCGGTGCCATATTCCATGATCGTCGGACCGAGCAGGAAGATGCCGTTCTGGTTGACCCGGAGCGGCGCCTGCGCGCGATAATATTCCTCCTCGAAGATCAGCCACTGGATCAGGTCGAGCCCGCGCCCGCCATAGGCTTCGGGCCAGGTGACCATGCCCCAATTGCCCTCGGCCAGCCGGCGCTCCCAGGCGACGTGCTGGTGATAGCCCTCCTCGCGTTCGAGGGTGACGAGCGGACGGGCGGGGACGTTCGCCGCCATCCAGTCGCGCACCTCGGCGCGAAAGGCCTGCTGTTCAGGGGTGTAGGCGAGCTCCATCAGAATTTCGCCGCCTCGCCGGTCTGGACGAAGGCGTCGCGCGACGCCTGGCTGTCCTCGTGCATGTACATCTCGAAGGTGAAGCCCTGTTCGAAGCGATAGTCGCGATCGACGTCGCGCGGCTCGATGCCGTTCAGCGCCTGCTTGGCGATGGTCAGCGCCTTGCGGCTCTTGCCGGCGATGACGGCGCAGAAGGCGCGCGTCTCCTCGACCAGCCGGTCGGCGGGCACCACCGCCTCGACCCCGCCCAGCCGGTGCGCCTCGGCCGCCGGGATGCGGCCGCCGGTGAAGAAGGCCGCGCGCACCTTGTGGAGCGGCAGCATGCGCGACAGGTGGCTGGCGCCGCCCATCGCGCCGCGATCGATCTCGGGCAGCGAGAAATAGGCGTTGTCGGCGGCGAAGATCGTGTCGGACGCGCCGCACACGCCGATGCCCCCGCCGATCACGAAATTGTGGACCGCGGTGACGACCGGCACCTCGCAGTCGCGGATCGCCTTGAAGGTCAGATAGTTGCCGCGGTTGAGCAGCGCGATCCGCTCGGGATGCGCCTGCATCTCCTTGATGTCGACGCCGCCGCAGAAGCCACGCCCCTCGGCGCGGATCAGCACGACATGGACCGACGGGTCGCTGCCGACCTTCTGCACGATCCCCGGAATCTCGTTCCAGGTCGCGCTGTCGAAGGCGTTGACCGGCGGGTGATCGAAGATGATCTCCCCGATGCGGTCGCGGATTTCTGTACGGATCGGCATCCTCTTCTCCTCAGCCGCCGGCGAGCGCCGCGAGGCGCGCGCGCGCCTCGGCCTCGATCCGGTCGAGCAATTCGGCGCAGCTCGGCAGCGCGTCGATGCGGCCGGCGACGAGGCCGGTCGCGAGCAATCCATGGTCGATGTCGCCGTCGACCACCGCCTTCTGGATCAGCGTCGGCGCGGCGGCGGCCATCATCGCCCCGACCAGCCCGCCGTCGCCATGCGACGCCATGCCGCGCGCGGCGGACAGCAGCTCGCCGATCGACGCGCCGGTCCGGCGCTTCATCGCCAGCCCGCCCTCGATCGCGCGCATCCACAGGCCGATGCGCCCCGACCGCTCGATGCGGTCGAGCAGCGGGGTGCGCACCATCCGCTGCGGCATGCCGTCGACCTTGCGGCTGACGACGATGTCGTCGGTGCCGGCCTTCAGGTAGATCGCCTTGGCGGCGTCGGGCACCGGGCTTTCGCGGGTCAGCAGGAAGCGGGTGCCCATCGCGATCCCGGCCGCGCCATAGGCGAGCGCCGCCGCCAGGCCGCGCCCGTCGCCGAAGCCGCCCGCCGCCACCACCGGCACCTGCACGGCGTCGAGCACCTGCGGCAGCAGCACCGTCGTCGCGACCGATCCGGTATGGCCGCCGCCCTCGCCGCCCTGCACCGTGATCATGTCGCAGCCGAGCTGGACCATCTTCCGGGCATGCTTCACCGCGCCGACGGTCGGCATGCAGACGATGCCGGCGTCGCGGAAGCGGGCGATCATCTTCGCGTCGGGCCCGCGCCCGAAGCTGACCGCGCGGACCTGGTCGGCATGGGCGATGATCGTCTCGACGATCGCCGCCGCGCCCGGCTGGAACATGTGGAAGTTGACGCCGAACGGCCGCGTCGTCCGCCGCCGCACCTCGGCGATCTTCGCCGCCGCCTCGTCGGGCGTCATCACCGCCGCGCCGAGGAAGCCGAACGCCCCCGCCTCGCACGAGGCCGCGACCAGCGGCGGCTCGGCCACCCAGCCCATCGCCGTCTGGACGACGGGCAGGCGGCAGCCGAGCTTGTCGGTCAGCGCGGTCCAGAGGGGATCGCCCATCTCAGCGCTTCACGATCACCGAGGAGCCATGGCCGAACAGGCCCTGGTTAGCGGTGATGCCGACCTTCGCGCCCTCGACCTGGCGGTCGCCGCTCTGGCCGCGAAGCTGCCAGGCAAGCTCGCAGACCTGCGCCAGCGCCTGGGCGGGCACCGCCTCGCCGAAACAGGCGAGACCGCCCGAGGGGTTGATCGGGATACGCCCGCCGATCCGGGTCGCGCCGTCGCGCAGCAGCCCGGCCGCCTCGCCGCGCCCGCACAGCCGCAGGTCCTCGATCCAGTCGAGCTCGAGCGCGGTCGACAGGTCGTAGACCTCGGCCACGTCGATGTCCTCGGGGCCGATGCCGGCTTCCTCATAGGCCTTGGCCGGCAGCGCGGCGCGAAAGCTCTTCGCCGGCACCGCGACCGCGCTGTCGGTGGCGAGGTCGGGCATCTCGATGATCGCCGAGGCGAAGGTCGGCGTGACCGTCGAGATCGCGGCGATGCGCGGCGCGTCGCCCTTGCCGATGCGCTTCGCATAATCGAGGCTGGAGACGATCAGCGCCGCGCCGCCGTCCGACGTCGCGCAGACGTCCATCAGCCGCAGCGGATCGGCGACCATCGCCGAGGCGGCGACGTCCTCCATCGTGAACTTCTTGCGATAGCGCGCACGCGGATTGGTGAAGCCGTGCTCGGCATTCTTCACCTTCACCCGGGCGAAATCCTCCGGCGTGTCGCCATAGGCCTCCATCCGGCGGCGCGCGTAGAGCGCGAAATAGGTCGGGTTGGTGATGCCGACGCGGAAGCGCAGCCAGTCGGGATCGTCGGGCCGCTCGCCCTTGGCCGGCGCCAGGAAGCCCTTCGGCGTGGTGTCCGCGCCGACCACCAGCGCGACGTCGGCCTGCCCCGCCAGGATCTTGGCGCGCGCGGCGGCCAGCGCCTGCGAGCCCGAGGCGCAGGCGGCATAGCTGGTATTGACCTCCGCCCCCTGCCAGCCGAGCGCCTGGGCGAAGGTCGCGCCAGCGACATAGCCCGGATAGCCGCAGCGCATCGTCGCGCCACCCGACACGAAGCCCACGTCGCGCCACGGCACGCCCGCGTCGGCCAGCGCCTCGCGCGCGGCGGCGACGCCATATTCGACGAAGTTGCGGCCCCATTTGCCCCAGGGGTGCATGCCGACGCCGAGGATCGCGATCTCGCCGCTCATCGTGCGTCTCCCGCGATGGGACGCCATTTCCAGGTCGCCTTCTCCCCCGCCTCGCCGCTGTCGAGCAGGATGCCGGGGACCAGTTCCATCTCCATGCCGGCGCGCAGGTCCCTGACGCCGACGCCGTCGACGACCTGACCGAGCACGATCATCTGCTCGCGCTCCAGCTCGACCGCCGCGATCGCATAGGGGATGAAGGGATCGGCCGCGACATAGGGCGCGGGCGGCGTGTAGCAGGCGTCGGTGAACGACCAGAGCTTGCCGGTGCGCGACAGGCGGACCGATTCGAAGCCCTCGCTCGCGCAATCGGGGTTGCGGCAGAAGGTCGCCAGTTTCGGGAAATAATAGGTGCCGCACGCCGTGCAGCGCGAGCCGAGCAGCGCCAGCCCGTCATCCCCCATCGCGAACAGGCCGTCCACGACGGGAGCCATGCCCTGCTTGTCCAAACGCTTTCTCCCAGCATCCTCGATCGGGACAAAGCCTATGCAGGGCCGCCTTCCCCGCCCATCACCATTTGGAGGGGGAGGAGTCTTTCACCCTGTCCATCATGCCAGCGGAGGTTCGGACGCTCATCTCCGCAGATCGTCATCCTGAACTTGTTTCAGGATCCACCCGACCGCTCGGGCTGGACTGGAGACGGTGCGTCAGATCGTCGCAGGAGCCGGAAAGCAAGAGCCCAGCCTCCCGGTGGATGCTGAAACGAGTTCAGCATGACGGGGAAGGATGCGGACATGACGCCCGCTCCCCATTTGGGGGGTTCCGATCCCGCGCCCCGCGCCTACTGTGCGCGGGAAAGGGAGAGCGAAGGCGTGGCGGACGAAGGCAGGACGGCATTGATCACGGGCGGCGGCAAGGGGCTGGGCCGTGCGATCAGCAAGGCGTTGCTCGCGGAGGGATGGACGGTCGCCATCTGCGGCCGCAGCGAGCCCGAGACGCTGCCCGAGGCCGGCGGCCGCACCGCCTTCTTCGAGCCGTGCGACGTCCGCAAGCCGGACGAGATCGCGGCGCTGGTCGACCGGGTCGTCGCCCGCACCGGGCGGATCGACCTGCTCGTCAACAATGCCGGCGGATCGCCGCCGGTCCCCGCCGCCGAGGCGTCGCCCCGGTTCAGCGAGGCGATCGTCGCGCTCAACCTGCTCGGCCCGCTCCACATGGCGCGCGCCTGCCATCCGGTGATGGCGCGCCAGCCCGAGGGCGGCGTGATCGTCAACATCGCCAGCATTTCGGGCACGCGCCCGTCGCCGGGCACCGCCGCCTATGCCGCGGCCAAGGCGGGCCTGCTCAACCTCACCGACTCGCTGGCGATGGAATGGGGGCCGACGATCCGCGTCAACGCGCTCATCGTCGGCCTGCTCGACACCGGCGCGGCCGACGCCGACCATTATGGCGGGGCCGAGGGGATCGCCCGGATCAACGCCTCGCTGCCGATGAAGCGGATGGCGAAGGGCTCCGACGTCGCCGCGACCGTGATCTTCCTCGCCTCGCCCGCCGCCGCCTATCTGAGCGGGGCGCGGATCGCCATCCATGGCGGCGGCGAGCGCCCCGTCTTCCTCGACCTCGCCTCCGCGTCCTGACGCCGCCGACCACCCGTCGCCGGCCCCATCCCCGCGATTGCCAAGCCTGCCGCCCATGCGCATGATGGCGGCCGGCTTGAAGGACGAGATGGCGACCGAGCACAGCATAGCCGAGCCCGACGAACTGATCGGGCTCATCTACCGGGGTCCGCTGGAGACCACGCCCTGGCAGCAGTTCCTGGGCCGGCTGGAGGAGCGGATGGGCTGCCTCAGCGCGGGCATGGTGCTGCGCCTGAGCGGGCGCGGCCGGCCGCCGCTGCTGGTCTGGGGCCACCGCCCCGCGCTCGCCATGGGCGACGCCGACGAAGCGCGGCTCGCCCATGCCCGGCTCGGCCATCTCGATCCGCTGCGCAACGCGCTGACCAAGCCCGGCGACATCCACACGCTCGACGAGATCATGCCGCGCGACACGCTGCACGAGAACGAGTTCTACCGCCGCGTGCTCAAGCCCTACGGCGTCGAATATGCGCTGGGCATGTACATCTCCGAGCCGGGCGGCTGGGAATGCAATGTCGGCCTGGTCAACGACGAGAGCCGCGGCGACTTCGACGAGCGCGACAAGCTGATGCTGGCGCGGCTGCGGCCGCATCTCGAACAGGCGCTGACCCTCTATTCGCGCATCCAGCGCGACGGATCGGAGCTCCACGCGCTGGCCGACACGCTCGACCGGCTCACCATCTCGACGATCATCCTGTCGGGCACCGGGCGGATCGTGCGGATGAACGGCGCGGCGCAGCGGCTGGCCGAGCGCGGCGACCTGATCGTCACCGACCGCAAGGTGGTGATCCCCGACCGTGGCGAGAACAATATCTTCCAGGCGCTGGTCGGGCAGGCGATCGAGGCCTGGCGCGCCGGCGAGGCGGGCCGCTATGCCGAGGGGATGAAGATCCGCTCGGCCGAGGACGAGCATCTCGGCCTGCTGGTGCGCGGGATCGATTCGCCGACCCCCTATGTCAGCGACGCGAGCCCCGCCGTCATCCTCCACTTCGCGGGCGACACCAGCGAGCGCCCGATCGAGCGGCTCGTCACCAAGATCTTCGACCTGACCCCGGCCGAGGCGCAGCTCGCGACGCTGCTCGCCATGGGCTACAGCCTGGCGCAGGCGGCCGACCGGCTCGACCTGAAGGAAAGCACCGTCCGCACCTATTGCAAGGCGATCCTCGGCAAGGTCGGAGTCGGGCGGCAGGCCGATCTCGTCCGGCTGATCCTGCGCAGCGTGGCGGTGCTGGGCTGATACCCCCCTCCCTTGAAAGGGAGGGGGGACGCCGGTCTCCTTCCTCCCCAAATGGGGATTGTGCGAAAGCGCTCCCGCGCCGACCCTCCGCCGCAGCAGGAAACGCCGCGCAGCCGGCGATGACGGCGGGAGAGGCGCATGGCCAAGGTGGTTCCGGGCCGCGGCAAGAATCCGTCCGAACGCGGGACGGTGAAGTCGTGCGACAGGACGATCGACGTCCTCGAATATTTCGCGTCGGTGCAGGGGCCGGTGCGGACCAGCGAGGTGAGCGGCGCGCTCGGCCTGCCCAACAGCAGCATCGACGACATATTGCGGACCTTCGCGGCGCGCGGCTACCTGACCTTCAACCGGCTGTCGAAGACCTACCAGCCGTCCTACAAGATCGTCGGCACCGCCCGCGCGATCGAACGCTCCTATTTCGGCGACGGGCGGACGGCGGCGCTGATGCGCGAGCTGCGCGACGAGACGGGCGCCACCGTCTACATGACCGCCCAGAACGACTGCTGGCTGGAGACGGTCGGCGCGGTCGAGGGCTCCTGGCATTTCGACGGCGCGACGATCGATTATCGCCGCACGCTGGTCCACTACGACGATGGCGGCTGGCGGCCCGCGACCAATTTCGCCGGCATCCTGCTGGCCAGCCAGTCCAATGTCGACGTAATGGACGTCGCCGGGCGCAGCCAGAAGATCGGCATCGCCGCGCGCGGCGCGCCGACGATGGGCAAGCTGATCGAACGGGTCGGCCGCATCCGCGCGCAGGGCTATGCGCTGTGCCGGCGCAACGACACGGTCGCGGTCGAATCGATCGCCTGTCCGCTGCCGTCGGGCAGCAACGTGCCGGTCGCGATCGGCCTGATCGGCCATGATCTCAACCTGCGCGACGAGGCCCGGACCCGGCGCCTCGCCATGGGCCTGCGCCAGACGATCGCGCGCTACTGCAATTAGGCTCCGGGGTGCGCCAGCACGGTGCGGACGATGTCCTCGTAGATGTCGGCGAGGGCGTGGAGATCGGGGATCGCCACCGCCTCGTCCAGCTTGTGCATCGTCGCGTTGCACAGGCCGAACTCGACGACCGGGCAGAGCTTCGACAGGAAGCGCGCGTCGGAGGTGCCGCCGGTGGTCGACAGCTCGGGGGTCAGCCCCGTCACCTTCATGATCGCCGCCGAGATCAGCGCCGAGAAGTCGCCGGGCGGGGTGATGAAGCTCTCGCCCGAGATCACCGCGCGCAGCGTCGCGGCCGGCGCATGCTCCGCGACGGTGCGGCGGACCAGCTCGACCAGGTCGGCGCCGCGATGCTCGTCGTTGAAGCGGATGTTGAGCCGCGCCCGCGCGACGGCGGGGATGACGTTGGTCGCGGCATTGCCGACGTCGACCGTCGTGATCTCGAGGTTCGACGGCTGGAACCAGGCGTTTCCGTCGTCGAGATGGAGCGCCGCGAGCGCGTCGAGCGCCTTGACCAGCGCGGGGATCGGGTTGGCGGCGAGGTGCGGATAGGCGACATGGCCCTGCGTCCCGACATTCTCGATCCACATGTTGACCGATCCGCGCCGGCCGATCTTCACCATGTCGCCGAGCCGGTGGGTCGAGGTCGGCTCGCCGACCAGGCAAAGGTCGGGGCACAGGCCCCGCGCCTTCATCCAGTCGATCAGCGCGACGGTGCCAAAGGTGGCGGGTCCCTCCTCGTCACCGGTGATGATCAGGCTGATCGTCCCGGGATGATCGCCCAGCCGCGCGGCGGCGGCGATGAAGGCGGCGATCGCCCCCTTCATGTCGACGGCGCCGCGCCCGTAGAGCAGCTCGCCGCGGATCTCCGGCACGAAGGGATCGCTGGTCCAGCCGTCGCCGGGCGGCACCACGTCGCTATGCCCGGCAAAGGCGAAATGCGGCCCGCCCTGCCCCCGGATCGCGAACAGATTCTCGACCGGACCGTCGGGCGCCTCGCCGGCCGCGAAGCGATGGACGGTGAAGCCGATCGACTCCAGCGCCGTCGCGATCACGGCCATCGCCCCGGCGTCGGCCGGGGTCACGCTGGGACAGGCGATCAGGCGCCGGGTCAGGTCGAGGGGGTCGATCATGTTCACCACGCCGCCCGCCTAGCCTCCCCACGTCGATATGCAAAGGGGTAGAGGACACCCGATCGATCGATGCATCTCCCCCCAAAAAAACCGGACGTCATTCCCGGGAAGGCGGGAATCCACCGGGAGGCCTGGTCGTGTCCCTCTTGGTTCGGAAATCGTTCGCCGGTGGATTTCCGCCTCCGCGGGAATGACGACAAGGGGCGACTGCGACGTTCGCCCCCCTGCCTACGCCTTCTCCGCCGCGCGCTCGAACTTCTCGATCACCCAGCTCTCGCCGGCCGCGCCGCGGCTCCAGTCGACCATGAAAGGATGGTCCCAGACCGCCGCGCAATAGTCGGAGGCGAGCGAGGGGAGCGGGATCGAATAGGTGCGGAAGCGGGTGACGACCGGCGCGAACATGATGTCGACCGCGCCGAACCCGCCGAACAGATAGTCGCCGCCCTGCCCGAAGCGCCGCTTCGCCTGGTCCCAGAGCGAGGTGATGCGCCGGACGTCGGCTTCCACCTCGGGCGCGAGCGGCTCGGGCGGGTAGACATGGCGCAGGTTCATGCCGCATTGCGACCGCAGCGCCTGATAGCCGGCATGCATCTCCGACGCGATCGAGCGGGCGAAGGCGCGGGCCGCGTCGTCGGCCGGCCAGAAGCGGTCGCGGCCGACCTTGTCGGCGAGATGGTCGATGATCGCCAGGCTTTCCCACACCGGCGTGTCGCCGTCCCACAGGATCGGCACCTTGCCGTTGGACGGCGCGAATTCGGGCGTCTGCCGCCGTTCGTCCCAGCTGTCGTCGTAGAGCGGCGCGACCACCTCCCTGAACGGAAGACCCGACTGCCGCACCGCCAGCCAGCCGCGCAGCGACCAGCTCGAATAGACCTTGTTGCCGATATGGATGCTGAGCGTCATCGGGGCCTCCTGGATGGATGACCGCGCCTTTAACCGATGGGCGGTTTCACTTCCACCGAATCGGAAGCGGCCGGATCAGGACCTGATCGCGTCGAGGATCGCCGCGCGCAGCTCGGCCATCCCCATGTCCTTCTCGCTCGACGTGACCAGCAGCCGGGGATGGGCGGCGACATGGGTGCGCGCCTCGGCGGCCGTCCGCTCGGTGACGGCGGCGAGCTCGCTGGCCTTGATCTTGTCGGCCTTGGTCAGGACGAGGTGATAGGTCACCGCCGCCTTGTCGAGCATCTCCATGATCTCGCGGTCGACGTCCTTGATGCCGTGGCGGCTGTCGATCAGCACCAGCGCGCGGCGCAGCACGACCCGGCCGCGCAGATAGTCGTTCACGACATGGCGCCATTTGCGGACGATGTCCTTGGGCGCCTTGGCGAAGCCGTAGCCCGGCATGTCGACGAGGCGCAGCGCCGGGACGCCGCCCTCCTCGTCCGCGCCGACGTCGAAGAAGTTGAGCTCCTGCGTGCGGCCCGGCGTGTTCGACGTGCGCGCGAGGCCGACCCGGTTGGTCAGCCGGTTGAGCAGCGACGACTTGCCGACGTTCGAGCGCCCGGCGAAGGCGACCTCGGGCGCGACCGGATCGGGCAGATAGCGGAGATCCGGGGCCGACTTCAGGAACGAGACCGGGCCCGCGAACAGCTTGCGCGCGGGCTCGACCAGCGTCTCGAAGTCGTCGGGCTCGCTCACTTCTTTTTCGCGACGATGGTGGTGGCGGAGGCCGGCACCGGCTCGACCGGATGCTGGCGATAGAGCCACGCCTGCTGCGCGATCGTCAGGAAGTTGGAGGTGACCCAGTAGATCAGCAGGCCGGCCGCGAACGGCGCCATGATGAACATCATGATCCACGGCATCAGCGCGAACACCTGCTTCTGCGCGTCGTCCATCGGCTGCGGATTGAGCTTGAACTGCAGCCACATCGACACGCCGAGCAGCAGCGCCAGCACGCCGATGCCGAGGAACGCCGGCGGGGTGAAGTCGAGCAGCCCGAACAGGTTGAGGACGTGCAGCGGATCGGGCGCCGACAGGTCGCGAATCCACAGCACGAAGGGCTGGTGCCGCATCTCGATCGTCACCATCAGCACCTTGTAGAGCGCGTAGAAGACCGGGATCTGGACGAGGATCGGCAGGCAGCCCGCGAGCGGATTGACCTTCTCCTCCTGGTAGAGCTTGAGCAGCTCCTGCTGGAGGCGCGGCTTGTCGTCCTTCAGCCGCTCCTGCAGCTCCTTCATCTTCGGCTGGACGCGGCGCATGCCGGCCATCGAGCGGAACTGCTTCTGCGCGATCGGGAACATCAGGCCGCGCACCAGGAAGGTGAGGATGATGATCGCGACGCCGAAATTGCCGACCAGCTTGAACACCTGGTCGAGCACCCAGAAGATCGGCTTCTCGAGCACGCGGAACCAGCCCCAGTCGATCGCACGGCTGAACAGCGGCACGCCCTGGTCATTCTCGTAGCGGTCGAGCAGCGCCACTTCCTTGGCGCCCGCGAAGAAGCGCTGCGAGACCGAGCCGGCCTGGCCCGGCGCGATCACCAGCGCGCGGCCGCTCTCGACCGCCTGGTAGACCTGCGGCGCCGTCGACAGGAAGCCGGCGTCGACCGACGCCTTGCTGTCGGGGACCAGCGCGGTCAGCCAATATTTGTCGCCGAAGCCCAGCCAGCCGCCGGTGCTGGCGAAGCGGATGCCGGGCTGGCCCGCCTCGTCGAGCTTCTTGAAGCTGAGGTCGTAATTGGCGGCATCGTTGAACACGCCGATCGGGCCGGTGTGGAGCGTCCAGCTCGACGGGTCCTTCGACACGCCGTCCTTCGAGATCAGGCCATAGGGCCGCGCCGCGACGGCGCCCGCGCCGCCGTTGACCAGCTTCTGGGTGATCGTGAACATATAGTCGCGGTCGACCGCGATGACGGTCTCGAAGCGCTGGCCGCGCGTGTTGGTCCAGCTCAGCGTCACCGGCGTCTCGGGCGTCAGCGCCGTGCCGCTCGCGGTCCAGACGGTGTTGGGGCCCGGCGCGTCGACGCCGTCGCCGGTCCAGCCGAAGCCGGCATAATAGGCCGCGGGCGAGCCGAGCGGCGAGAGCAGGCGGATCGGCGGCGCGTTCTTCGCGACGGTCTCGCGATAGGCCTTGAGCACTAGGTCGTCGATCCGCGCGCCCTTCAGGTTGATCGAGCCGGCGAGCTTCGGCGTGTCGATCGCGACGCGCGGGGTCTCGCGCAGCACCGCCGCGCGGGCGCGAATCGCCTTGGGGCCGGCGGCCGCCGGATCGGCGCCGGGCTGGGGAAGAACCTTCTCCTGGCCGCCCTCGATCTTCGTCACCGGCGGCTTGGCGGGCGGGAAGAAACGATCACCGAGGAACTGCCATCCGAACAGGACGAGCGCCGACAGGACGATCGCGAGGATCATGTTGCGCTGGTTTTCCACCAAAAACTCCCGGAATTCCTTGGATGATCAGATTGGCGATCAGGGCACCGGATCGAAACCCGACCCACCCCAGGGGTGGCATCGGCAGATCCGGCGGAACCCCAGCCACCCGCCTTTGAGCGCGCCATAGCGCGAGACGGCCTCGATCGTATAGGCCGAACAGCTCGGTACATAGCGACAGGTGGGGGGAAGGACCAGCGACGGGCCCATCTGCCAGGCCCTGGCGAGCAGGATGATGAGCCGGCCGATCATCGTGCGATCTTGCCGAGCGCCTTGAGCAGTTCAGCGCGGAGCTGCGCGAAATCGCGCTCGACTCCGCCGGCGCGGCCGATCAGCACATGATCGGCGCCCGCGATGCCCGCGACCGGCAACAGCTCGCGCGCGAGCGCGCGGAAGCGTCGCTTCACGCGGTTGCGGACGACCGCGTTGCCGATCTTCTTGGTGACGGTGATGCCGAGGCGCATGACCGGATCATCATCGCCCCGTGGCCGGACGAGCAGGACGAAACCGGGCATCGGCGCCCGCCTGCCGCCATTGGCCGCGAGAAAATCCGCGCGGCGCTGGAGCACCGCGTAGGGAGTCCCGGTCAGGCCGACAGCTTCTTGCGGCCGCGCGCGCGGCGGGCCGCCAGCACCTTGCGGCCACCGGGGGTGGCGCTGCGCGAACGGAAGCCGTGGCGCCGCTTGCGGACCAGGTTGCTCGGCTGGAAAGTGCGCTTCATCGTCTCTGCCTCAAATCCAAAACAAAAGGGGCCGCCGAACAATGCGGCAGCCACATATCGGGAGCGCGCTTAGGCAAAAGGGCCGGATGAGTCAATCGCCGGCCGTACCGGCCACCGCAGTTTCATGCCATTTCCCTCGGGCATGGATGGCGGGAACAGGTTTTCGTTACGGACGATGGCTCCTTTTCGTTTCACGGACGTTCGGAACGCCGATGACCATCCGGGAGAGTATGAAATGCGTCCTACCACCCTCTGCATGCTGATGCTGCTGCCCGCGCTGACCGCCTGCGGGTCGAAGACCGAGGAGCGGCTGAAGACGATCGAGGCCCGCCTCGCCAAGGTCGAGCAGGCCGCCGACGCGCACAAGGCGATCACGCTGAAGCCCGGCGGCAGCGGCTACAGCATGATCGACGGCGACATGGGGCGGATCGCCGTCGCGATCGCCAATATCGAGCCCTATGCCAGCGGATCGCGCGTCGTGCTCGACTTCGGCAACCCGACCGCGGCCCGGCTGAGCGGGCTCAAGGCCAAGATCGAATGGGGCTCCAACGACGCCAAGGGCCTGCCGATGGCAGCAACCAGCACGCAGTCGCTGCTGTTCACCGCGCCCGAGCCGCTGCCGCCCGGAAGCTGGAAGCAATATACGGTCGACCTCGCCGGCGTGCCGCCGACCCAGCTCGGCTGGGTGCGCGTCTCGGGCTTCGACAACGGCACGGTCGACCTGCTGAGCCAGTGACGCACGACCCGGCCGTTGCGATGGCAGCGTAACGATTCTAGAACAGTCCGCGAACATCGGGGGCTGGTTGATGGTATCGCATGTCGCGACGGTCGCGTTTCTCGGGCTGGAGGCCCGTGCGGTCGAGGTGCAGGTGCAGGTCGCGCCGGGCATGCCCGCCTTCATCGTCGTCGGCCTGCCCGACAAGGCGGTGGCCGAAAGCCGCGAGCGGGTCCGCGCCGCGCTGTCGGCGATCGGCCTCGCGCTGCCGCCCAAGCGGATCACGGTGAACCTGTCGCCCGCCGACCTGCCCAAGGAGGGATCGCATTACGACCTGCCGATCGCGCTGGGCCTGCTCGGCGCGATGGGGGTGATCGATGCCGAGACGCTGGCCGCCTATGTCGTGGTCGGCGAGCTGGGGCTCGACGGCCGGGTCGCGCCCGCGCCCGGCGTATTGCTCGCCGCGCTCCATGCCTCCGAACGCGACCTCGGGCTGGTATGCCCGGCGGCGCAGGGGCCCGAAGCCGCCTGGGCCGGCACGATCGAGGTGATCGGCGCGCCCGACCTGCTGTCGCTGATCGGCCATTTCAAGGGCGGCGCCCCGCTGACCCCGCCGCTGCCCGGCAGCGCCGAGGCCGTCGCGCCGCTGGCCGACCTGAAGCAGGTGAAGGGGCAGGAAACCGCCAAGCGCGCGCTGGAGATCGCGGCCGCCGGAGGTCATAATCTGCTGATGAGCGGCCCGCCCGGCGCCGGCAAGTCGCTGATGGCCGCCTGCCTCCCCGGCATCCTGCCCGATCTGACGCCCGCCGAGGCGCTCGAAGTGTCGATGGTCGCCTCGGTCGCGGGCGAATTGCAGGACGGCCGGCTGATCCGCGCCCGCCCGTTCCGCGCGCCGCATCACTCGGCGTCGATGGCGGCGCTGGTCGGCGGCGGGATCAAGGTGCGGCCGGGCGAGGTCAGCCTCGCCCATCTCGGCGTGCTGTTCCTCGACGAGTTGCCCGAGTTCCAGCGCGCGGTGCTCGATTCGCTGCGCCAGCCGCTCGAAACCGGCAAGGTCTCGGTCGCGCGCGCCAATGCGCACGTCACCTTCCCGGCGCGCGTCCAGCTCGTCGCGGCGATGAACCCGTGCCGCTGCGGCCATATGGACGACCCCGCCCTCGCCTGCTCGCGCGCGCCGAAATGCGCGGCCGACTATCAGGCTAAGCTGTCCGGGCCGCTGCTCGACCGCATCGACCTCCATGTCGAGGTCGCCGCGGTCAGCGCCGCCGATCTCGTCCTGCCGCCGCCCGCCGAGGGCTCGGCCGAGGTCGCCACCCGCGTCGCCGCCGCCCGCGCGCTCCAGACCGAGCGCTACGCCGCGCACGGCGCCCGCACCAACGCCGAGGCCGACGGCGAGCTGCTCGACGCGGTCGCCACCCCCGACGACGCCGGCCGCAAGCTGCTCGCCCAGGCCGCCGAGGCGATGCGCCTCTCGGCGCGCGGCTATCACCGGGTGCTGCGGGTAAGCCGGACGGTGGCCGACCTGGCCGGATCGGAAACAGTCCAGCGCGTCCATATCGCCGAGGCGCTGAGCTATCGACGTCGGACGCCGGTCAGTTGACCGCGCCGGCGTCTATCCCTGCGACGACAGCTTCATCAGCACCAGCCCGCCGACGATCAGCAGCGCGGCGGCGATCCGCATGGCATTCGCCTGTTCGCCCAGCACGATGATGCCGACCAGGAAGGCGCCGACCGCGCCGATGCCGGTCCAGATCGTATAGGCGGTGCCGAGCGGCAGCGACCGCATCGACCAGGACAGCAGGGCGAAGCTGGCGATCATCGCGACGATGGTGATGGCGGCCGGCAACGGACGCGTGAAGCCTTCGGACTGCTTCATGAAGAAGGCCCAGACGACCTCCAGTCCACCGGCGACGATCAGAAACACCCAGGCCATGGCAGCCTCCTTCTTCAAAGGGCTGCCGGGCCGTCCCGGACTTGAGACCCGCGGGCGCGGGGGAGGACGTGGCCTCGCACCGCCCAGCTAGGGATGGCGGCGCCGGGGGTCAAGAGATGGACGAAGCGGTTTTTCCATCGTCATCCCGGACTTGATCCGGGATCCAGAACCGCAACGCCCCGGCTCCATCTCGATGGAGCGGCAATGGATCCTGACTTTCGTCAGGATGACGTGCTCGAAGCCGGAGGCCGGACTCACGCCGCCGACTGCGTCACTGCTTCGAGCGCGGCGGTGAAGCGGCGGCGCCACCACATCACGTCCTCCTTCTCGACATTGTCCATGCAGGCGCGCCAGCGCGCCTGGCGCTCCTCCAGCGGCATCGCCAGCGCCTGCTCGATCGCGTCGGCGATCTCCTCGGCGCTGTAGGGATTGATCAGCAGCGCCTCGGTGAGCTGCTCGGCCGCGCCGGCGAAGCGGGAGAGGATCAGCACGCCGGGGTCCTCCGGGTCCTGCGCGGCGACATATTCCTTGGCGACCAGGTTCATCCCGTCGCGCAGCGGGGTGACGAGGCCGATCCTGGCGGCGCGATAGATGCCGGCCAGCCGGTCGCGCGGATAGCCGCGATTGACGTAGCGGATCGGCACCCATTCGACATCGGCATAGGCGCCGTTGATCCGCCCCGACAGCGAATCGAGCGAGGCCCGGATCTCCTGGTAGCTCTGGACGTCGCTGCGCGACGGCGGCGCGATCTGCAGCAGGAAGACCTCGCCATGGATCTTCTCGTTCTGCTGGAGCAGCCGCTCATAGCCGAGGAAGCGTTCCTGCAACCCCTTCGAATAATCGAGCCGATCGACGCCGATGATCATCTCGCGGCCGTTGGCGCTCTCCCGCATCCGGTGATGGGCATGGCGCGCGGCGGTCGACCGGGTCGCCTCGACGAAATTGTCGGTGTCGATGCCGATCGGACAATGAATCGCGATGATCGAACGATCGCCGACGATGATCCGCCCGTCCTCGCCGAACGAACCGCCCATTTCCTGGATGACATAGTCGCGGAAGCTGTCGAGCGAATCGCGCGTCTGGAAACCGACCACGTCATAGGCGAACAGCGTCTCGGCGAGCTGGCGGTGGTTGGGCAGCGACAGCAGCAGCCGATAGGGCGGCCAGGGAATGTGGAGGAAGAAGCCGATCCGGTTCGCAATCCCCCGGTCGCGCAGATACTGGCCGAGCGGGAACATGTGATAGTCGTGGACCCAGACGAGGTCGTCGGCCTCGATCAGCGGCTCGAGCGTCTCGGCGAAGCGCTGGTTGACCCGTTCATAGCCCTCGGCGAAGCCGCTCTCGAACTCGGCCAGGTCCATCCGGTAGTGGAACAGCGGCCACAGCGTCCGGTTGGCATAGCCGTTATAATATTCGTCGACGTCCTGCTCCTCGAGGTCGATCGTCGCGGTGGTGACGCCGAAATTGCGCTGCAGGTTGATATGGCCGGTGAACTGCTCGGTGGTCTCGCCCGACCAGCCGAACCAGATACCGCTCGATTCGCGCAGCGCCGCCGACAGCGCGACCGCGAGGCCGCCCTGCCCGCCGCTGCCGCCTTCGCCGATCGGCGGCTGCACCCGGTTGGAGACGATGACGAGCCGGCTCATCGCACCGAACTCCACGGCTTGCTGAGCAACGCGGCGCAGTTGATCAGGCCGACCAGCGAATAGGTCTGCGGATAATTGCCCCACAGCTCGCCCGTCGCCGGATCGATATCCTCGGACAACAGCCCGGCCCGGGTGCGGCGCGACAGCATCTCTTCGAACAATTCCCTCGCATCATCGGTCCGCCCGGTGAGCCACAACGCCTCGATCAGCCAGAAGGTGCACATGTTGAACGCGGTGTGCGGCAGACCGAAATCGTCCTCGGTCGCGTAGCGCAGCATGTGCGACCCGCGCCGCAGCCCGTCCTCGACTGCGCGCAGCGTGCCCTGGAAGCGCTCGTCGCCCGGCTTGACGAAGCGCAGGTCGAGCAGCTGGATCAGGCTGGCGTCGAGATCGTCGCCATCGAAGGTCGCGGAGATGCGCTGCGTCTCCTCCCGCCAGGCGTCGGTCTCGATCCGCTCGCGGATGGCGTCGGCGCGCGCGCGCCAGAAACCGGCCCGCTCCCCCAGCCCCAGCGCCTCGGCCGCGTTGGCCAGCCGGTCGCAGGCCGCCCAGCACATCGCCACCGAATAGGTGTGGACATAGCTCTTGGTGCGCAATTCCCACAGCCCGGCATCGGGCTGGTCATGGACCTGCCAGGCGCGCTCCCCGACCTTCTCCAGCGCGCGAAAATCCTCCTCGCCGGCCATGCGGTAGAGCCGCTGGTCGAAGAAGGCCTGCGCGTTGGACAGGATGATCTGGCCATAGGCGTCGTGCTGGACCTGCTCATAGGCCTGGTTGCCGATGCGGACCGGTCCCATGCCGCGATAGCCGTTGAGCGCGGGGGCGACGCCCTCGACCAGGGTCGCCTCGCCGCCGACCCCGTAGAGAGGCTGGATATGGCCGCCCTTGGCGTTGTCGACGATGTTGCGCAGATATTCGAGATAGCTTTCCAGCACGTCGAGCGCGCCGAGCCGGTTGAGCGCCTGCACGGTGTAATAGGCGTCGCGGATCCAGCAGTAGCGATAGTCCCAGTTGCGCTGGGAATCGGCATGTTCGGGGATCGAGGTGGTGAGCGCCGCGACGATCGCGCCGGTCTCCTCGTGCTGGCACAGCTTGAGGGTGATCGCCGAGCGGATCACCGCGTCCTGCCATTCGACCGGGGTGGCCAGCGCCCGGACCCAGCGGCGCCATTCGTGCGCGGTGTGTTCGAGCATGGTGTCGAGCGTGTCGCCGATGTCGCCGACGAAGCTCTCGTCGGGGCCGAGGAAGAAGTGGAGCGGCCGTTCGACCCGGAACAGCCGCTCGCTCTCGAGCCAGCCGACCGGCGCCGAGGTCGACAGCCGCAGGGTCGTCTCGCTCAATATGTAGCGGATATGGTTCGACCCGCGCGTCCGTTCGGGATCGCCGCCGCCCCAGTCGTGCGCGGGACGCAGCCGGACGCGGATGCGCGGGCTGCCCGCGGTGGGGCGGACGATCCGGCAGAAGGCGACCGGGCGGTACATCCGGCCGTGGCGGAAGAAGCGCGGGCAGAAGTCGACCACCTCGATCGCGTTGCCGGCCGCGTCGACATGATGGGTGACGAGGATCGGGGTGTTGCGGATATAGTCCTGCCGGGTCTCGGCGCAGTCCTCCAGGTCGATCTCCCAGAAGCCGCGCGCGCCCGGCGCCGCCGGCACATTGTCGTCGAGCAGCGAGCAGAACACCGGATCGCCGTCGACCCGCGGCACGCAGGCCCAGACGAAGCGCCCGGCGCGGTCGACCAGTGCGGACGCCTGGCAATTGCCGATCGGCCAGAGGTCGAGCGTCGCGGTCACGCGGCGACCTCCCACAGCCAGCGGCGCACCGACCCGACGTCGGCGAGGCCGTAGAGCGCGGCGCTCTCGCGGCCGGGGCCGACCAGCACGCCGAAGCCCCCCATCGCGCCCGCCACCGCGAGCGCGGGCTCGTCGGTCAGGTCGTCGCCGATCACGACGGGGCGGCTGCCTGCCATCGGCGGCTCGGCCATCAGCGCCTCGACCGCCTCGCCCTTGTTCCAGCCGGCGCCGCGCAGCTCGACCATCATCTTGCCGGGCTGGACGATCAGGCCGTGGCGCTCGGCGATCGCCTGGGCGCGGCGCTTGACCGGTTCCTCCAGGATCGGCGCGACGCGATAGTGCATCGCCACGCCGTGGCTCTTCTCCTCGATGATCATCTCGGGATGGCCGGCGCCGTACAGCCGGACGTCGGCGATCGCGCCGTCGAGCCCCTCGGGCCTGGGCGGCTCGATCAGCCGGCCGTCGCGGCGCACCTCGGCGCCATGGCTGCCGGCGAGGGCGATCCCGGCGGCGATCGGCCCGACCATCTGGTCGAGCTGGGCGATCGATCGGCCGCTGACCAGCGCGACCCGCCCGGCGAAACGCCGGTGCAGCGTCGTCAGCAGCTCGACCAGTTCGGCGTCGGCGCGCACCAGTTCCGGATGATCGACGAGCGGCACCAGCGTCCCGTCGAAATCGACGAAAAGACTATGGCTCGCTGGATCGATCGCCGGCGGGGGCGCAAGCGCCGGCTGATGGGACCGGGACAGCATTTCATTTCCTCGCCGCAATAACAGCCGTGGAATCAACCGGCCATGGACGGACCGGTCATCGGCCGGGGTGAACTGCGGGAAGGACGCGCGGAAACCGGCCTGGGTTCCGTTCCGGCCACGAATTCATGGCGCGGATGCGTCGGAAAAGCCGGGCGGAAACGGAAAGCACCCCCGGGCAAGGGAACCCGAGGGTGCGTCCCACGCGGTGGAAATTGCCAGTCCGGCCGCGTGTAAGGCGGTGCCTCCCGGGGGGTCAGGTGGCTTGGGGGATTCCCGGGAGGCTAGGTGGGGACCGGGCTGGCTCCGGCCGTGTAGGATCAGTGGGCCGCGACGGTGATCCGGCCGTTGTCGGCGAGCTGGGTGCCGGCCTTGGCCAGCGCCAGTTCGACCTGGGGCATCGCCCGGGCGGCGGCGACCTTGGCGCAGGCCTTGGCTTCCATCGCGCCGTCGAGCGAACGGTCGCCCTCGAAGGTGCAGACGTCGCGGGCCGCGCGCTCCACCCGCTTCTTCAGCGAGGCCGCGCCGTCGGTGCTGGCGAGGTCGAGGTCGGCATAGCTGACCGCCGAGACCTTGCCCGCTTCGGCCGCATAGGCCGGGAAGGCGACGGTGCCGCTGGTGGCGAGGGCGGCGGCGAGGGCGGCGATGATCTTGGTCGAACGGGTCATGTCGTGTCTCCTGTTGTGCGCCGGACGGGGGTGGCGACCTTCGTCCGGTGAAAATCCCTGTTCCGCGGCGTCCCGGGCTTGCTTCCGAACCGCCGTTGAGCAACCAACTATGCCAAGGACCGTTGACCCGCATCGACGCTTCGACCGACCGCGCCGCCCTCTCCACAAAGGTCGATTTCGGCCGACGAACGTCCGCTGGCGGTCGACGAACGACAGGAAGGGCATGGAGGGGCGATCGATCGACGGCGAAGGACCCGAATCGCCAACAGCGCATTGCAACGAAATTGTCATATTTGTAGGGAGCCCCGGTACGCCCGGGGGATTCGCACCATTCGCCAGATCGCCGTCCTGCCCTATCGCACCACCGAAGCGGGCCAGACCGAGGTCCTGCTGATCACCTCGCGCGAGACGAAGCGCTGGGTGCTGCCCAAGGGCAACCGGATCAAGGGCCTGAAAAGCCACGAGGCGGCAAGCCACGAGGCCTATGAGGAAGCGGGCCTGGTCGGCATCGCCTGCCCCTATGCGATCGGCACCTATCAATATCGCAAGCAGCGCCGCAACGGCACGTCGCGCCCCGCGACGGTCGACATCTTCCCCTTCTCGGTGACCACCCAGCTCGACAGCTGGCCGGAAAAGGACGAGCGCGAGCTGCGCTGGTTCACGCCCCAGGGCGCGGCCGCCGCGGTCGACGAGGAGGAGCTTCGCGACATCCTGGCCGGGTTCACCCCGCCGGTCTGGAATCCCGGCCTTGCCGAACGGGTGGTCACGGCCACCCGCCGCCATACAGCAGAAAGGTTCACCATCGTGCGCTGGTTCCAGGCATTGCTGCCCAAGCAGGGCAGCTTCTTCGAGCAGTTCGAGGCGCACGCGGCGCTGACCGTCGCCGCCTCCGACGCGCTCGGCCGGCTGCTGCAGGGCGGGCCCGACATGCCGCTCCACAGCCAAGAGATCTTCGACCGGGAGAATGAGGCGGACGACATCATCCGCGACGTGCTGGTCGACGTCCGCAAGACGCTGATCACCCCGTTCGACCGCACCGCGATCACCAGCCTGATCGGATCGATGGACGACGCGATCGACCAGATGAACCAGACCGCCAAGGCGATCACCCTCTACGAGGTCCAGGAGTTCGAGCCGCAGATGCGCGACATGGCCGGGCTGATCGTCGAGGCGGCGCGGATCACCGCCGACGCGATGCCGCTGCTGCGCGACCTCGGCCGCAACGCCGGGCGGCTGCACAGCCTGACCGAGCGGATCGTCCGGCTGGAAGGCCATGCCGACGAGATCCACGCCGCCGGCCTCAAGACGCTGTTCAAGGCGAAGGGCGACAAGTCGCCGATGGCCTTCATCATCGGCCGCGAGATCTACAGCCATCTCGAAAAGATCACCGACGCCTTCGAGGATGTCGCCAACGAGATCCAGGGCCTCGTGCTCGACCACGCCTGACCATGGAAATCATCTCCTTCCCGCTGCTGGTCGGGCTGATCGCCATCGCGCTGGCGTTCGACTTCCTGAACGGCCTGCACGATGCGGCGAACTCGATCGCGACGGTGGTGTCGACCCGCGTGCTCAAGCCGCACCAGGCGGTGGCGATGGCGGCCTTCTTCAACTTCATCGCCTTCCTGTTCTTCGGCCTCCACGTCGCCGAGACGGTGGGCAAGGGGATCGTCCATGCCGACATCATCGACGCGCATGTGATCTTCGGCGCGCTGATGGGGGCGATCAGCTGGAACCTGATCACCTGGCTGCTCGGCATCCCCTCCTCGTCCAGCCACGCCCTGATCGGCGGCCTGCTCGGCGCGGGCACGGCCAAGGCCGGGGTGGGCTCGATCGTCTGGTCGGGCGTGCTCAAGACCAGCTTCGCGATCGTGCTGTCGCCGACGATCGGCCTCGTCCTCGCGCTGCTGCTGGTGCTGATCACGAGTTGGGTGTTCGTGCGCAGCACGCCGGGCGCCGCCGACAAGCGCTACCGCCGGCTGCAGCTCATCTCGGCCTCGCTCTACTCGCTCGGCCATGGCGGCAACGACGCGCAGAAGACGATGGGGATCATCGCCGTGCTGCTCTATTCGCAGGGCCTGCTCGGCGGCGCCTTCCACGTCCCCTTCTGGGTGGTGATCAGCTGCCAGGCGGCGATGGGCCTCGGCACGCTCGCGGGCGGGTGGAAGATCGTCCACACCATGGGATCGAAGATCACCCGCCTGACCCCGGCGCAGGGCTTCTGCGCGGAGACCGGCGGCGCGATCACCCTGTTCACCGCGACCTGGCTGGGCGTGCCGGTGTCGACCACCCACACCATCACCGGCGCGATCGTCGGCGTGGGCTCGTCGCGGCGCCTGTCGGCGGTGCGCTGGAACGTCGCCAGCAGCATCGTCGTCGCCTGGGTGGTCACCCTCCCCGCCGCCGCCGCGTTCGGCGCGGGCTTCTACCTGCTGGCGGGGCTGTTCTAGCTCCCCTTATCGTCATTCCCGCGAAAGCGGGAATCCATGGACGGCGGCACCTCGCGTCAAACAGCGTCCCGCGACCGTGGATTCCCGCTTTCGCGGGAATGACGAAGGAAGGCGACCGATAAACGTGATCAGCGCGGCGCCAGGCCGGCGGTCAGCATGTCGACCATGCGGCGCGCCAGTTCCTCGGCGCTCAGCTCGCCGCCGGGGACGTGCCAGCGCGCGGGCCAGTTGAGCGCGCCCGCCAGGGTGAAGCCCAGCAGCTTCGAATCGGTCGGCGCGATCGAGCCGTCGGCGATGCCCTCCTCGATGAAGGCGCGCATCGCCGCGTCGATCCCGCGCTTGCCCTCGCGCAGGCTCTTCCGGCCCTCGGGCGACAGCGGCTCCGGGCCGGTGCGGATCACGCAGCGGCCGAAATCGTCCATGTTGGCGCGGGCATAGGCGCGCAGGAAATGGCGCAGCCGGTCGAGGCCGCTGCCCGGCGCCTCCCGCGCCTCGTCGATCGCGCGATGATAATGCTCGATGCCGAGCGCGATGCATTCGAGCAGCACCCGCTCCTTGTTGCCGAGATAATGGTAGATGGTCGGCTTCGACACGCCGAGGCTCGCCGCCACGTCCTCGAGCAGGGTCGCGTGATAGCCGCGCTCGTTGAACATCCGCACCGCCGCGATCAGCAGCGCCTGGCGCTTCGCCGAACGCTCCTCCGCCTTCTGCTCGCGGGTTCGGAACGGGGATGCCGGAGCCTCGATATCCATCGCCGAGCATTGACAGAAAACCGGTGAGCAATCAATATACCCATGAGTAACCTGTTCGCCGAGGTTCCATGATTCTTTCCGAGACCCAGTCCGCGATCCAGGAGGCGGTGCGCGCCTTCGCGCAGGAGCAGATCCGCCCGCGCAGCCAGGCGTTCGAGGCGGCGGGCGGCTACCCCGCCGGCCTGTTCGAGGAGCTGGCGGGACTCGGCCTGCTCGGCATGGTCGCGCCGGAGGCGGCCGGCGGCGGCGGGGCCGACTATGTCTCCTACGCGCTGTCGCTGATCGAGATCGCGGCGGCCGACGGCGCGCTGTCGACGATCGTCTCGATCCAGAACAGCCTGCTGGTCGGCGGCCTGCTGAAGGAAGGCAGCGAGGCGCAGAAGGCGCGCTTCCTGCCCGACCTGATCGGCGGGCGGATGATCGGCGCCTTCGCGCTGACCGAGGCCGACGCCGGCTCCGACGCCGCCGCGCTGCGCACCCGCGCGACGCGGGCCGAGGGCGGCTGGGTGCTGAACGGCGCCAAGCAGTTCATCACATCGGGCAAGATCGCCGGGGTGGCGATGGTCTTCGCGGTGACCGATCCGGCGGCGGGCAAGAAGGGCATCTCCGCCTTCCTCGTCCCCACCGACAGCCCCGGCTATGCTGTCGACAAGGTCGAGCACAAGCTGGGCCAGGCGGCGTCCGACACCTGCGCGATCCGCTTCGACGACCTGTTCGTCGAGGACGGGCTGCTGTTCGGCGCCGAGGGGCGCGGCTATAACATCGCCCTCGCCAATCTCGAGCAGGGCCGCATCGGCATCGCCGCGCAGTGCGTCGGCATGGCGCAGGCGGCGCTGGAGATCGCGGTCGCCTATGCCCGCGACCGCCGCAGCATGGGCAAGCCGATCATCGAGCACCAGGCGGTCGGCTTCCGCCTCGCCGACCTCGCCACCCGGCTGGAAGCGGCGCGCCAGCTCGTCCTCCACGCGGCGAGCGTCAAGGATGCGGGGCTGCCCTGCCTCAAGGAAGCGTCGATGGCGAAGCTGTTCGCGTCCGAAGCGGCCGAGGCGATCGTCTCGGGCGCGATCCAGACGCTGGGCGGCTACGGCTATCTTGAGGAATTCGGGCTCGCGAAAATCTATCGCGACGTCCGCGTCTGCCAGATCTACGAGGGCACATCCGACATCCAGCGGATGGTGATCGCCCGCGCCCTGTAATCAGAGGATATCAGCATGAGCACCGATCCCGTCGTCATCGCCTCCTATGCCCGCACGCCGATGGGCGGCTTCCAGGGCGCGCTCGCGGGCGCGTCGGCGACCCAGCTCGGCGCCGCCGCGGTCAAGGCCGCGGTCGAGCGCGCCGGCGTCGACGCCGACAAGGTCGAACAGATCTTCATGGGCTGCGTGCTGCCCGCCGGCCTCGGCCAGGCCCCGGCGCGGCAGGCGGCGCTCGGCGCCGGCCTGCCGCGCTCGGTCGAGGCGACCACCGTCAACAAGATGTGCGGATCGGGCATGCAGGCGGCGATCATGGCGCACGACGCGCTCGCCGCCGGCAGCGCCGACATCATCGTCGCGGGCGGCATGGAGAGCATGTCCAACGCCCCCTATCTGCTCGCCAAGCACCGTTCGGGCGCGCGCATCGGCCATGACGTCGTCAAGGACTCGATGTATCTCGACGGGCTCGAGGACGCCTATACGCCGGGCAAGCTGATGGGCGCCTTCGCCGAGGATTCGGCGCGCGACTATCAGCTCACCCGCGAGGCGCAGGACGACTATGCGATCCGCTCGCTGAGCCGGGCCAACGCCGCGATCGAGAGCGGCGCCTTCGACCGCGAGATCGTCCCCGTCACCATCGAGACGCGCGGCGGCGCCACCGTGGTCGAGCGCGACGAGCAGCCCGGCAAGGCCCGCCCCGACAAGATCCCGACGCTGAAGCCCGCCTTCGCCAAGGACGGCACGATCACCGCCGCCAACGCCTCGTCGATCTCCGACGGCGCCGCCGCGCTGGTGATGACCCGGCAGAGCGTCGCCGAGAAGCTCGGCCTGCCGGTCGTGGCGAAGGTCACCGGCCACGCCGCCCATGCGCATGAGCCCGGCCTGTTCACCACCGCGCCGGTGCCGGCGATCCGCAAGGCGCTGGCCAGGGCCGGCTGGACCGTCGACGACGTCGACCTGTTCGAGGTCAACGAGGCCTTCGCCGTGGTCGCGATGATCGCCGCCAAGGACTTGAACATTCCGGCCGAGAAGCTGAACGTCAACGGCGGCGCCTGCGCGCTCGGCCACCCGATCGGCGCCAGCGGCGCGCGGGTGCTGGCCACCCTGCTCGCCGCGCTGCAGAATCGCGGGCTGAAGCGCGGTGTCGCCAGCCTCTGCATCGGCGGGGGCGAAGCGACGGCGATGGCGGTCGAACTGGTCTGATGCAGCCGCCATGGCGGCGCAGGAAGGGGAATGCTGAATGGAACTGAAGGGCATAGCCGCGATCGTCACCGGCGGCGCGTCGGGCCTGGGCGGGGAAACCGCCCGGATGCTCGCCGCCAACGGCGCCAGGGTGACGATCTTCGACCTCAACGCTGATGACGGCGCGAAGACGGCGGCCGAGATCGGCGGCCATTTCGTCGCGGTCAACGTCGCCGACGACGCCAGCGTCGCCGCCGGCATCGCCGAGGCCGAGGCCAGGCACGGCATCGCCCGCGTCCTGGTCAACTGCGCCGGCATCGCCCCGCCCGCGCGCATCGTCGCCAAGGACGGCAGCCCCCACGCGCTCGACCTCTATCGCAAGGTGATCGAGATCAACCTGATCGGCACCTTCAACACGCTGTCGAAATTCGCCGCCCGGCTGGTCACCGCCGATCCGATCGGCGAGGAGCGCGGCGTGATCGTCAACACCGCCTCGGTCGCCGCGTTCGACGGACAGGTCGGCCAGGCGGCCTATGCCTCGTCCAAGGCCGGCGTCGCAGGCCTCACCCTGTGCGCCGCGCGCGACCTCGCCCAGCACAAGGTCCGGGTGATGACGATCGCTCCCGGCATCTTCATGACCCCGATGATGAAGGGCCTGCCGCAAGCGGCGCAGGACTCGCTGGGCCAGCAGGTGCCGCACCCCAGCCGGCTCGGCGACCCTGCCGAATATGCGATGCTGGTCGAGAGCATCCTCAGGAACCCGATGCTCAACGGCGAGACGATCCGCCTCGACGGCGCGATCCGGATGGCGCCGCGATGAGCGCCGCCAACCTGCTCGTCGAGCGCGAGGGCGCGGTCGCGAAGCTCACCCTCAACCGCCCCGAAGCGGCGAACGCCCTCGACATCGACCTCGCCCGCGCGCTGGTCGCCGCCGCGCTCGACTGCGAACATGATCCGGCGATCCGCTGCGTCACGCTGACCGGCGCGGGCCGGCTGTTCTGCGCGGGCGGCGACGTCGCCTATATGGCCGGCGCGGGCGACAAGACCGCCGCCGCCACGGCCGAACTCGCCAGCACCCTGCATCTGGCGATGTCGCACCTCGCCCGGATGAGCAAGCCGCTGGTCACCATCGTCAACGGCCCCGCCGCCGGCGCGGGCTACGGCATGGCGCTGAGCGGCGACGTGGTGCTGATGGCCCGCTCGGCCAGCTTCACGCCGGCTTATGGCATGCTCGGCGTGTCGCCCGACGGCGGGCTGACCTGGCTGCTGCCGCGCCTCGTCGGTCTGCGCCGCGCGCAGGAGATCATCCTCACCAACCGCAAGGTCGGCGCCGAGGAGGCGGAGGCGATGGGCCTGATCACCCGCGCCGTCGACGACGACGCCCTCGCCGCCGAGGGCGCCGCGATCGCCGCGAAGCTGGCGGCGTCCGCCACATATGCGATCGGTTCGGTCCGCGCCTTGCTTCTCGATTCCTACGCCAATAGCTGGGAAACGCATCTCGAACTGGAAGCGCGCGGGATCGCCTCCGCGATCTCCGGCCGTGACGGACGGGAGGGCGTCGCAGCCTTCCTCGCCAAGCGCAAACCCGATTTCACAGGTGGCCGATGACCCTGCGCACCCGCTTCACCGAACTGGTCGGCATCGAGCATCCGATCGTCCAGGGCGGCATGATGTGGGTCGGCTATGCCGAGTTGGCGGCCGCGGTCTCCAACGCCGGCGGGCTCGGCATCCTCACCGCGCTGACCCAGCCGACGCCGGACGACCTGCGCCGCGAGATCGACCGCTGCCGGTCGATGACCGACAAGCCCTTCGCGGTGAACCTGACGATCCTGCCCTCGGTCAGCCCGCCGCCCTATGCCGAGTATCGCCGCGCGATCATCGACAGCGGCATCACCATCGTCGAAACCGCCGGCCACAAGCCGCAGGAGCATGTCGACGAATTCAAGGCGCATGGGATCAAGGTGATCCACAAATGCACCGCCGTCCGTCACGCGCTGTCGGCCGAGCGGATGGGGGTCGACGCGATCTCGATCGACGGCTTCGAATGCGCCGGCCATCCTGGCGAGGACGACATTCCCGGCCTGATCCTGATCCCGGCGGCGGCCGACAAGGTCAGGATACCGATGATCGCCAGCGGCGGCTTCGGCGACGGACGCGGCCTCGCCGCCGCGCTGGCGCTGGGGGCCGAGGGGATCAACATGGGCACCCGCTTCTGCGCCACGGTCGAGGCGCCGATCCACGACGATATCAAGCGCTTCATCGTCGCCAATGACGAGCGTGGGACCAACCTGATCTTCCGCAAGTTCCACAATACCGCGCGGGTCGCGAAGAGCGCGGTGTCGGACAAGGTGGTCGAGATCTCGGCCCGGCCCGACGCGGTGTTCGAGGATATCCGCCCCTATGTCTCGGGCATCAAGGGCCGCGAGGCGCTGCGGACCGGCGACCTGGACGCGGGCCTCGTCTGGGCCGGACAGGTCCAGGGGTTGATCCACGACATTCCGACCTGCAAGGAGCTGATCGACCGGATCATGGCCGAGGCCGGGGGGATCATCGCCGATCGCCTGGCGGGCATGCTCTCCCGCGACGACGCGCGGCAAGCCGTCGCCTGAACCGAGTCAGGCCGGGGCCTTCTCCGCCGCGATCGAGCGCAACGCCTGCTCGAACACGTCGGCGGGCTGGCCGCCGGAGATCAGGTAGCGGTCGTCGACGATGATCGCCGGCACCGAATGGACCCCGCGCCGCTGCCACAGATGCTCGGCATCGCGCACCTCGGCGGCGTAGCGGTCCGAGGCGAGCACCGCGGCGGCCTCGTCGCGGTCCAGCCCGGCCTCCGTCGCCGCGTCGATCAGCACGGCGCGGTCGGACGGGTCGCGCTGCTCGGTGAAATAGGATTCGAACAGCGCATGCTTGAGCGCCCGCTGCCGCTCGCCGCCGAGCGTGCCCGCCCAGTGGAGCAGGCGGTGCGCGTCGAAGGTGTTGTAGATGCGGCTGTCGGGGCCATGGTTGATCGCGAAGCCGACCTGCGCGGCGCGGTCGCGGATCATCTCGCGCGTCGCGGCCGACTGCTCGGGGGTCGAGCCATATTTATGGGCGACGTGCTCGGCGAGATTCTCGCCCTCCTTCGCCATCGCCGGGTTGAGCTCGAACGGCTGGAAATGGATCTCGGCCGCCAGTTCGCCGCCGGTCCGCTCGATGGCCTGTTCCAGCCCGCGCAGCCCGATGACGCACCATGGGCAGGAGATGTCGGAGACGAAGTCGATCTTGATCGGGGTGGCCATGGCGGCGTCCTCTCGCTGGGGACCCCTATATAGTCATTCGAAGGCGAGCGCCAATTGCTCGGCCGTCACCACCATCTCGTCGTCCCCCTCGCCGAGGCTCGACAGGGTGACGCCGAGCAGGCGGACGCCGAGCGCGACCGGTTCGAGCGGTGCGAGCAGCGCGAGCGCCACCTCCTGGATGCGCGCCGCGTCGGCGACCGGCGCGGGCAGGGTGCGGGCGCGGGTGAGGGTCCGGAAGTCGGAATAGCGCAGCTTGATCGAGATCGTCCGCCCCGCCTTGCCGGTCCGCTCGGCATGGCGGGCGACCGACTCGCTCGATTCGAGCAGCGCCGCCGCCAGGTCCTCGTGCGAATAGAGATCGTGGAAGAAGGTGTTCTCCGACCCGATCGACTTGCGCACCCGATCGGGCCGCACCGCGCGATGATCGATCGCGCGGGCGGCAAGGTAGAAATAGTCGCCCGACTTGCCGAACTGCTGCCCCAGGAATTCGCGGCTGCACCGGCGCAGGTCGGCGCCGGTGTGGATGCCCAATTTCTCCATCCGCGTCGCCGTCACCGGCCCGACGCCATGGAAGCGCCCGACCGGTTGCATGGCGATGAAGGCCAGGCCCTGGTCCGGCCGGACGACGCACAGCCCGTCGGGCTTGTTATGGTCGGAGGCGAGCTTGGCGATGAACTTGTTGTAGGAGACCCCGGCCGAGGCGGTCAGCCCGGTCTCCTCGCGGATGCGGGCGCGGATCTGGCGGGCGACCTCGGTCGCGGTGGCGATGCCCTGATGGTTGTTGGTGACGTCGAGATAGGCCTCGTCGAGCGACAGCGGCTCGACCAGATCGGTATAGTCGGCGAAGATGAGGTGGATCTGGCGCGACACCTCCCGATAGACCTCGAAGCGCGGGCGGACGAAGAGCAGGTCGGGACACAGCCGCCGCGCCAGCGCCGACGCCATCGCCGATCGCACGCCATATTTCCGCGCCTCGTAGCTCGCAGCCGCGACGACGCCGCGCTCGCGGGTGCCGCCGACCGCGACCGGCCTGCCCTTCAGCGCCGGATCGTCGCGCTGTTCGACCGACGCGTAGAAGGCATCCATGTCGATATGGATGATCTTGCGGCCACCTTCGCCGCTTTCCTCCCCATCCGCTGGCTGATCGGGCCGCTCCATGGAACAAAGCAGATACATCAACCGGCCGGTCCTTGCCAGCGGAGGATTCGTCGCAGCGAGGCCGAAGGAAGCGGAACCCGCCCGGAAGCGTGGCGTTTTCCCCAGATATTTTCCGCTGTCTTCAATGGAGAGAGACCATGGCCATCAAAAGCACGACGACCCGTTCGCGCTCGGGCGGCACGCGTTCGACGTCGCGCCGCCGGACCGGCAGCGGCGCCAAGACCACTGCCGCCAAGCGCACCCCGCGCGCCCAGGCGCTGACCGACGAAGCCAAGACGGCGATCCGCTCGGTCCGCACCCGCGCGACCCGCGCCGCCCGGAAGGTGCCGACCGACCGGACCAGCCTGTCGATCGCGGCCGGCGTCATCGCCGGCATCGTCGCCGCGGGCGTGGCGATCTTCATGAACCGCGACCGGCTGAAGGCCGCCGCCAACAGCGGCGGCGAGCGGCTGCGCAAGGCGGCCGACGACCTGTCGACCATGGCGCACGAGCGGATCGACCAGGCCCGCGACAACATCACCCGCTTCCGCGGCCGCGGCCAGAACGGGGCCGAGGCGCCGGCGGAGACCTCGGGCATAGCGGTCAACGGATGAGGCTTGCCCGTCCCTTCGCGGGACGGGGACGGGCGGGAACGGATGGCGGCGCGGCTTCCCGGCCACGCCGCCATCCTGCATGATCGGGACGATGCGATTCGATCCGAACAGCGAGCGGTGGCGCTACGACCTGCGCCTGTTCATCCTCGCCTATGTGCTGGGGATCATCGCTTTCAGCGCACTGCTGCCCTGACGCGGCGCCAGTCGCGCGATATCAGTCGCGCGATATCAGTCGCAGGCCTTGTGGAGCTTCCAGGCGAGGTAGGACGCCCCCAGGCTCGCCACCGCGACGATCAGCAGCGTCTCCGCCACCGACACGCCCATATGGACCATCGACGCCAGCACCAGCGTCGCGGCGACCATCGCCCCCGAATTGACGATGTTGTTGGCGGCCACGGTGCGCGCGGTCTGCGCCTTCGCAACGGTGGTGGTCAGGAAAGCGTAGAGCGGCACGACGAACATGCCGCCGGCGACGGCGATGCCGAGCAGGTCGATCATCACCCGCTCCGACCCCGGCATCTCCATGAAGGCGGCGAAATGGCGCAGCGCGCCGTCGGGCGCCGGCCAGTTGTGCGCGGTCCACCACATGTCGCAGACGAAGGCGCCCATCACCAGCGCCGCGACCGGCGAGCAGCGCGCCGAGACGGTGCCGCCGAGGATGCGGTTGATCGCGATCGAGCCGATCGCCACGCCGACCGAGAAGATCGCCAGGAACAGCGTCGCCACGTCCTGGTTGGCGCCGAGCACGTTCTTGACCAGCGGCGGGAACTGCGCGGCGAGGATCGTGCCCTGCGCCCAGAAGAAGCTGATCGCGAGGATGGCGAGGAACAGCCGCCGGACGTGCATCGTGTCCGACACCAGCTTGATCGACGACCGGATGATATGGAAATCGACCCCGGCGTCCTGGGTCAGCGGCGGCGCGGGGGGCACCTGCCGCCCGGCCACCCAGCCGATCGCGGCGACCAGCAGCACGCCGATCGCGGCATGTTCGGCGGCGATCATGCCGCCGACGATGGTGCCCGCCAGGATCGCGATATAGGTGCCCGCCTCGACCAGGCCGGTGCCGGGCAGCACCTGGTCGTCGTCGAGATGCTGGGGAAGGATCGCATATTTGATCGGCCCGAAGAAGGTCGAGTGGGCGCCCATGCAGAGCAGCGCCAGCAGCATCAGCGGGATGTTGCCCAGCAGCAGCCCGCCCGCGCCCGCGATCATGATCAATATCTCCGCGGTCTTCACCACGCGGATGATCTTCGCCTTGTCGTGGCAGTCGGCGAGCTGGCCGGACAGCGCCGAGAAGAGGAAGAAGGGCAGGATGAACAGCCCGCCCGCCACCGCCGAGAAGGCCGCTTCCTGCGCCGGATCGTTGTAGATGCGGTAGATCACCAGCATGATCATCGCGGTGCGGAACAGATTGTCGTTGAAGGCGCCCAGAAACTGGGTGGTGAACAACGGCAGGAACCGGCGCTTGGCGAGAAGCCGGAAAGAAGGTGTCATGCGGGAATTCTGCGCCTTATCGGTTTCTAGGCATCGCTCGGGCCTCCCCATAGCCGATAGCCGTTGCGAGGTCCAAGCCGATAACGTCGGGGCGTGTCGGTTCCATGACCGCCCTGCCCATCTACGGCCGGCCGGCCCGGGATATTCCCGATCGTGCGGCAGGGGGGCTTATCTCTTTTCTCCATCCACGCTAGAGCATTGGTCAGAATGCTGACCTTGCCGAACATTCTCACCCTTTCGCGCATCCTGGCGGTGCCGATCCTGGTCTTCCTGCTGTGGCCCCAGCCGGGGAGGATCGACTATGCGATCGCCTTCGGCCTCTACGCGCTGATGGCGATCACCGACTATTTCGACGGCTATCTCGCCCGCGCGCAGGGAACGGTGTCCAAGCTGGGCGTCTTCCTCGATCCGATCGCCGACAAGATCATGGTCGCGGCGGTGATCCTGATGCTGGTGCTGACCGACGACGTGTCGGGCTTCGCGACGATCGCCGCGCTGATCATCCTGCTGCGCGAGATCGCGGTGTCGGGCCTGCGCGAATTCCTGGCGGGGGTGCGCGTGTCGGTGCCGGTCAGCCAGCTCGCCAAGTGGAAGACGACCTTCCAGCTCGTCTCGCTCGGCGCGATCATCCTGGGCGGCGCGCTGCCGGAATGGCCATGGATCGAACAGGTCGGCCTGTTCAGCCTGTGGGCCGCCGCGGTGCTGACGCTGATCACCGGATGGGACTATCTCCGCGTCGGCATCCGGCACATGGACTGAGCGGGGCACGGACCGGAACCATGGCCATCGAGCTGCTCTATTTCGCCCGGGTCCGCGAGGCGATCGGCCGCAGCGCCGAGACGGTGTCGCCACCCGCCGAGGTCGCGACCGTCGCCGCGCTGGTCGACTGGCTCGCCGCGCGCGGCGGCGGCTATGCCGAGGCGTTCGCCGACCGGGCGCGGGTGCGCGCCGCGATCGGCGACGGCTTCGTGACCCCCGACGCCCCGATCGCCGGCGCGCGCGAGATCGCGCTGTTCCCGCCGGTGACCGGCGGATGAGCGCGGCGATCCTCGTCCGCGTCCAGGCCGCCGACTTCGACGTCGGCGCCGAGCTGGCGCGGCTCGAGGCACTCGGCGGCGGCGGCGTCGCGAGCTTCACCGGCGTGGTGCGCGGCGGCGGCGGACTGGAGGCGCTCGAGCTGGAGCATCATCCCGGCATGACCGAGGCGATGATGACGCGGATCGCCGAGGAGGCGGCGGCGCGCTGGCCGCTGCTCGGCGTCACCGCGATCCACCGCCACGGCCGGCTGCTGCCCGGCCAGCGCATCGTGCTGGCGGCGGCGGCATCGCCGCACCGCGCGGCGGCGCTGGAGGCGATCAGCTTCCTGATCGACTGGCTCAAGACACGCGCGCCCTTCTGGAAGAAGGAGCATTTCACCGACGGCGCCAGCCGCTGGGTCGAGGCGCGCGCCGAGGACGATGCCGCCGCGGCGCGGTGGGAGGCGAAGCGGGCATGACCGCGAAAGCAATGACAGGGGAGACCATCGAACGATGAGCGCCGAGGAGCTTCCCGACCTGCTGCTGGCCGTCGCCGACGGCGACCGCACCGCCTTCGCCCGCTTCTACGAGCGGACCTCGGCAAAACTTTTCGGCGTGGTCCTGCGTATCTTGCCGGAGAGAGCCATGGCGGAAGACGCGATGCAGGAAGCCTATACGAAGATCTGGCGCAACGCCGCGGGGTTCGATGCCCGGCGCGGCAGCCCGATCACATGGGCGGCGACGATCGCGCGCAATGTCGCGATCGACCTGCGCCGACGCGAGCGGCCCGCCGGCCGCACCCGCGACGAGGATTTCGACTTCGATGCGCTCCGCGATCCGCAGGACGTGTCGGCCGAGCAGCTCGCCGCGCTGCGCGTCTGCCTCGACCGGCTCGACGCCGATCAGCGCGCGCTGGTGCTCGCCGCCTATCTGAACGGCGAGAGCCGCGAGGAGCTGGCCGAGCGGCTCGGCCATCCGACCGGAACGATCAAGAGCTGGCTGCACCGCAGCCTCGCCCGGCTGAAAGGCTGTCTCGATGGCTGACGACATCGACATGCTCGCCGGCGAATATGTGCTCGGCACGCTCGACGACGCCGAACGCCGCGCCTTCCAGCGCCGGCTGCTGACCGACCCGGCCGCGGTCGCGGCGGTGGCGACATGGCAGGAGCGCCTGTCCCCGCTGCTCCTCGCCGTACCGGAAGAAGCGCCCCCGACCGGACTGTGGACGCGGATCGGCGCGGACAGCGGCCCGGCCAACGACAATGGCCGCCTGCGCCGCTGGCAGGTCGCGACGGTCGCCGCCGCGCTCGTCGCGCTGGTCAGCACCGGCGTCGCGCTTCGCCCCCGCATCGAACCGGCCGCGCCCGCGCCACAGGTCGCGCAGCAGGCTCCCTCGCCGCTGTTCCAGTCGGTCGCCGCGCTCAGCGAACAGGGCGGCGCGCCGGCGCTGCTCGTCACCTATGACCGCGACCGCAAGGAGATGCGGGTGATGCCGGTGAACGTCGCGCCGCGTCCCGGCCACAGCCTGGAACTCTGGGTGATCGCCGGCAAGGCGGCGCCCAAATCAATCGGCCTGATGCGCGAGGACGGCGCGACCGCGCTCGACCGCATGGCGCTCGACCTGCAGCAGGAGATGACGATCGCGGTGTCGGTCGAGCCCAAGGGCGGGTCGCCGACCGGCCTGCCGACCGGGCCGGTGGTCTATTCGGGCCGGATGGTCTCGCTGCCGACGAGCTGATAGGAGCCGGCGATGAGGATCGCCGCCATCTCCGACATTCACGGCAATCTCGCCGCGCTCGACGCGGTGCTGGCCGACATCGGCCGGCGCGGCGTCGACCGGATCGTCAACCTCGGCGACATCCTGTCGGGCCCGCTCGACCCCGCCGCCACCGCCGACCGGCTGATCGCGCTCGACCTGCCGACGATCCGCGGCAATCACGAGCGGCAGCTCCTGACCCTCGAGCCGGCGGCGATGGGGGCGTCGGACGCCCATGCCGCCCCGCTGCTCACCGACGCGCACCGCGCCTGGCTGACGAGCCTGCCCGCGACGATGCGGCTCGCGCCCGACATATTGCTCTGCCACGGCACGCCGGACAGCGACCTCGATTATTATCTCGACCATGTCGGCCCCGACGGCGTGCGCCCGGCGACGGCCGACGAGATCGCCGCCAGGACGGGGCCGGAAACCGCCGCGCTGATCCTGTGCGGCCACACCCACCTGCCCCGGGCCCATCGCCGTCCGAACGGGCAGATGATCGTCAATCCCGGCTCGGTCGGCCTGCCCGCTTATGCGGACGACCGGCCCTTTCCGCACGTCATGGAGAGCGGGACGCCGCAGGCATGCTATGCGATCGCCGAGCGGCAGGCCGACGGCGGCTGGACCGCCGAGCCGATCGCGGTCGACTATGACTGGGAGGCCGCCGCCCGCGCCGCCGAGGCGCAGGAGCGGCCCGACTGGGCGATCGCGCTCCGCACGGGACGAATGGGTTCCTAGCCCTCCTCGTCATTCCCGCTTTCGCGGGAATGACGAGGAGGTGAGGCAAGGGAAAGCCTTACTCCGCCTCGCGCAAGGCGTCGGCGAGCAGCTTGAACTCCTTCTCGCGCGGGGAGCCGCGGCGCCAGGCGAGCGCGATGCGGCGGGCCGGATGGTCGGCGTCGAGCGGCTTGGCGACGACATGGGTGTTTTCGAGGATGCCGGCGTCGAGCGCCATCTTCGGCAGCAGCGTGACGCCCAGCCCGTTGTCGACCATCTGCACCAGCGTGTGGAGCGAGGTTCCCAGCATCGCCGCCTCGGCGCGCAGCTCGGGCCGGTTACAGGCGGCGAGGGCATGGTCCTTCAGGCAATGCCCGTCCTCGAGCAGCAGCAGCCGGCTCTCGTCGATGTCGTCGGCGACGATGCCGCGCGCGGGCCCGTCCATCTCGCCCTTCGGGAAGGCGACGAACAGCCGGTCGAGGAACAGGTCGACCGATTCGATGTCGCCGCAATGATAGGGCAGCGCCAGCAGCACGCAGTCGAGATGGCCACGATGGAGCGAGTCGCAGGCGGCCCCCGTCGTCTCCTCGCGCAGGTAGAGCTTGAGGTCGGGCCAGGCCGACCGCAGCTTCGGCAGGATGCGCGGCAGCAGGAAGGGCGCGATCGTCGGGATCACCCCCATGCGCAGGTCGCCCGACAACGGCTTGCCCGCCGCGCGGGCGAGGTCGCCCAGCTCCTCCGCCTCGCGCAGGACGCGCTGCGCCTTCTCCGCGATGCGCAGGCCGAGCGGGGTGAAGCGCACGACTCGCCGGGTCCGCTCGACCAGGGTGATGCCGATCAGCGATTCGAGCTCGCGCAGCCCGGCCGACAGGGTCGACTGAGTCACGAAACAGGCGTCCGCCGCGCGGCCGAAATGGCCGTGATCCTTGAGCGCCACCAGATATTGGAGCTGCTTCAGGGTTGGCAGGTAGGTGGCCATTCATCGCCTCCTTCGATCATTAGTGGCGAAATAATCAATTTGAACACTCAGGTCCAGCCTGCCAAGACGCCATCACCGGATCATCCATCGCCTCAACAAGGAGACTCCCCGTGGCGCTTACCGTTGGTGACAAATTTCCGTCGTTCGTCCTGCCCGTGCAGCAGGGCGTCTCCGCGCTTCCGGCCGGCGAGACCATCGACACCGGCGATACCGGTGGCAAGTGGAAGGTCGTCTTCTTCTGGCCGAAGGACTTCACCTTCATCTGCCCGACCGAGATCATCGGCTATGGCGAGCTGCAGAAGGATTTCGCCGATCGTGACGCCGTTCTGATCGGCGCTTCGACCGACACCGATTTCGTCCACTTCGCGTGGCGCAAGTCGGACGAGCGTCTGGCCAATTGCGACTTCCCCTGGATCGCCGACAACCAGAAGAAGCTGGCCGACGCGCTCGGCATCGTCGATGCGGACGCCGGCGTCGCCTATCGCGCGACCTACATCGTCGATCCGCACAACGTGATCCAGCACGTCACGGTCAACGGCCTCAACCAGGGCCGCAACCCGCAGGAAGCCATCCGCGTCCTCGACGCCCTCCAGACCGACGAGCTCTGCCCGTGCAACTGGAAGGCCGGCGACGAGGTTCTCAAGCCCGCTGCCTGATCCCCTTTTCAGGTAGCCCGTCGCGCGCGTTCCCCCCACGCGCGCGACAAACGGGGCGCGGAGGACGATGGCCGGCCTCCGCGCCCTCTTTTTTTTGACCGTCGCCCCGTCCCGTTCGTTTGATTGTCGAGAGGAAGATTCGATGTCGCTCAAGGAATTCGCCGACGCCCTGCCCGACTATGCCAAGGACATCCGGCTCAACGTCGGCTCGCTGCTCGGCGACCAGACGCTGACCGAGCAGCGCAAATATGGCCTGCTGCTCGCCTGCGCCCATGGCTCGGGCTACAAGCCGATCGTCGAGGCGACCGAGGCCGAGGTGGCCGGCAAGCTGAGCCCCGAGGCGGCCAACGCCGCCCGCGCCGCCGCCGCGGTGATGGCGATGAACAACGTCTATTACCGCTTCGTCCATCTCGCCTCGAACAAGGAATATGGGCAGATGCCGGCCAAGCTGCGGATGAACGTGATCGGCTCGCCCGGCATCGAGAAGGACGATTTCGAGCTGTTCAGCCTCGCCGTGTCGGCGATGAACGGCTGCGGCCTGTGCATCGACAGTCATGAGAAGGTGCTGCGCCAGCACGGCGTCGCCGCCGACGTGATCCAGACCGCCGCGCGCGTCGGCGCGGTGATCAAGGCGGCCGCCACCGTCCACGCGACGGCGGTGTGAAAAATCCCGGTTTCCTCCCTGTTTCGGGGAGGAAACCGGCCACCTGACAAGCTGGACTTATCACGTACCGTTCAGGAACATCTTTGCAGGGCGCAACGGCCGGCCTATATTGGCCGTTCCCGATGGAGTGGGCCCTGAAGGATTTCGGATGTTCGACGGACTGATTTCCTACCTCGATTCGATCAAGGCGCGCGATCCCGCGCCCCGGTCCCGGTGGGAGGTGATGCTCTATCCGGGCGTGCTCGCGCTGGGGCTCCACCGCGTGGCGCACTGGCTGTTCCAGGCCGAGCTCTATTTCCTCGCGCGCTTCGTGAACCACTTCTCGCGGATGATCACCGCGATCGACATCCATCCGGGCGCGCAGATCGGCCGCAACTTCTTCATCGACCATGGCTTCGTCGTGATCGGCGAGACGGCGGTGATCGGCAACGACGTCACCATCTACCAGGGCGCGACGCTGGGCGGCACCAATCCGACCAACGGCGAGGGCGGCAAGCGCCATCCGACGATCGGCGACGGCGCGATCATCAGCCTGGGCGCGGCGATCCTCGGCCCGATCACGGTCGGCGCGCGCGCGCGGGTCGGCGCCAATGCGGTCGTCACCCGCGACGTCGCCGAGGGTCAGGTCGTGGTCGGCATCCCGGCCAAGCCGATGCTGGTCGATGCCAAGGAATATCAGAAGGGCTTCGTGCCCTATGGCACGCCGTGCAGCGAACGCTTCGACCCGCAGACCCAGCAACTCGAAATCTTGCGCTGCGAGCTGGAGGTGCTGCGCGGCCGCATCGCCAAGCTGATCGACGAGCGCGACGCCGCGCGCGCCAAGATCGACGAGGATCGCGAACGGGCCTGATGGGGACGGTGGCCCCCTTCCCGGCCAAGCCCCTGCAAGTGGGGTTCGACCGGCTCGAACTGATGCGTATCCTCGATCTCTACGGCCGGATGGTCGCAGCCGGGCTGTGGCGCGACTATGCGATCGACCTGGGCCGCGAGGCCGCCTCCTTCGCCGCCTTCCGCCGCTCCGCCGAGCGGCCCGAATATCGCATCGAGAAGCGCCCCGCCCTGCGCACCCGCCAGGGCATGTGGGCGCTGATCGGCGAAGGCGGCTCGATCCTCAAGCGCGGCCAGGAACTGGGCCCGGTGCTCGCCCCGGTCGAGCGCCGGCTGATGAAGCTGGTCGACTGAACGACGCGCGCGGGGGCTCAGCCGAACCGCGCCGGGCGGAAGCCATCGAGCAGGTCGACCCGCGCCCCGTCGAGGATCTCGGTCGCGGCCCAGCGCCCCAGCACCGGCGCCAGCGTGACGCCGCTATGGGTGACGGCGACGTAGAGCCGGTCGACCTTGGGGACGAAGCCGACGATCGGGAAGCCGTCGCCGGGCAGCACCCGCTGGCCGATCGTGACCCGGTCGATCGCCGCGTCGCGGATCTGCGGCAGATAGTCCGCCGCGCCGGCCAATATGGCGCGGCCGATCGCGGCGGGATCGCCGGTGCCGCCGCCGCCCTCATGGCCGCTGCTGCTGCTGACGATGCGGCCGTCGACGGTCTGGCGAAAGCTGCTGTGCGGCGCAAAGACGAGCCGGTCGATCAGAGGCGGCTGCGGCTTGGTGTGGATGAGGATGCCGGGCGACGAGGTCAGCGGCAACGGCACGCCCAGGCTCCGCGCCAACGCCCCGCTGCCGAGGCCCGCCGCGAGGACGACCGCGTCGGCGCTCAGCTCGCCCTCGCGGGTGCGGACGCCGCGAACCTGCCCGCCCGCGACGATCAGGCCGGTGACCTCCGCCGGAAAGACGGTCCGCGCGCCATGCTGCCGGGCCCGCGCCAGCAGGGCCGCCACGGCCTCGGCCGGATCGACGCTGCCCTCCTCGGGAAAGAAGGCCCCGCTGGGATCGCCGGGCACGGTGACCGACGGCACCAGCCGGCGGATGTCGGCGCCGTCCACGGCCTGGCCGGCATAGCCCCAGCCATGGACCGTATTCAGCGACGCCGCGAGCTGCTGCGTCGCCGCCGCGTCGCCCCGCCAATAGACCGCGCCGCCCCAGCGCAGCGGCAGGGCCGCGCCCGCCTCCTGCTGCCAGGCGCGCCATCCCGCCATGCCCAGCCAGTTCAGCCCGAAATAGGGCCGCGACGACGCCTTGGTCGAGGCGTTGAGATAGGCGAAGCTGTTGCCGGTGGCGCCGGCGGCGGGGCCGGTGCGATCGAGGATCGTCACGTCCGCCCCGCGCTTGGCCAGTTCATAGCCGATCGCCGCGCCGAGGATGCCGGCGCCGATCACCACCACCTTGCGCGGGCCGCCCGGGGCGGCAAGCGCCGGCCGCGCCGATCCGAGCGCGAAGGCCGACGCCGCGAGAAGCTGGAGGGCTTGCCGCCGGTCCATGGTCAATGCCCCGCCGGCGTCTTGGCGAGCGCCTGCACCCGGGCCCAGACGCGCAGGAAATTGCCGCCCCACAGCTTGGCGATGTCGTCCTCGCTATAGCCACGCCGTTGCAGCTCCGCCGTCACGTTCGCCGACTCGCCGACGTCGTTCCAGCCGATCACGCCGCCGCCATGGTTGAAGTCCGACGAGATGCCGACATGGTCGATGCCGATCTTCTTCACCACATAGTCGAGCTGGTCGACATATTGGGCGAGGGTCGCGCGATATTGCGGATCGCCGGTGATGGCATGGAATTCCTTGCTATATTGTTCGAACCGTTCGGCCGGCAGGACCTTGACCCCCGCCTCGGTCAGCGGCTGGATCCCCGCCACGCTATTCTCTTCCGGCACGCCATAGCGGCGGCGGACGGCGTTGCCCTGGTCGATCGCCTCCTGCGGCAGCGGACGGACCCAGGAGCTGTAGGCGTTGATCGCGACGACGCCGCCATTCTTCCTGATCGCGGCCAGTTGCGCGTCGTCGAGGTTGCGCGGATGATCGATGATCGCGCGCGCGTTGGAATGCGATGCGACGACCGGCGCGCGGGTCAGCGACAGCACCTGCGCGAGCGCCCGGCCCGAGATTTGCGACACGTCGATCACGATGCCCAGGTCGTTGAGCCTGGCGACCGCCGCGCGGCCGAGCGGCGACAGCCCGCCATGCTCGTCCAGCTTGTCGCCGCGCAGCAGGTTGGGCCGCGCCGAATCGGCGAGGTCGTTGTTGCCGGCATGAGTGAAGCCGAAGATGCGGACGCCGTCCCGATACCAGGCGTCGAGCTGCGACAGGTCCTTGCCGATCAGATGGCCGTTGAGGATGCTGAGGACGATCGCGAAGCGGCCCGACGCCTCGATCGCCTCCAGCTCGGCCGGCGACGTGGCGAAGGCCGCGCGCTGCGGATATTCCGCGACGACCGACTGGAGCGCGGCCAGCTTCTTCCGGCCCTGCGCCGCCGCCGCCGCATAGCCGGCCGGCGTGCGCGCGCCCTGCGGCACGAAGATCGCGATCACCGCGCCCTTCAGATGCCCGCGCTCGGCCTTGACGAGGTCGAACTGCGACGCGCCGTCCTTGCCGGCATCGAGATCGCCGCTGCCGAACTCGAACGGGATGTCGAGATGGTTGTCGAGCGTGACGTGCCGGTCCTGCAAGGCGGCGGCGGCCTCGATCTGGGCGGGCGTGAAGGGATCGGCCTGGGCGGCGGCGAGCGGCAGCAGCGTGCCAGCGAGCAGCAGGGCCAGGGTCGAACGGATGGAGCGCTTGGTCATGGGAACCTCTCGATGAACCGGGGAAGGACTATTTCGCGGTGCGGGTGAGCTGGCGGGCGATGAGCTGCCAGCCCTTCGGCCCCCTGGTCCACACGTCGAGGCCGGGCAGGGTCGAGACGCGCTCGGCCGTCTCGCCCTTCGACAGGAGGTGGAAGGCGTAGGTCGCGGTGACATAGGCGACATTGCCGTAGGAACGAACCGCCAGGTTGCTGACGTCGACGGCGGTGAAGTCGCGGTCGGGGACGATGGTCCGGTCGATCTGCTCGGCCTTGGTCAGCACCGCGCCATCGGTGTGCCCATAGGACAGGTCGTCATGATAGGCGCGTTCGAGACCGGCGCGGTCCTTGGCCACCACGGCGGCCCGCCAGGCGTCGATCGCCTGGACGACCTGCGCGCGGACCTGGGGGGTGCCATGCTCCTTCACCGGCCCTCCCTCGGCCGCCTGGGCGGGCTGGACGAGGATCGAAGGGACGGCGACGGCGAGCAGGGCGCTCAGGAGGACGGATTTCATGGGAAGTCTCCGCGAAAGGGGGCTCAGAAGGAATAACCGAGGCGGGCGAAATAGGTGCGGCCGGCGCCGCCCTCGGGCGACAGGCCCGAATAGACCGAGACGACCGGGTTGCGGATCGCGGTCAGGACCTTGTCGGGATGGCTGCCGAACAGGTTGTTGACGCCGGCCGACAGCTTGACCCCCTCGAACAGCGCGTAGCCGGCGGCGATATTGACCACGACCTGCGGGCCGTAGCGCTGGTCGAAGGCCGGGTTGCTGGTGTGGCGGGTCCGGTAGACGCCGTAGCGCACGCCGGAGAGATGGGCCTCGAACGGCCCCGCGCCATAGTCGGCCGCCAGCCGCAGGAAGGTATCGGGGTTCGCCTCCTCGATCAGCGACGAGGCCTCGCGCCCGATCAGGACGAGCCCGCTGCCGCTCAGCACGGCGGGCGTGTCCTTGACGTGGGTGATCTTGGTCTCGTTCCAGTTGAAGCCGGCGCTCAGGTCGAGCCTGGCACCCGACGCCAGATTGAACCGGTAGCGGGCCGTGGCGTCGATGCCGCGGGTCCGGGTGTCGACCGCGTTGGTGAAATATTGCAGGCCCGAATAGGTCGGGAAGCCGGCATTGGCCAACACCTGGCGGACCAGCGCCCCGGTCAGCGTCTCCGACAGGACGATCCGGTCGTCGATGCTGATCTGGTAGACGTCCAGTGTCGCCGAGAAGGCCGGGCTGGGCGTCCATACCCAGCCGGTCGACAGGTTGACCGACTTTTCGGGCTTGAGCGCCGTCGCGCCCAGCGCGCGGGCCTCCACGCTGTCGACCCGGGCGAGGCGGTTGGTGGCGAGCACGCCGTTGGTGATGTTCGGGATGGTGCGCGAATAGGCCGACTGGCCCAGCGACGGCGCGCGATAGCCGGTGCCCGCGCTGAACCGCCACGCCAGCGTCGGCGTGAGCTCGTAGCGGGTCGCCAGCCGGACGTTGGTGGTCGATCCGAAGTCCGAATAATGCTCGAACCGGCCTGACAGGGTGATCCGCAGCTTCTCGGTCGGCGAATTCTCCAGCTCCAGATAGCCGCCATAGACGTTGCGGGAGAGGCGCCCGGCATCGTCGGGCGAGAAGCCGCCGAAGCCCTGCGAAGCCGGCGTCGCCACCTTGCCGGCATTGGGGCCGTCGAGGATCGGCACGCCGCCATTGGCCCAGGAGCCATAGTCGCCCTCGAACACCTCATAGGCCTCGTGCCGATAGGTCAGGCCGGCGGCGACGTTGAGCGGGGTCGGCAGGAACGCCACGGCGAACGGGCGCTTCCAGTCGAAGTTGACGTTGGTCTGCTCGTTCAGCAGGTCGCCGGTGTCGAAGGCGATCGGGCTGGCGGCGCCGAGGCTGGCGTTGTTGGTGTTCGACACCACGCTCTTGACCCGGTTGCGGCCGTAATTGGCGCTCAGGTCGAAATCGCCCGCGGCGGCCGAGCCCCAGCGCGCGCCCACGGCGGCGGCGGCGTCGCGCGACCGGATGTGGAGGAAGGGCTGGAACCCGTCCGGGAACAGGGCGCGCACCGTCTGGTCGGAATTGGGCTGGCGAAGATTGCCGAAGCCCTCGTCCTTGCGCCAGCCATAGCTGCCCTGCGCGTAGAAGGTCACCCCGCCGACGGTGGTCTCGCCGTTGATGAAGATGTTCTGCCGCTTGGTCGCGCCGCTGCCGTAGAACCAGTCGCGGTTCGGATAGCTCGCCTCGCGCGGGTCGCCGGCGAAATACATCTGGCGGGTGTCGGGCACCGACAGGCGGGTGCGCCCGATGTCCCACGCGTCGAAGGCGAAGCGGACGAAGCCGTCGCCCGGAAGCTTCAGGCCGAACGATCCCTCGACGCTCTTGGTCTTGCCGTCGCCCTTGTCGTTGATGCCGTAGAGCAGCGCGATGTCGCCGCCCTCGCTGCCCTGCTTCAGGACGATGTTGACGACGCCGGCGACCGCGTCCGATCCATATTGCGCCGACGCGCCGTCGAGCAGCACCTCGACCCGCTCCACCGCGCTCAGCGGGATGCTGTTGAGGTCGACCGTCTGGGCGCCCTTGGTCGTGCCGCCGCCGGCGTTGAGCTGCGCCGTCGCATGGCGGCGCTTGCCGTTGATCAGCACCAGCGTCTGGTCTGCGGCGAGGCCGCGCAGCGACACGCCCTTGACGAAGCTGGCGGCGTTCGACGACGGCACCGAGGTCGGGAAGTTGAACGAGGGCACGGTCCGCTGCAGCGCTTCGGACAGGGTCCGCGATCCGGTGTCGCGCAGGGTGTCGCCGCCGACGACCTGGATCGGCGCGGAGCTTTCGAGCGCGCGGGCATTGCCGCTGCGCGAGCCGACGACCACGATCGAGTCCTGCTCGTCCGGCTGGTCCTCGGCCTGCGCGGGGTTCTGCCAGCCCAGCAGTCCGATCGACGCCAGGCCCAGATAGAGGCGGGCCTTGTTCGGCGCCCGCCGCCGCGACGCGGGAAGGCGCGGATCGTGGCGGGAGGAGACGGGCAGATGTCCTTGGATGTTCACGGCGGATCTTTCTTGAAGGCTCATGGCGCGCGCGGCCGGAAGCGACCGGTGCGCGGGGGCACAGGTCGCCGCCATGAGAGGCGATGGAAGAATATGGGACCGGCCTGCCTTCGCGACGGATCGCCGCGTCTACGGTTCGCTGATCGCGATCACGCCCCGCGCGGGTGCGGGGGCCGGTCCATGGGGGATGGTTTCGGCGCGCGGATCAGGCGCGCATCGAACACATGGCCTTGGCCGGCATCATCGCCGGCGGACGCGTGACGTCGAATGGGATCGGTGCGGACTCCACGCTCTGGATCTGCGCCCGGCCCCCCTGTTTTCTGCTCATCGATCTTTCCTGAGATGTTGAGAATTCAACCCACATCCATTTCTCTATCGATTAGATAGAAATAAATCCAGGAAAAATTATATTCTCTTCGGGAAAGCTCCGCTTGGCGGATGGGGTTCGAAGATCCAGCCGGCTCAGGCCGGCTGGAACCGATCGATCACGGGCAGCTTCACCGCCAGCTCGGCCGGCAGCAGCGCGACCACATGCCGCCGCGCCGCCGTCCAGAAGGCCGAGAGCAGCAGCAGCGCCGATCCGATGATCAGCGCGGTCAGTCCGAAGGAGAGATCGACCGCGCCGCTCTGCTTGATCAGGCTCGACAGCGCGAACAGGACATAGGCGAGCGCCGACACCATCAGCGCGCGCCGGTCGATCGCCAGCGCGACCAGCCCCAGGGCGACGTAGATCAGGATGACGAACGCCGCCTGCGCCGCGGCCGCCTCGCCGTGCAGCATGCCGAGCCCGGCGAAGATCGGATGGACCAGCATCGGCGCCGCCAGCAGGTGGAGCCAGAAGGCGACGTCGGTCCGGCGGGTGGTGCGGGTCCGGTCGCCCATGTCCCACCACATGGCGAGGGCGAAGACGCCGAGCCCCGCGAGCAGGACCAGCTTGAGCATGTGATCGGCGAGGATCGGCGCCGCCGCGACGGCGAGCGCGAGCGACAGGGCGGCCAGCGTCGCCGCCCCGGCCGCGACCGTGATCGGCACATGGAAGCGCCGCCAGTGCAGCCAGACGCCGCCCGCCGACAGCGCGGCGCCGGCCGCGATCGCCAGCGCGGAGAGCCGCTCGTCGCCCGGTCCCGTCTCCGTCAGGCCGAGCGCCGTCAGCAGCAATATCACGAGACCCGCGAACAGCCCGCCCGCGAAGGCGAGCAGCAGGACGATGCTGGGCAGCGCCATGCGCCGCTCGCGCGTGAAATATTCGGCGAGGCCCCAGGCCGCGCCCGCCACCGCGAAGCCGGCGAAGGGCGACGGTCCGTGGTCGGGAGCCAGCAGCCGGACCATGTTGCCGATCCAGCCCATCGCCACCAGCATCAGCACCGTCGCGATCGAGACGAAGATGTCGTTGAAGCCGGTCAGCAGGCGGAAGCTCTCCTCGTCGACTGCCGGCACCGCGCGCTGGGCGGCGACATGGGCGCGCAGCGCGCCGGCCGCGTCGGGGCTGATCGCCCCGGCCTGCACCGCGGAATCGATATCGCTCTCGCTGTACATGGGTGTTTCTCCCGATCCTGTGGGCGGGAGATTAGCAGAACTGTATTATAAGAACAATACAGTCTTGGCCGACGGTCAGGCCATGCCCTCGCTGTCGAGGGCGTAGCCGGCCGAGCGGACCGTGCGGATCAGGTCGGGCGCGTCGGCGAGGTTGATCGCCTTGCGCAGGCGCCGGATATGGACGTCGACGGTGCGCGGCTCGATGTCGCTGTCGCGGCCCCAGACCGAATCGAGCAGCCGCTCGCGCGAGAAGACGCGGCCGGGATGCTCGAGGAAATGCTTGAGCAGCCGGAACTCGGTCGGCCCCAGGCTGATCGGCGATCCGCCGCGGCGGACGCGGTGGCTGGCGGTGTCCATCTCGATGTCGGCGTAGGACAGCCGCTCGCCGGCCAGCGCCGGACGGACGCGGCGCAGCACCGCGCCGACGCGCGCGACCAGCTCGCGCGGGCTGAACGGCTTGGTGACATAGTCGTCGGCGCCGGTTTCGAGGCCGCGCACGCGATCCTCCTCCTCGCCGCGCGCGGTGAGCATGATGATCGGCACGTTGGCGGTGTCGGCCAGCCGGCGCAGGCGGCGGCAGACCTCGATCCCCGACACGCCTTCGATCATCCAGTCGAGCAGCACCAGGTCGGGCGGGGTCTCGCGCGCCAGCAGGATCGCCTCCTCGCCGTCGGCGGTGCGCTCGACCTCGAAATCCTCGCGTTCGAGGTGCCAGCTGACCAGTTCGGCGAGCGCCGCGTCGTCCTCGACAAGCAGTACCCGAGCACGTGCCATCAAATATCTCCGCTGAGCGGGTCTTCGCCCTTCGCGCGTTCCGCCATCTGCTGGCCGGTCGCCGCGAAATAGACCATTTCGGCCACGTTGGTGGCATGATCGCCGATCCGCTCGATATTCTTGGCGATGAACAGCAGATGCGTCGACGCCGTGATATTGTGCGGATTTTCCATCATGTAGGTGAGCAGGGTGCGGAACAGGCTGTTGTAGAAATCGTCGACCGCCTTGTCGCGCGCCGCCACGGCCACCGCCGCCTCGGCATCGCGCAGCACGAAGGCGTCGAGCACGTTGCGGACCATCTCGGCCGCGATCTTGCCCATCGCCGGCAGCACCGCCATCGCCTCCATGCCGCGCGCTTCCTGGAGCAGCGCGATCCGCTTGGCGATGTTCTTGGCATAGTCGCCCATCCGCTCGACCACGCCGGCGATCTTGAGCGCGGCGAGCACCTCGCGCAGGTCGTCGGCCATCGGCGCGCGCAGCGCGATCAGCCGCACCACCTGGCGCTCGACCTCGGCCTCGAGCTCGTCGATCCTGCGATCGCCCTCGACGATGCGGACGGCGGATTCGAGGTCGCGATTGACCAGCGCCTCGAGCGCGCCGATGATCGCCGCCTCGGCGCGGCCGCCCATCTCCGAGATCAGCGCCCGGAGCTGGCCGAGATCCTCGTCGAACGCCTTGACGGTATGTCCCGATGCCATCGCTTCACTTCCCTTCGGCTCCGGGGGCCGGCGCCGCCTTGGCGCGGCCTATGGGAGCTAGTTGTTGCACTATGATGACAATGCATCCCCCGACAAAGCCGGAAATGTTACAGTCACGGTCGTGCCCTTTCCGACCCGCGAGGCGATGTCGAGCACCGCGCGATGCCGTTCGGCGATATGCTTGACGATCGCCAGGCCGAGGCCGGTTCCGCCGATCGAGCGGCTGCGGCCGGCATCGACCCGGTAGAAGCGCTCGGTCAGGCGCGGCAGATGCTCGGCCGGCACCCCCTCGCCCTCGTCGGCCACGCGGAGGCGCACCTTGCCCTGCATCGAATCGAGCAGCACCCGGATCGGTGTCCCCGATTTGCCATATTTGATCGAGTTGCCGATCAGGTTGTGGAGCAGCTGGGCGATCTGCACGCGATCGGCGCGGACGTCGGGGACGCGGGCGATGGTCAGCTCGATCCGGTCGCGGTCGCCGTCGTCGCGCATGCCCGAGCGGATCACCCCCACCACCTCCTCGACCACCGGGCCGAGCGCGAGCGGGGTCTGCGGCGTCGAGAAGCGATCGGCCTCGATCCGCGACAGCGAGATCAGGTCGTCGACGAGCTGCTGCATGCGCTTCGCCTCGCCCATCATGATGCCCAGGAAGCGCTGCCGGATCGCGGTGTCCTCGGCGCCGCCGCCCTCGCCCAGCGTCTCGATGAAGCCGATGATCGTCGCCAGCGGGGTGCGCAGCTCATGGCTGGCATTGGCGACGAAATCGACGCGCATCCGCTCGGCGATCCAGCTTTCGGTGCGGTCGCGCAGGGTGACCAGCCTGGCGCCGCCGGCGATGTGGCGGACGCTCATCACCCAGCGGCGGTCGGCCTCGCCGATCCCGGCGATCTCGACCGGGGTCTCGGTGTCGCGGTCGGAGGTGATCAGGTCGGCGGCGGCGGGATGGCGCAGCGCCAGCCGGAAATCGCCCTGCACCCGCTCCGCCCCGAACAGCCGCCGGGCGGCGTCGTTGGCGGTCACGATCCGCTGCCGCTCGATGATCAGCAGCGCGTCGTCGACGGCGTCGATCACCTCCTGGGTGCGATCGGGCAGGTCGAGCACCGGGGCCGGGATCAGTGCAGGCGGCTCGTGCGGCGATGCCCCCGGCAGCCAGGCGAAGAAGGCGGCGATCACGCCGACCACCAGCGCCGCCGCCATCGGCGCGGACAACAGCCAGGCCGCCACCGCCACCAGGCCGAACGCCGAAACGGTGCGAATGCCCCTGCCGCGCTGCTTCACGGCGCCGTCCTCGCCGATATCCGGCAGCGGTTCATGCTTCATCCGTCCCCATTATAACCGAATTGTGAATTCTATCGGACATAAAAGCCAGCCCGACATTCCGGCCTCGCCTCGATCGGCGATTGGCGGTAAGACGGCGGGACGAGTGGGGGATGATTATGCGTACCGAGGATGACCAGCCCGAAGCGGAGCGACCCGACGACGCCGCGCCCGAGCAGGCGGAGACCGCGCAGACGCGCCGCGCGATGCTGCGGATAGGCGCGCTCGGCACCGCCGCCGTGGTGACGGTGCGTCCCGGCATCGCCCATGCCGCGGTCTCGGCGCTGACCTGCCAGATCCCGGTGCCGCAGAGCAGCCAGTCGAACAAGTGGATCAAGAACAACGGCGACGTGGTGAACCCCAACACCGCCAACAGCTACAAGCCGCCATCGTCGCCGCTGAAGGGCGAGGACGTCAAGAATTCGCTGAAATACGGCACCAGCTATCCGGGCTACAGCTCGCAGCAGACCGACGCCTACAACAAGTACATCAAGAAGCTGACCATCGGGAAACAGGGCTATACCTGCTATGCCTCGCTCCAGAGTCCGGGCCGCCAGTAAGGCCGCCGGCCATGGCTGACCGGTGACGATCCCGACCTATCGCAGCGACTTCCCCCAGGATTGCCGGACGCACCCGATCGACGGGCTGACCCTGGTCTTCCACCGGCCGTCCGGGGCGACCCACTTCCTCGACAGCCCGCTGCCCGAGATGCTGGCGCTGCTCGCCGCCGCGCCGATGGACGCGGCCCGGCTGACCGCCGAACTCTGCGCGACGCTCGGCCTGCCCGAGGACGACGAGGCGCGCGCCGTGGTCGAGGCGCGGCTCGCCGACCTCGTCGCCATCGGCCTGGTCCAGCCCGGCTGATGCACGGCTTCGACGTCAGGGTGGGCCCGATATCCTATCGGATCGGATCGGCCTGGGCCGCGCCGATCGTCGCGCTGCGCCGCCTCTACGCCGGCTATCCCGCGCCGGACGAGGGCATCGCCACGGTGACGGCGCGGATCGGCCCGCCGCGCCCCTGGCGCCGCTGGATCCGCCCGCAGGTCGCGATCGAGGGCGACCACAGCCTGCCCGACACGGTGCCGATGGCGTTCGACCACGCCCTGCTGGCGATCGAGATGGCGATGAACATGCAGGTGGCGCTCGGCGAGTGCCGCCACCTGCTGATCCACGCCTCGGCGGTCGAGCGCGGCGGCAAGGCGCTGATCATGCCGGGCGATTCCGGCTCGGGCAAATCGACCCTCGCCGCGCTGCTGGCCGAGCGGGGCTGGCGGCTGCTGGCCGACGAGTTCGTGATGATCGACCTGGCGACCGGCCGGGTGATCCCCTTCCCCCGCGCGATCAGCCTGAAGAACAGCGCGATCGCCGAGGCCGAGGCGCGGATCGCCGATCCCGCCCGTTTCGGTCCGCATCTGAGCGCCACGCCCAAGGGCGAGCTGCGCCACCTGCGCCCCAACGCCGAGGCGATCGCCCGGATGGACGAGCCGGCCGAGCCGGCGCTGATCCTGTTCCCCTCCTACGGCTTCGAGCCGGCCAGCGACGGGGTCAGCCGGTCTGAGCTGTTCATGCGGCTGACCGAGGGATCGACCAACTATATCGCGCTCGGCGAGCCGGCCTTCGACCATGTCCTGCGGATCGCCGGGACGATCCCCGCCGCGCGCTTCGCCTATCCCGACACCGACAGCGGCATCGCGATCGTCGAGCAGTTCTGCGCCGAGGCCGGCCTGTGAACCCTCCGGTCATGAGGGATGCGCGCGCGCTGGCGGCCGCGCTTGCCGATCCGGTCTCGACGCTCGGCCTCGCGCCCGACGGCTGGACGAGCCTGCTCGCCATCGCCCGCGCCGAGCGGCTCGACGGCAGCCTCGCCTATCGCCTCGCCGACATGCCGCTGCCGGCGCCGGTCGCCCGCGCGCTGGAGGATGCCCGCGCGCGGGCCGAATTCGGCCGGACCCAGGCGCTGTGGGAGGTCGAGATGGCGCGCCGCGCGCTCGCCCCGCTCGGCATCGCCCCGATCCTGCTCAAGGGCAGCGCCTTCGCCTTCGCCGGCCTGCCCGCCGCGATCGGCCGCGTGGTCGGCGACCTCGACGTCCTGCTGCCGCGCGACCGGCTCGACGAGGCCGAGGCGGCCCTGCTCGCCGCCGGCTTCGAATGGGCGAAGGACGATGACTACAGCCAGGCCTATTATCGCCGCTGGATGCACGAGCTGCCGCCGCTGGTGCATCGCGATCGCGGCGGCATGATCGACGTCCACCACAGCATCCTGCCGCTGACCGCGCGGCGCCGGCCCGACGCCGCCGCGCTGATCGAGGACAGCGTCGAGATCGCGCCGGGGCTACGCATCCTCTCCCCCGCCGACATGATCGTCCACGCCGCGACCCATTTGTTCGCCGACGGCGACCTGGCCGGCGGGCTGCGCAACCTGTGGGACGTCGACCGGCTGCTGCGCCTGTTCGCGGCGACGCCCGATTTCTGGACGCGGCTCGACGCGCGCGCGCGCCGGCATCAGATGGTCGAGCCGGTCGCCCTGGCGCTGCGCCTCGCCGACCGGCTGTTCGCGACGCCGGTCGAACCCCGCCTCGCCGGCCACGACCGGATGCGCGACACGCTGTTCGTCCGGCGGCTGCTCGCGCGCGACGGCTGGGGCCGCGCGACCCGGCCCTTCAACCGGCTCGGCTTCTACGTCCGCTCGCACTGGATGCGGATGCCGCCGCTGATGCTGGCCCGCCACCTGTGGATCAAGGCGCGCGCCAAATGAGCGGCCCGCTGACGATCCGCGAACTTCCCTGGACCGATCCGGCCGAGTGGTTCGCCCGCCTGGCCGACCGGCCGGGCATCGCCTTCCTCGACAGCGCCGCCGAGGGCGATCCGCGCTCGGCGGCCTCCTATGTCGCGATCGATCCGGCCGAGGAGGTCGTGCTCGCCGACGGATCGATGGACGACGCACTGGCGGAGCTGCGCCGGCTGCACCGCCCCGACGACGCGCGAGGGCCCCTGCCCTTCACCGGCGGGCTGATCGGCCTGCTGTCCTACGCGCTGGGCCCGAGCGCGCTGGGCGTCGCCAGCCGGCACCCGCGCGATCCCGAGCTGCCGGCGCTGGTCGTGCGCCGCTACGACCTCGTCCTCGGCTTCGATCATCGGGCGCGCCGCTGCTGGGCCTTCGCCCGGCCCCGCGCCGGGACGAGCGCCGACGCGCGGATCGATCGCCTGCTCGCCGCCACCGCGCCGGCCGCCGAAGCGGAAGCCGCGCCTCTCCACTGGATCGAGGAGACCGGCCCCGAACGCCACGCCGCGATGCTCGGAACGACGCTCGCCTATATCGCGGCGGGCGACATCTATCAGGCGAACATCAGCACCCGCTTCGTCGCGGAGCGGCCGCCGGGCCTCTCGCTCGCCGCCGCCTATCGCGCGCTGCGCCGTCGTACCCCGGCCCCGTTCGCCGCCTATCTCGACCTCGGCCGGGGCTGCGCGCTGCTCAGCGCCTCGCCCGAGCGCTTCGTCCAGTGCGACGCGGGCGGCGCGATCGAGACGCGGCCGATCAAGGGCACCGCCCCCCGCGCCGCCGACCCCGAAGAGGACCGACGGACCGGCCAGCGACTCGCCCGCTCGGCCAAGGACCGCGCCGAAAATCTGATGATCTGCGACCTGCTGCGCAACGACCTGTCGATCGTCGCCGAGGAGGGCAGCGTCACCGTCTCGCAGCTCGCCCGGCTCGAGGGCTTCGCCTCGGTCTGGCACCTGGTGTCGGCGGTCCATGGCCGGCTCCGGCGGGGACGCGACGCGATCGACCTGATCGCCGCGACCTTCCCCGGCGGGTCGATCACCGGGGCGCCGAAACGCCGCGCGGTGGAGATCATCGACGCGATCGAGGATTCGGGGCGCGGCCCGTTTTTCGGGATCGTCTTCGCGCTGGGAACGGACGGCGCGATGGACAGCTCGATCATCATCCGGTCGATCGCCGCCACCCCGACCCGGCTGGTCGCGCGCGCGGGCGGCGGCATCGTCGCCGACAGCGCGCCGGCCGCCGAATATGCCGAGCTTCGCGCCAAGGTCGACCCGGTGATCGCCCCGCCGCCATCGCCGTGCGACGACGGTTGACGAAGCCTATTGACACGATATTGCAGGCATATTGAAACAGGCGTACCGAACTGTTACATGGTAGTCGTAGACAAGGATGGACTGCCGGTGGCTGCATCGAAGAAGGCCGATTGTTGTGGCGGCGACATGACGGGTCTCAAGAAGACCGCAGCGACTCGCGTGTTCGAGGCGGCGCGCGATCTTTTCTACCATCGCGGCATCCGCGCCGTCGGCGTCGACGAGATCGTCTGCAAGGCGGGCGTGACCAAGCCCAGCCTGTATCGCGCCTTCGCCTCCAAGGATGATCTGATCGCCGCCTGCCTGGAAGAAAGCGGCCGCGAAAGCCGCGCCGCACTCGAATCGGTGCTGGAGGAAGGCGGCGAGAATCCGCACGACAAGCTCCGCGCGATGATGCGCCATTTCGCCCGCAAGATCGCCGCCCCCGATTTCCGCGGCTGCCCGATGAGCAACACCGCGGTCGAGATTCCCGAGCCCGGCCATCCGGGCCGCACCGTCCTCGAAAATTGCAAGGCCGACATGCGCGCGATGATCGCGGCCGTGACCCGGCAGCTCGACATCGACGATCCCGAGGAGCTGGCCGACGGGCTGATGCTGATCATCGAGGGCGGCATGGCGACCCATCACATCTTCGGCAGCCAGGGCCCCTGCGCGACGATGGTCGCGGCGAGCGACGCGCTGATCGACGCCTATCTGGCCAAGCGCCCCGCCTGACGAACGGCGGAAGCCCGCCTCTTTTCCTTTCATTTCGCTGACGAGTCCGTTCCCGCCGGGTTCAGCCCCGCCGTGCGATTCGGGAACCTGTGCTGGCGCCGATCATTGACGCCGCCACGACCGATATTCGGAAGTGAGAGTGAGAAGGAGAAATCCGATGCGTACACCGATCATCCTGGCGCTGATGGCTGCGGTCGCGGTTCCGTCGATCGCCCAGGCCCAGTCGCTGCGCGAGGCGCGCGAGAGCCAGCGCGACGTCCGCGAGCAGCGCCGCGACCTGCGCGACGCCCAGCGTTACGGCGACCGCCACGACGTCCGCGACGCGCGCAAGGACCTGCGCCACGCCGAGCGCGAGGCGCGTGAGGACTGGCGCGACTATCGCCAGTCGCACCGCGACGTCTATCGCCGTCCCGCCTATGTCGGCCCGCGCGGCTATGCCTATCGGCCGGTCGCTCCCGGCCATCGCTTCGCGCCGGCCTATTACGGCTCGCGCTATGTGATCAACGACCCGTGGCGCTATCGCCTGCCGGCCACCACCGGCGTGAACCGCTGGGTCCGCTACGGCAATGACGTGGTGCTGGTGAACGTCCGCACCGGCCGCGTCGTCCAGGTCCATCGTTCCTTCTTCTGGTAAGGCGACGACGCCTGTCGGCCCCGGCATCCCCGCGATGCCGGGGCCGCTTGCATGTACTGTGTTAGGGGAATAGCACGGAGGCATAACCTCATCAGGATGCCCCCTTCCATGACCCTTCGTCCCATGCTGCTCGCCGCGACCTTCCTGGCGGCCATGAGCCCGATGCTCCTTCCCGCCGCCCGGGCCGCCGAACCCGCCGCCTCTTCCGCCGAGGACGCCGCGCTGACCAGGCTGTTCCACGACAGCGACGAAGCGTCGCTCAAGCGCAATCCGATCAGCGGCATGTTCCGCGGCGACATGCGCTATGCCGGCCGGCTCGGCGACTATGTCAGCGACGACTATTATGCGGGCGAGAAGGCCGCCGCCGAGGCGGACCTCGCCGCGCTCCGCAAGATCGACCGGTCGAAGCTGACGCCCACCGACCAGATCGCCTACGACGTGTTCCAATGGCAGACCGAGATCACGCTGAAGGGCTTCGCGCCCGACCTGATCGACGTCACCAAGGTCCAGCCGGTCGATCATTTCTCCGGCTTCCACACCTTCTATCCGGGCTTCGCCTCGGGCGGCGGCGCGGCGCCGTTCCACACCGTCCAGGACTATGAGAACAACCTGCAGCGGCACCGCGACTATGTGGTGATGGTCGACCGCTGGATCGAACGCTTCCGCCAGGGGATGAAGACCGGCGTCGTCGAACCCAAGCTGGTCGTCAACAACATGATCGACCAGCTCGACCTGCAGATCGCGCAAGGGGTCGAGGGCTCGACCTTCTACGGCCCGGTCAAGGAATTCCCGGCCGGCATCCCCGCCGCCGACCAGGCCCGGCTGCGCGCCGCGACCGCCGCCGCGATCCGCGACGGCATCCTCCCCGCCTATCAGCGCTTCCGCGCCTTCCTGAAGAACGAATATCTGCCGGTCGCGCGCGACAGCGTCGGGCTGGTCGGATTGAAAGGCGGCGACAAGCTCTACGCCCATCTGATCGAGGTCAACACCACCCTGCCGCTCAAGGCCGAGGACGTCCACCAGCTGGGCCTGAAGGAGGTCGCGCGGATCACCGCCGAGATGGAGAAGATCAAGGCGCAGGTCGGCTTCAAGGGCAGCCTTGCCGAATTCTTCGTCTATCTGCGCGACGATCCCAAATTCCAGCCGCCCAGCGCCGAATGGCTGCGCGACGAATATTTCCGGATCGGCAAGCGCGTCGACCAGCGCATCCCCGAGCAATTTTCGCTGGTCCCCAGGAGCCCGCTCGAGATCAAGGCGGTCGAGCCCTATCGCGAGAAGACCGAGGCGGGCGGCAGCTATCAGCAGGGTACCCCCGACGGGTCGCGCCCCGGCGTCTTCTACTACAACACCTACGACCTGAAATCGCGGACCACGCCGGGCATGGAGACGCTCTACCTGCACGAGGCGGTGCCGGGCCATCATTTCCAGATCAGCCTGGCGCAGGAGAACACCGCGCTCCCCGCCTTCATGCGCTTCGGCGGCAACACCGCCTTCGTCGAGGGCTGGGCGCTCTATGCCGAGACGCTGTGGAAGGACCTCGGCATGGAGACCGATCCCTATCAGCGCTTCGGCGGCCTGTCGGACGAGATGCTGCGGGCGATGCGGCTGGTGGTCGACACCGGCATCCACGCCAAGGGCTGGAGCCGCGACCAGGCGCTCGACTATATGCTGACCCATTCGAACATCGGGAAAGCCGACGCCACCGCCGAGGTCGAGCGCTACATCGCGATTCCCGGCCAGGCGCTCGCCTACAAGATCGGCGCGCTGACCATCCTCAAGCTCAAGGCCAAGGCAAAGCAGGAGCTGGGCACGAAGTTCGACCCGCGCGCCTTCCACGCCCAGGTGCTCGACACCGGCGCGCTGCCGATGTCGGTGCTGGAGGCGAAGATCGACGCCTGGATCAAGGCATCGAAATAGGCGCCGCCAATCGCCCCCAAGCGCGTCATCCCGGCGAAGGCCGGGATCTCCCTTCTTTGGGCGTCCATTCCAACAGCCTCGAAAAGGCAGGGAGATTCCGGCTTTCGCCGGAATGACGGAAGGGAAGAAGCGAAGCCGTCCCCCCGTGGCCGCGCCGCCTGATACGCAACGGCGCGGCCGACATGCGCGTCGCCGCCATGCCGGTCCGAAAGGGGATGGACCGGCAGCGTAACGCCGATCGCGGACAAGGGTTTCCCGCCCGCCGAAATTATCGCGTCAGGCCAGCGCCTCGGCGATCAGGCGGCGGCTGTTGGCGATCCCGTAGAGGGCGATGAAGCTGCCCATGCGCGGGCCCTGCTCGGCGCCGAGCAGGGTCTCGTAAAGCGCCTTGAACCAGTCGCGCAGCGAGGCGAAGCCATGGGCCTCCTCCTTGCCGATCGCATAGACCTCGTTCTGGATGTCCTCGGCCGAGGCGTCGGCCGGCATCGCCGCCAGCTTCGCGTCGAGCGCGCGCAGCGCCGCCGCCTCATTATCGGTCGGCTTGCGGCGCTTGAGCGTCGGCGCGACGAAGTCGCGATGATAGGCGAGCGCATGGCCGATCAGCCGGTCGAGCTCGGGATATTTCGCGGCCGAGGCGTCGGGCACGTAATTGGCCAGATAGCCCCACACCTGCTCCTTCGACGCGTCGCCCATCACCCCGACGAGGTTGAGCAGCAGGCCGAAGGTGACCGGCAGCACATTGTCGGGCACCGCGTCCCCGGTCGCGCCGTGGATGTGGTGGACCGGATTGCCGAGCTTCTGCTCGATCGGCTGGCCGGGATAATTGCCGCGGAACTGCCAATAGTCGTCGACCGCCCTGGGGATCACGCCCATGTGGAGCTGCTTCGCCTTCTTCGGCTCGCGATAGGCGTAGAAGGCCAGGCTCTCCTCGGGCCCGTAGGTCAGCCATTGCTCGAGGCTGAGGCCATTGCCCTTCGACTTGGAGATCTTCTCGCCCTTCTCGTCGAGGAACATCTCATAGTTGAAGCCCTCGGGCGGGCGGGCGCCCAGCTCGCGCGCGATCTTCGACGACTGGATGACCGAGTCGATCAGGTCCTTGCCCGACATCTCGTAGTCGACGCCCAGCGCGACCCAGCGCATCGCCCAGTCGACCTTCCACTGGAGCTTGGCCTTGCCGCCGAGGATCGACTGGACGACCGTCTCGCCCTCATCGTCGAAGCGGATCAGGCCCTGGTCGGCGTCGACCACCTCGACCGGCACCTGCAGGACGACGCCGCTCTTCGGGCTGATCGGCAGCACCGGCGAATAGGTCGCCTGCCGCTCCTTGCGCAGCGTCGGCAGCATGATCCCCATGATGCCGTCATAATGGCGCAGGATATCCTTCAGCGCTTCGTCGAACTGGCCGCTCTCATAGGCCTCGGTCGAGGAGCGGAAGTCATAGTCGAAGCCGAAGCGGTCGAGGAATTCGCGCAGCATCGCGTTGTTGTGATGCGCGAAGCTCTCATATTTGCCGAACGGATCGGGGATCTTCGTCAGCGGCTTGCCGAGATGGGCGCGCAGCATCTCCTGGTTCGGCACGTTGTCCGGCACCTTGCGCAGCCCGTCCATGTCGTCGCTGAACGCGATCAGGCGGGTCGGGACGTCCGACATCTCCTCATAGGCGCGGCGCACCATCGTCGTGCGCAGCACCTCGTTGAAGGTGCCGATATGCGGCAGGCCCGACGGGCCGTAGCCGGTCTCGAACAGCACATGCCCCTTGGCCGGCGCGCCCTTCTCATAGCGCTTGAGCAGCTTGCGCGCCTCCTCATAGGGCCAGGCCTTGGAGACGAGCGCGGCTTCGCGCAGGGCGACGGGGGTGATGCTGTCGGTCATATGGCGCCCCTGTAGCGACAGACCGACCAAAAAAAAACCGTCATGCCGGCCGAACACCCATTCCTCCCCGCGCGCAGCGGGGGGAGGGGGGCGTAGTGCGTCACCATGCCGGGGGCATGGTGAAAGCGCGAAGCCGGCTGCGAAGCAGCCGTGGGCCGAAGGATGGTGGAGGGGTAGGCGCGCAGCGCCAGCTTCGCCGGCGCCCCCTCCACCGCCTTCGGCGGTCCCCCTCCCCCCGCTGCGCGTGGGGAGGAACTTGAACAGAAGCTGTTCCCCAATCGTTCCTGAGCCCCTACATATCGAGTCGAATGTCCCCCACCCTTCCCTATCCCGCGCTCTACGCGACCCATGGCGGCATCTGGATCGCCGGGCCGGATGGCGAGGTGCGCGGGATCGGGCGGGGCGAGGCGGCGGCGCGGGCGGCGGAGATGCCGATGATCGTGCTCAACGCCGCCGTCACCGCCGCCCGGCTGGGCATCGCCGACTTCTCCGGCCTCGACCTGCTCGAGCTGTTCGCCTTCGTCCATCCCGCGCGCTTCGCGGTGCCGACCCCGGCGGGGCTCGCCCGCGCGCTGGGGCTGGCCCCGCCGGTCGACGACGCCCGCGCGCCCGCCTTCCTGATCGCGGCCACGCAGGCGCTGCTCGCGCGGATGGGCGAGCCCGATGGCTGGGCCGAGGCCTATGGCGCGTGGAACAGCGCCCAGTCGCTCGCCCGGCTGCGCTGGCCCTGGTCGGCGGCGATCGGCCGGGTGCTGGCCGCGCCGGCCCGGCCCGAACGCGGCCTGTTCGCGCGCCTGCCCGAATGGGACGAGGCCGGCGGCCGGCCGCAGCCGCGCAACGTCCAGCTCGGCGAGGCGGAGACGCTCGACCGGCTCGCGCGGCTCGTCGGCGAGGGCGCCGAGGCGCGCGACGGGCAGAAGCTCTACGCCGCCGCCAACGCCCGCGCCTTCGATCCGCGCTTCGGCGAGGGACGGCCGAACATCGTCCTCGCCGAGGCGGGGACCGGGATCGGCAAGACGCTCGGCTATCTCGCCCCCGCCTCGCTCTGGGCCGAGCAGGCCGACGGGGCGGTGTGGATCTCGACCTACACCAAGGCGCTCCAGCGCCAGCTCGACAAGGAGACCCGCCGGATCTTCCCCGACCCGGCGGTGCGGCGCGAGAAGGTCGTCGTCCGCAAGGGGCGGGAGAATTATCTCTGCCTGCTCAACCTGGAGGATGCGATCCAGGGCGGCTTCCAGAACCGCGCGGCGATCCTCGCCCAGCTCGTCGCGCGCTGGGCGATGTACACGCGCGACGGCGACATGGTCGGCGGCGACCTGCCCGGCTGGCTGCCGACGCTGTTCCGCCGGGCCGGATCGACCGCGCTGACCGACCGGCGCGGCGAATGCGTCTATGCGGGCTGCCCGCACTACCGGAAATGCTTCATCGAGCGGGCGGCGCGCGCCTCGGAAGGCGCCGACATCGTCGTCGCCAACCATGCGCTGGTGATGATCCTCGCCCAGCGCCGCGCCGACGAGGGCCACCCGCTCGGCCGAATCGTGTTCGACGAGGGGCATCACCTGTTCGACGCCGCCGACTCGACCTTCGCCGCCGCGCTGACCGGGCAGGAGACGATCGAGCTGCGGCGCTGGATCATCGGCCCGGAGGCCAAGGCGCGCGGGCGGCGGCGCGGGCTGTCGGCGCGGCTGTCCGACGTCGCCAGCTATGACGAGGAGGGCGCGCTCGCGATCGAGGCGGCGTCGGCGGCGGCGACGCTGCTGCCCGCCGACGGCTGGCTCGGGCGACTAAGCGAAAACCTGCCGCTCGGCCCGGTCGAGCGGCTGCTCGCGGCGGCGCGCGCGACCGTCTATGCGCGGGCGAACGCGCAGGACGCCGGCTATGGGCTGGAGACCGATGTCGGCGAGCCCGATCCGGCGCTGATCGACGCCGCCCAGCCCGCGATCGAGGCGCTGGAGAGCCTGATGCGGCCGATGGCGCGGCTGCGCCAGCGGCTGGCGGCGGTGATGGACGACGCGCCCGACTGGCTCGACGGCCAGGCGCGGGCGCGGATCGAGGGCGCGATCGCCGGGCTCACCCAGCGCGGCCAGCTCGTCGCCGCCTGGATCGCGATGCTCGCCCGGCTCGGCGGCCCGCTCGACCCCGACTTCGTCGACTGGCTCGCGGTCGACCGGATCGAGGGGCGCGAGATCGACATCGGCCTCCATCGCCACTGGCTCGATCCCTCGCGCCCGCTGGCGGAGACGGTGCTCAAGCCCGCGCACGGCGTGCTCGTCACCTCGGCGACGCTGCGCGACGGGGAGGACTGGACGATCGCCGAGGCGCGCGCCGGCACCGTCCATCTCGACCATGCGCCCCGCCACATCGCGGTGCCGAGCCCGTTCGACTATGCCGCCCATGCCGAGGTGCTGGTCGTCACCGACCTGAAGCGCGGCGACGTGGCGCAGCTCGGCCAGGCCTATCACCGGCTGATCGCGGCAGCGGGCGGCGGGACGCTCGGCCTGTTCACCGCCATCTCGCGCCTGCGCGCCGTCCATGCCCGCATCGCCGACCGGCTGGCGCGCGACGGGCTGCCGCTCTACGCCCAGCATGTCGACCCGATCGACACCGGAACGCTGGTCGACATCTTCCGCGACGATCCGCACGCCTCGCTGCTCGGCACCGACGCGCTGCGCGACGGGGTCGACGTGCCCGGCGAATCGCTGCGGCTGGTGGTGATGGAGGGGGTGCCCTGGCCGCGCCCGACCGTGCTCCACGCCGCGCGCAAGGCGGCGGGCGGCGGCAGCGTCCACGACGACCGCATCGTCCGCGCGCGGATGCGGCAGGCGTTCGGGCGGCTGATCCGCAGCGCCAGTGATCGAGGCCATTTCGTCCTGCTCGGCGCGGCGACGCCGTCGCGGCTGCTCGACGCCTTCCCGGGCGGGGTGCCGGTGCTGCGCGTCACCCTCGACGAGGCGGTGGCGCGGATCGCGGCAGCCGCCGGCACCCGCCCGACGGCCGATGCCGGCGCGTCAGGCGACGTCCTGCCGGGACTGGCCGAATCCTAGCGCGACGAACCAGCCCGCAACCCCACAGCCGCCGAGCCAGATGAAGAAGGCGGCCGCGTCGCCGCTCAGCGCGCACATGAGGCCGGGCAGGCAGGCGAGCGCGGCGAGCAGCCGGCGGGTCCGCACGCTTTGCCCCCCGCCCGGCAGCCGGGCGGTGCGGCGGCGCTTGGGATCGCCGCGGCCGAGGATGAGGATGATCGCCGTCGAGAAGGCGATGGCGAAGATCGGGATGAGGATCGGGACCAGCATCGCGCTCACTCCGCCGGCTGGAGCGCGGGCGCGGTGGCGGCCCGGCGCAGGCGATCGCCATGGAGGCGCCACAGCATCCAGCCGCCCGCCAGCACGAAGGCGATGTCGAGCGCGACGATCACCGGCTGGCCTTCCTCGATCGAGCGCGCCCAGCCGGGACCGCCCGTCGCAAGGCGCAGGATCGGCAGCGCGATCATGGTCGCCGCGGTCGCGCTCTGCACGATCGCGTCGAGCAGCGCGTTGGAGCGCAGCACGACGCCGCCGAGGATCGCGAGCAGGCAGGCGCCGACGAACGCCGCCGGGGTCCAGAACACCGCGCCGCCCAGCGGCATCGCGACCAGGAAGGCCGCGGCCGACACCAGCAGCGCGAAGGGCAGGCCGAAGCCGACCACCGTCACGGCGCGTTCGAGCCAGCCGAGCGAGCGGGCGCCTTCGCGGCGGCGCGCCAGCCAGAGGCGCAGGCCGGTCAGGGTGACGTAGCACATCGCGAAGCCCAGCCCGAACCACACCGCCTTGGAGACGATCCCGGCGAAATTGCCGAAATGGATCGGCGCCATGACCGCCGCCAGGGTGCCGCCGGCCGAGGGCCGGGTACCGATCGACGGCTTGACCCGCTCGAACGCGCCGGTGGCGCCGCTGTAGAGCAGGGTCTGCGGCTCCAGCCCGCGCTCGCGCGGCGGATGGAAGCTGGTCACCTGCGAATCGGCGCGGCCGAAATTCTCGATCGTGACGAAGGTCGGCGCCTCGCCCGTCCGCCGGATCGAATCGGCGGTGATGCGATCGAGATTGCCGACGCCGACGATCCGGGTGTCGGGCTTGGCCGGGTTGCCGAACACCGCGTCGTTGAGCGCCTGCACGTCGCCGCCGAACGCCGCCATCGCTACGATCGGCACGCCGATCGTGCCGAAGAAGGAGAAGAAGCTGCCGGTGAAGGCGAGCAGGAAGGCGAAGGGCAGGCTCCAGGTGCCGGCGACGCTGTGGCGGTCGCGGTCGACCAGCACCGGATTGGCCTTCCGCCGCAGCGTGAAGATGTCCTTGAACAGGTGCCGGTGGATCAGCAGGCCCGAGACCGCCGCGACCAGCATGGCGAGGCCGAGGATGCCGGTGAGGATCAGCCCCCAGGGGTCGGGGACGTGCAGGCGGACATGGGTGTCGACCAGGAAGCTGCTCAGCGCGTCGTCGTTGCGCGGGCCGAACACCTCCTCGCCGGTGCCGTGCCGTTCGCTGGCGATCCGGCCGTCGCGATCGAGCTGGTAATAGATGCCGCGCGCGACGAGATCGCCGTCGGCGTCGGTCTCGTGCCGGTGGAAGAAGACGCCGAGATTGTGATCGCCGATCTCGAACAGGTCGGCGCCCTCATGATATCTGGCGGGGGTGCGCCGGCCGAGCTCGCGCACGGTGGCGTCGATCGGCCGCTCGAACGCCGAGCTGGTCTCGATATGCCCGGCCGACCATATGCCGATCTCCTCGGCGAACACCGCCACCATGCCGGTGACGACCACCGCATAGAGCAACAGGCCGAGGATGATGCCCGACCAGCCATGGACGGCCACCATCAGCTTGGTGTCTTCCTTCTGCAGGTGGATCATCGGCGTGCCTCCCCGGCGGCGGCCGGCTGGCCATGGGATCTGGTATCGAGGAACTTGTTCGCGACCAGCCCGGCATGGACCGCGAACAGGCCGACCGCGACGAGCGCGACCCGCCCGAGCCGCGAATCGAGGCAGGCATGGAAGAACAGCGCCGCCCAGATCAGCGGCACCAGCACCAGCGGCAGGACGAGATTGTCGATCCCCGCCGCGCCGCCGGGCAGCCACAGCGCCATGCCGGCCATCACCACCAGCGCGACGATCACCGCGCCGGGGCCCGCAAAGCCGATCCTGATCCATCCGCGCATTCTGGGCGACATTGACGACCCTTGCCTCCGTTCGACGGCGGCCCTGCCACGCGTTCGAAATTATGCTGTTGCGACTCGATATTAGTTACAAGCCCAATGCGCAAGTGGATTGCTATTGCGTTTGATTCGCATTAGCCAGCCGCCCGACGGCCGGGAACACCGGCAGCGACGAATTGGGGAAAGCGCATGTCGTTCAACAACAGGATACTCGCCGCGCTGATGGGCTCCGCCCTCGCCATGCCGGCCTTCGCGGCCGATGCCGATGCGGACGCCGCGCCGAACCGCGACGACATCATCGTCCTGGGCCAGCAGATGAAGGCCGCGCCCAACGCCGGCAAATCCGGCGTGCCGCTGATCGAGACGCCCCAGGCGATCTCGATCATCTCGACCGAGCAGCTCAAGGCGCGCGGCGTCGTCCGCCTCGCCGAGGCGCTGCGCGGCGTCGCCGGCGTCTCGCGCAGCAGCACCTATGGCTATTATGACGCCTATCAGATCCGCGGCTTCGACGCGGCCTATGGCAGCGTCTATCTCGACGGGCTGATCAGCCAGAACGTCGCCGGATCGAACAACGAGCTCGCCGGCCTCGAACAGATCGAGGTGGTGAAGGGCCCGGCGTCGATGCTGTTCGGATCGGCGCCGCTCGGCGGCATCATCAACCTGGTCAGCAAGCGGCCGCGCGACGACGACTTCGTCGATGTCGGCCTCGCCACCGGCTCCTACAATCTGGTCGAGGGGACGGTCGACGCCAACATGCGGCTCGACGCGGCGGGCACCCTGCTCGCGCGGCTCAACCTGGTCTATCGCGACAGCAACGACTTCGTCCGCTTCGCCGACAAGAATCGCATCCACATCGCCCCGGCGCTGACCTGGCGGATGGGCGAGGACAGCGAGCTGACCCTGCTCACCCGCTACGAGCGCAACCATGACTCGCCCTGGTCGCCGGTCTCCGCCTGGGGGACGGTGCTGCCGAGCGCGCATGGCAAGCTGCCGATCGACTTCACCATCAACGGCAAGGATTCGAAGGCGATCCACAACCAGCGCTATTATCATCTCGGCTACGCCTTCAAGCACCGCTTCTCGGACGCGCTCTCCTTCGACCAGACGCTGCGCTACACGGACCGCAAGGTCTATTGGAACAACTGGATCTTCTGGGCCGGCTTCGTCGACGGCGCGGTGGTCGACGGCGTCCAGCAGGGGCATGTCGCCGGCCGCTACGTCTACGGCCCGTTCCGCCAGCGCGACAAGGACCTCTCCACCGACGGCCATTTCACGCTGAAGGTCGAGACCGGCCCGGTCAGCCACGAGATATTGGTCGGCCTCGACTATCGCCGGAACCGCAGCCGCTTCGCCGATGACGGCGGCAATTTCGATCCGACCGCCAACCCGCTCGACATCCTCGCCCCCGACTATGATCGACCCTTCGTCCACGATCCGGCGGCGGCCTATGGCGGCGGCGGCAAGTCCGACCAGACCGGCCTCTACATCCAGGACCATGTCCGCTTCGGCGAGCGCGCGACGCTGACCCTGGGCGGCCGCTATGACTGGGCACACAGCGACGGCGGCGTGAAGGACCACAAGTTCAGCCCGCGCGTCGGCGCGACCTACGTCGTCCTGCCCGGCGCGTCGCTCTATGCGAGCTGGTCGAAATCCTTCGTGCCGCAGGCCGGCTCCTTCACCGTCGCCGGCGACGCCCTGCCGCCCGAGACCGGCCGCAACATCGAGACCGGCATCAAGGTCCAGAGCCCCGACAGCCGGCTGACCGGCATGGTCTCGATCTTCGAGCTGACCCGGCAGAACGTCGCGACCGAAGACCCGGCCAACCCCTTCTTCTTCATCAGCACGGGCGAGCAGCGCAGCCGCGGCGTCGAGGTCGAGGCGACCTGGCGGCCGACCCCGGCCTGGACGCTGTCGATCGCCTATGCCTATCTCGACGCGAAGATCACCAAGGACAACCTCCTCCCGGTCGGCGCGCGGCTGCAGAACGTGCCCAGGCACAACCTCAACCTGTTCGGCGAATATGTCGTGCCGCAGGGGCCGCTCGCCGGCCTCGGGCTGAACCTCGCCTTCCAGTACAACAGCGACAAGATCGGGGCGAACTATCCCGAGGATGTCGACGGCGACGGCGTGCCCGATCCGATCGCGGCCTTCAGGCTGCCCAGCTATGCGCTGGTCGACGCCGGTATCTCCTACCGCTTCGGGCCGTGGGGCGTCCGCCTCAACGTCAACAACCTGTTCGACAAGCGCTACTTCCCCGACGCCTGCTGCGTCGACCGCGTCACGCCGGGCGAACCGCGCAACTGGCGCCTCTCGCTCACCCGCAGCTTCTGATCCCGGAGCCCGTCACCATGAATCGTCCCAGCCTCGCCCTGCGCCTCGCGCTCGTCGCGACCACCGCCCTGCTGCCGATCGCGGCCCATGCCGCCGACGCCGCCGATGCGGACGCCGATGCCGCCGACGCCAGCCAGCAGATCATCGTCACCGGCCTGCTCGAACGCACCAACAGCGGCACCAAGACCGACACGCCGCTGACCCAGACGCCGCAGGCGCTCACCGTCGTCACCGACGACGTCTACCTGGCGCAGGGCGCGCTCTCGGTCTCCGACACGCTGCGCTACGTCTCGGGCGTGATCGCCAATCCCTATGGCCCCGACAGCCGGGTCGACGGCGCCTTCATCCGCGGCATCGACGCGCTCCAGTTCCGCGACGGCATGCGCGACATCTTCAGCTATTATGCCAGCATCCGCGCCGACCCGTACAACTTCTCCCGCGTCGACGTGGTGCGCGGCCCGGCCTCGGTGCTGTTCGGGCAGGGCTCGATCGGCGGGCTGATCAACCTCGCCTCCAAGGTGCCCGAGTTCCAGACGGCGGGCGAGGTCTCGCTGCGCTACGGATCGTTCGACCGCAAGGAGGCGCTCGCCGACCTGACCGGGCCGCTGACCGACGGCCTCGCCGCCCGCATCGTCGCCCGCGTCCGCGACGCCGATACCCAGACCGACCATGTCCCCGACGACCGGGTGATGGTGTCGCCGTCGCTGCGCTGGCAGCCGGGCGAGGACACCGACGTCACCCTGCTCGGCCTCTACCAGGAGGATGACGGCGGCTCGACCGCGCAGTTCCTGCCGCTGGTCGGCACGCTCTACCCGAACCCGAACGGCAAGCTCGGCAACGGCCTGTTCATCGGCAAGCCGGGCTGGGACCGCTATGACGGCCGCCTGCTGCAAGGCACCGGCATCGTCGAGCATCGCCTGAACGACCAGGTGAAGATCAGCCTCAAGGCGCGCTATATCGACAGCGACGTCACCTATCTGACCCATTATCCGGACAGCTACGCCAATCCGGACGATCCCTATCTCGATCCCGCCAAGCGGATCATCGGCCTCTATGCCGACGGCAGCTATGCGCGGATGAACATCTTCTCCACCGACAACAACATCCAGTTCAAGTTCGACACCGGCGCCGGCATCGAGCATCTGGTGCTGGCCGGCATCGACTATAGCTGGAACCGCGTCCGCAAGACCGGCGGCTTCGACTATGAGTTCATCGACATCTACGACATCGATTATGCCGCGCTGTCGAACTTCGGCGGCGGCCTGCCGACCGCCTTCACCTCCAGCGAGGACACCCGCCAGAAGCAGATCGGCGTCTATATCCAGGACCAGGTCCGGCTGTGGGACCGCGTGTCGATCGTCGTCGGCGGGCGGCGCGACCATGTCCGCACCAAGGCGGCGGGCTCCCCGGCGGAGAAGGAGAACGCCACCACCTTCCGCGCCGGCATCATCGCCGAGATCGTCAAGGGCGTGTCGCCCTTCTTCAGCTACACCGAATCCTTCGAGCCGATCTCGGGCACGACGATCACCGGCGACCCGTTCAAGGCGAAGACCGGGCGGCAGTTCGAGGGCGGCGTCAAATTCCACCCCGACGCCCGGACGCTCGTCACCCTGACCGCCTATGACATCCGCGAGCACAACCGCCCGGTCGAGATCGTCATCGACGACGGCAGCGGCGGCACGATCCGGGGCCAGACCCAGATCGGCACGATGACCTCGAAGGGTTTCGAGGTCGAGGCGAGCCGCGACCTGCCCGGCAATTTCCAGCTCATCGCCAATTACAGCTACAACAAGGCCGAACCGAGCGACACCGGCGTCCAGCTCGACAACGTCCCGAAGAAGAGCGCGTCGCTGTGGGGCACCAAGACCCTGGCCGTCGATCCCGACACCAGCCTCCGCCTCGGCGGCGGCGTCCGCTATGTCGGCGTCAACTATTCGCGGACGATCGGCGCCACCAGCACCAGGATCGTCCGCACCCCGTCCTACACGCTGTTCGACGCGCTGGCGGAGGTGAGCTGGCGCGACTGGTCGTTCGCGATCAACGCGACCAACCTGTTCAACAAGAAATATTATGCCGCCTGCTTGTCGCGCGGCGACTGCTTCATCGGGGCGGAGCGCAACATCTTCGCCACCGTGACCCGGCGTTTCTGAGCCCGAACGGCGCCCGGTCCCGGCCCATGCCGCGATCGGGCGCCGCTGCGGTCTTCCTTCCGTCGCATCTTTCGGGCATCACCGGATCATGCCGAAGGAGAGCCCGGGGATCGTGAAGAAGCTGACGCTGTTGCGCCATGCCAAGTCGGGCTGGGACGATCCGGTCGCGCGGGATTTCGACCGTCCGCTGAACGGCCGCGGCAAGCGCGCCGCGCACCGGATCGGCCAGTATCTGCGCGATCACGACATGCATTTCGACCATGTCGTCTCCTCGCCCGCCGCCCGCTGCGTCGAGACGATCGAGCATCTGGCCGAGGGGACCGGCGAGACGATCGCCCCCGCCTGGGACAAGCGCGTCTACCTCGCCTCGGCGGTGTCGCTGCTCGACGTCGTCCAGGAGGCCGACGACCGCTACGACAATCTGCTGCTGGTCGGCCATAATCCGGGGCTCGAGGATCTGGTGCTGATGCTGGTCCCCGACCGCCCCGACGACGCGGCGCGCGACCAGGTCGAGGAGAAATTCCCGACCGCGAGCATCGCCGAGATCAGCTTCCCGGTCGAACGCTGGGACGACGTCCGCCCCAATGGCGGCCTGCTGTCGCTGTTCGTGCGGCCGCGGGACCTCGACCCCGGGCTGGGGCCGGACCAGGACTGACGTCCTCTCCCCGTCATCCCGGCGAAAGCCGGGATCTCACTTTTCTTCGCCCAGCGCCGCGAAGCCATGACAAGGCAGGGAGATCCCGGCTTTCGCCGGGATGACGATGAAGGTTCGGAAAACGGGCGCTCAGCTCAATCCATGTCCGCCGCGAGCGCCTGGACCAGCGATTCGCGAATCGCCTGCAACTCGGCGCGCGCCGGCGAGGGGATGGTCGACTGGTTCACGACCAGCACCGGCTGCGGCGCGATCGGCGCCGGGGCGGCGGGCTCGGGCGCCTGCTCGGCGGGCGCAGCCTTCTGCGCCAGCAGCTTCTGGACGCCGCGAATCGTGTAGCCCTGCTCGTTGAGCAGGCTGTGGATGCGCCGCACCAGCGCCGCATCGGCGGGACGGTAATAGCGGCGATTCCCGGCCCGCTGGAGCGGACGAAGCTGCGGAAAACGTGTTTCCCAATAGCGCAGGATATGCTGCTGGATGCCGAGTTCGGCCGAAAGCTCCCCGATGGTACGGAATGCGTCTTCGGCCTTCTCTCCGCCAGAAGTCATTGAAAATACGCCTTAATTACCCGAAACAATCCGATCACGGAGCATCTGGCTGGCACGGAAGGTCAACACGCGGCGCGGCGCGATCGGCACCTCGACCCCGGTCTTGGGATTGCGGCCGATCCGCTGTCCCTTCTCCCGCAGGATGAAGCTCCCGAAGCCCGATATCTTCACATTCTCGCCACGGGCGAGCGCGAGGCACATATGCTCCAGCACCTGCTCGACCACCGCCGCGGAGTCCGCGCGCGACAGGCCGATCTCGCGATGCACTTCCTCCGACAGATCCGCTCGCGTCAAAGTCCCCCGATCCAACGCCATACAGCCCCCCAATCACATTGAGTATCGGACACCTTACGGCGACCGGAGGGCGAATCAAAGCCGATTCCAAAGGGTTCATGCCAAGCGGCGATGATCCTGACCCATCGCCGCCTGGCAAAGCCCGCGCGGCGCCTGAGCGATATCCGCTCGGGACCGGTCAAAGACCGGGCACGACGATATCAATAGCGAATCGCCGCGGCGCCCCAAGTGAAGCCGCCACCCATCGCCTCGAGCACCAGCAGATCGCCGGGCTTGATCCGCCCGTCGCGAACCGCGACGTCGAGCGCCAGCGGCACCGAGGCGGCCGAGGTATTGGCATGCTGGTCGACGGTGACGATCACCCGCTCGGCGGGCAGGCCGAGCTTGCGCGCCGTGGCGTCGAGGATGCGCCGGTTGGCTTGGTGCGGCACCACCCAGTCGATGTCGTCGACGGTCAGCCCGGCATCGCCCATCACCTCGCGCAGCACCTGGGCGAGGTTGGTGACGGCGTGGCGGAACACCTCCTGCCCCTTCATGCGGAGCTTGCCGACGGTCTGGGTCGTCGACGGGCCGCCGTCGACATAGAGAAGCTGGTTATGGCGGCCGTCGGCATGGAGCCGGGTCGCGAGCACGCCGCGATCGCCGCCCTCCTCGGCCTTGAGTACCACCGCGCCGGCGCCGTCGCCAAACAGCACGCAGGTCGTCCGGTCCTCCCAGTCGAGGATGCGGCTGAACGTCTCCGCGCCGATCACCAGCGCGTGGGTGGCGGAGCCGCCGCGGATCATGCTGTCGGCCACCGACAGTGCGTAGAGGAAGCCCGAACAGACCGCCTGCACGTCGAACGCCACGCAATCGCCGATGCCGAGCGCCGCTTGGACCATCGTCGCCGAGGCGGGGAAGGTCTGGTCGGGCGTCGCCGTCGCCAGGATGATCAGCCCGATGTCGGACGGCGCGATCCCCGCCGCCTCGATCGCCTTGCGCGCGGCTTCGGTCGCGAGGGTCGAGGTCGTCTCGCCCTCGCCGGCGACGTAGCGGTTGCGGATGCCGGTCCGCTCGACGATCCACTCGTCCGAGGTGTCCACGGTCCGGGCGAGCTCGGCATTGCTGACCTGGCGGCGCGGAAGCGCCGATCCGGTGCCGATCACCACGGCCCGCCGCATCGCCTGTCCGCTCACGCTACCCCTTCCGTCTGCACCGCATGACTGCGGAAATCCTCGAGATCGTCGGTGATCCGACGGGTCAGATCCTCGCGGGCGATCTTCGCCGCGACCGCGATGGCGTTGGCGATGCCCTTCTCGTCGGCGCCGCCATGGCTCTTCACCACCAGGCCGTTGAGGCCGAGGAAGACCGCGCCGTTGTGATTGTTCGGATCGAGATGGTGGCGCAGCAGCGCGAAGGCCGGCCGCGACAGGATGAAGCCCGCCTTCGACCGCAGCGAGCTGGAGAAGGCGCGGCGCAGCAGGTCGGTGATGAAGCGGGCGGTGCCCTCGATCGACTTGAGCGCGATATTGCCGGAGAAACCGTCGCTGACGATCACGTCGGCCTCGCCCCGGCCCAGCCGGTCGGCCTCGATGAAGCCGTCGAAGCGCCAGGCGCCGCCGGTCTGCTGCCGGAGCATCGCGGCGGCTTCCTTGAGCTCGCCGGTGCCCTTCAGTTCCTCGGTGCCGATGTTGAGCAGGCGGACGCGCGGCGATTCGATGCCGAGCGCGAGCCGCGAATAGGCGGCGCCCATCACCGCGAACTCGACCAGGTTGCGCGCGTCGCAATCGGTGTTGGCGCCGAGGTCGAGCATGACCAGGTCGTTGTCGCCGAGCGTCGGCATCAGCGCGGCCAGCGCCGGCCGGTCGATGCCGTGCATCGTCCTCAGCGACAGCTTGGCGATCGCCATCAGCGCGCCGGTGTTGCCCGCCGACAGCGCCGCCGCCGCCTCGCCGGCCTTCACCGCGAGGATGGCGGCTCCCATCGAGCTGCTCTTGGTGCGCCGGATCGCCTGGCTGGGCTTGTCGTCGCCGGTGATGACGTCGTCGCAATGGACGACGATCGAATCGGCGAGCTGCGGGAAACGCGCCATTTCGGCGCGAATCACCGTCTCGTCACCGGTGAAGGTAAGGCGCAGGGACGAATCGCGATCGCGCGCCTGCGCGGCGCCGGCGATGATCGTCGCCGGGCCGCCATCACCGCCCATCGCATCAATGGCGATTCGCGGTGCCTCGTCCACGCTCATGCCCCCGTTTGGCCTTTTGTCAGGCCTCGACCGAGACGATTTCGCGACCGTTATAGTGGCCGCAGGCGTTGCACAGGTTATGCGGACGCTTCAGCTCGCCGCAGTTCGGGCATTCCTGGAACGCCTCGGCGGTCAGCGCGTGATGGCTGCGACGCATGTTGCGCCGCGAGGGCGAGGTTTTTCTCTTGGGGACGGCCATGTCGGCACCTGTTCCTAGCTAAACAAATAAAGCGACGAACGCCCGGGACCCCCAAGGGGGGCGGGCTCGCCGCGAGCGCGCGACCTATAGCGATTTCGCTCCGCGTTGCAAGTAGCGCCGCGACCTGCCAAGCACGCAGCTCATTGCAAGGAGGGGGAAAGATGATCCTGCCCATCACGCTGACGATCGCCGGGGCCGCCGCGATCCTGAACCTATGGCTGGCGATCCGGATCGTCGCCGTCCGGGTCAAGGGCAAGGTGCTGATCGGCGACGGCGGCAACGCGCTGCTGTCCGCACGGATGCGCGCCCAGCTCAACTTCATCGAATATACACCGCTGGTGCTGATCCTGATGGGGCTGATCGAGTTCGCCCGCGGCACCAACCACTGGCTGTGGGGCGCCGGCATCATCTACATCATCGGCCGGGTGCTGCACCCGTTCGGGCTCGACCGCCAGACCGCCAACCCGCTCCGCGCCGCCGGCATCCTGACGACCTGGGCCGTGCTGCTCGGCCTCGCCATCTACGCGCTGACCATCCCCTATACGACCAGGGACGGCGTGATCACGACCGTCACCAGCGACAGTCTCGGCGCGGGGCATTGATTGGTTGAGCCTCAGGCGCCGGCATGCGCATCCGCGCACTTGGCTATCCTCGCATAAGCTCGGGCGGCCGTTCGGCCTTGCGAGACGCTGGCGCGTCCCGTTTCACTGCACAAGTTGATCGTCGGAGCCCGTCAGGGCTCCGCAAGCGCGAACGCGCGCCCGAGCTTATGCGAGGAAAGCCAAGCCGGGCGGATGCCCGGCGCCCGGCGCTTGAGGGCTAAACAAACCTAAAGCCTAGACCTCATCCCCCAACCACCCGGTCCCCCACGAACGGGTTGGTCGCCCGTTCGTGGGCGAAGGTCGACATCGGCCCGTGCCCCGGCACGAACGCCGTCTCGCCGCCGAGCGGCCAGAGCTTGCGCGTGATCGAGGCGATCAGGTCGCCATGGTTGCCGCGCGGGAAATCGGTGCGGCCGATCGATCCCTGGAACAGCACGTCGCCGACCAGCGCCAGGTTCGACGGCGCATGATGGAAGACGACATGGCCCGGCGTGTGGCCCGGGCAGTGGATGACGTCGAGCACGAGGTCGCCCACCGTCACCTGGTCGCCGTCGTCGAGCCAGCGGTCGGGCTCGAACGGCCGGCCCTCGATCCCATAGCCGCGCCCGTCGTCGCCCAGCCGCGCTATCCAGAAGCGATCCTCCGGATGCGGCCCCTCGATCGGCACGCCGAGCTGCTCGGCCAGGATGCCGGTGCCGCCGCAATGGTCGATATGGCCATGGGTGACGAGCAGCTTCTCGATCATCACGCCATGTTCGGCCGCAGCCGCCTTGAGCCGTTCGAGATCGCCGCCGGCATCGACGAAGGCGCCTTTCATCGTGGCCGTGCACCAGATGAGGGTGCAGTTCTGCTGGAAGGCGGTGACGGGGATGATCGCGGCCTTGAGCGGCGGCATGGCGGGGCTGGTCATGCGGCCGAGATGATCGCTGGCGCGCGCCATTGCAAGACGCCCGTCCCGCCCGCATGATCGGCAGGCTGATCCTCGCGCAAAATTTCCGAGGCGAATCGATGGCTTGCGGATAGACTGGCCACCGTTGCCGACTCGAAACCAGCGGACGGGCGGCGACGTATCTGGGGCGTGGCATTGTGAACAGGGGCGTGGTGAACAGGGGCGTGTGGTCGCGATGACGACAGGGTCGTTCGATCTGATCGAGACGATGCGGTTCGAGGCGCTCGACGGTTTCGTCGAGCTGGAACGCCATCTCGCCCGGATGAAGGCGAGCGCCGATGCGCTGGGCTTCGCCTTCAACCGCCATGACTGCCGCAACGACCTCCAGGCCTCGACCTTCCGCCTGACCAACGACGCCCGCGTCCGGCTGATGCTGGCGCCGAGCGGCGCGCTGTCGATCGAGGTCCGCACGATCCCGGAACGGCCCGCCGAGCCGGTCGACGTCGCGATCGTGCCGCTGCCGGTCGCCGCGTCCGACCCGCGCCTGCGCCACAAGACCAGCGACCGCGCCTTCCTCGACGAGGCCCGCCATCGGGCCGGGACCTTCGAGGTGCTGTTCGTGACGCCCGACGGGCTGCTGACCGAGGGCAGCTTCACCAGCCTCTTCGTGCCGCGCGACGGCCGGCTGGTCACGCCGCGCGGCGGATCGCTGCTGCCCGGCGTCCTGCGCGCGCGCCTGCTCGACGAGGGCGAGGCGATCGAGGGCGACCTCCGCCCCGCCGACCTCAACGGCGGCTTCTTCATCGGCAATTCGCTGCGCGGCCTGATCGCCGCCCGGCCGGCGACGGCGCGCGGCTGATCGGCTTTCGGGCCCTCCGCCCCGGACAAGGCTCAAGCTCATGGTTGAGGCTTCGGTTCCTCTCCCCTATAGCGCGCGCGTTTCCCAACCGTCCCAATCAGGAAAGCGCCGCGCCATGAGCCTCATCGCCCCTGCCCTCAACCGCATCTCGCCCTCGCCCACGCTCGCCATGTCGAGCCGCGTCCTCGAGCTGAAGGCGAAGGGGATCAACGTGATCGGCCTGTCGGCGGGCGAGCCCGACTTCGACACGCCCGAGTTCGTCAAGGAAGCCGCGATCGAGGCGATCCGCAAGGGCCAGACCAAATACACCAACGTCGACGGCACCGCCGAGCTGAAGGCCGCGATCGCCGCCAAGTTCAGGCGCGACAACGGCCTGACCTACGAAGCGTCGCAGATCAGCGTCAACGTCGGCGGCAAGCACACGCTGTTCAACGCGCTGGTCGCCACCGTCTCGGCCGGCGACGAGGTGATCATCCCGGCGCCCTATTGGGTCAGCTATCCCGACATCGTCCAGTTCGCGGGCGGCACGCCGGTGTTCATCAAGGCCGGCGCCGACAAGAACTACAAGGTGACGCCCGAGCAGATCGACGCGGCGATCACGCCGCAGACCAAGTGGGTGCTGCTCAACTCGCCGTCCAACCCGTCGGGCGCCGCCTATTCGGCCGACGAGCTCAAGGCGATCGCCGAGGTGCTGCGCCGCCATCCGCATGTCTGGGTCATGACCGACGACATGTATGAGCACATCCTCTACGACGGCTTCGAATTCGCCACGATCGCGCAGGTCGCGCCGGACCTGTACGATCGGACGCTGACGATCAACGGCTGCTCGAAGGCCTATTCGATGACCGGCTGGCGGATCGGCTTCGCCGGCGGGCCGGCCCCGCTCATCAAGGCGATGGCGAAGCTGCAGTCGCAGTCGACCTCCAACCCCTGCTCGATCGCGCAGGCGGCGGCGACCGCCGCGCTCTCGGGCGACCAGAGCTTCCTCAAGGAGCGGGCCGTCGCCTTCCAGAAGCGCCGCGACCTCGTCGTCTCGATGCTCAACCAGGCGAAGGGCATCAACTGCCCCCGCCCCGAAGGCGCCTTCTACGTCTATCCCGACGTGTCGGGGCTGATCGGCCTCAAGACCCCGTCGGGCAAGGTCATCGCCAACGACGCCGACCTGATCGACTATTTCCTCGACGACCACCGCGTCGCCGCGGTCCACGGCGCGGCCTTCGGCCTCGAGCCCGCCTTCCGGGTGAGCTACGCCACGTCGGAAGCGATCCTCACCGAAGCCTGCCAGCGGATCCAGGCCGCCTGCGGCGAGCTGAAGTAGGAAGATGGTAATTGCCTCCGGCGGCCGTTCGCGCCGCCGGAGCCTGCAAGGCTCCGCAAGCGCGAATGCGCGCCCGAGCTTATGCGAGGAAAGCCAAGCGGGCGGATGCCCGCGCCGGCGCCTGAGGCCCGCAAAAAGTTGATAAACATTTTGCGGCTCCCCATAACTGTGACATAATGGACACAGAATGGAAAAAAGGATGCCCTTTTGACGGACAGTCCTAACCGGCCGCTGATCGCCGGGATTTCCGCCGGTGTGCTGCTGCTCGTCGCCGCCGGAACGATGGCGACCCGCAGCCCGGCCGTCGCGCCGGCTCCGCGGGTCGATCCCGGTCCGATCGTCCGGGTTCCGGCGCCCGCCGTCGATCCGGCGGAACAGGGCGCGACCGCCACCGCCGTGCTGGCGGGCGGCTGCTTCTGGGGCGTTCAGGGCGTGTTCCAGCATGTCGACGGCGTGTCGTCGGCGGTGTCGGGCTATTCGGGCGGGGTCGCGCAGACCGCCGATTACGAGACGGTCGGCACCGGCACCACCGGCCATGCCGAGGCGGTCAAGATCACCTATGATCCGCGGCGGATCAGCTATGGCACCTTGCTGCGCATCTATTTCGCGGTGGTGGCCGATCCGACCACGCTCAACCGCCAGGGTCCCGATCGCGGTCCCCAATATCGCACCGCGATCTTCCCGACGACGAAGCAGCAGCAGGCTGTGGCCCAGGCCTATGTCGCGCAGCTCGGCACGGCGAAGCTGTGGAAGACGCCGATCGTCACCAAGGTGGAGCTCTATCGCGGCTTCTTCCCCGCCGAGAAATACCACCAGGACTTCCTGACCCGGAAGCCGGACTATCCCTATATCGTCTACAACGACCTGCCGAAGGTCGAGGCGCTCAAGGTCGCCTTCCCCACCCATTTCCGCAAGCAGGCGGTGACGGTCTACCCGGTCGGCTGAGCTCCGGCCTCGCCAGGCCCGCCGCCGCCGGCATCCATGTCCAGGACCATGTTCCGCCCGCTGCGCTTGCCCTGATAGAGGGCCGCGTCGGCGCGCTTGAGGGCGGGTGCGAGCGAGGTTTCCAGCGGCTCCACCTCGGCAAGGCCGATCGTCACGGTCACCCGCAGATCGGCGAGCGGCGCTTCGAGCCGCAAGCCCGCGATCGTCTCGCGCAGCCGTTCGGCGATCCGGCGGGCGTCGGCCATGTCGGCGCCGGGCAGCGCCGCGACGAACTCCTCTCCGCCGAAACGGCCGACCGCATCCCCCTCGCGGAAGGTCCGCAGGCAGGCCGCGGCGACCTCGCGCAGCACCGCGTCGCCGCAGTCATGGCCCCAGCCGTCGTTGATCGCCTTGAAATTGTCGACGTCGATCATGCAGAGGCTGAACGGGCGCTCGCGGCTCCGCGCCATGCCGAACGCCGTCCGCGCCCGTTCGAGGAAGCAGCGCCGATTGGCGAGGCCGGTCAGCTCGTCGGTGTCGGCCATGATCCGCAGCCGCGTCTCCAGCGCCTCGCGGCGCGCGACCTCCTCCATCAGGCGCTGCTTCGACAGCCGCTCCTCGCTCAGCGCCTCGAACTGCTGGCGCTGGAGGCGGGCGAGGCGCCGGGCGACGACATAGCCCACGACGTTCGCCATGATCAGCAACAGGCCATAGGCGCGCACCGTGTCCCACGGCAGGCTGCCCCAATACCAGGCGCCGGCGAGGAAGCCGATCCCGAGATAGAGGCTCGCGCCGATCATCCCCCACAGCAGAACCGGCGAGAAGAGATAGAAGGCCATGACGATGATCACCACGGCGATGAACTGCGTCGTCAGGGTATGCGGCCGCAGCACGATCATCGACAGCGATCCGGTGGCGATCATCACCGGCGCGACGCTGAGCAGCCAGGGCCGCGTCAGCAACGCGTCCGACGACCGCAGCACGAACGCGAGGACCAGGCAGGTCACGATCAGCGTCGCCCGGATTCCGAGCAGCAGGTAGAATTCCGGCGACAGGCCGAGGAAGCCGTAATCGGAGATGCTGAACATCGCCATGCCCGCCGCGGCGACGATCAGCGTCAGCCAGCTGTCCTCCTGCACCTTGGGCAGGATCGAGGCCCGGAACGCCCGTTCGGTTCCCGCATCGCGGAACTGCGCGGTCACGGGGCTAAGCTGGTAACGCATGGCTGGCACGAAATCCTACAGCTCGCCCAAGGATAGGCGGTCGGGCCGGTCAGGCAACCTCTATCTGGCCCCGTCAGGCCGCGAGCGGGAAGCCCAGCAGCTTCTCCCGGATCGGGATCAGCGCGCGGGCGTCGCGGCCGACCGCGCGCAGGATCGCCGGATCGGCGGCGTCCATCCCCCCGGTCAGCACCCCGAAGGACGGCAGGATCAGCTTGCTCCGCCCGGCGACGAAACAGGGGCGCGACACCCGGCGGCCGCGCAGCGTGACCTTGTATTTGGGATGGTAATGACCGGAGATCTCCGGGCGAGGATCGGCCGGGTCGGCTTCGTGGCGCAGCCACAGCCCCGTCAGCTCGGCCTCCGCGACGACATGGCCGCCGAGCGGATCGTCGAAGGCGCGGTCATGGTTGCCGACGATCCAGGTCCAGCGCAGCCGCGCGGTCAGCTCGCCGAGCAGCCCGCGCGCCTCCTCCCCCAGCCGGGCGATGCCCCCGCGATCGTGGAAGCTGTCGCCGAGGCAGTAGAGCGCCCGCGCCCCGGTCCGCCCGGCCAGCGCCGCGACCCGACGCAGCGTCTCGATCGAATCATAGGGCGGCAGCATCTGGCCGCGCGCCGCATAGCTGCTCGCCTTTTCGAGATGCAGGTCGGCGAGCAGCAGGCTAGCCGAGCCGGGGTGGAACAGTCCGCCCTCCGGCAATGCGCACATGTCGACGGAACAGAACGAAAAGGGAACCATAGGCCCGGATATATCGCATGACGGGCGATGGGCAAGGATTCTCCATCACCTTCTCCGGAGGCAGGACGGGAAAGGAGGGATATTTCCGCCCTGCGGCCTTCCCCCCGCCCCCCAAAATGCTCTAGCCCTGCGCCATGGATCTGTACCTGCCCATCGCCGGCCTTTCGGTGAACATGCTGGTGATCATCGGCCTGGGCGGGCTGGTCGGCGTGCTGTCGGGGATGTTCGGCGTGGGCGGAGGCTTCCTGACGACGCCGCTGATGATCTTCTACGGCATCCCGCCCGCCGTCGCGGTCGCCTCCTCCGCGCCGCAGATCACCGGCGCCAGCGTCTCGGGCGTGCTCGCCCATGGCAGCCGCGACGGGGTCGACTATCATATGGGCGCGGTGCTGGTCGCGGGCGGCGCGATCGGCTCGCTCGCCGGCGGCTTCCTGTTCCGCCTGCTCCAGGAGGCCGGCCAGATCGATACGGTCGTGACGGTGATGTACGTCGTCATGCTCGGCGGCATCGGCGCGGTCATGGCGCGCGACGCGATCGGCGCGATCCTGGCGGAGTGGCGCGGCGAATCGCCGCCCGGCAGCGGGCGGCGGCACCATCCGCTGATCGCGATGCTGCCGTTCCGCTGGCGCTTCTACCGGTCGGGCCTCTACATCTCCCCGCTCGCGCCCTTCCTGCTCGGCTTCCTGACCGGCGTGATGACGGTGCTGATGGGCGTCGGCGGCGGCTTCATCCTGGTGCCGGCGATGATCTACATCCTCGGCATGTCGGCGCGGGTCGTGGTCGGCACCTCGCTGTTCCAGATCCTGTTCGTCACCGCCGCGACGACGATGGTCCACGCGATGACGACCCGCGCGGTCGACCTGGTGCTGACCGGGCTGCTGTTGATCGGCAGCGTCACCGGCGCCCAGCTCGGCGCGCGACTGGCGCTCAAGATGAAGCCCGAATATCTGCGGCTGGCGCTGGCCTTCATCGTGCTGGTGGTGGCGATCCGCATGCTGCTGGGCCTGACCTGGCGCCCGCCCGAGATCTTCACGGTGCAGGCGCTGTGAGAAAATCCCTTCTCCTCCTTCTCCTCGCCCCACTGCTGATCTCGGCGGAAAGCCCCAGGCTCGTTCCCGACGTGTCGCAGCGCAAGATCGAGATCATCTACAGCTTCACCGGCGCCGAGCTGCTGCTGTTCGGCGCGATCCTCTATCCCGGCGGCCGCGCGCCCAGCGACGACGCGCAGATCGCGGTGGTGGTGAAGGGCCCATCCGAACCGGTGCTGGTGCGCGAGAAGCGCAAGATCGCCGGCATGTGGATCAACGCCGACAGCGCCGATTTCCGCTCGGTGCCGTCCTTCTACGCGCTCGCCTCGTCGAAGCCGATCGACAAGATCGTCGATGGCCGGACCGCGGTGATCTACGAACTGGGGATCGACAATCTCCAGCTCTCCCCCGCCAGCGGCGGCGACCCCGCCGCCGACCGGCATTTCGAGCAGGGGCTGATCGACCTCAAGCGGCGCGGCAGCTATTATTCGGAGACCGACAGCGGCGTCGAGATCAGCGAGGGCGTGCTCTACCGCGCGCGCATCGCCATCCCGGCGCGGGTGCCGGTCGGGCATTACACCGCCGAGACCTTCCTGATCGAGAAGGGCCGCGTGATCGCCGCCGCCACCCGCGACATCGAGATCCACAAGTCGGGCATGGAGGCGTTCGTCGCCCGCGCCGCCGATCGCCACAGCTTCGTCTACGGCCTGACCGCGGTGCTGCTGTCGCTCGCGCTCGGCTGGGCGGCGAGCACCGCCTTCAAGCGACTGCGCGACTGAGCCAGCCCGGGAACCCGGCATTAACCGCCGTCCGCTAGACCATCGCCGATCCCAACGGAAAGTGATGGACAGGATGAACGACATCGTCGGCGGACAGGCCTTCGGAACGGCCCTGCGACTGGAGGCCGGCGCGATCGGGCGGGTCGAGGCGGTCGCGGGCGGCGGGGCCGACATCCGCCTCGATCGCGGCATGATCGAGCTGCTGGCGGGCGACGAGGACGCCGCGCTCGCGATGGCGGGCGAGATCGGCGCGATGATCCGGATGACCGTCGCGGGACGCTGCGTCGTCGCCGCGATCCACGAGCTGGGCAGCGCCGGGGAGATGATCGCCGCGCGCATCGCCTTCCTGGGCGAGGGCGTCGCCGACGCGGCCGGCCGGCTGACCGCCTTCCGCCGCGGCGTCACCCGCTATCCGCTGCCCGGCACGCCGGTCCATGCCGTCTCCACCGCCGACATGGGCGCGATCTTCAGCGCGGGCGACATGGCGCATGTCGAGATCGGCACGGTCCACCCGACCGCCTCGACCCGCGCCGCATTGCTGGTCGACGCGATGCTCGGCAAGCATTTCGCGCTGCTCGGCTCGACCGGCACCGGCAAGTCGACCGCGACCGCGCTGATCCTGCACCGCATCTGCCGGATGGCGCCGGCCGGCCATATCGTGATGATCGACCCGCACGGCGAATATGAGGCCGCCTTCGCCGAGGTCGGCGCCTCCTACGGCGTGTCGAACCTCGCCATGCCCTATTGGCTGATGAACTTCGAGGAGCATTGCGAGGTGCTGCTCACCACGACGGGGGCCGAGCGGCAGACCGATGCCGACATCCTCGCCAAATGCCTGCTCGCCGCGCGCCAGAAGAACCGCGCCGCCGAAACCGTCGCCCGCATCACCGTCGACAGCCCGATCCCCTATGTGCTGTCGGACCTGACGACGATCATCCAGACCGAGATGGGCAAGCTCGACAAGGCGTCGAACAGCGCGCCCTATCTCCGTCTCAAGCAGAAGATCGACGAGATACGGTCGGACCCGCGCTATCATTTCATGTTCTCGGGCATGCTGGTCGGCGACAGCATGAAGAGCTTCGTCAAGCGCATCTTCCGCCTGCCGGGCGAAGGCAAGCCGATCTCGGTGATCGACGTGTCGGGGGTGCCGTCGGAGATCACATCGGTCGTGGTGTCGGTGCTCGCGCGCTGCGTGTTCGACTATGCGATCTGGGCGCGCGGCCAGGCGCAGCATCCGGTCCTCCTCGTCTGCGAGGAGGCGCATCGCTACGTCCCGTCCGACCGCACCGCCAACACCGGCCCGGTCCGCCGCATCCTCGAACGGATCGCCAAGGAAGGCCGCAAATATGGCGTGTCGCTGGGCCTCGTCACCCAGCGGCCGTCGGACCTCGCCGAAGGCGTGCTGTCGCAATGCGGCACGATCATCGCGATGCGCCTGAACAACGAACGCGACCAGGCCTTCGTCCGGGCGGCGATGCCCGAAGGCGCGCGCGGCTTCCTCGACACCATCCCGGCGCTGCGCAACCGCGAGGCGATCATCTGCGGCGAAGGCGTGCCGATCCCGATCCGCGTCGCCTTCGACGACCTCGACGAGGACCTGCGCCCCGCGTCGAACGATCCGGTCTTCTCCGAACTATGGCGCCGCAGCGGCGACGAGGATGCCCTCGTCGAACATGTCATCGGCCGCTGGCGCAACCAGGGGCGGTAAGGCCGTCTCGAATTCAGTGCTTGCGGCAGATCAGCCGCCGCAGGCTCCAGCCGAGCACGAAGCCGTCCCCGCCGTCGGTCGCGCCGACGATGTCCTTCAGCGCCGCCGCCACCTGGGCCGGTGTCTGCCCCTCGATCCCGAACAGGTCGGCGCAATAGGCGCCCGCCTGCTCGGCGCTGCCCAGCCGCCAGGGCGTCGGCGCCTGCTCCTCCGCCAGCACCTCGAAGCCGGCGCGGCGCAGCAGGCCGGCGGTTCCATCGTCGAGGAAGACGCCCTCATGCCCCATCGGGTTATGGGCGTGGACATAGCGATTGAGGAACTGGTCCTCCCGGCTCCCGGCCGCGACGTCGGCGATGACGAGCTGACCGCCGGGCCGCAGCAGCCGATATGCCTCGGCGAAGATCGCCCCGAGATCGGGGGCGTGATGGAGGCCCGCGAGCGAGACGATCGCGTCCGCCGCCGCATCGGGCAACGGCACCGCCTCGACCGCCGCGCGCACGCGATCGGCGCTTTCGTCCTGCGGGCAGAGGTCGAAGAACAGCTCGGCAGGCTCGACCGCGACATAATGGACCCCGGCGCGCAGGTAGCGACGCAGCCAGCCGCCGCCGGCCGGCATGTCGATCACGGTCCGGGCGGCCGGATCGAGCGGATCGACCACCGCGCCGAACTCGGCATCGCGGGCATGCGGATGATGCGCCATCGCGCGGCAGTAGCCGTCCGCCCGGCGCGCGAAGATGGCCGCGTAGCTGTCCAGCATCCCCTTGCAATCCCCCACCGGCGGATACCGGATCGGCCTCGGCCATCAGCCTCCCGATCCGGTCATCCGAAGCGGGCAGGACGCACGGCGCCCTGCCCCGTCGAACTCACTTGAAGAGGCCGCCGAGGATGCCGCGCACCAGCTGGCCCGCGATCCCGCCCGAGCTGCGCCGGCTGCTGCCGCCGAACACGGCGCGGCCGAGCTCGTTGGCGACCTGGCGTCCGACCGAGGAAGCCGCCGCGCGGGTCGCCGACTGGAGCGCGCGGTCGAGGCCGCTCGGCTTCGCCGCCTCGCGCGCCGCGATCGCATCCTGCCGCGCCTGTTCCTTGAGCGCGGCCTCGCGCTGCTTCGCCTCCATCTTCGCCTGGATGGCGGCGGTCTTGTCGGCCTCGGCCTGCGCCTGGGCGGCCTGCGCGGCGGCGACCGCGGCGTCGGCCTTGGCGGCGAGCAGTTCCTCGGCCGATTCGCGGTCGATCACCGTGTCATATTTGCCGGCGACCGGAGAGATCGACTGGATCACGGCGCGCTCCTTCGCGTCGACCGGCCCCAGCCGCGAGCGCGGCGGCGCGATCAGGGTGCGCTGGACGATGCTCGGCGAGCCGTCGTCCTGCAGCACCGAGACGAGCGCCTCGCCCACCTTCAGCTCGATGATCGCCTTGGCGACGTCGAGGTCAGGGTTGATCCGGAAGGTGTCGGCGGCGGCCGAGATCGCCTTCTGGTCGCGCGGGGTGAAGGCGCGCAGCGCGTGCTGGACGCGGTTGCCAAGCTGGGCGGCGACGTCCTCGGGCACGTCGATCGGGTTCTGGGTGACGAAATAGACGCCGACGCCCTTCGACCGGATCAGGCGGACGACCTGCTCGATCTTGTCGGTCAGCGCCTTGGGCGCATCCTCGAACAGCAGGTGCGCCTCGTCGAAGAAGAAGACCAGCTTGGGCTTGTCGGGATCGCCGACCTCGGGAAGATTCTCGAACAGCTCGCTCAGCAGCCACAGCAGGAAGGTGGCGTAGAGCTTCGGGCTCTGCATCAGCTTGTCGGCCGCCAGCACGTTGACATAGCCGCGCCCCTGGTCGTCGACGCCGAGGAAGTCGTGGATGTCGAGCGCCGGCTCGCCGAAGAAATGCGCGCCGCCCTGGCTGTCGAGCTGGAGGAGCTGGCGCTGGATCGACCCGACGCTCGCCTTGGTGACGTTGCCGTACTTGGTCGACAGCTCATCGGCATGCTCGGCGCAATGGGCGAGCATCGCCTGCAGGTCGCCGAGGTCGAGCAGCAACAGGCTCTGCTCGTCGGCATAGCGGAAGGCGATGTTGAGCACGCCTTCCTGGACCTCGTTGAGGTTCATCAGCCGGGCGAGCAGCAGCGGCCCCATTTCCGATATGGTGGTGCGGATCGGGTGGCCCTGCTCGCCATAGAGATCCCAGAAGATCGCCGGGTTGTCGCCCCAGCTATAGTTCTGCAGGCCGATCTCGGCGGCGCGCGCGACCAGCTTGTCGGCATTCTTCGCGGTCGGCGACCCGGCCATCGAGATGCCCGAAAGATCACCCTTCACGTCGGCCAGGAACACCGGAACGCCGGCCGCCGAGAAATTCTCGGCGATGCCCTGCAGGGTGACGGTCTTGCCGGTGCCGGTCGCGCCGGCGATCAGGCCGTGGCGGTTGGCGCGGCGGAGATTGAGATGCTGGGGCAGCAACCCCGACGGGTTCGGGCTCGCGCCGAGGAAGATGCCCTGCTCATCGATCATACACGATCTCCACTACACCGTTGAGATCGTAGATTAGCGCCGCTCGGGGGCTGGCGGAAGTAAACTATCCATCGATGCGCCGAGCCCCGTCGCCGTCATTCCGGCGAAAGCCGGAATCTCCCTGCCCTTTTTCGCTCGATCACGAGCAGCATCTCGAAGAAAAAGGAGATCCTGACTTTCGTCAGGATGACGATCTGTAAAGTCAGGGCGTTCAGCCCTTCTTCGCCTTGCCCCTGCCCTTGCCGTCGTCCTTGCCGCCGGTCTCGGCGCTCTTCTCGGCCTTGGGCTCGGCGCCGGCGCCATGGGCGACGCGCACCGACAGCAGGCCGTTGAGCTTCGCCTTGAAATTGGCGAGGTCGCGGCCGGCGAGCTGCTGGACCGTCGTGAACTTCATCGAGGTCGGGTTGATCGCCTTGCCGTTGCGATACATCTCGTAATGGAGATGCGGGCCGGTCGACAGGCCGGTCGAGCCGACATAGCCGATCAGCTCGCCCTGGCGGACATGCTGGCCGGCCTTGGCGATGATCCGGCTCATATGCGCATAGCCGGTGGCGATGCCGCCGGCATGGTTGAGGCGGACATAATTGCCATGGCCGCCATGCCGCCCGGCGAAGGTGACGACGCCGTCGCTCGCGGCGACGATCGGGGAACCCATCGGCGCGCCGAAGTCGACGCCCTGGTGCATGCGCGAGAAGCCGAGGATCGGGTGGAAGCGCATCCCGAAGCTGGAGGTGAGGTGGCCCAGCACCGGCTTGCGCATCACGCCCTTGGTCTCGCCGACGCCCGACGCCTCGTACCACTGCGCGCGGTTGCCGGTCGTCCATTTGACCATCTGGACCTTCTTGCCGCCCTCGGTGACGCCCGCGAACAGCAGGTCGCCGACCTTGACCTCGCCGGTCTCGGCGCGGGCATGCTCGATGATCGCGTCGAAGCGCGCGTCGGAGCCGATGCTGCGCATCGACAGCTTCTGCGAGATCGCCTTGATGAAGGCCTCGATCGCGTCGGCGGGAACGCCGGCGGCGCGCGCCGAACGGTAGAGGCTGGAGCCGACCCGGCCCTGGATGCGCAGCGGCGTATGGTCGACCGCGATCGGGATGCGCTTGAGGCGGAGCGCGCCGTCGACCCGCTCGACCGCGAGCTTGAGGTCGAAGCGGGCGCGGAAGTCGAGCGTCTCGAGCGGGCGTGGGTCGCTCTTCACCTCGCGGCGGCCGAGCACAAGGTCCATCCGGGTGCCCGCGCGCAGATCGTCGAGCGGCACGGCGTCGGAGACCATCGACGCGACCTTGCCCGCCTCGTCGCGCGAGACGCCCGCGCGTTCGAGGACGCGGGCGAAGCCGTCGCCCTGCCCGATCGTCGCCGCCAGCTCGACGCGCGGCCGCTCGGGCGTGTCGGTGAGCGGCTCGACCGCGCTGGTCGCCGCGATGCGCTGGCCGGTATCGCCGCCCAGGCCGAGCGGCGCGATGCCGAGCGTGCGGACCTGTTGCTGGTGCGCGGCGCTCATCGGCGGTTCGGCGACGAAGCCGATCGGCTTGAAATCGGGCGCCATCATGCCGGCGGCGGTGCAGAGCCCCAGGCAGGTGAGCAGGCCGCGGAACCATTCGCGCGATCCGATCCGCGCGCCGAGGTCGACGACGAGGTCGGCGCCGGCGAGCCGGTCGACCGCATCGCCGATCGGGCTGTCGATCAGCCGGCCGATCGCGGGGAAGCGGTTCGTCCGGGCGACGACGAGCGCGCCCCGGCTAGCGCCGCCCGCGTAGCCCTGTGCCGAAAGATCCTGGCCGTCGCTGCGGAACAATGTCCCCCGCCCCTTTTCGAGAATCGCCTATCTATTTGCCCTGACGAGACAATTTTCGGGTCAGGCGGGAATCAGTCTGCCCGACCATGGTTAAAGTCAAACTAATCCCACGGCTTATCGGCGGCTTATGCGACGAATCGAGTCATTTCGGCCGTGAGTCGAGTCGTCGCCCCGTTTCGCGCTTGCGTTCGTCACAGGGAGAGCCAATCTAGTCGGCATGGCCAGCTTCAGCGCCCAGCCGGTGGTCGCCGTGCTGGGCCCGACCAACACCGGCAAGACGCATCTCGCGATCGAGCGGATGTGCGGTCATTCGAGCGGGATGATCGGCTTCCCGCTGCGCCTGCTGGCGCGCGAGGTCTACGACCGGGTGGTCGCGATCAAGGGCAAGGAACGGGTCGCGCTGATCACCGGCGAGGAGAAGCTGATCCCGCCCAACGCGCAATATTTCCTGACCACGGCGGAATCGATGCCGATAAGCCCCGGCCTGTTGGCCGGTGGCGACAAACAAGGTGATAGAGACTATGCCTTCGTCGCGCTCGACGAGGCGCAGCTCGGCGCCGATCCCGAGCGCGGCCATGTCTTCACCGACCGGCTGCTGCGCGCGCGGGGCCGCGAGGAGACGATGATCCTGGGGTCGGAGGCGCTGCGCCCGATGATCCGCGCGCTGGTGCCCGATGCCGAGATCATCGGCCGGCCGCGCTTCTCGACCCTGACCTATGCCGGCGCCACCAAGCTGTCGCGCCTGCCGCCGCGATCGGCCATCGTCGCCTTCTCGGCCGAGGAGGTCTATGCGGTGGCGGAGATGTTGCGCCGCCTGCGCGGCGGCGCGGCGGTGGTGATGGGGGCGCTCAGCCCGCGCACCCGCAACGCCCAGGTCGGGATGTTCCAGGCGGGCGAGGTCGACTATCTGGTCGCCACCGACGCGATCGGCATGGGCCTGAACATGGACGTGGCGCACGTCGCCTTCGCCTCGCTCCGCAAGTTCGACGGGCGCCGGGCGCGGCGCCTGACCATTGCCGAAATGGCGCAGATCGCCGGGCGCGCCGGGCGGCACCAGCGCGACGGCACCTTCGGCACGCTCGCGCTCGAAGGCGGCAGCGGCGCGCGCTTCGAGGACGAGGAGGTCGACGCGATCGAGGCGCACCACTTCCCGCCGATCGACCATCTCTACTGGCGCGAGGGCGCGCCGTCGCTCGCCTCGCTCGACGCGCTGATCGCCGACCTGGAGCGGCGGCCCGACCGGCCGGTGCTGCGCGCCGCGCCGCAGGCGATCGACCTGTCGGTGCTCAAGCGCCTCGCCGAGGAGGACTGGGTGCGCGAGCGGGCGCGCGGCAGGCCGATGATCGCCCGGCTCTGGGCCGCCTGCGGCCTGCCCGATTTCCGCAAGACCGGCCCCGAGCCGCACAGCCGCCTCGTCTCGCGCATCTTCCGCCACCTGAGCGAGGGCGACGGCCATCTGCCGAAGAGCTGGTTCGCCGAGGAGCTGGCCCGGCTCGACAGCGTCCAGGGCGATGTCGAGACGCTGGCCGATCGCATCGCCGGGGTGCGGACCTGGGCCTATATCGCCCATCGCGCCGACTGGCTCGCCGACGCCGACCACTGGGCCGAGCGCACCCGCACGCTCGAGGAGAAGCTGTCCGACGCGCTCCACCAGCGGCTGACCCAGCGCTTCGTCGACCGGCGGACCTCGGTGCTGATGCGCGACCTGGGCGCGAAGGGCGGCGACCTGGCGCTGCCGGTCAAGGTCGACGAGGAGGGCATCGTCACCGTCGACGGCGAGGCGATCGGCCGGCTGATCGGCTTCCGCTTCAAGCCCGACCATCTCGCCCGCCATGGCGACATGAAGCGGCTGATGGCGGCGGCCGAGCGGCGGCTGGGCACCGAGCTGGCGTCGCGCGCCCGGCAGCTTGCCGCCGACGAGGACGGCCATTTCTCGCTGGCGACCGACGCGGGCCGGCCGGTCGCGATCTTCTGGCGCGGCGACGTGGTGGCGCGGCTGGAGAAGGGCCGCACCCTGCTCACCCCGCGCATCCGCCTCCATCGCGCGCTCGACTCGCTGAGCCCGGCCGACCGCACCGGCGTCGAGCAGCGGCTGGCGACCTGGCTCGAAGGGCGCATCCAGCGCGAGCTGAAGCCGCTCGCCCGCTATTTCGAGGCGGCACGCGACCCGGCCTGCCCACCGTCGCTGCGCGCGCTGCTGGCGCCGCTGGCCGAGGCCGGCGGGATCATCGCGCGCGCCGGCATCGCCTCGGCGATCGAGCATCTCGACCGGGAGGACCGCTCGCGCGCCGAGCGGCTCGACGTCAAGCTCGGCACGATCGACGTCTATTCGCCGACCCTGCTCAAGCCCGAGCCGACCCGCTGGCGGATCGCGCTGTTCGCGGCGGCCGAGGGACAGATGATGCCCGAGCTGCCGGTGCCGGGCGCGGTGTCGATGGCGACCCCGGCCGACGCCGCCGCCTGCGAGGCGATGGTCCGCGCCGGCTATCGCGCGCTCGGCGCCCAGATGCTGCGCGTCGACCTGGCCGAGCGGCTCGCCCGGATCGCCCATGATTCGCGCAGCGGCCGCGCGCCCTTCACCCCCGATCCCGGCCTCGCCACCTCGCTCGGCCTGCGCCACGCCAGCTTCGCGCAGCTCATGCTGGCGCTCGGCTTCCGCGCCGCGTCGCCCGCCAGGGGAGAGATCGCGGCCGAGGCCTGGGTGTGGAAGGGCAAGCGCGAGCCGCGCCAGGAGCGCGCGGCGCGGCCCGGCAACGCCTTCGGCGCGCTCGCCGATCTCTATCCGGGAACGCCGTCGCGCAATGCGGCTCGATAAATTCCTCTGGTTCGTGCGGCTGGCGAAGACCCGGACGCTCGCCCAGGAGATCGCCGAGGCGGGCCATATGCGGATCGACGGACGGGTGGTCGATCGCGCCCATGCCGCCGTGCGGATCGGCAATGTGCTGAGCTTCCCGCTGCACGGCCGGGTGCGGGTTATCCGGATCGAGGCGCTGCCCGCGCGGCGCGGCGCCGCGCCCGAGGCGCAGGCCTGCTACACCGATCTGTCGCCCCCGCCTGTTGACGAGGGGCGAGCCGCGACCTAACGGGGGCCCGTTCGCCAGAACCCCGATCCGGTCCGGACGGGGTATCGCGGTGTTGATTGGGCGGGCCCGCCGCATGGACAGCCGGGCTCAAGGGAGTTGCAATGACCTACGTCGTCACCGATGCCTGCATCCGCTGCAAGTATATGGATTGTGTCGAAGTGTGCCCGGTCGACTGCTTCTACGAGGGCGACAACATGCTCGTCATCAATCCGAGCGAGTGCATCGATTGCGGCGTGTGCGAACCCGAATGCCCCGCCGAGGCGATCCTGCCCGACACCGAGTCGGGGCTCGAGCAGTGGCTGGAGCTGAACAACACCTTCGCGGCGCAATGGCCCAACATTACCCGCAAGCGGGAGGCCCCGGCCGACGCCGACGAGTGGAAGAATGTCGAGGGCAAGTACGAGAAGCATTTCTCGCCGGAGCCCGGCCAGGGGGACTGAGTCCCTTCCGCACCTGCGAAATAGCCTGAAAAACGGGGCTAGCCCCGGCGAAAAGGCCGGGATGCTGGCTTTTCGCTTACCGATGTGTTACAAGATTCGTGTCCGGGCGCGATCCAACGCGCCTGCAACAAGGAACCTGTGACTCGTCGTATCGGATTGCCTGTCGGCCGCTGGGGGAGGGCGGATCAGACGGGACCTGTGCGGCACCCCAAAGAAAGGTCTGCTAAATGGCTGCCAAGGCGCTGAGCTTCGTCGTCGGCGATTATGTCGTTTATCCCAAGCATGGTGTCGGCCGCGTGGTCGAACTGCAAAGCCAGGAAATCGCCGGGGCCAAGCTCGAACTCTACGTCCTCCGTTTCGAGAAGGAGCGGATGACGCTGCGCGTCCCCACCAACAAGGCCGAAGCCGTCGGCATGCGCAAGCTGTCGTCGAGCGTGACGATGGGCGAAGCCCTCACCACGCTGAAGGGCAAGCCGAAGATCAAGCGCACCATGTGGTCGCGCCGCGCCCAGGAATATGAAGCGAAGATCAACTCGGGCGACCTCGTCTCGATCTCGGAGGTCGTGCGCGACCTGTTCCGGGCCGACGACCAGCCCGAGCAGAGCTATTCCGAGCGCCAGATCTTCGAAGCGGCGACCAGCCGCCTCGCCCGCGAGCTCGCGGCGATGGAAGCGGTCGACGAGCCGACCGCGCAGGAGAAGATCCTCGACATCCTCCGCAAGGCGGCTGCGATCCACAACAAATAAGCGTCCTTCCTCCGGAAGAGGCGGAAAGGGGCGGTCCTTCGGGATCGCCCCTTTTTCTTTCGAGTCAGCGCTTCTCTTTCCGTCATTCCCGCTTTCGCGGGAATGACGAAGGAGGCTGGGCCGCTCGGTTCGTCGCGACCGGCTTGCGGCGAGCGCCGCGAAGCCGTATTATTGTGATAATACAGCTTCATGGAGAGCCCGATGCACAGATCGATCACGGCCCTGCTCGGCCTGTCCCTCGCCGCCGCCGTCGCGCTGCCGGCCGGGGCCGCCACCCGATCCTTCCCGGTTCCCGGCTTCGTCAAGATCAGGGTCGAGGGTCCCTATACGGTGCGGGTCCGCACCGGCGCCCAGGTGTCGGTCCGCGCCAGCGGTCCGGCGAACGGGATCGACCGGCTCGTCGTCGAGCCGCGCGGGCAGATGCTGGTGGTGACGTCGGAGAAGGGCTGGAACTGGAACCCGCTGCACTGGAACAGCGGCAAGATCGTGGTCGACGTCACCGTGCCGATGCTCGAGGCGGCCGAGCTGACGGGCCCCGGCGACCTGACGATCGACCGGATCCGCACCACCGCCTTCTCGGCGGCGCTCTCCGGCCCCGGCGACCTGACGGTGGGGCGGCTCGACACCAGCCGGCTGAGCGCGTCGCTGACCGGTCCCGGCAACCTGACGATCACCGGCAAGACCGGCCGCGCCGAGGCGTCGCTGACCGGCCCCGGCGACATCCGCGCCGCCGGCCTCGCGGTCGACCTGCTCACCGCGACGCTGACCGGCCCCGGCACGATGACCATCGGCCCGACCCGCGTCGCCCGCGCCACCCTGACCGGCCCCGGCGACATCCGCATCGCCGGTCGGCCGAGCTGCACGGTGAAGAAGACGGGCCCCGGCAGCATCAAGTGCGGCGGCTGATCGCGCGCCGCCGACGGCCCGAACCGGTTTCGAACGGATAGGAGCCCTTCCTCTCCGCCCCGCAATGGCGCAAAGGCGTGGTCGGGGGGACATATGGTCATGCGAGCGATGATTCTGGCGACGGCGCTATCGATGGCGCCGGCCGCCCAAGGGATGGCGGCGACGCAGGATCCGATCGCGGCCGCCCGGTCGATCGACATCGAGGCCGACCCCGCCGGCGCGGTAGCGGCCTGGCAGGCGGCCCTGCCCGCCGCCCGCGCGCGCTTCCGCGCGAAGCCGGCGGAGCTGGGCCAGGTGCTGGTGCGCTACGGCTCGGCGCTGATCGGCGTCGGCCGCGACAAGGAAGCGCTGCCCCTGCTCGAGGAAGCCGCCCCGTTGCTGGCCGTGCTGCCGCCGGACGATCCGGCGCGGCTCACCGGTTCGATAGCGCTGGCGCTGGGCCGCGCGTCCGCCGGCCGGACCGCCGAGGCCGTCGCCATGCTGGAGGAGGTGGCGGCGATCCAGCGCGCCGCTGCGCCGGGCGGCAGCACCGCGCTGGCCGAGACATTGTTCAACATCGGATCGGTCGAACAGCAGGCGGGGCATCTCTCCACCGCCGCCGAACGGGTGGAGGAAGCCCTGGCGCTGCACCGCCGCCTGTCGCCGCCGGATGCCGAGGTCACGGTCGGCACGGCCACCAGCCTGAGCTCGATCTACACCCAGGCGGGCCTGCTGGCGAAGGCGGAGGATGTCGCGCGCGATGCGCTGGCGATGGCCGCGCGCGGCCTGCCGCAGGATCATCCGCTGACGATGATCACCCTGTCCAACTATGCCGCCGTGCTCGACACCCAGGGACGCTGGCGCGAATCCGAGCCGCTCTATCGGCGGCTGCTTCCGCTGCGCATCGCCAAGCTCGGCAAGGAGGCGATCAGCACCGCCATCACCGAATCGAATTTCGGCCGGGCGCTGCGCCTGTCCGCGCGCCCGGAGGAAGCCCTGCCCCTGCTCGAGGAATCGGTGCGCGTCGCCGAACGCAAGCTGGGCGCCAGCGATCCCCGGCTCAACCAGTTCCGCGAAAATCTCGCCGACGATTATCGCGACCTCGGCCGCCTGGCCGACGCGGTCGCCCTGCGCCGCCAGGCGATCGCGGCGTTCAGGGTCGACTTCCCCCGGCATTTCCGGCTCGCTTCGCTACAGGAGGGGCTGTCGGCCGACCTCGCCGCGCTGGGCGACATGGCGGCCGCGCGGGCCGAGATCGAACAGGCGCAAGCGATCCGCCACGCCACGCTGGCCCCCGATCATCCCGCGCTGCTGGGCGGCGAGATCGCGGCGGGCCATCTTCTGGCGCGCGCGGGCGACGGGACGGCCGGCCTCGCCCGCGCGCTGCCGGCCTATCGCCGGCTCGCCGCGATCGCGAACGCCAACCAGACCGAGATCAGCCGCGACCTGGTCTTCCGCGGCGCCTTCGAGACGATGGCCCGGCTCGCCTGGCTGACGCAGGACCAGCCGCTGGCGCTCGACGTCGCCCAGCGGCTGGTGATCGGCGACAGCGGCCGCGCCATCACCGCGGCGCTCGCCCGCGGACGGAGCGAGCAGGCCCAGCGCATCCGCGCCCGCCAGGACGCCACGGCCCGCCGCGCGGCGCTCAGCCGCGTCGCCCTCGAACGCTATGGCCGCGATTCCGCCGGCTACGAAGCCGCGCTGGCCGAAATCGCGAAGATCGATGCCGCGATGACCGGCCAGACCGAAGCGACGCGGGACATGATCGTCGATATGGACGGCCTGCGCGGCACGCTCGATCGCGGACAGGCCCAGCTCTATTTCGTGCAGCTCGACGATCGGCTGTTGTCGCTCGCCGTCGACCGCGACCATGTCGCCTTCGGGGATAGCGCGATCGGCGACCGCGCGCTTCACGGCCTCGTCGCCGGCCTGCGCGGTTCGATCGATACCGGCCAGCAGGCCCGCGGCGCGATCGCCGATGGCGGCGGGCCCCCGACCTATGACGGCGATGCCGCCGCCCGGCTGTACGACCTGCTGCTCCACGGAGCGCCCCGGCGGATCGCCGAACGCAACCCGCGCTGGCGCATCGCGACGAGCGGGTCGCTGCTGGCGGTGCCCTTCGCCGCGCTGGTCACCCAGCGACCGGCGGCCGGACGCGCGCCGCGCTGGGTGATCGACGATCATGCGATCCTCCTCGCCGCCGGCGGCTCCTCGCCCGACGGCGCGTCGCCGGGATCGGGACGGTTCGTCGGCATCGGCGCGCCGCTGCTGAAGGGGAGCGCCGCGGGCGGCACACGCACCTATCGCGATGCCGGGGGCGTGGTGCGGGACATTGCCGCCCTCGCCCCGCTTCCCGGCGCGGCGCATGAGCTGGCGGCGATGCGCGCGCAGATCGGCGGCCCGGACAGCGTGGTCCTGCTCGGCGCCGACGCGACCGAAGCGGCGGTGCGCGGCACCCGCCTGACCGATGTCGGGGTTCTCACCTTCGCGACACACGGCCTGGTCGCGGGCGACGTCACCGGCCTGCTCGAACCCGCGCTGGTGCTGACCCCGGCGGCGCAGGGCGACGCCGACGACGACGGCCTCCTCACCGCCTCGGAGATCGCGCAGCTCACCACCGACGCCGCGCTGGTGGTGCTGTCCGCCTGCGACACGGCGGCCGGCGATTCCCGGGATGCGCCGGCGCTGTCCGGGCTGGCGCGCGCCTTCTTCTACGCGGGCGCCCGGTCGCTGCTCGTCAGCCACTGGCCCGTGCGGGACGACATCGCCGCCCGCATCACCGTCGCGGTGGCGCGCGACGGACGGGCCGCGCCGGAAGAAAGGCTGCGCCGCGCGATACTGGATATCCGCCGCGATCGTCGCATGGCGGGCGCGGATCGGCCCGAGACCTGGGCGCCGTTCGCGCTGGTCAGCCGGTAGCGGCCGTCAGATCAGCCCCATCGCCGCCAGCTCGGCGTGGAGCGCGACGGGGATCTGGTCCCCCGCCTCCCCGCCTTCGGGCAGGTCCTTCGGCGCGTCCTCGGCGCTCAGGTAGCGCCATCCCTGATGGGCGCGGCGCGGGCGCGGCTCGACGGGGATCAGCATCGGCGCCAGCACGATGCCGCAGCGCCCGCCCTCCAGCTCGGTGAAGCCGACCAGCGGCTGGCGCAGGCCGAAGCGGTGCTGCGATATCCAGTAGAGCGACCCGCCGGCCATCTCGTCGGCGCGCTTGGGCATGTAGCGGGTGGTGAGGACGATCTGCTCGCCCCGCTCGATCCGCGCCGCCAGCCGCGCGCGCAGTTCGTCGAAGCCGTCGCAGCCATAGGCGATCTTGGTGATGCTGAGCGCGCTCATCCCCTTCATATCGGGGCGATCGGCGCCGCGATCAACCGTGCAGCCCCCACAGCGCGGCGAGGCCCAGGAAGGAGAAGAAGCCCATCACGTCGGTCGCGGTGGTGACGAACACCGCCGAGGAGACCGCCGGGTCGGCCCCCGCCTTGTCGAGGCCGACGGGCACGAGGATGCCGGCCAGCCCGGCGGTGATGTTGTTGATGATCATCGCCAGGCAGATGACGATGCCCAGGTCGGCATTGCCGTAGATCAGGTAGACCGAAATCCCGAGCAGGCCGCCGATGCACAGGCCGTTGGTGATGGCGATGCGGAACTCGCGCAGGATCATGCGCGCGGTGTTCGACGAGGTGAGCTGGTTGAGCGCGAGCGCGCGGACCGCGACCGCCATCGTCTGGGTTCCGGCATTGCCGCCCATGCCCGAGACGATCGGCATCAGCACCGCGAGCACGACGAGCTTGGCGATCGTGCCCTGGAACAGGCCGACCACCGATGCCGCGATCACCGCCGTGCCGAGGTTGACGATCAGCCAGGTCAGGCGGACCCTGACCGTCTGGAGGATCGGCTCGTTGATGTCGCCGTCGCCCGCGCCGGACAGCTTGAGGATGTCCTCGCCGGCCTCTTCCTGGATGATGTGGACGATGTCGTCGACGGTGATCATGCCGACCAGCCGGCCGGCGGGATCGACCACCGCGGCGGAGATCAGCGCATATTTCTGGAAGCGGAGGGCAACCTCCTCCTGGTCCATGTCGACCGGGATCAGCGTCTGCTCGCGCTGCATCACGTCGCCGATCGCGATCCGGCGCGGGGTGCGCATCAGCCAGCTCAGCTTGCAGGTGCCGATCGGGTGATGCCCGGCGTCGACGACGAACACCTCCCAGAAATCGGTGGTCAGGTCCTCGTTGCTGCGCAGATAGTCGAGCACGTCGCCGACCGTCCAATGCTCGGGCACCGCGATCAGGTCGCGCTGCATCAGGCGGCCGGCGGATTCCTCCGGATAGGACAGCGCCTCCTCGATCGCGGCGCGATCGTCGGGCTCCATCGCGCGCAGCACCGCGCGCTGCTCCTCCTCCTCCAGCTCCTCGATGATCGCGACCGCGTCGTCGGTGTCGAGCTGGGTGGCGATCTCGGCCACCTCGTGCGGGGCGAGCGCGTCGATCAGCTCGTCGCGCACCCATTCGTTCATCTCGGCCAGCACGTCGCCGTCGAGCATCTCGGCGAGCGCGGTGGCGAGCGGGCGGCGCATGTCCTGCGGCGCCAGCTCGAACAGGTCGGCGACGTCGGCGGGGTGAAGCGGGCGGACGAGCGCGCGGGCGCCCTCGACGTCGCCTTCCTCGACGCAGGCGATGACCGCGTCGACGAAGGTCGACTTCAGCCGGTCGTCCTCGTCATGCAGGGTCTGGGCGGGGGCGGGAGCCGGGGCGTCGACGGTTTCGGGTTCGGTTTCGCTCATGCCGTCCTCCGCCTTTCGAGCCGCGCAGCGGCTCGTCTAGGCGCCGCGGGCGGAAACGGCAATGCGGAAACGGCCGGAATCCGGCCGTTAATCCGCCAGCGCGGCGAGGCTCTCGCCGCTGCCCTTCGGCGCCTTCCCGGGCCGCAACAGCAGCACCAGCGGCAGCATCGCGGCTACCAGCCACATCATCACCCAGAAATCGTTGATATAGGCGATCATCATCGCCTGGCGGTTGACCTCGACCTCGGCCATCGCGGCGATCGGCGCGTCGAGGCTGTTGCCGGCCCAGATCCGCGACAGGTGCAGCGACATCCCGCCGCCCGACGATATCCGCGCGCCGAGCTCGGCATGGTTGACCTGGACGTCGTGCGCCAGCAGTCCCGAGAAGATCGCCAGCATGATCGACGAGCCGGTGTTGCGCGACAGCGAATAGAGCGCCGCCGCCTCGGTCCGGTGCGAGAGCGGCGCGCTCGACATGGCGGTGAAGTTGAGCACCGTCATCGACAGGCCGGTGCCGAAGCCCTGCAGCACCCCCGCCCAGATGATCAGATGCTGGTCCATCTCCATGTTGAAGCCGGTCTGGACGTAGAGCGAGGCGATGACGATGCAGACCCCCAGCGCGACCTGGAGCCGGCCGTCCATCCAGCGGGTGAACTGTCCGCCGAGGAAGATGCCGATCGTCATGGCGATGCCGCGCGGCAGCATCATCTCCCCCGCGGTCGCGACCGGATAGCCGAGCAGCTGGACGAAGAGCTGCGGCAGCAGCGCGTTGCTGGCGATGATCGTCGGCATCAGCACGAAGGCGAGCACCATCGCGCCGGAGAAGCTGGGATTGGCGAACAGTCCCGGCGAGATGATCGGATGGCGCGAGCGGCGGAGATGGAAGATCAGCATCCAGAAGGCGGCGATGCTCAGGCCGAACTCGGCGATGATCTCGGGCGAATCGAGCCAGTCCTGCTGGGTGCCGCGATCGAGCGCGAGCTGGAGCGAACAGAGCGCGACCGCGATCATGATGAAGCCGACATGGTCGAACGACCGCCGCGCCGACGGGAATTCGGGCAATCCGAAGAAGACGCCGGCCAGCGCGACGATGCCGACCGGCACGTTGACGAAGAACACCCAGCGCCAGTCGAAGGCGTCGGTCAGATAACCGCCCAGCACCGGCCCGACGATCGGCCCGACCATCGCGCCGATCCCCCACATGGTGATCGCGCGGACCTGCAGCGAGGGCGGATTCATGTCGTAGAGGAAGGCCTGCGACATCGGCATCAGGAAGGCGCCGAAGAAGCCCTGCGCCAGCCGGCAGGCGACCATCATCGGCAGCGAGGTCGCGGCCCCGCACAGCATCGAGCTGATCGTGAAGCCGAGGACGCAGACCAGGAACACCTGGCGGCGGCCGAAGCGCCCCGTCAGCCAGGCGGTGAGCGGCGTGCCGACCGCCGTCGCCATGATGTAGGAGGTCAGCACCCAGGTGACCGTATCGGGCGTCGCGCCCAGCGCCGCCTGCATGTGCGGCAGCGCCACGGTCGCGATCGTCTGGTCGAGCACGACGAGGATCGTCGCGGCCATGATCGCCGTGGTCACGATCATCTTCGGGAGGGGGGCGATCGGAACGACCGCCACGTCGTGTTGCTGGTTGGTTTCCGACTCCGTCACCGGCCCCGTGTATCGCCGGACGGGTTCCGGCGGAAGCCGGCACGACCCGGCGCCCGCCCGGCAATCATCGCTCGCCTTGTAGGAAAGTTCCCGATAGGGACGGGCCGAGATTCGCTTGCCGACAGGAGAAGATGATGGCCGCCGATCCCGAAAACACCCTGATCCTGACGCTGGACGGCGGCGACGTCGTCATCGCCCTGCGTCCCGACCTCGCCCCCAGCCATGTCGATCAGATCAAGACCCTGGCCCGCGAGGGCTTCTACGACGGCGTGGTGTTCCACCGCGTGATCGACGGCTTCATGGCGCAGGGCGGCGACCCGACCGGCACCGGCATGGGCGGTTCGGAAAAGCCGAACCTGAAGGCCGAGTTCAGCCGCGAGCCGCACGTCCGCGGCGTCTGCTCGATGGCGCGCAGCTCGAACCCGAACAGCGCCAACAGCCAGTTCTTCATCTGCTTCGACGACGCCCGCTTCCTCGACGGCCAGTACACCGTCTGGGGCGTGGTCGAATCGGGCATGGAGCATGTCGACGCGCTCCCCAAGGGCGAGCCGCCGCGCGCGCCGGGCAAGATCGTCAAGGCGCGCATCGCCGCCGACGCCTGAGAAGGCCGGACATCGCGAAAAGGCAAAGGCGGGGGCGATGCTCCCGCCTTTTTCTTTGGGACCTCCCCCTCCCTGCAAGGGAGGGGCCAGGGGTGGGTGACGGAACCAAGGGGCTCGACGCCCCTTGGTGGAGTTCTGCGCCTGGCCCGGGGATGCTCGCTTCGCTCGCAACCCACCCCCAACCCCTCCCTGGCAGGGAGGGGAGCCACCGTCACGCCGCCGCGAACAGCCAGTCGTGGAACAGCCGCACCGCGCGGGTCGACAGCGCCGGGCGGCGGCAGGCGAACCAATAGCCGTAGGGGCTCTCGACGCTGTCGTCGAACAGGCTGGCCAGCCGGTCGTCATGCGCGTCGTCGAGATGGCTCTTGAGCATGAACGCCACCCCCAGCCCCTGCGCCGCCGCGTCGAGCATGAGCTGGCCCGAATCGAACAGGTCGACCGCCGCCGGCTCGATGTCGGGCCGGCCGAGCGCCTCGCGCCACATGTTGAACAGCTCGGGCATGTCGCGGTGGAGGAAGATGGTCAGCCGGCCGATATCGTCGAGCTTGCTGACCGGATAGCGGCCGGTCAGCAGCGATCGGTTGACGATCGCGACCGCGGTGTCGCGGTCGATCCGCCGCGAATAGAGGCTCGAATCGATGTCGCGCGCCAGCACGATCGCGGCGTCGACCCCCTCGCCCAGCCGGGCCAGCGCATGGCTGGCGGTGTCGATGTCGATATGCAGTTCGGGATGGAGCCCGCGCAGCTCGGGCAGCCGGCCCATCAGCCGCTGCGAGGCGAACAGCGGCATCACCCCGAGCCGCAGCCGCAGCAGCTCGCTCTCGCCCGAGGTGGCGTCGATCGCCAGGGTGAGCTGGTCGAGCGCGGGGGCGATCCGCGACAGCAGCTTCTCGCCCTCGGTCGACAGGATCATCGCCTGGTGGCGGCGCTCGAACAGGTTGCGCCCCATGAAGCGCTCGAGCGCCTGGACGCGGCGGCTGAGCGCCGGGGAGGACAGCGCCAGTTCCTCGGCGGCGGCCTTGACCGAACCGAGCCGGGCGACCTGGACGAAGGCCTCGATCGCAGTCAACGGGGGCAGTCTTCGCATGCATGCCTCCATCCGGGCGGATTCACGTTGCAATGCAAAATGACGCAAGGCCCTTCCAGGGCCGGCGACCACCCTCTTATAAACAACGGATTATCGGGAATTCAAGGTTGCAAATAGTGCAATCATCCAAACCAACTGCGCATTTGCTAAAATTGATGCCGCAACGCAAAAAGAACGGGCCTTTCAGGCATCCTCTCCTAAAAACTTTACGGCCGGTCCTTCGGGATCGGCCTTTTTTTTTGCCCGCCACGCAACCGCGGGGCGGCTCGGGCGGTTGAGGGATCGTCCTGTCGTATCCGTAACGGCCGACGCTTGCCTTTGGCCGCGGCATTTGCGAACGGAGGATGGTAGAGGATCACAGCCCGTCCGGGCCAGCTATGGGTGAGTTTAATGGTCGATCGGGCGCTTGGCAGCAGCGTTGACGCCAACAGGCCCTCCGCCTCGATCAACCCCTTCGCCCTGTTCTTCCGGGAATTCCTGCGTCATCCGGTGATGATCGGCTCGATCATCCCGTCGTCGCGGCGGACGATCGACGCGATGCTGGCGCCGGTCGACTGGAGCCGGACGAAATTGTTCGTCGAATATGGCCCCGGGGTCGGCACCTTCTGCGGCACCATCCTCGAACGGCTGCCCGCCGACGCGACCCTGCTGGTGATCGACACCAATCCGGTCTTCATCGACTTCCTGCGCCGCAAATTCTCCGACAGCCGCTTCGTCGCGGTCCACGGATCGGCCGCCGACGTCAACGAGATCGTCGCCGCGCACGGCTTCGACAAGGCCGACTATGTCCTCTCCGGCCTGCCCTTCTCGACGCTCCCCGGCGGCATGGGCCCCGCGATCGCCGAGGCGACCCACCGGGTGCTGGCGCCGGGCGGCTCGTTCCTGGTCTATCAATATTCGGCCTATGTGCTGTCGCTGCTAGAACCGCTGTTCGAGTCGATCGACCGCGACCTCGAATGGTGGAACATTCCCCCCTGCGGCCTGTTCTGGGCCCATAAGGCGGCCGGAGAATAGGCGCTTTCCCGGCATCCTCGCCCATTTTCCTTTACATTCGGCCCCCGGCCTGATAGCCGCGCCCTCTTTCCGATTTCCCAGTTACAGCGGAGCGTTTCATGGCGCGCGTCACCGTCGAGGATTGCGTCGACAAGATTTCCAACCGGTTCGACCTGGTGCTGATGGCTGCCCAGCGGGCGCGCCAGATCTCGGGCGGGGCCGAACTGACGATCGATCGCGACCGCGACAAGAATCCGGTCGTCGCCCTGCGCGAGATCGCCGAGCAGACCGTCACGCCGGAGGAGCTGCACGAGGCGGTCGTCTCGACGCTGCAGCGCGTCCGCGTCGACGACGACGATGCGCCGGACGAGATCGGCTCGCTGGCCGCGTCGGCCGAGGCGCTGCGCCTCACCGCCGCCGCTCCGCCGCGCAACCAGAATATCGGCGGCGACTACGAATAAGCCGCTTCGTCCTTTAGCGACGGACCTTTCGTGACGACCCGCCAGCCCCCCGGCCGGCGGGTCGTTCCGTATCTGATGCATTTAGGTCCCATTTTGTGGCTGAACGGCCACAAATTTCCGCTTTTGCCAGTTGCATCGGCGTGGGCCGAAACCCCATCATGATAGCGTGCTGAGACAATATGAACTCGTCGATCGGGTGTTGAGCTACGATCCGGACGCGGATGAGGCCCTGCTCAACCGCGCCTATGTGTTTTCGATGCAGGCGCATGGCAGCCAGAAGCGCGCCAGCGGCGATCCCTATTTCAGCCACCCGATCGAGGTGGCGGGCATCCTGACCGACCTCCAGCTCGACGACGAGACGATCGCCACCGCGATCCTCCACGACACGATCGAGGACACGGTCGCCACGCCCGAGCAGATCGAGAAGAGCTTCGGCCCCTCGGTCGCGCGGCTGGTCGACGGCGTCACCAAGCTGTCGAAGATCGAGGCGCAGACCGAGAATGAGCGCGCCGCCGAGAATCTGCGCAAATTCCTGCTCGCCATGTCGAGCGACATCCGCGTGCTGCTGGTCAAGCTGGCCGACCGGCTGCACAACATGCGCACGCTCCATCACATCCCGTCGGAGCAGAAGCGCCGCCGCATCGCGCGCGAGACGATGGACATCTACGCCCCGCTCGCCGAGCGGATCGGCATGTACGAGTTCATGCGCGAGATGCAGACGCTCGCCTTCCAGCAGCTCGAACCCGACGCCTATGCGTCGATCACCAAGCGGCTCAAGCAGCTCAACGAGGGCGGCGGCGATCTGATCTCGCGGATCAGCTCGGGCCTGCGCCTCCAGCTCGGCCGCGCCGGCGTTCAGGCCGAGATCCAGGGGCGCGAGAAGCACCCCTATTCGATCTGGAAGAAGATGGCCGAACGGCACATCAGCTTCGAGCAGCTCTCCGACGTGATGGCGTTCCGCGTGATCGTCGCCGACATCGACGAATGCTACAAGGCGCTGGGCGTGCTCCACCGCCGCTGGCCGATGGTGCCGGGCCGCTTCAAGGACTATATCTCGACCCCGAAGCGCAACGGCTACCGCTCGCTCCACACCTCGATCATCCATTCGGAGAAGATGCGCATCGAGGTGCAGATCCGCACCGAGGAGATGCACGCCGAGGCCGAATATGGCCTGGCCGCGCACTGGGCGTACAAGCAGGGCAAGCCGGCCGGCGAGCAGGGCAACCACAGCTGGATCCGCGACCTGGTCGACATCCTCGAACATGCCGACAATCCGGAGGAGCTGCTCGAGCATACCCGGATGGCGATGTACCAGGACCGGATCTTCGCCTTCAGCCCGACCGGCGAGCTGATCCAGCTCCCCAAGGGATCGACCGCGATCGACTTCGCCTATGCCGTCCACACCGATGTCGGCGACACCACGGTCGGCGCCAAGATCAACGGCCGGGTGGTGCCGCTGCGCACCCTGATCGAGAATGGCGACCAGGTGCAGATCCTCCGCTCGAAGGCGCAGGAGCCGCAGGTCGAGTGGCTGACCTTCGCCTTCACCGGCAAGGCGCGCGCCGCGATCCGCCGCTTCGTCCGCCACAAGGAGCGCGAGGAGACGATCGCCCTCGGCCGCAAATTCTACGACGAGATCGTCCGCCGCATCCCCGCCCCGCTCGGCCCCGAGGCGCTGCCCGAGGCGCTCAAGCGGCTCAAGCTTCCCGACGAGGAAGCGCTGATGGAGTCGATCGCGCGCAAGCTGATCGACGACGCCACGGTGATGGACGCGCTGATGCCGGGCAGCGCCGAGAAGGCCGGCGTCAAGCGGCGCGAGACCGGGCAGCGCGAGGCGATCTCGATGAAGGGGCTGACCCCCGGCGTTGCCTTCCAGCTCGCCGAATGCTGCAACCCGGTGCCCGGCGACCGCATCATCGGCGTGCGCCGGCCCGACCATCCGGTCGAGGTCCACACGATCGACTGCAGCAGGCTGGCCGAGCAGCAGGACGCCGACTGGGTCGACCTCGCCTGGGGCGACGGATCGGACGGCGGCACCGCGCGGCTGACCGTGATCGTCAAGAACGAGCCGGGCGCGCTCGGCATCATGTCGGGCATCCTCGGCGCGCACCACGCCAACATCGTCAACCTGTCGCTGTCGCACCGCGACGCGGCGTTCCACACCTATGACGTGACGATCGAGGTCCACGACGTCCAGCACCTGATGAAGATCATCGCCGCGCTGCGCGCCGCCGACGCGGTCTCGCAGGCGGAACGCACCCCGGCGGGCTGAATCCCTTTCCCGTCATCCCGGCGAAAGCTGGGATCTCCCTTTTCTTCCTTTTCGCCCTCCATCCCGAGACGAGGAAAGGCAGGGAGATCCCGGCTTTCGCCGGGATGACGAAAGCGGGAGGCCAGCGGATTGGCTTGGCGCCATGGCTGTCGTAGGGACGTCGGCCATGAGCGATATCCTGCACGAGACCGGCGACGAGGCCGACATCCTGATCGTGGGCGCGGGGCCGGTGGGCCTGGCGCTGGCGGCCGACCTGGCCCGGCACGGGCGGCGGCCGGTGGTGATCGACGGCAAGAGCGAGATCAGCTGGAGCAGCCGGGCGATCTGCCTGTCGCGCCGCAGCCAGGAGATCTTCGACCGGATCGGCGCCGGCCCGGCCTTCGCCGCCAAGGGCCTGCCCTGGTCGCGCGGCAAGACCTTCTATCGCGACCGCCTCGCCTTCGAGCTGGAGATGCCGTTCGCGCCCGAGGACCGGCACGCGCCGTTCATCAACCTCCAGCAATATTATAGCGAGCAGTTCCTGCTCGACGCCGCCGAGCGTGCCGCCGGCCCCGGCGTGGTGCGCTGGAACCATCTCGTCCGCGCGGTCGAGCCCGGCCCCGACCATGTCATGGTCGAGGTCGAGGGCCCCGAGGGCGTCCGGCGGGTGAAGGCCGGCTGGGTGGTCGCCGCCGACGGCGCGCGATCGGTGGTCCGCCAGGCGCTCGGCCTCAAGCTCCAGGGCGATTCCTACGAGGGCCGCTACCTGATCGCCGACATCGAGGTGGCGGGAATCGAGCGGCCGGTCGAGCGCCACGTCTGGTTCGATCCGCCGTCCAATCCGGGATCGACCGTCATCCTCCACGTCCAGCCCGACGGCATCTGGCGCATCGACATCCAGCTTCGCGACGAGGACGGCGACGAGATGCTGGAGGAGGAGCGCCTGCTGCCGCTGCTCCAGGCGCAGCTCGACATGATGGGCGTGACCGCGAACTGGACGCTCGTCTGGAAGAGCATCTACCGGGCCCATGCGCTGACCCTCGACAGCTACCGCCACGGGCGGGTGATGCTGGCCGGCGACGCCGCGCACCTCGTGCCGATCTTCGGCGTGCGCGGCCTCAATTCGGGGATCGACGACGCCCATAACCTCGCCTGGAAGCTGGCGCTGGTCGCCGCCGGCAAGGCCCCGCCCGCGCTGCTCGACAGCTATTCGGCCGAGCGGGTGCGCGCGACCCGCGAGAATCTGGCCGCCGCGACCAAGAGCACCTGGTTCATGTCGCCGCCGAGCGAAGGCTTCCAGCGGATGCGCGACGCGGTGCTGTCGCTGTCGGGCCGGCATCGCTGGGCGAGCGAGTTGCTCAACCCGCGCCAGTCGACCGCCCATGTCTACGACGCCTCGCCGGCGATCGCCGTCGACGACGACCCCGCAGGCATCCGCCCCGGCGCGGTCCTGCCCAACCTGCCGGTCACGATCGACGGCCGCGCCGTCCATCTCCACGACGCGCTCGCGCCGACGCGCTTCACCCTGCTGCTGTTCGCGGACCATCTGCCCGCCGGCGCCGTGCCTGCCCCGACCGACGACCTCGCCGTCGTGACGATCCGCGGCGACGATGCCCTCGCGCGGACCTTCGCGGCCGATCGCCATCCGGTCTATCTCGTCCGCCCCGACGAGCATGTCGCGGCCCGGCTCGCCTCGGCCGATCCGGCCGCGATCGCGGCGGCGATGGACGTCGCGACCGGGCGGACGCCGCGCGACACGGCCGGCGCGCCACCGGTCGTGCGCAACGACACCCCGCTCGAACGGATGTACGCGGCGATCAGCGCGAGCCTGCCCGACGGCGGCGACGCGGCGGCCGACACGCTCGCGCAGCTCTGCCTGCTGCTGTGCAACGACGCCGCCGATCCCGGCCGCGTCCTCGACCTGGTCGCTACGCCGCCCGGAAAGTGACGACGAGCACGTCGCGATAGGCGGGCCGCTCGGGATCGATCGGCACGATCGGGGTGACCGCATGATAGATGCGGTGATCGTCGATCAGCACCGCGTCGAACGGCTCCGCGAGGCAGAAGGAGCCGATCTCGCGCCGGTCGGGCCCGTGGATCTTGGTCACGCCCTCCTCGACATTGTGGCGCGCGACCAGCATCACCAGCACCCAGTCGACGCCGTCGCGGTGGAGTCCCTCCGGCGTCGGCAGCCCGGCCATGTCGGCGGCGGCCTCGATCCGGAACTGGTGGACCTCGACATGCCATCCCGTTTCGGGGCGGGACGACGACGCCGTGAAGACGCCATCCGCGAAGCCGATCACGCCCCGCAGGGTCGGGCCGGCGGCGATGTCCGGCTCGACCGGCTCGAACCAGCGTTCGATCCCGCCGTTGAGGATGTTGTAGTCGCGGCTCTGGTAATGCGGCTGGTGCGGCTTGCGCACGACATCCCGCCCGACCGCGAAGACCGCGTGCCGCCGCCGCCGGTAGCGCCCCCCGTCGGCCATGAAGCGATCGTCGCCGAGCCGTTCCCAGCTTCCCGCGAAGCCCGCGAAATCCTCGGCCGCCGCCGCCGGCAGCAGCGCGCACATCTCCGCCGCCTCGACGATCGCGAAGCCGTCGCGGCGAAGCGAGGTCGGGTCGAAGGCGGGCGGCGCGTCGGTCTGGGACAACATGCACCCCCTATGCGCCGATTGCCCGCCTCCGCCTAGGCCCCGACCAGGACGCGCCGCTCCTCCAGCCCGAAGAAGCGGCTCGCATTGCCGGCGAGGATCTTCGCCTTGACCGCATCGTCGAGGGTCGACCCGAGCACCAGCGCCCCCATCTCCTTCTCGCCGAGCGGGAAGGGATAGTCGGTGCCGAACAGCACCCGGTCCTCGCCCATCACGTCGACCAGCAGCTTCAGCGCGCCCGCGTCGAACACCGCCGCATCGACATGGAAGCGGTCGAGATAGTGCGAGGGCGGGTGCGGGCAGTCCTTGCGGACGATGTCGCGCTCGCGCCACGCATTCTCGGCCCGGCCGAGCAGATAGGGGAAACTCCCCCCGCCATGGGCGAAGCAGATCCTCAAGTCCCTCGGCAGCCGCTCGAACGCCCCCGACAGGATCAGGCGCAGGATCGAGAGCTGCGTCTCGGCGGGCATCCCGACGAGCCATGGCAGCATATAGTCGCGCATCCGCGGCGAGCCGGTGCCGATCATGTCCCACGGATGGACCAGCACCGCCGCGCCGAGGCTCGCGCAATGCTGCAGGAAGACGAGGATGCTCTCGTCATCGAGGTCGCGGTCGCCGACATGATTGCCGATCTGCACGCCGACATGGCCGGCGGCCATCGCCCGTTCGAGCTCGCGGCAGGCGGCGTCGCCGTCCTGGAGCGGCACCTGGCAGAGCACGTCGATCCGCCCCCGCCCCTGCTCGCGCAGCTCGATCGCGGCGTCGTTGAAGATGCGCGCGACCTCGGCCGCCTGGTCGACCGGACGGTCATAGGCGAACAGCACCGGCGTCGCGCACATGATCTGGTGGTCGACGCCGTGGCGGTCCATCTCCTCCAGCCGGACCGCCATGTCCCAGCAGGCGTCATAGACCGGCCGGAACGGACGATCGCCGATCATCACCGTCGCGCGCCGGGCGCCCTCGTGCCGCATCCACGGCCAGTCGCCGCCGAAGCGGGCCGACAGGTCGGGCCAGCTGTGCGGGAAGAAATGCGAATGGATGTCGATCAGTCGCGGCGCCGCCATCAGAGCGTCACCCAGCCGGCTGGCGGCGCCTTGCCGGGATGCACCTCGCCGCAGGCGCGGCAGGTCCGCCGCGCCTCGCTGGCGTAGAAGGCGTCGAACAGCGGCGGCAGGTCCGCGACGATGTCCTGGAGCGCGACCTCGACCCGGTCGACCTGCGCGCCGCAGCCGAAGCAATACCAGACGAAGCCGTCGAGCATCCCCGGCCGCCGCTCGCCCTCCAGCACCAGCCCGATCGAGTCCGGGTCGGGCCGCTGCGGCGAATGAGGGACGCGCGGCGGCAGCAGGTAGACCTCGCCCTCGCCGATCCGGACGTCGCGCACCGCGCCGTCCTCATGGACCTTGAGGATCATGTCGCCCTTGAGCTGGTAGAAGAATTCCTGGACGGGATCGTCGTGGAAGTCGGTCCGCCGGTTTCCGCCGCCGATGATCTGGACGATCATCCCCGACTTGTCCTCGAACAGCAGCTTGTTCGACACGGGCGGCTGGAGCAGGTGCCGGTTGTCGGCGATCCACTGGTCCAGCCGGAAGGGCGCGACCGCTTTTTCGTTCATGACCTGGCTCCCCGATGGTCCGGAATATAGGCGACCGCCTTCATCTCGATCAGCAGCAGCGGATGGGGCAGCTGGTGCACCGCGACGGTGGTCCGGGTCGGCCCGCTCTCCGAGAAATATTCGCCATAGACGGCGTTGTACCCGCCGAAGTCGTGCATGTTGACGAGGAAGGCGGTGATGTCGACGATGTCGGCCAGCGTTCCGCCGGCCTCCTGCAATATCCGCTCGATGTTTAGGATCACCGCGCGGGTCTGCTCGGCGATGTCGACCCGCGTCACCCCCATCGCGTCGGCCTCCGCGCCCGCGAAGCTGTTGTCGGGCCGGCGGCTGCTCGTCCCCGACACGAACACGAAGTCGCCCGCGCGGCGGAAATGCGGGAAGCGGCCGCGCGGCTGCGCGGCGCCGGCGACCAGCCCCGGCCCGCTCATGCCCCGCCCCCGACGCTGAACGAGACCATGCCGAGCCGTTCCACTTCGAGCGAGATGTCCTGGCCGGGGACGAGCGCGACCGCCGCCGTCGCCGCCCCGGCGAGCACGACCGATCCGGCGGCGAGCTCGCCGCCGAGCGCGCCATGGCTCTCGACCAGCCGCGCCGCCGCGACCAGCGACCGCGCCGGATGGCCGAGCAGCGCCGCGCTCGACGCGCAATGGCTGGGCCGCCCGTCGACGCTGAAGATCATGCCGAGGTTGGACAGGTCGAGCGACGGCGGCGCCCAGGGTCCGATCACGAACGCCGCGCTCGAGCAATTGTCGGCGACCACGTCGGTCAGCGAGAAGCGGAAGCTGCGGAAGCGGCTGTCGATGATCTCGATCGCCGGGGCGACCGCCGCCACCGCATCGAGCGCCTCGATCGCCGTCACCCGGCCGGCCAGCGGCTTGCGCAGCAGGAAGGCGATCTCGGGCTCGGCGCGCGGGTGGATGAAGCGCGAGACGTCGACCCGGTCGCCGTCGTCGACCTGCATGTCGCGGGTCAGCCGCCCCCAGATCATGTCGGAGACGCCCATCTGGACCATCTTGGCCCGGCTGGTGAAGCCCATCTTCATGCCGATCACGCGGTCGCCCCCGGCCAGCCGCTGCTCGACCAGCCGGGTCTGCACCCGATAGGCCTCGTCGATGTCGATGCCGGGGTCGAACTGCGGGATCGCTTGCCGGTCGAGCCTCGCCTGTTCGAGCAGCATCGCGCGGTCGATGCCGGTCATGCCCTCGCCTCCCCGAAAATGGCGCGGACCGATCCCAGCCCGGATATCCTCGCCTCATAGACCTCGCCCGGTGTCGCCGCGACCATCGGGCCGAGCGCGCCCGACAGCACGATGTCGCCCGCGCGCAGGCCTTCTCCCTGCCGGATCAGCGCCTCCGCCAGCCACAGCACGGCGTTGAGCGGATGGCCCAGGCAGGCGGCGCCGGCCCCGGTCGAGACCGGCTCGCCGCGATGGTCGAGCCGCATCCCGCAGCCGCGCAGGTCGAGGTCGCGCAGCAGGCGCGGCGACCCGCCCAGCACGAACGCCCCGGCCGACGCATTGTCGGCGATCGTGTCGACGATGCCGATGTCCCAGTCGGCGATGCGGCTTCCCACCACCTCGATCGCCGGCAGCGCGAAGGCGATCGACCGGACGATGTCGGCGACGGTCAGCCCGGTTTCCGTGACGTCGCGGTCGAGGACGAAGGCGATCTCGGCCTCGACGCGGGGCTGGAGGACCATGCCGGCCGGGATATCGGCCCCGTCGGGGATCGCCATGGCGGCGAGCAGTGTCCCGAAATCGGGCTGGTCGACGCCGAGCTGCTTCTGCACCTCCGGGCTGGTCAGCCCGATCTTGCGGCCGACGATCCGCCCGCCGGAGGCCGTCGCGACCTCCACGTTGCGCTTCTGGACCGCATAGGCGGTGGCGATATCGGCGTCGGCGATCCGGTCGCGGACCGGCGGGCATGGCTGGCCGCTCGCCGCGGCGTCGCGCAGCAGCGCTGCCACCTGTTCGACGGGCGCGCTCACAGCTTCACGCAGATGTTCATCGGCTCGCCGTAGAAGGCGAGCGAATGGGCGCCCCCTTCGCGGCCGAGGCCGGACAGGCGGACGCCGCCGAACGGCGTGCGCAGGTCGCGCAGGAACCAGCTGTTGACCCAGGCGATGCCGGTTTCCATCGCGCGGGCGACGCGATGCCCGCGCGACAGATTCTCGGTCCAGATCGCCGCCGCCAGTCCGTAGCGCGTATCGTTGGCGAGCATGATCGCCTCCTCCTCGGTGTCGAACGGGGCGATATGGGCGATCGGCCCGAACACCTCTTCCTGGAGCAACCGGGCGGTCTGCGGCAAGCCGGTGAGGATCGTCGGCTCGACCCAGCAGCCGCCGTCGAGCCAGTCCCCCAGCGACGGCACGCCGCCGCCGGTCACGACGACCGCGCCCTCGTCGCGCGCCAGCGCATAATAGGACAGCACCTTGTCGCGATGCTCGCGCGAGATCAGCGGCCCCAGCGTGGTCGCCGGATCGTCGGGCATCCCCGGCGCCAGCCGCTCGGCCCGCTCCTTCAGGCCCTGCACGAAGCGGTCGAAGATCGGTCGCTCGACATAGATCCGCTCGGTGCACAGGCAGACCTGCCCGCAGTTGAGGAAGGTCGAGCGCGCGACGCCGTCGAGCGTCTTTTCGAGGTCGCAGTCGGCGAATATGATCGCGGCGTTCTTGCCGCCCAGCTCGAACGAGATCGGCCGGACGCCCTCGGCGGCGGCGCGCATGATCGCCGCCCCGGTCCGCGTCTCCCCGGTGAAGGTGATCGCGTCGACGCCGGGATGGCGGGTCAGGAATTCGCCGGTCGCCTCGGGCCCATGGCCGTGGACCAGGTTGAACACGCCCTCGGGAAGGCCGACCGCGTGCATCACCTCGGCCAGCAGCGTCGCGGTGGCGGGCGTCTCCTCCGACGGTTTTGCGACTACGCAATTGCCCAGCGCCAGGGCCGGCGCGACCTTCCAGGTCAGCAGCAGGAAGGGCAGGTTCCACGGCGACACGATCGCCACCACGCCGTGCGGCTTGCGGATCGTATAGTTGATCGCGCCGGCACCATCGGGGGTCTCGGTCTCGAAGACCTCGCCCGATTCCGCGCCGACGAGATCGGCGAAGGTCCGGAAATTGGCCGCGCCGCGCGGGATGTCCAGGGTGCGCGCCTGGCTCTCGGGGCGCCCGGTGTCCAACACCTCGGCCTCGACGAACGCGTCGAAGCGGCGCTCGATCTCGTCGGCGATGCGGTGCAGCAGCCGGCGGCGCTCCGACAGCGGGGTCTCGCGCCAGCGGCGGCTGGCCGCCCGCGCCGCCGCCACCGCCTCGTCGACGAGCGCGGCGCCCGCCTCCTCGACCTCGGCGACCGGCGATCCGTCGATCGGCGAATATTTGGTGAAACGCGATACGCCCGGACGCCAGGCGCCGTTGACGTAGCAGGACAGGCTGCGCGGCGGCCGGGTGCCGAGGATGGCCTTGAGTCTCGTCTCCATGGCCCGACTATAGGATCGGCCAGAAATCAGACTATTGATATAATTCTTGCCGCGATATTCCATTTTCCGATATCAGAACGCCATGGCATCGTTCGAACAATGGGCAAGGCTGCGGCACTTCCAGCTCGCCGTCGCGATTGCCGAGAATGGCAGCATCCTGCGCGCGGCGGGCGCGCTCGGCCTGTCGCAGCCGACCGCGAGCAAGCTGCTCCAGGATCTCGAGGACAGCCTCCACGCGCCGCTGTTCTTCCGCGGCAACCGCGGCGTCGAGCCCACCGAGCTCGGCCGCGAATTCATCCGCCACGCGCGCGTCATCCTCGCCCAGCTCGGCCAGACCTCGATGGCGCTGCAGGCGCTGTCGACCGGCGCCAGCGGCACGGTGGCGCTGGGCACGCTGCTCGCCGCGTCGAGCCACCTCCTCCCGACGACGCTGCTCCGGCTCCGCCGCACCCGGCCGAACATCAGCCTGCGCATCGTCGAGGGCACCAACGACCATCTGATGCCGCGCCTGCTGTCGGGCGAGCTCGACCTGGTGCTCGGCCGGCTGTCGCAGATCCGCCATCGCAACGACGTCGACCAGGAACCGCTGCTCAGGGACGTCTTCGCGGTGATCTCCCGCCGGGGGCATCCGCTCGCCGGCCGCGCGGGCGTGCCGCTGCACGAGCTGCTCGGCTTCGACTGGATATTGCCGCCGCCCGAGACGACGCTGCGCCGGCAGTTCGAGGCGCTGTTCCACGACGCCGGGCTCAATTCGCCGCCGGCGGCGATCGAATCGATCTCCTTCCTGACCAACCACCGGCTGCTTCTCGACAGCGACATGCTCGGCGTCTGGCCCCGGCCGGTGATCGATCATGGCCCCGATCGCGACGGGCTGGCCATCATCCTGCCGGCGGCGACCTTCCCGGTCGGGACGATCGGCATTTCACGCCGCAAGGGCACGCTGCTCTCCCCCGCCGCCGAGGCCGTGGCGGCCGAGCTGCGCGCCACCGCCGCCGAACTCTATCCCGACGGGGCCGACGATCAGCCGAAGTCGTCGTCGAGCGTGTAGTCGGCCGGGTCGTAGACCTTGTAGGCGACGATCGTCTTGGTCTTGCGGATGTGCGGCAGCTTGAACAGCTTCGCGATCACGTCCTCGGAAATGTCCCGGCGATTGTCGATCTCGACCCGCAGCAGCAGGTCCCACTTGCCGCTGATCGAGCTGATGTCGCGGATATGCTCGATCCCGCTCTGCGCGAGGGCGAGGCCCAGATCGTGCGTCTTTCCGGGATCGGCCCGGACGAAAACGAAGAAGCGCTGCATCATGAAGAACGTCCCTGCCCACCTGCCGGGGCGATTAAAGCACCGCCGGGTGGGTAAGGCGATAGCCCATCCGATTTTCTTGTGGGCCGCTGTTCAGATCGCGGCCAGCTTCAGCCGTATCACCATCTGCACGGGATCGTTGCGGCGGCGGACCTGACGGACCTCGCCGCCGCACTGGCCGGCGAAGTCGCTGGCGAGGTCGAGCGTCACCTGGTCGACCGGCGAGCGTCGCATCTCCTCGGGCGGCATATGCTCGCTGAGCAGGCGGACCGCGACCTCGCCGCCGTCGTGCGAGGCGTCGAGGACGATGCGCCGGGACGCTTCCCCATCCTCCTCGCCGGTCGTCGCCAGCAGGTCGAGCAGGGCCGCGACGCCGATCATCTCGATCGCGCCCTGCCGCGCCGCCGCCGGGAAATCGAGTGCGTCGCCGCGCAGCTCGATCGCCATGCGCGCCGCGCGGGCCTGCGGCCGCACCGCCGCGATCGCGCGTTCGAGCGCGCTGCCCACCGTCATCGCCCCCTTGTCGCGCGCATCGTCGCGCCCGAACCAGCGGAGCAGGCCGAGGATGCCCGCCGCCATGTCCGAATGGGTGCCGATCCGGGCGATCCGCGCGGTGAGCTGGGAACGCTCCTCGGCCGACAGGTCGAGCTGGTCGACGATATAGGCGATGTTGCTGTTCGCCATGATGATGACGTTCAGCGACTGGCCGAGATCGTGCGACAGGCCCGGCGCGATCCGGCCGAGCAGGAAATGGCGGGCGATCGCGCCGACGCGGTCGGACCGCACCGGTAAGGCCGCCGGGCCGCCGCGGTCGACGATCGCCGCCGCGACCAGCGCGGCGCCGTAGAGCGTCGCCGCGACGCAGGCGAGGGCGAGAAGCGACGCCGGCCAGCCCGCCAGCCCCTGCGCGACCAGCAGCAGGGCGAGCGCGATCAGCACCGGCGCGGCCGCCAGCACCGGGCCGGGCAAGCGCGGCAACGGGCGCGGCCGGGGTATCGCGCCCAGGACCAGGGTCACCGCGACGAGCCACAGCGCCGGGCCGGACGTGGCGAGATGGGTCGCGAGCCAGGCGAGCATCGCCACGCCGAGCGTCACCATCCACAGCCGGCTGCCGAGGCCGATCAGCGCCCCCGAAGCGGCGGCGACCAGCAGATGGGAGCTGAGGGAGGTATCGCCCTTGGCGGCGATGACCAGCGCGGCCAATCCCAAGGCAACGGAATAGATGAGACCGGGCCGTCGATGCAATCAACCTCTCCGCCGTTCGCCATGGGGAGAGCGAGCGTCCGCCGGCGCCACCCGAGCGGGGATGCTATCTCCAAACCACACCCTTTTCCAGCGCGATCCGACTCGGTCGCGATCAGGACGAGGGTGTCGGGGATCGACGCCCGCGGATTGGCTTCCCCGCGCGCGCCTGCGATTCGCACTGCGCTGCGCCGAGTTAAATCTAAGTTAAAGCCCCAAATGCTGCCACAGCGGTCCTATCCCTTTTGGAGGGAATTATATTCAGATCGGTTTTGAAACCACGTTAAGCATGTTCCGGCTGCGGGCTTCCTCGCATTTTCGCCCGCGCTTCGAAGGCCGTTCACCAAGAAAATTAAAACCGGACCGGTTTCTTCTCAGCCACCCAAGGCACGGTGAAGGCGATATTGTCCCTCCGAACCCGATGCCGGCCCGAAAACGGCCGGAAACCGCGTTTTGCGAAGTCGCAATTGCGTATCGGACATGGGGGGTTGCGTATCGATGGTTGGGACCAGGGCCAAGATCACCGTGGTGGCTGGACTGCTGTTCGCGCTGTTGTTCGTCATCCTCGGCTTCCGGGAGCTTGGGCGTCCCTCCCCCTCACGCCCGCTTCCGGTGGCGGCGATCGTGGAGAGCGGCCCCCCAGCCGCCTTCGCGATCGCCGCCCGCAGGATCGAGACCGGCGAGACCCTCTCGCCCGACCTCGTCCGCAACGGTCCCGCTCCCAAGGCGCTGCAGGCCGCCACCGCCTCGCCGGCCGAGGCCGTCGGCAAGGTCGCGACGCAGCCGATCGCCGCCGGCGCCGCCATCCCCCGCGCGGCGATCGCCGCCGAGGACAAGCTGGCGCTGCGCGTGCCCGTCGGGATGCGCGCGATCAGCATCGACACGACGTCCGAGATCGCGGTGGCCGGCCTGGTCCGTCCCGGCGACCGCGTCGACATCCAGGTCGTCTATCCGGGCACCGACGCGATCGCGGGGCTGCGCGGGCCGGGCGGCAGCCAGGCCGCCACCCTGCTCCAGATGGTCGAGGTGCTCGCCGTCGGCCAGGTCGTGATCGGCAGCGGCCCGGCGAACGAGGACAAGAGCGTCTCGTCGTTCGAATCGCAGCCGCCCCAGGCCCGCAACGTCACGCTGGCGCTGACGCCGGCCGACGTCTCGACCCTGTCGCTCGCCAAGGCGCGCGGCGCGATCTACCTGTCGCTGCGCAATCCGGCCGATCGCGAACTGGTCGGCCGGCCGGTCGCCGCGGCGGCACCCCAGAAGGCCCAGCCCAAGCCCGCCCCCCGCGCCGCGCGGCGGCCGAAGGCGGAAGGCCAGCAGATCGAGCTGGTCGTGGGCGACCGGCGCCAGATCATCTACTCAGGCGGGAGCGCAAGCAATTGACCCGGCTTCTTTCAACCGCGCTCGTCGCCGCCGTCGCCCTGATCGGGCCGGCCGCCGCGACGGCCGCCGAGGACAGTCTGTCGCTCCAGCTCAGGGTGAAGCGCGTCCTCGACTATCCCAAGCCGATCGCGCGCATCCAGGTCGACCGCGAGGGCGTGATCGCGGTGCGCGCGCCGAGCCGCCGCTCGCTCGGCGTCACCGCGATCGGCACCGGCCTCGCGACGCTGTCGGTGTTCGCCGCCGACGGCTCGCTGATCGGCCGGACGGCGATCTCGGTCGGGCTGCCGGGCGGCGCGACCGGCGACGTCCGCGCCGACGAGGATGACGGATCGCTGTCCGGCACGGTCGACGGCCTCGCCGCGCGCGCCGCGCTCCAGCGGAGCTCCGCCGACCGGGGCGCGGCCAACAGCCTCTCGGTGAACGGCGAGCAGGTCGTCGCCGTCGACGTCCAGTTCGCGGCGGTCTCCTCGTCGACCTTGCGCGCGCTGGGCTTCAACTTCTCCAAGCTGAGCGGCGACCTCCAGGGCGCGATCGTCTCGCCGGCGACGCTGGGCAATTTCTCCAGCACCTCGACCGGCCTGACGCTCGACACCACCGCGCCGTTGCAGAACGCCTTCAACCTGTTCCTCTCCGCGCCCAATCGCGGGATCACCGCGGTGCTGAGCGCGCTGTCGAGCAACGGCCTGTCGCAGCTCCTCGCCCAGCCGACCCTGCTGGTCCGCTCGGGCGAGCAGGCGAGCTTCCTGGCCGGCGGCGAGGTCCCGATCCCCGTCCCGCAGAACAACGGCAACGGCAACGGGATCGGCATCGAGTACAAGGAGTTCGGCGTCCGGCTGAAGGTGACGCCCTTCGTGCTGAGCAAGGACCGCATCGTCCTGAAGATCGCGCCCGAGGTCAGCGAGCTCGACTATACCAACGGGGTGCGGCTGCAAGGCTATGTGGTCCCGGGCCTGCGCCGCCGCTCGACCGAGACGACCGTGCAGCTCGGCAGCGGCCAGAGCTTCGTGATCGCCGGCCTCACCTACAGCAATTCGGTGGTGAGCAAGGAGAAGACGCCCTTCCTCGGCGATCTCCCGGTGCTCGGCGCGCTGTTCAAGCGCCAGCAGAACCAGCGCGAGAGCCAGGAGCTGATCATCGTCGCGACGCCGCGGCTGGTCGGCCCGATGGACCCGAGCCGGATACCGCCGTTGCCCGGCACCACCAACGAGGTCGACCCGACGATCGGCGACATGATCGTCGGCACCGACGGCCTCGAACAGAGCAGGGCGCCGTTCGGCGTGGTGAGGCGTTGATGAGCACGATCACTCTTCTCTCGGTCGACCGCGACCTCGCCGAGCGGCTGTCCTCGGCGCTCGAAGGCCGCGTGCCCGTCAACATGGTCCAGGCGCTCGAGCCCGAGATCATCGCTACGCCGACCGTCATCGTGCTCGACCGCTCCGCGCTGCCGCCCGAACGCTCGCTGGGCAGCGCGATCACCACCGTCGCCGCGCAGGCCGGCGGCCGGCCGATCGTCCTGGCCAGCGAGGAGCGCAGCACCGAGATCGTCCTGCAGGCGATCCGTGCCGGGGCGAGCGACGTCCTCGCCCGCTCGATCAACGAGGCCGAGGCGGCCGAGACGCTGTCGCGGCTGCTCAACGGCGCGCTGGTCGAACGCGGCCGCGCCGCGCCGTTCACCATCCTGCTCGGATCGGACGTCGAGGCGACCGCCGTCCTCGCCACCGACCTCGCGATCCAGCGGTCGCAGGCGGGCGGCAACCATCTGCTGGTCGACTGCACCATGCCGACCAGCATCGCCGAATCCTATCTCGACGTGCAGGTCGGCTACGGCATCGCCACCGCGATCGCCGACATCGACCGGCTCGACGGGACGCTGCTCACCAACTCGCTCGCCCGGCACGAAGGCACCGGGCTGATGCTGCTGACCCTCGACGGCGGCACCGGCCAGGAACCCGCCGGGATCGCCGCCAACGACGTCACCCGGCTGGTCCGGCTGCTGCGCGCCAATTTCGACGAGGTCACGCTGTGCGCGGGCAGCCTGCGCCACCAGGGCCTGCTGCGCGAGCTGATCCGCTCGGCCGACCGGATCGAGCTGCTCTGCTCGCAGTCGATCCGCGAGCTCGGCCTCGCCCGCCGGCTGCTCGAGAAGCTCGAGCTCGACGCGACCATGTCGGAGCGTATCCGCCTGCTGGTGTGGGACCATGACCCCCGCGTCCTGCTCGACGGCCAGCGGGTCGCCCAGGCGCTGGGCCTGACCCGGTCGATGGCGGTTCCGGTCGACCATGTCCGTCTGCGCAACGCGCTCAACGCCGGCACCCCGCTGTCGGCCGCCGGCGCCACCCCCTATGTCGACGCGGTCCGCCGGGTCGCCGGCCTGCCGCCGGCCCAGCGCTCGCCGGTCGAGCAACAGGTCGATCGCCTCAAGGCGTTCGCCGGCCGGATCGGGATCGGCCGATGAGCCTGCTGCTCGACGATTTCGCGCAACCCGCCCGCGCGGTCGCGCCGGAACCGGGCGGAGCGGTCGTCGCCTCGCCGGTCAGCCAGCGGATGAGCGACGCCTATCAGCTCGCCAAGGCGCAGACCTACGCCCAGGTGATCGAGCAGCTCGAAGCGCGCGGCAACGCGGCCGACGGGCCGGCCAGCCGCCCGCTGCGCGAGGAGATCGAGATCGCGATCACCAGCCGCAGCCGGCGCGGCCAGCTCGCGCTCAACAGCGCCGAAAGGCTGCTGCTGATCGAGGACATCGAGGACGAGGTGAGCGGCTTCGGTCCGCTCGCTCCGCTGCTGCGCGACCCGACCGTCGACGACATCATCGTCAACGGGCCGCACCGCGTCTATGTCGAGCGGACCGGCAAGCTGACCCGCGTCGAGACGCGCTTCCAGGACGATGTCCACCTGATGAACATCATCCACCGGATCGTCGGCCAGATCGGCCGGCGAGTCGACGAGGCGAACCCCTATGTCGACGCCCGGCTGTCCGACGGCTCGCGCGTCAACATCGTCATCCCGCCGGTCGCGATCGACGGGCCGATGGTGTCGATCCGCAAGTTCCGGATGCAGACGATGTCGATCGCCGACTTCGTCGAGCGCCAGTCGATGAGCGCCGACATGGCCGATTTCCTGGCCGCCGCCGTGCGCGGCCGGCTCAACGTCCTGGTCTGCGGCGGCACCGGCGCGGGCAAGACCACGCTGCTCAACATGCTGTCGAGCTTCATCGACGAGAGCCAGCGGCTGATCACCATCGAGGACGCCGCCGAGCTGCAATTGCGGCAGAGCCACGTCGTCCGGCTCGAGACCCGGCCCGGCAATGTCGAGGGCAGCCGCGAGGTCGGTTCGCGCGAGCTGCTGCGCAACGCGCTGCGGATGCGGCCCGACCGGATCATCCTGGGCGAGGTGCGCGGCGTCGAGGCGGTCGAGATGCTCCAGGCGATGAGCACCGGCCATGACGGGTCGATGGCGACGATCCACGGCAATTCGCCGCGCGACGCCTTCTCCCGGCTGGAGATGCTGCTCGGCTTCGCCGGGCTGCAGAACGACATCCGCGCCACCCGCCGCTTCATCGCCAGCAGCGTCCACCTGCTCGTCCATGTCCAGCGGCTGACCAACGGCAGCCGCCGGATCATGTCGGTGACCGAGGTGACCGGCATCGAGGGCGAGGCCTATTCGCTCAACGAGCTGTTCTCGTTCGAGGAGCAGCCGCCCATGTCCGGACTCGGCGAGTTCCGCACCTCCTCCTACCGTCCGCATTTCGCCGACCGCATCGGCAATTATCGCGACGAGCGGAAGGACCAGCGGCTGTGGTGACGGGGATCGCCTTCCTGCTGCTCGCGGCCGTGCTGCTGCTGACGGCCGGCTATGAGGTGATGCTCGCCCGCTCGCAGGCCTTCGCCCATCTCGACCGGCGGCTGGCCGCCCATCTGCGCGGCGTCGCCCCCGGCGCGCTGCCGACGGCGCAGCACACCATCCCGGTGCCCGACATCCTCGCGCCGCTGCTGGCCCGCGCCCAGATCCTGCTGACCAGCCGGCTGCTGCTCTCGGTCAGCGGCGCGCTCGCGCTGGCCGTGATCGGCGCGCTGCTGGCGTTCGGGACCTTCGCCGCGCTGGTCGTCGCGATCGCGCTGCCCGCCGCGCTGCTCTTCTACCTGCGCCGCCGCGCGCGCCGTCGCACCGAACAGCTCATCGAGGACCTGCCCTTCTTCATCGACGCGGTCCGGCAGCTGATCGCGGTCGGCAATTCGCTGCCCCAGGCGCTCGCCCGCGCGCTGCCCGCTTCCTCGCCCGCGGTCCATGCCTATCTCGGCCCGGCGATCCGGCGGATCGAGCTCGGCGCCCCGCTCGGCGAGGCGCTGCAACAGGTCGCCACCCGGCTCCACCTCACCGAGATCTCGATGCTGGCGTCGGCGATCCGGGTCAACATCCGCTATGGCGGCCCGCTCACCCACATCCTCTCGAACATCGCCGCGCTGATCCGCGAGCGCGGCCGGGTCGCGCGCGAGATCGCCGCCGCCACCGCCGAGATGCGGGTGAGCGCGAAGCTGCTCGCGGTGATGCCGCTGATCCTGGCGGCCTTCTTCCTGCTGTCGAACCACGCCTATCTCGACTTCTTCCTCGATCCGCAGCGCGGCCGCACCCTCGCCCTGGTCGCGGTGGCGCTCCAGCTCATCGGCGCGGCCGCGATGGCGCGCATCCAGCGGCTGGACTTCTGATGGACGCGCTGGCCTTCCTCTGGTTCCTGCTGGCGATCGTCGCGGTCGCGACGACGGCGCGGGGCATGGTGCTGCTCGCCGCGATGCAGAGGGTCGAGGCGCGCATCGCGCGGACCGTGTCGGCGCAGGCGGCGCGGCCCCTCTGGGGCGGCCTCAAGCTCCCCGCCTTCCTCGCCCCGCGCGGCCGCGACGGCAGCGAGATCGCCCGCGAGCTGCGCGAGGCCGGCATCCACCATCCGCGCGCGATCGAATATTTCCTGTGGCTGCGCCTCGGCGCGACCGCCGTCGCCTGCGGCCTCGCCGCGATCGCCAATCTGGTCGCGACCGGCGCGCCGCTGTCGCGCCCGGTGCCCGTCATCCTCGCCGGCGCGGGCGCCTATCTGCTGTCGAAGCGGCTGCTCCACTTCCTCAAGGGCGTGCGGCAGCGCGCGATCACCGCCGAATTCCCCTTCCTGCTCGATCTGCTGCAGATGATGCTCGAAAGCGGCCTGAGCCTCGACCAGTGCTTCCGCTCGATCGCCACCGAGGAGAATGAGGCGACCCCCAGGCTGGCCGCCACCGTCCGCCGGCTGGTGTTCGACCTCGATCGCGGCATGAGCTACGACGCCGCCCTCGGCCGCTGGGCCGAGCGCACCGCGGTCGGCGGCGCGAAGGAACTGGCGTCGCTGTTCCAGCAGGCGCTGCTCCAGGGGACCGAGCTGGCCCCGGCGCTGCGCACCTTCACCCGCGAGTTCACCGAGCGCCGCATCGCCCATGCCCGCGAGAGCATCGGCCGCATCTCGGTCCAGATGGTGCTGGTGCTGATCGCCTGCTTCCTGCCCGCCATCTTCATCGTCGTGGGCGGTCCGCCCGTGGCGAGCCTGTTCGACATGATCCGATCGGAAGCGCGATGACCATCCGGCCCCTGATCCTGTTCCTGCTCGCGGTCGCGCCCCCCGTCGTCGCGCCCTCCGCCGCACGCGCCGCGCCGCCGGCCAAGTCGTCCACACCGCAGACGCGCGGCCTCTATCTCCAGCTGATCGGCCAGGCGCGCAGCGACGGGCGGCCGCGCGCGGCGCTCGCCTATCTCGACGATTTCGACAAGCGCTTTCCCGGCGACGTCGGCGCGCAGGTGCTGCGGGTGAACAGCCTGCTCGACCTGGGCCAGGTGGACGAGGCCGAGCGGATCGTGGCGGCCCTCGCCAAGGTCCAGGGCAATGCCACGGTCGACGCGGTGCGCGGCCATGCGCTGGCGGCGCGCGGCCATTGGCGCGAGGCGAGCGAGCGTTACCAGGCCGCGGTGGCGGCCAGCCCCGCCGATCCGCTGCTGCGCAACGCGCTCGGCTATGCCCAGCTCCGCGCCGGCGAGGGCGACAGCGCGATCGAGGAGCTGCGCGGCGCCTGCGACCTCGCCCCCGGCGAGACGGTGATCCGCAACAACCTGCTGCTCGCCTATGCCGTCACCGGCCGCAAGCAGGAGCTGTCCGCCGGCATCCGCACGACCGGCAACCGCAAGGCGCAGGCCGAATTGCTGCGCACCATCACCACCGAGGCGAAGCGCATCGCCCGCGAGCCGGCCCTGCCGGGAAAGGAAAACGGACGATGATGGCGATCCTGATCGCGGCCGCCGCGACCGTCGCGGCGAGCCCGCCGCCGCCCACGCCGCTGCCCGCCCTCCATCGCGGCGAGGCGCGCAGCGTGATGGACAGCCAGCTCGCGACGCCGCCGCGCACCGGCGCCGACGCCGGCCTCGATCCCGACGAGGCGGATGCGGTCTATCGCCGCTATATCGGCTCGATCGGCCAGACGATCGCCCCCGACCAGGGGAACGGCCCGCGATGATAGCGCGGCTCGGCTCCCTCTGGTCCGACCGTTCGGCCGCCGTCGCGCCGATCGTCGCCGTGCTCGGCGCGAGCCTGGTCTGCACGGCCGGGATCGCGCTCGACGTGGGCGCCTTCTATTCGGGCAGCAAGCGGCTCAAGGCCGCGACCGAGGCCGCCGCGCTCTATGCCGCGGGCAACCCCGCCAACGCGCTGTCGCGGGCGCAGGACTATCTCCAGCGCAACGGTTATCCGTCGAGCGTCATCCAGTCGATCCAGGCGGGGCGCTACTGCCCCGACAAGAGCCTCGCGCCGACCGGCCGCTTCTTCGCCAGCGCCGCCGCGAGCCCCTGCCCCGGCAACGGCCAGACCAACGCCGTGCGGCTGAAGACCAGCCAGCCCAGCAGCCAATATATGCTGGCGCTGCTCGGCAACGCCTCCCCCATTCCCAACCTCGCCGCGACCGCCACCGCCGCCAAGATCGACGAGGCCGGGGTACAGGTGTCGTCGGGCGTGCTCGGCCTCAGCAACGGCGTGGTCAACCAGCTCCTCACCCTGCTGACCGGCCGCAACATCGCGCTCACCGGCGCCCAGATCACGACGCTGATGGGCAGCGACATCGACATGGGCCTGTTCATGGACAAGCTGGCGGCCCGCGCCGGCCGGACCGGGACCTATGCCGAGCTGCTGAGCAGCCCGATCGCCTTCTCCGACGTGCTCGGCGCGGCCGGCGACGCCGCCGCGGTCGCCGGTTCCACCCCGACCAGCACGCTGCTGCTCAACCTGTCGGCGCAGGTCGGCAGCGCCTACAAGGTCAAGCTGACCGGCCTCGCCGATCTCGGCGTCTGGGAGAAGATGCCGGTCGGCAACGCCCAGGCCCAGACCTCGCTGCGCGCCGGGATCAACGCCTTCCAGCTGCTCAACTATGCGCTGCTCGCCGGCGGCCAGCCGCCATCGCTGTCGCTGACCCCGGCGGTGCGGCTGGCGGGCATGACGACCGACGTCCTGTCCAATCCGCGCTTCGGCTATGGCCCGGCCAACGAGACAAGCGCCTACACCGCCGTGACGCGACTGCGCCTCGACGTCGACGTCGATCTGGGCATTCTCGGCACCGTCCTCTCGCTCATCGGCGCCGGATCGATCGTCAAGGTTCCCGTCCTCATCGAAATCGGCTCCGGTTCCGCGAGTGTCGCTAACATCCAGTGCACGTCCGAGGCCGACACCGATTCCGTCGTCACCGTCAACGCGCGGGCCAGCCTGCTAAAGGCCTATATCGGGATACCCCGTACCGACCCTCTGGCATTGCCGTTCAAGCCGCTGAGCGGCGCCGATTTCGATGACGCCTACATATTGCTGGGCTTGATCAAGCTGAAGTCCGTCGTCGAGGATCCCATCGCCGCCGCCCAGCCCGTCACCTTCAGCCGCGCGAACGGAACCATCGGCAGGCCCGCCTCCGCCAGCAAGCCGGGCATTGCCGGCGCGTCCGTCAGGGTGGTCAGCGGATCGCAGCTCGGTTCGCTCGTGGCATCGCTTGGAACCAATCTGCAGGTCAACCTTGGCGGAGTAAGCCTTCTCAACGGCCTGCTGAACCTCCCCCTCATCAAGACGACGGTCGCCGGCGTGCTGAGCGCAACCGTGGACCCGCTGGTGACCAGCCTGCTCGCCACGCTGGGGGTTCAGGCGGGCTATGCGAACATCTGGGTGACCGGCGTGCGCTGCGGGGTGCCCGTGCTGGTCTGATCAAGGAATGGCAGCCGGCACCCTCCAGCCGGGAACTGTCGCGTAGGGGTTTTGGAGGGGAACAGAGGAGACTGAACATGTTGAAGTGCGTTCGATCGACGATGAAGCGCCTCTCCCGCGAGGAGAAGGGGGCTTCGGCCGTGGAATATGCGATCCTGGTGGGCGCCATCGGAATCGCGCTGTCCGCCGGCGCCACCAATTTCGGCAACGGCCTGTCCAACAAGCTGTCGGGCATGCTCAACGTCATCACCTTCCCCGGCGATTCCTGATCCGGGGAGGTGACCGACTTGGTTCGTCTGGGAAACAAGGGCGCCGCGGCGATCGAATTCGCATTGATCGCCCCGGCGCTCATCATGCTGATGTTCGCGATCCTGGTCTATTCGACCTATTTCGCGACCTATATCGGGGTACGGCAAGCCGCCGCCGAGGGCGCTCGCGCGGCGCTTGCCGGCCTCAGCACCAGCGAACGGACCACGCTCGCGACCGCGCGGGCGCAGCAGGTCCTCGACCAATATGGCCTGATGCTCTCGGCCGGCAGCCAGCCCGACATCCGGGCCGGCGTCGGCGCGTCGGGCAGCTTCGAGGTCAAGATCAGCTACGACATCAGCGGCAGCCCGATCATGCGCTACGGCGCGCTCCTGCCGCTGCCCAATACGACGATCACCTCGTCGGTGATCGTCGGCAACGGAAGTTATTCGTGATCGGCCCGCAAATGGATTATCATGCGGGCCGGTCCGGTCGCCGTCGATCGGTCGGCATGGCGGCGGTTTCCGCTACGGAAGCGGGGCCGACGTCACAAGGAGTATTCCGTAGTTGCGGCCGAACCATTTCTAATCTCAGAGCCTGATTCAAAATTATCGGGCGTAATTTCCTAGCTTTGCGATTCTTCGTGTGAAGAGCTGGATTGAAGCGATGAAGAGCCATGCGGTTGCGGAAGCGATGGTTTGTTCGAAGTCCTTGGCGAGGCGCCGGTTTCGATTGAGCCAAGCCAGCGTTCGCTCGACGACCCAGCGCCTGGGCAGCACGACGAAGCCTTTTGCCGTATCCGATCGCTTGACGATCTCGACGGTCCATTTGCCGATGCGGCGCAGGGCATCCCTGAGCTTTTCGCCCGCATAGCCACCGTCGGCAAAGACATGGCGCAGCCACGGGAAGCGACGGACGATCTCGGCCAGCACCAACGGCGCGCCATCGCGATCCTGGATATCGGCAGTATGGATCACGGCATGGACCAGATTGCCGTCGGTGTCGGTCAGGATGTGGCGCTTGCGCCCCTTGATCCTCTTCCCCGCGTCATAGCCGCGAGGCCCGCCGCTTTCCGAGGTCTTCACACTCTGGCTGTCGATCACCCCGGCGCTCGGCGAAGCCTCGCGGCCTACAGCTTCCCGCCCGATCAACAGCAGGGCATGATTGAGCGACAGCCACAGGCCGTTGTCGCGCCACAGATAAAACCAGCGCCGCACCGTCGAGACGGGCGGAAAGCACGGCGGCAGCATCCGCCACGGCAGCCCGCCGCGCAGCAAATACAAAATCGCCTCGATAATGCGCCTGAGCGGCCACTTGCGCGGACGTCCCACCGACGAGGGCGGCGGAAAGAAGGGCTCCAGCACCGCCCATTCGGCATCGGTCAAATCGCTTGGCAAAGCCAGTTCTGTACGGGCATATTGCGCCCGAGTGGTATCGGTCCACATCGTCGATCTCCGGAAGTTTGTTGCAAAACCCCTGAATCAACGACTGGCGCTAGCGTCAAGCTAACTTGCTGATACCACTCAACTTAATTTCGGATCAGGCTCTCAGTCTAGGTTGACGCAAGGAGTCCCGACAGTCGAACCGGCATCGGACGCCGACTTCTTGGGTAAGGGGGTAATCGGAGTTCATATCCGAGGAAGAGGGGAAACATGACGCTCTTTGACGTCGTACAGGCGGACGAGGTTGTTGAGGCCGTTCTCGTCATCGGGAACGATGTCGACTGGATCGATGAATGTCAGTTCATGCTCCATTCGTTCGGATTTCCTTCCTTCGCGGCGCAATCTTCTGCCGAAGCCTTTGCCAAGATCGACAACCGGTCGATCTCGACCCTGATCATCGACCAGAACCTGCCGGGCCTCGACGGCATCAGCCTGGCCGAGGACCTGGCCGCCCGGACCGCCGACGAGGGGCGCGAGCTGCGGTTCATCCTGGTCGCCGAACATGCGACGCTCGACCTCGTCGTCGCGGCGGTGCGGGCCTCGGTGGTCGACATCCTCCAGAAGCCGATCACCCGCGACGACCTGCGCAACGCCCTGCTGCGCGTCCGCGGCATCAAGCCCGAAAGCTCGACCCGCAAGGCGCTCGCCTCGCAGCTCACGACGCTGAGCCTCGAAATCCAGCGCCTGTCGAACCTGATGGACGAAGCGCTCCCCTCGTTCGGCAAGGCCGCTCCGGCCGCCGAGCCGGCGGCGTCCGACGAGACGGTGAGCGCCGAATTCGTCCGGGACATGCTCCGCAAGGAAGCCAAGCGCCGGGCCCTGCTCGACGGCCGGCTGTTCGGCGACTGCACATGGTCGGTCCTGCTCGACCTGCTCGCCGCCAAGCTCGACGGGCGCGAGGTGTCGGTCTCCAGCGCCTGCATCGCATCGGGCGCGCCGACCACCACCGCGCTGCGGCTGATCAACCGGCTGGTGGGCGACAAGATCCTGGAGCGCCTGCCCGACGCGCATGACCGCCGGCGCGACTTCCTGCGGCTGAGCCCCGACGTCGAGGCCTCGCTGCTCGCCTATCTCGCCGATCTCAGGAAGAACTGAGTCCTCAAAAAGAAGCCGGGGCGCACCGCTACCATCGCCATTCCCGCGAAAGCGGGAATCCATCGACAGCGGCACCTCGCGTCAAACAGTGCCCCGTTCCCGTGGCTTCCCGCTTTCGCGGGAATGACGGTCGCGGCTAGAGCGATTTCCAGGCAGATGGAAACATCTGCCGACTCGGAAACCGCGATAAAACAATAGCCTAGAGCGGCCGATCCGATGCAATCGGATCGTGAACCGCTCTAGTCACGCCGCCCGCGTCATCCCTTCCCGCTGGGCTTCGCGGAGGCGGCGCCCCAGCTCCGCCAGCAGGCTTTCGACATCGACGTCGCCGCCGACCGACAGGCTGACGTCCACCACCCCGCCGCGGCCATGCCGCATGACGCCGACCTTGGTGCCGCCCGCCATCAGCGTCACCGGCTCGGGCTTCGAGGGCTCCGACACCGCCGCCTGGCGCAGCTTCGACAGCACCGCCGCCGCCGCGATCAGCGGCTGCTTGTTGGCGGTGCGCTGCTGCTGCTGCGCGGCGATCGCGATCGCCGCATCGATGATAGCGGCGCGCAATTCGGGGCGGCGGAGCAACGGGGTCAACACCTCCGAATGCCGTACGCGCAGCTCGGTACGCGCGGGAAAGGCCTCGACCACGTCCTCGGGAAGCTGGGCCAGCGACAGCAACCGGCTGAGCTGGCTGTTCGAAAGGCTCAGCGCCTGCGCCATCTTCGACTGGACGCCGCCGTAGAAGCGATCGACCGCCGCCTGATAGCTGCGGGCGCGATCGATTTCGGAGATGTCGGCACGTTCGCGGTTTTCCAGATCGGCGATCCGGAAGGCCTCCTCGTCACTGACATCGACGATCAGGGCACTCAACCGCAACTCCGGGCGTCCATTATGATTCAACCAATCGACGGCGAAGCGCCGCCGGCTTCCGACCAGCAGTTCATAGGGAATCTCGGCGCCTTCGCCCGCCCGTCGAACCAGCACGGGAATGCGATTGCCGCCTTCCGTCGCGATCGATTCGATCAGGCTCCGGCACCCCTCGGGCGTCAGCCGCGGAACGTCGCGCGGATTGCCGTCCCACACCACGCATTCCGCGGGCTGGAGCATCACGATCCCCGTGCCGTCGCTGCCGCTCCGCACCGCACCGGCAAGCCGCGCGTCGAGATGGGCGAGGTCGTCGCCCTCCTTCGCCGGCCCCGGCCCCTTGTGCGCGGCTCCGCTGCCCGAGATATCCCCGAAAATCTCTCTCATGAAGCTGGCCATAACCCCCCTCCCGAACGCTGATGCGCGATACGCCAGACAGCATAATCGCGTGTCGCGGGGGGAGAATGCCGAGATCGATCCGATCCGGTTCCTTGGCGGCGCGGCTTTGCGTATCCGCAACCCATGCCGACGGCGCGGACCCGATGCGGGGTTTCCCAATTCGCCGACAGCCCTGATCGGCGATGAATGATGAAGTACCGATCCGATCGGGAATCATCCCGGCCCAACAAGATCAGCTAACCATATCCTTCAAAAATAACCATTTATTTACCAGAACAACAGGGTCCACATCGGTTCTTATCGGATATCCCTCCGCTCGCCCCGGCCGAGATCGGACCGCTTGACTGCAATGCCGTGATTTCCGTCTGTTTTCTGCTTGCGGAATAGGGTCGACGCCCGAAAAAACCCGACCGACGCGTCCCATCATGCCCGTCGCTCGCGATCTTGCCCCTCTCCGTTTCCGGCGACGGCGATTCCGCCTTGTTTTCCGGGCGACGTGCGCGGACCGGCGCTCGCCCGCGCGGCGGGGCGGGCGTCGCCCGGATTCCATCCGCTCCGGTTGTTGTTCCGCGTGAAAGCCGCGACGATTCGGGTACCGCCGATAGCGGCAGGGGTGCTCCGGGAAACGGCGGCTTCGTCTGCCCTGTATGTGTAACCCGTGGAGTGCTCGAGCGATGAAGCCGCGTATAGCCTTGGCCCTGCTCGGGCTGAGTCTCGCCTCACCGCTGGCGGCCCAGGCGCCCGCCGCCGCCGATATCCAGGCCGATCGCGCGCAGGCGCCGGTCATCGATCGCGATCGCACCGATCGCGTCGTCCCGACCCTGCCGGGCGTGCCGCGCGTGTCGATCCCCCGCCCTGCCTTCAACGTCGCCGCCGCCGCCGCGGCGGTGAACCTGACCCAGATCCGTTTCGCGGGAAGCTCGCTCCCGCTCGAAACGCTCGAGGCGATCACCACCGCCTATCGCGGCCAGGCGCTCACCCAGGACGTGCTCAAGGCGATCGTCGAGGCGGTCGGCAAGGTCTATGCGCGGAGCGACATCGCCTTCTATTCGGTGGCGATCCCCGCGCAGCGGCTGGAACAAGGCGTGCTGACCGTCCAGGTCGTCGAGGGCGCGGTCAAGCAATACAGCATCAAGGGGCTTCCCGACGCCGCGCCGACCGAATTGGTCAAGGCGCACATCGCGCGGATCATACGCAGCACTCCGCTGCGCAAGAGCGTGCTCGAACGCAGCCTGTCGCTGATGCGCGACATGCCCGGCCAGACCGTCGAGGCATCGGTGCGGCAGCTCGACGCCGCCGGCTCGCTCGCCCTCGATCTCACCCTCAGGCGACGCCCCTTCCATCTCGGCATCGCGATCGACAATAATGGCGTGAGCAACGTGACCAGCGCCTTCCAGGCGCAGGCCACCGTCACCGCCAACAACCTGCTCCGCGAAGGCGATACCACCAAGGTCAGCAGCTATCTGCCGCTCCATCCCGATCGCTACCAGTTCTACACGATCAGCCATGCGACGCCGATCGCCAGCAACGGCATGACCGCGACCGTCACAGCGGCGCGGCTCAAGTCGCGGTCGCGCAACGCCACCCTCGGCGACATCGACGGACGCGCGACGCTGGCAGGGATTTCGCTCAGCTATCCGGTGATCCGGTCCTACAAGACCAACCTGTCGGTCAGCGCCTCGCTCGACGGCATCGACAGCAGCAACTATTATCTCGACACCCGTTTCGGCGACTATCGGTCGCGCGCGATCCGGTTCGGCGCGAGCTTCTCGCGGTCGACCGAGAAGACCGGCTACGCGATGACCGCCGTCGTCAGCAGCGGCCTCGACATCCTCGACGCCAAGGCGTTCACGGGCTTCACCGAGAAGGACTTCACCAAGGTCAACGTCCAGACCGTGGTCGTCAACGCGATCACCAAGAACCTGATCGCGAAGCTGACCACCAACGCGCAATATAGCCGTGACAAGCTGCCGGTGACCGAGCGGCTCGCGCTCGGCGGATCGGGCGCGGGACGCGCCTTCCGCGTCGGGACCGTGACCGCCGATCGCGGCGCGACCGGCACCGCCGAGCTGAGCTGGACGCTGCCCCTGCCGAAAAGCCGGATCAAGGGGACCTCGGTCTTCGCCTTCGTCGACGGCGGACTGGGGCGCACCGAGGCGCGTCCCTTCTACGGCATCGCCGCGGAGAAATTCTCGCTGGCATCGGCGGGCGGCGGCGTCCGCCTCCAGCTCGGCAAGGTGCGGCTCGGCGTCGAGGTCGCGGTTCCGATCGACCGCCCCGGCCCCGGCTACAGCCGTAAGGCCCGGCTGTTCGGCAGCTTCGGATATGGATTCTAGAGCATTGCGCGGAAAAGTGGGCACCGGTTTTCCGCAAGCAGCAATGCGGCAACAAAGGTTCAGAGCAAGCCGCGCGATTCAAATGCGCCCGGCTTGCTCTGACCGTTTTGCGGATACGCAAAACCGATAGCGAGGCGCGACGATGAACAATGTCTGGGAGGTTTGGACGTCGGCGCTGTCGTCCGAGGAGTGCGACCAGATCATCGAGCGCGGTCTGCGCTATGCGCCGCAGACCGCGACGGTGGGCTTCGCCAAGGACACACGGCAGGACGACGGCTACCGCACCTCGGTGGTGCGCTGGCTCGACACCGGGGCCGAACAGGCGATCGTCGCCCGGCTGATGAGCTTCGTCGTCTCGTCGAACCGCACCAATTTCGGGGTCGACATCGTCGCGCCCTTCGACCTGCAGTTCACCGAATATCATGGCACCAGCCAGGGCAAATATGACTGGCATCAGGACGTGTGGCTCGAATCCACCCGCCCCTACGACCGCAAGCTGTCGCTGGTCGTCCAATTGTCGGACCCGGCCGATTATGAAGGCGGCGCCTTCGAATTTTTCGGGCTGCAGCATCCGGGCGCGCTGTTCGCGCCGCGCGGCAGCCTGCTGATCTTCCCGTCCTGGATGCAGCATCGCGTGCTGCCCGTGACCGGCGGCATCCGCCGCAGCCTCGTCTCCTGGGTCGAGGGACCGCGCTGGCGCTGATCGCAGGGTCCGGGGCGGCGAGCCCACCGATGCCGGGCGTGGCCGCCGCGCTCGTCGTCGCCGTGCTGGCGATCCTGCTCGCCTGCGCCGTCGTCGATCTCCGCTCCCGCACCATCCCGAACCGTCTCGTCGTCCTGGTCGCGCTGCTCGCCGCGCCCTATTGGCTGGCCGCGGCGCCCGATCTCCCGGGCCGCGTCGTCGGGCAGGCGGTGGTGATCGCGATCGCCCTCCCCATCCTCCTGCTGCTGTTCGCGATCCGCGCCTGGGGCGGCGGCGACGTCAAGCTGAGCGCCGCGTTGCTGCTATGGCTGCCGGGAAAGGAAGCGCTGGAGGCAGCCGCGATCATGGCGGTGACGGGCGCTGTCCTCGCGCTGCTGATCCTGCCGTTCGGCCGGCGCGCGACCGCGCGTGGGGTGCCCTATGGCGTGGCGATCGCGATCGCCGCCGCCGTGCCGCTGGCCGGCCGGCTCCCCTTCCTCGTCTGAAACGAAAGCCGCCGCCGCTTGTAGGGAGCGACGGCGGCTTGGGGGTAAGCAAAGCTACAGGAACAATCATGCTCTTCTGAACAATGAACGCCGCCAGGTCCGCTTGGGGTGGACGGACAGACCGGAGATTTTGCCGGGAGCAAACACTCTCCGAAACGTTCCTTGGGGCAATCCCTGAAAGGGGATCAGAAGGGCAGGACGTAGAGCGCGATCCAGGTGGCGAGGACCAGGGTCAGGCCGAGGAGCACCATGCGGTCGAGCCGGTCGGCGATGCTCGGCGCGGGCCGGAGCGCGGGTCCGGTGGGGATGCGCATGATCTCGAGCGGCTCGGCCGTGCCGTCCTCGACCGGACGGAAACTGCGCGGCGGGGTCGGGCGGCTTTCCCCGACCGACGCCCGCAGCTCGCTCTCGGTGAGCGGGACGAGCAGCCGGCAGCAGGCCTGCCCCGCCTGGATCCACAGCACGCGCGCGTTGCGCAGGCCGATCAGCGGCAGGTCGAGGCAGACGATCGAGCCGACATGGAGCCGGTCACTGCCGCCTTCGTCGGAGGGGCCTTCGTCCTGGAGGTCGACGATGCAGTCGCCCCTCGACAGAAGGCGGCAGGACGGAAAGCGCACCGGCGAGGACAGCCGCCTTTCGAGCAGCTCGCCGTCGCGCTTCGAGGACATGGTGTTGAGCATCTGAGGGACGCCTCTCATCTCTGGTACGGTACGGGTCGCGCGGGTTGCTCCCGGCCCGCCCCTGGGGAGGGCGGGCCGGGAGGCGGTCAGGAGCCCCTGCCCAGCAGGCCACCGAGCAGGTTGGTGACCGGGGCAAGGGGTCCCGCCGGTCCGGTCGGCGCGGTTCCCCCCGCTCCACCAAGAACCGAGCCGACCAGGCCGGTGACGGGCGCGAGGATGTTCCCCGAGCCGGAAGGCGAGCCGCCCGAGGCCCCGCCGAGCACCGAACCGACGATACCCGTGACCGGCGCCAGGATCGCTCCCGGGTCAGCCGGTGAACCGCCTGAACCGCCACCGAGGACGGCCCCGACCACGCCCGTGACCGGCGCCAGGATGGAGCCCGGATCGACCGGCGAGCCGCCGCCCGTGCCGCCGCCGAGCACCGACCCCACAATGCCCGTCACCGGCGCGAGGATGTCGCCCGACCCTGACGGCGCTCCACCCAGGCCGCCACCCAGGACAGCGCCGACGACATTCGTGACCGGCGCGAGAATCGCGCCCGGACCCGACGGCGAGCCACTCCCCGAACCGCCGCCGAGCACCGATCCGACGATGCCTGTCACCGGGGCGAGGATGTCGCCCGGGCCCGACGGCGAGCCGCCGGTGCCGCCGCCGGTGCTGGCGAGCGCCGACGTGACCGTCGAGACCGCGGTCTGGACGATGTTGGTGACGGGCGCGAGCGGGCCGGTCGGGGTGAGCAGCGGTCCCGCGATCGGGGTGGCGAGGGTGTTGACGGTGCTGACGATCGGGTTGGAGATGGTCTGGACGGTCGAGGTCAGCACCGCGACCGGCGGCGCCAGCGTCGAGGTCAGCTCGCCGACCGTTCCGCCGACCTGCGGCCCGAGCAGCGCCCCGGTCAGGTTGACGACCGGCTGGAGCCCGGCCTGGACGCCGGGCGCCGTGGTCGCCAGGCCGAGGCCGACGACCTGCCCGCCCGACAGGACGCTCGCCGTCGCGAGCGTTCCGGTGACCGGCGTGGCGCCGGCCGGTCCGGGCAGCAGGTTGAGGCCGACCAGCGTATCGCCGGTCGATGCGCCGCTGAGCTTCGAGCCCGCCAGGTCGAGCCCTGCGAGCGGCCCTGCGAAGGAGCCGCTCTGCGGCGTGCCGGGCAGGTTGCCGACCACCCCGCCGAGCAGGCCGGTGACCGCCCCCGTCAGCGGCGCGAGCGCGCCGTCCGATCCGACGAGCGGATCGGTGAGCGGCGAGAGCGCATTGTTGGCGGCGCCCAGCACCGGCGACAGGATGCCGTCGACCGCGCCCGTGACCGGGCTCAGCGTCGGCGCGAGTCGGTCGGTCAGCCCGGTGACGGCATTGCCGATCGGCTTGCCGGCGACCGCACCGACCAGCGACCCGACCGGGGCGAGCCCCTTACGCACGGCGTTGGTCGTGGTGGGCAGCTTGACGTCGGCGACGGTGCCATCGCCGGTCAGGACGTCGACGGTGGCCAGCGTCCCGGTCGAGGGCTTATCGCCCGGCAGGATATTGGCGCCGATCAGCGTCCCCGATCCGGTCGGGCCGAGCGGCGAGGTGCCACCGATCGAGATGCCCACCGGCGTACTCGGCGCTGCCCCGCTGGGACCGCTCGGACCCGACGGGCCGCTCGGACCTGAAGGACCACTCGGACCGGAAGGTCCGGAAGGTCCGGACGGGCCGCTCGGACCCGACGGGCCGCTGGGACCGCTGGGGCCGCTCGGGCCGGAAGGATCACTGGGACCGGAAGGACCGCTCGGCCCCGACGGACCGCTGGGGCCCGACGGGCCGCTGGGCGAGGTCGGGCCGGCGCCCTTCCCGATATCGAACCCCACCCCGTCGGAACAGGCGGAGGTGAGAAGCAGGATCGACAGGGCGCTCGCGCTCAGCAAGCGCCGCCGGACAGGATGCGAATGGCTGGAATTCGACATGATCTTTACCCCAATGACGTCGCGTGACGAATGGCGACGCATCTGTTCTAGGCAGCGTCATGGTGATTCCCGGTGCCGAACAGAAACCGATGCGGCGGCATCCGGCACGATCCCGCAGGGTCTCCGATCCCCCGCAAAAACGGGGTCCTGGCCGATCGCCGCAAGACGGTTTTGCGGATTCGCAAAGTCCGGATCGCGATCGATCGAAGCCCGAAACCGCGGTGCGAAGGCCCCGCAAACAGGAGCCCAGGAGCGCGAAGAAGGTCAGGTTCAAACCGGATGCGAAACCGCCGGCCCGGCCCCAACGAAAAACCGCCGCCGCTCCTGGAGAGCGGCGGCGGCTTGGGGGTAAGCAAAGCTACGGGAACAATCATGCTCTTCTGAACAATGAACGCCGCCAGGTCCGCTTGGGGTGGACGGACAGACCGGAGATTTTGCCGGGAGCAAACACTCTCCGAAACGTTCCTTGGGGCAATCCCTGAAAGGGGATCAGAAGGGCAGGACGTAGAGCACGATCCAGGTGGCGAGGACCAGGGTCAGGCCGAGGAGCACCATGCGGTCGAGCCGGTCGGCGATGCTCGGCGCGGGCCGGAGCGCGGGTCCGGTGGGGATGCGCATGATCTCGAGCGGCTCGGCCGTGCCGTCCTCGACCGGACGGAAACTGCGCGGCGGGGTCGGGCGGCTCTCCCCGACCGACGCCCGCAGCTCGCTCTCGGTGAGCGGGACGAGCAGCCGGCAGCAGGCCTGCCCCGCCTGGATCCTCAGCACCCGCGCGTTGCGCAGGCCGATCAGCGGCAGGTCGAGGCAGACGATCGAGCCGACATGGAGCCGGTCACTGCCGCCTTCGTCGGAGGAGCCTTCGTCCTGGAGGTCGACGATGCAGTCGCCCCTCGACAGAAGGCGGCAGGACGGAAAGCGCACCGGCGAGGACAGCCGCCTTTCGAGCAGCTCGCCGTCGCGCTTCGAGGACATGGTGTTGAGCATCTGAGGGACGCCTCTCATCTCTGGTACGGTACGGGTCGCGCGGGTTGCTCCCGGCCCGCCCCTGGGGAGGGCGGGCCGGGAGGCGGTCAGGAGCCCCTGCCCAGCAGGCCACCGAGCAGGTTGGTGACCGGGGCAAGGGGTCCCGCCGGTCCGGTCGGCGCGGTTCCCCCCGCTCCACCAAGAACCGAGCCGACCAGGCCGGTGACGGGCGCGAGGATGGTCCCCGAGCCGGAAGACGAGCCCCCCGAGGCCCCGCCGAGCACCGAACCGACGATACCCGTGACCGGTGCGAGGATCGCTCCCGGGTCAGCCGGTGAACCGCCTGAACCGCCACCGAGGACGGCCCCCACCACACCCGTCACCGGCGCCAGGATGGAGCCCGGATCGACCGGCGAACCGCCGCCCGTGCCACCGCCGAGCACCGACCCCACGATGCCCGTCACCGGCGCGAGGATCGCGCCCGGGTCGGCAGGCGAGCCGCCCGAGGTTCCGCCGAGCACCGAACCCACGATGTTCGTGACCGGTGCGAGGATCGCCCCCGGATCGGCCGGGGAGCCACCCCCCGAGCCACCGCCGAGGAGAGCGCCGACCACGCCCGTGACCGGCGCGAGGATCGCACCGGGATCGACCGGCGAGCCACTCCCCGAACCGCCGCCGAGCACCGATCCGACGATGCCTGTCACCGGGGCGAGGATGTCGCCCGGGCCCGACGGCGAGCCGCCGGTGCCGCCGCCGGTGCTGGCGAGCGCCGACGTGACCGTCGAGACCGCGGTCTGGACGATGTTGGTGACGGGCGCGAGCGGGCCGGTCGGGGTGAGCAGCGGTCCCGCGATCGGGGTGGCGAGGGTGTTGACGGTGCTGACGATCGGGTTGGAGATGGTCTGGACGGTCGAGGTCAGCGCCGCGACCGGCGGCGCCAGCGTCGAGGTCAGCTCGCCGACCGTTCCGCCGACCTGCGGCCCGAGCAGCGCCCCGGTCAGGTTGACGACCGGCTGGAGCCCGGCCTGGACGCCGGGCGCCGTGGTCGCCAGGCCGAGGCCGACGACCTGCCCGCCCGACAGGACGCTCGCCGTCGCCAGCGTTCCGGTGACCGGCGTGGCGCCGGCCGGTCCGGGCAGCAGGTTGAGGCCGACCAGCGTGTCGCCGGTCGATGCGCCGCTGAGCTTCGAGCCCGCCAGGTCGAGCCCTGCGAGCGGCCCTGCGAAGGAGCCGCTCTGCGGCGTGCCGGGCAGGTTGCCGACCACCCCGCCGAGCAGGCCGGTGACCGCCCCCGTCAGCGGCGCGAGCGCGCCGTCCGATCCGACGAGCGGATCGGTGAGCGGCGAGAGCGCATTGTTGGCGGCGCCCAGCACCGGCGACAGGATGCCGTCGACCGCGCCCGTGACCGGGCTCAGCGTCGGCGCGAGTCGGTCGGTCAGCCCGGTGACGGCATCGCCGACCGGCTTGCCGACGATCGCGCCGACCAGCGACCCGACCGGGGCAAGGCCGTCGCGGACGCCATCGGTGGTGGTGGGCAGCTTGACGTCGGCAATGGTGCCGTCGCCGGTCAGGACGTCGACGGTGGCCAGTGTCCCGGTCGAGGGCTCACCACCCGGCAGGATATTGGCACCGATCAGCGTCTTCGATCCAGTCGGGCCGAGCGGCGAGGTGCCGCCGATCGAGACACCCACCGGTGTCCCCGGTGCCGACCCGCTCGGACCACCTGGCCCCGTAGGATCGGTTGGCCCAGTCGGTCCGGTTGGACCCGTTGGACCCGTGGGGCCGGTCGGGCCGGTCGGGCCACCGGGACCGGTCGGGCCACCAGGGCCGGTCGGGCCAGCAGGACCGGTCGGACCTGTGGGGCCCGTGGGACCGGCAGGGCCGGTCGGACCAGCAGGACCTCCGGGGCCGCTTGGACCGCTCGGACCACCAGGACCGCTTGGGCCACCAGGACCGCTCGGACCACCGGGACCGGAAGGGCCTCCGGGGCCGGAAGGTCCGCCGGGACCCGAGGGTCCGCCAGGGCCGCTCGGCCCCGAAGGACCACCCGGGCCGCTGGGGCCGCCGGGGCCACTGGGATCGGAAGGACCGCTCGGCCCCGACGGGCCGCTCGGCCCGGAGGGCGGCGTCGGACCGCCGGGTCCCGACGGGCCGCTCGGTCCCGAGGGAGAGGTCGGGCCGACGCCCTTCCCGATATCGAAGCCGATGCCATCGGAGCAGGCGGAGGTGAGAAGCAGAATCGACAGGGCGCTCGCGCTCAGCAGGCGCCGCCTGACGGAACGCGGATAGGCGGAATTCGACATGATCTTTAACCCCAATTGACGTCGCGCGAGGGAGGGCGACGCGCCTTTTTAGGCAGCGGATGGGGTGTTCCCGCCGTCCAACAGAAACCGATGCGGCGGCATCCGACACGATCCGAAAAGCGCGTCGATCCGCCGGAAAAGCCGACCTCGCGCCGATCGCCGCAACGAGGTTTCGCAGACTCGCAAAGCTGGAAGGAGGTGTTGCTCGAGTCCGAAATCGGGGATCCCGCTTCCGCAAAGGCCACCGACAAGCTGCTGCCGGCGTCAGGTTCAAACCGGATGCAAAAGCCCTAATGGGCTAGCTGGCCTGGCCGATGGCAGCCGCAGGATCGCGCGCGCCTCGTCACCTGGCCAGCCGCCGGAAGGCGGCCATCATCTCGCGCGGGAAGCTCGTGTCGATTTGCGTGTACGCAAAGGTGCGAGATCGCCGTGCGCGATAAGGCGCCCGGCATAATATGCCGGAACGATTTTAGCCCCGCGAGACTGCTGTCTTGCGGGGTTGTGTTTGTATGTGGGTTGGTGGTTTGTGGGAGATGGTTGCGGGGATAGGATTTGAACCTATGACCTTCAGGTTATGAGCCTGACGAGCTACCGGGCTGCTCCACCCCGCGACACTGATTGTGGCCTTGTTGGGCCGAGGACCGGAGCCTGTAAGGCTCCGCAAGGCCAAAGGCCGTCGCGGTATCCCCGCGGAAGCCAAGGCAGCGGATGCTGCCGCCGGCGCCTGAGGCCGGCAAACAAAGTGAATGGGTTATTCTGATGCACGGCCTTCAAAGCCTGGCGACGCCCTACTCTTCCACCGCTTAAGCGCTAGTACCATCGGCGCAGTCTGGTTTCACGGCCGAGTTCGGGATGGGATCGGGTGGGTCACAGACGCTATGGCCACCAAGCTATGGAGGCCGTGCATGAGAATTCTAGAAACCGTGCATGTTGATGCTGAGAGTTTTATACCGCCATCAGGATTGTTATTGATGGTGGGGCTCTCAAGCGCGACTAGAGCAATTAGTATCGGTTAGCTCCACGCGTTACCGCGCTTCCACATCCGATCTATCAAGGTCGTGGTCTTCGACCGCTCTAAGATATCTTATCTTGAGGGAGGCTTCCCGCTTAGATGCTTTCAGCGGTTATCCCGTCCGTACATAGCTACCCTGCTGCGCGGCTGGCGCCACGACAGGTCCACCAGAGGTACGTTCAACCCGGTCCTCTCGTACTAGGGTCAACTCCTCTCAAATATCGACGCCCACGGCAGATAGGGACCAAACTGTCTCGCGACGTTCTGAACCCAGCTCACGTACCACTTTAATTGGCGAACAGCCAAACCCTTGGGACCTGCTCCAGCCCCAGGATGTGATGAGCCGACATCGAGGTGCCAAACAACCCCGTCGATATGAGCTCTTGGGGGTTATCAGCCTGTTATCCCCGGCGTACCTTTTATCCGTTGAGCGATGGCCCTTCCACGAGGGACCACCGGATCACTATGACCGACTTTCGTCTCTGCTCGACTTGTCAGTCTCGCAGTCAGGCTGGCTTATGCCATTGCACTCTAACAGCCGGTTTCCAACCGGCCTGAGCCAACCTTCGCGCGCCTCCGTTACTCTTTGGGAGGCGACCGCCCCAGTCAAACTACCCGCCACAGAGGGTCCCTGAACCAGTTTCATGGTTCGAGGTTAGACATCAGAAAACAACAGGGTGGTATTTCACCTATGGCTCCACCAGGACTGGCGTCCCGGCTTCAAAGCCTCCCACCTATGCTACACAGTTATTTCCTAATGCCACTCTGAAGCTGCAGTAAAGGTGCACGGGGTCTTTCCGTCTAACCGCGGGTACTCCGCATCTTCACGGAGAATTCAATTTCGCTGAGCATGTGCTGGAGACAGTGGGGAAGTCGTTACGCCATTCGTGCAGGTCGGAACTTACCCGACAAGGAATTTCGCTACCTTAGGACCGTTATAGTTACGGCCGCCGTTTACCTGGGCTTCATTTCGGAGCTTGCACCCCTCCACTTAACCTTCAGGCACCGGGCAGGCGTCAGACCCTATACGTCGTCTTGAAGCCGACTTAGCAGAGCCCTGTGTTTTTGCTAAACAGTCGCTACCCCCTGGCCTGTGCCCCCCACAACTGGTTGCCCAATCGTGGGGCCTCCTTCTTCCGAAGGTACGGAGGCAATTTGCCGAGTTCCTTCAGCACACTTCTCTCAAGCGCCTTGGTATACTCTACCAGACCACCTGTGTCGGTTTCGGGTACGGTCTATACGGTGGGGCTATTTCCTGGAACCATTTCGAAGCACGTCCAATCCGTTAAGGACGTACAACACACATGATCCGTCACACACCACCAGGCCCACGAATATTAACGTGGTTCCCATCGACTACCCCCTTCGGGCTCGTCTTAGGGGCCGGCTCACCCTGCGCGGATTAGCCTTGCGCAGGAACCCTTGGTCTTTCGGCGACAGGGCATCTCACCCTGTTTATCGCTACTCATGTCTGCATTCGCACTTCCGATACCTCCACGGC
>NZ_CP059319.1:3045000-4287500 GCF_017607425.1 Rhizorhabdus wittichii
GGTCCGTCAAGCCTTAATCCGCCGACGGGGAGGGAAAGCCGGCGATCATGCGGCGCGCATCTGAAGCCCGTGATGGACCTCGCTCGCCTCGGCCACCGTGTCGTAGAAGGTCAGGTTGCCGCCGTAGAGGACGGCGCCGCGCTCGCAATATTGCTGCAGCATGTGCGGATCGTGCGACACCATGACGAGCGTTCCCTCGGCGCGGCGCTTCATCAGTTCCTCGTGCGAGCGGCGGCGGAAGCGCTCGTCGCCGGCGCCGGTGACCTCGTCGACCAGATAGCAGTCGAAGTTGATCGCCAGCGAGATGCCGAAGGCGAGGCGCCCGGCCATGCCCGACGAATAGGTGCGCACCGGCTGGTGGAAATAGGCGCCAAGCTGGGCGAAGTCCTCGACATAATCGAGGATCTCCTGCTCGGGCTGGCGATAGATGCGGGCGATGAAGCGGACATTGTCGCTGCCTGTCATCGAGGCCTGGAAGGCGCTCGAATAGCCGATCGGCCAGCTCGTCGTCATGCTCCGCTCGATCTGCCCGGTGGTCGGATGCTCGACTCCCGCGATCAGCCGCATCAGGGTCGACTTGCCCGCGCCGTTGGCGCCGCAGATGCCGATGCTCTCGCCGCGGCGGATCTCGAAATTCAGGTTGCTGAACACCTGCTTCTGGAATTTGCGGATGTGGTAGGTCTTCGAAACATTCTCGAACCGGATCATCGAGCGCTCTTCTCCAATCCCTGCCCCGCACGATACAAAAGGCTGGACGCTGCAGGCCCAGGCTGCGATGCGCACGAGCATAGACGATGCCCGCGCAAACGCAAAACGTCCCCGTCGCGATCGACGCCCGCATGCTGGGCCGGCCAGGCACCGGCGTCGCGACCTATGCCGCCGCGCTGGAGACCGCGCTGGTCCTGTCGACGCGCGCGCCACTGCGCATCGCCGATCCGAGCTGCGGGCGGCCGATGGACCGCTCGCCCGCGCCGGCGCGCTGGCTGCGCTGGGCCGACGCGCTGGTCGACCGGCCGCGCCGGCTGGCGAAGCGCGACGGAGGGCTGGCCGGCCGCGACGTCTTCCGGCTCGCCCAGGTCCATTTCGACCGGCACGGCACGCTGCTGCGGCTGCGCGCGCCGGGCGCGCCGGGGCTGGTCCACTGGACCTATCCGCTGCCGGTCCGGATCGAAGGCTGGACCAATATCTACACGGTCCATGACGCGATCCCGATCGTCCACCCGACGCTCAGCCAGATCGACGGCGTCCGCCACCGCCGGCTGCTCGACGCGATCGCCCGCGACGCCGACCATATGCTGACGGTGTCCGAGGCGGCGCGGCTCGACATCGTCGCCGCGCTCGGCTGCGCGCCCGGGGCGATCAGCGCCTGCCCGCCCGGGCTCGACATCGCGGCGACGCCGCACCCGCTTCCCGACGGCCTCGCCCCCGGCGGCTTCCTGCTCGCGGTCGGCAGCGTCGAGCCGCGCAAGAACCTGCTCCGCCTCGCCGAGGCGCATGCCCGCAGCGGGCTCGCGCTGCCGCTGGTGATCGCCGGCCCGGACGGCTGGCGGTCCGACACGATCGCGCCCCGGCTCGCCGCCTGCCCCGGCATCGTCCGGCTGCCCTATGTCGACCGGCCGACGCTGGTCGCGCTGATCGCGGCGGCGCGGGCGCTGGTCTTCCCGACGATCACCGAGGGCTTCGGCCTACCGATCGTCGAGGCGATGCAGCTCGGCACGCCGGTGCTGACCTCGCGCGGCGGCGCGACCGAGGAGGTCGCCGGCGGCGCCGCGCTGCTCGCCGACCCACTGTCGGTCGACGAGATCGCCGCCGGGATCGCGCGGCTCGGCGACGAGGAGGAGCTCGCCCGGCTGCGCGCGGCCGGCCTGGCGCGCGGCCGCGCCTTCACCGCCGCCGCCTTTGCCGAACGGATCGACGCGGTGCATCGCCGGCTGCTCGAACGCCATGGCCAAACGCCCGGCAACTGAGTAGGGCCCGCCGGGCAACCAGCGCAGACGGATCGGGATGACCAGGCTCACCATCGGGATCGACGGCTTCAACCTCGCCATGCCGCGCGGCACCGGGGTGGCGACCTATGGGCTGGGCCTCGCCGAAGCGGTCGCCGCGCTCGGCCATGCGACGCTGGGCGTGTTCGGGATCGACGTCGGCGACCGGGCCGACAGCCGCGAGCTGCTGTTCTACGACAGGATCGGCAAGGAGCGCGCGCCCGAGACCCGCAAGCAGCACCGCCGCCGGCTGCGCCGCGAGACGTTCCGCTCCTTCCTCCCCGCCCATGCCCATGAGGTGCCGGTCACCGACGCGGTCGAGAAGCAGGCCTTCGCCGGCCGGCTGCCGCGCTTCGACCGGCTGGTCAGCAGCCCGGCGCTGTTCGACGTCGCCGACCGCCGCCTGCGCCGCGCCGGGACCTTCCTGACGCTGCGGATGCCGGACCCGCCCGCGATCATGCACTGGACCTATCCGGTGCCGATCCGGCTCGAGGGCGCGCGCAACGTCTATACGCTGCACGACCTGGTGCCGCTCAAGCTTCCCTACACGACGCTCGACGACAAGCGGCATTACCGGCGGCTGATCGAGCTGTGCGTGACGGAGGGCGATCACATCTGCACGGTCTCCGAATCGAGCCGCGCCGACATATTGGCGCTGTTCCCCGGGGTCGCGCCCGACAAGGTGACCAACAGCTACCAGACCGCGCCCGTCCCCGCCGAGCTGCTGGCGCGCGACCCGGCCGAGGATGCGGGCGTGGTCGAGGGGTTGTTCGGGTTGAAGCGGCGGGGATACTTCCTGTTCTTCGGGGCGCTCGATCCCAAGAAGAACCTCGCGCGGATCATCGAGGCCTATCTGACCAGCCGCAGCGAGACGCCGCTCGTCATCGTCGGCGCGCGGCATTGGGGGACGGAACAGGAAGCGCGGATCTTCGGGGACCAGAAGAAGGGCGTCTCGCTCTACGGCGAGGCGGCGGCGAAGGGGCTGGTCCAGCTCGACTATCTGCCGCGCGAGATGCTGCTGCGGCTGGTGCGCGGCGCGAAGGCGGTGATGTTCCCGTCGCTCTACGAGGGCTTCGGCCTGCCCGCGCTGGAGGCGATCCGGCTGGGGACGCCGGTGATCTCCTCGACGATCAGCTCGCTGCCCGAGGTGGTCGGCGACGCCGGGCTGCTGGTCGACCCCTATGACGCCGGGGCGATCGCCGGGGCGATGCGCGCGCTGGACGAGGACCCTGCGCTCGCCGCGCGGCTGTCGGCGGCGGCGCCCGCCCAGGCCGCCAGGTTCAGCGACGAGGCCTATCGCGCCCGGCTGGCGGCGATGTACGAGCGGGTCCTCTCCAACTAGCTAGGCCTGCTCGGGCCAGCGCCGGCGCGCCTCGATGCCGTGGGCGTCGAGCGCCTGGAGCTCGGCGAGCAGCGGTTCGAGCCGGTCGAGCGGCCAGGCGTTGGGACCGTCCGACATGGCGCTCGCCGGATCGGGATGGGTCTCCATGAACAGGCCGGCGATGCCGACCGCGACCGCGCCGCGCGCGAGCACGGGGACATATTCGCGCTGCCCGCCCGAGGAGGCGCCGAGCCCGCCCGGAAGCTGGACCGAATGGGTCGCGTCGAACACCACCGGACAGCCGGTGTCGCGCATGATGGCGAGGCCGCGCAGGTCGGTGACGAGGTTGTTGTAGCCGAAGGAGGTGCCGCGCTCGGTGACCAGCACCGGCGTCTCGACCCCGGCCGCCCGCGCCGCGCCCTGCGCCTTGGCGACGACATGGGCCATGTCGTGCGGCGCCATGAACTGCGCCTTCTTGATGTTGGCGACCCGGCCCGACGCGCCGACCGCCTCGATCAGGTCGGTCTGCCGCGCGAGGAAGGCGGGGGTCTGGAGGACGTCGACGACCTGCGCGGCGGCGCGGACCTGGTCGACGTCGTGGACGTCGGTCAGCACCGGCAGGCCGGTCTCGGCGCGGACCTTCTCGAGGATGCGCAGGCCCTCGTCGAGGCCGGGGCCGCGGAAGGAGGCGCCCGAGCTGCGGTTGGCCTTGTCGAACGAGCTCTTGAAGATCGCGAACAGGCCGAGCCGGTCGGCGATGGCGCGGAGCCGCTCGGCGACCGAGAGGACCAGCGCCTCGGATTCGATCACGCAGGGGCCGGCGATGACGAACAGCGGCTCGTCGAGCCCGACCTCATGTCCCAATATCTCCATCGGCGCCTATTAGTCCCCCGCCCCGCCCGATGGCAATCAGCAGCCGCGCGCGATCGCGAAGCGCGGCTCGGGGACGAGATCGGGCAGCTCCTGCTCGGGGCCCTCCTCGAAGCGGCGATGATCGGCGGGGGAGACGAAATAGCCGCGGCGGACCAGCCATTCGCCGACGTCGGCGCGCGAGGTCAGCCAGACGGTGGCGGGCGCGAGCAGCAGCCCGACCGCGACCGGCAGCGACCAGATCGAGCCGTCGAGCCCGAGCAGGATCGCCGCCATCAGCACGGTGCCGAGCAGCAGGTGCCAGCGGTAGAAGCGCGTCACCTCCCCGAAATCGAGCCCGTCGACCTCGCGCCGCTGCGGCGACCAGCCGCTCTGCCGGCCGCGCAGGATGTCGACGATCGCCATGCTCTGGGTCAGCATCATCGCCGGCGCGGTGACGATCGAGGTGACGACCTCGATGACGGTGCCCTTGGCGATGCTGACCCAGCCGCCGAGCTGGCGAACCAGCTCGCGATCCTGGCCGAGCGAGATCAGCGCGGCGATCTTCGGCCCGAACAGCATCAGCCCGGTGAGGCCGAGCAGCCAGCCCGAGGAGATCAGCACGAAGCCGTCGAAATCGGCGCGCAGCTGCTCGAACATCGCGGCGCCGAGCAGCAGCAGCCAGAGCGGCGAGGTGAGATAGGCCGAGGCGCCCATGAACAGCTGGAGCCGGCTGACCCAGTGCAGTCCCGAGGTGTTCAGCAGGCGGAGATGCTGGAGATTGCCCTGGCACCAGCGCCGGTCGCGGATCGCATGGTCGATCATCGTCGGCGGGAATTCCTCGTAGCTGCCCTCCGGCATCGTCACCATGTGGACCGCCCAGCCGCGCCGGCGCAGCAACGCCGCCTCGACCATGTCGTGGCTCATGATGTGGCCGCCGAGCAGGCTGTCCTCCGACAGCGCGGGCAGGCCGCAGCTCTCGGCGAAGGCCTTCACGCGGATGATCGCATTGTGGCCCCAGAAGGTCGCCTCGGTCCCCGACCACCAGCGCAGGCCGGCCGAGGCCACCGGGCCGTAGACCGACGAGGCGAACTGGTGCCAGCGCGCGAACATGGTCTGGCCGTTGATCAGCTGCGGCACCGTCTGGAGCAGGCCGATCGCCGGACGCGCCTCGATCGCCGAGGCGAGCCGCGCCATCGCGGCGCCGCTCATCAGGCTGTCGGCGTCGAGCACCAGCATATAGTCGTAGGCGCCGCCGAAGCGCCGCACCCAATCGGCGATGTTGCCGGGCTTGCGCGCGGTGTTGCGCGGGCGGCGGCGATACCAGACGTTGGCCTTGCTGGTCTCGCGCAGGCGGCGGAAGGCGAGATATTCGCGGGCGTGGTTGCGCTCGTGCGAGTCGCTGAGGATGAAGAAATCGAAGCGGTCGGCGCCGCCGATCGCGGCGATCGAATCGGTCATCGATTCGAGCCGGCGGAAGACCGCGCCGACATCCTCGTTATAGATCGGCATCAGCACGGCGGTGCGGCCCTGCGGCAGGACCAGCCGGCTGCGCGACACCTCCGGCGCCGGGCCGCGGCCGAGCAGGACGAACAGCCCCGCGACCGCGTTGAGGAAGCCGAAGGCGATCCAGGCGAACAGCCCGAAGAAGAGCAAAGCGAAGCCGAGATCGACCCAGTCGATGCCGTCCGACTGCAAGGGGGTGAACATCTCCTGCGCGGCGAGCAGGCCGAAGAGGAAGCTGCCGACGATCAGGAACAGCCGCCGCTGGAACAGCGGGCCGACCGGCACGATCGGATCGGCGGTAGCGGTATCGGGGCTGCGGGACAGGTCCTGCACCGGCATGGCGAGCGGCGCTTCGACCGGAAGGTCGCCGTGCGCGCGCGGGCCATGCTCGGGGGCACCCTCCGCTAAATCCTTGTCAATCCGGTACAATATCCTGTTCCTGCTCCGATCGGCCGCCGCTCATGCCAGATGCGGCCGTGAAATTTTCGGTCTTTGCGTCGGACCGCCCCAGGCTCCCGACAAATGGCGACGATAGGGGCTTTCCTCAATAGAATTGATGGCCTCAATAGAATTGATGGATGACGGTTTCGCTGAGCGCCCGGCCGTCCTTTTCCAGCGTCGCCCGCAGATTCGCGGTGCGGTTCGAGCGGGTGACGTCGGCGATCATCCGCCAGCGCCCCGGCTGCCCCACCACCGGATAGGCATCGACCGAGAGCAGCCTGCCCTGGTCGACCGAGACGGCGGCGGTGACGCCCGAGCGGCGATCGAGCCCCTTCAGCCCCGCGCCTTCGAAATCGACGACGAGGCGGCGGGCGTTGGCGATCGGTTCGAGCCCCGGCCGGCCGGCGGTGCCGGTCCAGCGGTCGATCACCCGCGCCAGCGCGGGGGCCGCCGGCTCGCCGCCCAGCCAGCGCAGCCGATAGTCGAAGGTGAAGCTGGTCCCCGCCTTCGCGGGACGATCGGGCGTCCAGAAGGCGACGATATTGTCGTCGGTCTCCTTGGCGGTCGGGATCTCGTAGAGCATCACCGCGCCGGGGCCCCAGTCGCCGACCGGCTCGACCCACAGGCTCGGCCGCTTCTCGTAGAAGACGCCGTCGTCCTGATAATGATCGAAGCTGCGATCGCGCTGGAGCAGGCCGAAGGCGCTGCCCCCCTTGGGATCGGCGAAGGCGTTGATGGTCGGGCGCGGCGGGTTGCCGAGCGGGCGCCAGAGGCGCTCGCCCGCCGTGTTGCGGATCAGCAACCCGTCCGAATCGTGGATCTCGGGCCGCCAGTCGGCGCGCGCCTGGGGGTTGCCCTCGTCATACCAGAACATGCTGGTGAGCGGGGCGATGCCGAGCCGCTCGACGTCGCGGCGCAGCCAGATCGCCGAGGACACGTCCTGGACGACGGCGTCGGCCTCCATGCGGGTGTCGAAGCGCCAGGCGCCGACCACGCTGGGGCCCTGGAGCAGCGCGTAGATGGTGATCCCGGCGCGGGTCCGTTCGAGCCAGAAATGGGTGAAGGCGGGGAATTCCTCCTTGCCGTCGATGCCGGTGTCGATGGCGAGGCCGCGCGCCGACAGGCCATATTGGTGGAGCGGCCCCGACGAGCGGAAATAGGAGGCGCCGAGGAAGGCGAGCCAGTCCCCCACCCCGCCGCGGTTCATCACCCGGAAGCCGGCGACGCCGGGCAGGACGTGCGGCTCGGGCCCCTCGCCGGGGCCGACCTGGAACATGTCCTCGCTATGCTCGATCAGCCGGGCGCGGCCGCGCTCGACGATCGAGATCTCGACCGGGACCGGCGCCGCCTTGAGCAGCGGGAAGAGACGGACTCCGTAGCCGTCATCGGCGAAGATCGTCCGATCGGGCCGGAAGCTTATCCGGTTGGCGGCGTCGTAATTGTTGGCGAGCGCGCGTGGATCGGGCTTCGGCATCGGCGTCGGCCGGCTGCGCGCCAGCGCGGCGGCATGGCCCTTGAGCCAGTCCCAGCTGAAGGGTTCACCGGCCGCGCGGCCGCGCCCCGAAGCCCCGGCCGCATCGCGCGCCGCAGCGCGGGGCGCGGCCCATGCGGTTCCGCCGAAGGCCAGGACGCTTCCCAGCAGTGCCATGGATTGCCGTCTGTCGATCATGCCTGTCCGATTAGGTTTCGTTTCGCCTGTGGTCCACAAGGGATGGGGTCCAGACCCATAAGCGGCGCGAAAGTTCCTATAGGCATCGAAGCTGAACGAGGGCTGTAGCGGCGCAGGGCGGCGGAAATCCGCCATTCCGTCGGGCGCGCCGGACGGCCGGCCGGGCGCAGGGGACGCGGCGGCGGACGGGCCCTCCTTCCCGTTGCATGGGGTTGTCCGCTCGTTTTTCATTTTTTCCGTGTCGGGCCCCTCGCCTCTCGCGCCCCCCGCTTCCCTCGCGTCCCTCTCGTCGCGCAGCATCCGGCGGATCGCGGCGGGGCTGGTCGCGCGGAGGATGCGGGCGATCTCCAGGGTGCGGCCGGAATAGGCGCCATGCTTCCAGGCGTTGCGATTGCCGCGCGGCGCGCCGCCGCCCTTGCCGCCATGCATGCGACAGCGCGCCCGCCCCTGCACCGCCGGCGACCGGCACGGCACCCCGCTCCGGGTGCGCGCGCCGCAGCGGGGCGCCTGCGACAGCGATAGGTTCGGGGCGGCTCAGCCGGGATCAGGTCGGCGGCGAAGCGATCGTCACCCGCCAGGCGTCCGGCGCGCCGGTCCGGCATCATGCGGTGCCGCCGCCCTGCGCCCGCCGCTTCGCCCGATCGGCCTTGGCCACCGTCTCGACCGAGGCGCGGCAATTCGCCTGCGCCCGCAAGGCGAGCCGCGCATAGCGCGCGGCCGAGGTGGGCCATTTGGTGTAGTTGTCCGCCGCATGCCCCACCAGCTCGGTGAACATCGCATCGAGCGAGAGCGCCTGGGCTATCAGCATCTCGTTCATGCGGGCCAGGGGATCGGGCGGGTCGCTGGCGGCCTTGCGGTCAGGCGCCTTGGGCTTGTGCACTTCGTTCATCGGATGCCTTTTGCCGGGGCTGACATATTTAGCATCAACACAGGCAAAATTCAAGAACATATAAAGAACAATAACAAAGGTTCAACCCCGGCTTGGCGCCACTCCCCAACAAACCACGCGCTCAATTTCCTTTAAACAGAACGCATTCGTCAGCTCTGCGCCTTAATGTCGGCCGTCGCAGCCGGTGCTGGCCATAGCCAAAAGCCGACCCTAGGATTCCGAAGATCGATGCATCCCGGTACCTGATTTGACTTGGTCAGGCTCGAACGAGCAGATTCCAAAGCGTGGCGACTAATTTTGATCACCCCACACACCTAAGGGGGCTCGCCAGCAACATGCGACGGTCCCAATGCTGAATGGCACTAGGCAGTTCGCCAAGATCAGTCTAAGAGGCCAACCTTAGATATTCCGACTGAGGTTTGGGGAGACGGAATGTTGACGCCTTGTCAGTGTCGAATGGCCCGAGCTGCCATTGGCCTTTCACGACCCGCATTTGCTTTCCGAGCGAATATCTCTGTCGCTACCCTTTCGGATTTCGAACTTGGCAAGCGTGTACCATACGATCGAACCCTGAGGGATATCAGAGGGGCATTTGAAGTTCTCGGAGTGACGTTTCTTGTCTCCGATGCCTTTGGAGATGGGGTGCGTTACCGCGATGGGAATTGAACTCAAATTTGTCGATTTGTTTGCGGGGCTAGGCGGCTTCCATGTCGCCTTGTCTCGCTTGGGGCATGAATGCGTTTTCGCTGCCGACATCGATGCGAACCTTCGCGATCTATATTTTCAGAACTTCGAGATTCGGCCAGCCGCCGACATACGGTTCTGCTGGAAGGATGTCCCGGCACATGATGTTCTTTGTGCGGGTTTTCCCTGCCAGCCATTTTCTAAGGCTGGCAATCAGATGGGTTTCGCCTGTCCGGACTCTGGTGACCTGTTCGATTACATACTGAAAATCATCGACCGGCATCGCCCGGCTCATCTTCTTTTCGAGAACGTCCCCAATATCCTGCGCCACAACCGCGGCGAAACGTGGCAGCGCATACGGGATAGCTTGGGGGAGCGAGGCTACGATGTCGCGTGCGCGGAGATCTCACCCCATGAAATCGGCGTGCCCCAGATACGGAACCGCGCAATCATTGTCGCCTCTTTGGGCGGGCTTGGAGGTTTCACGTGGCCGGACAAGATTGCGAATGACAGCCCGCTCCACATCAACACGGTCCTAGATCGCCGGCCGAACGAAGCTACTCCGCTTCCCGACCAGTACGTGAAGTATCTGGAGGTCTGGGAAGAATTTCTAGATCGCACCAAACAGGTCGAATCGCTCCCCTCGTTTCCGATTTGGGCAATGGAGTTTGGCGCCAACTATCCTCTTGAACCTCGCGCACCGCGCCAACTCAATCGCCGCTACTTGGCGAGATTCAAAGGGGCGTTCGGCCAAAAACTATCAGGGCTGACAGAGGTTGAGCAAATTGAAACTTTGCCAGCTTACGTCTCAAGCGCGATGAGCCCGCTGCCGAAGTGGAAGGTTCGTTTTATCGAACAGAACCGCCAGTTCTTTTCGGATAATCGGGACCGCCTCCATGATTGGTTGCCCGAAGTCCAGAGCTTTCCGACGAGCTTCCAGAAACTCGAATGGAACTGGAAAGACGGGAAAAGGACAATCTGGGATAAGGTGATTCAGTTTAGGGCATCCGGTATACGAGTGAAGAATCCCTCTGCAGCTCCATCCCTAGTGGCGCTGACCACAAGCCAGGTTCCAGTCATCGCATGGGAAAGGCGCTATATGACGGTCAGGGAATGTGCGCGCTTGCAGAGCTTGGAAGAGTTGCCACATCTGCCTGAAACGAAAACAGCAGCGTTCAAAGCGCTAGGAAACGCGGTCAATGCGGATGTGGTTGCCTTGGTCGCGGAGCGACTTTTGCAGACTAGCGCTGCTGGCGGCGAGAATAAGATTTTGACAGTCCTGCAAGCGGCGCAAAGCCACTAGGAGCGAGTTCGTGCCAAGCAAAATCGAATATACGAAACTCGATGCAATCGCCCTTGACCCGCTAAACCCTCGATTGGGACGAACGGCTCATTCAAAGGACCTTGCTCAAGATCAGATATACGATCTGATGAAGGACTGGTCGCTCGAAGAACTCGCGACATCATTTTTGGAGAGCGGATTTTGGCCCCATGAAGCGGTCCTCTGCATCGAAGAGAAAATTGGCGATAAAGATCTTGTCGTAGTCGAGGGCAATAGGCGCATCGCGGCATTGATGCGCCTTCGCAAGACCTATGCGGGCGAGGAAACCTCGCGCAAATGGCTCGAAATGATCGAAGGCGTGCCCCAGCCAGCGGGCCTTTTCGACGATGTGCCGTTCATCAGATATGCTGACCGAGGGGAGGTGGATGCGTTCCTTGGATTCCGACATGTCACTGGCATCAAGGAATGGGCGCCCCCCGAAAAAGCCCAATTCATTGCTAAGCTTATCGACGACAAAGGTCTGACCTATCGCGAGGTGATGCGAAAAATCGGCAGCAAAACCGATACCGTCGAACGCAACTACATCGCCTACCGAATCCTAGTTCAGATGGAAGAGACCGAAGGCCTAGACGCCAAAGAGGTAGAGAACCGGTTTAGTGTGCTTTTTCTGTCTTTGCGGTCGAAAAACGTCCAAAAATTTCTCGGGATCGAGGGCAAGTTCGGCATCGAACCTAAGGATGTGAAAAATCCGGTCGAGGACGAGAACCTCGACAAGCTCAAGGAATTTTCGCTCTGGCTGTTTGGAGATCAGGAGACAGCCCCGATCGTTCCGGATTCTCGCGAAGTAGATAGATTTGCGCGGGTCTTAGCATCTACGGAAGGATTGGATTATCTCCGTAGCGTTAGGCGCCCAAGCCTCGAGAAGGCATTCATAATTGCGGGCGGCGATCAGGAGCAGGTGTACGATTTGATCTCCACCGCAGCGTACAACCTTCAAGAAGCCCTCTCATCGATACACCTATACAAGGATGACGAGAAGCTTCTGGCGATCTCTAAGCGCATGATCGCGAACGCGGATCAAATCCGTAAGACGCTTGAGATCGAATAGTATGCTCTCAATTCCGGAGGTTAAATTCGGCTACTCGGCCAACCAGTCCAACGTAGATGCCAACGCAATGTGTGATTGGCTCGAAGCCTGCACCCTGTTCGACGATCAAGTGGTAACCAAGGGAGATGTGGTCGATCTCCTGATGGAGAACCAGATTTGTCCCGATACCAATCAGGATTTGGCCCATCTGATTGCTGATGAAGGTTGGGACGAAATGGACCGGAGAAAGCGCTGGGGTGGGGTTCCGGATTACGTTACGATGACGGGATCAAGAATTGAATCTGGCAGAACGTGGCAAGATGATCCTGTCCGGTCATTTCTCGTGTTGCTGTCAATTCTACGCATTTATCCCGAGTGGGCGAAGGGCCACCAAGCTCATGGAGTACAAGGCGATCTTTTTGAGAAAGTCGTCGAACAGATTTGCCCGCACCTGCTTCCGGGATGGACCACGTATCGAGCAGGTTGGTCTCCTGACGACACCAAGAATATTCCCGGCATCGTAGCTGCTTTGTGCGAGCGGATTTATACCGCTGGAGCAGCCGACCTTGATGATTGGCTGCTGACGGCCGGAAACGACGGTGGCTTAGACTTAGTCTGCTATCGCGAATTTCCTGATCAGCGCGAAGCTGCGCCGATGTTTTTTCTCCAATGCGCAAGTGGAAAAAACTGGCGGACCAAGGTTAGTACGCCCAATCCTGACCTGTGGCAAAAGCTGCTCAACGCAGCGGTCAGGCCGAGCACCGGGATAGCAGCTCCGTTTGTCGTGGATCCCAAAGAACTCAAAACAGCCGCGTTGATCGGACAGATTGTGGTTTTTGATCGCCTTCGCCTTTTGAGTGCAGTGCAGGGCGGTGCACTTCAGCTTGAGGACGAGCTTAGCGCGGAGGTGATTGCTTGGATGCAGCCTCGTGTGGATGCGTTGCCTCGCGCCGCTTAAGCGAGAGTTGGATAATCCTGGAGCACCAAAGCGAAAAGATAGTGCTTATCTTCGCCGGTGACGGTGCACCACCCGCTCTGAAAGGCAGGCGAAGATCATTCATTCGGCACTCAAATGCGCAAGGGGGGGGTGATTTCGTATCCGCGCGCGCAGGCCTCCAGGATCCAGGCCACGCTTATGCCAACATCGAAGTCCTTGTTGAGGTATCGCGTGTGAAGCGCACTCAATTCCCCTCCAATTCAACTCAGCAGCGTGCGGCTGTCGTCGCAATCATGCAATATCCACTTGTCGCTCGTTGCGATCGGAGGCCGACGGTCAACTACCAGCCCATATTCAGACGTGCGCTCCCCTCACCCCACCGCCTCCAACGCCTCGTTCGCCTCCAGCCACTCCGCCTCGACGGTCTCCAACTCGCGCTCGACGTCCGCGCGGAGTTTCATCAGGTCGCTGGTGGTGCGCTTGGCGTCGGCCGGGCTGGCCGACTTGGGATCGAACATCGCGCGGTCGATCTCGCTGCGGCGCGCCGTCAGCGTCGCGATGCGGTCCTCCATCGACTTGACCGACTTGCGCAGCGTCGAGAGCTGCTCGCGCGCCTGCGCCGCGGCCTTCTTGTCCTTCTTCGCGGCCTTGCCCGCGCCGCCGCCGTTGCCGCCGTTCCCGGCGCCCGCGCTCTCGCCGCCCTTCGGCTGGTTCTTGCCGAGGATCAGGTCGGTATAGTCGTCGAGGGTGCCGGAGAATTCGCGGGCGGTGCCGCCGTCGACCAGGACCAGCCGGTCGGCGGCGAGCTCGATCATGTGGCGGTCGTGGCTGACGATCACCACCGCGCCCTCATAGGCGTTGAGCGCCTGGGCCAGCGCCTCGCGCGCGTCGACGTCGAGATGGTTGGTCGGCTCGTCGAGGATCAGCATGTGCGGCGCGTCGCGCGTGATCAGCGCCAGCGCGAGGCGGGCGCGCTCGCCGCCCGAGAGCTTGCCGACCTTCTGCGTCGCGCGGTCGCCCGAGAAGCCGAAGCGGCCGAGCTGGGCGCGCACCGCGGCCGGCGTCTTGCCGTTCATGATCCGGGTCATATGCTCGAGCGGGGTATCGTCGACGTCGAGTTCCTCCACCTGATATTGGGTGAAATAGCCGACCCGCATCTTGCCGGCCGCGGCGATCCCGCCGTCCATCGGCCTGAGCTGGGCGGCGAGCAGGCGGGCGAGCGTGGTCTTGCCGTTGCCGTTGCGGCCGAGCAGGGCGATCCGGTCGTCGGGGTCGAGGCGCAGGTTGAGCCGCTGCAGCACCGGCCTGTCCGCGACATAACCGACGCTGGCCATGTCGAGCGTGATCAGCGGCGGCTTCAGCCCGTCGGCCGGCGAGGGGAAGTCCATCGACAGGCTCGGGTCCTCGACCATCGCGACGATCGGCTGCATCTTCGCCAGCGCCTTGGCGCGCGACTGCGCCTGCTTCGCGGTCGAGGCGCGGGCGCTGTTGCGGGCGATATAGTCCTGCAGCTTGGCGCGCTGCGCGTCCTGCGCGGCGCGGGCGGCGGCGAGCTGGGCGGCGCGCTCGGCCCGCTGCCGCTCGAAGCTGTCATAGCCGCCGGTGTAGAGCGTGGTCTTGCCGCCCTCCAGATGGAGGATATGGTCGACGACATTGTTGAGCAGATCGCGCTCATGGCTGATCACGACCATCATCGCCGGGTAGCTCTTCAGGAAATTCTCCAGCCACAGCGTCGCTTCGAGGTCGAGGTGGTTCGACGGCTCGTCGAGCAGCAGCAGGTCCGGTTCCGAGAAGAGCAGGGCGGCGAGCGCGACGCGCATCTTCCAGCCGCCCGAATAGCTGTCGAGCGGGCGGTTCTGCATCTCCTCGTCGAAGCCGAGGCCGACGAGGATGGTCGAGGCGCGCGCGGGGGCGGTGTAGGCGTCGATCGCGAGGAGGCGCTCATAGACGTCGCCGAGGCGATCATGATCCTCGCAGGTCTCGCTTTCGAGCAGCAGCGCGGCGCGCTCCTTGTCGGCGGCGAGGACGGTGTCGATCGGGGTCGAGCTGCCGCTCGGCGCTTCCTGCGCGATATAGCCGATGCGCAGGTCGCGCGGCTTGTCGAGATCGCCGTCGTCGGCCTCCAGCGAGCCGATCATCACCTTCATCAGGGTCGACTTGCCGGCGCCGTTGCGGCCGATCAGCCCGACGCGGGCGCGCGGGGGCAGCGCCGCCGAGGCGCGGTCGAGGATCGTGCGGCCGCCGAGACGGACGGTGAGATTCGAGAAATTCAGCATGGCGCGCCCGATAGAGGATTTCGCGGCGCAGCGAAACCGCCCCGATGCGGCGGAATTCCGGCGGGGCGCTTGAAGCCGCGACGAGGCTGAACCAATAGGGAGCGGCGATTCGAAAATAGCGAGAGGGCCGCATGACCGATCTTTATCCCGTTCCCGCCGAATGGGCCGCCAGGGCGAAGGTGAAGGATGCCGACTACAAGGCGCTCTACGCCCGATCGATCAACGACGCCCACGCCTTCTGGCTGGAGCAGGCGAAGCGGCTCGACTGGGTGCGCTTTCCGACCAGGACCAACGAGAGCAGCTTCGACGAGGCCGATTTCGGGGTGAAGTGGTTCGCCGACGGGCAGATCAACGTCGCGGCCAACTGCCTCGACCGCCATCTCGCCGAGCGCGGCGACCAGGTGGCGATCATCTGGGAGCCCGACGCGCCGACCGACGAACCGCGGCGCTTCACCTACCGGGAGGTGCATGCGGAGGTCTGCCGCTTCGCGAACGTGCTGAAGGCGCAGGGGGTGAAGAAGGGCGACCGCGTCACCGTCTACCTGCCGATGATCCCCGAGGCGGCGTTCGCGCTGCTCGCCTGCGCGCGGATCGGGGCGATCCATTCGGTGGTGTTCGGCGGCTTCTCGCCCGAGGCGCTGGCGGGCCGCATCCAGGATTGCGACAGCTCGATCGTGATCACCGCCGATTGCGGGCGGCGCGGCGGCAAGCTGGTGCCGCTCAAGACAAACGTCGACGCGGCCGCGCAGCATGCGCCGAGCCTGACGTCCGTGATCGTGATCCGCGCGACCGGCGCCGAGGTGCCGATGCAGGCCGGGCGCGACGTCTGGTACGACGAGGCGGCGCAGGGCGTGTCGGCCGACTGCCCGGCGGAGACGATGGACGCGGAGGACCCGCTGTTCGTGCTCTACACCAGCGGATCGACGGGCAAGCCCAAGGGGGTGCTCCACACCACCGGCGGCTATCTGCTCTGGGCGAGCCTGACCCATGAGCTGTGCTTCGACTATCGGCCGGGGCAGATATACTGGTGCGCGGCCGACATCGGCTGGGTCACCGGGCACAGCTATATCGTCTATGGGCCGCTCGCCAATGGCGGCACGACGCTGATGTACGAGGGCGTGCCGAACTGGCCCGATGCGAGCCGCATCTGGCAGGTGGTCGACCGCCACCAGGTCGAGATCGTCTTCACCGCGCCGACCGCGCTGCGCGCGCTGATGCGCGACGGCGACGAGTTCGTGGCGCGGACCTCCCGCAAATCGCTCAAGCTGCTCGGGACGGTCGGCGAGCCGATCAACCCGGAGGCGTGGCGCTGGTATCACGAGGTGGTCGGCGAGGGGCGCTGCCCGATCGTCGACACCTGGTGGCAGACCGAGACGGGCGCGGCGATGATCGCGCCGCTGCCGGGCGCGACCGACCTCAAGCCCGGCAGCGCGACGCGGCCGCTGTTCGGGGTGGTGCCCGAGCTGGTCGACGCCGAGGGCCAGGTGCTGGAGGGTGCGACCGACGGCAATCTGTGCATCACGCGCAGCTGGCCGGGGCAGATGCGGACGGTCTGGGGCGACCATGAACGCTTCTTCCAGACCTATTTCTCGACCTACAAGGGGAAGTATTTCACCGGCGACGGCTGCCGCCGCGACGAGGACGGCTATTACTGGATCACCGGCCGGGTCGACGACGTCATCAACGTCTCGGGCCACCGCATGGGCACGGCCGAGGTCGAGAGCGCGCTGGTGCTCCATGCCAAGGTCGCCGAGGCGGCGGTGGTCGGCTTCCCGCACGACATCAAGGGCCAGGGCATCTACGCCTATGTGACGCTGAACGCGGGCGAGGAAGCCAGCGAGGCGCTACGCAAGGAACTGCGCGACTGGGTGCGGACCGAGATCGGGCCGATCGCGACGCCCGACGCGATCCAGTTCGCGCCGGGCCTGCCCAAGACCCGCTCGGGCAAGATCATGCGCCGCATCCTCCGCAAGATCGCCGAGGGCGACGTCTCCGCATTGGGCGACACATCGACCCTCGCCGATCCGGCGGTGGTCGACGATCTGGTTGCGAACCGGATCAAAAGCTGATCCTATCGGGGCAGGTCCGGCCGATCCGGCCGTGCCCCGCACAGGATGACGCCATGACCGAGGCCCTGCTCCACTATAACCGCGTCGCCCGGACGCTCCACTGGACGATCGGGGCGCTGGTCCTCACCAACCTGATCCTCGGCATCTTCCACGATCCGCTGGGCGAGCTGTTCCCGGCGATGCCGATCCACAAGTCGATCGGCTTCCTGGTGCTGGCGCTGAGCCTGTGCCGGCTGGCCTGGCGCCTCACCCACCCCGCCCCGCCGCTGCCCGCGTCGGTGCCCGGCTGGGAACAACGCGCGGCGCGCGGGCTGCACTGGACCTTCTACGCGCTGATGATCGCGATGCCGCTGACCGGGTGGATCTTCAGCTCGGCCGGCAAATATCCGCTGAGCTTCTTCTTCCTGTTCGACATCCCCAAGTTCGCGGTCGAGAAGGGATCGCCGATCGTCGCGGGGGCGCACAGCGCGCATGTCGTGCTCGGCTTCCTGTGGGCGGCGCTGCTGGTCGGCCATGTCGGCGCGGCGCTCCGCCACCACTTCATCCTCAGGAACGGGGTGCTGACGCGGATGTGGCGATCGGCGCCGGGGGCTTAGGCCTCGCGAGACTCGACAGCGCCGCCCCGATCCTGTAGGGGCGCGCCTTCATATTCCGAATCCGCCTGAAGCGGGTGCGGGATTGTACCGTCCGAGACAGCAGGTGCGGGGACTATGCCCCGCTTAATCTCCTGCCCAGACGGGGAAAAGTTTACCGGCCGCGCCTCAGGGTTCAGGCCGGGTCTGCCGTGCTCCTTCCAGGGCCCCGGCCAGGCGACCGACCCCTCGGACGGGTCAGGGGACGGCGTATCGGTCCCTTGGCTCAACAGCCCCTGCGGATGTGCTGCAGGGGTGGTTCTAAGGAGTAAGGCATGGATCGAGCTCAAAAAGCCGAGCTGGTCGCCGAACTGAAGAGCACCTTCGAGGGCACGAGCGTGGTGATCGTCACCCGCAATCTCGGCCTGACGGTCGCGCAGTCCACTGCGCTCCGCACGAAGATGCGCGAAGCCGGCGCCAGCTACAAGGTATCGAAGAACAAGCTCGCCCGCATTGCCCTCGAGGGCACGACCTATCAGGCGATCAACGATCTCCTGGTCGGTCCGACCGCGCTCGCCACCTCCGCCGATCCCGTCGCCCCCGCAAAGGTGATCGTGGATTTCGCGAAGACCAACGACAAGTTGGAAATCGTCGGCGGCGCGATGGGCGAGACCGTCCTCGACGTGGCCGGCGTGAAGGCGCTGGCCGAGCTGCCGTCGCTCGACGAGCTGCGCGCCAAGATCGTGGGCCTCATCCAGGCGCCCGCGACCAAGGTCGTCCAGATCGTCCAGGCCCCGGCCGGCCAGCTGGCCCGGGTGTTCGGCGCTTATGCGGCGAAAGAAGACGCCTGATCTTTCGATAGCATCACGGAAACATATTGGGCCGATGGCCCGCATGGAGACTTAAAATGGCAGACCTGCAGAAGCTTGTTGACGATCTTTCGGCCCTCACCGTCCTCGAGGCCGCTGAGCTTTCGAAGCTCCTCGAAGAGAAGTGGGGCGTTTCGGCCGCTGCGGCGGTCGCGGTTGCGGCCCCGGCCGGCGGCGCCGGCGCCGGCGCCCCGGCAGCCGAAGTCAAGGACGAGTTCGACGTCATCCTGACCGGCGACGGCGGCAAGAAGATCAACGTGATCAAGGAAGTCCGCGCGATCACCGGCCTGGGCCTCACCGAAGCCAAGACCCTGGTCGAGTCGGCTCCGAAGGCCGTCAAGGAAGGCGTCAACAAGGACGAGGCCGAGAAGCTCAAGAAGCAGCTCGAGGAAGCCGGCGCGACCGTCGAACTCAAGTAAGCTTTTTCGCTTCTTGCGATTTCAGGAAGGGCGGTCTCCCCGAGGGGAGGCCGCCCTTTCCTTTTGCCCGCGTCCGTTGCCGAGGTGATGGCCCGCCCGACGTTCCGGGCTAGAGCGGCCGCTCCAGCTTATTGTCTACCCGCGATTTCCGGGCCGGCAGATGTTTCCAGCTGCCTGGAAATCGCTCTGGGAACAACGCCGCGCTGGCGCGTTATGTCGGGGATGACCACGCCGCAATGGCTCTCGATAGCCACCCTCGCCGGGATGATGGGCCTCTTCGTCTGGGGCCGGTTCCGCTACGACGTGACCGCGATCCTCGCGCTGCTGGCGGCGATCGCGCTGGGCATCGTCAGCCCCAAGCAGGCGTTCAGCGGCTTTTCCGACGACATCGTCATCATCGTCGGATCGGCGCTGGTCCTGTCGGCGGCGATGCAGCGATCGGGCCTGATCGAGCGCGCGCTGGGCTTCGTCGGTGGGCATGTGAAGCGGGTGCGGAGCCAGTTGCTGGTGCTGACCGCCTCGGTCGGCCTCGCCTCGGCGCTGGTCAAGAATGTCGGCGCGCTGGCGATGCTGATGCCCGCCGCGGTCCAGATGGCGAAGAAGAACGACGCGAGCCCGTCGGTCTTCCTGATGCCGATGGCGTTCGCGTCGCTGCTCGGCGGGCTGATGACGCTGGTCGGCACCTCGCCCAACATCATCGTCAGCCGCGTGCGCGAGGAGATGACGGGCCAGCCGTTCGGCATGTTCGACTATCTGCCGACCGGCCTCGGCCTGCTGCTCGTCGGGCTGCTCTTCCTGCGCTTCGGCTATCGCCTGCTCCCGCGCGAGCGCCGGGCGACCGCGACGCTGGGCGAGGCGCTCGACATCTCCAGCTACGTCACCGAGGCGACGATCGCCCCGGGATCGCCGGCCGAGGGCGAGACCGTCCGCGAATTCGTCGAGCGGCACGATCGCGACATCGGCATCGCCCGGGTGCTGCGCGCCGGCATCCGCACCGTGCCCGCGGCCGGGCTCGTCCTGCACGAGGACGACACGCTGATCCTGACCGGCGCGCCCGACGCGCTGGAGCGCGCGATCGCGGGGGACGGGCTCGCGCTGGTCGGCGACGATCGCGAGCGGCCGAAGGGCAGCGAGGGCGACGCGATCGGCGTGATCGAGGGGGTGATCGGCGCCTCGTCGGTGCTGATCGACCAGACGGCGGGCCGGATGCGGATGCAGGAGCGCTACGGCGTCAACCTGATCGCGGTGTCGCGCGCGGCCGAGCGGCTGACGCGCCAGCTCGGCGAGACCAAGCTCAGCGCCGGCGACGTGATCGTGCTGCAAGGGCCGCTCCCGCTGCTGCCCGACCGGCTCCGCGACCTCGGCGTGCTGCCGCTGGCGCAGCGCCCGCTGCGGCTGGGCGCGTCGGGACGGAGCTGGCTGCCGCTGATCGTGCTGGCGGTGGCGATGGCCGCGACCGCGGCGGGGCTGGTGCCGGTGGCGGTCGCCTTCTTCGCGGCGGCGGGGATCGTGATGGCGACGGGGGCGCTGCCGCTGCGCGAGGCCTATGAGGCGGTCGAATGGCCGATCCTGATCATGCTCGGCGCGCTGATCCCGGTCAGCGATTCGCTGCGCACGACGGGCGCGTCGGACCTGATCGCGACCCGGCTGGCCGACGTCGCGGCGACGCTGCCGCCGTGGGGCGCGGTGGCGCTGATCCTGGTGGCGGCGATGGCGGTGACGCCGTTCCTCAACAATGCGGCGACGGTGCTGGTGATGGCCCCGATCGCGGCGGTGTTCGCGCACGACCTCGGCTACCGCCCCGAAGCCTTCCTGATCGCCACCGCGATCGGCGCCGGCTGCGACTTCCTCACGCCGATCGGCCACCAGTGCAACACGCTGGTGCTGGGCCCGGGCGGCTACCGGTTTGGCGATTACGCCCGGCTGGGGGCGCCGCTGTCGCTGCTCGTCGTGCTGGTGGGGACGCCGCTGGTGATGTGGGTGTGGCCATTGCGGTGAGGGGCGGGACGCGGCCGGCGAATGGAGGCCCCCCGCGATCCGACAAGGATTCAGAAGAACTGGGCGCTGCCGCCGTCGACGCGGATGGCCGCGCCGTTCGTATAGCCGGACAACGGACTAGCCAGGAGCGCGACGGCTACCGCTATTTCGCGCGGACGGCCCAGACGCTTCACGGACTGCGGCGTGATCTCCGACGTATAGATGCGTTCATTCTCCGCGAAGTCGTCGCCCCAGTTCAGTTGGGTCTTCAACTCGTCGAGCCAGCGGTCGACCGCTGGCGTCAGGATGGTGCCGGGGATCACCGCGTTGACGGTGATGCCATGCGGGCCCAGCGATTTCGACAGGTTGCCCGTGAAATTGTTCACCGCGGCCTTGGGCGCGGCATAGTCCGGCATGAAGCCCGCGATGTGCGAGCCGCCGGTGCTGGAGATGTTGATGACGCGACCCCAGCCCTGCTCCCTCATCCCGGGCACGAAATGCTGGGCGAGGCGCAGGCCGGCGATGAAATTCACGCGGTAGCTGCGTTCCCACTCCTCCGCCGGCACCTCGTCCCAGGACGGGTTGTGCATCTGGAGAACCGCGCCGCAATTGTTGACCAATATGTCGACCGTTCCCAACGCGGCCAGCGTATCGCGGGCTACCCGATCGCCCGCGTCGGCATCGGCAAGGTCGCCGAAGGTCGCCGCCGTCCGCACACCCTTTTCGGCGACGAGGCGCGCCGTCTCCTCGGTGCGCGCCCGGTCACGCCCATGGACGACGACATCGCACCCCTCGGCCGCCAGTTCGAGGGCGATCGCCTTGCCGAGGCCGGAGCTGCTGCCGCTGACGAAGGCGCGCTTGCCACGAAGTTCCAGGTCCATTCGCCTCTCCCGTGCTGGCCCGCGACCTTACCGCTCCGGGCGACAAGGACTAGTGGGGCGCCTCCGAAGAAGGCGAGACATCACATAGCCGGTGGTGTGCAGGGAGTCCCATGAGCCAAGCCGGCGGATCATTGCGTTGGCCAACGAAGCGGAAAGGAGAGGGGATAGCGTTGCCCCCCGATGCCTGAATTCCTACCATTCCTCGATAGTGCGGCGCCAGCGATGATGATGGCCCCGTTCGGCGCGATGTTCGCGCGCGACCTCGCTACGCTCCGCCTTCCTTCGGCGCCGGTTGCAACTTCCTCAGCCGATCAGCCACCAGAGCAACACGCTGATGCTGGGCCCGGGCGGCTACGAGTTCAAAGATTGCGCCCGTCTGGGGCGCTACTGTCGCTGTTCGTCGTGCTGGTGGCAACGCCGCGCTGGCGATATGGATGTGGCCGTTGCAGTGGAGGTTCTGGCGCTGCCAACAGCAGCCATTCAGGACTGCGGACCAAATCTGGAAAGGGGGCTCATTCAGTTTGCAGGTCTGTAACAACCGGTGAAGCTCCAGAGCCATCGCCCAGCCTGCGCATGCCGTTGCAGAGACGATTGAAAAACCGCTACTATGGTGAATAGTTGAAAACTATCGCGATGCCGCGCTTCGACACTATCATGATTCGGAAAGGCTTGCCCACGATCAGCGATTTGACAATGCAAGCCATCTGATCGGCTTTGCGGCAGAGTGTGCGCTCAAATATCATTTTGGTGTTACCGCACTGTCGGACACACCAAAAACCCATCTGCCCGATCTGGCGGCGGCAATGCGACGCCGGTTCTCAGCACGAGATCCCAACCAGGCGGCGATGCACGGCCTACTGACTATGTTCGGATCGGCATTCTTTTCGGGGTGGTCGGTAAACGACCGTTACAGTCAGGATGGTACTATCGGCAAAGAACACTACAATCGGTGGCGCGATCAAGCCCGTCGAACGCTTGGTGCAGCGAGACTCAAGTTAAGCGGTCCCGAATAGATGATGACTTTTGATCAAGCCCTACCCGCAATGACGCGCCTGATCCTTGAGATACTTGGCGATAAATGCCTTGCGACCGGTCTCGTGTTGAGAGACGCGGCCGGCACGCTGACATTCGTGATCAGGGGCAATTACGCTGGTTCTAAGCGTGCCCAGTTTGATAAACGCGTGCGAACTGTGCTGTCGGCGTATGCAGAGCTCCCCTCAGCGACTCCGGAGGAACTTTTCGACGACAGCCTTAAAGGGAACACCGATACGATTCTAGAACGGGTGTCGATCGATGAAACCCGAGTAGTCGAAGTGAGACTTATTGATCGACAAATCATCGGACAAGATTGGACTCGTCCAAATTTCAACCCAGCCTCCTCATTACCTCTCCTAACCTTTTTTAGCTGTAAGGGCGGGGTAGGTAGATCGACGGCCCTTGCAATCGCTGCATCCGACTTCTCTGCACGCGGCAAGAATGTATTCATCATAGATTGTGATCTGGAGGCTCCCGGTCTCGGCAGCATTCTTCTTGGATCAATGGATTTGCCACCCTATGGCCTCCTCGACTATCTTATCGAGAACCGTATGTCAGGCGTCTCGGACGATTTTCTCGAACAATGTTTGGCGCCGTCACCGCTCACAGCTGGTCGTGGCCTCATTGAAGTCATGCCTGCGTTAGGCCGCAGCGGGCAAGATAGTCCTGGTAGTACTATCCCAAAACTTGGTCGTGCATACCTCAGCCAGTCTAGCAACGCTGCAGAACCGATTTCCTATCTAAAGCAGATGCGATCTCTCATAGAGAGACTAGAAAAGCGAGGTCGTAGTGACGTAATATTTGTCGACGCTCGTTCAGGCCTCAGCGAAAGCACTGCCCCAGCCGTGATAGGTCTTGGAGGTGATGTTTTATTGTTTGGTGTAAACACGCCCCAAACAATTGAGTGCTACGGCTATCTACTCGCCCATCTCGCAAAATTTGTGCCCGAGGAGGATAATGCGCACGACTGGCGCGCCAAGCTCAGAATGATACATGCTAAAGCGGGCCGCGGAGAAGAGGCTTGGCGACCCTATCGCGAGCTGAGTTACGAGATATTTGCCGCCAGTCTTTATGAAGAGGAGGCTGAGCCCTCCTTATCTGTATTCAACTTCGATATCGACGATCCCGAAGCGCCACATTTTCCATGGCCAATTCCGCTGGATGCCGATTTTGCTGAATTTGATCCAACCAATCGGCGATCATCCTTGCAAAGAGATTTTTACGATCGAACATTTGGCAGTTTTGTCGATCGACTATTTGCCCTCTCCTTTCCCGAAGAAAGCAGCCCGCGGTGATCGACCAGACATCTATACGATCCGTGATGAAGGCACTGAACCCGTCAGTCGCACATCGCGCGGCTGAAACGCCTGATATCAATGAGATTTATGCGCCGCCTTCGCATGCGGACGCCCTCGACCCAGATAGAGTACTTGTGGTTGGTAGCCGCGGCGTAGGTAAGAGTTTTTGGGCTGCCGTTCTGGCAGACCCCAAAACGCGCGCCGCCGCAGCCGCCTCATATCCCAAGCTCGATCTAAACTCTTTTGATGTGTTCCTCGGTTTCCATGAGGGATCGATCGCTTCCAGTTCGATCGCGCCCACCGCACCCGTTTTGAAGCAAGCACTTAAGGTATGCGATGATCCTGCGTGGATATGGCGAAGCGTCGTTCTGAAGGCGCTTGCACCGAAGGAAGGGCCAGATCGACTTACTGACCGGGTCCAATGGCTGATGGATGACCCTGAGGAATATTCAGAACTGATCAGCGATGTTGAAAATCGCCTGCTTGCAAGCAAGCGGCGGGCACTCATCGTGTTCGACGCACTGGACGTGATGGCCAACGATTGGAATACTATCCGAGAACTCACTGTAGGCTTAGCTCGCGTTGCACTGGAACTTGTTTCCAGTAAAACGATTCGTCTCAAAATGTTCATGCGTCGCGACCAATTCAACGACATGCGACAAAAGACATTTGCGGACTTTTCGAAGCTGCGAACCGCAGCGGTCGAACTTGATTGGTCATATAAAGATTTATTTGGCGCCCTTTTTTCTCGCCTCTGGCAAGATACGGGATCAAGTAAAGCCCTCGCAACTCTTGCGCAGGAAGCGGGGATCGTGGGCAAATCAGGGGGAGCTGTCCCTCTGCTGCTCAGAGAGGACGAAGCGGCGCAAGAGCGCCTATTTGCTCTCATCGCAGGCGAATTCATGGGAGTTAATGCCAAACGCGGCCGGACCTATTTGTGGCTGCCACGACACTTGGCGGACGGTCACGGCGAAACCAGCCTGAGAAGCTTTCTGATCGCACTTAAGGAGGCGGCCGAGAGTACGTCGGACCGCAATCCGCTCGCCGTTGATCGAGTCAGCATCAATCAGGGTGTACTCAAGGCGTCGCAAACGCGACGCGAGGAGATTAAGGAAGATCACCCTTGGGTTGAAGATGCCATTCCGCCCCTGGAAGGGTTAATCGTGCCCTGTCCGGATCAGGAGCTCATTACACGTTGGCATGATGCCAACACTGTTCAAAAGATTAGACGTCGGCATGATCCTGAGAGGCCGGCAGCTCCAGTCCAGTTATCAACGCTGACGGACGATGGCAGCCCTCGCGCTGCGGAGGCCGCCCTTCTTCAAGCCCTTGAGGAGCTAGGGGTGATAGAGCGTCGCAGCGAAGGCCGCGTCAACGTTCCGGACATTTTTCGCGTAACGGCCAAGATCAAACGAAAAGGGGGACTTGCACCGAGGCGACGCTCGTAACCTTTTTACCCTAAGTTGCAGCTTTACGCGTTAATTATCAAGGAGTTGCCTGCTCGTTAACTGCCAAAAATCGACGACAGGATAGCCATCACATGTCCCCACTTTCGTCCGAACATCAGTCACGCTCCGCCCCCCCTCACTTCCCCGCCGTCATCACCGTCATCTTCTTGCCGGCGCCGCCGGTCTGGAGGGTGTCGGGGGTGACAACCACGGTCGTCCCCGGCGCGACGACGGCGGCCATCGCCACGCGGATGTCCTCGGGGACGGTCAGGCGGGCGCGTTCGTCGGGGGTGACCTCGACCGGGGCGTTCAATGCCTCGCCCGGCATCGGCAGCTTCATCCACTTGTAATTGTCGCCCTCGATCGCGCCGAGCGTGTAGGCGGTGGTGCCGGTCACCGCGCCGGCGATCTTGACCGGGGCGGAGCCGATCGGAACGCCGTTGCGCAGCACCAGCATCCGCTTGTCGGCGCTGCTGATCACGATCGACACCGGCCCGGTCGTCGAGCGCTCGGGCTGCCACAGCGAACCGCCGAACAGATCGCTCTCGGCCTTCGACGCGGTGTTGCTGAGCACCGCGGGGCTCGGGGCGAAGCGCGGCACGTCGGCGCCGGCCGTGACGATCACCGTCAGCCCGAGCTTGGTGACCCCGTAGAGCAGCTTGGCGAAGCCCATCGGCAGGCGGACGCAGCCGTGCGAGGCGGGATAGCCCGGCAGGTTGCCCGCGTGCAGCGCGATCCCGTCCCAGGTCAGCCGCTGCATGTAGGGCATCGGCGCGTTGTTGTAGAGGTTCGACTTGTGGTCGACATTCTTCTGGAGGAGCGTGAACACGCCGGTCGGCGTCTCATGCCCCTTCTTGCCGGTCGACACGGTCGAGATGCCGATCGGCACGCCGTTGCGATAGGCATAGGCGCGCTGCTGCGCGATCGACACGACGATCACCACCGGCCCCTCGGGCGCGACCTGCGGCGCCCAGAGGAAGTCGCCCGGCTTCATCGCCGCCACCGTCTCCCCGACCGTCGCGCCCTGGAGCGAGGGCGCGCCCTGGAGCTGGGCGGCGGCGGCGGGCGCGGCGGGCGCGACCAGCACGGCAGCGGCGGCGGCGGCGAGGAGGAAGAAGGTCCGGGTCATGATCGCATCTCTACAACTACGGTTCGGGTCGTCCCCAGATTGTTGCAGCGCCGATCGGATCGCAAGAGCCTCGCAGCGGTCCCGTGCCGGAACAAAGGGATTGCATGCCCCCGGGAGCGTTATAGAGCAGAGGGGACAGGTCGAATCCGGCGGGAGGGATGTCGGTCGTGCTGCCCGGCGGGGATAGTGTCGAAAGGGGTCCGGCGATGGAGGAGACGGCAGGGCTTCGCCGCCGCTTCCTGATCATCGTGATCCTGTGCGGCCTGCTCTGGGGCGGGCTGATGCAGATCCCGGCCTCGCTGGGATGGGTGCCGCTGGGCCCCGAGCAGACGCGCAACAACCTGCTGTTCGTGGCGATGAGCAGCGCGACCCTGCTGGTCGCCTGGCGCCGGCCGTCGAGCTTCCTGCCGGTCGCGGTCGTCTATTTCGCGGGCGCCCTGCTCTATGCGAGCGCCGCCCAGTTCCTGGTGGTCGAGGACCAGCTCCGCATGCTGCTGTTCTTCCCGCTGGTCGGGGCGATCTTCCTGATCATCGGCCGCGCGGCGGCGTGGATCGCCATCCTGGTGGCGATCGGCGTGTTCGCCGCCGCGTCGGCCGACGGCAGCATCCGGGTGTCGCCGCTGGCCGCCAGCACCTTCGTCATCACCCTCTGCATCATCGGGCTGTTCTTCCAGGCGTTCAGCCATCAGACGACGCGGGCGCTCACCATGATCTCCCGCCAGAACCTCGCGCTCGACGCCGCGGCGAAGCAGGACCATCTCACCCGCCTGCTGAACCTCCGCGCCTTCCGCGAGGCGATGCAGGCCCATGCCGGCGACCTGCGGCCGGACAGCGGCTTCAGCGTCGCCTTCGTCGACGTCGACCATTTCAAGGCGATCAACGATCGCTACGGCCACGCGATCGGCGACGCCGTGCTGGTCGCCCTCGCCCGCACGCTGGAGGCGGCGGTGCGCGCGCCCGGCGAGGTGGCTCGGATCGGCGGCGAGGAGTTCGCCATCCTGCTGCCCGGCGCCGACCTGGCCGAGGCCGCGCCGGCGGCGGAGCGGATGCGGGCCGCGGTGGCGGCGATGCAGGTCGACGCGGGCGGCGCCACGCTGTCGGTGACGGTGTCGATCGGGCTGGCGGCGTCGCGGTCCTCGTTCGACACGATCGACGCGCTGCTGCAGGCCGCCGACGCCGCGATGTACGAGGCGAAGCGCGGAGGGCGCAACCGGGTGGCGCTGGCCGGGGCGGGCTGAGGGAGGACATGGGGCATCATCCCGCTCCCCGCCGTCATTCCCGCGAAAGCGGGAATCCATGGACGACGGCCCGCAGGAGACGAAATGTGCCGTGACCGTGGATTCCCGCCTTCGCGGGAATGACGGAAGAAAATGGGGGAACGACGGAAAGAGGGGGCAAGCAGCCCCACCCCCTTCCCAAAGCCCATGGCCGGGACTATATAGCGCGTCCTACTTACATCGGCAGATGCCCGACGCGCAGAGCGCGGGTGCCGCCCTTGGCCCTCCGGGACACGGACCGTCCAGCGAATGGTCCGCGACGAATTGGAGAAGGTTTTCAAGGGTTTCCAGAACGCTGGCAGTGCGGTTCCGATCAGCCCGGACCCGCACTTTTCGTCGTGGGGGCTCCCCCGCGAATCGGGCTGCGGGCCGCTGCGAGGCGGAAAAAAGTTTTTGACGCGAGGGAAGATACGCATGGCCACCCAAGCAGTTCCGGCGACCGCCAAGAAGCGCATCCGCAAGGTCTTCGGGAACATCCACGAAGTCGTCCAGATGCCGAACCTGATCGAGGTTCAGCGCGAATCCTACGAGCAGTTCCTGCGGTCGCGCCCGGCCGACGGCTATGTCTCGGGCCTCGAAAAGACGCTCCGCTCGGTCTTCCCGATCCGCGACTTCGCCGGCACCGCCGAGCTCGACTTCGTCCAGTACGAGCTGGAGGACCCGAAGTACGACACCGACGAGTGCCGCCAGCGCGGCATGACCTATGCGGCGCCGATGCGCGTCACCCTGCGCCTGATCGTGTTCGAGGTCGATCCCGACACGGAGACCCGCTCGGTCCTCGATATCAAGGAGCAGGACGTCTACATGGGCGACATGCCGCTCATGACCGAGAACGGCACCTTCCTGATCAACGGCACCGAACGCGTCATCGTGTCGCAGATGCACCGCTCGCCGGGCGTGCTGTTCGACCATGACCGCGGCAAGACCCACGCCTCGGGCAAATATCTGTTCGCCGCGCGCGTCATCCCCTATCGCGGCTCGTGGCTCGACTTCGAGTTCGACGCCAAGGACATCGTCAACGTCCGCATCGACCGCAAGCGCAAGCTGCCGGTCACCTCGCTGCTGCGCGCGCTGGGCGACGCGGTGATCGAGGTCAATCCCGACAAGGGCAAGTTCGAGGCCGGCGACATCGTCGCCATCTCGGGCGTCAACCGCGCCTGCCGGGTCAAGGCGGTCGCGGGCAGGCTCGTCACCGTCGAGGACCCGACCGGCGCGATCATCCCGGGCGGCCTGATCCAGACCGCCGAGGGCGAGAAGATCGGCCATGTCGCGCGCATCCGCCTGCAGGGCATGTCGGGCGAGGACATCCTCAACTATTTCTACCGCACGCAGCGCTTCGTGCGCGGCGAGAACGGCTGGAAGGTCCCCTTCGTCGCCGAGAACTGGCGCGGCCAGAAGCCGGCGTTCGACGTCGTCAACGCCGACACCGGCGAGGTCGTCTTCCCGGCCGGCACCAAGATCAGCCCCCGCGCCGCCAACAAGGCCGGCAAGGACGGGCTCGAGACGCTGCTGATCCCGACCGACCAGATCTTCGGCCGCTATTCGGCCTATGACCTGATCGACGAGTCGACCGGCCGCATCTACATCGAGGCCGGCGACGAGGTGACGCCGGAGAATCTGGAAGCGCTCGACAAGGCCGGCTTCGACCATGTCGACCTGCTCGACATCGACCATGTCTCGACCGGCCCGTGGATCCGCAACACGCTGAAGGCCGACAAGGTCGAGGACCGCGACCATGCGCTGAGCGAGATCTATCGCGTCATGCGCCCCGGCGAGCCGCCGACGAAGGAGACCGCCGAGGCGCTGTTCGCCGGGCTGTTCTTCGACTCCGAGCGCTACGACCTGTCGGCCGTCGGCCGCGTCAAGCTCAACATGCGCCTCGAACTCGACGCCGAGGACACCGTCACCACCCTCCGCTCGGAGGACATATTGGCGGTGGTCAAGACGCTGGTCGACCTGAAGGACGGCAAGGGCGAGATCGACGACATCGACAATCTCGGCAACCGCCGCGTCCGTTCGGTCGGCGAGCTGCTGGAGAACCAGTATCGCGTCGGCCTGCTCCGCATGGAGCGCGCCGTGAAGGAGCGGATGTCGTCGGTCGACGTGTCGACGGCGATGCCGAACGACCTGATCAACGCCAAGCCGGCGGTCGCCGCGGTGCGCGAATTCTTCGGCTCGTCGCAGCTGTCGCAGTTCATGGACCAGACCAACCCGCTGTCGGAAGTCACCCACAAGCGCCGCGTCTCGGCGCTCGGGCCGGGCGGCCTCACCCGCGAGCGCGCGGGCTTCGAGGTCCGCGACGTCCATCCGACCCATTATGGCCGCATCTGCCCGATCGAGACGCCGGAAGGCCCGAACATCGGCCTGATCAACTCGCTGGCGAGCTTCAGCCGGGTCAACAAATACGGCTTCATCGAGACGCCGTACCGCAAGATCGTCGACGGCAAGGTGACCAACGAGGTCGTCTACCTGTCGGCGATGGAGGAGGCCAAGCACACCATCGCGCAGGCGAACGCCGAGCTCGATGGCGAGGGCCGCTTCGTCGAGGACCTGATCTCCGCCCGCGAGGCCGGCGAGTTCCTGATGGCGCCGCGCGACCATGTCACGCTGATGGACGTCAGCCCCAAGCAGCTCGTCTCGGTCGCCGCGTCGCTGATCCCGTTCCTGGAGAATGACGACGCGAACCGCGCGCTGATGGGGTCGAACATGCAGCGCCAGGCGGTGCCGCTGGTCCGCGCCGAGGCGCCGTTCGTCGGCACCGGCATGGAAGAGACGGTCGCCCGCGATTCGGGCGCCGCGATCGCCGCCAAGCGCTCGGGCATCGTCGACCAGGTCGACGCGACCCGCATCGTGGTCCGCGCCACCGGCGCGGTCGACGCCGGCAAGTCGGGCGTCGACATCTACACGCTGATGAAGTTCCAGCGCTCGAACCAGTCGACCTGCATCAACCAGCGCCCGCTGGTGAAGGTGGGCGACGTAGTCAACGCCGGCGACATCATCGCCGACGGCCCGTCGACCGAGTTCGGCGAGCTGGCGCTGGGCCGCAACGTCCTCGTCGCGTTCATGCCGTGGAACGGCTACAACTACGAGGACTCGATCCTGATCTCCGAGCGGATCGTGAAGGACGACGTCTTCACCTCGATCCACATCGACGAGTTCGAGGTGATGGCCCGCGACACCAAGCTCGGGCCGGAGGACATCACCCGCGACATCCCGAACGTCGGCGAGGAAGCGCTGCGCAACCTCGACGAGGCGGGCATCGTCTATATCGGCGCCGAGGTCGAGCCGGGCGACATCCTGTGCGGCAAGATCACGCCGAAGGGCGAGAGCCCGATGACGCCGGAGGAGAAGCTGCTCCGCGCCATCTTCGGCGAGAAGGCGTCGGACGTCCGCGACACCTCGCTGCGGCTGCCGCCGGGCGTGTCGGGCACCGTCGTCGACGTGCGCGTGTTCAACCGCCACGGCATCGACAAGGACGAGCGCGCGATGGCGATCGAGCGCGAGGAGATCGACCGCCTGACCAAGGACCGCGAGGACGAGCGCGCCATCCTGAACCGCGCCAACTACGCGCGGCTCAAGGAGATGCTGCTCGGCCAGATCGCGACCGCGGCGCCGAAGGGCATCAAGAAGGGCTCCGAGATCAACGAGGAGCTGCTCGCCGAGGTCGAGAAGCGCGAATGGTGGAAGTTCGCGGTGCAGGACGACGCCCGCCAGGCGGACCTGGAGGCGGTCAAGGCCCAGTATGACGACGCCGTCGGCCTGATCGTCAAGAAGTTCGAGGACCGGGTCGAGAAGCTGCAGCGCGGCGACGAGCTGCCCCCGGGCGTGCTCAAGATGGTCAAGGTGTTCGTCGCGGTGAAGCGCAAGCTGCAGCCGGGCGACAAGATGGCCGGCCGCCACGGCAACAAGGGCGTGATCAGCCGCATCCTGCCGCAGGAGGACATGCCCTTCCTGGAGGACGGCACCCCCGTCGACATCGTGCTCAACCCGCTCGGCGTGCCGAGCCGCATGAACGTCGGCCAGATCTTCGAGACGCACCTCGGCTGGGCCGCCCGCGGCCTGGGCAAGCAGGTGACGAGCGCCCTCGAAGCCTGGCGCGAGGCCAATCCCGACGCGCAGGCGGCGACCCCGCCGGCGGCGGTCGTCGACCGGCTGAAGGAGGTGTACGGCAAGGAATATCATGCCGACATCGAAGGCCGCTCGACCGACCAGATCGTCGAGATGGCGGGCCTGCTGAAGAACGGCGTGCCGATGGCGACGCCGGTGTTCGACGGCGCCCGCGAGGCGGACGTGGCCGAGATGCTGCGCCGCGCCGGGCTCGACGAGAGCGGCCAGGTGGAACTGTTCGACGGCCGCACCGGCGACCAGTTCGACCGCAAGGTGACGGTGGGCTACATCTACATGCTGAAGCTCCACCATCTCGTCGACGACAAGATCCACGCGCGCTCGATCGGCCCGTACAGCCTGGTTACCCAGCAGCCGCTGGGCGGCAAGGCGCAGTTCGGCGGCCAGCGCTTCGGCGAGATGGAGGTGTGGGCGCTCCAGGCCTATGGCGCCGCCTACACGCTGCAGGAGATGCTGACGGTGAAGTCGGACGACGTGGTCGGCCGCACCAAGGTCTACGAGGCGATCGTCAAGGGCGACGACACCTTCGAGGCCGGCATCCCCGAGAGCTTCAACGTGCTCGTCAAGGAAATGCGGTCGCTCGGCCTCAACGTCGAGCTGTCCTCGATCGAGGACCAGTCCGACGACGACGACGGCCTGGCCGAAGCAGCGGAGTGATCCGGGCAGGCGCCGGTTCCGGCCGGCGCCGCCCCCTCCCCCGCCCGAGAGATCGACCCTTCAGAGGGACTGAAAAATGAACGAACTGACCAATTTCGCCAATCCGGTCGCGAAGCCCGAGACCTTCGACCAGATCCAGATCGGCATCGCCAGCCCGGAGCGCATCCGCAGCTGGTCCTTCGGTGAGATCAAGAAGCCGGAGACGATCAACTACCGCACGTTCAAGCCCGAGCGCGACGGCCTGTTCTGCGCGCGCATCTTCGGTCCGATCAAGGATTACGAGTGCCTGTGCGGCAAGTACAAGCGCATGAAGTACAAGGGCATCGTCTGCGAGAAGTGCGGCGTCGAGGTCACCGTCTCGAAGGTCCGCCGCGAGCGGATGGGCCATATCGAGCTGGCCGCCCCGGTCGCGCACATCTGGTTCCTCAAGTCGCTGCCGTCGCGCATCGGCCTGCTGCTCGACATGCAGCTCAAGCAGCTCGAGCGGGTGCTCTATTTCGAGAGCTACATCGTCATCGAGCCGGGCCTGACCCCGCTGGAGAAGTATCAGCTCCTCAACGAGGACGAGCTGCTCGAGGCGCAGGACGAATATGGCGAGGACGCCTTCTCGGCCGGGATCGGCGCCGAGGCGGTCCGCCGCATGCTGGAGGAGCTCGACCTCGAAGGCGAGAAGGAGGACCTCCTCAAGGAGCTCGCCGAGACCAAGTCCGAGCTCAAGCCCAAGAAGATCATCAAGCGGCTCAAGGTCGTCGAGAGCTTCCTGGAGTCGGGCAACCGCCCCGAGTGGATGATCCTCGAGGTGATCCCGGTCATCCCGCCGGATCTCCGCCCGCTCGTGCCGCTCGACGGCGGCCGCTTCGCGACGTCGGACCTCAACGACCTCTATCGTCGCGTCATCAACCGCAACAACCGCCTCAAGCGGCTGATGGAGCTGCGCGCGCCGGACATCATCGTCCGCAACGAGAAGCGCATGCTGCAGGAGTCGGTCGACGCGCTGTTCGACAATGGTCGCCGCGGCCGGACGATCACGGGCGCCAACAAGCGCCCGCTGAAGTCGCTCAGCGACATGCTGAAGGGCAAGCAGGGCCGCTTCCGCCAGAACCTGCTCGGCAAGCGCGTCGACTATTCGGGCCGCTCGGTGATCGTCACCGGTCCGGAGCTGAAGCTGCACCAGTGCGGCCTGCCGAAGAAGATGGCGCTCGAGCTGTTCAAGCCGTTCATCTACGCCCGGCTCGACGCCAAGGGCCTGTCGATGACGCTCAAGCAGGCCAAGAAGTGGGTCGAGAAGGAGCGCAAGGAGGTCTGGGACATCCTCGACGAGGTGATCCGCGAGCATCCGGTGCTGCTCAACCGCGCGCCGACGCTCCACCGCCTCGGCATCCAGGCGTTCGAGCCGGTGCTGATCGAGGGCAAGGCGATCCAGCTCCACCCGCTGGTCTGCTCGGCCTTCAACGCCGACTTCGACGGTGACCAGATGGCGGTCCACGTGCCGCTGTCGCTGGAGGCGCAGCTCGAAGCGCGCGTCCTGATGATGTCGACCAACAACATCCTGTCGCCCGCGAACGGCAAGCCGATCATCGTCCCGTCGCAGGACATGGTGCTGGGCCTCTATTATCTGTCGATGCTGAAGGAAGGCGAGCCGGGCGAGGGATCGCTGATCGCGGACATGCAGGAGGTCCACCAGGCGCTGGCCGCCAAGGCGGTGACGCTGCACACCAAGATCATCAGCCGCGTTCCGCAGACCGACGAGGACGGCAACCAGTACATGAAGCGCGTCGAGACGACGCCGGGCCGCATGCTGCTCGGCGAGACGCTGCCGAAGAGCCACAAGGTTCCGTTCGAGACGGTCAACCGCCTGCTGACCAAGAAGGAGATCGGCGACGTCATCGACATCGTCTATCGCCACACCGGCCAGAAGGAGACGGTGCTGTTCGCCGACGCGATCATGGCGCTGGGCTTCCGCCACGCCTTCCAGGCCGGCATCTCGTTCGGCAAGGACGACATGATCATCCCCGAAGCCAAGGAGAAGGAGGTCGAGGAGACCCGTCTGCTGGTGAAGGACTTCGAGCAGCAATATCAGGACGGCCTGATCACGCAGCAGGAGAAGTACAACAAGGTGATCGACGCCTGGTCGCGTTGCGGCGACCGCGTGGCGGCCGAGATGATGAAGGAGATCTCGGCGGTCAAGAAGGGCGCCGACGGCCGCGAGAAGCCGATCAACGCGATCTACATGATGGCGCACTCCGGTGCCCGCGGTAGCGCCGCGCAGATCAAGCAGCTCGCCGGCATGCGCGGCCTGATGGCCAAGCCGTCGGGCGAGATCATCGAGACGCCGATCATCTCGAACTTCAAGGAAGGCCTGACGGTCCTCGAGTACTTCAACTCGACCCACGGCGCCCGCAAGGGTCTCGCCGACACCGCGCTCAAGACGGCGAACTCGGGCTATCTGACCCGCCGCCTGGTCGACGTGTCGCAGGACTGCGTCGTCGTCGAGGTCGATTGCGGCACCGACCGCGCGCTCGACATGAAGGCGATCGTCCAGGGCGGCGCCACCATCGCGTCGCTCGGCGAGCGCATCCTGGGCCGCACCGCGGCCGAGGACATCGTCGATTCGAAGACCAACGAGGTCCTGATCGCCGAGGGCACGCTGCTCGACGAGGCGATGGTCGCGGCGGTCGAGGCGATCGGCATCCAGTCGGTCAAGATCCGCAGCCCGCTGGTCTGCGAATCGAAGGGCGGCGTCTGCGCGGCCTGCTACGGCCGTGACCTCGCCCGCGGCACGCCGGTGAACATCGGCGAAGCGGTCGGCGTCATCGCGGCGCAGTCGATCGGCGAGCCGGGCACCCAGCTGACGATGCGGACCTTCCACATCGGCGGCGCGGCGCAGCTCAACGAGCAGTCGAACCTCGAATCGGTCGCCGACGGCAGCATCGAGTATCGCGAGCTCCGCACGATCACCGATCCGCGCGGACGCCGCGTCTCGCTGAGCCGCAGCGGCGAGGTGGCGATCATCGACAGCGAGGGCCGCGAGCGCGCGACCCATCGCCTGCCCTATGGCGCGCACCTGCTGCTCGACGACGGCGCGGCCGTCGCCAAGGGCGATCGCATCGCCGAATGGGACCCCTTCACCATGCCGGTGATCACCGAGACCGGCGGCATCGTGAAGTATCAGGACCTGATCGACAACCAGACGCTCACCGAGCAGACCGACGAAGCCACCGGCATCAGCCAGAAGGTCGTCATCGAGTATCGCGCCACCAGCCGGAAGGAAGACCTCCGTCCGCGCCTGACGCTGCTCGACGACAGCTCGGGCGAGACCGCGCGCTACATGCTGGCGCCGGGCGCGATGCTCTCGGTCGAGGACGGCCAGGAGGTGAAGGCCGGCGAGGTGCTCGCCCGCGTCAGCCGCGAGTCCGCCAAGACCCGCGACATCACCGGCGGTCTGCCGCGCGTCGCCGAGCTGTTCGAGGCGCGCAAGCCCAAGGAGAACGCGATCATCGCCAAGGTCTCGGGCCGCGTCGAATTCGGCAAGGACTACAAGGCCAAGCGCAAGATCATCATCCGTCCGGACGATGGTTCGGAGCCGGTCGAGTATCTGGTGCCGAAGTCGAAGGTCATCGACGTCCAGGAAGGCGACTACGTCAAGCGCGGCGACAACCTGATCGGCGGCTCGCCCGATCCGCACGACATCCTCGAGGTGCTCGGCATCGAGCCGCTCGCCGAATATCTCGTGTCGGAGATCCAGGAGGTCTATCGCCTCCAAGGCGTGAAGATCAACGACAAGCACATCGAGACGATCGTTCGCCAGATGCTGCAGAAGGTCGAGATCACCGACGGCGGCGACACCACCCTGCTCCCCGGCGAGCAGGTGGACCGCGAGGAGATGGACGAGATCAACGCCAAGGCGGATGCCGAGGGCCGTACGATCGCGCAGGGCAAGCCCGTGCTGCTCGGCATCACCAAGGCCTCGCTCCAGACGCGCTCGTTCATCTCGGCCGCGTCGTTCCAGGAGACGACCCGCGTCCTCACCGACGCGTCGGTGCAGGGCAAGGTCGACACGCTGAACGGCCTCAAGGAGAACGTCATCGTCGGCCGCCTGATCCCGGCGGGCACCGGCGCCGGCATGAGCCGCCTGCGCGTCACCGCCAGCAGCCGCGACGCCGCGCTCCGCGCCGCGCAGCGCAACTGGCAGGAGTCGCTGATCGCGCCGCAGACCGCCGCCGAGGAGCATGCCGCCGAGCTGCGCCAGCCGGTCCAGGCCGACACCGGCGACGATCCGCTCGGCGCGGTGGTCGGCGAATCGCACGGCACCGACGCCGATGCGGGCGATTACCTGACCGAGGAGTGATCCTCCCGGCCCGACGGTCGGATCGTCGAACGAGAAAGGCCCCGCCGGAGCGATCCGGCGGGGTTTTTCTTTGTGGGCGGACGAGAGCGTGCGGGACTATCTTCCAACGCTTGTGCGTTATTGAGCGCAGCGCCCGTCTTGCCGCTACTCTCGTCAGTGCTCATAAGCGGTTCCGGACGCAGCGGGGGCGAGGCGCAGCGATGAAAATGAGAAAACCCACTCATCAAGAGATCATTTACGGCATGACGGCGTGGATGGGTGCCAGTCTCGGGCTTGTCGTAGGCATTGCTTATCCGGGTATTTCGGATGCGACCTCGATCCTGACGCTTTTGGGCGGCGCTACTGGCGCTGCAGCCGCCGTTCTCGGTGCAATCTTTTTCGAGCATCGCAAGAGTGCACAGGTCGCTAAGGTTGAGCGCGGGATACTTCGCGCCGCGTTCGCGAGACTTTCGGCGGTTGCAAAAAATACATCTCACGAATTTTCAACTGCGAATTCCTCGGATGCCATCAGGTTAATGACGACATTTATAGTCGCAATGAAGGTTAGTATTGATGTTCTCAAACAAGCTGAACGACGCTCTAGCGCACTCGACTTTCTAGATATGGTAAGTGTTATCGCCAATCGTAAACATCTAAACAAAATGCGCGCACAATTCCAAAAGCTTCAAGGAATTGTTGAAGATTTATCTTCCATGACAGGCGTTGATGTGCAAAAAAAATACATAGAAGCTCAGGAAATTCTTACTAAGCAATGTGCTGAAATTGCCGATATGATGGCCGAAAAGGCGAAGGAATTTACCGACTGAGCGGTATATTCACCCAGCATATCTGCCCTCGCGAGATTGGGATCAACGGATTCTTCCAAGACGCGATTTCGCTTTCGTTTAACGGCCCTACAGGATGAACGGAAGCGAGAACGAAGGATATAGAAAGGTGATGGTTTTCGTTCCGCTGAAACACCGACGCTTCCGTTCAATAGAATGGCCTTCGTCGACAGCCTTTATTGGTCCTCTTCACTGATCGATCTCAATTCTCAAGAAGAGCGTACCAATCGATTTTATCCTTCGAAAGCGTCATAAAAGTGTAACAACAAAATTCTTCCGAATTCCGCCGATTCTGTCATCATGATGCAACAAACAGCGATTTCGAATCGGAGGGATGCCATGAAGTTCAATTGCGTTCTCGTCGGTGCGGCCCTGGCCATCGCGGCTCCGGCTCTTGCCCAGCCGACCGAGGTCGCCGATCCCTATGGCGCGGGATCGATCTCGAAGGGTCATTACAGCACGATCGAGCGCAAGCTCGAGACGGCCTACCAGAAGGGCGACCGCTCGCCGGAAGTGCTGCTCAACCTCGCCGCGATCCGGCTGGGCGAGAAGCGCGGCGCCGAGGCGCGCGACCTGTACAAGGCGGTGCTCGATCAGCCCAATGTCGACATGGCGACGCTCAGCGGCAACGCGACCTCGCACGAGGTCGCCCAGCGCGGCATGGCCGGCGCCCTGGCGATGATCGACTGATCCCCCTCGCCGACGCTTTCAAGGGCCCGCAGGAGCGATCCTGCGGGCCTTTTTCATGGCGGCGGTTAGATGCGGACGCCCTCGCCTGTCCGTCATTCCCGCGAAAGCGGGAATCCATGGACGGCGGCTCGCAAGAGACGAAATGTGCCGTGACCGTGGATTCCCGCTTTCGCGGGAATGACGAAAGAGGGTGGCAGTAATCCCGGAAAGGGCCCGATCAGCCCGCGCCCGTCTCTCCGCCCCAGCGTGTGCCGTCATAGGCGGCGACGCCGGTGGCGGCGCGCTTGCTGCCGGTCAGGGCGCGTTCGGCGCCGAGCAGCAGCCGTTCGAGGTCGGCGCCATGCTGCAGGTCGATGGCATAGCCGATATTGGCGGTGATGATGATGTCCTCGCCCGCCACCGCATAGCTCTTGTCGAGCGTGGCGACGATCTGGTGCGCCAGTCCCTGCGCCTCGGCCGCGTCGGTCATGCCGGGCTGGATGACGACGAAATCGTCGCCGTTGAGATGGATGACGAGGTTGTCGCCCTTCACCACCCGGCGCAGGCGCTGCGAGACCGCCTTGAGCAGCGCGTCGCCGGCCATGTGGCCGTACATCTCGTTGACCGGTTCGAGCTGGTTGATGTCGAGGCAATGGACCGCGATCAGCTCCGATTCGTCGGCGCGGGCGATCAGCCGCTCGAACCGCTCGCGCAGGACGAGACGGTTGGGCAGACCGGTCAGGTCGTCCTGCCGCGCCAGCGTCTCCATCAGCCGGCGCATCGATATCTGCGCGGCGGTCTCATGATAGCGCTGGATCATCGACAGGACGCCGCCGGCCAGGAACAGCGTGGTGAGCAGCGCCGCCGCCCAATGCGCCTCCCCCGGCATCAGCAGCGCGACGAAGATCATCGGCACGGTCGCGATCACCACCGCCGGGACGCTGACCCACAGGCGCAGCGCCACCGTCGCCGCCACCCCGGCGCCATAGCCGTAGACCAGCGCGACCAGGGGTACGTGCAGGTCCGGGTCGATGATCCCATAGGCCCGCGCCGCGAAGGCGCCGAAGGCCGCCGCGAAGCCGACATAGGCGAGGCCGAAGCTGCGCTCGATCGAACGGGCGACGTGGAGGCCGATTCCGGGCGTCTGGACCTTGCGGCGGAGCCCGAACAGGACGAACAGGCGGATCGCCGAGGCGATCAGCCCGAGGCCGTAGAACAGCAGCATCAGCGGGTCGTCGGTGCGCGCCGTCAGATAGGCGCCGGTGCCCGCGAAGCACAGCGTCATGATCATCGCCGGGAAGGTGTAACCGAACAGCGACTGGACGAGTTCGATATAGGTGCCTTCGGGCAAGCGCTCCCTGCCGGGCCGGACCACGCGACGGCGACCGCGGATGAGGGCACGCAAAAGCTTCAACCAGGGGCTCCTTCCAACCCGTGTCACGCGGCCGATCCCGATCCGACCCATAGCAGAAAACGGCCGGCAGGAGTACCAAGCATTACGAGACCATTTCCGGGCAATTGGTTTAAGAAAGGCTGAAGTCCGCGACGGACCGCGAACGGAGGCCCCCAGGCGGCGAAAGATATCGATCGGGGATCGTTTTACCGGACGCGCGAGCACGGCGGACGGCGCACCGTCCGCTCCGGTCGAAAGGCCACTTTTTCAGGAGAAGTGGCGCGAGTGACGGGGCTCGAACCCGCGACCTCCGGCGTGACAGGCCGGCGCTCTAACCAACTGAGCTACACCCGCGAACTGTGTCGGTGGAGGGGGCACCTAGTGGAGCCCCGCCCCCCTGTCAACATGGGTCGGCATCATTTTCTGAACTCGGGCGGCAAAGCCGCTTCCTCGTCCTGTTGCGTGTTGGTGAAGGTGCCGTCCGCGAACAGGAATCCGGCGATGTCGGGCCAGCCGGCCGCGTCGAGAATCGTCTTGAGGATGATCAGCAGCGGCACCGCGAGCAGCGCCCCCGCGGTCCCCCACACCCAGCTCCAGAAGCTCAGCGCGACGAGGATCAGCAGCGGGTTGATCGTCAGCCGCCGGCCGACCAGCATCGGCGTCAGCACATTGGCCTCGACCAGGTGGACCGCGACGAACAGCAGCGCCGGCACCAGCGCGTAGCCGAGGTCGGAGAAGGTCATCAGCCCGCCGACCGCGAGCAGGCCCGCCGCGACGATCGGCCCGAAATAGGGGATGTAGTTGAGGATCGCGACGAGGCCGCCCCACATGATCGGGCTGGGCATGCCGGCGAACCACAGCATCAGCGAGACGAGGATGCCCATGCCGATGTTCACCGCCGTGATCGTCGCCAGATAGGCCGAGGTGCGGTCGACCATGTCCTGGATCACCCGCGCGGTCGTCATCGCGCTGGAGAAGCTGCCCCGGCTGGTGATCGTGCGGCGGCGCATCCGCGTCCAGCTCGACAGGAAGAAATAGACGACGAGCGTCGCGAAGACGAGCTGGACCAGCGCGTGCGGGGCCGAGCTGGCGACATAGTCGAACAGCGAGTTGGGCGACTGGACGGTCACCGTCCGCCCATGCGCCGTGTTGCGCAGCAGCGACCCCATCGTCTCGTCGACGAAGCGTTCGAACGCCGAATAGATGTCGATCAGCGGCGACAGGTTCTTGCGGATCAGGCGGATGCGCGACGGCAGCCGGGCGAACCATTCGGTCGCCGGGATGATCACCGAGGCGATCGCGGCGTTGGCGAGGCCCAGGAAGATGAGGACGCACAGCAGCGCCGCGAGCGGCGACGGCAGGCCGCGCCGCTCGAGCCATTCGAGCAGCGGCACCATCGCCACCGCGATCACCAGCGCGATCGTCACCGGCAGGAAGAATTCGGAGCCCGAGCGCAGCGCGAAGGGAATCGCCAGGATGATGCCCGCGCCGGCGGTCAGCGCCAGCCAGGCGAGCAGGCGATCGCGGCGATAGGCCATCTCCGCCTGGCGGGCGGTCGATTCGCGCAGCGCGTCGACCACCGGCTGCGAGCTTGCCGCAACCGGCTGCCCCTGCCTGTCGCCGCCGTCGTCCTGCATCGATTCGCTCCGCTATTTCCCTCCCGATTCCGACTACCGTCCTCCTCGGCCGCTGTCGCCAGCGGATTGTTTTCGGGCCGCGAAGCGCTGCTTGCGGATTATTGCGATAGCACAACAGCTTCGTGGCAAAGATATGGCCGGTTGCGTTAGCAGTTGCACAAAAACACCATATGTTGGGGTTCCTCGGTCCATCTTGGCGACGAAACGACTCATCGTGCCTTTCTTGACTCCGTGAAGCCCCTGCCCCATTGCGCGGCGAAATCCGGTCGCCTGGGGCACGACGTACTTACCGCCTCCTGCCGACAAGACGTGAAAGAGCACCTCGCCCTCATGTTTGAGGTTCTGGGCGAGCGTGGGCTTTTGCGCATGATGTGGAGTACTGAATGACCGCCAAACTGGCTCAACACCCGCTCATGCTGGCTGCGATGTTCGTCGTTGCCGCCACGGGCGCGATGGGCTTAGCGGCCATTCCGGCGTCGACGCCGACGCTGGCTTATGAAGTTACACCCCAGTTGGTGGCCGACGACGTCGTCGCCGACGACGGGATCGACCAGGTCCTCTTCAAGGAGGCGGTCACCACCACCAACGTCGACAGGCAGCTCGAATGCATGGCCAAGGTCGTGCTGCACGAGGCGGCCAACCAGTCGCGCAGCGGCCAGCTCGCGGTCGCCCAGCTGATCATGAACCGCGTCGGCCAGGATCGCTTCGGCGAGACCGTGTGCGAGGTGGTCAACCAGCCCGGCCAGTTCTTCCGCACCGCGGCCTACAATCCGCGCCGCGACACCGATCGCTGGGCCACCGCGGTCGAGGTTTCGCGGCAGGCGATGGCCGGCAATGGCGACCAGGTCGTCCCCGGCGCCGTCTTCTACCATTCGGCGCACCAGTCGCCGAACCGCTTCTTCCGGACGCGCGAGCGCCTGACCATGGTCGGCGACCACGTCTTCTATCGTTAACCGACACCAGATCGGAGAGGGTGCGGAGGGCCCGGCGGAAACGCCGGGCCCTTTGCGTAAGAAGGTATCTTTCCCGTCATCCCGGCGAAAGCCGGGATCTCCCTGCCTTTCTCCGCGCCAAGGGCCACGGGACGAAGAGAAGTGAGATCCCGGCTTTCGCCGGGATGACGGAAAGGCTTTAAGTAGCGCCATGTCCCGCTCGACCCGCGCCACCCAGTTCCTGACCCAGGCCAGGATCGCCCACGAGGTCCGCAGCTACGACTATGACCCCGGCGGCGAGCGGGTCGGGCTGCAGGCGGCCGAGGCGCTGGGCGAGGACCCGTGCCGGGTGCTCAAGACGCTGATGATCGAGATCGACGGCCGCCCCGCCTGCGCGGTGATCCCGTCCGACCGCGAGCTGTCGATGAAGAAGGCGGCGGCCGCGCTCGGCGCCAAGGCGGCGCAGATGATGAAGCCCGCCGACGCCGAGCGGATCACCGGCTATCATGTCGGCGGGATCAGCCCGTTCGGCCAGAAGAAACGCGTCCCCGTCGCGATCGAGCGGGCGGCGATGGCGGAGGTGCTGGTCTATATCAACGGCGGCCAGCGCGGGTTGCAGGTGCGGCTGTCGCCCACGGACGCGGCGAAGGCGCTGGGGGCGGTGGTGGCGGAGCTGGTGGCTTAGGATGGGTCGACATCCCAACCGTCATTCCCGCGAAAGCGGGAATGACGGGGGAGGGAGCGGCCGTACTTCCGGGGCTACTGCGTCCCGCCGGGGGCCTCGTCGCCGAAGCGGGCGGCCTGGAATTGCTTCCAGCGGGCGTGGAGCGCCTCGCGCGGGGCGGTGAGGCCGGTCGCGGCCATCATGTCCTTCCAGCCCGCCGCCAGCCCCGAGGCCTGCTGCTGCGCCTGGGTCACCGGCTTCTCGTCGACCCAGGCCGACAGCGTCCCGGCATTGGCGAACAGCAGGACCAGCGCCGCGACGATGATCGTCACCGCCGTCCAGGCGAGCGGATCGCCGCGCTCGACCGGCTCGCCGGGCAGATCGACCGGGGAGGCCAGCTCATGATCCTTGATCTCGCGCGCCATCGGACCGGTTCCTCTAGAACTGATAGTAGATGAAGGGCGCGACCCCTTCATAGCGCATCGCGTCGATCAGGATGATCGCCGCCGCGACGAACAGGCCGAGCAGCGGCGCGGGCAGCAGCCGCAGGCGCAGCGCGATCCCCTGCGCGAGCAGCGGCGGGGTGAAGTGGAACGCCATGCCGAGCAGCATCAGTCCGGCGAGCAGCGGCGTCGTCAGCCCGTTGCTCCAGTCGCCGCCGGCGAGCCCGCCGAGGAAGGCGATCGCGCCCTCGAAGCTGTCGGCGCGAAAGAAGATCCAGCCGAGCGTCACGACATGGAAGGTGACGAGGATCGCGAGCGGCCGGGGCAGGCCGCGCAGCCCCGCCTTGCGCCACAGCGTCTCGATCACCTGGACGCCGCCATGGAGGCCGCCCCAGATCAGGAAGGTCCACTTGGCACCATGCCAGAAGCCGCCGAGCAGCATGGTGATCATGACGTTGCGGCACTGCATGGCGAGGCCGCCGCGATTGCCGCCCAGCCCGATATAGAGATAGTCGCGCAGCCAGCTCGACAGGCTGATGTGCCAGCGCCGCCAGAAATCCTGGAGCGAGGCGGCGCGATAGGGCTGGTTGAAGTTGCGCGGGAAGCGATAGCCGAACAGCGCCGCGATGCCGATCGCCATGTCGCTATAGGCCGAGAAGTCGCAATAGATCTGCACCGCATAGCCATAGGCGGCGAGCAGCAGGTCGAGGCTCGAATGGGCCGAGGGGTCGAAGAACACCGGATCGACGAGGTTGACCGACAGCTCCGACGCGACGACCGCCTTCTTGAACAGGCCCCAGACGATCAGCAGCAGCCCCATCGCCACCATCTCGCGGTTGAGCCGGGGCGTCCTCTCGAACTGCGGCAGCAGGTCGGCGCCGCGCACGATCGGGCCGGCGACGAGGTGCGGGAAGAAGGACATCAGCAGGGTGATGTCGAGCAGCGACGCCGACCGCAGCCGCCCGCGATAGACGTCGATCAGGTAGGACATGCCCTGGAAGGTGAAGAAGGACACGCCGACCGGCAGCACGATCTGCATCAGCGGCAGATCGCGCGCCATCCCCCAGCCGGCGAGCAGCGCGCCGAGCTGTTCGAGGAAGAAGTCGTAATATTTGAAGAAGCCGAGGATGCCGAGATTGGCGACCACGCCGACGGCGACGATCGCCTTCTGCGTCGCCCGCGACCGCGCCTCGTAGATCAGCCGCGCCGATCCCCAGTTGAGGAAGGCCGAGGCGATCAGCAGCGCGACGAAGCGCCAGTCCCACGCGCCGTAGAACACCCAGCTCGCGACGAGCAGCAGGATCTTGCGCCATTCGTTGCTCGCCGACACCGCCCAGACGAGGACGAAGGCGACGAGGAAGAACAGGCCGAAGTCGAGGGTGGGGAACAGCATCTAGCGAGCCATCCCCGCCCCCGCCGTCATTCCCGCGAAAGCGGGAATCCATGGACGGCGGCCCGCAGGAGGCCGGATGCTCCGTGACCGTGGATTCCCGCTTTCGCGGGAATGACGGTCAAGGGAGGGGCCCTTCACCAGCGCCCCCCGGCATTGGCGGCGGCGTCGAGGTCGGCCTGGAGGCGGGTGGCGATCTCCTGGCCGCCGGCGGTGTTGAAATGGACATAGTCGGGCCGCATCCGGGTCGGTTGCAGCTTGACCCAGCTCACCGCCGTGCAGCGGCCGCCCATCCGCGCCTCCCAGTCCCAGAAGCCGAGGCGGAGCTGGCGCGCGACCTTGCGCTGGACCTCGCGCACCACCTTCAGCCCCGGCGGCGGGAAGAGCGGGCGGGCGGTGATCGCCCAGCCGATGCGCGGCTGGCTCGCCACCGCGGCGGCGGGCGCGGGCAGCAGCGGCGCGGTCGGTTTCGCCACCGCGGCCTGCTCGCCGAGCGCGTCGAGGACGTCGTCGATGCCGTCCGGCGCGCGCGGCTGTTCGGGCGGCTCGGCGGCGAGCGGCGGCAGCGTCACCGGCTCGATGCACGGCGCCGGCGTCACCGTCGGCGCGTTGTTGAGCAGCTCGCTGCGCCGGCTGAGCGCGTCGGGCGCGCCGAGCAGCAGGATCGGCACCCGGCCGGCGAGGCGGCGGATGCGGCCGATCTGGCTGCGCAGCGCGATCTCATATTCCTGCGGGTTGACGCGCGGCGCGAAGCCCTCGTTGGTGCCGAAGGCGATGACGATCAGGTCGGGATCGTAGCTGCGCAGCTCCTCGGCGACGACGGCGTCGTCGTTGCGGCTGAAATGGATGAACTGCGACCCGACCACGCCGACGTTGGAGAGCGCGACCCCGCCCGCGTCGCGGAAGGTGGCCCAGCTGGTGATCGTCACCGGCCCGCCCTCGGTCACCACCGACACGGCCGGCTGCAGCCGGTCGAAGCGCATCTCCTTGCATTCGGGGCGGGTGATCAGCGAGCCGAGCTCCATCCGCTCGACCTCCCCGCCGACGCTGATCGCGAGCGTGCCGGCGCCCGGCTCGGCGATCGCGCAGATCACGAAGCGGTTGAAGGTCTCGAGCGCCGAGGCGGTGAGCCCGATCCGCGCGCCCTCGGCGGTCGAGGTGATGCTGAACCCCGACAGGCCGCGCGCGCCGCGCGGGCTCTGCGAGCCGGGGCCGAAGATCGAGGAGACGATCCAGCCCGCCGACATGTCGACGCTGACGCCGCGCGGATTATAGCCCTGGAAGGGCTTGCCCGGCGGCATCACCCCGCGCCCGCCGCTGCCGTATCGGGCCTGGAGCATGTCGCGCCAGGCGCCGGTGATCGCGTCGCCGGCGGTGTGGCTGTCGCCGATCTGGAGGATGTGGACCGGCTTGCCGCCGCCGCCGCGCGCCGCCGCCAGCTTGTCGAAATAGGGCTTGAGCACCGCATAGTTGCACAGGCCGCCCGCGCAATCGGCGGTGACGGCGGGCGCCGCAGCGGCCGCGGCGGCCAGGGCGAACAGGCCGATCATCGGCGATCGGCGTCGGGGCGGGTCGCCTCGTCGCGCATCTCGGGGGGCAGCAGGTCGGCCGGCGCGCCCTTGGCGGGCGCCATCGCCGGTTCGGGCGGCGGCGCCTTGGCGGCCTTGGGCGGCTCGGGCAGATCGGCCAGCGGGTCCTCCATCCGGGGAGCCTTCGGCGCGGGCGCGGGCTTGACCGGCGGCGGGACCACCAGCGGCGTGGGCAGCGGCGCGGGCGCCACGGCCGGCGGCGGCGGCGCGCCGTCGCCCGCCTGGCCGCGCGCCTGATCGACATAGGAACGGATGCGCCCGGCCAGCCCGCGGGTGATGCGGACATAGCCGTTCATCGACATATGGATGCCGTCATTGGCGCGCATCAGCTGCGGCTTGCCGGTCGCCGGATCGGGCAGATAGGCGGCGTAGCGGCCATCGGCATCGACCGAATAGGGGGCGGTCTCGATGAAGGCGACGCCGAGCCGGCCCATCAGGTCGCGATAGAAGGCGTTCATGCGGACGACGTCGGCGTCATAGGCCGCCTCGCGCATCTTCGGCAGGCCGACCCAGTAGACGATCGCCCCCTGCGAGCGGAGCATGGCGACGTAGGAGGTGACCCGGCGCGCGATCGCCGCCTTCCAGTTGGGGGTGAGCAGCGCATAGACATGGCCGCCGTCGGCGACGCCCATCATGTCGTTGGCGCCGAACGAGATCACCGCGACGTCGACCGGCGCGTCGGCGAGACGGGCGCGGTCATGCTGTTCGAGGTTGAGCGTCTTGTAGCGGGTGAAGCCGGTCGCCTGCTGGCTGTACTTGATCACCTGGTAGCCCGCCTTGCGGCTGAGCTGGTTGTAGAGCGCGGACCAGATGCCGTCGCCGAAGCTGTCGCCGAACACGCCGACGCGGACCGGACGGCCGGCCGCGATCGCGTTGACGATGCCGGGCTGGATCGGCCGGTTCTCGGCGACCACCGGCGGCTGCGGAAGCTGGCCGGGCGCCACGGGCGCGGGCTTCCCGTCCGGCGCGGTCGCGGGCGCGGCGCCGGGGACGGCGCCTTCCGGCCCGGCGACCGCCAGTTCGGACGGCGCCGCGACGGGCACCTCGACCTGCTGCCGGACGCCGAAGGCGTAGCCGATCGCGGCGCCGGCCGCGACGCCCAGGAACAATACCGCCGTCCGATCGAACAGAAACAGCGCCGACTTCATCGACCCACCCGCACACACTCCCGAAACGAACCGACGCGGCTGGAGGAACTCAGCGGAACGCGATCGCCGTCCCCGTCCTTAATATGGCGCGCGCGCGCCTGTCGAGCCGCTTCGGGCGGCTCGGCGCGGCAGGGTCACGGCTGGGCAGGTTGGCGAGCGCGGATCGCCTTCCCTTCTTCGTCATGCTGAACTCGTTTCAGCATCCACCGGCGAGCGGGGATGAGCCCGGCGATCGGGAGAGACCGTGCCGCAAGAGCCTCATGGCCAAGGCATGTGGCCTGGTGGATGCTGAAACAAGTTCAGCATGACGGTGGTGGGGGTGGTTCGGGGCGTCAGGCGTTCGCCGGCTGGGTTCCGAACAGGTTGCGGCGGCGCTCCTCCTCGCTCGGTTCGGGGAGGTCGCGGAAGCGGTCGGGGATGGCGTAGGCGCGGATCGTCGCCGGCCGCGCGGCGATCGCGTCGAACCAGCGCTTGAGGTTGGGGAAGGCATCCAGGTCCTGGCCCTGGCGCTCGTACGGCACGATCCAGGGATAGCTCGCCATGTCGGCGATCGAATAATCGCCGCCCGCCACATAGGCGCGATCGGCGAGCCGCTTGTCGAGCACGCCGTAGAGCCGGGCGGTCTCCTTGACGTAGCGGTCGATCGCATAGGGTATCTTCTCGGGCGCGTAGACGTTGAAATGATGGTTCTGCCCGGCCATCGGCCCGAGCCCGCCCATCTGCCAGAACAGCCATTGCAGCACCTCGGCCCGGCCGCGCAGGTCGGCGGGGAGGAAGCGGCCGGTCTTCTCGGCAAGGTAGAGCAGGATCGCGCCCGATTCGAACAGCGACACCGGCGCGCCGCCGCCCGCCGGATCGCTGTCGACGATCGCGGGGATGCGGTTGTTCGGGGCGATCCTGAGGAAGTCGGGGGCGAACTGGTCGCCCTTGCCGATGTTGACCGGATGGATGCGGTAATCGAGCCCGGCTTCCTCGAGGAACAGCGTGACCTTGTGGCCGTTGGGCGTGCCCCAATAATAGACGTCGATCATCGCAAGCTCCTCATGGCGTCGAGGATGTTACAGATCGGTACGCCAGAGGCGGGAGTCAAGCCCGTTCTTCTTCCGTCATCAAGTCAGTTGAGGCTGGAGATTGGCAGCGTCGCGGATGCGAGCATTGGCGATGCAGATGATTTTGCGCATGAGGGCGGCGAGAGCGAGGCGTTTGGGTTTTCCAGCGCGGACGAGTGCGTTGTAGAAGTCTGCGAGAGGATTTTTGCCGCGAGCGGCGGCGAGGGCGGCGATGAAGAGGGCGGGCCTGATCTGCCTTCGTCCGCCTGAGCTGTGTCGGCGGGCCTGGAGTTTTCCGCTGTCTCTGGGATGAGGGGCGCAACCAGCGAGGCTTGCGGCCTGCCGGCGGTTGAGAGAGCCGAGTTCGGGCATGGTTGCGATCAGGAGAGGAGCGAGGACGGCGGCGACGCCTGGGATGGATCGCAAGGCGCGAGCGCGGGAGCTGAGGTCGCGGTGTTGGTTGATGAGCTCCTCGATCTGAACCTCGATGGTGCGGATACGGTGTTCGAGATCGGCGATATGGTCGCGGATGTCGTCGGCGACGAGATGCCCACGAGGGGCCTTGAGGCGATTGGTTTCCTGGCGCTTCATGGCGACGAGATCGAGGCGTCGTGAGACGAGGAGGCTGATCTGGGCCTGGCAAGGCTCGGGAGGTTGCCAGCGCATCAGGCCGGGACTGCGGTCGATGGCGTAGCGGCTGAGCCAGCGGGCATCGATGGGGTCGGTCTTGGCGCGTTTGCCGAAGGAGCGGATATAGGCCTTGATCTTGGCGGCATCACCGCGGTGAACGGGGATGGCGAGGCCGCAGAGGACGGCGAGGAGCTTGTCCTCATGGCCTCCGGTCGCTTCGCATACGGCCAGATCGCGGTTGCGCAGCGGATCGAGCGCGGCCGTGAGGGCCTGGGTCTCGTTGGCTATGGTGAGGGTCTGGCCGGTTACGCTGTCGAACAGGGTCACGCTGTCCTGGGATACGTCGAGGCCAAGAGCTGTCTGGATTTCGTCGGCATATCGTATCATCTTGGGGTCCCATGCTTCGAATTGTCTGCGGGCGTGCCGAAAGGCGGCCCATTCAAGTCAGCAAGCGATGCGAAGCTGGGGCGACAAGAGCCCTGGATGACGTCGGTCGTTTCGACCTATTCCCGCACGGGCGCCTTGCCGCCACGAGCTGCGGGGTGGCCACCCCGCAGCTCGTCTCGCCAGCCACCCACTCTTAAATCATTTTCCCGAGAGACAATTCCCGCGAAAGCGGGAATCCATGGACGGCGGCCCGCAAGAGAACGGATGCCCCGCAACCGTGGATTCCCACTTTCGCGGGAATGACGGAAGGGGGCATCGCGGATCGAGGTCAAACTCCTCTCCCCCAGGGGAGAGGGAAGTTAGGCCTTCGCCCGCGCCTCGGTGACCTGTTCGAGGATGGTCAGCGGCAGCGCGCCTTCGAGCAGCACCTCGTGGAACTGGCGCAGGTCGAACGCCGCGCCCTTGATCGCCTTCGCCTTCTCGCGCGCCTTGACCCAGCTCATATGGCCGACCTTGTAGCTGCACGCCTGGCCCGGCCAGATGCAGTAGCGGTCGACCTCGCGCTGGGTGCGGGGGCGGGCGAAGCCGGTCGCCTCGACCATGTAGTCGGTCGCCTGCTCGCGGCTCCAGCGCTTGAAGTGGATGCCGGTGTCGGTGACCAGCCGGACCGCGCGGAACAGGAAGCTCTGCAGGAAGCCCGCGCGGCCGATCGGGTCCTTTTCATAGACGCCCATCTCGTCGGCGAGCTGCTCGGCATAGAGCGCCCAGCCCTCGACATAGGCGCCGAACGGCGCGACCTTGCGCAGCATCGGCAGGTCCTTCGCCTCCTGGGCGAGACTGATCTGGAGGTGATGGCCCGGCGTGCCCTCATGATAGGTCAGGCTGGGCAGGCCGTAGCGCGGCCAGTCGGCGGTATCCTTGAGGTTGATATAGTAGATCGCCCCGCGCGAACCGTCGAGCGCGGCCGAGTTGTAATAGCCGTTGGGCGCGCCGTCCTGGATGAAGGGCGGCACCCGCTTCACCTCGAGCGGCGCCTTGGGCAGGGTCGCGAACGCCTCGGGCAGCTTCGCCTCCATCGCCTTCACCAGCCCGTTGATATAGTCGATCAGCTCGGCCCGGCCCGCGTCGGTGTTGGCGAAGAGCTGCTTCGGATCGTTGTTGAGCGCGGTCAGCCGCTCGCCGACGGTCCCCTTGGTCATGCCCTCCTTCTTCAGGATCGCATCGATCTGGCCGCTGATCTCGGCGACCTGCTCGCGGCCCATCTGGTGGACCTCCTCGGGCGAGAGCGTCGTCGTCGTCGCGTTCATCAGCGCGTCGGCATAATATTCGTCGCCCTTGGGCAGGCGCCAGCAGCCAGCGTCATGGCTGGCCGCCTTGCGCAGGCCGGTGACGAGCGCGATCTGCCGGTCGAGCGCGGGGAAGATCTCGGCGGTGACGATCGTCTCGGCCCGGGCGCCCCAGTCGCCGCCGATCTTCTTCTCGGCCGTCCGGCGGACGAGCGAGTCGACGAGGACGGTCTTCGCCGCCGGCTGGTCGCGCAGCGCCCGGAGCTGCCCGAGCGCGAGATCGAGGCAGAAATCGGGGGCGAAGGCGCCGTAGCGGACGTCGTCCTGCTGGAAGCGGGTGCTCTCGTCGAGGACGCGGGCGAATTCGTGCAGGCGCGCGACATAGGCGTCGGCGTCGTCCCTGGTCTCGATCACATGCTGCGAATCGAGGAAGTCCGGGACCGAGGCATAGGGGCCGCTGAGCTGGCTGATCGCATAGGGGACATAATATTCGCTGCTGCTGCCATAGGGATATTTGGAGCCGCCCCTGGTGGTCTGCTCGACCATATAGACGACGACATCGTAGTTGAGCTGCGCGGCGGGCGACAGCGCGGCGCGGTCGAGCTTGCGCAGCGCGGCGAGCGAAGCCTTGTCCTCGGCAAGGGTCCTGGCCTGGTCGGCCTTGGTGTAGCCGTCGAGCTTGCTCTTCTGTCCGGCGCGGGCGCCCTTGTCGAGGCCAAGGCTGGTCGCGGTCTCGGGGCTGTCGTCGAGCTGCTTCTCGAACATCCTCTCGACCATCGCGGCGAGCTGCTTGTCGGCCGCGGTGCCGGTCGCCGCGGCCTCGGCCAGGCGCGGCATCATGCCGGCGAGAAGGGCGAGACCGGTCGAGCCGATGAATTGACGTCTATCCATGAAATGCTTCTCCCTGAGCGGGTTATGGCGCGGGAGACTATCGGCGGAATCGCCGGAGGCAAGAGTGTATTACGGTGTAAAGACAGTATCTGTTTAGCCTCAGGCGCCGGCGTGCGCATCCGCGCACTTGGCTTTCCTCGCATAAGCTCGGGCGCGCGTTCGCGCTTGCGGAGCCCTGTCGGGCTCCGACGATCATCTCATGCGATGGCACGGGACGCGCAGCGTCCCGCAAGGCCGAATGGCCGCCCGAGCTTATCCGAGGAAAGCCAAGCGGACGGATGTCCGCGCCGGCGCCTGAGGCCACTCGAATAGAGTGGGGAGCTTCTGTTGCCCGGTGCTCCCCGAACCGCTGGATTCCGCTTCTGTTGCCCGGTGCGGACCGAACCGCGCTTAAGCCTTGTAACGTCGTCCGTTAGGACTCAGTTACGCGGCAATCGCGAGCGCCTCGTTATCGTTGGCACTTGTAGGTTCGAACGGTTTAACGGCGCATTCAGGCCGGGCAAAAACATCGTCTTTGAATACACGTCGATCCTGGTTCGGCCCCGTCACGAGCCCCGGAAATCCGGGATTTGTGGTGGAGCCGCCGGGTACTGCCCCCGGGTCCGCTGCATCTATTCCACGACATCATTTATCGCCATAGCCGGGCGAACCCGGCACCCCCGATATAGGAGGGTGCGCAGCGGATTTGAAGGCCCCTATTGGCGATCAGCCCTTCTTCTTGAGCTCGGCCAGGATCTCGCGGAGCAGGACGACGTCCTCGGCGGGCTCGGCCGGCTTGGCTTCCTCGGCCTTGTTGAACCGCTGCACCGCGCGGACGACGAGGAACACCACGAAGGCGATCAGCAGGAAGTTGACGGCGACGGTGATGAACTGGCCGAAGCCGATCAGCGGGACGCCGGCATTCTTCAGGTCGGCATAGCTGGTGACCGAGCCGGTGAAGTTGGCGGGGATTTCCCCGAGACGGATGAAGTGGCTCGAAAAATCGAGCCCGCCGGTGAAGTAGCCGATCAGCGGCATGATCAGGTCGTCGGTCAGCGACGAGACGATCTTGCCGAAGGCCGCGCCGATGATCACCGCGACGGCGAGATCGACGACATTGCCCTTGTTGATGAAGGCCTTGAAATCCTGCAACATATGTTCTGTTCCCCATTTGCTTGGCCGTGGCGCGATCATCACGCCCATGCCATAAAGGTCAAGCAGGCCATTGAAGTTCGTTACGCCGCGCTTACCTGCCGGCTAATACTGTCGATATCAGGGAAAGATCCGCATATGACCATCGACCGCCGTTTTTCCGCCGCCCTGCTCGCCCCCGTCGCCGCGATCGCGGTGAGCGGCTGCGGCATCAACAGCGTGCCGACCGCGCAGGAGGAGGCGAAGGCGAAATGGGCCGACGTCCAGGCGCAATATCAGCGCCGCGCGGACCTGATCCCCAACCTGGTCAACACGGTGAAGGGCTATGCCGCCCAGGAGAAGACCGTGCTGACCGACGTCACCAACGCCCGCGCCCGCGCGACCGGCATCCAGCTTTCGGGCGCCGACCTGCAGGACCCGGCCAAGGTCAAGGCCTTCGCCGACGCGCAGGCGCAGCTCAGCGGATCGCTGGGCCGGCTGCTGGCGGTGTCGGAGAATTATCCCGAGCTCAAGTCGAGCGACCAGTTCCTGGCGCTGCAGAGCCAGATCGAGGGCACCGAGAACCGGATCGCCGTCGCCCGCCGCGACTATAACGAGTCGGTGCGCGCCTATAACACGCTGATCCGCACCTTCCCGACCGCGATCGGCGCCAAGGTCTTCCACGGCGCCCAGCCGATGCAGCCGTTCGAGGCGAGCGCCGGTTCGGACAAGGCGCCGACGGTGCAGTTCTGAGGGTAGCGTGCCGGCAAGCGCAATTTCCCCTCCCTTCCAAGGGAGGGGTGCAGGGGTGGGTCGCGAGCGTAGCGAGCGTCCCCGGTCGTCGCGCCATGCTGCGCCGGAGGCATCGAGCCTCCGGCTCCGCCACCCACCCCTAGCCCCTCCCTTGAAAGGGAGGGGGACTCTTTTTTTCGCCCTCCTCCTCGCCCTCTTCTTCCTCGCCGTCCCCGCCTTCGCGCAGACATTCCCGCCGCTGACCGGGCGCGTGGTCGACGCCGCCAAGCTGCTCTCGCCCGAGCAGCAGGCGGCGCTGACCGCCAAGCTCGAGCAGCTCGACAAGCAGAGCGGGCGGCAGATGGTGGTGGCGACGGTGCCCAGCCTCGAGGATCAGCCGATCGAGGATTATGGCTACAAGCTCGGCCGCGCCTGGGGGATCGGCGACAAGAAGGCCAATGACGGGCTGCTGCTGCTCATCGCCCCCAATGAGCGCAAGGTGCGGATCGAGGTCGGCTACGGGCTGGAGGGAATCGTCACCGACGCGCTGTCGAGCGTGATCATCCAGCGCCAGATCCTGCCGCATTTCCGCGACGGCGACATGGCGGGCGGCATCGCCGCCGGCGCCGACGCGCTGATCCAGCTGCTCCAGCTTCCCCCGGACCAGGCCCAGGCGCGCGCGCAGAAGATCGTCGCCGACGACCGCAAGCAGAATGAAGGCGGCGTGCCCGTCGCGCTGATCTTCTGGATCATCGTGCTGCTGTTCATCGTCGGGTCGAGCATCGCCAGCCGCTTCGGCGGCGGCCGGCGCTATCGCGGCGGCAGCGGGCCGATCGTGCTGTGGGGCCCCGGCTGGGGCGGCGGCGACGACGATCATTGGGGCGGCGGTTCCGGCGGCGGCTGGGGCGGTGGCGGTGGCGGCTTCTCCGGCGGCGGCGGGTCGTTCGGCGGCGGCGGATCCTCGGGGAGCTGGTGATGGCCCAGAAGGTGCGTATCGGCGAGGCCGACATCCAGCGCGTGACCGACGCCGTCACCGCGGCCGAGGCGCGCTCCGACGCCGAGATCGCGACGATCGTCTCGGAGCGGTCGGACAATTACAACGACGTGCCGCTGATCTGGGCGGCGCTGGTCGCGCTGCTCGCGCTCGCCGTCTACGCGGCCTTTCCGGGATTCTACATCGGCCTGCTCGACCGCGTCACCGGCGGCTGGCACGTCTGGACGATGCGCGAGTGGATGACCGTGCTGGTGTTCGCGACGACGATCAAATTCCTCGGCACCCGCTACATCGTCGGCTGGTGGCCGCTGCGCATGGCGTTCACGCCGGGCCGGACCAAGACCCGGCGGGTGCGCGCCCGCGCGGTCGCGCTGTTCAAGGCGTCGACCGAGCAGCGCACGCTGAGCCGCACCGGGGTGCTGCTCTACCTGTCGCTGGCCGAGCATCGCGCCGAGATCGTCGCCGACGAGGCGATCGTCGCGAAGGTCTCGCCCGACGCCTGGGGCGCGGCGATGGCGCTGCTGATCGACGGCTGCAAGGCGGACCGCCCGGCCGACGGCATGGTCGCGGCGGTGGGCGCGATCGGCGACGTGCTGGCCGAACATTTCCCCCGCACCGGCACCGACCCCGACGAGATCCCCAACCGGATGATCTATCTGTGACCGCCGACCCGGTCGAGATCATGTGGCAGGGCCGCTTCATCACGGCCAAGCGCGAAGGCAAATGGGAATATGTCGGCCGGGCGCGCAACATCCGCGCGGCGGTGATCCTGGCGATCGATGACGGCCATGTCCTGCTGGTCGAGCAATATCGCGTGCCGCTGAAGCGCGCCTGCATCGAACTTCCCGCCGGGCTGATCGGCGACGAGACCGAGGGCGAGCCGGTCGAGACCGCCGCCGCCCGCGAGCTGGAGGAGGAGACCGGCTATCGCGCCGCGCGGATCGACGAGATCGGCGAATTCTCCTCCTCGCCCGGCATGGTGTCGGAGACCTTCACGCTGGTCCGCGCGACCGGGCTCGAGCGGGTGCATGACGGCGGCGGGGTCGAGGGCGAGGACATCGTCGTCCACCGCGTGCCCCTCGACGGCGTCGAAGCGTTCGTCGCGGAGCAACGGGCGCTGGGCAAGATGATCGACGTGCGGGTGCTACTGCTGCTCGCCGGCGGGATCGTGGCGGACTGACCATCGTTTTTGAGGCCGCCCGAGCCTCCCCCAACCGTCATTCCCGCGAAAGCGGGAATCCATGTGGCCGCTTGGTCGAGCCTCTGTTGCTTCGGAAATCGCTGCCCGGTGGATTCCCGCCTTCGCGGGAATGACGAAGAGAAGCGGGCTCGGAAAAGCCTCAGAGGTTGATCGGGCCGACCATGAAATTGTCGGCATAGGCCTGGAGCTTGAGCGTCCGCTCCGGCCCCGCGACGACATGGGCGGTGAGGCCCTCGCGATCGGCATAGGCCTTGGCCGCCTCCAGCGACGGGAAGGACAGGCGGACCTGGCCGCGCGTGTCGCCCGAACCGGCCCAGCCGGTCAGCGGATCGGGGCGCTTCGCCTCGGTCGGCTCATATTCGAGCACCCAGCTGTTGGTGCGCGCGCGGCCCGACTGCATCGCGTTCTTGATCCGCTGATAGATACGTGCGTGCGCCATGTGACCGTTTCCGAAGAGAGTCCGTGTTGACCGCGCCATGCCGCAGCGCGGCGGCCCCCGTCAAGGACGCTGCGCCGCTTTCTTGGTCCGCAGGGTCGGATCGGCGGCGGCGGGGTCGTCGGGCCAGGGATGGCGGGGGTAGCGGCCGCGCATCTCCTTGGCGACCGCGGTCCAGCTTCCCGCCCAGAAGCCGGGCAGGTCGCTGGTCGTCTGGATCGGCCGGCCGGCCGGCGAGGTCAACCGCAGGGTGAGCGGCACCCGCCCGCCCGCCACCATCGGATGCGCCGACGGGCCGAACAGCGCCTGCGGCCGCACCGACCGGGCCGCCCTCGGCCGCATAGTCGATCGCGTGGCGGCTGCCGGCCGGCGACTGGAGATGCTCGGGCGCGAGCCGGTCGAGCGCCTGGCGCCCGTCCCAGCCGAGCAGGCCGTGGAGCGCGTTCGACAGCTCGGCCGCCGATATGTCCGACAGGCGGCGCTTGCCCTCGACCAGCGGCGCGAACCAGTCGTCGAGGGTGAGCATCAGCGTCGCATCGGACAGGTCGGGCAGCTCGCCGCCCTGTTCGGCCGCGAAGGCGGCGCGGGCACGCAGCGCCGCCGCGCCCTCGGACCAGTCGATCAGGTCGAGCCCGCGGGTGCGGACCGCGTCGATCAGCGCGGCGCCGATCATCGCCGGCGAAGCAGTCTCGTCGCGCCCGGCGGCGAGCAGGATCGCGCCGAGCCGACGCTCGCGCCGAGCCTCGACCGCGCCGGTCGCGGGATCGAAGCGGGCGGTGCGGCGGACCTCGATATGATCGGCGAACAGCCGCTCGACCTCGTCGGGGTCGATCGGCGCCGCCGACAGGATGCGCGCGCCCGAGGCCGCGCCCTGGATCTCGGCAACGGCGAGCCATTCGTTGCGCGCCAGCGGCGAGGCGGGATCGAGCCGGAAGCCGCGCCCGCCGCGCGAGATCCAGTCCTCGCCCGAGGCCGAGCGCCGCCGCGCGACCCGGTCGGGATAGGCGAGCGCGACGCAGTCGGCGATCATCGCGTCGTCGCGGCCACCCTTCCCCGCCAGCCGCGCCCAGCGCCCGGCGAGCTGGCGCGCGCCCTCGGCCCGCTTGCCGCGCTCGCCGCGCCAGCGCCGCAGCCTGAGCTCCAGATCGGCATCCGAGCCGCCGAGCCCGCGTTCCGAAAGCAGCACCGCGACCTCGGCCGCGGTCTCGGCGAAACCGCCCTCGGCGGCGCGGATCAGCATATGGCCGAGGCGCGGCGGCAGCGGCAGCGCGGCGATCGCCCGGCCATGCGCGGTCGGGCGGCCGTCCTCGTCGATCGCCTCCAGCCGCGCCAGCCGCTGGCGCGCCTCGCCGATCGCGGCCTCGGGCGGGGGATCGAGCCAGCGCAGCGTGCCCGGATCGGCGACGCCCCACAGCGCGCAGTCGAGCGTCAGCGCCGACAGGTCGGTCTCCAATATCTCGGGCGGGTCATATTTGGGCAGGCCGGCGGTCGCCGCCGCCTCCCACAGGCGATAGACCACGCCCGGCTGCTGGCGCCCGGCGCGGCCGGCGCGCTGGGTGGCCGCCGCCTGGCTGGCCCGTTCGGTGACGAGCCGGGTCATCCCCGCCGCGCGGTCGTAGCGCGGCCGGCGGGCGAGCCCCGAATCGACGACGATGCGCAGCCCGTCGATGGTGATGCTGGTCTCCGCGATCGACGTGGCGAGCACCAGCTTGCGCTTGCCCGGCGGCGCGGGCGCGATCGCGGCGCGCTGCTCGGCGGGTTCGAGCGAGCCGTGCAGCCGGTGGAGGACGACGTCGCCGGGCAACCCCGCTTCGAGCCGCTCGGCGGTGCGCTCGATCTCGGCGACGCCGGGGAGGAAGGCGAGCAGGCTGCCGCTCTCCTCCGCCAGCGCGCGGCGGATCGTCGCGGCCATGTCGTCCTCGATCCGCTTCTCGGCCGATCGCGGGGCATGGCGGATCTCGATCGGGTGGCTGCGCCCCTCGCTTTCGACCAGCGGCGCGGCGCCCATGAGAGCTGCGAAGCGCCCGCCGTCGAGCGTCGCCGACATCGCGACGAGGCGCAGGTCGGGCCGCAGCGCCGCCTGCGCGTCGAGCGCGAGGGCAAGGCCGAAATCGCTGTCGAGGCTGCGCTCATGGACCTCGTCGAACAGCACGGCCGAGACGCCGGGCAGGTCGGGATCGGCCTGGATGCGGTTGACGAAGATGCCCTCGGTGACGACGAGGATGCGGGTGGCGGCCGACTGCCTGGCGTCGAGCCGGGTGGCATAGCCGATCGTCCGGCCGACCGGCTCGCCGGCCAGCTCGGCCATCCGCTCGGCCGCGGCGCGGGCGGCGAGGCGGCGGGGGGAGAGCAACAGGATTTGTCCCTCGCACCACTCTTGCCCGAGCAGCGCCGGCGCCACCGCCGTCGTCTTGCCCGCGCCCGGCGGGGCGACGAGCACGGCGTTCGGCCCGTCGCGAAGCGCGGCGATCAGGTCGGGCAGGACGGCGTCGATCGGCAGCATGGGGAAGGGTTTGCCCTTATCTCCCCCTCCCTTTCAAGGGAGGGGCGTAGGGGTGGGTAACGGAGCCGAGGGGCTCGACGCCCCTTGGCGGAGTTCTACGCGACGATCGGCGCAAGCTCGCTACGCTCGCACCCACCCCCGGCCCCTCCCTTGAAAGGGAGGGGGGAAGGCGGTCAATAGGCCCGGGACACCGCGAACTGGGCGGCTTCGATCAGGGCGGACCTGGCCTGGCCGGCCGGGAAGCTGGCGAGCGCGTCGATCGCGCGCTGGGCGTAGTGGCGGGCGCGGGCGGCGGTGTCGGCGAGGGCGCCGGTGCCGCGCAGGATGCCGGTCGCACGGACGAGGTCCTCGTCCTCGTTGCGCAGTCCCTCGATCGCCTCGCGCAGGAAATCGCGGTCGGCGGCTTCGGCGCGGGCATAGGCCAGGATCACCGGCAGGGTGACCTTGCCGTCGCGGAAGTCGTCGCCCGCGTCCTTGCCCATCGTCGCGCCGTCCGAGACATAGTCGATCACATCGTCGACGAGCTGGAAGGCGATGCCGAGATAGCGGCCATATTGGTCGAGCGCCTCCTCGACCGCCGGCTCGCGCTCGGCGACGACGGCGGCGATGCGGCAGGCGGCGGCGAACAGCACCGCCGTCTTGGCGGCGATGATCTCCAGATAGCGTTCCTCGCTGGTCTCGATCCGGCGCTGCGCGGTGAGCTGGTTGACCTCGCCCTCCGCGATCACCGCCGAGGCGTTCGACAGGATGCGTAGCACCCGCAGCGAGCCGTCCTCGACCATCAGCTCGAACGAGCGGCTGAACAGGAAATCGCCGACCAGCACGCTGGCGGCATTGCCCCAGATCATGTTGGCGGTGCTGCGGCCGCGACGCAGGCCCGACTGGTCGACGACGTCGTCGTGGAGCAGCGTCGCGGTGTGGATGAACTCGACCGTGGCGGCAAGCTTGTGGTGCCGTTCCCCGGCATAGTCGAGCAGCTTGGCGCAGGCGAGCGTCAGCATCGGCCGCATCCGCTTGCCGCCGCCGGCGATCAGATGGCCGGCCAGCTCGGGAATCAGCGGCACGTCCGACTGCATCCGCGCCAGGATCACGCTGTTGACCGCATTCATGTCGGCGGCGACGAGCGCCATGATCGGATCGAGCGAAGGCTGCGCCTCGCGGCGGATCGGGGTGACGGTCGCTGTCATGGGCGAGCCCATGGGCCGCACCGCCGCGAAAGGCAAGACCGGAAGCTGCCGCTTCGGGCGTACTCGGCGCTTGCCAAGCGCGGAGTCGATCCCCGATAGGCGATGCCGCCAAGAAAGAAGGGAACGCCGCCGCATGGCCGATGAGATCCTGAGCCGCTACCGCGAGAGCATCGACAATATCGATGCCGCGCTGATCTTCATGCTGGCGGAGCGCTTCAAGATCACCCAGGCGGTGGGCGAGCACAAGGCCGCCACCGGCCTGCCCCCCGCCGATCCGGGCCGCGAGCAGATCCAGATCGACCGCCTCCGCTCGCTGGCGAAGAGCGCGAATCTCGATCCCGACTTCTCCGAGAAATTCCTGCGCTTCGTTATTGACGAAGTCATCCACCATCATCGCCGTGCCGGCGCTGATGGTTGATTTTGTTTGGCCTCAGGCGCCGGCGCGGGCATCCGCCCGCTTGGCTATCCTCGCATAAGCTCGGGCGCGCGTGCGCGCTTGCGGAGCCCTGACGGGCTCCGGCGATCAGCTCGGCGTCGGGATGCGTCACTTCATTCCTCCCCATGCACCGCATGGGGAGGGGGACCGCCGAAGGCGGTGGAGGGGTCTGCGACCCCTACCCCTCCACCATCCTTCGGATGGTCCCCCTCCCCGGCTTCGCCGGGGAGGAATTAAGAGAGGCTTTCGGCCATTTCGGCGAGTTCGAGCCAGCGCAGCTCGGCTTCCTCCTTCTTCGCCTTCGCCGCCTCGATGCCCTTCATCAGCGCGTCGAACCGCTTCGGGTCGCGGGCATAGAGGTCGGGGTCGGCCAGCGCCGCCTCGTCACGGGCGATCGCGGCTTCGAGCTTCTCGATCTCGACCGGGAGCAGGTCGAGGTCGCGCTGGTCCTTGTAGCTGAGCTTGGTCCTGGCCTTGGGCGCGGCGGCAGGTTCGGCCCTGGGCGCGGCGGGTCGCTTCGTCTCGACGCGGACGGTGCGCTGCCTTTCCCAATCCTCATAGCCGCCCGCGACGATGTCGACCTTGCCCGACCCGTCGAGGCCGAGCGTCACCGTCACGGTGCGGTCGAGGAAGTCGCGGTCGTGGCTGACGATCAGGACGGTGCCCTCATAGTCGGCGATCACCTCCTGCAAGAGGTCGAGCGTCTCGAGGTCGAGGTCGTTGGTCGGCTCGTCGAGCACCAGCAGGTTCGAGGGCCGGGCGAACTCGCGCGCCAGCAGGACGCGGGACCGCTCGCCACCCGACAGCGTTCCGATCCGGGCGTCGGCGATCGCCGGCTCGAACAGGAACTCCTTGAGATAGCCGTGGACATGCTTCTTGACGCCCTGCACCTCGATCCAGTCGCCGCCGTCGGCGAGCACGTCGCGCACCCGCTTCTCGGGCGCCATCAGCTTGCGCTGCTGGTCGATGACGATGCCGTCGAGGGTCTTGGCCAGCTTGACCCTGCCCGAATCGGGCGCGATCTCGCCGGTCAGCAGCTTGAGCAGGGTCGACTTGCCCGCGCCGTTGGCGCCGACCACGCCGATCCGGTCGCCGCGCGTCACCCGGAAGGTGAAGTCCCGGATGATGGTGCGCGAGGTCTCTCCGGCCCCGAACGCCTTGGTGACGTGCTCGGCGTCGATCACCACCTTGGTCTTGACGTCGTCGGCGGCGACGGCGAGCCGGGCGGTGCCCTGCGGCCCGAGCATCGCCTTGCGCTGCGCCCGCATCTCGTGGAGCTTGGCGAGGCGGCCCTGGTTGCGCCGCCGCCGCGCGGTGACGCCGCGCAGCATCCAGTGCTCCTCGATCTTCAGCTTCGCGTCGAGCCGCTCGGCGTTGCGGGCCTCCTCCTCATGGACCTTCTCGGTCCAGGCCTCGAACCCGCCGAAGCCGACCTCGGCCCGGCGGATGCCGCCCCGGTCGAGCCACAGCGTCTGCCGGGTCAGCCGGGTCAGGAAGGTGCGGTCGTGGCTGATCGCGATGAAGGCGCCGGCATAGCGGCCGAGCCAGGATTCGAGCCACTCGATCGCGGCGAGGTCGAGATGGTTGGTCGGCTCGTCGAGCAGCAGCACCTCGGGCTCCATCGCCAGCGCGCGGGCGATCGCGGCGCGGCGCCGCTCGCCGCCGCTCGCGCTCGCCGCGTCGCGCGACAGGTCGATGCCGATCTGGCTGGCGATCGCCTCCACTTCATGCGCGGGCGGGGCGTCCGACCCGGCCAGCGCGAAATCGCGCAGCGTGGCGTGGCCCGCCATCGACGGCTCCTGTTCGAGCAGGACGACGCGGGTGCCGGGGACGATGGTGCGCAGCCCCTCGTCCGAATCGATCCGGCCGGCGAGCAGCTTGAGCAGCGTCGTCTTGCCCGCGCCGTTGCGGCCGATCAGCGCCAGCCGGTCGCGGGGGGCGATATTGATGTCGAGGCCGCGGAACAGCCAGCCGCTGCCCTGGACGAGACCGAGGTTCTGATAGCTGAGGATCGGAGCGGACATGTGTCTTCGCAATGCAACAGGTGTGGAGATTCCGTGGAGACACGAACATTCATGCCCTATTCAAGCCCCTGACCCTATGCCAATAGCCCATGTCAATGCGTAAACCTCTTGCCGCCCTGTCGCTGGCGTTGCTCGTCGTTGCCGCTTCCCCCGCCACGGCGGACCGGAATCGCGTGCCCGAGCAGGACGCGCTGCGCGCCGGCGTCCGGTCCGGCCAATATCTTCCCTATCAGGAAATGCGCGCCCGCGCGCAGGGCCGGGTCGACGGCCAGATGATCGGATCGGAATTCGATCCGGGAACCGGACGCTATCGATTCAAGTTTCAGCGTGGCGGTTCGGTGATATGGATGGACATGGACGGCCGCACCGGGCGTGAACTGGGCCGCGTCGGACAATAACCCCCCGCACAGGGGCCGGAAGAGGGAAATGCATGCGCGTCCTGATCGTCGAGGATGAACCCAATCTTGGCCGCCAGCTCCGCGCCACGCTCGAAGGCGCCGGCTATGCGGTCGACCTGGCCACCGACGGCGAGGACGGCCATTTCCTCGGATCGACCGAGAGCTACGACGCGATCATCCTCGACCTGGGCCTGCCCGAGGTCGACGGGCTGACCGTGCTCGACCGCTGGCGGCGCGAGGGCAAGGACACGCCGGTGCTGGTGCTGACCGCGCGCGACAGCTGGTCGGACAAGGTCGCCGGGCTCGACGCGGGCGCCGACGACTATCTCGCCAAGCCGTTCCAGACCGAGGAGCTGATCGCCCGGCTGCGCGCGCTGATCCGCCGCGCCTCGGGCAACGCCTCGTCCGAGCTGATCGCCGGCGACGTCCGGCTCGACACCCGCAGCGGCAAGGTGACGCTGGCCGGCGAGCCGGTGAAGCTGACCGCGCAGGAGTACAAGCTGCTCAGCTACCTGCTCCACCACAAGGGCAAGGTGGTCAGCCGCACCGAGCTGATCGAGCATATCTACGACCAGGATTTCGATCGCGATTCGAACACGATCGAGGTGTTCGTGACCCGCATCCGCAAGAAGCTGGGCCAGGACGTCATCACCACAATCCGCGGTCTCGGCTATTCGCTGGATGACCCTGCTTAGGGCGTGCCGACAGTCGGCCCATGCCGGCCTGCGCGCCGCGCCGGCCTCTCCCGTCATTCCCGCGAAAGCGGGAATCCACGGTCACGGAACGTCCGATCTCTTGCGGGCCGCCGTCCATGGATTCCCGCTTTCGCGGGAATGACGGCAGGATAGAGACATCGGTGAGACTCGATCCCATCCTTAAAGGTCCAAGACGCATCTTCGCGGCAGCGCGGGCTCGGGCCCTCGAAAGCAGGGCCTCGACCGGATCGCTGACCCGGCGCATGATCTCGATCGCGGCGCTGTGGATCGGCGTGCTGCTGGTCGGCGGCGGCTTCGCGCTCGACCGGGTGCTGAGCGAGGCGATCACCCGCAATTTCGACGCGCAGCTCGAATATGTGCTCAACGCGATGATCGCCTCGGCCGAGATCGGGCCCGACGGCGAGGTCCGCTTCAACCGGCCGCTCGGCGACCAGCGCTTCCTCGAACCCTATTCGGGGCTCTACTGGCAGGTGTCGGGCCATGCCCATGAGCCGTTCCGATCGCGATCGCTGTGGGACCGGGCGCTGCGCCAGGGCGATCCGCACCATGGCCGCACCCTCCACGTCGCCGACAGCGACGAGTTCGACGGCGAGCCGCTGCGCGTGCTCGACCGCGAGGTGCGGCTGCCGGGATCGGCGACCGAATGGCGCTTCCAGGTCGCCGCCAGCCGCGCCGGGCTCAACGACCAGATCGCGGTGCTGCGGCGGACGCTGGTGCGGTCCTTCGCGATCCTCGGCCTCGGCCTGCTGATCCTCGCCGCGCTCCAGGCGACCTACGGGCTGTGGCCGCTCAGGACGCTGCGCCGGGCGGTGTCGGCGGTAAGCTCCGGCATCAGCGCGCGGATCGACGCGAAATTCCCCAACGAGGTCCGCCCGCTCGTCGAGGAGCTCAACGAGCTGCTCGCCCATAACGAGCGGCAGGCCGAGGAGGCGCGCCGCCACGCCGGCAACCTCGCCCATGCGCTCAAGACCCCGCTGACCGTGCTGATGAACGAGGCGACCGCGAACAGCCCCGAGCTGGCCGAGACGGTGGTGCGGACGACGATGACGATGCGCCGCCAGGTCGACCATCACCTCGCCCGCGCCCGCGCCGTCGGCCGGCGCGCCAACGCCCAGGCGCGCTCCGAGATCTGGCCGTCGCTCAAGGCGGTCGAGCGGGCGATGGCGCGGATGCACCGCCACGTCACCGTCGACCTGGCCGGCGACCAGAAGGCGGTCGCCCATGTCGAGCGGCAGGACCTCGACGAGATTCTCGGCAACCTGATCGAGAACGCCGCCAAATATGGCCAGGGCCGCGTCTTCGTCACCGTCTCGCGGGTCGCGACCGACCTGCCCAACGGGCGCAAGGCCGACTGGGTCGAGCTGCTGATCGAGGACGACGGCCCCGGCATCCCCGAGGCCGAGCGCGGCAAGCTGTTCGAACGCGGCGCGCGGCTCGACACGGGCAAGCCCGGCACCGGCCTCGGCCTCGCCATCGTCCGCGACGTGATCGGCATCTATGGCGGCACGATCGCGCTGGAGGAGAGCGAGGACCTGGGGGGATTGCAGATTCGGGTGCGGTTGCCGGCGGCTGTTTAGAAAGAAGGAATCTCCCTCCCCTTCAGGGGAGGGATGTAAGGGTGGGGTACGGAGTAGAGGGGCTCGATGCCCCTCTACGGAGTTCTGCGGGACCGACGAAGCAGGCTCGCTACGCTCGCCACCCACCCCTTCCCCCTCCCTTGCAGGGAGGGGCTTATTTTTTAGATTCTTTTACCGGCCCGCCCCGCCAGTTCGACGACATATTGCCAGGCGACGCGGCCCGAGCGGCTGCCGCGCTGGGTGGCCCAGGCGATCGCGTCGAGCGGTTCGAAGGCGAGGCCGTAGCGGTCGGCATAGCCCTGCACCATCGCGACATAGGTGTCCTGGTCGCAGACGTGGAAGCCGAGCGACAGGCCGAAGCGGTCGGCGAGCGCGAGCTTGTCGTCGACCACGTCGCGCGGGTTGATCGGGCTGTCCTGCTCGCGCAGGTCGCGCGAGACGATGTGGCGGCGGTTGGCGGTGACGTGGAGCCGGGCATTGGCCGGGCGCGCCTCGGCCCCGCCTTCGAGCATCGAGCGCAGCAGGCGCGGGCCCTGTCCGCCCGCGGCCCCGGAAGCGCCTTCGTCAAAGCCGAGATCGTCGAGGAACAGGACGAAGGCGCGCGGCACGTCGGCGATCAGCGCGAACAGGCGCGGCAGCTCCTCGATCCGCTCGCCGGCGATCTCGATCAGCGCGACGTCATGGCCCTGCCCGCGCAGCTCGCCGACGGTCGCCTTGACCAGCGCCGACTTGCCCGCGCCGCGCGCGCCCCACAGCAGCACGTCGTGCGCGGCGGCGCCGGTCGCCAACCGCCGGGCATTGTCGAGCAGCGCCGCCTTCTGCGTGTCGACCCCGGTCAGCAGGTCGAGCGGCAGCGGCGAAAAGACGCGGGCCGCGGCAAGGCCATGGTCGCGCCAGACATAGGCGGGATGCGCCGCCGGATCGGCATGCGGCGCGGGCGGCGGCGCGATCCGCTCAAGGGCGTCGGCGATGCGGGCGAGGATGGCGGGGTCGGTCATGGCGGCGGGGGATAGAACAACAACCGCCGTCATGCCAGCGGAGGCTGGCATCCATGTCTGTTGTCTCCCCGGAGGGCATCTGGCTGGTGAGAGACATGGACCCCAGCCTTCGCTGGGGTGACGTTTGTGGGGGCTAGGCTTCGATCCCGTATTGGCGCAGCAGGTCGTAGAGGGTCGGCCGGCTGATGCCGAGCATCTTGGCGGCGCTGGAGATATTGCCTTCGCTGCGGGCGAGGGCGCGGGTGATGGCGGCGCGGTCGGCGGTTTCGCGGACGGCCTTCAGGTTGAGGTAGCCGCCGTCCTCCCGATCCGGGGTGAGGTCGAGGTCGTCGGCGGTCACCAGCTTGCCGTCGGCCATGATCACCGCGCGCTTGAGCTTGTTCTCCAGCTCGCGGACGTTGCCGGGCCAGCGCCAGCCGTCGATCGCGGCGAGCGCGTCGGGGGCGAAGCCCTTGACCGGCGAGTCCATCTCGCGCGCCAGCTTCCTGAGCAGCGCGCGGGCGATCAGCAGCGCGTCGCCGGGCCGCTGCGCGAGCGGCGGGATGCGGACGACGATCTCGGCGAGGCGGTAATAGAGGTCCTCGCGGAAGCGCGCCTCGGCGATCATCGCGTCGAGGTCCTGATGGGTCGCGCAGACGATCCGCGTGTCGACCGCGATCGGCTTGCGGCTGCCGATCCGCTCGATCACCCGTTCCTGGAGGAAGCGCAGCAGCTTGACCTGGAGCGGCAGCGGGATGTCGCCGACCTCGTCGAGGAACAGGGTGCCGCCCTGCGCCTGCTCGATCTTGCCCTCGGTGGTCTTGATCGCGCCGGTGAAGGCGCCCTTCTCATAGCCGAACAGCTCGGCCTCGAGCAGATTCTCGGGAATGGCGGCGCAGTTGATCGCGACGAAGGCGCCGCCGCTCCGCTTGCTCGCCTTGTGGAGCAGCCGGGCGAGCACCTCCTTGCCGGTGCCGCTCGCCCCCAGCAGCATCACCGAGACGTCGGTGTTGGCGACGCGCTCGATCGTGCGGACGACCTTGAGCATCGCGGGGTCGTTGGTGAGCAGGCCGTCCTCGGCATCGCCGTCGCCCTGCGCCTGGAGCCGGGCATTCTCCTGCTCCAGCCCGTGGAGGTGGAAGGCGCGGGCGACGATCAGGCCGAGCTCGTCGATGTCGACGGGCTTGTGGTAATAGTCGTAGGCGCCCGCCGCGACGGCCCGGAGGGCGCCTTCGCGCGCGCCATGGCCCGAGGCGACGATCACCTTGGTGTCCGGCTTGAGCGACAGGATCGCGTCGAGCGTGGCGAAGCCCTCGCTCGTGCCGTCGGGATCGGGCGGCAGGCCGAGATCGAGGGTGACGACCGCCGGCTCGTAATGGCGCAGCGCGTCGATCGCCGCCTGGCGGTTGGTGGCGGAGACCACCTCATAATCCTCATAGGCCCAGCGGAGCTGCTTCTGCAGCCCCTCGTCGTCCTCGACGATCAGCAGGCGGGGCTTGGCGGTGCTCATGCGGCTCCCTTCGACAGGTCGCCGCCGAGCAGCGCGGTCAGCGGCAGGACGATGGTGAAACGGCTTCCCTCCCCGGGACGGCTCTGCACCTCCAGCCGGCCGCCCATGCCGGTGACGAGCGCGCGCGCCTCATAGGCGCCGATGCCGAAGCCGCCGTCCTTGGTCGAGGAGAAGGGATGGAACAGGCGGGTGCGGACGAACTCGGCCGACATGCCGCAGCCGCGATCGACGACCTCGACCACCGCCTCCAGCCCGCGCCGGCCGATCGCGACCTCGACCGGCGCGGCCGGATCGCTCGCGTCGATCGCGTTCTGGACGAGGTGGCCGAGCGCCTGCTGGAAGCGGTCGGGATCGACCGTCGCCATCACGTCGTCGCGGCCAACGATGCGGATGCCATGGCCGCCCGAGCGATCGCGCACCACCTCCTCGACCAGCGTGCGCAGCGAATGGGGCGCGGGCTCGTCGGGCCGGGCGCGATGATGCTGCGACAGGCGCGCGAGCAGGTCGTTCATCTTGCCGACCGAATTCTGCAGCGTGTCGATCATGTCGGCGCGGAACTCGGGCTTGTCGGCGTGGCGTTCGGCGTTGCGGGCGAGCAGGCTGAGCTGGCTCACCAGATTCTTGATGTCGTGCATGATGAAGGCGAAGCGCCGGTTGAACTCGTCGAAGCGGCGCGCGTCGGACAGCGCCTCCTGCCCGCGCGCCTCGGCGAGGTAGCTGGCGACCTGCCGCCCCGCCACGCGGAGCAGGTCGTGGTCCTCGTCGTCGAGCAGGCGCGGCTCGCGCGGGCGTTCGAGCAGCACCGCGCCGACCAGCCGGTCGAAATGGATCAGCGGCACCAGCGCCCAGGCCTCCTCCTCCTCGACCATCCAGGCGGGAACCAGCGCCGCCGCCTCGGGTTCCTCGCCCCGGCGCAGCCGCTCGACCTCGACGACGCCATCGGCCTGGAGATGCTGGGCGAGGCCGGTGCCGGCGGCGGCGAGCGGCGGATCGAGCGACGGCCAGTTCCAGCGCGCCGACGCCTCCAGCCCGCCGTCGGGGCCGCACAGCATCAGCAGGCCGCCCGGGCAATCGAAGATGTCTGCGATCGCCTTCACCGTCCGTTCGGCGAGCGGCGGCGCATCCTCGCCGGGCTGGCCGACCGTCTCGGTGAAGCGGCGCCATTCGAGGCGATAGTCGTAGCGATGCTGGAAGAGCTGGCGGCCGAGCGTCTTCTTGAGCCGCTGGCGATAGCGGGTCGACGGGAAGAGCGAGAGCGCGAAGGCGACGAAGAAGGCGGCGACGGTGAGCCGCGGCAGCAAAGCGAGGTTGCCGACCACCGCGAGCAGCCGCGCGGTAAGCACCATCGCCGCCAGATAGGCGCCGCTCAGCACCAGCGTCAGCGTCTGGAAGCCGGTGGCGCGCGACACCCGCATCCGATCGAGCGTGGCGAGGCGGCTGACCGTCACCAGCAGCGGCGCGATCAGCACCATCACCACCCCGCGCAGCCCGAACAGCCCGGTCGGCCAGCCGTTGATCAGATAGGCGACGGTCGCGAGGTTGAGATCGAAGGTCCACATCACCGCCAGCGCCAGCATCGGCGAGCCGAGCCCGAAGCGCGCCTCCGGCGAGGCGGCGGTATAGAGATTGTGGAGCAGGCAGAGGCCGCCGATCGCGCTGGCGACGCGCAGCGACTGGCCGGTCAGGAACAGGCCGGCCTGGATGCGCGGGCTGCCGGTGAAGGCGAGCGGCAGCAGCTTGATGACGATCGCCGCCAGCAGCAGCGCCCCGAGCAGCGCGTAGATGGCGATGATCGCCGGCCGCCGCCGCCCGGCCGCGACCGGCGGCTGGAGCGCGAAGAGGAAGCCGAGCCAGGCGATGTCGGCGAGGCTCTTCGCCACGCTCGACGATATGCCGCCCGCGCCGTAGCGCGCGACGAGCATGCACCAGAGCGCGGTCAGCGCGCAGGCGAGGGTCAGCGCGATCCGGCGCGGCCCGCCGCTGCGCACCGTCGCCTGCCAGCAGACCAGCGCCGCGAACATGAAGGCGGCGAGGCCGTGCCCCCATTGGGTCGCGGCGAGGATCACCGGCTCGGGCAAGGTGGCGGCGTAGACGGGCGGAAGCTCCGTCTGCTGCGCCAGCATCGCGGCTTCCAGCCCCCGCGCCATCGGTCTTACCGGGCGCCTTCGGCCCAGAGCAGGACGCGCATCGTCTGGAGGATGATCAGCAGGTCGAGGAAGGGGCTGTAGTTCTTGGTGTAGTAGAGGTCATATTCGAGCTTGTGCCGCGCATCGTCGAGGCTGGCGCCATAGGGATAGTTGATCTGCGCCCAGCCGGTGATGCCGGGCTTCACCATGTGCCGCTCGGCATAGAAGGGGATCTGCCGTTCGAGCTCGGCGACGAATTCGGGGCGTTCGGGGCGCGGCCCGACGAAGCTCATCTGCCCTTTCAGCACGGTCCAGAGCTGGGGCAGCTCGTCGACCCGGATCAGGCGGATGATCTTGCCGATGCGGGTGACGCGCGGGTCGCCCTGCTGCGCCCAGATCGCGGCGCCGCCGGCCTCCGCATCCTGCCGCATCGAGCGGAGCTTGAGGATCTCGAAGGTCGCGCCGAAGCGGCCGACGCGGACCTGCCGGTAGAAGGCCGGGCCGGGGCTGTCGAGCTTCACCAGCAGCGCGGTGACGAGGATGATCGGCGCAGCGAGGATCAGCAGGAAGGCGCTGAGCAGCAGATCGAAGCCGCGCTTGAGCACCATCGACAGCTCGCGGCCCGAGGAGAAGCCGTCGGAGAAGATCAGCGAGGACGGCCGCACCGTGTCGAGGTCGATCCGCCCGGTCTCGCGTTCGAGGAAGTCGGAGATGTCGGTGACGTGGACGCCGGTGGTCTTGAGCCGGAGCAGCGCGTCGACCGGCACGGTGTTGCGGCGTTCGTCGAGCGCGAGGACGACCTCGTTCGCCTGGGTCGTCTCGACCAGCTCGGACAGGCTTTCGACCTCGGTCCGCGAGATCGCCGTCTCGATCTGCGGCGGCGCGTCCTTCATGTCGACGCAGCCGGCGATCAGGAAGCTGGAGCCGACCCGATTCTCGAGATTGGCCACCCGCCTGGCGCGCTGGCCGGCGCCGAGCAGCAGGATGCGGCGCTTGAACCTGTCGCCGCTGACGAAGCCGCCGAGCAGGACGCGCACCATCAGCAGCAGCACGACCGCGAGCACCATCGAGTAGAGCGAGTTGGACCGCCACAGGGTGATGCCGGGCGAGACGAAGTGCAGCACCGAGATCAGGATGACGCCGAGCGAGATCGCGACCAGCAGCCGCGCCGCCGCGAAGCGGAAGGTCTGCATCGATTCCGCGGCATAGACGCCGACGCCGATCATCGGCGCCTGGATCGCCAGCGCGAAGGTCAGCAGCTGGGGCAGCCGGCCCCACACCGATCCCGGATCGGCACCGATCTGCCGCAGGCGCAGCACCCAGCCCGCCTCGGCGACGAGCAGCAGCACCGCGAAGTCGACCACGCAGAGAAGCAGCACCGGATAGGCGATATAATGTTTGAAGATCCTCAGCATCGCCTAAACCGCGCCACCGGTTCCATCCCCCACGTCATGAAACCCCCTTGCCGCTCGACCGGTTGCTATCCGATAACGGCCCGCCCCTTCTGGACCATGGAGCCCGCCATTTCCACCACCTTGATAACCCCCGTCATCCTGTCGGGCGGGTCCGGAACCCGATTGTGGCCGCTGTCGCGGTCGCGCCGGCCGAAGCAGCTGCTGGCGCTGACCGGCGAACGGACGATGTTGCAGATGACCGCCGGGCGCTGCGCCGACCGGGCGCGCTTCGGCCCGTCGATCATCGTCACCAACGCGCTTCACGCCGCCGAGATCGCGACCCAGCTCCAGCACGACCGGCCGGCGGCGATCATCCTGGAGCCGGCGGGGCGCAACACCGCCCCCGCGATCGCGCTGGCCGCGCTCGAATCGGCGCCCGACGCGCCGCTGCTGGTGATGCCGAGCGACCATGTGATCGACGACGTCGCCGCCTTCCACGCCGCGATCGCGGCGGCGATGCCGCTGGTCCGCGACGGATGGCTGGTCACCTTCGGCATCACCCCCGACACGCCCGAGACCGGCTATGGCTATATCCGCCGCGGCGCGGACATCGCGCCGGGCGTGCAGAAGGTCGACGCCTTCGTCGAGAAGCCCGACCTCGACCGCGCCCGCGCCTATCTGGCCGAGGGCAACTACAGCTGGAACGGCGGCATCTTCCTGTTCCGCGCCGACGCCTATCTCGCCGCGCTCGACCGGTTCGAGCCGGAGATGCTGGCGGCGGTGCGCGCCTCGCTCGACGGCGCCGCGCGCGACGGCAGCATGGTCATCCCGGCCGCCGAGGCCTTCCTGTCGGTGCGGTCCGAATCGATCGACTATGCGGTGATGGAGAAGGCCGACCGGGTCGCCGTGGTGCCGGTCGAGATGGGCTGGTCCGACGTCGGGAGCTGGGACGCGCTGCACCTGCTCGGCCTTCCCGACGAGCAGGGCAACGTCGTCCAGGGCGACGTCGTGGCGCTCGACACCAGCGGCTGCCTGATCCGCAGCGAAGGGCCGGTCGTCACCACCGCCGGCATCCACGACCTGATCGTGGTGGCGACGCGCGACGCGGTGATGATCCTGCCGCGCGGCAGCAGCCAGGAGGTCAAGACGATCGTCGAGGCGCTCAAGGCCAGGGGGCACGAGACGCTCGACGCCCCCTTCTGACCGCGGTCGGGTTTCTCCAGCCCCCTCCGTCATTCCCGCGAAAGCGGGAATCCATGGACGGCGGCCCGCGAGAGATCGAATGCTCCGTGACCGTGGATTCCCGCTTTCGCGGGAATGACGGAAAACGGTAGGATTCGATCGAATCCGGAAATGTCCCGAACCGTGAGGAGAAGCCCATCATGATCGAGAAACGCGCGCTGGGCGCCACCGGCCTGTCGGTGTCGCCGCTGGTCGTCGGCGGCAATGTGTTCGGATGGACCGCCGACGAGGCGACGAGCTTCGCGATCCTCGACGCCTTCGCGGCGGCGGGCATCACCACGATCGACACCGCCGACGTCTATTCCGCCTTCGCCGGCAAGGCGGGCGGCGAGTCCGAGACGGTGATCGGCGCCTGGATGAAGGCGCGCGGCAACCGCGACCGCATCCAGGTCGCGACCAAGGTCGGGCTGCTGCCGATCGACGGCAGGAAGGGGCTCGACCCGGCGGTGATCGCGGCCGGGGTGGAGGCGTCGCTGCGCCGGCTGCAGACCGACTATATCGACCTCGAATATGCCCATGTCGACGATGAGACGGTGCCGCAGGAAGCGGTCGCCGAGGCGTTCGACCGGCTGGTGAAGGCGGGCAAGGTCCGCGCGATCGGCGCATCGAACTTCCCGCAGGAGCGGCTCGCCTCCGCGCTCGACGTCGCCGCGCGAGAGGGCTTCGTCGGCTATGGCGCGATCCAGCCCAATTTCAACCTGATGACCGCCGACCGCTTCCCCGCCGCCTATCGGCAATTCTGCCTCGACCGGGGGATCGGCGTGCTGTCCTATTATGCGCTGGCCGGCGGTTTCCTGACCGGCAAATATCGCAAGCCCGAGGACATGAAGGGCGGCGCCCGCGCGCAGTGGCTGGGCGACTATTTCAGCCCGCGCGGCGACGCCGTGCTCGCCGCGCTCGACCAGGTGGCGGCCGAGACCGGCGCGACCGTGGCGCAGGTCGCGATCGCCTGGATCCTCGCCACCCCCGGCATCACCGCGCCGATCGCCAGCGCGACCAGCGTCGCGCAGGTCGAGAGCCTGCTACCGGCGCTGACGCTGACGCTGTCGGGCGGGCAGAAGGCGGCGCTCGATGCTGCTGCGGCGACGGCGGTGTGATTCCCCCACCGTCATCCCGGCGGAGGCCGGGATCTCGGGAGAGAGGAGAAAAGGTCGAGGCAGGAGACGCCTGAGATCCCGGCCTCCGCCGGGATGACCGAAAGGAGGCCCCTCAATCCCCGACGAAGGAGAAGGGCGCCAGCCCGCGTTCGCGTTCGTTGATGGTGAGCGCGCGGCCGAGCGGGGGGGCGGCGCGCTGGACGCAATCGGCGCGCTGGCAATGGGTGCAGCCGAGGCCGATCGGATCGGCCGGGCCGCCGAGATCGATCCCGCGCGCGATCGCCAGCGCCGCCGCATGGTCGGCGGCGAGGCCGAGCGCGACGACATGCTCGGCCGCCGGCACCCCCGCCGCGCCGCCATGGTGGCGGACGCTGCGCGCGACGGTGAACCAGCGCGATCCGTCCTCGAGTTCGGCAAGCTGGCGGATCAGCCGGCCCGGCTGGTCGAAAGCCTGGTGGATCGCCCAGAGCGGGCAGCGGTGGACCGCATCGATCAGCGCCGAGCCGCTGGCCCCGGCATAGCCCTTCGACAATTGCCCCGCCCGGTCGATCCGCAGCATGAAGAAGGGCAGCCCGCGCGCGCCGACCCGCTGCAAGGTGGTCAGCCGGTGCGCGACCTGCTCGAACCCCGCGCCGAAGCGGCGCTGGAGGAGCTGGATGTCGTAGCCGGTCGTCTCGCAGGCGCGCAGGAAGCGGCCATAGGGCATCATCAGCGCGGCGGCGAAATAGGAGGTGACGTGGCGGCGGTAGAGCCGCTCGGCCGGGCGATCGCCGAACGCCGCGCCGGCGACCAGCGCGTCGATCCCCGCCCGCGCCTCGATCTGGGCGAGCTGGAACGCCGCCTGGAAGGTGCGCGCGGCGGGGTCGAGCAGCTCGGAGAGCTGGAGCTGGCGGGCGTGGAGGTCGAGCCGGCGCAACCGGTCGGGCATCACGTCGAACGGCAGGATGCGGATGGTGAGCTGATGCTTGACCCGCAGCCGTTCGGCGATCGCGCCGTAGAGGTCGCCCGCGCCGATGCGCAGCTCGTCGGCCAGTTCCTCGGCCTGGGCGTCGAGATCGGCGAAATGGTTGCGCCACCGCTCGATCTCGCGCCGCGCCGCCATCACCGGATTGGGCCCCTCGCCCGCCATGCCGGCGCCGCCGCCCTCCCGCCAGCGGTCGAACAGCCGGGCGAAGGCCTCGATCCCGCCGGGCGCGTTGTCGATCCACGCCTCCAGCTCAGCGCGGTCGATCGACAGGTCGGCGAACAGCGGATCGGACAGCCGCCGCCGCATCGCCGCCGATCCGCCGCCCGGCTCCTCCTGGCTGAGGCTGCGGATGTCGAAGTCGAACAGCTCGGCGAGCTTGAGGATCAGCCCGGCGGTCAGCGGCCGGCGATTGCCCTCGATCAGCGCGAGATAGCTGTCGGAGATGCCGAGCATCTCGGCCATCGCCTGCTGGGTATGGCCATGGTCGCGCCGCAGCCGCTTGATCCGCGGCCCCGCCAATATGCCCTGCTTGGCCATGCCGATCGCCCTCCGCGAAGGAATGAGTAAGGTTCTTACAAGATTACACTCCGATTAGCAGTTCGGGCGACATCCGGACATCAAAATCGTCGTCGTCGCGATGGCGGCCGGCCGATCGATCGGGCAGGAGAATGGAGGAGATTCGAACAGCGCCGGGCTTGGCAAGGCCTCCAGCTTGTAAGCACGGCGCCCCGCTCTTTTCCTGGGGAGGAAGAGAAACGCCCGCCGGACGCGGTGGTCTGTCCGAAACGGATGCATCCGCATCCGTTTCGGAAAAACAGACCACCAGCTTAGGCTAGGTGGATCGGACCTCCAACAAAAGCGATCGCTTTTGTTGGATACGATCCACCAGCGTCCGGCGGGCGTCATCCTTTCAGGGCGGCGCGGCTGTACCCGTAAATTGTATCCGTAAAGACACGGCGTCAGCGAACGGCAATTGCGTCCCCCGCAAATATCCGCCATCAAGGCCGTCCTGGGGCGTTGACGAGGATATGTGACTGTGAGCCAGCCCCCCGTGGGGACGAGGGTCCTGATCGTCGAAGACGATACGATCATCGCGATGACCGCCGAAGACATGCTCGACGAATGTGGTTGCAAGACGGCGGCGATCGCCGTCTCGGTCGCCGAGGCGCTGGCCCGCGCGGCCGACACCGATTTCGACATCGCGCTGCTCGACCTCAACCTGAAGGACGAGAACAGCCTGCCGGTCGCGCAGCACCTGCGCGACGCCGGCAAGCGCTTCATCTTCGCGACCGGCTATGACGGGCTGCCCGCCGACAGCGGCTTCGCCGACGCGCCGGTGATCTCCAAGCCCTACCGGATCGAGCAGCTCGCCACGGTGATCGCGCAGACGCTGTCGGACTGAGGTCCGGAAACCGTCATCCTGGCGAAAGCCAGGATCCCCCTTCTCTTCGTTTCTCCTGCCGCAGCGTGGAAAGGCAGGGAGATCCCGGCTTTCGCCGGGATGACGGAAAAGAGGGATCGAACCTATTTCTTCAGCACGGTCAGCGCCGCGGTGGTCATCGCCTCGACCGCGGTCGAGATGACGGCGTCGGCGTCGGGGGCCCAGAAGGGGCTGTGGATCGACGGCAGCCTGGTGATGTCGCCCCCGGCGGCGTCCCACTTGTCCTTGCGGACGCCGCCGACCCAGAGCAGCAGCGCCTGGGCCGAGGTGTCGGCGAGATAATATTCGCTGAAGTCCTCGCCGCCCATCTGCGCGCGCGCCGGCACGACCCGGTCCTTGCCGAAGCGCGCGGTGAAGACGTCGGTCATCCGCGCGGTGATCTCATGGGTGTTGAAGGTGGCGGGGGTGCGCTGGTCGGCGAGGGTGACGACCGGCAGCTTGTCGTCGGGCATGCCGCCCGCGATCGCCTCCCCCTTCGCGATCCGCGCGATACCGTCGAGCAGGTGCTGGCGCACCTCCGGCTTGTAGGAGCGCACGGTGATCTGGAGGTGCGCCTCGGGCGGGATGATGTTGTGCTTGGTGCCGGCCTGGAAGCTGCCGACCGTGACCACCCCCGATTCGAGCGGATCGATCTCGCGCGAGATCAGCGTCTGCAGGGTCGAGACGATCCGCGAGGCGATGACGATCGGGTCCTTGGCGAGGTGCGGATAGGCGCCGTGGCCGCCCTCCCCCTTCACGACGATGTCGACCGAATCGACATTGGCCATCGCATAGCCGTCGACGATGCCGATCGTCCCGGCGGGAAGCGCCGCCGAATCATGGAAGGCGATCACCGTCGAGGGCTTGGGGAAGCGGATGTAGAGCCCGTCCTTGAGCATCGCCCGCGCGCCCGATCCAATCTCCTCGGCGGGCTGGCCGATCATCACCAGCGTGCCCGACCAGTCGCCCTTCATCGCCGCCATCCGCCGCGCGGTGCCGATCCAGCTCGCCATGTGCGTGTCGTGGCCGCAGGCGTGCATCACCCCGGGGGTCTGGCTGGCATAGGGCAGCCCGGTCTGCTCGGCGACCGGCAGCGCGTCCATGTCGGCGCGCAGCAGCAGCACCGGGCCCGGCCCGTTCCGCAGCACCGCGACGACGCCGGTGCCGCCGACGCCGGTCGTCACCTCGAACCCGGCCTTCTTCGCCTCGGCCGCCATGATCCCGGCGCTGCGCCCTTCCTTGAAGCTGAGCTCCGGATGGGCGTGCAGGTCGCGATAGATGGCGGTGAGGCTGGGCAGGTCGGCCTTCACCGCATCCTGGAGCGGATCGGCCTGCGACGGCGCCGCGATGCAGGCCGCGGAGAGGGCCAGGAGGGACGTCAGCTTTTTCATTCTCACCCCTTCGGTATCAGTTCGAAGATGTCGATCGTGGATTCCCAGCGCGGATAGGGAAAGGCGATCCGCCAGCGCTGCGGCGCGACCCGCTCGACCACGCCGACCATGTCGCGCTCGCCGTCGCGGCCATAGGGCAGCGGCCGCGCCTCGTCGCCCAGCGTCATCGCGCCCAGGAAGATCATCCGCCGCCCCTCGTCGGGGAAGATGTCGCCGACCGGGCGCTGCGACCCGTTGAGCTTGGCGAGGTGCAGCCGCCCGTCGAGCATCGATATCCGGCAGTTGAAATAGGGATAGGCGACATAGTCCATCAGGCCCTTGGTCTGGGCCCCCATCTTGATCACCCGGCAGCTATAGTCGCCCTGCGGCGGCAGCGGATCGTCGAGCGCGGCGTCGGGCTTGAGCAGCGGCCCCTGCGCCGCGACCTGCGCCGCGTTGCCCGCCGCCGTCGCCTTGTCGAGCCCGGCGATCCAGGCGGCGCGCCAGCGCGCCAGCCGGTCGCGATCGGGCGCGGTGACGATCTGCCGCCAGTCGTTCGGGCGCGGCCTGGGCGCCTCGCGATCGATCGACTTCGATCCGCAGGCCGCCACCGTCAGCAGCAGGGCACCGGCGAGGCCGATTCGGACATGCGGCAAAGCGATCGTCTCCTCTCGCCCTTCGAAAAGCCCAGCCTGCCCGGCCCGCCCCTGCTTGGCAAGTCGAACGATTTCCGCCGCTTATGCCGGGGAAGGGCGAGCCCGGCCCGCCCTTCCCCGGCAAAGCCCGCGCGGCGCTTGAGCGGCGCCCGCTCGTGACCGGTCGAAGACCGGGCACGACGGCATCATTGCGCGGTCCAGCCGCCGTCGATCGACATGTTGGCGCCTGTGATCGCGGAGGCCTCGTCGCGGCAGAGGTAGAGCGCCATCGCCGCGACCTGCTCGACCGTGACGAACTGCTTGGTCGGCTGGCCGGCGAGCAGCACGTCGTTCATCACCTGCTCGCGGGTCATGCCGCGCGCCTTCATCGTGTCGGGGATCTGGTTCTCGACCAGCGGGGTCCAGACATAGCCGGGGCTGATGCAGTTGGCGGTGACGCCGAAGGTCGCCGCCTCGAGCGCGACCGTCTTGGTGAAGCCGGCGAGGCCGTGCTTGGCGGTGACATAGGCCGCCTTGAACGGCGAGGCGACGAGCGAATGGGCGGAGGCGGTCTGGATGATCCGGCCCCAGCGCTTCGCCTTCATGCCCGGCAGCGCCAGCCGGGTGGTGTGGAAGGCGCTGGTGAGGTTGAGCGCGATGATCAGGTTCCACTTGTCGACCGGGAATTCCTCGACCGGGGCGACATGCTGGACGCCGGCATTGTTGATCAGGATGTCGACCCCGCCGAACGCGGCGGCGGCCTCCGCCATCATCGCCTCGATCTGATCGACCTTCGTCAGGTCGTGGCCGCTGTAGAGGGCGCGCGCGCCGCTCGCCGCCTCGAGCGCCTTGCGCTCGGCCTCGATCGCGTCGGCGTCGCCGAAGCCGTTGATCACGACATTGGCGCCCTCGGCGGCGAGCGCCTTGGCATAAGCGAGGCCGATGCCGGAGGTGGAGCCGGTGATCAGCGCGGTCTTGCCCTTCAGGAACATGGGGGAAATCTCCGTATCGTCTAGCGGTGGGTCAGGTCGAAGGCGGCGGTGCGGCCGTCATAGATGTTGCGGGCGATCAGCTCGGACCGGGTCATGGTCTCGGCGATCGCGGCGCGGCCGGCGGCGATATGGTCGCGCATCGACCGCTGCGAGAATTCATAGTCGCGCGACCCGCCCTCCCAGGCATTGGCGCGATAGATAAGCTGGACGAGGCTGAGGCTCGATGCGCGCGTACGGGCGCGCAGCGCCTGGACGTCGGGATCGTCGGCCATGCCCGGCGGCAGCTTGTCGAGCAGGCGGGCGACCTGTTCCTGGTCGCGGCGCATGCGGATCAGCTGGTCGGATATCTGGCGGGTGCGGCTCGAATAGCGGATCTCCTTCTCCCGCGCGAGGACGTCGAGCATCGTGCGCGGCCGCTCCGCCGTCGAGGGGAAGAGATCGACCTGGAAGACGAGCAGGTCGCCGTCCTGATGCTCGACGACATGGCTGAGCGGGGTGTTCGAGACGAGGCCGCCGTCCCACCACAGCTTGCCGTCGATCTCGACCGGCGGCAGGCCCGGCGGCAGCGCCCCCGACGCCATGACGTGGCGCGCGTCGATCCGGTCGGTGCGGTTGTCGAAGAAGCGGAAATTGCCGCTCTCCAGCTCGACCGCGCCGACCGACAGCCGCATCGGCCCGTCGTTGAGCAGGTCCCAGTCGATCAGTTCGTCGAGCGTGTCGGCGAGCGGGGCGCTGTCGTAGAAGCTGAGCGCCGAGGCGCTGCCCGGCGGCGCGACGAACGGGGGGAGCAGGCGGGGCCGGAAGAAGCCGGGCACCCCGAAGGTCGCGACCAGCGCCGCCGCGCCCTGGTGCAGCGCCTCGCGGCCATAGTCGCCGTCGAACAAGGCGAGCGCGGGAAGCGCCTCGGTGACCTTGTCCCAGAAGGCGTGGAGCCGTTCGAGCCGCCGCTCGCAGGGGTTGCCGGCGATGATCGCGGCGTTGATCGCGCCGATCGAGATGCCGGCGACCCAGTCGATCTCGATCCGCGCCGCGTCGAGCGCCTCGAACACGCCGAGCTGATAGGCGCCGAGCGCGCCGCCGCCCTGCAGCACCAGGGCGACCTGATCCGGCAACGGCAGGCCCGCCCGGCGTTGCCGGGCGGCGGCGCGCTTGCTGGGTTCGGCGTCTGCCATGCCCCCCATATTGGGCGTCATGCTGCACCGCATCAAGGGCGCGACTCCGGAGGCGCGAAGAAAAAGGGCCGATCCTCTTGCGAGGACCGGCCCTTCCCTCCAGCGAGGAGACGGTCAGTAGGTGCCCGGGAAGGCCCGGTTGAGATAATGCGGGCCCTCGCTGCGCTCCTCGTCCTTCCAGGCCGCCTGGGCCTGGGCGGCGGTGCGGTTGAGCGTCACCTTGTCGCTGACCTCGGCGATCCAAGCGCAGGGCACCGAATGATGATGGCCGCCGGCGTCGCGGTCGCCCTTGGTCAGCAGGATGCGGTCGCCGCGGACATGATCGACCGTGCCGATATGGGCGCCATCGGCGCCGACCACCTCCTGATGCTCCTGGACATGGCCGAGCGAGGCGCGCTGCGACTGGCGATTGCTGCGCCAGCTTCCGAAGTCATTGTGGAAGCGGGCCTCGTTCTCGCGGCGATAATCCTCATAGTCGCGATCGAGCTCGGCAAGCTGGCGGCGGCGCCAGGCGCGATAATTGGGATCGAGGCCCCAGCCGTCGTGCGCCGCGCCGCCGCCCAGGCCCCAGGTGCTGGTCGCGCCCGCGCCTCGGCCGACGCCATAGTCGGCGCCCGAGGGATTGTAGAAGCCCCCGCCCGCGTCGGGGCCGCGCAGGTCGCCCGCCCGGGCGCCGGCGTAACGGCCACCGTCATAGGCGTCGGCGTCGCCATAGCGGCGATCATGGTCGCGCTGGCGGAGCCGTTCGTCCCAGCGGCGACGGCGCTCGGCCTCCTCGTCGCCGAACCAGGAGCGCAGTTCGTCGCCGGCCCGATCGAGGAAGCCGCGATCCTCGTCATAGTCGCGCGGCTGGCCGTGGTCCCAGGACCGCGCCCGATAGTCGCGATACGCCCGATCGCGATCGTCGCCGCGATCGGGCAGGCCGTATCGCCGGTCGCCCTCGTCGCGATAATAGCGACCGGTGCTGCGTTCATAACCCATGGCATCCTCCTGCTCAGACCAAGAAAGGCCGGCGTCGTCGGCGGTGGCGGCGTCGGTTCGGAATGGTGCGGAAACGCCTTGCGCTGAGGCGCCGTTCCCATCCGGTGGGGCCAATGGGCGGGGTTTGGCGACGGACGGTTCGTCGCGACCGAAACGCTTCGCGACACTTTCCGCCGCCGCATGATTTTGGGCTGTTGCATCGCGGGCGACGTGCCGCTAGAGGGAGCGCCCGACGTGCGGGGCTGTAGCTCAGATGGGAGAGCGCTGCAATCGCACTGCAGAGGTCAGGGGTTCGATTCCCCTCAGCTCCACCACGTCGCGCCGAGAATCACGCATTTTCAATTCCTTATTGAGGTTGGACAAGGCGATCATTTCGATCCGCTTTTTCGGTTGGACAAGTTCGCGTCTCGCAGGCGCTTCATTTCAGCCATCAGTGCCGGGGTCCGGCGGAACCATTCTCCGCTCATCCGATCGCCGGCGAAGTGCTGATGATACATCCGCTCGATGTCCGCTCCGCCGGGAGTGACGGCCAGCACAGAGAGGCGTCGAGGGTAACTCACCTGCATGTCGCATAGCCTGCGCATGACGTCGTTGGACGTTCCAATCTTCACCGGTCCGCGACGCTCTCCAATGAAATACACATAGGGTTGACCGGATAAGACTTTCGGCTTCCGCCTCGGCGGTCTTGGCGGCTTCGGTCGTTCGATGGCGGAAAGGCATTCATCGTATGCTGCCATGAACACGTCTGATCCGGGCTCACCAGGCAGGTATCTCGACGGCATTCGAACGCGGCGAAAGCGATAGCGGGTTTTCCCATGGCGATCCTTAACCGCGTTGACGCCGGCCGGCAGGATCATTCCGCACCTCCCGAAATATCACCACGCAATTTCGCCATCGCTTGACCGGCGAGACGGGTCCGATTGGCTTTCGCGGCATAATGATTGAACATTGCATCAGTCTTGTGGCCTGTGATCGCCCGGCCCTCGGCATTGGTGGCGCCCGCTTCGGCGAGTTGGCGCGATCTCGCCTTGCGCAATCCATGAAGTGTGCGCCCCGCAGGAAGTCCAGCAGCGTCAGCCCATTCCTTCATCCGATTGCCGAACCCGTTCTTTGTGTAAGGTTTCCCATAGGCATTGGCGATCAGGTAGCGGATATGCGTCGAGGGCCGCTTTTCCAGTGCGAGCCGCGCTTCCGCCGTTAGTTCGACTAGGGTCGGCTCACCGTCCTTCACGTGATCGACTGCGATGTGACCGTCAATGATCGCCGACCTTTCAAGCGTGGCGAGGTTGCAGCGACGAGCAGCCGTGTTCAGAGCGAGCTCGAGAACGAGCCGCGCCGTCGTGCCGTAGGCGTGCTTGGCCCGATACTGCTCGATCTCGGCATCGGTCCAGGTGTGGTGGCCATCACCTCTCTGCGGGATCGCGTCGGTCTCGGCGGCCGGATTATCCCGCCGCCAGCTATGCTTCACGGCCGTCTTGAACAGCCTTTTCAGAACGTCGCGCATCTTTTTCGCGGCGCCCGGCCGATCGGCATAGCGCGCTAGCAGCTTCTCGAGGCTGGCCACGGTAATCTGCCGCGCGTCGCGCGCGCCAAAGCGGATGCCCTTATGGTTGGTCTCATCCAGCAGGCGGTCGATCATCCGGCCATAAACGCGCTGGGTGTCCGCCGCCTGGCTCTTCCATCTGAGCGTACCGCGCAGAAGCGAGGCGAGCTGATCCATCGAATAGGGCACGAGCTTTTTGGCCGGGCTGACAGCGCGGATTTTCGGCGCAGCCTCCTGTCCCTGAAACTCGGCCAGCTTCTCCAGCCACTCGACCGACCACGGCGCGCCGGGAAGATAGCCGCCCGTCACGCCGCTGCGCCTGTAGCGGTAGCGGATCTTGCCATGCCGATCGGGCACGGCGTTCACATTGGGAGGCAGCGGCCTATTCATCGTCGTCCCAGCCATCGTCCTTCGTCTCCGCGCTCACCGATTCGGGTGCGCCGAGGATGACTTCGATCCGGCCGTTCGACAAATCCATGACGATCCGCGCGCGCTCGATCCCGGCCGCCTTCACGGCCTTGGTCGCCCGTTCCATATCGGCCTGGGTGATGCGCGCGGGGGCCGTCACGGCCGCCCACCGTAGATGATGACCGCATCCTCATGGCCGATGCGCTCGAGCGCGGCGTCGAGCGCCTGGCCCGCGGTATCCGCTTGTCGTTTCATATCCCGCGGGCCGAACGACCAGGCGACGCGAGCACCGACCGGCTCGATGTGTATCCGCTGCCGCGCATCGGCCGCCGGCCATTGCAGGAGCGGGTTTTTCGCGTCGCGCAGCGGCGCGCGCCGGGGCTGGGTGCCGTTCATGGGTGCTTCTCGAACACCTGGATGGCGACGCGGATCTCGCGGCCATCGCGATGGTGGAACCAGAGCTCGTTCGAACGGGGCCCGGTGTGCATGTCGGTGACCTCCTCGCGCGCCATCAGCGCGTCGCGGGTCAACTCGACCATCTCGCGGAGGCTGAGATCGCTCATGCCGCCAGCCTCATGCCGGTGCGCGCCAGCATCGCATCGATCGCTACGCCGAGGCGGACGCTCGCGACCTCCGCCTTGCTCGCCCAGGCATCATCGTCCCGGTCAACGACCGCGTCGAGGTTGGTGACGAGCTTGCGAGGGCGCCCCACCTGGCCGTTTGAACGGGTGAAGCCGAGGTGCTTCGCCTTGTCGCGCAAACCGTGGATCGACCGCCCCGGGAAACGGACGGCGATCTCCTTCCACGACAGCGGGATCTTCGAGCTGCAAAGCTCCCGCAGCAGCGCGATTTCCTCGCAGGAATAAGACCAGCGCTCCTTCTTCATGCCGCGATCCGATCGATATTCTCGTGGATGACGCGGAAGGTCAGCGCGAGGACACGGGGGTTGTCCGCCCAGCGCTCGCCCTCTTTCCGATGGAGGCTGTCCCAGAGCTCGCGATAGCTGGTGACCGCCGAGCGGTTGGACACAACGGCGTGCGGATGAGGGGTGCCATCGGGAAAGGTCTCGTAGCTCTTCCATGCCCGTTGGCCGGCGATGTCGACAGGCTCAATCCCCTCCGCAATGGCATCGGCCTCGCTGATATCCTGCAGCGGCTCGAACCGCTTGGCCTCGACGAGGAGCGTAATGCGGGAGGCCCAGCGGGGCATGTGGATCGAGGGCCACTGCTTGCCCTTGGTCCATTGTGCGTCGAGGTCGAGCCCGCTGATGTGGGTGATAGTCTTCTGTCCAGCCAACTGGAACAGTTCGCCGGCAGGATACCAGACTGCTCCGGGCCAATGGCCGCTCAGCGCGAGCTCGTGGCGGTGCTCCTTGCGGAGCGCGTCCCACCAGGCTTCGGTATGGAAATTCTCGCGCACCCAGAGACGATCGCCGGGCTCGGCATTCCTGAGCGGAGAATCCTCCAACCGGCGGGTCTGCAGCTTCCAGCCCAGAAGCAGAGATTGCACCATGGCCGGAGAGAATATTGCGGGACGGTCGGTCATTTGTGGACGAACTCCCTGATCAGCAGATCCTCGGGGATCGCGCGCTTGCCGGCGGCCTGCTTGAAGAAGAACTTCCGGCCATGGGCGTGCGTCTGGTCGCGGATGCTCCGGGCGCGATCGAACGGCATGTCGCGCCAGCCGTGCCCGCTCTCGCCACCGACGATGATCCAGTCGGGGATGCTGTTGCCACGCATGATGACATCGTCGAGCAGCGGCTCCATGGAGACGAAGGATTTGATCGGATCCCGCGGGTCGCTCAGCTCGAGCGCGGCAACCTCGAGCTTGGGAACGTCGCGGTCCCATTCCTCCTGGTTCACGACGGTGGCGCCGAGCATGACATTCGTCGGCAGCCGGTGCCGGTTCATGCCCTCCTGGACCATCCGCACGGCATTGCCGATGCGCTTCGACAGCAGCAGCCAGAGCAGGTTCGGCGTGTGGTCGATGATGGTGAACACCTCGCGGCGCCAGAAGGGATCGACCTCCTTGTCCCAGATATCGCCCAGGCTCAGGCAGAAGACCGTCTCGATCCCGCCGGTCTTCTCCAGTCGGCGTTGCCACCGCAGAGGGAGATGCCAGTTGGCCTCCGACGTCCGAACGCGATCTTCACCGGGGCCCCAGGTCGCGCGGTGGTGGCGATCCTGCATCAGCACGCGCGCGAAGCAATGATTGCAGGCCGGCGAGACCTCCATGCACCCGATCCAGGGATTCCAGGTGTTGTCCGCCCATTCGATCTTGGTGTTTTCAGCCATGGGCCAGCTCCCGCATCGCCTGGCGCGCGGCGCGACCGGCGTCGGTCGGCACCGCGAAGATGACGCGCCGATCATCCGGATCGCCGACGCGCTTGACCAGGCCGAGCCGGCCGAAGCTGTTCAGCGCGCGGGTGACCACCGGCTTCGACACGCCGAGGCGTTGGGCGAGGCTGCGAACGGTATGATCGCCCGGCCAGTCGCACACGATCGCGAGGATCGCGGTCTGCCGGGTGGTGAGCTCGACATAGGCCGGGGACTCCAGCCAGGCGAGCGAGAGGGTGGCGAGGTCAGCCATCAGGCCCGCCCTCCGCCCTGCGATATCGCCACCCGCGCCTGTACGTCGTTCCAGAAAGCATCGCCGACGCGGCGAACCTCGATCTCGGCGCGCTCGAAATCAGGGGCGAGCTTGCCGGTCGCGGTGACGGCGTCGCGGATCCGGTCGGTGCCGTTCGCCAGTATCTCGACGGCCGTCGCCTCCTCGGCATGATCGCGACAGAGCACGACGCCGACGGCTGCTTTGAGCGCCTGAGCCATCGATCCGCCGTGCGGCGGGATCTTGAGCACCAGATAGTGGGTCGGCGCCCGATCGCAGCCGGTTCGGCCGCAGGTCGGCTTGAGGCTGGCCTCCGTGCCCGCGGATCGAGCGGCCAAGGCCTCGGCTTCCAGTTGGAAGCGCTCAAACTCGTTCTCGATAGCCTGCATCCGGCCGAGATCGAACTCGGTGGCATCATCGCCTTCGTCGAGATTGGACATCAGGCTCGTCCAGAGCGCGAATGCACCAGCGAACCAGACGCGGCGCATTTCGTCGTGCTGCTCTCGCGGGAGCTCGGCGTCGTAGACCTTCTTGACGAAGCCACGCCATGCTTCTTCGATGATATGCTGCTCAGCCAAAGGAAATCTCCGAATAGCGGCGCGCGCGGGAGACCAGTTCGGACGCGGCCCAGCGAAGCCAGGCGGCGTACCGGTCGACCGGCGCGCAGAGGGAAATGGGGACGGGGCGAAGCTCAGCCACGGCGCCGGCGCCCGTTGCGATGTGCGGCGTGGAAGCAGACCCAGGTCATGCCCGCCGGCAGCCACAGAATGATGACGGCCCAGACCAGCGCGACGACGCGCCACGCCGCCAGCGCCGGCAGATAGTCGACCGCATCCCGGTGGCCCGCGCCATAAAGGAACCAGCCCATGATGGAGGCGCCAACCGCCAGATAGGCGCTGATGGCGAGGAGCGCGGTCATCAGAACGGGATCTCGTCGGCGAACAGATCGACCAGGTCGCTTCGCCCGGCCTGGACCGCCAGATTATAGAGATCCGTGCCGGCCTTCGTGATCTTGCGGTACTCCTCCGCCTCGGACTTGAGGCGATCGCGGGTCCGTGTCTGGACTTCGACCTCATGGGTCAGCAGTTCGACCGTATCGCGCAGGTCGAGCACCTTGGCGGCTGCGGCGAGCTGACCGTCGACCCACTCGCGCAGCGCCGCGACGGCCTCCTCGGCGGTCTCGCCGTCGTCGACCTGCGCCTCGGCTTCGAACGCATCATGACCGTAGCCGTGCTTGTGCGACTGCAGCCGGCGATACCGGACAACGGTGATCTTCATCAGCACTTCCTCCATGAAACGGGGTGGACGGCCGTGCCGATCTCGCCGGCACCGAGGGACCGGAACCAGCCGGTGTTCGCGACCCAGAGCATGAAGATCTCTGTGTCGTCGGCTAGGATGCCGATCACCTCGGAACCGTCGCGCGGGGCGGTGTCGATCGGCTGGCGCGGGTAGCGGAGCTCGAAGTCGTCCTCACCAGCCATCGGGCTCAGCCTCCTCGAAAACATGGAAAACGGCCCGACCCTCGGCGAACATGGCGGTGCCGAGGAACTTGATCCGCACCGGGCCGCTGGCGAACTCGTCGGGTCGGACACATTCCTCCGGCAGGTCGACGCCCGTCCGAACGACATGAAAGAAGCGCTCTTCGTAGAAGGGGTTCTTCTGAAAGACGCCGCCTGTGGCGCTCGCCATGCGCACCGCAGCCCACAGCACCAGCCTTCCGTGCTGGTTTGCCACCGAGAGGGGCCGGCTACCGCCCGGCAAGCTGACCGACTGCCGGCCATCCCGGATTTCCAGCGGGAACTTCCAGACCTGGAAGGTGTATGGGCCGGGTCTAGCCACGAGCTGCCCTCCCAGCGTCGCGCGCCGCGTTCAGCCGGGCCATGGCGTCATCGCTGCCGCCCTGGTCCGGATGGGCTTGGCGCGCGAGCCGACGATAGGCATTGTCCACGTCGGCAGCGGTCGCCGTCTGCGGGAGACCGAGCACCTGCCACCATCCCTCCGGGGCCGGCAGCGCGATGAAACCCTTGAAGGTCTGCCGCACGATGTGCAGGCCACCGTGCCGCATTTCCGTTCGGCGCGCCTCGAGAATGTGGTGGATCGCCTGCAGGTTGTCCTCGACCTTGGGATAGCGGTCGACGGCGATGCATCGGGTCGCGCCATCCCAGGCGAACCAGGCCGCCACGCCGGTATCGGCGGGCTTCTCGGATCCGAGGGTGACGTTGGACGATAGGATGATGCCCTCGACCCGCCTCCCGCTATCGCGGGCGAATGCCTCGATCGAGGCGCGGACATTCTTGAGCGCCGATGGCAGCGAGGTACGGAACTGCGACGACGCCTTGTTGGTCGTGCGCGGCAGGCCGTCTGGCCAGGTCAGCGGATAGGCGGTGGCGGACATCAGCGACGCTCCCCTTGCTCGGTCGTGCCCGGCTGGGTGAGGTTCGCGATCGCGTCGAAGAAGCCGTCGCTCACCTCCTCCGACAGCGGCGCGGGGCATGCGTCGATGAAGCGCTGCTGCTGCTGCCGAAACGCGTTGACCTGATCGAGATCCTTGAAGCCGAGCACCGTCGTCTTCACGCGGTCGGCCCACTGCTCCCAGGCCGCTGGCGTCTCGGGCATCGGCTGCTGGTTGCTGAGCCCGTCCTCGCCGGGCGGGTCGGCAGCGCGCATCTGCTGCTGGGCAGGTTGCTCTCCGCGCACAGCCGCCTCCTCGATCTCCATCTCCTCGTCGCTCATCTCGCCGCCGCCGAAGCCGGGACGGCCGAAATCGTTGATCGCGAGGTCGGGGACATGGTCGATCTGCTGGAACGCACGCCGGTCCGGCCGGGTGGGCGCTGCCGACGGAGCCGGCAGGACCGCCTGGGCGAACTGCGGGAACATCTCGCGCGCTTCCATGTCGATGATGTCGTTGCAGCCCGGCAGAGCCTTCCGGTGGCGACGCAGCACTGTCTTGCGCCACATCTCCTTGTCGAACTTGCCTTTCCAGACCGGCCCGCTCTGCGCTTCATCCCTGACGTCGAGGATCTGCTGCTCGGTCATGTATTCAGCCGTCACCCGGCCGTTCGACAGAAAGGCGACGGAATATGCGCCGACCGCGGGACCACGCTCGGAATCGATCACGATCGCGTCGTGGACAATCGGCTCGGCAGCGGCGGGGCGGTATTTGAAACGCCCGGAGGTGACCTCGTTCGCATAGACGATCTCGGTCTTCACATCATCGACCTTGCCGCCCTTGATGATCTGCATCCGGAGGCCCGCGACCATCGATCCGTATCTGGCCTCCTTCCGCCAGAAAGTCCGGCCGCCCTCGGTCACCTTGTTGTTCGACGGGATGATCGCGGCCTGACGGCCGTCCGGCATCAGACCGTCATAGGCCGCCTTGAGACAGGCGGTGACGACCGATGGGCCGTGGCAATCAAGGATCTCCGGCTTGGTCCGGACGGCCATCATAACGATGACCCGGAAGCGATCGAAGCTGACCGCGACTGGCAGCACGGCGGTGATCTCGGGCTTGAGCTGCTCGATCTCGCCCATCAGCCAGCCGAGGCGCTGGGCATAGCGCGCCTGATCGCTGAGCTGCTGGTTCTCGGTCCGCGGTGCCGGCGCCTGGTCGCGGCGCTGGTAGTTGCCACCGCCCCGGTTCTGCTGGCGCGCCTGCTGCTGGGACAAACTCATTCTCCTAGTTGACGCTGCCGCGCGTGCCGCGGTGGATGGTCGCGCCGGCGACGGTGAGCCGGCTGTTCTTGGTGGCGCGCGCCTTGATCGCCGCTGCGATCGCGGCCTGGACGATGTCCTCTTCCAGGATGTCGGGCGGGATCAGGGTGACGTCCTCGACGGTGACCTCGATCTTCGCTCGCTTGCGATAGGAGAAGCCGTAGTCGCCGCGGATCGGCGCGGGGCCGGCGGCGGGCGCGGCCGGTGCAGGGTCGGGCACGGGACCGCCCTGCGCGTAGACGATCTCCGCCCGCCCCTGCCCGGCCTCCGCTTGCCGCGCGGCATCGCGCAGGCGCTGCTCCTCGGCGGCCTGCTCCGCCCTCTGGTCGGCGATGCGCGTCTTCTCGGCCTCGTCGAACGCCTCGATCAGCGCGAGGACACGCGCGATCTCAGCGTCGAGCGGGGCCAAGGCATTGCGCATCACGATGATCGGCGCGCCGGCGGCGGCATCGTAGGGCGACGAGATCGCCTTCCGCTGTTCGCCGATCGCGGCCATCACCTTCTGGGCGAGGCCGATGACGTCGGTCGCGGCGGCGGCATCGATCCGGTCTCGCATGACGGTCCGCTGCGCCAGGTTGGCGACGAACTCGTCGATCCGCGGCTGCCGCTGTCTGATCACGTCGAGCATAGCCGCGCGCGCGTCGTCGGCCGGGCTGTGGCGGTTGTCGCCGATCAGGGGGGAGACCTCGATCCCCATCACGCGTCGATCCACATGCGCTCGCCGCCGGTGGCGATGATCTTGAGGCGCGGCAGGACGTGCCCTCGCTGCACGATCGGGCAGAGGAACTCTTCGACGCCCACCTTGACCATCACGGTCTCGACCGTCTCGGGGTCGATGCCCATCAGGCCCATCCGATAGAGCTGGGGGCGGCTGAACCGCTCGCCCTCGTCATATCCGCCGTCCCAAGGGCCGAGCTTCGACGGGCTGATCACCCGCATTCCAGTGACGTCGGGCACGGTCAGACTCCGGGAAGCGGGGCCGTCATCGGATCGATGCGGCCGGCGGTGGCGAATGGATCGTTGGCGTCCCAGGTGCGCGCATGCTCGGCGCGCGCGACGCGGAACTCATATTCGCGGCGTTCGCGGTCGCGCCTCTCGTGCTCGTCCAGACCGTCGAGGCCCGGGACGATCGGATGCTTGCGACAATCGGGCCAGATGCCTTCCAGCGTGAGGACCGGCCGTCCATCGATATAGGCGGGCTCATCGGGATCACCGGCGAGGATGCCGTTGATCTCGATCTGCCAGCGGGGACTGCGGTCGAGCAGCTCGTTGGTCTCGGGGTCGAGTGGCCAGCCGAACCAGATGCGGATCGGCACGTCGACCCGGCCCTCGCGGCGGAGGAGGTAATATCCCTCCTCGACCGCGTCGACGCCGGGCTGCTGGCGCGAATAGGGGAACTGGACCAGCATCAGTCCAGCAGATCCTCGCCGGTCTGGCCGCGATCGGCGCCCTGCACGCCGCCGGCTTGGAGCAGCATCACATTCGGGCGGTCGATGACGAACGCGCGGTCGCCTTCGTTCACCGAGGTGACGTCCTTCTCCTGCTGGCGCTGGTAGAAGGACATCACCTCGGCTGCCGACGCGGCCTTCACGCCAGTGACGTGGGGCGCGACGACGAGGGAAACCGCCTGCTCCTTGCTGATGGCCTGGACGAGATGTTCCTTGCCGAGGAAGGTGACGAGATAGGGGCGCGTGGGCGAAGCCATGCCGGTCCTTTCAGTGCGACGTGAGGTTGGGGTTGGCGGCGCGGGCTTCGAGACCGACGGCGATCGCCCGGTCGAGGCCCTCGCTGATCCGGTGCGGCAGCGCGGTCTGGAACATGTCGATCGCCCGGCGCGCGCCCTCTTCGGTGGAGGCGACGGCCATTGCGATGCCGATCGTGTTGAAGGCCATGGTGACGGCCAGCCGCTCGTAGATGCCGAAGACCTCGGAGGCGGTGAGGTGCCCGTGCTGCGACAGGACCCGCTCCTTGAGCAGACCGTCGATCGCCACGGCAGCGTCGAGGAAGATGCGGTCGGCCGGCCTCATGCCGTCACCATCGCGATGACCAGGCAGACGGGTGGGACTGCGGCGAGGAACAGGGCCAGCGGCAGCGCCGCGTCGGCGACCGGGTTGCGGAAGCTGCGCGCGAACGCGGCATAGGCGGCGCGAGCGAGGCGCATCACAGGCGCCCCCGCCGGCGATCGCGGGCAAGCGAGCGATAGATGGCGATCGTCGAGAGGACACCCGCGACGAAATCGAGGCCGAGGTGGAGGTAGAGATCGATCAGGCCGACGACCAGGATGACCAGCACCGCCCAGGCGATCGAGCCGAAAATCGAAGCCGTCCGGCTGGCGAGCGATGGCCCGCGCGGATGCGGCTCCCCTTCATATGGCCAATGCTGCTGCAACGGTGCGACTCCTTCCAAGTGGAGCCGCGCGACCTATGGGGGGGCAATCCAGCCGCGCGGCTCCGGAGAGCTCCGGCGTAACAGGGGGAAACCGCCAGAGCTGACCCCGTTACAAATGCACATATGCAGTTTTAAGGTCAAGCCCTAAAAATGCATATGTGCATCCACGCGTTAAGACATGCGAATCGGTTAGATTGGGGACTGCCGGCCGGTTAACTCTTCTCGCGGCAGTTCGCGGCGCGGATTAGATCCCGGCAGCAGCGGCTGTAGCTACAACCTCATCAACACAAATATAAGCTTCAACGGCTTCACCAGATTTAGAAAATAGCTTAATGGGAAGCTTAATTTCCGTACTCGCTTGAGCAATTTTCTTAAATTTATCGAGCGCCTCGGCTGAAATGGGCATGTATGAGCGCTCCTGATAGCTACACGATGATGTGCGCAGAACTCCACTCCCAATCGTTGAGCAGCCCTTTACTCTAAAGTCATCGATTTTTAGATAATATTCTTGTAGGCCATCTGGCCATAAAATACTCAGTCTGTTGAAGCCGACGATACCTGCAGCCGCATCTCCTCCCAAGATTGTCTGCATACGATTATAGTCGATAATGAGCATATAACTAGCCAGCCGGGTATGTGGCTGCTTCTTGTTCCAGCCTACAAATACATAGCGATCGATCATCAGGTCTGCCACGGATGTGGCATCGTTGCTGATAGAATCTCGCTCCCTACAATTGATGCTGGAGATGCCCTCATCGGGATCAAGCGCACTTGCTCCGACGCGACTCAGGCATTGTGAAAACCGCTCCTGCGTCCACGGCTTGCCCGCACCAGCGAGCGCGATCGCCGCAACTGCCAACGCACATGCCCTTAGAGCCTGATTCAAAATTATCGGGCGTAATTTCCTAGCTTTGCGATTCTTCGTGTGAAGAGCTGGATTGAAGCGATGAAGAGCCATGCGGTTGCGGAAGCGATGGTTTGTTCGAAGTCCTTGGCGAGGCGCCGGTTTCGATTGAGCCAAGCCAGCGTTCGCTCGACGACCCAGCGCCTGGGCAGCACGACGAAGCCTTTTGCCGTATCCGATCGCTTGACGATCTCGACGGTCCATTTGCCGATGCGGCGCAGGGCATCCCTGAGCTTTTCGCCCGCATAGCCACCGTCGGCAAAGACATGGCGCAGCCACGGGAAGCGACGGACGATCTCGGCCAGCACCAACGGCGCGCCATCGCGATCCTGGATATCGGCAGTATGGATCACGGCATGGACCAGATTGCCGTCGGTGTCGGTCAGGATGTGGCGCTTGCGCCCCTTGATCCTCTTCCCCGCGTCATAGCCGCGAGGCCCGCCGCTTTCCGAGGTCTTCACACTCTGGCTGTCGATCACCCCGGCGCTCGGCGAAGCCTCGCGGCCTACAGCTTCCCGCCCGATCAACAGCAGGGCATGATTGAGCGACAGCCACAGGCCGTTGTCGCGCCACAGATAAAACCAGCGCCGCACCGTCGAGACGGGCGGAAAGCACGGCGGCAGCATCCGCCACGGCAGCCCGCCGCGCAGCAAATACAAAATCGCCTCGATAATGCGCCTGAGCGGCCACTTGCGCGGACGTCCCACCGACGAGGGCGGCGGAAAGAAGGGCTCCAGCACCGCCCATTCGGCATCGGTCAAATCGCTTGGCAAAGCCAGTTCTGTACGGGCATATTGCGCCCGAGTGGTATCGGTCCACATCGTCGATCTCCGGAAGTTTGTTGCAAAACCCCTGAATCAACGACTGGCGCTAGCGTCAAGCTAACTTGCTGATACCACTCAACTTAATTTCGGATCAGGCTCTTAGATGACGCCCCATCTTCGTATCCCCTCAACGCTGTCCATCGGATTCAGACAACATTCAAAATGGACCTAAGCCCCGCACCGCTTAGCCTAGAATATTATCCGCTCTTTAATGGCTTGGCCTGACGTTCCCCTACAAGACGAGGGGAGGCCATGAAAGATTGCCCGAGAAAATGTCTACCGTGCGTTACCGAGTGCTCTATCCAGATAGAGATTTGTCGAGCAGCGAACGCCCGCTTTCGAGAAGCAATCCTTCGATCAAACCGAGCAGACGATCCGTGTTCTGCTCCAGATCGGGACTCGTTGCGACAGCACGCAGCGCTACGCCGAACCTTCGAGCAGCGTCTTGAAGAGCTGCTTCTGTGCCATGGGCAGCCGATAAGGCGGGCGCAAAGGCTTTCAACATTATCGCCAGGGTAGCATCGCCAGGAAGAAGGGGTGAAATCCTTAGCGCGTCGCCTTCAAGAAAATCCACCACGGACCGCGTGCCGACCGCCTCGGCAAGGAGGTGGAGGTTCTCGATCTTCACCGTTGACTTGGCATCGGAACTCATCCCGCGCGTAATTGTCGTCGGACTGATCGACGCAGCCTTCGCCCAGGCCGCCGCATTGTCGAACTTGGAATCTGGCGACGCGAGGACACGATCCCGCCATCTGCTGATCGCCCGGATCGCAGCACGCTTGGCGGTCGTAATCTTCTCTTTCTCCACCGGCGCAGAATAGCTGCTGGCGAGCACCTTTCGCATGGGACACATGTGCATCTTGCGTTGCTGCACATGTGCAGTTACGATGGTCTGCATGATCGACCCTCTAAATCCCCGATCGCTGGAGCAGGCTCGCAAGGATGCGAAGCTCTCTCGCGCTGAGTTGTCTGCCATCTCGAATGTTCATGAGACGACGATCATGCGCATCGAGAAGGGCGAGGTAGATCCGCGCGTGGATGGCACCTGGGCACCGATCGTCCGCGCTCTGCAACAGTGCCCGTCCCCGCAGGGCGCCGCAGCCTGAATGTTCGTGCACCTCTTCGCCTGGCGCGCGATCGCAATTCCAGTTCCGACCGGCTCGGCCGCTACCCCTGAGCCAGTCGTGAACGAAGGGGGCAGGACGCCGAACCTTCGTCCTGCCCCCAGAGGGGAGCGCTGATGTTCCATCCAAACCCCAGGCCGCGGTTCGCGAAGCGCGCGCCGTTCCAGTCGGCGAGCGCGGCACGGCGGGCTGGCCCCCAGATCGCGGACGATCTGCTCGACTTCTTTGGCCGACCGGGCGGCTCCGCTTTCCGGTTCGAATTCGAGGCGCTCGGCGCTTACTCGGACGGGAACATCCTCGACCTGAGGCCGACCTACGGCGCTCCAGCCGGGACCAGCGTCAGCCCCTCTTCGCCCGCGAGCGATCGCACTCTTCGCGGATGCCGGTCTGCAGATAGGCGGCGTGGGCCAGGAACTGCCTTTCGAACTCCGGGTGCTTGGATGTCGCGTATTGGCGAACTTCTTCGGCGAGGGCGTCAGCGCCATGCTCGTTGAGAACGCCTGCCCCAGCCATTCGCTTGATGAGCGTCGCGAGCAACTCCTGGTTCCAGAGCAGGATCGCTTTCGATCCGTCGTCCATTCGGATTTCCCTTCGGTTGGTGTCTGCCATTCCAACCGTAGCCGACGGGGGCGGGCAGCGGGAGTCTCACCCGCCCCCCGAGGGCGCTTCTGATGGCGGCGCGCCTGAACTTCGTCTCCTCGATGCGGCGTGACCATGTCGGCGGCACCGTGGTGCGCAACGTCGACATCGACGGCATGGACCGGATCGACCGGTACGCCTGTCCGCGCTGCGGCGCCCGGTGCGAGCCCGATCGGGGCATCGGCTGCGGCCATCACGCGCGGAATATCTCGTCTCGTATCTACCATAGCGGCGGGATTACCCGATGAGCAGGCCGACGATCGACGGCCGCCGCGCGGTCGTTCCGGCTTCAAAGCTGCTCCAGACGGTCGGCGACCGCCTGGAAGATATCCGCCGCGAAGACGACTTCTCCTATGTCGACCTCGGCCAGGAGCTGGGCCGGCATCCGGACCAGGCCGGCAAATATTGCCGGTCGACGGCCGAGATGCCGATGACCACCTTCCTGCGCGCCTGCCAGAAATGGCGCGGGCGGCTGGCCAACCCGGTCCTGGCGTTGATGGGCCTCAAGATGGTCGAGATCGACACCCCCGCAGAGGGTGCCGTGGCCGATCGCCGCGCGCTCACGATCATCATGCGCGCGCAGGCCGCCATGTCCGAGAATCTCGAGGACGACGACGAGATCAGCGACGAGGAACTGGTGGAGGACCGCGCCTTCGTCGAGGCCGGCGGCGCCGCCTTCGATCGCTGGCGCCTCCGGCTGGCCGAGATCGACCGCCGCCGCACCGATTGATCCCGCGCCGGCGGATCCGGGCGCGCCCGTCGATCCCCGCGCATCACGAACATGGGCGCCCCGCCCCTGTCGCCGCGGCCGATCCGTGGTGTCCACCTGGCCAGCCGAGGAGATGAGCATGGCCGAGAAAGCATCGAAGGAACGGGTCGCGTCCGACTTGCGCGAACCGAACTTCAAGGGCGCCATCGCCCTGATCCGCAAGGATTTCGAGGACAAGAAGTCGCGCAAGGCCCGCATCGACAAGGACATCGGCGAGATGTGGGGCAAGGTGGAGGGCTATGGCGTCGATCGCGCCGCCGCGAAGCTCTTCGCCAAGCTCGAGAAGATGGAAGAGCCGGAGCGGCAGTCGTTCATGCGCTCGTTCAACGGCCTGGCGCAGCATGCCGATTGGCCGGACGTCGTCGTCGACCTGGTCGACAGCGCCGAGGGCAAGGTTCTGCAGATGCGTCTCGGTGCCGACGCTCGCGCGGTGACCGGCGACGACGATGAAGACGACGATGACGATGACGGCGAGGCATCCGGTGACGCCGAGCAGGCAGCCGCACAGCAAGCGCCGACCGCGATAGAGCGCGCCCGCGGGCATCTCGGCGGTGGCGAGGCGCGCCCGCACTGACCATGGCCTCCGTTCTCGCACTCGACATCGCGACGAACCTGGGGTGGGCGCTCCACAAGCCTGAAATGGAGCGCCCATTCTTCGGTCAATTGAAGTTGCCAGGGAAACCCGGCGACATCGGTTGGCGCGCGCACCGGCTGCGCGAGTTCCTGCGCGATCAGCACCGGATGCACCGCTTCACCCATCTCGTGTTCGAGGCGCAGCACGTCTCGTCGAAGATCGACATGAACGTGATCCAGATGCTGCTCGGGCTCGCCGGCGTCACCGAGCTGTTCGCCCACGACAAGGGCATCAAGATCTACAAGGCGCATATCTCGGAATGGCGGAAGCATTTCCTCGGTCGAGGGTCGGGCTTCGGCAACGACAATCCCAAGGAGCTCGCGCTGCGCCAATGCGCCGAGTTCGGCTGGTATCCCGAGACGCACGACGCCGCCGAGGCCTGCGGCATCCTCGACTATTTCCTGACCCTGGTCCCCGGCCATCCCCGGCCCTGGCGCGACCGCAATTTCATGGGGGCGCATCTCCGTGGATGATCTCGTCGACATCCGCCTCGGCGACGTGTTCGAGCAGCTCGCGAAGCTGCCGTCCAATTCGGTCGACTGCATCGTTTTCTCGCCGCCTTATTGGGGTCTGCGCGATTATGGCGTGGCCGGGCAGATCGGTCTCGAGCCGACGCTCGGTGAGCATCTCGACGTGATGGTCCGCGTCTGCCGCGAGCTCCGCCGCGTGCTCAAGGTCCACGGCACCATGTGGCTGAACTACGGCGATTGCTACGCCGCGGCGCCCAACGGGAAATCGGCCGCCGCCTATAAGGCCGACGGGACCGACGACCGCACGTTTCGCGACAAGCCATTCTCGACGGTCGGGCCGATCCAGGGCCGGACCTATTATGGCGCGGAACGCGGATCCCGCGGCGTCGACCGCGATTTCCACGACCATATGCGTGCCAAGGCCGGGCCTATCCTTCAACCGGATGCGCGTGGCCCTCAGCGCGACGGCGCAAAGGAAGCCTATCGCGCGGACAGCGGCTTCACCGTCCGCCCAGGCGGATATCTCAAGCCCAAGGACCTCTGCATGATACCGAACCGACTGGCGATCGCCCTGCAGGACGACGGCTGGTACGTCCGTTCCGAAATCATCTGGCACAAGCCCAACCCGATGCCGGAATCGGTCTACGACCGGCCGACGACGGCGCATGAGAAGGTCTGGCTCCTCACCAAGAGCGAGGACTATTTCTACAACGACGAAGCGATCCGGGAGCCGGTGGCCGGTGGTGCGCATGCGCGCCGGCCCGGCCCGAATAGCCGTCAGAACGTCGACCGCGTCCCAGTCTCGAAGAAATCGACCGGAGTTGGCTGGGGGCATCAGGATCGCGTGAACCCGAAGGAGGGGGATCGCGGGCGTGATCGCATTGTCAGCAGCAAGAGGAACCCTGTTCCCGCAGGCTGGGACACCGATCCCGGTACGCATGGCAATGTTCACCGCAATGGGCGCCGCTCGTCGAAGACGGCCGCAGCGGGCAGCGGTATCCGCAACAACGAGAGCTTTTCAGCAGCAGTTGCCGACATCGTCAGCGAAACCCGCAATGCTCGCAACGTCTGGACCATCGCGCCCAAGGCGTTCCGCGAGGCGCATTTCGCGACCTTCCCGCCCGAGCTCGCCCGCCGCTGCATCGCCGCCGGCACTCCCGCCACCGTCTGCGGCTGCTGCGGCGCGCCTGAGGGCTGCGGGCCGATCTGCGAGCAGTTCGAGCGCGTCCCCGGCCTCGTGCTCGATCCGTTCGGTGGCGCCGGCACCGTCGGCCTGGTCGCGCGCGAGATGGGGCTGCGATCCATCCTGATCGAGCTCAACCCCGAATATGCCGAGATCTCGCATCGGCGGATCTATGGGCCGGCCTGCGGGCCGATCTTCGGCCGATCGTTCGCCTCGATCGATCCGCTGCAGGTGGCAGCATGACAGAGCCGCTTCGCCCCGCCGGCCAGGACCAGCCTGTCGCCCTCGTCAACGAAGAAGCCGAATATTTCCTGCTCGGGGGGATGATGCTCGACAACCGGCTGGTGCCGGCGGTCGCCGAGATCCTGCGCGAGGACCAGTTCTATTATGGCATCCATCGGAAGATCTTCCGCGCCATCCTCAAGCTGACCGAGCGCGGCCAGGCCGCCAACGCCGTGACGCTGCGCCCCTTCTTCGAGTTCGATCCGGAGGTAGCGGAGCTGCTGCCGAACCAGCCGATCGGCCCCTACCTCGCCCAATCGGGTGGTCAGGGCGCAGTACTGATCGGCATCCTGGACATGGCCCGCATGCTCGCCGACCTGGCAGCGTTGCGGGATGTCGATGATGCCCTCGGCCGCCACAGGACGTTGCTGCCGACCGCGATCGAGGACAGCGTCGAGGAGATCGTCGACCGGATCGAGGCTGATCTCTGGTCGGCCGTATCGGCGCGCCCGGCGGTCGCTGCGAACAGCGCCACGTCGATGATCCGCAAGGTGATCGAACGCAACCAGCGCATCGTCACCGCCGGCACGGTCGACGGCTATTCGTGCAAGCTGGTGAAGGACGTCGACCGCCTGATCGGCGAGGTTGAGCCCGGAACCTACAATATCATCGGCGGGCGGCCGGGCCAGGGCAAGACCACCCTCGCCCGGTCGATGGCGCTCGGCTACGCCATGAACGGCATCCCGGTCGAGTTCTTCCATGCCGAGATGACCGAGGAGCAGCAGGCGATCTATGTCGCCGCCGACCTCTGCCACGCCTTGGGCAACCCCGTCGCCCACGAGGCGATCCGGAAGGGCAACCTCACCTCGGTGCAGCTCCAGGCGCTCGAACGCGCCGAGGCCGTCGCCGCCAGCCTGCCGGTGAACTATACCGCGACCGGCCGCTGCGACATCCGCCGGATCGAATCGATGGTGGCGCGCGCGAAGGCTCGCTGGGCGGCCAAGGGCAAGAAGCTCGGCCCGGTCTTCGTCGACTATGTCCAGCTCCTCGGCGCCAGCCGCAACGGGCGCGAGATCACCGAGGACACGCCGCGCGTTGCCGCCGTGTCGAAAGGCCTTCTCGATATAGCCCAGAAGCATGGCGTGCCGGTGTTCGCCCTGTCGCAGCTCAGCCGCGGCGCCGAGGACCGCAAGGATTTCCGGCCCGAGGTCCGCGACCTCAAGCAGGCCGGCGACCTCGAGCAGGACGCCGATTCGATCATCCTGGTTTTCCGCGAGGAGACCTATCTCATCAAGGAACAGCCCAAGCAGGGCTCGCAGGACTACCAGCGCAAATATGACGCCTGGGAGACCGATTTCCGCGCCGTGCGCGGGGTCCAGGAACTGATCTGCGGGAAGAACCGCCACGGCAAGACATCGAGCCGGCCGGTCAAGTTCTTCGGCGCCAACGCCGCGGTGCGCGGCAGCGACTTCGACGAGTTCACGCCGCCGGCGGATCTCGCATTCGATTGGGGAGGTGGACGATGAAAGAAGCTGTATGGAATGCGGCCTGGGCGGCCGAAGCGCGGAAAATCAACCTCCGTCTGTTCGGCCAGCCGGTTGCGTGCAGGATGTGCTGCAGGAACGATTGCGCTGCTCAGTGCGAGATCGCCGACCTCGGCTTGGTGTCCGAGAGGCTCGGACGCCAACCGATCATGATCTGCATCGACTGCGCCGATGAGGCGGCCAACCTCTTCAATTTCAAGCATTCGGGTGAGGCGCTGCGTCCGGGATATAACGGCTGGCCCGAGCCCCAAGAGCGCGAGAAACCGGGCCGGAGAAAGATGACTGTTACCCGCGCGCTCCAGATATTCGATCGGGACGGCTATCGCTGCAAGGCATGCGGGTCGCGCTCCAATTTGCAGGTCGACCACATCGTGGCCCTCGCGAACGGTGGCGAGGACCACGATGATAACCTCCAAACACTGTGCGGCCCGTGCAATGCGAGCAAGGGCGCCCGGGATGCATGGTCAGGCCGGAAAGGATCTCCGGCATGAGCAGCGAAGCGCTGAGTTGGGCGATCCGGGCGAGGATCGAAAAATCCTCGACGAAGAACTTGCTGATGATCGTGGCCGACCTCGCCAACCACGTCACAGGCGAGGTCTTCGCCAGCCTCGGCTATCTCCAGGATGCAACCGGGCTGTCGAAGCGCACGGTGCTCGCCGCCTTGGACGAACTGGCAACACCGATCGAGCATGGCGGGCTTGGCATTCTTGAACGCACCGATGAGCGAAAGGGCGCCACGAACCAGATCCCGGTGTACCTCTTTCATATGCGGCCCGAGATCCCTGCGATCCCTAAAGCGGCTGTCAGAAAAAGCGGTGCAAAAACGACACCCTTTCCGAAACAGGTGCAAAAACGCCCGGAAACGGGTGACATTTTGCACGGTGAAGAGGTGCAAAAACGCACCACGGAACCTAGTAAGGGAAACCAAGAAGAGGAAATAGCCCCACCCTCCCCTAACGGGGAGGGCACCCCCCATGGCATGATCGATCTGTTCGGCAATCCCGTCGACCCCGAGCCCGAACAGCCGATCGAGCACTTCGTCATGGAGCGCTGGGCCGAACTGAAAGCGGCCGTCCCGGTGATCCCCGGGATCACGGTGCTGAGCCAAGCCCGGTTGAAGACAATCCATGCCCGCGATGCCGATGCGGCGAGCGCCGGCGCCAAGCTCGGTATCTCGCCCCGCGAGGTTTGGGTGCGGGTGTTCGAGGCGATCCCCCGATCCGGCTGGCTCTGCGGGCGGAACCCGCCCGGGCCGAACTATTCCAAGCCGCATGTCACCGACATCGACGAAGTCCTCCGTCCCCTCGAATTCCTGAAAATCCTCGAAGGAGCCCATGATGACCGACCCGGCAGCCGCCCGCAGAAATATGATCCCGACAGCGGGCGATCCTACGGCCCTGTCGAGCAGGCAAGCCGTTCGGTCCTCGCCGATCGCCGCGCTCGTCGAGCGGAATCCCGAGAACGAGGATATCCGGGCCGAGGCGCGGGAGTTGATCACCCCCGACTTTCGCACAACCCTGGTTGAGGCGGCGGCCGGGATCGCTCGCGAACTGGCGCCGCCGAGCGACCACGAAGCGGACCTGCTGGTGGTCGAGCTGTCCAGGGCGATTGCGCTGATCGGCGGCAACCGCACGCCGGAGCAGATCAACGAATGGCAGAATGCCGCGGCGGACGAGCTCGAGCAGTTCCCCTGGTCCCTGATCGCGACGGCCATCGCCGACGCGCGGCGCCGCGTCCGCTACGCCGGCGACTTCGTGCCTACGGTCATCGCTGCGATCGAGGAACCCATGCGGCGCCTGGTCGCGGAAGCCGACGCGATCGACCGGTTGCTGCAAATCTCGGAAGGGTGAGACGATGACGGGGGAAAAGGCTTCGAAAGATCAGCGCGCGGCCGACGGCGGCACGCGCAACATGGATATTTCCGACGAGATGGTGGCGCGGCTGGAGCGCGGCTGGACGACCGTGGAGCGCGAACGGCAGCGCCAGGCAAAGCTCCTCGAATCCGACCAGGCCTATCGCGATGCGGAGCGGAATCGTGACGAAGCGGTGCACGCGATCGAGAAAGGCGAATGGTGGAAGGCCGATATCGACGATGCGCGACTGGGCCCGACGCCCGAGCAGATGGGCAAGGCCCCTTATGCGGAGGTGGAGATCGAGGCGCCGGGTCAGACCGATCGAAAATTCACGGCCCTGCAGAACGTCACCGTCTCGCGCATCGTACAGCTCAACCGCCGTGGCGTGATCGACGACGACTGCTTCGCGGCCTGCCATTGGTATCAGCGGCGGTTCATGGATGCCGGCTTGGCCGTCGCCGCCGCCACTGCAGCGTTCGACGAGCGGCTGGGCGGCGATGGACCGGTGTACGGACACATGCCGCGCAGCGAAGCGGCGGCGCTTGCCCGGCATGATTTCCGTTATGCGCGATCCTTCATTCCCGGCGACATCGTCAATCTGTTCGATGGCGTCGTGCTCAGCGAATGGACCATCAAGGATGCGGCCCGCGCCACCCGTTGCCGATTTGCCAATGCTGTCGCGGCGTTCCGCCATGGCGCCTTCCTGCTTCATGGCGGGATCGCTCATCTTCTGCCGGTCCGCGACCCGCAGAAAAATCATGGTTGACGCGCGGGAACCGAGAATGGATATATATGTGCAATTGGGGATAGATGACCCAATCGAGGCTCGCCAGATCGGCGGGCCTTTCTCGTTTCTATCATCGCGGCCGTCCGGGGGGTGCTGAATGGCACGGAAATCGGCCGATCCGACCTATCGCTTGAAAGTATATCTCGCCGCGCGGGACATCGTCCGGCGCGATGAGGTCGCCAACGCGGAGGATATGGCGAAAATCCTCAAGATGACTTGGCGCAATCTGCGCCTGATCATCGACGCGGATCCGGCTTTCCCGATCCAATCCCGCGGCGCCGAGGGCGTCGCATGGGAGTTCCGGGTCGCCAAGGTGCTCGATCACCTGATCAAGCGCTGCCGATCCGAGGTCGAAGCCAACGCCGCGAAGCATCGGCGGCTGGCGGAACTCGCCGGCGTGACGGTGCCCGAAGACGCCGCCGGCATGAGCATTGCCGATCTTCGGCATATCAACCTGCTGCAGATGGACGCGCAGCGGCGCAAGATGGACCAGGGCGAGTGGGTGCCACGGGCTCAGGTCCAGACGCTGTTCACCAGCTTCTTCTCGATGGTCCAGTCGGAGATGCAAGCCACCGCGGCGAAGAGCGACCCCACTGGTCGGCTGCCGGCGGAGGTCCGCGCGGCCGTGCAGGACCATATGCGCGGGCTGTTGGTCCGGCTGCACGACAAGTTCGGAGCCTTCATCGCCGATGACCTTCCAGCTTCTGGCCGACCTCGAGCGCGAGTTCCTCGCTCTCGGGCAGGGAGCGTATTGCGCCAGCGCACATGACATAGCGGGCGGCCTCGTCTCGCTGGTCCTGCCGCCCGAGAACATATCGACGGTCGAATGCGCCGGGCAGTACCGCTACCTCCCGGACCCGGAGGGCGACGGCAAGCGGCTCTACGATCCGGGGTTCACGCCCTATATGATCGCGCCGCAGAACGCGCTCGATAATCCGCGTTACCGGTTCGTCATCGTCCCCGGCCCGGGCAGGACCGGCAAGTCGATCGGCGGCGAGAACCACTTGTTCAAGCGGCTGCGCAACGGTCCGCTGACCGACGCGATCAGCTTCCTGCCCGCTGGCGGGGACATTGACAGCTACGCCGACAAGGAGTTCGCGGACTTCTTCTCGGAGAGGCTGCATCCCGAGATCTTTGCGAAGCTGGGGCCGAGATCGACCGACCGGAAGCGGAAGTTCAAGCGGGTCGACGGCCGCGCGATCCAGTTGCTCGCCGCCAATGACGGCAACGTCCGGCAGAAGCAGGCCCCGTTCATCCACGCGACCGAGATCGACGGTTACCGCGACAAGCTGCGCGCGGCGATGAAGGACCTGATCCACGTTCGCATGCGCGCCTATGGCAATATGGCCAAGGCCTATCTTGAGAGCCACTGCGACGCCGGCTGGAACGGCATCGCCGGCATGTGGAAGGATTCGACCCGGGGGCTCTGGTATTGGCCGTGCATGCGGTGCGGAGGCTGGAGCAGCCCGCACCCGCTGGCGGCGCGAGGGTTCTATATGCCGCTGATCTACGACCGCCAGGACAGCCTCGGCGACGACGAGATGCTCAACCTCGTCTCCGCGAGCGCAGGCATGCGCTGCCCCCATTGCGGGCAGCTCAACCTCGAGGCCGACAAGCGGGCGATGCTCGATGCCGGCGACTGGGTGTTCGCCGGGCAGGTGATCGACCGGGACGGCAAGGTGATCGGTGACCCGCGCGAGAGCGAGAGCGCGGGCTTCTGGATCCACGGCACCATGTCGCCGATGGTCAGCCACGCCGAGCTCGCCCGCGGCTATGTCGCGGCGCTGGTCCACTTCGAGCGGACCAAGAAGCCCGAGCGCCTCAAGGAATGGACCGTCAAGTCCATGGGCCCGGTCTATGAGGGCGCCGGCGGCCCGGGATCGGCGATCAATCCGGAGCTGCTGCGCGAGCGCGCCCAGGCGGTGGCCGAGGCCGAGGGCTTCGTCGCCGGCACGGTTCCAGATGACGTGCTGTTCGTCACGTCGGCGGTCGATGTCGGCGGATCGAAGTTCGACGTGATGATCATCGGCTGGGATCTCGAGGGCCGCTGGTGGGTGCTCGAGCGCTTCACGATCCGCCAGCGGATGGTGCGGGGCCGCATGGTCGACATCCGCCCCTCGGAGCGGATCGAGGATTGGGACGTGCTGCGCGAGCAGGTGCTCGAGCGCGAACTGCCGCTCCAGTCCGATCCGAACCGGCGCCTTCCGGTCGCGGCGATGGCGATCGACACCGGCGACGGCAACGTCACCTGGAAAGCGCGCGAGTTCGCGCGGCGCATGGCCAAGGCGGGGCAATATTGGGGGTCGGCCGCGGCACCCTGGCACAAGGTCCGGCTGATCAAGGGTGCCAAGTCGGCGGCTGCGCCGGAACTGCCCGTCGTGCCCCGCACGGTGAGCAAGGACGAGCAGGGCCAGAAGGTCGAGCCGATCGTGCTCGAATATGATCTCGGTGTTCACCGGCTCAAGACGCAGTCGGTCGAGCGGATCGCCGTGACCGAGGACGGGCCGGGCTATGGCCGCTTCGCGATCGACCTGCCGGCATCGACGTTCGACGAGTTTGCCGGCGAGGTGCTGATTGACGACGAGTGGGATCGGCGCGGCCCGAACGAGAGCCTCGACCTGCTCGGCTACAACGAGGCGACCCGGCTGATGCTCCAGCCGCACCGCATCGAGATCCATTGGGATGTTCCGTCCCGGCGGCCCGTCTGGGCCCGTCCGGTGGCGATCCTGTCCGTGGCGGAGGCGCAAGCCCCTGCCGCCAAATCGAAGAGTTTCGCCGCCCGCATGGCGGCGATGAACAGCGGAGGCTGATCCTTTGACCGACCTGACCACGCTTCGGACCTGGTTGTCCGAAGCCGAAGCCGCGCGCCATGCCATCGCCACCTCGGGGGCCGTGATCGAGGTGCAGCGCGGCGATCGGCGCATGCGGTTCAGCCGCGAGAACCTGACCGCGCTCACCAGCTATATCGCGGAGCTGCAGCGCGACATCGCCGCGGCCGAGCGACAGGCGAGCGGTCGGCCGCGCCGCAGCGCGATCGGCGTGAGGTGGGGTTGATGAGCGCGCGGTCGACCAGCGGCGTCCCGCTGACCCGCCGCTCGATGCTGGGCGGCGGCGCCTATCCCTATGAGGGAGCCTCGCCGACGTCGCGCGAACTCGGCGCCTGGCACCCTGGCCTGCGGTCGGCCAGCGCCGAGATCAACCCGTCCCGCGACAAGCTGGTCGCCCGATCGCGCGACCTCGATCGCAACAACGGCTGGGCGAGCGGCGGCGCCGACCGCCGCGCCGATGGCGTGGTCGGCGCGAACATCCGGCTCGAGGCCCGCCCGAACTGGGAGGCGATGGACTGGGAAGCCGATTTCGCCGACGATTGGGCGACCCGCACCGAGGCGAAGTTCCGGAGCTGGGCGAACGGCAACCGCAAGTTGTGCGACGTCGAGCGCGACCTGAAATTCGGCGGCATGGTCCGCCTCGCCTACCAGACCTATCTGCAGGACGGCGAATGCCTGCTCGTCACCTATATGCTCAAGCGCGGCGGGCGCTATGGGACCTGCTTCAAGATCGTCGACACCGATCGGCTGTGCAATCCGCATGGCCAGAACGACAACGACACGCTGCGCGCCGGCGTGCAGCTCAACCCGCGAACCGGCGAGGCGATCGGGTACTGGATCCGCAACGCGCACCCGTCGGATTCGAGCACGACCGGCGAGCAGTTCAAATGGACCTATGTGCCGCGCGAAAGCCGGACCGGACGGCCGCTCGCGATCCACATGTTCAACAAGCGCCGCGCGGAGCAGAAGCGCGGCGTCTCCAAGCTCGCCTCCGTCCTCAAGCGCTTCAAGATGCTGGACCGCTATGACGACGCCGAGCTCGAGGCCGCGCTGCTCAATGCGATCCAGGCGGCGGTCATCACCAGCCCGTATCAGCCGGAGGACGTCGCCGCGGCGATCGCGCCGGCGAACGAGGACGTGCTGGGCTCGGCCTATAACGAGGCGCGGATCGCCTACCGCGAGCACAACAAGATCACCCTCAACGGCGTGCAGGTGAACCATCTCTTCGGGGGCGAGGAGTTCAAGATGGTCGGCGCCGAGCGACCGGCGCCGCAATATCCGGCCTTCCAGGCCGCCGTGCTCCGCTCGATCGCGGCGGCCTTCGGCCTGTCCTACGAGCAGCTCAGCCAGGACTGGTCGGGCATCAACTATTCCAGCGCCCGCACGCTGCTGAACGAGATCTGGCGCGGCTTCACCGTCGACCGGTTCCTGTTCACCCAGACCGTCTGCTCGCTGATGTACGAGGCCTGGCTCGAGGAGGCCGTGTTCCGCGGTGAGGTCGAGATTCCCGGCGGCCCGTACAATTTCTACAAGTGGCGGGACGAGATTTGCGAGGCGCTCTGGCTTGGCCCGGGCCGCGGCACGATCGATCCGAAGAAGGAGGAGGAGGCCGCCGACCTCGCGATAGCGGGCGGCCGGTCGAACCTCTCGATCGAAACCGCCGAGCAGGGCCGCGACTATCGCGATGTCCTCACCCAGCTCGCCCGCGAGCAGAAGCTGCGGAAGAAGCTGGGGCTCGCCGATCCCACGCCGCCCGGCGCCGGCGCGCAGGCCAACGGCGACGACAATCCGGACGACCAGGACCGCCGCGACGAGCGCGAGCGGGCGGGAGAAGACGCATGATCGAGCCGCGCGTGAAGCGCCATTTCGAGCACCTCGCCCAGCGGGTGTTCAACGTGCCGCTGATGATCGAGGAGACCAAGGCGGAGATGATCGCCGCGGCGCTCCAGTCGCGGCTCGGCATCTTCCAGGTCAGCCGGATCGACGGGACGGTGCTGGGCGCGAACGAGATGCAGGCGCTGGCCGGCGACGCCCGGCGGAGTTGGGGCGACAACTGGAAACCCTATCGCACCGACGGCCAGGTCGCCGTCATCGAGGTCGACGGCACCCTCGTCCACAAGTTCGGCTGGCTCGACCCGATCTCGGGCATGACCGGCTATGACGGCATCGCCAAGAAACTGCGCGCCGCCATGAAGGACGACGACGTCAAGGCCATCTGGTTCGATATAGATTCGCCCGGCGGCGAGACCGCCGGGGTCTTCCAGCTCGCCGAACTGATCGCGCTCAACACCAAGAGCGAGGGCGGCAAGCCGATCTGGGCCTATGTCAACGAGCAGGCGTGCAGCGCCGCCTATGCGCTCGCCAGCGTCTGCGACAAGATCTATGCCCCGGTCGATGCGATCGCGGGATCGATCGGCTGCTATTGCATGCATGTCGATTTCACCGCCGCGCTCGACGAGGCCGGGATCAAGGTGACCATGATCCGCTCCGGCGAGCGGAAGGCGCGCGGCAATGCCTATGAGCCGCTGGAAGACACCACGCTCGCCAAGCTGCAGGCTTGGGTCGACGACACCCGCGAGCGCTTCGCGCGCCTGGTCGCGCAGGGCCGCCGGCAGACGTTCAAGAGCATCATGGCCACCGAGGCCGACTGGTTCCAGGCCGGGGAGGCGCAGCGCCTCGGTCTGATCGACGACCTGATGTCCGAGGAAGATGCCTGGGACAAGCTGCTGCGTTCCATCTCGCGCTCGCGCTGAGCGCTCAACACCGAAGGAGAATGACCATGGCTGGTTCGCGTTTTGCGAGCCTCCGCTCCGGCGCGCGTGCCGGAAACGGGGATAGTGAATCGAGTGATCTCGCGCTCGCCGCTGCGGCGGGCGCCACCGCCGCGCTGGCGATGGCTGGTGTCGGCCAGCAGGGATCCGACGACGTCGATGACGACGACGATGAGCCCAAGCCGCCCAAGGCGAAGAAGAAGGAGGCCCGCCAGGAAGGGAGTTCGGAAGCCCGTGAAGATCAGCCCGCCCCCCTCGCCGCCGACCGCGTCGCCGCCATCCGTGCCGAGGAGCGGCAGCGCGTCGCCGACGTCTTCGCCTCCGAGCACGTCGCCGGGCGCGAGACCGCCGCAGCCGAGCTGCTCGCGAACAGCGACATGAGCGCCGAGAAGATCGTCGCCATGCTGCCGAAGCTCGGCGCGAACGCCAAGGGCGGCGCCGACGACATGCTCGAGCAGATGCAGGGCAACAACCCCGACCTGAGCCCCGGCGGCGGTCAGGGCTCCGGCAATGCCAAGGGCGGCTGGGGCAAGATCACCGCCAAGATCGCCGGCCAGCGCCAGCGCTGATCCCGGCACCACCTCAACGCCCTCGAACCTGAGAGGAATTTCCAATGGGTGTTCTTACCGAAAACCCCCGCACCGGGGAGCACATCGTCAGCGAGGCGCCGGGCACCCGGTCTCGCGAGGCCATCATTATCGCCGAGAGCGCGGCCCTGCTGGCCACCACCGTCCTGGGCGCGATCCCCGGCGGCACCGCAACTTCCGCCGCGAAGGCTGGCGGCAACACCGGCAACGGCACGTTCGTGCTGGACGCGACCACGCCGATCCTGCCGCGCGCGAAGCGCGGCACGCTCACGGCGCGCTTCACCTCGACCACCAACATCCGGATCGAGGATGCCGACGGCTATCTGATCGCGGATCTCACGATCGGCGGCACCACCGGCAACAGCGTGACGCTGGGCGAGCAGGTGAAGGGCGTGTTCACCCAGGGGGCGACGCCCTTCGCCGTCGGCGACGGTTTCGACGTCATCGTGTCGAAGATCACCACCGCCTACAAGAAGCTGGACCCGGCGGCGACCGACGGGACCCAGATCGCCGCCGGCATCCTCTACGCCGGGGTCGACGCCAGCGAGGCCGCCGCACCCGGCGTCGCCCATGTCCGCGACTGCGAGGTCAACGGCAACCTGCTCACCTGGCCCGCAGCCATCACGACCGCCCAGAAGGACAAGGCGATCGGCGACCTCGAGCGGCTGGGCATCATCCTCCGCAGCTAACCCTCCGGCCCGCCCGACCGGCGCAACGCGCGGATCCACGATCCGCGCGACCGGGGAGGCTCGCCCATTTTCCAGAAAGGGACTTATTGCCATGATCACCATGGACGTCTTCCGTGGCGACGCCTTCTCGGCGATCGAACTCACCACCGCGATCCAGGACATCCCCTATGTTCCGGGGTTCCTGGGCTCGCTCAACCTGTTCACCCCCAAGCCGGTCCGCACGACCTCGATCATGGTCGAGAAGCGCGGTGCCAAGCTCAATGTCATCCAGACGACCGAGCGCGGCGCACCTCGGCCGCGCCGCGAGCGCAACCGCCGCAACGTGCGGAATTTCAACACCGTCCGGCTGGCCGAGAGCGACAAGCTCATGGCCGACGAGCTGCAGGGCATCCGCGCGTTCGGCTCGGAGAACGAGCTCGAGGCAGTCCAGACCGAGGTCGGCAATCGCATGGCCGATCTCAGCCAGGATCTCGACCTCACTTTCGAGGTGCATCGCATGGGCGCCATCAACGGCGTGCTGCTCGATGCCGACGGATCGGTGATCTACGACTATTATGACGAGTTCGGGATCACCCAGCCGACCGAGATCGCCTTCAACTGGGGATCGCGGACCGGCGTGAAGAAGTTCATCGCCGAAAACGTCAAGCGGCCGATGCTTCGCGCGCTCGGCGGACGCGCACTGCCGGGCATGGGCATCCTCGCGCTGTGCGGCGACGAGTTCTACGACAACATGCAGGAGAACCCCGAATATCGCGCGACCTATCTGCAGACCTCGGCGGCGCGCGAGTTGCGCAACGACACCACCTTCGACGAGATCTTCGCTTGGGGCGTGCGTTGGGTGAACTATCGCGGCACCGACGACGATTCGACGCTCAGCGTCGGCTCGACCAAGTGCAAGTTCATCCCGACGAATGTCCGCAACGTGTTCGAGGTGGCCTATTCGCCGGCGGAAGGGCTGCCCTTCGTCAACACCCGCGGCCTGGAGCGCTATTCCCAGACGATCATCGATCCGTCGGGCCGGCAGGAGTTCGTCGACATCGATGTCGCCTCCTATCCGCTCCACATCTGCACCACCCCGGAGGCCCTGCTGAACGGCAGGACCGGCGCGTAGGGAGGGGACGATGGCTGAATTGCTTCAGGTGAAGGCGCTCGTCGCCTTCACCATCGTCACCGCCGCCGGCGTCGTCCACGGCGATCCCGACAACAAGGATGAGGCGGCGCAGTGGCCGAGCGTGCCGGCGGACAGGATCGACGACCTGGTCAAGGCCGGCAAGATCGACCCCAAGGCGAAGAAGGGCGCCGCCGAGAAGGTCAAGAGCAGCTCGGACGCGGCGACGCCGGCGCGTGCCGCCGCCAAGGTCGCTGGACGCGTCAAGGCCGGGAAACCGGCGAAGGCGGGCGGCGCGCCGAAGGCTCCCGCCACACCGGCCGATCCCGGTCAAGCCCCCCCACCTCCGGCCGACTGACCATGCCCGTCTCGCTGTCCGATTTCGACAGCATGCTCGACGCGGTCACGCTCGAGCGGCTCGGCGATCCGATCCTCTACACCCCTTCCGGGGCGGGGGTCGGGTCGCCGATTCCGATGAAGGCGTTCGTCGATCATAGCGAGGGCGTGGAGAGCTTCGGCGCCACCGGCGCCATCGTCGGCGAACGGACCGTCGAGCTGCACAAGACGCTCGTGCCCGCCCGCCCCGACGCTCAGTGCGTCGTCCGCCTGGTCGATCTCGGCCAGGACTTCACCCCCATCGATCCCCGGTCCGACGAGAGCGGCAACTGGTGGGTCTGCAAGCTCAAGCTGAAACGCTGATGCCCAGCTTTCCGACTGACGTGACCGGCCTCCCCGCAGGCCGGAAGGTGCTGCTGCGCCTGATCGACGTCCTGACCGCCGCCGCTGCCGCCGAGGACTCCCCCGGCCACGGCCTCTTGATCTGCTGCGACCGCCCGTTCGCGCAGCCGTTCACCCCCGAGGAGACAGAGGTCGGCGGCCTCCATGTCCGGATGGGCACGACCAACTTCACCCGCTGGGACCAGAGCCACCTGATCCACGCGTGCGAGTTCGCCTTCGACATCGCCACCGCGGAAGGCGAGCTCAATTCCATCAACGCCCGGCAGGCCGCGATCGTCGCCTGGCTCATCGGCGTGCTGCATGCCGACATCACCCTCGGCGGGCTGACCCGCGACCTCGCCTTCACCGGCGTCACGCCGGACGAGGAGCAGGGCGCCGACGCCGGGCTGATCATGGCCCTGGCGCAGATCCAGTGGATCACGCCGGACGCCGACTTCCTCACCATCATCGGGCCGCTCGGGCCCATTTCCTGACGGAGACTGCCATGTCCAAGATCGCATCCCATGCCGCGGTGGCCCCGCGGCTGTCGGCGACGAGCGTCGACTTCAACGCGCTGCACGCCGCCTGCCTCAAGGGCGACGACGCCGCCGCCGCCTTCGCGGCCGCCAACGAGGCCGACTTTCGGAACCGCGGCGAACAGGCCGCTGAACCGGAACCCGGCCCCGTCAGCGACCCGAGCGACCCGGCCGTCGCCGGCGACGCCTGACCCTTCCCTCCATCATAAGGACAGACCATCATGGACGCACCTATCGTCAAGGACCAGGTGCCCTTTACCGGGCTCGCCTTCAAGCTTCAGGCCGACGCGACGACCTATGCCGCGCCCGATACGACCGACATGGTCGGGATCGCGAACCTGTCGATCAAGCCGAACGACATCACCCAGCAGGACCCGCGCTACAACGGCACGATCCATCGCCCCGGCGACCTGATCGTCGGCACGACCTATGACGTGACCTATGACGTGCCGCTGTGCGGACCGGGTGGGTCGGCGCCGCCGGTGGCCGGCGCGTTCATCCTTGGGCGCATGCTGCGCACGCTGGGCTTCACCGAGAATGTCGTGTCGGCGGCGATCCCGGTGGCGGCCGAAAACCTCGGTGCGGGATCGACCGTGACCGAAGCCATCCTCGGCACCACCGCAGCGGCGACGGCCGACCTCTACAAGGGCCTCGCCGTCGCGCTGCCCGGCGCCGGATCGGTGACCGCTGCGACCCTGTCGATGATCGCCGCCTATGACGCAGCGAAGAAGGCGACGCTGGCCGAGCGCTTCGATTCGGCGCTCACCGGCAAATATCAGATCCCGCAGCAGCTCGCCTATACGCTGTCGGGTTCGGACGCGCCGCCGATCGCCTCGGTCGTCACCTGGCAGGGCAATCTCCGGATGGAGTTCCAGGGCTTCGCCCCGTCGGCCGCCACCCTCACCTTGCCCACGGCGGCGCGCGACGGCGGCGGCGACCTCCCGCGCCTGTCGCTGACCTATTCGGGCGAACTGCACGGCTATTCGCAGGAGTCCTGCCCGGCGCTCAGCCTCGCGACGACGGTGCCCCCATTCAAGGGCGGCAAGATGATGATCGCCGGCAAGCGCATGGGCGGCTCCTCGATCTCGCTCGACCTGTCGCCGCGGGTCGGCTTCCGTCCGAATCCCAACCGGTCGTCGGGGTCGGAGAGCGCCGAGCTCGTCGAGACCCGCCGGTCGATGGGGCTCAACCTCAACCGGACCGCGCTGTCCTATCTGGATATCCTGGCGCTGCGCACGGCGCAGTCGAAGCATCCGATCCAGGCGCTCTACGGCTATGGCAGCGGCAACTATATCGGCTTCATGGCGGCCGACGCCCGCTTCGCCTCGCCCGAGCCTCAGGTTGGCGGCGATTTCTACACCGACCAGGTCACCGCCTATCTGGACGACCCGAGCAAGGCCGTCTCGATCGTGTTCCCGTATTTCTGAGGGGCGACATGACCGCAACCTCCGGAACCGATCAGGTCGAGCACCGGCCTGAATCGCTCAAAGACCTGCGGGATGGCCCGGTCTTCTGGCTCCGGCCGATGACCGGGCGAATCCTGCCCCGCTACCGGCACGCGCTCCGCTCGGCCGGGCTGCAGTTCCACGTCCCGGTCGACATCCGCGCCGAGATGCTGGTGGCCCTCGCCAGTCTCTGGACGCCGAGCACCTTCGACGCGCAATCCGCCCGGCTGCAAGCCTATTGGGACGCCGCAGACCGGCTCGAGGAGGCTCTCCGGCAGTGGCGCGCCGCCGGCGCCGAAGGCGAGGCGCCGACCATCGGGATCGACGACGCAGAGGTCTCGGCGATCATCGACCTGCAGCGGCGCCTTTCCGAGAACTGGCCGCGGCTGGCGCGCATGGCGGCCGACAACAGCCTGTTCCTCGAGGAGAGCCCGCGCGTCGCGCTCTCGCTGGTGCTGGCCGGCTGGTCGGGCATCGACGTCCCCTTCGCGCTCGAAGACGGCGAGGTGCCGATGGCGACGATCGACGCGATCGAGAAGGGCCTCGGCAAGGTCGAGCGCGCCGCCCAGGCGCGAAGCATCGACATCGTCGGCGAGGGTCTAGCCTTCCTGTCGCTCCTTGCTCGGGCGACCAAGGAGATGAACCTGTCGGGGGACGAGGAAAAAAACTCGCCATCGCCGTCGCCTGCACCCTCCACCCCGAATGGTTCGACGACGACGTCATCCGGGGAAATGGAGGACAATGCCGGATCGACGGCGTCGGCACCTTCACCGGCAACCCCGCCCGCCTGATCGGCGAGCATGAGCGACACCTGGTGCAGCTCTATTTCCAATGCACCAACGAATGGGGCGTCGTCGCCCGCTACCCGGACGGGGGAGCCGTCCTCGACCAGCCGGTCAAACTGACCCGCGCCTTCGCGATCATCGGTCGCGAGGTCGCCCGCTTCCGAAAGCAGAAATGACCCCGATCTTCCGCTCCACGATCCGCACGCCGGCCCGTGGCACCACCCGCGCGCAGCTCGCCATGGAGAACAAGCTGCTGCGCGCGATGTGGAACACCACCGATATCGGCGCGCAGCAGGGCAAGGATCTGGTGCGCGCCGACATGGCGGGGGCCGGTCTCGGCCGGCTGGCGGGCGCGATCGGGGCGGGGTCGGACAAGCGACGGGGGCGCGTCCACCGCACGGCGGACGGGTTCAAGGTGTCGGGCGATATCCACGTCAGGGGCCGGTCGGAGCGCACGCTCGGCGCGATCGAGATCTACAGCGAGGGCGGCGAGATCGTGCCGACCAAGGGGTGGCTCTGGATCGCGACCCCCGAGATCCCCGCCCGGGCGCAGCGCCGGAAGATGACGCCCGCGCTCTACAACGCGACCGGGCTGGCCCAGCGCATCGGGCCGCTCGTCAAGATCGACGGACGCCATCCCGGCGAGGCCCTGCTCATCGTCCGCAACGTCACCGTCGACCGCTTCGGCCGCGCCGGCCGTGCGCGGCGACTGCCGAAGCGCGGCGCGATCGGCGCGAGCCGGGAGCGTGTCGACTTCATCATCGCCTTCGTCGGCATCCGCCGCACGTCGCGCGGACAACGCATCGAGCCCCGGCGCGTGGCGGCGCAGGCGGCAGCCAACCAGCCGCGCATCCTGGCCCAGGAATTGAGGAACGTCCGATAATGTCGAACGGCAGCGCCTTCCCGATGTTCATCACCGCCGAATATCGGCGGGACGCGGCCGGCTTTCCGGCGTTCGAGCGCGACGCCCAGCAGGGCGCCCTCGCGGCGCGGCGCGCGATCGACAGCGCGTTCGCCGGGTCGGGGGAGAGCATCCGCCAGCAATTCCAGGGCGTCTTCAACGATATCGGCCGGCTGGCCAAGGACGCGATCAGCCGATCGCTGAACGACAACGGGCGGCTGGATCTGAACCTGCCCGGCTTCGAACAGGCCGCGCGCGAGGCGCGCGCCTATCATGAGACGGTGAAGGCGCTGTTCGATGCCGCACGCCAGCTCGCGCGCCAGACCGGGGACGTCTCGTCCGAAACGCGGCAGTATCTGGCGGGTCTCGAGGCGCAGGTCGTCGAATCGCGCCAGGCCGTGGCGATGGCCGACGCCCAGACGGCCAGCTATGCCAAGCTCCAGCAGCAGCTCGACGCCACCGCCAGCCGCACGTCCGCGCTCGCGACCGCGATGCGCAACCTCTACCTGGAGCAGGCCGCCGCGGCCCAATCCGAAGTCCTGCAGGGCCAGCGACGCGACGCGTTCGATTCGGTCCTCGCGCGGCAGGGCGTCGGCGCGACCACGGGCAAGTCGGCCGCCGCCGCCGCCGAGGTGTTCCGCGAGGCGGCCGCGCTCCAGGATCTTGCCGATGCCGAGCGCAATGCCGCGCGCTCCGCCGACATGCTCGCGCAGATCAACCGCGTCGTCGGCGTCACCGCGACCGAGGCGGCGCGTAGCGCGTCCGAATCCGCAGCCGTGTTCCAGCAGGCGTTTCAGGCGCAGGAGCGCGCCGCGCAGGAAGCGGAGCAGGCCTGGCTGGACCTCGCCCGGGCCCAGGAAGCAGCCGAGCGCCAGGCGATCGCCTATCGACGGACCCTCGAGTCCCAGAGCGCCTTCGCGCCGTCGGCTGAGATTGACCGGTTCCGCCAGCAGATTGAGACCATCCAGCAACTCACTGCCGGTGCGCTGGCGGCCCCCCGAAACACTTCCGGGGCGCTGGCCATTGATGTCGAAGCCTATGAGCGCGCCGCAAACGCCGCCCGAGCCCAAGCGATCGCGCTGCGCGAGGTCGCGACCGCGTCGGAACGGGCTGCAAGGTCCGAGGGTGATCTGTCCCAGGAGACGCGCCGGCTGGTGCAGGCCGCTCAGGCCGCTGCGCGCGAGCAGGAGGACGTCGCCGCCGCCGCCGAACAGGAGGCGCGGGCCATGAAGCAGTTGCAGACGACGCTCAACCAGGCGGCGTCCGCAACCACAGCGGTGATCCAGTCCAACAATCGCCTGACCGACAGCCTCTTCCGGGGCAACGACGGCCTGCGCGCCCAGCGCTTCGCGCTCGTTCAGACAGGGCAGCAGCTCCAGGATTTCACGGTCAGCTTGGCCTCAGGTCAGAAGCTATCGACCGTCCTCGTTCAACAGCTTCCGCAGCTCGCCTTCGCGATGACCGGATTCGGCGGCAAGGTCGGAACCGTCGCCGAGAAATTGTCCGGACCGCTAGGCTTCGGCCTGATCACCGCGATCGCGCTGCTCGCCGAGTTCGCGCCCGCGCTGTTCGGGGCCGGTGAGGCGTCGGACGAACTGGCCAAGCGACAGAGCGACCTAGCCGATTTTCTCGATCGGACGACTGGCAAGATCAAGGAGCAGGTCAACTGGCTCGACATCCTCCACGGCAAGCGTGATCTCGAAAAGCAGCGCGACGACCAGCAGAAGACGTTCAACCGTGCGCAGTCCGGCTTTCTCGACACGTTGACGCAGGCTGGCAGCCGCCTTGATCCCACGGGCCGCATCGCCAACCCCAACGCCGTGTCCGCCGGAGGATTGAAGATTCTCCGACAGACCTATCGGGATCTCGAGAGCGGCGCGATCGACGCGCAGAAGGCGGTGCAAATCGTCAATGCGGCGGCGGCGAAAGACAAGTCGATGACGCAGGCCGCGAAGGACGTCGAGAAGGTCGCCTTCGCCTATAACGATGCGAAAAAGGCGCTCGATGCTACCAATCTGCAGCTCGCCCGCGTCGCCGTCGCACAGGGCACCGCGACCGCTGCGCAGAAGAAGCTCGTCGATGCGCGGCGCGAGGACAACACCGATATTACGCGGTCGATCGAATTGGCTAGCAAGCTGGCTACGGCGACCACTGATGTCGAGCGCGCGCGCGCCAAACTGGAGCAGGTCCAGCTCAAAGGGAAGAACATCAGGAAGTCCGACACTGCCGCTCAGGCAGCGTATCGCAAGGAGCTCGATGCGGCGAATACGGAGCTGAACCGCGCTGTCGACGCCGAGCGAGCCGCCCGCCGCGCACGGACCGATCACAACAAGGAAGTTCGCGAAGCCACCAAGCTCGCCAATGAGCAGGCGACGGCCGAGGAGCGAATCCGTCGCATCTCCTCCCAGTTCGATGCCCAGCCCCGCTTCGCCGACCAGCAGGCCGCGGCGCTCCGCTATCTCGACGAGACGATCGCGAAATATGGCGCGCTCAATGACGCGAAGTCGGAGCAGATCGTCCTCGACGCCCGCCTCGCCAAGACGGTGGTGGAGACCGGCCGCGACACCCGCTTCGCCCAGTTCGTCCAGGATCAGGAACGCGCGCTGGATATCCAGGCGCTGCGCACCGCCGGCTATGATGCCGAGGCTGACGCGCTCCAGAACATCTATTCGCTCCAGGACCGCATCGGCAATCTGCTGCCCGAGCAGAAGGAGCAGGTGCTCGCGATCGCACGCGCCTATGAGACTCAGCGCCGCGAGGCCGAGCAGACGCGTCGCGTCGTCGAAGCCTATGCCGGCATCGTCACCGACGTGCAGGGCGCGCTGGAGCGGCTGGCCGGCCGGACCCTGTCGTTCAAGAACCCGCTCAAGTCGCTGAGCAGCTTCGGCTCCGACTTGGTCAACAGCTATGTCCAGACGCAGATCCGGGTCGCCTCCGAGCAGCTCTTCAAGGGCGTGGACAAGCAGTTCGCGGATTTCGTCAATCCCCAGCACCGGATGGAAACCGCGACGCTCAAGGCGGCGGATGCGGTGGAGACATTCGCGCGCACGCTGTCGGCCGCGACGGCGGCGATCAGCGGCACGGGTGGCGGATCGTTCAACAGCGATGTCGGCCTGCTCGGCGTCAGCTTCGGCGGCCTCGCCTCATCGGCGAACCTTCCCCTCTCGAATGGGTCTGCACTGGCAGGTGATCTGCGGACTGCCGTTGCGGAGGCGCTCGACGACGCCCGCGAGAAGCTGGGCTTCTCTCCAGCCAACGACAACGCGAGCAGCGAGATCATCGTCGACGCCCAGCGCAACGTTGCCTTCGAGCTCGAGAAGCAGACCAACCTGCTGACGAAGGGCTTTCCCTCGGTCGGCGCGGCCTTCGGCAAAGTAGGATCGCTGCTCGGCGACAATCTTCGAGATGCGGTCCAGGGCAAGGGAGGGGTCCTCGAGGAGGCGGCCGTCATCCTGCAGAAGGTCGGCAACAGCCTCGGCGACCTGCTCGGTGGTGCCGCGATCGGCGGCACCGTTGGCAGCCTCCTGTTTGGCGGTGACAAGGGCGCCCAGATCGGCTCCTCGGTCGGCGGCTCGCTGGGCAAGGTCGCCGGCAAGGAGCTCGGCAAGACCTTCGGCAAGGAGCTCGGCAAGCTGGCTGCATTCGCCGGCCCGCTCGGCGGCATCGTCGGCGGTCTGGTGGGTGGCCTGGTCGGCGGCCTGTTCACCAAGACCAAGAAGGGCTCGGCGACGCTCGGCTACGACTCCACCACCGGCATGTTCACCAATGCCGTGTCGGGCAACAGCAAGTCGTACATGGATGCGGCCGACAATCTCGGCAACAGCGTCACCGGCACGCTGCAGAAGATCGCCGACGCGCTCGGCGGCGAGATCGGCGACTTCTCGGTCTCGATCGGCGCCCGCAAGAAAAAATATGTCGTCGACCCGACCGGGTCGGGCCGGACCAAGGGCGCCGGCACCGAGAGCTTCAAGGAGGAGGCCGACGCCATCCAGGCGGCGATCGCCGACGCGATCCGCGACGGCGCGATCAAGAATATCCGCCCCGGCACCCAGCGGCTGCTCGAACAGGGTAGCGATCTCGATGCGGCGCTGTCGCGCGCGGCCAAGTTCGAGGGCGTGTTCCAGACGCTCAAGCAAACGCTGGATCCGACCGGCTATGCGATCGAGCAGCTCGACAAGCAGTTCACCGATCTCCAGCGCGTCTTCGCCGCCGCCGGCGCGAGCTCGGAGGAATATGCCCAGCTCGAGCAGCTCTATTCGCTGCAGCGGGCGGAGACGATCAAGCAGGCCACGTCGGCGATGCGCTCCTCGCTGCAGGGGCTGCTCGACGACCTCAATATCGGCGAGACCGGCGGGCTGTCGCTGCGGGATCGGCTGACCAACGCGCTGGCCGCCTATAATCCGCTCGCCGCGGCGGTGCAGGCCGGCGGACCGAACGTCGACTATGACGCCTTCACCGACGCGGCCAACACGGTGCTCGAGATCGCGCGGCAGCTGTACGGCAGCCAGCAGGGCTATTTCGACCTGGTCGACCAGGTGAAGTCGGTGACCACCAGCGCCCTCGACCACCAGCAGGCGCTGATCGACATCGCCACCGGCGCGCAGACGCCGTTCGACGCGAAAACGCCCACCGCCGCCACGAACGACAATACCCCCGTCGTCGACGGCTTGAGCGCGGTGGAGAGGGCGATCGCCAACGGCTTCGCCGGGATGGGCGTCAACCTCAACGCCATCCTCGCCGCGATTCGCGCCAACGCGCCGGGTGCCGCCAACATCGAGACCAACCCCTATCTGGCGCGACTGAACTTCTGATGCCGCACATCCTGGTTGAACTGGAACCGCTCGATCCCACAACCGGCGAGCGGGTGACGCTGCGCGCCGCCTCCGCCGACCTGCGCGAGATCACCGGCTTGGGCGATCAGGCCTGGTGGCCCGCGGTCAGCGAGATGCCGACGCGGTCGATGACGCTGTTCGACGGCGACTTCTCGACCGCCGTCGCGCTGGGCACCGCCTCGCTGTCGCTGCAGATCGACCGGCTGGCCAAGCAGTATGCGAACGCGCGCCGTCTGTTCTGGCCGTCGGCGAAGATCACGATCTACCGCGGCGAGGCGACCGACGCATGGCCGTGGCCGGTCTGGTTCAAGGGCAAGGTCGACCGGTACGATTCGAAGGCCAACAAGCTCCGCCCGACCGCCTCTGTCGACACCACGGCGCTCGACGCCGACCTGCTCAACCGCACCTATGCCGGCACGAGTGGCGCGGAGGGCGGCGAGGACCTCAAGGGCCAGGTCAAGCCGCTGATCTTCGGCCGCGCGCGCAATGTCGAGCCGGTGCTGGTCGACGAGGTCAACTCGGTCTTCCAGTTCTCGGGCTATGGGCCGATCCAGGCGGTAAACGCGCTGTTCGAGCGCGCCTCGAGCTACGGCGCGCCAGCGGCGGACTATGCGAGCTATGCCGCGCTTGTCGCCGGCGCGATCCCGCCGGGGCGCTGGGCGACCTGCCTCGCGCAGGGGATGGTGCGGCTGGGCGCGCCGCCGGCCGGCGTGATCACCGGCGACGTCGACGGCCACAAGGTCGGGGGCACCTGGCCGCGGCGCACCGGCGCGATCATCTCGGCCGCCGCCGCGATCGCCAGCGTCGACAGCGCGTTCATCGACAGCGCCTCGCTCGCGGCGCTCGATACGGCCGTGCCGCGCAACGTCAATGTGGTGCTGACCGACCAGACCAGCCTGCTCGAATTCGCGCAGCGGCTGGCCCGCCCGTGCAACGCCCAGGCCGGCGTCGACTGGACCGGCCGGCTGTTCGCCAGCCGAATCTCGCTGGACGACCCGGTGGTCACCCTCGACGCGCAGGCCCGGCAGATGCCGATGGTGGTCGAGAACAGCGAGGCGGACGTGTCGCCGCCATATTCGCGCATCGCCTTCGGCGCCGACCGGTGCTGGCGCGTCCATAGCCTCGACGAGATCGCCAGTCCCTACACGCTGATCCTGGTCGGCCCCTATGATGCGGAGAGGATCTACCGGCAGGGCAACATTGCCGACGTCGTCGAGGGTGACGGGTCGACCACCCGCTGGGAATATATCAACGCGACCCCCGCCGCGGGCATTTTCCCCGCCGAGGGCGCCTATTGGACGCTGCTGGACGACCGGCTGACCGGCGTCCTGATCGCCTATCCCGACGGGACACCCGTCGCCGCGCTGCAGCCGGCGGAGCCCGATGCAACGCGCGGCGCGCCAGAGGGGACCTATGTCGCTGACCGGCTGGCCGAACAGGTCATCGCCGACGCTGTCGCTACGTTGGCGCGGGTTGAGGAGGCGAGCGAGCACTTCTCGCAACTGGTGACCGATTACCTCAAGACGATGCTCCTCGGCGAGACACGCGAGGGCCGCGCCCAAGGGCTGACCTGGATGGATGGGGAACATCTCCATACCGTCCAGCGGCGCGAGACCCGCGAGCGGATCGAGGGGGACGAGGCGATCGTCACCACGATCAGCCTGATCGGCGCGAAGTCGCTCGATGGGGCATCCTTCATCCTTGACGTCGATGCGGTAAAGGTCAGCCCGACCCAGACCTATGCCGAGCGCGATGCCGAGATCTCGGCGTCGCTGACCACGCTCGGCGGGACAATCACGGCCAACTATACCGCGCTCCAGACCGCCATCGCCGATGAGGCGGCGTCGCGAGTCACGGCAATCTCCACGCTTACCGCGGCGCTCGCGACGGAGACGAGCAACCGCGAGGCGGCGATCGTCACCGTCCAGGAAGCGGTCACCGACGAAGCCGGCGCGCGCACGACGGCGATCGCGGACCTGCAATCGCAGGTCGATGGCGTCGAGGCGGACCTCGCCGCGCAGGTATCGACGCTGAGCGAGGCGATCAGCGACGAAAGCTCGGCGCGCGCCTCGGCGCTGACGACGGTCAATGCCACCCTCACCAGCCACGACGCGACCCTGAGCGCGAACACCGCCAGCATCGGCACCCTGTCGACCTCGCTGGCGACCCTGACCACGACGGAGGCAGACCATTATGCGTCGCTGAGCGCATCGATCAGCGGAGTGAGTGCCACCGTCACGACGCACAGCAGCGCGATCTCCAGCCTGCAGGGCCGCACCGGCGCCTATTGGTCGGTCACGACCAACACCAGCAGCGGCGCGACGGCGTTCATTTCGGCGCGCGCGGAGACCTCGCCGGGCGTCACCACCAGCAACGTCGCGTTCGGGGCGAAGGAGGTCCATATCTCCAACCCGTCCGCCGGCTCGGGCTGGACGATGGTGCTGCGCGTCGCGGGCGGCAACGTCGAGATTTACGGCAACCTCAAGACGACGGGATCGGTCAGCACCCCGAACCTGATCAGCAACAGCGTCACCAAGGTCGAGTCGACGCTTTCGGGCAGCACCCGCACGTCCAACGGTGGCTGGTACAACGTCCTGTCGGGGGCGTGGCACACCTTCACCCTCGACTATGCGGCGGACGTGCTGGTGCTGTTCATGGGCCGGGCGAACTATATCGGGTCGTCGTCGCTGATCGTCCGCATGATCCTCTACAACGCGGCCGAAACCGTGATCGGTTCGGTCGAGGGGCCGTCGTCGGGTGATGGCGCCTACATGTCGAACCCATCCTTTCCCGCGACGTGGTCATTGTCGGCCGGCACCTATCATATCGGGCCGCAATTCCTGGCCGATAGCGGCGATGTCGAGATGCGCTCGGGCTCGGGCGTCATCGTGTTCATCCGGTACAAGTAGGAGCGCGGCGATGGTGATGTACGCGATCGGCCTTCCCGGCGGCGAAGCGCGGATCTGCGAATTCCCGGTCGCCGACGATCTGGCGGCCAAGATCCGTCCCGGCGAAGTCGCGGTCGAGATCGACGGATGGGCGGAAGGACGCCTGTCGGAGGATGGGACCGCCTTCATCCTGCATGTTCCCGGCCTCGACGAATTGAAGGCGGCGCGGCGGGAAGAGGCGAAGCGGGTCCGTCGCAAGCGGATCGGCCAAGGCATCACCGTCGCAGGTATCGGGGCGATCCAGACCGACAGCGGCCCCGGCCGCGATAGCCTCGCCGCGATCGAGCGCTACGCTTCGCTCGCGGCGCGCCATCTGGACGATGATCCGGCCTGGTCGATCGAGTGGACCCTGGCCGACGACAATGAGGCCACGCTCGACGCGGCCCAGATGATGGCGGTCGGCGACGCCGCATCGGCGCATGAGCAAGCCTGCCGAACGGCCGCCAACGCCATCTTCACCCTGATCGACGCGGCGGTGGACGAAGCGGCGCTCGCCGCGATCGACATCACCGCCGGATATCCACCCCTGCCCTGAAGGATGGCGCATGCCTGAAATCGACAATCCAACCCTGGTGGCCCTGGCAACGCGGGTCGGCGATCTCGCCGACGCCAGCGACGCCCTGCGCCAGTATAATTTCAACCTGGTCGCGGGCAGCACCACCGATCCGGACAGCTTCGACGCGGATGGCAAGCCGTCGACCGATCCGACGCACGGGCCGCTCGGCTATTATCCGATCCTCAACGGCAGCGGCGGCACCGTCTATTTCCCCTGCTGGGCGCGCTGGGCGACGATCGCGGGCGGGACCGTCGCCGAGTTCGCGGCGGCGGCCGAGGCGGCCGCCACGGCGGCGGCGGCCAGCGTCGCGTCGATCGGAACGTCGGTGGAGGATGCGCAGGCCGCCGCGACGGCCGCCGCCGGCAGCGCGACGACGGCCAACACCAAGGCGGGCGAGGCTGCCGCCTCGGCCACGGCAGCCGGCAACAGCGCGACCGCCGCCGCCGCGTCGAAAACGCAGGCCGAGACGGCGCGCGATCTTGTCGAGGCGAAGCGGGCCGAGGTCGCTGCCAATACCGCGCTCGCCTATGGCTATCAGCAGAGCGCGGCGGCGGCCGTCGCCTATCAGAACCTGTCGCTGGTCGCGCTCTCCAAGGCCGTCTCGGCGGTCGACGTGTTCGTCTATGACACGTCGAAGGACAGCGACGGCGGCGCCTGGCGCAAGCGGTGCCAGCACACGGCTTGGTATAACGAGCCGCTCAATACGGCATTGCGGGGCGCGCGGCGCGAGTTCCCGGCCGTCGCCCTAATCGTGCTGGTCGATAGCTCGAATATCTTCGTCTATGATAACGACGATCCTACGGCACCGATGTGGGCCAATATCCGCAACGTGATCCCCGCCTATGGCGCGACCGTTGTGACCAAGGTCCGCGCGCTGAACGGGCGCATCTACATCGCCGCCAATGCGGGCTATGGCGGCTTCGGTGTGCTCGATCTCGCCGCTGATCGGAACACATGGTACGGCAACGGCCAAGGTGGCGACGCCAGCGGCATCTACGTCCAGTCGGGTTGGTCGACCACCACGGCCCGGCCCCAACTCACCACGGCCAATGTGACGCTGGGACAGGCGCTGGTGAACCCCTACGTCAATGGCCTTGACATGGCGGTGATGCCTGATGCGCCGATCGACCCGGCCTCGCGGCTCCCGATCGCGACGATCGCCGCCGCGACCAACGCCGGGGTGAGCATCATCCACCCCGACGGCGCGATCGCGGATTGGGTGCCCGCCAGTTCGGGGGTTTGCTTCGACGTGATCATCCGGCCGGGCTTCCTGGCCGTGGCCGGTGGGGGCGGCGTTCTGTACCGCAATTGGGTTCGGACAAGCATCCCGACCGCCGACAGCACCAGCTTCGATTTCCGGTTCGCCGCAGACTCGACGCCGACCCGCATGGGAGCGGACAACCGTGACGGTCAGCCGCGCGCGATCTCGAAATATCGGAATATCGCTGCGTTCGGCCTATCCGCCGGGCTCAACCTGCTGCTCCCCAATGAGGCGAATTTCGCGGGCAGCATGATCGCGTACATCAGCGCCACCTTCAACACGGGCTGGATGGTCGGCGCGGTCAAGGGGGCCTGGCTGGCGTCGAAGGACGCCACCAATCTGGTCGCGGGCGCCGAGCTGGTGACGAACGGCGATTTCGCCGCCGGGGCGACGGGCTGGTCGGAGACGCCGACCGGGACCGGGAGCAGCAACCTGACCGGCGGCAATGCGGCGCTGACCGGCGTCGACACGGCCAACAGGGGCTTGATCCGCCAGAACATCACGACGGTCGTCGGCCGCTGCTATCGGGTCAAATGGACGGTGGTGAGCGGCACGGTGAGCAGCTCGTTCGCCGTGGTCGACGGCGTCGGGGGCTTCTCGAAATCCGGGGGCACCGTGGCCGGCACCTTTACCGGCCAGTTCATCGCGCTTTCCACCAATCCTCAAATCCAGATCAGCGTCTATGGCGCCGGAACGGTCGTGTTCGACGATATCTCGGTGGTCGAGGCCGTGCCTGATCGGTCGAGCATCGGCCTGCCGCTGGAGATCAACGGCACCGTCGCCCGCACCGCCGTGGCGGCCGGCGCCGATCTGGTCGGCTATTCGGGCTTCTCTGCGAGCAATTATCTGGAGCAGCCGTTCAACGCCAACCTCGACTTTGGCACGGGTGACTTCTGCGTAATGGGCTGGGTCAATGTGCCCAATTTCGCCAGCGCCTTCCGCATGTTCGAGCGCAATCATCCGGGGTCGCCGGATGCGACCCGGCGCATCGTCCTGATGATCAATGCCGGCGTCCTGTCGGGCTACATCGGCACCAACCCGATCTCGTACACCCTCAGCGGTGGCGCGAGCATGTGGGCGTTCGTCGCGCTTCTGCGGCGCGGCGGCGTGGCCGAACTGTACTGCAACGGCGTGTTGGTGGCTTCGGAAGCGAAGGCGGCCAGTATCAGCTTCTCGGGCGCGATCATCCGGCTTGGCCAGGGGGTTCAGACGACCACGGGCGGCGATCATTCGCTGGCGTTGTGGCGGATCGGCGCCACCGCCCCCTCCTCCGAGCAGATACGCAAAAACCATGCCGACGAGAGGCGGCTATTCCAGGCCGGTGCGGCCTGCACCCTCTACGGCACGTCGGATGCCGTCACCGCCGTGGCCCACGATCAGGACAACGGGCTGCTCCATATCGGCACCTCGGCCGGGCGCAGCGTCTTCCAGGGGCTGCGCCGCGTGGCGAACACCACCAACGCGGTCGGCGCGACGATCTCGGCGGCCAACAACCTCGTAGCGGATGACTGATCATGACCGTCTATATCGAAAAGCCAGCCCAGAACCTCCGCGAAGAACTGGCCGCGCTGCGGGCGCAGGTTCGAGCTAGCGAGACGCAGGACTTCCTGTTCGCCGGCAACGGTACGCAGACCGCCTTTCCGCTGCCGCAGGGCTGGCGGCCGAAGCGGGTGTTCGTCAACGGCGCGCTGTTCCGGCCGGGCGCGGGCGAGGACTACACGATCAGCTTCGACGGCTTCCTCTACAGCGTCGTCATGGCGGTGGCCCCGAGCACCGTCGATGTCGCCATCGTTGCACAGCGGGATACCTGACCATGACGATCTTCATCCAGAAGGGCGATGTCGCGCTCGACTATCGCCAGGCCGTCAAGCGCGGGCTGCGTCATTTCGAGGCCGAGCGGGCGCAGTGGGAGCGCGAGCAGGGGATTGTCACCGATGATCCGGCCTATCTCGCCTGGGCCGAGCAGTGGATCGCCGACAACGCGGTGAACGAGGCGAACAACCTCTTCAACATCGCCCTGGCCGGTTATCGCGCCGCGATCGAGCGGCTCGCCCGCTACCGCCTCGCCGATGGTCGGCCGGCGATCATGGGCGTGGACGAGGATGGCGAGCCGATCGAGCTGGCGCCCGCCATCGATCCGCTGCCGGCGACGATCGAGCGGCCGGCCTATGATCCCGAGACGGGCGAGCCGGCCGGCATCGAGACGGTGCCGAACCCCGAGATCGTCGCCGACGCTGCCGAGCGGGCGGCGGCGCAGGCGATCGTCGATGCGGCCGACCAGGCCGTGAAGGATTTCGGCGCGGCATAGGCCGCCCACCAAGGAGGACATCATGAGCGAGAATGGGTTGAACAAGACGGAGCAGGCGCAGCTCGATCGGCTGCTCGCGAAGCGCGCGGCCGGCGGGTACGCGATCGTCGAGCAGCTTCTCGACGGCCCCGTCCAGGCGACGATCGACGGGTTGAAGGCGGCCGGCGAGGTCATCACCGATGCGGCTGATCTCGGCGAGATCACCGGCATGATCAACGTCCTCGTCCACAAGGGCGATCGCCTGCGCGCGCGCTGCGCCGAGATGAACGCCAAGGGCTGACCGCCCGCCTGTCCCCTGCTTCCCCACTGCCGTCCACCCAGCCCGCCTCGAGCGGGCGTTTTCATATCTGGAGACTGCCATGATCGACGCCGCGTCCGGCGGCGCGGTCCAGCAATGGATCGTGCTGTTCACTACCCTCGCCACCGGGATCGGCGGGGGCAGCCTGATCAAGGCGCTGCTCGACCACCGCCGCCAGAAGCGCGCGCAAACCGACGACGTCGCGCTCAGCCTGGTGGAGACGCTGAACGGGCGGATCGCCAAGCTCGAGCAGGACCAGGTGCGCGAGCGAGCGCTCTGCGAAGCCCAGATGGCCGTGCTCCGTCATCGCCTCAACAATGCGCTGCAGCTCTTCGAAGGGCTGCTGATGGTGATGGAGGCCGCCCCCGAGAAGGCGGCCGAATATGTCAGCAAGATCAAGGAGCGGCGTGCCCAGCAGGAGCAGGCCGAAGCCACCGAGAAGGCCGCGATCCAGGCCGCCTATCTCGCCGCATCCAACGCCCCCCCGGAGGAATGATCCTTGGGCCGCGGCACCCTCCCCCTCCCCAACTGAACGAGGTTGACATGATCGACTGGAAAACCGCCCAGAAGCGACTGGGGGTGACGCCCGACGGCGTACCCGGCCGCCTCACCTATTCCGCGCTCCTGCGCGTCGTCGGCGCCACTGCCAAGCCCGAGGTCATCGACGAGCTCGCCCGGGCGTGCATCGTCCACCTGCCCGCCTATCAGATCGATGCGACGCCGGCGCGCCTCGCGAACTTCCTCGGCCAGGGGAGCAACGAGACCGGTGGCTTCACGGTCTGGGAAGAGAATCTCCGCTACAGCGCGAAGCGGATCACCCAGGTCTGGCCGAGCCGCTTCCCGACGCTCGCGAGCGCGCTGCCGTTCGCCTGGGATCCGAGCGACCCCGACCGCGAGGACATCGCCCTCGCCAACAAGGTCTATGGCGGCCGCATGGGCAACGAGCTCAACGGCACCGACGACGACGACGGCTGGGACTGGCGCGGCTCCGGGTTCCTGATGCTGACCTTCCGCGCGAACTATGAGGCGGCCGAAAAGCGGCTGGGCCTCGGCATCCTGCAGCATCCCGACCTGGCGCGCTTGCCGGCGGTGTCACTGCTGATCGCCTGCGACTTCTGGCGGGCGGGCAACGTCAACGCCGCGATCGACCGCGGCGACCTCAAGGAAGCGCGCCGGATCACAAACGGGGGCGCGGTCGGGCTCGACAATGTCCTCGCTCTCGATGCGAAGCTGATGAGGATCCTCGGATGAGCATCATACCCAACAGCGACCACGGCGCCGATCTGATCCTGCTCGGCGTCATCGCCATCATCGTCGGCGTCCTCGCGGGCCTATCGATCCATGCCGGAGAGAAGGGCGAGGCCGCCGCCTATGTGGCGGTGTTCATGGCGATCATCTCGACGATCAAGGAACGCTGGACCCAGCGCAGCGTCGACCGGATGAGCGCGCAGCTCCAGCAGTCCGCGCCGGCGCCGAACCCGCCCAACGAGACCACCGTCCAGGGCTGAGGCCCATCACCAGGAGAAGTGCAATGCGAATTACCCGTTTCGCGGTCGCCGTCGCGGCCGTGTTGACCCTGTGCGCCTGCGTCGGCGAGCGCGTAGAATCCCCGGGCAACACCGCCCCTTCGAGCGCGACCTCCGTCATCGACCTGGTCACCGTCGAAGGCACCCGCAATCTCCTCCGCGCCGAGGTAGCCTATCGCGCCGCACTCAAGCTCGTGCTGCCGCGGCTCAAGGACCGAACGATCCACGGCGCCACCGCCCAGGCCGTGCGTGACGTCAACCGCGCCTGCACCACAGCCCTCAAGCTCGCCAAGCAGGCGAAGACCGCTTCGGAGATGGCCGCCCATGTCGCCGCGCTGACCCGCCAGACCGTGACGCTGCGATCGTTCGCGCCCGGCTGATCGCCGGCCGCCCCGCAACCCCGACCAAGAAGGACCATGCCATGAACATTTCCAAGATCATCACCCTGGCGCAGAACGCCAGCGCTCTGCTCAAGGTAGCGGCGGATCTGCCGATCGTCGGCGGCATCGTCGAGATCGCCACCAGCGTGATCGACGTCGCCACGGAGGCAGCCGAGGACATGCGGGCGGCTGGCCAGGCGGAGGGCCTCGACCAGCTCAACGCCATCCTCGAACCGCTCCACGCCGAGATCCTGTCGCTCTCAGCGGCGGTCGACGCCGCGGCGGCCGAAGCGGCGAAGGGCTGAGCCGGTGCCGGCAATCCCCGCCCGCATCGGCTTCGTCCTGCGCGAGTTCCGCACCGTCGAGGCGGTGAGCGCGCTGATGAAAGCGCGCTACGGCGACGTCGCCCGCGATCCCAAGGACGAGCCGTTCGAGAGCTTCTTCGATTCGTCGACCGACGCGCAGGCGCTGGTCAACGAGCGGCTGGCTCTGGTGGGCGACGAGCGCAGGCGCTTCTCAACCGAGGTGAAGGGGAGCCTCGCGCTCTCCTTCAACACCGTCACGCCGGCAGCCACGCTGATCGATGACGAGCGCCAGGCGAACATGCCCTGCGCCATCGTCGCGATCACCGAGGACGCCGGCAACGACAAGACCACCGTCATGCTCTGGGGGTGACATGGAAAAGCCTTTCGCCGTCGTTCCTCTTTCCCTCGGTACGCTGAGCTGCGGCAACCAGCGCAGCAACCGGCCGGCATCGCATCTGGGCGAAGTCGCGCTCACCGGCATGGTCTGGCAATCGACCGGCAACAGCAATCTGTGGGTGCGCGGCGACTTCGGCACGACCAAGCCGATCGACTTCATGTCGATGATCTGGGCCAATGCCCTGCCGGGCACCACGATCCGCCTGCGGCTGGGCGCGAGCCAGGCCGACGTCGACGGATCGTCCGCGCCCTATGACAGCACGGCGCGGCCCTTCATCTCGCCCGCGATCACCCGGGAGGACGGGCTCTATTCTAGCCACCTCGAACTCCCCTCGGTGCAGACCTATCGCTGGTGGCGGATCGACATCGGCGGGCACACCGGCGATTTCACCGCAGCGTCGCTGGTGCTGGGCAAGACGGTGCGGAGCGCCAACTTCTACAACCCCGGCTGGCAGATGGGGCCGGAGGACCTGGGGGAGATCGAGATCGCCCGCAATGGCGTGGTCGACGACACCCCCGGCCTGATCCTGCGCACGCTCGACTTCAAGATAAGCTGGGTGTCGGAGGTGGACTGGGAGACGCTGTGGCAGCCGCTGCTCCAGTATCTCGGCAAGCGACGCGTCGCGCTCTGGTGCTTCGATCCGGAGGCCGGTCCGTACCGACAGGGGCGGACCTATATGGGCTATGTCAGGCCCCAGCCGGCGACCGGCGGCGCGATCGTGCGCAAGTACGAGATGGATTTGAGCATCCTATCGATCATCTGACCGCGCATATTTCGACATCGGATTCCGGTTCAAGGCGCCGGGCGGCTGGGGGAGACCCCACCGCCCGGCGCTTTTTGCGTTTCAGCGCAGCTTGGGCGTGGTCAGGGCCCGTTCGAGCGGCCACCGCTCCAACCTTTGCCACATGCTGGACTGTGATATCCCGATACGAGCCGCCCACTGTTCTAGTAGGAGTGTCCGGCCGCCGAAGGTGATCGGCCGGTTGATGCGCCGATTGGCGGATTGTTCAGCACGGCTGGCCCAGCGGCAATTCCCCGGATGATAACCCTGATCATTGTCGATGCGCTCGATCGTATATCCTGCGGGCCGAGGCCCCATATCCCTAGCGAACGCCGGGAAATCGTCCCACCGCTGACAGACGCGAATGCCTCGACCTCCATAGAGATGATAATCTTCATAGGCAGGGTTGGAGCAGCGGTTCCGCATGCCCCTCCATATCCTGTACTCGGCCGTGTCGCGCCGTCCATGCTTGGTGTTAGCTCTGCCCTGGGCCGCGGCAGTTTCCTTGCGGTAGCAGCCGCATGACCGTTTTTCCCCGGACGACAGTCTGGAGCTGAGCGCCAAGGCTTCGTTGCCGCAGTCGCATCGGCATACCCAGTATCCCCGGCGATCGACGACGCGCCATCCGACCAATTCGAGCCGGCCGAAACGGTCGCCGACGCGATGAGCGCGCGACGTCACGAGAGCCCCCTATCCAAGCGCAGCCGAACATAGCGCCCGTGCCGCAACTTGCCCGTCTCGGTCCGCTCCATCGCCTCGACCTCGACCAGCATCCCCGGCAGGCTCTCCCGCCGCAGCCACAGGTCGAACCGCTCGCGATCGGTGAAGCCCTGCGCGACCCGCACCCGCTCCCCGTCCAGGTCGCCGATGATCGCGCCCAGCCGGTCGGGGTGCTCGGCCTGCGCCACCGTGTCGACGATCCGCACCTCATAGGTGTTGATCCGCTTGATCCGCTGCCAGTTCCTCGACCGGCCCAGCCGATAGGTGGAATTGGCATGCTTGAGCACGACGCCCTCGCCGCCGGCGTCCCAGATCGCCTCCGCCGCGCGCCGCGCGTCCTCCGCGTCGTCGATCCAGCCCCACGGCATGGGAACGATGCCCGCCGCGCCGAGCGGCTCGAACATCTCGTCGACCCGCTTGCGCCGCGCGTGAAGCGCGTGGCCAACGTCCTGCCCGCGCCAGACCCGCATGGGCATGACATCGAAGACATGGAGGGTGCCGGCGTCGCCGCGCTGCCCCCGGCTGCGGAAATGGCGCAGGGTCTCGTCGAAGGTGCCGACGGTATATTCGCCGTCGACGAACAGCGGCACGGCCCCGTCGCGGTCCAGCCAGCGCAGGGCGTGGGCGATATGCCCGGCACCTTCGATCGGCGCGCCCTCACGCGTGACGAGCTGCCCGTCGATCCATAGCGCGCGGATACCGTCGAGCTTCGGCTCGAGGATGCACCCGCCGGCTGGCACCTGGCCGTTGAAGTCGGCGACGAGCTGGCAGAGCTGCCCCGCCATGGGGCCGCGGGGGAGGAGAGCGGGGTGCATGTTCATTCCCCCTCTCCGTCCAACTTGCCGTTCTCCCGATCCCGCCGGAACGCCTCGCGGTCGAACCAGCGCAGCACCGACAGCAGGGGGAGCTTGACCGGCGTCCCGTTCTTGAGCGCCGCCCGGATCGTGGATTCGCCGATGTCGAAATCACGCGACAGCATGCGCAGCAGCGTCGTTCCCTCATCCGGCTGGCCATAGAGCCAGGTCAATGCCTCTTCGTCCGTCTTGGGCAGCGCGAACGAGCGGGGAAGCCCCGTCACCTCGTCCCGCCCATGATCGCGCAGCCAGTTCCGAGCCTCCTCGATCGCGGCGCGGGCCGGCGCCGTGTCGTCGAACAGGCGAACCACCTTCTCGAAAGAGCCGCCGCTGATCCGCTGGACCTTGTCGACCTGGCCGGCGATGCGGCTCTTGCCGACGAGCTCGGACAGGAACGGCCGGCGGCGCCACCGCTCCTCCGTCAGGAACCAGACCGCGAGCTCGGTCCAGTGCGTCTTGCCCTCCTCATAGGTGGAGAAGAAGCCTATGCGCTCCGCGCGGCTGGTGTCGATGTCGTTGGGGTTCATGTCGCCGTCAGCATGAACCGGCGGCGCAGTGCGCGCAATAGTTGCGTGGGTCATTGGTCGCGGCCCTCCGCCTTGGCGATGGCTGCCCGAGCGATTTCGCCTAGGCAGTCGTCCGAACACGGTTCGTCGAGCTGCGCGCCGCCAATCTCCCAGATCGAAACGAAGGCTGGTTCCGTGGTCCCGTCGTCCTGCGGGATATCCCAGATGACCGAATCATCCGATGCTTCTTCGGTGTCATGGTCGATCACCGTGACGTTGACCGGGCGGCTGGCTGAGATCGCCTGGACGTATCCGCCCTCAAGCGTAACGCGGACAATCGGTACCGGCGGCTCGGCGATGTCGCATTCCTCGATCCAGATATCGCTCTCGGAAACCTCACCGAAATAGTGGGCCGGGCTGTCGTATCCGAAGACATGCTCTCCCTTGATGGCGGCGCGAGTCTCGTCGCTCAGTTCTTCATCGGCGCCGGTGATCCTCGCCAGTTGGGCGGCTTGGAGGCGATCCTCCCATCGGCCGCTGGCAGGCTCGACGAAGTGAGGCCGTTCAATCTCATTGTCGAGATCGGCGATAAGCTGGTCCACCAGTTCGCCCGCCTTCGCATCGGCGGTGGCTTTCGTCCAATGCAGCGACGTTGCTACGCCGGGCACATACCAATGCTCACCTTTGACGACGTAGATTTTCATGTCAGCGCCCATTTGGGTTAGAGGGGCAGGGCTGAGCGTCGATCAAGGAGCGGACGGCAGCGCTGTGATATACGGCTTGTCCCCGTTTTTCGATAACCCGCGTAGCGCGGCCGATCTCAGCTAAGGAAGGACCGCCCGACGTGGCGCCGGCGCCGATCGCGAAATGTCCGGCCCACTGGACCGCAGCGGATAGCACGTAGAGTTCGTGCGCTGTGAGAGGTTGCACGTTCATATTGTTCCTTTCGATGGCCTGCCTCATCAGCGCCCGGTCGGCCTGTCCGGGCGGACGCTCCCCACGCGGCTGGCGCGCGGGGGCGTTTCGGCTATTGGATGGCGGTGATCGCCTCGCGCAGGGCGGCACATGCCTCCCCGAGCTTGTCCGCCGCCGCCTCGATCGCGTCGTAGGCCGGGCTGTCGTCGTAATCGCCCTTCATCAGCATGACGGTACTCTCGTGGCCCTGCAGCTTGCCTAGGATGATGGACAGGCGGATGTGGTCGCCTTGGCGGCTGGTCGCGTGGTTCGCCATGATCAGCCCTCCACCGTCACGCCCATGCGGGCGAGGAGCCAGCGCGCATCGGCGAGCGCATCGTTCAATGTGTCGTCGGCCGCATCGGCGACGGCGTCATTGCCGGAACTACGATCCGGCGACGCGACTGCGCGGGACAGGGTCTCCAGCCGCTCTGCCAGTTCAGCGGCGATGTCCTGTGGGGCCACGAGTTCCGACGGCTTAGGCGCGGACTTCACCGGTGCATCAGGCCGGACAAACGGCTGTCCATCGCTCCAATCGAGGCTTGCCAACCATGCAGGGACAAACTCCCAGTCAAAGCAGCTATCGTAGCCTTCCGTCTCGGTGGCGCGGACCCAAGCGGTATGGCAGTCTGGCGCGAGGTCGAGCATCCAGCGGCGGACCTCACCATATCCAATGTTCTCGCAGGAGAGTTTTGCGGAAGCTTGCCAACTGTCGTCCGGCTGGGCATCCCCCCGCACAGCGTCTAGGACTGCCTCCCACAGGCATTGGGCCGCCTCGGTCAAGTCGTGGCTCGTGATCGGTCCCCGCAGTGTGCTTCGGCCGCTCAACCCGTATTCGAGCATCAGGGCCTCTGCGATGCAGTCGGCGGCCCGCTCGGTTGCGAAGTCCGCCACACACTCCGCAATCCCCTCCGCGTCGATCAGGTAGACGCCCCAGAAATGAGGCAGGACCCCGTCGCCCCGAATATGGGCGTGACATCCGTCATGATCCTGCGTCACCGGGCGCACCTCGACCGCCCTATAGCGGTTGGGGTCAAAATTGGTCCCGATCGGGTCAAATAGACCCCCGGTCATCCAGGGCGCGTTGTTCAGAGCATTCATGTCATTCCTTTCACGGGCAGGCTCATCAGCGGCTGGATGCCCATCCCAGCCGGACGCGCGCGCGGCGGACCGCGCGGCGTTTCGCCTAACTACGTTCGCGGTATCGCTTGAGGGTGCGCTCCCAGCCGCGCAGGCGCCTCTTCTCGGCTGGCGTCATGCCTTCTGTGGAGCATTCAGCCCAACTCCTTAGATCTTCGAGCGCATCGTCTAAGGCGTCAGCAAGGGCATCAGCGGTACGGCGCGCTACAGAGTTTACTTTCCGCGCCATGCTCACGCCCCCCGATCCATATGAAGCGCGCGGGTGATATCCTTTATGACACTATCCATAGAGATAGCTTGTCCGGTAGCGGTCCGGCCCCAGACGACGAGGCCGGATATGTCGTGGCTTACGGCCTCGCCGCGCTCGCGCAGTTGCTCCGCCAGCCAGTCCGACACGATCCAATGTTCATAGACTTCGTCGCCCGCCGGCTGGTCGGCGCCGAGGTCGGCGAAGCCGGCGCGCCATGCGTCGACAGCCTTGGGAAACGGATCGCTATCGCTGTCGTCGCCGATCAGCGACCAGACAAAGCCGCCGGTGGCGAGTTCCTCGACCTTGAGGGAGCGCAATTCCTCATCGCCGGCATATTCTGCCGCCTCCCGGTAATTGTCGGCGTCGGGCGCCTTGAAATTGACCGCGTACAGCTCGTCCGGGTCAATGCCGTCGCTCCCGTCCCACTCGCGCGCGGAAAGCGTCGAGATCAGGCCGGAAACGCAATAGATCACCTCGCGTTCGACAAGGCGGCTGGCGAGCTCCTGCAGGGCCGCCTCTGGCGTGATATCCATCATCCGCCCTCCCTTAGAGCTGGCCGGGGAAAGCGAGGCACAGCAGTGCCAGCGCGGACTTGAAGCGGCGTTCGCTGCGGCGGGTCATGCGGCGGCCCTTGGCCTCCGCAGTGCGGGTGCGATCACGAGACATAGGTTTCTCCGTTCGTGGGCGGGCTCATCAGCGCGCGCTCGCCCATGGCGCGCGGACCGGGCCGGAGCCCGGTTTCGCCTTACGGAAGCAGCAAATCCCAGCCGTCCGCGCGGATATCGTTCATCAGGTCGCGCATGTCGCGCGGTTCAATAATCCAGCCCTCTTCGTCGCCCAGCGGGGCCAAGGGTGCCGCTTCTTCCCCGAACTGGTTGGTGAAGGCCTCGCGCGCCTCCGAGCTAACCGGGATCAGCCAGCCGCCACCGAACGTGGACGGTATGAATTTCAGATCGACGCTCATCAATCGTTCCCTTCAAGCCCTGCCATCATCAGGCGCCGCTTGGGCAAGCTGCGACGCGACCGGGCGAGCTGGTCGCCCGGTTTCGGCTCAATGAAGGGAGATGAGCAGGCCCAGAACGGCCGTGCTGATGGCCAAGCCTGCGGCGAGGAGCGCACCCACGCGGATGGTGACGCGATCAATAGCCGCGTCGAGATCGGCCTTGGTGACCAGGTCGGCTGCGGCCTTGCCCATGCCCGCCGCAATAGCATCAGCCTGCGCGCGCTTGAAGCCGGCCTGTTCAAGGCTCTGGGAATAGGTGAGAGTGTCAATGCCCATCGGGCTATGTCCTTTCGTTCCAGCCGGGGCCGTCGCTCAATGCGATCGGTCGGCGAATCAGATAAAGACACAACTCAACGATCCGCGCAATAGTTGCGTGGCCATGCACGCAAATATTTTTGCGATCATCCATCCATCAACTGATGACGGGCGCGCGGGTCCTTCCTGGCGCGCCCGCGGGCGTAAGCGGTTGGGAACCGCATTTTTTCGACGAGATCGCCGAATCGACTATGCGGATTGTATCAATTTCGAGAGCACGGTAAGAAAATCGTGTGAGGTACAGTGCTGCGACCGAGGCCGATCGTAGATTCTCGCAGCCGGATTGGCAGACGACAGCCGGATAGGCCGGAGGCACGCTTCGACGGGGACGCCTGACGATCGAATGCCAAGCCGACCGATTCCGGCGCCTTACCCCTTTGGCCAGACGGTCGCGACTTCCATCATCTGCGACGGGAATGGCTGCGCCAGGTTGCACGCAGCATCGAGGTCGCCGGTCAGCCACGCCTCGTAATCTTCGGGATGGAGGATGACCGGCATCGCCTTCGGGTGCAGCGGCGCCACCAGCGCGCACGGTTCGCAGGTCAGGAACGCATATTCGCCGCCGCGCCAGATCCCGGCGAATGCGCCCACGGGATAGGCCGGCAGCTTGAACCAGTGCTCACCCTTCTTGCCAAACTCCGGGTGCGGATCGAGCGTCGGTTCGGCGAAGGTGGTGAACGGCACTAGGCAGCGCTGTTCGGGCTTCGCGAGCGTCGATTTCCAGAAAGGGCTAGAGAGGTTGCGGACGTTGGTGACGGCCTTGTCGAGCATCTTGCCCGAGGCGCCCTTGATCTTGGTCGTGATGCCCCAGGAGCGAACATCGGTCGCGATCTTGCCGGCCTCTTGGCGAACGATGAGGCCCTTGCGCTTCGGGTAGACATCGCTGGCGAAGGGTTCTTCTGGCATCGACAGCGACCATCCGATGTACTCGCGCCAGCTCGGGATCGCGTCCGGGTTGGTTCGGTAGTGGTTGCAGATTTCGGCCTCCCTCGGTCGTCATGCCAATCTGCGCGCTCCGGTTGGCTCAGGCAAGTTAAGGACTATCCCCTCCTCCTGATCAGCTCCCGCCGCTCCTCATCCGTGCAGACCGCCCATAGCAACTGATCGATCCCGCGCGGTGGTGGGTCGAGCCGGAAGTCGCGCCCGCGCAGCAGAGGCACCACCTTCTCCCGGCCGAGCTTCTCCGCCGATCGGCGCGCCGCGTCGGCCCGCATCCATTTCTCAACCTGTTCCTGGGTCCACAGCGGGCGCATCACGCCGCCCTGGTAGAAGAAACGGTTCCAGCCCCGGCAGCCGCGCGTCAGCTTGCAGCGGGCCCGCCTGTTCACCAGCGAGAAGTCGGCCCCCTTGCGCGCAATGATCGCGTCGAGATCGACGTCGCGCCACTGTTTACAGATGTCGCAACTGACCTTCACCGAAAAGTGCTCGGGCTTCTCGTCCCGGGTCTGTTTCATCGAGCCGACCGTGCTCGTCCAGGCAGGAAAAACCGCCTGCCCACGCCCGCTGCCCATAGGTCATCAAGCCGCCTCGATGTCGGCCGCGGTGATTCGGATCAGGCGCTTGCCGTCCAGCTCCTCGACATCCTGGATCGTCTTCTTGTGGCGCAGGATGACGGTGATGACCTCGATCTGGTCGTTGAGGATCGACGCCGGCGGCATCATTTGGCGGTGGCCGCGCAGGAGCTCGAGCGCGCCCTTCTCCAGACGGACGATGTTGGAGCCGTCGATCAGGTCGTAATCGGCAAGCGGCACGCTCTCGGCCGTCATCGTGTCGAACAGGTCGGGGCCATAGAAATGCTCGTCCGTCTCGATTCGGGCGCTGGCGCGCTGCGGCGCCGGAAGGGATCTGGCCGCGGCGATCGCGCCGGCCAGGTCGCCACGGTACAGGGTCTCGACCTGCGGATCGGTCTCATAGGTTTCGCGGGCGCGCGTCTTCGCGCCGTGGTGCGTGCGCACCAGCGTTGCTGTGCTCATGATCGTGTCCATATGCGGGCGCCGTCGCCCGACTCGTGTTGGGGTGTGATTATGAGAACATTAAACGAACAACGGAGTCAATAACGGGTCATCACCCCTTCGCCCGCCGCGCCGCCCTCTCCGCATCGATCAGCTCCTGCCCGATCTTCGTCGGCAGGATCTTGACCGCCCAATATCGCTGAAAATCGGCCGGCGTGATCGTCGCGAGCCGCTCGTCGCTCAGCTTGCGCAGGATCGTCTCGACGTAGGCCGGGGTGTAGGGGTAGCTCATGGCGAGCCTATTATCCGCGCCGATGCCGCGGGTCGAGAGGCGGTTGCGGGCGGTGGTCATCAGGCCGGGATCTCCGGGAGCGTCCACGACCAACGAACCTTGTCCTCGGCCTCGATCGACCGCGCAGCACGCCGCCGGCTCGGCCGGTTCCATGATTCGGCGTCGACGGTCGCCTCGCGGACGGCACCAGTCGCGCGCAGGCTCGCGCCGCTTTCCCGCGCCAGCGTGTAGGTCAGCAACCGCGTACCGCCCATCTGCTGCCAGATGCGCTTGCACCGCGCCTCAAGGCGGGAGCAGGCATTGCGCGGCGCCATCGGCGAAACGCAGCATCGGAGGAGTTCGGCAGCGCCGGGCCGTTGCAGCATGCGCGCCACCGGGCGCCCGACGATCGCAGCACCGACGAGCTCGCCGCCGACCTCCAGCCCGATCGCGAACTTCCCGCCGTCGTTCGACGTCCTGGCGCTGTGTCGATGGTGCTGTTCGACGAAGTCGTTAGCCTCGCGCAGGGTCAACGGGACGATCTTCATGGCCTCCGCCTTGCCACCTGCGCCGGCCGATACGGGAACAGCGCGAGCTGGAAGCCCTCGGCCGGATAGCGCGCGTCCAGCAGCAGGCAGACCGGGCACCGGCAGCGGAGGAGGTCGAATCGGTCGGCCTGGATGACGATGGCACTGGCGATGGTAGCTTTGGGTGCCATCAGTCCACCAGGTTCGTGAACGGCACCTTCAACTCGCGCAGCATGGCGCGGATCAGGCGGCCGGTTGAGGGCTCGAGCGATTCCAGGTCGATGATGAGCGACTTGCGCCGGACGTTGACGACGTGCTCGATCGTCGCGTTCTGCTCGTGGCACCGATTGCAATAGCGCGTCCGGCGATGGCCGCCCGGGCACGGATAGCTGCGCGCGACATAGGTACGGGTGAGGTTGTCGCCGCAATGCGGGCAGTTGAGCCCGACCTGGCCGGCGGGGGTGGTCATCCCGCCACCCCGAAGCATGCGCAGCCGGCATCGCCCGGCTCGTACTCGTAAACCGTGCCCGGCTCGGCGATTAACCTCTGGGCGAAGGCGTCCAGGGTCAGAACCTTCTTGCCATCACCGCCGCGGCGATCGGTGAGCATCGAGACCTCGGCGCCGAGGAAAGCGCCCACCTTCCGCTCCATCATCGCGTCGTAGGCGAAACGCTCAGGCTGCACCTTGAAACGGTTGGCATAGTGGGCCTGGCCTGCCTTGCAGCAGAATCCGCCGCAGTTCCCGTGACCGTAGCCCATGCCGTAGAGCCGGCAGCGGCGAAGGCCGAACGTCTCGATCGGCGCCATGAAGAAGCTGGGGAAGTCGGACGGGTCAGTCAGCAGCGGCGCGTCGTAGATCCAGCCGTCTTCAGCCGTCCGAGGGCCGATACCCCTGCCCTTTCCATCGTCGTACCGATGGGCCTCATGATCACCGATGCCGACCGAGAACACATCAGGCGGACCGAACAATTCACCGATCCGGCGACAATTTCCCGATCGCCATGCATCGGCCATCTGGCGCTTGAGGATTTTCGAGCACGGATCGACAGAGCTATTGCCCAGGAACCGTTCGTCGCGGAACACCTCCCAGACGTCGCGGCCCTCGACGAGCCAGACGAGCTCGGGGATGGCCTCCATCGTCCGCGCCCGCAGATCCGCGAGGAAAGCGCGCCATTCCGGATTACCCCGATATTCCTCGATCGGCACGTCCTCGGCGACCCGATAATCGGGGAAATCTTCGGCACGGACGGTCCAGTTGAGCCGGCGATCGAACACATCGGCAGCGGCCTCGATCAGAAAGCGGTAGGTGTCGGCGTCCTCATAGAGCGTGTCGGTGAAGACGAGGCCGAGCGGAGCCTCCGGATGCCGCGCGCGGACGATCTTCGCCGCGCGGTAAGAGCCCTCCCCGCCGCTGAACATGACGAAGCGGCGGCTGTCGGGCTCGGCGAGATGAAGCAACCCGCTCACCCTTCCCACCCGAACATCTTGTTGATCTCGGTCATGTCGAGGGCTCATCGCCAACGATCTGGGATGCCTCGCGAGCCTTGGCTTCGGCCATGCTGATCTTCCCCGCCGGCAGATATAGGGCGTTGCCGTCCATGATAGGACCGCAGGCGATTTGCTTGAGCACTTCCGGTGAAAATGCCTCGGGATCATTGACATGGTCATGCCGCACCAGAGCGCGGCGACCAACCGCACCAGCCCCAGCGGCACACGGGCGACACCAAAGCACCGTGCCCCACATGCGAACGATGCCATCGGCATTGAAACAGTTGGCGCAGCGGCGGGTCATGCGAACATGTCCATCTGAGCCGGTCGGGCGTCGATCGCCGCCGCCCGGCGACGGGCATTCCCCGCCCATTCTCTAAGCGTGGCCGCGAACTTCGGCTGTGAGGCTTGGCGGAGCCTCGCTTCGCGCAGATACACCCGCGCGCAGTGGATATGCGAGGCGCGCTCCTCGGCCGGCGAAACCGCCCGCTCGACGATCGTGCCGTTGGGCTGGATGGTGAACCGGCCCGTCATGCCGCCATCCTCCATTCCGGATCCGCGATCGGGAGCCCAGGCTGGTTCGCGCGTACCAGCGCCGCGGCGACTGGCGGGCAGACGCTGTTGCCGATTGCCTTGATCTGCTCGTGGACGGGCAGGCGGCCGAACTTGCGCTGCCCCTGCGGGTATTTCTTGCTCGGCTTGGTGGTGTACCAGCACTCGGGATCGAGGACGTAGCTGTCGGGGAAGCCCTGCGCCCGCGCCAACTCGCGCGGCTTGAGCATCCGCAGGCCGATGTCGACGATCACATAGGTCACCGCGTCGATCGTCACCGTGACGACGGCGAAGCGCGCCTTGGTGGTGATCGCGTCCAGTGGCCGGTCGACGGGCTGGTGCTGGGCCGTCTCGCTCTCGCCGTCGGTCCCATAGTATTTGACCAGGAACGCGGCGACCATCGTAGCGCGCTCGAGCATCTCGGGTGGGAGCGAGCCCTCTTCGATCAGCGTGGTCTCGACGATCCGCTGCTGAGAACCAGTCGTGGTCGCGGTAGACAGCGGCCGACGAGCGTCACGGCCGGCGCTGTTCAGGTTCCTCGGCCCGCCATTGGCCTGCTCAAGGTGCGCTGTGACGACGCCGTGATGCGTCCCGCCGGCGCGGGTCGTGGGCAGCGGCACCTTCGGATCGCCGCCGGCCGCGCGCTTGTCGCTGCCGTAGAAGCGCGTGAGGAAAGCGCTGACCTGTGCGCTCTTGCCGCCACCCCCTGCCATGGTCGCGCCGATGGGCTCATCGGCAGGCTGCGGCGTCGATCCGGAGAACTGGCGATCGATGAGCGGCGCTGCGCTGACCTGAGCCAGGCCAAAGCCGGAAGCCTCGGCCGCCACGACGCCCAAGGGCTTGTCGGGATCCAGAGCACGTGGCGCCTGCCCTTTCCGCTCCCCGTTCCGGGTTCGGTAGAGCGTCGCCCCGACAACGCCCAGCGGCACCGCGCCGCCCGGATGGTTCGATTCGCCGTTCGCCGAGACGGTCGGCATGGCATCGCTCACGGGCGTGCCGGCGCTTCCCTTGCGGAACTTGGTGATGTGCGGCGCGAGGCCGACGTCGACCGCAGCGAGCTCGCCGCCGTTGGCCGTGGTGATCGTCCGCAGCGGGTCGAGCGAATCGTGGGTCCTGCTCCAACCCTTGCTATGGGTGACCGGCACGATGAAGGGACGGACGCCGCGCTGCGCCGCCAGGACGACATGACGCATGACGCCGTGCGCGACCCGCCGGTTCGTCGCGTCGACCAGGTCCTTCTTACGGTCGAAGATGCTCGGGCAAGGGATCGACCAGTCGATGCATTCGGCCGCGGTGCGGTAGGGCTGCAGCTCGCCGCTCAGCACCCGGTTGTCGTTCGCCGGCGCGTGCGTCGGCTTCGGCCAGACGATCACGGTCTTCACGCCCGGGATCTTCTTCTTCATGACCATGTAGAGCCGCAAGCGCGACGTCGGAGCGCCATAGTCGCAGGCGCGAAGCTTCTTCCAATCGACGACGCGGCCGGTCCGGCGGATCATCCGCACGAACTTCTGGAAGTCCTTGCCGCTGAGCTCCGCGATCGGGACGCCGTTGCGGTCGAGCGGCGCCGCATATTCGAATTCCTCGACGTTCTCGAGATAGGCGACCTCGGGATCGACCTCCTCGATCCAGTGGATCACCTCCCAGCAGAGAGCGCGGATGCTGCGATCCTTGACCGGGCCACCCTTCGCCTTGCTGTATTCCTTGCAGTCGGGCGAGAACCAGGCGCCCCAGACGCGCTGCCCCTTCGTCACCGCGCGCGGCAGCATCGGGATGCGGATATCGGTGCAGTGGTGATCGGTGCTCGGGTGGTTCGCCTTGTGGATGGCGATCGCGGTCTCGCTATGGTTGATCGCGTGGTCGACCTCGCGGCCGATCGCCATGGCAATGCCGGTGCTGGCGCCGCCGCCCCCGGCGAAGCCGTCGATGAAGAGGCCCTGCTGGTACATCAGCAGCCCTCCCGCTGGACCGGCCAGCCAGCCAGCGCCTCGGCCGTCTGCCCCGCGCTCTGGCGGTGGATGACGACGGGGTCGGGACCGCTCTTAAGGTGGCGATCGACCTCGTCTCTGAGGCGCTTCACCTCGCGCTGTGCGGCTTCCGTCCGACTCCGACCATGATAATTGGCACTGTCAGGCGCCGATCGAACGGAGATCAGCTCCGCCTCGGCCTTGCCAAGCTCCCTACTCAAAGCAGCGAGCCGATCATCGTAGGCGGCATAACTGTCGGCCTCCGCTATCGCCTCCATCGACTTCGCGGCGCGGCTATACGCAGCGCTGATGCGGCAGAGCAGCAAACCGTTGCGCTCATCGCCCGTTTCGTTGGCCTCGAATGCGAACGCTTCGGCAAGCGCACGCGCCGCGCGGATATGGGGGCGGAGCGCGCTCATGCGTCATCTCCGAGATAGCTGTCGTAATCGGCAGCAGGCTTCGGAGCCGCCTGCTTCATCGGAATGCCGGCGCGCAGGCAGTATTCATGGACGCTCTCACCCTCCCGCCGCAGCCCGAGCTTGTCGCGAACATGGGAGGCAACCGCGCGCCCAATCGCGCGACCGGAGATATCGTCATTCGCGCTCTCGATCTCAGGCTTGCAGCCGTCACAATCCGGGTCGACGCACGATTCGAGGTGGCGATTGTCCTCCGCCCGGGTGCATTTCGGACAGAGGTGCTTGCCGCGCTGGTAGGATACGGAGCCGACGTCGACTTCGCGGTGGTGTCGTATCCACCCGCTACCGCCGCGCAAGGCGTCGTTGGCGATATCGATCATCGACCAACGGAGCGGCCTCGTCGCAGCGGTGTCGATGTCGGCGCCGAACTCGCAGCCGCAGCCATCGCATTCGAAGATGGCGTGGATCGCGCGGATGCTCATGCGTCACCGCCCTGGTCGACGATGACCACGATCGGTTTGAGGTGCGCCGGCAGCTTGGCGAGTATCTCGTCCAGCCCGATCGGCTCGCCGCGGTGATATTCCTCCCACAGCCGGTCAGGATCGGCGAACTCGTGGGTATAGACCGGGCGGCCGAGCAGTTCGGTGATACCCTCATGGAAGGCGGAGAAGTCCATGCAGAGGCATTCCTGCCTGAGCTGGACCAGCGCGCGCTCCTTCGGGCTCAGGGGCTTCCACCGTCCGGTCTGGGCGAACTCGATCGCCTCCTCCCTGCTGAACTGGTGGACGGCGAGGCGGGGCTCCGGCGCGCTCATGCCGCACCCCCTTCGATCAGCCGATCGATCCACCCCTTTGGAGGCGGCCAGCCGATCCCCCAGGCTGCGAGCTGATCACGGCTCCAGCCGCCCGACGGCGACTTGGCCGACATGATGAAATCGCGGGTGAAGGGCCCCGCCGGCAGTTTGATGCCGTGGGCCTGGCGCTGAGCGCGACGAGATGCCTTCGTCATGCGTCACCGCTGAACCGAAGGCCGATGCGACCCCGCAATTTCCCCGGAAAAGGTTGGACAACGAGGCTCCGGATGCCCAAGGAATCCGTAGGCCGATTTTCACGGTTGGTCAGGACTAAGTGGTTGAGAGAGACTGCTTTCGGCAGACCCCTCAGCTCCACCACGTCGCTTCCTCCATCTCCCATGACCCCGGACCGGCCGCCCACGCCGTGAGGCGAAGCCGCGTCAGCGGCCGTTGGCGAGGGGCCAGCGGCCCAGGATGTCGTCGTTCGCGGCGTTTTCGATCGCGATCTCGTCCATGCGGAGCTTGATCACGCAGATCGGGCGTTGCTCGGTACCCCCCGGCTGGACGCAGCGCACCGGTTCCGGGTCGCGATCGACACGGCCGGCGATGCGCAGCCGGAAACCCCGGCTCGGGTCGAAGTCGGCGCGGGCGACGCGGCGAACGACCTCCAGCGGGCGCCCGTTGCGCGCGATCCGGCCGTCGGCGTCGGCGGGCAGGAACTGGGCGACTGCGAGCGACTGGCCCGGCAGGGTGATCGGCTCGGTCCCGCTCGGCGTCGACGGCGGACGGCGCTCGGGACAACGATCGCTGGAGGACCAGGGGCGGGCGACCCAGAAGCCCTCGGCGCGCCGTGCGTCGCCCGCATCATAGCCCCAGTCGACGGCGCGCCATTGCACCGGCGTCACCGAAATGCGCAGCGTCTCCTGCTTGTCGTCATAGCCCCATTGCATCGGCAGCCGCTCGTCGGGGCCGGTCGGGCCGCTGCAACCGAAGGGCAGCACCAGTTCGAAGCGCTGTCCCGCCGCCCGCCGCAGGCCGTCGGGCAGCGCGTCGCCGGTCGACCAGGCATCGGCCGCCTCGCGGGCCAGCGCCACCAGTTCGGCGCGGTGGAGGAGCCGCTCCACCGGCGGCTTCGGCGCGGGCGCCGGCGCGACGACCGGCGGCGCGACCGGGACCGGCCCGGGCGCGGTCTGCCGCCCGAGCAGGAAACCGGCGCCCCCGACCAGGATCACGGCCGCCAGACCGGCCGCGATCACAAGCCGGCTGGTCCTGATGCTGGGCTCATGCATGCGCAGGTGATACCAAATACCGGGCCATCCTCCAGACAAAAATCAGCGATTCCAGCAGCAAGGCGTTGACAGGCCGGCGATGCGGGCCGACGCAGGGCGCGCATGACGGCCGACCAGATCATCACCTTGGTTGTTCTTGCCGCGGTCGTCGCCGCGTTGATCCTCGACCGGATCCGCGCCGACGTGGTCGCCCTGTCGGGCGCGGCGGTGCTGCTGATGACGGGCGTCGTCCGGCCGATCGACGTCCAGGGCGCCTTCGCCAGCCCGGCGATCATCGCGCTCGCATCGCTGTTCGTGATCGCCTACGCGCTCGAGCTGTCGGGCCTGCTCGATCGCGCGATCGCCGCCGCCGTGGCGCTATGCCGCCGCTTCGGGGCGACCGGCATCTGGATGCTGCTGGCGATGATCGGCTCGGTCTCCTGCTTCCTCAATTCGACCCCGATCGTCGTGCTGGGCGCCCCGGTGGTGCGCGACGTCGCCAACGCGCTGAAGCTCTCGCCGAAGCGCTTCCTGATCCCGCTGTCCTACGTCACCATCCTGACCGGCTGCTGCACGCTGATCGGCACGTCGACCAACCTGCTGGTCGACGACATGGCGAGCGTCGCCGGGCAGCCGCGCTTCGGCATCTTCGAGATCACCCCCGTCGGCCTGCCGATGGCGCTGGCGGGCGGGCTCTACCTGTTCTTCCTGAGCGGCCGGCTGCTGGGCGGCCGCCACGAAAGCGAGCAGCGCGAGGGGCCCGACGCGCCGATCGATCCGCTCCACATCCCCAGCGCCCAGATCGGCGATTCCCGGCTGTTCGCCGAGAAGCGCCCGCTGAACCTCCGCAAGGCGGCGCTGGCGCTGGCGACCTTCGTCGGCGCGGTGCTGCTCGCCACCGCCGGGGTCGCGCCGATCGCGTCGACGGCGTTCGCCGGGGCGGTCGCGCTGATCCTGCTGCGCGTGGTCAGCGCCGACGAGGCCTATCGCGGGCTCAAGCCGGAAATCCTGATCCTGATCGCCGGCATGGTCGTGATCGGCATCGCCATGGAGGAGAGCGGGCTCGCCGCCGCCGCCTCGCGCCTGCTGATCGCGAGCGTCCACGACCTCAGCCCGGTGGCCGCGCTGGCGGTGCTCTACCTGCTGACGATGGTGCTGACCGAGCTGCTGTCGAACGCGACGGTGGCCGTGCTGGTGACGCCGGTGGCGGTGGCGCTGGCCGAGAGCCTGGGGGTCAGCCCGCGGCCGTTCCTGGTCGGGGTGATGATGGCCGCCAGCGCCGCCTTCGCGACGCCCTTCGGCTACCAGACCAACGTCATCGTCTATCAGATGGCGGGCTATCGCTACATGGACTTCGTGCGGATCGGGCTGCCGCTGAACCTGATCACCTTCGGCGTCGCCATGCTGGCGATCCTCTACGCCTTCCCCTTTTGAACCCGCGCCTTGCAACCCCGCCCCGTTTCTGGCTCTGAATAGGCATGGAATTCTTCGTCCTGCCCAGCCTGGGCGACCGCGCCATCCAGCAGGCGCTGCTCGCCGCCCTGATCGCGGCCGGCTCCTTCGCGGCCGGGCAACTGGCGGCGAAGCTGCTGGGACCGGCGATCCTGCGGCGCTGGCGCCGGGGCGACGCGCAGGAGGAGGCCCGCCTCGCGCCGCCGCTCTGCGCCATCATCCGGTCGGCCGTCGCGCTGGTCCTGCTGATCGCGGCGAGCGCGTTGCGGCTGGACGAGCTGGCCGCGCAACTGCTGCTGGCGGCGGCGACCGGCCTCGCCGCCGGCCTGCTCGCCCGGCGCATCGCGCGCGGCGCGGGCCTCGCGGCCGGGGTCGCCTGGCTGATCGGCCTGTGCGCCTTCGTCGGCGCCATGGCCGGGGTGCTGCGCGGGCTGGAACCGCTGCTGGAAGGGCTGAGCGCGGCCAGCCTGCCGGTCGGCTCGCGGCGCATCAGCCTGCTCGGGGTGCTCAACGGAATCGTCGTCGTCGCGCTGCTGTTCGCGGGGACCCGCCTCGCCATCCGGCTGATCGGCCGCTCGATCGAGCAGGCCCGCAGCCTCGATCATTATCAGCGCGTCCTCATCCAGAAGCTGGTCGCGGTGACGCTGGTCGTCGTCGCCGCGCTGATGGGCATCGACCTGCTCGGCATCGACCTGACCGCCCTCGCGGTCTTCTCGGGCGCCTTCGGCCTCGCGGTCGGCTTCGGCCTGCAGAAGACCTTCGGCAACCTGCTGTCCGGCCTGATCCTGCTGATGGACCGATCGGTGAAGCCCGGCTGTCCGTCGTCGGGACATTTGGCGCAGATGGTTGCGCAGAGAAGAGGAGATCGGGCCTCGTCTGGGGTTGATGTTTAGGCGGCGAGCTTGCGGTGAAGCAAGCGTCGCTGTTCGATGGTCTTTCGCTTGATGCGTTTCCTCCGTTCGATAATGGCGGCGGCCCTGCCGAAATAGGCGTCGGCCGGTGTCACGTTGTCGAGGCTCTCGTGATAGCGGCGATGGTTATAATGCTCGACGAAGGCCTCGACCTGCCGTTCGAGATCGCCAGGCAGGAAGTAGTGCTCCAGCAGGATGCGGTTTTTCAGGGTCTGGTGCCAGCGCTCGATCTTGCCCTGGGTCTGGGGATGTAGCGGAGCGCCGCGAACATGGCTCATGTCATGGGCTTTGATCCAGTCGGCGAGTTCGCCGGCGATGTAGCTCGGTCCGTTGTCGCTGAGCAGCTTTGGTTTGTGCCTGACGGTGGCGTGGTCGCAGCCTGAGGCTTCGAGCGCGAGTTGCAGCGTGTCGGTCACGTCCTCGGCCCGCATCGTGGTGCACAGCTTCCAGGCGATGATGTAGCGCGAGAAATCGTCGAGCACGGTGGAGAGGTACATCCATCCCCAGCCGATGATCTTGAAGTAGGTGAAATCGGTCTGCCACATCTCGTTCGGGCGGCTGGTCTTGCGATGGAACTCGTCGGCCGCCTTGACCACGACGAAGGCCGGGCTGGTGATCAGGTCATGCGCCTTGAGCAGGCGGTAGACCGTTGATTCCGAGACGAAATAGTCCTTCTCATCGGTGAAGCGCACCGCCAGTTCGCGGGGCGACAGATCGGACTGCTCCAGTGCCATCTCGACGATCTGGTCCTGAATGGCGCCGGGGAGGCGGTTCCAGACCCGGCTCGGCGCGGAAGGACGATCCTCCAGCGCCTCGGGGCCGCCTTCGAGATAGCGATCATACCATCGGTAGAAGGTCCGCCGCGCGACGCCCAACTGGTCGAGGGTCCGCTTCGCCGGCAGGTGCGACTGCTCGACGATGCGGATGATCTCCAGCTTCTCGGATCCCGGATACCTCATTCGGGGTCTCCCCCATCCGCGATCATGCTTTTTTTCAGCAGCCGGTTTTCGAGCGTGAGGTCGGCGACGGCCTCCTTCAGGGCACGCGCCTCACGGCGCAGATCCTGTACCTCGCCGCTCGTCGCGGCACGGGCGGTGTCGCCCGCCAGCCGACGCTTCCCGGCCTCCATGAACTCCTTTGACCAAGTATAATACAAGCCCTGGGCAATGCCCTCCTTGCGGCACAGCTCCGCGATGCTGTCATCGCCGCGCAAGCCCTCCAGAACCACGCGGATCTTGTCCTCCGCCGAGAAATGCCGGCGTGTCGCGCGCCGGATATCCTTCACCACCTGTTCGGCCGACGCCTTGGGTTTGCGGGCCGATTTTACGCTTGAGGATTTGGGCTTCATCTTCGTTCCTTCGTCACTACGACGAAGCCCAAATCCTCCTTACATCACAACCTCAAATCTGTGCCATTGGCGCTGACGGCGGACAGTCGCGCCAAGACCGCTCCAGAGATTGAAGCCGCGAAGGAAGTTGCGAAGTGGCTTGTAAAATTCGTACACCAGCCAAGCTGACATCTGTCTCGCGAAGTATCAACAATCTGCTGACGCGTGCGGGCATGGCGACCGAGCGAAAATAGGCTTCGCCTGCACCACGCGCTGGGTCAAGCTCCAACAATGACCATACCACACTATGACCTGCCATCGCTGCCAGAACCCATGGTGTTGATATGGCCTGCGCCCGGCAATCCGGTCGCTTTCTGGCGCTTCAGCACCCCGGATGAGTGGCGGGCATTCGTCGCCAACCTTTCGCTCGATCCCCGCATTCCGGACATAGTGCGCCTGAAGTTTGAGCGGGCGCAGAAGCTGTTCCTTCTGGGCTGGATCGACATGGACCTCATCAAAGGCGCTGAGCTGGTCGCACTTACGACGCTGGAACTCGCGCTGAAAGATCGCTTTGGCCATGTCGTGCCCCGCCTTCCGACCAAAAGGGTCGATCCGTCGTCGCCCGAGGCGATGACCCAGCCGATCCGATATTCCTTCAAGGCGTTGCTCAGACATTTGGTCGACAAGGAGGGGCTTACCGACGCTCAAATTCCGATGATCGCACGTTGCGGTGGAACGGCGATCGGCCAGCTAACCGGAGAAACGAAACCAACCTTGGAGGATCGTCGCAATGCGATGGCCCATGGCGATCCTTTTGACGGCACGCCGACGAGCGGGTTGATCGAGCTCGTGCGAGACCTAATCATGTTCGCCTACCGGGACTATCTGGCTGATGCACCACCGATGTTGGCACAACCATGATCGTCCCGAGCCGCCAATGATCGGTCGAAAAGGTGTCGAACCTATTGGTCCGGATTCTCCCGTCCTGCAGCTCAACGGGGTGCCGACACGCTTTGCAGATGGCCTAGCTGGCGACTGCTTCCTCCAGACGTCGGATGGCAGTTGGCGTCCGCTTGAGGATGACGGCCTTTACGCGGTGGAAGCCGAATGTGTCGCGCTTTACGACGACCTCGCAGCGAGCATCTTCGGCGGACTCGGTATTTACCGGAAGCTACTCCCCCACGTTCCTCCCTTCCTTAGCCAAGCCGGGCTCAACTCCGAAGCGCCCATCCGCCGTGACGCCTTTGAGACGGCGCTGGTCAAGCTTGCGGCATTCCCCGAGCTCAACCGCTTTCTTTATCTGTATGATTGCCAGGTACTCGTCTCCGCGATCCAGGAATGTACGAAGGAAGTGAGCCAGCTCACTGGCGAATTCTACCGCATCCTCAATTTGGAGCCCTTCTTCACGCCCGGGATTCCTGTCGAAGACAGCATTCGTTGGAGCACGTCGCCCACCGTGACCATGCTGTTCTCGACGCTCGGATTCTTGTTCATCCGAATGCACAGCCTGCTCGATTATCTCGCCAAGCTCGCCTGCGAGAGCGAATCGATCCGCAAGGATTTCAAGACGTATCCGAGACTCGCGTCATCAAACTTCATGTTTGGGGACCGAAAAAAGCTGAAGAAGCTCGCGCGTGAGAAGGTGGTGGGCACCTTGTTCGAGACCTGCGACGAGGTCACCGAGGTCGAACTAATCCGCAATCTGCTAATCCACGATGGGCTGCTCGACGACATGCCTAAAGGTTACGAGGTGATCGAAGACGGTATAGTGATCGAGCGCTTCGTGTTAATGCCTGATCGTCGCGACGGAAAGTTCGAGCGCTTCAAGAATCGCCACCGATTTTACGGCGGCGAGGACAAGATAAACCTCCGACTGACCGCGCTTGTTCGCGGCTTCCAAACGAGGCAAGTCGGAACGCTTAGGGCGGTCCGCAGCCTTTTCGCCCAACGCTAAGTGTGTACGTTGAATCTAACCTCGACGGCATAAACGGCTTAGTGCTGTTCTGAAGCTCGGCGTATTATTGAATGAGCGGCGGGAGATCCCCCGGATTGCTTATCCTCGGGTGGATAGAGCCCGGCGGCGATGGCAGCATCGTTTACTGCCTTGGCGTGACCGCCCTCCCAGATCGGGATCATTTCCCGCCAACCCTGTTTGTCGATAGAGTTCGCGCGCGGGATTTCCGAGAAGCCAGCGCTGATCTGCTCGAGCCGCGCCCTATCGATGTCGGTAAAACGATTGACGCCGTAGATGACGAGCTTGTCCATCAACCCGTCGCAGCCGGGCGGCAATGGGCCATCGCCATCGCGTCGAATAAGCCACGCTAGAAAATCCGAGGCTTGAATAGCGACCTCGTCCTTGTCGTCGGCAAACCGAACACTGCCGCTGATCTGACCAACCCATGATCCGCCGGAGGACGCGATCATGTCGTTGAGCATCGGCAGCGTCTTCTTATCGAGCCCGGAATGTTGATCGAAGATGAAGTCGCACGGTTCGCTGACGCTGAGGGCCTCATGCATTCGTGCTACCCCGAACACGATCGCGTAGAACAGTAGGAAGTAGGGCGTTCGCATAGGGAACGGCGCGACCGGCTCGATCAATTCGCGGTAGTCAGTCGTGCTGACCGAGGCATGAAACCCCCAGGGGGCATAACGGGCGACGACGTCGGCGAGTGCGTGGAGTTTGCGGTTGCGCTCTTTCTCCGAAAAGCCTTTGAACTGGTCGCGCCGGTTCTGCGCCTCGGCCATCTTAAAATAGGCGATCGCTGGTGGCTCGGCGAGCGCGCGTCGCCAATCCACTTCGAACGCCGCCCATATCGCCTCACTTTGGATCAGCGCAGCAAGCACTAGCCGCCGATCGCCGGTGTTGGAAACAGAGTCGTCGACATAAGCTCTCAGCATTGGGCTGATTTAGCGCAGCGTCGCGGCGAATGTTACCCAGACCATTCTCGTTCGAACGCGGGCGACCTAGTCAGACAAAATGCTCTGGAGATGGTCATTCCAGGCGCGCAAGGCCTCGGTCTTCTCCGGCTTCCAGTCGTGGCGCTGATAGATGCCGGCCACACCGGCCCGCGATCCGCCCACGTGGTTCAAAATCGCTTCGGTGACCTCAAAGCGGACGCCCAGCCGCTGAAAACCTGTCGCCACGGTTCGACGGAGATCGTGCAGACGCCAAGGTGGCATCGGCTCCCCGCCGTCCTCCCCGATGAGTTTGTCGAGCTTGAGCTTGCCCTTGGCGAACCCTGAGAAGCCTCCACCGGTCGAGGTTGCGAACGTTCGCCCCCGTGATGGCCATTTCTCCCTGCCAGCAACCCGATCGAGTTCGGCGATGGCGAGATCGCTCAGCGGGATGTAGTTGGGCTCGCCATTCTTGGTTCGCTCGCCCGGCAGCGTCCACATCCGGGCCTCACGATCGAGTTCGGACCAGTCCACGCCCGAAACCTCTTCCCTGCGCTGGCCTGTTGCGATCAGCAATCGGACAATCGGTCCAAAGCACGGGTGAGTAAGGGGAGCCGCATTCCAGATCCGCGGCAATTCCTTATCGGTGAGCCAGCGATCTCGCGGCTTTACCGCCTTGGGAGTTTCCATCCCTTCCATAGGACTGATCTTGATATCACCGCGACTGACGGCCCAGCGGAATAGCCGTCGCGCGACGGCGAACACGTTCCGGCGATTGGCAATCTGCTCGATCGGGATCTCGTCCAGCGCAATGACGATATCTGTCCGAATGATCTGCGTAATTGGCTTGTCGCGGATCAGCGGGACGAGGTGGAGGCGAAGCGACCGATCGACGAGGGCGCGCCATCCCTTGCCAGTGCAGGATTTAGCAAATCGGTCAGCGTAGGCATCGAACGCTAGCTCAACCGCCTCCCGTCGTCTTTCCTTATCCGCATAGACGGGGTCGGTGCGCTGACGCACCATGGTAAGGATTCGCACCGCTTCCATGCGGGCAGTGGCTGCTGTCCACGGCGATCCGTGCTTACCGATGGTGTAGCGCTTGGTCTTCGCCTCGCGTCCGCCCATTCGATATTGGAAGATGTAGGTCTTCGATCCCGACGTGGACGCCCTCACACCGAAACCCTTCAGGGCGTCATCCCATAGGAATGCGGGTGATGAGCCGGCCTGCAAACGATCGACCGTCTCCCTCGTGATTTTGCCGGTTGCCATGCGTCACCTTGGGCCGTGATTGTTTAATCACTTTGCAATCACCGCAGCGAAAGCGATAGCGCATAATAACGTAGGTAATTGCCTATAACAACCTGATAAAGATACGAAAAATCTACGCTATCGTATCCTTATATACGCCGATATTTCATGTACCAGACCTCGTGCCCCTTCGCCCGGGCCTTGGCTTCGTAGCGGGTTTCGGGCCAGTCGTCGGGGCGGACGAGGAAGTCGGAGGGGTGTTCGCCCAGCCATTCGAAGTCGGGGGACTGGCCCATCACCATCATCGCCCAGCGGACATAGACCGGATGGTCGGTGCCGAAGCGGAACTCGCCGCCCAGCTTCATCTTGCGCGCGATCAGGCCGATCGGGCCGGCATTCATGAAGCGGCGCTTGGCGTGGCGCGCCTTGGGCCAGGGATCGGGGTGGAGCAGCCAGGCACGGTCGAGCGAGGCGTCGGGCAGGCGTTCGAGCACCTCGATCGCGTCGCCCATGTGGATGCGGACATTGGCGAGGCCGAGCTCGTCGACCTTCATCAGCGCGCCGACCACGCCGTCGAGGAAGGGCTCGCAGCCGATGAAGCCGTGGCCGGGCCGCTGGCTCGCCTGCCACGCCATATGCTCGCCCTTGCCGAAGCCGATCTCCAGCTCGAGCGGGCGGCCCCGCCCCTCGGCGTCGCCGAACAGCGTGGACGCGGTCAGCTCGCCCGTCTCGGGCACCGATATCTCGGGCAGCAGCCGCTCGACCAGTTCGGCCTGGCCCTGGCGCAGCTTGTGGCCCTGGCGCCGGCCATAGAGGCGGCGGATCGTCAAAGGGTCGTTCATCGGGAAACCATCACTCGTCGACGCGGCCGATCTCATAGACAGCGGCGGGCGGAAGATTGCGGAGCGTGCTCGACAGCCGGCGCGCCTCGAGGCCGAGCCGCTCGAGCACCGGGCGGCGGATCGGGCAGACCGGGCTGTAGCTGAACTGGTAGAAGCGGCCGCCGGGACGCATCAGCCCGAAGCAGCCCGCCATGATCTTCATCTGCTGCCCGGCGTTCATGCTGAGGATCGGCAGGCCCGAGATCGTCGCCCCGGCCAGCTCGCCGCCGAACAGCGCGCGATGCCGACGCACCCGCGCCGCATCGCCGCGCAGGATGCGGGCCTGCGGGAAGCGGGTTTCGAGCAGCCGGGCGAAATCGGCCTCATTCTCGACGAGGACGAGGTCCGATTGCTGGAGGCCGCGTTCGAGCAGCGCCTTGGTGAAGACGCCGGTGCCGGGCCCCAGCTCGATCACGGGGGCCATGTCGGGGGTGATCTCGGCGGTGATCAGACGCGCGAGCGACGGACCGGACGGGGCCACCGCCGCGATGCCGAGCGGATCCTTCGCCCAGGCGCGCAGGAAGGCCGCGAGATCAGACATGGGCGCTCCGCTCGACGTCACGCCGATGCCCCTAGGCCGATTTGGCGCCGGGTGGAAGCACCTGACCGTCGGGACATCACGAAAAGCGGTCCGGGCGCCCCGCGCGACCTTGTCCGCGCGGGGCGCATGGCAGGGATCAGGCCAGCGCGGCCTTGAGCTTGTCGACGAGGTCGGTGCGCTCCCAGGGGAAGTGATCGCCCTCGGCCTTGCGGCCGAAATGGCCATAGGCCGCGGTCTTGCGATAGATCGGCTTGTTGAGGCCGAGATGGGTGCGGATGCCGCGCGGGGTGAGGCCGCCCAGTTCCTTGATGCCCTGGATCGCCGCCTCGATCCTGTCGTCGGCAACGGTGCCGGTGCCGTGGGTGTCGACATAGAGCGACAGCGGCTCCGACACGCCGATCGCATAAGCGAGCTGGATCGTGCAGCGCCGGGCGAGGCCGGCGGCGACGATGTTCTTCGCCAGATAGCGGGTGACATAGGCCGCCGAGCGGTCGACCTTGGTCGGGTCCTTGCCCGAGAAGGCGCCGCCGCCGTGCGGCGCGGCACCGCCATAGGTGTCGACGATGATCTTGCGGCCGGTCAGGCCGGCGTCGCCGTCGGGACCGCCGATCTCGAAGCTGCCGGTCGGGTTGATGTGGTAGACGGTCTGGTCGGAGAGCAGATCGGCCGGCAGCACGTCGGCCACCACCTTCTTCACATAGGCCTTGAGCTCGGCCTCCTTCGCGCCCTCGTCATAGCCCTTGCCGTGCTGGGTCGAGACGACGATCGCGGTCGCCGCGACGGGCTTGCCGCCATCGAAGCGCAGCGTCACCTGGCTCTTGGTGTCTGGCTCGAGGAAGGGGGCCGCGCCCGAATGGCGGTCGGCAGCCATCGTCTCGAGGATCTTGTGGCTGTAATAGAGCGTCGCCGGCATCAGGTCGGGCGTCTCGTCGCAGGCGAAGCCGAACATGATGCCCTGGTCGCCGGCGCCCTCGTCCTTGTTGCCGCTCGCATCCACGCCCTGGGCGATGTGCGCCGACTGGCCGTGCAGGTTGTTCTCGAAGCGGAAGGTCTGCCAGTGGAAGCCGTCCTGCTCATAGCCGATCGCCTTGACGGTCTCGCGCACCGTCCGCTCGATCTCCTCCTCGGCGCCCGGCGCCCAGGCGCCGTCCTCGTACACGCCCTTGCAGCGGATCTCGCCCGCCAGCACGACGAGCTGGGTGGTCGTCAGCGTCTCGCAGGCGATCCGCGCCTCCGGGTCCTTCGACAGGAACAGGTCAACGATCGCATCCGAGATCTGATCCGCGACCTTGTCCGGGTGACCTTCGGACACGCTTTCCGACGTGAAGAGATAATTGCTGCGCATGGGTATCGATGAGCCTTCTTGAATGACCGCCGCCTGTTAGCCCACAAACGGACTTAAGGATATAAAGACTTCGTTATATGTCCCTTAGCGGCGCTTGAAGGCGATGGCAATTCCACCCGCGACCAGCAACGCCGCGAACAGCAGCGGCAGCAGGTTGCCGAAGCGCGCGAACGGCGTCGCCGGGCGCGGCGGCGGCAGCACCGCGTCGATCGCGCCCGCCTGGTGCCAGGGAAGGCTGTGGAGCAGCCGCCCGTCGGCATCGACCACCGCCGAGATGCCGGTCGGCGTCGAGCGGATCACGGGAAGCCCCTCCTCCACGGCGCGCAGCCGCGCCTGGGCGAGGTGCTGCGGCGGGCCCCAGCGGCCGAACCAGGCGTCGTTGGATGGGTTGAACAGGAAATCGGGACGGTTGCGCGCGTCGACCACCTGGCCCGAGAAGATGATCTCGTAGCAGATCTGGATGCCGGCCTTGCCGAAGCCGGGCACCGTCATCGTCGCCGGACCGGGCCCCGACCAGAAATCGACGTCGCCGGGCACCAGCCGCGACAGGCCGATCGCCGACAGGATCGTGCGCGCCGGCAGATATTCGCCATAGGGGACGAGATGCGCCTTGTCGTAGCGGCCGAGGATGTCGCCGCGCGCGTCGAGCGCGAACAGGCTGTTGTGCGCGCCGGCCAGCTCGCCCGCCTTGTCGAAGATCAATGCGTCGCCGCCGAGCAGGACCTTGTCCCTGGGCCCGAGCAGGCCGGCGATCCGCGCGCGCGCCGGAGGGTCGAGCTCGAGGAAGTCGGCGGTCGCGGCCTCGGGCCAGAGGATCAGCCGCGGCTGCGGGCCGGGCTTGCCGCTCAGCTCGCTCAGCCGGCGGAAATTGGCGAGCTGGAGCTTCGGGTCCCATTTCTCGTTCTGGTTGATGTTCGGCTGGACGACCAGGATGCGTGGCCCGGCGCGCGGCGGCGGCGGGCGCAGCAGCCAGGCCGACAGGATCTGGGCGAGCATCGCGACGAGCAGCGCCACGCCGACCCGCTGCCAGCGCTGGCGCTTCGTGCCCGGCAGCACGGCGAGCAGCCATATGCCCGACAGCAGCACCACCCAGCCCGACAGGCCGTAGGTGCCGACCAGCCGGGTGAGGCCGATCCAGGCCGGCTCGGCTGTGCCTGGCGCGACCATCACCGCGCCGAGCGGGTTCCAGGCGAAACCGGTGAAGGCGATGCTGCGCAGATATTCGGCGGCGATCCAGCAGCCGGCGAACAGCGGGATGAAGGCGAAGGGGCTGGGCGCCGCGACCGGCGCCGTCGCCGCCTGCGGCTCCATTCCGGCGGGGATCAGGCCCTTGAGCTTGCTCAACCGCTGGTCGCGCTCGATCCGATTGCGCCGCGCCTGCGCCAGCCGCGGCAGCCGGTTGAGCGCCCAGGCGCCGAGCCCGGCGAGCATCGGGAAGATCGCGAGATAGAGCGCGAGCAGGAAGACGGCGATGCCCCCCAGCCAATGCGGCATCGCGTCCTGGAAGGTGAAGGCGGTGGCGATCCAGTTGTTGCCGAAGGTGAAGTGGCCGACGCCGAAGCACCAGCCCCGCCACGCCACGTCGCGCGCCCGCGGCGCGTCGAGCAGCAGCGCCATCAGCCCCGCCATGCACAGCAGCGTGACGAACCACCAGTTGAGCGGCGCGAAACCGAGCGCCGAGGCGAGCCCCAGGCCGAATGCGATCGCCGGGTATTTGAACGGGATAAGTTTACGCATCACCCAGCTTGAACCACACGGACGCTCCCCCATATCGCGACCGCCGCACCGCCGGGAAGAGGCGCGTTCGCCAATCGGCGAAAAAATGCCGGAGGGGTCCGCTTGACAGCCCATGGGGCGCTGCACATATGCTTGCTGGCACTCGCTTCCGGTGAGTGCTAAAAGTTTCCAACCTGAGGGATTCGGCGGGCCGGCCCGGCCCTTGCCGAAAGATTGCTAGGAAAGGGTGAAGCGCATGAGTTTCCGTCCGCTGCACGATCGCGTGCTCGTCCGCCGCGTCGAGGCCGAGGAAAAGACCGCCGGTGGGATCATCATCCCCGACAGCGCCAAGGAAAAGCCGCAGGAAGGCGAAGTCGTCGCCGTCGGCGGCGGCTCCAAGGCCGAGGATGGCAAGGTCACCCCGCTCGACGTCAAGGCCGGCGACAAGATCCTGTTCGGCAAATGGTCGGGCACCGAGGTCAAGATCAACGGCGAAGACCTGCTGATCATGAAGGAATCCGACATCCTTGGCATTGTTGGCTGAGGCCGGAAGGTCCGGACCGTTCGCCAATCCAACCAGATACATCATTCTAGACAGAGGAATTTCAGATCATGGCAGCGAAAGACGTCAAGTTTTCGCGCGACGCCCGTGAGCGCATCCTGCGCGGCGTCGACATCCTCGCCGACGCGGTGAAGGTCACGCTGGGCCCGAAGGGCCGCAACGTCGTCATCGACAAGTCGTTCGGCGCCCCGCGCATCACCAAGGACGGCGTCACCGTCGCCAAGGAAATCGAGCTGAAGGACAAGTTCGAGAACATCGGCGCGCAGCTCGTCCGCGAAGTCGCCTCGAAGACCAACGACCTGGCCGGCGACGGCACCACCACCGCCACCGTGCTCGCCCAGGCGATCGTCCGCGAGGGCCTGAAGTCGGTCGCGGCCGGCATGAACCCGATGGACCTGAAGCGCGGCATCGACCTCGCGGTCACCAAGGTCGTCGAGAACCTCAAGGCCCGCTCGAAGCCGGTCGCCGGCTCGAACGAAGTCGCCCAGGTCGGCATCATCTCGGCCAATGGCGACAAGGAAGTCGGCGAGAAGATCGCGGAAGCGATGGACAAGGTCGGCAAGGAAGGCGTGATCACCGTCGAGGAGGCCAAGGGCCTCGAGTTCGAGCTCGACGTCGTCGAGGGCATGCAGTTCGACCGCGGCTACCTCTCGCCCTACTTCATCACCAACCCGGAGAAGATGCAGGTCGAGCTGACCGACCCGTACATCCTCATCCATGAGAAGAAGCTGTCGAACCTGCAGTCGATCCTGCCGATCCTCGAGGCGGTCGTGCAGTCGGGCCGTCCGCTGCTGATCATCGCCGAGGACATCGAGGGCGAGGCGCTGGCCACCCTGGTCGTCAACAAGCTGCGCGGCGGCCTGAAGGTCGCGGCCGTCAAGGCGCCGGGCTTCGGCGATCGCCGCAAGGCGATGCTCGAGGACATCGCGATCCTGACCAACGGCGAGCTGATCTCCGAGGATCTCGGCATCAAGCTCGAGAACGTCACCATCGGCATGCTCGGCACCGCCAAGCGCGTCACGATCGACAAGGACAACACCACCATCGTCGATGGCGCCGGTGCGGCCGATGCGATCAAGGGCCGCGTCGAGGCGATCCGCAAGCAGATCGAGATCACCACGTCCGACTATGACCGCGAGAAGCTCCAGGAGCGCCTGGCCAAGCTCGCCGGCGGCGTCGCCGTCATCAAGGTCGGCGGTGCGACCGAGGTCGAGGTGAAGGAGCGCAAGGACCGCGTCGACGACGCGCTGCACGCGACCCGCGCGGCCGTCGAGGAAGGCATCGTCCCCGGTGGCGGCACCGCCCTCCTCTATGCGACCAAGGCGCTCGACGGCCTCAAGGGCGCGAACGACGACCAGACCCGCGGCATCGACATCATCCGTCGCGCCATCTCGGCTCCGGTCAAGCAGATCGCCCAGAACGCCGGCCAGGACGGCGCGGTCGTCGCCGGCAACCTGCTGCGCGAGAATGACGAGACCAAGGGCTTCAACGCCGCGACCGACGTCTATGAGAACCTCGTCGCCGCCGGCGTGATCGACCCGACCAAGGTCGTCCGCACCGCGCTGCAGGACGCGGCCTCAGTCGCCGGCCTGCTCATCACCACCGAGGCGACGATCGCCGAGCTGCCCGAGGACAAGGCCCCGGCCATGCCCGGCGGCGGCATGGGTGGCATGGGCGGCATGGGCGGCATGGACTTCTAAGCGAGCGATCGCCGAAGTCCGGTCGACCATCCGGTCATCGGAAACGGGAAGGGCCCGGGGAGCGATCCCCGGGCCCTTTCTCTTTTTGCGGCATCAGGTCAGGCGGAGCGCCGGCGCTTCAGGCGCCGCCAGATCAGCCAGTCGAACCCGCGCACCACGGCGTGGCGGATGAAGGGCAGCGGCGCGGTGATGCCCCATTGTCGCGAATAACGGTCGAGCAGCAGCCGAACGCGATCGAATCCCCGCGTATTGCGCCGCGTGGCCGCCCAGTTGGCGAACGGACCCTGGTTGTTTTCGAGGTGGAAATGGAACCGTGAGCCCAAGCCGCGCGCGGCCGTCAGGCGGGCGAGCGCGCGCCGGTCGACGATCCGTTCGTCAAGACTTTGCAGATAGGCCAGCCCCCGCAGGCTGCTCTCGACCATGTCGAGCCGCATCGTCTCGGCCACCAGCAGATCCCAGTCGAACGCGTCGCCGGCCGCGCGGAGTTGATGGACCGCGTCCACGACCCAGCGGACCGGCGAGACGGCGTTCCGCCTCAGCCCATGCCGCAAGGTGTGGTGAAGCTGATCTTCGGGGCCCAGTACCGACACGCCGTCCATGGCGCGGCCGATCGGCCGCGCGCGCGTCCACAAGGGAGCGGCATGGTCGCGGTTCACCGCATCACGGTAGGGCGAATGGTGAAGATCGATGTCGAGATGATCGGCTTTCCGAAGCCCGATCGAATGCGCGAAGTGGCCATGGAGCGCGAACCCGTCCGCCAACAGGATATCGCGCGCAGCCTCTATCCGGGCGTGCGGCACGAGCAGGTCGACATCGTCATAGGGACGAAGCGTCGTGTTCGGGTAGACCGTCAGGCCGAGCCCCGCCCCCTTGAGCAGGATCACCGGCACGCCGCCCGCCACCAGCTTCGGCAGCAACAGCGCCAGCATCCGCCCGTGGCGCTGGTCGACATACCAGGCGCGGCGATAGATGCCCCGGATCCGGCCGTCGAGCGCATGGTCGATCGACAGCTCTCGCATCCGCAGATGGAACAGCGGCAACAGGCGGCGCGTGCCGAGGTCGACATCGTCGAAGACGATGCGGTCGAGCCACGCCCGCGCCGCGATCGCCGCCTCGTCGTCGGGCCGGATCAGCGCTTCGAGCAGCAGATGCTGATCGGGCGTCGGCAGATAGCGGGAGCGCGGCGTCATGCGGCGGAGGATATGGTGGCCGGCCGGTCCGGCGCGAGCAGGATGCCGTCGGCCAGCCGATAATGATGATCGGCCGCGGCGATGATCACCGGATCATGGCTGACGATCAGCACCGCGGGCGCATCGGCGAGGGCCCTGAGCGCGGCGACCAGCCCCTGCACGGCATCGGCGTCGAGGTGGTTGCCCGGCTCGTCGAGGATCAGCAGGCGTGGCCGCCGCGCCAGCGCGCGCGCCAGCGCGATCCGCTGGCGCTGTCCGCCCGATAGCGGCGCGCCACCGTCGCCCAGGCGGAAATCGAGCCCACCCGGCAAGGCGTCGGCAAAGCCGGCCACACCGGTCGCTTCGGCGGCCCGGCGGACGATCGCGCGCGCCATCGCCGGATCGCCATAGGCGATATTGTCCGCGATCGTCCCCGGGAACAGGACCGCCGACTGGGCGACATGGCCGATCCCCCGCCGATAGGTCGTGCCGTCGATCTCGCGCAGATCGACGCCGTCGACCAAGACCGCGCCCGATCGCGGCGTGATCAGCCCGAGCAGGATGGCGAGGAAGGTCGTCTTGCCCGTGCCGTTGGCGCCCGACACGACCGTCACCTCGCCGGCCGCCAGCGCCAGGTCGACGCCACGCAGCAGCGCATCGTCGCTATGGCCGAAGGCGATGCCGCGCGCCTCGACGATCCAGTCGCGTGGCGCGACGCCGGACGCCGACGCCGTGGGCGCCCCATGCTCCAGGAGTTGCTGGACGCGGACGAGCGCAGGACGACCGCCATCGACGTCGCGCACCGCGCTTTGCGCCTGCTGGACGGCGCCGCGCAACAGGACGAGGAGGAACAGCAGCGGCGCCAGCCGGTCGATCGCCAGCAGATCGGCCGGCGCATGGGCGAGGAGCAGGATGAGCGCCAGGATGGCGAGCGCGGTCCGCGCGCCCTCCACCTCGGACAGGCGCGCCATTCGCCTGGCGATCGTCCCGGTCCACCGCGCCGTCTCCTCGATCTGGCGCGACCGTTCGGCGCGTTCGAAATCCTCGCTGGCGGAGGATCGCGCGAGCCCATGGCGATGGAGCAGCAGCGCCATGCCCGAATCGAGCCGCTCGATCGCCTCCTGCGCCTCGTCGACCAGGCGACGCATCTTGCGGGCGGAGCCGCGGCGCAACAGGACGAGCAAGCCGCAGAGCAGCGCTGCGGAAAGCCCGACCAGCGGGGCGATCCAGATCAAGGCCGCGAGGATCGCGACCGCCGTGACGATCGCCGGCAGGATCACCCCCAGCAACGCATTGGCCATGCAGTCGAGCCGCTCGCTGTCCTGCGCGAGGATGTGCCGCAGCCGTGCCGCGCCGATCCGTTCGACCGCGCCCGAAGGCAAGGCGAGGGTGGCTTCGACCAGCGCGATGCGCAGCCGCGCGTTCACGCGCTTGACCGCGCCCACCGTCACCGCCCGCGCGGCATAGGCGGCGATGCCCGAGGCGATCGTGCAGGCCGCCGCGACCGCCGCCAGCATCCAACTCTGCCGGGCGCCGTCCGGCGTCATCAGCCGCGCGATCGCGAGCGTGGCCGCGATGAGCAGGGCGCTGCGCAGCAGGGTCGCCAGGGTCCCGGCGAGCAGCGACGGATAATCGCCACGGCCGAGACGGGTGAAGGCCCGCCAGTCGGGCGCGCCGCCGGCCTGCGGATCGCCGCCTAGCATTGCCGCCGTCGCCGGGCGATCGCCGCCCGCGCCACCGCCAGATAGTCGCTCTGCCGGTTGCTCTCGACGATCGTCGTGTTGGCGCCGTGGACGCGGCGCAGGAAGACGAGATCGTCGGTCACCATCTCCCGCGCGCCGGCTTCGCGGGCCCGCACGACGAAATCGACGAACCAGCCGAGCACCAGCTTTTCGTCGAAACCGATGCGCAGCGCGAGATCGCGGCGGAACATCACCGCCCCGGTGAGGAAGCCGGCCTGCGGCTCGGTACGGACCTGCCAGCGCCCCTGTTCGAGCGCGGCACCGGACGCGAACTCGCGATATTGGCCCAAGGTGAGATCGATGGCGGGATGGGCATCGAGCACCGCCGCCTGGCGCGCCAGCCGCTCGTCGTCGGCCATCAGGTCGTCGGCGTCGAGGATGGTGACATAGGGTGCCGTCGCGAGCGACAGGGCATGGCCGAGCGCGGCCGGCGCGCCGGCAGGATCGCGGCGTACATAGCGGATCGTGCCGGCATGGGCGGCGGCGACGTCCGGCGTCGCATCGGTCGACCCGTCGTCGACGACGACATGTTCATGCGCGATCGACTGGCCCGCGACCGACCGGATCGTTTCGCCGAGCCAGTCCGCGCCATTGCGGACGGCGGTGAGGACGGACACGCGGGGGGCGGTCATCGGCCCTGGCTCCGCCGGAGGTGCATCGCCTTACGGGCAAGGTCGAACCAGGCGCCGGCCGCGCCTTGCCGATCGAGGGTCATGTTGTCCGGGTGACGGCGGTGGAGGAGGACGGCCTCGTCCAGTTCGACGACGGCCCATGCCTCCCGCCGCATGCGCATCACCAGATCGCCGTCCTCGCCGAAGCGGAGATCGGCGTCGAAACCACCGAGGTCGCGGAGCGACGCGGTGCGGAACAGCATGGAGGGGATCAACACCAGCCGGGTGGCCGCGATCGGCCAGAGCGGGTTGGGCAGCGCGCCGCCCGCCATCACCTCGGTCTCCGCCAATCCCCAGGCCGCATCCGCCCGTGCCGCCGTCATCGCGTCGGACAGGGTCGCGAGCGCGGCCGGCCGCCACAGATCGTCCGAATCGAGGAAGGCGACCTGGCCGCAGCGCACCTCGGCCAGCCCGCGATTGCGCGCGCCGGCCGGGCCGGCACGATCGCTGGTGAGGATCGTGATCCGATCGCCATAGCCGCGCAGCAGCTCGAGCGTGCCGTCGGTCGAACCGTCGTCGACGACGATGATCTGCTCGGGCCGGCGGGTCTGGGCGAAGACGCTGTCCAGCGCGTCGCCGATCAAGGTGGCGCGATCGAGCACCGGGATGACGACGGCAATGCTGTCAGCCATGTGGGCCCGCTCCCGCCGCGACCAGCGTTTCGACGGCACCGATGTTGCGGCCGTGATCGCGGCAGAGATCGAGCCGGTAGCAGGGCAGAGCGCGCGCGGCGCGCGACAGCAGCGCCAGCTTCTCGGCCTCCAGGCCCGGCATCTGGCGCAGGATCGACGGCGCGGCGCGGCGAACCAGATCGGCGGGGCCGATCGGGGCCAGGCGCGGTTCCGATCCGTCCCCGATCACCGGCGCGATCATCGCGACGATCGGCGCGGACCGGACGACGTCGGCGCCGGCGGCGATGAAGACGTCCTTGTCGTCGTCCGGCTCGCCCTCCGCCAGCCGGGAGAAGCGGCGCAGCGCGTCGCCCCGGTCGCGACCCAGCTTCGCGGTACGGTAGAGCGCGTGGACGCGCGGCGCGAAACCGGGTTCGACCAGCACATAATCGTCGCCGAGGAAGCCATGGCCCCGCTCGGCCGCCTCGACCGCGAAGGTCGATTTCCCGCTTCCGCCCGGCCCGAGCAACACCGCCGCCGCGCCGCCGAAGGAAACCGCCGCGCCATGGGTCGCGAGCAGCCCGCGCGGCGTCCCCCACCAGTCGAGCAGTTGCAGCGCGGGCGCCGCCGCGACCCAGGGCGCGAAGGCTTGCGCGGTATCGAACCAGATCCGGCCCGCCGCATCGCCGAGCGACACGACGCTGCGCGAGAAGGGATCGAAGATCATGCGCGTCCCGCCATCGCCGCGCACGCGCAACTGTTCGCTGCGCGCCCAGCGGTCATGCACCCGCCAGGCGGGATCGGCCTGATCGCGCGGGTCGGGCGCGCCACTCTCGAAACGGATCGACAGATCCGGCGCCGCGACGGGGATCGGCTCCGGAGGCGGCAGGGCGGCGAGCAGCGTCGCGGTCGCGGCGTCGGCCTCGATCCTGATCGAGCGCCCGCCGAACCGGCCGGTCCAGCGGCGGGCGAGACCGTCGCTCGTCGCGACCGCCGCCGCGTTCCCCGGCATCATCGCCGGCGTCACACCTGGACGTGCGGCCAGCCGGCCGCGGTGACCTCATGTATCGGATCGAGCTGGATCAGCTCGGCCATATCCTCGAACTTCTCGATCAACGGCGTCTCGAACGTGGCGAACGGCGCGGGGCGATCCCCCTCTGGCCCCGTTTCGGCGATCAGGTTGAGCGCCACCAGTTCGTCGAGGAGCCGGCCGGCCTCATGCCGGGCGGCGGCCGCGTCCGCCGACGCCGCGGCGGCACCGGAGACGATCGCATCCCGCCCGCTCCCGGCCAGCGCATGGCGCCAGATCTCGGCGGCGGTGCCGGCCAGATTATAATAGGCGCCGCTCTGGAAATCGATCGCGATGATCTCGCCATCGAGATCCTCGTAGGACATGCGCGCGGCGACGCCTTCGAAACTGGCTGACGTCATGAAACTTCCCCCGAAAACCGCGCCAAACTACACGCTCATCTCGGGGATTCAAGGGCTTGGGGGGCGCCATGGTCCGGCCGATCTGGACGGATCGGCGCGCCGCACCGGAAGCGGGGATGCCGTCACTTGCGCAAGGTCGCCCGCACCGGCGGCAGCGCGTTGCAGATGTCGAGCGCGCCCGCCGGACGGATGAAGAAATCGTCCTTGCGGTTGGCGCGCGCGGTCAGCCAGTCGGCGAAGCTCCGCGAATCGGCGCGCATCAGCTCGAAGGCCGGTCGCTCGGCGGCGGGCATGTCCGCCGCGATATGGGCCGCGACGATCGCCGGACGCGGCGTCCCCTCCTTGTAGAAGCCGAGCGCCTCGGTGCCGCGCGGCAGCGCGCTCAGCGCCTCCATCCCCGACAGCACCCGCCCGACCAGCGCGATGTTGCGGTCGAGATGGCGCGGACCATGGCCGATCACCGCGTAGAGCTCGGCCCCGGTGCCGGTGTCGGGGGCCAGGTTCCGTCCCACCCCGACCATGCCGTAGCAGTGGGGCAGCCAGGCGAGCGTCCCGTCGCTCGCCACCGGCCAGCCGCCGGCATGCCCCACCCGCTCGGCATAGGCGTCGCGATAGGGCATCGCGCGAAAGCCGAGCCCCTTCAGGGCGCGCGCATATTCGGCGGGCGGGCTGGCGACGATGCCGTCGGGCAGCGGCTTCTTCTCGGTCGCGTCGCCCCATTGGACGACATAATTGTCCTGCACGCGGTTGACGGTGATGCCGGCGAACCAGCCGCTCCGCGCGAGCCGCCGGATATTGGCGACATGAACCGGCGCGAAGCCGGGCGCGAGCGCGATGACGACCTGCCGGCCACCCTCCAGATCGACGACGAGCAGATCCTCGGGCGGGACCGCCACCCAGGCGTCGGCGGGCGCCGCCGCGACGATGTCGGCCGAGGAGAGCGGCCTGGCCGGCGAGCTCGACGCGCCGAGCGGCGCGCCGACGAGCAGTAGCGCGGCGAGCGGCCGGAGGGCGAAGCGGAGAAAGCGGGGACGGTCGTTCATGCCGGCCATGATACATGCTCCCGCGCCTTGCGGAACCCGTCGCCACCCGCTAGGGAACCGGCCTTCCAGCGCATGCGGAGCGGTGGCCGAGTGGTCGAAGGCGCTCGCCTGGAAAGTGAGTATACGGCAAAACCGTATCGAGGGTTCGAATCCCTCCCGCTCCGCCATTTTTCAGTAAAATCAATTGCTTAATAATTCAGCACCCAAAGCCTTGGCACCGCCCCCACACGCCTTGGAACAGCCGCGGCGCCGGGCGGCGCGTGACGCGGGAGCCTGCCGGGATCGCATCGATCCGGGTATCGCCCCGCCCCACGCGCCTCCCGGCGCCGCCGTCGTTCCCCCATGTCCGGACTGGCTTATTCGGCTGCCTCGAACGCGCGCTGGTCGGCCGGCGCCTCGGTCGGGGCCAGATATTGGCCCGGGCGATTGCCGGTATACTGGCCGTCGGCGAAGGTCTTGACGCCGTTGACGAGGGTCAGCCGCATCGGCGCGGCCTGGCGGGTGAAGCGCCAGGTGGTGCCGCCGTCGCCGTCGGGCACGTCGAAGCGCTTCTCCATGTCGCGATAGCGGATCTCGTCCAGATCGAAGACCACCAGGTCGGCGCGGCGGCCGGCCTTGATCTCGCCGGTGTCGTGCAGGCCGAAGAAGTCGGCCAGCTTGCCGGTCTTGATGTGGATCGCCTGTTCGAGCGAGATCAGCTCCTCCTTCACATATTTGGTGAAGAGCAGGATGTTCTCGCCGCCGCCGCACAGCATCTGCAGATGCGCGCCGGCGTCCGAGATGTTGCCGACCGACCGGGGGTCGTTCATCAGCTGGACGGTCAGGTCCTCGTCCTTGGGGAAGGGCGCCATGTGGACGGTCGAGCGGGTGCCGTTCTCCAGGATCCACTGCGCCATCGCGTCCGACCGGTGCAGGCCGCGGCTGTCGGCGAAGGCCTTGAGCGTGCCGCCGACCGGGCCGGCGCCGTTCTCGCTGTCGAGCAGGTAGAGGTCCTGCGGATTGTTCATCGGCGAATGCGGCCAGGCCTTGGTGTCCCAGCTTTCCCGCGCACGGGCGCGCCAGTCGGGATCGGCGAGCAGGCGGGCCTTCTCCTCATGGGTCTCGGCCAGCACCACCTCGTGCCAGACATAGTCGTTCGACTGGGCGAAGATCAGCGACTTGATCAGGCTGAGCGTGCTGGTCGGCGAGACATGGGCATAGCCCGGCCAGATGTCGGCCCCGTCCGCGCGCAGCTCGCCGAGCGTCTTCTCCAGCGCGGGCAGGATGTCCTTCTGGAACTCCAGCGTCGGGACCGCGCCGGCGATCTGCATGCGGATGCCGCGCCCGCGGGTAAGCCGGCCGAGCCGCACCAGGCTCTCGGGCCCGGTCTTCCGCATGAAGGTGTCGATGATGCACTGGTAGGTGGTGCCGGGATAGCGCTCCATCACCGCGAACAGCGCCTCGAACTCGGCATCGTCGGCGAGCAGCGTCGGGATGGCGCGGTCGTCGCCGTCATGGTCGTGCAGATTGTCCGACAGGCCGAGCGCGCCCGCGGCGAGCGCATCCTCGAGCAGCTCGGCCATCCGGGCGATCTCCGCCGGGGTCGCCGCCCGCTCCCACGCCTCGATGCCCATCGCGGCGAGGCGCAGCGCGATATGGCCGACGAACGCCGAATAATTGGCCGGCAGCGTGATGTTCCTGGCCATCGACGCCTTGTATTCCGACCATTTCTCCCAATCCCACGGCACGTTCTGGAGGAAGGGCTTCAGCGGGATGTCCTCGAAGAAGGAGAAGATCTTGATCATCTCGAGCTGCGCGGCCTTCTCCTTCGACAGCGGCGCGGCGGTGAAGCCGCAATTGCCGAGGATCACCGTGGTCGCGCCGTTGCCGGGCAGCGGATCGAGATCGGGCTGCCACCACATCGTCGCGTCATAATGGGTGTGGCTTTCGATGAAGCCCGGCGTGACGTAGCAGCCGGCCGCGTCGAACAGCTCCTCGCCGGGCCGGGGCGACAGCCCCGCGCCGACCTCGACGATGCGGTCGCCTTCGATGCGGACGTCGCCCCCGCGCCGCGGCGCCCCGGTGCCGTCGACGATCGTCCCATTCTTGATCAGCATGCTGGACATGGACCTCTCCCGTTTTTTCCGTGTGATCCCGAGGCTATCCCCCGGCTGGACAAGCGACAAGAAAGCGCCCCATCATGCGGATATCGGGGGATCATATCGCGACGCATAAGCGATCATCAGGTGATCCACGCGACCAAACGCAGCGGCGATGAGGCCGATCTTCTGCGCAGCATAGAGGAAAGGGAAGGCATGTCGCTCCAGGAGCTGATCGACAAGGACGCGATCGAGCAGGTCTATGTCCGCTATTGCGAGATCGTCGATTCGAAGACGTTCGACCGCATGGACGAGGTGTTCACCGAGGATTGCGTCGGCGACTATAGCCAGGCGCTGGGACCCGGCGTGATCAGCCCGAACCGCGCCAGCCTGATCGCCTCAATGCACGCCAATCTGGGCCCGCAGTCGAGCTGCGGCGCGACCCACCACAATGTCCTCAACTTCCGCATCAGCGTCGACGGCGACGCGGCCCGGGCGAAGGTCCATTATTACGCCGTCCATCGCGGCCGGGGAGCACAGGACGGCGCGCTCTATTCGATGTGGGGCCAATATGCCGACGAACTGCGGCGCACCCCCGCCGGCTGGCGCGTCGCGCGCCGCGTCTACACCGTCGCGCTGACCGAGGGGTCGCCGGCGGTGGTGGCCGGCTGACGGAAGCGCCGGCTCAGTCGCAGGCCAGCCACGCCTCGCGCAGCTCGTAGCCGGTGACGAGGTCGTTCCAGCCGACCTGCGGCTCCCGCTCGAAACGCAGGCCGGGGACGGCGAGCAGGCTGGTCAGGAAGATGTCGGCCTCCTGGATCGCCAGGAAGGAGCCCGGACAGCGATGGGCGCCGTCGCCGAAGCTCAGCACCGGCGCGCCCGCGCGCTCGGCCGGGCAGCGGCCGGGCTGCCTGGCGAGAGGACGCTCGCCGCTCACCGCCGGATCGGCGTTGACCGCGCGGACGTCGACCGCGACCATCGCCCCCTCGGGAATCTCGGCCCCGCCGAGCGTCACCGGGCAGGTCGTCCGCCGGAACAGCGTGCCGACCACCGGTTCGAGCCGCAGCAGCTCCTCCAGCAGCGCGTGGCGCGCCGGTTCGTCCGCCCCCAGATACTGGGCGCACAGCGCCGCATCGTCGATCAGGTGCCAGGCGCAGACGGTGATGAACTCGCGCGTCGTGACCATCCCCGCCGCGCCATAGGTGATGCATTCGGTCAGCACCTCGGTGCCGCTATAGCCCTGGGCGAGGAGGTGCGAGATCACATCCTCGCGCGGCCGCGCGCGCCGCGCCGCCATGCTCGGCCGCACGTCGATCCAGTAGAAGCGCAGCAGGCGGAACTGCGCCACCAGCGCCTGCCGGATCCGGCGCAGCCGCCCGCCGCCCTGCTCCAGCCCGTCGGCGAAGAAGGCGTTGATGCGCCGGTCGAGCCCCGGCCGCCGGCTGTCGGTCAGGCCGACCACCTCGGCGGCGACGCCGACCGCCATCTCCATCCCCATCGCGCTGAGCTCGCCGCGCCCCTGCCGGCGGAAATCGCCGATCACCCGATCGGCCAGCCGCGCCATCAGCGGGCGGTAGCGCGCGTCGACCGCGCGCGGCGTGAAGAAGGGCGCCGTCAATCGGCGCTGCTCATGATGCGGCCGGCCTTCGAGGAACAGGATCGGGACCTTGCCCCGGCCGGGCACCCGTTCGATCAGCTCGGCCTTGAAACCGGCCTGCCTGGTCGAATCGCCACGCAGCAAGGCGCGCGCGGCGGCGAAGCCACGAACGTGCCACACCCCGGCCGCGTCGCGCTCGACCGCGATGCGGGACGGGATTCTGCCGAAGGCGGTGCGCCGCTCGTCAGGTTCGATCGTCGCATCCATGGCATCGGCTCCCATATCGGAACCTATTTATCATTATTGTCCGGGCCGGACAACGGCCTCTCAGCCGCGCCGCGCCTCCGTCGCGTCGAGCACCGCGTCGAGGATCGGGCGCCAGGCGGTGGCCGCGACCTCGTCGGCATAGTCGTCGGCGGCGGCGCGCAGGTGCGGAAGCTCGTCGGCCTCGAAGCTGCCGAGCGCCTGCCGCAGCTCGCGCGCCTGGGTCGTGCCGCGCGCCGCGAGCGCGGCGAAATGGCCCGCCGCCACGGCCGCCCCGAGCACGATCTTCGCCATCGCGCGGTAGAGCGCCATCGCCTCGCCGGGCGCGAAGCCGCGCCGCTCCAGCGCGCCGAGGAAGCCGTCGACGAACTCCAGTTCGACCGCGATGCCCCAGCGCGCCTCGACGAACTCGATGATCAGCGAGGGCTGCTGCCCGACCGAGCTGAACAGGGCGGCGGCATAGTCGAGCACGATCTCCCGCCAGGGCTGCCCGCTGTCGACCGGCGCCGAGCGGGTCGCCTGGCGGCCGGCGGCAAGCCGGATCAGCGCGTCGCGATTCTCGACATAGCGATAGAGGGTGGCGATCCCGACGCCGAGATGCGCGGCAAGTTCCTTCATGTTGAGATCGGCGAGGCCCAGCTCGATCGCGGTGTCGAGCAGACGGTCGAGGGTCAGGCGGCGCGGGCGGCCGGCCTGGCGGGCGGGACTGGGATATGGATCGGCGTTCACCGGCTCATTGTCCCGCTCGGTGCGCCCGGAATCAAGCGCCGGCCCGTGCCCTCTCAACTTCTATATTGCGCGACGATCTCGCGGATCGCGGGAACGACGTCGTTGCGGCGATAGCCGAGCAGCGTCGCGACCTGCGGATCGGTCTCGTAGAAGAGATTGTTGCCACGGCCGAAGAAGATCGCGCCGTCGGGCAGCATCGGATGCTCCTCGTCGCGCACCGGCGGCGCGTCGCGCCCGACCGCCGCGAAGAAGGCGCCGAAATAGTCCTGGAACGACATGTTCTTGTCGCCGACCAGATAGGAGGCGCCGGCCGCGCCGCGCTCCAGCCCGCCCTCGACCGCCTCGGCGAGCGACTGGGTCGAGATGAAGTTGGTGCCGCCCGGCGGCGCGAATTCGGGCATCGGCGCGAACCTGCCCTCGGCATATTGGGTGTAGGCCGCGAACATCGGCACGACGAGGCCGGGCACCGACCCGACGACGAACGGCGCGTTGATGCTCATCGCCACGAAATCGTCACCGGCGAGCGCGGCGACGCCCTCGTCCGAGACCTTGCGCGAGCGGACATAGGCATTGGTCGCGACCAGTTCGGGCGCGGCCTGCGGATAGAAGCTGCCGATGTTGACCGCCTTGCGAACGCCCGCCGCCCGGGCCGCCTCGAAGAAGCGGGGGACGCCGACCGAATTGGCCTCGTGCCAATAGGCGTCGCCGCCGTCCTGCGGCTGGTGGCGGACGTCGTTGCCGGCGGCGAAGACCAGCGCGTCGAAGACCCCGAGCGCGGCGCGGTCGAAGTCCATGGCGACATAGTCGACCCGCAGGAAGGGCAGCCGGCCGAGCGGCGTGCCGGCGGCCGGGGCGTTGCGGCCGGCGATCGCCACCTCATGCCCCCTGCCCTGCAAATAGAGCGCGGTGCGCCCGCCGATCATGCCGGCGCCGCCGACGACGAGAATCTTCATGCCTATCCCTTTCGGATCAGAAATCGAGGCCGTTGCCGGACAGCACCGGCAGGTTGGTCCAGGTGCCGCGCGGATCGCGGTACCAGCCCGCCGCCGCCAGCGCGCCGCCGTCGATGTGGAGCGCGGTGCCGGTGATCCAGGCCGCGTGCGGGCTCGCCAGGAACAGGATGCCCGAGGCCATGTCCTGCGGCGTGCCGAAGCGGCCGAGCGGAATCCAGTTCTGGATGTGCCGGCGATGCTCCTCCGGGATCATCAGCGACACCGGCACCTGCGGCGTGTCGGTCGTCTCGGGCGCGATCAGGTTGACGCGGATGCCCCCGGGGCCAAGCTCGAGCGCCAGGCTCTGGGTGAAGCCGGTCAGCCCCGCCTTGCACGCGGCGTAGACCGCGCAGTTGGGGATGCCGCGAAACCCCTCGATCGAGGAGACCGAGACGATGCTGCCGCCCGCGCCCTTGCGCCGCAGCAGCGGGATCATCGCCCTGGTGACGCCGAACACCTGGCCCAGGTTGGTCGCGTAGAGCCGTGCGATCTCGGCATCCGAAAGCTGGTCGAACGGCTTGGCAAGCATCAGGAAGTCGCCGACATTGTTGACGAGGACATCGAGCCCGCCGAACGCCGCGTCGACCTGCGCGGCGAGGTCGGCGACCGCCGCCGCGTCGGTCACGTCGCCGACGACGACCAGCGCGTCGTCGCCCAGCGCGGCGCGCGCCTCCTCGGCCCGGACGGGATCGATCTCGATCGTCGCGACCCGCGCGCCGGCCGCCTTGAACGCCTCCGCCGTGGCGCGGCCGATGCCGGCGCCGCCGCCCGTGACGAGCACGGCCTTGCCTGTGAAGTCGAACATCGGCGCCTCCTCTCGCGGCCGCTCTCCGGCGGTCGGCCACTGGCTAATATGAGACGCCGCCCGATGCAAGGTTGCACAACGCATCATGTAGCAGAATAAGACTTTACCTTTGCATTTGCGTTTTCATATCGTCACAATATTGCGAAATAAGCGATACGGAGAGGAATGAGACGATGCCCGATTCGACCATGGAGGCGATGGTCCTGAATCGCTTCGGCGGCCCCGAGGTGCTCGAGCTCGCGACGATCGAACGGCCGCGCGCGGAGCCGGGCCAGGTCGTCGTCCAGGTCGCCTATGCCGGGGTCAATCCCGCCGACTGGAAGGCGCGCGAGGGCTGGCTGTCGCGCTATTTCGACTATGCCTTCCCCTTCGTCGTCGGCTTCGACGCCGCCGGCATCGTCGCCGAGGTCGGCGCAGGCGTGGCCGGCCTCGCGGTCGGCGACCGCGTCGTCACCGCCTCCAACCAGGGCAAGGGCGAGCGCGGCTCCTATGCGCAATATGTCCGGTCGGACCGCGAGCGGGTGGTGAAGCTGCCCGACCATGTCTCGCTCCGCGACGCAGCGGCGCTGCCGACCGCGGCGATCACCGCCTGGGAAGCGGTGTTCGACGTCGGCGGCGCGACGGCGGGCCAGCACGTGCTGGTCAACGGCGGCGCGGGCGGCACCGGCGGCTTCGCGGTGCAGCTCGCCCATATGGCGGGCGCGAAGGTCGCGGCGACCTGCGGCCCCGCCAATCTCGATTATGTCCGCGGCCTCGGCGCCGACCTCGCGATCGACTATCGCCGGGGCGGGGTCCGCGAGGCGGTCGCTGCCTGGGCGCCCGAGGGGGTCGACCTGGTGGTCGACACGGTCGGGCAGGGCAGCCTGCTCGATTCGATCGAGATGGTCCGCCCCGGCGGCATCGTCGCGCCGATCGGCACGCTGATCGCCGACGAGCCGATGCCCGATCCGGCGCGCGCCGCCGAGCGCGGCGTCCGCATCCTCCCCACCGTCGCCAGCTTCGAGCGGCAGGAGCGCCAGCTCAATGCGCTGGTGGAGGCGCTCGCCGCCGGCCGCATCCGGCCGCCGCGGATCGACGTCCTGCCGCTCGCCGAGGCGGGCGAAGCGCAGCGCCGCGTCGCCGACGGCCATGTCCGGGGCAAGCTGCTGCTCGCCGTCGACGAGACGCTCGCATGATCTGGATCGTCGACGAGGTGGAGACCCGGCCCGGCATGGGGGCGGCGTTCCTCGACGCCTATATGACCCACTATGCGCCGGGCAACGAGGCGCGCGGGCTGACGCTGGTGCATCGCATGGTCGAGCCCGCGATGTGGCTCGACGACGCGCCCAACCGGCTGCTGCTGGTCTGGCAGGCCGACCATGCCGGCGCGGTCTGGGCCGCCAAGCACCGCGCGCGCGGCGATGCGGAGGTCGCCCGCTGGTGGAACGAGCAGGCCCCGCCCTTCATCCTGTCGCGCAGGCGCGGCACCTATGCCCCCGCCGAGGCGCTGGAGGCGCTCGCCAATGTATAACCGGCTGCTGATCCCGACCTTCGCCCCCGACCGCCGCGACGCGGCGATGGCCGTCATCGCCGAGGCGAGCGCGGCGATCGGCGCCGAAGCGCTGCTGTTCGCGCCCACCCTGCCCGGCGTCTACAATGGCGGCGACGCGATCTGGCGCGCGAGCTTCGCCGACCGCGCGGCCTGCGACGCGGCGCTGGACAGCGACGCCTGGGCCCCGGCCGCCAAGCTGCTCGCCGATCCGGCGGCCACCACCCATCTCGACGCGGTCGGCTATGCGAGCGGCGCGGTCGGCGGGCCGGTCGACGGCGGCGGCCTCTACCGCGTCGCGCTGTTCCGCGCCGCGATCGACCCGACGCCGGAGCGGCTCGCCGCCTTCGGCGCGCAGACCGCCGCCATGCCCCGCGCGATCCGCTCGATCCGCCGCTGGCAGCTCGCCACCGCCGACGAGGCGAGCGGGCTGCACGGCTGGACCCATGTCTGGGAACAGGAATATGCCGATCGGGCGGGGCTGGAGGGCGCCTATATGATGCACCCGGCGCATTGGGCCCATGTCGAGCGCTGGTTCGACCCGGAATATACCGAATTCCTGGTCCATCCGCTGCTCGTCCACAGCTTCTGCGCGATCGACCGTCCGGTGATCGTCGCCTGATCAGGCGCGATAGGCGGGATAGTCGGTATAGCCCGTCGCCCCTTCGGCATAGAGCGTCGTCGGGTCGAAGCCGGCCAGCGGATGGCCGTCGCGGAAGCGCGCCACCAGGTCGGGATTGCCGATGAACGGCCGGCCGAAGGAGGCAGCGTCGGCGATGCCCGCGCCGACCAGTGTCTCGGCCTTCGCCCGGTCGAGGCTGTCGTTGAGGATCAGCGGCCCGCGCCAATGCGCGGCGGCAAGCGCGCGATGGTCGACGGCCTGCGGCGTCGCCATCTCGATCAGGTGGCAATAAGCGAGGCCCAGCCCGCCGATCGCATCGAGCAGCGCCGCATGGGTTTCCGCCGGGTCGTCGTCGTGCAGGTCGTTGAAGGGATTGCCGGGGCAGATGCGGAAGCCGACCCGGCGCGCGCCGATCCGCCCCGCCAGCGCCTCGATCGTCTCGACGACGAAGCGGACGCGGTTCGCGGCCGACCCGCCATAGCGGTCGGTGCGCCGGTTGGCGCCGGTCGCCATGAACTGGGCGGGCAGATAGCCCGAGGTGCAGTGGAGCTCGACCCCGTCGAAGCCGGCGGCGATCGCGCGGGCCGCGGCCAGCGCGTAATCCTGCACGACGCCGGCGATCTCCTGCGTCTCCAGCGCGCGCGGCGCCATCGTCCCCGCCATTCCGGCGGGGGTCCATAGCTTAGCCTTCGCCGCGATCGCCGAGGGGGCGACGACGTCGACGCCCGCCGGCCGGTTCGCCTGTGCCGCGATCCGCCCGACATGCATGAGCTGCGCGACGATCACCCCGCCATGCGCGTGGACCGCGTCGGTCACCCTGCGCCAGGCCGCGACCTGCGAATCGTCGTAGAGGCCGGGAGTGCGCGCATAGCCCTTGCCCACGATCGAGGGGTGGATGCCCTCGCTGACGATCAGGCCGGCATCGGCGCGCTGGGCATAATAGTCGACATGGAGGTCGGTCGGGCGGTCGCCCTCGTCGGCGCGGCTGCGCGTCATCGGCGCCATGACGATGCGGTTGGCCAGCCGCAGCGCGCCGAGCGCGACGGGATCGAACAACGTCGGTGCCGGCATCAGCGCACCCGCACCTTCGGCGCGCCGGCGCCGCCGCGCATCGTCTCGATGAACCTCTCCAGCGGCGCGGGCGGCGCGACCGGCGACTCGTCGGGGCCACTGCGTTCCCAGAAGCGCTTCCACGACGGGAAATAGTCGTGATAGCCGCCCTCATAGGGCTCGCGGCCCGGCCAGCGCATCTTGCGCCCGCCGATCGGCGGCTTGTTGAGGTCGGTCGCGTACCAGTAGAGCGGCAGGCGGCGGCGGAAATACCAGCGGCCGTCGATCCGTTCATAGCGGTCGACGTAGATCATCTGCATGATCACCCATTCGGGCCCGGTCTCATGCTCGTTCTTGGAATAGACGACGCCCTGTGCATGATCGGGATCGTCGAACTCGATGATATGGCCGCCGATATGGTGCGAGGTGCCGTCGAACTGCTGCCGCATCGTGTCGTCGAACCAGGCGCGCAGCGCGGCGCGGCCGGTCTCGCCATTGCCGACCTTCACATCCTCGGGGAACAGGCCGACCCAGGCGTCGGCGTCGCGCATGTCGAGCGCGAGGCTGTACTTCGCCGCGAGCTGGCGGATCGCATCGATCGACTCGAGTCGGTCGAGGCGCTTGATAATGTCGTCGTTCACCGCATCCTCTCCACGCAGACCATATCATCATTCCACTGGAATCTGTCACTTTGCGTTGATACACGTTCGTTTAATTTCGCATAGTGCAGATTCTGCCACAGCATAGAAGAAGAGGACCGGAGGGGACATGGCATATGATCGGGAAGTGGACCTGCTGGTGGTCGGGACCGGCGCGGGCGCGCTGGTCGCGGCGTTGCGCGCGGCCAGGGCGGGCGCCGAAGTGCTGGTGGTCGAGAAGGGCGCGCTGTGGGGCGGCACCTCCGCCACATCGGGCGGCGGCATCTGGATTCCGGGCAGCCATCTCGCCGCGCAGGCCGGCCATCCCGACGACCTCGACGAGGCGTTCGGCTATATCCGCCGGCTGACCGCGCCCAACGTCACCGACGAGCAGATCCGCGCCTATGTCGACCATGCCCACCGCATGCTCGAATGGGTCGAGCGCGAGGCCGACGTCCACTATGCCGCGCTGCCCTACCCCGATTATTACCCCGAGACCGAGGGCAGCCGCGAAGGCTATCGCACCCATCTGATGCCAGGCGAGGTCGACGCGCGGACGATGGATCGCGCCGCGTTCGACACGATGCAGCGCGCCTCGCCCGCCGCCAGCCTGTGGGGCCGGATCAACTGGAAGCTGGCCGAGACCCACATGGTCCTGTTCCGGCCGAAGGGCTGGATGAAGGTGATCGTCAAGGTGATGGCGGGCTATTGGCTCGACATCCCGCAGCGGCTGCGCAGCCCGCGCGACCGGCGGCTGACGCTCGGCACCGCGCTGCTCGCCCAGCTTCGCAAGGCGCTCGACCGGACCGGGGCCGAGGTCTGGCTGGAAAGCCCACTGCTCGGCCTGATCGAGGAGAAGGGGCGGGTCGCCGGCGCGACCGTGCGGCACGGCGGGCGCGAGCTGCGGATCGGCGCGCGGCGCGGCGTGATCCTCGCCGCCGGCGGGTTCGAGCGCAACGCGGCGATGCGCGCGGCGCACCTGCCCGGCGCGCGCCAGCCGCAGGCGAGCGGATCGCAAATCAACAACGAGGGCGACGCGCTGATCGCCGCGCAGAAGCTGGGCGCGGCGGTGCGCAACCTCGATTCGGCCTGGTGGGCGCCGGTGTTCCGCATCCCCGGCGAAGATCGCGGCCGGCTGTCGACGGTCGAGCGGGCGCTGCCCCATTCGATCATCGTCAACCAGGCGGGCCGCCGCTACGCCAACGAGGCGCTGTCCTACCACCGCTTCGGCGAGGCGATGATGGCGAAGAGCGCGCCCGGCGCGGCCACCGATCCGAGCTGGCTGCTGTTCGACGGCCGCTACCGCGCGCGCTATCCGGCCGGTCCGGTGATCCCGGGGTTCCCCGACTGGATGCTGTCCGCCGCGGTGCGCAAGGTGCTGGTCAAGGCGCCGACGATCGAAGCGCTGGCGGCGAAGATGAAGGTCGATCCGGCGGAACTGCGCGCGACGGTCGATCGCTTCAACGCGATGGTCGCGCAGGGCCGCGACGAGGATTTCGGCCGGGGCGACGCCGCCTATGACCGGCTCTACGGCGATCCGCGGGTGGCGCCCAATCCGACCCTCGGATCGCTCGCCAAGGCCCCCTTCTACGCCATCCCGATCCACCTCGGCGACATCGGCACCAATGGCGGCCTCGTCACCGACGGCACCGGCCGGGTCCTGTCGGAGGGCGGCGGCGCCATCCCCGGCCTCTATGCGGTCGGCAACCTCGCCGCCTCGGTGATGGGCTATTCCTATCCGGGCGCGGGCGCCACGCTGGGGCCGGCGATGACCTTCGGCTGGCTGGCGGCGGCCGACGCGGTGCGCGCCAACGAGCCGGGCTGAACCTGGACAGGGGCGGCCGATCCGGCCGCCCCTCCCCCAGATCAGCCAAGCGCCTTGCGCAGCGCCGCCGCCACCACGGCGACCGCCTCGTCGGCGATCGGGGCGATGCCGAAGAAGCTCGCGAAGCCGTGGATGCCGCCGGCGAAGTCGTGCAGATCGACGGGAACCCCCGCCGCGCGCAGCTTAGCGGCATAGGCGGCGCCCTCGTCATGGAGCGGATCGTTGCCGGCGAGGACGATCGTCGCCGGGGCGACGCCCGTCAGGTCGGCGGCGCGGATCGGCATCGCCAGCTCGTGCGGCTCGGCCGCGCCGAGATAGGCATCCCAGAAGAAGGCCATCATCTCGTTGGTCAGCAGGCCGCCCGCGGCATTGGCGCGGTAGGACGGCGTCGTGAAGTCGTTGTCGATCACCGGGTAGAACAGCACCTGCGCGCGGGGGGCGACCGCGCCGCCGCGCAGCGCCAGCGCCGCCACCGCGGCGAGGTTGCCGCCGGCGCTGTCGCCGACCAGCGCGAGGCGGCCGGCGTCAATGCCGAAGCCTGCCGCCCGGGCGGGCAAGCCCTTCACCGCGGCGATGCAGTCGTCGACCGGCGCGGGGAAGCGATGCTCGGGAGCGAGGCGATAGGCGACCGACAGCACCGCGCAGCCCGCGTCGCGCGCCAGCACGCGGGCCAGGCCGTCATGCGTGTCGAGCGTGCCGACCACCCAGCCGCCGCCATGGAACAGCACCGCGACCGGCAGCGTCTCGCCCAGCCGGGGATGGTAGAGCCGCGCCGCGATCGGGCCGGCGCCGCCGTCAACCTCCACGTCGCGCACCTCGGCGACCTCGATCGGCGCGGTCGGGAAGGGATTGTCCATCAGCGCGCGCATCGCCGTCGCCTCGAGCGGGTCGGGCAAGGCGAAGCCGCTTGCCGCCATCGCCTCAATCATTTGCTGCAAGACCGGATCAATCACTTTATTCCCCTCTCCTGATGCCGGACCCGACGCCCGACGAATATCCCGACATGCCCGGCGTGCTCGCCGCGCTGTTCGCCAGCCTGCTCGACGAGGAGCCGTGGTCGGCCTTCCTCGAACGGCTCGGCGAGGCCTCCGGCGCGACCTGGGCCACGCTGATCCTCACCCCGCGCCAGGCCGACCAGCCCGGCATGATCCTGACCCCCAACGCCGATCCCGGCGTCGGCGCCGACTATAACAGCCGCCTGTTCGCCGAGGACCCGTTCGTCGGCCTGCCCGAGGGCAAGGTCGCGCGCTTCCGCGATTTCGTGCCGGCCACCACGCTCGACCGCAAGACCGCCTTCCGCGCCTTCCTCGAACAGACCAGCGACGAGATTCTGGGCGTCGACATCGGCGAGGCGAGCCGGCTCGAGATGCGGCTGCGGCTGACCCGCGCCGCCGACCGGCCGCGCTTCGAACCGGCCGACCGCCGCCGGCTGGAGACGCTGGTCCCCCATCTCCGCATCGCGCTGGCGCTGTTCGAGCGGCTGGCGGCGGGCGAGACCGAGCAGCGCATCTATGCCGGCGCGGTCGCCCAGATGGCGGTCGGCGTGATCATCCTCGACCGGCGCGGCAAGGTGCTGCGCCTCAATCCGCCGGCCTCGACCATCCTGGCCGAGCGCGACGGGATCGCGCTGCGCGGCGACGCGCTGACCTTCGACGATGCCGAGATCGGCCGCCAGCTCCAGGCGCGCCTCGCCCGCAGCGACGAGAACGGCCCGCTGACGCTGCGGATCGAGCGACCCTCGGGCACCGGCGACCTGCTGCTGGTGGTCGGCCAGGCGCCGGCCCCCGAATTCGTGTCGGCGGGCGGCGGCCCGGCGGCGGTGCTGTTCCTGACCGATCCGACCCATGGGCCGCGCATCTCGGCCGAGGCGATCCGCGACCTGCTCGGCCTGACCCAGGGCGAGGCGGCGGTGGCCGCGCATCTCGCCGAGGGGCTGGCGCCGGCCGAGGTGGCGGCCCGGCTCGGCATCTCCGCCAACACCGTGCGCGCGCACCTGCGCTCGATCTTCGGCAAGACCGGGGTCAAGCGGCAGAGCCAGCTCGTCCAGCTCGTCCATCAGAGCCTGCCCAGCCTGTCGCGCCCCGCGCCCTGACCTAGATTCTTTCCGGATTTGATCGAATCCTGCCGGTTTCCCCATCTTTCCGTCATTCCCGCGAAAGCGGGAATCCATGGATAAAGGCCCCCAAGAGGCTGAATGTGCCGTGACCGTGGATTCCCGCTTTCGCGGGAATGACCATCGGGGGGGCAATGTCTCGATCTAACCCGGAACAGAGCTAAAGATCGAGCGGCGGGAAAGACGACAGCAGCGCCGAATCGACGAGCTGCGCCTGTCCGTTGACCCCCGCGGCGCGGTTCGACATCAGGAACAGCGCGACCTCGGCGATATGCTGCGCCGAAAGGCCGCCGCGATAGCCGGGATGCGACAGCTCCTCGGCGAGCGCGTCGTCCTGCGCGATCCCGTTCATCGGGGTCAGCACCATGCCGGGGCAGACCGCGTTCACGCGCAGCCCCTTGTCGGCGAAGGCGCGCGCCGCCGAGCGGACCAGCCCGACCAGGCCGTGCTTCGACGTGGCATAGGCCGCCGCCTCGGAGAAGCCGATCAGGCCCGCCGCCGAGGCGGTGACGACGCAGGCTCCGCCCGGCCGCAGCCGCGCGAGCGCGAGTTGCAGCCCCAGGAAGGCGCCCCGCAGGTTGACCGCGATCAGCCTGTCGAACAGCGCCGTCGTCACCTGCTCGAACGGGATATAGGGCTGGAGCATGCCGGCGTTGAGGAAGGCATGGTCGATGCCGCCATAGTCGCGCTCGGCGGCGTCGAACATCGCCTGGTTGTCGGCCTCGCTCGCGACGTCGGCGGTGACCACGGTCGCGCGGCCGCCGGCCTCCCGGATCAGCGCCGCCGTGGCGGCGGCGCCTTCCCCGTTCAGGTCGGCGACGACCACCGCGGCGCCCTCGGCGGCGAAGCGCCGGGCGGCGGCGCGGCCGATGCCCGATCCGCCGCCGGTGACGAGGGCGACCTGGCCCTCGAAGCTGCCCCCGCTCATTCCGCGGCGACCGCCGCCTGCTGCGCCTGGGCGCGGAAGTGCGGGATCACCTTGGTGCCGATGTTGCGGATCGTCTCCAGGATCGACGCGTGCGGGACCGTGCCCATCTGGAACAGGAACAGCACCTCGTCGGCGCCGGCCTCCTGCAATCGGGTCACGTAGCGGATGCAGTCGTCGGCATTGCCATAGGCATCCTCGGCGACCGAATAGTTGCTGGTATGCTCGTCGCCGATCGTGATCTTCTCTTCGGAGAGATAGGCGACGACCGCTTCCTTGCCCTGGTTCAACGCGGCCTCCTGCTCCGCCGCCGACAGGTCGTCGGTCGACGGCTTGGGGCCACCCTGGTACCAGTGGGCGATCGCCTCGGCAAAGAAGCGCTGGCCGCGCAGGCCGATGCGGCGCGCCTCCTCGCGGTCGTCGAGCACGCAGGCCGCGCAGAAGGCGGCGAGATGCTCGGTCGGCACCACGCCGACCTGGTCCTCGGCCTTCCGGTTGCGGAAATTCTCGCGATAGACGGCGTTCTTGCGGGCGATCTCCTCGGGGCCCGAGAAGCCGAGCACCAGCGCGCCGATGCCGCGCTTGCCGGCCAGCTCCAGCGTCGCCTCGCGGGTGCAGGCATAATAGAGCGGCGGGTGCGGCGTCTGCAGCGGCTTCGGGTGGATCGGGCGGCGCGGGATCTTGATGTACTTGCCGTCGTGCTCGATCTCGTCCTGCGTCATGATCCTGGGGATCAGGTACATCGACTCGTCGATCATCGGCTGCAGCTCGGCCAGGTCGTAGCCGAAGGTGCCGGCCTCCTGCTGGGTGCCGCCCTTGCCCATGCCGAAATGGACGCGCCCGCCCGACAATATGTCGAGGGTGGCGATCCGCTCGGCCACCTTGACCGGATGGTTCATCGCCGGCGGCAGGCAGACGACGCCATGGCCGATGCCGATCCGGCTGGTCTTGCCGGCGAGGAAGGCGAGCATCGTCTCCGGCGCCGACATATGGGCATATTGGGTCAGCGCGGTGTGCTCGACGCACCAGACATTGTCGAAGCCGACCTGTTCCGCGAGCATCACCTGCTCGACGATCTCGTTGAAGCAGCGCACCTCCGATTCGGGGGACGTGTCCGCCATCTGCGCTTCGTAGATGATCGAGAATTTCATGACGTTCGCTCTCCTTGACCCGCCGATGTCCGGCAGCATGGAAGCGAAACTACAGGGCGCCGGATCGGCCGGCATCGTCTGTTCAGACTATGCCGGCGCCGATCCGCCCGCGAGGATGCGATCGCGCGCCATCGCGCAATAATCGGGGTTGAGCTCGATCCCGACGAAGTGCCGGCCCTCGGCCCGCGCGACCAGCCCGGTCGTGCCGGCGCCGAAGAAGGGATCGAGGACGACGCCGCCCTCCGGGCTGCCCGCGCGGATGCAGGGCGTGATCAGCGCGGGCGGGAAGACCGCGAAATGCGCGTCGCGATATTTGCCGAGCGACACCGACCAGACGGTGCGCCGGTTGCGGCCGAGCGGGTGGAAGGCCTGGTCCCAGCGGCCGTCATGGAGGTTGGCATCGCCACGATTCTTGCCCTGTTCCGGGGTGCCGCCGCGCCGGCCGAAATGGCCGCGCCCGCCGCGCATCCGGCTGTCGGGGCCGAAGGTGCGGTGCGGCTCGCGGATCGCATCGGCGTCGTAGCGGTAATCGTCGGTCTTGGAGAGCAGGAAGACATATTCATGGTCGTGGGTCGGCCGCCGCTTGTTCGAATGCGGCATCGCGTTGGGCTTGTGCCAGACGATGTCGGAGCGGAGCCGCCAGCCGTCCGCGACCAGCGCCAGCGCGACCCGCCACGGCATGCCGAGCAGCGCGCCGCCCGCATATTTGTCGCCGAGGTTCAGCCACAGCGTCCCGTCGTCGCGCAGCACCCGGCGCAGCGCGCGGAACACCGCGACCAGCGTCGCGACATAGGCGTCGGGGTCCGGCTCGATCCCGATCTGGCCGGCGACGCCATAGTCGCGCTGGCCGAAATAGGGCGGGCTGGTCACCGCGACATGCGCCGATCCGGCCGGCATCGCGTCGAGCGCCGCCCGCGCCGATCCGTGGACGATCAGGTCCGCCGCGCCCCAGTCGGCCTGTCCCAGCGCCGCCGGATCGAGGATCGGGATCGCCGCCGCGCCGCACTCGGCCTCGGCCCCCGCCCCGCTCATTCGGCGTCGGGCTGGACCGACGGATGCGCCTGGCGGAACGCCTCCAGCTCGCCGCACGCGGCGTCGATGGCGAGCAGCGTCGGGAAGGCATCGATCGCGCAGTTCAGCCGCCGCGCGTTGAACAATTGCGGCACCAGGCAGCAATCGGCCATGGTCGGCGCGTCGCCATGGATGAAGCGGCCGTTCCGCCCGCTGCCGGCGACGAACGCCTCGAGCCGGCCGAGCCCGTCCTCGACCCAGTGGCGATACCAGGCGTCGATCTCGTCCTGGTCGTGGCCCAGCTCGCGCTTGAGGTAGCGCAGCACCCGCAGGTTCGCGAGCGGATGGATGTCGCAGGCGACGAGCAGCGCCGCGGCGCGGACATAGGCGCGCTCGGCCAGGCCCTGCGGCAGCAGCGGCGGATCGGGCTGGCGTTCCTCCAGATATTCCATGATCGCGACCGACTGGACGATCAGCCCGTCCGCGTCCTCGATCGCCGGGATCAGCCCCTGCGGGCTGACGTCGCGGCGGAAGGCGGGCAGCGGATCGGGCTTGACCAGATGCACCGCCTGCTGCTCGGCGGCGATGCCCTTGAGGTTGAGCGCGATGCGGACGCGATAGGCGGCCGAGGAGCGGAAATAGCTGTACAGTTTCATGCGATACCTTTCCGCCCGATGCTTAGCGGCGCGCGGCGGCGCTGTCATCGCCCCGCCGCCTGAGGCGATTGTGCGGCAGCCGCCGGGCGCTGACGCTCAGGCTTCGGTCGACGCGAGCGCCATGCGCGCCGCATCGGCGATGAACCGCGAACGGTTCTTCGATGCGCGGTCGATCCGTGCGACCAGGCCCTCATCCATGGTGATATTGATGCGAATGGCCCGGCCGGGTTTCTGCGCGCGGACCAGGATGCGGGCGACCTCGTCGACCTCGGGATCACGCTCGACCGCATCAAGCTCGGACGGCTCGGGCAAGGTTTCGCCGTGCTGGGCCGTGACGAGAAGATGCCCGTCCAGCGCTTCCTCGGCCATGCGAGCGGCTTCCTGCACGGTGCGGCCGCCCGAGGTGCATCCAGGCAGGTCGGGAAAGAACACGCCATAGCCATCGGGCGCTCGTTCGATGATGGCCGGATAGAAGATCGTGGTCATGCTTGGCCTCACTTCATTGCGACGGGCTCCACTACCGAAGCCCCACTCCGCTCTGCTTTTCGATGCTTTTCAACGTCCCTGTGGTCATCTCCTTCTTCGGGTGGGGCACGGTGACGGTGCCGGGCTTCGTCGGGTGGCGGAACTGCTTGTGACTTCCGCTCTGCCGTACCTCTCTCCAACCATCAGCCTCCAACTTCTTGATGACGTCAGCGCTTCGCATCTCCCACCCCTTCGATAAGTATGTTTATACACATCGGATTGGATGATTTCAAGGCTCTTATACATATAAGATACACACTCCTCATCGCCGATGCGTGAATACATCAAAGGCTGGAGACGGGTCCGGGACCATTCCGGAACTTTCGTTTCCCCTCGCCTGCCGTTCGATGCCGCTCGCTTCCGTTCCGCCAATCATCGCTTGCGGAAAATGGGGCCGGAACCTAAGGCGTTCCCGCGTCGGGGAGTGGCGCAGGCTGGTAGCGCATCTGGTTTGGGACCAGCGGTGCGTTTTTCGAAATTCGTCATATAGTTCAAGCCTTTCTGGCCGATTTCGGTTTAGCAGATTTGACGATTGTGGGGGATTTGCGGGGACTCGCTGCATCCATCGCCTCGCGCACATCCTCCAACAGAACATGAGCGTAGCGGCTGGTCGACGCGATGTCGGAATGGCCGAGCATGCCCTGGACCGCCTTGATGTTCTTCGACGCCCGCAGGGTCCGCGTGGCTGCGGTGTGGCGCAGGTCGTGGATGACCCGCCAGTCGGTGATCCCGGCGCCTGTGATCGCCCGCCGCATCGCCGACTTGAGCCCCTCCTCGGTGATCGGATAGCGCTTGCCCCGCTTCCGACCATTGCGCGTCGACTTGGCGACATAGGTCCAGACACAATGCGCGTTCCGTCCCTTCTGGGCGAGCAGCAGCACCCGCATGCGCGCGGTGATCGGCAGGAAGCCTATATCGTCGTCGTGCAGCGACTTGCGCTCATAGGTGATGACGCCGGCGTCGAGATCGACCTGCGACCAGCGCAGCAGGAGCGCGGCGCGGCGAAGTCCGGTCAGCATCGCGAACTCGATCACGTCGGCATAGTCCTCGCGGAGGTGCTCGTTGAGACGCGCCTCCTCCTGGACGCTCAGCTCGCGCTTGCGCGGCTTCGGCCGGCGCAGCTTGAGCTCGGCCCATTTCTTCGCCGCGCCCGTGTTCACCCTTGAATCCTCATCGGACCAGGCGTTCTCGGCGCGGTTGAAGATGCGGCGGATGAGATCGGGGCACTCGGCATTTATGGTCTGGTTGGCGGGCAGTCGGCCGAAGCGCGTCTTCTGGCCGCGGCGGCGCGCCTGATATTCGGCGAGGTCGGACATGCTGATCTCGGACAGGAGCTTGTTCTTGCCCAGCCCCGCGACCAGGTTCTCCATCTGATACCAGACGCTCTGGCTATCGCTCTCGTGCTGGGCTTTCTCCAGCCAGAAGCGGGTGACGGCGGACCCCAGCGTCATCTCGACGACTTCCTCCTTGGGCGACGCGCCCGATTTCAGCCTTTCCTCGACCTGCGCCCGGATCCGCGCTTCCGCGCGCTCGGCTGCTCGCCGCGTAGTTTCCTTCGTAGATCCTCGAAATCGAGCACCTTGGATCTCGAACTCGTATTGGAAGAAGGGCGAGCCCTTACGGGAGTAAACTGACATCGACGGCTATCCTCGAAGGCGCGGAGGTCCGATTCGGCGAAGCGAACATGCTTTCGCTTTTTCCCGAGGCCGACAAGGATCACGCGGACATCGCCATTGGCGACGTGCTTCATGAGGGTGGCCTTGCCCATCTTGAGGCGCGCGGCGGCTTCATCGGGGAAATAGACGTGGTCGGCGGCGAGGTCCCCATCGTGGGTGTTCGTGACAGGTCGCATCACCCCTCCCCATTGCCGCTGCGCGCGATGGCGGCTGGGACAAGGTCGTTCGGACGACCATGCCTGTTGATGTAGAAGCCGTCCGTCAGCCCCAGGGAGCGGCTATTCCGGGGCCAATCTTCCGAAACCGAGACGTTGATCCCGCCGCGGTCGCAGGCTTGCAAGCCCGCCACCCACAAGGGCTGATCGCGCCACTCGCCATATTTCATCAGGAAATGTTCCGACGCGCGGACCTCATCGCCGATGCGCGGCTGCCATCCATCCACCTCGCCCGGCTGGGCTTCGAATCGATCGACAATGCCGCGGATCATCGTCTCGTGGTCGGGACATCCGCGACCGGGGATCGTGCTGGCGAAATACTCACCGTCGCCCCCTGTCAGGCGGTCGATGTGCGCAACTGCTTCCTCGAACCCGTCACGCTTGCCGATCTGGTAAGCCTCCTCCTCATCCACCTCGCCCGAGGACTTTGCATTTTCTGCGGGGTGGTCGGGGGCATCGACCTTCCCCGTCCCATCGCAATCCGGGCAGTCGGCAACTCCAGCATCAGCGGGAGCATCCTCCGGCGGGTGGAGGTAAACGTCCCAATCGAGGACGATCTCACCATTCCCCTGACAGGTTTCGCAATCGGTCTCCTCCAGCCCACCGCCGGAAGCGCCTCGGAGGGCCTCGATGATGGCTTTGAATAGGAAATAATCGCTGCCCCGAAAACTTGCCGGGTCATCATGGAGGAACCATGGCTGCGGTTGCATGCCTGCTTCCGCATAAGCTGCCATGACAAGCTCCCGCGCCCGCGCCTCGACCTGCTCATCCCTGGACATCGTTCTTCTCCATGAGGTGCTGGCGGAGGGCTGAGACGCGTGGACGACCGTCATGCCAGTTGGCCTCAAGGCCCTGAACGATCTCGTAGTCAGCGAGTACGAGGCCATTCAGGGGTAAATAGTAGCCGTCGTCCTTCTGTCCTCGCTCTTTCATGGCGAGATGGCTGACGAAGAGATAGTTCGCCTTACGCGAACGGCCGATCGCGATGCGGTCGACAACTTGCTTGTACATGAAGTGACGTTTCCGACGCGCTTCGGTGAAGTGAAACACCTTCAGCACGTCGCCGACGAGAATCTCGCGACCCGTCTTGTCGTAAACGGCCGCCGCAACGTCGGGCGCCTTTTCTTCGCTCATTGGTCGGCTCCGGTGGTGGGGCGGTCCTTGCCTAAGATTTCGGATTTTCGACCGCAGCGCGTGCACTGATCGACATAACGATAATCAGCCATGAGGCGGATATCGCCGTACAGACGTTCCTCGAACAGTCGTTGCCAGCAGTGCAATCCGATCCGACATAAAATGCTCATCACTCGCCGCCCTTCGCGCTCTGGCGGATCGAAGCGGCAAGTGCCGGTCGCAGGTTGGTGCCGATGCCGATCGCAAGATCAGCGTTCTCAACGATCTTCGCGCACCGCTCGCGCTCGGCTGCTACGGCCAGCTCGATTGTCTCCGCTGCCGCCGGTTGTGGGGTGGATGCGAGGGCGGCGCGGTAGGCATGCCACTCGTGATCAGCCGTGTGCATGTCTTCCATGCTGGCGAACTTGAACACCATCTCGTAGCTGGGTTTTTCCCCGCCGCGCGAAACAGTCGTGCGGAAAGCGCTGAGCATTGTCTTCATGCTTCATCTCCGGGGTGCCATTGACCAGCAGCGCGCTCAGTCCAAACCTTGGATCGCAGCCAGTTGGCGATGTCGCGCGGATCGGCGTCGATCTCTTCGGGTAATTTCATGTCGAGATCGTTAGACAGCAGCCAATCGGACAACCGCTCAAGCTGAACAATACAACGTTCAACCTCCCCGCTCAGTGCCGTCTCATCCGTTACAGGCGAGGGGGTATCGGCGGTTACGACGTTGCCGCGCTCATCAGTCAATCCGATCCGGAACAGAAACCGCTTCGCGTATGGCCAGACTTTCGAGTGCTCGGTGATCGTCGACCACGCTTCATGCACCTCGTCGGCCGTGCGAGCCTCTTTCGTTCGGCCAAGGCTATCACGATAGCAAATGGCCCTCGCCCTCGCGGTATCGGTGGGGCGCTGCACGAGGGCGAGAAGCTCTTCGGCGATGACGTAAATATTGCTCGGAAGGCGCGACCCGTCGCTACCAGTTGCCTTTCCAAGAGCAATCGCCTTCTCAGCACGGACGACGATCTCCGCCGCGCGGGTGGGGTCGGTGGTCATTTTGATTGCTCCTCAACCTCCGGCCAGCGCCGCCCGTAATCCGGGAGCGCCTCGCCGAGCATCACGGCCTTGGCGTGAAGTTCCAGTATCTGTTTGGTCGCCGGGCCGACGCCGCTGACCTGGAAGCTGCGGCCTCCGCGGATGATCTGGGTCATGCCGGGGTACTGCGCCGTCGCGGGCACGGTGCGGTCGGTGGCGGGGTCCAGGCGGTCAATCATGCGTCAGACCCCGCATCGCTGCCCGCACACTCCGCCCGGCGTCGGTCGCCTCGGCGAAGATGCTACGGCGATCGTCTACGTCCTTCACGCGCTGGACCAGACCCATCGAGCCGAAGCTGTTCAGCGCGCGGGTGATGACGGGCTTGGAAACGCCGAGGCGCTTGGCGAGCCCGCGCACGGTGTGGACGCCCGGTTCGTCGCACACGATGGCGAGGATCGCGGCCTGCCGGGTGGTGAGATCGACATAGGCCGGCGAGGCCAGCCAAGCGAGCGACAGGGCGGCGAGATCACCCATGGAAAATCTCCGGATATCGCCGCGCGCGCACGATCAGCTTCGCCGCCCAGATGCGGAGCTGGACCGCGTACAGGTCGATCGGGCCGAACGGCGCGGCGCGGAAGGCGGGGGGAATGGGGGCGCGGGTCATATGTCCAGCGACAGCGTGTGCGCCATCGCTCCCATGCCGCACTTGGTGCAGACCCGCTCACCCCCTCGACCGTCGGAAAACTCTCGCCAGCCCTGAAAGTCATGCTGACATTCGGCCTGCTGGCGGCGACGAGAGCGATGCAGCCGTTCGGCGCGCTCCGATGGCGTCTCGCGGAACTGGTCGTTGAAGCGATCCCAATCCATCACCGGTCGCCCTTCAGCGCCTCGATGCGGGCGTCCACGGGTTCATACATGCCCTTCCGGCCATCGACTGAAGCGATGCGGCCAGAATTCGCCATCCGATACAGCTTGTTAACGATGAACTGCCGCTTGTAGGCGACCTTATGCCTGCGCCAGAGCGCGATGAGAATTTCGTCGACCACCATCGGCTTGTCGATAACCGCCGCGATCCGATCTTCGGCAGTCCGCTTGCTCAGTTGTTTGAGCAGCTCGGGAGGAAGGTCATCGTATTCCATCACCGCCCTTCCTTCGTCGCCGCAGCCTTCGCCCGCATGATCAACTCGCTATGCTCCGCCGCCGCCTCGCGCACGGCCGAGGCCTGGTCGTCGTCGAGCAGCGAGAAATCGGCGTCGCGAACGTAGGCGTTGACCTCGGCCACCTCGGTCAGCGCGACGATCTCCGCGATCATGGCCTCGGCCGCATCGACGGTGGTCTGGGCCTCGCCCATCTGCGACTGATCGCGGCCCTCCATCGCGGCATAGCCTTCGCGATCGAGGCGGGCGGCCGTCTCCCCTTCGCTCTCGACGATCTCGCCCGTGTCGGGATCGTGGGCGATCGCCGGGCGGGAAGTCTGGCGCGGCTCGGGCGCGCGCTGGGGCGTGATGTCGCGCATCGGCATGGGGCCTGGTGAGAGGCCGGGGCCGATGTCACCGACCTCCGCGTCATCCTGGTCGTAGATGCCCGAGAAACCGAAGGCGAGCCGCGCGCCCTGGATCAGCGCCTTATGCCGCAGCATGCGCGCCGGCATCATCTTCCACGGCTCGGTCGAGCGTTTGCACTCGTCGAGATATTCGATGACCTTGATCGGCCGGGTCCGGTCCTTCCGGTAGATCACGCTTTCGATCGCCAGCAGGTTGCCGTCGGCGTCGGGGATGTCGTTGAACTCGATCCCGTCGAACATCGGGTGGCGGTTCATGATCGTGTTCCAGCCATCGACCGAGATGACGGGCACGATGCCGCCACCCTTGGCCGGGAAGGCGTAGATTTCCTTCGTCAGCGGGTTGAGCTGGTACTCGTTGGCGACGATCACCAGCGCGACGAACTCGTCGTCCTTCGCGCCCTTGAAGACGGTGTTCATGAGGGTGCTTTTCAGGACAGTGCTCGGCACGTTGAGGCGCTCGGCCATCATCTGCAGGGCGCTGCGCGGCGCGGCGGCCTTCGCCTCCTCGATCCGCTGGACGTTCTGCTGGATCGCGTTCTCCTGCCGCTGCATGGCGGCAGCGCGCGCGGGACGGTTGGTCATCTGGTTCATTGGTCGGGTTCTCCGGAGGATGGGGTCAGAACTGGACGACGGGGTCCAAGCCGTCGCGATCGATGGGGGTGTCGTTGGCCTGGAACACGTCGGGTTCGGCGGGCACGTCCTCGACGCGGCCGAGGATCGGCTTGCACGGAAACGGCGGGGCCTGGTCGCTCACCGACACGACCTCGACGCGCTTCCAGCCATCGGAGCGGTTGTCGGGCACCTTGACGATATCGCCGGGGGCGAAGGTCTCATCCCCTTCGTATGCGTAGGTGTAGGTGCGGGTGTCCGACGCACGGAACTTACAGGCGACAAAAACGGTCATGGTCTGGGCCTCCTCAGAAAGGGATTTCGAGACCGCGCGACCGCGTCGCCTCGTCTCGGTAAGCGTCGAGAATGGTTTTGGCGGTGTCGCTGGCGAGCTTGAGATCGTCCCATGTCGCAGCGGGACGGGCGGCGTCGACGAACCTCTCGAACTCGGCGTAGGTCATGACGATCGCCTTCTCATCGCCGAGCCGGCGGAAGCTGCCCGTGGTCAGCGAGTGCAGCCAGTTGCGCACGTCCTGGAGCCGAGCCTCCATCTGCCGGTGCTCGCCCGCACCTTCATCTATCGATGCCGGACGGGCGGCGGCGAAGCCCTTGAGCCACCAAATAGCATCGGCCAGCGCAGCGTGGGCCTGTTCGATATCGCGGATCACCGGATCGCAATCCCGGTCTCGGCGAAGATGCGGACACCCTTCATCTCGCGCGTGCCGCTGCGGACCTGCGCCGCGATCACCTTGTCGATCGCCTCGACGACCTTGGCGTGCTTGAGGATGCTGTCGGGCAACTGGCGGACGCTGATGATCTCGTGCTTCCACGTCGTGGTGCGCGAGACCTTGGCGCCGAAATCGCCCTGGGCGATCGGGCCGGCGTTGGTGGTCACCTCGACCGCGACCTCGACAGTCTCGGCCTGGACCTCGACGACCGCAGCCTCGCGCGCCTCGGCGGCGGCGCGCTCGTTCTCGATGGCTTGCAGGCGATCGCGCTCCTTCTGCGCCTCCTGATCGGCGATCGCCTGCAATCTCTGCCGCTCCTGCTCCGCGATGCGCTGGGCCTCCGCCTCGCGCTGACGCTCGAGCTCAGCGATATGGTCGTCGAACTTCTTGAGGCGGGCGCGGGCGACGGTCTCCGCCTCTTTCAGCGAAGCGACGACAGCGTCCGCCCTGCCCTTCAACGCGCGCTGCGCGGTCAGCAGTGGCCGGTTCAGCTTCTCGCGCTCGGCCTCGACCGCCTTCTGGGCCGCAACCATCTGCTTGATGATCTCGGCGTAGCGGCCGGCGATCTCGGGCGACGTGATTTCAGGCGCCCGGCCGAAGCTGGCGAGCAGGTCCTCGATGCGCTTGGTCAGGCCCTCGGCGACGAGCGCCTCGGCCAGGTCGATGACGACCTGCTCGTCGATCGGGGGACGGTTGGAGCCGATGACGGCGCGCGGGTTTTCCGCGGGGTCATTGGCGACGGCGGCAGCTATGCGGGTCATATCGATCTCCCGGTTAGAATTGGAGCGGCGTGGACAAATGGTTGAGCTTGCGCGTCGGGTCGGCGAGCGCGGCGTGGCCGGTCTCGCGGCCCCAGCGTTGGAGCTTGATCAGGTGGCGCGCCTCAGCCTCGTCGATCGGGTCGGCGGCGCACTGCGGCCAGACCCGGTCGAGATCGATCGGCTGTCCATTCGCAGTGGCTTGCCACCTGAGGGACCGGTCCATCAGGTCGCCGGTCAGCGGGTCGCGGGGCTGGCCGAACCAGATGCGGATCGCGACGAACACGCCACCGCTGCGCAGGCGCATGCGGTAAAAGCCGGCCCTTGGTAAATCTGGGTCGAACCCGGTGAAGCCTTCGGGCAAATCGCCGGCCTGATTGTAGATCAGCGTCGGGCGCGAGATCATATATGCACCCATGTTTTTCTCCGGAGAATGCGGGCGACCTGCGTTTTCGAGATCCCGAATTGCGCGGACGCTTTCGGCACGTCCCCACGACGTCCCGGCCGAAACTGCGACCGCATCGCGATCACCGCCTGTTCAGTGAGCTTCGCGTTAGGGCTGGCCGTGCCCGGCATGGACTTGGTCCGGCGCCGCCCTTTTGCATCCATATCGGCGTTGTTTTCCGCGATGGTGCCAAGGAAAAGGTGCGCTGGGTTGACGCAGGCCCGCACATCGCAGCGGTGACAGACGCACAGGTCACCGGGATCTTCGCCGTTCGCAATCTTATATGCGAGGCGATGTGCACCCATTGGGCGGCGGTTTACGCTGATCATCCCATAGCCGGCTGGGCCAATATAGCTTGTCCAAAGCCAGCACTCGTCTGGGCCGCGCCGGTCGACGTGAGACCAGAAGCGGTCCTCAGGAGCGACACGGAGAGAAGCCGCGAAGCATTCCCTAGAGCAATATTTGAACGCGCGCTTCCGCGTGGCCGCGCCGCATCTGATGCACGAACCCTTCATTCGCCTGCGCTCCGACCGAGCGCGTCGAGGAACTCGTGCCAGCTCTCGCGGAAGCTGATGACGATCGCGATGACCGCAATGATGCCTGCGGCGATCATGGCGCCAGTGCAGAGGATGTGGGACACCGTCACGACCGGCTCTCCGCATTGGCGCGAGTGCGCACCTCCTCCATCAGCTCCCGCTTGAACTCGTCGAGCGCAAAGGAGTGGTCGAGCGCCTTGTTCTCCTCGAACAGGTCGTTCACCGCCGCGACCACGTCGGCCACAGTGACGCCCTTGGCAACGCCGCTCACCTTGTCGCGAGCAAAGGCATAGCGCTTGGCGCGATTGGGAACCGACGCTGCCATGGCGCCCGAGACAATGTGCTCGAGCAGGAAGTGCTTGTGCCCGAGATCCTTCACCTTGAGCTCTTCGACGTCCAGGCCGATCGCATGCGCCTCGGCGATGATCTTGTGAGGATCGGAGAGCGTTTCGACTGCCGCGAAGACCAACTGGGCGATGCCGTCATCGCCGATCAGAATCCCGTCGAAGTTCCGGCGAAGGATGACCTCTATCGCCTCCATCGTCGGGCGCTTGACGGTGATCTTGAAATCGCACCGGCCATCGCGAAGTACCGCCTGATCGATAACCTCGGGACGGTTTGTCGCCAGCAGGACGAACGCCCCGCTCTCGTGCATGCCGTCCATTTCCGCGAGGAATGTCGCGACCTGCGATTCCTCCCAAGGGGCGACGCGGCGGACACGGCCCGTCCGGTCCGGGAGAAGAACCTCCGCTTCGTCCATGAAAACGAGCAGCGGGTGCTTGCGATAGGCCTTGTACTCACGGGCGAAGGTGAAGATCGCCTTGATCCGCTCTTCCGTCTCGCCGATGAATTTCGACTGCAATTCCGAGCCGGAGATCGAGATGAACTCGACCTCGCCGCCGTAAAGGCGCTCCATCTCGGATGCAGCGGCGCGCGCGAACATCGTCTTGCCGCAGCCCGGAGGCCCCGACAGAAGTGCGCCCTTGGGCATCTTCATGCCGTAGGCCTCGTAGAGCGCCTTGTGCTTTACGGGAGCCTGGATGGCATCGCGCAATTGCCCAAGCGCCTCATCGTTGCCGATGATGTCGTCGAATGTCTGCTGCGGCGCCTTGGAGAGATATTTCTCAACGGCGTTTCGAGCTGCCGAATATGAAGACGGCGGACCAGAGCGCGTCTCAGTATATGCGGATGCGCCGGGCCGAAAGCCCGTCGATATGCTGATGCGAACGGTCTCTTCCATCATACGCTGGAATTCGCTCGGGCTGATGAAATTGCTCGACATTGACGATCCTCCTCCAGGGGCCGCGCCTTCGAGGCCGACGCTGCAATTCGGATCGCCGCACCAGCACATGCGGCTTTGGCTCTTGCGGTGTTCGCGCGCGCCATTCTCCTTCGGGCGCTGCATTTTCCCGCGGTAGTTCGGATCGTAGGGCGAGCCGTACTTTTCCCAGCTCATGCCGCCACGCTCCGCAGCGCGGCCCGCTCGGCCGCAATCCGATCATGGCGCGCCGGCAGGTTGACGACCGGAGCAACCGGCACGAACCGATAAGCCACGATATGCCAGTCCCGCGGGCCCTGATGCCGCCACGCGTCGCGCAGGCCAGTGGCCCAGAAGCCGGCGAAGTGCGCCTTGCGATCCTCGATGCCGTTGCGAAAGCGGACCTGGATCAGCGTCTCATAGGGCAGCGGGCAATCGCCGCCGTCGTGGGCGGTCCAGCCATCTGCGGCGACGATCTTCGTCTGCGCGTTCATGAGCCATCCTCGATGCGGCGCCGCGCTCGGGGGGGCTTGAGCGCGGCGCCTGGGGACGCTGACGAGCTGGGGATGTCTCGATCAGCGGTGAGGATGAAAATAGCTATCTATTATTCCGCGTCAACAGAAAAAATAGATTGCTATTACGCTCAGTCGTCCGGCCAGATTGGGTCGCTGAAATAGTGGTCGTAATCCGTCGGTTGCGGGTTCAGCGATTCGCGCCGCTCCGGGAGCTCGGGGACGCTGCCATCAAGCGAAACGCGGATGATCGCTCCTCGCTGCGTTGCTTCTTGAAACACTGCCAGAACGGCGGCCCCTTCGCGCATGTGCTTACCAATGAACGGGGCGCGTTCGGCCGCAACGTATCCGATCTGGATGCCGCGCTGAGTGACGATCATGATGGCGTTGGGATCGGCCGGGTTGTCAGGCTCTAGAACGAGTTGAAGCGGCTCGCCCGGGACGCAAGTCGCGATCTCGAACCTGCGAGGAATTTGGCCGCGAGACCGCGGTTTGCGATTAGGATAGTCCGCCCCTTTAACGAGCAGAGACAGTTGACGCGGCAAATTTACGATCCTGACGGAACCGCGATCTCCTTGCGCTCGAAGTCGGCTTGGTGCTCTGCAAAGCTCTCCTGATCGACAATTTGGAGATCGGCGCGACCCGTCATAAAGCCCGGCTTGATCGTGCAGCGAACATAGCTCGATCCACCGGCATCGACGGTAACTTCCACGCTGCTCGTCTTATTGTTCAGGATATAGCGGCCGGCGGGGACTTCCCACTCCGCAAATTTGCCGCGGCCGAGCTCCACCAGTTCGTGGCCCTTGAACCGCACGGGGCAGGCAATCCCCATGCCCATGATCGACGAGGGCCGATAGATGATAATCTTTCCGTTGGCTGGCGCAGCATCGGCCGTCGCCACGGCTTCAGGGCCCACTTGATTTACTGCGTCGACGGTAGTCTGCCCGTTGGCTGACACGGCCGCCGCAAGAAGGATCGCACCCACCACCCCTTTAATCACATCCGCCTCCCCAGCCAGATGACCCGCCCTAGCAAATATATGTCTTCCGCCGACACTTCCTGGTTGTCGACGTCTTTATTATCCGAAATGACCAATATCCTGCCCGGTCCGACTGTGCGGAGCCGCTTGATTGCCCCTGCTCCGTAGAGGCTGATAGCCCAGATGCGGTCCTGCATGTTCAAGATGCGCTGCGCGGTATCGATCACGACCAGGTCATTGTCGATGATCGTGGGGAACATGCTGTCCCCTCCCCCGCTGGCTACAAAGAGCCGGTCCGCCGGCGAGCGGGTTATACGATTCAACAGCGCCGCATCGAACTCAAAGGAGCTCTCGTCGGCATAATCATCGATATTGGTCCCCGGACCCATCGAGTAGCTCAGGTCGACATGGCGCAGCGCAATAGACTGGCCGTCGCGCGCCGGTGAGGCACTCGGCGTCGGGCCGCCCACATAATCGCTATCGCCCCGGAGCCATTGCACGGAAACACCGAGCGCACTCGCAATGTCTGCCAGGTATCGCGATCGCTGCGTTTTCCCCAGAAGTATCTGGCTGATGGCGCCCTGGGTGCAGCCCGCCTCCTTGGCTAGGCGCGCCTGGTCGAAACCGGCCGCAGCCATGGCCTCTTTCAGCCGCTGAACCTGAATGCTTTCCGCCATGGCGCGATCATAGCGACTGCGGAATAGGCCGCTATTGAAGTTGTCTATTGCGAGCACAATAGATTGCTATTACAAAGCGTCGTCATGGCTAAGCTCATGACCCCCCACGCCGCCTTCGCCAAAGCCGTTGAGGCGGCTGGCGGGCAGACCAACTTCGCCAAGATCTGCGGATGTACCCAAGGGAATATCTGGCAGTTGCTCAAAAAGGGCGCCGCCCTCCCACCGCAGTATGTCCTGAAGGTGGAGGCCGCTGCATTGGGCGTCGACCGACACCAGTTGCGCCCTGACATATATCCGTCCGAAGCACCGGAAGGCGCCGCGGCATGAGCGCCCCCGACCCGAACGCCTACGCGCTGCTCAAGCGCGATCTGCGCCGGCTCGACCCCGAGAACGGTCTGGCCGCAATGACGACCAATAGCCCGCCGCTGGCCCAACCCTGCGGGAAAGTCCGCGGGCCGGGGAGCGTGCTCATCTTGGATAGCGGACGCGGCGCATCGCTGCGCAGCGTCGCAATCTGGGAGACGCGCTGAGATGCGCCCGCCACTACCTCCGGGTCGGGAGCCTGCGCTTCTTTGGCGGCGGAAACAGAGCGTCGATGAGCGCCTGATTCCCGGCCTCCTGAAAGGCTTGCAGCAGTTCGACGGTAAGCTGCGCGGCGCCGCTGAACTTCCACCGCACATCGTGAAAGGAGCAGCCGTGGAAATGCGGCGCGGCCAGTCCTGCAAAGTCGATGGTTGTTCCTTTGAATACGACGCTGACAAAGGACTTACCGTCAATTTCGACGGTCCCACCCTCGTACGTCTTACCAACAATCGGTTCCATGCATCCGCTCCTCGTGCTGGTCTCGACAACCGCACGATGACCGAACCGGCGCTCGGGAGCAATCTCGGGCGCCGGGGAGGTTCCAGCCGATGAGCCCGCTCGCCTGGTTCGTCCTCGCCGTCGCGCTCTACGCCGTCGGCCTGGGCCTGTTCTTCTACTGGCTGCTGACCCGCGCCGAGACGCTGCCGACCGACGATCCGGCCGGCCTCTCGGATGCCGAGCTGATCGAGATGCAGCGCATTCGTCAGGAGGCGGAATAGATGTTCCGAGTGATTGTGCTTGGCATAGTCGGGTTCGTCGAGATGGCGATGGGCTTCATTACAGCCGGCTGTGTACTTCTGGCCGCGGCCGCGATCTGCGACACGATCGAAGAAGCTCTTCATCGAGTGAAGGGCGAATAGATGCCCGCCCCCACCTCGCTCACCGAGATCATGCACGGCCCGCACCGGCAGGAATTGATCGACGACGGCGGTGACGCCTTCGTGATGGCTGAACCGCTGCGCTTCGTGCCTGTGTACGACTTCCAGCCCGACATGATCGTGGCGCGCCCGGTCGACGACTGGCGCGCCTATGCGATCGAGATGGGCCGGCTTCATGGGAGCGCTGCATAATGGCGCGCCGCAACGAAATCCCGTCTCGCGATGCCGAAATCTCGGCTCTGGTGAGCATCGCCCAGGTCCGCATGTTCGAGCTGGCGAAGAAGCGCGGCTTCACGGCCAAGGTGCTCCATCTCGAAACCGGCATCTCGACCTCCACCCTCGGCGGATGGATCGCGGGCACGTCAATGATGCCGCTCGACGGCTTCGTGAAGCTGGCGGCGATCGAGGATTTCCCGAATGAGTTGCTGTCGCTGCCGTTCGAGGCGGCGAAGCGCTCCATCAGCGATGCCGAGCCAGACGAGACCGACGTCGACGACGCCGCCATTGCCGCGCTCGAATACGCGCTGGAATGGGCCCGCGCCCGCCATCCGGCCAGCCCGAGCGGCACTCGTATCGACCACACCGAGAAGCCGAACGTCGCCCAGGCCGGGCGGCACCTGGCCGATCGCGCAGGAAAGGTAGGCGGAGCATGACTTCGGCCGACAAAGTCACCGCGCTGCTCAGCGCGATCCTCATCTGTGGAATCGTCTTCGCGCTGTTCCGCTTCGCCATTCCCGCGCTCGTCAACACACAGACCGATGCTGGGCTCATCGGCGCCGGGATCACAGCCCTATTCGCAATCGGCCTAGCAGCCACCGCCCTGCTGAAAGCTGGTGAACTGCTTGGCCTCACGGAAGGATCATCCGATGAATAAGCGTATCATGATCGTGGCCGCCGTCTCAATGCTTTCGGTAGCCGCCTGCACGCGCGTTGAGCCGGGCCATGTCGGCGTCAAGGTCAATCAATATGGTTCGGACGCAGGTGTGGAGAATGCCGCACTCGGCGTCGGCACTTATTGGACGATGATCGGCACGACGATCTACGAATATCCGATCTTCACCAACTCCTATGTGTGGTCGCGTCGCGAGGATGCGAACGAAGAACTGTCCTTCCAGGACAAGAACGGCCTGGTCGTCACGGCTGATGTGACCGTCGCCTACCGGGTCGACCCGCAGAAGGCGCCGAAGTTGTTCCAGACCTATCGCGTCGACATGGACGGGATCGTCGCTGGACCGCTGCGCAACAAGGTCCGCTCGGCGATCGTTGCCGCAGCCTCAACGATGACGGTCGAGGACGTGTACGGGCCGAAAAAGACGGTTCTGATCAACGCCGCCCTTAAAAATGTGCGCGCCTATTTCGAGCCGCTGGGCCTGCATGTCGACCAACTCGACTGGGCTGGTCCGGTTCGCATCCCGGATAGCATCCTCGACCGCATCAATGCCCGCGCACAGAACGAGCAGGCAGCGATCGCGGCGCAGGCGACGGTCGCCACGATGGAGGCGGAAGGTCGGGCCCGGGTCGCCAAGGCGGAGGCTGATGCGAAGGCGACTACAATCCGGGCAGAAGCCGAAGCCAAGGCGATCAAGACACGCGCGGAAGCAATCGCGAACAACCCGAAGATCGTAGCTTACCAGTGGGTTCAGAAGTGGGACGGCAAGATGCCCTCCACGGTCTACTGCTCGGCCGCGTCACCTTGCATTCAGGGTGGGTCGCAGTGACCCACCATATCGATCGCCATCTCAACGGCGCGTTGGTCGGGCATATGCCGACCTCGCGCCGCGAACGCGACGGCTCCTACAGCATCACCGACGGCGCTGTCCGCGACATCCGCCAGCGCGCGGCCGAGGCGCATCAAGCCGCCTGGTCGACCCGCCGGTCTCGCGCCGCGGCGGCGGCCCGCGCGCTCCGGCCCGAGCTGGGGCTCCCGGCATGATCGTCCGCACCCCGCTTCGACAGCGCCGCATGGCCGAAGAAATTCTCATCGGTTGGGCTGGCGAGAGCCAAATTCGTGTATATCAGAGGTGTCCGCTATGACGCCGGACACCCTTCGCCCGCACTGCCTTAATCGCGACGCCTGCACGGCCGCCAAGCCCACTAGCCACTGCCGCCGGTGCAATGCGATCGCCGTGAATGCCTCGCCAGACCATCGGGCGAAATGCAGCGCCGCCATGCGCGAGCGCTATCAGGATGCAGCGTTCAAGGCCGAGCATACCGAGAAAGTCAGGCACGCGATCAAACGTGCCGCGAAAGACCCGGAATGGTTGGCCCGCAAGCGCGAAGTCGGGCGGCGTTATGGAGCGCCGAACCTGCTCAGCGGTCACACGACGGAATCGCGGCGAAAGGCCGGCCCCCGGATCAGCGCCACGAAGCTTTCGCATATCCCCGAACATCTACGGGATGAATATCGCAAATTGAGCCGCACCAAGGGTTTGACAAAAGCCGAGCGCATCGAGGTCATCAACGGCATAATCGATATCGAGCGCCGCGCATCACCCGAGGCAGAAGGTCGCCGCATCGTCGAGCGCATCACGCGAGAGATGGAGGCCAAAGAGCGCCGCCGGAAAGCGCAGGCGTACTGATGACCGTCACCATCCACATCGGCGATGTGTTCGCCGAACTCGCCAAGCTGGCCGCCGATTCGATCGACTGTTGCGTGACCTCCCCGCCCTATTGGGGGCTCCGCGATTATGGCGTCGACGGCCAGATCGGGCTCGAGCCGACGCTGGGCGAGCATCTCGACGTCATGGTGCGCGTGTTCGACGAGGTCCGCCGCGTCCTCAAGCCCGAGGGCACGCTGTGGCTCAACTATGGCGACTGCTACGCCACCAAGCCGAACGGGCGCAGCGCGGCGGATACGAAGGCCGCCGGCAATGATGACCGGACGTTCCGGGACAAGCCGTTCAGCACGGTCGGGCCGATCTACCCGCCGGAGCCCGGCAATCCGTTTCCCGAGGGCGTCGGGCGGCGCGGTGGGGGCAATGCGTCGGCTGGCGCGATCTACGATCCGGACTACCGGAAGCGCACGACGGGCGGGCTCCACGCCGAACGTCGGGAAGATGCCGGCGGGCGCATCGTCGCTGGCGGTCTGCTGAAGCCGAAAGACCTGTGCATGATCCCGAACCGGCTCGCGATCGCGCTGCAGGATGCCGGCTGGTGGGTCCGCTCCGAGATCGTCTGGGGCAAGCCCAACCCCATGCCCGACAGCTCGGGCCGCTATCGCCCGTCGACCGCGCACGAAAAGATCTTCCTGCTGACCAAGTCGGCGAAGAGCTATTACGACGCCGCGGCGGTGCGCATGCCTCGCGCGCAGGATGAAGACAGCAACGGCTATCCGGGGTCGTTGGGTAACGGCATCCGCGTCCGCAGCACGGTCGGAAACCAGCGCCGTTACAAGATGCCGGATGGATGGGATACCGGCGCGGGCGGACATGGCTCCGTGCATCGTGCCGGTAGGGAAAAGGGCCGGCCGGCAGCGGCCGACGCCCCAGACGACGGTCACCGCCTCCTTCGCAACTACGAGCCCGACCTGTCGCCGATCGTCCCGCCCGAGGTGTGGGAGATCGCCACGGCGGCCTTCTCCGAGGCGCACTTCGCCACCTTCCCGCCCGCGCTCGTCGCGCCGTGCCTCGCGGCTGGGTGCCCGGTCGGCGGGACGGTGCTCGACCCGTTCGGCGGCGCTGGCACCATCGGCCTGGTCGCCGACCGCATGCAGCGTCACGCGGTGCTGATCGAGCTTAACCCCGAATATGCCGCCATCGCCCGCCGCCGGCTGGACGGCGACCGGGGCGGACTGCTCGATGCGATGGAGGCGGCAGAGTGACCGGCGGCTCGCAGCAACTTCGCATCTACCGCCGTGCGCGCCGGGACGGTCACGACATCGGGACCGCCGCTCGTATGGCGGCTATCTCGGTCGGCGAGGCTGAGCTCATCGACAAAGACGACGCGCGCGAACCGCCGCCACCAGAGTCATTCGAGCTCATTTACCAAACGCCCGCCGGCGCAGTCCCGGTCGACAAGGACGGGGAGCAGATAGCTGCGACCGGCGGGCACCACCCCACACCCGCGCTGGCCGGGCCCGCCAGCACCACCTCAGAGGAGCCAGCAATGGCACGACGTAAGAAGCAGACCGGAACGGTCAACGGCGAAGTCCCGAAGCCGGATTTCGAGATGGCGGTGAAAATCTACCGCGAGGATATCCGGCCGGCCCAGGGCACGGTCGGCGAGGCCGCGCAGGAGATGTCGACCGCCTACAAGGCGATCAAGAAGCAGGCCCATATCCAGCCGCAGGCGGCGCGCCTCGCCTTCCGGCTCGACGCCATGGAGGAGAGCAAGCGCGACGATTACCTGCGCTGCTTCCGCGGCCTGCTCAAGGAGCTGAAGATCTTCATGCCGAGCGATCTCGTCGATGCCGCGCAGGGCAACGGCGATGCCGGCGGCGAGGTGATCCCGATCGGCGAGCGTCGGCCGCCGCAGCTCGCGACCGTGCCGCGCGACGACTCCGATCTCGCCGGCGGGGGCGATGCCCCGACCGCCAGCGCCGACGATGTCGAGGCATGGGTCGTCTTCGACCCCGACGCCAACCTCTACATCGACCCCACCGGCAAGGATTGGGCGGCGTTCGCGGATTGCGGCCGCTTCACCCGCACCCGCGCGCAGGAGATCATCGACAGCTTCGGCGAGGATGCCGACGGGTTGCAGATCGTCGACTCCGCCGGCCCGCTACCCGGTCCCATGGTGTCCGAGGCGGCCGAATAGCGCCATGCGGACCATCTTCCTCGATCTGTCCAAGCGTTCCGCAGGGTTCGCGTGCTGGGGACCTGGTGACCCTCGCCCGGTTTCCGGCGCGTGGGTGCTCGGTTCCGAGTTCACCTCGGACGGCCTGGTCTATTGCAAGCTGCACCAGAACCTGTCCGACCTGCATGCGCTTGGGCGGATCGAGGCCATTTTCTGGGAAGAGCCGCTCGACGCGCGCGTACTGAGCGGCCACACCAACATCGACACCCTCCGCGTGCTCAACGGCCTCGCCGCGCATGCCGCGAGCTGGGGCGAGGCGATGGGGTGTCGCGTGATCAAGTCGGTCAACATGACCGTCTGGCGCCGCTTCTTCATCGGCTCGATGCCGCGGGCAACCAAGACGGCCGAGCTCAAGCTGATGTCGATGCAGCGATGCCGACAGCTCGGTTTCAAGCCCGCGACGCACGACGAAGCCGAGGCCATCGGCGGGCTTTCCTACGCCTGCGATCAGCTTGGATTGACGCCACCCTGGCGCGACCAATTGCTGTTCGGCGGCCGGACCATTCGAGAAGGCCGTCTATGAGCGCTCCCGCCCCCCTCACGCCGCCCGATTGCGACCTGCGCGGACTGCCATTCATGCCGCTCGACGTGATCCGGCTGGTCGATTCCGATCTCGCCGCGCTTTCGACTGGCGAGGAATTCAAGGCGGCCGTCGTGCTCTGGTGCAAGTCCTGGGTGCAAGTTCCGGCTGCAAGCCTGCCTGATGATGACCGAATCCTCGCGCATCTCTCCGGTGCTGGCGCGCGCTGGAAGAAGATCAGGACCGGCGCATTGCGCGGGTTCGTAAAGTGCAGCGACGGTCGGCTCTACCATCCTGTCGTCGCCGAGAAGGCGATTGAAGCGCTGCCGGCGCGTCAGGAGTATCGAGAGAAAAAGTCAGGAGAATCAGAGCGTAAGCAGCGCGAGCGAGAGGCGCGCCGGGAAATGTTCGACCAGCTTCGCGCGGCAGGCGTCACGGCGGAATGGAACATCAAGACGAGTGACCTGCGCGCCTTGGTCACCCAACATGTCACAACCAAGGACGTGACACCTGTCACGCCTGTCACGGAACAGGTCACGGCTAAGACAGGGACAGGGACAGGGACAGGGACAGATTCTAATATTGATGATGACGTTGACGCGCGCGCGCCAGCGCTCGGCGACGATCCCCCTTCCCATGACCCGATAACCCTCGCCGCCGAGCTCTGCCGCATCGGCGGAGTTCGCCACCTGGAGCCGAACGCCATCAACCGGCACGTCGACCAGGCCCGCGAATGGCTGAGCGACGGTTTCGATCCCGACACCGAGATCATCCCCGCAATCCGCGATGCCGTCGCCTCGGCGACCACGACGATCCACAGCCTCAAGTTTTTCGATCCGAGTATCCGCCAAGCCCGAGCGCGCAAGGAGGCGCACGACCATGGACATGAGCCACAAGCCCGGAACCGCGCTGGTCGAGCAGGGGCAGGAGGAGGAGGAGGCCTCTGCGCCAGTCCCGCAGAAGCCATCCTTGCCGCGCGCCGTAATCTCGGCATTGACCGATAACTCGGCGCCTGGTGAGGCGTGGGATGTCGCGCAAGGCATTCGCGAACTTCGCCGCGATGGCCAGCTTGCGCATGTGCCCATTTGCATCGCCAGGCTGGAGAACGCGCTGCTTCCGGTCGACGGCAAGTGGCTCGAGGACCGGCTGACAATCATGTGGACGGCCATGGGCCACAGCCGCGACCCGAGGGTATCGGCGGCATGGTTGCATGAGACGATCCGGCTACTGTCCGACCTTCCGGGCGACATCGCGGCCGATGCGATCGACGAGGCGATCAAGGCCAGCGAGCGCGGCTACATGCCGAGCGTCGGCGCGATCAGGAAGATCGCCGAGCCTATGGTCGCGAAGCGCAAGCGCGCTCTCGCCCGGCTCCGCGCGGTGGTGACCTACACCCGAACCGACCCCGTCGAGGTCAAGCGCCCGACGCCGGAACAGGTGGCGGATATCCTTCGAGAGAACGGGTTCGCGTCCATCGTCGATGCCAAGGCGGAGCGAGAGGCTCGCGCCAATCGTGGTCCGGCCCGGGCGCCGACGCGGGAGGATTACCTCGCGATGGGGGTGCCGGAGGAGCACTTGCCGGAAGCTATGCGGCTCCCCGTCGATGGTCAGCATCAGGCCGCGGCGGAATAGGATCACCATGGCGGCGCAGTCGACCACGTCCCGAAAAACGACCATCCGGCGCAAGCGCACGCCGGACACCGGCCTGCTGCGCCCGTATCGCCCCCGGCCGGCCGACTTCCGCGAGGTCTATGTCCGCATGGGGTGGGAGGGTCTGGACGAGCATTTCCGCACCAACTGGCGGTGCATCCGCCGCTGGATCATCGAGCAGATCGCCGAGGACGAGGCGATGGGCCGCATCCACCTGAAGGCCGCCCGCACCAACTGGCTGGCCGAGCACGGCGAGCGCATCCGCCGGCAGGAGCTCCGTGGCTCGCGCCGGTCCGATTATGTCACCGGCCGCCGCCTGCGCCCGATCCGTGTCTTCGATTGGGGCAACATCCCGCCCCGGGCCCAGATGAACCTTGTGTTGGAGGAAGACATGCACGGGTTCACCCCGCCCTGCCCGAGCCGGCCGATGCGGGTCAGCGATCATGCCCGGGTCCGCTATCTCGAACGGGTCAAGGGCGTCGACATCGAGAAGCTCGACGCGGAGATCCTGTCGCCGGCAATGGTGCTCGCCGACGATATGGGCGGTGGCAAGGTCATCATGAAAACGGGGCACAAGGCTGTCGTGCGGGACGGGGTAATTGTGACGGTTGAGAGCAAGTCGGGGCGGAGGAAGGGGCGGTGAGCGGCCCGCTCAATAACGCCCGATGGGAGAAGTTTGCCCAGGAACGCGCCAAGGGCAAATCGGTCGATAAGTCCTATGTCATGGCGGGCTTCAAAGCGAACAGTGGCAATGCGGCCCGGTTGAATGGAAATGAAAGGGTTCGGGCTCGCATTGCTGAACTGCAGCAGCGGACCGCCGAAAAGGCCACTACCACCGCGGCCGACATTGCCCGTCAACTCGACGAGGATCGCGATTTCGCTCGCGAGCACAGACAGGGCGCCGCCGCCGTATCCGCGACGATGGGCAAGGCCAAGGTGCTCGGCCTCATCGTCGAGCGTCATGGCGGTCCAACCGGCGGCGCGATTCCCATCCGATTCGACCTGAGCGGTCTTTCCGACGAGGAGCTTGACCAACTTGAGCACATCCGCTCTCGCATTGCCCAGCCTGGAAGAGATCAGAGCGGAGAAGGCGCGACGGGCGGCTGATCGGGAACGGGAGCGGATCGCTCGTGACGTCGACCTGATCCGGGACCGCTGCCGCACCCTCTCCGGCTTCGTCCGCGAGGCATGGTCGGTGCTCGAGCCGGTCAATCCCTATGTCCATGGCTGGCACATCGACGTCATCTGCGAGCACCTCGAAGCGATCACGCGCGGCCAGATCAACCGGCTGCTGATCAATGTCCCGCCCGGCACGATGAAATCGCTCCTCGCCGGTGTCTTCTGGCCGGCCTGGGAGTGGGGACCGTGCGGCCGCCCTGCGACGCGCATCATCGGATCGAGCTATTCCGAGGACTATGCCAAACGCGACAACGGGCGAATGCGCGACCTGATCACCTCCGAATGGTTCCAGTCGCTCTGGCCTACGCCGTTGGTCCGATCGGGCGAGATGGCCTTCACCAACGCGGCGACCGGCTTCCGCCAGGGCAAGCCGTTCTCGCGCCTCACCGGCGGCCGCGGCGATCGCGTGATCATCGACGATCCGCATAGCGTCGACGGTGCCGACAGCGATGCCGAGCGCAATGCCACGATCAAGACGTTCCGCGAATCGGTGCCGACCCGGCTCAACGACCCGATCCGCTCGGCGATCGTCGTCATCATGCAGCGGCTTCACGAGCGCGACGTCTCGGGCGTCATCCTGTCGCTCAAGCTCGGGTACGAGCACCTCATGCTCCCGATGGAGTTCGAGCCCGAGCGCAAATGCATCACGTCGATCGGCTTCGAGGATCCGCGCACCTATGCCGGCGAACTGCTATTCCCGGAGCGCTTCCCGCGCGAGGTCGTGGAGCGCGACAAGATACCGATGGGCTCCTACGCAGTGGCGGGGCAGTTCCAGCAGCGACCGACGCCGCGATCCGGGGGCATGTTCCAGCGCGAGGATTTCGAGATCGTCGATGCGCTGCCGGCGGGAAAACACCGGTTGGTCCGCGCCTGGGATTTCGCGGCGTCGATCCCGAAGCCGGGAACGTCGCCGGACTGGACCGTTGGGCTGCGCATGTGCCGTATCGACGGGGTGTTCTATATCGACCACGTCGTGCGCGGCCAGTGGACGCCCGCCGGCGTCGAGCGGGTGCTCAAGAACACCGCGACCCAGGATGGAGCGCGCTGCACGGTCCGCCTAACCCAGGACCCGGGGGCCGCCGGCAAGGCCGACGTTCAGACCAAGACGCGGCTTCTCGCGGGCTTTCCGGTCGTCTCGAAGCCCGCCACCGGCGACAAGGCCACGCGTGCCAAGCCGGCATCAGCCCAGGCCGAGGCCGGCAACGTCAAGCTGCTGCGCGCGGATTGGAACGAGGCGTTTCTCGATGAGATTTGCGCCTTTCCCAACGCTGTGCATGACGACCAGGTCGATGCGTTCGCCGATGCGCTCAACGAGCTTGCGCTGGGCGCGAGCTACAATATCGATGCGCTGATCTAGTCGACGCGCTCGAAGCCGGGCAGCGCATCCGCAGCATCTGCGATCGTCGCCTCGTTCACGAATGGCCCTTCAAGTCGTAGATAGATCCACCAACCGTCATCGCGCTCTGATACCTCGACGGTCGCGACCTCGCGGAGATGAAAGTCCGGGCTTCTCAGCCAGGCGGCGGTCTCTGCCGCAGCATCTGGAAAATCGAAGCGCTTGCGCAACACGAACTTGCCCATCGCGAATCCCCTCCCGCCCTGTGACGGCGGTAACTCGTAACAGCGTTTCGAGTGATTACGAGTCCGCCTTTCAGGCACCTCTCCTGTTGAACGGGCGGCCGGGGGAAACCTCGGCCGTCTTATTGTGACGGCGGTAACGGATGCATGCCGGGCCCGGCAGGTTCCTCCCGTCGACGTGGGGTAGAGCAGTCCGGTAGCTCGTCGCGCTCATAACGCGAAGGTCGCGGGTTCGAATCCCGCCCCCGCCACCAGATAGGCCGATGGAGGTCGTCATGATCGGGCGGGTAGCGCCGCCACAGAGGGCCGTCTTTCGGGGCGGCCCTTCTCGCATGCCGTGACGGCGGTAATTGCGCCCCGCCCGCGCCGTCATACCCGCGAAATGGCCTGGATCACCGACAGCCTTCGCACCGCCATCGGCGCCGTCGCCGGGCTCAATCCCTTCAACCGCGCCGCGACTGCGCTTCCCAACGTCTTCACGCACCAGCTCGCATTGGTCGCGTACATGTCCTCGGGCATGCTGCGGAAGGTCATCGCGATCCCGGCCGATGATCGGGTGCGCGAATGGCGCGACTGGCAGGCGTCGAAAGACGATATCGCGCTGATCGAAGCCGAGGAGGCCCGGCTTGGGCTACAGGCGAAGGTCAAGCAGGCCGAGGTGCTGCGCGGCATCGGTGGCGGCGCCCTGATCCTCATCACAGCGGGCGACCATGCGCAGCCGCTCAAGCCCGAGCAGATCGCGCAAGGCGGTCTCGTTGCCGTCAATGTTGTGAGCCGGTGGCAGATCAGTGGGCGCAACTGGATCCGCGATCTCGCCAGCCCCGACTACGGCGCCCCCATGATGTGGGAGGTTTCCAGCAACGGCAAGCAGACGCCCATTCACCCGAGCCGGGTCGTGTGCTTCCGTGGCGAGCCTATCCCGGCCGGCGGCACCGTATCTGACGAGGATGCCTTCTGGGGGGATAGCCGCCTGCTCCGGGTTTATACCGAGGTCCAGCGGGCTGATGAAACGCAAAGCTGGTTCGCCGCCCTCGTCCGCAAGGCGAAGCTGCTGCGCATCGGCATTCCCGACCTCGACAGCATGGACGAAGACCGGATCGCCAAGCGCGTCGGACTCATCGCCGAGGGTGAGGGCATCCTCAACGCCACCGTTTTCCGCTCGGCCGGTGCCAATGGCGACGCAGGCGAGACAGTCACCGATTACCAGGTCACCTGGACCGGCATTCCGGCCGTGATGGACGCTTTCGACCAGCGCGTCGCGGCCGTCTCCGATATCCCATTCACCCGCCTGATGGGCCGCTCGCCCGCCGGCATGAACTCGACCGGCCAGCACGACACCGACAACTGGAACCGGGCCGTCGCTTCGGGGCAGAACCTCGAAACGAAGCCGTGCCTCAACCAGATCGATCCGATCCTGCTCCGGTCGGCGGGCGTGTCGAAGCCCGATGAGGTGACGTGGAAGTTCGCGCCGCTGTGGACGCCCACCGAGAAGGAAGAGGCGGACACGTTCAAGACGACCATGGATGCCGTCACCGCGCTCATGAACACGGGCGCGATCCCGGAGGAGGCGTTCAACAAGGGCGTCCAGAACCTGCTCACCGAGCGGGAATATATCCCCGGCCTAGACCAAGCGCTCGAGGAGGTGCCCGAGGCGGAGCGGTATGGAGGCATGGCCGAGCCGACGAGCGAGGATCTGGGCGGCGACCCCAGCGCGATTGCGGGGCAGCCGCGCACGACCGTGGTGGCGGGTGATGCAGCCCGCTTCTTCACCGATGCGAAGCCCCGTCCGCTCTATGTCCAGCGCAAGCTCCTGAATGCGGACGAACTGATCGCCTGGGCTAAATCGGTAGGCTTCACCTCGACGCTCCCGGCCGATGACATGCACGTCACCGTCCTCTACTCGCGCACCGCGGTCGATCCGATCAAGATGGGCGAAAGCTGGAACGAGAACGAGAAGGGCGAGATCGCCGTCAAACCCGGCGGCCCGCGCGCGATCGAGCGCCTGGGCGAGAATGCCGTCGTCCTGCTGTTCGCCTCGTCCGAGCTGTCGTGGCGGCATGAATCCATGGTGCGCGCCGGCGGGAGCCACGATTACGGCGACTATCAGCCCCATGTCACGCTGACCTACGAGGCGCCGGCGGGGATCGACCTCGACGCGATCAAACCGTTCACCGGACGCCTGCTGTTCGGGCCCGAGCTGTTTGAGCCGCTCGATCTGGACTGGAAGAGCAAGGTCACAGAGGCGTAAGCGGTGGCCTACAGCCTCGCCGCCCTCGTCCGCCGCACGCGCAACCCGCGCCGCAAGCAAATCGTCATCCGCGATATCCGGCCGCCGCAGATGCTGGCGAACGACCTGTACCGGTCGGCCTACGCCCGTGTCTGCGCGGCATGGGAGGCGGCGATACCGCGGATCATGGCGGAATATGAGCGATCCCTGCCGGTCCGCGATGCGATCCGGGACAACGCATCCGATCTCGGCGACCTTTTCCGCATCCTCGGCGATGAGCTGACCCGCCTGATCCTCGACCTGATCCCCGAGCTGCGCGATTGGACGTTCCGCACCGATCGCTGGCATCGCGACCAGTGGCGGGGCGCCGTGCTCAGCGCGACCGGCGTCGATATCGAGACGATCCTCTATGCGTCCGGTACGCCAACCACCGTCGGTGAGACGCTTGCCTGGAATACCGCGCTCATCAAGGATGTGAGCGACCAGACCCGCCAGCGCATATCGTCGGCGGTGTTCGCCGGGCTGCAAGCACGCAAGCCGGCGCGCGAGGTCGCAGCGGAGATCCGCGACGCGGTCGGCATGTCGCGGCGTCGATCGCAGCTCATCGCGTCGGACCAGCTCGCCAAGCTCGCCTCGGGCCTCGACAGTGAGCGCATGCACGATGCGGGGATCAGCCAGTTCAAATATCGGCATTCGGGCAAGGTCCACGCCCGGAAATGGCACCGGGCGCGCGACGGCAAGCTTTATGAGCTGGAATCAGGCGAGCAGGTCGAGGGCCCCGACGATATCGCGCGGGACGATATGCCGGGGGTTCCGCCCTATTGCGGGTGCCGGAAGCAGGCGGTTCTCACGTTCGATTGAGCTTGGACCGGAATTTCGGCGGTGGTATGGTCGCCGGGTTCGAGGTTGCTGCGATCCGTGCTGGCCCTCGTCCTAGATTCGCGCGGTTCGGAACGCTGGCTGGGCCAACAGTCCAGCGATGGGAGACGAAACGGTAGGGGACGAGCGGACCGGTGGCCGGCGAGCTTGTCCTAGACGCCGCCCGATCGGGCCGGAACGCGGCTGCAACCGCGCCCGGCCCTGACCACAACGATGTAGGAGCATCGAATATGGCTGATGAGACCGATACCAGAAAGTCCACCGAGGAGAAGATTATCGATCTTCTGCTGGAGGATGACGGCGAGGCAGAATGGGTGGTTGCGGAGCGCGCGATCGCATTCAAGTGGCACTCGCATGCGAATTTCAAAGATGGCGCGATAGAGATTGCCGCTCATCCGAAAGTTTGGGGGAATCGAGGTGAATTCGGCGAAGCCGACAATCATTGGCTCAGTTTCCGATTCAAGCTGGACGATGTTATCGAGACATATTTCGCCAAGGATGGCCTTGAGCAAATAGCTGCGATGCGAGCCGAGCTGGACCGCATTGAGAGAGTTTTGCAGGTGAATCAAGCATGACCCCGATCGAGCGCGCCGCGCGGGCGCTGTGGGAATTGGATACCTCTAGCGCAAATCCAGGCGTGTCGTTCAATCCGCTTCACGAGCAATCAGATGAGACGAAGCAAAGATATGCTGAGCGCGTCCGCGCCGTCCTCACCGCGATCCGCGAGCCGAGTGTTAAAATGGCGTCATTAGGACGCGAGGAATGGGCCTGCGCAACCGATACCGGCGAATATGAGACGGACGCCGAAGTGATGATGCTTTCGTGGAAGGCCATGATCGACGCCGCGCTGGCGGAGGGGGTGTGATGGTCAATAAGCAACCGTATCGCGTCGAATTCGAGGAACTGGTCAGCACCTCCGTCTCTCCTCGGTTAGACCTGTCCGCCGCGCATAATGTGGCCAAAGGCCTGCGCACCAAACTGGACCGCGCGGCGCTGCTCGTGCTCGCCTCTGGGCGCGATTGGGCGGAAGGGCCAGTCTCGTTCCACGGCCCGGAAACCGGCAAGCCGCTGTTCGAACCGCATGTTTACACAGCGGAGGTGAAGGGAGGCTCGGTCGGTCCTGACTGGGTGCCTCCGCATGGTTGGAAGGTCATCCGGCATGCCGATTGGGTAGCGGCGGGAAAGCCCGGGCTGCCGGGCTAACGCCCCTCAAAATTGACGGCGGTAACGATAGCACGCCCCGCGCGGCATCCAATGCCGCATGCTGTTCACAGATCGCGCCATTTTGGATGGACCGGCCCGCATTACGCGGGAGGGGCACCTTCTCGCCGTCGCCCGCGCGGCCAGGGCGAACAACGTCCAGGACTATCTGCCGCATGAAATAGGCCAGGCTCCCAAGCCTGACGGCACCCCCTATCGCATCTTCCGGCCCGAGGCCGAGGTTTTCGCCCGCGACGCCGTGCAGAGCGCAGCCCATCGCCCGATCACCGTTGACCATCCCGCCGAGGATGTCAGCGCCACCAACTGGAAGCGGCTCGCGGTGGGCGATACCGGCGGCGAGGTGCTGCGCGACGGCGAGTTCCTTCGCCTCCCGATCATGGTGATGGACGCCGACGGCGTGCAGGCCGCGACCACGACCCATCAGGAATTCAGCCTCGGCTACAAGGCCGACCTCGACATGACGCCCGGCACCTTCGGGGACCAATCCTACGACGGGGTCATGCGCAACATCCGGATCAACCACCTCGCCCTCTGCCGCCACGCTCGCGGTGGTGCCGAGCTGCGCATCGTCGACGAGCGCACGAGTCCCAACGGAGAAATGAAGATGTCCAAGATTAAGATTGGCGACTCCGAGGTCGACCTGTCGGACGGCGCGGCCGTCGCGGTCGCCGTCGGTGCGCTGCAGAGCAAGCTCACGGACGCCGAGGGCAAGGTCGGTACCCTCACCGCCGAAAACGCAAACTTCAAGACCTCGATCGAGGCGAAGGACGGCGAGATCGCTGCGCTCAAGAGCCAGCTCGCCGATGCCACCGACCCGGCGAAGGTGAAGGCGCGCGACGAAGCCCGGGCCAAGGTCGTCGATGCCGCCAAGAAGATCGCTGGCGACAAGCTCGTCATCGACGGCAAGAGCGACGCCGAGATCCGTCGCGCCGCGGTCGAGGCCAAGCTCGGCGACGCTGCCAAGGCCATGTCCGATGACGCGATCGCCGGTGCCTTCGCCGCCTACGCCCCGCTCGGTGACGCCAAGCCGCAGGTGCAGCCGATCGGCGCCCCGTCCTCGCTCGGCGACGCCGCCGATGTCCGCAACCAGGCGCGCTTCTCGCGCTACGCCTCCTAAGGGATCAGGGTCATGGCAGAAGTTCAGACCACCTACACCGACAATCTGGCGCCGGCCTATCCCGGCATGATCGCCAATGGCGAAGTCGGCAACCGCATCACCCGCACCTGCGAGGATGCGGCCGGCATCGGGTTCGGCAAGGCCGTGTACCGTGGCGCCGGCGACCACGGGTGCACGGCCACCCAGACCCTCGTCGCCGCTGGTTCCGAGGATGCGGGCAACACCGGTACCGGCACCGTCACCGACGCGCCCACCGTCAGCGCTGGCGCCAAGATCGGTCGCTATACGCTTCTCCTGCTCCAGACCTCGGCAACCGGCGAATATTCGGTCCACGACCCGGACGGCGTGCTCGTCGGGAGCGGCAATATCGCCAGCGCGTTCAGCGGCGGCGGGCTTGCCTTCACCTGGGCCAATGGCGGCACGATGACGATCGGCGACAAGGCTTATGTCGACGTCACCGGCAACGAGTTCCTCGGCATCACGATCGCCCATGAGGCGCTTGCGGTGCTGCCCGGCGCCGATGCGGACGAATATCCGCAGTACGAGAACGTCCCGATCCTCACCGGTGGCACGCCCATCTGGGTGACGGTGGGCGCCGACGTGACCGATGGGGCCAACGTCTATGTCGCCGCCGATGGCGACTTCGAGCCGTCCGGCGGCATCCCACTTCTAGGCTGGGAGTTCGACAACACCGTGGCGTCTGGCGGCCTCGCCAAGATCGTCAAGCGCTAAGGAGCACGGGCACATGTTCATCAATTTCGCAGACGCGACTGGCGGCATCATCACCGATGCCAACGCCTGGCACGGTGCCGACGAGTCGACCCGCCAGCGCGCCCTCACGGCCTGGAAGGCGCACGACGCGCGGCTCGCCGCCAGCTTCGCCGACAAGACCGCGGAGTTCCTCGTCGACGCCCAGGTCGGCCGCGCCTTCCTGACCCCGCAACTCTACCGCATCGAGACTGAGGTCTATATGCGGAAGTATCCGAGCTTCGACTTCGGTCAGCTTATGACCGTCATCACCGATGGCGATCATTGGGACGTCGGCACGGTCTTCTACTCGATGGATCAGGTCGGCAAGGCCGAGTTCCTGGCGGGCAAGGCGTTCGACATGCCCTACGCCTCGACCCTGATGAACCAGCATACCCATGCCTTCCATCTGGCGGGCATCGGGTACGAATGGTCGGTCCAGGAGATGGAGCGCGCCGCCCGGCTCGGCCGCTCGCTGTCGAGCGACAAGGCTATGGCCGCCGACCAGGCCGCACAGGCGTTCCTCTGGTCGATCGCGATGACGGGGCGCACGCCCGGCGCCGCGACGTCGGAGAAGGGTTGGACCGGTCTGGTCAACAACGCGTCGGTCCCCTCGGCCCAGGTACCGAACGACGGCACCGGCCCCGCCCGTACCTTTGCATCGAAGACCGATGCGCAGGTTCTTCGCGACATCAACGAAGCGCTGATCGCGGTCCACACCGCCACTGGCGAAACGCATGTCGCGAATACGCTGCTGCTGCCGACCAGCACCTATCAGGAGTTGGCGAGCCGCCGCCTGGGCGACACCGCCGACACGCTGCTCGACTTCATTCGGCAGAAGAACGCCTATACCGCGCTCACCGGGCAGCCGCTCACCATCCGCGCCACCCGCGCGCTGGAAACGGCCGGCACCGGCAACAGCAAGCGGCTGATCGCCTACGACAACAGCCGCGAGGTGATCCGCTTCCACCTGCCGGGGCCGCACCAGTTCCTGCCGCCCTTCCAAAAGGGGAGCATGGTCTACGAGGTCGGCGGCATCATGAACGTCGGCGGCGTGGAGATCCGGCTGCCCAAGGCGATCGTCTATCGCGACAGCTTCTGATGCCGTCGCGGAACTGAACAAGCACGGGGCGGCTCGCGGTTGCGGGTCGCCTCTTTTTTCGGAGACCTGACATGACCATCGTGAAGAACATCGCCGCCGGCCCGCGCGGCATCGCCCTCCTCAGCGGCGCCATGCTGATGCTCGAGCCCGGCCAGACCAGCGACGATGTTGAGATCGCCAAGGACGAGATTGCGGCAGCGGACAAGGCGTCGTTCCTGTTCGGCAAGGACGCGCAGGCCCACAGCGAAGCGGCGTCGGAGCCTGCCCCTGATGAGGAAGGCATGTCGACCGAGGCGCTCGCGGCGGCGCTCGCACGCGCCGAATCCGCTGAGGCCCGCGTCGACGCGCTGCTGGTGGAGAACGAGGAACTTAAGGCCAAGCTCGCCGCGTTCGACCATGACGGCGACGGCCACCCCGGCGGTACCGCGCAGACCGAGCCGGCCAGCGATGAGAGCGTGAATACGGCGCTCGAACTCCTCGACCCGACCAAGGACGAGGATTGGACTGCAGCCGGACTCCCGGCGGTCGATGCCGTCGCCACTCTCGCCGGGGGCAAAGTTACCCGCGACCAGATCAAGGCGCTCGCACCCGACCTCACCCGCGAAGCTGCGAAGGCGGCGCTCGCCAAGGGTTGATCGCCCGCCCATATCGGGCTGATCGGGGCCGCGTTCCTGAATGGGGGGAGCGCGGCCCTTTTTCGTTGACGGCGGTAATCCCGTCTGCCGTCCCTTGCGAAAAGGCGCCATGGCCTACACCGCGCCGACGCCCGCCGACCTCAAGATGCGCTACCCGGCATTCGCCGCGGTCGGCGACGCCGTTATCCAGTACTGGCTCGACGACGCGCTGCGCTTCGTGACCGATTGCTGGATCGAGGACGATCGGGCCGCCGCGATGATGGCCTATGCCGCTCACCAGATGGCAATGAACGGTCTCGGAGGCGGCATCGCCGGCGACCTCCCCGCAGGCCTCACCCGCTTCCGCTCCGGTGCGATGGACGTCGCCTTTTCCGATGCCGCAGCGGCGCGGTCAGCGGCCGGCGGTTATGGCGCGACGCGCTATGGGCAGGAGTTCGCGTTGCTGCAACGCCGGTCGAAGGGCGGTGCGCGCCTGGTCGGCTGCCCTGCTCGCCCCTGCTGGCCGCTGCCATGAGCATCGCCGAAGCCTTCGCAGGGATCGCGCTCGGGCTGTCCGCAAACTTCGGCGGTCCGTTCTTCGACGCCAAGGTGATCGACCAGGGCGAGGCCGAGCATGACGACGGTGGTTCGATCGTCGACCCGGGCGAGCCGATCGATCGCGCCTGCTCGGCCCAGATCGACGCATGCACCGAGGCGATGAGGTCGGAGCAGGGATATTCGGACAAGGATGTCCGCCTGCTGATCCTGCGCGCGACGATCGAGGGCGATCTCGACACCGACGCGATGGTGGAGATGCTCGCCGGTCCCGGCGCCGGCCTTTTTTCTATCCAGTCCGTGGGGACCGACCCCATGGCCGTCTATTGGGAATGCCGGGCCCGCCCGGCGTGAAGGAGAACCATCATGGCTGGCGTGAACGCTGAAATCGCCCTTTCCATCGCCGCGACGCTCGTTGGCACCGGCGACCTGGGCAATCCGAAACTCAAGATCGACCCGATCTCGGAATTGCTGCAGCTCGTGCCCGGCACCGATGTGGTGAACAAGGCCGATATCCTGTTCGCGGATACGCGCACGATCGGCGCCTCGTCTTCCGAGGATCTTGACCTCGCTGGCGAGCTCGCCAACGCGTTCGGGGCGACGATAACCGCGGCCGAGGTCGTGGCGATCTTCATCAAGGCGCATGACGGCAACACGAACAACGTCATCGTCGGCGCCGCCACCGCCGCCTTTCCCGGCCCGCTCGGCGCGACCGGCACGTACACGATCAAGCCCGGCGAATATTATCTCGCGGTGTCCCGCTCGGGCTGGGCTGTCGGCGCCGGCACGACGGACGATCTCAAGATCGCAAACAGCGGCGGGACCACAGGCGTGACCTATGACATCCTCGTCATCGGGCGCACGGTCGCGGCCTGATGGCGCGGATTCGCGGCGCGAAGGAACATGCGGCGCGGCTTCGGCGGCTCACCAGCCCCGAGGCCCAGCGCCAGATCGGTGCGGCCTTGTTCGCCGCCGGGTCGCAAATCGAGACCGACGCCGCGATCTCCATCACGACCGGGGCCGTCTCGGGCAAGAACCATGTGCCAAGCGCGCCGGGCGAGCCGCCGAACGCCGATACTCACGTCCTCGACCGCTCAATCGAGACGAACATGGTCGCGCCGCTCCATGCCCAGGTCTCGGCGAATGCGCCCTATGCGGTAGAGCTTGAGTTCGGCACGTCGAAAATGGCGGAGCGTCCCTATATGCGACCAGCGACGGCAAAGAACCGGAAGGCGGTGACGCAAATGATCCGCGACGCCGTGGCTCGCATTGTGCGGGTGCGCTGATGGCCCAGTCGCGCGCTCTCCCGGTCCGTCGTGCCATGCTCATTCACATGAAAGGGGACGCTCCGCTGGTGGCGCTCGTACCCGCGGCGAGCATTTTCGGGCAGATCGTGCCGGCGAATACGTCGTGGCCCTACATCAGAATGGGATCGCCGTCCGCTATTGGCGCCGTGCGCGGGACCTGCATGAACGGTGCCGAGGGCATTGTCTCCATCCATGGGTTCAGCATCGGCAGGCGTCAGGGCGAGAAACTGGTCGAAACCGCCGAGGATCATGCGGGCCGAATCGGCGACGCGATCGCGGCAGCGCTCGACGGCGCCCGCATACCGCTCGATGGAGGTGGCAAGGTAAAGCTGACATGGACCGGCGACCAGCTTCTCCAGGATCCGGAAGAGGCCGGTGCCTTCCATACCGTCCAGAACTTCACCTGGCGCTTTCTCTCGTAGCCTCGCCGCTCGCGCCGTGGCATACCCGCGCTGTGGACCAACCCCAGCCCTCGACAGCCGAACTGCTCCTCGAAACCTTGATGGTCGCCCTGTTGCAGGCTGGCGTGCTCACCGACGATCAGCTCATCGATGCTGCGGAAGTTGTCGCCGAGTTGGGTGGTGACGCCCAGGAGGCCGGCCATCTGGTAAATTGCGCGATCCTGCGGGCGTCGCTGCCGGCCTCGGCCGACATGAAGGCCGATCAGGCGCGCAGCCGGTTCCGCGTCATCCAAGGAATTGACGGCGGTAACGGCGACCCCTGACGGGCCATAGCTTCCTTCCGATCTTACCGGAGGAAGAGAATGTCCGAGCCCACCGAAGCCGATTTCATGATCGTGAAGCTCGGCGATGGCGAAAGCCCCGAGGTGTTCACGGCCATTTGCGGCATCGAGAACGTCTCGATCAACAAGGCAGTTAACTCAAACGACCGGTACCGCCGCGACTGCGCTAAGCCGGGCATTCCCGGCGCGCGGAAGAACCGCGCCACCGGCAAGTCGCTGACGGTCACCGCCTCGGGTGCCGCGAACGTCGACAATATCGCCTCGTTCGAATCGGTGCTCGGCATCAAACGCAACTACCAGATCGAGCTTCGCCAGTCCGACGGCAGCGACGCTGGCGTCCTGCTCGGCACCTACGCAGGCGCGTTCATGCTCATGTCCGATAACATGACGGCCGACCCGAATGGCGACAGCACCGGCGAGATCACCCTCAACAACGATGGGCCGTGGACCTGGACCGACGCCGCGTGACCTCGCTTCCTACCGACATCACGATCGACTTCGCCGACGGCGTTTATAAGTTCGCGCTGCTTCTTCCCCAGCAGATCGAGCTCGAAGACAAATGTGGAGCGCCGGATCCCAACGGAGTCCGACGTCGCAAGGGTATCATCGAGATTTATGCCGATGTCATCGCCGGCCTGCTCGTCGTCGATGGTGAAGTGGTAGCGAATCCGATGGCAGGCCGTGCGTCGGCCTATGAATGTCGCGAGGTCGTTCGTCTCGGGCTGATTGGCGGCAATTATGGCTTGGTCGATGGTGCGGACATTCAGGTTAGCCCGGCACGCGCGCTCAAGCTCGTCGAGAGCTATGTAGATACCCGCCCCCTTGTCGAGCGGTGGACGCTGGCCGCCGCGATACTACGCGCCGCTGTGGAAGGGTTCGACCCGCCAAAAAAAGCCCTGCCGGCCAAGGCGCCGGCAAAGCGAACCTCGGGAAAGGCTCCCAGTCCCTCAGGCTAGACGAGATCATGGCCGACGCTGCTATCATCGGCGTCGATTGGGAGAAGCACAGCTTCGCGACGTTCATGTCCCTGAAGGCAGAATGGAACCGTCGGCACGGCGACGGCAAGTCGGATCCTGTCGCGTCACCCGGCGGGCATGACCGGATGCGCAAGGCGATGGCGGCCCAGACGCGCCATTGACGGCGGTAATCGGGGCAGCGCGGCGGCCATAGGGTCGCCCCCATGTCCGTCACAGCCGATAGCGTCATCGTCGATCTGATCGCGAACACAGGTTCGCACGACGCCAACGTCAACAAATCGGCCGACAATTTCGAGCGCGCAGCGGCGCGTTCAATGAAGGCTGCAAACGACGTCGAGCGCTCGACCGCCCGCATGGCGAATGCGCAGCGCAACATAGGCCGCCAGATTTCGGACATCGGGACGCAACTTGCAGGCGGCCAGAGCCCCTTCCTAATCTTCGCCCAGCAGGCGCCGCAGGTGGCCGATGCGTTGGCGGATACGGGCGGCAAGGCGGCGAAGGTGGCAGCCTTCTTCGCCGGTCCGTGGGGTGCGGCCATCCTAGCTGCCGGATCAATCCTCGGCACCACGCTCATCCCGAAGCTCCTCGAAGCGGGTCATGAGGCCGAGGAGACGGAGAAGCGGGTCAAGAAGCTCGCGCAGAGCGCCGACAGCTTCGGCGAGGCGCAATCCCTGCTCGGCAAGGCGATCGACCTCACCACCGGCAAGCTGAAAACGCAGAACGAGGTTCTCCTCGAAGCGATTCGGCTGCAGGCTCTCGCGTCCAAGGCGGCCGCCGCAGCGCAGGAAAGCGACGCGCGAAAGGCGGTCCAGCAGCAGGGTAAGCCGTCCCTACTGCAAAGCTTCAGCTCGTTGTACACCGGCATCGGCCTTCCTCAGGGCAACCAGGCCATCCAGGACATAGCCTCACGCTTTGCCGACGGGAAAATCGGCATCGAGGCCGCGCGCAAGGAACTCGACAAGCTCACCAAGGCGGGCAGGCTGAGCGAAACGGCGATGGCCGGCGTGCTCGAGCAGTTCGTCAATCTCGGTAGGTTGGTGAACGATCAAAAGGCCGCACAGCAGGTGCTCGACGCCCTCGATGGCAAAGGCATCGCCAGCGATCTCAAGCCCTACAAGGATACGAGCAAGGCCGACGCCCGGGCCGCCGAGAAGGAGGCGCGCGCCCGTTTCGAAGCGGCCCAGCGGCTTCGATCCATCACCGAGCAACTCATTGCGTCGAAAGCCGATCTGACCGCCGATGTGCAGGAGCAGGATCAGTTTCAGCGCGATCTGGTGAAACTGGGCCGTGATGGTCAGGTGGCTGAGCTCAAGGAACAGATGCGCCGCAAGGAGATCGGCGAGGCCGAGTTCCAGGCGCGAACGGCGCTCGTCGAGGCGATCACCGCGAATAAGCTCGACCTCATCAACCGCAAGGATGAGATCAGACTCGCCCAAGAGCAACTGACGACGGCCCTCGACGCGAACAAGAACCAGCAGGATGTCACGCGAGCGCAACAGGGGCTTGCGACCACCATCGACCAGCGCCGCGATCTGGAGCTGAAGCTTTTCGACCTGCAGATTGAGGAGCAGCGTCTGCGCGCGCAGTCGATCGTCGATCTGGCGGCGGCAGGAAAGGCATCTGCGGAGGAGGCCCGCCGCGCCCAGGCCGTTCTCGACGCGCTCCCCGAGCTTCAGGATCTCGGACGCCGCAACATCGAGCGCAATAACTCCTCGGCCAGCCAGGTCTATCTTCGGTCACTGGGCACCGATCAGATCGCCGACACATTTGACGAGAACGCCGTCGGTTACCTGCAGCGCTTCAACTCCGAATTGGACCAGACGGTGAAAAGCGCCCTGCATCTGCACGGCATATTCGGCGACATCGTCGGCGACCTCATCGATATGGCCATCAAGCAGGCCTTGATCAAACCACTCGGGAACTTCCTCTTCGGGGGTAGCACCGGCGGCGGCTTGATCGGCTCGATCGCGGGCTCAATCTTCGGCCGCGCCTCCGGCGGATATGCAGCCCCCCGAAGCCTCCACCGGGTGAACGAAACCGCCGGCGGCGTCGAACTGCTCCGCATGGGCCCGACGGGCGGCCAGGTGATCCCGCTCGGCCAATCGCAGGCGTCTCCGCGCGGCGGCGGCACGACGGTCCTCCAGACGATCGCCGTCGACGCCCGCGGGGCGGTCATGAACCGCGAGTTCGCGGCGATGATCCTCGCGCAGGCCGAGCAGCGCGCAGTCCAGCTCGACGCGGTCAGCGGCAAGGCTGTCTACAACGCCACTCCGCAGCGCCTACAGCAACAGAACCTGCTCGGTAGCTGATGCGCGAGTTCGATCCTTCGGTCTTTGCTTTCGACGACCAGGACATCCGGGTTGAGGGGCAGGTCGTGTCCTCGGGGCCTTCGTTGTCGGGCATTGAGGAGCCGATCGCCACCGACGGTGGCGGCGTGGTCGTCGCCGAGTTCACCAATGGCGACACCTCGGAGCGGGAGGACACCCTCGCCTGGCGCGCCTTCACGGCCGCGATGGACGGTGGCGCCGCCCAAGTGCTGGTTCACTTCGGCGATCCGCTGCACCAGCCCAAGGGCGGCAGCATGGGCAGCGCCAGTCAAGTGGCGGGGTTCGTTGCCTCTCGCTCGTACGCGACACCCGGTGTGGAAGCGACGGCCGTAGAGGACGTGGCCCTGCGTGCGACGGCTATGATGATTTCGATCCGTTCGGAAATGCCCCTCGTCGGAGGCGAATGGTTCTCGATCGAGCACCCGACATGGGGTTGGCGCGCCTATAACATCGTCGAGGTCAGTGGCACCGAGATCACCTTCCGCCCACCGCTCCGGGAAGCGGTGACGAGCGGCACGACATTGGAGTTCGACGATCCCCGCTGCGTCATGCGCCGTGCGCAGCCGACCTCGAACGCGATCAGCCTGGGCCGCTTCGGTGCGCCATCGATCAGCTTCGTCGAAGACATGCGGAAGCCGGCATGAGGCAATCGATCATCGTCCGCATCGATAGCGACGTGCCGGCGCGCTTCTGGCAGGGCGTGGGTGATATCCTCATCCCCGCCGACGATATCGAGCCAGAGGAGGCCATCTACCTCGGCGCTGGCGAACTGATCAGCGTTCCCGACTTCCAGCAGCTCATCAACGGGACCGCCGAGCGTATCGAGTTCACGCTGAGCGGCGTGTCGGCCGAGACGATCGCGATGGCGGTGGAGGAGGCCGCGTCCGTCCGCGGCGCATCCCTCCATGTCGGTATCGTGACCTTCGACGACGCCTGGCAGGTGATCGATGTCGCCTGGGAGGCCGAGTTCCGCTGCGACACGCTCACCGTATCCAGCCAGGGTAGCCAGACCGGGCGCGTCCGCTCAATCACGCTTTCGGTCGGCTCGGACGACACCGGACGCTCGCGCGCACCGATCGCCTTTTTCACCGACGCCGACCAGAAGCGTCGCTCGGCGACCGACAACATCTTCTCGCACGTCGCCGGCATGGTGGCGGGCAAATCCCGCCGGTTCGGTCCGAAATGATGCTGGGGCCTTATCTCGAGGAGCTGCTCGGCGCTCGGCGGCAGGCGGGAATCCACGACTGCTGCACGCTGCCGGCGAATTGGGCGATAGCCTGCGGTCGTCCGGATCCGATGCAGCGTTGGCGCGGGACCTATCTGACCGACGAAGAGGCCGAGCGCATGATCGGCGACGCGGGCGACCTGGCCTTGCTGTTCGAGGTTGGCATGGACGACGCCGGCATCCGCGAGGTCAGCGAGCCGGAATGCGGCGACATCGGTGTGGTCGAACTGCGCGGCCACCAGGCCGGTGCGATCTTCACCGGCCGCCGCTGGGCCTTCGTGCCGGCGACGCGCGGTCTCGGCTTCGTCTCGCTCGATCCCGGCGCCGTCCTGCGCCTGTGGAGGCCCTGATGGGCAAGACGCTGGGAACGATCGTGTCGATCGCCGCAGCGGCGGGACTGGCCTACCTCACTCTTGGCGCATCGAGCGCGTTGTCGACTCTTGCCGCCGCCGGCGTGGACATTGGGACGGCGGGTGCGATTGCCGGCGTAGCTCTCACCGGCGCGGGACTTCTATCTGCGAGCTATGCTTTGCAGACCACTTCTGGCCTGCTTGGATTGGGTCCCAAGGCGCCGAAACCTGATACGACCGATATCGCCCGCAAGATCCCGATCCCGCCACGCGTAGCCGGCTACGGCCGCTCCAAGCTGTTCGGCACCTACATCCTCTTCGAGACCTCGGAAGGTTATGACGCGGGCTTCTCGACGATCGGTGCGGGAACAGCGGTCGACGTCTATGCTATCCACGACGGACCGATCGACGCGATCGAGCAATATTATCTCGGCGACGACCTCGTCACGCTGGTCGGAAACACCGTCCAGGAAGGCACGGATGGCCGCTACAAGGACGGAAAGGTCAAGATCTACGCCACGCTCGGCGAAACGCCGGGCACGTGGCTGTCGGCGATCGGAAGCTTGATCCCGGCCTGGGACGACAGTCATCGCGGCGATGGCGTCGTGATCGTCGGTGCGACCTTCGAAGCCGTGAAGGCCAAGGACTTCCAGGACGTCTACCCAACCGGCCTTCCCCCCGCCGTTGGGATCGCCGCGCGCTGGCAGAAATGCTTCGACTGGCGTGACGAGGCGCAATCGGTCGATGATCCCTCGACATGGACGTGGACCGAGAACGCGGTTCTTCAGACGGCGCATTACAAGCTGGTGCGGGAGAAGGCGAAGCGCGAGCCGGGCGAGGTCTTTCCAAGCGGCCCCAACCTGCAGGCTACCTGGGGCCGGTATTTCGCCCCCACGGTGACCTATTGGACCGCTGCTGCCGATGATGCCGATTCTGATGTGGCCTTGAAGGCCGGGGGTACCGAACCGCGCTATCGGTCATGCGTCGCTCATGAACTGACATCGCCCCACAAGGAGGTCATTTCAGCGCTGACCGCCTGCTTCGATGGCTGGCTTGCGGCTCGCGCTGACGGGGCTCTGATCGTCTATTCCGGGCGCTATTACGACCCGACCGTTTCGATCGGGCCCGACGAAATCCTGTCGTTCACCGTCACCGACGGCATCGACGACGAGGCCGAATTCAACGAATACGCGGTCTCCTACGTCTCGGCCGATCATCAGTTCAGCACTGTCGATACGACCCCATGGCAGGACACCGCAGCGATCGAAGCAGCAGGCGCGATCAAATCGACCGGACTCGCCAACCAAGTGCCGAGCCATGGACAGGCTCGCCGGCTCGCAAAGCGCACGATGATGCGGGCCCGGGCGCCGAAGCGCGGCACCCTCACGACCAACAACGCCGGCATGGCTGTTCGGGGTGAGCGCTTCGTCAATGTCCATCTCGAGGAGGCGGGAACGGTTTTCTATTCAGGACCGGTCGAGATTGTCAGGCTGACCCGCAACCTGCTGTTCGGCGTGACCTTCGATTGGGTACTCGCAGACCCGTCCGTCGACGATTGGGATCCCGCGACCGAAGAAGGCGATCCTGCACCAGTCGGCGAAAGCGTCACTCCGTCCGCTCTCTTTCCGCCCGTCATCACCAGCGCGACGGTGGATCACACCGGCATCGGCGAGACCGAAGGCGGCGAGATCACACCCGGCGAGGCAGCAAGCGGCGCCCGCATCCTCATCGAGGCGACCGGCCCGGTCCGCGAGGACATGACCTGGTATGCTCGCTGGCGGGTCGGCACGACGGGAAGCTGGAGCGAGCGCGAGTATAACGACCTCGATCCGATGCTCGGCGTGACGATCCTGACCGAGTTCGTTCCCATCGCTACCAACATCAACGTCCAGGTATCCTATTCGATCGGCGATGGGCGCAGCTCGCCTTGGTCCGATGTCGAGGTCGTCGATACTACCTTTTGACGGCGGTAATCCCCGTCCCTTCATCACCATAGCGTCTGAGCCATGCCGGCTCGCCTCGACATCGCCATGCAACGCAACGAGGATTTCGGCTGCGCGCTGGAAGTCACCGACAATGTGGGGGCGCCGATCGACCTGACGGGCTGGAGCCTGGCCCTCTCCGTCAAGGAGCGTCTGGAAACGACGATCGTCCTGCAATCGGCTGAGATCGAAATCCTAGATGCGGCCACCGGATGGATCAACATCCAGATCCAGGGCCCGGGCGCTCCGCTTGGCGAATATGGCGACCCGCTGCTCTCCTATGAGCTCCCGTTCGATCTGATCGCGACGGACCCGGAGGGCGTGCCGACCGCGCTCCTCGCCGGGTACGTCACCGTCTCGCGAGGTATCTCCTGATGTCCACCGTCAACACGCTGCGAAGCGCGGCCGTGAAGGTGACCGGCGCTCGCGGCCCGAGCTTCGCCGATGTCGCGCGCCGTGTCGGCACGATCGCCGGAATCGACGTGCCGTCCAATGCCACCGACGAGCTCGTGCTCAACCTCATGTACAGCGGGTTCGCGGAGCTTGTGGCCGCCGCCGGCTATACCGTGATCGACGAGGCCGACGTCGCCACGACGGAGAACATCACACTCTCCGGCGAGCAGGAGATTGACGGTTTCACAACCTCGGCGTCGCGCGTGCTGGTCAAGGACCAGACCGATGCGGCCGAGAATGGAATTTATGACACCGGCGCCGGCGCATGGACGCGCGCGGCTGACTTCGATGAAACCTCGGAGGTCGTGAAGGGGGCGTTCGTCTCAGTCTTGAACGGTGAGACGAAGCGCGGCTCCTGGGTCCTCGTCACTCCCGACCCGATCACCGTCGGCACGACCGATCAGACCTGGCGCCCGTTCAACATCAAGGATCTGACGCGCGCCGACCTAGCGAAGCCCGACGGCATGCAGCTCGTCGGCGGTCTCGACAGCCTCGCCCGCACCGCCGTCATGGGAACGCTCGCCGACGCCAAGGCGAGCAACGTCCTCGTCGCCAACCCCAACGCGCAGTTCATCCACATCGCCGAGCGGAAGTGCTCGTTCCAGCGCTGGCAGGCGCCAATGGTCACCCTGCCCGACACGCTGGAAGACTACGCCTGGTTCGCGGATGCCGGCGGCAATCTCTGGATGATACCGCCCGGGTCGGCGAACGTGCTGAACTTCGGCGAGGTCAGCAGCGACGCGACCGCCACGACGAGGACGGTCTTCGCCGCGGCTGCGTGGTGCTCCTCCGGCTATTGCCACCACCTCATATTCCCGAACCCGGGCGAGGATATCGAGGTCAAGGACGGCCAGCTCGCCTGGTATCCGACGGGTGCTGCCAAGACCGAGATGACCTCGATGTCGGGCTTCTCCGGCACGAACTGCGGCATCGCGTTCATCGGCATCGACGGCCTGACGCTCGTCGGCGAAGGCGCGCCAATGGTCAAGCGCGCCGACAACGGCTGCTCGATCAACACGCCGAGCTGGCTGTCGTGGGGCATCTTCAATTTCAAGTCGTGCACCAACGTGAAGGTGCTCGGCATCAACTTCGACGGTAATCGCCTGGGTCAGCTTCACACGAGCGGCCTCGGCACCTTCACCGACGCCAACCATGGCCTGTTCTTCTGGGGCGACTGCCAGAAGCCGACGGTCGCGTTCTGCGACTTCTACAACACCGGCACGCTCCACACCAACGCCGATAAGAGCGGCGACGGCATCTACATGTCGTCGGGCACCAAGGATCGCCTGATCACGCGGTGCAACTTCTACACCATGGGTCGCATGGCGGTCACGATGGAGCGCCCGCGGCCGAACACGAGCACGGACGACAGCACGACGCGTTCGAGCCGCGACGAGATTTCCTACTGCGTGGTCGACAACGGCTTCAACCAGGACGGAGCCGTCGCGCTGGCCGGCATCGACTTCGAGCCGTGGTCGACCTTCGGCTACGTCCGGATCCACCACTGCACATTCAAGGGCAGCGCGAAGCTCAGCATCGGCTCGGCGGCCAATGTCGCCCTGCAGACGGTGCGGCACATCCATATCCACGATTGCGTGTTCGACCTGACCGGCTCGACCGGGGCCCACGACAGCGACGTGCTGATCAACATCAGCGCGGGGTGGACCAATCCGTCGCTCAGCCTCTCCCAGGCCGTGCGCATCTACGAAGGCGTCACGATCGAAGACATCGACGTCTACAGCGACAAGAAGCTGGGCGGCCACATCATCCAGTTCCAGACCGCCGTCTTCCGCGACCTGACCGTGCGCAACATCCGCAACCATGCGCGCGATGCGTCGGTCAACGCGGTGTCGGCCATCCAATTCACGAATGTCTGGCTGGAAGGGACGATCGAGCTTGAGGACAACCAGACCGGACAGCTTACCCAAGGCATCTATTTCGGCTCCTTCACCAGTCCGACCGACTATGGCTACACGCCAGAGAAGTCGAAAATGTTTGTCTGCGGCAATAAGGGCAACGGGACCTCGCGCGGGCTTCGGGGGGCGTTGCCTGCCTTCGTTTCGGGGTCATCGATCGTCCTAAGCCGTAACCGCTTCCTCGATCAGGCATCCCAGTCCGATCCCAACGCGTCCACGATGGTGGGGGTATCCGGCAACACGGCCAAGGTTCTCGACGATAACTATTTCTCGGGGACGGCAAATAGCTTCACCGGCTTCACGACGCCGGGGCGAGGAACCGACACGATCGGCGCTGGCACGTCGTCGAAGGTGGTGACGCATGGCCTCGGCTACACCCCGGCCAACGTCCAGATCACGCCGAAGGGCGACATCACCCCGGCTACCTATTGGTGGGCCGATACCTTCGGCTCCAACACCTTCACGATCCACACCAACGCCAATGTGACATCGGCGACCGACTTCTCATGGCGAGCGGTCGGCCCAGGGGGGCTTTGACATGAGCGACGACCTGAACCTCTGGCAGGAAGAACTGGATGCCTTCGACGGCAAGATCGTCCAGCTCGCCGAAGCGGTGGCCGAGCAGCAGGCGAACTTTGAACGCAGGTTTGCCGAAGCGGCTGTTTTTCCCCGGACCTACAATGTGCAGGTGCCCGATCTCGTCGCGCCGATCCCCTCGCTCGACTTCGTGCATATCGCCGAGATCCCGGCGCATCCGGATTTCGGCGATGCGGAGCCGGTGCTGACGACCGAGCCGCTCGGCCCCGTCGAGATGAGCAACTTTCAATATCGCTACGACCTCGACGCGAACGAGACCTTCCTCGCCACGCATCGCGCCAATTTCGCGCTGATGGCGGCATGGCTGGATGATCTGCGGGCGGTTCACCAGCAGTCCAACGCCGACCTGGCCCTGGCCGAGGGGGAAGCATGAATGGCGTCGCTGTTTCACTCGGGCGACCTGCGGTGACGCCCTGGTTCGAAGCCGCCTTCCTGAAATACGGGTGGATCTGGATCGGCCTGTCGTTCGGACTGGCGGCGAAATATGCGCTGCTGATCAAGCGCGGCATCCGCATCCGAGGCGCGCTGGTTCTCGCCGACCTGCTTCTCCTGCCGATGGTCGCGCTGATCGCCTACTCGATCACGTCGCGACTCGGCGCCAACGGGGAGGCCGCCGCGCTGTTGAGCGCGCTCGCTACCGTCGGCGCCGATCGCCTGGTCAAGCTCTACACCGAACGCTTCCTCGACCGCGTCGATAGCGAGCTGCGCGCCGTCGTCGACCGGCAGCGGGCCGAGATCCGCAACGAGGTGCAGACCGAGATTTCCGCGAAAGAGGTCATCGTCGACCAGATAACCGGCAGGGCCCCCTCCGAATATCAGGCGCTCAAGCGGGCGCCGGTCGATCTTGGGAAGGGCAAGCCGTGAACGTCGACAGCTTCATCGCCGATTACATCCGGCGCTGGGAAGGCGGCATGTCCCGCCATCCGAACGACGCCGGCAATTGGAGCAGCGGCACGAAGGGCGTCGGGGTACTATTGGGCTCCAATTTCGGCGTCACCGGCCGGACCCTCGCGGCCTATCGGAAGGTCCCGGTTGCATCGCTGACCATGGCGGACATCGAGCGCCTGCCCTTCACCGAGGCATGCGCGATCGCGAAGGCCCTGTTCTTCACGGCGGTTGGTCTCAACAACCTGGTCTGGAATCAGGCAACGGCGTCCATCCTCGATTTCGGATGGGGTGCCGGGCCCGCCACCTCGGTCAAGATGCTGCAGGATTTGCTCGACCGGCCTGTCGTTGATGGCCGCGTGGACCCGAACGGCGGCACGGCCAAGGCTTACGCCGCGATCTGTGCCAGCAAGGGTGTCGAGTTCGTCGCCGGCGCCTGGTGGGCGATGCGCGAGGAATATTATGAGGATCTCGTTCTCCGCCGGCCGTCGGACGCCATGTACCTGAAGGGCTGGGACAACCGCTCCGACTATTTCACGCCCGGCCATGCCGAAGGCTGGTGGAAACGGTGGGCGGCATGAAGCCCACCATCCCGCACCTGCGCATCGTCGTCGCGGCCTCTGCGCTCGCGATCCTCGGTTACGCCGGGTTCAGCATATGGGTGGTGGGCTGGTCGACCGACGCTGCCATGCGCGGCGACGTGATCGGCACATGGAAAAGCTTCGCCGTCGCCGCCTTCACCTTCTGGATCGGCTCGAGCTCGGGCGGGAAGGCCACACCGAAATCCGAGGGAGATAATCCATGAAACGCCTGATCCTCTGCGCCGCGCTCGCCGCCTGCACGCCGCATCCCACCTCGCCGGGCGGCGCCCCGGTCCAGCAGGTGGCCGACAAGGTCGTGATCAAGGGCACGCGCGGGCTGATCCTCGCCGAGCTCGGCTATGAGAGCGCCGCCACCTTCGCGCTCGACCTGATCAATGCTGGCATCATCAAGGGCGAGACGGCCGCCAAGGTCCGCGACCTGAACGCGACGATCACCAACCTGCTGGTCAAGGCGAAGGCCACCACGGATGCCGCCCAGCGCGCGGCGCTCGTCGCGCAGGCCTTCGACCAGACCTTCAAGCTGCAAGCGCTGACGATAGGAGCCGGGAAATGACCTTCGATGACCTCCTGAGCCTGGCGCAGAGCGCCGCCAAGATCGTCACCGCCTCGGGCCTGATCCCCGGCGCCGCGCCGATCATCGACGCGGTGGGCGACATCGTCGCGGTCGTCCGCCGGAACGTCGACGAGGGCAAGGTGGCGCTCTCGGCTGATCAGCTCGACCAACTCAACCCGCTGCTCGACCAGGTCCACACCCGCATCCTGTCGCTGTCGGATCGGCTCGACAAGGCGGCGGGCGAGGCCAGCAAGCGCTAAGCCACCGGCGAGGTTCATCCCCTCGCCCTCCTGATCAGCTCCCACCGCTCCTCATCGGTGCAGACCGCCCAGAGCAACTGGTCGATCCCGCGCGGCGGCGGGTCGAGCCGGAAGTCGCGACCGCGCAGCAGCGCAACCACCTTCTCCCGGCCAAGCTTCTCCGCCGATCGGCGCGCCGCGTCGGCCCGCATCCAGATCTCGACCTGCTCCTGGGTCCACAGCGGGCGCATCACGCCGTGCTGGAAGAAGAAGCGATTAGATCCGCGACAACCCGGCGTGAAGCGGCACCGAGACCGCCTGTTCACCAGCGAGAAGTCAGGTCCCTTGCGCGCGATGATCGCGTCGAGATCCACGTCACGACCTTGCCGGCAGGTATCGCAGGAGACCCGGACGCCAAAGTGATCAGGCTTCGCATCGCGCGTCGCCTTCATCGAGCCCACGGTCTGGGTCCAGGCCGGGAAGAACGCCGGCCCGCGTCGACTGCCCATACGCCATCAAGCCGCCTCGATGTCGGCCGCGGTGATCCGGATCAGGCGCTTGCCGCCGAGCTCCTCCACATCCTGGATCGTCTTCTTGTGGCGCAGGACGACGGTGATGTTCTCGATCTGGTCGTTGAGGATCGACGCCGGCGGCATCATTTGGCGGTGGCCGCGCAGGAGCTCGAGCGCGCCCTTCTCCAGACGGACGATGTTGGAGCCGTCGATCAGGTCGTAATCGGCAAGCGGCACGCTCTCGGCCGTCATCGTGTCGAACAGGTCGGGGCCATAGAAATGCTCGTCCGTCTCGATTCGGGCGCTGGCGCGCTGCGGCGCCGGAAGGGATCTGGCCGCGGCGATCGCGCCGGCCAGGTCGCCACGGTACAGGGTCTCGACCTGCGGATCGGTCTCATAGGTTTCGCGGGCGCGCGTCTTCGCGCCGTGGTGCGTGCGCACCAGCGTTGCTGTGCTCATGATCGTGTCCATATGCGGGCGCCGTCGCCCGACTCGTGTTGGGGTGTGATTATGAGAACATTAAACGAACAACGGAGTCAATAACGGGTCATCACCCCTTCGCCCGCCGCGCCGCCCTCTCCGCATCGATCAGCTCCTGCCCGATCTTCGTCGGCAGGATCTTGACCGCCCAATATCGCTGAAAATCGGCCGGCGTGATCGTCGCGAGCCGCTCGTCGCTCAGCTTGCGCAGGATCGTCTCGACGTAGGCCGGGGTGTAGGGGTAGCTCATGGCGAGCCTATTATCCGCGCCGATGCCGCGGGTCGAGAGGCGGTTGCGGGCGGTGGTCATCAGGCCGGGATCTCCGGGAGCGTCCACGACCAACGAACCTTGTCCTCGGCCTCGATCGACCGCGCAGCACGCCGCCGGCTCGGCCGGTTCCATGATTCGGCGTCGACGGTCGCCTCGCGGACGGCACCAGTCGCGCGCAGGCTCGCGCCGCTTTCCCGCGCCAGCGTGTAGGTCAGCAACCGCGTACCGCCCATCTGCTGCCAGATGCGCTTGCACCGCGCCTCAAGGCGGGAGCAGGCATTGCGCGGCGCCATCGGCGAAACGCAGCATCGGAGGAGTTCGGCAGCGCCGGGCCGTTGCAGCATGCGCGCCACCGGGCGCCCGACGATCGCAGCACCGACGAGCTCGCCGCCGACCTCCAGCCCGATCGCGAACTTCCCGCCGTCGTTCGACGTCCTGGCGCTGTGTCGATGGTGCTGTTCGACGAAGTCGTTAGCCTCGCGCAGGGTCAACGGGACGATCTTCATGGCCTCCGCCTTGCCACCTGCGCCGGCCGATACGGGAACAGCGCGAGCTGGAAGCCCTCGGCCGGATAGCGCGCGTCCAGCAGCAGGCAGACCGGGCACCGGCAGCGGAGGAGGTCGAATCGGTCGGCCTGGATGACGATGGCACTGGCGATGGTAGCTTTGGGTGCCATCAGTCCACCAGGTTCGTGAACGGCACCTTCAACTCGCGCAGCATGGCGCGGATCAGGCGGCCGGTTGAGGGCTCGAGCGATTCCAGGTCGATGATGAGCGACTTGCGCCGGACGTTGACGACGTGCTCGATCGTCGCGTTCTGCTCGTGGCACCGATTGCAATAGCGCGTCCGGCGATGGCCGCCCGGGCACGGATAGCTGCGCGCGACATAGGTACGGGTGAGGTTGTCGCCGCAATGCGGGCAGTTGAGCCCGACCTGGCCGGCGGGGGTGGTCATCCCGCCACCCCGAAGCATGCGCAGCCGGCATCGCCCGGCTCGTACTCGTAAACCGTGCCCGGCTCGGCGATTAACCTCTGGGCGAAGGCGTCCAGGGTCAGAACCTTCTTGCCATCACCGCCGCGGCGATCGGTGAGCATCGAGACCTCGGCGCCGAGGAAAGCGCCCACCTTCCGCTCCATCATCGCGTCGTAGGCGAAACGCTCAGGCTGCACCTTGAAACGGTTGGCATAGTGGGCCTGGCCTGCCTTGCAGCAGAATCCGCCGCAGTTCCCGTGACCGTAGCCCATGCCGTAGAGCCGGCAGCGGCGAAGGCCGAACGTCTCGATCGGCGCCATGAAGAAGCTGGGGAAGTCGGACGGGTCAGTCAGCAGCGGCGCGTCGTAGATCCAGCCGTCTTCAGCCGTCCGAGGGCCGATACCCCTGCCCTTTCCATCGTCGTACCGATGGGCCTCATGATCACCGATGCCGACCGAGAACACATCAGGCGGACCGAACAATTCACCGATCCGGCGACAATTTCCCGATCGCCATGCATCGGCCATCTGGCGCTTGAGGATTTTCGAGCACGGATCGACAGAGCTATTGCCCAGGAACCGTTCGTCGCGGAACACCTCCCAGACGTCGCGGCCCTCGACGAGCCAGACGAGCTCGGGGATGGCCTCCATCGTCCGCGCCCGCAGATCCGCGAGGAAAGCGCGCCATTCCGGATTACCCCGATATTCCTCGATCGGCACGTCCTCGGCGACCCGATAATCGGGGAAATCTTCGGCACGGACGGTCCAGTTGAGCCGGCGATCGAACACATCGGCAGCGGCCTCGATCAGAAAGCGGTAGGTGTCGGCGTCCTCATAGAGCGTGTCGGTGAAGACGAGGCCGAGCGGAGCCTCCGGATGCCGCGCGCGGACGATCTTCGCCGCGCGGTAAGAGCCCTCCCCGCCGCTGAACATGACGAAGCGGCGGCTGTCGGGCTCGGCGAGATGAAGCAACCCGCTCACCCTTCCCACCCGAACATCTTGTTGATCTCGGTCATGTCGAGGCTGCAGGTCATGCCCCCGCCTTCCTCGGCCGACCGCGCCGACGGACCGCCGGAGCGGTGACGTCGATTCGATCCACCTCGCGCTTGGGCTCCGGCAGATTCATCAGCGTATCCGGGTCGATCCCCAGCCGCTCAGCCGACCGCAGGATCGTGTTCGCGCCGTGCCAGAGACCGGCGAGATAGACCTCCTCGATCAGGTCGCGATGGCGGAGGTCAGCCGCGATCGCCTGGACGACGCGATGGGCGACGTTGGCGGCCCCGGCGCGGATCTTCTTCTCCTCGCGGCCGGATGGCGATGGGCATAGGAGGGGGATGGAGCCGCTCATGCCGCGCGCTCCCCGATCCGCGCCACCTCGGCCTGCCGCCGCGCCCAGAACCGCATCCACCAGCGCTTGTGCGCACCCGGCCGCGACTTCGACCAGCAGACGTGACCACCGCCGACCTCGAAGCGATCGCCGTCGAACTCGACGATGTCATCGCTGCCCAGCCGGGTTTCGATCTGGTCGTATTCGATGAAGCCCTTGTTCCAGTCGGGATGGAACACGCCGTCCATGTCTCGGCCACCGCGAGGCCAGCCGACCACGTAGGGCCGGTGATAGAAGACCACCGTCCGGCGGAGGCAGCAGAACGGCAGGCAGCGCGACGGGCTCGGCGCCTTGGTTGCCAGAGGTTCCCAGATTGCGATCAGGTGACGGGCATCCGGCAGCCGCGCGGTGAGCACGTCGGTGATGTCCGGTGCCGGTTCAGCGAACTTGCCCGCCCAATAATGGAAGCGCAGCGCACCTACCTCCATGTCCTCCATGGGAACCTCGTCTTCCCAGCCGGGGCGACGGCGGCTCATGCGGCCCTCACAGCAACGTCGGCTGATCGGGCGTCTGCGAGCAGAGCGTCGAGAGCAATCCACGCATGGCCGAGAGCCAGGTGGTGAACCCCGTTACCGCAGAGCCGCAGTCGGTCCACCCGAGGGGCGAAGACATCAGATATTCGGCGAACCTCACGTTCAACTGCCGCCGTGGTCGGCGCGTCCAGGTCCCACGCCATCCCGCCGCGCCGCCCGACCGCTGCGACCACCGGCGGTAGACCGAGATTTCGGCGAGCAACGGCCCAGAGATCGATCCGTCCGAGGGCGGGTCGCAGAAGGGGATCGGCGTCAAGGATGTCGTGCCATCGTGGGTCTGATGGCCCAGGGCAGAGGGCTGGGACCATCGGGGCGCTGCATCCCGCAGCCCCATCTGCTTGTTCGTCCCATCTGATGCATGCCGAGCCGCCGCCGATTCCCAGCCCGCACTCATCCCGCGATCGTCCCCAGCCCCAGGCGTCGGCCACGCCTCCGCCTGCCAGTCCAGCATGTCGAGCCGGCTCTTGCCGTCCTTCCTCGTCACGGCCTGCCCCCCCCACGGTACATGCGGGCCGTGGGCGTCGCCCATGCCGTCGACGGCGCCGGCAGCGGCATCCCGCCCGCGCCGAAGCTCTGGTTCGGGCCGCCCTTCTCCCCGTCGCTCGCCCGTGGCGTAGACCAGGTGGAAGCTTCCCGGCTGAGATTGCCGCCCTGCGTCGAATGCACGTCCGCGCCCGGCCGCCGCCCATCGTGCGCCGTCGCGGTCGGCCATGATGACGAGCCGCTCGCGGCGATGGCTTGCCCCGACGCCTTCCGCGCTGAATATTCCTGCCGCAACGCGGCAACCCAGTCCTTCCAGAAGCGGGACGATCGCCGCGAGCTGTCCGTCCGCATTCCCCGTGACGTTCTCGCGGAAGAGACGATGAGCCCCGCTTTCGTCGAAGACGCGCACGACCTGGTCGATGAGGAACCGCTCGTCGTCGGCGCCGAGCCCGCGTCCGGCGACGCTGTTGGGCTGGCAGGGATCGCCCGAAGTGACGAGATGAACGCGGCCACGGAACGGTCGAGCGTCGAAGGTTCCAAGGTCAGACCAGACAAGCGCCGGAGCCAGCTCTCCCGTTTCCATGCGCGCGACCAGTGTCGCGGCGGCATAGGCTTCCCTCTCCACGTAAGCGACAGTGCGCGCTCGGGGTTCGGCAAGCTGCAGGGCGAGGTCGAGCCCGCCCGCGCCCGCGCAGATGCTGATGGCGTTGAGGCTGTCGGGACGTAGAGCCATGTCATTTGAGCTCCTCGAGCAGTTCGCCGAGGGCGGCATGCAGGTCGCGCGCGTCGTTGCGGCTGATGAAGTCGCCGACGCCGGTGCGCGAGATGAGGTTGGTCAGCCCGAAGCCGATCACCTCGCCATCGGGCGAGACGGTGACGCTGAGCTTCGTGCCGAGGCGCGAGCGCGACCAGATTTCGCGGTGGGCCATCAGCGGTCACCCCACGGCGCGTAGTAGGGCGGCAGCTCGCCGAGGTCCTCCCAATAGAAATAGATGTGGAGCGGCCAGCTCCAATAGACGAACATGCGTTCGGCCCAGGTCACCCGGTCCCAATCGGGCTCGCAGGCGTCGAAGGCGGCGATCGGGATCATGCCCGTCAGCCAGAATGCGGCGAGCGCGGCGAAGATGGTGACGGACATCAGCAACCTTCCTGCTGGACCGGATAGCCGATCGTGCAGCAGCACTTCTTGCCGACATGGATCGGGCAAGCGGCGTCGTGTTCCAGCCGCGCGGGCGGCTTCGGCGGCTGGTATTCTGCCGCCTCCTCGGCCTCCATGATCTCGGCGGCGCGTTTGTGCATATGCGCCTTGCGTCGCCAATCGACGAAACCGGAATTGTTGCCCAAGGCCCGGAGTGAATTGGCCATTTCGTTACAGGCCGCCTCATAGGCCCGAGCTGCGGCAATGTGGGGGCGGAGCGCGCTCATGCCGCACCTCCAAACCGCAGACCCAAGCGGGGGCGCGATTGCAGACCCGACCGGTCTCCCCTATAGGGGCCCGGCTGTCCGCCTTCAGGCGTCCGGCCCGAGCGGAACAGATCATGACTCGGGTGTGGGGGCTTTGTGGGGGATTGCAGCTCGCTAAGGGTGCCTAGGTGCGCTTGCGAGGTTCCGAGGGAAGGCGCCTGGACAGGCAAAAACCCCAGGAAATCCATGGGTCGGGGAGTGGCGCAGGCTGGTAGCGCATCTGGTTTGGGACCAGAGGGTCGCAGGTTCGAATCCTGTCTCCCCGACCATTCTCCAAATAATTACGTCAAATCGGGGCCGGCCAGATCATATATCGGTTCATGTAGACGCTGAACCGGAATTTACGGGGCGCCATAGGGATGGCGACGCGATTGCGAACATAGAAAGTAGGGTTAATCCGCTTTCCGATCCATTCTGATGCAGGATGTCTGGGACAGGAGGATAGCGGACATTGCGCTATTTTCTAGGCAGGGGCACACATGGACCATGAGCGCCGTCCAAAAGCACCTGTTCTATGGCACGCTGCTGACGCTTGCCTTCATCGGCTCGTTAAGCGCAATCTTCCGAGAAGATTTGGTTGCCAAGGTGATCGCTGGCGCTTGCTCCACGACCTTATTCGTCTTGGCCGCTTTGCTTTATTGTCGGGAGCACAAGCGCCTCCCATAGCCAGCGTCATTCTCGCCTCCAGGCGTCGGGGTGGCGAGATTGGAACTCCTCCCAGAACAGATCACGTGCCTTGCATAGAAGGACCACACCTTCGCCGGAATAGCCGGAGAGCGAGCCATCATCGATTAGGCCGAACAGCCCGGTCATGAAGAAGCCGTAATACTCGGCATCCGTGTGTTTCGGTGTTTCGTCGTTTGCCATCGAGGTAGTTTGGACCGCTCCAATAATGCCCGCAATGGCGTCGCGTCCTGCCGTTTGGTCCGATCTGGTGGGAATAGGGTGGTCAGGGGACCTTCCGCTCGGGTGGCCAGAGCAAGGCCGCCAACATAGCAACCATCACGGTTGCTGCCCCGACAAGAAAGATAGGGAAAGTTGCGTCGTCGCTGACGATTGAGGCGGCCATAAGCAAACCAGTTAGGAGCGACAGCAGGCCTGAGATACCGTGCCTATATGTCTTCAGAAAGGGCGACGCCCAAGCGGCCTTTGCCCAGATGGCAGGCGGCGCGCTGAACGCCACAATAGCCAGTGGAATGCCATCAATGACAGTGCGTAACTGGTCTAACATGTCTTCTTCTAGCACGGCGGAGCATGTCCGCTATCGGATCGCCGGCTACCGTTCGATCCGTTCTGGTGCAGGATGTCTGGAACGGATGGAAAGCCGTCATTCGGGCAGCTAGGCTGTGAAATAATATGGGTAACAAATCGATCAGCCGAAAACGCGTCAAGCTCGCCGAAGGCGATCTATTCGAGTTAGATGTGCCCGATGGGCGACATGGATATGGTGTCATAGTTAAGCATGGCGGCCTGAAGAGCGGCGGAACACCTTATGTCGCCATATTCAAATCGATCCATCGTGAACGACCCGAGCTAACAGAACTAATCCGCGAAGAGGTGGCCCTTGCAGGCTGGACCATGGACGCATTGGTTTACCACGGCCGATGGAATGTGATTGCGCACAGCTTGCCTCTCCCAAACATCCCATTTCCAAACTTCAAGGTCGAGATGGAAGGCAAATTCTATGTAACCGATGTCGAAGGCGAGTTGGTTGGTGAGGCTACGCCGGCGGAGCTTGAGCTGCTCGACTATAAGTTCAGCCGGGCTCCCATCGCGTTCCAAATGGCATTTGAGGCACTGCACGGGTTCGGTGATTGGCAAGAGCGTTACGAGGAACTCACCCCCGCTTACTCGCGAGCGCGGATCACTCGTTCAGTAACATAGTCCCGGTGTCTGCCCTTGGCTCCACTGGTCATCAGCCAGCCCCGCCCCCTCCAATCCTAAATTAGCAGGCTATATGAAAGGCTTCATGATCTGCCGCTGGACCGTAATCGCCTGTTTTGCTCTGCTGGCGGCGTGCCGTTCCAACGTCACTTATGATTATGCATGCCCCACGCCTTTGAAACATTGGCGGCCGAAATCAGAAGGCATCGATCACCATGCTATCGCCGTCAAAATCGCTGTCGATGCCCAAGGAACGCTTACTTGGAACCGAGCAAAGGTCGATGAAGCGAGGATCAGCCACTATCTCGGTATTGCACGCACCTTGTTTCCACAGCCATTTGTGATCCTGTCGCCGGCGCCCGATGCGCCATGTGATCAGGTCCAAAAGATAAGAGCACTGATGGACGCCAACTACTGTGGCGAGGGCTGGCGCTGCGGCGAGGAACGCGGCTGGTGGCAACCCACTATGTTTGGCATCCGGAAGGGATGGACGCTATGGGATAAACGCTGATCCGCCACTTGCTGAGCCGTCGGTGGAAATATCAGTGCGGCCGCCTATTCTTTCAACGGAGCAGCTTGGAAACGGCCCATGGCGAAGAAGACGCGACGCTATCTCACCGCCACCATGGCCGACGGCTATGTGAAGACGATCGGTCCCACCACCGACGATTTCACCCATTATTGGCGGATCGTCGCCGAGCTTTCCAACGGCAGGACCGAGGTGTTCTGGGGGCACACACGCTCGCTGTCCGAAGCGCGCAGGAAGCGGATCGCCACCGAGGAGGCCGCGCGGATGCGGGGCTGGGCCAGCTTCGCGTTCGAGATCGTCGAGCTGGTCGAGACGCCGGCCTGACCGGTCAGCGCCGCCGCGATCGGCCGCCCGATCCGCCGGAGCGCCACCGCTCGATCGCGAAGATGACCAGCGGCCAGAACAGCGTGTTGATCACGTCGCTGGCGGTGTCCGGCATCCAGCGGCCATGGTGGAGCCGGTCGAGGATCTCGTTGATCAGCTCGGCCGCCGCGACGACGGCGAGCGGCACCGGCGAGGCGAAGGAGCGCCGGGTGACCAGCCGGGCGAGGACCAGGATCAGCAGCCCCGCATGGACGTGGAGCAGCGCATCCGGGAAGCCGGTCGCCGCGGCGATCCGCTCGACGAGGTCGGCATAGGCATCGACGATGGGGCGGAGATAGCGTTCGATCGGCATCCCCGCCCTGCTGGCCGAGCCCGCGCCGAACGTCAACGGCGATCTCGGGCCGGAGCGCGCCGGGGGCCGCTCCGGCCCGATCCGTCAGGCGGCTTCGGCGCGCGCCGCCGCCAGCACCGCGTCGGCCAGCTCGGGCCGGCAGATGATCAGGTCGGGCAGGTACACGTCGGGCTGGTTGTAGCGCAGCGGCGATCCGTCGACCCGCGAGCAGAACAGGCCGTGCGCCGCCGCGACCGCGACGGGGGCGCAGCTGTCCCATTCATATTGGCCGCCGGTGTGGAGGTAGATGTCGGCCTCGCCGCGCACCACCGCCATCGCCTTGGCGCCGGCCGATCCCATCGGCAGCAGCTCGGCGCCCAGCCGTCCGGCGACCGCGACCGCCTCCGCCGCCGGCCGGGTGCGGCTGACGAGCATGCGGAGCGGCTGGTTGGCGGGCGGCAAGGGCTGCGGCCGATCCGACCGCAGGACCACGCCCAGCCCCGGCAGCGCCACCGCGCCGACCGTCGCTACGCCGTCGATCGCAAGCCCGACATGGACCGCCCAGTCGGCCCGCTCCTCGCCATATTCGCGGGTGCCGTCGACCGGATCGACGATCCAGACGCGACCCTTGGACAGCCGCTCGGCATCGTCCTTCTCCTCCTCGGACAGCAACCCGTCGTCGGGGCGCTGCGCGCGGAGCGCGTGGCACAGGAACTGGTTGGCGGTCTGGTCGCCCGCCTTGCCCAGCGCCTTGGCCGGGAACACCCCGCTCGCGCGCACGTCGAGCAGCAGGCGCCCGGCGAAATCGGCGAGATGGGCGGCGAGTTCGCCGTCGGTCATCGCGGCGCCGCTCACGGGATCAGCCTTGCGACGATCGCCTCGGCCGCTTCCTCGGCGGTCATGGCGGTGGTGTCGATGTGGATCTCGGGATCCTCGGGCGCCTCATAGGGGCTGTCGATGCCGGTGAAGTTCTTGAGCTGGCCCGACCGCGCCTTGGCGTAGAGGCCCTTCACGTCGCGCGCCTCGGCCGCCGCCAGCGGCGTGTCGATATGCACCTCGACGAACTCGCCCGGCGCCATCATCGATCGCACCATGTCGCGCTCTGCCCGGAAGGGCGAGATGAAGGCGGTGATGACGATCAGGCCGGCGTCGGTCATCAGCTTCGCGACCTCGCCGACGCGGCGGATATTCTCCACCCGGTCGGCATCGGTGAAGCCGAGATCCTTGTTGAGGCCGTGGCGGACATTGTCGCCGTCGAGCAGGAAGGTGTGGCGGTTCATCCGCGCCAGCTTCTTCTCGACCAGATTGGCGATGGTCGACTTGCCCGCGCCCGACAGGCCGGTGAACCACAGCACCGCCGGCTTCTGGTGCTTCAGCGCGGCATGATATTCGCGCGAGATGTCGGTCGCCTGCCAATGGACGTTCTGCGCCCGCCGCAGCGAGAAGTGCAGCATGCCCGCCGCGACGGTGGCGTTGGTGATCTTGTCGATCAGGATGAAGCCGCCGAGCGAGCGGCTGTCCTCATAGGATTCGAACACCAGGTTGCGGTCGGTCGACAGGTTGGCGACGCCGATCGCGTTGAGCTCCAGCGTCTTCGCCGCCAGATGCTCCATCGTGTTGACGTTGACCTGATATTTGGGCGCCTGGATGCTCGCCGACACGGTCTGCGCGCCGAGCTTGAGCCAATAGGGGCGGCCGGGCAGCATCTCCTCGTCCGACATCCAGACGATCGTCGCCTCGAACTGGTCGGCGGCCTGGGGCGGATTGTCGGCGGCCGCGATCACGTCGCCGCGCGAGCAGTCGATCTCGTCGGCCAGGGTGATCGTCACCGACTGGCCGGCGACGCCGGCGTCGAGGTCCGCGTCCATCGTCACCACGCGGGTCACGGTCGAGGTCTTGCCCGACGGCAGCACCCGCACCGTGTCGCCCGGCTTCACCGTGCCGGCGGCGATGAGGCCGGAGAAGCCGCGGAAGTCGAGATTGGGGCGGTTGACCCACTGCACCGGCATGCGGAACGGCCGGGCCTGGTCGGAGACCTGGTCGACCTCGACCGTCTCCAGATGCTCCATCAGCGCCGGCCCCTGATACCAGGGCGTGTTGGGCGAGAGCCCGGTAATGTTGTCGCCCTTGAAGCCCGAGATCGGCATGGCGACGAAATCGCGGATGCCGATCGATTCGGCGAAGGCGCGATAGTCGGCGACGATGTCGTCGAACACCTTCCGGTCATAGTCGACCAGATCCATCTTGTTCACCGCCAGCACGATGTGGCGGATGCCGATCAGATGCGCGAGATAGCTGTGCCGCCGCGTCTGGGTCAGCACGCCCTTGCGCGCGTCGATCAGGATCACCGCGAGGTCGGCGGTCGAGGCGCCGGTCACCATGTTGCGGGTGTACTGCTCGTGCCCCGGCGTATCGGCGACGATGAACTTGCGCTTCTCGGTCCCGAAGAAGCGATAGGCGACGTCGATGGTGATGCCCTGCTCGCGCTCGGCGGCGAGGCCGTCGACGAGGAGGGCGAAGTCGATCTCCTGCCCCTGGGTGCCGACCCGCTTGCTGTCCGCCTCGAGCGCGGCGAGCTGGTCCTCGAAGATCATCTTCGAATCGTAGAGCAGGCGGCCGATCAGGGTCGACTTGCCGTCGTCGACCGAGCCGCAGGTGATGAAGCGCAGCAGCGTCTTGTGCTGGTGAAGCTCCAGATAGGCGTCGATGTCCTCGGCGATGAGCGCCTCGACCTTGTAGACGCTGGCGTCGGAGGCCGCGTTGACCGTCGTCATCAGAAATAGCCCTCCTGCTTCTTCTTCTCCATGCCGGCGCCGCCGGCATCCTTGTCGATCGCGCGGCCCTGCCGTTCGGACGTGGTGGTCAGCAGCGTCTCCTGGATCACCTCGCTGAGCGTCTTCGCCTCGCTCTCGACCGCGCCGGTCAGCGGGTAGCAGCCGAGCGTGCGGAAGCGGATCGACCGCTCGACCGGGACCTCGCCCGGCTTGAGCGGGAAGCGGTCGTCGTCGACCATCAGCAGCATGCCGTCGCGCTCCACCGTCGGGCGCTTGTCGGCGAAGTAGAGCGGCACGATCGGCACGTCGTTGAGCTGGATATATTGCCAGATGTCGAGCTCGGTCCAATTCGAGATCGGGAACACCCGGATGCTCTCGCCCTTGTTCTTGCGGGCGTTGTAGAGGTTCCACAGCTCGGGCCGCTGGTTCTTCGGGTCCCAGCGGTGATTGGCCGAGCGGAAGCTGAACACGCGCTCCTTGGCGCGGCTCTTCTCCTCGTCGCGCCGCGCGCCGCCGAACGCCGCGTCGAAGCCATATTTGTCGAGCGCCTGCTTCAGCCCCTCGGTCTTCCACAGGTCGGTGTGGAGCGCGCCATGGTCGAACGGGTTGATCCCCCGCTCCTGCGCCTCCGGGTTGTGGTAGACGAGCAGCTCCATCCCGCTCTCGCGCGCCATCCGGTCGCGCAGCTCGTACATCGCCCGGAACTTCCAGGTCGTGTCGACATGGAGCAGCGGGAAGGGCGGCGGCGAGGGATAGAAGGCCTTGCGGGCGAGGTGCAGCATCACCGCCGAATCCTTGCCCACCGAATAGAGCATCACCGGCTTCTCGCACTCGGCGACCACCTCGCGCAGGATGTGGATGCTCTCGGCCTCGAGCCGTTCGAGATGGGTCAGGGTCTTGGGGTCGGCGACCATCGGCGAATCCTCTGATTGTCGTTCGCCGCCCTATCTAGAGGGCTGACATCGCGCCGAACCTCCCATATGGGAGGTAATATGGCGCTGACCCGCACCGACGAGATGGAACTGCTCACGGCCCTGCACGACGGGCTGCACGAGACGCCGCGCTGGAGCAGCTTTCTCGAACGGCTCCGCCGCCGGACGCGGGCCGATTACGCCTCGCTGATCTTCTCGCAGGGGCAGGCGCCGATCCACCGCGCGACCCAGGTCCATGCCGGCCGCGACGTCCGCGCGCGGGCGCACGAGTTGGAGGAGCTCGCCCGCCTCGATCCGATTCCCTATGAGCGGCTCCGCCCCGGCCGGGTCTATGCGCCCGAGGAGCTGATCGATCCCACCGATCCGCGCCACGACCGCTTCCGCCGGGAATATCTCCACCGGATCGGGATCGGCCATGGACGCTTCATGCGCGTGACCGAGCCGGGCGGGACGAGCGCCTGGGCGGTGCTGCTGCGCGACAAGGAGAATTTCACCGCGTCGGACGGCGCCGTGCTGGCGGCGCTGCAACCGCATCTGTCGATCGCCCTGCGCAACTTCGCGGTGCTGGAGCGCGAACGGCTGCGTGCCCGCGTCAGCGAGGACGTGCTGCGCCGCGCCGGGCTCGCCTGGGCGGTGATCGGCGGCGACGGGGCGGTGCAGCTCGCGTCCTCGGCCGCCGGACCGCTGCTGACCGCGACGGGCGCGCGGATCAGCGCGGGGTCGGTCGAGGCCGAACGGCGGCTGGCGCGGATCGCCGAGCTGTTCACCGAGCAGCCCGACGCGCCGCCGCAGATCGCGCCGCTCGACGACGACGAGGACGGCGCGCTGATCGCCCTGCCGATCGCCGAGAAGCCGCTGACCGCGCCGGCCATGCCGGCCTATGCGGCGGTGGCGCGGCTGCCGCGTACGCTCGACAACCGCCACGCCCGGCTGCTCGCCGCGCGCCACGGCCTGTCCGCCAGCGAGGCGGGATTGGCGCTGGCGCTCGCGCGCGGCCGGTCGATCGCCGAGGCGGCGGCGACGCTTCGCCTCTCGCTGGAGACGGCGCGCAACTATTCGAAGAAAATCTACGCCAAGACCGGCACGCGCGGCCAGGCCGACCTGGTCCGCGTCGTCCTCGACAGCGTCACGCTGCTGGCGTGAGCGCCCGCGCCGCCGCCATCCCCGCCTGGCGCCCGAAGAAGGTGCAGTCGGCAAGGCTCATGCCCGAGCTGTAGCCATGGCCCCAGCGCGGCAGGCCGGCGGTCGCCCGCCCGGCCGCGAACAGGCCCGGCACCGGCGCTCCCGCGCGATCGAGCACCTCGCCGGTCGGCAGGGTCGCGAGCCCGCCGAGGGTGAAGAAGGAGAAATAGCTGCCGGCGAAATTGAGTTCGAGCGCGGCGAAGGGCGGCTCGTCGAGCACCTTCAGCCATTTGGCCGCCTTGTGCCACAGCGGGTCCTCGCCCTCGGCGGCGTAGCGGTTGAAGGTGCGGACGGTGGCGCTCAGCGTGTCCTCGGGCAGGCCGAGCTCGCGCTCCACCTCCTCCCAGCTCTCGCCCACCGCGGCGATGTCGATCCGCGCCAGGTCGATCGGCCGCGCGAAGATCGCCGTGTCGACGAGCAGCCAGACCCGGTCGCCGGGCTGGTCGATCATCGTCCGGCTGACCCGGCCGTGATAGCAATCCTCGTTGATGAAGCGCTGCCCGTTGCGGTTGACGAAGATGCCCTTCACCAGGCTTTCGGGCATGATCCACGGGCAGGTCGTGAAGAACTCGTCCATGTGGATCGCGTCGCCGCCGGCGCCCATCCCCATCAATATGCCCGATCCGTTGTCGTTCTCGCCGATCGGATCACTGAGCTTGAGCGCCTCGGGCGCGTAGCGGCGGATCATGTCCTGGTTCATGCAGAAGCCGCCGGTGCAGATCACCGTCGCGCCCGCGCGGACGAAATGGTCGCGATTGTCGATGCGGACGACCAGCCCGACGATCGCCGGGCCGTCCGCGATCAGCGCGACGACGCGCGCGTCGGTCCGCACGTCGACGCCGGCCGCGCGCACGTTGCGCTCGAGGATGTCGACCAGCAGGCGCCCGCCGCCCCAGCCCTCGAACTGGATGACATGGCCGCGCGGCGCGGGGGCCGCGGTCTCGCAGAAGGGCCAGGCCTCCTCGCTGCCCGACCAGATCAGCGTGTCGTCGGTCGCCGGCTCGATGATCTTGCCGGGCACGAAGCTGCCCTTGTAGGGGACGCCCTGCGCCTTCAGCCATGCATAATGGGCGAGGCTCTGCGCCGCGTAGAGATCGCATTTGGCGGCGTCCGCGTCGGGCCCGCCGGCCAGCTTCAGATAGGCGGCCAGCGCCTCGGGCGTGTCGGCGAAGCCTGCCGCCCGCTGCGCATCGCTGCCGCCGCCGATATAGATCTCGCCGCCCGACAGCGCGGAGGCGCCGCCGCTGCCCGATCCCATCTCGAACAGGGTGGTGCGGGCGCCGCCGCGCGCCGCCTCCAGCGCCGCGCAGGCGCCGGCCGCGCCGAAGCCGATCACCGCCACGCCGGTCTCGATGTCCCAGCCGGGGACCTCCCCGACGGGCAGCGGACGATGAAGCGAATAACCGGCCATGCCTTCCCCTCAGTCGCGAAGGAAGGCGAGCGCGTAGCGGTTGAACTCCTCCGAACGCTCGACCTGCACCCAGTGGCCGACCTTGTTGAAGGTCATGAAGCGGGCGTCGGGGCAGGCGTCGAGGAAGCGCTGCGCGCCCGAGGCGGGGCAGAAATCGTCCTGCAAGCCCCAGAAGCCGAGGATCGGCATGGCCAGTTCGCCGAGCCGGGGCGCGAGGTTCGGGGTGCGCATCCGCGCCAGCACGTCCTTCGACTGGGTCCGCGCCACCGCGAAGCGCTCGGCGACCAGCGCGTCGTCGATCGACGACGGGTCGTAGACGAGGTTGGTGATCAGCGCCTTCTGGTCGGCCACCGAGAATTCGGGGCTGCCGAAGCTCGACTTCATCTTGGCGATGCCGGGCATGGCGAAATAGACGGGCAGCTCCTCGATGCAACCCGGCGCCATCATCACCAGCTTCTCGGCGAAGCCCGGATGGTCGAAGGCGAGCTGCATCGCGATGCCGCCGCCCAGCGAATTGCCGACCAGCACCGCCGAGGCCACCCCGGCCTGGGCCAGCGCCTCGTAGACCGTGTCGGCGAACAGCTGGAGCGTATAGTCGATGCCCTCGGGCTTCGACGAGGCGCCGTAGCCGATCAGGTCCGGCAGCAGCACGCGATAGCCCGCCGCGACGAAGGCCGACGCGTTCGACCGAAAGTTCGAGGTGCCCGACGCACCCGGCCCGCTGCCGTGGAGGAACACGACCGCCGGGCCCTCGCCCGCCTCGGCCATGGCGATCTCATAGCCGCCCGACACCGCATAGGTCGTGCGCGCATAATCCTGGGTCATATCCTCTCCTTCGCGTCCGGCCGTCCTCAGAGGAACAGGAAGGACGGCGGCTCTCCGTTGAGCGTGCCGACCAGGTCGGCGGCCATGTTATTCGGATCGTTGGCGACGTGCGCCCGCGCGGCGCTGATGTCGAGCCAGGGCTGGACGATCGGGCTCGACATGTAGATCGCCCGCCCGCCGAGCAGCGGCATCAGGTCGTCGACCAGCCCGGCGCAGCGGCGCACGACCGAGGAAGACTGGTAGCGGTTGAGCGCGCGATCGGCCATGTCGAGCGGCTCGCCGCGCTCGGCCTTCGCCATCATCGCGTCGAAGCTGGCGGCGAGCGTCGCCTCCATTTCGAGCAGCTGGGCCTGCGCCTTGGCGATCGCCCCCATCAGGACCGGATCGTTCTTCGACGCCTTGCCGGTGTTGGTCGAGACGCGCTCCTTCGCGATCTGGACCGCGGCCTGGATCGCCGCCCGGGTGCCGCCGAGCGCCGCCGAGGAGACCGAGCGGACGAAGACCTGCGCCCAGGGCAGGGTGAACAGCGGCGCGTCATTCTCCCTGATCCCCGGATTGGTGCCCATGAAGCCGTCGACGGCGCGGTGGGTGCGGTGGTCGGGGACGAAGGCGCCCTCGACGACGATGTCGTGGCTGCCGGTGCCCTGGAGCCCGAACGTGTCCCAGGTCTCCTCGATGCGATAATCGGCGCGCGGCACCAGGAAGGTGCGCATGTCGGGGGCGTCGCCCTCGGCCTTGGGCGGAACCATCGCGCCGAGCAGCACCCAGTCGCAATGCTGCGAGCCCGAGGAGAAGCCCCAGCGGCCCGACAGGCGGAAGCCGCCGTCGACATGCTCGACCTTCCCGACCGGCTGGTAGGAGGAGGAGATCAGCACGCCGTTGTCCTCGCCCCACACGTCGACCTGCGCCTGATCGTGGAACAGCGCCAGCTCATAGGGATGGCAGCCGACGACGCCATAGACCCAGCCGGTCGACATGCAGCCTTCGGCGATGGTCTTGAGCACCTCGAAGAAGACGTTCGGATGCATTTCGTAGCCGCCCCAGCGCTTGGGCTGGAGGATGCGGAAGAAGCCCGCCGCCTGCATCTCCGCGATCGACTCGTCGGGAACCTTGTGCTCCGCCGTCGCGCGGCGCGCGCGCTCCCGCAGCACCGGGATCATCGCCCGCGCGCGCTCGATCAGTTCTTCCGCGCTGGGGATCGCGACATCACCCTTCAACACCGTCGCCATCTATCGCCTTCCTGTCACTCTCTCCCGATCCGATCGTCGACCAGATTCGTAATCTTAGCTATCGATTTCTACGCAAAGCGTCAACTATCGCTGCGAAGTTTTCCGATTGCCGATCTAGCATCCTTCCCCGGCCCATGTTACGCATATACCCGATCGATCGGTCAAAGATCGGCGACTTACGTAATAGAAGGGGTCAAAATGAAACGCGTGCTTCTGTCCGCAGCAGCCTCAATCGCAACCATCGCCACCGCCGGAACGGGCACCGCATTCGCGCAGAATGTCGTCGACGCCCAGGATACCGACGGCGTGCCCGACATCGTCGTCACCGCGACCCGCATGGGCGAGACCCAGCTCCAGTCGACGCCGATCGCGGTGACCGCGCTGGGCGGCGACCAGCTCGACGCGCGCGGGGTGCGCGACGTGCAGGACCTGAAGGCCTATGTCCCCTCGCTCCAGGTGTCGGACCTGTCGGGCTACACCCAGCTCTTCATCCGCGGCATCGGATCGAACATCGTCTTCATCGGCTCCGACCCCAGCACGACGATCCACAGCGACGGCATCTATCTCGCCCGGCCGCTCAGCTATCTCACCGACTTCCTCGACGTCGAGCGGGTCGAGGTGCTGCGCGGGCCGCAGGGCACGCTCTACGGCCGCAACTCGGTGGGCGGCACGATCAACGTCGTCTCGCGCAAGCCGTCCGACACGCTGCAGGCGCAGGCGCAGTTCGGCTATGGCAGCTATGACCGCTATGCCGCGCAGGGCTATGTCTCCGGCCCGATCGCGGGCGGGGTGCGGGCGAGCCTCGCGGTCGACGTCTCCGGCCACGACGCCTTCCGCAAGAACATCTCGACCGGCAACGACGCCGAGGACCTGAAGTCGCGCGGCGTGCGCGGCCAGGTGCTGATCCCGGTCGGCGACGGCGAATGGACGATCCGCGCCGACTGGTCGCGCCAGTCGGGCGCGTTCGGCGCCTATCCCAAGCTGATCCGGCCGACCGGCAACCCGTTCGACGACGCGATCCTCGGCGATTTCGACAAGGTGTCGATGAACCGCGACAATTTCACCGTGCTCAAGAATTACGGCGCGGCGAGCGACCTGGTGCTGCCGCTGACCGACTCGATCAAGCTGCGCTCGCTGACCGGCTACCGCGTCTTCCGCGGCTCGATCGAGACCGACGCCGACGCCAGCTCGATCGACATATTGCGCAACCTGATCTCGCCGATCCGGCAGCACCAGTTCAGCCAGGAGTTCACCCTGCTGGGCGACACCGGCCCGCTCGAATGGGTGCTCGGCGCCTATTATTTCAACGAGCGCAACCGCGAGCCGCTGACCCTCGCGCTGTTCCCGTTCGGCGCGTCGCACATCCAGCGGCCGCTGCTCAAGGCGCGCTCGATCGCGGGCTTCGCGCAGGGCGAGTACAAGCTGTCCGACCAGCTCTCCTTCATCGCCGGCCTGCGCTACACGCGCGAGCGCAAGGCCTATGCGATCAGCGACTATTTCACCGCCTCGACCGATCTCGACCCGGCGGTGGCGGAGAAGGGCTTCGTGCTGGCCGGCATCCCCGGCCTGCCCGATCCGTTCACGGTCGACGCGCGCCGCCACGACGACGCCTTCACGCCGAAATTCGGGATCACCTTCAAGCCCACCGAGCAGGTCCTGCTCTACGCATCGGCGACGCGCGGCTTCAAGAGCGGCGGCTTCGACTATGGCAGCAGCAACGCGGCCGACGCCGCTGCGGGCTACGGCCCCGAAAAGCTCTGGTCCTACGAGCTCGGGCTGAAGAGCGACTGGCTCGACCGGCGGCTGCGGGTCAACCTGACCGGCTTCTACTACGACTATACCGACCTGCAGGTGCAGAGCTACGTCCAGATCGGCGCCTCGTTCGGCGCGCGGACCCAGAATGCGGCGACCGCGCGGGTGAAGGGCCTCGAGGCGGAGATCGTCGCCCGCCCGGTCCGCGCGCTCGAACTGTCGGCGAACGTCGCCTGGCTCGACGCCGAATATCGCCGCTACCCCAACGCCTTCGTCAGCTCCTTCGGCGCGTTCGACGCATCGGGCAAGCGGCTGAACAACGCGCCGCGCTGGTCGGCCACCTTCGGCGCGGCCTACAGCTTCGACCTGGCCGGGTCGGGCAAGCTGACGCTGGGCGCCGACGCGCATGTCCAGAGTAGCATCTACTTCACCGCCGCCAATGACGGGGTGGGCGCGGTCTCCGGCTATGCCGAGCAGCAGAAGGGCTATGGCATCGTCAACGCGCGGATCGGCTGGACCAGCCCCGACGACCGCTGGAAGGCGCAGCTGATCGCCAGCAACCTGTTCGACAAGGACTATATCGTCGGCACCGCCAACTACACCGCCGCGATCGCCGCCCGGCAGGGCCGCCCGCGCGAGGTGCTGGTCCAGATCGGCTACGCCTTCCGGTGAACGCGCCCTTCCCCCTCGCCGCCGACCTGGGCGTCGCGGTCGACCGGCCGCTCGTCGTCGACGATCCGGACGGCTTCGCCTGGGACGAGACCGCCGACCTCGTCGTCGTCGGACTGGGCGGCGCGGGGGTCGCGGCCGCGATCGAAGGGCTGGAGCGCGGCCTGTCGGTGATCGCGGTCGACCGCTATGCCTGCGGCGGATCGACCGCGGCCAATGGCGGGGTGTTCTACGCCGGCGGCGGCACCGCGATCCAGCGCGAGGCGGGCGAGGAGGACAGCCCCGAGGCGATGCTCGCCTATCTCCGCATCGAGGCGGGCAGGGTCGTGTCGGACGCGACCCTGCGCCGCTTCGTCGAGGACAGCCCGGCGACGATCGACTGGATACTGAAGCATGGCGGCCGGCTGGCGGCGAGCGTGTGGCGGGAGAAATGCTCCTATCCGCCGCTCGACCGCTTCCTCTACCATCCCGACAATTCGCTGGTGGCGAGCTACCGGGCCCGCGCCCGGCCGGCGGCGCGCGGCCACCGCGCCTTCGGCCGCGACGGCAAGAAGGCCTGGGGCCTCGGCAAATTCATCACGGGGCCGATGACCGAGTCCGCGCTCCGCCTCGGCCTCGTCTTCCACCGCTACAGCGAGGCGCACCAATTGGTGCAGGACCGCGACGGCCGGGTGATCGGCGTCCGCATCCGGTCGATCCGCGACGGCTCGCCCGAGGCGCGGCGCTTCGCGCGCTACATCGCCCGCGCCAACGCGCTGCTCGCCGCGCTGCCGCCCAGCATCCCGCTCGCCTCGATCACCATCGCGCTCGGCAACCATTATCTGCGCAAGGCCGGCGCGATCGAGGCGAAGGCGCGCTTCACCCGCACCATCCGCGCCCGCGAAGGCGTGGTGCTCAGCGCCGGCGGCTTCATCATGAACCCCAGGATGGTCGCCCGCTTCGCCCCGGCCTATGCCAAGGGCATGCCCAACGGCACGCTCGGCGACCAGGGATCGGGCATCTTGCTCGGCATGAGCGCGGGCGGGGCCACCGCGCTGATGGACAAGGTCAGCGCCTGGCGCTTCATCAATCCGCCCAAGGCCTGGGCGCAGGCGATCGCCGTCGACCGCGCCGGCGAGCGCTTCGTCGACGAGACCGTCTATGGCGCGACGCTGGGCGAGCATATCGTCGACCATCATGGCGGCGTCGCCTGGCTGATCTACGACCGGGCGGCGCGCGCCGCCGCCTTCGCCCAGGCGCGCGACCCGCGCCTCGTCCCGTTCCAGCGCGACGTGACCCTGCTCAACCTGATGTTCAACGCGCGCAAGGCGCCGAGCCTCGCGGCGCTGGCGGACCGGATCGGCGTCGATCCCGACGGCCTCGCCCGCACCGTCGCCGCCTATAACGCCGCCGCGCGCGGCGCCGGCGCCGATCCGTTCGGCAAGGAGCCGGCCGACATGCGGCCGATCGAGACCGGCCCCTTCTATGCGATGGACATTTCGATCGACAGCCGCTTCCTGCCGCTGCCGGTGATCACCTTCGGCGGCCTGCGCGTCGAGGAGGAGAGCGGGCAGGTGCTCGACGGCGCGGGCCGGCCGATCGCCGGGCTCTACGCCGCCGGGCGCTGCGCGGTGGGCATCGCCTCGCAGACCTATGTCAGCGGGCTGTCCTTCGCCGACTGTTTCTTCTCGGGCCGCCGCGCCGCGCGGCATGCCGCCCGGGCCAATGCCTGACCGATCCCAACGCCTTACCGATCTTTGAGAGGAGCGAAATCGATGAGCAACGACAATCGCAAGGTCGCCGTCGTCACCGGCGCCAGCCGCGGCGCGGGCGCCGGCATCGCCCGCGCGCTGGGCGAGGCAGGCTATGCCGTCTACGTCACCGGCCGCACGGTCGAGGAAGGCAAGGCGCCGCTGCCCGGCACGATCGGCGCGACCGCGCAGGCGGTCGACCGGCTCGGCGGGCGCGGCGTGGCGGTCGCGGTCGACCATCGCGACGACGCCCAGGTCGCGGCGCTGTTCGACCGGGTCGCGCGCGACGAGGGCCGGCTCGACATCCTCGTCAACAACGCGGCGATCATCGACGACGCGCTGATCCAGCCGGGCGGCTTCTGGGAACGGCCGCTCGCCCTGGTCGACATCCTCGATGTCGGGCTGCGCTCGGGCTATGTCGCGAGCTTCCACGCCGCGCCGCTGCTGATCCGCACCGGCGGCGGCCTGATCGCCTTCACCTCCTCCTTCGGATCGGCCTGCTACATGCATGGGCCCGCTTATGGCGCGCAGAAGGCCGGCGTCGACAAATTCGCCGCCGACATGGGCGTCGACCTGCGCGACCATGACGCCGCCGCCGTCTCGATCTGGATGGGCCCGCTGCGCACCGAGCGGACCGACAAGGCGATCGCCGAGCGGCCCGACCAATATGAGGCGATCATGGCCAATGCCGAGACCCCCGAGTTCACCGGCAAGCTGATCGCCGCGATCCACGCCTCGCCCGACCGCATGGCGATGTCGGGGCAGACCTTCATCGGCGCCGAGCTCGGCGAGCGCTTCGCGATCCAGGACGCGGGCGGCAAGCAGCCCCCGTCCTTCCGGGCGATGCTGGGCGAGCCGCGCCTTCCCCACCCGGCTATCGTTCGCTAAGGAGTTAGGTCAGGCAGGCCGGTTTCCCCGCGCGGGACGACCGGCCGCCCAAGAGGGATTGGCTTGTGGCAGCGAAAAAACCGAAGAAGACCAAGGACGATGAGGCCGCGACGGCGCGGCAGTCCGTTCCGCCCCCCGCCGTGCTCGAACCGATCGACGAAAAGATCATCGCCGCGCTGCGCCAGTCGGGCCGCATCGCCAACCGCGACCTCGCCCGCCTGATCGACGTCAACGAGGCGACGGTGCGCACCCGGCTGCGCAAGCTGGAGGCGACCAACGCGGTCCGCGTCGTCGCGATGCGCGACATCAGCGCGATGGGCTTCAACGCCATGGCCGCGGTCGGTGTGCAGGTGAAGGGCCGCTCCGCCAGCGAGGTCGGCGCCGACCTCGCCAAGCTCGAGAACGTCATCACCGTCAACGTGACGATCGGCATGTACGACATCGAGGCGCAGGTGGTGGCCACCGACATCGAGGAGCTGGACCGGCTGCTGACCGACGTCATCGCCCATATCGACGGCGTCGAGCGACTGTTCCCGGGCCTGTCGATGAAGATCCTCAAATACAACCCCGAATGGGCCCCGCTATGACCCGCATCCCGCTCGACGAGCTCGACCAGAAGATCATCGACCGGCTGAGCCGCGACGCGCGGGTCAGCAACCGGGAGATCGGCCGCGAGTTCGGCCTGACCGAGGGCACGATCCGATCGCGGCTGAAGCGGCTGCTCGACAACAAGGTGATCCGCGTCGCCGCCGTCACCAACGCCAACCGGCTGAAGAACCCGTTCCTCGCCTATCTGTGGATCGAGGCCGACACCGCCGGCGACATCCAGGCGCTGGCCGAACGGCTCGCCTCGCTGCCCGAGATCACCTTCGTCTCGACGATGCTCGGCCGCGCCGACGTGCTGGCGATGACGCTGGTGGAGAATGGCAGCCAACTCACCGACTTCCTCCACCAGACGATCGACAAGATCCCCGGCGTGCGGCGGGTCCGCTACAGCCTGGGCCAGAACTTCATCAAGCACGACTTCCGCTATTGCGCATTGGTCGATTGAGCGGCGGACGGCTCAGCCCGCCGGGCTGACGCGCTCCTCGACCAGGAACATCCGCGTGCCCGACCGGTCGAGGAAATTCTCCTCGTCGGCGGCGATCCGCGCGGCGATCGCGGGATCGGCGGCGCGGGCCATCGCGCGGTCATAGGCCACGCGGTCGGCGAACCACAGCTCGGTCACCACGTCGAAGTCGAACGGCGCCGCGCCGGCATTGACATAGGCGCCGTCGAAGTCGGCGAAGTTGCGGCGATAGTCGACGATGCCGGGCAGCAGCGACCGGATCAGCGGCACGTGCCGCGTCTCGTAATAGTCGACGAACGCCTCGCGGCTCAGGTCCGCCCGGCGGCGCAGCAAGGCGATCGACTTGACCCGGCTCATGCGTCCGCTCCTCGCTTCAGCAGGTTGAAGAAGGCATAGGACGGGTCGGCGGGACCCGGCTTGCCGATATGCGCCCCTTCGAGGAAGGGATGGTCGAGATCGACGATCGACGGACTGTGGACGTTCGCCCAGTCGGCGACGATCGCGCGGTGCGCGAACTTCCAGCGGCCGTCGCGCCGCTCGTAGCGGTCGAAATAGCGGCCGCCCACCAGCACGTCGAACGGGCCGTCGGCCCCCTTCACCCGGTGGAGCGCGATCAGATAGACCTCGCCCTCCGCCCGGTCGCCGTCGAGCGCCAGGTTGATGGTGGTGACATTGTGGTGGAGGATCTCCATCGGCGCCTGGATCTCGGGCAGCTTGTCGATGAAGTCCATCGCGGGCCCCTTCGACATATGGCCGTGCTCGTCGATCGCATCCTCATGGTAGAGGCTGCGCATCTTCGCATGGTCGTGCCGGTCGGCGGCGTTGCAATAGGCGTGGACGAGCGACCGTATCTCCTCGCGGTCGAGCAGCTCCTGCAACCGGGCGGGATCGGGCGTCATGCCGCACCCCGCTGCGCCAGGAAATGCGCGGTCAGGCCCGGCGCGGGATCGACATAGACCCGCTCGTAGACCCGGTCATATTCGCTGTGCGCGATCAGCCAGTGGCCATCCTGCCGGACGTAGCGATCGCGGTAGATCGCCGCGCCGACCGTGGTCTTGTTGCCCTCGGCCAGGTTCAGCGCATAGTCGAGCAGGGTCCAGGTGCCGGTCGCCTCGTCCTCGCCGACGATGTCGATCACCGGCATGTGGACGGTGTGCGATCCGACGAATTGCGGGTTGAACATGCCGGCGAGCGCCGCGACGATCGCATCGCGGCCGGCCAGCCGGACATGGTAGCTGCCGCCGCGATAGTCGACCGTCGCATCTTCGGCGAACAGGCCGGCGACGGTCGCCATGTCGCCGGTGTCGATCGCGCGCGAATAGCTGTATTTGAGCCGGCGGATCAGCTCGATATCCTCGAGCCGCAGGCTCACGCCGCCGCCTTCCGGGCCGCGTGGATCGCCTCGGCCCGCGCCTTCAGGCCGCGCGCGGTGTCGTCGAAGGCGCGCTTCACCCAGGGGCCACAGAAGCGCATGACGTGGATGCCGTTCGGCCCGAAAAAGGCGTCGGTCGACCAGTAGCGGCAGCTTTCGGAGCCGGTCGCCTCGATGATCTGGTCGCGCCGCGCCGGATAGGGCCAGACGGGGTTGTCGAGCAGTTCCCAGGAGATCAGCCGCTCGGGGATCTTGGCGCAGATATATTCGACATTGGGCGCGGTCTCGCCCGGCATCGTGTAGTTGGCCAGCGTCATGTGGATCGGATCGCCGATCTCCAGCGTCGATTCCGCGCCGATGCAGAAGGGGTTCCACTTGCCGTAGTTGGGCAGGTCGGTCAGCACCTCCCACACCAGAGCGGCGGGGGCGTCGATCGTCACCACTTCCGACCGGACGGTGGTGTCGGCCGGATAGTCGGGCAGGTTCAGCGCGTCGGTCATCACTCTCTCCTTCGGTCTCAGCCGAACGTCTTGATCTCATATTGGCGCATCGGGATGCAGTCGCAGCCCTGGGCGCCGATGAAGCGGGCGCAGCTCTCCAGCATCGCCGCCTCGTTCGCCGCCAGCTTCGCCGGGTCGCCGGCCGCGTCGTAATAGAGCTGCTTGTCGGTGATCGCGGCGATCGGGAAGCATTCCTCGACGATCGCCGCATAGGGCCCGGCCGGATCGGTCACCGGCCGCACCACCAGGTTCTGGACATATTCGAAGTTGCTCTGGGTCACGATCGCGACCTCGGTGTGGCCGTCCTGCCAGTTGCGGCGCCACGTCTCGTGATCGAGCGCGTCGGGCTTCTCGATGAACACCACCTGGGAGAAGCCCTCGGTCGGCCGTCCCGGCGGATGCAGCCGGTTGGGGAGCGGGGTCGATTCGGCGACCAACCATCCCTCGATCCGCGACGCGACGGTGGCGAGCGCCGCCTCGATCGGCGCGCGGGCGGGCGGATAGGCGGTGTCGACCCAGAGCTGGACCGCCGCCTCCATCTGCGGCTCGGTGACGACGAAGACCGGGTTGCTGCCCTGGGGCAGCCGATCGTCGCGGACGTTGATGCGCAGCGCGCGGACATGCGGCACGATCGCATCGGCCACCTCGCCCAGCAAAGCGGCGTTGAACGCGTCGCGCGGCCGCCCCTCGTCCCGCCACAGCGCGTAGATCAGCTTCTCCATCCAGTCCTCCAGCCCGTCAGGCGTGCGCAGGGCGTCGACTGACGATATCACCCTATGCTTTTGCGGAACCATTATCGCCAACATTCTACGCATCGAGCAATTTCAATTGCAAGACATTCGCGCTTCGCGCATCGTTGCGGCCGATACCGCCACAGAGCGCACCAGGAAAGGACGAGGGATGCTGTCGCTGCAGGAGATGTCGGACCGGCTGGAGATCCAGGACCTGATCGCGCGCTATGCGCATGCGATCGACGACCAGGACTGGGACGCGCTCGACCAGGTGTTCACCCCCGACGCGGTGATCGACTATAGCGAGCTGGGCGGCGCCAAAGGCAACCGGGCCGAGACCAAGGCCTATCTGGCGCAGGCGATGCCCAACTTCTCCGCCTTCCAGCATCTCTCGGCCACCACCCGGCTCGACATCGACGGCGACAGGGCGAAGGCGCGCACGATATTGTTCAACCCGATGGTGATGCCGCACGACGGCAAGCAGCAGGTCTTCTTCATCGGCCTGTGGTATTGCGACGAGCTGGCCCGCACCCCGGAGGGCTGGCGGATCACCCATCGGCGCGAGCAGAAATGCTGGTCGTTCAACGCGCCGGAGGGGATGCTGCCATGAGCGGGGAGGCGGTCAAGACGATCGGCTTCATGCCGCGCCGGCCCGACATCGACCGCGCCGCCTTCAGGACCTATTACGAGACCCGGCACGCGCCGCTCGCCGCCCCGCTCTTCCCGTTCCGCCGCTATCGGCGCAACCACCTGACCGACGCGGCGATCGAGCCCGGCTTCGACTGCATCGCCGAATTCTGGATCGGATCGCTGGACGAGCTCGGCTCGGTGATGGCGGGCGAGGCGGGCGACACGATGCGCGCCGACGAGCCCAATTTCATGGACCAGCCGCGCATCTTCCCGGTCCGGGCGGACCCGGTGGCGACGGGCAGCGACACGGGGCGGACGATGGCGCTGCTCCGCCGCGACGGCGGCGATCCCGACACGCTGGCCCGGACGGCGCGGCAGGCCGGCGCCGGGCTCGACCTGCTCGCCCCGCTCGGCGCGCGCCCCGCGCCGTTCGACGCCATCCTGCGTTGCGAGGGCGAGCCACCGCCCCTGCCAGCCGGCTGGACGGCCGCCCTCACCGTGACGGTCGAGGCGCACGAGACCGACCCGGCGACCCTGCGCGGCTAGAACATCGAATCTTTCATCTGAACCGCTCGTCCTGAGGAGGGACTGAGCCTTGGCGAAGGCCCGTCTCGAAGGACCACTCCTTCGAGACGCCATTTCGCCTTCGCTCAATGGCTCCTCAGGATGAGCGGAGATGGGACGATCGGATCAGATCGCGGTCTGGCCGCCGTCCACCGCCAGGGTGGCGCCGGTGATGAAGCGCGCGTCGTCCGACAGCAGGAAGGCCACCGCCGCCGCGACATCCTCGGGCCGGGCGGTCGGGCCGATCAGCGGGGTCATCCGGCCGAACAGGTCCATGTCGACCCCGTCGATCGCATCGAAGCCGCCGGCGATCAGCGGGGTGTCGACCGCGCCGGGGCAGATCGCGTTCACCCGCACCCCGCGCCGTGCATATTCGGCCGCGACCGACCGGGTGAGGCCGACGACGCCGCTCTTCGACGCCGAATAGGCCGCGGCATAGGGGGTCGCGACCAGCCCCGCCGCGCTGGCGATGTTGACGATCGCGCCGTTCGCCGCCTCGAGCGCGGGCAGCGCCGCGCGGGTCATCTGGAACACGCCGGTCAGGTTGATGCCGATCACGCGCTGCCATTCGGCGTCGCTGGTCGCGGCGGCATGGCCGAAGCTGCCGACCCCGGCGACGTTGGCAAGCCCGTCGAGCCGGCCGAAGCGCCGGCCCGCCTCCGCCACCGCCGCGTCGCACGCCGCCGCGTCGGCGACGTCGACCCGCATCGCCGCGCCGTCCGGCACCGCCTTCGCGGTCGCCTCGGCGCCGTCGCCGTTGACGTCGACGCACAGCAGGCGCGCGCCTTCCTCGGCCAGCCGCAGCGCGGTGGCGCGGCCGATCCCCGACGCCGCCCCGGTCACCAGCACGACCCGCCCCTCGAATCTCCGCATCGCCTTCTCCTTCACCGCAATTGGGTCAGCGCCGCGAAGTCGAGCGGCCGCAGGCTCGCCTCCCGGCCTTCGCGCACCTTGTTCGGCCAGGCCGGATCGGCGAGCAGCGAGCGGCCGACCGCCAGCAGGTCGAAGTCACCGCGCGCCAATTGCTCCGCCACCTGGTCGAGCCGCGCCAGCGACACGCCGGGCAGGCCCGCGCCGGGCGTCGCCGCCTCCTCCTCGGTGAACAGGCCGGCCAGGCCGATCGAGCCCACCGCGATCGTCGGCAGGCCGGTCAGCGCCTTCGCCCAGGCGGCGAGGTTGCGGTCGCTGCCGGCGAAAGCCGGCTCCCACGCCTCGCGCTGCGAGCAGTGGAGGATGTCGACGCCCGCCTCGACCAGCGGCGCCAGCAGCGCGCCGAGCTCGTCCGGCGTATCGGCGATGCGCGCGCCATAGGCGTCGATCTTGAACTGCGACAGGCGCAGCAGGATCGGGAAATCGGGGCCGACCGCCGCGCGGCACGCCGCGACCACGCGGGCCGGAAAGCGCGCCCGGTTGGCCGGCGATCCGCCATGGTCGTCGGTGCGCCGGTTGGTCGCCGGCCAGAGGAACTGGTCGAGCAGGAAGCCATGGCCGGCATGGACCTCGATCCCGTCGAAGCCCTGCGCCCGCGCCGCCGCCGCCGATCCGGCAAAGGCCGCGACGACCGCGTCCATGTCCGCCGCGCTCATCGCCCGCCCGCTCGGGCCCCGGCCGGCGTCGAGATCGGCGATCGCATAGCCCGACGGGCCGATCGCCGCCCCGCCCCCGAACGCCGCGACATGGCGCGCCATGCCGGTGTGCCAGAGCTGCGGGATCAGCCGGCCGCCGGCCACGTGGACCTCCTCCAGCACGGCGCGCCAGCCGGCCAGCGCGTCCTCGCCGTGGAAATGCGGGCCGGTGCCGTCATAGTCGGCCAGGTCGTGCGCGACCGCCGCTGCGCCGGTGATCGCCAGTCCGACGCCGCCCTCGATCCGCCGCCGGAAATAGGCGCCGTAATCGGCGTGCGGCCGGCCCGCTTCGGCATGGGCGCGCCCCATCGGCGACATGACGATGCGGTTGGGCAGCGTCAGCGCGCGCGAGACGAAGGGCGCGAACAGCGCCGCGCGCGATCCGGCTGCGCGCCGTCCATGGAGTCGCTTCACGCCCACACCCCGACCATCCGCCATCCCCTCATAACTTTACGCATATACATAATATTATGTGATATATACCACCATATGCGGATACATATCGCACTCACAATAGCAGAGAACACTACACAGATAAGGAGAGGATGATGGCCTACACGCTGCAGCAGCTATCGGACCTGGAGGATATCCGCACGGTGAAGCACCGCTATTTCCGCGGCATCGACACCGCCGACGAAACGCTGCTGGAGACGCTGTTCGCCGACGACGTCTCGGTCGAATATCGCGGCGGCGGCTACAAGGTCGCGCTCACCGGCAAGGCGGAGATGCTCGACTTCCTGATGAACAGCTTCAACGCGTCGGCGGTGGCGATGCACCACGGCCATATGCCCGACATCCGCCTGACCGGCGACGACGAGGCCGAGGGCCTCTGGTATCTCGAGGACATCTTCATCTCGCTCGATCGCCGCGACGTGACCACGGGCACCGCCATCTACCGCGACCGCTATCGCCGGATCGACGGGACATGGAAGATCGCGCGCACCGAATATGACCGGATCATGGAGGTGGTGCAGCCGCTGACCGACGCGATGGCGATCACCGTCCACCATCTCGGCAAGGTCGGCCGCAGGCCCGAGGATTGCGGCGACGTCAGCCACCTGATCACCTGGTTCGACAAGGCGGCCTGACGACCTGAAAGGGGGTCAGGCCGCCGCCAATATCAGCCCGCTGGTCGGAACCCCCGTCCCCGCCGTGACGAGGACATGGCCCGGCCCCGGCACCTGGTTGACCGACGTCCCGCGCACCTGCCGCACCGCCTCGGCGATGCCGTTCATGCCGTGGATATAGGCCTCGCCGAGCTGGCCGCCATTGGTGTTGACCGGCAGCCGCCCGCCCGGCCCGATCCCTTCCTGCGCGATGAAGTGCCGCGCCTGGCCGTGCCCGGCGAAGCCGAACGCCTCGAGCTGCGGCAGCACGAAGGGCGAGAAATGATCGTAGAGGATCGCGGTGCGGATGTCGTCCGGCCGCATCTGCGCCTGCGCGTAGAGCTGCGCGGCGACGAGATCCATCTCCGACAGGCGGGCGATGTCGGGCCGGTAATAGCTCGTCATCATCTGCTGGTCGTCGGCCGCGCCCTGGGCCGCCGCGCGGATGATCGCCGGGGGCTGCCTGAGCTTCGCCGCGCGCGCCGCGCTGGTGACGACGATCGCCACCGCGCCGTCCGATTCCTGGCAGCAGTCGAGCAGGTGGAGCGGCTCGACGATCCAGCGCGACGCCTGATGATCGTCGAGGGTGATGGGCTGCTGGTAGAACCAGGCCGCCGGATTGGTCGCGGCATGGGCGCGGCAGGCGACCGAGACCCGGCCGAAATCCTCCGAGGTGGCGCCGGTCTCGTGCATGTAGCGCCGCGCCGCCATCGCCACCCAGGACGCCGGGGAGATCAGGCCGAAGGGGACATAATAGCCGTAATGCGCGGACTCGGCGTTGGGCACCGGCGGCGGGGTGTGGCCGGTGCCGAAGCGATATTGCGACCGCTCGTTCATCGCGCGGTAGCAGACGACCACCTCGGCCACGCCGGTCGCGACCGCCATCGCCGCCTGCATCACCGGTGCGCAGGCGGCGCCGCCGCCATAATGGATGCGGCTGAAGAATTTGAGCTGCCGCCCGCCGATGTTGCGGAACACCTCGATCTCGGGATTATTGTCCATCGTATAGGTGCTGAGCCCGTCGACCTCGGCCCGGTCGATCCCGGCATCGTCGAGCGCGGCGGCGATCGCCTCGACCGCGAGGCGCAGCTCGGACCGGCCGCTGTTCTTCGAGAATTCGGTCGCGCCGATGCCGACGATCGCGGCCTTGCCGGACAGTCCGCTCATGCCCTCGCCCTCCAATGCAGCGTGACGGTGGCGGCGACATGCTCGCCGATCGCGTTGCGGCCGCTGACCCGCACGTCGACCTCGTCGCCCTCGACCCGGCTCACCGCCCCGGTGATCCGCATCGTGTCGCCGACGAAGTTGGGCGCGCCGAGCCGGATGTCGACGGCGGCGATCCGCGCCTCGGGCCCGCACCAGTCGGACACGTAGCGCTGGACGAAGCCGTTGCTGGTCAGGATGTTCATGAAGATGTCGGGCACCCCGGTCGCCTGCGCGGCGGCCTTGTCGTGATGGACGTCCTCATAGTCGTTGGTGGCGATCGCGGCCGCGACGATGGCGGAGGCGGTGATCGGCACGATCAGTTCGGGCAAGGCCTGCCCCACGGTCACGGTCTTCATGCGAGCGGCTCCGTCCGGCCCGAGGCGACCGCATCGCCGATCGCGGCGAGCATCGGGGCGCCGCCGCCCAGAGCCTCGCCGATCGCGGTGGCGGTCAGGAAATAGCGATGGATGGGATAGGTGACGTCGGCGCCGATCCCGCCGTGCAGATGCTGCGCAGCATGGACGACGCGGTGGCCGCCGATCGCCGCCCAATATTTGGCGGTGGCGACGTCGGCCGGCTGGACGCGGCCGGCGTCGATCTGCCAGGCGGCAAGCAAAGCGGTCGAGCGCATCGCCTCGACGTCGATGAAGGCGTCGGCGGCGCGCTGCTGCACCGCCTGCATCGATCCGAGCGGCTTGCCGAACTGGATGCGCCCGCTCGCATAGTCGGCGGTGCGCCGCAGCGCCTCGGCGGCGACGCCGACCTGGCGCAGCGCCAGCGCCACCTGCGCGCGCCGGACGAGGTCGGCGACGATCGCCGCCCGCCCGCCCGCCGGCCCGAGCACCGCGTCGCCGGCCAGCCGCACGCCGTCGAAGCGCAGCATCGCCTGCGGCTCGCCGCTCGTCGAGCGCTGCGGCTCGACCGTCAGGCCTGCGGCCCCGGCCTCGACCAGGAACAGCGCCGGCCCAGCGGCGGTGCGCGCGGTGACGAGCAGCGCCTGCGCCTCGGCGCCATAGGGCACCGCGACCTTGGCGCCGCCCAGTCGCCAGCCGTCGCCGTCCGGCGCGGCGGTCATGGCCGGATCGCAGGGGTCCACCCCGCCGACCTCCTCGATCGCGACGGCGAGGATCGCCGCGCCCGACAGCATCGCGCCGAGCCATTTTTTGTGCGCAGCATTTCCATGCGCGTCGATCGCCCAGCCGGCGAGCGCGACCGGGGTCAGCGGCAGCGGCGCGAGGGTGCGGCCCTGCTCCTCCAGCAGCAGCCCCAACTCGACCATGCCGAGCCCCAGCCCGCCCGCCTCGGCGGACAGCGCCAGCCCGAGCATGCCCGCCTCGGCAAGGGTCCTCCACAGCGCGTCGTCATAGGGACGGCCGCTGTCGGCGAAGGCCCGGATCGCCTCGTCGCCGGTCGCATCGTCGAGGATGCGGGCCGCCAGGTCGCGCAGCGCCTGCTGGTCGTCGGTCAGGGTGAAGTCCATGATGTCCTCAGGCGAAGCGGAAGGCGGGGAGGAGATAGCCGGGCTCGACCTCGACGAAGTCGGCGACGACGGCGCGGCCGATCTCGATCGCCTCGGCGGCGGCGTCGATCATGTTGGCGACGATGCGGACGCCTTCCTCCAGCTCGACCAGCACGACCGGCAGCGGATAGTCGAAGCCGGGCAGGCGCGGCTGGTGCATGACGACGAAGCTGTGGATCGTCCCCCGCCCGCTCGCCTCGACGATCTCGAAATCGAGCGATCCGGTCAGCGGGTCCATCGGCCCGGGCGGATGGCGCAGCCGCCCCTCGCAGGACTGGAACAGCAGCTTGCGCCGGTTCACCCCTTCCCAGAAGAAGGCGTTGTCATGGGTGATCGCCGGGCGCGGATGCGGCCAGGCCTTCGCCTCCGCCGCCGGTTCGGCCGGCCGGGACTGGGGCTGGGCCAGGTTCGGCTTGAACTTCAGCACCCGGAAGGTCATCCGCCCGACCGGCTCGCCGGCGACGGTGAAGTCGTACGCGAGCGTGACGAAATGGCCGATGCCGAGCGCGGTCCGCTTCTCGTCCGACACGTCGGCGACGATCGGCGTCGAGGTGACGACCTCGCCCAAGGTCAGGTAGCGGCCATAGTCCTGGCGGACGTTGGTCGCGACGACGCCGGTATAGCCCGCATCGTCGAACAGACTCAGCACCGCCATCCCCTCCTCGGCGGTGCGGCCGCCGGGGCGGTAGGGCGCCATCGCCCAGACGTCGAGCATCGCCGGCGGCGCGACGATGCCGGGATGGCCGGCGGCGCGCGCGGCAGCCTCGTCGAGATAGACGGGGTTGGTCTCCCCCATCGCCTCGCACCAGCGGCGGATCATCGGCAGGTTGACCGGGTCGCGCGCCGTCGCCGGCATGCTGGCCGGCCGTCCGACCCAGGCGCGCGCCTGTTCGAGCAGATCGCCCATCAGCGTCCTCCCCGCGGCATGCCGAGCCCGACCTGCGCCACCATGTCGCGCAGCACCTCGGCGGTGCCACCGCCGAAGGTGTTGATCTGGCACTTGCGATATTCGCGCTCGATCCGTCCGCGCAGCACCGCGCCCGGCGATCCCTCGCGGATCAGCCCGGCGGGCCCCAGCACATCGAGCAGCAACCGCATCACCCGGATCATCCCCTCGGTCCCGAACACCTTGAGGCCCGAGGCGAGGTCGGCGCTGGTCGCCCCCTGCGCCACCTGCGCCGCGACCCGGTTGCCCATCACCCCGATCGCGCGGAGCAGGGCATAGGCCTCGCCCAGCGTCGATCGCACCCACGGCACGTCGATCAGCCGCCCCGCGCCCGCCGGCGTCTCGCGCGCCCATTGGACGACCTGGTCGAAGCAGCCATTGCCGCTGTAGCTGAGCGCGGCGAGGCCGATCCGCTCATGGTTGAGCTGCTCGGCGATCAGCCGCCATCCGGCGTTGACCTCGCCGATCACCATGTCGGCGGGGACGCGGACATCCTCATAATAAGTGACGTTGGTGCGGAAGCCGCCGACCGTCCAGATCGGCGAGACCGAGAAGCCGGGCAGCCGCGTGTCCATCATCAGGATGGTGATGCCCTTGTGCGGCGGCGCCTGCGGGTCGGTGCGGACCGCGAGGAAGACATAGTCGGCGCCCTCCGCGCCGCTGGTGAAGATCTTCTGCCCGTTGACGACATAGTCGTCGCCGTCGCGCACCGCGCGGGTCGCCAGGCTGGCGAGGTCGGTGCCCGCTCCCGGCTCCGAATAGCCGATCGCGAAGATCAGCTCGCCGGTCGCGATGCGCGGCAATATCTCGCGCTTCTGCTTCTCGGTGCCGAGCCGCATCAGCGCCGGCCCGACGGTGTTGACGGTGACGAAGGGGAAGGGCGCCTCCGCCAGCACCAGTTCCTCGAGCAGGATCTTCTGGGTCAGCGGATCGAGCCCCCGGCCGCCATAGTCGACCGGCCAGCCCGGCGTGAGCCAGCCGTCGCGGCCCATCCGGCGGATCACGTCGCGATAGACCGGGCCGCTTTCGGCATCGACCGTCGCGGCGCGCACCTCGGGGGTCATGATGCCGTCGAGATAGGCGCGGAACTCGGAGCGGAGCGCCTTCTGCCCGGGGGTGAAGTCAACGTGCATCGCCGGATGCTCCTTCGAAGGGCGGGATGCCGAGCCGGGCGAGCGCCTCGCCGGTCAGCGGGACGTAGCGGCCGGCCGCGGGGTCGGCGACGTAGAGCCGGTCGCCTTTGGCCGCCGCCGGGTCATAGCCTTCACGCTGGAGGTCGACCTTGCGCAGCTTGAAGGTGGTGGTCATCTCGGCGGTCGCCGACAGCCGCACGAACAGCGGCACCGCATAGGCGGCGAGATGCTCGACGGCGAAGGCGTGGAAGCCCTGCGGATCGAACGCCGCGCCGTCGCCATAGGTCAGCGCGACCATGCCGGCGCGACCCTCGGTGCCGGGCACGCGGACGCCGTAGACGTTGACGACCGACGGCCCCGGAAAGCCCGACAGCACCGTCTCCACCTCGGCGGTCGAGACATTCTCGCTCTTCCAGCGGAAGGTGTCGCCGACCCGGTCGACGAAGAAGAAATAATCCTCCTCGTCGAAGCGGACGAGGTCGCCCGAGCGGAACCAGCGGTCGCCCGGCCGGAACAGGTCGCGCAGCAGCTTCGCCTCGGTCGCCTCGGCCGAGGTATAGCCCTCGAAGAAGCCGGCGACGCCGTTGCCGTCGAGGATCTCGGCGACCAGCTCGCCCACCTCGTGCGGCCCCGCCTCGACAGGGTTGCCGGCGGCGTCGCGGACATGCTCGCCCGCCGCGACGTCCCATTTGAGGATGCGGATGTTGGTCGCCCGGGGATAGGGCAGGCGCCCGACCGAGCCGGGCCGCCCGTCGACATTGGTGATCCCGTAATTGGCCTCGGTCGATCCGAGCCCCTCGATGATGGCGTCGACGCCGAAGCGGTCGGCGAACGCCTCCCACAGGTCGGGCTTCAGCCCCGCCCCGGTCATCACCCGCAGGCTGTGGCCGCGGTCGCCGGGCGCCGGCGGGGCCGCGAGCAGGTAGCGGACGATCTCGCCGATATAATAGACCGCCGTGATCCGGTGCCGGCGCACGTCGGGCCAGAAGCCCGAGCGGCTGAACTTGCGGCGCAGCACGAAGGGCCGGCCGGTCGCCAGCGCCACCGACGGCACCACCATGCCGCCCGCGCCATGGTAGAGCGGCAGGACGCAGTAGAGGACGTCGTCCGCGCCGAACGCCATCAGCCCGGCCATCATCTCGCCGGCGTTGAGGAAGCGCATGTGGCTCATCCGCGCCGCCTTGGGCAGGCCAGTCGTCCCCGAGGTGAAGATCAGGTAGAGCGGATCGGCGAGCACCACGCCCTCCCGCGCGTCACGCGGCGGATCGTCGTCCCGCGCCCCGGCCATCGCCGCGTCGAGGTCGCGCCAGCCATGGGCCGATCGGTCCGCGCCCGTCTCCGACTGCTCGAACAGCAGCGGCGGCAGCGCGTCGGGGACCATCCGTTCGACCGTCGTCGCCAGCTCCGATCCGACGATCAGCGCGCGGGCGTCGACCTGGCGCAGCGCATGGCCCAGCACCTCGCCCGTCGCGCCGGTGTTGAGCAGCGCGGTGACGACGCCGATCTTGGCGAGGCCCAGCCAGATCGTCACGAATTCGGGCCGGTTGAGCATCAGCAGCGCGACGACGTCGCCCTTCCCCAGCCCCGCCGCCCGCGCGGCGTGCGCCACCCGGTTGGCGCGCCGGTTCATCGCCGCGAAGCTGATCGACTGGTCCTCGAACAGGATGAACGGCGTGTCGGCGGCGTCGGCGGCGCGCTCCTCGATCCGGTCGGCGACCGAATAAGCGAGGTCGCGGGTGAAGCCGGCGACGCGGGCATAGCCGCGCATCAGCCGCTGCATCGATTCCTCGCGGGACGGCAGGACGAAGGGTTTCATGCGGTGCGCATCCTCATTCCGCCGCGCAGGCTAGAAGGGGCCGGGGCGACGGGCGAGCATCGCCTCTGTTCGAATCCCGCCGCCGATGTTCCGATCCGATCGGATCAGCAGGGCAGCACCTCCGCCCGGTAGCGCGCCGGCGTGGTGCCGGTGGCGCGGCGGAAGGCGAGCGTGAAGCTGCTCGGCCCGCTGAAGCCCAGCGCCGCCGCGACCCGCTTCAGCGGCAGGTCGGTCTCGCGCAGCATCGCCTGCGCGCGCGCCAGCCGCGCCTCCTCGACGAAGCGGTGGACGGTGCGGCCGGTGCTGGCGCGGAAGCTGCGCGCGAAATGGCTCGGGCTCACCTCGGCGGCGGCGGCGAGCTCGGCGACGGTCAGCCGCTGGCCCACCGCTCCCGCGACGAGGTCCTCGACCCGGCGGAGCTGCCAGGCCGCCAGCCGCCCCCGGCTGGCGATCGTGGCGACAGCGCGCGAGCGGCGGAAATAGCGGGCGAGGTCGATCGAGAGCGACGCCGCGAGCGCATCGACCAGCAGGTCGGCGGCGAAGCCCGGCGCGATCGCCTCGGCCGCCAGCCGCTCCATCGTCGCGCGCACGCGCACGTCGCGCACGTCCCCGCACAGGGCGATCTGCCGGCTGTCGGTGGGATCGAAGTCGGGCGGCAGCAGGCCGGCGGCGGTGCTGCACACCGACAACTGTCGGTCGCCGCCGGGCCCCGTCGCGCTGATCGCCGCCGAGGCGGGGATGACCATCATCCGGCCGAGCGGCAGGACCGCGCTGCGCATGTCCGCGGACTGGTAGACCCCCGCCGCGCCGCGGCCGGGATTGCCGCACAGCACCATCAGGTCCTTGCCCGGCGCGCGGGTGTCGAGCGAGGGCCGCTCGTAACGATAGGTGTAGACATGGACCCGGGTCCTGTCGGTGCAAAGCTCGCCATCGGTCCTAGCGCGCGGCACATCACCCTCCTTCGCCCGCCTGCTGCGAACCCGTCCACCCTAGTCGGCCCGCGCCGCCAAGACCAGCACATTCGAAGCAATGCGTAGACATAACGACCATATCTCTACGCAATCTGTTAAGAGAGGAAAGCGTCGAAAGGCGGCCCCGCCAGCGCCCCAGAACAACAATACCTCTCATTATGCGCATCATTTTCTAACAAAAATTACGCGTTAATTATTGACTGTCGGCACACATCCGCCCTATGCGTTTTCATAATGGACAAACGCCCGACGACGAATCGGGGATCGGTAGGGGTAGAAGATGTCGCATCAAAAAGCTCGGTTTTCCACGCGCGCCGCGGTGATCGCCCTGGCCATCGGCGGCTGCACCGCGCAGGCCCAGACGGCGCCCGCCGACGAAGCCCCCCAGGCCTCGGCCGGCGGCGGCATCGAGGACATCGTCGTCACCGCCCGCCGCCAGTCCGAATCGCTGCAGAAGACGCCGATCTCGATCACCGCGCTCGACAGCCGCGCGCTCGAGCGGAACAACATCCAGGCAGTCGACAAGATCGGCCAGATCGCGCCGAACCTGGTCATCAGCCAGCAATCCTCGGCGCTGTCGGCGGCATCGATCAACATCCGCGGCATCGGCCAGACCGATCCCTCGCTCGGCCTCGACACCGCGGTCGGCATCTATCTCGACGGCGTCTATGTGGCGCGCAGCGCGGGCTCGATCTTCGACCTGGTCGACATCGAGCGGATCGAGGTGCTGCGCGGCCCGCAGGGCACGCTGTTCGGCCGCAACACGACGGGCGGCGCGATCCAGATCGTCTCGAAGAAGCCGGCCGACAGCTTCGGCGTCACCGCCAAGGGCGGCTATGGCAGCCGCGACAACATGTTCGGGCGCCTGCGCGTCGACACCGGCGAGTTCGGCGATTCGGGCATCTCGGCGTCGGGCAGCTATTATCACCGGCAGCGCGACGGCTATTTCAACAACCTGCTGACCCCCAGCAGCAAGGACCCCGGCTCGCTCAACGTCGACGCCTTCTCGGTCGCGCTGGACGGCGATTTCGGGCCGTTCAAGGCGAGCTACGGCTTCGACTATGACGACCGCGTCGGCGCGCCCGGCTTCTTCCAGACGGTCGCGCTCAGCCCCGCCGCCCAGGCCTATTACAGCCGCTCGCCGCAATATGGCGGCCCGGCGCTGCAGTTCGTCGGCGCCGACACGCGCCTCAAGAGCGGCCTGCAACAGCCCGGCGGCCCCGGCAACACCTACACCTCGCACAGCCGCAGCCAGGGCCACAACCTGACCCTGTCCTACGAGGTTTCGCCGGCCCTCACGCTCAAGTCGATCACCGGCTACCGCAAGCTGCTGCTCGAGAACGTCCTCGGCCTCAGCGGCCAGGGCGACCTCAAGGGCCTCGTCCTCGACTTCACCTCGCCGACCCTGACCTCGGTCCAGTCGGTGACGCCGTACAACGGCTACAACAGCCCGCAGAAGCAGAAGCAGTGGTCGCAGGAACTCCAGCTCCTCGGCAAGGCCGGCGACTTCAGCTACGTCCTCGGCGGCTATTATTTCCGCGAGAAGGTGTCGGAGCGGAACAACCAGAACCTGACCCTGGTCCTCGCGCCCGCCGCCCTGCCCTTCCTCGGCTTCCCCGGCGCGGTCGCCGATGCGCTGACCGCGCAGGGGATCGACCTGATCGGCTTCAACACCAGCCCGGTCGCGGCCTATTCGCAGACCTCGAAGTCCTATGCCGCCTTCGGCCAGGTGAGCTGGAAGCCGCAGGCGCTCGACGAGAAGCTCGAAGTGACCGGCGGCATCCGCTACACCGAGGACCGCAAGAACATCTTCCTGCAGAACAGCAATGGCGGCGTGTCGACGATCGTCGGCCCGGCGCGCGGCAGCACCAAGAACACCAACACGTCCTTCCTCGGCTCGGTCAGCTACCAGATCGACCCGGACGCGCTGGTCTATGCCAAGGTCTCGACCGGCTACAAGTCGGGCGGCTTCAACCCGCGCGCCGACACGCTGAACAGCTTCGCCCCGGAGAAGCTGGTGTCCTACGAAGCCGGCGCCAAGCTCGACCTGCTCGACCGCCATCTGCGCATCAACGCGGCGGCGTTCCTGAGCAAATATGACGACCTGCAGGTGCCGCAGTTCGCGGCCGGCAGCGGCGGCGCGTCGACCCTGCTGGTCAACGCCGGCAAGGCCGAGTTCAAGGGCTTCGAGCTGGAGGTCACCGCCATCCCGGCGCGCGGCCTGACCCTGTCGGGATCGCTCGGCTATACCGATCCGAAGTACAAGCGCTTCCTGTTCCTGAACCCGAACACCAACACGATCAGCGACATCGCCGCCACGGCGCGCTTCCCGAACGTCGCCAAGTTCAATTCGAACCTGGCGGTCGACTACACCTTCGAACCGATGGACGTCGGCACGCTGTCGGCGCGGGTCTCCTACGCCTATCGCAGCCATGTCTATTTCTACCCGAACGACGCGGTGAACCCCTATCAGCATCAGGTCGACTCGCCCGCGACCAACACGGTCGACGCGCGCATCGCCCTCAGCGACATCGCGCTCGGCGCCCGCGCCAAGGGCGAGATCGCGCTGGTCGGCGAGAATCTGCTCAACGAGAACCAGGTGCTCTACGGCATCGACTTCGGCTCGCTCGGCTTCGGCGGCAAATTCTACGCCGAGCCGCGCCGCGTGTCGGTCGAGTTCAAGATCAGCTTCTGAGCCGATCGATGAGCGAGGCCCCGACCAACGCCGTCATCACCGGCGCCGCCAGCGGCATCGGCCTGGGCCTCGCCCGCGAGGCCGCCCGCCGCGGGATGCGCCTCGTCCTCGCCGACCGCGACGCCGATGCGCTCGCGGCGGCGGCGGACACGCTGCCCGACGCGCTGGCGGTGCCGACCGACGTGACCGATCCGGCCGCGGTCGAGCGGCTCGCCGCGGCGGCCTATGACCGGTTCGGCCAGGTCGACCTGCTGTTCAACAATGCCGGGATCATGGCGACCGGCTTCAGCTGGGAGATCGATCCGGCGCGCTGGGACGCCTCGCTGAAGGTCAATGTCGGCGGCGTCCTCAACGGCATCCGCGCCTTCGTGCCGAGGATGCTGCGGGCCGCCCGACCGGCGCGGATCATCAACACCGCCTCGGTCGGCGGCTTCAATCCCAGCCCGCTCATGGCCCCCTACAGCGCCACCAAATTCGCGGTCGTCGCGCTGACCGAGGCACTGAAGGGCGAGCTCGACATGCTCGGCGCGCCGGTCGCGGTGAGCCTGCTCGCCCCCGGCCCGGTCCGCTCGGCGATCTTCGACGATCCGTTCGGCGGCACCGTCCATCCCGCGACCGAGCGCTTCGTCGCGGGGCTGCGCGGCATGATCGACCAATATGGCATGGACCCGGAGCCCTTCGCGGCGGCGGTGTTCGACGCGATCGCGCGGGGCGACTATTGGATCGTCCCGCAGCCCGAGGCGCTCGACCCGATGCTCGAGCGACGCCAGGCGATGATCGCCGCGCGCGCGCAGCCGAGCTTCGACTTCCTGTCCTGATGCCGACGCCCATCACCATTCTGCGTAAAACCAATCGGCATTCTATTACGCATGACTTGCGTTGATTCTGTTTTGTGTCATTATATGCGGATAACATATAACCATATGAGGGAGAGGAAATGACCGTCGCATTCCAGCTCGCGCGCGCCTCCACCATCGCGCTCGCGATCGCCACCACCGCCCCATCCTTCGCGCAGGCGACGCCGTCGCAGGCGGCCGTCCCGGCCGCGGCCGAGGACAATAGCGTCGCCGGGGTCGAGGAGATCGTCGTCACCGCGGAGCGCCGGGCCGAAAACCTGCAGCGCACCCCGATCGCGATCACCGCGCTGACCGCCAACAGCCTCCAGTCGTCGGGCATCACCGACCTGCGCGGCGTGGTGCAGGCGGCGCCCAGCCTCTATTTCGCGCCCTATCCCAGCTCGACCACCACGCTGGTCCTGTTCATGCGCGGCCAGGGCATCGGCGATCCGAACATCATCACCAAGGACGGCGGCGTCGGCCTCTATGTCGACGGCATCTACCAGTCGCGCCCGCAGGCGTCGGCCTTCGACCTCGCCGACGTCGAGCGGGTCGAGGTGCTGCGCGGTCCGCAGGGCACGCTCTACGGCCGCAACACCACCGGCGGCGCAGTCAACATCATCAGCAAGAAGCCGACCGGCGAGCTCGGCGCGCATGGCCTGCTGTCGCTCGGCAACTACGACTATCGCCGCGCGCTGGTGAACCTCGACCTGCCGCAGTTCGGCACCTTCAAGGTCAAGCTGACCGGCCTCTATTCGAACCGGGACGGCTGGGCGAACAACGCCGCCAACACCGCGGGCACGCCCGACGCGCACGATTTCCAGTCCGACCGCAAATATGCGGTGCGCGGCGCGGTCCGCTGGGAACCGACCGACGGCATCACCGTCGACTATTCGGGCGACTATAGCGACCAGCGCACCACGCCGGTCCGCTACGTCACCGAGAACGCCTTCGCGCCCTTCCTCTTCCCCGGCTACACCGCCGACCCGGAGACCGCCTATCGCCCGGTCTACCTGCCCTACAGCCATGTGAAGTCGGACGGCCACACGCTGATCGGCGAATGGCGGGCGAGCGACGCGCTGACGCTGCGTTCGCTGAGCAGCTACCGGCACATCAAGGTGCGGACCTACCAGGACTATACCGAGGCCTTCCTGGCGCCCTTCTTCGCGTTCGACCAGGTCGGCTCGAAGACCTACACCCAGGAATTCCAGGCGGTCGGCACCGTCGCCGACCAGTTCAAATATGTCGTCGGCATCTATTATTTCCGCGAGAAGGCCAATCATTTCGAGACGGTCGACGTCGGCACCGGCACGCCCGGCCAGCAGGTGCTGGTCGATCGCGACACCAACGCCAAGTCGACCTCCAAGGCGATCTTCGGCCAGCTGACCTGGACCCCGGAGTTCGCCGACGGCAAGTTCGACGTGACCGTGGGCGGCCGCTACACCCGCGACAAGCGGACCGCCGACCGCATCCGCACCTCGAACTTCTTCATCGGCCAGACCTCGCCGCTGGTCGCCCGCCGCTTCAACGGCCCGGGCGCGACCATCCCGCTGGGATCGGTGGTCGGCGCGACCGACGTGAAGAACAGCAAGTTCAACCCGGCGCTGACCCTGTCCTACCGCCCGGTCGAGAACGTCTCGCTCTATGCGAAGGTCGTGACCGGCTACAAGGCGGGCGGATCGAACGAGGCGTCGCCGACCTTCACCCGCACCTTCGGGCCGGAGACGGTCACCAGCTATGAGGCGGGCATCAAGTCCGACCTGCTCGACCGGCGGCTGCGCGTGAACCTTGCCGGCTTCATCGCCAAGTACAAGGACCTGCAGCTCGACATCTCGGCCGACCCCGCCGACGCGTCGCTGGCCGACACGTTCAACGTCGGCCGCGCGACGGTGAAGGGGCTGGAGGCCGACCTGACGGCGGTGCCGATCCCCGGCCTGACGCTCAGCGCCAGCTATGCCTACACCACCTCGAAGATCCGCAACGTGCTGGCCCCGGCCGGCTCGATCTTCGATCCCGCCGTCAACCCCGGCTCGCCGGTGCAGGTCGGCGACAACATCACCGGCTATTTCGTGCTGCCCTTCACCCCGAAGAACAGCGTCCGCCTGTCGGGCGACTGGGTGATCGGGACGTTCGGCAGCGGCGACCTCGCCGCGCATGTCGACTACACGTGGAAGGACAAGGTCTACACCACCGCCGGCGACGGCCCCAGCGTCCCGCTCGGCCGCGACGCGCCGATCAACAAGGCCTATGGCCTGGTCGACGCCCGCCTGAGCTACACGATCGATCGCGGCGGCGGCCGCAACATCTCGATCGGGCTGTGGGGCAAGAACGTGTTCGACAAGCGCTATCCCGGCTTCGTGATCGGCTCGGGCTCGATCATCGCCGGCTACCCGAACCAGGCGATCTCCTACGGCGATCCGGCGACCTACGGGATCGACGTCGGCTTCTCCTTCTAGCCGCCTTCCAGCCTCCAGTGCCCCCTCGGGGCCGGCGAACCGCGACGACATCGCGTTCGCCGGCCCCGTCCTTTTCCGGCATGGCCGGCCCAGCTTATTGTTTTACCGCGATTTCCGAGTAGGCAGATGTTTCCATCTGCCTAGAAATCGCTCTGGAGCCCACCGAGGAAATCGAGCACGGCCGCGTTGAACGCCTCGGGCTTCTCCTGCTGGACGAGGTGGCCCGCCCCCTCGATCGCGACGATGCCGGCGAGCCCCGGCACCCGCCGCCGCAACCTATCCTCCCAGTCCGGGAAGAAGGCGAAGGAAGGATCGGCGGCGCCCAGCAGCATCAGCGTCGGCACGGTCACGTCGGCGTCGGCCCAGGCGCGGCCGATCTCCCAGTTGCGGTCGGCGGTGCGGTAGGAATTCAGCCCGCCGATCATCCGCCGCGCCGGGTCCGCATGATCGTAGCGGGCGACGAAGGCGGCGAACTCGGCCTCGCTCAGCCACGGCCAGGGCAGCGGCGGCGCGGGCGGCAGCGCGTCGAGATAGCCGGTGCCTTCGGAGGGCAGCGCCTTCCACGCCCACAGGTCGCCCGCCGCGCTCAGCGCGTGGAAGCTGCGCTGCAGATAGTCGGCGAGAGCGCCGCCCAGCTCGCGGTCGGCGGGCCCGACCGTCTGGAAATAATGGAAATGGACGAAATGCGCCTGCGCCATCGCCGCGAAGCGTTCGCTCGGCCGATGGTCGGGCGAGGCCATGTCGGGCCGCACCGGCGCGCCCGGCGGCAGCCGCTCCGCCGCGCCGAGCAGCGCCCGGCCGGCGAGGTCATAGTCATAGGGGATGGTCGCCACCAGCGCCCGCACCCGACCGGGCGCGCGCACCGCGAGGTTCCAGGCATATTGCGCGCCGAAATCCTGGCCGATCACCACCGCCCGGTCGGCGCCGTAATGGTCGAGCAGCGCGAGCAGATAGGCCTGCATCCGGTCCGATGCATAGAGCGCGGGATCGAGCGGACGATCGCTGCCGCCATAGCCGAGGCTGTCGATCGCCACCGCGCGGAAGCCCGCCGCGGCGAAGGGCAGCATCTGGTGCCGCCACGACCAGGCGAGGCCGGGAAAGCCGTGGATCATCAGCAACAGCGGCCCCTCGCCCGCCTCGACCGCATGGAGATGCAGGCCGTCGCCGACCGGAATTTTGCGCCCCATGATCGGTTTCATTTCACGCATAGAGCGACATCTCCCGATATAATCCTCCATCTTTCGTAACAGAAAAGATGGACAGAATCGCAAGATGCTATAGCCTGCCTGCGATAGGGAAGACGAGGAGAGGACGCATGCGCATCGACGTTCCGGCCGCCCAGGCCCATGACCCTTATGGCTATGCCACCGAGACGCTGGCGCCCGAGATCATGCGCGCCGGGGGCGCCTTCAGCCACGCCGTCTATCGCCATTCGAAGCTGTCGCTGCGCGAGTTCGAGGGCGCCCGCGCCCGCACGGCGGAGATCAACGGCTGCGTGATCTGCCAACGCTTCCGCGCCGCCCGCGACCTGGGCGGGATGTTCTCGGGCACCGGCACGCGCGGGACCGTGGTCGACAACGGCCCGCCCCCCGACGAAGCCTTCTACGCGGCGGTGCCCGAGTGGCGGACCTCGTCGCTGTTCAGCGACCGCGAACGGCTGGCGATCGAGTTCGCCGAGCGCTTCGCCGTCGAGCCCAAGGCGCTGGCGCGCGACGAGACATTCTGGGCCAGGGCGCGAGCCGCCTTCTCCGACGCCGAGATCGCCGACCTCGCCAATTCGGTCGCCAGTTGGGTCGGCCTCGGCCGGGTCGCGCATGTGCTCGGCTTCGACGAGGTCTGCCTGCCCTTCACCGCCGAGGCGGCGGAATAATCCTCACGGTCATTCCAAAGCACCGTTTCCGTCATTCCCGCGAAAGCGGGAATCCACGGTCACGGCGCATTCCGTCTCCTGCGGACCGCCGTCCATGGATTCCCGCTTTCGCGGGAATTGTCTCTCGGGAAAATGATTTAAGAGTGGGTGGCTGGCGAGACGAGCTGCGGGGTGGCCACCCCGCAGCTCGTGGCGGCAAGGCGCCCGTGCGGGAATAGGTCGAAACGACCGACGTCATCCAGGGCTCTTGTCGCCCCAGCTTCGCATCGCTTGCTGACTTGAATGGGCCGCCTTTCGGCACGCCCGCAGACAATTCGAAGCATGGGACCCCAAGATGATACGATATGCCGACGAAATCCAGACAGCTCTTGGCCTCGACGTATCCCAGGACAGCGTGACCCTGTTCGACAGCGTAACCGGCCAGACCCTCACCATAGCCAACGAGACCCAGGCCCTCACGGCCGCGCTCGATCCGCTGCGCAACCGCGATCTGGCCGTATGCGAAGCGACCGGAGGCCATGAGGACAAGCTCCTCGCCGTCCTCTGCGGCCTCGCCATCCCCGTTCACCGCGGTGATGCCGCCAAGATCAAGGCCTATATCCGCTCCTTCGGCAAACGCGCCAAGACCGACCCCATCGATGCCCGCTGGCTCAGCCGCTACGCCATCGACCGCAGTCCCGGCCTGATGCGCTGGCAACCTCCCGAGCCTTGCCAGGCCCAGATCAGCCTCCTCGTCTCACGACGCCTCGATCTCGTCGCCATGAAGCGCCAGGAAACCAATCGCCTCAAGGCCCCTCGTGGGCATCTCGTCGCCGACGACATCCGCGACCATATCGCCGATCTCGAACACCGTATCCGCACCATCGAGGTTCAGATCGAGGAGCTCATCAACCAACACCGCGACCTCAGCTCCCGCGCTCGCGCCTTGCGATCCATCCCAGGCGTCGCCGCCGTCCTCGCTCCTCTCCTGATCGCAACCATGCCCGAACTCGGCTCTCTCAACCGCCGGCAGGCCGCAAGCCTCGCTGGTTGCGCCCCTCATCCCAGAGACAGCGGAAAACTCCAGGCCCGCCGACACAGCTCAGGCGGACGAAGGCAGATCAGGCCCGCCCTCTTCATCGCCGCCCTCGCCGCCGCTCGCGGCAAAAATCCTCTCGCAGACTTCTACAACGCACTCGTCCGCGCTGGAAAACCCAAACGCCTCGCTCTCGCCGCCCTCATGCGCAAAATCATCTGCATCGCCAATGCTCGCATCCGCGACGCTGCCAATCTCCAGCCTCAACTGACTTGATGACGATAGGGGGTGGAGGCAGGCCCAACCCAAGCTGATCCGAAACGAGCCTAAAGCTCCCCCAGGAACTCCACCATCAACCGGCCGACCTCGTCCGCGCGTTCGAGCTGGATGAGATGGCCGGCGCGCGGCAGCATCTCGATCCGCCGCACGTCGGCATGGTGGCGCGGGATCGCGCCCAGCGGGTCGTCGCCGTGCCACGCCTCCAGGTCGACGTCGTTCTCGCTGCCGATGAAGAAGAAGGGACGGGTGGTCGGCGCATGCCGCCACGCCGCGCGCTGCGCCCAGCGCAGGTCCATCGCGCGATACCAGTTGAGCCCGCCGGTGAAGCCGCTGCGCGCATAGTCGGCGACATACCATTCCAGCTCCCATTCGGAGAGCCAGGGCCAGGGCAGCGGCGGCGCTTCCGGCAGCGCGTCGAGATAGGCGGTGCCCGGCGGATGCTTCCACACGTCGAGATAATGGAAGTCGCCCGACAGCGCGTAGAGCACCCGGCGCAGGAACTCGCGCGGGGCCGCGTCGAGCGCGGCGTCGGCCGGGCCGACCGGCCGGAAATAGTCGATATGGACGAAATGCTCCTTCGCCCATTCGGCCGCCTCGGCGAGCGGCGCCTTGTCGGGCGAGTCGGGATAGGCCGGATTCTCCAGCGCGATCACCGCCCGCACCCGATCGGGGTGGAGATAGGCGAGGTCGTAGATCGCGAAGATGCCGAAATCGAGCCCGGCGAACACCGCCTGATCGAGCCCGAGATGGTCGAGCAGGCCGACCAGGTCGCCGGTGACGTGCGGCACGTCGTAGAGCCGGTGGTCGGCCGGCGCCTCGGTCTGGCCCATGCCGCGCATGTCGGGGACGATCACCCGCCAGCCGGCGGCGGCCAGCACCGGGATCTGATGGCGCCAGCTCAGCCAGATGTGCGGGAAGCCGTGGCACAGGACGATCGCGGGGCCCTCGCCCTGCTCCACCCAGTGCATGGCGATGCCGTTGATGCGGGCGTGGCGATGCGTCCAGTCGGCCATGCTCAGCCTTCTCCCTCGAAACTGCCGGCGAGGATGCCGGGCATCGCCTCGATCAGCGCCGCCACCGCCGGCTCGACCTGGAGGTCGGCGCGGTGGACGACCCAGATGTCGGCCGCCGCCGCCGCCGGCGCCATGCCCGGCAGCCGTTCGAGCGCGGGGTCGCGCGCCGCCAGCCGCTCCCACAGCCAGGCGCGGCCGAGCCCGGCGCGGACCGCGTCGTGGAGCGCGGCGATGCCGTCGACCTCGACGCAGCGGCCGGCATCGTCCTTGGCGTTGAGCCGCGCCCAGGGCTGCGGATTGGCGAGCATCATCGCATGGCCCCAGACCACCGCGCGCGCCGGATCGGCGCCGCGCCGCGCGAACAGGGCCTGGCCGAAGCCGCCGATCCGCTCCCCCGCCAGGTCACGCGGCTTGGTCCGCGCGATGGCGAGGCCGACATCGGCCTGCCGCTGCTGGATCGCCGCGATCGCGTCGCGCGCGCCGACCACCTCCAGCGACACCGCCGGATGCCGGTCGAGGAAGGCGCCGAAGGCCGGCAGCAGCAGCGCGGCGAGCCCGGCCGTGCCGGCCACCCGAATCGGTCCGCCGATCCGGTCCCCGGCCGGCGCCAGATCCCGGTCGAGCCGCGCCATCGCGCGCTCCATCGCCGCCGCCGCGCGCAGCACCGCCCGGCCCGCCTCGGTCGGCCGGTAGCCGGCGCTGGCCTGTTCCCACAAGGATCGGCCCGTCGCCCGTTCGAGCCGCGCGAAGCGCCGGCCCACCGTGGTTCGGTCCATGTCCAGCTTGCGCGCCGCGGTGCTGTAGTCGCCGGCGCGGACCGCCGACTGGAACACCCGCACATCGTCCCATTCGATCGCCATGCCGTGCATCCTTGCACAGGCGGAGTGCGGCTTCCAGCCCCCCGGACCGTGATATTCTCTGTGGGAACGGGATGGCTCCCGACAGGACACAGGAGAGTTTTGGATGGCCACCACCGCCGACTACCGCCTCGGCCCCAATAGCTTCGCGCGCGGCTGGCACATGGTCGCCGACGCGTCGACGCTGGGCAGCACGCCGATGCCGGTCCGCTTCTTCGCGCGCGACATGGTGCTCTACCGTGGCGAGAGCGGCGCGCCGCACCTCGTCGACGCCTATTGCCCGCACATGGGCGCGCATCTCGGCCGGAACGAGACCAGCTACATCGTCCGCGACAATGAGCGGATCGAGGGCGAGTCGATCCGCTGCCCCTTCCACGGCTGGCGCTTCGGGCCCGACGGCCGCTGCAACCAGATCCCCTATTCGGACCAGAAGCCGCCCGCGGCGGCGAAGATCCAGACCTGGCCGGTGGTCGAGCGCGCCGGCATCATCTGGATGTGGCACGACATGGAGGGCAACGAACCCGACCATGAGCTGCCGCCGTTCGCGCAGTGGGACGATCCCAACTGGGTCCGCTGGGCGATCGACGACCTGGGCGAGCTGCCCCAGCATCCGATCGAGGTCGTCGACAACATGACCGACTTCGCCCATTTCGTGCCGATCCACGGATCGCGCGACATCCAGTATTTCTACAACGAGTTCGACGACCATGTGCAGTGGCAGATGTTCGGCGCCGGCCACCGCACCCTGGTGCAGGAGGGCGAGGGGATGCTCGAGCTCGACACCTGGTATACCGGGCCGGCGATCCTCCAGTCGTCGATGCGCGGCACCTTCCCGACCCACATGCTGATCGCGCACACCCCGGTCGAGGACGGCAAGATCCACGTCTGGCACGCGCTGATGGTCGACATGGGCCGCGCCGCCACCGACGCGGACGTGCCGATGGCGCGCGCCTATCAGGAGGCGAGCCGCCTCGCCTTCGCGCAGGACTTCGAGATCTGGACGCACAAGCGCGCCTGCCTGTCGCCGATGATGGTGCGCGGCGACGGGCCGACCGACAAGTGCCGCCTGTGGTACAAGCAGTTCTACAACCCGATCGCCCAGGCGCCCGATTTCCAGAAGCGCGTCAACGGCCGCCACACGGTCGTCGACAAGCGCGATCCGGCGAAGCGGGTCGCCTGATCGCGACACGGTCGCGGTCATCCTGCCGTCATTCCCGCGAAAGCGGGAATCCACGGTCACGGCGCATTTCGTCTCTTGCGGACCGCCGTCCATGGATTCCCGCTTTCGCGGGAATGACGATGGGGATGGCCGCCGCGCCGGTCATTTGAGCAGGAAGCGCTGGACCTTGCCCGCCGCGTTGACGGGCAACTCGTCGACCCATTCGACGCTGCGCGGCACCTTGTAATTGGCCATCTGCTCGCGGCACCAGGCGAGCAGCGCCTTGCCGTCGCGCGCCGCGCCCGGCCGGGGCACCACCACCGCATGGCCGACCTCGCCCATCCGCTCGTCGGGGCGCCCCACCACCGCGACCCGCGCGACGTCGGGATGCTCGAGCAGCCGCGCCTCGATCTCGGCCGGGTAGCAGTTGAAACCGCCGCAGATGAACAGGTCCTTCGCCCGGTCGGTGATGCGCAGATAGCCGCGCGCGTCCTGCGTCGCGATGTCGCCGGTGCGCAGCCAGCCCTCGCCGTCGATCGTCTCGGCGGTCGCCCGGGGATCGTCGAGATAGCCCTTCATCACGTTGAAGCCGCGCACCAGCAATTCGCCCGGCTCGCCGGCCGGCACGTCGCGGCCCGCGCCGTCGACCAGCCGCACCTCGACCCCGGGGATCGGCCGCCCGCAGGTCGCCGCGACCAGCTCGACCGGGTCGCCCGCTTGGGTGGCGCTGACGCAGCCGCTGCCCTCGGTCAGGCCATAGGCGGTCAGCACCTCGTCGATGCCGAGCTCGTCGTGCATGCGGCGGATCAGCACCGGCGGCACGCTGGCGGCGCCCGTCACCGCGAGCCGCAGGCTGGCCGTGTCCGCCGCGCCGCGCGCCGGTTCGTCGAGCAGCGACTGGAAGATGGTCGGCGGCCCCGGCAGCACCGTGATCCGCTCGGCCGCGACCGTCGCCAGCACATGGGCGGCGTTGAACTGCGCGACGGGGAAGATCGTCGCCCCCTGCAACAGCGCCGCGACCCAGCCCGCCTTGTAGCCGAAGGTGTGGAAGAAGGGATTGACGATCAGATAATGGTCGCCCTCGCGCAGCCCGACCGCGTCGCTCCACGCCTGGAAGGTGCGCAGATTCTGCTGGTGGCCGCTCATCACCCCCTTGGGCCGGCCGGTGGTGCCCGAGGTGAACAGGATGTCGACCGTGTCGTCGCCGCCGACCGCCGCGATGGCGGCCGAGACCTCGGCCTCGCCTGCGCCGTCCTTCGCCGCCAGCCAGGCGTCGAGACCGTCGAGGAAGACGGTCTCCTCCAGCCGGGGCAGGTCGCGCCCTTCGAGCATCGCCGCATAGTCGAGGCCCAGGAAGCCGCGAACGGTGAACAGCCAGCGCACCTCGCCCCGCCGCAATATGTCCTCGGCCTCGGCGCCCTTGAAGCGGGTGTTGAGCGGGATCAATTCGAGCCCGATCTGGGTCGCGCCGGCGGCAGCGACCGCCCAGGCCCCGCTGTTGGGCGCCCAGATCGCGATCCGATCGCCCTTGCGCGCGCCGCGCGCCAGCAGGGCGCCCGACACGGCGCGCGCCGCCCGGCGGAAACCGGCGAAGGACAGGACGCCGCCGTCCTCCTCGCGCACGAACGGCCGGTCGCCCCAGCGCCCCGCCGCCTCGTCGAGAAGAACACCCATCGTCAATGTCGTCGGCAATACCATCCTCGTCCGATCCTTCGTTCCGGTCCCATCCGTTCGCGCGCCGCGCTCAGTCGCTTTCCACGTCGGTCCAGCCGCCCTGCCGGGCCGATCGCCGCGCCGCGTCGAGCACGGCCTGGTTGCGCACCGCGTCGTCGAAGCTTCCCGCCTGCTCGCGGGCGTCGATCGCCTGGCCGGCGATACGGCGGCGCATCTCCCCGAACAGCCGGGCATAGGGGATCACGTCGAACCCCATGGTGTGCCAGCGGTCCTGCTCGGTCTGGATCAGCGCGGCGACCGGGAAGGGTTCGGGCGGCGGCAGGGCGAGGTCGTCGGGCATGGCGATGCGGCGCGATCCGGCCGCGTCCATCACCCACACCTCCTCGGGATCGCCGAAGGTCGCGCCCGACTGGATCCAGGCGCCGCCCGCGGTGCCGACGACCTTGGTCGCCATGACCAGCGAGCCGGGCGCGGCCATCGCCGCCATCAGCGTGCCCTTCGCGCCGCCCTCGCATTCGAACTGCAGCGCATAGCTGTCGTCGGCGGTCATATGGGGACGGCCGGGCGCGAGCGTCTGCAACACGCAGGACACGCGGCGGATCGGCCCGATCGTGGTCAGCACCTGGTCGATCATGTGGGTGCCGAAGGCGCCGAGGAAACCGCCGCCCCGGTCGGCATCCTCCCACCAGTCGCTCAGCTTCTCGGCCGGGTCCTGCAAGCCCGGCTGGTGATGGATGCGCAGGAACTGGCGCGGCGCGCCGATCGCGCCGTCGGCGACGATCCGCCGCAGCAGCGCCTGCGCCGCGTCGAAGCGGAACTCGGCGCCGAGCATGTGGATCACGCCCGCCCGCTCGGCGGCGTCGCGCATCTCGCGCGCCTGCGCCAGATCGCGGGCGAAGGGCTTCTCGCAGACGATGTGCCGGCCGGCGGCGATCGCCTCCATCACCACCGGATAATGGGCGTGCGGCGGCGTCGCGACGGTGACGAGCAGCGTCGCCGGATCGGCCAGCGCCTCGGCCAGGCTGTCGGTCGCCAGCGGGATGCCGAGCGGCGCGGCGCGCTCCGCCGTCCGCGCCCGATCGCGCCCGACGATCGCGCGCACCTCGAACCCCGCCTCGCGCAGCGCGCGGACATGGGTGAACAGGCCGAAGCCCGTTCCCACCACCACCGCACCGGGTCGTCCCTCAGCCATCGGTCTCTCCTTGCAGCAATGTCCGCGCCGCGTCGGCGCAGCGCCGCGCGACGATGTCGATCGGTTCGCCCGCGAGCCGGTCGGAGAAGACCTCGACCGACCAGGGCGCCGTGGTTCCGGTGGCGCGCAGCGCCGCGGCGAAGCCGGCGAGGCCGAGCTCGCCCTCGCCCGGCAGCAGCCGCCCGCGCACCATCTCGCGGTCGAGGTCGGCCTCGGGCATCGCCGGCGCGTCGCAAATCTGGATGCTCCTGATCGCGTCGCCGGGCAGGCTGGCGAGCAGCGCGAGGTCCGATCCGCTGCGGAAGAAATGCCAGCTATCGACCAGCAGGCCGCCGTTCGCCCGGCCCGCCGCGCGGACGATCGCCCAGGCGGTCGCGAGATCGGGGATACCGCCGGTCGGCACGAACTCCAGCGCGACGTGCAGCCCGGCGCCGTCCGCCGTCTCGCAGAGCCGCGCGAAGGCGTCGGCCGCGGTCGCGGGGTCGCAGGCGACGCCCTGCAATTCGGCGACGGTGATCCCGCGCGCGCCGACAGCATCGGCGAGGCCGGTCAGCCGCTCGCCGGTCGAGCGATCGAGCAGCGCCGCGAGCCAGGCGGGATTGGCCTTGGCCGGGGCGCCGGGCAGCCAGTTGCCGACGATCTCGACCTCCGAGACGAACAGCCCGGCGTCGGCGATGCGGGCACGGACCTCGGGCAGGCCGACGCCGTCGGCCGCCAGCGCCTCCAGGTCGGCGGCGAAGATCGAGATGCCGTCGAACCCCGCCGCCCGCGCGGGCGCGAGCCGGTCGAGCAGCGGCACCGCCTGGACGGTGCCCGCCGCGAGGATGAGTTGCGGCATGCTCATCCGGCGATCGTGAAGCCGCCGTCGACCGGCAATATCTGCCCGGTGATCCATGAAGCCGCCGAGCTCGACAGGAACAGCGCCGCGCCGGCGATGTCCTTCGGCTCGCCGAGCCGGCCGAGCGGGGTGCGCTGGAGAGTCGGCGCGGTCCATTCGGGCGCCTCGAACGCGCCCGCCGTCATCCGGCTGCGGGTCAGCCCCGCCGCGACCGCGTTGACGCGGATGCGCTGCGACGCCCATTCGGCGGCCAGCACCCGGGTCAGGCCGAGGATGCCGGTCTTGGCGGAGCCGTAGCCCGGGATCATGCCGATGCCGAAATAGGAGGTCATCGAGGCGATGCCGATGATCGAGGCGCCCGCCGGCCGCTCGCTCCGCGCCAGCGCGGCGCGGCAGCCATGGGCCATGCGGAAGGCCGAGGTCAGGTGCATCGCCACCGACCGCTCGAACACCGCCGGGTCCCATTCGTCGAAGCCGAGCGAGCCGAGCGCGAGCCCGGCATTGTTCACCAATATGTCGAGCCGGTCGATGCCCGCCGCCACCGCGTCGACCTGCTCGCCCCGCTCGACGTCGAGCTGGCGATAGTCGAAGCGCGACAGGTTCTCGTCATAATCGGCGGGCGAGCCGCGCGTGCCGGTGATCATCACCTGCGCGCCCGCATCGGCATAGGCGCCGGCGATCGCCGCGCCGATCCCGCTGGTCCCGCCGGTGACCAGCACCCGCGCGCCGGCATAGTCGAAGTCGATGTCGCTCCAGCCCATATCCCCTCTCCCTCTCAATCGGTGATCTCGCCGCTGACGATCGGCGCGACGCCGTCGAGCGCGGCGCGCCCTTCGGCCTTCAGCCGCGCCGCCGGCAGCCGCCACAGCGTGACGGGCGGCGGCTCGCCCTCGGTCTTGATCAGGCGCAGGCTCATCCCGCCATGGCGATGGCCGAACGGATCGACATGGTTGCCGCCGATGCCGGGGTCCTCCGCCGCGACCACCACGATCACCGATCCGTCGGGCTCATGGACGGCGCGATATTTCTGCACATGGCCGCCGCCGTCCTCGTAATTGTCGAGATTCTCCTGCCAGATGGTGCAGAGCTGGAAGATCCAATAATCGCAGGGCGTCGGCGTGAAGCGCAGCACCAGCGCCTCGCCGGGCTCGCAGACCCAGGTGCCGAAGCCGTGGTGCCGGTCGGGCACGCCGCCGTTCGACAGATAGACGGCGCGGCTGAAGCGGATGCGGTTGGGGCGCTGGGCCAGATTGTCCTGCCACCAGCGGCGGACCAGCTCGGCATAGGCGAGCACCACCTGTCCCGCCTTGGCGAGCGCGTCGGCCATGTCGGCCGGCGTCACCGCGCGCGGCACCGCGCCGTCGATCCGCGCGATCCGCATCGTCGGCGCCACCGTCTCCTCGCGGCGATGATAGACGGTGCGGACGAGCAGGCCGACGCATCCTTCCGTGATCGGCAGCCAGGCGCAGCCGTCGGCGGGGCGGTTACGGCTGACGACCACCTCGAAGTCGCCATTGGCGTCGAACGGGATCGCGTCGCTCTGGAGGAAACCGGTGGTGGTGAGGGTCGCCGGGTCGAAACCGGCGAGCCCCTTGACGCCCTGCGGCGCCCAGTCGCGGTCGCCCGGATGGGCGGGCTGCGGCGCGGTCCAGCTCGCCATCACGAAATAGGGGATGGTGCCGCGATTGCCGCTGATCAGATAGTCATGCCGCCCGTCGACGAACTCGGCGAGCAGATGGTCCTGGTCGGGCGACTGGAAGTTGATCGCCTGCCGCCACGGCGCGTCGCGCAACCGCGGCCGATCGGGCTCGCAATTCTCGACGAATCGCTCGAAGCCGTTGCGCATCAGCCGGGTGACGAAACGATACCATTCGGCGCGGTCGAGATCGTCGACCTCGTCGCCGAACGTCTCGACGGTGCGCGCGGCGATGCGGACGACGTCGAGATAATCGTCGAAGGCGCGGCCCGACAGGAGCCGTTCGGATGCGGTCACAGTCTTTCTCCCGGCACGGCTTCCTTCCGGACGGGGAAGCGATCGTAGTAGAAAGCGAAACGCTCGCGCACCGCGCCGACGTCGACGCCGAAATCGCCGGCCAGGTCATAGGCGACGCGGCCATGCTTGTTGCGCGGGTTGGCGGCGAGGAAATGGTCGATCCGCGCCTCGGCCTCAGGCGTCATCTCCAGCTCGGCGAGCGCATAGACCTTCGCGACGGTCGCCTTCTGGTCGGCCATATAGTCGTGGAACAATATGTCGATCGAGCGGGCGGCGGGCACCGCGTCGCGATCGCGCACGCAGCGGCGCAACAGCACCTCGATGCGGTCGATCCACCAGGCGGCGAGCGCGGGCAGGTCCTGCCGAACGCGGCGGATGCGGTCGCCATAGGCGATCATGGTGATCGCCGATTGCAGCACCGCGACCGGATCGCGATGCGTGACCGGCACGATCGCGGTCGGGTGGACCGCGACCAGCGCGGGCAGGTTCTCCATGTGCGGCGGCGACTTCACCACCCAGCGCGCCGGCCCCTTGAGCCAGGACAGCGCCTGCATCACCCGCCTGGCATAGGCGTAGTGCGGGGTCTGGTCGCTCGCCAGATAATGATCGCGCCAGCGCGCCGGCCGGCTCAGCCATTCGGGCAGGTAGGAGGAGAAGTCGGGGCCTTGCAGCTCGATGTCCTCATGGACATGGTCGGGCGCCATCTCGTGCATCGCCGGCATCAGCGGCAGCATCTCCTCGAACGCGCCCCACATCGCGGCGGTGCGCGCGCGGCGCGGATCGGGGTCGCCGACGTCGTCGCGGCCGGGGATCGGCTCCATCGTCTCCCACAGCGGGGTCGAGCGGAGGCGCGGATCGGCGGCGAGGATGTTGACGAGATGGGTGGTGCCCGATCGCGGCAGACCCGCGACCATGATCGGACGGTCGATCGCGACCGCCGCGATCTCGGGATGGCGGCGCCAGAGGTCCTCGATCCGCAGCCGCGCCGAGGCATAGCGCACGCATTCGCCGAACAGCGTGGCGCGGCCGAGCGCGCCGAGGTCGCGGTCCTCGTCATAGCTCGCCAGCCAGATCGCCAGCCGTTCGCGGAAATCGTCGGCGCCGAAGTCGGACAGGCCGGTCGCCGCGCGGGCGGCGTCGAGCACCGCCTCGACCGTCATCGTCACCGGCGGCGCGGCGTCGATCGCGGCGCGCTGCCGTTCGGTCAACCGGGGCTCGGCGAGGTCGTCGATGCGGATGTCAGGCATCGCAGGCCACCATCACCTTGGCCGAGACGGCGGTGTCGCGCGCCGCCGCCAGCGCCTCGTCGAAGCGGCTCAGCGGCAGGCGGTGGCTGATGAAGGCGTCGGCGTCGAAGCCGGGCTCCGACAGCGCGGCGATCACCTCGGGGAACTCGTCGGGATAGGCCATCGAGGTGACGAAGCTCATCTCCTTGCCCAGCGCCATCTTCCAGTCGATCGCGATCGGCTGGTGGTGGACGGCGACCATCACCGCGCGGGCGTGGAACGGCGCCATGCCGACGATCGACGGCAGCACCGAGGGCGCGCCCGACGCCTCGAAGAAGAGGTTGGTGCCGACCGTCGGCCAGCCGAACAGGTCGCCCCGGCCATGCGCGTCGCCGAGCGCCGCCGCGACGTCGGCGGTCCCTGCGTCGACGCAGAGGTCGGCGCCCAGCCGCCGCGCCCGTTCGAGCCGCGCCGCCGAGCGGTCGATCGCGACGACATGGCGGACGCCCAGCCGCTTGAGGAAGAAGACGATGCCGAGCCCGATCGGCCCGACCCCGAACAGCGCCACCCGGTCCTCGCGCGCCGCGCCCGAGCGGCGGACGGCGTGGAGCGCCACGGCCAGCGGCTCGGCCAGCGCGGCGGCGTCCCAGCCGACAGGGTCGGGAATCGCGTGGATCGCGCCGCCCAGCGTCGCGTTCGAGACACGCAGCAGCGGCGCGAAAGCGCCTTCGGGCAGCCCAGCGCCGATGCCATTGCCGTCGCCCATCGGATTGACCACGACGCGCAGGCCGGGGGCGATGCCGCGCACCTCGGCGCCGACCGCCTCGACCGTTCCCGACAGCTCGTGGCCGATGCCGAACGGCTCGGTCGCAGGCATCGCGACGCCGCCCGCCTTGATATAGCCGAGGTCCGACCCGCACAGCCCGCAGCGGCGGACGCGCACCAGCACGTCGCGCGGCCCGACCATCGGGTCCGCGATCTCATCGATGCGTACATCGTTCACGCCATGAATGCGAACTGCCTTCATCGACCCCTCTCCTAATGAGGTATGCGTTTTTCTTCAACGAATCTTCTACGCAAATCATCAACGATACAATTTGTATTGTCAATTGACGATCGTCGCCACCGGCGACGCTGCGCATTTCCGCGGCGTTCAGGCCGGTCCGTGGAGGAAGGCGTCGATCCGCTCGGCCAGCACCGCCTCATATTCCGACATGTCGGCCAGCGCGGCGAACAGGGTGATCTCGGCGCTGATCCGGTCGAGCATCATGAAGAAGATGTCGGCGCGCGCCCTTTGCCGGCGCGCGGCGGCGTCCTCGCCCAGCGCCGCCGCGAAGGCGGGGACATCGGGCGCCAGCAGCCGGATCAGCATCTGGCGATCCTGGCGGAGCTTCTCGTGGAAAGCCTCGTCGGTCGCGGCGAGGCCGTGGATCAGCACCGATATCTGCCCCTCGGCGCGGTAGAACTCGACCGCCCCGCGCGCCCAGCGGAGCGCCGGCAGCCGGCCCGCCGCGACCCTGGCGAGCAGGCGGAAGTGCGGGATCGCCCGCTCCATCGTCGCCTCGTACATCGAGACGACGACGTCGCGCCGCGACTTGAAGTGGCGATAGAAGGTCGCGCGGCTGACGCCGGACACGGCCAATATGTCCTCGACCGACAGATCGTCGAACCGGCGCGAGCGCAACAGGTCGCGCAGCGCATCGACGATCTCGCGCCGGCTGGACGCGACCTGCGCCTCCTGCCGGATCGAGCGCACGCCCGATCGCGGCCCCGGCCGCCTGGCCCGATCCCCGGCCCGATCCATGTCCGTCGCGGTCCTGCCCATCGTCCCGCCACCATGCGCCAGCCGCGACACAAGCGCAATCCCACGTATTTTCTCCGCGAGATTGCAAATAATCACCCATATGATAACGATGTGCGTACTGATTTGCCTATTTTTTAACGTAAAGCGCTTGAAACCCCCTCCCGCTGTTGATAGGCCGGGCGGCAGTAGAGCAAGACCCTTGGGGAGGCAGGAACGATGGCGGTCCGATCGCTGGCCTATATTCGCGTCGAGACGCGCGACCTGGCGGCCTGGCGCAGCTTCGCCGAGGGCGTCGTCGGCGCCGCGGCGACGCCCGATTCGAACGACGAGCGGCTGCTGCTCCGCCTCGACGGGCGGCCGTGGCGCTTCTGCATCGAGAAGGGCGAGCAGGATCGCTATCTGTGCGCCGGGCTCGAATGCCCGGACGAGGCGCAGTGGCAGGCCACCGTCGACCGGCTGGCCAAGGCCGGCGTCGCGCTGGAACGGGCCGACGCCGCGACGATCGCGCAGCGCCACGTGCGCGGCATGGTGTCGCTGGCCGATCCCGCCGGCAACCGCATCGAGCTGATATGGGGCAATGTCGTCGCCGGCACGCCGTTCGTGTCGCCCGCCGGCGTCCCCGCCTTCATCACCGGCGAGATGGGCTTCGGCCATGTCGTGGTGCCGACCAACTGCTATGAGGAGACGCGCCGCTTCTACAAGGAGCTGCTCGGCTTCGGCGACAGCGACGAGATGCGCGTCTTCTTCCCCGGCGGGCCCGAGCAGGGGCTGGGCATGAGCTTCATGCACGCCACCGGCCCGCGCCACCACAGCGTCGCGGTGGGCGAGTTCCCGGCGCCGTCGGGCCTGATCCACACCATGGTCGAGGTGCCCTCGGTCGACGATGTCGGGCTGGCGCTCGATCGCGCGCTGGCGGCGGGCGTCCACATCTCGTCGACGCTCGGCCGGCACACCAACGACAAGATGATCAGCTTCTACATGCGGACCCCATCGGGCTTCGACATCGAGTTCGGCTGCGGCGGCGAGCAGACCGCCGACTGGACGACGGTGACTCCGACCTTCACGATCAAGGAGGACCTGTGGGGCCACAAATGGGATTTCGGAACGTGACGACATTGGACAAGCGCACCACCGCCGAGGCGGTGGTCGGCCGTCTGCGCGACGGGATGACGATCGGCATCGGCGGCTGGGGCCCGCGGCGCAAGCCGATGGCGCTGGTCCGCGCGCTGCTGCGCAGCGACGTCAAGGACCTGACCGTCGTCGCCTATGGCGGGCCCGAGGTCGGCATGCTGCTGGCGGCGGGCAAGGTGCGCAAGCTGATCTACGGCTTCGTCTCGCTCGACGCGATCCCGCTGGAACCCTATTTCCGCAAGGCGCGCGAGGCCGGCGGCCTCGAGGTGCTGGAGCTCGACGAGGGCATGCTGCAATGGGGGCTGAAGGCCGCCGCGCTGCGCCTGCCCTTCCTGCCGACCCGCGTCGGCCTGGGCACCGACGTGTTCGACCAGGGCGGCTTCCGCACCGTGACCTCGCCCTATGACGACGGCGAGGTGCTGCTGGCGATGCCGGCGGTGCCGCTCGACCTCACGCTGATCCACGTCCACCGCGCCGACCGGATGGGCAACATCCAGGCGCTCGGCCCCGACACCTATTATGACGAATGGTTCGCCAAGGCGGCGAAGGAGGTCGTCGTGTCGGCCGAGGAGGTGGTCGACCGGCTCGACCTCAGCCATCCCGAGGACGCCAGGGCCAACATCGTCGAGCGCTGCTTCGTGCAGCATGTCGTCGAGGCGCGGCACGGCGCCCACCCCACGTCGATGCCGCCCGCCTATGGCTGGGACATGCCCGCGCTCAAGGCCTATGTCGCCAGCGCCGGCGAGGAAGACGGCTGGGCGCGCTACCGGACCGACATGATCGGCCCCGACGAGGCGCATTATCTGGCGCAGGCGGACGGCGACGCCATCGCCGAGCTGCCGCTCCCGATTTTCTGAGGACCAGGCGATGACCGCGCCCGACCATATGTTGTCCGAACTGCTGATCGTCGCCTGTTCCGAGGTGTTCCGGAACAATGGCGAGATCGTCGCCACCGGCATCGGCCCGATCCCGCGCGTCGCCGCGGGGCTCGCCAAGACGACCCACAGCCCCGAGCTGCTGATGACCGACGGCGAGGCCTATCTGGTCGAGGAGCCGGTGCCGATCGGCCCGCGCGGCTATGACGACCGCAAGCCGTCGGGCTACCTGCCCTTCTCGCGCTATTTCGACAGCGCGGTGTGGACGGGGCGGCGCCACGCGCTGGTCTCGCCGATCCAGATCGACCGCTTCGGGCAGATGAACCTGTCCTATGTCGGCGGCACCTTCGACAAGCCCAAGGTCCAGATGCTGGGCGCGCGCGGCTTCCCCGGCAACACGATCCACCACATCAACTCGATGTTCGTGCCGGCCCATTCGACGCGCATCTTCGTCCCCGGCGAGGTCCAGTCGGTGTCGAGCGTCGGCTACAACCCGGCCCGGCGCCTCAAGGGCGCGGACTTCAGCGGCGTCGACCTGCGCTTCATCGTCACCGACCTGTGCGTGATGGACTTCGGCGGGCCCGACCATGCGATCCGGCTGGTGTCGCTGCACGACGGCGTGACGCTCGACCAGGTGCGCGAGGCGACCGGCTTCGACCTGCTGGTCGACGGTACGCCGCCCGTCACCCCGGCGCCGACCGAGGAGCAGCTCGCCATCATCGCGCGGCTCGATCCGCACAATATCCGCGCGACGGTGCTCAAGGGGAATCCGCCCGGCAAGCGGAGCTGAGCTCCGCGCGCCACATCCAGAACGAGAATGATCGCACTTTTCGGGAGAGCCGACATGACCAGCCCAGACCAGATGGTTCGCGCCGTACAGAGCTATGTCGAGGCGTTCGACAAGGGCGACCCCGAGATGGTGGTAGCCCTGTTCGCGGCCGACGCGACGGTCGAGGACCCGATCGGCACCCCGCCGCATGTCGGCCATGACGCGATCCGCGCCTTCTACACGAGGTCGATGCAGACCGGGGCCAGGCTCCACCTCGACGGGCCGGTGCGCGTCGCCGGCGACACCGCCGCCTTCGCCTTCCATGTCGGCTTCGCCAAGCCCGGCATGCAGGTCGACGTGATCGACCTGTTCCGGTTCGGCGCCGACGGCAAGGTCGTATCGATGCAGGCCTTTTTCGGCCCCACCAACATGAAGGGATTCTGACCATGGCGCGGCTGCTCGAGAACCGGATCGCCTTCGTCACCGGCGGCGCCGGCGGCATCGGCGCGGCGACCGCGATCGCCTTCGCCGCCGAGGGCGCGAAGGTGGCGGTCGCCGATCTCAAGGACCCCGAGGACACCGTCCGCGCGATCCGCGACGCGGGCGGCGAGGCCTATGCGCTGTCGCTCGACGTGACCGACCAGGCGGCGGTCGACGCCGCGGTCGACGGCGTCGTCGCGAAATGGGGCCGGCTCGACATCGCCTTCAACAATGCCGGCGTGTCGCTGGAGGACTACACGACCCCCTGGGAATCGGTCGACCTGTACGACAGGGTCGTCGCCGTGAACCAGCGCGGCGTGATGCTGTGCATGGCGGCCGAGCTGCGCCACATGGCGCCGCAGAAGTCGGGATCGATCATCAACACCGCCTCGGTCGCCGGCATGGTCGGCCTGTCGGGCGCGGGCTATTGCGGCAGCAAGCACGCCGTGGTCGGCATCACCCGATCGGCGGCGATGCGCTACGCGGCCGAAGGCATCCGCGTGAACTGCGTCTGCCCCGGCGCGATCGCCACGCCGATGACCGAGAATGAGGCGATGAGCGACGATGCGCGCGCCTTCATGGCGCAGATGCACCCGATGAACCGCATCGGCCGCGCCGAGGAGATCGCCGACGGCGTCGTCTTCCTGGCGTCGGACAAGGCCAGCTTCATCACCGGCCACCCGCTCGCGATCGACGGCGGCTTCCTGGCGCGCTGAGCGAGTTTCGGACCCATTCTTTCCGTCATTCCCGCGAAAGCGGGAATCCATGGACGGCGGCCCGCAAGAGACCTGATGTGCCGTTACCGTGGATTCCCGCTTTCGCGGGAATGACGGAAAAATGCAGTCGGAACCCTCACCCCAGTATCGACCGGGCGGTGACACCGCCTTCGCCGATCGTCCCGTCGACGATCGTGCGCGGTTCGTGGCGCGACTTCGACACCCGCCAGCCATCGGCCGTGCGGACATATTCGTCGTAATAGAAGCTGCCGATCAGCCGGAAGCCGCCGGTGCGCGGATCATAGGTCGAGAAGCCCAGGCTCCAGCGCGCGGTGGCGCGGTCGGCGTCGACGATCTCGATCTCGCCGTTGTGGATCTGGTGGACGTCGACGATCGGGCTCTCGACCGCGATCCGGGTGAAGGCCTCGATCAGCCCGTCGGGGCCGAATTTGCCCACCGGCCGATAGTCGAGATCGGCATCGGGGGTGAAGCAGGCGCGGATCGCCTCGACGTCCTTGGCGTCGCAGGCGTTGAGATAGCGCGCCTTGAGCTTGCGGATCTCGCTCTCCGCCTCCAGCCGCGCGATGCGTTCCTCCAGACTAGCCATCGATCTTCACCACCTTCGTCTGCGGCACGGGATGCTCGGTCGCGCCGGTCCAGCGCAGCAGCATCGTGCCATGGTCATGTCCCGCCGTGTCGATCCAGTTGCCGTAGCCGGGGTCGCGCGCGGCGACGACGATCGTCACCGATCCGTCGGCATTGGTCCGCGCGCCATGTTTGTTCACATGGATCCGGTGGAAACGGTAATCGAGCGACTCCATCCAGATATTGTCGAGCTGGAAGTTCCAGAAGGTGCAGTCGGGCACCGGCGTCTCGATCACCAGCGCCTCGCCGGGGGCCAGCTTCCAATAGCCGTGCAGATAGTGGATCGTCGGATCGCCGCCGGCCTTGAAGAACATCGTCTGGTCGGTGGTGGCGAGCCGGTTGAGCTGCTCGGCCTTGAACAGGTCCGCCCAGTGGAGGAAGGTCTTCGCGGTCCCCTCGACGAAGGCGACCGCCCTGTCGAAACCCTGTTCGAGCTTGCCGAGCGTCAGCGGCTCGGGCGTCGCGCGGGGGGCATCGATCGCCTCGATCCTCACCGTCGCCGGCACTTCGCTGTCGCGGTCGAGGAAGGTCTGCCGGACCAGCAGCATCGAGCTGTCGTCGGCCAGCGGCAGCCAGTTGCCGTTCGCCCTCTCCTTCGACGCGATGATCTCGAAGCTGCCGTCCGGCTCGAACCGGATGTCGGCGGCGTCGAGCTCGCCGGTCGACGCCATCGTCCCGTCGACCGCATAGCGGTTCGCCTTCGACCCGAAGCTCAGGATCGGCACGCTGCCGCGCCGGCCGGTGATGCGGTAGCGCCGCGCGCCGCTGATCGAGGCGTTGAGGTAGAGATTGTCGGGATTGTCGGCGCCGATCTTCGCGGTCGGGTGCGACGCCTGGTAGAAGCCGGGGAAATCGGGGTCGGCATTCTCCATGTGCATGTCGAGCGCGATGCGCAGCAGGCGCGAGAGATAGCGATAGCCCTCGACCTGGTCGATCGGCGTTCCGGCCACCTCGGCGTTGAAGACGAGGTCGCCGGCCTTTTCGAGCCGGCGACAGAATTGGCGCCAGGCCTCGCCCGGCGCCTGCCGGTCGGCGCCGCTCATGGCGCCATATACTGGCCGCCGTTGACGTCGAGCGACGCGCCGGAGACCACCTTCGAATAATCCGAGACCATGAACAGCACCGCCTTGGCGCAATCCTCCTCGGGCGGGATGATGCCGATCGGGATGCGCTGGGTGATCTCGCCGATCACCTCGTCGCGATCGCGGCCGGCGGCGACCTCGCGGTCGATATGGCCCCACACCGGCGCGCCGCCGATCCAGCCCATGCGGGTGACGTTCACGCGGATGCCGTGCTGGCCGAAATCCTTCGCCATGTGGCGGGTCAGCGCGTTCATGCCGCCCTTGCCCGCCGAATAGGCGCCCTCGCCCGGGAAGGGATTGACCGTCGACATGGTCGAGACGTTGACGATCGCCCCCTTCGACGCCTTCAGCCCGGGCAGGCAGGCCTGCGCCATGCGCAGCGCGCCGGCGCAGTTGACGTTGAAGACGTCGGCATATTCCTCGACATTGGCGATGTCGGTCGGCTTCCATTCGCCATGGGCGTAGGCCGAGTTGATCAGCCCGTCGATGCGGCCGAACGCGTCGAGCGTGGCCTTCGTCAGCGCCTGGCACTGCTCGGCGCTGGTGACGTCGGTGGGCAGCGCGATCGCCTCCCCGCCCTTCGCCCGGATGTCGGCCGCCACCTCGTCGAGGAAGGCCTTGTTGCGCGCGCCGAGGCCGACCTTGGCGCCCTCCGCGGCCGCGATCCTGGCGAGCGACTGGCCCATGCCGGGCCCGACGCCGCTGATCACGATCACCTTGTCCTTAAGCAGCATCCGTCCATTCCTCTCCTGCATGGAGGCCGTTGAGCCTGATATCGATGGCGTTGCCCGTCTCGGTGCAATAGGTGCCCGCGCCGCCGTACATCGCCGCGACGCAGCGGTTGCAGGCGTTGCAGGCCGAGCGATGGGCGGGATCGGCGCGCCACTTCGCGACCAGCGCCGGATCATGGACCAGCGCGCGCGCCATGACGACCGCGTCGAAGCCCTCGTTCAGCGCCTGCTCGGCCGCCGGCAGCGACAGCACCCCGCCGAGATAGCCGAGCCGGCACCCGACCGCCGCGCGCACCCGCCGCGCGGCATCGAGGAAATAGAGTTCGGAGAAGCGGACCGTCTTCGGCGTCGCCATCTTGAGCAGCTTGAACTGAAGCTTGGCGAGCCAGCCGCCCTGCATCTTCGCGAGGTCGTCATAGGGCAGCGGGCTCGAGAACATGACGTAGCTCGATTCGATGTTGCGCCCGCCCGACAGCACCAGCATGTCGGCCCCGGCCGCCTCCAGCGCGCGCGCCGTGACGATGCCGTCCTCGACCGTGGCGCCGCCCTTGGCGCCGTCATAGAGGTTGATCTTGGCGAGCACCGCGATCCGGTCACCGACCGCGCGCTTGACCGCCGCCAGCACCTCGGCCGGGAAGCGCACCCGCTTCCCGGCATTGCCGCCATAGGCGTCGCGCCGCTTGTTCGAGAGCGGCGAGATGAACTGGTTGAGCAGATAGCCGTGGCCCATGTGCAGTTCGACCGCGTCGAACCCGGCCTCGACCGCCAGCCGCGCCGCGGCGACGAACTCGTCGCGGACCATGTCCATGTCGGTGCGGGTCATCCGCCGCTGGAAGAAGCGGCCCATCAGCACGCCCATCTTGTCGATGCCGCCCGACGAGGACATGGCGCGCGGGGTCGACAGCTCCTTGTGCTGGACGAAGCTGCCGCCATGGGTGATCTGCGCGGAGATCAGCGCGCCTTCGGCATGCACCGCGTCGGCGATCGCGCGATAATGCGGCACGCTCGCGGCGTCGAGCACGCCCTGCCCGGCGAAGGTCCGCCCGTCGGGCGACACCGCGATATAGGCGAGCGTGGTCATGCCGACGCCGCCCGCCGCCAGCCGGCGGTGGAATTCGAGCAGCGACCGGGTCGGGATCGAGCGCAGCGTCATCATCTCGTTCGCGCCCGAGCGGATGAAGCGGTTGGGCAGGGTGACGGGGCCGACCGTCACGGGGGTGAAGGCGATGCTCATGATCCCGGTCCCCTCAGTCGAAATTGGCCTGCCCGCCGTCGAGCGGGACGGTGGCGCCGGTGAAATAGCCGAATTCGGGGCCGCACAGCGCCGCCACCGCCCGGCCGATATCCTCCTCGCAGCGGCCGATGCGGCGCAGCGGGATGGTGCGGAAGAAGGCCTCCGCCTCCTCGGGCCGGCCCTCGATCCAGGCCTTGAGCCCCGGCGAATCGGCATGCGGCGCGATCGTCAGCGCCCGTATCCCGTCGACGCCCCATTCGGCCGCCGCCGCCCGGGTGAGGATCCGCGTCGCCTCCTTCACCGCGGCATAGGCGCCATAGCCGCTCATGTCCCAGCGGACCGCGGCCGAGGTGGCGAGGTTGACGATCACGCCCTGGCCCGACGCCTTCAGATGCGGGTGGCACGCCTTCATCAGCCGGAAGCTGGCGAGCGGGCCCGACTCGAAGCCGGCGGCGAAGGCTTCGTCGCTGACCTCGGCGAGCGGGCCGAGCGGCACCTCCTGCGCATTGTTGACGAGGATGTCGATGCCGCCGAACGCGCCCACCACCGCCGCGACCAGCGCGTCGATCGACGCGGCGTCCTTGACGTCGCAGCGGAAGGCGCGGGCGGCGTCGCCGATCTCGGCCGCGACGCCCTCCACCTTGTCGAGGGTGCGACCGACCACCGCGACCCGCGCGCCGGCCGCCGCCAGCGCCAGGGCGATGCCGCGCCCGACGCCCTGCCCCGCGCCGGTGACGATCGCGGTCCTGCCGTCGAGCGCCGCCACGGTCAGCCCCTCAGATGGTCGGGGCAGCCGGGCAGCGCCGGCTCGTAATGGCCCGCGGTCCAGCCGCCGTCGACGGCGATCTCGGCGCCCGAGATGTAGCTCGCCTCGTCGCTGCACACGAACAGGGTCGCGCGGGCGATCTCCTCGGGCTCGCCGATCCGCTGCAGCGGCACCCGGCCGAACGAGCGGGCATTGACGGTCTCGACCGACTCGTGCCCCGGATTGCCCATCTCGGTGTTGACGCCGCCCGGATGGATCGAGACGACGCGGATGCCGAGCGGGCCGAATTCATAGGCATAGGATTTGGTGATGCCGCGCACCGCCCATTTGCTGGCGGTATAGGCGACCAGGCCGTTGCAGCCGCGCAAGCCGTCGACCGAGGAGATGTTGACGATCACCCCCCTGCCATTGGCCTTGAGCGCGGGCACCGCATGCTTCACGCCCATCATCGTGCCGATCAGGTTGATGCCGAGCACGCGCTCCGCATCCTCCTTGCGCAGCTCCTCCGACGCGCCGAAATGGGTGACGGCGGCGTTGTTGACGAGGATGTCGAGCTTGCCGAACCGATCGACGGCGGCCTTGACGATCGCCGCCCACTGCTCCTCCTCGCGCACGTCGAGATGCTGGTAGAGCGCGACGTCGGCGCCGAGCTCGGCCGCGACCGCGCGGCCCTTCTCGTCGAGCACGTCGCCGATGACGACCTTCGCCCCTTCGGCCGCGAACAGGCGTGCGGTCGCCGCGCCCATGCCCTGTGCCGCGCCGCTGATGATCGCTACCTTGCCTGCGAGTCTTGCCATTCGGTCCCTCCGTCGACGGCCGGCTGTTCCCCGGCTCTGCTACGCAAGCCTCGACATTTCACGCCAATATGTCAAGCTATGCGTGTTGATTTAGCCATATGAATCTGCAATTCATGCAGACAACCGATACAGAACCGCACATTGCGGACCGAGACGACCGAAGGAGAGGCGAATTTGAGCGAGCAGACATTTCCGAGCGGCGCGACCATGGTGCTGGGCGCCACGGGCGGACTCGGCGCCGCGTCGGCGCGCGCGCTCGCCCGCGACGGCAGCGATCTCGCGCTCTGCTTCCGCAGCAAGCGCGACGCCGCCGAGGCGCTGGCCGAGGAACTGCGCGGCCATGGCCGGACGGTGACGCTCCATCCGGTCGACGCCACCGATCCCGCGACGATCGACGCCGCGCGCGACGCCGCGATCGCCGCGCATGGCCGGGTCCATGCGCTGGTCTGGGCGGCAGGCCCGCTGGTCGACCAGCTCCACCTGTCCGAGACGCCGCTGGAGAAATGGAAGCGCGCGATCGCGGTGGAGGTGAACGGCTTCTTCGCCGCGGCCCAGTCGCTGATCCCGCATTTCCGCGCCGAGGGCGGCGGCGCCTTCGTCCATCTCGGATCGGCGGGCGACCTCTACTGGCCGCCGCGCGACGGCCTGTCGGTGGCGCCCAAGGCCGCCAACGAGTCGCTGGTGCGCGGCATCGCCAAGGAGGAGGGCCGCCACGGCATCCGCGCCAACAGCGTGCTGGTCGGCGTGATCGACGCGGGCATGTTCCACGAGTTGCTGGCGCAGGGCCAGTTCGACGACGCATGGGTCAAGGAGGTGCAGGCGCAACTGCCGCTCAAGCGCTGGGGCACGGCGGAGGAGATCGGCCACGCCGTCTCGTTCCTCGCCTCGAAGCGCGCGGGCTACACCACGGGGCAGCAGCTCGCGGTGGCCGGCGGCTACGGCGTCTGACGATCAGGAGAGATATGCGATGAGCAGAGTGAGCGATCGGGCGACGCTGGCCGCCCGCGCCGAGCAGGCCACCGGGCTCCACGATTTCGGCGATCCCTGGATCTTCGAGAATCTCGACGCGCTGATCCCGGTGCTGAACGACGAGGCCGAGCTGACCGAGGTCGGCGTCGCCGGCGCCGAGACGATGATCGTCACCGCGCTCGCCAACCGGCTGCGCCATGTCGACCTGATCATACGCCACCCCGAGATCCTCGACGAGACGGTCGACGTCGCGGCGGTCGTCGTCGGCCTGCCCCGCACCGGCAGCACGATGCTCCACCGCATGCTGTCCTCGGCCCCCGGCATGACCGGGGTGAAATGGTGGGAGGCGCAGAACTACGCCCCCTTCCCCGGCGAGGAGCGCGGCAAGCCCGACGCGCGGCGCGAGGCGGCGAGCCATTACATGGCCTATATGCTCGACCATGCGCCCGAGCTGATGTCGATCCACCCGATGAGCATCGACCAGTCGGACGAGGAGCTGATCATCCTCGGCCTGCTCTTCTCCTCGACGATGATCGAGGGGATGTACCATGTGCCGAGCTATGCCCGCTGGCTGGTCGAGAACAGCCGCACCCGCTGCTATGCCGACCTCAAGCAGATCCTCCAGTCGCTGCAATGGCAGGACCCGGCGCGGCGCGGGGCGAAGTGGGTGCTCAAGACGCCGGGCCACCTGATGGCGCTCGACGGGGTGCTGGAGACCTTCCCCGAGGCGAAGGTGGTGATGACGCACCGCGACCCGGTGCAGACCGTGCCGTCCTACTGCTCGATGATGACGACGCTCTACCACATGGCCTCGACCGTCGACCGGCGGAAGATCGGCGCCTTCTGGGAGAAGCGGCTCGCCGAGCTGCTCGACCTGTTCATGGCGGTGCGCGCGCGGGCCGGCTCGGCCAGCTTCATCGACGTCCGCTACACCGACACGACGACCCGGCCGGTCGAGGAAGGCCGCCGCGTGCTGGGCGAGGCGGGGATCGCGGTCACCCCCGAGATCGTCGCCGGCATGGCCGAGTGGGTCGAGGCCAACAAGCGCGAGGACCGCGCGCCGCACCGCTATGCGCTCGAGGATTTCGGGCTGACCCGCGAGCAGGTCGAGCAGGACTTCGCCGACTATCGCGCGACCTATCTCAGCGAAAGGGCGGCGGCATGAACCCGATCGACACATTGCTCGCCATCGAGGGGGTGAAGCGCTGCAAGGCCGAATATTTCCGCTGCATCGACGAACAGGACTGGGACGCGCTGGTCGCCAATTTCACGCCCGACGCCGAAACCGACATGCGCGAGGCGGTCGAGCCGCATAATCCCGACCTGCTGTCGCACGACCCCAGGGCCTTCGCCGCGAACAACGCCTATGTGCTGGCGCAGGTGAAGACCGCCCATTTCGGCTACATGCCGCGGATCGACGTGCTTTCCCCCACCGAGGCGACGGCGATCTGGTCGATGGAGGACTGGCTGTGGATACCCGAGGGCCACCCCGTCCTGCCCGCCGGCCGGATGCACGGCTGGGGCCATTATGCCGATCGCTACACGAAGGTGGGCGACCGCTGGCTGATGTCGGCGACGCGGCTGACCCGCATCAAGCTGGAGCATGAGGGGTGAGCCGTCCGCTCGCCGGCAAGCGCGCGCTGGTCACCGGGTCGAGCGCGGGGCTGGGCGAGGGCATCGCGCTCCGCCTCGCCCAGGACGGCGCCGCCGTCTGCCTGCACGGCCGCAACGAAGCGCGGCTCGCGGCGGCGCGGGATCGGGTCGCCGAGGCCGGCGGCGCCGTCCATGCGGTGGCCGGCACCCTGTCCGACGATGCCGGCGCCCGGGCGGTGTTCGACGGCGCGGTCGCGGCGCTCGGCGGGATCGACATCCTCGTCAACAATGCCGGCGGCGAATCGGCGGGCGGCGGCACCACCCCCTGGCTCGACGCCGACGCCGACACCTGGAACGCGACCTACAACTCCAATGTCGGCTCGATCGTCCGGCTGGTCCGGCTGGCGGTGCCGGGGATGCGCGAGGCCGGCTGGGGCCGGCTGATCCAGCTGTCGAGCGAATCGGCCGATTTCCCGATGGCGATCATCCCCGACTATCAGGCGTCGAAGCTCGCGATCCGATCGCTGACCCGCAGCCTCGCCATGGCGCTGGCGCGGACCGGCATCACCGCCAACAGCATCAGCCCCGGCCTCACCCATTCGACCGGCCCCGATCGCTGGCTCAAGCAGATGGCCCAGGCGAACGGCTGGGAAGAGGACTGGGATTCGATCACTCGCCACGTCCAGGACGGGATGATCGCGAACCATGCCGGCCGGATCGGCGATCCCGCCGACATCGCCCATGCCGTCGCCTTCCTCGCCGATCCGCGCGCGGGCTTCGTCAACGGCATCGACATCCCGGTCAACGGCGGCCGCTGAGCCGGATACAAAGATCCGGCCATCGTCGCCGATGACCGGACCAGTAAGGGGTGGAAATCCCACCGTCCGCGTCGAGAGACGGGTGGATATCGCAGGGTCGAGATTAGGCTTGCCTCCCCGGGCCGTCGCTCGCACTCTCCCCCCATGGATCATCGGACGATGCCAGATGCCTCATTGAATGATCCCGTCGACGGCGAGGCGGCCTCGCTTCTGGCGGCGCTGCGGCGCGCGCTGCGCGGCGCGGGCTGGACCCAGGCGCGGCTCGCCGAGGAGCTCGGCGTCGGGTCGGCGACGGTCAAGCGCTGGCTCCACGGCCGCGGCCTCAGCTTCAACACGCTCGCCCATCTGTGCCGGCTGGCGGACACCAGCCTGACCGAACTGGCCGACGACAGCCGCCTGTCCGCGCAGGCGGAGGACCATCTGACGCTGGCCCAGGAAGAGGCGCTGACCCAGGATTCGAGCCTGTCGACGGTGTTCTTCCTGATCGTCAACGGCTGGCCGCCGAGCGAGGCGACCGAGGGCTTCCGCATCCCGCCCGAGGTGGTCGAGCAGCATGTCGCGCGGCTCGAACGGCTGGCGCTGGTCGACCGGCTGCCCGGCGGGCGGCTGCGCGCGCGGCTGAGCCCGTCCCACGCCTGGCAGCGCGCGCCGATGCGCCGCCATTTCGAACGCCACCTGAAGCAACTGTTCGTCACCATCGACTATGGCGACCCGGCGACGATCTTCGGCGCAGAGACCTGCAAGCTGTCGCCGCTCGGCGTCGCCCGGGTCCGCGAGCTGATCGAGCGCTTCCGCGGCGACCTGCGCGCGATCGAGCTGGAGGACCGGCGGACCGCCGCGCTGCCCGGCGAATGGCACGCCATCCTCGCCGTCGCGCGCTCGATGCGCCCGCTGATCGGTCCCTGACCGGCGCCGCCTTCGCCCCGCGTCAGGCCGGGACGTAGAGCTGCTGCAACTTGCCGCCGTCGACGGGCAGGCAGACCCCGGTGATGAAGGAGGCGTCGTCCGACAGCAGGAAGCGCACCGCATGCGCAATCTCCTCCGGCCGGCCGCCGCGCCCCATCGGGATGGCGCCCGAGACGCGCGCGTTGCGCTCGGGATCGGCGGCGGCGAAGGCTTCGGTCGCCGGGGTCATGATCTGGCCCGGCGCGACGACGTTGACGCGGACGCCGTGCGGCGCCGCCTCCGCCGCGGCGACCGCGCTGAAATGGACCAGCGCCGCCTTCGACGCCGAATAGCTGGCCATCGCCGGCATCGCGCGCAGCCCGTTGAGCGAGGAGATGTTGACGATCGCCCCCGACCCCTGCGGGATCATCACCCGCATCGCCGCCTGGGTGCCGATGAACACGGCCTCCGCATTGACGCGGAAATCGTGCCGCCAGTCGTCGAGGGTGAGGTCGGCGATCATCTTGTAGCTGACCGCCATCGCATTGTTGACCAGCCCGTCGAGCCGGCCGTGGCGAGTCGCGATACCGGCGATGAAGACCGCGAAGCCGGACGCGTCGCCGACGTCGAGGATGTGCGATTCGACCGATCCGGCCGCGGCGACCGCCTGGTGCGCCTCCGCCAGCACCTCCCGCCGCCGCGCGCAGATCACGACATGCGCGCCTTCGCGCGCCAGTTCGACCGCCGTCGCCCGGCCGATACCGTCGCTGCCGCCGGTCACGATCACCACCTTGCCCGCCATTGCCTGCGCCATTCCGTGCCCTCTCCTGCCGATCAATGTCGAAATTCGTCGATAGCGGTCCAAATTTGACTGGATTGGCTGTTCCAGTGACGATACATTCCTCACTTGCGTAAACGATAGATCATTATTCAGCGCAAGTCGAAAGGGAGAGGGAAGAATGTCGACGCATCGCGACGAAACGGGCTGAGCCCATCGCGACGCCGTGGCGACCATCGTCGCGCGGCCGTTCCACTGCTCGAAGCCGCCGTCGCGAACCCGATACGGGCGTGGCACGGCCGACCATAACAGCGTCGATCCGGGAGAGGATTACATGCGCTTCACCATAACCGCGCTGGCGCTGGCCGGCGTGTCCCTGTTCGCCACCACCGCTGCCGCCCAGACCGCACCCGCAGCCGCCGACTCCGAAGGGGTCAACGGCCTGCAGGAGATCGTCGTGACCGCGCAGCGCCGCGCGGAAAGCCTGCAGAAGGTCCCCGTCGCGGTCACCGCGATCAGCGCCGAACAGATCGACGACCTGCGCGTCACCAATGTGAAGAACCTCGCCGGCCTCGCGCCGAGCCTCCAGATCCAGAACCAGGGCCTCCAGAGCAACCCGTCGATCGCGATCCGCGGCGTCGCCTCGGGCGTGTCGAACAACGCGGTCGATCCCAAGGTCGGCATCTATCTCGACGGCGTCTATATCGGCCGCACCGTCGGCTCGATCTTCGACCTCGCCGACATCCAGCGGGTCGAGGTGCTGCGCGGTCCGCAGGGCACGCTGTTCGGCCGCAACGCGACCAGCGGCGCGATCAGCCTGGTCAGCGCCGAGCCGACCGGCGAGTTCGGCGTCCGCGCCACCGGCTCCTACGGCAATGGCGAGGCGATCCGCGGCAAGGCGGTGATCAACCTGCCCGCCTTCGGCCCCTTCTCGGTCAAGCTGGCCTATCTGCACGACCAGATCGACGGCGACTACACCAACCTGATCGGCGGCAAGACGATCAACCTGGCGCTGCGCGACCCGCGCTTCGGCACCGAGACCTTCGCGCGCAAGCTCGGCCGCCGCAACATCGACGGCGGACAGCTCGCCATCCGGGGCGAGTTCGGCAACCTCACCGCCGATTATCGCTTCGACTATACCGACGCCCGCACCACCGGCCGCGCGATCCAGAGCCTGGGCGTGATCCCCGATTCGTCGGGCGCGCTGCTCCAGCCGATCGTCGACCTGCAGCCCTTCTTCGGCGGCGTCACCAACATCGCCCCCAACGCCCGGCTGTCCGCGGTCGCCAATGCGACGAGCGAGGAGCATGTCGTGACGCAGGGCCACAGCCTGACCCTGGCGGTGAAGCCGAACGACCTGGTGACGGTGAAGAGCATCACCGCCTATCGCAAGTTCAGGCAGGACCCGAACATCTACGACCTCGCCGCCTCGGGCGGGCTGCGCTTCACCTTCGGGCAGCTCGGCGCGCTGATCACCCCGGGCCTCACCCCGGCGCAGATCCAGGCGGCGCTGTTCAACCCGGCCAACATCCCCGGGCCGAACGACTATTTCTTCTCGCTGCTCACCGCGCGCAAAACCAGCCAGAAGCAGTTCAGCCAGGAGTTCCAGATCCAGCTCGACAGCGAGCATTATGAGCTGACCGCCGGCGCCTTCTATTTCCACGAGCGCTCGCCCGCGACCGACATCCTCGGCATCCTCGAACCGATCCCCGGCGGCCTGGTGGTGCCGAGCCCGCTCGACGCAGCGTTCGGCAGCGGCGTCACCGACACGGTGTCGATCAACGATTCCTGGGCGGGCTACGGCCAGCTCACCGTCCATCTCGGCGATCGCGTCGACGTCACCGGCGGGCTTCGCTACACGATCGACGACCGCGACCTCGCGATCAACGCCATATCGGGCGGCCAGGGCGGCCAGCTCGGCGTCGGCAAGTACAATGTCAGCTTCAAGAAGCTCAACTATACCGGCATCCTGACCTGGCGGCCGACCGACCAGGCCACCGCCTATGCCAAGATATCGAGCGGCTATGTGGCGGGCGGCATCCTCAGCGGCATCCCCTACAAGCCGGAGACGCTGGTCTCCTACGAGCTGGGCGCCAAGACGCAGATGTTCGACAACCGCGTCCGCCTGAACGTCGCGGCCTTCTACAGCGACTACAAGGACCTGCAGACGCAGAACTTCATCAACGGCCGCCAGTTCTTCGACAATGCCGGCAAGGCGTCGATCAAGGGCTTCGAGGTCGAGGCCGACGTCATCCCGGTGCGCGGCCTCGTGCTCAGCGGCAATGTCGGCTACGCCGATCTCAACTACAAGACGTTCATCCTGAACGGGATCGACGTCGCCGACGTGGCGCGCACCACCTACAACTCGAAATGGACGGCGCGGGTCGCGGCGCAATATGACGCGCCGGAATTCGCGAACGGCAGCCATCTGCAAGGCCGGATCGAGGGCCGCTATCGCAGCAGCTACTATCTCACCTCGACGCCGTTCGTGAACCTGACGGGCCAGGTCGTGCTGGAGAACGAGAACCGCCAGCCCGGCTACTGGCTGGTCGACGGGCGCTTCGGGCTGGTCGACATCCCGATCGGCGGGACCAGGGCGTCGCTCTCGGCCTTCGGCCAGAACCTGTTCGACAAGCGGTATATCTCGTTCGGCGCGCCGGTGCTGTCGCTGGTCGGCAGCTATGAGCGCGGCCGCACCTACGGCGTCGAACTGGGTTTCGCCTTCTGATGGTGCAGCCGCAGTTGAACGGCCGGGCCGCGCTGGTCACCGGGGCCAGCCGCGGCATCGGCCGGGCGATCGCACAGAGGCTGGCGTCGGCCGGCGCGACGGTGGTGGTCACCGCGCGCTCGGCCGGCGCCCCCGCCGTGCAGAAGCGCTTCGGCGCCGAGCAGGTGATCGCCGGGACGCTCGACGAGACGGTCGCGCTGATCGAGGCGGCCGGCGGCCGAGCGATCGCGCTTCCCGCCGACCTGGAGGACGAAGGCAACCGCGCCACCCTGGTCGAGCGGGCCGTCGCGGCGGCGGGCCGGCTCGACATCCTCGTCAACAATGCCGGCTTCGCCGATTATGCGCGGGTCGAGGCGATGAGCGACGACAGCTTCCGCCGCACCCTGCTCCACTATCTCGAAGTCCCCTTCGCGCTGTGCCGCGCGGCGGCGCCCCGGATGCGGGCGAACGGCGGCGGATGGATCGTCAACATCGGGTCGGTCACCGCGCTGCCGCCCACCCGCCCCTATCCCGATTATGCGCGCGCCGGCGGCGACACCGTCTATGCCTCGGTCAAGGCGGCGCTCAACCGCTTCAGCCAGGGCCTCGCCGCCGAACTGATCGACGCCAATGTCGCGGTCAACGTCGTCGCGCCGTCGACCGCGATCCGCACGCCCGGCGCCGACCAGCTCATCCCTGCCGACTATCCGACCGAGGACGTCGCCTATCTCGCCGCGACGGTGCTCGACATGTGCCATCTCCCCGCCGCCGAGCGGACCGGGCGGATCGCCTATTCGATGCAGTGGCCGCACGATATGGGGCTCGCGGTGCGAACGCTCGACGGGCGCGATCCGCTGCCGCCGGCCGATCCGCCGGCCTGGTCGCATCCCGCGATCGTCGGCATGGCGGAATGGGCCTGATGCGCCGGCTCGAAGGCAAGGTCGCCGTCGTCGCCGGGGCCGGCGGCATCGGCACCGCCACCGCGCGCCGGCTGGCGCAGGAGGGCGGATCGGTGCTGCTCGGCGATCTCGACGGCGATGCGGCCGTCGCCGCCGCGCGGGCGATCGCGGCCGAGGGCGGCCGTGTCACCGGCTTCGGCTACGACCAGGCCGACGACGCCTCGGTCGCCCGGCTGGTCGCCGCCGCCGTCGAGACCCATGGCCGGCTCGACTTCATCCACGCCAACGCCGCCAACATGGTGGCGATCCGCGAGGACGGCGACGCGCTCACCATCCCGCTCGACGTCTTCGACGCGACCGTCGCGGTCAACATGCGCGGGGTGCTGTCCTGCGCCCGCCACGCGCTGCCGCACCTCGTCGCCAACCGCGGCGCCTTCGTCGTCACCTCCTCCTCCGCCGCGCATATGGGCGAGCCCGAGCGGGTCGCCTATGCGATGACCAAGGCGGCGGTGAACGCGCTGGTCCGCCACATCGCCAGCCGCTGGGGCAAGGAGGGGGTGCGCGCCAACGCCATCGCCCCCGGCATGGTGCTGACCGACCAGATCAAGCGATCGATGCCGCTCGCCTTCCAGGAACAGGTCCTCGCCGCGCACCGCCACTGGCGGCTGGGCGAGAGCGAGGACATCGCCGCGATGGTGGCGATGCTGTTCTCGGCCGACGGCGAGTGGATCAACGGCCAGGTGCTGGCGGTCGACGGCGGCGCGTCGATCCGACCCTGATCGCCGTACCGCGCCCGCCCCGCGCCGCGCCTCAGCCCGGCGCGAGCACGCTCGGATCGCCGACATGCATCGACCAGCGCGCGTCGCGCCGGACGATGCGCCAGCCGGCGGGGGTGCGGGCCCAACGGTCGACATAGTCGCCATGGGTGTCGAAGATCCGGTCGGCCTTGTCGCCGCGCCCCTGGTGACGCGCCTGGACATAGGCCCGGCTGATCGCCGCATCGCCGTCCAGCTCGATCGCGATGCTGCCGATCAGGTGCTGCGACGGCCCGCAGCCGCCCAGGAAGACGCGGAACTGCGCGCGCATCGCGGCGATCCCGCTCTGCTCGCGCCCGTCGCCATAGTCGAAGCTGACATCGTCGGCGAAGACCTCCCCCACCGCGCCCCAGTCGCGCGAGTCGACGGTGCGCGCGAATCGCGCAAGCTGGTTGGTGATGGCCAGCCGGTCGCATTCCATATTTCTCTCCATTTTCCCGTTTTGCGTAGCAAACCCTAGGAAATATTGGCGCGTTTCGCCATCCGCCCGGCGCATTTTCCTTGCCCGCCGGGAATAAGTGAAATAGGTTCCGAAATAGCGCGACGCCGGCATGGAGAGGCTGGCGGACAGCTTGCAGGAGAGCGGACATGGACAACGACATCGCCTCGAAGGTCAGCGACGCCGACTTCGCCTATTACAACGCCAGCGACATCCAATATACGACGCGGAGCTCGACGCTGATCAGCTCCTCGCCCTATCTCAACCATGGCGAGCTGCGCGTGCTGATCGCGCAGGAGATGCTGCGCCGGAACGGGCCCGACCTGCCCAACACCGCCTTCATCCCCAATGTCGTCAAGATCCTGATGGAGCTCGAGGACTGGCCGCGCATCTTCCAGCTGTTCGAGGAGGAGAAGGCGCGCCTGCCCGCGTTCAAGGCCTGGCTCGAAGGCCGCAAGGTCTCGCTGTTCACCACCGAGGAGCTGAAGGGCGCCGAGCCCGGCACGCTGCGCGCGGTGATCTACGACTTCGTCGTCCACAGCGGCTACAACATGGACCATTTCTACCAGGGGATGGAGATCAAGACCGACTTCGACTTCTACATGAAGGAGCGGACCCATACCCACGACATCGAGCACATGATCACCGGCTTCGAGACCAACCATGCCGGGGAGGTCGCGCTGCTCGCCGCCAATGCGCGCGCGCTCTACCAATATTTCCGGCCCGAGCTGGCGGCCTTCTTCAACCGGGTCAGCGCCTATCTGAAGGCGAAGACGACGATGAAGAGCGGCCTGTTCTACCCGGAGGCGTTCAAGGTCGAGCTCGACGCCGAGGATATCGGCGCGGCGCAGGGCCGGGCGTGGAAGCACCCGCTCTTCCTGATCCCCTATCGCGACTATCTCGACTGGAAGGTCAGCGACATCCGCGAGGAATATGGCATCACCAACCCGCCGCCGCCCGGCGAGTGGGCCTGGACGACCGCCGTCAGCGAGGATCCGCGCATCGCCAATGACGACCAGGCGATGGCGACCGCCGCCGAGTAGCGCGCTGCGCGGCGACGAACAGGGCGGCGTCCACCAAGGGGGGTGGGCGCCGCTTCCTCACATCAGGCCAGGTCGATCACCGTCACCGCCGCGCTGCCGTCCCAGGCGCGCGCCGCCGCGATCCCGGCATCGCACATCTCGCGCAGGCCGGGCCCCTCGATGAACTCGAACAGCGTGCCGGGATCGCCGGGCACGTCGAGATAGGCGACCCGGGTCGAGGGATTCCGCGCCGCGAAGACCAGCGCCATGCCCCCGGCCTGCGCCGCCGCCACCGCCGCGTCGAGATCGTCGACGATGCGGGCGAGGTGGTGGAGGCCGAGCAGGCGGCTGCCGTCCGCCGCGCGATAGGGCGAGGCGGCGGCGTCGGTCGCCTCGATCAGTTCGATCTGGACATCGCCCTGATAGCCGAGCGCCACGTCGATCCCGACCGTCGTCGGCGCGCCGCGATAGGCGCCGTCGAGCGTGACGTTGCGGAAGACGGTCCACGGGCCGACGCCCGAATGCGCCATCCAGCGCGCGACCGCGGCGTCGAGATCGTCGACGAGGAAGCCGATCTGATCGAAGGCGCCGAAACGGGACTGGCTCATAGCATCTCCTTTTTCGGGAGCGTAGAGCATCGGCGGCGTTCAGGCGACGGTTTCGGCCCGGAATCGATCGCCGCCATCGACATGCATCCGCACGAAATCGACGCTCGACAACCCGGCCTCGGCGAGGCGGGCCGCGCCGAGCCGCATCGCCCAATGGCCCTCGCCGCCGCCGGCCAGCCGCCATTCGCGCAGGCGACGCGTATGGAGCTGGACGTCGCATTCCTCGCTGATGCCGATCGCGCCGTGGACGGCATGGGCGATGTCGGCGACGATCGCCGCCGCTGCGCCCGCCGTCCGCTTGGCCACCGCCGCTGCGACGCCGTCGCCGTCGAGCCCGGCGGCACAGCCGATCTCGGCGGCGATGCGCGCCGCCACCACCTGTTCGGCCATCACCGCCATCTGCTGCTGGATCGCCTGCTGCCGGCCGATCGGCTTGCCGAACTGGCTCCGTTCATCGGCATAGGCGACCGTCATTTCGAGCAGGCGATCGGCCGCGCCCGCGATCGCCGCCGCCGACAGCACCGCCGCGAGCGCCGCCAGGTCGACGGACCCCGCCGCCAGCTCGACGCCCGCGACCGCCGCCGGCCAGGCGAGCGCGGCGGCGAGCGAATGGGGCTCGCCGGTCGGGACGAGTCTCGCCTGGTCGAGTGGGGCGAGGACCAGCCGGCCGTCGAGCGCGACGATCGCGCGGTCGGCGACGCGGGCGAACGGAACCGGCGCGGAGCCGCGCCCCGCCAGCAGCAGGATCGGCCCTTGCGGACGCTCCACCCCCGCCCGGGCGAGGAGGGCGCGCGCCGCCATCGTCTCGGCGGCGGGCAGCGGGAAGGCATGGCGGCCGAGCGCCATCAGCAGCGGCGCGACCTGGCCGAGGGTCAGCCCCGCCCCGCCCGCCGCCTCGGGCACCAGCGCGTCGAGATAGCCCGACGCCTCGATCGCGGCCCAGAGCGGTTCGGGCGAAGCGCCGGCCTCGATCGCGCGGACCAGCGAAGGGGGACAGATGTCGCCAAGCAGGCGGACGAACGGATCGAGCAGTTCCTCGCGGGTCATCAGCGTAGTCCCAGGCCGCGCGCGATGATGCCGCGCAGGATTTCGCGGGTGCCGCCGCGCAGCGAGAAGCTCGGCGCGATCTGGCTGAGATAGGCGACGGTGCGGTGAAGCTCGGGCGCGACCGCCTCGTCGGGATGGGCGGCGAGATCGTCGCCGATCCATCGCGGCACCGCCTGTTCGAAGCCGGTGCCGAGGTCCTTGACCAGCGACGCCTCCACCACCGGGCTCAGCCCCTGCGCCAGCAGCGCGGTCACCGCCAGCGACATCGCCCGCAGCGTCGCGATCTCGGCGGTCATCCGGCCGGCCAATGCGAGGGTCGCGGCGTCGCGGCGGCCGGCACGGGCGACATGGGCGATCCAGGCGTCGACCAGCACGATGCTCGAATAGATTCGCTCGGGCCCCGACCGCTCGAAGGCCAGTTCGGCGGTCACCTGCTTCCAGCCCTCGCCTTCGGTCCCGATCAGCGCATCGTCGGCCAGCTCGACATCGTCGAAGAACACCTCGGCGAAATGGGCGTCGCCGGTCAGGTCGACGATCGGCCGGACGGTGACGCCCGGCGCGCGGAGATCGACGATGAGCTGCGACAGGCCCGCCTGGCGGTCGGCCGCCGCGCCCGAGGTCCGCACCAGCGCGATCATGTAATCGCTGTGCTGGGCGTTGGTGGTCCAGATCTTCTGGCCGCCGAGCCGCCAGCCCTTTCCGGTCCGCTCGGCGCGGGTGCGGACGCTGGCGAGGTCCGATCCCGATCCCGGCTCGCTCATGCCGATGCAGAAGAAGGCCTCGCCCCGGCAGATGCGCGGCAGGTAGAAGCGGCGCTGCGCCTCGCTGCCATAGCCGAGGATCAGCGGCGCGCTCTGCCGGTCGGCGATCCAGTGCGCGGCGACGGGAGCGCCCGCCGACAGCAGTTCCTCGACGATCACGAAGCGCGCGAACGGCCCGCGCCCGCCACCGCCATAACGCTCCGGCAAAGTCAGGCCGAGGAAACCGGCCTGCCCGAGCGCGCGGCTGAACGCCGCGTCGAAACCCTGCCAGGACCGCGCCCGGCGATCGAGCGGCGTCGGCCCCATGGCATCGGCGATCAGGCGACGGATCGGCTCCCGGAGCGCCTCGTCGGCGGCCGGTAGCGAGGATGGCGACAGGCTTTCGAACACGCTCGGCCCCTTGCGGTTATGCGCCGCCTGTGCCGAACGCCCCGCCATCGGGTCCAATATTATTCGGGGCTCTATCGATATCTATTCGCTATCGGTTTCGGTCCGGGCAAGCGCGAGGAAGTTCGCCGCCAGCGGCCCGGCCTCCTGCTCCCGGACGGCGATGCCCGAGGCGATGCGCGGCGGCGCGGCAAGCCGCACCAGCCGCACGCCGTCGGGCACCTGGCGGGTGGTCCGGGCCGGCACCAGCGCGACGCCGAGCCCGCTCTGGACCAGGCTCAATATGGTGTGGACCTGCGTCGCCTCCTGCGCGACGCGCGGCAGGAAGCCGGCCTCCTGGCAGGCCAGCAGCGCGACCATGTGCAGCACGCTGATCCGGGTGTGGAGGATGAAGGGCTCGGCGGCGAGCGTGGCCAGCGGCAGGCGCGCCGCGCCGGCATGGACGCTCGTCGCCGGCACCGCCGCGATCAGCTCGTCGGTCTCGACCGGCAGGACGTCGAGGTCATGGCCGTCGAGCAGCGGCAGGCGGACGAGGCCGACGTCGAGCTCGCCGGCGCGGAGCCGCCGGGCGATCTCGACGCTCGTCGAATCCTCGATCTCCAGTTCGACCAGCGGATAGCGGCGGCGATAGGCGGGGATCAGGCGCGGCAGCAGCGAATAGATCGCCGAGCCGACGAAGCCGATGCGGAGCCGGCCGCGCTCGCCCAGCCGGCCCTGGCGGACCGCGGTCCGCACCTCCTGCGCCCGCGCCAGCGCGGCGCGGGCGGGTTCGAGCGCCGCCTCCCCCGCCGCGGTCAGGATCACGCCGCGCGGCCCGCGCACGAACAGTTGCGCGTCCAGCTCCGCCTCGAGCTTGCGGATCGCCACGGTGAGCGGCGGCTGCGAGATGTTGAGCCGCTCCGCCGCGCGGTGGAAGTTGAGCGTGTCGGCGAGCGTCGTGAAATAGAGGAGCTGGCGCAGGTCCATGATAGCATATCCATATCACCATTGTTGAAATCGATATTAGATATGCGAGACATGTCCGCCTAGCCCGCCACCACATGATTCCCTGCGGCGATGGAGAAGCCCTCTTGGACGATTTCCTTCTGGTCGAACGCGACGGCGCGGTGGTCACCGCCACGCTCAACCGTCCCGACGAGCGCAACGCCATCTCCGAACAGGCGCATATCGAGGCGATCGAGCGCTTCTGCGCGGCGATGACCGCCGATCGCGGCGTCAAGGCGGTGGTGCTGACCGGCGCCGGCACCGCCTTCTGCGCGGGCGGCAACGTGAAGAGCATGCGCGATCGCGCGGGCATGTTCGCAGGCTCCCCGCTCGACCTGCGCAACCAGTATCGCGCCGGCATCCAGCGCATCCCGATGGCGCTCTACGAACTGGAGGTGCCGGTGATCGCGGCGATCAACGGCCCGGCGATCGGCGCCGGCCTCGATCTCGCCTGCATGTGCGACATCCGCATCGCGGCGGAGGGGGCGATCTTCGCCGAGAGCTTCGTGAAGCTCGGCATCGTTCCGGGCGATGGCGGCGCCTGGCTGCTGCCGCGCGTGATCGGCATGGCGCGTGCATCGCTGATGACGCTGACCGGCGACGCGATCGATGCCGCCCGCGCGCTCGACTATGGTCTGGTGAGCGAGGTGACGCCGGCCGATCGCCTCCTGGCCCGGGCGCGCGAGATCGCCGCCCGCATCGCCGCCAACCCCGGCCACGCGACCCGCCTCGCCAAGCGCCTGCTGCGCGAGGGACAGGACATGAAGCTCGGCCCGCTGCTCGAACTCTCGGCCGCCTATCAGGCGCTCGCCCACCACACGGCGGACCATGAGGAAGCCGTCGCCGCCTTCCTCGAAAAACGCCCGGCGGCCTTCACCGACCGTTAGGCCCGATCCCCTTCAATGCGTGACCGCGCCGAGATGCGCGGGCCCGACGAGCCGCGCATATTTGCGCAAGGTCGGCGAGGTGACGGTAGCCTCCGGCGCGGTCCAGGCCGCGCGGCGGCGCTCCAGCTCGGCGGCATCGACGAGCAGGTCGAGCGTGCGCTGGCCCGCGTCGATGCGGATGCGATCGCCGTCCCGGACCAGCGCGAGCGGGCCGCCGGCCGAGGCCTCGGGCCCGACATGACCGATGCACATGCCGCGCGTCGCGCCCGAGAAGCGGCCGTCGGTGAGCAGCGCGACCTGCTCGCCCATGCCCTGGCCGTAGATCAGCGCGGTGACGCCCAGCATCTCGCGCATGCCGGGGCCGCCCTTCGGCCCCTCGCCGCGGATGACGATGACGTCGCCCGGCTGGTAATCCTGCCGGCGGACCGCGTCGACCGCCGCCTCCTCGCCGTCGAACACCCGCGCCGGCCCTTCGTGCGACAGGCGCTTGAGCCCGGCGACCTTGAGCATCGCGCCGTCGGGGGCGAGGCTGCCGCGCAGCACGATCACCCCGCCGGTCGGCGCGATCGGCCGGTCGGCCGGGCGCACCACCTCCCCGTCCGGCGCGGGCGCGGCGGCAGCGATCTCGCCGATCGTCCGGCCGGTGATGGTCGGGCAGTCGCCGTGCAGCACGCCCGCCTCCAGCATCGCGCGCAGCACGGTCGGCACGCCGCCGACCTCGTGCAGGTCGCGCGCCCAGAAGCGGCCGCCGGGCTTGAGGTCGGCGAGCAGCGGGGTGCGGTCGAAGATCGCGGCGATGTCCTCCATGGTGAAGGATATGCCGGCCTCATGCGCGATCGCCGGCAGGTGCAGCGCGGCGTTGGTCGAGCCGCCGGTGGCGGCGACGGTGGCGGCGGCGTTTTCGAGGCTGCGACGGGTGACGAGGTCGCGCGGGCGCGGGCCGCCCTCGCGGATCAGCCGGCCGAGCACGCGGCCCGATTCCTCGGCCAGCGCGCGGCGCTCGCTCGCCACCGCCGGCATCATCGCGCTGCGCGGCAGCGCCAGCCCCAGCGTCTCGGCGACCATCGCCATGGTGTTGGCGGTGAACTGCCCGGCGCAGGAGCCGACCGTCGGCACCCCCGCCTTTTCGAGGCGGGCCAGCTCGGCCTCGTCCATCTCGCCGGCATAGACCCGGCCGACGCCCTCATAGACGTCGACGATGCCGATATCGCGCCCCTGCCAGCGGCCGGGCAGCGCCGCGCCGCCATAGACGAACACCGAGGGGCGGTTGACCCGGATCATCCCCATCATCGTGCCGGGCAGCGTCTTGTCGCAGGCCGCGAAGCCGACCAGCCCGTCATAGCCGTGCGCCCGCGTCACCGCCTCGATCGAATCGGCGATGATCTCCCGCGAGACCAGGCTGAAGCGCATCCCGGCATGGTTCATCGACATGCTGTCGGCGACGGTGATCGTCGAGAATTCGAACGGCGTCACCCCCGCCGCCTGGAGCCCGGCCTTCGCCGCCTCGGCCTGCGGCGCCAGCGACATCGAGCAGGGCGTCACCGACGCCCCGGTCGAGACGATGCCCGCGAAGGGCTGGCCGATCGCGACGTCGTCATGGCCCATCGCCCGCAGGAAGGCGCGGTGCGGGGCGCGGTCGAGCCCATCGGTGATCGTCCGCGAGGGCAGCGTCTCGCCCTTCCCGTCCTTCAACGCCATGTCATTGCTCTCCCAGATCGGTCGGATGTCGATAGAGGCGCATCAGGCCGGGCACGTCCTCGCCGCCATGGCCGGCGTCGATCAGCCGGGTCCACATCGCCTCGACGCTGGCCAGCAGCGGCGTCCCCGCCTCTGCGGCGGCGGCGGCCGCGCGAATCGAGCGGATGTCCTTGTACATGGTGCGCAGCTCGCTGACCGGCGGCCCCGGATCGGCCGGCGGCGCCATGCGCGGCCCGAACAGCTGCAACGGCCGCGAGTCGGCGAAGCCGCCCTGGAACGCGACCGGAAGCTGGGCGAGATCGATGCCGAGCGCCTCGCCGACGTGCATCGCCTCGGCGATCGCCAGCATGTTGGTGGCGACGATGAGCTGGTTGCACAGCTTCGCCGCCTGCCCCGCGCCGACCCCGCCCATCCGCGTGACCCGCGCCGAAAGTAGGGCGAGCAGCGGCCGCACCCGGTCGATCGCCGCCGCGTCGCCGCCCGCCAGGATCGCGAGCGTCCCCGCCTCGGCCCCCGCCACGCCGCCGGACACCGGGCAGTCGAGCCATTGCGCGTCGCCGGTCTCGGCCAGGCGCCGCGCGAAGCCGCGTGTCGCCTCCGGCCCGATCGTCGAGAAGTCGACGACCAGCGCGCCGGGCGCAAGCGCCCGCGCGGCCCCGCCATCGCCGAGCATCACCCGCTCGACCGCGTCGGCGTCGGTCAGGCAGAGGCAGACCACCGCCGCGCCCTCCACCGCCTCGGCCGGGTCGCGCAGGCCGCCCGCCCGCCGCGACCAGCGGCGCGAGCTTGTCGGCCGAGCGGTTCCACAAGGCGAGGTCATGGCCGCCGTCGAGCAGCCGCGCCGCCATCGGCCGCCCCATCAGCCCGATGCCGAGAAAGGCCATGCGTTGCTTCATCGGTTTCTCCCTGCCGGCCCTCAGGCCAGCTCGATTTCGAGCGGCAGGCTCGCCAGCCCGCGCAGCGTGTTGTTGTAGCGCCGCTCCACCGTACCCGCGATGCGCAACGTCTTCACCCGTCGGGCGAGCGCGGTCAGCACCAGTTCGCCCTCCATCCGCGCCAGCAACTGCCCGACGCAGGCGTGGATGCCGGCGCCGAAGCCGACATGGCCGATCGTCCTGCGGCCGATGTCGTAGACGTCGGGCCGGTCCCACTGGCGCGGGTCGCGATTGGCGGCGGCGAGGAACATCAGCACCTTGTCGCCTTCGTTGAGCGGGGTGCCGCCCAGCGTGGTCGCGCGGGTGGCGGTGCGGAAGAAGGTCTGCACCGGCGCCTCGAAGCGGATCGCCTCCTCGAACGCGGCCTTGGCGAGCTTGTGGTCGGCGCGCAGCCTGTCGAACTCCGACGGGAAGCGCGCGAGGCAGTAGAGCGTCGCGCCGAGCGCGTTGATCGTCGTGTCGAGCCCCGCCTGGAGCAGCGCGCGCACCAGCACCGGCGCCTCGGCCTCGCTGATCTCGCCCCGGTCGACGGCGTCGTGGATCATCAGCCCGAGCCCGCCCGGCGCCAGATTGCCGCGCTTTCCCTGTTCCTCGATCCAGTCGAAGCTGACCTTCTCCTTCGCGGCCTGGAACAGCGCGTTGCGCGGGCCGAAGGAGTTGAACAGCAGGTCGGCGTGCGGCAGCAGCTTCTCGCGCCCCTCGCGCCCCATGCCGATCGCGTCGGGAAAAACCCTGAGCGGAAAGGCCTCGGCCAGGTCGGCGACGCCGTCGAAGCGCTTGCGCCGCACCACCTCGTCGACCATCGCCTCGGCCTCGGCCTCGAACCGGTCGCGCAGCCCCTTGAGCACCGGCGGCGACAGCACCCGGCTCAGCACCCCGCGCGACCGGCTGTGCTGCGGCGGATCGGCTTCGAGGATCAGGCTGGGCAGGCGGAAGCGGCCGTGGCGGACGAAATCCTCCATCCCCACCCCGCGCGCCGACGAGAAGGTCTTCCAGTCGGTCAGCGCGTCGCGGACATGCTCGTGCCGCGCGACCGCGCCGATATTGTAGCGCGACAGCCAGACGAACGGCCCCGCCTCGCGGAGCTGCTCGTGCACCGGATAGGGATCGGCGAAGAAATCGACCGAGAAGGGATCGACGTCGAGGACCGGGACGCCGGCCGGCGGATCGGAATCATAGATCGCGTAGGGCGACCGTTCGGCGTGGCTGGCCATGGCATCCTCCCTCTCCATGACGATCACTTTGACATGTCAAAATGATCGCGTCAATGATAACCGTTGGAGTGATTTCGAGGCGGATGGAAACATCCGCTGGCTCGGAAATCACGGCAAACAAAGAGGACGCAGACGCGATCCGGTTCAGGTTGAACCGGATCGCGTCTAAGGACCGGGAATCGCCCGACGAGAAAGGACGCGACGCCAGGATGACAGCCCGCACCACCCGCACGCTCGATCTGCAGAATTCGGTGGGCGTGCTGCTCAACTTCCTGTCGACCCGGCTGACCGCGAGCGGATCGGCGACCTATCGCAGCCGCTTCGGGCTCGGCATCCTCGAATTCCGGCTGCTCGTCATGCTCGCCGCCGAGCCCGACATCCCGCCTTCGCGCATCTGCGAGGTGATGGGGCTCGACGGCGGCGCGGTCAGCCGGGCGTTGCGCGGGATGGAGGCGCGCGGCCTCGTCGCCAGCCGGCCCGACCGGCGCAACCCGGCCTACAAGCTGTGGTCGCTCACCGCCGAGGGCGCCCGCCTCCAGGACGCGGCGGTGCCGATCTCGATGGAGCGCGACGCGATCCTGCTCGCCGGCTTCAGCGACGAGGAACGGACGATGCTGATCGCGATGCTGCGGCGGATGCTGGCGCAGGTCGACGGGCTGCGCGACCTGATCGATCAGCCCTGAGCATCGGGCCGAAGCACGCCCCGCAATTCGGCCAGCCAGCCCAGCCCCGCCTCGACAGCGGCGCACGGGCGATATTCCCCGGCGATCCAGCCCGCATAGCCGAGCCCGGCGATCGCGCGGACGAAGGCGCGATGGTCGACGGCGCCGTGATCGGGCTCGGCCCGGTCGGGGCAGGCGGCGATCTGGACATGGCCGATGGCGTCGCGGAAGCGGGCGAACACCGCCGTCGCGTCCTGCCCCTGCCGGGCGACATGATAGCTGTCGAACTGGATCGACACCGACGGCCGGTCGATCTCGGCCAGCAGCCCGGCCGCCTGGTCGACGTCGCGCAGGAAATAGTCGGGATGGTCGGTGCCGTTGAGCGGTTCGATCAGCAGGGCGACGCCGGCGTCCGCCGCCCGATCGGCCGCCCAGCGCAGATTGGCGACGAAGGTCGGCCGCGCCGCCGCCCGCCGCGCCGCCCCGACATTGCCCGCCATGACATGGATCGCGCGCGCGCCGGCCGCGCGGCAATAGTCGAGCGCCTGGTCGATCCCCGCGCGGAAGGCCTCCCCGGCCCCCTCGACCGCCGCGAAGCCGAGCTCGCCGCGATCGAGCCGCCCCGGCGGGCTGTTCACCCCGAGCAGCGCGACGCCGTGATCGGCGGCGGCGGCGCACAGCGCGTCCGGGTCGACGTCATAGGGCCAATGGAATTCGACCGCGTCGAACCCCGCCGCGGCGGCGGCCGCGACCCGATCGAGCAGCGGCAGGCCGGTCCACAACATCCCCAGATTGGCCGCGAAGCCGCGCATGCGATCCTCCCTGAAACAGCAGGGGCGTGGTTCTCGACCGGCGGCGATCTGTCAACATCGCGGTTCAGGCGGCATCCGCCGCCGCCGCCTTCGCCGCCTGCTCCTCGACGATCATCCTGCGCAGCCGGCGGCGCACCTTCACCGGCGCCACGTCGTTCGACATCAGCACCGGGTCGAGCGAGAAGAATTCCGCCTCGCCCATCTCCTCCTGCACGGCGGTGATGATCGGTCCGTCCTCGGTCTCGAACGCCGCGTGCATCGCCTCGATCTTCTTGCGGTTATAGTCGGCGTCGTCGACGATGTGGTTGCGGCGGGTCGCGAAGAAATAATGGGTCTTGAACGCGTCCTCGGGCGTGCAGGTGTGGAGGTCGTACTGGCTGGTCGCGTCGCCGAAATCGTCGCTGTCCTGCACCGCCCCCACCGATAGCTGGATATTGGCGGGCGCCGTCCAGCTGATGTCGAAATAATGGCGCGCCGCGTCCTCGGGGCGCGGCAGGAAGGGGGCGAAGATCATCATCGCCGGCGTCTGCGACCATTCCCAGCGGGCCGAGATATGCGTGTCCCGCTCGCGCACCTTGGGGACGACCGGCGACAATTGCCCCCGTGTGGTGATGATCTCGCCATGGACATGGTCGATATGGCTGAGGTCCATCACATTATCGATGATCAGCTCATAGTTGACGTCCATGTGCATGTAGGTCTGCGCGACGGCATTGGGGTGCCCCTCCTCCAGCGGCGAGAAATCGGGCAGCAGCGCGGGATCGGGATCGGAGTCGTCCATCCAGATCCACAGGAAGCCATAGCGTTCGAGCAGCGGGAAGCGGCGGACCCGCGCGGCGTCCGGGATACGGCCGTTGCCGTGCGGATTGTGGGTGCAGCGGCCATCGGCGTCGAAGCGCAGCGCATGATAGCGGCAGGCGATCTCGTCGCCTTCCCGCTGGCCCAGGTGCAGCGGCGCGAAGCGGTGGGGGCAGCGGTCGTGCAACGCCACCGGCGTCCCGTCGGCCAGCCGGTAGATCATCACCGAGGTGCCGAGGATGCGGCGGTGGAACAGCGCCTCGCCCTCCACTTCGGACGACATGGCGGCGACGTACCAGGCCCGCTTGAGACATTCGAACGTGGAGCCCATGGCCCTTCTTCTCCCGATCCTAGAGCTGAATGACGAGGCGCGGCGTGGCCGCGCGCGAACAACAGGGTGTGAAGCAGTCGTTGGCGGCGCGTTCCGCATCGGACAGGTAGGAGTCGCGATGGTCGGGGACGCCGCCGACGACGGTGGTGAGGCAGGTGCCGCAAATGCCCTGCTCGCAGGACAGGGGGATGCGGATGCCGGCGGCGGCGAGCGCCTCCGCCGCGCTCTGCCCGGCGGCAACCGCGACGATCGCGCCATGGCCCTCCACCTCGATCTCGAACGGGCGGTCGCCGCCGGCCGGCAGCGCCGCCGCCGCGAAGCGTTCCGAATGGAGGCGATCGTCGGGCCAGCCGCCCGCGCGGGCGCCGTCGAGCACCGCGTCCATGAAGGCGTTGGGTCCGCAGACATAGAGATGATGGCCCGCGCGCGGCGCGTCGAACAATGCGGGGGCGTCGAAGCTCGGCGGGATGCGGTCGCCGACATGGAGCCGGCAGCGATCGGCGAAGCGCGGCGCGGCGAGGCGGTCGACGAACGCCGCCCGTTCGGGAGACCGGACGAAATAATGCAGCTCGAAGCTGGCGCGATCGGCGGCGAGCTGCTCGGCCATGGCGAGGATCGGGGTGATCCCGATCCCGCCCGCCATCAGCACGCTATGCGCGGCGGGGACGAGCGGGAAGAGGTTGCGGGGGCGGCTGATCCGGATCGCCTGCCCCGCCGCCAGTCGTTCGTGGACGGCGCGCGATCCGCCCCGCCCCTGCCGGTCGAGCAGGACGCCGAGCTCGTAGCGGCCCGGATCGCCCGGCGCGTTGCACAGCGAATATTGGCGCACCAGCCCGCCCGGCAGCTCAACGTCGACATGCGCGCCGGCGGCGAAGGGCGGCAGCGCCGTCCCGTCGGCCGGCTCCAGCAGCAGCGCGGCGATGTCCTCGGCCACCAGCCGCTTGCCGGCGAGCCGGACGCTGATCCAGTCGCCGCTCACGCCGCGCCCGCCTCCGCGGCTTCCTCGGCGAGGAGCTGGTCGAGCACCCAGAGCATCCGCCCCGGCCCGGCATCGTGGACGATGTCGACCTGCGGCGCGCCGGGATATTGCAGCAGCCGCGCGCGCTGCCCCTCCAGGATGCGCTTGTCCTCCAGGAAGGCGTCCATGTTGGTCCGGTGCATCAGGTCGACGATGCCGGGGAAATCGGTCGCGCGGCTCGCCCCCCAGGAGAAATAATAGTCGACCGACCCGGCGTCGCGCGGGGTGACCGCCTGGCTGGAGAAGGTGTCGAGCAGCAGCTTGCCCCGCGACGGCTCGCTGGGCGCGCCGCCTTCCTCCGCCTCGTGCACGGCGAAGCTCAGGATGAAGTTGCACGGCACCGTCATCCGGACATGGACGTTGATGTCGAACCGCGCATCGTCGGCGAAGAGGTGCCGCGCGAAGGCGGGCGCCGGCACGCCACGCACGCAGTAGCGCGTCTCGATCCCGCGCGGGTTGAGCCGGTGGCGGGGCTTGATATAACCCCAGTCGTCGCTGCCCGCGAAGGTCAGGCCATGGACCCAGGAGACATGGCTGAGATCGGCGAGGTTGGCGATCTCCTCGCGATAGCCGGTGTCGACCCGCAGGTGCGACGTCCTGAGCACCCAGTCGGGATCGGACGGGCCGATCGCGAAGCAGATCAGATCGGGATCGGCGCGGGCCGGGTCGCCCAGCCACACCCAGATCCAATTGTCCTTCTCGATCACCGGCAGCGTCGCCGCGACCGCGCCTTCGGGGATGCGGTCCATGCCCGGCACCTGGCGGCAGGCGCCGTCGGGGCCGAACAACATGCCATGATACATGCAGCGGATCGCGTCCCCCTCCTTGCGGCCGAGCGACAGCGGCGCGGAGCGGTGGGGGCAGCGGTCCTCCATCGCCACCAGCCGCCCCTCGCCGGTCCGGTAGAGGAGGATCGAGCGCCCCGCGATCTGGCGCACCACCAGGTCATGGGCGCCGATCCCGACAGCCTCGTCCCAGCCGGCGCAATACCAGGCGTTCCTGACGTACATCGCCCGATCCCCCCGGCTCAGAACTTGACGCCGACCCGGGCGTACCATTCGGTCGGCCGGTTGTAGGTGCCGAACAGCAGGCCCGCCGCGGTCTGGTTGCCGCCGCTGACCAGATAGCGGTCGTTGGTCAGGTTCACGCCGCCGACGGTGAAGGTCCAGCGATTGCCCGGCGCGCGGTAGGACAGGCTGGCGTTGAGCTGGTCGGTCGACGGCCGCAGCAGCGCATAGGCGCGCTCGCTGTCGTTCCACACCTTGCTGGTGCGGGTATAGTCGACCAGCGCGATCAGGGCACCGTCGTTGGGCAGCAGATATTCGTAGCGCGGGCTGACGTTGAACTTCCACTTGGGCGTCTTGGGCAGGGGCGCCCCGGGGAAGACGCCCGCCTGCAGCGGATTGGGCGCGACCTGCGCCTGCGGCAGCACGCTGGTGTAATAGGCGTCGCTGTAGCCGACCGAGGCGTTGATCGTCAGGCCGGCGGCAGGAGCGGCGACCAGCTCGACCTCGAACCCCTTGATCCGCGCGTCGCCGGCATTCTGGATGGTCGGCGAGACGCCCTGCTGGAAGTTGAGCTGGATGCCGTCATATCTGGTGGTGAACACCGCCGCGTTGAGCTGGAGCCTTCGGGCGAAGAATTCCGACTTCACGCCCAGCTCGAAGCTCTCCGCCTTTTCGGGCGAGAAGCTGGCGGCGGTGGGCAGCGGGTTGGACAGGCGCGTCGTCCAGCCGCCGGTCTTGTAGCCGCGCGACCAGGAGCCGTAGACCATGATGTCGTCGGTCGGGTGGAGCTGCACGCCCAGCTTCGGCGCGAAATTGTTGAACTTGCGATACTGGGTCTGCGGCACATAGTAGCGCAGCGGCTCGGACGGCGATGGGAAGCCCAGCGCGGTGGTGCAGGGATCGCCATAGACCGGGCAGTTGAACAGCTTGTAGTTGAAGCCGTTCAGGTCGCTCTGGCCGCCGTTGAAGTCCTTGCTCTCCTTCGTGTAGCGGCCGCCGAGCGTGAAGGAGATCAGCGGCGACAGCTCATAGTCGACCTGCCCGAAGAAGGCGTAGTTCTTGGTGTGGAGCAGGTTCGGGCCGTAGATCTGCAACAACCCCTGGTCGAAGGTCACATAGTCGCTCAGGAAGCTGCGTTCCTTGAAGTAATAGCCGCCGACGACATATTTCAGCTTCTCGTCGAAGGCGTGGCCGGTGAGCTGAAGCTCCTGGCTGAACTGCCAGTTCCGGAGCGAGAAGGAGAATTCGAGCGCCCGCACCGGCGAGCCGTCGGCGTCGAGCCCGGTCTCCCAGCGCAGCCGGCGATAGCCGGTGATCGACTTGATGCTCATCGCGTCGGACAGCTCATAGTCGAGCGTCATCGACAGGCCCCAGACCCGCATCCGCGAGAAGTTCAGCCCGGTCGCATAGCTCTTGTCCTTGTCGGCGAGCAGGTAGCGTCCGTCGAAGGGCAGCCGGTCGTTCGACGGATCGGCGTCGACGTTGACGCCGGCGAGCCCGCCGATCACCTGCCCCGGATTGAGCGGGGTGCCGCGCGCGCCGCACAGCGCGGTCGCGTTGCGCGCGGCGATCTCCCCCGGGGTCGATCCGATGCAGAAATTGTAGAGGCCGGCGAAGTTGAAGCCGTTGGGCGCGAGCCCCGACGCGCCGTCATAGAGCGCCGTCGCGCCGAGCCCGGGGATGACCAGCGCGCGATCGGCGGTCGGCGCGAAGACATAGGGCTGGTCCTCGGTGGTCGCGAGCAGCTTGTTGGCGGTGCCCTGCTGGTCCTGGCGGAGATAGTCGCCCGAGATGCGGACGGTCAGCCGCTCGGACGCCTCCCATTTGAGCTTGCCGCGCAGCGACCATTCGCTCTGGCCGCCCTCCTTCGAGGAACTGTCATAGCCGTTCGAGCGGAACGCCGCATTGGGATCGGTCGCGAAATTGCCGGCGTTGGGGAAGGGGATGCGCTTCAGATAGCCGTCGCGCTTGCGCGACGATCCGGTCAGCGACAGCCCGACCGTGTCGGTGATCGGCAGGTCGACGCTGGCATTGATGTCGAGCCGGTTGAAGCGGCCGGTGGTGATGTCGCCGCGGAACGAGAATTCGCGGCCCGGATCGCGGGTGACGACCGAGATCGCGCCGCCGATCGTGTTGCGGCCGAACAGCGTCCCCTGCGGCCCCTTCAGCACCTCGATCCGCTCGACGTCGGGCAGGTCGAGATTGGCGCCGACCGTGCGCGCCAGGTAGATGCCGTCGAGATAGACGCCGACGCCCGGATCGAGGTTCGCCGCGAAGTCGTTCTGGCCGATGCCGCGGATATAGGCCGACAGCACCGAGCTCGATCCCGAGAAGGGCGTGCCGGCGTCGAGCGTCACGTTCGGCGCGATGTTCGACAGGCTGGCGACGTCGGCCACCGCGCGCTCCTTGAGCGCGTTGGCGGTGAAGGCCGAGATCGCGATCGGCACGTCCTGCACGTTCTGGGCGCGCTTCTGGGCGGTGACGACGATCTCCTCGATGCCGCCCGCCGCTTCGGACGTGGTTTCGGCGGCCTGCGCCCAGGCCGCTGCCGGCACCAGCGCGAGCAGCGAGCTGGAGACGATGAGAAGCTGACGGTACGGCATATTTTCCCCTCCTTGGTTTTGCCGACCGTAAAAGCAGAAAGCGTGCCAACCCGGCCGACCCACGCGAATCCGCCATTTCCTGGAAGTCGCGTTCCACGCCGACCGTCGAGGGCCTTGCATATCGCGGAAAAATCAGCACCCTCCGCGCGATAGAAGCTGAAAATTCAGAAACAGCGAGGGAGAGGATGGTGCGCGCCGCGAAGAACCAGGGCCCGGACAGGCCGTCGCTGGCCGATCGCTTCCGGCAGGCCAGCGATCCGTCGCTCGCCGACCTGCTCGAAACCTTCCATTTCGATCCCGACAAGGCGGAGATATTCCTCAACGGGCAGCGCATGGTGCTGACCGACAATGCCGGCCTGGCGATCATGCGGCGCGAGCTGATCTCGGCGCTCGGCTATGATCGGGCGCGCGGGGTGATGTCGCGGATCGGCTACAGCATCGGATCGGGCGACGCCGCGCTGGCGCTGGAGCTGCGCAAGGACGGCACCCTGTTCGAAGGCTTCACCGTCGGTCCCCAGCTCCATTCGCTCAAAGGGTCGGTCAAGGTCGTGCCGAAGGTCTTCGAGGCCGATCGCAAGACCGGCTATTTCTACAGCGAATATGAATGGCACAATTCGGCCGAATGCCACGCCCATCTCAAGGAGATCGGGATCGGCCCGCACCCCGGCGGCTGGCAGCAGGTCGGCTATGCCTCGGGCTATTCCTCCGCCTTCTTCGGCCGGCCGATCATCTTCCGCGAGCTGAGCTGCGTCGCGATGGGGCACAAGCATTGCTTCCTGGTCGGCAAGCCGGCCGAGGACTGGGACGACCCCGACGGCGAGCTGCGCTGGTTCCGCGCCGAGGGCTATCCCGACCGCCCGGCCAGCCGCCGGAAGCCGGCGGCGGTCGCGGTCGGCGCGCCCGATCGCGACGACGGACCGCTCGGCGCACGGCCGATGGTCGGCGCCTCGCCCGGCTTCAACGTCACGCTGCACCTGGTCGACAAGGTCGCGCGATCGGAAGCGCCGGTGCTGTTCCTCGGCGAAAGCGGGGTCGGCAAGGAGGTGTTCGCCCGCGAGCTGCACCGCCGCAGCCGCCGTGCCGACCGCGACCTGGTCGCGGTCAACTGCGCCGCCATCCCCGACACGCTGATCGAGGCGGAATTGTTCGGGGTCGAGAAGGGCGCCTATACCGGCGCCGACGCCTCGCGCGCCGGCCGGTTCGAGCGCGCCGACGGCGGCTCGCTGTTCCTCGACGAGATCGGCACGCTGTCGCTCGCCGCCCAGGGCAAGCTGCTGCGCGTGCTGCAGGAGGGCGAATATGAGCGGGTCGGCGGCACCCGGTCGATCAGGTGCGACGTGCGGCTGATCGCGGCGACCAACGCGAAGATGCGCGCCGACGTCGAGGCCGGCCGCTTCCGCGCCGACCTGTTCTACCGCCTCAACACCTTCCCGATCTGGATTCCGCCGCTGCGCGACCGGCGCGCCGACATCCCGCTGCTCGCCAATTTCTTCCTGCGCAAATTCACCGCGCGCCACCACAAGCGCGACATCAGCTTCGACGATCGCGTCATCCGCCTGTTCCACGACTATCATTGGCCCGGCAACATCCGCGAGATGGAGAACACCATCGAGCGCGGCGTCATCCTGGCCTCGGACGGAGAGATGATCGGGGTCCATCACCTGATGATGTCGGGCGACGCGCTCCAGCCCGAGGACGGCATGTCGCACGATCCGCTCGCCGACTTCATCATCGAGACCGCCAAGCGGCCGCAGCGCCCGCCGATCGGCGCCGCGCTGCTCGAAAGCGGCCTCTCCCACGACGAGGTGATCGACCATATGGTGCGCAGCGCGCTCGACCAGTGCGGCGGCAACCAGGTCGAGGCGGGCCGGCTGATCGGCATGAGCCGCAACCAGATCGCCTATCGGGTGAAGAAGCTCGGCCTGCGCTGAGGCGCCGGCCGAGCCCCAAAGGTCAGAGGCCGGCGTAGAGCGGCTCGTCGGCGATCAGCACCCGTTCGAGATGGCGGGGGAAATCGCCGTAGTTCCTGACCGCGTAATGGACGGCGGCGCGATTGTCCCAGAACGCCACCGAGCCGGGCCGCCACGAGAAGCGCACCTGGAATTCGGGGCGCTTGTACTGGCGCAGCACCTCGTCGAGCAGCGCGCGGCTCTCGGCCAGCTCGACGCCCAATATCTGCGGCTTCTGGGTGAGGTTGACCCAGAGGATCTTCTGCCCGGTCTCGCGATGGGCGCGCACCACCGGATGGGCGACGATCGGATAGTCGTGGCCCGACGCGGCCAGCGCCTCGCGGAAGTCATGGGTGACGTGGAGCCCTTCGAGGCGCTCCTTCAGCTCGGCGGACAGCCCCTCATAGGCGAGGTTGGCGTCGACCCAGATCGTGTCGCCGCCGACCTCCGGCAGGGTGACCGCGCGCAGCACCGCGCCCCAGGTCGGCACCAGCCGCCAGCTCGTGTCGCTATGATAGCCGTCGCCGGGCGGCACGTCGCGATGGAGGCGCTTCTCATATTTGGCGGCATCGACGGCGGCGATGCGGTGGATCGGCGCCACCCGCGGATCGCGGGTCGTGCTCGGATGGGTGTAGAGCGCGCCGAACTGGGCGGCGAAAGCGGCCTGGCTTTCATTGTCGAGCGCCTGGTCCCGGAAGAAGACGACCTTGTGGCGCAGCACGGCGGCGCGGATCGCGTCGCGCTGGGCGGGGGCCAGCGGGCGGCTCAGGTCGACGCCCTCGATCTCGGCGCCGATGGTCGGCTGAAGCGGGCGGATGCGGATCGAATCATCGTCGGGCAGGGCGGCGGAAGCGGCAACGGACATGGCGATTTCCTCTTCGTCAGGGACAGAGGAGATCGGCTTACCGCGCCGACGGCGCCTCTTATTATGAAAAGAAGCCGTCGATCGATTGTAATTGCAAATAGATCGGCGACAGAATTTCACCAACGCCCATCCGACCAAATCATGAGCTTTGCTCAATCGAATCTTTGCCAACTCTCATTGGTCGCCGCAGCCCGGCCGCGATACTCGTTCGGTGATCGAGAAGAGGATTCCCATCATGCCGGAAACGCTGACCGCCCAATTCGACGCCCTCCATGCGGAACGGTTGCGGAGTTGGGACCCCGACAAGCTGCGCAGGAATGTCGAGCAGCGCGCGGCGCTGGTCGCGGCCTTCGATCCGGCGCGGATCGTCGCGGTCGGCGACCGGCTGGAGCCGTTCAGCCTCGAACTGTCGACGGGCGAGACCGTGACGCTCGACCGGCTGACCAGCCGCGGCCCGGTCGCGCTGGTCTTCTTCCGCTTCGCCGGCTGCCCCGCCTGCAACATCGCCCTGCCGCATTACGACCGGACGCTGCGCCCCTTCCTCGACGCGGCGGGCATCGCGCTGGTCGGGGTCAGCCCGCATCTGCCCGAAACGGGGCTGAGCGAGATCGAGGCGCGCCACGGCCTCGGCTTCCCGGTCGCGGCCGACCGGGGCAACGCCCTCGCCCGCCGCCTGGGCATCGCCTTCACCCCGCACGACGATCCGCCCGTCCCGCAGGGCGACAGCCATTGGATCGGCGCGCTGACCGGCACGGGAAGCTGGGAGCTGCCCCAGCCCGCGGTGATCCTGATCGATGCCGATCACGTCGTGCGGTTCGTCGACGTCAGCCCCGACTGGCTGCGCCGCACCGAGGCGGACACGGTGATCGCGGCGGTCCGGCACCGAGCGCAGGCCGCCTGAACCGCGACAGGCGCGCGGGCTATTGCTTGCGGCGGTGGGTCACCATCCGGTCGTGGAGCCGGCGGATCGTGTTGCTGCCGGTCGAGACGAAGCAGGCCGGCAGGATCGCATGGACCATGCAGGCGACGCCCGCCGCGATCATCGACAGGCCGAAACCTCCGGCATGCGCCATATGCTCGAAATAGCTTTCCCCCACCGAGGCCGGATGATCGGTCAGCAGATGTCGCACAGGGCCGTCTCCCACGATTGATATGGGAGTAGGAATATCGCTATAAGGCCGGAAATAGCTTCTCAATTTCCGGTCATTTCGCGATAAACCCAGGAAGATTATCCTCCCTATGCCCCATCGTGAGGAAATTTCCCTCGACCGATTCGACCGCGGCATCCTGCGCGAGCTGCAACGCGACGCGACCCTCTCCAATGCCGAGCTGGCGCGCCGGGTCGGCCTGTCGGCGACGCCGTGCTGGAACCGGGTCAAGCGGATGCAGGAGGCCGGCGTCATCACCGGCACCGTCGCGCTGGTCAACCGCGAGGCGATCGGGCTGGGCGTCACCGTGTTCGTCGCGATCAAGACCAACCACCATGCCAGCGACTGGCTGTCCGCCTTCGCCGACCATGTCCGCGCCATTCCGGAAGTGGCCGAATTCTACCGGATGAGCGGCGAGACCGACTATCTGCTCAAGATCGTCGCCGCCGACATCGCCGACTATGACCGGATCTACAAGACGCTGATCGGCGGCGTGACGATCAGCGACGTCAGCTCGTCCTTCGCGATGGAGCAGATCAAGTACACCACCGAGGTTCCGGTCTGAGGCAGGGCCACGCCGCCCCTGCGCCTTCGTCATGCTGAACGTGATTCAGCATCCAGAGCCGCAACGCCGCGACTCCATTCCGACGGAGCGGCAATGGATCCTGACTTTCGTCAGGATGACGCGCGCTTCAATCTTTCAAGCCGCCGCGCGCGGCAGGACGACAGGCAGGTAGAGCGACAGGTAGGCGCAGGTGGCGCGCGCCGCCTCGCGGTCGAAATCGTCGGTGATGTGGCCGTGCCGGATCACCGACAGGCCGAAGAACAGGTCGGCGATCTCGATTCCGCGAAAGAAGATCTCGGGCGTGTCGGCCAGCTCGGGAAGCTGGAAATGGGCGGAGATGTCGTCCTTGAGCTGGGCCGCGATCGCGAAGTCGTTCTGCCGGTCCTTCAGCTTGATCGCCGCCGGGCTCTTCGGGCCGATCAGAAGCTGCATCGCGTCGCGATTGCCGTTGAAATAGGCCGCGCCCCGGCCGGTGAAACGGGTGACGACCTGCCGCCAGTCGCTGCAGCCCTCGGTCGACAGCTCCTCCAGCCAGGCCTGGAGCTCGGCCTCTATGTCGCCGGCCGCGGCCTCGAACACTTCGAGCACGTGCGAGAAGAAATGATAGGCCGAGCTTTTCGGGATGCCGGCTTCCTCGGCGATGTCGGTCAGCGAGATCTCGTCGATCTCACGGGCCCGCAACAGCTTCCGACTCGCTTCGACCAATGCGGCCCTGCGCGTCCGTCCTCGCTCCTGCGTCCGTCTGGCCAAGCCGATCATCACTCCCCGCGGGGCCCGAATTCCGCCCGCTTCCGGCTGCACTGAGAGATCGGTTCGACCAAGTCAAGTCGAATCTGGACCGAACTAAATTCGGTTATTACGGATCGGATTTGCACCGGTACGGGGCTAATTCGCCTTTACAAATCGAAAAAATTCGACATAGTTTACTCGAAACAATTCGAATAAATCCCGGGGAGGGAAAAGGGACACATGAAGACAGCACGCAATCCGATGCAGGGCTGGGTGAAGCTGGCGCTGCTCGCCGGAACCATGCTCGCGCCGGCCGCCGCCATGGCCCAGGGCGCCGACGACGAAATCGTCGTCACCGCCCAGAAGCGCGAGCAGAAGCTGCAGGACATCGGCCTGTCGGTCACCGCGATCGGCGGCGCCATGCTCGATTCGGTCGGCCGCCAGGACATGACCGCGCTCGCCGCGCAGGTCCCCGGCCTCCAGGTCGCCCAGTACAGCCCGACGATCACCGTCTTCAACATCCGCGGCGTGTCGCAGAACGACTTCGCCGATTCGCAGGAGGCGCCGATCGCCTTCTACAATGACGAGGTCTATGTCAGCGCGCTCGGCGCGATCAGCGGCCAGATGTTCGACCTCGAGCGCGTCGAGATCCTGCGCGGGCCGCAGGGCACGCTGTTCGGGCGCAACGCCACCGGCGGCCTCGTCCAGGTGATCACCAAGCGCCCGACCCGCGAGCTCGAAGGCTATGCGCAGCTCACCGTCGGTAGCTACGGCCAGATCGCGACCGAGGGCGCGCTCAGCGGCCCGCTGAGCGAGCGGGTCCGCGCCCGCCTGTCGTTCACCAGCGACCATCATGGCGGCTATATCGAGAACCGGATCGGCCGCGACATCGGCAATGCCCGCTTCTATGGCGGCCGCCTGCAGATCGAGGCCGACGTCGGCGACAGCGGCACCCTGCTCGTCAAGCTGCAAGGCCTGCGCAACGACCATGAGACGAGCGGCGGCCTCTACAGCCATGTCGCCGCCGGCTTCGACGCCGACGGCCTGGGCTTCAAGCTCGGCCCGAACGACGACTTCTGGGGCACCTGCGGCGGCTGCGACGCGTTCGGCTACAAGGAACCCGACAACGACCCCTTCACCGGCTCGTTCGACCGGATCGGCTTCTTCGACCGCAAATATTGGAGCGCCACGGTCCGCTACGAGCAGGACTTCGGCGGCGCCAAGCTGACCTCGATCACCGATTACCAGGACCTGCGGAAGCGCTTCGGCGAGGATTCGGACATGTCGCCGGTCCACATCTTCCACTATGACACCGCGCAGGACCTCTACCAGCTCTCGCAGGAGCTGCGCCTGTCGGGCGACACCGATCGCTTCACCTGGCTGGCCGGCATCTACGGCCTCAAGATCCGCACCGACAACGACTATCAGATCGACGCCGCGCCGGTGCTCGGCCTGCTGGAGAATTATGGCGGGCGGCAGAAGACCGATTCGGTCGCGCTGTTCGGGCAGGTCGAGTACAAGGCCACCGACCAGATCAGCCTGACCGTCGGCGGCCGCTACAGCTGGGACCGCAAGACCTACGACTTCGCCCATGCCGAGAACGGCGTGCAGGACTTCGTCTTCAATCGGACGACCAACCCCGGCCTCGCCAAGCAGACCTTCAAGAACTGGTCGGGCAAGGTCCAGGTCGACTATCGCCCGACCGACGACGTGCTGCTCTATGCCGGCGTCAACCGCGGCACCAAGAGCGGCGGCTTCGGCGTGCAGGCGTTCACGCCGATCGACCCGACCACCCTGCCCTACGACCAGGAAGTGCTGACCAACTACGAAGCCGGGTTCAAGCTGACCCTGCTCGACCGCAAGGTCACCTTCAACGGCGCGGTCTTCCACTACGACTATAAGGACTATCAGGCCTTCACCCTGCAGGGCCTGTCGCAGATCGTCGCCAACGTCCCCGCGCGGGTGACCGGCGTCGAGACCGAGCTGGTGCTGCGCCCGGCGCGCGGCCTGATGCTATCGGGCTTCCTGACCTGGCTCGACACCAAGGTGAAGGGCATCACCCTGCCGAGCGGCCGCGTCGCCGACCGCGACATGCCGCAGGCGCCGAAATGGAGCATCGGCGGCATGGCGCGCTACGCCTTCCCGGTCGGCCCGGGCCAGCTCGCGCTGCAGACCGACTGGAAATACGACTCCTCGCTCTATTTCTCGACGTTCAACGCGCCGATCGACCGCGAGCCGTCGCGCATCGTCGGCAATGCCCGCATCTCCTGGTCGTCGGACGACGACCACTGGACGCTGGCGGCGTTCGCGAACAACCTGACCGACAAGAAATACCGGATCTACAATCTCGACCTGAGCGCGTCGTTCGGTTTCGCCAACCAGGCCTATGCGCGTCCGCGCTGGTTCGGCGGCAGCGTCGGCTATAATTTCTGATATCTGGTTTCTGGGAGAGAATGTCGATGCGTTCCATCGCCGTCATGGGGATGTTGCTGATCGGGCTGGCCGCGCTGCCGGCCCCCGCCGTCGCGGCGGGCGACGCCGCGAAGGGCGCGACCCTGTTCAAGCGCTGCGTCGCCTGCCACACGGTCGATCCCGGCAAGAAGGCCGGCATGGGGCCCAACCTGGCCGGGGTCGTCGGGCGCAAGGCGGGGGCGACCAGCTTCCCCTACTCGCCCGCGATGAAGGCCGCCGCGATCAGCTGGACGCCCGACAAGCTCGACACTTTCCTGACCCGCCCCGCCGCCATGATCAAGGGATCGCGCATGGCCTTCGCGGGCCTGCCGAACGCGCAGGACCGGGCGGACGTGATCGCTTACCTTGCCACCCGGAAATAGCCCCGACCGCCGGAGGAATGACATGAAGACTTTCACCGCCCCTGCCGTGCTGCGCTTTGCCGCGCTGTGCCTCGCCACGGCGGCACCGGCCCTCGCCCAGCTCCAGCCCGAGGAGCTGACGAAGGAGAGCCTGGCCGAGACGATGCAGCCGCACTGGGTCTGGCTGAACGACATCTCGTTCGACCGGATGCTCGACGGCCGCGCCTATCTGGTCGACGCCGACAGCGGCCAGATGCTCGGCATGATCAGCAGCGGCTACGGCCACGGCATCCTGATGCTGGCCGAGGACGGCAAGACCTTCGCCGTGCCCTCGACCTTCCTCGCGCGCGGCACCCGCGGCGAGCGCACCGACGTCGTCACCTTCTACAAGACGTCGGACCTGACCCCGGGCGCCGAGCCGGTGATCCCGGCCAAACGCTACAACGGCATGCCCTTCCAGTCGGTGTCGCCGGTGATGCCGGGCGGCCGCTTCGGCCTCGTCTACAACTTCACGCCCGAACAGTCGGTCACCGTGATCGACATGCAGGCGCAGAAGATGGTCGGCGAATATGCGACCTCGGGCTGCAGCCTGATCTACCCGACCGGGCCGTCCAAATTCTTCCTGATCTGCGGCGACGGCGCGCTCCAGTCCGCGACGCTCGACGCCGAGGGCAAGGTGACGCTCGGCAAGACGTCGAAGAAGCTGTTCGCCGACGACGATCCCGTGACCGAGAAGGGCGTGTGGACCGGCAGCCAGTGGCTGTTCTTCACCTATTCGGGCAAGGTCCACGTCATCGACCACAGCAAGGATGTTCCGGCGATCGCCAGGAGCTGGTCGCTGACCACCCCGGCCGAGAAGGACTGGCGCCCCGGCGCGCTGCAGGCCGCCGCCTATCATCGCGGCACCGGGCGGCTCTATGTGCTGATGCACCAGGGCGGGCCGAACACCCACAAGGACCCGGGCACCGAGATCTGGGTCTACGACGTCGCCAAGCAGACCCGCATCGAGCGGATCGCGCTCGAGACGCCGGCCCTGTCGGTGGCGGTCAGCCAGGACGACAAGCCGCTGCTCTACACCACCATGATGGGCGAGACCGACCTCAAGGTGCGCGACGCGCTGACCGGCAAGCTGATCCGCAAGATCGACGGCTTCGGCCCGACGATGACGATCATCCAGCCCGCGCCGGTGCCGGGCAAGTGACGGGTATCGACATCCTCCCCGTGCTGGTGGCGGATGTCCTGCTGGGCGGGCTGTTCCTGCTCGGCGGGCTGGCCAAGGCGAGGGACTTCGCCGGCTTCACCGGCACGCTGGCGGCCTATATGCTGGTGCCCGAGGCGCTGCTCGTCCCGGCGGCAGCGGCGATCGTCGCCGTCGAGCTGGCGGCCGGCGCCGCGGCGATCGCCGCAGTCGCGATCGGCAGCCAGGCGGCGATGGGCGCGATCGCGGCGCTGCTGCTGGTCTATGCGGCGGCGATGGCGGTCAACATCGTGCGCGGCCGCACCCATATCGACTGCGGCTGCCTCGGCTTCGGCACCAGCCGCGCGTCGCTCGGCTGGGAGTTGGTGGCGCGCAACATGCTGCTCGCCGCCGTCGCGCTGGCGGCGGCCGCGCTGCCGGTCGCGCCCCGCGCGCTCGGCGCCATCGACGCGATCTCGGGGATCGGCGCGATCGTCGCGTTCGCGCTCCTCTATTTCGGTTTCGGACAGTTCACGGCAGTGCGCTTGCAGGAAAAGGCGGTGCTCAAATGAATGGGATGTTTCTGGCGGCGTTCGCGCTGCAATGGGTGGTCATCGTCGCCATGGGCCTGCTGATGCTCGGCCTGTTCCGCCAGGTCGGCATGCTGCACGAGCGGCTCGGCCCGGTCGGCGCGCTGACCCTGTCGGGCGGCTCCAAGGTCGGCGAGGTCGCGCCCTCCTTCGACCTGCCGAGCCTGACCGGCGGCGAGGTCCGCGTCGGCGGCGCGACGGCGGACGGCCGGTCGACCCTGCTGTTCTTCGTCTCGCCGACCTGCCCGATGTGCAAGTCGATGCTGCCGGTGCTGCTGTCGATCGCGCGCGAGAACGCCGACACCACCCGGCTGGTCTTCGCCAGCGACGGCGACGAGCCGGCGCAGATGAAGATGATCGTGCAGCAGAAGCTGGCCGATCACCCCTTCGTCCTTTCGACCGACCTCGGCCGCGCCCATGGCGTCGGCAAGCTGCCCTATGCCGTGCTGCTCGGCGCGGACGGGACGGTCGCGTCGAAGGGGCTTGTCAACAATCGCGAGCATGTCGAGAGCCTGTTCGAGGCTCAACGCACGGGCATCGCGTCGATTCAGGAATATGCGGCGCGCCGTGACGCGCAGCGGGTACATACGGGAGCTGCCAAATGACCAGGCTGGACAGGATCATGGAGCGGATGAGCCGCTCCACCGCGCGCGGCATCTCGCGCCGGAGCTTCTTCGGACGCGCGACCGCCTTCGGCTTCGCGGCGGCGATGCCCCTCCTGCCCGTGTCGCGCGCCAATGCGGCGCAGCAGCCGGGCGAGACGGGCGATCCGCAGTCGTGCGACTATTGGCGCTACTGCGCGATCGACGGCTTCCTCTGCTCCTGCTGCGGCGGCAGCACCTCGTCCTGCCCGCCGGGCACCGAGCCGTCGCCGATCACCTGGGTCGGCACCTGCCGCAACCCGGCCGACGGCAAGGATTATGTGATCAGCTACAACGACTGCTGCGGCAAGTCGGGCTGCGGCCGCTGCATGTGCAACCGCAACGAGGGCGACAAGCCGATCCACCAGCCGTCGGGATCGAACGACATCAACTGGTGCCTCGGCACCCAGGTCGGCATGATCTACAACTGCTCGACCGCGGTCGTGCTCGGCGCCGCCGACTGAGGATCGCCGATGCGTCCGCGTCTCCTCCTCGCCGCATCCCTGACGTGCGCCACGGTCCTCGCCGTGGCGCATGCCGGCGCGTCGGCGCCGGGCGGCAAGGCGCCGAACATGGCGAGCAACGGCCGCCAGCCCCACGTCAACTACATGACCGAATGCCAGGGCTGCCACATGCCCGACGGCCGCGGCATCGCCGGCCGGGTGCCGGCGATGAAGGGGGAGCTGTACCGCTTCCTCGACGTCGACGGCGGGCGCGCCTTCCTGGTCCAGGTGCCCGGTTCGGCCAATTCGAAGCTCAGCGACGCCGACCTGTCGGCGCTGCTCAACTGGCTGATCCCGGCAATGGGCGGCCCGGCCAAGGGCGGCTTCACCCCCTATACGCCGCAGGAAGTCGCCGCCTATCGCGGCAAGCGGATGGTCGACGTCGTCGGCACCCGCGCCAACCTGATCGCCCGCTTCCCGGCCGAGACGTCCGGGACGAACTGAGCCTCCTCCCCGTCATGCTGAACTCGTTTCAGCATCCACCGGGAGGCAGGCGCGATCCTCAAGGTGCTTGCCCGAACCTTCGTCACATTGCCTCATGACCAGCCCGAGAGGCTTGGTGGATGCTGAAACAAGTTCAGCATGACGGCTGCTTCTCACCCCTCGACGTCGCGCACGAGCCGGTAGAGAGTCTCGCAATCGGCGCCGCAGCCGCCGGTGCCGCCGAGCCGCTGCTGGATGCGGCGGACCGTCTCCGCCGCCGCCGCGTCGGAATCGGCCGACAGCTCGAACAGGACGAGCTGCTTCGGCACCGTCACCGGATCGTGCATCAGCACCTGGTAGATATCGTAGGGCACCGCGCTACCCGCGAGGCCGGCGTCGACCACGCCGCGCATCGCCCCCGCCGACACGCCCGCCGAGCGGTGGAGATAGAGATAGGTCGGCTTCGCCGCGCTGGCGTCGCGGGCGCCCTTGCCGGCGCGCCGATAATAGAGGCGCTCGGTGACCTTGATCAGCGGCGTGCCGCGGCCGACCTGGTCCATCCGCCAGCTCGCCATCAGCATCGCGATGATCGTCTTGTCGATGTCCGGCGAGCTGATCGTGTAGAGCGCGACATAGGGCTTGTCGCCCGTCACCGCATGGCCGCGCCGCGCCCGGCCATAACCGGGCACCTCGAGCACGTCGGGGATGTCGATATCGTTGTACCAATGATCGAACTCGGCGCTGCGCGCCGGATCGAGGTTGCGCGACTTGACCATCATCAGCCATTCGCGCGGCTCGGCGGCGGAGGCCGCCGACGCCAGCAGCAGCAGCCCGGCGGCCGCGCTGCGCAGGACCGCCGGGCGCCACCTCACTTCCTGAGGTCCGCGACGAGGCGATCGATCCACTGGCGGTGGAAGGCGGCGGCCTCGGGCCCCGGCTGCCACGCCTCGGCCATCTCCAGCACCGGATCGACCACCGCCGTGCGTTCGCCGCTCAGCGCCTCGAGCAGGGCATGGCCGCAGAAGGGGACATAGGCCTCGGCATAGCCGCCTTCATGGACGACGACGAGCTTGCCGCCGCACAGCCGCGCCGCGGCGTCGAGCATCTTCTGCGTCAGCAGGCGATAGCTCTCGCTGTGCAGCAGCATGCGGGCGAGCGGATCGACGCTGTTCGCGTCGAGGCCGCTGGCGACGATGATCAGCTCGGGCTTGAAGTCGTCGAGCGCCGGGACGACGATGTCGTCGAACGCTTGGACATAGGCGTCGTGTCCGGCCCCGGCGGGCAGCGGCACGTTGAGGTTGTAGCCGAGCCCCGCGCCCTCGCCGCGATCCTCCGCGCCGCTATAGCCCGGCGGGAAGCAGCGGTCCTGGTGGATCGAGATGGTGAGCACGTCGGCGCGATCGTAGAAGATCGACTGGGTGCCGTTGCCGTGATGGACGTCCCAGTCGACCACCGCAACCCGCGAGATGCCGTGGCGCGCCTTCGCCGCCTCGATCGCGATCGGGATGTTGGCGAGCAGGCAGAAGCCCATCGGCGTGTCGGCGAGGCAGTGGTGCCCGGCCGGGCGGCACAGCGCATAGGCGTTGTCGACCTTGCCGCTCAGCACGTCGTCGACCGCCGCGATGGCGAGCCCGCACGACAGCATCGCGATCTCATAGCCGCCCTTGCTGAACGGCGCGAGATGACCGAGGTCGCCGCCGCCCGCGTCGCTCGTCGCCTTGAAGCGGTCGATATAGTCGCGCGGGTGGACGCGGCAGACGTCCTCGACCGTCGCCGGGATCGCCTCGGGCAGCGTCAGCTTGCGGATCAGCCCCGACGCATGGGCGAGGTTGAGCAGGCGGCGCTTCGAATCGGGCGTGTCGGCGCCCGCCGTGCCGTTGGGCGGCTGCACCCAGTCGCCGACCGGCAGGAACAGCGCCTGCATGCCGGTCGCGTGCCAGAAGGTGCGTTCGTCGGTGTAGAAGCCGGTGCGGGCCATGGCCTTCTCCTTGGTCTATCGGTGAATGATGGGCGCGGCGGAAAGCGAGGCCATCAGGCGATCCCCCCCACCACCTGGTAATCGCCGGTGCTGCGGCCGCCGGGCGCCGTGTGCAGCGCGACGACGATCGAGCCGTAAGGCCCGCGCCAGCGGCTGTGCAGCCGGCTATGCGTCTCCATCGGCAGGCGCGCCTCGCCGGAGAAGCGGCGGCCGTCGCGCCGGACCGAGAGCGGCCGGCCGTTGACGAACAGGCGGACGTCGCCGGCATCGCCGCCGACGATCTCGCCCTCCACCGCGATGCCGCAATGGCCGCTGTCGTCGACCGGGAGCAGCGTCGCCCGCCAGTCGAGCCGGCCGGCATCGCCCGAGAGCACCGCCCGCGCCGCGCCCGCCAGCATGCCCTCCTCGGGCAGCGGCGGGGTCCGGCGCGGCGGCAGGACGCGCCGCCGGCTCGCCTCGAACGCATAGGCATAGGCGAGCAGCGCATTGTCGTCATAGGCGCGGCCGGCGAAGGTGAGGCCGACCGGCATCGCGATGTCGGCCATCATCCCCATCGGCACGGTGACGGTCGGGACGCCGAGATGGCGGATCGCCTGGTTGCCGTTGGCGACCCAGACGCCGTTGCGCCACGCCGCGTCCTGCGACAGCGGGTTGATGTCGCTGTCGGCCGGACCGATATCAGCGACCGCCGGGAACACCACCGCGTCGAGGCCGAGGCCGGTCATCCAGTCCTCGAGGTCGATCCGCCGCGCCCGTTCGAGCCCGGCTAGCCCCTCTTCGAGGAAGGCGATCTCCTCGCGCGGGGTCACCCCGTCGCGCGCCGCCGCCTCGGCGAAGGCGGAGAAGGGCGGGATGCCCTCATAGCGGTCGGGCAGGAAACCGGGGATCGCGGGCAGGATCTTCTCGCCGTCGACGTCGGCCAGCCGGTTCAGCTTGGGATCGCCATTGGCGCGGAGATAGTCGTCCCAGGCGAAGATCGTCAGGTCCCAGCCCTCGGCCTTGGGGAAGCCTTCGGGGACGAGGCCGCGCTCGACCAGCCGGTTGGCCGGCAGCGGATCGGCCTCATAGTTGGAGATCAGCGGGAAATCGACCTCGACCACCTCGGCGCCGAGCGCCTTCAGGTCGCGTTCGGCGAGGCCCCACAACTCGACGATGCTCGGCCGCGTCGCGATCGGGCGCGGGCCGCCGGGGTCCTTGTTGATGTACATGCGCGGGATGCCGATCCGCTTGCCCGCCAGCGCATCGGGATCACGGAGGCTCCGATAGTCGGCCGGCCGCACCTCGGACGCCTTGGGGATCGCGACCGCGCCCTGCTGGCGCCAGAAATCGCCGCGCGTCTCGGCATCGTCGGCGACGAGGACGTCGAGCAGTTCGAGCAGGTCGTCCATCGACCGCGCATAGGGGACGACGACGTCCATCGTCGCGATCAGCGGCCAGTTGCCCCGGATCGAGATCACCCCGCGCGACGGCGTATAGGCGGCGAGACCGTTGTTCGAGGCCGGCGCGCGGCCCGACGACCAGGTCTCCTCCGCCAGGCCGAAGGCGGCGAAGCCGGCGGCGGTGCCGGTGCCCGACCCGTTCGACGATCCCGAGGCGAAGGCGGCGGTCAGGAAATGCTCGTTATAGGGGCTTTCGGCGCGGCCATAGACGCCGCGCTGCATGCCGCCCGCCGCCATCGGCGGCATGTTGGTCAGCCCGATCAGGATCGCCCCCGCCGCGCGCAGCCGCGCGATCGCATAGGCGTCCCGGCCGGCGATCAGATGCTCGAACGCCGGCGATCCGCTGGCCACGGCCAGCCCCTCGACCGCATAGCTGTCCTTGGCGAGATAGGGGATGCCGTCGAGCGGCCCCAGCGTCTCGCCCCGCGCGCGCCGCTCGTCGGAGCGCCGCGCCTCCTCGAACATCGCGGGGTTGAACAGCGGGACGGCGTTGAGCGCGATCCCGTGCCGGTCATAATGCGCGATGCGGTTGAGGTAGAGGGTCAGCAGCTCGACGCTGGTGAGGCGGCGCTCGTCGAGCGCGCGCCGCAGCTCGGCGAGGCCGGTCTCCATCGTCGAGGGATGTCGGATGTCCCGGGACACGCGTTTCCCCCGGCCTCAGTCGGCGGTCAGCGGCGGCGGATTGGCCGCGTCATAGACCAGCTCGCCGTCGATGAAGGTCATGCGGACCTTGGTGTCGTGGATCTGGGTGGCCGGAACCTTGAACGGGTTGGTCTCGGTCACGACGATGTCGGCATGCATGCCGGGCTCGATCGAGCCGACCTGATCACGATCGCCCATCGCCGCCGCCGCGTCCGACGTGAAGATGCGCAGCGCCTGGTCGAGCGTGACGCGCTCGTCGGGGGCGATCGTCTTGTCGCCGCCGCCCGGCTTCTGGCGCGTCACCATCGTCTCGATCGCGATCCAGGGATTGACCGACGGAACCACCGACCAGTCGGAGCCGGCGATGACGTTGGCGCCGGTGTCGAGCGCCTCCTTGATCGGGATGAAGCGCTTCATCATCTCGTCGCCGACCGCGTTGCGGACGTCGACGTCGGTGATCGGCGTCGGATACCAGATATAGGGCGAGAACTCCCAGGTCATGTGCAGCGCCCGCACGCGCGGGATGTCGGCGCGGTCGACGAACGTGTTGTGGCCGACCTCGTGCGCCGACCCGCCCCAGCCGTTGACCTTGCGGGCATGTTCGACCGCGTCGAGCGCCGACCGCACCGCCGCGTCGCCGACGGCATGGAACTTGACGTGGAGGCCCATGCGGTCGAACCGCGCGATGCCGTCGTTGAGCGCCGCCTGCGGGATCATCAGGATGCCGGTCCCGTGCGGATCGCCATGATAGGGATGCAGCATCGCCGCCGTCTGGCTCTCGGTCGGCACGCCGTCCATGAAGACCTTGACGCAGTCGGCCTTGAAGCGGCCGACCGTATAGTCGGCGCGGGTGCGGATCAGCATCTCGCCATTGGCGTCGCCGGGCGACCAGACGATGCAGCCGCGCGCGCGTTGCTTGATGATGCCGTCGCGCGCCAGCCCGGACAGGGTGCGGACATTGCCGGTGCGGACCGAGGCGTCGGTGAAGGAGGTGATGCCGTAGGACAGCATCTGCCGCGTCGACAGCGTCATCGCCTTGCGCTTCAGCGCGTCGGACGGCTCGGGCATCGCCTTGTCGAGCAGGCCCGCCGCATTCTCGCGGAACAGGCCGTTGGGCTCGCCCTTCGCGTCGCGCTCGATGATGCCGCCGGCCGGGTCCCTGGTGTCGCGGGTGACGCCCGCCGCGGCGATCGCCTTGCTGTTCGCCCACAGGCTGTGGTGCGCCTCGTCCGACAGCAGCACCGGGTTGTTCGGCGCGACCTTGTCGAGGAAGCCGCGGTTCTGCTGGCCCTTGGCGAAGGAGCCGGCCGACCAGTTGCCGCCGACGATCCAGGCGCCCGGCTCGGCCTTCGCCGCGCATTGCTTGATCCGGGCCGCGATCACCGCCGGCTTGGCGGCGTTGGGGAAGCCGCAGGCGAACTGTTCGAGCCCGGCGAACTGGGTGTGGACGTGCATGTCGTGGAGGCCGGGGAACACCGCCGCGCCCTTCAGGTCGACGACCTTCGACGCCGCGCCGCGCCAGGCCTCCGCCGCCTTGGCGTCGCCGACCGCGACGATCACGCCGTCGCGGATCGCCAGCGCCTCGGCCCAGCCGCCGGGGGTGTAGACCTGCCCGTTGAGCAGGATCGTGTCGGCCGGCGCCTCGGCCATCGCCGCGCCGGCCAGGAGCATCGCCCCGAGCGCCGTCGCCCTGGCTGCCACACCCATCATCATCGTCTCCTCTTCGTCATTCGGCGGTCAGCGGCGGCGGGTTGGCGGCATCGTAGACCAGCTCGCCGTCGATGAAGGTCATGCGGACCTTGGTGTCATGGATCTCGGTGACCGGAACCTTGAACGGGTTCTTCTCGGTCACGACGATGTCGGCATGCATGCCGGGCTCGATCGAGCCGACCAGGTCGCGGTCGCCCATCGCGGCGGCGGCGTTCTCGGTGAACATCCGCAGCGCCTGGTCGAGCGTGACCTTCTCGTCGGGGCCGACGCTGTTCGCGCTGCCGCCGGGCGACTGGCGCGTCACCATCGTCTCGATCGCCAGCCAGGGATTGACCGAGGGGACCACCGACCAGTCGGAGCCGGCGATGATGTTGGCGCCCGTCGCCATCGCGTCGGCGATCGGGGTGAAGCGCTTCATCCGCTCGTCGCCGACCGCCTTGCGGACATCGACGTCGGCGATCGGCGTCGGATACCAGATATAGGGCGAGAATTCCCAGGTCAGGTTGAGCGCGCGGGCGCGCGGGATGTCGGCGCGGTCGACGAAGCTGTCATGCGCCAGCTCGTGCGACGATCCGCCCCAGCCATTGACCTTGCGGGCATGCTCGACCGCGTCGATCGCCGCGCGCACCGCGCCGTCGCCGGCGGCGTGGAACTTCATGTGCAGCCCCATCCGGTCGAAGCGCGCCACCGCCTCGTCGAGCGCGGGCTGCGGGACCATCAATATGCCCTTGGCCTTGGGATCGTCGGCCGCGATCCCCTGATAGGGATGGAGCATCGCGGCGGTGTGGCTCTCGGTCGGGACCCCGTCGAGCATGAACTTGACGCAGTCGGGCTTGAAGCGCGGCTTGGCGTAGAAGGCGCGCGCCGCGATCAGCCGCTCCGAATCCTTGTCGTCCGGCGCCCAGAAGATGCAGCCGCGCACCCGCTGCTTGACGATGCCCTCGCCCGACAGGTCGGACAGCGTCCTGAGGTTCTGGGGGTCGAGCCAGGCGTCGGTGAAGGAGGTGATGCCATAGGACAGCATCTGCCGTGTCGCGAGGGCGAGCGCCTTGCGGTTGAGCGCCTCGGTCGGCGCGGGGATGACCTTCTGGACGGCGAAGGTTCCCGCCTCGCGCAGCACGCCGGTGGGGTTGCCCTTGGCGTCGCGGTCGATGACGCCGCCTTCGGGGTCCTTCGTGTCGCGGGTGATGCCCGCCAGTTCGAGCGCCTTCGAATTGACCCAGCCGCTATGGTGCGATTCGTCGGACAGGAAGACCGGGTTGTTCGGCGCGACCTTGTCGAGGAAGGCGCGGTTCTGCTGCCCCTTGGCGAACACCGCCGCCACCCAGTTGCCGCCGATGATCCACGCGCCCGGCGCGGCCTTGGCGGCGCATTCCTTCACCCGCGCGGCGATGGCGGCGGGCTTGGCGCCATAGGCGAAGCCGCAGCTATATTGTTCGAGGCCGGCCGACTGGACGTGGACGTGCATGTCGTGGAGGCCGGGCAGCACCGCCGCGCCCTGCAGGTCGACGACCTTCGATCCCTCGCCGCGCCAGGCCTCGGCCGCCTTGGCGTCGCCGACCGCGACGATCACGCCGTCGCGGATCGCCAGCGCCTCCGCCCAGCCGCCGGGGGTGCGGACCTGTCCGTTGAGCAGGATCATGTCCGCCGGCTTCTCCGCCGCGAACGCCCCCGCCGCGACCAGCGCGAGCGCCCCGCCCGCCAGCAGCTTCGCCATCATCCGCATCGTCGCTCCCCCTCCCATCGTCACAATGTCGCCAGACCTTCGGTCTCGGCCCCGAGCTGCCGCAGGAAAGCCTCCAGCTCGGCCTTGCGGCCCGGCATCAGCGCCTTGCCCGCCGGCGACAGCACCCGCGCCGGCACCTTGGCCAGATTGTCCTCGAGCATCTTCACCACGTCCGGCCCGTCGGGCTTGCCGCCCTGGGCGTCGGCGAGCGCCATCACCCGCGCGACGCCGACCGCGCCGAGCCAGTCGAGCGCATCGGCGTCGTGCAGGTAGAGCGCCTCGGGCGTCTTGGGATCGCGATCGAACATATGGGTGCGGATCGCGGCGCGGACCGCGTCGATCTTGCCCTCGGGAAAGCCGCTGCCCTTCAATATGGTGTCGACCGTGTCGGCGGCGCGATCGGCATGGTCGACGCCCGCCGCTTCCCATTTCGGAAAGGCCGCCATGTCGTGCAGCCAGGCCGCCGCGAACAGCACGTCGTCGTCGAGCCGCACGCCGTCGGCGCGAGCGAGCTGCCGCGCCAGCGCATAGTCGCGCGCGCTGTGCGAATAGCCCCAGGCGGGGTTGCGGAACTCGGCCGCCGCGAGCGCGCGGACCGTGGCGCGCCAGCCCGCCTCGGCGCGATGGCCGACCGTCGTCGGCCGCACCGGCACATGCTCCATCGCGCTGTACTTCAGGAAGAAGTCGGCCTGCTTGTAGCCGGGATAGAGCGCGACCATCCGGGCCATCGCCTCTTCGGGCGTCTTCGCCGCCGCCGTCACCCGCAGGAAATCGTCGATATAGCGGACCGAGGGATCGAAGATCCGCATGTCGCCCGGGTCGCCATGGCCCGGATAGACGATCGGGTCGAGCCGGGCGTAGCGCGCCTTCATCCGCAGCAGTTCGGCGCGCCAGTCGAGCAGGTCCTCACGGCTGATGTCGTCGCCCATCCAGAAATGGACGCCGTTGTAGCCGAGGTCGGACAGGAACAGCGCGTTGAGATCGGGGCTGTAGACGGTGGTGATATGCGGCGCCTCCGCGCGCGCGTGATCGGTGTCGAGTTCGAGCGTGCCGCCGCCGACCATCTCCAGCCTCGGCGAGGCCAGCACCTCGATATTGCGCTCATAGTCGAAGCCGTCGGGATGGTCGGCGGTCTTCGGCTTGAGCGCGGGATCGAGCGGCGGCTCGGCCCCGGTCTCGCCGCCCGTGTCCATATAGACGGCGTAGCGCTCGATATCGGTCTTGATGTCCCGGTTCGCGACGACGATCCGCGCGTCGGGGAAGGCCTCGCGGAACACCGCCATGCCGGTGAAATGATCGGTGTGGCCGTGGCTGATCAGGATGTGCGTCAGCGGCAGCTTCATCGCCTTGATCGCGGCGGCGAGCTTGCGCGCCTCGGCGGCCTTGCGCTGCACGTCCATCACTACCAGCGAGCGGCCGTTGGAGAAGATGAACGAGTTCACGGTGGCGAAGTCACCCTTGTAGACCGTGACCGTCATCGGATGCCGGGCCGCCGCGACCGGCGGCGCGGCGGACGACGCGGAAGGCGCCGCCGCCACGCTCGTCAGCAGGACCAGCGCGCCGCTGCGCAGAACGGCGCGCGCGATCCCGCCGGGGCTCATTTGCCGGCGGTCCCCGAGCGGTCGAACACCACCGCGCCGTCGATATAGGTCTGCTGCACCTTGATGCTGTGGATCTGGGTCGGCGGAATCTTGAACGGATTCTTGTCGACGACGATGAAGTCGGCGCGCTTGCCGGCCTCGATCGACCCAAGCTCCTTGTCGAGGCCCATGCGGGTCACCGCGTTGATCGTGAACATGCGGATCGCCTGCTCGACGGTGATCGCCTCGTTCGGGCCGAAGCTCTTCGCGCTGCCGCCGACATTCTGGCGGGTCACCGCGGTCTCGATGCCCAGCCAGGGATCGGGCGCCGGGATCACCGCCCAGTCGGACCCGGCGACGACCAGCGCGCCCGAGGCGAAGCCTTCCTTGATCGGCCAGACGCGCTCGATCCGCTTGGCGCCGACCGCCATGGTGATGTCGTCGTTGATCGGCTGCGGGTCCCACAGATAGGGCGAGAATTCGAGCGCGGCGTTGAGCGCCTTGCCGCGCGACATGTCGGCCGGGTCGACGAAGGTCTCGTGGCCGACCTGGTGCATCGGGCCGTTCGGGCCGTTGACCTTGCGGACATAGGCGATCGCGTCGAGCGAGGCGCGCACCGCCGCGTCGCCGGCGGCGTGGAACAGCACGTTCAGGCCCTTGCGGTCCCATTCGGCCATGCGCGGCTGGAAGGTCGCCGGATCGAACAGCAGCAGCCCCTTGGCCGGCGCGTTGGGCTGGCCCGCCTCATAGGGCGCCAGCATCGCGCCGGTGTGGCTTTCGGTCGGCACGCCGTCGGCGAACACCTTGACGCAGGTCGGCTTGAACCGGTCGCGCGTATAGGTCGGGATCGCCGCGATCGTCGCTTCGAGATCGGGGTTCACATGGCCGGCATGGCTATAGGCGATGCAGGCCTGGACATGCTGCTTGAGCTGGCCTTTGTCGTAGAGCGCGTCATAGACCTCGAGGTCGTCGCGGAAGGCCATCGCCTCGACATAGCCGGTGATGCCGTAGGACAGCAGCAGGTCGAGATTCTTGCGCAGCGCCGCCTGGGTCAGCTCCTGCGACTGGGGCGGGACGTGCCGGAGCACCAGGTCGCGCGCCGTCTCGCGCAGGATGCCGGTCGGGTTGCCGGCGGCGTCGCGCTCGATGATGCCGCCCTCGGGGTTGGGCGTGTCGCGGGTGATCCCCGCGATCGCCATCGCGCGGCTGTTGACCCACAGGCTGTGGCCGCTGATGTCGAACAGCAAGGCGGGCCTGCCCGGGGTCGCGGCGTCGAGCGTCGCGGCGGTGATCGGGGTGCCGGTCAGCACCGACGACTGCCACTGGCCGCCGGTCACCCAACCGCCCTGAGGCTGCTCGTTCGCGCAGTCGGCGACGGCGGCGAGGAACGGCTGCGGGGCGAGGTCGGGCGAGATACGGCAGCTGCCCTCCCCGCCCTTCGCCTGCAGCACCGGGTGGACGTGCATGTCGTACAGGCCCGGCAGCACGGTGCGGCTGGCGAGGTCGACCTGCGCGGCGCCCGGCGCGGCCTTGCGCACCTCGGCGTCGCTGCCGACCGCGACGATGCGGCCGTCGCGCACCGCGAAGGCGGTCTGCCAGCCGCCCGGCGTATAGACCTGTCCGTTGGTGTAGACGGTGGTCGGCGAAGCCGCCTGCGCCGCCGACACGAGCCCGGCCACCGCGGCGGCCGCCATCATCCGCCGGATTCCGTTCCGAATTCCCGCCGATCCTGAAATCATGATCATCTCCCTTGATCGAAAGCCGATGCGGCCGGCCTGCGCGACGGCGGATGCGCGAGGCGACCAGCCGCCCGCCCCGCCGCCGGCACGGCCTATTTCGCGTAGATCAGTTCGCCGCCGACATAGCTCTGCGTGACGACGACGTTGTGAAGATCGGTAGCGGCGATCTTGAACGGATTGCGATCGAGGACGATGAAGTCGGCGACCTTGCCGGCCTCGATCGTGCCGTGGCTGTCGGCATAGCCGAACTGCCTGGCGGCGTTGATCGTGAAGATGTCGATCGCTTCCTTGAGGGTGATCGCTTCGTCCGGGCCATAGACCTCGCCGGGGCGCTGGTTGTCGGGCGCCTTGCGCGTCACCAGCGTCTCGATGCCGATCCAGGGATTGGCCGACGGAATCACCGACCAGTCGGAGCCGGCGACGACCAGCGCCCCCGAATCCAGCCCCTCGCGCACCGGCCAGACGCGCTTGATGCGCTCGGCGCCGGAAGCCTTGATGATGTCGTCGTTGATCGGCGACGGGAACCACAGATAGGGCGAGAATTCGAGCGTCGCCCGGATCGCCTTGGCGCGCTTCATGTCCTCGGGCTGGATGAAGGTCAGGTGGCCGACGTCATGGGTGGGTCCGTCGGGGCCATTGGCCTTGCGCGCCGCGGCGATGGCGTCGAGCGCGGTGCGCGAGGCCTGGTCGCCGGCCGCGTGGAACTTGACCGTGACGCCCATCTTGTCGAGCCGGGTGACCAGCGGATCGAGTTCCGCAGGCTGGACGAGCAGCAGGCCGCGCTTCGGCTCCTTGACCTCGCCATGCTCGTCGGGGGCATAGGGATCGATGAGGGCCGCGGTGTGGCTTTCGGTCGGAACGCCGTCTTCGAAGACCTTGACGCAATCGAGCTTGAAGCGGGCCGAGCCGTAGCGCTCGCGATCGGCGATCGTCCGGTCGAAGGCGCTGTTGTCGCCCCATGTGCGCCCGTAGACGAGACAGCCGCGGACATGCGCCTTGAGCTGGTTGCGCGCCGTCAGCGTCTGATAGGCCGACAGCCCATCGGGGGTGACCACCGCGTCGACGAGCGCGGTGACGCCGTAGGAGACGAGCATGTCGATGCCGGTCTTCAAGGCCCGGACATTGTCCTCCGCGCTCGGCGCCGGAATCTTCTGGCGGACGAGATGGGCCGCGCTTTCGCGCAACAGGCCGTTCGGTTCGCCCGATGCGTCGCGTTCGATGATCCCGCCCTTGGGATCGGGCGTGCCGCGCGCGATGCCCGCGGCCTTCAGCGCCAGGCTGTTGGCCCAGCTGCTGTGGCCGCTGATATCGGTCAGCGAGACCGGATTGTTCGGAGCGATCGCGTCCAGCATCTGCCGGTTGGGAGGGGTGTCGCCGAACGAGCTCGCCGCCCATTGTCCGCCGACGATCCATGCGCCCGGCTTGGCCTTCTTCACGCAGGCCGTGACGGCGTCGAGGATCTGCTGCGGCGTCGACCCCTGCTCGAACTTGCATTGCTGGAGCGAAAGCCCGGCCCCGAGCGGATGGACATGCATGTCGTGGAGACCGGGCATCACGGTCTTGCCGGCAAGATCGACGATGGTGGTGATCGCCGGATAGCGTTTTTTCAGCGCGGCCCCATCGCCGACGGCGGCGATGCGGTCGCCCTGCACCGCGATCGCATCGACCCATCCCGAGGGGGTGTAGATTTCCCCGCCGCTCAGGATGAAATCGGCCGCCTGCGCGGTGCCGGAGGCCATCGACGCGATCAGGATCGGCCCCGCCACCATCATTCGCCGGATTCCCTTCCGAATCCCGGCCGAGCCTGAAACCATGATCGTCTCCCCTGTCCCTGTGGATGGAGGGAGCCGCGGCGGCCTCGGCCGGCCGCGGCTCCCCCTGCCTGCGTCCGCCTAGAAGCGGTAGGCGATGGTCGCGCCGAAGGTGCGCGGCCGCACGACATATGATTTGTAGACCGTGGCATTGTTGTTGTCGCGGGCGCGACGGCCCTGCCAGACGGCCTGGTCGAGCAGGTTGTTGACGAACAGCGACAGGTCGATGCCGTTGATGCGGTAGCCCGCGCGCATCGACAGCGCCTTGAGCGCCGGCGCGTTGCTCAGCGTCGGATCCGTGCCGCCGTTGCGCGGATCGATCCCCGGGGTCAGGCTCGACTGCCGCGAACGATAGTCGAAGTCGGCGCGGACGTAGGAGTCGTGGTGGTCGCGCAACGACAGGTCATACTGACCGTGCACCGACACCGTCCACGGCGGCGACACCACATGGTTGCCCTTGGTCACCAGCGGCACCGTGGCGAGCGGGCCGCCGAAGAAGGTGTCGAGGAACTTGGCGTTGGTGTAGCCGACCTCGGCCTGGACGGTGAAATCGTCGGTCAGGCGATAGTCGAGCTGGAGGTCGAAGCCGCGGCTCCGCGCCGAGCCCAGATTGGCGGTGAACTGGAAGCCGCAGCCGCCGAGGCCGACGACCTGCTGGATGTTCTTCCAGTCGATCTGGTAGACGCTGCCCTGCGCGCTGAAGCGGCTGGTGCGGGTCTTGAGGCCGAGCTCGTAGCTCCACACCGAGTCCGAGTCATAGGTCGTCGGGCGGCCGTTCGGATAGCCGAGCGGATCGAGATCGCTGGCCTGGCAGGGGACGCCGACCTGCGGGTTGTAGCCGCCCGGACGGAAGCCCTTCGAGGCCGAGGCGTAGACCAGCGTGCTCGGCGTCACCTGGAACTCGGCGCCGAACTTCGGCGTGAAGGGCTTCTCCTTCTGGCGGCCGACGTCGGTCACCGCCGGGCCGACGACCGGCCCTTGCGCGAAGGAATTGATGTTGAACTTGGTCTGGCCGTAGCGCAGGCCGACGGTCAGCGTCAGCCGGTCGACCGGCTTGAAGTTGACCTGGCCGAAGGCGGCGATCTGCTCGTCCTTCGAGCTGGTCGCCTGGTCGTAGATCAGCCGGCCGTTGACCAGCGGCGGGAAGATGCCGACCAGGAACGGCGCGTACTGGAACAGGAACGGATCGTCGACCTGCTGGATCGAGACCTGTTTCGCCTTCTGGTAGAAGCCGCCGACCTGCCAGGTGAGCATCGCGTCGCGGTCCGACGAGGCCAGCCGGATTTCGCCGGTGGTGATCTTCTGCGTGTTGACGAAGTCGCTGAAGCCCTGCTGGTTCGGGAAGATCGGCAGGGTGATGCCGGTGAACAGGCTCTGGTCGAACAGCGTGTAATCGGACCGGAAGGTCTGCTTGCGATCGAAATAGGAGGCGATCGCGGTCAGGTCGACCGGGCCGAACGCATATTGGACGTTGAGCGTCGGCAGGTAGAAACGGTCGCGGCCATTTTCCTGGACGCGGTTGCCGTTGAGGAACTCGCCCTTGTCATAGTTGGAGAACTGCGCGTCCGGCACGCTCGGGTCGGCGCGGACATTGTCCCAGGTCTCCGGGCTGTCGTTGGTGTAGACCTTCTGATAGGCGATCGACGGCGTGATCTTCAGCTCGGGCGTCGGCTCCCAGGTGAAGGCGATGCGGCCGACATAGCTGTTCTGGTAGTTGCTGTCGTCGGCGACGACGCCCTTGTTCTCGAAGCGGACGCGGTCGATCCAGCCGCCGTCGCGGCGATAATAGCCGCTGACGCGAACGCCCAGCTTGTCCTGGATCAGCGGCACGCCGAGCGCGAGGCCGGCCTCGTAGCTCGGCCCGCCATCCTCGGTCATCGAGAATTCGGTGCGCGCATAGCCCGACGACTTGGTCGTGCTCGGCTGCGGCGAGATGAAGCGGATCGTGCCGCCTTCCGATCCCGCGCCGAACAGCGTGCCCTGCGGACCGCGCAGAACCTCGACGCGCTCGAGGTCGAAGATCACCGGATAGGTGTTGCCGCCGCTATAGCCGAGCGCGCGGATCTGGATCGGCGTGTCGTCGATATAGACGCCGGTGGTGGCGGCGCCGGCGGTCGAATTGATGCCGCGGATCGAGATGTTGGTGGTGGTGTTGGTCGCTTCGAACACGACGCCCGGCGTCTGGCGGATGACGTCGGCGAAGTCGCGGACGCCGCGGCTGTCGAGCTTCTCCTGCGAGAAGGCGCTGACGCTCAGCGGCACCTTGCTCAGCGATTCGGACTGGCGGGTCGCGGTGACGACGATGTCGCCGCTATACTGCTCCTCGGCCGGCTGCTCGGCCTGGGCGAGGGCGATCGCCGGCAGCATCAGCGCTGCGACGGCAACCGACGACTTGGTCCAACCAAGATACGAATGCTTCTTCATAAGAACCCCCTTCTGTCTGCCTCGATCGTCTGCGGTGGGTATTGACGTTCGTCCCTGCTCGTTGATGGCGCCGCTGTTGGCGGTCTGCCGGTCGCGGGCGGGGTGGCGGCCCCGCCCGGAACCTCAATGTCCGGTCACTGGTGGATGACCTGGACGGTGGTGAACTCGGCCAGGCCGAGCGTGCCGAATTCGATGCCGATGCCCGACTGCTTGACGCCGCCGAACGGCGCGTCGGGGCGGACCATCGCGTGGCTGTTGATCCAGGCGCTGCCGCATTCGAGCCGGCTGGCGATCGCGACCGCCTTGTCGGCATCGCTCGACCAGACCGAACCGCCCAGGCCGTTCGGATTGTCGTTGGCGCGGGCGACCGCGTCCTCGACGTCGCTGTAGCGGATGATCGGCAGCGCCGGGCCGAACTGCTCCTCGTCGACGATCGCCATGCCTTCCTTGACGTCGGCGAGCAGCGTGACCGGGTAGAACAGGCCGTCGCCCTCGATCGGCGCGCCGCCGCACAGGACGCGCGCGCCGCTCGCCTTGGCGGCGTCGACCAGCATCTTCACGCGCTCGAACTGCATCTTGTTCTGGACGGTGCCGAGCTGGCTGTCGGCGGCCATGCCGTCGCCGGTCTTCACCGCCGAGGCATAGGCGAGCAGCTTGTCGCACAGTTCGTCATAGATCGAGTCATGGACGTAGAGGCGCTTGATCGCGGCGCAGGTCTGGCCGTTGTTGATGAACGCGCCCCAGAAGATCTTCTCGATCGTCGCATCGTCGAGCGCGACGTCGGGCAGGACGATCGCCGCGTCGTTGCCGCCCAGCTCCAGCGTCAGCCGCTTGAGCGAGTCCGCCGCGCTCGCCATCACATGCTTGCCGGTGCGGGTCGATCCGGTGAAGACGATCTTGTCGATGCCGGGGTGGGCGGAGATCGCCCGGCCGATCTCGTCGGACCCGGCGACCGCGTTGAGCACGCCCGGCGGCAGCGCCTCCTGCAGCAGCTCGACCATCCTGAGCGTCGCGATCGGCGTATAGGGCGACGGCTTGAGCACCACCGTGTTGCCGGCGCGCAGCGCGGGCATGATGTGCCAGATCGCGATCATCACCGGGAAGTTCCACGGGGTGATCGACGCGACCACGCCGATCGGCTTGCGGTAGAGCGCGACCCGACCCTTGTCGTCGTCCTGGATGATCTCGACCGGCAGGTCGAGCGCCGCGGTGAAGCGGGTCCAGGCGGCGGCGCCGCCGACCTCCCATTGCGAGCCGAGGCCGGCCATCGGCTTGCCTTGCTCGCGGGTGATCAGCTCGGCCAGCTCGCCGATATTCGCCTCGATGATGTCGGCGAGCCGGTTGACCGCGGCCTTGCGATCGGCGTCCGGGGTCGCCGCCCAGCCGGGGAAGGCGCGTCGCGCCGCCTCGACCGCGCGGTCGAGATCGGCGGAGGTGCCGGCCGGACAGAGCGCGAAGACGCGGCCGTCGGCCGGGTTGATCACGTCGAGATGCTTGTCCGTGGGGACCGTTTTGCCGTCAATGATGAGAGGATAGGCCTGCGTCATGTCCACCGTCTTTTCAAAAGCTGCACCCATCGCGCCCGGATCGTCCGGACGCGCGCCTCCCACCACCGAAAACACGCCGGACAGCGTGCGGCCCATGGGAGAATTCGAAAACTAACCCGTAAATCTTCGACTTAAAATTATGCTTCGACTCGCCTCGACGGGCGTAACGCGGTCTGCCGGGCTCAGGAACGTACATATATCCGGCAGGGCTTGGCTCTATGCTGCGATCATTCCCCGCGCCGATCCCGCCTCATCCTCTCTTTGTGTATAAAATCGAATTTCTTCGACTATCCGCAAAACAGGGGGGCTTGTCAACAGGGCGAAAAGCATGGAAACGGGGTCATGATCACAACCGCGAAAAGCAGGCCGCCGGCGCGCAAGGCGACCCAGGCCCGAGGCCGCGCCCGGCGGGTGGAATTGCTGGAAGCGGCCCGGGCGATGCTCGGCACACAGAACCTGCACCAGATCGGCATGATCGCGGTCGCCGAGACCGCCGGCATCCCCGCCTCGTCGGCCTATCATTTCTTCCCCGAGATCAGCGACCTGTGGAAGGAATTGGCCCGCACCATCGCCACCGCGCAGGCCGAGCTCGACCAGCGCATCCCGCAGAGCGACGAGTGGGAGTCGGTCGTCGAACGCTCGCTCGAATGCCATCAGCGCGCGTTCAACGCCGACCGCGCGGCGCGGCAGCTGATGCTCGGCCCGCACACGCCGCCCGAGATCAAGCATGCGGGCTGCAAGGAGAATTTCCGTTTCGGCACCGCGCTGTGGCAGGCGATGCGGCGGCAGTTCCTGCTGCCCGGCCTCGCCGACTCGCGCGAGCTGTTCTTCAAGGCGCTGCTGATCGCCGACCTGTTCTTCTCGCTGTCGGTGGCCGAGCAGGACCGGGTGAGCGACGAGGCGCTGGCCGAGGCGAAGCTGGCGACGATCGCCTATCTGCGCGCCTATCTGCCGACCCGCCTCGCCCGGATCGAGGAAGGCGGCGAGATTCCGCCGGTGCCCGCGACCGAGGCCTGGGGCGCCCTGGCGCCGGCCGAACAGGCCTGATCCATCCGAAAGCCGGCGGGGATCAGCCCGCCACCACGCCCGCCCGCTCCAGCAGCGCCTGCGCCTGCTTCAGGTGGGGGCGATCGATCATCTTGCCGTCGAGCTTGAGCGCGCCCGCGCCGGGGTTGGCCGCGAAGGCCGCGATCACCGCGCGGGCATGGGCGACCTCCGCCTCGCTGGGGCTGAAGCCGGCGTTGATGATCGCCACCTGCGCCGGATGGATCGCCATCATGCCGGTGAAGCCATCGCGCCGGCCGCGCGCCACATAGGCCTCCAGCCCGGCGGTGTCGGCAATGTCGGGATAGACCGTCTCGATCGCCGCGACCCCGGCGGCGTGCGCGCCGAACAGGGTGAGCGCGCGGACCACCTCATAGGGCTGGGTATAGCTGCCGTCGGGATTGCGCGAGGTCGCCGCGCCGATCGCGGCGGGCAGGTCCTCGGCGCCCCAGGTGAGCCCGGCGAGACGCTCGGCGGCTTCGCCATAGCTGCCGAGCCCGAACACCGCGGCGGGGGTCTCGCTGGCGATCGGCAGGATCGGCGGGCAGTCGCGACCGGCGATCTCGACCAGCTGCCAGACCGAGGCCGCGCCCTGCGCCTTGGGCAGGACCAGCCCGTCGGGCCGGGCGCCGATCACCGCCGCGAGATCGGCGCGGACATGCTCGGAATCGAGCGGATTGATCCGCACGAAGCTGGGCACCGGCCGCGTGCCGCCCAGCCATTCGGCGATCGCCGCGCGCGCCACCGGCTTGTTCTCCGGCGCCACCGAATCCTCGAGGTCGAGGATCAGCGCGTCGGCGCCGCTCGCCGCCGCCTTGGGGAAACGCTCGGGCCTGTCGCCCGGCACGAAGAGCAGGGATCGGATCGTCATGCGGCCGCCTTGCTACGCCCGCGCGCGCTTGGCAAGCGGCTCGGTACGGCTATTCAAGGCGCCGGCTCCTCAGACGATCAGGCTCTAGCGCAGCCCCGCGTTGATCTTGTCGAGCGCCGCCACCGGCGGCACCAGTTCCTCGTCCGACAGCGCGTTGAGCGGCTGCTTCACCGTGCCGAGCGCGTCGTGCAGCTCCTCCGCCTCGGGGTCGACATAGAGCAGGCCGGTGACGATCTCCCCCGCCGCATGGGCATGCTGGAGATAGGAGATCGCGCCGGCATGGTCGGTCGGGTCGTAATCCTCGGCGACCTTGCGGAGCAGCAGCACCGATCCGTCATGCTGGGTCACCTCGGTCAGCGATCCGGGCTCGTAGCTGGCGGTCACCGCCATCCGCGCCATCAGCACGTCGAGCCGGTTCACCGCCTCGTTATGCTCGCGCACCCAGTCGAAGCTCTTGGTCGATCCCTTGTGGTTGTTGAAGGCGATGCAGGGGCTGAGCACGTCGATGAACGCCGCGCCCTTGTGGGTCAGCGCCGCCTTGATCAGCGGCACGAGCTGGTCCTTGTCGCCCGAGAAGCTGCGCGCGACGAAGGTCGCGCCGAGCTGGAGCGCGAGGCCGACCATGTCGATCCCGCTGTCCGAGTTGACGACGCCCTTCTTCGACTTGCTGCCCTTGTCGGCGGTCGCCGAGAACTGCCCCTTGGTGAGGCCATAGACGCCGTTATTCTCGACGATGTAGGTCATGTTGACCCCGCGCCGCATCGCATGGGCGAACTGACCGAGGCCGATCGAGGCGCTGTCGCCGTCGCCCGATACCCCCAGGTAGATCAGCGAGCGATTGGCGAGGTTGGCGCCGGTCAGCACCGACGGCATGCGGCCGTGGACGGTGTTGAAGCCGTGGCTGGCGCCGAGGAAATAGTCGGGCGTCTTCGACGAGCAGCCGATCCCCGACAGCTTGGCGAGGCGGTGCGGCTCCAGGTCGATCTCGAAGCAGGCCTGGACGATCGCGGCGCTGATCGAGTCGTGCCCGCAGCCGGCGCAGAGCGTCGACACCTTCCCCTCATAGTCGCGCCGGGTGAAGCCCAGCGCATTGTGCTTGAGCGACGGATGGTGGAATTGCGGCTTGGCGATATAGGTCATCTCACCATCTCCCCGGCACGGGCCTTGGGCACGCCCATGCCCTTGGCCAGCTCGGCCTGGATGAAGCGCGCCGTGATCGGCGAGCCGTCATAGTTGAGCACTTTCACGAGCCGGGCCGGATCGACCCCGCCCTCGTTGATCAGCAGGGTGCGAAGCTGCGCGTCGCGGTTCTGCTCGACGACGAACACCAGGTCGTGCGCGGCGATGAACTCGAATATCTCGCCCTCGAACGGGAAGGCGCGGACGCGCAGCGCGTCGACCGCGACCCCGTCCGCCTCCAGCCCGGCCAGCGCCTCGTCCATCGCCGGGCTGGTCGACCCGTAATAGATCACGCCATAGCTGGTCTTGCGCGTCGCGCGCCGCACGATCGGCGGCGGGACGAGCGACTTGGCGGTCTCGAACTTGCGCAGCAGCCGCTCCATGTTGTCGACATAGACCGCCCCCTCCTCGCTGTAGCGGGCATAGGGATCGCGCGAGGTGCCGCGGGTGAAGTAGCTGCCCTTGGACGGGTGCGTCGCCGGCAGGGTGCGCCAGGGGATGCCGTCCCCGTCGACATCCTTGTAGCGGCCGAAGTCGGCCCCGGCCTCCAGCATCTCGGCGGTCATGATCTTGCCACGGTCGAGGACGCGATCCTCGTCCCAGCGGAAGGGCTCGATCAGCCATTCGTTCATGCCCATGTCGAGATCGAGCATGACGAAGATCATCGTCTGCAGCCGGTCGGCGAGGTCGAAGGCGAGCGCGCCGAACTCGAAACACTCGTTCGGCCCCTCGGGCAGCAGCAGGACATGCTTGGTGTCGCCATGGCTGGCATAGGCGGCCGACAATATGTCCGATTGCTGGGTGCGGGTCGGCATGCCGGTCGACGGGCCGCCGCGCTGGACGTCGAAGATCACGCCGGGAATCTCGGCGAAATAGCTGAGGCCGATGAACTCCTGCATCAGCGAGACGCCGGGCCCGGAGGTGCAGGTGAAGGCGCGCGCGCCGTTCCAGCCCGCGCCGGTGACCATGCCGATCGAGGCGATCTCGTCCTCCGCCTGGACGATCGCGTAGCGCGCCCCACCGCCTTCTGGGCCGGTCTCGGGATCATGGCGGAGCTTGCGGCAATAGGCGGTGAACGCCTCGGCCAGCGAGGTCGACGGGGTGATCGGATACCAGGCGCAGACGGTGGCGCCGCCATAGACCGCGCCGAGCCCCGCCGCCGTGTTGCCGTCGACGAAGATGCGGTCGCCCACCGCGTCGGCGCGGCGCAGCTTGAGGCCGAGCGGCTTGAGATGGTCGCGAGCATGGTCGAAGCCGATCTGCAGCGCCTCGATATTGGCGGGGATCAGCGCCGGCTTGGCGGCATATTCCTCGGCGAGCAGCGCCTCCACCACCGCGCGCTCGATGCCGAGCAGGAAGGTCAGCGCGCCCAGATAGATGATGTTCTTGAGGATCTTGCGCTTCGACGGCTCGGCATAGGCGGCGTTGCACAGGGCGGTCAGCGGCAGGCCGACGACGGTGATGTCGTCGCGGAACTTCGACGACGGCATCGGCTTGGTGCTGTCGTAGAAGAGATAGCCGCCCGGCTCGATCTCGGCGACGTCGCGGTCCCAGGTCTGCGGGTTCATCGCGACCATCAGGTCGACCCCGCCGCGCCGACCGAGCCAGCCATGGCCGCTCACCCGGATCTCGTACCAGGTCGGCAGGCCCTGGATGTTCGACGGGAAGATGTTGCGCGCGCCGACCGGCACGCCCATCCGCAGGATCGCCTTGACGAACAGGCCGTTGGCGGAGGCCGATCCCGATCCGTTGACGTTGGCGAATTTGACGACGAAGTCGTTGACCGCAGTGATCGGGCGGGTCATCGCGCGCACCCTCCCGCATGGCTCATCTCGACCAGCGTCTTCTGCATGTCCCAGGCTCCGGTCGGGCAGCGCTCGGCGCACAGGCCGCAGTGCAGGCAGACGTCCTCGTCCTTCACCAGCACCCGGCCGGTCGGCAGGGTCGAGGAGACGTAGAGCGCCTGGTCGGGATTGGTCGCCGGCGCGTTGAGCCGGGGCCGCAGCTCGGCCTCGTCGCCATTGACGGTGAAGGTGATGCAGTCGGTCGGGCAGATGTCGACGCAGGCGTCGCATTCGATGCACAGCGTCCGGGTGAACACGGTCTGCACGTCGCAGTTGAGGCAGCGCTGCGTCTCCGCCCAGCTGCGCGGATCGTCGAAGCCCAGTTCGACCTCGGCCTTGACGTCGCCCAGCGCCTCGGCCAGCGGCAGCAGCGGCACCTTCTGCCGGTCCTCGGGCGAGACGTCGTTGTCGTAGCTCCACTCGTGGATGCCCATCTTCTGCGACGACACCCGCACGCCGGGCGGCGGCCGCAGCCGCAGGTCGGCGCCCCGGCAATGATGGTCGATCGAGATCGCCGCCTCATGGCCGTGCGCGACCGCCCAGATGATGTTCTTCGGCCCGAAGGCGGCGTCGCCCCCGAAGAACACCCTGGGGTGGGTCGACTGGAAGGTCGTCTCGTCGACGACGGGCATGCCCCATTTGTCGAAGTCGAGGCCGATGTCGCGCTCGATCCAGGGGAAGCTGTTCTCCTGCCCGATCGCGACCAGCACGTCGTCGCACTCGTGATGCTCGTCGGGCTCGCCGGTCGGTTCGAGCCGGCGGCGGCCCTGCTCGTCGACCACCGGCGCGACCTTCTCGAAGGTGACGCCGGTCAGCCGGCCGTCCGCATGGGTGAAGGCCTTGGGGACCAGATAGTTGAGGATCGGGATGCCCTCGTGCTGGGCGTCCTCCTTCTCCCAGGGCGACGCCTTCATCTCGTCATAGCCCGACCGGACGATGACCTTGACCTCGCCGCCGCCGAGGCGGCGCGAGGTGCGGCAGCAGTCCATCGCGGTGTTGCCGCCGCCGAGCACGATCACGCGCTTGCCGATCGTGTCGACATGGCCGAACGAGACGTTGGCGAGCCAGTCGATGCCGATATGGACGTTGGCGGCGGCCTCGGCGCGGCCGGGGATGTCGAGGTCGCGGCCGCGCGGCGCGCCGGTGCCGACGAAGATCGCGTCATAGTCCCGGCGCAGCAGCGCCGCGAGGCTGTCGACCCGCCGGTTGAGCCGCATCCTCGGGCCCAGCGCGGTGATGAAGCCCATCTCCTCGTCGATCACGCTTTCCGGCAGGCGGAAGCGCGGGATCTGGCTGCGGATCATGCCGCCCGCCTTGGCGTCGGCGTCGTAGACGGTGACGTCGTAGCCGAGCGGGGCGAGATCGCGCGCCACCGTCATCGAGGCGGGCCCGGCGCCGATGCAGGCGACCTTCTTGCCGATCCGCTTCTTCGGCGGCTGCGGCATGCGCGCGGCGACGTCGCCCTTGTTGTCGGCGGCGACCCGCTTCAATCGGCAGATCGCCACCGGCTCCTCGTCGACCCGGCCGCGCCGGCACGCCGGCTCGCACGGGCGGTCGCAGGTCCGGCCGAGGATTCCCGGGAAGACGTTCGATTTCCAGTTGACCATATAGGCGTCGGCATGACGCCCCTGCGCGATCAGGCGGATATATTCCGGGACGGGTGTGTGGGCCGGGCAGGCCCATTGGCAATCGACGACCTTATGGAAATATTCCGGCGCCTCGATGTTGGTAGGCTCCAACGGGCTCAACTCCTCTCCACGCGCTCCCGCGCGCCGGCGGGAAGGACGCTCCCTCTGTCATGCGGGGAGTTCGTCCTGTGGCCGCACAGGAGCAACGCCCGGTCTTACCGCGCCCGAACCGCGCTCGCCAAGCCCGGATCATGAAAATTATGTGACTTCCGCCCTTTCGGTTCGCGCGCGTCGGCAATGGGCACGGGCATCGACAGGGGCAGGACCGCGTTCTATCGCTGTCGCCGTGAGATACGACCGCCGGCACCATGCCGCCCGCAGCACCGACAGCTACGTCTTCCACCAGTTGATTCCGTATATCGGCAACAAGCGGAAGCTGCTGCCGCTGATCGGCCGGGCGATCGAGGCGAGCGGGATCGCGCCCGGCGACGGCTTCGTCGACCTGTTCGCGGGCAGCGGGGTGGTCGCCCGCTACGCCAAGGCGCGCGGCTTCCGGGTGATCGCCAACGACTGGGAACCCTATGCCGAGCAGATCAACCGCTGCCATGTCGGCTGCAACGCCGCGCCCGCCTATCGCGGCCAATCCTATGCGGAGGCGATCGCGCGGCTGAACGCGCTGCCGCCGATCGAGGGCTGGGTGACCGGCCATCTCTGCCCCGACGACGACGAGCGCTACGAGATCGGCCGCGACCGGCTGTTCTACATGCGCAAGAACGGGATGCGGATCGACGCGATCCGCGCCGAGATCGAGCGGCTGACCGTCGAGGAGCGGCTCGACACGGCGCAGGCCGCCTGCCTGCTCGCGCCGCTGCTCTACCAATGCTGCTACACCAGCAACACGTCGGGCGTGTTCAAGGGCTTCCACGCCGGCTGGGGCGGCAGCAACGGCACCGCGCTCTACCGGATCGGCGCCGACCTGGCGCTCGAACCCGCCATCTTCCACGACAACGGCCAGCCGAACGAGGTCACCCGGATCGACGCGCAGCGCTTCGGGCGCGAGCATGGCCGGAGCTACGACTTCGTCTATGTCGATCCGCCCTACAACCAGCATCCTTATGGATCGAACTATCATGTCCTCAACAGCGTCGCGCTGTGGGACAAGCCGGCGCTCAGCCCGAAGATCAGCGGCCGGGGCGACAAGTCGGCGATCCGGCTCGACTGGCGGACCGAGCGGCGCAGTCCCTACAACAGCGCGCGCCACGCGGAGCAGGCGTTCCGCGAGCTGATCGACGGGCTGCCGGCGCGCTGGATCGCGATCAGCTACAGCACCGACGGCAACATCCCGCTGATCGAGATGGCGCGCGCCTGCTGCGACCGGGGCGCGGTCACCCCCTTCATCCAGCCCTACAAGCGCTACCGGGTCAGCGCCCAGCGCTTCTCGCCCAAGCCGCTCAACGCCGAGTTCGTGCTGCTGATCGACACCGCCGCCCGCGCCGGTCGCCCGGCCGAGGCGATCTGCGACGCGATCCTCGCCGAGGAACGCCGCGCGCTCGGCGCGCATCGCGAGGGAGCCCTGTGAAACATCCGTCATCCCGGCGGAGGCCGGGATCTCGGGAGGGTCGCGGCGAGGTCGCCGCAGGAGCCCGCTGAGATGCCGGCCTCCGCCGGCATGACGTGCATGCGAACATGTACGCGGCAGTCCCCGGGTGCTAGAAGGGAGACGTGGGGGAACGGACATGCCGCACCTGCCGGATTTCGAAGCCTGGGCGATCTTCGCCAAGGTCGCCGAGAAAGGCTCGTTCAGCCAGGCCGCCGAGGATCTCGGCCTCGCCAAGACGACCGTGTCCAAGGCGATCAGCCGGCTCGAGGAGCGGATGCGGACCACCCTGCTCCACCGCACCACGCGCAAGCTGTCGCTGACCGAGAGCGGCCGGCTGTCGCTCGACCGCGCGCTCAGGATCATGGCCGACGGCGTCGCGATCGAGGCCGACATCCTCGAGGAGGCGGCGATCCCGCGCGGGCTGATCCGGGTCGCCTGCTCGACCGGCTTCGGCGAGACCGCGCTCGCCCCGATGCTCCCCGCCTTCATGGCGGCCTATCCCGACATCCGGCTCGACATCACCTTCAGCGAACAGCGCGTCGACCTCGTCGCCGAGGGCTATGACCTCGCCATCCAGATCGGCGACAATGCCGAGGACAGCTCGCTGCGGATCAGCCGGCTGCTGACGCTGCGCCGCCGGGTGACCGCCGCGCCGTCGCTGATCGAGCGCCACGGCCGGCCGCGCCACCCCTCCGACCTCGCCCATTATCCGATGCTGATCCCCTCGCACGTCCCCTGGGGGCGCGAGGTCGACTTCACCGGCCCCGTCGACGAGCATTTCCACGTGCCGGTGTCGGGCGCGCTGCACATGAACAGCACGCTCGGGCTGATGCACGCGCTGCTCGCCGGGGTCGGCGCTTCGGCGGTGCCCGAATATTTCACCTGGGAAGCGACCCGCGACGGCCTGCTGGTCGACCTGTTCCCCGACTGGACGATACCGTCCTCGCCGATCTGCATCGTCACCCCGCCCGGCCGCGCCCGACCGGCGCGGGTGCGCGCGCTGCTCGAATTCCTGCGCGAGCAATTCTCCTCGCTGCCCTGGGCCCAGGGCATCGAGCGGTAGTCCTCTCTCCCGAGGGTCGGGGACCTAGACGATCCGGACGTCCACCCGCGCGTCGCCGCGCATCGCCTTCGAATAGGGGCAGCGGGCGTGCGCCGCCGCAACGAGCCGCGCGGCGACGGCATCGTCGAGGCCGGCGAGGTCGATCGACAGATCGACCGACAGCGCCGCGTCCGCGTCGTCGGACAGGGAAACCTCGGCGGTGACGTTGCCGTCGGGGGCGATGGCGACGCCCTCCTCCGCGGCGGCGCGGCGCAGCGCGGAGAGGAAGCAGGCGGCATAGGCGGCCGCGAAGAGCTGTTCGGGAGTGGTGCCCCGGCCGACCGGATCGGCGGGATCGTCGAGCCGGACCCGAAGCCGTCCGTCGGCGCTCGCCGCGCCGCCGACCCGGCCGCCGATGGCGGTGGCGCGGGCCCGGTAGAGGGAGGTCTTCGATCGCATCGATCGGCCGCCTTCGAAAGGGGGGGTACGCCGCCCGGCCAGGGGTTCGAGAATGCCGGGCGGCGCGGAAGGCCATCCAACGATCGGCCGCGAAACGATTAGCCGGGCGATGGTCACTTCACTGGTGACGAAAAGACAATAATCCTTCCCTAATCCCGGCCCGGCGCCCGGTCGGGCGCTTCCCTGCATCCGTAACGATTAGAGCCTAATTGCCACCTCTATTGTGCACATTTGGTGGATAATCCTCGACCGGCCCGCCGCTTATCTCCCCCCAGGTCCACCGATCCAGGGAAGATGCCATGCCCCGTTCGATCCCGCTCCGTCGCCCGGCGCTGCTCGCCGGCCTCGTCGCGACCCTGCTGTCGGGTTGCGCGGCGGTGCCGCAGGTCCGGCCGCAGGTGCAGGCCGCTTCCACCGCGACGGCCGGCCTCGACGGCGGCGCGGCGCTGGCGCCGGTCGGCGACTGGTGGCACGGCTTCGGCGATCCGCAGCTCGACCGGATCATGGCCGAGGCGCTGGCCGGCAATCCCTCGCTCGACGTCGCGATGGCGCGGCTGGCGCGGGCGCAGGCCGGGATCGCCGCGAACAAGGCCGGGCTGCTGCCGCAGGTCGGCGTCGACGCCTCGGCGATCCGCCAGCGGCTCAGCGAGAAATACATCATCCCGCCGCCCTATGGCGGCTCCAACCGTTGGATCGGCGACGCCCAGGCGAAGCTCGACTGGTCGCTCGACCTCGCCGGCCGGCAGAAGGCGTTGGTCGCGCAGGCGGGCGCCTCGGCCGACGCCGCCGCGCTCGACGTCGAGGCGGCGCGGGTGACGCTGTCGGGCGCGGTCGCGCAAAGCTATGTCGACCTCGCCCGCGCCACCGAGCAGGCGCGCATCGCCCGGCGCTTCGTCGCCTCGCGCGAGGAGCAGCTCCGGCTCGCCGGCACCCGCAAGCGCACCGACCTGGGCAGCGACTTCGACCTGCGCGCCGCCGAGACGCTGCTCGCCGAGGCGCGCCAGGCCGAGATCCGCGCCGAGGGCACCCGCCAGCTCATGGTCCACGCGCTCGCCGCGCTCGCCGGGCGCGGCGCCGACTATCATGCCGCGATCACCGACCCGACGATCCGGCTCGACGCTGCGCTGCCGGTCCCGGACGCGCTGCCCGCCGACCTGCTCGGCCGCCGCCCCGACATCCTCGCCGCCCGCGCCCGGATCGAGGCGGCCGAGGCGGGCCGCAAGGTCGCCCGCGCCGATTTCTACCCCGACATCGACCTGAAGGGCTTCATCGGCCTGCAGGCGATCGGCCTCGGCGCGCTGTTCACCGGCGGCGCGGCGGCCTATGGCGCCGGCCCGGCGCTGCACCTGCCGATCTTCGAGGGCGGCCGGCTCAAGGCCAATTACAAGGGCGCGGTCGCCGGGATCGACGAGGCGGTCGCCAGCTATAACGGCGCCGTCGTCGGCGCGGTCCGCGAGACCGCCGACGCGCTCTCCGCGATCGCCACCAACGCCGCCGACGCCGCCGAGCAGCACAAGGTCGTCGCCGGGCTGGGCGAGACCGTCCGGCTCGACGAGGTGCGGCTGCGCACCGGGCTCGGCGCGCGGCTCGACGTGCTCGACGCGGGCGACCGGCTGCTCGCCGCCAACCAGCGCGAGGTCGACCTCGCCGCCGACGGCGCCGCCGCCCGCATCCGCCTGCTCGTCGCGGTCGGCGGCAGCTTCGATCCGCACAGCCGCCAGAATCTCGCATCGGCCGCCGGTGCCGACGCCGCAGGGAGATAAGCCATGAACGCCCACACCCAGATCCAGAAGGACGAGACCGTCGAGCGGCAGCAGGCGCTCCGCACCCGCAAGCGCGGCTTCCTGATGCTCGGCGCGGCGGTGCTGATCGCCGGCGCGGCCTATGGCGGCTACGAGCTGCTCGCGCCGAGCAGCGAGACGACCGACGACGCCTATGTCGCGGGCGACGTGGTGGCGATCACCGCGCGCGAGCCGGGCACGGTGCTGGCGATCAACGCCGACAACACCGAGAGCGTCAGGCGCGGCCAGACGCTGATCGAGTTCGACCCCGCCACCGCCGACGCGCAGATGGCCTCGGCCGAGGCCAGCCTCGCCCGTGCGGTGCGCTCGGTCCGCTCCGACTTCTCCAAGGTCGACGAGACCGGCGCCGAGATCCTCCAGGCCGAGGCCGAGCTGGCCCGCGCCCGCAACGACCTGGCGCGCCGCCGCGCCGCCGCCGCCGAGGGCGCGGTGTCGGGCGAGGAGGTGGCGCACGCCGCCGACAGCGTCCGCACCGCCGCCGCCGCGCTCACCCTCGCCCGCAGCCGGCAGGCGCAGGCGCGCTCGACGGTCGAGGGCACCCGGGTCGAGACCAATCCCGACGTGCTCGCCGCCGTCGCCGCCGTCCGCCGCGCCGCGATCGTCCAGGGGCATATGCACCTGATCGCTCCGCTCGACGGCGTCGTCGCGCAGCGCACCGTCCAGCTCGGCCAGCAGGTCAATGCCGGCACGCCGCTGATGGCGGTGGTGCCGCTCGACCGGCTGTGGATCGACGCCAATTTCCGCGAGACCCAGATCGCCGAACTGCGGGTCGGGCAGCCGGTCGAGATCAGGACCGACATCTATGGCGGCGCGGTCACCTATCATGGCAAGCTGCTCGGCCTCGGCGCGGGCAGCGGCAACGCCTTCGCGCTGCTGCCGCCGCAGAACGCCAGCGGCAACTGGATCAAGATCGCCCAGCGCGTGCCGGTCCGCATCGCGCTCGACCCCGCCGAGCTGCGCGCCAACCCGCTCAGGATCGGCGTGTCGGCCAAGGTGACGGTCGACACCAGCGACCATCGCGGCGTCCCCGTCGCCCGCGTCGCCGCCCCGCCGGTGCCGCGCCAGACGAGCCAGGACGGCGGCCCCCGGGTCGAGGCGCGGATCGCCTCGATCATCGCCGCCAACAGCGGTGGCCGGGCATCGATCCGGTGAGCGCCGCCGCGTCGGCGGAGCCGGCGCCGCTGGGCGGCGTCGCGCTCGGCGCCGCGGCGGTGGCGCTCGCGCTCGGCACCTTCATGCAGGTGCTCGACACGACCATCGCCAACGTCTCGCTGACCACCATTGCCGGCAATCTCGGCGTCAGCTCGGACAGCTCGACCTGGGTGATCACCGCCTTCGCGGTCGCCAACGGCGTCACCGTGCCGCTGACCGGCTGGCTGATGCGCCGCTTCGGCGTGGTGCGCACCTTCGTCGTCTCGGTGATCCTGTTCACCCTCGCCTCGCTGCTGTGCGGCATCGCCTGGAGCCTGCCCTCGCTGATCCTGTTCCGCGTCCTGCAGGGCGCGGTGTCGGGGCCGATGATCCCGGGCAGCCAGGCGCTGCTGATCTCGATCTTCCCGCCCGAGCGGCGATCGACCGCGCTCGGCATCTGGTCGATGACGACGCTGGTCGGCCCGGTCGCGGGGCCGATCCTGGGCGGCTACATCTCCGACAATTACCATTGGGGCTGGATCTTCCTGATCAACGTCCCCGTCGGCCTCGCCTCGGCCTTCATCTCCTGGCGCTTCATGAAGAGCCGCGAGACGGCGACCGCGAAGCTGCCGATCGACGCGGTCGGGCTCGGCCTGCTCGCCTTCTGGGTCGGCTGCCTCCAGGTCTTCCTCGACCTCGGCAAGAACGAGGACTGGTTCCACTCGCCGTTCATCACGACGATGGCGCTGCTCGCGGCGATCGGCTTCGTCGCCTGGCTGATCTGGGAGCTGACCGAGGAGCGGCCGGCGGTCGACCTGTCGCTGTTCGCCAACCGCAACTTCGCGCTCGGCACGGCGGCGCTGACGCTCGGCTATGCGGTGTTCTTCGGCAACACGCTGCTGCTGCCGCTCTGGCTCCAGCAGCAGCTCGGCTACACCGCGACCTGGGCGGGCCTGGTCTCGGCGCCCAGCGGCATCGTCTCGGTGATCGCGACGCCGTTCGTCGCCCGCCTGTCGGGCAAGGTCGACGCGCGCTGGCTGGCGAGCTTCGCCTTCGTCGCCTTCGCCGCCTCCTATCTGATGCGCAGCGGCTACACGACGCAGACCGACTATTTTCATTTCATGCTGCCGATGCTGGTGCAGGGGCTGGGGATGAGCACCTTCTTCGTGGCGATGCTCAGCATCTCGCTCGACGGCGTGTCGGCCGAGCGGACCCCGTCGGCGACGGGCCTGTCCAACTTCGCCCGCATCACCGGCAGCAGCTTCGCCGCCTCGCTGGTGACGACGATGTGGGACCGGCGCGAGGCGCTGCACCAGAGCCGGCTGGCCGACGCCAGCTCACCCTTCGATCCGGTGTTCCGCCACGCCGCCGACGCGCTCGGCCAGCTCGGCCTGACCGCGCAGCAGGGCTATGGCGTGCTGACCCGCGAGATGGTGGGCCAGGCCTATCTGCTCTCGTCGAACGACATCTTCCGGGCCAGCGCCTGGGCGATGATGGCGATGATCGCGATCGTCTGGATCGTCCGGAAGCCCGCGCCGCTGACCGGCCCGGTGGCGGCAGACTGAAGCGCGGCCTGGTTCAGTCGACCACCGGCAGCAGGATCGCGCTGGCGGTGGCGCCGCCGGTCAGGATGCTCTGGGTCGCCTTGCGATAATCGCCCGGCTTCGCGTCGAAGATGTTCGCGACATAGCTTTGCGGGTTGCGATCGTAGAGCGGGAACCAGCTCGACTGGACCTGCACCATGATGCGGTGGCCGGGCATGAAGCTGTGGTTCACGGTCGGCAGTTCGAACCGGTAATGCTCCGCCTTGCCGGGCTCGAGCGCGCGCGGCTTGTCGAAGCCGTCGACATAGCGGCCCCGGAAGATCTCCATGCCGATGCCGAGCTGGTAGCCGGCCAGCCTGGGCTCGGCGCTCATCTCGTCGGGATAGACGTCGATCAGCTTGACCACCCAGTCGCTGTCGGTGCCGCTGGTCGCGGCGAACAGGTCGACCATCGGCCGGCCGAGGATGTGGACCGGCGCGGCGAGCGGCTCGGTGACATAGGTCAGCACGTCGGGCCGGCCGTCGGCGAAGCGCTGGTCGGCGACCAGCCAGGGCTTCCAGACGTCGGCGCTGTCCCAGTCGATCGGACGCGGCAGGAAGGGCACCGGCTTGGCGGGGTCGGAGACATAGTCGTCCTTGCCGGCCGCATCGGCGCGGTTCCAGTCGAGCGCCGCCCCGGCCTGGAGGTAGAGCGGCTTCAGCTTGGTGTCGAAGATCGCCGCGCTCGCCTGCCAGCGGTTGCGCCCGCTGTCATAGGTCAGCACCGGCGCGATCGAGACGCGCGGCGCGCCGCCCTTGAGATACTGGTCGAGGAACGGCTTCATCACGTCGCGGCGGAACTGCAGCGCGGTGTCGCCGGTGAAGCGCAGCGGGCCGAGCGCGGAGCCGTCATAATTGACCCCGCTGTGCCGCCAGGGCCCGACGACGAGGTGGAGCCGCCCGTCCTTGTCCTTCGGCTTCAGCGCGCGATAGACCGCCGGCGCGCCATAGCTGTCCTCCTGGTCCCACTGCCCGACCACGAGCATCATCGGCACGGTGAAGGGCCGCGCGGCGAGCAGCCTGTCGACCGCCTGCTCGCGCCAATAATCGTCATAGGCGGGATGCTCGGCCATCTTGCGCGCGACCGGGAAGGCGTCGAGCCCATAGGCGCGGGCATAGTCGCCCGCCGACCCCGCCTTCAGCCACAGCGCATAGCGATCGCCGGTGCCCGACGCGACCGGATCGCCGTCGTCCTTCGACGCCATCTGCCCGGTCAGATAATCATAGCTGTTCTGGCGGAAGGCGCCGTTGTGGAACCAATCGTCGCCCATCCAGCCGTCGACCATCGGGCTCATCGGCACCACCGCGCGCAGCGCCGGATGCGGGTCGATCGTCGCCATCAGCGTGGTGAAGCCCGGATAGGAGGAGCCGGTCATCCCGACCCGCCCGTTGCTCTCGGGCAGGTTCTTCACCAGCCAGTCGATCGTGTCCCAGGCGTCGGTCGCATGGTCGACCTTCGTGTGGTTGAGCGGCCCGCGCAGCGGCCGGTTCATCACATAGTCGCCCTCGGACCCGTTGCGCCCGCGCACGTCCTGGTAGACGCGGATATAACCGTCGTCGACGAACTCGGCATCGGCGACCGGCAATATCTCCTCGATCCTCTGGCTCGGGTTGCGGCTGGTCGTCTTGGCGGCGTTATAGGGGGTGCGGGTCAGCAGGATCGGCGCGTTGTTGGTGCCCTTGCGCATGACGATCACGGTGAACAGCTTCTTGCCGTCGCGCATCGGGATCATCACCTCGCGCCGGACATAGTCGGCCTGCGGCGTCACCGCGTCGAACCCCTTGGGCGGGATGTCGGGGGTCATCGGCGGGGTCTGGGCGGCCGCGACGGCGGCAAATGCGACAAGCGTCACCGCGCCGAGAATATGTCGCTTGGTCATGGAAGCACTCCGAAGGGGATGTGATGCGACGCTATCTCGATCGTCATCCCGGCGAAAGCCGGGATCTCCCTGCCTTCCCGTGGCTGACGGGACAGACGGGAAGAGAGATCCTGGCTTTCGCCAGGATGACGATAAGGAAGATAAAGTTGTTCCGCCCGCATGGCGGAGGCGCTACAGGCCGGGCGCATGATCCTCGTCATCGACAATTATGACAGCTTCACCTGGAACCTGGTCCATTATCTGATGGAGCTGGGCGCCGAGGTCGAGGTCGTCCGCAACGACGCGATCGGCGTCGGCCAGGCGATGTCGAGCGGGGCGGAGGCGTTCCTGATCTCGCCCGGCCCCTGCACCCCGAACGAGGCGGGCATCTCGCTCGAGCTGGTCGGCGCCTGCGCGGCGGCGGGGCGGCCGCTGCTCGGCGTGTGCCTCGGCCACCAGTCGATCGGGCAATATTTCGGCGGCCGGGTGATCCGCGCGCCCGAGCTGATGCACGGCAAGACCAGCTCGATCCTCCACGACGGCACCGGCCTGTTCGAGGGCCTGCCTTCGCCCTTCACCGCGACCCGCTACCATTCGCTGATCGTGCCCGAGGAGGACATGCCCGCCGAGCTGCTGGTCAACGCGCGCACCCCCGACGGGCAGGTGATGGGCGTGCGCCACGCGACGCTGCCGATCCACGGCGTCCAGTTCCATCCCGAAAGCATCGCCACCGAGCATGGCCATGCGATGCTCGCCAATTTCATGCGCGGCGCCGGCATCGCGGTGAAGGAGCGCGCCTGACCTTGGCCCGGACGCCCCTGCCCGATCCGCGCGTCCCGCTCGACCAGCATGACGCCCATGAGGTGTTCGCGGCGATCCTCGACGGCGTCCATGACGAGGAGAGCCTGGTCGCCTTTCTCGACGGGATCAGCGCGCGCGACGAGACCAGCGCCGAGATCGCCGGCGCGGCGGCGGCGATGCGTGAGCGGATGATCCCGGTGGCGGCGCCGGCCGACGCGATCGACGTCTGCGGCACCGGCGGCGACGGCGCCCACAGCCTCAACGTCTCGACCGCGGTGGCGATCGTCGTCGCGGCGGCCGGGGTGCCGGTCGCCAAGCACGGCAACCGGGCGGCCTCGTCCAAGGCGGGGGCGGCCGACACGCTGGAGGCGCTCGGCCTCGACCTCGACCGCGCCTCCGACCGCGCCGAGGCGAGCCTGAACGAGATCGGCATCTGCTTCCTGTTCGCGCAGAAGCACCATCCGGCGCTCAAGCCGCTCGGCCCGGTGCGCAAGCGGATCGGCCGGCGGACGATCTTCAACCTGACCGGGCCGATCTGCAATCCGGCCGGGGTGCGCCGCCAGCTGATCGGCGTCGCCCGGCCCGACTATCTGTCGACCTATGCCGGCGCGCTCGACCGGCTCGGCTGCGACGCGGCGATGATGGTGTCGGGCGACGAGCCGCTCGACGAGCTGTCGATCGGCGGGCCGAGCAGCATCATCCGGCTGGGCGCGATCGGCGCCGGGCTCGAACGGTTCGAGCCCGAGGCGGCGGGCCTGCCGCGCCATCCGCTCGACGCGATCCGCGGCGGCGACGCCGCCTATAACGGCGCGGCGCTCGGCCGGCTGCTCGACGGGGAGGCCGGCGCCTATCGCGACGCGGTGCTGCTCAACGCCGCCGCCGCGCTGATCGTCGCCGGCCGCGCCGCCGACTGGGCCGGGGGCATCGCCGTCGCCGCCGAGGCGATCGACAGCGGACGCGCCCGCGCGCTGCTCGCCCGCTGGATCGGCTTCTAGGACGTTTCGGGCTTCGATCGAAGCCGTCGACCTTCCCCCATTGCGGACATTCGGCCTATTGCCGCCCGCCGTCCATGGCTTTCCGCTTTCGCGGGAAATCACGACGAACCGGAGATATCCGGCTTGCGCAATTTATTTATTGCGAATCATTATTATTAGCGATATCGAACTACCAAGACGGTGAATGGCGGTCGGGGTTTCCACGTCCCTCGACCGCAGTTCGCCGCGGGGTCCGGCCCTACCCGGACCCCACCCCCTCCCTCTTCAGCAGCATGATCCGCGCCCGTCGCACAGCGACGGTGCGCCCAGTCGTCTATTGTCGACTCTCTATAAATGAGAATCATTCTCAGAATAAATTTGCGATTCATTTTCAATAGCGATAGTCGCCCTGACGCGTACCAACAGGGAAGGACCGCAATGATCGACAGGGATAGGACGGGCAGCAGCTTTCTGGCGCTGGCCTGCATCGGTTTCATCACCAGCGCGCCGGCGGCGGCACAGACCGCGGAGAAAGCCCCGGACGGCGAAAAGCGGCTCGGCGGCATGACCGTCAGCGCGACCGCGATCGACGAGGCGACGCCGAAGGTCGAGCGGCCGGAATCGCCCAAATATACCCGGCCGCTGCTCGACACGCCGCAGACCATCACCGTCATCAACAAGGCGACGATCCAGCAGCAGAACCTGCTGACGCTGCGCGACGTGCTCAGCACCGTGCCGGGCATCACCTTCGGCGCCGGCGAAGGCGGCTTCGGCTATGGCGACCGCATCATCCTGCGCGGCCAGGACGCCAAGAACGACGTCACCGTCGACGGCGTCCGCTCGGGCGCCTTCCTCAACCGCAACGAGGTCTACAATATCGAGCAGGTCGAGGTGACCAACGGCGCCAATTCGGTGATGAACGGCGGCGGCTCGGTCGCGGGCACGATCAACCTGGTGACCAAGCGCCCGCTGGCCGACGACCAGACCGTGCTGAGCGCCGGCGTCGGCACCGACAATTATTACCGCGCGACCGTCGACGCCAACCGGCGGCTCAGCGACCTGATCGCGGTGCGGATCAATGCGGTCTATCACGAGAACGACGTGCCCGGCCGCGACGTCGAGGATTACAAGCGCTGGGGCATCGCCCCGGCGATCACCATCGGCATCGACGGGCCGACCAGCCTGACCCTCCAGGCCGAGCATCTCGACGACAAGGCGATGCCGCAATATGGCCTGCGCTATTATGCCAATAATGGCGGCTTCCTCGACGATTTCGACCGTAGCGGCTATTATGGCTTCGCCAATCTCGACCAGCAGAACAGCAAGACCAACGCGCTGCAGGCGATCTTCAGCCACGCGTTCAGCGACAAGGTGAGCATCCGCAACCTCACCCGCTACGAGAAGATCCGCCAGAACACGATCACCAGCCAGCCGAACGGCACCTTCTGCCTGGCGTCGACCGGGCTGCAGCCGCTGGACATCAACGGCGTCGCCGCCGCCTGCCCGGCCACCGTGCCCGCGGGCTATTACCTGCCCACCGGCGGCCGCGGCGTGCAGCGCTTCATCACCAACGAGACCCACTATAGCCAGACCGACCTCAGCGCCAATTTCGACACCGGCGGCATCGAGCATTCGCTGGTGATCGGCGTCTCGGCGCTATGGGAGGATTATCATCAGAAGCAGGGCACGCTGCCGCGCAACGCCGACGGATCGACCCCGGCCTTCCCGCTGGTCAGCATCTCCAACCCGGAAGCGACCGTCCAGGGCCCGGCCGGCTTCGCCTATGGCAACAACACCTATAACGGCCCGATCAACTTCATCCTGTCGAGCCGCAACGTCGGCACGCAGCGGAGCTATGCCGCCTATCTGTTCGACACGGTGAAGTTCGCCGACTGGTTCGAGATCAACGGCGGCGTCCGCTACGAGGACGTCAAGGGATCGAGCCGGACGCTCAGCTACGTCACCACGGCGGGGGCCGCCAATCTCGGCGACCTCAGCGCGGCGACCGGCCCGTTCAACTTCGGCGACAAGCTCTTCTCCTACCGCGTCGGCGCGGTGGTGAAGCCGACGCCGAACACCAGCCTCTACGTCGCCTATGGCAATTCGAAGCTGCCGTCCAAGGCCTCGGTCGACGGCGCCTGCACCGCCGCCAATTGCCGCCTGAAGCCGGAGACGACCGAGAATTACGAGATCGGCGCCAAGGCCGACCTGTTCGACGCCCGGCTGCTGCTGACCGCCGCCATCTTCCGCAACGAGCGCAACTCGATCAAGGTCAACTCGAACGATCCGACCCTGCCCGACCAGACGCTGGACGGCGGCCAGCGGGTGGAGGGCCTGTCGCTCGGCGCGTCGGGCAACATCACCAGCAACTGGACGATCTCGGCCAACTACATGTACCTGAAGTCGAAGATCCTGCAGGGCGTGTCGAACTTCTGCGTCGCCAATCCGGGGGCGACGGGCTGCGGCAACAGCGCCGCCTTCCCCGATCCGACGCGCGGCTATTCGCTGACCAACACGCCGAAGCATTCGGGCAGCCTGTTCACCACCTACCGCTTCGACTTCGGGCTGGAGCTGGGCTACGGCCTGACCCACCAGGGCAGCTTCCTGCTCAACCAGCCGACGCTCGCGCAGCTCACCGCCGGCAATTATGTCGGCTATCGGGTGCCGAGCTACACGATCCACCGCTTCATGGCGGCCTATCCGATCACGCCGCAGCTCAAGGCGCAGGTGAACGTCCAGAACTTCACCAACGAGAAATATGTGACGACCGTGCGCAACTCCGTCGGCGGCAGCTGGGCACAGCCCGCCCCGACCCGCTCGGCGGTGTTCAGCCTGAACTATCAGTTCTGATGCAGGGGGCCCGGCTTCCTCGGCCGGGCCCTTCTTTCCTCAATGCGATGCCGATCCCGTCCTACAGGACATGGGCGCCGATCGGCATGACCGGCGTGAAGATGCTGCCCACCGCGCCGACGACCGCGCCGACCACGACGAACAGGATGATCGCGGCGATCACCGTGACGATCGTATAGGCGAGCGCCTTCTCCTTCGGCGCCTTCATCAGCACCGGCAGCCCCAGATAGAGCAGGTAGAAGCCGTAGAGGCTGATCAGCCCGGCGATCACCGTGAGCTGCGGAAGGATCATCAGCAGGCCCGCCACCCAGCCGGCGGTGTTCGAATAGGCCGCGACCTTGAACGCCTGCACCGGATTGCGCGTGCCGCCGAAGCTGGGCGCCAGCGCGTCGATGATCATGCCGAGCACATAGGTGCTGATCAGCGACAGCACATAGCTGACGATCGCCGACGACAGCGCGGTGACGATCGGCACGCGGAACGCGACCCCCAGCACCGAATAGCCGAACAGCGCGCTGCCGATGAAGGTGCAGATCGCCGGGATCGCCGCGAGGACGATCACGTAATTCTTGTAGATGTCGCCGATCGTCGACGGCTCGCCGTCGATGACGGGCCATTCGGTCTTCGGCGCGACGAGGATGTTCTTGGCCCGTTCGACGAGGCCGGCACGTGTGGAAGCCATCGACAACCTTCCTTTCAAGGTGTCGCCCGCCCCGCCGTCATGATTGTTCAGCTTGGTGGTCGCCGCAAGCTAATTCGTTACGGCTGCTGTCAGTCCCGCGGATAGGGCCGGGTGATCGCTTCGAGCATATGGCCGTCGGGATCGGTGAAGTAGACGCCCCGGCCGCCGCCCAGATGGTTGATCGCGCCGGGCCGGGTCCGCGCCGGATCGGCCCAATGGTCGAGCCCCCTGGCGCGGATGCGGCCGAGCACGGCGTCGAAGCTCGCCTCGTCGACCAGGAAGGCATAATGCTGCGGCGCGACCCGCCCGTCCTTCTCCATGAAGTCGAGCGACACGCCGTTGTCGAGGTCGACGACGAGGAAATGGTGGAAGGGCACCGGCGCGGGACGCCCCAGCATCTCCGCCAGGAACCCGGCCGATCGCGCCTTGTCGCTGCACCAGATGATGCTGTGGTTGAGCTCCACCGCCATGGAGCGGAGATAGGTATGGCGCGCGGGATTTCCACCCGCCCGCTCATCCAGCCGTCATGCTGAAACAAGTTCAGCGTGACGAGGTGGGGACCTAGAACCACCCCGCCGCCTTGAGCGCCGGCGCCTGCGCCCGGCTGACCGGCGCGGTCAGGCCGCCCGCCAGCCGGGCCTCGCCGGCGCCGCCGCGCCGCCAGCGTATCGCCTCGATCGCGTCGGCGGCGGCCCACCAACTCCTGTGCAGCCGATGGCCGTGCGCCTGCGCCAGTTCGGCCATCGCGTCGGCGAAGCGCATCGTCAGCAGCTCGACGCCCTCGCCGGTGTGGACCCGCAGATAATGGTCGTGCGCCTCGATCGCGATCAGCCGCGCGGTGCGGCGCTTCGCCGACAGGTGGCGGCGGAAGGCGGCCTCCGCCTCGGGCAGCGGCGGCGCGACCAGCGTCACCGTCTCGACCTCGCGGCGCGGCCGGCGCCAGGCGAGCGCGCGCACCGTCATCACCGGCAGCGATATGACGAAGACATGGCCGAGATTGTGGAGCCAGTGGGCGAGGCTCAGCGGATGGCCGCCCAGCCAATGGCCGGTCGCGTCGACCAGCAGGGTCACCCCCGGCGTCATCAGGATCGAGACGGCGAGCAGCCGCCACCACAAGGGCGCCAGCCGGTGGCCGGCCAGCTCGTCGATCGCGATGCCGATCACGCCGCCGCCGATGATGCAGATCAGCCAGTAGAGGAAGCGCGGCCCGGTCGGCAGGCCGTCGGTGTCATAGGGGCCGATCGCGCCCATGAAGGCGCCGACCGCGGCGAGCAGCGCGGCCTCGGCGGCGATCCGGCGCCCGCGCCTCATCCCTGTCGCCATGCCGTCCAACCCGTCCTCCGGAGCCGTGGGGCACCGTTCGCGCAGGGCCGGCACCATTCGCGAAAACCAGCCTAGCCGCGCCGCCGGAAGCCCGCAATCTCGCCCGCATCATCAACGGGAAACGAGGACATATGATGACCGGCGCGACGATGCGGACACGAACGGCGACGGCGCTGCGGGCGACCGCCGCGCTGCTGAGCGTGGGGGTGGCGCTGGTCTCCTACCGCTATCTGGCCGGGGTCGGGCCACGGGCGCCGCAGATCCTCGCCAACCTGTTCGCCCGGCCCTGGCTCGCGCTCCATGTCGCGGGCGCGGCGACGGCGCTGCTGCTCGGCCCCGCGCAGTTCGTCGCGGGGCTGCGGGCGGCCGCGCCCCGGGTCCATCGCTGGGTCGGGCGGAGCTATGTGCTCGGCTGCCTGCTCGGCGCGGTCGCCGGGCTGGTGCTCGCCTTCGGATCGACCGCCGGGCCGGTCGCGACCGTCGGCTTCGGCACCCTCTCGATCCTGTGGATCGTCGTCAATGTCGAGGGGTGGCGCGCCGCGCTCCAGCGCCGCTTCGCCGATCATCGCGCCTGGATGATCCGCTCCTTCGCGCTGACCTTCGCGGCGGTGACGCTGCGGCTCTACCTGCCGCTCTTCCCGCTGCTCGGCGTCGATTTCGTCGACGGCTATCGCGCGGTGTCGATCCTGAGCTGGGTGCCCAACCTGATCCTCGCCGAGCTCTACGTCCGGCGGGCGATCCCGGCGGCGGCGATCCTCGCCGCGACGAAGGCCGCCCGCTCCGCCACCGGCGCCAGCGGCAGCGCGACCAGTTCATAGCCGCAATCCGCATAGGCGCGCTCCATCGCCCGCGCCGTCGCCGCCGCTTCCTCGGGCGACTGCCTGCGCTCGGCGTCCTGCGCGAAGATGGCGGGCCAGTGCGGGGCGATGAAGACCTGGCGGTTGTAGCGATGGAGCCCGGCCGCGCGGCGGAGCGGATCGGGCACCGGCAGGCCGCACAGCGCGCGATAGCCGATCACGTCGGGAATTCCGCGATCGAGGATCACCGGCCCCGCCATCGCCCGCGCCTCGCGGTGCGAGCGCAGCTCCCAGCCCAGCATCAGATCGGCGAATGCCGCCCGGTCGGCCCAGGGCAGCGCGTCGCCGCCGATCGCGACCTGGTCCTGGATGATCGCGCGGCCCGCCTCCGGCATGGTCGCATGGCCGGCCGCCGCCAGCGCCGCGATCAGGCTGCTCTTGCCCGATCCGGGGCCGCCGGTGACGACGAACAGATGGTCGGTGGTCATGGCCTCTCCCGTTTACCTATGTGGCGCCTGCCGCTATGCCGCCGGGCGATGAGCAACAAGCTGACCGAGATCTGCGACGCCAAGCGCGATCATGTCGCCCGCCGCAAGGCGGAGACCTCCTTCGCCGAGCTGACGGCGCGGGCCAAGGCCGCCGACGCGCCGCGCGGCTTCCGCGCCGCGCTCGACCGCAAGGTGGCCGAGGGCGGCTACGGCCTGATCGCCGAGATCAAGAAGGCGTCGCCGTCCAAGGGGCTGATCCGTCCCGATTTCGATCCGCCCGCCCATGCCCGCGCCTATCAGGCAGCGGGGGCGGCCTGCCTGTCGGTGCTCACCGACATGCCCTATTTCCAGGGCCATGACGACTATCTGGTGCAGGCGCGCGCCGCCTGCGCGCTGCCGGCGCTGCGCAAGGACTTCATCGTCGATCCCTGGCAGGTGACCGAGGCCCGCGCGCTGGGCGCCGACGCGATCCTGATCATCGTCGCCGCGCTCGACGACGGCCAGATGGCCGAGATCGAGGCCGCAGCGATCGAGCATGGCATGGACGCGCTGGTCGAGGTCCACGACGCCGACGAGTTCGACCGGGCGTTGCGACTGCACTCGCGGCTGATCGGCGTCAACAACCGCGACCTGCGCGACTTCACCATCGACTTCGCCCGCACCTACGAGCTGGTCGGCCACGCGCCCGCGGGCTGCACCTTCGTCGCCGAGAGCGGGCTCGGCTCCAAGGCCGACCTCGACGCCATGGCCGAGCATGGCGTGGGCTGCTTCCTGGTCGGGGAATCGCTGATGCGGCAGGACGACCTCGCCGCGGCGACGCGCAGGCTGCTGACCGGGGCATGAGCCCGAAGCTCACCCATATCGACGCCGAGGGCGCCGCCCGCATGGTCGACGTGTCGGCCAAGGCGGAGACGAAGCGCGAGGCGGTGGCCGAGGGCCGCATCCTGATCGGCGCGGCGGCGCTCGACGCGATCCGCGCCGGATCGGTCAAGAAGGGCGACGTGCTCGCGGTCGCGCGCGTCGCCGGGATCATGGCGGCGAAGAAGACCGCCGATCTGATCCCGCTCTGCCATCCGCTGCCGATCTCGGGCGTCACCCTCGACCTCGCGATCGAGGCCGACGGCATCCGCGCCACCGCGACCGTCGCCACCACCTACACCACCGGCATCGAGATGGAGGCGCTGACCGCCGTCACCGCCGCGCTGCTGACCGTCTACGACATGGCCAAGGCGCTCGACCGGGGAATGCGGATCGAGGGCGTCCGCCTGCTGTCCAAGACCGGCGGCAAGTCGGGCGACTGGAAGGTCGGGGACGCCTGATGGCCCTGATCGCGGTCGCCGAGGCGCAGGCCCGCATGCTCGCGCTGAAGGCGCCGCTGGCGATCGAGACGGTGCCGCTGTTCGATGCCGCCGGCCGCTTCGCCGCCGCCGACATCCGCGCCCGCCGCACCCAGCCCGCCGCCGACCTGTCGGCGATGGACGGCTATGCGATCCGCTTCGCCGAACGGCCGGGCCCGTGGACCGTGGTCGGCGAGAGCGCGGCGGGCGGCGGGCTCGGCCGCGCGCTGGCGCCGGGCGAAGCCGCGCGCATCTTCACCGGCGCGCCGGTGCCCGAGGGCGCCGACGTGATCCTGGTCCAGGAGGAGGCCGCGCGCGACGGCGACCGGCTGGCCATGACGGGCGAGGGGCCGCCCCGGATCGGCGCGCACATCCGCCGGCGCGGCGGCGACTTCGCCGAGGGCGGCCTGCTGATCCCCGAGGGCGCGCCGATCGGCGCGGCGGCGATCGCGCTGGCGGCGAGCGGCGGCCATGGCGCGGTCGCCGTCCACCGTCGGCCGCGCATTGCGCTGCTGTCGACCGGCAACGAGCTGGTCGCGCCGGGCGCGCCGACGCCGGGGGCGCTGCTCCCCGCCTCCAACGGCCCGATGCTGGCGGCGCTGCTGCGGGGAGAGGCCTGCGCGGTGCAGGACCATGGCATCGTCCGCGACGATCTCGACGCGATCGCCGCCGCCTTCACGGCGATGGCGGCGGGCGCCGACATCATCGTCACGACCGGGGGCGCCTCGGTCGGCGACCATGACCTGGTGCTGCCGGCGCTGGAGAAGGCGGGCGCGCGGATCGATGTCTGGAAGGTGCGGATGAAGCCGGGCAAGCCGGTGATGATCGGCACGCTCGGCGACACGATCATACTCGGCCTGCCCGGCAATCCGGTGTCGGCCTTCGTCACCGCGACCCTGTTCCTCAAGCCGCTGATCGCGCACCTGCTCGGCGCGGCGAACCCGGTGCCGGAGCCGGTCGTCGCGCGGCTCGGCGCGCCGCTGGCGGCGACGCGGGACCGGGCCGAATATTTCCGCGGACGCTGGGCCGGCGGCCGCGCGGTGCCGTTGTCGGGACAGGACAGCGCGGGGCTGTCGGCGCTGGTCGACGCGGCGCTGCTGATCGTCCGCCCGCCGGACTCGCCCGGCCTCGACGAAGGCGCCGAGGTGCCGGTTTTACCGATCGCTTGACAGATTCCGGCCAGTTGCCTAAATGTTCTCCGTCCGTTCCCGACGAGGGCATTTGCCATGCTGACCCGCAAGCAACATGAACTGCTGTGCTTCATCAACGACCGGCTGTTGCAGACCGGCGTGTCCCCCTCGTTCGAGGAGATGAAGGAGGCGCTCGACCTCAAGTCGAAGTCGGGCGTCCACCGCCTGATCAGCGCGCTCGAGGAACGCAATTTCATCCGCCGCCTGCCCAACCGCGCCCGCGCGCTGGAGGTGCTGCGCATGCCCGAGACGGCAACCGCCAAGCCGACCGCCGCCGCGTCGGGCAAGGCGAAGGCCGCCGCGCCGGCCGTCCCGCAGGCTGCCAACGAGAATGTGCTGGAGATTCCGCTGCACGGCCGCATCGCCGCCGGCCTGCCGATCGAGGCGCTGGAAGGGCAGAGCAGCCTGTCGGTGCCCGCCGCGCTGCTCGGCCCGGGCGAGCATTATGCGCTCGAGGTGGCCGGGGATTCGATGGTCGAGGCCGGCATCCTCGACGGCGACTATGCGCTGATCCGCCGCGCCGAGACGGCCCGCGACGGCGAGATCGTCGTCGCGCTGATCGCCGATGCCGAGGCGACGCTCAAATATTTCCGCCGCGAGGGCGCGATGATCCGGCTCGACCCGGCCAACCGCGCCTATGACCCGCAGCGCTACAAGCCCGACCAGGTCCGCATCCAGGGCAAGCTCGCCGGCCTGTTGCGGCGCTACTGATTGTCGACGTCATCCACCCTCTCCTCGTCATGCCAGTACAGGCTGGCATGACGGTTAGGTGGGGTTTGGCCGCTCCAGCGACAGGTAGATGCTGTCGCACCACTCCTCGCCGACCAGCCAGGTTCGCTCGGCGAAGCCGTTTTCCGCGAAATTCAGCCGCCTGAGCAAGTTCAGCGATCCGACATTGCGCGGATCGACGTCGGCGACGATCCGCTCCAACCCATGGACGTCGAACGCCCGCCCGATCAGCGGCGTCAGCGCCTCGGCGGCGAGCCCCAAACCCCAATGGTCGGGCCGCAGGATGAAACCGATCTCGGGAAAGCGGTAGAGCCCGGCCTTGCCGATCACCCTTCCCGCATGTTCGATCACGAAATCCTCGCCCTCCGCGGGCGGAATCGCGATCATGTCATCCAGCCAGGCACGGGTGTCGTCGATCGATGCATGGGGCAGGCTCGACCAATAACGCATTGCCGTCCGGTCGCTCAGCACCGCGTGCAGATCGTCCAGGTCGCTCGGACGAACGGCTCGAAGCAGCAGGCGCGCGGTGCGGATCTCGACCATTGTTGCTCCCTTACATCCGGAAGGTCGACCAGGGGTGGCGGCCGACCGCCGCCGCCACGCTGTCGACCGCACCGCGATCGAGGTCAATGGCGAGGCCGCCGGTCCGCGCCAGCAGCGGGCGGTCGATCTTGAGCCAGCGCGGCGTGCAGCCGCGCGGCAGGCGGCGTTCGCTGATCGCGATGTCGGCGGCGGCGCAGGCTCGCGACAGCCGGGTCCAGTCGAGCCGATAGGGGCTGCGCGTCGCGAGGATGCGCCAGCGCCGCCCACCGCGTTGGATATCGGTGATGCAGAGATCGGCCGAGCAGCGCGCCTGCATCAGCGCATCGACCGGCAGCGCTTCGGCATCGACGCCCGCCGCCTCGCCGAGCACGCCGCGGATATAGTCGCCCGCGCGATCGCGCAGCAGCGCGACCCGGCCATCGCCGAGGACGAAGGCGACGTGGCGGCCGTCACCCGTCACCAGCAGGTCGGGCGTCGGCGACAGCAGCGCCCATAGCGCGCCCGCCGCGACGGGCAGCAGCCCCCAGCGCCGCGCCCGCGTCCGCCACAGCGCCAGCCACAATCCGCCCGCCGCCATCAGCGTGAAGGCACCCCACGCCATGGTCGGCAGCATCGCCACCGCGCCGGGCGCCGCCGCGACGGTCCGCGCGATCCACAGCAGCAGCGCGAGCGCCTGCGACACCAGCCACCAGGCCGGCGCGCCGATCCCGGCGATGTCGAGCAGCAGCGCCAGCGCCTCCAGCGGCATGATCACGAAGGTGGTGAGCGGGATCGCGACCATGTTGGCGAGCGCGCCGTAGAAGCCCGACTTGTGGAAATGGAACAGCGCGATCGGCGCGAGCGCGACCTCGATCACCAGCCCCGACAGCAGCAGCACCGCCAGGCCCCGGCCGAACCGCGCCGCCGCCCCCTCGTCGCGACGCGCGGCGAAGGCGGCGACGCGCGGATGGTCGAGCGTCGCGACCAGCGCGGTCACCGCCGCGAAGCTGAGCTGGAAGCTCGGCCCCGCCAGCGCCTCGGGCCAGAACAGCAGCACGACCAGCGCGCCCGTCGCGACCAGCCGCAGGGTCAGCGCCTCGCGCCCCATCGCGATCCCGGCCAGCACCAGCAGCGCGGCGACGCACGACCGGATCGTCGGCACCTGCGCGCCCGACAATAATGTATAGGCGATACCTGCCAGCGCCCCGGCGCCCGCCGCGATCAGCAGCAGCGGCGCGCGCAGCGCCAGCGCCGGGCTGAGCGCGAGCAGCCGCAGGGCGAGCAGCAGCACGCCGCCGACCACCGCCGAGACGTGCAGCCCCGACACCGACAGCAGGTGCGCGAGCCCCGACCGGCGCAGCGCCTCGGCATCCTCCTCGGCGATCGCGCCCTGGTCGCCGGTCGCGAGCGAGGCGGCGATGCCCCCGGCACTCATCCCCGTCACCCGCGCCTCGATATGCTCCGACAGGCGGGCGCGGCGATCAGCGAGCCAGTCGAGCGGGCCGCGCCCGTCGCCGGCCGGCACGATCCCGGGCGGGTCGAGCGCCTTGCCGGTCGCGCCGATCCCCTGGAACCAGGCGGCGCGCGCGAAATCATAGGCGCCGGGCACCGCCGGCGGCGCGGGCGGCATCAGCCGGGCGCGCACCCGGATGCGCCCGCCGGCCGCGACCGGCCGCTCCAGATCGGCCTGGTCGACGTTGAGCCGGATGCGGTGCGGCAGCAGCAGGCCGGCATCGGGCGCGATCGTCAGCCGGGTCAGCTCGCGCGCGGGCATCCGCTCGACCGCCTCGATCCGGCCCGCGACCTCGGTCACCACCGGCCGGTCGATGCGCGGCGCGGCGACCCAGTCGGCGCGTGCCCAGACCAGCAGCAGCCCGGCGATCGCCGCCAGCGCCCCGACCAGCAGCATCCGTCCGGCCCGCCGCCCGACACCGAGGGCGACCCCGCACAGCGCGATCCCGGCGAGAAGCGCCAGCGCCGCGAACCAGCCGTTCCGGTCGGGCAGCACCAGCCACAAGGCGATGCCGCCGCCGAGCGCGACCGGCAGCCACAGCGCGACCTGGTCCCGCTCCGCCTCCAGCCAGGCTTCGAGTCGCGCGGCGATCCTATGGCCGATCGCCGGGCGGACGGCGGACCCGATCGGCGGCGGCGCCCGGAAAAGCCCGGCTTTCAGCATGTCGCCGGACGCCACCGCCGATTCGCAGCGGTTGGCCCGTCCGCCGGTTTGACCCGGCGGGAAAATGCTTTACGGGGCGCATCGACATCGCAGGCCATCGGGCCCGATCTTGGAGAAAGCGCGCGTGGGCGCAAGCATGGAAAAGCAGACCGTCGTCACCCGTTTCGCCCCGTCGCCGACGGGCTTCCTGCACATCGGCGGCGCCCGCACCGCCCTGTTCAACTGGCTGTTCGCCCGCCACCATGGCGGCAAGTTCCTGCTCCGCATCGAGGATACCGACCGGGCGCGATCGACCCAGGAGGCGATCGACGCGATCCTCGACGGGATGCGCTGGCTCGACCTCGGCTGGGACGGCGACGTCGTCTACCAGTTCGCCCGCGCCGAACGCCATGCCGAGGTCGCCCGCGAACTGCTCGCCAACGGCCATGCCTATCGCTGCTACGCGACCCCGGAGGAACTGGCCGAGCTGCGCGAGCAGCAGCGCGCCGCCAAGCAGCCGCTGCGCTATGACGGTCGCTGGCGCGACCGCGACCCGTCCGAGGCGCCCGAAGGCGCGCCCTTCGTCATCCGGCTGAAGGCGCCGCGCACCGGCGAGGTGACGATCGACGACCAGGTCCAGGGCCCGGTCACCGTCCAGAATGCCGAGCTGGACGACATGATCCTGCTCCGCTCGGACGGCACGCCGACCTATATGCTCGCGGTGGTGGTCGACGATCACGACATGGGCGTCACCCATGTCATCCGCGGCGACGACCATCTCAACAACGCCTTCCGCCAGCTCGCGCTGATCCGCGCCATGGGGTGGGAGGAGCCGGTCTACGCGCATATCCCGCTGATCCACGGCGCCGACGGCGCCAAGCTGTCGAAGCGGCACGGCGCGCTCGGCGTCGACGCCTATCGCGACGAGCTGGGCCTGCTGTCGGAGGCGGTGAACAACTATCTGCTGCGGCTCGGCTGGGGCCATGGCGACGACGAGATCATCAGCCGCGAGCAGGCGATCGAGTGGTTCGACCTGGCCGGCGTCGGCCGCTCGCCGTCGCGCTTCGATTTCAAGAAGCTGGAGAATCTCAACGGCCATTATATGCGCGAGGCCGACGACGCCCGGCTGGCCGATCTGATCGCCCCCGGAGTCGCGGCGCGGGCCGGCCGGGAATTCGATTCGGCGGACCACGACCTTCTGCTCCGCAGCATCCCTTTCCTCAAGGTAAGGGCGAAGGATATCAATGAGTTGGCCGAGGGCGCGAGCTTTCTGTTTCGCACTCGCCCGCTCGATATGGACGAGAAGGCCGCATCGCTGCTAGACGATCCCGGCAAGGCGTTGCTGGCCCAGGCTCGCGAGGCGCTTGCCGCCACGGACGACTGGTCGGCGCTTGCGCTGGAGGCGGGGGTCCGGTCGGTGGCGGAACGCGGGGGGATCGGCCTCGGCAAGGTGGCGCAACCGCTCCGCGCGGCGCTCACCGGCCGCACCACATCCCCCGGCATTTTCGATGTCCTGGCCCTCCTCGGCCGCGAGGAGAGCCTGGGGCGGCTCGACGATCAGTTGGGGTGATCGGGCAGGACTGAAATAACCGGGATTGCCGCCTCGCGGCAAAGGGGCGAACGACAGGAGATTGAACATGGCGGATACTGTGAAACTGGAGATCGGCGGCAAGACGTCCGAATATCCGGTCCTGTCGGGCACGGTCGGCCCCGATGTCGTCGACATCCGCAAGCTCTACGGCGCGACCGGCGCCTTCACCTATGATCCGGGCTTCACCTCCACCGCGTCGTGCCAGTCGGCGCTGACCTATATCGACGGCGACCAGGGCATCCTGCTCCACCGCGGCTATCCGATCGACCAGCTCGCCGAGCAGTCGAGCTTCATGGAAGTCTCCTACCTGCTGATCAACGGCGAGCTGCCGAGCAAGAAGGAGCTGGAGGACTTCACCTACACGATCAGCCGCCACACCATGCTGCACGAGCAGCTCGCCACCTTCTATCGCGGCTTCCGCCGCGACGCGCACCCGATGGCGATCATGTGCGGCGTGGTCGGCGCGCTGTCGGCCTTCTACCACGACTCGACCGACATCAACGACCCGAAGCAGCGGATGATCGCCAGCCACCGGCTGATCGCCAAGATGCCGACGATCGCGGCGATGGCGTATAAATATTCGGTGGGCCAGCCCTTCCTCTATCCGAAGAACGACCTCAGCTACACCGCCAACTTCCTGCGCATGACTTTCGGCGTGCCCGCCGAGGAATATGAGCCCGATCCCGTCATCGTCTCGGCGATGGACAAGATCTTCATCCTCCACGCCGACCATGAGCAGAACGCCTCGACCTCGACCGTGCGCCTCGCCGGTTCGTCGGGCGCCAACCCGTTCGCCTGCATCGCAGCGGGCATCGCCTGCCTGTGGGGCCCGGCGCATGGCGGCGCGAACGAGGCCGCGCTCAACATGCTCCGCGAGATCGGCACGCCCGATCGCATCCCGGAATATATCGCCCGCGCCAAGAACAAGGACGATCCCTTCCGCCTGATGGGCTTCGGCCACCGCGTCTACAAGAATTTCGATCCGCGCGCGAAGGTGCTCGGCAAGGCGGCGACCGAGGTGCTCGACAAGCTCGGCATCAACGACCCGGTCCTCGACACCGCCCGCGAGCTCGAGCAGATCGCGCTCAAGGACCAGTATTTCATCGACAAGAAGCTCTATCCGAACGTCGATTTCTACTCGGGCGTGATCCTGTCGGCGATCGGCTTCCCGACCACGATGTTCACCGTCCTGTTCGCGCTCGCCCGCACCGTCGGCTGGGTCGCGCAGTGGAACGAGATGATCTCGGACCCCGAGCAGAAGATCGGCCGCCCGCGCCAGCTCTACACCGGCCCGGCGCAGCGCGACTATGTGCCCGTCAGCCAGCGGTGATTTTGATTTGAGCGGAAAGGACGAGGCCGGGGCGAAAGCTCCGGCCTTTTTCTTTGCCCTTCACTCTTTCAAGAAAACGTCACCCCGGCGGAGGCCGGGGTCTCAGGCGGCTCCTGCCTCGACCTCATCGCCCCTCTCCCGAGACCCCGGCCTCCGCCGGGGTGACGGTGGAAGCTCCTCCCCCGCCGGCAGCGTGAACACGAAGCGCGCCCCCTGCCCCCGGGCGCTGTCGACGCCGAGGTCGCCGCCCATCGCGCGGGCGAGCCGGCGCGAGATGTAGAGGCCGAGGCCACTGCCGGTGCCGTCGCGCAGGCCGAGCCGCTCGAACCGCTCGAAGATGCGTTCCTGGTCGTCCTCGCCGATGCCGTCGCCCGCGTCGGCGACGATCACCGCGGCGATGTCGCCCTCGCGCTCGCAGCGTATCCAGATGCGGCCGCCGGGCGGCGAATGGCGGATCGCGTTGCTCAGCAGGTTGATCAGCACCTGCAGGACGCGGCGGACGTCGCCCAGCGCGGTCACCGGCGCGCCGGCGGGGCCATCGATCGTCACCTCTTCCCCGGCCGCGCGCATGCCGAGCAGCGCGGCGGCGCGCTGGGCCGCCTCGACCAGGTCGACGCGGTCGGCCTCGGGCCGGAAATCGGCGCGCTCGATCGTCTGCAGGTCGATCAGGTCGTCGACCAGCGCGAGCAGATGGCGGCCCGCCCCGGCGATGTCCTCGGCATAGCTGGCATAGTCGCGCCGCACCGGCCCGTCGCCGCGCCCCGAAATGCTGTCGGCATGGGCGATGATCCGGTCGAGCGGCCCGCGCATCGCCTGGCCGAGCTGGTTGCCGAACGCCTCGTCGAGCGGGGCCGGATCGGGCAGGCGGCCCCGGGCGGCCTCGCGCGTCGGGCGGCGGCTGACGAGCAACTGGTAGCCGCCGAACCCCTCGGCCTCGCCGAGCAGCGGGACGCCCGCGATCCGCACCGGGATGCCGGCGCCGAGGCGGAAGACCGCGTCCTCGTCCTCGAAGCGGGCCGCGCTCGCCGCCGCGGCGACGATGGTCGACACGCCCTCCCCCGCCTCGCTCAGCGCGAACAGCGCCTCGATCGGCTGGCCGACCGCGCCGGGCAGGTTGGACGGCGGATGGGTGACGCGCAGCATCGCGTCGGTCTCGACGATCCAGTCGGCGGTCGCCCGGCTGAAGTCGCGCCAGCGCAACGCCTCCAGCGCGGGCGGCGGCTGGATCGCGGGCATCTCCTGCCAGCCGGTGATGGCCAGTTCGGTGCCGCCGCCGTCGGGGCGCACGCGCACCCACAGCTCGACGTCCTGGTCGCCCTGCGCCGCGATCACCCGGCGCGACAGGGCGATGCCGAGCCGCCGCGCCAGCCGCGCGACCGAGGAGAGCTGCGGCACCGCGAGCATCCCGCCCGGCACCCCGCCGGCGCGCTCGTGCAGCCGGAACAGCGGCGGATCGGCCTCGACCAGCCGGCCCCGGTCGTCGACCCGGCCGACGACCGGGCGCAGGCCGTGGGGGGCGTTCATCGCCGCCGGCCGCCTTCGCCGATCTCGATCACGGCGCGGCGGTAATTGGGATCGAGCCGCCAGATCAGCACCGCCTCGGCCGCCTCGCGCCGGCCGAGCGCGTCGAACGCGTCGGCGCGGGCGACGATCGCCTCCTCGTCGGCGCCCTCGGCCGATCCGATCCGCCACAGCATCGTCACCGCCGCCTCGCGCCCGCAGTCGATCGCGCGCAGCACCGTGCCCAGCATCATCCCCGACGGATCGGTGATCATCGACCAGACGCCCGCCGAATCGATCCCCGCCCGCCGCGCGACCGCCGCGGTGAACAGCGCCAGCCAGCCTTCCTCCAGCGCGTCGACGAGCAGCGCGTCGTCGATCAGCCCGGCCGCATCGAGCAGCGCGGCGAGCGCGTCGGCGCGGCCCTCCAGCGTATCGGCGTCGTCATGCTCGGCGAGCAGCGCGCGCACCGCGGCGGCGAGCAGCAGGTCGGCCTGGCTGTCGGGCAGGCCGTGGTGGCGGATCAGATAGTGGCGCAGCGCCGCCGCCACCGCCCAGAGCAGCTTGCGGTGCGGCCCGGGCGGCAGGTCGGTCCGCGCCAGCGCGGGATCGCCGAACGGATCGTAGCGGCGGCTCTCGGCGACCAGCAGCGCCATCGTCGCCTCGGCGATCGCGGCGTCGCCGAGGTCGAGCAGCCGCTGCGCCAGATCGGCGACATGATAGGGCGAATCGCGGCCCAGCATCAGCGCGAGGCGATGCTCGTCGACCCGGCGCAGCATCGCCGCGACCAGATCGGCCTCGCGCAGCAGCCGCGTCCGTTCGAGCAGCGGCTGCGCGATCGGCATCGTCGCCGATCCGAGCGCGGCGAGCAGCTCGGGATGGGGCTCGTCGGCCAGCGAATCGATCAGGCGGATGCGCAGGTCGTCCTCGATCGCGCCGATCAGCGCGCGCATGAGTTGCGCGATCTGGGCGCGATGCTGGTCGGAAAGATCGGGGCCGTCGGACCGGAACAGGTCGCCGGCGGCGCGGCCGACCCGGCTTTCGACGCTGTCGAGGGCGCGCGCGGCATCGGTGAGCCAGCGCGCGGACGCGGGCCTCCCCATCTCCTGCCGTTCGTCCTCGAGCCCCATCATGCTTCGTTCATATCGAAATGTCGTTAAATCGAAGCTAAACCCTCAACTGTCACAAATACGCGCGCCCTTCCACGCCGTCGCGAATCTTTCGACGAAGGACAAGACGGCATAGGCGGTGAGCGCGGCGAGCATCCAGCGCCAGCCGCCCAGCACCGCGACCGCGGGGGCCAGCCAGACCAGCGCGTCGGCGCTCGCCAGCCAGCGCGGCGACGGCGACGGCCGGATCGCGGCGACGATCGTCTCCAGCGCGCCCGCACCGGCCAGCGCGGCGGGCAGCAGCGCGGCGACCAGCCACCAGCCCCAGCCCCCCTCGTCCACGAGCAGCCGGGCGAGCAGCAGCAGCGCCGCCAGCGCCGCGGCATGGCGGGCGAGCGCGACCAGCGCGGTCGGTTCGGCGACGCCGCCCCAGATCCGCGCCATGCGCCGCGCCGCCGAAGCGGTCGCCGCCGCGAGCGGGAGCAGCAGCGCCGCCCCCCAGAACAGCTTGAAGCCGGCGAGCAGCGCCGCGAACCAGGCAATCCCCACCGCGACGCCGGCGACCAATCGCTGGTCGATCTGCCGCGCGATCAGCGGGCCGATCAGCGGCCCCGCGACCAGCCGGTGGAGGTAGAGCTCGACCCAGTTGCCCTCGCCCGGATCGGCGCGGCGCAGCAATCCCGCCTCGATCGTCCCGATCGCGGCCGGGCCGATCGCCAGCACCGGCGGCGGCAAGGGTCGCTCGCCGCTGGGATCGAGCGCGGAGATGCGCGCCGCATCGTCCTGCACCAGCCGGCGCAGCAGCGTCGAGGTCAGGTCCCAGTCGCCGAGCATCCGCGCGGTCGCCTCGAGCAGCGCCTTGTCGAGCAGCGCATAGCCCGCCCAGCGCTCGGCCGCGTCGATCCGCTCGAACGCGGCATGGTCCTGGTCGTCGGGCAGCGCGAGCAGCGCGGACCCCTCCTCGGTGCCGGCCAGCGCGTCGACCGCGCCCTGCGCCGCGACCGCGCCGTCGGCGACCAGCAGGATCTTCTCGGACGGGTGGAAGCGGTCGATCGCATCGGCGACGCTGCGCGCGATCTCGATCCGCGCGCCCTGCCGCCGCAGCCGGTCGACCGCCTGGGCGAGCACCGCCGGCACCCGTTCGACCAGCACGACGATGTGCGCCGCCCCGGCCGCGATCGCCAGGCCGGCCTGATGCTCGATCAGGGTGCGGCCGGCGAGCGGCAGGGTGGCGCGGAGCCCGTCGCCAATATCGGTCTGGTCCTGCGCGGCGATCAGCGCGGCGAGCGGCAAAGTTCGGTCCCCCTCGGCAAGCCGACGGGGATAGAGTCAGTCGGGCGATTCTGCAAAGCGGAATGGCGTCCGGACTGTTCGGTTTTGGAGCGATCCGTCGCGGATTCGCGTCAGCGGCAGGCCGCCAGCGCATCGGCGACCGCATCGAGCAGCAGCGGATCGGGCCCGGCATCGGCCGCGCGGGCGGCGGCGGCCATCAGCTCGACCATCCCGAAGCTGGCGGCGAGGCCCTGCAGCTTCAGCGCCTCGTCGCGCCATGCCGCGACCCCGTCGGCCCGCGACAGCGCGGCGACGTGCCGGGTCGCCGAAGCGAGGAACAGCGCACGCAGCTCGGCGACGACGGCGGCGTCCCCGCCGACCGTTTCGGCCAGCATGCGGTCGAGGGCTCCGGGAAACATGCTCATCGTCGCATAAGGAGACGAGAAGAGTGAAGATTCGGTTAGTCGAGGCTATCGCGCGACTCGCGATTCCTGTAGACGGGTAGGGCATGGGGAAGGCACCGCATCCGCTGGATCGCTGGCGGGCCGCGAACGCGGCCGAGGCGGATGCCGTTCGCGCCGCCGCCGCGACCGATGCGCCCACCGAAGAGACATCCGCGCCAGAGGGCGCCGAAGATGGTGCCGACGCGGGCGAACTGCTGCTCGGCGCGCCCGACGACGGAGCGCCGGTGCTGCCGGCCCGGCGTGGCGGGGACATCGCGATCGGCGCGGCCCTCGGCCTGATCGGCGCGGGCTGGATCGGTTTCCTGGTCGGCGGCGTGGTGCCGACCACGCCCGACCTGCCCGCCATCGCCAACAGCATCGCGCTGGCCTGCGGCCCGCTCGCGCTGCTCGGCATCCTCTACATATTGTTCCAGCGCGGCGCGCGGCGCGAGGCGGCCCGTTTCGGCGGGACGGCGCTGTCGATGCGGGTCGAGGCCCGCCGGCTCGAGGAAGCGGTCGCCCGGGTCACCGCCGCGCTCGACGAACGGCGCGACGCGCTGGGCAGCCACACCGCCGGCCTGCTCGACGAAGGCCAGCGCGCGGCCGAGAAGCTGCAGCAGATCAGCATGGACATGCGCGACGAGACCGACCTGCTCGCGCGCCAGACCGAGCTGCTCCACAACGCCGCCGGGATCGCCCGGTCGGACATGAGCGGGCTGATGCTCGACCTGCCGCGCTCGCTCGACATGGTCAAGGAAGTGTCCGACCTGATCGGCTCGATCGGCGGATCGGCGCGCGACCATGCCCAGGGCCTGTCCGACGCGCTGTCGGCGATCATCGCGCGCAGCCATGAGGCGGACGAGATGATCGGCGCCGCATCGGGCCGGCTCGCCACCCAGATCGGCCGGATCGAGACCCGCACCGAACGCACCACCCGCACGATCGAGGAGACCGCTTCCGCGCTCGGCCATGTGATCGACGCGACGCTCGACAAGACCGCGCTGGCGATCGAGCAGACCCGCACCGGGCTCGACGCGCAGCGCGCGGCGATGGCGGCGATGATCGACCATGGCCGCGCCGCGCTCGACGAGGCCGGCACCGCCGCCGCCGCCTCGATCGCGCAGCGGCTGACCGACATGAGCGGGCTGTCCCAGACGCTGTCGCAGCAGCTCGCCCAGCAGGACGAGGACGCCCGCCGGCTGTTCGCCAATCTCGAACATGCGCTGGGCGCGATCGAGAGCCGGTTCGAGGCGCTCGGCGCGACCGGCACCGAGCAGACCGCCGACCTCGCCGAACTGATCGTCACGCTGAGCGAGCATGCCGACGGCCTCGGCCAGGCGGTGACCAACAGCCTGGCCGGCGCGCGCACCCTGACCGACCGCGCCAACGCGCTGCGCATCGCCTTCGACGCGATCATCGGCAATGTCGAGCGCGACCTGCCGCAGGTGATGAGCAAGGTGGAGAGCGAGGCCGCGCGCGGCGACGCGACGATGCGCGCCGTCACCGCCCAGGCCGAGCAGCTCAACCAGACCGTCGAGCGCGCGACCGACCGGCTCGGCTCGGCCGACACGATGATCGACCGGCAGCGCGAGGCGATCGCCGGGCTGGGCGACCTCGCCGCCCGCCGCATGGCCGGGATCGCCGCCGAGGGCGACGCGCTGCTCGAACGGCAGCGGGCGCTGTCCGACGCCTTCGCCGAGGAGGCCAATGCCCGGCTGGAGGCCCTGCGCGACCATTCGAACGAGCTCGGCCGCCTGATCGGCGAGAGCGAGGCGAACATGCGGTCGCTGTCGGAGCTGTCGGGCAGCCGGCTGATCGACGCGATCCTCAAGGTGCGCGAGACCGCGTCGGAGGCGGCGCGCGGCGCCCGCGAGGCGCTCGAATCGATCATCCCCGACGCCAGCGAGAAGCTGGCGCGCAGCGGCGCCGAGGCGATCGAGCGCGCCTTCGGCGACCAGATCACCCAGCGCATCCACCTGATCTCCGACACCGCCGAGGCCGCCGTCGCCGCCGCCAACCTGGCGAGCGAGCGGCTGCTGACGCAGATGCTGTCGATCACCGAGGCCGCCGCCTCGATGGAGAAGCGCGTCGCCGATGCCGAGATCCAACAGGAGCATGTCTCGCAGGAGGCGGTCAGCCGCGAGGTCGCGATCCTGATCGAGCATCTCAACTCGGCGGCGATCGACGTCGCCAAGCTGCTGTCGCACGACGTGCCCGACGGCGCCTGGAAGGCCTATCTCCACGGCGACCATGGCGCCTTCACGCGCGCCGCCGTCCGCCTGCTCCGCCGCGACGAGGCGGCCGGCATCGCCCAGCTCTACGACGGCGACGGCGAGTTCCGCGAGCATGTGAACCGCTACATCCACGACTTCGAGGCGCTGCTGCGCCGCGTGCTCGCCAGCCGCGACGGCGGCGCGCTGGCGATGACGGTGCTGTCGTCCGACATGGGCAAGCTCTACGTCGCGCTCGCCCAGGCGATTGAGCGCCTGCTGATCTGATTTCTCTCACCGTCGCCCCTGCGGAGGCAGTGGCCCCATGTCTCTCATCAACCCGATGGCCATCGGGGAGCGGGCAGACATGGATGCCTGCCTCCGCAGGCATGACGGGAGAATGAGATTGAACCCCCGGCCAAGCTGCGCCACAAACCCGGCCATGGCGGGCGACATCAAACTCCACGACAGCTGGCGCGATCCCCTGGCGGAGGAATTCTCCTCCCCCTATATGGCCGCGCTGCGCGAATTCCTGATGGGGGAGCGGGCGAAGGGCAAGCGCATCTTCCCGGTCGCCAGCGACTGGTTCCGCGCGCTCGACCTCACTCCGCTCGACAAGGTTCGCGTCGTGATCCTGGGACAGGACCCCTATCACGGCCTCGGCCAGGCGCACGGCCTGTGCTTCAGCGTCCGGCCCGGCGTCGCGCCGCCGCCCAGCCTGGTCAACATCTACAAGGAACTCGACAGCGATCTCGGCATCGCCCGGCCCGCGCACGGCTTCCTCGAACATTGGGCGCGGCAGGGGGTGCTGCTGCTCAATTCGGTGCTGACGGTCGAGATGGGGATCGCCGCCTCGCACCGCGACCGGGGGTGGGAGAAGTTCACCGACGCGATCATCCGGCTGGTCAACGCCAAGCCCGATCCGGTCGTGTTCATGCTGTGGGGCAGCTATGCCCAGAAGAAGGCGGCGTTCGTCGATTCGACCGACCGGGGCGGCCGCCACCTCGTCCTGAAGGCGCCGCACCCCTCGCCGCTGTCGGCGCACAACGGCTTCTTCGGCTGCCGACATTTCTCCAAGGCCAACGCCTTCCTCGCCGAGCACGGCATGGCCCCGATCGACTGGGCGCTGCCGCCGGTCGAAGCGGCGGCCTGAGCCCCGTCCGGTGAGCAGCGTCGACGCCGGGCTGATCGCAGCCTGGCTCGCGGCGCGGTCGATGGCGCGGGACCTGCCGGCGCCGGTGCCCGATCGCGGCGGCTGGCGGGTCGACACCGGCCTGCCGGCAGAGACGCGCCGCCATGTCTTCGCCGCCGCCTGCCCCGGCCTGGTCGAGCTCGGCGCGACCGTCGCCGAGCCGCGGGTGCTGCTCAAGCTCGCCGCGCCCCATGCCGAACTGGCGGCGCTGCTGCCGCCGCGCTGGCGGCTCGAGCCGCTCGCTCATGTCATGACCTGCGCCGACGGCTTCGGCGCCGGCGGCGCGCCCGACCTGTCCGGCGGTTACCGGTTGTCGGTCGCGCGCGACGGCGACCGCGCCTTCGCCCGGATCGCCGCCCCCGACGGTGCGCTCGCGGCAAGCGGCCATGCCGCCGAACGCGACGGCGTCTTCATCTACGACCGGATCGTGACCGAGGCCGCGCACCGCCGGCGCGGGCTCGGCCGGGCGCTGATGCTCGCCCTCCAACGCACCCGCCGCTCGCCCGCCGCGCGCCAGGTGCTGACCGCCACCGCCGACGGACGCGCGCTCTACGCCTCGCTCGGCTGGCAGGTGCATTGCCCGTGGAGCACGGCAGCGATCCCGGAATAGGCGCTCGCCCGCTCCGCCGGCATGACGACCAGATATCTATCGGAAACGCTTCACGCCGCGCGGTCGAGCAGCGGCCCCATCGCGACGATGTCGCCGGCGCTGAAGATCATCTCGCCCGGCGTCGCGCCCTCGACCGCGTGGAAGAAGAAGGGCGTCCCGAAGCTGTCGCCCTCGACGAGCTGCGCGGCCATGTCGGCGGCGACCGCCATGACGAGATCGGCCTGCGCGCCGCTGTCCGACGGCACGGTCGCGGTCAGATGATGGTCCATATAGGTCCGGTAGTCGGCGAGCGTCGTCTCCGGGCGGTACATATAATTGAGCTCGCGATAGGGTTCGCCCGGCCATGGATAGATGACGTAGCGCATCTCGAGCTTGCGGAAGCCCTTCGGGAATTGCCGGTGGACGACCTGGCAGACCGCGCAGTCCTTGTTGGTGAACATGTAGCAGACGCCGTCGGACGCCGCCTCGCGCGCGGGCTCATGGATGCTGGGCAGCATGGCGAGCTGATCCCAGAAGGGGGCCAGCTCCTTCTGGAAGCCGGCCTGCGCCACGATGCCCGGCGTTCCCGCCACGGCAGCACGACCCGCGAGCAACAATCCCGGCACGGCGGCCAGCAGGCTGCGCCTGTTCAACATGAAAGGTCCCCCGACCTGTGATCGCGAAGCAACCCGCCCCATGTAGCGCTCGCCGGGCTCGGTGAACAGCATCCCCAGGCCCCCCTCTTCGTCATTCCCGCGAAGGCGGGAATGACGAAGAGGAAAAGGGAGGGCGAGCCCTACCCCTCCAGCGCCCAGCGGCCGAGCTCGACATGCTCGGTCAGTCCGACGAGGCTGTGGATCAGCACGAAGTCGTGCGCGCGCCAGCTGATCGGCAGGATCGGGCGGCGCTGCCCCTCGGCCTGGCCATAAGCGAGGGTGACGTGCGGCTCGAAGCGGAAGCCGCGATTGGGCCAGATGCCGGCATCGGCGATGGCGAGCTGGAGCTTCTGCTGGAAGGTCTTGAGCACGGGCATCGGCTCGCCCGGCTTGAGGCAGGTGACATGGCCGTTGCCGACCACCTCGGCCAGCGCCACCCGGAGCGCCGGCCCGCCGACCTTCGCCGCCGCGCCGCGCAGCGCGTCGACGATCCCCTGGGTCGGCGTCATCGGCAGGTCGAGCGACCAGAGGGTCAGGTGCAGCCGGTGATCGAACACATGACTCTTCGCCACCCCGATCCCGCCGCGCACCCCCGCGATCTCGGCAACCGCTTCCGCGCTGGGCTTCAGCGCGAAGAACAGGCGGTGGAGAATGATCTCGTCGCTATCGTCGAAGGACCGCAGAAGACTCATGATGTTTCTCCTTTGTTCCGATCATCTACAGGAAAATCGATCGGAACGAAAGAAGAACTTCAAGGAGGCCCGTCGACGCCGGCCGATGAGCCTCCTTCCATCGCGACCCGCCTACTCCGCCGCCGGCAGATAGATCTCCCCGCCCTTCTCGCGGAACACGTCGCTCATCGCGCGCATGCCCGCCTCGGCGTCGCCGGCCGCGATGAACTGGTCGGCCGGGGCGTTCCTGGTGGCGGCGAAGTCGCGGACCTCCTGGGTGATCTTCATCGAGCAGAATTTCGGCCCGCACATCGAGCAGAAATGCGCGGTCTTGGCGCCTTCGGCCGGCAGCGTCTGGTCGTGATACTGCTCGGCCGTGTCGGGATCGAGCGACAGGTTGAACTGGTCGCGCCAGCGGAACTCGAAGCGGGCGCGGCTGAGCGCGTCGTCGCGCAGCTTGGCGGCCGGGTGGCCCTTCGCCAGGTCGGCGGCGTGGGCGGCGAGCTTGTAGGTGACCACGCCGACCTTCACGTCGTCGCGGTCGGGCAGGCCCAGATGCTCCTTCGGCGTGACGTAGCAGAGCATCGCCGTGCCGAACCAGCCGATCATCGCCGCGCCGATCGCCGAGGTGATGTGGTCGTAGCCCGGCGCGATGTCGGTGGTCAGCGGCCCGAGCGTGTAGAAGGGCGCCTCGCCGCAGGCTTCGAGCTGCTTGTCCATGTTCGCCTTGATCTTGTGCATCGGCACATGGCCGGGGCCCTCGATCATCACCTGCACGTCGTGCTGCCAGGCGATCTGGGTCAGCTCGCCCAGCGTCTTGAGCTCGCTGAACTGCGCCTCGTCATTGGCGTCGGCGATCGATCCGGGGCGCAGGCCGTCGCCCAGCGAGAAGGCGACGTCATAGGCCTTCATGATCTCGCAGATCTCGTCGAACCGCTCGTAGAGGAAGCTCTCGCGGTGGTGCGCCAGGCACCATTTCGCCATGATCGATCCGCCCCGGCTGACGATGCCGGTGACGCGCTTGGCCGTCATCGGGATGAAGGGCAGGCGGACGCCGGCATGGATGGTGAAATAGTCGACGCCCTGCTCGGCCTGCTCGATCAGCGTGTCGCGGAAGATTTCCCAGGTCAGGTCCTCGGCGATGCCGCCGACCTTCTCCAGCGCCTGGTAGATCGGCACCGTGCCGATCGGGACCGGCGAGTTGCGCAGGATCCATTCGCGCGTGTCGTGGATGTTGCGGCCGGTCGACAGGTCCATCACCGTGTCGGCGCCCCAGCGGATCGACCAGACCATCTTGTCGACCTCGGCCGCGACGTCGGAGGCGACCGCCGAATTGCCGATATTGGCGTTGATCTTCACCAGGAAGTTGCGGCCGATCGCCATCGGCTCCGATTCGGGATGGTTGATGTTGCTGGGGATGATCGCCCGGCCGCGCGCCACCTCGTCGCGGACGAATTCGGGGGTGACGAAGTCGGGGATCGCCGCGCCGAAATCCTCGCCGTCGCGCAGCAGCTTCTCCTTGAGCGCGGCGCGGCCGACATTCTCGCGGATCGCGACATATTCCATCTCGGGCGTGATGATGCCGCGCCGGGCATAGTGCATCTGGCTGACATTCTGCCCTGCCTTCGCGCGCAGCGGGCGCCGCACCACGTTCGGGAAGGGGGTGACGCCGCCCGACCGGTCCGGCCCCTTCAGGCCGTTGTCCTCGGGCTTGATCGCGCGGCCCTCATAGTCCTCGACGTCGCCGCGCCCGAGAATCCAGTCGCGGCGCAGCACGGGCAGGCCGGCCATGATGTCGATATGGGCGTTGGGATCGGTATAGGGGCCGGAGCAGTCATAGACGCGGACCGGCGGCTCGCCCGACGACGGCTCGAGCGCGATCTCGCGCATCGCGACGCGGACGCCCTGAGGCCCCTCGACATGGATCTTGCGCGATCCCCGGATCGGACCGGTCGTCACCTTCATCTCGGTGCGCGCGGGAATATCGGCCATGTCACGTCTCTCCATTAGGGCTCGTGAACGAGGGAGGAGAGACCGCTGGCGGCGTTCCCTCCCTACGCCGGTGCGAGCCGGATCAGGTTCAGCGGGTCGTGGGCATCGCAGCGCCACCTCTCAGCCCTTATGTCCGGTCCCGGCCGACAAGCGGCCGGGTGGGGGCTCCCCGGGGATGTAAACCATGGTAACGAAAGATCGGCCTGAACGAAAGAGGCGTCTGCAAGGCTGGCATCGTCGGGCGGCTGCTCTATAGGCTGGACGTCATGAGCGGCGTCATGTGCGATCTCGCCATCATCGGCGGCGGCCTTTCGGGCGGACTGATCGCATTGGCCGCGCGCCGGGCGCGGCCCGATCGCCGCGTCCTGCTGATCGAGGCGGCGCCGACGCTGGGCGGCGCGCACCTCTGGTCCTTCCTCGACAGCGACGTGGAAGCGGAGGACCGGCCGCTGCTCGAACCGCTGGTCAACTATGGCTGGCGCGAGTTCGCGGTGGTCTTCCCGCTCTACAAGCGGGCGCTGCCCTTCCCCTTCTACAGCATCCGTTCCGACCGGTTCGACGCGGCGCTGCGCGAGGCGATGCCGGCCGAAAGCATCCTGACCGGGCGGCGCGCGCTGGGCGTCGCCCCCGACGGGGTGGTGCTGGAGGACGGGACGCTGATCGGGGCGGGCGGCGTGATCGACGCGCGCGGGCCGGGCGACCTGTCGCTGCTAGACCTCCATTACCGCAAGTTCGTCGGCTATGAGCTGACCCTCGACGGCCCGCACAGCGTACGCCGCGCGACGCTGATCGACGCCGCCGCCGATCCGGCCGAGGGCTTCCAATATATGGAGATGCTGCCGATCGAGAACGACCGGCTGTTCATCGAGGATGTCCGCTACGAAAGCTGGCCGGAGATGGACATGGCCGACCATGGCAACCGCATCGTCAACCATGCGGCGCGCTTCGGCTGGCGCATCCGCAGCTCGGCGCGCGGCCAGGCGGGCGTCCTGCCGATCGCGCTGGGCGGCGACTTCGCCGACTATTGGCGATCGGGCGGCGAGGGCGTCGCCAAGGCGGGCCTGCGCGCCGGGCTGTTCCACCCGGTCACCGGCAATTCGCTGGCCGATGCCGCGCGGGTCGCGCGGCTGGTCGCCGAAGCCGACGACTGGTCGGGCGCGGCGCTCCACGCCATGCTCCACGACCATGCCGCGCGCGCCTGGGCGAAGCGGGCCTATTATCGCCGCTTCGCCACGCGGATGCTGCGCGACACCCCGCCGGCGGAAGGCTACAGGATGCTCGAAAGCCTCTATGCGATGGACGCCGACCTGATCGCGCGCTTCCACGCGATGCGCCTCGGCTTCGCCGACCGCATGGCGCTCAGCCTCGGCGAGGGGCCGATGCCGGTCGGGGCGATGTTCCGGCGATGACCCCGCTCCGCGCGCTCTGCGTCTTCTGCGGGTCGAGCCCCGGCGTCGATCCCGTCCACGGCGTCGCCGCCCGCGCGCTGGGCGCCGCGCTGGCGGAGGCGGGGATCGACCTCGTCTATGGCGGCGGCCGGGTCGGCCTGATGGGCATGGTCGCCGATTCAGTGCTGGCCGCGGGCGGCCGGGTGACCGGGGTGATCCCCAAGGCGCTCGCCGACCTCGAGGTCGCGCATCTCGGGCTGACCGAGCTGCACGTCGTCGGATCGATGCACGAGCGCAAGGCGATGATGGCCGACCGCTCGGACGGCTTCATCGCGCTGTCGGGCGGGATCGGCACCTTCGAGGAGCTGTTCGAGATCTGGACCTGGGGCCAGCTCGGCGACCATGCCAAGCCGGTCGCGCTGCTCAACGTCGCCGGCTTCTACGACAAGCTGGCGGGCTTCCTCGACGACGTCGTCACCGCCGGCTTCCTGCGCCCGGCGCACCGCGCGATGCTGATGGTCGACGACGATCCGGCCGCGCTGGTGCGGCGGATGCGCGACCATCGGGCGCCGCTGGTGGCGAAGTGGATCGATCGCGCGGAGCGGTAGTTTGTTTGGCCTCAAGCGCCGGCGGTCGCATCCGCGACCCCACGGCTCGCACGGCGAGCCGATCTCCGCCTACGGACTGCCCCCGGCAGTCCGCGGACCGGCTCCGATCCTCGCATAAGCTCGGGCGGCCGTTCGGCCTTGCGGGACGCTGACGCACCCCGTTCCACCGCAAGATCGCACGTTCGAGGATGAGGACGAAAGCCGTCTCCCACTCATTCATTGCGCATCAAGGCGCGGCGGCGCACAAGCCGGCCGGTTTCGTTCCAGGAGCGCCATGAGATGCCCCGCCCGTCCCGCCTGATCCTGCTGCCGCTCCTCGCCGTCGTCGCCGGCTGCGCCACCGTCTCGCCCGAGGCGCGGGTGCGCAGCAAGCTGATCGAGGCGGGCATCCGCCCCCCGGTCGCCGGCTGCATGGCCGAGCGGATGGTCGACCGGCTGTCGCTGGTCCAGCTCAAGCGGCTCCAGTCGCTCGGCGGGCTCGGCAACCACGACGTGCGCGGCATGAGCATCGACGAGCTGGTCCACCGCCTGCGCGCGCTGCAGGATCCGGAAATCGTCTCGGTCGTGCTCAAGGCGGGAATCGGCTGCTCGATCGCGAGCTGATTGCGCGCGCGAAAGATTCTCTATCGCGGCGCGGCGCCCGATTCGCCTTGTTGGGGTTTTCAACGCCGCGCTTTCATGCTTAAGCGCCTGCCGATCCGATCGGCTTTCCAAGGGACGCTCACGCATGAACATCCACGAATATCAGGCCAAGGAACTGCTGGCGAAGTTCGGCGTCGCGGTCCCCGCGGGCCACGCCGCCCTGACCGTCGACGAGGCCGTCGAGGCCGCCAAGAAGCTCCCCGGGCCGATCTGGGTGGTCAAGGCGCAGATCCACGCGGGCGGCCGCGGCAAGGGCAAGTTCAAGGAACTGCCGGCCGACGCCAAGGGCGGCGTCCGCCTGTCCAAGTCGATCGACGAGGTCAAGGCCAACGCCGCCGACATGCTCGGCAACACCCTCGTCACCATCCAGACGGGCGAGGCCGGCAAGCAGGTCAACCGCCTCTATGTGACCGACGGCGCCGACATCAAATCCGAATATTATCTGTCGATGCTGGTCGACCGGAAGACCGGCCGCATCGCGATGATCGTGTCGACCGAGGGCGGCATGGACATCGAGCAGGTCGCCCATGACACGCCCGAGAAGATCCGCACCATCGTGATCGACCCGGCCGAGGGCTTCCAGCCGCACCATGGCCGCGCCGTCGCCTTCGCGCTGAAGCTGAAGGGCGATCTCAACAAGCAGGCGGTCAAGCTCGCCGAGCAGCTCTACAACGCCTTCATCGCCACCGACATGTCGATGCTCGAGGTCAACCCGCTGGTCGAGACGACAGACGGCAAGCTGCTTGTTCTCGATGCGAAGGTCAGCTTCGACTCGAACGCACTCTATCGCCATCCCGACATCCTCGCGCTGCGCGACGAGACCGAGGAGGACCCAGCCGAGATCGAGGCGTCTCAATATGATCTCGCCTATATCAAGCTAGACGGCGACATCGGCTGCATGGTCAACGGCGCCGGCCTCGCCATGGCGACGATGGACATCATCAAGCTCAACGGCATGTTCCCGGCCAACTTCCTCGACGTCGGCGGCGGCGCCACGAAGGAGAAGGTGACCGCGGCGTTCAAGATCATCCTGAGCGACCCGGCGGTGAAGGGCATTCTCGTCAACATCTTCGGCGGGATCATGCGCTGCGACATCATCGCCGAGGGCATCATCGCCGCGGCGAAGGAAGTGAACCTGTCGGTTCCGCTGGTCGTCCGCCTCGAAGGCACCAACGTCCAGCAGGGCAAGGACCTGCTCGCCGGTTCGGGCCTGCCGATCGTCGCCGCCGACGACCTGGGCGACGCCGCCCGCAAGATCGTCGCCGAGGTGAAGAAGGCGGCCTGATCGGACCGTCGCGGGCCGGCCGGATCACAAGCGTGTTTTGCAAAATAGTAATTCGCAATTTCGCAATTTCGCATTTGATTTGGCCGGCCGGAGCGGCAATGGCGATCGGGCACTGGCCGTTTCCCTGACCGGATCGGCCACTCATGGATATGGATACGGCCTCCCCAGGGCAGGTGCCAAAGGCCAAGGAGTGAAGCTATGAAGGTCCTCGTGCCCGTGAAGCGGGTGATCGATTACAACGTCAAGCCGCGCGTCAAGATGGACGGTTCGGGCGTCGATCTCGCCAACGTCAAGATGTCGATGAACCCGTTCGACGAGATCGCGGTCGAAGAAGCGATCCGCCTGAAGGAAAAGGGCGTCGCGACCGAGATCATCGCCGTCTCGATCGGCGAGGCCAAGGCCCAGGAAACGCTGCGCACCGCGCTGGCGATGGGCGCCGACCGCGCGATCCTGATCGTCAGCGAGACCGAGGTCGAGCCGCTCGGCGTCGCCAAGCTGCTGGCGAAGGTCGTCGAGGAGGAGGCCCCGGGCCTCGTCATCCTCGGCAAGCAGGCGATCGACGACGATTCGAACCAGACCGGCCAGATGCTGGCGGCCCTCACCGGCCGGCCGCAGGGCACCTTCGCCTCCAAGGTCGAGGTCGAGGGCGACACGGTCAAGGTGACGCGCGAGGTCGACGGCGGCCTCGAGACGGTCAGCCTCAAGGCGCCGGCGATCATCACCACCGACCTGCGCCTCAACGAGCCGCGCTACGCCTCGCTGCCCAACATCATGAAGGCGAAGTCGAAGCCGCTCGCGCAGAAGACCCCCGCCGACTACGGCGTGGACGTCACCCCGCGCCTCAAGACCCTCAAGGTGTCCGAGCCGCCGAAGCGGCAGGCCGGCATCAAGGTCGCCGACGTCGATGAACTGGCGGCCAAGCTCAAGGCTCTGGGAGTTGCGGCATGAAGACGCTGGTTTGGGTCGAGCATGAGGCCGGCGCCGTCAAGGACGCCACCCTCTCGGCGGTCACCGCCGCCTCGAAGCTGGGCGAAGTCCACCTGCTGGTCGCGGGCGAAGGGGTCGGCGGCGTCGCCGATGCCGCCGCGAAGATCGCGGGCGTCGGCAAGGTCCATGTCGCCGACGGCGCCGCCTATGGCCATGCGCTGCCGGAGAATGTCGCGCCGCTGGTCGTCGAGCTGATGGGCCATCACGACGCCTTCGTCGCGCCGGCCACCGCCAACGGCAAGAACATCGCGCCGCGCGTCGCGGCCCTGCTCGACGTGATGCAGGTCTCCGAGATTCTCTCGGTCGAGAGCGACGACACCTTCACCCGCCCGACCTATGCCGGCAACGCGATCGCGACCGTGCAGTCGTCGGACGCCAAGAAGGTGATCACCGTCCGCGCCACCGCCTTCGAGAAGGCGGCACGCGAGGGCGGGTCGGGCACGGTCGAGGCGGTGTCGGGCGCGGGCGACGCCGGCCTGTCGAGCTTCGTCGGCGCCGAGATCAGCAAGTCCGAGCGTCCCGAGCTGACCTCGGCCAAGGTGATCGTCTCGGGCGGCCGCGCGCTGCAGAACAGCGAGAACTTCCACACGATCATCGAGCCGCTCGCCGACAAGCTCGGCGCGGCGGTCGGCGCCAGCCGCGCGGCGGTCGACGCGGGCTATGTCCCCAACGACTATCAGGTCGGCCAGACCGGCAAGATCGTCGCCCCGGAAGTCTATGTCGCGGTCGGCATCTCGGGCGCGATCCAGCACCTCGCCGGCATGAAGGACTCCAAGACGATCATCGCGATCAACAAGGACGAGGAAGCCCCGATCTTCCAGGTCGCCGACATCGGCCTGGTCGGCGACCTCTTCAAGGTCGTGCCGGAGCTGACCTCGAAGCTCTGATCCGATCGACCGGAACAAGCGAAAGGGCGGGCGCCGAACGGGCGACCCGCCCTTTTCTTTTGGCGCCCCTTCCTCCCCTCACGTCATCCTGGCGAAAGCCAGGATCTCCCTTCTCTTCATCGCTCCTGCCGTAGCGTGGAAAGGCAGGGAGATCCCGGCTTTCGCCGGGATGACGAGATAGGGCCGGCATGACGGGAAGCGGGGTCAGATCATCCTCGGCCACAATCGCGCGATCGTCCGCACCGATGCCTCGGCGGCGGCCCGGTCGGGGGTCTCGTTGTCGTCGTTGAAACCGAAGCGGTCGTCGGGCCCCATGTCCTGCACGACGATGCCGTCGCGGCGGCCGAGGACGCTGACATTGTCGTAGAACAGGCCATAGTCGACCCCGGCCTGGGGCAGCAGCCAGGCGATCTGGCCGCGCACCGGCACCAGGCTCTCGTCGCGGAACAGCGCGCGGGCGCCATAGCCCGTGCAGTTGATGATCACCTTCTCCCGCAGCCGGCCGAGATCGGACGGCTCGTGGAACTCGGCGGTCTCGATCCGGCCGCCCGCCGCCAGGAAATCGCTGGTGAGCAGATGGGCGAGCCCGGCGACGTTGAACGTCATCTGGCTGTTGCGCAGCGCATAGCCGGTGGCGAAGGGGTGGGTGCCGGGACCGAAGACCTGCGAGCGCGGCGAGATGTCGGCGATCAGATCGCCATAATGGGCGAAGCCCGCCACCTCGGTCGCGCGCCCCGCCGCCCGCATCGCCTCGGGCGCGAGGTCCGACAGGGTATAGCGATCGCTCCACAGCACCGGGTCGCCGGGCAGGCCGACATAGCTCTGCCAGGTCGCATAGCTGGCATGGGCCATGCCGCTCCACAGCGCGGCGAAGCCGGGGCCGGCGGCGTTCGCCATCGCCACCCGTGAATCGGGCGTCCAGCTTCCCGTCGCGCGGGCCGAGCGGACATCGGGGAAACGCTCTTTGGCGTAGATCGCCACCTTCGCCCCGGCGCGCTGCGCGGTGATCGCGGCGGTGAGGCCGAGCGCGCCGGCGCCGATCACGGCGATCTCGCGCGGGCCGTCCGCCATCGCCTGGGCGACGGCGAGCTGCGCCGATCCCCAGCTCAGCGACCAGCCGCTGCCGCCATGGCCGTAATTATGGACGACCCGCTTGCGGCCGACCTGCTCCGCCTCGATCCGGGGGCCCGCCGCGCGGAACGGCCGCAGGCAGACGGTGATGCGGAAGATGCGGTCCGGGTTGGCGCGGATCGGCGTCACCGGCCCGATCGGGTCGAACAGCGACTGCGCCGCCTGCGCCATCAGCCGGCCGGGCCCGACCAGGCCCGCGCCCCCGAGCCCGAGCGCGCCCCGCAGGAGGAAATGACGTCTGTCCATGGCGATCCCGATCATCAAGCTGGTTGAAGGACGCCCCCTCTCCCGGATCGAGCATAGTCGCGCGGCACGGGCAAGACCCGCCGGAACAAATATCGCTGTTCCGGGTTCGTAAGGACAGCAGTGATCTCAAATATAGACCGGGGAGAACCCCATGCTGATCCATATCATTATCGTTCTGATCATCGTCGGCGTTCTGCTGTGGCTGATCAACAACTACATCCCGATGGACGGGAAGATCAAAAGCATCCTCAACGTGGTCGTGGTGATCGTCGTGATCCTGTGGCTGCTCCAGGCCCTGGGCCTGCTCAGCGGTGTCGGCATCTAGAGCCGTACCGCGATTTCCGAACCGGCAGATGTCTCCATCTGCCTGGAAATCGCTCTGACCCCATTCCCCGGCGCTCTCTCCGGCCTTCCCCTTTCCCGGAGAGAGCCTCGGGGAATCGTTCCGCATTCTACCGTCACCCCAGCCTTCGCTCGGGTGACGGATGGACGGTCGCACCGTCGAGACCCGGCGGAAGCGCGGAGCGCCTCCGCCATAGGGGATCAGCGGGTCGCCTGGACGGCGGCGCCCGGCGCGGCGCCGGTCGGCAGCAACGGCCGCTCGCCGTCGCCGACGATCGCGAAGGCCGACCAGTAATAGGGATGCGAGGTGTTGGCGTCGTCCATCAGGCCGAGCTGCGCCTGCCGCATCGCGGTCGCCATCGGCGTTCCCGGCGGCGCCGTGAACAGCCCGCTGATCAGCCGCTTGGTCGCGTTATAGTCGTCGGGCACCGGCCAGTGGCTGGCGATCACGGTGCGGGCGCCGGCGCCGACGAAGGCGCGGACGAGGCCGTCGAGCGCGAAGTTGCCGCCGGTCGTGATGCCCGCCTCGCGGGTCGCCGAGACGGTCGCCATGCCAGCCGTGTCGCAGGCCGACAGGATCACCACGTCGGCGTCGAGCTTGAGGTCGAAGATCTCCTTGAACGACAGCAGCCCGTCCGAGGTGCCGCCGCCGAAGCTGGTCAGTAGCGCCGGGCGCGCCGGGCATTCGGGGCGCGGCGCGGTGACGAGGCCGTGGGTCGCGAAGTGGATGATGCGATATTCGTTGAGGTCGCTCATCCCCATGATCGTCGAGTCGGAGAAGGCCGCGTCGATCACCAGCCGCGACTTGTCCGCCCCGATGATCCCGCTCGCCAGATAAAGCTCGGACGCGGAAATCGGATTGTTCCAGTTGCCGAGCGGCCAGGCGCAGGGATCGGCCATCGCCGGCGGCGGGACGAACAGCGGGTTGAGCGCCGGCCGGGCATTCTCGCCCAGGCCGAGATAGGCCTTGATCGCCTTCGAGCTGGCGACGTCGCGGCCGTCGACGAACGAGCGCGGGCTGACCACGGTCGAGATGTCGCGGTCGCGGCCCAGCCAGTTGACCCCGCGGAAGTCGAAGTCGTCGGCGTTCGGCTTCTTCAGCCGGCCCAGATAGGCGTCGACGCCCGCCTGGTCGATCGGCAGCAGGTTGGCCGGAAGCTGGAGCAGCGGGCCGTCGGGCTCGAAGATGAGGTTGGTGACCTTGTGCATCTCCGCGTCGACCGGGCCCATCAGGGTCAGGTAGAGCTTGCGGGCGAGGACGACGTCGAACGGATAGGTCGCGACCTGCCCATTCTCGATCTTCACCACCGAATCGCGGATCTGCGCGACGACGTCGGCGAGCTGCTTGGCCGTCATGTCGAGCTTCCAGGCGCGCGCGACGCCCTGGGCGACGAACATCGCATAGATGTCGTCGCCGACCAGCGTGACCTTGTAATAGCCGTCGCCGGGCCGGAGCGCCTTCTGCAGCTCCTCGACCGACATGGTCTGCGGCGACAGGACGCGGTAGCGCGGGAACTGGGCCAGCTTCGCCTGCAACGCGGTCTGGTCGCGCGAATAGCGGGCGAGACGGGCCTGCGCCTCGGCCAGGGCGGGGCGCTCGGCCGGGTTCGGGGTGGCCGTCATCCGCGCGATCTCGCCGGTGGCGCGGGCGATGTAGCGCGACAGCGTCACCGACTGGCGGAACAGGCTGGCCGCCTCATCGTCGCCGCCCGACAGCTCGCGGGCGAGCAGCGCCTGGGTCTGGGCGATGCCGGGGCGCAGCATCACCTGGCTCGCGCCGAACATCCGCGTCACCGCGGTCGGATCGGTCGCCGCGCGCGCCGCCAGCAGGCGGAAATAGGGCCGCAGCAGGGTCCGGATCGACGCCATCGCGCCGGGCAGGCTCTCCGCCTCGGACACGACCTGGCCGTACATCGTCGCCGCCCGGTCGGTCTGGCCGTGGCGGCTGAGGAAGCCCGCGAAGCGCGCCTTGGCGCCCAGCGACACCGCCGAGTTCGGATGCTGGATCTCGACGACCTGGAGCGCGTCGGCATAGAGGCGCTCGGCCTCGCCGACATTGCCCTCGGCCTCGGCGATCAGCCCCAGTTCGGACTGGATGCTCGCCCGCAGCCAGCCGGTGCTGTTCATCCGGCCCTCGCGGATCGCCTGCATCGCGTTGATCGCGTCGGCGAAGGCCGCCTTCGCCTTCGGGAAATTGCCGTCGATCCGATAGGCGACGCCGCGAAGCTGCAACGCCTGCGCATCGAGGATCTGCGCCTTCTCGAACGGCTGGAGCTGGCCGTCGAGCGCGCCGAGCTGGCGCATCGCGCTGCCTTCGCGGTTGAGGTCGGCGGCGATCTCGTCGCTGATCTCGCCCCGGCTCAGCCTGGCGTCGGCGACCGCGCTGCTCTCGATCTCGACGACCGGCTTGTTCAGCTCGGCGATCGCCTGCTGCACCTTGCTCTGGTTGAGATAGTGGAGCGCATGCGAGTTGCGCAATATCCGCCCGACCACCGGATCGGCGAGCGCGGATGGGGTCGCGGCGCGCGCGAACAGCGCGTCGGCGGTGCTGAAGCTGCGCTGGTTCGATTCCTGCAACGCCTGGTTGGCGAGATATTCGGGCAGGTGCGAATCCGTACTCGTGCCCGACGCGTCGCGCTCGGCCAGCGCCTCGAAGAACTCGGCCGCCTCGGCGTAGGAGCCTTCATTGTTGCGGGCATAGGCCTCGCTCAGCGCGCTGTCGCTGTCGAGCGCGCCCGCCTGGACGCGCGCGAAGGCGGCGGGATCGCCGGCCGAGGTCGTCGCGACCTGCACCTCGCCCTTGACGATCGCATCGGCGACGATCGTCCGCAGGCCGAGCTGGAGGGCGCTGTCATAACCGCCCAGGCCGTCGGCGACATAGACCGTCCGCCCCCTGGAATAGGCATAGACCTTGTAGGCGAGCTGGCTCGCGTCGACGCAGTCGCGGACCTGGACGTTGCCGAGGCCCTGGATAGAGGCATTGGCCGGCGCCTGGCAGGTCAGCGGGGTTTCGGCATGGGCGATCGCCCGCGCGACCGCGTCGTCGCCGCCCTTGCGCAGCGCGAACAGCCGGCCGACCGGAGCCGCGGCGTCGCGGCACACCACCCGATAGCCGCGGTCGAACATCGTCGACAGCACCGGGCTCGCCGAGCGGATCTGCGCGGTGCAGAGCACGCCGGTCGACCCGATCCGGAAGCTGTTGCGCAACGACAGGCTGCCGGGCTGGCCCGCCGCCGGCGCCGCCGAGGGAAGCGCGAGCGCCGCTGCCGCGAGCAGGCCGAGCCCCATGGAGAGACGGTTGATCCGCGTCACTGCTGCTTCCCTCCATCCGAGGATCGGTCTTTGTCGGACGATGGCGACGAGCCGCCCGGCGCCGGCGCCTGGCCGCCCCCGCCCGAGGACTGGCCACCGCTGCCGTCGCCGGAGGCGCCCGCGGCGCCCTCGTCGAAGATCTGGTTGCCGATACTGCCGAAAGACGGCGTCGCATCGCTGCCGCCCGGGACCGCGCCCGGCGCACCGACCGGCAATCCGCCCGGGGACGCACCGCCGGCACCGGCGGGCGACGGACCATCGCCCGCGCCGCCCGTGTCGGTGAGGCCGTCGGCCCCCGGCCACAGGCTGCTATTGCCCGAGCTGAGCACCGGCGTGTCGATCTGCGTCGCGTCCGACCCGATGTTGCTCGTGTCGATCAGCAGGTTCGGGCCGCCGACGCTGCCGCCGCTCGAGGTCGAGCCGCCGGCATCGTCGCTGCCGTCGCCATCGCCGCCCTCTTCATCGCCCGCCGACGCGGCCGAGCCGCCGGCCGAGTCCGAACCGGGCGCGGTGGTTCCCGTCGTCTCGGTGCTCTTGATGCTGCCGCCCGCGGTGCGCGAGCCGGTCAGCGTCGACTGGATGCTCGACGTGATGTTCGTCGTCTCGGTCGTGACCGTCTCGTTCACCGCTGGATCCTCGATCACCGGCGGCGGTGGCGGCGGCGGGGAGGTGGCGACACCGGCGGCGGCGGCGGCGGCGGCGGCGACACCGGCGGAGGCGGCGGTGGCGGCGGCGGGAGACACCGGCGGCGGGGTGGCGGCGGGGCGGCGACACCGGCGGCGGCGGGGGCGGCGGCGGAGACACCGCCCGCGCAACCGACTGGCAGACCACGCCATTGAGCGTGCAATTGGCCAGATTGGCCGCGAACTGGCCGCCCGGATCGGTGTAGAAGTTGACCGGATGGAAGCCCTGCGCCGCCTCGGTGTGAATCCTGAAAGTGTTGGGAGACGTGCCGAGCGTGACGGTGCCGTTGCCCGCCGAGACCTCGCTCACCGTCGTCACGTCGAGGAATACGTTCTGGAACTGGTTGGTCGGGGCGAGCTGGCCATTGGCATACACGTCCCCGCTGGAGATCGTCAGGTCGCCGCCGTTCGTCGCGATCACGAAGTTACCGGCTGTGGTCGGCCCGCTCGGCGCTTCGGTGTTTCCGGCACCGGAAACATCGGCATTGAGCACGTCGATCGAGAGCGATCCCGGCACGGTCGTGGTCTGATAGCGATAGGTCGAGAGGAGCGCGAAATGGCCGCCCTTGCCGGCACCATCGGCACCGTTGGTGCCCGAGGTGCTCAAGCCGCTGCCGCCGCTGCCGCCCACCCCGCCCTGGGCGAAGGCATTGAGCGTGGCCGAACCGATCGTCACCGGCGCGCCGCGCGCCAGGATGGCAAGGCTGCCGGCGTCGGTACCACCGCCGCCGATTCCCGCGCCGCCCGCGCCGCCATTGCCGCCCGTGCCCTCGCCCGACGACCCGCCGCTGCCGCCCGCGCCGCCCAGGCCCGACGCATCCATTTGGAGGCTCTGGATGTCGGCCGAGCCGTTGGTCTCGGCGGTCTGCGGGCCGCTGAAGACGCCGGCCTGGATATTGCCGCCGATACCGGCGCCGCCGGAGCCGCCGGTGCCGCCGTTACCCGTGCTCTGCGATTCGCCGTCGGCGCCGTCGCCGCCAACACCCGTGGCAAAGAGCGAAACGGTACCCAGCGAAAGCTGGCCCCGGCCGGCATAGGCGCCCATGACGACGACGCCGCCCTGGCCGACGCCGCCGGAGCTGCCGACCCCGTCCGCGCCGGGATCGCCGCCGTGACCGCCCGCGCCCGCCGCCGACATCTGCACCGAAGGGGCGCTGATCGTCGCCAAGGAGGTGGGGCCACCGATGTTGGTGGCGAGCATTTCGGCATAGCCGCCGGTACCGTTGCCCGCATGCCCCACATTGGAGCCGTCGGAGGCAGTACTGCCGCCATAGCCGTCCGCCACCAGGGTCAGGCTGACCGTCGCGTTGATCGCGCCGTCGCTCGCCTGCGCATAGACGCCGTAGAAGGGATCATAATCCTGCGTTTCCAGGCCCGGCGGACGACCGCCCACACCGTTGCCGCCGGTTCGGCCGTTGCCGCCGGTGCCGCTGGCATTGGCGACCGCCGAGCCGTCCAGGGTAAGCGTGGCGCCATTGGCTTCGAAGCCGGCGACCCCGCCGGTGCCGGTGCCGCCGACGCCGGAACCAAGGCCGTCGACCTCGCTGCTGCCGCCGGTGCCGCTCGCATCGAGGTTGATGATGGTCTGCCCGCCGCCCAGGGTGATGTCCCCGCCATTGGCGAAGATCTGCGCGGCGCCGCCGGTGCCGGCGCCGCCCGCCGTTATGCCCTGCCCGCCGGTGCCGCTCGCATCGAGAAAGGTGCTGCCCTCGATCGCGAGGGCCGTGCCGCCCTGCGCCTCGATATAGGCCTTGCCGCCGGTGCCGATGCCGCCCGCGCCGCCATTGTTGTTGTCGCCGCCCTGGCCATAGACCTGGGCATCGAGCGAATTGAGGGTGATCAAGCCACCGCTCGACACCATGTTGAACAGGCCGCCGGTGGCGTTGCCGCCGCCGAAGCTGCCGTCGCTGCCGACCCGGGCATAGGCCTGGGCGCTCACCGCGCTGTTGGCGTTGATGCCGCCGCCCGCGCCCGACGCCAATATCTCGATGGCGCCGCCATGGGCGGTGCCGCCGGTCGGACCGTCTCCGGCCGTGCCGTTGGCGCGCAGATAGAGATCGACCGGAACCTGGTCGCTGCCGAGGTCGATCACGCCGCCATTGGCCTGCAACGCGACATAGGCCTTCGGCGAACCGCTGCCGGGTAGCACCGACAGGGCGTTGCCGCCGGTGCCCGTCTGATACACATTGCCGCCGACCGAGCTCGCGTCGAGGGTGATCGAGCCCTGCGGCACGGTGATGGTGCCGCCGGGATTGGCGACCAGCGCGACGGAGCCGCCCTGGCCGTTGCCGCCCGTGCCCTCGAAGGTCTCGCCGCCCCGGCCGACCGCCGTCAGGCTCATGCCGGTGTCGGCGGTGATCGATCCGCCGCCGCCGGCGGTGACCAGGATGGTGCCGCCGAAGCCGTCGCCGCCATCACCGACCGAACTGGGCAGGCCGCCATTGCCGTCCGCCGCCCCGGTGAGGCCGCCATGGAAGGCGATCCCGCTGTTCGGTCCCAGCGCGGAGATCAGGATCGCGCCGCCGGTGCCGTTCTGCTCGTCGAAAGCCTGGGCGTTCGCCAGCAGCGTGACGTCGCTGCCGAAGTCGATCGTGCCGCCCTGCGCGAGGAGCGAGATCGCGCCGCCCTGCACGGGGGCGACGGGATTGCCGAGGACGGAGGTATCGATCGAAACGGTGCCGGTGAAGTTGATGTCGCTCGCCGCGTCGATGGTGACGGGCGCACCATTGGCCGCGATCTGCACGTTGCCGGAGACGGTCAGCGGAACGCCCGCCTGGATGAGGGTGCCGGCGTTGAGCGTCGGCAGGCCGGAAATGCTGACCGATCCGGTGCCAGCCCCCTGGGAGAGGCCGCCGCCCGCATTGAGCGACCCGAAGGCGATGTCGCGACCGGCCGACAGGACGATGCCGTGCTCGGTGGCTTCGGCGCCCTGCGCCACCTGGAAGCCGATATTGCCGCCGAGCAGCATCGAAATCGCGTCGTTCTTCGGCACCGCGACGAAATAGATCGGGTGGACGAGGCCGTCGGCGGTGGCGATCACGCCCCGGCTGGTGCCGCTGTGGAGGATGCCGCCCATCGAGTCGGCACCGACCCCGACCTCGATGTCGAACAGGCCGCTCGCGTCGTCGATCGACAGCTTCGCCTGCTCCGCCGAGATATAGGCGATGCCGCCATCCGATTCGACGGAGCCGCCCTGATCGATCTTCGGCGCGAGGATGCCGAAATAATTGCCGGCCGTGATGTCGGCCCCCGACTGGATCGTGACCGCCGCGCCGGCGATGCTGGTCTGGGTGTTGACCGCGGTGACGTAGCCGTCGCCATCGAGAGTCACGTTGCCGGCGGTGATGTTCGACGTCGTCAGGAGAAGGCCGCCGACGTCGAACGAGGCGGTGGAACCGACGACGATGCCGTTGGGGCTGTAGAACCAGACATTGCCCTTCGCGGTGTCGGTGGTGATCGTGCCGTTGAACGCGATCGACCGCCCGTCGGCGTTGGGCTGGGGAACGATCCGGTTGAGGATCGTATATTCGCCGTTGGGCAAAGCGCCATTGGCGACATAGTTGACGGTGTTGCCGGAGGGCAGGAAGTTGATCGCGTCCTGGACGGAGGCGGTGCCGCCGTTGGTGTCGTTGGGGACCCAGGTGATGAGCGCGGAAGGCGCGTTGACCGTCACCGTGTCGGTGCTCGTCGCGAAGGTCCGGTCGATCGTGTAGCCGGTGCCGGAGCAGGTCGCGGCGAAACAATTGTCGGGAACGCCCAGGAAGCCGTAGCTGTTCGCCGCGAGGCTTTCCTTGACCGGCATGGCGAGGACGGTGGCGAGCACCGCCATCGAGGTCATCGTGCGCGGCATCGACCGCTGGCGGCGCCGCTCGGCGGCGAAGATGTCGGAAACGCTGCTACGCATGGTCAATTGCCCCACGGCCAGAGCTTGGTCACCAGAGATACGAGGAAACGCGGATCATGGTTGTGGGTCTGCAGACCCGCCGCCTTGAGCGGCACCGCGACCGTGCCCTCGATCCGGAAGCGGTTGTCGAGCGCCGCGCGGAAGCCGCCGCCCGCCGAAGCGAGGAAATTGGGGTTGGCCGGCGGCGGCGTGGTGAAGGCGTTGCGCCTGTTCCAGACCCAGGCGAGGTCGGTGAAGACGAAGGGCTGCACCGCCAGATGGGTCTTCTCGAGCGGCTGGAAGCGCGGCAGGCGCAGCTCGAAGCCGCTGCCCAGGCCGCTGTCGCCGATGATCGTGCCAGGGTCGTAGCCGCGGCCGATCGAATAGTTGCCGGCCGAGAATTCCTCGAAGCTGAACAACGGATCGAAGGCATATTGGAAGCGCGGCAGCGCCGCGAACCAGAAGCCCTTGCCGAGATTATATTCGATCGCGGCCGATCCGCGGATCAGGCTAGAGGTCGGATCGCCGTCGGTCCGCGCCGGGCGGACCACCGGCAGCGGGAAGCGCGGGCGCGGCGAGGCGTCGAACAGGTCGAGCCCCTGGCGGAATTCGAGCGTGCCCGAGGCGCGCCAGGTCGGCGCGCGTCCCTCGGGCACGTCGCCCATGTCCATGTCGAGGCGGAGGAAGCCGACGCGCAGCCGGTCGCGGGTCAGGTCCTGGCCGGCGAACCGCACCGTCTGGTTGACGAAGTCCATGCCGGCCGCGCCGACCAGGCTGAAGCGCTGCGTCCGGATCAGCGGATAGCGCAGCTCCCCGGTCGCGAACAGCGTCCGCGCGGTCAGGTCGAGGCCGGGGAAGCCCGGTATCCGCACGTCGGGCTTCGACCAGGCATAGGTGAAGTTGCCCGCGACCGTCAGCCCCTCGCCACCCAGCTTCGTCTCATAGCCGAGCTGGACGACCTGCTGCTCCTTGAAGTCGGCGGTGCTCGACACCGAGGCGGTCAGCCGGTCGGCGCCGAGCAGGCCATAGACCTGCGCCTGCACCGCGCCGGTCCAGCGGCCCGAGCTGCGCGCCGAGAAATTCTGGAGGCTCGCATTGACCTCGATCGGGGTGTGGATGACGCTGACCTCGCCGATCAGCTCGCCCGGCGCGGTGCCGGCGGGCTTGAGCACGAGGCGGACCTCATAGCCCGGCATGTCGCGCGCGAGCAGCAGGTAGCGCTCGGCGACATAGCGGTTGAACACCTTCTCCTCGGTCAGGTGCGACAGGTAGGACGCCAGCACCGTCTCGGCATTGCCGGCCTCGCCGCGCACCCGGACCTGGACGACCTTGGCGAACAGCACCTCGAACCGGACGACGCCGTCCTCGATCTTCTGCACCGGCACCAGCACCGCGGCGAGATAGCCCTTGCGGCGCAGCGCGGTCGCGGCGGCGTCGCGGATCGTGCAGATCGTGCTGACCGGCCGGTCGGCGCCGAGCAGCGAGGCGTAGGACTCGCGAAGCTCCTCCGGGCTGACGCCCTGGAGGTTGTTGAACTGGACCTCGTTGATCGTGACCCTGAGGTTCGCATAAGCGGGCGAGTCGAGCGCGCAGGGCGCGCGCTCGATGTCGCCTTCGATCTTGAGGCGCGACGGGGCCGCCGGCTGCTGGCGGGTCCTGTCCTGGAGCTCGTCGCGGCCGGGCGCGATCTGCTGCCCGGTGCCGGGCGCGACGATCTGCGCCAGGGCGATCTGCGAAGACGATGCGGCGAGCAAGGCCGTGGCGACGGCCGTCGAGAAGAGCGAGCTACGCAAAAATGCCCCCTGTACCCCTTAGCGACGATCCCCATCGTCTCGGCATCCTCATATCCGGCTTTGACATCCATGTCATCGCCCTATGTGGAGGCGCCTCAATAGCTTGGCCTGCCCCGCCGGGCATGTGCGCTCCGTCACGGCCCTTGCGATCAGTGGGTTTGGACCCTAAAGCGCACGGCGCGACAGGTTCCCGGAAACGGGATCAAAGGGAATTCGGAAGCGGGATCGTCCCGCAAGCCGAAGCTGCCCCCGCAACTGTGATCGGCGAGCGATCGTCCATCCCGCGTCACTGGATGCTCCGGCATCCGGGAAGGCCGGACGAGACGCGACGACCCGAGAGCCAGGAGACCTGCCCGTCGCGGTCGTTCCATCATGCGGGCGGGGTGCACCACATGATCGAGGCGAAAACCTCGCGTGACGACGCCGACAGGGGTCGTGCGCGCGGGGCGTTTCCGAAGCCGTGCGTCCGGCCCCGATGGATTGATCCATGGGAGGACATAATGCGGACTTTCACCACATCGCTGATCGCGGCCCTGGCGATATTGCCGGGCACGGCCCACGCCGAGGAGGCCGACGCCGACAGCATCGTCGTCACCGCCACCCGCACCGAGACGAAGCTGTCCGAGGTCGGCAAGTCGATCTCGGTGATCGACGCCGCCACGATCGAGCAGCGCCAGACCGTGCCGCTCGCCGATCTGCTGCGGACGCTGCCGGGCGTGACGATCCAGCGCAACGGCGGCCTCGGCACCATCACCAGCGTCTTCATCCGCGGCGCCCAGTCGGACCAGACGGTGGCGCTGATCGACGGGATCAAGCTCAATGATCCGTCGGCGCCGGGCGGCGGCTTCAACTTCGCCGACCTGCTGACCGACAATCTCGAACGGATCGAGGTGCTGCGCGGGCCGCAGTCGGTGCTGTGGGGCAGCCAGGCGATCGGCGGCGTGATCAACCTGATCACCCGCGAGCCGACCGACCGGTTCGAGGTGCGGGCGACCGGCGAATATGGCCGCTACGAGACCGGCCGCCTGTCGGGCGCGGTCAGCGGCAAGGTCGGCCCGACCGCGATCAGCGCCGGCGCGGGCTACCTGACCACCGACGGCATCTCGGTGGCCGACAGCGGCACGGAGAAGGACGGCTATCACCTGTTCGGCGCGCATCTCAAGACGACGACCGAGCTGACCGAGCAGCTCTCGCTCGACCTGCGCGGCTTCTATACGAAGAGCAAGGTCGACCTCGACGGCTTCCCGGCGCCGAACTACACCCTCGCCGACACCGACGAATATCAGCGCCAGCAGCAGATCGTCGGCTATGCCGGGCTCAACGCCAACCTGTTCGACGGCCGCTTCCGCAACCGCTTCGCCGCCGCCTTCACCCGGATCGACCGCGACAGCTACGACCCGGCGGCGGCTCCGGTGAAGAATTTCGACGCGCGCGGGCGCAACCTGCGCTTCGAATATCAGGGCATCGCCGAGTTGGGGCTCGTCCGGGCCACCTTCGGCGCCGAGCATCAGGAGGAGAAGCTCCGCACGATCAGCGCCTATTTCGGCCCGCCGGTGACGGCGCGCGCCAAGGCGAACATCGACAGCGCCTATCTCGACCTCCACGCCCGGCCGATCGAGGGCCTGAACCTCGGCGCCGGGGTCCGCTACGACGACCACAGCCAGTTCGGCGACGCGACGACGGCCAGCGCCGACCTCGCTTATTCGCCGAACGGGGGATCGACCACCCTCCGCGCCAGCTATGGCGAGGGCTTCAAGGCGCCGTCGCTCTACCAGCTCTACGGCGATTACGGCTTCCGCGACCTGCGGCCCGAAAAGGCCAAGGGCTGGGACGCCGGCATCGCCCAGAAGCTGATCGGCGAGGCGGTCGAGCTGCGCGCGACCTGGTTCCAGCGCAACACGACCAACCTGATCGACTTCGACCTGGGCACCTTCACCTACGCCAATATCGCGCGGGCGCGGGCGCGCGGCGTCGAGGCCGAGCTGCGCATCGCGCCGACCAGCGAGCTGCTGTTCACCGCGAACTACAGCTTCACCAACGCCCGCAACCGCGAGCGGACCGATCCCAATTTCGGCCGCCAGCTCGCCCGGCGGCCGCGCCAGACGGTGAACGTGACCGGCGACTATCGCTGGCCGTTCGGCCTGACCACGGGCGCCACGATCACCCATGTCTCGCGCAGCTTCGACGATGCCGCCAACCGCAACCGGCTCGGCGACTATGTGCTCGTCGACCTGCGCGCGGCGCTGCCGCTGACCGAGGCGATCGAGCTCTACGGCCGGATCGAGAATCTGTTCGACGAGCGCTACCAGACCGCCGCCGGCTATGGCCAGCTCGGCCGGGCGGCGACAGCCGGGGTCCGCTTCCGCTACTAGAGCGGTTCACGATCCGATTGCATCGGATCGGCCGCTCTAGATTGTTGTTTTACCGCGATTTCCGAGTCGGCAGATGTTTCCATCTGCCTAGAAATCGCTCTAAGACAATAGCCTGGAGAGGATCGGCATTCGGCCCGATCCTCTCCGTCATCCTGGCGGAAGCCAGGATCTCCCTTCTCTTCGTCGTTCATGCGGGAAGGATGGAAAGGGCAAGGGAGATCCCGGCTTTCGCCGGGATGACGAGGAGGCGGGGTTGGGTGCCTCAGCCGGCGGCGGGCGGCCAGCCGGCGATCGCGGCGGTGCGGATCGCGGCCAGGATCGACGGCGCGTCGATCGCGGCCAGCGCGCGGGCGCGATCGATCTGCACCTTGCGCGAATCGACGCCCAGCATCCGGGCGATGTCCTGGTTGGTCCCGCCCTGGATCAACAGCGCCAGCACCCTGGCTTCGTCCGGCGTGAGGCGCGCGAGCCTCGCCCTCGCCTCGGCCACCAGCGCAGGCGGCTCGCCGCCTTGTTCGAGCAGGTGGAAGCCCCGGTCGATCGCGTCGAGCAGCGCGCGCATCTCATAGGGCTTGTGGAGGAAGTCGACCGCGCCGAGGCGGAATGCCTCGATCGCGGTGGCGAGATCGCTGAGGCCGGTGACGACGACCATCCGGAACCGGTCCTGCCGCTCGGCGAGGGCGCGGATCAGCTTCGACCCGCCGACCTCGTCGAGCTGAAGGTCGAGCACCACGCATCCCGGCTCGATGGCGTCGATCACGGCGAGGCACGCCTCTCCATCGGCATATTCGCGGCATTCGAACGGGCCGTGCGCCTGCACGAGGCTGACGATCGAGGCGCGCACGATCGCCTCGTCATCGACGATATGGATGATCCGCCGTGCGGTCATCGCATGCCCGCGCCCCCGCGCTTCATAGCATCTTTCCCAAAAGCCCTGCGTTTATAGATACTTATCCTAAGAGAGCCCGCGATCAACAAAAAATCCACATAAAATCGTTTCGTCTCCGAAATTTTCTACGACTTTCGTCGCAACAAAGCACCGCTTCAACAGATATGTCGAAGTCCCGGAGCATCATGATATCGAATATGACCGTCGCGAGAGCCCATATTTCGGACATACTTAGCGGGCATCCCGAGGGTCTTTACCCAATTTTTGTTATAAACGATAAATCTTGGATCATTTTTTGAAATTAATTTACAAAAGTTAACATATATCAACAGATGGTGGGGCCGATCCCCATTCCAGAATCGCAGCCATTACTGTCGATCGATGCCATGCACGGCCCCATGGCGGCGAACGACGCGCTCGGAATCGCGGAAGGCAGCGGCGGGGCCATCGCTATAATCCACGACCAGGGGCCGCTTCCCCGGATTTTTACCTAGAGCGATTCACGATCCGATTGCATCGGATCGGCCGCTCTAGATTGTTGTTTTACCGCGATTTCCGAGTCGGCAGATGTATCCATCTGCCTAGAAATCGCTCTAGGCTCCGCAGGGACGCGGCCCTGCCGTAGCGGCAAGCCTTCGGCCCGCGGAAGCGCGGCGAAACGCGCTGTTAACGGCTTTCCGCTACCAGATGGCGGCGGGGCGCGACGTCCCGGACGACGGGAAGACGGGCGTGCCCAAGACGATCCTCACCGTGGATGATTCAGCGTTCATCCGCAAACTGCTCCGCATGGCCCTGTCGGGGCAGGGCTTCCTCGTGGCCGAGGCCGAGGACGGCGTCGCCGCGCTCGAATGGCTCGACGTCCATGACCGGCCCGACGTGATGATCACCGACATCAACATGCCGCGCCTCGACGGCTTCGGGCTGGTCGCAGCGGTGCGGGCCCAGGACCGCCACGACGGCATGCCGATCCTCGTCCTGTCGACCGAAAGCTCCGACGACAAGCAGGACCGCGCCCGCACCGCCGGTGCCGACGGCTGGCTGGTCAAGCCCTTCGACCCCGCGCAACTCGCCCGGGCGATCGAGAGCGTCTCGCCATGAGGACGCCATCGGCATGATTCCCACCCGTACCAAGGCGCGCGTCCTCGTCGTCGACGATTCCGTCACCATGCGCGCCTTCTTCGGCTCGATCTTCGACCGCGCGCGCGGCATCGAGGTGGTCGGCACCGCCGCCAGCGCCGAGGAGGCGCGGCGGATGATCGTCCAGCTCCGCCCCAATGTCATGACCCTCGACATCGAGATGCCGGGGATGAACGGCCTCGACTATCTGGAGGAGGTCATGCGCGACCGGCCGATGCCGGTGATCATGCTGTCCTCGCTCACCCAGAAGGGAGCCGAGGCCTCGTTCCAGGCGCTCGAACGCGGCGCGATCGACTGCTTCCCCAAGCCGACCTCGGAAAACCGCGAGGAGTTCGCGCAGCGGCTGAGCGCGCTCGTCGTCGCCGCGGCCAACGGCTCGGCGCGATCGGCGCGCTACGCCAGGGAGGTCCCCGCCCGCACGGGGAGCGCGCACCATCATCACCATTCCCCGGCGTTCGACTGGAACGGCAGGATCGCGGTGGCGAGCGCCTCGACCGGCGGCGTCGATGCGCTGCTCCAATTGTTGCCCGGCCTGCCGGTCGACGGCCCGCCGATCGTCGTCTCGCTGCGGATCGAACCCGAATTCGTCGCGCCGCTGATGCAGCGGCTCAAGACGCGTTGCCCGGCCAGGGTGATGCTCGCCGAGGACGGCCGCCCCCTCCGGCGCGGCGAAATCCAGATCGCCTGCGACCCCGCCACCCATGCGGTGATCGACCGCTGGCCCGATCCCGCGGTCAAGCTGCTGCGGACCGACCCAGTCAACGGCGCGCGCCCGTCGGCCAGCCTGCTGTTCGCGACGGCGGCCCGGACCGCGGGCGCCAACGCGGTCGGCGCGATCCTGACCGGGATCGGCACCGACGGCGTCGCCGGCATCAAGGCGCTGCACGCCGCCGGGGCGATCACCATCGCGCAGGATTCGGCGACCTGCCTGGTCGACCAGGCGCCGGCCGCCGCCCGCGCGGCGGGGGCGATCGCGCGCGACCTGCCGATCGAGGCGATCGCCGCCGCGATCCTCGACGGCTGCCGCGCCGCCGTCGACGCGGCGGCCTGACCCGGCGCGCGCCGATGGTCTCGGTCAGCCGATCCGGCCTGCTGGCGCTGCTCGCCGACGAACTCGACGCGGCGCGCGCGCAGCTCGACGCGTTGGGCCTGGCCCTGGCCGACGACGCCGAACTCGCCCGCCGCCACCTCATCGAACTTCAGGCGCTCGACCATGCCGGCCAGCGCTGCGCCGCGATCGCCGTCATCCTGCGCGCCGACGATTCCCATGCCGCAACGCTTGACGCCCCGCTCGAAAGCATCGCCGCCCGGCTCGGGCGCTAGTCCTCCGCCGCGAACAGCCCGATCAGTTCCGGCGCGATCCGGTCGAGGTCGTGGCGGGCGGCGACGCGCCGGCGGGCCTCGGCCCCCATCGCCGCCAGATCGGCCTCGCCGGCGTCCATCGCGGCGCCGATCGTCGCCGCGAGGCCGGCGCCGTCGCCGGGCTCGACCAGCCAGCCGCAGCGCTCGTCGACCAGTTCGGGGATGCCGGCGATGCGGGTGGCGATCACCGGCCGGCCGAGCGCGAACGCCTCCATGATCACGATCGGCAGCCCCTCCGCATGGCTGGGCAGCAACAGCGCGCGGGTCTCGCCGATCCGGCGGCGGACCTCGGCATTGCTGCGCCAGCCGAGCAGCTTGACCCGTCCGCCGGTGCCGGTCGCCCGGATCGCCTGCTCGATCGCGGTCCGGCTCTCGCCGTCGCCGACCAGCGCCACCGACAACTCGGGATGGCCCGCCGCCGCCGCAGCCGCGATCGCCGCCGGGATCTCGACCTGCGCCTTTTGCGGGCAGAGCCGACCGACCGACAGCAGCCGCGCGCTCATCGACGGCGGTGGCGGCGCGGCCGGATAAGCGCGCAGGTCGAGGCCGCACGGGATCACACGGACCCTGTCCCACAGGCTTTCGGGCAGGTGTGCGCGCAGCCGGTCGCGGCAATAGCCGCTGATCGCGATCACCGCCCGCGCGTGGAGCGCCTTTTCGGTCAGGCTGCTCGCGGCGAACAGCTCCAGCTCGTCGGGCCCGTGGACGGTGAAGCTGTAGCGCGGCCCGCCCAGCCGCCGGCACAGCATCGCCACCGCCGCCGCATTGGTCGAGAAATGGGCATGGACATGGGTGATGCCGAGCGCGTCGCAGCGCCGCTTCAGCCGGATCGCCTGGGCCAGATAGGCGGCGTGGCGGATCACGCCCCCGCCCGCCGCGCGGCGCAGCGCCGCCGTCATCTCCAGCGCCTCGCCGAAGCGGCGCGGATGGCGGAGCGCCTGCGCCGCGAGCCCGGCCGCCAGCCGGCCGCCCCGGCCCGTCAGCAGATATTCGGTCCGCGCCTGTTCGGCCATGTCCTGCGGATCGACCAGCCGCTCGGCCCAGTGCCGCACCGCGAAGCGCTTGACCGGCACCCCCGCCCGCTCGATCGCGGCGATCTCGCGCCGGATGAAGGTCGTGCTCGTCATCGGATAGCTGTTGAGCAGATAGGCGAGCTTCATGCCCGGCGCGCCTGTTCGACGAGGCGGGCGACCTCGATCGTCCGCGCATGGCTGACCACCGGGCTCTCGATCGCCCCGGCGCGGTGGAGCGCGGCGAAATGCTCGATCTCGTGGAGATAGGGGCTGGCGCCGAACGGATGCCAGCGCGCCGAGCCCCGGCTGCCGAGATCGCCCAGCCGCCGCACCAGCGGATTTTGCCGGGCATGGCGCCACAATGGTGGCGGCCCCGCCCGGCCAGGCCCGGTGAAGCGCAGCCGCTGCGCGGTCAGCAGCGGCGGCTGCACCTCGACCGCGCCGGCGTCGCCGGCAATGCGCAGGCTGTTGTCGAGCCGCCGGGTGAAGGAGACGGCGAGGTCCGAGACGCCGCCGCCCGCATGATCGAGCTCGAGGCGCGCGGCGACGTCGAGGCCGGCGGCATCGCGATCGACCGTGCAGCGCATCGCCCGCACCGGGCCGAGCGCGATCAGCGCCAGCATCAGCGGATAGACCGCGCGGTCGGCAAGCACTCCGCCGTCCGCCTCGAACAGCCGGGGATGGTCGGCGCGGCGGACGCGATAGCCGAAGCTCGCCTCGACATGGGTCAGCGCGCCGATCCGGCCCGATCGCGCCGCCGCCAGCGCCATCGCCACGGCAGGCAGGAAGGGCGTGGCGACCGCCTCCATATAGAGACGTCCGACCCGTTGCGCCTGCGCAACGACGGCCTCGGCCTCGGCGGCACTCATCGTCGCGGGCTTCTCGCACAGCACCGCCTTGCCGGCGGCGAGCGCGGCGAGCGAGCGAGCGGCATGGTCGCGATTGCGCCCGGCGATATAGACGGCGTCGGCCTCGGCTTCGTCGACGTCGCCGACCAGCGCGCGCATCGTCGCCGCCATCCGGCCGCGCCCGACCACGGCGAAGCGCAGCGGCGGGGTCACTCGTTCCAGTCCATCGGCGCGATCGGAGCGAAGGCGGTGCGCGGGCGATGGTCGCCACCCGCCTGCATCGCCAGCGCGACCTCGGTCAGGTGGAGCGCGAAGTCCCCGGCGAGGCGCGGCTCGCGGCCCTCGGCGATCGCCTGCGCCATCTCGGCGACGCCGAGCGCGAAGTTCATCGCCGCCGCGCCGCGCCGCCCGACCATCGGATGCCGTCCCCCGGCCGGCCTGACCGTCGTCGCGAACGGGCTGTTGACGAGGCGTCGGCGGACGACGTGCCGGCGGCGGACGCGGACGCGGGCGCCGTTCGCCCAGGCCTCGTCGATCTCGATCACGCCGTCGTCGCCGAAGATGCGCAGCCGGTGGTCGTGGCGCGCGACGATCGAGCAGGTGAGCCGCGCCGTCATCGCGTCGAAGGTCAGCGTCGCCGACGCATAGTCGGGCGTGGCATGGCCGGCGCCGGTCTGGCCGGGGTCGAGCAGCCGGGCCGACCCGCCGACGATCCGCCGCACCGGCCCGAACATCGCCATCAGCCAGGAAAGATAATAGCCGGCATGTTCGAGCGTGCAGCCGGTGCGGAACTCGTCGGCCGCCGGCCAGGGCGCGCCGCTCGCCGATCGCCAGCGCGGATGGGGCGCGGCCGGCAGGAAATCGTCGTCGAGCTCGGCATAGACGAGCCGGGGCGTGCCGATCCGCCCGTCGCGCAGCGCCGCCCAGACGGTCTGCGCCGCGCGGCCGAGCAGGCTGCACGGCGCCGAGGCGAGGTGGAGCCCCTTCTCGCGCGCCAGCGCGGCGAGCGCCTCCGCCTCGTCGAGGTCGAGCGCGAGCGGCTTCTCGCTCCAGACATGGCAGCCGGCCTCGAGCGCCGCGCGGGTGACCTCGGCATGGGCGTGCGGGTTGGTGAGGTTCAGGACGATCGCCGGCCGCCGCGCGACCAGGTCGGCGAAGCCGGTCGCGGGGTCGACCGACCAGTGGCGCGCGAAGGCGGCGAGGCGGTCCGGGTCGACGTCCCAGGCGCCGACGACCTCCAGTCCGGGGAAGCTGCGCAGCGAGGGCATGTAGAGATCGGCGACATAGCCCGTCCCCACGATCGCGATTCGGCCTGCCCGCCGATGGTCCCCCGCCGCCATGGCGGGAGCCTAGGGGCCAAAATCCGTCATCGCAACGCTCAGCGGCGCGGTATCGACGCCCGCGCGCATATCAATGCCCTATCAACGCCCTATCAATGCCGAAACCATGTCACGGAGGGTGTCACCGTTGCTTCACCGGCCGCGATCATGCTCGCGCTCGTGTCGGATTTTACACAGTCGAGGATTGTCGATATGATCGGCGCCATGGAATCGGATCGCATAGAGAAGCTCACCGAAGCGCAGCGCGTCTGCCTGCGCATGGTGCTCATGCATCTTTCCTCCAAGGACATCGCCCGCGAACTGGGGATTTCCCCCCACACCGTCGACCAGCGGCTGCGCATGGCGATCCAGGCGCTGGGCGTCGCGAACCGCTTCGAAGCGGCGCGAATCCTGGCGAAATACGAGACCCCGAACGCATATCAATCAGCCGTATATCAATCGTCGCATGTTGCTCCACAGCCCGTCCATGCCACTGTCGGGTTGTCCGACATTCATGGGGTTCGGCAGGACGACAACGGCTATCACGGCAGTGCGGTTCGGGAAGAGCAGATCGCTTTCCGTACTCCCGCATTCGCCACCGGCGGCTTCGTCAACCTGCCCATCCCCACGCCGGGGAGGGAGCGTAATGACCTAAGCATCGTGCAGCGTCTGGGGTGGATCGTTTCGATCGCTATTGCCTCGGCGCTCGCATTCGGCGGACTTCTCGCCGGCCTCGACGCGCTGAAGCGCCTTTTCCAGGCCTAAGCGCACCCGAACACCGTTCATCGTCGAAACAGGGACGCGCGGCCTGCGGACAGGTTGCGCGAAGGGAGCAGCACATGTTCAATCGCCAGACCATTCTCAAGCGCCGCGAAGTTGCCCAGGGCGTCGCCGACCGGCTGATGGCCGCCGAGCACGCGATCGACCTCGCCATCGCCAAGACCGCCGAGCTGACCGGCTTCATCCCGGCCGCCCGCGCCGAGGCCGACCTGGCCTGCGAAGTCGCCCAGGAAGCGCTCGAATATGCGGCGGAGAGCTTCTCCACGCTGGTCAAGGCGCGCGCCAAGATCATCGCCAGCCACCGCGAGCTGGCCGCCACCAAGGACGAGATCGGCCTCAAGACCTATGGCCTGGGCGGCCTGGTCGGCAAGCCGTTCAACTCGGAAGTCCGCCACCTCACCGAGGTCGCGGCCGCCTGAGGCTCGCCCCGGGGGGAACCGGGGCGTCGCAACCATGCTTGACCGGGGAATGTCCTTATGATTCGGTCGCCGCATGCTGCTCGCCCTGTTCTTCCAGCTCTTCTACCTGTTCGCGCTGGTTGCCGTCGCCTCCTATGCGGGATGGCGCGGCGGCTGGCCCGAAAGGGTCGGAGCGGCGATCATGGTCGTCGGCTCGATCCTCACCGTCGTGGCCGCCAACTCCTTCTATCCGGGGTGGCGCTCGCCCGAGGCGGGGATCATCATCGTCGACCTGCTCGTGCTCGCGGCCTTCGGCAATCTTGCCCTCTCCAGTGATCGATATTGGCCGATATGGGTAACATCCTTCCATTTGATCGCGGTGACCATTCACCTGGCCAGCCTCGCCGATCGCTCGGTGGCGGCCTTGGCCTACGCGAACGCGCAGGAATTCTGGGCCTATCCCATGCTGGTGGGCATAGCGGTCGGAACGTGGAACTTCCGCCGGAGGCAGGCCTCGATCCCCAGGGCGAATGTCGCGAGATACTAGAGGCGCTGCTCCAGCCGCTCGGCCTCGCCCATAGCGGCGCGGTCGTCGACGAGCTGCTCGACGAATTCGGTAGCCTGCCCGCGATCCTCGCGGCCGAGCCCGCCCTGCTCCACGACTGCCTGCCCGAGGACGGCCAGGTCGTCGACTTCCTGGTCGCGATGCGGGTGGCGATGCTCCATTCGCTGCGCACCCGGCTCGGCCAGAGCCCGATCCTGTCCACCTCCGATGCGCTGACCAACTATCTGTTCGCCGCGATGGCGTACAACACGGTCGAGCATCTCCGGGTGCTGTTCCTCAATTCGACCAACCGGCTGCTGCGCGACGAGGTGATGGCGCGCGGCACGGTGAACCAGGCGCCGCTCTATCCGCGCGAGATATTGAAGCGGGCGCTGGAGGTCGGCGCGACGGCGCTGATCGTGGTCCACAATCATCCGTCGGGCGATCCGACCCCTTGCCAGGCCGACGTGAAGGCGACCGCGCATCTCGTCGCGGCGGCCCGCACGCTCGACATCGCGGTGCACGATCACCTGATCGTGGCGCGCACCGGCTGGCGCAGCCTCCGGGCCGAGGGGTTGATCTAGGGCATGTCCCAGCCGTTGGAGCAGAAGAGTAGTAGCGTCATGGAGACCAGTATGATCCGGGACTTCGCGCGAAGGGTGATCGACGATTTCGGCGATCAGACCGACAGCTATGTCGCCAGCCGCATCGGCGTGCTGATCCGCGACGGGGACAGCTATGGCGTCGGGCTGTGGAAGGCGGTCGCCACCGAGATCGAACGAATCCGGCTGCCCGAGCCGAACGTGCCGCGCAGCCGCCACTGAGGACCGACGAATTCGGCGCAAGCCGAGCACAGGTGCCCGGCCGGCTGTCCTCCCCCCGATCCGGCCGGCCGGGGACACACAGGGAGGACTTCCAGCCCCCACAGGGCGGCGGACCGGCAAGGGGCTTGCGGTCCGCCGCCCGACTTTTATCAACGATTGATATCGCCCGTTGATATCGTCTCCGGGCCGGGGCCGGCGCGCCGGTCTTCAGGCGGATCCGAACCAAGCGAAGTAATGGCGCATCACCGCGGCAACGTATCGGCCACAGGCGGCTTCGGACAGATGATCCCGCGCGAACCGTCCCGCCTCCATGGAGATCGCCGCGTCGCGCTCCACCGCATCGCGAGCCTGGGCGACGATCGCAACGACGTCGGCATCCTGCCGCACCGGCAGATAGTGGCGCCACGCCTCCAGCCCATGGAAATAGAATAGCTGCCAGGGCGAATTATATTTGACCAGCACGCCGTTGCTGTGCAGCGCCAGCGCCACTCGCGAGCAATTGGCGCCATTGCCGTCGATCGACAGGAGATATTTGCACGAGAGTTGTTCGGCCCATTCGCGCCGCCGGTCGCCCAGCCCCAGTGCCGCGACCATCGCCTCGGTCTCAGGCGAATCGCACTGGACGATCGCCGGCAGCTCGAAGCATATCCCCGGCTTGTCCTTGAAATACATCGCCGCGCGCAGCCGCGCATGGCCAAGCGTCCGGACCGTGTCGGCGGTGATGATCCCTCCCGTGGTCGATCCGACGAAGATCGCCTCGTCGCGCTTGTCGGCGAACGACACCGGGTCCACGAAATCCGCGCCGCCGAGAAAATCCATCGCGAGCAGATCGACGTCGGGCAGCAGCATGGTGCTCGCGCCCCGCTGCTTCTGATATTCGAAGACGGGCACATCGTAGCGCGAATGGCTGCGATCGTGGACGCCGATGGCGAAGCTGCCGCGAGCCGGCACATCGAAATCACGCAGCGCCCGTTCGATGAAAGCGCGATACAGCCCAGCGCGCTGGAGATGGATGGGGTCGGCTCCGGGCTTGGACTCGAAACCGATCCGCCCGCCCTCGGCGTGGAACAGGAAGATCGACGGCGATTCCGCGACCAGCGCGCGCAGCCGCCGATCAATCCCTTCCATCGCCACGCCACGCCAGGGTGCGGTCTCAAGCGCAGCCCAATGGTCGATCGTCTCCATCGGGCGGGAACCTACCCCTCGTCGCCCATCCGCAGCGCGGCGATGAAGGCTTCCTGCGGGATGTTGACGTTGCCGTACTCGCGCATCCGCTTCTTGCCCTCCTTCTGCTTCTCGAGGAGCTTGCGCTTGCGGGTGGCGTCGCCGCCATAGCATTTGGCGGTCACGTCCTTGCGCATCGCCGCGATCGTCTCGCGCGCGATTACCTTGCCGCCGATCGCGGCCTGCACCGGGATCTTGAACAGGTGGCGGGGGATCAGGTCCTTGAGCCGCTCGCACATGTGCCGGCCGCGCGCTTCGGCGGCGGCGCGATGGACGATCATGCTGAGCGCGTCGACCGGCTCGCCGTTGACCATGATGCTCATCTTGACGAGGTCGCCCTCACGATAGCCGATCTGGTGATAGTCGAAGCTGGCATAGCCCCGGCTGATCGACTTGAGCCGGTCGTAGAAGTCGAACACCACCTCGTTGAGCGGCAGCTCATAGGTGATCTGCGCGCGGCCGCCGACATAGGTCAGGTTCTTCTGGATGCCGCGCCGGTCCTGGCACAGCTTGAGCAGCGAGCCGAGATATTCGTCGGGGACGTAGATGGTCGCCTCGATCCACGGCTCCTCGATCATGTCGATCCGGTTGGGATCGGGCATGTCGGCGGGGTTGTGCAGCTCGATGACCTTGGCGTCCTCGGTCTTCGAATGGCTGAGGTGGAGGCGATAGACCACCGACGGCGCGGTGGTGATCAGGTCGAGGTCATATTCGCGGGTCAGCCGCTCCTGGATGATCTCGAGGTGGAGGAGGCCGAGGAAGCCGCAGCGGAAGCCGAAGCCCAGCGCCGCCGAGGACTCGGCCTCGAAGCTGAACGAGGCATCGTTGAGGCGCAGCTTGTAGAGGCTCTCGCGCAGCTTCTCGAAATCGGCGGCGTCGACCGGGAACAGGCCGCAGAACACCACCGGCTGGACCTCCTTGAAGCCCGGCAGCGGCTCGGCGGTCGGCTTCCTGGCGTCGGTGATCGTGTCGCCGACGGCGGTCTGGCTGACCTCCTTGATCTGCGCGGTGATGAAGCCGATCTCGCCGGGCCCCATCTCGCCGAGCTGCTCGATCTTCGGCCGGAAGCATCCGACCCGGTCGACCAGGTGGACCGTGTCGGCCTGCATGAACTTGATCTGCTGGCCCTTGCGGATCGTGCCTTCGACGACCCGGATCAGGATGACGACGCCCAGATAGGGATCGTACCAGCTGTCGACGAGCATCGCCTTGAGCGGCGCGGCCGGATCGCCCTTGGGCGCCGGGATGCGGGCGACGATCGCCTCCAATATCTCGTCGATGCCGATGCCGGACTTGGCGCTGGCGAGGACGGCATCGTCGGCGGGCAGGCCGATGATGTCCTCGATCTCCGCCTTGACCTTGTCGGGCTCGGCGGCGGGCAGGTCGATCTTGTTGATGACGGGCACGATCTCATGGTCGTGCTCGATCGACTGATAGACATTGGCGAGGGTCTGCGCCTCGACCCCCTGCGCCGCGTCGACGACGAGCAGCGCGCCCTCGCACGCCGCCAGGCTGCGCGACACCTCATAGGCGAAGTCGACATGGCCCGGCGTGTCCATCAGGTTGAGGACATAGTCCTGCCCGTCCTTGGCCTTGTAGTCGAGGCGCACGGTCTGCGCCTTGATGGTGATGCCGCGCTCCTTCTCGATATCCATGTTGTCGAGCACCTGCGCCGACATCTCGCGGTCGGTCAGGCCGCCGGTGCGCTGGATCAGGCGATCGGCCAGGGTCGACTTGCCATGGTCGATATGGGCGATGATCGAAAAATTGCGGATGCGGTCGAGCGGAACGGTCACGAAATTCTCGCATGAGAGCGGAGCGGATGGCGGGCCATAGCAATGCGCGCGTCCGGAAGCAAAAGCGCGATCGATTATCTTTCCCTGGCCATGGCCATCGCACCCGAATTCAGGAATCGTAAGGGCGGGCCGGACCCTTGAGTCGCGTAATGGGGGTGACGAGGTTTCGGCCCGGAGAGAGAACGGGGGTTCATCGTCATGAAATACGTCATTCCGGCGGCGCTTCTTGCTGTCGCGCTTTCGGCGCAGCCGGCCTTCGCGGCCGACGCGCCGGTCACCCTGTCCAAATGCGACAAGCCGATCGGCAGCATCGCCGTCGTCGACGGCGAGACGCAGGGCTGGACCAAATACGGCCTCAGCAGCCCGCGCGACCTGATCGCCGCGATGGCGGTGCAGAGCAACTGCTTCACCCTCCAGAACGTCGCGGGTGGCCAGCCGGTCGACTTCCTCGTCAACGCGATCGCCGGCGACAAGGAGGAGGTCGACCAGGGCACCAGCCTGGCGCAGACCGCGCTGACCGAGGGGCTGGTGCGCTCGGGCATGGCCGGCAGGATGGCGGGCAGCATCCCGTTCGGCGGCCAGGCGCTCAGCATGTTCGGCGGCTTCGGCGGCAAGAAGAAGACCATCGCGGCGGGCCTGCGCATCATCAGCCCGGCCAACGGCCAGACCATCGTCACCGGCAGCGGCACCCAGACCAAGACCCAGGTGTCGATCGGCGGGCTGGGCGGCATCGGCGGCAATCCCTGGGCCGACGCGGCGCGCGCGCAGATGACGTCGATGGGCTATGGCGACTATGCCGGCGGCGGCTATTCGACGTCGAAGGACGGCCAGATGCTGACCAGCGCCTTCGTCATCGCGTTCAACAACGTCGTCGCGCAGCAGGCGGCGCTGGCCGCGGTGAGGCCCGCCACCGCCGCGGCAGCCGCGACCCCGGCCGCCGCCAAGCCCGGCTTCACCACCGCGGTCGACACCAAGCTGTTCGCCCAGCCGGCGGCCGGCGAAGCGGTCCGCGCGCTGCGCGCTGGCACCGCGCTCACCCCCACCGGCGTCCGCGAAGGCCTCTTCGTCGAAGTCAGCGACGCCTATGGCACCAAGGGCTGGGTCTCGGTCGAAGACCTGAAATAACAGGGGAGCGCCGCCGGGTTTGCCAGGCCCGGCGGCGCGGTTCCCAGGCGACCCGCATCGTTTCGCGGCCGACTCTCAAATATGTATTTCGGTTGCATCTTTGTCCGCGCAAGGATAGATGCATAGAAGATACATGTTTTCGGAGTCGCGTGATGTCAGGGTTGCGGATCGACGATCAGGGGCTCGGCCGCTTGGTCGATACCTTCTATGCCCGCATCCGCGCCGATGACGAGCTCGGCCCGATCTTCAACGACGCGGTCGAGGACTGGCCCGAGCATCTCGCCAAGCTGACCGACTTCTGGTCGTCGGTGATGCTGACCAGCGGCCGCTACAAGGGGCAGCCCGTCCCTGCCCATGCCCGCCATCGCAGCCGGATCACGCCGGCGCTGTTCGACCGCTGGCTGGCGATCTGGGCGCAGACCACCGACGAGCTGATGGAGCCGGGCGCCGCCGCCGCGCTCCAGGACAAGGCCCGGCGCATCGCCGAGAGCCTGCAACTCGCCCTGTTCTTCCGCCTCGGCCCGCCACCGCAACAGCCGCAACGGCAAGAGGCCGGCGCCGCCGGGGGTGCCGCGCAATGACCGCGCCCGCGCCCTATCGCTCGACCCCGCTGTTCGACAACGCCACGCTGCCGATGGCGCTGCAACGCCGCCACGCGACCAAGGCGGGTGTCTGGGGCGTCGTCCGGGTGATCGAGGGCCGGCTGCTCCTGACCTATCTCGACCCCGAATCGGAGGTCGTCCTGGACAGCGGGCAAGCCGGCCTGCTGCTGCCCGAGCAACCCCATTTCGTCACGCCGCAGGGCCCCATGAGGATGCAGGTCGACTTCTACGACCAACCGCCCGGCTAGGGCCCGCCCCCCCTTTCGTTGAACCACAAGGAGACGTTGATGTCGAAGACACTCAGCGAGCGCACCATCGCGCTCGTCAAGGCGACCGTTCCCGCGCTCGAGGCCCATGGGCTGGACATCGTGCGCGAAATGTATGCGCGCATGTTCCAGAACCCCGAGATCCGCGACCTGTTCAACCAGTCGCACCATGGCGACGGCGGGTCGCAGCCGCGCGCGCTGACCGGCGCGATCCTCGCTTATGCCGGCAACATCGACAATCTCGGCGCGCTCGCCCCCGCGGTCGAGCGCATCGCCCAGAAGCACGTCGGCCTGCAGATCCTGCCCGACCATTATCCGCACGTCGCCGACGCGCTGCTCGGCGCGATCAAGGCGGTGCTCGGCGATGCCGCGACCGACGAGATCCTCGCCGCCTGGGGCGAGGCCTATTGGTTCCTCGCCGACATCCTGATCGCCCGCGAGCATCGCGTCTATGGCGAGCAGAAGGCGGCGGACGGCGGCTGGAACGGCTGGCGCGAATTCCGGGTCGAGCAGGTCGTGCGCGAGAGCAGCGTGATCCGCTCCTTCGTCCTCCGGCCGGTCGACGGCCAGGCGGTGATGGCGCACAAGCCCGGCCAGTACCTGACCTTCTGGCTGGAGATTCCCGGCCATCCGCCGGTCAAGCGCAACTATTCGATCTCGGGCGCGGCCAATGACGAGACCTATCGCATCTCGGTCAAGCGCGAGCCGCAGGGGCTCGCCTCGGGCTGGCTGCACGACGCGGCGCAGGCCGGCACCATCCTCAAGGTCGCGCCGCCGGCCGGCGAGTTCTTCCTCGCCGACCATCCGGAACGCCCGGTGGTGCTGCTGTCGGGCGGGGTCGGGCTGACCCCGATGGTCGCGATGCTGGAGACGATCGCGGCGCGCCACCCGGCGCTGCCGACCCATTACATCCACGGCACCCACAACCGCGAGACCCATGCGATGCGCGACCATGTCCGCGCGCTGGCGGCGCAGGCGAGCGCGATCCGCGTCGTCGACTTCCACCAGACGCCGCTGCCCGGCGAGACGGCGGGCGCCGACTACGACCATGCCGGGATCATCACCGACGACTGGCTGATCGCCAACACCCCGGCGGGCGAGGCCGATTATTATATCTGCGGCCCGCGCCCGTTCCTGCGCGCGGCGGTGTCGGCGCTGTCGCTCGCGGGCGTCGCGTCGGACCGCATCCATTACGAGTTCTTCGGCCCCGCCGACGAACTCCTGGCCGCCTGAGGCGCGGACGATGGACGGCATCGTCGCCCGCATGATCCATGTCCTCGCGGTCCTGTTCTGGATCGGCGGGGTCGCGTTCGTGACGCTGGTGGCGATGCCGTCGGTCCGCGCCCGCCACGATCCGGCCGAGCGGCTGGCGGCCTTCCACGCGCTGGAGGACCGCTTCGCCGCGCAGGCCCGCCTCTGGGTCCTCCTCGCCGGGGCGAGCGGGCTGTGGATGGTCTGGCGCGGCGCGATGTGGGACCGGTTCCGCGATCCGCATTTCTGGTGGATGCATGCGATGGTCGCGCTGTGGGCGCTGTTCGCGGCGATGCTGTTCGTCATCGAGCCGCTGGTCCTCCGGCGGCGGCTGGCGGCGTCGACCGATCCGGCGCGCGACTTCGCCCGGATGGAGCGGATGCATCGGCTGCTGCTGGCGGCGGCGGTCGTGACCGTGGCCGGCGCGGTGGCGGGGAGCCATGGATTCTACTGACGATCCGCCGTCCCGGTCGACGGCAAAACTTTTGCTATCAACGACCAAAAACATTCGTTTGCCGCTCCGCCGCAAATAGCACAGCCTGCTTCCCGCAGGCCAGACGACCGCGGCCTGCCCCCGGGGACCTTCTCGCCCGGGGCGGAGGGGCACCGTGCTTCCGCCGATGCACGGGACCGCCCCTCCATAAGGTCGAGTTGGGAGAGGATGCCTCATGGGGAGGCCGTCGCCGCAGGCATCGTCGCCGCACGTCCTGTTCGCGTGGCACCGCGCGTTGAGCACGGTGCTGTTCGCCGCGGCGGCCCTCGCTTTCTACGGCCTCAGCGAGCATCGCATCCTCAGCGAGGAGCAGCTCATCCTCCTGCTGTTCATCGCGCTTCCGGTCGGCGCCTTCGCGCTGTCGGGCATGGGGCAGGACGGCTCCGATTCGCTTGATGCTTGAAGCCCGCCATTGCTCCACCTTCCGTCATTCCCGCGAAAGCGGGAATCCACGGAAACGGGGCATCAGGCCTCCTGCGGGCCGCCGTCCATGGATTCCCGCTTTCGCGGGAATGACGATGGAGCGCTGCTGAACGACTTCGGCTCTGCAACGGGCCAGCGAATTATTTCAGCGCAAAATTCTTGCGCTTCACCATCAATATTTTGATCTTCGGTTCGGCGGCCGCCCTCGCCTATGAGCGCCCCCCAGCCGAGGGAGGCAAGGGCACGGCCACCGCCGGTCGTGACGGTCCCTCCCTCGTCACGGTTGCCGGATATGACGTCGATGCCTGTGGGCCGGACACGCCCACGCTTTCCCTCGCTGCCGCTTCCGGACCTGCAGATCGATTCCCAGAAGCTGCTCTTCTCGCTGAGCAGCTTCATCGCCGCGGCGATCACCCTCGCCATCGCCTTTTCGGCCAGCCTGCCCCGCCCCTGGTGGGCGCTGCTGACCGTCTACGTCACCGCCCAGCCGATGGCCGGCGCCTTCCGCCCGAAGGCGCTCTACCGGCTCGGCGGGATCGCGACCGGCGCGGCGGTCACCCTGCTGCTCGTCCCCAATTTGCAGAATTCGCCCGAGCTGCTGGTGCTGTGCCTAGCCGCCTGGACCGGCTTCTGCATCTACCTCGCGGTGCTCGACCGCACCCCGCGTGCCTTCCTGTTCCAGATGGCGGCGTTCAGCACGGCGGTGATCAGCTTCCCCTATCTCGACGATCCGACCAACATCTTCGAGACCACCATCGCGCGCGTCCAGGAGATGACGGTCGCGATCCTGTGCGTCACCGCGGTCCACGCGCTGCTCCAGCCATGGAGCGCCACGCCGGTGATCCGCGCGCGGGTCCGCTCCTTCCTCGCCCATGCGCGCCGCTGGACCGCCGAGGCGCTCGGCAGCCACCACACCCGGCTGGAGAACGAGCATCGCCGCATGCTCGCCGCCGACGTCACCGAGCTGGGGATGATCGCGATCCACCTGCCGTTCGACCAGCGCTGGGCGCCCGCGACCAAGCGGCGGGTGACCGCGCTCCAGCAGCAGCTCGCCAGCATCCTGCCGCTGGCGTCGGCCGCCGCCAACCGGCTCGACCGGCTGCGCGACGGCGGCGGGCTGCCCGCCGAGCTGGAGGCGCTGCTCGACGACGTCTCCGACTGGCTGGTCGAGGAGGACAGCCCGCTCCACCAGGCCGGCGCGCTCGTCCGGCGCTGCGAGGCGATGGCCGAGGCCGCCGAGGCGCGCGCCGACTGGACGTCGCTGCTGACCGCCAGCGCCTGCGTCCGCATCGCCGAGTTCCTCGCCGCGCTCGCCGCGAGCCGGCGGCTGGCGACACGGATCGGGTCGCCCGGCCGCCCCAACCTCAAGCCCTCCTCGGCCGAGCCGTTCGCGCTGGCGCGCGACCATGGCGTCGCCGCGCTGGCTGGACTGGCGACGGCGACGGCGATCGCGCTCTACTGCGCGGTCTGGATCCTGCTCGCCTGGCCCAACGGATCGGCGACCGCCGCCTTCGCCGCGCTGATCACCTGCTCCTTCGCGGCGCAGGACGATCCGGCGCCGGTGATCGGCCGCTATCTGGTCGCGACGCTCAAGACCTTCCCGCTCGCCGCGCTCTACCTGTTCGTCATCCTGCCGCGCGTCGACGGCTATGAGATGCTCGTCATCACCCTCGCGCCGACCCTGCTGTGGATGGGCTATGTCCAGGCCGATCCGGCGCGGTCGCCGCAGGCGCTGCCGATGTTCTCCTGCTTCATCGTCGCGATGGGCTTCCTCGCCCGCTTCCAGGCCGACTTCGCGCTGTTCATCAACACCGGGCTCGCCCAGCTCGGCGGGATCGTCGCGACGCTGACCGTCACCAAGCTGTTCCGGTCGGCGAACGTGCTGTGGACCGCGCGGCGCATCCTGCGCTCGAACTGGGCCGAGCTCGCCCAGCTCGCCGACATCCGCCGCCCCTTCCTCGCCGACCGCTGGACCGCACGGGCGATCGACCGGCTCGGGCAGGTCGCCGCGCGCATGGCGGTGGCGGCCCCCGGCGCGGCGCTGCACGCCGCCGACGGGCTGGCCGACCTCCGGATCGGGCGCAACATCATCCCGATCCGCCGCTCGCTGCCCTACGTCCCCCATGACGTGCGCCACCGGCTGGGCGCGGTGCTGGCCGGGCTGACCGTCTTCTACGACGCGCGCTGGCGGCGCGGCCATGCCCATCCGCCCCCGGCCGCGTTGCTCGAACCGATCGACCGGGCGCTGCGCTCGCTGCTCGCCCTGCCGCTCGACGAGCCGCGCCGCCGCGCGCTGCGCGCGCTGGTCGGCATGCGCTGCAACCTCTTCCCGGCGGCCCCGCCACCGCCGCCGGACGCCGTGCGATGATCGAGGAGATCAACCTGCTCGGCATCTACCTGCCGGCCGCGCTCGCCTGGGGCGTGCTCGCGGCGGTGCTCGTCTACCTGCTGCGCGGCTGGCTGCAGCGGCTGCCCGCCTGGCGGCTGCTCTGGCATCCGAGCCTGCTCGAACTCGCGCTCTTCGTCCTGCTGTGGTGGGGGCTGAGCGTGCTGGCCGACACCTTCCTCTATCGGTGGTTCACGACCTGACATGCTGCATCGACATAATCTCGCCCGCTCGCTCGTCACGCTGCTGGTGATCCTCGTCATCCTGGCGGGGATCTACGCGCTGTGGCTGCGCTACCAGGTCGAGCCGGTCACCCGCGACGGCAAGGTGCGCGCCGACATGGTGCCGGTCGCCGCCGACGTCGCCGGCCTCGTCACCGAGGTCCGGGTCGCCGACAACCAGCCGGTGCGCAAGGGCGACGTGCTGTTCGTCATCGACCGGCCGCGCTACCGCCTCGCGCTCGAACAGGCCGAGGCCGACCTTGCCAGCCGGCGGGTCGCGCTGGCGCAGGCGATCCGCGAGGACCGGCGCAACCGCACGATGCCCGAGGTGATCGCCGCCGAGACGATCGAGCAGGGCCGCGCGCGGGTCGAGGAGCTGCGATCGGCGGCGGGCCAGGCGGCGGCGGCGCGCGACCTCGCCCGCTTCAACCTCGGCCGGACGCTGGTCCGCGCGCCGGTCGACGGCGTCATCTCGAACGTCTCGCTCCAGCCCGGCGTCTATCTGATGGCGGGGCGGCCCGCGCTCGCGCTGGTCTACAACCGGTCGATGCGGGTGGAGGGCTATTTCGAGGAGACCAAATTGCCGGCGATCCGGGTCGGCGACCCGGCGAGCATCTATCTGATGGGCGTCGCCGACGAGATCAGGGGCCATGTCCAGAGCATCGCCGGCGGCGTCGAGGATCGCGAGCGGGCGGGCAGCGACGGCCAGCTCGCCAACGTCAACCCGACCTTCACCTGGGTCCGGCTGGCCCAGCGCATCCCGGTGCGGATCGCGATCGACCGCGTCCCCGCCAATGTCCGGATGATCCCCGGCCAGACCGCCACCGTCGTCGTCCACCCGCGCGACGACGGGCGCAGCGTCCACCGGAGCCTGCCATGGTGAGGCGCGCCGCGACATCGTTCGCCACCGCGCTGCTCGCGGGGTGCGCGGCGGTCGGCCCGAACTATCATCTGCCCGAGGCCGCCGCGGTGCGCGCGCCCGAGGCGCAGGGCGCCTTCCTGTCGGGCGGCACGGCGGCGACGGCCGAGCCGCTCCCCGACCATTGGTGGACGCTCTACGACGATCCGCTGCTCGACGGGCTGGTCGAACGGGCGCTGGCCGCCAATACGGACCTGCGCGTCGCCGAGGCCAATCTCGACCGCAGCCTCGCCCTGCTCGACCAGCGCGAGGCCGGGCGCGAGATCCAGGGCGGCACCAATGTCGAGACGAGCTGGGCGCAGCGATCGGCCGAGGCCGAGCTGCAGCACGTCAAGCCGCCGACCCGACAAATCTACAATGCCGGCCTGGGGGTGAGCTACGACCTCGACCTGTTCGGCGGCCTGCGGCGCGGGATCGAGGCGGCGAGCGCCGACGCCGAGGCGGCGGTCGCGGCGCGCGACCTGGCGCGGGTCAACGTCGCGGCCGAGACCGCGCGCGCCTATGCCGACATCTGCAACGCCGGCCATCAGATCGACGTGCTCGGCCGCGCGATCGCGCTCCAGGAGCGCGGCGTCGGGCTGACGCGGACGCTGATCGCCCATGGCCGCGCCGCGCCCTATGAGCTCGACCGGCGGCAGGGCCTGCTGGAGACCAGCCGCGCCCGCCTGCCCCGGCTCGCGGCGCGGCAACGCAACGCGCTGCTGCGCGTCACCGCGCTGGCGGGGGCGATGCCGGCGCAGGCCGATGCCGGGCTGCTGCAATGCCGCCGGCCGCTCGAACTGGCGCGCGCGGTTCCGGCCGGCGACGGCGAGGCGCTGCTCCGGCGCCGGCCCGACATCCGCATGGCCGAGCGGCGGCTGGCGGCCGCCACCGCGCGGATCGGCGTCGCGACGGCGGACCTCTATCCGTCGATCCGCATCGGCGCGTCGATCGGATCGACCGGCGCCGCCGCCGACGCCTTCTCGCCGCTCACCAACCGCTTCGGCATCGGCCCGCTGATCGACTGGACGCTCAACCGCCACGCCGCCCGCGCCCGGATCGCCGCGACCGAGGCGCAGGGCCGCGCCGACCTCGCCGCGTTCGACGGCGTCGTCCTCGCCGCGCTGCGCGAGGTCGAGACCGCGCTGGTCGGCTATGCCGCCGGGCTCGACCGGCAGGCGAGCCTCGACCGCGCCCGCGACGACGCCGCGCGCGTCGCCGCGCAGACCGCGCAGCTCCGGCGCGGCGGCCGGATCGCCGAGCTGCCCGCGCTCGAAGCCGAACGCGACCTCGTCGCCACCGAACAGGCCGCCGCCGAGGGCCGCGCCGCGCTCAACGAGGAGCAGATCGCGCTGTTCCTCGCGCTGGGCGGCGGGTGGACGGTGGAGGCGGCCGCGAAGGATGGGGCCAGCCCGCACTGAAGCGTCCCTTTCGCCGGGATGACGAAAGGAGTTTCTAGACCGCCAGACGGGTCTCGGACAGGTCGAGCTCGCGGACGAGCTTGCGCGCCGCCTCGCTGCCCAGCTGGCGATCGCGGACGCGGCGGAATATCTCGGCGCGCTCGGCCTTGAGCGCGGCGAGCCGCAACTCGCGTTCGATCCCCTGGTCGCGCCGCAGCAGCACCATCTGCTCGGGCTCGGTCGCCTGCTGGTCGATCCGCTCGCGATAGATGTCCATCAGCCGCGAGGCGACGTTGACATAGGCGTCGGCGTCCTTGCGGCCTTCCGCCAGCCGGTGCTGAGTGCTCTCGATCTCGGCGATCGCGGCTTCGGCGGCGGCGATCCGCGCCGCGTCGATCTCGGCCTCGCCCGACGGCTCGGCCGGCATCTCCAGCCCGCGCATCATCAGCGGCAGGCCGATCGAGGCCGCGATCAGCGACAGGATGATCACCCCCATCGCCAGGAAGATGGCGAGGTCGCGCGCCGGGAAGGGCGCGCCGTCCTTCATCGCCAGCGGCAGGGTGAGCACGCCCGCCAGGGTGATCGCGCCGCGCACCCCGGCGAAGGACATCGCGCCGATGATCCGCCAGTTGGGCCGGGCCCGGCTCTCCGGACGCCGCAGCAGGGTCAGGCGGAACGACAGCCACACCCAGGCGAAGCGGAGCCCGGCGAGGCCGACATTGATCGCGACGACGTAGATCGCCAGCCACCAGGGTTCGTGATGGCCGGTGAAGCGGACCGTGTCGGCGGCGCCGGCGAGGATCGTCGGAAGCTGCTCGCCGAGCAGGACGAAGATCGTGCCGTTGGCGGTGAACTGGATCATGTCCCACACCGTCGTCCGCCTAATCCGCGTCGCCGCGAGCGCGTTGCCGCGCGCCTCGACGAACCCCATGGTCAGGCCCGCTGCGACCGCCGCGAGGATGCCCGAGCAGTGGAGATGCTCGGCGACGAGATAGGCGCCGAACGGGATGAGCAGGCTGATCAGGATCTGCGACCCGCTCTCCTCGCCCAGCCGCCGCGTGATCGCGGTCTTGCTCCATCCGACCAGCCAGGTCAGCCCCGCGCCGACCGCGATCCCGCCGATCGCCACCCACAGGAAGTTGAGCGCGGCGTCGCCCAGCGAGAAGGCCCCGGTCAGCGCCGCCGCGACCGCGAAGCGCAGGCAGACCAGGCCCGACGCGTCGTTGAGCAGCGATTCGCCCTCCAATATGTGCATCATCCGCTTCGGGATCGGCGTGCGCTGCGCGATCGCCGAGACCGCGATCGGGTCGGTCGGGGAGACCACCGCCGCCAGCGCGAAGGCGACCGCGAGCGGCATGGCGGGGATCATCCAGTGGATGAAGAAGCCCATGCCGAGCACGGTGAACACGACCAGCCCGAGCGCGAGCTCGAGGATCGTCGATCCGTCCTTGAACAGGTCCTCGCGCGGGATGCGCCAGCCGTCGAGGAACAGCAGCGGCGGCAGGAAGAGCAGGAAGAAGATGTCGGGATCGAGCGTCACGCGCCAGTCCGCGACCAGCCCGACCGCGGCCCCGAGCGCGATCTGGACGAGCGGTCGGGGCACGGGAAAGGGCAGCATCCGGGCGATCAGGCCGCTCGCCACCACGGCGACGAGCAGAGTCAGGACGAGCGTGATGGTTTCCAAGGGCGTCCTCTGTCGGCTTGCGGATGCCCCTCCTTAACCATGTGAGACGCTCGCGCCACCCCCTGTCCGGACGGGCGCCCAAATCCGTCATCCTGGCGGAAGCCAGGATCTCCCTTCTCTTCACCTTGCTCCGTCAGAGGCATGGAAAGGCAGTGAGATCCCGGCTTTCGCCGGGATGACGGCCTGTTTCCCTTTTGTCAGGCCGGCGTCCCCACCGCGTCGTGCACCGGGCCGCTCTCCTCGGTCCGGCTCGCCCGGTCGTCGACGAGGATCGCGAATTTCGGGCCGGGATAATGGACGTCCGGCCGGTGCCAGGCGCGCGTCACGACGAGGAACACCCCGTCGATCTCGATCTGCTCGCCGGGCCGTGGGGACCGGGCGAAATGGAAGCTCCCCCGCGCGGTGGCGGAACGGCGGTCGCGGCCGGCGAAGACGTCGATGAGCATGGCGTCCTCCCTCAGGCGGCCTTGGGGGCCGGGTAGCGCCAGGGCTCGCCATGGCCGAGCGCCGCGCCATATTGGCGGTCGGCGAAATGCCAGTTGGCCAGCATGCTCCACCAGATGGTGAGCCAGCCGGCGCGGTCCTGGCGGTGGTCGATATAATAGGCATGTTCCCAGACGTCGCAGGTGAGCAGCGGCGTCACGCCCTCCTCGACGATCGGGCAGCCGGCGTCATGGGTCGAGATCACGTCGAGCGCGTCGCCGCGCGCGACCAGCCAGACCCAGCCCGAGCCGAAATGGCCGGTCCCTTCGGCGATGAAGCGTTGGCCCAGCGCCTCGACGTCGCCGAAGGCCGAGGCGATCGCGCCGGCGAGCAGGCCGCCCGGCCGCGACGTCTTCGCCCGCATGCTTTCCCAGAAGAAGGCGTGGTTCCACGCCTGGGCGGCGTTGTTGAACAGCCCGCGCTCGCCGTCCGCCTGCGCGGCCCGGACGACCGCCTCCAGCGTGCGCGGCGCATCGGGCCGGTCCGACAGCAGGCGGTTGAGCGTCTCGACATAGCGCGCATGGTGCTTGCCGTGGTGGATCTGCAGCGTCTCGGCGGACAGGACGGGCTTCAGGTCGCCGGCTCCATAGGGCAGCGGCGGCAGGCCGAACACGGGTCCGGCGGCGTCGAGGGGGGCAAGCGTGGCGCTCAGGCTCTGGTCGGCCATGGCGGGTCTCCTGGAAAAGAGGGAAGGAAGGTCGGAATTCGATGGCGCGGACGGGCGCGCGGTCAGGGAGGTCCCGCCAGTCGCGCCCGCAGCGCGGCGATGCACAAGGCGATCGCCTCGACCGGATGCGTGCCGGTCCATTCACCCTCGGCGCCCGCGACGGTGACCGCCGATCCGCCCGCGTCGATCCAGCAGCCCGGCGGGACGAGCGTGGCGGCGGCGGACCGCGAGCCGGTGTAGCGCAGCGCGCGGACGCGGCCGCCATCCTCCCCCTGCCAGACGCCCGGCTCGACCGGCGGCAGCGCGGCGAGGGCCGGGAACACCGCCTGCGCGATCCGCGCGTCGAGGTCGCGGCTGGGCGCGTCGGCGGCGCGGCAGGCCGCGATCGCCGCCGCCGTTTCGGCAAGATCGTCCCGGCGGTCGCGGATCGAGGGGGCGGCCGGCGCGGTCATCGCGCGTCCGTCCGCCGCCCGCCCGTCCACCACCCACTCGTCCGCGCCGGTCTCATTGCCCCGACACGGGCAGGTCGACGATCCGCAGATAGGGCTTGAGCGTCTTGTAGCCCTGCGGGAACTGGCGCGAGGCCTCCTCGTCCGACAATTTGGGGGAGATCACGACCGGCTCGCCCGGCGCCCAGTTGACCGGGGTGGCGATGCTGCGCGCGTCGGTGAGCTGAAGGCTGTCGATCGCGCGCAATATCTCGGCGAAGTTGCGCCCGGTCGACGGCGGATAGGTCAGGATCAGGCGGACCTTGCGGGCCGGATCGATCACGAACACCGACCGCACCGTCACGGTCGGGTCGCTCTCCGGATGGATCATGCCATAGAGCGACGAGACCCGCGCGTCGGGATCGGCGATCATCGGGAAGTCGAGCTTGGCGCCCTGGGTCTCGGCGATGTCGACCTCCCATATGTGGTGCGCGTCGACCGGGTCGACCGATAGCCCGATCGGCTTGACGTTGCGCCGGTCCCATTCGGGCCGCAGCTTCGCCACCTCGCCGAGCTCGGTGGTGCAGACCGGGGTGAAGTTGCGGGGGTGGCTGAACAGCACCCCCCAGCTCGGCCCGAGCCAGTCGTGGAAACGCAGGCGGCCGTGGGTGCTGTCCTGTTCGAAATCAGGGGCGATCTGCCCGAGCTGGATGGTCATGGGGGCTCCTTCTGCTGCGCCCCACTGTGGAACGGGCAATCAGTGCAAACAAACGAATGATATTGATGATTATCAGCGATAATCTTGCGCCTATTTCTCCTCCATGTCGGTGGGAGCGAGGCAGCCGAGCGTCAGCAGCGTCACCGGCAGCGCGACCAGCATCATCCGGCTGCTCTCCTCGGCGCCGATCACCCCCGCGCTGTCGAGCAGCCACAGGAACAGCCGGAGCGACGCGATGGTGATCGCCATCGCGATCAGCCAGCAGAGCCCCGCCGGAAGGTGGCGCCCGCGCCCGTCGCGGCCGGCGCTCACGGCTTCCTCCCGCCGAACCATTGCGGCTTGCCGGACGGGGCGGCGCCGTCCTCGTCGTCCAGGCGCGGCGTCGGTTCGGGCGGCCAGACGAGGTTGATGTCGAAGGGCGGCGGAACCTCGTTGCTCCGCGCGCGGGCGTCGCGGCGCGCCTGCCGCTCGATGTCGATCGCGACGATGATGCCGGCGGGCACGGCGACGACGAACGCCATCGCCGCGACGTAGAGCTCGTCGCCGAGCCGGCCGCCGTCGTGCAGGCAGTAGAGGCCGATCCCGACGCCGAACGCCATCGTCACCAGCGGGACGATGATCGACAGCAGGTCGAATTCCGGCGGACGGGGTTCCGGGCGGAAGGGTCCTGGATGTTTCATGGCACGGCGGGCCAGCGCGCTGGCCGCGTCCCGGACGATGGCTCGACCATGGCGGTCTCTCCTTGTGAAGCCATCATCGACCCGCTAACATCCATCAAGCAAATGAATATTATTGTGCGTTGAGCATAAGGATTTTGCAGGATGGACATCAGCGTCGCCCGGACCTTCCTGGAGGTCGTGAAGACCGGCAGTTTCGTCAGCGCCGCCGCCAACCTCAACCTCACCCAGACGGCGGTCAGCGCGCGCATCCGCGTGCTCGAGGACCAGCTCGACCGGCCGGTGTTCATCCGCAACAAGGCGGGGGCGAAGCTGACCCCGGCCGGCGAGCAGTTCCTGCGCTTCGCGACGACGCTGGTGCAGGTCTGGGCGCGGGCGCAGCGCGCCGTCGCGCTGCCGCCGGGGCGCGAGACGGTGGTGACGGTCGGCGCCGAGCTGAGCCTGTGGAGCCCGCTGCTGCGCCACTGGCTGCTGTGGATGCGGCGCGAATGCCCCGAGATCGCGGTGAGCACGCAGATCGACGCGTCCGAACGGCTGATGGAGCAGGTCCAGGAAGGCTCGCTCGACGTCGCGGTGCTCTATGCCGCGCCGAGCCGGCCGGGCGTGATCGCCGAGCTGCTGTTCGAGGAGAAGCTGGTGCTGGTCCGCACCACGCCGACCAGCGCGCCCCTGGCCCCCGAGGACCATGTCCAGATCGACTGGGGCGAGGAGTTCGCCGCCAGCTACCAGGCGGCCTTTCCCGACCAGCCCAATGCAGTGGTGTCGATCGGCTACGGCCCGCTCGCGCTCGACTATATCCTGGCGACCGGCGGCAGCGGCTATTTCCGCAAGGGCTTCGTCCGCTCCTATCTGGAGGAGGGGCGGCTCGCGCTCGTCCCCGGCAGCCCGGAATTCTCCTATTCGGCCTATGTCGTCCATTCGACCAAGGCCGATCCCGGGGTGATGGACCGCATCCGCGCCGGGCTGCGCGCCGCGGCGGCGATCGCGGCATGAGCGACGAGCCCGCCTCCCCCGTCTGCTACGCCGCCGACGGCGGCGACGCCTATATGGGCTATGCCGCGCGCGACGAGATCGTCGCCGCGCTGAACGAGCTGCTGGAGGCCGAGCGCGCCGGGGCGCGGGTCGCGCTGGCCAGCGCCAGGGCGGCCGACGACGCTCGCCAGGGCGCGCTGATGACGATGATCCGCGCCGACGAGGCGCGCTGGTGCGCGATGCTGTCGCGCCAGCTCAAGCGGCTCGGCGCGACGCCGTCGCGGCGGACCGGCGCCTTCCACGGCAAGGCGATGGCGATCGCCCGCCCGCTCGAACGCCTCGCCTTCCTCAACCGGGGGCAGGCCTGGGTGGTGCGCAAGCTCGAGGCGCTGCTCCCCCGCGTGCGCGACGAGACGCTCCACCGCGACCTCAAGGCGATGCTCCACAGCCACCGCGCCAACATCGCCGAGGCGGAGGACCTGCTGGCCGCCTCGGGCTACGCGCCGTAGGATATCCGGCCCCGCTGGAATCCCCCTCCTTCCGTCATTCCCGTGAAAGCGGGAATGACGGATACGGAGCATTTCGTCTCTTGCGGGCCGCCATCCATGGATTCCCGCTTTCGCGGGAATGACGATGGAAATGGACCCGGATTGCCCGGCATTTACATGTCAGCCGGGCGCGCCGGGCCGACATAGCGTTCGCGCCGCACCTCCGCCTGGCGGCTGGCGTTGCGGGTCTTGAGCAGGTCTTGCCGCGACAGGATGCCGAGCACCTGGCGCGTATCGGGATCGATGATCGGGATGCGGCCGATCCCCGAATCGACGATCAGGTCGGCGACCACCCCGCTCGGCGTGTCGGGATGGGCGACCGGCTGGGCCGCGTCCGACACCGCGTCGGCGAGCGGGGTGCGGTCGTCGACCCGGTCGACCTGCCAGCGCAGCGCGTCGGTGCGCGAGACGAGGCCGAGCAGCCGGCCCTGCGCGTCGACGACGGGATAGCTGCGATGGACCGCCTCGGTCGCGAAGAAGCCCACCGCCGCCGCGATCGTCATCGTCCCCGGCAGGGTCGCCGGGTCGCGGGTCATGATCTGGCTGGCCTGGAGCAGGTCGAGCGGATCGACGGTATATTCCTGCAGGATGTGCCGGCCGCGCCGGGCGATCTTCTCGGTCAGGATCGAGCGCCGCATCAGCAGCACGCTGATCGCATAGGCGCCGCCCGCCGCCGCGATGGTGCAGGGGATCGCGTCGAAATGGCCGGTCAGCTCGACCGCGAACAGCGCGCCGGTCATCGGCGCGCGCATCGCCCCGCTCATGATCCCCGCCATGCCGATCATCGCCCAGAAGCCGGGATCGCCGGGCAGGAAGCCGCCGAGCAGGAAGCCCGCCGCGCCGCCGAGGATCAGGATCGGCGCGAGGACGCCGCCCGAGGTCCCCGATCCGAGCGCGATCAGCCACACCGCGCCCTTGACGACGAGCAGCGCGGCGACGACGCGGAGCGGCAGCGCGCCGTTGAGCAGCGCGTCGATGCTGGCATAGCCGGCGCCGAGCACATGGGCGTCGATCAGGCCGCCGATCCCGACCCCGACCGCGCCGATCGCCGGCCACCACATCCAGTGGACCGGCAGCCGGTGGAACATATCCTCGATCCGGTAGAGCGCGGTCGACAGCAACGTCGCCTCGAGCCCCGCGACCAGGCCGATGCCGGCCGCCATCGGCAATATCCACGCCCCGCCGGGGGTCGCCGCCGCCATCGGGAACATCGGCCCCACCCCGATCAGCCACGGCCGCCAGGCGAAGGCGACCAGCGCGCCGACGACGACGGGGACGAAGCTGCGCGGCTTCCATTCGAACAGCAGCACCTCGACCGCGAGCAGGATCGCGGCGAGCGGCGTGCCGAAGATCGCGGTCATGCCCGCCGCCGCGCCGGCCACCAGCAGCGTCTTGCGCTCCGCCGCGCTGAGGTGGAAGCATTGCGCGAACAGCGATCCGATCGCGCCGCCGGTCATGATGATCGGCCCTTCCGCGCCGAACGGACCGCCGCTGCCGATCGAGACCGCCGACGACAGCGGCTTGAGCAGCGCGACCTTGAGCGACAGCCGGCTTTCGCCGAACAGGATCGTCTCGATCGCCTCGGGGATGCCGTGCCCGCGAATCTTGTCCGATCCGAACCGCGCCATCAGCCCGACGATCAGGCTGCCGACCACGGGGATCACCACCACCAGCCAGCCGACCGAGGCGTCGGTGATCACCGAAGGGTCGGCCGACAGCCGGCCGAACCAGAACAGGTTGGTGGCGATCGCGATCAGCTTGACCAGCACCCAGGCCCCGAACGCGCCGCCGCTGCCGACCACGACCGCCATCAGCGCGAGCATGATCATCCGGCGATCGACGCTATGATCGGCAAGCTGGTGGCCTTCGACGGCGCGCTGGGGTGTAAGGGACATGAAGCGAGATCATCCTGCTGACGGGGCAGGGGCGCACTATATCGCAATGCGATATAGTTCAATCGGAGACATCCACGTGAGGAACGGGGCGTGAAGGACGGCGCGGGGAACGGGGACAAGCAACTCGGCGACGCCGACTATGCGGCGCTGGCCGCCTTTCGCCATGCGATCCGCCGCTTCCAGGCGTTCAGCGAGGCGCGCGCGACCGAGATCGGGCTGACCCCGCAACAGCATCAGGCGCTGCTCGCGATCCGGGGCGCCGCCCCCGGCGAGGCGACCGTCGGCCATGTCGCCGAGCGGCTGATCCTCAAGCCGCACAGCGCCACCGGGCTGGTCAACCGGCTCGAGGCGCTCGGCCTGATCAGCCGCGAGACCGCCGACGACGACCGTCGCCGCGCGCTGCTGCGGCTGACGCCCAAGGCCTATGGCCTGCTCGACGCGCTGTCGGCGATCCACCGGGAGGAAATCCAGCGGCTGAGGCCGCTTTTCTCGGAGATCTTCGACCAGCTCGCCTGAGGATCGCGACCGTCTTCCAGCAAAATCATTGCGCTGAACAACCAATAATAGTCATTTGCCTTATGGAAGCCCGGTGCGCACAATCGCTGCCGAGGCCGACGCGATCTGCCGCCTTGCCCGCGAGCGCGCGCCGGGCGAGCGGTTCGGCGATTTCACCATCCGCGCCGGCATCGTCCGCGCCGTGACCGAAGGACGTTTCATCAATGACTGACCGCGACGAAGGCGCGCCCCGTCCGCAGACGATCTCGGCCGCGCATGGCGTCGCGACCGACGCCGGCTTCGGCGCCGTCGCGCCGCCGCTCTATCTGTCGAGCACCTATGCGTTCGCCGGCTACGACCAGCCGCGCCACTATGATTACGGCCGCGCCGGCAACCCGACGCGCGACCTGCTCGCCGAGGCGCTGGCGAAGCTGGAAGGCGGCGCGGGCGCGATCGTCACGTCGAGCGGCATGGCCGCGCTCGACCTGCTCGTCGGCCGGCTGCGCCCCGACGACCTCATCCTCGCCCCGCACGATTGCTATGGCGGGACGATGCGCCTGCTCAAGGCGCGCGCCGGGCGCGGCCATTGCTCGGTGCGCTTCGTCGACCAGACCGACATGCGCGCCTTCGCCGGCGCGCTCGACGAGGTGCCGGCGCTGGTCCTGATCGAGACGCCGAGCAACCCGCTGATGCGGGTCGTCGACATCGCCGCGCTCAGCGCCCTGGCGCGCGCGGCGGGGGCCGAGGTCGCGGTCGACAACACCTTCCTGTCGCCGGCGATCCAGCGGCCGATCGCGCTGGGCGCCGATTATGCGATCCATTCGACCACCAAATATCTCAACGGCCATTCCGACGTGATCGGCGGCGCGGTGGTGGCCGCCGATCCCGCGCAGGTCGAGGCGCTGCGCCACTGGGCCAACGTCGTCGGCAGCGCCGGCGCGCCGTTCGATTCCTGGCTGACGCTGCGCGGGCTGCGCACCCTGTTCCCGCGGATGGAGCAGCAGCAGATCAACGCGATGGCGGTCGCCAACCATCTCGAACGCCATCCCGCCGTCGCGCGGGTCCATTATCCGGGGCTCGCCTCGCACCCCGGCCACGCGATCGCCTCGCGCCAGCAGCGCGGCTTCGGGGCGATGCTGAGCTTCGAGCTGGCCGGCGGGGTCGCGGCGGTGCGCCGCTTCATCGACGCCGTGCGCTTCTTCACCCTCGCCGAATCGCTGGGCGGGGTCGAGAGCCTGGTGGCGCACCCGGCGACGATGACCCACGCCGACATGGGCGAGGAGGCGCGCGCGGCGGCGGGCATCAGCGACAGCCTGCTGCGGCTGTCGGTCGGCCTCGAGGCCGAGCGCGACCTGATCGCCGGGCTCGACAGGGGGCTGGCCGCATGCCGCGCCTGACCAACCAGGAAGAGGAGAAGGCCCCATGCCGGGCTATGTGATCGTCATCGACCTGTTCGGGATCGTCCTGGCCGTCATCGGCTTCAACATGGCGTTCCGCCAGGCCGCCGTCCGGCGCCTGTTCGGCCGGCCGGCCGCCCCGCCCTCGGCCGTGCACGACGAGGACGACCCGCTGACCTACGTCCTGCGCATCGCGGGGGTGATGGTGATGATCTTCGGGATCGTGCTCGGCGGCATGATGACCCTGTTCCACATGACATAGGAGGCCCGGCAACATGACCGGCAGCGTCGGCATCAAGCGTATCTACGAGCCGCCCGCCACGGCGGACGGGCGGCGGGTGCTGGTCGACCGCCTCTGGCCGCGCGGCGTCTCGCGCGAAGCGGCGGCGCTCGACCTGTGGCTGAAGGCGATCGCGCCGACCCCGGCGCTGCGCACATGGTTCGGTCATGACCCGGCGCGCTTCGCCACCTTCCGGGATCGCTACCGCCGGGAGCTCGACGCCAACCCCGACGCGGTCGCCGAGCTGTGCGGCCTGATCGACCAGGGCGACGTCACCCTGCTCTACGCCGCGCACGACGAGCAGGCCAATCATGCGGTAGTGCTGGCCGGCTATCTCGGCGATCGGGGCTATGCCGTGCGGCGGTGATGGCGGCGACAGCCGCGCGAAGCGCTTCCACCTCGCATGATCACGCTCTAGAAAGGGGCATGAACGACATCGACGATTTCGACGACGCCCTCTCGCTCGACCCCGGCTTCGCCGACCGCTTCGAGCGCGACGAGGGGCGTCCGCCCTGCAAGCTCTACCTGATCTCGCCGCCAGCGATCGACGCCGGCTTCGCCGAGACACTGGCCGCCGCGATCGACGCGGCCCCGGTGGTCGCCGCCTTCCAGCTCCGCCTCAAGGGGATCGACGAGCACCGCATCGCCGAGCTGGCCCGGCCGCTCCAGGCGGTCTGCGCCTCGCGCGAGGTGGCCTTCATCGTCAATGATTCGATCGGCCTCGCCAAGCGGCTCGACGCCGACGGCGTCCATCTCGGCCAGGAGGACGGCGACCCGCGCGAGGCGCGCCAGGCGCTGGGGCCCACGGCGCAGATCGGCGTCACCTGCCACGACAGCCGCCACCTCGCGATGGAGGCGGGCGAGGCCGGCGCCGACTATGTCGCGTTCGGCGCCTTCTACGAAACCGGGACCAAGCCGACCAAGCACCGGCCGGAGCCGTCGATCCTCGGCTGGTGGTCGACGCTGTTCGAGCTTCCTTCGGTCGCGATCGGCGGCATCACCCCCGCCAACGCCGCCCCGCTGATCGCGGCGGGCGCCGACTTCCTGGCGGTGTCGGGCGCGGTGTGGAACGCCCCCGAGGGGCCGGCGGCGGCGGTACGCGCCTTCGCCGCGCTCAAGGGAATGGGGTGAGATCGGGCTCCCCTCCCTGCAGGGAGGGGAAAGCTGAAGATCACCCCAGCTTGCCGAATTCCTTCTCGAAGCCGGCGACGTCGTCCTGCTCGAGATAGCGGGCCTGCTCGATCCAGCGATCGCGGAAGATGCGGCCCTTGAAGGCGCCCAGCCGGGCGTCGAGCTCGGCCGCCTGGGCGGGATCGAGCGCGGCGAGCTGGTCGAAGCGATGGACGCCGAGTCCGGCAAGCACCGTCCGCGCCTTGGGGCCGAGCCCCTTGATCCGCGTCAGGTCGTCGGACGGCAGGTCGGGATGGGCATCGACGCCGAGCACCGATCCCGACACGTCGAGGACGGCGGCGGCGGCGCTGTCGGTGATGCCATGGCCTTCCTTGGCGACCGGTTTCGGCGCGGGCGCCGGGGCCGGCGCTGGCTTCGCCGCCGGCACGGGCGGCGCGGCCTCGCTCAGCGAGACCCGCTGGGTCGGCTTGCGCAGCAGCAGGAACAGGCCGACGACCGCGAGGATCGCGATGATGGCGGCGATGATGAGGGTGGTGTTCGACATGCCCCGTCCTTTTGTCTTTGCTCTACCTTATCTTAGTCCAATGCAGCAGCAGCGGCTACGTTCCGCTGCCGTGCCAATTCGCGCCACCCTATGTCACGGCGGCAGAAACCGCTCGCGAAATCGAGCGCGTCGACCGCGGCATAGGCGCTGTCGCGCGCCTCGCCGATATCCTGGCCGATCGCGGTGACGTTGAGCACCCGCCCGCCATTGGCGACGAGGCCCCCCGGCCCCTCCGCGGTGCCGGCGTGGAAGACCTTGGCGCCCTTCGCCTCGGCCTCGACGATGTTGCGGATCGCGCCGCCCTTGGCGGGCGTGCCCGGATAGCCCTTCGCCGCCATCACCACGGTCAGCGCGGTGTTGGGCGACAGGCTCGGCCGCGCCAGCTCGGCCAGCCGCCCCTCGGCGACCGCGAGCATCAGCGTGACGAGGTCGTCCTCGAGCCGCAGCATCAGCACCTGGCATTCGGGATCGCCGAAGCGGGCATTATACTCGATCAGCTTGGGCCCCTCGGCGGTCAGCATCAGCCCGGCATAGAGCACGCCCGAATAGGGGATGCCCGCCGCCGCCATCGCCCGCACGGTCGGCTCGACGATCTCGCGCATCGTCCGCGCCTCGAGCTCGGGGGTCAGCACCGGCGCGGGGCTGTAGGCCCCCATGCCGCCGGTGTTCGGCCCGGTGTCGCCGTCGCCGACCCGCTTGTGATCCTGCGCCGATCCGAACGGGACGACGGTCGTGCCGTCGGTCAGCGCGAAGAAGCTCGCCTCCTCGCCGGTCAGGAATTCCTCGATCACCACCTCGGCGCCGGCGGTGCCGAAGGTGCCGCCGAACATGTCGTCGATCGCATTCTCGGCCTGGGCGCGGCTTTCGGCGATCACCACGCCCTTGCCCGCGGCGAGGCCGTCGGCCTTGATCACCACCGGCACGCCGAAGCTGTCGAGCGCGGCCTTGGCCGAGCCGGCGTCGCCGAACCGGCCATAGGCCGCGGTCGGGATATTCTCGCGCTGGCAGAGATCCTTGGTGAAGCCCTTCGATCCTTCGAGCTGGGCGGCGGCCTGGTTGGGCCCGAAGGTGAGGACGCCGTTTTCGCGCAGCCGATCGGCGAGGCCGGCGACCAGCGGCGCCTCGGGCCCGATCACGACCAGCCCGACATTCTCCTCGCGTGCGAAGGCGACGACCGACTCGACATGGGTCGGATCGAGATCGACGCATTCGGCATGCTGCGCTATGCCGGGATTGCCGGGCGCGGCGAAGAGCTTGGTAAGCCGTTCAGATTGCGACAGCTTCCAGGCCAGCGCATGTTCACGCCCCCCCGAACCGAGCAGCAGGATGATCATGGACGAGTTTCTCCCCGATGGGACCCAAGGTGACAGGCCCCGCCTGTTAGCCGAGGAGCAGCCGGGCGACAACGCGCCCGCGCTCTCCGTGTCCGAATTGTCGGGCGCGCTGAAGCGCCAGGTCGAGGAAGCGTTCGGCCATGTCCGGGTGCGCGGCGAGATTTCGGGGTTCAAGCGGCACAGCTCGGGCCATTGCTACCTGACCCTCAAGGACGACCGCGCGGCGATCGACGGGGTGATCTGGAAGGGCCAGGCGGCGGCGATGCGCTTCCGGCCCGAGGACGGGATCGAGGTGATCGCGACCGGCAGGCTCACCACCTATCCCGGCCGCTCCAAATATCAGATCGTGATCGAGCGCATGGAGCTGGCCGGGCAGGGCGCGCTGATGGCGCTGCTCGACCAGCGCCGCCGCATGCTCGCCGCCGAAGGGCTGTTCGACGAGGATCGCAAGCGGCCGCTGCCGTTCATGCCGCGCATCATCGGCGTCGTCACCTCGCCGACCGGCGCGGTGATCCGCGACATCCTCCACCGGCTCGAGGACCGCTGCCCGACCCATGTCGTGCTGTGGCCGGTCGCGGTGCAGGGCGAGGGCGCCGCCGCCCAGGTGGCGCGCGCCGTGCGCGGCTTCGGCGCGATGGCGCCGGGCGGGTCGGCGCCCCGTCCCGACCTGCTGCCCGATCTCCTGATCGTCGGGCGCGGCGGCGGATCGATCGAGGACCTCTGGGCATTCAACGAGGAGGAGGTCGTCCGCGCGATCGCCGAATCGCCGATCCCGGTGATCTCCGCCGTGGGCCACGAGACCGACACGACGCTGGCCGACTTCGCCGCCGACCGGCGCGCGCCGACCCCGACCGCGGCGGCCGAGATGGCGGTGCCGGTGCGCGCCGACCTCGCCCATCATGTCCGCGAGCTGGGCGCCCGCGCCGAGCGGCTGGCGCGCCGCTATCGCGAGCGGGCGGGCGAGCGGTTCGAGGCGGTGGCCGAGCGCTTCCCCGCGCTCGACAGCCTGTTCGCGGGCCAGCAGCAGCGGCTCGACGACGTCGCCGACCGACTGCCCCGCGCGCTCGGCCAGCGCATCGCGGTGGCGCGCGGCGACCTCGCTCATGCGGCGGGCGCGCTGCGGCCCTCGCTGCTCGACCGCAAGCTCGACCGCGCCCGCGACCGGCTCGAGGCGGTCCGGCTGACCGATCGCCCGATCCGCGCGCGGATCGCCGATGGCGAGATCGCGCTCGAACGGCTGTGGCGGATCGCCGAGCAGCTCCATCCCGACAAGCCGCTGCAACGCGGCTATGTCCGCGTCGAGAAGCGCGGCGGCGGGGTGCTGACCGAAGCGGCGGCGGCCCGCGCGGCGGGGCTGCTAACGCTGCACTTCGCCGACGGCGCGGTCGACGCGCGGGTCGAGAATGGCGGAAAGGCGCCGCCCGCGAAGCCCCGCAGCGACGGCGAGGACGCGCCCCGCCAGCAAAATCTCTTTTAGTCGGCTCCGCGAAGGCCCATATTCGCGACGGAGGAGATCATCATGCTGATGAATGCGGGCCGCCGGGCCCGGCTCAACTATCTTGCCAACGGCTTCCGGGTGCTGGTGGCGGGCGACCATGTCGTCTGCGCGGTGTCCGGAGCGGCGATCCCGCTCGACGAGCTGCGCTACTGGAGCGTCGCGCGGCAGGAAGCCTATCTCAGCGCGGTCGAGGCGACGAAGGCGGAGCAGCAGGCTTGAGATCGGCCGAGGGCGGCCGCATGGCCTGGCGCGCCGCGCTGCTGGCGCTGCCGCTGGCGGCTGCACCCTGCCCTGGTCCCGCCGGCCACGCCGGTCCCGCCCCCGCCCGGCGCCGCGCATCGTCGACGATGCCGATTTCCACCTGTCGGGCGCGATCGAGCAGGGCGGGCTCGCCATGGGCATCGCCCCGGCCGGCACCGCCGCGCTGCTGCTCGACGGCGCGCCGATCGGCCATGCCGCCGACGGCCGCTTCATCGTCGCCTTCGACCGCGACGCCCCGCCGGTCGCGCGGATCGAGGCGCGGCTGACCGACGGCACGATCCTGCGCCGGTCGCTCGCCGTCACGCCGCACGGCTGGAAGATCGAGTCGCTGCCGACCCTGCCGCGCGGCACCACGCCGACCCCGGAATTCCTCGCCCGCCGCAAGATCGAGCTCGACCAGATCGTCGCCGCGCGCGCGATCGACAGCGGCAGCGCGGGCTGGCGCCAGCGCTTCATCTGGCCCGTCGCCGGGCGGATCAGCGGGGTGTTCGGATCGCAGCGCATCTATGCGGGCGAGCCGGGCGCCTATCATTCGGGGGTCGACGTCGCCCGGCCGGCCGGAACGCCGATCGTCGCCCCCGCCGACGGCGTCGTCATCCTCGCCGCCGCCGCGCCCTTCACGCTGGAGGGCAACCTGCTGATGATCGACCATGGCATGGGCCTCAACTCCGCCTTCCTCCACCTCTCCCGGATCGACGTGAAGGTCGGCCAGGCGGTCAGGCAGGGCGAGGTGCTCGGCGCGATCGGCATGACCGGCCGCGCCACCGGGCCGCACATGCACTGGGCGATCAAATGGCGCGACGCGCGGATCGATCCGGTTCCATTGGCGGGGCCAATGGAACGGTAGTTTGTTTGGCCCGCTTTCGCGGGCGGCCCTCAAGCGCCGGGCGCCGGGCCTCCGCCCGGCTTGGCTTTCCTCGCATAAGCTCGGGCGGCCGTTCGGCCTTGCGGGATGCTCGCGCATCCCGACGCAGAGCTGAGCGTCGGAGCCCGACAGGGCTCCGCAAGCGCGAACGCGCGCCCGAGCTTATGCGAGGATAGCCAAGGTCGCGGATGCGACCGCCGGCGCCTGAGGGCGCCAAACAAAAACCAACCTCTACTCCACCCGCCGGAAGCGCACGCCGCGATTGATCCCGACCTGGCCCAGATAGCTGCCGAGGCTCGCCTTCTTGATCCGCACCTTGTCGCCGGAGCGCGGCGCGTCGCCGAGCGCGCTCATCGTCTCCCAGGTGCCGCCGTCGGCCAGGCTGAGCGACCAGTTGCCGCCGCTGATCATGCGCGCGGCCTGGACGCTGCTCTGCAGCTCGGTGACCGCGTCCTTGTCGTCGCCGTCATCCTTGTCGCCGCCGCCGAACAGGCCGATCTTGGGCAGGGTGAAGCCGAACAGCGACTTCCTGGTCTCGCGGATCTCCTTGCGATCGACGACCACCAGGTCCTTCTTCGCCTCCGCCTGCTCCAGCGCGCCGGCCGACTGGTCGTAGCAGGCGAGCCGGGCCGCATTGTCGGCGATGGCGCGGCAGTTCAGGAGGTTGCGGAACAGTTCGGGCCGCTCATGCGTCTTTTCCGCCGACGCGGGCGCCGCGACGGCCAGGGCCGCCGCGAGAATGACCATGTGCCTGAGCGCCCCAACCATCGCTATTCTCCTGATCTTGAAACATTATAACCATCGCCAGCGGTAACAAAGCAACGAGATTTCGCGACTGTTGCATAAATACGACAACACCGCCGCAACGTGTCCCGCCGATGAACCTGCGCTTTACAGCCTGATCGCATTTCTTGCACATCTGCACCATGCCTTCATGGGCGGATGACGGTGTGCCAGCGCCCTCATCCCTCCAGGAAGGTTGAGCGTGGGACGCGACATCGGCCCCGCTCACTCCAGAAAAGGGACTGGAAAGTGATCAATAATTTCAACAAGGTCAGCCGCTTCGGGCTGGGCTGTAGCGCCGTCGCGCTCAGCATCGCTGCCTTCGCGAGCGCGCCCGCGTTCGCGCAGGGAGCCCCCGCCGCCGAGGAAGAGGGCCAGGTCATCATCGTCACCGGCTCGCGCATTCCGCAGCCGAACCTGACCAGCGCCGCGCCCGTCACCGTCGTCGGCAGCCAGGAGATCAAGCTGCAGGGCACGACCCGCACCGAGGATCTCCTCAACAGCCTGCCGCAGGTGTTCGGCGACCAGGGCGGCAACCTCGCCAATGGCGCGACCGGTACCGCCACCGTCAACCTGCGCAACCTCGGGCCGGAGCGCACGCTCGTCCTGATCAACGGCCGCCGCCTGATGCCGGGCGACCCGACCTCGTCGGCCGCCGACCTCAACTTCATCCCGGCCGCGCTCGTCAAGAACGTCGAAGTGCTGACCGGCGGCGCCTCGTCGACCTATGGTTCGGACGCGGTCGCCGGCGTCGTCAACTTCATCATGGACACCGACTTCGAAGGGTTCAAGATCGACGGCCAGTACAGCCTCTATCAGCACAGCAACAGCAACAGCACCCTCGAGGCTGCCCACGCCGCGCGCGGCTTCCCCTTCCCTAAGGGCAACACCGTCAACGGCGGCACCGTCGACGTCACGGTCGCCTTCGGCGGCAAGTTCGGCGACGACGACCAGGGCCACTTCATGGCCTATGCCGGCTACCGCAAGCTGAAGGCCGTCACGCAGAACAAGTACGACTATTCGTCGTGCGCCTCGCAGGTCAACGCCGCGGGCGCCGTGAGCTGCGGCGGTTCGGCCACCTCGCCGAACGGCACCTTCTTCGACTGGGCGTCGAACACCTACCAGATCGGTGCGAACCGCACCTTCCAGCCGGGCTTCACGCCGTACAACTTCGCGCCGCTGAACTATTTCCAGCGTCCGGACGAGCGCTACACCGCCGGCGTCTTCGCCGACTATGAGATCAGCCCGGCCTTCCATCCGTACATGGAAGCGATGTTCATGGACGACCGCACGGTCGCCCAGATCGCGGAATCGGGCAACTTCGGCAACACGCTGAGCGTCAACTGCGACAACCCGCTGCTCTCGCCGCAGCAGCTCGCGATCGCCTGCGCCCGCGACAATCTGGTGACCCGCCTGACCGAGACCGGCTTCCCGCTGGTCGACGACGGCAGCGATCCGATGTATCCGAACACCCCGCTGACCTTCTATGATCCGGTCACCGGCAACCCGTACAACCGCGGCTTCCTCCAGGCGCTGCGCCGCAACGTCGAAGGCGGTCCGCGCCAGGACGATCTCCAGCACACCAGCTTCCGCATCGTCGGCGGCATGCGCGGCGAGATCAGCCCGGCCTGGTCGTACGACACCTCCTATGTGTTCGGTCGCACCAACTTCTCCGAGACCTATCTGAACGAGTTCTCGGCGTCGCGCCTGAACAACGCGATCGACGTCATCATCGATCCGCGCACCGGCCTGCCGGCCTGCCGCGTGTTCGTGACCGGCGCCGACACCAACTGCCGTCCGTACGACATGTTCTCGCTCGGCGGCGTGACCCAGGACGCGCTGGGCTATGTCCAGACCCCGGGCTTCCAGCGTGGCAACACGCAGGAGCGGGTGTTCAACGCCAACATCACCGGCACGCTCGGCGAATATGGCCTGAAGACCCCGTGGGCGGACCAGGGCCTCGGCATCAACGTCGGCGTCGAGTACCGCAAGGAATCGCTCGAGCTGAAGACCGACGTGGCGTTCCAGACCGGCGATCTCACCGGCCAGGGCGCGGCGACGCTCCCGGTCAAGGGTTCGTTCGACGTCAAGGAAGTGTTCGGCGAGTTCCAGCTGCCGATCGTCCAGGACGGCTTCATCAAGGAATTGTCGGTCGAAGGCGGCTACCGCTATTCGCACTACAACACCGGCGTGAACACCGACACCTACAAGCTCGCCCTGACCTTCGCTCCGGTTTCGGACCTGAAGTTCCGCGCCAGCTATAACCGCGCGGTCCGCGCGCCGAACGTCCAGGACCTGTTCGCACCGGTTCGCGTCGCCCTCAACGGCAACAGCGATCCCTGCGCCGACGGTTCGGCCACGGCGGCCGAGTGCGCCCTCACCGGCCTGCCGGTGGGCAACTATCCGGTCGCGGGCAACCCGGCGGGCCAGTTCAACGGCCTGATCGGCGGCAACCCGAACCTGAAGCCGGAGAAGTCGACCACGAAGACGATCGGCCTGGTCTTCCAGCCGAGCTTCCTCCGCGGCTTCAGCGCGACGATCGACGGCTACGACATCAAGGTGACCAACAACATCGGCACCTATGGCCAGGACGTGTCGATCCAGCAGTGCATCAACACCGGGGATCCGACCTTCTGCTCGCTGATCCATCGCGATGCCACCGGCTCGCTGTGGCGTTCGGCCAACGGCTATATCGAGGACCTCAACCGGAACATCGGCAGCGTCAAGACGCGCGGTGTCGACGTCGGCGTCAACTACTCGACCCGCCTCGGCGCGAACTCGCTGTCGTTCAACCTGCAGGGTACCTATCTTGACAAGTTCAAGACCGATACCGGCATCCCGGGCGTCGCGGCCTATGACTGCGCCGGTTACTACGGCCTGGTCTGCGGCACGCCGGCTCCCAAGTGGCGCCACAAGGCCCGCGTGACCTACAACATGGAGAACGGCTTCGGCCTGTCGCTCGCATGGCGTTACTTCGGCAACGTCAAGCTCGACCGGACCAGCTCGAACACCACGCTGGCCGGCGCCTCGTCGCCGTTCAACCAGAAGATCAAGGCCGAGAGCTATTTCGATCTCGCCGCGACCTTCAACCTGAACGACTCCTACACCTTCCGTCTGGGCGTCCAGAACCTGCTCGACAACGATCCGCCGATCATCGGCGCGAACGGCACGTCGTCGGTCATCAACGCCTGCACCGCGGTGTTCTGTTCGGGCAACACCTTCCCGAACGTGTACGACTCGATGGGTCGCTACATCTACGCCGGCATCACGCTCAACTTCTGATCGTTGGGCTGACGCCAGAGGAGGCGGTGGGGGCAACCCCGCCGCCTCTTTCTTTTGGTGGACATCGATCCCTCCTTTCGTCCATCTCCAATCCCGTCATTCCCGCGAAAGCGGGAATCCATGGACGGCGGCCCGCAAGAGATGGAATGCTCCGTGACCGTGGATTCCCGCTTTCGCGGGAATGACGAAGAGGGAGCGATCGACGAGCTTCCATCGAAGCCGAAAATATTCTGAGGTATTGCATGGCTTCCTCCTCCCCGTCCGCCGAGCTGCAGCGGTCCGCCGACGCGGCCGCCGCGCGCGGCGCGCTGGGCGAGGCGCTGGCGCTGCTCGACCGGGCGGCCGCGATCGAGCCGGACAGCTTCGACCTCCACCTCAAGCGCGCGGCGCTCCACCGCGCGGCGCGCAATCCCGCCGCCGCGCTCGACGCGGTCGGCGCGGCGCTCGCCGTCTCGCCGCTCGACTTCATGGCGCTGATGCTGCGCGCCGGGCTCAAGGAGCAGCTCGGCCAGGACGATGCCGGCGAGGCCTATGCCCAGGCGCTCGCCCGCAAGCCGGCGTCGATCGCCAATCCCCAGCTCGCCGCTGCCGTGCAGCGCGGCGAGGAGGTCCGCGACCAGTGGCTCGCCGCGAAGGAGGCGAGGCTCGCCGCCGCGATGGGCGCCGCCGAAGCGCGGGCAGATAGCGAGGAGGCAGCCCGCATCGCGCGCTTCCGCAGCAACGCGCTGCGCCGCACCCGCGTCTGGCATGCCGAGCCGACCCATTTCCATTTCCCCGGCCTCGTCGAACGCGAGTTCCACGATCGCAGCCTGTTCCCCTGGCTCGCCGAGCTGGAAGCCGCGACCGACGTCATCCAGGCCGAGTTCGAGGCGGTCGCCGCCGCCGAGCGGGCCGAGCTGGTCCCCTATATCCAGTATCCCGACGGCGCCCCGCTCGCCCAATGGAAGGCGCTCAACCACAGCCGCGACTGGACCGCGATCCATCTGTGGCAATATGGCCGCCGGATCGAGGCGAACGCGCGCCATTGCCCGCGCACGATGGCGCTGATCGCCGGCTTCCCCCAGCCCGACATCGGCGGCTGCTCGCCCAATGCGATGTTCTCGCTGCTCGCGCCCGGCACCAGCATCCCGCCGCACCACGGCGTCGCCAACACCCGGCTCGTCTGCCACCTGCCGCTGATCGTTCCCGACGGCTGCCGCTTCCGGGTCGGCGCGGAGACGCGGCCGTGGAAACGCGGCGAAGCCTGGATATTCGACGACACGATCGAGCATGCGGCGACCAACCCCAGCGATGCGTTGCGCGTCATCCTGATCATCGACGTCTGGCATCCGGGATTGAGCATGACCGAACGCGCGGCGGTGACCGCGCTGCTCGAAGCCGAAAGCGGCGTGGTGGCGCAGGGATTGTGACGATGATCGACGACCTGGTGGCGCGGTTGACGCTGCGCCCGTCCGACGCGGCGGCGGCCGGGGAGCTCGCCTCCGCCGCGCTCGACGCCGAGGCCGAGGAGGCGGCGCTGCCGCTCGTCACCGCCGCCGCCGAGCGGCACCGCGACAACGGCCGGCTGTGGCAATGGACCGGCCTGCTCCACCGCGCGCTCGGCGAGCATGACAAGGCGCTGCCGGCGTTCAACGCGGCGGCGAAGGCGGCCCCCTCCGACGCCAGCATCGCCCAGGGCCGCGCCCAGGTCGCGCTGGAGGCCGGGCTCGACGCGGTCGGCCTGTTCGATGCCGCGATCACGCTGGCGCCGGCCAATGGCGACCTGCTGCTGGGCCGCGCCGCCGCGCGGGTCGCCGCCGGCGACCCGCCCCGCGCGATGGCCGAGATCGAGGCGCTGCTCGCGCAGCATCCCGGCTGGTATCCCGGCCATGACCGGCTGATCCAGCTCCGCTGGATGATGGGCGACCGCGACCGCGCGACCGAGCTGGTCGAGCGCACCATCGCCGCCCATCCGGGCGACCTCACCCTGTGGCGCATCCTGCTCACGGCGCTGGTCAACGCCGGGCGCCATGACGCGGTGCTCGACGCCGTCCGGCGCGGCCGCGCGGCGCTCGGCGAGCAGCTCACCTTCACCGCGAACGAGGCGATCGCCCTATCGGAGACCGGCGCCGTCGCCGAGGCCGACCGGCTGTTCGCGCTGCTGACCCGCGCCGACGACCTGTCGGTCGCGGTCCGCCACGTCCGCCACCTGCTGCGCACCCGGCGGATCGACGCGGCGCTGCCGATCATCGACCGCTGGGCGAGCCCGCAGGGCGACCGGCGCGGAATGTGGCCCTATGCCGCGATCGCCTGGCGGCTGGCGGGCGACCCGCGCGCCGCCTGGCTGGAGGACGATCCCGCCTTCGTCCGGGTGATCGACCTCGCCGATCATCTCCCCGATCTCGACCGCCTCGCCCATGTCCTGCGCGGGCTCCACCGCGCCAGGGGCGAGCATCTCGACCAGTCGGTGCGCGGCGGTACCCAGACCGACGGGCCGCTGTTCAGCCGGATCGAGCCCGAGATCCGCGCGCTGCGCGCCGCGATCCTCGACGCGGTGGCGAGCCACATCGCCCAGCTCCCCGATCCCGATCCGCGCCACCCGCTGCGCGCCTATGGCCGCCCGGCGCGACCGCGCTTCGCGGGCTCCTGGTCGGTGCGGCTGACCGGCGAGGGGCATCATGCCAACCACGTCCACCCCGCCGGGCTGATCAGCTCGGCCTTCTACCTGACCGTGCCCGACGCGGTGCGTGACGGCGGGACCGACGGCTGGCTGACCCTCGGCAGCCCCCAGGCCGAGCTCGGCCTTTCGATCGAACCCACCCGGACGATCGAGCCGCGCCCCGGCCGCCTCGTCCTCTTCCCGTCGACGATGTGGCACGGCACCCGGCCGTTCCGCGACGGCGAGCGCCTGACCGTCGCCTTCGACATCGCCCTTCCCCTTCGCTGAGAGAGCCCATGACCCTGCCGCCGCCGCATCTTTCACCGATCTTCGCCCGCATCAAGATCGGCGACCTGCCCGGCGCCCGCGCCGCGGCCGAGCAGATATTGCGCTCGCTGCCCGCCGATCAGCCGCTGCTGGCGCTCGCCGGCATGCTCGCCTGCCGGACCGGCGACCTGCCCGGCGGCATCGCCCGGCTGCGCGAGGCGCTGAAGCTCGCCCCCGGCGACCAGTCGACCCGCAACAACCTGGTCCGCGCCCTGATCGAGACCGGCGCGCTCGACGAGGCGGCCGAGGCCTGCGCAGGGGGCGAGCGCGATCCGAAGATGCTGCGCCTGTCCGCCTATATCGAGCATCAGCGCGGCCATCTCGACCGCGCGGTCGCCGATTATGAGGCGGTGGTCGCGGCGCTGCCCGACGATTTCGAGAGCTGGAACAATCTCGGCAACCTCTACGCCGCGACCGGCCATGGCGAGCGGGCCGAGGCGCCGCTGCGCACGGCGATCGCGCTCCGCCCCGACATCGCGCTGCCCTATCTCAACCTCGCCAAGCTGCTCGCCGGGCTGCAGCGGCCCGAGGACGGCGCCGAACTGCTGCGCGCCGCCGCCGCCGCGATCCCCGACAATGCCGAGATCCGCGCCGAACTGGGCCTGGCCGAGGCCGCGCTCGGCGCTTTCGACGCGGCCGAGCGGGCCTATCGCGCCGCGATCGACCTCTCCCCGGGCTTCACCCCCGCCTGGCTCGACCTCGCCATGCAGCTCGACAGCCTCAACAAGGTCGACGCGCTGGCGGCGCTGTCCGACGCGGCTCGGACGAAGGGCATCGGCGCGGCCGAGGGAGCCGGCTTCATCGAGGCCGCCGCGCTGCGCCGCCAGGGCGCCCATGCCGAGGCGCTCGCCGTCGCCCGCCAGGTTCCCGCGACGATCAATCCGGTCCGCCGCAACCAGCTGATCGGCGAGCTCGCCGACCGGACCGGCGACACCGACCTCGCCTTCGAGGCCTTCTCGGCGATGAACGCCGCCGCCCGCGCCCAGGCACATCCCGAGGCTCTCGGCCCCGCCTTCATCGACGAGATCGTCGGCAATGGCGAGCGGCTGACGCCGGCTCGGATCGCCGCGTGGAGCAAGGTGGAGATCGATCCCGCCCCACCCGCGCCGATCTTCCTGGTCGGCTTCCCGCGCTCGGGGACGACGCTGCTCGACACGCTGCTGATGAACATCCCCTCGCTCCATGTGCTCGAGGAACTGCCGGTCGTCCGCACGGTGCAGCGCGCGATGGGCGATCCCGATCGGTTGGACAGCCTGACCGACGCCGAGGCCAATGCGCTACGCCGCACCTATTTCGAGACGCTCGACGGCCTCGCGCCGCCCGCGCCGGGGCAGCGGATCGTCGACAAATTCCCGCTGCACATGGCGCGGATGGCCATGATCCACCGGCTGTTCCCCGACGCCAAGGTGATCTTCGTCGAACGGCATCCGTGCGATTGCGTGCTGAGCGGGTTCATGTCGAGCTTCGAGCTCAACCCCGCGATGCTGAGCTTCACCTCGCTGGAGGGCGCCGCGAGGCTCTACGACGCGGCCGCGACCGCCTGGACGCGGGCCGAGGCGCTGTTGCCGATCGACGTCTGCCGGATTCGCTACGAGACGATGATCGAGGATCTGGAAGGGGAGATGCGCCGGCTGCTCGACTTCCTCGGCATCGCCTGGGACGACGCCGTGCTCGACAATCGCGGCAGCGCGGCCCGGCGCGAGCATATCCGCACCGCCAGCTACGCGCAGGTCACAGAGCCGATCTACAACCGCGCGATCGGCCGCTGGGAACGCTATCGGTCGCGGATGGCCGACATCCTGCCGACCCTCGCCCCGTGGGCCGAGAGGATGGGCTATCGGGTCTGAACCTCGCCGGTCGGCGACCGCGAACGGAAAAGGGCCGGGACATCATCGACGTCCCGGCCCTTTTCGCGCGGATCAGTTGTTCTTGTAGCGGCCGCCCTGGTTCTGTTCGAGCTGCATGCGGGTGAGGCGGCGGTCCTCGTCCCACTGCGCCTTGGTCATGCAGCGCTTGGTCTTGGCCAGGCGGCTGCCGATCACCGGCTCGGAACGGCAGATCATGCGGTCGGGATTGCTCTTGTCGGCCTTCTGGTTCGGCTCTTCGGCATGGGCCGCGAACGACAGGCCGGCCGTGGCGATCAAAGCAAGATAAGCAAGCGACTTCATCAGGCGTGATTCCCAAATAGACGTGTAGCACCGGAATAACACGGAGCCCATGGCCGGTCATCCGCTTTTGCATCCATCGCGGGGAAATCGCGCGCGTTTCGCCCCGATCGTTCGGCTTATTCCTCGGCGGCCTTCGACTGGAGCTGGATGTAGTTCTGGATGCCCATCCGCTCGATCATCTCGAACTGGGTCTCCAGCGTATCGACATGCTCTTCCTCGGATTCGAGGATCGACTGGAGCAGGTCGCGGGTCACATAGTCGCGGACCTGCTCGCAATAGGCGATGCCGTCGCGAAGCTGCGGGAGCGCGTCGTTCTCCAGCGCGAGGTCGGCCTTGAGGATCTCCTCGACCGTCTCGCCGATCCGCAGCCGGCCGAGCATCTGGAAATTGGGCAGGCCGTCGAGGAACAGGATGCGTTCGGCAAGCCGGTCGGCATGCTTCATCTCGTCGATCGATTCCTCATATTCGAACTTCGCCAGCTTCGCGACGCCCCAATGGTTGAGCATGCGATAGTGCAGGAAGTACTGGTTGATCGCGGTCAGCTCGTTCTTGAGCGTCTCGTTGAGAATGTCGATGACCTTGGGATCACCCTTCATGTCGGCCTCCGTGGAATATCATCGCCGCTACTAGGCGAGCTTGACGGCGATGAAAAGAGGGTGGATGAATATTGTTCCGAAAAAATCTAAATAAAAGAATTACTTGAGAGCAATAGTCATTCGCAATCCAACTATGGCTCTTCATTCGCAAGAACGAAAAAGGCCGCCCGGAGGCGGCCTTTTCGAACATCGTCGCTCGCTGCGATCAGGCGCCGACGCTTTCCTCGTCGATGATCGAACGGGCGAAGGGAAGGCACTGGCCGCAGCGGGGGCGGCGCCCGAGCGCCTCATAGGCGCTGCGCGGACAGCTCGCGCCCTTGCGGACGGCGTCGCGCACCTGGTTTTCCTTGATCGCGTTGCAGACACACACAACCATGCGGCACCTCTTCGAATCGTCAGATAGCGCTATTGCAACTGACTATCAATAGAGATCGCGAACGGAGACCCCACGGCCCGTCGATTTTGCAGACGGGCTTCCCTTGTCGGCGCACAAGCCCTAGGCCCCGCGCCGATGGCCGACTCCCATCCCCGGCGCAGGGCGCGAATCGCCACCGCTTTCGGCGGAGCCGACGGCTATGAAGCGGCGGCGCTGGTCCAGCGGACGGCGGCCGAACGGCTGGCCGAACGGATCGCGGCGCTGCCGCTCCCTTCGAAGCCGCGCATCCTGGAGCTGGGCTGCGGCACCGGCTTCCTGACCCGCGCGATCGACCGCGCGATCGGGCCGGCGCGCTGGACGATCAGCGACGTCGCGCCGGCGATGGTCGAGCGCGCCCGCGCCGGGCTCGGCCTCGACGCCGACTATCGGGTGATCGACGGCGAGGCGGTCGACCCGGCGATCGGCCGGTTCGACCTGATCGCCTCGGGCATGGCCTTCCAATGGTTCGCCGACCTGCCCGGCGCGCTCGACCGGCTCGCCGCGCTGCTGACGCCCGGCGGCGCGATCGCCTTCTCGACCATGGCCGAGCGAAGCCTCGCCGAATGGACGGAAGCGCTGGCGGCCGAGGGGCTGCCGTCGGGCATCCCCGCCTATCCGGGCGCGGCCGCGCTGGCGGCGATGGCCCCGGCGGGACTCGCGGCCGAGGTCTCGATCGCCGACCTGCCCGAGCCGCAGGCCGACGCCCGCGCCTTCCTGCACGGCCTCAAGACGATCGGCGCGGGCACCGCCGCGCCCGGCCATCGTCCGCTGCCGCCCGCCGCGCTGCGCCGGGCGATGGCGCGCTTCGACGCCGGGCCGCGCCGCGTCACCTACCGGATCGGCTTCTGCCTGCTGCGCGCCCGCTAGAGCGATTTCTAGGCAGATGGAAACATCTGCCGACTCGGAAATCGCGGTAAAACAGCAATCTAGAGCGGCCGATCCGATGCAATCGGATCGTGAACCGCTCTAACCGGCGCGCGCTCAGAGATGATGGGTGCAGAAGGCCAGCAGGAGGATGAGGGGAATCGGAACCCCGATCAGCCAGAGCAGGATAGAACGCATCGCAACGGGTCCTCCACCATGTGGGGGGTCCAACCCGCGAGACCGGCAAAGGCTCCGCATCACCCTGCGGCAAGGGCGGCGCGCATCTCCTCGCCGAGCAGCTCGACCAGTTCGGCCGCCGGCATGCTGCGCGCGAGCGGGGCCGCCTGCCCCGCCCATTGCGCGCCATAGCCGGCCTCGCCCTTCGCCTTGGCGGCGGCGTTGAGCGTCTTGCCCGCGTCATAGGCGACCGGATAGGGCGCCACCTCGGCCGGATCGGGATCGATCGCGGTGAAGCGGTTGACGATCGATCGTGCCGGCCGGCCCGAGATGGCGCGCGTCATCACCGTCCGCTCGGCCGTCGCCAGCGCCGCGCGATAGCCCTGGTCGGCCGCGGATTCGGGGCAGCCGACGAAGGCGGTGCCGAGCTGCGCCGCCTCGGCGCCGAGGGTCAGCGCCGCCGCGATCCCGGCGCCGTCCATGATCCCGCCCGCGGCGATCACCGGCCGGTCGAGCGAGCGGACCAGCAGCCGGGTCAGCGCCATCGTGCCGAGCCGCTCGTCCGGCCCGTCGGGATCGAAGATGCCGCGATGGCCGCCCGCCTCATAGCCCTGCGCCACCACCGCATCGATCCCGGCGGCGGCGATCGCGCGGCCCTCGGCAAGGCTGGTCGCGCTGGCGAACAGGATGATGCCCGCGTCGCGCAGCGCGGCGATGCGGTCGGCGCCCGGCAGGCCGAAATGGAAGCTGACGATCGCCGGCCGGGTGTCGAGCAGCATCGCCAGCATCGCGTCGTCGTCGACGAAGCTGCGATAGATCTCGGCCAGCGTCGCGGGCGGCTCGGCGCCATAGGCGGCGAAATGGGGCCGCAGCCGGTCGATCCAGCCGGCCTCGCGCGCCGCGTCGCGGACGGCGGGACGATGGCAGAAGAGGTTGACGTTGAACGCGCGGTTGGTGGCGCCGCGCGCCGCCGCGATCATCGACCGCGCGGCCTCGGCGTCGACCGCGCCCAGCCCCATCGAGCCGAGCCCGCCGGCATTGGACACCGCCGCCGCCATGGCGGGCGTCGAGGTGCCGGCCATCGGAGCCTGGATGATCGGCAGCGTCAGGCCCAGGCGATCGGCGAGCGGGGTCATCATGGTCTCCAACGTCATTCCGGCGAAAGCCGGAATCTCACTGCCTCCTTCCGGCGTGCGAAGAAAGGGAGATCCCGGCTTTCGCCGGGATGACGCCCCTCCGCGTCACCCGCTGTTGCGCAGCGCGGTCGCGATCGCGTTGATCGAGAGCTGGATGCCCTCGCGGACGCGGGGGTCGTCCTCGCCCGCGCGGTGGCGCTTGAGCAGCTCGATCTGGAGCAGGTTCAGCGGCTCGATATAGGGCAGGCGCAGCCGGATCGACTGGTCGAGCGACGGATTCTTCTGGAGCAGGCGGGTCTGCCGCGTGACCGACAGCAGCGCCTCCTGCGTCCGTTGCCAGCCGTCGCGGATGCGGCCGAAGATGTCGCGGCCCATCGCCTCGTCCTCGACCAGCGCGACATAGCGCTCGGCGATGTCCATGTCCGACTTGGCGAGCACCATCTCCAGATTGGCGAGGGTCGACTGGAAGAAGGGCCAGGCCTCCAGCATCTCGCGCAGCAGGCCGATGTCCTTGAAGCCCTTGAGGCCATGGCCGACGCCGTACCAGCCGGGCAGCATCACCCGTGCCTGCGCCCAGCTGAACACCCAGGGGATGGCGCGCAGGTCCTCGATCCGGTCGCTCTTGGTCCGGCTCGCCGGGCGCGACCCGATCTTGAGGTCGGCGATCTCGGCGATCGGCGTCATCTGGCGGAAGAAGGTGCGGAAGCCCTCGGTGTCATAGACCAGGCCGCGATAGGCCTTGAACGCATTGGCCGAGATCTCGTCCATCGCGGCGAAGAAGCGCTTGGCGTCCTTGGGCTGGAGCGCGTCCTCCTCCAGCGTGGCGAGCAGCGTGGCCGAGGCCATCGCCTCCAGATTGGCGGCGGCGCTCTCGCGCGTGCCATATTTGGCGGCGATCACCTCGCCCTGCTCGGTGATGCGGATGCGGCCCTGCACCGTGCCGTGCGGCTGGGCGAGGATCGCCGCGAAGCTCGACCCGCCGCCGCGCCCGACCGCGCCGCCCCGCCCGTGGAAGAGCTGGATCGCGCTGTTCGCCTTGGCGAACACCGGCTTCAGCGCGCTCGACGCCTCGTGCAGGCTCCACACCGAGGTGAGATAGCCGCCGTCCTTGTTCGAATCCGAATAGCCGACCATCACCTCCTGATGGCCGCGCGCGGCGGTGATCGCCGCCACCTCGGGCAGCGCGAACCACTGCGTCATCACCTCGGGCGCGCGGTCGAGGTCGCCGATCGTCTCGAACAGCGGCACCGCCATGATCGCGGCGGTGGGCGGATCGCCGGGGACGAACAGCCCGGCCTCCTTGAGCAGGATGTTGACCTCGAGCATGTCCGACACGCTCTCGGCCTTCGAGATCAGATAGGTGGTGATCGCCGCGGGCCCGTAGCGGCGATGCGCCTCGGCGGCGGCTTCGACGATCGCGAGCTCGGACAGCGTCTCGTCGGCATAGGCGCCGAACGGGGTGCGCAGCAGCCGCTTCGACGCCAGCTCGCTCCGCAGCAGCGCGACGCGCGCGGGCTCGTCGAGCGCGCCATAGTCAGCCTCGACCCCGGCGACCCTGAGCAGGTCGGCGACGACGCGCTCGTGGACGTCGGCATTCTGGCGCATGTCGAGCGTCGCGAGATGGAAGCCGAAGGTCTCGACGGCGCGGATCAGCCGGCCGAGCGCGCCGTTGCCGGCGAGCGAGTCGGCGCCGGTGCGGTTGAGCGCATGGGCGATCTCGACCAGGTCGGCGCGCAGCGCGGCGGGGTCCTCATAGGCGCCGCCCTCGGCATCGGTCGCCGGCAGCCGCGCCGGCAGGCGGCCGGTCAGCTTCTCATAGGTCTTGGACAGGCGCGAATAGATGCCGGTGATCGCGCGGCGATAGGGCTCGTCGCTGCGGGTCGAGCTCTTGTCGCCCGACGCCTCGGCGAGCTTCTCGACCTCCCAGGTCACCTCGGCCAGCTCGGTCGAGATCGACAGCTCGGCGCCCAATTCGTGCAGCTCGCGCAGATAATAGCCGATCACCGTCTCGGCCGAGCGCGACAAAGCCAGGCGCAGCGAATCGGCGGTGACGAAGGGGTTGCCGTCGCGATCGCCGCCGATCCAGCTTCCCGGCTTCAGGAAGCTCGCCGGACGGTGGCCGAGCGCGCGCTGCCAGCGCGAATAGAGCGCGGGGAGCGTCGGCAGGAAGATGTCGCGCAGATAGGCGAGCGCGGTCTCCACCTCGTCGGCGACATAGAGCCGCTCGCGGCGCAGCGGCCGGGTCTGCCAGAGCAGCGCGATCTGCCGGTAGATCGCCTGGTCGATCAGGTCGCCGTCGACGGTCTCGGTCCGGCCGATGTCCTTGAGCGTCATCAGCTCGGCGATCTTGTTGCGATGGTCGATCATGCTCTTGCGCCGCACCTCGGTCGGGTGGGCGGTGAGCACCGGCACGATCAGCGCCCGGTCGAGCATCTCGACCACCTTGGCGCGCGAGATGCCTTCCTTCTCCAGCCGGTCGAGCGCGGCGGCGACGTCGGCGCCGGGCTCGGCGGCGATGCCCTGCCGGTCCTCGGCGAGGTTGGCGAGCATCGAGAAGAGCATGAAGCCGCGCACGAAGGCGAGCGTGTCGTCGAGGGTCAGCGCGCCGAGCCCCGAATCGATCTCGTGCGAGCCGACGATGCCGCGCGCCCGATCGACCGACGCCGAACGGATATATTCGATCCGCCGGAACAGCGCCTCGCCGCCATAGACGCGGATCACGTCGCCGAGCAGGCGGCCGAGGAAGCGGATGTCGGGGTTCTGGGTGATGGGCGGCGTGCTGGACATCGCGCGATGCTGCGACGCAATAAAAGCCCGGTCAACGGAAAATGAGGTCGCGGCGGCCGGAGTTTGGCCGCTCAACCTCTCAACCGTCATGCCAGCGAAGGCTGGCATCCATGTCTGTCTTCTTCTCAGATGCCATCGCGGGTGAGGAGAGACATGGACCCCAGCCTCCGCTGGGGTGACGGCTAGTTGGTGAAGAGCTCCCCCAGGAAATCCTGCATCGCCCGCCAGCTGCGCCGGTCGGCGGCGGGGCTGTACATCCCCTCGCGCGCCGGATTGGTGAAGCCGTGGACGGTGTGGCCATAGGCGTGGACCTGCCAGTCGACCTTGGCCTTGCTCATCTCCTTGGCCAGGCCGAGCACCGTCTCGGGCGGGTCGAGAGGGTCGTCCCAGCCGTGCAGGACCAGCACCTTCGCCGTGATCGCGGCGTTCGGGAAGGGCGGCGCGTCGTAGAGGCCATGGAAGCTCGCCACCCCGGCGACCTCGGCGCCCGAGCGGGCGAGGTCGAGCACGCACTTGCCGCCGAAGCAGAAGCCGATCGCCGCGACCCGCGCCGGATCGGCCGGCGCGCCGATCCCCTGCGCCGCGTCGAGCGCGACCAGCAGCCGCTCCTTCAGCAGGCCGCGATCGGCGTCGAGCGCTCCCATCGCCGCCCGCGCGCCGTCGAAATCGGCCGGCCAGTGGCCGAGGCCGTAGAGGTCGATCGCCACCGCGACATAGCCGAGCTCGGCGAGGCTGCGCGCCTTGGCCTCCTCGAAGGCGGTGCGGCCCATGAAGGTGCCGGCGACCAGCACGATCGGGCGCGGCGCGGCCGAGGCGTCGTCCCAGGCCGCATAGGCCTCGAAGGTGACGCCGCCATGGCCGTAACGGACGGGCTTGGTGATGATCGACATGCAGATTGCCTCCGACAGCGTTTTTTCGGCGTTTCGCCCTCGTTCCCCGCCATTGCAAGCGTGACAGAAGGACGACCGCCGATTAAGAGGCGCGCTCCGCCGCTTTTGGTCGCTCTGAAAGGGGAATAATGCCGACGCTCGTCCTGATCCGCCATGGCCAGTCCGCCTGGAATCTGGAAAACCGCTTCACCGGCTGGTGGGATGTCAACCTGACCGACCAGGGCATCGCCGAGGCGAAGGCGGCCGGCGAGCTGATGGCCGCCAAGGGCCTCGACTTCGACCAGTGCTACACCAGCTTCCAGACCCGCGCGATCAAGACGCTCAACATCGCGCTGGAGGCGATGGGCCGGCTGTGGCTGCCGGTCGAGAAGGACTGGCGCCTCAACGAGCGGCACTATGGCGGGCTGACCGGGCTCAACAAGGCCGAGACCGCGGCCAGGCATGGCGACGCGCAGGTCAAGGTGTGGCGCCGCAGCTTCGACATCCCGCCGCCGGTGCTCGAACCGGGCGGCGAGTTCGACCTGTCGAAGGACCGCCGCTACGCCGGCATCGCGATCCCCAGCACCGAGAGCCTGAAGGACACGATCGCGCGCGTCCTGCCCTATTGGGAGGAGCGGATCGCGCCCGACCTGAAGGCGGGCAAGCGGGTGGTGATCTCCGCGCACGGCAATTCGCTGCGCGCGCTGGTCAAGCATCTGTCGCACATTCCCGACGACGAGATCACCGAGCTGGAGATTCCGACCGGCCAGCCGATCGTCTACGAGCTGGCCGACGACCTGACGGCGCGGGACCGCTATTATCTGTCGGAGCGCTGAGTAAAATCCTCCCCTGTCTTTGCAGGGGAGGGGGACCATGCGAAGCATGGTGGAGGGGTGGGGTCGCAGACCCCTCCACCGCCTGCGGCGGTCCCCCTCCCCAAGCAAGCTTGGGGAGGAACCCGGAGGTATCGCATGACTGAAGCACCGCTGATCGGGATCATCATGGGCAGCCGCTCGGACTGGGAGACGATGTCCCACGCCGCCGCGACGCTCGACGCGCTCTGCGTGCCGCACGAGACGCGGGTCGTCTCCGCGCACCGCACCCCCGAGCGGCTCTACGACTATGCGCGCTCTGCCGTCGACCGGGGACTGAAGGTGATCATCGCCGGCGCGGGCGGCGCGGCGCACCTGCCCGGCATGACCGCATCGATGACCCGGCTGCCGGTGCTCGGCGTGCCGGTCGAATCCAAGGCGCTCAAGGGCATGGACAGCCTGTTGTCGATCGTCCAGATGCCCGGCGGCGTGCCCGTAGGCACCCTCGCCATCGGCAAGCCCGGCGCGATCAACGCCGCGCTGCTCGGCGCCGCGATCCTCGCCACCCATGACGAGGCGCTGGCCGAACGGCTCGACGCCTGGCGCACGCGGCAGACCGCCGACGTCGCGGTCGAGCCGTTCGACTGACCATGGCGGCGATGATCCAGCCCGGCTCGACGATCGGCATCATCGGCGGCGGCCAGCTCGGCCGGATGCTCGCCATCGCGGCGGCGCAGCTCGGCTATCGCACCGCGATCTACGCGCCCGAGCCGAGCGGCCCGGCCGCCGACGTGTCGTCGCGCTGGGTGCGCGGCGACTATGACGATCTCGACGCGCTCCACGCCTTCGCCCAGAGCGTCGACGTCGTCACCTATGAGTTCGAGAATATCCCGGTCGCCCCGCTGGAGGCGCTGCGGACGCCGCTCGCCCCCCACCCCCGCGCGCTGGCGACCGCGCAGGACCGCGCCACCGAGAAGGCCTTCGTCCAGGCGATCGGCGGGCGCCCCGCCCCCTGGGCCGTGGTCAACGGCCGCGAGGACCTCGACGCCGCGGTCGCGCTGATCGGCGCGCCGGCGATCCTCAAGACGCGCCGCTTCGGCTATGACGGCAAGGGCCAGGCCCGGTTGAAGGACGCTGCCGATGCCGACGAGGCCTGGGCCTCGATCGCCTGGGAGCCGGCGGTGCTCGAAGGCTTCGTCCGCTTCGAACGCGAATTCTCGATCCTGATCGTGCGCGGCGCGGACGGGACGACGCTGACCTGGGACCCGGTGCTCAACGTCCATGAGGACGGCATCCTCGCGCTGTCGACGGTCCCCGTCGCGCTGCCCGAGGCGACCGTCGCGGCGGCAAAGGCGCTCGCCGCGAAGATCGTCGCCGAGCTCGACTATGTCGGGGTGCTGGCGATCGAATATTTCGACACGGCCGAAGGCCCGGTGTTCAACGAGATGGCGCCGCGCGTCCACAACAGCGGCCACTGGACGATCGAGGGCGCCGTCACCTCGCAGTTCGAGAACCATGTCCGCGCGATCTGCGGCCTGCCGCTCGGATCGACCGCGCTGGCGGCGCCGCGCGTCGAGATGCGCAACCTGATCGGCAGCCAGGCGGGCGACTGGGACCTGATCCTGTCCGATCCCGCCGCGCACCTCCACCTCTACGGCAAGGGCCAGGCGCGCCCCGGCCGCAAGATGGGCCATGTGACCAAGCTGTTCTTCGACTGAGCTCCCGTCGCCCCTTTTTCTTCGTCATTCCCGCGAAGGCGGGAATCCGCCAGCGAACGAGTCCCGCACCAACGAAGGACACGACCAGGCGGCCTGGTGGATTCCCTCCTTCGCGGGAATGACGAAGGAGGAGGAGAAGGAGGGAAGCCCTTCAGCCCCGCCGCGTCCCCGTCATCTCGGCCTTGCCGAAGGCGCCCATGGTGACGGTGCCGGTCAGCCGGTCGCCGTCGATCACCGCCTTGCCGACCAGGGTCATCGGCATCGGCTTCCGGGTCGGCATCTTCCAGACCAGCCGGTCGCCCTCGATCCGGCCGTCGACCACCGGCAGCTCGCCGATCTCGGCGACGTTGCTGCCGGTGAAGCGGTCGCCGTCGCGGACGATGGTGAAGACCGACGCCTGCTCGCCGAACGGCGCGCGGGTCACGCAGTCCCAGACCTCGGCGCCCACCGGCGCGCTCACTGGCCGACGACCATGCGCTCGACCGGCAGGCCGATCTCCTTGAGCTGCGGCTCGACCTTGGCGGCGTCGCCGACGACGACCCAGATCAGGCTGTCGGGGCGGATCGCGGCGCGGGCGGCCTCGTCCATCTGGGCGGCGGTCAGCGCGCGGAAGCGGCCGGGCAGCTTCTCGTAATAATCGTCGGGCCGCTGCAGCGTGTCCATCTGGACGAGCGCGCCGAGCAGGTCGCTCGACGTCTCGAACGATCCCGGCAGCGAGCGGATCTGGCCGTTGATGGTGCGCTCGCGCTCTTCGGCGTCGACGCCCTTGGTGGTCAGGAACTCCTTCATGTCGGCCAGCGCCGCCTTGATCGAATCGCCGGTCCGGTCGGTCTGGACCGGGGCGATGACGTAGAGCGGCATGGTCTCGCGCAGGGTCGCCGCCTGGCTGAACGCGCCATAGGCCCAGCCCTTGCTCTCGCGCAGGTCCATGTTGAGCCGCGACAGGAAGCTGCCGCCGATCACCTCGTTCGCCGCGATCAGCGCCAGCGGATCGTCGACGCCCTTGGTCGGCAGGAGCTGCCCGGCCATGATGTAGCTCTGCGGGCTCTGCGGCCGGTCGATCAGGACGATGCGCGCCGGGCGCGCCATGCGGTCCATGCGGAACAGCTTCTCGCCTTTCGCCACGGCCGGCTTGGCCCAGGTGCCGAAGCGCGCCTCGAGCAGCGGCTTCAATTCGTCGAGCGTGGTGTCGCCGGTGACGAAGATCCTGGCGTTGTCGGGCCGGATCCACGCCTGGTGGAAGGCGACCAGGTCGGCGCGGGTGACCGCCTTCACGCCCTCGGCGGTGCCGCTGCCGGACAGCGGCACGCCATAGGGGTGGAGATTGCCGTAGAGCAGCGTCGGCAGCACCCGGCGGGCGATGCCGCGCGGCTGCGAATTCTCCGCGGCGATGCCGGCGAGGATCTGGCCGCGCAGCCGCTCGATCTCGGCCGGCGCGAAGGTCGGCCGCTCGACGATGTCGGCGAGCAGGTCGAGCGACGGCGCAAGATTGGCCTTGAGCGCGAACATCGAGACGCTGGTGCGGTCCATCGTCGCCGACGAGGCGATCTGCGCGCCCAGCCGCTCCTGCGCCTCGGCGATGCCGATCGAATCGAGCTTGCCGGCGCCCTCGTCGAGCAGCGACAGCATCAGCCCCTGGGTGCCGAGCTTGGCCTTGGGATCGGCGGCATTGCCCGCGTCGAACGCGACCGAGACGCGCACCGTCGGCACCGTCGTGCGCCGCGCGAACACCACCTTGATGCCGTTCGACAGGGTGGTCCGCTCGACGTCGGGGAAGGTCAGGTCCTTGATCTCCTCGACCGGCGGCGGCGAGGAGCGGTCGACCGCGGCGGTCGGCTTCAGCGTCTGCGAGATGGCGGGCGCCGCGGCCCCGCCCTCGAACTTCGGATCGCGATAGTAGCGCGGGGCCATGCCGCCGCCCGGCGCGCCGACCGCGCTGCCGCCGGCCGCCGCCATGTCGGACGCGGTCCGCTCGCCCGGCTCGACCATCAGCCGATAGGCGGGCCGGCCGAGCCATTTCTGCAACGCGGCCCTGATGCTCGCCGGGGTCGCGGCCGCGGTGGCGGCGAGGTCCTTCTTGTACTTGTCGGGATCGTTCGAATAGACTGCGCCCTCGGCCAGCGTCACCGCCTTGCCGGCGAAGCCGCCGACCGTCTCCAGCCCAGCGATCTCGCCCGCCGCCTGCTTGGTCGCGGCGCGCTTCACCTCGTCGGCGGTCGGGCCGTTGCGGACGAATTCGGCGATGAGGTCGTCGAGCTGCCTGGCGACCAGCTTGGGATCGACGCCGGGCTTCACGTCGGCGGTCACCTCGACGATCGAGATCTTCTCGAACGGCTGGACGCTGGCGGTCACCGAGACCGCGGTCTTGGCCTTGCGCACCATCGCATTGTCGAGCCGCGACGAGGCGAGCCCGCCGAGCACGTCCATGCCGAGGTCGAGCGGGATCAGGTCGGGATCGTTGACCCCCGGCACCACCCAGTTGCGGTAGATGCGGGTCTGCGCGACCCGGTCCTTCATCACCTGGTCGACCGGCGCCCCCAGCGTCGGCACCGGCACGTCGGGGCGCGCCGTCTCCGGCCCGCGCGGGATGTCGCCGAACCATTTCTGGACCTTGGCCTTCGCGGTCGCGGCGTCGATGTCGCCCGCCAGCACCAGCACCGCGTTGTTCGGGCCGTAATGGGCGCGGAACCAGTTCTTCACGTCGTCGAGGCTGGCGGCGTCGAGGTCGGCCATCGAGCCGATCGTCGAGTGGCGATAGGGGTGCCCCTCGGGAAACAGCGCGGCGAGCTGGGCATATTCGACCAGGCCATAGGGCTCGTTGTCGCCCTGGCGCTTCTCGTTCTGGACGACGCCGCGCTGGTTATCGAGCTTGGCCTTGTCGATCGCGCCGAGCAGATGGCCCATCCGGTCGGATTCGAGGAACAGCGCGAGATCGAGCGCGCCGGTCGGCACCGTCTCGAAATAATTGGTGCGGTCGAACCAGGTGGTGCCGTTGAGGTCGGTCGCGCCGATCGATTCGAGCGGCTTGAAGAAATCCTCATTGGCGTTCTCCGACCCGTTGAACATCAGATGCTCGAACAGATGGGCGAAGCCGGTCTTGCCCGCGGGCTCGTCCTTCGACCCGATATGATACCAGACCGAGACCGCGACGACGGGCGCCTTGCGGTCGGTATGGACGATCACGCGCAGGCCGTTGTCGAGCGTGAACGCCTGATAGGGGATGTCGACCGCCTTCACGAGCGTCGCGACCGAGGCCGGCTCGGCGGCGACGGCGGCGGCGGTCAGGGGAGCGATCGAAGGGACGGAGAGCGCGGTTGCGAACAGCAGGACGGCGGCGGGACGGAACAGGCTGCGGCGCATTGAGGAACTTTCCGGATGGGGAAGGATTGCGGCGCAGTCTAGCCTGTGCCGCACAAGGTGCAATATGTCCGTAATACGCTTTGTGGCTTTGTGGTTTCCCCCTCCCTTTCAAGGGAGGGGCTAGGGGTGGGTGACGGAGCCGGGGGGCTCGATGCCCCTCGGCGGAGTTCTACGGGACGAAGGAGGATGCTCGCTGCGCTCGCCCCCCGGCCCCATCCCTTGAAAGGGAGGGGGAGTTCGACCACTTGTGTTGCAGAAAAGTCACACCATATCGCCGGACAGAGAAGACAGGGATCAGGCATGAACCTCGAGAAATTCACCGACCGCGCCAAGGGTTTCCTCCAGTCGGCGCAGACCGTGGCGATCCGCAACAGCCATCAGCGCATCGCCCCGGAACATCTCCTGAAGGCGCTGCTCGAGGACGAGCAGGGCATGGCGTCCGGGCTGATCAAGGCGGCCGGCGGCGATCCGGCGGTCGCGATGCGCGCGACCGACGCGGCGCTGGCGAAGATCCCGGCGGTGTCGGGCAGCGGGGCGCAAGCGACGCCCGGGCTCGACAACGACCTCGCCCGCGTCCTCGACCAGGCCGAGCAGATCGCCCAGAAGGCGGGCGACAGCTACGTCACCGTCGAGCGGATGCTGCTGGCGCTGACCCTCGCCACCACCAGCCCGGCCGGCAAGGCGCTGGCCGAGGCCGGCGTGCGCGCCGAGGCGCTCAACGCCGCGATCAACGAGCTGCGCGGCGGCCGCTCCGCCGACACGGCGAGCGCCGAGGACCGCTATGACGCGCTCAAGAAATTCGCCCGCGACCTGACCCAGGCGGCGCGCGACGGCAAGCTCGACCCGGTGATCGGCCGCGACGAGGAGATCCGGCGCACCATCCAGGTGCTGGCGCGGCGCACCAAGAACAACCCGGTGCTGATCGGCGAGCCCGGCGTCGGCAAGACCGCGATCGCGGAAGGGCTGGCGCTGCGCATCGCCAATGGCGACGTGCCCGACGGCCTCAAGGACCGCAAGGTGATGGCGCTCGACATGGGCAGCCTGATCGCCGGCGCCAAATATCGCGGCGAGTTCGAGGAGCGGCTGAAGGGCGTGCTCGACGAGGTGAAGGGCGCCGAGGGCCAGATCATCCTGTTCATCGACGAGATGCACACGCTGATCGGCGCGGGCAAGTCCGAGGGCGCGATGGACGCCGGCAACCTGCTCAAGCCCGCGCTGGCGCGCGGCGAGCTGCACTGCATCGGCGCGACCACGCTCGACGAGTATCGCAAATATGTCGAGAAGGACCCGGCGTTGCAGCGGCGCTTCCAGCCGGTCTTCGTCGGCGAGCCGACGGTCGAGGACACCATCTCGATCCTGCGCGGGCTCAAGGAGAAGTACGAGCTGCACCATGGCGTGCGGATCACCGACGGGGCGATCGTCTCGGCGGCGACCTTGAGCAACCGCTATATCACCGACCGCTTCCTGCCCGACAAGGCGATCGACCTGATGGACGAGGCCGCGTCGCGGCTGCGCATGGAGGTCGAGTCGAAGCCCGAGGAGATCGAGAATCTCGACCGGCGGATCATCCAGCTCAAGATCGAGCGCGAGGCGCTGAAGAAGGAGACCGACGCGGCCTCCAAGGACCGGCTCGACGCGCTCGAGGCCGACCTGGTCGAACTGGAGGAGCAGTCGGCCGAGCTGACCCAGCGCTGGCAGGGCGAGAAGGACAAGATCAACGCCGAGGCCAAGCTCAAGGAGCAGCTCGACGCCGCCCGGATGGAGCTCGACCAGGCGCAGCGGCGCGGCGATCTCGCCCGTGCCGGCGAGCTGAGCTACGGCGTCATCCCCAATCTGGAGAAGGCGCTGGCCGGGGCGCAGTCGGCGTCGGCGGGCGCGATGCTGCGCGAGGAGGTGACGAGCGAGGACATCGCCTCGGTCGTCAGCCGCTGGACCGGCATCCCCGTCGACAAGATGCTCGAAGGCGAGCGCGAGAAGCTGCTCGCCATGGAGGACGAGCTCGGCAAGCGCGTGATCGGCCAGAAGGATGCGATCGAGGCGGTGTCGCGCGCCGTCCGCCGCAGCCGCGCGGGGCTCCAGGACCCGAACCGGCCGCTCGGCAGCTTCCTGTTCCTCGGCCCGACCGGCGTCGGCAAGACCGAGCTGACCAAGGCGCTCGCCGGCTTCCTGTTCGACGACGACTCGGCGATGGTCCGCATCGACATGTCGGAGTTCATGGAGAAGCACAGCGTCGCCCGGCTGATCGGCGCTCCTCCCGGCTATGTCGGCTATGAGGAGGGCGGCGTGCTGACCGAGGCGGTGCGGCGGCGGCCCTATCAGGTCGTGCTGTTCGACGAGGTCGAGAAGGCGCATGGCGACGTGTTCAACGTGCTCCTCCAGGTGCTCGACGACGGGCGGCTGACCGACGGCCAGGGCCGCACGGTCGACTTCTCGAACACGCTGATCATCCTGACCTCGAACCTGGGCAGCCAGTTCCTCGCCAATCTCGGCGAGGGCCAGGCGGTCGAGACCGTCGAGGACCAGGTGATGGAGGTGGTCCGCGCCCATTTCCGGCCGGAATTCCTCAACCGGCTCGACGAGATCATCCTGTTCCACCGGCTCGGCCAGGAGCATATGGGCCCGATCGTCGACATCCAGGTCGGCCGGGTCGGCAAGCTGCTCAAGGACCGCAAGATCAAGCTGGAGCTGACCGACGGCGCCCGCGCCTGGCTCGGCCGGGTCGGCTATGATCCGGTCTACGGCGCCCGTCCGCTCAAGCGCGCGGTGCAGAAATATCTGCAGGACCCGCTCGCCGAGGCGCTGCTCAAGGGCGAGGTGCCCGACGGATCGGCCCTGCGCATCGACGAGGGCGACGGGAAGCTGGAGCTGAAGCTGGGGTGAGCGCTCCCTTCGTCATCCCGACGGAAGTCGGGATCTCCCTTTTCTTCGTGCCTAGAGCGATTTCCAGGCAGATGGAAACATCTGCCGACTCGGAAATCGCGGCAAAACAACAATCTAGAGCGGCCGATCTGATGCAATCAGATCGTGAACCGCTCTAGGACGGGCATGTCGCAAAGGCAGTGAGATCCCGGCTTTCGCCGGGATGACGGCAAGGAGCGTGAACGATCAGCCCTGCTTGCGGCCGAAGCCGGCGGCGGCGGGGCGGCGGAGCGGGACGGGCTGGCTGCGCGTCAGCTCGCGCTCGAATTCGGCGAGCGTCTCGATCAGCAACGGGCGCAGGCGGATGATCTCGGCGTCGAGCTTGTCGGGGGCGCTCTGCGTCTCGACGCAGCGGCGGGCGCTATGCTCGATATGCTCGGCGAGCCGGCCGAGCGCCTCGCCGCCGAACTGCAGCGAATCACCCTTCAGCGTATGGGCGGGCCGCACCATCGAGACGGCGTCGCGCAGCTTGTAGGCCTGCTCGACCGCGACCACATATCGGGCGGCATCGTCGCGATAATGGCCGAGGATCTTGACGAAATCATTGCCGATCAGCGAGCGCGTCTGGCCGAACGTCGTCCAGTTCACCACGCTGTTGCCGCCCTGCCCCATCTTCCGTTCCCGTTCGCACCTCTGCCCGATATCGGGACCATAAGCGCAGGCTCGTAAACGTCAGGTTACCGCAAGGGCATTGTTTTCAGCCGATTTTCCGTAGTCGCGAAGACCATTCGCCGCTTTATCGCCTACCATCGTTAGACGATGGTCGAAGCGTTCAGGAGCCGACCGGCGCGCTGACGATCCAGGCGGCGGGTTCGGCGGCGGGCGCGACCGACCATCCCCGCTGCGCCGCCAGCGCCGCGATCTCGCCCGGCGCGATCGGGTCGTCGGCGAGGATCAGCACCGCCTCCGCGCCGTCGCGGATCGCGCGCGCCAGCCGCACCACCGGCCAGGGGCAACGCATCCCGCGCGCGTCGAGCCGGAGCGGCGGCATCAGTCGAACGGATTCTTCGGCGCGCGCAGGGTCAGCCGCACCGGCACCGAGCCGAAGCCGAGATCGCGGCGGATGCCGTTGACGAGGTAGCGGCGATAGCTTTCGGGCAACTGGTCGACGCGGGTGCCGAACAGCACGAAGCTGGGCGGCCGGGTCCGCGCCTGGGTCAGGTAGCGCAGCTTGATCCGCTTGCCGCCGGGCGCGGGCGGCGGATTGGCCTCGATCGCGCGCTCGAACCAGCGGTTGAGCTTCGCGGTCGACACGCGCTGCGACCAGGCCTCGCGCGTCTCGTGCGCGGCCTGGAGGAGCTGGTCGACGCCGCGGCCGCTGACCCCCGAGACGGTGAGCAGCGGCAGGCCCTTGACCTGCGCCAGCCCCTCGTCGAGCGCGGTGCGGACGCCCTGGAACAGCGCGGGCGGGTCGGCGGCGACGTCCCATTTGCTCAGCGCGATGATCAGCGCGCGGCCTTCCTGCAGCACCTTGTCGGCGATGCGCAGGTCCTGCGCCTCCAGCCCCAGCGTCGCGTCGAGCAGCAGCACCACGACCTCGGCGAAGTCGACCGCGCGCAGGCCATCGGCGACCGACAGCTTCTCCAGCTTGTCCTGCACCTTGGCGCGCTTGCGCATCCCGGCCGTGTCGATCAGCCGGATCGGCCGCACCGTGCCGTCGGGGGCATGCCAGTCCCAGTCGATCGCGATCGAATCGCGGGTGATCCCCGCTTCGGGACCGGTGATCATTCGCTGCTCGCCGAGGATCTTGTTGATCAGGGTCGACTTGCCGGCATTGGGACGGCCGACGATCGCCAGCTTGAGCGGGCCGGCCGCATCCTCGTCCTCGCCCTCTTCGCCGTCCTGATCCTCGTCGCGCTCGATATGCGGCCGCAATGCTTCGAACAGGTCGACCAGGCCCTCGCCATGTTCGGCCGAAAAGGGGATCGGATCGCCGAGGCCCAGGCCGTAAGCCTCATGCACGCCGGCTTCGGTCGCCTTGCCTTCCGCCTTGTTGGCGACGAGCACCACCGGCGTGTCCTCGCCGCGCAGCCACAGGGCGACCTCCTCGTCGAGCGGGGTCACGCCCGCCCGCGCGTCGACCATGAACAGCGCGACATCGGCCTCGCGTACCGCCGCCTGGGTCTGCGCGCGCATCCGGCCGGGCAGCGTCTGCGGATCATCGGTCTCGAAGCCGGCGGTGTCGATCACGCGGAAGTCGAGACCGATCAGGGTCGCGTCGCCCTCGCGCCGATCGCGCGTGACGCCGGGCCGGTCGTCGACCAGCGCCAGCTTCTTGCCGACGAGACGGTTGAACAGCGTCGACTTGCCGACATTGGGCCGGCCGACGATCGCGACGGTGGGGAGCTGTGCCATGGGAGGGGGCCCATAGCGGGATTATGAGGTTTTTGTTAGCCCTCATACGCCGGCACGAAGAGACGAGGTCGGGACAGGAGCCGCCTGAGATGCCGGCCTCCGCCGGCATGACGGAGAAGCGGGGACCGGAGCCCGCAGGGCTCCGTAAGGCCGACCGGCCGCCCGAGCTTATGCGAGGAAAGCCAAGCGAGGCGGATGCCTCGCGCCCGGCGCCTGAGGGCCTACCTATACGCTACCAGCTTTCCCTTGTCGGTCAGCACGAGCAGCGTGTTGTCCGCCACCACCGGCGCGGCGTAGATGGTGTCGCCGAGCTTGGTGATCGAGCCGACCTTGCCGGTGTCGACCGCGACGTTGACGACCTGGCCCTCGGTGTTGGTGAGGATCAGGCGGCCGCCGGCGAGGATCGGGCCCGACCAGCCGATCGGCTTGCTCTTCTTCTTGACGTTCTTCCAGCGGGTGAGCTGGGTCTGCCAGCGGATGCGGCCGCTGTTGCGGGCGATGCAGAGCAGCTTGGCGTCGTCGGTGACGAGGAACAGCCATTCGCCCGCGACCCACGGCGTCTCGATGCCGGCGATGTTGAGCTCCCACAGGCGCTGGCCGGTGAGGATGTCCATCGCGACCATGCGGCCGCCCTGGCCGACGGCATAGACGCGGCCCTGGTCGATCACCGGCGAGGCGTCGATGTCGACGAGGCTGGCGACCGAGGTGGTGATGCTGGTGCGCGACAGCGAATCCTGCCACACCGCGCGGCCATTCTCGTAGCGATAGGCGGTCAGCTCGCCCGACGAGAAGCCGGCGACGACGGTGCCCTGGCCGATGGCGGGCGCGCCGACGCCGAACACGGCGGCGTTCTCGAGGCTGCCGCTCGCGGTCCAGATCAGCTCGCCATTGGTTTCCTTGAGCGCGAAGAGCTGGTTGTCCTGGCTCATCACATAGACGGCGTCGCTCCCGACCGACGGGGCGCCGCGCAGCGGGCCGCCCGGGCGCACCTTCCAGAGCTGGCTGCCGTTGCCGGCGTCGAACGCGGCGGCATCGCCGACGCCGTTGGTCGCGAACACCTTGCCGTTGCTGTAGCTGACGCCGCCGCCGAACAGCGACGCCTTGTTGCCGCCCTTGTCGGACAGCACGGCGGTCCAGGCCGGCGCGCCGGTCTTGAGGTCATAGGCGTGGATCTCGGCATCGACGTCGATCACATAGACGCGGCCGCCGCCGACCACCGGGCCGGCCGCGAGCCGGGCCTTCTTGGTCGATCCGGCGATCTTGCGGTCCCAGGCGACGCCGAGCTGCTGGCCGAGCGCGACATGGCCCATCGACTTGGTGGCGTTGCCGCCCGGCTGGGCCCATTCGGGATTGACCTGCTCGGCGGGCACGGTGACCGGCACCACCTCCAGCGTCGGATCGACCTCCGCGCCGGTCTCGGCGGTCAGGATCGGGATGCGCTGGCCCAGCACCGGGGTCTTGGGCTTCTTGCCCTCGCCGCCGCCGAAGATGCCGCAGCCGGCGAGCATCGTCGTCATCGCCAGCGCCGCCGTGAGCGCGAAAAACTTCCGGGTCATCCGATCAATCCTTGTCAGCGGGGGCGGCGGCGGGCGCGACGTCGACATTGACGCCGAGGCTGGTCGCGAGGCGCGCGGCGCGGGTCCGCAGCGTATCGGGCACGGTCTTGTCGCGGGCGACGGCGGCGAGCAGCCGGCCCGCCTCGGCGCCACGATTGGCCTGGATCATCGCGACCGCGGTCATCTCCCCCGCGGTACCGAAGAAGGCGTTGCCCTCGACCGCCAGCGGCTTGAGCCGGTCGATCACCTGCTGCGGCGTCAGACCGTCATATTCGAGCAGGGTCTGCCGGATCAGCGAGACGTCGCGATAGGGCTGCGCGGCCTTCTCGTCGGCGGCGATGCCGGCATAGATGCCGATCGCGCTCTTGGTGTCGCCGCGGTCGGCGGCGAGCGTCGCCTTGGTCAGCAGCGCCGCGATGCGATAGCCGTCGCCGCCCTCGGCGACGAGCGTGTCGATCTTCTTCGCGGCCTCGGTCTTGCGGCTCGCCTGCACGTCGGCGATCAGCGCGCTCATCTGCTCGCCCTGCGCCTCGGCCTTCTTCTCCGACGCCTGGCGCCAGTAGAGGAAGCCGGCGAAGGCGACCAGGAGAAGGAGGAGCGCGACCAGCGCGATCCGTCCGTAATGCCGGACCATCTTCTGGAGCTGGTCGCGGCGCAGCTCGTCGTCGACCTCGCGCAGGAAGGCTTCTTCGGTGGGCGGCGTGGAGGCCAAGCATCTTCTCCGGAACTAGGAACGGGTCTCTTAGCGAGCGTGAGCGCGCGGTGCCATAGTCAATAGATATGCCGGATGAACGGTCGTCCCTTCACTTCTTCGGCTGATAGGTCTGGTCGACGGTCGGGAAGCGGCGCTCGCGGACGTCGGCGGCATAGGTCGCGACCGCCGCGTCGATCTTCTCGGAGAGCTGCTCATATTTCTTCACGAAGCGCGGCACCCGGTCGAACATGCCCAGCATGTCGTCGATCACGAGCACCTGGCCGTCGCATTCGACCGAGCCGCCGATGCCGATCGTCGGGACGTCGATCGCGCGGGTCATCTCGATCGCCAGCGGCTCGACCACGCCCTCGACCACCAGCGAGAAGGCCCCGGCCTGGGAGACCGCCTTGGCGTCGTCGATCAGCCGGGCATATTCCTCCTGCCCGCGCCCGCGCGCGCCATAGCCGCCGAGCACGTTCACCGCCTGCGGGGTGAGGCCGACATGGCCGACCACCGGTATGCCCCGCGCCGTCAGGAAGGCGATCGTCTCCGCCATCGCCGCCCCGCCCTCGAGCTTGACCGCCGCGGCGCCAGTCTCCTTGAGCACCCGCGCGGCCGAGCGGAACGCCTGTTCGGGGCTTTCTTCATAGGAGCCGAACGGCATGTCGACGACGACCAGGCTGTGATAGCTGCCGCGCACCACCGCCGCGCCGTGCGCGATCATCATGTCGAGGCTGACCGGCACGCTCGACGGCAGGCCGTAGAGCACCTGGCCCAGGCTGTCGCCGACCAGCAGCATGTCGCAATGCGGATCGAGGATCTGCGCCATCCGGATCGTGTAGGCGGTGAGCACCACCACCGGCGTCTTGCCCTTGGCGGCGCGGATCGCGGGGACGGTGAGCCGCTTCATCGGCGCCGGCGTCGGATTGGCGCGGCTGGTGGCGGTGTCGATCTGGAAGGTGGACATTGTTGATTGGCCCTCAAGCGCCGGCGGTCACATCCGTGACCTTGGCTATCCTCGCATAAGCTCGGGCGCGCGTTCGCGCTTGCGGAGCCCTCACAGGCTCCGACGATAAGCTCTGCGTCGGGACATGTATATGTCCCGCAAGCGCGAACGCGCGCCCGAGCTTATGCGAGGAAGCCAAGCCGGGCGGATGCCCGGCGCCCGGCGTCTGAGGGCTAAATCATACCAAGAGCAGCCATGTAGGTTTCGAGGATCATCGCCTCTTCCTCATGCTCGCCCTTCTTCTTCTTGCGGATCGAGATCAGCTTGCGGACGATCTTGGTGTCGTAGCCGCGGCCCTTCATCTCCGACATGACGTCCTTGATGTCGTCGGCGATGCCCTTCTTCTCTTCCTCGAGCCGTTCGACCCGTTCGACGAACAGGCGCAGCTCCTGCGCCGCGATGCTGCCCTTGTCTTCGGTCGTGTCGGCTTCGGCCATGATTCGCGAGTCCCTCGATATGCGTGAAAGGCGCAGGCTGTAGAGCGAGCCGTGCGGGCGCTCAACGGGGAATCGGCAACGGGGAATCGGCGAAGCGCTCCGATGCGACGAACCATGACGGGACGGCGACGGAGGGGGTTGCCATATCGGCGGCAGATTCTATCCCGAAGCGCTCCGCACAGAGGAGCGCCCGTGGACATCCAGATTCCCCCCCGCCAGCGCAAGGTGCGCGTGCTCGCCACGCTCGGCCCCGCGAGCAGTTCGCCCGAGATGATCGCGAAGCTGTTCCGCGCCGGCGCCGACGCCTTCCGCATCAACATGAGCCACGGCGCCCACGAGGACAAAGTCCCGCTGATCCAGGCGATCCGCGCCATGGAGAAGGAGTTCGGCCGCGCGACGACGATCCTGTTCGACCTGCAGGGCCCGAAGCTCCGCGTCGGCAAGTTCGCCGACGGCTCGGTCCAGCTCGCGACCGGCCAGGCCTTCACCCTCGACCGCGACCCGGCGCCGGGCGACCTGCACCGCGTCCAGCTTCCCCATCGCGAGATCTTCGAGGCGCTCGAGCCGGGCACCCGGCTGCTGCTCGACGACGGCAAGCTGGTGCTGCGCGTCCGCGCCGTCCACCCCGACCGGATCGAGACGATGGTCGAGGTCGGCGGCGCGCTGTCGAACAGCAAGGGGCTCAACGTCCCCGACGTGATCGTGCCGATGGCGGCGCTGACCGAGAAGGACCGCCGCGACCTGACCTTCGCCTGCGACCATGGCGCCGACTGGATCGCGCTGAGCTTCGTCCAGCGGCCCGAGGACGTCGCCGAGGCGCGGCGGCTGATCGGCGGCAAGGCGGCGCTGCTCGCCAAGATCGAGAAGCCGGCGGCGGTCGAGCGGCTCGACGAGATATTGGAGATCGCCGACGCGGTGATGGTCGCGCGCGGCGACCTGGGCGTCGAGCTGCCGCCCGAGCGGGTGCCGCCGATGCAGAAGCGCATCGTCGAGACCGCGCGGCGGATGGGCCGGCCGGTGGTGGTCGCGACCCAGATGCTCGAATCGATGATCCAGGCGCCGACCCCGACCCGCGCCGAGGTGTCCGACGTCGCGACCGCGATCTACGACGGCGCCGACGCGGTGATGCTGTCGGCCGAATCGGCGAGCGGCCAATGGCCCGAGGAGGCGGTCGCGATGATGGACGCGATCGCCCGCTCGGTCGAAAGCGACCCCGGCTATGCCGCGCGGCTGCACTTCACCCAGACGCATCCCGACGCGACCACCGCCGACGCGCTGGCCGAGGCCGCCGCGCAGATCGCCGCGACCGTCTCGGCGAGCCTGATCATCTGCTTCACCCTGTCGGGATCGACCGCGCGGCGCATCGCCCGCGAGCGCCCCTCGGTGCCGCTGCTGGTGCTGACGCCGAAGCTCGCCACCGCGCGGCGCATGGGCCTGCTGTGGGGCAGCCATTCGGTCCGCACCCGCGACGTCGCCAGCTTCGAGGAGATGGTCGCCAAGGCCAAGCGCATGGCGCTGCGCCACAAGCTGGCCAATGCCGGCGACCGCATCGTCGTGGTCGCGGGCGTCCCGTTCGGCACGCCGGGGTCGACCAACATGCTCCACGTCGTCCGGCTGACCGGCGAGGAGCTGAAGGGCTATGGCGGGTAGGGCATCGCCTTAACCACCGTCATCCCGGCGAAAGCCGGGATCTTCCTGCCTTTCCATGCTTGCAGGACGGGGAGCGAAGAGAAGTGAGATCCCGGCTTTCGCCGGGATGACTATGTAGAAGTTGGCAGCTCTTCGCGGAACTGGAGCAGTCTCAGCCCAGCAGCGCTGGCTTCCTTGCCAATATATCCCCCGCGACCTGCTCATAGGCGCGGCCGAGCTGGAGGACGGCGAGGTCCTGGCGGTTCGGGCCGACGAGCTGGATACCGCTCGGCAGCCCCTCGGGGCCGAAGCCGGCGGGGACGCACAGCGCCGGGCAGCCGGTCAGGCTCGGCCCGGCGACGATCTCCATCCAGCGGTGGTAGCTGTCCATCGCCACCCCCGCGATCTCCTTCGGCCAGTGGAGGTCCGCGTCGAAGGGGAAGAGCTGCGCGCTCGGCAGGGCGAGGAAGTCGTGGCGCTCGAAGGCCTTGCGATAGGCCTCGTAGACGCGCGAGCGGACGACCGAGGCGTTGTAGAGATCGACCGCCGACAGCTTCATGCCATTCTCGATCTCCCACACCGCCTCGGGCTTGAGCAGCTTGCGCCTGGCGGGATCGGCGTAGAGCGGGCCGAGGCCGCCGGCGAGGAAGCCCTGGCGGAGCTGGACGAAGGCCTTCCACAGCGTGTCATGGTCGATGCCGAGCGAGACCGGTTCGATCACGCAGCCCGCCGCCTCCAGCCGCCGCAGCCCCGACAGGCAGAGGTCGAGCATGCCGGGCGCCATCGGCACGCCGCCGAGATCGCCGAGCCAGCCGATGCGGACGCCCTTCATGTCGCGGTCGAGCGGGCCCGCGAAGACCGCCGGGTCGCCGTCGAGCGACAGCGGCGTGCGCGCGTCGTAGCCGGCCATCACCGAGAGCAGCAGCGCGAGATCGCCGACCGTGCGCGCCATCGGCCCCTCATAGCCGATATTCTGGACGAACAGTTCGTTGGTCGGGCCGTGGGGGACGCGGCCGGCCGAGGGGCGGAAGCCGAAGATATTGTTCCAGCCGGCCGGGTTGCGCAGCGATCCGGCGAAGTCGCTGCCGTCGGCGACCGGCACCATGCGCGCCGCCAGCGCCGCCGCCGCGCCGCCGCTGCTGCCGCCGGCGGTGCGCGACGGGTCATAGGCGTTGCGGGTGACGCCGAAGACGGGGTTGTAGCTCTGCGAGCCGAGGCCGAACTCGGGGACGTTGGTCTTGCCGATCAGGATCGCGCCCGCCGCGCGCAGCCGCTCGACGAAGATCTCGTCGGCCTTGGGCACATTGTCGGCGAAGATCGGCGATCCCATGGTGGTGCGGATGCCGCGCGTCGCGGCAAGGTCCTTCACCGCGTGGGGCAGGCCGTGCATCCAGCCGCGATGGCGCCCGGCGGCGATCTCGCGGTCCGCTTCGTCGGCGGCGGCGAGCAGCGCGGGCCGCTCGACCCGCGAGACGATCGCGTTCAGCGCCGGATTGGCGCGGTCGATCCAGTCGAGATGCGCCGCCATCACCTCCCGGCACGACACCGCGCGGCTGCGGATGCGCGCGGCGAGGTCGGCCGCCGTCCAGGTGACGATCTCGGGCGGCGGCGCGGCGCGGCGGCCGGCGACGCGCGCCTCGGCCGCCCCGGCCCCCGCCAGCATCGTCGCCGACGCGACCCCGGCGAGCAGCGCATCGCGCCGGGAGAAGTCGGTCGTCGCGCTCGAATCGCGGGTCATCGGCAGGGTCCTGGGATCATGGTCGAAACCCGGCCGTCTTCGATCAGATGCGCGGCGCTGTCCAGCCGTTCCGGCGACGGCGACCGGAGGGGAATTGACGGCCGGCGATCGATCCCGGATGGATCGGGACTGGTTTTCCGCGCCCATGAGGTATCCATGCGCCTTGCCCTGATCGCCGCCCTCGCCGCGCTGGCGACGACCGCCCTGCCCGCCGCCCTTTCCGCCGAGACGCCCGAGGAGAAGGACGCGGCGGCGTCCGCCGCGCCCGCGCGCTTCCAGCCCGACGAGGTGCGATCGACCGGATCGGTCGCCGTCGGCGGCGTGCGCATCCCCTATCAGGCGGTGGCGGGGACGCTGGTCGTCCATCCCAAGGGCTGGGACGACGTCCCCCCGCGCGACGAGGACGGCCGCAAGGCCGCGAAGGAGCAGGCCGAGGCGTCGATGTTCTACGTCGCCTATTTCAGGACCGGCGCCCCCGCAGCCGGACGGCCGATCACCTTCCTGTTCAACGGCGGGCCGGGATCGTCGAGCATCTGGCTGCACATGGGCGCGTTCGGCCCGGTGCGGGTCGAGACCGGCGACGCGGGCCAGGCGTCGGCGGCGCCTTATCGCGTCGTCGCCAACGACATGGCGCTGCTCGACGCGTCGGACCTCGTCTTCATCGACGCCCCCGGCACCGGCTTCAGCCGGGTCGCGGGGAAGGACAAGGACAAGGCCTTCTACGGCGTCGACCAGGACATCCACGCCTTCGCCCGCTTCATCGTCCAGTTCCTGTCGAAGCACGGCCGCTGGGCGTCGCCCAAATATCTGTTCGGCGAAAGCTATGGCACGATGCGCGCCGCCGGCCTCGCCAGGGCGCTGCAGGACGAGGATGTCGACCTGAACGGCGTGATCCTGCTGTCGGACATATTGAACTGGGACCTGATCCCCGACGATCCGCAGCTCAATCCGGGGGTCGACCTGCCCTATGTCGTCTCGCTGCCGACCTATGCGGCGACCGCCTGGTATCACCGTCGCGTCGCCAACCGGCCCGACGACCTCGAAAGCTTCCTGGCCGAGGTCGAGCGCTTCGCCACCACCGACTATGCATTGGCGCTGATGCAGGGCAACGCGCTGCCGGCGGCCGAGCGGCAGGCGATCGCGGAGAAGCTGTCGGGCTATACCGGACTGCCGGTCGCCTATCTGCTGCGGAGCAACCTGCGGATCGAATATGGCGCGCTGCAGAAGGAGCTGCTGCTGGACCGCGACCTGACCACCGGCACGCTCGACACCCGCTTCACCGGCTGGACGATCGACCCGCTGAGCAAGGTCGCCGGCTATGACCCGCAAGGGTCGGCGATCGGCGCGGCCTATGCCGGCGCGTTCAACGACTATGTGCGCGGCACGCTGCGCTATGGCGAGGGGCGACACTACCAGACCAGCCTCGACGTCTATGGCAGCTGGGACTACCGGCACCAGCCGCCGGGCGCCGACAAGCCGCTGATCGCGCTGCCCAACGTCCTGCCCGACCTGGCGGTGGCGATGAAGCGCAACCCGACGATGAAGGTGATGGTCAACGGCGGCTATTTCGACGTGTCGACGCCCTATTTCGCGGGACGCTACGAGCTGCGGCACCTGCCGGTCCCGGCCGCGCTGACCGGCAATATCGAGTATCGCTATTATCCGTCCGGCCACATGGTCTATCTGCACCGGCCGTCGCTGAAGGCGCTGCACGACAATGTCGCCGACTTCATCCGCCGGACCGACAATAGACCTTGAATAGAGCCTGATTCACGCCATCGATGGAAGCGCGAAGCGCTTCCATCTCAGACGATCAGGCTCTAGCGCCGCGAAGTAACGGAACGAAGCCGCGCCCGGACGGCGACGCCGCCCGGGACGCGGGAAAGCGTTCAGCTCTTGCTGTTGAGGAGACCGCCGAGCGCGCCGAGCAGGCCGCCGCCGTCGCCGCCATTGCCGGCCGCGGTTCCGCCGCCGAGGCTGCTCATCAGGTTGCCCAGCAGCCCGCCGGCATCGCCGCCCTTCGAGCCCGCCGCCGCGAGCAGGGCGGGCAGCAGCGCGCTGAGCTGCGAGAAGTCGATCCCGGTCTGCGCGGCGACCGCCTGGGTCGCCTGGTCATTGTCGGTGTTCGGGTCGGCGATATGGGGCAGGAGCTGGCTCGCCGCCGCCTGGACCTGATCGGCCGAGAGGCCCAGCTTTTCGCCGATCGCGCCGAAATCGAGGCCGCCGGCCTGTTCCGCCAATTCTTCGAGCATACCCATCACGAACACTCCTACAAGGTTCGCGCGACGAAGCCGTCCGCGCCCGGCGCGGCGATCGGGAGGCGCGCGTTCGCGTGGACATCCCGATTCGGCCGCGGCCGAGCCCCGAGGTTAACCAAGCCGCGATGCGATGGAAACGGACGAAAAACCCGCTCCCCCACCCGGTCCCCGCATGTCGGCACGGGGATCGGGCGGAGGAGCGGTGAAACTACGGCAGCGCCCAGGAGGAGGGGATCGGAACGCCGCCGCTTTCGGCTCAGCCGAAACCCGTCAGCCGCGGCGCAGCATGTCCTCGATGCTCACGAAACCGACCACCCCGATGAACAGCGCCGCCGCCGCGATGGCCAGGATCGGATAATAGTCGCCGATGAAACCGAGCATGATGTGATCTCCGTGTCTGTCGGAGCCACTGTGCCGAGGGCCGCGCGAATCGGCTTTGATTCCGGTCAAAGGCGGATTCACGCCGCCGGCGCGAGCAAATCCAGTCCTTCGAGCTCGGCGCGCAGCGGCCCGGCCCCGGCGAACAGATGGCCGGCGATGCCCAGCGCCTCGGCCGCCGCGACATTGTCGGCGCGGTCGTCGATGAAGATCGCTTCCGCCGGATCGATCCCGAAGCGATCGAGCGCCATCGCGTAGATCGCCGGATCGGGCTTCACCAGCCGCACCTCGCCCGAGACGAGGATATCGGCGAACAGGTCGAAGATCGCCGCTTCGCGCGCGCGGAAGGGCGGCCAGAATTCATGGCTGAAATTGGTGATCGCGAACAGCGGCACGTCCTGCGCGTGCAGGTCGCGGACGATCGCCTCCATGCCCGACAGCAGGCCGGTGACGGTCTCGGCGAAGCGCGGGCCGAAGGCGGCGATGGCGTCGGCGAAGCACGGCCAGTCCGCGATCAGCTCGGCGCTCGTCTCGGCAAAGGGGCGGCCGGCGTCGTGCTGGCCGTGCCAGTCGAGATTGACGACGTCGCGCAGAAACAGTTCGAGCTCGTGCGCGGGCACGAGCTTTTCGAAGAACTGCCGGAGATTCCAGTCGTAGAGCACATTGCCGACATCGAAGATGACGGCGCGTGTGCGGCGCCCGCCCGAAAGCGGCGTGATCAGCCCTGGCGCGCCTTGAAGCGGCGGTTGGTCTTGTTGATCACATAGGTGCGGCCACGACGACGGATCACGCGGTTGTCCCGATGCCGGTCCTTGAGCGACTTGAGAGAGTTGCGGATCTTCATGGCGTCTGCGCCTGCTTTCTAAGCTGATATGTGGAAAAACGAGGCGCTCCCCTATGGGCTGGAGCCCAAGGAGTCAAGCGATTCAAACCTTCCCGTCGCCCCTGCGCAGGCAGGGGTCCATGTCTCTCACCAGCCAGATGGCATCCCGAGGGAAGACAGACATGGGCCCCTGCCTGCGCAGGGGCGACGGGTTTCTCCCTACTTCATTCATTTACTATCCATCAAAATCATTGCAGCCATATCGTTGCTCCCGCGTTTCGATGCGGAGCATCGCCCGGGAGGATGATATGAACATGCCGCACGCCCTGCTGTCCAAGGCCCTGTTGATCGGTACCGCGCTGGCGCTGGCGGGGTGCGCGGCGCAGATGCCGGAGACGCGGGTCACCCGCTTCCACCTGGGCCAGCCGATCGCCAAGGGCGAGGTGACGGTCGAGCCGCGCGACCCGACCCTGTCGAAGGACCTGGAGTTCCAGGCCTATGCCCGCATCGTCCGCACCGAGCTCGACCGGCTCGGCTTCCGCATCGCGCCCGACCTGACCAAGTCCGAGCTGGTCGCCGTCACCGAGGTGCGGCGGAGCTGGCGCCCGACCGGGCAGGCGCGCGGATCGTCGCTGTCGATCGGCCTCGGCGGCGGCAGCGGCGGCGGCTGGCACGGCGGCACCAGCGTCGGGGTCGGCGGGGCGGTGAGCTTCCCGATCGGCAAGCCCAAGGAGCGGATGGACGTGCAGACCCAGCTCTCGATCCAGCTCAAGCGCCGGTCCGAGGGCACCGTGATCTGGGAAGGCCGCGCCGAATCGGTGGCGCGCGATGGCACCCCCCAGGCCAATGCCGAAGCGACCGTCGCGCGGCTCGCGGCGGCGCTGTTCAGGGACTTCCCCGGCCGGTCGGGCGAGACTATCACGGTGAAATGAGCCATCCCGACAGCATCAGCATCTCCAGCGGCTTCGACAGCGGCAACATCGCCGTCACCGGCCGCGACGGCACGACCTTCGACCTCGCCATCGTCAAGGACCACCAGTCGGACTTCTACCAATGGTTCCATTTCCGCCTGAGCGGCGCGAAGGGGGTGCCGGTCACGCTGCGCATCGGCAATGCCGGCGCCGCCGCCTATCCCGACGGGTGGAAGGAGTATCAGGCCTGCTGCTCCGCCGACCGGCAGGTCTGGCGGCGGGTGCCGACCGACTATGCCGACGGCGCGCTGACGATCCGCGTGACCCCCGACGCCGACAGCGTCTGGCTCGCCTATTTCGCGCCCTATTCGATGGAGCGGCACCATGACCTGGTCGCCCGCATCGCCGGCGCGCCGGGCGTCGTCCATGAACGACTGGGCGCGACGCTCGACGGGCAGGACATCGACCTGCTGACGATCGGCGAGGGGCCGAAGACGGTCTGGCTCTATGCCCGCCAGCATCCCGGCGAGAGCATGGCCGAATGGTGGATGGAAGGCGCGCTCGAGCGGCTGACCGATCCGCACGATGCGGTGGCGCGCAGCCTGCGCCGGCGGGCGACCTTCCACATCGTGCCGAACATGAACCCGGACGGGTCCCGGCGCGGCCATCTCCGCACCAACGCCGCAGGGGTGAACCTGAACCGCGAATGGCACGAGCCGACGGCGGAGCGGAGCCCCGAGGTGCTGCACGTCCTCGCCCGGATGGACCGGACCGGGGTCGACTTCGCGATGGACGTCCATGGCGACGAGGCGATCCCGCACGTCTTCATCGCCGGGTTCGAGGGCATCCCCGCCTGGACCGAGGAGCAGGGCCGGCTCTACCACCTGTTCCGCGACACGCTGGCGCGGCGCTGCCCCGATTTCCAGACGCGGCGCGGCTATCCGGTGGCGGCGAAGGGCAAGGCGAACCTGTCGATGTCGACCAACCAGCTCGCCAACCGCTTCGGCTGCGTCGCGACGACGCTGGAGATGCCGTTCAAGGACAATGCCGACCTGCCCGACGCCGAACATGGCTGGTCGCCCGAACGGTCGAAGCGGCTCGGCGCCGAATGCCTCGGCGCGCTGCACGAGATATTGGACGCGCTGCCGGCGAAGCGCTGAGCTTATCCCGCCGAGAGTCGGGGCTTCCCGACCGGCCAGGCGTCGAGCACGAAGAACCAGGAGAAGAGCGACCCCGGCTTTCGCCAGGACGGGGCATCGGGCTGCTCGGAGCGCGCCGCGCCGCGCTCGGTCGCGCTGGCGCGCAGCACCGTCACCGTGTCGTCGTCGAGCGGCCGGTCGAAGCGGCAGCCGGCCTCGCGCCCGTCGGCCCAGACGATATGCGCGTCGACCAGCCCCTTGCCGGGCAGCGACAGGCGGATCGAGGTTTCCGGCGGGAGCTGCTGGTAGAGGCGAAGGCGGGCGCCGCTGGTCGAGATGTCGATGATCCGGCAGGGCGAGCGGGTCGCCGCCGCCGGCACGCCGTAGCGGGTGTCGAAGGCCGCCGCCCCGCGCGGCATGGCGCGGCGGTTGTTGCCGTCGCGGACCTGCACCTCGGACGAATACATTGGCCTTTTCCCCCGCAAAGCACCCAACCCCAAGGCCCGATTACGCGGCACCGGCGCCAGGAGCAACGGGATAGCGCGATTATTCCGGATTCGTGACGAGCGGCCGGTCAGGCCTCCAGCTCGACATCCCAGTAGAGCCAGTCGCGCCAGCTCTGGTGCAGATAATGCGGCGGGAAGCTGCGGCCGTTCTCCTGCAATTCCCAGCTGGTCGGGCGGCGCGGCGTCTCGAACAGGCGCATCCCCGCCTCGCGCGGGGTACGGCCGCCCTTGCGCAGGTTGCACGGCGCGCAGGCGGTGGAGACATTCTCCCACGTCGTCCGGCCGCCCTGCGCGCGCGGGATGACATGGTCGAAGGTGAGATCGGACAGCGACCCGCAATATTGGCAGGAGAAGCGGTCGCGCAGGAACAGGTTGAAGCGGGTGAAGGCCGGGTTCTCCGACTGCTTCACATATTGGCGCAGCGCGATGACCGAAGGCAGCTTCATCGCGAAGGTCGGGCTGCGCACCTCGCGCTCATAGTGCGAGACGATGTCGACACGTTCCAAAAAAACCGCCTTGATGGCGGTTTGCCAGTTCCACAACGAAAGGGGGTAATAGCTCAACGGCGTATAGTCCGCGTTGAGCACCAGCGCCGGGCAACTGTCCGGATGCCGCATGAGATCGGAGTGGTACATGGTCGAACCAAGGCCTCCCGCAGGATGGAGGACCCATCCGGCTTCGCCCTCGACCTTCCGTTCGCACACCGGAACGCCTATGGCCGAACCGGCCGCGCCCTCTGTGGCCACCCTTTCGCCGGAAAGCGTGACATGGGCATGACAGCATTTCCGTTGACTCCCCGTCAAGAGTCCGAATGAACGCCCTGTCGATTTCCCGATTCGCACCGAGCCCCACCGGGGGCCTCCATCTCGGCCACGCCTTCTCCGCGCTGTGCGCGCACGACCTGGCGCGGGCGAAGGGCGGACGCTTCCTGCTGCGGATCGAGGACATCGACCCGACCCGCTGTCGGCCCGAGCATGTCGCGGGAATCCTGGAGGACCTGCGCTGGCTCGGCCTCGGCTGGGACGGGGAGGTCGTCTTCCAGTCGGAACGGCTGCCGCTCTATGCCGAAGCGCTCGACCGGCTGAAGGCGATGGGGCTCGTCTATCCCTGCTTCTGCACCCGCGCCCGCATAGCCGCCGAGATCGCCGCGAGCGCCGCCGCCCCGCACGGTCCCGACGGCCCGCTCTATCCGGGCCTCTGCCGCGAGCTGGGCGAGGACGAACGCGCCGCCCGGATCGCGGCGGGCGAGGCCCATGCCTGGCGGCTCGACATTGCCCGGGCCGCCGCGCGCGCCGGTCCGCTGGCCTGGCACGACAGCGGCGCGGGCGAGATCGCCGCGACGCCCGAGGTGCATGGCGACGTCGTCCTCGCCCGCAAGGATGCGCCGACCAGCTACCACCTCGCCGTCACCGTCGACGACGCGGCGCAGGGCGTGACCGACGTGGTGCGCGGCCAGGACCTGTTCGCCGCGACCCATGTCCACCGGCTCCTCCAGGCGCTGCTCGGCCTGCCGGCGCCGCGCTACCACCACCACCCGCTGCTGACCGACGAGAAGGGCGAGCGTCTCGCCAAGCGCGCCGGATCGCCGACGCTGGCGTCGATGCGGGAGGCGGGGGTGGATGCAGGAGCGTTGGCGGAGCGGTTGCGGGCAAGAGCAAAACAATAAGCCCCTCCCTTGCAAGGGAGGGAGACATGAAGGCCGTCGCGCGCTAAACCCCTCGCATGAGCGGAAACACCTTCTTCTTCATCCTGATCCTCGCCGCGATGGTCGCGACCGTCGTGGCGCTGGTGCGCGGGATCATCGCCTTCCTCAGGACGACCGAGGCCGACCTGAAGGCGGGCAGCATGAACCAGTCGGGACTCAAGCAGAACCGGATGATGCGGATGCGCATCGCCTTCCAGGCGCTGGCGGTGATCCTCGTCATCCTGCTGCTGATCATGAGCCGCCAATAAGCGAGCGTCATCGATGGTCCGGCTGACGAAGATCTACACGCGCACCGGCGACCGGGGCGAGACCGGGCTGGTCGACGGGTCGCGCCTGCCCAAGAGCGCGCCGCGCATGGCCGCGATCGGCGATGTCGACGAGCTCAACTCGGCGATCGGCGTCGCGCTGACCCATGACCTGCCGGAGGCGACGCGCGCGCAGCTCGGCCGCATCCAGAACGAGCTGTTCGACCTGGGCGCCGACTTCGCGACCCCGGGCCCCGACTATGCGCCGTCGGAGATGAGCCTGCGCATCGTCCCCTCGCAGGTCGAGCGGCTGGAGGCGGAGATCGACGCGATGAACGCCGATCTCGAATCGCTGCGCAGCTTCATCCTGCCGGGCGGCGATCCGGGCGCGGCGGCGATCCACCTCGCCCGCGCGATCTGCCGCCGGGCCGAGCGGTCGGCGGTGACGGCCGACGCCGATGTCGGGCTCAACCCGACCGGGCTCGCCTATATCAACCGGCTGTCCGACCATCTGTTCGTGCTCGCCCGCTGGCTCAACCGGGCCGGCGCGGGGGACATATTGTGGAAGCCGGGCGCGACGCGCTGACGCGCTTCGGGTTCGTCATTCCGGCGAAAGCCGGAATCTCACTGCCTTCCGACCGACCATGAAGAAGGGAGATCCTGGCTTTCGCCAGGATGACGGGCGGGATTCAGCCCTGTTCGGCGACGGGGAAATCCGCCGGGTTGCCGATCATCCGGTCGACGCAGCCCAGCCCGATCGCCATGAACAGCGACGCGATCAGCAACGTGTGCGCCAGTTCCCTGCGGTTGATCGTGAACATCGCATCCTCCGGCACATGATCGGTCCAGCGCGGACAATCGCCCGACAGGGTTGAGAATCGATTAACCAGCGCCCAGATGGTGCGTGCGCCGACATGCCACCTTGCGCGCCGCGAACAAATCTGGAACATTTGCTGACATGCTGACTCATATTTCGGTGCGCGGCGCGCGCGAGCACAACCTCAAGGGCGTCGATGTCGAGCTGCCCCGCGACCGGCTGATCGTGATCACCGGCCTGTCCGGATCGGGCAAGTCGAGTCTCGCCTTCGACACCATCTATGCCGAGGGGCAACGCCGCTACGTCGAGTCGCTGTCGGCCTATGCGCGCCAGTTCCTCGAGCTGATGCAGAAGCCCGACGTCGACCATATCGAGGGCCTCTCCCCCGCCATCTCGATCGAGCAGAAGACGACCAGCCGCAACCCGCGCTCGACCGTCGCGACGGTGACCGAGATCTACGACTATATGCGCCTGCTCTGGGCGCGGGTCGGCGTGCCCTATTCGCCCGCGACGGGCCTGCCGATCTCGGCGCAGACGGTCAGCCAGATGGTCGACCGCATCCTGCAATTGAAGGAGGGCACCCGCTTCCTGCTGCTCGCCCCGGTCGTGCGCGGCCGCAAGGGCGAGTATCGCAAGGAGCTGGCCGAATGGCAGAAGGCCGGCTTCACCCGCGTCCGCATCGACGGCGAGATGCACGAGATCGAGGCGGCGCCCGCGCTCGACAAGAAGTACAAGCACGACATCGAGGTGGTGGTCGACCGCCTCGTCGTCCGCGAGGGGATGGAGACCCGCCTCGCCCAGAGCCTGGAGACCGCGCTGCGCCTGGCCGACGGCCTCGCCTATGCCGACCTGGTCGACACGACGGTGGCGGAGGCGATGGCGCCGAGCGGCGTCCGCGAGATGCCGGCCAGCTTCCAATATGCCGAGACGATGGAGACGGGCGGCGCGATGAAGGGCGCCGGCGTCCCCGCCAACCGCATCACCTTCTCGGAGAAATTCGCCTGCCCCGTCTCGGGCTTCACCATCGCCGAGATCGAGCCGCGGCTCTTCTCGTTCAACGCGCCGCAGGGCGCCTGCCCTGCCTGCGACGGCCTCGGCGAGAAGCTCTACTTCGACCCGCAGCTCGTCGTCCCCAACGAGGCGCTGTCGATCAAGCAGGGCGCGGTGGTGCCCTGGGCCAAGTCCAACCCGCCCAGCCCCTATTACATGCAGGTACTGAGCTCGGTCGCGCGCGCCTACGGCTTCAAGCTGGAGACGCCGTGGAATGAGCTGCCCGAGGAGATCCGCGACACCGTCCTCTACGGCACCAAGGGGCGGGTGATCACCCTCACCTTCATCGACGGCCGCAAGAGCTACGACGTGCAGAAGCCGTTCGAGGGGGTGATCCACAATCTCGAGCGCCGCATGCTGTCGACCGAGAGCGCCTGGATGCGCGAGGAGCTCGCCAAGTATCAGAGCGCCGCGCATTGCGAGGTGTGCGGCGGCGCGCGCCTCAAGCCCGAGGCGCTGGCGGTCAAGATCGCGGGCGAGGACATCTCGATGTCGACCCGCCGCGCGGTCGGCCCCGCGCTCAAATTCTTCCGCGAGATGCCCGATCATCTCAACGAGCAGCAGAAGGCGATCGCCGAGCGCATCCTCAAGGAGATCGTCGAGCGATTGGGCTTCCTCGACAATGTCGGGCTCGACTATCTCAACCTCGACCGCACCTCGGGCACGCTGTCGGGCGGCGAGAGCCAGCGCATCCGCCTCGCCAGCCAGATCGGGTCGGGACTTTCCGGTGTCCTCTACGTGCTCGACGAGCCGTCGATCGGCCTGCACCAGCGCGACAACGACCGGCTGCTGGTGACGCTGCGGCGGCTGCGCGACCTCGGCAACACGGTGATCGTCGTCGAGCATGACGAGGATGCGATCCGCACCGCCGACTATATCCTCGACATGGGGCCGGGCGCCGGCGTCCATGGCGGCGAGGTGGTGGCGTCGGGCACGCTCGACGACATCCTCGCCAACGAGGCGAGCCTCACCGGCGACTATCTGTCGGGCCGCCGCATGGTCGAGGTGCCGGCGAAGCGGCGCAAGGGCAACGGCAAGAAGGTCACCGTCCACAATGCGCGGGCGAACAACCTGAAGAATGTCACCGCGGCGATCCCGCTCGGCACCTTCACCTGCATCACCGGCGTCTCGGGATCGGGCAAGTCGAGCTTCACGATCGACACGCTCTACGCCTCGGCCGCGCGCCAGCTCAACGGCGCGCGCGTGGTGGCGGGCGCGCACGACAAGATCACCGGTCTGCAATATTGCGACAAGGTCATCGACATCGACCAGTCGCCGATCGGCCGCACCCCGCGCTCGAACCCGGCGACCTATACCGGCGCCTTCACCAACATCCGCGACTGGTTCGCGGGGCTCCCGGAGAGCGAGGCGCGCGGCTACAAGCCGGGCCGGTTCAGCTTCAACGTCAAGGGCGGCCGCTGCGAGGCGTGCACCGGCGACGGCCTGCTCAAGATCGAGATGCACTTCCTGCCCGACGTCTACGTCACCTGCGACGTCTGCCACGGCGCGCGCTACAACCGCGAGACGCTGGAGGTGAAGTTCAAGGACAAGAGCATCGCCGACGTGCTCGACATGACCGTCGAGGACGCGGTCGAGTTCTTCAAGGCGGTCCCGCCGATCCGCGACAAGATGGCGATGCTGGCCGAGGTCGGCCTCGGCTACATCAAGGTCGGCCAGCAGGCGACGACGCTGTCGGGCGGCGAGGCGCAGCGCGTCAAGCTCGCCAAGGAACTGTCGCGCCGGTCGACCGGCAACACCCTCTACATCCTCGACGAACCGACCACCGGCCTCCACTTCGAGGACGTCCGCAAGCTGCTCGAGGTGCTCCACGCGCTGGTCGAGCAGGGCAACACCGTGGTGGTGATCGAGCACAACCTGGAGGTCATCAAGACCGCCGACTGGGTGATCGACCTCGGCCCCGAAGGCGGCGTGCGCGGCGGCGAGATCGTGGCGGAAGGGACGCCGGAGCAGGTGGCGAAGGAGCCGCGCAGCTATACGGGCGCCTATCTCAAGCCGCTGCTGGAGGCAGGGGCGAGGAGTGCTCAGGCGGCGGAGTGATAATAATCCGCGAAAAGTGCCAACGAGGCAGCTTTTGACGTGAGCCTATTTGTGGCCCTCTTGGACAATCTTAGAAGTGGTGCGGGGAGCAGCTAGAACCTCCATAATGGACTAAACTTCTATCGGCGGAAATCGAGTTACAAGGATAGTCTCCTTTCAGTCATCGAAGGGGGCACTTCGCATGGAACTGGTTACCAAGCTGATGGCGCTTGAGAAGCGCACCACCGAGCATCGCGAACTGCTGTTGACGGAGGAAGCGGCCAAGACAGCACTCGTTCTACCGTTTCTCCAGGCGTTGGGATACGACGTCTTCAATCCTGGTGAGGTCATTCCTGAATATACCGCCGACGTTGGGATCAAGAAGGGCGAGAAAGTCGATTATGCGATCTGCTCGGGCGGTAAGCTCAACATTCTGATCGAATGCAAGCCCTCGACGGTCGAGCTTGATCTCAAACACGCCTCACAGCTTTTTCGTTATTTTACCGTCACGGATGCACGGGTCGCCATTCTGACCAATGGCGTGGTCTACCAATTCTATTCAGACACCGAACAACCCAACAAGATGGATGAGAAGCCGTTCTACGTCTTCTCGATGGAGGCCATCAAACGATCTGATCCGACCATCCTCGAACGCTTTTCAAAGCATGGCTTCAATATCGATCACATCGTCGAGGCCGCCGGGCGGCTAAAGCTCCAGTCGCAGCTTCGTATCGAGTTGGAGAAGGAATTCGCCAATCCATCGGACGATCTTGTCCGCCTGATGCTCAGCCGGGTCCAAGCTGGCCGCGCCACCGCTGCCGCCAAAGAGCAATTTCACGGGCTGCTCACCAGCACCATTGGAGAGTTCATCCGCGATAAGGTCAATGATCGTCTCAATTCAGCACTCAATGTTGCCAACCCGTCAACAGGGATCATCGAGGAGAATGCGTCCGACGACATGTCGGAAGGCAGCGGCATCATCACAACCGATGATGAGATTTCCGGCTTCCGCATAGTGCAGGCTATCGCCAGTCGCCATGTTGATCCGAGCCGCGTCGTTATCCGCGATTCCAAATCCTACTGCGCAATTCTGCTCGACGACAACAACCGCAAATCACTCGCCCGACTCCACTTCAACAGCCCCACGACACGCTATGTCGGAACTTTCACCGAAAAAGAGGAAACGCGTCATCCGATCGGCACGCTGACCGACATATACAAGATCGAGAAGCACATCATCGATCGCATTCTAGAATTGGAAGGTGGCAAGGCGGATTAATCTTTAACCGGGTGCATGGCGCGTTCTCCCATGCACCCGCTCCACCAGCACGAAGCTGATGATCATCAGCAGATACCAGGCGCCCAGCTTGGCGATCGGCACGACAGTCCAGGCGTGGCGCTGGTGGGGGTAGCTCCAGGCGTGGGCGTAGGTGCCGATATTCTCGGCGAACCAGATGAACAGCGCGACCAGCAGGAAGCCGAGCAGCAGCGGCATCCGCCGATGCGCGCGGAATGGGCGGTAGTGGACCCAGGTCCGCCAGTAGAGCAGGCCGGTCGCCGCGAACAGGGCAAGGCGGATGTCGGGCAGCCAGTGGTGCGCGAAGAAATTGACGTAGATCGCCGCCGCCAGCACGACCGTCGCCCAGCGCGGCGGATAGTGGGTAAAGCGGAAGTCGAAGATGCGCCAGACGCGGGCGAGGTAGCTGCCCACCGCCGCATACATGAAGCCCGAGAAGAGCGGCACGTCGCCGATCCGCAGCAGCCCCGCCTCGCGGTATTCCCAGCTGCCATGCGCGGTCTTGAACAGCTCCATCACCGTGCCGACGATGTGGAAGGCGAGGATCACCTTCGCCTCCTCCAGCGTCTCCAGCCGGAAGGCGAGCATGGCGATCTGGATCAGCAGCGCCGCGACGGTGAGGAAATCATAGCGCGCGACCGGCGCATCCGCCGGCCACCAGAGATGCGTCGCGAGCAGCAGCGCCAGCATCAGCCCGCCGAACAGGCAGGCCCAGCCCTGCTTGAAGCCGAACAGCAGGAATTCGTAGAGGAAGGCCGAAAAGCCGCGCTCCGGCGCCGCCGCCTCCAGCCGCGCCCGCACCCCCGCGAAGCGCGTCGCGCCGGCCGGGCGGCCCTGGTCGTACTCACTCCCCATGCGGCCACCGGCATAGCGCGGTGCGCGGAGGGCGCCTAGCCGCCTACCCATTACCGTCATGCCTGCGGAGGCAGGCATCCATGTCTGTCCTCTCCCCGATGAGCATCTGGCCAAGGAGAGACATAGGCGCCTGCCTTCGCAGGAGCGACGACAGTGGGGAGCGCTTGCGCCGCGTCTTTCGACCCGCCACCTTTGCGGCCATGTGCAACGAATTCTCCCGCAAGCTCGATCTCGACCTGCTGATCACCGGCCTGAAGGAATATAGGATCATCGTCGGCGCGCCCGAGGGCCTGCCCAACATCGAGCCGACCGCGAGCGTGCGGATCACCGATCCCAGCGTCATCGTCCGCGCGCGGCAAGGCCAGACAGAGCTGATCACCCGCCGATGGAGCTGGCCAGGGCAGAGCGGCAAGCCGGTCTACAATTATCGCGGCGAGGGGCGCGACTTCCGCAATTCGGCGAAGCAGGGCCGTTGCCTGGTGCCCGTCGACGGCTTCTACGAGTTCACCGCGCCCGCCGATGCCGGGGCGAAGCGCAAGGACAAATGGCTGTTCCGCTGGAAGGCCGAGGACTGGTTCGCGATCGCCGGGCTGTGGAAGGCCGACGAGACGGTCGGCGAGGCCTTCACCCTGCTGACCTGCGATGCCGGCCACGACATCGCCCCCTATCACCACCGCCAGGTCGTCCTGCTCGACCGGCGCGACTGGGCGGGCTGGCTCGACGGATCGGTCCCCGCCCCCGACCTGATGCGGCCGACCCCGGCGGGGACGCTGACCGTGGAGCCGACGGGCTAGCGAAGAGCATTTCCGCCGCATCGACACCGCCGAAAAAATTCATCCATTTCTGATGTTTACGCGATAGCCATATTGACAGCGGAGAAGTCGCCACCCATGCCGGGTTGAGCAAAAGGTTTCACAATGCAGATTTTTCCGACTGGCTCGGACCCGCTCTACATGGAGCTCGATCTCACCCGGATGCTCGCGTCGGGGGCCGGCATTCTGGTCCAAACCGGCACCCGGTTCCTCGTGGCGGGCCCCGACAGCAATCGCTTCGATTTCGGGGGCGAGGATCTGGTCTACGGCCCGTCGGGATGGCCGATCGCCGGCACGATCCATAGTTTCGAATACAGACTGGGCAACTCGGTCCTGTACAGCCAGAGTTCGCCACCCTTTACCCTGGACGCCGCGATGCTCCACGGCCTCGCCGAGAAACCGGGCGACGTGACTCATCTTCTCCTGCCCGGAAACGACACGCTCCACGGCAGCGATTTGGACGATCTGATCACCGATCTCGCGGGCCATAACGTCTTCTATGGCAATGACGGCAGGGATACGATCACAGCCGGCGACGGCAATGATCATCTCTATGGCGCCTCACCCGACGGCGGCCCCGATGGCGCCGACATCATCGATGGCGGCAATGGCGGCGACTATATCCAGGGCAATGCCGGCAACGACCAGTTGCTCGGCCGCGGCGGATCGGATCGGATCAACGGCGGCGCCGATAACGACATCATCATCGGCGGCGCCGACAACGACACGCTCAACGGCAATCGCGGTGCCGACGCGGTATCCGGCGATGAGGGCAACGATGTGCTACGCGGCGGCCAGGGTGACGACACGCTCTTGGGCGGCACCGGCAACGACGTGCTGATGGGCGATCGCGGCGTGGACGTGCTCTATGGCGGAGCGGGCAGGGACATCTTCATATTCGGCACCGACACCAGCCCGATCGGCAGCCGGATCGACTCGATCAAGGACTTCGTGGGCGGTGTCGATCATATCGCGATCGGCTTCATCCCCGCCACCATGCTTTCCGACAATACCAGCGGCCCCGCCCCCTCGGATCACACCATCGCCAAGGCCTTTGCCAAGGCGCAGGCACAGATGGACGCACATCCCGGCGATCATGAGGTGGTGGTAGTCGGCGGCAGCGAATTCCTGCGGATGTTCTGGGCATCGGACGGCGGCAACATCGTCGATTCGGTCGTGGAGCTGGGCGGCACCTTCCCCACGGGCTTCGGTCCCAGCGACTTCATCGCCGCCTGATACGATCGGACAGACCGGTCCGGCGGATCGGAGCTTGGAGCGGTTTACCCCTGCTTGCATCAGCCCGGCCGCTCCAGCTTATTGTTTTGTCACGATTTCCGGGGAAACCGCCCGCGACCATGGGCGTCAGGCTACAGGCTCAGGCCGATCCGTCCGTTCCGGCTCCGCGAGCAGCAGGCCATCATCCGCTTGTTCTCCGCGCGCTCCTTCGCGGTCAGCACCATGTCCCTGTGGTCGACCTCCCCGTCGACCACGCCGACCTCGCACGAGCCGCACAGGCCCTCCTGGCAATCCGAGGGCAGGTCGATGCCGGCCTCGCGCAGCACCTGGAGCAAGGTCCTGTCGGCCGGCACGGTGAGGGTCAGGCCGGAGTCGCGCAGCTCGGCTTCGAAGGGCGCTTCGACCGAGGGATCGAGCAGCGTTTCGACCGCCGCGAAATGCTCGAAGCGCAGCCGGTCGGGCGCGTCGGCGCAGAGCGCCTGCAAGGCGTCGATCATCCGGTCCGGCCCGCAGGCGACAATCGCCTCCCTCCCCGCGCCGACCAGCGCCGCCAGGTCGAGACGGCGGCCTTCCTCGCCGACATGGACATGCGCGGCGGCGCCATGATCGCGTTCGAGGCGATCGGCATAGGCCATCGCCGCGCGGGTCCGCCCGCAATAATGGACCTCATAGCGGCGGCCCTGGCTTTTCAGCCGGTCGGCCATCGCGATGATCGGCGTGATGCCGATGCCGCCGGCCACCAATATGATCCGCTCCGATCCGTCGGGCAGGCGGAACAGGTTCTTCGGGCCGAGGATGCCGATGGTGTCGCCGACTCGCAGCTCGGCATGGATGTGGAGCGAGCCGCCCCGGCCGGCCGCGTCGCGCTTGACCGCGACGACGTAGCGCTTGCGGTCCCCGGGATCGCCGCACAGCGAATATTTGCGCTGGAAGCCGCCCACGAGCAGGTCGACATGCGCGCCCGCGCTCCACGGCGGCAGGTCGCGCCCCTCCGGATCGGCCAGGGTGATCTGGACGACGTCGTCGGTCAGGGCGTCGATCGCCGCGACCCGAACGGGGCGGGCGAGGCTGCTGCGGGGCGGCGAGCCGAGCAGCTGCAGCGGACGGGGCGTCTTCGCCCGATCGTCGGCGCGCTCCGGATTGCGGGCCGGGTCCCAGACGACGCGCAGATGGTCCGGGCCGCGGAACGAGATCGTCGGCAGATAGTCGAACCGCTGTTCGGCCAGCCGCATGTGCGGCAGCCGGCGCGACAGTTCCTCCAGCAGGATGCGCATTTCCATCCGGGCGAGATTCTTGCCCAGGCATTGGTGCGCGCCATAGCCGAACGACAGATGATCGGTGGTGTTGTCGCGCCGGATATCGAGCATGTCGGGGTTCTCGAAATGCCGCCCGTCATGGTTCGCCGAGGTCATCACGACGAGGATCCTGTCGCCCGCGGCGATCGGCTGGCCCGCGATCTCGACATCCTTGAGGGCGACGCGGCGCCAGGCGATGATCGAGCCCGACAGGCGCAGGCATTCTTCCACCGCATTGGGGATCAGCGCGCCGTCCCGGCAGACCTCGTCCCAGGCCTTGCGATCTTCGAGCAGCAGCCGCAGCGCGTTGGCGGTGGCATGCGCGGTCGTCTCGTGGGCGGCGACGATGCCGGCCATCATCATCGAATGCAGGTAGGAATCGGTGACGACGTCGGGCAGCTCCCGCTGTCGGCGCAGGGCATATTCCATCCACCCGTCGCCCGACGGATCGAGCCGCATCCGATCGAGCACCTGGCCCGAATAGGTCCAGAAATTGCCGACCGCCTCGGCCACCGCGACCTGCTGGTCGGGCGAGGGACGGCCCCAGGTGTTGACGGTGTGCGCGATCGAATAGCGGCGCAGCACGTCCATGTCGTCCTCGGGAACGCCGAGGAAATGGAGCGCCACCGTCAGCGGAACCTCCCAGAGCAGCTCGTCGACGAGATCGGCCTCGCCACGGTCGACGAAGCGGTCGACGAACCGCGCGACCAGCCGGCGCACCATCGGCGCGTGCTTCTCCAGCTCGGCGGGCAGGAAGCTGTGGAGCAGGGCCCGGCGCCGCTCCATGTGCGCGGGCTCGTCCTCGTTCACCAGCGTCCGGTTCATCGCATAATCGTGCGAGGCCAGGATCGCGCTCGCCTCCGCCGAGCTCGGCGTGACCTTCTCCAGCGCATTGGCGGGCGAGAAGGCGCCGGTGTCGCGGAACACGTCCTTCACGTCCTCGTAGCGGCTGACCACCCAATAGCCGAGCTTCGGGCTGAAGAAGATCGGCCGGCGTTCGCGAAACAGGCGCATCGCGGCCGCCGGATCGACCGTGAACGGCCCCTCGAACACGTCGAAATCCGCCACGGCGCGGGCGATCTCCGGGTCGGTGGCGGCGTGGAAGGGGCACCTCGCCGATGGCGATGCGCTTTCGATCTGGCTCATTACGGTCGACCCTCGGCGTCACGACGTGAGAAAATATCCCTATACCAATATCGCGCGATGCGGGGCTGATACAGACCGCGAAATATGGCACCCCGGATCGGGCGCCGTGGATGGACGCCCGGCAGGTATCGGCGGAAGCGCGAAGCGCTTCCGCCTCAGACGATCAGGCTCCGGGACAGAAATATTTAAAGGGTTGTCGTGCTCTATTCGACATGGATCGTGTTGAAGGAGCGCTCCAGGAAGCGCCATCCGTCGTGCGTTCGGATGAAAACGTCGTCGTACCGCCCGAGATTACGCAGGGAGCCGCCCGTCTTCGCCAGGCCGGTCTCCTGGACATAAGCCGATGCGGTGGCGCGGTCCCCCTCGATGGCCGCCGGGCCCGGGGTCGCGCTCTGGTGAAACATGGTCCAGAGATCCATGAGGTTCGCGAAGAGCGTGCTCAGCGCCTGGTGTCCCCGCGCATCGAGATTGGCGGGCGGGTCCGAACGCCAGTGGCCATCGATGTGCCAGAGCGCGAGGAACGCCGTGGGATCGTTTCGATTGACCGCGTCCGAAAACCGCCAGGAGAGATCGCGGATCGCCAGTTGATCCGCGATCCCGGGCATCGCCGGTTGCTCGCCAGGCATCGGGCCTCTCCCTTCGCGCTTCAGGCGACTTTGGCGGCGTTCGGCGGGATGGTGTAATCCATCTTCTTGCTGAACTCCTCGTCCGACAGGGCCAGCGTCGTCGCGCGAACCTCCTCGGGCACCAGTTCGAGGGGCAGGCGGGGCGTGGCCGGGTTCGGAACCACGCCGCCGGTCAGTTCCAGCGGAGCAGGGCGAAGGCAGCGATCGAGTTCTTCCTGCGAGAAGCCGCACAGCCGCGCGCATTCGGGATCGACCCACATGTCGGCGGTCAGTTCCGCGCCGCCCTCGTTGGAGGTGAACTCCATGATGATGTTCTCGGGCGCGTTGAGATAGATCGATTTGCAGATGCCGTGATCCATCGTGCCGATCACCTGATAGCCGGCGCGGCGAATGCGATCGCGCAGCGCGAGGAGCTCGGCCTGGGTACCGACGTTGAAGGCGACATGCTGGAAAGCGCCGGGCGCCGCGCCGGCGACGAGGTGGGAGGCGTAGCTGACGCCCTTGACGGCTTCCTTCTCCCCCATGTCGGGGGTCTGCACGAAGCTCATATAGCTTTGGTCGTTGAGCTTGAGGAAGCAATGGAACGCGCCGTTTGTGCCATGCATCCAGAACAGGCCCATCAGCTCCATTCCGCAGACTTCGCTGAAGAACTGGATCTGCCCCTTCATGTCCCGCGTGGACAGCGCCAGATGATTGACCCCGTTGGCGATCGGCATCGATAATCTCCCAAGATGAGTGCGTGGATGGTGGCCATGTTTCATGGCCCATGTCGATATTCTAACTTGGCACGGCCGCTTTGCAGTCGTGGCACGATGCCGCCGCCGGTCGCCGGTTCACCCGGCGGCGCTCCCATCGCCCCGCAACGCCAGCAGCGCGCGCGCTTCGTCGGGGGTTGCGACCTCCAGCCCGAGGCCTTCGATGATGCGACGGACCTGGACGACCTGTTCCGCGTTGGATTTCGCCAGGCGGCCGGGACCCGCCCAGAGCGAATCCTCCAGCCCGACCCGGACATGGCCCCCCATGGCCGCCGCCATCGCCGCTATCCGCAACTGGGCCGCCCCGGCGCCCAGCACCGACCAGACATAGTCGGTTCCGAACAGCCGGTCGGCGGTGCGCTTCAGGTGCAGGACCTCATCGGGATGGGACCCGATCCCGCCGAGAAGTCCGAAGACCGTCTGGATGAACAAGGGCCCCTTCACCAGGCCTTCGCGCCAGAAATAGTGAAGGTTGTGGAGGTGGGCGGTATCGTAGCATTCGAACTCGAACCGGGTGCCGTGGCCGCCGAGGGTTTCGATGACATGGGCGATGTCCTGATAGGTGTTCTTGAACACCACGTCGCGGCTGTCGGCCAACATCCGTGCTTCCCATGGGTGGCGGAAATGCCGGTAGCGCTCGAGCATCGGGAAGAGGCCGAAATTCATGCTGCCCATGTTCAGGCTGGCGAGCTCGGGCTTGAAATGGGCGGCGGGGCGCAGGCGCTGTTCGACCGTCATGAACGGCGAGCCGCCGGTGGTGATGTTCATGACGACGTCGCTGCGCTTTTCGATCCGGTCGATGATCGGGGCGAAGGCCTCGGCGCTTTGGTCGGGCCGGCCGTCCAGGGGATTCCGCGCATGGAGATGGACAATCGCCGCGCCCGCGTCGGCGGCCTCGACGGCGGCATCGGCGATCTCGACGGCGGAGACCGGCAGATGCGCCGACATGGACGGCGTATGGATCGAGCCCGTGACGGCGCAGGTGATGATGACTTTACGGGTTTGGGACATGCGATCCCTCCTTGGTCGTGAAGCGCAGGCATGCCCCTCAGGGCGCGGATCGCCCCGGTCCGAAGCGTTGGCGGAAGTCGTCGAGTGAAAGGACGAAGTCGCTCTGATCGAGGAACTGCGCGTCGGTGAGGTCCGGGCGTTCCGCCGCCTTGTACCAGGCGGCATAGGTTGCGAGCGCGCGGCTGTCCTTGCCATAGTGCGGCGAATAGGTGCGCACCCTGATGGTCGGCACGGCGGCATCCATGTCGAAGCCGAGCAGCCGCATCCAACCGTCGCCCAGCGGCGGCGGCGGCGTCAGGCCGGCATCGATCGATGCCTGATGGCGATCCTGATAGTCGGCCAGCAACTGGTCGACGTCATGGCCGAAGGCATTTTTGTCGCGCCGCCGGGCCTCGCCGCTCTGATGGCCGCAGAGGACGAGGAATATCTGGTCGTGGCGGCTGATCAGCTCGTCCCACAGGATCTGGGGCGACCCATCCTTCGGGTCGATGCCGTGCGCGTCCATCGCAGGGTCCGATCCCCGTTCGCCCAGCGGAGTCAGATAGTCGTGGGTCGACAGGATCGTGGGCCATCCGCGATAGCGCCTCAATACCGCCGCGGCCCAGCGCAACGAGCTGCGGGGGGCGTTGAACTGAAGCGCGATATGCAGGAAGCGGTACCCGCCCGCCTCGAATATCTGCGCGCTGTCGGCGCCGCCATCGTGCGAGGCCACATACCAGGGCTTGCCGGCGAAGAAGCGGCTTCGGTCGCCGAAGGTCGACCGGAAGGATCGCAGGCCGCCGACATGCTGGACGCCCAATGACCGTTTGTTGGCGGGGTCCACGACCGGAAAGGGCGGGTAGCGGATGTCGGTCCACATCGCGTCATAGTCGTGATTGCCCGGCGCGATGCCGAAAGGCACGAGACCGGCGATCTTGTCGAAGGCTTCCTCGGCCAATGGGATCTCGACGGTCCCGACCTTGGTGGTCGGCGCGAAATATTTGGCGAGGAACGGATTGGGTGCGGCCTTGAAACCGCGCGCGACATGCGCGGGATCGATCGCGATCGTGGCATGTTCCCAGACATCGCCGACATGGGCGACGAAGCGGATATCGCCGCCGCGCGGCGCGCTGTGGGCGGCGATATAGTCGAACTGCTGCTTCATCAGGTCGGCCGCGTCGAAGGGAAAGCCCTCGGCCTTCTGATGGCGGAAATTGGCGTAGGTCTGCGTGTCGGGAATGACGGCGATGGTGAAGTTCCGGCCGGCCGAGACAGCCGGCGCTGGCAGGGCGAGCAGCAGGGCGAGGACCATGGCCCCGGCGCGGCGGAAGAATTTCAGCATCGCATGCTCCGACGGTTTCATGTGGATATCGGCATCTGGAACCCGTCTAGCAGACATGGCCCGCGACCCGATGACGGTCGCGGGCCGGCGCCGTTAGAAATGGAACGAACCCTGCAGGCCGATCGAGCGCGGGGCATCGGCCATGGCGGCGAGGCTGCCTGTCGCGCCCGGCACCACCTGACGATAGCCCGCGGTCAGCTTGTTGGTGAGGTTCTTGCCGACGACGGCCAGTTCCCATGGGCCGTCGGCCGGACCGAAGCCGATCCGCGCGTCGATCTTGACGTTGCCCTCCTGCGAGATGCGATAGTCGCCGGTCGCGATCTGGAGGAAGCGGGTGGTGAAGTAGCCATTGGCGTCGAAGCTGAGCTGGTAGCGGCCGAGCGGCTGGGTGACGTTCATGCCGACATTTCCGCTCAGCTTCGGCGCGAAGGCCCGCCGCGCTCCCGACAGGTCCTGCACGCACACCGGCGCCAGCGCCTGCTGCGTCGTCGTGCAGGGCGCATTGGGATAATCGGCGTAGCGCGACGACAGATAGGCGACGTTCGAGGTCAGGGTGACGTTCGAGCTCGGCCGCACGGTCAGCCCGAGCTCGACGCCCTTGACCTTGGACTTGGCGGCGTTCGTCACGAACTGGCGCACCACCGTGCCCGAGGTGACGGTCGCGGTCTCCTGGAGATTGCGGTAACGGCTGTAGAAGCCGGCCAGGTTGACCGTCAGCAGGCGATCGAGAAGGTCGGCCTTGATCCCGAGCTCGTAGGATTTCACCCGTTCGGGATCGAAGCTCGAATTGGTCGTCCCGATCGAGTAGCCGCCAGCCTTGAAGCCTTCGACATAGGAGACGTAGGCCATGGCGTTTCGCGACAGATCATATTGGATGCTCGCGCTCGGCAGGAACGCATGGTCGGAGCGGTTCGGCACCGCGTAATTGCCGGGATTGATGCCGCTCGCCGCGTAGAGCTGGGTAAGCGCGACGGTGAACGGCACGAAATTGGCGAGCGACGGGATCGAGGCCGCCGTCCCCATCTGGGTGGAGCGCGCATCATGCTTGTCGACCAGCGAGAAGCGGCCCCCCACATTGACGCGCAGGGCGTCGGTCGCGCGCCAGGTGGCGGCGGCGAAGCCCGAGAAGACGTCGCTGCGCTCGGTGGTGGTGATGCTGCCGGCCACCGGCGTGGTCAGCGGGATGAGGCCGCCCGTGGCCGCGGCGACCGGAGCGAAATAGAAGCCCTGGATGAGGTTGGTCGTCAGCTTGCCATATTGGTAATAGGCGCCGAACATGTAGCTGATCGTCCGGTCCTCGGGCGAGGCGAAGCGAAGCTCCTGGCTCACCTGGTCATATTTCTCGAACAGCGCGATCGGAAGCGCGGTGGTCGTGCCGACGGCGCTGCCGCCCCGCGATCCGGGCACGGGGACCGGGTCGTTGAGCAGGTGGTATTTATGGTGGAAATATCCGGTCGTCAGGGTGAGCGTGTTGTCGCCCGCCGCGATCTTCATCCCCCACACGCCTTCGACCATGTCATAGTCGAAGTAGGAGGGATTGGCGCCGCTCACGCGATCGAGCTTGCTGTCGACCGAGCCTCCGCTCGCGTTCAGATAGCGGGCGCACGGCCCCGCCGGGCCGGCGAAGGGCGCGGACGTCGGGCAGTCGAGCAGTTCGACGTTGAACACCGAGGTATCGCGCATCCGCCCGACGTCGAGGCGGGCGTCGATCTCGATCCCGTCCGTCGGCGCCCAGGCCATCGAGACGCGACCGATCCTGTCGTTGAGATGGGGCCCGTCCTTCCCGGTCTGGATGTTCTTGATATAGCCGTCCATGCCCGACTGGCGGGCGGCGAGGCGCAGGGAAAGGCGGTCGGTGACCGGCAGGGTGATCCCGCCCTCGACGAGATATTCGCCGGTGTTCGGGAAATAGGAGGCGGTGCCGTTCACCGCGAGATCGCGACCGGGCTTGCGGGTGGTGATGTTGAGCGCGCCGGCGATGGAGTTGTTGCCGAAATAGGTCGTCTGCGGACCCTTGAGGATCTCGACGCGCTCCAGGTCGAACAGGGCGGCGCGGGTCGAACGGGAGCGGCCACGATAGACGCCGTCGACGAAGGTGCCGACCGACTGCTCGAAGCCGATATTGGCCGAGGAGCCGATGCCGCGGATCACGACATAGTCCGACGCCGGCGATTGCGAGATGCGGAAGTTCGGCTGGCGCACCGAGAGCGCCTCGAGCGTCGTGATCGCCTGCTTCTGAAGGCTGATGCCGGTGGCGGCCGATACGGAGACCGGCACGTCCTGAAGATTCTGCTCGCGCCCCTGGGCGGTGACGATGATCTCGTCGCCGTCGGCGGCTGGAGCGGCGGCGTCCTGCGCATGGGCCGGGCTTATGAGAGCGAGGGCCATGCATCCAATGATGGCCGTCGAACCGAGCGCTTTGAACTTGGTCATTTTCCTCCCCTTTCCTGGGCCGATGGCGCTGCACGGCCTCGCCCCGATAGTCTTCGTCCCCATATCCTTGCTGTCGGGGCGGGGCCTCGCAAGGCAGCAAAACGGCAGCAAAGTTGTGATGGATTGGAATGAAGCTCGTCAGGCTGTTGCGCTGCCCGCATAGCAATCGAGTCGTCCGCCATCCCGCCCGTACGGCATGGCGGCGCGGGTGAACGTTGCTTGCTCATGCACGTCTGATCGCCGCACCGTGTTGCAGCACGGCGTCAGGGAAGGCTTCCGAGTTCCTTCCCGCCATTTCCGAGGCGGCAGATGTCTCCACCTGCCTGGAAACCGCGCTAGAATTGGCCCTTTGGCGGCAGGCCGAAGCGGTGTTGGCCATACATGGCCGCCGTGGCCGGCCAATGGAGGCTGATATGCCGGACGGCCACGTTGATGTCCCGCCAGGCCCGCTGCACCGGATTGGATAGCGCGCCGCCATTGGCGCCCAGCGCTTCGAACAGGCCATTGACCGCGGTCGAGGCGAGCTGGCCCGCAAAGCCATGATTGCGGCGATGACGCAGCCGCTGATCCATGTCCGGCAGGCCGCCCGCGGCCAGCGTCCGTTCCATTTCGGCCAGGTCCGTGAGGATCATCAGCCGCGCGGCGTCGACCGATGCGGCGGCCGTCGCGATCGCGATCTGGTTGTTCGCCAGGCTTTTCATCGGCGCCGGCGGACCACCCGCCTGCGCGGACATCTTCGACTGGGCGAGCGTGTCGAAATCCTCGACCGCGCCCTGGGCGGCGCCGAGCGCCGGCGAGATCAGCATGCTGGGCGCCGCGGCCGCGAAGGTCAGCCGATAGAGAGGATTGCCGTGCACCGCGGTGCCGGGGGCCGCCGTCGAATTGACCTGAGCGATGCTCATCACGCGATGCGAGGGGACGAAGACCGGCCGCTCGATCGAGATGGTCTTGCTGCCCGTCCCGCTCATGCCCATCGAATACCAGGTGTCGACGACCTCCGCGTCTTGGCGGGGCAACAGGAACCATCCGACCTGGGGCGGACCGCCCTCGCCTTCCGGAGGCAACATCGCGCCGACGATGAACCATTGGCTGTTGTCGCAATTGCTGGCGAAGCTCCAGGCACCGCCGATCCGGTAGCCGCCCGCGACGCGCTCGCACGTGCCGGCCGGCATATAGGAGCCCGCGACGATGTTGCGGGGATCGGCCCAGACCTCCTCCTGCGCTTCCAGGGGATAGAGCGCGACGATCCAGTTGTGGATGGCGGCGATCGAGGTGCACCAGGCCGTGCTCGCGCAGCCGCGGCCCAATTCCATATTGGCCTTCACCAGATCGGAGAAGTTCGCTTCCAGCCCCCCGAAGCGCCGGGGCTGCAACAGCCGGTGCACGCCGGTTTCGCGAAGGAGACCGGTCGTTTCGGCCGAGACGCGTCGTTCGCGTTCCGTTATCTCGGCCAGATCCTTCAACGCGGGGACCAGCGCCCGCACGCGGGCCAGCACCTCCGCCGCGCCCTGGGTCTCGTCGTTCGTCGGAGCGCTCAGATCTGCCCGCATATCATCCTCTCGCTATTGGCGCGGTTGGCCGGCCAGGCAGCCCGCGTTCCCGGAGGATCGAGCGCCATGATGGAACTCAGGATGACCCTCCGATGTGACTTTGGGAAGGCATCGGCACAGCATCACGGTCGTGCCGAAATGGAATGGCAGGACGTGCCGATCTTCGCTCAGTGGAAATGGCCGAGCAGCTTGCTCGTCTTCAACCGGATGCGAAGCCGGCCGTCGCGCGCCTCGATCTCGTCGCGGCAGTCGAGGATTGCGGAAGGCGCCAGAGGGGCGTCGCCCGAGGCGACGTAGCCGGTCAGATAATAGCGGGCGACGAAGCCCGACGACGTGGGGCTGATGGCCATATTGGTTACGACATGGACGCTGCGCCGATCGGCGGGGCGGGCCGCGAGGACTTCGGCGATCCCTTCGGGACCGGTCAGCGCGGCGCCCTGGCGGTGCCATATGCCGTCCGGGGCGAAGGCATCGCCCGCCGCCCGGTCGTCGCGCTCGTCGAGCGCCCGGAAAAAGCCGATGACGAGATCGGCGACCTGCTGGTTTTCGTTCATGGCATCAGGGTGAACCCGATCGCCGGGCAAAGTCGATATTCGCATTTGGAAAACAAGTTGTGCGCCAATATCCGGCGGGCGCACCTTGAACGCTCCTCCGCGCTGATGAAGAAAAAAGCGAGGGAGATAGTATCCATGGACGAACATATCGCCGAACAGATCGCCGATCGACTCGATATCGCGGAACGGAACCGTACCCAGATCGGGCAGGTCAGCGCTGAATTCTCCGGCCTTGAAATAGCCGACGCCTATCAGGTGCAACGCGCCTGGATGAGGAAGAAGATCGCGGCGGGGCGGACGCCGATCGGCCGCAAGATCGGATTGACGAGCCGCGCGATGCAGAGGTCGGTCAACATCTCCGAACCGGACTACGGGCTGCTGCTTGACGACATGCTGTACGAAAGCGGGCAGGACATCCCGACCAACCGGTTCATCGAACCGCGGGTCGAGGTCGAGTTGGCCTTCATCCTGGGCAAGCCTCTGGCCGGCGAAGGGGTGACGATGTTCGACGTGCTCGCCGCCACCGACTATATCGTGCCCGCCCTCGAGATCATCGATGCCCGCATCATCCGGGTGGACCCCGACAGCAAGCGGACCCGCACGGTCATCGACACGATCTGCGACAATGCCGCCAACGCCGCGATCGTCCTCGGTGGACGCCCGGTCAAGCCCGATGCGGTGGACCTGCGCTGGGTGAGCGCGATCATGTATCGCAACGGCACGATCGAGGAGAGCGGGGTCGCGGCCGCCGTCCTCAATCATCCGGCCAACGGCCCGGCCTGGCTCGCCCGCCGGCTTGCCCCCTATGGCGAAGGGCTGGCGGCCGGGGAGATCATCCTCGGCGGCTCCTTCACGGCGCCGGTGCATGCCGCCGCCGGCAACAGCTTCCATGTCGATTACGGCCCCTTGGGGACGATCTCGATGCACTTCGCCTGACGGGCGGCGGCGACCATTTTCCCGCGGCCATCGGAACCGGACCATGAACGACTTCAAGACCGCCTTGCTGCAAGACCGCGTCCAGATCGGCCTCTGGCAGGCCCTGGCCAATCCCTACACGGCGGAGATCTGCGCCGGCGCCGGCTTCGACTGGCTGCTGCTCGACGGCGAACATGCGCCCAACGACCTGCCGCTGCTGCTCGCCCAGCTCCAGGCGGTCGCGGCCTATCCGGTCGAGCCGGTGGTCCGCCTCCCGGTCGGCGACGCGGTCCTCGTCAAGCAGATGCTCGACATCGGCGCCCGCAGCCTCCTCGTCCCGATGGTCGAGAGCGCCGCGCAGGCGGAGGCGATGGTGCGGGCCACGCGCTATCCGCCGCAGGGGACGAGGGGCGTGGGATCGGCGATCGGCAGGGCCAGCCGATGGAACCGGACGCGCAACTACCTGAACGAGGCAGAGGACGAGATCTGCCTCATGGTGCAGATCGAGAGCGCCGCCGCTCTGGCCGCCCTGCCGTCGATCGCCGAGCTTCCGGGGGTCGACGGCATCTTCATCGGCCCGTCCGACCTCGCCGCCTCGCTGGGCCATCTCGGCGATCCCGGGCATGCCGCGGTCCAACGGGCAATCGAACGGGCGATCGCTACCGTCCGGACTTCGGCCAAGGCCGTCGGCATTCTCGCCGCGGACGAAGGACTGGCCCGCCGCTATATCGAGCTGGGCGCGACCTTCGTGGCGGTGGGCACCGACGTGACCCTGCTGGCCCGCGGCGCGGAGGCCCTCGCCCGCCGCTTCAAGGGCGGCCGCGACGAGGAACCTCGCGGAGCAACCATCTATTGAGCCTATTCGCCGGCGAGGCGCGGGCCGACATAGCCGGTCTGGCCGGGTTCGGAGCCCAGCGTCAGGACCGGACCGGCCATGTCCTCCTGCCAGATCAGCGCTCCCATGCCGATCTGAAAGGGGTGGTCCTGGACGGTCAGCACGCTGGCGCCACGTTCGGAAATGCCGTGCGAATGCTCCGCCCAGCTCGGCGCCGAAAGCATCAGATCGCCCGCTTCCCACTCGAATCTCTGTCCGTCGACCACGCTCTCGCCGGCGCCTTCGAAATGATAGTTGGTCGCGAAGCTGCTGTGGCGATGGCCGCGCGGCGGCGGCGGGCGCAGCGGACCGGCCGGAAAGGACGTGATCGTCGCGAAGAAGCTGTGGGTCGTCCCGTTCCTGCGGCCGGTGGCGGGGTTGTACATCAGCATGATCGTGCGCTTGTCGTCACCCTGCCGGCGCGACAGATGCGGCAGCATCTCCCGCCAGGGCCAGAGCAGCGGCGGATTGTCCACCACCTCGATATCGGTGAGGAATTCGTAGCCGCGCAAGCGCGCGCCATCGTCCGATATGGCGATGTCCGGGGCGGTGTCGCGCGCATATTGGTTGATACCCGGCCTGCGCGGGGCGGCCTGCGGATGGTCATGCACCGCGTCCGCATAATAGACGCCGGCCCGTTCGAGCAGGGGCTGGTTGGAATAGCTCAGCCAGATAAGGAGCTGCTGGCCGCTGTTGCGATAGAGGCGCGGCGTCATCGACGGCACCATCCATGCCGACCATTTCTCGAGCCGGAAGCTTCGCTGCCCCAGCAGCGCTTCGCCTTCCCCGCCGAGGCAGAACTCGACCCGGTTGGCATTGTCGCGATCGATCATGATCGTCTCGCCGGGCCGCAGCACCTGGATCGCGATGGACAGGCCGGGCGTGATGCCCCTGCCCAGATCGAGCGCATTGGCATGGACGATCTCGGAGCTCCGGCGCGCGCCGGGCTCGACGGCGCGCTCGGCGAGCCGATCGATCTCGGCCGCGATCTCGGCGCGCGGAACCTTGATCGGCTGCCAGCGGTCCGGGACCGCATGGCCGGCCTGTGCGGGAACAAAGCTGTAATTCGCGGCGGGTTCGTTCATCGCGCATCCACTCCCTTTGCGGAGAGGCTAGGAGCGGGGCGAGGCGGCGACCAGAGCCCAAATGGGCCAAAGCTTCTGTCCAATTTGGAACAGCGGCGCGGGCGCCCTCGGGCTCACAGCACCGCCCAGGGCGGCGGCGGACGGAATTCGGCCTTGAGATGATCGATGAACGCCCTCGTCTTCAGCGGCATGTTCCGGCGTTCGGGAAAGACCGCATAGATATGGCTGGCGACCGCGCGGCTGTCGGGAAAGATCTCGACCAGATCGCCGGATGCCAGAAGGTCGTAAACCATGAACAGGGGCAGATGACCGATGCCGACGCCGGCGACGACCGCCTGGAGCAGCAGGTCGACATTGTCGGCCACGAAATTACCGGAGACCGCGATGAATTCGGTCGCGCCGGTCTCGCCCTTGATCGGCCATTGCGCCGACTGCGCGACGCCACGGACGACCAGGCAATTATGCCGGGCGAGGTCGCTGGCCCGCGCGGGCGTGCCCTCGCGCGCCAGATAGGCCGGCGCCGCGCAATATAGCCGGATGTTGGGCGCGAGCTTCACGGCGATGAGGCCCGGGTCCAGCGCGTCGCTGATGCGGATCGCCACGTCGATGCCATCGGAGATCAGGTGGTTGGAGGTGGTCGACAGCGAGACGTCCAGGCTGACCTTGGGGTTCGCTTCCAGGAAGCGGATCAGGATCGGCGCCAGATGGCGCTGGGCGAACACGGTGCCGGCCGCGATCTTCAAGATACCCTGCGGCTCGGAATTATACTCGCTGATGTCGATCTCGGCCGCTTCGACGTCCTGCAGGATCGCGAGCGCATGGTCGTAGAGGCGAAGGCCGAGTTCGGTGACGCCGAGCTTCTGGGTCGAGCGCACGAACAACTGACCGCCGAGACGCTTTTCGAGCGCCGAGATATGCTTGGAAACGGTGGACGGCACGACCCGCAGCCGCTGGCCCGTATGAGAGAAATTGCCCGTCTCGACCACCGCGACGAACACCCGCAGAAGCGCCAGATTGTCGATGACCGAGCGCAGCTTGCGGTTGCTGCGGGGCGGAATCATAGGGTCGATGCTCATCTCACCCCTCTATTCTGATTTGGCCTCTATTCTGATTTGGAATGAGCATAGTGCCTTGCTGTGCACTTTTCAAACGCCGTCCCGGCGGCGATGCTCCCCACCGACGCACCAGGGAGGTCAGCGTGAGGCTTGCCAATTGTCGATTTGAAGGCCGCAGGCGCATTGCGATCTCGCGCGGGGAAACGGTCGATCTGCTGCATGAGCGGGCGACCGACATCCTGGCGCTGGCGGCCGATCCGGCCGGCGTCGAGGCCGCCATCGACCGGCGCGGCGTTTCGATCGAGGCGATCGCCTTCGGCCTGCCCGTCGAGCGTCCCGACAAGATATTGTGCATCGGCATCAACTATCGCGACCACGCCGCCGAGGCATCGGCAGCGGCCAAGGAGCCCGCGAATCCCTCGATCTTCGTGCGTTTCCCGGGGTCGCATAGCGGCCATGAGCAGCCGATCGTCGCCCCCGCCATCTCCGAACAGTTCGATTTCGAAGGGGAGCTGGGGGTGATCATCGGCAAGCCGGCCTGGCGGATTTCGCGGTCGGACGCCTTGTCGCACGTCGCCGGCTATTGCTGCTTCGCCGAGAACAGCGTGCGCGACTTCCAGAAGCACGCGACGCAGATCACCGCCGGCAAGAACTTCCGGTCCAGCGGCGCCTTCGGCCCATGGCTCACCACCGCCGACGAGGTCGGGGACCCGTCCCGCCTGACGCTCGTCACCCGCTTGAACGGCGCGGTCATGCAGTCGGCGGCGCTGTCCTCGATGATTTTCCCGGTCGATGCGCTGATCGCCTATATTTCGCAGTTCACGCAGCTCCTGCCCGGCGACGTGATCGCCACGGGAACGCCCGCGGGGGTGGGAGCATTGCGGACGCCGCCGGTGTGGATGAAGCCCGGCGACCTTCTCGAAATCGACATCCCCGGCGTCGGCCTGCTGCGCAACCGCGTCGTCGCCGAAGACGCCATTTTCCCCGAGATCAACGAAGAGACCAGACCATGAGCCATGACAACAGGCCGCAGCCGCCGCTGTGGATCGTAGAAGAAGACGTCCGCCAGCTCGTTTCCCTGAACGACGCCATCGATGCGCTTGCCGCCGGGCTGGTCCTCGAAGCCCGCGGCGAGGCGGGCAATGTCGACAAGGCGCTGGGCCAGTGGAACGCCAGCTCGATGCATGCGCTGGGGGCGATGATGCCGCTGCGCGGCTATGTGGCCTTCAAGACCTGGGCGAACACGCCGCGCGGCGCCGCGGCGGTCCTGTCCCTGTATAGCGCCACCGACGGCGCCCTGCTGGCGCTGATGGAGGCTTCGGCGATCGGGACGCTGCGCACGGCCGCCATATCCGGGCTGGCGACGCGGCAACTGGCTTCGGACGACGCCGACGAGATGGCGCTGATCGGGACGGGGATGCAATCGCCGATGCAGATGGCGGCGATCGCCGCCGTGCGGCCCCTCAAGCGCATCCGGGTATTCAGCCCCACGCCGGAAAAGCGAAAGGCCTTCCTCGCCCGCGCCGAGGCGATGATGGGATGCGAGATCGTCGAGGCCGGGAGCGTCGCCGAGGCGGTCGCGGGCGCGCCGATCATCACCCTGGCCACGCGCGCCAGGGAGCCTTTCCTGACCGCGGCGATGGTGGACCGGGGCGCCCATGTCAACGCGCCGGGCGCCATCCTGCCGGGCAATGCCGAGTTCCACCAGGACCTGTTCGACCGCGCCGGCCTCGTCGTGGTCGACAACAAGCGCAATGCGGCCAAGGCTTCGCGCGAATTCGGCGAGCGCTATGGAGCCGATGCGGCCCGATGGGAGGGCGTGCATACGCTGGGCGAGATATTGGATGCGGGCATCAGGCGGGCCGAGGGCTCCGACGTCACCTTGTTCAAGCCGATGGGCATGGGATTGAGCGACCTGGCCGTCGCCGCGCTGGTCTATGAGCGCGCTACGGGCGCGGGGTTGGGAACGCCCCTGCCGGTCGGAACACGCGCCGCGCCGCGTTGGACGGCCTTCGAGCAACAACCGCAGACGATGGTCGGCTAACCGGGTGACTCGAGGATGAAGCTATCCGGCGGTGTGCGTCGCCAACCGCCGATGATCGAGCGATAATGATTCAGGCCGTCGTGCGGGCGTCCGGGGAAGGCGTGGATCTCTTCCTCGGCGGAGCCCCACCACAGGTGCCCACGGGCGAAGCTGATCCACAGACGGTCACGGCCCAGCGAGGCGAAGGACTGGAGCCAGAAGGCCTATGCCGATGAGGCCGGCATCCACCGCATCCATGTCAGCGATGCGGTACGGCGGGTGCTCCCAGATTCACGGGAAGCCCCGCCGCACTTTGATCATCTACCAGAAATCCGCGTCTAAAACCGAACGGAGGTCTGGATCGCGATTTCGCGGGGGCGAGCGGATACCGCGCGTTGCTCGCCGGGAATGAGCGGAAGCGATGCCCCGCCAGTCCGGTCTGCCGCATAGAGCTTGTAGAATTTATTGGTCAGATTTCGGCCGATCAGCGAAATTTGCCAGCGCCCGCTCGGTTCTCCGATGCGCAGGCTTGCATTGAACCGCCAGAATGCCTTCTGGATTGATGCCGGCGAGTAGTTTTCCGAGGCGTAATAGCTGCTGCTGTAGAAGGCGTCGCCGGTCACGCCAAGTTCGAGATCACTTCCGATCGGGGCGGTGAAATCGAAGCCGCCATTACCGGCCCAATCCGGTGAACGCGCCGGCGGACGACCGTCGTTGACCTGCTGCAGCACCGGCGTTCCGGCCGCGGTCAGCAGGCGCCCGCCATTCGCATTGAGCACGAACGAACAACCGGATGGCGCCGCCGCCGTCTGGGCGGACGCGGCGGGAATGGTGTAGGCGTAGCACTGTCCGGTATAGTTCTTCAGCCGATTGTGCACATAGGCGAGGGCGCCATGCAGCTTGAGCTGCGAGGACACCTTGAAGTCGCCCTCGATCTCGAACCCCCGCTGCTTCACCTTGCCCGCATTGTTGATGATGTAGCGGATCAGCGTCGCGTCATAGGTCGTGACCTGCAAATTCTTGTAGTCGTACAGGAACAGGGCGGAGGTCAGCCGCAGGCGACGGTCGAAGAGCTCTCCTTTCGCGCCGAGTTCGACGCCGGCCACCTTTTCCGAATCAAAATCGATGTCGCCAATCGTCGTGTTCGCGGCCATCGGGCTCGTCAGGCCGAAGCCGCCCGACTTGTAGCCGGTCTTGTAGGCGGCATAGATGGTGGACTGCCGATCGGGGTGCCAGGACAGCGTCACTTCCGGCGAGACATTGGAATCCTTGAACTTGCCGGCCAGAATGCCGGGTGTCGGGTCGGTCGATCCCGGGAAGACGGTGTTAGCGGTGTTGAACGCGCCCACCCCCGTCGTGCGGCCGTAGATATTCTGGTTGCGCGTCGTCTTGCGCTCGTGGGTCCAGCGCGCCCCAGCCGCCAGTTCGACCGCTTCGGCGAGATTCCAGGTCGCCTGGCCGAACAGCGAATAGGTCCGTCCGTTCAACGAAGCGACCTTTTCATAGCTGTCATAGCGGCCGTTGGCCGGATTATAGGATATGTCGTTTCGGATCGCGGTATCGTTATAGAGCTTGTCCTTGGACGATTGATAATATCCCCCGAACAGGAAGTTGATGGGCCCATCGAGATCCGTGATCGCCCGCACTTCCTGAGAGAAGCTGCCGAGCGAGGAATCGTCCAGCACGATCAGGCCGCCGTAAACCGTCTGGTCGAGGGCGGAGAGATTGAAATAATCATAGTGGATATAGCCGGTGATCGACGTCAGCTTCACCTTGTCGAAATCGCGGTGCAGGGTCAGCGACCCGACATAGGCGTGGACCAGGCCGCGGGGCGTGCCGTCGCCGCCCGCGCGCGGGAGACCCGCCGCGACGCCCGGCGCGATGCCGCCATAGCTGGTCTGATCATCGAGCCGGCAATCGCCGTAGGGGTCCGCGACACCGAAGGATCGCGGCAGGCCGCCGCTGCATGGACCGATATTCTGGGAATAGGCGCCCGCGCCCTGATCCTTGCCACGGAAGGCGAAAAGCTTCGCCTCGGCGCTGAAGGCCGGATCGGGCTCGAAGCGCAGCGTGATCCTGCCGAGCAGGTCGCTGTCGCCGACCTTCTTCTTGGCACGCCCCGGAACGACCGCGGACGAGGCGGGCTGGGCGGCGGTGTAGAAGGGATTGGCGATGGGCTGCGCATTGTTGTGCAGCCAGCCGCCCATATCGCGATACTTGCCGGCGACGCGGAAGCCCAGCGTGTCCGAGATCGGGCCGGAAACATAAGCTTCGGCGACCTTCTCGTCGGCGATCGTCTCATAGGTCAGCCGGCCGCCGGCTTCGAGCGAACGCGTCGGCCCGGCCGATGTCAGCGCGATCACGCCCGCCGGGCTGTTCTTGCCGAAGAACAGGGCCTGGGGACCTTTCATCACTTCGACCTGCTGGAGATCGAAAAAGCCCAGCATCGCGACACGGCCGGTCGAGGTCTGCACGCCGTCGATCGAAACGGAGACCGCCTGCTCGAACCCGATCTGCCCCGGTGACGAGCTGATGCCGCGAATGGCGATCGAGCCACCGCCGTTGACCTTGTAGTTGCTGACGATGACCGTGGGCGTCAGCTCGCCGATCTTGGTCAGGTCGGCGGCGTTGTTCTTCTGGATGTCGGCGGCCGACAGCGCGCTGACCGCGACCGGCACGTCCATCAGTTTCTCCCCGCGCAAACGCGCGGTCACGACGATCTCTTCGCCCCCCATGGTGTTGGCGCCCTGCGGAGACGTCGAAACATCCTGCGCGGACGCGCAGGTCGCCGAAAGAGCCGCGGCGCAAGTGGAAACGAGCACGCCGTATTTCTTCGATTTCATGAGAATCATCCCTCTCCCCGATTTTGGATATTTATGGGCGAGCCTCTTCACTCCCCGTTCTCACAGGGAATCGTGCATCCGATCGCCATAATTAAATTATTGTCTATTTTTTTATTGTCAACAGATATGTTGATGAAGCGCTTATGCTTCGTCGTCGCGGGGTAGCCTGATCGTCGCGGTGGCCAGCACCACGGGGCGTCCATCCACCGTCGCCTGGCAGAGGATCGAGGCGAGCCCCGCGCCGCCATCGACGGCGTCGACCGTGCCGACGCAATCCACCCGGTCCCCCGCGAAGACGTTCGCCACGAACCGCGCCTTGAAAGAGACGATGCGACCGGCATCCCCCACCGCCCGGGCGAGCATCGTCTGCAGATAGCTGATCGTGATCGGCCCCTGATTCACCAGCCGATCGCCCAGCCCCAGGGCGCGGACGGCGGCCGGATCGAGGTGGATGGGATTGGGATCGTTCATCAGCGCGGCGACCAGCTTCATGCCGGCCGTCGGCACCGAGGCGATATGGAGGGCGGGAATGGCGGCGCCGACGACCCATTTCATGGCCGCGCCTCCCCTTGGCGGGTGACGATCCATCCCTGCCGGACGGTGGCGACGAGCTGATCGCCGCTTTCCAGCAAGCGGTAGACGATCGAGACCCGATCGAACACCGGGATGCGCCCGCCGGTCTTGCGCTCGATCCCGACGATCGAGGTCGTGACGTCATAGCCCGCGCCCGGCCTCAGCGGCGAAGCCAGGTCGATCTCGATCTCGCCGAACAACACATGCCGGGGTTCGGTGCCCAGCAGGTCCATCAGGCCCTGGATGCTGATCCCGGCGCCGCTCAGCGCCACGAAGCAGGCGACCGACGGCAATATCCCCAGTTCGTGCCGCCCTTCCACCGCATCGGTCCAGAGCCAGACATGGTGCGGCAGGAGTTCGAAATGCCCGACCGGAAAAGGCCCGCCATCCGCAAAGACCTGGGCCGACATGCTCATGCGGCCGGCTTCGGATGCGCATAGGGATGCGCGCGCACGAGTTGCCGCCCGACCGCCGGACGACCCCGGACGACGCCGTCCCAGAACGCCAGCAACGCGTCCTCGGCCGCATAGTCGAATTCGGCCGGGCTCAGCCGTCCGTCGACGCCGTCGATAGTCGGCGGATGGGCGAGCCAATGATCGACGGTATGCCCGAGCCATTCGATCGGATCGACCACATCGCGATAGCCGATTTCCCGCCTGGCCTTGCGATTGTCGATCAACTGGTGACGCAGCAGTCCCTGCTCGACATCGCCGCGGCGCATCCAGCTATATTCCCCTGCGAGAGGGACGGCCGTGTTGCCGAGCGGGGCGATCGCCGCCGGAATGTCGACGAACTCGAACGACCAGTCCATCCGGGCGGCGATCGCCTGAATCCACTCGACCAGCGCATATTGGCGCGTATCCGCCGCATTGTAGATCTGGCCCGCCGACGCCTCGCGATGGTCGAGCGCCCGGAGCGCGAACTCGGCGGCATTGGGAGAGGCGCAGCGCCCGTTCAGCACCAGTCCGGCGCCCTGCACGATCCAGCGGCGGCGGCGATCGAGGACGCGCTGGATGACATGCCATTCCAGCGGCGCCACCGCATATGGCCCGTAGACATAGGGATAGCGGACCACCGTCGCCGCGAACGCCCCGCCCCGCCCCGAGGCGAGAACCGCCTGCTCGGTTTCCGCGATACGGTGCAGGAGCCGGCCCATGCCGGAAGGTTCGTTACCCTGCCGCTCATAGGGAGCGTCCTCGGTGGTGGGCACGCCGTCGACCGCCCCCAGCACCGGCGTGCCGCTGATCGACACGAAATGCCCGGTCCGGCCGGCAAGCGCGTCCGCCAGGAAACGGATGCGCCCGTAGGTGGCTATCGTGACGTCCCAGCTCCGCCGGCCGAGATCGCGGTCGATCGTATCGGGATGATGGGGATCGCCATGGATATGCTCGAGATCGTCGAGTTCCGCCAGCTCGTGCGTGCCGCGATGATAGATGGTCACCTGATAGCCCCGGGCGCGCAGTCCCGCGACGATCGCGACGCCGGACGCCGCCGTGCCGCCTATGACGAGCGCCGTCTTCATGGATGAGCATCGGCATTGCGCTGCGGCACGATCATCAACGGCTCCCTCCCACCTGATGGCGCCCATCAGCGCCTTTCCTTCAAGCTAGAAGGTCGCTCGAAGCATTGTCAACACATATGTTGACTTAGATTCGAGGAGACCCTAGCTTCCGTTCGAGAGCGCGGGGAAGCGCGTGACGACCAGGATCGGGGAGGAATGGCGACGATCATGCAGGACAACGGTTTGTTCAAAGAGGACGGCGTGCCCTCGGCGATGCGCGGCATAGGCTCGCTCGAAGACGCGATCCGGGTCCATGCCCGGCTCGATCCCGATCGGCCGGCCATCACCTTCCACGATCGGACGATCAGCTATGGATCGTTCGACAAGCGGACGAACCGGCTCGCCAACGCCTTGCTGTCGGCGGGCTATGGCGCGCAGGACCGGCTGGCGGTCGTGCTGAAGAACGGGCCATGCTCCTATGAAAGCCTGATCGCCGCGCGCAAGATCGGGGCGGTCCAGGTGGCCATCAACTGGCGCCTCGCCCCTTCCGAGATCGCGTGGATCGTCAATGATTGCCGATCGAGGATATTGATCCTCGACGCCGACCTGGCGGACAAGGCGGCCGAGATCGCGGCGATGTTGGATCGTCCGATCGAGATGTTGGTGGCCGGCGACGCCGGCATGGCCGGCCTGGCGAGCGTCGACGAATGGATCGCGCGCTTCTCCGATACCGATCCGGGCCGCACCTCCGCGTTCGACGAGACCGCCATCCAGCTCTATACGTCGGGCACCACCGGCCGGCCGAAGGGCGCGATGCTGTCCAACGGCAATCTCTGGTCCTTTTTCGACAATGCGGCGCGGGTCCTGCCCATGCGCGCCTTCGGCAACCACCTGATCGTCCTGCCGCTGTTCCATGTCGCGGCGCTCATCTGGTCGATGCGCGTCTTCGTCCATGGCGGACATTGCATCGGCATGCGGGAATTCGATCCCGACGCGATGCTGTCGTTGATTCCCCGCTATCGGGTGAACGACTTCGCGACGGTGACCACGGTGCTCTACATGTTGCAGCGCCACGCGCCACGCGATCTCGATTATTCGAGCCTGGAAGGGATCTGCGTCGGCGGCGGCATGCTCAGCGAACGCAGCGCGCGCGAGATGATGGAGACCTTCGGCTGCCCCATCTACGGCATGTATGGATCGACCGAACTGACCTATGGCTGCACCCTGCTCTGGATCGACGAGGCCCTCCTCGAAACGCCCGAACTGCTCGATTCCTGCGGCCGCCCCTTTCCCGACATAACGCTCGGAATCTTCGACCCCGAGAGTGAAGAGGCCTTGCCCGACGGCGTCATCGGCGAACTCTGGGTCAGGGGCGGACAGCGCGGCCAGGGCTATTGGAACCGGCCGGAGGAGACGGCCAAGGCGTTCCGGCCCGACGGCTGGTTCCGCACCGGCGACATGGGCCATCTGCGCGACGGCTATCTCTATATCAGCGATCGGCTGAAGGACATGATCCGTTCGGGCGGCGAGAATGTCTATCCCGCCGAGGTGGAACGCGTGCTGGGCGAGCATCCGGCGGTCCAGGAAGCGGTGGTGATCGGCGTTCCCGACGACATCTGGGGGGAAAGCGTGAAGGCGCTCATCATCCTCCGCGAGGGACGGTCGGCCGAGCCCGCCGAGGTGATCTCCTATGCGCGCGGCCATCTGGCTCCGTTCAAATGTCCGCGATCGGTCGAGTTCGTCGAAGGCTTCCCCCGCACGCCCTCGGGAAAACCCATGAAGAATGTCATCCGCGAGCCCTATTGGGAGAGCTACAGCCGCCGGGTGAACTGAACGGCCCGGGCGCCGCCACGCGGTGGCGGCGCCCGGCGAGGCTCATGCCGGCGCAAGGGCGCGGTCGAGTTCGGTATGGAAATGCTGAAGCGCGGGTTCGTTGCGGCCGAACAGCACCTGATGGTCGGGAAGATGCGGCAGGTCGGCCTGAACCTCCTGGCTCATCGCCCAGTCCTCGGCCTTGACCGTGTCGATAAGGATCTTCCAGTTGCGATCCCAGCGCCGGGTCCATTCGCCGCCGATCATGTCGGGCGTGCACAGCGACTGGATGCGCACCTTGCAACGGCCGGGCACGTCGGTGGGATAGGGCGTCCAGATCTCGAAATGATCGCCCTGCCAGATGAAGAAGCTGTTGGGGAACACCTGGTAGTTGATCGCCACGCTCCTCAGGAACCGATCGCTGTCGAAAGGTTCGTCCTTGATGTCGTCGAAGACCTTGCGGACGCCCAGCAGGCGTCCATGCCGCCCCATCGGCTGAAACGGCGAATGGCGGCCGAAGAAATAGGGCGCGATCGTGTTCGAGTGCAGCTTGGGGATGTGATAGACTTCGAGGAAACCGTCGAGCACGAACTTCCAGTTGATGTCATATTCGAGCACCTCGGCGCGCTCGAGCTGGAAATCCCGCATCGGGAATGAAGCCAGTTCGACATCGAGATCGCCCAGGAACGCCGCGACGTCGATATCCAGGCCCGGCGTCGTGATCAGCCAGATCAGCCCGTGACGCTCCTCGACCGGCAATTCGACCAGGTGGCTCTGCGCATCGTCGATGTCGGGGAAACCCTCCTTCAGCAAAGCATGCAGCCGCCCATCGGAACGATAGGTCCAGCCATGATAGGGGCAGGCGAAAAGCTTGGCCTGTCCTTGCCCGGAAGGGCACAGCCTGGCCGCGCGATGGCGGCAGATATTGAGGAACGCCTTCAGCCTTCCGTCAGGCTGGCGGACGACGATCACCGGGACGCCCGTGTCGTCATGCGCGATATACTGATAGGGTTCTGGGATCGACGATCCATGGCCGACGATCACCGGCAGGGTCGCCATCAGCGCCTTCTCCCGCGCCATATAGGCGGGATCGAAATAAGTGGCGCCGGAATGGGGTTGCGCGGTCGCCGCGAGGCTGGTGCCGTTGCGGTTGAGATAATCGACGATCTCTTCGTAGAGTTTACGCTGCAGCGTCAGTTCCATCATGCGCTCCTTCAGGCGGCCGTGCGCAGAAAGGCGCGCATACCGCGTATCCAGCGGTCTGGGTCGTTCCACTTGCGTTGGGTGTTGGGCAGCGTGTCCTCGTGCGGCGTGATCAGGAAACGATCCGCGATCACGCCCTCGACGATGGCTCGTGCGACCGAAACCGCGTCGAGCACCGCGCTCGTTGCCGCAACGCGGCGGACGCCTTCATTGCCGTCGGCCAGGGAGGCCGCCAGCATGCCCGTCTGGACGGCGCCCGGACAAACGAGGCTCACGCCGATCCCCTGGTCCCCATAGGTGATCGCCATCCACTCCGCGAGCCCAACCGCGGCGTGCTTGGTCACGCTATAGGGTCCCGCGCCAGGCGCGGTCAGCATTCCCGCAGCCGATACGATATTGACGAAATGACCGCGCCCGCGCCGCACCATCAGCGGCAGGGCCGCCCGCGCGGCGTGGACGTGCGCCATCAGGTTGATCCGCCAGGCGCGGTCCCAGTCCCCGGCGGGAAGCTCGACGCCGCCCGTGGTCATGATCCCGGCGTTGGAACATAGAATGTCGATATGGCCGAACGTCCGCTCCGCGAAGGCCACCAGCCGATCGATGTCCTCGCCGGACGTCATATCGGCCTGGCGGGCGATGACGCGCGCCGCGCCGCCGGCATGGCGGGCCGCGACCTGCTCGGCGGCGGAAAGGTCCCGATCGCTGACCAGGATAGCCGCCGCGCCTCCCGCGACGAGCAGGTCGACGAGCGCGGCGCCGATGCCCGCGCCGCCGCCGGTCACCACCACCATGCTATCCTTGACGTCCATCGCGACGCGCCTCCTCTCCACATGATCCCGTTAGGGCTCGGACGCCGGCCTTGCCAACATATGTGTTGACAATACGGTTGCGGAGCACCCACTCCTTCATCAGTCGCTACCTTATCTGCCGGTCCACACCGGCTTGCGCCGCTGGGATGCGGCCGCCAGTCCTTCGAGCCGGTCGGCGGCGGCCTCATAAGCCTCGATCGCTTCGAATCTGGTCGCGAGCGCCACATCCAGCGGATAACCGAGCCGCCCCAGAGCGGCATCCTTTGCCGCCTGCACGGCGAGCGGCGACGCCGCGAGCAGCTTGTCGGCCCATTTCCGCGCCGCTTCGGCAAGATCGCTATATGGCACGACCTCGTTGACCAAGCCGTATCGAGCCGCCTCGGCCACCTTGATGCGCTCGCCGGTCAGGATGAGCGCCATCGCGATATGGTAGGGCAATTGCCGAACGGCGCGATGCACGACGCCGCACTCGCCGATGATGCCGACCTTGGTCTCGGGCAGGCCGAACTGGGTGGTGTCGGCGGCGACGATGATATCGGCGCACATCGCCAGTTCGAAACCGCCGCCGACGCAGAAGCCCTGCACCGCGGCGATCATCGGCTTGCGACAGGTGACCAGCGGCCCGCCGATGCCGGTCAGCCCGCCCGCCAGCGCCATTCGACCATCACGGTCGGTCCCGCCGGACACGTCGGCGCCGATGCAGAAGGCCTTTTCGCCTTCGGCGGACAATATCACCGCCCAGATATCGGGATCGGCGTTGATCTCCCGCCAGGCGTCGTACATCGCCTGGTCCATCTCGGGCGTGATGGCGTTCAGGCCCTGGGGACGATTGAGGCGGACATGCGCGATATGCCCCTCGCGGTGGAATTCCAGATCAGCCATGTCTACTCCTTCGGCGCGACGAGCGGTGTCGTCGGCGGAACCCTGAATTGTTGGATGACGGCCTTGAGGCCTTGCTCGGCCATCCGTTCCCGGACCGCGATCACCGCGGGCGCGAGGTGAAGCAGCGCGTCGATCTCGGCGATGCCCGAAAGCGCCTGGCGGAAGCCGCCGGCCTCCGCGGCCCGGTTGATCGACAGCTTTTTCAGTCGCAGCACATCGGGCGGAGTCAGGGCGATGCGATCCGCCAGGCCGCGAACGGCGGCCAGCAGGTCCGCCGCCGGCACGCAATGATTCGCCCAGCCCCACTCGACGGCGGTGGGGCCATCGATCCAGTTGCCCGGCACGAAGGCGAATTCCTTGGCGCGCTTATGTCCCACCAGGGACACCCAGGCCGGCGCGATGTAGCCGCCACCGATCGGGACGGTGGGCTCCCCGATCCTGACGTCGTCGGCGACGACGGTGATATCCGCGAAGACGCACATCTGGGCGGCCGCCGCGAGACAGAAGCCATGGACGGCGGCGATGACCGGCTTGGGATGATCCCATATGGCGAGCCAGCGCTCGACATTCCGATGCAGCCTCGACCGGTCGGCCATCGGATCGGCAGGTCCCGAATCCCCGCTGCCATAGGCGCCGAGATCCATGCCCGCGCAAAAGCCCCGCCCTTCGCCCCTTATGCCGATGACCGGACCGCCCTCCCCCTTCAGCGCCTCCAGCGCCGCGGAGAATTCGTCCAGCAAGCGGGGCGAAAGAGCGTTGGCCGCCTCGGGGCGGTCGAGCACGATCCAACTGATCGGCCCGTCATGCTCGACGCGGATCGTTTCATAAGCGGCGGCCATGCCCTACGCCCGGCGGCCGATCGGATGGGAACTGCGGACGTGATAGTCGGTCGTCATCGTGGTCCGCAATTCGCGCCGCTGGAACTTCCATTCGCCGTCACGCTTGACGACCGTATCGAAATACTGGCCGTACAGGATGCCGTCCGGGCGTTCCTTGGTGTAGCGGTGGATGGCGAGAACGGTGGAGCGCACCTCGGCCTCGCCGTCGCCGGTGAAATCGATCACGATGTTGGAATTATGATGGCTGGTGGCCCGAAAGAAGGTGCCGATGCCCTCGAGCGTCTGCTTATAGGCCTCCATGCCGGTCGCGCCGAAATTGGGCGCGTAGCTCACCTCGCAATCGTCGACGAACAAGTCCGCAAGCCGGTCCGGCTGGTTCATGTCGAGCGCATGGCTGTATTCGTACATCATCCGCTCGATGGCCCGCTCTTCGATCAGTCTCGTGAGGTCGTTCATATCAATCCCTATGTTGGAGGATGGGGCGCGAGATGCCCCCGGATAACGGCGGAGGTGCCCAGGCCGATGCGCCATATCGCCCCGGAAAATCAGCCGGTTGCTGCTTCATATCCCTCTCCGACGGGCGACCGTCCGATTTCAACACACACGTTGACAGGCCACATCCAACCAGTCAACGAATAAGTTGACAACCCGCCTGTCGATAGGGACTTTCGAAGCCATGCTCGATCTGGATGAAATGCGCGGACTGGCCCAAGCCGCGGCCACCGACATGGGGACCCCGCTCTCCTTCGCGGAGGAAGCGATGATCAGGCTCGCCGTCGCCGTGTCGGTCACATCGCTGGACGCCGCCGCCGTTCGCGAAACCATCGCGGCGGCGCTCGATGCCGGCGTGACGGTCGACGAGGCACAGGAGATCGTTTCGTTGATCTCCGGCCTTGGCGTGCATTCGTTGATGATCAGCGCCACCATCCTCATGGAGGAAGCCGGCACGCGGGAAAGCGCGCCGAGCGATGCGCTGTCGAGCGAGCAGCAGGCCCTGTGGGACCGTCATGTCGGCAACGACCCCTTCTGGATCGGGTTCGAGCGCGAGCTGCCGGGCTTCCTGCGATCCATGCTCAGGCTGTCGCCGGCGCAATTCACCGCCTTCTTCGACTATTGCGCGGTGCCGTGGCGCGGCGGGCGGGTCAGGGCGCGGATCAAGGAACTGGCCGCCATGGCGAGCGACGCCACGCCGACGCACCGCTTCCTTCCGGGTTTCCGCCTGCACCTGGCCAACGCCATCGCGCTGGGCGCCGGGCGGCTGGCGATCGAGCGGACGCTGGAGCTGGCCGCCGCCGCGCCGCCGCACAGCGGGACCCGCTGAGGCGAGGCCCGCCGTCCGGCGCGGCCCGTCGCCTAAACGAGGGTGCCGTCGGCGGCCTTGACCGAAAAGCGCGGAGCGACCTTGCTGACGAACTGCTCCAGCTCCTCCTGATTGGCCTCCGGCTCGAGATGCCCCTGGCCGAACATGAGGAACAGCTCGTCGAAGCCGAGCCGGTCATGCGCCCGCCCGATCTTGTCGGCGATCTCGTCCGCGGTTCCGATCAGCACGTTCGGCGGACGCTGCCCCAGCGGGATGAACCATTCGTCCCAAAACCACATATGCTCTTCGAGGAGCCTGGCCGCGCGATCCTTGTCGTCGGTCAGCATCAGGAAGCCGCCCCAGGCCGACGCATCGGCGCCGGTGGCGGTGCGGCCGGCCTTGGCCGCGCTTTCGATATACCGGTTGTTCAGCGTCTCGCAGAAATCGAGATTGTCGGACAGCACGATCATCTTGCCCTCTTCCCGGGCCCAGAAATCGACCGTCCGCATCGAAGCCGCGAAGCCGCCATAGATGGGCGGATGCGGGCGCTGATAGGGAAGCGGCGCGATGCCGATCTCGCGGACGATGCCGTCCGCATCCTGTCCCTTGCCATATTTGGCGTAGGCGGGATGGCCGGTCGATCCACCATTGGGGGGGAACTCCCAATGCTCGCCCTTGTGGCTGAACACGTCGCTGGTCCACGCCTTCTTGATGACGCGGACGCTCTCCTCGAACAGCGACCGGTTCTTCGCATCCTGCTCGTCCCGCGCCTTGACGTTGTCGGGCGTGGTCGCGCTAATGCCTTCCTTCGCGGCGTAGCTGTCGACCCAGCGGGCATGATAGCCTCGGGTGAAGCCGCAATAGAGCCTGCCCTGCAGCATATGGTCGAGCGTGGCGATCTCCTCGGCGACCCGCACCGGGTTATGCGTGGTCATGGTGTAACCCATGATGCCCGCATGCATCCGCTTGGCGTGCTGCCCGACGAACAGGCTGAACATGCCGGGATGATTATTCGCCTCGAACCCCTCGATCTGGAGATGATGTTCGGGCTGGCAATAGCCGTAGAAGCCCAGTTCGTCGGCAAGCTGGACATAGCCGCGAACCTCTTCGAGGAAGCGCTGGTACAGCTCGGGACGCTGCCCGGCCATTCCCGCCTCGATCTCGTGGCGCCGGCCAACCACGCCGGTCTGCATCAAATGAAAGCGCATCCCATTCCCCATGCTTTGGCGGGCCCGGCCTGGCCGGGACCGCTCAGTCAATACCAGTGTTGACTGCATATCGGCCCAGCCGCCGCATCCTGTCAACTCTTGTGTTGACTGAGCGGTCCGCTTTTTTGATAAGCGCTTGAGACACTGCGCTTTGCCGCTCGGGAGAATGTCATGTCGCCTGTCGTCACAACCGAGGTCTGCCCCTTGGCCGATCTGCTGCTGCGCGCCGCGCATAGCCATCCCGATCGCGCCGCGCTGATCCTGCCCTCGGCCAGGGCCAGCTACGCGGAACTACGGGCAGGCGCCCTGTCGATCGCCCGTTCGCTGCTGGCGATGGGAGCGAGGCGGGGCGCGCATATCGCCCTGCTGATCCCCAACAGCGTCGAATATGCCCAAGCGCTTTTCGGCGTGATGCTCGCCGGTTGCGTGGCCGTTCCGCTCAACACCCGCCACAGAGCCGCCGAACTGGGCTATATCATCGACCACGCCGATATTTTCGCGATCCTGACGAGTCGGCATGACGAGGATCCCGCCGATCTTCACGCCGTGCTGGAAGAGGCCTTGCGCGGCGCGGGGTCCGACGGCGGACGGCGGCGAATCGCGCTCGTGCGTGGAGAGGCGCCCGGCATCGCGCTGGGACGCCGGGCATTCCTGCGTCTCGGCGAGGCCGTCACCGAGGCGCAGGTCGAAAGCGTCCGCCGCTGCGTCCGCGTTCGGGACCCCGCGCTCATCATCTACACATCGGGCACGACCGCCCATCCCAAGGGTTGCGTCCTGCCGCACGAGGCGGTGACCCGAGGCCCGGTGGAACGGGCTCGCCACCGGCTGTCCGTCGGCGATCATGACGTGACCTGGGCGGCGGGACCGCTGTTCCATATCGGCAGCCTGGCCCCGTTCATCGGAAGCGTCGGCGTGGCCGGGACGTTCCTGACGGATAGCTGGTTCGATGCCGGGCGGGCCATCCGGCTGATGACCGAGCATGGCGCGACGCTGGCCTGGCCCTGGTTCTCGGCCATCGCCCAGGCCATCATCGATCATCCGGGGTTCGCCCCCGAACGGTTCGCGACCTTGCGGCACCTGTTCCTGATCGCCCCTCCGGCCCTGGTCGACCGGGTGCAGGACCTGTTGCCGGAAACCGAGATCCTGCAGGCCTGCGGGATGACCGAAACCGCCGGCATCTTCGCCCTCAGCGACCGGAGCGAGGACCGGCTATCGCGCTCGACCACCCAGGGCAAAGCCTATCCCGGCGTGGAGGTGAGAATCGTCGACGCCGACAGCGGCGTTGACCTCCCCGACGGTCACATGGGGGAGATACTGGTCCGCGGCTATAATGTGATGGACGGCTATTGGGCCGATCGGGCCAGGACCGACCAGGGCATCGATGCCGACGGCTGGCTGCGAACCGGCGATCTCTACACCCGGCTCCCTGGCGGCAGTCTCGTTTTCGCGGGTCGCTGCAAGGACATGCTGAAGGTAGGCGGCGAGAATGTCGCGGCGACCGAGGTCGAGGCCGTGCTCGCGGAGCATCCGGCAGTGAAGATCGCCGAGGTGGTCGGAAGACCCGACATCCGGTTGGACGAGGTTCCCGTCGCCTTCGTCGAGCTCCGGGCCGGCCGGACCATCGGCGAAGACGCACTGATAGCCCATTGCCGCGCCCGCGCCGCCGGCTACAAGGTGCCGCGCGCGATCGTCTTCATGACCGACGCGGAATGGCCCATGTCCGCCACGAAGATCGACAAGCGCGCGCTCCGCGCGCGTCTCGCCTAGGACGCCCCGTGCCCATCCTTGCGCATGCCGTCGATGAAGATCGACCAGAAGGTCTCGGCGATCTCCCTCCCCGTCATGCCCTTGCCCGGGACGAACCAGCGATGCGTCCAGTTGAGCATGCCGAACAACGCGTTTTCGATCAGGCGGGGCGACACATCGCTGCGCAAATCCCCTGCGGCGACGGCTTCCTGGATGAAATGGATCAGGGTGCTGTCGAACGACCGGGTCTTCTTCATGATGTCACGGGCCCAAGCGGTCTCCTCCGCGCCCATCTGATGCATCTGTTCCTGGATATAGACGAAGGTCGCCGGGTAGTTTTCCTCATAGGATACCATCAGCCCGACATAGATGGCGTGCAGCCGTTCGACCCAGCTGAGCGACGAATCCGCCAGCAACCGCGCCGCCTCCGCCATGTTGGCGTCCAGCACCCCCTCGACGGTTTCGCGAAACAGCTCTTCCTTGCTGCCGACATAATAATAGACGGTGGCGCGATCCAGCCCGGCCTCGCGACCGATATCCGCCAGGCGCGTCGATTGATAACCCTGCTCCTTGAACAGCTTGGCCGCTATGCGCAGAAGTTCACGACGTTTGGCGACATAATCCGCACCTCCTTCCGCTCGCGCGGAAGAACGACGGCGCGAGATATTGCTGACCTTGCTCATTCTGCCCCTCTGACGTCCCTTCGCTATCGGACGAAGCTAACCACCCAAAGCGATCCACAAGTCAACGATTTAGTTGATCAGCCGGCGATGCCATCACGCAAGGGGCGACGGACGACATGATCTCGACGCTTAGCCATTTCGAACCCAATCCCCATTACGGGGTCGGCATCTTTCGCCGGCGGATCCGTTTCCGCGCGCGGCCCGGGCGCATCTCGGCTCAGGTCGACGACACCCATCATTCCTTCTGGCTCACGCTCGACCATCGGGACCAGGTGATCACGGGCCTGGCCGGGGATTTCATCCGATCGCCGACGACCGTGTGCAAAGGCGCCGTGGCGGGCCTGTCGGCCATGATCGGTTCGCAGATTCCAACCGACGCGTCGGACCTGATCAGGCGACTGCCGCCGACCTCCAACTGCACGCATCTCGTCGATCTCGCCCTGTGGTCGATGCGGCACCTCGAACGTTCCATCCAATGGGACATCGAAATACCCGACCAGACGGACCGACCCGTGTGGATCGGCATATCGCGAAACCAGCGCCCGGTTCATCGCTGGCAGATCGCCGACTTCGCCATCACGGCCCCGCCGGCATGGCAGGGGAAGCCTCTGCTGAAGGGATTTCTGCAATGGGCCCGGGCATCGTTCGACGGCGATGCGCTGATGGCGGCCCATATGCTCCACCGGGGCGTCTTCGTCGCGCGGGGGCGGCACCATATCGTCGACCGCGTGCCTTCGGTTCCTCTGCGCGATGCCGCGGGGATGGAGGGAATGTGCTGGGCCTATTCCGAAGAACGGTTCGCGACCGGCGCGCACACGATCGGCTATGTCCGCGATTTCACCAAGGAAATCATCGAGGAAGGCCGCGCGGACTGATGCACGCGCATTTCGATCGGATTGTCGCTAGTTACGGGCGCAGGATAGTTTTCACGCTTTCGCATCAGGGGCAATGGAGGAGGATTATGGGGCGTCAAAGGAAGCAAAGGGATGAGCCGGAGGCGTCGTCTTCCCTCGGGCTTCCCTTCGGTTCACCCAAGCAGTTGTCCGATGGCGGCATAAAGACGCCGCTCGTCCAGCAGGTCTATGGCGCGATCATGGAGTCGCTCGACGCGGGCGAACTCAAGCCCGGAAGCCGCATCGTCGCGGCGGAAGTGGCGCAGCGCCTGGGGCTGAGCCGCGCCCCGGTGCGCGAGGCGCTGGCCGTGCTCGCGGGCCAGGGGCTGGTCGAGCTGCTGCCGGACCGCGGCGCGATCCTGCGGCCGATGACGCGGCACGACATGGCCGAGATCTACGAGGTCATGGCGCCGGTGATCTCCGTCGCGCTCAGGAGCGCCGCGCTGCGCATGGCGGAGGGCGACAACGCCGCCCGCGTCACCAGCGCGATGGCCGCGATCCGGGCCGCCTCGACCGCCCCCGATTTCCATTTCTTCCTGGTGCTCAACGACTTCCACTATCTGGTGAACGCCATCGCGGAGAAACCCTATGTCGATTTCGTCATGCGGGCGATCAACATCGAATATTGGAATCGCCTGGTCGTCTCCTCGATCCATCTCGCCAGCCACATCGACCAATATGTCACCAACTACCAACGGCTGACCGATGCCCTGCTGGCCGGCGACGCCGGGTCGGCGGCGGCCGTCATGCACTATCACGCGCATTGGTGCGCCCGCTTGCTGGAGCGATAAATCGTCGACGATTATCCATTTAAATGGGATAAAATCCGCCTTAAATTCAAAAATCGTCGACGATACTTGCCTTTCGTTCTGATCCGTGATTAATTCCGATTCGTGCTGAGCCAAATCATGGCCAGCCCCGGCCTGCATCGGGAAAGGGGACAGGATGAAGATTATCGCAAGCGCGCTACTGCTCGGCACCGCACTTTCGGCTGGGAGCGTCCAGGCACAGGCAACCGCGGGAGCGGACGGTTCGGACGCCTATGGCGACATCCTCGTCACGGCCAACAAGACGGGCGCGACCCGCCTGCAGGACACGCCCCTCGCGATCACCGCGTTCAGCGCCCCGGCGCTGGAGGCGACCGGGATCAAGGACGTGCGCGACCTGGCCTCGCTCTCGCCGAACCTGCAGGTGACGCAGAATGCGTCCTTCTCGCAGGTCTATATCCGCGGCATCGGCTCGAACAACGTGTTCGGCGGTTCGGACCCATCGTCGACGATCCATCTCGACGGCGTCTATCTGGCGCGCCCCGCCAGCTACCTCTCCAACTTCCTCGACGTCGAGCGGATCGAGGTGCTGCGCGGGCCGCAGGGCACGCTCTACGGCCGCAACTCGGTGGGCGGCACGATCAACGTCATCAGCCGCAAGCCGACCGACGAGCTCGCCGCCAAGGCCCAGCTGACCTACGGCAACTATAATTTCGCGCGGGCCGAGGGCTATGTCAGCGGGCCGCTGGTCAAGGGCAAGGTCGACGGGTCGATCTCGCTCATCGGCAGCCGCCGCGACGGCTATCTGAAGAACGTCGTCCCGGGCATCGGCGATGCGGACAACGAACGCACGTTCGGCGCGCGCGGCCAGCTCCGCTTCACCCCGTCGGAGCCGCTGGAGATCATCCTGCGCGGCGACTATCTCCATTCGAACGACGCGCTCGCGGGCTATGTGAAGCTGCTCCAGACGACCGCCGATCCGCTGGCCAACAGCGTGCTGGGCGATTATCGCAAGGTCGCGCTCAACATCCGCCCGAAGGCCAACCGCAAGCAATCGGGCGCGGCGGCCGAGATCAATTACGACTTCGGCGACGCCGCCAAGCTCAAGTCGCTCACCGCCTACCGCGCCAACCGGCTCGTCCAGGCCGGCGACACCGACGGCACGGCGCTGAACATCCGCCGCACCGACCAATATGAGAAGCAGCATCAGTTCTCGGAGGAGCTGAACCTGACGGGCAAGCTCGGCGGGCTGACCTATATCCTCGGCGCCTATTATTTCGACGAGCATATCGACGTCGATTCCACCGTCACCACCTTCCCGACGGTGCGGGCGAACTTCTCGCCGACGATCAACACCAAGGCGTGGGCGGGCTTCGCGCAGGGCAATTACGCGCTGACCGACCAGCTCAGCCTGACCGCGGGCATCCGCTATACCCGCGAACGGAAGCGCTTCGATCAGGTGGCGACCAATTTCGACTTCGCCACCGGGCTGCCGCTCGCCACCTATCCGCGGACCTATTCGACGGCGGGCACCTACAAGGCGTGGACGCCGAAATTCGGTATCGAGTTCCGGCCGACCGACGGCGTGCTGCTGTTCGCGTCGGCGACCCGGGGCTTCAAGTCGGGCGGGTTCAACTTCGCCAGCGCCAACCCCGCGCAGGGCTTCGCGCCGGAGACGCTGTGGAGCTATGAAGCGGGCGCCAAGCTCGACCTGTTCGACCGCAAGCTGCGCCTGAACGGCACCTATTTCCACTATGACTACAAGGGCCTGCAGGTGCAGTCCTTCCTGACGCCGGGCGTGATCGACATCACCAACGCGTCCGACGCCACGGTCGACGGCGTCGAGATCGAGGCGGAGGCGCATCCGACCGACTGGCTGCAGCTCGGCGCGAACCTCGCTTATCTGGATGCGGTCTACAAGAACTACACCTCGGCGCTCAAACCGGGGAACATCGTGTTCGATGCGTCGGGCAACCGGCTGAACCTGTCGCCCAAATGGTCGTACACCCTCTATGCCCAGGCCAACGTGCCGGTGGGCGACGGCGCCTTCTTCGCGCGCGGCGAATATAGCCACCGCACCCGGCAATATTTCACGGCGATCAACGGCGGACTCGACCAGCAGGCCGGCTACGGGCTGATCAACGCCAGCATCGGCTACACGCTGCCGGGCGACCACATCCAGTTCCTGCTGTTCGGCCGCAACCTCGCCGACAAGGAATATGTCACCAGCACGGCGAGCTTCGCGTCCGGCATCGTCGGCCGCGTCGGCGAACCGCGCACCTACGGCATCCGGGCCGTGTTCAAATATTGAGCATGGCCATGACGGGACAGGTGGACATCATGATCGGCGGCTTCTGTGATCCGCGCTTCGCGAAAGTGGGCGAGGCCTTCGCCGCCAACTTCCGCGAGCGCGGCGAGCTCGGCGGCGCGGTCTGTGTCTATGAGGATGGCGCGCGCCGCGTCGATCTGTGGGGCGGATGGGCGAATGCCGGGCGCACCCGGCCCTGGCGCGAGGACATGATCGTCTGCATGATGTCGGTGGGCAAGGGCATGGCCGCGCTATGCCTGTGGATGCTCGTCGACCGCGGCCTGGTCGACATGGACGCGCCGGTGGCGCGCTACTGGCCGGAATTCGCGCAGGCCGGCAAGGGGGCGATCACCGTGCGAACCCTGGTCACGGGCAAGGCGGGATTGCTCTACGCCGATCATGCGCCCGACGGCGCGGGGTTCGACTGGGACGTGATGATCCGCGCGCTGGAGGTGCAGGAGCCGGTCTGGGAACCGGGCATGGACCACGGCTATCATTCCGCCACGGCGGGCTATCTGCTGGGCGAACTGGTCCGCCGGGTCGACGGCCGGCCGCTCGACCGCTTCCTGCGCGAGGAGGTCTGCCTGCCGCTCGGCGCCGACTATGGCTATGGCGCCGCCTGGACCGATCCCGGCCGGGTCGCCGACATCGTGCCCAACGAGGCGAGCCACACCTTCGTGCAATCGCGCGACGTCACCACCAAGCTGGGACGCGCCTGGCGGATGCGCCCGCAGTCCCCCGATCACTACAACGATGCGCGGATGCGCAGCGGGCTGATGCCGTCGACCAACGGCCACGGCAATGCGCGCGGCGTCGCGCGGATCTTCGCGGCGCTGGCCTGCGGCGGCGCGCTGGACGGCGTGCGCCTGCTCTCCGCGGCGACCATCGACCGCATGCGGGAGGAAAGCTGGTTCGGGCAGTGCGCGATGACCGACCGCGTCTTCCGCTATGGCCAGGGCTTCTTCCTGAACGAGGCGAACATGTCCCCCATGGGCTCCAATCCCGGCGCGTTCGGCCATCCGGGCGCGGGCGGCGCACTCGGCTTCGCCGATCCCGAGAACCGCATCGCCTTCTCCTACAGCCCCGCGCTGATGTGCGAGGGCGGCGGCCTCGGCGATCGCTGCGCGGCGCTGTCGGCGGCGGTGTACGCATGAGCGGGCGGTTCGCGGGCAAGGTGGCGATCGTCACCGGCGGCAGCTCGGGCATCGGCCGGGTGGTGGCGGAGGCGCTGGCGCGCGAAGGCGCGCAGGTCGCGGTCGTCGCCAGCAGCAGCCTCGACAAGGCGAGCGACGTGGCGAACGGCATCGTCGCGGCGGGCGGTGTCGCGCGGGCCTTCGCGGTCGACGTGCGCGACGCCGACGCCGTCGCCCGGCTCATCGGGCAGGTGGTCGAGGCGTTCGGCGGGGTGGACCTGCTGGTCAACGCCGCCGGTGTGTTCTTTCCGACGCCGGCCGGCGACACCCCGCCGGCCGATGCGGCGCGGCTGCTCGACATCAACGTCGCGGGCGTGTGGAACATGATCTCCGCGACCGTGCCCGCGCTGCGGCAGCGCGGTGGCGGGCGGATCGTCAACCTCGCATCGGTCGCGGCGGTGGTCGGGGTCAAGGGCTTCGCGCTCTATTGCGCCAGCAAGGCGGCGGTCGCGATGCTGACCCGCGCGCTCGCCGCCGAACTCGCCCCGCAGGGCATCGCGATCAACGCGGTGGCGCCGGGCAACACCGCCACGCCGATGAACGCCGACGTCCGCGCCGACCCGGCGATGGCCGACGGCATGCGGCAGATCACGCCGAGCGGCACCGCATTCAGCGACGCGGCCGACATCGCCGGCATCGTCCTCTACCTGCTCTCCGACGCGGCGCGCCCGGTCCATGGCAGCGTCTGGCTGGCGGACGAGGGCATCTCGGCGGCGATCGGCTGATGGCGACGGCCGGCCCCGTGACGGAACCTTCCCGCGCCGGGGGCTATGCCTGGTATGTGGCCGCGCTGCTCGCGACGGGCCATCTCGTGTCCTTCATCGACCGCTTCCTGATGAGCCTGCTGATGGAGCCGCTGAAGGCCGATCTCGGCGTCAGCGACGCGCAGCTCGGGCTGTTGCAGGGCACGGGCTTCGTGATCCTCTACACCGTCGTCGCGGTGCCGCTCGGCCGGATGGCGGACCGGATGAACCGGCGCAACCTGATCATCGCCGGCATGGTGCTGTGGAGCCTGGCCACCGCCGCCTGCGGGCTCGCCGGCAGCTTCGGCTCGCTGTTCCTCGCGCGGGTCGGCGTCGGCTTCGGGGAGGCGGCGCTGGTGCCGGCCGCGATGTCGCTGCTGGCGGCCTATTTCCCCCGCCGGCAGCTCGGCCGGGCGGTCTCGCTGTTCACCACCGGCGCGTCGCTGGGCAAGAGCGCCGCGCTGATCGGCGGCGGCGCCGTCCTCGCGGCGGTCACCGCCACCGGCGGGATGACGCTGGCCGGCATCGGCCATCTCCTTCCCTGGCAGGCGACCTTCGTGATCATGGCCGCGCCCGGCTTCGTGCTGGCGTTGCTGATGCTGAGCGTGCGCGAGCCCGCCCGGACGGGAACGGCCGCCGGCGCGGCGCCCGATTTCGCCGCCACCTTCTCCTATCTCCGCCAGCACCGCGCCGCCTATGCGACGCACACCGTCGCCGCCACGATCGTCGTCCTGCTGGTCCAGACCATCGCCGCCTGGATGCCGAGCTTCTATGTGCGCTTCTTCGCGATGACGCCGCCGCAGGCCGGGCTGGTGGTGGGCGGCATCGTCCTCCTCGCCGCGCCGCTCGGCCATATCAGCGGGGGGATGCTGACCGATCTCTTCCAGTCGCGGCAGGCCCGGTCGCCGGCCGCGCCGGTGATCGTCGTCGGTCTGCTCGGCGCGATCCCGTGCGTGCTGCTGTTCGCGACCAGCCGCGATCTGGCGACCTCGGTCGTCGCGGCGGGGCTGCTCAACTTCTTCCTGACGCTGGCGTCGCCGGCGACCCTGGCGGGGGTGCAGATGCTGACGCCGGATCGCCTGCGCGGCGTCGTCACGTCGATGTTCCTCGCCACCGTGACCCTGATCGGCATCGGCTGCGGGCCGGCGATGATCGGCCTGCTCACCGATACGCTCGGCGGGCCCGACCGGCTCGGCCAGTCGCTGCTCATCGCCGTGCCGATCCTGGCCTTGTCGGGCGCGGCGCTGGCGCTGGCCAGCCGCCCCCCCTTCGGACGCACCGCCGCCGCGGCCATCGCGGCGCACTAGGAGTTCCCATGCAGAAAACCGGAAAAGCGATCATCACCTGCGCGGTGACGGGATCGATCCACACGCCCTCCATGTCGCCGCACCTGCCGATCACGCCCGACGAGATCGCCCGCCAGTCGATCGAGGCGGCCGAGGCCGGCGCCGCCATCCTGCACCTGCACGCGCGCGATCCCCGCGACGGGCGCCCGTCTCCCGATCCCGATCTCTACATGCAGTTCCTGCCGCGCATCAAACAGGCGACCGACGCGGTGATCAACATCACCACCGGCGGCGCGCCGGGCTTCTCCGAGGAGGACCGCCTCGTCGGCCCGCTGCGCGCCAGCCCGGAGATGACGTCGCTCAACATGGGGTCGATGAATTTCGGCTTCTTCGGCCTGGCCGACAAGTTCGACTGGAAGCACGACTGGGAACGCGAGCTCATGCTCGGCAGCAAGCGCTTTCCCGCCAACCATAATTTCGCGCTGATCGAGCGGATCATGATCGAGCTGGGCCAGGGCCACGGCACCCGCTTCGAATATGAATGCTACGACATCGGCCACCTCTACACCGTCAAGCATTTCGCCGACGCGGGGCTGATCAAGCCGCCCTATCTGATCCAGGGCATCTTCGGGATCCTGGGCGGCATCGGCGCCGACCTCGAGAATTTCATGCTGATGAAGCAGACCGCCGACCGTCTGTTCGGCGACGATTATCTGCTGTCCTGCTTCGCGGTCGGCCGGCCGCAGATGAAGTTCCTGGCGCAGTGCGCGCTCGCCGGCGGCAATGTCCGCGTCGGGCTGGAGGACAGCCTCTACATCGCCAAGGGCCGGCTCGCGGCCAGCAATGCCGAGCAGGTTCGCAAGATCCGCGACATTCTGGACGTCCTCGAGGTGGAGGTCGCGACGCCCGCCGAAGCGCGCGCGATCCTCGGCCTCAAGGGCGACGACGCGGTCGCCTTCTAGACCTGATCCGATCCGGTTCGGGCCGGGCCGGAACGAACCCGTTTTTCCTTTTGTCGGCCGTGATCGCGGCCCGGCGGACGCAGCCGCCTGCCCCGATCACCCTGAGGAGCCTTCATGCGTTTTGCGACTGATACCGGCGGCACTTTCACCGATCTCGTCGTCGAGGACGACGACGGGTCGATCACGCTGCACAAGGCGCCGACCGTCCCGTCCGATCCCGTGTCCGGCGTGCTCGACGCGCTGGGCGTCGCGGCCGAGGCGCGCGGCCTTTCGCTGGCCGAGCTGCTCGGCCGGTCGGACAGCTTCATCCATGGCACCACCCATGCGATCAACGCGATCATCACCGGCAATGCCGCGAAGACGGCACTGATCGTCACGGCGGGCCATCGCGACATATTGCTGTTCCGGGAAGGCGGCCGCACCGAGCCGTTCAACCACACCATCCCCTATCCCAAGCCCTATGTGCCGCGCGCGCTGACCTTCGAGGCGCGGGAACGGGTGCTGGCCGACGGCCGGGTCGTCACGCCGCTCGACGAGGCCGCGCTGGTCGACACGCTCCACCGGATTCGCGCCGCCGGGGTGGAGGCGGTCGCGGTCGCCCTGCTGTGGTCGACCCTGCACCCGGCGCACGAGCTGCGGATCGGCGCGCTGATCGAGCAGCATCTGCCCGGTATGCCCTATACGCTGTCGCATTCGGTGAACGCGACGCTGCGCGAATTCCGCCGGGCGTCGTCCGCCGCGATCGACGCGTCGCTGAAGCCGCTGATGACGCGCTACCTGGGCGGGCTGACCCGACGGCTGGCCGACGCCGGCTTCTCGGGCAAGGTGATGGTGCTGACCAGCGCCGGCGGCATGGTCGAGGCGTCCGAGGTGGCGGCGGCGCCGATCCGGGTGATCAACAGCGGCCCGTCGATGGCGCCGGTCGCCGGCAGCCATTATGCCGAGCGCGAGGGCGGCTGGCGCACCGCCATCGTCGCCGATACCGGCGGCACCACCTACGACATCAGCCTGGTCAGCAACGGCCGCATCCCGATGACGCGCGACCTGTGGATCGGCCAGCCCTATCGCGGCCACCTCGCCGGCTATCCCTCGGTCGACGTCAAGAGCGTCGGCGCGGGGGGCGGCAGCATCGCGCGCGTCGACAGCGCCGGCCTGCTCCATGTCGGCCCCGAGAGCGCCGGATCGACGCCCGGCCCGGCCTGCTATGCGCGCGGCGGCGCGCGGCCGACCGTGACCGATGCCTGCGTGGCGCTGGGCTATGTCGATCCGGACTTCTTCCTGGGCGGCAAGATGAAGCTGGACGGGCTGGCGGCGTGCCGGGCGATCGCGGAAGGCGTCGCCGGCCCGCTGGGCGTCGGCATCGAGGCGGCGGCGTGGAGCATCCTCGATCTCGCCACCGAGAACATGGTCCAGGCCATCCAGGAACTGACCGTCAACCAGGGCATCGACCCGGCCGAGGCGGTGCTGATCGGCGGCGGCGGGGCAGCCGGCCTCAACTCGGTGTTCATCGCCCGGCGCCTCGGCTGCAAGCGGCTGCTGATCCCCGAGACGGGCGCGGCGATGAGCGCGGCCGGCGCGATGATGTCGGATATCGCGACCGAGTTCGCGGCCACCGCCTACAGCTCGACCGCGGCGTTCGACGCGGCGCGGGTCAACGCCGCGCTCGACCGGCTGGGCGAGCAGTGCCGCGCCTTCGCCGACCGCGCCGGGCTCCCCGCCACCGTCGAATATATCGCCGAGGCGCGCTATGAAGGCCAGGCATGGGACATCGACGTGCCGCTGCCGGGCAGCCGCTTCGTCGAGGCCAGCGACGTCGACGCCTTCCGCGCCGCCTTCGACGCGATGCACGAGCAGATCTTCACCATCCGCGACGACGCTTCGGCGGTCGAGCTGGTCGGCCTGCGCGCGCGGGTCCGCTGCCGCGCGCGGGGCGACGGCGCCTTTCGCCTGCGGGCCGAAGCCGGGGCCGGCCAGGCGGCGGCGTCGCGGCCGGTCTATTTCGACGGCTTCGGCTGTCTCGACACGCCGGTGCTGCGCTGGGACGCGATCCCCGCGGATCGCGATTTCGCGGGGCCGGCGCTGATCGAATCCCCCTTCACCACCGTCGTCATCGATCCGCCGGCCCGTTTCCGCCGGTCGTCCGATGGCGCGCTTCTGATCGAGGCCTGACGATGACCGGCAATATCCCCTTCAACGGCGCGGCGATGGCGGTCCTGCGCAGCCGGCTCGACGGCATCGTGCGCAAGATGTCGAACACGCTGCTCCGCACCGGCCGGTCCGGCGTGCTGAACCGCGCGCGCGACTTCTCCTGCTGCCTGCTGACCCGCGACGGCGAGCTGCTGACCGCCGCCGACAGCCTGCCCATCCACGTCCTGTCGGGGCCGGACCTGATGGCGCGATCCGTCGCGCACTTCCATCCCGACATGCGCGCGGGCGACGCCTTCCTGCACAATTCGCCCTATCATGGCTGCTCGCACCCCGCCGACCTGAGCATCATCGCGCCGGTGATGGATGAGCAGGGCGTCCACCGCTTCACCGTGCTCGCCAAGGCGCACCAGGCCGATATCGGCAACTCGCAGCCCACCACCTACATGGCCGACGCGCGCGACGTCTATCATGAGGGCGCGCTGATCTTCCCGGCCGTGCAGGTGCAGCGCGACGGGCGCGACATCGCCGACATCATCCGCATGTGCGAGACCCGCATCCGCGTTCCGCACCAGTGGCGGGGCGACTATCTCTCCACCGTCGGCGCCGTCCGCATCGGCGAGAAGGCGCTGACCGAACTGGCCCGCGAGATCGGCTGGGACCGGCTCGACCAGTTCGCCGACCAATGGTTCGACTATTCGGAGGCGCGGATGGCCGAGGTGCTGGCCGCGCTGCCCAGGGGCGTGGTGACGGGCTTCAGCACGCACGATCCCTTTCCCGGCCTCCCCGCCGAGGGCCTGCGCATCCAGGCGGAGGTGACCGTCGATCCCGAGGCGGGCCGCGTCGCGGTCGACCTGCGCGACAATCCGGATTGCCTGCCCTGCGGCATGAACCTCTCCGAGGCCTGCGCGCGCACCGCGGCGATGATCGGCGTCTTCAACAGCATCGATCACAGCGTCCCGAAGAACGCCGGCTCGTTTCGCCGGATCGAGGTGCAGCTGCGCGAGGGCTGCATCGCCGGCATCCCGGTGCATCCCTTCTCCTGCTCGGCCGCCACCACCAACATCGCCGACCGGGTGGCCAACAGCGTGCAGACCGCGCTCGCCGGCCTGGGCGAAGGGATCGGCATGGCGGAGGTGGGATCGGTCATCGCCCCGTCGGCCGGCGTCATCTCCGGCATCGATCCGCGCAACGGCAAGGCGTTCGTCAACCAGGTGTTCCTGGCGATGAGCGGCGGCGCGGCGAGCCCGTCGAGCGACGCCTGGTGGACGATCGGCCATGTCGGCAATGCTGGACTGTGCTGTGTCGACGGCGTCGAGCTCGCCGAACTCTACCAGCCGATCATGGTCCATGGCCGCGCCTTCGTGGCCGACAGCGAGGGCGCGGGCCGCACCACCGGCGCCCCGTCGACGATCGTCGAGTTCGGGCCGGTCGGCGGCGCGATCGACATCGGCTATCTGTCCGACGGGCATGTCAACGCGCCGATCGGCGTGCGCGGCGGCGGCGCGGGCGGCGGCGCCGACCAATATCTCATCCGGATCGACGGCAGCCGCGAGAAGCTCGACGCCTGCGCGCAGGTCCGCCTCGAGGACGGGCAGCGGATCCTCGCCATTTCCTGCGGCGGCGGCGGTTATGGACCGCCGGCCAGTCGCCCGCCCGAGCTGGTGGCGAACGACGTCGCCGCCGGCCTCATCACCACGGCGCGCGCGCGCGCCGTCTATGGCGTCGTCGTCGGCGCCGACGGCCTGCTCGACGAGGCGGCGACGCTGGCCGCCCGGCAGGTGGCGGCATGAGCGCCCGTCACGTCCTCGTCACCGCCGGCGCGTCCGGCATCGGCCATGCGATCGCCGGGCTGTTCCTGCAGCGCGGCGATCGCGTGACGGTCTGCGACGTCGACGACGCGGCGCTCCAACGCGCGTCGGAGGCGCTGCCGGGCCTCGCCGCGATCCGCGCCGACGTCGCCGATCCGGCCGCCGTCGAACGGCTGGTCGCGCAATCGGGGCCGGTCGACATACTCGTCAACAATGCGGGCGTGGCGGGCCCGATCGGCGGCGTCGAGGACAATGACCCCGACGATTGGGCACGCTGCTTCGCGGTCAACGTCCACGGCGCCTTCCACATGATCCGGGCGGTGGTCCCGGCGATGCGCGTGGCCGGCGGCGGGTGCATCGTCAACATCTCGACCGCTTCGACCGTCACCGGCCTGCCGGGGCGTTCGGCCTATGTGGCTTCGAAATGGGCGCTCGAAGGGCTGACCAGGAATGTGGCGCGCGAGCTGGGGCCGGCCAATATCCGCGTCAACGCGATCCGACCCGGCTTCATGGACACCGAACGGATGCGCGGCCTGATCGCTCGGGCGGCCGAGGCCAGCGGCCGATCGGTCGAGACGGTGGAGGCGGAGGCGCTCGGCTTCATCTCGATGCGCACCAAGATCCAGCCGGCGGAGATCGGCGAAATGGCGTTCTTCCTTGCATCCGATGCGGCCCGCCACATCACCGGCCAGATCATCGGTGTCGATGGCAACGCCGAATGGGAGGGGTGAGCCGATGACGGATCATGCCGTCATCGATTGCGGCTTCGCCGTTGCCCATCCCTGGCTGTGCGACGCGATGGGCCATCTCAGCACGCGCCACTATCTCGGCATGTTCGACGATGCCAGCTACCAGGTGTTCGCGACGCTCGGCTACGATCCGGTGGCCGCCGCCGCCGAGGGCTGGGGCTGGGCCGATGTGCGGCACGAGATCGATTATCGGCATGAGGTGCGCCCGGGGGCGGTGTTGCGCATCACCGGGCGGATCTCGGCGCTTGGCCGCAGCTCGATCGCCGCGCGGTTCGCGCTGATCGACCGGGCCGGCGATCGGCTCTGCGCCGAACTCGAGGCGCGCACGGTCTGTTTCGACCTGCGCGCGCGCAGGGCCCGGCCGGTCCCGCCGGCGATCGCCGCTCGTGTCGGCCAGCTCTTCGGACTGGCGCCCCCAGCATAGGGTCGCGCCGCACTGCTACCCCAGGACGTCGACCTGTTCCGAAAGAGGTGGGACTATATATGCCGGAAATCGCCACGACCCGCGACGACATCCGTGACCTTGCCGGTCTCCATCTCTGGCATGCCGGCCTGTCCAACTGTTCGCAGCGCGTCAGGCTCGTCCTGGAGGAGAAGGGGCTGGCCTGGACCAGCCATCTGGTCGACCTCCTCAACTTCGAGCATGCCACGCCCGAATATCAGGCGATCCATCCCAAGGGGCTGGTCCCGGCCCTGGTCCATGACGGCCGGACGATCATCGATTCGAACGACATCATCGAGCATCTCGACAGGGCATTCCCCGCGATCCGCCTGTCGAGAAGCCGCGACCGCAGGTGGCTCGACCTGGCCGACGGCTGCCAGTCCGCCCTGCGAACCATCTCGCACGAGATTCTGCTGAAGGAGGTTCGCATATTGGATGCGGCCAGGCTCGAGGACTTCGGCCGGAAGCATCGCAACCGCGACTTCCACGAATTCCTCCATCGCTTCGCCACGACGGGGTTCGACGACGAGGCGCTGACCGGCTGTGCCAGGGTCCTGTCGTCCGCGCTCGACCAGATCGAACGGCAGTTGCGCGAGACGCGCTTCCTTGCCGGCGACGACATCGCTCTCGACGACTTTTCATGGGCGACGAATATTCATCGCTTGCGGCTGATGGACTGGCCGCTGGCGGCGCATCCGCGCACCAGCGACTGGTATTTCGAGATCGAGGCGCGGGACAGCTTCAAGGCGGCGGTGGTCGCCTTCGAGGAAAATGTGCCGGCGCCCAGCGCAAGAGCGCGCGGGCGATTGGAGAATGTCCTCCACTCCATAGGCCTGCAATCACCGGGTTGATAGATTTCCCGGCCTCGGGACTTGTCGCTCCCGCCAATGCCGCCGCCCTTCGGACCTGCAATGGCGACGTTTGATGAAGACCCGTATTTCCGAACAGTCCGGACTTTCCCCGGTCCGTGACGGAGGAGTCGGCAATAGGTCGAACATGAACGAAGGACCGCTTGGGCCATTGCGGGATTACCATGGAGTCTGCTGAGAAATCTCCATCCGTAATAAGACCATCCTGCGGTCGGTTTTTTGTCAGCCGAAGACGGCCGCGGGATAAGGCCAGGATCAGGAGAGGATCAGAGACTGGACTGACCTCAGGGTCCTCGACACGCGGCCGCAAACCAAACGGAACAGCGCCATTTTCGGCCCATCCCCGAAGGGAAAGTCAAACAATCACAATTATTTTTGACTTGGTGGTGCGCGACGCAGTCTGGAGCGAACTGGTCTGCCGCGACAATTCCCTGTTATGAAAAAAACTGGAGGCGGATTGCCGCATAAGAAGCTCTCTCAACCCCAATTTGGAGCAGATTTCCGCGATTTCTTATTTTTCCCTGGGACACCTCCCTTGCATTTAACAGGGAACTTATTGAGCTATTAACAGGGAATATCAGGACCATGAACAGGGAATGCCACGATCACAAACAGGGATCGCCGCCGTAGATTCTCCCGTTCGACATTCGGCCGAAGCCAAGTCCCACACCCGGTCACCAAGGTGTTCGGCCGGATCGGCTTGGGTACCACCCTCGGCTATGCCGACGTCGCGATCGTCCGCTGGCAGCAAATGACGGGCAAGCAGGCGGTCCGTGCCGAGAGTGACAAGATCTTCGAGGAGGTCGGCCTGGAGCGGTCGAACCCCGACAGCACCCTTGAGGCCACCGAGTAGCCCGCCGGCCGTCGAGTCGGCTGTAACCGCCCTTCAGCATCGTGATCATTAGCGGCGGCGGAGCATGGGAGCGCCGCCGCCTTGGTCATGATCGGCAGGGGCGATCGAAGATGGTGAGGTAGCCCAGACGCATCAGCGAGACCGCCAGGCCGACGATCGCCCAGACCAGCCGCAGGAGGCCGACCGCGGCCATGATGGCCGAAACGAGCCCGCCGAAATCCGGATGGGGGTGACCACGACTCGATGCCGGAACGCGAAATCTACGAAGCGTCAGCCCACGGCGGACATCAATTCATTTTCGAAATGTTTGTCCATATCGTTTGGATAGACATACCCCATCCTTCTTATATTCATTTAATGAATTGAAATATAATGATATTTCCTCTAGCCACTTCCTCTTGAGAGGATTTACGAAATAATTTTGAATCAACGAAAATATGTGTAGAAGGAGTGCAACAAAAGGACGGGGAGAGGATATGATCAACCGGAAGATCCGTTTGCTGCTGGCCTGTTCCGCAGCGGCCATTTTTGCGCCCGGCGTGGCTGCGCAGAACGCCGAAGCCGATGCGGTGGGTGGCGGCTCCGGCCTGGACGAAATCGTCGTCACCGCGCAGAAGCGCGCGGAAAATGTTCAGGATGTGCCGATCGCTATCGCCGCGTTCGGCGGCGAGGCCATCCAGCAGCGCGGCATCTCCGACGTGTCCCAGCTCAGCTCGATCACGCCGAGCGTGGTGCTCGACGCCGGCACGCCCTTCGCCGGCTCGGGCGCGGCGCTGGGCGCGACGATCCGCGGCATTGGCCAGAACGATTTCGCGGTCAATGTCGATCCGGGCGTGGGCGTCTATCTCGACGGCATCTATCTCGCCCGGACGGTCGGCGCCAACGTCGCCCTGCCCGACGTCGAGCGGGTCGAGGTGCTGAAGGGGCCGCAAGGCACCCTGTTCGGCCGCAACACGATCGGCGGCGCGATCAACATCGTCACCCATGAGCCGGGCGATGAGTTCCGCTTCAAGGGCTCGGTGACGACCGGCCGCTTCGAGCGTCTCGACGTCGCCGGCACGGCGGACATTCCGCTGTCGGAGACGCTGAAGTCGTCGATCACCTTCGCCAGCAACCATCGCGACGGCTTCGTCAAGCGCGTGCCCTACACCCAGGCGGGTCCCTATGTGCAGGAACCGAACACGCTGTACCGCGAGGTCGGCTACGACAGCTCCAGCCGCGAAGGTGGCGTCGGCGACTGGTCGCTACGCGGCAAGCTGAAATGGGAGGCGTCCTCCAGCCTCAAGGTCACCGTCACCGGCGACTATTACAAGCAGAACACCTCCGGCCTGCCGAACATCGTCCTCGACGTGCTCGACGATTATCCGGGCGACTTCGCGGGGCCGGGCGCGCCGTTGGTGCCGGGTTCGGCGCTGACCCCGGGCACGGGCTACAACTTCGCCGGCCTCTATAATTTCTGCATCAATTCGACTCCGGCCCAGATCATGGGGCGCAACGCGCAGTCGATCTGCGGCCCGCGCGGCAACGAGCTCAATCCCTCGACGATCCTGCCGGCGCTGGGCAGCGCAAATGTTGATGCCGATCCGAGCAACAACCGGCTGCCCTATGACGATCGCTGGGTCAGCACGAACTGGAACCGCAGCTACGCCACCGGCAACAGCTTCGCGCGGTCCAAGACCTGGGGCTTCTCCGGCGCGCTGGACTGGAGCCTGTCGCCCGACATCACGCTGCGGTCGATCACCGGCTATCGCGAGATGGAATGGGCGTCGGGCTTCGACGGCGACAATTCGCCGATCAACTTCCTCCATGTCTCGAACTCGGCCAAGCAGCATCAGTTCAGCCAGGAATTCCAGCTCGTAGGCGACACCGACAAGCTGGGCGGCAAGCTCAACTATGTGCTCGGCGCCTATTATTTCAGCGAGAAGGGGAGCGAGGACGGCTTCGTCACGATCGGGACCGGGCTCCTCCAGATCGAAGGGCCGATCGACGTCAAGAACCGGAACGTCTCCTTCTTCGGCCAGCTCGACTGGCGGGTGAGCGACCTGCTGGGGTTCACGCTGGGCGGGCGCTATACGTCGGAGAAGAAGGCGTTCGACGCGCGGCAGACCGACTATGCCGGGTTCAGCTATGACCTGTTCAACTGTCCGGTGACGGTGGCGATCTGCCCCGGCATCCTCGGTTTCCCCGATCCGAACGATCCGCTGCGGGTCTATCCGCCCAACACGCCGGACCGCAAATTCCACAATTTCTCCCCGAAATTCGGCGTGCAGCTCCATCCCGACGACGATGTGATGGTCTATGGTTCCTACACCATGGGCTATAAGGTCGGCGGCTGGAGCACCCGGTTGCAGAATCCCACCGCGACCGCGCCGACCTTCGACGACGAGAAGGCGAAGACGCTCGAGCTCGGCTTGAAGTCGACGCTGCTCGACCGGCGGCTGCGGTTCAACGCCGCAGTGTTCAGGACGATCTACGACAATATCCAGCTCCTCTTCCAGCGCGGCACCAACCCGCTGATCGAGAATGCCGGCAAGGCCACGATCAAGGGCGCCGAGGCCGACCTGACCGCATCGATCAACGACTATCTGAGCCTGACGATGTCGGCCGGCTATCTCGACGCCAAGCTGACCGAGGTGATCGGCCCGACCGGCCCCGACAGCGTCCAGCTCGGCACGAGCGTCGGCGCGCGGCTGCCGAAGGTGCCGAAGTTCACCTTCAACCTCTCGCCGCGCGTCACCTTGCCGGTCGGCGCGGGCGACGCGAAGCTGGTCTTCCAAGGCGACTATACCCACACCTCCTCGATGTGGAACGATGCCCAGCGGACCTTCCTGCTCAAGCGTCCGACCACCGACGTCTTCAACGCCAGCCTGACTTTCCGGAGCGGCGGCAACTGGTCGGTGACGCTCGGCGGGACCAATTTGAGCAACGAGCGCTATGTCGTGAACGGCGTTGCCCAGAAGGCCGGCGGTCTGGTCTATGGTTCGCCAAATCGTCCGCGCGAATGGTACGCCCGGCTGGGCGTGGAATTCTAAACGACAGGATCGGGGGAGGACATCGCCTCTCCCGATCGCGGGAGGGGCTGATATGCGTCGCGTGATCACTGGCGTGGTGGACGGCAAGTCGGTTTTCCTGGCCGATGGCGAGCCGGCCAACGCGCACGAATATGCGGGATGGCCGGGCCACCTGACGTCGGTCGTCTGGGCCACCGCCGCGCCCGCCGCGCTGCCCGTCACCCGCGACGCGGAGCCGCAGCCTGGAATCCGCGTGACGCCCGGGCCCGGCGAGACCCGGCTGATGGTCGTCCGTTTCCCGCCCGACACGATCTTCGCCGATCCGCGCTTCGACGGGCCCGGCTATGGCGCGGAAGCGGCCAGGCACCTGCCCGGCCTGATCGACGCGTTCGAACCCGACGGCAGCGGTTTCCACACCACGCGCTCGATCGATTATGACGTCGTGCTCGACGGTGAGATCTGGCTCGAGCTCGATGACGGCGCCGAGACCCGGCTGGGCCAGGGCGACATCGTCGTCCAGGGGGGGACGCGCCACGCCTGGCGCAACCGCAGCGATCGCGACGCGGTGATGCTGTTCGTCCTGGTCGGCGCGGGAGGCGCCTGACATGGCGGCGCAGGCGGCCTCGATCGACATCGACCTGTTCGACGCGGAGACCCGCGACGATCCCTATGCCGCCTATCGCCGCCTGCGCGACGCGGGGCCGGTCTGCCATATCGAGCGGCACGGCCTCTACGCGATGGGCCGCTATCGGGACCTGCGCGACGCGCTGACCAACTGGACCGATTTCAGCTCGGGCAGCGGCGTCGCGATGAACGACCTGATGAACCGGCTGATGGCCGGCACGGTGCTCGCCAGCGATCCCCCCCAGCATAAGCGCCTCCGCCAGATCCTCGGCATGCCGATCGGCCCCGCCAGGCTGGGCAAGCTCCGGCCGCACATGCGCGGCCTGGCGATGGAGCGGGTCCGCGAACTCAAGGGCGGGGGTCGGTTCGACGCGATGCGCCGGCTCGCCATGCTTCTGCCGCTCAGCGTCGTTTCCGACCTCGTCGGCCTGCCCGAGGAAGGGCGCGAACGCATGCTCGACTGGGCGGCGGCGGCGTTCAACGGCATGGCGCCCGCCGGCGTCCCGCTCAGCGACGGCGCCTTCCCGGTGATGAAGGAGATGGTCGACTATATCACCGACCCCGACCTGATCGGCAAGCTCCGCCCCGACGGATGGGCCGCGCAGCTCTGGTCCAGTGTCGCGGACGGGACCCTGACCGAGGAGGAATATCGCTCGATCATCCAGGGCTATGTCTCGCCGTCGCTCGACACGACGATCTTCGCGGTCGGCAATCTGCTGTGGCTGCTCGCGACGCACCCCGATCAATGGCGCGCGCTGAAGGCGACGCCGGCGCTGCAGGCGCGGTGCATCAACGAGAGCCTGCGCCATGAAAGCCCGGCGCTGGGCTTCTCGCGGCTGGCGAAGCGCGACCTGGTGATCGACGGCGTCGCGGTCCCGGCCGGCGCGCGGATCATGACGGTGCTGCCCGCGGCCAACCGCGACGAGCGCCATTATGCCGATCCCGAGCGCTTCGACATCCAGCGCGATGCGAGCGACCATCTCGCTTTCGGCGGCGGGGTCCATCGCTGCATCGGCGGCAGCCTGGCGATGCTCGAGATCGGCGCGGTGCTGGAGGCGCTGGTCGAACTCGTCGATCATATCGAACCGGGCGATGGCCGGCGCGCGGACAATGCCGTGCTGCGCGGCTTCGACCATCTTGAAATCAGTCTGCATTGAACAGGGCCGAACGGCGGAGAGAGATCATGTTTCCCAGGAATTGCTGGTATGTCGCTGCGATGAGCCACGAGATCGCGCCGGGCGCGGTGATCTCGCGCATGATCTGCGACGTGCCGATGGCGATCTTCCGCTCGCTCGGCGGGGCAGCGAGCATCCTGCTCGACCGCTGCCCGCACCGCCTCTACCCGCTGTCGGAAGGAACCGTCGAAGCGCATGGCCTGCGCTGCGCCTATCATGGCCTGGTGTTCGCCGGCGACGGCGGCTGCCGCGAGATTCCGAGCCAATCCGAAATTCCGGCCAACGCCTGTGTGACCGCCTATCCGGCGCGCGAGAGCCACGGCCTGATCTGGGTCTGGCCGGGCGACGCGGCGCTGGCGGCCTCGACGCCGTTGCCGGCGTTCGAAACGGGGGAGGGCTATCTCGCGGGCCTCGATTTCAGCTGCCTCGATCCGTCGAACCTCTGGGGGGTGGCCGGGCCGCACGTCATTCATCTCGACGCGAACTACATGCTCGCCGTCGACAATCTGCTCGACCTGACCCACACCGCCTTCGTCCACGCCAAGACGTTCGACAATGCCGGCGTGCTGGACTCCACACGGACGGTGAAGGCGACCGGCGATCAGCAACTGATCGACTTCTTCGCGTTCAAGAACAGCATGTCGGCGCCGCTGCGCAACGGCTATATCCTCGACGAGGGCGTGCCGCTGTTCGACAATTATCTCGAAACCTACTGGCAGGCGCCGGGCGTCATGATCCTTGTCCATGGCGCGGTGCCCGAAGGCGGCGACCGCGAACGGGACGGGGCGATCGTGCTCAACACCAATATCCTGACCCCGGCGACCGAGAGGAGCTGCCACTATTTCTGGGCGCAGTCGGTCTATCGCAATCGCGGGGACGGCAAGGTGCGCGACCTGTGGGAGATCATGACCAAGGCCGCCTTCGCCGAGGACGAACATACGCTGCAGCGACAGCAGGCCAATCTGGAACGGTTCGGCGCCAGCGCGCTCGCCGACGATGTCTCGCTGATCCTCAAGGCCGACAAGGCGATCGTTCTGGCGCGTCGCATGGTTAGCCGTATGGTGCGGGGGGAAGAAGCTGCTAAAGCGGCCTGAACTGGTCGCCCCGCGCGACGGAGAATGAGGTTCGCATGCCCGTTGATCATCCGACAGTGCTGCGATCCCATACGCTCTGGGGCGGGACCCTGGGCACCGACGTGCTGCGCCGATTGCGCGAGGATATCATCAGCTGTGTGCTGAAACCCGGCGAGAAGCTGCGCTTCGAAACGTTGCGTTCGCTCTACGGCGTCAGCTATTCGACGCTGCGCGAGGCGCTGTCGCGCCTGTCGGCGGAAGGCCTGGTGATGTCCGAGGGGCAACGCGGCTTCTTCGTCGCGCCGGTCACAGAGGAAGACCTGCTCGACATCACCGATGCGCGCGTGGTGCTCGAACGCGAATGCATCCGCCGCTCGCTCGAAAACGGCAATGCGGATTGGGAGGCGGGGATCATCGCCGCCTTCCACAGGCTCGATCGCCTCGAACAGTCGATGGGCGAGGAATTGCGCACCACGCCGGATTGGGACCTGCTGCACATGCAGTTCCACGACGCGCTCGTCGCCGCGGCCGGATCGCCGACCCTCGCCGAACTGCGGCACCTGCTGTTCGAACGCGCGCGCCGTTACCGGCGCATGTCGGCGCTCGTCCGCAAGCAGCCGCGGCAGAAATCGAACGAGCATCGCGTGATGATGGAGGCCGTGCTCGGCGGCGACAAGGAACTGGCGATGGAACTCACCGAGCGCCACATCCGCGAGGTCGCCCAGAATCTCCTCCGCAACGTTTTCCGGCGGACCGACGGGGAATGACGCCCACGGCATGACGCGCGGCTTCGCCGTGCGATGCCGTTCCCATCGTCAGACGGGGCGCGCCGGTCATGTCATGGCTTTGGCCTGCATGATTTCGCCAGCCCTATGATTTTCGAAAAACCCGAAGCTTCGCTTGGAATGTAAGATATTCCGAGATTTTCATGATCATACTGGCCTAAAATTTTCGAAATCAATATTGTATTTTCGAAAAAAATGGCTACGACCGATTATCGGAACGGAGAGGATGCCGTTTCGATCGTCGACGGGGGTGGGCCGGCATGCGCCTGGTGAGTTGCGAAATCGATGGCGAGCCCGCTTATGGCCTGCTGGTCGGCGACCGCATCGCCCGGCTCGACGCATCGCCCGGCGCCGCGCCCGACCTGAAATCCTTCATCGCGGCGGCTCATGCGGCGGGCTGGCCGCCGATGGCGGCGGAGGCCGATATCCCGCTCGATCAGGTGCGGCTGCTGCCGCCCATCCCCAATCCCGACAAGGTGCTCTGCGTCGCGACGAATTTTCGCGAGCCGGCGCGCGAAGGGAAGCCCGAGCCCGAATATCCGCTGGTCTTCACGCGCTTCGCCAATTCCTTCACCGGCCATGGGCAGCCACTGGTCAAGCCGGATCGCAGCGAGGCCTATGATTTCGAAGGCGAGCTGGCGGTGGTGATCGGCAAGGGCGGTCATCGGATTCCCGCCAGCGAGGCGATGGCGCATGTGGGCGGCTATTGCTGCCTCAACGACGGCAGCGTCCGCGACTGGCAGAAGCATTCGACCCAGTTCACGCCGGGGAAGAATTTCCACCGGAGCGGCAGCTTCGGCCCCTGGATCGTCACGGCGGACGAGATACCCGATCCGACGGTGCTGGCGCTGCAGACCCGCGTCAACGGCGTGGTCAAGCAACGCATCGGCATCGATCGGATGATCTTCGACATCCCCTGGCTGATCGCCTATTTCTCGACCTTCACGCCGCTGGTGCCCGGCGACGTCATCGCCACCGGCACGCCTTCGGGCTTCGGCTCGTCGCGGACGCCGCCCGAATATCTCTCGATCGGCGACGCGATCGAGGTCGAGATCGGCGGCATCGGCATTTTGCGCAACATCGTCGGGGGAGAGACCGCGGCCGGCTGAACGGCCGGGCCGATCGATCCCCGGTCCATATCCAAGCGGAGGGTGGCCTTGCAGGAGAATATCACGTTCGAATCCGACGGGCTGAAGCTGTCGGGCGTCATCCATGTGCCGGACGGCCATAAGGGCGAGCCGTTGCCGGCGTTCATCGTCTGCCACGGTTTCGTCGGTTCCAAGGACGAGAGCCACGCGCAGATCCAGGCCGAGATGATGGAGCAGTTCGGCTATGTCGCCCTGCGCTTCGATTTCCGGAGCTGCGGCGAAAGCGAAGGCGAGCGCGCCCAGGTGCGCTGCTTCGACCAGGTCGCGGACGCCAAGAACGCGGTGACCTGGCTGGCGAAGCGGCCCGAGGTCGATCCGAAGCGGATCGGGATTACCGGCCACAGCTTCGGCGCGGCGGTCTCGGTCTATACTGCGGGCGTCGACGATCGCATCGCCTGCTGCCTGTCGTCGTGCGGCTGGGGCGACGGCGAGCGCAAGTTCCGCGGCCAGCACCCGACCCGCGAATCCTGGGACAGGTTCATCGGCATCCTCGAGGAAGGGCGGGCGCACAAGCAGGCGACGGGGGAGAGCCTCTGGATGTCGCGCTTCGATGCGGTGCCGATCCCGGAGGCGTTGCGGAAGAACCTGTCGCCCAAGGCGATCATGGAGATCCCGACCGAAACCGCCTGGTCGATGATGAACTTCCGGGCCGACGACGTCGTCGCGAACATCGCGCCGCGCCCGTTGCTGCTGTTCCACACCGCCAACGACATCATCACCCCGACGATCGAGTCGGTCCGCATGTTCGAGAAGGCCGGCCAGCCGACCGAGCTGATGCTGATCGACACCACGGCGCATTTTCCGCTGGCGCCGGCCGACGCGCCGCGCACCAGGATGATGATGAAGGGCTGGCTCGACAAATTCTTCCCCTCTCCGTTGGCGGGGTGATCCATGGCCGATATCGCGACCATCGCGGCGGACGAACTGAGGCGCTATTCGGCGGACCTGCTGGACAAGGCTGGCTTCGGGGAAGCCGAGGCGCGGGAGATGGCGGACCTTCTGGTATGGGCGAACCAGCGCGGCGTCGACTCCCACGGCGTCCTTCGCATCCCCCGCTATGTCGAGATGCTCGAGACCGGTCTCGTCCGCGCCGACTTCGCCTTTCGTGACGTCAGCCGGACCGGCGCGGTCTGCGTGCTCGACGCGGGCAAGGCGCCGGGCGCGACGGCGATGAACCGCGCCGTCGGGGAAGCGGCGACGCTCGCCGCGCGCTTCGGCATCGGCTGGTGCGCGGTGCGCGATACCTCGCACGCCGGGGCGATCGGCTATTTCGTGCAGCAATTGGCGGAACGCGGGCTGGTCGGGCTGGCGATGACGGCGTCGAAGCCGCTGATGAGCTATTTCGGCGCGAAGGGGGAGGCGCTGTCCACCAATCCGCTGGCGATCGGCGTGCCGGTGCCCGATGGCGGCCGGCCGGTGATCCTCGACATGTCGATGGCCGCCGTGGCACTGGGCAAGATCATGGCGGCGAAGGACGCCGGGCGTCCGATTCCGATCGGCTGGGGCGTGGATGCGCAAGGCGCCGACACCACCGATCCGCACGCGGTCGCAGCGGTGCTGCCGATGGCCGGGGCGAAGGGAAGCGGCCTGTCGCTGATGATCGAGATATTGTGCAGCCTGCTCCCCGGTAACCCGAGCATTGCGCCGGCGCTGGCCGGCGGCGACCCGGGCGGGTTCAACGGTGTGGTCCTGGCGATCGATCCGGCGGCGTTCGGCGACCGCGACGGCTTCCTCGCACAGGTCGGGGTGCTGGTCGACGCGATCCATCGGCTGGAGCCGGTGCCGGGCGTCTCGCGGGTGCTGCTCCCCGGCGAGCGCGGACATGAGACCAAGGAGGCGCGCGGGGCGGGAGGCATCCCGGTCGCTGCCGGCACCGTCAAGCGCCTCGGCGAACTGGCCGCCAGACTGGGCGTGTCCGTGCCCGCCGCTTTTCAATGACCAATGCCGGCCGGTCCAAAGATCGGCCACGACAGGATTCGGGAGACGCTATCACATGCCGGCGATCAGACCTTCCCTCGCCCATCTGGGCATATTCGTTTCCGACCTCGACCGGATGGAGCGCTTCTATGCGGACGTGTTCGGACTGGTCGTCACCGATCGCGGCGTGGGCGCCGTCTTCAAGAACCGGCTCGTCTTCATGAGCGGCTCGGCGGACCAGCATCACCAGGTGGTGCTGTCGACCGGGCGACAGGCGGACGCGCCCAGCACGATCATGCAGCTCTCCTTCAAGGTGGCGTCGCTCGCCGAGCTGCGCGACGTCCAGGCACGGGCGGCGGCGCATGGGGCGACCGAGATGATCGGCCTGAACCATGGCAATGCCTGGTCGATCTATTTCTATGATCCCGAGATGAACCGCATCGAGATCTACCTGGATACCGATTTCCATACGCCCCAGCCCTGCGCCGATCCGCTGGACCTCGCGAAGAGCGACGAGGAGATAGTGGCGGAGACCAGGGCGCTGGTCGAGGCGCGGCCCGGCGGCATGGATCGCCGGAAATATGTCGAGGCGATGCAGGGCGTGCTCGCCCGGAACTGACGCGAAAAAGGAGAGGAAGCTTTATGGTCCCGTCGAAGATGCGCGCGGCCCGCATGTATGACGTCGGCGCGCCGATGGTCATCGAGGAGGTCGACACGCCCAAGCCCGAGGCGCTCGACGTCGTCGTCAAGGTGCATGCCTGCGGGATCGTGCCCAATCTGGGCAATGTCCTCAAGAACTGGTCGACCTGGTTCCCGCAGCTTCCGCTTCCCCGGCTGCCCGCGACCTTCGGCCTCGATCCGGCGGGGGTGATCGTCGAGGTCGGCCGCCATGTCACCGGCTTGAAGGTCGGCGATCGGGTGTACGTCAATCCTGGCCGCTCGTGCGGAACGTGCCGTTCGTGCCGGGCCAACAATCCCACCGGCTGCAACTCGATGATCCTGCAGGGCTATTTCGGCTATTCGCCGACCGCGCAGGACATGTTCGACCGCTATCCGTTCGGCGGTTTCTGCGAATATATGCTGGCGCCGGCCAATGGCTGCGTGCTCCTGCCCGACAACGTCACCTTCCAGCAGGCGGCACGGCTCGGCTATACCGGAACCGGCTATTCGGCGCTGCGCAAGGGCAAGGCCGGGCCGAACGTCACGACGCTGATCCATGGCGCGACGGGCACGCTGGGCCTGCCCACCGTGATGTGTGCGCTGGCGATGGGCGTCACGCGCATCCTGGCGGTGGCGCGCAATCGCGACCTGCTGGAGGAGGTGCGTAGCCTGGCGCCGCGGCGCATCTTCACCCATTCGACCCTCGACGGCCCCGTCCGCGACTGGGCGATCGCGATGACCGAGGGCGAGGGCGTCGATCTGGCGATCGACTGCGTCGGGCCGGGCGGCACCGCCGATCAGATGCGGGACCTGCTCCGCTCGCTCGGCCGGACCGGGCTCCTCGTCAATGTCGGCGCGGTGGCGGAACCGGTGGCGATGAACGTCCACAAGATGATGGACTGGAACCAGGGCTTCCAGGGATCGGTCTGGTTCACCACCCCCGAAGGGCAGGATATGGCGGAGATGATCCGCGCCGGCACACTCGACATGGGCATCTTCGACCAGCAGGCCTATCCGCTCGACCGGATCAACGACGTGCTGGCCGGGATCGAGAATCGCCATGGCGGCTTCTCCAACTTCACCGTCGTCCCCAATCCCGAATGAGCAGGCTGCTGCCCCATCGCATCGGCGGCGAGCGGATCGCGGGCCCGGCGGCGGCCGAGCGTCGCAACCCGTCCGACCTGTCCGATCTGGTCGCGACGACGCCGGAGGGCGACGCCGCGCTGATCGACCGGGCGATCGCGGCCGCGGCGGCCGCCCAGCCGGGCTGGGCCGCGCGCTCGCCCGAGGCGCGGGGCGACATCCTCGACCGGGCCGCCGCGTTGCTGATCGAGCGAGCCGACGACCTGGGCGTCCTGCTCGCGCGCGAGGAAGGCAAGACCTGTGCCGAGGGCCGGGCGGAGGTGGTGCGCGCCGCGCGGATCTTCCGCTATTTCGGCGGCGAGGCGCTGCGGCTGCACGGCCGCAGCCTGGCGTCGGTGCGCCCGGGGCTGGAGGTGTCGACCCGGCAGGAGCCGCTGGGCGTGGTCGGGCTGATCACGCCGTGGAACTTCCCGATCGCCATTCCGGCCTGGAAGACGGCGCCCGCGCTGGCGTTCGGCAATGCCGTCGTCCTGAAGCCAGCCGGCATCACGCCGGCCATCATTTCCGCCATGGCCGACGCGCTCGAGGATGCCGGCCTGCCGCCGGGCCTGTTCAACCTGGTCTTCGCGCCGGGCAACGTCGCCGGCCGGCTGATCGAGGATTCGCGCGTGGCGGCGTTGTCCTTCACTGGCTCGACCGGGGTGGGACGGCGGCTGGCGGTCGCCGCCGCCGAGCATGGCAAGCGCGTCCAGCTCGAAATGGGCGGCAAGAATCCGCTGGTGGTGCTCGACGACGCCGATCTCGATCGCGCCGTCGCCATCGCCCTCGACGGCGCCTTCTTCGGCAGCGGCCAGCGCTGCACGGCGTCGAGCCGCCTGATCGTCACCGACGGAATCCACGACCGCTTCGTGGCGGCGCTGACCGAAGCGGCGGCGAAGCTGCGCGTCGGCCATGCGCTCGACCCCGATACGCAGATCGGCCCGGTGGCGAGCGAGGAGCAGCGCGACACGATCGAGGCCTATCTGTCGATCGCCGTCAAGCAGGGCGGCCGCATCGCCTGCGGCGGGGAGCGGCTGCGCCGACCGACCGAGGGCTATTTCCTCGCGCCGGCACTGATCACCGGCACCACGGCCGAGATGCGGGTGAACCGGGAGGAGATTTTCGGCCCCGTCGCCAGCGTCGTGCGGGTGGCCGATTTCGACGAGGCGCTTGCGGTGGCGAACGGCAGCGCGTTCGGGCTCTCGGCCGGCATCGTCACCACCTCGCTTGCTCATGCCGGCGCGTTCAGGGCAAGGGCGCAGGCGGGGATGGTGATGGTCAACGCGCCCACCGCCGGCGTCGATTATCATGTGCCCTTCGGCGGCACCAAGGCGAGCAGCATGGGACCGCGCGAGCAGGGCTTCGCCGCCCAGGACTTCTACACCCGGACCAAGACGGCCTACGTGAACGCGTGAGCGGCGTCTTCGCGATCCCCTTCAAGGCATGAGGAACGACCCGATGGCACAGGATTTCGCGGCGCAGGCGCTGGCCATGGAGGATCGCCGCTTCCGGGCGATGGCGGCCAGCGATATGGCCGAGCTGGACGCGGTGCTGGCCGACGACCTCCACTACACCCATGCCAATGGCATGGTGGAGGACAAGGCGGAGTTCCTCCGCAAGATCACCAGCGGCGAACGGGATTATCGCGCCGTCGGCCTGATCGGCCGGACGATATCGTCGCAGCCCGGCTTCACCGCCATATTCGGCCAGATCGACGTCGAGGTCATGCGCACCACCGGCCTGCTGCTCAACCGGCTCGACTACACCGCGATCTACCGCGACGGCGATCCGCGTCTGTTTGCCTGGTCGGCAGTGAAGACGCTCGGCCGAGAATGAAAGCTCGAACAGGACCTTCGAGGAGCCCGGCATCGAGCAATCGAGCAAAGCCCCAGACGTTGAAGCGGCAGAATAGTCCACCAGCCACCACGCCAGGTGCACAACCGACATGATCCCACGATCGGTCGGGGCGATCAAAGATGAAGAGATAGCCCAGCCGAACCAGCGAGATCACCGGGCCGCCCATCACCCAGACCAGCCGCGCGAGATAAGCAGCTCAGCGTCTCTCGACCCAACGCTGTCCGCCGCGTCCCCAAAACCCCGCGGAACTGCGCGAGAATGAAGAGTCCCGCCGAAGCGGAAACTCTTTGACTCAGCGATTTCAGACTGGGTGGTGCGCGACGCAGTCCGGAGCGATCCGGTCTCAGGCTTTCTTTCCCTGTTATTGACCGATTTACACGGAAGACAGCTTGAAAAAACACGGAAGAAGCAATTTTCTAGGTCTCCGAAAGGCTGAAAACTGGGCGCTCGCAGAAGTTTTCCCTGGAAGGCGGAACAGGGAAGCGCTTCCGCTAGATCAAGGGAATTCGCCGCTTCCGGCGGGCTTTTACAGGCAAGCCGCGATCCCTGCCCTCGCGTGACATTTGCCGTGCAACCCGTCGGCGCCGGCAACGTAACGAGTTTATCGTCCGTTAAGGTCGCCTGTGATAAGAGTTCGTCCGACGGCGTTCTTCGGAACGATCCGTGGGGCGAGCAATCGCCCTATTAAACTGAGCAGCACGACGGTGACCGTCCGGGTCACCCGACGCAGCACGAATCGACAACCATCCGCGAGAGCGGAGGTGTCGGTGCGTGGCTGCGATGTCGTGCACCTGCCTCTGCTCTCACGGACCGAATGAAGGAACGTGAGTGATGAGTACGAAGAACCGCAGGAAACAGGCCCCGGCCGTACCGGCGCCCTATCGTGATAATTCGGCACGCGAGATGCTGGGAGACCTCCACTGGGCGGAGATCGACCAGCTCAAGATCCCACAGACCTATGCCCGCAAGCGTGATGCTCGGACCGATGCGATGATCGAGGGCGCCATCGAAGCCTATGAGGTCCTGGTTCCCGCCATCGTGAACGACGAGGGATATATCCTCGATGGTGTTGCCCGCATCCAGGCGGCCAAACGATTGGGTTTCCAGAAGCACCCCGTCTTCCGTGTGAAGCATCTGACCGGGGCGCTGGGCACTGCGTTCAGCATCGCGGTCAACAAGATCCAGGCGCGGGCCGGTTGGGACAAAGAGCAGTTGTTCGCCAATATCGACCAGATTCTGCTCGAGCAGCCGCATTTGTCCGTCGAAAATCTGGGTTTCACCATCGGAGAGGTCGATGCGTTGCGCGTCGAGGTTGCCGGGATGGCGACGGATAAGCCCGACCCCGCCGATATCGTGCCGGAAAGGAAGATGCCGATTTCCCGGCTTGGCGATGTCTGGCTGCTGGGACCGCACCGCCTGTTGTGCGGATCCTCGCTCGAAGCGGCCTCCTGGTACCGCCTGATGGCCGGCGCCATCGCTGCAATGATGTTCAGCGATCCGCCGTATAATGTCCCCATTCCGGGGCACGTATCAGGTCTGGGGAAGGTCAGGCATGACAATTTCCAGATGGCCAGCGGGGAGCTCGACACCCAGGGCTTCATACATTTTCTCGAGCAATTTCTGAGAGCCGCCACGGCGCATCTAAAAGATGGCGCCATCCTCCAGATCTGCATGGACTGGAAGCATCAATGGGAGCTCCTGTCGGCAACGCGCAATATCGGACTGTCCCAGCTCAATCAATGTATTTGGAACAAGTCAAACGGTGGAATGGGAAGTCTTTATAGATCTAAATATGAAATTATAGGAATATTTAAGAAAGGTAAAGCTCAACATCGAAATTGTGTGGAATTAGGGAGGCACGGAAGACATCGCTGCAATGTCTGGGATTACCCCAGTCCCAATAGCTTCGGGCGCACGCGCATGGATGATCTCGCTGCTCATCCGACCGTCAAGCCGGTGGCGATGGTGGCCGATGCCATTTGCGATGTGAGCATCCCCGGCGAGATCGTCACCGATGCGTTCATGGGCTCGGGTACGACGATCCTCGCCGCCGAGCGGGTCCGGCGCATCGCCTATGGCATCGAGCTGGACCCCGCTTATGTCGACGTCGCTATTCGGCGATACCAGGAGCAGACCGGCCGTGAAGCCGTGCTCGAAGGCAGCGGCCTTGGCTTCGCCGAGGTCGAGCGACAGCGTCTCGCGACACCGGCTGAACCAGCCGCTCCCCGCATCATCCTGCCACCGCCGCGCCCTCGCGCCATCTGACACGCCACCATTCCAAGGATTTTCGCTATGGGTTTTCGCCGTATCACTTCGCCCCAGCAACCCGCCGCGCCGTCTGCCGCAAACGATGCCCGCCCGCCGGTCATCGTCATACCGCCGCCGCGGCAAAGGGCTGTAACTGCAGAACCGCCGCAGGCGGCTGCTCCGATCCCACCCGATCCCGTCCCCGCCGCCATGTCCGAACCGGCGTCGAAGGATTATGCCGTCGGCAAGAACAAGCCGCCCCTCCACACGCGCTGGAAGAAAGGCCAGTCCGGCAATCCCAAGGGCCGCCCGAAAGGCTCGCGCAATTACGACACCAGGGCGCTCGCCTTCTTCGAGGAAAAGGTGCCGATCAGGACGCCGACCGGCGAGGAGATGATGGACACCGTCCAGCTCGCGCTGAACAAGCTGCGCGAGAAGGTGGGCAAGGGCGACATGAAGGCGATCGACCGCACGCTCGACGAGAGCCGCCGGTTGATGCCTTCCCCGCCCATCGCCGCGGCAGCCACCGATGTGGCAGCCCAGCTTAGCCCCGCTGAGCAACAAATCCTGGCCAGCCTGCTCGAAAGCCAGGGACTGACGCCCATGGTCATCGGCAAACCCCAGTTCGTCGAATCCGATGTCGCCGAAGCGAAAGCCGAGGCGGCCGAGGGCGCAGAGCTGCAGGACGGCATCGACGATGCCGAGGACGATTATGATGACGATGACGATTGCGACGAGTGGGAGGACTGACCATGAATAATCTTAGCCCCGTCCTTGCAGCGGCCTTGCTCCAGGAGTCGTGCCGCCGCTCGCTCTATCACGCCCACCTGCTGTTCTTCGAGATTCTGAACGGCTTTACCCTCAAGCCGGCGCCCTATATCGAAGCAATCTGCTTCCGCTATGAGCGCCTGCTGCGCGGCGAGACGAGCAGGCTGATCAACACCATGCCGCCCCGCATGGGCAAATCGGAGTTGACGGCGTCATTGGTGGCCTTTGCCCTGGGTCATGATCCGACACTCAAGTTCATGCTGGTAAGCTATGGCCTGGAGCTCTCCGCGGCGAACCTCGACAAGGTGCGCACCATCATGCGAGATCGGCGCTACCAGGCGATCTTTCCCAATGCGAAGATCAAGCCGGGCAAGAACAGGCGCCATCATTTCGAGACGACGGCCGGCGGCGAGGTCCGAGCGATCTCGACGGGGGGTGTGGTCACCGGGTTCGGCACGCACTTTCTCATTATCGACGACCTGTTGAAAGCCGATGAGGCGCTGACGGCTGCAGGACGCGAGGCCGCGATCCGTTTCTACAAGAACAGCCTGTTGTCCCGTTTCAACGATCCGGCCTCGGCCCGGATCGTCCTGGTCGGCCAGCGGCTGCATGAGAATGACATTGTCGGCCATGTAAAGGGCCTCGGTGTCCGCTGGGACCACATCAACCTGCCGGCGATCGCGGAGCAGGACGAGATCATCCCCTTGGGCCGCGGCAGGATATGGACGCGCAGGAAAGGCGATCTGCTCCACCCCGAGCATATGCCCCGTTGGGTGCTGGACGAGAAATTGCTGGAGTTCGGCCCCCGCTACTTTGCTGCGCAATATCAACAGAATCCGACGGTTTCCGAGAGCTGTCTCATCAACCTCGACTGGTTCGGCCAATATGAGAAGGTCCGGAACCGCACCTATTATCACAAGGTGGTGCAAAGTGTGGATCCGGCGATCACCGACGGCGCCAATTCTGATTATTCGGTCGGGATGACCTGGGGGTATCGAGAGGGCAATTGGTATCTCCTCGACCTCTTCCGCGTGAAGGTGAACTTCCCGGCATTGCGCGAGCTGGTCATCGCTTGGCACCGCCAATGGAGAGCCGATGCTCTGATCATCGAAGGGGTATCGATCGGGCATGCGCTATGGGCAGAGATGAAGCGTGCGGAATTGCCGGGGCTGATCCTCTGCCCCACGCCCAAGGGCTCGAAATTCGAGCGTCTAGCGGGATGCACGGCACGGCTGGCGAGCGGGAAATATCATCTGCCAGTCTCAGCCCCTTGGCTTGCCGATTTGCGCCATGAACTGATGGCTTTTCCGGAAGGCCGGCACGACGACCAGGTCGATGCACTCACCCAATTCCTGGAGTTCGTCTTTGACAGACCCAGTTGGGTCCGAGCGACCTATGGGCCGGATGGACGTCGGAACGATCCGATCATTCGCAAGTCGCGCATTCAGCGCGGCTATTGAGGGAGGCCATCCAAAGGGAAGGGCAGGCCCTGCGGATAGCTTTCCGCAAAAGGCCGGAACTGGCACCTGGGATCGAGCGACAACAGCTCGAACCAGGGGCCGCCTTGGCCGTGCTGCGCGATGAGATCGAGCCAAGGTTGTGGCTGCTCGAACCGTTGATGGAGTAGCCGATGACAACGCCGGCAAACGGGATAGGGTTCGAGCGGCCGGTCATAACGCTCATCATGGAACCAGACGGCGTCGTCGGCCCGCCGGTCGCGATTGCCCATGCAACCGCAGATCGAGCAATGCGTCGGGCGCTGGAGCTGGCCTGACTTCACCGCCTCGCGCTGGATCGGCAGCGTGGCCAGCCGCTCCTCAGGGCTCCAACCATTATACCATCCAATCGTCATGCAGCGCCGCTGCCCAGCAGCCGCGGCCGCAGGCTATTGACGAACTGGTTGGCCGTGGCGGCAAACCAGCGGCGCTGCTCTTCCTCGGTTGCCGCGTCATTCCATGGCAATGGCGAGGAACGGGTGATCTTCAAGACCGGGACATCACCATCGGCCCAGGTGGGCGCCTCACCGATGGTTGCCATGAACTCCGCGTCAATCGCTTCGCGCTCGGCCAAGAGCTCGGACCAGCGGGCAATACCCTCGGATCCTGCGAAGCGGACCTGGGCGCCGATCTTCTGCTCGGAGGCACTGCGATAGAGATTGACGTAGAGACCATCGGGAAGCGGCACCCGGATCCAGCCATTGCCGCCCGAGCGCGGTGGCAGCTGTCCGGGATCATCGAAACGGACCTGGGCCACGAACCGGTCGACGAAGCCGCGCCAGGCCGCAAAGCTCTCCGAGGGCGCCGAGGCTGTCGTGCCGGATGGCGTGGGCGCGGCCTGCTCGACCGGCTCGATGACCACGCCCGGCACCTCCTGGCGAATGACATGGCGCTCGATGACTGCCGTCCTGGCCAGAAGCCTCGGCTGCATGATCCGACGCTCGCTGCCGGTCACAGGATCGACGAAGCGATATTCGGCCATCTCGACGAGGCCGAAGTCGAAGGCGAGGCCCGCCTGCGCCTGGAGATACTCTCCGATGCGTTGGGTGCCTTCGGTGATACCGTCGCCGGCGATGAGCAGCAGGAAGCGGCCATGGCGTAGATCGCGCGAGACCCGGTCAACGAAGTCCGCTTCGCTCAAGGACGAGCCTGCTGCCTTGGCCAGTTCGTAGAGGGCATTGCCGGGCCGCTCCAGGCGCGACGACACCACCCGCTGGAGATCGTCATAGGAGTAGCGCGCCAGTTCGCGGGCATAGTCGAGGATCTGTCCCACCACCTCGCGCCGCGCTTGTGGATTGCGCCATAGCTTACATTCCACGAGGATCAGCCGACCATGCTCGCTGATCAGGAAGACGTCGACGAAGCCGGCCCCGGGCAAATGCAGCTCGCGGGTGACCGCGACGACGCGACCGATCTCGGGTTCCAGCTCGCGGACCGGCAGCAGTTCGGGATGCTCGAAGATCAAATCCCGCAAGGGATGCTCCTGGGTTGCGGTACCCTGCGGCTGACGGTCGATGACCTGACCTGGTCTGCTCTCGTCCAAAAGGATGAAGGTCATGGGCGTCCTACCGCCTCGGCGACAACGCCCCCTCGAATATCGCATCGCGACGGTGGTTTCGATCCGGTCATATGACGGTCCCCCTTGCTCAGGTGACGCCTCGTCACCCATGTCCCCCGCAGCGACGACGGGCATGCCCTATCGCCGATGAGTGACATGACCAATGCTCGGAAGGGTGTGCCAGTCAACCGATTTGTCACTGATCGTCTGTAGATCGATCGTCGACGCGAGTGTCTTTGTCCGGGCGTGGATATATGCAAGCGCCTGGGACAGAATGTGCGCCGCCTTCGCGAGGCGAAGGGCTGGAGCCAGGAAGCCTATGCCGACGAAGCCGGCATCCACCGTACCTATGTCAGCGATATCGAACGCGGGGCGCGAAACCCGACGGTAAAGATTGTCGAGAAATTGGCGGTACCGTTCGATGTACCCGCCGGTCGGCTTCTCGACTAGTCCTGCCCCTCGTCTTCGAGCTTCCCTATCGCCATGACCGCCTCGGCAAGGATGTGGATCTCACTACTTAGCACGGCCACACGCGTCGCTCGTGCAATTTGAGCTGATGGCGGTCGTTGTGCGCCCTGCCCATCGACCGCCTCGGTAGCCGCATCTTCGAGCTTCATCGTCATGAGCGCAAACAGGCGTCGCAGTAGTTCGCTATCGTCTTCCGTTTCCATGGGCACACCAAGGACCAGAAGCCGACAGCAGTCCATATGCAGCTTCTCTGTTGCGGCAGATTTCAAGTCAGATTTAGAGCGGTTTCCGCTCAGGGTAAGCTGACTAACTAGCTCCAGGTGACGGCTCTCCCGAAGCCTTCTTATTTTGACGATCAGGGCGCGAGACCATCTGGGCGCTGCTAGAGATGTTTAAAACGTAACTAATTTCGATCTGGTGCGGGTGGCCTGATGTGAAGCTGCCCGACGCCCCCAACGGGGCGCCATCTTCCACGCAATTGCAGGGTCAATCCGACAAACAATTCGCATAGCGCTCGCGCAGCTCCCTCTTTGAAATTTTGCCGGTCGCCGTGAGGGGAACCGTGTCGAATATGATCCTGTCGGGCATCCACCATTTGACAACGGCTCCGGCCAGGTGTCCGCGGATCGCTTCTTCGGTAACGCTATCCCGGGCATGGAGCTCCACGATCATTACCGGCCGCTCCTCCCATTTGGGGTGAAACGCTCCGATGACAGCGGCAATCTTAACGCCGGGACAGGCCATCGCGGCATTTTCCAGGTCGATCGAGCTGACCCACTCGCCGCCGGACTTGATCACGTCCTTGCTGCGATCGGTGATCCGCATGAAGCCGTCGGCATCGATCGTCGCGACATCGCCGGTGTCGAACCAGCCGTCGGCGTCGACGGCGCTCGCCTCGCTCCGGAAATAGCGCTCCACCGTCCAGGGGCCGCGGACGTGCAGCGCGCCGGCGCCGCGGCCATCGTGCGGAAGCTCGCGCTCCTCCTCGTCGACGATGCGCAGTTCGATGCCGAACTGGAGCCGCCCCTGCCTGGTCCAGATGATCTCGTCGCGGGCGTCGGCGCCATGGGCTTCGATCGCCGGCGTGGCGGAGGCGATCACGCCCACCGGGCTGGTCTCGGTCATGCCCCAGAGCTGACGCACCTCGACACCATGGCTCCGGAAGGTCGTCGCCATCGCCCGGGGCACGGCCGAACCGCCGATCACGATCCGTCGGAGCGATCCGACACCCTGCCCCGATCGCCGCAGATGTTCGAGGTACATAGTCCAGATCGTCGGCACGCCGCCCGAGAAGGTCACGCCTTCGGCCTGGATCAGCGCCTGCAGGCTGGCGCCGTCCATCCGGTCGCACGGCAGGACGATCTTGCAGCCGTTGATCGCGGCGGCGAAGGGCAGGCCCCATGCGGTGGCGTGGTACATCGACTGGCACGGCATCACACAATCGAAGGCCGAGAAGCCCAGCGCGCCCGACAGGCCGGCGGCATAGGCATGGAGCACGATCGAGCGATGGCTGTAGAGCACGCCCTTGGGATCGCCCGTCGTTCCCGACGTGTAGCACAGGAAGGCGCCGGACCGCTCGGTCAGCCACGGCCAGTCGACGACGTCCGGCTGGTCGCGCAGCAACGCCTCATAGCTCCGCGCGCCGACGGCGTCGGCGGTGCCATCGCCGAGCAGGATGACCGTCTCGATCTTGCCCAGGCGCGGCAGGAGCCGCACCGCGAGATCGACGAAACTCTCGTCGATCAGCAGGACGCGGCTGCCGGCATGGTCGATCGTATAGGCGACATGGTCGTCGCTCAGCCGGGGGTTGGCCGTGTGCAGCACCGCGCCGATGCCGGGCACGGCGTAGAACAGCTCGAGGTGGCGATGCGTGTTCCAGGCCAGCGAGCTCACCACGTCGCCGGGGACGATGCCGAGCGATCGCAGCATGTTCGCGGCCTGGGCCGCCCGCCGGGCGAGCCCGCGATTGTCGTAGCGGAAGATCGATCCATCCACCTGGCGCGAGACGATCTCGCGCCCGGGATGGGCGGTCGCGGCGTAGCGGAGCAACGCGCTGACCTGCAACGGATGATCCTGCATGAGTCCGGTCATCGGACTGTCGATGATGTGCATCGGTTCCCTTTCGCCGGTCACCCGGTCCTTCCAAAGCAGCGCGGAATGGCATCACGCAGCAAATCCTTCTCGCGCAGGCCCGAGGCGCGGGCCGGCCCGTTCAGGTGGGACAGCCAGCCGCACAGGAAGCCGTCCTCGGCATCCCCGATGCGAGCCGATATGTGGGCGACCGCCCCCGCCGCCAGCCCGTGCCGTTCGAGCTCGGCGAGCGAGACGATGCCGGCCAGGTCCTTGCCCACGCCCGCATCGTTGAAGAAGACCCCGCGCAGCGGATAGCGCAGCGCATAGTCGACGACGCTGGCCCCTCCATGCGATCCCGAGACGACGACGGCATCCCGATCGCACGCGCGCACCTCGGTGATCGAACTGAGGAGGACGATATGGACACCGTGGAGGTCGATCTCCTGGCGCATGGCCTTAGCGCCTTCACGTCCGCCGTTCGGCTTGGCGAACAGTCGTCGTCAGCGTGCCGATCTCCTCGACGTGCAGCTCCACCACGTCGCCGGGCGAAAGGCGGCGTTGCAGCTCGAAGCCGCAGCCGGACAACACCGTGCCCGACGCGATGATTTCGCCGGCATGAAGGCGCCGATCGCGGCTGAGCATCACGATGGCATCCTCGAAGCTGTGGTGCATCGACGCCGTGCTGCCGTGCGACCATTGCTCGCCGTTAACCGAGGCGGTCATGGTGAGGGCATAGGGATCGGGAATAGCATCCGCGGTGACGATGCAGGGGCCGATCGGATTGCTGTTGTCGAAATCCTTGCCCGCGCCAGGCCCGATCTGTCCGGCCATCACCGCAAGCTGGACATCCCGCGCGGACAGGTCGTTGAAGATCGTATAGCCGAAGATATGTTCGCGGGCCTGCGCGAGCGATATGTTCCGGCCGCCCTTTCCTACGATGCAGGCCCATTCCAGCTCGAAATCCATCCAGTCGGTCTCGCCCGGCCAGACGGCCTCCTGGCCGGTGCCACACACGGCAGTCGTGTCGCAATTATAATAGATGATCCGTTCGCTTACGATCGGTGCCAGGTGATAGCTGCCGTCGACCCCGAGCCCGGCCGCGCCCGCCTTCTGCCGCATCATCATCTCGCCGACCGCCTGGAGATGCTCCAGGAAAAGCTGGCAGTCCCGCATTTTGACGGGACGCGGCAGCGGCGCCAGCAGCGTCGCGTCGCGCAGGTCGACCACGGCGCCCACGGGAGCGGCCTCGACGATCGCGCGGGCATGGCGCAAGGCCGGCTCCCCGGCCTCGATCAGCGCCTGCATCGATCCGAAATAATCGGGCGCCTCGCCGGCCGCGCCTGCGAGATCGACGATGCGATCGCCATCGAGCAGCGCACCGATGCGTTCGACCCCGCCCCGTTCATAAGTCACCAGCCGCATGCCTTCCCTCCCTGCCGGATCAGTTTCCGAAGGCTTCGTGGAGGTGCGTGGCCATCGCCCGCCAGGATCGCTCGTCGGTGCGACCATGGTAGAAGGCACCCGCCATCCCGAGGGCGTCGATCGCGGGGTTGGTGAAGCTGTGCGCCGCCCCTGTGTAGGCGATCGTCTGGCAGTCGGCTCCGCAGGCCGCCATCTCGTCGAGGAAGGCCATCAATTCGGCCTGCCCAACGAACGGGTCCTCGGCGCCGTGACAGACCAGCAGCGAGGCCTCGATCGTCGCCCGGGCCGGACGGACGGTCGCCAGATTGCCGTGGAAGCTGACCCCGGCCCGACAGCCGGGGTAATTGGCACGCGCGAGTTCGAGGACCACGGCGCCGCCGAAGCAGAAGCCGATCGCCGCCAGCCGGCCGTCGCAGCATGGATGGCGCGCCAGTGCGTCGAGCGCCGCGCCAGCGCGGCGGACGATACGGTCCGGCTCGGCAAGCCATGACTGCACCAGCGGCACGCCTTCGTCGATCGACCGGACCGATCGGCCCTCGCCGTAGAGATCGGCGGCAAGGGCGATGTAGCCGAACTCGGCTGCCAGGCGCTCGGCGCGCCCGATCGTCTGCTCCCCCACCCCGCTAAGGTCGGCGAAGACCGCGATCGCGGGGCGCCTGTCTTGTCCCTGCGGCAGCGCGATCCTGCCTCGGCACGCTACGTCCCCATCACGATAGTCGAACAATTCGGTCATTACGGTCTCCGTCCTCGCCGACCTGCCGGTCGCCGATGCAATCGCCTCAGAAAAACAGTTGGAAATCGGCCTGTCGGGGCCCTTCATCCATCATTTCGACATAGGCATCGGGGCTGCGGGTCCAGAATTGGAAGTTGTTGTTCTCGTCCAGGAACCAGCTCCTGCAGCCGGAAAGCCAGACGGTGCCCTGTGCAGCGGCGGCATTGTCCGCCTTGAACCGCTGCTCCGCCTCCGGCCGCGGTGCCAGTGCTCGCGCGCCGCTGTCCTCGAGCATCTTAAGCAGGCGGATGATGTATCCGGTCTGCAGCTCGGCACCGGTCACGTAGGACTGATTGCCGAGCGCCGAGAAGGGACCGCCGATCGCGAAGAGGTTGGGAAAACCCGCGAAGGAAACCGTTGCGAAGGACGAGACGCCTCCGGCCCAGGCATCGTCGAGGGTGATCCCGTCGATGCCGACCGGATTGATCGAGCGGAAATATTCCTTGGTCTTGAACCCCGTCGCCAGGATGATGGCATCGGCGGCATGCTCCGCGCCGTCGGCGGTGCGGACGGCTTGGGGTTCGATCCGCTCGATCGGGCTGGTGACGACGTTGCAATGGGGCCGCTGGACAGCCTCATAGAAACCCTCGGTCATGACGAGCCGCTTGCACATCATCGTGTAGTCGGGGGTCAGCTTCGCCCGCAGACCGGCATCCTCGACCTGCGCCAGATTGTTGCTGCACTCCTCGAAGTAGCGCCGCGTAATCTCGGGATCGCCGGCCGAGAGCGCCCCCAGATCGCGCTGGCTCTCGGCGATGATACGGTCATATATCGCGTAGAGCTGCCCGGCGTCGCCGCGCAGCAGGCGCTTCTGCTCGTCCGAATGCCGCTCCCGCGTGATGGGATAGACCCATTGCGCGGTCCGCTGGAATATCGTCAGGCCGCCGACCTGGTCCACGATCGCCGGGATGATCTGGGCGGCGGTCGAGCCCGAACCGACCAGCGCGACCCTTTTGCCGCGCAGGTCCGCATCGTGCCGCCATTTGGCGCTGTGCAGCACGTCGCCTTCAAACCGCTCGATTCCGGGCAGGCGGACCTCGTTGGCGACGTGCAGGAAGCCGGTGCAGGCGATCACCGCGTCGACCACGGTGCTGTCGCCGTCGGCCATCTCCAGATGCCAGCCGTCATCGCGATAGCGCGCCGAGACCACTTCCTTGCCGAACTTGATCCGCCAGTTGAGATCCAGTTGCCGGCAGGTGTTCTCCAGATATTGCCGGATCTCCTCCCCCGGCGCGAAGGACTGGCTCCACTCGGGATTCAGCGCGAAGGTGAAGGAATAGGCATAGGATGGAATGTCGCAGGCGACGCCTGGATAGACATTCTCCCGCCACGTCCCGCCGACCGACGACGCCTTCTCATAGATGGTGAAGTCGGAGATGCCGGCCTGCTCCAGCGCATAGGCCATGGCGATCCCGCCGATGCCGGCGCCGATGATCGCGATCCGGCGATCGCCCTTCAGCTTCGCGGACCGCCCGCGCTCGATGACCTCGCGTACCGTCGCCATGGTCAGCGCTCCTGCTCACGGGTCTTGAGATAGGCGATGATGTTGGATCGCACGCCCGCGTCGGCCACGCCGGTGAAGGTCATCTTGTTGCCCGGCAGGAAGCTGCGCGGCGCTGCCAGGAACCGATCAAGCGACGTATCATCCCAGCGGATCTTCGCCAGCCGCAGAACCTCGGAATAGTCATAGGCGGGGTCTGCCGATGCCGCTGCACGGCCATAGATGCCGTCCAGCCTGGGACCGATCTTGGGCGGGGACGATGCGGAAATGCCGTGGCACGACGTGCAGCGGGCGAACTGCGCCTGCCCCAGCTTCGCGTCGCCGGAGGCACAGGCAGGGCCCGCCGCGGCGAGAAGAATACAGGCAATGATCTTCGGGACGTGACGTGAAAGGTCCATGTCGAAACCGATCCTCGAGGCGGGAGTGTAGGCGGAAAAGCTCGTCATCTCGCGAGCGGGCTGGGCCTGATCTGGAACTTGACGAGGCCGGGGTTGCCGCTGTCGGCGTCTTCGCCGTGCCAGACCGTGATGCTGTTGTAGCTTGCCCAGAGGCCGCCGCCTTTCCAGCCGGCGCCGGGCCGATCGCGCCGCGCGCTGATCTCGCGGGCATAGAAGCCGCGCGGATAGGGAACGCGCATCACGACCGGCGCCGGCGCTTTCCTGGAAAGCGCCACGAGCGAGTCCGAATTGCCGCCGCTGACGATCACGCTGTCGCGGCCGAGCCCACTGACGTCGGCATGGTCGACGACGAGGCCATAGTTGAAGTCCGCCGTCTCCTCGCTACCGGAAAGGCGGGGGCCGGGAAGCCGGCGGAAGCTCCAGGCTCCGGCACATTGCTGCCCGGTCGCGCGGGGCCCCGAGCGCGTCCGGCATTTTGATCGGTCGAACTGCGCTACGCCGCCACTGATCAGCGCGACCCACACGCGCCCCTGGCTGTCGAAATCGACATTCATCGGCGAATAGCCGGCAAAGCTGCCGTCCGGCTTGCGCGGCGGCTCATAATATTCGCTGCGGCAGCTATAGGGCGGCCGGTCCCCGGGAACGAGCCGGACGATACCGCCCGGGAAGTCGCGAGTCGCTGTGAACCAGATGCTGCCGTCGGTCGGATGCGGACGCGCGCGGAAGACGAAATGTCCCGCGATCCGCGTGTCGCGCTTCGGATCGGACGCCTCGCCGAGCAGGGTCCACTGCCCCGGATCGAGATCGGTCACAGGACGACGACGCCCCGCGGTCGGCAGCACGACCGGGCACCAGCCCGTCGCCCGGCTGGCATCGCCGGTGCGATCCCATATGTCCGGATCGATCCAGCTGATCACCGTGTCGCTGGTGAAGAACAGCACCTTGCGCGTGTCCGGCGCCGCCTTGGCCCGCTGGTCGAGGCACATCGGCACCGAGGTAAAGCGGTTCCGGGCGGGATCGTACATCCGCAGATATTCGACGCGCGGCGCGACGATGAAATTTTTCCCGGCCGGGTCGATCCATTCCGTCCCACATTCCGCCTTGGGCGGCGGCGTGTCGGCCACATGCTCCTTGAGGAATTGCGGCCCATAGCTGGGGAACCAGACCCGCCCGCGGCGATCGAGCGTCACCAGCATCGGGTGCCGCCGGCCGTCGGGAATATCGAGCAGCCGCGCTTCGCTGGTGTTCGGATCGACCATGGTCAGCCGGCCGATATGCGGCTCGACCCCGAACACGGGTCCTCCGGCATTGAGATCGGGGTGGCGTGGATCGGTTGCGATCAGATCATGGTTGAAGGTCGGACCGCCCCAGTCCCAGATCGAGATGACGACGTTGCGCTCGATCCCGGCCGGTCGCCGCGGCAGATCGGCGGGCAACGCCCCCTTGCCGATCCGCGCGGTCCAGTCGGCGTACATGCGCGGCCCCGCCGGCCCGAGCGATGCCATCGTGACCTGCATCGCATTGGCGTAGCCCTGCGCGAGGTCGCCCATCGCGGGATCATCCTTGTCGCGCGCCTGTCGGATGCGCTGATGCCAGCCTTCGAGGCTGTTGTCGGCGGGATCGCGCATCACCTCGTTGCCGATCTGATGGCAGACCAGGCAGAATTTGGCCGTCGCGATGAAGCTCTGCCGGCGTCCCGCCTCGCCTCCGAATGCCGACGCGAGCGGTGGTTTCAGCATCGCGTACCAGTAATTCGCGGGATAGGCCTTCGCGGCATCCGCCGCGTCGGCGGCAGCGTGGGCCCGCAGCGTCACGCGTGCGCCGGGCGATGCGGGCTGTCGGTCGGTATCCGCCAGCCCATAGCCCCGGGCCCAGACGCGATACCGCGCCTTCGGCAGCTCCGGCAGCACGAACCGGCCCTGATCGTCGGTCACCACGATCTTTATGAAGCGGGTCGGCAGATCGCGTGTCTCCGCGATCACCCATATCCCCGCTTCCGGCCCCTTGGGCCCTGCCACGGCACCCACGATCGCATCCGGTGCGGTCGCGGGAAGCATGGCCGGCGGCGGAGCGGCACCGGTCGTCAGCACGAACGATGCCGACGCCACTGCAAGCGCACCGGCCATCGCGGCCACCGAGACGAATCTTTTCATCGAAAGACCTCTGGCGCCGGGCCCGTGGGCCCGGCGTTGGCTGATCAATATTGGAAGCTGAAGCTGACGCCGTAGCGCGCCGGCATGCCCGCATAGCGGACCACCACGTCACTGATGCTGTTGGCGGAGTTCCAGTAATATTTGTTGGTCACGTTCTCGCCGAACAGCATCGCCTTCCAGCGGCCGTCGGCACTCTCGATGCCGGCGTTGAGATCGACCAGCGTATAGGCGCGGATGGCCACCACCGGCACGCCGCCGAGCTGGGCATTGGTGCCGCTGTGATAGGTCAGGTGTCCGCCGACGAAGGCCGACAGGCGGTCGCCGACCGGCCATGCGTAGCGCGCGTCCGCCACCGCTTGCCATTTCGGCGTATATGGCAGGCGAGAGCCGTCGAAATTGCGCTGGAGCCCGAACACGTCGAGACCGATGAAGTCGTCGACCCGCGTGTGCAGATAGGTGCCCGAGAAGTCGAGGTCGAGCCCGCGCACCGGGCGCACATGCACCTGGCCCTCGGCCCCTTCGATCTTCGACTTCGGCACGTTGACCAGCGCCTGCACCGTTCGCAGGACCGGATCGGGGATGATCCCGCGCACCTGCTTGTCGGTATAGTCCATGCGGAAGACCGCGCCGTTCCACTGGATCTTCCGATCCCAGAGCGGCACCTTGAAGCCCGCCTCATAGGCGACGACCTTCTCCTGCGACACCGGGGTGAACTGGGTCAGCGTCGCGGCCGTGGTCGTGGGGAAGCCGCCGGCTTTGTAGCCCTGGCTGACATTGGCGTAGAGCAGCAGGCCGCCCTCCCCCTTCCAGCTCAGGCCCGCGCGCCAGGAGATATTGTCCTGGTTGAAATCGGTCACGAGCCGCGCCGGATCGAGATTGGCGTCGAGGCTGGTGCATTCGCCGGGCGCGATCGGGATGATGGGCGACCGCCCCCCTTTCAGCGCGGTTTGCAGGGCCACGAACGCCGCCGCGAACCGGCCATCGCCGACATCGCCGCTGCAGCCGTCGAAGCTCCGGTCCGCCTTGGTGTAGCGGGCGCCGCCCTGGATGCTGAGGCCGGGCAGTATCTCATATTCGGCGTTGCCGAACAGCGCGTAGGTCTTGGCGATCTGGACGTTGTTCGCCTGGGCGCCGTTGTACCGGACGCCCGCGATCCTCCCGCCGGTCGAATCCCCGAGGAAGGAGGTCAACCGCTCCGAGATGCGGTCGCGCTCGTAATTGCCGCCGAACACCCAGGTGAGCGCGTCGGTCTTTCCCGACAGGCGGAGCTCCTGGAAGAAGGACTTGATGCCGCCGACGTCGAGGCTGTCGATGATGTTGAGCGTCGAGCCGTCCTGGTCGATCGGCGCATAGCGCGAATAGTCGGCGTAGCTGGTGATCGAGGTGAGCGATATGTCGGACGACAGGTCGTAGCCCAGCCGCAGCGAGGTCTGCCAGAGCGAGTTGTCGTTCCTGAGGCTGCGCCCGGCATTCCAGTCCGCCGCGCGATCGTTCGCGGGCGCGAGCGGATAGAGGAAGGTCCCGGGGACGTCGGGAATGTTGGCCGGCGTCTTGGGGATCAGCGCGACGAGTTGCGGCGCCTGGTTGTCCGACCGGTCGCGCCAGCCGTTGACGTTCAGCTGCGCCGTGAAGGCCGCGGACGGCGTCCACTCGACGATCGCGCGGCCGACGAGGAGGTCCTTGGCGCCCAAGCTGTCGCGCCGGGTATAGCTGCGCTGCCAGTCCCCGCCCTGATCGGTGCGGGCGGCGACGCGGACCCGGAGCGTGTCGCTGATCGGCCCGGTGACATGGCCCTCCAGCTCCACCTCGCCGAAGCGGCGGTAGCTCGCCCGCATGCCCGCGCCGAAGTCGGCCGTGGGCCTGGCCGCGACATAGTTGATCGCGCCGCCGGTCGAATTGCGTCCGAACAGGATGCCCTGCGGACCCTTGAGGACCTCGACGCGCTCGAGGTCGAGCCCGGCGCCGATCGTCATCGCCGAATAGGGGAGGCTGACCTCGTCGACATAGACCGACACGGCCGGATCGGCCGCGAGCGAGGATTCGAAATAGCCGACGCCACGCAGGATATAGACCGGCGTCTGATAGCCGCTGACGGTGTAGCTGAAGCCCGGCACGCTCTTTTCCAGATCGCCCGGCTTGACGATGCCCTTGTCGGCCAGCTCCTTGCCGCTCAGCGCGCTGATCGACATCGGGACCTCGTTGACACGCTGCTCGCGCTTCTGCGCTGTCACGACGATCTCCGCCGCGTCGCCCACGCCGTCCTCGGCCGCATGGGCGGCCGCCGGACAGATGAGCGCGGCCATCAACGCCAAGCCCGATATGCCGATGTGATCTTGCCTGCTTCGCATAACCCCCTCCATCAAAAGTTCCGTCTATCTGATATTTTTATGGATATAACGGCATTAATCTGATCATATCGCGGGATGATCGCGATATAAGTTCCATATAATGGGATATTATCTCGGTCAATGGAATTTTATGCGCGAAAGGGCGAAGAATGGACGTCGGCACCGAAACCGAGCGGGAAATCGGCAACCTCATCCATCGCTTCTACTGGCTGGTCGACCATGGCCGCGCCGCGGAAACGGCCGAGATGTTCAGCGAAGACGCCCTGCTGACCTATGGCGCCGGCGCGCCGACCCCCGGCGATCTGCGGGGCGAGGCGGTTCGCCTCGCGATGCGCCGGCGGCAGGAGATGACGGGTCTCGTCACGCGCCACGTCGTCTCCAATCTCATGCTCACGCGGCGTGGCGAGGACCGGGTCGACTCGGCGCTGCTGCTGACGGTCTTCCGCTCGGAGGAGCCGTCGCGCAATCCCGTTCCGCATACCGTCGCGGACGTGGAGGAGAGCTTCGTCCGCGATGCTGGACGCTGGCGCATCGAACGAAGGACGATTAGTCCCGTCTTCGTGCGCGACTGACCCGAGCTGTAACCGATTCCCCCGAGAGCATTGGATAGAATGGCAACCAAATCGTCCGGCGCCGGCCAAGGCATAGAGCGCGTAGCCGCGATCCTGCGGGCCGTGGCCGCCCATAATTCCACCGGCGCGAGGCTCGTCGACGTCGAGATCGCGACCGGCCTCAGCAAGTCGACGGTCCATCGGCTGCTCAGCAGCCTCGCGGCCCAGGGGCTGGTCGAGCAGGGCGACGAAGGCAGCGCCTTCTTCCTGAGCTTCGACCTTCTCCAGCTCGGCGCCGCGGCCGCCAATCGCTATGGCGTCGTCGACGTGGCGCGGCCGCATCTCGAGCGGCTGGCGGAACGGGTCGGCGATACCGTCATCCTGTCGATCGCGGCCGGCACCGACTGCGTGGTGATCGACAGGGCGGAAGGCGACTTCCCGGTCCAGATCAATACGCCATGGCTGGGCGAGCGCCGGCCGCTGGGCATCGGCGCGGGAAGCCTGGCGATCCTGGCCGCCATGGTCGACGCGGCGGTCGACGAGACGTTGCGCGCCAACCGCGAAGGCTATGCCCGCTTCCCCAATATCGACCAGGCGACGGTCCGAAGCCTGATCCCCGCCGCCAGGGAAAACGGATATGTGTTCAACGACGGCGTCTTCATCCCCGGCATGTGCACGCTCGGCTGCGCCGCGGTCGCATCCAACGGAAAGCCGCTCGCGGCGCTCAGCATAACCGCGATCCGCGAGCGGATGGAGGAGCCCCGCCGCGCCCAGCTCATCCGCTGGCTCCGGGAAGAAGCCGGGGCGCTCGCGGAGCATCTGCAACCCCTCTACGCCGCCAAGCTGCGCAGATCCTCGAAGGTCGCCGGCATCAAGCTGTGAAGCCCGCCGCACGGAGCGGGTGGACGGCCGGCCGTTCGGACCGGCCGGCCCGTCATCGCGGCGGGATGCAGACGCCAGCGAAGAAGCCCGCCAGCTCGCGGGCATAGAATTCGGGCTGCTCGGCATGGATGAGGTGCCCCACGCCGTCGGCGACGACATGCCGCACCCGGGCATGGGCACCGATCACCGCGACATTGTCGTCATGCTCGCGCTGGCTGAGCACCCCGACGAGGTCCTGGTCGGAGTTCCAATATAGGGTCGGCGCGCGAACCGCGGCCATCGCCGCGCGGTGGGGGAAGCCGTCGTTCAGCTCTGCCGTCACCGCGAAATGCGGCACCAGCGGGTCCATCGTCGCGGACATGGCCGGGGCGGCCGCCAGGACGCCGGCCGGCAACATGTCGCGGTTGCGGAGCGGCTCGCCGGCCAGCCACCGCGCATAGGCGCCGTCGAGGCGCGCCTGCTCCGCGGCGTCCGCCGGCAGGACGCCCCGCCGCGTCAGGATCGAGAGCTGCTTGCCCAGCGCGCGCACCCGCTGGAGATAGGGGACGTCCTGTCGCGGCATCACCGCCCGCTCGTCGGCGAAGTGGCGGCCCAGCATCGCCGGATCGCGCCCCGAGGCCTGGAAGGCGCGCAGCCGCGCCTCCTGCGCCTCGAACAGCGGCTTCACCCAATGGCCTTCCCAATAGCCGCGCTCGGACATCAGGAAGGGATTGTCCTCGGCATTGAGCCCCGCCGTCAGCTCGGGATGGCGCGAGGCCAGCCACAAGGCGACGAGACCGCCGAGCGAATGGCCCGAGACGATGACCTTGCGGCCGCGCAGCGGCCCCGCGATGAACGCGACCAGGTCCGCGCCATAGTCGACGACGCGATAGCGCCCGTCGGCCGCCCAGTCCGACTCCCCCTGCCCGCGCTGGTCGAGCAGGACGACGTGGAAATGGTCGGAGAGGAGCGCCGCCGCGGGGTGATAGCTTTGCCGGGGAACACCCATGCCGGGCAGGAACAGCAAGGTCTGCCCATTGGCCGGCCCCTCGGTATAGCGCAGCGTCCCGTTGGGCGAGACGAACCGCTTCTCCGCGAAGCCCGGCGGCGGGGTGGCGGGCCCCCGCCCGCCGGGCGGGAAGCGCCCCGAGCCCCTGCGCGCGGGCGGCCGGCCGCGCTCAGCAGCAGCGCCGCCGCCCCGTTCATCAGGGTGCGGCGATCCACCAGCGCATCAGAAGTCATAGGAGAACCTCGCACCGAACTGGCGCGGCGCCCCCGGCTTGCCCCAGCTCAGGAAGCCGGGCGCCGAGGTGGCCGGCTGGTTCTGGAAACGGTTGGCCAGATAATATTTGTCGCCGATGTTCTTCACGAAGGCGACGACCGACCAGGGCCCCCTGGACAGGGCAAGCTGGGCGTCGAACAGGTCGTAGGAGTCGATCGTGATGAAGGGGATCGAGGCATTGCCCTGCCCCACATATTTGCTGCCGATGTGCCGCCAGCTGACATTGGGGACGAGCATCAGGTCGTTGCCCAGCTCGAAGGCATATTCGACGCTCGCCGAGGCCAGCCATTTCGGCACTTCGGGGAAGGCCTGCCCCGCCCTGTCATAGGCCGGTGCCGTGGCGGTCGCGGGCGAGGCGACATAGTCGTCGAAGCGCGTGTCGGTGTAGGAAAGGTTGCCGGTGATGCGGAGCGGACGGACGGGCCGGATGACCGTCTCGACCTCGATGCCCTGCGAATGGCCTCGGCCGACGTTGAGGGTGGACGGAATATAGACGCCCGTCCCCGGGGCCAATTCTATCCGGGTCGCGAGCTGCTGGTCCTTCAGCTTGGTGTAGAACAGCGCCATGTTCAGCCGGACGGCGCGATCGAGCAGGTCCGCCTTCAGGCCCAGCTCGTAGTTGAGCGACGTCTCGTTATCGAGCGCCGCGTTCTGGAGCGGCGTGTTCGGCACCTCCTTGGTGAAGCCGCCGCCCTTGAAGCCGGTCGCGGCCGACGCATAGACGAGGATGCCGGGCTGCAGCTTGTAGGACAGCGACGCCGAGGGCGAGAAGCCGTCGAACGCCTTGCGCCGCGGCGTGGCGTTCGCGACGTTGACCACCACCGCGCCGATCTGGACGGCGACGTTGAGGTTGGGGTCCTGCCTGACCTTCTCGTAGGAATAGCGCGCGCCGAGCGAGAGTTCGAGCTGTTCGGTGACGTCGTAGTTCACCTCGCCGAAGATCGCGAGGCCGTCGCGCCGGATCGTCGCCTCGTCGCTGACATAGCCGAAGCCGTTGCCGCTGCCGGCGATCGGCCCGGCGGTCGTCCCGCTGAAGAATTGCGAGAGACGATCCTGACTGAGCCGCTCCTTGAAGCCATAGGCCCCGGCGATCCACGACAGCGGCCCCTGCGTGTCGGAGACGAGGCGCAGCTCCTGCGAAAGGATGCGCTGCTTGGTGAGCGCGCCGTTGACCGAGGAGGCGGTGGCGATGGCGTCGTTGTCATATATGTCGCGGGAACGCACGCGCCGATAGCCGGTGATCGAGGTCAGCACCGCCGGGCCGATGTCGCGCATGATCTGCAGCGCCGCGCCGTAATTCTCGGAGGAGACGCGGTTCTCGTCATTGCCGTAGGTGGTGTAGCGCCGGCCCGCCAGGGGATTGCTCACCAGCGTCGTGCCGCGCGCCGCGGCGGGCGCCTGCGGATCGACCACGGTGATCGCCTGGCCGGCCACCGCGTCGCCGAACGCGTCGAACCGCCCCTTCGACTTCATATAGTCGCCCGAGAGAAGCACCTCGAAGCCGCCGAGGTCGACCGCGCGCAGCATCAGGCGGCCGCCGTGCCGATCCCGGTTGTCCTGGTGCTCGTTGCGCGTGACGTTGCGCATATATCCGTTGGTCGTCGACGCGAAGCCGCTGATGCTGGCATAGAGATTCTCCGCGAGCGGCCCCGAGACCGAGGCGCTCCCCCGCCAGCTGCCGAACTCCGCGACCTCGGTGGAAACGCGCCCGCGCAACTCCGCCGACGGCTTGCGCGTGACGATGCTGACCGCGCCGCCTTCCGTGTTCCGGCCGAACAGCGCGCCCTGCGGGCCCCGAAGAATCTCGACCCGTTCGAGGTCGAGGAAATCGGCCGTCCATCCCAGGCTCGGCATATAGACGCCGTCGACGAACACGCCGACCGAGGGCTCGACGACCGGCGAGCTGCCGACGCCTCGGATGGTGAGATAGAATTGCTCGTCATTCTGGCGCTGCCCGGTCTGGCTGAAATACAGCCCGGGCGTCGAGGCGAACAATTCGCGGGTCTGCGTCACCCCGGCCTTCTCCAGGGCGACGCCCGATATCGCCGAGACCGCGACCGGCACGTCCTGAAGGGCCTCGGCGCGCTGGCGCGCGGTGACGACGATCTCGTCGGCGGCGCGACCGGCATCGCCGTCCTGCGCCGACGCGGGAGCCGTGAAGGCGGTGCTCGCCAACGCCCAGAGCAGTATCTTTCCTTTGGTCATCATCCTCTCCCCATTATTTTGTAAAGACACATTACCACATAGTAGCACTATATTACCATATAGAGCCGCGTCGGCCCGATATGGGCCGGATGCCGCTCAGCAAAGCCATCCGAGAATCCTGTCGAAGAAGGCGTCGCCATCGTCCGGCAGCCGATCGCCGCGCCACGCGACATGTCCGTCGGGCCTGACCATGACGATGTCCGCCCCGATCGACGCGGGCCGTTCCGCCGACGCTATCGCCACATAGGCGACGTCTATCCCGCGCGCCCGGGCGGTTTCCAGCAAGGGCCGGGGGTCGGCGCCGCCGTCCGAGAAATCGAGCAGCGTGAGCCCGATGCCCAGCCGGTCGAATATCGGCACCCCGCCGTCCAGCAGGAAATGCGGCAGCCGCGAACCGGGCCGGGCGGTCGGAACATAGCGCGTGCGGCTGTCGGCGGGGGGCGGCGTGCCGTCGGGGACGACGATCGGCGACCCTTCGTAGCGCGCGCCGAGCTGGACGCCGACGGTGCCGAACTCCTCGACCGCGACATGCGCGATGGCGTCCCTGACCAGCTCGCGCGCCTGCTCGCCCGCCACGCCGGCCCCCTCGATCGCGTCGGGGACCGGAAACGCCCCCAATATGTCGGCCACTTCGCTGGCCGCCAGAGTGTTGCGGTGGGCGATCGGCCGCCTCTCGGCGTCGTAGCTGGCGACCAGCGCCGGCCCGCCCCAGCCCTGGACGTCGGCGGCAAGCTTCCAGGCGAGATTGGCGACGTCGTCGATCCCGGTGTTCATCCCGAAACCGCCCGTCGGCGTGAACAGATGGGCCGCATCGCCGGCGAGGACCGCGCGGCCCTTGACCAGCTCGCGGGCGACGAGACGCAGGCCGGCGTTCCAGACGGCGCTGGACATTATCTCCACGTCGATGTCCTCGCCCGCGACGCGGCGCAGGAAATCGCGGGGGTCCATCGCTTCCGGGGACGCCTCGGCGGGGACCTGTATGTGCGTCAGGAAACTGTCCTTCCCGTCGATCGCCACCGTGACCGACCGGATATCGGGATTGACCGTCCAGTACATGAAGCCTTCGCGCCCGGCGAAGAGCTCGGCGAGTCGGCGGGACCGGTAATAGGTGGCGACCATGGTGCCGCCGAACATCGGCCGGTCGGCGCCGCTCTCGCCTTCATAGGCGATGCCGGCCACCCTGCGCACCGCGCTTCGCGCCCCGTCGCAGCCAATGATCCACCGGCTGCGAACGACCTGGGGCTCGCCGCCTTCGACCGGCTCGATGACGGCGTCGACGCCGGTCCCGTCGTCGCGATAATCGAGCAGCCGCCGTTGCAGGAAGATGCCCGCGCGCGGCCGCCCCCGCGCTTCGTCGAGCAGGATGCGCTCGAGGAAGATCTGCGAAATCCGATGCTGCAGCTCCGGCGTCAGCCAGGGCCCACTCTTGCGGCCGTCATGCTCCGCCGCCTGCCGGGCGGTGGGGAAACGGATGCGGCCGATCTCCTCGCCGCCCAGCCGCGTCAGATAGACGATGTCGGTGGGATAATTCTCCGCCAGCCCCCCGAACCGCAACGCCCGGGAAAGCCCAAGGCGCCGGAAATGCTCCATCGATCGCGCATTGGTGGTGTTGCACTTGGGATGCGTCGACGGCCCGTCGCCGTCGCTGACCAGCACATGGTCGATGCCGTAGCGGGACAGTTCCAGCGACAGGGTGAGACCGACCGGCCCGGCCCCGACGATCAGGACCTCCGTCCGCGACGGCAGGCGTCCGGCAACGGCCTCGACATTCGACATGCATCTCTCCCCGACTCACTGTCGCCGGAGATTTAGTAACATCATATTACTTTATAGCAACAGCTTTCAGCCATGGCCGTCCTGCGCCTCCCCGGAAAGGGCGAGAAGGCGTCGCAGCGCCCGGCGCATCACGATGAAATCCTCGCCGCCGACCATCTGCTCGATCCTCGCCTCGGCGCGGAGCAGCACCTGGGGAATGACGGCGACGAGGCTCTGCCCCCGCGCCGCATAGCGCACCAGCTTGGCGCGGCCGTCGGTCGGGTCGGGCAGGCGGACGACATAGCCGGCCTTTTCGAGTTCGATCGCGAGCTGCCCCACTGCCTGCTTGGTCATGCCGGCGATCTCCCCGATCTCCGTGGTCCTCAGCCCCTCGACCGGCAGGGCGCGGATCAGCGCGAGATGGACGAGACGCAGGTCGTCGAACCCATTGGCGCGCAGCTCGGCCAGCGCAAGGCGCTCGAAGACCCGCGACCCGAGCAGGAACAACCGGCCGATATGCTCCTGGCGGAGGTTTTCCAGGCTCGCCCCCCGCACCTCCGGCGGCCGGGCTTTCCGGCCACGCTTGACATCACGATCCGTAATCGACGCCTCCATTGCCCTGAACGGCTTTCCTTGTGGGCGGCAAGCTCCCACAGCCCCGCCGCCAATACAATATGGGAAGATGTGTTGACTATATAGTAATACGATATTACCAATCTTGCTTCAGGAGAGCGCCATGAACGAAGTGATCGCCAGAGTCCCCCATTTCCGCTTCAGCCATATGGGGTTGTGCACGTCCGACATCGGCCGGATGGAGCGCTTCTACGTCGACATGCTGGGCTTCACGGTGACGGATCGCGGCAACGCGCTGGGCTGCGACCTGGTGTTCCTGAGCCGCGATCCGATGGACCATCACCAGATCGTGCTGGGGACCGGCCGGCCCGCCGACCTGCCCGCGAACACCGCCAATCCGATGTTCGGCCCCTGCATCAACCAGATATCCTTCGCACTGGCCGACCTGCCCGCGCTCAAGGCGTTCGACGCCCATCTCCGGCGGCGTTGTCCCGCTGTCGCACCGCTCTACGCCAATCACGGAACGGCATGGAGCATCTATCTCCACGATCCCGAGAGGAACTTCCTGGAATTCTTCGTCGATACCCCATGGTATTGCGCCCAGCCGGTGTTCGAACCGCTCGACCTGGGCCTCGACGACGATGAGATCCTCGCGCGCACCGAGCGGCTGGCGCGCGAGGGTAGCTCCTTCTCCCCCATCGCCGACTGGCGCGTCGCGATCAGGAGCGCGATGGACGCGCGGCTCGCATGAACATGGACATATTCTGATGCGGATCATCGATATCTTCGACCGGGCTGCCGGGCAGTTCGCCGACCGCGCCTGCCTGATCGAGGGAGAGTCGAGCCGCAGCTATGCGGAGGTGCGGGCGGACAGCTGCGCGCTGGCCGCCTGGATCGCTCCCCACCTCGACCGGCCGGGAAGCCGCATCGCCGTGCTGGCGCCCAATGGCGCGGACGCGATCGTCGCCATCCTGGCGATCTTCCGGCTGGGGGCGCTCTGGATACCCGCCAATGCAAAGATGCCAGCCGACGATATCGGCGCCTTCCTGGCGACGACGCGCTGCGATCTCCTGCTGGCCCATCCCGACCTAGGGGAGGCCGCGGAACGGGCGGCCGGCATCGCGGGATGCGCGGTCGCGATCCTGCCCGATCCCGGAAACCTGCGACCCTCTCCCGCACCGCCGGGGGAATGGCGCATGGACGACATCTGCACCCTGTTCGCGACCGGCGGCACGACCGGATCGCCCAAGGCCGCCATGTGGTCCCACCGGACCTGGGCCTCGCTCTTCGCCAATTTCCACGCCGGCATCAGGCATGAAGGCCATGCCGTGCATCTGGCCGCGGCGCCGATCACCCATGCGGCGGGGGTCGTCGCCATCTGCATGTTCGCGATCGGGGCGACGACCGTCATCATCGACCGCGCCGAACCGTCGCTGGTCATGGCGTCGATCGAGCGGCATCGGGTGACGACGCTGTTCCTGCCGCCGACCGCGATCTATACGATGCTCGCGCATCCGGAGGCCCGCCGACACGATTTCTCGTCGCTCCAGAACCTGATCTACGCGGCAGCGCCGATGTCGGTCGGGAAGCTGCGCGAGGCGATGGAGCTGTTCGGCCCCGTCATGGTGCAGACCTTCGGCCAGGCCGAGGCGCCGATGCTGTGCACGATCCTGACCCGGGAGGACCATGTCGATGCGATCGCGCGCGGGGACGAGGCGAGGCTCGCGAGCTGCGGCCGGCCGGCGCTGCTGACGCAGGTCATGATCGTCGACGACGCCGGCCGCCCCCTTCCGGCCGGCGAGACCGGCGAGATCGCGGTGAAGGGCGACCTGCTCATGGCCGGCTATTTCGAGAATCCCGAGGCGACAGCCGCCTGCCGCATCGGCGACGGATGGCAGAGGACGGGCGATGTCGGCTTCGTCGACGACGCCGGCTTCGTCTCGATCACCGACCGGAAGCGGGACATGATCATCACCGGCGGCTTCAACGTCTTTCCATCGGAGATAGAGCAGGTGCTCTGGAGCCATGACGCCGTTCAGGACTGCGCCGTCATCGGCTGCCCCGACGAGAAATGGGGCGAGGCGGTGCTGGGGGTGGTGGAGCTCAAGCCGGGCCGCGCGTGCGGCGCGGAGGAGCTGATCGCGCTGTGCAGGCAACGCCTCGGCAGCATCCGCACCCCGAAGCGGATCGACTTCTGGCCCGAACTGCCGCGCAGCCCGGTCGGCAAGGTCCTGAAGCGCGAGATACGCAACCATTATTGGGCGCGCGAGACGCGCCAGGTCTGATCCGCCGGCGTCCGGCGATCCGTCATCACGATGCAGGGAGAGCGACGTGCTGAGACTATATTATGGGCCGAACGCCTGCTCGCTCGCCTCGCACATCGCGATCGAGGAGAGCGGCCTGGCCTTTGAGCGGACGGCGATCTCGATTTTCGACGGCGAGCAGAAGAGCCCCGCCTATCTCGCCAGGGTGCCGACCGGAAAGGTGCCGGCGCTGGAGATCGACGGCCATGTGCTGACCGAGAACGTCGCTATCCAGGCCTATGTCGCGGCCGCGGCGCCCTCGGCCCGGCTGATGCCCGACGATCCGCTGTCCGCGGCGGTCGCGCTGTCGCGCCTCGCCTGGTTCTCCAACAGCGTCCACATCTCGTTCCGCCACATGATGCGGCCGATGGTCCTGACGTCCGAGGAAGCGGCCCATGCCGGCATCGCCGCGCGCGGGAAGGAGGATTTCCTCGACAACCTCCGGCGGATCGAGGTGATGCTGGAGGACGGGCCATGGCTGATGGGCGACCAATTCACGCTGTGCGACGGCTATGCGATGGTCTTCTTCAACTGGGCCAGCTTCGCCGGGCTGGACCTGTCGCCGCTGCCCGCCCTGCGGCGCCATGCCGCGCGGATGATCGAGCGGCCCGCGGTGGCGAGGGTGCTGACGATCGAAGGCTCGCTCGACCGGATAGCGGACGCCGTCCGGTGACGCGAAGCGCTGCGCGGGACATGACAGGCGGGGGTACGGGAATGCGTGGACAAAGGGATGTCCTGGTGGCCGGCGTGGGGATGATCCCCTTCACCAAGCCCGGTGTCGGCCCCGCCTATGACGACATGGGTGCCGAAGCGATCCGCCGGGCGCTGGCCGATGGCGCACTGGCCTATGACCAGATCGACCAGGCCTATGCCGGCTATGTCTATGGCGACAGTTGCTGCGGCCAGAAGGCGATCTACGCGGCCGGGATGACGGGCATCCCGATCGTCAACGTCAACAATAATTGCGCGACCGGCTCGACCGCCTTGTTCCTCGCCCGCCAGGCCGTGGCGAGCGGCGCCGCAGAATGCGTGCTGGCCGTGGGTTTCGAGGAGATGCGGCCCGGCGCGATCCGCTCCAGCTTCCCCGATCGCGTCGATCCGTTCGCCGATTTCGACGCGGCCTGCGACGCGCGGGTCGATGTCGACCTGCCGCTGGCGCTGCGCTATTTCGGCGGCGCCGGACGCGACCATATGGAACGGTACGGCACCACCCTGCGGGACTTCGCCAGGGTGCGCGCCAAGGCGAGCCGCCATGCGGCCAACAATCCCATGTCGCTGTTCAGGACGATCATGAGCGAGGACGACGTCCTCGCCGCGCCGATGCTCTGGCCGGGGGTGATGACGCGGCCCATGGCCTGTCCCCCGACCTGCGGAGCGGCGGCGGCGATCGTCGTCTCGACCGACTTCGCGCGGCGCCACGGGATCGATGCGCGGGTGAGGATCGCCGCGCAGGCGATGACGACCGACACGCCCGCCACCTTCGAGGCCCAAGACATGATCCATCTCGTCGGCAGCGACATGACGAGGCGCGCCGCCGAGGCGGTTTACGAGGCCGCCAGCGTCGGCCCCGAGGACATCCGCGCCGCCGAGCTGCACGACTGCTTCGCGCACAACGAGCTGATCAGCTACGAGGCGCTCGGCTTCTGTCCCGAGGGCGGCGCGGCCGGATTCATAGCCGATGGCGACCACAGCTATGGCGGACGCGTCGTCACCAATCCATCAGGCGGTCTGCTCTCAAAAGGGCATCCTCTGGGCGCGACAGGGCTTGCGCAATGCTATGAGCTCACCCACCAGTTGCGAGGCACCGCAGGCCCACGGCAGGTCGACGATCTCCGCCACGCCCTCCAACATAATCTGGGCCTGGGGGGGGCTTGCGTCGTCACCCTCTATGACAGGATCAACGGCTGATAACTGCTCAACAGAGCACAGCGTTTTTAACTGTGCCATTCAGAACTTGCCACGAATACGACTAGGGCTAGAGCTAACAGCTCCGCCGCCATGGCAGCTTATCTTGAATAGAACGATTCCGGCGATCCGTCTCTATGTTTATGATGACCTTACCACCACTGTTCATTTCAAGCTGGTCGATCGCAACGATGTAACGCGATGCCATAACGATGAGCATTTCGAAGCCAGCTTGCGCAGTCGCTCTTCATACTCCCCGATAATTTCTAGATGTAGAATCAATTGTACTGACGCCACCCACTAGGACGGCAAATATCTGGCGCGCCACCATCTAGATCCCTAGAAATCCCACCTGACCGTGACGCAGTGAGGATATATCCAGCAGCTATCAAGGGCACGATCAATGCGGCCCCGGCAAGAAGCACGGCATAGCCGGTTACATGGAAAATCACCGACTCCGTCAACCAGAAGGGCGGGGCGCCAACAATCAATCCAAAAACGACGAGGAGGATATAACTACCCGCTGCCATGATCGCCGATGTCGATAGCAGTCTGGACCCGTCATCTGGCGAGGGCCGCCCAATGGAGGGCCCAGGGATCAGCGACCCCGTGAGAGCGGCGATCAGCGCTAAGGGCATCGAGAAGATCGCGGGGTGACGGAGTTCCAGAATGGACTCGGCGCGGCCGAGCAAGCCGGTCTGCACCAAAGGCCCCAGGAAGATCAGGATAGCACTGCTGATCAGCCCCGTGACGATACCCGACACGGCGCCACGAGCGGTCAGCTTCTTCCAGAATATCGCGAGGAAGAGCACGGGGAAATTGGCGCTCGCGGCGATCGCCATCGCCGTGGCGGCGATAAAGCTGATATTCTGGCCTTTCAGCCCGTAAGCGAGCAGCAAGGCCACGCCGAGCAGCATTACGCTTGCCACACGATTGGCCACGAGGCTGCCTCGTCCCCTGCCCCCGGCTTCGCGCCCCAGCGCGTTCGCCCAGATATCGTGAGCGATCGCCGCCGAGCCGGCGATACATTGCCCGGCCATGACGGCGAGCATGGTCATGATGGCGATCGCGGCGACGAAACCGAGCATGGCCTGCCCGCCGAGCATTCCACCCAGCAGCGGCAGCGTCATGTTTCCTCCGGACGCCCCGGTTTCCGCCGGGGAGAGGAGCACCGAGGCGCCCAGACCGACCACCACGAGGATGACGTGGAACAGGGCGACGACGACGGTGGCGAGAAACGCCGACTTCCGTGCCGCCGCCGGACTGGCAACGGTGTTCATACGCATCAGCACATGCGGCATGCTGGCGCCGCCGAGGGCAAGTCCGGTCAGGAGCGAGACGGTGTCGAACCCACCTGCATACATGCCGGAGGGGACCAGCGCGTCGCCCTTCCCCTGTCCCGCAACGGCGGCCAGCAATGCGTCGAGGCTGAAATCGAAATGGCTCAGGGTCAATAGCAGGATCGCGATCATGGCCGCCATTAACAGGCTGGCCTTGATGATCTGCAGCCAGGTCGCCGCCGACATGCCCCCCAACACCACATAGGCCAGCATCAGCGCCCCGATGAGCAGCAGCGCCGGCACGGCGCTCAGCGAGAAGAGCAGTTGCAGGATGAGCAACGATCCGACGAGGTTGGCGGTCAGGCCCAGCAACAGGATGACGATCTGATTGCCGGCGGTGACGATGCGCAGGCGAGAGGAGCCAAGCACACCGGTCAACACGTCGGCCAGCGTATATTTGCCGAGCCGTTGCAGCGGCCCGGCGAAGAGCAACAGCATCAGCGGCCAGGATGCCAGCACGCCGATCGCATAGACGGCCGCGTCGAGGCCCCTGGCCGCGACCAGCCCGGTCAATCCCAGGAAACCGCCGGCGCTGATGAAGTCGCCGGCCAGGGCGAGGCCGTTCTGCCAGGGGCTGAGCGATCCGCCGGCGGTATAGTAACTGCTGACCGAGCGATTTCGCCGCGCGGCCCAGGCGATGACCCCTGCCGAGAGCGCGATCACCGCGAGGAACGCGGTAATGGCGGTAAGATTATTCATCGCCCGGGCGTCCTTTCCACGAACCTCAGAAGCGGAAGACCGCGCTGGCGTACCACTCCGCCGGGTTGCCCGGTATCACGCCGCGGTAGCCGGTGGAGGGAGAGCTCGAGCTGAAGACGATGTATTTCCGGTTCGTGATGTTCGTGCCACGCACCGCCAGTTCCAGGCCGGCCGCCCAGTCGGGCGCATAGCTAATCGATGCGTTGACCAACGTATAGGCTGGACGCATCGACACTAGGTCCCCAGGGGTGAGCTGGGTCTTGCCGGTCCTCTTCACGTCGCCGCGCAGCGTGAAGACGCCCGACATCGCGTCGAAGCCATATTCGGCGCCGGCGAAAATATTATAGTCGGGGATTTGCGGCAGCCGGTCGCCGACCTTGGCGCCCAGCGCCGAGATCGCCCCCGGAGTCAGCCGTGAGAAGCGGGCATGGACGTAACCGCCGCCCAGATTGAAGCTTAGCCGCCGGACCGGGCGAACGGTGACCTGGCCCTCCACGCCGGAGATATGCGCATCGCCCGCATTCTGCGTCGGCCGGCCGCTGCCGCCCCCCGGCAGGGCGACGATCGAGGTTAGCTGGACGTCGCGATAGCGGCTGATATAGCCAGAGGCATTGAACGTCACATGGCGATCAAACAGGGTAGATTTCCAGCCGGCCTCGTAGGTGGTCAGCTTCTCGGGATCGTAGCTCGTCGGGGGCACACCGAGCAGCGGCATGGCGACGCCTCCGCTTTTGAAACCTTTGGCGTAGCTCGCGTACAGCAGGATGTCGCGGACGGGTTTCCAATCGATCCCCAATTTGGGCGTGAACGAGGTCCAGCCCGGCTTGCTCGCCTGTTCGGGGACACCGATCGCGTTGAGCTGTGGGCGGAACACCGACGCCGCGTAATATTTGCTGTCATGGTTGATGCGCGCACCGCCCGTTATGTTCAGATTGGGCAACAGGGCGAACGTCTCCTGGGTGAAGAAAGCATAGCTCTCGGCCGTCATCCTCTGGCGGGTGAGCGTATCGAGCGCATTGGCCGCGATGTTCGTCGCTTCGTACAAGCCGTGGAAGGTCTGCGAGGTATCGACGGTACGGGCCTTTTCCCGGAAATAATAACCGCCGACCAAATAGGTCAGCCGGTCATCGGCCACCTTTCCCCCTACGGTCAGCTCGGCGCTGAATTGCCGATCGTGGAAATCGCTGCCGCCGACGAAGAGGTTGTAGGGCGTTCCGTCGCTCGACACGAGGATGTCGGCAGTGAGCCTGCGATAGGCCAGGGTCGCATTGACGTTGAAACTGTCGCTCGGCGTATAGGCCAGGCGGAGCGATCCGCCGCCGATATCGCTGTCGTCGCGCACCGGCAGCGTCGAATAGCCGGTCTTGTAGTCCGGCGAGAGCCAGCGGCTGTCGGCGATCGAGCCGGCCGGCAGGCCAAGGCCGGCGTTGAGCGCGGGCGCGACCAGCGTGTTGAACTGGGCCAGGCGCGCGCTGGGATTGGTGAGCGCCACCGACGGCACGATCGGCGGGTTCTGCCGCTGGCGGGTATAATCGCCGCTCAGGATCAGGCTCAGGTCCTCGGTCAGGCCGAACTGCAGCCCGCCCTGGATGATCAGGCGATGCTCATCGCTAAGATGGCGTCCGGTCAGCGCCTGCCGTGCCCATCCGTCGGAATTGAGCGAGGAGACCGACAGCTTGAAGCCGACCTTGTCCTCGACAAGCGGTCCGTTGACCGACGCCCAGGCGTCCCGACGCCGATAATTGCCGAGGCGGGCGCCGACCTGCCCCTCCATGTCACCGCTCAGGCTCGGCTTGCGGGTCGTGACGAGGATGGCGCCGCCCAGCGTGTTGCGCCCGTACAAGGTGCCTTGCGGCCCATTGAGCACCTGGATCTGCTCGACGTCGGTCAGCGACAGGAGGCCACCGACGCTGCGCGCCATGTAGACGCCGTCGACATAGATGCCGATCGCGGGATCCGTGGGGATGTTGTAGTCGCCGGTGCCGACGCCGCGAATATAGGCCGCGATCGAGGATCCGCCGCCGCCGGGGCGGCTGGTGGAATGGATTTCGAGGCTGGGGGCGAGCGCGCCGACGTCGCCCATCCGAACGATCCCGCGCTTTTCGAGAGCGGCGCTATCGAACGCCGTGACCGCGAGCGGCACGTCCTGGAGCTTGGCCGAACGGCGCTCCGCGGTGACGACGATGTCGCCGATCTGCGAAGCGTCCAATTCTGGATTGGCGGCCCCCGCGGGCGTGGCCTGCGCCAGGGCAGGCGCGGCCGCCGCCACGAGATGCGACAGCGACAGGCCGAGAAGGCATTCGAGCGCCTTGCGGCGAGATGAGCTGATCAAGATCCGTCCTCCCCTTCATCATGAGCTGCTCGAGCCGGCCTGTCTGACCTGGCCATGAGCACGCCGAGCGTGTCGGCGATATCGAAATAGAAGGGACTGGTGAGATTATCCAATATAATGCATAACGCTAGTTTGATATGATATATATATCGAGGCATGGATGGAACTGAGGCACCTGCGCTATTTCGTAGCCGTCGCCGAGGAATTGAATTTCCGCCGCGCCGCGGAACGACTCAACATCTCCCAGCCACCGCTGAGCATGCAGATCGCCCAGCTCGAACAGGAACTGGGAGCCCGGCTGTTTGATCGCTCCAGCCAACGCGTCAATCTGACGATGGCTGGACGGATTTTCCTCGGCCACGCCCGCGACATCCTAGCCCATGTCAAGGACGCGGCGCGTGACGTCCGGTTGGTGGCGGACGGCGAGGTAGGCGAGATCCGCATCGGTTATACGCAGTCGTCGGAATTCCTGCATGTCTTGCCAGCCGCGATCAACGAGTTCCGGAAGCGCTATCCGAAGACCAGCTTCACGCTGGAGCAGATGCGATCCGCCGAGCAACTGGCGGCGATCGCCGAGCAGCGCATCGACATCGGCATCTTCCGGCTGCCCGAGGGCGATCATGGCGGCGATGTGGAGCTGATACCCTTCTATGAGGATCCGCCGGTGCTGGCGGTGCGCGAGGGTTCCCCGCTCGCCGCGCGGCGCGATATCGCGATGCGGGACCTGGAGGCGGAGATGTTCATCAGCACGCCGACCAGCGCCGCCAGCGGGCTGCGCGACGTACTGATGAAGCTATGCCGAAACGCGGGTTACCTTCCGCGCATTGTCCAGGAGGCGCGGGAGGTGCCGACCATCCTGGGCCTAGCGGCGGCCGGGATCGGCATCGCGGTCGTGCCGTCGCTGGCGCGCAGGATGGGCGTCGATCATCTCGCTTTCCTGCCGATCCGCGACCCGCAGGCGGATTCCACGCTCTATGTGGGCGTGGCCGAAGGGAAGACGGGCCGGCTGGTCCTGGAGCTGCGCGATTTGCTCGTCGCGATGGGACGTCAGGGCTGATCGCGCTGAGCGGCTACAGGTCGCGTGACAGGCCCCGCAGGAAATCGGCGCGGGACCGTGCCGCGCTTAGCATGAAGGCATGGTCGGACCCGCCCGCCAGGAACCGCGCGCCCAGGTCGTGGTAACGGGCGGCCCATTGCTGGTCGTAGATGCCGCCCATACCCAAATGCTTGCCATGTTGCCGGCACGCGGCGGCGGCGCGCGCGAACACATCCTGCATGGCAGGAGCCGAATATTGCCCGGGGATGCCCATCTGGATCGAGAGATCCGTGGCGCCGATCAAGAGGATGTCGATCCCTTCGGTCGCGGCGATCGCGTCGACCTGCTCGACACCTGACGGCGTCTCTATGATCGCGACTATCGCGATCTGGCCGTTCTGGATCGCCATGGCGTCGCCGACGGCGGGCGGCCGGAAGCCGAAATGGGGCGAGGTGCCGCCCCACCCGCGCCGGCCGACCGGCGGATAGCGGAGCGCCGCGACCGCCGCTTCCGCCTCCTCCCGGCTTTCGATCTGCGGCAGGATGACGCCCTGCGCGCCAGTGTCGAGCGCGCGGGCAGCATCCTGCAGGGCGCCCCGGCCGACCCTGGCGAACGGCGTCAGCCCGGCCAGAAGGCCGGCCGTAAACATCTGCGCCGCGGCATCGAGCGAACAGGCGCCATGTTCCATGTCGACGAAGAACCAGTCATATCCGCTCGCCTGGGCGAGCTGGACCGCAGCGACCGACCGCAAATGGGTGATGCCGATGCCGATCGCCGCGCCGCCTTCGGCCAGGCACGCGACCGCCTTGTTGAGGGACGGCATCAAAGCTGGCCGAACAATTTTTCGCCGGCCACCGGCAGGTCGGCGGCGAGGATGCTGCCGGACGAGGATTCGGTGATGTACAGCGTCTTGTTGTCGGGACCGCCATAAGCGATGTTCGAGGTGGCATGGCCGACTTCGCTCTTGATCCGGTACAGCGGCTCGCCGATCGGCGAGAATATCCAGACGCTGCCCAGATTCGAATGCGCCACGACCACATTGCCCGCGCTGTCCACCGCCATGCCGTCTGGGCCGCCGCCGCCGGACAGTTGCAGGAACACGCCGACCGTCCCCACCGGGCTGCTGGGAGCGAGGCCAGGCGACGGCTCCATCGCGATCCGCCAAACCGTCAGCGTGCGGGTGACGGCCAGGTATAGCCAGTCCTCCTTCGGACTCAGGACCAGGCCGTTGGGGCTGGGTATGTCGGTGACGAGGATGCGGGCATCGCCATTGTCGGCGACATGGATGACGCGGCCATGCGGGCGTTGCAGATCGCTGTTGCCCTGATCGGTGAAATAGAGATCGCCCGACTTGGAGAAGGTCAGGTCGTTCGGCCCACGCAAGCCCTCGTTGGCCACGCGTTTGACGAGGACCTCGACCTTTCGGGAGATCGGATCGATCACGACGATGCCGTTGCGGTTGTCGGCGACGAACAGCCGGCCGTCGCGATGGAATTTCAATCCGTTCGGCTCACCGTCATACTCGACGAAGAGCGAAATCTCGCCGTCGGGCGTCATCCGGAAGATGCGTCCCCAGGGAACGTCGGTGAAATAGAGCAACCCGTCGCGGCCGAGGACCGGCCCCTCGAGATAATATTTCCGGTTGCCATAGCGTTCCGACGTGCGGCCATGGACGTGGAAGCTCTCCGGCAGCCGGGCGACGACACGCGTTTCGATGAGCTGAGGCGGGTTGAACATGGCGGCAGCAATCCTCTCGACCGGTTCGAATGGAACTCAGCGGCCAGATGGCAGGCGGAGAGATGTTTTCCCAATATATTGTAAAGGTCATATTTGATATAATTTATATATCGTCTAATGGAAGATATGCGCGGTTGTGCTGCCGGCCATGTCACGGCATCCAGACGTACTACGTCTCGTTGGAAGTAGCAGAACGACTTTGTCCTGTTCTGGCAGCCGCCATAAGCTGGTGGTGAACAGGATCGCCTAAGATCGATGACGATGGCGTGGCACGTGCAAGGAAGGGCGATTTTACGCTCGATCGCGGCCGACGCGCGCGAAAGGCCGCACGGGGATTTTCAATATGATCGAAAAGAAAAGCCGGATGCGGCACTATGTTCTGGTGGTGCTCTGCCTGGTCAGTGTCGTGAATTATATCGACCGGCAGATCCTCACGATCCTGCTTGAGCCGATCAAAAAGGACCTTGCAGTCAGTGACACCGTGATGGGCATGCTGACCGGCACCGCCTTCTCGATCTGCTATGTGCTGGCCAGCTTTCCTATCGCACGTTTGGCGGACAAGGGCGCTCGGCGAACGGTGCTCGCGGCCTGTCTGGCGTTGTGGAGCAGCATGACGGCGCTGAGCGGGCTGGCCCAAAGCACCCTGCAACTGGCCCTGGCGCGGGCCGGTGTCGCGATCGGCGAGGCGGGCGCGGTACCGGCGTCGCAGTCGCTGTTGTCGGATATCTATCCCAGCGAGCGGCGGGCGACGGTTTTCGGCATATTGACGGCGGCCAGTGCGGTCGGCGCCGGCGCCGGCCTCTTCATCGGCGGCTGGATCAGCGCGCATTTCGATTGGCGGACCGCATTCTTCGTCGTCGGCTTGCCCGGTCTGGTGCTGGCGTTGTTCATTCGTTTCACGGTGGCCGAACCCCCGCGCGGGCAGGACCTCATCACCGTTGCGGCCGCAAGCACTTCGCACAGAGTTGCCCGGATATTATGGGACGATATCTGTTTCCGCTGGCTTGCTGGGATATGCACGATCACCGGCCTCGTGACCTATGGGGTGCTCGGCTGGGTTCCGGCCTTCTTCATGCGTGTCCACGGCATGGGAACCGAGGAAGTTGGCCTCTGGGTGGGACTCGCGTCGGTGATCGGCCAGGGCGGCGGACATGTGATGGCGGGGCTGCTGGCTGATCACCTGGCGCGACGCGACGTCCGGTGGTATGCTTGGTTCGCCGGGATCGGCACCGCGCTCTCCGCTCCCGCAGGCGCCCTGTTCGTGTTGAGCGGTGACGTCAGGGTCGCGATAGGCGCCTTCGTCCTCTTCCAGATGTTCAAGAGCATGTGGCTGGCGCCCACCTATTCGATCGCCTATCGGCTGCTGCCGGCAAGGATGCGCGCCACGATCTCGGCGACGCTGACCTCCTGCATCATTCTGGCCGGCCTCGGGCTGGGGCCGCTGCTGATCGGCGTTCTGAATGATCTGCTGTCGCCAAGCCTGCATGAAAATGCCGTACGCTTTTCCATCCTGCTGGTCGTGGCTTTGATGCTGCCGGCCGGCGGCGCCTACGGGATCGTCGCGCGTCTCGTCGGACGGGCGGATGCGGCCGGCGCACTTGTCCCTCGACCGGTCTAGCCAGCTATGTCATGCCGCATGCTATGGAATTGAGGCATCTGCGATATTTCCTGGCGGTGGCCGATGCGCTGAATTTCACCCGGGCGGCAGAGAGGCAGCATACGTCGCAACCCTCGCTGAGCCAGCAGATTCGGGCGCTGGAGAGCGAGATCGGCCGCAAGCTGTTCGTCCGCAACAGCCGCTCGGTAAAACTGACGCCCGCGGGTGTGACCTTCGCCGAGTATGCGCGGCGAACTCTGGAAATCATCGATGAGGGGGTGGTCGCCGCTCGCGCCGGCGGCGACGAAGCGAACGTCGTGCGCATCGGCTTCCTCATTGCCGCGGAGATCGCGCTCTTCCCGACGTTGCTTCCGCAGGTCAGGGCACGGGTGCCGCGGATCGACCTTTCCCTGTCCAGCATGAGCTCGCGTCAGCAACTGGCGGCCTTGCGGGCCCATACGATCGATGTCGCCTTCATGCGCCCCCCGATCAATGACCCCCGGATAACGACGGTCTCGATATTCGAGGAAGAGATCAACGTCATCCTGAGCCGCGACCATCCTCTGATCGGCAAGACGTTCATCAGCATCGAGGATCTGCGTACGGAAAAGATCATCGGCGTCACCGATAATGTTCCCGGCCTCGATCATGCGGTGACCCAATGGTTTGCCCGGCATGACATGAAACCGCAAATCGTAGAGCATGCCGACAATGTGATCGAATATATGTCGATGGCCCGGCTCGGCATCGGAGTTGGCCTGCTACCGACCTTCGCCAATCATATCTTGCTCGATGGACTCGAGACGAGACCGATTGCAGTGTCCGCGCCCAGGATCGGCATGGTGATGGCCTTCGCCGCCAGGGGACTTTCGGCAGCGGCGCACCAGTTCGTGGACGCCGTATCGGCCCTCGTGGCCGACGGAAGGTTGAACATATCAAGACGTCCAGCGTCTTGAAGCGAGCCGTATAAAGATTTTCTCTTCTTCGTTCGCAATGGCCATTGCTCTCCCCGGGACGACGAACGTCGACCGGAGGGGCCTTGTCGAGGGGGAAAACAATGTCGGCCGTGGAGCAATCCCTGTTCGATATCGAGGCGAGACGTTGCGCGGCCCTCGTCGCCGGAGATCTCGCGGCGCTGCTCGACATTCTTCATCCCGATCTTCGGCACGTCCACGCCACCGGCTTTGTCGATGACCGTGAAAGCTATGTCGAAGGCATAAGGCTGCGGCTGGAGGTCGCTTCCGTCGAATGGAAGGACGCGGAGCTCGTCCTGTGGGGCGATATGGCGGTCCTGAATGGTGCGCTGACCAACCGTGTTCGCCGCCGGGGCGACATCGACTGGATGACGATGCGTTCGCTCGTGACCCAGGTGTGGCGGGGCGATGGCGGCCCATGGCGGCTCTACCGCTACCATGCCTGCCGACAGCGGGACCTGCAGGCCTGACATGTCCGACTGGGACTATCTGATCGTCGGCGGCGGCACGGCGGGCTCGGTCTTGGCAAGCCGACTTTCCGAAGACCCGAATTGCCGCGTCCTGCTGGTGGAAGCGGGTCGGGACCATGCGCCGGGTCGGGAGCCACGCTCGATCGTCGACCCCTATCCTTCCTCCTATGGTGATCCGCGCTTCTCCTGGCCGGGGTTGGTGGCGGAGATTGGCGCAGACCGCGGCGACGGCACGCCGCGTGCATCGCGCGGCTTCGTGCAGGGAAGGCTGATCGGCGGCAGTTCCAGCATCATGGGGATGATGGCCACGCGAGGCGGGCCCGAGGATTATGATGACTGGCGCGCAAGAGGGGCGGTCGGCTGGGGCTGGGACGACGTCCTGCCATATTTCCGGAAACTCGAACAAGATCTCGACTTCGATGGTCCAATGCACGGCGATTCGGGCCCTATCCCGATCCGGCGGCACATGCGCGATCAATGGCCGGGCTTCTCGCTTGCGGTCGCCAGGGCCTTGGAGCGGAAGGGGTTCCGCTATGTTGCCGATTATAATGGCGAATATGGCGAGGGGTTCGGGCCACTCCCGATGAACAACCTTCCCGATCGTCGGGTGTCCGCGGCTACCGCCTATCTGACCCCCTCCGTGCGCCAGCGGAGCAATTTGACGATCCTTGCGGAGACGACGATCGAGCGATTAGTGATCGAGCAAGGCCGTGTTCGCGGTATCGAGCTCCGCCGCGGCGAGAGGATCGACGCATGGGAGACCATCGTCTGCGCCGGCGCCATTCATTCGCCGGTGTTGCTGATGCGATCGGGAATCGGCCCGATGCGGCAACTTCGGGATGCGGGTATCGACGTCGTCCACGCGAATGACGGCGTGGGCGCGAACCTGTCCAATCACATCATGATGCCTTTGGCGGTCTATCTTCCAGCTGCCGCGCGTCAGTCGGCACACATGAGGGCCTGGCCGAGCAATATTCTGCGGTTCTCATCGAACGTGGCGGGATGCCCGGCCAACGACCTTCACATTTTTCCCAACAACAGGACCTCCTGGCATCCACTGGGCCGCCATGTCGGCGCGCTGGGCATCGGGCTTCGCAAACCCTTCTCGACCGGGAGCGTCACGCTGGGGGAGCAGCCCCTCGATCCGCCGAAGGTCCGATTCAACATCTTGGACGACGATCGGGATATGCGGCGCCTCTCCATGGCGGTGCGCCTCGGCTGCGAGCTACTGCTCGATGAAGACGTGCGGAACATGCGGCGCGAGATATTCCTACCTGCAGGCGGCCAGGCCAACCGGCTCAACCGGCCGACGATCGGCAATGCGGTCAGAAGCGCGGCCATCACGGGACTGTTCGGCCTGTCGGGAACCCTGCGGCGGGCCCTGCTGCGCAAGCATCTCGTCAATCCGGCCGAACTGCTCGGCAATGATCAAGCCTTGCGCGACATCATCCTGCGGCATGCCGCACCCGTCCATCACGCCAGCGGCACATGTCGCATGGGCGATCCGGCCGATCCGGGCGTGGTCGTCGACCCCCGATGCCGGGTCGTCGGTGTGGACGGGCTGCGCGTGGTCGATGCGTCGATCATGCCGAGCATCGTCAGCGGTAATCCGCACATCCCCGTGATCATGATGGCGGAACGCGCGGTCGATCTGATCAGGGGCAGCATTCAACAAGAAGAGAGGGAGGATTTATGATCGACATCGGCAACCGGAAGAAATTGCTGCTGGCGGCAGGCGTGGCCCTGTGCGGCGTCGTTCCCACCGGCGCTCGAGCGCAGGATCCAACGCCGGAGCAGGCGGGCGGTATCGAGGAGATCATCGTCACCGCGCAACGGACCGGGCAGAACCTGCAGAAGGTTCCGATCGCGATCTCGGCCATCACGTCGGCGATGGCCGAGAACATGGGTGTCCGGGCCTCGCAGGACATCACGATCGCCGCGCCTGCCGTCACTTTTTCGGAGACGGGATCGGGGGCGAACATCAACATCCGCGGCGTCGGCGCCAGCGGCTCGACGGTCGACGAGTCGGCCAACGCTCTGTATATCGACGGCGTCTACCAGGCCGCTTCACCCGGCCTGCTGTTCAACTTCAACAACATCGAGCGGATCGAGGTCGCCAAGGGTCCGCAGGGCACTCTGTTCGGCCGCAATTCGACGGGCGGCGTGATCCAGGTCGTCACCAAGGATCCGACCCAGGCCTTCCACGGTGACGTGGCGGTTGGCTATGGCAATTATGGGACCGACACGGAGAAGCTCTATCTCACCGGAGGGCTGGCGAAGGATCTTGCCGGCGACATCGCGGTCTATCGCGAGCATCAGGCTGATGGCTGGGGCAAGAATGTCCTCAACGGGGCGGACGCCTATCGGGGCCGCTCGCTGGCTATTCGCAGCAAGCTGAAGTTCACTCCCGACGAGGATACCGACATCGTCGCGTCGGGCATGTACTCGAAGACTTATCCCGCCGCCGGACAGGGCGGCTCGATCCTGCCCGGCGAGCGCACCACCGGCACGCCCGGCACGGGCAACACCGGCTTCTATAACATCAACTATGACGGCCGCTTCAACAAGGAGATCGAGCAGAAGCAGCTTTCGCTGACGGCGCGGCGCGATCTCGGCTGGGCGCGGCTGGTGAACATCGCCGCCTATTCCCAAACCGTGCTCGATCTCGCGCAGGATCGCGATATCGGCCCGGCTTCGACAGTGCAGGTGGACATCCACTATCCCGTGAAGACCTTTTCGGAGGAGCTGCAACTTCTGTCACCGGCCAGTTCTCCGATAAGCTGGGCGGCAGGACTTTTTTATTTCCGGATCAGGACCGCGCTCGACCCGCTCGTCTATTCGGGCCCCAGCGTGACGTCGCGCGCCTTCCCCACCCAGCGCATCGTCGCTTCGGCGATCACCAATTCCTATTCGGCCTATGGGCAGGCCACGGTGCCGCTGACCGATCAACTGCGCGCCACGCTCGGGTTGCGCTACACGATAGACGACAGCTCCTTCTCCGCTCTGTCGACGAGCTCGGCGAACGTGACGACGCCCTATGCGGGCGACGAGGTCTATCGCAAGCTCACCAAGCGCTTCGCGCTCGATTATCAGGTCGATCCCAATCTGCTGATCTACGGTTCCTACACGACCGGTTTCCACAGCGGCCTGTTCAACATCGCCTCGCCATCGCAATCGCCGGTCGACCCGGAAAACGTCACCTCCTTCGAAGGCGGCTTCAAATCGGACCTTTTCGACAAGAAGGTGCGCCTCAACGTTTCGGCCTTCCGTTACAGGTTCAAGGGAATCCAAATCCGCGCTTTGAACAATTTGGGGGCCTGTCCGCCGTCAGCGCCAATGGCACAGATTTGAGGTTGTGATGTAAGGAGGATTTGGGCTTCGTCGTAGTGACGAAGGAACGAAGATGAAGCCCAAATCCTCAAGCGTAAAATCGGCCCGCAAACCCAAGGCGTCGGCCGAACAGGTGGTGAAGGATATCCGGCGCGCGACACGCCGGCATTTCTCGGCGGAGGACAAGATCCGCGTGGTTCTGGAGGGCTTGCGCGGCGATGACAGCATCGCGGAGCTGTGCCGCAAGGAGGGCATTGCCCAGGGCTTGTATTATACTTGGTCAAAGGAGTTCATGGAGGCCGGGAAGCGTCGGCTGGCGGGCGACACCGCCCGTGCCGCGACGAGCGGCGAGGTACAGGATCTGCGCCGTGAGGCGCGTGCCCTGAAGGAGGCCGTCGCCGACCTCACGCTCGAAAACCGGCTGCTGAAAAAAAGCATGATCGCGGATGGGGGAGACCCCGAATGAGGTATCCGGGATCCGAGAAGCTGGAGATCATCCGCATCGTCGAGCAGTCGCACCTGCCGGCGAAGCGGACCCTCGACCAGTTGGGCGTCGCGCGGCGGACCTTCTACCGATGGTATGATCGCTATCTCGAAGGCGGCCCCGAGGCGCTGGAGGATCGTCCTTCCGCGCCGAGCCGGGTCTGGAACCGCCTCCCCGGCGCCATTCAGGACCAGATCGTCGAGATGGCACTGGAGCAGTCCGATCTGTCGCCCCGCGAACTGGCGGTGCGCTTCACCGATGAGAAGGACTATTTCGTCTCGGAATCAACGGTCTACCGCCTGCTCAAGGCGCATGACCTGATCACCAGCCCGGCCTTCGTCGTGGTCAAGGCGGCCGACGAGTTCCATCGCAAGACCAGCCGCCCGAACGAGATGTGGCAGACCGATTTCACCTACTTCAAGATCATCGGCTGGGGATGGATGTACCTCTCCACCGTGCTCGACGATTTCTCGCGCTACATCATCGCCTGGAAGCTGTGCACCACGATGCGGGCCGAGGACGTGACCGACACGCTGCAACTCGCGCTCGAAGCCTCAGGCTGCGACCACGCCACCGTCAGGCACAAACCAAAGCTGCTCAGCGACAACGGACCGAGCTACATCGCCGGCGAACTCGCCGACTGGATCAAAGCCCATGACATGAGCCATGTTCGCGGCGCTCCGCTACATCCCCAGACCCAGGGCAAGATCGAGCGCTGGCACCAGACCCTGAAAAACCGCATCCTGCTGGAGCACTACTTCCTGCCTGGCGATCTCGAACGGCAGGTCGAGGCCTTCGTCGAGCATTATAACCATCGCCGCTATCACGAGAGCCTCGACAACGTGACACCGGCCGACGCCTATTTCGGCAGGGCCGCCGCCATTATCGAACGGAGGAAACGCATCAAGCGAAAGACCATCGAACAGCGACGCTTGCTTCACCGCAAGCTCGCCGCCTAAACATCAACCCCAGACGAGGCCCGATCTCCTCTTCTCTGCGCAACCATCTGCGCCAAATGTCCCGACGACGGACAGTTCAAGGGAATCCAAATCCGCGCTTTGAACAATTTGGGGGCCGTAGTGCTGATCAACGCCGCGAGCGCTAGGATCAAGGGGGTTGACGCGGACCTGTCCGTCGCGCCGTTCGCCGGCCTTCGGCTGAATGCGGCGCTGGCTTATCTGGACAGCAGATATGGCAGCTTCGCTGGTGTGCCCTATTTCGCGGTGGCCGCAACCGGACTGACGCAGACCTTCCAGGATGCCTCGGGCAACCGCGGCATCCTCAGTCCCAAATGGGTCGCGACGCTGAGCGCGGATTACAAGATCGGTCTGGTGAATCTCTTTGTCACGGATGTCTACAATAGCGGCGTTTTCTTCGATCCCCAGAACCGCGTGTCGTCCGGTAGCTACAATCTGGTCAATGCCGGCGTGACCTACGAGCTTCGCGACGGACTCGACCTGCGCATCTATGGCAAGAACATATTCGACAAGCGCTATTACGCCTCGGTCGCGTCGTCGACCTTGGGCGACGAATATTATCCCGGCGCTCCGCGGACCTATGGCGTGGAGCTTCGATACAGGTTCTGATCGGTGACGACCGTCATACAGACGCTGGCTGCTCGCGCCGCTGCCGTCGGATCCGCCGACCTTCCTCCGCGCGCGCTGGACCAGGCTAAGGCATGTCTCATCTTCGGCCTGACCATGGCGTGTGCGGGGAATAGCGACGAGCCTGTATGGCAGACATTGCCGGCAGGGGCGGAGCACGGTTTGCTGGCAACCGGCAGTGGGCGTTCCGTCGCCGAGGTCGCCGCTGCCAATGCCGTGCTGTTCGCATCGCGCGGGCAGAACGATTCTCATCGCGGTTTGTCCGGCCATGTCGGATGTGTCGCGCTGCCGGCCCTTCTGGCTGTCGCCGAGGCGGAGAGCCGGACCGGTGCAGCGCTGGTCCGGGGGATCATTGCTGCATATGAGATCGCGGCGACGGCGGCCGAGGGCTTTGCCGATACTCTTCGCGGCAAGGGTCTGAGGACGACGTCATGGTTTGGACCGGCGGCTTCGGCCGCCGGTATCGCCGTGCTCCGTGGCCAGCCCGTGGAAACGATCGCACATGCGATCGCACTCGGGTTTGATGCCGGCTCCGGTTCCATACAATGCTGGGTGGAAGGTAGCGACGACTGGCGCTGGCAGGCGGGCCGCAGCGCCGCGGCAGGGATCGTCGCGGCGGATCTGGCCGCCGCTGGCTCCACGGGCTCTGCCTCCATTCTCGATGGGGCAAAGGGTCTTTACAAGGCTTTCGACGCGAAGCCCCGGCCGTTCGATACCCGCCCCGCTTGGCTCATCACCGAAACCGAGCTCAAGCCTTTCCCTGGCTGCTTCATCAACCAGCTGCCGGTAGCGGCGCTTGCCGCGCTCATGGCCGAGGCAAGTGCCACCGCAGCCGATGTCGAGCGGCTAACCGTAACGATGAATATGCATGATAGCACCTATCCGGGCGTGAGCGATCATGGTCCGTTCGCGAGCGAGGGAGCGGCGGTCATGAGTGCGCCGTTCATGTTGGCCGGCACGCTTCGCGATGGCCAACCTGAGGTGCGCCATTTTCGCGAGGAATATAACGTGGGTGCTCTCCATGATCTGAGCGCGTCGATCCGGATCCACGGCTCTTCGTCGGTCGAACCCTATAGCGCGACGTTGAGTCTCGAGCTGAAGGATGGTCGCCTGCTCCACGGCGCGACAAAGCCCGATGAGTTTCGTGGGTTGAGCTTCGACCGCGCGACCGCCCTGATAGCTCCTGTCGTTCGGGCTTGGCCCTGGCCTGATCGGACAACGCGGTTCCGGCACCTGCGTGCGGCCGTCGCAGCCCTGCCCGGTGGCGATGGAGCGCGACTGCTCTGCTCGTGTCGATAGCTAGTGGAAGAAGACAGTGAAATTCGCGACCTACCGCCATGCCGGAAACACAGTCTTCGGCCTCGTCACCGGAAATTGTGTCTGCGGCCTTTCATGTGCCCTGCCCGATGTGCGCGATCTTCGGGATCTGATCGAGAAGGCGGAGGGAGATGTGGCGCGATATCTCGCAATACGCGACGTAAGGGCGGACGCGCCGATAGCTCTAGCCGACGTCGAACTGCTGGCGCCCATCCTGCGACCGTCCAAATTCCTCGGACTCGGCGGCAATTACCGCGAACATCGCGTCGAGAGCGAAGCGGCACGGTCAACCGGCGATCACCAGATCTGGTTCAACAAGCAGACGAGCTGCGTGACCGGCCCCAATCATCCCATCCTGAAGCCCGCGGGCTCCGACGAGCTCGATTATGAAGGCGAGCTGGGAGTGGTGATCGGCAAGCGGTGCCGAAATGTGAAGGCTGCCGATGCCGCGGAATTCATCTTCGGCTTCCTGGTCTGCAACGACATATCAGTTCGCGACTGGCAGGCCCGGTCGCCTACCCACACGCTGGGCAAGTCCTTCGATACCCACGGGCCCATCGGTCCTTGGATCACGACGGCCGACGAGGTCGACATAGGCGACCTGAGCTTGCGCACTTTCGTGAACGGATCGCTCAGACAGAAAGCTCGCACCTCGGACATGATCTTCAGCGTCGGCGAAATGATCGAGGAGCTTTCGTCCGCCTTTACGTTGGAGCCGGGCGACATCTTGGCTACCGGCACACCGTCCGGCGTCGGAAAATACATGATACCGGCCGGTTATTTGAATATAGGCGATATAGTGCGCGTTGAGATTGAAACACTTGGTTTCATTGAAAACACAGTGACAGTGGATGGGAGCAACCCATCCACAATATGACATCGTAGGCGCAGCTTGAGGTCATTCGCCGCGCTCAACAGAAGGCTGAATGGGAAGAGCAGGCACGTCATCGGCGACTGGCCGAGGCGCAGGCAAGAGTGGATGGTTATCGGGCGCAGTTTCTCAATCGTCAGGGGGAGCGTCTCGTGGAATTGGAGAGGATCGATCGCCTGCTGACGTATTGGAAACGGCAAGGCGTTACGACCGAACTTGAAGCTTATCTGGCGGGGGTTCGAGATTATCGCGAGGATCTCGAGCCAGCGGTGATCGCCGAGAAGATCGCGCGGCTTCGGCTGATGGAAGACGATATCCACCTCTATAGTTCAAATTGGCTCGATTAGCGTTCGCACGATGCTGGCCTCAGAGTGTCCGTCGTCGGGACATTTGGCGCAGATGGTTGCGCAGAGAAGAGGAGATCGGGCCTCGTCTGGGGTTGATGTTTAGGCGGCGAGCTTGCGGTGAAGCAAGCGTCGCTGTTCGATGGTCTTTCGCTTGATGCGTTTCCTCCGTTCGATAATGGCGGCGGCCCTGCCGAAATAGGCGTCGGCCGGTGTCACGTTGTCGAGGCTCTCGTGATAGCGGCGATGGTTATAATGCTCGACGAAGGCCTCGACCTGCCGTTCGAGATCGCCAGGCAGGAAGTAGTGCTCCAGCAGGATGCGGTTTTTCAGGGTCTGGTGCCAGCGCTCGATCTTGCCCTGGGTCTGGGGATGTAGCGGAGCGCCGCGAACATGGCTCATGTCATGGGCTTTGATCCAGTCGGCGAGTTCGCCGGCGATGTAGCTCGGTCCGTTGTCGCTGAGCAGCTTTGGTTTGTGCCTGACGGTGGCGTGGTCGCAGCCTGAGGCTTCGAGCGCGAGTTGCAGCGTGTCGGTCACGTCCTCGGCCCGCATCGTGGTGCACAGCTTCCAGGCGATGATGTAGCGCGAGAAATCGTCGAGCACGGTGGAGAGGTACATCCATCCCCAGCCGATGATCTTGAAGTAGGTGAAATCGGTCTGCCACATCTCGTTCGGGCGGCTGGTCTTGCGATGGAACTCGTCGGCCGCCTTGACCACGACGAAGGCCGGGCTGGTGATCAGGTCATGCGCCTTGAGCAGGCGGTAGACCGTTGATTCCGAGACGAAATAGTCCTTCTCATCGGTGAAGCGCACCGCCAGTTCGCGGGGCGACAGATCGGACTGCTCCAGTGCCATCTCGACGATCTGGTCCTGAATGGCGCCGGGGAGGCGGTTCCAGACCCGGCTCGGCGCGGAAGGACGATCCTCCAGCGCCTCGGGGCCGCCTTCGAGATAGCGATCATACCATCGGTAGAAGGTCCGCCGCGCGACGCCCAACTGGTCGAGGGTCCGCTTCGCCGGCAGGTGCGACTGCTCGACGATGCGGATGATCTCCAGCTTCTCGGATCCCGGATACCTCATTCGGGGTCTCCCCCATCCGCGATCATGCTTTTTTTCAGCAGCCGGTTTTCGAGCGTGAGGTCGGCGACGGCCTCCTTCAGGGCACGCGCCTCACGGCGCAGATCCTGTACCTCGCCGCTCGTCGCGGCACGGGCGGTGTCGCCCGCCAGCCGACGCTTCCCGGCCTCCATGAACTCCTTTGACCAAGTATAATACAAGCCCTGGGCAATGCCCTCCTTGCGGCACAGCTCCGCGATGCTGTCATCGCCGCGCAAGCCCTCCAGAACCACGCGGATCTTGTCCTCCGCCGAGAAATGCCGGCGTGTCGCGCGCCGGATATCCTTCACCACCTGTTCGGCCGACGCCTTGGGTTTGCGGGCCGATTTTACGCTTGAGGATTTGGGCTTCATCTTCGTTCCTTCGTCACTACGACGAAGCCCAAATCCTCCTTACATCACAACCTCAAATCTGTGCCATTGGCGCTGACGGCGGACAAGAGCCTCCAAATGTCTGCTTCTCAAGATTTCAGCCTAGGAGCAGACAGTCTCTAACCGGCCCAATTCCAGCCATTAAGTTCAAAATGGAGGAAAAGGTCGTTCGCCACCGCCACAATTTGCTCGACTTCCGTCGCCGGCAGAGCGTTGGTGTCGTCACTGAATCGCGGCCCTGGATATTGGCCGCCGCCCTGATCGGTCTGACCGGCGGGGCTGTGGGTGGTGGGAACGACATGACGTCGCTCCCTAAAGGAGACCATCCATGGCCAAGTTCAAGCTTACTGACATCCACAAGCTCATCCTGTCCGCCGCCGCAACGCGACCTGACGGTAATTTGCTGCCGCCACCGGAAGGACTTGGCGAGCTGAGTGAGATGCTCCGCACCTCCTATGGCGAGTTGCTCCAACACAAGTTCGCGATGGAGGTCGAAACCGGCGATCAGACTCAGGTCTGGCGAATCGGAGAAGGCAAGACCTTCGGTCTCATCATTACCGACAAAGGCAAAGCAGCCGCAGGCGAGGTGCAGCCTCCGACCGCAAAACCGGTGAAGAAAATCGATATGGTGCTGGACATGCTCCGCCGGGAGCAGGGAGCGACGCTGGCTGAACTCATCGATGCGACGGGTTGGTTGCCGCACACGACACGCGCGGCTCTGACCGGCCTGCGCAAGAAAGGCCATATCCTCGAAAAGGCGACCCGTGACGGCGCGACCTGTTACGCCACCATGGCTGTCGCCTGACCATGTCGAAAACCGACAAGCAGCTGACTGCGCTGACGACCATGTCGTCGGCGCAGCTCCGCGAGGAATGGCTGAGGGCGGGCGCAGCCGAACCGCCCTCGGTGTCCGATGCTCTGCTGAAACGCCTGCTCGCCCATCGCCTGCAGGAACGGCGCCATGGCGGCTTGCCGGCAGCGGTTCTGCGCGAGCTACAACGCGCGTCATCAAAGGAGGCCGAGACCATCAAACCAACCGCGGAAGTTCGGCCCGGCACTCGCTTCGTACGTGAGTGGAACAGCCAGATCATTTCGGTCGAGGCCCTTGAGAAAGGCTTTCTCTGGAACGACCGGCACTATCCCTCCCTCTCCGCCATCGCGCGAGAAGTCACAGGCGCGCACTGGTCCGGCCCTCGCTTCTTCGGAGTAGCTAGCCGTGGCTGACGATCGACGCGGCACTAAGCTTCGCTGCGCGGTCTACACCCGCAAATCGACCGAGGACGGCCTCGAACAGGAATATAACAGCCTCGACGCCCAGTTTGACGCCTGCTCCGCTTATATCCTGAGCCAGCGCCATGAGGGCTGGACGCTGGCGCCGGATCGCTATGACGATGGCGGCTTTTCAGGCGGCAATATGGAGCGGCCAGGTCTCAAGCGGCTGCTGGCCGATGTCGCCGGCGGCAAGGTCGATGTCATCGTTCTCTACAAGATCGACCGGCTGACCCGCAGTCTCGCCGACTTCGCCAAGATCGTCGAGATTCTCGATGCGGCAGGCGCCAGCTTCGTTTCAGTCACCCAGGCGTTCAACACCACGACGAGCATGGGCCGGCTCATGCTCAACGTGCTGCTGTCCTTTGCCCAGTTCGAACGCGAGGTCACCGGCGAGCGCATCCGCGACAAGATCGCCGCTTCGAAGAAGAAAGGCCTCTGGATGGGAGGCCCTGTGCCGCTCGGCTATATCGTCCAGGATCGCAAGCTCGTCGTTCACGAGGAAGAGGCCGAGACGGTCCGTCACATCATGCGACGCTATCTCGATCTCGGCTCGGTCAGGGAACTGGTCGAAGAGCTGGATCGGGACGGCTATCGTACCAAGGTCCAGCGGCAAACCAGCGGCCCCCATAGAGGGGGCTGTGTCTTCCGGCGAGGAACGCTCTACCACCTTCTGTCCAACCGCATCTATCTCGGGGAGATCGTTCACAAGGGCGTCGCCTATCCGGGCGACCATAACCCCATCGTCCCGGTCGAGCTCTGGCAGCAGGTTCAGGACAAGATCGCGGCAGGAGCCAATGGCGGCGCCCGCCGACTCCGCGCCCAGCATTCGAGTTTGCTGATCGGTCTTCTTCACGATGGGGCTGACCGGCCAATGAGTCCCAGCCATGCGAACAAGGGCTCGCAGCGCTATCGCTATTACATCACGCGGGCAGACGCTCTCGATGGCGGACCGGCATGGCGCGTGTCCGCGCATGACATCGAGGCATTGGTTTGCCGCCGTCTCGCCGAGTTTCTGAAGGACAGCTCCGGGCTGAGCGCCCTGCTGGCTCCAGAGCATGACGCGAGCACACTTCACCGAAGCTTGAGCAAGGCCGACATAGCCGCCGCCTATCTGCTTGGCCCATCATCCTCGGAGAAGGGCAGACTGATCGATGCCCTCGTTCGGCGGATCACATTGCAACCGGATCGAATCGAGATCGAGCTGGATCGGAATGGCCTCGCAGCGCAGCTGGCCACCAGCCTCGCTGATGGAGAAGCCATTCTCATTTCCACTGAAGCAGTGCGCGTCCGTCGCGGCCATCAGATCCGATTGATTATTCCCGCGCCCGCCACAGCCACAATGCAGGAGCGCAGACGCGATCCGAAGCTGCTCGCATTGATGGGCGAGGCCATTGCGGCGCGTGAACTGTTGCTCGCATCGGGAACCAAATCGCTGCTTCAGATCGCAACCGAAGCCGGCCGCTGCCGCAAGCGGCTGGGACGATTGCTGGCGATCAGCTGCCTGGCCCCCGATATCGTCACCGCCATCGTCGAGGGACGCCAGCCATCCAGCCTCACGGCAAAGTCCCTGCTGGCGACCGATCTTCCACTCGCCTGGCACAGCCAGCGCGGTCTGCTCGGCATCGCCTGAACCACCGCTGAGGTCAGAATTTAGGCCGCCTGAGACGCGGCCCTTTTCTTTCGCCATGATGCCGCAGCTCAGCGCGTCTCTCGACCTCAACGCTGTTCGCCACGTCCCTAGAACCCCGCGGAACTGCGCGCGAATGGAGAGCTCCGCCGAAGCGGAAACTCTTTGACTCAGCGATTTCAGACTGGGTGGTGCGCCTTACAGTCCCGTGAGAACCGCTCTCTGCCGTCCTGTTCCCGTATGAACGGGAATTTTTACGGGAAAGCTCGCTGAGTGTGAGCAATCCGGGGTTCCCTCGGCACCCGGACGCCCGAAAATGCGGGCCTTCAACACAGAATTCCCGTTTCAAATCGAACGGGAAAATAGAAGCCAGGAACGGGAAGCGTGTTGGCAATGACGCGATATCGTCCGCACCGTACCGGGTAAGCGGCCATAGCGTTGCCAGTTTGCCGGTGAATATCGGTCAGCAGACCGAGTAGCGATTCGCGTCGAAGGCGGACATTCAGGCTATTTATTTCGCAACGTGCGAAATGAGGAAAAGGCCCCTATTTCGCACGTTTCGAGATGCTGGAAGAGGCGATTCCGCCTAAGTCTTTGAAATCACGTCCCATGGGTCCGCCCGCCACAGGATTTGACCTTTCAGGCTTAACGCTCATTTTCTGCTACAGTAAATGGGACTCCCTTTTTGACATGGGAGTATCCTTTGACCGCCCTCGAGATCATCTACCGCCCGCCGACGTCGCTATCGGCCCATAGTCGCAATGCCCGCCGGCATAGCGCTCGCCAGATCAGCCAGCTCAAGGCATCGATCAAATCCTTCGGCTTCAACGTGCCGGTCATCATCAATCCGGAGAGTGAAATTCTCGCCGGCCATGGCCGGGTGCAGGCCGCTACCGAGCTCAAGCTGTCGCAGATCCCGACCGTCACCGTCAGCCATATGACCCCGATGCAGGCGCGCGCTTTCATGCTGGCTGACAATCAGCTCGGGGATCTGTCCACGTGGGACAGCGTGCTCCTGGCCGACGAGCTGGAGGAACTGGCGGCCGCCGACGAGGCGTTCGAGATCACCGACACCGGCTTCGAGCTGGCCCGGATCGATGTCCTCATCGAGGAAAAGCATAAGCCGAAGCCCGAGGTCGATATTGCCGACACTCCCGTCGATCCCGCCACGGTCGAGCGGGTCTCCCGCCTTGGCGATCTCTGGCTGCTCGGCCGTCACCGGCTCTTCGTCGGTAGCGCGCTGGATCCGCTCAGCTATCAGGTGCTCCTCGGCAGCGAACGCGCCCAGATGATTTTTGCGGACGCGCCGTTCAATGTTCGCATCAAGGGCAACGTCTCCGGCCTCGGCAAAGCGAAACATGACGAGTTCGTCATGGGCTCGGGCGAGATGAGTGACGACGAGTTCCGTAACTTCCTGCGGACGGTCTTCGAGAATCTGGTCGCCTTTAGCACCGATGGTTCGATCCACTTCCAGTGCATCGACTGGCGCGGCGTCGGCATCATGCTCAATGCCGGCGAAGTCTACACCGAGGTAAAAAATATCATCTGTTGGGTGAAGGCCCAGGGTGGGATGGGCTCACTGTATCGCTCGCAGCACGAGCTGGTCGTGGTCTTCAAGTCCGGGACTGCCCCCCACATCAATAATATCGAACTCGGCAAACATGGTCGTAACCGGACCAATGTCTGGACGATGGCCGGCATGAACAGCTTCGGGAAGGGCCGGGCCGAGAAGCTCGCCATGCACCCTACGGTCAAACCGGTCGCGCTCGTCGCCGAGGCGATCCTCGACTGCTCGACCCGGGGCGGCCTCGTGCTCGACGTCTTCTCGGGAAGCGGCACCACGATCATTGCCGCCGAGCGCACCGGTCGCACCGCGGCCGTCATGGAACTCGATCCGAAATATGCGGACGTGACGCTCCGCCGCTTCTGTGACGTGACGGGCATCGAACCCGTCAACGCCTGGACGGGCCGTATCGTCAAGCGCCGGTCGAACAGCGGAGACGCTCAATGAGCAAGGACTATGAGGTCGGCTATGGCAAGCCGCCGCGCAAGCATCAGTTCAAGCCCGGCAATCAGGCCGCCAGGGGAAAGAAAAAGGAACGTTCCCAGACGCTCTCCATTCCCGAAATCCTGCACGAAGCTCTCAACCGCCGCCGCAAGATCAAGCGAGGTGATCAGATCGTTTCGATGAAAGCGGGCGAGATCATGATCGAGCGCCTCGTCCAGATGATGGTGACCGGTTCGTCGCGGGATCTCACCTCGATACTTGGCATGATCGAAAAACATGCGCCGCGGCTCCTCGAGCAGCAGGCGATGCAGATGATGATCACCTACCAAAAGGCCGACGGATCGAGGATCGCGCCGCCGCCGGACGATCTGTGGGGGACTGAGAAATGATCGAAGTCGATTTGCCCGAATGGGCGCAGTGGCTCGACGTCCCTCTCGCTCCCGATCGCTCGTCCGTTCGTCATCGCGTGCTTTACGGCGGCCGGGCCGGGGGCAAGTCCTGGACGATCGCATATAAGCTCCTCGAACGTGCCCTGCGCAGGGCCGAGCGAATCCTGTGCACCCGCGAGTTTCAAAACTCGATCCGTGACAGCTCCAAGAAGCTGATCGAGGACTGGATTCACAGGCTGGGCCTTGGATACTTCTTCACCATCACCGAACGGGAGATCCGCGGTCAGAACGGATCGGTCTTCACCTTCATGGGGCTGCACGGCAAGGACAATGCCATCAGGTCGCTGGAGGGCTACACCCTGGTCTGGGTCGAAGAGGCGGCCAGCATCAGCCAGGCCTCGATCGAAGCACTCGTCCCGACGATCCGCCGCGATAAGTCGGAGATCTGGTGGAGCTACAATCCGCGCTATCGCAGCGATCCGGTCGACCAGCGGTTCCGCGGCGAAGGCGGGCCGCCTCCGGGGACGGTCATCCTGAATGTTGGTTGGCGTGATAATCCCAATTTTCCCGAGGTTCTCCGCCGCGACATGGAATATGACCGGGAGCGCGATCCGGAAAAATATGCGCATATCTGGAATGGCGACTATCTCGATCGAAGCGCGACCCGCGTATTCGATCGCTGGAGGGTGTCTCCTTTCGAAGCGCCGAGCGATGCGGTTCTCCGCTTTGGGGCCGATTGGGGGCACGCTGCCGATCCAACCGTGTTGGTCCGTTGCTTTATCGGTCGGTGGGCGGGCGAGCCTTTTGCCAGCGAGATCATTGCTGATCAGGATGGGAAATACCTCTTCGTCGACTGGGAAGCCTATATGATTGGCTGTCCGATCGACGAGCTACCGTCGCTGTTCGCCGGCTTCGACAATCGTGACCCCGAGCGCTGGGAAAACCCTCGCCGCCATCCGGGTATTCCTGGTGCCATTCGCCATCTGATCACAGCTGACAGCGCCCGATCCGATACTATCGAATATATGGCCCAGCGCGGCTTCCGGATACGCCCTGCGATCAAAGGACCCGGATCGGTAGAAGATGGCATTGATTTCCTGCGCAGTTACGAGATCGTCGTCCATCCGCGCTGCCGATATTTGGCTGACGAGCTGTTGATGTATAGCTGGAAGACTGACCGCCTGACCGGCGACATCCTGCCTAAGCTCGCCGACAGCCACAATCATGTCATCGACTCACTGCGCTATGCGTTGGAGGGAGCTCGCAAGGCCATACAAAGCAATTATGACTTTGCGAGCGCCGGCCCTCGCGTCTCGACCAATCTCCCCGGTTTCCAATTCGGCGGCCGAAATTGGAGCGCCGGCCCGCCCCTCCCCGGCCGACGCCGCTTCTAGCATAGTAGGTCAGCGATGATCGAAGACCCGACCGCGGACCAACGAGGCGGCATTTTGCTGCCTCGTTGGTCCGCCATTGGCGCAGAAAACGGTCCTCGGCGGGCTTGCCCAGTCGTCACGCCCCGCAAGGAAGCTCAGATCAGATGGTGTGCCTTCCGATCGATATGCATATTATCCGGACCAAGCACCGGCTCAATGATCAGCGATCGGCATGGGCACCGAAGCTACGGAATGCAGCACTCGTAGTTCACCTTGCTCTCATAAGTCTTGTCGATTCTCAGTATATCGACGGGGTCCGGTTCCGTATGAAGCGGACGATAGAGGCCTAACTTGACCGCCCAAGCAGAAGCCGACGCGTGCCGTTTCATATCCTCGAGAGAAGGCAGCCTTCCGTTCTTCATCGGAAAAGCGCAGAAAGCCTTGGATCGGATAGGTGCACCATATTGGTTTGCCGCATCATATTCGATGGAAACCAGCATCACCTGACCGGCAGGATCAAGCCTCGCGACGTCTTTTGCAGATCCCGAAACCGATGACGTTGAAACCACTTTGAACGTCGCTGGAGTATCGATCTTTTCCCGCACGAAGGTTTCACAGGCCGTCACCTGCGGCTGCAGACTGCAGGCGTTGAGCGAGAGGCTGCATGTGGCCGCCGCGATCACGCCCATCCTGCGGATAGGCAACGGAGTGCCAACGCCCGCCCTCACTGTTCGATCCGATAGCGCATGCCCATGCCGTCGATCGACAGGATGGTCATCTTGACATGCCGGATCGCTACGCCCTGCGGAAAGCTTTTTCCCAGGGGGACCGACAGCTTTTCTTCGAAAGCTTGAGTGCGTCCACCTTTGGTAATCACTCGATATGTGATGTGCAGCGTATCAGATGTCGCGCCCGAATAGATATATTGGCTCTCAGAGATTGCATGTCGCGGATCAGGCACTTCGCGCTCTACATATGCGGTGGGTGCATCGAGCTTCCTGGATCCCAGCCGATCAAATTTCCCATCGCCATCATCGTCATTGACGCATCGACCAAAGCCCCCCTCGTAGACAAGGCAGGCCTTTACTCCCTTTGAGGAAGAGATCCGCGTCAATGGATATTCGGGGGGCAGCTCATCGTTACCGGCTCGAAGCGGCGCCAGCGATATTATCGCCTGTAAGGGATAATAGGCCGAGGTCACGAAGATCGGTGAACCAACTGTCGCTGTGGCTTCTTGCCAGGGCAGCGGGGTTGAGACGGTTTTGGGCTCAGCCGTTTCCGCGGCGCGGCTTTCCCCCGCCAACGCAATAGCGGTGGCGACGATCATCAATCCATGAAGCTTCATCATTACGTCCCCTGTTATCGGCGACGCCTTCAGCCTTGGCCTATATCGTCGCGCCTATGTCCTCTCGGGGCGACGGCCAAAGCCGGATGTTCGAAACCTGTGGAAACCGCAGGCGCATGCGCTTGTGGGTTAGCTGCTGCCCGGCGCTCGACGCGAGGATATCCTTTTTTGGCCAAATTTTGGCAGGGAAGGAATCGGTCATGTCGAAGAAGATTGTGGCACCGGCTTACGTAGCGGCGATCGAGCGGGCGGAGGCTGATCCGTCCGCGGCGCGGTTCTGGGTTGGTCTGGACGTCGGCTATAAGAGCAGCGCGGTTTGCGTCGTCGATTGCGACGGAGCGATTGTTCACCAGGTCTCGATGAAAAGCAGCGCGACCGAGATCGGACGCTATCTGCGTAAAAACTTCAAATCGCATGTCACCCTTATTGGCATCGAGAGCGGCGGCCTCACGCCGCATCTGACGACCAAGCTGCGCGCGCAGGGCTTCCAGGTCGTGGTGCTCGATGCGCGGCAGGTGCATCGCGTGTTGTCGGTCAAACGGAACAAGACCGACACGAACGATGCGCGCGGCATCGCCGAGATTACACGGACGGGTCGGGAATATCTGACCGAGGTCTACGTCAAATCGAACCTGTGCTTCGAGATCAGGGCCTATCTCACCATGCGCGACCGTCTCGTCAAACAGCGGCGGGAAACCGAAGCGATGATCCGCGGCCTGGTTCGGGTCTACGGCGGGCGGATCGAGAGCGGGACGGAAACCGCCGCCGGCTACCGTAGCCGCGCCATCGACCAGTTGTGCCTGATCGCCGACACCGAAGGCGTCGATCTGCGTCCACGGGTCCTGCCACTGCTCGATCTATGCGAAGGCTTTTACGTCGAGGCCAACCGTATCGAGCGCGAACTGGAACTGCTGGCCGCATCGAACCCGATCTGCAGGCGGTTCATGGAGATCCCCGGCGTGGGTACGATCACCGCCATGTCGTTTTACAGCGCAATCGAGGACCCGACGCGCTTCCGGCATGTTGATGACGTGGCCGCCTATCTGGGCCTGACCCCGCGCGTCTATCAATCGGGCGAGAGCCTGACACATGGCGGCATCAGCAAGATGGGCAATCAGCTGACCCGCACGCATCTGGTCGGCGCTGCGACCGTCATGCTGTCGAATACCAAATCGTTCAGCACGCTCAAGGACTGGGGCCTCAAGCTCAGCAAGCGGATCGGCTTCAACAAAGCGAAGGTCGCGCTCGCGCGTAAGCTGGCGATTATCATGTTCAGCCTGTGGCGCGACGGCACCCACTTCATGGCCAAGGCGGCCGACGTGTCGGCGCACCGTGCGCTGATGCAGGGCCGGCTACCGGCTTAACCGCGCAGGCCACACCAGGTTCGCCCGCACAATAGCGGCGAAACAGTCCTCCCGGGAGGCGGAGGGATCGGAGACTTCGGGACTAAAGGTGAGGTGGCGACAACCTCGTTACGCTTGTTGAAGCTCCACCCTTTGCACGTGAATGCCCATACTGCGGCAGGCGATCGGCCCAACGGCCATGGCAAGCGCCGGACCGCGAAGAGACTGTTGCACTCCGGGATGGATGATGTGGACTTGCAATGATCGACGGAGAAGAAGATCATGACATAGCCTAATAAAGCCAGGATATCCTCTTCAGGAGGGCAGCAGCTAGAGACTTTACCGGCGAACCGGCTGGACAAATAGGGTCGTTGCGGTGGGGATGCGGCTGAAAGAGGCTGCCAGTTGCGAGGGTGCGATGCACGACTCGCCGAAGTCACCGCAGAAATCGGAGGCTCTCCATGGCGATGAAAGTCGAGCCGGCGGATGTGATCCGGCATGAAGCGCTTTTCAGTGTAGGTCTTGATGTCAGCCAGCGCAGCACGAGCATCTGCGTTGTGGATGAGCAGGGCCAGGTTGTTCTGGAAGGCCAAGCGAAGACCGACCCGTTCGAGATCGGTCGCTATTTGCAGAAGCGGCTCGACGGTCCGCTGAAGCTGGGAATGGAAACGGGGAGCCTGGCCGCATGGCTCTATCATGGTTTGCGCAAAATGGGCTTCGATGTGGTCTGCATGGATGCGGTGCATGCCCATCGGGCCTTGTCGCTGAAGCGGCACAAAACCGACCGCAACGATGCGCGTGGCCTGGCGGAACTGCTCCGCATGGGTTCCGACTGGATGAACATCGTCCATGTCAGGGAGCAGGCCAGCCAGGAATTGAGGGTGCAGCTTGCCGCCCGAGGTCGGCTGGTCAAGCAGCGTGTCGACCTCGAGAACGAGCTTTGCGGCCTGCTGAAGCCGTTTGGCTTTGTGGTGGCCCGCGGCAATGTCGGTGCAGAGACCTTCCGTGACAGGGTGGTCGATGCCCTGACGCATGCGCAGGACATAGGGATCCAGATCAAGGCTCTGCTGCTACCATTGCTTGACGTGCATCGGGTGCTCGCGCGGCATATCACCGATGCCGATGCACGGCTTGAGGCTATTGCGGCGACTGAGCCAATCTGCCGGAAGCTCATGACGATTCCGGGCGTAGGCCCCGTCACAGCGCTGGCGTTCCGTGCCGCGGTGGATGATCCATCGCGCTTCAAGACCGCCGCCGATGTGGGCGTGTATTTCGGTTTGACGCCGCGTCGGCAGCAATCCGGCGAGAAGGATCGCCACGGCCGCATCAGCAAGCGCGGCGATGTCGGCATGCGCCTGCATCTGGTGCAGGCCGCCACGGTCCTGCTCGTCAGCGTCAAGCGCTGGTCGACGTTGAAAGCCTGGGGCGTGAGGCTTGTGAATCGTATCGGCTTCAACAAGGCGAAGGTGGCCGTGGCCCGCAAGCTCGCCACCGTCATGTACAGGATCTGGCGTGACCAGAGCGTCTTTCGCTGGGGCAAGGCGACCATGGAACCTGCGGCTCCTGCCGCGGCGACCAGCTAATCGTCCGACACCAGCGGAACCTGGGCGGGCGGTCTGAACCCGCTCGGGCGTTACCTGCAGGAACGGCGGGGAGGCGACCTTGATGTACGCGTATTGTCAGACCGTCCAATGGGCGATCATGACGTTGTTGACATATGAAGGCGCCACTCGTGGAAGAACCCCAAACTGACGGCATCCGGCTCGCTCCTCCAGAAGAGGACCTAACCAACGGCCGGAACGACCTCGAAGAGAATAGCGAATCCTGTCAGCGAACGCGCACCATCAGGCAAAGGAGGGTCTGACTATGTGGCGATGAGCGATATCCCCTCTTGACCACCGCAACGAGAGAATACGCGCATGCCACCCGGCCGATAATCTCGACCGAGGTTCGCTGATTGGGGTTTCCACGCCCCACTCCCGAGTGTCGCGGGAGCCCGGGCAGATTGCTCGCTTCTGCGTGCGAAGCAAGTCGAATATGTGATCGGCCGCAGACCATGGCGAGGAACTTTCCACGGTCGGCCAGAGCCGATCACCTGTTACGCGGTGATTGCACCATACGTTCCTAGAATACATGATGAACACGTCGCTATGCCCCGCCAACTTTCCCTTGCCGTCAGAGGCGCCGATTTCGCTAACAATAAACCGAAGGCCCAAGGGAATGTCCCGCGGCGCTTCGAGATCGCAACGTGCCGTCCCGGTGAGCCGGTCGAACTCGTCCTTGAGCCCGACAATCCGCACGATCCGCAGGCCATCCTGATCCTGTCGGCCCGCGGCGTGCCGATCGGCTATGTCTCGGCCGAGCGCGCCCCTTTCATCGGTCGCCATATCAGGCAGGGCGACGAGGTCATCGCCATCTTCCAGCAAGCCACGCGAATAGGCGCCGTCATCCGCGTGTCGCTCGATGGCAGCGCGCCGATCCTGCCCGATGTCCGGGAACCGGACTCCTCCGCAGCCTCGGAGGACGATCATTATCATGTGGATCCGGTCTGGCCCGACGACTGAGGCCCGCCGGAACACCGATGCGAGTCCTTTAGATAAAGGCTTCCGTCATGCTCGTGCCAATTAACAATCCTTCACTTCTCTTGCGGTCGCAAAAGGCGCAACCTGCGTCGGCCGATCCATCAGGAGAAGGACGATGAAGGCTCTTTGTATTGCTGTTGCTACCGCGTTGATGTTCACGGCCGCGGCTCCGTCGGTCGCTGCCCCGTGCAAGGATGCCAAGGGCAAGTTCGTGAAGTGCCCGGAGAAGAAAGCCCAGCCGAAGCGCTGCAAGGACGCCAAGGGCAAGTTCGCCAAATGCGGAACGCCCGGCGCCAAGCCCGTCTAAAACCGTCAGTGCGTGATATCGCCGGGCTCGATATTTTCGAGCTCGGCGATCCGCTTGCCTATGCGGATCCAGGTTCGGCATCCCTCGTGATCACCAGCCTCAAGTAGCTCGTCGGCTCGTTGTGCGGCATGCAAACCGGCGGCATCGCCGTACCGATACAGGATCAAGTTGGCGCAGGCCCAAATCTCTCGATCCTCGATCATGGAAAAAATCTCTGTAAAAGTAGGATTTCATGTGAAATCTAGACTGGATGCGACGCGACTCGGACCTTATCCGCGCGATCCTTCTAGCCGTTGAAGCAGACGATCGCTGCGAAGTTCTTCGCCTCCCTCGGATCGAGGGGTTTTCCCCTGAAGCGGTACATTTCCATGTACATCTCCTCATTGAAAAGGGCCTTCTTCAGACCGCGCTCCCGGATCGTTCGGTTCGGCAGCCGTGGATGTGCCTGCGGCTGACCTGGGAAGGCTATGATTTCCTCGACCACATCCGCGACCCCGCCGTCTGGAGATCGGTGAAACGTGCGGCGCGCAAGGTCGGGAGTTGGTCGATCGAGACCCTCGCGGCTCTCGCCAAGGCTATGATCCTCGCAAAGGTGGAGGCGATGGGTCTGGCCGCCTGACGTGCTGCCGGGGGAGACCATGGTTGCTGCATCAAAGCCGGTTCGCGCGGCACAATATATCCGTATGTCGACCGACCAGCAGCGCTATTCGCTGTCGAACCAGGCGGCGGCGATCGAGACTTATGCGGCCTCCCATGGCTTCGAGATCGTCAGGACCTATGCCGATCCCGGCCGGAGCGGGCTGACCTTCGCCAGGCGCAAGGAATTGCAACAGCTCCTGTCTGACGTACTCGGCGGCGCCCCCGGCTTCGAGGCGGTGCTGGTCTATGACATCAGTCGCTGGGGCCGTTTCCAGGATACTGATGAGAGCGCCCATTATGAATGGCTCGTCCGCAATGCCGGCATTCCGATCCACTATTGCGCCGAGGCTTTCGAGAATGACGGGAGCCTGACCTCGGCGATCATGAAGAACCTCAAGCGGGTGATGGCCGGCGAATATAGCCGCGAACTGTCCCGCAAAGTCTGGTCCGCCCAGATACGGCAATTCGAGCTCGGATATCGGATGGGCGGGCGCACGCCTTATGGGCTCCGACGACTGCTCCTCGACGAGCGGGGGCGACCCAAGGCGATACTCCAGCCCGGCGAGGCGAAGAACCTGCGCTGGGAGAAGGTCGTCCTGGTGCAGGGGCCGCCGGAGGAACTGGCGCTGATCGGTCGCATCTATCGCCTCTCTGTCCGCGATGCCCTCTCCGATGCCCAGATTGCGGATCTGCTCAATCGCGAAGGGCATCTGGCGGTCAGAGGAAGGAAATGGACGAAGTTCCTGATCCGTCAGGTATTGACCTCAGAAATCTATATGGGAACGGCCCTGTTCAACCGCACCTCGCAGAGGCTCGGCCGCTCGCAACGCCGCAATCCGCGGGAAGAATGGGTACGCCTGCCAAACGCCCTCCCGCCGATCGTCAGCGCCCGGCGCTTCGCTGAAGCTCAGCGCGTTCGGGGCCATCGACGGATCCTGCGGCTCAGCGAGGCGGCCTTGCTGACGCCGCTTCGCCGTCTCCTCGAGGAGAAAGGACGGCTGTCGCTTCCCCTCATCGCCGCGGAACCCGACATGCCGAACCATGCCAGCTATCGGCGGCGATATGGCAGCCTGGACGCCGCCTATGCGGAGGTTGGCTATGTCCGTCCGGCACGGAAAGCGTGCCCCGTGCCTGCGGCCACCGTCGACCGAGCGGCAGCCTTCACGGTCCAGGTCGCTGGCAGCCTGATGCGCGCCGGCTGCAAGATCGGCGGCGATAGGGAGCGTGGGGTGCTCGTCGTCGATCGGGCTTGCTACATCGCCGTCGCGACCTCTCGCTTATGGTCGAGCGCTCGGGAGCGCTTCTGGGAAATCCGGACCGATCGGTGCGGAGAGGTGGATTTCCTGATCGCCTGCCTGTTGTCCGGGGACGATCGGACGGCGCTGGGATATTATCTCATCCCCGCCTCACGCTTTCCGCGATGCGGCGCGATCCGTATCCTCGAAGGCGGTCATCGTCTCGAGCGCTATCGCCTGGAAGATTTGACGACGCTCGCCGATGCCCTGCGCGAGCGTCGATCAGGCGCTACTTCGCCGCGCGTTCGAGTTCGGCGATCCGCGCCTTTAGCGCCTCGACCTCGTCCCGAGCCGCCGCCGCCATCGCTTTGACCGCTTCGAACTCCTCGCGGCTGACGAAATCGAGACCGCCGATCCATTCCCTAGACCGCTCCTTGAACGTCGCTTGTGCTTCGCGGCCAGCGCCAGCCAGGGTTCCGGCGGCGCCATTCAGTACCTTCACGAAGTCATCGAACAAGCGGTTTTCGGACTGCATATATCTTCCTGCTCTACGGGCCGTGGAGCCCTATTCGATGATGATCCGGGTGTCACCCACGGACTGGATGACGGTCACGCCGCGCGGGTTGAGTTCGTGGACCTGCCAGTTCAGCACTGCCGCAAACATCAGCCATGCGAGATAGGGCAGCATCAGCCACGCCGCCAATGGCCGGATCTTCCGGAAGGCGATCGTCGTCGCCGAGGCCCAGAGGAAGATCGCCACGATCAGGGCAAAGGCTGTCATGATCTGATGCATCGCGAAGAAGACCGGCGACCAGGCCAGATTGAAGGCGAGCTGGATCAGGAACAAGGTCAGGGCGACGCCCCTCCCCTTGGCACCTCGGGCATTGAGGATCAGCGCGACCGACAAGCCCATCAGGATGTAGAGAACCGACCAAGTTGCCCCGAACACCCAGCCGGGCGGCATCAGCGCCGGCTTGTTCAGCGCGTCGAACCACGGATTGCCTTGGCCAGGATTGGCGACTGTGCCCGACAAGGTACCGAGCAGCACCGTCGCGGGGACGGCAATCAGCGCCCAGCGCAGATAGGCGGTGCGTAGCTGCTTTGGCGACGCAAGCTCGGCCATTCCTACTCTCCCGGTCTGGTATCCTGCCGGACCGCTCCGATCAGGAATTCGACATTGCCCTCCGGTCCCGTGATCGGGCTGGCCGTCACGCCGGCAACCTGCCAGCCCTGCCCCTCGATCCAGGCGGCGACCTCAGCGCAGACGCGCTCATGCACAGCCGGATCACGCACCACGCCGCCCTTGCCGACCTCCTCCCGCCCCGCCTCGAACTGCGGCTTGATCAACGCGACCAGATGCGCGTTCGGCCCCGCGAAACCCAGGGGCGCAGCCAGCACCTTCGCCAGCGAGATGAAGCTCGCGTCGCACACGATGACATCGACCGGTTCGGGAATATGCTCGCTCGTCAGGAAGCGCGCATTGGTCTGCTCGTGGACGACCACGCGAGGATCGTTGCGCAGCTTCCAGGCGAGTTGGTTGGTGCCCGAATCCACTGCATAGACCCGCCGGGCGCCACCGTTCAGCAGGACGTCGGTGAAGCCGCCGGTCGAACTGCCGACGTCGATCGCGACCGCTCCTTCGACGCTCCAGCCGAAATGCTCGAGACCGTGGGCCAGCTTGATTCCGCCGCGCGAGACCCAGGGATGATCGCGCCCGCGCACCTCGATCGCGGCATTCGGCTTGATCGGCTGGCCTGCCTTCTCGATCTTGCGCTCGCCGGAAAAGACGAGCCCAGCCAGGATCAACGCCTGCGCCCGCGACCGGCTTTCCACAAGCCCGCGATCCACCAGCAACTGATCGGCCCGCACGCCCGCCGCCATGAGCTCTCTCTAGGAATGGTGGGCGATGACGGGCTCGAACCGCCGACATCTTCGGTGTAAACGAAGCGCTCTACCAACTGAGCTAATCGCCCGATTTCCGGGAGCGCCGGATTACAGGCTTCTGGTCAGATCGCAAGGGTAAACGAAAGACGGTGGGACCGACGGAGGCTGACCCTACGTTGTTGAAAAAGGGGGTGTCCACATCCCGAAGCCACTGGTCATAGCCGCGATTTCCGGAGTCCGCGCGGGGCGTATAGGGCAGCATAGCCATGAGGCTGCTCATTTTAACGGTCATTCAGGCTTTCTCCCTCAATTCAACCTACTGCGAACAGCGTCGGCCATTTTTGGGCTACCGCGACGATGTGCGAGAAGCGACCTATTGCCGGTGCTGGAACCATCGATCTCGACATTGCCATCTGGATCAGGCCAGGCCGCCTGCAGCGGCAACGATCTTTCCGTCCGCCAGCGCGGTCACGTCGACCTCGATCAGCAGCTCCGGTAGGGCGAGCGAACGTACCTCGACGACCGTGTCGGCAGGATAAGGCGGCGTGAAATATTGCCTGCGCATTTCGATGATATCTGGAAAGCGGCCCATGTCGGTAACATAGATCGTGACCTTGATGATCTTCGACAGGCCTGATCCGGAGCTTTCCAGCAGCTTGGCGATATTGGCGAAAGTCTGGGCGACCTGCTTCTGGAAATCATTCACGCCGACCAGATTGCCGTCGTCGTCAATCGCCGCCTGCCCTGACAGGAATATCAGACCTCCGACGCGATAGCCCTGCGCAATCAGATAGGGCTCCAACGGGTCCGGCGTTGTCTTGATCTGATAGGCGTCCACAGTCCGTCTCCCATGATGATGATCGCGATAAAAGCGTGATGCGAACCAGGCGGCATCGCGGCCAATCGGTCGCGATGCCGCGCATCGGCGCCCTGTCAGTGCGCCGCGCGGACGAGGTCGCCATCCGCAGCCGCCAGATAGGATGTCGCAAGCGCGCGCGGCCCCCGGGCGAAGAAAGAATGGATCCAGGACCGCGACTTTTCTACAACCTCCAGCCGCTCGAACCGGTTTACCAGAACCTCCAGCGCGACCTTGGCCTCGATCCGGCTCAGATAGGACCCGACGCAGGCGTGCGGCCCCTGACCGAAGGTAAGATTGTCACGCGGCGCGCGCTTCAGGATGAACCGGTCGGGATCCTCGAACTTGCGATCGTCGCGGTTGGCCGATCCGAGCAACGGCATCACCAGGCTACCCTTGGGAATGTGGAAGCTCGCCAAGTGGGTGTCGCGCGTGGTGTGCCGAAACAGGAGCTGCGTCGGCGCTTCGAGGCGCAACATCTCGTCGATTAGCGGCAGCAGGTCGGGAAGAAGGTCGAGCGCGTTCGAGCGACCGAAGCCGCCGAAATGCGCGACTGTGTTTCCGATCAGGTTGGTGGTGGTCTCGATGCCACCGATCAGCAGCAGCACGCCGAGGTTAATGGCCTCCTCAGGGCTCAGCTTCTGGCCGTCGATCTCGGCATGGATAAAACTGCTGAACATATCGTCGCCGGGCGCAGCGCTGCGCCTGTCGTGGAGCTCCTCGAAATAGGACCGTATTGCGCTTTTGCTGGCCTGTACCTCCGCAGCGCGGGCCGCGCTGAACCCCGCACGGTTGCTGGCGGACAATATGTCGTCAGCCCAAGTCTTGAATTCCTGCCGCCGGTCTACATCGACGCCAAGCAGTTCAGAGATTACGCTCACCGGAAACAGGCCGCTATACCGCTCGACAAAATCGAAGCGGCCGCTCGGCCCATGCGAACTCACCAGGTCATCGATCAGGCTGTTCGCGATCTGCCGGAAGCGCGCTTCCAGTGCATTCACCAATTTGGGCGTGAAGGCCTTGTTCGCGAGCTTCCGGATGACCGTGTGCCGCGGCGGATCGAGCGAAATCATGGGCAAGACTTCGGGAACCGGATCGAAGGGGCCGAGAAGCTCAGGCCAGAACCCCATCGACGAATAGGTGCCGACATCGCGCAACACGGTCTGCACGTCGTCCCATCGGGATACCGCATAACCCTTCACCGACTCGATCCAGTGGACCGGCGTAGTCGTGCGCAGCTGCGCATAATAAGGATAGGGATTTTCGATCACCGCAATGTCTAGCGGATCGTAGTCATGTACCGATATGCTCACTTGTGGATCCCCTGCGCTAAACTTCCGCCGACGCGGCGGCGTCACCGTTTCAAGCACCCGCCAGGCGATGACACACGCCCGGTCGCCCCGTCAGCACATGCGGAGGAGCACGCCTGTCCATGAGATGCTGGGTCGGAAGTGCACGCGGGGCGCCGCCCTGCTCGTTAGGGGCGGCGCCGCGCGGCGTTGGTTAGGCGGCCTCGACTGCGCTGATAGCTTCCTCATAGGGGCTTTGCTCAGCCTTGCGCTCGAGCTCCTCCATCTCCTGATGGACCGCCCGCAGCACGACATCGAGAAAGCCGTCGCGCCACTGATCGCGGGTCGCGCGGATGTCCGGCGTGGCCTGGAAAGCATCGACCGCGGTGGGGCTGATCGGCTTACCGTCGGCAGCGAGGCGCTCGACGGTGTCGAGGCGGTCGCGCAACACTGCGACCTCCCCCGCCAACGCGAGCGTGATCGCCAATATCTTGTCAACTGCCGGATCCTGGAAATAGCTCGGTCGTGCGCCCTTCGCTTTTTTCTGCAACGTCGTCACTTCTGCGCACCCCACACATACCACATGCCGCCGCCGGCAAAATCGCCACCTTGAAACAGCTTGGTGCGCTTCGCTTCTTCAGCATCGAATGCGCTTGGCTGCATCCCCTCGAAAGCCCGGTCAGCGTCGAAGCCGGTTTCGCCGGCGATCTGCTTGGGATCGATCTCGTGCGATGCGCCCCAATAGGGCTCGTTGTTGTTGCGCGTATCCCAGTCGAGCATGAAGGCGTCAAACGGATCGAGATCGCGATAGGGCGGGGTTTCGGCGTGAATCACGACGCCGCCCGGTGACAGGAGCCGGTTAGCTTCCTTCATTATGTTGCGCATCGCAACATGGCTCGTCTCGTGTACTAGGATATGGCTGACGATCAGGTCGAAATGGCCGTCGGGAAAATTGGTGTGCTCGGCATTCTGCTGGCTGAAATGCACCGCCTTGCCCAGGCTCTCGGCCCGCGCATGTGCATAGCGCAGCACAGGCGCACCGACGTCAATGCCGTAAATCTCGGCGTCCGGCCAGATATCTGCATAAGGCAGCGTCGAATGGCCGACCGTGCACCCCATGTCGAGTATCCGCCGCGGCTTCAGGTCCGGATAATTAGCCTTCACATAGGCGATCGTCGTATCGCCGATGTCGGAGTTGAACGGCCCCATCCGGCCCATCGCATAGAGATATACCGCGCGATCGTAGACCGCACCATTGGCGACGTCGTTCTCGGCGAACTCGCCATGATATCCACCTGGCATGCAGTGGATGTCGACATGGCGGTGATAGCGCGGAATCTCGAGCGCGGGATCGAGCGTCAGCGTACCACCGGCGCCGGTTTCGCCCAGACTAGCTTCAATCAGTTCAGGTAGGCTGCGTTCGACCGGAATCTGCACCGACTTCCACATCATTTCCTGGCTGTTGCGCTGCATCGCGGACCAGAAGCGGAAATAGGGGTCGTCATTCATTGCGGCCCGGATTTCGTGATAATTTTTCGGCGTCTTGCCTTCGACTTCGGCGAAGCGACCTACCGCGCGGGCCGCATAGGCCAGCCGGTTGCCGGGGGCCACCTTGCTCGCAAGGTGGAATTTCAGGCTTTTAACGAACTCCTGCCTCGCCTCTTCGTCGGATGATGTGACCGGCAGCACCGCATGCGCAAACTGGCTTTTCAGGTCGATGGTCGCTTCCATGGTATTTACTCCTCGAAAACAATGTCAGGCGACGAGCGCCGGCTTCTTGATCGGGCAGATTTCTTCGCGATTCACCATGTCGAAAGTGAATATCCACTTGGCTACGCCGGTAAGTATGGCGGCGACAAAGCCGATCTCGATGATCTCGCCATCATCATAATATTGGCCGAGACGGGCATATAGTTCCGGAGAAAAATGGCCTGCCATGTTCTGCAGCATCATTTCCTCGGCAAGAGCGATGACCGCGCGGTCCTTGTCGTTCCACACCGGAGATTGCAGTTCGAAGATCGCGTCTATCTGCTCCTGCGTGATCCCCGCGGCAAGCGCATCGACCGTATTTGACAGATTGCAGAACTGGCAACCGTGCTGCTTCGACAGCTTGATCCGCAGCAGCTCTTTCGTACGTACGTCGACCCGGGAAATCCCATTATTGTTATAGAACAGCCCCTGGTAGAAGTCGTCGAAATACCATCGCAACAGATCAGGCTGGTGCGCCATGACGGCAATTATCGTCGCATCACCCGAGCGCGCCATCCCGGTGTCGAACATGACCTTGATATCGTCGGGCAGTGACTCGCGCGATAGGGCCGGGATGACAGGATCGGGCATCTGTTACTCCTGCTTTGTGGCGCTGTTCAACTGATCCAGCGTCGGAAACGGATAGTCCGGGCTCGGTGGACAGAAGCAGATATGGCGAAACGGTACGTCGCTGGTGACCTTCACATATTTGCGCGCGCCGACCGGGTAGCTGTACACCGTGCCTGCCCGGATCGTGGCGCGCTCCACCTCGCTGTAGAGCGGGGGCATATAGACCTCGACCTCCATCTCCCCGGCCAGCGCATATTGGATTTCGTCATGGGCGAAGGTCCACCAGAACTCGTCGCCGGGCATGAAATCCTCGATGATGACCTGGCAATTGGGCTGGTTGATCGCGCTGTAGCCCCTGATTTTGACGCCGGGATTGAACGGCAGGTCGAACAGGGGCGCCCCGTCCAGCGCCGCATGATCAATGTCATGCGACGCGAAGACGGAGCGGGCTGTCGGGGCGAGCCCGATCGGCATCAGAACTTCACTTTCGCTTCCAGGCCAAAGCTGCGGTCCGGTGCGCGATAGACTGCGTGGGCCACCGGAAGGATGACGACCGCATCGCTGTTATAGCTCACGTCGAAGAGGTTCTTCGACCACAGAGCCAGTTCCCAGCGCTCGTTGGTGATGCCCATGCGCAGGTTGACCAGGTCCAGCGGATCCCGCTTGGTGCCCGCCAGGTTGCGCTGGTCGTACCAGATCGAGCCAGTACGCGTGTAATCGCCGCGCATCAGGAAATCGAGCGAGTCGGTCAGCGGCTGCACCAGCTGGAAGCCGGCGCTCGCATTGTAGTTCGCCGAGAACGGCGTGCGATTACCGATGATCGCTGCGCGATCGGCTGGATTCAGGCTGTCGATGTCGGTGATCTTGGTGTCCGCCAGGCCGTAGCCGCCGAACAGGGTCAGGACATCGTTGACGCGGGCGTTGATGTCGAATTCGAGACCCTTGATCTTCGATTTCTTGATCTGCGAGACCGCCTGGATGCCGCCAGTCGGGAAGAACTCGAACTGCTGGGCATTCTTGACCGTGGTGTGGAAGACCGCGCCGTTGAAGCTCACGCGCCGATCGAAGAGGAGCGCCTTGAAGCCGACTTCGTAGGAGTCCGCGACTTCCTTGCCATAGCTGTCCTGCACCAGGATATCGGGCAGTCCAACCAGCAGGGTGGCGCGGGTTCCGATCGGGTTGAAGCCGCCCGATTTGAAGCTGCGGCCAGCACCGGCATAGATCGACCCGTTCCGGCCCGGGAACTTGTAGGTTGCCGTGAACTTCGGCTGGACCTGCTTGAAGGTCCGGCTGTCACGGCAGTTCGCCGCCGTGCGGCCGGTGGTCGCGACGCAAAGATTATAGGTGGCCTGCGGTGCGCCGGGAGCAACCCCGAAGAACGGATTGGCGATATCGGGTGTCTGGGTGCGCACCGTGCGCCGTTCGATATCGTAGCGAATCGCACCCTGCAGTTCGATATCGTCCGTCACGTCGAACTGCACGTTGCCGAACGGCGCGATATTGCGCGCCGTATAAGCGTTGCGATCATAGTTGAGCGTGCCGTTGTTGCTGTCGACGCCGTCGATGCCGCGCGTCGGCAGGATCGATCCGCCGCCGATCAGGAGCCGGTCGACCGGAGCCACCGGCGCACCGATCGTCGTCCCCCGGATAACGAACGGCGGCAGCAGTGCGCCGGCGGCATCACGGGCAAGCCGGCCGTTGAGGCCCTGCTCGGTGATGAAATTGCGGCGCGAGGTGAGGAAATATATGCCGGTCTGCCAGCGCAGGCGCTGGTCGCCACTCGAGGTCAGCCGCAGCTCTTGAATGAAGGCGCGGTTGGAGATGCGGAACTTCTGCGTACTGTCGCCGAACACGGCAAGCGTGTCGAGGTCCGTCCCGGGCGACAGTGCGTCGGTCACGAACTCGTTGCCCTGGAAGTTCCACGCCGCGTACGGGTAGTTCTTGCCCTGATAATTATCGGTGATCTTGTTGAACGAGCTGACCGACGTCAGCTTCGCGAACCCGAAATCATGATCGATCTTCAGCGACGTGCTGAACTTGTCCTGGCGGTTCTTGCCCGCGACGTCATTGGTGAACGGGAGGCTGGTGTCGTTGGTGTCGATCCTCGTGACCGGCACGCCGCCGATCGTCGAACCAACCACCTGGGCGTTGAAGCTGATCGCGCCGCCGAGCAAGCGGCTGCCGTTGAAGCGAAGGTCGACCGTGGTGTCGTCGCCGGCCTGCCAGTCCAGCCGCAGCCGGCCGAGCTTCTCGTTCGAACGCATCACCTTCTCGCCGGTGTTGATGTTCGAATAAGGACCGTCGGTGTCGTTGAAGCCGACCGATGCGCGGAAGCGCAGCACGCCCTCGACGATCGGACCGCCGACGCTGGCGTTGACCTTGCTGGAGTTCCAGTTGCCATAGCTTGCCGTGACCTGGCCCTCGAATGTGTCCGTTGGCGCCTTGGTGGTGATGACGATCGCGCCGGCGCTGGCGTTACGGCCGTAAAGCGCGCCCTGAGGGCCCTTGAGAACCTCGATCTGCTCGATGTCGAACAGTTCGCCGTTGAACTCGTTCTGCGTGGCGAGCTGCACGCCGTCGATGACAACGGCAACCGCGCCCTCGGACTGGCGGACCGAGGTCTGACCGCGGATGTTCACGAAGAACTCGCCAGCATGGTTGGAGGTCTCAAATGTCACATTGGGGGTGAGCGCCAGAAAATCCTGCGGACGGGTGATGCCGGCGCGCTCGATCGCCTTGGAATTGAAAACCTGCACGGCAACGGGAACGTCCACGAACTTCTGGTCGCGCTTGGTGCCGGTCACGATAATTTCCTGCGCACCGGATTCACTGTCCACCGCCGATTGCGCAACAACGCTTTCCTGGGCGCGCGCCTGGCTTGCCACCGTGAGCGCCATGGCCAGAGCCGCAACCGAACTGCCGATTTTGGCGTTCCGCTGGCGCAGCGTGATATTCCGCATGAAACCCCCCCTTTTTTTTAGAATCTGTGATTTGAAACATTTGCGCGCCGGAACCTTCGCGCCACCCGCCTCGCCATCTTGTCAGCGAGTTATGTATACAATAATTCGCTGATCGTGATGTTGTCAACATGAAATAGGAGAGCGGCATCGGCGCCATGGCGCGCCTATCATCCGTCCGTGATTTTGCTGATAAATCCCGACCTTACCGCGGCGGACAGAAGCGGTCGCACTGATGTCCAGCGATTCACGCAAGCGATGCGCCACATATAATTCGGCCAAAACCTCGGCCCTGACCAAGGGAATCGGCGGCGTACCGCCAGGCAGCGCCATATAATCCTTCACTGACTTTTCGGCGCACGGCAACGCAACCCAAATTCCGGCTTCCGAATAACCCGCGCCGATTTCGGCGGCTCACGCCATCCAACAGCTCCTGAAATCCTAGCTTTTTGCCCCCCGCCGATCCGCCACCCCATCGGCTCCGTAGATTCGAGACAGTGCGATGGCGCCCCATTGGGCGCGCCAGCTTTCCCGACGCGCCCCGCGCCTGAAAATGTCGACGCTACCACGACTGCCCGATCGAACGGCCCGGCGAAATCCGCATCGATAGGAGGCCGAAAATGGCAGATTCGCGCCAATGAGATCGCCGAAAGCAACGAAACACGCAGACTGGATGGCGGGCATGCCGACACACAGAACTTTCGCCGCCGACGGCCAAGAGGGCTAGACGACGCCAAATTGTCTGATACGATAATTTGTATACAAGATAGGAGATACGGCATGGATCAGACACGACGCGACATACCTGGGTTCTACAATCTGCTCGGGCTGGGCCGCGCCAAGCTGGATGCGCCGGATGTCCTGGGCGGCATGAACGGCTCGCTGATGAGCGCAGACCGCCGATCGGGCTCGCAGACCTTCGTCCTCGAAGTGCCTCCTGGCTGGCGCGGGCGCACCGACGCAAAGTTGGCAAGTCTGGAATTCTTCCTGCTGCGCGGCGATCTTTCGCTCAACGGCGAATCGGTCGGCGCATCTGGCTATGTTCATGTTCCGCAGCTGTGCGGCGGCGGTGAGCTGCGCTCGGAGCGCGGCGCGCTCGCGCTGGCCTTCTGGAACCCCAACATGCCCGCTTATCCTTATCCCTACACGCGCAACCGCACGGTTCGCCCGTGGGAGGAAAGCTGGGTCAACAGCATTCCCGGCGGCCATGGCGCCATGCACAAGTCGCTCCGCAAGCCCGATCCCGTGCCACATCCAACCGACGAAGGTTTCGACGGCGGCCCGGGCGGATATCTGCGCTTCCAATATCTGGAACCAGGCATCGTGGCCGCCGACGAGCATGTTCATCATGAATGTTTCGAAGAGATCATCCTGCTGCAGGGCGACTGCTTCCTCGTCAATGAAGGGCAGATGGGCATCGGCAGCGTGGTCGTTCACCCGCAGGAATTCTATCACGCGCCCTTCGCGTCGCGCAGCGGCGCGCTGATTCTCGTTCACACCGATGCGCCGATGGGCTTCCCGTGGCCGCCGCGCCCCTACCCCGAAGCCGAGAAGCTGGCCGCCGCCTATATGAACGGCGCCGAGTGGGACGTTCCCGCCGAACATATTGCCTGGGCCGACCACCCGATTGCCGCCATGCAGGAGGAATCGCGCGAATATCAGGCGTGGCGCAAGAGCGCAGGCGCAAATCTTTGGGGCGATCAGGATCCCGGCACAACCGTTCCCTACATGCCGGGCGGTCAGGGGACCGCTTCGCGCTTCCGCGCCGGCTGGACCCGTGAGGAGGTTTCGAAATGAGCACTGTTCAGATGTGTTTTCTGCCCTATACGCCACGCGCCGATTCGGACGCGCGCGGCTATGAAGAGTGGCTCCGTTCAACCGACAATCCCTTCTTCAACAGCCGGCCCGGCATCGGCCACTACAGCAATTGGAAGGTGGCGTCGGGCGACCCCGGGTTCACCCATTTCGATATCCTGCTGATCGCGCCAGGCTTCGGCCCAGACGATATCTGGGCCGATGAACCACTGGCCGCTTTCGCGGCGGACTGGGTGCGGCTGTGGGGGGTGGAGCCAGCAGGCGATCCCGCTCTGAACTATCATTGCCACATCGCCGAACGCAGCGGCGGGGACGCCGGCGATTTCGCGTCACAAATCGTGATCGACCCCTCGTCGTCAATCGGCGAAAGCTGGACCTTTACCGGCTCGGTGGTTGGGACGCAGCCTTGGCCCGGCTTCAGCTGCCGCTTCGGCGACGAAGCCACTGGCGACGGCTTGATCCGTGGCGAGCTGATCGCCGCGCCGTCCCAAGCATAGCGGCCAGGCCCTATCTGCATCGTAGCAGCGGCATCACGCGATCACCGAAATCGCGGATGCCGCCTACGAAATCAGTCCAACTGAACAACATGCCATCGATGCCGGTGGTCGCAGCGATCTCATCGATCTTGCGCGCCACCGTCTCGGGCGATCCGTGCAGCACAGGAAAGCCCATGAAGGCGAGGTTGCCAGTCTCCAGATCGCGCGACAGGCCGGTTTTCATCCGCTCGGATGTGCCGCCAGCGCTCGGGTCGAGCCCCGCGCTGGCGAGGATATTCGCCATCGCGCCATGATCGGCCCCGGCGACAATGGCATCGCCCATCGCCTTCGCCTCGGCGTCGCTCGGTGCGACGATCAGCCCGAACAGCGCATAGGTGCCGACCACGCGACCAAAACCCGTCGCCTCGGCCTTCACCCGCTGGACGATATCAGCGAGCAGGGCGGGTTCCGCCATGACGAAATTATGATCGCCATGTTCAGCGGTGAAGCGCACGCCCGCATGGGATTGCCCGGCGCAGACGATTGGAATCCTGCGGCCCGGTTTCGGCAGCACGGTACAATCTTCGATGGTGAAGAACTCGCTGCTGTGGGTCGCGCGTCCCTCTTCCCATAACGCCTTGACGATATCGACATAGTCAGCGGCATAGGCGTAGCGGCGCTGATAATAATCGTCGCCAGGCCACAGCCCCATCGGGGTATATTCAGGCTTGTTCCAGCCGGTGACGATGTTCAGCCCGCATCGCCCGTTGCTGATGTCGTCGATCGACGCGACCATCCGGGCGACCATGGTGGGGTGATGCGCCAGCAAGGCCGCACTCGGGAAAAGTTCGATCTTCGAAGTCGCCGCGGCCAGCCCAGCCATCAGCGTGAAGCTCTCCAGGCACGCATCCCAATAGCCGGTCTCGCCGCCGAACCCGCGGAACTTCATCATCGATAGAACGAAATCGAGGCCGAAGCGCTCCGCTTCGACGCTGATCGCGCGGTTATGCTCGAAGGTCGGCAGATAAACCGGCGCGGCGGCCGAAGGTATATAGCCATTGCTGCCATTGGGCAGGAAGACCCCGAACTTCACTTCGCCACCCCCGCCAGAAAGTCGTTCAGCCCGGCGGCAAAGCCGTCGGGGTCCAGATCGGGCTCGAAATTGGCGCCGCCTATGTCGTGGACGCGCGCATCGGGGCGCATTTCCGCCGCCCGGGCCAGATAGGGCCGCAGCACGTCGTCCGGCGCCGCCATAATCATCATCGGACAGCGCACGTCGCGATAGAAGGCCGGGAAATCCTGCCCCCACACTGCATTATACGACTGCACCCTGCCCCACCAGGCGCGCAGCATATCCGCCATTTCACGGTTGAACAGGGCCGGATCGGCCGCCGCGCCCAGCGCGCGCAGATATTCCCAATTGTCCATCAGATAGCCGCCGCTGATCGCGGGCGTGAACGGCGTCCCAAAATGCCGGGAAAATTCCAGGCGTTCTTCGGCCGTCAGCGGGACGGGCCCGCACATCGTCAAACTGAGCGCCATCTCCGGATAGCGCGCTGCCATTTCAACGCCGATGCACGCGCCGGTATGGTGGCCAACGATATGCGCAGGACCGATGCCAAGGTCGAGGATCGCCTCGCGTAGCCAGTCGGCATAACGACTCATGGGCGGCTTGGCGTCGCGCGGCGGATCGAACGAGCCACCGAAACCCGGCGTATCGAACGCAAAGCAGTCCCATTGTAGGTCCAGCCGGTCGAACGTCTTCAAATACATCTGCCCAGAACTGGCCGTCTGGTGGAAGAACAGCACTGGATTGCCCGCGCCTTTGCGGCGGCGATAATGAATCTGCTCCCCCTCGGCGGTATCGGCGTAGCCCTTGACGATCGGTCGCATCCTCATCTCCATGACTTGACTTTGCATACAATTACGTCGACAATTTGCCAAGCGTCAAGGGGAGCAACCGCATGGCCAATAAAAACACGCTGGAAAGTGCTTTTGCCGGACTGGTGGACGCCCTCGACCGCGGAGACCTTGAGCGGTTCTTTGGAACGATCCTCGCCGACGCCGTCATCATGGACGAGGATCTTCCCTTCCGGGTCGACCGCGCCGGGTTTGAAACGCATATCGCTTTTCATGCGTCCGGGACGTGGGAGAATTTCACGTGGAAACCCGGCGAGGTCCGGTTCCGCGCACTTGGCGACGTCGGCAGCGTCACCGGCTTTGCGATGTTTCGCGGCAAGCCCCGCGATGCCGGCTACCGGCTGCGCCCGATGATGTTCACGCAAGGCTGGATCGGGAGCTCGGCCGGCTGGCGGATTGCCAGCTGGCACCAGAGCCCGATCGTCGGACATGTCAATCGCCCCTCTCCCGCATGAGTGCCCGCTATGAACCATGACGATAAACCCGAAACGCCCGACGACAGCGGCCGCCGCGACCTCCTGGTCCGCCTGACAGCAGGCGCGGTCATCGCCACGAGTGTTCTGGCGGCCAGTCCCGCGTCATCGGCGGCTGCGCGCGACAGCGGCGCCGAAACCGCCTTCCGCCGCGCCTTCGCGACGACCACCGCCGGCACGGCAGATGTCGATGCACGGCTGGCCTTTCTCGCGGACGAAGCGAGCGTCATCGATCACGACGTCCCCTATCCGATGGATCGCGCCACCTATGGCGATCATCTCCGCTTCCTCGCGGCGCATTGGGACAAGCTGGAATTCTCGATCCACGATCTGCGCGTAGCCGACCATGGCGATGCCGCCGCAGTGGTCAGTTGCTTCTACAACGAGCGGGGCAAGCCGCGGAATGCGGGCTTCCGGCAGCGTGCCGGCTTCTGCACCGCGATGTGCGCACGGACGGCATCGGGCTGGCGCGCCGTAGCGCTGCACATGAGCCCGCTGACCGCCCAGATTCTCGATGCATCCCCCGGCTGACCGGGCCTATTTGCCGGTCAGGAATCTGCGAAGCGCGTCGGCCACCCCATCGGGGTCGCGATCTGGCTGAAAATCCCAGCCCCCGACGATAGATCGCGTTGCATCGGGCCGTACCGCGCAGGCCCGCTCGAACAACGGCCAGAGGACATCGGTCTCGGAACACATCAGCATCAGCGGCACGTTCACGGCCTTGAGCAGGGCTTCGACATCCTGCTCCCATACTGCGCCGAATGCCATCGGCATCGTCCGGTGTGCGATGAGGTGGTCAACCATCTCGCGCAGGTGCAGATCCAAATCGGCGCCCGCGCCGATCATCCGCAGATAATCCCAGGCCGTCCGCAGAAAGGCTCCTTCCGCATCCACCGTGAAGGGCCGCACGAAGGTCTTGCGATACTCTGCCTTTTCCGCCTCGTTCGCGACCACCGGCCCAATCAGCGTCAGGGAGTCGAACCGGCCAGAATAGCGCGCCGCAACTTCGAGCGCGACACAGCCGCCGGTATGATGGCCGCAAGCGTGCACGCTCGGGATCGACAGATCGTCGAGCGCCTCAACGATGCGATCGGCGCAATAGACGAGATCTGGGATCGATTCCGGCTGGAACGAGGCGCCGAAGCCCGGCGTATCGAAGGCGATGCAGCGGAAATCGCCGGCCAGCCGCTCTATCACCCGCTCCCACATCGCACTCGATGATGCGGTCTGGTGGAAGAAAGCGACCACCGGCGCATCCGGCGCCCCGCCGGTCCGGTAATGTATCTGCCCGTCCCGGCTATCTGCAAAGCCTCTAAGGATCATACGCCATCTCCGATCGTGCCAGAGATCGTATGCAATTCCGTCAGAACTGCCAAGCCCTCAGCTGCGACCTTCGGCCCGCATGTTGCGCAATACCCATCGAATATGACTGACGAACATCGTGACCGAAGTATGTGCATCACCGGACAAGATACTTTCGGTAATCATGCGATAGTTGATAACGAATTGATCCGCATGATCACCCGGCACCAGATCCGCCAGGAGCAGCGTATAGAATCGGATATACGGGCGCCTATAGAAAAACTCGAGGAATTCATTGCCCGCGATCATGTTGATACCGACATGATATTGATAAAGGGCAAAGACGAAGTCACGCGCGCCGCGATCACGACTGCCCTCCAGTTCCAGCTGGGCGGCGGCAATTACCGCACGGCAATCGGGCTCGTTCATCCGCGCCGTAACGAGCCGCACGCCGAGCACCAGGATAGCTTCGGTAAATTCCAGGAAATCAACCAGTTCCTTGACACTCAGACGCCGGATACGCGCGCCCCGGTTGGCGATGAGTTCCACGACTCCCTCGCCAGCCAATACATGCAAAGCCTCGCGAACAGGAGCGCGACTAACCTGATATTCCTCTGCCAGATCGGCGGCGATCAGGCGCTGCCCCGGCGCATAGCGCCCTTTCATCACCCCATCGACGATCGAATCCACAACGAAGCTGACCAATGAGGCGGCCGATTCTTCGGCGAGAGGCGCAGCATTTGCAGGCATATCGGACATATCAACGGTCTAGCGCAGCAACAGCCGACCGCCAAGCCACACGTCACGATCTCGCATCTTGCATCAGGCAGCTTGCCAGTCGATCTTTTTTGTATACATATATCACAGACAAAATTGGGAGATGGAAATGGCGACGATGGCAACTGGCACGGGTGGAACGGGCAGTGACGCCACTATTCTCGGTGAACTCGAGGATATCGTTGGCGCGACTCACCTTCTTACCGATCCCGCCGACCGCGCCTTTTTTTCGGCCGATCTCAGCTTCCGTCCCACCAAGACCGCCGAGGCGGTCATCCAGCCAGCCAACGTCGAGGAGCTTGCCGCGGCCGTCGGGGCCGCCACGCGCGCCGGGCTGAACGTCGTCGCGCGCGGCGGCGGCATGTCCTACACCAGCGGCTACACCCCTGAAAAAGACGCAACGCTGCTCGTCGACATGCGCCGCATGAACCGCATCCTCGAGATCAACACCGATGACATGTATGTCGTTGTCGAGTGCGGGTGCACCTGGAAGGACCTGTACGAGGCGCTTGCGCCGCACGGAGTCCGCACCCCTTATTGGGGTCCGCTGTCGGGCATGTACGCTACCGTCGGCGGAGCGCTTTCGCAGAACAGCCTGTTCCACGGATCAGGCACGATGGGCACGGCCGCCGAAAGCGTCGTCGGCCTGAAGGTCGTCATGGCAGACGGCTCGTTGCTGACGACAGGTTCGTGGGCGCACAAGAATTCGAAACCCTTCTGGCGTCATTTCGGCCCCGACGTAACCGGGCTGTTCACTGCCGACACTGGGGCGATGGGCGTGAAGGCGGTTGCCTCGCTCCGCCTGGTCACCACCCCGCAGCATACCGGCTATCTCTCCTATAAGTTCGACAGCCTCGCCGCGATGCTCGCCGCGCAGGTACGGATCGCCCGGCTCGGCATCGCTTCCGAATGTTATGGCTTCGATCCTTATTACAACGCCGGCTTCGAGAAGCAGGGCATCACCTTCGAGGAAGGCCTGTCGCTGGTCGGCAAGATTGCGCGCAAAGGCGGCCTGAAAGGGCTCAAGCGCGCTGCGCAGGTCGCGCTCGGCGGCCGCAAGATTCTTAAGGACGTCCCCTATTCACTGCACATGACCCTGGACGGGCTAACCGCCACGGTCGCCGCCGAACATACCGACCTCGCGGCCGAGATCTGCGCGGAAGAGGGCGGCGCGGAAATGGTCAACACCATACCCACCGTCTTCCGCAATGCGCCGTTCGGCGGAGTGCGGACGATCCTGCTCGGTTCGGAAGGCGAGGTCTGGATTCCCGTCCATGGCTATTTCCCGCTCAGCCGCGCCATAGCCGCTGCCGAGGCCACCGAGAAATTCCTCGCGGAGCGCAAGCCACTAATGGAGAAATGTGGCATCAAGACCTCCTATCTCACATGCTTCTCCGGCCCCGAATTCGTCATCGAGCCCAGCTTCTACTGGCGCGACGAACTGGGCGCCTTCCGCCTGTCGCTGATTGAGCCGGAGTTTGCCGAAAAGTGGAAGGACATTTCCGCCGACGAGGCTCGTCGCGCCGTAGCCCTGGGGCTACGCGACGAGTTGCGCGACCTGTTCGACGGCCTGGGCGGGCTCCATCTCCAGATCGGCAAATATTATCCGTTCATGGACATCATGAATAACGAGGCGCTGCCCCGTCTGCTGGAGGGCGTCAAGACGGTCGTCGATCCCGAACGGCGCATAAACCCCGGCGCGCTCGGCCTGCGCTGAACGCGTCTTCATCCTTAAAGCGGAGAATATCGTGGACCGGATAAGCTGGAGTAAATTCGCGCATTACAACTGCGTCGACGCCGACCTGGACGATGCACCCGACCTGGAATTCCCTTTCCATCCCGGATCGAAATTCCGCGCGGTCAATACGGGCATCGACGAGCCAGCCTGCCAGGTCAATTACGAGGACTTCGTTCGCGGCAGCGACATCACATGGACGCTGGCGCATGACGAGGTGCAATATGTCGTCTCGGGCACCGCCGAAATCGAATATCATCTGCCGCCTCTGATGATCGAGACGGGCAAGGTCGTGGCGGGACCGGGCTCGGTCTATCTGCTGCCGCGCGGGTGCCGGGTCGTCTGGCGAGTGCTCTCGGACGAGCCGTTCCGCCATCTGTGCATCACCTATCCCAATCCGAGCTATCCCATCCCGCTGGCGGCAAGCGTAGAAAAGCTTCGCAAGGCATAAGACGACGCAGCCTGGGCCACGGTGCGCCGTGACCTAGGCCGGCGGTCATCAGCCAAGCAGCATTTTATAGTCGTCGAGATAGACGTGGAAGGCGCGCCGGATGTGGGACGTCATCACCGATGACGCCCAATCACGGTCGCGGCGATCGAGCGCTGCGACGATCTCGACATGTTCGGCAAGGCTGCGTTCGAGCTGTTCGCGACCGTAACGCATTGCCGTGCGGTGCACGATCGGCTGCAGCACCAGCCGGTTTATCATCGTCGCCAGCCGGTCGGACGCAGCGGCCTCGATGATAAGCCCGTGGAACTCGGCATTGTAGTACAGGAACGCGTCGACATCGGGATCGCGTTGGCCGATGGCCGCGCTGATCGCATCATTGTTCGCGTGCAACTTTAGCAACACCTCGGGGGTGACAAGATCGGCAGCGCGGCTCACGGCGTGGCTTTCCAGCATCTGCCGCAGCGTGAACAGTTCGTTGATATCGTCGGTCGACCATTTGCTCACGAAGGATCGCTGGCTGTCGGTGCGCTGGATGAACATTTCGGCTTCCAGCCGATGCATCGCGTCCCGCACAGGAGTGCGGGATACACCGCACATCTGCGCCAGCTCCTCCTCCTTCAGCTGAGTCCCCGGGGCCAGTTCCCCGCCAACTATGTGCTTCTTGATGATATCATAAGCCCGATCGCTCGCTCGAGACATAGCCGCCCTATTCCATCCACGATCCGGCCCATCGGCCAAAGCTCGACAGCAGATATTACCCTTGCGCACTCTTGCGAGCATCCATCGGGTTACCGTCAGGCCTGCCCATGATCCGCCAGCTCCGCAAGAGGCTTTCGATATGATGTGGCAGGAAACGAAGCCGCAGTGGTGTCAGTGACGCCGGGCCCCGAGCCAGGACCGGTTTGCGGCCAGCCAGAGTTCATAGGAATCGACCGCATTCCCGAGGGAAAGCGTCAGATCGATCTCGTCCAGGCCTTCCAGAAGACAGCGCTTCCGGAACGGATCGATTTCAAAGGCGAACTCGTCACAATAGCTGGTCGCGACGATCTGACGTTCGAGATCGACTAGGATATCAGCATCCGCCGCGGCGAGCAGCCGATCGATGTAGCGCTGCGACAATTCCACGAGCAATATGCCGTTCTTAAAGGCATTGCCCGCGAAGATATCGGCGAAACTCGGCGCGATGACGACCCGGATGCCCAGATCGACGAGCGCCCACGGGGCATGTTCGCGGCTGGACCCGCAGCCGAAATTATCGCCCGTGATAAGGATCGGAGCATTATTATAGCGCGGCTGGTTGAAAAGATTGTCGGGGTCCTCGCGCAGCGCCGAAAAGGCGCCTTTGCCAAGCCCATGCCGCGTCACCGTTTTCAGATAGCGGCTGGGAATGATCAGATCGGTATCGACATTCTTCAAACCCAGCGGGATCGCCGGGCCGCGCAATATCGAAATGCTATCCATCGCGTCCTGACTCCGTATTATGCAACGCCGCTAGGCGATTATCTGGCGGACATCGGTAAGACGGCCGAATATCGCCGCGGCAGCGGCCATCGCCGGGGACAGGAGATGCGTGCGCGCGCCCGCTCCCTGCCGGCCGACGAAATTGCGATTGGACGTCGACGCGCAGCGTTCGCCCGCGCCGACCCGGTCGGCGTTCATGCCGAGGCACATCGAACATCCCGGCTCGCGCCACTCGAAACCCGCATCGACGAATATCCGGTCGAGCCCCTCGGCTTCAGCCTCACGTCGCACCAGCCCCGACCCGGGGACGACGAGCGCCTGGCGGACATTGGCGGCGACCTGGCGACCCCGAACGACTTGCGCGGCGGCGCGCAGATCCTCGATCCGGCTGTTCGTGCACGAACCGATGAAGACATTCTGGACCTCGATATCTTCAAGCCGCTGGCCTGACACGAGCCCCATATAGTCCAGCGACCGCGCCGCCGCTTCGCGCTTAGCCGGATCTGCGAAGCCGTCGGGATCGGGCACGGCAGCAGTGATCGCAACCACATCCTCGGGGGATGTCCCCCAGGACACCAGCGGGGCGATTGCGCTCCCGTCGATCTCGACGCGCCGTGCAAAGGCCGCTCCAGCGTCGCTGTACAACGTGCGCCAATGCGCCTCTGCCAGCACCGCCTCTTCGCCGTTGGGCGCGCGAGGCCGGCCCTTCAGATAAGCATAGGTGGTCTCGTCGGGGGCGATCAGCCCTGCCCTGGCGCCGGCTTCGATCGCCATGTTGCACAGGGTCATTCGGCCTTCCATCGACATCGCGTCGATGACCGGACCGGTATATTCGATGACATGGCCGGTGCCCCCGGTGGTACCGATCTGGCCGATTACGGCCAGTGCGACGTCCTTCGGGCTGATCGAGAAGCCAAGCGATCCGGAGATATGGACCTCCATGTTCTCCGACCGCCGCAGCAACAGGGTCTGCGTGGCGAAAACATGCTCGATCTCCGAGGTGCCGATCCCGAAGGCCAGCGCGCCGAACGCGCCGTGCGTGGCGGTGTGGCTGTCACCGCAGACCAGCGTTGCACCGGGCAGGGTGAAGCCCTGCTCGGGGCCAACCACGTGAACGATGCCCTGGCGCCCGTCATCCATTGCGATCAGTTCGACGCCAAATTCCGCGCAGTTGCGGACGAGCAGGTCGATCTGGGCCGCCGATTCCGCATCGGGATTAGGCCGGTCACGATCGATAGTCGGCACATTATGATCGGGCACTGCGAGAGTCAGGTCCGGACGCCGCAACATGCGCCCCGCGAGACGCATACTCTCGAACGCCTGCGGGCTCGTCACCTCATGCACCAGATGGCGGTCGATCCAGATCAGATCGGTTCCGTCGTCCCGGCGCGTGACCAGATGGTCGTCCCAGATCTTCTGATAAAGCGTGCGCGGACCGGTCATAACGGTACGTTGCTCACACGCTCGGGCCAATTCACGTCGTTGCGAAGCAGACGAAGCGCCTCGGCTTCATCGACGACTTCGGCATATTTGGCCTGCAGATCGAACAGATTGGCCTGATGCGGCGCGGGGTGCCGGTCGCCGCATGCATCGCTGACCACGAAAGGCACGAGGCCGTGCTGGAGCGCATCGAGCGCGGTGGCGCGCACGCATCCGGAAGTCGAGAAACCGGTAATGAGCAACGTATCGATTCCCATCACGTTCAGGCTGGAGGCAAGCGACGTGCCGAAGAAGGCCGACGCATATTGCTTCGTGACGACGATATCGCCCGGTTCGGGTGACGCCGAGGCCGGGAATTCGCCCAGCGGCGATCCAGTCTCGAAGCAGCGCAGCGCCGGCACCTTCCGAAAGAAATGCCCGCCATCGGCCCCGCCGCGTTGGTACTCCACTCTCGTGAAGATCACCGGCGTGCCGGTGGCGCGCGCGCCGGCGATAAGCCGCCGATTGGATTCCAGCGGGGCGTCGGTGCCGATGAATAAGGGCGAGCCCTCCTCGACATAGGCGACCGCAAGATCGACGATCAGCAGGGCCGGCGCCCGCCCGAATGACAGATGTCCGTCGAAAGCGCCCCGATAGTTGCTGTCGAGATCATCCTGCATCGCGCGTCCCCTCTAGATTGCGCCGGCGGCTTTCAGACGCGCGATCTCGGCATCGTCCATGCCGAGAATGGCCCCGTAGACGGTCTGGTTGTCCTGACCGATCTCGGCAGGCGCGAGGCTTCGGATCGAGCCCGGCGTATCGGACAGCTTCGGGAAGCTATTCTGCATCTTGAACTTGCCCCAGCGCGGACTGTCAACCTCGACCAGCGCCTCGCGGGCAGCGAAGTGCGGATCGGCCAGCATTTCGGAAGCGGTGAAAATCTTTCCCGCCGGCACCGAATATTCGACCATCAGCGCCTCGACCTCTTCGACTGTCTTGGTAAAGGTCCACGCCGCGATCAGATCATCGAGTTCGCGCTGGTTGCGCCCGCGCGCGACATGCGTCGCATAGCGTTCGTCGGTAGCGAGTTCTGGACGCCCCATCGCCGTGCAGAGCCGTGCGAAGACCGCGTCCTGATTGGCACCGATCAGATATTCGCCATCCGAACAGGGATAGACATTGGATGGCGCCACCGCTTCGAGCACCGATCCGGTGCGTTTGCGCACGTGGTTCGACACCATATATTCGGGCACCAGGCTCTCCATCACCTGGAGGACAGCTTCATAGAGCGCGCTATCGACAACCTGCCCCTTGCCGGTGCGTTCGCGAGCGTGAAGCGCCGCAAGCGCGCCAAGGCAGCCATAGGTCGCGGCGAGGCTGTCGCCGATCGACACGCCCATGCGGCTCGGAGCACGATCCGGATCGCCGACGATCGCGCGCCAGCCGCCCATCGCCTCGCCGATCCCACCGAAGCCCGCGCGGCCAGAATAGGGGCCGGTCTGACCATAGCCCGATACGCGCACGATAATCAGGCGTGGATTGATGGCATGGAGCACATCTGGCGCGAGGCCCCATTTCTCCAGCGTCCCGGGCTTGAAATTCTCGATCAGGATGTCTGCATGCTCGATGAGCCGGCGGACGATCTCCTGGCCGTCTGGCACGCGCAGATTGGCCGACACCGATTTCTTGTTGCGGGCGACGACCTCCCACCAAAGCTTGGCATCACCATGGCCCCAACTGCGCATCGGGTCGCCCTGACTAGGCGGCTCGACCTTGATGATCTCGGCGCCCATGTCGCCGAGCAACTGGCCGCAGAAGGGGCCGGCGATGAGCTGACCCAGTTCGACGACACGGATGTCGCTGAGCGCGCCGCGGTTCGCTGCGTGATTCATCGACATTACTCCGCCGCGGTCGCGAGATGGGCCCAGACGGGCTGGCTGGGGGCTGGCAGCCCGGTCTCGCTTTCGCAGGACGCGCGCAGATCCTCGATCACGCCGCCATAGTCGAACAAAGGCGCTGGCCCTTCTGAGGTCATTTCGGCGCGCAGCCTTGCCGTGGCGGCTTCGTCGACCGCGCCGTCATCGAGGATCACGCCATAAGCGCGCGCGCCTTCGACGGAGACGAGTCCTTGTGCGACCTCCTTGGCCACCAGCGCCGGGTCACGCTGGAGCGGATCACCCCAGCCGCCGCCGCCCCAGGTGATGAAATGGAGTAAATCGCCTGCCTCGACGGGCATGTTTTCAAGCTTGTTGCCGATGATGGTCTGGGTGCCATCGGCTTTTTCGAGGATCTTGCGCGCCCGTGCGCCCGGCTTGCCGCCATTGACCCCCCAGGGCTTGGTAAACCAGCGGTCGTCATGGATGGCGATGACGCCGGGGGCAGTAAAGCGGTAGCTTATATGGATGCCATTGCGCCCCGATGGAGCCGCCCGCCCGAATCTGGCGCGGTTTCGTAGCGCTCGATAATCAACGGGAAATAGCGTTCGAGAAACTCGTTCGGAACGTTGGTGAAGCCTGGCCACAGCGAATGGCCGTCGGGGCCGTCACCCATCGGCCGGCCCGGAATGCCGCCGAAGCCGATCTGGAAGAGCTGGAACCATTTCCCTTCGCCGTCGCGCCCCGAATAGAAGAGGTGCGGGCTCGACGAGAAGCCGGCGGCGTTGAGAAACTGGGGAGTCTTCTGGCCGAGCAAGCCGCCGAGGATATCGAAAATACGGCCCAGCGCGTGGGTCCGTCCCGACAGCGCGGCGGGATAGTTCGGCTTGAGCAGCGATCCTTGCGGGATGCGCACCTCGATCAGGTCGTAAAAGCCGTCGTTGAACAGGATTTGCGGGTCGAAGACCATGATCATATAGATGCCGAAGAACATCTTGAACATGTTCTCGTTGAGATAGAAGTTGATCGCCGCCGGGCTCTGCGGATCGGTGCCGTCGAAATCCAGGATCACCTTCTCGCCTTCGCGGTGCATCGTGCAGCGGATGCGATAGGGACCGAAGCCCATGCCGTCGTCGCAGATGAAATCCTCGAAGCTGACCGGCGCCTCGCCGATCGACGTCGCGATCAAATGTTTCATGGCGCGATAATTGCGCTGGAGTAGCTCGCCGGTCGCGGCGACATAAAGATCCTCGCCGAAGCGATCGGCCATTTCCTGTACACGCCGCGCGGCGACACGACAGGACGCGATCAGCGCATTGAGATCGGCCGCGCACCAATCGGCGGTGCGTGACTGATGCAGCACGAGACGGATCAAGTCGGCGTTGTAGATACCCTTGGCGTAAATCTTGACCGGCGGGATGCGCACGCCTTCCTCGAAGATCGACTGCGCGTCGATCGGCATCGATCCGGGTACCTTGCCGCCAATGTCGGACTGGTGGCCGAACATGGCGGTATAGGCGAGCAGGCGGCCGTCCCGGTACACCGGCAACAGCACCATCCAGTCGTTAGAATGGCTAATCGCCCCTTCGACCGAATAAGGATCGGACATCAGGAACATGTCGTCTTCCTCGACGGTGCCGTCATAACCGCGCAGGAAGCCGTCGATGAACGAACCGAACTGGCCGACGATCATCCGGCCCTTATGGTCGGCAATCAGCGGAAATGCGTCGCCCTGCTCGCGGATGCCGGGCGACATCGCGGTTCGCACCAGCGTCGCGTCCATCTCGATACGCGCATTGCGCAGCGCATTCTCGATGACTTCCAACGTGACGGGGTCGATGGTCCGCGCGGCGAAGGGCAGCGCGTTAGTTTCAATGATCTGTGCGGGCATCTCGCTGCTCCCTTCAGGCAAGGTTGATGAGGATGTTACCGACCCGGTCGACCGTGGCGATGCAGCCGTTCTCGATCAGCGTGGTCGAATCCATCTCGATGACGATGGCGGGGCCCACGATGACGTCGCCCTGCTCCAGCTTGGCGCGGTCGTAGATCACCGCCTGGCGCACTTCGCCATCAAGCCACATCTCGTGATCGCGCAGCTTCGCTTTTACGGGGTCGCCATCGCCCCGCGGCAGTTCGGCGGCGGGCAGATCAAGCGGCTCGCCCATCGCCACGGCCCGTAGGTTCACCAGTTCGTGCGGGCTTTCCATGTTGAAGGTGAAGAGGCGCTTATGCTCTTCGTCGAAGCGCGCAATCACCCCGGCCAGCCCGTCGCGGCGCAGCGTCTCTGGGTCGATCGCCAGCGGCACTTCGAATGCTTGGCCTTCATAGCGCACGTCGATCTCGAACAGGCTGCTGATCTCTGCGGCGGGAACGCCGTCGGCAACGAGTTGCGCTTCGACCTGCTCGCGCATCTCCTCCAGGATCGCGATCACCTCCGCCTCGCCGGTATCGGCGAAGCGCTTCGAGAAGGAACGCGCGGTTTCGGTGCGGGTGCGGGTGGTGGCATCGCCGAGCGCACACAGCACGCCGGGCGAGACCGGCGACACCGCCGGCCAGCTGCCCATCAGACGCGCGACCGCGTTGACGTGGAGCGGTCCGGCGCCGCCAAAGCCCATCAGCGCGAAGTCGCGCGGATCATAGCCCTGCTGGACCGAGATCATCCGCAGCGCGCCGAACATATTCTCGTTGACGATGTCGATGATGCCGCGCGCCGCTTCGAACAGCCCTATGCCGAGCGCGTCGGCGATCGTCTGGACCGCCGCCTTGGCGCCTTCCCGATCAAGCTTGAAGGTGCCGCCGAGCAGCGCCTCAGGCAGATAACCGAGCACGACATTGGCGTCGGTCACGGTCGGCACTGTGCCGCCCTTGCCATAGGCCACCGGTCCCGGCACCGCGCCCGCCGATTGCGGGCCGACGCGCAACGCACCGGTCAGTTCGGGCACATAGGCGATCGAACCGCCCCCCGCGCCGACCGTCTTCACGTCGAGCGCGGAGGCGCGGACTGAAAGATGGCCGACATCGGTCGTGCGCACGCGGCGAGCCTCCAGATTCTCGATCAGCGCGACGTCGGTGGAGGTGCCGCCGACGTCGAGCGTCAGGATGTTTCTGATGCCAGCATTCTTGCCGACCCAGAGCGCGCCCGTCACGCCCCCCGCTGGGCCCGACATCAGCAGCGATACCGGATGCTGCTCCGACATTTCTGACGACATCAGTCCTCCGTCCGAACGGAGCAGCGACAGCCGCCCCGCCATGCCACTCTCGCACAGCTTGGCCCGCAGGCTGCGGAGGTAGCGTCCTACCACCGGGCGCACCGCCGCATTGGCGACGGTCGTCAGCGTCCGCTCATATTCCTGCATTTCGGGAAGGACTTCGTGGCTCAGCGACACCGGGATGTCGGGCATGATCTCCGCCGCCAGTTCGGCGACCCGCCGCTCATGAGCACCATTGAGATAAGCGTTCATCAGGCTGACCGTCAGCGCCTCGACGCCGTTGGCCTTGAGCTTTTCGAGCTGGGCGCGGATTTCGGCATCATCGGTCGGGGCAATCTCCCCCCCGCGCGCGTCGAGCCGTCCGGCAATCTCAAACGTGTCGATCAGCGCCGCCAGCGGTTCGGGCTTGGGCCAGATGATCCAGCCGGCCAGCCCGCCCGGCACATAGCTGCGAGCAATCTGCATGATCTGGCGATAGCCCGTGGTAGCGATCAGGCCGACGCGCGCGCCCTTGCCTTCCAACACCGCGTTGGTCGCGACCGTCGTACCGTGCAGGAGTACTTCCACATCGGCGGGGGTGATCCCGGCCTTCTCGCAGATCGCCGTCACGCCGTTGAGAATGCCGACCGAGCTGTCTGCAGGGGTCGACGGAGTCTTGTGACGCCAGAAGGCGCCGGACTTTTCCTCCAGCAGCAAAAGATCGGTGAAGGTGCCGCCAACGTCGACGCCAAGACGATAAGTCATGTTCAGATGCTCCGAATGCTACACTGCACGGGGAAAGTCGCCAGCCTGGGCGACCATGGAGGGAAGCTGCTTGCCCATCACGCCGGAGAACCAGCGGCTCGCGTCGATCAGCCCGCCGAGGTGAAGCCCCGTCGCCACACCTGAGCGCTCAAGCAGATATTGTACGTCTTCGGTGGGGACATTGCCTGCTGCGCCCGGCGCGAAGGGACACCCCCCAAGCCCGCCCAGTGAGGCGTCGATTGTCGACGCACCCGCCTCGACCGCCGCCCAGACATTGGCAAGCCCGGTGTTGCGGGTGTTGTGAAAGTGGCAACGCACCGGCATGCCCGGGACTGCCTCGCGTACCATCCCGATCACCTCGGTCACCTGACCCGGCACCGCGACGCCAATCGTATCCGCAAGCACGATCTCGCTCGGATAGGCGTCGGCGGCGCGCTTCGCCATGTCCAGCACATGGTCCGGACGAATCTCCCCCTCGAACGGACAACCAAAAGCAGCGCCGATCGTGATCTGAGCCCGCCGCCCCGCTCCTATGGCCCTGCGAACAATGCCCCGGGCGACCTGCAGCGATTCTGCGCTCGTCTGCCCCTGATTGCGCATGGCGAAGCTGTTCGACGAAACGCACACCGCACCCAGTTCGTGCACCTTGGTGTTAAGCGCGCGATCGGCACCCCGGTCATTCAAAACCAAACCAATGTACACAAGATCGGCATGATCCGGCAGTTGCGCAATAAGCATCTCGGCATCCGCCATTTGGGGCACCTTACGCGGATTGACGAAACTCGTGACCTCGATCCTGCGCACGCCCGCCGCAATGGAGCGCTGAATCAATTCGAGCTTATTTGCCGTAGAAACGGCTTCACACTCGTTCTGGAGTCCATCGCGGGGACCAACTTCTACGATCTCGATCTTCGCCAAACCACTCCCCTCCCTCTCGGATTCGATCCTTAAACTGGCCACCATTATTTGTATACAAATTTATCTTCGGACAGGCTCACAAATTAAAGTAAGCAAAAATAACGGCCGATGCTGCCGGACTTCGGCGTGACCGATCGAGCAGCTGAACGGTGGCAATGTGTCCCGCAAGCTAGCCAGCGGGCCATCGCCGCCTTCCACCTTTTTGCCGCGCGGGACCGAGACGAGGTGCCCGAACGCTTCAGTTCTTCGGCCTATGCGATGGAGTCGGGCGAGACCGGCCGATGCGTCAGGTTCCCAAGAATGCTGGAGCCGTGGGACCAGCCCTTCTCGATCGCGGGATGGGTGGAGGCTGAGGAATCAGACGCTTGACTTACGTGCCGGGAAAGATCGGTCGTCACGTCGCCCTCTCCCAATCGCTTCAGGTGAGCGGGTTCGAAGCGGAGCCTCGCTCGTCTAAACAAAGCCGATGCGGCCAAACGGTAAATTTCGGCTGTTGGCACAAGCCGGCATTTGGCGACGTCGGCGGAAATGACGGCTCTGCCCTCCAGCCTCGGTCATTCGCGCCAGCGCGGAGAACGCCAGAAACGAACGGCGGCTTTCGGAATCACCGCTCACGGTCCTCAACGTCTGACGTTGGGCGTATTCCGTTGAAAAACTCGATCTTGAAGTAGCGTTGGTGTCCTGATTCAATCGTCTTGGGTTAGCGGAGACGAGCCGATGATGGGCGAGCGGACGGTAGCGCAGGACGGGCTATTCTACAGTTTCAGCCTGGAGCGGCATGTGCCGCCGGATCATCTGCTACGCTCGATCGACCGGTTCGTGGACCTGTCGGATATCCGGGAGCACCTGCGGCCTTTCTACAGCGAGACAGGGCGGCCCTCGATCGATCCGGAGTTGATGATCCGGATGCTGATCATCGGATACTGCATGGGCATCCGCTCCGAGCGGCGGCTGTGCGACGAGGTCCATCTCAATCTCGCCTATCGCTGGTTCTGCCGCCTGGGTCTGGAAGGCGATGTGCCCGATCACTCGACCTTCTCGAAGAACCAGCATGGCCGCTTCCGCGATAGCGACCTGCTGCGGCAATTGTTCGAAATGACGGTCGCGCGCTGCATCGCCCACGGACTGGTTGGCGGCGAGGGCTTCGCGGTCGATGCCAGCCTCATCCGGGCTGATGTGCAGCGCCAGCGGTCGGTGCCGGGTGGACAAGGCCTGCCGCCTGAAGCGGTCGGCCGCGCTGTCGCTGAGTATCTGGACGTGCTCGACGATGCAGCGTTCGGGGGTGCGACACCGGTCACGCCCAAGCGCATCAACCTTACTGATCCCGCATCACGCTGGACAGCGGCGACGCGCGAGGCCGCCTTCTACGCCTACAGCACCAACTATCTGATCGACCTCGACCACGCGGTCATCGTCGACGTCGAGGCCACGACGTCGGTGCGGCAGGCCGAAGTGACCGCCCAGCGCCGGATGATCGAGCGGACGCAGGAGCGCTTCGGCATCTGGCCAGAGCGCCTCGTGGCCGATACCGCCTATGGCTCGGCGCCCAACCTGGCCTGGCTGGTCGAGGAGATGAGCATCGAGCCGCACATACCGGTCTTCGACAAGTCCGCCCGGAACGACGGCAGCTTCGAGCGCGCCGACTTCGTCTATGACCATGAAGACGACAGCTATACCTGCCCGGGCGGCAACCGTCTGCGACGCTCCAATCGCAACTTCAGCACGCCGCGCAAAGGCGTCGATAAGGACGGGTCGATCCGCTATCGCGCGCGTCAGCAGGACTGCCAGAGCTGCGCCCTCCGGCAACAATGTACGCCGAACATGCCCGCTCGCAAGGTCACCCGATCGATCCACGAAGGTGCGCGCGACCTGGCCCGTGATATCGCCACCACCGACGCCTATCTTGTGTCACGCCGCCAGCGGAAGAAGGTCGAGATGCTGTTCGCCCATCTCAAGCGCATCCTGAAGCTCGATCGCCTGCGCCTGCGCGGTCCAAATAGCGCAAGGGACGAGTTCCACCTAGCCGCCGCAGCCCAAAACCTGCGGAAAATGGCCAAGATCATCCCCATGGCGAGGCCGGCACTGGCCTGAACGGCGCGGAACGTCGCTCGCATCCGTCGCCGAGCACACCCCAAACGCTCCCGCAGCCGAGTTTTTCAACGGAATAAGGGCGCAAAGCTGACATAGCGGTTGCGGACGCTCACCCGACACCTCACATGCAAGGCGATGACAAGAGATGACCCCGGCGCCAAGATCGCCCGCGCAGTTCAACACGCCCCAGAATGGCTTCGACAGGACCTTGTCTCGAAAGACCCAGCAGTTCGCAGTCGGGCCGAAGAGACCTTGGCTGCGATGATCGCTGCCGCCCTGAAAGAATGAGAAATCCAGCTTTGCCAATGCACTATTCGCTCGACTGTTGGTCGGAACGGAGCATTGGTCATCTTGTGAATCGCGGGCGCCGATAGCCCGCAACGTTAACCCGGCAGGCTGATCCGCCGGGCTTCAGGTGGTGGAAGCGGCGCTGGTGCCGCTCCTTGAAAAAGGAACCACCTCATGGCTCTCAAGCCCGATCTCGAAGACCTGCAGCTCATCCTCCTGACCTCTGCTGCGAAAACCGAAGGCGGGTTCATCCTGCCGGCACCGGCCCATATCGCTCAGTACGACATCCATATCCGCGACGCGGTCGGTATTATCATCGGCCGGGGCCAGGCGGACGAGTTCGAAGTCAGCGATCCGAAGATGAGCTGGCGTGCTGATGACGAGCATATGTTCGGCGCCGTCATCAATGACGCCGGCCGCGAGACGGTCGATATCAACGACCCCGCACCCGACCATCCCGAGATGAAGCCGATCCGGAGCGGTCGTAAGACGATAAAGAAGCCGACGACAAAGATGGTACCGCCACCCGCTGCCGCCCCAGTCGCAACGAGGTCGGGCGGCAAGCAGGCCAAAGTGGTCCAGATGCTGAACCGAAAGTCGGGGGCATCGCTCGACCAGATCATGGAAGCGACCGGCTGGCTTGCGCACTCGGCACGCGCGATGCTGAGCGGCCTGCGTAAGAAGGGCTATGCGATCGACCGGACGACGACCCCGAAGGGTAGCGTCTACCGCATCACGAAGGCGGACTGATGAACAGCAAGCTCGACCAGGGTCTGGCTGCGCTGGCGACGATGTCGCCGGCGCAGCTCCGCGAGGAGTGGTTCTCCACCTTCAAAGAGGAGGCACCCGACATACCGCCATCATTACTCTGCCGGGTCTTAGCATATCGGCTGCAGGAGCAGCAGTTGGGCGGTCTACCGGCGCAGGCCCAGCGTATGCTCGACATTGTCACCGAGGGGGTCACGCCGCTCCCTGAGCCCGAAATCCGGCTGAAGCCGGGATCGCGCCTTCTGCGTGAGTGGAACGGCAAACTCCACACTGTCATGGTCGATGCGGACGGCTTCAGCTTCAATGGCCAGCGTTTCGCGTCGCTGTCCCACATAGCGCGCGAAATCACGGGCGCTCATTGGTCGGGGCCTCGCTTCTTCGGCCTGAAGCGACGACCCGCTCCCCCATCGAGAGGAGCATCGGCTCGTGGCTAAGCGTGGACCAAAGACTCTCTCAGCAAACTCTACCAGCATCCGACAGGTTCGTTGTGCCGTCTATACCCGGAAGTCGACCGACGAAGGGCTCGATCAGGCTTTCAACAGCCTCAACGCCCAGCGCGAGGCTTGCGCCGCTTATGTCGCCAGTCAGATCCATGAGGGGTGGCAGCTCGACCCCACCCTCTATGACGACGGCGGCTATTCCGGTGGGACGATGGAGCGCCCTGCCCTCAAGCGCCTGTTGGCCGACGTCGAGAGCGGTCGGATCCAGGTCATCGTGATCTACAAGATCGACCGACTTACCCGCGCTTTGCCTGATTTCGCCCGCATCGTCGAGGTCATGGATCGCCACGGCGCCAGCTTCGTTTCTGTCACCCAAGCCTTCAACACCACCACCAGCATGGGCAGGCTTACGCTCAACGTCCTTCTCTCCTTTGCCCAGTTCGAGCGCGAGGTAACCGGCGAGCGCATCCGCGACAAGATTGCCGCATCGAAGAAGAAAGGCATGTTCATGGGCGGCACCGTGCCCCTCGGCTATGACGTCCATGAACGAAAGCTCCTCATCAATGAGGAGGAAGCAGAGATTGTCCGGCATATTTTCACCCGACATGCTGAGCTGAAATCAGTTCGAGAACTGGCCGATGAGCTCGAAGCCGAAGGGATACTGTCCGTCGTCGGGACATTTGGCGCAGATGGTTGCGCAGAGAAGAGGAGATCGGGCCTCGTCTGGGGTTGATGTTTAGGCGGCGAGCTTGCGGTGAAGCAAGCGTCGCTGTTCGATGGTCTTTCGCTTGATGCGTTTCCTCCGTTCGATAATGGCGGCGGCCCTGCCGAAATAGGCGTCGGCCGGTGTCACGTTGTCGAGGCTCTCGTGATAGCGGCGATGGTTATAATGCTCGACGAAGGCCTCGACCTGCCGTTCGAGATCGCCAGGCAGGAAGTAGTGCTCCAGCAGGATGCGGTTTTTCAGGGTCTGGTGCCAGCGCTCGATCTTGCCCTGGGTCTGGGGATGTAGCGGAGCGCCGCGAACATGGCTCATGTCATGGGCTTTGATCCAGTCGGCGAGTTCGCCGGCGATGTAGCTCGGTCCGTTGTCGCTGAGCAGCTTTGGTTTGTGCCTGACGGTGGCGTGGTCGCAGCCTGAGGCTTCGAGCGCGAGTTGCAGCGTGTCGGTCACGTCCTCGGCCCGCATCGTGGTGCACAGCTTCCAGGCGATGATGTAGCGCGAGAAATCGTCGAGCACGGTGGAGAGGTACATCCATCCCCAGCCGATGATCTTGAAGTAGGTGAAATCGGTCTGCCACATCTCGTTCGGGCGGCTGGTCTTGCGATGGAACTCGTCGGCCGCCTTGACCACGACGAAGGCCGGGCTGGTGATCAGGTCATGCGCCTTGAGCAGGCGGTAGACCGTTGATTCCGAGACGAAATAGTCCTTCTCATCGGTGAAGCGCACCGCCAGTTCGCGGGGCGACAGATCGGACTGCTCCAGTGCCATCTCGACGATCTGGTCCTGAATGGCGCCGGGGAGGCGGTTCCAGACCCGGCTCGGCGCGGAAGGACGATCCTCCAGCGCCTCGGGGCCGCCTTCGAGATAGCGATCATACCATCGGTAGAAGGTCCGCCGCGCGACGCCCAACTGGTCGAGGGTCCGCTTCGCCGGCAGGTGCGACTGCTCGACGATGCGGATGATCTCCAGCTTCTCGGATCCCGGATACCTCATTCGGGGTCTCCCCCATCCGCGATCATGCTTTTTTTCAGCAGCCGGTTTTCGAGCGTGAGGTCGGCGACGGCCTCCTTCAGGGCACGCGCCTCACGGCGCAGATCCTGTACCTCGCCGCTCGTCGCGGCACGGGCGGTGTCGCCCGCCAGCCGACGCTTCCCGGCCTCCATGAACTCCTTTGACCAAGTATAATACAAGCCCTGGGCAATGCCCTCCTTGCGGCACAGCTCCGCGATGCTGTCATCGCCGCGCAAGCCCTCCAGAACCACGCGGATCTTGTCCTCCGCCGAGAAATGCCGGCGTGTCGCGCGCCGGATATCCTTCACCACCTGTTCGGCCGACGCCTTGGGTTTGCGGGCCGATTTTACGCTTGAGGATTTGGGCTTCATCTTCGTTCCTTCGTCACTACGACGAAGCCCAAATCCTCCTTACATCACAACCTCAAATCTGTGCCATTGGCGCTGACGGCGGACAGAAGCCGAAGGGATACGATCTAAGCTGCAGAGAATGCAGGACGGGCGCATCCGGGGTGGAATCGCCTATGGCGACAGTGCTCTTCGATACCTGCTGCAGAATATGATCTACATCGGTCAGGTTCGCCACGGGGAACAGGTTTATGAGGGGGAGCATGAGGCAATAATCTCGCCGGATCTGTGGGAAGCTAACCAAAGGCTCTTCGATAAGGCAACAAACGCTCCGCGGCCCCGCAAGAGCCTGCCCAGCCCGCTCAATGGTTTTCTTGAAGATGGCCTTGGACGGTCGATGCGGCCTTCTCATGGGAATCGCGGCAACCGCCGCTATCGATATTATGTATCACAGACCAGCGCCCACCATGCAGAAGCTGCTTGGCGATTACCCGCCCTCGATCTGGAAACGATCATCCAGAGGGAGCTAGCTGGGTTCCTTAATGACCAGCTCCGATTGTCCGCTGAGCTGGGTGAAGCCCTGAAAGCGAATGAAGGGCTGAAAGCGGTCTGCAGCAAGCTGGCTGACCAGGTGACTAACGCCGCATCCTTTAGCCGACTGCTCGATGGTCTCGGGGCACGCCTCGTCGTGCGACAGGATATAATCTCGATCCGGATCGAGGCGAGCAAACTTCTCAAGCAGCTGGCCTGCACAGGTGACGTCGCACCGGAGGGACCAATTTCGATCGATGTCGAAGTTCAGATGCGGCGGCGCGGGCATGAGCTCAAGCTCATTTATGCCGCACCCGAAGCTCGACCTGCGATGCGCGACGACCGCCTGATCCAGCTTCTTGGTCAGGCGCGTATCGCCCATCAGCAACTTCTCTCTGGGCCTATGAAGGGCACAGCAAAGTCGCATGCCGTCAGAATGGCCCGGCTCAATTTCCTGGCGCCAGACATCGTGACAGCGATCTTGGAAGGTCGGCAGCCCGTGGAACTCACTACCCGCGCGCTGCTCCGGGCCAGCGACTTACCGATGGATTGGACTGGGCAACGTCGGATGCTCGGCTTCCTCTGAGAGCCTGATTCAAAATTATCGGGCGTAATTTCCTAGCTTTGCGATTCTTCGTGTGAAGAGCTGGATTGAAGCGATGAAGAGCCATGCGGTTGCGGAAGCGATGGTTTGTTCGAAGTCCTTGGCGAGGCGCCGGTTTCGATTGAGCCAAGCCAGCGTTCGCTCGACGACCCAGCGCCTGGGCAGCACGACGAAGCCTTTTGCCGTATCCGATCGCTTGACGATCTCGACGGTCCATTTGCCGATGCGGCGCAGGGCATCCCTGAGCTTTTCGCCCGCATAGCCACCGTCGGCAAAGACATGGCGCAGCCACGGGAAGCGACGGACGATCTCGGCCAGCACCAACGGCGCGCCATCGCGATCCTGGATATCGGCAGTATGGATCACGGCATGGACCAGATTGCCGTCGGTGTCGGTCAGGATGTGGCGCTTGCGCCCCTTGATCCTCTTCCCCGCGTCATAGCCGCGAGGCCCGCCGCTTTCCGAGGTCTTCACACTCTGGCTGTCGATCACCCCGGCGCTCGGCGAAGCCTCGCGGCCTACAGCTTCCCGCCCGATCAACAGCAGGGCATGATTGAGCGACAGCCACAGGCCGTTGTCGCGCCACAGATAAAACCAGCGCCGCACCGTCGAGACGGGCGGAAAGCACGGCGGCAGCATCCGCCACGGCAGCCCGCCGCGCAGCAAATACAAAATCGCCTCGATAATGCGCCTGAGCGGCCACTTGCGCGGACGTCCCACCGACGAGGGCGGCGGAAAGAAGGGCTCCAGCACCGCCCATTCGGCATCGGTCAAATCGCTTGGCAAAGCCAGTTCTGTACGGGCATATTGCGCCCGAGTGGTATCGGTCCACATCGTCGATCTCCGGAAGTTTGTTGCAAAACCCCTGAATCAACGACTGGCGCTAGCGTCAAGCTAACTTGCTGATACCACTCAACTTAATTTCGGATCAGGCTCTGACGGCGACATAAAAGTGATCGAGGCGCGCCGCAAGCGCGCCTCTTTTCGTTCCAGCCCCCAGACAATCTCAGGACAGTTTTTCCGCCACCTGAGACGGAGGCCCGAAAATCAGAGAATTCGCCGAAATCCGAACGGTCTCTGTCCTGACTTTTTAGGCTGGCGCGCGAGAATGCCGCGGAATTGCGGGGTTTTCGCCGAGAGGCCCCGAAGGGTCTCTCGAAATCACTCGACTGGAATGTGAGTGGTGCGCCACGCAGTCCCTAACGAACTGGTCTGGGCCGAGACTTCCCTGTTACCAATGAAATTTTAGATAAATCCGCCCTTCCGTTCCCATGATTACGCAGAAACCCTCGGAAATCCACCGTGTTTTCCTCAAGCTCGACAATTGACCGTAACTCGAAATAGGGAAACGGTGGCCTTTGGATCACGGAAAGTGACGGCCGGATCAGGGAGTAATCTAGGGTCAGGACCCATTGATGTGAGGGCTGCGATCTGATTCAGACTCCGTGAGGACTGGATTTGAGTGATCTATATTGGCTGACGGATGAGCAGATGGCGCGGCTCGCGCCGTATTTCCCGAAGAGCCTCGGCAGGCCGCGGGTGGATGATCGGCGGGTGCTGCGGGATCATCTTCGTGAACCGCAACGGGCTGCGCTGGCGGGACGCGCCGAAGGATTGCCGGCCGCACAAGGCGCTATACAACCGCTGGAAGGAATGCAGCAGCCATGAAGCACTATGCCGGGATAGACTTGTCGATGGAAACGTCGCACGTCTGCGTTGTCGACGCCGAAGGGCGCAAGGTCGCGGCACAAGGCGTGGACAGCACGCCGGAAGCGATCGCCGCGATGCTTGAACGCCATGGGCCGCTGGAACGCGTGGTGATCGAGACCGGCCTTGCCCGGTAATGGGACCTCACGCGATAGTGCCGTTGCGATCATTTCGCCTTCACCCCTTCTGCTTCGGCCGGCAATTCCCCCTCCCATCGCGCGACAGCGACCGTAGCCACTGCATTGCCGATGACGTTCGTCGCCGAGCGACCCATGTCGAGGAACTGGTCGACCGCCATGATCAGCAGCAACCCGGCCTCCGGAATGTGGAAATGCGCGAGGGTCGCCGCGACGATCACCAGGCTGGCGCGCGGCACCGCAGCCATGCCCTTGGATGTGACGAGCATCAGCAGCAGCATCGTGACCTGATCCATGGCCGACATCTCGATGCCATAGGCCTGCGCCACGAAGAGGACCGCGAAGCTGCAGTACATCATCGAGCCGTCGAGGTTGAACGAGTAGCCGAGCGGGAGCACGAAGCTGGCAATGCGCCTCGGCACGCCGAAGCGGGTCAGGCCCGATAGGGTCTGCGGGAAGGCGGCCTCGGATGAGGCGGCTGAGAAAGCGATTGCCACCGGGTTGCGGAGCATGCGCACCAGCGTCACGATCCGCCTGCCGACCAGCGCGAAGCCGGCCGCCATAAGAAGAAGCCACAAGACGATCAGCGCGAAATAGAAGCCGCCGACGAACAGCCCGAGTGTCGTCAATATGGCGACTCCGTTGACGAGAACCGTGTTCGCCACGGCCGCGAACACCGCGATCGGCGCCCCGCGCATCACGAAGCCGGTCACCTTGATCATCGCGGTCATGCAGGCTTCGATCCCGCTCACGAGCGCCTCGGCGCTACGCCCCGCCGCAGCCAGCCCTGCTCCGAAGAAGGCCGAGAAGATGACGATCTGCAGCATATTGTTCATCGCCAGCGCCTCGAAGGCCGATTTCGGGACAAGATTGGCGACGAAATCGCGCAACCCCGGCGGCGTTGGCGCATGTGCCGACGCCATGGCAGCCGCTCCTCCCGGAGCCGTCGCGGGATCGGGCAATGCGATGTCGAGGCCGACCCCCGGTTGCAACAGATTGACCAATAATATCCCGAGCATGAGCGAAGCCGCAGACGCCATCAGAAACCAGCCGAGCGTCCTGAGGCCGATGCGGCCCAACGCCCCGGTGTCGCCCATATGTGCGATGCCGGTGACGAGCGAGGAGAAGACCAGCGGCGCGATGATCATCTTGATCAGGCGCAGAAAAACCTCGGTCACCAAGCTCAACCCACTAACTACTGCGGCATGGTCAGGCGCAGGCAGCAGTTCCCGCAAGATAGCGCCGCTTCCTATGCCGGCCACTAGCGCCCACAGAACGGCCTTCCACATCGAAGAGGTCGGAGCGTGACTGGCGTCCACAGGCATAGGGTCAAGCGGGTCCGTCCCGACCATGGTCGTCATGCCGCCCGCCCCGGCATCGCCCGATCGACCGCCCGCGCCAGCCGATCGACGATCGCATCGATATCGTCCTCGCTCGCGATGAAGGCCGGAGCGAGCATCACATGATCACCGGCCGTGCCATCGACGAAGCCCGACATCGGATAGCAGATCAGCCGTTCGCACATCGTCTCGCGCTTGAGCGCGCGGGCTATGCCCCTGGACGGATCGAACGGCGCTTTGCTCGCACGATCGGCAACGAACTCGACGGCGGCGAACAGCCCTCGCCCCCGGATATCGCCGACATGCGGATGATCCGCCAGCCTGGCCTGTAACTGCACGAACAGCCGATCGCCAAGCGCCGGCACGCGCGCGGCGATACCGTCATCGACCAGCCGCCCGACCACGGCCAGAGCGGCGGCGCAGGCCGTGGCATGGCCGATATAGGTCTGGCCATGCTGGAAGGCGGCTCCGCTGCGTTCGAATGCGGCAAAGACATGCGGCGCAACCAGGACCGCGCCGATCGGCTGATAGCCGGCGCCCAGACCCTTGGCGACCGCGACCAGATCTGGGAGCACGCCCTCCTGTTCGAAGGCGAAGATGCTGCCGGTGCGGCCCATGCCGCACATCACCTCGTCGAAGATCAGCAGCAGGCCGTGCATGTCGCAGAGGGCGCGAAGGCCCCTGAGATAGCCGGGTGGCGGGACGGCAGCGCCGGTGGCGGTACCACCTACGGTTTCAACGACGACTGCGGCGATCCGATCGGGGCCGACGGCCTCGATCGCGGTTCGCGCGTTATCGAGAAGCCGCTGCCCATAGTCGACATCGCTCTCGCCGTCGGCTTTGTCGCGATAGGCATAGCAGCGGTCGAGCTTCACCCCGGCGGGCAGCAACGGCTCATAAACCGCCCGGCGGCCGCCCCCTCCACCGATGGCGAGGGTGCCTATGGTGGCGCCATGATAGCTGCTCTCCCGCGATGCGAAGAGGCAGGCATCGCCGCGCCCGGCCAGGACCGCATATTGGCGGGCCATCTTCAGCGCCGTCTCCATCGCCTCCGACCCGCCGGAAACCATATAGGCGCGGGAGAAAGCGCCCGGCACCAGCGAGGTCAGCCGATCGGCGAGTTGCTCATAAACCGGCGTGGTGAAGCTGGAGCTGTGGACATAGGCGAGACCACGTAGCTGCTGCTCGATCGCCGAGATCACCTTGCCATCGCCATAGCCCAGGCAAGACACGGCGGCGCCGCTCGCGCCATCCAGATAGGCTTGCCCGGCGGCGTCGATCACGGTCATCCCGCTGCCCCCGACCGCGACGGGATATTCGCCCTGCGCCGTGCGATGGACGACACGGCTGTCCCTCGTATCGATGGTCCGAATCGTCATCGCGCCTCCCCTGCGGCCGCGCAACGCGCGACCGCTCTCACCAAAGCATCGGCCATGACGGGCAGATCGGGCGAATGCCCCCCGCCGGAGACGATCTCCAATTCCGAACCGCGCCATTCGCGATGAACGAGCCGCGCGCTCTGCACCGGGCAGACCGCATCCACTTCGCCGTTCACGATGAAGGCGGGAATGCCGGCTAGCCGGTAAAGGCCACCAGCCAGCGACAGCGGGCCGATGAAACAGTCTCGCGCGAAATAGTGGAATTTGAGACGCATCTGCTCAACGAGCGCATCGGTGGGCGCCGGCCGGTGAAGCGCTGGCTTCCGCCACATCGTGCAGGGCTGGCCGAGCGTGGCCGCCCAGCGATCGGCCACCCCGGCCGCCGCCAGCCGAACACGCCGGTCGCTTGCCGACAGATGCCGCTCGAACCGTGAAGCCAGGTTTCGTCCCCCATCCTCACCGCCCAGAACCTGCACAAGCTCGCGCCAGAGCGCCGGATAGTAACGGCTGGCCCCATCGGATTTGTACAGCCAGTCTATGTCGCGGCGACGCGCGAGGAAGACGCCGCGCAACACCATTCCGGTCACTTCGGCAGGCCAGCGCTGCGCATAGGCCATGGCCAGCGCCGTCCCCCACGAACCCGCGAAGACCATCCAGCGATCGAGACCCAACGCGTTCCTCAACCGGCGCAGATCGCCCACCAGTTCGGATGTCTGGTTGCCCGCCAGCAGATCGCTCCAGCGACTCCGTCCCGCGCCCCGCTGATCATAAAGGATGATGCGGAACTTTCGGGGGTCGAAGAAGCGGCGGGTCGACGGCTGGCTGCCGCCGCCCGGTCCACCATGAACGCACACGACCGGCGCTCCGCGTGGATTGCCCGACTGTTCGACGTAGAGGCTGTGCCCGCCGCCGACGGGCAGATAGCCGCTGTCATAGGGATCGATGGCCGGGAAGAGTGGCATCAGCTCCTCACATCCCCGACCCAGCAACGCCCGATATGCTCTTGATGATTCCCCTGCATCAAAATACGATAACGTATTTAAAATATCCGGCGCAAGAGGCTTTGCCGACGCGTCCGAACGACCGGGAGCTTCCCATCCATGATCGCGATCCAGAACTGCAAGATATTCGATGGTTTATCGACGAACTACGTCGAAGGAGACGTGCTCGTCGAAGACGGGATTATCCGCGAGATATGCGCCCCGGGCAGCACCTTTAAAAAGCCAGACCGTATCGACGCGCGGGGCCGCGTGCTGATGCCCGGCATGATCGACGCCCATGTCCATCTCTACTGCCCCGATCTCGATATCGAGGAGGGGGATCGGCTGCCGATCAGCGCGGTCGCCCATCACGCGGCACGCATGCTCGAAGGCTGTCTGGCGCGCGGCTTCACCACGCTGCGCGACACCGGCGGCGCCGAGCGGGGGGTCCAGTTGGCCTTGGCCAAGGGCTGGCTTGCCGGTCCCCGCGTCGTCACCTGTGGCAAGGCGCTGAGCCAGACCGGCGGCCATGGCGATCTTCGTCGCCCTAATCATCGCGAACTCTGCGGCTGCGGAGGCGGCTATGACGGCCATCTCACCTGTACTGTGGATGGCGCGGACGCCCTTCGACAGAAGGTCCGCAGCCAGCTTCATGGCGGCGCTTCCTTCATTAAGATCATGGGTTCGGGCGGTGTCTCGACCGTCGGCGACAAGCTGGAGAACGCGCAATATTCAGATGAGGAAATCCGCGCGGTGGTCGATGAGGTCGAACGGCACGGCACCTATGTGACCGCGCATTGCCACCCCGACGCAGCGATCCGGCGCTGCGTCGAACTCGGCGTGCACGGGATCGAACATGCCATATTGATCGAGGAGGACACCGCGCGCCTGGCTGCGGAGCGCGGCACCGCGCTCGTTCCCACCCTGGCCGTCGTGCGCGCACTCGCCGATCATGGGCAGGCGCTCGGCTATCCGCCCGAAGCGCTGGCGAAACTCGCCGAGATCGAGCCCGTCGCTCTTCGATCGGTCGAGATCATGGCGGCCAGCGGCGCGCGAGTGGGCTTCGGCACCGATCTGATCGGCCCGCTTCACGATCAGCAGCATCTCGAGTTTCAGTTGCGCGGCAGCGTCCAGAGCCCGGCCGATGTGCTCATCTCCGCCACCAGCACCAATGCCGGCATCGTTGGCATGGGCGACAGGATCGGCCGGATCGCGCCGGGCTACGAAGCCGATCTGTTGCTGGTGGACGGCGACCCGCTGAACGATCTGTCGGTATTCAACCAGTCCGGCAGCCATATCGAGCTGGTCATGCAGTCAGGGCGCATCACCAGAAGGACAGCCGACTGATCGTCAGCCGGTCAGTCGGGCTATATGCTGCATGGCCGCGAGATCCTCGATCGCAGCGCCCACCGATTTGAAGACCGTGATCTCCGCGTCGTCGATACGGCCACGCGCCGTCTCCCGGCACAACATCTCCAGATCGCCGACGATGCGATCGGGCTGAATGGCGCCTTCGGCCAGCGGGATGATGAGGTCTCCCGCCTCCGCGCGAGCTGCGTCGGTGTCGATCCAGATCGATGCGCGGGCGATCACGGCGCTATCCGCTTCCCGCGTGGCCGGGCTGTGCGCGCCGACGAGATCGACATGCGTCCCGGGGGTAAGCAAATCACCGCGCAACAACGGCTGTGGGGCATTTGTCGCGCAGCTGATTATATCGGCCATCGGCACGACGGCGTCGACATCTTCCACGCCGCGAAACTCGACATCGTGCAGTTCTTCGGAAAGCGTTTTTGCGAGTTCTGACGCCTTTGCCGAATTTCGCGACCAGATCGAGACCCGCTCGATCGGCCGGGCATGGCAATGGGCCTGCACCAGATAGGGCGCGAGCGATCCTGCGCCGAACAGCAGCAGATGCCGTGAATCCGTGCGAGATAGATGGCGAGACGCAAGCGCGGATACCGCCGCCGTCCGCAGATTGGTTACGATGCCGGCCTCGGCGGCAGCGATCGGCGATCCGGTATCGCGATCGATAAGCAACACGATCCCCTGCACGGCGGGGATGCCCCGCGCGGGATTCTCGGCCACGAAGGTCGCGAGCTTGACCACGATCGCCCCGTCCGACCAGGAGGGCATCAGGTAGAGGCCGCCGCCATCGAGTTTGTGCACCGATCGCAGCGGCGTGGTGACGCCGCCCCGGCCGAAAGTTTCCGCCAGACAATCGATCATCCCACCGACCGGCGTCGCGCGAACCACGGCGTCGTCAAGGATTTTCATAGATTTTCCTTCGCCGCTGCGCGCGATCCGATGAAGAGCCACAGAAGTACGCCGGCGCCCGCCCAAAGGCCCAGCGCGGTCAGTCCAAGGTGGTTTGCGCTGATCGTCACATCGTGAAGCGCGATCGCAGTGCCGGCGAGCGATACCAGCAGCGCCGCCACGAAGATCGCTCGACCGAACGGGACAGTGAAGGCGCGCTCCGCTGGCGACTTGCGCAGCTTCAAGGCCGCGGCCGTGACGACCACCCAGGTCAAGGGCACGCCCGTGACGGCGACCCCGACGATGGCGCCGATCGCGCCCTTGCCTAGCGTCGCCACGCCCATCGCCAGAACCGAAATCACCAGTATGGCTGCAACCGGAGTTCCGGTTCGCCGGCTCACGCCGGCAAACAGCGTCGGCACCAGTCCCGCACGCGCGAGCGACAACAGCATCCGCGAGGCGCCGAACAAGGTCCCGTTCCACGCGGTGACGAGCCCGACGAGCCCGGCCCCGAGCACCAGATTCTTGAGCGCGGCCGAACCGAGCGCGATTTCGAACGCATCCGCCGCGGGCAGATTGAGACCTGCCAGACGATCCACAGGCAACAACATCCCGACCGCGACGATGATCAGGGCATAGAAGAGGAAGGCGCAGACGATCGACCCGATGATCGCCATTACGACCTGGCCGACGCTGACACCGGGCGCGCGTTCCTCGATGCCCTGGGTCAGGAAATTGAAGCCCGCGTAGAAGAGAAAGGAGGTCGCGAAGACCGTCGCGATGCCGGACAGGTCGCCCCCGGCGGCGGCGGCACCGAAATGGGGCGCAAGGTTCGATGCCTCTCCGAAAGCCATCGCCGCGACAATGAAGATCGCACAGGCGGCGATCTTGACCATCGTCAGCACGGTCTGCACGGCCGCTGCCGCGTGAGCCCCGCCTATGTTCGCCCAGATCACCGTTATCCCGACGACCAATCCCGCCAGAAGCTCTGGCCCCATCGGAGTGTCAACGGGCCATGCCGCCGACAGGTCAGGCCAGATCGCGCCAAGCACCCAGCCGACCGAGATAGATTCGAAGGCGATCACCGCGACATAGACCATCAGCAGCGCCCAGCCGGCCACGAAGGCGAGCGGCCGCCCGAAGGCCGCATGGGCATAGGCCACCTCACCGCCCGCCTGCGGAAGGAGCAGGGCGAGTTCGGCGTAAGCGAGGCCGATGAGACAGACGGAGAGGCACCCCAGGCCGAAGGCGAGCACCGATCCGAATGGTCCCGCCGCCGCCAGCCAGATGCCGACCAGCGTTATCCAGCCGATGCCGATGATCGACCCGAACGCGATAGCGAAGAGCTTGAAGGGGCCGAGGCTGCTGCGAAGCTGGCTCGCGCTCACGGGCGCAGATTCCGGGTCATGTAATCGGTAATCCGGTCGTACACATAGGGCAGCGCCGAACTCCCGTCCCTGCGGCGCAGAGCGTGATTGGCGCCGGGCACGACGAGCATGTCGAAGCGCTTGTCCGCCCGAATGAAGGCGTCGGCCAGACGCAGCGTCTGCGAGATGGGCGTGTTCACGTCATCGCTGCCGATGACCATCAGCAATTTGCCGTCGAGGCGGTTCGCGAGCGGGATATTCCCCGCATCGAGATAGGCTTTCTCACGGCCCTTGTAGGGGCCGAGATACGGCACCGTCGCGATATCCCAAGTCATCGACCCGATCTCGGCGGTCGATAGCGCGACGCCGACCTTGTACAGGTCCGGCCGCTGCAGCAGTGCGCGCACCGTGTAATAGCCACCGAAGGAGATGCCGAAGATCCCCACGCGCTCGAGATCCATCCATGGCCGCGTCGCCGCCAGATTACGGAGCGCCGCCGCATGATCCGCGATCTCATGTTGACCGAAGCTGCGCGCCGCTACTTCCTGAAAGGCGCGCGAACGGCCGGGTGTGCCCCGGGCATCGATTACCACGCCGATGAAGCCGCGCTGCGCCAGTGCCTGCAGATAAGCGCCGCGCGAATCGGTCGGTCCCCAGCCATGCTGAGCGACGGTCTTGAAGCCGCCGCCATAGATCGCCTCGACCACCGGATATTTCCGGGACGGATCGAAGCCGATCGGCTTGTAGACCGTCGCCGCGATATCGGTGACGCCGTCGTCCGCCTTGACCAGCACTTCCTCGGGCGGTTGCCACCCCAGCGCGTAGAGCGCGGACGCATCCGCCGTCTCCAGCCGCGCCAGCCTGCGGCCGTCCGTGGCCAGCACATCGGTCGCAACCGGCCGGTCCACCGCGCCCTGGACGTCGACGATCAGCGAACCATCCGGTGCAACGATCGCATGATGCTGCCCCGTCTCCCGCGTCAGACGCCGCGCGCCCTTTCCATTCAGGCCCACCGTCGCAAGCTGCGTGTCATAAGGCCGCCGGGGATCGTCATGAACCTTGTAGATGACCCACCCGCGCCGCTCGTCCACGCCGATCACGCGCACGACCGGTGACGATCCGAAGGTGAGTTGGCGGATCAGCCTGCCGTCGGCCGAATGCAGGTAGAGCTGGTTGCTTCCACTGCGCTCGGAAGCCCAGATGAAGCACCCGTCGGCCAACGGCGTGTAGAAGCGCAGCGTCTGAAATACGTCTTCCCACCAATAGAGGAAGACATCGTCGCTTTCGGTCAGAAGATGCCGGGATTTCCCGCTGACGGGATCGGCTTCGAACAGATCGGCGCGGCGGAGATCGCGGCTCAGGATCGCGTAGCGCAGCTTGCCGCCTGCCGTGAACGGAGCGATCTGTATCGTTTCGCCGTCACCCGGAACCCAGATCTGCGTGATCCGGCCGGTGGTCGTATCGAGCAGGTGCAGCGATCGCACCAGCGGCGATCCCGATGCTATCGGGAATGGCTGATAGGCGACATCATTGACGTCGCTGAGCCAGTCGACCACCGGGAGGCGGCTCAATTCGCGGCTGTCGGTGCGCAATATCGCAGCCCACCGCGCGTCCGGCGACCAGCGCGCGCCGTCGAGCGTCCATTCTTCCGCCGGAGAAGCGGCTCGCGCCACGATCGAGAGCTGGTCGGTCGATGCATCGCGTATGGCGAGATCGCCTCCCGAAAGCGTCAGCAAGCGATCGCCGTCAGGAGCCGGCACCTCGAAAAGATCGGGTGTCGTAGAAGGATAGGCGACCTTCACCCTGCGGGGTTCGCGCCGGTCCAGGGCGGTCCGATCGGCAGCGCTGATCGGGGTTATCCGACCCTCGGCGTCAATCCGATAACTTGCGTTGCCGGACCGCAGGGTCGCGATGCCCTGTCGCCAGGCGATGGTGGCGAGCAATGCCGACGCGTCGCAGGACTCGGCAAGACTCAGCCGGCCGCAGATATTTCCCTTGTCGAGCAACCGAAGCGCCGATCCGCGCCGGCTGTCGAAACGCCAGAGTGTGCGGTGTTCGCCTTCGCCCGTCACATAAAGGAAATCGCCTCCCTTTCCCAGCCAGCGCGGCTCGATCGCACCGCCACGGACGAGATCCGGAAACAGACGCAATCGGGCATAGGCATCTCCCGCGCCAGCAACCGGCGCCGCATGGCCGCCCGACGCCAGCGCGAGCAGCGCCGCTGCCATCCCCCACGCCGCGTGCTTCATCGGGTCTTGCCACCGGTCCAGGCCGCAACCGCGCTCACATCCTGCGGTTCGTACCCCTTGCCGCTCGGCGCGGGAGCCTTGCCGTCGCGCAGGTGGCTATCGACATAGGACAATATGAGGTCATTCAGATTGCGGATCATCTCCCGTCCGTCGACCGAACCCAGCACGCTCGTCGGAATGCCGGCGACCTTGCCCTTGGGCAGCAGCGTGAAATCGGTGAAATCCCAATGGCCCGTGCCCGCGAACAATACGCGCGTAACCCGCCCGGTCTTTCCAACCTGGGCCAGCGGCTCATAGAAGAAATCATTATAGCCGAAGCCGGTGAGGTCGGTCGCCCGCTGGTTATAGGCCATCAGAACCGGCATGCGGACCGGCTGGTCGAGAAACCAGTCCATCACCTCGCGGCCATCCAGATTGACGGCGGCACGGCACGTCCGCTCCGCGTGGCAGGCGGCGATGGCCGCAGGCCCGCCGAAGGACATGCCGATGAAGGCGGTGCGGGTGAAGTCCGCTTGCCGCAGGATCGCCGTCACCGGAGCGTCGACCCGCTTGCCGCGCAGGGCGGAAAAAACGGTGCGAAAATCGTCGCGCCATACCAGGGCGCTGTCGTGCAGCCGGTCGGGCGCGGCGAGAATGCGTCGCGTCGCCGCCAGTCGCTCGCCCACATCCTTGCTCGTCATCAGGATGCGGGTATCGGCATCGAGCGCGCGACCACGCATATAGGCGATGACGGCCGGATCGAGCGCCGCGACATCGCCGTCCGGGTAGACGACGGCGCCGCTTTCCGATGGATGCGTGATGCTGACCGCCACATAGCCGTGGCTGGCAAGCTCCTCCATCATCGCCGTGTTGGTATCGACCGAGCCAAGATATCCGTGCGAGAAGAGAATGATTGGCCCCGCCCGGCCGGATGCCGGTGGGGCATTCTCGACGGCATGGGTGGGACCATCGCCGATATGCGCGAAGGTGCCGGCCGGAGCGTTCAGCGAAGCCGCGAGCGACGGCCCCAACACCGCGGCTTCCAGCCCGGTCCGATAAGGTCGGCGCGTGCCAGCGGCCGTCGCGGCCGGATACCATATGCGCACCATGATCCGTCGCTTGCCGCCGACATCGGGGCGCGACGGCTCGGCGCGGTGCGGGTCGACGATTTCGAAATCGCGGGTGCCGATCGGCATGGCGCCTGTCGGAGCCGGCAATTGCAGCGGCGCCAACGACGTCACATTGTCCGCAGCTACGACAGGGACGGAGACCGCGAGCAGCACGCCTGCCAGGGCAGCGAGGAATTCTCTGCGAGACCCGGAAGAAAGGCGCATCCCTGATTTTCTGCTTTTGAACATCATGACGCACTCCGGCTGAAGGAGAAGGTCTGCTGGTCGCCACCCCATCCTCCAAGCGTTGCCCGCGCGCCCTTGCCGGCCGGATCGAGATCGATCGCCAGGGTGGTGCGCCAGCGGAACGCATCGCGGAATACCAGAATGAAATTCTGCGGCGCTCCTGTGGGCAGGATATCGGCGGCGCAATGTTCGCCGAACCGGACCACCGGACGGCCATTTTCGAGGGCGATGGTGAAGTCGCCGATCGCGTCATTGTCGTAACGGCCGAGCATGCGGTCACGGATCGCGGCCGGGATCGGCGCTTGAGCCGGATCGGGCGACGAAACCATATGCCCTTCGATCCTCGGGCGCCACAGAGCGGCGAGCGCATCGGATTCGTTGAGCATCGGCAGGCCCAGATAGGCCCCCATCACCAACTCGACGATCGCCCGGTAACCCGTGTTGTAACGATAATCGAGGTTGGTCAGCACGACCACACCAAGCCGGTCCTCGGGAGCGATCCACATCTGTGCGGCGAAACCGGGCATGCCGCCGGCATGGCCGAAGACATCATGCCCCCGATAACGCAGGGCCAACGTCCCGAGGCCATAGCCGGTAGTGGCGACCCGCCTGTCGAATGCCGTGGGCTTTCGCCCTTTCACCGCGCCCGGCGGGCGGGCGACGTTGATGCGATGCAACTCCTCGAGGCGCTCCTGGCCGATGATCCGGCGGCCGTCGACGGTGCCGTCTCCCATCTGGAACGCGACGAAGCGGGCCATGTCGCGCGCGGTGGAATTCAGCGCACCCGCCGGTGCGACCGCTTCGAGATGACGCCAGGGCCAGGCGCGCACCGTCCGCCTGCCATTGGGTGTCTGATCTTGGCCCTCTTCCGCCAGGCCGTGCGGCACCGCGATGTTCCGCTCCCTCCCAAGTGCATCGAGACCGATGGGAGCACCTTCGGGCGCCGAACAGAGCCAGCATGGCGCCATGATCCTGCGATCGACGAACAGCGCCGTGCCGGTGCCCGATCGAGTCATGCCGAGCGGCGCCAGCACCTCGTCTTGCGTATAAGCTTCCCATGTCCGGCCCGATGCGGATTTCACGATCTGGCCGAGCGTGTTGAAGCCGGTGTTGGAATAGAGGAGTTCGCCGAACTGTCCGCTCGCGGGCACGTGCCGGGACCGCTGATAGGTGGCCTCCTGCGAATCGTCATGGACCATCCAGCTGAAATCGGCGTCGACCCCTTGACGATGCGACGCCAGCGTCCGCACCGTCGCATGCTCGGCGATCCAGGGATCTGCGAAGGCAAGGCCCGGCAGATAGTCATTGGCCCGCCGATCCCAATCCAGCTTGCCGCGGTCGGCTAGCAGGGCCAGATCGAGCGCAGTGAAGGTCTTGGTGATCGAACCGATGCCAAAGATCGTGTCCGGCCCCACCGTCTCGGGCCTGCCGACCTGCCGGACGCCATAGCCCTTCAGCAGAACGACCTTGCCATCCTTGACCACCGCTATCGCGACGCCTGGAATGCCCCATTGGTCCATGGCGGCCCGAACGTGTCGATCGATGAAAGCCGGGGCTGGAACCGCGGCGCCGGCTGGCTGCGCGACCGTGACCATCGACGCTATCGGCAGCAGCGCGACGCTCGTCGCAAGGATCGCATGAAGTATCCGGAGGCGTACGGGCTTTTTAGAGCCGTTGGATGGCGCATGGTCAGCAGCGTTCATCGATATCCAGCTTTCATTTTCGCTAGCATGTTCAATATTAAATACGGTATCGTATATTATGGCAAGCAAAAATGTACAAGCCGGCGGAGCTGCGACGCGGCATCGGGAACTGAACCGAGCGATGCTCGATGATGAGCAGCAGCGCATTTACGACATGATCGTCGCGGGACCGCGCGGGCGTGTCGAAGGGCCACTGGAAACCTGGCTGGAATCCCCTCAGCTCGCCGAGAAGGCCCAGGAGCTGGGAGCGTTTTGCCGCTTCGGCACCAGCCTGCCGCCGCGTTTGTCGGAACTGGCGATCCTCGTCGTGGGAGCGTGGTGGCAAGCCGATTTCGAATGGTATGTCCATGCGCCGATCGCGCGATCCGCCGGGATTTCCGATGAGGTGATCGAGGCCATCCGAACCGGCCGACCGCCGGATTTCGAACGGGAGGACGAAGCGGCCGTTCATGGCTTTACATTCGAGCTGCTGCGCTATCGACGGGTGTCGGACGCGAGCCATGACCGCGTCGTCGGCCTGTTGGGCCGGCGCGGCGCGATCGAGCTGACAGCTATGCTCGGCTATTACACGCTAATCTCGATGACGATCGTGGGTTTCGACGTTCCATTGCCGGGAGGCGCTCCTTCGCCCTTCGCCGACATCGCGCTCAAGGTCCACAAATAAAATACGTTACCGGATTTTAACTGGACACGGAGTAGTCGTTGCCGGCTAGGGGCGGTAGGGAGACGGGTCGATTGCTGGGCGGGCGCCCGTCATCATATCGGCCAGCAATGCGCCGGACCCCATCGCCTCCGTCCAGCCGAGATGACTATGCCCCGTGTTGACCCAGAGACCAGCCAAACGGGACGGCCCGATACGCGGAACGCCGTCCGAACTCACCGGCCGTAACCCCGCCCAGGGCTGGGCGGGCGCATGATCCAGTTGCCTGGCAAGCGCCGGCAGCAGCGCGGCGAGACTCGCCCTCAGGCGGGCGATACCGACCGGGCGAATGCGCGGATCATGTCCCGCGATCTCGGCCGTGCCGACAAGCCTGATCCGCCGCCCCAAAGGCACGATACCCGTGTGGCGAACCTCGTCGATGATCCCGACCCTTAGCGGCGCCACATCTTCGGGCAGATCGATTGTTTCCGAATAGCCCTTCACGGGACCGATCGACAGCCGGAGGCCCAGCGGATTGGTCAGCCCAGGAGACGCGAGGCCCGCGGCCACCACGATATCGCGCGCTTCGATTCGTCCTTGCGTAGTTTCGACCGCATAGGCCCTGCCGCCATCGGCAATGATCCGCTTCACCCCGACGCCGGTAAAGATCCGGGCGACGGAAGAAGCTTCGAGCACGCCTTGCAGCACCCTGCAAAAGCTGTGCGCATCGCCGATGGCATCGTCCGGAAAATACAGTCCGCCAGCGATGGACACCGCGGCATCGGCCAGCCGCGACTCGACCGCTATCACCCCATCGCGATCGAGAACCCTGCAAGCCAGTCCCTTGTCCGCCAGCCCCGTCGTCACGCTTCTGGCGGCCGCGAGCGCCTCTCCGTCAGAGAAGACCTTCATCGTCCCGCTGGCGGAAAGATCGAAGCCCCGCGCCCGGGCGAACTCCAGTGTCAGGCCCGTGCTGTATCGGGCCAGCGCGAAGTTCGCCGCGATCGCCCGGGCATAGCCATCGCTGGTCGCCGCTCGCAGGAAATCTAGCCCCCAGCGCGCCGCGCCGGGCAGCGCCGCCCACCGCACGTCGATCGCACTGCGTCCGCCGAATAGCGAACGGACCGCATGACGCCAGATACCTGGTGCATTCCAGGGATCGGCCATGGACGGCGTCAGCATCGCGCCATTGGCGAAGCTCGCTTCCTGCCCGACGCCGTCGCGCGCTTCGAGAAGGAGAATGTCGCGTCCCCGTTCGGCCAGGGCGTGGGCGGTCGAAAGACCCAGCAGGCCGCCGCCTATCACCACGACATTGGCCTTTGCGGGCAATCCGGCGGTCATGCGACACGATCCTTCTTCCAGACGACGGCCGCAACGCGACGAAGATTGCCGCCCAATATCCTGGCGATCACATCTTCCCCGAATCCTCGATTCAGCAGTTCGGCGACGAGGCCCGGCAAGATTTCCGGCCCGGCTATCTTCAGCCCCTCGTCATAGCCCTCTTCCGGCGGGAAAAGCTCGGGGTGATCCTTCACCCAGGAGATCAGCTCTGCCCGATCGAAGACGTGATCCATACCGATCGCGACATGGTCCTCGCCTACAAGGCGCATCGCATATTCGATATGATCGGCGTAAGCGCGGGCCCCGGCCTTCGGATCGCCCAGGAACAGGCCGACGCCGTTGATACCGATCACGCCCCCGCTCCGCGCAATCGCCACCATCAACTCGTCAGGGACATTTCGGGGATGATCGTGCAAGGCCCGCGGATTGGAATGCGAAAGGATCACCGGCGCCGTCGAACGGCGGATCACGTCGAAAGCGGTGCGCACGCCGGTGTGCGAACAGCAGACCATCATGCCGATGCAGTTCATCTCCGCGACGATCTCCCGGCCCAGTTCGGTCAGGCCGCCATCGTCATCCTGGCAGCCGCCGCCCACCGAATTGTTGCGATTATAGGCGATGGCGGCCCAACGCACGCCGAGATCATAGTAGAGCCCGACCATCGACGGCTGGTCGCCGAAGCCATTGGTGCCCTCGATATCGAAGCCGACGGCCAGCCTGCCCGTCCGACGCGCCCGATCGATGCTGCCCACTCCATCGACCAGCACATAGTCGTCCGGCCGGGCCAGCAGCCATGCGCGGAAGGCGGCAAGGACGCGGACATGCTCCTCGACGCTGGCGAGGTCGAAGCCGATGTTGAGCATCGCCACGTCGACGCCGGCCTCCCGATAGCGGGCCAGCTGCGGCAGGAAGGCCATGTCGGTGCGCAGCGGCATGCAGCCGTGATTGTCCCAGACGAGGTTTCGCGCCAGCAGCGCGCGGGCAGCCGGAAAACGCTCCCCGCCTACATCACCGATCGACATGACTTGCCTTCAATTCATCCTTGAGCGGCTTTCCCAGCGCATTGCGTGGAAACCGATCCACCGCCAGGATTCGGCGCAGCTTCTGATGGCGCGCCAGCCGCTCATTGGCCCATTGGAGCAGGACCTCCATTTCGACCGCCTGCGACGTTTCGACGAAGCCGATCGGCGTCTCTCCCCAATGGGGATCGGGCACGCCGACCACCGCGGCATCGCGCACCGCCGGATGACGGCACAGTTCGGCCTCGATATCCTGGGGGTAGATGTTCAGCCCTCCGGATATGATCATGTCCTTCATGCGGCCGCGTAGCCGCAGATAGCCGGCTTCGTCGATCTCCCCGATATCGCCGGTGCGCAGCCATCTCTCCCCGGCCTCGTCGGCCCACCCTTCATCCGCACGGCCCTGATAACCTGTCATGAGATAAGGCGAACGGCCGATGATCTCGCCGGTGGGTTCATCGCCCGCGATGCGCAACGCGGTGCCCGACAGGGGACGCCCGACCGAGTCGGGACGCACGACCATTTCCGAACCGCGAATGAGGCTCGCCACACCTTCCGTCAGGCCCCATAGTTCAGCAAAGCGATCGCCGAACATTGCCACCAGCCGCGCCTTAAGCGGCGGCGCCAGCGGCGCGCCGGCGGATACCAGCGTCTGGATGCTGTCGAGTTCGTTCGATCCGGCCGGCAAGACGTCGACGATCTGCTGCAGCATCGTCGGTACCATAAAGGCATGGGTGACGCGCTGGCGGCCGATGAGCGTGATGATCTGCCGTGGGTCGAAACGTTCGGCCAGCACCAGTGCGCCGCCTACCAGAACGGCCGGAAGCAGGCAGATCAGCGTGCCGTTGCTGTGCGGCGGAGTCAGGATCAGCGCGCGGCCGTTGTCAGGAAAGCGCAAATCCTTCGCCGTGGCCTGCGCCATCGCCATCCGCGCCGCATGGCTGTGGACGATGCCTTTGGGCTTTCCCGTCGTACCGGAGGAATAGATGATGCCGAACCGGCTTCCAGCGTCCGGCCACGGCGCCGTTGCACATTCCCGTGCAATCGCAACTTCGAAATCGGGACCTTCGCCGATCACCTCGATGCCGGCCCGCCGCCCCGCCTCGATCGCTAGTTCGAGATGGGCCGTGGATGCCAGCAGCAGTGCGGCGCCGCAATCCGCGAGCATCGTCGCCAGCGCATCCGCTCGCAACATCGGCGAAAGCGGAACGAGCGTGGCTCCGGCCCGCAGCACGCCGAACTGGGCACGGTAGGTCCACAGGCCGTTGCCGCCAAGCAACGCAATCGCTTTGCCCTGCATGCCCCGGGTCGCAAGCAACGCAGCGATTCTCTCGGCATCGTCCGCCAGCGCAGACCATGACATCGCCAGATCCGAAGCGATGATGGCGGGATAATCCGGACGGCTCCGCCCGTTCCGTGTCACCATCTCCGCTATGGTCGATGCCGTTTCGCTCATGCGCCGGGACGCTCCAGGATCGAGACGACCGCCACCGCCTCGTCGAACCCCATCACGCCGCCGCCATTTTCGGCGAGCGCCAGACGCGCACGGGGCGCCTGCCGGTCGCCGGCTTCTCCACGCAATTGGCGCACCAGTTCGAACATCATAGAAGCCCCGGTCGCGCCGACGGGATGGCCCTTGGAGATAAGGCCGCCCGACGTATTGATGGGAATGCGTCCTCCCGGTCCGGTTTCACCGCTCTCGACAAAGCGGCCGCCATTTCCTTCCGCGCAGAAGCCCAGCATCTCCGCCTGGTAGATTACCGAGAAGGCACTCGCATCGTGAACCTCCGCCACATCGATGTCGGCGGCGGTCAGTCCGGCCCGCTCATAGGCCTTGGCTGCGGCGACCCGGCTCAGCCCCGGCTCGTCCAGCCGACGATATTTTCCGCCGGCGGCTTCCATCGCGAGGATTCGTATGGCCCGGTCGCGAACCGCCGGTGCCAGTCCCGACAGATATTCGCCCGAACAGATCAGAAGCGCCGCAGCGCCATCGCCGATCGGCGCACACATCGCCCGCGTGAACGGATAACTCACCGGCCGGTCCTCGAGCACCTGATCGACGCTCATCTCGAACCGATATTGGGCCAGTTCATTGCGTGCGCCATAATTGTGGCACTGGGCCGCCGCCGCCGCGATCTGCCTTTGCGTGGTTCCGTAACGCTGCATGTGCCAGGCAGCCTGCATCGCGTAGGTATCCATGGTCACCGCATGGGCGGCCTGCGGCGCGAAGGGTATGCCGACGCTCTCACCGGCCGCGCGATAATAGTCCTTCCACTGCTGCGGATCGAGCTGATCATAGCCTCCCTCGAACAGGGCAAAGCTGCGGTTCGAAGCGTCGAACAGCTTTTCGGCTCCGATCACGAGCGAAAGATGCGCATCGCCTGATCGCACATCCTTCGAGGCGCCCGCCGCCGCCGTCGAGGCGGTCGCACAGGCATTGTCGACATTCGCCACGGGCACACGTTCTGGAAACAGCCCCTCCTGCACCAGAGGAGACAAGCATACCTGGCCGCGGATGCTGGACTGGTTGTGCAGGTGGAGCGCGCAATTGCCGAACCAGGCGCTTTCGATATCGCGTCCGTCGGCCATGCCGGCATCGGCCAGCACGCCGAGATAAGCCTCACGCGTGAGGGCTTTCAGGCTGTCGTTGGGGCGCTTGGCGAACTTGGTGGAATGGGCACCGATGATATAGGCTTCGGTCACTTATGGTCCTGTAACGTCGCCGCTGCCGAGAAATCGCCCACGACCGGCAGATCGATCCGCGACGCCGCGTGGCGCTGCCGCATCAGTCTGTAGGTAGGGGCCGGAGCAGGAATGGGAGTGAAATTGTCAGCATCGGCCCCCGCGATCGAAACACGGATGCGATGGCCCGATCGAAACAGATAGGCGGTGGGCCACAGGTCCAGCCGGATCTCTTCCGGCAAACCTGGCGTCATCGGCCGCGCATCGCCCCGTGCGAAAGAACGATATGGCGTCAGGCTTCGATAGGGCGCCGGCTTTCGGGACAGGCGACGGTGGGCCAGATCGAGCCCGCCTTCGGTCACATAGGTCACAGATCCGTCAGGTGCGACATCCTCGAGATAGACGAACAGCTGCCCTGCCGGCCGATCCGACGCCATATGGAGGGTGACGAGGGGATGGCCGGTCACCTCGACGCCTGCCGTGAGCGGCGGCGATTGATAGGCGATCACCTTGCCCTCCTGTGAACGGCGGTCGCCATAGCCGATCGCCACCCCGCCGGTGTTGACATATGAAACCCAGCGCGACGCCGTGCCGCTGCTGGCGTCGAGCGCGACGGTGAAGTCGTCGCCCCCCTGCTTTTCGACGGGGCGTCGCCCGGACAAGCCGTTTGACGGCGCGAGATACAGGCTGAGCGTGGTCGATCTGGGAGGCCAGCTCCGCGCCTCGCGCCACTGCTCCGCGCACATCACATAGTAGCGGACCGGCGCCTGCTTCTCGAAACCGTTGGGCTTGTCGTTCAGCTCATGATCGAAGAACCGCAGGCTTTCGGCGCGCAGATCGAAGCGCCCGGCCCGGCGATCGCCGGCGCAGGGGCTGATGTTCTGCGCCCCGCCATGATCCCACGGCCCCAGAACAAGCTTGCTTCCGGGATTGGGCGTGTTCAGGAACCGCAGGATCGCGCCATAGGCATAGGCGCCGTCGAACCAGCCGCTGATGCCGTAGATCGGCACATTCGTGGCGCGGATCGCGCGCCGATGCGAATAGGGGCTCATCCGCGCGGCCGAAAAGACCGGCGCCTCGTCATCCTTGTAGGGCGCGGCGATCGCCGCCTCGTAGACATCGACATTGCCGTCATGGCCGGCGACGGCCTGAGCCAGTGCCACGGTGTCGCCTTCCACGGGCAGCACACCGGCGAATCTTTCGGAATAGCGCGCGCCCATCGACCGTTCCGGCGTGTTGCGGTTCAGATCACGGGTGTAACCGCCCCAGGTCCGCAGAAAGCGTTCCGAAAGCAATCCGCCCGGCCGGATGATCTGCGCATAGGCATCGTACAGGGTGAACTCCGCCATCACCGCCTTGATCGCGGGATTGCCGCCGGCCAGGATCAGTTCGGCGGCGGTGCCGTTATAGGAGATGCCCTGCAGGCCCACCTTGCCGTTCGACCATGGCTGCGCCACCACCCAGCGAATGATCTCGTCGCCATCCTTCAATTCGTCGGATGAGAATAGCGACCGTTGCACACCGAACGAAGCGCCGGTGCCACGCACGTCGACCGTGACGTAGACGAAGCCGGCCCGCACCATTGAGCCGATATCGGGGCTCGGCCCGCCGGCCGAAGGGTCTCCCGGCTTTCGGGCTAGCGCCGCTCGATGATAGGGGGTGAAAAGCAGGATCGCCGGGCGGCGCGCCGTATCGCTCGGCATGGAAAAGACGGTGACGGCGAGCCGCACCCCGTCGCGCATCGTCACATAATGCGATCTCGCCCCGATCGTCGCCGACGCGGCGTTCTGCGCCGCCGCCCGGGGGGCGACGGCGAAGGGAACGGCCGCGATCGCCAGAGCGATCGAAGCGCGAAAGGATCGTCCGATGGCCATCGCCTTTCGATATCAGAACTTGAAGTTCAATTGGGTACCGATCGTGCGCGGACGGATCGTCTGATCGAAGAAGCGGGTGCCGATCGTCTGCCCGGCCGGCGCAGGCAGCCCCAGGAGGCGCGGATCTTCATCGAAGGCGTTCTCGATATACAGCGAAAGCTGGATGTTGCCGATGTCCGCCCCGACCCGGAAGTTGGTCGTCACGAAGGAGGGCTTGAGCGGCCGCGAGGGGTTGCCCGGGGCGAAGGCGGCGAAGCGCTCGCCTTCGAGGCGGGTGTCGCCGCGCACGAACACATGCACCTTGTCGCTGATCGGGGCGCGATATTGACCGAACAGAGCCACCGTCCAGTTGGGGATGTCCGGCACCTTGTCGCCCTTGCGCGCGATGAAGACCGTCGCATTGGGGAAGATGAGGTCCTCGGCGACCTTGCTGTCGATGCGCGATGCAGCAATGGTGAAGCTGAGGTGCGGCGATGGGTTCGCCGTCATCTCCAGCTCGAAGCCGCGGCTGCGAACCGAACCGACATTGGTGGAAAGTCCGCCGAACGAACAGCCGGTACCGCTGACCTGCACGGCGACCTGGGTGTTCTTCCAGTCGATATGGAAACCCGCCGCATTCACCTTCAGACCGCCATTGAGGAAGGTGCCTTTCGCGCCCAGCTCATAGGACCAGAGCGAGTCCGACTTGTAGCTCGACGGCAGCGCCGCCTGACCGAAGAAGCTACGAAGCGAAGCGTCGCAGGCGCCCGTCGCCGAATCCAGCGACGGCAACGGGAAGTTTGCGCCGCCCATGCGGAAGCCCTTGGCCACCGTCGCATAGATCAGCCGGTTCTTGGCAGGCTCGACCTCCATGCCGAAGCGCGGCACGAAGCCGTCCTGGCGGGCCTTGCCCCGTGTCACGAAGGCGCCGTTCCGAACGAACAGCGGCGATCCGCGGAAATCGTCGAAGGTGCGATATTTGAAATCGAAATAGCGCAGGCCGGCGGTGGCGCGGCCGATATCCCAAAGCTTGAGGCCGGCCTCGCCGAACAGCGCGAACTCCTTGCGGTAGCGTGCCGAGTAGTTGGATACGATCAGGCCGTTGGTGACGGGCTGTCCGCCCACCGTAACCGCGCCCGGCACGGTGATGTTCGACGTCGTGACCTCGCGGCGATCGGTGTAGAATATGCCAGTTACCAGATCGAGCGGACCATCCCATTTCGAAACCGCGCGGGTTTCGGTGGTGAACTCACGCTGCGACCCGGTATTCGGCACGCTGATCGACAGCGGCGTGGTGGCATTGCCAAGACGGACGAGCCGGGCATTGTTCGACGAGTCCGTGATCTGGAAGCTGTTCGCCCGGTAATAGGCGACCGTCGAGGCCACATCGACCTTCTCGGGTGACCAGGCGATTTCCGCCTCGGCAAGCTTCCCTTTGTCCGAGCCGGGCTGGATAACCGGCAGAAGCGCGGAATATTTCCGTTGGTCGACGGTGTAGCGTTCCGACGCATCCGCCTCGCGGCGATTGTAGCTGTACGCGGCGCGCAGCGAGAGATCGGGCGTCATCTTCCACAGCGCGTCGATGCGGCCACCATAGGCCCGCCCCTTGTTGACGTCCTTTTGGACGGCACCGGCGATCACGCCGGTCGCGGTCACCGGGGTCCAGTCAATGTAGCCGGCGGTGCGCTCATAATAGCCCGAGGCCCGGACCGCCAAGGTCGCGCTGATTGGAATGTTGACGCTGCCCTCGGCCTCATAGTTCGCATCCGATGAGTAGCGCGTGGACGAGATCGACGCCATGCCGCGACCTTCGAACCGGGCGGTGTCGGGCGCCTTCGTGATGATCTTGATCGTGCCGGCCAGCGAGCTGGAGCCGTACAGCGTGCCCTGCGGCCCGCGCAGCACCTCGATTCGCTCGATATCGACAAGGCGCGGATTGCTGATCGGGATCGGCGTGTTGTTGATGTAGAAGCCGACCGTATTCTGGCCGCTCGCCTGGGTGCCGTTGACCGTCTGCACGCCGCGCAGGCCGACCGGACGGACGCCGAGGCTGTTCACCGGGCCGAGGAAATTGGTGGAAAGGCCGGGAACGGCCGTCGCATAATCTTCGAAGCTGGTGATGTTGAACTCTTCCAGCTGCTTGCCGCTGATCGCGGTCACGCTCACACCGACGGTCTGCAGCGTCTCTTCGCGCTTCCGTGCGGTGACCACGATGTCGGAACCAAAACCGGCGTCGTCGTCATAGCCATTGGCTGGCGTCGCTGCGATCTGCGCGGTGGCGGGCATTGCAACCGTGCATAAAAATACGGTTACAACTGTAGTCTTAAGACGATTGCGAATCTGCCTCATACCCCCAAACTCCCTCGGCATTGCCAGTTTTTCAGCGAATTTATTTTCTCCGCAACATAGAATTATACGATAGAATGCGAATGTCAATACTCTACCGTATTTTGAATATTGCATCGGGCGGATGTCTCGGGCATCATGGGCCAAAGAGAAGGTAATCCAGCACGATGCAGTCTTCATCGCGATCAGCAATCGTCACCGGCGGCGCGCGCGGGCTTGGGGAGGCCTATGCGACGCTTCTGGCGGCACAGGGCTACGCCGTGATCGTCAACGACCGCGACGGGGAGGCTGCTGCGGAGACTGTGGAGAAGATCCGCGCCGCCGGCGGATCCGCTTTCGTGAGCGTGCACAATGTCGAGGACAGCGGCGCCTGCGGGGAAATCGTGGCCCATGCGATCGCCCGCACCGGCCGCATCGATGCCGTGATCGCCAATGCCGGCTATCTGAACGATCGAAGCTTCGCCAAGATGACGGCTGAGGAGTTCGATGCGATGATCCGGGTCCATCTGCTGGGTACCGCCCATCTCGCTCGCGCCGCCTGGCCGCACCTCGCCGCCAGCACATCCGGACGGCTGATCTTCACGACCTCCTCCGCATCGCTTTGGGGTAATTTCGGACAGGCGAATTATGGCGCCGCCAAGGCGGGCGTGGTGGGCCTGATGCTGTCGATCGTGGAGGAGGGACTGCGCTCGGGAATCCGCGTCAACACCATCGCTCCCTATGCGATGACCCGCCTTGGCGACGGCATCTTCGATCCGGCCCTGGCTCGCCATATGAGCGTCCAGGACGTGGCCCGGATCGTGACCCACCTTTGTTCGACCGAATGCGCGATCAGCGGCGAGCTGCTCGAACTCGGGGCGGGTCGCGTTTCGCGCGCGAAGCTGATGCGCAGCGAGGGGATCCTATTCGGCGACGATATCGATCAGGGCGCAATTGCCGTCGCGCTTGACGAGTTGATGACGCAGCCCCTGGACAGAAGCTATTCGTCGGCCGGGCAGTCCTTCGCGGCGCATGTCGCGCATCTGAAACTCGAGGCTTGACCGTTCCGCCGCGCCATCACAGCGCGGCCATCGGGGGCCGGTGGATATGCGCCGGCCATCATGATAATCGTCGGGTCGACGGCAGATCGGAGAAGGTTGGTTGGGAAGGTTGCGCAAGGAAGAAGGTGCCGAGGAGATCAGCGCCCACACCTGGCTGCGGGGTGCCTTGAAGACGCTGGGAGAAGTGGGGATAGAGGGCGTCCGAATTGAACCGCTGGCCAAGCGCCTGGGGCTGACCAAGGGCAGCTTCTACTGGCATTTCAAGGACCGCGACGCACTGCTCATCGAAATGCTGGCCCATTGGCGCCGCCGATCGACCCTCGATGTCATCGAGCAGATCGAACAGGGCAACGAAGCCCCCAGGGCCCGGCTGCGGAAATTGCTCCATATGGCGATCATCGAGGAGCGGTTCGCCAAGGGGGCCAACAATGTGGAGCTGGCCATCCGGCTCTGGAGCCGTACCGATGAACGGCCCCGTCAGGCCCTGACAGAGGTAGACGAATTGCGGCTGCGCTATATTCGCAGCCTCTTCTCCGAGGTCGGCTTCGACGGGGCTCAGGCCGAAGCGAGAGCCGGTCTCACCTATTCCTTCATGCGGGTCGCCGCCACCTTCGTCGGCGACAACAAGGAACGGGCGTTGGAAAACACCCTGTCGGCCCTTCTCTCCCCCAAGGATTGACCCTTCGCCATCCGGCACCGGCAACGGCGCCGATCCGATCGACCACGCCGCCCAATCGGTCGGCGCTGGACATCCCGCGAACTACAGAATACGGTTCCGTATGCCAAGTATGACATTAAAGACCTGCAACGCCAGCGACCTTGTCGATTGGGAATTCGGCACAGTCGACCGCCGCATATTCTGGGATCCGGCCATTTACGAACGCGAGTTGGAACGCGTCTTCGCACGCTCCTGGCTGTTCGTCGCGCATGAGAGCCAGATCGATACGCCGGCTAGCTTCATAACGACCTATATGGGGGAGGATTCGGTGATCGTCGCGCGCGCGGGCGATGGCCGGATCAACGTCTTCCTCAACTCATGTCCGCATCGCGGCAACCGCGTCTGCTTTGCCGACAGCGGCCAGGGGCGGCAGTTCACCTGTAACTATCATGGCTGGGCCTTCGGCCTGGACGGTGCGTTGAAAAAAATGCCGAAGATCGGGCTGTACAAGGCCACGCCGGGCTTCCGCATGGAGGATTGGGGACTGAAGCAGGCCCGGGCCGAGAGCTACAAGGGTCTCGTCTTCGCGACTTTTGACGATGAGGCACCTTCGCTGGCGGACTGGCTGGGTGATTTCCGCTGGTATCTGGATGCCGTGCTCGACGCCGAGGATGGCGGCACGGAGTTCCTGCCCGGAGGGGCAACCCGCTCGGTGATGAACTGCAACTGGAAGTTTCCTGCCGATAATTTCGTCGGGGACATCTACCATGCGCTGTGGACCCACCTGGGGGGAGCCGATCCCACGCTCGGTCGCCACGGCGGGGTGAAGGTGGAGAACAGCGGCAGCTATCAGGTGTCGGTCAACGGCCATGGCTGGGAGTTCAACGACAGCTTCTTGGGCAATGCCGCGACAATGGGCGACCGGGAACTGCTGCGCTATATGCGATCGCGCCAGGAAGCGATCGCCGCGCGCCTCGGTACATTTCGTGCCGGGATGTGGGGCTCCGTCGCCTCGGCGACCATCTTTCCCAATTTCTCTTTCCTGCCCGGTTACTTCACCTTCCGCACCTTTCAGCCGAAGGGGCCGCTGAAGACCGAGATTCACGCCTGGACGCTGGTTCCTCGCAGCATGCCGGAGGAGATGAAGGATCGCTTCCGGCGCGGCTCGATGCGAACCTTCTCGCCGTCAGGCCTGCTTGAAATGGACGATGGCGAAAATTGGGAATTCTCGACGCAGTCCAATGCCGGTTGGATCACCCGCCACCAGCGCCTTTGCTATGCGATGAGCGCGGAGGGCGAGGTGGTGGAGGAAGGCCTCCCCGGCCATGTGACCGCCGGCCAGCTTTCCGACGCCAATCAGCGTCTGTTCTACAAGCGCTGGGCTGAGATGATGGATGCCGACCGCTGGGCGGACATATCGTTCGATCCGCCTTCGGCCAGGGCGGAGGCGGCGGAATGAGCATCGCCGCCGAAACCAGGCCGGACTATTCGACCTATCCGCGCCTCTCGATGGCCGAGGCACGCGCCGCCGCGCAGCATCTTCTGGCGATGCACGGCGATGGCGCCGAGGTGGACGACGACACGCTTTCCCGCATCGAGCGCTTTTACAACAGAGAGGCGCGGCTGCTGGATGAGGAGCGGTTCGACGAGTGGTACGCTCTGCTCGCCGACGATCTCTTCTACTGGATGCCGTTGCGGGAGAACCGCTTCCGCCGCGACAGCCGGCCGGAGATCGCGGCGGACAACATGGCGCTGTTCGACGAATCCAAGGCGGACATCGCCATTCGCCTGGGCCGGCTGTCGTCCGGGCTGGTCTGGACCGAAGATCCCCCGACCCGCCACGTCTATATCATCTCGAACGTGGAAGCGTTCGTGACCGGGCGAAGCGGGGAATATGAGGTGCATTCGACCTTCACCCAGTATCGCAATCGGTCCGAACATGACACGGCCACGCTGCACGGACGGCGGCGCGACCTGATCCGCGCAGTGGAGGGCGGCTTCCACCTCGTTCGGCGTCTGGTGCTGCTGCCACAGTCGGTCGTGCTGACCAAAAATCTCTCGGCCTTCTTTTGATGGGCAGGCTGGCCGGCTATCGCACCGTGGTCACGGGCGCCGGTTCCGGGATCGGACGGGCGATCGTCCGGCGCTACCTGGCCGAGGGCGCGCATGTGGCCGCCGTCGTCCGCAGCCAGGACGACGTCGCCGCGCTGAATGCCGAAGGCGCCTTGACCGTCCTGGGCGATGTATCGCTTTACGAGACGGCCGAGAGCGCGGTGGCAACGGCGGTCGAGCAATGGGGCGGCCTCGACGCCTATGTCGCCAATGCCGGCCTCTGGGATTTCCACAAGCGCATCGAGAAGCAGTCCCCTGCGCAGCTTCATGCCGCTTATCGGGAGGTTTTCGGGGTGAATCTGCTGGGCGCGCTCTATGGCGCCCGCGCCGCCCTGGGCGCGCTGCGCCAAAGCCGGGGCTCGGTCATCGTATCGGGATCGAACGCCTGCTTCCGGGCGGGTGGGGGCGGTGCGCTCTATACCGCATCGAAATTCGCTCTGCGCGGTCTCGTCCTGCAGTTGGCCCGGGAGCTCGCGCCCGATGTCCGCGTCAACGGGGTCGCGCCGGGGGCGACCGATACCGGCATTTCCGGCCCGGCGGCGCTGGGGCAGCGGGGCCACGCCATGAACGCCGATCCCGCACGCATGGCCGTCATGGCCGATCATATGCTGCTGGGCAGGGTGTCTGCCCCCGAGGAGCATGCATCGCTTTATGTCCTGCTCGCCTCACGTGAAGAGAGTTCCTACGTGACCGGCGCGATGCTGCTCTCCGACGGCGGGCTTACCATATCCACCTGAGGCAATTCCGCTCTGTCGGGTGATCTGGCCTCCCAACCATAGCCCGACACCAGACGCCAGGCCATTTCAAATACGGAACCGTATCCAAAAATCCACGCAGGATCTTCACGCAAACAGGATCATGAAAGGAGGGCTCCATGGGTGATTCCGCCGCAACCGGTAGAGGCAATAGCCTCCGCGCGTTCGACCTCGACACCAATTATCATGAGCGCGGCGAAGGCCCGCCCCTGATGCTGCTCCACGGCTCGGGACCCGGCGTTTCCGCCTGGACCAACTGGCGGCGCGTCATGCCGCTGCTCTCCGGGGATTTCCGCGTGATCGCCCCCGACATGGCCGGTTTCGGCTATACCGAGCGCAATCCGGATCTCGCCTATGACATCAAGACCTGGGTGAAGCATCTGATCGCCATCCTCGATGCGCTGGGCATCGAGAAGGCAAGCCTGGTCGGTAATAGCTTCGGCGGTTCGCTGGCCCTGGCCGCGGCCGCCCGCTTTCCCGACCGCTTCGACCGGCTCGTGCTGATGGGTACACCCTGCGACGCCTTCATGATGACGCCGGGCCTTCGCGCGGGCTGGTTCTACACGCCGAGCCGCGAATGCATGCGCGAGACTATGGCGCATTTCCCTTATGATCCCGCCTTCATCACCGACGAACTAGTAGAGGAGCGCTACCAGGCGAGCCTCATTCCCGGCGCGCAGGAGGGACTGCGCAAGCTGCTGGTTGCGCCCGTGGAGGTTGGCGACACGCCCCTGTCCGGTATGCCCGAGCAGGTCGTTGCCGGCATTGGGCATCCCGCACTCGTCCTCCATGGCCGGGAAGACCGGGTGATTCCGGTCGACATGGGCATCCGGCTCGCCCGCGCCATGCCCAATGCCGAACTCCACATGTTCGGCCGATGCGGCCATTGGGTGCAGGCGGAACGGCTGGAGGCCTTCCTGGCGCTGACCCGACGCCATCTGGGGGCTGCGGCATGAGCGGCGAGATCCAGGCGCTCGGCTATGTCGGCCTCGAAGTCTCCGACCTCGCCGCCTGGCGAAGCTTCGCCTGCGACCAGCTTGGGCTGCAATGGGCGGATCGGGCCGACGGCACAGCAGACCTGAGGATCGATGATTATGCGACGCGCATTCGCCTGATCGAAGGCCCGCGCGACGATCTGGCCTACGCAGGATGGGAGGTCCGCGATGCGGCGACCCTCGTGCATCTCGCCGATCGCCTGCGCACGCTGGGCGTCGCCGTTGAGAATGCACAGCCAGACGCACATGATCGACGCGTCCATGGGCTCATCCGCTTCCGCGATCCCGAAGGATCGGTGCATGAGGCCTTTTACGGCCCGCTGCAGAAGACCAACATACCCTTCGTCAGCCCGCTGGGCACGGCGTTCAAGACCGGACGCCAGGGGCTTGGCCATATCGTGCTGAACTGCCGCGACAAGCCGGCGATGATGGATTTCTTCCAGGATATGTTGGGCTTTCGCCTGTCCGACCATATCCGGACCGAGGTGGTGCCCGGCCGGCCAATGGAGATCAGCTTCCTTCGCTGCAATGGTCGTCACCATTCGCTCGCCCTGGCGCCGGTGCCTGTCCCGAAGAAGATCGTGCATCTGATGGTGGAAACGATGTCGATCGATGATGTCGGGCGCGCCATGCACCGTTGTGCGGACGCTGGTACGCATTTCAGCTTCACTCTCGGTCGCCATTCGAACGACAACATGCTGAGCTTCTATCCGCTCACACCGTCAGGTTTCGACTTCGAATATGGCTGGGGCGGTCTGGAGGTAGACGACGAGAGCTGGCACGTGCTGACGCACGACAGCAATTCCGCCTGGGGGCATATCTATCAACGCCCGCCGCGACCAGCCAAGGTGGAGGAAGGCGCATGACCACTGCAATGCGTATGTCGGGGGACAGGTTGCGCCGCTGCGCGATATCCTTCAACCCACCGATGCCACAGCCGCCTGTCAGATCCAGGCGATCAATACTCGCCATCGGCAAACCAATGGGGGGCGCGCCATCGGTCGCAAAGTGGGCTTGACCGCCAAGGCCGTGCAGGTCCGACTCGGCGTCGACCAGCCTGACTTCGGGGCCCTCTTCGACGATATGCTTATCGAAGATGGAGGCATGCTCGATCCCGCGCGTGTCCTGCAACCGAAAGCCGAGGCCGAGATTGCGCTGGTCCTCGCCAAGGATATCTTTGCGTCCGATGCCACTGCCGCAAATGTCACCGCCGCAGCCTTGCACGCCGGCGCGGCGATCGAGAAGGTGGACAGCCGGATTTCCGACTGGAAGATCAGTTTTGCGGATACCGTGGCTGATAACGGATCGTCCGCCTTTTTCGTGTTAGGGTGGGGACTCACTGATCATAGCCAGAATAGCACGGTGGCGGCCTGCGCGAGGGCGGAGAAGAAGACGGCTGGGCAGCGGTCGTAGCGGGTTGCTACGCGCCGCCAGTCTTTGAGACGGCCGAACATGATCTCGATGCGGTTGCGCCGCTTGTATCGACGTTTGTCGTATTTGACGGGCAAAGAGGGGGATTTCCGGCCCGGAATGCAGGGTTTTATACCCTTTTGCTCAAGCGCGTCCCTGAACCACTCGGCATCATAGCCCCGGTCGGCAAGCATCCACCGCGCCTTGGGCAAATCGTCGAGCAGGGCCGCTGCGCCGGTGTAATCGCTGACCTAGCCGGCGGTGATGAAGAAGCTCAAAGGACGGCCGTTGGCATCCGTGACGGCGTGAAGCTTGGTGTTCATGCCGCCGTTGGTGCGCCCGATCAGGCGGCCGAGATCTCCCTTTTTACCCCAAGGCTGGATGCCGTGCGTTGGGCTTTGAGATAGGTTGCATCGATCATGATGGTCTGAGGATCAGCCTTCTGAGCAGACCCTCCATCATCCGGCTGAACACGCCCATCGCGCCCCACCGCTTCCAGCGGTTATACAATGTCTTGTGCGGTCGGTATTCCCTGGGCGCATCACGCCAGCGCAGCCCGTTGCGGTTCACGAAGATGATCCCGCAGCACCCGCCGATCATCCACCCGCGGCCTGCCGAGGCTCTTCGGGAAATACGGCGCGAGCCGCGCCATCTGCTCATCCGTCAGCCAATATAGATCACTCAAACCCAGTCTCCTCACGGAGCCTGAATCAGATCGCAGCCCTCACATCAATCGGCCCTGACCTAGGCAGACCAAAGTGAGCGGGAATTTTCGACGACGCGCGTGGAAGTATCCCATTACCCGCCACGACCTGCCGCACTTCAACAGGTTGCTGAACCGAAATGACCACCCATATCGCATTACTCATCTGCGCCTCGAGGGGTTGGGTTGCCCCCGCCTCGGCAGTGTCCATGATTGGGATTGATCGATATGCGGGCCCTTGAAGACATCGAGACGCTTACGCCGGTAACAACCGCTCAGATCAAGGAATGGGTCGAGTGCGCCTGGTCGAAGAGGTCCGTGTTTCCATCTGCGGCTCAGTATCAAGCGTTAGCCGCTCATTTGAATATCATCGTTGCTCATCACAATGTTCGTAAACAGCGACGTGCTTCGCAGGACGACCTCAAGAGACGTATTGCGATTTATCGAACTGCGGCGAACAGGGCTAAATTGCTGAAAGCAGATCTCGAGGCCATCAAACGGGACCTGCAGCTTCAGCATGAGCTATTGACCGACGGTGAGATCGGCTTTCCGTTTCATCCGGCGTTAACAGAGCGAATGTCCTCACTTAAAGCCATCGAACGGGCGATCGATGACTACGAGCTCCTATTTCCATCACCGAGTAAAAAGGACCATATGGACCCGGTGGGATGGATCGCAGATGGAGTGGAAGTCGCCTGGAAAGAGATTCTAGACCTCGAACAGGGGCGATGGGGCAAGACGAAGGGTTTTGGACATCAGCCCGACAGCCCTCTGACATACTTCGTGCAACTGGCGCTGGAAGGCATGGGTATGCCGCATAGCGACAATTTGGACACCATCAGCGACCATTTGCGCAGACGTCATAATAGGAAGCGAGTCCGGTTGATCCCGAAAGGGATGGGGGCAAAAACCAGCCTTTTGCCCCCCGCTGAATAGCGTTCGAATCAGTTTAGGGCCCCCTCGACCGCCACGCTCGGCAGACACTTCTGGGTCGACCGGAAGACAGTCCGCTAACGCTTGAGCGGGACACATATTAGGGGGAACCCCATCATGGTCGATCGAACAGCGAAGAAATATGAAGTCGGGTATGGCAAGCCACCCAAGAAAAATCGGTTTCGTAAGGGTATGTCTGGCAACCCTAAGAGCCTGATCCGAAATTAAGTTGAGTGGTATCAGCAAGTTAGCTTGACGCTAGCGCCAGTCGTTGATTCAGGGGTTTTGCAACAAACTTCCGGAGATCGACGATGTGGACCGATACCACTCGGGCGCAATATGCCCGTACAGAACTGGCTTTGCCAAGCGATTTGACCGATGCCGAATGGGCGGTGCTGGAGCCCTTCTTTCCGCCGCCCTCGTCGGTGGGACGTCCGCGCAAGTGGCCGCTCAGGCGCATTATCGAGGCGATTTTGTATTTGCTGCGCGGCGGGCTGCCGTGGCGGATGCTGCCGCCGTGCTTTCCGCCCGTCTCGACGGTGCGGCGCTGGTTTTATCTGTGGCGCGACAACGGCCTGTGGCTGTCGCTCAATCATGCCCTGCTGTTGATCGGGCGGGAAGCTGTAGGCCGCGAGGCTTCGCCGAGCGCCGGGGTGATCGACAGCCAGAGTGTGAAGACCTCGGAAAGCGGCGGGCCTCGCGGCTATGACGCGGGGAAGAGGATCAAGGGGCGCAAGCGCCACATCCTGACCGACACCGACGGCAATCTGGTCCATGCCGTGATCCATACTGCCGATATCCAGGATCGCGATGGCGCGCCGTTGGTGCTGGCCGAGATCGTCCGTCGCTTCCCGTGGCTGCGCCATGTCTTTGCCGACGGTGGCTATGCGGGCGAAAAGCTCAGGGATGCCCTGCGCCGCATCGGCAAATGGACCGTCGAGATCGTCAAGCGATCGGATACGGCAAAAGGCTTCGTCGTGCTGCCCAGGCGCTGGGTCGTCGAGCGAACGCTGGCTTGGCTCAATCGAAACCGGCGCCTCGCCAAGGACTTCGAACAAACCATCGCTTCCGCAACCGCATGGCTCTTCATCGCTTCAATCCAGCTCTTCACACGAAGAATCGCAAAGCTAGGAAATTACGCCCGATAATTTTGAATCAGGCTCTAAGGGGAGGCCTAAAAAATCAACGGATGACCCAAATCTAATCACCCTATTTGAAATCGTCCTGCGCGCTTCGCGGAAGAAGCTCCCTACCTCAATAGGTGGGCGAAAGATGCAGATGAGTGCTTTGGAGATTCTGGTCAATCAGCTTTACCAGAAGGCTCTGACGGGCGACGAGAAAGCTATCAACCTTCTGCTGAAACTGGTCGAGAAAGCCAATTTGGCGACCCTTGAAGGGCGCACCGGAGAGCCAATTCGGATCATCGTCGAAGGTGGTCTGCCGGAGATTGAGAGGATCTCATACGACCCGGCAGACGACGATTCCAAGGCGCCCGATGGCGAGAAACGTTGCAAGGAAGATGACGATCCGGAGGAAACGGCCGTCTAGTCGCTGACACCTCTTAGCGCCCAGTTTCGTTCAATGGAGCTGGGCGCTGATTTCCCGTTTCATAGGAGGTCAGTTCATGGCTGATCGAGACCCCGCTAACCTACCAACCAGCCTGAAAACTCAGCTTCAAGAGCGCAACCGACGGCGACTGAAAGGCAATGCGGCACGGGTAAAGGCGGATAGCCATGCGGCTGTCGCCCGGAATGACCCAACCCCGAAGCTCCGCTCCGAGCGCTGGCCGTTAGACCGTCTGAAGGATGCCGATCGCCGCGCCCGGCGAACCTCGCCCGAGCAGCTCGAGCGGGTCACCCGCTCCGTCTCGCGGCTGGGCATGGTGAAGCCAATCATCATCTCGCCCGATGGTAAGATCATTGATGGCCACATCCTCGTCGAGGTAGCGCGAGGCATGGGGCTGCCGGATATCGAGTGCGTAATCATCGACCACCTGTCGACCGAAGAGCTTCGCCTCGCGCGGATCGCCCTTAACCGCATCCAGGAAACCGGCGAATGGGATTTGGACGAGCTGTCGGTCGAGCTCGAAGAGCTCAAGATCGGCGATCTGGATATCGACCTAACCGGCTTCGCGCCGGGAGAACTCGATCTCATCCTGGGGCAGGAATTGGGGATGGCAGGCCTTGATAAAGCTATTCCGCCCAACCCTCCGCCCCTGTGTCAGCGTTCGGCGATATATGGCGCTCGATCAGCACCGTCTGCTGTGCGGCGATGCTCTCGCCGCTAAAAGCTACGAAGCGCTTCTGGCCGGCCGGCAGATCGACTGCGTTTTCTCCGACCCGCCTTACAACATCAAGATCGAAGGCGTGGTCAGCGGCCTGGGCAAGAAGAAGCATAAGGACTTCGCCATGGGCGTCGGCGAAATGTCCGACGAGGATTTCCGCGCCTTCCTTGGCGGCTATCTCCAGCGCTGCAAGGAGCATGCGTCGCCAGGTGCCGTGATCTTCGCCTGCATGGACTGGAGACAGATCGACCTGCTGATGTTCGCCGGGCGCGATGCCGGCCTACACCGGATCAACAAGACGATCTGGAACAAGGGCAGCGGCGGTATGGGAAGCCTGTATCGCTCGGCCTATGAGGAGGTGGTCGTTTTCTGCACCGAGGCGTCGTCTGCGACCAACAATGTCCTGCTGGGCAAGAACGGCCGTAATCGGACGAATGTCTGGACCTATCCGGGTGCGAACCGGAAGGGCTCGTCTGCCGGCAAGGCTCTTGGCGATCATCCAACGCCGAAACCTGTCGAGCTGGTCGCTGATGCTCTCCAGGACGTAACCCAGCGCGGTGATCTCGTCTTCGATCCGTTCATCGGATCGGGCACGACCCTGATCGCTGCCGAGGCGACGGGGCGGATAGCCTGCGGCATCGATCTCGATCCCGGCTATGTCGATGTCGCGATCGTACGCTGGCAGCAGATGACGGGCAGACAAGCGATCCATGCCGACAGCGGCAAGAGCTTCGAGGAGGTCATACGGGAGCGATCGAGAGAGGTCCTCGACGCCGAGGCGGCCGAGTAGGTCGTCGGCCGCCAAGCCCGGCAGCATGATCATCGGTGGCGGAGCAGAACGCGGCCGCGATGATCATGACCTGCCGGGGCGGTCGACGACGGTGAGGTAGGGCTCGACGTCGGACTGAAGTCAACTTCAGTCTGCGTGATCGACGCAGAAAGTCGAGTTATCCACTGCTGTTCGATGAAATCCGACCCAACGGAGATTGGTCGCTATCTGCGGAAGAATTTTACTTCCAATGTTGTGTGCATCGGATTGGAGTCTGGAGGAACATCTGGTTATCTGGCGACACATCTTCGCCGGCAGAAATTTCAGGTCGCTATACTCGATGCGTTGCAGGTTCACCGGGTGCTGTCGATCAAGCGCAACAAGACCGACACCAACGATGCGCGCGGCATCGCCGAGATTACCCGCACCGGCCGCGAATATCTAACCGAGGTCTATGTGAAGAGCGCGGCCTGCTTCGAGATCCGTGCCCAGTTGATCATGCGCCAGCGGCTTGTCCAGCAGCGGCTTGCCAATGAAGCGATGATCCGCGGTCTGCTGCGGGTTTATGGCGGTCGCGTCGAAGCCGGCGCCAAGGTGCCGGCGACATTCCGGGAGCGGGTCATCGAGCAGCTCCTGCAGATCCAGGACAATGACGATATCAACCTGCGTCCGCGCATCATTCCCATCCTCGACCTTTGCGCCCGTCTTCACGCCGATGCCGAGCGGATCGAAGCCGAGCTCGAGATGCTGGCCAGGCAGAACCCGGTGTGCCGGCGTTTCATGGAGATCCCGGGCGTGGGCGCGATCACGGCGCTATCCTTCTTCACCGCGATCGAGGAGCCGACGCGCTTCCGGCGTTCCGATGACGTCGCGGCATACCTTGGCCTCACGCCACGTATCTATCAGTCGGGCGAGAGCCTGTTTCGGGGTTCGATCAGCAAGATGGGCAACCGGCTCACCCGTACCCATCTCGTCAACGCTGCGACCGTGATGATGTCGGGGACCAGGACCTTCAGCTCGCTCAAGGACTGGGGTGTGCGGCTGTCGAAGAAGATCGGCTTCCACAAGGCGCGCATCGCTGTCGCCCGCAAACTCGCCATCATCATGTTCGGGCTATGGCGTGATGGCACCCACTTCCAGTTCAAGGCCGATACCGTCATTGCGCATCGGGAGATGATGCAAGCAGCGCGGGCCTGACCAGTTCCACCGTGAGAACGGCTGGACAGATCCTCCCGGGAGGCGGAGGGATCGGGGACTTCGGTTATAACATTAGGGCGGTAACGACCCTGAGCTACGGTTGATGGAGCCCCACCCTTCGATACGAGCGCCCATATTGAGGCGTGCGAACCACATGGCTCTCGATCCACCGCACGACCCCGAAGAGACTGTTGCACTCCGGGAAGATCACCCCAGCTCTTGCTCGAAAGGCCAAGGCATGATCTGATTATCGCGACGGCGTTGCCCCGCACTCCCAACCGGGGGACCTCAGCTAGAGAATGCTAGTAAACCCTGGCAAAGCTCAGAGCGCATACGCCTTTACCGTTGCCGGCTGGACAAATAGGGTCGTTGGGGTGGGGATGCGGCTGAAAGAGGCTGCCAGTTGCGAGGGTGCGATGCACGACTCGCCGAAGTCACCGCAGAAATCGGAGGCTCTCCATGGCGATGAAAGTCGAGCCGGCGGATGTGATCCAGCATGAAGCGCTTTTCAGTGTAGGTCTTGATGTCAGCCAGCGCAGCACGAGCATCTGCGTTGTGGATGAGCAGGGCCAGGTTGTTCTGGAAGGCCAAGCGAAGACCGACCCGTTCGAGATCGGTCGCTATTTGCAGAAGCGGCTCGACGGTCCGCTGAAGCTGGGAATGGAAACGGGGAGCCTGGCCGCATGGCTCTATCATGGTTTGCGCAAAATGGGCTTCGATGTGGTCTGCATGGATGCGGTGCATGCCCATCGGGCCTTGTCGCTGAAGCGGCACAAAACCGACCGCAACGATGCGCGTGGCCTGGCGGAACTGCTCCGCATGGGTTCCGACTGGATGAACATCGTCCATGTCAGGGAGCAGGCCAGCCAGGAATTGAGGGTGCAGCTTGCCGCCCGAGGTCGGCTGGTCAAGCAGCGTGTCGACCTCGAGAACGAGCTTTGCGGCCTGCTGAAGCCGTTTGGCTTTGTGGTGGCCCGCGGCAATGTCGGTGCAGAGACCTTCCGTGACAGGGTGGTCGATGCCCTAACGCATGCGCAGGACATAGGGATCCAGATCAAGGCTCTGCTGCTACCATTGCTTGATGTGCATCGGGTGCTCGCGCGGCATATCGCCGATGCCGATGCACGGCTTGAGGCTATTGCGGCGACTGAGCCAATCTGCCGGAAGCTCGTGACGATTCGGGTAGTCTCAATCACAGCGCTGGCGTTCCGTGCCGCGGTGGATGATCCATCGCGCTTCAAGACCGCCGCCGATGTGGGCGTGTATTTCGGTTTGACGCCGCGTCGGCAGCAATCCGGCGAGAAGGATCGCCACGGCCGCATCAGCAAGCGCGGCGATGTCGGCATGCGCCTGCATCTGGTACAGGCCGCCACGGTCCTGCTCGTCAGCGTCAAGCGCTGGTCGACGTTGAAAGCCTGGGGCGTGAGGCTTGTGAATCGTATCGGCTTCAACAAGGCGAAGGTGGCCGTGGCCCGCAAGCTCGCCACCGTCATGTACAGGATCTGGCGTGACCAGAGCGTCTTTCGCTGGGGCAAGGCGACCATGGAACCTGCGGCTCCTGCCGCGGCGACCAGCTAATCGTCCGACACCAGCGGAACCTGGGCGGGCGGTCTGAACCCGCTCAGGCGTTACCTGCAGGAACGGCGGGGAGGCGACCTTGATGTACGCGTATTGTCAGACCGTCCAATGGGCGATCATGACGTTGTTGACATATGAAGGCGCCACTCGTGGAAGAACCCCAAACTGACGGCATCCGGCTCGCTCCTCCAGAAGAGGACCTAACCAACGGCCGGAACGACCTCGAAGAGAATAGCGAATCCTGTCAGCGAACGCGCACCATCAGGCAAAGGAGGGTCTGACTATGTGGCGATGAGCGATATCCCCTCTTGACCACCGCAACGAGAGAATGCGCGTATGCCACCCGGCCGAAATCTCGACCGAGGTGCTTTGCGTTGGAGGTTACTAGGCCCCACTCCCGAGTGTCGCGGGAGCGGGACTGACATGCTCAGCTTGCGGCTGAACTGCAAGTGGAATGAGAGGGAGCGGTATCCATCTCCCTTATGTGGGGAGATCGAGCGCGGAGTGCCTCATCCGGCGGCAATAGACGTCGGAAAATTGGTAACGCTGTCGGGCAGTCTATCGACACGGCGCACGCCCGCCTTCGAAGGGCTTCTGGTGGCTGACGCCGAAGGCGGCACTTGAGCTACCGCAGCGAGCGTCAAACGGCGTTCTTTTCCACCCAGGTTAGGGCGGCGATGACGGCCTCCCGGTTCTGATCGGTCACTTCCACGCCCGTCTCGCGCGAAAAGCGTTCAACACGCGTCTCGTCTCGAATGATTTCCAGATGCCGGAGAGTCATCAAGCAGCTTTGAACGTCGACCAGGCCGCCATGGTGCTCCACCCAGGACAGCGCCTGCTGGTAGGTCATGCGCTTCACAGTGACGGTGTCGGCTTGCCAGCTGTCCATTACGATCACGTCCCCCGGTCCGCGGGCGACGTCTCGATTCAACGCCTGTCGCCCCAATACCCTTTGGGCGACGAGTTCCACATGTGCCGTCGCCGATGAGTGACATGACCAATGCTCGGAAAGGCGTGCCAGTCAACCGAAATGTCACTGATTGTCTGTAGATTGATCGTCGACACGGGTGTCTGTGTCTCGGCGTGGATATACGCAAGCGCCTGGGACATAATGTGCGCCGCCTTCGCGAGGCGAAGGGCTGGAGCCAGGAGGTCTATGCCGATGAGGCCGGCATCCATCGCACCTATGTCAGCGATATCGAACGTGGGGCGCGTAATCCCACGGTACAGGTCGTCGAGAAACTGGCGGCGCCCTTCGGCGTGCCTGCTGGAAGGCTCATCGACTAAGCCCACCTATAGCGTTCGCGATCGTCACGATCGTTTCAGCAAGGGCCTGGGCTTCGCGGCACAGCGCAGCCACGTTCTCTGCTCGCGCAATGTGGAAGGTCAGTTGCTGGTTTGCCCCCTGCCCTTCAACCGCCTCGGTCGCCGCATCCTCGAGCTTCATCGTCAGGAGTGCGAACAGGCGTCGCACCAACTCGCTATCGTCTTCGGTTCCCATGGGCATACCAAGAACCAGAAGGCGCCAACAGTCCATCACCAGCTTTTGAAACTTGGCACCTATTCCAGTTCAAGGCCGACACCGTCGCCGCCCCTACCCGTAACGATGAATACCGGCGCTTGTCGTATTTGATAGGTTCGTTGCGCGATTTACGGCCAGGAATACAGGGCTTTATGCCTTTCTCCTGCAGCGCGTCCCTGAACCAGTCGGCGTCGTAGCCCCGGTCGCCGAGCAGCCATTGCGCCTTCGGCAACTCGTCGAGCAGAGCCGCTGCACTAATGTAATCGCTGACCTGGCCGGCGGTCATCAAGAAGCTCAAGGGACGGCCGTTGCATCGGTAATCGCATGGAGCTTGGTGTTCATGCCGCCTTTGGTGCGGCCGATCAGACGCCCGAGGTCCCCCTTTTTACCGCCAGGCTCGATGCCGTGCGGTGCGCCTTCAGATAAGTCGCGTCGATCATCACCGTTCGGCGCTCGGCGCCCGCAGAAGACAGCCCCTCCATCATCCGCATGAAAACGCCCATCTCACCCCACCGCTTCCAGCGGTTGTATAGCGTCTTGTGTGGCCCGTAATCCTTCGGCGCGTCCCGCCAGCGCAGCCTGTTGCGGTTCATGAAGATGATCCCGCTCAGCACCCGCCGATCATCCACCCGCGGCCTGCCGTGGCTCTTCGGAAAATACGGCGCGAGCCGCGCCAAATGTTCTGACGACGGACAGCAGCAGCGCTCGACGAGGGGGGCGTCGAGCCGTTTTTGCTCCGTGTGCCTCTCTATCCTCGATTAACGCGACTAGCGCATGATCTGGCGCGATCGCACTTCACCTCGACCCGGCGGTTGGTCGAAGCGGAGGGGTATGTTCTGATCCTCGTTGCGGAGATACTTGCGATCCTCGAGGCAGCCCAAGACGACAGCGCGGTCGTGCCGCGGCTGTCCGACCGCGACTTCGACAAGATCCATTTGGTGCGTGAACGGCTGATCCGCGGGACGATACCGCCACCATCACTGAAGGAGCTGGCGCGGGACGTCGGTTTGGGCCCGACCAAGTTGAAGGACGGTTTCAAAGCACTGTTCGGCCAGAGCATCTTCGCCTTCTCGCACGATATCAGGATGCGTCATGCGCGGGATCTGCTTCGGCGCAACGACATGTCGATCGCCCGCGTGGCCGAAGCGGTCGGCTATGATTATCAGCAGAGCTTCACCGTGGCCTTCCAGCGCTATTTTGGCGTGCTGCCGCGCAACTACCGGCGCAATCCCGTAACGCTGGATCAGAACGAGCAGGAAGCACGCTGGAGCGCAATGGACAGCGGGAATGATCTCGATCGCATGTTCGGTGCAGGCGGCATCGGCAAGTGTGTAGGGCGGTGACAAAGTCGGCCACGGGAGCGCCGGCATAGGAGCGGGTGCGGCGGAGAGAAAATTTGCCAGGTGGTAAGCTGCCCGCTTTGGGGCGGCGGGGATGTTTGGCTTGGAGAGCTACGCGGCCGTACGGCGTTTCGTGTTCGTGGAAGGTCACAGCCGACGGGAGGCGGCGAAGGTGTTCGCGCTGAAGGGTTTCACCGTCGCCTTCACGACCGCCGCCTCGCTGGTCAACCAGCTGATGGAAGCGCGCGACGAGCGACGCCTGCTCAAGCTCCAGCGGGAAGCCCTGCCGCTCGCCGTCGTCACCGACGCGGTGACGCAGGCGGTGCAACTCGGCGCCATCGGCTTCGACGCGGTGAAGCTCATCGCGCTGGCGCGCATCGGCAGGACATCACATTTGCTGCACAAAGTCATTCATTCGCATCGGGCTCTTCGGCGGTGCCGCCAATCGGCCGGCCGGATCATTCCGTTGCGGAAGGACGCGCCGTCATTTCCCTGTAGCGCTTCGGTGAAACACCAAACTTTTGCCGGAAGACACGCGAGAAATGGGAGCTGTCCGCAAAGCCCGAATCATAGCCAATGGTGCTGACGCGATCCCGCTTCGCAGCCATGACCAGCGCTTGGGCCGCAGCCTTTAGTCGCGTGTTTATCAACAGCCGGCCGAAGGTCGTTCCGTGGCTGTTGCACGTCTTATGAACGTAACGCACCGAACAACCGAGGGCCGATGCAACCGAAGCGGGAGAGACAGCTTCGTCTCGAAAATTCTCGCTGATGAATTGGCGCAGTCGCGCGAAAAATGCCTGCTCCATCGGCGGCGGCGGCCGATAATGATCCGCTTGCGCCGTGATCCGCAATATCCGGGCCATCGCATCACCGAACAATTCGACCAGCTCCGGGGCGGACCCGTTGTCGTTCAACGGCAGATTGATGATCGCTTCGAGCGCCGCGCGCAGCACGGTTCCGCCCTCGCGCTGCAGGCTGATCGGTACACCCATGACACGTTCGGGCGCCATCCGCAGCCGCTCGCGCAACCACCAGTCGGGCAATTGAATGCAGAGCTGCCGAAAGCGTGATTCGAAGTCCAGGACATAGGACTGGTTAGGATCAATCAGGACACAATCGCCAATCGCCAGGCGAACCTCGCCCCGTTCGCTGTCGACCGCGCCGGCGCCTTCCAGTTGGACGTTGAGGAAGAAGCGTTCCAGCGGTCGGGCGTCATCCTCATCATGACGCACGCGCTGAGCATCCGCCGCGATATGTGAGACCAAAAGATCACCCCTGCGGATCGTCTCGATCCTGCCCCCGAAGGTTGTGGGCTCTACCGCTTCGAACTTCAGGTCGGTGAACAGCTCGGAGATGCCGCGGCCCCACTCATCAACACGATGGTCCGCCTCTGCGGGCGAAAGAGCCAGGAGCGTTCCGGGATGCTGGGGCGCTACGACCGGTGCACTGTGAGTCCAGGATTCGTGCACTGGCAACCACGAGCCGAGCGCCTGTTCCCTATATGCTGGATACCCAACGGTCATTGCGACGGATCCCAAGCTTGCGCCACGGATCACCGCAGCATCGACCCAATATGATGAACTGAATAGTGTCGGGGTTTCCAGCAAAAATTCAGCAAAATTTCAGGACTCGCATCTGCCCAGCTGATCACGATCGGCCGGGGGATGCCCAAGGAGATCAGCGAGAAGCCGATGCGTGATTCCAGTCCAGCGATCAAGCAAGTGTTCACCGCCGCGGCCGTACAGGCGGCGCCCGAATATCTCAATCTGGAAAGGGGCGTCGAGAAGACGATTGCCCTGATCGAGGAGGCTGCGCGCAAGGGGGTGCAACTCATCGGCTTTCCCGAATGCTGGATACCCGGATATCCCTTCTGGGCCTGGCTCGATGCCCCAGCGGCGACGATGCGCTACGTTGGCGTTCATGCCGCGAACTGCATGACCATCGACGGCCCGGAGGTCCAGCGGATTGCAACAGCGGCGAAGGCCAACAAGATCTGGGTCGTGCTTGGTTTCAGCGAGCGCAGCGGCGGGTCGCTTTACATCGCGCAGCTTATCATCGCAGACGATGGCACCATCGTCGCGGCGCGCCGGAAACTGAAAGCCACTCTGATCGAGCGCACCATCTTCGGCGAGGGCGACGGCAGCGATATCAAGGTCCATGACACCGCACTCGGCAGGCTTGGCGCCCTGTGTTGCTGGGAACATGTAAACCCCCTCACCAAATATGCGATGTTCGCGCAGAGCGAGGCGGTTCACGTCGGCGCGTGGCCCAGCTTCTCTCTCTATCCCAACCAGGCCTATGCATTGGGCCCAGAGGTCAACAACGCCCTCAGCCAGGTTTATGCCGTCGAGGGCCAATGCTTCGTCGTAGCCCCCTGCGCCGTGATTTCGCCGGCGATGATCGAGCAGCTCTGCGACACGCCAGCCAAGGCCGAACTGCTCAGCGCGGGTGGTGGACACGCCATGATCTGGGGTCCAGACGGCCGGCCGCTCGCGCAGCCGCTTGCGCCCGACGAAGAAGGACTGGTGATGGCGGAAATCGACCTCGGCATGATCCCGTTCGCCAAGGCCGGTGGAGATCCCGTCGGGCATTACGCACGACCCGATGTCATGCGGCTGCTGTTCAACCCTGCTCAGACATCCTGCGTCGAATGGGCCGAAGCACCGAACCGCTCGGGGCGATATGCGAACGGCATGACCGACGCCGGCCGCGCCAGTCTATCGGAATTCCCCGTGCCCGAACCGCTGGAAGGGAGCGAATAGCGCGATGAAATCCGCGATTCCCTTTGAGCTGCAAAAGCCTCGCTCCTGCCCGCGCAGCTGCCCCGATGGGTTCAAGCCCCCCTATCCCGCGTGGATGGTACAGGGGCAGCCCGGCCGGCCACAGGTCGTGATGGCCTACTTCGGCGTCCAATATGCCGACGCCGACCTGCGTTCGCGCGCCGAAGCGGGCTTCAGCGGCATATGTGCCATGCTGGAAGGGGATCACGCTGCGGGCCATGTCGATCAGGCGAGCTTCAAGGACATCGCAGATTATGAAACGCTCGTGGCGGTCGCCTATTGGAGCGATCCGGCAGCGTTCGGCCTGTGGCGCGCGCGCAATGATGTCGCCGGCTGGTGGGAGAGCGGCGACCGCCTAGGCGATGGCCCCGGTTATTTCCGCGAGATCTTCTTCCCGACCAATGATCGCTTCGAGACCCTTTTTTCGAACCCGAGCCATCCAGAAGGGGTGGCTATCGCCATGGGCGGGCTCGATCTGGAAGAGATTCAGGAGCATTCCTACTGGGGTTCGATGCGGGACAGGATTCCGGCGGCCCAGGTCGATCCGCTCGATGGTGCCGCCACGCGGTCCGAGCCGCCCGCCGAAACCGTCGGCCGGCGCATCCGCGTGGATGGGCTCCGCAACCTTGCGGTGATCCGCTCGGGACAGGATTGGGAAGCGACCCGCGATGCCGAGCGCGAGATCTATCTAAGCGAAATCGAACCCGTGCTCGATGCCGGCATGCGGTTCCTGACGACCGACGGGGGCAGTATCGGTTGTTGGAGCAACCGCTATATGCGGCACCGCGATCAGCAGAAAAGCTTTGGCCTGAGTTACTGGCGGTCCCTGCGCGACATGGAAACCTGGGCCGAAAGCCACAAGACGCATGTCGCGATCTTCGAAGCTTTTCTTCAGATGGCCGGCAAACTAAATTTTCAGATGGATTTAAGACTTTACCATGAAGTCTCGGTATTGGCGCCGGATCAGCAGTTCCTAGAGTATATAAATTGTCATCATTTAACCGGACTTATTCGAAATAATTAGATGGTTGATAGTAATCATCACGATAAAATACATATGATAATATATCTTACTAATAATAATTGCTACAAGAGGGAAAAATGGCAAGCCATCTCAACATCCTGAAATCGTCCGCCGCTCTCGCTGCGATATGGATTACGGCGCCTGCAAACGCTCAAATCAATGATACGTCCCGCGCGCCGCAGAGCGTCGAAACAGCCGAAGCGGATGAGGAAAGCGCCATCGTCGTCACGGCGACGCGCACGAACCGCACCGGCTATACCGCGCCGACACCAACGACGATCCTTTCGCTCGAGCATATGAACCAAGCGCAGCCGGCCAGCCTGGCAGATTTCGTCAACCAGTTGCCGGCCCTGTCAGGTTCGGTCAGCCCTCGCAACAACAACGGTACCACCAATGGCGGCACCGCTGGTGCCAACCTGCTCAATCTTCGTAATCTGGGCGTCAACCGCACCCTCGCCTTGCTGGATGGTCGTCGCGTCGTCGCATCAACGCTCACGGGGGCGGTCGACGTCAACCTGCTGCCCACCGCTCTGATCAAGCGTGTCGACGTCGTCACCGGCGGCGCTTCCGCCGCCTGGGGTTCGGATGCTGTCGCGGGTGTCGTCAACTTCGTCCTCGACGATCGCTATCAAGGGCTAAAGGGGAAGATTTCCAAGGGTATCACGCAAGAAGGCGACGGATCGACCTTCCAGGCCGAACTGAGCGGTGGCATGGCATTCGCCGACGGCCGCGGCCACATCGTCGTCTCGGGCCAGTATAGCGATTCCGGCCGCGCTCGCGCGCAGGATCGCGGCTGGTACAGCGGGTCGAAACTCATCCTGAACCCCGGCTACACTCCAGCCAACGGTGCGCCACAATATATGGTGGCACGCAATGTCGGCCTCGCCAGCGCGACCGACAACGGCCTGATCACCGCCGGGCCGCTCCGCGGCACGCAGTTCGGGCCCGATGGCCTAGCCCTGCCGACATTGTTCGACTTCGGTTATGTCGCCGGTTTACAATCGCTGGGAGGATCGGGCGAGGATCAAGGCGGCCGCATCGAAATTTCGATCCCGACAAAGAATTACAGCGCCTTTGGTCATGTGTCTTATGAGCTGACCGATGCCGTCGAGATTTTCGGTGAAGTCGGTTATGGCCGCTCGGAAGCCGACTATCTATCGGTGTCCTACAATCGCTTCGGCAACCTCGCTCTTTCCGCGGACAACGCCTATCTCGATCCGGCCGTGCGCAACGCGTTGGTCGCCGCAGGCGAAACAGGCTTCCGCTACGGAAGCAGCAATATCAAGTTCGGTCAGCTGGCCGCACGCAACACCCGCGAAATGGAACGCTATCTTGCGGGCTTCAAGGCAGATGTCGGCGGCTGGAATTTCAACGGTTACTACCAGCACGGGGTGTCGCGCATCGTCTCCGAGGTCGGCAATAACCCGATTGCCGCACGCTACGAAAAGGCGGCCAATGGCGTGAAACTGGCGAACGGCGCGATCGTCTGCGCGGTCAACGCCGATGCCGTCGCGTCGAACGACGACCCCGCCTGTTCGCCGCTCAACCCGTTTGGCGCGGTTCCGGCGTCAGATCAGGCGCGCGCCTATGTGTTCGGAACGGCGCGGCAGGCGATCGACATCAAGCAGGATGTCGTCGCAGGGACCGTCGCGGGTGAACCCGTTTCGACCTGGGCAGGGCCGATCTCGATCGTCATCGGCGCGGAGTATCGGCGCGAGACGTTCAAGGCGACAGCCGACGCCGTGTCGATTGCAAACGGCTTCTTCACCGGCAACTTCAAGCCGTCATCGGGCAGGATCTCGGTCAAGGAAATGTTCGGCGAGGTCGTCGTGCCATTGCTGAAGGATGTGCCGTTCGCCCAGGACGTCAGCTTCAATGGCGCCTTGCGTTATACCGACTACAGCATGAGCGGCAGCGTCACGACTTGGAAGGCCGGCCTGACCTGGGAGGCGAGCCGCGAGTGGCGCCTGCGTGGCGTCCTGTCGCGTGATATTCGCGCGCCCAATCTGAACGACCTGTTCCAGGGCGGTCAGGCCTTCCCGCTCGCGGTTGCCGATCCGGTGGCCAACTCCTCCTACGCCACCTTCGTCACGGTGGTGGGCAACCGCAACCTACGTCCCGAGCGCGCGGACACGCTGTCGGTCGGGATCGGCTACAAGCCGGACTGGCTACCCGGCCTCGCCCTCTCGGCGGATTATTACGACATCAAGATCAAACAGGCGATCGTCAGCCTTGCAGCACAGAACCTGATCGATGGCTGCTACGGCACCAGTCCGTCGCTGTGCCAGTACATCAGCCGTTCGACGACCACGAACCTAATTACCGAAGTGCTGACTCCGGGGATTAACTTCAGCCGCGAACGCACGACCGGGCTGGATTTCGAGGTCAATTATCGGACCAGCCTCGGCGCGGGCACTTTCGACATCTCCGCGCTCGCTAACCATGTGCGCCGCCGCACGATCGACACCGGCTTCAGGGTTTACGAATATGCCGGAACCATGTCGGAAAACACGGCCGTGCCGAAGTGGCGCGGCTTAGTCAACGCCAGCTATCGCCAGGGTGGAACGACCCTGAACCTTCGCGAGCGCTTCATCGGTGCCGGCAAATATACGAAGGAAATCACGGTCAAGGACAACCATGTGAAGGCGGCCTATTACACCGATGTGACGCTGTCCCATGAGTTCCAGGACGTCGCCGGCAAGCCTTCCCTGTTCCTGGCGATCGACAATGTCTTCAATCAGTCGCCGCGGGTCAGTCCGCTGATCCTAGGGCCGGTTCACATCAACGTCGGCACCAATGGCTCGCTGTACGATGTGCTGGGCCGCGCCTTCCGGGTGGGTTTCCGCTTCGACCTCTGAAGCTATCCCGCGCCGCTGCACCCCGCTTGCCTGACCGGCAGGCGGGGGAACGACGGCCGGATCGCGTATCAAACACGACGGAGGCATGGAAACGGCCGATCTGACGCAATCAGATCGGCCATACTTGAATGCCTTGAAGAACCGACTGATTGCAGCGAAGCTGTGATAAGGCCGAGGAACCGCTGGCACGAGAGGCGATCCTTGATCTGGAACTTGGTCGCGTCATCCGACAGCGGGTAGAGCGCCCGCAGAACCAGGATCTTGAACATGAACACCGGGTCGAACGGCGATCACCCGCCTTTGCCGCGAGCGTTGCGCCGCAACGCTGCCTCCAAAGTCTGCGGAAAACCTCGAAGTCGACGACAGCAGCCAGTCGCTCAAGCGGATTACGAGCCGTGCTCAGCGCCTCGTACCGGTCTGAAAACTTGGCTGTCCCCATCACCGCCTCCGCTACCACACCCAGACAGCGAATCAGCTCAAGCCTTTACGTGCCAGTAGTTTTTCGAGGCGTCTATTTTCGTCTGCCCACGCTGTCCAACGGTCGGTATCCGCCGGATCGCCGTCGGCGTTATCGCCCCCAGTCTCGGATGATGCATCGAAACCCGATGTGCGAGGTCGACGTCTCGATCATCTGCGGATGCCGAGCGGCGGGTCGATATCGCTGGCAATAATTGTCAGCACAAAGGTGCGAGCCACCCTTGATGACCTTTCGTCCAAATCGAACGAGCGGCAGCGCCGGATCCAAGCTGCCGCGCTGCGTTCCACCACGCGGGTCGGGCAGCGCGCAACATGAGCCGCGCTTCTTCTTGCCCTGCCCCGACCGGGTCTTGGGAAGTGACCACCAGTCGTCGGTCCATTCCCAGACATTACCGATCATGTCGAACAAGCCATAGGCGTTGGCCGGGTAGATTCCCACGGGAGACGTTCCCTCCCAGCCGTCCTCACATGTATTCGCGAAAGGGAATAAGCCCTGCCAGTAGTTGGCGAGCACCGCTCCGTCAGGTCGCGGACTGTCGCCCCAGGCATAAGCCCGTCCGTCCAGTCCGCCACGCGCGGCAAATTCCCATTCAGCCTCAGACGGCAGCGCCTTACAACGCCAACGGGCATAAGCAGCGGCATCCAGATAGGAGACATGGACGACCGGATGATCCCACATGTCCGTCAGGCCGCTTCCAGGACCGAACGGATGTCGCCAGTCGGCGCCAAAGCAAAGCTCCCACCATTCCGCGGGGTTGCTCAGATCCACCGGCCCCCGCGCCTTGCGAAAGACCAGCGATCCCGGCTGGAGCAGAGCCGGGTCAACGCCCGGGTAATCCTGGACATCCGACACCTGCTCAGCCGTCGTACGATAGCCCGTTGCCTCGACGAAACTGGCGAACTCGCGATTGGTGACGGGGTTGACGTCGATCCAGAACGACCCAACGCGCACCCGGCGGGCGGGCGCTTCTTCGGGATAGAAGCGGTCGTCGCCCATCACAAAGACACCGCCCTCGACCCGCACCATGCCGCGCAGGTCCGTGCCGGGGAATGCAGAAGACCCAGACAGGCTCGTCACCGCCGCGCCTGCCGAACGACAAGCGTATCGACGATGCGATTGATCTCTCGGATCAGAGAGCCTTCTTCCCGGTCCGAGAGCGAGAAGGTCTCTCGCAATCGCGTCGTCACGATATCAATCGCTTCCGACAGCTTCGCCAGGCCCTTCTCCGTGATCAGGACATCGAGATGGCGCCGATCGCCCTCGAGACGATCGATCGAGACGAGGCCAAACTGGCCGAGTTTCGCCACAGACCGGCTGAGCGTAGACTGTTGAAGCACGGTGAACGCCGCAATGGAATTGAGGTCGCTTGGCCCTAGCTGAGCCAAGCAGTGCAGGACCCGCCAATGGGCGACGGTCAGCCCCAGTTCGCTTAACGCCCCAGCGAGCACAGTCTGAGTCAGATCGTGCAGACACGCGATTCGATGCGGCAGAAACATTTCGAGATTGAACTGCGACGGGTCCGGGGATGCACGCGTCATGATGACTTCTTAGCCCCAGTCTACATTGCAAAGCATGTGAAAAATCGCGCGCCGCCACGTGGGGTGGCGGCGCGCCTTCCGATATGTGTGCTATTCACCCGAGCGCATGGTGCGCGCAGCCTTCGCCTTGGGCGCGGGATACTGATTCATGTCGGCCCAAGCTGGCGGCGGCAGGGTGTTGTTCCAACTCACGTAACGCGCATGCAAATCGGCTTTCACCTGCGGGAAGCTGTCGCTGAGATCCCGCGTTTCCGATGCATCCGCTTCAAGGTCATACAGCGCACTTTCGCCCGTCGCATTGTTAAGCCACAGCTTCCACTTGCCCAACCGGACTGCGGATTCGCCGACCAGCTTCCAGAACAGCACCTCATGCGGCGTGCCTGGATTCTGCGTCTCGATATAGGGAAGGAGATTCACACCATCGAGCGGCTGCGCGGTCTTCGTGGAAACGCCGGCAGCGGCAGCGACGGTGGGCAGAATATCGAGACTGATTACCGGCTTGTCATAAACCGAACCAGCAGGAATGCGGCCCGGCCAGCGCATCATGAAGGGAACCCGGATACCGCCTTCATAAGTAGAGTTCTTGCCTCCCGCATAGGGTGCATTGCTCGCGGGGCGGCTCATCGCACCGCCATTGTCGCTCAAGAAGACGACGATCGTGTTCTTGTCGAGGCCGGTTGCCTTAAGCTTCTCCAGTACCGCTCCTACTGCCTGGTCCTGTGCCAGGAGCAGGGCATTGTACGCCCGAGCATTAATATTCGGGACCGTCTTCCGCAACGCCTCGAAATAGCCGATCGGCACCTGCAGCGGCGGTACCGGGGCATTCATCGGAAGGTACAGCATGAACGGCCGATCCTTGTTTCGCTCGATGAAATCGACAGCACGATCGCGGAAATACTCGAGTAGATACTGTTCGACATGGATCAGGCGACCATTCTCACGGACGCCGTTGAGGCCCTCGCGCGTCCACGCGGTCAACGGCGATTCATCATGAAAATCGACCTTCTGGCTGATATAGTCAGGGTTAGATAGATCTCCATATTGGATGCTGGTGTTCCCGTAGAAAATGTTCGAGTAATCGAACCCACGGTTCTGCGGCAGGAACTGCTGCCCGTGACCAAGGTGCCATTTACCGATAACGCCGGTTTGGTAACCGGCAGCCTTGAATAGTTCACCAATATTCCGTTCTGTGGTCGGGACACCACGGCGCGCAAATTCCGCTTCACCCTGCAATGCGGCTAGGCTGCCGTCGGGCATACGGGCTTCGCTCAGTTCCGGGAACGCGCCGGTCGAGACCTGATATTCGAACCCAAAGCGCTGCTGATAACGCCCGGTCACCAGACCCGCGCGCGACGGACTGCACAACGGAGCGCTGACATAGCCGCTCGTGAACTTCGCGCCATCACGTCCGATGCTATCAATATTCCGCGTCTCGATCCAGGGATTGCCGTTCGCGGAAATATCGCGATAGCCCATGTCATCTGCCAGGATGACGATGACATTGGGTCGAGCATTGGCTTTGGTCCGCGCAGGTGGGGCAAGCTCGGACACAGCCGACTTCGCGAACGTCGGCAGCGGCGCCGTAAAAGCCAGGACGGACGTTACCAAGAGGGCCGATCGGCGCAGAAACGTTCTCATTATATCTCCCCAGACGAACAGCTTGACGATCCGAGCGAACGGGTGGCGCACACCGCTTCCGTCGGACGACCTCCCTCTACGGTTGGTCATCACGATTTATATGCACACACATATGCTAGTGCAATTGATATTTTGTACCTGTCAACGGCAACGACGCAAACGGCCGTTTCCCTTCCACGAGGCGCTTGGGCAGATGGATCGCCAGCTCAAGGAAAGCACCGATGCTTCTCCGGCCTGCCAAGCCTTTGACAATGCGAGCCAGTTCAAGTGATCCAGGACGACGGGGGCCTACTTCGGCCTCGTCCCGCGTCGACACCAGTCGGGCGAACTCGACTGGACGGGAGGCATCACCAACCAGGGCAACAGGACGGTCCGCAAGCTGCTCTACGAGGCGGCCGACTCGATCCAGAACCTTGTGACCAACCGGATCAACAAGGCAAAGACCGCTTGGCGCTATGCTGCTGCTTGGTCGGCGACAGCCGGTCCTCGCGCAGGATGGCGTCGATGACCGGCAACAGCGGTCCCAGCTTCGGCTTCTCCGGCGGCTTCGTGCGCCGGTAGCCCGGCGGCGGTGAAAACGCGCACATCTTCGTCACCGTGTCCCAGCTCAGACCGAACACCTTCACCGCCTCCCGCCGGCTATGACCTTCCACGAACACGAAACGCCGTACGGCCGCGTAGCTCTCCAAGCCAAACATCCCCGCCGCCCCAAAGCGGGCAGCTTACCACCTGGCAGATTTTCTCTCCGCCGCACCCGCTCCTATGCCGGCGCTCCCGTGGCCGACTTTGTCACCGCCCTACACAAATCCTCGTCGCGCCTGTTTTCCCAGCTGGGCTATGAAAATACGTCGATGAAGGCGATTGCGGGCGATGCCGACATAACGCCCGCCACGCTATATTATCATTTCGAGAACAAGCAGCACATCGTCTTCGAAACGCTGAGGCTGGCGGTCGCGGGTCTGATCGAGGCGACCGAGGCCTCGGTCGACCCCAAAGCGGATGCGGTGACCAGGCTGAGCCAGTTCACGTCGCAGCACATCGTCCACCAGCTGATCAATTATGAATCGATCGCGCTCATGTACATGGCGCTCGTATACGGGATGCGTCGGCGCAACGACATATTGACGGCCGAGCAGGGCGCGACGCTTCGGGAACTCGAGAAGAAGCATTTCGACATGCTCAAGACCATCCTGCGCGACGGCGCGGCGCAAGGGGCGTTCCAGATCGTCGACCCGATGCTGACCGCCTTCGCCATCATCGGCATGTGCGAACATGTCTCCAATTGGGTGAACCCGGCCGGGCGGATGTCCCCGGTCGAGATCGGCGCCCTTTTTCGCCGATCAGGCGCTGTTGCTGGCGGGCGCCACGCAAGCCGGCTGATAGACGCGGCAGATCACACGCATATGCCGGGCGCCCCGCCCTTCCGCTCCTGCTCGATGAACCAGTCGAGATGCCGGTCGAGCACCGGGAAGGGAGCGCCGCCCGTCATCAGGATCGCATCGTAGAAGCGCGGCTCGCTGAAACGATCGTCCAGTTCGCCCCGAACCCGTTCCCTCAGCCGCAGAATCGTCTGCGATCCGAAGCTGTAGGGCAGGATCTGCGCCTGCCAGTCGGTGGTGTCGCGGATCAGCGAAGCGCGGTTCTGCAAATCGGATTCGAAGGTGTAGCGACGCAGGACGGCCAGGCCCCAGTCGAAGCTCTTGCCATGATAGTTGACGCCGATATCGGCGAGCGCCCGCGCGTGAAACATCGCCTTGAACAGCAGGCGACCATATTTCTCCTGCGGCGTGCGGAACACGCCCTGCTCATAGGCCAGCTGCTGCCCGAAATCGCCCCAGGATTCGTCGAAGGCCATGTTCCGCCGCGGATAGTCCGTCATCGACTTGCTCAGGAAGCGCATCGCGTCGTGCCAATAATGGCCGGGCGCGAGCTCATGATAGATCAGCCCCTGGGCAGGCAGCAGCGAGCGCTGATCCAGTTGCGAGCCGTTATAATAATACATGCCGCGCCGCTCGGGATGGATCTGGATATCGGCATATCCGAAGGTGAGCGCCGCTTCCTGTGCAGGTGACGCGCGGGCGACGCCATAGCCATAGGGCGGCGGCCGGCAGAACAGGATCGGCATAAACGGATCCATCCGATGCAGATAATCGAGATAGGTCGCCTCGACCTCGGCGGTCGTCTTCGCGGTGAAGCGCGTATCCTGCCGAAGGCGATCCTCGAAGGCCCGACGCGAGCCCGACCAGCCCATTTCGCCGCGCAACGCCTTGAGCTCGGACTCGATCATGTCGAGGGCATGCTGGCTGGCCTTGAACAGTTCCTCGGGGGAGTCCTCGAGGGTCAACTCACGCCGGATCAAGGCCCGATAATAGGCCTTGCCGCCGGGATATTGCGCGAGACCAAAGCGCGTCGGGGCATTGGCTTGATACTGTGGGCCGAAGCGGGCCGCGAGGGCCTCGAGCGCGGGATTGACCGAGTGGGCGATCGCCTCGCGCAAGGCATCGCGCAACCGCATCCTGGCCGGTGCCGACAATGGCGCCAGGCGCATGTCATCGGGCCATGCAAAGCTTTGCTCGGGCTTCTGCACCTGGCCGAGCAATACGGTACGCACGCGCCCGGCCGCTTCGCGCGGCAGGCGGACGCCGGCCTTTTCCTGAGCGTCGAGCTGCGTCTGGACGGTCGCCAACACGGCGGGATAGCGGCGCACCAGGGCGAGATAGCGATCGACATCCCCGTCACCCGAAAAGGCGAAGCGCCTGAGTGTAAGGTTGATGCTCTAGCGGGACATCGATTGCATGAGACTATAGGCGCTCCCTGAGCGCTTCATAGGGTGTTTTACCGTTGAAGGCACCGTGCGGCCGATTGAAGTTATAGAAGTTTTCCCACTCGCTGAGCTTGGCCTCGAGATCGACGTCGCCCTTGTAGGAGAGGAGCTGGTAAAACTCCTGCTGATCTGATCGATGGGAGCGCTCGACCTTGCCGTTCAGCTGCGGGGTTCCACGCCTGATGTAAGCATGACGGATGCCCTGATCTTCGACGTGCCAATGGAACTTGGCCTGGAACTCATGCCCATTGTCGGTCCTGATTTCCTTGATGCGGAACGGGAACTTTTCGATGATGTGATCGACGAAGTCGATCGCGTTAGCTTGTGTGTGTTTGTCGTAGACCTTGAGCGCCCGGACGCGGGTTGCGTCATCGATGGCGGTATATTGGAATCGCCGGATTTTCTCGCCGCGCTTTCCGGTGAAGGTGAGGAACTTGACGTCCATCTGGATGTGATGGCCGGGAACCTGCTTGTTGTAGCGTTTGGTGTGGACTTTGCGCATGCGCGTTCCGCGCGGCAGCCGGCCGACACCATTGCGCCGCAGGATGCGCGTCACGCCCGCATCGGAGATCGCGATGCCGTGATAGCGCGCGAGGTACCAGACGATTCTGATAGATCCGAGGTGGTATTTGCTGCGCAGGTAGAGGACCTTGTCGACGACCTCGGGCGGCGTCTGGTTGGCGGGGTTCTTCGGAATGGGCTTGGCGTTGATCAGTCCGGCTTCGCCACGTTGCGCGTAGGCGGCCTTCCAACGGTAGAAGCTTGACCGTCCCACGCCGAAATACCGGCAGGTCCTGGCCACATGGCCGCTCTTCTCGGCATGGCGCAGCACCTTGAGCTTGCGCTGAATGTCGCGTTCTTCCTTGGTCATCGGATCCATCCTCCCGGCTGCCAGTCAGCAGCATGAAAGATGTCCCGCGAGTCCGTACAGTCCTACAGTCTGCCACCACAGACAGGCTTTCGTTCAAGGAATTGCTAGAGCTGGTCTCACCATGCGCGAAGGCGATGCCGTCGCTGAGCATGGAACTACCGATGAAGATGGTGCAGCGGGAGACCGCCTGACCCGCACGATAAATCGATGCGGTGAAGCGGTTCGCATCGACGCGTCGGAAACTGCCCTCGATCCCGGGGTTACGGGCCTCGAGTTCACCGAGCGACGTTTCGAAAAAGCGGGCAATATACTCGAAGCTCTCGACCTTGAAGCGATCCCGGTCTCGCTCGGAGAAAGTCTTGGCGAGCCTCAGATTGCTCGACCGTGGCGCGAAGTTTTCCGTTGGAGTAGAGCCGAATGACTGAGGCGCGGCGGCGCGCATCTGCGCGACCGCCGGCGGGGAAGGAGTCGGCTTGGGAGCGAGGCGCGCTGCTGCCTTGCGGATCGCCCCTGCCACTTCGACAAAGGCCTGATCGCGATCTGGGGCCAGCGTGATCGGCTTGCCGTCGGCCGGGACCGCATTCAATTTTCCGAAGGGCGCTCCCGTCCAGCCCTCCGAGGGGCGCAAGATCACGGGGATGACGATTGCCTCGCCCGCATCATGGCGTTCCATGGCTCGCAGCATTTCCTGATCATAGCAGTAATCGGAAGCGAGGAAGTCCGGGCTGACAAGCAGCAGGATGATGTCGTCATTTTCAACATGATCGCTGATCTGGGTGTGCAACTCTTGGCCGGCCCCGATGCGGCGATCGTGCCACGTTTCGATAACACCCTGACGCTTGAGCATTGCCAGCTGGGTCTCGAGCTGGTCGCGAAGCGCTTCGTCTTGGTGGGAGTACGAAAAAAATAGGGTAGCCAAATCCTGCTCCTGCGGTCAGCACACATCTTTCTTCACGTCGCGCTTTACCATCAAGCGGATGGCGATTACGTATTTGACAAACCCAACGGAACACGGTAGGAACAGAGGCATAAGGAGCCTACCGAATGTCCGTTCTCTCTCAGCCCCGCTTTCACGATGAAGCCGCTGCCTTCGAATATCTCGAAAGCGTGATTTGGGCGGACGGCATCGTATGCCCGCACTGCGGCGTTGTCGGTGGCCGGGTCTACAAGCTGGAAGGCGTCCGCTCGAAGCCCAGCAAGAAGAACCCCGAGGGCGTTGTCCGCCATGGCCTCAAGAAGTGCGGTGAGTGCCGGAAGCAATTTACGGCCAAGGTCGGCACCGTGTTTGAGGATGCCAAGCTTCCCCTGCACAAGATGCTCCAGGCTGTTCACCTGATCGTGTCGAGCAAGAAGGGCATCAGCTCGCACCAGCTTAGTCGCATCCTTGAGGTCCAGTACAACAGCGCGTGGTTCCTCTCGCATCGCATCCGCGAAGCTCTGCGCTCCGGCGAGCTTGCCGTTCCGTTCGGTTCGGGCGGTGGCGCGGTCGAGGTCGACGAGACCTATATCGGCGTCCTCAAAGGTCAGCCCGTCCGCCAGTCCGGCGCGCACAAAATGAAGGTCATCAGCCTCGTCGATCGCGACAGCGGCCAGATACGCTCGTTCAACTTCGACCAGATGATCTCCTGCTATGTGGAGCCGATCGTGAAGGCCAACATCGCCAAGGAGGCCCGACTGATCACTGATCAGGCCCGGCTCTACAAGATGCTCGGTAAGGACTTCGCGAGCCACGAAACCGTCAATCACTCGATCGGCGAGTATGGCCGGGGCGACGTTTACACGAACACGGTCGAAGGCTCGTTCTCGATCTTCAAGCGCGGCATGAAGGGCGTCTATCAGCATTGCGGCGAGCAGCATCTGCACCGCTACCTCGCTGAGTTCGACTTCCGGTATTGCAACCGTGCGAAGCTGGGCATCGACGACAAGGCTCGCGCGGATAACGCAGTGAGGGGCATTGTCGGCAAGCGGCTGACCTACCGTGCTACTGGTAGCTGGTTCGGCCGGTAAGAAGGCGGAGAGAAAGGGCCCCTCTCCCAAAAGGCGTAGTCGGTGGCGTACCAAACCGCACAGAGGCTGGGAGACGTTTGACTCTCGGTAGTGGGCCCCGTTACGTCTGCGAACCGAAGGGAACAAGAGAGACCGGGGGCGTTGAAGAAGGACTACGAACCGCTGCTGTCGGCTGGCCGTCACGAAATGACGATCGGCGATTTTGAAACTCAGTTCGTGGTGGGGCTGGGTGGTAGCTCGCGTTCAACAATTTGGCAGGAATTTAAAACGTCAGTCCTCCAACCATTGAAACAATATCAAATACCGTGCGAACTGTGGTTAGATGGCAGCTTTATAACCAAATGCCCTGAGCCTGATGACATCGACGGCTCTCTTATGGTTTTAAGTGAAGTTATTGACAACCTAGATGAAGATGCATTTTCTTATTTAAAAAAGTTCGACGACTACAATCCCGGATTTGACAAATGCCTTGATCTTTTTCTCTGCCAACTTTATCCTAAGGCGCACCCGCTGCATGGCGGGGATAACGATCCAGATGGCTGGGCATGGCAGTGGTCGAGGGAGCGTAACTCAAGCTGGTTAAAGGGTTTTGTCGTGATCCCCTTCAGGTAAGTATGGACTTTTCGGAGGCGCTATCTCAGGTTCGAGAGCACACGTCGATTGTGCAGAGGATGGAGTTTGCCCTCAGGTCCGACCCCGCTAATGAGCGACTTGCCTTGGGCCTTGGCTCCGCCCAGCGCCGAGCGGCCCGGAGCCAAGAGCTTTTAGAGAGGTTCGCGGCCACCGGTTCTATAGACCTGATACGATACCGCTTGATCAGTGGCTCTGACATTTATGCCGTCGAGGCGGTTGCCGATAGCGTGCATGCCTTTCAGCGATCCTTTACGGGCGCGGCCGATTTTCTAAAGGCAGGACCAAAGGCAAAAGCAAAATACTCGCGCGAAATCGAAGCAAAGACGCGGCTCAATTTTGCTTATACGTACCCAGGCTCTTTGGGGATTGTACTCGCCGTTGAAAACGAGCGCGATCTCCTGAAGGGAGAGCTTGACGAAGTAATCGATGTATTTTCGGAGTTCCTCGACGTTTCCGATAGCGACGCCGCTGTCGATGCCTCTAGGCATTTGGGTCCTGCTCTCGTCACTCAACTCTGCCGGTGGGTCGATGTTAATGCTAAATGGGAAACGGCTGTCGATCTGGTGATCAAGCGGCCAGATGGTGTTCAGCGCGGCCAGTTTATCGAAAAGAACCGCTTCTTTGATCTAAGCACGATCTTCCATAATGCAAAGGACGAAGAACCTAATACGTTCGATGCAAAAGGTATTCTTGTTGGTCTCGATATTGAGATCGGAAAATTTCATTTGGTCGTGCCCGGCGGGGAGAGTTTCCAAGGCGGCTTGGCTGATGATTTCGTGAAGGAAAAAACGACGGTCGGTGCGCCCTACCTGGCGACTATCAATGAGAAGGTTTCTCGGGTCGTGGCGACGGGCAATGAAACGCGCTCGCTCAAACTTCAGAAATTGGTGCCTGTCAGCACGAAGGAAGGTTCTCCATGACCGACGAGCCCAAATCCCAGCTCGACAAATTCAAGGAAGCCGCGCGCGAGCTAGAGTGCGACGACGACGAGGACCGCTTCAAGAAGCGATTAAGGGCATTGGCAAGCCAGAAGCCCGCTGAGAAGCGAAAGGATTGAACATGGTTGAGTTTGTGATGCCGACTTGTGAAGAGCTTGTCGCCCAGCTTCACGCCCAGCGCCGGGAGATGGTGTCCTACTTCGATCGCGATGGTTGGACGCCCGGTGCACGCCAATTGCTTGATCGGTTGGACCGGCTCATTGCCCGCTATGAAGGATGAAGGGTTCAATGGGCGGATGAGGAGGCTGGTCGAGAAGTGCCCGGCTAGGGATAAAGCCGGATTAGGGCTTTTTCTTCCGGCGGAAGATATTACGCTGGTGAGTGTTGTTAGCCCCCCCTATGTCGACAATGGGGTTGTCGAATCCCTCAATGATGTTTCCCTCCGTGACAGAGTTTGTGCATCCCTCCATGTAGATGCCTACTGGCCCTTTGGGGCGACTAGGCGGCGTAGGCCCACTTCCGTTACCACTCGACATCCCATCTTCCTTCGGCGTTTTGAACATAAGGAAGATGCCAAGCGCGGCAAGGATCGCGAGGATACTCCACGCGATCCCAAGCTCTAAAGCGGATGGCTGTGGCCACGTCATCGGAAGCAACGCCGCAGCGAAGCCCGATACGAGCGCCAGTAAACCACCCCCGATCTGCGTTCTTCCCATCCCTCACTCATAGCGGAACGCCTCCGCAACGAGAAGATGGTTTGTGAAATACGTAATCGCCAAGCGGATTTCAGAACATAGAGGAAACGAGATGGTGACATTTCCCGTCGGGGGCAACCTCGATGATATCTGCTTTCGCGACCAATCTACCAAGAGGTGCAGGTCCGCCAGCGACCCATTTGCCGTTCCTGGCGAGTGCCTGAACGGAGCACAGCTTTCGACGGCCTATTCCGAAGCGGAGAATGACGGGTATGTCGGCGGCTGCTGACCGGCGTGTCGGTTCAAACGAACGGCAGCTTCACCCATTTTCGCGCCTAGAACCGGACAGGCCGGACCCGGCCCCGTTCCAGTCATTAAATCTACAATGGAGCAAAGGGCATTGCCATTCGCCACGGCCACAATTCGCTCGACTTCCGTCGCCGGCAGAGCGTTGGTGTCGTCACTGAATCGCGGCCCTGGATATTGGCCGCCGCCCTGATCGGTCTGACCGGCGGGGCTGTGGGTGGTGGGAACGACATGACGTCGCTCCCTAAAGGAGACCATCCATGGCCAAGTTCAAGCTTACTGACATCCACAAGCTCATCCTGTCCGCCGCCGCAACGCGACCTGACGGTAATTTGCTGCCGCCACCGGAAGGACTTGGCGAGCTGAGTGAGATGCTCCGCACCTCCTATGGCGAGTTGCTCCAACACAAGTTCGCGATGGAGGTCGAAACCGGCGATCAGACTCAGGTCTGGCGAATCGGAGAAGGCAAGACCTTCGGTCTCATCATTACCGACAAAGGCAAAGCAGCCGCAGGCGAGGTGCAGCCTCCGACCGCAAAACCGGTGAAGAAAATCGATATGGTGCTGGACATGCTCCGCCGGGAGCAGGGAGCGACGCTGGCTGAACTCATCGATGCGACGGGTTGGTTGCCGCACACGACACGCGCGGCTCTGACCGGCCTGCGCAAGAAAGGCCATATCCTCGAAAAGGCGACCCGTGACGGCGCGACCTGTTACGCCACCATGGCTGTCGCCTGACCATGTCGAAAACCGACAAGCAGCTGACTGCGCTGACGACCATGTCGTCGGCGCAGCTCCGCGAGGAATGGCTGAGGGCGGGCGCAGCCGAACCGCCCTCGGTGTCCGATGCTCTGCTGAAACGCCTGCTCGCCCATCGCCTGCAGGAACGGCGCCATGGCGGCTTGCCGGCAGCGGTTCTGCGCGAGCTACAACGCGCGTCATCAAAGGAGGCCGAGACCATCAAACCAACCGCGGAAGTTCGGCCCGGCACTCGCTTCGTACGTGAGTGGAACAGCCAGATCATTTCGGTCGAGGCCCTTGAGAAAGGCTTTCTCTGGAACGACCGGCACTATCCCTCCCTCTCCGCCATCGCGCGAGAAGTCACAGGCGCGCACTGGTCCGGCCCTCGCTTCTTCGGAGTAGCTAGCCGTGGCTGACGATCGACGCGGCACTAAGCTTCGCTGCGCGGTCTACACCCGCAAATCGACCGAGGACGGCCTCGAACAGGAATATAACAGCCTCGACGCCCAGTTTGACGCCTGCTCCGCTTATATCCTGAGCCAGCGCCATGAGGGCTGGACGCTGGCGCCGGATCGCTATGACGATGGCGGCTTTTCAGGCGGCAATATGGAGCGGCCAGGTCTCAAGCGGCTGCTGGCCGATGTCGCCGGCGGCAAGGTCGATGTCATCGTTCTCTACAAGATCGACCGGCTGACCCGCAGTCTCGCCGACTTCGCCAAGATCGTCGAGATTCTCGATGCGGCAGGCGCCAGCTTCGTTTCAGTCACCCAGGCGTTCAACACCACGACGAGCATGGGCCGGCTCATGCTCAACGTGCTGCTGTCCTTTGCCCAGTTCGAACGCGAGGTCACCGGCGAGCGCATCCGCGACAAGATCGCCGCTTCGAAGAAGAAAGGCCTCTGGATGGGAGGCCCTGTGCCGCTCGGCTATATCGTCCAGGATCGCAAGCTCGTCGTTCACGAGGAAGAGGCCGAGACGGTCCGTCACATCATGCGACGCTATCTCGATCTCGGCTCGGTCAGGGAACTGGTCGAAGAGCTGGATCGGGACGGCTATCGTACCAAGGTCCAGCGGCAAACCAGCGGCCCCCATAGAGGGGGCTGTGTCTTCCGGCGAGGAACGCTCTACCACCTTCTGTCCAACCGCATCTATCTCGGGGAGATCGTTCACAAGGGCGTCGCCTATCCGGGCGACCATAACCCCATCGTCCCGGTCGAGCTCTGGCAGCAGGTTCAGGACAAGATCGCGGCAGGAGCCAATGGCGGCGCCCGCCGACTCCGCGCCCAGCATTCGAGTTTGCTGATCGGTCTTCTTCACGATGGGGCTGACCGGCCAATGAGTCCCAGCCATGCGAACAAGGGCTCGCAGCGCTATCGCTATTACATCACGCGGGCAGACGCTCTCGATGGCGGACCGGCATGGCGCGTGTCCGCGCATGACATCGAGGCATTGGTTTGCCGCCGTCTCGCCGAGTTTCTGAAGGACAGCTCCGGGCTGAGCGCCCTGCTGGCTCCAGAGCATGACGCGAGCACACTTCACCGAAGCTTGAGCAAGGCCGACATAGCCGCCGCCTATCTGCTTGGCCCATCATCCTCGGAGAAGGGCAGACTGATCGATGCCCTCGTTCGGCGGATCACATTGCAACCGGATCGAATCGAGATCGAGCTGGATCGGAATGGCCTCGCAGCGCAGCTGGCCACCAGCCTCGCTGATGGAGAAGCCATTCTCATTTCCACTGAAGCAGTGCGCGTCCGTCGCGGCCATCAGATCCGATTGATTATTCCCGCGCCCGCCACAGCCACAATGCAGGAGCGCAGACGCGATCCGAAGCTGCTCGCATTGATGGGCGAGGCCATTGCGGCGCGTGAACTGTTGCTCGCATCGGGAACCAAATCGCTGCTTCAGATCGCAACCGAAGCCGGCCGCTGCCGCAAGCGGCTGGGACGATTGCTGGCGATCAGCTGCCTGGCCCCCGATATCGTCACCGCCATCGTCGAGGGACGCCAGCCATCCAGCCTCACGGCAAAGTCCCTGCTGGCGACCGATCTTCCACTCGCCTGGCACAGCCAGCGCGGTCTGCTCGGCATCGCCTGAACCACCGCTGAGGTCAGAATTTAGGCCGCCTGAGACGCGGCCCTTTTCTTTCGCCATGATGCCGCAGCTCAGCGCGTCTCTCGACCTCAACGCTATCCACCGCGTCCCCAAAATCCCGCGGAACTGCGCGCGAGTGGAGAGCTCCGCCGAAGCGGAAACTCTTTGACTCAGCGATTTCAGACTGGGTGGTGCGGTCGAGAAGACTCGAACTTCCACGGCCTTTCGGCCACAACGACCTCAACGTTGCGCGTCTACCAGTTCCGCCACGACCGCACACCGAGGAGAATCCCGGATGGCCGGGATGCTGGCAGGCCCGCGCCACTAGCAAAGGGTTCGGCGGGGCGCAATGGGCTATCGCGATAAATCTTGTCCGCCGCCCCGCGCCCTCAATAGAGGAACATCGGCATGCCCTCGACATGGGTGAGCTTCGGCCGGTAGCGCGCGCGATCGTAGAGCCTGTCGACGTCGACCGTCTTGGTGCCGCCGAGCAGCGTGTCGATCGGCACATGACAGTAATTGCCGTCGCGCAGCGCCAGCATCCGGCCCGTCTCGCCCGCTTCGATCTTCTGGACGGCGAGGCCGCCGAAGGCGAAGCCGACCATCCGGTCGAGCGCGTCGGGATCGCCCGATCGCATCAGATAGGCGAGCTGCTGGACGATCGTCCCCTCCTTCGCCCGCTGCTCGATCAGCAGTGCCAGCCGCCGGCTGACCGCCGTCTCGCTGCGCTGCGTCGCCGACAGCCGCCGGTCGCCGTCGCCGGCCTCGTCGCCGGCCAGCTTCGCCCCCTCGGAGATCACGCACATTGCATAGGCGCCGGGCCGGCTGCGGCGATCGGCGGCGAGCAGCGGCAGCAACACCTCGGGATCGGCCGGCACCTCGGCGATCACGGTGCGGTCGACCTGCGCCAGGAAGCCGGCGAGCAGCGCCGTCTCGCCGCTGCGCCGCCCGAACAGCTCGACGATCGCGATCCGCTCATGGCTCTCGGCGGTGGTGCGCAGCGCGTTGATCGCGTCGACCGATCGGGTGATCGCGGTCGAGAAGCCGATGCAATAGTCGGTCCCGAACACGTCGTTGTCCATCGTCTTGGGGATCGAGACGACTGGGAAGCCCTGCGCCGACAGATGCGCCGAGAAGCGCAGCGTCCCGTCGCCGCCCAGCGTGATCAGCGCGTCGACGCCGAGCGCGTCGAGCACCTTGAGCACATGGCCGGTGCGGTCGCCGCCGGCCACGGTGCGCGGGTCGGTGCGCGAGGTGTGGAGCATCGTCCCGCCGACCCGGTCGATCCCGCGCACCGCCTCGCGGTCGAGGACGATGCTGTGCGCGGCGACGCTCTCCCGCTCGGCGGGGTCGATCTCGAGGAAGCCCTGCCAGCCGCGCCTGAAGCCGATCACCTCCCAGCCGCGATCGAGCGCCGACAGCGCGATCGACCGGATGCAGGGATTGAGCCCCGGAACGTCGCCGCCGCCGGTCAGCACGCCGATGCGCATGTCGTCTCCTTCCCGTTTTGCTTCGTCATTCCAGCGAAAGCTGGAATCTCGCTGCCTTGTTCCCCGGCAGGGAAAAGAAAGGAAGGGCGATAACCATCAACCGTCGCCCCTGCGCAGGCAGGGGCCCATGTCTCTCATCAGCCAGATGGCATCTGAGAAGGCGACAGACATGGATGCCTGCCTCCGCAGGCATGACGGGCGCATGTTTGGGGGCGGAGATCGATCCCACCCGCTCCCCGACGCGGTCTAGCTCCCGGTCGGGCCGATGAAGCTCAGATGCAGGTTCTTCGCGCCGCGCGGGATGTCGACGGCGGCGCTGTCGAACTCGGCCGATCCGCCGGGAACCAGCATCGGCACCGGGCGGGTGATCGTCCAGCTATAGACGGTGCGGCCCTGCGTGTCGCGCAGCTCGGCGCGGATGTCGCGGACCGGCTGGGGCTGGTCGGTCGGGTTGACGATCTTGCCGGTCACCGCCAACAGTTCGTTGCCGCTCGCCGTCTCGCGCCGCTCGGGCTTGCCGGTCATCTCGATCAGCAGCGGCACCGGCGCGGGGACGAGGCCCAGCCGCTCGGCCAGCTTGTCGGGCCCGACCGCGACGACCGCGCCGATCGCCGCCACCAGCACCAGCGCGACGATCGCTGCGACGATGGTCAGCAGCTTCGCGGTGTTGCGGCGCGGCCGGCCGGCGAGCGCGGGCACCTGGTCGTAGCTCGGGCGGTCGTGGATCGGGGCAACCTCCTGCGGGCCGTCGTAGCGCGCCTGGACCTCGGCCTCGGGCTGCTCGCTGTCGGCGGTCGCGGGCGGCGGCACCGGCTCGACGATGGTCGACTGCGGCGGCGGCGCGGGCGGCGGCGCGGCCTGCACGGCGTCGGGAGCGGCGGGCTCGGGCGGGCCCTGGAACCAGCTATGGCGGCAGCTGGCGCAGCGCACCTGCCGTCCGGTCGCGCCGATCGACGCGTCGGGAACGAGATAGCGGGTCTGGCAGGCGGGGCAGATGAGTATCACGCCCACCTCCCTAACCCTGACATGACTCCGGCTGCAAGCATTTGCGGGAGGGGCGATGCTGTGCCATGGCTCGCGGCATGTGCGAGGCGTCGATCGAGTGAGGCTAGGCGGATGAGGCCGGGGGCCGCCAACATCGTCCAGTTCGAGAATGTCGGCCTGCGCTACGGGTCGGGCGCCGAGACGCTGAGCGACCTCAGCTTCGGGCTGGCGGCGGGCGCCTTCTACTTCCTGACCGGGCCGTCGGGCGCCGGCAAGAGCTCGCTGCTCCGCCTGATCTACCTGGCGCAGCGGCCGAGCCGGGGACTGATCCGCATGTTCGGGGAGGACGTCGTCACCCTGCCGCGCGCGCGCATGCCCGGCTTCCGCCGCCGCATCGGCACCGTCTTCCAGGACTTCCGCCTGATCCCGCATCTGTCGGCCTATGAGAATATCGCCCTGCCGCTGCGCGTGAACGGCGTCGCCGAGGCCGACATCGACACGCCGGTGCGCGAGATGCTCGAATGGGTCGGCCTGTCGGGCCGCGCCTATGCCCGCCCCGCCACCCTGTCGGGCGGCGAGCAGCAGCGCGTCGCGATCGCCCGCGCGGTGATCGGCCGGCCCGAGATCCTCGTCGCCGACGAGCCGACCGGCAATGTCGACCCCGACATGGCGGGGCGGCTGCTCTATCTGTTCGAGGCGCTCAACAAGCTCGGCACGACGATCCTGGTCGCGACCCACGACCTCCACCTGATCCCGCGCGTCCACCACGCCCAGACGATCCGGCTGGATAGTGGCAGGCTCGACAATGGGAAGCTCGAAGCTCCCGGGGGAGCGCGCTGATGGCGCTGTTCGGGACGGGATCGGGCAACTGGCTGACCAGCGCGGCGGGCCGACGGCTGCTGCCCGAGGGCTGGCTGTCGGGGCCGATGCCCTGGGTGATCGCGATCATGATGTTCCTGATGGTGCTCGCCGCCGCCGCCGGGCTGGCGCTGGGCTTCGCGGCGCGCGGGCTCGATTCGCACCTGTCGGGGCAGATCACTGTCCAGGTCGTCGATGCCGACCAGGCGCGGCGCGACGCCACCGCCGACCGCATCGTCGGGGCGCTGGCCAGCCAGCCGGGCGTCGCCGCCGTGCGCCGGATCAGCGACGGCGAGATCACCGATCTGCTGCGCCCCTGGCTGGGCGCGGGCCTCGCCGACAACGACCTGCCGGTGCCGGCGATGATCGACGTCGCCTTCGTCCCCGGCGCCGCGGGCGCACAGCAGGCGGCCGAGGCGGCGGTGCTGGCGCTCGGCCCGCGCGCGCGGATCGACGACCATGCGCAATGGCTGGCGCCGCTCGCCGGGCTGATCGCCTCGCTGCGCTGGCTGGCGGCGGTGCTGGTCCTGCTGATGGCGGCGGCGGCGGCGTTCACCGTCGTGCTCGCCGCGCGGTCGGCGCTCAACACCCACCAGGCGACGATCGACGTGATGCACCATCTCGGCTCGACCGACGCGCAGATCGCCCAGCTCTTCCAGCGGCGCATCGCCACCGACGCGCTGTTCGGCGGGATGGTCGGGCTGCTGCTCGCCTCGCTGGTGATCTTCGCGGTCGGCGATCGCATCGCGCGGGTGGGGTCGGACCTGATCGGATCGGTCGACCTGCCGCTCGTCGCCTGGGCCATCCTCGCGCTGCTGCCGCTCGCCGGCACGCTGCTCGCGACGCTGGCGGCGCGCGCGACGATCATCCTCGCGCTCCGGCGGCGGCTGTGATCGTCCGCGCGGCGGCGGCCGCCCTGCTGCTGTGGATCGCGGGCTTCATGGCCTTCGCGCTGTTCCTGCCGCAGCCCGCGCCCGACGGGATCGCCACCGACGGCATCGTCGTGATGACGGGCGGACGCGGCCGGGTCGAGCGCGGCCTCCGCCTGCTCGAAGCGAAGCGGGCGAAGCGGCTGCTGATCTCCGGCGCCGACCGGCGGGTCCGCCCGCACGAGCTCGCCGCCCAGTTCAAGGCGCCGATGGCGCTGGTCGAATGCTGCGTCGACCTCGGCCATGAATCGGTCGACACCCGCTCCAACGCGGCGGAGGCGGCCGACTGGATCGCGCGGCGGCGCTACCGGTCGATCCGCCTCGTCACCTCCGACTGGCACATGGTGCGCGCGCGCTTCGACCTGCGCAACGCGACCGGCGACAAGCTGGAGATCGTCGCCGACGCGGTGCCGACCGAGCCCGGGCTGGTCGACCTGGTCCGCGAGTACAACAAATATCTGCTGCGGCGGGTCGCCGCCCTGATCGGGATATGATGACCGTCCTGCGCTCGACCCTGTTCGCGATCCTCTTCTATGCCGGCACCGTGGTCGCGGTGCTGAGCGCCTTCCTGATCGTCCCGTTCGGCGACGCGCCGCTGCGGCGGCACGCGCTGCGCTGGGCCTGCTTCCACCGCTGGTGCGCGCGCTGGATCCTCGGCATCCGATCGTCGGTCGAGGGCCATGTGCCGCCGGGGCCGCACCTCTACGCCGCCAAGCACCAGTCGATGTTCGAGACGCTCGAGCTGCTGCTGGTCGTCGGCGATCCGGCCGCCGTGCTGAAGCGCGAGCTGGCCGACATCCCGCTGTTCGGGCAGATCGCCCGGCGCGAGGGGGTCATCCCGGTCGATCGCGCGGGATCGGCCAAGGCGCTGCGCCGGATGATGCGCGCCGCGATCGCCGCGCGCGACAGCGGCCGCTCGATCCTGATCTTCCCCGAAGGCACCCGCGTCGCGCCGGGCGAGCAACCGCCGCTCCAGCCGGGCTTCGCCGGCCTCTACAAGGCGCTCGACCTGCCGGTGGTGCCGATCGCGCTCGACAGCGGCCTGCTGTGGCCGCGCAACAGCTTCCTCAAGCGCCCCGGCATCATCACCATCCGGCTGGGCGATCCCCTCCCCGCCGGCCTGCCCCGCGCCGAGATCGAGGCGCAGGTCCACGCCGCGATGAACGTGCTCGATCGCTGAGCGTTCGGGAGTGCGCCTGTCGGCGCATGGCCGCACCGGCCCGAAATGCGCTCTTCCGCGCATTTCCAAGACAGCCCTCTCAGGACGATATCGAGGTCGAGAAGAGGTTGAGCACCGCCACCCCGGCGACGATCAGCGCCATGCCGATCAGCGCGGCGATGTCGAGCTTCTGGCCCTGGAACAGCCAGGCGACGGTGGTGATCAGCACCAGCCCGACGCCCGACCAGATCGCATAGGCGACCCCGGTCGGCATCGTCCGCAGGGTGAGCGACAGGCAGAAGAAGGCGATGCCATAGCCGAGCGCGGTGACGACCGAGGCAAGCGGGCGGGTGAAGCCGTCGGACAGCTTGAGCGCGGTGGTGCCGATCACCTCGGCGACGATCGCGATGGCGAGGTAGAGATAGGCCATCCGCCCATCCTAGAGTGGTCGGCGGTCGGAGCCTAGTGGCACGAACGTCATGCCGAAAAGGATAGCAGGCCACTGCCGGAGACAGGATGAAACCGCCTCTCCCCCGTCATTCCCGCGAAAGCGGGAATCCATGGATACGGGACGCTTTTGACTGGATGTGCCGCCGTCCAAGGATTCCCGTTTTCACGGGAATGACGGAAATGGAAGCTCCCTCGGATAGTCGCCATCCGGGCCGTGAAGGAAGGAGGACGCCGGTCCCGCCCGGCGCCCTCCCCGTTTCGATCAGAAACCGAACACGATGCCCAGGGTGCCCTGGTTGTTGATGATGTCCGATTCATAGTTGGTCTGGGTGAACTCGGCGCGCAGCGACACGCTGTCGGTCACGCGGGTCTCGAGGCCCGCGCCGTAGCGCACGCCGTCGCCCCAGCCGCTCGAACCGAGCACCTCGATCTTGCCGCGGGCATAGCCGGCGCGCGCATAGAGCGCGGTGCTGTCGTTCAGCTTGTAGCCGAAACGGGCGCCGACGCCCCAGCCCCACTTGGCCTCGATCCCGCCGGCATCGGCGGTGTTGAGGTCGATGTTCGCCTCGACGCCGGCGAAGGTGGAAGCGCCGACCGGCAGGTTGTAGCCGGCGAACGCGGTCGCGCCGACGCCCGAGAAGCCGACGCCTTCGAGCGCGCCCGAACCCTGGACGTTGTCGAGCGTGACGCCGCCACCCACATAGGGCCCGGCGAAGTCGGCGGCGAACGCCGGAGTCGCGGCGAGGGCAGCGGCGGCGGCCGCGATTTTGATCATCTTCAAGATAAGTACCCCTTATAATGCACGCGCCGCTTGAGATGCGGCTTCGTTTAAGCAACCTGTTGAAATTTCACGTTTCTAGCGTGACGGTTGCCGGGCGCACCTAGTAAAGGGAGCCGATCGTTACAATCAGGGAATGAACCGCTCCGGACGCAATTCGGCCGGCCGGGTAAATTTGCCACAGTGGGACGGCGACGGCCGCCCCGCGACGGTCAGTGGGCGCGGCCGAAGTCCGGCGCGGCGTCGTCCTGGCCCTGCTCGATGATCGATCGGCGGATCGCGCGGGTGCGGGTGAACAGGTCGAACAGCGTGTCGCCGTCGCCCCAGCGGATCGCGCGCTGGAGCGCGGTCAGGTCCTCGCTGAAGCGCTGGAGCATCTCCAGCACCGCTTCCTTGTTGGCGAGGAACACGTCGCGCCACATCGTCGGGTCGGACGCGGCGATGCGGGTGAAGTCGCGGAAGCCGCCCGCCGAGAATTTGATCACCTCGCTCTGCGTCACCTCCTCCATGTCGGACGCGGTGCCGACGATGGTGTAGGCGATCAGGTGCGGCAGGTGGCTGGTGACGGCGAGCACCCGGTCATGGTGGCGCGGGTCCATCGTCTCGACGTCGGCGCCCAGCCGCCGCCAGAACTCGGCGACCCGCTCGGTCGCGGTGGGATCGGCGCCCTCGGGCGGGGTGACGATGCACCAGCGCCCCTGGAACAGCGTCGCGAATCCCGCGTCGGGGCCGCTATTCTCGGTGCCCGCGACCGGATGGGCGGGGATGATCGTGGCGTCGGGCAGCGCGCCGCGCAGCGCCGCGAGCACGCTTTCCTTCGACGATCCGACGTCGCTGACGATCGCGTCGGCGGGCAGGTCCTCGGCGATCTCCGCCGCCGCCGCCGCCATCGCGCCGACCGGCACGCAGAAGATGACGAAATCGGCGTCGACCACCGCCGCGCCGGCCGTGTCGGTGACGTCGTCGCAGAAGCCGATGCTGCGCGCGCGTTCGCGCACCTCGGGGCTGGCGTCGTGGCCGGTCAGCCGCACGGTCGGCATCTGCGCCTGCACCGCGCGCGCGACCGAGGAGCCGATCAGGCCCAGCCCGATGATCGTGACCCGGGCGAAGGGCAGCATCAGCCCGCCGCCTCGACCATGCGGCGGATCACGGCGGCGAGGCCGCGGACCTCCTCCTCGGTGCCGATGGTGATGCGCAGGCCGTGCGGCAGGCCCTGCCCCGGCAGCCAGCGGACGATATAGCCCGCCTCCATCAGCCCCTTGTAAGCCTGCTCGGCGGTCAGCTTGCCCTCGAACAGCACCAGCGAGAAATTGGCCTTGCTCGGCACCGCGCGCAGCCCCTGGTTGCCGAGGCTGGCGATCTCGCCCTCGAACCAGGCGCGCCAGCGGGCATTGTGGTCGCGGCTGCGCGCGACGAAGCCGGTGTCGCCGAGCGCGGCGATCGCCGCCATCTGCCCGGCGGTCGTCACGTTGAACGGCGCGCGGATGCGGTGCAGCGCGTCGACCACCGCCGCGCCGGCATAGCCCCAGCCGATCCGCTCGGCGGCGAGGCCGTAGATCTTCGAGAAGGTCCGCGTCACCAGCACGTTGGCCGCCGACTGCGCCAGCGCGAACGCGCCGTCGTCCTCGCCCGCCTCGAGATATTCGGCATAGGCCTGGTCGATCACCAGCAGGCAGTCGGCCGGGGTCGCGGCGTGGAGGCGCGCGATCTCCGCCCCGCTCGTATAGGTGCCGGTCGGGTTGTTCGGATTGGCGAGGAAGATCACCCGCGTCCTGGGCGTGATGTGCGCGATCAGCGCGTCGATGTCGGTCGCATAGTCGGCGTCGGGCGCCTGTACCGGGGTCGCGCCGACCCGCCGCGCCGCGATCGGATAGACCGAGAAGCCGTAGCGGACGAACAGCACCTCGTCGCCCTGCCCGGCATAGGCGCCGGCGGCGAGGTGGAGGATCTCGTCAGAGCCGGTGCCGTAGATCACCCGCGCCGGATCGAGCCCGCCATGCGCGGCGGCGATCGCCTCGCGCAGGTCCGCCGCCGAGGCGTCGGGATAGCGATCGAGCGACGCCGCGCCGGCCATGAACGCCGCGCGCGCCGCCGCGCTGGTGCCGAGCGGATTCTCGTTGGACGAGAGCTTGGCGACCTTGCGGCCGTCGTCGGTGGTCGACCGTCCCGGCACATAGGGGGCTATCGCATCGATCCAGGGCTTGGGCGCGAGGGTCTGTGTCATGCGCGCGCTTTACGGGGGAAGGCGAAGGGCTGCAATGCTTTCGCCAAGCACGTCACCCCAGCGAAGGCTGGGGTCCATGTCTCTCTTCACCCGCGATGGCATCTGAGAAGAATACAGACATGGATGCCAGCCTCCGCTGGCATGACGGAAGAGGAGGCGACGGCGAAGCCCCCCGCATTGACAGCCCTCCGCCCCCGTCCTAGCCCGGATGGCGCCCATGACCGACGACAGCCGCTTCGGCCTCGCCCGTTCCGTGACCCTGGCCGGCCCGCTGCGGCTCGACGGCGGGGCGAGGCTGGCGCCGGTCGAGATCGCCTATGAGACCTATGGCAGCCTCGACGCCGACGGCGGCAACGCGATCCTGATCTGCCACGCGCTGACCGGCGACCAGCATGTCGCCTCGACCCATCCGATCACCGGCAAGCCGGGCTGGTGGACGCGGATGGTCGGCGCCGGCAAGCCGATCGACCCGGCGCGCCACTTCATCATCTGCGCGAACGTGCTGGGCAGCTGCCTCGGCAGTTCGGGCCCCGGCACGATCGATCCGGCGACCGGCGCCCCCTATGCGATGCGCTTCCCGGTGATCACCATCCGCGACATGGTCCGCGCGCAGGCGATGCTGCTCGACCATCTCGGCGTCGGCACGCTGGCGGCGGCGGTCGGCGGGTCGATGGGCGGGATGCAGGTGCTGCAATGGGCCGCGACCTATCCCGACCGGCTCCGCTCCGCCGTGGCGATCGCCAGCACCGCGCGCCACTCGGCGCAGAACATCGCCTTCCACGAGGTCGGCCGCCAGGCGATCATGGCCGATCCCAAATGGGCCGGCGGCGACTATTACGCCGCGGGCGACCCGCCCGCCGCCGGCCTCGCCGTCGCGCGGATGGCGGCGCACATCACCTATCTGTCCGAGGCCGGGCTGACCGAGAAATTCGGCCGCCGCCTCCAGGCGCGAGACGCCAAGAGCTTCGGCTTCGACGCCGATTTCCAGATCGAATCCTATCTGCGCCACCAGGGGATCAGCTTCGTCGACCGGTTCGACGCCAACTCCTATCTCTACATCACCCGGGCGATGGACTATTTCGACCTGGCCGAGGAGCATGGCGGGCTGCTCGCGGGCGCCTTCCAGGGGGCGAAGCGGACCCGCTTCTGCCTGGTCAGCTTCGACACCGACTGGCTCTACCCGACCGCCGAATCGCGCGCGATCGTCCACGCGCTCAACGCCGCCGGCGCGCCGGTCAGCTTCGTCGAGCTGAGCTCGCCCTTCGGCCACGACGCCTTCCTGCTCGACGTGCCCGAGCTCAACCGCGTGGTCGACGGCTTCCTCCGCGCGGGGGAGGACCGGTGAGCGCGCTGCGCCCCGATCTGGCGATCATCGCCGACCATGTAGCACCCGCTTCAAGGGTGCTCGACGTCGGCTGCGGCGACGGCGAGCTGATGGACGTGCTGCGCGCCAGGGGCTGCGACGCGCGCGGGATCGAGATCGACCCCGCCAATGTCAGCCTCGCGGTCGGGCGCGGCCTGTCGGTGGTGCAGGGCGACGCCGACACCGACCTGGTCAACTATCCCGACAACGCGTTCGACTATGCGATCCTCAGCCAGACGCTCCAGACCGCCCGCGCGCCCGACAAGGTGCTGGCGGAGCTGATGCGGATCGGCCGGCGCGCCTTCGTCTCCTTCCCCAATTTCGCCTATTGGCGGGTGCGGCTGAGCCTCGCCTGGGGCGGGCGGATGCCGGTGACGGCGGCGCTGCCGGTGAGCTGGTACGCGACCCAGAACATCCACCAGCTCACCATCGACGACTTCCGCGCCTTCGTGAAGGAGCGCGGCATCACCGTCGAGCACGCCTGGTTCCTGACCGGCAGCCGCCGCCGCGGCGACGCCGCCGCCAACCTGCGCGCCGAACATGCCGTGTTCCTGTTGCGGCGCTAGGCGTGGCGGCACTGGACAAGCACCGGCCCGCTGATAGGCTCGCCGCAATTGTATAGACAAAAGGGACTCCCGCCCGTGAAACCAACCTCCGTCGCCGGGGCGCTCGCCGCCTTCGCCCTGCTCGCATCGCCGCTCGCCACCGTCGCCGGGACACCGGCCGCCCCGGCCTTCGCGCCGGAGAGCTTCCGCGCCACCGTCTCCTTCCTCGCCGACGACCTGCTCGAGGGGCGCGACACCGGCAGCCGGGGGCACGAGATCGCGGCGCGCTACGTCGCCAGCCGGTTCGAGGCGCTGGGGCTCAAGCCCGGCGGCGACGACGGCGGCTGGTTCCAGCGGATCACCTTCCAGCAGACCGATCCCGGCGCGACCCCGGGCAGCGTCGCGATCACCGCGCCGAACGGCAAGACGCAGAGCTGGACGCACGGCACCGACGTGCTGGTCGGCCTCAACCCCAACGAGCCGGCGCTCGACATCGCCGCGCCGCTGGTGTTCGTCGGCTACGGCATCGAGAATGCGAAGCTCGGCATCGACAACTATGCCGGGCTCGACGTGAAGGGGAAGATCGTCGTCACGTTGCGCGGCTTCCCCCAGGGGCTGCCGAGCGAGGAGGCGGCCCACGCCTCCGCCACCAAGGCGCAGGCGGCCGACCGGCACGGCGCGATCGGCATGGTCAGCATCGGCACGCTGCTGTCGATGAAGACGCGGCCCTGGGCGCAGAGCGTCTATTTCGCCGACGAGCCGAGCTTCGCCTGGGTCGGCGCCGACGGCAAGGCGTTCGACGAGGCGCCCGGCATCCGCATCACCGCCTCGCTCAACGAACCCGCCGCGCAGGCGCTGTTCGAGGGCGCGTCGCAGGGCCTCGCCACGATCCGCGCGATCGCCGACCAGCCGCGCGGGCGGCCCAAGGGCTTCGCGCTCAAGACCCGCATCCGCATCCAGAGCCAGAGCGTCACCAAGCGCGTGACCAGCCCCAATGTCGTCGCGATCCTGCCGGGCAGCGATCCGGCGCTGAAGGCCGAATATGTCGTGCTGTCGGCGCATCTCGACCATATCGGCATCACCCCGCCCAAACCCGGCGACAAGCCGGACACCGACCGGATCAACAACGGCGCGCTCGACAACGCCGCCGGCATCGCGACGATGCTGGAGGTGGCGCGCGCCGCCGCCGAGGCGCCGGTGGCGCCGCGCCGCTCGCTGATCTTCCTCGCCTCGACCGCGGAGGAAAAGGGGCTGCTCGGCGCCGACTATTATGCGCGCCACCCGAGCGTGCCGATCAAGGCGATCGTCGGCAATGTCGACCTCGACATGCCGCTGCTGCTCTACCGCTTCACCGACGTCACCGCGTTCGGCGCCGACCATTCGACGCTGGGCCCGATCGTGGCGAAGGCGGTCGCGCCGATGGGCGTCACCCTGTCGCCCGACCCGATGCCCGCGCAGACCATCTTCGTCCGCTCCGACCATTATATGTTCGTCAAGCAGGGCGTGCCCGCCGTCTTCCTGGCCACCGGCTTCGCCAATGGCGGCGAGAAGCATTGGGAGAAATTCCTGGGCGGCGCCTATCACCACCCCGACGACGACATGGCGCAGAAGATCGACTGGGAGGCCGGCGCCCGCTTCGCCGACGCCAATTACCGGATCATGCGCGCCATGGCCGACGCCGACACGCCGCCGCTCTGGTATGCGAAGGACTTCTTCGGCGACACCTTCGCCCCCGACGCGAAGAAGGCGAAGCGGCCGTAAGATTCAAATCCTCCCCATCGCAGATGGGGAGGGGGACCATGCGCAGCATGGTGGAGGGGCGGCGCGTCAGCGCCGTTGCACGGCGCACCCCTCCACCACCTTCGGTGGTCCCCCTCCCCTGCTCGCGCAGGGGAGGATCTTATGCGTCGCGAAACCGGGTCAGGTCGAAGAAGTCGGCGGTGATCCAGCCGTTGAGATAGTTGACGTAGAACAGCCCGAACACGACCAGCGAGACGATCGTCGTCCACAGCACCGTCCGCCACACCGAGAAGCGCGGCGGGGCGCTTTCGGCCTGGCCGGGGACGAGCGCCTCGGGCTCGGCGCTGCTGCGCAGCCGGAAGGGCAGCACCAGGAACAGGCAGCCCCACCAGAAAAGCAGGTAGATCGCGACGATCGAGCTGAGCTTCATCGGCTGGCCCCTTCTCTCAGACCCGGATGATCGCGACGTCGACCACCGGCTTCTTGCCGGTCCACGAGGTCGCGCGGCGGCGCACCGCGAGGCGGATCGCTTCCCTGAGCTTGGCCTCGTCCTTGCCGCCCTTGGCGACCGCGTCGGCCGCGGCCGCGCAGGCGTCGGCGACGAAGTCCTCGCGGTCCTCCTCGACCGGCAGGCCCTGCAGGTGGAGCGCGGGCTCGCCCTTCAGCCGCCCGTCCTTGCCGATCACGACGGTGACGCCGACGAAGCCGTAGAGCCCGGCGCGGCGGCGCTCGTTCATCGTCGAGCCGTCGGCGGGCAGGATCACGTCGCCGTCGAGGACGAGGCGGCCGGTGCGTTCATGGCCGATCGCCTTCGGACCGTCGGGCGCCAGCCGCACCAGCGTGCCGTTCGACTGGACGATGCCGTGCGGCACCCCCAGGCTCTTGGCGAAGCGCGCCTGCTCGGCCATGTGGCGCAGCTCGCCATGGACCGGCAGGATGATCTCCGGCCGGATCCATCCGTACATCGCCTTGAGCTCGGGCCGCCCCGGATGGCCCGAGACATGGACCTCGGCCTGGCGGTCGGTGATCATCTCGACCCCCTTGGCGGCGAGCGCGTTCTGGATGCGGCCGATCGCGATCTCGTTGCCGGGGATCTGCTTCGACGAGAACACCACCGTGTCGCCCGCCGACAGCTTGATCGGGTGGCTGTCGAAGGCGATGCGCGACAGCGCGGCGCGCGCCTCGCCCTGGCCACCGGTGGCGATGATCATCACCTCCCGCGGGGGCAGGCGCATCGCCTCGTCGACGTCGATCACCGGCGGGAAATGCTGGAGATAGCCGCTCGCCTTGGCGACCCGGATGATGCGGTCGAGCGAGCGGCCGGCGACGCACAGCTTGCGCCCGGTATCCTGCGCGACCTCGCCCAGCGTCTGGAGCCGCGCGGCGTTCGACGCGAAGGTCGTCACCAGCACGCGCGCCTTGCAGGCGCCGATCGCCTCGTCGAGGCCCTTGCGGACGTCGGCCTCGGAGCCCGACGCCTCCTCGTTGAAGACGTTGGTCGAATCGCAGACCAGCGCGAGCACGCCCTGGTCGCCGATCGCGGTCAGCTCCTCGGCGGTCGAGGGCTGGCCGAGCAGCGGCGCCTCGTCGATCTTCCAGTCGCCGGTGTGGAAGATGCGGCCGTGCGGCGTGTCGATCAGCAGCGCGTTGCCCTCGGGAATCGAATGGGCGAGCGGGACATAGGTGAAGCCGAACGGGCCGAGCTGGAAGCTGCCCTCATTCTCGATCACATGGAGGTCGACCTTGCCGGTCAGCCCTTCCTCGTCGAGCTTGCCCTTGATCAGCTCGGCGGTGAAGCGCGTCGCGTAGAGCGGCACGCCGAGGTCGGCGGCGAGATAGGGGATCGCGCCGATATGGTCCTCATGCCCATGGGTCAGCACGACGCCGAGCAGGTCGTCGGCGCGCTCCTCGATGAAGGCGAGGTCGGGCAGGATCAGCTCGACCCCCGGATAGCCGGGATCGGCGAAGGTGAGGCCGAGGTCGACCATCACCCATTTGCCCTGGGTGCCGTAGAGATTGACGTTCATGCCGATCTCCCCGGAGCCGCCAAGCGCCAGGAAGAGCAGTTCATTACCGGGAGTCGTCACTGTAAGCTTGTGTCCAATCTGTTATGGGCCCGTCTTGAGGCGATCATACATGATGCCGAGGCCCTGGATCGTGAGATCCGGTTCGATGCTGTCGAACAGCTTCACATGCCGTTCGAACAATGTGGCGAGGCCGCCGGTGGCGATCACCGTGGCGGGGCGGCCGATCTCCGCCTTCATCCGCGCGACCAGCCCCTCGATCATCGCGACATAGCCGAAATAGATGCCGATCAACATCTGATCCTGCGTCGTCCGGCCGATCACCGTCGATGTCTCGGGCGCCTCGATCGCGATGCGGGGCAGCTTCGCGGCGGCGGCGACCAGCGCGTCGAGCGACAGGTTGATGCCCGGCGCGATGATCCCGCCCTTATAGGCGCCGCTATAGTCGACCACGTCGAAGGTCGTCGCGGTGCCGAAGTCGATCAGGATCAGGTCGCCCGGATGCCGCTTGTGCGCCGCGATCACGTTGACGGCGCGGTCGGCGCCGACATTCTGCGGCTCGTCGACGTCGAGGGTGATGCCCCATTCGACCGGCGGCCGTCCCGCGACCAGCGCCTCGACCCCGAAATATTTCGACGCCAGCACCTCCAGATTGTGGAGCGCGCGCGGCACCACCGTGGCGATGATCACCGCCTCGATCACCGAGCGGTCATGGCCCTCGAGCTGGAGGAGCTGGTGGAGCCAGACCGCATATTCGTCGGCCGTGCGGCGCGCGTCGGTGGCGATCCGCCAGCGCGCGACGATCGCGCCGCCGTCGACCAGCGCGAAGACGATATTGGTGTTCCCAGCGTCGATCGCAAGCAGCATGCTTCGTCCGAGTCCTTCCGTTCCGGGGGCGCTATAGCAGGAAAACGTCGCCGGCGTGCACCAGATGGATGCGCCCGTCGCTGGTCCGCAGGCGCAGCGCGCCATCGGCGGCGAGGCCCTCGTACAGCCCTTCGATCTCGCCCTCCGGCGCGCGCACGCGCAGCGCGGTGCCGGCCGGATGCGCGCGTGCCTGCCAGCGGGCGAGCACGACGCCGAGCCCCTCGGTGCGCCAGCGCGCCAGCCAGGCGGCGAACACCGCCGCCAGCTCGGCGGCGAAGTCGCCCGGCTCGGGCGGCGACAGGCCGAGCGCGGCGAGGCTGGTCGCCGGCCGGTCGATCCCCTCGGGGCGGTGCGCCAGGTTGACGCCGATCCCGACCACCACCGCGTCGCCCGCGCCCTCGAGCAATATGCCCGATATCTTGGCGCCGTCGGCGAGCAGGTCGTTGGGCCATTTGATCGCCAGCCGGTCGGGGCCAAGCCACGCCTGCAACAGCTCGTCGAGCGCGACCGCCGCGACCATCGCCAGGCTGGGCGCCGGCGGGTCGCCGCCGAGGCGGCGGACCAATGTGCTGGCATGGAGATTGCCGGGCGGCGACACCCGGCCTGCCGCCCGCGCCCGCCCCTCCCGCCGGTCGGCGCGCCACGTCCCCGGCCCCCTCGCGGGCGAGCGCCGTCATGTCGTCGTTGGTGGAGCCGGTGACGGCGACGTGGCGGATGAGCGTCACCAGATCCTCCCCATCGCAGATGGGGAGGGGGACCATCCGCAGGATGGTGGAGGGGTAGGGGTCGCAAGACCCCTCCACCGGCTTCGCCGGTCCCCCTCCCCACGCTTCGCGCAGGGAGGAATGGTCATGTCAGAACAGCGAACGCGCCGCCGCCATGCTCGTCGCGTCGAGCAGCGGGATGGCGAGATAGCCGAGCGGCGAGACCGCGAGCGCCGCGAGGGTGATCAGCCCGCCTTCGAGCTTCGACGCCGCCGGCGCGAACTCGGCCGGGGCCGGATCGTCGAAGTAGATCGTCTTGACGATCTTCAGATAATAGAAGGCGCCGATCACCGAGGTCGCGATGCCGACCATCGCCAGCGGCCAGAAGCCGGCGCGGACCAGCGCATCGAACACCAGGAATTTCGGCCAGAAGCCGAACAGCGGCGGGATGCCGGCAAGGCTGAACATGAAGATCGCGAAGGCGGCGGCGAGGCCGGGGCGGCTGCGCGACAGGCCCGACAGGCTGGCGATCGTCTCGACCGGCTGGCCGTCCTGGCCGCGCATCTGCAGCACGCAGATGAAGCTGCCCAGCGTCATCGCCACATAGACCGCCATATAGGTCATCGTCGCGGCGACGCCGTCGGCCGACCCGGCGGCGAGGCCGAACAGCGCGAAGCCGACATTGTTGATCGACGAATAGGCGAGCAGCCGCTTCATGCTGGTCTGGCCGATCGCGGCGACCGCACCGAGGATGGTCGAGGCGAGCGCGGCGAAGACGACGATCTGGCGCCAGGCGTCGGTGCCCGATCCCATCGCCTCGATCGCGACGCGCAGCAGCAGCGCCATGCCCGCCACCTTCGGCGCCGAGGCGAAGAAGGCGGTGACCGGGGTCGGCGCGCCTTCATAGACGTCGGGCGTCCACATGTGGAACGGCACCGCCGAGATCTTGAAGGCGAGGCCGGCGAAGACGAACACCATGCCGAACATCTGGCCGGTGCCCATGCCCTTGGCGAGCGAGTCGGAGATGCCGGCGAACAGGGTGGTGCCGGTGAAGCCGTAGAGCAGCGAGATGCCATAGAGCAGGATGCCCGAGGCGAGCGCGCCGAGGACGAAATATTTGAGACCGGCCTCAGCCGAGCGGGTGTCGCGGCGCATGAAGCTGGCGAGCACATAGGCCGACAGCGACTGCAGCTCGAGCCCGACATAGAGGGTCAGCAGGTCGCCCGCCGACACCATCATCCCCATGCCCACCCCCGAAAGCAGGATCAGGACCGGATATTCGGCGCGGTAGCCGCCGCCGGTGCGGGAGAAGAAGCCGGGCGCCACCGCCACCGAGACGGCGGCGGCGATGTAGATCAGCAGCTTGGCGAAGGCCGCGAAGCTGTCGGCGATGTAGAGCCCGTCGAAGCCGGGACCGCCATTGCCGGCGGGGCCGGTCAGCGAGAAGCCGGCGGCGGCGAACAGCGCGACGGCGCCCCAGCCGATCGCACGGGCGAAGCCGTCGCCGCCGAACGCCGCGACCAGCAGCAGCAGCAGCGCGCCGACCGAGAGGATCAGCTCGGGAACGGTGAGGGCGAGGGAGGCGGTCATCGACATCAGTGGTGCGCCTCCACATGCGCCTCGACAGCAGGTTTGGGATGGCCGATCACGACCTTGGCGTCGCTTTCCGGCGCGGTCGGCGCGAGTCGGGCGAGCACCGCGCCGACATCGTTGCGCATCGGCGCCAGGAAGCTTTCGGGATAGACGCCCATCCACAGCACGGCGAGCGCGATCGGCGCCAGGATGGCGAGTTCGCGCGCGCTGAGGTCGGGCATCGCCGCCGCTTCGGGCGTGCGCGCCGCGCCATAGGCGATGCGGGCGTAGAGATAGAGCATATAGGCGGCGCCGGTGATGATGCCGGTGGTCGCGACGAACGCCACCCAGGACGAGATCTGGTAGGCGCCGACCAGCGAGAGGAACTCGCCGACGAAGTTGCTGGTGCCCGGCAGGCCGACCGAGGCCATGGTGAACAGCAGGAACAGCATCGCATATTTGGGCATGTTGTTCGACAGGCCGCCATAGCGGACGATCTCGCGGGTGTGCATCCGGTCGTAGATCACGCCGACGCACAGGAACAGCGCGCCCGAGACGAGGCCGTGGCCGAGCATGACCATCAGCGCGCCCTCGATCCCCTGCCGGTTGAAGGCGAACAGGCCGATCGTGACGAAGGCCATGTGCGCGACCGACGAATAGGCGATCAGCTTCTTCATGTCCTCCTGCACCAGCGCGATCAGGCTGGTGACGACGATCGCGACCATCGACAGGCCCATGACCAGCCACATCAGCTCGGCGCTGGCGACCGGGAACATCGGCAGCGAGAAGCGGACGAAGCCGTAGCCGCCCATCTTCAGCAGCACGCCCGCCAGGATCACCGAGCCGGCGGTCGGCGCCTGGACGTGCGCGTCGGGCAGCCAGGTGTGGACCGGCCACATCGGCATCTTCACCGCGAAGGAGGCGAAGAAGGCGAGGAACAGCCAGGTCTGCGCTTCCGGCGGGAAGTCATAGGCCATCAGCGCGGGGATGAAGGTGGTGCCCGCCTCGCTCACCATCCACAGCATCGCGATCAGCATCAGCACCGATCCGAGCAGCGTGTAGAGGAAGAATTTGTAGCTGGCGTAGATGCGGTCGGCGCCGCCCCAGATGCCGATGATCAGGTACATCGGGATCAGGCCGGCTTCGAAGAAGATGTAGAAGAGGAACAGGTCCTGCGCCGCGAAGACGCCGACCATCAGCGTCTCCATCAGCAGGAAGGCCGCCATATATTCGGGCACGCGCTTCTCGATCGCCTCCCACGAGGCGGCGATGCAGATCGGCATCAGGAACACCGACAGGACGATCAGCAGCAGCGCGATGCCGTCGATGCCGAGCGCCCAGGCGAAGCGGCCGAACAGCGCGACATGCTCGGTGAACTGCCACTGCGCGCCGCCGATCTCGTAGCAATGCCACAGCAGGATGCCGAGGCCGAGATTGGCGAGCGTCGCGGCGAGCGCGATCCAGCGCGCCGCCTTCGCCCCCGCGAACAGGCAGGCCAGCGCCGCCACCAGCGGCAGCGCGATCATCACGGTAAGGATAGGAAAGCCCATCGCGTCAGCCCACCATCGCCCAGGTCGCCGCGGCCGCAAGGCCGAGCAGCATCACCAGCGCATATGTATAAAGATAGCCCGACTGCGCCGCGCGCGCGGCCGATCCGGCCCGCACCGCCACCGCGGCGATGCCGTTCGGGCCGAAGCGGTCGATCGTGCCCTGGTCGCCCTTCTTCCAGAAGAAGCGGCCGAGCCAGAAGGCCGGGACGACGAACAGATAATGATAGAGTTCGTCGAAATACCATTTGTGCAGCAGGAAGTCGTACAGCACCCGGAACTGCGCGGTGAAGCGCGCCGGGATCGTGCGGTCGAGCACATAGGCCCACAGCGCGATCAGGAAGCCGATCACCATCACGATCGTCGCCGACAGCTTGGCGAGCTCGGGGATGCCGTGCATCGCGTGCATCAGATGCTCGTCGAAGGCGATGCTGCCGGCCCAGAAGGCCGCACCATGCTCGGGATCGAGGAAATGGGGCGCGAAGAACCAGCCCGCGAGCACCGCGCCGATCGACAGGACGATCAGCGGCACCAGCATGGTGAGCGGGCTTTCATGCGGATGATAGCCCGCCGTGCCCTCATGATCGTGGCCATGCGCCTCGTGGTCGTGCGCGTCGTGGCCATGATCATGGCCGTGGCCGTGCGCGTCGTGGACGGCATGCTGGATATGCTCCGACCCGGCCCAGCGCGGCTTGCCGAAGAAGGTCAGGAAGACCAGCCGCCACGAATAGAAGCTGGTCAGCAGCGCCGCGAAAACCGCGATCGCGAAGGCGACGCCGCCCGAGGTCGACCCGTTGGCGAAGGCCGCCTCGATGATCGCGTCCTTCGAATAGAAGCCGGCGAAGCCGAAGATGCCGGCGATGCCGACCCCGGTGATCGCGAGCGTGCCCGCCATCATCGCCCAATAGGTGATCGGGATGTGCTTCCGGAGCCCGCCATAGTGGCGCATGTCCTGCTCATGGTGCATCGCGTGGATCACCGAGCCCGCGCCGAGGAACAGCAGCGCCTTGAAGAAGGCGTGGGTGAACAGGTGGAACATCGCCGCGCCATAGGCGCCGACGCCGGCCGCCATGAACATGTAGCCGAGCTGCGAGCAGGTCGAATAGGCGATGACGCGCTTGATGTCGGTCTGGGTCGTGCCGACCGTCGCCGCGAAGAAGGCGGTGGCCGCGCCGACATAGGTGACGACGTGCATCGCGGTCTGGCTGACCTCGAACATCGGCGACAGGCGGCAGACCATGAACACGCCGGCGGTGACCATCGTCGCGGCGTGGATCAGCGCCGACACCGGGGTCGGGCCCTCCATCGCGTCGGGAAGCCAGGTGTGGAGGCCGAGCTGCGCCGACTTGCCCATCGCGCCGACGAACAGCAGCAGGCAGAGCAGCGTCATCAGGTCGACGCGGTGGCCGAGGAAGCCGATCGAGGCGCCGGCATAGCCGGGGGCCGCCGCCAGGATCTCGGGGATCGAGACGGTGCCGAACACCAGGAAGGTGCCGAAGATGCCGAGCGAGAATCCGAAGTCGCCGACGCGGTTGACGACGAACGCCTTGATCGCGGCGGCGTTGGCCGAAGGCTTCTGGTACCAGAAGCCGATCAGCAGGTAGGAGGCGAGGCCGACGCCTTCCCAACCGAAGAACATCTGCACCAGGCTGTTCGAGGTCACGAGCATCAGCATCGCGAAGGTGAACAGCGACAGATAGGCGAAGAAGCGGGGCTGGCTCGGGTCCTCCGCCATATAGCCCCAGCTGTAGAGGTGGACGAGGCTCGACACCGAGGTCACCACCACCAGCATCACCGCGGTCAGCGTGTCGACGCGCAGCGCCCAGTCGACGGCGAGGTCGCCCGACTGGATGAAGGTGAGGACCGGCACGACATGCGCGGTCGCGCCGCCGGTCATGAAGTCGATGAAGACCGGCCAGCTCAGCGCGCAGGAGATGAACAGCGCGCCGGTGGTGACGGTCTTCGCCGCCACGTTGCCGATCATGCGGTTGCCGAGCCCTGCGACGATCGCCGCGAGCAGCGGCAGGAAGACGATTGCGGTAATCACCGAACGATCACCCCTTCATCCGGTTGATGTCGTCGACCGCGATGGTGCCGCGGCCACGGAAATAGATGACGAGGATGGCCAGGCCGATCGCGGCCTCGCCGGCGGCGACCGTCAGCACGAACATCGCGAAGACCTGGCCGACCAGGTCGCCCAGATAGGCGGAGAAGGCTACGAGGTTGATGTTCACCGACAGCAGGATCAGCTCGATCGCCATCAGGATGATGATGACGTTCTTCCGGTTGAGGAAGATGCCGAACACCCCCATCACGAACAGGATCGCCGAGACGACCAGATAATGTTGCAGGCCGATCATCTCTTAAATCCTCCCTATGCGCAGCATGGGGAGGGGGACCGCACGTAGTGCGGTGGAGGCGGCGGCGACGAAGACGCCGCTGGCGCGGCGCCCCTCCACCAGCCTGCGGCTGGTCCCCCTCCCCGCGCTGTGCGCAGGGAGGATTTGGAAGGTCGTCATCACAGCTCCACCCCCTGGCCGACGGCCGGCTTGACGTTGCGGGTCGCGTCCTCGGGCCGCCGCATGTTCTGCGCGGTGACGTTCTGCGTCTTGACGCCGCCCCGCGTGCGGTGGGTGAGGACGATCGCGCCGACCAGCGCGACGAGCAGGATCAGGCCCGCGCCCTCGAAGATGTAGAGGTAGCGCGTGTAGATCAGCGTGCCGATCGCCTCGATGTTGGGCACCTCCGACGGGGTCGGCGCGATGCGCGCGCCCATGTCGATGCCGCCCGCCTTCCACGCGCCGATCGCGAAGATCATCTCGGCGGCGAGCACCAGCACGAGCAATATGCCGAACGGCAGATATTGCGCGAAGCCCGCGCGCAGCTCGGCGAAGTCGATGTCGAGCATCATCACGACGAACAGGAACAGCACCGCGACCGCGCCGACATAGACGATGACGAGCAGCATCGCGATGAACTCGGCACCGACCAGGATCATCAGGCCCGCCGCGTTGAAGAAGGCGAGGATGAGCCACAGCACGCTGTGCACCGGATTGCGCGCCAGGATGGTGAGCGTGCCCGAGGCAACCACCAGCGCGGCGAACAGATAGAAGGCTATGGTCTGGATCACGGCTTTCTCAGTGCCCCTTCGCGAACGGCTGGCGCTTACCGGTAGGGCGCATCGGCGGCAAGGTTGGCGGCGATCGCCGGCTCCCAGCGGTCGCCATTGGCGAGCAGCTTGGCCTTGTCGTAGATGAGCTCTTCGCGGGTTTCGGTCGAATATTCGAAATTGGGTCCCTCGACGATCGCGTCGACCGGGCAGGCTTCCTGGCAGAAGCCGCAGAAGATGCACTTGGTCATGTCGATGTCGTAGCGGGTGGTGCGGCGCGAGCCGTCGTCACGCGGCTCGGCCTCGATCGTGATCGCCTGCGCCGGGCACACCGCCTCGCACAGCTTGCACGCGATGCAGCGCTCCTCGCCGTTCGGATAGCGGCGCAGCGCATGCTCGCCGCGGAAGCGGGGCGACAGCGGGTTCTTCTCGAACGGGTAGTTGATCGTCGCCTTGGCCTTGAAGAAATATTTCAGGGTCAGCCAGTGCGCCTTCACGAACTCCCAGAGCGTGAACGACTTGATGATGTGCCCGAGGCTCATCTCAGACTCCATAGCGGGTGAGCATCAGCCACCCCGAAACGAGGAACACCCAGAACAGCGACAGCGGCAGGAAGACCTTCCACCCCAGCCGCATGAGCTGGTCGTAGCGGTAGCGCGGGACGGTCGCCTTCACCCAGGAGAAGACGAAGAAGAAGAACAGCAGCTTGGCGAAGAACCAGATGATGCCCGGCACCATGTAGAGCGGCGCCCAGTCGACCGGGGGCAGCCAGCCGCCCCAGAACAGGATCGCGTTGAGGCCGCACATCAGGATGACGTTGGCATATTCGCCGAGCCAGTAGAGCGCGAACGACATCGACGAATATTCGGTCTGGTAGCCGGCGACGAGCTCCGATTCGGCCTCGGTCAGGTCGAACGGGGTGCGCGCGGTCTCCGCCATCGCCGAGATCAGGAACACCACCGCCATCGGGAAGAGCAGCGGGTTGAAGCCGTAGCCGTTGATGAAGCCGAAGATGTGGGCGCGCTGCCCCTCGACGATCGCCGACATGTTGAAGCTGCCGGTCCACAGCACGACCGAGATCAGCACGAAGCCGATCGAGACCTCATAGCTGACCATCTGCGCGGCCGCGCGGAGCGCCGAGTAGAAGGGATATTTGGAGTTGGACGCCCAGCCCGCGATGATCACGCCATAGACGCCGATCGACGAGGCGGCGAGCACGTAGAGCAGGCCGATGTTGATGTCGGCGAGCACCACGCCCGGCGCGAACGGGATCACCGCCCAGACGATCAGCGCGACCGTGAAGGTGATGATCGGCGCGAGCAGGAACAGGCCCTTGTTCGCGGCGGCCGGGATGATGGTCTCCTGGAGGAACACCTTGGCGCCGTCGGCGAAGCTCTGCAGCAGGCCCCAGGGCCCGACGACGTTCGGGCCGCGGCGCAGCGCCATCGCCGCCCAGATCTTGCGATCGGCGTAGATGATCATCGCCACCGCGAGCATCAGCGGCAGCGCGATGACGAGGATGCCGATGATGGTCGAGACGAACCAGGCCCAGTCGTAGGGCAGGCCCCAGCTCTGGAACAGCGCGGTCATTCGGCGGCCTCCGCGAAGCTCTGCCCATGGAGGAGTTCGGCCGAGCAGCGCTGCATCGTGTCGCTGGCGCGGGCGATCGGGTTGGTGAGGTAGAAGTCCTTGACCGGATAGCCGACCGGGCCCGACGCCTTGGCCGGCAGCTTCGGCGCGGACCAGGCATAGCCGGCGAGGCCGCCGGTGCCGAGCGCGGGCACCTCGGCCGTCATCGCGGCGCGGAGCTGGTCGAGGCTGTCGAACGGCAGCTTGTGGCCGAGCACCTCGCTCAGCGCGCGCAGGATCGCCCAGTCCTCGCGGGCGTCGCCCGGCGGGAAGACGGCGCGGTCGCCGAACTGGACGCGGCCCTCGGTGTTCACATAGGTGCCGGGCTTCTCGGTATAGGCGGCGCCGGGCAGCACCACGTCGGCTCCGGCCGCGCCGGCATCGCCATGATGGCCGACATAGACCTTCAGGCTCTTGTCGAACGCGGTCAGGTCGACGTCGTCGGCGCCGAGCAGGAAGAGAAGCTTCGGCGCGGCCGCGACGATGTCGGCGATCCCGCCCTTCTGCGCATAGCCGAGCATCAGCCCGCCCATCCGCGCCGCGGCGAGATGGGCGACGTTGTAGCCGTTCCAGCCGTCCCTGATCAGCCCGAGCGGCTTGACCAGCGCCAGCGTCGCGCCCTGCGCGCCCGCCTTGAGCGCGCCGCCGCCGACGATCAGCGCCGGGCGCTCGGCCCCGGCGAAGGCCGCGGTCACCGCCTCGGGCAGCTTGCCGAGCAGGCCGAGGTCGTTGCCGAGCCACTGCGCCGGATAGGTGAGGTTCACCTCCTCGCCGATCGCGAAGACCTTGGCGCCGCGCTTCACCGCCTTGCGGACGCGGGTGTTGATCAGCGGCGCCTCCCAGCGGAGGTTGCTGCCGACCAGCAGGATGACGTCGGCGGTCTCGATGCCGGCGATCGTGCTGTTGAAATTGACCGCGGCGAGGCTCGACACGTCATAGTCCATGCCGGTCTGGCGGCCTTCGAGCAGGGTCGACCCCATCGCCGCGAGCAGCGCCTTGGCGGCGTACATCGTCTCGCAGTCGAGCTGGTCGCCCGCGATCGCGGCGACCGAGCTGCCCGCCTTGGCGGCCTTGATCGCGGCGAAGGCCTCCTGCCAGCTCGCCTCGACCAGCTTGCCCTTGCGGCGGACGAACGGCTTGTCGAGGCGGCGGCGGACCAGGCCGTCGACGGCGTGGCGCGTCTTGTCCGACGCCCATTCCTCGTTCACGTCCTCGTTGATCCGCGGCAGCACGCGCAGCACCTGGCGGCCGCGGCTGTCGAAGCGGACATTGGTGCCGACCGCGTCCATCACGTCGATGCCGGGGGTCTTCTTGAGCTCCCAGGGCCGCGCCTCGAACGCATAGGGCTTGCTCGTCAGCGCGCCGACCGGGCACAGGTCGACGACGTTGCCCGACAGCTCGCTGGTCACCGCCTGTTCGAGATAGGAGGTGATCTGCATGTTCTCGCCGCGATGGATCGCGCCGATCTCCTCGATCCCCGACACCTCCTCGGCGAAGCGGACGCAGCGGGTGCACTGGATGCAGCGGGTCATCGTCGTCTTGACGATCGGGCCCATATATTTGTCGGTGACGGCGCGCTTGTTCTCGATGAAGCGGCTCTGCCCCTTGCCATAGGCGACCGACTGGTCCTGCAGGTCGCACTCGCCGCCCTGGTCGCAGATCGGGCAATCGAGCGGATGGTTGATGAGCAGGAACTCCATCACCCCCTCGCGCGCCTTCTTGACCATCGGCGACTGGGTGAACACCTCCTGCTTGTCGGCGGCGGGCAGCGCGCACGACGCCTGCGGCTTGGGCGGCCCGGGCTTCACCTCGACCAGGCACATGCGGCAATTGCCGGCGATCGACAGCCGCTCATGATAGCAGAACCGCGGAATCTCCTTGCCCGCGGCTTCGCAGGCCTGGAGCACCGTGGCGCCGGCGGGGACTTCGACTTCGATCCCGTCTACGGTGAGCTTCGGCATTACTGAATTCCTGCGGTACTATTGAATGCGGGCGACGCCGCCCGTTGGTAGAGCGCCTCGGCGAGCGCCGCGCGCATCGAAAGACGATTGGCCTTGAGCGTCGCGCCGCTCACCAGGCATTGCCCGAATTTCTCGCCCAGCGCCGCGAAGGCGGCCTTCTCGGCGTCGCTGTCGGCGTCGCTCCGCAACAAGGCGACCACGCCGCCGGGATCGTTTGCCGCGACGCAATCCGCCATCTCGTCGACGGCCGGGGCCCGGCCCGTCACCGCCGCCCAGCGGGGCTGGTAGGGCGCGGGCGTGGCGGGCTTGGCCGGCTCGGTCGGCGGCGTCACGCGGCCGGTGAGGATGAGCTGCTCGGCGACCAGTCCCCGCTCCACGTCGATCGGCATCGTGAAGCTCCGGAAACCGCTTCCGGTGCCGGGAAAGCCGGGCAGGTTGCAACGGACATTGTCCCACAGCCGATCGCGCCACTTGGCGAAGTCGGCCGGCTCGGTCGCGCCCAGATATTGTTCCGAAAGCTGCTTCCGGTTGGCCACCATGCATTGCACGAAGGCCCGCGTCGAACGCTGGGATTGCTCCTGGGACATGCCGACGCGCTGCGCCGCGCCGATGGCGGGCGGCACGACGGCGGCCACCGCCATCGCCGTCGTCGCCAGACGCAGCGCCCGGGATGTCTCCACGGTCTTCACTGTGCGGCCACCACCGGCCCCGTGGCCCGATGGAAAAGCGCTTCGGCCAGCGCCGCGCGGAGCGACTGGCGGTTGGCCTTGAGCGTGGCGCCCTGCGGCAGGCACGGGCCCAGCGTCGCGCCCACCGCCTTGACGGCGGCCAGCTCCTCGGCGCTCTCGGGCCTGGTCGCAAGCAGGTCGCGGATGCCGGCCGGGTTCTGCTCCGCGGTGCAGACCGCCATCTCGTCGACGGTCCGGTCGCGCCCGGTGATCGCGAACCAGTCGCGCTGATAGGCGGCGCCGGTCGCGGCGGGCAGCGGCTGCAGCACCTCGTCCTTGGTGGTCTTGTCGAGCACCGCCTCGGCCATCATGCCGCGCAGCACGTCGGCCGGCGCCTGGATCGAGACGCCTTCGAGGCGCGGCGAGTCGACCAGCGTCGCGTTGCGGCACTCGACGCTCTGGCTCAGGTTGCGCTGGTAGCGCTTCTGGTCCGCCTCGGACAGCGCGGTCAGCGCGCCGATCACGTCCGAACCGCGCTTGAAATAGAGGCACTCGGCCAACCGGTGGGCCGAGCGCAGCGCGTCGTAATTGTCGCGGGACTCGCCCCGCTTGAGGCGTTCGCCGAGGCGCGAGCCGAGCGGCGGATCATTGGCGATTGCCGGCGCCGCCACGGCGACGGCGAGCAGGGCGGTCAGGATGCGCGTCCTCATTCGGCTGCCTCCATCATCGCGCCGTCGTTGCCGCGCTCCCGGATCCGGCGCTCCACCTCGGGGCGGAAATGACGCAACAGGCCCTGGATCGGCCAGGCGGCCGCATCGCCCAGGGCGCAGATGGTGTGACCCTCGACCTGCTTGGTGACGTCGAGCAGCGTGTCGATCTCGTCGATGCGCGCCTCGCCGGTGCGCAGCCGCTCCATCACGCGCCACATCCAGCCGGTGCCCTCGCGGCACGGCGTGCACTGGCCGCAGCTCTCATGCTTGTAGAAATAGCTGAGCCGGCTGATCGCGCGGACGATGTCGGTCGACTTGTCCATGACGATCACGGCGGCGGTGCCGAGGCCCGAGCCGAGCGCCTTGAGCCCGTCGAAGTCCATCGGCGCGTCCATGATCTGCGCCGCCGGGACCAGCGGCACCGACGAGCCGCCCGGAATCACCGCGAGCAGATTGTCCCAGCCGCCGCGGATGCCGCCGGCGTGGCGGTCGATCAGCTCGCGGAACGGGATGCCCATCGCCTCCTCGATGACGCACGGCTTGTTCACATGGCCCGAGATCTGGAAGAGCTTGGTGCCCTTGTTGCCCTCGCGGCCGATGCCGGCGAACCAGGCCGCGCCGCGCCGCAGGATGGTCGGCGCCACCGCGATCGATTCGACGTTGTTGACCGTGGTCGGACAGCCGTAGAGGCCCGCGCCCGCCGGGAAGGGCGGCTTCAGGCGCGGCTGGCCCTTCTTGCCCTCGAGGCTCTCGATCTGGGCGGTCTCCTCGCCGCAGATATAGGCGCCGGCGCCGCGATGGACGAAGACGTCGAAGTCATAGCCCGATCCGGCGGCGTTCTTGCCGAGCAGGCCGGCCGCATAGGCCTCCTCGACGGCGGCGAACAGCACCTTCGCCTCGTAGATGAACTCGCCGCGGATGTAGATATAGGCCGCCCGCGCGCGCATCGCGAAACCGGCGACCAGCGCGCCCTCGATCAGCTTGTGCGGATCGTGGCGGATGATCTCGCGGTCCTTGCACGATCCCGGCTCGGACTCGTCGGCGTTGATCACCAGGAAGCTGGGACGGCCCGGCTTCGGCTCCTTCGGCATGAAGCTCCACTTCATGCCGGTCGGGAAGCCCGCGCCGCCGCGGCCGCGCAGGCCCGAGGCCTTGATGTCCTCGATGATCTGGTCGGGCCCGCGCGCGAGCAGCGCCTTGGTGTCGTCCCAGTCGCCGCGCTTGCGCGCCGCCTCCAGGTTCCAGGGCTGGAACCCGTAGACGTTGGTGAAGATGCGGTCCTTGTCGTCAAGCACGGAGCTTCTCCCCGAGAAGCGGAGCCCCGGCGGAGGCCGGGGTCTCGTGCAGCAAGCGCGCGCTCATGTCGCCTGAGATCCCGGCCTCCGCCGGGATGACGAGAATATCTTGAAAAGCCATCATGCGCGTTTCCCGAACAGCTTCTCGGCCACGAAATAGGCGAGCACGCCCAGTCCGATCGCGATGGCGATGCCGAGCAGCTTGAAGGTCACCTTGATCAGGATGACCGCCAGCACGATCGTGACGATGATGGCGATCAGCCCGCTCATGCCGGAGCATTGCCCATGGCCTCCCACCGGCCGCGATAGTCGTGGTTCTCGGAGACCATTTCCTGGAGCGTGGTCGGGCCGCCCTCGGGGCAGCTCGTCTGGCGCTCGACCTGCGGGCCGATCTTCGGCTGGCCGCCGGCGGCGAGCGTGTCGAGCACCGCCGTCATGCTGTCGAAGGTCAGGTCCTCGTAATTATCGTCGTTGATCTGGACCATCGGCGCGTTGGCGCAGGCGCCGAGGCACTCGACCTCGGTCAGCGTGAACAGGCCGTCGGCGGTCGTCGCGCCCTTCTTCAGGCCCTTCTTGTAACAGGCCTCCAGCACGTCGTCGGAGCCGCGCAGCATGCACGGCGTCGTGCCGCACACCTGGACATGGTAGCGGCCGACCGGCGCGAGGTTGTACATGGTGTAGAAGGTCGCGACCTCGTAGACCCGGATATAGGCCATGCCGAGCTGCGCGCCGATATATTCCATCACCGGCACCGGCAGCCAGCCCTGGGTGCCGGTCTCGGCGCCGACCTGGCGCTGGGCGAGGTCGAGCAGCGGCATCACCGCCGACTGCTGGCGGCCCGGCGGGTAGCGGGCGATGATCTTCTCGGCCTGCGCCGCATTTTCCGGCGTCCAGGCGAAACCGCCCCAGCGCGCGCGGGTCTCGGCCTCGTCGGGGATATGGGCTGCGTCGGACATTAACGGTCACACTCCCCGAACACGACGTCGATCGCCGAGAGGATGGCGGTGGTGTCGGCCAGCATGTGGCCCTTCATCATGAAGTCCATCGCCTGGAGATGGCTGAACGCGGTCGGCCGGATCTTGCAGCGGTACGGCTTGTTGCTGCCGTCCGAGACCAGATAGACGCCGAACTCGCCCTTCGGGCTCTCGGTCGCGACATAGACGTCGCCGGCCGGCACGTGGAAGCCTTCGGTATAGAGCTTGAAGTGGTGGATCAGCGCTTCCATCGAGCGCTTCATCTCGCCGCGCTTGGGCGGCACCACCTTGCGGTCGAGGCTGGCGATCGGCCCCTCGGGCATTTCGCTGAGGCACTGCTTCATGATCCGCGCCGACTGCCGCACCTCCTCGATGCGGACCATGACGCGGTCGTAGCAGTCGCCCCTGGTGCCGACTGGGATCTCGAAGTCCATGCGGTCGTAGACGTCGTAGGGCTGCGACTTGCGGATGTCCCACGGGATGCCGGCGGCGCGGATCATCGGGCCGGAGAAGCCCCAGGCCAGCGCGTCCTCCTTCGACACCACGCCGACGTCGACGTTGCGCTGCTTGAAGATGCGGTTGTCGGCGAACAGCGAGACCGCGTCCTCGAACAGCCGCGGCAGGCGGGTGTCGAGCCAGTCGCCGATGTCGGTCAGCAGCTTGAGCGGCACGTCCTGGTGGACGCCGCCCGGCCGGAACCAGGCCGCGTGCATCCGCGCGCCCGACGCGCGCTCGAAGAAGTTGAGGCAGTCCTCGCGGATCTCGAACAGCCACAGGTTCGGGGTCATCGCGCCGACGTCCATGACGTGGCTGCCGATGTTGAGCATGTGGTTGCAGATGCGGGTCAGCTCGGCGAACAGCACGCGCAGATATTGCGCGCGCAGCGGCACTTCGAGCTGGAGCAGCTTCTCGATCGCCAGCACATAGCTGTGCTCCATGCCGAGCGGCGAGCAATAGTCGAGCCGGTCGAAATAGGGCAGCGCCTGGAGATAGGTCTTGTACTCGATCAGCTTCTCGGTGCCGCGATGGAGCAGGCCGACATGCGGGTCGACCCGCTCGACGATCTCGCCGTCGAGCTCCATCACCATGCGCAGCACGCCGTGCGCGGCCGGGTGCTGCGGGCCGAAGTTGATCGTGTAGTTCTGGATCTCGACCTCGCCCTTCTGGGCTTCGGGAGTCAGCGTGTCGTAGGTCGAAGCCATCAGAACGCGCCTCCGCAAGCGGACGTCATCCCAGCGGAAGCTGGGATCTCACTGCCTTTGCCTCCGATGAAGAAAAGGGAGATTCCAGCTTCCGCTGGAATGACGGTGTGAAGGGCAACCATCACTTCTTCGCTCCGTCGCCCGTGGGCGCTTCGCCCTCGACCTTCTCGTCGCCGGGCAGGATATAGTCGGCGCCTTCCCACGGGCTCATGAACTCGAAGCTGCGGAAGTCCTGGGCCAGCTTGACCGGCTCATAGACGACGCGCTTGTGGGCTTCCGAATAGCGCAGCTCGACATAGCCGGTCAGCGGGAAGTCCTTGCGCTGCGGATGCCCGCGGAAGCCGTAGTCGGTGAGAATGCGGCGCAGGTCGGCATTGCCTTCGAACAGCACGCCGTACATGTCGAACACCTCGCGCTCGAGCCAGCCGGCGACCGGCCACAGCCCGGTCACCGACGGCACCGGCTGGACCTCGTCGGTGCCGACATGGACGCGGATGCGGTGGTTCTTCGTGACGCTCAGCAGGCAGTAGACCACCTCGAACCGCTCGGCGCGGTCGGGATAGTCGACCCCGGCGATCTCCATCAGCTGCTGATAGGCGAGCTCGTCGCGCAGGATGCGCATCGTCTCGACCAGGCTCGCCCGCTCGACGTGCAGGGCGATCTCGCCGACGCAGCTGCGCGCCTCGATCAGGCGGGCGCCGAGCGCCGCGGTCGCGGCCTCGACCACGCCGTCGTTCGACGCGAAGCGCGGAAAGGCGAAGCTGGTCCCGCTCATCGCTCGAGCGTCCCGATCCGGCGGATCTTACGCTGGAGCTGCATGATCCCGTAGAGCAGCGCCTCGGCGGTCGGCGGGCAGCCGGGGACGTAGATGTCGACCGGCACGATCCGGTCGCAGCCGCGCACCACCGAATAGCTGTAATGATAATAGCCGCCGCCATTGGCGCAGCTGCCCATCGAGATGACGTATTTGGGCTCGGACATCTGGTCGTAGACGCGGCGCAGCGCCGGAGCCATCTTGTTGCACAGCGTGCCCGCGACGATCATCACGTCCGACTGGCGCGGCGAGGCGCGCGGCGCGGCGCCGAACCGCTCCAGGTCGTAGCGCGGCATGTTGACGTGGATCATCTCGACCGCGCAGCAGGCGAGGCCGAAGGTCATCCACCACAGCGAGCCGGTGCGCGCCCACTGGAACAGCTCCTCGGCCGAGGTGACGAGGAAGCCCTTGTCGTTGACCTCGGCCTGGAGCGCCTTGAAATAATCGGGATCGGGCGCGACGACCTCGCCGAAGCCTTCCGGCTTGTGCGGGTTGAGCGCGCTATCGAGGGTCACTCCCATTCGAGCGCTCCCTTCTTCCATGCATAGATGAAGCCGACGGCTAGCTCGACCAGGAAGATCATCATCGACAGCCAGCCGACGAACCCGATCCCACCGAGCGACACCGCCCAGGGATAGAGGAAGGCGGCTTCGAGGTCGAAGATGATGAACAGGATGGCGATCAGGTAGAAGCGCACGTCGAACTGGGCGCGACTGTCCTCGAACGCCGGGAAGCCGCATTCATATTCGGCCAGCTTCTCGGGATTGGGCTGGTGGGTGCCGGTCAGCCGGCCGACCAGCATCGGCAGGAAGACGAAGGCGCTCGACAGCACCAGGGCAACGCCCAGGAAGAGCAGGATCGGCAGATATCCGGCGGCGACTGACGCCATGAACAGGCTCCGAGCTGGGGACCGGGAATCCGGCCTTTGGCGGGGACGTTTAGGCGCGCCGCATTGGCGAAGCAAGCCGTGGAAAAGTGAGAATGATTCGCAACAAGCGGGCGGAAATGCTGGGGTTTTTCGATAGCCGAACCCTACCCCGCCATGCCCGTTTTCTTCCGTCGCTCCTGCGAAGGCAGGAGCCCATGTCTCTCATCCGCCAGGTGACCATCGGGGAGAGGACAGACATGGATGCCTGCCTCCGCAGGCATGACGGCTTTTGCGGGGCCTCAGAGCCCCTTCAGGCCCTGCGCCACCAGCTTGTGGAGGCGAGTCGCGAGGCCGTCGTTGGTCGCGAGATATTCGTTGCGCTCGTGCATCCGGTCGCCGCCGCGATAGTCGCTGACGAAGCCGCCGGCCTCGCGCACCAGCAAGATGCCGGCCGCGACGTCCCAGATGTTGAGGTCGGCCTCCCAGAAGGCGTCGAACCGCCCTGCCGCGACCCAGGCGAGGTCGAGTGCGGCCGAGCCGTAGCGGCGGATGCCGGCCACCTCGGGCGCGATCGCGGCGAAGATCGCGGTCCATTCGCGGATGTCGCCATGGCCGAGGAAGGGGATGCCGGTCGCGATCAGCGATTCCGACAGCTCGCGCCGCGCCGAGACGCGCAGCCGGCGGTCGTGCAGCCAGGCGCCACGCCCCTTCTCCGCCCAGAAGCTCTCGTCGGTGAGCGGCTGGTAGACCAGCCCCTGCGTCACCTCGCCGCGCTTCTGGCCCGGGCGCGGCTCCTCGACCGCGATCGAGATGGCGAAGTGCGGCAGGCCGTGGAGGAAGTTGGAGGTGCCGTCGAGCGGATCGATGATCCAGCGCGGCTTGGCCGGATCGCCCTCGATCTCGCCGCCTTCCTCGAGGATGAAGCCCCAGTCGGGCCGGGCGCGCTTCAGCTCCTCGACCAGCGTCTGCTCGGCGCGCTTGTCGGCCATCGAGACGAAGTCGGCGGGGCCCTTGCGGCTCACCTGGAGCTGCTGCACCTCGTTGAAGTCGCGCCGCAGCCGCGGCGCGGCCTTGCGCGCGGCGCGGTCCATGACGGTGATGAGGCCGGAGTGGGCTACCATGTCTTCTCTCCCCCTCCCTTTCAAGGGAGGGGCTAGGGGTGGGTGACGAGCCGGGGGCTCATGCCCCCGGCATAGCTTTGATCAGTCCGCGCGGCGGACGTAGGTCTGCTCGTAGACGTCGACGACGATGCGGGTGCCGCTGGAGATGTGCGGCGGCACCATCACGCGGACGCCGTTGTCGAGCATCGCGGGCTTGTAGCTGGACGAGGCGGTCTGCCCCTTCACCACGGCATCGGCCTCGACGATCGTCGCCTCGACCTGGTCGGGGAGCTGCACCGAGATCGGGCGCTCCTCGTACAGCTCCATCACCACGTCCATGCCGTCCTGCAGGAAGGCGGCGGCGTCGCCCAGCAGGTCGCGCGGCAGGGTGATCTGCTCGTACGTGTCCTTGTCCATGAAGGTCAGGTCCTCGCCCTCGGCGAACAGGAACTGGAAATCCTTGGTGTCGAGGCGAACGCGCTCGACGGTCTCGGCCGACCGGAAACGGACGTTGTTCTTGCGCCCGTCGATCAGGTTCTTCATCTCGACCTGCATATAGGCGCCGCCCTTGCCGGGCTGGGTATGCTGGATCTTGACGGCGCGCCAGATGCCGCCTTCATATTCGATGATGTTGCCGGGACGGATGTCCACGCCGCTGATCTTCATGGGTTCACCTGAGACTGTGAGGATTTGAAAGAGCCGGCGCGCGCCATACAGGGCAAGGGCAAAAAGGGCAAGGCGAGTCCCTTATCGTCACCCCTGCAACCGTCCCGCCGTCCGCCCCGTCCAGCGGTAGAGGACGACGAGCAGCGCCGCCACCAGCAGCGTCCCCGCCGCCATCGCCGCGCCCTCATGGCCCGCGCCGACCAGCGCGAGCGGGGCGCCGCTGCCGGTCGCGACGATCAGCCCGGCGAGGAGGACGCCGAACAGGCTCTCTCCGACGATGAAGCCCGAGGCGAGCAGCACGCCCATGCGCTGCGCCGCCGGATCGGCGCGGCGCCGGTCGTAGCGCCAGCCGATCAGCGCGCCGATCACCACCGGCAGGGTCGCCGACATCGGCAGGTAGATGCCGATCCCGACCGCGAGCGGCGGCAGGCGCAGCCAGCCTTTGCGTCCCATCAGCCCGTCGAGCGCGACCAGCGCGAGGCCGAGCGCCGCGCCGATGAAGATCATGTTCCAGTCGAGCCCCTCGCCCAAAATGCCGCGCGCGAGGCCGGCGATCAGCGTCGCCTGCGGCGCGGGGAGCGGATCGCTCGGGACCGGCAGGCCGGTGCCGGGCAGCGGCGCGAAGCCATAGGCGGCGTTGAGCAGGTCGAGGATCGGCGGGATCACCGCCGAGCCGGCGAGCACGCCGACGATCAGCGCCACCTGCTGCTTCCACGGCGTCGCGCCGATCAGCTGGCCGGTCTTGAGGTCCTGGAGATTGTCGTTGGCGATCACCGCGCAAGCGAGGACGAGGCCGGTGACGAACAGCGCGAAGGCGACGAGCTGCGGCCCCGCCCCGCTTCCCGCCAGCGGCTGCACCGCGACCGCGAGCAGCAGCGCCGAGCCGAGCACGGCGAGGATCGCCAGTCCCGACACCGGACTGTTCGACGACCCGATCAGCCCGGCCATATAGCCGCACACCGCCGCGACGAACGCGCCCATCAGCAGCACATAGGCATAGAAGCCGAGCGACAGCGGCAGCGCGAAGGCGGCGAGCGGCCCCTGTTCCGCGAAGTGCCAGAGCAGCGCCACGATCGGCAGCGCCACCAGCGCCACGATCAGGCCGAGCCAGCCGACCGGCATGTCCTGTTCCTCGATCGGCAGCGCCTCGCCCGACGCCTTGCGCGCCTTCGACGCGGCGATCGCGCCGGCCATGCCGTGCCACAGCGGCCGGGCGAGCTTGCCCAGCGTCCAGATCGCCGCCGCGCCGATCACGCCGGCGCCGAGGAAGCGCACCTGCCCGCCGAACGCCGCCAGCGCCGCCGCCTCGGCCGGCCCCGGCATCGCGGCGATCGCCGACAGGACCGGAGTGGCGACGCCGAAGGCGATGACCAGGCCGAGCCCCATCGCCAGCCCGACCGACAGCCCGACCAGATGCCCCGCGCCGAGCAGCGCGAAGGACAGCGAGGCCGAGACCCCGGTCGCGGCGTGGCTGGCGCCGAGCCGGAACCAGGTCGACGCCTCGGTCGCGACCAGTTTCGTGGCCCCGATCACCGCGAAGCCCATCGACGCGATCGAGCCGACGAGGATCGTCCGCAGGCCCGCCTGCGCCTCGGCCGCGCCCTCGCGCGTCTGGGTGCCGACCTTGAGCACCTCCGCCGCGGCGACGCCCTCGGGATAGGGCAGGTCCGATCCGGTGACGAGCGCGCGGCGCAGCGGCACCGACAGCACCACCCCCATCAGCCCGCCCGAGGCGCAGAGCAGGAAGGTCTGCCAGAAGGGGAAGCCCTGCCACCAGCCGATCATGATCAGGCCGGGCAGGACGAAGATGATCGAGGCGATGCACCCCGCCGCCGAGGCGACGGTCTGGACGATGTTGTTCTCATGGATCGTCGCGCCGCGCACCAGCCGCAGCACCGCCATCGAGATCACCGCCGCCGGGATCGAGGTGGCGAAGGTCAGTCCGACCCGCAGGCCGAGATAGACGTTGGCCGAGGTGAAGACGAAGGTGATCAGCGCGCCGAGCAGCAATCCCCGGACGGTCAGCTCGCGCCCTGTCGCCGTCCCGCCCGATCCGCCCGCCATATCCGCTCCCCGTCACCGTTCGGGCGCGAGCATGGCGCGGCCGGAGGCCCCTGACAATCCGCCCCCTCATCGTTTCGCATGTGCGAGCATGATTCGCCGCAACCGCAACGAGCTTACAATGGTGAATATAATAAATTGATATTTTTCAATATCTTGAAAATTTATTTGGCGCCGCAGCATTTTTTCGCTTGCATTTTCATCTTCGCACCTGCACAAAGAACGGGCCTTTCAGGCATCCTCTCCTAAAACTTTCAAGGCCGGTCCCCTCGGGATCGGCCCTTTTTTTGTTTTGGCCTCAGGCGCCAGCGTGCGCATCCGCGCCCTTGGCTATCCTCGCAATAGCTCGGGCGCGCGTTCGCGCTTGCGGAGCCTGCGGCTCCGTTTCCTCATCTCCCCGTCATGCCGGCGGAGGCCGGCATCTCAGCAGAGATGCGCGGCGCTCGACACCCGCTTACCTCCCCGCCAGCTTCCGTTCCCACGCCAGCGCATGGGCGACGATCGTGTCGAGGTCGTCGAGCCTGGGGCGCCAGGGGGTGGTCGCGAGGATGCGGGCATTGTCCGCGACCAGCGCGTCGGGGTCGCCGGGGCGGCGCGGCTCCATCCGGCGGGTGACCGCGGTGCCGGCGACGCGGTCGACCGAATCGAGCACCTCGAGCACCGAGAAGCCCCGGCCATAGCCGCAGTTCATCACATGGCTCTCGCCGGGCCGGGCGATCAGCGCGTCGAGCGCGTGGAGGTGCGCGTCGGCGAGGTCGCCGACATGGATATAGTCGCGCACCCCGGTGCCGTCGGGGGTCGCATAGTCGGTGCCGAACACCGCGACCTCGGCGCGCTTGCCGAGCGCGGCCTCGACCGCGACCTTGATCAGGTGGGTCGCGCCCGCGGTCGACTGGCCGGCGCGGCCCTGCGGATCGGCGCCGGCGACGTTGAAATAGCGCAGCGCGCAGTAATTCATCGGATGCGCCGCGGCGACATCGCGCAGCATCGCCTCGGTCATCAGCTTCGACATGCCATAGGGGTTGATCGGCACGGTCGGCATGTCCTCGCGCACCGGGATGCTGTCGGGGATGCCGTAGGTCGCGGCGGTCGACGAGAAGATGAAGTGGCGGACCCCACCCTTCACCGCGCTCTCGATCAGCGAGCGGCTGTTGGCGGTGTTGTTGCGATAATATTTGAGCGGGTCCGCGACCGATTCGGGGACGACCACCGATCCGGCGAAGTGCAGGATCGCGCCGATCCCGTCCTCGGCCAGGATGCGCGCGACCAGCGCCTCGTCGGCGATGTCGCCCTCATGGAAGCGCGCGCGGCGGTCGACCGCGTCGCGGAAGCCGGTGACGAGGTTGTCGATCACCGAGACACGCCAGCCCGCGTCGAGCAGGGCGAGGACGGCGTGGCTGCCGATATAGCCGGCGCCGCCGGTGACGAGGACGGCGAAGGATCTGGCCTCGGGCCCGGACGCGCTGGAGCTCATGCCCCTGCATATCCCCGCGGCTCGTTACGGGTCAAACCGTGGCGTCCGACCTACCGTGTTTCTCCGTCATCCCGGCGAAAGCCGGGATGACGGGGCCTTGGGGCACCTTATCGCGGGAAGACCGGCACCAGCCCCGCCGCGAAGGCGATGCGGACCGCCTCGGCGACGCTGCGCACGCCGAGCTTGTCCATCAGGTTGGCGCGGTAGATCTCGACCGTGCGGGGGCTGATGTCGAGCTCATAGGCGATGATCTTGTTGGCCTTGCCGTCGATCAGGCCGAGCAGCACGTCGCGCTCGCGCGGGGTGAGCCGGTCGATCCCGTCGCGCGCCGACTGGATCGCGCTCGCCTCCTTCTCGCGGTCCTCGATCCGGGCGAAGCCGTTGTCGAGCGCGCCCAGCAGCATGCGGTTGTCATAGGGCTTCTCGATGAAGTCGATCGCCCCCGACTTCATCGCCTCGACCGCGACGCCGATGTCGCCCTGCCCGGTCAGCAGGATCGTCTCGAAGCGGTTGTCGAGCTTCTGCAGCCGGTGGAGCACCTCGAGCCCGTTGAGCCCGGGCATGTTGAGGTCGAGCAGGACGCAGCCCGCCTCCATCTGCGGCACCGCGTCGAGGAACGCCTCGCCCGAGGCGAAGGAGCGGGTGACGAAGCCGCCCGCGACGTCGAGCAGCACCTCGACCGACTGGCGGAGCGCGTCGTCGTCGTCGACGATGTAGATGCGCCGGCTGTTCATCGCGCCCCTTCCTCTTCCATCACCGGCAGGGTGAAGCGGAAGACGGCGCCGCCGTCCGGCGCCGAGGTTGCCGACATCTGGCCGCCATGCGCCTCGATGATCCGCCGCGAGATCGCCAGGCCGAAGCCGAGTCCCTCGCGCTTGGTGGTGGCGAAGGGGCTGAACAGTCTCTCCAGCATCTCCGATGCAATACCCGGCCCCGAATCCTTCACAATTACCTCGATCAAGTTGTCACGCGCCATCTTCGTCGCAATCAGCAGTTCGCGCCGGCCCTCGCCCTGCGCGGTCATCGCGTCGGCGGCGTTGCGGATCAGGTTGACCAGCACCTGCTGGATCTGGATCCGGTCGCCGAGCACGACCCGGCCCTCATTCTCGAAATCATAGGACAGCCGGATGCCGAAGCTGCTGCTGTTGAACAGCGCCAGCGCCGCCGCCTCGCGCACCAGGCTGGTCAGCGGCTCGGCGCGCATGTCGGCCTCGCCGCGCAGGATGAAGGCGCGCAGCCGGCGGATGATCTCCCCGGCGCGCGACGCCTGCTCGCTGGCGCGCTGGAGCGCCTGGCGCAGCCGGGCGATGTCGACCCGCTCGTCGTCGCCGTCGAGCATCAGGTCGACCGCGCCGAGGAAGTTGACGATCGCCGACAGCGGCTGGCTCAGCTCATGCGCGAGCGCGCCGGCCATCTCCCCCATCATGCCGAGGCGCGAGACCTGGGCGAGGTCGTTGGTGAGCCGGTGGAAGCGCTCCTCGGTCGCGATGGTCGGGCGCATGTCCCGGCCGAACACGACGTACATGCGCGCGCCGTCGACATAGGCGTCGCCGAGCACGAACGAGATCGGCACCGATTCGCCGTCGGCGCGGCGCACGCTGATCGGCACCGGCCACTGCCCGCCGGGGCCGAGCTGCCGCGCGCGGGCGAGGTCGCGGCGGACCGCCGCCGGGCCGCGCGGATCGTCGACCAGGTCGCTGAGTTGGTGGCCGATCAGCTCGCCCTCGCCATAGCCGAGCAGCTGGCGCGCGGTGGCGCTGCACGCGCGGACATGGCCGCGCTCGTCGCAGACGAACATCGCGTCGGGCACGGTCGCCAGGATCGCCCGCCGCTCGGCCTCGCCCGCGCGCAGCTCCTGCTCGCGCTCACGCCGCTCGGTGACGTCGAGATGGGTGCCGAGCAGGCGCACCGGCCGGCCCTCGCGGTTGCGGATGATCCGCGCCCAGCCTTCGCCGCGCCGCGCGGCGCCGTCGGGGTGGCGGAAGTCGAAATCGAAATGGGCGCGGTCCTGGCCGCTGGCCGTCGTCGTCGCGACGACCTCGCGGACCTGCGCGTCGAGCGCCTCGCTCCAGTAGCGCGGGCCCGTCCCGGTCTCCTCGCCGTCGAGGCCGAAGAAGGTCTCGCCGCTGGTCGTCCAGATCGGCTGGCCGGCGATCAGGTCATATTCGTAGATGAAGATGCCCTGCACCGCGACCGAGGTGGCGAGCCGCGCCTCGCTCAGCCGCAGCGCCTCCTCCGCGCGCCGCCATTCGGTGACGTCGGTGACCGCGATCACCGCCGAATGATGGTCGGCGCCGTGGCGGATGATCTTGGCATGGTCGTGGATGATCAGCTCATGGCCGTCGCGATGGCGCTCGACCAGCTCGATGCTGACCCGCCCGGCGACGCGGAGCCGGTGCCACAGCGCCTCGACCGGCTCGGGCGTCTGGGTGTCGAGCAGGTCGACCCGCCTGCGCCCGACCGCCGCCGCCGCGGGCCAGCCGTACAGTTCCTCGCAGCCGCGCGACCAGTGACGGATCGTCCCCTCCTCGTCGACCACCATCACCGCCGCCAGCTCGGCCGCGTCGACCAGCTCGCGCCGCTCGACCCGGTCGCGCTCGATCAGGTGCGAGCGCCACGACCAGACCATCGCCGCCGCCGACAGCAGCCCGGCGAAGACCAGCAGCGCGACCTCGACGGCGCCGGAGCGATCGGACGGCGGGGTCAGGTGGGCGGCCTTGAGGATCGCCACGACGATGATGGCCGCGAACAGCGCCGTGAGACCTATGGTCCGGCGATCCGTGGCCATGCGCGGCCAGCCACGCGGCATCAGGTCCTGGGAACGCGTCTGCGTAATCCCCTCTTTTGTCTTGGGGTAAGCCTTGTCCGACGCAGAGTATCATCCGCGTAAAACAGCGGAAAGACGAACATTTACGGCCTTTACGCCGGCCGCGCCGCCGCTTAGACGCTGGTCTTTCCGGCCGCTGTCCTTCGCCGGCGCCCGGTCCAGGGCGAGCTTTCGCGAAAAGACCGCCTCGCCTCCCCCTTCCGGTCATCCCGGCGAAAGCCGGGATCTCGCTTCTCTTCGCCCTTCGCTCGCCGGAGACATGGGAAGGCAGGGAGATTCCGGCTTTCGCCGGGATGACGGGGCAAAGATGCCGCGACCCCTTCCAATATTCCGCTACGCGTCCCCGGCCATCGCCAGGATCGCGTGCGCCTGGTCGAGGTGCAGCCGCTCGACCATCTCTCCACCGACCCTGATCGCCCCCTTGCCGGCATTTTCGGGCGCGGCGAAGCCGTCGACCGCGGCGCGCGCCCAGGCGATCTCCGCCGCGTCGGGGCTGAACGCCCGGTTGGTCGGATCGATCTGGCGCGGATGGATCAGGGTCTTGCCGTCGAAGCCATAGGCCTTCGCCTCGGCGCATTGCCGGTCGAGGCCGGCCTCGTCGTCGAACGCGTTGTAGACGCCGTCGAGGATGGCGAGGCCATGGCCCTTCGCCGCCGCGACCGCCATCGCCATCATGCCGAGGAACGGCGTCCGCTCGACGGTGAGGCGCGCGCCCATCTCCTTGGCGAGGTCGTTGGTGCCGAGCACGAACGCCGCCGGGCGGGCGCTCATCGCCTCGGCGATCGCATCGAGCCGGAAGATCGCCCGGGTGGTCTCGACCATCGCCCAGAAGCCCGTCGCCGCCGGGGCTGCCGCGATCGCCGCATGATAGCGGCGCACGCTGTCCGCATCGCCGACCTTGGGGGCGAGGATCGCGTCGGCGCCCGACGATGCCGCCGCGGCAAGGTCGTCCTCGGCCCAGGGGGTGCCGAGCGCATTGACCCGGATCACCAGCTCGCGCTTCCCGAACCCGCCGTCGCGCACCGCCGCCACCGCATTGGCGCGCGCCTCGGCCTTGGCCTCGGGCGCGACCGCGTCCTCGAGGTCGAAGATCACCACGTCGCAGGGCAGCGACCGCGCCTTGTCGATCGCGCGCAGGTTCGAGGCGGGCATGTAGAGCGCGCTGCGGCGCGGGCGGATCGTCATGGGCTCCCCTCTCATTCCTCCCCGGAACGGGGAGGGGGACCGCGAAGCGGTGGAAGGGCGGCGCGTCAGCGCCGGCTGCGCCGTCGCCCCCTCCACCACCCTGCGGGTGGTCCCCCTCCCCTGCATCGCAGGGGAGGAATTATCAATGGACGAAGCGCGCGACGACCTCGCGATAGGAGCGGCTGACCTTCACCTGCGCGCCCGAATCGAGCACCAGGAAGCATTCGCCGTTGGTGTGCGGCTTGACCTGGCGGACCAGGTCGAGATTGACGATCGTCGAGCGGTGGACGCGCTGGAAGCGGCGCGGATCGAGCCGCTTCTCCAGGTCCTTCATCGTCTCGCGCAGGATCAGCGTGTTGTCGCCGGTGTAGATGCACATATAGTCGCCGGCGGCGTCGATCCGCTCGATCGTGTCGACGTCGACGCGGAAGATCTGGCCGCGATCCTTGATGTTGATCATCTTCTCGAAGCGGTTCGACGCGGGCGCGTCGTCGCTCTCGCCATAGCTGTCGGCCGCGTCGGGGGCGACCTCGGCGAGCACCTCCTTGAGCCGGCCGACCTCCTCGACGCCCTTCTTCTCGGCGAGGCGCTGGCGCACGCGGTCGAGCGTGTCGGCCAGCCGCTGCTCGTCGACGGGCTTGAGCAGATAGTCGAGCGCCTGCGCCTGGAAGGCGCGGATCGCGTGATCCTCATAGGCGGTGCAGAAGACGAACAGCGGCGGCTCGACCTCCATCAGCCCCTGGATCACGGAGAAGCCGTCGAATCCGGGCATCTGGATGTCGAGGAAGACGAGGTCGGGCTTGTGGGTCTTGATCGCCCGGATCGCCTCGCGGCCGTTCAGGCAGGTTTCGATGATTTCGACATCCTCGTGTGCCGCCAGCCTCAATCTCAAGCCCTGAATGGCGAGCGGCTCGTCGTCGACGAGAATGGTTCGGATCGTCATGCACTATCCTTGCGCTGTTTCGCGGACTGGAAGGGGATGTCGATCACGACTCCGAAACCTTCCTGCCGGTCAGTCTGGACCTCAAATCGTTGGTCCGTGCCATAAGCCTGCGCCAGCCTGTCGCGAATATTCGCCAGACCGACGCCGGTCGAGTAGGTGGGACGCGTCAATCCATCGTTCAACCCCGGTCCGGTGTCGGTAACCGTAATGATCAGGCGACGATCCGGTTCCATGCCGGCCAGCCGGGCGGTGACGACGATGTCGGCGCCCTCTTCGAGCGGGGTGACCGCATATTTGATCGCATTCTCGACCAGCGGCTGGAGCAGCAGCGAGGGCAGCCGGGCCTCCGACGCCGCCGGATCGATCTCGAAATCGGCGCGCAGCCGGTCCTCGAAGCGCATCTTCTCGATGTCGAGATAGAGCTTCAGCGTCTCGATCTCCTGGGCGAGGCTGACCGTGCCCTCGGGCTCGTTGGCGAGGGTGTAGCGCAGGAAGGAGGACAGGCGCGACAGCATCGCATTGGCGCGCTGGGTCTCCTTGAGCAGCACCAACGTCGAGATCGAGTTGAGCGTGTTGAACAGGAAATGCGGGTTGAGCTGGTAGCGCAGCATCGCGAGCTGCGCCGAGCTCGCCTGGCTCTCGAGCCGCTCGACCCGGTCGGACTGCTCCTCGAGCAGCAGGTAGAAGTTGATCCCGTAATAGAGCGAGGACCAGGCCGCGAGCAGCGCGAGATCGAGCAGGATCGCGCCGAAGAACTGGATGCCCTTGGGCATCTCCTGCGGCCGGTAGAAGGTGGCGTGCGCCCAGGTCTCGATCGACGAGAACACCGCCGCCGCCAGCACCAGGATCAGGATCGACACCGTCCAGGTGACGATCGGCTTGAGCTTGATCAGCCGGCGGAAGGCCGACGCCATCAGCAGGGTCAGCGAATAGCCGGTCGCGGTGGTCAGCGCCGTCGGCACGATGAACAGCAGGCCCATGTTGTTGGCCAGCCCGCCGAGCGCGCGCAGCACGAAATAGCCGCTCCACCCGGCCGACTGGAGCACCCAGAAGGCATGGTTCTTGTCGTCGAAGAACGGCTTTGAGCCGATAAGGGAGAGTACCATCGGGCGAAGCTCTTACTGGAAAGCCGTCGCCGGATGAAGCCTGTCGGCGCTGGGACGTGTCCCGGTCGTCTTCCAACCCCCATCGTCATTCCCGCGAAAGCGGGAATCCATGGACGGCGGCCCGCAGGAGACGAAATGCTCCGTGACCGTGGATTCGGCGGACTCACAGATGAAGTGCACCACCTGGTAAGGTGGAAGCGCGATGGGAAGAAGCTACAGGCAGCTCGGCCTTGACGAGCGTATCGAGATTTACCGTCTGCATGCAGACGGTAAATCTTCGCGTGAGATCGGGGACGCGATTGGCCGGCATCACACGACGGTTGGCCGTGAACTCAAGCGTAATAGCCGGCAGACCAAGATCTGGCTGGGTGGCTACAACCCGCGTCGCGCCCATGAACTGGCCGCCAGGCGGCGGGAATGGGATTGCCGCTTCAAGCTGGAGCGCCAGCCGGACCTGCGAAAGATCGTGGAAAACGGCCTTGCGATGGGAAGCTCTCCCGAACAGATCGCAGGCCGACTGACCCTCTTAAATGGTCCCACCGTCAGCCATGAGTCAATCTATCGGTTCATCTACCACCGCTCGGCGCAGAAGGATTATTGGCACCGGCTCCTGCCTCGCCGAAAGAGTCGGCGCGGACATTTCGGCAAGCGCGGCGGCAGCTCCGCCAGCTTCATCAAGCAGCGCCGGCCGATCCAGGAGAGGCCGACCGAAGCCGACACACGGACCCAGCCAGGCCATTGGGAAGCCGACTACATGCTCTTCGCCAAATATGGCCACAACCTGCTCGTCCTTCATGAACGGCAGACCCGCTTCACCATCGTCGAAAAATTGCCCCATCGCCGGGCCAGGCTGACCGCATGCCGGATCGCCGGAAACCTCCGGCATATCCCCCAGCATCTGCGAAAAACTATCAGCTTCGACAACGGCACCGAGTTCGCCGAGCATTATCGGCTGCACCAATCACTCGGTGTCACCACCTTCTTTTGCGATGTCCGAAGCCCTTGGCAAAAGGGCGGCGTCGAAAACACCATCGGCAGGCTCCGCCGCCCCCTGCCACGCAAAACCAACCTCGAAACGCTCACCGCCAAACAGCTGCGCGCGCACGTCGACCAGCTCAACAACACACCCAGAAAATGCCTTGGCTTCCTAACCCCCGCCGAGGCATTCCTCAAAATCTCAACCGGTGCACTTCAAACGTGACTCCACATTCCCGCTTTCGCGGGAATGACGAACAGGTGGGACGATCGAAGGATGCCTACACCCGACGCCCGATCGGCCGCTCACGGCGCTGGCATGGCGGGCCCGGTCTGGCATAAGCGGGCGCCGATGACCGCCGCCAAGCTCCCCCGCCCCGCCCTGTTCCTCGCCGCCGCGCTGATCGCGGGGTTCGCGCTGTGGGCGCGGGCCTGGAACCTCGGGGCCGAGCCGATGTGGCTGGACGAGGGCTACAGCGCCTATGCCGCCGCGCAGGGCTGGGACTTCCTGTGGAACACCGTCCCCCGCTACGAGACGCATCCGCCCTTCTATTATTCGCTGCTGCGCGCCTGGACGCTGGTCGCGGGCGACGGGCTGCTCGCGCACCGCATGCTCGGCCTGCTGTGCGGGCTGGCGACGCTGCCGGTCGCGGCGCTGGCGGCGGCGCGGCTGGCGCGAATCGCCGGGGTCGACCGCGCGCCGGTGGCGCTCGCCGCCGCGGCGCTGGTCGCGGCCTCGCCGGTGCTGGTCTGGATGACGCGCGAGATCCGGCCCTATCCGCTGATGATCCTCGCCTATGCCGGCGCGACCCTCGCGCTGCTCGCGATCGCCGAGCGGCGCGCGGCGGGCCGGCCGCTGGCGGGGGCCGCCTTCGCCGGCTGGCTCGGCTGCGGGGCGCTGATGCTGTGGCTCCACAATCTCGGGCCGCTCTATGCCGGGGCGATGGGCCTCGCGCTGCTCTGCGTCGTCCGGGTGCGGACGATGACGCGCGCCGACTGGCTGTGGTTCGCCGGCGGCCACGCGCTGGCGATCGCGCTGTGGCTGCCGGCGCTGTTCATCCTGCTCGACCAGGCGCCCGAATGGGTCAAGGCGACCTGGCTCAAATTCTCGACCGTCGACCTGTGGCGGCGCGCGACCTACATGTTCACCGGCCCGCGCGACGACATCCGCGCGGCGGCGGCGATCCTCGCGCTGTGCGGGGCTGCGCTGCTGTGGCGCGCGCGCTGGCGCGGGACGCTCGCCGCGCTGCTGATCCTCGCGCTGCTCCCGGTCGCCGTCTCGCTGCTCGTCTCGGCGCAGGTCACCCCGGTCTTCATCATCCGGACGATGACCGCGCTCGCCGTCCCCGCGCTGCTGCTGATGGGACTGGGGATCGGCTGGGGGTGGCGGCGATACGGATGGCTGCTGCCGGCCGGCGCGCTCGCCTGGATGCTGGTCGGTCAGGTCGGCATCGACATCGAGTCGCGCGGCCATGTCCGGCGCGACTGGTATGAGGCGGTCGCCTGGCTCGCCCCGCGCTTCCGGCCCGGCGACGTCGTCCTCGCCTATCCCAACGAGGGCGCGCTGCCGTTCGACCGGGCGGTGCGCGACCGCGGCCTGGCGATGCCGAGCCGCCCGATCCCGACCGCGATCCCCAGCCTCGATCCGCCGCCGGGGAGCTGGTACGTCAGCGGCTCGCGCGGCGTCCCCTCGCTCGACCGCACGCACCTGCGCGCGATCGCCCAGGACCCGGCGACCCGCGCGGTCCCGACCGTCTGGCTGCTCCGCCTCGGCCCCTGGGCCTATGACAAGGGCGACGTCTTCCTGGAGGAACTGGCACGGGACCGCGTCGAGGTCGGCCGCTTCAGGGACGGCGCGATCGATATCGTGGGGCTGCGCCAGAAAGAAAAAATCCTCCCTGAGCGCAGCTCGGGGAGGACTTCAGGACTTACCGCCCACCGTTGAAACGGAGCCCGTCATCCCGGCGAAAGCCGGGATCTCCCTTGTTCTTTCCGATCGCGGAAAGAAGGCAATGAGATTCCAGCTTTCGCTGGAATGACACTTGTTTCTTATCATATTGTATTTCAAAATAATTTTTGATATAAACTTCCCACACATCACCTGCACAGCCACCGCAAATCAAGGACTTAGCGCCGCGATCTGCACATAATCTGCACAGGAAGGAGCCGAACATGGCGTTCGTCACCGACAAGGAAGTGCTCAAGCCCGGCCTCATAATCTTTCGCCGCGCCGACGTGGACCACCGCAATTGGTATTGCCGCGTCAAGCTGCCCAAAACCGACCGTTACAAGACGGTCTCGCTCAAGACCAGTGACATCGGCGCAGCGCGCGAACTGGCCTACGATCAGGACTCCGACGTGCGCTTCCGCATCAAGCACGACGTGCCGGTTTTCAACCATCCATTCCGAGCCGTGGCGAAGGAATATCTCGCTACACAAGAGGCTCGCGCGAAGCGCGGCGAAATCAGCAAGGAACGGCCCAAGAAGCTCAAGGCTGTGATCGAGGGTGCGCTTGAGGCTTATGCCGGATCGACCCAGGTCCATTTGATCGGCGACAATCTATGGGCCGGCTATCCGGCATGGCGGCGTGAGAATGGCGCAGGCCGCAACACGCGCAACGGCGTGCGCGAAGTATCCGCCGAGAAGGCGGCCGAACTGGACGCCCGCGAAGCGGTCAGTCGCGCCAAGGCGATGGAGGCGCGCGGCATCCGCCAGCTTCGCCCACAAACGACGCCCGCCGCTCCGGCCGAAGGCCGGACGGTGGCCTTCATCAGTGACTCCACCATCCGCTTCGAGATGTCGATTTTCGGCGCGGTGATGAACTACGCGATCAAGAAGCGGTACGTTCCGGCCAGCCAGCGGTTCGACGAGCGGCCCAAGCTCAAGACAATGCGCCGCGACGAGTTCACGCTTGAGGAATATCGGCACCTCCACACGGTGGGCCGCTCATGGGTCAAGGCGGCGAACCGGCCGTCGAGCGTCTGGTATCGGACGGTCGCCTATAATTTCATCCTGATCATGTGCAACACGGGCATGAGGCCGTCCGAGGCGAAGAACCTGCGCTGGCGCGATATCACCACCGGCACCGATCGGGAGGGCCGTGAGCTTGTCGTGCTGTTCGTCCAAGGCAAGGGCAAGTCACGCAAGCTCGTCGCACCCAAGAGCGTCGGCGACTATTTCGAGCGCATCCGGGAGGCGACGAGGCTGTATCGCAAGACGGCGGCGACGGACAGTGAAGCACCGGAAGTCACGTTCCGGCCCGAGGATCGGGTGTTCACGACAGTGACCGGCGAGCCGGCCAGTTCGCTCTACAAGGCGATGATCGGAGACTTGCTCGACAAGGCCGACTTGCGGGAGGGCGCGTCCGGCGTTCCCCGCTCCACCTATTGCTTCCGGCATACCTACGCCACTTTCCGCCTCGCGGAAGGTGTCGATGTCTATTTCCTTGCCGAACAGATGGGAACCTCGGTCAAGATGATCGAGGAGCATTACGGCCACGTCAACACGGTCAAGCACGCCGATCTCGTGCTGCAAGGCATGGGTGGATGGGAACCGGGCGCGGCTGTCGGCGAGGTCGCGGCCGACACCAGCAAAGCCGCTCGGACTCCAAGGGCGAGGACCAGGACGGCCGAGCCGAGCGGCAAGCTGCGCCGCCGCCGCTCTAACTAACAAAAGCCATGCAACGCGCGGCATCGGGCTCCGATGCCGCTCCTTCGACCGCTTCTTAGTCCGGCGCGCCCGAGGGCGCTCTTTAGCCGGACAGCTTTTTGGCGGGATCAAAGCCGCGCCGAGTTCAGCGCGGCCCCGCCAGACGGTCACGCCCGGCATTGGGCGTTCACGCGACATCGGCCTTCAATGACGGGCCGCGGCCCGGCATGGCCGATCATCTTCGGCAGCAAAGCGTCGTTAGCGCAGCACCATCGCCGCCCAATCGGGCAGGTTGGCCGACGACGTCGCCCGATATGATCCTCAGCAATCTAATCGTGGCATTCGAAATTGCGATCGTCTCAAATCGGGGAAGGGGGGTGAGGATTGAGCTGCTGCCGGTTTCAAGGACACCGAGATAAGCTCATTCAGGCTACCCCAGCTTTGAGTTGAGGCCTAGAATCGGGCGAACCCAGCCCGCAAAGCGATGTATTGCGTCATCGGCTTCGGGCGCCTTTCCCGCCATGAGCTGGAAGCAATGCTGCATCTCGGGGAAAACGTCGATCTTGACGTCCGCCCCGTCCCGCTTCGCTTTTTCGGCGATCCGTCGACTATCGTCCACGATCGCCTCATAACCACCCACCTGAATATAGATCGGCGGAAACCCTCCATAATCGATGTAGAGCGGGTTGCTCAGCGGATCCTTACGATCCGCGTTAGCGCCTAGCACGATATTGGCCAGTTCCTCGGAAAATGCCTCATCGGTGAGGACGTCGTTCTCGTGATTTGTCTGATAACTTTGGCCAGAATGGTCTCCGCAGCACCATGGCGACATGGGCATGGTTGCGCCGGGCGTAGGCAGGCCGGCGCGACGGATATTCTCGATGTTGGTTAGGGCCAGCGCTCCGCCTGCGGAATCGCCGATCAGGGCGATATTCTCCGGGGCATGGCCCTCGCTTTCGATTAGCCAGCGATAGGCTTCGGTCATGTCCTGGACGGGCGTCGGATGCATATGTTCGGGCGCTAGGCGGTAATCGACGTTGAGCGCGATGCAGCCGACCGCCTTTGCCATCTGCGCGAAGAATTTGCGATGGGCGTACATCGAGCCGCCGACATAGCCGCCGCCGTGCGAGCAGAGGAGGACGTGCTTGCGCGAGCAATCCTTCGGAACGATCCACATGGCGGGCACCGAGCCGGCCATGACCTCGATATAATCGACGCCGCCCGGTTCCCGGGTCAGATGGCTCCATTCCTCGAACAGCTCGCGAAGGTCGGTGATGGTCGTGTCCGGCCCGCTGCGTGCTTTCCATGATTTGTACAGATCGATGATGTTCTGAGATTCTTTGCTGACCATATGGTCCCCCGTCGATGGGTTTTGCCGGTCGTGACCGAATGAAAGCGGATCAGGATATCGGATCGAAGGTCACGTGCAGCGGTCTGAAAGACCGTGCGAAATGGCCGACGAAAACCGGCTCCGGCGCATCGCCGTCCAGCCTGAGATTCTGCGCCACATTGAGCAGCCCGTTGATCGCCTCGACGATTTCCGCCCTAGCGAGCCCGGCCCCGATGCACGTGCGCGGGCCGACATTGAAGGCGAGGTGGTCGCGCAGCATGCCGCGATTGACGTCGACCCGCTCGGGGGATTCATATCGGGCGGGATCGCGGTTGGCGGCGGCGTTGATCAGCACCAGCTTCTGATCGGCCGCGACCGGAATGCCATCAATCTCGCAATCCTGATTAGCGACGCGATAGCGATAGTGAACCGCCCCGAACAGCCGCAGCGATTCCTCGACGACCTGGGGCACCATCTGCTGCCTGTTGGCCCTTACCCGCGCCATGAGGTCCGCGTCCGAGAGCAGCAGGTAGAAGGCGTTGGAAATGGCGTGGGTCGTGGCTTCGGCGCCAGCCAGGAACAGCTCACGGCCGACGGCCATCACGTCGTCGTCGCCCGGTTCGCCCAGCGATTCGGGCCATGCCGACCAAACCCGGCTGATCAGATCCATGCCCAGCGTTTCCCGCCGCGCCCGAATGAACGGCAGCAGCATGTCGTTGAGTTCGCGCGACGCCGCGAGCGCCTGCTCGTCGATCCCTGGAAGGTTGAGTCCGCTGATCCACTGGTTGATGACATTGTGCAGCTCGACGACGCGGTGAACCAGAGCGTCGTCCTGCCAGGGCATGCCGAGCAGCGCGAGGATCACCCGTGGTGGCACGAGATCGCCGAAAGCGGATGAGAGTTCGGCCGTACCGCTTGCCGAAAAACGCGCCAGCAGATCCCGTACGATCGGTCGGATATAATGTTCGCAATAATCCTTGACCTGCCTGGGCGTAAACATGCTGAGCAGAAAGCGGTGCATCAATGGATGGCGCGGCCCCTGAAGGACGCTGATCGTTTCGCCGCCCTTGATTTCCCGCAGGTTCGGAATGGGATCGGCATAAGGGTGCCGGAACAGATCCTCGCGCAGCTCGACATAGCGGCAGGCTTCGTAGCTCGTCACCAACCAGCCATTGGCGGAATCGTCCCAAAACAAGGAAGCCTGCGTGCGCAGCCTGTCGTAAAAGGGATAGGGATTGCATCCCGTCAGCGACAGGAAGTCCTGACCAGCGGCCGGCGGGGCCGACGAAGTGTTGATCTGCTGCACAGAACTCTCCCTCTCCAACAGAGAATCTTCCCGGTCGTCCGTGATCCGACTTCCATGACGCGGGAACGACACCCGCAGAACGTATTCTAATATCGGTCTATTATTCCTATATCGGACTTTGTAGCATCGCACCGGCAGCCGTCAAGGGCATTTTGGGGTGGGGCGCCGCGCGTCGCCGAGATTTGCAGCTCGGCGTTCAGGCAACCGCAAAATTTCGCCGCGTTGACACTCTGCGGGGGCGATGATAGCCAATAAACCGATAATGGCATAATATTCATATATTGGAATGATTCGGATCAGTTGCAAGTGCAGAGCCATGGCGCTGGGTTATAAGTGATAATTGTAGTTATTCGGACAAAATATATGATTTCACACATAAATTAGAATAAAATCTGGATTGAATATAAATTCATAAGATATTTTAAAGATTAAATGGGGAGATTGGGATGACGAAGGTAAAGAAATATTCGTTGATGATCGGCGGTCTTATGGCCAGTCAACTGGTACTCGCATCGGTGGCATCTGCTCAGACGTCGGCGTCGTCCAATGAAAACGAGCTAGGCGAGATTGTAGTTACGGCTCAGAAGCGCGTGCAGGCTGCAAGCGATGTTGGTTTGTCGATCGTCACCGTTGGAAAAGAGGCGCTCGAGCGCCGCGACATCACATCCGCATTGGACCTGGTGAAAATCGTCCCGGGCCTTTCCGTCGCCAGTACCGGCAATGGCGCGACCATCGTGTACACGCTGCGCGGCGTGGGCTTCAATTCGGCCAACCTCGCCGCTACCTCGGCCGTCGCCGTCTATGTCGACGAAGTTCCGCTCGCCTATCCGGCGATGACGCAGGGGATCGGCCTCGATCTGCAGCGGGTGGAGGCCTATAAAGGCCCGCAGGGAACGCTGTTCGGCCAGAACTCGACCGGCGGGGCGATCAACTACATCGCCAACAAGCCGACCGACACGTTCGAAGCCAGTGTCTCGGGGACGTTCGCCCGGTTCAATCGCTGGAGTGTCGAGGGATTCGTCAGCGGTCCGGTTTCCGACACCATGCGCGTTCGCATCGCGGGCCGGCAGGACGGCGGCGGCGCTTGGCAGAAGAGCTACACTCATGGCCAGAAGCTCGGCAACCGCGATCAGTTCGTCGGACGCGCGCTCCTGGAATGGGAACCGACCGACCAGCTGAAGGTCAATGCCGGGATCAACGGCTGGAAGGACCGTTCGGACTCGCAGGCCAATCAGCTAATCCAATATGCCCCTCTGCAGCCGCCCGGGCTTCCGCAGCTTGTCGCCTATCCGACCTCGCCGCGTAGCCCGCGCGCCGCGGACTGGGATCCGAAGCTGCCGTTCAGCGGGAACAACAAGAAGCTGCAATATGACAGCTGGTTTGCGCAACCGTTTCTCCGGCTCGATTTCGACATGAACGATTCGATGACGCTGACGTCGCTCAGCACCTATTCGCGTTTCAGCACCGACTCCCTGATCGATGTCGACGGGACGAGCTACGAGATCGGCGAAGTCAATCAGGTCGGCGACATCAAGGAGTTCAACCAGGAGCTTCGCCTGTCGGGCAAAGCCGGCCGGGTGAACTGGGTGGTCGGTGGCAACTACCAGAAAAATACGATCGATGAGGTGCAGAACATCCTGATCCACGAGCTGTCAAACACGCAGAACATCGGCGGTTCGGGTTTCAGCGCCATCTTCTCGCCCACCTTCAGCAAGCAGAAGACCGAGGCCTTCGCCGCATTCGGCAATATCGAGGTCAAGCTGTCGGACCAGTTCAATATCGTCGGCGGCGCCCGTTACACGAAGACGAAGATCGATTTCGTCGGATGTAACCTCGATTCCGGACCGCCGGTGCCCAACCAGCCCAATCCGGGGGTCACGTCGAGCCTGCGGGGCTTCTTCAATATTCTCTACGGGCTTCTGAGCGGGAATACGGGCGCCAATCCCATTGTGGAAGGCGGCTGTATCACCCTCGACAATATCCCGCGGAACGGCAATCCGCCCACCTTCCTTCCGACCGATAGCCGGCAGATTCTCAATGAGGACAATGTCTCCTGGAACCTCACGGCCAACTTCAAACCCACACCCCGCACGCTGCTCTATGCGCGCGTCGCCAAGGGCTATAAGTCCGGCAGCTTCCCGACGATCGGCGCATCCACATCGGTCCAGTTCCTGCCCGCCAAGCAGGAATCGGTGATGACCTATGAGGCCGGCTTCAAGGCGTCGCTGGCCGACAGGCGGGTCAACATCGAAGGCGCGGGCTTCTATTATGACTATAAGAACAAGCAGCTCAGCAACTTCGTGCCAGACGCCGTGTTCGGTCCGCTGATCGCGATCGTCAACATTCCGAAATCGCGCGTTTACGGTGCGGAGCTGTCGGCCACCGTCGTGCCGGTAAGCGGCCTGACGCTCTCGGGCGGGGTCACCTACATCGACACCAAGATCAAGACGTTCAACGGCTTCGATGTGAACGGCGTGCTCACCGATCTGGCCGGGGAGAAGTTCAACCTAGCGCCCGACTGGTCGGGCTCGTTCGACGCGGTCTACGAATTTCCTGTGGCCGAGAAGGTCAAGGCGTTCCTCGGCAGCTCGCTCACCTTCCGGAGCAAGACCAAGGGCGTGATCGGGGCGACCAGCAACGCCTATAACATCGATGGCTACACGCTGGTCGACGCGCAGATCGGCCTCGAGACCGAGGACGGCTGGAGGGTGCAGATGTGGGGCAAGAACATCACCAACAAATATTATTGGAACAACGTCAACCGGATCAGCGACACCATCGTCCGCACCGCCGGCATGCCAGCCACCTATGGCGTGACGGTGGGCATGAAATTCTGACGGGCCCACCCAGCCTGATCGAGGCGGTGTTGACCGAGATGTGGTCTTCATCGCCTCGATCCTTGTGGCGTGGGCAACCGGCACGGGCTGGAAAATCCGACTTTTGCCAGCCGCGAAGGTCCAATGTTGACATCATGGCCGCTTGGATGTAGTACGGTTACTGTTCCGATATAGGAATGATATTCCAAATAATAAACAGTAATGCGAAATACCAGCGCGGTATATTCGATAGAAGTGATGAGGTTTCGTCGGCTGCATTCGAACGGTTGCACGTCTCAGCCAGTGAAAGGGACGTAGAGTATATGGGCTAACCGCCCATTCTGGCCGGAGACTGAGAGGATCAAATTATGTTGAACGATTTGCCGGTGATCGATGCGGTGGTTCACGCATTCAATTTTACCGGCGCCAATTTCCGCAATCAGTATGGCAGCGTCTTTGCCGACCGGATCACCCGCGCGTCGATGCTCGGGCCTGAGGGGTTCGTGCTCGACGGCCATGACGAATATCGCCGCAACTGGAGCATCGACGATGCCGCCCGCGTCGCCTTCGCCGAAAGCCAGACCGACTTGGCGGCCTATCATGTTCTGCCGATCATGGCGTTCAGGGACGGCGCCTGCTCGATCGAGAAGGCGGTACGCGCCAAGCAGAAATGGCCGCACCGTTTCGCCTTCTATATCGGCGTCGACGCCATGTCGGGCGCCGCGGCGCTCGACGAGATGGATCGCCAGTTCGACATGCTCGAAGGCGATGCCGTCGGCGTCAAACTCTATCCCAACAGCTGGCTGGCCGACGAGATAACCGGCTGGAAGATGGACAATCCGGAGATCGCCTTTCCGATCTTCGAAAAGGCCCGCAAGATGGGCCTCAAGGCGGTGGCGATCCACAAGGCGCTGCCGCTCGGCCAGGTCGAGCTAGACCATTATCGGGTCGACGATATCGACCGCGCGGCGATCGAATTCCCCGAGCTGAATTTCGAGATCGTCCATGGCGGCATGGCGTTCGTCGAAGAGACGATGTTCCAGATCCGTCGCTTCCCGAACGTTTACGTCAATCTGGAGTCGACGAGCAGCCTGCTGACGATCCGCCCGGCGCAGTGGGAGCGCGTGATGGCGCAGTTCATGCAGTCGGACGGCATGCGCAAGAAGATACTGTGGGGCACCGGCGGCCTGATGGTGATCCATCCGCGCGCGGGGCTGGAAGCATTTCAGCGCTTCCGCTTTCGTCAGGAGACGATCGAAGGCGAAGGCATCGCCCAGATCAGCGACGATGACCGGCGCGACATGCTGGCCAATAATTTCGTGCGGATGACGGGTATCGACATGGCGGCCAGGCTCGCCGCCTGCGAGAATGACGAGTTCAGCCAGGCGCGGCGGCAGGCGGGCGGGATGCTGCCGCCCTTTTCCACTGCGCCGACGGCGTCCTCGCCGCAGGATCCGGCGGTCGTGAAGGCATGATGACCGGGGTGGACCCATCGTCGCCCGCAACGGCGCCCGGCGGCCGTGACGAGGTCGAGCGTCTCGTGCGGGATGCGCTGCGGCGGGTCGTCGATCCGTGCAGCATCGCCGCGGGTGTACCGATCGACGTGATCGACATGGGTATCATCAAGGCTGTCGACGTCCGCGACGGGGCGATCGCGATCACCTTGCGGCCGACCAGCCCGTTCTGCTTCCAGCTCGATATGATCGCGGCGCAGATCGTCGCGAAGGTGCAGGAGGCCGTCCCGCACAAGGTCAGCACCGAAGTCGATTTCGCGGCCGATTGGGACCCCGAGATGATGTCGGAACAGGCGAGGGCCCGGCTGCGCGCCGTTCGCCCGGCGTCGCAAGATCCGACGCGGCCCCATTAGTCCGAACCTGAATAAGCGATTTCAACCAGAAAATACCGGGAGAGCATGATGAGAGTGAAGCTGTTGAAGCTGGTGTTTCTTTCGACGGTGTTCGGCGCTGCCGCACTGCCGGCGCACGCGCAGAAGGCGTCGGGGGCTCCTTCCGCCGAACCGCAATCGGAAGCCGTGTCGAACGAAGGCGACATCGTGGTGACGGCACGCCGCCAGAGCGAGAGCCTGATGCAGGTGCCGGTGGTCGTGTCGGTGCAGAATGCCGAGACGCTGGCCCGCTACAATGCCGATAGCCTGGCGACGATCGGCGCGCTCACCCCCAGCATCATCGTGGCGTCCTATCCCGATCAGGGCGGCGGATCGATCGCGATCCGCGGCATCAGCTCGCCCGCCAATCAGATCGGTTTCGAACAGGCGGTTTCGGTCGCGGTCGACGGCGTCCAGGCAAGCAGCGGCCGCGTCGCCACCTTCGGCTTCTTCGATCTCGAGCAGGTCGAAGTGCTCAAGGGTCCGCAGGCGCTGTTCTACGGCAAGAACAGCACCGCCGGCGTCATCTCGATCACGACCAAGGGGCCGACCCGCAATTTCGAAGCCTCGCTTCAGTCGGGCTATGAGTTCGTCGGCGATGAGATCACGACGCGCGCTTCGGTTTCCGGCCCGCTCACCGACACGCTCGGCGCGCGCTTCGCGATCCAGTATCGCCATATGAAAGGCTGGCTGCGCAACACCGCACAGCCGATGGCCAACCCCTTCTACAATCCGGCGACCGGCGTGCCCGCCAGCATCGCCAACCTGCCGGGAGCCTCCGACAGCCGCCCCGGCGAGAAGGAGATCCTCGGCCGCGTCACCCTGGTCTATCAGCCAACCGATGCGACCAAGGCGACCCTGAAGCTGTTCCGCGCGCATTCGAAGGATGGGGGCACGGGCGTTTCGACGCAGAATATCGGCCCGTGCACCGGCCCTTTCCCGCGGGTCAACGGGATTGCCGATACGGCGGGTGACTGCCGGATCGACAATCGCACCACCGTGGGCGATTCTCCGCGCGCGATCGGGGAGACCTATCAGCTGGTGAAGACCGATGGCTCACCGCTGGGCAGGCTCGATGTTTCGCTCGCGTCGCTCGGCATCGAAACCAAGCTCGGCGAGATGAGCCTGAGCTCGCTGACCGGCTATACGGTCACCGATTATGACGCCTTCTCCGGCTTCGATCAGACGACCTTTTCGCAGCTCGCGGCGGCGGAAACCCCGCACGAACGCTACATCTCGCAGGAATTCCGCCTGCAGGGCGATATCGGCTCCAGGCTCAACTTCATGGTTGGCGGCTTCTTCGAAAACAGCCGGATGACCTATGGCAATGAATCCAAGCTGAGCGATACGACCTTCTACAACGCTGCAGCCAACCGCTATGTCTCATGGATCGGCATCGCGCGTCAGAATGGCAACACCTATTCGGCGTTCGGCCAGCTTCGTTACGCGCTGACCGATCAACTCGATCTGGCCGGCGGTGCGCGCTGGACCCGGCAGACCAAGAACTACCGCAAGCAGAATATCTACAGTTTCGGCTCATTCTTCACCGCGAACACCGTCTATCCGGGATCGGACGAAGTCGGCGTCCTCAAGGGCCATTTCTCGGACTCCAACGTCTCGCCCGAAGTCACGCTGACCTGGCGGCCGACCGATGATCTGACCTTGTTCGGCGCTTATCGCACCGGTTTCAAGTCGGGCGGATTCGGTCTCGGCAGCCCATTGTCGCCGGCCACGCGGATCGCGAATGTCGATTATGACTCTGAAACCGCCAAGGGCTTCGAAGTCGGCGCGCGCGGGCGCTTCCTCGACGGCAAGGGCTTCTTCAGCGCGGCGCTGTTCCACTATAATTTCTCGAACCTGCAGGTGAACGTCTATGATCCGGCACTGGTCACCTATGTGATCAACAATGCCGGCAAGGTGCGGCAGACCGGTTTCGAGCTTGAGAGCAACATCAAGGTCAACGATGCCGTGCGCGTCCATGGCGCGCTCGCTTATGTCGACAACAAGTTCAAGAACTTCACCGGCCAGTGCTACTCCTACGCCTTCCCGACGGGCACGACCCGCGCGACGGCGGTGCCGCCGCCGAACTGCCGGTTCGTCAACACCACCGCCCTGACGCTGGAACAGGTGTTCGATGGCCGGACGCCGGCGCGTTCGCCCAAGTTCACGGCCAATGCCGGTGTCGTCCTGTCGGTGCCGCTCGGCGGACAGGTCGCCGAGCTGACAGGGGACAGCTTTTATTCGAGCGCCTATTACGCCTCGGACACGCTGGTCGGCCAGTCGCGCCAGAAGAACTTCTGGCGCTTCAATGCCAGCGCGAGCATCGCGTCGGAGAATGACAGCTGGAAGCTGGCGCTCGTCGGACGCAACCTGACCAACAAATATGTGCTGGTCTATGCGGTCGACCGAACGGGCGGGGCGGGCGTGCCCGGCATGATCGGCGAACAGCGCGGCGTCGTCGAACGTGGTCGCGAGATCACGCTCCAGGCAACGTTCAACTTCAAATAAGGCGGAACGGCCGGCCTCTCGGGCCGGCCGCACGCGTCTGCTGATGAATCCGGTGGAGAGAGCCGTGGCGACTGAAACCGGATCGACAGCCCCGCACAAGGCCGTAGGCCGTTACGCCTGGTATGTGCTGGGTGTGCTCATTCTCGTCTATGCGCTGAACTTCATAGACCGTCAGATCCTCTCAATCCTTGCGCAGAATGTGAAGCGCGACCTCGATCTGACCGACGCCCAGCTCGGCTTTCTCTATGGCACCGCCTTTGCGATCTTCTACGCGACCTTCGGCATCCCGCTCGGTCGTCTGGCCGATCGATGGAATCGCGTGACCCTGCTGGCACTCGGCCTGGCGATCTGGTCGGCGATGACGGTCCTGTCGGGCTTTTCGGAATCGTTCGGCGAACTGGCCTTCGCGCGGATCGGTGTCGGCATCGGCGAGGCGAGCGCCGCGCCGGCCGCCTTCTCACTGATCGCGGCCTATTTTCCGAAGGAGAAGCGCGGGTTCGCGCTCTCGATCTACGCGACCGGCGCCTATATCGGCTTTGGCATCAGCCTGCCGCTGGGCGGGTGGATCGCCGACAGCTGGGACGCCAGCTACGCCCTCCGCGCCGCGCCGCTGGGTCTTGCCGGTTGGCAGGCGGCGTTCATCGCCGTGGGCCTGCCCGGGCTGCTGCTGGCGGTCTGGGTATTCAGTCTTCGCGAACCCGCACGGACGGAGACGCCGCAGAGCGCGGGGCTCCCGGGGGTATCGGTGTTCCGGATGTTCGGACGCGATCTCGCTTCGGTGATCCCGCCCTTCACGCTGTGGAACATCGCCCGCTATCCCGGAGAGCTGAGCAGGAATATCGCCGCGCTGGGCATCGTTGCGCTGGTAAGCGCAGCGATGATCTGGCTGACCGGCGATTATGGGCAGTGGATCGCGCTGGCGATCGGCGTTTACGCGATCATCTCGTGGATTCAGGATCTGCGCTATTCCGATCGTCCCGCCTTTCACCTGATCTGCGCCGACTGGGCGCTCCCGCTTTGCCTGCTGTCGTTCGGGTGCATCGCCTTGCTGACCTATTCGGCGGCGTTCTGGGCGGCGCCCTATGCGATCCGCACCTTCGGCATGTCGGCGACGGCTGCCGGATCGATGATCGGGGTTCCCGGCGCGATCGCATCGGCGCTCGGCATCCTGGCCGGCGGGCGGCTCTCCGACATCTGGAAGGCGCGGGATCCGCGCGGACGGATCTTCACCTGCATGATCGGTGCGGCGCTGCCCATTCCGTTGATCGCGCTGATGTACACCCGCGTCGACCTGCAGGCTTATCTTCTCATCAGCCCGGCGGTCTATTTCGTCACGGCGGTGACGGGGGGCGTGTGCGTAGCCGCGTGCCAGGATCTGGTCCTGCCGCGAATGTACGGCACGGTGGGGTCGGTCTATCTGGTCGGCACGACGATGATCGGGCTCGCGCTGGGACCCTATGGCACCGGCAAGATCGCCACCATCACCGGCTCGCTGCAGACAGGCGTGTTGAGCATGCTGCTGATCACGCCGATCACCTTGACGGCCTTGTGGTTTCTCAGCCGGCGGACGACGGAGGCGGAAGCGACCAGATTCGAACGGGCGCGGCTTGCGGGCGAGGCATGAGATGCAGGGAAAATCACATCCGGCGTCGCGTGACTGAGCTGACAGAAGGCATCTTGTCAGGTCTTCCGTCCAAGGCCACAAGGCCGTGATGAGCGATGACGAACAAGGTGTGCCGGGTGGCAAAGAGGGCGGCGGCAGAACTGAATATCCGGGACCGCGCTCTCCGCTCCGCGTGATGCAGATCGTCGAGACCCTGGCCGAGAACGCCGAGGGGACGACCCTGGCCCGTCTGTCGCAGCATCTCGATATCCCGAAGACGAGCGTGCTCAACCATCTGCGCGTATTGGCCAATGCCGGTTATGTGTCGCTGCGCAAATCGGTTTACGTGCTGGGCCCTGCGGCGCTGCGCATGGGCATCATGATTACCGCCAATTCGGATGCGCTGGCGATCATCGAGCCGATCCTGCAGCAACTGGCCGAAGAGAGTGGCGAAACCACGATCCTGGGCCTGCTCGATGAGCGGACCAGCGAAGTCGTTTATATCCAGGTGGTGCAGGGTCGTCAGGATATCCGCTATTCGCCGCCGGTCGGCACGCGCCGGGTGCTCTATTCGTCCGGCATGGGGCGGGCGCTGCTGGCGTTCCAGTCTGCGGAAATGGTCAACAATTATCTCGACAACACGCCGCTCGAACGGCGCACGCCGAAGACGGTGACGTCGAAGGCCGAACTGCTCAAGATTCTGGACAGTATCAAGGCCGATGGTATTTCCGTCGTCGCGGGCGAAAGCCTCGAGGGCCTTGGCGCCATCGCCGCGCCGATCTTCGACCGGATGGGGCAGGTTCGGTACGCGATGGGCGTGGCGGTGCCGGTCTCGCGGCTGGAGGCCAATCAGGAGTCCATGGTCGCCATGGTCCGGTCCGCCGCGAAGCGCGCTTCCTGGGCCTTTGGCGGCTGATCGGATCGTCAGCCGCCGCTCGGCGCCGATTATTCGTTCCGCAGATTGCCCGTCCCGGCGCCGATCGGCCGCATCACATCCACGATCATGCCGCCGTCGACCGTCAGGTTGACCCCGGTGATGTGCGAAGCGCGGCGATCGATCAGGAACAGGATCGCTTCCGCGATATCGTCCGCCTCGCCCAGCCGGCCTAGCGGGATGTGCGCCACGCGCGTGCGGCGCGCCTCGGGGTCGGCATAGACCGGCTGGGTGATGCCGGTGACGGTCGGGCCGGGCGACACGATGTTGCAGCGTATGCCATCCCGGCCCCATTCTGCCGCCATCTGCTTGACGAGCATGACGAGCGCAGCCTTGCTCGCGCCATAGGTGCCGAGCGGTGAGGTGGGATATTCCGCCGCGGTCGACGCGGTCGCGACGATCGATCCGCGCGATGCGCACAGCATGGGATAGGCCGCTTTGGCGAGCAGCCAGGTCGGCCGCGTGTTGAGTGCGAAGGAATAGTCGAAGGCGTCGATCGCCAGTTCTTTGAGCAGCCCACCCCGAACGCCGCCCGCATTGCTGACGATCGCATCGACGCCGCCGAACCTGGCTTCCATGCGCTCGACGATCGCAACGCAGTCTTCGGGGCGGGTGATGTCCGCGACGAAAGGTTCGATCTCGACATCCCGATCGGCCAGATCGTGGATCAGGGTTTCCAGCCCGTTGCCGCTTCGGTCGGTGACCAGCAGCTTTGATCCCGGGGAGCCAGCCGCAAGTTTCCCGGCAACCGCTCGCCCGATTCCGCTGGCGGCTCCTGTGATGATGGCTTTCACGTCGCTCTCCTTCTTGGCCCATGTCGAGGCCTATCTTGTAGACTAATTATGGAATTATATTCCAATATTGGTCCACTCATTCAGACTAGCACCGGTGTGGATGTGGATCAATAAAGCTGTTGTGGGGCAGGCGCTAAGGGCCGGCCAGCCTCGAAATGGCGCATTCCCCGTGTCCATCGGCACGATGTCCAACACCGATCGTCAGGCTGTTCAAGCGCGACAATCGCGTTGACAGCAAAATCCGCGCCATGTACCGATATTTGAATAGTGTTCCATATATAGTACCGAATCGATCGAGGGCGTCAATGAACAGCAAGTTGTGTGAGATGTTTGGCATTGATCTGCCCATTTTCGCGTTTTCGCATTGCCGCGACGTGGTGGCCGAGGTGTCGAAGGCCGGCGGCATGGGCGTGCTGGGCGTCGCGCGCTCGACGCCCGAACAGGTCGAGGAAGAGCTTCGCTGGATCGACGAACATGTCGAAGGCAAGCCCTATGGCGTCGATATCCTGATGCCGACGACCTATGAAACCAAGGGCGTCGACCTGGAAGCCAGCCAGCAGAGCCTGCCCGACGAACATGTCCAGTTCGTGCGCAAGATGCTCGACGACGCCGGCATTCCCCGGCTGCCCGATGATGAGGTCGACGCGATCGCCGCGCGCAATATGGACAGCGTCAACCTGACGCCCGAGGAAAGCGCGGTGATGCTCGACATCGCGTTCAAGCATCCGATCAAGCTCATCGTCAACGCGCTCGGCTCGCCGCCGCGCGCGCTGGTCGATCGCGCTCATGCGCAGGGCATCAAGATCGCCGCGCTCGCCGGCAGCGCCAAGCATGCGATCCGCCACCGCGATGCGGGCTGCGACTTCGTGATCGCGGCGGGCAACGAAGCCGGTGGGCACACCGGCGCCGTCACCTCGATGATCCTGTGGCCGCAGATCGTCGATGCGGTCCCGGATTTGCCGGTTCTCGGCGCCGGCGGTGTCGGTCGCGGCCGCCAGCTGGCGGCCGCGCTGGCGCTCGGCTGCGAGGGGGTGTGGTGCGGATCGATCTGGCTGAAAACGGTGCAGAGCGAAGTGACGCCCGAGATCAAGGCGCGGATGTTCGAGGCCGAGGCGAAGGACTCGGTGTGGACCAAGGCGCTCACCGGCAAGACCGCGCGGATGCTGCGCAGCGGTTACACCGATGCCTGGGAAGCACCCGATGCGCCGAGGCCCCTGCCGCCCTTCCGCCAGCGTTATCTCTGGGAGATCGAAGCCCGCGGCCGTCTCGAGCGCGCGCGCCGCAACGATTATCTGATCTATCCGGTCGGCCAGCTCGTTGGCGACTTCAAGGAGGAAACCTCCGTGCGCAACGTCGTTATGGATATGCTCAACGAACTGGTCGAGACCAAGGAGCGGCTCGACAACGTGATAGGCTGAACGTGCCGGAGGCGGCATCGCGCCGCTTCCGGCCCGGTTGGGGCAACAAGCCGATCTCATATTAGGGCGAGGATATGGTTACGAGTAACGGGCATCCGGGCCCTCTCGCGGGCGTACGGATAGTCGATATGACGACGGTCCTGATGGGGCCTTATGCGACCCAGATCCTCGGCGACATGGGCGCCGACGTGATCAAGGTCGAGTCCCCGCAGGGTGACGGATCACGCAAGATCGGCCCGATGCGCAATCCCGGCATGGGCGCGCTGTTCATGCACATCAACCGCAGCAAGCGCAGCATCGTTCTCGACCTGAAGACCGAGCTGGGCCATGCCGCGCTGCGGCGGCTGATCGAGACCGCCGATGTCCTTATTTATAATGTGCGCCCGCAGGCGATGGCGCGGCTGCGGCTGTCCTATGAGGATGTCGCGGCTATCAATCCGCGCATCATCTATGTCGGCGCCTATGGCTTCGGCCAGAACGGCCCCTATGCGTCGAAGCCCGCCTATGACGATCTGATCCAGGGCGCGGTCGGCCTGCCGATGCTGGCGATGCGCGCGGGATCGGACTGGCCGCGCTATGTCCCTGTCACCATCGCCGATCGCGCGGTGGGCCTCAACCTCGTCAACGCCGTCACCGCCGCGCTCTATCATCGCGAGAAGACCGGCGAGGGCCAGTCGATCGGCGTGCCGATGTTCGAAACGATGGTGCAGTTCGTCGCCGGTGATCATCTGGGCGGGCTGACCTTCGAACCGCCGCTCGGCGGATCGGGCTATGAGCGGCTGCTGTCGCCCGAACGCAGGCCCTATGCCACCCGCGACGGCTATGTCTGCGCGGTCATCTACAACGACAATCACTGGCGCGATTTCTTCACCCTGGTCGGACAGGGTGAACTGGTCAGGACCGATCCGCGCTTCGTCGATCTCCAGACGCGCACCCAGCATGTCGACGAGCTTTACCAGATGGTCGCCGACATCATCGCCACCCGCACCACCGCCGAATGGCTCGTGGCGCTCGAGGAGATCGACGTCCCCGTGATGCCGGTCCACACGATCGAGGAACTGCTGCACGATCCCCATCTCAAGGCGATCGATTTCTTCCAGGCCGTCGAGCATGAGACCGAAGGGCCCGTCGTCTCGATGGCGGTGCCGAGCAGCTGGTCGCGATCGCAGCCGCAGCCGTCCAGGCTCGCCGCGCAGCTCGGCCAGCACAGCGTCGAGATATTGCGCGAGATCGGTTTCGGCGAGGCGGAGATCGCCGCGCTGACCGGTGATAGCGCGACCGGCAAGGCGGCATCGCCCGCGCAGCCAGATACCCCGCCGCAAAAGCTGTCCGAGGTACCCCGAGCATGACGACGCAGACCGACCTGGATGCCTATACGCTCGTCCGCGAAGGGCGGGTCGAGATATACCGGCGCGACGCAGTCGCGATCATCCGGATGAACCGGCCCGACAAGCGCAACGCGCTCGATGGCGCGCAGATCACCGCGCTGCGAGAGGCGTTGGAATGGCTGGCGAAGGAACAGGATGTTCGCGCAGCGGTGCTGACCGGTGCGGGCGACGCCTTCTGTGCTGGCGGCGATATCGAGATGTTCCAGGGCATCAACACCGACACCGCCTGGGACTATACCCGCAGCGGCTATGATCTGCTGCGTCCGCTGGAGACCGGCCGCAAGCCGATCATCGCCGCCGTGGCCGGCTATTGCCTGGCCGGTGGGCTTGAGATCGCGCTGGCATGCGACTTCATCATCGCCGACGAGACCGGCAAGTTCGGGCTGGCCGAGGTCAATCTGGGCCTGATCCCCGGCTGGGGCGGGACGGTGCGGATCGGCCGTGCGCTGCCGATCCGGCTCGCGCGGCAGATCGTGATGACCTGCGAGCGGCTGAGCGCCGAACGCGCCCGCGACATGGGGTTGGTCAACGAAGTGACGCCGGCCGGAGGGGCGGTCGCCCGCGCCGTCGAACTCGCGACGCTCATCGCCGGTCAGCCGCTTCTTGCCGTGCAGGGCGCGAAGACGGTCCTCAACGCCGCGCATGGCGATACCGATGAGATGCTGGCGCTCGAAGGATCGATCTCGGCCGGCCTGTTCAGCACCTCCGCGGTGACGAGCCGGGTGCGCGCCTGGGTGGACAGCGCCCGCGAGAAGGCCCGCCGCTGATGCCGGCGCGCGCGCAGATCGCGACAAGCCTGTCTGCCGCGCTCGCCGGTATCGAAAGCGGCATGACGATCGGCATCGGCGGCGCGCTCAATGCGGGTCATCCGATGGCGTTGGTCCGCGCGCTGATGCAGCGGCCCGTCCGCGATCTCACGATCGTCAGCGGCTTCGGCGGCATGGAGATCGACATTCTCGCCGGCAGCGGTGTCGCGCGTCGCGTGATCGCGGCCTTTGTCGGCGCGGAAGGCGTTCCCGGCCTGCCGCCGCTGCTGACATGGGCCGTACAGGAAGGCCGCATCGAAGCCTGGGATATCGATGAAGGCATATTGCTGACGGCGCTGCGCGCGGCGGCGCAGAAACTTCCCTACACGACATGGCGCTGCGGGCTCGGCACCGATGCCGCGCGTAATCCGCTGTGCGAGGAGGCTACCGACGATCGTACGGGTCTGCCTTATCTGCGCGTCCGCCCGCTCGATATCGACATGTTCCTTTATTGGGCCGAGGCCGCCGATGCCGACGGCAATGTCCTGGGCTGGGGCCCCGATTTCGGTGATGGCGGCTTCGTCGATGCGGCGGCGCGCCGGATCGTCCAGGTCGAACGCATCGTGCCGACCGACGTGCTGCAGGCGTCGCCCGATCGGGTCGCGCCCTGGCAGGCCGATATCGTCGTGGCGGCGCCGCTGGGCACCTATCCCTTCTGCAGCACGGCGCTGAGCGACGATGTGCCTTGGCTCGAAACCTATGTCTCGACGATGTCGGCGCTGCGCAAGGCGGGGGACTGGGGTACGGTCAGGCCGGCGCTCGACGCGATGCTCTGTCTCGACGGCGACGACCGCGCCTTTCTCGAACGGGTCGGCGTTCGGCGGCTTCTGGAGCTGCTGGCATGAGCGCGGCCGACGAGCTGTTCATCATCACCATGGCGCGTCAGATGCAGGACAGCGACGTCCTCCATATCGGTGCATCGCAATTCGATCTTTGGCAGGCGGCGGAAGTCGCGCGGCGGCTCCATGCGCCCAACCTCCGCATGGTCGCGGCGGGCACCTATTTCCTGTCGCCCGGCATACGCGGCGGCGCCGACGTGATGGCGTCGCGCACCTATTCGCGCGACGTGATCGCGGCGCGTCAGGCGAGCTTCGTCCAGTCGCGGGTGTTCAACGACCTCCATCGCACCCGCGTGTCCTTTCCCGGCGCGATGCAGGTCGATGTCCATGGCAATGCCAATCTGATCGCGATCGAGGCCAATGGCCGGGTGATACGCGGGCCGGGCAGCGGCGGGCTGCCGACCCTGACCTCGCACAGCGAACGTTTCTTCATCGCGCTGCCCCGGCATGACGAACGCGCGCTCGTCGAGAAGGTCCATCGAATCTCGGTCGCCGGAAACCGGAAACTGCGGGAATCCTATGGGCTTCCGCCCTGTTCGTTGCAGCAGGTGATCACGCCGATCGCAAGTTTCGAACAGGGCTGGGACGGTCTGGAGCTGATCGAGACCGCGCCGGGCATCGACAGTGACGAGGTGCAGCGCCGCACCGGATTCACGATCGTCCGCCACGCCGATTGCCGCGAGCGGCCACCGCCCACCACCGAAGAATCCAGCGCCCTGGCCGACGTCCGCGCCGGCCGCTGATCCCACCGAAACCCGGAGTTTTCATGACAAGACGTGCCGTCATCACAGGAGTGGGCGAAGTGCCGTGCGGGAAGTTCCCCGATCGCGCGCCGCTCGACATCGCCATCACCGTCGCCGAACAGGCGATCGCGGACAGCGGGATGGATCGCAAGGATATCGACACGATCCTCGCCGCGCCCTGCTTCGCCGATCCCTGGTTCAACACCGACCTCGGCTTCGCCCGGATGGTCGACGAGCTGAGCATGCGCGAGACGGTGAAGCTCAACGCCCAGGTCAACGCCGGTGGATCGAGCGGCACCGCGCTGCTGAAGACCGCGAAGTCGATGGTCGAATCCGGCCAGTCCGAAGCGGTGCTGTGCCTCCACGCCGAGAAGTTCACGACGATGTCGGGACAGCAGGGCTTCGACTTCTTCGCAAAGGCCGGCATCGACCGCGATTTCGAAGCGCCGGTCGGCATGGTCTACAATGCGATGCCCGCCTTCGTGGCGCAGCGTTACATGCACGAAACCGGGGCGACCGCCGAAGATCTGGCCGAAGTCACCGTCTCGTGCCGCGAATGGGCGACCCTGCATCCCAACGCGATGTTCCGCACCCCGCTTACCGTCGAGGAGGTGATGGCGTCCAAGATGGTCGCATCGCCGATGCGCGCGCTGATGCTCAACATGCTGGGCGATGGCGGCTCGGCCTTCGTCGTGACCACCGCCGAACGCGCCAAGGGCGTCCGCGACACCCCGGTCCATATCTGGAGCGAAGCGGGTATCGTGAACACCTATTCCTTCGCGCAGCATCGCGACGTGACGCGGATGAACTGGGCGAAGGTGGCCGACAAGGCCTATAAGGAGGCGCGCATCAGCGCGTCGGACGTCGACATCGTCGAAATCTACATGGCCTATCCGATCTTCCATCTGGTGCTGATGGAGGAGATGGGCTTCTGCGAGCGCGGCAAGGCCGCCGAGCTGTTCCGATCGGGCGCGACGCGCCCCGGCGGATCGATCCCGGTCTCCACCTTCGGCGATGCGATGTCCTATGGGCATATCGGCGCGGGCATCGGCCTGGCGGCGATCGTCGAAAGCGTCCGGCAGCTGCGTGGCGAAGCGGGCGAGCGGCAGGTGCCGAACGCCTCCGTCGTCCTCAAGACATCCGCGGGCGGCGCTTATGCCGACGCCCAGATCACCATTCTCGGCAAGGAAGCACGATGACCATGCAAGCAGACAAGGGCGCCAGTTTCGTAGACATCTGGTGGGACCGCGTCCGCGCGGGCGAGAAGGTCGTGCAGAAATGTGGACAGTGCGGCACGCTGCAGCTTCATCCGCGACGCCGGTGCAACAATTGCGCCTCCGCCGATCTGAGCTTCGAGCCGGTCAGCGGCGAGGCGACGCTCTACAGCTTCACCGAGATATTGCGGAACGCGCCGAGCGACTTCATGGCGCAGCTGCCCTATGCGCTGGCGATCGTCCGCCTGGCTGAAGGGCCGCAGATGCTGACCAGGATCGTCGGCGTCGATGCCGACAGCTTGCAATGCGACATGCCGATGCGCTGGACGCTGGCGGAAATCGGCGAACGGATGGTGCCGTGCTTCGCACCCGTGGCGGGCGCATCCGTCTGAGTGGACAGCGTGGCGGCAGGAGGCGAGCTTGGCGTCGCTCGACGGTGGATCACGACGGCGGGGCTCTTCGCGATCGGCTTGATGAGCTAGCTAGGGTCAGGATCTGTAATTTGCAGTCGCTCGGCGGTTGTCCCTTGAGGGTCTCAAGGATCTGTCCGCACTCGCCGATCCGAGGATCGGTCGTGCTGTATCGGGTCTCACAAGGCCGAACGTTGCATTGACTCGAAGCGGGCTCGGGAGCCCATCTGATAACCTTCGCAGATCGTCCGTCCCTGCGTTCCCTCGCGGGACACCGCCATCGGGTCAGCTGGAGAGCATCACCGCTGGCGAACGGGAACTTATCGCATTTCAGGCCTCGAACAAGGTGCCGTCGCGGAGCATGGCGTGCATGATGACGGCGAGGCGGCGGGCGAGCGCGACCCGGGCTTTCTTGAGGCCGCGCCGCTTCGCGATCTTCAGCGCCCAGGTCTTCAGCGCGAAGGTCTGCCGCGTGCGCGTCAGGATCGAGTTCGCCGCCTCGTAGAGGAGCTTGCGGACGGTGCCGTCGCCCTGCTTGGTGATCCGGCCGGTCCAGTCGAGCTCGCCGGACTGGTGCCGACGTGGGACGAGGCCAAAGTAGGCGCCGGCTGTCCGCGACCGCTTGAACCGACCCGCTTCATCGACGGCGGCGGCGAACGCAGCCGAGGTCTGCACACCGACGCCCGGGATGCTCATCAGCGCCTGACAGGCTGGAGAGGCGATGCTGATCGCCTTGAGCTCGCGATCCATCCGACGGACCTCGTCGACCAGCCCGGTTCGCGCCCGAAGCAGCGAAGCCACTGCCTCGCCGAGCCCCGGGACAGCGATGGCGGCCTGCACCCGTGCGAGAAACCGCTCGCCCTGGCCAGCTCCCGGTCTGATCCCGAAGGTAGCGCATAAGCCGCGGATGGTGTTGTCGAGCCGGACGCGCGCCTCGACCAGGTGCGCGCGGGCGGTGATCACCGAGCGTACACCGTGCGACGTCGGCGACTTGACGTGCACCTCCTTGTAAAAGCCGGTCCGGGCCAACTGCGCGAGCCCCGCTGCGTCATGTGGATCAGTCTTGTTCGCCTTCATCGCCTTGAGGCTCTGGTGGGCCTGGCGCGCATCGATGCACACGATCGCGACGCCCAGCTCGTGCAGGCCACGCGCAACCCATGGCGTCATCCGGCCGGTCTCGATCACCACGCGTTCCATCGGACCATGGCGTTCCAGCAGCGCGGCGATCGCTTCCGGCGTGCTGTCCACGCATTGCGCTGCGACCTTGCGCCCTTCGGCATCGACAATGCAGACGTGCGACGTTTCCATCGACAGGTCTATTCCGGCATAGTGCTTCATAGCTGCTTCCTTCCTTCAGGTCCGACAACCAGAAGGTGCGCCGCTCAGCCGGCCCGGGGAAGCAGCCACAAATTACACGATGACTCATTGATCACAACCAGTAGCAGCAGGTTGCGGCGATTGAGATGGCGGACATGAAGGTGCGCGCGCATCTATCGTAACGGGTGGCGACGCGTCGCTAGTCCTTGATTCTGCCGAAGACATTCTCGATTTTGTGGCGCTGGCGGTAGAGCTCCTTGTCATAGTGGTATTGGACCTTGCGGTTTTTGCGCGGCGGAATGCACGGTGTCGTGCCTTGCGCCATGATTGCGGCCCGGAACCAGTCGCTGTCATAGCCCTTCCTCATAGCCGTAGTGCAGGATCAGCGGTTGCAGGAGCGCGCGCAGGACGATGAGGATGATCGCGATGCCGATGACGAAATAGATCGCGTCGTAGAGCAACGTCCCTTTCGCCACACCGATCTGCCCCAGTGCAAAGCCCATACCGAGCGTCAACACCAGACCGGAGATCAGGAACAGGACCGCCACCCCGAACAGATGGCGCAACAGCGGGACCGGACTCAAAACCAGCGTGGTCAGCGCCCACACCGGATTGGCGCGCGCGATCCGCGCGACATTGCGCAGCGCCAAGGCCAGTTGCCGCAGCCACTCCATGTCAGCGGCCCGGCCGAGAGCGCATGCGAAGCGCCGCCATCACGCGCCGCCTTCGGACTTCTCAGGCGCGGGCTTTTTCAACAGATCGTCGAACAGCGCGGCGTCGTCGTCGCGGGCGAAGAAGCCGGGCAGTTCGCGCCGCAGCCAGTCGTGCAGCCCGTCCTTGGAAAAGGCGTCCTGCCCCTTTTCGAGCCGGTGCAGGATGAACGCGCCGAGCAGCACCTTGCGCCTTGTGTCCCTGGCGCGCTCCTGCTTGCTGAGCTTGGAGACGAGAGTCTTGCGCTGGGCTTCCAGTTGCGCCAGCCGATCCGCGATAGAACGCCTTGCCATCGTGTCCTCCGATGCCGCGCCCCCGCCTTGTCCCCATAGTCGATCGGGCGTCGGCCGTCAGGATATGGAAACTCGTTCCGCCCTACAGTTGGACCGATCCGCCACGCCACCCAGTAGAATCCTGGATGCGCCAAGCATGGCGGCAGTCTTGCCTTGCGCTTCCGCAAGTAGCGCAGCCCTGCTATCCGGCGAACGCCGAGCCACCATACCGAGCCGTTCGAGCGAAGCCGAGATAAGGTGAAGGGCGCACTTTCGAGTTGCTTCGCAACTCAGGTGCTTGATATGCTGTTCGGGACGGACCTTGGCCGCTTGGGGGTGTGTACCCTTGGCCCGTAGGTGAAGCGTCATGGCGATCTATCATCTGTCGGTGAAGTCGATTGCGCGCAGCGGCGGGCGCAGCGCCGTGGCGGCCGCCGCCTATCGTTCGGGCGAGAAGCTCACCAACGAACGCGACGGGCTGACCCATGACTTCACCCGCAAGGGCGGGATCGAGCACACCGAGATACTATTGCCCGAAGGCGTCCGCGCTGATTGGGCGCTGGACCGATCGACCTTATGGAATGCGGCGGAGTTCGCGGAGAGGCGCAAGGACTCGCGGGTAGCGCGCGATGTCGAAGTCGCCTTGCCGCATGAACTGACAGCGGAGCAGCGGCTGGAATTGACGCAGGAGTTCGCGCAAGGGCTTGCCGACCGCTACGGCGTCGCGGTCGATGTCGCGATCCACCGGCCGGACGGCGACACCGACATCCGCAACCATCACGCCCATATCCTGATGACGACGCGCAAGGTCGAAGCGGATGGGCTTGGCGACAAGTCCGATTGGGAGCTTGAGAACAAGAAGCTCGCAGCACTTGGCTTGCCGACGACGCACGACCAGCTTCGCGACATCCGGCTCGATTGGGAGCAACGCGCCAACCGCCATCTGGTATTGGCCGGTCACGACATCCGCATCGACCACCGCTCACTCCGCGACTGCGGGCTGGAGATCGAGCCGACCCAGCATATGGGCGTCCATGCGAGCCAGATGGACCGGCGCGGCAAGAGCGTGGTACGTGCGCGGCAGGACGAAGGACAGGCGCGCAGGAACGCCGAGCTTATCCGCGAAAAGCCCGAACAGGCGCTGGTCCTCGTCACCAACGAAAAGAGCGTGTTCGACCGCTATGACGTGGCGCGCACGCTGCACCGCTATATCGACGACCCCGACCAGTTCCAGGCGGCGTTCGCGAAGGCGATGGCGTCGCCCGCGCTGGTCGAGCTTTGCCCCGAGCGGCGGGACGAGTCCGGGCGCACCCTGCAACCGGCGCGCTACTCGACGAAGGAGATGATCGCGGTCGAACGCGAGATGGCCGAGAGCGCAGACCGAATGGCGCAGAGCGCAACCTTCCGCGTCAGCCGGCACACTGTCGAACGGGCCATCGGCGCGCGCACCTTCCTGAGCGACGAACAGCACCACGCGATCGGGCATGTCACCGGCCCCGAACGGATCAGCGCCGTCGTGGGATTGGCGGGGGCCGGCAAGAGCACGATGCTCGATGCGGCGCGCGAGGCGTGGGAGGCCGAAGGCTACCGCGTCCACGGTGCGGCGCTGGCGGGCAAAGCGGCCGAGGGGCTGGAGGAATCGAGCGGGATCGCATCGCGCACCTTGGCGAGTTGGGAACGCGGATGGGAAAAGGGCTATGACCGGCTTGGCCCCGGCGACGTGCTCGTGGTCGATGAGGCCGGAATGGTCGGAAGCCGTCAGTTGTCGCGGGTGATTGGGGAGGCCGACCGCGCAGGCGCGAAGATCGTGCTCGTCGGCGACCCCGAGCAGTTGCAGCCGATCGGTCCCGGCGCGGCGTTCCGCGCCGTCGCCGAGCGCACCGGCTTTGCCGAGCTTGGCGAAATCCGCCGCCAGCGCGAGGGCTGGCAGCGCGCGGCGTCGCGGGACTTCGCACAGAACCGCACGGCCGAGGGTTTGCGCGCCTATGCCGAACGCGGCCATGTCCGCTTCACCGACACCATCGCCGACGCGCGCGCCGCGATCGTGAAGGACTATATCGCCGACATGGACGCGCGGCCCGAGGGATCGCGTCTGGCGATGGCGCATCGCCGGATCGATGTGGCCGAGTTGAACGACGGCATCCGCGCCGCGCGGCAGGAGCGCGGCGAGCTTGCGGACGAGCATGTCTACCAGACGACCGAGGGCAAGCGCGCCTTCGCCGAGGGCGACCGGCTGCTGTTCCGCGAGAACAATCGCGAGCTTGGCGTCAAGAACGGCATGTTCGGCACCGTCGAGCGCGCCGAAGCCGGTCGGCTGCACGTCCGGCTCGATAGCGCCAGAGGGCCGGCCACCGGACGCAGCGTGTCGATATCGACGGCGGATTATGCGGCGGTCGATCATGGCTATGCGGCGACGTTCCACAAGGCGCAGGGCGCGTCGATCGATGAAACCTTCTCGCTCGCGTCGCGGTCGATGGACCGGCATCTAGGCTATGTCGGCATGACCCGGCACCGTGACGGGACGACGCTCTATGTCGGTCGCGACGAGTTCGCCGATACGGCGGCGCTGTCGTCGCGGCTGTCACGCGGCGGTTTAAAGGAAACCACGCTCGACTATGCCGGGCGGCGCGGGATCGAAAACGCGATCAGCGCGCCGGACACCGCGACGCGCGAACGGTCCCCGCAGGATTGGGGATTGGGCCGCGCGTTCGACGCGCCCAGGCGCAGCATGTTCGACGGGCTCAAGCTCGATGCGGCCCGCCCCGCCCCGGAGCGAGCGGGGCAGCCGCCCGCGTCCGGTCTGGAACAGGCGGCGGAACGCTATGCCCGCGCGTGGACCGACGCCGACCGGATGCGCGCGCAGCGGCTTCCCGTGCTCGAATATCAGAAGCGCGAACTGCGCGAGGCGGCGGGCGGGCTCGATGCGGCCCGGCCCGATGCCGTGCGCGATCTGCACGACGCGATGCGGTACGAGCCTTCGACGTTCCGGGCGATGAAGCAGTTGAGCGGTCCCGAGCGCGGGGCCGAGTTGGCGGGTGCGATCCGGCATGAGGAGCGCGTGCGCCGCGATCCGGCATTGCAGGCCGAGCGGCTGGTCAAGGACTGGCAGCGCCTCGAAGCGCGGCATGACAAGCTCAGGGGATTTGCCGACAAGGGCGCGAGGGAGAAGGTCGAGAAGCAGATGCAGGGCATCGCGGGCAAGCTCAAGCGCGACCCGCAGCTTGAGTCGCTGGTCCGCGCTCGTGCCAAGGACATGGGGATCGACAGCGGCACGCGGCTTGGCCGGGTGATGGACGCGCCGAGCATGAGCCACGCGGCGCGCGAGATCGTGCTTGATCGGGCGCGCGGGCTGTCACGATAGGAAGGATCGAGAGGGTAAGGCATGGCGGACGATGAGATCAATCCGGCGCGGGCGTTCGAGGATTTGCGCGCCGAAGTGTCGGTGCTGCGCAAGGCGGTCGAGGCCATGCCGGAGGCGATCAGCAAGAACAAGCCGCCCAGCTATGCCGAGGATTTAGGCGTAATCGGGAAGGGGCTGGACGAGATCGCGGGCCAGCTTGAGGAGATAATGAAGTCGCCGGCCTTGCGCCTGTCGCCACAGGAGCAGGGCGCGGCCCTCGCACGAGGCGGGCAGGACATGATGCGGGAAGCGGCGGACAGCCTGAAACGCGCGGCACAGAGTGCGGACAGTGAGCGCAGCCAGCTTAGTTATCTGATCGGCACCGTCCGATCGAAGCAGCAACGGTGGCGTGAGCTAGGATGGACGGCGGGAGTGGCACTGGCGATCGGGCTGGTCGCGTCGCCGTTCATCGCAAGCTGGTTGCCGTTCGGGCTGAATAGCCGCGTGTCGGCGCTGGTGATGATGCGGAACCGCTGGGAAGCGGGACAAGCCTTGATGGCGGCGGGCAATCCGTCAGGTTGGGCGCAGCTTGCCGCCGATGCCAATCTTGCCCGGAACAACCGCGAGACGATCGGCAAATGCCGCGAAGCGGCCGACAGGGCGAAGAAGGATCAGCGGTGCACCATCACCGTGCGGCCGGATTCAAGGGGATAGCTTATGGGCCATGACGTGATCTTACCTTTTGGAGTGTTCCTCACCTGCTGCGCCTTGCAATTTTGGTTGCTCAATCTTCTGTACCGAGATTTGCGGGATCGACATCCGCGCCTTCTGGCATCCATCCCGAAGGGGTCAGTTTTTACGTTCACGGGTGTGTGGAAATTCGTAGATGGGGGCAGTGTCAAGACGGTTGCGGACGAAACAATCTCAAGGCGGGTTCGCGCGTTGAAGATGCTGAGAACGGTGGCCATCGTGGCATGGCTATTCTGTGTAATCGCGGTCTTTTGCAATCTGTCGCGATGTCTTCTGCTCGCTTTCCCGGCTGAGCAAGCCGCTTGCAGATAGGTAGACAGAGACGTTGAACGATACGCTCGCCATCACGGCAAGATTTGATAGCTATCATTCCAATCGCCGATGAAGCTAGGATTTTAGCGCGAGCGTGATATCTCAGTCGGCGAATCAGGCAACCTTGGGGCCTTCCCAGCACCCGTCGAAATCGTCTTTTTTGACAGGCTGTGAAGATTTTTCTGCACAGTCCCTACACAGGCGAGAGCGATGCAATTTTATCCAATGGAGTCAGACGGATATAGATCCTGCATCACTTCGCTGGAATGACGATGTTTGTCCTCAGCGCCCGTCGCGGCGGCCGAGCAGGCGGAGGCGCAGCGCGTTGAGCTTGATGAAGCCCGCCGCGTCGCGCTGGTCATAGGCGCCCGCGTCGTCCTCGAAGGTGACGACCTTCTCCGAATAGAGCGTGTAGGGCGACTTGCGGCCGATCACATGGACCCCGCCCTTGTAGAGCTTGAGCCGGACGGTGCCGGTCACCTTCTCCTGGCTGTGGTCGATCGCGGCCTGGAGCATCTCGCGCTCGGGCGAGAACCAGAAGCCGTTGTAGATCAGCTCGGCATAGCGCGGCGCCAGCTCGTCCTTGAGGTGCGCGGCGCCGCGATCGAGGGTGATCTGCTCGATGCCGCGATGGGCGAGGTGGTAGATGGCGCCGCCCGGCGTCTCGTACATGCCGCGCGACTTCATGCCGACGAAGCGGTTCTCGACCAGGTCGAGCCGGCCGATGCCGTGCTTGCGGCCGAGCTCGTTGAGCGCGGTCAGCAGCGTCGCCGGGCTCATCCCCTCGCCGTTCAGCGCGACGCCGTCGCCGCGCTCGAAGTCGATGGTGATGATCTCGGGCTGGTCGGGCGCGTCCTCCGGGTTGACGGTGCGCGAATAGACATAGTCGGGCACCTCCTCCCACGGGTCCTCGAGCACCTTGCCCTCGGACGAGGTGTGGAGAAGGTTCGCGTCGGTCGAGAAGGGCGATTCGCCGCGCTTGTCCTTGGGGACCGGGATCTGGTGCTTTTCGGCGAAGTCGATCAGCGCGGTGCGGCTGGTCAGGTCCCACTCGCGCCACGGCGCGATCACGCGGATATCGGGGGCGAGGCCGTAATAGCCCAGCTCGAAGCGGACCTGGTCGTTGCCCTTGCCGGTCGCGCCATGGCTGACCGCGTCGGCGCCGACCGCCCTCGCGATCTCGATCTGGCGCTTGGCGATCAGCGGCCGGGCGATCGAGGTACCGAGCAGGTAGAGCCCCTCGTAGAGCGCGTTGCCGCGCATCATCGGGAAGACATAGTCCTTGACGAACTCCTCGCGGAGGTCGTCGATGAAGATGTGCTCGTCGGGCACGCCCATCAGCTTCGCCTTGGCGCGCGCGGGCTCCAGCTCCTCGCCTTGGCCGAGGTCGGCGGTGAAGGTGACGACCTCGCACTGGTAGGTCTGCTGCAGCCATTTCAGGATCACGCTCGTGTCGAGCCCCCCCGAGAAGGCCAGCACCACCCGCTTCACATCGCTCATCTCTGTCTCCGTCTGCCCCGTCGACCGGGCGCGGCGGCGCCTTGCCATGCGTTAGGCCGCCGTTCAAGCCGATAGCGGTACAAGGGGACGAAACGGTTGCAACGAGGGAGAAGCCCATGCGCCCCGGCGCGATGATCGCGATCCTGTTCTTCGCCGCGCCGGCGGCGGCGCAGGAGCTGCCGATGACCCGCGCAGGACTCGACAGCGCGCTCGCCCAATATTTCGCGGGCGCCGACCGCAACCACGACCGGCGGATCGACCGCCGGGAGGCGGCCGAGGCGCTCGGCTATTCCCCGTCGCTGCTGCTCGACCGGCGCGATGTCGAGCCCTTCCTGATGGACGTCGCCCCCGACGGCACCCCGCGCCTGTCGCTCAACGAGAACGGCCCGCTGAGCACCGCCGGGATGATCGACATCGCCTATCGGCTGGCCGACCGCGACGGCGACGGGCTGCTCTCGCTCGCCGAGATGCAGGCCGCGGGCGCCGCCGCCTTCGACGCCGCCGACAAGGATCGCGACGGCATCCTCGACGACCGCGAGCGGCAGGCGGCGATGGACAGGCTGGCGCTGTTCCGCAAGGCGCTGTCGCGGGGGTAGGCGCCCTGCCCTGCCCCGCGCCTCGTCGTGCTGAACGCCCATTCGGCATCCGGCCCAGGAAACGGCCATATATTTCAACCGCGACACAACGATTTCAGCGCCGAACTATCGGTGCAAGATTCGGCTCCTAGACCGCATCACAGGGCGGACCGGCACTTCCCTGTTGTTGCCGGTCCGTCCACCCCATCGTGTAACGCTTATGAAGGATGCCCCATGAAGAAGACCTCCCTGATCGCCGGCGCCGCGCTCGCCGCCCTGCTGGCCGGCGTCGCGGTCGCCCAGCCCGGTCCGCGCGGCGACGGCCCCCCGCCCCCGCCGCAGACCCGCGCCGAGTTGCAGGCGAGGATCGCCGAGCAGTTCAAGAAGGCCGACACCAATGGCGACGGCTTCGTCACCAGGGCGGAGGCGGACGCCGCCCGCGCGAAGATGCGCGCGGCCTTCGCCGAGAAGCGCCAGGAGCGGAAGGGCGAGCGCTTCGCGATGCTCGACAAGGACGGCAACGGCGCGCTGTCGAAGGACGAATATCTCGCGCCCCCGCCGCCGCGCGGCGACGCCAGGGACGCCGGCCGGCCCGATCGCGACGGCAAGCATGGCCGGCCCGGCTGGCGTGGCGGGCACCATCGCGGCGGCATGGCGATGATGGGCCATTGGTTCGATCGCGCCGATGCGAACAAGGACGGCAAGGTCAGCCTCGCCGAGGCGCAGGCCGGCCCGCTGGCGATGTTCGATCGGGTCGACACCAACCATGACGGCACGATCAGCCCCGAGGAGCGCCAGGCCGCCCGCGATGCGATGCGCGCCAAGTGGCAGGAGCGCCGCGACGCGGCCAAGCCCCAGGGCTGAACTTACCCGGTAGGCGTCATCCCGGCCTCCGCCGGGATGACGCCATTTTCGCAGGCTATTTCTCCCCCAGCGCCACCCGGAACCCCGCCGCCGCCACATCGGCGAAGGCGCGCAGCTCGTCGGGGCTCGCGCCGTCGCGCGCCGCCGCCGACAGGCCCTTGAGCGCCGTCACGACGATCGAGGCGAGCCGGTCGGCACGGTCGGGCGCCTCGGCGGCGATCCGCGCCGCGATCCGCGCCTGGCTCTCCTCCATCTTCCGCCGGGTCAGCGCGACCGCCTCGGCATCGCCGCTGCTGCGCGCGCCGTCGAGCACCAGGCAACCGGCGATCCCGTCCTTGCGCGCATAGAGCCGCGCCGCGTCGCGCAGCACCCGCTCGATCGCCTCGGCGACCCCGCCGCCGCCGTCGAGCGCGTCGGGCACGAAGCGGCCGAAGCTGCCCGCATAGCGGTCGAGCACCTTGTCGAACAGCGCCGCCTTGCTGCCGAAGGCGTTGTAGAAGCTGGGCGGGGTGATGCCGAGCGCCTTGCCGATGTCGGCGACGCCGACCCCGTCATAGCCCTTCTCCTGGAACAGCGCCTGCGCGGTCGCGATCGCCTGCTCGGGATCGAATCCGCGCGGCCTGCCACGCCCTTGCGATTTTTTTGTAGCGGTCATTATAAAAACCCTTGCACCGGCTCCGTGCTTATTTATATAGCGATCACTATAGAAATGAAAAGGAGCTTTCCGATGTCCGACAATGCTTCGCGCAAGATCCTCGTCCTCGGCGGCAGCCGGGGGATCGGCGCCGCGCTGGTCCGCCGCTTCGCCGGCGCCGGCGACCATGTCGTCTTCAGCTATGCCGGATCGGCCGACGCCGCCGCCGCGCTCGCCGCCGAGACCGGCGCCCGCGCCGTCCGGGTCGACAGCGCCGATCGCGACGCGCTGGTCGCCGCGGTCGCGGCGGAGGGGCCGGTCGACGTGCTGCTGGTCAATGCCGGCACGCTCGCGCTCGGCGATCCGCTGACGCTCGACGCCGACGCGGTCGACCATATGATCGACGTCAACGTCCGCGCGCCCTACCACGCCGCGGTCGAGGCCGCCCGGACGATGCCCGGCGACGGCCGCATCCTCGTCATCGGGTCGACCAACGGCGACCGCATGCCCTTCGCCGGGGGCGCCGCCTATGCGATGACCAAGTCGGCGATCCAGGGCATGGTGCGCGGCCTCGCCCGCGACCTGGGCGGTCGCGGCATCACCGTCAATGCGATCCAGCCGGGGCCGACCGACACCGACATGAACCCCGCGAGCGGCCCGATGGCCGAGACGATGCACGGCTTCATGGCGATCAAGCGCCATGTCCACGCGTCGGAGATCGCCGACTATGCCGCCTTCCTCGCCAGTCCCTCGGCGGCGATGATCACCGGATCGATGCAGACGATCGACGGCGGCTTCGGGGCTTGAAGGCCATCCCATTCCAAGACCGTCATTCCCGCGAAAGCGGGAATCCATGGACGGCGGCACATCCGGTCAAGAGCGCCCCGTATCCGTGGATTCCCGCTTTCGCGGGAATGACGCAAAAGGAAGCGGATCCTGCCCCTCACCCCTGCCGGAACAGCTCCGGATCGTCGAGGTTCATCGGGAAGGCCCAGAGCGGCTTGGGGCCCGCCTTCATCGCCGGATCGGCGACGCGCATATAGTCGGCGCAGAGCGCGTCCCATTCGGCGACGATCGCGCGGGTCTCGTCCGAATCGGGGTCGAGCGGCAGCGCGGCCTGCACCCGGGCATTATAGTCGACCCAGGCGGCGGCATGGCCGTCATGGTCGAAGCCGGGCCCCAGCCTTTCCTTCGCCGCCTTCCATTCGGCCAGCTCGTCCCCGACGAAGCATTCCCCCAGCACCCGTTTCCACGCACCGTCCGCCATCGCGCTCTCCTCTTTGCGGGGAGCCTAGCACGACGCGGCCGGTCAGCGCGGCAGCTCCGCTTCCTTTTCCGCCATATAGGAACGGGTGATCGGCACCGCGCGGCGATCGCGGACATACTGGATCTGATAATTGCACAGATTGCCGTGGTAGAAGGCCGCCCGCGCGCCGGCCAGGTAGAAGGTCCACATGCGGAAGAAGCGCTCGTCATAGAGCGCGACGATCGCGTCCTTCGCCGCCACGGTGCGATCGTACCAGCGGTCGAGCGTCATCCCGTAGTGGAGCCGCAGCGGCTCGACGTCGGCGACGATCATCCGCGCCGGCTCGCTGGCCGAAACGATCTCCGACAGCGCCGGGTTGTAGCCGCCGGGGAAGATATATTTGAGGGTGAAGGCGTCGGTCTTGCCCGGCACGCCGAGCCGCCCGATCGTGTGGAGCAGCATCACCCCGTCGTCGGCCAGCAGGTCGCGGCACTTCATGAAGAAGGTCTCGTACTGCGGCACGCCGACATGCTCGAACATGCCGACCGATACGATCCGGTCGAACTTCCCCTCCAGCGCGCGATAGTCGATCAGCTCGAAGCGGACCCGATCGGACACGCCCGCCGCCGCCGCCCGCTCGCGCGCGACCTTGAGCTGCTCCTCCGACAGGGTGATGCCGAGCACGTCGACGTCGGCGGCGCGGTTCAGGTAGAGCGCCATGCCGCCCCAGCCGCAGCCGATGTCGAGCACCCTCTGCCCCGGCCTGAGGTGCAGCTTGGCGGCGATATGCGCCTTCTTGTCGGCCTGCGCCTGTTCGAGGCCGTTGTCGGGATCGGTGAAATAGGCGCAGCTATATTGCCGGTCGGCGTCGAGGAAGAGGTCGTAGAGCCGGTCGTTGAGATCATAGTGATGCGCGACATTGGCCTTCGACCGGCTCGCCCAGTTGACGCTGGCCAGCACGGCGCGGAGCCGGTCCCTGACCAGGTTGGCGAAGGTGCCGCGCAGGGTGACGCGGCCTTCCTCCCACTTGCCGTTGGCGCGGACCAGGTCGACCAGGTCGCGGATGTCGCCCTGCTCGATCACCAGCCGGCCGTCCATGAACGCCTCGGCGGCGTGGAGGTGCGGGTTGCGCGCGATGAAGCCGGTGACGCCCTTGTCGGCGAAGCGGATGGTGACGGGCTTGATCGCCGGATCGGGCGTGCCGTAGCGGCGGACGTCGCCGTCGGCCATGATGATGGTCATTTCGCCGCGTTTGAAGAGATGGCCGGCGAAGCGATCGAATAACGACATGGTCAGGTCTCCGGGGACCCATAAGACCGCCGCGCGCGAAACGATGCAAGAGGGGAAACCGCTAAAATTTAACCGTTAAACGCCTGGAATATTTCGGAGCGGCGTGCGTGACGAGTCTGGCCGGCTCCCCCAAGCCGTCATTCCCGCGAAAGCGGGAATCCATGGACGGCGGCCCGCAAGAGCCGATGCGCTTCGTGACCGTGGATTCCCGCTTTCGCGGGAATGACGAAGGAGAAAGGCGCCGGCCTTCAGCCCTTCAGCGCAGCTTGGCGATGCTGAGGCCGTCGGCCTTGGCGCGGTCCTTGGTCGATTCCTCGCTGCGCTTGAGCGCCTTGGCGATCGCCTTGAGCGCCATGCCCTTCTTCGCCAGCGTGTGGAGCTTCTGGACCTCGTCGGGGGTCCAGGGCTGGCGATGCCGTTCGAAGCGATCCCCCGACATCAGCCGAGCGCCGCCTGCTTCTCGGCCGCCATGCGGTCGAGCTCGGCGCGGCTCTTCTTCTCCGCCGCCGACTTGAGCTGGCCGCAGGCGGCCATGATGTCGCGCCCGCGCGGGGTGCGGACGGGCGCCGAGATGCCCGCCTTGAAGATCAGGTCGGAGAAGCGCGCGACCCGGTCGGGATCGGAGCATTCATAGGGCGCGCCCGGCCAGGGGTTGAACGGGATCAGGTTGACCTTGGCCGGCAGCCGGTACTTGCGGATCAGGCGGACCAGCTCGAGCGCGTCCTCGTCGCGGTCGTTCTTGTCCTTGAGCATGACATATTCGAAGGTGATGCGCCGGGCATTGTTGGCGCCGGGATAGTCGGCGCAGGCCTGCAGCAGATCCTCGATCCCATATTTGCGGTTGAGGGGCACGATCTCGTCGCGCACCTCCTTGGTGATCGCGTGGAGCGAGACGGCGAGGTTGACGCCGATCTCCTCGCCCGCGCGCGCCATCATCGGCACGACGCCGGCGGTCGACAGGGTGATGCGCCGCTTCGACAGCGCCAGGCCGTCGCCGTCCATGACCAGCTTGAGCGCGTCGCGGACATTGTCGAAATTGTAGAGCGGCTCGCCCATCCCCATCATCACGATGTTGGTGAGCATCCGCCCTTCCGGCTGGGACGGCCATTCGCCGAGCGCGTCGCGCGCCAGCATCACCTGCCCGACGATCTCGGCCGGGGTCAGGTTGCGCACCAGCTTCATCGTGCCGGTGTGGCAGAAGCGACAGTTGAGCGTGCAGCCGACCTGGCTGGAGACGCAGAGGGTGCCCCGGTCGGCGTCGGGGATGAACACCATCTCGTAATCCTGGCCGTCGTCGGAGCGGAGCAGCCATTTGCGGGTGCCGTCGGTCGACACCTGCGCCTCGACCACTTCGGGCCGCGAGACGACGAAGCGCTGGTCGAGCCAGCCGCGCATGTCCTTGGCGATGTCGGTCATCACCGCGAAGTCGGTCGCGCCGCGATTGTAGATCCAGTGCCAGAGCTGCTTGGCGCGCAGCTTCGCCTGCCTGGGTTCGAGCTGGGCGGTCTCCAGCGCCATCCGCAGGTCGTCGCGCGACAGGCCGAGCAGGTCGATCCGGCCGTCGACGCGCGGCTTCAGGTCGCGCGGAACCGGCACAGGATCGATGTGGCCGGGAATCGGCATGGTGATGGGCTGCGGATGATTCATCGCCGTCCCATAGTCGATCGCGGCCCGATTTTCCACCGTGGCCCGATCGCGGCCCGCTCAGCGATGGTGGCCGGGGTGGCGATGGCCCAGCCGCGCGCGGACCGCCGCCGCCAGCGCCGCGAGCGCGGCGATCGCCTCGAGCGCGGGAAAGGCGAAGGGCAGCGCGACGATCGCCAGCGCGAACAGCGGCAGGACGAGGCCCGCCGGTCCGGCCAGGACGAAGCGGTCGCGGACCAGCCAGAGCCCGGCCATGTAGAGCGCGAGCGGAATCGCCACCGCCATGTCGCCGACGCGCAGCGGGACATGGGCGTGGCCGGCGACGATGTCGACCAGCACCGCGAAGCCCGCGCCGACCGCCGCCCCCGCCGCGAAGATCGGGAGATGGCCATAGCCCCACAGCAGCGCGCGGCGCAGGCCCGAGCCGTGGAGCTGCTCCTCCTCGCAGAAATAGAGCCACCACATCGCGAAGGTGATCACCAGCGCCGACAGCGCGACATGGACGAGCCGCGCGTCGAACGCCTCGCGCGCCGCCGCCTGGAGCGCGAGCGACGCGCCGAGCAATATCTCGCCGAGGACGATCAGGGTCAGCAGGCCGTAGCGCTCGACGATATGGTGGCGGTGCCAGGGCGTGGTCGTGGCGCGCTCGGCGAAGGCGGGCACGCCGAGCTCGAACAGGAAGCCGAGCAGCATCAGCGGCACGAAGGCGGTGGAACCCGGCGATCCGAGCACCATCAGCAGCACCCAGTAGAGCTGGACGATCGCGATCCCGCCGGCATAGCGCAGATTGGTCGTCCGCCGTGCCCGATCGGCCCCGGCGGCGCGCAGCCACAGCAGCACCATGGCGAGCCGCATCACGACATAGCCGCCGACCACCAGATGGATGTCGAGCGCGCGGAACAGCCCGTCGACCCCGGCCGCCAGCGCCAGCGAGCCCGCCATGATCACCATCGTCAGCAGCCGGAAGACGGCATCGTCATTGTCATAGGCCGAGGCGAACCAGGTGAAGTTCATCCACGCCCACCAGATCGCGAAGAAGGCGAGCGCGAAGCGCAGCACGCCCTGGGCCGCATGCGCCTCGGCGATCGCATGGTGCAGCCCCTCGGCCGCGGCGGCGATCGCGATCACGGTGACGAGGTCGAACAGCAGCTCGAGCGCGGTCGCGGCGCGGTGCGGCTCGGCCGGATCGCGGGGATGCATCGGCCGGATCGCCCTCTTCCGCTCGGTCATGCCTTCCCTTTCCATCGGTCCGCATCCTGCCTGCCAGCAAGGCGCGCACGGCGTCAATCGGCGACTCAAGCTCCGTCATCCCGGCGGAGGCCGGGATCTCGGGAGGCTCCTGCCGCTACCTCTTCTCCCGTCTTCTGAGATCCCGGCCTCCGCCGGGATGACGAGAACATTTCGCTTCCGCCCGTCCCGGCAGGCTGTATAGCGGCCCGATCGTCGGAACCGCGCCGAATCCGGAGGGAAGAAGTGACCAAGTCCGCATCCGAGGTCATGCACGACGTGCTCGTCGCGGCCGTGATCGACGGGCTCGGCGCGTTGCGCGCCGCGTCGAAGGGCGTGCCCAACGCGCTGCTGCGCGACCTGGGCGCGATCCATCCCAACACCACCTTCCAGGACCTGCCGGCCGAGCTGCAGGCGTCGATCCAGACCAGCGTCCGCGCCGCCTTCACCCGACTCCAGTCGGAAGGCTATACCGTGCTCAACCCCAAGGTCGCCGGGGTCGCTCCACGGCCGCAGCCCCGGCCCACGGGTGGGCCGGGACGCGGACCGGGCGGCGGCGGACGCCCCGGCGCCCCCCGCGACCCGCGCCGGCCGAGGCCGGACCGCCCGCCGTCGGGCAAGCGGCCGCCCCGGTCCTGACCGTCCCCGTCAGGGGACGATCACATAGTCGGGATTGGCGATCCCGAACACCGCGGCGCGATCGGGCGCGGGCGGGTAGATCCACACGCCGTTGATCTCGCGCTTGATCGCCTTGCCCTCGTCGCCGACGAAGCGGACGGCGCGCTCCCAGCCCTCGGTGTAGAGCGCGCCCCACGGGCCGAGGTCGAGGCAGGTGACATATTTGGGCTGGCTGTAGGGATGCAGCGGCAGGCCGACCAGTTCGGCCGCGGCATTGTGCCCGGCGACGCGGCCCAGGCTCATCGCATGCTGGCACGACATGACGTTGAAATTGCCCTGGTCGTCGGTCGCCGCCTTGACGGTGTCGCCGGTGACGAACACCCCCGGCGCGGCGGGCGCGTGGAGGAAGGCGTCGCCGACCACGCGGCCGAGCGGATCATGCTCGCCCGGGATCGTCGCCGCCAGCGGATGGGCGCGCATGCCGGCGCTCCACACCACCGTGTCGGTCTCGATCCGCTCGCCCGAGGACAGCAGCACCGCGCCCGGCTCGACCGCGGCGACGCGGAGGCCGGCGCGCGATTCGACGCCCGCCTGCCCCAGCGCCTCCCGGATGTGCGGCACCGCCTCGGCGCCCATCGCCGCGCCGATCGTCGGGGCGGTGTCGACGATGACGGTGCGGATCGCCGCGTCGGGGCCGAGCGCGGCGCGCAGCCGCCCCGGCATCTCGGTCGCGGTCTCCAGCCCGGTCAGGCCGCCGCCCGCGACCACCACGGTGTTGCGCGCGGGCGTCTCGGGCGCCTCGGCCAGCGCCTTGAGATGGCGGTCGAGCGCGTGCGCCGAATCATGCTGGTCGGCGTCGAACACCAGGCCGATGCCGGGGATGTCGGGGCGGAACAGCCGGCTGCCGGCGGCCAGGATGAAGCGGTCGTAGCCGAGCGTGGTCCAGCCGCCGTCATGGGTGCGGACGGTGGCGGTGCGCGCGGCGCTGTCGACCGAATCGACCAGCCCGGCGAGGTGGCGGACGCCGACCGCGTCGAGCAGCGCCGAGATGTCGGGGTGCATGTCGGCGAGGTCGGCCTCGTAGAGGCGCGGCCGGATCGCGACATTGGGGGTGGGCGAGACGATGGTCACCTCGACATCGCCCTCGCGGCCGGCGAGCGACACGGCGCGCGCGGCGGAGAGGGCGGCCCACAGGCCGGCGAAACCGGAGCCGGCGATCAGGATCTTGCTGCTCATGATAGTCTCCCTTCGATGGTCGCCGGACATGCGGGGTCGGTCCCCGCCGCCGTCGGTCGCGGCGCGCAGGGGGGCTTTCTCGGACCGTCCGGCGGGCGCCGAGAAAGAGGTCGGGAAAGGGTGGTGACGCCCGCTGCGGGGCGGTCAGCTCAGCCCGGCGATTCGCGCGCCGGCCGGGCGCGGCCGGTCCGCCCGCTCATGCGGTCGCCGACCCACGCCTCGACGCTGCCGAAGAAGTCGTCGGGCACCTTGCGCCCGAAGCGGGTCGCGACGTCCTGGAGCGACTGGGCGGCGAGCGCGTCGCGCATCGCCTTTTCGGCCTGGAGCATCACGCCATGGACCGCGCAGACGCCGTCGGTCGCCCAGGCGGGCATGCCGCCGGCGAAGAGGGCGCAGCGTTCGCGCACCTCCTGGCAATCGAACAGGGGCTTCTCGCCCTCGATCGCGTCGACGATGTCGAGGAAGCTGATCGCGTCGGCCGGGCGCGCCAGCCGATAGCCGCCGCGCACCCCCTCGCTCGCCACGACGATCCCGGCCTTTTCGAGCTTGGGGAAGATCTTGGCGAGGAAGCTGGGCGAGATGCCCTGCAGCTCGGCAAGGTCGCGGCTGCTCATCGCCCGGTCGCCCGATCCGACGAGCCACAGCAGGCAATGAATGCCATATTCGACACTGGTGGTGATGTGCGCCATAACGCGGACTCATACACTCCGCGTTTGATGCGTCAAGCATAAAACGCGGAGTGAGATAGTCCGTGTTTAAGTTTTCCCTCCTCCACAGGCGTCACCCCGGCGGAGGCCGGGGTCTCGGGAGAGAGGAGAAAAGGTTGCAGCGGGAGCCGCCCGAGATCCCGGCCTCCGCCGGGATGACGCCTGGGAAGTCGAGGTAAGCGCCCCTCAGGCGACGCTGAGCTTGACCTCGATATTGCCGCGCACCGCGTGGCTGTAGGGGCAGATGGTGTCGGCTTCGGCGACCAGCGCCTCGGCCGCGGCGCGGTCGACGCCGGGCAGGCTGATCTCGAGCGCGACGGCGAGGCCGAAGCCCTTGTCGGCGCGCGGGCCGATGCCGACCGTGGCGGTGACGGTCGCGTCGGCGGGCACCTTGGCATGCTGGCCCTGCGACGCGGCGAACTTCATCGCGCCGAGGAAGCAGGCCGCATAGCCCGAGGCGAAGAGCTGTTCGGGATTGTTGCCCTGGCCGTTGCCGCCGAGTTCCTTCGGCGTGCCGAGCGTGACCTCGAAGCTGCCGTCGGCGGTGCGGGCGCGCCCGTCGCGGCCTCCGGTGGCGGTCGAGCTGGTCGAATAGAGAATCTTCGTAGCCATGGTCCTGTTCCTCATTGGGGGCTCGGGGGGAGAGCCATTTCAATCTTCCACGATTAGATCGTGTACGATTCATCTAGGCGAGTCGCGCGCCGATGTCAACCGCTTGCGATCATATCGTGCACGATCTATATGCGCGACATGACGAACGACGCTTCCGGGACGACGGGTCCCTTCGACAATCTGCTGTGCTTCGCGGTCTATGCGGCGGGCCATGCGTTCAACCGCGTCTACAAGCCGCTGCTCGACCGGCTCGGCCTCACCTATCCCCAATATCTGGTGATCCTGGCGCTGCGCCATGCCGACGGGCAGACGGTCGGCGCGCTCGGCGAGCATCTGTTCCTCGAATCGAACACGCTGACCCCGCTGATCAAGCGGCTCGAAGCCGCCGGCTTCGTCCAGCGCCGCCGCGACGCCGCCGACGAGCGGGTGGTGCGCGTCCACCTGACCGACAAGGGCCGCGCCGCCGGCGACGACGCCGCCTGCCTGCCGCCCGAATTGTTCGACTCGATCGGCCTGCCGGCCGGGGAGATCGCGGCGCTCCAGCAGCGCCTGGTCGCGCTCGGCGACAATCTGCGCCGCAGCGCCGAGGAGCGGGACTGAGGCCCCTACCGCCCCGCCGCGAAGTCGGGGAAGCCGTAGCTCTGCGCGACGAGCATCGTGTGGGTGCCGGCGATGTGCGCCACCACCTGCACCACCTCGCGCGTGTAGCGCAGCAGGTTGTAGGGGTTGCGGTACTGCGCGCTGATCAGGATGTCGAAGGCGTTCGATCCGTGGATGATGCTGGCGTTGACCAGCAGCAGCGGCAGCTTGCCGCCGTCCATGTTCTGCTCGATCCAGACGCGCGAGCGGTCGACGATCTCGCTGACGATCCGCTCCTGGCTCGGCTCGGCCCCCTTGCGCTCCACCTCCCAGGCGAGCCGTTCCTCGCGCAGCGAGCCGAGGTTGACCGACACCGCGATCATCCCCTGTTCGGGAAGCTGGACCTTGTCGCTGTCGCCGGAGGGCCAGAGCGTCTCGGCGACGGTGCCGTCGCTGATCAGCCGGGTCAGCGCGCGCGCGGCCGCCTGGCGCTCATTGTCCGACAGGCCGCCGCCGTCCTCCTTGTCATATTGGGCACGCAACCCGACGCTGTCCAGGAAGGACTGGCGATCGTGCAGGCGCGGAAATTCCGCCGCCAATGCCCGTAGGATACGCTCGGCCGCGCCGATGGAGCGCCCGGCGCCCGATTCGTCTTTCCCCCGCATGGCGGCCTAGAGATCAATTTTCGACGGCTGTAACAATCGAAAAGCGGCCGCGGCCCTGCGGCGATCGAAATCGAACGGGTGTATGGCATATATGCAACAGTAATACGGTTGGTGCCCGCACGGCCTTTTCGGCCCGTTCGCGGGCCGTCTCTGAACCGGACATGGCGGCGAAGCTGCATTATGATGACAATCGCGCTTTCGCCGGGCGCCGGCTTCTGCTGGAGCGGACCGGCGAGTGAGGATGTGATGAGCCTGAACCTGCTGCTGGTCGAGGACGATGCCGCGCTGGTCGCGATGCTGGAGCGCGACCTGCGCGAGATGGGCCACCATGTGTCGGTGGCGATGGACGGCCGATCGGCGGTCGAGGCGGTGACGCGCGACCGGTTCGACGCGATGATCCTCGACCTGATGCTGCCGACGGTCGACGGCCTGTCGGTGCTGCAGCGCATCCGCCAGGACGGCATGGGCCTGCCGGTGATCATCCTCAGCGCGCTCGGCCGGCCGGTCGAGAAGGTCGAGGGGCTCGACGCCGGCGCCGACGACTATGTCGTCAAGCCGGTGACGGCGGCCGAGCTCAACGCCCGGCTCAACGCGATCCTGCGCGGCCGCCGCCAGCCGGCGCAGGACGGCGACACGCTGCGCGCCGGCGACATCGTCGTCAGCCCGGCCCGCTTCCGCGCCTGGCGCGACGGCAAGGCGGTCGACCTCAGCAAGATCGAGTTCAACCTGCTGCTCGAACTGGTCCGCAACGTCGATTCGATCGTCACCCGCGCGATGCTGCTCGAAAAGGTGTGGGGCTACGACTTCGAGCCCGCGACCAACCTCGTCGACGTCCATATCCGCCGGCTGCGCGCCAAGCTGACCGCCAATGGCGGCGGCGACCCGATCAGCACGGTGCGCGGCGTCGGCTATCTCCTGCCCGGATGAAGCGGCTGCGCTCGCTCCGCGCGCTGACCGCGGCGTTCCTCGTCGCGTTCATCACCGCGACGGGGCTGACCGGCCTGGCCGTCTATCGGGCGACCCACGGCACGATCGTCGCGCTGGTCGACCAGCGCATCGCCAGCGTCAGCGGCGAACTGGCGGCGATGGGCACCCACAGCGGCACGCCCGAGCTGGTCCGCCAGATCGACGCGCTGGCCCGGGAACGCGACACCGGCGACCTCGGCCTGCTGCTGACCACCGCCAACGGCCGCTTCCTGGCGGGCAACATCCGGCTGCGGCGCGCGCTGCCCGAGGGTTTCTCGACGGTCGGCCGCGCGCTCGGCCTCAAGGGGCTGTCGACCGGCCGCGCGCTGGTCCGCCCGATCGGCGACGGGCTGATCCTGACGGTGGTCGCCGAGACCGAGCCGTTCGACGACTACAACGCCGCGCGGGCCCGCATCTACCTGTTCGGCTTCGGATCGATCATCCTGGTCGTGGTCGCCGGGGTCGCGACCTTCGGCTTCGTCATCGGCCGCCGGATCGTCGCGATGCGGCGCACCGTCGAGGCGATCGTCGACGGCGACATGCAGCGGCGCGTGCCGGTCGACGGGTCGGACAGCGCGTTCGACCAGCAGGCGCGCGCCTTCAACGCGATGCTCGACCGGATCGCCGCGCTGATGGCCGAGATCAGCAACGTCTCCAACGACATCGCCCATGACCTGCGCACCCCGCTCGCCCGGCTGCGCGGCCGGTTGCAGGCGCTGGCGCGGCGCGCGGAGGACGGCGCCCCGCCGGGCGCGATCGCGGCGGAGATCGAGGCGGCGATCGCCGAGAGCGACACGCTGCTGGCGATGTTCGCGGCGATCCTGCGCATCGCCGAGATCGAGGGCGGCGCGCGCCGGGCGGGCTTCGAGCGGGTCGACCTCGGCGCCATCGCCCATCATGTCGCGACGACGATGCAGCCCGCCGCCGCCGATGCCGGCCGCTCCCTCGCCGACGGCGATCCCGTCCACCTGCCGGTGGCGGGCGACCGCCGGCTGCTCGCCCAGGCGCTGATCAACCTCGTCGAGAACGCGATCCGCCACACCCCCGAGGGCAGCCGCATCCGCATCGCCGCGACCCGGACCGGGGACCGGGCGGTGGTGGCGATCGAGGACGACGGCCCCGGCATCCCCGCCGCCGAGCGCGCCCGCGCGCTGCGCCGCTTCGGCCGACTCGACGGCAGCCGGGCCAGCAGCGGCCACGGCCTCGGCCTGCCGCTGGTCGAATCGATCGCGCGGCTCCACCGGGGGACGCTGTCGCTCGACGATGCCGGGCCGGGCCTGCGGGCGGTGATCGCCCTGCCGATCGCGTCCTGACGATTTCGGGCCCGGCATCGTCCCGGGGTTGAGCCCGGCAGCGAAACGCGCGACGGTGCGGCATCCACAAGATCGAGGTCTTCCATGCCGAAACCGACTCTTTCCGCGCTGATGCTCGGCGCGGCGCTGCTTGCCATGCCCGCCTTCGCCCAGGACACACGGCAACCTCTGCCCCGCCTCCCCGCCGCCGCGATCACCACGACCGCGAGAAGCGCCCCGCCCTCTCCACCTGCTGCTTCGAGGGACGCGACATCTTCGCGCTGCAGGTCGCGAGCGATCCGCAGATCAGCCCCGACGGGAAGACGGTCGCCTATGTCCGGCGCCAGGCCGACGTCATGAGCGACAAGGTCAAGGGCGCGATCTGGCTGGTCGACGTCGCCAGCGGCGCGCAGCGCCCGCTGGTCGCCGATGCGAGCCAGCCGCGCTGGTCGCCCGACGGCAAGCGGCTCGCCTATGTCGCCGCCGATCCCAAGGGCAAGCCGCAGCTCTTCGTCCGCTGGCTGGCCGACGACGCGACGGTGCGCGTCACCCAGCTTCCCGACGGCCCGCAGGGGATCGCCTGGTCCCCCGACGGGCGCAGCATCGCCTATGCCATGCGCGTGCCGGGCGATCCTGTGACGCTCGGCAAGGCGCCCGACAAGCCCGAGGGCGCCGACTGGGCCAAGCCGCTCGAGGTGATCGACAAGGTCGACTATCGCGCCGACGGCGGCGGCTATGTCGAGCCCGGCTACGACCACATCTTCATCGTCGCGGCGGACGGCGGGCCGCCCCGGCAGCTCAGCTTCGGCGACTATCAGGACGACGGGCCGCTGAGCTGGACGCCCGACGGGCGATCGATCCTGTTCAGCGCGGTGCGCAAGCCCGACTGGCAGCACAATGTGTTCGATCCGGAGATCTACGCGCTCGACGTCGCGACCGGCGCGATCCGCGCGCTCACCAGCCGCGAAGGGCCGGACGTCGCCCCGGTGGTCTCGCCCGACGGATCGAAGGTCGCCTATCTCGGCTATGACGACAAGCGGCTCTCCTGGCAGACCACCTTGCTCTACGTGATGAACCGCGACGGCAGCGGCGCGCGGGCGATCACCGCCGGCTTCGACCGCAGCATCGACAAGGCCGAATGGGCCGCCGACGGCCGCTCGCTCTATGCCCAATATGACGATCGCGGGGTCAACCGGATCGCGCGCGTCACCCTCGACGGCAAGGTGACCGAGCTGGTCGGCGGGATGACCGGCACCGATCTCGACCGGCCGTATAGCGGCGGCGACTTCAGCGTCGCCAGGACCGGCGCGATCGCCTTCACCAGCGGATCGGCGCTGCGCCCCGCCGACCTGTCGGTGGCGAGCGGCGGCCGCGTCCGGCAGCTCACCCGGCTCAACGAGGATTTCCTCGGCGCCAAGAGCCTGGGCCAGGTCCGCGAGTTGGCGGTCAAGGCGCCCGACGGCCGCGCCGTCCCCGCCTGGCTGGTGACTCCGCCCGGCTGGCGCGAGGGGCAGCGGGTGCCGCTGGTGCTGGAAATCCATGGCGGGCCGCACAGCGCCTATGGCCCGCATTTCTCGACCGACGACCAGCTCTATGCGGCGGCCGGCTATGCGGTGCTCTACACCAACCCGCGCGGCTCGACCTCCTATGGCCAGGAATTCGCCGAGCTGATCCACCACAAATATCCGGGCGACGACTATGGCGACCTGATGGCGGCGGTCGACGCCGCGATCGCCGCCGGGGTGGCCGATCCCGGCAATCTGTTCGTCACCGGCGGATCGGGCGGCGGCGTGCTGACCAGCTGGATCGTCGGCAAGACCGACCGCTTCAGGGGCGCCGCCGCGCAGAAGCCGGTGATCAACTGGATCAGCGAGGCGCTGACCATGGACGCGACGCTGTTCACCTCGCGCTACTGGTTCGCCAAGCTGCCCTGGGAGGACCCGACCGGCTATTGGGCGCGGTCGCCGCTCAGCCTGGTCGGCAACGTCAAGACGCCGACGCTGGTCGTCGTCGGCAGCGAGGATTATCGCACCCCGGTCAGCGAGTCCGAGCAATATTATGCAGCGCTGCAGATTCGCGGCGTGCCGACCGCGCTGGTCAAGGTGCCGGGCGCCAGCCATGGCGGCATCGCCGCCCGGCCGTCGCAGGCGGCGGCCAAGGCCTCGGCGATCATCGCCTGGTTCGACCGCTACCGGACCCGCCCCGCGCAATGACCGGTCCCCTGACCAGCAGGCGTCACAACGGCAGGACGTAGAGATAGTCGAGCACGGCGTGGCGCTCGCGCATCCAGGCGAGCGCCACGCACAGCCCGGCGGGGACGACGAAGCAGATCGCGCTGATCGCCGGGACCGAGCCGAGCCCCAGCGCCAGGCACAGCGCGATCAGCCCGTAGATCAGCGGATAATGGAGGCTGAAGAAGACGATCGAGTGGCGGCCGACGAAGCGCAGCGGCGCCCACAGGCCGCCCTCCGCATGGCGCCGCGCCAGCCCGATCACCAGCAGGATGGCGATGCCAACCGGCACGCACAGCTCGATCTTGTAGTTGATCCCGCCCGCGATCGCCGATCCGGCGGCGAGGATGGCGACGACCGGGATCGCCAGCCAGGCCAGCCGGCGGTCGTCGGTGACGGCGATCCGGCCCGGATCGCGCGCGAGCATGTGGCCCAGGAAGAAGAAGGCCATGAGGAAGAAATAGCGTTCCTCATATTTGCTGTTCTCGGGCGACAGGAAGGACAGCAGCGCGGCGACCAGGACGATCGCGGCAGGCGGCACCCGGCGCAGCAGCAGCGCCCAGGCATAATAGGTGAACAGGAACAGGATGAACCAGAGATAGCTGCCGCCCATCCACAGCTTGACGTGGGAGAGCGCGGCCGGCTCGATCAGCAGGCCGTAGGCGAGCGTCCACAGCAGATAGGGATAGAGCAGGGTCCCGGTCTTGCGCAGCAGATAGGTGCGCGGCGGCTTGGCGAGCGCCCTGGGCACCAGCAGCCCCGACAACACCATCAGCATCGCCATGCGGAACGGCGTGAAGAGATGGTTGAGGTGCAGCAGCGGCGGCCAGGGCTCGAGCCCGTGGCGGCCGACCACCACCGACGCGTGGAACAGGATCACCAGCATGGTGGCGAGCCCGCGCAGCGAATCGATCCAGTCCATCCGCGGCCGGGCGGAGGGCATGTCGGGGGCGCGGGCCGGGGCGGCGACGGATTCGCCTGGCGCGCGCTCGATGGTCTTCTTCATCGCGGGTCCAGCGGCAGCCGCGAACGCCTGTTCCTCGATCGTCAGGTGAACGCGCGGTTGTCCCGGGGATAGGCGCCGGGCCGAGCCACCCGGCACGGCCGGGTCCGACGGAGCACCCGACCTTAGCCTCCCCTGCCGCAACCACAGTATCCGACAGCACAGTTCGCGGAAAAAAGCCGTTTTCGTGCGATCGGAGCGGCCACCCTTGTCGTCATCCCGGACTTGATCCGGGATCCAGAACCGCAACGCTGCGGCTTCATCCCGACGGAGCGGCAATGGATCCTGACTTTCGTCAGGATGACGCTTGTCTCCCTGTGCCGAATCCTATCGGCCAACTGATGACAGCCCTCGCTTCCCCAAAAAAGAACGCCGGACCCATCCCCGCTGTCGCGGAGAGGGGCCCGGCGGTCCGGGGTAGGATCGGAACGATCAGAAGTGGACGGAGATCTCGCCGCCGAAGGTGCGCGGCGGGTTGAGGTTGGCATAGTCGCCCAGCACGCCGCCATAGTTGGTCGAGACCAGCGCGCTGCCGTTATAGTTCAGCACCGGCGAGGAGTTCGCCACCGAGCGCCGGTAATAATAGGTCGTGTTGAACAGGTTGCGCGACCAGACCGAGAAGGAGACCTTGCTGTTGCCGCCGACCGCGATGTCGCCAAGGGTGATGCGGCCGTTGACGACGAAGCTCGAGTCGGTCTGGGTCGGTTCGAGCTGGAAGCTGTACTGGCGGCCCGAATAATTGCCGTCGAGGTGGAAGCGGATATTCGCGTCGCTGGCGATGGCCGGGACCGGCAGGACATAGTCGATCGCGCCCGACGCCGCGCTCTTCGGCGTGTAGACGATGTAGAGCTGCTGCGGCAGGCCGCCGGTGATCGGGTTCACCGCCGAGGGCGCCTTCCAGTGGGTATAGGCATAGGACGCCGTCAGGGTCAGCTTGTCGATCGGCATGACGGTGAGGTCGACCTCGACGCCGCGGATCTTGGTCTTGCCCGCATTCTGCGTCTGCTCGATATGGCTGCCCAGCGTCGGGCTGCCCGACGCGGTATCGTACAGGTCGAAGTCGAACTGGGTGTTCGAACGATCCATGATGTAGCCCGCGACGTTCAGGCGCGCGCGGTGCTGCCAGAAGTCCATCTTCGCGCCGACTTCGTACGACTTCACCGTCTCCGGGCCGAAGGCGTTGAACTGCTGCGACCGGTCGTTGGCGCCGCCGGCGCGGAAGCCGGTGGCATATTTCGCATAGGCGTGGACGTCGTTCGACACGTCGACCGCGAGGTTCAGCATCGGATCGAAGCGGCTGATGCGGTTCTTGAAGGTGAAGGGCTGCACCGTGTTGTTCACGACGTAGAGCCGGCCGCGCCGCCGGTCCTTCGTCCAGCGGCCGCCGGCGGTCAGGTGGACCATGTCGAGGCCCGCCGGCGTGTAGGTGACGTTGCCGAACAGCGAGGTGCTATGGTCGTGCGCCTCGCTGGCGCGGGCGATGAACTGGCAGCTGTTCGCGAATTCCGGGACGATGGCGGCCAGCGTGTTGACGCACGACGGATCGAAGGGCTGATAGCCCGAATTGGCGCTGGTGACCGTGCCCGACACGATCGGGCTGCGGACCGTGTAGCCGGTGCCGTCGGCGTTCCACAGGTTGCTCAGCGGGGTCGCCGCATGCTCGGTGGCATGCTCGGTGTAATAATAGGCGCCGACCACATAGTCGAACTGGTCGACGCTGCCGACCGCCTGGAATTCCTGGCTGAACTGGTTCTGGCGCAGGAAGGAGAGGCTGTAGCGGCTGAAGTTCGCCGAGGGCGAGAAGGTCTGCCGCGCCGCGCCGCCGCTATTGTCCCACTGGTCGGTCGAGACGCCGCGCCATGCGGTGATCGAGCGGAGCTGCAGCCAGGGCGCCACGTCGTACTTGACGTTCGCCGAGAAGCCGTGGGTGATGTCGACGCTGGGCTGCTGCGGCACGCCGATGTCGGACGAGGACTGGCGCCCGGCGTGCGGGACGACGGCCGGCGCCAGCGGAGCGATGCAGGCGGGGCGGCTGGTGCCGGCGGCGATGGTTCCGCCGCAGGGGGTCGTCGTGCCCGGCAGGAACAGCGCGGTGCCCGTGGTGGCGCCGTTATACGAGCCGACCGTGTAGCCGTTCGGGTTGTAGTTGATCAGCTGGCTGAAGTTCGGGGTGTTCTCGTCCTTCGCATAATCATAGGCGAAGTCCGCGGTCAGGCCGCTGACCGGCGTCCAGCGCGCCGCGACGCGGCCGCCCTTGCGATCATAATAGTTCCAGCCGGTGGAGCCCGCGAGCGGGTTCTTCACCGTCGGGTCCTGGTGCTGGTAGACGCCCTCGAACTTCAGGGCGAGGTTGGCGAAGGCCGGCAGGTCGACATGCGCGTCGGCGCTGCGGCTGCCGTAATTGCCGATCCCGGCGTCCATATGGCCGCCGAACTGGCCGGTGGGCGCCTTGGTGACGATCGACAGCGCGCCGCCCTCGGTGTTGCGGCCGAACAGGGTGCCCTGCGGCCCCTTCAGCACTTCCATGCGCTCGATGTCGAACAGCGCGGCGTTGAGGCCCTGGGTCTTACCAAGCGCCACGCCGTCGATATAGACGCTGACGCCGCCGTCGCGGGCGGTCTGGTTCTGGTCGTAGGGAACGATGCCGCGGATGCCGATCGTCAGCGCCGACTGGCGCGCCTCGAAGGTGGTGACGCGCAGCGACGGGATCGAGCCGTCGGTCAGGTTGTACAGGCTCTGGATGTGGCGGTCCTGGATGCCCTGGGCGCCGATCACCGAGATCGAGATCGGCGTCTTCTGCAGGTCGGTCTCGCGCCGGGTGGCGGTGACGACGATGGCGCCGAGGCCGCCGTCGGCATCGTCGGCGGCGAGATCCTCGGCCGCCGACGCGGCGGGAGCGGCCGCCTGCGCGAAGACGGGCGCGGCGATCGCCAGCGCGGCCGAGGCCGAGAGCAGGCGGAGATGAAACCGGGTGCGGGACCGCATCGTATAAACCCCTTTGTTGAACTGGTTCGTCGGGGCCTATAGGTTTTCGTCACGACACTTATGTTACGGTGATAGTAAAACTCATGAAATCATGAGTTCATTTTCGCTTCATTTTCAAATATATTGATAGATGTCAGGCGTCATACACTGCCGTCATCACAGAATATGTTCAATCGCCTCCACGAAACAATTTCATATACCGCTTTAAAATATTCGCGAGTTAAAGAAGATCAGCCGGCATGATGCCGGAATAGTCCGACACGGAGCCAAGATGAAGCGTGGCGCCGCGCGGCATCGCCGGCCGCCGATATTACAGTTCGGCGAAGAATCCGCGTCGCAGCAATGGCGGCGACGCTACAGTCCCCCATCCCCACGGTTTCTCGTCATCCTGACGCAAGTCAGGATCTCTCTTCTCTTCGTCCCTTATGCTCCAAAGGCGCGGAAAGGCAGGGAGATCCCGGCTTTCGCCGGGATGACGGAGAAGGCGCCTACCCCCCGTAAAGCGCATCCATCCGGTCGCCATAGACCGCGCGGATCGCATGGCGGCGGTTCTTCATCGACGGGGTCATCTGCTCGTTCTCGATCGAGAAGGGCTCGTCGGCGATGGCGATGCGGCGGACCTTCTCGATCACCGACAGGTCGGCGTTGACCCGGTCGACCGCCGCCATCAGCGCGCGGTGGAAATCGGCATTGCCCTTCAGCTCCGCCAGCACCGGCGGCAGGCCGCGCTCGCCGGCCCAGCCGGCCAGCCATTCCTGGTCGGGGACGACGAGGCCGACGATATAGGGCCGCTTGTCGCCCGCCACCATCGCCTGGGCGATCTCGGGCTGGAGGGTCAGCATGCCCTCCACCTTCTGCGGCGCGATATTGTCGCCCTTGTCGTTGACGATCAGGTCCTTCTTGCGATCGGTGATCCGGAGCCGGCCCCGCTCGTCGAGATGGCCGACGTCGCCCGAATGGAGCCAGCCGTCCTTCAGCACCCGTTCGGTCTCCGCCTCGTTGCGCCAGTAGCCGGCCATCACCAGCTCGCCGCGGACCAGTATCTCCCCGTCCTCGGCGATCCTGACCTCGACCCCCTTCATCGGCGGGCCGACCGTGTCGAGCTTGATCCCCGCCTTCGGCCGGTTGCACGAGACGACCGGCCCCGCCTCGGTCTGGCCATAGCCCTGGAGCAGGGTGAGGCCGAGCGAGGAGAAGAACTGCCCGACCTCGGGATTGAGCGGCGCGCCGCCCGAGACGAGCGCCTTGATCCGTCCGCCGAAGCGTTTCTGCACCTTGGGCTTGAGCAGCAGGTCGATCGCCAGCTTGTACGGATAGTCGGCCAGCCGCAGCTTCTCGCGCGCGCCCAGCTCCAGCGCCTTGTCGAGCAGCTTCTGGCCGATCCCGCCCTGCTTCTCGACCGCCTTGATGAGGCGGGCGCGCAGCAGCTCGAACAGGCGCGGGACGACGACCATGATCGTCGGCCGCGTCTCCTCGATATTGGCGGCGAGCTTCTCCAGCCCCTCGGCATAATAGATCTGCCCGCCCAGCGCGATCGGCAGGAACTGCCCGCCCGAATGCTCATAGGCGTGGCTCAGCGGCAGGAAGGACAGGAACACCTCCTCGTCCCAGCCGAAATCCTCGGCGATGATGTCGACGCAGCCCTCGACGTTGCACAGGATCGCGCCATGATGCTGGCGCACCCCGCGCGGCGCGCCGCCGGTGCCGCTGGTGTAGATCAGGCAGGCGAGGTCCTCGCGCCGCAGGTCGGCGACGGCGGCCTCGGCCGCGGCGACGTCGGCGGCCGGATCGCCGGCGAGCGCCGCGAAGTCGAGGGTGCGGACCGCGGTCGCCGGCAGCGGCTCCATGCCGATCAGGAATTCGCAGGTCGAGGAGCGGACGATCGCCGGCAGCAGCACCTGCGCCAGCTTCGCGGTCGAGACGATCGCCGCGCGCGCGCCGCTATTCTCCAGGATATGGGTGTGGTCGCGTTCGGTGTTGGTCGTGTAGGTCGGCACCGTCACGCAGCCCGCGGTCATGATCGCGAGGTCGGCGATGCAGAATTCGGGGCGGTTCTCCGACACCAGCACGACGCGGTCGCCCTCGCGCAGGCCCTGCGCGCGCAGCGCGGCGGCGAGCGAGGCGACCCGGCGCGCGACCTCGGTCCAGCTCAGCGGCGTCCAGGCGCCGTCGCGCTTCGCCCACAGGAAGGGCGCGTCGCCCTTCTCGCGGGCGCGCGTGAAGAACATGGTGACGAGGTTCGGAAATCGCTCGAAGGTCCGCATCGTCTCTCCTGTTTCGGCGGTCACGTCCGCTCTCCCCCCATGGCTATACCCCAGAAACCAGGGGAATGTACCGCCGATGTTCCCGGCCGATGACGACGCCCCGCCCCCTTCCGATTTCCGCAATGGTCCGTTCAGTCGTTCGGCGCTACAGGGGAAGGCTTATGGCCCGATCCTCCTCCCGTTCGAACGACTGGGGTTTTCCCCGCTGGCGCGGCTATGGCAGCGAGCGCGGCGCGACCAAGGTGCGCATGTGCGACCGGCACGGCTGCGACCAGCCCGGCGACTGCCCGGCCCCCAAGGCGCCGAACAGCCGCGAGCGCTGGTATTTCTGCCCTCGCCACGCCGAGGAGTATAACCGCAACTGGGACTATTTCGCCGGCCTGTCGGCCGAGGAGGCGGCGAAGCGCGCCGAGGACGAGCGCCAGGCCTCGTCGGGCTATGCCGAGCAGGCGCATTATGGCTGGGGCGGCCCCGGCGACGGCCGCTGGACCCGCGACGAGCTGCGCGCCTTCGAAACGCTCGAACTCGAATCCGACGCCGATTTCGAGGCGGTGAAGACGGCGTGGCGCCGGCTGGCCAAGGCCAACCACCCCGACGTCCGCCCCGGCGACCCCGATGCGGCGGTGCGCTTCCAGGCGGTCCAGGCCGCGTTCGAGGTGCTGCGGCGCGCGGAGGAGCGCCGGCCGCGCTGAGCGCGGGGCCGATCCCCCTTTGGGAACCGAATTGCCTCGACGCGCGCTTGCCGATACGATGACGTAACGGCGGACCATGACGATCTCGTAACGATCTTTCCGCCGAGGGAGGTACATGTTGCGTATCCTGTGCGTCGACGACGATGGGCTCGTCCTCTCCATCACCTCGGATCTGCTGCGCGCGCTCGGCCATGATGTGGTCGAGGCGATCGGGGGCGCCCCGGCGACGCGGACGATCGAGGGGGACGGCGATTTCGACCTGCTCGTCACCGACATCCACATGCCCGGCGGCCCCGGCGGCCCGGACCTCGCCCAGCTCGCGCGCCGCACCCATCCCGAACTGCCGGTGATCTTCTTCAGCGGCGTCGACCAGTTCACCCCCGCCCAGCCCGGCGACCAGGTGCTGCGCAAGCCCTGCACGCTCGGCGAGCTGCAGCAGGCGATCGCGATGGCCGTCCCGCCGCGATCGCGGATGGCGTCGCTCTGATCCGCACCGCCGGGCTCACGTCCGGCCGGTCAGCACCGCCAGGCTCGCCCGTTCGCTCGCGCGCAGGCCGCGCGGCATGGCGGGCACCGTCTCGATCCAGCGGCCCGCCTTGGCCATCTCGATGAAGGCCGGCGCGACATAGGATGTGCGGCACACCGCCGGCGTGTTGCCGAGCTGGCGCGCCACCTCCTCCAGCAGGGCCTTGACCGAGGTCCGCCGCCCGCGCGCCAGCATCCCCGCCGCGACCGCGCAGGCGCGCCAGGTCCGGAAGGTCTTGGCGGTGCCGCTGCCGTCGGTCAGCTCGGCGATCCACTGGTTGATGTCGGCGGCGCGCACCCGCACCCCCGACCGCATCGCGAACAGCTCGCCGGCCCCCGCCTGCTTGAGCTCGGCGAGCGCCGCCGCCAGCGCCGCGTCGCGCCCCGACAGCTCGGCGCGGATGCCGTGCTTGCCGAAGAAGCACAGCCGGATCGCGTCGCCGTCGATCCGCGCGTGGCGGTTGAGCAGCGTCGTCGCGCCGAAGCTGCCGCGCGCCGCCGAATCGTCGGAGCCGACCCGGATCGCGAAGCCGTCGAGCAGCCGCACCGCCGCCGCCCGCGCGCGTTCCCACGGATCGTCGCTGTCGAGCGCGCGGCGGACGACGGCGCGCAGCCGGGGCAGGTGCACGGCGAACGCGGGAAGCGCGGCGAATTTCTCCTCGTCGCGCGCCTCGCGCCACGCGCTGTCGTAGCGATATTGCTTGCGCCCGGCGGCATCGATCCCGGTCGCCTGGACCGGCGCGCGCGGATCGGGGTTGATCCACACCCGGCGCCAGGCCGGCGGGATGCCGAGCGCGAGGATCCGCATCCGTTCGTCGGGGTCGCGGATGGTCGAGCCGTCGGGGGCGACGAAGCGCCACCCGCCGCCGCGCCGGACGCGGGTGATGCCGGGGGCGGAATCGATCGTGTCGGTCGGGTCGATCGGGCGGTGCCGCATGGCGGGAGAACGCGGCAACCCGCATCGGGTGCCGCCGTCTTTCTTCGTCATCCCGGCGGAGGCCGGGATCTCGGGAGAGAGAGGAGATGAGATCGAGGCAGGAGCCGCCCGAGATCCCGGCCTCCGCCGGGATGACGGGAAAGGGGACTCTATTCCCCCGCCAGGTCGTCGGGCAGCGGTTCCTTGCCCGAGATGCGGCGGGCGAGCGCCTCGCCGTCGGTGAGGTTCCAGCGGCCGGGAATCTCGATCACCCCGTCGGCGACCGGCTTGCGGATCAGCTCGGCGGCGAGCGTCCTGCCGTCGAGCGCGACCAGCATCGGCTTGCCGACCAGCGATCCGGTGATCGCCTCCAGCCGGCGGGCGGCGGCGGGGGTCAGGGTCAGCATGATGCCGACCTTGCCGTTGACGTCGGGCAGCGCGCGGGCGTCGAGCACCTCGGACGGCGCGAACGCCTCCCCGGCGATGGCGAGCTTGCCGGTTTCGAACGCGGTGGCCGGGGCGGCGGGCTTCTCGGCGGCGCAGGCCGGCATCGTCACCGGCAGCGCCGCGACCAGCAGCAAGGCGAGCCGGCGGCTCATGCGTAGCGCTCGGCGGTCGAGCGGATCAGCGCGATCATGTTCGGTATCCCCTGGGTGCGGTTCGAGCTGAGCTGGTTCCTGAGGTCGAAGGGTTCGAGCAGCGCGGCGATGTCGGTGTCGCGGATCGCGGCGGCGGGCCGGTCCTGCACGGTCGCCAGGACGAGCGCGATGATCCCCTTGGTGATCGCGGCGTTGCTGTCGGCGAGGAAGTGGAGCGTGCCGCCTTCGGCGACGGTCGGATAGACCCACACCGACGCCGAGCAGCCGCGCACCAGCGTCGCATCGGTCTTGAGCGCGTCGGGCATCGGTTCGAGCGCGCGGCCCAGGTCGATCAGCAGGCGATAGCGGTCGTCGCCGTCGAGGAATTCATATTCTTCACGGATGTCGGCAAGACGGGCAGGCTCGGTCATGGCGAGCGGACTAGAGGATTTTCCCCCGTCCGTCACCCCGGCCGGGGGCCGGGGCGGCGGATCGGATCAGAGGTCCACCCCGGCGGCGATCGCCTCCAGCTTGCGGATGCGTTCCTTGAGGTCGGCCAGCTCGATGCGGGCGGCGGGCGACGGGCCGCTGGCGGGCTCGGCTGCGGGCACGGGACGGCGTTCGAGCTTCATCCGCTCGAGCTCCAGCCAGCCGCGCCAGCCGCTCAGGCCGGCCCAGGCGACGACGCACAGGCCGAACAGCCCGGCGCCGCTGATGGTCATCCAGATAATGGGATCGGTCATTGTCCTGTTCCCTGCTCAGTCGCGGTGCCGCAGCGCCTCGATCTCGCGATCGAGCGACAGCCCGCGGTCATTCTCGGTGGCGATCCGCTCGAGCACCGCGACCCGCTCCTTGAGCGCGCGCAGTTCCTCGCGGAGCCGGTCGTTCTCGCCGGTGTCGGGGCGGACGAACTCCTCGCCCTTGCCGCGCCGGACGACGCCATATTTGGCTCGCATCACGCTCGCGATCGCGGTGATCGCGACGATCAGCACCACCATTTCGAACGGATTCATGGTCTTTCTCCGAATGTCGGATGGTCAGTTGAGCGGCTGATCGCGCAGCCGGTCGATCTCGTCGGCCAGCACGGTCGAGCGGTCGGTGAGGATGCGTTCGAGCACCGCGACCCGCTGTTCCAGACGCTCGGTCTTGGCCACATATTGGGCGGCCTTCTCGGCGGCTTCGGCGGAGATCGCCTGGATCTGCCGTTCCTTGAGGCGGAACCAGTCGGTCACGACCCAGGCGAGGATGCCGAGGATCGGGATGCTGAGCACGGTGAAGGCGAAGACGTTGATCATGGTGATGCCCTTCGCGATCAGTTGGCCGGGCCGCGCAGCGCGTCGATCTCGCGATCGAGGCGGTAGCTGCCGTCGGTGACGATCCGCTCGACGGTGGCGAGCCGGTCCTTGACCGCCGACAGCTCGGCGCGGAGCTGGGCGTTCTCGGTCGAGAGCAGCCTGACCCGCTCGGTCGTCTCGTCGCTGGTGCGCGGATAGACCGCCTTGCCCCAGCTGTTCTCGAGCGGATAGCCGTGGCGGATACGGAGCCAGGTGGTGAACACCCAGGCCCCAAGGCCAAGCACACCGAGCAGCGCGGCGACGGGTGCGAAGGCTTCGAATGGGAAAGTCATCATCGGAACCCCTAAACCCTGAGTCGATCCCTATTTACATCAATGTCTGTCTAATTTTTTTCGACAAACGGCATGGCGCGTCGACGAACGGCGCTGGTCGTGTAATCCTGTTTCCTGGTGAGCCGGACCGGTGAAATATCCGGTCGCGATTCAGCGCAGAGCGTCGATTTCGCGGGCGAGAGCCGAGTTGTGGCTGGTCACGTGCGCCTCGATGTCGGCAATGCGGCGGTCGATGTCGCGGAACCGGGCGCGGACGTCGCGGACCGAGGCGCCGGGCCGGGCGCGGACCGACTGCCAGAATTTCTCGTCCTCGCGGCTGGTGCCGTAGAACTCGCCCGGCTTGTCGTTGGCCAGCCAGTTCACCACCAGATAGGCGACCAGCGCCCAGGGAAAGGTGACGAAGGTCAGGATCACCACGCCGACCCGGATCAGGGTGACGTCGATGCCGGTATAGTCAGCCAGTCCGGCGCAGACGCCGAGCCATTTGCGGTTGCGCTTGTCGAGGTAGAATTTGGTGCGACGAGCGGACATTTCGAACTTCCTTCCTGTTGCGGGGGGCTGCCTGCGATCAATTGTCGCGGCGCCACTCCTCATCACGGGCGCGGTCGACGCTCTGGCGGGGGCGCCAGGCGGGGTCCTGGCTGTCCAGGATCCGTTCCAGCGTGCCGAGCCGATCGTCGAGCCGGCGGGCCATCTCATGCATGTCGTCGAGCAGCTTCTCGTCCTCGACCGTCAGGCCGCCATTCTTCTTCCACTGGGTGACATAGTGGAAGATCAGCCAGGGCAGGCCCAGGAAGAGGATGCCGACGACGACGATCGGGACGAGGGTGTCTTCCATGGGATCAGGCTCCCTTGCCCGATGCCTTGGCCTTCAGCGCGGCCAGCTCGGCATCGACCTTGTCGGAGGAACGCAGCTCGGCGATCTCCTCGTCGAGCGTCTTGGGCGCGCCGCCCATGCCCGCCGCCTCGGCGCGGCCCTCGGCATAGTCGACCCGGCGTTCGAGCAGCTCGAAGCGCGAGAAGGCCTCGTCGATCTTCGGGCCGGCGTACATCTCGCGCATGCGGGCGCGGTTGTTCGCCGATTCGAGGCGGGTGACGATGCTGTTCTGGCGGGCGCGCGCCTCGCGCAGCTTGCCCTGCAGCTTGGCGATGTCGGCCTCCGACGCCTTGAGCGATTCGTCGAGCAGCGCGATCTCGTCGTTGAGCTGCTCGGCCAGGTCGGCCGCCTTCTGCTTCTCGACCAGCGCCGCCTTGGCGAGGTCCTCGCGGTCCTTCGACAGCGCCAGCTCCGCCTTCTCCAGCCAGTTGGCCTGGACGGTGTCGAGCTTGGCGATCTGGCGGCGCAGCTCCTTCTGGTCGGCGATCGTGCGCGCCGCCGAGGCGCGGACCTCGACCAGCGTCTCCTCCATCTCGAGGATGATCATGCGGATCATCTTCGCCGGGTCCTCCGCCTTGTCGAGAAGGTCGGTGACGTTGGCAGCGATGATGTCGCGGGTTCGGGAGAAAATCCCCATCTCAAGGCTCCTTGGACTACGCTCTGTACTGCTGGTTCGAAGGGAGGCGTCCGGTGGGCATCCTATACCCGCCGGAGCCGGACGCCACGGCTTAGTTGACGACCTGGACCACCTTGGCGGCGACCATGTCGGCGCGGGCCGGAGCGACGGCGCCGGTCACGCAGATCACGGACAGGATCGCGGCACCGATCGTCGAGACGGTGATCCGCTGGAGGTCGATCTTGTCGAACTTGAACATGGCTTCATTCCTGGTCTGGCGTTTCGATCCCGGCCCGAGCCGGTGTTGCCGATATCTTTGCAGGGACCGTGCCAATTTCGGGAACGGCGGAAATCCGGGCGTTTCCGGACCGGCCACCCAGGTTGGCACGATTTCCTATTGCCAAGACTTGGGAAATTGCACCAACTGTCGGTTATGGAACGCGAAGCCCAGTTCATCGGCCAGTCGCTGGCCTTCCTCGATTCGGTCGAGCGCGCCAGCCGCGCCGCGGCGCTCAACCGGCCGGTGCTGGTGATCGGCGAGCGCGGCACCGGCAAGGAGCTGGTCGCCGAGCGGCTCCACCGCCTGTCGTCGCGCTGGGACGGGCCGCTCGTCGTGATGAACTGCGCGGCGCTGCCCGAGACGCTGATCGAGGCCGAGCTGTTCGGGCATGAGGCGGGCGCCTTCACCGGCGCCACCAAGGCGCGCGTCGGCCGCTTCGAGGAGGCCGACGGCGGCACCCTGTTCCTCGACGAGCTGGCGACGCTGTCGACCGGCGCGCAGGAACGGCTGCTGCGCGCGGTCGAATATGGCGAGGTGACGCGGATCGGCGCGTCGCGCCCGGTGCGGGTCGACGTCCGCATCGTCGCCGCGACCAACGAGCATCTGCCGGGGCTGGTCGACCAGGGCCGCTTCCGCGCCGACCTGCTCGACCGGCTGAGCTTCGAGGTGATCACCCTGCCGCCCTTGCGCGTCCGCGAGGGCGACGTGCCGGTGCTCGCCGACCATTTCGGGCGGCGCATGGCGGCCGAGCTCGGCTGGCCCTATTGGCCGGGCTTCGGCCCCGCCGCCGCCGGGGAACTCGCCCGCCACGACTGGCCCGGCAATGTCCGCGAGCTGCGCAACGTCGTCGAGCGCGCGGTCTATCGCTGGGAGGACCCCGAGCGGCCGATCGACGCGATCGAATTCGATCCGTTCGACAGCCCCTGGCGCCCCGCCGCCGCGCGGCCCGTCGCGCCGCCGCGCATCGATGACGGCGAAGCGCCGGCGACGCCCGCCGGTCCTGCCGCCGCGCCATCGGCCGCGCCGCCCGCCGGCTGCGAGGATTTCCGCGGCGCCGTGCTGCTCTACGAGAAGGCGCTGCTCGAGGATGCGCTCCGGCGCTGCCGCTTCAACCAGCGCGCCACCGCGGTCGCGCTCAAGCTCAGCTACGACCAGCTCCGCCACGCGCTGCGCCGGCACGACCTGCTCGACCGGCAGGGATGACCGGGGCCGCGACGACGACGGCGGAGCGGCTCTTCCGCAGCTTCGACCGCCTCTATGTCGTCAACCTGCCCGACCGCGCCGATCGGCGGCGCGAGATGGCGGGGGAGCTGGCGCGGCTCGGCGCCGGCTTCGACGATCCGCGCGTGCGGCTGTTCGCGGCGGAACGGCCCGCCGAGGCCGGGCCGTTCCGCAGCATCGGCGCGCGCGGCGCCTTCCTCAGCCAGCTCGCCGTGCTGCGCGAGGCGCGCGAACGCGGCGATCGCCGCATCCTGATGCTCGAGGACGATTGCGATTTCGTCCGCGCGATCGGCCGCCGCCTGCCGCCGCTGCTCGATCGGCTCGATGCCGAGGGCTTCGGCCTGTTCTACGGCGGCCATTTCCTGCCCGAGGCGCCCGGGGCGCCCGGCCCGGCGGACGGGCCGCTGCTCCGGGCCGATCCGGCGCTGACGATCCGGCTCGCCCATTGCCTGGGCTTCGGGCCGGCGGCGATCGACGGCCTGCCCGGCTTTCTCGACGCGATGCTCGGCCGCCCGGCGGGGAGCGCCGAGGGCGGGCCGATGGACGTCGACGGCGCCTATAACTGGTTCCGCCGCGCCAACCCCGCTCTCGCCACCTGGCTCGCGGTGCCGCCGGTCGCCCACCAGCGGCCGTCGCGGACCGACATATCGGCGCCCGGCGCGCTCGACCGGCTGCCCGCCTCCATCACCCGCCTCGCGCGCGGGATGCGCCGCCGGCTCAACGGCTGGATGCGGGGCTGACGCAGCCTCGCGGACGTCCCATCAAGCCGTCATCCCAGCCTCCGCCGGGATGACGTTTATGTGCCCCGCTCATAAGGAAAGGGCCGGGGGATCGCTCCCCCGGCCCTTCCTGTTTCCGTCTCCAGCGACGATCAGCCGAGATTGGCGTTGGTCATCGCATAGAGCATCGGGATCGACAGCAGCGTGTTGAGCCGCGAGAAGATCATCGCGGTCTTCGCCGCCTTGGCCTTGGTGTCGGCGTCCGCCTCGACCAGGCCCAGCGCCTTCTTCTGTGCCGGCCAGATCAGGAACCAGACGTTGAAAGCCATGATCAGCGCCAGCCACATGCCGATGCCGATCAGGCGATAGTCGGCCGACAGCATCAGCGCCTGGTGGACATAGCCGGTGACATAGGCGACGGCGAGGCCGGTCAGCACCGTGAACGCCGCGCCCCAGCGGAAGAAGAACAGCGCGTTGGGAGCGATATATTTGCTGACGCCCGGCTTCAGCTCGGCCGGGACCGACGGCATGGTCGGGATCTGCACGAAGTTGAAATAATAGAGCAGGCCGATCCAGGTGATGCCGAAGAAAACGTGCAACCAGCGCAACACATAATTCACCAGCAACGACTGGTCCGGATGGACATAGGCGATCAGGGCGATCGCGGCGGCCAGGCCGACGATCAGCACGAGATGCAGATTGGCGAAGAATTTATCCATGGCGTTCCCCTGCTTGTTGCGTCCGCCCCTTCACCCGGCGGATCGCTTCCAGGAGACAGTGTATGAATTCGCCGCGCCATTGTCACACATTATGATGCCGGGGGCGTAACGGCGGAAATCCGCCACAAAAGCGATTTTTTGCTGGACCTGACCCCCTCGTGAATCGTTAAGGGGGCACCCCTCACCACGTGGAGATTCCCCCATGGCCTTTTCGCTTCCCCCGCTGCCGTTCGATCGCGCCGCCCTCGAACCGGTGCTGTCCGCCGAGAGCTTCGACTATCATCATGGCAAGCACCACAAGGCCTATGTCGACAAGGTCAACGGCTGGATCGAGGAGAAGGGCCTCGAAGGCAAGTCGCTGGTCGAGGTGATCCGCCTCGCCAAGGACCGCGACGACAAGGGCCTCGCCAACCAGGCCGGCCAGATCTGGAACCACGACTTCTTCTGGCAGGGCCTCGCGCCCGAAGGCTCGACCAGGCCCTCCGACAAGCTCGCCAAGCTGATCGAGGCGAGCTTCGGCAGCCAGGACGGGCTGGTCGAGAAGATGGCCGAGGCCGCCGTCGGCCATTTCGGCAGCGGCTGGGCCTGGCTGGTGCTTGCCGGCGACGCGCTCAAGGTCACCTCGCTCCACGACGGCGAGACCCCGCTGGCGCTCGACACCGTCAAGCCGCTGCTGACGCTCGATGTGTGGGAGCATGCCTATTATATCGACTATCGCAACGAGCGCCCGCGCTTCGCCAAGACCGTGCTCGGCAAGGTCGTGAACTGGGACTTCGTGTCGCAGAACATCGAGCAGGACTCGATCGCCAAGGCCGACCAGCTGGTCGACGCCTAAGCTGACGTGAACCCTCTCCCCGCCGGGGAGAGGGCAGGGTGAGGGGCGCGAGGGCATAGCCCGAGCGTCCCGCACTCTTCCCAAGGGCGAGGCCAAGGCTCCAGCGTGCCCTCTCCCTCCCACAGCCTTCGGCTGCGGGCCCCTCCCTCTCCCCGGGGGAGAGGGAAATCAGGCCCCCTCTATCTCCTCCAGGAAGCGGCCGAGCCGCTGCTGGAGCCGGTCCGCGCCGACGGCGAGCGAGCGGGCGATGTCGAGCACCGCGCCCGATCCGGCGGCGGCGTCGCTCGCGGTCGCGCTGATCTCGGCGGCCTGCTCGCGGATATGGGCGTTGGCGCCCGCCGCGTCGCGGACATTGGCGCTGATCATCGCGCCCGCCGCATGGTTGCGGACGACGGTGTCGTCGATCGTCGAGGCGAGGCCGTCGAGCGCGACGATCGCCGCCTCGATCCCGGCCTGGCCGGCCGCGACCTCGCCCACCCCGCTGCGCACCCCCATGATCCGCCCGGCGATGTGCCGCGCCGCCTCGCGCGTCTGCTGGGCGAGCGCCTTGACCTCCGCCGCGACCACCGCGAAGCCGCGCCCGGCCTCGCCGGCATGCGCCGCCTCGATCGTCGCGTTGAGCGCGAGCAGGTTGATCCGCCGCGCGATCGTGTCGATCGTCTCGACCACCGCGCCGATCTCGCGCGCCGCGTCCTGGAGCTGGCGCGCCTTGATGCCGCCCTCCTCGACCAGCCCGCCGACCCGCGCGGTCGAGGCGCGCGCCTGGCCCACCTCGCGGCCGAGCGTCTCCAATTGCTCGACCAGGGTGCGCCCCTGCTCGGCGATCGCGCCGACATTGTCGGCCGCCTGCGCCGCCGCCGCCATCACCGACAGCCCCTTGGCGCCCGCGTCGCCGGCGCGGTCGTTCATCGTCCGGGCGGCGTCCTCCAACTGTTCCGAGGCGCCCGCCATCTCGCGCGACAGCAACGCGGCCTCGCCGCGCATCGCCTCCGACGCCTGACGAATCCGCCGCAGCCGCGCCGCGCGCCCCGCCGCGACCGCCGCTTCGCGATCGGCCGCCATGCGCAGCAGGGTGCGTCCGCTCACCACGCCGCGGAAGCGGCCTTCGGCGGTCAGGATCACCGCGTCATGCCCCTCCCCGCCCGAGATCAGCGCGAAGAGATGGCCGAGCCCCATGCCGATATCGGCGACCGGCACCCGGCTGACGAAGCCGTCGAGCCGGCGATAGAGGCTGTGGTTGCACAGCAGCGCATGGCCGAAGGGGTTGAGCAGCAGCCGGCGAATGTCGCGTTCGAGCACCGCGCCGACCGGGCGCCCGCCCTCGGCGACGACGGGCAGCACCTCCATCTCGGGCTGGTCGCGGAAGCGCGCGATCACCTCGCGCAGGTTCGCGGTCACGGCGATCGTGTCGGTCGTCATCGCGGCCTCGATCGGATCGGGCCGGGCCGGTCGGGCAATCGCGTCTTGGCGGCTCATCGTCGGGCTCCTTGCCCGGCGACGCCTAGCCCCCGCCTGGTAAATAGCGGGTAAGCATCGTGTGACAGAATGATGAAACTTTGATGAAAATCAACAATTTACAAGAGATTCGAGATGTCCTCCGTCATTCCCGCGAAAGCGGGAATGACGATCAGCGCGCGCCCTCACCCCTGCGGGGGCAGCGCCGCGTCCTCGGCCTTCTCGGTGGTCAGGCCGTGCTTCATCAGCATCGGCACATTGGCGAGCGCGAACAGGATCGTCGCCGGCATCGCCCCCCACAGCTTGTAGCCGAGCCAGAACTCCATGCTGGTCGATCGCCACACCGCCTCGTTGGCGATCGCCATGGCGACGAAGAACAGCGCCCAGTTGCGGGTCAGCTTGGTCCAGCCGAGGTCGGACAGGCCGGGATAGGCCTGCCCCAGCACCAGCTTCAGCGTCGGCCGGTCGGTGAACAGGCCGAAGCCGAGGATCGCGGCGACCATCAGATAATAGACGGTCGGCTTCATCTTGATGAAGGTCGCGTCGTGCAGCCAGACGGTGAGCCCGCCGAACACCAGCACCATCGCGCCCGAGAAGAGCAGCATCGCCGACACCCGCCGGACGGTGATCCACGAGCCGACGATCGCGGCGAGCGTCGCCGCCATGAAGATGCCGGTCGACAGCACGATGTTCCGGGTCGCCCAATAGGCGAGGAGATAGACGAGCAGCGGCCCGAGATCGATCGCCAGCTTCAGCCCGGCGGCGGGCTCGCGCTTCCCGGCGGACGGCTGCGCCGCGCGATCGCCCGTCACTTGCCGATCCTTTCGAGGCCGGCGATGGCGCGCGCCACCTCGGCCGGGTCGAACGGCTTGAGGTCGTCGACCCCTTCGCCCAGGCCGATCGCATGGACCGGCATGCCGGTGCGCTCGGCCGCCGCGACCAGCACGCCGCCGCGCGCGGTGCCGTCCAGCTTGGTCATGATCAGGCCGGTCACGCCCGCCGTCTCCTTGAAGATCTCGATCTGGCTCAGCGCATTCTGCCCGGTCGTCGCGTCTAGGACGAGCAGGACGTCGTGCGGCGCGGCCGGGTTGAGCCGGCCGAGCACCCTCCTGATCTTCGCCAGCTCGTCCATCAGGCCAGCCTTGTTCTGCAGACGACCGGCGGTGTCGACGATCAGCACGTCGATGCCCTTCTCGGTGCCCTGCTTGACCCCTTCGAACACCAGGCCGGCGGCGTCGCCGCCCTCCTTCCCGCTGATGATCGGCACGCCGATCCGGTCGGCCCAGACCTTGAGCTGGCCGATCGCGGCGGCGCGGAAGGTGTCGCCGGCGACCAGCATCACCGCATAGTCCTGCTCCTGCAGCATGTGCGCGAGCTTGGCGATGGTGGTGGTCTTGCCCGATCCGTTGACGCCGATGACGAGGATCACCTGCGGGCGCGGGAAGGCCTCGATCTCCAGCGGCTTGGCGACCGGCGCCAGCACCTTCTCGATCTCCTGCGCGACGATCTCGCGCAGCGCGCGCTCGTCGAGGCCCTTCTCGAACATCTCGCCCTTCAGCCGGGCGCGGATGCGCCCCGCCGTCGCGGGGCCCAGGTCGGAGGCGATCAGCGCCTCCTCGATCTCGTCGAGGGTCGCCTCGTCGAGCGCGGCCTTGCCGAACAGCCCGGTCAGGTTCTCGCCGAGCCGGTCGGAGGTCTTGCGGAAGCCTCCGAACAGCTTCTCGTGCCAGCGCGCTTCGCTCATGCCGTCTCGTCCGCCACTCTTCCGGTCAGGGCGCCGTCGTCGACGCCGGTGATGATGATGTTCGCGATCGCGCCCGGCGCGGGCGCGGTCCCTTCGAAACGCACCCGCGCGAAATTGGGCGCATGGCCGCCGCCGCCGCGTTCGGCGAGCACCGCCTGGCGGGTGCCGACCAGCGTCCCCAGCCAGCGGGCGCGGCGCGCCTCGGCCCGCGCGCGCAGATCGGCGGCGCGGCGGCGGATCGTGGCGCGGTCGAGCTGCGGCATCCGCGCGGCGGGGGTGCCGGCGCGCGGCGAAAAAGGGAAGACATGGCCGAAGACGATGTCGCAATCGTCGATCAGCGCGGCGCTGTTGGCGGCCATCGTCTCGTCCTCGGTCGGGAAGCCGGCGATCAGGTCGGCGCCGATCGCGATCTCGGGCCGGGCCGCCCGGAGCCGCTCGACCATCGCCACCGCCTGGGCGCGGCTGTGGCGGCGCTTCATCCGCTTGAGGATCAGGTCGTCGCCGGCCTGCAGCGACAGGTGGACGTGCGGCATCATCCGCGCCTCCTGCGTCAGCAGCGCGAACAGCCGGTCGTCGATCTCGATCGAATCGAGCGAGGAGAGGCGCAGTCGCCGCAGCCCCGGCACATGGGTGAGGATGCGCTCGACGAGCTGCCCCAGCGTCGGCGCGCCGGGCAGGTCGGGGCCGTAGCTGGTCAGGTCGACCCCGGTCAGCACCACCTCGGCATGGCCGTCGTCGACCAGCGCCTTGATGCGGTCGATCACGATCCCGGCGGGGACCGAGCGGCTGTTGCCCCGGCCATAGGGGATCACGCAGAAGGTGCAGCGATGGTCGCAGCCATTCTGCACCTCGACGAAGGCGCGGGCATGGGCGGCGAAGGCGGCGGCCATGTGCGGCGCGGTGTCGCGGACCGCCATGACGTCGGAGACATGGACATCGGCGCGCGCGCCGCGATCGAAGGCGAACAGATCGGCTCGGCCCTTGTCGGCATTGCCGATCACGCGGGCGACCTCGGGCATCGCCGCGAAGGCGGCCGGATCGGTCTGGGCGGCGCAGCCGGTGACGACGATCCGCGCCTCGGGCCGGCGCTTCGCCGCCTGGCGGATCGCCTTGCGCGCCTGCTTGACCGCCTCGGCGGTGACCGCGCAGCTATTGACGATCACCAGGTCGTCGGCATCGGCCATCGCCGCGCGCATCGCCTCGCTCTCGGCGATGTTGAGCCGGCACCCCAATGTGATCAGCTCGGGACCGCTCATCCGCGGCTGTCGGCCCCGAAGGCGCTCAGGTCGGTCTCGGCGGTGAAGACATGGGTGGCGGGGCCGGTCATGACGATGGGCCGGCCGGGCGCCCAGTCGATCATCAGCGGCCCGCCGGGCAGCGTCACCCGCACCGGCGAGTCGACCAGCCCGGCGCGGATCGCCGACACCGCCGTCGCGCAGGCGCCGGTGCCGCAGGCGTCGGTCAGGCCGACGCCGCGCTCCCACACGCGCAGGCGGATGTTCGCCCGGTCGTCGACCGTCGCGACGTTGACGTTGATCCGCGCGGGGAACAGCGGATCGGTCTCGATCCGCGGCCCGAGCCGGTCGAGCGCGACCGCGTCGGTCTCGGGCACGAAGAAGACGACGTGCGGATTGCCGACATTGGCGGCCATCGGCGCCTCGAGCTCCTCCCAGGCGACCGGCATCGCGCGGGTGTCCATCGCATAGGCGAGCGGGATCGCGTCCCAGTCGAAGCGCGGCTCGCCGAGCTCGACCGACACCTGTCCGTCGGCGCTGCGGCCTTCGAGCAGCCCGGCGACCGTCTCGATCCGCGCGCTGCCGCCGAGCAGGCTGACGACGCAGCGTGTGGCGTTGCCGCACGCCTCGACCTCGCTGCCGTCGGCGTTGAAGATCCGCATCCGCGCGTCGGCGACGGCGGACGGTTCGAGCAGGATGAGCTGGTCGCAGCCCACCCCGGTCTTGCGGTCGGCGAGCGCCCGCGCGCGCGCCGCCGTCATCTCGACCGGCGCGGTGGCGCGCGCATCGATCACGACGAAATCATTGCCGAGACCGTGCATCTTGTGAAAGCGGACCTGCATCGCCGCGCGACTTAGGGATTTGAAGGGCGTGAGTCCACCTTGGCAAACCGTCTCTCCATCACGTCATCCCGGCGAAAGCCGGGATCTCCCTTCTCTTTTCCACCGCTGACCGGAAGCGCCGCAAAGGCAGTGAGATCCCGGCTTTCGCCGGGATGACGTCGGTTGAGGAGAGAAAAACAGCTCCGTCATTCCAGCGAAAGCTGGAATCTCCCTGCCTTCATCCTAAGCTCCAACCGTGATGGGCGGTTGGACCTACATCATGACCAACAGACCGCGAGGCGTTCTCTACGTAGGCGTCACCGCGAACTTGTCCGCGCGAATCTGGCAACATCGAAACGGCACCGGATCAGACTTCTGCCAGCGCTATCGGCTGACCAGGCTCGTCCTTGCCGAGCCACATGCCACGATCGGCGAAGCCATCGTCCGGGAGAAAGCGCTCAAGAGCTGGCAACGTCCGTGGAAGATTGCATTGATCGAGAATGCCAATCCGCACTGGCAGGACCTGTTCGAGACGATTCAAGGTTAAGTGAGATGCCGGCCTCCGCCGGCATGACGATGGGGGCGGAGACCCCTCCACCGCTTCGCGGTCCCCCTCCCCCCGCTGCGCGCGGGGAGGAATGGGAGTCACGCTCGTTTGCGGCGGCGCTGGCGCATCGCGACGACCTCGCCGTCGCGGGCGATCGGGCTGGCGGCGGAGAGCAGGCCCCGGCCGGCGAGCAGGCCGCGCGTGGCGCGGGCCGGCGCGGGCCGGCCGAAATGCCAGCCCTGGGCCATGGTGCAGCCGATCGCGGTCAGCATCGCCGCGATCTCGCCGGTCTCGACGCCCTCCGCCAGCACCGGCACGTCGAGCCCCTGGGCCAGCGAGACGATCAGGCGGACCAGCGCCGCCGCCTCGGCATCCTCGGTCATGCGCAGGACGAAGCTGCGGTCGATCTTGATCCGGTCGAGCGGCAGCGTCCGCAAATGGGTCAGGCTCGAATAGCCGGTGCCGAAATCGTCGAGCGCGACGCGGATGCGCTGGTTCTTCAGGCTGGCGACGATCGACGCGGCGAGGCCGAGATTCTCGAACAGCGCCGCCTCGGTGATCTCGACCTCGAGCCGCTCGGCCGGGAAGCTCGTCTCGGTCAGCAGCTTGACGATCTTCTGGGCGAGCCACGGGTCGCGCATCTGCGACGGGCTGATGTTGACGCTGAGCAGCAGCGACGGGTCCCAGTGGCGCGCCTCCTCGATCCCGGCGCGCATCACCGACATCGACAGCTCGCCGATCAGCCCCGATTCCTCGGCGACCGGGATGAACGCCGCCGGCTCGATGATGCCATGGTCGGGATGGTCCCAGCGCGCCAGCAGCTCGAAGCCGGTCAGCGCGCCGGTGGCGAGGTCGACCTGCGGTTCGAACCAGGGGACGATCCGGCCCGACGGGATGCCGGCGCGCAGGCCCAGTTCGATCTCGTTGCGCAGCTCCAGCTCGCGCTCCATGCTCGCGTCGAACCAGGCGCGCTGGTTCCGCCCCGCGCGCTTGGCGGCGTAGAGCGCGATGTCCGACCGGCGCATCAGCGTGTCGATGGTGCGGCAGCCCGCCTCGGTCCGGGCGATGCCCAGCGACGCGCCGATCCGCGCCTCGACCCCGCCGATCAGGAAGGGCTCGGCGATCCGCGCGAGGATCGCGTCGGCGACATGGTCGACCGCCGCCGGCTGGTCGGGATCGAAGGCGAAGGCGCAGGCGAACTCGTCGCCGCCGAGCCGCGCGGCAAGCGCGTGCGGCGGCAGCGGCGCGACGATCGCGGCGGAGGCGGCGCGGAGCAGCTGGTCGCCGGCGAGATGGCCGTGGAGGTCGTTGACCGACTTGAAATGGTCGAGGTCGATCATCAGCATCGCCACCGGCCGGCGCTGGCCGAGCGAGGCGTCGACCAGCCGCGCCCCGCTCTCGCCGAGCGCGCGGCGGTTGAGCAGGCCGGTCAGCGGATCGCTGGTCGCCAATTCGCTCGCCCGCGCCTCGGCGGCGCAGCGCAGCGCCACCTCCTGCTTGAGCGCGCGATAGCGGCGCCAGCCGAGCAGGGTCAACGCGACGTTGAGCAGCAGCACCGAGATCGTCAGATTGTCGGTGACCGACAGCGCGCCGTGGACCGAGCGGGCCACCGATCCGGCAATGGTGAAGGCCGAGGCGCAGACCAGCAGCACCGCGGCGATCGTCACCCCGGCGGCGAGCCGGTCGCCGCGATCGCGCGGCGGGCGCGCGGGCGGGCCCTCCTCGATCGTCTTGCCGCGCATCGCCTACTCCGGGGTCTGGTCCGAGGCGCCGATTCTAGGCGCGGCAGGTTTCCAAGGATTTAACGCCGGGGATTTTCGTTGCCTTGCCGTAACGGAAGCCGAGCAGGCCGAGACCTGTAAACTCCTTACAACTTTTCTTGCGAAACGCCCGCGAATCTCACCATCCGACCCGATTTTCTGACAATATCGGGCTGACTCCGGGCCGGATTCGCGGTTGTTCGGGCGCATAGCTTGTACAGCCCGAGGAAGTGACCATGACCTACCAGGACAACATCGCGCAGGCCGAACAGCTGATCCGCGGCCAGGGTTCGCCCTGGGCCGGCATCGGCGCCGAGGCGGTCGCCCGCATGCGGCTGCAGAACCGTTTCCAGACCGGCCTCGACATCGCCCGCTACACGGCGAAGATCATGCGCGAGGACATGGCCGCCTATGACCTCGACCCTGCCAACTACACCCAGTCGCTGGGCTGCTGGCACGGCTTCATCGGCCAGCAGAAGCTGATCTCGATCAAGAAGCATTTCGGCACCACCAAGCGCCGCTACCTCTATCTGTCGGGCTGGATGGTCGCCGCGCTGCGCTCCGACTTCGGGCCGCTGCCCGACCAGTCGATGCACGAGAAGACCAGCGTGCCCGCGCTGATCGAGGAACTCTACACCTTCCTGCGCCAGGCCGACGCGCGCGAGCTGGGCGGGTTGTTCCGCGATCTCGACAAGGCCCGCGAGAGCGGCAACCAGGTCGAGGAGCAGCGCCTGGTCCACGCGATCGACAACCACCAGACCCATGTCGTGCCGATCATCGCCGACATCGACGCGGGCTTCGGCAACGCCGAGGCGACCTATCTGCTCGCCAAGAAGATGATCCAGGCCGGCGCCTGCGCGCTGCAGATCGAGAACCAGGTGTCCGACGAGAAGCAGTGCGGTCACCAGGACGGCAAGGTGACGGTGCCGCACGAGGACTTCCTCGCGAAGATCCGCGCCTGCCGCTACGCCTTCCTCGAACTCGGCATCAACGACGGCATCATCGTCGCCCGCACCGACTCGCTCGGCGCCGGCCTGACCAAGCAGATCGCCTTCTCGGCCCAGCCGGGCGACATCGGCGACCAGTATAACAGCTTCCTCGACTGCGAGGAGATCACCGACACCAGCACCATCAACGGCGACGTGGTGATCAACCGCGACGGCAAGCTGATGCGCCCGAAGCGGCTGCGCTCGAACCTGTTCCAGTTCCGGCCCGGCACCGGCGCGGACCGCTGCGTGCTCGATTGCATCACCTCGCTCCAGAACGGCGCCGACCTGCTGTGGATCGAGACCGAGAAGCCGCATATCGAGCAGATCGCCAGCATGGTCGACCGCATCCGCGAGGTGATCCCGAACGCCAAGCTGGTCTACAACAACTCGCCATCGTTCAACTGGACGCTCAACTTCCGCCAGCAGGTGTTCGACGCCTGGGCCGAGGCGGGCAAGGACGTGTCGGCCTATGACCGCGCCAGGCTGATGAGCGTCGATTATGACGGGTCGGAACTGGCGGCCGAGGCCGACGAGAAGATCCGCACCTTCCAGCGCGACGCGGCGAAGCGGGCGGGCATCTTCCACCACCTGATCACCCTGCCGACCTATCACACCGCGGCGCTGTCGACCGACAACCTCGCCAAGGAGTATTTCGGCGAGGCGGGGATGCTCGGCTACGTGCTCAACGTGCAGCGCCAGGAGATCCGCCAGGGCATCGCCTGTGTCCGGCACCAGAACATGGCCGGCTCCGACATCGGCGACGACCACAAGGACTATTTCGCCGGCGAGGCCGCGCTGAAGGCCGGCGGCGCGCACAACACGATGAACCAGTTCGCGGCGTAACGGCCTTCGGTCAGGAGAGGATGGAAGGCCCGGGGCGCAAGCTCCGGGCCTTCTTCGTTATGAATATCTTTGCCTAATCCCTGCCATCGGCGTCAGGATGATCCCGACTCGGGACGGGGCAACCGATGCGAAGACGGACGATCCTGACTATCGCGGCCTGTCTCGCCATCCTGGCGGGGCTGCTGCCGATGGTCGCCGTCGCCCATCTGCTGCGGGTCCGCGCGGTCGCGGCCGAGCAGCGCCACATGGAGGAATATGCCCGCTGGACGCTGATCCGCGCCAACCAGGTGTTCGCGGACGCCCGGCGGACGCTGCTCGCCGCCGAGGTCCCGCCCGGGACCGAATGCTCGCCCGAGCATGTCGCACGGCTGCGGCAGATCGCGATGGACGCGCGGAGCGTCGAGGATATCGGTTATTTCCGCGACGGCCGCCTCGCCTGCACCAGCCTCGGCCCGGTCGGCCAGCGCGTTCCCCGGACCCCGCCTGACCTGCGGCTCGGCGGAGGCTTCGCCGTCATCTTCCACCTCCAGCCGCGCACCTTCCGCAGCCAGCCGATGCTGGCGATGAGCCATGGCGGCTACACCGCGCTGATCAAGCCCGAACGGCTGGTCGACGTCCTGACCGACAGCCATATGACGCTCGGCATCGCCGCCGGCCCCGGCCGGCTGATCGCCCTGTCGGGCAGGACCGATCCGCAGTTGCTCCGCACGCTGATCGCGGGCCCGACGGCGGGCATCGACGATCACCACGTCTTCGCGTCGCTGCGCGAGGCGCCGCTGACCGCCTTCGCCTTCAGCGACCGCGCCCAGGCGCTCGGCCGGCTGCGCAACGACTATCTGCTGCTGCTGCCGATGGGCCTGCTCGTCTCGACCCTCCTGGTCGGGCTCGTGATCTGGGTGTCGCGGCAGCGGCTGTCGCCCGAGAAGGAGTTGGCGATCGCGATCCGCAAGCGCGAATTCGTCGTGCATTACCAGCCGATCATCGACCTTTCGAACGGCCGCTGCGTCGCCGCCGAGGCGCTGCTGCGCTGGCGCCGGCCCGACGGCCGCTGGATCGGGCCCGACCTGTTCATCCCGCTCGCCGAGGAGACCGGGCTGATCTCGCCGCTCACCGACCTGTTGATCGAGCGGGTGATCGAGGACCAGGCGGCGCTGCTGCGCGCCGACCGCGACCTCCACATATCGATCAACATCTCCGCGCGCGACCTGGAGAGCGGACGCTTCCTGCCGGTGCTGACCGAGGCGGTGACGCGGTCCGGGGTCGCGCCGTCGCAGATCTGGATCGAGGCGACCGAGCAGGGCTTCATCCGCGCCGAGATCGCGGCGGGCGCGGTCGAGGCGGCGCGCGCGGCGGGGCATATGGTCGCGATCGACGATTTCGGCACCGGCTATTCGAGCCTGTCGCTGCTCCAGGGATTGCCGCTCGACGCGCTCAAGATCGACAAGTCGTTCGTCGAGGCGATCGCCACCGACGCCGCGACCAGCGTGGTGACGCCGCACATCATCGACATGGCGCACGGGCTGAAGCTGCGCATCATCGCCGAAGGCGTCGAGACGCGCGAGCAGGAGGCCTATCTCAGGGCCGCCGGGGTCCGGCTCGCGCAGGGATGGCTCTACTCACACGCGCTGCCCGCCAGCGAATTCGCCACCTTCCATCAGGATCGCAAGGTGCAGGGCGACGGCGCCTCCGCCCGGCGGGCCCGCGCGCGATCGGGCGGCGACGCCATCGCCGCGCGATAGGAATCGGGGCGCAGGCGCAGGGTCAGCCCGGCGACCAGCCCGATCTCGGCGAGGTGGAGCATCCAACCCGCCGCGAACCCGCCGGTGCGATCGTGCAGCACCACCACCACCCAGGGCGCGGTCCCGGCGATCAGGAAGCCGCCGCCCTGCATCAGCGCGGCGAGCGCGCCGGCGTCGGCAGGCCGGGGGAGATGGTCGAGCGCGACGACCAGGGTGAGCGCGAAGCAGCCGCCGAGCCCCGCCCCGGCGCAGCACGCCCAGAGCAGCGGCGCGGCAGCGGGCGCGGCGGCCAGCCCGGCGAAGCCGACGGCCTGCAGCACCATGGTCAGCCACAGCCAGGGGCGCCGGTCGCGATGGCGGCGCGCGAGCAGCGGGCACAGCAGGGCCGCGACCGCCTGGCTCGCCGCCATCGCCGCGAGCAGCCGGCCGCTCGCCGCGGCGGCCCAGCCATGGTCCTGGTAGAAGGGCGACAGCCAGGCGACGACCGTCGAATAGCCGCCGTTGACCAGCCCGAAGCTGGCCATCAGCAACCAGGTGCGCGGGCGCCGCAACAGCCGGCCGACGGGAAGAGCCTCGCCAGGGGCCGAGGTTTCGCCCTTCGGGATCGCCACCAGCGCGACGGCCAGCGCCGCGAGCGCGGGCAGGCCGAGCCAGCCGAGCCCGACCCGCCAGCTTCCCGTCGCGGCGGCGATCAGCGGCGACAGTTGCGCGCCGACCGCGCCGCCACCCATCAGCATCGCCGAATAGAGCCCCATCGCCAGCGGCAGCCGGTCGGGGAAATGGCGCTTCAATATGCCGGGGAACACCGCCTGGATCACGGCGACGCCGAGCCCGATCAGCGCGGCGGTGCCGACCAGCCCGGCGGCGCTCCCCGCGGCCAGGCGGAGCAACGAGCCGAGCGCGAGCAGCGCGAGCGACGCGACCACCGCGCGGCGGGCGCCGACCGCCGCCTCGACCGCCGGCCCGAGAAAGGCGAGCAGCCCCATCAGCAGCATCGGCACCAGGGTGAGCGACGCCAGCGCCTGGAGCGTCATCCCCGTATCGGGCCGGATGCCGCCGGCGAGCGGGCCGACCGCCGTCAGGAACGGGCGGAGGTTGAGCCCGACCAGCACCACCGCGACGAGCAGCGGCCATCGCCGCGCGTCACGCACGGTCGCGCCGCCGCCGCCATTCGGCATAGATGTCGGGTCGCTCCGCGCCGTCGACCGGCCGGTGGCGGGCCGCCATCGCCCGTTCGCCGGCCGGGCGGGCGAGATCGGCGAGGATCGCGGCCTGGACGGCGGCGGTCGACAGGCCGAACGGTTCGCCGTCCTCGTTCGAATAGGCATAGGCGACCGCGCCGATCCCGGCCATCCGCATCGCCGCCATGCACATCGGGCAGGGGTGGCCGCTGGCATAGACGGTGCAGCCGCTCAGATCGGGCGAGCCGAGCCGGCGCGCCGCCGCGCGGATCGCGCCGAGCTCGGCATGGGCGGTCGGGTCGTTGGTGGCGAGGATCTCGTTGACGCCGACGGCCACGATCGCGCCGTCCTTCACCACCACCGCGCCGAACGGCCGCCCGCCCTGCGCGACATTGTCGCGCGCCAGCTCGATCGCGGCGCGCAGGAAGCGCTGCTCGTCGGCCGGCCCCGTCACTGCCCGGCCTCGGCGTCCCAGCGCGCGACCTTCGCCCGCGCCTCGGCGAGCAGCCGGTCGAGCGCGGCGCGATCCTGCACCGTCCCGCGCAGCACCACCGTGTCGACAGACTGGGTCGCGTGGATGTCCTCGAGCGGGTTGCGGTCGAGCAGCACCAGGTCGGCCTGCTTGCCCGCCTCGACCGAGCCGTAGCGGTCGAGCTTGCCGAACCAGGCCGGGCCGGCGCGGGTCGCGGCCGACAGCGCCTGCGCCGGGGTCAGCCCGTTCTCGACATAGAGCGCCAGTTCCTGGTGCAGGCCGAGCGCGGGATAGTCGAACGAATTGAGGAAGCCGGCGTCGGTGCCGGCCATGATCGTCACCCCGGCCTTCGCCAGCATCGGCAGCACGGCGGCGGTCTGGCGATATTCGCGGTGGCGGGCCTCGACCTGTTCGGGGGTCGCCCTGGCGGCGCGATCGATCCGCCACTGATAGGTCTTGCGCAGCCCCGGCCCGACATAGGCGAGGAACGGGTCCTTCGAATGATCGTCGCTGTCGAGGAAGGCGAGCGTCCGTTCGATGTTGAGGGTCGGCGTGACGAACACCCGGCGGTCGCGCAGCGTCCGATAGGCGGCCATCGCGGTCGCTTCGTCGAAGCCGGCGTCGAGCCGCGCCTGCGCCTCGGCGCGGGTGATGCGGCCGGCGGCGAAATCTGCGGCGATCGCCGCCTCGTCCTTCACGCCGGCCTTGTAGGCATAGCTGAGATGCTCGATCGAGCTGATCCCGGCATCGACCGCCTGGCCGACCGTCAGCGCCATCGGGATATGACCCGAGGCGCGCAGCCCCGCCGCGCGCACCCGGCGGACGGCGTAGAGGAACAGATCGGGCTCGAGGGTGCTGTCGGTGATCTTGACGAAGTCGACGCCGAGTCCGACCAGCTTGGCGACCGCCGCGTCGACATCGGCTTCGGAGCCGGTTTCGAGCGTGCCCTTCCAGACCGGCTTGATCCCCTCGATCTTGGGCCCCGAGCTGAGCAGGGTCGGCCCGAACAGCGTGCCGTCGGCGATCTCCCGGCGCCAGTGCAGCACCTCGTTCGGCAGGTCGCCCGACGCGTCGCGGACGGTGGTGATGCCATAGGCGACGTAGAGCGGCAGCAGCGCCCTGTTCTCGTCGACCAGCGCCGGGCCGCCGCCGAAATGGACGTGCATGTCCCACAGGCCGGGGATCAGGTAGCGGCCCTTCGCCTCGATCCGCCGGGGCGCGCTCCACGCCCTGGCCACCGCCGCGTCGCCGCCGACCGCGACGATGCGGTCGCCCCTGATCGCCACTGCCTGGTCGGGGATCGGCCGGGCGCCCTCGACGTCGATCACCACCGCGTGGCGGATCAGCAGGTCGGCGGCCTGCCTCGCGGCGGCCGCCGGGATCGGTTGGAACGCCGCCGCCGCGGTCAGTGCGATCAGGAAAGCTTTCATCGTCTCATCCGGCTGGAAATGTCCTGGCGCGATTATGGTCGGCCTTGCCATCATGCGCAAATGGGATATCAGGATGATCATCATTCAGGATATGAATGGTATTCGATGCTCGATCCCCGCCTGCTCCGCGCCTTCGTGGCGATCGCCGACCATCGCAGCTTCACCGGCGCGGCGACGGCGCTCAACATGACCCAGTCGACGATCAGCCAGCAGCTCGCCCGGCTCGAACAGGGCATCGGCGGCGCCCTGGTCGACCGCGCCGCGCGGCCGGTGCTGCCGACCCCGGCGGGCGAGCGGCTGCTCGGCCATGCCCGCCGCATCCTCGCGCTGCACGACGAGGCGGAGCGGCTGCTGACCGACCCGGCCGGCACCCATCCGGTGCGGATCGGCATGCCCGACGACATCGCCAGCCACGCGATGACCGGGGCGCTCGCCGCCTTCGCCGGGCAGCATCGCGACATCCGGCTCGACGTGACGATCGGCCTCAGCCGCGAGCTGACCCGCCGCTACCATGGCGGCGAACTCGACATCGTCGTGGTCAAGGAGGCGAGGCCCGGACCCGACCACCGCATCAGCTTCGCCGAGCCGATGGCCTGGTACGAAGGCAGCGCCGCGCCCGACTGGCCCGACCCGATCCCGCTGGTCGCCTTCCCGGCCGGCGGCCTCTACCGCGACGAGATGTTCGCGCGGATCGAGCGCGAGGGGCGCCGCTGGTATGTCGCGCTGACGTCGAGCAGCCTGTCGAGCGTGCTGGTCGCGGTCGAGACGGGCATGGGGATATCGCTGCTCCCCTGCCGCTCGACGCTGGGCCGCGACCTGCGCATCCACGCGCCGCTGGGGCGCGAGCAGCCGATGGCGGTATCGCTCTACGGCTGGGAGACGGCGGGGCCGGTCGGCGAGCTGGCCGACCGGATGATCGCGGTCCTCGCCGGCCGCGACGGGGCGGCCGGCGGATAGGACGGGGACTCAGCCCCGGCCGACCGCGTCCCCGATCGTCGCGAAGCCGTCGCGGTCGAGCAGCTCGACCAGCCCCGCATTGATCCGCTTGGCGAGACCCGGCCCTTCATAGACCAGCGCCGAATAGAGCTGGACCAGGCTGGCGCCGGCACGGATGCGGGCATAGGCGTCGGCGGCCGAGGCGATGCCGCCCGCCGCGATCAGCGGGATCGCGCCGCCGGTCGCCTTGCGGAAGTCGACGAGCCGCTGCTGCGCCAGGTCGCGCAGCGGCGCGCCCGACAGGCCGCCGCCCTCGCCGGCATGGGGGCTGCGCAGCGGCGGGCGCGAGATGGTGGTGTTCGAGACGATCAGCCCGTCGAGCCGCTGCGCGGCCGCGATCTCGGCGATGTCGTCGATGTCGGCGGGCTCGAGGTCGGGGGCGACCTTCAGGAAGACGGGCGGACCGCCTGCCGGCCGCGCCGCCGTCACCGCGTCGAGCAGCGCGGTCAGCGCCCCGCGATCCTGCAGCGCGCGCAGCCCCGGCGTGTTGGGCGAGGAGATGTTGACCGTCAGGTAGCGCGCCACCCCGGCCATCACCCGCACGCCATTGGCATAGTCGGCGATGCGGTCGGCGGCGTCCTTGTTGGCGCCGATGTTGACCCCGACGATGCCGGGCCGGTCGTTGCGGCGAAGCAGCCGTTCGAGCGCCGCCGCCTGGCCGCCATTGTTGAAGCCCATGCGGTTGATCACCGCGCGGTCCTCGACCAGCCGGAACAGGCGCGGGCGCGGATTGCCGGGCTGCGGAAAGGGGGTGAGCGTCCCCACCTCGGCGAAGCCGAAGCCGAGCGCGAGGATCGCGTCGGGCACCTGCGCGTCCTTGTCGAAGCCGGCGGCGAGCCCGACCGGATTGGGGAAGCGCAGCCCGGCGACCTCGATCGCGAGGCGCGGGTCCGACCCGGGCAGGCCGCCGCGCGGCCGGAGCCGCAGCGCGCGGATCGTGGCGCGATGGGCGCGTTCGGCCTCGATGGTGAAGATCAGCGGGCGGAGGGCGGCATAGAGCGACATGGACGCCCGCTTAGCGGGACAGGCCCGCGCCGTCATGGGGGAAGTTGCTTCACCCGTCGTCACTCCTGCGGAGGCAGGAGTCCATGTCTCTCTTCACCCGGGATGGCATCTGAGAAGGAGACAGACATGGACCCCAGCCTTCGCTGGGGTGACGATGGGTGGGCGTAACCAAATCTTCGAGACAGTCCGCCACATCCACCCTTGACCTTGGCCGCTTCCACGCCCATCTGCCCAATCGGATCGAATCAGTCCGATTGGGATCGAAACGCGATGCGCCTGTCCAGCCTGGCCGACTATGCGGTCGTCATGCTCTCCGCCGCCGCCCGCCACGGCGCCGGCGAACGGCTGACCGCGACGCTGCTGTCCGACGAGACCGGCGTGCCGCTGCCGACCGCGCAGAAGCTGATGGGGCGGCTCGCCCAGGCCGGCCTGCTCGCCTCGGCGCGCGGCACCGGCGGCGGCTTCCGCCTGGCGCGCGATCCCGGCGCGATCAGCCTCGCCGACATCGTCGAGGCGGTCGAGGGGCCGATCGCCATGACCGCCTGCGTCGACGACCATCGTCACGACTGCGGGCTGGAGAGCGCCTGCCGCGTCAAGCCGCACTGGGGTGTCGTCAACGACACGATCCGCGGCGCGCTGGGTGGCGTGAGCCTCGCAACCCTGTCGAGAGCCTGAGATATGAGCGACGTGCGCAACAAGGCGGCCTTCGATGCCGCGGCCCGGGCCTCCAATTACGAATGGGGCTTCACCACCGATATCGAGCAGGACTTCGCGCCCAAGGGGCTGAGCGAGGAGACGGTCCGCTTCATCTCCGCCAAGAAGGGCGAGCCCGAATGGATGCTCGACTGGCGGCTCAAGGCCTATCGCCACTGGCTGACGATGACGCCGCCCGACTGGGCGAAGCTCGACGTGCCACCGATCGACTATCAGGACGCCTATTATTACGCCGAGCCCAAGGCCAAGAAGGCGCTGGGCTCGCTCGACGAGGTCGATCCCGAGATCCTCAAGGTCTATGAGAAGCTCGGCATCCCGATCGAGGAGCAGAAGGTGCTCGCGGGTGTCGAGGGCGCGCGCAAGGTCGCGGTCGACGCGGTGTTCGACTCGGTCTCGGTCGCGACCACCTTCCGCGCCGAGCTGGAGAAGGCGGGCGTCATCTTCCGCTCGATCAGCGAGGCGATCCGCGACTATCCCGAGCTGGTCAGGAAGTGGCTCGGCAAGGTCGTGCCGATGCACGACAATTATTTCGCGGCGCTCAACTGCGCGGTCTTCTCCGACGGCACCTTCGTCTACATCCCGGAGGGGGTCCGCTGCCCGATGGAGCTGTCGACCTATTTCCGCATCAACGCCGAGAATACCGGCCAGTTCGAACGCACCCTGATCGTCGCCGACAAGGGCAGCCACGTCTCCTATCTGGAGGGCTGCACCGCGCCGATGCGCGACGAGAACCAGCTCCACGCCGCGGTGGTCGAGCTGGTCGCGCTCGACGATGCCGAGATCAAATATTCGACCGTGCAGAACTGGTATCCCGGCGACGCCGAGGGGCGCGGCGGCATCTACAACTTCGTCACCAAGCGCGCGCTGTGCCAGGGCCGCAACAGCAAGGTGAGCTGGACCCAGGTCGAGACCGGATCGGCGATCACCTGGAAATATCCGAGCTGCGTGCTGGCGGGCGAGAATTCGGTCGGCGAATTCTATTCGGTCGCGGTGACCAACAACCGCCAGCAGGCCGACACCGGCACCAAGATGATCCACCTCGGCAAGGGGTCGCGATCGACGATCGTGTCGAAGGGCATCTCGGCCGGGCGCAGCGACAACACCTATCGCGGCCTGGTCCGCGTCGCCCCGACCGCCGAGGGCGCGCGCAACTTCACCCAGTGCGACAGCCTGCTGCTCGGCGACCGCTGCGGCGCGCACACCGTCCCCTATATCGAGGTCAAGAACCCGTCGGCGCAGATCGAGCACGAGGCGACCACCTCGAAGATCAGCGACGACCAGCTCTTCTACGCCATGTCGCGCGGGCTCGACCAGGAGGCGTCGGTGGCGCTGATCGTCAACGGCTTCGCCAAGGAGGTGCTCCAGCAGCTCCCGATGGAGTTCGCGGTCGAGGCGCAGAAGCTGCTCGGCATCTCGCTGGAGGGCAGCGTTGGCTGATCCATTCCTCCCTAACCGTCACCCCGCTGGAAAGTAAGAATGCTCAAGATCGAGAACCTCCACGCCGACGTCGACGGCAAGGCCATCCTCAAGGGGCTGTCGCTGACCATCAACCCGGGCGAGATCCATGCGATCATGGGACCGAACGGCGCGGGCAAGTCGACGCTCAGCTATGTGCTGGCGGGGCGCCCCGGCTATGAGGTGACCGCGGGCAGCGTGACGTTCAACGGCGAGGACCTGCTCGACAAGGCCCCGCACGAGCGCGCCGCCGCCGGCATCTTCCTCGGCTTCCAGTACCCGGTCGAGATTCCCGGCGTCTCCAACGTCCAGTTCCTGCGCGAGGCGCTCAACGCGCAGCGCCGGCTGCGGGGCGAGGAGCCGCTGTCGGGCGGCGACTTCCTCAAGCGCGCCCGCGTCCAGGCCGACGCGCTCGACCTCGGCATGGACATGCTCAAGCGGCCGGTGAACGTCGGCTTCTCGGGCGGCGAGAAGAAGCGCAACGAGATGGTGCAGATGGGGATCATCGACCCCATGCTCGCGATCCTCGACGAGACCGATTCGGGCCTCGACATCGACGCGCTGCGCACCGTCGGCCACGGCATCAACACGATCATGCGCAAGCCCGACAAGGCGGTGCTGCTGATCACCCATTACCAGCGGCTGCTCGACTATGTGAAACCCGACTTCGTCCACGTCCTGGCGGCGGGCCGCATCGTCCGCACCGGCGGCGCGGACCTCGCGCTCGAGCTCGAGCGCGAGGGCTACGGGGCGATCGCGGCGTGAGCGGTTCCGCTCCAATCCTCCCCATGCGCAGCATGGGGAGGGGGACCATCCGCAGGATGGTGGAGGGGTCTTCCGGCCTCCGGTCCATCGCTGCCGTCGAAGGTCTGCCTCTGTTTCTCCACCGCACTGCGTGTGGTCCCCCTCCCCACCTTCTCGGCAGGGAGGATTGCGCATGACCTCACCCTCCCCTCCACCCGCGAGGAAGCCTGGCGCTGGTCCGACCTGTCGGGCCTCGAAGCGTTCTCCGTAGCAGCCGCTACAGGCGCCGCCGCCGACCTCGATTCGCACTGGATCGGCGACGGTCCCCGGCTGCTGTTCGTCGACGGGCGGCTCGACGCGGGCCGCAGCCGGCCGGGGCCGGTGACGGTCGGCGCGGTCGACGCCGAATCGATCCATCCGCTGGCGCGGCTCGCCGCCGGCGACGGCTGGACGCTGGCGCTCCACAAGGACGGCGCCGCCCCGGCGGGCGCGATCGAGATCGTCCATGTCGCGACCGGCGGCGCCAACCACGTCCCGGCGCGGATCGTGATGGCCGAGGACGCGCAGGCGAGCATCGTCGAGACCTATGTCGGCGACGGCTGGGCCAACCGGCTGACCCGGATCGAGCTCGGCCGCTCGGCGCGGCTGATGCGGGCGATCCGGCTGGTCCAGGGGTCGGGCTTCACCTCGCTGCGCGACGAGGCGGTGTTGGGCGCGGGCGCGAGCCTCGTCACCACCATCCTCGGCGCGGGCGCGGGCGGCAGCCGGCTCGACGCCTTCCTCACCCTCGACGGCGCCGGCGCCTATGCCGAGCATGGCGGCGCGCTGCTCGCCCGCGACAGCCAGCGCCACGACGCCGCCGTGGTCGTCCGCCACGCCGAGCCCGAGGGCACCAGCCGCCAGCTCTGGCGCGCGGTCGCCGACGACCAGGCGACGGCGAGCATGGCGGCGCGGGTCGAGGTGGCCCGCGACGCGCAGAAGACCGACGGCGAGCAGAGCCTGCGCGGGCTGATGCTCAAGCGCACCGCGACGGTGAACCTCAAGCCCGAGCTGGAGATCTTCGCCGACGACGTGAAATGCGCCCATGGCGCGACGGTCGGCGAGCTCGACGCGCAGGCGCTGTTCTACATGAGCTCGCGCGGGATCACCCCCGATCGCGCCCGCGCGCTGCTGACCCAGGCGTTCATCGCCGACGCGCTGTCGCGGATCGGCGACGAACCGGTCCGCGACGCCTTCCAGGCCGCGGCGGAAGCCTGGCTGGAGGAGCGGATATGAGCAGCGTCGTCGACATCGCCGAGCTGAGCCGCCGCGCCGATTTCCCGGCGATCCCGGACGGCTGGCACTATCTCGACACCGCCGCGACCGCACAGAAGCCGCAGGCGGTGATCGACGCGATCGCCCAGGCCTATGGCCGCGACTATGCGACCGTCCATCGCGGCGTCTATCGCCGCTCGGCCGACATGACGATCGCCTATGAGGCGGCGCGCCAGCGGGTCGCCCGTTTCCTGGGCGCCCGCAGCGCCGACGAGGTGGTGTTCGTGCGCGGCGCGACCGAGGCGATCAACCTCGTCGCGCAGACATGGGGCGTCGCCAACCTCAAGCCCGGCGACCGCATCCTGCTGTCGCAGCTCGAGCATCATTCGAACATCGTGCCGTGGCAGCTCATCCAGGAGCGGACCGGCGTCGCGATCGACGTCTGCCCGCTCACCGCCGACGGCCGCATCGACCTCGACGCGGCCGAGGCGATGCTGACCGATCGGCACAAGCTGGTCGCGCTCGCCCATGTCTCGAACGTGCTCGGCTCGGTGCTCGACGCCCGCCGCGCGACCGAGCTGGCGCACCGCGTCGGCGCGAGGATATTGATCGACGGCTGCCAGGCGGTGCCGCGGATCGGCGCCGACGTCGCGGCGATCGGCTGCGACTTCTACGTCTTCTCGGGCCACAAGCTCTATGGGCCGACCGGGATCGGCGTGCTCTGGGCGAAAGCCGAGCTGCTCGACGCGATGCCGCCTTACCAGGGCGGCGGATCGATGATCGACCGCGTCACCTTCGCGAAGACGACCTGGGCGCCGGCGCCGCAGCGGTTCGAGGCGGGGACGCCCAACATCGTCGGCGCGCTCGGCCTCCACGCCGCGATCGACTATGTCGAATCGATCGGCCTGCCCTTCATCCACGCGCATGAAGCGGCGCTGGTGCGCAAGGCGCGCGCGGCGCTGTCGGGGATCAACAGCGTGCGGCTGTTCGGGCCCGAGGATGCGGCGGGCATCGTCTCCTTCGCGATCGAGGGGGTGCATCCGCACGACATCGGCACCATATTGGACGAGGACGGCGTGGCGATCCGGGCCGGGCACCATTGCGCCCAGCCGCTGATGGAGCTTCTCGACGTTCCGGCCACCGCGCGGGCGAGCTTCGGCATCTACAATGACGATGACGACGTCGCCGCGCTGGCGCGGGGAATCGAACGGGTGACGCGGATTTTCGGATGACGGACGAAGCGATGAACGAGACGGGCAAGATCGAGATCGAGGAGGTCGATGCGGTGCCGCCGCCGCCCAAGGCGCGCGTCGACACGGTCGCAGACGAAGGGGGGGCGGACGAGAGCGCGCGCAAGCCCGACTATCTCGAAGGCTTCCTGTCGCAAAGGCCCGCCGAGGCGGGCGCGGGCGAGCCCGGCGGCGACGTCTATGAGGGCGTGATCGCCGCGCTCAAGGAGATCTACGACCCCGAGATCCCGGTGAACATCTACGAGCTGGGGCTGATCTACGGGGTCGACATCACCGCCGACAACCATGTCGTGGTGACGATGACGCTGACCACCCCGCACTGCCCGGTCGCCGAATCGATGCCGGGCGAGGTCGAGCTGCGCGTCGGCGCGGTGCCGGGGGTCGGATCGGCCGAGGTCAACCTGATCTGGGACCCGCCCTGGGACCCGCAGAAGATGTCGGACGAGGCCAAGCTCGAACTGGGGATGTTGTAAGCGTGGCGAGCCACCCCCATTTTCCTCGTCGACCGATCCAGGGGCATAGTGGGTTTGGAGTTTGAACCGATGACGACGACCACCCGCCCGCGCCCCGCCGCGCTGATCCTGACGCCGTCGGCCGAGGCGCGCATCGCCGCGCTGATGGCGGCCGCGCCCGAGGGCGCGATCGGCGTCAAGCTGTCGACCCCGCGCCGCGGCTGCTCGGGCCTCGCCTATTCGGTCGACTATGTCACCGAGGCCGACCCGTTCGACGAGCGGATCGAGACCCCCGGCGGCACCTTCTACGTCGATGGCGGATCGCTGCTCTATCTGGTCGGCTCGACGATGGACTGGGTCGAGGACGACTTCACCGCCGGATTCGTCTTCGCCAACCCCAACGCCAAGGGCAGCTGCGGCTGCGGCGAGAGCTTCACGGTCTAGCTCCTATTTGTCCCCCTCCCGCAAGGGAGGGGTTAAAGTGGTAGCGACCTGAACTCAGGGGGAGCTTCCTCCGTTCCCCCGTCAGGCTGCGCCGGAGGCATCGAGCCTCCGGCTTCGCCACCACTAGCCCCTCCTGCAGGGAGGGGAGCGATCTCCCGGTTGCCTCCACCTCCCCCAAAGGCTACTCGCCCGGCCATGCCGCCCGCGCTCGACCATATCGACGCCTGGATCTTCGATCTGGACAACACGCTCTACCCGGCGTCGGCGGACCTGTTCGGGCGGATCGACGTGCGGATGGGCCTCTATGTCGAGCGGCTGCTGGGCGTCGACCCGGTCGAGGCCAGGCGCATCCAGAAGCAGCTGTTCCGCGAGCACGGCACCACCCTGTCGGGGCTGATGCACAGCCACGCGATCGACCCGCACGAATTCCTCGCCTTCGTCCACGACATCGAGATGGACGTGCTCGCCGAGGACAGGCGGCTGGTGAACGCGATCGCGAAGCTGCCCGGGCGCAAGCTGATCTTCACCAATGGCGACGCCGACTATGCCGGGCGGGTGCTCGAGCGGCTCGGCCTGTCGCGGAGCTTCGAGGCGATCCACGACATCCACGCCTGCGCCTATCAGCCCAAGCCGCAGGCGGCGAGCTACGCATCGATGGTCGAGGCGTTCGGCGTCGACCCGGCGACCTCGCTGTTCGTCGAGGACATGGCCCGCAACCTCAAGCCCGCCAAGGCGATCGGCATGACCACGGTGTGGGTCAACAACGGTTCCGAGTTCGGCAACCACGAGGCCGACGCCAGCTTCATCGATATCGAGATACACGACGTCGGCCACTGGCTCGACGAACTCACAAGGGGAATGGAATGAGCGGCGATCTGCAGACGATCATCGAGAAGGCCTGGGACGAGCGCGAGGGCGTCACCTTCTCGACCAAAGGCGAGGTGCGCGACGCGGTCGAGAGCGCGCTCGGCCTGCTCGATTCGGGCGCGCGGCGCGTCGCCGAGAAGGGCGCTGAAGGCTGGACCGTCAACCAGTGGCTCAAGAAGGCGGTGCTGCTCTCCTTCCGCCTCAACGACATGGAACTGATCCCCGGCGGCCCCGGCGGCGCGAGTTGGTGGGACAAGGTCCCGTCGAAGTTCGCCGCATGGGGCGAGGCCGAGTTCCGCGCCGCCGGCTTCCGCGCGGTGCCGGGCTCGATCGTCCGCCGCGGCGCGCACATCGCCAGGGGCGCGGTGCTGATGCCGAGCTTCGTCAACCTCGGCGCCTATGTCGGCGAGAACACGATGGTCGACACCTGGGCGACGGTCGGCAGCTGCGCGCAGATCGGCAGCAACGTCCACCTGTCGGGCGGCGTCGGCATCGGCGGCGTGCTCGAGCCGCTCCAGGCCGGCCCGGTGGTGATCGAGGACGACTGCTTCATCGGCGCCCGCTCCGAGGTCGCCGAGGGCGTGGTGGTCGAGCAGGGCGCGGTGCTGTCGATGGGCGTCTATCTCGGCGCCTCGACCAAGATCGTCGATCGCGCCACCGGCGAGGTCTTCGTCGGCCGCGTGCCGAGCTATGCGGTGGTCGTCCCCGGCACCCTGCCCGGCAAGGACGGCGGCCCGGGCCTCTACTGCGCCGTGATCGTCAAGCGCGTCGACGCGCAGACCCGGTCGAAGACCGGGATCAACGAGCTACTGCGGGATTGAGCGAACTCCCCCTCCCTTTCAAGGGAGGGGGTCGGGGGGTGGGTGGCGAGCGTAGCGAGCCTCCCCGGCCTTCCCGCAAAACTCCGTGAAGGGGCATCGAGCCCCTTCACTGCGTACCCTTCAGCGAGGTGAAACATGCCCCCAGCATGTTTCAGGGATTGCCCGGGGGGCAATCCCGACCTCGCAGAACTTACATCCCTCCCCTGAAGGGGAGGGAGAGCTTTCGGGAACTAGCCCATCCCGATCAGCGTGCCCGCGCCGCGGCGGGTGAAGGCTTCGATCAGCATCGCGTGCGGCACCCGACCGTCGAGGATGACGGCGGCATCGACCCCGCCCTCGACCGCGTGGACGCAGGTCTCCAGCTTCGGGATCATCCCGCCCTGGATCGTCCCGTCCTCGCGCAGCGCGTTGATCTGGCGCGGGGTCAGGTCGCGGATCAGCTTCTTCTCCTTGTCGAGCACCCCGGCGACGTCGGTCAGCAGGAACAGCCGCGCCGCGCCCAGCGCGATCGCGATCGCGCCCGCCATGGTGTCGGCGTTGACGTTGTAGGTGTGGCCGTCCTCGCCGATCGCGATCGGCGCGACCACCGGGATCATGCCCGCCTTGGAGATGGTGTCGATCACCCGCCGGTCGATGTCGGCGGGCTCGCCGACGAAGCCGAGGTCGACCGCCTTCTCGATATTGCTGTCGGGATCGCGCTGGGTGCGGCGGACCTTCTCGGCGACGACCATCCGGCCGTCCTTGCCCGACAGGCCGACCGCGCGGCCGCCCGCCTGGGCGATCCAGGAGACGATCTCCTTGTTGATCGAGCCGCACAGCACCATCTCGGCGACCCGCGCGGTCTCCGCGTCGGTGACGCGCAGGCCGTCGACGAAGCGGCTCTCGACGCCGAGCGTCTTGAGCATCTTGCCGATCTGCGGCCCGCCGCCATGGACGACCACCGGGTTGATCCCGACCGCCTTGAGCAGGACGATATCCTCGGCGAAGTCGCGCGCCGCCTCCGGGTCGCCCATGGCGTGGCCGCCATATTTGACGACGAAGGTCTCGCCCGCATAGCGCTGCATATAGGGCAGCGCCTCGACGAGCGTCTCGGCCTTGGTGAGGAGGAGCGGATCGGGGCTGTGATCGGTCGACATGGCGGCCCCTTAGCGGAGCGGGGGCGCGGGATAAAGTGGCGCGTTCATACTCGTCATCCCGGCGGAGGCCGGGATCTCGGGAGAGGGGAGATGAGGTCGAGGCAGGAGCGTCCTGAGACCTTGGCCTCCGCCGGGGCGATGCCTTGGGGAAGGGACGACTATCCCCGCGCGTCGACCCTCCGGCCCCAGGCGACGAACAGGGTGATCAGCGGCGGCACCAGGATCACCGACAGCGCGACCTTGGCGACCATCTGCCCGCCCATCAGGCCGAGGATGTCGCGCTCGCCATAGAAGCTGATGGTGATGAACATGACGGTGTCGGCGACCTGGCTGACGATGCTGGCGATCATGCCGCGCAGCCAGACGAAGCGGCCGACGCCCTGCCCCTTCAGCTTGTCGAAGATCAGCACGTTGAGCGTCTGCGACAGGCCGTAGGAGATCAGCCCGGCGATCATCATCCGGGCGCCCTGCCCCACCACGATCGGGAAGGCCTCGACCGCGGGCGGGTACATGCCGGGGTCGGCGGGCAGCCAGAGCACCAGCCGGATCAGCAGCGCCGAGGCGATCAGCGGCAGGAAGCCCCAGCGCACCAGCGCGTCGGCGGCGGCGCGGCCGTGCAGCTCGGCCACCGCGCTCGCCATCACCACCAGCAGCAGGAAGCCGAAGATCCCCGCCTCCACCGCGAGCGGGCCGATCGCCACCTGCTTCACCCCCAGCACCCCGGCGATGCAGACCATGCCGCCGTAGAAGAGCGAGAGGATGAAGAGCGAGCGCGGGAACGCGCGGGGCGAGGGCTGGGCCAAAGGCGGGGAGGCGTCCATGGAACCGCCTGCTACCGGCTTTGCCAGGCGAGCGAAAGAGCGCTTGACCGCGCCGGGCGCCGCGCCATGGTGGCGCTTTCGGGCGGGCTGGGAACCTCTCCTTCATGACCAAATGGCTGACCGGCATCGCCGGCATCGCGCTGATCCTGCTCGTGGCGGTGGCGCTGTCGTCGGACCGCCGGGCGATCCGCCTGCGCGTCGTCGGCGCGGCGTTCGGCCTGCAGGCGGCGATCGCGGTGCTGGTGCTCTACGTGCCGTGGGGCCGGACGGTGCTCGCCGGGCTGTCGGCGGGGGTGTCTAGCCTGCTCGGCTATGCCCAGTCGGGCACCGATTTCCTGTTCGGATCGCTGGTCAGGCCCGAGATCGGCGGCACCAGCTTCGCGCTCGCGGCGCTGCCGGTGATCATCTTCTTCGCCTCGCTCGTCTCGATCCTCTATTATCTCGGCATCATGCAGGCGGTGATCCGCTGGGTCGGCGGCGCGATCGAGAAGGTGACCGGCGTCTCCAAGGTCGAATCGCTGTGCGCCGCCGCCAACATCTTCGTCGGGCAGAGCGAATCGCCGCTGGTCATCCGCCCCTATCTGGCCGGCCTCGCCCCGCACCAGATGTTCGCGGTGATGACCACCGGCATGGCCGGGGTCGCGGGCACCATCCTCGCCGCCTATGCGGCGATGGGGATCAGCATCGACCTGCTGCTCGCCGCCAGCTTCATGGCGGCGCCGGGCGGGCTGCTGATGGCCAAGATCATCATGCCCGACCCGCGCGCGCCCGAGGGAGAGCTGCCGCTCGGCGACGATCCGGCCGAGGAGGCGATCGTCCTGGCCGAGGCGCACGAGGCCGAGGAACGCCCCGCCAACATCATCATGGCGGCGTCGCAGGGCGCGCAGACCGGCGTGCGGATCGCGGTCGCGGTCGGCGCGATGGTGCTGTCCTTCGTCGCGCTGGTCGCGCTCGCCAACGGGCTGCTCGGCGTCGCGGGCGGCTGGTTCGGCCATCCTTCGCTCAGCTTCCAGCAGCTGCTCGGCTTCGTCTTCGCGCCGGTCATGTACCTGCTCGGCATCCCGTGGGAACAGGCGCAGGTGGCAGGCGGGCTGTTCGGCGAGAAGATCGTCCTCAACGAGTTCGTCGCCTATATCCATCTCGGCCAGATCAAGGCCACGCTCGACGCGCACAGCCTGGCCGTCACCACCTTCGCGCTGTGCGGCTTCGCCAATTTCTCCTCGATCGCGATCCAGATGGCGTCGGCCGGCAGCCTCGCCCCCAACCAGCGCCCGGTGATCGCCCGGCTCGGCATCAAGGCGCTGATCGCGGGCAGCCTCGCCAACCTGATGTCGGCGGCGCTGGCGGGATTGCTGCTGGGGTGAGCTCCCGATCCCCCCTCCCTTTCAAGGGAGGGGTTGGGGGTGGGTGCGAGCGGTAGCGAGCCTTGCTCGATCATCCCGTAGAACTCCGACGAGGGGTGTCGAGCCCCTCGTCTCCGTTACCCACCCCTATCCCCTCCCTTGAAAGGGAGGGGGATGTGGTTACGCCGCCTTCATCGCCCGCTGCCGCCGGCGCTGGACCGACGAGCCCAGGCCGATCGCCTCGCGATATTTGGCGACGGTGCGGCGGGCGAGGTCGAAGCCCTTGTCCTTGAGCAGCTCGACCAGCTTGTCGTCGGACAAGATGTCGTCGCCCTCGGCGGCGATCAGCTTGGCGATCTGGCTCTTCACGGCCTCGGCCGAGACCGCGTCGCCGCCGTCGGCCGCCGCGACCCCGCTGGTGAAGAAATATTTGAGCTCGTGCAGCCCGCGCTCGCCCATCAGATATTTGTTCGAGGTGACCCGGCTGATCGTCGATTCGTGCATGCCGATCGCGTCGGCCACCGCCTTCAGCGTCAGCGGGCGGAGATGCTCGACGCCGTGGAGGAAGAAGGCCTCCTGCTGCTTGACGATCTCGCGCGCGACCCGGACGATCGTCCGCGCGCGCTGGTCGAGCGCCTTGACCAGCCAGTTGGCCGAGGCGAGGCATTCGCCGAGCCACGCCTTGCTGCCCTTGTCCTGCGGCCCGCTCGACAGCTCGGCATAATAGGCCCGGTTGACGATCAGCCGCGGCAGCGTCGCCGCGTTGAGCTCGATCGCCCAGCCGTCGGCGGTGCGCCGGACGAAGATGTCGGGGGTGACCGGCGCGGGCGGCTCGCCGCCGAAGCGCAGGCCGGGCTTGGGATCATAGTCGCGCAGCTCGCGGATCATGTCCGCCATGTCCTCCTCGTCGACCCCGCACAGCCGGCGGAGCTGCGGGATCGCGCCGCGCGCGAGCAGATCGAGATTGTCGATCAGCTTGGCCATCGCCGGGTCGTAGCGATCGGCCTCCTTCGCCTGGAGCGCGATGCATTCGGCGAGCGAGCGGGCGCCGACCCCGGTCGGGTCGAGCGCCTGGATCACCCCGAGCACGCGTTCGACATGGAACAGCGGCACGTCGAGCGCCTGGGCGATCTCGAAGGTCTGGCCCTCGAAATAGCCGGCCTCGTCGATCAGGTCGATGATCCGCGCGGCGATCGCCAGCTCGAACCCGTCGAGCAGCTCGCCCGCCTGCGCGGTCAGATGGTCGTGAAGCGAGAGCGTCGCCGCCGCATAGTCGTCGAGCCCGCGCCCTTCCTCGGAACCGCCGCCGGCGACGCCCTCCATCCCCAGGCTGCCGTCCATGCCGCGCGGGCTGTCGGCAGCGCTGTCATGGTGGAAGGTCTCGGCCGCATAGTCGACGTCGAGCGGCGCGTCGGCGAGCGCGTCGCCGGCCTCGACCAGCCGGTCGGCGGTCGGGCCATCCTCGTCGAAGCCGTCGCTGCGGAGGCCGTCCCCGTCAAGACCGTCTCCATCGAAGGCCTCGTCGGCGCCGGGCGGATCGGCGCGATCGCCCCCCTCGCCGCCACCGGTTTCGAGCAGCGGGTTCTTCTCGATCTCCTCGGCGATGAACGCCTCGACCTCGAGGTTGGACAGCGCCAGCAGCTTGATCGCCTGCTGGAGCTGCGGCGTCATCACCAGCGACTGGCTCTGCCGAAGGTCGAGGCGGGGACCGAGCGCCATGGCTACGCGGCCGGGATGGGGAAGCGCCGCATCGCGCTCAGAGCGAGAAGCCCTCGCCCAGATAGAGACGGCGGACATTCGGGTCGGCGACCAGCGCGGCGGGGCTGCCCTGGAACAGCACCTTGCCGTCGTAGATGATGCAGGCGCGGTCGACGATGTCGAGCGTCTCGCGAACATTATGGTCGGTGATCAGCACGCCGATGTCGCGGCGCTTGAGGTCGCGGACCAGCTCGCGGATGTCGGAGATCGAGATCGGGTCGATCCCGGCGAACGGCTCGTCGAGCAGCATGATCGACGGGTCGGCGGCCAGCGCGCGGGCGATCTCGCAGCGCCGCCGCTCGCCGCCCGACAGCGCCATCGCCGCCGAATCGCGGAGATGGTCGAGGTGGAATTCGCCGAGCAGCGAATCGAGCCGCTGGGTGCGCTGCGCCTTGTCGGGCTCGACCAGCTCGAGCACCGCCATGATGTTCTGGCTGACCGTCAGGCCGCGGAAGATCGAGGTCTCCTGCGGCAGATAGCCGAGGCCGAGGATCGCGCGGCGGTACATCGGCAGGGTGGTGATGTCGTCGCCGTCGAGCAGGATGCGGCCCGCGTCGGGCTTGACCAGCCCCATCACCGAATAGAAGCAGGTCGTCTTGCCCGCGCCGTTGGGGCCGAGCAGGCCGACCACCTCCCCGCGCGCGACGTCGAGCGAGATGTCGGTCAGCACCTGCCGCTTGTCGTAGGTCTTGGCGATCGACACGACCGACAGGCCGCGCACGGCACCGGTGCCGTCGGGACCGGCGGGGCGTTCGAGCGTGGCGGTGTCGTTCATGGCTGGGCGTTTCCCGCAGTCGATATTATCCGGCGCTAGTTAGCGAAAGCCGCCGCCCATGGAAACTGGCAAGCTTCGTGCATGGCCTTTTTGGGGGCGGCGAGTTGCCGAAATGAGACGATCCGCCGATGCCGGGCCGGACGGAGGCCCCGGACTCAGCTACCCGTCTTGCGCGGCGGGGGCGTGAAGCGGCCGGTCACTCGCCCGCCGGCCCCGCCGCCCTCGAGCGACGCGGCGCCGCTGTTGAGGTTGAGGACGAGGCGGTTGCCGCGCGTCTCGCCCTTGCCGGCGCGGACGATGACGACGTCGCCGATCATCGTCACCAGCCGGGTGCGCAGGTCGTAGATCGCATATTGCGAGCGGGCATTCTCGGTCGAGGTGGTCAGCACGACCCCGCCCGACGCATCCATCCGCGTCACCTCGGTCTGGGCGGCGGAGGTGTAGGCGATCGTCAGCCGGGCCGAGCGCAGCCGCATGTCGCCCTGCTTGACGTCGACATTGCCGGTCAGCACCGCGCGGTCGACGCGGTCCTGCAGCTCGATCCGGTCGGCGGCGAAGTCGACCGGCGCGCTCGAATCATGCTGCTTGAGCGCGTTGACGGTCTGCGCGCCGGCCAGCCCGGCCGTCCCGGCCAGCACCGCGATCAGCAGCGATTTCGCCAGCACCGCACGCCCCATCACCGCTGCCCTCCGACCTTCGCGCCGACTCTCGCCCCGGCCTGGGGCTTGGGCGCTGCCTTGGCCTGTCGCTGATCGATATGCAAGCGGGCTCGGCCTTCGAGCACGACGATCCGCTTGTTGAGATCGGCGGTGAAGCGGTCGCCGGAGAAGGTGCCGATGTTCATCCGGCCGTCGACCGGGCCCTGGCTCGCGACCTGGCGGGTCTTGAGGTCGATGCCGACATCGCGGGTCTCGATGTTGTAGCCGTCGGCCGAGCGCAGGTGGACCGGCCCGTCGACCGCGACCTTCTCGCTGTCCATGTCGTAGCGGCCGTGCCCGGCGACGATCTTCGCCGGCCCCTCGGGAAGCTGGATCTCGGCGGCGAGCTTCTGGAGCCGCACCACCGGATCGCGCGAGGTGGCCTGCACCGCCGAGCCGGCGGTGAGCTGGAAGGGCTGGCCCTTCGAATCCTGGCCGCGATAGGTGGCGGCGGTCACCCGCATCCGTTCGCGCGCCACCTCGACCCGGTCCTTCGACAGGACGAAGCTGATGTCGCGCCCGACCGTCAGCGGCGCGAGCGCGAGCAGCACGACGAGCACGCCGATCGCGACCGGCAGCACGATCCGCAGGATCGCGATCACCCGGTCGTGGCTGCTGCCGCTGGCCGCCCAGAGCTGGCGCTGGCTGCGGGCGCGGGCCGGTGCCGGGTCCGCTATAGCGGACCATGTCGCACGACATCAAACATGCGCGAAGATGTCGATCTCCGGCCAGCCGGCGAGGTCGAGCTCGGCGCGGGCGGGCAGGAAGTCGAAGCAGGCCTGCGCCAGCGCGGTCCGTCCCTCGCGCGCCAGCCGCTCGTCGAGGATCGTCCGCATCGCGTGGAGATAGCGGACGTCGGACGCGGCATAGTCCTTCTGCGCCTCGGACAGGTCGGGCGCGCCCCAGTCGGACGATTGCTGCTGCTTCGACACCTCCTGGCCGAGCAGCTCGCGCACCAGCTCCTTGAGGCCGTGGCGGTCGGTATAGGTGCGGATCAGCCGCGACGCCGTCTTGGTGCAATAGACCGGCGCGGCCATCACCCCGATATAATGCCTGATCGCCGCCAGGTCGAAGCGCGCGAAATGGTAGAGCTTGAGCCGGGCCGGATCGGCGAGCACCGCGCGCAGGTTCGGCGCGGCATAGTCGCTGCCGGGGGCGAAGCGGACGAGATGCTCGTCGCCGCGCCCGTCGGAGATCTGGACGAGGCAGAGCCGGTCGCGCGGGGTGATCAGCCCCATCGTCTCGGTGTCGACCGCGACCGGGCCGGGGCCGAGCGCGTCGGCGGGCAGGTCTTCCTGATGGAGATGGACTGTCATCGCGCCGCCATAAAGCCCGGCCGGGCCGAGGGCAATCCATAAGCCCGATCCGGGAAAGGAGCCCGGAGACTCACCCGGCCTTCCGCCGCCGGGCGTTGCGCTGGATCATGTTGAGCGCCTCGACCGCGGCGGAGAAGGCCATGGCGGCGTAGATATAGCCCTTCGGCACATGCACGCCGAAGCCCTCGGCGATCAGCGTCATGCCGATCATGAACAGGAAGGCGAGCGCCAGCATCACGATCGTCGGGTTGCGCTCGATGAAGCGCGACAGCGGGCCGGCGGCGGTCATCATCGCCGCGACCGCCGCGATCACCGCGACGAACATGATCGGGACATGGTCGGTCATGCCGACCGCGGTGATGATCGAGTCGATCGAGAAGACCAGGTCGAGCAGGATGATCTGGACGATCGCCGCGCCGAAGCCGAGCCCGGCGCGCCTGGCGTCGAACATCTCGCCCTCGTCGTCCTGGTCGACGCTGTGGTGGATCTCCTTGGTCGCCTTCCAGACGAGGAACAGCCCGCCCGCGATCAGGATGATGTCGCGCCACGACAGCGGCTGGCCGAACAGCTCCGCGATCGGGCGGGTCAGCGTGACGATGAAGGCGATCAGGCTGAGCAGCACCAGCCGCAGGCCGAGCGCCAGGCCGATGCCGATCATCCGCGCGCGGGGCCGCTGCGCCTCGGGCAGGCGGTTGGTCAGGATCGAGATGAAGATGAGGTTGTCGATGCCCAGCACCACCTCCATCGTGACCAGCGCGGCGAGCGCGGCCCAGTTGGCGGGGTCGGCGAAGATGGCGGCGATCTCGGGCATGACGTCCTTCGGGAGGGAGGGGCGGCCGCATCGCCGGGTTGAATCGATCGGCCGCGACTCGGAAAGGAGTGGGACCGGTCCCGGCGCGAATCAAGGTGGCGCGGCGCTTCGGAGCCGTGAGAAAATACGGTTACATGCTCATTCCGGCGGTCGATTCCACCCGATCGACGCGTTCAGGGCCCGTACAGGACCATGAAAGCGCTCGCCCACCGGAAATATTTGCTTTATGTCTTTTGTTTGGCGCGTCTGATTTTTGCGCGCCGGAAGGATGATGGACCCACGCCCGGTGCCCCGTCCTTTCGATGCATGGGGCGAGATTCGGGAAGAACTGCAAGGCATGGGTTTCGATAGAGGTAAGCGCGGTCCGCGCGGCGGCGGCAGGGACAAGCGCGACGGCTTCGGTGACGAAAGTTACGGCGGCTATAGTGGTGGCGGTTTCGGCGGTGACCGTTTCGGCGGCGGCGGCGGTTACGGCGGCGGCGGCGATCGCTTCGGCGGCGGTGGCGGCGGTGGTTATGGCGGCGGCGGCGATCGCTTCGGCGGTGGCGGCGGCGGCGGTTTCCGTGGCGGCGGCGGTGGTGGCGGCTTCGGCGGCGGCGGCGGTCGCGGCGGCATGCCTGCCCAGGTGATCGGCGAAGGCAAGGGCGTCGTCAAATTCTTCAACGGCCAGAAGGGCTTCGGCTTCATCGTCCGTGACGATGGCGGCGAGGACGTGTTCGTGCACATCTCGGCGGTCGAGCAGGCGGGCCTCACCGGCCTCGCCGAAGGCCAGCCGCTCGAGTTCACGCTCGTCGATCGCGGCGGCCGCGTCTCGGCGACCGACCTCAAGATCGAGGGCGAGCCGCTCCCGGTCGAGGATCGCGGTCCGCGCCCGGCGGCTGCCGGCGGCGCCGGCGGCCCGGCCCGTCAGCTCACCGGTGAGAAGGCGAGCGGCACGGTCAAGTTCTTCAACGCGATGAAGGGCTTCGGCTTCATCCAGCGCGACGACGGACAGCCCGATGCCTTCGTGCACATCTCGGCGGTCGAACGCGCCGGCATGACCAACCTCAACGAAGGCGACCGGCTCGAGTTCGAGCTGGAGGTCGATCGTCGCGGCAAGTACGCGGCGGTGAACCTCACCCCGCTCGGCTGAGCGAGGCGCTTCGGCGAAACGAAAGGCCCGGCCTCCCCACGGGGAGGCCGGGCTTTTTCTTTGTCTCCCCGTCATCCGATATTTGGATCGTCATCCCGGCGAAAGCCGGGATCTCCCTGCCTTTTCCGCTGCGGCGATGAGGACATAAAGAAGGGAGATTCCAGCTTTCGCTGGAATGACGAGACGAGGTGAGAGAGCCTCAGCCCTTCGCCACGAACGTCAGCGCCGCGCCGTTCATGCAGTAGCGCTGGCCGGTCGGCGGCGGGCCGTCGTCGAAGACATGGCCGAGATGGCCGCCGCAGCGATGGCAGCTCACCGCGCTGCGCGGCACGCCGATCTTGTAATCGGTGCTGGTGTCGACCGCGCGCGGCAGCGGCCGCCAGAAGCTGGGCCAGCCGGTGCCGCTGTCGAACTTGGTCGCCGAGCTGAACAGCGGCAGCGCGCAGCCCGCGCACAGGAAGGTGCCGGCGCGGTGCTCCTTGTTCAGCGGGCTGGTGAAGGCGCGCTCGGTCGCCTCCTCGCGGAGCACGGCATAGGCGAGCGGGCTCAGCCGCTTGCGCCATTCGGCGTCGCTGAGCGTGAAGGCATAGGCCCGCTTCGGCGCCGAGAAGGCCCGGCCGGCGATGATCGCCGTCACCGCGGCCGCCATGCCCGCGCCCAGCAATGTGCGTCGATCGACCGTCATCACCCTGCTCCTTCCGCTGTCATGTGGTGACGGAGAAGATACGCGGCAACCTTGGCGATGGTTACGACCGGGACGCGCCATCCTGAAAACCGTCATGCTGAAACAAGTTCCGCATGACGAAAAAGGGAGGAGCTTTGGTTTTGCCCGCGACCCCTCTAGATTCGCCGGGAATGACCGACGACCCCATCTCCCTGCGCGAGGCGATCCGCGACGAGGCGCTGAAGCTCGGCTTCGCGACCTGCGGCTTCGCGCGCGCCGACGCCGCGCCCGAGAGCGCGGCCCGGCTCGACCAGTGGCTGGCGACGGGCGCGCATGGGTCGATGGAGTGGATGGAGGCGCGCAAGGGCGAGCGGGCGCGGCCGCAGGGGTTGTGGCCCGAGGCGCGCAGCCTGATCATGCTCGGCATGAGCTACGCCCCGCGCGAGGACCCGATGCGGCTGGCCGACGCGCCCGGCATCGGCCGCATCTCGGTCTATGCGCAGGGCACCGACTATCACGACGTCGTCAAGAAGGCGCTCAAGCATCTCGCCCGCTGGCTGGTCGACCGGGCGGGCGGCGCGCTGAAAGTGTTCGTCGACACCGCGCCGGTGATGGAGAAGCCGCTGTCGGCGGCGGCCGGGATCGGCTGGCAGGGCAAGCACAGCAACCTCGTCTCGCGCGAGCATGGCAGCTGGCTGTTCCTCGGCGCGATCATGACCAGCCTCGACCTGCCCCCCGACGATCCGCACGACGATCGCTGCGGCAGCTGCTCCGCCTGCCAGGCCGCCTGCCCGACCGACGCCTTCCCGCGCCCCTATGTCGTCGATGCGCGGCGCTGTATCTCCTATCTGACGATCGAGCATAAGGGGCCGATCCCGGCCGAGTTCCGCGCGCCGATCGGCAACCGCATCTATGGCTGCGACGATTGCCTGGCGGTCTGCCCGTGGAACAAGTTCGCCGAGGCCGCCGCCGCCAACCGCGCCTTCTCCGCGCGCGCCGAGCTCGCCGCGCCCGAGCTGGAGGACCTGCTCGGCCTCGACGATGCCGGCTTCCGCGCGGTGTTCGCGGGATCGCCGATCAAGCGGATCGGACGCGACCGGATGCTGCGCAACGCGCTGGTCGCCGCCGGCAACAGCGGAATGGCGGCGCTGCTGCCGCCGGTCGTGGCGCTGCTCGACGATCCCGCGCCGGTGGTGCGCGGCGCCGCCGTCTGGGCGCTCGGCCGGCTCGATCCCGCCGGTTTCGCCGCCGAGCGGGCGGCGCGCCTGGCCTGTGAAAAGGACGAGGCCGTCGCCGCCGAATGGGACGCGGAGATTGCGGCCGCGCCCGCCGCCCGATAACAGGCGGCCCCGAAGAGAGTCGTCGGAGGGAACAGCATGGACATCATCGGAGTCGTCGGGGCGGGGCAGATGGGCGCGGGGATCGCGCAGATCGCGGCCCAGGCGGGGTTGAAGGTGCTGCTGTCGGACGTGTCGGTCGACGTCGCCGCCAAGGGCAAGGCCGGGATCGTCAAGCTGCTCGACAAGGCGGTCGAGCGCGGCAAGCTCGACGCCGGCAAGCGCGATGCCGCCGTCGACCTGATCGAGCCGGTCGGCGACCTGTCGGCGATGCGCGCCGCCGACCTGATCATCGAGGCCGCGACCGAGCGCGAGGCGGTCAAGCGCACCATCTTCGAGACGATCGGCAAGGTGCTCGCCCCCCACGCGATCCTCGCCACCAACACCTCGTCGATCTCGATCACCCGGCTGGCCCAGGCGTCGACCGATCCGGCGCGCTTCATCGGCATGCACTTCTTCAACCCGGTGCCGCTGATGCCGCTGCTCGAGCTGATCAAGGGCCTCGCCACCAGCCCCGAAGCGGTCGAGGCCGCCGAGGAATTCGGCCGCCGCACCGGCAAGACGACGATCCTCGCCGCCGACAGCCCGGGCTTCGTCGTCAACCGCATCCTGCTGCCGCTGCTCAACGAGGCCTTCTTCGCGGTGGGCGAGCGGCTCGCCTCGATCCCCGACATCGACGCGGGCGTGAAGCTGGGCCTCGGCCATCCGATGGGCCCGCTGACCCTGGCCGACATGATCGGCCTCGACACGCTGATCGAGGTGCTGCGCGTGCTTCAGTCCGATTTCGGCGATCCCAAATATCGCCCCGCCCCGATCCTGTCGAAGCTGGTCGAGGCCGGCTGGCTCGGCCGCAAGACCGGCAAGGGCTTCTACGACTATTCGGGCGAGACCCCGGTCCCGAGCTTCTGAGCAAGGAAGGACCCACCATGGCCGACCAGATCGCCTACAAGGTGCTGCTCGCCGACGAGATGGCCCGGCTCGAAGCCGATGGCCGTTTCGCCGGCGCGCCGGTCGACCTGGCCGACGGCTATATCCACCTGTCGACCGCGGCCCAGCTCGACGCGACCGTCGCGAAGCATTTCGCGGGACGGGACGGGCTGTTCGTCGCCGCGGTCGACCTCTCGGCGTTCGGCGACGCGCTGCGCTGGGAGCCGTCGCGCGGCGGCGCGCTGTTCCCGCATCTCTATGACGTGCTGACGCTCGACAGCCTGGTCGCCTACGGCCCGCTGGAACGCGACGAGGACGGTGCGGTGAAGCTGCCGGTGGCGGGGTAGAAAGGATCGTCATTCCGGCGGAGGCCGGAATCTCGGGAGAACTCGGTAGCGCTTCTCTCCTGAGATCCCGGCCTCCGCCGGGATGACCAAGAAGGGTCGGAGCGCCTACACCTCTTTCCGCAGCACCCGATCGGCCACCCACCCCATCGGCAGGCCGACGCAGATCAGGTGGGAGAAGAGCGCGTTGCCGACGTCCCAGGCGCCGGTGCGCGGGAACAGTTCGGGCCAGCGCAGCGGCAGGACGATCCAGTACATCACCAGATAGAGGCCGAGCCCGTAGACGGTGCCCCATAGCAGCGGCCGCCGGAGGATGAAGGGCAGCAGGCGCGCGGCGATCATGAAGACGGCCACCATCACCGTCATCAGCGCATAATGGACGATCAGCCCGGCGAGCGCGACCGGCACGCTCGATCCCTGGATCATCGGATCGCCGAACGGCCCGGCGGCGACGCCCTGCAGCACGCGGAGCGGGCCGACGCCCTTGACCGCGCTGAACGCGAAGGCGCTGAGCAGGTCAAGCGAGCCCGACAGGGCGGTGGCGGTTACGATCGCACGGGTGACGGGTCGCATGGTCTGGTCCTCTCCCCCTGTCCTGCCGACAGGATATAGCCGTTCCCTAGCTCAGCCGATAGGGCACCACGTCGCGGCGGTCGGCGTCGACCTCGATCGGCCGGCCGGCCGGCGGGAAGGCGCGCTGGTCGCAATGCTCGCGCGGGCACAGCCGGCACGAGATGCCGATCGGCGTGACCGCCCCCGGATTGCCGAGATCGAGCGCGTCGGCATAGATGAAGTCGCGGGCATGCTCGACCTCGCAGCCCAAGGCGACGGCGAAGCGGCGCGGCGCGCGGGTGAAGCTGCCCGACGGCTTGACCAGCCCCTTCGCCATCTGGACGTAGCGCACCCCGTCGGGCATCTCGGCGAGCTGGACGAGGATGCGGTCGGGGATCGCCACCGCCTCGTGGACGATCCACAGCGGGCAGGCGCCGCCGAAGCGGGCGAATTGCAGCCGCGTCGCCGAATGGCGCTTGGTGATGTTGCCCGCCATGTCGACCCGGCAGAAGAAGAAGGGGATGCCGCGCTCGGCCGGGCGCTGGAGCGTCGACAGCCGATGGCAGGCCTGCTCGAAGCTGACCCCGAAGCGCTGGCACAGCCGGTCGATGTCGTGGCGCAGCCCGCGCGCGGTGTCGCGGAAGCGGCGATAGGGCATCAGCAGCGCCCCCGCCGCATAGTTGGCGAGGCCGACCGACAGCAGCGGGAAGGCCTCCGCCGCGCGAAAGCGCGCCTCGGCGGCGACCGAGGCGATCTCGCTGCGCAGGTCGAGCTGGACGAGCTGGTGCGCCATCATGAAGCGGCGCGTCTCGGGCGGCTGCGCCGATCCGATCGTCAGCAGCCCGCGCCCTGGATCGAAGCGGCGCAGCATGCCGCCGCCGTCGTCGGCCGCGGTGACGATGTCGACCCCGTGGCGCCGCTTGAGCGCATGCGCGATCAGCGCCTCGGGCAGCGGCTCGGCGTCGAGATCGTCGGCCAGCGCCTCGGCGGCGCGGTCGATCGCGTCGACATAATTGCCCTCCTCGTGGAACCAGTCGCGCACCTCCTCCCACGGCAGCCGGTCGTCGCCGGGCACGCCGCTGGCGATCCGGTCGTCGACGAGCTGGAGCCGTTCCTCGGCCCGGCGCCAGGCATCGTGGAGGCGGACGAACTGGTCGGCGAAGACCGGCTGCTGCTCGACCATGCGGTGGAGCATCTGCGGCCCGACCTCGGCATTGGCGAACAGCGGGTCGGCGAACGCCTCGCGCAGCGTCGCCAGCCGCCGCTCGGCGTCGCCGGCGGTGTCGCGGTTCCAGTCGATCGGGAAGGCCTTGGCGAACGCCTCCCCCACCGCAGGGGTGATCGGCCGGTCGTCATTCTCGAGCTGCGACAGATAGGAGACCGACAGCCCGACCCGCGCCGCCATCGCCGCCTGGCCGAGCCCGACCCGCTGCCGCAGCGCGCGCAGCTCGTGCCCCGCGAACAATCTGGTGCCGGTGCGTCGCGCCATGCCGGGGCCTCCTCGTCGCCTCCGAGTGAAACAGAGTCCCGCAAATTTTGCAAATAGGAACTTCGCAAGTCCGCAAGTTCACATTTGCCTTATCGCGCAAAGCTTGAAAAGGGGGCCGCATTCAAGAATCCCAAGGAGCCTATGGTCCTATGCTGGCGATCCTGCAGAAGCTCGAGGAGAAGCGCGCGGCGGCGCGGCTGGGCGGCGGCGAGAAGCGCATCGAGGCGCAGCACCGCAAGGGCAAGCTGACCGCCCGCGAGCGCATCGAGGTGCTGCTCGACGCCGACAGCTTCGAGGAGCTCGACATGTATGTCGAGCACAACTGCACCGATTTCGGCATGGAGGCCGAGCATATCCCCGGCGACGGCGTCGTCACCGGATCGGGCACGGTCAACGGCCGCCTCGTCTTCGTCTTCAGCCAGGACTTCACCGTCTATGGCGGCGCGCTGTCGGAACGGCACGCGCAGAAGATCTGCAAGATCATGGACATGGCGATGAAGGTCGGCGCGCCGGTGATCGGCCTCAACGATTCGGGCGGCGCCCGCATCCAGGAGGGCGTCGCCTCGCTGGGCGGCTATGCCGAGGTGTTCCAGCGCAACATCCTGGCGTCGGGCGTGATCCCGCAGATCAGCGTGATCATGGGCCCCTGCGCGGGCGGCGCGGTCTATTCGCCGGCGATGACCGACTTCATCTTCATGGTGAAGGACAGCTCGTTCATGTTCGTCACCGGCCCCGACGTGGTCAAGACCGTCACCAACGAGGTGGTGACGCAGGAGGAGCTGGGCGGCGCCGTCACCCACACCACCAAGACCTCGGTCGCGGACAACGCCTTCGACAACGACATCGAGGCGCTGCTGTCGGTGCGCGAGTTCGTCGACTTCCTGCCGCTGTCGAACCGGCACGACCTGCCCGAGCGGCCGACCGACGACCCCTGGGACCGCGCCGAGCCGAGCCTCGACACGCTGATCCCCGACAGCGCGACCAAGCCCTACGACATGAAGGAGCTGATCGCGAAGGTCGTCGACGAGGGCGACTTCTTCGAGGTGCAGCCGAACCATGCCGGCAATATCGTGATCGGCTTCGGCCGGATCGAGGGCCGCCCGGTCGGCATCGTCGCCAACCAGCCGATGGTGCTGGCCGGCTGTCTCGACATCAACTCGTCGAAGAAGGCGGCGCGCTTCGTCCGCTTCTGCGACGCGTTCGACATCCCGATCGTCACCTTCGTCGACGTGCCCGGCTTCCTGCCCGGCACCGCGCAGGAGCATAACGGCATCATCAAGCATGGCGCCAAGCTGCTGTTCGCCTATGGCGAGGCGACCGTCCCGAAGATCACCGTCATCACCCGCAAGGCCTATGGCGGCGCCTATGACGTGATGGCGTCGAAGCATCTGCGCGGCGACCTCAACTATGCCTGGCCGACCGCCGAGATCGCGGTGATGGGCGCCAAGGGCGCGGTCGAGATCATCTTCCGCAAGGACATCGGCGACGCCGCGAAGATCGCCGAGCGCACCAGGGAATATGAGGACCGCTTCGCCAACCCGTTCGTGGCGGCGTCGAAGGGCTTCATCGACGAGGTGATCATGCCGCACTCGACCCGCCGGCGGATCGCGCTCGGCCTGCGCAAGCTGCGCAACAAGAGCCTCGAGAATCCCTGGAAGAAGCACGACAACATTCCCTTGTGAGGTCTTTTCACCCGTCATTCCCGCGAAAGCGGGAATGACGAGAAGACGGTTCCGATGAAGCATCTTTCCCGGCAGCGGGGCATGGAGTGAGTGGAATGGAAGACATCTACATCGTCGGCGCCGCGCGGACCGCGATCGCCGATTTCGGCGGCGCGCTGAAGGACGTTCCCCCGGCCGACCTCGGCGTGATCGTCGCCAGGGCGGCGCTGGAGCGCGCCGGGCTCGAACCCGGCGACGTGCAGAATGTGGTGATGGGCCAGGTGATGCCGACCGAACCGCGCGACGCCTATCTGGCGCGCATGGTCGGCGTGACCGCGGGCGTGCCGATCGAGACGCCGGCGCTGACCCTCAACCGGCTGTGCGGTTCGGGCGTCGAGGCGATCGTCACCGGCGCCAAGGCGATGGTGCTGGGCGAGTCGGACATCGTCCTCGCCGGCGGCGCCGAGGTGATGAGCCGCGTCCCCCATGTCGTGAAGGGCGCGCGCTGGGGCACCAAGATGGGCAATGTCGAGATGACCGACGGTCTGATCGAGGCGCTGAGCGATCCGTTCGACAAGGTCCATATGGGCATCACCGCCGAGAATGTCGCCGAACGCTACCAGATCACCCGCGAGGCGCAGGACGCGCTGGCGCTGCAGGGCCACCAGCGCGCCGCCAGGGCGATCGCCGAGGGCCGCTTCAAGGCGCAGATCGTCCCGGTCGAGGTGAAGACCCGCAAGGGCGTCGTCGCCTTCGACACCGACGAGCATGTCCGCGGCGACGTCTCGGCCGAGGAGCTGGCCAAGCTGCGTCCGGTCTTCAAGAAGGACGGCACCGTCACCGCCGCCAATGCCAGCGGCATCAACGACGGCGCGGCGATGGTCGTGCTGGCGACGAAGAAGGCGGTCGACGCCAAGGGCCTGAAGCCGCTCGCGAAGATCCTGAGCTGGGGCCATGCCGGGGTCGAGCCGCTCTATATGGGCATCGGCCCGGTCAAGGCGGTGCCGATCGCGCTGGAGCGCGCCGGCCTGACCCTGGCCGACATCGACGTGATCGAGGCCAACGAGGCGTTCGCCGCGCAGGCCTGCGCGGTGGCGCAGGAGCTGGGCTTCGATCCCGACAAGGTCAACCCGAACGGATCGGGCGTCGCGCTCGGCCATCCGGTCGGCGCGACCGGCGCGATCCTGACCGTCAAGACCGTCTACGAACTGGAGCGCATCGGCGGCCGCTACGGCCTGATCACCATGTGCATCGGCGGCGGCCAGGGCATCGCCATGGTGGTGGAGCGCTGCGCATGAAGCTCGGCCGGCTCAACCATGTCGGGGTCGCCACCCCGTCGATCGAGAAGAGCATCGCCTTCTACCGCGACGTGATGGGCGCCGAGGTGATCCGCGAGCCGTTCGACCTGCCCGCGCAGGGCGTGAAGGTCTGCTTCGTCGACACGCCGAACAGCCAGATCGAGCTGATCGAGCCGCTCGGCGAATCCTCCCCGATCGCGGGCTTCATCGCCAAGAATCCCGAGGGCGGCCAGCACCATATCTGCTATGAAGTGCCCGACATCCACGCCGCCAAGGCCTGGTTCGAGGGCAAGGGCGCGCGCGTGCTGGGCGAGCCGCGCATCGGCGCGCACGGCACGCTGATCTTCTTCGTCCACCCGCGCGACATGGGCGGGGTGCTGACCGAGATCATGGAAACCCCGCGACCCGGCGTCAGCCACTGACGGCGCCCCTGAGGTTCGGAAGGAAGCAGCGATGAGCGACGACAAGCCCGATCTGGCCCGCTGGGAGGCCGCCGCCGCCAAGGAGGTCAAGGGCAAGGACCTGACCTGGAACACGCCCGAGGGGATCGCGGTCAAGCCGCTCTACACCGCCGCGGACGTGGCCGGCATCGACCCCGGCCTGCCCGGCTTCGCGCCGTTCACGCGCGGGGTGCGCGCATCGATGTATGCCGGCCGTCCCTGGACGATCCGCCAATATGCCGGCTTCTCGACCGCCGAGGAATCGAACGCCTTCTACCATCGCAACCTCAAGGCCGGGCAGAAGGGCCTGTCGGTCGCCTTCGACCTGGCGACCCATCGCGGCTATGACAGCGACCACCCGCGCGTCACCGGCGACGTCGGCAAGGCGGGCGTGGCGATCGACACGATCGACGACATGAAGATCCTGTTCGACGGCATCCCGCTCGACCAGATGTCGGTGTCGATGACGATGAACGGCGCGGTGATCCCGGTGCTCGCCTTCTTCATCGTCGCGGGCGAGGAGCAGGGCGTGCCGATGGCCCAGCTCGACGGGACCATCCAGAACGACATCCTCAAGGAGTTCATGGTCCGCAACACCTATATCTACCCGCCCGAGCCGAGCATGCGGATCATCTCGGACATCTTCGCCTTCACCTCGCAAAACATGCCCAAGTTCAACTCGATCTCGATCTCGGGCTATCACATGCAGGAAGCCGGGGCGACGCAGGTCCAGGAATTGGCCTTCACCATCGCCGACGGCATGGAATATGTGAAATACGGCGTCGCCTCGGGCCTCGACATCGACAAGTTCGCCGGACGCCTCAGCTTCTTCTTCGCGATCGGCATGAACTTCTTCATGGAGATCGCCAAGCTGCGCGCCGCGCGGGTGCTGTGGCACCGGGTGATGACCAAGCTGGGCGCCAGGGACGAGCGTTCGAAGATGCTGCGCACCCATTGCCAGACGTCGGGCGTCTCGCTGACCGAGCAGGACCCGTACAACAACGTCATGCGCACCACGATCGAGGCGATGGCGGCGATGCTGGGCGGCACCCAGTCGCTCCACACCAACGCGCTCGACGAGGCGATCGCGCTGCCGACCGACTTCTCGGCCCGGATCGCGCGCAACACCCAGATCGTCATCCAGGAAGAGACCGGGATGACCAGGGTCGTCGATCCGCTCGGCGGCTCCTATTATGTCGAGAGCCTGACCCAGGAGCTGGTCGACCGCGCCTGGGAGATCATCGAGAAGGTCGAGGCCGAGGGCGGCATGGCGAAGGCCGTGGCCGCCGGCTGGCCCAAGGCGATGATCGAGGAGGCATCGGCCGCCAAAGCGGCGCGGATCGACCGCGGCGAGGAGATCATCGTCGGCGTCAACAAATACCGCCTCGCCAATGAGGAAGAGATCGACATCCTCGACGTCGACAACCATGCGGTGCGCGAGGCGCAGATCCGCCGCATCCAGGCGGTCAAGGCCGGCCGCGACGAGGCGACGTGCCAGGCCGCGCTCGCCGCGCTGACCGATGGCGCGCGGGGCGGCGCGAACCTGCTCGCCCTCGCCGTCGATTGCGCCCGCGCCCGCGCGACGCTGGGCGAGATCTCGGCGGCGATGGAGGCGGTGTTCGGCCGCTTCGGCACCAACCCGACCCCGGTCAAGGGCATCTATGGCGGCGCCTATGGCGACGACCGCCGCTGGGCTGGGCTGGTCGACGGGGTCGAGACGATCACCCGGCGCAAGGGCCGCAAGCCCCGCATGCTGGTCGCCAAGATGGGCCAGGACGGGCACGACCGCGGCGCCAACCTCGTCTCCTCGGCGTTCGGCGACCTCGGCTTCGAGGTGGTGGCGGGGCCGCTGTTCCAGACCCCGAAGGAAGCCGCCGAGCTGGCGCTCAAGGCCGATGTCGACGTGGTCGGCGCGTCCAGCCTCGCCGCCGGCCACAAGACGCTGATCCCCGAGCTGATCCAGCACCTCAAGGATGCCGGGCGCGGCGACATCAAGGTGGTCGCCGGCGGCGTCATCCCGGCGCAGGATTATCAGTTCCTCCGCGACGCGGGGGTGCAGGGGATTTTCGGCCCCGGCACGAATCTCGTCAACGCGGCCACCGAAGTGCTACGGCTGTTGGGTCACAACCAACCGCCCGAAGGCTTCGAGGAGGCCGCTGAATGAATGCCCATGCCAACCCCCGCCCCGCCGTCCGGTCCGACTGGACGCGCGAGGAGATCGCGGCCCTGTTCGACCTGCCGTTCAACGACCTGCTGTGGCAGGCGCAGGCCGCGCATCGCGCCGCCCATGCGGCGAACGAGGTCCAGCTCTCGACCCTGCTGTCGATCAAGACCGGCGGCTGTCCCGAGGATTGCGGCTATTGCAACCAGTCGGTCCATGCGGAAACGGGCCTCAAGGCGACCAAGCTGATGGACGTGCGCGCGGTGCTCCAGTCCGCCGCGCAGGCCCGGGACGCCGGCTCGACCCGCTTCTGCATGGGCGCCGCCTGGCGCAACCCCAAGGACCGCGACATGCCCGCCATCGTCGAGATGGTGAAGGGCGTCCGCCAGATGGGGATGGAGACCTGCATGACCCTCGGCATGCTGACCGGGGACCAGGCCCGGACGCTCGCCGATGCGGGGCTCGACTATTACAACCACAATATCGACACCGCGCCCGAGCGTTACGACCAGGTGATCACCACCCGGACCTTCGAGGACCGGATCGAGACGCTCGAGCATGTCCGCGAGGCGGGGATCAACGTCTGCTGCGGCGGCATCGTCGGCATGGGCGAGACGCGCGCCGACCGGGTCGGCTTCATCCATGCGCTGGCGACACTGCCGGTCCATCCCGAGAGCGTACCGGTCAACGCGCTGGTGCCGGTCAAGGGCACGGTGCTGGGCGACATGCTCGCCGACACGCCGCTGGCGAAGATCGACGAGATCGAGTTCGTCCGCACCGTCGCGGTCGCGCGGATCACCATGCCGGCCTCGATGGTCCGCCTGTCGGCGGGCCGCGAGAGCATGTCCGACGCCGCGCAGGCGCTGTGCTTCATGGCCGGAGCCAATTCGATCTTCACCGGCGACAAGCTGCTCACCACCGACAATGCCGGCGACGACAGGGACGCCGCGCTGTTCGCCCGGCTCGGCATCACGCCGATGGCGGCCGAGTGCAAGGTCGAGCTGGCGGCGGAGTAATCACATGATCCGCTCATCCTGAGGAGGGACTGAGCCTGGCGAAGTCCCGTCTCGAAGGATCCTTCGAGACGCCGGTTCGTCAAGCTCACCGGCTCCTCAGAATGAGCGGAAAGGATAGCATACAGGGAAGCGACGACGACGATGTTCAAGAAAATCCTGATCGCCAATCGCGGCGAGATCGCCTGTCGCGTGATCAAGACCGCCCGCCGCATGGGCATCAAGACCGTCGCCGTCTATTCGGACGCCGACGCGCGCGCGCCGCATGTCGAGATGGCCGACGAGGCCGTCCATATCGGCGCCTCGCCCGCGTCGGAAAGCTATCTGATCGCCGACCGGATCATCGCGGCGTGCCAGGCGACCGGCGCCGAGGCGGTCCATCCCGGCTACGGCTTCCTGTCGGAGCGGACCAGCTTCGCCGAGGCGCTGGCCGCCGCCAACATCGCCTTCATCGGCCCGCCGGCCAATGCGATCGCCGCGATGGGCGACAAGATCGAATCGAAGAAGCTGGCGATGGAGGCCGGCGTCAACGTCGTCCCCGGCTATGTCGGCGAGATCGACGACACCGACCATGCCGTCCGCATCGCCAACGACATCGGCTATCCGGTGATGATGAAGGCGTCGGCCGGCGGCGGCGGCAAGGGCATGCGCCTTGCCTATTCGGAGAAGGACGTCCGCGAGAATTTCGACAGCGTCAAGCGCGAGGGGCTGAACAGCTTCGGCGACGACCGCGTCTTCATCGAGAAGTTCATCGAGAGCCCGCGCCACATCGAGATCCAGGTGCTCGGCGACAAGCATGGCAACATCGTCTACCTCAACGAGCGCGAATGCTCGATCCAGCGCCGCCACCAGAAGGTGGTCGAGGAGGCGCCGTCGCCCTTCGTCAGCCCGGAGATGCGCAAGGCGATGGGCGAGCAGTGCGTCGCGCTCGCCCGCGCGGTCGGCTATTTCAGCGCCGGCACCGTCGAGCTGATCGTCTCGGGCGCCGACAAGACCGGCCAGGGCTTCTACTTCCTCGAGATGAACACCCGGCTCCAGGTCGAGCATCCCGTCACCGAATGCATCACCGGGCTCGACCTGGTCGAGCAGATGATCCGCGTCGCCTATGGCGAGAAGCTGGCCTTCACCCAGGCCGACGTGAAGATCAACGGCTGGGCGGTCGAGAACCGCGTCTATGCCGAGGACCCCTATCGCGGCTTCCTGCCGTCGACCGGCCGCCTCGTCCGCTACCGGCCGCCGGCCGAGGTCGACAATGTCCGCGTCGACGACGGCGTCTATGAGGGCTCCGAGATCTCGATGTTCTACGACCCGATGATCGCCAAGCTGATCACCTGGGGCGAGACCCGCGAGGCGGCGATCGACCGGCAGATCACCGCGCTCGACCGGTTCGAGATCGACGGCATCGGCCATAATGTCGATTTCCTGTCGGCGCTGATGCAGCATCCGCGCTTCCGCTCGGGCAACATCACCACCGGCTTCATCGCCGAGGAATTCCCCGAAGGCTTCACCGGCGCCGCCGCCGATGCGAAGCTGGGCCTGCACCTCGCCGCGGTGGCGGGCGTGCTGGCCAGCATCGACACCGCCCGCGCGGCGCAGATCGACGGCCGGCTCAACGGCCCTGCCGATCCCTCGACGAGCTGGGTCGTCACCCTCGACAAGGTCGAGCGCCAGATCGAGATCCTCGGCGACGCGGTCAGCGTCGACGGCACCCCGGTGGTGGTCGACGCCCCCTATGTGCCGGGGCAGAAGCTGGTCGAGGCGGTGATCGACGGCGAGCCGCTGTCGATCCGGGTCGAGCGCAAGCGCACCGGCTGGCGCTTCACGACGCGGGGCGCGAGCCACGAGCTGCGCGTGCTGACCCCGCGCGTCGCGTCGCTGGCGCACCACATGATCGAGAAGATCCCGCCCGACATGTCGCGCTTCCTGCTCTGCCCGATGCCGGGCCTGGTGACCGCGATCCACGTCGCCGAGGGCGCGAAGGTCGAGGCCGGCCAGCCGCTCGCGGTGGTCGAGGCGATGAAGATGGAGAACATCCTGCGCGCCGAGAAGGCCGGCACGGTCAAGGCCGTCGCCGCCAAGGCCGGCGACAGCCTTGCCGTCGACGCGGTGATCCTCGAATTCGAGTGACCTCCCCACTCCCGTCATGCCGGCGGAGGCCGGCATGACGGGTCAAGGCAGCTGGTCGCAGGTCCTCACTCGCTCCAGTGGATGTCGATCGCCTGCTCGGCGTCGGCGAGGACCCGGCCGATCGGCAGGCTCGAGCTGGCCCCTTCCTTGAGGGCCCTTTCGAGCAGTTTCTTCTTCTCCTTGCCGGTCAGCACCAGCATCACCGTGCGCGCCGACAGGATCGCCGCCTTGGTCAGCGTCACCCGCGCGACCGGGGCCTCGGGGGGCAGCGGATCGGGCATCACCCCGACCGCGCGGCGCGCCTTGGGGGCGCCCAGCGCGTCGTCGAGGTCGGGCCCGGCGAAGATCGAGGCGGTGTGGCCGTCGGTGCCGACGCCGAGCCACACCAGGTCCGGCGGCCAGGGGAAATCCTGCAGCCGGGCGTCGGCGGCCATGCCGGCGCTGCGATAGTCGGGCGCCTTCTCGCTGATCACCGGCACCACCCGCGCGCCCTTCGGCAGGAAGACCCTGGCGAGCGCCGCGGCGTTCGACAGCGGATCGGTCATCGCCACGATCCGCTCGTCGGTCGGGATGATCGTCACCCGCTTCCAGTCGATCTTCGCCTTGGCCAGCTTCTCGTAGATCGGCAGCGGCGTCTGGCCGCCCGGCAGCGCGAGCAGGCACTGGCCCCGCGCGTCGAGCGCCGATTCGATGATGAAGCCGACATCGCCCGCCACCGCTTCGGCAAGCTCGGCCGGGTCCTCATAATCCCACCATTCGGCCTCGATCATATCGTCTTCCTTGTCCTTCTATTTCCAAATCCTCCCTGCGCGTTAGCGCGGGGAGGGGGACCGCGCAAAGCGCGGTGGAGGGGTCTGCGACCCCAACCCCTCCACCACCCTATGGGTGGTCCCCCTCCCCACGTTTCACGTGGGGAGGAATAATTCCACGTCAATCATGCCACGTGACGCCGTCGCGTTCGGTGAGGGCGATGGCGGCGGAGGGGCCCCAGGTGCCGGCCATATAGGGCTTGGGCTTCATGGCATTGGCGGCCCAGCCGTCGCGGATCGCGTCGACCCATTCCCACTGCGCCTCGACCTCGTCGCGCCGCACGAACAGCGTCTGGTCGCCCTCGACCAGGTCGAGCAGCAGCCGCTCATAGGCGATCCGCCGCCGGCTGTCGGCGAAGGCGTTCGGCATCGATATGTCGAGCGGCACCTCCCTCAGCCGGATCCCGTCGCGGTCGAGCCCCGGCTCCTTCGCCATCAGCAGCAGCCGGACATTCTCGTCGGGCTGCAAACGGATGATCAGCTTGTTGGGTTGCAGCACCGCGCCCCGCCCGTCGAAGATCGAGTGCGGCACCCCCTTGAACTGGATGAAGATCTCCGACTGACGGCTCGGCAGCCGCTTGCCCGTGCGCAGGTAGAAGGGAACCCCCTTCCACCGCCAATTGTCGATGTTCGCCTTCAGCGCGACGAAGGTCTCGGTGTCCGACGGCTTGCCCAGCTCGTCGACATAACCCGGCACCGGCCCGCCCGCGACCGCGCCGGCGCCGTACTGCCCGATCACGCTGTGGCTCGCCGCCGTCGCCCGGTCGATCGGGCGCAGCGAGCGGAACACCTTCACCTTCTCGTCGCGCACCGCGGCCGCGTCGAACCGCGCCGGCGGCTCCATCGCCACCAGCGCCAGCAGCTGGAGCATGTGGTTCTGCACCATGTCCCTGAGCGCGCCCGCCCCGTCGTAGAAGCCGACCCGGCCCTCCAGCCCGACCGTCTCCGACACGGTGATCTGGACATGGTCGATCCCGCCCTCGCGCCACAGCGGCTCGAACAGGCCATTGGCGAAGCGCAGCGCCAGCAGGTTCTGGACCGTCTCCTTGCCCAGATAATGGTCGATCCGGAAGATCCGCTCCTCGGGGAAGACCGATCCGACCGCGTCGTTGATCTCGCGGCTCGACGCCATGTCGTAGCCGAGCGGCTTCTCCAGCCCGATCCGCGCCCCGTCGCCCGCCAGCCCCGCCTTGGCGAGACCCTCGATCGTCGCCCCGAACAGCGACGGCGCGGTCGACAGGAAGATCGACAGCCCCCGCTCGGTCGATCCAACCTTCTCCGCCAGCGCGGCGAAGTCGCCCTCCTTCGAGGCGTCGACCGGGACATAGCCGACCCGCGCGAGGAAGCCGCCCAGCGCCGCCTCGTCGAGCCGCTCGGCCGGCACGAAGCGGCGCAGCGCCTGCTCGACGAACCCCCGGAACGCCGCGTCGTCATGCCCGCTGCGCGCCGTCCCCACGATCGCCAGACCCGACGGTAGCAGCCCATCCGCCGCCAGCCCGTACAGCGACGGCAGCAGCATCCGCTGCGACAGGTCTCCCGTCGCACCAAACAACAGCAGCTTCTCGCTCGGTGCCGTCACTGCGGATTCTCCTTGTGGTCCGGCGGTCGCCGGGAAGGTCGTGCCGCCATCGTCACGGCGGTGGAACATGGTTGTAGCAAATCGATCGCGATGCGGTAGCCGCCGTGTCGCATTGCGCCATTATTGCCGGGTCATCGTTGCAGCAAGGGGACGCCATGATGACGCAGGCCCTCGATCGGGTTGAACGCCGCCTTGCCGTCCGGCTCGCCGATGGCGCGGCCGACGTCGTCGCGGCGCAGCGATTGCGCTACGACATCTTCTTCCGCGACATGGGCGCGACGCCCGAGCCGCAGGCGGCCGACGCCGGCCAGGGCCGCGACGTCGACCCTTACGACATGCTGTGCGACCATCTGCTGGTCGAGGACCATGCGCGCGCCGGCAGCCCGGTGGTGGGCACCTATCGGCTGCTCCGCCAGAGCGTCGCCGAGGCGCATGACGGCTTCTATTCGGCGCACGAGTTCGACCTGTCGGCGGTGATCGCGCACGGCCGGCGCGAGGGCGTCGAGCTGCTCGAACTCGGCCGTTCCTGCGTCGACCCGGCCTATCGCGACGCCGGCACCATCCAATTGCTGTGGCGCGGCATCGCCGACTATCTGCAGCGCCACCGGATCGGCCATATGTTCGGTTGCGCGAGCTTTCCCGGTACCGACCCGGCCGAGCATGCCGAGGGCCTGTCGCTGCTCGCCCACAACCACATGGCGGTGCCCGAGCTGCGCGCCCGCGCGATCGGCGCGCATGCCATCCCGCTCGGCCCGCTGCCGCTTGGCGGCTATGACCCGCGCATCGCCTCGCGCCGGCTGCCGCCGCTGATCAAGGCCTATCTGCGGGTCGGCGCCGAGGTCGGCGACGGCGCCTATATCGACCACGCCTTCAACACGATCGACGTGTTCGTGCTGATGCCCGTCGCCCGCATCGCCGCCCGCTACGCCCAGCGCTTCGAGGTCGCGGCGTAAGACCCCGTCACGCGTCGTCCCGGCGGAGGCCGGGACCTCGGGCGGCTCCAGCGTCGATCTTCTCTCCTCTCTCCGGAGATGCCGGCCTCCGCCGGCATGACGGAGGCGTCTTGGCCTTTATACCCATTGACGCCGCCGCCCCGGAGTGGTGATCCGCCCTCAAAGCAATTCCGGGAGGATCATCGTGCGGCATCTTCGTTTCCTGCTGACCGCGGCCTGCGTCGGGCTCATCGCCGGCCCGGCCTGGGCCGACGATGCGGCGGAGATCGTCGTCACCGGCCAGGGCCTGCCGCGCTCGCCCGGCGACGCCGCGTTCGACGTGATCAGCATCGACCGCGCCCGGCTGGAGGCGTCGGCGAGCGGGCGGATGGAGGACATCCTGCGCGACGCCGCCGGCTTCCAGCAGTTCCGCCGTTCCGACGCGCGATCGGCGCATCCGACCAGCCAGGGGGCGACGCTGCGCGGCCTCGGCGGCAACGCCTCGGCCCGCGCGCTGATCCTGCTCGACGGCGTGCCGATGGTCGATCCGTTCGGCGGCTGGGTGAGCTGGGCCGCGCTCGATCCGGCGCGGATCGGCCATGTCCGCGTCACGCGCGGCGGCGGCAGCGGCGTCTATGGCCCCGGCGCGCTGGCCGGGACGATCGAGCTGTCGAGCATGAGCCCGGACGAGGCGCACGCCGTCGACGCGAGCGTCGCCTATGGCAGCCGCGACTCGATCGACGCCGACGCGACGGTGACGGCGCGGCTCGGCGGCGGCTTCCTGATGCTGTCGGGCGGCCATGCGCAGGGCGACGGCTTCATCCCCGTCGTCGAGGAGGATCGCGGCCCGATCGACCGCGCCGCGCGCTACAAGCAGAGCCGCGCCGCCGCCCGCGCGGTGATCCCGGTCGGGGCGGAGACCGAGCTGCAGGCCAACGGCTCCTTCCTGCTCGACCGGCGCGACCGCGGCGTCCCCTTCACCGGCAACAGCAACCTCGCGGTCGACAGCTCGATCCGGCTGGTCGGGCGCGGCCGCTGGGGGTGGGAGGCGACCGCCTGGCTCCAGCACCGCGAATTCTCGAGCGGCTTCGCCAGCATCGGCGCCGGCCGCGCCACCGTCAGCCAGTCGCTCGACCAGTATAACGTCCCCGCCAACGGCTTCGGCGGGCGGATCGAGCTGCGCCCGCCGCTCGGCGAAGGGATCAGCCTGCGGATCGGCGGCGACGCCCGCCATGTCAGCGGGCGGACCGAGGAACGCGTCGTCTCGACCAACGCCAACCGCGTCGCGGGCGGCGAGCAGAATGTCTTCGGCGGCTTCGCCGAACTGGCGCTGCTGCCCGCCACGGGGCTGACGCTGACCGCGAGCGGCCGGGTCGACCATTGGCAGCTCCGCGACGGCCAGCGCACCGAGATCAGCCGCGCGACCGGCGCCCTGATCGCCGCCAACAGCGCGCGCTATCCCGACCGGTCGGGGACCGAGGCGACCGGCCGCGCCGGCATCGCCTGGAGCCCGCCGGGCGCGGCGGCGGTCAGCCTGCGCGCGGCGGCCTATACCGGCTGGCGCCTGCCGACCCTCAACGAGCTCTACCGCCCGTTCCGCGCGGGCAATGATTCGACCATCGCCAACCCGCTGCTCGATCCCGAGCGGGTCAAGGGGATCGAAGGCGGCGCCGAATATGCGCCGCTGCCCGGATGGAAGCTGGGGGCGACGATCTTCTGGAACCGGCTCGACGACGCGATCTCGAACGTCACCATCGCGCCCAACACCCGCCAGCGCCAGAATGTCGACGCGATCCGCAGCCGCGGCATCGAGGTCGACGGCATGGCGACGCTGGGCGAGTGGCGCGCGATCGCCAGCTATTCGCACATCGACCCGCGCGTCCGCGCGTCCGGCGCGGCGCTCGGCCTCGCCGGCCTGCGCCCCGCCCAGACGCCGCGCGACCAGGCGAGCGCCTCGATCGAGTGGAACCGCCCCGACACCGCCCGGATCGGCGTCACCGCGCGCTATGTCGCCAGCCAATATGAGGACGACCAGAACAGCCGCCGCCTCGACGACGCGCTGACCTTCGACGCGGTCGCCGCGCTCGACCTCGGCCGGGGCTTCACCGCCGAGCTGCGCGGCGAGAACATCGCCAACAAGCGCGTCGAGGCGACCGTCGGCGCCGACGGCACCGTCGAACGCGCGACGCCGCGGACGCTGTGGGTGGCGTTGAAGTACAGGCGGTAGCTCCCAAAAATTCTCCCTCCCCTTCAGGGGAGGGATGAAAGGGTGGGGTACGGAGCCAAGGGGGTCGATCCCCCTTGGCGAAGTTCTACGGGACGAGCGAGGAAGCTCGCTGCGCTCGCACCCACCCCCTTCCCCTCCCTTGAAAGGGAGGGGGGATAAGGGCAGTGTCCGCTTCCATTCGGAGGGGGCCCCATCATCCCATGATCATCGACAGCGACGCCGCGCCGGCCATTCGTCCGCCCTTCTGGCGATCGCTCTATGCGCAGGTGCTGCTGGCGATCGTGCTGGGCGTGCTGCTCGGCTGGCTGGCGCCCGATGTCGGCGCGCAGCTCAAGCCGCTCGGCGACGCGTTCATCAAGCTGGTCAAGATGATCATCGCGCCGGTGATCTTCCTGACCGTGGTGACCGGCATCGCCGGGCTCAGCCATCTCGGCGATCTCGGCCGGGTCGCGCTCAAGGCGTTCGGCTATTTCCTCGCGGTGTCGACGCTCGCGCTGATCGTCGGCCTGTTCGTCGCCAATGTCGTCCAGCCGGGCGCGGGGATGCACATCGCCGTCGCCGACCTCGATAGCAGCCACATCGCCGACTATGCCAAGGCCGCGCACGACCAGTCGCTGGTCGGCTTCCTGATGGCGATCATCCCCGACACGCTGCTCTCGGCGCTGGCGCAGGGCGAGATCCTCCAGGTGCTGTTCGTCGCGATCCTGTTCGGCATCGCGCTGTCGCTGGTCGGCGAGCGCGCCCAGCCGGTGACCGACCTGCTCGAACGGCTGGTCGCCGTCGTCTTCCGGCTGGTCGGGATATTGATGAAGGCGGCCCCGATCGGCGCGTTCGGCGCGATGGCCTTCACCATCGGCAAGTTCGGGCTGGGCAGCCTCGCCAATCTCGGCGGGCTGGTGCTGTGCTTCTACCTGACCTCGATCGGCTTCGTCCTCGTCGTCCTCGGCATCATCGCGCGGATCGCCGGCTTCTCGATCCTGCGGCTGATCGCCTATCTCAAGGACGAGCTGCTGCTGGTGCTCGGCACCTCCTCCTCCGAAAGCGCGCTGCCCAACCTGATGGCGAAGATGGAGCAGGCCGGCTGCGCCAAGCCGATCGTCGGGCTGGTCGTGCCGACCGGCTATTCGTTCAACCTCGACGGCACCAACATCTACATGACGCTGGCGGCGCTGTTCATCGCCCAGGCCTGCGACGTCGACCTGTCGCTGGGCGAGCAGATCAGCCTGCTGCTGGTGGCGATGCTGTCGTCGAAGGGCGCCGCCGGGGTGACCGGCGCGGGCTTCGTCACCCTCGCGGCCACCCTGTCGATCGTGCCGTCGGTGCCGGTCGCGGGGATGGCGCTGATCCTCGGCATCGACCGCTTCATGTCCGAATGCCGCAGCCTCACCAACTTCGTCGGCAACGCCGTCGCTACCGTCGTCGTCGCCCGCTGGGAAGGCCAGCTCGACCGCGAGAAGCTCAAGGCCGCGCTGGGCTAGACGATTCCGGCCCGTGCTTTGACAGCGCCCCAATATGTTGATATCAACCCTTCTCATCCAACAGAGCGAGAGAGAAGAGTCCGTCATGCCGATCGACCAGAACGCCGCCATCGAGATCACCGGCTTCGCCTGGGTGCCCGATTTCGCGCGCGGCTTCGTCCGCGACCTGCGGCCGCGCTGGGCCTGCGAGGAGGCCGGGCTCGGCTATCGCGAGCGGCTGATCGGCTTCGAGACGGCGAAGGGCGCGGACTATCGCCGCGAGCAGCCGTTCGGCCAGGTCCCCGCCTATCGCGACGAGGAGGTGCAGATGTTCGAGAGCGGCGCGATGGTGCTGCGCATCGCCGAGCGTTGCGAGCGGCTGATGCCGCGCACCGCGCAGGGCCGCGCCCGGGTGCTGACCTGGGTGACGGCGGCGCTCAACAGCGTCGAACCGTTCGTCTTCGACCTCGTCAATATCGACACCTTCAACCCCGACGCCGAATGGGGCCGCCTGCGCCGCCCGCAGGTGATCGAGACGCTGCGCGGACGACTCGCCGCGCTCGCCGGCTGGCTTGGCGACAAGGACTATCTGGAGGGCGACTTCACCGCCGCCGACATCGTCATGGCGACGGTGCTGCGCGAGGTGTCCGACGATGCGCTGATGGCCGAATTCCCGACCCTCGCCGCCTATCGCGACCGCTGCACCGCGCGGCCGGCCTTCCAGGCGGCGCATGCCGCCCAGCTCGCCTCCTTCGCGGCGGAGCCGGTGCCCGCCTGAACCCGCCGGTCAGGCGCCCCAGATCGTCTCGGCATAGCGCAGGAAATTGGCGCCCAGGATCTTCTCGATCCGGGCGCTGCCATAGCCCTTCGCCTGGAGCAGCCGGGCGAGCCTGCGGAACTGGTCGGGCCCGCGCAGGTCGACGACGAAGGGATAGGTGTCGGGCCGCTCGCCCGCCGCGCTGATCCCGGCGGCGCGGCGCTCGGCGATCTCCTTGGCCAGCGTGGCCTCATAGGCCTTGAGATCGTCGATCGCGGTGACGTCGCCGTCGGTGCCGATGCCGACATGGTCCTCGCCGCAGACATTCACCGCATGGTCGATATGCGCGACGACGTCCTCGGCGCGGGCATGGCCGGTCGCGTTGAGGAAGGGCATGAAATAGATGCCGACGAAGCCGCCCCGCTCGGCCACCAGCCGCAGCTCGGCGTCGGTCTTGTTGCGCGGCAGGTCGACCAGCGCGCGGCAGCCGGTGTGGTTGATCGAGATCGGCGCGCGCGAGGCGCGGGCCGCCTCCAGGCAGGTCCGCTCGCCGCTGTGCGACAGGTCGACCATCACCCGCAGCGCGTTGAGCCGGGCGATCAGCTCGTGCCCGAACGGGGTGATCCCGCGATTCTCGGGCGCCATCGATCCGTCGCCGATCTGGTTGGCGGGATTGTAGGTGAGCTGGAAGATGCGCACGCCGAGATTCGCGAAGATGTCGGCGCGGCCGACGTCCTTGCCCATCATCGCGCCGTTCTGGAAACCGTAGATCAGCCCGACCTTGCCCTCCGTCCGGGCGCGGCGGATGTCGGCGGCGGTGAGGATCTTGACCAGGTCGCGGCCATGCTCGCGCACCAGCCGATCGGTCGCGGCGATGTCGCGGACGCTCGCCTCGAACGGATCGGCGGGGCCCGCCACATAGCCGAGCGTGATGTTGACCGCGGTCAGCCCCGAGGCATGCGCTTCCGCCAGCACGCGCGGGCTGAAGCGCGGGACGAGGCCGTCGCCCCGGTCGTTGGGATCGCCCAGCCCGCCGAGCGCATTGACGACGATCCGGCCCGTGAGCGGATCGGCCGCAGCCGCCGCCAGCAGCGGCCCCGGCAGGGCCGCCGTCGCCGCCGTCGCGGTGGCGAGCGCCAGGAATTCGCGCCGTTCAATCGTCATCGCCGTCCCCCATTTCCGCCCTGGTCGTCGGCCGATAGTCGCCGCGCGGATAGGCGCGGCCGCGCTTCACCACCGTCTCGATCGTCCGGATATTGCCGATGTCGGCGGCCGGATCGGCGGCCAGCACCAGGAAATTGGCGAGCTTGCCGGGCTCGATCGACCCCATGTCGGCCGCCTGCCCCGCCGCCTGCGCGCCGACCAGCGTCGCCGAGCGGATCACCTCGATCGGCGGCATGCCGACGTCGCGGGCGAGGAAGAACAGCTCCTCATGCACGTCGGGCCAGTCGCTGCGATAGCCCTGGACGAAGTCGGTGCCGGTCGAGATCGGCACCCCGGCCTTCCACGCCTGCCGGGTCAGCCGGGTCGTCGTGGCGCCGGTGCAGCGCAGCCGCCGCTTCTCCGGATGCTGCTGCCGCGCCTTGTCGGTGCGGACGAACAGGCTGCCGGTCGCATCGAGGATCGTGCCGTGCTTCAGCATCGCGCGGTAGAGGCCGGCGATCACCGGATCGTCGCCCTGGGGCGCGAGCAACGCCTCGTTGACCGGCGTGCGGTCCTCATAGGCGGCGAGCATCACCGGCTCGACCTGATAGGCGAGGTAGCAGACATGGCTGACCGTGTCGGCGCCGGCCGCGATCACGTCGGCCGGGCGGGTCGGGAACACCGCGCTGTGCGCCCAGACCCGGAAATGCTGGCGATGCGCCTCCGCCGTGATCGCCTTGACGAGGCGCGGCGGCAGATCGGCATAGATCTTGATCGCGGTCGCCGAGGTGCCGCGCGCCAGCGTCACCGCGGTCCTGAGGTCGGTGCGATCGTCGATCGCCTGCATCCAGGGCGCCTTGCCCGGCGTGACGCCCAGCGTCACCGCCAGCACGCGAGGGTCCTGGAAGAAGGGCGGGCCCGCCATCAGCGCGGCATAATGGATGTCGGGCGCGGCGATCTCCCCGGCCAGCGCGGCGCGGCCGAGCTCGGCCACCGGCCGCACGTCGTCGGCCATGTCGCGCACCGCCGTCACCCCGCCATAGAGGTTGCGCCGCAGGATCGCGCGCGCCCTGGCGTCGTCGGGCGGGGTGGCGAGGTGGACATGGGTGTCGATCAGCCCCGGCATGACGAAGCGCCCCGACAGGTCGATCCGCTTCGCCCCATCCGCGCCGGCGATCGTGCCGCGCGGCGCGACCGCGACGATCCGCTGCCCGCGCACCAGGATGTCCTGATGCGCCCGTGGCGGAGCGCCGGTGCCGTCGATGACGGTCGCGTCGGCATAGAGGCTGAACGCTTCGTCGGGGTTCGCGGGCGGCGCGGCACCGGCCAGCGACAACAGGGCCAGCGACAGCAGCGCGATCCGGAAAGGCCGGTTCCTGACAGATAGGGTCACATGGCGATGGCTAAGCCAGCGGACCGGCTTTGACCAGTCCCGGCGCCCGGCGTCAGCGCCCTTCCATGAAGGGGGTCGCGAAATCGTTCGGCCAGGCGAAGTTGGTGAACAGCACCGAGCAGCTCGCGTCGAGGCTGACGACATGATGCCACCAGCCGACCGGGATGAACAGCGCGTCGCCCGGCCCGATCTCCGTCTCCAGCAGCACCGGCCCCTTGTCGCCCGCCTCCTGCAGCGCCTCCAGCGTCCAGTCGCTGAAGATGCGGCGAGCCGTCTTCATCCGCGCCTCTTCCCAGTTCGGCACCATATGGACGCGCTTGCGGCCACGGACCTGGACCAGCAGGTTGTTGGTGAGGTCGTGGTGGAAGGGGGTGATCGTGCCCGCCGGGCCGATCCACAGATAGCCGTCCTGCCCGTCGCGCGGGACGGTATAGCCCTCGATCGGGCCGAAATCGCCCCAGACCGGTTCGAAGGCGGCGCGGTTGCCCGCCCCGTTGTTGGCGGTGACGTAGAGGTCGTTCGACGGCTCCGCGCTGCGCAGCGCGTCGGCGATCTCGCCGAACGGCACGGTCCGCCGCAGCTCCAGCTTGCGCAGCTCGAAATCCTTGCGCGACTCCCGCCCCTTCTGCGCCTCGACCGGCGTCTCCCGGCCGATCCGCTGCTCCAGATAATCGGCCGTCCACAGCGACAGCGCCGGCCAATGATCGACCAGGCCGCCGATCACCACCGGCCGCTGGCCGGCATAATGGTCGCGCAGGAAAGTCTCGGGATCGAGCGATTCGCGCCGCGCGATCCGGGTCGCGTCGGGCGAGCGGCGCCAGGAGGCGGCCTGGCAGTCGAGAATCCAGTCGCGCTTGCGGAGCGCGTCGGCGACGGCCATCGCGCCCTGGAAATAGGGATGGCCCTCGATCTCGCGCGCATAGGCGCCGACCAGCTCGGGATCGGCGCGCTGGGCGAGCTGCAGCGCGATCAGCGAGGGATGCAGCCCCTGCGCCAGCCGCTCGGCGACCAGCGCCGCCAGCACCGGATCGAACTCGACGACCCGCGGCTTCGCCTTGCCCTGCATCCTGTTCAGCATGTCCATCCCCGGATCGTCGGTCCCGCCCCTCGATAAGACAGTCCGATGACAGAAAGGCGACGGCCGGCGGCGCGGCGCAGAACCCCCGCCGTTAACCATGTCTTAGCGGCTCGTCGGCCATGGCTTCGGCGGATATCCGGATATGAGGGACCTTTGATGCCGCGCGCCTCCCACCATGTCGACGTCGCGATCATCGGGGCGGGGCCCGCGGGGCTGACCGCCGGCTACATGCTCGGCAAGCAGGGCTTCACCGTCACCTTGATCGAGAAGGACCCCGACCAGGTCGGCGGGATCAGCCGCACCGTCGAGCATGAGGGTTTCCGATTCGACATCGGCGGCCACCGCTTCTTCTCCAAGTCGCGCGAGGTGGTCGACCTGTGGAACGAGCTGCTGCCCGACGACTTCATCGAGCGGCCGCGGATGAGCCGCATCTATTATCGCGGCAAATATTACAGCTACCCGCTGCGCGCCTTCGAGGCGCTGCGCAACCTGGGCCTGTGGCAGTCGACCTTGTGCATGGCCAGCTTCTTCCGCTGGAAGCTGTTCCCCCACAAGGAGGTGAAGAGCTTCGAGCAATGGGTCGTCAACCAGTTCGGCGCCCGCCTGTTCGGCATCTTCTTCAAGACCTATACCGAGAAGGTGTGGGGCATGCCGTGCGACGAGATGTCGGCCGACTGGGCGGCGCAGCGGATCAAGGGGCTGAGCCTGGGCAAGGCGGTGTGGGACGGCGTCCGCCGCTCGCTGGGCCTCAACAGGCGGCCCAATGACGGGATGCAGGCCAAGACCCTGCTCGAAAGCTTCCGCTATCCGCGCAAGGGCCCCGGCATGATGTGGGACGCCGCGCGCGACCGCATCCTGGAGCAGGGCAACAACCTGCTGATGGGACACATGCTCCACCAGCTGTCGTGGGACGAGACCGCCGGGCTGTGGCGAGTCGCGGCGATGGGGCGTGACGGCCGGCTGGCGATGCTGACCGCCGACCATGTGATCAGCTCCGCGCCGATGCGCGAGCTGGCGAGCCGCATCCACCCGCTGCCGGCGACGCTGCCCGACGCGATGGCGCTCCACTATCGCGACTTCCTGACCGTCGCGCTGATGATCCGGTCGGAGGACCTGTTCCCCGACAACTGGATCTACATCCATGACGATCGGGTGCAGGTCGGCCGCATCCAGAATTTCCGGAGCTGGTCGCCCGAGATGGTGCCCGATCCGGCGCTCGCCTGCGTCGGGCTCGAATATTTCTGCTTCGAGGGCGACGGCCTGTGGTCGTCGTCGGACGAGGACCTCGTCGCGCTGGCGACGCGGGAGCTGGCGCAGCTCGGCCTGTGCGACCCGGCCGCCGTGGCCGGCGGCGCGGTCGTCCGCCAGGAAAAGGCCTATCCGGTCTATGACGACGACTATGCCGCCCATGTCGCGGCGGTGCGCGGCGAGCTGGAGGCGCGCTACCCGACGCTCCACTTCGTCGGCCGCAACGGCATGCACCGCTACAACAACCAGGACCATGCGATGATGACGGCGATGCTGACCGCCCGCAACATCGCCGCCGGCGCCCGCCGCCACGACGTCTGGGCGGTCAACGAGGACGCCGAATATCACGAGGCCGGCCGCGAGGGCGACGATGCCGGCGTCGCCGCCGCGCTCCGCTCCGAACGCGCGGTGCCGACCCGGATCGCCGACAGGAAGGCGGCGTGACGACACCACACCGTCCCCCCTCCCTTTCAAGGGAGGGGCCGGGGGGTGGGTCGCGAGCGCAGCGAGCGTCCCCGGCTTCGTCGCGAAACCCGCCAAGGGGATCGACCCTTATTCGTCAATTATCCCCCGACCCTCCTCGGAAGGGAGGGGAAGACGGAATGGCTGACCTCTCCCCCCGCCGCCTGATCCTCGGCATCGCCGCGCTCTGGGCGCTCGCGGCGACGGTGCTGCTGGCCGTCGCGTACAGCCGCATCGCGCCGCTCGAAATGTGGGACCCCGACGATTATCTGCGGCTCCAGCAGGTCCGCGACTGGCTGGGCGGGCAGAGCTTCTTCGACGTCACCCAATATCGCATCGATCCGCCGCACGGCGTGCCGATGCACTGGTCGCGGATCGTCGACCTGCCGATCGCCGGGTTGATCCTGTTGCTCCAGCCGCTGCTCGGCGGGGCGATCGCCGAGCGCGTCGCCGCCAGCGCGGTGCCGCTGATCACCTTCGCGGGGACGCTGTCCGCGGTCGCGCTCGCCACCGCGCGGCTCGCCGGCCGGCGCGCGGCGCTGCTCGCGGCGACGCTCGCCGCGACCGCGCCGATGATCCTGTTCCACGTCCTGCCGATGCGGATCGACCATCATGGCTGGCAGACCGCGCTGGGCCTGTTCGCGGTCGCCGCCTGCTTCGACCGCCGGCCGCTGCGCGGCGGGACCATGGGCGGCATCGTCACCGCGCTGTGGCTCGCCATTTCGCTCGAAGCGCTGCCGGCGGCGGCGGCGATCGCGCTGCTGCTGGCGCTGCGCTGCCTGTGCTGGGGCGAGACCGAGCGGCTCCGCGCCTTCGCGGCCGCCTTCGGCGGCGCCAGCCTGCTCCTGTTCGCCGGCTTCCACGGGCGCGCCGGCTGGGACCAATATTGGTGCGACGCGGTCAGCCCCGCCTGGTTCGGGCCGCTGATCGTCACGCCGATCGCCGCCGCGATCGGGCTGCGCATCGCCACGCGGCGCGGCGTCGGCGCGCGGATCGCGGCGCTGGTCCTGGCCGGGGCGCTCGGCGTCGCGCTGCTCGCGGCGACCGCGCCCGCCTGCCTCGCCGGGCCGTTCGCCACGCTCGATCCGGTGTCGCGCCACTTCTGGTACGACAAGGTCCTCGAAGGGCTTCCGGTCTGGCGGCAGCCCGTCGACAATGTGATCATGCTGATCGGCTTCCCGCCGATCGGCCTCGCCGGGACGCTGGCCGCCTGGCGCGCCGCGCGGACCAGCGCCGAGGCGCGCAACTGGCTGACCATGGCCGCGATCCTCGCCGCTGCCTTCGCTGTGGCACTGCTCGTCCAGCGCGCCGGCGGCTTCGCCCATGGCTGCGCCCTGCCCGGCACCGCCTGGCTGCTCACCCGGCTGCTGGGCAAGATCGATCGCTGGCAACGTCCACCCGTCCGCGTCCTCGCCTCGGCCGCGACCTTCCTGATGCTGTCGCCGATCGGGACGATCGCGGCGGGCACGCTGATCATGCACCGCGTCGCGCCCGTCGCGAACAGGAGCGGGCTGGCGCCTTGCTGCATCGCTCTCAATAGCAGCCTCGATCCGCTAGCACGGCTACCACGCAGCTCGATCCTGACCGGGCTCGACCTGACCCCGCGCCTGCTGGTCGTCACGCCACACAGCTATGCCGGCAGCGGCCATCATCGCGGTCCGCAGGGAATCCGCCGGGTGATCCTGGCCTTCACCCAGCCGCCCGAGGTCGCCCATCGCATCATGGTGGCGCACGGCATGACCTATGTGCTGATCGATCCCAACGGCACCGAGGCGAGCCTCTATGCCGGCGCCGCGCGTAACGGGTTGGCGGCGCGGCTGCTCCATGGCGAAGCACCGGAATGGCTGGAACCGGTGCCGCTGGAGGGCAGCACGCTGCGGCTGTGGCAGCGACGGTCCTGAAACGGCGATATACGGCGACGGGGCAGCCGATATTCCCGCCGGAATCGCGCCACCCCCTTGCCGTCCTTCCGCGCCCGACATAAGGGCGAGTCCCGATGTTCCGGTCCACACCGCCTCTGACGCCGCCGTCCGGCTGGTGGACGCGACCCTGGTATATCGCCGTCCTCGCGATCATATCGATCATCCCGCTGATCCGGCCCGAGGTTCCTCCGCTGGTCGACCTGATGGGGCATATGGGGCGCTACCGGGTCGAGCTGTCCGATCCTTCCTCGCCGCTGCTCACCGACTATTTCAGCTTCCAATGGGCGCTGATGGGCAATCTCGGCGTCGACCTGCTGATCGTGCCCATGGCGAAGCTGTTCGGGCTCGAGCTGGGCGTGAAGCTGATCGTCATGATGGTGCCGCCACTGACGCTGACCGGCTTCCTGCTGATCGCGCGCGAGGTCCATGGCCGGCTGCCGGCGACGGCCGGGCTGGTCGCGCCCTTCGCCTATTGCTGGCCGTTCCAGTGGGGCTTCATCAACTATGTGCTGGCGATGGCGTTCGCGCTCAACGCCTTCGCGCTGTGGCTCTATCTGGCGCGGATGGGGCGGATCCGGCTGCGCGCGATCCTGTTCGTGCCGATCGGCTGCCTGGTCTGGCTGGCGCACGGCTTCGCCTGGGGCGTGCTCGGCCTGCTCGCCTTCTCGGCCGAGATCGTGCGGATGCGCGACGTCGAGGGGCGCGGCTATGCCGAGGCGCTGTGGCGCGGCGCGCTCCACTGCCTGCCGCTCGCCCCGCCGATGCTGCTGATGCTGCTGTGGCGTTCGGGCGACGTACAGGGGGAGACCGCCGACTGGTTCAACTGGAAGGCCAAATATGTCTATCTGGTCTCCTCGCTGCGCACCCAGTGGATGGAATTCGACATCTGGCTGGTGTCGCTGCTGATCATGCTGGTGCTGTTCGGCATCGGCTCGATCGGCTGGCGCAAGGTTGGCGTCGACATGCGCCGCACCCTCGGCGTCGCCACGCTGGTGCTGATCATCGCCTATGTCTTGATGCCGCGCATCGTCATCGGTTCGGCCTATGCCGACATGCGGCTCGCCCCCTATGTCGTCGCGATCGGGGTGCTCGGGCTGGTGCCGCGCACCACCAACCGGGTCGCGCTGGGCAGCATCGCCGCGATCGCGCTGGCGATCTTCGGGGTGCGCGTGTGGCAGGCGACCGTCCAGTTCGCCGGCATCTCCGCCTATCAGGAGCAGCAGCTCGCCGCGCTCGACCATGTCGACCGCAACGCCCGCGTCTTCGCGCTGGTCGACCTGCCCTGCCTGTCGCGCTGGGAATCGCCCCGGCTCGAACATCTCGGCGCGATGGCGATCGTCCGGCGGGAAGCGTTCGTCAACGGCCAGTGGACGATGGCGGGCGCGCAGCTGCTGTCGATCACCTACGCCCCCGCCAAGGGCTATGCCGAGGACCCGACCCAGGTGATGCGCCCGCGCCGCTGCCGCGCGCCGCGATCGCGCAGCATCGAAAGCTCGATCGCGCTCTTCCCGCGCGAGGCGTTCGACTATCTGTGGCTGATCAACGCCCCGCGCGATCGCTGGCCGATCAACGATCCGTCGCTCAAGCTGATCTGGAACGGCGGCGAGCGCGGCGCGCTCTACAGCATCCAGGAAGACGTCGCGCCCTTCCGCTTCAAGCCGGTGCGCTGACCCGTTCGGGCCTTACGGCTCCGCGACGATCGCGATCGAGACGCCGAACGGCACCGGCACCCGCGCCGCCCAGAGGCGCTCGGCCCCGAACAGCGTCGTCAGCGCCGCGTTGACCGGCCTGGACGGCATCGCATCGTCGCCGCCTTCCTTGCCCGAGAGCTTGCCGAGCAGCCGCACCGCCGCGATCAGCGGGAACAGCACGCTGTTGAAATGGGTCAGGTAGCGGGCCTTCAGCCCCGCCCGGCCGAACACGCCGCGCAGCTGCCCGGCGGTGTAGCGGCGCTGGTGGTGGTGGGCGACGTCGTGGGCGCTCCACATCCACGGCGCGCCCGGCACGGTGACGAGGATGCGCCCGCCCGGCGCCAGCTTGTCCTTCAGGCAGGCCAGCGCCTCGACGTCGCCGGGGATATGCTCGAGCACGTCGAGCAGCACGATCAGGTCATAGGCGCCGTCGTCGAGCGGCACGTCCGGCAGATAGCCGCCCTTGATCTTCAGGCCGCTGCGCTGCTCGGCGAAGGCGCGGGCGCCGTCGTCGGGCTCGATCGCGTCGACCGCGCCGTAGCGCTGGAGCAGCGCGAGGTTCGAGCCGGTCCCCGCCCCCACTTCCAGGATGCGCATCGGCCCCGGCTTCGGCCGGTGGCGCTCGATCAGGCTGGCGATGATCCGGCGGCGGGCGACGAACCACCAATGGTCCTGGTCGATCTCCGCCATGCGGTCATAGGTGGCGCGGTCCATCAGTCGGCGTCCTCGATCTCGGGCTCAGCACAGCCTATGCGTTGCCGGACGATGTAGATCGGCCGCTTCTTGGTCTCGACCAGGATGCGCCCGACATATTCGCCGAGGATGCCGAGCGAGAGGAGCTGGACCCCGCCGAGGAACAGCGTCGCGACCATCAGCGACGGATAGCCCGCCACGTCGGCGCCGTAGATCAGCGTGCGGACGCCGATATAGACCGCATAGACCAGCGCCACCACCGCGATCACCGCGCCGACATAGGACCACACCCGCAGGGGCGCGGTCGACGCCGAGGTGATGCCGTCGATCGCGAGCTGCCACAGCTTCCAGTAATTGAACTTGGTGGTGCCGACGGCGCGCTCGGCCCGGTCATATTCGACCGCGGTCTGGCGAAAGCCCGACCAGGCGAACAGGCCCTTCATGAAGCGGTTGCGCTCGGGCATCCGCTTGATCACCTCGACGACCTTGCGGTCGAGCAGGCGGAAATCGCCGGCATGCTCGGGGATCTTGTCCATCGAGAGCCAGTTGTGCGCGCGATAATAGAGGTCGGCGGTCAGCCGCTTGGGCAGGCTGTCGGTCAGCCGGTTGCGCCGGACGCCGTAGACCACCTCATAGCCGTCGCGCCACTTGTCGATCATCGCGCCGATCACCTCGGGCGGGTCCTGCATGTCGACGTCGATCGGCACCACCACCGCGCCGCGGGCATGGTCGAGCCCGGCCGACAGCGCGGCTTCCTTGCCGAAGTTGCGCGACAGCGACAGCGCCGCGACGCGGCGGTCGGCGTCGTGCGCGACCAGGATCGCCGCCATCGTCCGGTCGGTGCTGCCGTCATCGATGAAGACGATCTCCCAGCCGATCGGCGCGCCCTGCGGATCGCGCAGCGCGTCGAGCACCCGCGTCATTCGCGTGACGAAGGGGACGATCGCATCCTCCTCGTCCTTCACCGGGACGATGACGGACAGCAGGGGGACGGAGAGCAGGGGAACCGGCAGCGTCTCGCTCATTCGAACACCCATTGGCGGTTCAGCCAGAAGACCAGGAGCGGCGTCACGCCCAGCACCAGCGGATAGGGCGACCAGATCGGAAGGTCCATATGCTGGACGAGCAGCCACACCCACAGGCTGTTGAGCGCGAAGCTGATCAGCGAGACGATCGCGAAGCGCGCGATCCGCACCCCCTGCCGGTCGCGCCCGCCATGGCCGCGAAAGCTCCACTGCCCGTGGATGACATAGCCGGTGGTCGCCGCGCCGACGAAGCCGAAAGTCCAGGCGAGGTTGGGATCGAAGCCGGCCAGCTTCACCAGCAGGTGATAGATGCCGATATTGACGAGCGAGGCGAACACCCCGGTGACCGCATAGCGGACGAGCTGGCCGAGCAGCACGATCCGCTCGCGGGAAAGAAGGGGCGCCTCCGGCATCGGCGCGCCATTCCACAAAAGCGGGGGCGGCTCAAGCTGGAGCGTAGCGGCGGCGGCATCACCCACACCGTCATCCCGGCGAAAGCCGGGATCTCCCTGCCTTTTCCGGTCTCCAGGAGATGAGGGACGTAGAGAAGTGAGATTCGGCGGACTCACAGATGAAGTGCACCACCTGGTAAGGTGGAAGCGCGATGGGAAGAAGCTACAGGCAGCTCGGCCTTGACGAGCGTATCGAGATTTACCGTCTGCATGCAGACGGTAAATCTTCGCGTGAGATCGGGGACGCGATTGGCCGGCATCACACGACGGTTGGCCGTGAACTCAAGCGTAATAGCCGGCAGACCAAGATCTGGCTGGGTGGCTACAACCCGCGTCGCGCCCATGAACTGGCCGCCAGGCGGCGGGAATGGGATTGCCGCTTCAAGCTGGAGCGCCAGCCGGACCTGCGAAAGATCGTGGAAAACGGCCTTGCGATGGGAAGCTCTCCCGAACAGATCGCAGGCCGACTGACCCTCTTAAATGGTCCCACCGTCAGCCATGAGTCAATCTATCGGTTCATCTACCACCGCTCGGCGCAGAAGGATTATTGGCACCGGCTCCTGCCTCGCCGAAAGAGTCGGCGCGGACATTTCGGCAAGCGCGGCGGCAGCTCCGCCAGCTTCATCAAGCAGCGCCGGCCGATCCAGGAGAGGCCGACCGAAGCCGACACACGGACCCAGCCAGGCCATTGGGAAGCCGACTACATGCTCTTCGCCAAATATGGCCACAACCTGCTCGTCCTTCATGAACGGCAGACCCGCTTCACCATCGTCGAAAAATTGCCCCATCGCCGGGCCAGGCTGACCGCATGCCGGATCGCCGGAAACCTCCGGCATATCCCCCAGCATCTGCGAAAAACTATCAGCTTCGACAACGGCACCGAGTTCGCCGAGCATTATCGGCTGCACCAATCACTCGGTGTCACCACCTTCTTTTGCGATGTCCGAAGCCCTTGGCAAAAGGGCGGCGTCGAAAACACCATCGGCAGGCTCCGCCGCCCCCTGCCACGCAAAACCAACCTCGAAACGCTCACCGCCAAACAGCTGCGCGCGCACGTCGACCAGCTCAACAACACACCCAGAAAATGCCTTGGCTTCCTAACCCCCGCCGAGGCATTCCTCAAAATCTCAACCGGTGCACTTCAAACGTGACTCCACATCCCGGCTTTCGCCGGGATGACCAAAAGGGGGCCAAGGGAATGCCATCGGCAAAGACGCCGCCCGGCGGGAACACGCTCCCCGGGGAAAGGGAACCCCGAAGGAGCGCCTCCCGAAGGGTGGAAATTGCCAGTCCGTTCCCTTCGTATCCGTTCCCGGATGGGCCGAACACAGCATGGCCAAGCTGAACCTCGCCCGAACGAACGGGACGGGCGCCGGCCTTCGGCCGATCGCGGCGAACGGGCCAGGCGCCCGGAGACCTGCGCTTCTTTACGCCTTTCCAGACGGAAAACCGGTATCCACTTTTCCTGAAAATGCTGTAATCGGGGCCCGATGCAGGACCGGAACGACGCGCAGTTCGAAGATCGGCTGATGGACTGGATCGAGCGCCGCTGGCGCACCGTCTTCTGGCTGATGTTCCTGGGGGCCTGCGCCTATCTCCTCTATTATCGCTGGGGCCAGGTCCGCTGGCTGGCGCTGAGCGACACCGACGACAATCTCCGGCTCGCCGAGGTCAAGGCCTGGCTCGGCGGGCAGGCCTGGTTCGACCTGCGCCAGTACAAGCTCGCCCCGCCGGGCGGCCTCAACGTCCATTGGTCGCGGATCGTCGACCTGCCGATCGCGGCGATGATCCTGGTCTTCCGCCCGCTGGTCGGCGAGTTCACCGCCGAGCGGATCGCCTGCGCGGTGGCGCCGCTGCTGGCGCTGGCGCCGGCGCTGTGGGCGATCGTGCTGACGGTGCGGCGGACCATCCACCCGCGCGCCTATCCGATCGCCTTCGCGGTGCTGATGTGCGCGCAGACGACGCTGTTCATGTGGATGCCGCTGCGCATCGACCATCATGGCTGGCAGCTCGCGATGCTGGCGCTGGTCGTCGCCGGGATCGCCGACCGCCACCCGCAGCGCGGCGGCACCGTCGCGGGCCTCGCCACGGCGGTGTCGCTCGGCATCGGCCTCGAACTGATCCCGATGATGGCGGTGGCGGGCGCGTCGATCGCGCTGCGCTGGGCCTGGGACCGCGAACAGGCAGGCCGGCTGCGCGCCTATGCGGTGGCGCTGGGCGGCGGCTGCGCGCTCGCCTTCGCCGGCTTCGCCTCCTACGACAACCGGCGGATGATGTGCGACGTGCTGTCGCCGGTCTATCTGTCGACGCTGCTGCTGACCTCGGCGCTGATGCTGGGACTGTCGCTCGCCGCCATCCGGGGGCCGTGGTGGCGGCTCGCCGCGCTGGCCGCCGCGGGCGCGGCCATCGCCGTCTTCTTCGCGCTCAGCTTCCCGCAATGCCTCGGCGCGCCCGAGAGCATCTCGCCCGAGCTCAAGCTGCTGTGGTTCGACAATATCCGCGAGGTGAAGCCGCTCACCACCAAGCCGTGGCGCGACGCGCTGCAGACCGCCTGGCTGCCGCTGATCGGCACGGCGGGGGCGATCGCCGCCTTCTGGCAGGCGCGGCGCACCGAGCAGGCCCCGGTCTGGGCGACGATCGCGCTGCTCAGCCTGCTGGCGACGGCGGGGCTCGCCTGGCAATCGCGCTTCGGCCCGCAGGCGCAGCTTCTGGGCGTCTATGGCGCCGCCGCGCTCGGCTGGCGGCTGCTGCCCCGGCTGCTCGATTCGGCATCGTCGCTGGTCCGGGTCGGCGGCACGCTGGTGGTCTTCTTCGCGCTGTCGGGGCAGGTCGCCCAGTTCGTGGCGATGATCCCCAAGCCCGCCAAGGAGGTCCGCAAGGAAAAGGCGCGCGCCGAAGCCGATCGCCAGCCGCGCCGCTGCACCACCCTGCCCGCGCTCGCCCAGCTCGACCGGCTGCCTGCCGCGACGATGCTGACCTTCATCGACCTGGGGCCGCGGCTGATCGCCATGACCCGGCACAGCGCGGTCGCCGGCCCCTATCACCGCAACGGCGACGCGATCCTCGACGTCCAGCACAGCTTCCGCGCGACATCGCCCGAGGTGGCGCATGCGGTGATGAAGCGCCGCGGCGCGACGATGCTGCTGCTCTGCCCGGGCATGGCCGAATCGACCATCTACAAGGCGCGTGCGCCGCACGGCTTCTACACCCAGCTGATGGACGGGAAGATTCCCGGCTGGCTGGAGCCGGTCGAGCTGCCCGGCAATTCGCCCTTCCGCCTGTGGCGGCGGATCGACTGAACCGGCGGATCAGCGCAGGCCGAAGGCCGCGCTGATCCCGTCGATCACGAACTGCGCGGCAAGGGCAGCGAGCAGCACGCCGAGCACCCGGGTGATCATCGCCTCCAGCTTGGGCCCCAGCACCCGCATGATCGGCCCGGCGGCGAGCAAGGCGGCCATGGTCAGCGCCAGCACCGCGAGCAGCGCGCCCAGCACCAGGATCGTCTGCTCGATGCCGTTACTGCGCGACACCAGCAGCATGACCGTGGCGATCGAGCCCGGCCCGGCGATCATCGGGATCGCCATCGGGAAGACCGAGATGTCCTCGATCGGGCGGCGTTCCTCGGCGGCCTTGCGGCTGATCTCGTCGGCGCGGCCCTCGCGCCGCTCGGTGCGCTTCTCGAACACCATCTCGAGCGCGATCAGGAACAGCATGATGCCGCCGGCGATGCGGAAGGCGTCGAGGCTGATGCCGAGCGTGTCGAGCAGCTTCTCCCCCACCAGCGCGAACAGGAACAGCAGCACCGTCGCGATCAGGGTCGACCGGATCGCCATCGACCGCCGCTGGCCGGCCGGGGCGTCGCGGGTCAGCCCGGCGAAGATCGGGGCGCAGCCGGGCGGATCGATCACCACGAACAGGGTGACGAACGCCGACAGGAACAGGGCGATCATCCGATCGCGCCCTCCGGCAGCGCGACGCCGGCGCGGCGGTGCGCGGCGACCAGCGTGTTGCGCAGCAGCACCGCGATGGTCATCGGCCCGACCCCGCCGGGGACCGGGGTGATCGCGCCAGCGACCGCCGCCGCCTCGGCGAAGGCGACATCGCCGACCAGCCGGGTCTTGCCCGGCTCGACGCCCGGCACGCGGTTGATGCCGACGTCGATCACCGTCGCGCCGGGGCGAATCCAGTCGCCCCTGACCATCTCGGGCCGGCCGACCGCCGCGACGACGATATCGGCGCGGCGCACCACCTCGGCCAGGTCGCGGGTGCGGCTGTGCGCGATCGTCACCGTGCAATTCTCGGCGAGCAGCAGCGCCGCCATCGGCTTGCCGACGATGTTCGAGCGGCCGATCACCACCGCCTCCAGCCCCGACAGGTCGCCGCGCCGGTCCTTGAGCAGCATCAGGCAGCCGAGCGGGGTGCACGGCACATAGCCCGCCTCGCCCACCGCCAGCCGCCCGGCGTTGACGACGTGGAAGCCGTCGACGTCCTTGTCGGGATCGATCGTCGCGATCACCTTTTTCTCGTCGATGTGCGGCGGCAGCGGCAGCTGGACGAGGATGCCGTCGACCCGGTCGTCGGCGTTGAGCCGCTCGACCAGGGCGAGCAGCTCCGTCTCGCTCGCGGTCGCCGGCAGGCGGTGCTCGAAGCTCTCCATCCCCGCCTCGACGGTCGCCTTGTGCTTCGAACGGACATAGACTTGGCTCGCCGCGTCCTCGCCGACCAGCACCACGGCGAGGCCGGGCGCGCGGCCGGCGGCGACGCGGAAGGCCGGAACCGCCGTGGCGACCCGGGCGCGCAAGCCCGCCGCATAGGCCTTGCCGTCGATGATCTCAGCCCCGTTCATGCCCACCCGTTCCATCCTATTCGATCATGCGTTGAAGGGCGGCCGCCAGCGCGGCGGGATCGCCCGAAACATGGAGCCTCTTTAGCCGCGAGGTCGCGCCGCTGGCCAGCGTCACGTCGCGCTTGGCGACGCCCAGCGCCTTGGCGACCAGCCGCACCAGCGCCTCGTTCGCCGCCCCGTCGCTGGGCGCGGCGGCGAGCTTGACCGAAAGCCAATGCCGCCCGTCGGCGGCGGTGACGACCCCCTCGATCGAATCGCGCCCGGCCTTGGGGCTGGCGCGAACCGCGAGGTGAATCCCGTCGGCAACCGCCGTCCAGGGGTCCCCGATTTTCAGACCCCGGCCATCATCGCCTGCGCCTGGGCGTGCGGTATGACGATCCGGGTGAGGATGTTGATGATCAGCAGCGCGACCAGCGGCGACAGGTCGAGCGCGCCGAAGTCGGGAAGGATGCGGCGGATCGGCCGGTAGATCGGCTCGGTGATCACGTTGAGCGCGTAGAGCACCTGCCGGACGAAATCATTATAGGTGTTGATCACGTTGAACGCGACCAGCCAGGACAGGATCGCCTGGATGATGATCACCCAGGTCAGCGCGCCGAGCAGATAGGCGACGATCTCTAACAGGACGGCAAGCATCTGGAGCCCTTTGCAGTGAAGCCGCCGATGTAATGACCGCATCGGCCCGGGGCAACCGGGTGACCGTATCAACACATCCTATCTCGTCATGCCGGCGGAGGCCGGCATGACGAACGACGGGACAATCTTCCATGACGCGCCCGCCCCGCCCCGCTATGGTCCCCGCCTCGGGGCGGCCGCGCAGGTGGATGGATGGATTTCGGACAGCTCGTCGGGGCGATCGGCCCCTGGGCGATCGCGCTCGGCGCGGGTTTCGAGGGCGAGACCGCGGCGATCGCCGGCGGGGTGATGGCGCATCGCGCGCTGTTCCCGCTCTGGGCCGCCTTCCTCGCCACCGCCTTCGGCGCGGTCGTCGCCGACCAGATCTTCTTCCAGATCGGCCGCCGCTTCCGCGACCGGCCGTTCGTCGTCCACGTCCGGCAGAAGCCGGCCTTCGCCAAGGCGGTCGGCTTCATCGAACGCTATCCCACCGGCTTCATCCTCGCCTTCCGCTTCGTCTACGGCTTCCGCACGGTCAGTCCGATCGCGATCGGGCTGTCGACGATCCCGCTGCGCCGCTTCGCGATACTCAACATCGTCGCGGCGCTGCTCTGGTCGGCGGTGTTCACCACGATCGGCTATCTGTTCGGGCCGACCGTCGACCGCATCATCGCGGCGCTGGCGCCCTACAAGACCGAGCTGATGATCGCCTTCCCGATCCCCGGCACCTGCCTGCTGCTCTGGCTGCTGTGGCGGCGACACCGCCAGCGCCGGCGCGAGCGGATGAACCCGCCCTTCCACGCTCCCGAAATCGCCGAAAGCTGATCGCCGAGCGCTGACCGCGCCCGGTCAGCGGCTCGCGGCGCGGCGCTGCTCGGTGACGATGTTCCAGGTGCCGATGAACAGCGCGGCGACCACCGGCCCGACGATGAAGCCGTGGAAACCGAACAGCTGGAGCCCGCCCAGCGTCGAGATCAGCACGACATAGTCGGGCATGCGGGTGTCGCGGCCGACCAGCAGCGGACGCAGCACATTGTCGATCGACCCGATCACCAGCGCACCCGCGACGACCAGGATGATCCCCTTCACCACCGCGCCGGTGGCGAACAGGTAGAGCGCGACCGGCACCCAGACGATGCCGCAGCCGATCGCCGGGATCAGCGAGAAGATCGCCATCATCGTCCCCCACAGCAGCGCCCCTTCGATGCCGAGCAGCGCGAAGGTGACGCCGCCGGTGAAGCCCTGGACGATCGCGACGATCAGGCTGCCCTTGATCGTCGCGCGGGTGACGACGGTGAAGTTGCGGATCACCGCGCGCCGCCGGTCGGGATCGAGCGGGATCGATTCGATCACCCGGCGCGCCAGTTCCTCGCCGTCGCGGATCAGGAAGAAGGTCAGGTAGAGCATCACGCCTAGCATCAGGACGAGGTTGAGCGCCCCCTGCCCGACCTGCAACGCGTGGGCGGCGATCGCGCTGAAGCTGCCGCTGAGCGTCTCACTGATCTGTTGCCGCGCGGCGGCGAAATCGGTCAGGCCGCGCGCCGCCAGCCAATGGGACGCCCAGTCGGGCAGCGCGCCGGTCATCTGCTCGAACATCCGGGCGATGTCGATCTGGCCCGACTGGACCATCGCGTAGACATGCAGGAATTCCTGGATCATCGCCGATCCGAGGAAGGCGGCGGGCAGGATCACGATCAGGATGATGATCAGCAGGGTGATCAGCGCCGCGACGTTCGAGCGGCCCGGCATCCGGTCGAGGATGCGGCGGTGGACCGGGCTGAACATCAGCGCGAGGACGAGCCCCCAGAGGATCGCGCCGAAGAAGGGCGCGATCACCATCGCGAAAGCAACCGTGACGATCAGGACGAGGGCGAGGAAGCTGCCGTCCTCGAAACGGAAACGCCGCGGTTCTTCGGATTCGCTCACTCGGTGCTTCCCCTTCGATATTCCGGCGATCGATCGCGCAGCGCGCGGACGATTGCCACAGGAAAATGAACCGGCGCGGCGCTGGTTCCTTTTGCCGTCATCCCATCAATCGAACCTGAACCCGGAGATCATCGTGTCCATCACCAGCTCGCCATAGATGCGCGATCCGGGGCCGTCGGAGGCGCCGGCCGCGACCATCAGCGGCAGCAGATGTTCCTCGCGCGGATGGGCGAAGCGCGCGGCGGGGGCATCGGCCCAGCCGCCCAGCCGTCCCTCGCGGCCCGCCGCGTCGCCCTCGACCGCGCCGGCCAGCCAGTCGTCGAACGCCAGCGACGGCTCGGTCGCGCGGTCGTCGCGATAGGCGCGCAGGTTGTGGAAGCTCATCCCCGCGCCGATGACCAGCACGCCTTCGTCGCGCAGCGGGCGCAACGCGCGGCCGACCCGATAAGCGATCACCGGGTCGAGCCCGTGGTCGAGCGACATTTCGACCACGGGGACGTCGGCGTCGGGAAAGGCGACCTTGAGCGGCACGAACACGCCATGGTCGATGCCGCGATCGGGATCGGTCGCGGCCGGATGGCCGGCGGCGCGGAGCAGCCCGGCGGCCCGCTCGGCCAGCGCCGGATCGCCGGGGGCGGGCCATGTCAGCGCATAGGTGTGCGGCGGGAAGTTGTAATAGTCGAAGATCAGCGGCGGGCGCGGCGAGGCCGAGAAGCGGAAGCCATCGGTCTCCCAATGACCCGAGACGATCAGGATCGCGCGCGGCCGCTCGGGCAGCCGCTCGGGCAGGCTCCGCAGGAACGCCTCCATCCCGGTCCAGGTGCCGGCGGGATCGTCCATGAAGAAACAGGGTCCCCCGCCATGCGGGATGTAGAAGCTGGGCTGGCGCATCGTCATGGGTGAGAGATCGGCAGCCGGTCGTTGCATTTCAAGAACGGATGCCGGTGCAGGCAGCCGCGAGGGCCCATCACGGCATCGACATCGCGCCGGGGCTGGTGCAATCAGCCACGGCACCACCTGTCGAAAAGGAGAGACGCGTGTTCAGCCACATCATGGTCGGTACCGACGACCTCGAGGCCTCCAAGAAATTCTACGATGCCGTGCTCGGCACGCTCGGCGTCAAGCCGGGCCGCGACGATCCGGGCAAGAACCGCATCTTCTGGGCGGCGCCCAACGGCATGTTCGGGGTGACCAAGCCGATCGACGGCAAGTCCGCCTGCCACGCCAATGGCGGCACGATCGGTTTCGCCGCCGACTCGCCCGAGCAGGCCGACCGCTGGCATGCGGCCGGCGTCGCCAACGGCGGCACGAGCTGCGAGGATGCGCCCGGCGTGCGCGACATGGGCGCGTTCAAGCTCTACCTCGCCTATCTGCGCGATCCCGACGGCAACAAGCTCTGCGCGATGTACCGGGTGCCGTAACCCCCTCTCACCGTCATGCCGGCGGAGGCCGGCATCTCGGGAGGTTAGCGCGGAACCCCATCTCCTGAGACCCCGGCCTCCGCCGGGGTGACGGCGGGGGAAGGTGTCCTACCCCCCGACAGCGTCGCCGATCAGCTTCTTCGCCGGCGCGCCGTTCCAGTCCATCATCCCGTAGACGCGCCACAGCTCCTTGCCCTTGGCGTCGTAGAACACGGTGGTCGGCAGCGTCTCGGTGCCGAGCGCGGTCATCAGCACGTTCTGCTGGTCGCTATGGCGGGTCAGCGCCTTGAAGCCTTTCTCCTTGAAGAAGGGCTCGACCGCCTTGGCGCCCTCCAGGTCCTCGCTGACGGTGATCAGCCGGAAGCGGTCGTCCTCGGCCGCCATCCTGTCGAGCGTCGGCATCTCGGCGATGCACGGCGCGCACCAGGTCGCCCACAGGTTGACCATCAGCGGCTTGCCCCGGAACTGGGTCAGCGTCGCCGGGCCGCCCTTCTCGTCGGCGAAGGGGATGGCGGGCATCTCCTTCCCGCGTTGCGAAATATCGACCCGGCCGACCGATTCGGCGGGCACGCCGCCTTGCGGGGCGTCGTTCGGTTTACTATCGCAGGCGGCCAGCGCCAAAGCGAGGAGACAGGCGATCAACGGCCGCACGGACAACTCCAACAAGATGTGGGGAGGGCGCTTCGCAGAAGGGCCCGCCGCGGTGATGCGCGAAATTAACGCGTCCATCCCGTTCGACAAGCGGCTTTGGCAACAAGACATCGCCGGATCGAAGGCGCATGTCGCCATGCTGGCGAAGCAGAAGATCGTGACCGAGGCCGATGCGGCCGAGATTTCCAGGGGTCTCGACGCGGTCGCCGCCGAATATGCCGAGCAGGGCGTGCCGGTCGACCTCGCGCTCGAGGACATCCACATGGCGACCGAGGGGCGCCTCGCCGAGCTGATCGGCGCGCCCGCCGGCCGGCTCCACACCGCCCGCTCGCGCAACGACCAGGTCGCGACCGACTTCCGCCTGTGGGTCCGCGACGCGATCGATTCGGTCGAGGCGGGCCTTGTCGCGCTGCAGGTCGCGCTCGTCACCCGCGCGTCGGAGCATGCCGCCAGCGTGATGCCGGGCTTCACCCATCTCCAGGTCGCCCAGCCGGTGACGCTCGGCCATCACCTGATGGCCTATCACGAGATGATCGCCCGCGACCGCAGCCGCTTCGCCGACGCCCGCGACCGGCTCAACCGCTGCCCGCTCGGCTCGGCGGCGCTCGCCGGCACCGGCTTCCCGATCGACCGGCACATGACGGCGGCGGCGCTCGGCTTCGACGCGCCGACCCGCAACTCGCTCGATTCGGTGAGCGACCGGGACTTCGCGCTCGACTATCTGATGGCGGCGACCCAGCTCAGCCTGCACCTGTCGCGGCTGGCCGAGGAGTTCATCATCTGGGCGAGCCAGCCCTATGGCTTCGTCAAGCTGCCCGACAGCTATTCGACCGGCTCGTCGATCATGCCGCAGAAGCGCAACCCCGACGCGGCCGAGCTGGTGCGCGGCCATTCGGGGCGGATCGCCGGCTGCATGACCGCGCTGGTGATGACGATGAAGGGCCTGCCGCTCGCCTATTCGAAGGACATGCAGGACGACAAGCCGCCGGTGTTCGAGGCGCACGACCTGCTCGCCCTGTCGATCGCGGCGATGACCGGGATGGTCGAGACGGTCGAGTTCGTCGCCCCGCGCCTGCGCCAGGCCGCCGAACAGGGCTTCTCGACCGCGACCGACCTCGCCGACTGGCTGGTGCGGATCGCCGACATCCCGTTCCGCGAGGCGCACCACATCACCGGCACCGCGGTGAAGCTGGCCGAGCGCGAGGGCGTGGCGCTCGACAAGCTGCCGATCGAGGCGCTGAAGGCGATCGACGAACGGATCGACGAGCGCGTCTACCAGGCGCTGTCGGTCGACGCCTCGGTCGCCAGCCGGGCGAGCTATGGCGGCACCGCCCCCGACCAGGTCCGCGCCCGCATCGCCGAAGCCAAGGCCGCCCTGGGGATCGAGGGATGAACATGCGCACCCTTCTCGCCGCGACCGCGCTGCTGGCGCTCGCCGCCTGCGGCAAGCGCGACGCGCTGCACCCGGCCGAGGGGCACAGCCTGCCGCCCAAGCCGGCGACCGCCGCGACCCAGCCCGACGTGCCGGCGCTGCTCACCCCGCCGGTCGAGACGCGCCCCGGCCGCAGCGACGACGTGCTGCGCCGGTCGGAGGAGCGCCCCGACGACCGCTTCAACCTGCCCCCGCCGGGCTGAGGCGGGAGAGCCCCCTCCACCAGCGTCATCCCGGCGGAGGCCGGGATCTCGGGAGAGGATCGGCCACCCCATCTCCTGAGATCCCGGCCTCCGCCGGGATGACGCCGACACCGCGACGGACAACGGAAACGACATGGACCATTTCAACCTGAAGGACGGCGTCCTCCACGCCGAGGACGTGGCGCTGCCCGCGATCGCCGAGGCGGTGGGGACGCCGGTCTATGTCTATTCGACCGCGACGATCGAGCGGCATGTCGCGGTGTTCAAGGCCGCGCTCGCCGCAGTCGAATCGGGGCCCGAGGGGCCGCTGATCGCCTTCGCGGTGAAGGCCAATCCCAACCGCGCGGTGCTGGCGACGCTCGCCAGGGCCGGGCTCGGCGCCGACGTGGTGTCGGGCGGCGAGCTGCTGCGCGCGCGCGCCGCCGGCATCCCCGCCGACAAGATCGTCTTCTCGGGCGTCGGCAAGACCGAGGCGGAGATGCGGCTCGGCCTCGAACAGGGCATCTTCCAGTTCAACATCGAATCCGAGCCCGAGGCCGAGATGCTCTCCGAGGTCGCGGCGGCGACGGGCCGGCGCGCGCCGGTCGCCTTCCGCATCAACCCGAACGTGATCGCGGGCACCCACGCCAAGATCTCGACCGGCGGGTCGGAGGACAAATTCGGCGTCGCCTATGACCGCGCGATCGCCGCCTATGCGCGCGCGGCCGAGTTGCCCGGGCTCGACGTCCGCGGCGTCGCGGTCCACATCGGCAGCCAGCTCACCGACCTCGGCCCGTCGCGCGCCGCCTTCGAGAAGATCGGCGCGCTGATCGCCGAACTGCGCGCCGCCGGGCACCGCATCGTCACCGCCGACCTGGGCGGCGGCCTCGGCGTCCCCTACGACCCGGCCAAGCCGGTGCCGCCGCTGCCCGACGCCTATGGCGCGATGGTGCGCGAGGTGACGGCGGGCTGGAACACGCGGCTGGTCTTCGAGCCCGGCCGGGTGATCGTCGGCAATGCCGGGGTGCTGCTGTCGCGGGTGATCCGGGTCAAGCCCGGCGTCACCGATCCGTTCGTCATCGTCGACGCGGCGATGAACGACCTGATGCGGCCCAGCCTCTACGACGCCTGGCACGATATCCGCGCGGTTACGCCGAACGGTGCGGCAATGACGGCCAACATCGTCGGCCCCATCTGTGAAAGCGGCGACAGTTTCGCCAAGAAGCGGGCGATGGACGCCGTCGGTCCCGGCGACCTCGTCACCTTCATGACGGCGGGAGCCTATGGGGCGACGATGGCCAACACCTATAACTCGCGCGCGCTGACGCCCGAGGTGCTGGTGAACGGGGACCAATGGGCGGTCGTCCGGGAGAGGCAGCCGATCGAGGCGCTGATCGCGGCGGACAAGCTCCCGCCGTGGGTGTGAAGATTTAGGGATATCCGGGCCGGCGGTTCATCATACCGTCCCGGAGCCGCCATAGAGGGAGCCCGCATGAAGCCCGTCCGCAAGGCCATCTTTCCCGTCGCCGGTTTCGGCACCCGCTTCCTGCCCGCCACCAAGGCCGTCCCCAAGGAGATGCTGCCGGTCGTCGACCGGCCGCTGATCCAGTACGCCGTCGACGAGGCGCGCGCGGCGGGGATCGAGCAGATGATCTTCGTCACCGGCCGCAACAAATATGCGATCGAGGACTATTTCGACTCGGCCTATGAGATCGAGAGCGATCTCGCCGCCAAGAACAAGACGAGCTTCCTCGACAAGCTCGAAGCGACCCGGCTGTCGCCCGGCAAGGCCGCCTTCGTCCGCCAGCAGCAGATGCTGGGCCTCGGCCATGCCGTCGCCTGCGCGCGCGACCTGGTCGGCGACGAGCCGTTCGCGGTGCTGCTGCCCGACGAGCTGCTGTGGAACCCGGCGTCGCCCTGCCTGAAGCAGATGGCCGACACCTATGCGCGCACCGGCGGCAACGTCGTCGCGGTGCTCGAGGTGCCCGAGGACCAGACCCACAAATATGGCATCGTCGATCCCGGCGCCGCCGAGGGCGCGGTGACCGAGGTGCGCAAGATGGTCGAGAAACCGGCGGCGGGCACCGCCCCCTCGCGCCTCGCCATCGTCGGCCGCTACATCCTCCAGCCCGAGATCTTCGCGCTGCTCGACAAGGGCGAGCGCGGCGCCGGCGGCGAGATCCAGCTCACCGACGCGATGGCCAAGCTGATCGGCACCCAGCCCTTCCACGCTCTGACCTTCGACGGCGAGCGCCACGATTGCGGCGACAATGCCGGCTTCATCCAGGCGAACATCGCGCTGGCGCTGGAGCGGCCCGAGATCGCCGATTCGGTGCGGGCGTTCATCCGGACGCTGGTCTGATCCCATCACTGGACGTCACCCCTGCCTTCGCAGGAGTGACGTGATGTACTCGACTACGCGAATTCCTCGGTCATGACGGTCGCCTGCTGCGCGGCGTTGTAGCGCCCGCCGGACACCGTCTCCTGATTCACCAGCGCGTCGAGCGCGGCCATCTGGTCGGGCGACAGGCGAATCTGGTTCGCGGCCATATTCTCCTCGAGATGCGCGATGTCGTGGGTGCCGGGGATCGTCACCAGCGCCGGATCGCGATGGAGCAGCCAGGCGAGCGCGAGCTGCGCCGGGGTGCATCCGGCCGCCTCGGCGATCGCTTTGTATGGACTATAGAGCGCCTGGTTCCGTACAAAGTCGTCGCCCTGGAAGCGCGGCATGCCGGCGCGGATGTCGTCGCGGCCCAGCATCCGGGGCGTTTCGAACGCCCCGGCGAGGAAGCCGCGCGCCACCGGCGAGAAGGCGACGAAGGTCACGCCGAGCTCGCGGCAGGCGTCGAGCACGGCGATCTCGGGATTGCGCGTCCACAGCGAATATTCGGTCTGCAGCGCGGTCACCGGATGCGCGGCATGGGCGCGGCGGAGCTGGTCGGCCGACACCTCCGACAGGCCGATCGCGCCGATCTTGCCCGCCTCGACCGCGCGGGCGAGCGCGCCGACCGACTCCTCGATCGGCGTCCTGGGATCGGGCCGGTGGAGATAATAGAGGTCGATATGGTCGAGCCCGAGCCGCCGCAGGCTGGCGTCGAGCGTCTCCGCGACCGAGGCGGGCGATCCGTCGACGACGCGCGGATTCTCGGCCGTGACGCGGAAGCCGCATTTCGATGCGAGCGTGAATTCGGCGCGGCGCGCCTTGAGCGTGCGGCCGACCAGCGTCTCGTTATGTCCGTCGCCATAGATCGCGGCGGTGTCGAGGAAGTCGCAGCCGAGATCGAGCGCGCGGTGGAGCAGCCGTTCGGAGGCCGCCTCGTCGGGCTGCGGGCCATAGGCCTGGCTGAGGCTCATGCAGCCGAGGCCGATGGGGTTGATCGAGAAGCGGCCGAGCCTGCGTTTGTTCGCCATGGTCATCCTTCCGGTTGCGTCCCTCCCCTCTGCCACGCGAAGCAGCTTGGCAAAAGCCGGTCCGCGCGCGACAAGGCGTGCGATGCACAGCCTGCCGATCTTCGTCGATCTTCGCGGCCGGCCCGTCGTCCTGCTGGGCGAGGGCGAAGCCGCCGAGGCGAAGCGGCGGCTGATCGAGCGTGCGGGCGGCCGGCCGATCGACGAGGCGGAGGGCGAGGGCCGCGAGGCGCGCCTCGCCTTCGTCGCCTGCGCCGACGATGCGGACGCCGAGGCGGCGGCAGCGCGGCTCAGGGCGCGCGGCCTGATCGTCAACGTCGCCGACCGGCCGGCACTGTGCGACTTCACCCTGCCCGCGATCGTCGACCGCGATCCGGTGCTGGTCGCGATCGGCACCGGCGGGCGATCGGCGGGGCTTGCCAAGGCGCTGCGCCAGCGGATCGAGGCGCTGCTCCCCGCCGGGCTGGGCGCGCTGGCCGAGGCTCTGTTCGCGGCGCGCGCGCATATTCGCACCCGCTGGCCCGATGCCGACGGCCGACGCCGCGCGATCGACGGCGGGCTGGCCGAGGGCGGACCGCTCGATCCGCTCGGCAACGGCGCGGCCGATGCGGTCGGCGGCTGGCTCGCCGCCGGTCATGCCGAGGCAGCGGACCGGATCGTGACGATCCGGCTGCGATCGGCCGATCCCGACGACCTGACGCTGGGCGAGGCGCGGCTGCTCGGCCAGGCCGACCGGCTCTACCACCGTCCCGACGCGCCGCCCGCGATCCTCGCCCGCGCCCGCGCCGACGCCGCGCGGCACGCCTGCGCCGCGCCGCCGGCCGCGCCGGGGCCGGGGCTCTCGATCGACCTGGGATTCGCATGACGCCGGGCTGGACCATCGGGCAGGAAGGCGCGGGGCAGTTCCGCTGGATCCATCTCGACGGGCGCGACGCGCAGGCGATGTGCTGGCTGGACGACGAATCGCACGGGCTGCCGCCGACGGCGCGGTTCAACCTGACCACCGCCGAGACCCGGCCGCGCTGCCAGCCGCTCCATGACGGGGTGATCATCAACCTGCGCGGGCCACGCCACGGCGACGAGCAGGACGAGGGCGACGAGCTGGTCTCGATCCGCATCTGGGCCGAGCGCGGGCGGCTGGTGTCGGTCAGCTATCGCCGGATGGCGGGGCTGGAGGACCTGCGCGACCGGATGGACAAGGGCGAGTTCCTCGACCCCGGCGACCTGATCGCGGCGCTGGCGGTGCAGATCGCCCGCCATCTCGATCCGGTAGTCGCCGACCTGGGCGACCAGGTCGACGATTGCGAGCTGGCCTTGTCGTCCGAGACCTTCCACCTGCGCCGCCACATCGCCAAGGCGCGCTCGACCGCGATCAGCTATCGCCGTTTCATCGTGCCGCAGCGCCAGGCGCTCGAGGCGATGGCGCTGCTCGAACTCGACTGGATCGAGGACGACGACCGCATCCACCTGCGCGAGGCCGCCGACCGCTTCGCGCGCATGGCCGAGGAGCTGGAGGCGGTGCGCGAGCGATCGGCGTTGCTCCACGAGCAGATCACCGACCTGCGCGCCGAGAAGATCGACCGCCGATCGCTGATCATCGCGATCGTCGCGATGATCTTCCTGCCACTGACCTTCGTCACCGGCCTGTTCGGGATGAACGTCGACGGCATCCCCTATGCCCATCACCCGCTATCCTTCTGGGCGGTGACGGGGTTCAGCCTGCTGGTCGGCACCGGCGTGGCGCTGTGGTTCGCCGCGGCGCGATGGTTCCGCAACTGACGGGCCGGGCGGCCATCCCGCTCGCCCATTCGCCCGTTCGCCCGCCGACGAAGCTCCTGTCGCGCGCGCCGCTCCGGCTTGGCACGGGCGGGGCATGGAGATCTATCGCAGCGACACGTTGCTCGTGCGCAAGCGCGGCGGCCGGTGCCGGAAGCACTGGGTCGTCACCTTCGACCATTATGGGATCACCGGCAGCTTCGACCGGCCCGGCTTCGGCGAGGAGTTCCTGGCGGCGCGCGGCATATCGCTGATCACCGTCCTCGGCCGCGGCAACGACTGGTACCAATATCCCGACATGGACGCGGCCCTCACCGCCGCGCGATCGGCGCTGCTCCGCGCCGACCGGGTGATCACCTATGGGTCCAGCATGGGCGGCTATGCCGCGATCCGCTTCGCCGACGCGCTGGGCGCGCATGGCTGCGTCGCGATCTCGCCGCAATATTCGAACGATCCGGCCAAGGTGCCGTTCGAATGGCGCTGGCCCGAGGACGCCCGGCGGATCGACTGGCGCGGCGAGCCGGATCGCCCGATCCGCTGCGCCGCCGATCCCGTCATCGTCTATGATCCGACGATCGAGGATGGCGAGCATGTCCGCCGGATCGCCTGCGACATGCGATGCCGGGCGGTGCCGATCCGCCATGCCGCCCATCCGGCGACGACCTTCCTCGGATCGACCGGCCTGCTGCCCGAGCTTGTGCTGTCGGTGCTCGACGGCAGCTTCGCGCCGACGCCGTTCCGCCGGCGGGTGATGGCCGCGCGCAAGACCGATCCGGTCTATCTGTGCGAGCTCGCCCGCCGCCAGCCCGCCTCGCGCGCCCGGCTGGGGATCGCGCTGGCGCGCCGCGCGGTCGCGGCGGCGCCCGGCGTCGATCTGGTCCACCATGTCCTCGCATCGCGGCTCGCACTGGCGGGACAGGCCGTCGAAGCCCTGTCGTCGCACGCCAGCGCGTGTGAGCTGTCAGGCGATTTCTGGGGCTATGCGCTGCCCTATGCCCTGGCGCTCGCCGAGGCAGGCGACCGGCCGGCGGCGCTGGCGCTGGCGAAGCGGCTGGCGGCAACCTATCCGGAGCAGGCCCATGTCCAGCATGTCCTCGGCCATCTGCTCTGGCTGTCGGGCCGGACCAAGGAGGCGCTGAAGCCCGCCCGCCAGGCGATCCGCCTCGCCCCGGGCAACGCCTTCTATCGCGCCGCGCTGTTCCGCTATCGCTGGCGCTATGCGGCCCTGCCCGCCTTTGCCGGATGGCGGCTGCTCCGCTGGGCGGCGCACCGCCTGCCGCGCCTGCCCGAACGGCGCCGCGCCATCGCCGGCCGCCGGCCGCTGGAGCGCTTCACGACCTGATCAGCGCCCCCTTGATCAGCGCGGGCCGAACAGTGCGGTGCCGACCCGGACATGGGTGGCGCCCAGCATCACCGCGGTCTCGAAGTCGCCCGACATGCCCATGCTGAGCCCGGCGAGCCCGTGCCGCCTCGCCAGCTTGGCGAGCAGCGCGAAATAGGGCGCGGGCTCGACATCGGCGGGGGGTACCGCCATCAGTCCGGCGACCGGCAGCCCTGCGTCGCGCGCTCGCGCCAGGATCGCGGGCAGCTCGTCGATCGCGCAGCCGCCCTTCTGCTCCTCGGCGCCGATATTGACCTGGACGAAGCAGTCGGGCCGCCGCCCCGCGCCGTCCATCGCCTTGGCCAGCGCCTCGATCAGCGAGGGTCGGTCGACCGAATGGATCGCGTCGAACAGCGCGACGGCTTCCTTGGCCTTGTTCGACTGGAGCTGCCCGACCAGATGGAGGCGGAGCGATGGCCCTTCCCTGAGTGCGGGCCATTTCGTTTCGGCTTCCTGCACCCGGTTCTCGCCGAAGCCGATCTGGCCGGCCGCGATCAGCGGGGCGATGGCCTCGGCGGGCTTGGTCTTGGAGATGGCGATCAGCTCGATCGCGGCAGGATCGCGGTCGGCCAGCGCGGCAGCATGGTCGATGCGCGCGCGGATGTCGGCGAGGCGGCGGGAAGCGGTGTCGATATCGGACATGGGCCACGCTATAGGAGGCGGAATGCAGCCCCGCCAGCCCGAGCTTCCGTCGTTGTGGATGATGACCGACGAGCGGCAGGGCGAGGCGCTGTGGGCAGCGCTGCGCCGCCTGCCGCCGGGATCGGGGATCGTCTTCCGCCACAAATCCTTGCTGGACCGGGAGCGTCGCCGCCTGTTCGAGCGGGTCCGCCGGATCGCGCGCCGGCGCGGGCTGATCCTGTTGCTGGCCGGCGATGAGGCGGAGGCACGGCGCTGGGGCGCCGACGGCGCGCATCACCGCCGGCCGGGCCCGCCCCGCGCCGGCACTGCCCCGGCCCACAACCTGCGCGAGATCCGCGCGGCCGAGCGCTCCGGCGCGGCGGCGCTGCTGCTGTCGCCGCTCCACCCCACCCGCTCGCACCCCGGCGCCCCGACGCTCGGCCGGATGCGCTTCGCGGCGATGGCGCGGGCGACCCGCCTGCCGGTGATCGCGCTGGGCGGCGTCGACCGGCGGCGCGGCCGCGCGGCGATGGCGGTCGGCGCCCATGGCTGGGCCGCGATCGATGCCTGGATGTGAGTTAACGAACGTCGCCCCAGCGAAGGCTGGGGCCCATGTCTCTCATCAGCCAGACGGCATCTGAGAAGGGTACAGACATGGATGCCAGCCTTCGCTGGCATGACGATCAAATCAGAAAGCGAAAAGCCAGCCCGGCGTCAGAACTTGAAGGCGGTTCCGATGTAGATCGCCTGGCTGTCGCGGCGCTGGTCGCTGCTCAGGTCGAGGCGCTCGCGCTGCGACTTGTAGCGGACGCCGCCCGACAGCTCGAGGTTGCGGGTCAGCGAGAAGGAGCCGCCCAGATCGACCGACATCGCCTCGTCGGGGCCGCCGATCGTGGCGTTGCCGGTGGCGCGCTCGGCGCCGAACAGCAGGCGGGTGCTCCACTTGCGGCCCGAATAGCTCAGGCCGATATCGGCCATCTCGCGGCCCTCGGGCACCGCGCCGCCATCGATCTTGGCGAAATCGCCCGACAGCGCGAAATGCTTCCAGCCGACCGAGGCGCCCAGGCTGTAGGCGCTGGGGGCGAGGCCAGCGGCGATGTTCGAGCTGTTGGCGGCGGCGAGCGCGCCGGCGCTCGGCTTGTTGCTGGAGCGGGCGCGGATCGCGACGGTCACCGCGCGCTTGCTGCTGCCGCCCGACGGCGTGAAGCGGAAGCCGGGATCGTTGAAGCTGCCGCCGACGCGATCGAACAAGGCGGCCTGGCGCGGGTCCGACGCGGTCGGGGTGAAGAAGCCGATTCCGCGGGCCTTCTTCTTGTCGATCTTGACCTTGGGGGTGGGCGCGGGCTTGGCGGAGTCGGCGGGCGCGACGAAGGCCATGGACGCAGCCGCAGCGGCGCCAATCAGCACTCCTCGGACCCCCTTTGCCATCATCCTGCGCAACTCGATTTTATTCTATATTCAGTCGCCCTAGCATCGCAGCCGAGTCGATACCAGCCGCGTTTCGGCGAATTTCCCCGCTTGCCGAGAAAAAAAGTCATTGTTGCACGGACTCCACAGCCGGGGCCGCGCGCGGCGCCATATCCTGTCAAGATCGCTTGCGGGGCCGGGGGTTCCGACTATAACGGCCGGCATCGCGAGACATCGATCCCCAAGGACGCCCCGGACATGACCAGCCGCACCCTCCGCACCGCGACCGCCATCGCCTTCGTCGCCCTGCTGGCCGGCTGCGGCGGCGGGCGCCACAAGGCGCAGTTCGCCTCCGACGTCGCGGCGGCCAAGACCACGACGATTGGCATCAACACCTATCTGTGGAAGGCGTCGCTCGAGACGCTGAGCTTCATGCCGCTGCTGCAGACCGATTCGAACGGCGGCGTGATCGTCACCGACTGGTATGTGAATCCCAACCAGCCGGCCGAGCGCATGAAGCTGACCGTCACCATCCTCGACGCCGACCTGCGCGCCGACGCGGTCCGCGTCGCGGCGCAGCGCCAGGTGCTGTCGAACGGCAACTGGGTCGACGCCGTGGTCCAGGCGGCGACGGTGCAGAAGCTGGAAGACATCATCCTGACCAGGGCGCGCGACCTGCGCCGCGCCACCGTCAGCGTCGGATAGAAGCGGAATACAGAGTGAGCGCGCGTTTCAACCATCTCAAGGCGGACGCGCACTGGCAGGGGGTCTGGGAAAGCCAGGGCACCTTCCAGGCGCGCGACGACAGTCCCAAGCCCAAATCCTATGTGCTGGAGATGTTCCCCTATCCGTCGGGGCGCATCCACATGGGCCATGTCCGCAACTATACGATGGGCGACGTGCTCGCCCGCTACCGGCGGATGAAGGGCTTCGAGGTGCTCCACCCGATGGGGTGGGACGCGTTCGGCATGCCGGCCGAGAATGCGGCGATGGAGAAGAAGGTCCATCCCGGCGACTGGACCCGCGCCAACATCGCGGCGATGCGCGATCAGCTCAAGCGGATCGGCTTCGCACTCGACTGGAGCCGCGAGCTGGCGACCTGCGAGCCCGACTATTACGGCCAGGAACAGGCGCTGTTCCTCGATCTCTACGCGGCGGGCCTGGTCTACCGCAAGGAATCGGCGGTCAACTGGGACCCGGTCGACATGACCGTGCTCGCCAACGAGCAGGTGATCGACGGGCGCGGCTGGCGATCGGGCGCGCTGGTCGAACGGCGCAAGCTCAACCAGTGGTTCCTCAAGATCACCGATTTCGCCGACGACCTGCTCGACGGCCTCGAGACGCTCGACCAGTGGCCCGAAAAGGTCCGGACGATGCAGGAGAACTGGATCGGCAAGTCGCAGGGCATGCGCTTCACCTTCGCATTGGATGCGCCTGCGGGTGACCTGACCAGCTTCGACGTGTTCACGACGCGGCCCGACACCATGTTCGGCGCCAGCTTCGCCGCGATCGCCGCCGATCACCCGATCGCGCAGGCGTTGAGCGCGGGCAACCCGGCGCTGCAGGCGTTCATCGCCGACTGCAAGCGCACCGGCACCGCCGCGGCCGAGATCGAGACCGCCGAGAAGAAGGGCTACGACACCGGCCTGTCGGTGGTCCACCCGCTCGACCCCGACTGGAAACTGCCGCTGTTCGTCGCCAATTTCGTGCTGATGGACTATGGCACCGGCGCGGTGTTCGGCTGCCCGGCGCACGACCAGCGCGACCTCGACTTCGCGCGCAAATATGCGCTGCCGGTCAAGCGGGTCGTCGCTCCCTCCCCCGAGGAGGCCGCCGCGCCGATCGGCGACGAGGCCTATGTCGGGCCCGGCCGCATCGTCAATTCGGCCTTCCTCGACGGCCTGTCGGTCGAGGAGGCGAAGGCGGCGGTGATCGCCCGCGCCGAGGCAGAGGGCTGGGGCCAGGGCACCACCGTGTGGCGGCTGCGCGACTGGGGCGTGTCGCGCCAGCGCTATTGGGGCACGCCGATCCCGATCATCCATTGCGAGGGCTGCGGCGCGGTTCCCGTGCCGCATGACCAGCTGCCCGTCGTGCTGCCCGAGGACGTCGCCTTCGACATCCCCGGCAACCCGCTCGACCGCCATCCGACCTGGAAGCATGTCGACTGCCCAAGCTGCGGCAAGCCCGCGCGGCGCGAGACCGACACGCTCGACACCTTCGTCGATTCCTCCTGGTATTTCATCCGCTTCGCCAGCCAGCCGTCGGACAAGCCGTTCGACCGCGCGGTCGCGGAGAGCTGGATGCCGGTCGGCCAGTATATCGGCGGGGTCGAGCATGCGATCCTCCACCTGCTCTACGCCCGCTTCTGGACCCGCGCGCTCGAACGGATCGGCAGGATCGGGGTCAAGGAACCGTTCACCGGCCTGTTCACCCAGGGCATGGTGACGCACGAGACCTACAAGGACCCGGCCGGCCAATGGCTGAGCCCCGAGGAGGTCTCCGACGGCATCGTCGTCGCGACCGGCGCGCTGGCGACGGTCGGCCGCATCGAGAAGATGTCCAAGTCGAAGAAGAATGTCGTCGATCCGGCCCCGATCGTCGAGCAGTACGGCGCGGACGCGGTACGCTGGTTCATGCTGTCCGACAGCCCGCCCGAGCGCGATCTCGAATGGACCGAGAGCGGCATCGAGGGCTGCTGGCGCTTCGTCAACCGGCTGTGGCGGATCACCGACGTTTCCGAGGCCGGGGACGGCGAGGACCGGGATCTCGACCGTAAGCTCCACAAGGCGATCGCCGGCATCGCCGCCGACATCGAGGCGCTCGGCTTCAACCGCGCCGTCGCCAAGATCCACGAGCTGTCCAACGCGATCGAGAAGGCCGCGCCCTCGGCCAGCCGCACCGCCGCCGCGCGCGCGCTGGTCCGCCTCGTCGCGCCGATGGTGCCGCACCTGGCGGAAGAAGCCTGGGCCCGGCTCGGCGAGCAGGGGCTGGTTGCCGATGCGGCCTGGCCGGCGCATGATCCCGCGCTGCTGGTCGACGACGAGGTGACGATCGCGGTGCAGGTCAACGGCAAGCTGCGCGACACGCTGACCGCCCCCAAGGGCGCCCCCAAGGACGCGCTCGAACGGATGGCGCTCGAATCGGAGAAGATCACCCGGCTGCTCGAAGGGGCCGCGCCGCGCAAGGTGATCGTCGTTCCCGACCGCCTGGTGAACATCGTCGCATGAAGCGGCTGGCGGCCCTGATCGCCCTGGCCGGCGCGGTCGCGGCGCTGCCCGGCTGCGCGCTCCGGCCACTCTATGCCGACGGCGGCGCCGGATCGGTCGCCTCGTCGCTGCGCGCGGTCGAGGTCGCGCCGGTCGGTGGGCAGAGCGGCTGGCTGATCCGCAACGCGCTCAACGACCGGCTCCACCGCCAGGGCGAGACGACGCCGCGCTTCCGGCTCGAAGTCGAGCTCGACGACCAGATCACCGGCTTCGGCATCCGCCAGGACAATGCGGTCAGCCGCGAGCGGCGGACGCTGCGCGCGCGCTATCGCCTGCTCGACGCAGCGACCGGCGGCGTTCTGCTCGACCAGACCGCCGCGGCCGATGCCGGCATCGACGTCACCGGCTCCGAATATTCCACCGTCGCCGCCGAGCAGACCGCGCTCGAACGGCTGACCGAGAATCTCGCCGACCAGATCGTCGCGCGCCTCGCCACCTATGCGGGGCGCAGCGCGGGCCAGTGAGCGCGCGATGCCGATGAGCCCGTCATGAAAGCCGATGCCGGCCAGATCCAGCGGGCGCTCGACCGACCCGATCCCGCCGTCCGGCTGATCCTGCTCTACGGCCCCGACGAATCGGGATCGCGCGCGCTGGCCGCGCGGATCGACAAGGCGATGGGCGCCGAGGCCGAACGGATCGACCTCGCCGGCGCCCAGCTCAAGGAAGATCCCGCCCGGCTGGCCGACGAGGCCGCCTCGATCTCCCTGTTCGGGGGCGCCCGCCACATCCGGGTCGATCCGGCCGGCGACGAGATCATCGATGCCGCGCAGGCGCTGCTGGAGGCGGCCTCGGGCGGCAATCCGGTGGTCGTGATCGCCGGGAACCTGCGCAAGGACGCGAAGCTGGTGAAGCTCGCCCTCGCCTCCCCGATGGCGCTCGCCTTCGCCTCCTACCTGCCCGAGGGCCGCGCCGCCGACCAGGTCGCGGTCGAGATCGCGCGCGAACTGGGGCTGCGGCTCGATCCGCGCGCCGCGCAGGCGATCGTCGCCGCGACCAATGCCGACCGCGCGCTGATCGCGCGCGAGCTGGAGAAGCTGGCGCTGTTCCTCGATGCGAGCCCCGACGATCCCAAGCCCGCCGACGCGGCCGCCTTCGAGACGATCGGCGCGGTCAACGACGAGAGCGACCTCAGCGCGATCGTCGACGCGGTGATGGGCGGACGGCCCGAACAGGCGGCGGCCGAACTGGCGCTGATCGGCGCGCCCGAGGCGATCGGCGCGGTCCGCGCGGTGCTCCGCCGCCTCGCCCAGATCGCTCCGCTGCGCGCCGAGGTCGCCGCCGGCCAGAGCGTCGACGCGGTGATGGCGGGTGCCGGCAAGGCGATCTTCTGGAAGGATCAGAAGGTGGTGGCCGGGCTTCTTCAGCGCTGGTCGCCGGACCGCATCGCCACCGCCACCACCCGCCTCGCCGCGCTCGAACGCGCCTATAAGCGCTCAGGATCGCCCGGCATGATATTGATCGGCGAGGAACTTCTCACCATCGCGCGGGTCGCCGCCTCGGCGCGGCGCTGAGACCGGGTCTGAAGTAGCTCGACCAAAGTCTCAACTGACCCGTCGCTCCAGCGAAGGCCGGAGCCCATGTCTGTGCGATGTTGAGATGCCGTGGGAAGAGAGGCGCATGTGCCCTCACCCTCCCACCGCCTGCGGCGGCGAGCCCCTCCCTCTCCCCAAGGGAGAGGGATTGTAGATCAATCGCTTAATACAGAAACCGCCACCCCATCCGAGGCGCTTCGCACGCGGTCTCAGATCGGCTCGCCGCTCAGCCGCTGGCAGACCAGGTCGAGCTGATCGAGGGTCGAATAGGCGATGCCGATCCGGCCGCCCTTCTCGCCATGCTCGATCGTCACCTTGAGCCCGAGGATGTCGCCGAGATGGCGTTCGAGCGCGGCGATGTCGGCGTCGGCGGGTTGCGCCGGGCGCGGCGCGGCGAGCTTGGGCGCGGTGCCGCCGGGCCGCCCGGCCTGGGCAAGCTTCTCGGCATCGCGTACCGACAATTGCTGCGTGACGACCTGCTCGGCCAGCTCCTCGGCATTGGGCGCGGTGACGAGCGCGCGGGCATGGCCCATCGACAGCCGGCCGTCGGCGACCATGTCGCGCACCGGCTTGGGCAGGTCCAGCAGCCGCATCAGATTGGCGACATGGCTGCGCGACTTGCCGACCAGCTTGCCCAGCACCTCCTGGGTATGACCGAAATCGCTGATCAGCCGCTGATAGGCCTCGGCCTCCTCGATCGCATTGAGGTCCTGGCGCTGGACGTTCTCGACGATCGCCAGTTCGAGCGTCTGCGCGTCGGACAGTTCGCGGACGATCGCCGGCAGCTCGTGGATGCGGGCACGCTGCGCCGCCCGCCAGCGCCGCTCGCCGGCGATGATCTGGTAGCCGCCGGCCGACGGATGGGGCCGGACGACGATCGGCTGGATCAGCCCGCGCGCACCGATCGAGGCGGCGAGCTCATCCAGCGCCGTGTCGTCGAAATGGCGACGCGGCTGGCTCGGGTTGGGCTTGATGTCGGCGATCTGGATCATGCGGATGCCAGAGGGCCGCTCGGCGCCGGGGGCGATCGGCTGCTCGGTCGCCACCTCGCCGAGCAGCGACGACAGGCCCCGGCCGAGGCCGCGGCGCGGACCGTCGGCGCTCATGCCGCCTGCGCCTTGTTGGTCAGCCGGGCGATGCACTCGCGCGCGAGGGCGATATAGGCCTCGGACCCCGGGCAGCGATGGTCGTAGATCAGCGCCGGCACGCCATGGCTCGGCGCCTCGGACAGGCGGACGTTGCGCGGGATCACCGTTTCGAACACCACATTCCCCAAAACATCGCGCACATCGGCGGCCACCTGTTCGGACAGCCGGTTGCGCCGGTCGTACATGGTCAGCGCGACTCCCAGGATCGAGAGCTGCGGATTGAAGCGCGCGCGCACCCGCTCGATCGTCTGGAGCAGCTGGGTCAATCCTTCGAGCGCGAAGAATTCGCATTGCAGCGGCACCAGCATCATGTTCGCCGCGACCAGCGCGTTGACGGTGAGCAGGCCGAGCGAGGGCGGACAATCGATCAGGCAGACGTCCCAGCGATTCTCATCCTGGGCGAGCGCGTCGTGGAGCCGGTGGGTGCGCTTCTCAACGTCGATCAGCTCGATCTCGGCGCCGGTCAGGTCGACCGTCGCGGGGACGATGTCGAGCCGCGGGATCTTGGTCGCGACCACCGCCTCGCCGAGCGTGCAGTCGCGGCGGAGCAGCTCGTAGCTCGACCGATCGCGCGAGGCCTGGTCGACGCCGAGCCCGGTCGAGGCGTTGCCCTGCGGATCGAAGTCGACGAGCAGCACCCGCCAGCCCGTCGCCGCCAGCGCGGTGGCGAGGTTGATCGCGGTGGTCGTCTTGCCCACCCCGCCCTTCTGGTTGGCGATCGCGATGCGGATCATCGGCGTCCCTTTTGACCTTTTCCACGGGGCTGAACCTGCGACGCGACGATGATCGCCGCCTCCGGGTCGGTCATGCTCGGAACGACCCGGAAATCACCCTGCCACGAAGTGGTTACGGCTTCCAGTTCGGATGCTGCGCTGCGCCCTTTCGGCAGCAGCCAGAGCGTCGCGTCGTGCGAAAAACGGTGCGCGAGCGGCAGCAGCCGGTCGAGCGGCGCGAAGGCGCGCGCGCTGATCACGTCGTGCGGGCTCGATTCGAGCATCTCCAGCCGCTGGCCCGCCACCGTCACCCGATCGGCGATGCCGAGCGATTCGGCCATGAAGCGCAGGAAGTCGATCCGCTTGCGGCGCGACTCGACCAGGGTCATGCGGAGCTCGGGCAGCATCAGCGCGACGACCATGCCGGGAAAGCCCGCGCCCGAGCCGAGGTCGATCCAGCGCAGCGGACCGCCCTCCCCGACCATCGGCACGAGCTGCGCCGAGTCGACGATATGGCGCGTCCAGATCGACTCGGCGGTCGATGCGGCGATGAGGTTCTGGCGCGGCATCTCGTCGAGGATCATCGCGACGAGCTTCTCCAGCCCCGCCATTGTTCCACGTGGAACACGCCCCTCGATCCAGGCGCGCGCCTCCTGCTCGGTCATGCTCATGCCGCGAGCCGCCGGGCGTGGACCATGATCGCGGCGAGCGCGGCCGGTGTGACGCCCCGCACCCGTCCCGCCGCCGCAAGGTCGGCGGGACGCGCCGCGTTGAGCCGCTCGACCATCTCGTTCGACAGGCCCGCAATCGCGCCATAATCGACGATCACGGCGAGACCGATTCGCTCGTCGGCGCGCAGCCTGGCGATCTCCTGATCCTGCCGGGCAAGATAGGGCGCGTAGCGACCGTCCTGGATCACCTCGGCGCGGACGTCCTCCGGGACATCGGCAAGCTCAGGCGCCAGCACGGTCAGCTCGGCGTCGCCGACCTCGGGGAAACGCAGCCACTCGGTGAGCGAGCGTCGGACGTGGTCGGCGGCGACCGCCGCGCCGGCAGCGACCAGCTCGGCCGATCCCGCGATGCGCCTATCGAGACAATCGGCCATCGCTATCCGCCTCGCCTCGCGTTCCACATGGAACATCCGCCGCGCGGCCGAGATCGCGCCGTGCGCGTCGGCCCAGCTGGTCAGCCGTGTGCCGGCATTGTCGGCGCGCAGCCGCAACCGATACTCCGCGCGGGCGGTGAGCATCCGATAGGGTTCGGAAACGCCCTGCAGGGTGAGGTCGTCGATCATCACCCCGATATAGCTGGTCGCGCGATCGAAATGGATTTCGGGGCGGCCAGCGGCGAAGGCGGCGGCGTTCATCCCGGCGGCAAGCCCCTGCGCGGCGGCCTCCTCATAGCCGGTCGTGCCGTTGATCTGCCCCGCGCAGAACAGGCCCGGCAGCGCCCGCAACGCCAGCCCGGCGGTCAGTGCCCGTGGATCGATATAATCATATTCGACCGCATAGCCGGGCTGGAGAATCTCAACCCGTTCGAGTCCGGGCACGGTCCGCAGCATTGCAAGCTGGACGTCCTCGGGCAGCGAGGTCGAGACGCCGTTGGGATAGACGGTGGGATCGTCGAGACCTTCGGGTTCGAGGAAAATCTGATGACCGTCGCGATCGCCGAAGCGGTGGACCTTGTCCTCGATCGACGGGCAATAGCGCGGCCCGACCCCGGTGATCGCACCCGAGAACAGCGGCGACCGATCGAGCCCGGCGCGGATCACGTCATGCGTGCGCCGGTTGGTCCGGGTGATCGCGCAGGCGAGCTGTGGAACAAGTCGGTGAGGCGTGAGCGCCGAGAAGGTCCAGCCCTCCACATCCGAAGGCTGGCGATCGAGTCGGGCCCAGTCGATCGTCCGTCCATCGAGACGCGGCGGGGTGCCGGTCTTGAGCCGGGCGATCGGCAGATCGAGCGCGCGAAGCTGCTCGGCAAGTCCGACCGCGGCCGCCTCCCCAACCCGGCCGCCGGTGCGGCAGTCCATCCCGAAATGGAGCCGGGCATTGAGGAAGGTCCCGGTCGCGAGCACCACCGCGCCCGCTTTCAGCCTCCGCCCGTCGGCGAGGACAAGTCCCGCTGTTCCACGTGAAACATCGTCGAGCAACAACCGCTCCGCCGAGCCCTCGATGATGTCGAGCAGGGGCAGCTCGGCGAGCAGATCGTGGATCGCCGCCTTGTAGAGCTTACGATCGGCCTGGACGCGCGGTCCCTGCACCGCCGCGCCCTTGCTGCTGTTGAGCATGCGATAATGGATCGCGGCGCGATCGGCGGCGCGGGCGATCAGCCCGTCGCAGGCGTCGACCTCGCGGACGAGATGGCCTTTGCCGAGGCCGCCGATCGCGGGGTTGCACGACATCGCCCCGATCATGTCGCGACGCATGCTGACCAGCACGGTCCGCGCGCCCATCCGCGCCGCCGCCGCCGCCGCCTCGCAGCCGGCATGGCCGCCGCCGACCACGATCACATCGAAGCTGTCCGCCATGGCGAGCGCGCTATCCGACCCCGCGCCCGGAGTCAAAAATGTTCCACGTGGAACATGCTCATTTGCCGATGCAGAAGCGGCCGAACAGTCCGTCGAGCATATCCTCGGTCCCGGCGCGCCCGGTCAACGCGTCGATCGCAGCGCGGGCGAGGCGCAACCCCTCGGCGACGAGGATCGGATCACCCTCCCCCCGCGCCAGCGCCAGCGCCTCGCCGAGCCAGTCGAGCGCCGCGCGCTGCCGCGCCGACAGCGCCGCCTCCCCCTCGCCCGGCAACAGCCCCGCGGCACGATCGAGCAGCAGCGCGACGAGATCGTCCATCCCCGCGCCGCTCCGCGCCGAGACGAGCAGGTCGTGCGCGGCGGGGTCGTACGTCCGGCGGTCGGCCTGGGCACCGATCCGGACCGAACCCGCCGGGGCGCAGCCGGGATCACCGAGCCAGAGGACGATGTCGGCGGCGGCGATGGCCTGGCTGGCGCGATCGATGCCGATCGCCTCGACCGCGTCACCCGTCCCCTCATGGAGTCCGGCGGTGTCGGTGAGCAGGAAAGGTATGCCGCCCAAGGCCACCGGCGCCTCGATCAGGTCGCGCGTGGTCCCGGCGATCGGCGTGACGATCGCCGCCTCGCGCCCGGCCAAGGCATTGAGCAGGGTCGACTTGCCCGCGTTGGGCGGGCCCGCGAGCACCACCCGGACGCCGTCGCGGAGTCGTTCCACGGGAAGCCGCCCACGCCACCGCACAACCTCGGCATCGAGCGCGGCCAGCTCGGCGGCAAAGCCGGGGTCGAGCGGCGCGACGTCCTCCTCGTCGGAAAAGTCGAGCTGCGCCTCGAGCCGCGCGGCCAGCGACAGCACGCGATGCTGCCAGTCCTCCAGAGCGCGGCTGAGCGCCCCGCCCGCGAGCAGCATCGCGTTGCGGCGCTGCGCCTCGGTCTCGGCGGCGAGCAAGTCGGCGAGCGCCTCTGCCTCGTTGAGGTCGATCCGCCCGGTCTCGAAGGCGCGGCGGGTGAACTCGCCGGCCGTAGCGGGGCGCAGGCCCGGCAGCCGGCCGAGCGCGGCGAGCACCGCCGCCGTCACCGCGCGACCGCCATGGAGGTGAAGCTCGGCCATGTCCTCGCCGGTCGCGGTGCCGGGACCGGGCAGCCAGAGCAGCAGCGCCCGGTCGAGCAGCGCGCCACCGTCGGGATCGGTCAGGGCGCGCAGGCTCGCGCGGCGCGCGGCGGGGCGCGGCCGGCCGCCGGTCAGCCGGTCGATCGCCACGCCCGCCATCGGCCCGCTGATCCGCACCACCGCGACCCCCGCCGGCGGAGCGCCGCTCGACAGCGCGAAGATCGTGTCGGACGCCGAAGCGCCGGGGCTATTTTCCAGGGGTGCCGGCGGCACGGCCGATCTGGTCGAACATCGTGCGCCACATGTTCATGCCGGCCTCGCCCATCGGCATCCAGTTGCGCATCATCGTGTCGAGCGTGTCCGGGGTCACCCCTTCCTCGATCGTCTTCTTCATCTTCTCGACATAGGCGTCATGGACGCTCGACAGGTCGGGCAGGCCCATGAAGCGGCGCGCCTCCTCGGGCGTGCAGTCGACGTCGACGGTGATCTTCATGCGCGCCCTCCGGGTCATTGAAACGTCCCGCCCCATGGCTAGAGTTTCGCGAAGCCTCTGTCCATATTGTCGGCCCCCATGATCTCCGCGAAGATGCCCCGATGACGACGACCCTGCTCCCCTCCCCACTCGGCCCGATCCTGATCGAGGCCGACGCACGATGGCTGCGCGCGATCCACATCCTCGGCGACCGCACCGCGCCCGACGACATCGACGACGCACCGGCGGAGGGCCCGGCGGCCGAGGCGATCCGCCAGCTCCAGGCCTATTTCGACGACGGCGCGACGGCCTTCGACCTGCCGCTGCTCCCCGCCGCGACCCCGCGCGGGGCGGCACTGCGCGACGCGATCGTCGCGATCCCGGCCGGCGACACGCTGAGCTACGGCGCGCTCGCGCGGATCGCCGGATCGGCGCCGCGCGCGATCGGCCAGGCCTGCGCGCGCAACCCCTTCCCGATCGTCGTCCCCTGTCACCGGGTGGTAGGCAGCGGCGGCACGATCGGTCATTATTCCGGCGGACGCGGGATCATCACCAAGACATGGTTGCTCGACCATGAGAGACGCCCTGAGAGACGAGGAGGCCTTCTGTGAAAAGCTATACCGAGATCAAGACCTTGCACGGCGACGACGAGTTCCTCGCCTACACCTCGCAGCCCGTCTCCGAGCCCAAGGCGGCGATCATCGTCATCCAGGAGATCTTCGGGGTGAACGAGGGCATCCGGATCAAGTGCGACCAATGGGCGGCGCAGGGCTATCTCGCGGTGGCGCCCGACCTGTTCTGGCGGATCCGCCCGGGCATCGAGCTCGATCCCGACGTGCCCGAGGAGATGCAGGAGGGCCTCAAGCTGTTCGGCCAGTTCGACCAGGACCAGGGCATCCGCGACATCGAGGCGACGATCCGCGACACCCGCGCGATGGTGCGTGGCGGCAAGGTCGGCGCGGTCGGCTACTGCCTGGGCGGGCGGCTCGCCTACATGACCGCGGCGCGCACCGACATCAACGCGAGCGTCGGCTATTATGCGGTCGGCCTCGACGGGCTGCTCGGCGAATCCCATGCGATCGCCCACCCGCTGGCGCTCCATATCGCGGGCGACGACGGTTTCGTGCCGGCCGACATCCAGCGCAAGATGCATGAAGGACTCGACAGCCACGCCAAGGTGACGCTGTTCGACTATCCCGGCGTCGACCATGGCTTCGCGACGACGATGGGCAAGCGCCGCGTCGACGCCGCCGCGCAGCTCGCCGACGAGCGGACCGAGGCCTTCTTCGCCCAGAACCTGGCCTGATCGGCATGTCCGACCACAGACTCGTCGCCCGCCGGTTCGGCGGGCCCGAAGTGATCGAGGCCGAGCCGCTGGCGGATACGCCCGTCGCGGCGGGCAAGGTCCGCGTCCGGCACCGCGCGATCGGGGTCAACTTCATCGACACCTATCATCGCACCGGCCTCTATCCGCAGCCGCTGCCGGCCCCGCTCGGGGTCGAGGCGGCGGGGGTGGTCGAGGCGATCGGCGCGGGAGTCGCCGGGGCCATGGTCGGACAGCGGGTGGTCTACATGGCCGCCCAGCCCGGCGCCTATGCCACCTGGGCCGATGTCGATCCGGCGATCCTGGTGGCGCTGCCCGATACGATCGACGACGAGACGGCGGCGGCAGTGCTGCTCAAGGGGATCACCGTCCAGACGCTCGTCCATGGCTGCGCCCGGATGGAGGCGGGACAGACCGCGCTGGTCCATGCCGCGGCCGGCGGAGTCGGGCGGCTGATGGTGCCATGGCTGGCGGCGATCGGGGTGCGGGTGATCGCCCATGCCGGCAGCGCCGACAAGGCCGCGATCGCGCGCGGCCTCGGCGCCGACGTCGCGCTGGATTGCCCCTATGGCGAGCTCGCCGCCGCCGTCCGCGCGGCGACCGATGGCCGGGGCGTCGACGTGGCGTTCGACGGGGTGGGCGCGGCAAGCTGGGAAGCCTCGCTCGACAGCCTGCGCCCGCGCGGGCTGATGGTCAGCTTCGGCAATGCGTCGGGCCCGGTCCCGCCGACCAGCCCGCTCGAGCTGACCCGGCGCGGATCGCTGTTCCTCACACGCCCGCGCGCCTTCGACTATGTCGCCACCCGCGCCGAGATGGACGCCGCCGCCGCCGACCTGTTCGCGATGATCACGTCCGGTAAGATCGCCGTGGAGATCGGCCTGCGCCTCCCACTCGACCAGGCCGCCGAGGCGCACCGCGCGCTCGAAGGCCGCCGCACGACGGGGTCGATCGTCCTGCTGCCGTAAGCCCCAGTGCCATCGCCCTCCCGCCGTCATTCCCGCGAAAGCGGGAATCCACGGTCACGAGACGCTTTTTGATGGCAGGTGCCGCCGTCCATGGATTCCCGCTTTCGCGGGAATGACGATGAAGGTGGAGGAAAGAAAAGGGCCCGCCCCCCTGGCGAGCCCTTATGATTCGATGGGTCCAGGAACTACTCAGGCGGCCTGGACCACCAGGGTCCGGCGATTGCGGGTGCGCATCATCGCGCCGACCAGGCCGAAGCCGAGGATCAGCATCGCCCAGGTCGACGGCTCGGGCGCGACCGACACAGGGCCGTTGATGCTCGACAGGTCGCCCTGGAAATAATTGTTGTGGATCTCGCCGTTCGAATTCTGGCGGACGTTGTTGCCGATCACCGTGCCGTCGATATTGCCGCTGTTGCCGCCGGTGATGTCGGCGAAGACGCCGAGGATCGAGCCGCTGAACTGGCGGCCGATATCGACCGTGGTCGCCTCGTAGAAGTTGAACAGCACCCGGTTGTCGCCGCTGAAGCGATTGAAGTTGCGATCGAAGTCGATGTCGGTGCCGGCGACGTTGATGACCAGCGTCGCGTCGCTCGGCAGGCTGACCAGGAGCTGCTGGTTGCTGCTGCCCTCGAACATCGCTTCCGACCAGTTGAGCACCTGCAAGCCGCTGCCGGTCACGGTGATCTGCTGGTTGTTGCTGTCGCCGCCGACGCTGACGCCGCTGGTGTTGCCTAGCGCGGCGAGATTCTGGCTGAGGCTGATCAGCGACGCCTTGATGTCGTTCGACTGGCTCTGCAGCGTGCTGGTGAAGTCGGGCGCGCCCTGGGTGAAGGTGGTGTTGTTCGCCCAGGCGCTGTTGGAGCCGCCATAGGTGACCACGTTCTGGCCATTGTTGTTGAACGACCCGCTGACGCTGCCGCCGACACTGATGCCGCCGCCGGCGTTGACGCTGCCGTTGAGCGCGGCGCTGCCGACCACGGTCAGCGCCGGGGTGCCATAGCTCGACGACGGGATATTGTTGTTCTGGATGGTGAAGTTGCCGCCGGCATTGAAGGTGCCGCCCACGAACACGCGCCCGTCGACATGGTTGTACGAGGTGAAGTTGTTGAACGAGACGACGTTCCATTCCTTCAGCGCGGCGATGCCGGTCGAGACCGACTGGCCGACCAGCGCGGCGGACGCCTGCCCCGCATGGGCGACGGCCATCAGGCCGGCGACGATGATCGGAAAAGCACGGAACCCACGCATCGCTTCATCCCTACAACCAATTGGGCCGCAAACGGCGCCATTGGACGTCACCTATCAGATGAACGAAGCGTTTTCCAGTAATAAATGCCATTACCGCGCCAATATCGCGCAGATAGCTTCGAGAGAGATTGTAAAAAAATCCGACACTTCAGTAAATACATAGTTAAAATTAAATCTTACTACAAATACTACAAGAACAACCAAGACGAGAATCGTAAAGCATTGCAACATGAATCGCCGCGAGAAAACACCTTCCCGCGTCGAAAAAACCAGTGCTGAAGAGGATTCAGGCGATCAGCGGCCAGACCTGATGGCTGCCTTCCCAGATCATCTTGACCGCGACGTAGAGAATCACCGCGAGGCCGACATAGGCGATCCAGCGATAGCGCTCGATATAGCGGGCGATCAGATTGGCGGCGATGCCCATCAGCGCGACCGAGAGCAGCAGGCCGATGACGAGGATGCCGGGATGCTCGCGCGCCGCGCCGGCGACCGCGAGGACGTTGTCGAGGCTCATCGACACGTCGGCGACGGCGACCGCCCAGGCGGCACCGAGGAAGGTCTTGCTCTGCGGGATGCCGTCATGCTCGGTCGGGTCGGCGCCGGCCGGGGCGCCGGCGTGGCGCAGCTCGCGGAACATCTTCCACGACACCCAGAGCAGCAGCAGGCCGCCCGCGAGGACGAGCCCGACGATGCCCATCAACAGGCTGACGCTGACCGCGAAGACGATGCGCAGGACGAGCGCGGCGATGATGCCGATCAGGATCACCTTGCGCCGCTGGTCGGCGGGCAACCCGGCCGCCAGCGCGCCGACCACGATCGCATTGTCGCCGGCCAGCATGATGTCGATCATCAGCACCTGCACGAAGGCGGCCATCGCCGCCGGGCTGGTGATGTTGGAGAAATCCGCGACGATGTGATTCCAGAGATCGATCATGGCCCCTCCCTAGCCGAAAGCGGGTCGCTGTCGAGCCTGTTACCGTGATCAGCCCGTCGGACGGGCCGGGCGGACGCGGATCATCCAGCAGGCCGCTGTGAAGCGGACCAGGCCGTCGCGGCGATAGGGTTCGAAGCCCGCGCGCACGGCCGCGACGACGCGGGCCCGCAGCGCCTCGTCAAGGGTCGGCAGGACCCGGGCGAGCGCGCCGAGGCGGACCACATAGCCGTCGAGCTCGGCATCGGACATGGTGCAGTCGACGTCGACCGGAGCGATTTCGACACCGGTCCAGCCGGCCGCCGTCAGGATCGCATGCACCCGATCGGGATCGGCGAAGGCGAACTGGCCCGGCGCATCGGGATCGCGCGCGGGCTGCGGCGGCAGCAGCGGCGCGGCGGCGCGCTCGGCCGCGGTCATGAAGCCATTCTCGTCGGTCCCGCGCCATGCGAGCAGGACGAGCCCGCCGCCGTCGCGCACCGCACGCCGGAGATTGGCGAAGGCACGCACCGGATCGCCGAAGAACATCACCCCGAAGCGCGAAGTGACGAGGTCGAAGCTCGCCGGGACGAAGCCATGGCTTTCGACGTCGGCGTGGACGAAATGGGCCGCCGCCCCTTCCCGCTCGACGCGGGCGCGGGCAAGCCCGATCATCGGGCCCGAGATATCGGCGCCGACGCATTCCCCGCCGGGGCCGAGCGCCCCGGCAATGGCGAGCGTCGTCGCGCCGGTCCCACAGCCGACGTCGAGCACCCGCCCGCCGCGAACCTCGCGCGCCGCCTCGGCCAGCATCGCCGCGAACGGCGCGAACAGCCGGTCGAGCAGCACCTGCTCGTCGACCCAGGCCGCGCCGGCGATCCCGTTCCACAACGCCTGCTGCTCGGCGCGCACCGTTTCGGCGTCAGTCATGTCTTCCTCCTGCATTGTCCGCGAATCGACTTTGCCCTAGCTTGCCACTTCAAGCCGGCTTGAGGTCAAGACCATGCGCGACCTGGACATATCGGAGGTGGCGAAGCGATCGGGCGTCCCCGCCTCGACGCTGCGCTATTATGAGGAACGCGGACTGATCGCCGCGATCGGACGGCGCGGGCTGCGGCGGCTGTTCGATCCCGGCGTGCTCGAGCGGCTCGACCTGATCGCGCTCGGCCGCGCCGCCGGATTCTCGCTCGACGACATCCTGCCGATGGTGCGCCCCGACACGGCGCCACGGATCGACCGGTCGAGGCTGCTCGACAAGGCGGACGAGCTCGACCGCATGATCCGCCGGCTCGGCATGTTGCGCGACGGCCTGCGCCACGCCGCCGCCTGCCCCGAACCCGACCAGCTGCAATGCCCGAAATTCCGCCGGATCCTGCGGATCAACGCGCGACGGCGCGCGGCGTGAGCGCTCCCGACGTCATCCTGGCATTCGCTGGAATGACGGGACAGGTGTCTAGCGCTTCACCAGCTCGACATAGAGCCAGCCGCGCAGGCCGGCGAGGAAGGGGAGCTTGATCACCGCCTTCTCGAAGAAGGTCGCGAGCAGGAAGAGCGGCCCCACGCGATAGAACATCGCCGGATATTGGCCGTGCCGCTCGAACGCATCGATGCGGAAGCCATGGGCGGCGGCATGACGGGCGATCTGGCCGCGGTCGTTGGTCTTGTAGGCGGTCGGGAAGACGTCGATCTCGTCGCGTCCCTCGAAGCGGCGGACGATGCCGGCGTGGAAGCGGTTGGGGGTCAGCCGCGAGACGATCGAGACATAGTCCCAGCGGTTGGCGGTGAGGAAGATCCAGCGCCCGCCCGGCTTGAGCAGCCGCGCCGCCTCGCCATAGACCGCGTCGGGATCGACGACATGCTCCATCACCGAGCGCGAATAGATCAGGTCGACCGAGGCGTCGGGCAATGGAATCCGGCCGAGATCGGCCTCGATCAGCTCCATGCCCGGCTGCGGCTCGAGATGGACGAGGTCGACCCCGACCAGCGTCGCGCCGCTGTCGCGCAGCTCCTGGAGATTGGGAGCGGTGTGGCCACAGCCCGCGTCGAGGATGGTCAGGCCGGGAACGGCCAGTTCGAGCAGGCGGCGGCGCAGGCGGCGATAGGGATGCTCGACATGCGCCCAGAAGCGCCTGTAGGTCCAGTCGGTCAGCTCCCCCAAGCGCCGCTCCCTTCCCGCTTACTGGTTCATCGAGTCGAAGAAATCCTCGTTGGTCTTCGAATCCTTCATCTTGTCGAGCAGGAACTCCATCGCGTCGACGGTGCCCATCTGCATGAGGATGCGGCGAAGCACCCACATCTTCGACAGCTTGCCCTTGTCGACCAGCAGCTCCTCCTTGCGGGTGCCCGACTTGCCGACGTCCATCGCCGGGAAGATGCGCTTGTCGGCGACCTTGCGGTCGAGCACGATCTCGGAGTTGCCGGTGCCCTTGAACTCCTCGAAGATCACCTCGTCCATGCGGCTGCCGGTGTCGATCAGCGCGGTGGCGATGATCGAGAGCGAGCCGCCCTCCTCGATGTTGCGCGCGGCGCCGAAGAAGCGCTTCGGCCGCTGCAGCGCATTGGCGTCGACGCCGCCGGTCAGCACCTTGCCCGACGAAGGGACGACGGTGTTGTAGGCGCGGCCGAGGCGGGTGATCGAGTCGAGCAGGATCACCACGTCCTTCTTGTGCTCGACGAGGCGCTTGGCCTTCTCGATCACCATCTCGGCGACCTGGACGTGGCGCTGCGCCGGCTCGTCGAAGGTCGAGCTGATCACCTCGCCGTTCACCGAGCGCTGCATGTCGGTGACTTCCTCGGGCCGCTCGTCGATCAGCAGCACGATCAGGAACACCTCGGGATGGTTGTCGGTGATCGCCTTGGCGATGTTCTGGAGCAGCACCGTCTTGCCGACGCGCGGCGGCGCGACGATCAGCGCGCGCTGGCCCTTGCCCTGCGGCGAGACGATGTCGATGACGCGCGCCGACTTGTCCTTGACGGTCGGGTCGAGCGTGTCGAGCCGCAGCTTCTCTTCCGGATAGAGCGGCGTGAGATTGTCGAAATTGACGCGGTGGCGGACGACGTCGGGATCGTCGAAGTTGATCGACGCGAGCCGGGTCAGCGCGAAATAGCGCTCGCCGTCCTTGGGCGCACGAATCTCGCCCTCGACGGTGTCGCCGGTGCGCAGGCCGAACTTCCGCACCTGGTTGGGCGAGACGTAGATGTCGTCGGGACCGGCGAGATAGTTCGCCTCGGGGCTGCGCAGGAAGCCGAAGCCGTCGGGCAGCACCTCGATCGTGCCCTCGCCCATGATCTGCTCGCCATTTTCCGCCTCGACCTTGAGGATCGCGAACATCAGGTCCTGCTTGCGCATCGTCGACGCGCCCTCGACGCCGAGTTCTTCGGCCATGCTGACGAGGTCGGCGGGGCTCTTCTTCTTGAGGTCCTTCAAGTGCATCGAGGAGAATCCTGGGTCTGGGTCTTCAGATCGGTCGGGAGAAGTCTCGGGCGGCGATGGGAAAGGAGCCGCTTCGGTTTTCTGGCAGGAGAAAGGGTCCCCGCTCGGACGGCGGGCCTGTTCTTGGCCGGGAGGTAAGCGCGGCCCGGGTCCAAGTCAAGAGTCCGGCGACGGATCGAACCGTCCCCACCCATTCCCGTCATTCCAGCGGAAGCTGGAATCTCTCGCCGGGATGACGTTCGAAGCGTATCGAATCGCGTCAGAACGGCCGGACGATCACCAGGATCACGATCACCGCGGTGGCGATGCCGGGAATCTCGTTCATGAAGCGCAGCGCCTTGTCCGACGGGGCGCGATAGCCGGCCGCCATCCGCCGGCCATAGCCGACCGCCCAGCCATGGAAGCCCGACAGCAGGAAGACGGTGGCGAACTTCGCCTGGAACCAGTGGACGCCCCACAGCGCCTGGTCGAACGCCAGCATCAGTCCGAACAGCCACACCAGGATCATCGCCGGGGTGATGATGATCGACCGCAACCGCCGCTCGCGCTCGATCCACGCCCGATCCTCGGGCGATCCCGGCGCCGCGGCATGGTGGTAGATGAAGAAGCGCGGCAACATGAACAGCCCCGCCATCCAGAAGATGACGAAGATGACGTGCGCGGCCTTCACCCACGGATAGGCATTGCCCAGGAAACCCATCATCGTCGTCATGGCTTCATCCCCTGACTCTCGCGAGCAGCCGCTCGACATGGGCGATCGGCGTATCGAGCAGGATTCCGTGGCCCAGGTTGAACACATGCGGGCGTCCGGGGAAAGCCCCAAGGATCGCATCGACCGCGGTGTCGAGCCCCTCGCCCCCCGATACCAGCGCGAGCGGATCGAGATTGCCCTGCACGGTCAGCCCCTCGGGCAGGTTGGCATGGGCCCAGGCCGGATCGACGGTCTCGTCGAGCCCGACCGCGTCGACCCCGGTCTCGCGGGCATAAGCGGGGAGCTTGCCGCCCGCGCCCTTCGGGAAGCCGATCACCGGCACGCCCGGATGGCGCGCATGGAGCCGGCGCACCAGCTCGGCGGTGGGGGCGATCACCCAGCGCTCGAACTCGCGCGGGGCGAGGCTGCCCGCCCAGCTGTCGAACAGCTGCACGGCGTCGACGCCCGCCTCGATCTGCTTCGACAGATAATCGGCGGTGGCATCGACCAGCGCGTCGATGATCGCCTGGAATCCGGCCGGGTCGCGATAGGCCTTGCGCCGCGTCTCGGCCTGCTCGCGGCTGCCCTGCCCCGCGACCATGTAGGTGGCGACGGTCCAGGGGCTGCCCGCGAAGCCGAGGAAGGTCGTCTCGGCCGGCAGCGCCGCGCGCACCCGGCGGACGGTGCCGTAGATCGGCTCCAGCCGCGCCGGCACCGGTTCGAGATCGGCGAGCGTCCGGTCGACCAGGGTCGGCGACAGGCGCGGCCCCTCGCCCGCCTCGAAGCGCAGGTCCTGGCCCATCGCATGCGGGATGATCAGGATGTCGGAGAACAGGATCGCGCCGTCGAAGCCGAAGCGGCGGATCGGCTGGAGGGTGATCTCGGCCGCGGCGTCGCTGTCATAGGCCAGTTCGAGGAAGCCGCCCTTGGTCTCCCGCAGCGCGCGATATTCGGGAAGATAGCGGCCCGCCTGGCGCATCAGCCAGACCGGCGGGGGATCGCGGCGCTCACCCCGGAGCACGGCGAGCAGGGGGCGCGTCTCGGCGGGAAGGGCAGCCATTATCTTCCTTATTGATTCTTTAAAGAGAGATTGAAGGGGTTTGTAGGGCGTCGCGAGCCGGGGTTTATTCACAGTTGGCGCGATTGCCAACAGCTTGACTCACGGGGAATCCCGGGACCCTTCCGAGTCCCTCGCGCCATTCCCATTATCCACAGGCTGTGGATCGATTCCGTCCCCTGTGGATGAATCGCCGGAGATCGGCGCGGTCAGCGGGGATGAATCCGCCGCTTGAAAGCGTCCCCGCCCTTCCGCTAGCTCCATCCGCATGGTTTTCCACAGATCCGTCCCCCCGGGTGTCGTTGTCGAGAGTTTCAGCTTTGCTGAAACTGCGGCACCGGCCCGCTCCCCCACCCGACCTCCCAAACAGCGTATCCTAGTGAGAGGCCGGGTGGGGGAGCGGGCCGGTGCCGCGATCCACGTCAGTGGATCAAACAACTCATGATCCGCCTTCACCTCCACCTCCTGTCGGATTCGACCGGCGAGACGCTCGAGAACATCGCCAAGGCCGGGCTCGCCCAGTTCGAGGGGGTCGAGACGATCAAGCATTTCTGGCCGATGGTGCGCAGCCAGGGCCATCTCGACCGCATCCTCCTCGAAATCGCGCAGCGGCCGGGACTGGTCATCTTCACGCTGGTCAACAACGACATCCGCACGCGGCTCGAATCGCGCTGCCATGCGCTCGGCCTGCCGAGCGTCTCGGCGCTCGATCCGGTGATCGACGCGCTGTCGCAACTGCTCGGCCAGCAGGCGCTCGCCCGGCCGGGCCGCCAGCACATCCTCGACGCGGCCTATTATGCGCGGGTCGAGGCGATCCAGTACACGATCGCGCATGACGACGGCATCGCCTCCGAGGATTGGGAAGAGGCCGACATCGTCCTGACCGGCGTGTCGCGATCGTCGAAGACGCCGACCTCGATCTACCTCGCCAATCGGGGCTACAAGGTCGCCAATGTCCCGCTGGTGGTCGAATCCCCGCCGCCGCCGTCCTTCTATTCGCTGGTCCACCCGCTGATCGTCGGGCTGACCACCAGCCCCGAGCGGCTGGTGCAGATCCGCCGCAACCGGCTGCTGTCGCTCAACCAGTCGCCCGAGACCGCCTATGTCGACCATGAGAGGGTCGCCGCCGAGCTGAGCTTCGCGCGGCGCATCTTCTCCGACCATGGCTGGCCGGTGATCGACGTCACCCGCCGCTCGATCGAGGAGACGGCGGCGGCGATCATCAACCTCGTCAACGAACGCTCGGCGAAGGAGGAGGCGAAGTGAGGGCGTCTCTCGCCGTCCTCCTCTCCGTCATTCCCGCGAAGGCGGGAATCCACCAGGCCGCCTGGTCGTGCCTCTGTTGGTTCGGGACTCGCTCGCCGGTGGATTCCCGCCTTCGCGGGAATGACGATGGGAGAGGTACGTCCCTCTTCTCGAATGTCCTCACCAGGGAAGCCCGCCCATGCTGATCCTCGCCTCGCAATCCGCCTCGCGCCGGGCGATGCTCGATGCGGCCGGGGTGCCGTTCACGGCGATGGCGGCCGGGGTCGACGAGGATGCGATGAAGGCGGGCCTGCGCGCCGAGGGTGTGTCGCCGCGCAACCTCGCCGACGCGCTGGCCGAGCTCAAGGCGACCAAGCTGTCGCGGCGCCATCCGACCGACCTGGTGCTCGGCTGCGATTCGACCGTCGCGTTCGACGACGGCACGATGATCGACAAGGCCGAGAGCCGCGAGGCGCAGCGCGATCTGCTGCTGCGGCTGTCGGGCCAGCGCCACAAGCTGCACAGCGCCGCGGTGATCTGCGAGGGCGGCGCGCCGGTCTGGCGCCATGTCGACAGCGCGACCCTCCACGTCCGGCCGCTCGGCGAGGCGTTCGTCGATGCCTATCTCGACACCGAATGGCCCGAGATCGGCCATTGCGTCGGCGGCTATCGGATCGAGGGGCGCGGCGCCCAGCTCTTCTCGCGGATCGAGGGCAGCCAGTTCACCATATTGGGGCTGCCGCTGCTGCCGCTGCTCGACTATCTGCGCCTTCGGGGGGTGATGCCGTCATGAGCGAACTGCCTTTTGCGCCTGGTGCTTTCGCGGAAGTGATCGGCGATCCGATCGGCCATTCGAAGTCGCCGACGATCCACAAATTCTGGCTCGACCGGGCCGGAATCCCAGCGGACTATCGCGCGGCGCATGTGAAACCCGAAGACCTGTGGATCTATTTCGAGGAACGCCGCCGCGATCCCGCCTGGCGCGGCTGCAACGTCACCATTCCGCACAAGCAGGCGGTGATGAAGCTCGTCGACCGGATCGACCCCGCCGCCGAGCGGATCGGCGCGGTCAACACGGTGGTGCCGGAGGACGGCAAGCTGGTCGGCTACAACACCGACTATGCCGGATTCCTGGAGCCGATCCGGCCGCTGCTCGCGCAGCAGCACCTGTTCCGCATGGCGCGGGTGTTCGGCACCGGCGGCGCGGCCAAGGCGGTGGTGCTCGCGCTCCACGACCATGGCTTCACCATCGTCGTCGCCGCCCGCGACCTGGACAAGGCGCGGGCGCTGCGCGAGGCGTTCGAGCCCGACGAGCGGCTGATCGCGCCGATCGAGATCTTCGCCGACCCGACCGATTTCCCGTTCGACGATCGCGAGGGCATTCTCGACCTCGTCGTCAACACCACCTCGCTCGGCATGAACGGGCAGCCGCCGCTCGCGCTCGACTTCAGCCATGTCCCGCCCGATGCGGTGATCTACGACATCGTCTACGCTCCGCTCGAGACTCCGCTGCTCGCCGAGGCGAAACGCCACGGGCTGCGCACGATCGACGGACTCCACATGCTGATCGGCCAGGCGGCGGCGGCGTTCGAGCGATTCTATGGCCGGCCCGCGCCGCGCGACGCCGACGATGCGTTGCGCGCGTTGCTGGTCGCCTGAGCGCGGGATCGCGATGATCGTCCTCGGCCTCACCGGATCGATCGGCATGGGCAAGTCGACCGTGGCGACGATGTTCCGCCGACTCGGCGTCCCCGTCTACGACGCCGACGCGGAGGTCCACCGTCTCCAGGGGCGCGGCGGCAAGCTGGTCGCGGCGATCGAGGCGGCCTTTCCCGGCACGGCGGGGCCGCACGGCATCGACCGCGCGGTGCTCGGCAAGGCGGTGCTCGGCGACAAGGCGGCGCTCCACCGACTCGAACGGATCATCCACCCCGCGCTCGTCGAGTCGCGCCGACTCTTCCTCCGGCGGCACCGATCGCGCCCGCTGGTGGTGCTCGACATCCCGCTGCTGTTCGAGAAGAAGGGCTGGCGGCAGGTCGACGCGATCGCGGTGGTGTCGGCCCCGGCCTGGAAACAGGCCCGCCGCGTGCTCGCGCGGCCGGGGATGAATCCGTTGAAACTCAAGCATATCCGTTCGCTGCAACTGCCCGACCACCAGAAGCGCGCCCGCGCCGACATGGTGATCGACACCGGCGGCGCGATCGACCGGACCCGTGGGGCCGTCCGTCATCTCGTCTCTTGCCTCACCGCGCGCGGAGTCCGATATTGCCGGCATGCGTGAAATCGTCTTCGACACCGAAACAACCGGCCTGAACCCCGCCACGGGCGATCGGCTGGTCGAGATAGGCTGCGTCGAACTGGTCAACCGGGTCGAGACCGGCAACAGCTTCCACTGCTATTTCAACCCACAGCGATCGATGCCGTTCGAGGCGGAGCAGGTCCACGGCCTGTCCGAACGCTTCCTGAGCGACAAGCCGCTGTTCGCCGACAAGGTCGAGGAACTGCTCGCCTTCATCGGCGACGCGCCGCTGGTCGCGCATAATGCCAGCTTCGACTTCGGCTTCCTCAACTGGGAACTGGGCGCCTGCGGCCGGTCGATCGTCGACATGGGCCGGATGGTCGACACGCTGCAGATCGCCCGCAAGATGCACCCCGGCGCCAAGCACAGCCTCGATGCGCTGTGCAGCCGCTACGGGATCGACCGCAGCCACCGCGTCAAGCATGGCGCGCTGCTCGACGCGCAGCTCCTCGCCCAGCTCTATGTCGAGCTGACCGGCGGCCGCCAGATCGGCCTGTCGATGGGCGAGGCCGTGGTCGAGGAGGTCGTCGTCGTCGCCACCCCGCGCGCGACGGTGGCGGCGAGCAGGACCATAAGGGCGATCCGCCCCCATTTCGCAAGCGAGGAGGAACTGGAACGACACAAGGCTTTCGTTGAGAAGCTCGACGCGCCGCTCTGGCTGGAGGGTGCGACGGGCTGAGAAGACAATCCGATAATGTCCGGATGGCGGAAAGCCCCGAGGCGGTCCACCACCGGCAGACCAGAGTTGGAGAATTGCCATGGAAATTCGCGTTTCGGGACATCAGGTTGATACGGGCAACGCCCTCCGCACCCATGTCGAGACCCGGCTCCACGCGATCGCCGACAAATTCTTCTCGCGAAGCCTGTCCGCGCATGTGACCTTCGGGCGCGGCCAGCACGGCAACGGCTTTTCCTGCGACATCGTCGCCCATGTCATGCACGGCGTGATCCTGAAGGGATCGAGCCAGGCGATGGAAGCCCATCCCTGCTTCGACCAGGCCGCCGACCGGATCGAGACCCAGCTCCGCCGCTATATGAACCGGCTCAAGTCGCGCACGCCCGCGACTCCGCAGCTCGTCGACGCGATCGACGAGAATGCCGGCTACACCGTGTTCGAGGCGCCGGCCGAGGAGGAGGTGTCCGGCGACAGCCCGGTGATCATCGCCGAGACGCGGGTCGACGTGCCCGACGCCAGCGTGTCCGACGCGGTGATGATGCTCGACCTCCGAAATACGACCGCGCTTCTCTTCCGAAATTCTGGTACGGGCGCCTTCAATATGGTGTATCGGCGCACCGACGGCACGATCGGCTGGGTGGAGCCGAGCCGGGCGGCCGGATAAGGAATAGCGAACCCCGTCGAATGACTGACAACAAATCGATGGACGACCTGAGCGACCTGCTATCGCCTCAGGCGGTGCAGGCCGCATTGATCGTCCCCAACAAGAAAGCCCTGTTCCAGCAGCTGGCCGGCGTGGCCGCGAAACTCGTCGACGGCGAGGCGCGGGTGATCGTCGACCGGCTGGTGGAGCGCGAGCGGCTGGGGTCGACCGGCTTCGGCGGCGGCGTCGCGATTCCGCACGGCAAGATCGAGGGGCTCGATCGCGTCGTCGGCCTGTTCGCGCGACTCGCCAACCCGATCGACTTCGCCGCGATCGACGACCTGCCGGTCGACCTGGTCTTCCTGCTGCTCTCGCCGGTCGACGCGGGGGTCGAGCATCTCAAGGCGCTCGCCCGGGTCAGCCGGCGGATGCGCGACAAGGCGTTCGTCGCCAAGCTTCGCGGCGCCGGGTCGGACGATGCGCTCTACGCGCTGTTCGCGGCCGGCGAGGCCCGGCACGCGGCCTGACGCCGCCGATGGGCCTGGCGCGATGAGCGGGGAGACCGGGGCCGAGGCGCATTATCGCGCGCTCGAATCGCTCTATGCGGCGGCGCCGATCAACCGGCTGTTCCAGTCGCGGCTGGAGATCGACGGCGAGGGGGTGTCGCGCATCCACTTCACCGTCGACCCGGTCCATTTCCATGCCGCCGGCGCGGCGCACGGCACCACCTATTTCAAGATGCTCGACGACGCCGCCTTCTATGCGGCGAACAGCCTGGTCAACGACTTCTTCCTGCTCACCACCGCCTTCAACCTGTTGCTCACCCGGCCGATGAAGGAAGGGCCGGTGACCGCCGAAGGGCGCTGGGTCAACGGCCGCCGCCGGGTGCTGGTCGCCGACGCGCGGCTGATCGACGCGGAGGGGGAGGAGGTCGCGCGCGGCACCGGGACCTTCATGCGATCGCGCATCCCGCTCGCCACCCTGCCGGGTTACGCGCGGTTGTGAGCAAGCGGGCGTGACCGAGCCGCGGGCGGCGGCCGGGCTGCTCGTCTCGGCGCTGATTCGCCGGATCGAGGCCGAGGGCGGGTCGGCGATGGTGATCCACCGTGGCGACGCGATCGCCGGCGCGATCCTGCTGCTGCTCGCCGATCGCGGCGTGCTCGGCGCGATCGTCGAGCGGGTCTGGCGGTTCGAGGGCGGCCACGGCCTCGAACGGGTCGGCCCCGCCGATCCGAACGAGCCGGGCGCGGCCGGCGACTATGTCGCGCGGCGGCGGCGCTCCGATCCCGATCTCTGGGCGGTCGAGATCGACCATCCCGAGGCCGGGCGCATCGCGGGCGAGGTGCTGCTCTAACCCGGCGGGGGCCTTTCCATCGTTCCCGCAATGTTCTATCCCAGACCCATGGCCGGCGCCCCCGACTCGATCGATTCGCTCGCCCCGATGGTCGCGACCGACGTCGCGCGCGGGGTGGCGCGGATGTTCCTCCAGGCCGAGCTGACCCCGCTGCCCGAGGTGCCGCTCGGCAATGGCCGGCGCGCCGACATCATGGCGATCGACGCCAAGGGCTGCATCACCATCGTCGAGATCAAGGTGTCGCGCGCCGACCTGCTCGGCGACGCCAAATGGCCCTTCTACCTCGATTATTGCGACCGCTTCTTCTGGGCGGTGCCCGGCGGGTTCGACCTGGCGCCGTTCGGCACCGACGCCTTCCGTCCCGACTGCTGCGGGCTGATCGTCGCCGACCGCTACGAGGCCGCGGTCCTGCGCGAGCCGCTCCACCGCCCGCTGCCCGGCGCGCGTCGCAAGGCCGAAACCCTCCGCTTCGCCCGCCGCGCCGCGCGCCGGCTGTGGGGCGACCTCGACCCGTTTCCGGAAAGCTGCGTGTAGGAGAGGCGTCGGACCCGTTGCCGGCGTCCGCCCGCGCCGCTATCAGCCGCGCCGATGATCAGGATCAGGCCGATGCGACCCGGGGAAGGCGCCCGCGCGGTGGAGATCTGGGGCGATGCGGTCGACGCCACCCATGATTTCCTGACGCCCGGGGATCGCGCCGCGATCGGCCGCGAGGTCGCGGAATTCCTGCCGGGCGCGCCGCTCTGGCTGGCGGTCGGCGAGGACGATCGCGCGATCGGCTTCCTGCTGATGAACGATTCGCACATGGAGGCGCTGTTCGTCGATCCGCGGCATCGCGGCGCCGGCGTCGGCCGCGCGCTGGTCGATCATGCGGCGGCGTTGCACGGCGCGGTCACCACCGACGTCAACGAGCAGAACGGGCAGGCGGTGGGCTTCTACCGGCGGCTCGGCTTCGTGCCGACCGGCCGCTCGGACCGCGACGGACAGGGGCGCCCCTATCCGCTGGTCCATCTGCTGCTCGATCGGCCGCTATCCCAGGCTTAAAGCCCCGGCCCCGCGATGTTCTTCTTCGGCGCGACGGTCGATTTGGTCTCGTCGATCACCTTGAGCACCGCGCTGCCGCGCGGGTCCTCCGAGGCATAGTCGCGGGCGGACTTGCCGGCGATGCGGTCGGCGATCTTCGGGTCGGCGCCGTTCATCAGCAGCAGGCGGACCATCGGCACGTTGCGCTGCTGCACCGCGATGATCAGCGGCGTCTCCCCGCTGTTGTTGGCCATGTTGACCTGGGCGTTGCGGCCCAGCAGCAGTTCGGCCCCCTCGGTGAAGCCGAGCAGCGCCGCGGCGTGGAGCGGGGCGTTGCCCTGCGCGTCGCGGACATTGGGGTTGGCGCCCTTGCCGAGCAGGAAGCTCGACCAGGTCAGGTCGCGGCGCTTGATCGTGATCATCAGCGCGGTCTCGCCGGTCGAATAGTCGCGCGTGTTGACCATGGTCGCGCCATTGCCTTCGAGGGCCTTGGTCGCCTTCGCCCCGTCCGACTGGCGGACCGCGTTGAGGAAATTATAGCTGTCCGAGAATTGCGCGGCGGCGGGGGCGGCAGCGAGGCCTATCGTGGCGGCGACGCAAGCGGCCAGCAGGTGGCGGCGGATCATCATATGTGGCATGTCCCTGTTATGAAACGCCCTTGCGCCTGGGCCAATAGCAAAGCATGGCTGGCCGCACCATGAACAATCCGATCCTGTCGCGCGCGCTCGCCGCGCTGTTGCTGCTGGCGGCTCCGCCCCTGCTGTCGGGCTGCGGCCCCGCGCGCGAGACGCCGCCGCTGGCCGACGCGAAGATCGGCGGCCCCTTCACCCTGACCGACCAGGACGGCCGCAAGGTCAGCGACGGCGATTTCGCCGGTAAGTACCGGCTGATCTATTTCGGCTACACCTTCTGCCCCGACGTCTGCCCGGTCGACGTGCAGACGCTGATGAAGGGATATCGGAAGGTCGAGGCGTCGAACCCGGCGCTGGCGGCGAAGATCCAGCCGATCTTCATCACCGTCGATCCCGCGCGCGACACCCCGGCCGTGCTGAAGCAGTTCGTCCGCGCCTTCCATCCCAAGCTGATCGGCCTGACCGGCAGCGAGGCCGAGATCGCCGCCGTCGCCAAGGAATTCGCGATCTACTACAAGAAGCAGCAGGGCTCGCCCGGCACCCCCGGCTATCTGGTCGACCATAGCCGCCAGGCGATGCTGTTCGATCCGCAGGGCAAGCCGCTGGCGCTGGTCGCGCAGGACAAGGACGCCGACACGGTCGCCGCCGACATCGAGCGCTGGGCGCGCTGACATGACCGGCGACAAGCCGTTCTGGGAGACCAAGCGGCTCGACGAGATGACGCGGGCCGAGTGGGAGTCGCTGTGCGACGGCTGCGGCAAATGCTGCCTCCACAAGCTGGAGGACGAGGAGACGGGCGAGCTGATGGCGACCAACGTCGCCTGCCGCCTGCTCGATCGCCGCACCGGCCTGTGCAAGGATTACAAGCATCGCCGCACCTTCGTCCCCGAATGCGTGCGGCTGACGCCTCGCGTCCTGCGCGAGATCGACTGGCTGCCCTCGACCTGCGCCTATCGGCTGCTCGACGAGGGGCAGCCCTTGCCCGACTGGCACCCGCTGATCAGCGGCGATCCCGAATCGGTCCACAAGGCCGGTGTGTCGGTGCGCGGCTGGACGGTGTCGGAGGACGAGGCCGGCGACCTCGAACATCATCTGGTCGACCGCGAACTGTAGCGGGTTTTGCAGGGATCGAGGGTCCCTGCAAATCGGCCGCTCGGCATGACGTGCGGGGAGCCGATTCCAACCGACATGATAAGGCGCTAGACTCCCGCGCATGATCTTCCGCCGCAAGCCCGAGCCGGTGATGCTGTTCGAAGCGGGCGGGCGCAGCCGTCCGCTCGAGGTGCGGCGCATGGCGCAGGCGCGGCGGATGCGGCTCAGCGTCGATCCGCGCGACGGCGGGGTCCGGCTGGTGCTGCCCGCGCGCGCCTCGCTGCGCCAGGCGCTCAAATGGGTCGAGAGCAAGCGCGACTGGATCGAGGAGGCGCTCGGCGCGCTGCCGGTCGCCCGGCCGATCGTGCCGGGCCTGGCGATCGAGGTGGCGGGCGAGCGGCTGACGATCGAGCTCGGCGACGGCGGGCGGATCGTCCGCCGGGTCGGCGAGCGGCTGGTCGTGCCGCCGCCGGTCGACATGCTCGGCCCTCGCGTGATCCGCTGGCTGCGCGCGCAGGCGCTCGCCCGGCTGGAGGCGGAGACGGCGCGCTTCGGGGCGATCGCCGGGGTGACGATCGGCCGGGTCTCGATCGGCGATCCGCGCGCGCGTTGGGGAAGCTGCTCGGCGAGCGGCGACATCCGCTACAGCTGGCGGCTGATCCTCGCCCCGCCCGAGGTGCTGGAGGCAACCGTCGCGCATGAGGTCGCGCACCGCCTGCACATGGACCACAGCCCCGATTTCCACGCCGCGGTCGAACGGCTGCTCGGCCGCGACCCGATGCCCGAGCGCGGCTGGTTGCGCCGCCATGGGCGCGAACTCTACTGGCTGGGGCGCGAGGCCTGACGGAGGATCAGGGCCGCGGCCGGTCGGCGTTGCGGCGGGGCTGGTCGATGCCGCTCAGGAAATCCGAGCCGAGCGACGGGCGTTGCTGCTGCTGTTGCGCCGGCTGGGCACGCGGCTGGGCTGCGGGCGGCGGGCCGGGCTGGACGCGTGGGGGTGCCGCCGCCGGGCCCGTGGGTGCCGCGGCCTGGGGCTCGAAGCCGTCCTCGGGGTCGGCTTGCGGTTCGATGCCCTGGTCGGCGGGCAGGCCCTCCGGGTTGGTGAAGCTGTCGTCGGGGGCGCCAAAGAAGGCCTCGTCGTCGGGCTCGATCTGGAATTCGGGCAGGGTCACCTGCGTCTCGAACGGCTCGGCCGGGCGCTTGGCGACCGCGACCCGCATGAAATCGGCGAAGGCGCGCGCGGGCGCGCGGCCGCCCTGCAGGCCGCCGACGGTCTTGGCGTCGTCGCGGCCCATCCACACCCCGGCGGTGATGCCGGAGGAGAAGCCGAGGAACCAGCCGTCCTTGTTCGAGGAAGTGGTGCCGGTCTTGCCCGCGACCGGCCGGCCGATCTGCGCGGCGCGCGCGGTGCCGGTATTGACCGCGGTCTGGAGGAGATCGGTCACCTCGGCGGCGACCCAGGGGGCGACCAGCACGCGATTGTCGTCGGCGCGGTGCTCGTAGAGCAGGTCGCCCTTGGCGGTCGTCACCTTGACGATGCCGTAGGGGACGACGGCGACGCCCTTGCGCGCGACCGCCGCGAAGGCGCGGGTCATGTCGATCAGCCGGACGTCGGAGGTGCCGAGCACCATCGACGGATGGGTGTTGAGTTTGGTGCCGATGCCGAAGCGGTGGGCCATGTCGGCGACGGTGTCGAAGCCGACCTGCTGGCCGATCTTGGCGGCGACGGTGTTGACCGAGAAGGCGAAGGCGGTGCGGATGTCGATCGCGCCGGCATATTCGCGGTTGCTGTTGCGCGGGCTCCAGCCGCCGATGTCGATCGGCTCGTCGGTGACGGGGGTGTCGGGCTTCATCCCCGCCTCCATCGCCGCCAGGTAGACGAACAATTTGAAGGCGGAGCCGGGTTGCCGCTCCGCCTGGGTCGCGCGGTTGTAGATCGAGCTGACATAGTCGCGTCCGCCGACCATCGCGCGGACCGCGCCGTCGCGGTCGAGCGCGACGAGCGCGCCCTGCGCGCCGGGCGGGGCGTTGGCGCGGATCGCGGCGTCGGCGGCCTTCTGCATCACCGGGTCGATCGTCGTCCACACGTCGATCGGCTGGACCTGCTCGTCGACCAGGTCGTCGAGCTGAGCGAGCGCCCAGTCGGTGAAGTAGCGCACCGCGTTCTGGTCTCGCTCGGGGGCGAGGCGGACCTTGTCGAGGTCGATCGCCCCGGCCTCGGACGGGGTGATCGCGCCCGCGTCCTGCATCACCTCCAGCACCACCTTGGCGCGGTCGATCGCGGCCTCGCGGTCGGCGGTCGGCGAATAATGCGAGGGCGCCTTGACCAGCCCGGCGATGATCGCGCTTTCGCCCAGGTTCAGCGTGGTCGCCGAATGGTCGAAGAATTTGCGCGCCGCGGCGTCGATGCCATAGGCGCCGCCGCCGAAATAGACGCGGTTGAGATAGAGCTCGAGGATCTGCTCCTTCGAGAATTTGCGCTCGATCGCCAGCGCCAGGATCACCTCGCGGAACTTGCGGCCGAAGCTGTAGGCGTTGGTCAGGAAGATATTGCGGGCGAGCTGCTGGGTGATCGTCGACGCGCCCTGCAGGCGGCGGCCCTCCCCCTTGCGCTGGATGCCGACCCAGGCGGCGCGCGCCATGCCGATCGGGTCGATGCCCGGGTGCATGTAGAAGCGCCGGTCCTCGACCGCGACCATCGCCTTCTTCATCGGATCGGGGATCTGCGCGATCGGCAGCCAGTCGCCATAGCTCGGCCCGAGCGCGACGATCACCGATCCGTCGGCGGCGCGGACGCGCACCGTCTGCCCGTTCGGGCTCGACTTCAGCTCCTCGAAGCCGGGCAGCGAGGCCATCGCGATCAGCACCGCGATCACCAGCGCGCCGAGGCCGGCGAGCGCGGTGAAGAGGCCGATCTTGAAGAGGGTGCGGAGCCAGCCCATGCGGCTAGGCTTTTTCCTGGGGTTTGGTTTGGTCGACATGCGCGACCGTCCGATTAGCCTTTATCCCCGACTCTGCCAAGCGGAACGCCCCCGATTTCGACCGATCGGCAAGCCCTATCGACCAGGAACGATGACGGGGCGATGAATGGTCGCGGAGTTGCTGCGATTCGTGGAGCGTCGCCTCACTTCTTCTCGAAGTCGATCGACGCCGAATTGATGCAGTAGCGCAGGCCGGTCGGGCCGGGCCCGTCGGGGAAGACATGGCCGAGATGCCCCTCGCACCGCGCGCAGCGGACCTCGGTCCGGATCATGCCATGGCTGGCGTCGCGGTGCTCGGTCACCGCCTCGCCCTCGGCCGGGGCGGTGAAGCTGGGCCAGCCGCAGCCCGAGTCGAATTTGGCGTCGCTCTCGAACAGCAGCTCGCCGCAGCCGGCGCAGCGATAGGCGCCGGCGTCCTTGCTGTTCCAATATTTGCCGGTGAAGGCGCGTTCGGTCCCGGCCTGGCGGAGCACGTGATATTGCTCGGGGCTGAGCTTCTCGCGCCATTCGGCGTCGCTGCGTTCGACCTTGTCCATGACCCGAATGTGGGTGGCGCCGGCCCCGGGGTCAAGCACCCGCGTCAACCATCGTCCGCAACGGTTTTTCGCGACTGTGACGCGCATCACTGCCGCGCCCCGTCAACCATAGTAGCCCGGTGTCCGGCGTTGCATGGCGTCCGAGTGGTTGCGTAAGCGTATGGGGGCGCAGGGGAATCGCCCCCACCTTCTCTGGAGTGGCGCCCGGCCCGGCGGTGATTGGCTCTACCGCTGGGCCGGGCTGCCTGTCCGGCCAGGTCAGCCTGTCGGTCGCGCCGGCAGGAAGCGCGGGTTGCGCAGCAGCGCCGCCGACACCAGCGAGACGAGGATGCCGATCGGCAGGATCTCGGTCAGCGTGATCGGCAGGCGGAACAGCGGATCGGCATAGTCGGCCTTGAACCGTTCCATCTCGGCGGAGAGCCGGGCCAGCGCCTCGGGCCCGGCACCGGCGGCGCGCCGTTCGGCGATCGCGGCCTTCGCATAATCGTCGATGAAGCCCATCCCCGTCACCGACAGCGCGGCTTCCCAGGCGATCACGTAGAAGAGGCTGGCGACCAGGCTGATCGCGAGACCCATGCCGAAGGCGGGCCAGAAGCGGATCGCCCCGCCCAGTTCCCCGTCGCGCCGCCGCTTGATCGCGACGAAGACGGTGGCGAGCGCGACGAGCATGGTCAGATAGCCGAGCGCCACGCCATAGGGCAGCGGCGGCTGCCCGGCGAGCGCGACCGCCATCGCGAACAGCGGGATGCCGACGATCAGGCCGGCGATGCTTCCATAGGTCAGGATGGTGCGGATCATGATGACGTCCTCCCTGTCGGGGCCCGCGCGCATCGAAGGGCAGCCGGGCGGCGGATGCAATCGCCCGAAAGGGTGATTTCGCGGCGATCGTCCGAATTATCGGGCCGTCAGGGCAGGATTCCGAGCGCGCGGGCGCGGGCCAGCGCATCGGTGCGCCGCGCGGCGCCGAGCTTCTCGAACAGCCGGGCGACGTGCGTCTTGACCGTGTTGGGGGAGACGGCGAGCCGGATCGCGATCTCCTTGTTCGACCGGCCCGCCGCGAGCTCGCGCAGCACCGCAAGTTCGCGGGGGGTGATGCCGAGCGATTCGATCGCCTGCGGATTGCCGTCGAAAGGCGGCGCGGCGCGGGGGGCGAAGGCGCGGATGCCGATGACGATGCCGAGCACCAGGAAGCCGCCCGCGACCAATGCGATGGCGATCTCGTCCATGTACGACCGCGCGAGCCGGCGATAGTCGAGCCATTGCAGCGCCAGCGTGCCGGCGGCGAGCAGGCCGCCATAGGCGGTCACCTGCTTCCAGCCCGGGCCCTGGCCGCGCCGTTTCGGCATGTCGTTCCCCGTCGTCGCGATCGATCGGGTCTTCTTATCGCCATTCCCGTCCGGGCGGAACGGCCGGCCGGATCAGCCCTCGGCGCCGTCCGCGCCGTTGTCGGCCGCGTCCTTGAGGTAGGGCTCGACCGGGCCGTTCAGCTTGATCGTCAGCGGATTGCCCTTGCGGTCGCGGGTGTTGCCGACCGCGACGCGCACCCAGCCCTCGCTGACGCAATATTCCTCGACATTGGTCTTCTCGACCCCCTTGAAACGGATGCCGACGCCGCGTTCGAGCAGCTCGGCGTTGAAATGGGGGCTCGACGGGTTGATCGAGAGGCGGTCGGGCATCGTGTCGGTCATGGCTGCGGTCCGGTTCAGGATGGAGTGGCGGCGGCTTTAGCCAGCTTTGGGCATGGGCTCAACCGCTCCCATCCCCATGCCAAGGCGTCGTTCCGGCGGAGGCCGGAACCTCGGGAGAGTCGCGCGGCGCTTCATCTCCGGAGAGTCCGGCCTCCGCCCGAATGACGAAAGATGCTCAGCGCGTGGTCCAGGGTGGCTTGAGGAAGGCGGCGGCGAGGAAGTCGATCAGCACCTTGACCCGCGCCGGGCGCAGCGGGGTCGGCGGGGTGACGAGGTGGAGCGCGATGCTGGGGCCCGAGGTCCAGTCGGACAGCACCTCTTCGAGGCTGCCGTCGGCCAGCGCCCGCCAGACGAGGAAGTCGGGCGCGGTGGCGATGCCGGTGCCGGCGAGCAGCGCGTCGATCAGCACGTCGCCATTGTTGGCGCGGATCGGCCCCTTGATCTCGACCGACAGCTCGCCCTCGGCCGGATGGCGGAAATGCCAGCGGCCGGGATGGCGGACATGGGTGTAGGCGAAGGCCGGATAGCGGACCAGGTCGCGCGGATGCGCCGGCCGGCCGAGCCGGTCGAACAAGGCAGGCGCGCCGACCAGCGGCAGCCGCACCGGAAATAGCCGTCGCGCCTTGAGCGCCGAATCCTCGAGCTGGCCGATGCGCAGCGCGACGTCGAAGCCCTGCTCGATCAGGTCGACCCGCTCGTCGGACAGGTGCAGGTCGATCACCACCTCGGGATAGGCCTGGTGGAACAGCGGCAGGATCGGCCGCAGATGCGCGATGCCGAACGACATCGGCGCCGCCAGCCGGACCAGCCCGCGCGGCACCGCGCCGCGCTCGGAGATCGCCTCCTCGATCGCCTCGCCCTCGGCGAGCAGCAGCGCTGCGCGCTCCTGCGCCATCTGCCCGCTCTCGGTCAGCGACAATTTGCGCGAGCTGCGGTGGAACAGCGGCGCCGCCAGCCGCTGCTCCAATCGCGACACCGCCTTGGACACGGTCGCCTTCGACAGCGCCAGATCGTCGGCGGCGGCGGAGAAGCTGCCCAGCTCGGCCACCTTGGCGAAGATCGCCCAGGCCTCGAAATCGGGAAGGCGCGCCATAGGGTCTCCGAGGATCATAAATGGAAACGATGGGTTTCGATCATCTCCATTTATTTGCCGGTGCGCAAGCCTAGATTGGTCTTCGAAGCGGCCGCCCGGAGGTGGCGGCCGAGGGAGTAAGCGCAATGATCGAAGTTCGGCCCTTTTCGTCGCTCGGCGGTGCCAACCATGGCTGGCTCGACGCCAAGCATCATTTCTCCTTTGCCGACTATCGCGATCCGCAGCGGGTCCATTGGGGCGCGCTGCGCGTCTGGAACGACGATACCATCGCCCCGCACACCGGCTTCGCCCCGCACCCGCACAACGACATGGAGATCATCACCTATGTCCGCCGCGGCGCGATCACCCATCGCGACAGCCTGGGCAATGCCGGCCGCACCGAGGCGGGCGACGTCCAGGTGATGTCGGCGGGCACCGGGATCGTCCATTCGGAAAAGAACGAGGAGGATGTCGACACCACCCTCTTCCAGATCTGGATCATCCCCGATCGGCAGGGCGACAAGCCCGGCTGGGGCGCACGCCCCTTCCCCAGGGGCGACCGCGCCGGCCAGTTCGTCACCCTGGCGAGCGGCATCGCCGGCGACGGCGACGCGCTGCCGATCCGGGCCAATGCCCGGGTGATCGGCGCGACGCTGAAGGCCGGCGAGACCGCGACCCACACGATCGGCCGCGACCGCAAGGCCTATCTGGTCGCGACCGAAGGCCGGATCGAGGTCAACGGCGTCGCCGCCGACCCGCGCGACGGCGTGGCGATCGCCGATCTCGACACGATCGAGGTCAGGGCGATCGACGATGCCGAGATCGTCCTGGTCGACGTGGCGTAGCAACCATCCTCCGTCGTGCCGGCGGAGGCCGGCACCTCGGGAGCAGCGCAGCGCGTGAGCCTCCCGAGACCCCGGCCTCCGCCGGGGTGACGGAAAAGGAAATCCATTCATCCCCATCGGAGTCACCGACATGCCCAAGATCCTCGTCCTCTATTATTCGACCTACGGCCATATCGAGACCATGGCCGAAGCGATCGCCGAAGGCGCGCGCTCGGCCGGCGCCGAGGTCGACGTCAAGCGCGTGCCCGAGACGGTGCGGCTCGACATCGCCGAGAAGAATCATTTCAAGCTCGACCAGAAGGCCCCGGTCGCGACCGTCGCCGAGCTGGAGGATTACGACGCGATCATCGTCGGCACCGGCACCCGCTTCGGCCGGATGTCGAGCCAGATGGCGGCGTTCCTCGACGGCGCCGGCGGCCTGTGGGCGCGCGGCGCGCTCAACGGCAAGGTCGGCGCGGCCTTCGCCTCGACCGCGACCCAGCATGGCGGGCAGGAGACGACGCTCTTCTCGATCATCACCAACCTGCTGCACTTCGGCATGACGATCGTCGGCCTGCCCTATGCCTATCAGGGCCAGATGGGCGTCGACGAGGTCAAGGGCGGCGCGCCCTATGGCGCCACCACCATCGCCGACGGCGACGGCTCGCGCCAGCCGAGCGCGACCGATCTGGATGGCGCGCGATTCCAGGGCCGGCATGTGGCCGAGATCACAGCCAAGCTGGTCGGCTGAGTCGTAGACAGAGACTCACGAGGAGGAAGAGATGACGACTGCCGTTGCGATCAGGGCTCGGGCCGATGCGGATTTTCCGCCGCTCTCGCCGCTCGAATGGAAGGTCGTCAGCCTGGCGATTCGCGAGGCGGGTGAAGACGGCGGCGCCGGTCGGCGCGGCTGGCTGGCCCGGCTGGTCGGCTCGGCGGCGGGGCTGCGGCCCAAGCTGCCGCTCGCCGATCCGCGGCTCGAGACGCTGCGGCGCTTCGTCGGCCAGGTGCGCGATCGGGCCGACGTGTCCGATCTCGGGCCCCGGCTGATCGAGCTCGGCTTCCATCCCGGCCAGATTTCGGCGGTGGCGATGCTCGCCCGCTGACCGGCAAGCTGTTGCTGCGGGCAATGCCCCCCTCCCGCAGCATCCGCGCCGCCCGTTTCCCGTTCGCGGGGAACGGGCGGTTTGCTTTTGGGCCGCCTTCGCTTCGGGCTATAGGGAAGGCGAACCATGTCCGAAGGGGATGCCATGACCGCCACCACGCTCTACGAGGCCTCGATTCCGGTGATCCGCAGGAGCCTCGCCAATCTCTCGGCCCTGCTCGACAAGGGGGCCGAGCATTTCGCCGCGGCGGGCGTCGCCGAGGACGAATGGCTCGGCTACCGGCTCGCCGACGACATGCACCCGCTGCTCCGCCAGGTCCAGATCGCGAGCGACGGCGCCAAGGGCGCGGCGGCGCGGCTGTCGGGCCAGACCCCGCCGAGCTTCCCCGACGAGGAGACGAGCGTCGCCGAGCTGCGCGACCGGATCGCCCGGACGATCGCCTATCTCGACAGCGTCCCCGCCGATGCGATCGCCGGGCGCGAGGAGGTGCCGATCATCCTCGAGATCGGCGACCTCGCCCTCCATTTCACCGGCGCCAACTATGTCCGCGACTTCGCCCTGCCCAACCTGCTGTTCCACGTGACGACCGCCTATGCGATCCTGCGCAACCGCGGCGTGGCGATCGGCAAGCGCGATTTCCTCGGCGAGCTCGACATCCGCCCGCGCGTGGCGGCGTGACCGCGCGGGCGGGGGTCGTCGCGATCGCGGCGCTGCTGGCGGCAACGGCGCCGGCCGGGGCCGAGGTCGTGTCGGCCGACGCCTCGGGCTTCGCGGTGCGCGCCGAGCTGACGATCGCCGCCCCGCCCGAGGCGGTCTATGCGGCGCTGCTCGCCCCCGGCCGCTGGTGGGACCCGGCGCATAGCTGGTCGGGCGATGCCGCGAACATGCGGCTCGAACCGGCGATCGGCGGCTGCTTCTGCGAGAAGCTGCCGAAGACCGGCGGCGAATCGGCGCATATGCGCGTGGTCGCGATCGATCCGAACCATATGATCCGGCTCGACGGCGCGCTCGGCCCGTTCCAGGCGATGGGGGTGGCGGGGACGCTGAGCTGGGAGCTGAAGCCGGTCGCGGGCGGCACCGAGTTCCGCCAGACCTATGCGGTCGGCGGCCATATCCCCGGCGGCGGCGCGGCGCTGGCGCCGGTGGTCGACGGGGTCATGGGCGGCCAGGCGGCCCGGCTCAAGGCGCTGGTGGAGAAGCGGTAGGGAATAGCCGCTTCAGCCGCACCAGCGCTTCGTCGAGCGCCGACAGGAAGCGCGAGCGGTCGGCCTTGGAGAAGGGCGGCGGGCCGCCGATTCCCTCGCCCGTCATCCCGGCGCGCAGGTCGGCCATGATCGCGCGGGTCGCGACGGCCGATCCGATCGACTCCGCGGTGAAGGGCTTGCCGGCGGGCGAGATCGCGGCGGCGCCGGCCTTCAGGCAGCGGTCGGCGAGCAATATGTCGGCGGTGACCACCACCACGCCGGGGCGGCTCGCCTCGGCGATCCAGTCGTCGGCGGCGTCGAAGCCGCTGCCCACCACCACCCTGTCGACCAAGGGATGCTGCGGCACGCGCAGATGCTGGTTGCTGACCAGCGTGACGGGCAGTCCGTGCCGCCAGGCGACCTTGTAGATCTCGTCCTTCACCGGGCAGGCGTCGGCGTCGACGAGGATGCGGATGGGCCCGCTCATCGGCGGGAATCCGATCCGAAACGGACCGAGCGACGGGCCCCGATGCGGGTAGGCGGTTGTAACATCATCGTCCATCTCGCTAGCATCGATCCGGGGACGGGGGGAGATGGCATGTCCGAGATAGCGATCGAAGCCGGGAGCGGCGGGCCGGCCGAGGAGGAATGGGTCGAACCGGCCACACCGGCCGCACGGCTCTGGGCGCGGCTGTTCGATAGCTGGCTGCTGGCTGCCGTCCTGTCGTTGCTGATAGGGGGGCTGGCGGGGCTGTTCTTTCCCACGCTGCTCGAAAGTCCCCTGCCGTCCGGCAGCGGCACCGATCTTCTCGTCGGTTTCGTGATATTGCCGGTCGCGCTGTTCGTCGATGCGCTCATCCTGGCCGTCTTCGGCACCACGCCGGGCAAACTGCTCGCCGGCATCCGGGTCGAGACGCTGGATGGCCGGCCGATCGGCGCCCTCGCGCTGCGGCGCAATCTGCGCGTCTACGTCAACGGCATGTTCCTCGGCCTGCCGCTGCTCAGCTTCTTCGCCATGGTGCGCGCGCGCGATCGCCTGCTCAACGAGGATATGACGAGCTGGGACGAGGAGCTCGGGACGCGCGTCGTCGATCGCGGTAGCAACGAACTGCGCACCGTGGCGGTGGCGGTGCTGGCGATCGCGTTGCAGATCGGATCGGTCTTTTTCGCCCGCTTCCTCGAAACCCGCGAGCCCGAATGGGAACGAGCCGGGCTCGTCGCCGCGCTGCCCGAGATAAACCAGGGCCTGCCGCGTTTTCTCGATGACGTCACCCGGTTCGATCGCGTCGATTATCGGCGCGATCTGGACATGTTGAGCGTCGAACATACGCTGATCCATCGCGACGGATCGCCAGTCACCCGTAGCGAGATAGACGATCTCGCGCTGGGACGCGCCACGCTGCTGTCCGATTATTGCGGACCGGATTTCCAGGCCTTTCGCCGGCTCGGCATTCCGGTGCGCTATGTCTATGGCTTCGACGGCGGCGGCATTGCCTTCGAGACTCTCTTCGCAAGCGAGGACTGCCGCCCGGACGCCGCCCGCCCGCCTGCTGCCAAGCCCTTGTCCTGACACCGTTATCCCCCGTTTCGCACCCGGTCGACCGCATCGATCTTCTCGGTTAGGCTGAGCGCGGGCCAACGGAGGGAAGTGCATGATCCTGTGGGGACTGGTCGTCGGAGCCTTGTTCGGCCTGTTCGCCGCCGATTTCGAGCAATATGGCATGATCCTCGGCGCGATCGTCGGGGCCGGGGCCGGCTGGGGCCTGCGCGCGGCGGTGCGGGCCGAGGTCCGGGCGATGCTCGCCGATCGCGGCGGCGAGGCCGCTTCCGTTCCGGCCGAACGCGGCGGGGTCCGGATCGTCAACGAGACGGCGGCGCCGCGCCCGACGGTCGAGGCCCCCGCTCCGGCCGAGCCCGAACGGCCGCAGCAGCCGACGGTCGTCCGGCTGCCGGAGCGGCCCGCCGCTCCTGCCGCCCCCGCCGAACCGGCCGAGCCCGGCATCGTCGAGCGCGGCTTCGCGGCGGCGCGCGACTGGCTGCTGGGCGGCAACACCATCGTCCGCGCCGGCCTCGTCGTGCTGTTCATCGGCCTCGCCTTCCTCGCGCGCTGGGCGGCCGGGGCCGGGCTGCTGCCGATCGAGGCGCGGCTGGCGCTGGTCGCGGCGGCGGGGATCGCGCTGCTCGCGGTCGGCTTCAACCGGCGGACCGCGCGCCCCGGCTTCGCGCTGGCGTTGCAGGGCGGCGGCGTCGCCATCCTCTATCTGACGATCTTCGCGGCGGCGGCGCTCTATCCGCTCCTGCCGCTGCCCGCCGCCTTCGTGCTGATGGTGCTGGTCTGCGCCGCCGCCGTCGCGCTGGCGCTGCTCCAGGACGCGCAGGGCCTCGCCGCCGCCGCCTTCGCGGGCGGCTATGCGGTGCCGCTGCTGCTCGGCGGCGATGGCGGGCCGGTGGCGGTGATGTTCGGCTATCATCTGCTGCTCAACCTCGGCGTGCTGGCGCTCGCGTGGAAGAAGGCGTGGCGCAGCATCAACCTGATCGGCTTCGCCGCGACCTTCGGCGTCGCCATGCTGTGGGGCGCGACCAGCTACCGGCCGCAGGATTATGCGGTCGCGCAGCCCTTCCTGATCGTCTCGGTGCCGATCTATCTCGCCATCGCGATCCTCTATGCGCGCAACAGCGAGAGCCGGGCCGGGCGCTTCGTCGACAGCAGCCTGCTGTTCGGCACCGCGCTCGCCGGCTTCGGGCTGGAGACCGGGCTGGTCGCGGCGTTCGACTATGGCGCGGCCTTCGCCGCGCTCGGCTTCGCGGCGCTCTACCTCGGCCTCGCGGTCGCGGTGCGGCGGCGCGGCGGCGACGGCTACCGGCTGCTCGCCGAGACGATGCTGGCGATCGGCGTCGGCTTCGTCACCCTCGCCATTCCGCTCGCGCTCGGCGCGCGCTGGACCGGATCGGCCTGGGCGCTCGAAGGCGCGGGCGCCTTCTGGGTCGGCATGCGGCAGGCGCGCTGGATGCCGCGCGCCTTCGGCCTGCTGCTCCAGGGCGTCGCCGCGCTGATGTTCCTCGCCCTGCTCGAAAGCGGGCCGCAGGCGCTGCCGATCGTCAATCCGGTGTTCCTGACCGGGCTGCTCGCGGCGCTGCCGGCGCTGCTCACCGCCTGGTGGCTGCGCCTGCCGCCGCTGCCGCACAGCGGATCGCGCCCCGCCCGTGCCTATGCGGGGGTGGAGGCGATGCTCGGCAAGCCCGTCTTCCTGGCCGGCTTCCTGCTGTGGTCGCTGGCGCTGATCGCCGAGATCTGCCGCATTATGCCCTCCCCGGTGGCCGGCGGCGGCGCGGTGCCGGTGTTCGCGGCGGCGACGCAGCAGCTGCTGACGATGGTCGCGCTCGTCGCCAGCGCGTGGGTCGCGGCCCTGGTCGGGCGGCGGCTGCGCTGGGAGGTCGCGACCTGGCCCGGCCGGGTCACGCTGGTCGTGCTCGCCGGGACGTGGATCGGGCAGGCCGCGCTCAACCACCATGTCCTCTACCATCCCGGCTGGATCGCCTGGATCGTCGCGGTCGGCCTGCACCTCCACCTGCTCCACGCCAACGACCATGACGCGGAGGGCGCCGGTCAGCGCCTGCTCCAGCGGCTCGGCCATGTCGGCGGGGTGTGGCTGGCGGTGGCGCTGATCGCCGACGCGCTGTGGCTGGGGATCGACCGCGCCGCGCTGTGGGACAGCAGCTGGGCGGGGGTGGTGTTCCTCGTCGCGGCGGTGGCGGTGCTCGCCCTGCTCGCGGTCTGGGCGGGCGGCGCGGCACGGCGGCCGGCCGGGGAGCGGCGCTGGCCGCTCGACCGCCACCTCGCCGGCTATCATGCGCAGGCGGCGCTGCCGGTCGCGGCGCTGGTCTATGGCGGCTCGCTCGCCGCCGCGCTGCTCGCCGAGGGCGATGCCGCGCCGCTGCCCTATGTGCCGCTGCTCAATCCGGTCGAGCTGACCCTGGCGCTGGCGCTCGCGGTGCTGGTGCTGTGGCGGCGCAGCCTGATCGCGGTCGTCCCGCCCTATGCCGGCTTCGGCTGGGTGGGCGGACGCGGCGCGTGGATGGCGCTGGCCGGACTCGGCTTCGTCGACGTCAACATGCTGTGGCTGCGCTTCGCCCACCACTATCTGGGCGTCGCCTGGGATGCCGACGCGCTGCTCGGATCGGCGCTGGTGCAGGCGGGGCTCACCATCCTGTGGACGCTGCTCTCGCTCGGCCTGATGCTGTTCGCGCATCGCCGGGCGCAGCGCGGCGTGTGGATCGCGGGGGCGGCGCTGCTCGTCGTCGTGGTGCTCAAGCTGTTCTTCGTCGACCTGTCGAACGCCAGCGGCGGCGCGCGGATCGTGACCTTCATCGTCGTCGGCGCGTTGATGCTGGTGGTCGGCTATTTCGCGCCGCTGCCGCCGCGTGGAGACGAGTCGAAGGACGCGGAGACGAAGGAGGCCGCGGCATGATCCGGGCGATGACGGCGGCGGCGCTGGCGCTGCTCGCCGGCTGTTCGGGGCGGGAGGCGGCGAACCCCGCCGACCCCTCCGCCTATGCGGTGCGGCTGGCGGTGACCCCGGCGGCGGGCGGCGCGGTGCAGCGCATCGACCTGCCGGCCGAGGCGCTGGCGGCGCTGCGGTCCCCCAACCGCGCCGACATCCGCGTCTTCGACGGCGCGGGCACCCCGCTCGCCATGGCGATCACCGGCCCGGCGGCGGGCCGCGCCGCGCTCGATGCGGTGCGGCTCGACGCCTTCCCGATCGTCGGCCCGGCCGGGGCGCTTGCCGCCGAGGGAGCCGAGCTCCGCGTCGAGCAGCGCGACGGCGACCGCGTCGTCACCGTGGTGCGCGGGCCCGCCGCGCCGTCGAAGCCGGTCACGCTCGGCGCGCTGTTCGACACCCGCGCGATCACGGCGCGGGCGCGCAGCCTGCGGCTCGACGCGGTGCTGCCCCCGCAGCAGCCGGTGCGCTTCGCGGTCGAGACGAGCGCCGACCTCGCCGACTGGACTCCGGTGGGCGACAAGATCCTCTACCGGCGCGAGGGCGACCGCGCCGGCGCGCTGGGGCCCGAGGCGATCCCGCTCGACGACGTCGATCTCAAGGGCCGCTATCTGCGCGTGACCTGGACGAGCCCGCAGCGGCTGCTCGCTCCGGTCGAACTGCGCGGCGCGACGATCGGCGTCGCGCGGCGGCTCGACGCCGACGATCGTCCCGCCATCGCCACCAGCCCGCCGCGCCGGATCGACGCGCACGACATCCGCTTCGCCCTGCCCCATCCGGCGGTGCTCGCGGCGGTGGCGATCGCGCCGGCGGCGGGCGAGATGCTGGTGCCGGTCGCGCTGTCCGGCCGCAATGCCCCCGACCAGCCCTGGACGCCGATCGGATCGGGCAGCCTACGCGCCGGATCGACCGCGCCGGTCGAGCTGTCGGGCGCGGCGTTCAGCGATTACCGGATCGAGGCCGACCGCCGCACTCCGGGCTTCGCGGCGGCACCCCGGCTGACGCTGCTGTTCGAGCCGGCCCGGCTCGCCGTGCTGTTCGACGGCAAGCCGCCCTATACGCTGGCGGCCGGAGCGGCGGGGGCGGACGGCCGCTACCTCGCGATCGGCGAGCTGGTCCCCGGCTACCGGCCGGGCGCGGAGGATGCGCTGCCCAGGGCGACGGTCGCCGCCTCGGCCGCGCCGCTGCTGGACCTCGCCCAGCCCGACGACAGCCTGTTCAGCCCGCGCAAGGCGGTGCTGTGGGGGTTGCTACTGCTCGGCGTCGTCGCGCTCGCGGCGATGGTGTGGCGGCTGTGGAGGCCGAGTCCGTCTTGACCGTCATTCCGGCGAAAGCTGGAATCTCCCTGCCTTTATCGAGACAATAGAAGGGAGATCCCGGCTTTCGCCGGGATGACGATGGAGCGGGGGCAGGTCACACGTCGAGATTGGCGACGCTGAGCGCATTCTCCTGGATGAATTCGCGGCGCGGCTCGACCACGTCGCCCATCAGCCGGGTGAAGATCTCGTCGGCGACGTCGGCCTGGGCGACCTCGACCTTGAGCATCGCGCGGTTGGCCGGGTCGAGCGTGGTTTCCCAGAGCTGCTCGGCGTTCATCTCGCCCAGCCCCTTGTAGCGCTGGATCGACATGCCCTTGCGGCCCGCCGCCAGCACCGCGTCGAGCAGGTTCGACGGCTGGTGGACCGCGGTGCCGCGGGTGTCGACGATCGGCTCGTCCTCGTCGTCGCCGGTCGGCGCGGCGGCGCTGCGCAGCGGCACCAGCCGCGCGCTCCTGGCATAGCTCTCCGCCTGCTCGGCGGCGAGCGCGTGGAGCTTGCGCGCCTCGGCGGAGCGCAGGAAGGCCGGGTCGATCAGGTGATGGTCGGTCACCCCGCGCCACAGCCGCTGGAGATGATAGCCGCCGTCCTCCGCCAGGTCGCCCGACCAGGCGGCCTCGGGATCGATCCGGCCCATCCAGGCGGCGACCGCGCGGGCGGAGGCGCGATGGCCCTCGTCGCCGCTTTCGGGATCGAGCGCGCCGGTCAGCGCCAGCGCCTCGACGATCACCGGGTCGTAGCGCTTGGGAACGAAGCGCATCAGCGAGCGCATGCGGCGGGCATGCTCGACCAGCACGCGCAGGTCGTCGCCCGAGCGCGCGCCCGACGGGGTTTCGAGCATCATCGCGCCGAGGCCGCCGGTGACGAGATATTCGTCGAGCGCGGCGTCGTCCTTCAGGTAGACCTCCGACCGGCCCTTCGCGACCTTATAGAGCGGCGGCTGGGCGATGTAGAGGTGGCCGTTCTCGATGATCGGCTTCATGTGCCGGTAGAAGAAGGTCAGCAGCAGCGTCCGGATATGCGCGCCGTCGACGTCCGCGTCGGTCATGATGACGATCTTGTGGTAGCGCAGCTTCTCGAGGTTGAAGTCGTCGCGGCCGATGCCGGTGCCCATCGCCTGGATCAGCGTGCCGACCTCCTTGGACGACAGCATCCGGTCGAAGCGGGCGCGCTCGACGTTGAGGATCTTGCCCTTCAGCGGCAGGATCGCCTGATAGACGCGGTCGCGGCCCTGCTTGGCCGATCCGCCGGCCGAGTCGCCCTCGACCAGGAACAGCTCGCACTTGCTCGGGTCGCGCTCCTGGCAGTCGGCGAGCTTGCCGGGCAGCGAGGCGATGTCCATCACCCCCTTGCGGCGGGTCAGCTCGCGCGCCTTGCGGGCGGCCTCGCGCGCCGCGGCGGCGTCGATCACCTTCTGGATGATCGAGCGGGCATGGGCGGGATTCTCCTCCAGCCACTCGGCCAGCTTGTCGGCCATCAGGCTCTCCAGCGGCTGGCGCACCTCGGACGAGACGAGCTTGTCCTTGGTCTGCGACGAGAATTTGGGATCGGGCAGCTTGACCGAGACGATCGCGGTCAGCCCCTCGCGCATGTCGTCGCCGGTGAGGCTGACCTTCTCCTTCTTCAGCGCCCCCGACTTCTCCGCATAGTTGTTGAGCGTGCGGGTCAGCGCCGCGCGGAAGGCGGCGAGGTGGGTGCCGCCGTCCCTCTGCGGGATGTTGTTGGTGAAGCAGAGGACCTGCTCATAATAGCTGTCGTTCCACTCCAGCGCGACGTCGATGCCGACATCGTCGCGCTGGCCCATGATCGCGACCGGATCGGGCATCAGCGCGACCTTGGTGCGGTCGAGATATTTGACGAAGGCCGCGATGCCGCCCTCGTAGAACAGCTCGATCTCCTTGCGCTCGGCATGGCGCTCGTCGGCCAGGAACAGGCGGACGCCCGAGTTGAGGAAGGCCAGCTCGCGATAGCGATGCTCGAGCTTGTCGAAGTCGAACTCGGTGATCTTGAAGGTCTCGGGCGAGGGCAGGAAGGTGACCTTGGTGCCCTTCTTGCCGTTGGCCGGGCCGACGACCTTGAGCGGGGCGACCGCGTCGCCGCGCTGGAAGCGCATGTAATGCTCCTCCCCGTCGCGCCAGATCGTCAGGTCGAGCACGTCGGACAGCGCGTTGACCACCGACACGCCGACGCCGTGCAGGCCGCCCGACACCTTGTAGGCGTTGGCGTCGTTGGTGTTGTCGAATTTGCCGCCGGCATGGAGCTGGGTCATGATGACCTCGGCCGCCGAGACGCCCTCCTCGGCGTGGATGCCGGTCGGGATGCCGCGGCCATTGTCCTCGACCGAAACCGATCCGTCGGGGTTCAGGGTGATGACGATCCGGTCGCAATGCCCGGCCAGCGCCTCGTCGATCGCATTGTCCGACACCTCGAACACCATATGGTGGAGGCCCGACCCGTCGTCGGTGTCGCCGATATACATGCCCGGCCGTTTGCGCACCGCGTCGAGGCCCTTGAGGACCTTGATCGAATCGGCGCCATAGCTGTTCGCGTTGGGGGAATTCTCGGTTTCGTTCGTCATGCCGATTATATAGCGACGGCTGCCGCAAAAGCCAAAAGAAAGAGGCACCGGACGGACCGGGCCGGCCCCGCGTTGACGCGGTGGCGCGGGCGCGGCATAGGCCGGCCCACGGCAATGGATTCCTGCCGGGCCTTCGCGCCGAACCGCCCTCGCAAGGGACGATGATTCCTACCGATCGGCCGCCGTGGCCGGAAGGAGGATTCATGCGCGCGACTTTCATCGTCTTCATCGGTTCGGGCCTGGGCGGGGCGCTCCGCCACCTCGTCGGGCTGGTCGCGCTGCGGCTGCTGGGGCCAGCCTTCCCCTATGGGACGCTGGCGATCAACGTCGCCGGGTCGGCGCTGATGGGCCTCGTCGTCGGCCTGTTCGCCGCCGGCACGCTCGCGGGGCACGACCTGCGGCTGCTGCTCACCACCGGCATCCTCGGCGGCTTCACCACCTGGTCGACCTTCACCCTCGACATCACCACCCTGTGGGAACGCGGCCAGCCGCTCGCCGCGATCGGCTATGTCGCGACCAGCCTTGTCCTGTCGCTGGCGATGATCGCGCTGATGCTGCTGCTCGCCCGCCGCTGGGTCTGACCGGCGGCGAATGTCGTCCCGGACGACATCAGGCCGCCTCCACCCGGCCCGCGCGCACCGCCAGCCAGGTCGCCTCTCCGATCCCGTCGAACAGCGCGCGTTCGGTGCCGGTCAGCCAGATCTGGCCGCCGCTCCGGCCGAGGCGCTCGAACAGCGCGGCGCGGCGGAGGGGGTCGAGATGGGCGGCGACCTCGTCCATCAGCAGGATCGGTCGCCGGCCGCGCCGCTCGGCGACGAGGTCGGCATGGGCGAGGACGATGCCGAGCAGCAGCGCCTTCTGCTCGCCGGTCGAGGCGCGGGCGGCGGGCTGTTGCTTGGCGGCGTGCGATACGGCGAGGTCCTGGCGGTGCGGGCCCGACAGGGTGCGGCCGGCGGCGACGTCGCGAGCGCGGCCGTGGCGCAGCTCCTCGGCGAGCGGTCGGCGCGATGGGACCCAGCCCTCGATCGCCAGCGCCGCGCGGGCGAAGGGGGCGTCGGGCTCGGCGGCGATGCGCAGCGCCAGCGCGGTGACGGTGCGCGCGCGCGCCTCGGCGATCGCCAGGCCGTGCTGGCCGAGCTGCGCTTCCAGCGCGTCGAGCCAGGCGGCGTCGGGCGGCCCCTCGGCGGCGAGCAGCTTGTTGCGCGCGCGCATCGCCGCGTCGTAGCGGCTGACATGGCGGGCATGGCCGGGCTCGATCGCGAGGACGAGCCGGTCGAGGAAGCGGCGGCGGCCCTCGGCCCCCTCGGTGAACAGCCGGTCCATCGCCGGGGTCAGCCACAGCAGCGACAGCCATTCGCCGAGCGCGGTGGCCGAGGCGGGCGCGCCGTTGATCCGCACCTGCCGCCGCTCGGGCGCGGTGGGCGTGGTGCCGGTGCCGAGCCGTACCTCGTCCGACAGCTCGGCTGCCACCGCGAAGCCGCCCGCCCCGCCCTCGCGCGCCATCTCCGCCAGCGCCGCGCCGCGCAGGCCCCGGCCGGGCCCGAGCATCGACACGGCCTCGAGGATGTTGGTCTTGCCCGCGCCGTTCTCGCCGGTCAGCACGACGAAGCCCGGCCCCGCCGCGATCGTCGCCGACGCATAGCTGCGGAAGTCGGTCAGCATCAGGCGGGCGACGGTCATCGCCCCTTCATTGGCGATTTTGCGGGCGGAGGGGAAGCCGTCGCGCTCAACGACGCTAACCGGAAGATAGCCCGCGCCCCTCTTTGCATCGCCGGTGCCGGGTCCTAGATAGGGCGGATGAAATATCTCCACACCATGATCCGCGTGTCCGATCCCCAGGAGACGATCCGCTTCTTCGAGCTGCTCGGCCTGCGCGAGATCGATCGCATGGACAATGCGGCGGGACGCTTCAGCCTGATCTTCCTCGCCGCCCCGGGCGACGAGCAGGCCCAGGTCGAACTCACCCACAACTGGGACGAGAAGGGCTATGGCGAGGGCCGCAATTTCGGACATCTCGCCTATCGGGTCGACGACATCTACGCGGTCTGCCAGCGATTGCTGGACGCCGGGGTGACGATCAACCGGCCGCCGCGCGACGGGCACATGGCCTTCGTCCGCACCCCCGACAATGTCTCGATCGAGCTGCTCCAGGCCGGCGATCGGCTCGCGCCCGCCGAGCCCTGGGCATCGATGCCGAATACGGGCCATTGGTGAGATGAGCGTCGAGATCGTCCGCATCCCGGTGCTCGACGACAATTATGTCTGGCTGCTGCACGAGCCGGTGTCGGGCGAGACGGTCGTGGTCGATCCGGCGGTGGCCGAGCCGGTGCTGGCGGAGGCGGAGCGGCGCGGCTGGACGATCGGCCAGATCTGGAACACCCACTGGCATGGCGATCATATCGGCGGCAACGACGCGATCAAGGCGGCGACCGGCGCGCGGGTGAGCGCGCCCGCGGCCGAGGCGGCGAAGATCCCCTCGCTCGACGTGCCGCTGCGCGAGGGCGATTCGGTCCGGATCGGCGCGGTCGAGGGAATGGTGATGGAGGTGCCCGCGCACACCGCCGGCCATATCGCCATCCACCTGCCCGACGAGCAGGCGGTGTTCGTCGGCGACACGCTGTTCGCGATGGGCTGCGGCCGGCTGTTCGAGGGCTCGCCCGCGCAGATGCATGCGAACATGGATCGGCTGGCGGCGCTGCCCGATGCGACCCGCGTCTATTGCGCGCACGAATATACCCAGTCGAACGGCCGCTACGCGCTGGCCGCCGAACCCGGCAACGGCGCGATCCGCGCGCGGATGGAGCGGGTCGACGCGGCGCGCGCGCGGGGCGAGGCGACGGTGCCGACGACGATCGGCCTCGAACGCGAGACCAACCCGTTCATGCGCGCGGGCAGCGTCGAGGAGCTGGCCCGGCGGCGCGCGGCGAAAGATGTTTTCCGCGGGTGATTCCGTCTATGATCGGAAGATCGAGGAGAGTCGCCATGCCCCGAGCCCGTTCGCTCCTTCCGCTGTTCGCATTGCCGCTGCTGCTCGCCGCGTCGGACGCGCCGCAGCCGCTGTCCGCAAAGGCGCAGAAGGAACTGGCGGGCCGCACCGCCGGGGCGCCGGTGTCCTGCGTCCAGCTCCGCCGCATCCAGGCGACCCGGATCGTCGACGAGACGGCGATCATCTACAAGGAATCGTCGCGCCGCTGGTACGTCAACCAGCCCGACGGCGGCCGCTGCGCGCTGCTCCGCCCCAACCGGGTGCTGATCACCCACAGCAACACCAGCCAGCTCTGCGGCAACGACCTGGTGACGATCGCCGAGCCGACCTCGCCGATCACCTACGGTGCCTGCGGGCTGGGCGAATTCGTGCCCTACACGAAATAGGCGCAGGCCGAAAACACGCCGTCATCCCAGCGAAAGCTGGGATCTCGGGAGGTTCCTGCCTCTACCTCTTCTCCTCTCTCCCGAGATCCCGGCCTCCGCCGGGATGACGGGAGGCTGGGTCACCCCGGCTCGCGCTGGTTGAACACCGACCAGCCGGTCGCGGCGGCGAGGCGTTCGAGGGCGAGCGAGCCGAGGGTCGAGTTGCCGCGCTCGTTGAGGCCGGGGGACCAGACCGCGATCGAGGCGATGCCCGGCACCACGCAGAGGATGCCGCCGCCCACCCCCGACTTGCCGGGGATGCCGACCCGGAAGGCGAACTCGCCCGATCCGTCATAATGGCCGCACAGCATCATCAGCGCGTTGATGCGCCGCGCGCGCATCGGCGAGACGATGTTGAAGCCGGTGTCGGGATGCTGCCCCTCGTGCATCAGGAAGCGGCCGGCGCGGGCGAGCTGGCGGCAGCTCATCGCCAGCGCGCATTGGTGGAAATAGACCCCCAGCACCTGATCGACCGGATGAAGGATATTGCCGAAGCTGCGCATGTAGTTGGCGAGCGCGGCGTTGCGGAAGCCGGTGTCGGCCTCGCCCTGCGCCACCTCGTCGTCGACGACGATGCCGTCGTCGCCGGCGAGGTCGCGGACGAAGCGCAATATCTCGCCGATCGCCTCCTTCGGCGCATGGCCGGCGAGGACCACGTCGGACACGACGATCGCCCCGGCGTTGATGAAGGGGTTGCGCGGGATGCCCTGCTCGGCCTCGAGCTGGACGATCGAGTTGAAGGCATTGCCCGACGGCTCGCGCCCCACCCGCTTCCACAGCGCGTCGCCGACCTTGCCGAGCGCGATGGTCAGCGCGAACACCTTCGACACCGACTGGATCGAGAAGGCCATGTCGGCATCGCCGGCCGCGAACATGCGGCCGTCATGGGTGGCGACGGCGATGCCGAAATGCTTCGGATCGACCCGGGCGAGGCCGGGGATATAGTCGGCGACCTTGCCACGCTCCTCGCGGCCGGCCATTTCCGCGGCGATGCGGTCGACGATGGCCTGGAGATCGGGCGCGACCGTGACCGGCATCAGCGTCCTCCTCCCCGGCTATCGCCCCCGCGTCGCGGTCAGACCCGCATCGGCATGAGGACGTAGAGCGCGGGCGCCTTGTCGTTCTCGCGGATCAGCGTCGGCGCGGCGGCGTCGGCCAGGTGGACCTCGACCGTGTCGCCGTCGATCTGGCCGAGGATGTCGAGCAGATAGCGGGCGTTGAAGCCGATCTCGAAGCCGGTGGCGGCATAGTCGCCGGGGACTTCCTCGGCCGCGGTGCCGTTCTCGGGGCTCGTCACCGACAGGGTGATCTTGTCGCGGTCGAGCGCCATCTTGACCGCGCGGGTCTTTTCCGAGGCGATGGTGGCGACGCGGTCGACGCCCTCCATGAAGCTCTTCGGATCGATCTTGAGCAGCTTGTCGTTCGCGGTCGGGATCACCCGGTTGTAATCGGGGAAGGTGCCGTCGATCAGCTTCGAGGTCAGGATCGCGGTGCCCAGGCCGAAGCGGATCTTGGTCGACGACAGGGTGATGTCGACCGAACCGTCGACCTCGTCGAGCAGCTTGCGCAGCTCGCCCACGCATTTGCGCGGGATGATGATGTCGGGCATCCCCTCGGCGCCGTCGGGGCGGGCGATGGTGACGCGGGCGAGGCGGTGGCCGTCGGTCGCGGCGGCCTTCAGCACCGGCGAGCCTTCGTCCTGCACATGGAAGAAGATGCCGTTGAGATAATAGCGGGTCTCTTCGGTCGAGATCGCGAAGCGGGTCTTGTCGATCAGCTGCTTGAGCGTCTCGGCGGGGAGCTCGAACCGGGTCGGCAGCTCGCCCTCGGCGATCATCGGGAAATCGTCCTTGGGCAGCGTCTGCAGGTTGAAGCGTGCGCGGCCGGCGACGACCTGCATCTTGCCCTCGGCGGCCGAGAGCTGGACCTGCGACCCTTCGGGCAGCTTGCGGGCGATGTCGAACAGCGTGTGCGCCGACACGGTGGTGGCGCCCGGCTGGTCGACCGCGGCGGGGACGGCCTCGACGATCTGCAGGTCGAGGTCGGTCGCCATCAGCCGGAGCGTGCCCTCGGCCGTCGCCTCGATCAGCACGTTCGACAGGATCGGGATTGTGTTGCGCCGTTCGACGACCGACTGGACGTGACCCAGACTCTTGAGAAGCGTCGCGCGTTCGATCGTAGCCTTCATAGACTGCCCCGGTATCCCCGATGTCAAATGGAGGATGGTTATAGCGCGGCTTTGCGGCCCCGCCAGCCCAAAGCGTCAAAAGCTGGGGATAAATCGCGGGCGTTCGTCGCGTATTCGCTCCCCGGCTTCCAGGCAAAGGAAAAGGGCCCGGCGGTGACGCCAGGCCCTTCCATGCTACGCAACGAACAACGGGTGATCAGAAGCGGAAACCGAAGCCGCCGACGACCTGGTTGCGCGAGAAGCCCTGCTCGTAGTTCGAATAGCGATACTCGGCCTTCACATAGGCGTTGGTGCCGAGCGCATATTCGACGCCGGCGCCGACGCGGACGCCGTCATAGTTGCCGCTGTCGCGCAGCACCGTGGTGCCGTCGTCGAGCGTCGCCTTGGCGCGCGCGTTGGTGTAGCCCGCCTTGGCATAGAGAAGGGCCTTGCCGCCGACGACGGTGCCGACGCGGCCACCGACATAGAGGTCGCGGCCGGCCTTGGCGCAGAGCCGCGGATCGGCGGCGGTGGCGGAACCGATGCAGCTCTTGGCGCTCGAATCCGAGGCTTCCGCCTCGACGCCCAGGACGGCACCGCCCATCTGGAAATCGTATCCGGCGCCAAGACCGTAGGTCACGGCGTCGTCATGCCCGTTGTTGGAAACGCGATCCCACCCGACGATGCCTTCGACGCGCGGGCCGGTGAACGGCGCGTTGTCCTGGGCGAGGGCCGGGGTGGCTGCGCTGGCCGCGAGGAGGGCGGCGACAACGATGCTACGCATAGTATAACTCCATTTCTAACTTCGTCCCCTGGGGTGCGGGAGACGTGGGTGGCCTAGTGCACCAAAGCGCGACCTGTTGCATGAACGCCAGATAAACAACGGAAATTGTGGCATTTTTGCTACAGTCGAACAGGCAAGGGGTTGACAGGTGAAGGCGCGGATTTGCTGGTTGTTCGCCCTGCCGATGCTCGTTTCGGCGGCCCCGCCCGGACGGACGCCGCTCGGAATTTTTTCGGGATGGGGCGCCTTTCGGGATGCGCAGCCGCCCCGCTGCTACGCGATCGCCACCCCGGAACGGCGCGGTTCGGGCGAATGGCGCAGCTTCGCGTCGGTCGCGATCTGGCCGCGCCAGAAGATCGGCGGCCAGGTCCATTTCCGCCTGCGCGAGCCGCGCCGGCCGAACAGCCCGGTCCGGCTGATCTTCGGCGACCGCAGCTTCGCGCTGGTCGCGGCGAGCGTCGACGCCTGGGCGCCCGACCCCCGCGCCGACGCCGCGATCATCGGGGCGATGCGCAGCGCGACCTCGATGCGGATCGCCTGGGTGTCGAACGACGGCCGCAACCGCTCCGACGGCTATCTGCTCCAGGGCGTCGCCACCGCGATCGACGCGGCGGCGCTGGGGTGCGCGCGGCGCTAGTTCTCCCCTCCCTTGCAGGGAGGGGGACCTGGGAGTCACTCCCGCATCGCCTCCGCCGCGAGGGCGTCGGCCTCGATCAGCAGCACGTCGTCGGCAAGGCCCTGGGCCACCGTCTCGCGGCCGATCAGCACCAGCACCGGCACCGCGAGCGGGGAGACGCGGTCGAGTGCGACATGGACGATGCGCTCGGCGGCGCGCTCGATCAGCGCGCCGAGCCGGCCGACGTCGGTCATCTTCGCGCGCGCATCGGCCCAGGCGGCGTCGAGCAGCAGATGGTCGGGCTCGTAGCGGCGCAGCACGTCGTAGATCAGGTCGGTCGAGAAGGTGACCTGCCGGCCCGACTTCTTCTTGCCGGGATGCTGGCGCTCGACGAGGCCGCCGATCACCGCCACCTCGCGGAAGGCGCGCTTGAGCAGCGCCGATCCCTCGACCCAGTCGACGAACTCCTCCTCCAATATCTCGGGCGAGAACAGGCTGGCGGGGTCGGTCACCGGTTCGATCGAATAACAGGCGAGCGCATAGTCGGAGGAGACGAAGCCGAGCGGGGAGATGCCCTGGCTCTCCATCCGCCGGGTCAGCAGCATGCCGAGCGACTGGTGCGCGTTCCAGCCCTCGAAGCTGTAGATCACCATATAATGGCGCTTCTCGTGCGGGAAGGTCTCGACCAGCAGCTCGTCGGGCGCGGGCAGGCGCGATCGGCGGTCCTGCATCTCCAGCCATTCGCGGACGTCGTCGGGGAAGCGCGGCCATTGCGACGGATCGTGGAGATAGGCGCGCACCCGGTCGGCGAGGTGGGTCGAGATCGGCATGCGCGCGCCGCCATAGGTGGGGATGCGCGCGGGCTTGGAGGTGGCGCGGACGATCAGGTCGGTGAGGTCGATCTTCTGCACCTCGAGCGCCATGCCCATGAAGAAAAAGCAGTCGCCCGGCGACAAGGTGGTGCCGAACCCCTCCTCGACCTTGCCGAGGCTGCGGCCGTTGCGGAAGCGCACGTCGAGCATCGGCGCCTCGACGATGATCCCGGCGTTGAGCCGGTGCCGGGCGGCGAAATCGGGGTGGCTGAGCCGCCACTGCCCGTCCGGGGTGCGGGCGAGGCGGCGGAATTTGTCATAGGCCTTCAGCGCGTAGCCGCCATTGGCGATATAGCCGAGCACCCGGTCGAACCGCGCGGCGGTCAGCGTCGCATAGGGCGCGGCGCGGTTGACCTCGGCGAGCAGTTCCTCGGCGCGGAACGGCCCGGCGCAGGCGATCGCCAGCACATGCTGGGCGAGCACGTCGATGCTGCCGGGGCGGAACGGCTCGTTGTCGAGCTCGCCCGCCGCGATCGCGTCGAGCGCGGCGCGGCCTTCCAGATATTCGAAGCGGTTGCCGGGGACGATCACCGCCTCGCTCGGCTCGTCGAGCCGGTGGTTGGCGCGGCCGATCCGCTGGAGCAGGCGCGAGGCGCCCTTGGGCGCGCCCATCTGGATGACGAGGTCGACGTCGCCCCAGTCGACGCCGAGGTCGAGGCTGGCGGTCGCGACCAGCGCGCGCAGCCGCCCGGCCGCCATCGCCTCCTCGACCTTGCGCCGGGCCTCGCGCGACAGCGATCCGTGGTGGATGCCGATCGGCAGGCTCATCGCGTTGACCTTCCACAGGTCCTGGAAGATCAGCTCGGCGAGGCTGCGGGTGTTGCAGAAGATGATCGTCGTGCCGTGGGTCTCGATCTCGGCCATCACCTGCTCGGCGGCGTAGCGCCCCGAATGGCCGGCCCAGGGGATGCGCCCCTCGGGGATCAGCATGTCGATGCGGGGCGGCGCGCCGGGATCGCCCTCGACCAAGGCCACCGCTTCATAGTCGCCGTCGCCCGACAGCCAGCCGCGATAGGCGTCGACGTCGGCGATCGTCGCCGACAGCGCGACCCGGCGCAGATCGGGGGCGAGGCTGCCGAGCCGGGCGAGCGACAGCGCCAGCAGGTCGCCGCGCTTGGTGGTGGCGAAGGCGTGGACCTCGTCGATCACCACCGTCCTCAGTCCCGCGAACAGCGCCGCGCTGTCGGGATAGGAGAGCAGCAGGCTGAGCGATTCGGGGGTGGTGAGCAATATCTGCGGCGGCTTCGCCCGCTGCCGCGCCTTGCGGTCGGACGGGGTGTCGCCGGTCCGCGTCTCGACCCGGATGTCGAGCCCCATCTCCTCGATCGGGGTCAGCAGGTTGCGGCGGACGTCGACCGCGAGCGCCTTGAGCGGCGAGACATAGAGGGTGTGGAGCCCCTCGCGCGGTTCCTCGACCAGCTCGACCAGCGTGGGGAGGAAGCCGGCGAGCGTCTTGCCCGACCCGGTCGGCGCGACGAGCAACGCGTCCCGCCCAGCGCGGGCGGCGGCGAGCATCTCCATCTGGTGACGGCGCGGCGCCCAGCCCTTGGCCGCGAACCAGCCGGCGAGGGGTGGGGGGAGGCCGGTCATCGCCCACCCGCCCCCGTCATTCCAGCGAAAGCTGGAATCTCACTGCCTTCGCGCGGGGAGAACGAGGCGAAAGAAGGGAGATCCCAGCTTTCGCTGGGATGACGGGCGGTCTCGGCTTCAATGCGCGACCTGTTCCCCGCGCTGCAAACCGGAGAGCGCAAGCTGCTCGTCGATCTGGGCGAGCAGGCGGTCGAGCCCGGCCTGGTCCTTCGCTTCGGCGCGGGCGACGAGGACGTCCTGGGTGTTCGACGCGCGCAGCAGCCACCAGCCATCCGGCGTGTCGACGCGCGCGCCGTCGGTGCGGTTGACGTTGGCGCCGGCCGCTTCGAGCCGGTCGAGCACCTCCTCGACCACCTCGAACTTGCGGCTCTCGTCGACCTGGAAGCGCATCTCGGGCGTGTTGACCAGCGCCGGCATCCGGTCCTTGAGCGCGGTCAGCGAGCCGCCGAGCCGGCCGATCGCCTCGATCAGGCGGACCGCCGCATAGAGCGCGTCGTCGAAGCCGTACCAGCGGTGCTTGAAGAAGATATGGCCCGACATCTCGCCGGCCAGCGGGCTGTCGGTCTCGGCCATCTTCACCTTGATCAGGCTGTGGCCGGTCTTCCACATGCAGGGCGTCCCGCCCAGCTCGGCGATCCGGTCGAACAGCGCCTGGCTGGCCTTGACGTCGGCGATGATCGTGCCGCCGGGCACTTCCTCCAGCACCGGCTCGGCGAGGATCGAGAGGATCTGGTCGCCCCACACCACCCGGCCCTCGCCGTCGATCGCGCCGATCCGGTCGGCGTCGCCGTCGAAGGCGATGCCGAAGTCGAGCCCCTTCTCCGCGACCAGCGCCTTGAGGTCCGCGAGGTTCTTCTCCTCGGTCGGGTCGGGATGATGGTGGGGGAAACGGCCGTCGATCTCGGCATAGAGGACATGGTGCTCGCCGGGCAGGCGCTTCACCAGCTTCTCGAGGATGCGGCCGCCCGCGCCGTTGCCGTTGTCCCATCCGATCCGGAAGGCCGGCCCGGCGAAATCCTGGAGCAGCCGGTCGACATAGAGGTCCTCGACGTCGGCGTCGGTGACGGTGCCGGCGCCCTCGTCCCACTCGCCCTCGGCGGCCATGCGGCCGATCGACTGGATCTGGTCGGCGAAGAAGGGCTTGTGCTGCAGCACCATCTTGAAGCCGTTATAATCGGCCGGGTTGTGGCTGCCGGTGATCTGGATGCCGCCGTCGACCTCCAGCGTCGCCTCGGCGAAATAGAGCATCGGCGTGGGGCCGAGGCCGGTGCGGACGACGTCGACGCCGCTCTCGGTCAGGCCGCGCACCAGCTCGTCGCGCAGCGATTCGGACGAGACCCGGCCGTCCCACCCGACCGCGACCCGGGTGCCGCCTGCCCGGCGGACATGGGTCGCGAAGCCGCGGCCGATCGCATGGGCGTCGGCGGGCCCCAGCGTCTTTCCGACGATTCCGCGGATGTCATATTCGCGCAGCGAGGTCGGGTCGAAACGATGGGTCAAATCATCCTCCGTTGAGGGACGGGTACAGGCGCGCCGGACGGCGAGTGCTCAACCTGATTAGCGCTTCCGCAGTTCCGCCAGCAATATGTCGCGCGCCGCATTGACGCGCCCGGCCAGTTCGGTCGAGCCGCCCTGGTCGGGATGGACCCGCGCGACCAGCCGGCGATGCGCCGCCCGGATCGCGTCGGCGTCGGCGCCCGGGGCGACGCCGAGCACGCGGCGGGCCTCGTCGCCGTCCATCGCCGGATGCCGGGCGCCGGGCGCGCCGGCCGGCCGCATCAGCAGCCAGATACCGGGCAGGAACATCGGCAGCGCGATCATCCAGGCGCCCTTGGTCAGCAGCAGCAGGCCGCCCAGCGCCGAGGCGGCGGCGGTGAGCTGCTGGCGGTCGAGCCCCCGCCCCCATTGCCACCAGGCGACCGCGGCGGCCGCCAGCAGCAGCAGGATCATCCGGCCGCCGCCTGGCTGGGCGCCTGATGCTGGGGCCATTGCGACAGCGCGAGGCCGGCGACCATCTCGCGCAGCTCCTGCCGCGCGGCGACGTGGCCGATCCCGGCCTCGCTGCCGATCGCCTTGAGATCGAGCAGGGTGAGGCCCTTGGGGAAGAGCTCGCGATAGATGACGCGTTCGGACAGGCCGGGGATGACGCGGAAGCCGACCCGCTTCGCCAGCTCCTGCATCGCGTCGGCGACGCGGCGCATGTTGCGCGCTTCGAGATGCTGGAGGCGGTTGCGCAGCAGCACCCAGTCGACCGTGCCGCCGTCGATCCGGCCGCGTGCCTTGCGCGCTTCCCAGACCAGTTCCGAATAGAAGCTCGGCCGGCGGATCTTGAAGGTCTCGGGATCGACCTGGCCGATCAGGTCGAGGTCGACGAAGCTGTCGTTGATCGGCGTCACCAGCGTGTCGGCGCGGACGATCGCGGCGCGGGCATGTTCGTCGTCGCGGCCCGGCGTGTCGATGACGATGACCTCATGGTCGGCGGCGAAGCCGTCGATCAGGTCGTCGAGCCGATGCCCCCTGGCCGGATCGAAGGTCTCGAAGCTCGGCGTCGGCAGCGGCTGGCCGGTGCGCTGCGCGGTCGCCTGCCGGTTCTCCAGATAGCGGGCGAGCGTCCGCTGGCGCGTGTCGAGGTCGATCGCGGCGACCCGGCGGCCGGCGCTGGCGAGCGCGACCGCGACATGGACCGAGGTCGTCGATTTCCCCGACCCGCCCTTTTCGTTGGCGAAGGTGATGAGATGGGCGTTTGGCAAACTATCTTCCCTTCGCCGCACCGCGCTTGATCGGGCGGCCGGCCTTGTCCAAGGAGCGTCTCGTTAAACGGGGTTTATAATCGGTGCAAATCGTTCGGAACATAGACGATCTCCGGCAGGAGGTCGCAAAATTGAGGATAAGTGGGGCGCCGGTCGCGCTGGTGCCGACCATGGGGGCGCTCCATCGCGGCCATGTCGCGCTGGTCGACGCTGCGCGCAGCCGCGGATGCCAGGTGGTGGTGTCGATCTTCGTCAACCCCACCCAGTTCGGGCCAAGCGAGGATCTCGACGCCTATCCGCGCCGCGAGGCGGCCGACGCGGCGATGCTCGACGGCGCGGGCGCGACGCTGCTCTGGGCGCCCGACGTGGCGACGATGTACCCGCCGGGCTTCGCCACCAGCATCTCGGTCGGCGGGGTCAGCGAGCGCTGGGACGGCGCCGCCCGCCCCGGCCATTTCGCCGGGGTCGCGACCGTCGTCACCAAGCTGTTCCAGCAGGTGAAGCCCGACATCGCCTTCTTCGGCGAGAAGGATTTCCAGCAACTCGCGGTGATCCGCCGCTTCGTCGCCGATCTCGACATCGATATCGAGATCGTCGGCGTCCCCACCCAGCGCGACGACGACGGCCTCGCCCTTTCCTCGCGCAACGCCTATCTGAGCCCCGAGGAGCGCGTCACCGCACGCACCCTGCCCCGCGCGCTCGGCGAGGCGGCGGCGGCGATTGGCCGGGGCGGCGACGTCGCGGCGGCGCTGGCGGCGGCGATCGCGCGGCTGGCCGAGGCGGGCTTCGACCCGATCGACTATGTCGCGCTGGTCGACGCGGCCAGCCTGGAGCCGATCGATCGCCTCGACGGCCCCGCCCGCCTGATCGCCGCGGCCAGGCTCGGCGGCACCCGGCTGATCGACAATCTGGCGGTGGAGCCCGACTGACCATATTCCCCCTCAAGCGGAAGAATGTGGTTGCTGGGGGCGGACTCTTGGCGGAAAGCCCTGCGGGACGAGCGAGGAGGCTCGCTGCACTCGCCACCCACCCCCGGCCCCTCCCTTGAAAGGGAGGGGGGTAGAAATTTAAAGTTCGCCCCCGCCGCGCCGTTAACCTTGTCGGGGAACGGCGCGGTCGGCCAGCAAGAGACTGCCGTCGCTCCCGGGGGAACAGTGGAGCGAGACATGGGTCACAGTCTCAAGTCGCATCAATTCCTGACCGAAGCCCGCCTGCGCGACGCGATGGCGGGCGACATCGACGCCTGCTTCCAGCTCGGCGTCTCCTTCTCGGCGGGGGCCGACGGCTGTCCGCTCGACCTCGTCGCCGCGCACAAATGGTTCAACATCGCCGCGATCGGCGGCAACCTCCGCGCCGCCGAGTGCCGCGCCGAGATCGCCGAGGAGATGACCGCCCGCGAGGTGCTCGAAGCGCAACGCCAGGCGCGCGCGATGCTGGGCTTCGGGAATCGGCTGGCGGCGTAGTTTGTTTGGCCTCAGGCGCCGGCGCGGGCATCCGCCCGCTTGGCTATCCTCGCATAAGCTCGGGCGCGCGTTCGCGCTTGCGGAGCCCTGGCGGGCTCCGACGATCAGCTCTGCGTCGGGACGCACCAGCGTCCCGCAAGGCCGAACGGCCGCCCGAGCTTATGCGAGGATAGCCAAGGTCGCGGATGCGACCGCCGGCGCCTGAGGCCAATCAAAGACTCACTCCCCCCTTTCGGAACGGTGTATACTCTTCCAGCCCCTCGATGTTCGCGGCGACGGCGCGGCGTTCCTGGTCCAGATAGTCGGCGACGGCATTGCGGAAGCCGGCATGGGGGATGAAGTGCGCCGAGAAGGTCGGTACCGGCTCATAGCCGCGCGCCAGCTTGTGCTCGCCCTGCGCGCCCGCCTCGACCCGGGCGAGGCCGCGCGCGATCGCGGCGTCGATCGCCTGATAATAGCAGAGCTCGAAATGGAGGAAGGGCACCTCCTCGGTACAGCCCCAGTAGCGGCCGTAGAGCGTGTCGGCGCCGATCAGGTTGAGCGCGCCCGCGATCGGCTCGCCATCGCGCAGCGCGAGCATCAGCAGCACCCTGTCCGCCATCCGCCGTCCGAGCAGCGAGAAGAAGCGCCGGGTCAGATAGGGCCGCCCCCATTTGCGCGATCCGGTGTCCTGGTAGAAGCGCCAGAAGGCGTCCCAATGCCGTTCCTCGATCGCGGCGCCGGTCAGGTGGACGATCTCCAGTCCCGCGACCGCCGTGGCGCGCTCCTTGCGGATCGCCTTGCGCTTGCGGGACGCGAGCGCGTCGAGGAAGTCGTCGAAGCTGCCATAGCCGCGATTGGCCCAGTGGAACTGGCGGTCGGTGCGGATCAGCCAGCCCGCCGCCTCGAACAGCGGCACCTGCTCGGGCGCGACGAAGGTGGCATGCGCCGACGACAGGCCGTGCTGCTCGACCAGCGCCTCCGCCGCCGCGATCAGCGCGGGGGCGAGGCCGGGGTCGCGCAGCAGCAGCCGGGGACCCGGCACCGGGCTGAACGGCACCGCGATCTGCAGCTTGGGATAATAGTCGCCGCCCGCGCGCTGCCAGGCGTCGGCCCAGGCGTGGTCGAACACATATTCGCCCTGGCTGTGGCTCTTGGCATAGGCGGGCAGGATCGCGGCGGGGCGGCCGTCGGCGCCGTCGACGACGATCGGGATCGGCTGCCAGCCGGTGTGCGCGATGGCGCTGCCCGACTCTTCGAGGATCGACAGGAAGTCGTGCGAGACGAAGGGATTGCCGTTGCCGGCGCAGGCGTCCCAGGCGTCCCGGTCGATGCTGGTCACCCCTTCCGCCGTCCGGGCGGTGACGGGCTCTACCATCCGGGCGCCTCGAAGATGATCTGGTCGGCGCAGTCGGCGGCGATCGCCTGCTGCTCGGCCGATCCCACGGTCCAGGCCAGGATCGGGATGCCGCGCTTGCGCTGGCGCTGGGCGAAGCGGCTCGGCAGGTCCTGGATGTCGATCGCCAGGAATTCGGGCTGCGAGCGCCAGATCGCCTTGATCTGCTCGGTTCCCGCTTCCTTGGCGTAGACGCTGTCGTCGGACAGCATCAGCCCGCGGGTGATGCGGCTGCCGTGCGAGGCGAACCAGCGCGGCACCTCGGGGTGGAGCGACATCACCGCCGCCTCGCCGCGATAGCCCTCGATCGCGTGGCGCACGGCGACGCAGAGCTGCGAGACATGGCCCTCGATCGTGCGGAGCTCGACCAGCACCGGGGTGCGGCCCGCGACCAGGCCCAATATCTCCTTGAGCTGGGGGATGGTCTCCTCGCTGTCGCGCAGGCGGACCTCGCCGAGATGCTTGCTCGACAAATGCCGGACCTGGCCGGTCTCTCCGGTCATCCGCTCGATCGTCGGATCGGCGATGACATAGGCGAGCCCGTCGAGGCTGAACTGGACGTCGACCTTGACGCCATAGCCCATCGCCACCGCCGCCTCGATCGCGGCGCGGCTGTTCTCGGGATGGCGGCTGCCGTGAAGGCCCTTGTTGGCGAAGGGGGTGCGCGTCAGGAAGCCGACGCGCCGGGCGTCGGGGACCGGAAATCGCCAGCGATCAAAGAGCCCGAACGGCGACAATGGCATCGACCTCCACGGCCGCGCCGAGCGGCAGCACCGGAACCCCGACCGCGCTGCGCGCGTGGCGGCCGGCGTCGCCGAACACGGCCTGCATCAGCTCGGATGCGCCGTTGGCGACCTTGGGCTGGTCGGTGAAATCGGGGGTCGACGCGATGAAGGCGCCCAGCTTGACGATCCGCTCGACCCGCGACAGGTCGCCGCCCAGCGCCGCCTTGATCTGCGCGATCAGCATGATGCCGCAGCGCTTCGCCGCCTCGGCGCCGTCCTCCAGCGTGACGTCCTGGCCGAGCCGGCCGGTGATCAGGCTGCCGTCGGCGCGGAAGGGGAGCTGGCCCGAGATGTGGAGCAGGCCGTTCGCCTCGACCGCCGGCACATAGGCGGCGACCGGCGCGGCGGGGGCCGGAAGCGCGATCCCCAGTTCGGCGAGGCGGCTGTCGATGGTCATGGGGTTTCTTTCCTGTAGTCCCCGCCGGGCGTCAAGCGGGCTATTGACGGGGAGGGCGCGATGTCTGCTTGGGAATGCGCCGGTGCGGCCTCGAAATGCGCCCTTCCGCGCATTTCCGGATAGGCTTTCAGGCGAAGCGCGACACGATCCAGGCAGTTCGCCCAGTTCACGTCGATCCGGGCATGGGCGTCGGCGGCGGGGTCTGCAGGCGGCGAGGCGGCCCGACATGTGCAGCCGCCAGACGTCGGGCGCGTGGCGCGCGACGGAGGCGTGATGATGGGGCAGGTCGTCGACGAACACCGTCGCCGATGGCCGATATTCGGCGACGAGGCCGGCGACCGGCTGGCCCTTGCCGCCCTGGTTGCACTGGACCCGGTGGCGGATGCCGACCGCTTCGAGCTGCGCGACCCGGCCGGCGTGGAACTGGTCGGTCAGGTTGGTGAGGACGACGATGTCGGCCAGCTCGGCGATCGTCGCCAGCGCGCGGGCGGCGTGGGGGACCAGCGTCTGGCGGTGCATCTCGGTGGTGAAGAAGGCGTCGAGCAGCGGGCCGATATGCTCCTCCTCGACCGGGCTGCTGTCGGCGCGGCGGGTGAGCGCGCCGGTGAAGTCGGGCCGCTCCATCGCGAAGTCGATCGCGTGCGCCTCGTCGAGCCACGCGCCGAACGGCGTGACCATGTGGAGCAGCACCTCGTCGCAGTCGGTGATCAGCAGCGGCCGGCCGCCGGGCTGGCCCATTGTCGCGTTCGTCACGACAGCGCCTCCCGCGCGCGGCTCAGCTCGGCGGGCGTCGCGCCGATCGCCTCGGCGCAGGCGACCAGGTCGGGCTCGTGCCCCGACAGGAAATCGAGCAGCGCGCCGAGGATCGCGGGGTCGGTCGCGCCGGCGCGCAGCGCGTCGGGGGTCAGCCCGGTCAGGTCGAGCAGCCGGCGGGCGCGGGCCGGGTCGTCGAGCGTCCAGGCCAGCGCCTTGAGCCCCGTCACCAGCGGCGCATCGTCGCCGGAACCACGGGAATTTGCGGGATTTGATTCCGCGAAGGGCATGACGTAGGCTCGCCGCTCGGTTAGATGTGGCTGCCGTGGCGAAAAAAATCCTGATTGTCGAGGATAATGAGCTGAATCTCCGGCTCTTCCGCGACCTGCTCGAAGCGCATGGCGCGGAGGTCAGGACGGTTCGCGACGCGCGCGAGGCCCTCGACGCCATCCGCATCTTCCTGCCCCAGCTCGTGATCATGGACATCCAGCTCCCGCACATCAGCGGGGTCGAACTGATTCGCATGATGAAGACCGACGGTCAGCTCGAGGCGATCCCGGTGATGGCGGTGACCGCCTATGCCGGCAAGGGCGACGAGAGCCGGGTGCGCGAGGCGGGCGCCGACGCCTATGTGTCGAAGCCGATCTCGGTGTCGCGCTTCGTGCTCGCGGTCGAGGAACTGGCCGGTACGCTCGACGGCTTCGTCCGCGCGGGATAGGTGAAGGGGCGGTCATGTGCGACCGCTTCTCTCCTCGTCATTCCCGCGAAGGCGGGAATCCACCGGCGAACAAGTCCCGAACCAACAGAGACACGACCAGGCGGCCTGGTGGATTCCCGCCTTCGCGGGAATGACGATCAGGGGAGGTACAATGGCCCAGACAAACGAAAACACCCGCCCGGAGGCGGGTGTCTTTCGATCAGAAGGCCGCGGGCGCGAAGCCCGCGCGGCGCTTACTTGATCTTGGCTTCCTTGAAGTCGACATGCTTGCGCACGACCGGGTCGTACTTGCGGAAGCTCAGCTTCTCGGTCTGGGTGCGCGGATTCTTCTTGGTGACGTAGAAGAAGCCGGTGTCGGCGGTGCTGACGAGCTTGATCTTGATGGTGGTCGGCTTGGCCATGACCCGAAACCCTTAATCGCTGTGCAAAAAATAAAGCGGCGTCGCGCGCCGCTGTTCGGATGGGGCCCTTAATGGCGGAACGGGTCCGGAGTCAAGGATGCTGTGGATATCCCGGGTCGACCTGCTGATCGAATCGGTCGATTTCTGCAACCGATGATTTTCAGGCGACGGTGGCGACACCTTTTGCCACGATGATCGTTGACGAGCCGAATCGAGAAGGGAGCACCCGAGATCATGGCCAAGAAAGCGAAATCCGCCCTGGCGACCCCCACCGACCTGTCGAGCAACAGCGCGATGAGCGTCGCCGATGCGCTGAACGGCATCCTGGCCGACAGCTTCGCGCTCTATTTCAAGACCAAGAATTTCCACTGGCATGTGTCGGGCCCTCATTTCCGCGACTATCACCTGCTGATGGACGACCAGGCGGCGCAGATCCTGGCGACCACCGACGTCATCGCCGAACGGGTCCGCAAGACCGGCAACACCACGCTGCGCTCGGTCGGCGACATCGCCCGTCGCCAGTCGATCAAGGACAATGACGCCGACTTCGTCAGCGCGCAGGACATGCTCAAGGAGCTGCGCGACGACAATCTCGCGCTCGTCGCCAAGCTGCGCGAGGCCAAGGACATCGTCGACGCCGCCAAGGACAACGCCACCAGCGGCATCCTCGACGAATGGACCGACCAGGCCGAGGAACGCGCCTGGTTCCTGTTCGAGACGGCGCGGAACGCCTGATCTCCAGACCACGTCATCCCGGCGGAGGCCGGGATCTCGGGAGAGTCGCGGTGCGCTTGGAACCTCCTGAGATCCCGGCCTCCGCCGGGATGACGCCCTGCCAGGATTGACCTTCTCCCCCGATTCCCTTACCGCGACCGCGTCATCCGGGGAGTAGCCGGCCGCCCATCGGGCGGGGATCGCGTCAACATGCTTGGGGGAGACCTCATGGCGCGGTCGAGCTTTCGAGCTTGGCAAGACCGATGACACCCGACCTCCGCCTGCCGGGCGGGGGGTCTGGTGTCGTCCGTCCATAGTCCGCCCGGCCCGGAATTGTCGCATGGATGTGATCCTCGCCTCGACCCTGCTCGTCGCCTTCGCCGAAATCGGCGACAAGACGATGCTGCTCGCCATCATCCTCGCCTGCCGCTTCCGCGCGCCGGTGCCGATCATCCTCGGCATCTTCGCCGCCACCATCGTCAACCATGCGCTCGCCGCCTGGGCGGGCTCGGCGGTGTCGGGGCTGCTCGACGGCACCTGGTTCCGCCTCGCGGTCGCGCTCGGCTTCCTCGCCATGGCGGCGTGGACGCTGGTCCCCGATAAGCTCGACGAGGACGAGGCAGCGGTGAAGCCCGCCCGCTACGGCGTCTTCCTGACCACCGTCGTCGCCTTCTTCATGGCCGAGATGGGCGACAAGACCCAGATCGCCACCGTCGCGCTCGGCGCGCGCTACCATGCGGTCGGGCTGGTCGCGGCCGGCACCACGCTCGGCATGATGATCGCCAACGTCCCCGCCGTCTTCCTGGGCGACCGGATCACCCGGATCGTGCCGCTCAAGGCGATGCGCATCGCCGCCGCGACGATCTTCGCGATCCTCGGCATATTGGCGCTGCGCGACCTGATGTGATTCCCTTCTCGCCCGTCGCCCCGGCGGAGGCCGGGGTCTCGGGCGGTTGAGCGCATCGCGCCTCCCCGGAGATGCCGGTCTCCGCCGGCATGACGATTGGGGGGAAGCGGAGCCGAATCGGCCGGGTCCGTTGTCAGCCGCGCCGCGCTGCTTTAAGGCGCGGCGCGTCATGACCGCGCAGATCATCATCGCCGTGCCCAAGGGCCGCATCCTCAAGGAGGTGCTGCCGCTGTTCGCCGCGCTCGGCATCGTGCCCGAGCCGGCCTTCGGCGACGAGGACAGCCGGTTGCTGCGCTTCGCCACCAACCGGCCCGACATCGGCCTGATCCGCGTTCGCGCCTTCGACGTCGCCACCTTCGTCGCGCATGGCGCGGCGCAGCTCGGCATCGTCGGTTCGGACGTGCTGATGGAGTTCGACTATTCGGAACTCTACGCGCCCGTCGACCTCGCCATCGGCCATTGCCGCATCTCGGTCGCCGAGCCCGTCGCGATGGCGGCCGGCGACGATCCGCGCGAGTGGAGCCATGTCCGCGTCGCGACCAAATATCCCAACATCACCCGCCGCCATTTCGAGGCGCGCGGCGTCCAGGCCGAATGCGTCAAGCTCAACGGCGCGATGGAGATCGCGCCGGTGCTCGGCCTGTCGAGCCGGATCGTCGACCTCGTCTCGACCGGCCGGACGCTCAAGGACAACGGCCTCGCCGAGGTCGAGACGATCGCCGAGGTCTCGTCGCGGCTGATCGTCAACCGCGCCGCCTTCAAGACGCGGGCGGGCGAGATCGGCCCGCTGGTCGAGGGTTTCCGCCGCGCGGTGGAGGACAAGAATGCCGCTTAGGCTGGACAGCCGCGACGCGGGCTTCGCCGCCGCCTTCACCGCGCTGGTCGACGGCCGGCGCGAGGCCGATGCCGACGTCTCGCGCGACGTGGCGGCGATCGTCGCGGCGGTGCGCGAGCGGGGCGACGCCGCGCTCGCCGACCATACGCGCCGCTTCGACCGGCACGACCTCGATTCGTCGGGCTGGCGGATCGACCGTAGCACCTGCGACACGGCGCTGGCCGGGCTCGATCCCGCGCTGCGCCAGGCGCTCGAACTGGCCGCGACGCGCATCGCCGCCTATCACGCCGCCCAGCGCCCCGCCGACAGCAGCCGCACCGACGAGGCCGGCGTCCGCATGGGCGCGCGCTGGGGCGCGGTCGAGGCGGCCGGGCTCTATGTGCCGGGCGGCCGCGCGGCCTATCCCTCCTCGGTGCTGATGAACGCGATTCCCGCGAAGGTCGCCGGGGTCGACCGGATCGTCATGGTGACGCCGACCCCCGACGGCGTCGTCAACCCGCTGGTGCTCGCTGCCGCCGCGCTCGCGGGCGTGGACGAGGTGTGGCGGATCGGCGGCGCGCAGGCGATCGCCGCGCTCGCCTATGGCACCGAACGGATTCGCCCGGTCGACGTCGTGGTCGGCCCCGGCAACGCCTGGGTCGCCGAGGCGAAGCGCCAGCTCTACGGCGTGGTCGGCATCGACATGGTGGCGGGCCCGTCCGAGATCGTCGTCGTCGCCGACAAGGACAACGATCCCGCCTGGATCGCCGCCGACCTGCTCAGCCAGGCCGAGCACGATCCGACCAGCCAGTCGATCCTGTTCACCGACGATGCCGGCTTCGCCGACGCGGTCGCGGCGGAGGTCGAGGCGCAGCTCGGCCGGCTCGCGACCGGGGCGACCGCGCGGGCGAGCTGGGACGCGAACGGCGCGATCGTCACCGTCGCCGGCCTCGACGAGGTGCCCGCGCTCAGCGACCGGCTGGCGCCCGAGCATCTCGAGCTGGCGGTCGCCGATCCGCAGGCGCTGTTCGACCGGGTCCGCCATGCCGGCTCGGTCTTCCTCGGCCGTCACGCGCCCGAGGCGGTCGGCGACTATGTCGCGGGCCCCAACCATGTGCTGCCGACCGGCCGCCGGGCGCGTTTCGCCTCGGGCCTGTCGGTGCTCGACTTCATGAAGCGGACCAGCTTCATCGCGCTCGATGCGGCGGCGATCGCCGCGATCGGGCCGGCGGCGGTCGCGCTCGCCACGGCGGAAGGGCTGCCCGCGCACGCGGCGTCGGTCGCCGCCAGACTGGAAGCTTAGGACAATGGCCAAGATCAATGAACGCGCTCGCTCGCGCAGCGCCGCCCGCCTCGCCGCCGCGCAGGCGCTCTACCAGCAGGAGATGGAGGGCACCCCGCTCGCCGCGCTGCTCGACGAATTCCACCAGCATCGGCTGGGCGCGACGATCGAGGACGTCGAATATGCGGCGGCCGAGGTCGCCTTCTTCGACGATCTGGTGAAGGGCGTCGACGCCCGCCGGGCCGAGATCGACGCCGCGATCGGCGCGCGGCTGGCGAGCGGCTGGACGCTCGAGCGGCTCGACCGGCCGATGCGGCAGATCCTGCGGGTCGGCGCCTATGAGCTGATCGCCCGCCCCGACGTGCCGACCGCGACCGTGATCAGCGAATATGTCGACGTCGCCGACGCCTTCTACGACAAGAAGGAAAAGGGCTTCGTCAACGGCGTGCTCGACGGCATCGCGAAGGCCGTGCGCGTCTAGGCCCGCCGCGGGTGACGGTCGACACCACGATCCTCCACGATCCGCTGTTCTGGCTGCTGGGCATCCCGGCGGTCGTCCTGCTCGGCCTCGGCAAGGGAGGCTTCATCGGCTTCAGCACGCTGGCGATGCCGCTGGTCGCGATGGCGGTGCCGCCGGTGCAGGCGGCGGCGATCCTGCTGCCGCTGATGATCGCGCAGGACGCGGTCGGCGTCTGGGCCTTCCGCCGCAGCTGGGACCGGCACGTCATGGTGGTGATGCTGCCCGGCGCGGTGCTCGGCATCCTGCTCGGCTATGTCTTCGCCGCCAGCCTGCCCGAGGCCTGGATATTGCTGGCGCTCGGGCTGATCTCGATCCTGTTCGGCGGGCAGCGGCTGTGGGTCGAGCGCGGCGGCACCCCCGCCCCCGCCCGGGTGCTGCCCGACTCGGTGGGTTTCCTGTGCGCGACCGCCTCCGGGCTGACCAGCCAGATCGCCCATGCCGGCGCCCCGCCCTACCAGCTCTGGGTCTTTCCGCAGAAGCTGCCGCGCGACGTGCTGGTCGGCACCACCGCGATCTTCTTCGCGCTGATGAACTGGATCAAGGTGCCCGCCTATGTCGCTCTCGGCCAGTTCACCCCGGTCAACCTGCTCGCCTCGGCGGCGCTGCTGCCGATCGCGACCCTGGCGACCTTCGCGGGGGTGCGGCTGGTGCGGCGGATCGATCCCGAGCGCTTCTACGTGATGGTCTACGGGCTGACCATGCTGGTCGGGGTCAAGCTGAGCTGGGACGCGGTGAGCCGGCTGGCGGGGTGAACGCCCGTGCTTTTCTCCGTCATTCCCGCGAAAGCGGGAATCCACGGACACGGGACGTTTTTTGACGCAAGGTGCCGCCGTCCATGGATTCCCGCTTTCGCGGGAATGACGGTGAGGGGCGGTTCCTCTCGAAACGATTTGATCCCAAGGTGACCCGATGAGCGACGAGCAACGCCTGATCGACCGCCTGCGCGGCCTTGCCCGGCATCCGGGCGCGCGGGGGCTGGCCGACGATGCGGCGGTGCTGCCCGCGCCGGTCGGCCGCGACCTAGTGCTCACCCACGACATGCTGGTCGAGGGCGTCCATTATCTCCCCGGCGATCCGGCGGGCGACGTCGCGTGGAAGCTGCTCGCGGTCAACCTGTCCGATCTCGCCGCCAAGGGGGCAGAGCCGCTCGGCGTGCTGATGGGCTTCGGGCTGACCGACGCGGCGGACTGGGACGCGGCGTTCGTCGACGGGCTCGGCCGCGCGCTCGACCATTTCGGTGTGCCGCTGCTCGGCGGCGACACGGTCGCCCAGCCGGCCGGCGCGGCGCGGGTGCTGGGCCTGACCGCGATCGGCCAGGCGCCCGCCGGCGGCGTGCCCGACCGGCGCGGCGCGAAGGCGGGCGACCTGCTGGTGCTGACCGGGCCGGTCGGCGACGCCGGGCTCGGCCTCCGCATCGCGCGGGGCGAGGTCGAGGGGCCGCGCCGGCTGCTCAAGGCCTATCGCCTGCCGATGCCGCGCCTCGCCGAGGGCCGGGCGCTCGCCCCGCTCGCCGATGCGATGGCCGACGTCTCGGACGGGCTGCTGATCGATGCCGCACGGATCGCCGCCGCCTCGGGCCTCGCCGTCGCGATCGACCTCGACGCGGTGCCGCTGTCGGACGAGGCGCGCGTCTTTGGGGAGGATCGCGCCGCGCGGCTCGCCGCGGCGACGGCGGGCGACGATTACCAGCTCATCGCTGCGGTGCCGCCCCACGCGGCCGCCGCTGCAGCGCGCCACGCCACCGTCATCGGACGGTTCGAAGCCGGTTCGGGCCTCCATCTCCATGATCGCGACGGGCCGGTGCCGCTGCCGGGAACGCTCGGCTATGAACATCGGCGGTAATCCGCCAAGTCCAGCACCCTGTTCGGGAAGTATTGCTGCCCCTTTCTCAGGTTCCGGCCTGCCGGAAATTCGAACCCTTGCGGCGGGCGATTAACACAGACATACAAGGCCGCCACGTGTCGGGGGACAAAAAAGGGCGGAAAAGCTCGATCCCCGCGCTTACAGAGCGAAGGGAGTCAGGATGCTCATCATACAGGTCGCGATCGGCTGTGGGCTGCTCGCCATATTATACGGGCTGTTTACCAGCCGCCAGGTACTGGCCGCATCGGCCGGCAATGAAAAGATGCAGGACATCGCCGCGGCGATTCAGGAAGGCGCCCAAGCTTATCTGGGCCGCCAGTATCGCACCATTGCGATCGTCGGCGTCATCGTCGCCGCGCTGGTGCTCTATTTCCTGGGCAAGACCTCGGCGGTCGGCTTCGTGATCGGCGCGCTGCTGTCGGGCGTCGCGGGCTATGTCGGCATGAACATCTCGGTTCGCGCCAATGTCCGCACCGCCGAAGCCGCGCGCGCCAGCCTGCAGAGCGGCCTGACCGTCGCCTTCCGCGCGGGCGCGGTGACCGGCGTGCTCGTCGCCGGCCTCGCGCTGCTCGCGATCGCGGTGTTCTACTGGTATCTGACCGGCCCGGGCGGCCATGCGCCCAATGAGCGGATCGTCATCGACGCGCTCGTCGCGCTCGCCTTCGGCGCCTCGCTGATCTCGATCTTCGCGCGTCTCGGCGGCGGCATCTTCACCAAGGCCGCCGACGTCGGCGCCGACCTGGTCGGCAAGGTCGAGGCCGGCATTCCCGAGGACGATCCCCGCAACCCCGCCACCATCGCGGACAATGTCGGCGACAATGTCGGCGACTGCGCCGGCATGGCGGCCGACCTGTTCGAGACCTATGTCGTCACCGTCGGCGCCACCATGGTGCTGACCGCGCTGCTCGTCGCGGGCGACGCGGCGTGGATCGGCAAGCTGATGGCGCTGCCGCTGCTGATCGGCGGCGTCTGCATCGTCACCTCGATCATCGGCACCTACATGGTCCGCCTGGGCTCCAGCCAGTCGATCATGGGCGCGCTGTACAAGGGCTTCTGGACCACCGCGATCCTGTCGATCCCGGCGATCTACTTCGCCACGCAGCAGGTGCTCGGCGATCTTTCCGCGCCGATCACGGTCGGCGCCGCCAGCTTCCCGGCGATGCACCTCTTCTATTCGGCGCTCGTCGGCCTGGCCGTCACCGGCCTGCTGGTCTGGATCACCGAATATTATACCGGCACCGGCTATCGCCCGGTCCGCTCGATCGCCAAGTCGTCCGAGACCGGCCATGGCACCAACGTCATCCAGGGCCTCGCGATCAGCCTCGAATCGACCGCGCTGCCGACGATCGTGATCTGCGTCGGCATCGTCGTCGCCTATCAGCTCGCCGGCCTGATCGGCATCGCCTTCGCGGCGACCGCGATGCTGGCGCTCGCCGGCATGGTGGTGGCGCTCGACGCCTATGGCCCGGTCACCGACAATGCCGGCGGCATCGCCGAAATGGCGGGCCTCGACGACAGCGTCCGCGTCAAGACCGACGCGCTCGACGCGGTCGGCAATACCACCAAGGCGGTGACCAAGGGCTATGCGATCGGCTCGGCCGGCCTCGCCGCGCTGGTGCTGTTCGGCGCCTACACCACCGATCTGGGCATCTACTTCCCCGATCTCCACGTCGATTTCTCGCTGAGCAACCCCTATGTCATCGTCGGGCTGCTGCTCGGCGCGCTGCTGCCCTATATCTTCGGCGCCTTCGGGATGACCGCGGTGGGCCGCGCGGCGGGTGCGGTGGTCGAGGAGGTGCGCGCGCAGTTCCGCGACAATCCGGGGATCATGGAAGGCACCAGCCGTCCCAACTATGCCCGCACCGTCGACCTGGTCACCAAGGCGGCGATCAAGGAGATGATCGTCCCCTCGCTGCTGCCGGTGCTGGCGCCGATCGTCGTCTATTTCGTCATCGCGCAGGTCGCGGGCCGGGCCAACGGCTTCGCCGCGCTCGGCGCGCTGCTGCTCGGCGTGATCGTGTCGGGCCTGTTCGTCGCCATCTCGATGACTTCGGGCGGCGGCGCCTGGGACAATGCCAAGAAATATATCGAGGACGGCAACCATGGCGGCAAGGGATCGGAGGCGCACAAGGCGGCCGTGACCGGCGACACCGTCGGCGATCCCTACAAGGACACCGCCGGCCCCGCCGTGAACCCGATGATCAAGATCACCAACATCGTCGCGCTGCTGCTGCTGGCCGCGCTGGCCCACGCCGCGATGTAGGACGTTCATCCAGAAGCGACTGGGCCCGTCCGGAGCGATCCGGGTGGGCCCTTTTTTCTTTCGCCGATGGCGCTATCCTGGAGCGGTCAGAAAAGGAAAGGCCGGTGCGGTTGGCCCGGCCCCCGCCGCTCGCGGGTCCTGGCCGTCGCCGGAGCAGCGTTCCGGCCGCGAGCCCCATGGCCTTGCACGCCGGCGCATCCCGCGCCGGCCGACGAAAGGTTGTGGACATGATGCAGCAGGTTTCGGTGATCACCCTCGGCACGACCGACCTCGCCCGGTCGCGGCGATTCTACGGCGACGGCTTCGGCTGGACGCCGGTGTTCGAGAATGAGGAGATCATCTTCTACCAGATGAACGGGCTGGTGCTCGGCACCTTCCTCAAGGCCGCGCTGGAGCAGGACATGAACCGCGCCGGCCTCGAGCAGCGCGGCGCCTTCGCGCTGGCGCACAACGTCGCCGCGCGCGCGATGGTCGCGCCGCTGATGGAGCGGCTGGTCGCGGCCGGCGGCGCGCTGCTGCGTCCGGCCGATGCGCCGTCGCATGGCGGCTTTCGCGGCTATGTCGCCGATCCGGACGAGCATGCCTGGGAAATTGCCTGGAACCCCGGCTTCACGATCGACGACGAGGGACGGGTGAGGTTCGGCCTATGACCGGCAACGCGATGGCGGGCCGCTGGCGGCCGATGCGCGCGGACGACCTGGCGGCGGTGGCGGCGATCTCCGACGCCGTCCATGGCATGGCCTATACCGAGCGCCCCGCCATCTATGCCGAGCGGCTCGCGCTCTATCCTGCCGGGTGCCATGTGTTCGCGCGCGACGACGGCGGCGCGGTCGAGGGCTATCTGATCAGCCATCCCTGGCGGCGCGACGATCCGCCGACGCTCGACCGGCCGCTCGGCGCGATTCCGGCCGATGCCGACGGCTATTATCTCCACGATCTCGCGCTGCTGCCGTCGACCCGCGGCGCCGGGGCGGGCCGCGCCGCGCTGGCGCTGGTCCTGCGCCAGGCCATGGCGGCGGGCTTCGACGACATCACCCTGACGGCGGTCGGCGGCGCCGACGGCTTCTGGGCGGCGCAGGGCTTCGTCTATGCCGATCGCGACGGGGCCTCGCCCTATGGTCCCGGCACCCATCTCATGCGGCGGACGGCGGCGATGTGGTAATGCGCGGCGGCGGCCGGTAGACCGGGGCGATGCAGCTCGTCTTCCTCCACGGCCCGGTCGCCGCCGGCAAGCTCACCATCGCCCGGCTGGTCGCCGAGCGGACCGGCATCGCGCTGTTCCACAACCATCTGGTGGTCGATGCGGTGGCGGCGGTCTTCCCGTTCGGCTCGCCCGAATTCGTCCGGCTGCGCGAGCATTTCTGGATCGAGACGATCGCCGCGGCGGCGCGCGAGGGCCGCTCGCTGATCTTCACCTTCGCGCCCGAACCCAGCGTCGCCGCCGACTTCCCCGAACGGCTGTCGGCGATCGTCGCCGCGGCGGGCGGACGGGTGCTCCAGGTCGCGCTGACCCTGTCCGACGCGGAGCAGGAGCGGCGTCTCGTCGCCGCGGACCGGGCCGCCTTCGGCAAGCTCCGCTCGGTCGAGCTGCTGCGCGGCTTGCGCCCCGGCCTCGCCGCCTGCCTCGCGGCGATGCCGGCGCCCGACCTGCGGATCGACAGCGGCGCGACCCCGGCCGGCGAGGCCGCCGACCGGATCGTCGCGGCGATGCGGGCCTGATCCTCTTCGCGGAGCGTCAGGCCGCCTTGCGCGCCGGGGCGCCCGCCGCCGCGTCGAGGACCAGCCGTTCGAGCGTCTTGAGCCGGGCGGCGCTGGTGATCTTGTCGCCGGTCAGGTCGGCCACGTAGAAGACGTCGACCGCGCGCTCGCCATAGGTGGCGATATGCGCCGAATGGATCATCACCTTCGCCTGGAACAGCGCGTGCGCCAGCGCGTAGAGCAGCGCCGGCCGGTCGCGGGCGTTGACCTCGATCACCGTGTAGCGGTTCGACGCGCGGTTATCGATCAGCGCGGCGGGCTCGATCGAGAAGGCGTCGGCGCGAGGGCGGGCGAGCGGCTTGGCGAGCAGCTTGTCGGCCATCCGGCTGCGGTTGGCGAGCGCGTCCTCGATCGCGACGCTCAGCCGCCGCATCCGGTCGTCGCCCTCGAACGGCTGGCCGAACGGGTCCTGCACCAGCAGGTTGTCGATCGCCATGCCGTCGCGCGTGGTGTGGATGCGCGCGTCGATCACGCTGGCGCCGGCCAGGTGGATCGCCCCGGCGATGCGATAGAACAGGCCGGGATGGTCGCCCGCATAGATGCTGACCAGCGTCGCGCCGCGATCGGGATCGGGCGAGGCGGAGATCGACAGCGGCTTGCCGTCGGCGTCGGCCGCCTCGATCAGCTGGGCGTTGCGTTCGAGGATGGCGACGCTCTCTGCGACCCAATAGGCTTCGGGCAGGCGGGCGGCGTAGCGGGCGAAGCGATCCTCGTCCCAGCCGAGCCGGTCGCGGAGCTGGGCCTGCTTGGCGCCGATCCGCTCGCGCCGGCCGGTCTGCTTGTGGCCGAGCCGCAGCACCTCCTCCGCCGCCTCGTAGATGTCGCCGAGCAGCTGGCGCTTCCAGCCGTTCCACACGGCGGGGCCGACCGCGCGGATGTCGACGATCGTCAGGCACAGCAGCAGGCGGAGCCGCTCGGGGCTCTGCACCCGCTCGGCGAAGTCGAGGATCGTCTTGAAGTCGGACAGGTCGCGCTTGAACGCGGTGTCCGACATGACGAGGTGGTAGCGGACCAGCCAGGCGACCGTCTCGGTCTCGGCCGGGCTCAGGCCGAAGCGCGGGCACAGCCGCTCGGCCACCTCGGCGCCCAGCACGCTATGGTCGCCGCCGCGCCCCTTGGCGATGTCGTGGAGCAGCACTGCGACATAGAGGACGCGCCGCTGCACCAGCCCGGGCAGGATCTTCGAGGCGAGCGGATGGTCCTCGCGCAGCTCGCCCTTCTCGATCTGGCTGAGCAGGCCGATCGCCCGGATCGAATGCTCGTCGACTGTATAGTGATGGTACATGTCGAACTGCATCTGCGCGACGACCCGGCCGAAATCGGGAACGAAGCGGCCGAACACCCCCGCCTCGTTCATCCAGCGCAGCACCTTGTCGGGGGTGTTGTGCGATGTCAGCACGTCCATGAACAAGGCGTTGGCGCGCGGATCGCGGCGCACGCCATTGTCGATCAGCTTCGCGTCGCGCCCGGCCGCGCGCATCGCCAGCGGATGGATCTCCAGCCCGTGGCGGTCGGCGATCGCGAACATCTGGACCAGCCGCACCGGGTCCTGCGCGAAGAAATCGTCCGACGGGATGGCGAGCCGGCCGCGATCGAGCACGAAGCCGTCGAGCTTCGACGGCCGGCGGCGCAGGCTGGGCAGGCCGAAGCGGCGGCCGCGCGCGGCGAAGGTCTCGTCGATATGCGCCAGGAAGATCGCGGTCAGGTCGCCGACCCGCTTCGCCATCAGGAAATAATGCTGCATGAAGCGCTCGACCGCCGACTTGCCGGGCCGCTCGGCATAGCGCATCCGCCGGGCGATCTCGGGCTGGACGTCGAAGGTCAGCCGGTCCTCGGGCCGGCCTGCGACGATGTGCAGGTGGCAGCGCACCGCCCACAGGAAATTCTCGGCCTTCTGGAACTGGCGCAGCTCGGCCCGGGTCAGCAGCCCCTTGTCGACCAGTTCGGGCACCGACAGCACCTGGTAGACATATTTGCCGATCCAGAACAGCGTGTGCAGGTCGCGCAGGCCGCCCTTGCCCTCCTTCAGGTTGGGCTCGACGACATAGCGGCTGTCGCCCATCCGCTTGTGGCGCTCGTTGCGCTCGGCCAGCTTCTCGGTGACGAAGGTGCGCGCGGTGCCGGTCAGCACGTCGCGGCGGAACAGCGCGCTCGCCTCGTCGTACAGCGCCGCGTCGCCCCACACGAAGCGGCCCTCGAGCAGGGCGGTGCGGATGGTGAGGTCGCCCTTCGCCATGCGGATCATGTCGTCGAGCGAGCGGCTCGAATGGCCGACCTTCAGCCCCAGGTCCCACATCGAATAGAGCATCGATTCGATGACCTGCTCGGACCAGCTCGTCTGCTTCCACGGGGTGAGGAAGGCGATGTCGACGTCCGAATGGAGCGCCATCTCGCCGCGTCCATAGCCGCCGACCGCGACCAGGCTCAGCCGCTCGGCGGCGGACGGATTGTTGATCGGGTAGAGCCGCTCGACCGTGAAGTCGAAGATCAGCCGCAATATCTGGTCGGTCAGGAAGGCATAGGCCGCCGCCGTCTCGGACCCGCGGGTCGGCTGCTCGGCGAGGCGGCGGGCGATCTCGCAGCGGCCCGCGTCGAGCACCGCCTTGAGGGTCGCGGTCGCGCCCGCGCGCAGTGCCGCGGTGTCGCTGCTGCCGGGCAGCAGCTCGGCCAGCGTATCGGCGACCTCGCGCCGGTCGATGATCGCGCGCCGCTGCGGCAGCAGGTCGAACTTGGTGGCCATATCCGCCACATAAGGCGTGACGGGCCGGGGTGGAAGCGTCCCCGCGTGGAGAAGCGCGCTTACCAGCGCCGCTTGGGCGGCTGCACCTGCGGCCCGCCCGCCCCATAGGGGCTCCATGGGCGGCTGATCCGGCCCTCGCCCGCCTTGAAGAAGAACTGGCTGCACACCAGCCAGCCCTTGAGCGGGCGCAGCGGCAGCACGCAGGTGGCGATCAGCATCGGCCCGGTGACGAGGAGCTGGGTCAGCAGCGAGGCGCTGGTCCAGATCTCCAGCATCAGCGCGAAGGTGACGGCGGGGACGCAGCCGAAGCAGATCACGAAGAAGGCGGGGCCGTCGGCGGGATCGGCGAAGTCGTAGCTGAGCCCGCACTGGTCGCAGCCGTCGGCGAGCTTGAGGAAACCCTGGAACAGCCGCCCCTCGCCGCAGCGCGGGCAGCGGCCGCGCAGGCCGGTGCGGATCGGCTCCAGCTTCGGCCATTCCTTTTCGGCGGCTTGATCGACCATGTCGAACTCCTGCGAATGTCTTGTCTGCGAGATAGAAGTTTGTATGGCTGATACAACCATACATAATGCCCGGCCCCCTCCATGCAAAGCTGGCTCGACCATCTCGCCGACCGTAGCGGTCCCAAATATCTCGCCATCGCCGACGCGATCGACCATGCGGTGCGGACCGGCGCGCTGCGCCCCGGCGAGCGGTTGCCGCCGCAGCGCGAACTGGCGGCCGAACTGGGCGTCGACCTGACCACCGTGACCCGCGCCTATGGCCTCGCCCGCGACGCCGGGCTGATCGAGGGCGCGGGGCGGCTCGGCTCCTATGTCCGCAACGCCGCCGGGCTGCCGCTCGCCGACCTGACCGCCGATTCGGGGATGATCATGCCGCCCCAGCCGGGCTTCGCGCTGCTCGGCCAGGCGATGCGCGACGGCATGGCGAAGCTGCTCCGCGCCGGGGGGCAGTCGCCGCTGCTCCAGTACCAGCCGAGCGGCGGCGCGCTGCGCGACCGGCAGGAGGCGGCGCAGGCGCTCGCCGCGCGCGGCATGGCGACCGCCGAGGACCAGGCGATCGTCACCGCGGGCGGGCAGAACGCGCTCCACGCGATCATCGGCACGATGTTCGCGCCTGGCGATGTGATCTGCGCCGGTCGATCGACCTATCCGGGGTTGCTCGCGCTCGCCCGCCGCTTCGGCCTGACGGTGCGCGCGATCCCCGGCGACGGCGAGGGGCTCGATCCCGACGCGGTCCAGGCGGCGGCGCTGGCGGGCGCCAAGGCGGTCTATGTCGTGCCGACCAACGACAATCCGACCACGGCGACGCTCGACCTCGAACGGCGACTGTGGCTGGCGGCGATCATCCGCCGCCACGGCCTGACCCTGGTCGAGGACGACGCCTATGGCCAGCTTCCCGCCCGGCCGCTGCCGCCGCTCGCCGCCTTCGCGCCGGAACGGAGCTGGCATGTCGCGAGCGTCGCCAAGATCGTCTCGCCGGTGCTCCGCGTCGCGCATGTCCGTGCGCCTTCGGCGGCGGCGGCGCGGCGGCTGGTCGGCGACATCAGCGAGACCTCGGTGATGGCGCCGCCGCTCAACGCCGCGCTCGTCACCCATTGGCTGCGCGAAGGGGTGTTCGCCGATCTCGTCGCGCGGGTCCGCGCCGAGGGGGTGGTGCGCCAGCGGCTGGTCGCCCCGCTGCTCGCCGGGCTCGACCATGCCGCCCATCCCGAGGGCTATCATATCTGGCTGCGGCTGGCCGAGACCGCCCCCGCGCCCGCCGAGCTGGCGTCGCGGCTGAGCCCGCTCGGCCTGTCGATCGTCCCCGGCGAGCGCTTCGCGGTCGATCCGGCGGCGGCCGAGCGCGCGGTGCGCATCTCGATCGGCGGGGCGATCGGCCATGAACGCCTGGCGCGGGCATTCGAGGGATTGCGCGCGCTGGTCGGCGCGGCGCCGGCCCGCTAGGAGCGGACCATGACCTCCCCCTTCCCCCCGCTCCGGTTCGACCGCGACGATCTCGCGGCCTTCATCGACCGCTCCTTCCCGGCCAGGGCCCGTCCCGCACTGGGTGATCTCGTGTCGATCGCGCCCGGCCATGCCCGGCTGCGGCTCGATCCCGACGAGGACATGGTCCGGCCGGGCAATATCGTTTCTGGCCCGACATTGATGGGACTGGTCGATGTCGCCGCCTGGGCGGTGGTGCTCGCCCATGTCGGGCCGGTCGCGATGGCGGTGACGCACAACCTGACCATCTCCTTCCTGCGCGGCTGTCCGGTGGCGGAGGTGATCGCCGATGCGCGGCTGCTCAAGCTCGGCCGGCGGCTGGCCACGATCGACGTGCGGCTGTGGCAGGACAGCGAGGAGCGGCTGATCGCGCAGGCGACCGTGGGCTATACGCTGCCGTGAGCGTGGCGATGCGCCATCCGTTGTCGCCGCTCGACGACCCCGCGCTCGAACTGGAAATCGCGACCACCACCAATTTCGATGCGGACCGCTACCTGCTCGCCAATCCCGACATAGCCGCCTGGGTGCGGCAGGGCGGCGATCCCCGCTTTCACCTCGAAGCGCATGGAATGGGTGAAGGCCGCCGCCAGCTCTCGGCCGGCTTCCACGCGACGCTGCGGGATCGCCGCCGCGCCAAATATGCGCGCTTCGCCACGATCTTCGATGCCGCGCGTGGCGCAGGTGGCGGTTTCTCCTTTCTGGATGGGGAGGATGCCTTCCCGATCGGCTATGGCGGGCCCGCGCACAGCCTGTCCGATTATGACGGGGAATCGGCGCATGGCGGCTTGAGCGATTATGACGCGGAGATCGCCGCGCATCCCGACCGGCTCTATCTCGACATCGGCTGCGGGTTGCGCCCCGACATGTTCGGCAACTGCCTCTATGTCGAAGTCTATCCGTCGCGCTCGGCCGATCTGGTGATGGCGCCCTCCTGCACCTATCCGATCGCCGATGCTTCGGTCGACGGCATCGGCTGCTTCGCGGTGCTCGAACATGTCACCGAACCCTGGATCGCCGCAGCCGAATTCCGGCGCATGCTCAAGCCCGGCGGGTTGCTGTTCGTCGACTGGCCTTTCCTTCAGCCGGTCCACGGCTACCCGTCCCATTATTACAACGCGACCCGCGAAGGCGTGCGCCGCATGTTCGACGAGGGGTTCGAGATCCTCGATCTCGATACGCGGCCCAATCAGACACCCGAGCGCACGCTGCGCTGGATGCTGCGCGGCTGGGTCGACGGGCTCACCGACGACGCGGTACGTGACGAGCTGCGCGGCAGGACGGTCGACGAGCTGCTGGCGCTGGAGCCGCGATCGCCCTTCTGGAAGCGGGTCAACGCCGCGACGCCACCCGCCGTCCGGGAAACCTATGCCGCCGGGAACACGCTGGTCGCCCGGCGGCGGTGATCCTCGGTCTTATTGCAGGGTCGGTCCCCGGCCGCCGTCGCGGTCGAGGTTCGACAGCGCCCGGTCGATGCTGTCGAGCGCCGTCCGGCGGTCGGCCTCGTGCATGCCCCGCGCGCCGGCGACCGACGCACGGGCGCTGACCAGCGCGGCGCGGACCTCGCCGCTGCGGATCGGCGCCGTCGCCTCGAACGCGGCGCGCCGGGCCTCGGCCGCGTCGGCCAGCGCTTCGCGGCGGGCCTCGGCGGCTTCGCGCCGCGCTTCCTCGGCCTCGGCCAGCGCCTCGCGACGGGCCTCGCGCGCCTCGGCGCGCGCCTCCTCGGCGGCGGCGCGGATCTCGGCGCGGTCGGCCTCGCTCAGCCGGCCGTGGCGGATGACGACGCTCTCGCCGGGCGGGACCGGGGGCACCGGCGGAATCGCCGCCATCGCCGGGGCCGGCGGCACGGGCGGAACCGGCGGGACGGCCGGCGGCGGCGGAACCTCGGGCGCTCCCGGAACCGGGGCGGTATAGGGCGCGGTCGGCGCCGCCGCGATCGCCGCGACGGTGCCGCCGACGAGAAGCGCGCCGAGCGTCGCTCCCAGCATGAATCCTTTCTTCCCCGATATCCGCTGGTCCATCTCTTCCTCCTTATGACGTGGGCGGGAGGTTCGGCGGAGGCGGCGCGAGGCTCAATCGGCTTTCGACGGAGCGGCGACTCCGTTTGACGAACGGTCGGCGGGCGGCCTTCCGGCGTCAGCCCCGCAGCCGTTTCCAGAGCGAGGCCAGGGAGCAGGGCCGGCGCGAAGACTCCTTCACCGCGATCGCGACGGCGTGATGGGTGTGGCCGAGCTTCGCCAGGGTCTCGTCGAGCAGCAGCAACGACTGCATCAGCGCGGCATCCTCCCCGTCGTCGAAATTGGCGAGGAGGCCGTCCAGCGCGAGGCTGTAGACGATCCCGCCGGTCAGAATGATCCCGGCGTTGGGGAAGACCTCTTCGATCGCGCCGAGGATGTTCGCGCTGTCGGCGGCTTCGGACGGATCCGCCTGGATCATCATCTCGCGATCCGGCCGCCGGGCCGTGCGATCGAGCGATTGCGAGGGATCGCCGGGTGTCCGCATCAGGCGATCGGGAAGAAGGCTCCTGATCCTGGTCGCGATTTCCAATTCCTCATCGGTCCACTGGAAACGGGCCGGGCCGACGAAATCTTCCATGGCGAAGCAGCCGCCGGGCTTCAGGTTGCGATAGCTCCAGGAAACCGCTTCGTGCGCGTCGAACATGTGGTGCAGCGAGCTGTTCCAATGGACCAGGTCGTATCTTTCGGCCAAGGGAGTCTCGAAGGCGTTGGCGCAATGGAAACGGATGCGTTCGAACACGCCGTTCCGGCGGGCCAGCCGCTTGCTGGCGCGCAGACGCTCTTCGCTGATCTCGAACAAGTCGAAGGCCTGGACGACGCCGTCGACGAGCAACGCGATCTCCTTCGCCGCGACCCCGCTTCCGACCGAAACGGCGCGTCGGAATCCGCCTTGCGGCATCCTGTCCTTGAGTAGCTGCTGGAACCCTGCAGCCTGCCCATCGAGCGCCTGTCCGCAGACGAGCCGGTTGATATGGCGGACGATCTCCGGGTGTTGCCACCAATGGGTCCGAGGTGCGGCCGGCTTGACGTTCGACCAGAATTCGGCCGCTTTGGCCAGCTTCTCATCCGTCATGGCCGTGCCTTACCCGTTCCGTCGTCCCGTCGAATCGATGAGGGCATGATGGCTATTCCGCCGCTTCCCGCGCCAGCGTCTTGAGCCGGTAGAGGATGTCGAGCGCCTCGCGCGGGGAAAGCGAGTCGACGTCGATCGTCTCGATCTCGTGGCGCAGCGGATCGGGCGCGGCCTCCTCGACCTGCGCGGCGGCGGCGAACAGCGGCAGGTCGTCGAGCCCGGCGGCGAGCCCGCCGGTCGCGGCGCGTCCGGCCTCGAGCTTCTTGAGCACGTCGCGGGCGCGGGCCAGCACCGGCGGCGACAACCCCGCCAGCTTGGCGACGGCGATGCCGTAGCTGCGGTCGGCCGGGCCGTCGGCCAGCTCGTGCAGCAGCACCAGTTCGCCCTTCCACTCGCGCGCGCGGACATGGTGGAGCGATAGCGCGTCGAGCCGCTCGGCCAGCCGGGTCAGCTCGTGATAATGGGTCGCGAACAGGCAGCGGCAGCGGTTGATGTCGTGCACCGCCTCGACCACCGCCCAGGCGATGGCGAGGCCGTCATAGGTCGAGGTGCCGCGCCCGACCTCGTCGAGGATGACGAAGCTGCGCTCGGTCGCCTGCGCCAGGATCGCCGCGGTCTCGACCATCTCGACCATGAAGGTCGATCGCCCGCGCGCCAGGTTGTCCGACGCGCCGACCCGGCTGAACAGCCGGTCGACGATGCCGAGCCGCGCGCTCGCCGCCGGCACCGGGCTGCCCGCCTGGGCGAGGATCGCGATCGCCGCGTTCTGGCGCAGGAAGGTCGACTTGCCGCCCATGTTCGGACCGGTGACGAGCCACAGCCGCTCCTGATCCGACAGCCGGCAGTCATTGGCGACGAAGCGCGCGCCCTGCGCTGCCACCGCCGCCTCGACCACCGGATGGCGGCCGCCGATCACGTCGAAGCAGCTGTGCGGCTCGAAATGCGGGCGGGTCCAGCCACCCTCGGCGGCGCGCTCGGCGAGCGCCGCCGCGACGTCGAGCCGGGCGAGCGCGTCGGCGGTCGCGGCGATCTCGGCGGTGCGGCCGAGCGCGGCGGCCATCAGCTCCTCTAGGTGCGCGGCCTCGGCGGCCAGCGCATGCTCGCCCGACTGGCCGACCCGCATCGCCTGCTCGTGCAGGTCGGGCGCGTTGAAGCGCACCACCCCGGCCAGCGTCTGGCGATGGGTGAAGCCCGAATCCGCCGTCATCAGCGGGTCGGCATGCTTGGCCTGCACCTCGATATGATAGCCGAGCACGCCATTATGCTTGATCTTGAGCGACGGGATGCTGGTTTCGGCGCGGTAGCGCGCCTCCAATGCGGCGATCGCCTTGCGCCCCTCGCCGCCCTGGCCGCGCAGCGCGTCGAGCGCCGGGTCGTAGCCCTCGGCGATATAGCCGCCTTGCGCCGCGTCGATCGGCGGCGTGGCGACCAGCGCGCGGCGGAGCAGGTCGACGAGCTCGTCATGGCCGACGAGCTGCGGCAGCAGCCCGGCGAGCAGCGCCGGCATCGGCGCGGCGCGGCCGAGCAGTTCGTGGAGCAGCCGCGCCTGGTCGAGCCCGTCGCGGAGCTGGCCGAGGTCGCGCGGGCTGCCGCGCCGGGCGACGAGCCGGCCGAGCGCGCGGCCGACGTCGGGCAGCGCCCGGAGCGCGCCGCGCAGCCGCTCGCGCAGCGCGCCGTCGCCCTCGAACAGCGCGACGAGGTCGAGCCGCGCCTCGATCGCGCCGACGTCGGTCAGCGGGGCCGACAGGTCGGCGCCGAGCAACCGCGCGCCCGCGCCGGTCACGGTGCGGTCGACCGCGTCGAGCAGGCTGCCCTTGCGGACGCCGGCCTGGCTCAGCGTGATCTCCAGGCTCTCGCGGGTCGCCGCGTCGATCATCATGTGATCGGCGACGACGCGGCGGCGGGGCGGCTGCAGGAAGGGCAGGCTGCCCTGGCCGGCGCGCTCCAGATAGGCGATCAGCGCGCCCGCCGCGGCCAGCTCGGCGCGGGTGAAGGCGCCGAAGCCGTCGAGCGTCGCGACGCCGAGCAGCCGCTTGAGCCGCTCCTCGCCGCGCACCGACTCGAAATGCTCGCGCGGCCAGGCGACCGCGTCGGCGGGCGGCTCCTCGAAATCCTCGGGGACGACGATCTCGGCGGCGTCGAGCCGGGCCAGTTCGGCGTCGAGCGCGGAGGGGATCAGCCCGGCGATCTCGAACCGGCCGGTCGAGATGTCGGCGGCGGCGATGCCGATCCGGCGGTCCGAGCCCTGCCCCGCGCCCGCCACCGCGACCAGCCAGTTGGCGGCGCGCGAATCGAGCAGCGCCTCCTCGGTCAGCGTCCCCGCGGTGACGACGCGGACGATCGCGCGGCCGACCAGCGCCTTGGAGCCGGCGCGCTTCTTCGCCTCGGCCGGGCTCTCGGTCTGGTCGGCGATCGCGACGCGGTGGCCGGCCTTGATCAGCCGGGCGAGATAGCCCTCCGCCGAATGGGCGGGGACGCCGCACATCGGGATCGGCTGCCCGTCATGCTCGCCGCGCGCGGTCAGGGCGATGTCGAGGCAGGCGGAGGCCGTCTTCGCATCGTCGAAGAACAGCTCGAAGAAGTCGCCCATCCGATAGAAGAGCAGGCAGTCCTCGGCCGCCGCCTTCAGCGCCAGATATTGCGCCATCATCGGGGTGGGAGCCGAGGCCGGCGGGGCCATATCCTTTTTTGCGGTTTGCGCCATCCGGACGCTGATAGCGACTTGTGGACTCCCGGGCCATGCCCCAAAAGCGAGGCGGGCAAACATCTGACAAGGCGTCGAGGGGGGCCGTTCCATGAGCGACAGCAAGGTGCAATTTTCCGACCGGGAGGCGCTGTTCTTCCATTCGACCGGCCGGCCGGGGAAGATCGAGATCGTCGCGTCGAAGCCGATGGCGACGCAGCGCGACCTGAGCCTTGCCTATTCGCCCGGCGTCGCGGTTCCGGTGAAGGCGATCGCCGCCGATCCCGACACCGCCTACGACTATACCGCCAAGGGCAATCTCGTCGCGGTCATCTCGAACGGCACCGCCATCCTCGGGCTCGGCAATCTCGGCGCGCTCGCGTCGAAGCCGGTGATGGAGGGCAAGGCGGTGCTGTTCAAGCGCTTCGCCGACGTCGACTCGATCGACCTCGAGCTCGCCACCGAGGACCCGGAGGCGTTCATCAACGCGGTGGCGCTGCTCGAACCCTCGTTCGGCGGCATCAACCTCGAGGACATCAAGGCCCCGGAGTGCTTCATCATCGAACAGGCGCTCAAGGAGCGCATGAACATCCCGGTGATGCATGACGACCAGCACGGCACCGCGATCATCGCCGCCGCCGGCCTGATCAACGCCGCGCACCTGACGAAACGCGCGCTCAAGGACATGACCGTCGTCGTCAACGGCGCCGGCGCGGCGGCGATCGCCTGCACCGAGCTGATCAAGTCGGTCGGCGTGTCGCCCGACAAGGTGCTGCTGTGCGATTCCAAGGGCGTCGTCTACCAGGGCCGCACCGAGGGCATGAACCAGTGGAAGTCGGCCCACGCCACCCCCACGACCAAGCGCACCCTGGCCGAGGCGGTCGAGGGCGCCGACGTGTTCCTGGGCCTGTCGGTCAAGGGCGCGCTGACCCCCGACATGGTCAAGACGATGGCGCCGCACCCGATCATCTTCGCGATGGCCAATCCCGATCCGGAGATCCTGCCGCCCGACGCCAAGGCGGTGCGCGCCGACGCGATCGTCGCGACCGGCCGGTCGGACTATCCGAACCAGGTCAACAACGTGCTCGGCTTCCCCTTCATCTTCCGCGGCGCGCTCGACGTGCGCGCGACGGGGATCAACCAGGAGATGAAGATCGCCGCCGCCCAGGCGCTGGCCGAACTGGCGCGCGAACAGGTGCCCGAGGAGGTCGCCGCCGCCTATGGCGGCGCCGCGCCGCGCTTCGGCCGCGACTATATCATCCCGGCGCCGTTCGATCCGCGGCTGATGGAGGTGGTGCCCGCCGCCGTCGCCCAGGCGGCGATGGACACCGGCGTCGCCCGCAAGCCGATCCTCGACATGGCCGCCTACAAGGACAGCCTGAAGGCGCGACTCAACCCGACCACCTCGGTCCTGACCCTCGCGTCCGAGACCGCGCGCGCCCACCCCAAGCGCGTCGTCTTCGCCGAGGCCGAGGAGGAGGTGGTGCTGCGCGCCGCGATCCAGTTCAAGAATCTCGGCTATGGCACGCCGGTGCTGGTCGGCCGCGACGACGTGCCCGACAAGCTGCGCGAGCTGGGGGTCGAGGACCCCGAGACCTATGAGCTGCACAACAGCCGCAACTCGCCGCTGATCGAGCGGATGGTCGACTATCTCTACGACCGGCTCAAGCGCCGCGGCACGCTGCGCCGCGAGGTGCAGGCGATGGTCAACCAGGATCGCAACATCTTCGGCGCGCTGCTGCTCGCGCTGGGCGAGGCCGACGCGATGGTGACCGGCACCACCCGCACCTACAGCCAGACCTTCCGCCCGATCCGCCGCGTGCTCGACCCGGTCGAGGGCAAGAAGCCGCTCGGCATCCACCTGTTCGTCGGCCAGAACAACACCACGTTCATCGCCGACACGACCGTCACCGAGCGCCCCTCGGCGACCGAGCTGGCCGACATCGCCGAGGCGACCGCCGCGGTCGCCCGCCGCATGGGCCATGAGCCGCGCGTCGCCTTCCTCAGCTATTCGACCTTCGGCAACCCGTCGGGCAACTGGCTGGAGACGGTGCGCGGCGCGGTGAGCGAGCTCGACGCGCGCGGCGTCAGCTTCGAATATGAGGGCGAGATGGCGCCCGACGCGGCGCTCAATCCGTCGATCATGAAGCTCTATCCGTTCAACCGGCTGTCGGCGCCGGCCAACGTCCTGGTCATGCCGGGGCTGCAGTCGGCCAACATCTCGGCCAAGCTGCTGCGCGAGCTGGGCCGCGGATCGATGATCGGGCCGATGCTGGTCGGCATGGAGAAGCCGGTCCAGATCGCGACGATGTCCTCGAACGCCGCCGAGATCATGACCCTCGCCCTCCTCGCCGCCGCGGGGATTGCGCATTAAGTAGAACTCTCCCTCCCCTCCAGGGGAGGGATTAAAGGGTGGGGTACGGAGTAGAGGGGCTCGATGCCCCTCTACGGAGTTCCGCGCGACGGGCGAGGATGCTCGCTGCGCTCGCACCCACCCCCTGCCCCCTCCCTTGAAAGGGAGGGGGAGCTATTCCCCCTTCTCCATCGACGCCTTCATCGACAGCACCAGCGCGTCGACGCTCTGCGGCTGGGCGGGGAGGCGGAAATAGGCGGACGGGAAGGCGGCCTTGCTGGCGAGGTTGAGGCGGAAGCGGCCGTCGACGTCGATCGGCGTGCCGAGCGCGAAGATCGTCCGCGTCTCGCCGATCATCTCGGTCGCCATCGATCCGATCAGCGGCGCGGAGGGGACGATCGCGGCGTTCATGAACTGCTCGAGCGCGGCGCCGACCGGCTTGAGGTCGGGATCGCTGCTGATCAGGTAATCGGCGGGCTTGTCGGGCTTGCTGCTGTCCAACCCCTTCACATGATAGACGCGCCCCTCGCGCCCGCCCGCGCTGCCCGGCTCGCCGGGCTCGATCGTCAGCGCGACCTTGGGCCGCGCCTCGGCGGCCTGGTCGAACAGGCCCTTGAAGATCGGCGGCAGCACCCGGTCGATCGCGGTCGCGACGTCCTTGAGCCGGGCCACCGTCGCCTTCTTGCCCTCGATGTCGACGATGTAGAATTCGCCGCCGATCAGCAGGCCGTAATCCTCGCTGCCGACCTCGGCGATGCGGGCGTCGCCATTGTCATGGACGTCGATCTGGAGCTGCTTGGCCTCGCGCACGTCGATATAGACGGCGCGCAGCCCGGCCTGCGCCGCCCCCGCGCCGAACAGCATCGCCGTCCCGATCGCCGCTGCCACTATCCGCCGCATCCGCCACTCCCTGTCTGCCTGCGCCCTGCTTAGAGCCTGATCGGGCGCGGCGGAAGCTATTGCGGAGACGCCGCCTCCCCGCCCTTCAGCGCCAGCGCCGCCGCCTTGCCGGCATTGCTGTCGGGCGCGGCGGTCGCGGCGCGGGTCCAGGCGGCCTTGGCATCGGCCATGTTGCCCGAGGCGGCCGCGATGTTGCCGGCCTCATAGGCGATCGAGGGATCGTCGGGCGACAGCGCCGCCGCCTGGCGGATCGCGCTGAAGGCGAGCGGCAGGTCCTTCATCCGCCGCGCGAGGTTGGCGCTGAGCAGCCAGCCGAGCGCGTCGCGCGGCACCAGCCGGGTCGCCTCGGCCAGGTCGCCCTTGGCGCCGGGCAGGTCGTTGACGGCGACGCCGGCGCGGGCGCGGTCGAGATGGACCTCGCCCTTCATCTCGTCGGATAGGCCGGGCAGCGCCAGCGCGCGATCGAAGGCGGCGCGGGCGCGGGCCGGGTCGTCGCCGGCCAGCGCGGCGTTGCCCGCCTGCATCCACAGCACCACCGCCATCGGGTCCGTCGCGATCTGGGCGTCCTTGGCGGCGCCTTCGAAGGTCGCGGCCGCCGCCGGCCATTGTTCCAGCGTCGACTGGGCGATGCCAAGGCACTGGCGCGCGGCCATGCCGCCGCCGGCCGCGGCCCAGGCCTGCGCCTCGTCGATCGCGGCGGTCGGGTTGCTGTCGGCCAGCGCCGTGCATTTGCGGCCGCGCACGCTGTGCGCTTCCTGGTTCGGCGGGGCGGCGGGGGGCGCCGCGGCGACGGCAGCGGCAATGAGCAGCGACAGCATCAGGGCTCCATCAGGCGGGCCACCGTCGCGATCAGCAGGGCGATGTCGCCCGGCCGCGACAGGCGGTGGTCGCCTTCCTTGATCAGGATCGTCTGCACGTCGCCTGAACGGAGCGCCCTGCCCAGCCGCAGCGCGATCGACACTGGCACCGTGTCGTCGCGCTCGCCATGAAGCAGCCGCACCGGCCCGTCGAAGCCGATCGCGCCGTCGAGCAGCAGGTTCGCCTGCCCGGATTCCCAGAAGCCGAGCGTGGTGACATAGGGCTCGTCCGAATAGTCGTTCGGCTCTGCGATCCGTCCCTCGCGGCGGAGCAGCTCGACGACGTCGGCGGAGAAGCCCCAGTCGGTGAAGTCGGGCGCGGCGGCGATGCCGACGATCGCCTGCACCCGCCCCGGCAGCGCCAGCGCGACGAGCAGCGCCAGCCAGCCGCCCATCGACGATCCGACCAGGATCAGCGGCCCGGCGGGCGCGAAGGCGCCGATCATCGCCAGCACGTCGTCGCGCCAGTCGGCCAGGGTGAAATCCTCGAACGCGCCCTCGCTCGCGCCGCAGCCCGAATAGTCGAGCCGCAGCATCGCCCGCCCCTCGCGCCCCGCCCAGGCGTCGAGCGCGGTCGCCTTCTCGCCCTCCATGTCGGAACGGTAGCCGGGCAGGAAGACGATCGTCGGCCCGCGTCCGGGGCGATAGCGATAGGCGAGCGCGGGCTGGTCGGGCCGGGTGAGATAGGCGGTCATGGGCCCGGGCTTAGAGCCTGATCGTTTGAGGTGGAAGCGCTTTGCGCTTCCGCCGATGACGTGGATCAGGCTCTCTTCAAGGTCTAGCCCGGCGGGCGTCAGAATCGAAGCTCGAACTCGCCGCCGGGCTTCGTCTTGCCGCACATCGCGCGCACTGCCGCCCAGCTGGCCGGGTCGAGCGACGGCCGGGGGTGCGGCACCCGCTTCGCCGCCGCGTCGAACCGCGCGCGGCGCTCGGCCGAGGGCGGGTGGCTGGCCATGTAGACGAACAGCTTCGGCATCGCCGCCTCGTCGCGGCCGAGCCGGTCGAACAGCCGGGCGGTCGGCGTCGGGCTGATCCCGGCATGGACGAGATGCTCGATCGAGCTGGCGTCGGCCTCGCTCTCGGCCGCCCGGCTGTAGCGCGATTCGAGCAGTGCCTGGCCATAGTCGGCGGCGGTCCCGCCCGATCCGACCAGCAGGCCGATGCCGAAGCGGCGGAGCAGTGCGACCAGCACGTGGCGATGCTCGACATGCCCGATCTCGTGCGCCAGCACCCCCGCCACCTCGTCGGGCGACCGCGCCGCATCGATCAGCCCGCGGAAGATCAGGATGCGGCCGCCGGGCAACGCGACCGCGTTGACGACGGGGATGTCGACCACGCCGACGCGGACCGGCCGGTCGGCGGACGACAGCCGCCGCGCCAGGTCGTCGAGCGCCGCCTGTCCCGCGGGCGCGCGGCAGGCGCGGGCGCCGAAATCGCCGCTGATCGCGTCGCCGAGCCGCTGTTCCCAGCGATAGGGGATCATGCGCGCGAGCAGGTCGAGCCCCTGGATCGTGCCGAGGATGACGAGCGCCGACAGGCACAGCGCGATCGCCGCCGCGCCCCACAGGCCGATCCGGTCGATCGGCCCGCCATAGCGGCCGGCGGCGGGAAGCCGGCGCAGCAGCGCTTCGGGCGGCGCGATGTCGAAGCCGAGCCGCCAGCCGGTCATGTCGCTGCGGCCGAACTGGAGCCCGCGCGCGTCGATCCGCCGCAGCGCGTCGAGCGGCACCGGATCGAAGCCGTCGATCAGCAGCCGGTCGCCCGACAGCGCGACGAGCACGTCATGGCGGATGGCGGACTGGCCGTCATGGAGCCAGGCCGGAGCGCGATCCGATTGCGGTTCAGAAGGCTCCGACATCGAACGCGTCCAGCAGCCCCTCGCCCTGGCGTGGTTCCTCGGTGGTCGACTGGGTCAGCCCGGCGAGGTCGATCTCGCCGCTCGCCTCCATATGGCGGATGAAGAAGGACCAGTTGCGATAGCCGATGAAGATCAACCCGATGCCGAGGGTGACGACGACCAGGCCGATATGGCCGAGGATCAGCTTGATCCAGTCCATCGTCCGCGCGGTGAAGGCGAACTGGAGCCGGTTGAGCGCGAGCGCGCCGATCGCCTCGCGCAGGAAGGCGGCGTAATAGACGATCGCGACGATCCCGATCGCGAAATAGACGGCGAAGGCGCCGATCAGGACCGCGCCGAAGATCGCCGGGTTGGGCGGCCTGGACGGGTCGAAGCTGCCGAGCAGCAGGCTGGCCCCGCCGATGCAGCCGGCGATCGGCAGCAGGTAGAACAGCAGGAAGCGGCCGATGATCGGGCGCCAGTCGGCGGTGGCGGTGAAGTCCTGGTTGCCGAAGCTCAGCCGGTTCCAGCGGTCGTTCCACAGGCTGGTCATCGACCAGGGGATCATGAAGCCGAAGACGAAGGCGCCGACCGCCGTCTTCCACATCGCGGTGAGCGCATAGCCCCAGCCCCGGTCGTCGCTGCCGCCGCGGATGCCGCGCCAGAAGGTGCGGCTCAGCCGGTAGCGCGTCGCGCGGTAGCGGGCGAGCCCGTAGAGATAGATCAGGCCCGCATAGGCGATCAGCATCAGCAGCCCGGCGAGCCCGACCTGGCCGCGCATCGCGAGGCCCTGCACGACGAACTGGAGGACGATGATCGGCACGAACAGCAGCAGCGCGACGAGCAGGAAGCCGATGAACAGCTCGAGCCCGGTGCCGGTCCATTCGAGCGGATCGCCTATGAAGTCGCTGCGGCTCCACAGATAGCGGCGCTCGCGCGTCTTCGCCCAGAAGCGGTAGATGCCGAGGGTGACGATCATCAGCAGCAGGTTGGTGAAGGCGATCGGCGCGAATTCGCGCCAGTTGCCGTTGAACCGGAATGCGCTGCCCGCCTGATCGTCCGACATGCCGTTCCCCCAATGAACCCAGGCCGATCGGACTATGGCGGGCCGCCCGCGTCAAGCGCTTATTGGTCCGATGCGGACGGGGGAGTGCCGTCTCTTCCTTCCCTTCCCAGCGTCATTCCCGCTTTCGCGGGAATGACGAGGAGGTCCTGGACCTCAGGCCAGGCTCTTCGACACCTGCTCGAACACGTCCTTCGACAGGCCCGGCGTGTCGAGCATGCGCTGCAGCTCCGCCTTCATCAGCGCGGCGCGGCCCTCGTCGAAGCGGCGCCAGCGGCCGAGCGGGGGGACGAGCTTGGCGGCGGTCTGCGGGTTGAGGCCGTCGACCTCGAGCAGCATGTCCGTGAGGAAGCGGTAGCCGCGCCCGCCCGCCTCGTGGAAGACGAGCTGGTTGCCCGACATCGCGCCGACCAGCGAGCGCAGCCGGTTCGGATTGGCCAGGGTGAAGTCGGGATGGCGCGACAGCTCCTCGACCCGGTCGAGCGTGTCGGGGCGGATCGAGAAGGCCTGGGTCGAGAACCATTTGTCGAGCACCAGCCCATTGTCGCGGAAGCGATCGTAGAAGGCCGCGATCGCCACGTCGCGCTCGGGCGCCAGGCTGTTCGCCAGCACCCCGAACGCGCCCTGCCGGTCGGTCATGTTGTCGGCCTCGTGGAACTGGCGCAGCGCGATGCCGGCGGCGTCCTCGGCCCCGCTCGCCATGATGAAGCCGAGCGCGATCGTGCGCAGCCGCCGCGCCCCCTTCGCCTGCGGCGACAGCTCGAAGCGGTTGGCGCGGCTGCGCTCATAGGCGTCGCGCCACTCGCCTTCGAGCTGGCCGCCGAGATCGCGGCGCAGCGCCTCGCGGGCGCGGTGGATCGCGACCGGATCGACCACCGCCATCTGGTCGCCGATGAACGCCTCGGACGGGAGCAGCATCGTCTCGCCGATGAAGGCCGAATCGAGCGCGGGATCGGTCAGCGTGGTGCGCACCGCTTCGATCACCGGGCCATGGTCGGCCTGGCCGGTCGACACCGCGCCGACCAGCGTGTCGACCATCAGCTGCTGCATCGCCTCGTAGCGGGCGAAGGGATCGTCGTCGTGCGCCGACAGGAAGGCGAGGTCGGCCGCCGATCGGGCCGCGTCGATGATGACGGGGGCGGAGAAGCCGCGGTTGATCGACAGCACCGGCCGCTCGGCGATGCCCTCGAACAATATCTCGCAGCGCTCGCCGTCGAGGACGACGAGCCGTTCCTCCTCGAAGGCGCGGCCCGACCGCTCGCCGAACAGGGCGATGCGCAGCGGCACCGGCATCGGCTGCTTCTCGGGCTGGCCCGGAGTCGGTGGCACCGTCTGCTCGAGCGTCAGCAGCGCGCGGGCGCCGGCCGGTTCGTGGCTCAGCGCGGCACGGATGCGCGGCGTGCCCGCCTGCGCATACCACAGGCGGAAGCGTGTCAGGTCGACGTCGGAGGCATCCTCCATCGCGACGACGAAGTCCTCGCAGGTCGCGGCGGTGCCGTCGTGGCGCGCGAAATAGAGGTCGCAGCCGGCCCGGAATTTCTGCGGCCCCAGCATGGTGTGGAGCATGCGGATGATCTCCGCGCCCTTGTTGTAGACGGTGGCGGTGTAGAAATTCGACACCTCCATGTAGCTTTCGGGCCGGATCGGATGGGCGAGCGGGCCGGCGTCCTCGGGGAATTGCGCGGCGCGGAGCAGGCGGACGTCCTCGATCCGCTTGACCGCGGCCGATCCCTGGTCGGCGGTGAAGCTCTGGTCGCGGAAGACGGTGAAGCCCTCCTTCAGCGAGAGCTGGAACCAGTCGCGGCAGGTGACGCGGTTGCCCGACCAGTTGTGGAAATATTCGTGCGCCACCACCCCGGACACGCCGTCATAGTCGATGTCGGTCGCCGTCTCGGGATCGGCGAGGATGTAGCGCGAGTTGAAGATGTTGAGGCTCTTGTTCTCCATCGCGCCGAAATTGAAGTCGGCGACCGCGACGATGTTGAACTCGCCCAGGTCATATTCGCGGCCATAGACCTTCTCGTCCCACGCCATCGACGCCTTGAGCGCGGCCATCGCATGCTCGGTCTTGGGCAGGTCCTTCTCGACCACCCAGATCGCCAGCTTGACCGGCCGGCCGCTCTTGGTGGTGAAGCTGTCGACATTGGCGGCGAGATCGGCCGCGACCAGCGCGAACAGATAGCTCGGCTTGGGGAAGGGATCGGTCCACTCGGCGAAGTGGCGGCCGCCGTCGAGATCGCCGCTCGCGGTCCTGTCGCCGTTCGACAGCAGCACCGGGAAGCGCGCCTTGTCGGCCTCCATCCGAACCGTGTAGCGGCTCAGCACGTCGGGCCGGTCGATGAAGAAGACCATCCGGCGGAAGCCCTCGGGCTCGCATTGGGTGCACAGGTTGCCGCCCGAGGCATAGAGGCCCATGAGCTGCGAATTGGCCTCGGGCGAGATCTCCACCCGGGTCTCGACGACATGCGCGTCGCCGGGCAGGTCGACCAGCAGGTCCGGCCCGTCCATCCGCCAGGCATCGGCCTGCGGCTCCCCGTCGATCAGCACCGCGAGCGGGGTCAGCCCGTCGCCGTTGAGCCGCAGCGGCCGGTTGTGCGCGCCGTTGCGGGTGACCTCCAGCCGGCCGGCGACCTGCGTCCGCGCCGGATCGAGCCGGAATTCGAGATGCACGTCGGGCATCAGCCAGTCGGGCTTGCGATAGTCCTCGCGGCGGATGACGGGCGGAGCGGCGGCGGCGGATTGGGCGTCGAGCATGGCCTCGATCTAGTCCTTTTATGAGCACAAACAATGCTGGCGGTCGCGACCGTCGCGGCTAAACCGGCCGCATGGCGCACCTTCTGGTCTTCGGTCCCGGCTACACAGCATCGCATATCGTGAACGCGGTGCAAGAGCGGGAATTCGCGGTCGAAACGATCGACCGTGCAACGATCGCCGACGAGGCGCGCGTCGCCGCCGCGATCGACCGCGCGACGCACATATTGTCGTCGGTGCCGCCGGACGGCGATGCGGACCCGGTGCTCGCCCGCCATGGCCCGGCGATCGCGCGATCGGGCGTGCGCTGGATCGGCTATCTGTCCTCGTCGGGGGTCTATGGCGACACCGGCGGCGCCTGGGTCGACGAGGCCGCGCCGGTCGGCGCCGGCCGCCGCACCGCCCGCGCCGCCGCCGACCTGGCCTGGCAGGCGCTCCATCCGCAGGTCCGCGTCTTCCGCCTGCCCGGCATCTACGGCCCCGGCCGCTCGCCGCTCGACCGGGTGCGCGGCGGACAGGCGCATCGCGTCGACCTGCCCGGACAGGTGTTCAGCCGCGTCCATGTCGACGACATCGTCGGCGGGGTGCTGGCGAGCATCGATCGCGGCCCGGCGGGCGTGTTCAACCTCGCCGACGACCGGCCGGCGAGCCAGAACGCGGTGATCGAGGCGGCGTGCGACCTGCTCGGCATGGCGCCGCCGCCGCTGCTGCCGCTCGACCGGGCCGGGCTCTCTCCCGCCGCGCGCGCCTTCTATGCCGAGAACCGGCGCGTGGCGAACGGCAAGGCGAAGCGGCTGCTCGGCTGGACCCCGCGCCATCCCGACTATCGCGCGGGGTTGCGGGCGTTGCTGGGGTGAGAAATAGCCGTCGCCGGGGCGACGCACTGATCAGGCCATCGCCGCGATCTCGATCGCCGTCACGACGACCAGCGACGCCCCCGCCAGCGCCCAGCGCCACCAGGGCAAGGCGGGACGCTCGGCGAGCAGGAAGCAGAGCCCCGCCATCCCGGCCAGCATCGTCCAGAGATTGTAGCGCAGGTCGGGCGCGACGCTGATCGCGGCATAGGCGCCGCCGTAGAGCAGCGCCGAGGCGGCGAGCGCGACGACGATCCGCCGCCGCTGCAGCCCGGGCGCGACGACGAGCAGGCCGAGCGCGACCGCGAGCCAGCTCGCCGGGCGGCCGAGCGGCGAGGCGGCCATCGCCCGCGCCGCGTCGACGACGATATGGGTGCCGGTGTCGGGAATGAATTCGAGCCCGAAGCGGTTCGGCGCGCTCATCATGTAGACCGCGTCGTCGGGGACGACGGGCACCGCCAGCCGCCAGTTCCAGTCGAGATGGGCGAGACGGTGGCGGAGATAGGCGCCGGGCGCGGGGATGACCGCGTTGAGCCAGATGCCGACCGGGCTGTCGCCGGTGCGCGCGACATGCGCCGACAGCGCGTCGCCGGCGGCGGCGCAGACGGGCTCGTCATGCGCGCCGTAGAGGCGCGGGTCGTAGCAATGACGGACCAGCGCGCGGACGCGGCCGGGGTCGAGGCCGGGGTAGCCGCTCGGCCCGCCCTGCGCGACGATCCCGGCGAGGTCGAAATTGACCAGCGACAGGATCGGCTGCGAATGATGCGGGCGCAGCATCGCCTCGTTGAGCGTCCAGCTCGCGGTCAGCAGCAGCGCCAGCGCGCCTGTAGCGGTCGCTACAAAAATCATCGGCCGCCGCAGCCAGCGCCGCGGCGCGGCCAGCATCAGCAGCGGCAGCGCCGCGAACAGCCCGTTGATGCGGATCGCGCCGGCCAGCAGGACCAGCGGCAGCGCGATCCATCCCGCCCGCCGCGCCGCGCCCTCCTCGCGCCAGGCGAGCAGCACCGCCGCCATCAGCAGCAGGCAGGCCATCAGCGGGTCCTTGAGCACCGCGCCGACCTGCCCGAACGGGATCGGCGCCAGCGCGAACAGGATCGGCAGCGCCGCCGCGCCCCAGCCGTGCCGCCGCCGCAACAGCTCGGCGAGCAGCCCGGCCGCGCCCCAGTAGAGCGCGACGTCGAGCAGCAGGAAGGCTGCGCCGCCCGGCGCGACGTGGAGGAGCTGGCGCCAGAGCCAGGCGGTGATCGGCGGGTGCCAGTCGTCGTAGCTGCCGCTGATCGCCTGGCCGTACTGGACGACGCTGTCGGGGGTGATCACCCCCCAGCGGAACGCCGCGAGCTGGACGACGGCGAGCAGGAAGCACAGCGCCGCGATGAACGATCCGGGGCGGCGCTCGATCATCGACCTCGGCCGTCGCTTATTCCGGCCTCTCTCCGAAGGCAGGCATCCGGCGGCCGATCGGTTCCTGGCCGGCGAACAGCGCATCGAGCCGGCGGCGCAGCGAGGCTTCATATTCGCGGCGATCGATCGCCTGCGGGCAGGACAGCATCAGGTCGCCGCAGATCGCGCCCTTGACCCGGTCGACCGCTGCGTCGTCGAGCACCCCGGCGCGATGCAGCTCGAGCATCATCTGCACCATCCCGGCGGCGGTCGCCTGCGCCCGGATGCCGAGCAGGTCGAGCGTTTCGCGGAGCTTGCGCGTGTCGGACGTATCCATGGTCTTTCTCCTCTCCCACTTCCCCAACGCCGGCGCCGCGAACCGGTTCAGCCCGTCGCCACCCGGCCCGATCGTTCGAGCTTGCCCCAGCCCACCCGGGGCCCGCGCAGCGCCTGCGCCAGCGCCTTGAGAACGACATAGTACATGATCTGGCGATAGCCGATGCGTTGCGGGATCAGCAGCCACAGCAGCCGCCACTTCTCCCGCCGTTCGAGCGCGAAGGCGATGAAGGCGGCGAGCAGGTCGATCGCCGTGAAGATCAGCCAATAGGCGAGCATCCGGTCGATGTCGGTGCTGCTCTGCGCCCAGCCATGCGCCTGCACTTCGAACCAGGTCGCGACCAGGCTGACGATCAGCGCGAGGTCGATCACCGGCGAGATCGCGGCGAGCAGGATCTGGAACAGCACCGCCTGCGGCAGGCCGATGCGGGCGAGGCCGCGCGGCTCGCCGCTCGCCATCACCCGGCGATGCTTCCACAGGCATTGCAGCGTGCCATAGGCCCAGCGGAAGCGCTGCTTGGCGAGCGCGCGCACGCTTTCGGGCGCCTCGGTCCAGGCGACGGCATATTGGTCGTAATGGACGCCCCAGCCGGCGCGCTGGATCGCGATCGTCAGGTCCTGGTCCTCGGCCAGCGTGTCGGGCGGATAGCCGCCGACCGCGCGGATCGCGGCGAGCCGCCACGCGCCGACCGCGCCGGGCACCACCGTCATCGCGTTCAGCCGGGCGAGCGCGCGCCGCTCCAGATTCTGCGCGGTGATATATTCGAGCGCCTGCCAGCGGGTGACGAGGTTGATGCGGTTGCCGACCTTGGCGTTGCCGGCGACCGCGCCGAGCGCCGGATCGTCGAACCAGCGCGCCAGCCGGGCGATCGTCGCCGGCTCGAACTGGGTATCGGCGTCGAGCGCGATGACGATCTCGCCCTGGACCAGTTCGAGCCCGCGGTTGAGCGCGCGCGCCTTGCCGCCATTCTCGACGGTCAGCAGCCGGACGCGCGGCTCGTCGGCGAAGGCCTCGGCGACGACCGCGCTGGTCCGGTCCTTCGACCCGTCGTCGATGACGATCACCTCGACCCGCACGTCGCGGCTGTCGAGCACGCGCCGCACCGACCGCTCGATCACCCGCTCCTCGTTATAGGCGGGGATCAGCACGGTGACGAAGCGATCGGGATCGACCGGCGGGAAGACGGTGCGCGCCTCGCGCCGCGCCTGGACCAGCGCGAGGCCGGAGAGCAGCACGGCGCGGGCGATGCCCAGGCTGATCGCGACGATGAACAGCCATTTGATCGCGATCGTGATCCAGCCGAGCGTGCTGAACAGCGCCAGGTCGGTCTGCGCCGCCAGCCGGTCGCCCTCCGAGATCGGCGGGTTGACCGTGGCCGGCGACAGCCCGGCGAGCACCGAGACGGGCACGAGCTGGTAGCCGCGCGCGCGCAACGCGTTGATCACCAGCGGCAGCGCGGCGACGGTCTGCGCCCGGTCCCCGCCCGAATCGTGGAGCAGGACGACATTGGCGGAGAAGTCGGGGCTGCCGCTCTCGACCCCGTCGATCGTCCGCTGGACGATCTCGGCGACGCCGGGCCGCTTCCAGTCGTCGGGGTCGACGTGCAGGCCGACCGACAGATAGCCGCGCCGCTGCGCCTCCTCGACCGGCACGATCTCGTCGGCGGTGGTCGGCTCGGCGTCGCCGAAATAGGGCGCGCGGAACAGCCGCAGCGATCGGCCGGTATAGGCCTGGAACAGCCGCTGGTTGGCGTTGAGCTCGAGCGCGGTCTGCGCGGCGGTCGCCTGGGCGAGATTGGGATGGGTATAGGTGTGGCTGCCGACCTCGTGCCCCTCGGCCACCAGCCGTTCGAGCAGCGACCGCTGGGTCAGCGCGTTCTCGCCGACGATGAAGAAGGTGGCGGAGACCTTCTCGGCCTTGAGGATGTCGAGGATCTTCGGGGTCCAGACCGGATCGGGCCCGTCGTCGAAGGTCAGCGCGACGAGCTTCGGCCGATAGCCGGTGCGCTCGATCTGATAGGGGGTCGGCAACCGGTCGAAGCGGACGGCGGTGATCATCCCGGCGCGATCGGTGGTGACGCTGCGATGGCCGGGCACCGGCACCGCGCCGATCCGCAATATCTCGCCCGACCCCTCGATATCGACGTTGTTGCCGGCGGGGATGTCCTCGATCGCCTGCGCCGAGGGCAGGCGGCGTCCGCCCCCCGCCCCGCGCCCGAACATCGTCCAGACCGACGGGTCCTCGGTCCCCAGCCGCCACAGCGCGACCTGGTGGAGGCCGAGCGTGCGCAGCGTCGCGATCTGGCCGTGCATCGCGGCGGCGTCGAGCAGCCAGATGTCGTGGCGGACGCCGCCCTCGAGATAGGCGAAGCTGCTGTTGCCGCTGGCCGGGTCGAAGCGTGGCACCACGCCGCTGTCATGCGCGGCGAGCCAGACGTCCTCGACCGAATGGGCGATGGTGTCGCCGCCCTTCTCCCAGTCATAGGCGTAGGAACCGAGCGCCACCACCACCCGGTCGGGCGGCAGGCCGCGCACCGCGCGCGCGACCGAATCGGCGAACCAGGGGCGCGAGGCGATCGGCCCCGGGTCGCCGGGTTCCGAATGCTCGTCATAGGCCATCAGGAACAGCTTGTCGGCGACCCGCGCATAGGCCTTCAGGTCCCAGGTCGCGTCGGCGACGGGCACCGCGATGGCGATCTGCATGCCGGGCAGGCGGCGGCGCGCCTCGGTCAGGAAGGCGCGATAGGCGGGATGGGCGTCGGCGGGCAGCTCCTCGAAATCGAAGAAGACCCCGCTTGCCTGGTTCGCGGCGAGCAGCGCCGCGACCCGGTCGAGCGTCGCCGCCCGCGCCTTCGGATCGCGCAGCAGCGCGGCGATGCCGGGCCCGTCCCACGCCCCGCCGAGCGCGTTCTGGATCATCGGCATCAGCTTCGGCCGGCGATGGGCATGGCTGATGATCGCCTTGCCGCGCGCGTCGGGGAAGCTCGTCACCTTGTGGTCCGGGCCGGTGATCGAGATCCAGCCCGGGATCAGCCAGTCGATGTCGTCGACATGGCGCGCCAGCGACGCGGCCGAGGCGTCGTCCCATGGCGCGTGGAAGGCATAGGCGGTCGGCGGCATGCCGGCGCCGGCCGTGCCGTGCGCCAGCAGCCGGCGGAAATCGCGCCACATGTGGCGGACCTTGCGCGCGCTGGCGCCGACCAGCGAATGGTCGGCGGCCTTGAGCGGGGCGATGGCGGGCCGCTCGACCTCGAACGGCAGCGGCGGCTGCGGCGTGACGCGGATGATCGACCCGAAGAAGGCGACGGCCGACAGCAGCAGCAGCAGCGCGAACGCCGCGATCGCCAGCGCGAAGCGGCGCCGGCGGCGGCCCGAGGCATCGTAGAAGATCGGCCGGCTATCCATGCGGCACCCGTGCACCCTAAGTTGCGGGAAGATTTCCGGAACGCACCCGCAACAGGAGGGTTCAACCCGAAGGCCCGGGCTCTGGCAAGAGGAAGCTTTCAATATGCTGACTACCGCGCTTCAATGGTATGGCGCGGCGGCGGGGGCGCTCGCGGCGTTGATCGTCTCGCTCGACCTCGGGCGCCGCTGGACCGGCATCGGCTTCGTCATCTTCGTGACCTCCTCGATCGCGCTGATCGGCTGGGGCTTCCTCAAGCCCGATGCCGCGGGGATCGGCACCCAGAACGTCATCCTGCTCGTGATCAACCTGATCGGCGTCTACCGCTACCTGATCCGCCGCAAGGCGCCGGTCTAGGGAGCGTCATCCCGGCGGAGGCCGGGATCTCGGGAGAGAGAAGACGAGGTCGAGGCAGGGGCCGCCTGAGATGCCGGCCTCCGCCGGCATGACGTTCTGGGGGCAGGTCCCCGGCGATTCCCCACCTCGCCAAGCCGTCGCCAAAGGTTCATGCTGGCGGGGCAAGGAGGACGGATGATGGGCGTGCTCGGCTTCGGCGGCTTCTTCTTCCGCGCGGCGGACCCGGACGGGCTCGCCGCCTGGTATCGCGACCATCTCGGCGTCGGCAATGGCTGCGCGGCCGAGGGAGCCGGCGATCCGCAGCCCTGGTCCTGGTCGGTCACCGCGGGGCCGGTGGTGTTCCAGCCCTTCCAGGCGGCGAGCGACTATTTCCCGGCGGACAAGCAGTTCATGCTCAACCTGCGCGTGGCGGGGCTCGACGCGCTGATCGCGAAGCTTCGGAATGCCGGCGTCGCGGTCGAGACGCGCGCCGAATGGGACACGCCCGAGGTCGGCCGATTCGCCCGCATCCATGATCCCGAAGGCCATGCGATCGAGCTGTGGGAGCCCCCGGCGGCCGCATGACCGCCGGCCGGGCCAGCCGCGCGGCGCATGCGCTGGTGGCGGCGTGCGCCACGGCCGGGGTCGTGCTCCACTATCTGGTGGTGCTCGGCCATGACGGCGAGGTGGCGGTGCGATCGATCCGCTTCCTCAGCTATTTCACCATCCTGACCAACATGCTGGTCGCGGTCACCGCCTTCGGGATCGCCATGGGGCAGGGCCGGCTCGCGGCGCTGGCCGGGCGGCCCTCCTGGCGGACGGGGGTGACGCTCGACATCCTCGTCGTCGCGCTGGTCTATCATCTGCTGCTGCGCGACGTGACCCTGCCCGGCGCGATCGGCTGGACCGCCAACGCCCTGGTCCACCAGCTCGTCCCCGCCGCCTGGACGGCCTGCTGGTTCGCCTTCCCGCCGCACGGCGCGATCGACCGGGCGGCGCCGTGGCGCTGGCTGCTCTACCCGCTCGGCTTCGCGCTCTGGACGCTGCTCCACGGCGCGGTCGGCGGCTGGTATCCCTATCCGTTCATGGACGCCGGCCGGCTTGGCTATCCGACCGCGCTCGCCAACATGCTGGGGATCGGGGCGCTGTTCCTCGGCCTGGGCTATGGGCTGCGCTGGGTCGACGGGCGGTTGGAGTCGAGGACCGGCTGACACCCCTCCACGTCATGCCAGCGAAGGCTGGCATCCATGTCTGTTGTCTTCTCAGATGCCATCTGGCCGATGAGAGACATGGACCCCAGCCTGCGCTGGGGTGACGAAACAAATGCAGAAGGTCGGGAGATGGCGCCAGCTTACTTCGGCGCGATCACCATCAGCATCTGGCGGCCTTCCATGCGCGGGAACTGCTCGACCTTGGCGGTTTCGGCCATGTCGGCCTGGACGCGCTGGAGGACCTGCATGCCGAGCTGGCCGTGCGCGAGCTCGCGACCGCGGAAGCGCAGGGTGACCTTCACCTTGTCGCCCTCGTCGATGAACTCGTGGATCTTCTTCATCTTGGTTTCATAGTCGTGGTCGTCGATGTTCGGACGCATCTTGATCTCCTTGATCTCCTGCGTCTTCTGCGACTTCCGGGCAAGATTGGCCTTTTTCTGGGCCTCGTACTTGAACTTGCCGACATCGAGGAACTTGCACACGGGCGGATCGGCGTTCGGGGACACCTCGACCAGGTCGAGCCCGGCCTCCTGGGCCTGCTCGATCGCCTCGCGCGTATACATCACGCCCAGATTCTCGCCCTCTTCATCGATCACCCGGACCTTGGGCGACTGGATGAACTCATTATAGCGCGGGCCATTGAGCGGCATCGGCGGCTGCCCCAGGGGGCGGCGCATCATCGGGGGACGTATAGCAATATCTCCTATGGCGGTCTGACGGGCGCGATATAAGCCTTAACGCGTCACTTGGAAAGATGGCCGCGCGCGAGGCCGCGACGCTTTGTCGCGGCCTGTGTCCGGCTTGCGTCAGGGGTGGCGCAGGTCGGGCGGGGTCGCCTCCGCCAGCAGCGCGGCGATCGCCTCGTCGAGCGGCAGCACGGTCTGCGCCTGCTCGCCCAGGCGGCGGATCGCGACGGTGCCCTCCTCCGCCTCGCGCTTGCCGACCACCAGCAGCGCCGGCACCTTGGCGAGGCTGTGCTCGCGCACCTTGTAGTTGATCTTCTCGTTGCGCAGGTCGCTCTCGACGCGCAGCCCGGCCGCCGCCAGCTTCGCCTCGACCTCGCGCGCATAATCGTCGGCGTCGGAGACGATCGTCGCCACCACCGCCTGCACCGGCGCGAGCCAGAGCGGGAAGCGGCCGGCATGATGCTCGATCAATATGCCGATGAAGCGCTCGAAGGTGCCCAGGATGGCGCGGTGGAGCATCACCGGCCGGTGCCGCTCGCCGTCCTCGCCGACATAGGAAGCGTCGAGCCGCTCGGGCAGGACGGTGTCGGCCTGGATCGTGCCGACCTGCCAGGTGCGGCCGATCGCGTCGGTCAGGTGGAACTCCAGCTTCGGCGCGTAGAAGGCGCCCTCGCCCTCCAGCTCCTCCCAGCCGAACGCCTCGGTCGCGCGGCCCGAGGCGGCGACGGCGTCGCGCAGCGTCTGCTCGGCCTTGTCCCACATCTCTTCGCTGCCGAAGCGCTTCTCGGGGCGCAGCGCCAGCTTGATCGCATATTGCTCGAAGCCGAGGTCGCGATAGACCGCGTCGAGCAGGTCGCAGAAATCCTTGATCTCGGCGATCAGCTGGTCCTCGCGGACGAAGATATGGGCGTCGTCCTGGGTGAACTGGCGCACGCGCATGATGCCGTGCAGCGCGCCGTGCGGCTCGTTGCGGTGGCAGCAGCCGAACTCGGCCATGCGGATCGGCAGGTCGCGATAGCTCTTGATCCCCTGGCGGAAGATCAGGACATGCGCCGGGCAGTTCATCGGCTTGAGCGCCATCAGCTCGCTCTCGCCCGACAGGACCGGCCCCTCCTCCTCGGCGTTGGGGATCTCGTCGGGGACGACGAACATGTTCTCGCGATATTTGCCCCAATGGCCCGACTGCTCCCACTGGCGCGCGTCCATCAGCTGCGGGGTCTTGACCTCGACATAGCCGGCGGCGTCGAGCTTGCGGCGCATATAGGCCTCGAGCACCCGCCACAGGCGGAAGCCCTTGGGATGCCAGAACACCGACCCCTGCGCCTCCGACTGGAGGTGGAACAGATCCATCTCCTGGCCGATGCGGCGATGGTCGCGCTTGGCGGCCTCTTCCAGCCGGGTCAGGTGCGCGTCGAGCTGCTTCTTGTTGAGCCAGCCGGTGCCGTAGATGCGGCTGAGCATCGCATTCTTCTGGTCGCCGCGCCAATAGGCGCCCGACACGCGGGTCAGCTTGAACGCCTGCGGGTCGAGCTTGCCGGTCGAGGGCAGATGCGGCCCGCGGCACATGTCGAGCCAGTCGTCGCCCGACCAGTAGACGGTCAGCGGCTCGTCGCCGGGCAGTTCGGCGGCCCATTCGGCCTTGAAGGTCTCGCCCTGCTGCTTCCAGCGCGAGATGAGCTGCTCGCGGCTCCACACCTCGCGGCGCAGCGGCTTGTTCGCGGCGATGATGCGGCGCATCTCGGCCTCGATCGCGGGCAGCTCCTCGTCGGTGAAGGGCCCGCGGCCGGGGGCCGGCGCGAAATCATAGTAGAAGCCGTCGTCGGTCGACGGGCCGAAGGTGATCTGGGTGCCGGGGAACAGGCTCTGCACCGCCTCGGCGAGGACATGGGCATAGTCGTGGCGGGTGAGGTCGAGCGCGTCGGCCTCGTCGCGCGCCGTCACCAGCGCCAGCGCCGAATCCTTCTCCAGCGGCCGGTCGAGGTCGCGCAGCTCGCCGTCGACCCGCGCGGCGAGCGCCGCCTTGGCGAGGCCGGGGCCGATCGCGGCGGCGATCTCGGCGGGGGTAGTGCCGGTCTTCACCTCGCGCGCCGAGCCGTCGGGAAGCGTGATGGTCAGAAGATCGGACATGGGAGAAAGACTATCCTTGAGGGTCGCGGAGCGCGGCTTATGCCCGCGAACGGGCCTGCGGGGCAAGCGCCGGCTGCGGTGGGCCCATATCAGCGTCGCCCCTGCGCAGGCAGGGGCCCATGTCTCTCATCGGCCAGATGGCATCTGAGAAGAATACAGACATGGATGCCTGCCTCCGCAGGCATGACGATGAGCGAGTGGATGGGGGAGCGTCAGCCCGCCCCGATCCAGTCGGCGACGTCGGCGGCGATGGCGTTCGTCGCCTCGTTGAGCGCGGCGGCCACCGAGCGGGCGTCCTCGCCGGCGACGGGGACGGACCGCTCGAAGCGGCGGGCGCGGATCTCGTCGGAGCCGCTCTTCGCCAGCGTCGCGTCGTAGATCACCAGCACCTTGCCCTGGCCGCCCAATAGCTGGAACGCCAGCAGCGTGCCCGACAGGCGGGTGTCGGGGGTGATCGCGCCGTTGCGGGTGTCGGGGACGAAGCGGCCGGTGCGGGCCTCGATCGTCTCGGCGAGGACCGAGCGGAACAGTTGCGACGGCGTGTCGACCCAGGCCGCCTTGGGCAGATAGGCGAAGGCGGCGCCGGTCTGCACCGCGATCCGCTGGTTGCGCAGCGCCGCCGGCAGCGCGGGCGCGGACACGCCGACCGCCTGGACGTCGCGGGTGACCTTGCCCTGGTCGGCGGCGACCCGGGCGGTCGAGGTCAGGCTCATCAGCCGTTCGGGCGGGTCCTCGCCGAAGCTGATGCAGCCCGCCAGCAGGCCGGCGGCGGTGAGCGCGAGGATCGTGCGGCGCAACATGCGGTCAGTTCCTTGGCTTGTAGTCGGGCAGCTTGGAGCCGCCGAGCACGGCGCCCGCCCCGCCCCGGTCGAGCTTGTTCGAGATGGCGCCGAGCGCCTCCGACATCTCGGCCAGGTTGCGCGCGAGCTGGTTGATCTGCGGCACCGTCTGGGTCGAGAAGGCCTTGATGCCGGGCCGCGCGTCGGTGATCGTCGCGTCGAGCGTCTCCAGCGTGTGCTGGGCGGCGACGGTGGCCTTGTTGAGGTTCGCCATCGCCGGCTTGACGTCGTCGGCCATCACCCCGTTGGTCGTCTCGGCGAGCTGGCCGACCCGCTCGGCGGCGTTGCCCGCCTGCTCCATCGTCGTCTTGAGCTGGACGACCGCGGCGGCGATCTCGGGCCCGCGATCGGCGAGGTCGCCCGACAGCTTGTCGACATGGGCGAGGATGCCGCTGATCGACTTCTGGTTCTTGTCATTGAGCAGCTCGGTCAGCCGCTCGGTCAGGGTCGAGATGCGATTGAGCAGCTCGGGCGCCGAGTTGAGCAGTTCGCCCAGCGCGCCGGGCTTGGTCGGGATCACCGGCTCGCCATAGGGCCCCGGCTCGGTGATCGGCGGCGCGCCCTTGACCGCGCCGTCGAGGTTGATCTGGCTGACCCCGGTGAAGCCGATGCCGGCGATCGTCGCGGTGGTGCCCTGCAGGATCGGCGTGTCCTGGTCAATCGCGATGCGGACGCGGACGAACTCCGGGCTGTCGGGCAGCAGCTTGATCTCCTCGATCTTGCCGACCGGCACGCCCGAGAAATTGACCGGCGATCCCTTGGCGAGCCCGTCGACCGAGGTCTTGAAGAAGATGTCGTAGCGCTGGTTGCTCGCGGTGTTGAACCCCGCCAGCCAGACGATGAAGACGAGCAGCGCGACCAGCAGGGCGAGGACGACGCCGCCCACCAGCACATGGTTCGACCGGGTTTCCATCAGTATCTCACTTCCCGGCTTCTCCCGCTGCCACGCGCTCGGCGGCCTCCGCCGCCACCCGGCCCCGCGGGCCGTTGAAATATTCCTGAATCCACGGATGGTCCAACGCCAATAGTTCCGGGATCGTTCCAACCGCGATCACGCGCCTGTCCGCCAGCACCGCGACGCGGTCGCAGATCGCGTACAGCGTGTCGAGGTCGTGGGTGATCAGGAAGACGGTGAGGCCGAGGGTGCGTTGCAGCGACCGGATCAGCGCGTCGAAGGCGGCGGCGCTGATCGGGTCGAGCCCGGCGGTCGGCTCGTCGAGGAACAGGAGCTGCGGGTCGAGCGCCAGCGCGCGGGCGAGGCCGGCGCGCTTGCGCATGCCGCCCGACAGCTCGGACGGATATTTGGGCCCCGCCTCCGCCGGCAGGCCCGACATGGCGACCTTGTAGGCGGCGATCTCGTCGAGCAGCTGGTCGTCGAGCTGCGGATAATATTCGCGGATCGGCACCTGGACGTTCTCGGCCACGGTCAGGGTCGAGAACAGCGCGCCGCCCTGGAACAGCACGCCCCAGCGGCGGCGGACCTGCTGCGCCTCATAGTCGTCGCGGCCGATCATCGGCTCGCCGAACACCTCGACGATGCCCGCCTGGGGCGGCTGCAGCCCGATGATCGAGCGCATCAGCACCGACTTGCCGGTGCCCGATCCGCCGACCACGCCCAATATCTCGCCGCGCCGGACATCGAGGTCGAGCCCGTCATGGACGACCTGCTCGCCGAAGGCGTTGCGCAGCCCCTCGACATGGATGACGGTCTCGCCGTCGGCGGTGTTGAGCCGGGCCATCAGATCCACCCGATCGAGCTGAAGAACACCGCGAACACCGCGTCGAGGACGATGACCAGGAAGATCGCCTGGACGACCGAGGCGGTGGTGCGCAGGCCGACCTCCTCGGCATTCCCCTCGACCTGCATCCCCTGGTAGCAGCCGCACAGCGCGATCAGCATGCCGAACACCGGCGCCTTGATCAGGCCGACCCACAGGTCGGTCATCGGCACCACCTCGCGGATGCGCTGGACATAGGTGATCGGCGGGATGTCGAGGTCGATCCAGCAGAAGATGCCGCCGCCGATGATCGCGATCACCGCCGCGTAGAAGCCGAGCAGCGGCATCAGCACCACCGTCGACAGTACGCGCGGCAGGATCAGCGCCTCCATCGGCGACACGCCGATCGTGCGCATCGCGTCGACCTCCTCGGCCAGCTTCATCGAGCCGAGCTGGGCGGCGAAGGCGCTGCCCGACCGGCCGGCGACCATGATCGCGGTCATCAGCACGCCCAGCTCGCGCAGGGTGATGCGGCCGATCAGGTTGACCGCGAACACCTCCGCGCCGAACTGGCGGAGCTGGACCGCGCCCTGCTGGGCGATGACGATGCCGATCAGGAAGCTCATCAGCCCGATGATCGCCAGCGCCTTGACGCCGACCACCTCGAACTGGCGCGCCATCGCATTGTAGCGGAAGCGGCGCGGATGGGTGACGAGCCCCCACAGCCCGATCAGCGTCGCGCCGAAGAAGCCGATCAGCCCGGCGAGCGAATGGGCGGCGGCCGAGGTCGCATCGCCGATCTCGCGCAGCACGCGGAAGAAGGGCGGGCTCGAATCGGGGCGGATCTTGAGCGGCTTGTCGGCTTCGGCGATCTGCTCGATCAGCTGGCAGACGTCGGCATCGGCGCCGACGATCTCGACGTCGTGCTCGCGGGCGATGCGATGGACCAGCCAGGCGCCCACCGTGTCGATCCGGTCGACCTCGCCCAGGTCGATCGTGCGCGGCACCTCGTCCAGCGCTTCCAGCCGCCGCGACAGGTCGCCGATGCGGGCGAGCGTGAGCGCGCCGGTGAAATGCAGCACCTGCTGATCGTAGCGGAAGTCGGCCGGGGCGGTCATGGCGCCCAGAAGTGATCGAAAAGCGCGGGATCGGCAAGCATCCGAAATGAATGAGCGCCTCGGCAGATAGTTCCTTGGCCGCGATTCTTCCCTATAGAGCGCGGCGATGACCGAACTCGCCATCTACGACATGGACCGCACGATCACGCGGACCGGGACCTTCACCCCGTTCATGATCCACGCCGCGTTGCGGCTGGCGCCGTGGCGGCTGGTCTTCGTGCCCTTCGCGGCGCTGGTGATGCTCGCCTATGTGGCGAAGCTGATCGAGCGCAAGCGGGTCAAGGAGCTCAACCAGGCGATGCTGATCGGCCGGCGCATCCATGCCGACCGGCTGGCACCGATCGCCGAGAGCTTCGCCGACGCGGTGATGCGCCGCAACGTCCGCGCCGGGGCGATCGAGAGCCTGGCGGAGAATCGCGCCGCCGGCCGCCGCCTCGTCCTCGCCACCGCCTCGTCGCGCATCTGGGTCGAGCCGATCGCCGCCCGGCTGGGCATGGACGACGTTGTCGCGACCGGCGCGATCCGCGGCATCGACGACTATGTCAGCCACAAGGTCGACGGCGAGAATTGCTACGGCCCCGCCAAGCTGCGCATGATCGAGGCGTGGATGGGGCTGGAGGGACTCGACCGCGCCCGGTGCCGCATCCGCTTCTATTCCGACCATATCTCCGACGTGCCGGTGCTCGCCTGGGCCGACGAGGCGATCGCCGCCAACCCCCATGCCGGCCTGCGCGAGGAAGCCCGCAAGCGCGGCTGGACGATCGTCGACTGGGATTGAGGGGTGGCGTGGTTCGGACTATATTCGGACTAAATTCGTACCGAAAGGCCGCCGATGGGACGCCACGACCGCATCAAGCCGATCAGCTATCTCAAGGCGCACAGCGCCGACCTGATCCGCGAGCTCGGGGAAGGAGCGCCGCCGCTGATCATAACCCAAAATGGTGAAGCCCGCGCGGTGCTGCAGGACGTGGGGTCGTGGGAGGCGACGCAGGAAGCGCTGGCGCTGCTCAAGCTGCTCGCACTTGGCCGCGAGGAGATGGCGCGGGGCGACATGGTCCCGGCGGAGGGCCTGGCCGAGCGCATCCGTTCGCGCTGACCGATGGCCGGGAAACGCGTCAGGGTCCGGCTGACCGTCGGTGCGGAGCATGATCTTTCGGGCCTCTATCGCCGGCGGCTGGCGCAGCGCGGTGCGGATGGCGAGGACGGCGCCGACGCGTTGCTCGACCGGATCGTTGCTGCGATCGAGGGGCTGGCCGAATGGCCGGCGTGCGGGCCCGTTCCGCCGGAACTGGAAAGCCTCGGGATTCATGCCTATCGGCAGCTTTCCCTGCCGCCATTCCGATTGATCTACCTGCCCGAGGAGGATGGCGAGGGGCCGGTCGTCACGGTCATGATCGTCGCCGATGCGCGGCGCGATTTTCGAATCCTGCTCGAAGAACGGTTGCTGGGCGCTTGATTCTTGCCAAGCCAGTTCCTCGACTGCCTGCAAGGCCGGCGCTCGGGATGAACTTCGGCCAAAGGCCGAAGGCTGGCATCCATGCCTGTTCTCTTCCCGATGGCCATCTGGCTGACGAGAGACATGGACTCCTGCCTTCGCAGGAGTGACGGGGGGAGATGGTGAGAACGGAGCCGTCAGGCTCCGCAAGGCCGAACGGCCGCCCGAGCTTATGCGAGGATAGCCAAGGTGACGAATGTCGCCGCCGGCGCCTGAGGCCGAACGAAAAAACTCAAAAACTCAGCCCTGGACGGCCTGGACGGCGGCGGCGGTCGACTTGGAGCCGTCCTTGTAGATGAAGCCGTTGACCGGATAGGCGGTGTTGCCGACCTTGCCGATCGGCGCGAACCAGACCTTCACCTTGCTCCAGTCGTTGTTCGGCGAGGCGTCGACGACGGTGACGTCGCGCTCGACCTGGCCACGGCGGCCGTTGATGATCGACCAGTTGGCGTGGGTGATCTTGATGACCCGGTCGCTGACGACCTGGGTGACGGTGGCGACATGGCCCGAGCGCATCGAGCCGATCGCCTTGAACACCAGCACCGCGCCGACCGCCGGCGTATCGCCGCGCAGATATTTGCCGACCGACTGATTCCACCAGGAAGCGGCGGCGCCGAACAGCTGGATGCCGGAGAACATGCGGGCGAAGGGCGCGCACTGGAGCATCTGCGCATTGGCCGCGGTGGGCGCGAGAGTCATGCATGCAAGCAGCATGGAACCGACAATCGCGCGCATCGTTTTGGTCATCTGGTAGTTCCCCACCCGTCCCGTGAGCCTGTGACTGGCATCACAGACGCGCGCAGGGAACCCCGGCACGGTTGATGAAATCCTAACAAGCGGCGAGTCGTTTTCGTCGCACGGTGACCTGCGACTTATCCACAGGTGGGTTGCGGCGAAAGTCGCAGGACCGAGCTGGTGGAGCGCCAGTTGTGCAGTGCCTTGCACAGGCGATTCGCGAATCGACCGAATCTTCGGGCCGTCATGCTGAACTCGTTTCAGCATCCACTCTTCCGCGAATCGCGGTCAGGAGAGGAGCGGCTCCCGCAAGAAGCCGATGGTTCGAACCCCGCCTCCCGGTGGATACTGAAACGAGTTCAGCATGACGGCGTGGGGAGGGGCGGTTCGGCTCAGCTCAGCTCAGCGGCACGCTGTCATATTGCACCGGCGCGCCGATCGCGGCGTTGGCGAGGGTGCCTTCCCACATCACGCGGTGGCCGCGGATGATCGTGCCGACCGGCTTGCCGGTGATGTCCATACCGGTGAACGGCGACCAGCCGCAGCGCGAGGCGAGCCAGTCCTGCTCGATCGTCCAGCGCGCCTTGAGGTCGACGACGGTGAAGTCGGCGTCGTAGCCGAGCGCGATCCGGCCCTTGGTGCGCAGCCCGAACACGCGCTGCGGTCCCGCCGAGGTCAGCTCGATCAGGTGCTGGAGCGTCAGCCGCCCCCGGGCGACATGGTCGAGCATCAGCGGCAGCAGGGTCTGGACGCCGGGCATGCCGCTCGGCGACGCCGGATAGGTCCTGGCCTTCTCCTCGATCGTGTGCGGCGCATGGTCGGAGCCGAGCACGTCGGGCACGCCCTGGCGCAGATAGCGCCACAGCCCGTCGCGGTGCGCGCCCGACCGGATTGGCGGGTTCATCTGCGCATGGGTGCCGAGCCGGGGATAGGCCTCCTCGCCGGCCAGCGTCAGGTGCTGCGGCGTCACCTCGCAGGTGGCGATGTCCTTGTTCGCGGCGATCAGCGCCAGCTCGTCGGGGGTGGTGATGTGGAGGATGTGGATCTTGCGCCCCGTCTCGCGCGCGAGACGCAGGATGCGGCGGGTGGCGAGCAGCGCGCTTTCGTCGTCGCGCCACACCGGATGGCTCGACGGATCGCCCTCGACCCGCTCGCCCTGGCGCGCGATCATCCGTTCCTCGTCCTCGGCATGGATCGCGACGCGGCGGCGGCCCGACCGCAGCACGCGGGCGAGATGCTCGTCCTCGGCGACCAGCAGGCTGCCGGTCGACGACCCCATGAAGATCTTCACGCCGGCGGTGCCGGGCAGCATCTCGAGCTCGGCCAGCGCCTCGGCATTGTCGGCGGTGGCGCCGACATAGAAGGCATGGTCGCACCACATCCGGTTCCTGGCGCGGGCCAGCTTGTCGGCGATCGCCTCGGCCGAATCGGTGTTGGGCTTGGTGTTCGGCATCTCGAACACGGCGGTGACGCCGCCGAGCACCGCCGACCGGCTGCCCGATTCGAGGTCCTCCTTCGCCTCCAGCCCCGGCTCGCGGAAATGGACCTGGCTGTCGATCACGCCCGGCAGCACGTCGAGCCCGGTGCAGTCGATCGTCTCGCCGGCGTCGCCCGCGACGCCGATCCCGGCGATCTTGCCGTCCTTGACGCCGACGTCGGCCCGGACGGGGCCGCCGACGGTCCACACGGTGCCGTTCCTGAGGATCATGTCGTAGCTGGGCATGGCGCTTTCCTTTTCGTCGCCCGCTTCCTACCTTCGCTCCATGTCCGGCACCACCCTTTCCGACCGCGCGCTGATCCGTCTCTCGGGACAGGGCGCGCGCGACTTCCTGCAAGGCCTCGTCACCAGCGACGTGGCGGGCCCGCTGCCCGTCTGGGCGGGGCTGCTGACGCCGCAGGGCAAGGCGCTGTTCGACTTCATCGTCTGGGCGGACGGGGACGACCTCCTGATCGATTGCGAGGCGGAGCAGGCCGACGCGCTGGCGAAGCGGCTGATGCTCTACCGGCTGCGCAAGCCGATCGCGATCGCGCGCGACGAGGGTCTCGCCGTCCACTGGGCGCCCGATGGCGAACGGGGCGCGCCCGACCCGCGCCTGGCCGCGCTCGGCCGCCGCTGGATCGCGCCTGCCGACGGCGCGGCCGAGGGCTGGCACGCGCATCGCCGCGCGCTCGGCGTGCCCGAGGGCGTCGCCGAGATCGGCTCGGACAGGAATCTCTGGCTCGAATGCAATGCCGACCTGCTGAACGGCGTCAGCTTCGCCAAGGGCTGCTATGTCGGGCAGGAGAACACCGCGCGGATGAACTGGCGCGCCAAGGTCAACCGGCGGCTGGTGATGCTGCCCGACGGCACGGTCGAGCGGCGGCAGGTCGACGGCCTCGATCCGGCGCTGATGTCCGGCTGGATGAGGGACGGGCTGGCGGAGAAAGCCTAGCCGGCTGCGTTCAGGCCGTTCGCTCGCGGTCGGCGCGGTCGATCGCGAGCAGCGAGACGCCGCGCGTCTCGGTCATGACCAGCGCGGACACGAGGCTGATCACTCCCGCGCCCGCGACGTAGAGCGCGATCGGGTGCCAGCTGTCATAGGCGCGCAGCAGCGCGGTACCGATCAGCGGCGCCCAGGACCCGGCGAAGATCGCCGTCACCTGATAGCCGAGCGACACCCCCGAATAGCGCATCCGGGTCGGGAACATCTCGGTCAGGATCGCGGGCTGCGGCGCGTACATCAGCGCGTGGACCGCCATGCCGATCATGATCCCGGCGAGGATGATCGGCGCCTGGCCGGTGTCGAACAGCGGGAAGGCGACGAACGGCCAGGCAATGGTAAGGCCCGCGCCGGCGATGTAGACCGGCTTGCGCCCGATCCGGTCGGCGAGCCGGCCGATCGACGGGATCAGCACGATGTGCAGCAGGTGCGCGCAGAACAGCAGCGCCAGGATCTCGGTCGTGTCGACGCCGATATGGGCGAGATAGGTGATCGAGAAGGTGACCACCATATAATAGAGGATGTTCTCCGCCACCCGCAGCCCCATCGCGGTGAACACGCCGCGCGGATAGTGGCGGAACACCTCGGCCACGCCATAGCCGGCGTCGGCGCGCTGCTCGGCCTCGGCCTTCGCCGCCTCGAAGATCGGCGAATCGCTGACCTTGGTGCGGATATAATAGCCGACCCCGACGATGATCACCGACAGCCAGAAGCCGACCCGCCAGCCCCAGGCGAGGAATTCGCCCTCGCTGAGCGTCGCGGACAGCAGCAGCAGGACGATCGTCGCGAGCAGGTTGCCCATCGGGATGCCTGCCTGCGGGAAGCTGCCCCAGAAGCCGCGGCTGCGATTGGGGCTGTGTTCGGTGACGAGCAGAACCGCGCCGCCCCATTCGCCGCCCAGCGCGAAGCCCTGGACGAAGCGCAGCAGCACCAGCAGCAGCGGCGCCCAATAGCCGATCGTCGCGAAGGTCGGCAGGCACCCCATCAGGAAGGTCGACGCGCCGATCAGGACGAGGCTGAACTGGAGCAGCGACTTGCGGCCGATGCGGTCGCCGACATGGCCGAACACGATCCCGCCCAGCGGCCGGGCGATGAAGCCCACCGCATAGGTGCCGAAGGCGGCGATGATGCCGTCCAGCTCGTTGCCGGTCGGCGGGAAGAACAGCTTGCCGAACACCAGCGTCGCGGCGGTGCCGTAGAGGAAGAACTCGTACCATTCGACGACGGTGCCGGCCATCGACGCGCCGACGATCTTGCGGAGATAGGGAAGGTCGGCGCTTTGCTCGTGCTGCATCTCGATCGGCTCTCCCCTCGCGTCGAACGATCTGTAGGGCGTCGATGCGCGTTGGACCAGCGCCGCGTCAGGCGGCCTGCGACGCCTCGTCGAGCCAGCCGCGCTCGCGCAGCAGCGCCACCCGGTTGCGCGCCACCGGCACCCGCAGCCCGTTGACCAGGATCAGGCCGACCGAGCGGCCGTCGCGCTGCCAGCCGCGCACCGCGTCGCGCGCCACCCACCAGGACCGGTGGACCTGCAGCCCGCGCCGCTCGTCGAGCGCCTCGACGATGTCGCGCAGCACCCCATGGTGGAGGACCGACCGGCCGTGCAGGTGGATGCGGACATGATGGTCCTCCATCTGCAGGCACAGCGCGTTGGCGAGGAGGTGATCGGGCAGTTCCGGGGCGGGGCCGCGCGCCTCCACCGGATCGGCCGCGTCGGCCGGCGCTCCGCCGGGGACCATCCGGCCGCGCCACGCCGCGAGCAGGCGCGTCCGGCCGAGCTCGACCCAGAGCAGCCCGGCCATCGCCGGCAGCGCGACGACGATCGTCAGCCCATACCATTCGAGCGTGCGCATCCCCGCCGCCCGCACCGGCCAGAACAAATGGGTGCCGATCGCGCCGAGCATGGCCAGCGGCACGCAGGCGACCAGGATCACCGCGACGCCCGAGAAGAGCGGCGGAAGTCCCCGGCGCGGCCCCAGCGCCAGCGCCGCGACGACGCAGGGCCAGAGCAGCAGGCTGCCGAACCAGAACAGCAGCGTCCAATAGGCGATCCGGGTGAACAGGTGCGAGGCATAGCTGCCGAACGGCCCGATCAGGCCGAATTCGAGCCCGGCCAGCGTCGCCCATCCGAGCACGCTCGCCCAGCGTTCGGGGCGCTTGAGGAGGTCGTCCAGCTCCATCGGCGTTTTTTGTGCCAAGCGCCGCGCCGGGGCAAGAGCCAAGCGCATGCCGCCCGCCCCGCCCTCCGTTGCGCCCATGCGCCCGCCGGCCCGTTCGCCCGTTCGCGAAGGATCGCTCGCCTCGCGCCCGGATCGTCGTCTACCCGCGATCTCCGAATCGGCGGATGTTTCCCTCTCCCCGGAAATCGCTTTAAGCAGATGCGACGCGGGATTGAGCGGAGGCGGCCGATGCGGGCGAGGAAGGCGAAGGCGGCGGTCCGGGCGTGGATCGGGGCGGCCGGCTGGCTTCTCCTTGCCGCGCGGGCGGCGGCGGCGCCTCTGGAGGTGACGCCCCCGCCGCCCGCCGATCCGCTGACGGTCGCGATCCACACCGAGGATGCCGATCGCTTCGCGCGGCTGTTCGCGGCGACCGGCGGCAAGCCGACCGCCGCGCAGCTCCGCAAGGACTATCTCGACGGCGCCAGCTACGGCGTGTCGGTGTTCACGCCGGGGCGGATCGTCGATGCCGACCGGCTGGCCGGGGCGATCGCGCGCGACCCCGCCGCCTATGAGCGGGCGATCCGCGTCTGCCTGCCCGCCGCCAGGGCGGCGGTGGGCGACCTGCGGGCGATCTACCTGGCGCTGCACGGGCTGCTCCCCGACCGTGCCCTGCCGCAGATCTACCTCGTCTTCGGGGCGGGCAATTCGGGCGGCACGGCGGGCCCCGGCGCGCAGGTGCTGGGGCTCGAGGTGCTGTGCGCGCAGGAGCAGGACGCCGACGGCTTCCGCGCGCTGCTGCGCCGCTTCTTCGCGCATGAGACGGTCCACACCCTGCAGCGCGACCGCGCGAGCCAGGGCCCCGACCCGCTGCTGACCGGCGCGCTGGAGGAGGGCGCCGCCGATTTCGTCGCGGCGATCGTCACCGGCCAGGTGCCCGACCCCGAGCGCGCCGCCTGGGCCGCCCCGCGCGAGGCCGAGCTATGGGCCGAGTTCCGCAAGGACATGGCGGCGACGCACGGCGTCGACCTGGACGCCGATCCCGCGCCGGCCGCGGCGATCGCCGCTTTCCGGCGCTGGCTCGGCAATTACAAGAACGCCCCGCCGGGCTGGCCCTACGAGTTGGGCTACTGGGTCGGCATGCGCATCTGGCAGAGCTATTACGACGCCGCCGCCGACAAGCGGCAGGCGATCCGCGACATGCTCGGTTTCGACGATGCCGCGACGATGCTGGAACGCAGCGGCTATGCCGGGGGCGCGAAGCCGGCCGCGATGTGAATCGGCCGAGCAGCGATCGCGTCTTCGCTCCGGCCCGCCGGCATCCTGGGAAACGCCCTCCGATACCTTGCCAGTCCAGCCCGGTTGGCGTACCGGAGCGCCCGTCAGTCCAAGGCCGAATTACCGCCGGTTGGCGCCGTTTGCGCCATGCTCCGCGCACTTCATGGGGTTGGGAACATTATGAGCATCTACCTGGATTATCTCGCCGAAATCGAAAGCAGGAAAATTCAGGGGCTTGCGCCCAAGCCGATCGACGACGGCGGCCTCGTCTTCGAGATCATCGCCATCATCAGGGATGCCGGCAGCGAGCACCGGGCCGATGCGCTCAAATTCTTCATCTACAACACGCTGCCCGGCACGACGAGCGCCGCGGCGGTCAAGGCCGGTTTCCTGAAGCAGATCATCCTGGGCGACGCGGTCGTGCCAGAGATCACGCCCGCCTTCGCGCTCGAGCTGTTGTCGCACATGAAGGGCGGTCCGTCGGTCGAAGTGCTGCTCGACATCGCCCTCGGCGATGCCCCCGCGATCGCCGCGCTGGCGGGCGAGGTGCTGAAGACCCAGGTCTTCCTCTACGACGCCGACATGCACCGGCTGAGCGAAGCCTTCGGCGCCGGCAACGCCATCGCCAGGGACATCCTCGAGAGCTACGCCAAGGCGGAGTTCTTCACCAAGCTGCCCGAGGTCGAGGACGAGATCGAGGTCGTCACCTTCATCGCCGGCGAAGGCGATATCTCGACCGATCTCCTGTCCCCCGGCAACCAGGCGCATTCGCGCTCGGACCGCGAGCTGCACGGCCAGTGCATGATCTCGCCCGAGGCGCAGCGGGCGATCGTCGCACTGAAGGCGCAGCACCCCGACAAGCGCGTGATGCTGATCGCCGAGAAGGGCACGATGGGCGTGGGCTCGTCGCGCATGTCGGGCGTGAACAACGTGGCGCTGTGGACCGGCAAGCAGCAGAGCCCCTATGTGCCCTTCGTCAATTACGCGCCGGTCGTCGCGGGCACCAACGGCATCTCGCCGATCTTCGCGACCACCGTCGACGTGACCGGCGGCATCGGCATCAACCTGAAGAACTGGGTCAAGCAGACCGGCCCGGACGGCAATCCGATCCTGAACAACGACGGCAATCCGGTCCTGGAGGAGAAATTCTCGGTCGAGACCGGCACCGTCCTCAAGATCGACGTCAGGAACAAGAAGCTGCGCGGCGAGGACGGCGCGGAGCTGGTCGACATCGCTTCTTCGTTCACGCCGCAGAAGATGGAGTTCATGAAGGCCGGCAGCTCCTATGCCATCGTCTTCGGCAAGAAGCTCCAGACCTTCGCGGCCCGCACCCTCGGGATCGAGCCGGTTCCGGTGTTCGCGGCGAACAAGGAGATCACCGTCGAGGGCCAGGGCCTGACCGCGGTCGAGAAGATCTTCAACCGCAACGCCGTCGGCGTGACGCCGGGCAAGGTGCTGCACGCGGGTTCGGACGTGCGCGTCAAGGTCAACATCGTCGGTTCGCAGGACACCACCGGGCTGATGACCGCGCAGGAGCTGGAGGCGATGGCGGCGACCGTCATCTCGCCGCTCGTCGACGGCGCCTATCAGTCGGGCTGCCACACGGCATCGGTGTGGGACAAGAAGGCGCAGGCGAACATCCCGAAGCTGATGTCCTTCATGAACAATTTCGGCCTGATCACCGCGCGCGACCCGAAGGGCGCCTATCATCCGATGACGGACGTGATCCACAAGGTGCTGAACGACATCACCGTGGACGACTGGGCGATCATCATCGGCGGCGACAGCCACACCCGCATGTCCAAGGGCGTGGCCTTCGGCGCGGACTCGGGCACCGTCGCGCTGGCGCTCGCCACCGGCGAGGCGACCATGCCGATCCCGCAATCGGTGAAGGTGACGTTCAAGGGCAAGATGCAGCCGCATATGGACTTCCGCGACGTGGTGCATGCCACCCAGGCGCAGATGCTCCAGCAGTGCGGCGGCGAGAATGTCTTCCAGGGCCGCATCATCGAAGTCCATATCGGGACGCTGCTGGCCGACCAGGCCTTCACCTTCACCGACTGGACGGCCGAGATGAAGGCGAAGGCCTCGATCTGCATCTCGGACGACGAGACGCTGATCGGCTCGCTGGAGATCGCCAAGGCGCGCATCCAGATCATGATCGACAAGGGCATGGACAATGCGGCCGGCACGCTGGCGAACCTGATCGCCAAGGCCGACACCCGCATCGCCGAGATCCGCCTGGGCGAGAAGCCCGCGCTGTCGCCCGACGACAATGCGAAATATTTCGCCGAGATCGTCGTCGATCTCGACGTGATCGACGAGCCGATGATCGCCGATCCGGACGTCAACAACCCCGACGTCTCGAAGCGCTACACCCACGACACGATCCGTCCGGTGTCCTATTATGGCGGCACCAAGAAGGTCGACCTGGGCTTCATCGGCTCGTGCATGGTGCACAAGGGCGACATGAAGATCCTCGCGCAGATGCTGAAGAACATCGAGGCGGCGGAAGGCAAGGTCGAGTTCAAGGCGCCGCTCGTCGTCGCTCCGCCGACCTACAACATCGTCGACGAGCTCAAGGCCGAAGGCGACTGGGAGATCCTGCAGAAATATTCGGGCTTCGAGTTCGACGACGAGAATCCGAAGGCGGCCAGCCGGACCGAATATGAGAATATCCTCTATCTCGAGCGTCCGGGCTGCAACCTGTGCATGGGCAACCAGGAGAAGGCCGCCAAGGGCGACACCGTCCTCGCCACCTCGACCCGCCTGTTCCAGGGCCGCGTCGTCGAGGACAGCGCCAACAAGAAGGGTGAGTCGCTGCTGGCGTCGACCCCGGTCGTGGTGCTGTCGACGATCCTCGGCCGCACGCCGAGCGCCGACGAGTATAAGGCGGCCGTCGACGGGATCGACCTGACCAAGTTCGCTCCGCCCAAGGCGGCGTAGGCAGAGCGGGCCTGCTTCCTTCTCCCCTCCCGCTTGCGGGAGGGGCCGGGGGTGGGCCTCCGAAGCCAAAGGTAGAAGCGCGACCCTCCGGGTCGCGCGCCCACCCCTGACCCCTCCCGCAAGCGGGAGGGGGATTATTCCTTCTTACGCCGTCAGCTTGCGCAGCACGTACTGGAGGATGCCGCCGTTGAGGAAATATTCGAGCTCGTTGACGGTATCGATCCGGCAGCGGGTCTCGAAGCTCTCGGTCGAGCCGTCGGCGCGGGTGAGCTTGACGCTGACGGTCTGGCGCGGGCGCAGGCCGGCGACATCGTCGATCGAGAAGGTCTCGGTGCCGTCGAGCTTGAGCGTGTTGCGGTCGATCCCTTCCGCGAACTGCAGCGGCAGCACGCCCATGCCGACCAGGTTCGAGCGGTGGATGCGCTCGAAGCTCTCGGCGATGACGGCGCGGACGCCGAGCAGGTTGGTGCCCTTCGCCGCCCAGTCGCGCGACGATCCGGTGCCATATTCCTTGCCCGCGACGACGACCAGCGGGGTGCCCTCGGCCTTGTACTTCATCGCCGCGTCGTAGATCGCCATCACCTCGCCCGAGGGGATGTGCTTGGTCAGGCCGCCCTCGATGCCGGGGATCATCTGGTTCTTGATGCGGATGTTGGCGAAGGTGCCGCGCATCATGACCTCATGGTTGCCGCGGCGCGCGCCGTAGCTGTTGAAGTCGGCCTTGGTGACCTGGTGCTCGGTCAGGTAGCGGCCCGCCGGGCTGTCGACCTTGATCGATCCGGCCGGGCTGATGTGGTCGGTGGTGATCGAGTCGGCGAAGATGGCGAGCGGACGCGCCTCGACGATGTCCCGCACCGGGGCCGGGGTCATCGACATGCCCTCGAAATAGGGCGGGTTGGCGACATAGGTCGAACCCGCGCGCCAGGCGTAGGTGTCCGACCCCTCGACGTCGATCGCCTGCCAGTTCCTGTCGCCCTGGAAGACGTTGGCGTAGCGGCTGGAGAACATCTCGCTGTCGATCGCGGCGGCGACGGTGTTGGCGACCTCCGCCGTGGTCGGCCAGATGTCCTTCAGATAGACCGGCTTGTCGTCGGACGAGGTGCCGATCGGCTCCTGCGTGATGTCCTTGGCGGTGGTGCCGAACAGCGCATAGGCGACGACCAGCGGCGGCGACGCCAGATAGTTGGCGCGGACGTCGGGCGAGACGCGGCCCTCGAAGTTGCGGTTGCCGGAGAGGACGGCCGAGGCGACGAGGTCGTTGCCGTTGATCGCCTTCGAGATCGGATCGGGCAGCGGGCCCGAATTGCCGATGCAGGTGGTGCAGCCATAGCCGACCAGGTTGAAGCCGATCGCGTCGAGGTCCTTCTGGAGCCCGGCCTTTTCGAGATAGTCGGTGACGACCTGCGACCCCGGGGCGAGCGAGGTCTTGACCCAGGGCTTCGCCTTGAGGCCGAGCGCGTTCGCCTTGCGGGCGACCAGGCCGGCGGCGACCAGCACCGACGGGTTGGAGGTGTTGGTGCAGCTGGTGATCGCGGCGATCACGACGTCGCCATGGCCGATGTCGAAGCCGGTGCCCTCGACGGCGACGCGCTTGTCGGCTTCGTCGCCCTTCTTGTAGCCGGTCGCCAGCTCGCTGTTGAAGCCTTCGTCGACCGAGGCGAGCAGGACGCGGTCCTGCGGGCGCTTCGGGCCGGCGAGCGACGGCTGGACGGTCGACATGTCGAGGTGCAGCGTGTCGGTGAACACCGGATCGGCGGCGGTCGCGTCGCGCCAGAAGCCCTGTTCCTTGGCATAGGCCTCGACCAGCGCGACGGTCTCGGCCGAGCGGCCGGTGAGGCGCATGTAGACGAGGGTCGCGTCGTCGATCGGGAAGAAGCCGCAGGTCGCGCCATATTCGGGCGCCATGTTGGCGATGGTCGCGCGGTCGGCGAGCGACAGCGCGTCGAGGCCGGGGCCGTAGAATTCGACGAAGCGGCCGACCACGCCCTTGGCGCGCAGCATCTGGGTGACGGTCAGCACCAGGTCGGTCGCGGTGATGCCCTCGGTGAGGGTGCCCGACAGCTTGAAGCCGACCACCTCGGGGATCAGCATCGACACCGGCTGGCCGAGCATCGCCGCCTCGGCCTCGATGCCGCCGACGCCCCAGCCGAGCACGCCCAGGCCGTTGATCATCGTGGTGTGGCTGTCGGTGCCGACGCAGGTGTCGGGATAGGCGACCTCGACGCCCGAGCCGTCGGCCGAGCTCCACACCGCCTGGGCGAGATTCTCGAGGTTGACCTGGTGGCAGATGCCGGTGCCCGGGGGAACGACCTTGAAGTTGTTGAGCGCCTTCGACCCCCAGCGGAGGAATTCGTAGCGCTCGCCGTTGCGGGCATATTCGAGCGCGACATTCTCGTCGAACGCCTTGGGGCTGCCGAAGCTGTCGACCATCACCGAATGGTCGATGACCAGGTGGACGGGGACGAGCGGGTTGATCTTCTGCGCGTCGCCGCCGAGCGTGTTCATCGCGTCGCGCATCGCCGCCAGGTCGACGACGCAGGGAACGCCGGTGAAGTCCTGCATCAGCACGCGGGCCGGGCGATACTGGATCTCCCGCTCGGACGTGCGCTCCTTCTGCCAGTCGACGATCGCCTGGACGTCCTCGGTGGTGACGGTGGTGCCGTCCTCGAAGCGGAGCAGGTTCTCCAGCAGCACCTTCATCGAGAAGGGCAGGCGGGAGATGTCGCCGAGCTGCCCGGCCGCCTTGGCGAGCGAATAATAGGCATAATGCTTGCCGTCGACGTTGAGGGTGGAACGAGTCTTGAGAGTGTCCTGACCGACGGCCGTCATGGCTGAGCCCCTATGCTGCGATTGCGAGAGTCGAGCCGGGGTATAGCGACGGGGGGCTGGCAGTAAAAGTGTCCCGGCGGTCGGTCATGCGCACGCGCGCCGTCCCGGCGGCGCTATCGCATCCGATATCGCCGTCCCCCTATGGGGGCGAAGGGAGGCCGCGACCCTGTCCGGGCGAGCCGCTTCCGGGTCGGTGAAGGGTCAGGCGGCCTCGATCGGCCGGCCGAGATCGGCGAAGGCCTGCGCCACCGCCTGCGCGCTCGACAATATGCCCAGCGCCCGGTCGACCCCGCAGAGCTGGCAGAGCCGCTGGTGCGCCGCCACCGGCTGCTCGCGCGCCGTCGCGACCGCGCCGAGCAGGACCGATTCCGCCAGCGTCATGCGGCAGCAGCAGGACGGCGCGATCATGATCGAGCGCTGCGAGGCGCGCGCCAGTTCCGCCATCAGCGCGCGCGACAGCACCAGCGGCCGGCGGAAGGACAGGCCGAACGCGCCGATCAGCAGGCTGACCGCATAGGCGTCGCCCAGCCCGCCCACGCCCATCCGGCGCACCGTCTGCAGGAACAGCAGCGCGCCGCTGTCGTCGGGCGCGCCATGGGGCAGCAGGCTGGCGGTCGATGCGGCGGTTCCTTCGGACATGCACTTCTCTCCCTCTCGGCAAGGGGAAAAGAGCATGTCTGATATTGCGAGTCAATCGCAATAAAATGCTGCGCTGCGACTGACGGGAGGAGAGGAGACGAGATCGAGGCTGGAGCCGCCCGAGATGCCGGCCTCCGCCGGCATGACGATGGGGGGCCTCAGTCGATCACCGTCCCGTTCGCTTCCAGCGCCTTGCCCGCGAGGTAGAGCGAGCCGCCGATCAGCACCATCGGCGGGACGTCGCCGGCGTCGGCCGTGATCGTCGCGAGGGCTTCCTCGAAGCCGGTCGCGGCGTCGGCGGCGAAGCCGGCGAGGCGGGCGGTGTCGGCGAGGGTCGCGGGGGCGTGGTGCTCGTGGCCCGGCACCGGCACCATGTGGAAATGCGCCGGCACCCGGCCCATCGCGGCCAGGAAGCCGCCGGCGTCCTTGTTGGCGAGCAGGCCGAGGACGATGTGGAGCGGCCGCTCGGGCGCGACATGGCCGCGCAGGAAATCGCCGATCACCCGCCCCGCCGAGGGGTTGTGGCCGCCGTCGATCCACAGGTCCGATCCGGGCGGCAGCCGGTCGAGCAGCGCGCCGCCGCGCAGGTGCTGGAGCCGCGCCGGCCAGTCGGCCCAGCCCATCGCCGCGCGCAGCGCCGAGGCGGGGATCGCGATCGCGTCCTGGTGGCGCAGCATCGCCACCGCCAGAGCGGCGTTCATCGCCTGGTGCTGGCCGGCGAGCCCGGGCAGCGGCAGGTCGAGCTTGCCCTGCGCGTCGCGATAATGGAGCCGGCCCTGATAGGCGGCGGCGTCCCACGAGCCGCCCTTGACGTGCCACTCGGCGCCCGCCTCGCGGATCGCGCGGCCGATCTCGTTGGCGACGGTGGCGGGATAATGGAGCGTCAGGATCGGCACGCCCGGCTTGGCGATGCCGGCCTTCTCCGCCGCGATCGCCTCGATCGTGTCGCCGAGGAAGCTCTGATGGTCGAGGCCGAGCTGGGCGATGCCGCAGACCAGCGGATCGGCGATGACGTTGGTCGCGTCGAGCCGGCCGCCCAGCCCGACCTCGACGATGCAGGCGTCGGCGGGGGTGCGGCTGAAGGCGAGGAAGGCGGCGGCGGTCGTCACCTCGAAGAAGCTCGCGCCGATCCCTTCGGAGATGTCGAGCACCTCGGCGAGCAGCGCGGCGAGCGCGGCGTCCTCGATCAGCGATCCCGCGATGCGGATGCGCTCGTTGAAGCGGATCAGGTGCGGGCTGGTGAAGACGTGCGCGCTCATCCCCGCCGCCTCGATCGCGGCGCGCAGATAGGCGCAGGTCGATCCCTTGCCGTTGGTGCCGGCGACGTGGAACACCGGCGGCAGCGCGCGTTCGGGATTGCCGAGCCGATCGCACAGCCGCGCGATCCGGTCGAGCCCGAGGATGTCGGCGCCCGGCGACAGCCGCCACAGCCGGTCGAGCTGCGCCTGGACGGCGGGATCGGTGGAGACGGCGTGGTCGGGCATTACTCCCACTCCCCTTCAGGGAGGCCGAGTGGGGAGGCTGCAGGCTCGCGACTTCGTCGCTCGCACCACCCCTGCCCCTCCCCTTGAGAGGGAGGGGGGAAAGGAGCTTCACGCCGCCTTCTTCCCCGGGCAGAGATAGTCGATCAGCCGCGCCAGCTCGGCGCGCAGGTCGTGGCGCTTGACGACCATGTCGAGCATGCCGTGCTCGAGCAGATATTCGGCGCGCTGGAAGCCCTCGGGCAGCTTCTCGCGGATCGTCTGCTCGATCACGCGCTGGCCGGCGAAGCCGATCAGCGCGCCCGGCTCGGCGATCTGGATGTCGCCGAGCATCGCGTAGGAGGCGGTGACGCCGCCCGTCGTCGGATCGGTCATCACGACGATATAGGGCAGGCCGGCCTCGCGGAGCTGGGCGATCGCGACGGTGGTCCGGGGCATCTGCATCAGCGAGAGGATGCCCTCCTGCATGCGCGCGCCGCCCGCCGCGGTGAAGATGACGTAAGGGCACTGGTCGGCGATCGCCGCCTGGACGCCCGCGACGAAGGCGGCGCCCACCGCGAGGCCCATCGACCCGCCCATGAAGGCGAAGTCCTGCACGCCGACGACCGCCTTGAAACCCTCGATCGTGCCGCGCGCGTTGATCAGCGCGTCCTGCTCGCCGGTCTTGGCGCGCGCTTCCTTCATGCGGTCGGTGTAGCGCTTCGAATCGCGGAACTTGAGCGGGTCCTCGCGCACCTGCGGGGCGGGCAGCAGCGTGTAGACGCCGCCGTCGAACAGCTGGTCGAAGCGCGCGTCGGGGCCGATCCGGCCGTGATGGCCGCATTTCGGGCAGACCGACAGATTCTCCTCATATTCCTTGGCGAAGATCATCTGCTGGCACGACGGGCATTTGTGCCAGAGATTGTCCGGGCTCTCGCGCTTGGCGATGAACGGGATCTTCTTGCGGACGCTGTCGAGCCAGCTCATGCGGCCTTCTCCTGGGCGGCGCGGCGCAGCGCCGCGCTGAGGGTGGCGGTGAAATCGCGGACCGGGCCCGCGGCGGCGGCGGCATGTTCGCCGATCAGGTCGACGATCGCCGAACCGACGACGACGCCGTCGGCGACGCGGCCGATCGCCTCGGCCTGCTCGGGCCCGCGCACGCCGAAGCCGACCGCGACCGGCAGGTCGGTCGCCGCCTTGAAGCGCGCGACCGCCGCCTCGATGCTGGCCTGTCCGGCCTGCTGCATGCCGGTGATCCCCGCCACCGAGACATAATAGAGGAAGCCCGACGCGCCCTCCAGCACCGCCGGCAGCCGCGCGGCGTCGGTGGTCGGGGTGGCGAGGCGGATCGGGGCGACCCCGGCCGCGCGCAGCGCCGGGCCGAGCGCGCCGTCCTGCTCGGGCGGGATGTCGACGCAGATCACCCCGTCGACCCCGGCCCTGGCGGCCTCGGCGGCGAACCATTCGGGGCCGCGCCGGACCATCGGATTGGCATAGCCCATCAGCACCAGCGGCACCGAGGGGTGGCGCTGGCGGAAGGCGGCGGCGATCGCCAGCAGATCGGCGGTGGTCGTCCCCGCGCCGAGCGCGCGGAGGTTGGCGCGCTGGATCGCCGGGCCGTCGGCCATCGGATCGGTGAAGGGCATGCCCAGCTCGATCACGTCGGCGCCGCCCGCGACCAGCGCGTCGAGGATCGGTCCCATGTCGCCGGGGGTCGGATCGCCGCCGGTGACGAAGGTGACGAGCGCGGCCCGCCCCTCGGCGCGGGTGCGGGCGAAGGTCTCGGCGAGGCGGGTCACAGCTCCCACTCCCCTTCAGGGAGGGGCCGGGAGTGGGGGAGTCGTGCGGTCAATGCCGAGGACGCTCGCTTCGCTCGCGACCACCCCGGCCCTCCCTTGAAAGGGAGGGGGGAAAGAAGAAGATGCCTCATATCTCGACCCCCAGCGCGGCGGCGACGGTGAAGATGTCCTTGTCGCCGCGGCCCGACAGGTTGAGGACGATCAGCTGGTCCTTGCCCATCGTCGGCGCGAGCTTCTCGACCGCCGCCAGCGCGTGCGCCGATTCGAGCGCGGGGATGATCCCTTCCAGCCGGGCGAGCCGCTGGAAGCTGGCGAGCGCCTCGGCGTCGGTGACGGGGTGATATTCGGCGCGGCCGATCTCGTGCAGCCAGCTATGCTCGGGGCCGATCCCCGGATAGTCGAGCCCGGCCGAGATCGAGTGCGCCTCGGTGATCTGGCCGTCATCGTCCTGGAGCAGATAGGTGCGGTTGCCGTGGAGCACGCCGGGCGACCCGCCGGCGAGGCTGGCGGCATGCTTGTCGGTGTCGAGCCCTTCGCCCGCCGCCTCGACCCCGATCATCCGCACTCCGGCGTCGTCGAGGAAGGGGTGGAACAGGCCGATCGCGTTGGAGCCGCCGCCGACCGCCGCGATCAGCATGTCGGGCAGGCGCCCCTCGGCCTCCAGGATCTGCGCGCGCGCCTCGTGGCCGATCACCGACTGGAAGTCGCGGACCAGCTCGGGATAGGGATGGGGGCCGGCGGCGGTGCCGATGATGTAGAAGGTGTCGTGGACGTTCGCGACCCAGTCGCGCAGCGCCTCGTTCATCGCGTCCTTGAGGGTCTGCGCGCCCGAGGTGACGGCGTTCACCTCGGCGCCGAGCAGCTTCATGCGGAACACGTTGGGCTGCTGCCGCGCGACGTCGACCGCGCCCATGAAGATGGTGCAGGGCAGGCCGAAGCGCGCCGCGACGGTGGCGGTGGCGACGCCGTGCTGGCCGGCGCCGGTCTCGGCGATGATCCGGGTCTTGCCCATGCGGCGGGCGAGCAGGATCTGGCCGATGCAGTTGTTGATCTTGTGCGCGCCGGTGTGGTTCAGCTCCTCGCGCTTCAGGTAGATCTTCGCGCCGCCGAGATGCTCGGTCAGCCGCTCGGCATAATAGAGCGGGCTCGGCCGGCCGACATAATGGCGCATCAGGTCGTCGAGCTCGGCCCGGAAGGCGGGGTCGGCCTGCGCCGCGCGATATTCGCGTTCGAGGTCGAGGATCAGCGGCATCAGCGTCTCGCTGACGTAGCGGCCGCCGAACTGGCCGAACTGGCCCTGCTCGTCGGGACCGTTCCTCAGCGTGTTGGGACGCGGGCTGGTATTTGGGGCGTTCATAATGTCGCGACCCGTTGGAGGAAGGCGGCGATCTTGTCCACCGCCTTGATGCCCGGCGCGCTTTCGACGCCCGAGGAGATGTCGATCAGCCGGGCGCCGGTGCGGCCCGCCGCGTCGGCGACGTTGTCGGCGTCGATCCCGCCCGACAGCGCCCAGCGCTGCGGGTGGCGGAAGCCGTCGAGCAGCGCCCAGTCGAAGCGCAGTCCCATGCCGCCGGGCAGGGTGCCCTCGGGCGTCTTGGCGTCGTAGAGGATCAGGTCGGCGACCGGGCGGTAGCGCGCGGCGGCGTCGAGATCGGCGCGGGTGCGGACCGGCACGGCCTTCCAGACCGCGACGCCGGGATGGCGCGCGGCGAGCGCGGCGAGCCGCTCGGGCGGCTCGTGGCCGTGGAGCTGGACCGTGTCGATCCCGCCGATGCGGATCGCCTGGTCGACCACCGCCTCTTCGGGATCGACGAACACGCCGACCCGGCCGACATGGCGCGGCAGCCGCATGGTCAGCGACGCCGCCTGTTCGAAGGTGACGTGGCGCGGGCTTTTCGGGAAGAAGACGAAGCCGGCATGGCTGGCGCCGTGGCGCACGGCGGCATCCACCGCGTCCGGTGTCGAAAGCCCGCAGATCTTGGCGGTCACGCGCTGCATGGCGCGCATGTCGGCCCCTCGGGGCGCCGCGTCAACCTTCGTCGACGGCGCCTGTCCCCAGAATCGTCGGGATGACGGGGAGCGGGGTCACTCCTCGACCAGGTCGCTCTCGATGCAGCCGAGCCAGCCGAGGCCGCGATAGGTCTCGTAGCCGGGGGTCAGCGCGAAGGCGACCAGCTTGCCGCCCTGGCTGTAATAGCCGCTCTCGCGCCGGTCGGTCTGGAGCGGATAATGGCCGGTGCAGATGCCCTGTCCGTCCGACGCGGCGATGATGCGATGGCCGGCGTCGAGCAGCATCAGCCGCGCGGTCGCGCGCTCGGCCGGCGACAGGCCGATGCCGTCGAGCACCGCCGCCGCCTGCGGCGCCCAGTCGAAGAAGATGCCGAGCGCGCCGATCGCGGTGCCACGGCTGTGGCCGCCGGCGCGGACCGCGGTCGAATAGGTCGCGACCTGGGCGTCGCCGAGGGTCGGGTTGGTGGCGATGTCGCAGACCCGGAATTCGTCGCCGGTCCGGGTGGTCATCGCGGCGCGGAACCAGTCCTCGTGCGAGACGTCCTGGCCGATCGCGTCGGGATAGCGGTCGGGGCGTCCGGTCGCGATCACCCGGCCGCTCCGGTCGGCGATCCACAGGTCGAGATAGACGGTGTAGGAGCGCAGGATCGTCGCCAGCCTCTCGGTGGCGTGGGCGACGGTGGCGCGGGTCGGGTCCTCCAGCACCTGCGTCACCGAGCTGTCGGTCGCCCACCAGCGCACGTCGCACGAGCGTTCGTAGAGGTTGCGGTCGATGATCTCGACCGCCGAGCGGGCGAGGTCGGTGTGGCGGGTGCCCTTGAAGTCGATCAGCATCTGGCTGCCCGCGGTGCGCAGCGAGGCGATGTTGGAGGCGATCGCCGAGCGCAGCTCCCCGCCGATCCCCGAGATCGCGCTGGCGAGCGCGCCGAGCTCCTGCGCCACCACCGAGAAGGCGCGGCCCGCCTCGCCGGCGCGAGCGGCCTCCAGCCGGGCGTTGATCGCCAGCATTCCGGTCTGCTTCATCACCCGGTCGATGCGATCGACCTTTTCTTCCGTGACGCGCGAGACCTCATAGGCCAGGCGCAATATATCGTCCTGCATGCGGGGTCCCCCCGATTCGACCTCGTTTGCGGCACCCTCCGCATCATGCTGATGGCAATTGGCTGCTCTTTCGGTGGAACATGTGGGTGGAAATGGTGAATAATCGGTAAGTGGGAGCGGAGATTCCGGCTGGAATCCGCCGTTCGCCGCGCTGCAATATGGAGAATCGATCGATGACGGAGGCCAAAGCCGCCTGGAACGCCCTTCGCGACACCCCGGCGACCAGCCTGACCGAGCTGTTCACCAACGAGCCCGACCGGCTGTCGCGGCTGTCGATGGAAGAGGCCGGCATCCTGTTCGACTTCTCCAAGACGCACCTGTCGGCGGCGCTGATCGACCGCTTCGCCGCGCTGGCCGAGGCGAGCGGCTTCGCGGCGCGGCGCGACGCGCTGTTCGCGGGGGCGGCCGTCAACGTCACCGAGGACCGCGCCGCCGAGCATCCCGCCGAACGCGGCCAGGGCGCGCCCGACAGCGTCGCCCGCGCGCGCGGCTTCCATGCCCGGATGCGCGGCATGATCGACGCGATCGAGGCCGAGGTGTTCGGCCCGATCCGCCACATCCTCCATGTCGGCATCGGCGGATCGGCGCTCGGCCCGGACCTGCTGGTCGACGCGCTCGGCCGCGACGCCGGCCGCTACGAGGTCGCGGTCGTCTCGAACGTCGACGGCGCCGCGCTCGACGCGGTGTTCCGCCGCTTCGATCCGCAGGCGACGCTGCTCGTCGTCGCGTCGAAGACCTTCACCACCACCGAGACGATGCTCAACGCCCGCTCGGTGCTCGCCTGGATGGAGGAGGACAATGTCGAGGACCCCTATTCGCGCGTGATCGCGCTGACCGCCGCGCCCGAGAAGGCGGTCGAATGGGGAATCGACGAGACCCGTATCCTGCCCTTCTCCGAAAGCGTCGGCGGGCGCTATTCGCTGTGGTCGTCGATCGGCTTCCCGGTTGCGCTCGCGCTCGGCTGGGACGCGTTCGAGGAGCTGCTGGAGGGGGCTGCGGCGATGGACCGCCATTTCCGGCTGGCGCCGCCCAGCGCCAACATCCCGCTGCTCGCCGCCTTCGTCGACCAATATTATTCGGTGCTGCGCGGCGCCGAGACGCGCGCCGTCTTCGCCTATGACGAACGGCTGCGGCTGCTGCCTTCCTATCTCCAGCAGCTCGAGATGGAATCGAACGGCAAGGGGGTGAAGGCCGACGGATCGCCGGTCGACGGCCCGACCGCGGCGATCACCTGGGGCGGGGTCGGCACCGATGCGCAGCATGCGGTGTTCCAGCTCCTCCACCAGGGGACGCGGCTGGTGCCGGTCGAGTTCGTCGCGGCGATCGAGCCCGACCATGTCCTCGACGACGCGCACCACCGCACCCTGCTGGTCAACTGCTTCGCGCAGGGGGCGGCGCTGATGGCGGGCCGCGACAATGGCGATCCGGCGCGCGCCTATCCCGGCGACCGGCCGTCGACGACGATCCTGCTCGACCGGCTCGACCCCGGCCGGCTCGGCGCGCTGATCGCCTTCTACGAGCATCGCACCTTCGCCAATGCGGTGCTGCTGGGGATCAACCCGTTCGACCAGTTCGGCGTCGAACTGGGCAAGGAGATCGCCAGGTCGATCGAGAGCGAGGGCACCGACCGCTTCGACCCCTCGACCCGCGCCCTGATCGCCCGCGCGCTGGGGTAGCAGAGACGAGCTTCGTCATCCCGGCGAAAGCCCGGATCTCCCTTCCTTCTTCCTTCGTCGTGCGGAAAGACAGTGAGATCCCGGCTTTCGCTGGGATGACGGGGGCCGGATCGATCACTGTCATCGGCAGGATCGGTTTGCGCCCGCGCGCGGCAACCGCCATATCGGCCGCATCTCAAGCGGAGGAATACGGGCCGATGGCCGAGTTCGACTATGACCTGTTCGTGATCGGCGCCGGTTCGGGCGGGGTGCGCGCGGCGCGCGTCGCCGCCGCCTATGGCGCGCGGGTGGCGGTGGCGGAGGAGCATCGGGTCGGCGGGACCTGCGTGATCCGCGGCTGCGTGCCGAAGAAGATGCTCGTCTATGGATCGCACTTCGCCGAGGATCTGCACGACGCGGCGCGCTACGGCTGGGAGCTGGGCGATATCAGGTTCGACTGGAAGACGCTGCGCGACAACGTCAATGCCGACGTCGACCGGCTCGAGGGGCTCTATACGAACACGCTCGACAACAACAAGGTCGAGCTCTTCCACGAGCGCGCGACGGTCTCCGGCCCCAACGCCGTGACGCTGGCGGGCGGCCGGACGGTCAGCGCCAGGTTCATCCTGATCGCGACCGGCGCCTGGCCGGTGGTGCCCGACGTGCCGGGCGCCGAGCATGGCATCACCTCGAACGAGGTCTTCTACATCGACGAGCTGCCCAGGCGGGTGGTGATCGCCGGGGCGGGCTATATCGCCAACGAGTTCGCCGGCATCTTCCATGCGCTCGGCAGCAAGGTGACGGTGGTCAACCGCTCGGACCAGATATTGCGCGGCTATGACGAGCAGATTCGCGACCGGCTGTTCCAGATCTCGACCCAGAAGGGGATCGAGTTCATCTTCAACGCCAGTTTCGAGAGGATCGAGAAGCGTGAGGACGGCTCGCTCTGCGTCCATTTCAAGGACCATGAGCGGTGCGACACCGACCTGCTGCTGTTCGCGATCGGCCGCAGCCCGAAGGCCGGCGGCCTCGGCCTGGAGGCGGTCGGCGTCGAGCTGAACGACAAGGGCGCGATCGTCGTCGACGAGGACAACCGGTCGTCGGTGCCGTCGATCTATGCGGTCGGCGACGTCACCGACCGGGTCCAGCTCACGCCGGTCGCGATCCGCGAGGGGCAGGCCTTCGCCGACACCGTGTTCGGCGAGAAGCCGCACCGTGTCGACTATGGCGCGATCCCGAGCGCGGTGTTCAGCAACCCGCCGATGGCCGGCGTCGGCCTGACCGAGCGCCAGGCGCGCGAGCAGTTCGGCACGGTCAAGGTCTTCACCTCGGACTTCCGGGCGATGCGCAACGTGCTGGCCGGCCGCACCGAACGCTCGCTCTACAAGCTGGTGGTCCATCCCGAGACCGACGTGGTGCTCGGCATCCACATGATCAGCCCCGATGCGCCCGAGATTCTCCAGGCCGCCGCGATCGCGGTGAAGGCCGGGCTGACCAAGGCGCAGTTCGACCAGACGGTGGCGCTGCATCCCTCGATGGCCGAGGAACTGGTGCTGATGAAATAAACGCCGACAAGGGGGGGCACTGTCGGGATGAGCGAAGGACTTTCGCCGGGCGAGCCGCGTCGCCTGCTGATCGCGACCAACCATCTGCGGCAGCTCGCCGGGTCCGAGGTCGTGGTCCTCGAAACCGCGCGGCACTTCGCCGCCAGGGGATGCGCCATCACCGTCTTCGCCAACTGGGCGGCGGCGCCGATGGCCGAGCTGATCATGGCGGCGACCGGCGCCCCGGTGGTCACCGATCCGAACCGGGTCCGGCCGTTCGCCTACGACATGGCCTATGTCCAGCATCAGGTGCTGGGCCTGTTCGATTATCGTCATGCCGCCGACGAACGGGCGGCGACCCGGATCGTCGCCGGCCGGCTGTCGCGCCGGTCCTATCTGGAAAGCGGCGGCTGGCTGCACGACCGGATCCTGGTCGATCATGTCCTCGCCAATTCGGCGCTGACCGCGGAGCATCTCGCCCGGATCGGCCATGATGCCCCGACCACCGTCTTCCACAATGCCGCGCCCGACGGCTTCTTCCGGCCGTTCGCCGCGAAGCCGGCGACCCCGCGCCGCATACTCGTGGTCAGCAACCATCTCGATCCGGCGCTGGCCGACGCGATCGCACGGCTGCGGCCCGGCATCGCGGTCGACCATGTCGGCGAAGGCGGCGGCCGGGTCACGCTGGTCACGCCCGCGATGATCGCCGGGGCCGACCTCGTCGTGTCGATCGGCAAGACCGTGCCCTATGCGCTGGCGAGCCACGTCCCCGTCTATGTCTACGACCATTTCGGCGGGCCCGGCTATCTCGACGCGGACAATCTCGACGCGGCGGCCCGCTACAATTTCTCCGGCCGCTGCTGCGGACGCAGGCTGTCGGGGGCGGAGATCGCGGCCGAGATCGTCGGTTCCTATGCCAAGGGCGTCGCCTTCGCCCGAGAACCGCGCCAGGCCTGGCTCGATCGCTTCCGCCAGCCGCCCTATCTCGACCGGCTGCTCGATCCGCCGCTGGTGGACAATGCCGAGAAGCGCCGCCGCCTGATCGAGACCGCGTTCATCCCCCAGGAACGGATGCTCGCCTGGCACGTCCGGAAAGGCCATGTCGAGCGCGAGATGCTGACCCTTGAGGTCGCGACCCTCCAGCAGCGATTGCGGGCGATGGCGCCGGGCGGGCTCGTCGACTGAGCGATTTTCATTCCTCCCCATCGCATCGCGATGGGGAGGGGGACCAGCGAAGCTGGTGGAGGGGTTTCCGCCCTTGGGGATCGCGCCGGCTAAGAGGTGAGAAACCCCTCCACCGCCTTCGGCGGTCCCCCTCCCCGGCTTTGCCGGGGAGGAATTATCCGTTTCGGACCGGCAGCCCCGCCGCCCGGAGCGCGGCATGCGCCTCGGCGACGCTGTGCTGGCCGAAGTGGAAGATCGACGCGGCGAGCACCGCGCTGGCGCCGCCCCTGGTCACCCCTTCGACGAGATGGCCGAGATTGCCGACTCCGCCGCTGGCGATCACCGGCACCGGCACCGCGTCGGAAATCGCGCGGGTGAGCGCCAGGTCGTAGCCGTCGCGGGTGCCGTCCCGGTCCATCGAGGTCAGCAGGATTTCCCCGGCGCCGAGCGACGCGAGCCGCTTGGCATGCTCGACCGCGTCGATGCCGGTCGGCTTGCGGCCGCCATGGGTGTAGATTTCCCATTTGCCGGGGCCGACAGCGCGCGCGTCGACCGCGCCGACGACGCATTGCGCGCCGAAGCGCTCGGCCATTTCGGCGCAAAGCTCCGGCCGCGCCACCGCCGCGGAGTTGACCGCGACCTTGTCCGCGCCGGCGAGCAACAGCGCGCGAGCGTCGTCGGCGCTGCGCACCCCGCCGCCGACGGTCAGCGGCATGAAGCAGACCGCCGCCGTCCGCGCGACGACGTCGAGGATGGTGCCGCGCCCCTCATGGCTGGCGGTGATGTCGAGGAAGCAGAGCTCGTCCGCCCCCGCCGCGTCATAGACCCGCGCCTGCTCGACCGGATCGCCGGCATCGGCGAGGTCGACGAAGTTGACGCCCTTGACGACCCGCCCGCCGGCGACGTCGAGGCAGGGGATGACGCGGACCCGGACGGTCATCCGCGCGCCACCCGGAGCGCCTCGGCAAGGTCGAGCCGGCCGTCGTAGAGCGCGCGGCCGGTGATCACGCCCTCGATGCCATCCCCGGCATGCGGGACCAGCGCCGCGATGTCGGCGATGCTCGCGACGCCGCCGCTGGCGATCACCGGGATGCTGGCGTGGCGGGCGAGGGCGACGGTCGCCTCGACGTTGCAGCCCTTGAGCAGCCCGTCGCGGCCGACGTCGGTGAACAGCAGCGAGGCGACCCCGGCGTCGGCGAAGCGGTCGGCGAGGTCGGTGATGCCGACGGTCGACACCTCGGCCCAGCCATGCGTCGCGACAAAGCCGTCGCGCGCGTCGACGCCGACGACGATCCGGCCCGGCAGCTCCTTCGCGGCTTCCCTGACGAGATCGGGATTCTGCAGCGCGGCGGTGCCGATGATCACCCGCTCGACGCCGAGCGCCAGCCAGCGGTCGATCCCGGCGCGGTCGCGGATGCCGCCGCCCAGCTCGACCTTGCCGGGGAAGGCCCTGATGATCGCCTCGACCGCCTCGGCATTGACCGCGCGGCCGGCGAAGGCGCCGTCGAGGTCGACGACGTGGAGCCATTCGGCCCCCGCCTCGGCGAAGCGGCGCGCCTGGTCGGCGGGGTCGTCGCCATAGACGGTGGCGCGGTCCATGTCGCCCTCGGCGAGGCGGACGACCTGGCCGCCCTTCAGGTCGATCGCGGGAAAGACGATGATGCTCACGCGTGGAACCCTATTGCGTCATCCCGGCGGAGGCCGGGATCTCAGGAGATGGGGAGACGAGGTCGCGGCTGGAGTCTCCCGAGATGCCGGCCTTCAGCCCTTGGCTGAAGTTTATCCCGAGCGCCTGCCTTGCAGGCAGCCGAGGGGCCGGCATGACGAGGAAAGCCCTCACGGCTTCCACTCCAGGAACCGTGCCAGCAGCGCCAGCCCATAGGCCTGGCTCTTCTCGGGATGGAACTGGACGCCGACGATATTGTCGCGGCCGACGGCGGCGGTGATCGGGCCGCCATGGTCGGTGGTGGCGAGCCGCTCGGCCGGGTCGGCGACGTCGAAGACGTAGCTGTGCAGATAATAGGCCTCGCCGGGCACGATCAGCGGGTGATCGCCGGCCGGCACCACGTCGTTCCAGCCCATGTGCGGCACCTTGCAGCCGGGCGCGGGCGTCATCAGCCGCACGTCGCCGCCGATCCAGCCGAGCCCGGGGGTACGGCCATGCTCGTGCCCCGCATCGGCGAGGAGCTGCATGCCGACGCAGACGCCGAGGAAGGGCGCGCCGCGCTCCATCACCGCCGTCTCCATCGCCGCGACCATGCCGGGGATCGCGGTCAGCCCGCCCATGCAGGCGGCGAAGGCGCCGACGCCGGGCAGCACGATCCGGTCGGCGCGGGCGACGATATCGGGATCGGCGGTGACGGTCGGCGCGCCGCCGGCCGCCTTCAGCGCATTCTCGACCGAGCGCAGATTGCCCGCGCCATAGTCGATCAGCGCGATGGTCGCCGCCGCTTCCGCTGGCACCTCAGAGCATCCCCTTGGTCGACGGGATCGAATCGGCCTTGCGCGGATCGATCTCCACCGCCGTGCGCAGCGCGCGGGCGAGGCCCTTGTAGCAGCTCTCGACGATGTGATGCTGGTTGGTGCCGTAGAGATTCTCGACATGCAGGGTGATCCCGGCCGCCTGCGCGAAGCTCTGGAACCAGTGCTCGATCAGCTCGGTGTCCCATTCGCCGAGGCGCGGGCCCTTCAGGTCGACCTTCCACACCGTCCAGGGCCGCCCCGATATGTCGAGCGCGACGCGGGTCAGCGTCTCGTCCATCGGCGCATAGGCATGGCCGTAGCGGGTGATCCCCTTCTTGTCGCCGAGCGCCTTGGCCAGCGCCTCGCCGATCGCGATGCCGCTGTCCTCGGTGGTGTGGTGCTGGTCGATATGGAGATCGCCGTCGATCTTCACGGTCAGGTCGATCAGCGAATGGCGCGACAGCTGCTCGAGCATATGGTCGAGGAAGCCGATGCCGGTCGCGACGCTGTAGGCGCCGGTGCCGTCGAGGTTGAGTTCGACCGCGATCGCGGTCTCGCTGGTGTTGCGCGTGATCGATGCGGTCCGCATGGCGGCCCCCTGATTCCCTATGGCCTGTCCCGTGCACCTGTGGCAAAACCCACACACGGGTCGGCGCCGCTATAGCGAGGTTGCGCCGCGCTGCAACGCACGACTTGACCCGGCGGGGTCGAGCGTTCACCAAAGCGCCATGAGCGACCAAGCGCCCGACAGCCTGATTCCCTATGACGAGATCGTCCAGGAGGCGCTTCGCGCCGTGGTCGGCCGGGTGCTCGGCGAGGTCGAGAAGGCGGGCGGACTGCCCGGCGACCATCATTTCTACATCACCTTCAAGACCCAGGGCCAGGGCGTCGACATCCCGAAGCATCTGGCGGAGCGCTTCCCCGACGAGATGACGATCGTCATCCAGAACCGCTTCTGGGACCTGAAGGTGCGCCCCGACGGCTTCGAGGTCGGCCTGTCGTTCAACCAGGTTCCGGCCCGGCTGGTGATCCCGTTCGCGGCGGTCACCGGCTTCGTCGATCCGGCGGTCAACTTCGCGCTCCAGTTCCAGGCGCAGGCCGACGACGCGATCGAGGACACCGGCCACAGCTTCGCCGGCAACGACGCCCCCTCGCCCCCGCCCGCGCCGGTCGAGGACGGGTCGAACGTCGTCTCGGTCGACTTCACGCGCAAGAAGTAGGGGCGGCGGCGCCTCCTTTGGCCGTCATTCCAGCGAAAGCTGGAATCCCATTGCCTTCGGTGCCCGGCGGGGAAGAAAAGGGGAGATCCCGGCGTTCGCCGGGATGGCCGAGGGAAACGCCATGCCCACCGACACCCGCACCGAAACCGACAGCTTCGGCCCGATCGAGGTCCCCGCTACGGCCTATTGGGGCGCGCAGACGCAGCGCTCGATCGAGAATTTCCCGTTCGGGCCCGAGGAGCGGATGCCGATCGGCATCGTCCATGCGCTCGCGCTGGTGAAGCAGGCGGCGGCGCGGGTGAATCGCAGGCATGGGCTCGACCCCAGGCTCGCCGACGCGATCGAGGCGGCGGCGGCCGAGGTGATCGAGGGCCGGCTCGACGACCAGTTTCCGCTGGTCATCTGGCAGACGGGGTCGGGCACCCAGTCGAACATGAACGTCAACGAGGTGATCGCCGGCCGCGCCAACGAGCTGCTGACGGGCGAGCGCGGCGGCAAGAGCCCGGTCCACCCCAACGACCATGTCAACATGGGCCAGTCGTCGAACGACAGCTTCCCGACCGCGCTCCACATCGCCGCCGCGCTCGCGGTCCATCGCCGCCTCTATCCGGCGCTGGAGGCGATGAAGGAGGAGCTGGTCGCCAAGGCGCTGGCGTGGGACGACATCGTCAAGATCGGCCGCACCCATCTGCAGGACGCGACCCCGCTGACGCTGGGCCAGGAATTCTCCGGCTATGCCGCGCAGCTCATCGCCTGCCGCAAGCGGCTGGAGGGCGCGGTCAATGGGGGCATGCTGAAGCTGGCGCAGGGCGGCACCGCGGTCGGCACCGGGCTCAACGCCGCGCCCGGCTTCGCCGAGGACGTCGCGGCCGAGATCGCCGGGCTCGCCGGCCTGCCCTTCGTCACCGCGCCCAACAAGTTCGAGGCGCTGGCCTCGAACGATCCGCTCGTCCACCTGTCGGGCACGCTCGGCACGCTCGCGGTCGCGCTCACCAAGATCGCCAACGACATCCGCCTGCTCGGCTCGGGCCCGCGATCGGGGCTGGGCGAGCTGATCCTGCCCGAGAACGAGCCCGGCAGCTCGATCATGCCGGGCAAGGTCAACCCGACCCAGTGCGAGATGCTGACGATGGTGTCGGCGCAGGTGATCGGCAACCACCAGGCGGTGACGATCGGCGGGTTGCAGGGCCATCTCGAGCTCAACGTGTTCAAGCCGCTGATCGGCGCGGGCGTCCTGCGCTCGATCGCGCTGCTCGCCACCGGCATGGAGAGCTTCACCGAACGCGCGCTCGCGGGCATGGAGCCCGACCGCGCCCGCATCGCCGACCTGGTCGGCCGCTCGCTGATGCTCGTCACCGCGCTCGCGCCCGAGATCGGCTACGACAATGCCGCGAAGATCGCCAAGCACGCCCATCATGAGGGCCTGACCCTCAAGCAGGCGGGCCTCGCCCTCGGCCTGATCGACGAGGCGACCTTCGACCGGGTGGTGCGCCCGGAGACGATGGTGGGGCGGTAAGTTTCCGCCCGTCATTCCAGCGAAAGCTGGAATCTCATTGCCTTCCTTGCTGCGATCGATGGAAAGGCAGGGAGATCCCGGCTTTCGCCGGGATGACGGTTGGGGAGGGGAACTTCCCCGCATCCCGCGCGCTTCTTCCGGTGAACCAGTGATCAGGGACTTATCTGCATGATCGGCAAGCTCATCGGCGCCTTCATCGGCCACAGGATCGACCGCCGCGACGGCGAGGGCGGGGTGAAGGGGGCGGTGCTGGGCGCCGCCGCCGCGAGCGTCGTCCGCCGGGCCGGGCCGATCGGCCTGCTGCTCGGCGGCGCCTATGTCGCCAAGAAGGCGCTCGACCGGCGCAAGGCCGATCGCGGCGCGGCGAAAGGGGCCGCCGACATCTGATTTTGCCGCCAGCGCAGGATTGACGCGGCGCCCCTGTCCGGGGCAAGTGCCGCCATGGCCCATATCACGCTCAAGCGCCGCGGCGTCCTGTTCGTCCTCTCCTCGCCCTCGGGCGCCGGCAAGTCCACCATCGCGCGCCGCCTGCTCGCCTCCGACGACAATCTGAAGATGTCGGTGTCGGCCACCACCCGGCCGATGCGCCCCGGCGAGGTCGACGGCGTCGACTATCATTTCGTCGATCTCGAGAAATTCCGCGAGATGGTGTCGAACCACGAATTCCTCGAATGGGCGCACGTCTTCAACCATCGCTACGGCTCCCCCGCCCAGCCGATCGACGCGATGCTGAGCGACGGCAGCGACGTGCTGTTCGACATCGACTGGCAGGGCGCGCAGCAGCTCTACCAGACCTGCGGCGGCGACGTGGTGCGCGTCTTCATCCTGCCGCCGTCGATGGTCGAGCTGGAGGACCGGCTGCGCAAGCGCGCCACCGACAGCGAGGAGGTGATCGTCGGCCGGATGCAGCGCGCCGCCGCCGAGGTGAGCCACTGGGACGGCTACGACTATGTGCTGATCAACGACGACGTCGACCGCTGCTTCGCCGAGGTCCGGCACATCCTCGAGGCCGAACGCCTCAAGCGCAGCCGCCAGACCGGCCTGATCGGGTTCATCCGGAAGCTGACCACCCCTGCGGGGTAGTTGTCCCGTCATCCCGTCTCCCCGTCATGCCGGCGGAGGCCGGCATCTCAGCGGGTTCTTGCGACGACCTCATCCCAGAATCTCCGGAGATGCCGGCCTCCGCCGGCATGACGATTTCGGGGACGATCCCAGGAAAATCTCCGGCGTCCAAGGACTAAACGACACATCCCATCGCAGTATTGCTTGCACGGAACGATCTTTGGCCTAGCCTCCCGGGTTTGGATTGACGGGAGGGCCCGCATGGCCAGGACCTTGATCGGCGGCGTCGCCGCCGGTGTCGTGCTCTATCTGATCGGCTTCGTCTTCTGGGGGACGCCGCTCAGCCAGCTTGCCTTCAACCGGCTCGAACAGCCGCAGTCGGCGGCGATCCAGCAGGCGCTCGCCGAGACGCTGACGGCGAGCGGCACCGGCACCTACTCGATCCCGGCGACGGGGACGGCGGTGGGCGACATCGCCTTCGCGCGCGGGCCGGTCGCGGTGGTCCATTTCAACACGGGCGGCTTCCCGGTGGTCGACAGCGGGTCGCTCGGCAGCGGCTTCATCCTCGCGATCATCACCGGCCTGATCATCGCCGCGGCGATGGGCGTGGTCGGATCGCGGATCGCCGACTTCGCCGGCCGCGCCCAGGTCGCCGTCCTGTTCGCGCTGGCGGCGACGCTCTACCTCGACATCGGCCAGCCGATCTTCAACCATTTCGGTTTCGGCTACTGGATCTACCTGTTCGTCAGCGACTTCGTCGGCCTCGCCGCCGCCGGCCTGATCATCGCCCGCTGGTTCCTCCCCCGCGGCGGGATATTGAGTTGAAGCGCCCTGCTGCCGAAGCCGTGCATCGGAGCCCGTAAGGGCTCCGCAAGCGCGAACGCGCGCCCGAGCTTATGCGAGGTAGCCAAGGCGGACGGATGTCCGCCGCCCGGCGCCTGAGGGCTAAACCAATCTAAACCAACAACCCCAACAACCGCGCCGCCGCCTTGAAATCGGCGCGGCGATTCTCGCGGGCCTCGGTGGCGAGCGCGTCCTCGCCCCATTGCTCGGCCTGCCACAGCTCGTCGAGATGCGCGGCGGCGAAGGCCTGCTCGGCGTCGATCCGCCCCTCGGCCAGCGCCAGCGCGATCACCAGCGAACCGGTGATGGTGACGAGCGGCTGGAGCGCGGCGAGGTGGAAGGCGTCGTGCGCCGCGACCGCCGCCGCCAGCCGCTGCACCGTCTCGTCGGGCTGCGGGCGGTGGATGATTCCGGCGACCGTCTCGAAATGGACGTCGTAGCGGTCCCGCGCCCAGTCGAGCAGCGGGTCCCAGCTCGCGGCCTGGCGGTCGACCAGTTTGGCCGGGCTGTCGGCGCGGTAGCAGAGCAGGTCGGTCTCGGCATAGGCGGCGAGGCCCCGGGCGAAGGCGGCGGGATCGGGCGCGATCCGGTCGATCGCGGCGTTGGCGAGCCCGGTCAGCGGCATGCGGCGCGGGTCGATCTCCTCGGCCTGCGCGTCCCATTCGGCGGCGACGGCGTGCGCCAGCGCCGAGGTGGGGAGGGTGAGGTCGGCGCGCGCCGGGGTCTTCACCGGGCGCCCGTCGAGCCGGATCGCATGGCCGCCCGCGACGGGCTCGACCGACACCTGCTTGTAGAATCGCTTCATGGCCGTGCCGATAGCGCGAGTCGGAGGATATCGGGAAGCTGGTCGGGCCGGTCGGCGACGAAATCGGCGCCCTCGTCGAACAGCTCGCGGGGGGTATGATAGCCCCAGGCGACGCCGATCGTCGCGCAGCCGGCATTGACCCCCATGCCGATGTCGAAGCTCGTGTCGCCGATCATCACACTGGTCGCCGGGATCGCGCCGGCGTCGGCCATCGCCTGGACGATCATCGACGGATGCGGCTTGGACGGGTGGCGGTCGGCGGTCTGGAGCGAGACGAACAGGCCGTGGATGCCGTGCGCCTCCAGGCAATGGTGGAGCCCGCGGTCGGACTTGCCGGTCGCCACCGCGAGCAGCCAGCCGTCCGCGTCCAGCGCGCGCAGCGTCTCGGCGACGCCGGGGAACAGCGGCTCGTCGACCTCGCCCGCGCCGCGCATCGCCTGGAAGGCGCGCTTGTAGGTCTCGCCGACCCGGACGTGCAGGTCATGGTCGGCGTCGGGCAGCAGCACCGCGACCGCCTGGGTCAGGTTGAGGCCGACGACGCGACGGACCGCCGGGGCGGCCGGCTCCGGCAGCTTCTCGATCGCGAACGCCTCGGCCATGGCGCGGCAGATATTGGCCTGGCTGTCGACCAGCGTGCCGTCGCAGTCGAAGATGGCGAGGCGATTGGGCCCCGAGGCGAGGGCGCTCATCCCCGGCTGCGTCCGCGCCGTTCGCCGCGCCGCGCCTTGCGCGCGTCCTTCGCCCGGGCGGCCAGCGCGCGGCGCTTGCCCTCGGCGGTCTCGGAGAATTTCACCTCGTCGATCGGCAGGTCGCCCTCGGCCTCGTCGAAGCCCAGGTTGCGCAGCGAATCGGTGATATGCTCGGGCGGCTCGGCGATCACGTCGAGCGTGCCGCCATCGGGATGGTCGACCCGCAGGCGGCGGGCGTGGAGGTGCATCTTGCGGCTGATCGTGCCCGACAGGAACGCCTCGGCCCCGCCATATTTGCCGTCGCCGACGATCGGGTGGCCGATCGCGGCGAGGTGGACGCGGAGCTGGTGGGTGCGGCCGGTATGGGGCTGCAGCTCGATCCAGCAGGCGCGGTTGCCGGCGCGCTCGATCACGCGGTAGCGGGTCCGCGCCGGGCTGCCCTCCTTCTCGTCGACGTGCATCTTCTCGCCGCCGGTGCCCGGCTGCTTGGCGATCGGCAGCTCGATCATGCCGTCGTCGATCGACGGCACGCCGGTCGCGATCGCCCAATAGACCTTGCGCGCGGTGCGGCTGCTGAACGCCTTGGCGAAATGCGCGGCGGCGCGCGAGGTGCGCGCGAGCAGCAGCACCCCCGACGTGTCCTTGTCGAGGCGGTGGACCAGCTTGGGCCGGCTCTCCGCGTCGAACTGGAGCGCGTCGAGCAGCCGGTCGACATGGACGTCGGTCTTGGTGCCGCCCTGGGTGGCGAGGCCGGGGGGCTTGTTGATCACGATCGCCTGCCGGTCCTGGTGGATCACCAGGCTGCGGGCGAAGGCGATCTCCTCCTCGGTCAGCGGCGCGCGGGGCCGGGCGGGGCGTTGTGCCTTGGCGGCGGTCGCCGCCGCCGCGATCTCGGCCGGGGGCAGGCGGATGACCTGGCCCGCCTCGATCCGGTCGCCGGGGGCGGCGCGCTTGCCGTCGACCCGGAGCTGGCCGGTGCGCGCCCAGCGCGAGACGATGTTGAAGCTGGTGTCGGGCATGTGCCGCTTGAACCAGCGGTCGAGCCGGATGCCGTGGTCGTCCTCGCCGACGGTGAACTGGCGGCTGTCGTCCGCGCCGCTCATGCCAGCACCCGGCCGAGCGCGAGGCCCGCGAACAGCATCAGCAGCGACCCCGCGACCGACGACACCGCATAGGCGCAGGCCATCGCATAGTCGCCGCGCGTCAGCATGTTGAAGCTCTCCAGCGTGAAGGCGGAGAAGGTGGTGAAGCCGCCGAGCACGCCGACGCCGAGGAACAGGCGCAGCGGCTCGCCCTCGATCGGCGCGCGGGCGACCACCGCGGCGAGCACCCCCATCAGCAGCCCGCCGAGCAGGTTGACGATCCAGGTGCCGAACGGGAAGGACGGGCCGAGCTGGCGGAGCGCGACCGAGCCGATATGGTAGCGGAAGCCGGCGCCGATGGCGCCGCCGACCATGACGAGGAGAAGCGGGGGCATGCCCGCCCTTTAGCCGCTGCCGCGACCGGGCGCCAGTGCGGCCGCCGCCTTGGTTATCGCGCGTCGGCGTCGCGGATCAGGATGGTCCCCGCCGATCCGTCCGCGGCCGGGTTGATCGTGATGGTCAGATGGTCGCCGTCGCCCTTGGTCGCGGTCACGATCGAGGCGGCGCCGGCCTGCTTGACTGCGACGTCGCGGAAATCCGCGCCGGGCGCGGCGGCGGCATAATAGGTCGCGACCTTGCCGGGATCGGCCGGGCTGGTGAAGCGCATCTCGACCACGCCGTCGCCCTTGCCGCTCTGGTCGGTGACGTCGATCCCCGACAGCCTGGTGCCGGGATAGAGCTTCATCCCGTCGATATCCATGTGATCGCCGCCCAGCTCCATGCCGGGGATCTTCACCTTGCCCTCGAAGCCCGGCACCGAGACCGAGACCCCCTCGGCCCCGTCCTTCGCCGCGATCGCGACATTGCCGTCGGCGCTGATACTGACCGAAGCGGTGTCGTTCGCCGCCTCGTCCTTGCCGACCTTCATCTCGCAGGCGCCGAGCAGCAGCAGCGGCACCGACAATCCCAGCACGGCCTTGCGCATCACCCATCTCCCGGGAAGCTGTCCTGATCCGACAAGTGTGTTATATTCATATGACACCAGTTGCAATCCCGCGCAGCTTGGACGAAGTTGCGGCCCATGTTCAACATCATCTCGCTCGCGATCGGCATCGTCGCCCTGCTCGGCGCGATGCTCGGCTTCTTCCCTTTCCTGGGCTGGATGAACTGGGCGATCGTGCCGCTCGCGCTGATGGGCGCGGCGTTCGGCATCCTCTCCCACCGCGACAGCGGGCGGCGGCTCAACAGCTTCGTGCTGGTGGTCGGCATCGTCCGGCTGATCATCGGCGGCGGCCTGTTCTGACCGGCGGCCCGGCCGGACCCCGTTTCACGACTCGCTGAAACCGTTCCAGGGCGCGGGATTGCTTGCCGAATCGGCGGGCAGGCGTCACTCTCGTCCGTCCGGGCGATTCGGGCATCGCCATGTGCCGGGGGCCCTGATGACACCAGCCGAACTCGCAGCGCACCTGCCCAAGGGCAGCGTCTTCGCGGATTGCGACGATGCCGAGCTTGCCGACCTGCTGTCGGTCGGCTCGCTCCAGCCGACCCGCTCGAACGAGGAGATATTGCGCCAGGGCGACGAGGGCACCTCGCTGCTGCTGGTCCTCGACGGTGTGGTGCGCATCTCGCTGGTGACGCCGAACGGGCGCGAGATCATCCTCGACTATGCCGAGGCGGGCGCGGTGCTGGGCGAGATCGCGGTGCTCGACGGCCAGCCGCGCACCGCCTCGGCGACGGCGATGTGGCCGGGGCGGCTGCTCCGCATCCCGCGCGCCAGCTTCTTCGCCTTCCTCGAACGCCATCCCAAGGTGGCGGTACGGCTGCTGCGGGAGATGGCGCGCCGGCTGCGCGAGACCGACAGCACGATCGAGAGCGACCGCGCCTTCACCACCGCGCCGCGCCTCGCCCGCTATCTCAAGCGGCTGACCGACCAGAAGATGCACGGCGCCAAGCTGACCCGCGACCTCAGCCAGTCGGAGCTCGGCAGCTTCGTCGGCATCAGCCGCGAGAACATCAACCGCCAGCTCGCCGCCTGGGCGAGCGAGGGGGTGATCGAGCTGACCCAGGGCAAGATCCGGATCGTCGATCCCGATTACCTCACCCAGATCGCCGAGGCGGCGGAGTAGGACCATCTCCCGTCATCCCGGCGAAAGCCGGGATCTCCCTGCCTTTCCCGTCGCCGGCAGGGCAGGAAAAAAAGGAAGTGAGATCCCGGCCTTCGCCGGGATGACGATGATGGGCCTCGATTTCACGTAGAACTGGCACGCGACGCCCGGCGGCGCTACATCGCGGCGATGCGTCCCCCCCAGAAGACTTCGCCGGGCAAGACCCTGCCGCCGCCCAAGCGCGGCCGCCGCCAGGCGCGCACCGCGCCCGCCGCCCCGGCCAACCCGCATCCCGCCCGCGCCGCCGCCAAGGGCGGACGCGAGCCGCAGCGCATCGCCAAGCTGCTCGCCCGCGCCGGCATCGCCTCGCGCCGCGAGATCGAGCGGATGATCGCCGAGGGCCGCGTCGCGATCGACGGCGCCGCGATCGACACCCCCGCGACGCTGCTCACCTCGCTCAAGGGCGTGACCGTCGACGGCAAGCCGGTGGCCGCGCCGGAGGCGACCCGCCTGTTCCTGTTCCACAAGCCCAAGGGGCTGCTCACCACCGAGCGCGACCCCAAGGGGCGGCCGACCATCTATGACCGGCTGCCCGCCGGGCTGCCGCGGGTGATGCCGGTCGGCCGGCTCGACCTCAACACCGAGGGGCTGCTGCTGCTGACCACCGACGGCGAGTTCAAGCGCCAGCTCGAACTGCCCTCGACCGGGGTCGAGCGGATCTATCGCGCGCGCTGCTATGGCACCGTCCACCAGGAGCAGCTCGAGGCGCTGATCGAAGGGATCGAGATCGACGGCGTCCGCTACGGATCGATCGACGCGAACATGGAGCGCCGCACCGGCGCCAATGTCTGGATCGAGATGAAGCTGCGCGAGGGCAAGAATCGCGAGGTGCGCCGCGTGCTCGAGCATCTCGGCCTCGAAGTGTCGCGGCTGATCCGCATCGCCTATGGCGCGTTCGAGCTCGGCGATCTCCAGCCGGGCGAGGTCGGCGAGATCGCCCAGCACCAGCTCGTCGCCTTCCGCAAGACGCTCAAGGGCGGCCGCGAATGAGGATCATCGCCGGCCGGTGGCGCGGCCGGCCGCTGATCGCGCCGCAGGGACAGGCGACCCGGCCGACCTCCGACCGCACCCGCGAGGCGCTGTTCTCGATGCTCGCCAGCCGGATCGGCAGCTTCGAGGGGCTGGCGGTCGCCGATGTCTGCGCCGGCACCGGCGCGCTGGGGCTGGAGGCGCTGTCGCGCGGCGCGGCGCGCTGCACCTTCGTCGAGCGCGACCGGGCGGCGGTCGAGGCGCTGCGGGCGAACATCGCGAAGCTCGGCGCCGAGGCGGAGGTCCGGGCGATCGCGGCGGAAAGCTTCGCGGGCGGCGCCTATGACCTGGTGCTGATCGACCCGCCCTACGGCACCGGCCTCGGCCAGAAAGTGCTGCCCGCGATCGGGCTGGCGCCGGGCGGCTGGGCGAGCATCGAGACCGCGCGCGACGAGGCGGTGGCGGTGCCCGGCTTCACCGTGGAGGCCGAGAGGGTCCACGGCAAGGCACGGATCACGCTGCTACGGTCTGCACCCTAGAGCGGGCGGCGGCGGCCACCGACGGCGCGGTCGAATCGAGCAGCGCGATGCCGTTGACGATCGCCAGCATCATCGCCGCCGCGTTGCGCGAGGAAACCCCGGCCGGGAAGCGCACGGTGCTGACGATCCAGTCGTTCCACGTCTCGGCGATGCGCGTCGCGGCAGCGGCGTAGACGGTGTCGCCGCGCGCCGCGCGCGCCGCGATCTCGAACCACAGCTCGACGAAGGGCTTGGCCTCCGGCGTCGCCATCAGCGCAGTGGTGTGGCCGACCATGTTGTGCGGCGCGATGCGTATCCCGCGCGAGCTGCGCGCCAGATAGTCGGTGAAGCGATCCGACACGCAGCCGAGGACGTCGTCCATCAACGCGGCCTTGGCGCCGAAATAATAGAGCAGCATGCGGTCGCTGGTGCCGAGCCGCGCCGCCGCCGGGCGCAGCGACAGCGCGTCGAGCCCCTCCTGCAGGACGATATCGGCCAAGGCCTCGGTCAGCAGGAGGCGCCTGGCCCCCCGGGCACTGGTATTCCCCATAATGCGAATCCCCCGATTCCCGGCGCCATGTAGCATAGGCGACAGGTACACGCACGGCGGGAATCGCGGATTTCCGCGCGGGCAGATGAGTCCCTCTGCCTCGAAACCGCCCTACCAGCCGCGCTGCTGCTTCATCCGGCGCACCTGCGCGTCGAACACCAGCTCGGCGAACTGGGCATGCTCGACGAGGCGCAGCGCGTCGGCGGCGCAGCGCTGCTTGACCTCGTCGGGCAGGGGGACGTCGGGGCCGCCGGCCTGGCCCGCCATGCACTGGATCTCGGCGGCGCGCTGGGCGGTCCAGAGCAGCATGAAGGTGGTCGGGATGTCGCGCTCGCACACCGCGACGCCATGGTTGCGCAGGACGAGCACATGCCGGTCGCCGAGGCTTTCGAGCATGCGCGGCCGCTCGTCGTCATAGAGGGTGATGCCCTCGAAATCATGATAGCCGACCCGGCCGAAGAGCTGCGCGCCGTAGAAATTATTGTGGTCGAAGCCGTCGCGCTTCATCGCCACCGCCGACAGCGCGTTGCTGTGGGTGTGCGCGACGCACATCGCGTCGGGCCGGTTCTGGTGGATCACGCCGTGCAGCGCGAAGCCGGCCGGGTTGGCGTCATGGTTGGATGAGCAGAGCTTGTTCCCGGCGACGTCGACGACCAGCAGGTTGTCGGGCCGGACCTCGCGATAGTCGAGCCCGAACGGGTTGACGAGATAATGATGGTCGGGCCCCGGCAGCCGGGCCGAGATATGGTTGAAGATCAGTTCGGACCAGCCGAAATAATCGACCAGATGGTAGAAGTCGGTGAGCTGCTGGCGAAGCCGCGCTTCGTCCGACGGGGTGCTGGCCATGGCATGTTCCTCTGCTGTCCGGCGCGCGCGCCGGGGCGGCGCTGCCGATCGGGAAAGGCTATCGGCCGCCGCCACAGGGTGTCAAGGAAGCCCGTCGCCATAAGCCGATTTTGCGCAATAAAGGCGGAGAATTATGGAGATATGCGCAAAATATCTCCATGCATGAACAATATTGCGCAAATCCAATCTGTCGATCTGGGTTCCGCCCGGCACAATGCAAAGCCGTTGCATCGGCTCAGGCCGGTCAGCAATAGTCGAGCGGCAGCGCCGTGGTCTGCTTCATTCCCTTGAGGATGATGTTCGACCGGATCGAGACGATGTCGCCGCCGACCATCAGCTTGTTCGAGATGAACTCCGAATAGCTTTCCAGGTCGCGGGTGACGACGCGCAGGATATAGTCGGCGTCGCCGGCGATATATTCGCACGAGGTGACCTCGGGCAGCGCGTCGACGAGCTGCTTGAAGCGCGCCTCGGTATCGGCGCCATGGTCCTTGATCTTGACGATGATGTAGGAGGAGACGTTGAGGTTGAGCCGTGGCCGGGCGAGGATGCCGGCGATCTTCTCGACATAGCCCTCGTCCTTCAGCCGCTGCAGCCGGCGCGAGCATTGCGCCGGCGACAGGTGGATCAGGGTGCTGAGCTCGCTGGGGCCGATGCCGCCATTCTCCTGCACGCAGGCGAGGATCTTGCGGTCGAACCCGTCGAGCTTGCCGTTGGACGACATGACGCGTCTCCCCCTCTTTGAAAGCCGATGAAAGCGATGTGCATCATAAAGCCAATTCGTGCACGTGATGTCGCAATCATGGGCAAAGGGCTGCAACAACGCAAGCCGCGTTCGCGCCGCCTTCGCTAGGATCGCCGGGCTCGCACAGGTCGCGGGCCAGCAGCGAGACGATCCGTGCCCTTCCCCTGCCTCCAGCCCCAGCCCGCCGATCCCCTGCTGTCGCTCGCGCAGCTCGCGGGCGCCGACCGGCGGCCGTCGCGCCTCGACCTCAGCGTCGGCGTCTATCGCGACGAGGCCGGGCAGACCCCGGTGATGCGCGCGGTGAAGGCGGCCGAGCACCTCCTCGCGGAAACGCAGCCGACCAAGGCCTATCTCGGCATCCTCGGCAACGCCGTTTTCCTCGACCATGTCCGCGCGCTGGTGATGCCGGGGGTGGACGCGCGGGACGTCGCCGCGATCCAGACGCCGGGCGGCACCGCGGCGCTGCGGCTCGCCGCCGAGCTGCTGGCGGCGGGCAAGCCCGATCGCACCATCTGGGTCGGCACCCCGACCTGGTCGAACCACCTGCCGCTGCTCGGCGGCGCGCGGCTCGATGTGCGCTGTTTCCCCGCCTTCGACATCGCCGCGCAGGCGCCGCTGGTCGACCGCATGCTCGACGTCATCGCCGCCGCCGCGCCCGGCGATGCCTTCCTGCTCCAGCCGCTGTGCCACAATCCGACCGGCGTCGACCTGACGCCCGAGGCCCTCGCCGCGATCGCCGACGCGCTGGCCGCGCGCGGCGTCGTGCCGCTGATCGACGTCGCCTATCACGGCTTCGGCCGCTCGCTGGAGGAGGACAGCGAACGGCTGGCCGCGCTGCTCGACCGGCTGCCCCATGCGCTGCTGACCTATTCGTGCAGCAAGAATTTCGGGCTCTACCGCGAACGGGCCGGCGCGCTGTTCAGCGTCAACCGGGGCGGCGCGCTGCGCGACCTGATCACCGGCAACCTCCAGGCGCTGGCGCGGACGAGCTGGTCGATGCCGCCCGACCATGGCGCGGCGGTGGTCGCGACCATCCTCGGCGACGCGGCGCTCGCGGCCGACTGGCGGCAGGAGCTGGCGGCGATGGTCGCCCGCGTCCGCGCGGTGCGGCAGGCGCTTGCCGGCCATGGCGTCGTCGGCGCGATCGACCTCGGCCCGGTCGCGGGGCAGTCGGGCATGTTCAGCCTGCTGCCGTTCGGCGCCGAGCTCGCCGCGCGGCTGCGCAGCGACCATGCGGTCTACATTCCCGATTCGGGCCGGATCAACGTCGCCGGGCTCGCCGCTGACCGGGTCGACGGCTTCGTCGCGGCGCTGCGCGCGGCGCAGATGCGCTCGGCCGCCTGATCATGGCGCGGTTCGGCGTGATCGGCGCCGGCGCGATCGGCAGCACCATCGTCTGCCGCCTCGCCGCCGCGGGCGAGGAGGTCGTGCTGTTCGCGCGGGGATCGCGCCGCACGGCTGTCGAGCGCGACGGGCTGCGCGTCCGCATCGGCGACACGGTGCAGGCGGCGCGGCCGCTGGTCGCGGAGAGCGGGGCGGCGATCGCCTGCGACACGCTGTTCCTCGCGGTCAAGGCCGACGCGCTGCCCGCGTTGCTCCCTGCGATCGCGGCCGCGAGCCACGCCGGCACCAGCATCGTGCCGCTCTGCAACGGCCTGCCCTGGTGGTATCGGCAGGCCGGCGACGCGCCGGGCGGCGCGATCGAGGCGGTCGATCCGGGCGGACGGCTGGCGGCGGCGATCGACCCCACACATGTCGTCGGCGCGGTCCTGTTCCTGCGCGCCGCGCTCGACGCCGACGGCATGGTCGAATCGCAGGGCGGCGAGCGGATGGCGATCGGCGCGGTGGCCGGCGGCGGCGACGCCGCGACGCGGATCGCCGCCGCGCTGGAAGGCGCGGGCATCGCCTGCCCGGTGGCGCCGTCGATCCGGCAGGTGCTGTGGAGCAAGATCGCGCTCAACCTGGCGACCAACCCGTTGTCGGCGGTCAGCCGCGCGACGCTGGCGCAGATGTGCGACGACGATCGCCTGCTCGGCATCGTCCGCGCGATCCTGGCCGAGACGCTGGCGCTCGCCGCGCTCGACGGCCAGGCGCCGCGCGAGGGCGTCGACGATCTGGTCGCGATCACCCGCCGCGCCGGGCCTTTCCTCACCTCGATGGCGCAGGACGCGATCGCGGGCCGCCCGCTCGAACTCGCGGCGATCGCCCAGGCGGTGCTCGACCTGGCCGACGATCATGGCCATCCGATGCCGGTCGCCCGGGCCGTCGCGGCGATGGCCGCCTGGCTGCACCCGCCGCGCGCGGCGGCGGCCTGATCGATCAGCCTTCGCGGCGGAGCACGACCGTCAGGTTGTTGGCCGGCATCGCGTGGATCGCCTCCAGCCGCAGCCCTTCGCCTTCGGCCAGCGCGACGACATCCTCCAGCCGGCGCAGGCCCCAGCGCTCGTCGCGGCGGCGCAGGTCGGCGTCGAAGGCGAGGTTGCTCGGCGCCGTCTCGACCCCCTGCTGGACATAGGGACCATAGAGCACCAGCGGCGCGCCGGCCGGCAGCAGCCTGCCCGCCGCGCGCATCAGGCCGACCGTCGCCTCCCACGGGCTGATATGGATCATGTTGACGCACAGCATCGCGTCGGCGCGCTCGACCGGCCAGTCGGCGGCGGCCGCGTCGATCGTCAGCGGCGGGCGCAGGTTGGGCAGGCGCGCCGCCTCGGCCCAGGCGCGGATCGAGGCGATCGCCGACGGGTCGGGGTCGCTCGGCTGCCAGGCGAGGTCCGGGAAGGCCTGCGCGAGGAAGATCGCATGCTCGCCGGTGCCGCTGGCGACTTCGAGGACGGTGCCCTCGGGCGGGAGAACGTCGCGCAGGATCGCGGCGATCGGCTCGCGGTTGCGCGCGGTGGCGGGGGCAAAGCGGCGGGCGTCGGTCATGGCCATGTCCTTCTGCGATCCTCCCCGGAACGGGGAGGGGGACCACCCGCAGGGTGGTGGAGGGGGCGCCGTGGAACGGCGCTGGCGCGCCGCGCCTCCACCGCTACGCGGTCCTCCTCCCCGTTCCGGGGAGGATTTACCGACTACTCCGCCGCTTGCGGAAGCGCCTCGTCCTTCCACACCAGCACCGGCTTGCGCGCGGCGGCGGTCTCGTCGAGGCGGCGGCGCGGGGCGAGGGCGGGAGCGGCCTTGAGCGCCTCGTCGCCGGCCCTGGCGCGGCCCGCCACCGAACGCAGCGCGCCGATGAACTGGTCGAGCGCCGCCTTGCTCTCGGTCTCGGTCGGCTCGATCAGCATCGCGCCGTGGACGACGAGCGGGAAGTACATCGTCATCGGGTGGAAGCCCTCGTCGATCAGCCCCTTGGCGATGTCGAGCGTGGTGAAGCCCTGTGCCAGCCCCTCGTCGCTGAACAGCGCCTCGTGCATGCACGGGCCGCTGTCGCCGAACGGCGCTTCGAGCAGGTCGTCGAGGCTGCGCAGGACATAGTTGGCATTGAGCACCGCATCCTCGGACACCTGGCGCAGGCCGTCGGCGCCATGGCTGAGGATATAGGTAAGCGCGCGGGTGAACATGCCCATCTGGCCGTGGAAGGCGGTCATGCGGCCGAAGCTGCCCGGATGATCCTCGCCCGCCGTCTCCTCCTCGACCAGCTTGAAGCCGCCGTCGGCCTGTCTGGCGACGAAGGGCAGGGGCGCGTAGGGCGCCAGCGCCTGCGACAGCACCACCGGACCCGAACCGGGGCCGCCGCCGCCGTGCGGGGTGGAGAAGGTCTTGTGCAGGTTGATGTGCATCGCGTCGACGCCGAGGTCGCCGGGGCGCACCCGGCCGACGATCGCGTTGAAGTTGGCGCCGTCGCAATAGACATAGCCGCCTGCTTCGTGGACCGCGTCGGAGATGCGCTTCATGTCGCGCTCGAACAGGCCGCAGGTGTTGGGGTTGGTGATCATCACCCCGGCGACGTCGGGGCCGAGCCGGGCGGTCAGCGCGGCGAGGTCGACCCGGCCGTCGGCGGTCGCCGGGATGTTCTCGACCTTGTAGCCGCAGAAGGCGGCGGTCGCCGGGTTGGTGCCGTGCGCCGATTCGGGGACGAGGATCACCGACCGGTCGCTGCCCGCCGCGTCGTGCGCGGCGCGGATCGCGAGCAGGCCGCACAGTTCGCCATGCGCGCCGGCCTTGGGGCTCATCGCGACGGCGTGCATGCCGGTCAGGGTGACCAGCCAGTGCGCGAGTTCGTCGATCACCGCCAGCGCGCCCTGCACCGTGTCGACCGGCGCGAGCGGGTGGATGTCGGCGAAGCCGGGCAGGCGCGCCATCTTCTCGTTGAGGCGCGGATTATGCTTCATCGTGCACGAACCGAGCGGGAACAGGCCCAGGTCGATCGCGTAATTCTGTCGGCTGAGGCGGGTGTAATGGCGCACCGCCTCGGGCTCGGTCAGGCCGGGCAGGCCGATCGGGCGGCTGCGCTCGAGCCCGCCGAGGCGGCCCGCGACACGCGGCGGCTCGGGCAGGTCGACGCCGGTGCGGGCATAGTCGTCGCGCTCGAAGATCAGCCCTTCCTCGAGCATCAGCGCGCGGTTGCCGGTGAAGGTCGCCGGGGCCTGCGACGCCGCGGCGGCGGTTTCCGGGCGCGTCACCCGGCCTTCGCTGTTCATGCTCATGCCGCGATCTCCGCTTCGAGGGCCTGGGCCAGGGTTTCGACGTCCTCCGCGCTCGCCGTCTCGGTCACCGCGACGACCAGGCCGCCCGCGAGGGCCGCCTCGCCCGGATAGAGCCGGCCGAGCGAGACGCCGCCGAGGATGCCCTTGTCGGCCAGCGAGCGGACCACCGGCCGCGCCTCGCGGGGCAGCTTCAGGGTGAACTCGTTGAAGAAGGCGCCGTTGACCAGCTCGACGCCGGGAACTTGCGCGAGCCGCTCGGCCGCAGCGACCGCGCCGGCATGGTTGAGCTCGGCCAGGCGGCGCAGCCCGGTCTCGCCGAGCAGGGTGAGGTGGACCGAGAAGGCGAGCGCGCAGAGCCCGGCATTGGTGCAGATGTTCGAGGTCGCCTTCTCGCGGCGGATATGCTGCTCACGGGTCGACAGGGTCAGCACGAAGCCGCGCTGGCCGTCGGCGTCGGCGGTGACGCCGGCGAGACGGCCGGGCATCTGGCGGACATGCTTCTCGGCGCAGGCGAACAGGCCGACATAGGGGCCGCCGAAGTTGAGGCCGACGCCGATCGACTGGCCCTCGCCGACGACGATGTCGGCGCCCATCTCGCCGGGCGAGCGGATCGCGCCGAGCGCCACCGGCTCGGTGACGACGGCGACCAGCAGCGCGCCCTTCTCATGGCACCGCGCCGCCAGTTCGGAGAGGTCGGCGACATGGCCGAGGATGTTGGGATTCTGGACGACGACGCAGCTCGTCTCGCCGTCGATCGCGGCGAGCAGGCGCGCCATGTCGTCGCCGGGCGCGCCGGGGGTCAGATCGGGGATCGCGGCGTCGAGCCGGTCGCCGGTGAAGCGCGCCATCGTCTTCGCGAGCGAGACATAATGCGGGTGGAGGCCGGCCGACAGGATCGCCTTGTCGCGCTTCGTCACCCGGCGGGCCATGGTGATCGCCTCCCAGCAGGCGGTCGACCCGTCATACATCGAGGCGTTGGCGACGTCGCAGCCGAACAGCCGCGCGACCTGCGTCTGGAACTCGAACAGCGCCTGCAGCGTGCCCTGCGCGATCTCGGGCTGATAGGGGGTGTAGCTGGTCAGGAACTCGCCGCGCTGGATCAGGTGATCGACGCTGGCCGGGACATGGTGGCGATAGGCGCCGCAGCCGAGGAAGAAGGGCGCCTCCCCCGCCGACAGGTTGCGCCTGGCGAGCCGGCTCATATGCCGCTCGACCGCCAGTTCGGAGGCATGGGCGGGCAGGCCCGCGATCGGCCCGGCGAGGCGGGCGGCCTCGGGCACGTCGACGAACAGGTCGTCGATCGAGGCGGCGCCGATCCGGGCGAGCATCGCCGAACGATCGGCATCGGTGAGGGGCAGGTAGCGCATCGTCCAGCTCTTTCACCCCTCCCTTTCAAGGGAGGGGAAGGGTGGGTGGCGGAGCCGGGGCTCGATGCCCTCGGCGTAGCTTTGGAGGTGAGCTTGGAGGCTCGCTGTCGCTCGCCACCCACTCCTCACCCCTCCCTTGAAAGGGAGGGGGAAGAAGGAATTAGAGACTCTCGCAGAACGCCTTGTATGCGGCGGCGTCCATCAGGCCCTCGAGCTCGGCCGGGTCGGCGAGCGCGAGCTTGAAGAACCAGCCGTCGCCCTCGGGCGCGCTGTTGACCAGGGCGGGGTCCTCCTCCAGCGCGGCGTTGATCTCGCTCACCGTGCCGGTGACGGGGGCGAACACGTCCGACGCCGCCTTGACCGATTCGACCACCGCGGCCTCGCCGCCCTTGGCGACGTTGGCGCCGGCGGCCGGCAGCTCGACGAACACGATGTCGCCGAGCTGGGCCTGCGCATAATCGGTGATGCCGACGGTGGCGGTGCCGCCGTTGACGGTGATCCACTCATGGTCTTCGGTGAAATAGGTCGTCATCGGTCAGTTCCCTTGGCGGACATAACGGTGGGGGACGAAAGGCATGGGGGCGACGACGGCATCGAGCCGCTTGCCCCGCACCTCGATCTGGAGCGGGCGGTTGAGCTCGGCGCTGGCCGCCAGGACATAGCCCATCGCGATCGGCACCTGCAGCGAGGGCGAGAAGCCGCCCGAGCTGACGGCGCCGACCGGCGTGTCGCCGTCGAAGATCGCCGCGCCCTCGCGCGCCGGCAGGCGGCCGGCGAGGATCAGGCCGATCCGCTTGCGCGGGGCGCCCTCGCGCAGGTCGCGGACGATCCGGGTCGCGCCCGGGAAGCCACCCTCGGCGCGGCGGCGCTTGGGCACCGCGAAGCCGAGGCCGGCGGTCGCCGGGTCGGTATCGGTGTCGAGATCGTGGCCGTAGAGCGGCAGCCCGGCTTCGAGCCGCAGCGAATCGCGCGCGCCGAGACCGATCGGCTTCACCTCGGGCTGGGCGAGCAGCAGCGTCGCCGCCGCCTCGGCCGCGTCGGCGGGAAGCGAGATCTCGAACCCGTCCTCGCCGGTATAGCCCGAGCGGCTGATCCACACCGGCGCCCCGGCCAGCTCGAACGCGCCGGCGGTCATGAAGGTCAGCATCTCGACCCCGGGGCAGATGCGGGCGAGCGCGTCGACCGCCTTGGGCCCCTGCAGCGCCAGCAGCGCATGTTCGTCGAGATGGTTGAGGGTCAGCTCCTCGGGCAGATGCTCGTGGAGATGGGCGATGTCGTCGGCCTTGGTCGCGCCGTTGACGACCAGGTAGAAGTCGCCCGCGCGGCGCGTCACCATCAGGTCGTCGAGGATGCCGCCCTGGTCGTCGAGCAGCAGCGAATAGCGCATCCGGTCGACGCCGAGCTGGACGAAGTCGCCCGGCATCAGCGCCTCCAGCGCCGTATCGACGCCGTCGCCGCTGACCAGCAGCTGGCCCATGTGCGACACGTCGAACAGCCCCGCCGATTCGCGGGTCCACAGATGCTCGGCGAGGATGCCCTCATATTGGATCGGCATGGAGTAGCCGGCGAAGGGCACCATGCGCGCGCCCTGGTCGCGGTGCCACCGGTCGAGCGGCAGGGTCTGGATGATATCGCCCGGCTCTTCGGGGGTCAGGTTTTCGTCGCTCACAATGCTCTCCGTGACGGCCAGTGACGCCGGGCGCGGTTCGCCCGTCGGTCATGGCCCCCTCTGTCACGGAACCTGAGAGCTTTCGCCGCACCTGAGACGGTCCGGCTTACCCCTTCGGTGGGATGACCGGCCGATAGGCCGCCCATCCGCTTTCCAGAGTGTCGATCCTAACCACGCGGTCCTTTGACCTGAGAGATTCCGGGGCGGTTGCTCCTTCGGCGGCCGGGTCTCCCCGACGCTCTCCCGCATGGCCAGCGCCGGTGTCCCGGCGACGACGCGGCCAGCCTTGGCGTGGCGCCGCTGCCAAGTCAACGACCGATGTCGCGGTGCCCCGAAACGATCCACAGATTCGAGGGAGGGGCGATCGAAGCAGGCCACGGGCCCGAAAGGGCCCGCAAGGCCGAACGGCCGCCCGAGCTTATGCGAGGAAAGCCAAGCCGGGCGGATGCCCGGCGCCCGGCGCTTGAGGGTCTAAAAAATCAGCGCGCCGCGTTGTAGGCGAGCTGGCTCTCGGTGAGCTGGAAGCCGATCAGCAGCTCGAAATTGGCGTTGTTGACCGCATCGCGCACGGTCGGCTCGTTCATCGGGTCGAGCGCGGCGTCGGCGTCGCCGGCCTTGCGCTTGCGGTTGATCCGCTTGACGACGTCCTCGGGCAGGGTCGCCGCCGCGCGCGAGACCATCGCGGTGGCGGAGGTGTGGACCGCGCCGCGAAGCTGGCCCTCGGGGAAGACGATCGACACCTGGCCGAGCTGCTTCGATTCGATCTTGGTGCCGGCGCGCAGCACCGTCGCGAACCAGGGCAGGGTGACGGTGCGGGCCGGGCCGGCGGTGGCGCGGCGCGCCTGCACGTCGAACTCGGCGGTCACCTGGATCTGCGGGCCGTTGCCGGCCTCGTTGCAGGTCGCGCGGAGGTTGGCGATGCTGGCGGTGACGTCGATCGCCTCGGCGCGGCGCTCGGCCGGCGGATTGAACAGGGTGATGTCGCCCGTATAGGTCGGGATCGCCGCCGCCGGGCAGGCCGAGCGCGCGATCCGGAAGCCGCCGCGCTCGTCGAACTCGGTATCCGTCTTGCAGGCCGCGAGCACGAGCATGGCAAGGAGGATCGCGGAGGTCTTGGGAAACTGCACGGGGTCGGCATCCTTCACTTCATCACCGGGCGATGCACATCCGCCCGGCCGTCGGTCGGCGCAATGCATAGTGTGTGATCGTTTGAGGTGGAAGCGCAAAGCGCTTTCCCCTTCGGTGATCAGGCTCTAAGGCCCAGCCATGGCCGATACCGCTCTTCCCCCGCTCGACCTGCTGATCGCGGCGCCGCGCGGCTTCTGCGCGGGCGTCGACCGGGCGATCCGCATCGTCGAGCTGACGATCGAGAAATACGGCCCGCCGGTCTATGTCCGGCACGAGATCGTCCACAACAAATATGTCGTCGACGACCTGAAGGCGAAGGGCGCGATCTTCGTCGAGGAGCTCGACGAGGTGCCCGACGACGTCCCCGTCGTCTTCTCGGCGCACGGCGTGCCGAAGGCGGTGCCCGCCAAGGCGGCCGAGCGCGGGCTCAACTATCTGGACGCGACCTGCCCGCTGGTGTCGAAGGTCCACCGCCAGGCCGAGCGGCTGGTCAAGAACGGCCACCATATCCTGTTCATCGGCCATAAGGGCCATCCCGAGGTGATCGGCACCTTCGGCCAGGTGCCCGAGGGCGTGATGACGCTGGTCGAGACCGCCGCCGACGCCGAGGCGGTGGCGGTGCCCGACGGCGCCCCGCTCGCCTTCCTCAGCCAGACCACCCTGTCGGTCGACGACACCGTCGAGATCATCGGCGTGCTGCGCCGCCGCTTCCCGCAGATCGAGGCGCCGCGCAGCGAGGACATCTGCTACGCCACCTCGAACCGCCAGGCGGCGGTCAAGGCGATCGCGCCGAAATGCGAGGCGATGCTGGTGATCGGCGCGCCCAACAGCTCCAACTCGCTGCGCCTCGTCGAGGTGGCCGAGCGGCAGGGCGTCAAGGCGCGGCTGATCCAGCGCGCGGCGGAGATCGACTTCGGCTGGCTCGACGGCGTCCGCACGCTCGGCATCACCGCCGGCGCCTCGGCGCCCGAGATATTGGTGCGCGAGCTGGTCGACACGCTCGCGACCCGATTCGCCGTGCGCGAATGCGAGGTCGAATCGGTGACGGAGGACATGTTGTTCAAGCTTCCGCGGGCGCTGGTCGCCTGATGGCCGTCTACACCCAGGTCTCGACGGAGGAGATGACCGCCTTCCTCCACCGCTACGACGTCGGCACGCTGCTGTCGGCGAAGGGGATCGCCGAGGGCGTCGAGAACAGCAACTACCTGATCGAGACGACCGCCGGCCGCTTCATCCTGACGCTCTACGAGAAGCGGGTGAACGTCGACGACCTGCCCTTCTTCTGCGCGCTGACCGATCATCTCGCCGCCAAGGGCCTCAACATTCCGCGCATGCTGCGCGACCGGCGCGGCGAGCAGCTCCAGACGCTGGCGGGGCGGCCCGCCTGCCTGATCGAGTTCCTGTCGGGCGTGTCGGTGACTCACCCGACTCCGGCGCAGGCGCGTGCGGCGGGCGGGGCGCTCGGCGACATGCACAAGGCGCTGGGCGACTTCCGGCTCGGCCGGCCCAACAGCCTCGACCTCGCCGGCTGGGGGGCGCTCGCGGCGCGGTGCGGCGCCGACCTCGACCATATCCAGCCCGGCCTGCGCGGCCGGGTGATGGCGGAGGTCGAATGGCTGGAGGCGAACTGGCCGCGCCACCTGCCGACCGCGGTGATCCACGCCGATCTCTTCCCCGACAATGTCCTGATGCTGGGCGACGAGGTGAGCGGCGTCATCGACTTCTACTTCGCCTGCACCGACATCCGCGCCTGGGACGTCGCGGTGACCCACGCCGCCTGGTGCTTCGAGAATGACGGCACCGGCTATCATGCCGATCTCGGCCGCGCGCTGGTCGCCGGCTACGACCGCCAGTTCGGCCTGTCGACCGACGAGCGGCTGGCCTTCCCGATCCTCGCGCGCGGCGCCTGCCTGCGCTTCCTGCTGACCCGCGCCTGGGACTGGCTCAACACGCCGGCCGACGCGATGGTCACCCGCAAGGACCCGATCGCCTTCCTGCGCCGGCTCGACTTCTATGCCGAGGCCGATCCCGAAACGCTCGTCCCGGCCTGACCCTTTCGCCATGACCGAACTTCCCCTCGTCGAGATCGCGACTGATGGCGCGTGCAAGGGCAATCCCGGGCGCGGCGGCTGGGGCGCATTGCTCCGCTTCGGCGCGACCGAGAAGGAGATGTCGGGCGCCGAGAACCCCAGCACCAACAACCGCATGGAGCTGATGGCGGCGATCCGCGCGCTCGAGGCGCTCAAGAAGCCGTGCCGGGTCAAGCTGTCGACCGACAGCCGCTACGTCATGGACGGGCTCACCAAGTGGATCCACGGCTGGCGCAAGAATGGCTGGAAGACCGCCGACAAGAAGCCGGTCAAGAATGCCGAGCTGTGGCAACGCCTGCTCGACGCCGCCGCGCCGCACCGGATCGAATGGATCTGGGTGAAGGGCCATGCCGGCCACCCCGACAACGAACGCGCCGACAAGCTGGCGAGCGACGCGGCGCTCGGGCTGTAAGCCCGAGCTTTTGTTTGTTTGGCCTCAGGCGCCGGCGTGCGCATCCGCGCACTTGGCTATCCTCGCATAAGCTCGGGCGCGCGTTCGCGCTTGCGGAGCCCCTGTCGGGCTCCGATGCCGATCTCTTGCGGTGGAACGGGATGCGCAGCGTCCCGCAAGGCCGAATGGCCGCCCGAGCTTATGCGAGGATAGCCAAGCCGGGCGGATGCCCGGCGCCCGGCGCTTGAGGGCCCAACAAACAAACTACCGATTTCGGGAGAAATCGGTTTCCACCACATTATCGATCGCCTGGGCGATCTGGGTGGGGACCGATCCGACCTCGTGCTGGAGCAATATGCCGAGCTTGCTCGCCTGGTCGAACAGCTCGTCGAGCACCGCCGGGGGGCAGGTCTGCCGGGCGCATTGCCGGGCGATCGCGGCGAGCAGGCGCGACAGGCTGAAGGTGCCGAAGCTGTCGAGCAGGGTGCGCAGCGCCTCGGTCTCGGCCATCGCCAGGTCCCAGGCCTGCGCGCGCACCGCGGCGGCGATGCGGCGGGGCCGGTCGCTGACGTCGAACATCAGCATCTTCATCAGCACCGCGGCATCGGCATAGCCCGCCGTCTCGACGAGCAGGTTGAGCCGCTCCCGGTCGAAGCTGTCGCCCGCCGCGCTCGTGGCCGGCCGGTTGCGGCGCATCGTGCCGATCATGTCGAGCAGCTGGCCCGAGACGATCGGCTTGGGCAGGAAGCTGTCGATCCCCGCCTCGAAATAGACGCGCCGCCGCTCGGGCATCGAATCGGCGCTGATCGCCAGGATCGGCGTGTCCGACGCGGGCGGATCGAGCGCGCGGATCGCGCGGGTCGCCTCGATCCCGTCGAGTTCGGGCATCTGCATGTCCATCAGCACCAGGTCGAACGGCTGGGTGGCGACCGCCCCCAGCGCCTTGCGGCCGTCCTCGACCGCGACGACGTCGTGCCCCTCGCGCGCGAGCAGGCCCGCCATCAGCCGGCGGTTGATCGGGTTGTCCTCGGCCAGCAGGATGCGCATCGGCCCGGTCGCCTTGCCGGCCATCGCCTCGGCCGCCGCGGCGTCGGCGCGCTTGAACGGCAGCTCGACCGAGAAGGTCGTGCCCTTGCCCGGATCGCTCGACGCGGCGATCGATCCGCCCATCGCCTCGGCGAGCTGCTGGCTGATCGCGAGGCCGAGGCCGGTGCGGCCCTGGAGCCGCATCCGCGCCGCGTCGACCTGCTCCCCGCGCGAGAAGATGCGGCCGAGCGCCTCCTGCCCGATGCCGCGCCCGCTGTCGCGGACGATGATCATCCACCAGTCGGTGTCGCCGTCGGACCGGGTCGGCGACAGGCTGATCGAGACGCTGCCCGTCTCGGTGAACTTGATCGCGTTGCTGATCAGGTTCGACAGAAGCTGCTGCAGCCGGGCCGGATCGCCGCGCACCGGCCGGGGATCGCCGTCGAGGCCGAACGCGTCGAGCCCGAGGCCCTTGGCTCCGGCCGCGCCGTTGTGCAGGTCGATGGTGGTGCGGACCACCGACACCAGGTCGAAATTGATGCTCTCGATGACCACCCGGCCCGATTCGATGCGGCTATAGTCGAGCATGTCGTCGATCACGCCCATCACCGTCGTCGCCGCCTGGTTCAGGCTGGCGAGCTGGGCCTGGCGCGCGCCGTCGAGCGGCTCGCGGCGCAGCGCGTCGATCGCGGCGAGCAGGCCGTGCATCGGCGTCCGGATCTCGTGGCTCACCACCTCGAGCATCTCGGCGCGGGTCCGTTCGGCGGCGCGGGCCTGGTCGCGCGCGGCGATCAGCGCGCGTTCGGTCTCGACCTCCTCGGTCACGTCGCGCAGGATGCCGATGATCGTCTCGGGCCCTTCGAGCTGCCCGGCGATCTGGATGTGGATCGTCCGCCCGTCGGGCCGCATCCAGCGCAGCCGCGTCATCGGCAGCGATCCGGTGCGGAAGGTCTCGGCCACCGCGAGGTCGGCCTTGTCGACGTCGTCGGGATGGTAATGGGCGCGGATCATCTCGCTGGTCGGCGCCGTGTCGGGCGCGAAGCCGAGGATGCGGTACATCTCGGGCGACCAGACATAGCTGTTCCGGCCGCGATCGGAACGCCAATGGCCCATTCCCGCGAGCGATTCGGCAATCGTCAGCAGGCGGTTGGCCTCGGCTGTCCTCTCAAGCGAAATCGACCTGCTCCCCTCGGCTGGAACGCGATCTTGCGGGCGGGTCCGCCCGAAAGAATCTGGCCCCAGGCGCCTGCCCTGCGGCCTTTTAGTTACAGAAAGAGGTTAAGGGAAAGCGATTGATGTAAACTTTCGTTAATTGCGGAACCGCCCGCCGGGCGGCCGATACGCCGCCCCGGCCGTCAGCCGTCGGGCCGGGTCGCGACATAGGCGGCGCAGGCGATCAGCCCCGCCGCGATGGCCAGACAAATCCACAAGGCGGGCGCGGCGGTCGCCAGCAGCACGCCATAGCCGCCGGCCATGCTGACGATCGCGACGATCTTCGCCTTGCGCGGGATCGCGCCGTTTTCGCGCCAGCGCCGGATCGGCGGGCCGAACCAGCGATGGTCGAGCAGCCAGCGTTCGAAGCGCGGGCTCGAATGGCTGAAGCAGGCGGCGGCGAGGATCAGGAAGATCGTCGTCGGCATCACCGGCAGCAGCGCCCCGATGAAGCCGAGCGCGACCATCACCCATCCCAGCGCGAACCAGCCCCAGCGCTTGATGGGATTATGCATGGCGGCCGCCGTGCGCCAGCGCCATGCTAGAGATGTTCCGGTCGAGCTTGGTCATGCCCCTCTTTCAGGGGATGATGATCGTACGATCCGATCCAGCCTCCGTCGTCATTCCCGCGAAAGCGGGAATCCATGGACGGCGGCGGGCAGGGGGCCGGATGGTCCGTGACCGTGGATTCCCGCTTTCGCGGGAATGACGGAAGGTCGAGGGAAGCGATGAGATTCCCTCGCATCCGGAAGGGCCTTAGAGCGCGCCGTGGCAATGCTTGTACTTGCGGCCCGAGCCGCAGGGGCAGAGCGAGTTGCGGCCGAGCGTCGCCGCGATCTCCGGGGTGATCTCGAACCCGTCGCCGGCCGGGGCGGCGATCGCCTGCGGCACCCGGCTGCCGATGATCCCCAGCGTGCCGCCGTCGCGGTCGCCCGAATTATCCTCGCCGGTCAGCGCGTTGACATGCTCGGTGACGAAGTCGGGCATCGGCGGCAGCTCGGCATAGTCCTGCGGCGCCATCTCGAAGCGGACATGGGCGAGGACGCGGGTCACCTCCTCGCGGATCGCGACGAGCATCCGCTCGAACAGCGCGAAGGCCTCGTGCTTATATTCGTTGATCGGCGTCTTCTGCGCATAGGCGCGCAGGTGGATCACCTGGCGCAGCGCGTCGAGCGTCGCCAGATGCTCCTTCCAGTGATGGTCGAGCGTCTGGAGCAGCACGCTCTTCTCGATGCCGTGCCAGCTCTGGTCGTCGATCGTCGCGCGCTTGGCGGCGATCACCGCGTCGGCCTCGGCCAGCACCTTCTCGGCCAGGATCTCGGGATCGATGCCGTCCTGCTCGATCCACTCGTCGAACGGCGGCGTGATGCCCAGCGTCTCGGCCGAGCGCAGCTTGAGCGTGTCGACGTCCCACTGCTCGGGATAGCTGTGCGGCGGGCAGCAGCCGCCGACGATCGCATTGGCGGTGTCGGCGCGCATGTCGGTGACGACGTCGTCGACCGTCTCGGCATCCATGATGTCGGCGCGCTGCTCGTAGATCACCTTGCGCTGGTCGTTCATCACGTCGTCATATTCGACGACCTGCTTGCGGATGTCGTAGTTGCGCGCCTCGACCTTCTTCTGCGCGGTCTCGATCGCCTTGGATATCCACGGGCTGACGATCGCCTCGCCGTCGGCGAGGTTCTTGTTCATCATCCGCGCGAACATCGTCTGCGGGCCGAAGATGCGCAGCAGGTCGTCGTCGAGCGACAGGTAGAAGCGGCTGAGGCCCGGATCGCCCTGGCGGCCCGACCGGCCGCGCAGCTGGTTGTCGATGCGGCGGCTCTCGTGCCGCTCGGTGCCGAGCACGAACAGGCCGCCGGCGGCGAGCACCGCTTCCTTCTCGGCGATGATCTCGCCGCGGATGCGCTCGGCCGCCGCGTCGAATTCGGGGGTGCCGATCTCGAGCGCGGGATGCTCGTCGAGCATGCGGAATTCGAGGTTGCCGCCGAGCTGGATGTCGGTGCCGCGGCCCGCCATGTTGGTGGCGATCGTCACCGCGCCGAGCCGGCCGGCCTGCGCCACGATGTGCGCCTCCTGCTCGTGGTAGCGGGCGTTGAGCACCTTGTGCTCGACCTTCTCCTTGGTCAGGAACTCGGACAGCAGTTCCGACTTCTCGATCGACACGGTGCCGACCAGCACCGGCTGGCCGCGCTCCTTCGCCTCGCGGATCGCCTGGGTGATCGCGGCGAATTTATCGAGCATGTTCTTGTAGAATTCGTCGTCCTGGTCGATCCGCTTGACCGGCAGGTTCGTCGGGATCGTGACGACGTTCATCTTGTAGATCTGGTAGAATTCATGGGCCTCGGTCGCGGCCGTGCCCGTCATGCCGCCCAGCTTGGGGTACATGCGGAAATAATTCTGGAAGGTGATCGAGGCGAGCGTCTGGTTCTCGGGCTCGATCTTGACGCCTTCCTTGGCCTCGACCGCCTGGTGCAGGCCGTCCGACCAGCGCCGACCGTCCATCATGCGACCGGTGAACTCGTCGATGATGATGATCTTCTCGTCCTTGACGATATAGTCGGTATCGCGCTTGAAGGCGACGTTGGCGCGCAGCGCCTGGTTCAGGTGATGGACGACCTGGGTGTTCTCATAGGCGTAGAGATTGCCGCCTTCGAGCAGGCCCGCCGCCTCCAGCAGCCGCTCGATCCGCTCGGTGCCGTCCTCGGTCAGCACCACCGACCGCTGCTTCTCGTCGAACTCGTAATCGTCCTTGGTGACCTGCTTCACGATCGCGTCGACCTGCATGTACAGTTCGGACTTGTCGTCGGTCGGGCCGGAGATGATCAGCGGGGTGCGCGCCTCGTCGATCAGCACCGAATCGACCTCGTCGACCACCGCGAAGTTGAACGGCCGGTGGACCATCAGCGCGCGGTCATATTTCATGTTGTCGCGCAGATAGTCGAAGCCGAACTCGTTGTTCGTGCCGTAGGTGATGTCGGCGCCATAGGCGTCGCGCCGTTCCTGGTCGGACAGGTTGGGCACGATCACGCCGACGGTCAGGCCGAGGAAGCGGTAGACGCGGCCCATCCACTCCGCGTCGCGGGTGGCGAGATAGTCGTTGACGGTGACGACGTGGACGCCCTCGCCCGGCAGGGCGTTGAGGTAGACCGCCAGCGTCGCGACCAGCGTCTTGCCCTCGCCGGTCCGCATCTCGGCGATCTCGCCGCGATGGAGGACGATGCCGCCGATCATCTGCACGTCGTAATGGCGCTGGCCCAGCACGCGGCGGGCCGCCTCGCGCACCGTCGCGAACGCCTCGGGCAGCAGCGAATCGAGCGTCTTGCCGGCGTCGAGCCGCTGGCGGAATTTGACCGTCTGGGCGGCCAGCTCCTCGTCGTTCATCGCCTCGAGCGTCGGCTCGAATCCTGCGATCTTCTGCAGGATCGGGCGCAGCGACTTCACATAACGATCGTTCGACGATCCGAAGATGGCTTTGGCGAGGCCGCCGAGCATGGGCATTCCTTAAGACATGGGCCTTGAGACAAGGGCGCGCGGGCGGCCTCGCGGCCGCCGCGCAAATGAACCCGGTGCAGATAGGTGTCGCCGCCGACTACGTCAATTCGGGGCCTTCGGATCGGACGGGAGTTCCTCCACCTCGATCGAAGTTCGCATCCTCACATGGGACGGTTGGCTGGGGGGCGCTCTCGTCTTCATGTCCTCCGCCACCATTGCGCAGCCGGAGTCGAGGTCCGGTGCCGTCGGCTTGCTCGTGATATGACAGTTGCTCACCGTCCCGTTCGTGTCGACGTCAAACTCGATCATGAAGTCGATCGGCGCGAAAGGTCCGATATCGGGAAGTTGCCAGCGAACCCTGTTGCGATACCGTCCGCCGATGGGCTTTCCGCGTGCGTCACGGCCAGGCTCGAAGCGCGACCGTTCCTTCACCAGCGTGCAGGCGGCCTCGTCCAATTCGGGCGTGCCGCTCGATTCCAGCACCATGCAGTGCTCCGCCCGGCCTTGTGCGTCGACCTCGAGTTCGAACGCCACGATGCCGACTCGCCGGTCGTGCAAGGCGCGCTTGGGATAATCTTCCGGCCGGATCCAGTCGCCTGGACTTCCGATGGTTCTGAGCTTGGTAGGAAGAGGTTTGGCGGCGCAGACCAGCAGGGGTAGCGCCAGGAGGCACAAAGATTGACGGATCATGTGAACCCTCGTTTGAAGCGCGCAGCCTGCCGTGCCGATGGCGGCATTTCCAGCCGCTTCATCATCCGATCTGAATGGAAATGCAGGAAATATCGGACGATCATCTGCGATATTTCCATCCCTTCCCCCAGCTTCTATAGCGCCGCCAAGCCTTTCCGGAGTTGTGCCATGGACCGTTCGCCGCTCGCCCCCGCCGCCTTTCCCGATCTGCCGCCGATCGCCGGCGCGCGCGTCGCGGTGGCGCGCGCGGGCTACAAGCGCTGGGACCGGGCCGACCTGACCTATGCCGCGTTCGACGAGGGCACCGTCGTCGCCGGGGTGACGACCACCAGCAAATGCCCCTCGCCCGAGGTCGAATGGTGCCGCGCCGCGCTGCCGCTCGGCCAGGCGCGCGCGCTGGTCGTCAATGCCGGCAACAGCAACGCCTTCACCGGCAATCGTGGCCGCGCCGCGGTCGAGGCGATCACCGCGCGGGTGGCGGGCGCGATCGGCTGCCGCCCGTCGGACGTCTTCGTCGCCTCGACCGGGGTGATCGGCGTGCCGCTGCCGATCGACAAGGCCGAGGCCGGGATCGACGCGGTGCTGCGCGCGCCGGAGGCGAGCTGGGAGGAGGCCGCCGCGACGATCATGACCACCGACACCTTCGCCAAGGCGGCGCGCGCCTCGGCGATGGTCGGCGGCGCCCGGGTCGAGCTGGTCGGAATCGTCAAGGGATCGGGGATGATCGCCCCCGACATGGCGACGATGCTCGGCTTCGTCTTCACCGACGCCGCGATCGCGCCGGAGCTGCTCCAGGCGATGCTCAACCGCGCCAATGCCCGCAGCTTCTCCTGCATCACCGTCGACGGCGACACCTCGACCAGCGATACCGTGCTCGCCTTCGCCACCGGCAAGGCCGGCCATGCGCGGCTGGAGACGATGGACGATCCCGGCGCCGACGCGCTGGAGGCGGCGCTGAACGCGGTCTGCCTCGAGCTCGCCCAGCTCGTCGTCCGCGACGGCGAGGGCGCGTCGAAGTTCATCGCCGTCACCGTCGAGGGCGCCGAGAGCGACGCCAGCGCGCACCGCATCGCGCTGTCGATCGCCAACTCGCCGCTGGTCAAGACCGCGATCGCGGGCGAGGACGCCAATTGGGGCCGGGTGGTGATGGCGGTCGGCAAGGCGGGCGAGCCGGCCGAGCGGGACAGGCTGTCGATCCGCTTCGGCGCGACCCAGGTCGCGACCGGCGGCCTCGCGGTCGAGGGCTATGACGAGGCGCCGGTCGCCGCCCACCTCCAGGGCCGCGAGATCGAGATCGGCGTCGACATCGGCCTTGGCAACGGCCGCGCGACGGTTTGGACCTGCGACCTGACCCATGGCTATATCTCGATCAACGCCGATTATCGGAGCTGAGGCTATCGTGCCTCTTCTCACGTCATTCCCGCGAAAGCGAGAATGACGATAGGGAGAGAGCGGCGCGGTTTCTCGGCCGCTGGGAGGGAAGACCAATGTCGCTGATCATCTGGGGCCGCCTCAACTCGCACAACGTCAAGAAGGTCGCCTGGCTCGCGGTCGAGGCGGGGATCGCGCATGAGCGGCGCGACATCGGCGGGAGCTTCGGCTTCACCGACGCCTATCTGGCGATGAACCCCAACCGGCTGGTTCCGACGATCGACGACGACGGCTTCGTGCTGTGGGAATCGAACGCGATCCTGCGCTACCTCGCGGCGGCCTATGCGCCCGCGCTGTGGCCCGCCGACCTGCGGGCGCGGGCGCTCGCCGATCGTTGGATGGACTGGCAGTTCGGCTATGCCGAGGCGCAGCGCGACGCCTTCATCCAGCTCGTCCGCACCGCGCCCGCCGATCGCGACGCGGCGAAGGTCGCGGCCTCGGCCCGGCGCGCGGGCGAGATGATGGCGATCCTCGACGCGGCGCTGGCCGAACGGCCCTGGCTGTCGGGCGACGGCTTCGGGATCGGCGACATCCCGATGGGCGTCTATGTCCATAGCTGGTACGCGCTCGACATCGATCGGCCCGATCGGCCGCACGTCGCCGACTGGTACGCCCGGCTGCGGCAGCGGCCCGGCTATGCCGGCTGCGTGGCGATCCCGCTGAGCTGATGCCGGTGCACGATCTTTACCGGCCGGTGCTCGACCTGATGCGCGGCGTCGCCCGCGACATCATGATGCCGCGCTTCCGCAAGCTCGCCGCCGACCAGTTCGCCGAGAAGAGCCCCGGCGACTTCGTCACCATCGTCGATCGCGAATCGGAGGCGCGGCTGAGCGAGGCGCTCGGCCGGCTGCTGCCCGGCGCGCGGATCATCGGCGAGGAGGCCGCCGCCGCCGACCCGGCGATCGTCGACCATGTCGGCGACGGCGTCGCCTGGATCATCGATCCGCTCGACGGCACCAACAATTTCACCGAGGGGCACAGCCCCTTCGCGATCATGATCGGCCTCGCGGTCGACGGCGCGCGCGAGGCGGGCTGGATCTACGATCCGGTGATCGACCGCATCGTCCATGCGGCGCGGGGACGCGGCTGCTTCATCGACGGCGAGCGGGTGCGCGCGCGCCGGTCGGCGGACGGGCTGCCCAAGGCGGCGATCGCCACCTATTTCATGCCGGCGGACCGCCAGGCCGACGTCCGCCGCCGCGCCGAGGGCAGGCTGGAGATCGTCGACATCCCGCGCTGCGCGGGCGAGCAATATCCGCGGCTGATCCTCGGCGCCAACGACATCGCGCTGTTCGAGCGCACCCATGTCTGGGATCATGCGGCGGGGGCGCTGATGCTGGAGGAAGCCGGCGGCACGATCGCGCGCAACGACGGCGCGCCCTATCGGCTCGACGTGCCGGGCAAGGGCGCGATCGCCGCCAATTCGCCCGAGACATGGGCGCTGGCCAAGGCGGTGCTGTTCGATTGAGGATAAGCCCTCTCCCCTCCGGGGAGAGGGTTGGGAGAGGGGCAGAGCGGGAGGGACTCGATGCCCTCCACGTCACTCCCTCTCCCCTAACCCTCTCCCGCGAGCGGGAGAGGGGGTTTCAGGCGTGTTCTTACAGCTCGCCTTCCAGCCAGCCCTTGAGCTGGCTCTTCGGCGCGGCGCCGACCTTGGTCGCGGTCGGCTGGCCGTTCTTGAACAGGATCATCGTCGGGATGCCGCGCACGCCATATTTGCCGGGGGCGTCGGGATTGTCGTCGATGTTGATCTTGGCGATCGTCACCTTCTCGCCGAGCTCGTCGGCGATCTCCTCCAGGGCCGGGCCGATCATCTTGCACGGGCCGCACCACTCGGCCCAGAAATCGACGAGGACGGGCTTGTCGGCACTGATGACGTCGTCATGGAAGGACGAGTCGGTGATCGCTTTGGTGGGCATGAATACGCTCCTTGGTTACGGGATCAGATGTAAGCGGGCCTTTCGGCAGTCTCAACGGCCTTGGCCCTGCTTTTGCTCCTGCCCCCTAAAGCCGGGCTTGTGCGCGTCCAGCACGGCGGCGGGCAGCTCGATCAGGGTCGGGCCGGCGGTGTAGAGCAGCGCCGCCGCGACCGGCCGGCCGGGGAAGATCACGCCGAGCGCGGCGGCATAGGCGCTCATCTGGCGCAGATGATGGTCGGGCACGGTGGCGAGGTCGGCGGGCGCGCGGCGGCCGGTCTTGAAGTCGACGACGAGGATGCGGTCGGCGGCGACCAGCAACCGGTCGACCGTGCCCGACACCACCTCCCCCGCGACCACCGCCGCGACCGGCGCCTCGGCGAGCGCGTCGGCGCCGAAGATCGCGGCGAAGCGCGGGTCGGCGATGACGCGGCAGGCGTCGTCGGCCAACGCGCCGGCGATGCCCGCCTCCTCGACCCCGGCCGAGCCGAGCAGCCAGCGCAGCGCGGCGTCGCGGCGGCGATCGGGATCGATGGCGGGGAGCCGCTCGAACAGCGCATGGAGCAGGGTGCCGCGCCGGGCGGCGGCGCGCAGCGCGGCCGAGGGCGGCGGATCGGGCACGTCGTCGAGCCCGAGCGACGAGGGCGCGAGCGGACGCGGCGGGCGCGCCTCGGGCGGGGCGGGGCGGCGCAGCCAGCCGGGTTCGGCCAGCACCGGCGCGGCGCGCCTCGGCCGCGCGGGCGCGGTCGTCCCGGTCGCCGCCACCGAGCCGTGATAATGCCGCGCCTCGACCCACAGCGGGTCCTCGACCGGCGGACAGCCCAGGCCGGCCATCGCCTGGTCGATCGCCTGGTACCAGCTCGACGCCGGGGGAACGCCGCGCGCGCGGACGCCGAGCGTGCCGCCGATCACCAGATGCTCCTGCGCGCGGGTCAGCGCGACGTAGAGCAGCCGCCAATGCTCCTGCCGCTCGCGCTTGGCGAGCGCCTCGGCGTCCTTGCGCAGCGCCTCGACCATCTCGGCCTTGCGCGGGCGCAGCACCGGCACCGGCTCGGCGCCTTCCTCGATCGCCCAGTCGAGCCGCCGGTCGGGGCTGAGGTCGGGATCGGCGGTCGCGTCGGCGAGGATGACGAGCGGCGCCTCCAGCCCCTTCGATCCGTGGACGGTCATCACCCGCACCGCGTCGAGCGGCGCGGAAGGGTCGCGGGTGATCTCGACGTCGCCGCGATCGAACCAGTCGAGGAAGCGCTGCAAGGTCGCGGTCGCCGTCCCCTCGAACTGGAGCGCGGCGCCGAGCAGCTCGTCGATCGGGTCGCGCGCCTCGTCGCCGAGCCGGCGCAGCAGCTTGCGGCGCCCATCGAGCGGGCCGGTCAGCAGATGTTCGAGAAAGCGATAGGGGGTGGTGAAGTCGGCGCGGGCGAGGATCGCGTCGAGCGCGGCGTTGGTGTCGGCGTCGCCCTTGGCCCGCACCGCGTCGACCAGCGGCCCGCGCCGGCCGAAGCCGACCCGGTAGAGCGCCTCCTGGCTCCAGCCGAACAGCGGCGAGACGAGCAGCGCGGCGAGGCTGAGGTCGTCCTCGCGCTGGACGGCGAAGCGGACGGCGGCGAGCAGGTCCTTGACGACCAGCGGCGCGGTCAGCCGCAGCCGGTCGACGCCCGCCACCGGCACCTTCTCGGCATGGAGCCGGGCGACGATCAGCGAGGCGAGGTCGGCGCGGCGGCGGACGAGGATCAATATGTCCTCGGGCCGGATCGGGCGCTTCTTGCTCGCCAGCCACAGCCGCTCGTCGATCCAGCGTCGCACCTGCTTCGCCAGCCGGCCAGCATAGGCGCGGGTGGCGTCGTCGATGAAGCCCTCCTCGCCGTCGTCGTCCACCGCCTCCTCGATCGACAGCGGCTTCCACAGCGTCACCCGGCCCGGCATCGCATGGTGCGCGGCGTGGCGCTCGGCCGGCGTGAACAGGCCCATCTCCTCATGGCCGAGATCGGCGATCAGCCGGTCGACCAGTTCGAGCACGGCGGGCGCCGAGCGGAAGCTGCGGTCGAGCGACAGGTCGAGGAACTCGCGGTCGACCTGGAGCGCCTTGATCGCGAAGCCCAGCCGGGCGCGCTCGAACTCGACCGGGTCGGTGCCCTGGAAGCCGAAGATCGCCTGCTTGAAGTCGCCGACCGTGAAGATGGTGCGCGGCGCCCCGCCGCGCGCGCCGGCGCCGACGAAGAATTCCTCGGCGAGCCGGCCGACGATCGCCCATTGCGCGGCGTTGGTGTCCTGCGCCTCGTCGACCAGGATATGGTCGGTCTGCTGGTCGAGCTTGTAGCGCACCCAGTCGCCCATGCCGGGCTCGTCGAGCAGGCGGACGGTGGCGCGGATCAGGTCGTCGAAATCGACCAGCCCGGCGGCGCGCTTCGCCTCGGCATAGGCCTGCGCATAGGCCTGGCCGGCGCGCAGGCCCGCGCCGATCGCGGCGGCGAGCGCGGCGCGGCGGCGCCAGCCGAGCAGCCGGCCGATCTGGTCGGCGAGCCGGACGCACTGGTCGGGATAGCCGGCATCGGCCTTGAGCAGCCCGGCGGCATATTTGCGCGGCTCGAAGCTCTTCGTCAGGACGACGAACAGCACCTCCTCCAGCATCGCCGCGCGCGCGGCCGGACCGGCGGCGAGGAAAGCGGCCAAGGTGTCGGCGTCGCGCAGCCCGGTCGCGGTGCCCCAGGTCGCGTTGGCGCGGGCGACGGCCTCGAAAGCGGCGAGGTCGAGACCGGCGCAGGCCGCCTCGATCGCCTCCTCGACATCGCCGAGCGGCACGTCGAAGGCGTGGCGCAGCCGGGGCTCGATCGCCCCGCGCGCGCCGAGCGCGGCCAGCGCGTCGGGCGCGCGGGCGCAGTCGAGCAGATAGGCTTCTGCCCCGCCCTCGCCGAGCCGCAGGCTGAGCGTCTGGACGTCGCGGATCAGCCCATGGTCGCCGCCGCGGGCCGCGCCGTCGAGCAGGTCGGCGAGGGTACGGCGGGCGAGCGCCGCCTCCTCGCGCCCCTCGATCGGGCGGAAGCCGGGGGTCAGCCCCGCCTCGGCCGGGAAGCCGGCGAGCAGTGTCTGGCAGAAGGCGTGGATCGTCTGGATGCGCAGCCCGCCGCCCGGCGCCTCCAGCACCCGCGCGAACAATTGCCGCGCCCGCTTCAGAGCCTCGGGCCCGGCATCCTCGCCCAGCCGGGTGAGGTCCTGGGTCAGCTTCAGATCGTCCTTCTGGCCCGCCCAGTGGGCGAGGCGGCGGTGGATGCGCTCGGCCATCTCGGCCGCGCCCGCCTTGGTGAAGGTCAGGCAGAGGATCGCCTCGGGCGCGGCGCCGCCGAGCAGCAGGCGCAGCACCCGCGCGGTGAGGACGTGGGTCTTGCCGGTGCCGGCCGAGGCCGACAGCCAGACCAGCTCGCGCGGGTCGGAGGCGGCGCGCTGCTGCGGCTGCAGCGGATCGAGCGGCTTGAGGCGCCCGCTCATCGCCCGCCCTCCGCCTCGCCGCTGCCCCGGCCATACCATTCGTCGAGCCGCATCAGCTGGTCATAATCGGCATAGGGCGAATATTCGGGGGCGAGCTTGGCGGTGAAGGGCTCGGTCCCGGTCAGCCAGCGCTCGACCGCGCTGGCCAGGATCGCGGCGGCATGGGCGACGAAGTCCTGCGGCGCGACATGGCTCTTGCCGCCGACCGGCGAGCGGACCTGGCCGAAGGCGTCGCGATCCTTCGCCAGCGACCAATATTCGAAGGCGAGCGGCGTCCCCTCGATCCCGTCGAAGCCGCCCCGGTCCGCGATTAGGCCGAGCAGGCCGAGCTGCATCGCATAGCCCGCCTCGACCTGCGCGGCGCTGGGCGGCTTGCCGGTCTTGTAGTCGACGATCGCGAGCGTGCCGTCGGCGAGCCGGTCGATGCGGTCGACCTTGCCGGTCAGGGTGATGCCGGCGACCTCGACCCGGCCGTCCAGCTCGGCGGCGATCGGCCGGCGGCCCTGCGCCCGTTCCTCGCGCATCCGGTCGGCGACCCAGCGCAGCGCCTCGATCAGCCGCGGCTCCCACAGCGCCTGCATCACCGGGTGCGCGGCCATATCGCGCAGCATCGCCTCGGCGCGCGGCAGCAGCCGGTCGGGGTCGCAATCGTCCTGCTTCATCCACGCCTCGAACACGGCATGGACGGCTGTGCCGCGCCAGGCCGGGGTCGGATCGGCGTCGACCGCGTCGAGCGGGCGCAGCCTGAGCATCGCGTCGGCGTAGAAGGCGAAGGGGTCGGCCTGGAGCCGGTCGAGCCGGGTGACGGCGATGACGTTCGGCCGGTCGGCGACGGGGGGCGCGGCTCGGGGCGGGCGATGAAGCGGCGGTCGGCGGGCCGGTCGATCGCGGCGGCCCAGTTGGGCAGGCGATGCTCGCGGGTGATGCCGCCGGTCATCGCCTCCAGCCGCAGCCAGAAGCGCGAGGCGATGGTCGGCGCGCGGGCGTCGCGGCGGGCGCGGGTGACGATCAGCTCGGGCGCGCCCAGCGCCATCGCGAAGTCGTGCGCCGACAGGCCGATGCGGGTTTCGAGGCCGGGCAGGCCGAGCTCGGCGCGGATGCGCGGGGCCAGCCAGGGATCGGGGCTGGGCAGCGCCGGCCACACCCCCTCGTTGAGCCCGCCCAGCACCATCAGGTCGGCATGCTGGAGCCGCGCCTCGAGCAGGCCCCAGATCGACAGGCGCGGATGGCCGCCCTGCGGCGGGCGGACCGCGACCGCGTCCATCAGCAGCCGCAGCGTCGGCGCGAGCCCCGCCGGATCGAAGGCGGCCGGGCCGATCGGCGCCCAGGCCTCCAGCTCGGCGACCAGGTCGGCGGCGGCGCGGCCGTCCGGCCCCGACCAGCCGGCATCGTCCGCGAGCGTGCTTATGGTTTCGCGGAGGGCGGCGAGCAGTTCCGCCAATGTGCGGGCGGAGAAGGCTTTCTCCAGCGGCTCCAGCAGCGGGCGGACCTCGTCCCACCAGTCGATCGCGGGCGCGCGGGCGCGTCTGGCGTGGCCGTCGCCGTCGCGCAGATAGCGGGCGATGCCGTCGAGCCCGGCGGGCGGGCGCGGCCCGCGCAGCGCGATGTCGAGCTTGCGCGCACCATCGAGCCAGGCGCCGCGCGCAGCACCCCGCCGCACCAGCGGATGCTTGAGCAGGGCGAGCAGCGGCACCGGCGCGAAGCCCTCGGCCGCGGCCTCGGCGACGGCGAGCAGCAGCGTGCCGGCGGGGGTCAGCGACAGCGGCGTGCCCGCCGAATCGTCGGCGACGATCCCCCAGCGGGCGAGATGCGCGGTGACGCGGCGCGCGAGCACGCGATCGGGGGTGACGAGCGCGGCGGTGCGGCCCGGCGTCTCGATCGCCTCGCGCAGCGCCAGCGCGATCACCTGCGCCTCCTCGGCCGGGTTGGCGAGCTCGATCGCGCGGACGCCGCTCAGCCGCCGCTCGGCCGGGGGCAGGCGGTGCCATTTGTCGGTGAAGGCGGCCGGCGCCATCGCATTGGCGATCGCCCGGGCGCGCACCGAGCGGGCGTCGCGGCCCCCGCCCCAGCGCCAGGTCGCGACCTCGCCGCGGCCGACGTCCATCCGGTCGAGCAGCCGCTTGAGCGCATATTGCGGATGGCTTTCGACCGGGCGCGGCGGGCGGGCGCCGTCCTCGCCCGTCTCGTGCGGGCCGAGCGCCCGCCACTCCGCCTCGTCGGAGACGGTGTCGAGGCCGGGCAGCACGACCATCCCCTCCGGCAGCCGGGCGACGACGCCGAGCAGGCGGGCGACCGCCGGGGTCGTGCTGCTGATGCCGGCCGCGATCACCGCGCCCGGCGGCGGCCGGTGGCGCCAGCGCCGCGCCACCCGGTCGAGCAGCCGGTTGCGCCGTTCGGCCAGGTCGATCCGCCCGCGCGCCGCCAGCTCGGCGGGCCAGCGCGTCAGGATCGTGTCGAGCATCGCCAGCGATCGCTGCCAATGCTCGGACAGTTCGGGCAGCGCGACGAGGTCGCGCAGCCGCGCTGCCGGAATCTGCTCGATCAGCATCTGGTCGAGCGTGCGGCCGAGCTCGCCCGCCAGCCGGATCGCCTCGCCGCCGTCGATCGGGTCGCCCGCCGCCTGGCGCGCCTCGGCGGTCAGCCGGGCGAGGATCATCTGCCGTTCGAGCGGGTCGATCGCCGGCGGGATCGGCTCCTCCTCCGCATCGGCGTCGATCGGGTCGAGCAGCCCGCCGAGCCGCTCGTCGAGCTCGGGATCGCCGATCGCGACGAGGCGGGGCAGCAGCAGCCCGCCCTCGGCGCGGCGGACGAAGGCGTCGCTGATCGCGCGCGCCGCGCGGTTGTTCGGCACCAGCACCACCGTCCGCGCGAGCCCCAGCGGATCGGGGCCGTGGCGCGCGATCAGCCCGGCCGCGAGGGCGTCGGCGAAGGCGCGGTGGGCGGGGATGGTGAAGACGGCGGGGCGGGACATCGCGGCCACTGTAACGGTTCGTCGCGTCAGCGGAAGCCGCGGCTCACCGCGCTGTTGATCCGGGGCTAACCCATGTTAACCTGCCGCCGGTTTGTTGGGAGAGTATCATGGCGCACAAATTCGAGATCTATAAGGACAAGGCCGGCGAATTCCGGGTCCGCTTCAAATATAACAGCGAGACGATCTTCTCGACCGAAGGCTACAGCAGCAAGGCGAGCGCCCAGAACGCGATCGACTCGATCAAGAAGAACGGCCCGGGCGCGGAGACCGTCGACAATAGCTGAGGTCGGCCGGGAGGACCGGGCGCCGGGGGCGGATCAGTTCCGCCCCAGCAGCGCCTCGGTCTTGCCGATCGCGGGGGGCGTGCCGACGTCGAACCAGAGGCCCTGGTGGACCAGGCCGAAGGCGCGCCCGGCGGCGATCGCCCTTTCCCAGAGCAGCATGAAGCCGAACGGGCCCTCGGGCAGGTCGGCGAACAGCCGCTTCGACACGAGCTGTATCCCGGTATAGACGAACGGCGCGACCTTGGCGGTGCGGCGGCGCGCGATGTGGCCGTCGCCGTCCATGTGGAAGTCGCCCATCCCGCTGTGGCAATTGGCGCGCGCGAGCGGGACGAGCAGCAGCAGCGCGTCCATCGCCGCGTCGTCCCAGCGGTCGGCCAGCAGGCTGATCGCGTCGACCGGCCCGTCGACCCACAGATTGTCGCTGTTGACGATCAGGAAGGGATCGTCGGGGATCAGCGGCAGCGCCCGGGCGACCCCGCCGCCCGTCTCCAGCAGCAGCCCGCGCTCGTCGGAGATGCGGACGTCGAGATCGGCGGCCTTGCGCCGGAGATGCGCCTCCAGCGCGTCGGCCAGATAATGGACGTTGACGACGACGCGGCCGATGCCGGCGTCGCGCAGCCGGTCGAGCACATGGTCGAGCAGCGCCTTGCCCGCCACCTCGACCAGCGGCTTGGGCCGGGTCGCGGTCAGCGGGCGCATCCGCTTGCCGAGCCCGGCGGCGAGCACCATCGCCGTGCCGATCGGGGCGGGCGCCGGATTGGGGCGCAGCGACAGGGGCTTGGCGAAGCTCATGCGATGTGGTCCGTCCAATGGGCGGCGCGCTGGGCCGCGGGGACATGCGCGTCGAACCAGGCCCTGACCGGGGCCAGCGCCGGATGGGCGAGGTCGCGTTCGAGATAGCCCCAGACGCGCGGCTGGAAGGCGAGGTAGCGGGGCTTGCCGTCGCGCTTCCACAAGCGGGTGAAGATGCCCAGGATCTTGGCGTTGCGCTGCGCGCCGAGCAGCGCATAGGCGGCCTCGTCGAACGGGCGGCGGGCGGCGTAGCGCGCGATCATCGCCGCTTCGACGCCAGGGGGCACGTCGCGCCGCGCGTCCTGCAGCAGCGAGACGAGGTCATAGGCGGGGTGGCCGGCCAGCGCGTCCTGGAAATCGAGCAGGCCGAGGCTGCCGTCGCCGAGCAGCATGATGTTCTCGGCATGATAGTCGCGCAGCACGCTGACCGAGCGGTCCCCGGCGACCGGCGCCAGCGCCGCGTCCCAGGCGGCCGCCCAAGTCGCGGCACAGCCATCCGCGTCGGCGTCGAGCCCGACCGCCGGCATGTACCACTCGGGAAACAGCCCGGCCTCGCGCTGGTAGACCGCCATGTCATAGGGCGGCAGCGGTCCGGCGGCATGGCCGTGGAGATCGGCGAGCAGGTCGATCGCCTGCGCGTAGATCGACGTCTCGGCGGCGGGATCGGCCTCGATCGCCTCCTTCATCCGGGCGTCGCCGAAATCCTCGAGCAGGATCAGCCCCGCCTCCAGGTCGCGCGCCAGCACGCGCGGCGCGCGGAAGCCGATCGCGGCGAGATGCTCGGCGACCGCCAGGAAGGGGCGGCTGTCCTCATGTTCGGGCGGGGCGTCCATCAGCACGGCGCTGGCGCCGTCGCGATGGACCCGGAAATAGCGGCGGAAGCTGGCGTCGCCCGCCAGCGGCCGAATCTCGCCGCCGCCCCAGCCGGCACGGTCGAGGAAGGCGGGGGCGTGGGGCGGGGGAGTCATGTTCGCGGCGGCCATCGGCCCTCCCATGGCGCGGGCGCCGCCCAAGTCAAGCGGCGCGCATCGGGGCCCCCAGGCCTTTGGGCCGGTTCGATGGCCAGGCGCAGCGCGTCGGGCCACAGCCGGGCGCCCATCCGCTCGGGCCATTCGATCAGCAGCGCGCTGTCGGCGCGCGCCTCGTCGAGCCCCAGCTCCTCGATCTCCTCGGGATCGTCGATCCGGTAGAGGTCGACATGCCAGAGCGGCAGGCGCAGCTCGGGCGGCGCATAGGGGATGACGATCGGGAAGCTGGGGCTCGGCACCTCCCCCGCGAAGCCGAGCGCGTGGAGCAGCCCGCGCGCGAAGGTGGTCTTGCCCGCGCCGAGATCGCCGCCCAGCGCGACCACGTCGCCGGGACGCAGCACCGCCGCGAGCGCGGCGCCGGCGGCGGCGGTGGCCTCGGGGCCGTCGAGGTACAGCGAATGCTCCGTCATGCTGAACTCGTTTCAGCATCCACCCCGCCGCTCAGGCTGGCCGGGCGATGACACGGATGTGGGCAACAGAGCCGGCAAGCCACGACCAAGGCTCCCGGTGGATGCTGAAACAAGTTCAGCATGACGGTGACGGTGTCCTCACGCATGGCCATGCTCGCCGTGGCGGCGGGGCAGGTGGATCGTCACGGTGGTGCCGCGGCCGGGCTCGCTCTCCAGCGCGATCGAGCCGCCATGCGCCTCGACGAGCTGGCGGGTCAGCGGCAGGCCGATGCCGATCAGCTGCTTGCCCTCGTCGTTGCTCGCGTCGATGCGCGGATAGGCGTCGAAGATGCCGGCGCGCTGGGCGGCGTCCATGCCGGGGCCGGTGTCGGACACCACCCAGACGATCATGTCGTCGTCGCCATGGACGCGGATCGTCACCCGCCCCTGCGGCGGGGTGTAGGTGATCGCGTTGTTGAGCAGATGGTCGGCGATCTGGCGCAGCCGGCGCGGATCGCCGCGAATCTCGCCCAGCCCCGGCTCGACGTCGACGAGGAGCTGGAGCGGCTTGCCCTCGGCGGCGGAGCGGGCGGCGGCGACCGCGCCGGTGAGCAGCGCGCCCATGTCGACCTGCTCCTCGGACAGCGGCAGGTTGCCGGCGGCGCCCTGGGTGAGGTCGAGCACGTCCTCGACCAGCGAGCCGAGCCGGCCGACCGAGGCGAGGATCGCCTTGACATATTCCTGCGCGATCGGCGGCATCTCGCCCGCATAGCCGCCGTCGAGCAGCTCGGCGAAGCCGGCGATCGAGGTCAGCGGCACGCGCAGCTCATAGCTCATATTGGCGACGAAGGCGGTCTTGAGCTTGTCGGCCTCCTCCAGCGCGTCGGCGCGGCCGCGCAACGCCTCCTCGATCCCGCGCGAGGCGGTGATGTCGAGCAGGGTGAACAGCGCGTTGCCGTCGGGCAGCGGCACCACCGCGAAGTCGAAATAGCGGCCGTCGGCCAGCGCCATGCGGCCGGTGCGCGCCTGCCGGTCGACCGTCGCGATGCGGACCAGGTCGCGCAGCAGCTGCGCGCGCGACGGATCGGCGAGCTTGGCCGCGACCAGCTCGACCATCGCGTCGACGCGGAGGTTCTGGGCGAGGTCGGCGTCGGACAGGCCCCATATGTCGCGGAAGCTCTGGTTCCAGATGTGGAGCCGGCCGTCGGACGCGAACACGCCGATCGCCTCGAACAGATTCTCGAAGGTCGCGGCGCGGACGCGCAGCAGCGTGTCGCGCGCGCTGGACAGCTGGACCTGCTCGGTGCGGTCCTCGAAGAACAGCAGCAGCCCGCCATTGGGCAGCGGCTGGGCGACGACGCGCAGATGCTGGCCGCCGGGGATCGTCCAATTCTCCTCGACCGCGTCGACCGCGTTGAACCAGGCGCGGCGATCGGCCTTCCAGCCGGGGAAGTCGCGCGCCTCGGGCAGGCGCTGGGTCTCGCGCATCCGTTCGAGCACGCGGTCGAACTCGGGATGGTCGGACATCCATTCGGGCAGCAGCGAGAAGAATTGCAGGAAGGGCTGGTTGCAGAAGATCAGGCTGCGGTCGGGCCCGAACTGGGCGACGCCGGCCGACAGCCGGTCGAACAGCTCGCGCTGCGCCTCCTGGAAGCGGCCGAGCTCGCCGCGCGTCTGCTCTAGGTCCTGGATGTCGAAGGCGTAGCCGGCGACGCCGTGCTCGCCCATCGGCACGTCGACGATCCGCATCGTCCGCCGCTGGCCGCCCAGCGTGACGGGGACGACATGGGTCTTGATCCGGCCGCTGTCGCGCGCCGCCAGCGCGGTCGCGCGCGGGGTGCGGCCGTCGGCCGAATCGACCAGCTCGACGCCGCCGGTCACGACCTCCTCGGCGCTCTCGCCCTCGACCGCGGCGACATAGGCGGAGTTGACCAGCGCCAGCTTCAGGTCGGGGCCGCGATGCCACATCGGGAAGGGCGCCGCCTCGATCAGCGCGAGGCAGCTGTCGAGCGCGTCGCTGACCGCCTGGCCCTCGGCCGACAGGCGGGTGATGGCGCGCTCGGCCTCGCTGTTGTCGAACAGCCAGACGATCACGCCGTCGCCGATCGCGGGCGGCGACGGCCGGCCGCGCGCGAGCAGCACCCGGTCGGTCCCGGCGAGGCGCAGCACCCGCGCGAACGCCCGGCCGGCCTGGTTGGCGGCGGCGATGTCGGCGGCCAGCCCCTCGGCGTCGACGACCGAGATGCCGCCCCCGTCCTGGCCTGCCATGCCCTGGCCCGCCATCTCGTCGATCGTCGTGGGCGGCGCGGGCAGGCCGAGCCAGTGGGCGAGCCGGGGATCGGCGCCGATCCGGCCGTCGAGCCCGACGCGGAAGGGAACCGCTGGCGCGCTGGCGAGGAGCGCGCCCTGGCGCTCGATGTCGCGCGCGCGGGTCTTGGCGATCACGTCGCGCCGCAGCCCCATGATGATCGACGCGACCGCGGCGGCGACCCACAGCGCGACGATGATCGCGAGCATGAGGGCGGCGACCGGATCGAGCTGGATCATCTGCGACATGGGCACGCTTCTAGAGCGGGATCATGGAAGGCGCGAGCGGGGAAATGCCTCTCTCACAACGTCATCCCGGCGAAAGCCGGGATCTCACTTCTCTTCGTCGCGTCCTTTCGGCGGCGAGCAAAGGCAGGGAGATCCCGGCTTTCGCCGGGATGACGGGAAGAGAGGCGGCGGAGGCGAGCGGTGTCCGCCCACCTCGACCGATCGATCAGTAGCGGTAATGGTCGGGCTTGAACGGGCCCTCGGTGGAGACGCCGATATAGTCGGCCTGCTTCTGGCTGAGCTTCGTCAGCTTGACGCCGAGCTTCTCGAGGTGGAGCGCGGCCACCTTCTCGTCGAGATGCTTGGGCAGGACATAGACCTCGTTCTTATACTGGTCGCCGCGCGTCCACAGCTCGATCTGGGCGAGGGTCTGGTTGGTGAAGCTCGCCGACATCACGAAGCTCGGATGGCCGGTGGCGCAGCCGAGGTTCACCAGCCGCCCCTTGGCGAGGACGATGATCTGCTTGCCGTCGGGGAACTTCACCAGGTCGGTGCCCGGCTTGACCTCGGTCCAGCTATAGTTGCTGAGCGCGGCGATCTGGATCTCGCTGTCGAAATGGCCGATGTTGCAGACGATCGACATCGGCTTCATCGCCGCCATATGCTCGGCGGTGATGACGTCGGCATTGCCGGTCGCGGTGACGAAGATGTCGGCGCGGGTGACGGCCTCTTCCATCGTCACGACCTCGAAGCCCTCCATCGCGGCCTGGAGCGCGCAGATCGGATCGACCTCGGTCACCATCACGCGGGCGCCGCCGTTGCGCAGCGACTGGGCCGATCCCTTGCCGACGTCGCCGAAGCCCGCGACGCAGGCGATCTTGCCGGCCAGCATCACGTCGGTGGCGCGGCGGATCGCGTCGACCAGCGATTCCTTGCAGCCGTAGAGATTGTCGAACTTCGACTTGGTGACGCTGTCGTTGACGTTGATCGCCGGGAAGGGAAGCTCGCCCTTCTTGGCGATCTCGTAGAGGCGGTGGACGCCGGTGGTGGTTTCTTCCGACACGCCCTTCAGGTTGCGGACGGTCTCGGTCAGATAGCCGGGGCGCTTGGCGATGAACGCCTTGAGCGCGCGCTGGAACTCGACTTCCTCGTCATTCTGCGGCTCGCCCAGCGTCGCGCCGGCCTCCAGCTTCGCGCCCCACAGCGCGAACATGGTGGCATCGCCGCCGTCGTCGAGGATGATGTTGGCGGTCTCGTCGCCCCAGTCGAAGATCGAGCCGACATAATCCCAGTAGTCGGCCAGGCTCTCGCCCTTGACCGCGAACACCGGCACGCCGGTCGCGGCGATCGCGGCGGCGGCGTGATCCTGGGTCGAGAAGATGTTGCAGGTCGCCCAGCGGACCTGGGCGCCGAGCGCGGTCAGCGTCTCGATCAGCACCGCGGTCTGGATCGTCATGTGCAGCGATCCGGTGATCCGCGCACCCTTCAGCGGCTGCGACGCGCCGAACTCGGAGCGCAGCGCCATCAGGCCCGGCATCTCGGTCTCGGCGATGTTGATCTCGGCGCGGCCGAAATCCGCCAGGCCCAGATCGGCAACAACATAGTCCTTCGTTTCGCTCGCAACGGCGGTGGCCACGGGCTTCTCCTTCGGGGATGGGGCAGCCGGCCGAGCCGGCGGCAATGCCCGGCGCAATAGCCCGGCGAGCCGTCCGATGCAAATATAAAGGTTTCTTTATATGTCCGCCGCTTCGGGCGCAGCCGCGCTCAGGCCTGGCCGCTGGTGGCCGCGAGCAGGCGGGGATCGATCCCGGCGGAGCGCATCGCCGCCTCCCAGCGGCGCGGCGGGCGATGGTCGAAGATCAGCCCGTCCTCGGCCCGAGTCGCGAGCCAGCCGTGGCGGCGCATCTCGCCGTCGAGCTGGCCTTCGCCCCAGCCGGCATAGCCCAATGCGACCAGCCAGCGCGCCGGGCCCTTGCCCTCGGCGATGGCGCGCAGCACGTCGAGCGTCGAGGTCAGGCACCAGCGGTCCTCGACCAGCAGGCTGTCCTCGCCCAGCCAGTCGGTGCTGTGCAGGACGAAGCCGCGCCGCTGCTCGACCGGCCCGCCGAGCAGGATGTCGCAGTCGGGGGCGATGCCGGGATCGACGTCGAGCTGTTCGAGCAGCCCGTGCAGGGTGATGCCGGGCATGACCCGGTCGACCCCGACGCCGAGCGCGCCATTCTCGTCATGCGCGCACATCGCGATCACCGCCTTTTCGAAGCGCGGGTCGCCGATGCCGGGCATGGCGAGCAGCAACTGCCCGCGGAGAGAGGCTGGCGCATCCATCGCTTATGCATATAGCTTGACGCCATGACGACGCAAAGCAGCGAGCGCCGCCCGGCGGCCGTCACCGTGGTGATTCCCGCCTATCGCGTCGGCGCGATGCTGCACGACGCGATCGATTCGGTGCTGGCGCAGGATCGCACCGACTGGGAGATCGTCGTCATCGACGACGGCGACCGGGACGCGGCGGCGCATGTCGCGCCCTATCTGGCCGATCCGCGCATCCGCTTCCTCGAAACCGACAATGGCGGTCCCTCGACGGCGCGCAACCGGGCGATGGCGACGGTGACGACGCCCTATGTCGCGCTGCTCGACGGCGACGACGTCTATGAGCCCGACTTCCTCTCCTCGATGATCGCCGCGCTCGAGGCGTCGCCGCGGATCGGCTTCGTCACCAGCGACGCGACCTTCTTCGGCGCCGACCGCGAGGGCGAGCTGTTCTCCGCCTATTGCCCGCAGCAGCTTCCCGCGACGCTCGACCGGGTGCTGCGGCGCGAGTTCAACATCTTCGGCCTGACCGTGATGCGCCGCGAGGCGATCATGGGGATCGGCGGCTTCGACACGAGCATCATCTCGTCGGAGGATTTCGACGGCTGGCTCCGGCTGCTCGAGGCGGGCTGGGAGCTGGCCTATGTGCCCCGGCCGATCGTGCGCTATCGCCGCCGGGCGAACCAGGCGTCGCGCAATTCGGGCGGGATGCTGCGCACCGCGCTGACTGTCACCGGCCGGGCGCGCGAGCGGCTCGCCGGCCGCCCCGAGGCGAAGGCCGCCGAGGAGATGTGCGACCGCATCGCGCGGCAGATCATGATCGACGACGCCTTCACCGACCTCGAGCAGGGGCGGGTGAAGGCGGCGCTGGCGGGCTTCGACCGGGCCGGCCCCGACCTGCTCGGCCCGCGCTGGCGCCGGGCGCTGCGGGTCATCCGGGTCGCGCCCTTCCTCGCGCCGCTGCTGCTCAGGCTGCGCAAGCATGTCTAGCGCATGTCGATTCCGCCCATCTTTTCGTCATTCCCGCGAAAGCGGGAAGCCACGGTCACGGGACTTTCAGCCTCTTGCGGGCCGCCGTCCATGGATTCCCGCTTTCGCGGGAATGACGATGGGGGCCGGTCCGGTCGGCGCGCATGGAATTCCCCGTGGCGGGGTGCTAGTCGGACACCCGTGGGGCAATTGGTGAGCCATATCCGTCAGCAGGCCGGGTCATCCGGGACGGCGGGCATGGACGACGCCGGGACATCGGGCCGCGACGGCCGCATCCTGCTGGTCACCAACGTCATGCCGCCGCTGGTCGGCGGGACGCCGACGCTCTACGACCGCCTCGCCCGCTATGCCGCGCCGCGCATTCAGGTGCTGAGCGCCTGGCGCGACCCCGATCTCGCCAAGCCGATTCCGGGCTGGCGCGAGAGCGACGCCGGCCGATCCTATCCGATCCGGCGCATCCCCTGGCTGCGCCCCCCGCGGATCGAGCATATCCGGCGGCGGATCGGCCTGCTCGACCTGGTCGCGATCGACCTGCCGGTGATGCTGTTCGTGTTCTGGGCGGTGGTGGTCGAGGCGATCCGGTGCCGCGCGAAGGCGATCGTCGTCTGCGAGCTGCACGGGCTCGGCTGGCTCGCCATCCTGCTGTCGCTGCTGACGCCGTGGCGCGTCGTCATCTACACCCATGGCGAGGAGGTGGTGCAGGCGAGCTACAACCGGCTGGCGCGGCTGCGCGGGCTGGCGCTGCGCGCCGCCGACGTGGTGGTGACGGTGTCGAGCTTCACCCGCGACAGGCTCATCAGCGACTTCGGCGTCTCGCCCGATCGCATCCGCCTCGTCGTCAACGGCGTCGACCTCGAACGCTTCACCCCCGGCACCGTCAGCGAGCCGTTCATCCTCAGCGTCGGCCGGCTGGTCGAGCGCAAGGGCTTCGACCGGCTGATCGACGCCTTCGCGGTCGTCGCTCCCGAATTCCCCGCCTATCGGCTCAAGATCGCCGGCCATGGCGGCGACGAGGCCGCGCTCAAGGCGCGTGCGGCGGCGAGCGGGGCGGCCGACCGGATCGATTTCCTCGGCGGGGTCGACGACGACGCGCTGACCGACCTCTATCGGCGCTGCACCTTCTTCATCATGCCGAACCGGACATTGGCCGATGGCGACACCGAGGGCTTCGGGCTGGTCTTCCTCGAGGCCAATGCCTGCGGCAAGGCCGTGATCGGCGGGCGGGCCGGCGGCGTCACCGACGCGGTGATCGACGGCGAGACCGGGCTGCTGGTCGACGGCTACGACGTCGCGGACATCGCCGGCGCGATCCGCCGGCTGCTGGGCGACGAAGCCTATCGGACGCGGCTGGCCGAGGGCGGGCTCGCCCATGCCCGCGCGCATGGCTGGTCATGGGTGACCGGGAATTTCATCGACGCGGCGCTGGGCCCGTCGAGCATCGACGGCAAGGGAGAAGGACGATGACGATCGCGGTGGGAGAGCGGGTGCCCGAGACCGGCTTCATGACGATGACGAGCGAGGGCCCGAGGCCGGTCGCGAGCGCCGACCTGTTCGCGGGCCGCAAGGTCGCGCTCTTCTCGGTGCCCGGGGCGTTCACGCCGACCTGCTCGGCCAAGCACCTGCCCGGCTATGTCGACAAGGCCGACGCGATCCGCGCCAGGGGCGTCGACGAGATCGTCTGCACCGCGGTCAACGACGCCTTCGTGATGGGCGCCTGGGGCGTCTCGGCCGGCGCCGACGGCAAGGTCAGCATGCTCGCCGACGGCAATGGCGACTTCGTCCGGGCGCTGGGGCTGGAGATGGACGCGCGCGGCGCCGGCATGGGGGTGCGCGGCCAGCGTTTCTCGATGCTCGTCGAGGACGGCGTCGTCACCCGCCTCAACGTCGAGGAGCCCCGCGAATATAAGGTGAGCAGCGCGGAGCATCTGCTCGGCCAGCTCTAACATCATTGTCATCCATATCTGGCACAAGACAACAAGGAGAACAGATTGCCGTCCACGCAAAGCCTGCAACTGGTCGAGCAGCTCGATACGCTCTACCGCGAGTCGGTCGCGCGGCTGCGCGCCGCGCTGACCCATTATATCCGGACCGGCGAACGGCCCGATCCGGCGATGCGCCGCGACGGCGCCTTCGCCTATCCCGAGATCCGGCTGCGCTATGAGGGCGGCCGCGATCCGGGGCCGCTCGGCCGTTCCTTCGGCCGGCTCCAGCAGCCCGGCGACTATGCGATCGCGGTCACCCATCCCGCCTTGTTCGCGCCTTATCTCGCCCAGCAGATCGACCTGCTGATCGCGGATTACGGCGTGCGGGTGGAGGCCGGCGTCGGCACCACCGAGATCCCCTATAACTACGTGCTCGACGCGGGCGACGACCTCGACCTGACCGGCGCTTCGCCGGTCGAGCTGTCGCGCATCTTCCCCTCGACGATATTGTCGCAGATCGGCGACGAACTGGCCGACGGGTTGTGGATGCAGGCCGACGGCGCCCCCCGGCCGCTGGCGCTGTTCGACGCGCCGAGGGTCGACTTCAGCCTCGCCCGGCTGCGCCACTACACCGGCACCCCGCCCGGCCATGTTCAGGACTATATCCTGTTCACCAACTATCACCGCTATGTCGACGAGTTCGTCCATTGGGCGATCGACCAGCTCGACAAGGACGGCCGCTACACGATGCTGAGCGGCGCCGGCGGGGTCGAGATACGGCGCGGCGATCCCGATCCGCGCCAGGCGATCGCCGACAGCGCGTGGCGCAAGCACCAGATGCCCGCCTATCATCTGGTCGCGCCCGACCGGTCGGGCATCACCCTGGTCAATATCGGCGTCGGCCCGTCCAACGCCAAGACGATCACCGACCATCTCGCGGTGATGCGGCCGGCGGCCTGGTTGATGATCGGCCATTGCGGCGGGCTGCGCCCGAGCCAGCGGATCGGCGACTATGTGCTGGCCCACGCCTATCTGCGCGACGACCATGTCCTCGACAGCGTGCTGCCGCCCGAAATCCCGATCCCGGCGATCGCCGAGGTGCAGCAGGCGCTGACCCGCGCCGCCGAGATCGTCTCGGGCCAGAGCATGGAGCAGCTCAAGCTCCGGATGCGCACCGGCACCGTCGTCACCTCCGACGACCGCAACTGGGAGCTGCGCTACACCGCCTCGGCGCTGCGCTTCAGCCAGAGTCGCGCGGTCGCGATCGACATGGAGTCGGCGACGCTGGCCGCGCAGGGTTATCGCTTCCGCGTTCCCTACGGCACGCTGCTGTGCGTGTCGGACAAGCCGATCCACGGCGAGATCAAGCTGCCCGGCCAGGCCAACCGCTTCTACGAGCGGGCGATCGCCGAGCATCTCCAGATTGGCATCGCCGCGGTCGACCAGCTCCGCGGCGAGGGCGCCCGCCTCCACAGCCGCAAGCTGCGCGCCTTCGACGAGCCGCCGTTTCGTTGAATTGATCCGGCTGACGCCGGATACGGCACCGGCCCGCACCCCCACCCGACCTCCCATAGGGTAGAATCACTGGGAGGTCGGGTGGGGGTGCGGGCCGGTGCCGCTCGTTTCAGCGCAAGCTGAAACCGGACATCACGCCTCTTCCAATTCCTCGGCGCTCGTCACCCGGTCGCGGCCGTCGAGCTTCGAGCGATAGAGCGCGCGGTCGGCGCGGGCGAGGAGCGAGGCGAGCGAGATGTCGCCGGGCCGGAGCCCGGTGAGGCCGAAGCTGGCGGTCATGACGACGCGGTCGGGGCCGCTGACTGGCATCGCGGCGATGTCGCGGCGGATGCGCTCGACCACCTCGACGGCGTCCTGCGGGCGGGTGTTGACGAGGAGCAGCGCGAATTCCTCGCCGCCGATCCGGCCGATCAGGTCGCCGCGCCGGACCAGCCGCTCGATCCGGCTGGCGAAGTGGCGCAGCGCGCGATCGCCGACGCCGTGGCCGTAGCGGTCGTTGATCGCCTTGAAGCCGTCGATGTCGGCAACCACCACCGACAGCGGCTGGCGCTGGCGATGGGCGTTGCGGATCGCGCGCTCGGCGGCGTCCTCGAAGCCGCGCCGGTTGTAGACGCCGGTCAGCATGTCCGACGTCGCCAGCGTCCGCATCGTCTCCGCCAGGTCCGCTGCGACGAGGAAGACCGAGAACAGCCCGACGCCGATGAAGGCCGGCGGATAGAGCAGCAGGAGGATGGTGCGGAACAGCGCGAACGCCTCGCCCTGTCCGACGATGCCCTGGCGCAGCGCGATGACCGCCATCGCTCCGTCGAGCAGCGCGAACAGCATCAACATCAGCGTGACCGATCGTTCGGGCAGCGACGCGGTACGGAAGCCGCGGCCGACATGCGCGGCGCTGATCGCCATCATCGCCCCGCCGAACAGCAGCCCGGTCGCGTCGCGCACCCCGTCATGCGGGACGACGATCGCGGCGCCCGCGATCAGCAGCGCGGCGCCGGCGGCGGCGATCAGGAAGGGCGCCGGCCCCGCCTGCGGCCGGCTGCGCTGGACGAAGCCCGCCGCGATCAGCGCGTTGGACAGGCAGCTCAGCCCGGCGATCGCCGCGTAGAACGCGCCATTGTCCTCGGCCTGGGCGATCCGGAAGGCGAGGTTGGCGATCCATTCGACCGTCGCCACCGCGAAGGCCGCCGCCCACAGCAGGGCATGGCGCGGCCGGCCGAAGCTGCGCCAGGCGATCAGCATCACCCCCGTCAGCATCGCGGCGCTGAAGATCAGCGCAATGATGATGATGATCACCGCTGCGGCCATGGTCCCCCGAACGCGAAGGGCGGCGGAGGCCCTCTTGCGCCCGCCGACCGGTCGATCCCGTTATGATAGGGCCGGGCCACTGCGATGCGACGTGGTAAAAAGCAATAGTCAAAAGGGTCGAGCCGTGCCGTTTTCGGGCACTGGCTCCATTTTGGATACTATTGATGCGCCTTTCGTCGATGATCGCGGCGCGAAAGCCGTTCCGGCTTATTGTCAATCATGTTCATTACTGCACCGATTCGGCCGGAGCCGGGGATGACGGCGAATCGATTCGCAGCCATCCCCATGCCTCGACTCACCAGCCGCAGCGCTGGCCCTTGTTCTGCTTTTCGAGCCAGGTCATCAGCGGCTTGAAATAGGCGATCATCGCCGAGCCGTCGATCTCGCGGCTGCCGGTGAAGGCCTGCAGCGCGTCGGGCCAGGGCTTGGATGCACCCATCTTCAGCATCGCGTCGAGCTTCGCCCCGACCTCCTTGTTGCCGTAGAAGGAGCAGCGGTGGAGCGGCCCCTTCCAGCCGGCCTGCTCGCACGCCGCCTTGTAGAACTGGAACTGGAGGATGCGGGCGAGGAAGTAGCGCGCATAGGGCGTGTTGCCGGGGATGTGGTATTTGGCGCCCGGATCGAAATCGCCCTCGTCGCGCGCCTCGGGCGGGACGATGCCCTGATATTGCAGGCGCAGGTCGGTCCATGCCTTGTTGTAGCTGGCCGGGCTGATCTGGCCGCTGAACACGCCCCAGCGCCATTTGTCCATCAGCAGGCCGAAGGGCAGGAAGGCGACCTTGTCCATCGCCTGGCGCAGCAGCAGCCCGATGTCCTTGTCCGCGCTCGGTACCTTCGTCGGGTCGAGCAGGCCGATCCGCACCAGATAGTCGGGGGTCACCGACAGCGCGATGAAGTCGCCGATCGCCTCGTGGAAGCCGTCATTGGCGCCGTTGAGGTAGAGATAGGGCTGCTTGTTGTAGGCGCGCTGGTAGAAATTATGGCCCAGCTCGTGGTGGATCGTGACGAAGTCGTCCGAGTTCACCTTGGTGCACATCTTGATCCGCAGGTCGTCGACATTGTCGATGTCCCAGGCGGAGGCGTGGCACACCACCTCGCGGTCGCGCGGCTTGGTGATCTGCGAGCGGGCCCAGAAGCTGTCGGGCAGCTTGTCGAAGCCGAGCGAGGTGTAGAAGCCCTCGCCCGCCTTGACCATCTTGACCGGGTCGTACTGCTTGGCGACGAGCAGGTCGCCGATGTCGAAGCCCAGGTCGCCCGCGCCCTTCGGCGCGACGATGTCGTAGATATTGCCCCATTCCTGCGCCCACATATTGCCGAGCAGGTCGGCGCGGATCGGGCCGGTCTTCGCCTGGACGGCGTCGCCATATTTCTCGTTGAGCTTCGTGCGGGTGTAGCAGTGGAGCGCGTCGTAGAGCGGCTTCACCTGCGTCCACAGCCGGTCCATCATCTTCGCGAAATCGTCGGCGGGCATGTCGTAGCCCGCGCGCCACATCGCGCCGAGATCCTTGTAGCCGAGGTCGACCGCGCCCTTGTTGGCGATCTCGACCAGCTTGGCATAGTCGCCGCGCATCGGCTTGCCGACATTGTCGTGCCAGCTGACCCACATCTCCTTCAGCTCGGCGGGGTTGCGGTTGGTGCCCATCGCCGCCTCGATGTCGGAGCCGTTGATCTCCTCGCCGCGCAGCGTCCCCTTGCCCTTGCCATAGGCCGACTGGAGCCGGGTCGCGAGGTCGTTGAGCTCCTTGGCGGCGCCCGGCGTGGCGGGGGCGGGCAGGACGATGCTCTGCTTGAGGATGTCGAGCTTGCGGCGGGTGTCGTAGCTCAGTCCCTTCAGCCCGTCGAAGCGCGCCGCTCCGCTGGCGTAGCGGACCTGCATCTCGGTGAACTCGGCGCCGACGCGGGCGTTCACCGCGTCGGTGTCGTCGGTGATGTAGGTCGCGTTGATCCACGCCACCTGCGCGCCGTAGATGCCGAGATCGGCGAGCTGCTTCTCCGCATCGGCGACGAAGGCATCGGCCTCCGCGGTCGTGGGCGCGGCGGCCGACGCGTTGGCGGCCGTGGCGGCGACGGGCTGCTGTTCCTCGGCGAGGGCCGGGGCGGTGGCGAGCAGCGCGGCGAGCGCCAGCGCGGACGTCGCCGCCTTGATCGAGAGTTTCATGGGGATGGTTCCTCGGTATCTTTTGTGCTGACAGCACTGTCATCACGCCACCGAGGGCCGTCAAGCCCGTGTATTAGCGCAGTGGGACGCTCGTGATGGTGGCCTCAGAACCAGTCGGCGATCGCGTCGCCGAACTGGGGCAGGGTCACCGCGCTCATATGGTTGCCCGGCACCTCGACGAAGCCGGCATTGGGCAGCGCCGCGGCGAGCGCGCGGGCGGAGCCGTTGTCGTTGTCCTCCGACCCGGTCAGCACCAGGATCGGCATGGCGAGGTCGGCGAGCGAGGCGCGCGCGATCTTCGGGAAATTGTCGAGCAGCAGGAGCAGCGCCCGGGCGTCGCCGCCGGTCGTCTTCAGGAAACCCTCCGCCATCCATTCGGGCGAGAATTTGGGGTGGGTGCCGACGCCTTCGAGCACCTTGCGGAAGAAGGCGACGCGACCGCCCAGGTCGAGCAGCCCTTCGAGGCCCATGCCGGCGAGCAGCGCCTTGCCCGGCTTCGCGCCGCGCACCAGCATCCGCGCGGTCGTCCGCCCGCCCAGCGAATAGCCGCCCAGGTCGTAGCCGCCGGGAGCCAGGCCGAGCTGCTCGATCAGCGCGAGATTGTCGTCGGCCAATATGTCTTCGCTGTAGCCTGACGGATCGTGCGGCTTGGCGCTGTCGCCATGCGCGCGCAGGTCGGGCATGATCACCCGCCGGCCCTTGGCGGCGAGCTTGGCGGCATGGCCGTAGCGCACCCAGTTGGTGAAGGCGTTGGAGAACAGCCCGTGGATCAGGATGACGGGCCGCCCATCCTCGGGCCCCATGCCGTGCCAGGCCATGCGCGCGCCGTCGGCGCCGTCGAAATGGTGGAGGGCGGTCTCAGTCGGGAAGTTTGCCAACGGTCTTCATCCAGCGATCGACGAGCGGCTTGTGCTCGTCGGTCCGGTAGCGCGGCAGCTCGCGCGTGTCGATCCAGGCCTCGTGCAGGCTCTCCGCGCCGAAATGATGCGCGGGGCGGAAGCGCGACGGATCGTCGAAGCTGCCGACCGTCAGGTCGATATTGTCGCCGTCGGGATATTCGAAGCCGAGCGGCGTCCCGCAGGCCGAGCAGAAAGGCCGCCGCGCGATCGGCGAGCTGGCGTAATAATCGGGCTCGCGCGCCCAGCGCACGGCGCTCTTCTTCAGGTTGACGAAGGCGATCGAAACCCCGCCGGTGGCGCGCTGGCACATCCGGCAATGGCAGAGATAGGCCTCGTCCGATGCGACCCCGGCCGCATAGCGGATGCGGCCACACTGGCAGCCGCCGGTCATGGTCTCCACCATCGCTCTCTCCCGTCATCCCGGCGAAAGCCGGGATCTCCCTTCCATTCTATGGACAAGACAGGGAGATTCCAGCTTTCGCTGGAATGACGGGAAGGAGGAGGGACTCAAGCCTTCTTGAGGTGGCGACGGCCGAGCAGCTCGGCGATCTGGACGGCGTTGAGCGCGGCGCCCTTGCGGAGGTTGTCCGAGACGCACCACAGGACGAGGCCGTTCTCGACGGTCGGGTCCTCGCGGACGCGGCTGACATAGGTCGCGAACTCGCCGACGCACTCGACCGGGGTGACGTAACCGCCGTCCTCGCGCTTGTCGACGAGCATCACGCCCGGCGCCTCGCGCAGGATCTTCTGCGCGTCCTCGGCCGACAGCTCCTTCTCGAACTCGATGTTGATCGCTTCCGAATGGCCGACGAAGACGGGGACGCGGACGCAGGTCGCGACGACCTTCACCTTCGGGTCCATGATCTTCTTGGTCTCGACGACCATCTTCCACTCTTCCTTGGTGAAGCCGTCGTCGAGGAACTTGTCGATGTGCGGGATCACGTTGAACGCGATCTGCTTGGTGAACTTCTTCGGCTCGGCGGGGTCGCCGACGAAGATGTTGCGGCTCTGCTCGAACAGCTCGTCCATGCCCGCCTTGCCGGCGCCCGACACCGACTGGTAGGTCGAGACGACGACGCGCTTGATCGTCGCCGCGTCGTGCAGCGGCTTGAGCGCGACGACCATCTGCGCGGTCGAGCAGTTCGGGTTGGCGATGATGTTGCGCACCTTGTAGCCGTCGATCGCCTCGGGGTTCACCTCGGGCACGATCAGCGGGACGTCCGGGTCCATCCGGTAGAGCGAGCTGTTGTCGATCACGGTGCAGCCCGCCGCCGCGGCGATCGGCGCGTAGATCTTGGTGGCGTCGGAGCCGATCGCGAACAGCGCGATGTCCCAGCCCGACCAGTCGAAATGCTCGATGTTCTGGACCTTGAGCATCTTGCCGGTCTCGCCGAACTCGATCTGGTCGCCCTGGCTGCGGGCCGAGGCCACCGCCGCCAGCTCGGCGATCGGGAATTCGCGCTCGGCCAGGATGTTCAGCATTTCGCGGCCCACATTGCCGGTGGCACCCGCGACGACGACACGATAACCCATTTCTTGCTTCCTGCTCTCTGACGGGGACGTTGCTACGTCCAGACAAGCAAACGGCCGGTCTCCCGAGGGAGCCGGCCGCCTGCGAGGTTTGTTATGGAAATCCTGGCTTCAGGCTTCCTGGGCCTCGGCGGCCGGTTTATTGTCGCGACGCTCTGCAATACGCGCGGATTTACCGCGACGGCCACGCAGATAGTAGAGTTTCGCGCGACGGACGACGCCCTTGCGGACGACCTCGATCGACTCGACGTTCGGCGAATAGAGCGGGAAGACGCGCTCGACGCCTTCGCCGAACGAAATCTTGCGGACGGTGAACGACGAACCCATGCCCTTGTTGGCGCGGGCGATGCAGACGCCCTCATAGGCCTGGACGCGGGTGCGCTCGCCTTCGACGACCTTCACGCCGACGCGCAGCGTGTCGCCCGGACGGAAATCGGGAATCGACTTCGATTCCTTGAACTTGGCAATCTGCTCGGCTTCGAGCTGCTGGATGAGGTTCATGCTCATCGCTCCTTCTTCTGTCGCCGCGCGCCAGAGGGAGACTGGGCCCGAGCGCCCTCATGGCGCTCCCAAAGGTCCGGCCTCCTTAGCCTTGTATCGGTCTCGGCCATGGCGTTGCGCCAAGCCTCGATCCTCGCATGATCCCCAGATCGCAGCACTTCGGGGATCGTGCGCCCTTCCCACTCGGCAGGTCGGGTATAATGCGGATATTCGAGGAGGCCGCTTTCGAAGCTTTCCTCGTCCCCGCTGTCGGGCGCGCCCATTACGCCAGGAAGCAGCCTGATGCAAGCATCGAGCAGCACCAGCGCGCCCATCTCGCCGCCCGACAATATATAGTCGCCGATCGACACCGGCTCGATCGGCCGCGCCTCGAACAGCCGCTCGTCGATTCCCTCGAACCGGCCGCAGAGGATCGTGACGCCGGGTCCGGCGGCGAGTTGGCGCACCCGCGCCTGGGTGAGCGGCGCCCCGCGCGGCGTCATCGCCAGCAGCGGCGAAGCAGGCCGCGTCTCCAGCGCATGGTCGACCGCGCGGGCGAGAACGTCGGCGCGCATCACCATGCCAGCGCCGCCGCCGGCCGGGGTGTCGTCGACCGAGCGGTGCCGGTCGGTGGCGAAGTCGCGAATCTGGACGGGATCGCAGGCCCACTTCCCCTCGGCCAGCGCGCGGCCGGCGAGCGAGACGCCGAGCGGCCCGGGGAACATCTCGGGGTAGAGGGTCAGGATGGTGGCGGCGAAGGTCATGGCGGTGCTGTCAGATCGTCCAGTTCTCGACCCTCAGGCCCGCGATATCGCTGAAGTCGCGTTCGTTGTTGGTGATGACGGTCAGATCGAGCGAAAGCGCGTGGGCCGCCAGCAGGCGATCGAAGCGGCCGCGCTTGAACGGAAGGCGCGCATAGGCGCGAGCGGCCGCTTCATCGAAAGGCAGCACCGGGAATATTCCGACGAGTCGGTCGAGCGCCGCGGGAGAGGGTTCCTTGCCGTTGGCACTGCCGAGCGCCAGTTCGGCGAGCACGATCGTCGAAAGGCCGACCGTGCCCTCACCCAACGCGCCGACCCTGTCCGCCAGCACCGGATGGACGCCGGCGAACAGGAAGATGCAGCAATTGGTGTCGATGAGATAGCGCACTCAGGCTTCGTTCGACCGGCCGAGCAGATGCCAGGGACGCGGGGGATCATCGAACTCCCGCTCCGCATCGATCCGCGCCTTGAGGCCAGGGATGGATCCGTAGATGCCCGTCAGGTCGATCTTCTTGCCGGCTTGCTTCACCGGCTCGACGATATAGCGGCCGGCTTCCTCGCGCACGGTCATCTCGGTGCCCGCCTCGACACCCAGCGCCTTGGGCAGGCGCAGGGCGACCGAATTGCCCGACTTGAAGGTGCGGGATTTGATGGGGGCACTCATATGCGTCTCCGTATATACGCCATGTATATACATGCATTGAGCGACGGTTACAACGTCCGCCGCGCGACGATCTCGGTGCACATGGCCAGGAAGACGCCGGCGACCATCAACATGGCCAGCAGCGTGCCCCAGGTGGCGATCATGCGATGGTCGCCGGTCAGCAGCAGCGCGCCGATCAGGACCGCCGGGGGCACCACCACCTGGATCGCGGCGGCGATGAGGCGGACGCGCGGCGGCAGGCCGCGCTTGCGGGTGCGGACCACGCCATAGGCGATGATGACGAGGTAGACCGATCCGATCAGCAGGAAGGCGGTGACGGCATTCATTCGACGAACTCCGGGTCGATCAGCAGGCGATCGGGCTCGATCGTCACCGCCTTGGCGACGGGCACCATGAAGCGCTTGCCGTCGGGCTTCTCTATCTCGAGCACGTCGCCCGCGCCGAAATCCTCGATCATCGCGGCGACGCCGACCGGCGCGCCGTCGACCAGGCAGGGCAGGCCGATCAGGTCGGCATGATAATATTCGCCCGGGGCGAGCGGCGGCAGCGCCGAGCGCGGCACGCTCAGCTCGGTCCCGCGCAGCGCCTCGGCGGCGTTGCGGTCGCCGATCTCGGCGAAGCGCGCCACCGCGCCGTTCGGGCCGGGGCGGATCGTCTTCAGCGTGAAGCTGCGCCCGGCGCCATTGAGCGTCCTGTAGGCGCCCATATCCTCGGTGAAGAGCTTGAGGCGCACCTCGCCCTGCAACCCGTGCGCGCCGATGATCGCCGCGAGGACGATGGGACGGTCGCTGCTCATCGCCCCTCCAAGGGAAGAGGGCGGGGGTGGGGAAAGAGGGCAGGGCTCGCGACTGCGTCGCTCGCACCCACCTGCCCCTCCCTTGGAAGGAGGGTTCTCACCACGGTCAAGCCTCGGTCGATTCCTCGGCGGCGGCTTCCTCGGCCGGGGCCTCGGCGGCGACCTCGGTCACTTCCTCAGCGGCCGGCTCGGCGGCCGGCTCTTCGGCCGGGGCGTTGGCAGCTTCCTCGGCGGCGGCGAGCTTGGCCGCGCGCTCCTCGGCGCGCTCCTTGGCCTTCTCGCCCGGCTCGGCCTTCTTCGGGTTGCTGCGGGCGGCGCGCTCCTGGACGCCGGCGGCGTCCAGGAAGCGGGCGACGCGGTCGGTCGGCTGCGCGCCGACCGACAGCCAATGCTTGGCGCGGTCGGTGTCGAGGACGACGCGCTTGGGATCGTCCTTGGCGAGCAGCGGGTTGTAGGCGCCGATCTTCTCGATGAAGGCGCCGTCGCGCGGGCTGCGCGCGTCGGCGACGACGATGCGGTAATAGGGGCGCTTCTTGGCGCCGCCACGGGCGAGACGAATGGAAACGGCCATTATTCAGTCCTTTCTGGTATTCGGATCAGTTCAAAAAATCAGCGTTTCTTCAGGAAATTCTGGAAGCCGGGGGGCAGGCCCTGCGGATTGCCCGGCAGGCCGGGAAGCCCCGGAAGCCCCGCCGCCCGCCGGCGGGCGCCGCCACCGCCGAGCAGGCCGCCGAGGCCACCGCCCCCACCGCCGCCGAGCAGGCCGGCAAGGCCTTCGCCCGCCCATCTTCTTCATCTTCTTCATCACCGTCGACATGTCCTGATGCATCTTCAGGAGCTTGTTGACGTCCTGCACCGTGGTGCCGGAGCCCTTGGCCACGCGGATCTTGCGCTTGGCGTTGAGCAGTTCGGGCTTGGCGCGCTCCTTGGGCGTCATCGATCCGATGATCGCGTCCATCCGCACCAGCACCTTGTCGTCGGCGGCGCCGGAGGCCATCGCCTGCTTGACCTGCTTGATGCCGGGCAGCATCGCCGCCAGGCCCGACAGCCCGCCCATCCGCGACATCTGGCGCAGCTGGTTGCGCAGGTCGTTGAGGTCGAACAGGCCCTTGGCCATCCGCGCGGCGAGCGCCTCGGCCTCCTCGACCTTGATCGTCTCGGCGGCCTTCTCGACCAGGCTGACGACGTCGCCCATGCCGAGGATGCGGCCGGCGACGCGGGCCGGCTGGAACAGTTCGATCCCGTCCAGCTTCTCGCCGGTGCCGACGAACTTGATCGGCTTGCCGGTGACGGCGCGCATCGACAGCGCGGCGCCGCCGCGCGCGTCGCCGTCCATCCGGGTCAGCACCACGCCGGTCAGCGCGACCTGTTCGGAGAAGCTCTTGGCGACGTTGACCGCGTCCTGGCCGGTCAGCGCGTCGACGACGAGCAGGATCTCCTCCGGCTCGGCGACCGTGGCGACCGCCTTCATCTCCTCCATCAGCGCCTGGTCGACGTGCAGGCGGCCGGCGGTGTCGAGCATCAGCACGTCGAAGCCCTGGAGCTTCGCGGCCTGGAGCGCGCGGCGGGCGATGTCGACCGGCTGCTGGCCGGCGACGATCGGCAGGGTCGCGACCGATGCCTGGGTGCCGAGCACGGCGAGCTGTTCCTGCGCCGCCGGACGATTGACGTCGAGTGACGCCATCATCACCTTCTTGCGGCCCTTCTCGCTGAGCCGCTTGGCGATCTTGGCGGTGGTCGTCGTCTTGCCCGAGCCCTGCAGGCCGACCATCATCACGATCGCGGGCGGGGTGACGTCGAGGTTGAGGTCCGACGCCTCCGAGCCGAGCATCTCGACCAGCGCGTCGTTGACGATCTTGACGACCTGCTGCCCCGGCGTGACCGAGCGGAGCACCTGCTGGCCGACGGCCTGCTCGGTGACCTTCTCGACGAACTGGCGGACGACGGGCAGGGCGACGTCGGCCTCGAGCAGCGCGACGCGGACTTCGCGCATCGCCTCGCGCACGTCCGATTCGTTCAGCGCGCCACGGCCGCGCAGGCGGTCGAAGACCCCGCCCAGCCTTTCGCTCAGACTTTCGAACATGCGTTCACTCCTCTGCGCCGAAGCGCCGAAATTGCTGCCTTTCCGGGCCGAAACGCAAAGCGCGCCGGCGGGCGAAACCTCGCCGGCCAGCGGGCGTCCATGGACGCTTGCCAATGCTTTCGTGTCGGAACGACGGGGCAGTTCCTAGCCGCAAAGCCCGCGAAAGGCAAGGACGGGGGGGCGACGGGGGCGAATCGGGGCTTGTCGCGGCGGCGCAATCCAATAAGTTGCGCGCCATGTTGCGTCGCGCTGTAACCGTCCTCTCCGCTCTGGCCCTCGGCCTGTCGAGCGTCGTTGCGGCCGCGGCGCCAGCCAGCCCGGCCCCGACCACCCGCGGAGTCGTCGCCGCCGCCGAGCCTCGCGCCGCGGCGGCAGGGCAGGAGATATTGCGCGAGGGCGGCAGCGCCGCCGACGCGGCGATGGCGATCATGCTGGCGCTGACCGTCACCGAGCCGATGTCGTCGGGGATCGGCGGCGGCGGCTTCCTGGTCCATCACGACGCGAAGACCGGCGCGATCCTGACCATCGACGGGCGCGAGACCGCCCCCGCCTCGGCCGGGCCCGATCGCTTCCTCGACGCCGACGGCCGGCCGCTGCCCTATATGCGGGCGGTGCCGGGCGGCTATTCGGTCGGCGTGCCCGGCAACATCGCGCTGATGGCGGAGGCGCATGCGCGCTGGGGCCGGTTGCCCTGGGCGAAGCTGTTCGAGCCGGCGATCCGGCTGGCCGAGCAGGGCTATACGCTGCTGCCCGACAACCCGCCCGGCCCTTATGCGGTGCAGGGCACGCTCGCCTTCCGGCTGAAGCAGGCCGAAAAGCTGTGGGCCGACTTCCCCGAGGCGCGGGCGATCTACTGGAAGGACGGCCGCCCGCTGGAGAGCGGCGAGACGGTGCGCAATCCCGCGCTCGCCGCGACGCTGCGCGCGATCGCCGCCAAGGGCCCCGATGCCTTCTACAAGGGCGAGATCGCGGACGAGATACGCGCCGCGATCGCCGGGGCGAAGCGCAACCCGACGGTGATGACCGCCGCCGACCTCGCCGGCTATCGCGCCAAGCCGCGCCCGGCGATCTGCGGCGCCTATCGCGGCTATCGGATCTGCGGGATGGGGCCGCCTTCCTCGGGCGCGATCACCGACCTGATGATGCTGGGGATGCTCGAACGCTTCGACCTCAAGGCGCTGGGCAAGGATTCGCCGGTCGCCTGGCACCTGATCGGGGAGGCGATGCGCCTCGCTTATGCCGATCGCGACGCCTGGCTGGGCGACACCGATTTCGTCGCGGCGCCGGTCGCCGGGCTGCTCGACCCTGCCTATCTGGCCGAGCGATCGAAGCTGATCGCGCCCGATCGGACGCTGGGCGAATACCGGCCCGGCACCCCGCCGGGCGCGGGGCCGCTGGCGGCGACGCCGGCGCCGGCCGAGCAGGGCACCACCCATTTCGTCACGGTCGACGCCTGGGGCAACATCGCCAGCATGACCTCGACGGTCGAGGGGCCGTTCGGCAGCTCGCTGATCGCGGGCGGCTTCTTCCTCAACAACGAGCTGACCGACTTCAACGAACAGCCGCGCGAGGATGGCCGGCTGGTGCCCAACCATGTCCAGCCCGGCAAGCGGCCGCTGTCGTCGATGGCGCCGACGATCGTCTACCGCCCCGACGGGCGGCCGGTGATGGCGCTGGGATCGGCGGGCGGGCGGACGATTATCATGCACAGCCTGAAGGCGCTGATCGGCACGATCGACTGGGGCCTGCCGGCGGCCGACGCGATCGCCCTCCCCAACATCTTCTTCCGCGGCCCGGCGCTGATCGTCGAGCGCAACAGCCCGCTGGAGCCGATGATCCCCGCGCTGGCGCGCCTCGGCGAGACGGCGGTGCCGGGCGACATCCCGTCGAAGCTGACGATCCTGCAGCGCACGCCGGGAGGGTGGACCGGTGCGGCCGATCCGCGGAGTCCGGGGGTAGTGTTGGTAAATGCCGCAAAGTAACACTCCATTGACGCGGTGCATATAATCGCTGAATATGATATATAGTAATATATTCGGAATAATTTCCCAAAATTACATGGCAGTATACAATAAGAATATAGAAGATATAGAGTTAATTATTTTAACTTTAGTAATGAACAATGGGTCATGAAAAAATATGAGCATTTCCAATAGGATTAGACATGTCTATAAGGCTCATGTTCCTAATCATATTCGTGAATGTGCTCTAGTGAGGCGGCGGAAGAGTATATTTATAAAAAATGGAATTGTATTCATACACATCCCCAAAGCGGCTGGATCAAGTATCAGCCAAGAAATTTATGGTAGATTCATCGGTCATATTTCGGCATGTGCGCTTGAGCAGGTAGGGGGCGACGCGTTGCTGGCTTTGCCGCGATTTGCGCTTGCACGTAATCCGTGGTCGCGGTCGGTGTCAGCCTGGCGCTTCGCACGCGCTGGTGTAGGCAGTGGCGAGGGCTTGCGCGCTGGCATACTGAATGCTGAGCGCTATCAATCGAGCGAATTTGCAAGCTTTGAACGCTTCGTGCTGGATTGGCTTCCCTCTGCCGATCTGAAGCGTGAGGATGGCGTGTTCAAACCCCAGAGCCATTATGTTTGCGGCCGCGAGGGCAAGCTTATCGTCGACCATCTCGGTAGGGTTGAGAATATGGCAGCCACTGAGGACTGGCTGGAGGGGATTTTGGGGCGTACGCTCCAAATACCACATGTCAATCGCAGCGGCGAAAAGATCGATTATCGAAGTTTTTATACCGCCGAAATGCGTGATTCCATTGCGCGCATTTATGCAGATGATCTTTCGCTATTCGGCTACGATTTCTAATGAAATATTTTTATCTATTCTGCTGAGGCTCGGCCGAACGTGGCGAAGGGCGACTGTAGGGCGAACTATTTTGTCTATCCGATCCACACTGTCGATCGACCGCATGTTGCCGCTTGCAAAGAGTCGGTCGAGCCGCAGCATGGCGATGCGGCTGGTCGCAAGCGGATCGACTCTGGTCCTTAACATCCTGCTCGCGCGACAACTTGGCCCGGACTATTATGGTCAGGTCGCCTTTGTAATGGCCTGGCTGTTGCTCGTGGTGGGGCTGATGCGCACGGGCCTTAACAATCAGCTTACCCGCGAAGTGGCATCGTATGACGAGCGCAATGAAAGGGCTAATTTGCGCGGGATTATCATACGAGCCTACCAGTTCGCGGTAATCGCCACGATTGGCGCGGGAGTGTCCATAGCCGGCGCCGCGATAGTTCTGGATAGCCGATTGTCTCCGGGGCAGTCGCGGTTGTTTCTTATTGGTCTTCCTTTGCTGTTATTCCTTTCCTTGATGAGTACGACAGAAGCTATCACCAAGGGATTCGGCAAAACCGTGTCCGGACAATTGGGTGAGTTTTTCGTCCGTCCAATCAGCCACCTTCTCTTCGTCGTATTGCTATGGTTGCCTATCGGCTTTGATCTCAACCGCCAGTCCGCTGTCGGCGCTTTTGTGCTATCGGGATTGTGCGGATTTGCCGTGGCATGGATGGTTCGTCCGCGCGGGCCACTGCAAGCGCTCCGTCAGGCTGAACCGCAATTCCATGACAGGCAGTGGTTGCGCGATTCCGTTGCCATTAGCGCAGTGGGCTGGCTCAGCATTGTGAATGTGCAGGCGACGCCAATCCTCGTTGGCGTGATCGGCGGCGATGCTGAGGTCGCCCATTACCAGATTGCATCACAATTTGCCTTCTTAGCTTCGCTGATGGTAGTGATCCTCAACACGTTGCAAGCGCCGGCTATGTCGCGCGCGCATGCAATAGGTGACGTCGTCCGTTTGCAGCGCATGGCTTCGCACGCTTGTGAGATCAGTGTTGTCTTCGCCTTTGGATCGGCGATCTTCTTTGCGCTTTTTGGTGAGCTGATCGCCACAACGTTGCTTGGTAAATCCTACAATGGCGTCGAGACAGTTCTTTTCGTCATCCTAATCGGTACCTCGATCAACGCCCTGACTGGATCAGTCGGTATCCTGCTAATTGCGTGTCGACTGGAAAATACAATGTATCTCGCTCTTGGGTTGGCGCTGGCGACCAATATATCAGGCTGCATCCTGCTCGTCCCGAAATATGGTGCGATCGGTGGTGCCTGGTCGGCTACGGCATCACTCGCTTGCTGGAATGGCTGCATGCTGCTGCGTCTATATCGCGCGACGGGCGTGCTTTCGCTGCCGCTGGTTACGCGCCTTCTTCCATCTTCGCGACCCCAACCATTGCCATAAAGGAAACGGGATTTTTCAGATGAAGCAAAAATTCCCTCAACTGTTCGAGATCGCCAACCGTGTCGGCACGGACAAAGGGCACAAGGGGCCCAGCAAAAAATGGTCGAGCAACAATTATACCGACATCTATCAAGCCTATTTCGGGGAAAGGTGTGATGAGGCGCTCAATCTGTGCGAGATCGGCCTTGGCGTACCCGGCAAGAATTGGGAGTCTGATATCGCTCACGGCGACAATCGCTCCGGCGGCGGCTCGATGCGCATGTGGTATGAATTTTTCCCCAACGCCGCGTTCTACGGTCTCGATATCAATCCGGCTGACCATCTTGAGAACGATCGCATAAAGACGTTCGTCGTAGACCAAAGCTCTGTAGAAAGCCTGAACGGCTTCAAGAAGCAGATCGGGAAGACGATGTTCGATATCATCATTGATGATGGTAGTCACATCGCCGATCACCAACAGTTGACGCTGAGCCTGCTTTGGGAACGGCTGAAGCCCGGCGGCTATTATGTCATCGAAGACCTCAATGACTTACGTTCTGGCGAAACCCGTCACACCAAGCACGCGCCGCAGAATTGCGAATCGACACGCATATGGTTCCAGAATTATCAGCAGAGTGGCGCGATTAACCCTAATAACAATTTCGCCAATTTCGATTTCCTGGACGAGATCACATATCTGGCGTTTCACAGCTTCCCGGTGATGCAGCAAACGCGCGATCATATACGCGAACTGGTGCGCATGGCCATCGGTCGCGGCGGCAAAGGCTTGCTGCGTCACGAATTCCGGTCAATGGCACCGAAAATCGTGCTGTTCCGGAAAGCGGGCTGAAGTGTATGCTGTGGCCCCTTATTCAGAATCGAGTAGCGAGATGATCCCCCTGAGCAGAGAAAGTCTGCCATGAATACGACAGAATTTTTGAAGCAGAAAACCGGAGTCGATTTTACCGGCGTGACCAATGATGCGCGGCTGGATCTACCACCGGGTTGGGATTCCGTAGCGATGGTCAATCTTGTCGTGGCTTTGGAAGAACACATGGGGCGGATGCTCGAATTCGAGGAGATAGATGGTTTGGTAACAGTCGCTGACGTGCGGCAACTGCTGATGGATGGTACGAGCTGAAGTAGGGAAACACCGAATCCGCATCGGTAGCGATTGGTCGTCCGAAGCATCGATGGCTAATGATTGGTGTTGGAGCGCGGTGCTGCGGCTTTGACGTAATAACTATCGTTGGCACCAGCGAAAAGGCCTATAAGTTTTCAGTGGGTTCATCGCATTCGGCTATCGCGGTTTCTGTATCATAGCTGACGCAATCATTATTGGAGTGAAATCATGTCGCAACAGCCTTATAATAGACTGTTCGATCAGTTCCTCTCAATCGTAGCTGACCGGCCGGAAGATGTGGCACTGCATTTCCCGGATCGGACAATCGCTTTCGGCGAGTTGGAGTGGATGGTTCGCCGGTGCGCATCATGGCTTGTGGAAAAGGCGCAGTTGAATGCAGGCAAGGCGGCAAAGAAGCGCATTGTACTCCAACTGCCCAAGGCTCCGTTGACCTATGCGCTTTGGCTGACTTGCTTGCGGCAAGGCGCGACCTACACTTTCATCGATCCGAAAAGCCCACCAAGTCGTACCGATGCAATCGTGAACCGATTGCGTCCAGCGCTGGTGATCGCCGATCAACCGTGTCGCAATCCGTTTGGCGAAGCGGTGCAGGTGGGTGCTCTGGACGCCGTTGACGCCCTTGATGCCCCATCTTCGGAAACTCCGCCGATTGCCTTTGTTGCCGATGGCGAACCCGCCTATGTCATGTTCACTTCGGGCTCTACCGGCGAACCGAAGGGTGCCGTCATTCCTGTCTGTGGCGTTGCGAACCTAATGCAATGGGCACAACACGAAGTAATGCCTCTCGCCCGCTCGGCGACTGCTGATAACGGACCGATCCGCGTTTCAAATGTCAATCCGCTACACTTCGACAATTCGGTCTTCGACCTGTTTTGCGGGCTGCTCGGTGGTAATACGCTGGTCCCGGTGGAAACCGTTAACAATGCCAATCCGGTTCATTGGATCGGCGTGCTCGCGCGCGGGAGGGCGGAACTGATCTTTGGGGTCCCGACCCTCTTCCAAACCTTTGCAAAGATCCAGATGCTGAACCCGCAACGCTTTCCATCGGTGCGCCTGTTTATGTTCGGTGGTGAGGGTTTTCCTGTCGAGTCACTCAAGAAATTCCATTCGACCTTCCTGGGCAAGGCAAAGCTGCTCAACGTTTATGGCCCTACTGAAACGAGCTGCATCTGCTCGAGCAAGGAAATCGACGAGGAGGCTCTGGCCAGGCCGGGCATTCTATTCCCTTCGATCGGCCGGATGCATACCACCTTTCAATATGCGATCCTCGACGAAAACGGTAAACCTGTTCCCTGCGGCGAGGTGGGCGAACTCTGGATCGGCGGTGAGAATGTCGGCCTCGGATATTTCGCCAACCCCGAACTCAGTGAGCGTGCGTTCCGTCAATCGCCGTTCCATGAGGATTACCGTGACATCTGGTACAAAGCTGGCGACTTGGTTTCCGAGGACGAGGATGGTTTCCTCTGGTTTTCGGGGCGTGCGGACAACCAGGTGAAACTGCGCGGCTACCGTATCGAATTGGAGGAGATCGACGCGTGTGTCGAGAGACTGGCCAATGTTGACCGCGCCAATACGGTGATGATCAAGCGGGGAGCCGATGACATCTTGGCAATGGCCTATATGGCCCCCGCACCATTGTCAGAGGATGAATTGATCGAACATTGCCGTGCAACGGTGCCACATTATATGGTTCCGTCCCACTTTCACCACATGGACGAGCTTCCCAAGAATGCCAACGGCAAGGTTGACCGGAAGGCCGTGCGCCAATTGCTCACTCAGCAAGTGAACGGCTAATAATAGGATAGCTCGTCATGGCGCTCACCTTTCATTCCATCACGCCGGATCGCTTTGCTGAGGCGCGCTCGCTATGTGCACTGCAATTTGGTGTCAAAAGCTATCAATCTAGCGAGCGATTTTTCACCTGGCTCTATTGCGACCATCCGAAGGCGGCTGGGCGCGGAATGCTTGGTTATGACGAACGAGGCCAGTTAACCGCTGTTTCGCACGAATTTCTGGGCTGGGCCGGCGATCAGTCGGAATTCATCGTGGCGCATAATCTCTTCACCTATCCGGAACGGACCAGTGGCGTGGGTGGGGCCTTGGTCATGCGATATAGTCGCTTGCCCATGGTCGTGCCCGGCGCCGTTCCGCCGCTTTCGAATGCTTACAAGGCCGCGCGTTTTACCGAGGTACCGATCCGCAGCTTCATTCGTAAGATCGCCTCCCCCTATTTTCCGTTATTCTGGGGCCGCGTCCAGTTCGGTGAGGGCCAGGGACTGCGCTATAGCGCGTCCTTGTTAGGCAGCCTGGCCAACAAGCATGGTGTCGCTATCGATTGGAAGGGCGATGGATCGCAATTCTATTTTAAGGAGCTGGAAGCGAACGAGGCGCTCGATCCGACCTTTCTTCGATGGCGGCATTTTGCGGCAAATGGTCCGCTCACTCTGGTCATTCACGATGGGAGTGCCCGGTTCGCGTTTGTCACCATCGGCCTGCGCAAGCGCCTGATCGTCGCAAGGATCGGAGACAGCCGGATCGATCCGACGTTTCTCAACAAGCAGATAATACCTATACTGGCCAGGCTGGGTGTCGTGATCCTGCTCGTTAATTCGAGGAAGGAAGCGGACTGGTCCACCTTCTCTCAGGCAGGGATGCAGCCTTATAACCCGCAATTGCGGGCATTTGTTACACGGTCTATAGGCGAACCGAGAATGACACTGTCCGCGAGTTTTTCCGACCTCGGCCTCGAAGCCATATTGACCCGTATCGAGTGAAGGCTCTCAAAAAGGAAGGTCGTTGCGCCGTGCTTGATAAGCGTGTGTCCGCATTTGTCATTTCTCTCGATTTCGAACTATTCTGGGGTGTGCGCGACCACAGCACCATCAATCGTTATGGTGCTAACATCCTTGGGGAGCGTCAGGCGATTCCTGCTATGTTGGAGGTTTTTCGCGAACGCGAAATTGCTTGCACATGGGCAACATTGGGCGTTCTGTTTGCGCGGAACCGCGATGATCTGAAAAAATATATACCGGAAATACGACCTCAATATGCCAATCCGGCATTAGATCCTTATCGCGATATCGACCAACTGGGCCATGACCAAAGAGACGACCCCTATCATTTTGCCCCAGATCTTTTGGACATGATACAAGCCATCGATCGACAGGAAATCGCAACGCATACCTTCGGTCATTTCTATTGTCTTGAAAAGGGGGCTACGCCCCAAGCTTTTGGTTCCGACCTAGACGCTGCAACTGCGATCATGGCGCGCAACGGGTTGAAGCCCGACAGCATTGTCTTTCCGCGCAACCAATATGCCGATCCTTTTATCCAAGAATGTGCGGTGCGTGACATCTTTGCTTATCGCGGTAATGAAAGCCACCCGATCTACGCGACATCGGCAAAGGCGGAGCAGGCCAAGTGGCAGCGTGCTATGCGCCTGACCGATGCTTATCTCAATCTGACTGGTGCGCATGTGCAGCATCCCGCGCGAGATTGTGAACGTAAGTCAGTAAACGTCGCATCGAGCCGCTTTCTGCGCCCCTACAGCAACCGACTGGCTGTCATCGAGGGTTTGCGGCGCACGAGGATTTTAAGTGCCATGGATGCAGCCGTCGAGAATGGAGGAGTTTTTCACTTATGGTTCCACCCACATAACTTCGGCATCAATCTCGACAATAACCTCAATACCCTTCGTATCATCGTCGATCACTTTGTCCATTTACGCGAAAAGTACGGATGGCAAAATCTGACGATGCGTGAAGTAGGCTTGGCTGCCCTACGCTAATCTATATGCGCGCAACCGATCCCTCGCAGGCCAAGCTTGCATTTCTCATACCGATGCTTGGTGCTGGCGGTGCCGAACGTGTGACCATAGATATCGCACGTGGACTCCGGCCGCATGTCCGTGCCATCGATATCGTGACCAATGAGAGCGTAGGGGAATTTGTCGAGAATGTGGGCCCCGACATAACGCTCCAAAGCGTCGACAGCTATCATATTGGTAAGGTTATCTGGCGTTTGCGTGCTTTCTTCGACAGAGAGAAGCCGGACATTGTATTCGCGCAAGGTACCCGCATGAGTGTCCAGTCCGCCCTGGCTTGGTTGCTGGGGAGGCATCGGCCGCACATCATTTGGTGCCTGCACAATCCATATAGCACGAAGCACGATCTTTATTCGCCACCCATCGCTGCCATAGTAACCAGGGCAGTGGCATGGCTGGCGAAGATTCCGACCCGCATCATCGGAGTATCGGAGGGTGTCTGTCGATCTTTCGTTGATTTTTGCGGAAAGGAATTTTCCGTCAAGACAAGTGTTCTGCACAACCCCATTCCACCCTATGTCGGCATCGATATCGATCGTAGCGAAGTCGTGCGTCCTGCGCGTCTCATTGCTGTAGGTCGCTTGGAACGGCAGAAGAATTTTGCGCTATTGATCGACGCGATCGACCTCGTCCGGCAGCAGGAAGACGTAAGGCTGAGCGTCTACGGCCAAGGCCCCCTCCGCGACAGCTTGCAGCAGCAGATCGACGTTTTAGGGCTGCAAGATATCGTCACTCTCGAAGGATATGCGTCCGACATTCGTGACCGGATGGCGCAATCGGATATGTTCGTCCTTTCCTCGAGTTGGGAGGGGCTTCCTACCGTGTTGATCGAAGCCATGACCACAGGGATTCCTGTGGTGTCCACAGACTGCAGGCATGGACCCTTCGAAATTCTGGAAGGTGGAAAATGGGGACGGCTCGTTGCCGAGGCTGTTCCCAGTGCGCTGGCACAGGCAATCGTGGACGTTTTGCGCTCTGGTGGCCCCGATCCACGTCCACGTGCGGCCGATTTCGCACCTTCGAACGTTATTGATAGATATCGAGATCTTATTCGCGATGTTTTGGCGGAAAGCGGGAAGTCTGCCCTTATCGACAAGGCGAGTGGTTCATGTCCAGCCTGCTGAGATTGTATGCCGCCATTGAAAACCGCGTGCTGGACGTGGTTATGACAGGCAGGCTGCTGACTCGAAAGACGTTGGCCGTTACGCAGGAGGCGAAGGACACAGTTCCGACGGATTGGTATTTTCTCCATCATATGATGTCTGAATTTGATTTCCGGGAAGGTGATAACATCGTCGATGTCGGTTGCGGTACCGGCCGGGTGCTTGCCTATCTAGCCAGGCGTTTCCCTCATGCTAGACTGACTGGAATTGAACTTAATCAGCAAGTCGCAGCGATAGCTGCTATGGTGGTTCCCTCGAAATGCGAAGTTATTGCAGGAAATATATTGGAAGTATGTCCAGATACTGCAAACGTTTTTTATATGTTCAATCCTTTTTATGCGGAAATTATGAGGGAATTTTGTGAAAAAATTCTCAACAATTTACCGAGTTTTACCATTATATACGCCGTCCCTGTCCATTTAGATACTATAGAAAAATATTGTAATGAAATTAATTTCATAAAATTAAGGACAATTAAAAGTAAAATAAGAGGAATTGATCGGGAATATGCAATCATAATTAAGTAGATATTATTATTTAGGACATGCCATGCTGCGCGGCGTTTTTGACATTTATGAGCTGATTGTTGCTGGTATAGTTTGGATATTTTTATTCGTTCCAGTCCTCCTTGTTGGAAGGGCTTGTCATCTAAGTAGGGCGATAACTATATTCGTTTATCTATGGCACACGTTGTGCTCATTTTTGATGATTTCAATAGTCTTAAATATTGGAGGGGACGAGATTGCGTATTATGAAGGTGCAATATCAGGAATAACGTTTTCAGGAAAATATATAGATATCGGGGTTGGAACGATGTTTATATATTGGATTACTCATGTGGTCATCGATTTTTTTGATTTTGGATTTATTTCAACATTTATGATTTTTAATTTTATTGGTTCTGTAGGGGTTGTTATCTTTGGAGGCGTGATTTCAGATCTTCAAAGATCTGGCTATTTTTACGATCGAGCCTGGATCTGGGCATGTGTCGCACTGCCTGGATTGAGCATCTGGACCACATCCATTGGAAAGGATGCCTTCTCAATCCTCGCGATCGGCCTGTTTTTGAAGGGTTCGATGAGTCCACGGTCCTTGCCCATGTTGGGATTGGCCGTTTTTCTCATGTTCCTAGTGCGGCCACATATCGGCATCCCGATGGCGCTGTCGATGGCGATCATGACGAGCAAAGGAGGGAGGACTGCAGTCAGTGGCGTGATCGGACCAGCGGTTGTGGCGGTCATATTGCTGGTCATGCTGCCCATATTGACCCAACGGCTTGGCCTTGTGGACTTGTCCAACGATTCTCTCACCGATTATGTAAGCCGCCAAGGCGGCTCCGTATTGAATCGCGACGACGGTGCATTCTGGTATTCACAACCTTTGCCGGTTCGCTGGATGATGACCGCCTTTTATCCAACGATCCTGAGTGCGAGCGGGTTTATGGAATTCGGAGTGGCGCTTGAAAATATCGTTTTGATGGGATTTTTTGGCTTCTTGCTTTGGCGCACTCGCTTCATGACCCGCTTCCAGCGAGAAGATTTGCACCTTGTGCTTCTGATGCTGGGTATCTGGATTATGCTGGGCTCGCTGATGTACAACAGTGGTCTTGCCGCACGGCAGAAATGGATGTTCATGCCGATCATGCTTTATCTTGCGCTGAAGTATTCCAATTCCGTCAATCGACGCGAACAGGCGGCAATCTCGTTCAAATGCTGAATTTGCGGATCATATCGTACTGCTCCGATGTCTCCTAACAGACAGGAGCGTTGGGAACATTGAAGGTCCTCGTCCTGGCGTCCTTCGCGCCGTCGCTGGTGCTCTTTCGCGGGCCGTTGATTGCGGCGCTGGTTGCGGCCGGGCATGAGGTCGTCGCGGTCGGGCCGGATATCGATGTGCCGCTTCTCGGCGAGTTGCGCCGGCTCGGTGCCACGCCGCTCGATCTGCCGCTCAGCCGCACCGGCATGAACCCGGTCCACGACCTGCTCTATGGCTGGCGCCTCTACCGGGCGATGCGCCGCCTCCGGCCCGATCTGGTGCTGAGCTATACCGCCAAGCCGAACATCTGGGGCGCGATCGCCGCGAGCGCCGCCGGGGTTCGGTCGGCGGCGATGGTCACCGGGCTCGGCTTCGCCTTCACCGATGCCGGCGAGCGCAACTGGAAGCGCGCGCTGGTGCAGAAGGTCCAGACCTGGCTCTATCGCCGCGCGACCGATCGCAACGCGGTGGTGGTGTTCCAGAATCCCGACGACCGCGACGACTTCATCGCTGCCGGCTGTCTCGCCGATCCCGGCAAGGTGCGGATGGTCAACGGCTCGGGCGTCGACCTCGATCATTTCGCGCCGTCGCCGCGGCCCGACGCGCCGCATTTCCTGATGATCGCGCGCCTGCTGAAGAGCAAGGGCGTGCGCGAATATGCGGAGGCGGCGATCCGGCTCAAGGCGCGCCACCCCGCGGCGCGCTTCTCGCTCGTCGGCTATTTCGACGAAGGCCCCGACGGCGTCGCGCCGGCGGCGGTCGCCGAATGGCAGGCGCAGGGGCTCGACCATCTCGGCGGCCTCGGCGACGTGCGCCCGGCGCTCGCGGCCGCCTCGGCCTATGTCCTGCCCTCCTATCGCGAGGGCACGCCCCGCTCGGTGCTCGAGGCGATGGCCAGCGGACGGGCGATCCTCACCACCGACGTGCCCGGCTGTCGCGAAACCGTGGTCGACGGCGTCAATGGCTTCCTCGTCCCGGCGCGCGATGCCGACGCGCTGGCCGACAGGATGGCGTGGATGATCGAGAACCCCGGAGCCGTCGCCGCGATGGGCGAGCAGAGCCTGCGCATCGCGCGCGAGAAATATGACGTCCACAAGGTGAACCAGACCCTCATGCACCATCTCGGGCTGACCCGGGCACCGGATGCCGCTATCGAACCGGGATGCCGCTCATGAATCCAGCTTCTTCCCCCGTCGCGCTCGCTGCCCTCGTCGACACGATCCGGGATATCTACGGCCCCGGCCCGATCCCGCTCCACCGCCCGGTCTTCGAAGGCAATGAGCGGGCCTATACGGTCGACTGCATCGATTCGAACTTCGTCTCCTCGGTCGGTGCCCGCGTCGCCGAGTTCGAGGCGACGGTCGCGGCCTTCGCCGGCGCCGCGCACGGCATCGCCACCGTCAACGGCAGCGCCGCGCTCCACGCCGCGCTGGTCGTCGCCGGGGTCGAGCGCGGCGACGAGGTCGTCACCCAGGCGCTCACCTTCATCGCCACCTGCAACGCGATCAGCTATGCCGGCGCCCGCCCGGTCTTCGTCGACGTCGATCCCGACACGCTGGGGATGAGCCCGGCGGCGCTGCGCCGCTGGCTGGAGGCGAACACGCGGCGCGAGGGCGGCCGCACCGTCAACGCAGCGACCGGCGCGCGGATCGCCGCCTGCATGCCGATGCACAGCTTCGGCATCCCCTGCCGCATCGCCGAGATCGCCGCGCTGTGCGAGGAGTTCGGCATCGTCCTGGTCGAGGACAGCGCCGAATCGCTCGGCAGCTTCGTCGGCTCGCGCCACACCGGCACCTTCGGGCGGATCGCGGCGTTCAGCTTCAACGGCAACAAGATCGTCACCACCGGCGGCGGCGGTGTGATCGTGACCGACGATGCCGAACTCGCCCGCCGCGCCAAGCACCTCACCACCACGGCCAAGCGCCCGCATCCCTATGAGTTCTTCCACGACGAGATCGGCTTCAACTATCGCCTGCCCAATCTCAACGCGGCGCTCGGCGTCGCCCAGATGGAGGCGCTCCCCGCGATGCTGGCGATCAAGGCCGAGGTCGCCGAACGCTATCGGGCCTTCTGCGCCGCCCACGGCCTGCGCTTCGTCGAGGCGCCGGAGGGGACGGTACCCAACCACTGGCTCAACGCGATCATCCTCGACGACCGGGCGGCGCGCGACGCCTTCCTCGAGGCGAGCAACGCGGCCGGCGTGATGACCCGGCCGATCTGGCAATTGATGAGCGAGCTGCCGATGTACGCCGATTGTCAGAATGATGGGCTAGGTAATGCGCGCTGGCTGGCCGAGCGCGTCGTCAACCTCCCCTCCAGCGTCCCCGACAGCGAATTCGGCAGGTTGAAAGCATGAACATCCTCGATCTGGTCGGCCGCGAGAGCCCTTTGTTCGGCGCCGACGTCGCGGCGCACGAAGCGCAATTGTCGGAAACCGTCCGCGCGTCCCGCTTCCTCGTCATCGGCGGCGCCGGGTCGATCGGCCAGGCCGTCGCGCGCGAGATCTTCAAGCGCGGCCCCAGGGCGCTCCACGTCGTCGACGTCAGCGAGAACAACATGGTCGAGCTGGTTCGCGACATCCGCAGCACGCTCGGCTATATCGACGGCGATTTCAGCACCTTCGCGATCGACTGCGGCGGCCGCGAGTTCGAGGCGCTGATGCAGGCGTCGGGCGGCTACGACTTCGTCTTCAACCTGAGCGCGCTCAAGCATGTCCGGTCGGAGAAGGACCCCTTCACGCTGATGCGCCTGATCGAGGTCAACATCTTCAACACGCTGAAGACGCTCGGCCAGGCGCGCGACGGCGGGGCGCAGCGCTATTTCTGCGTGTCGACCGACAAGGCGGCCAACCCGGTCAACATGATGGGGGCCAGCAAGCGCATCATGGAGATGTTCCTGATGCGCGAGAGCGAGACGATGCCGGTGTCGACGGCGCGCTTCGCCAATGTCGCCTTCTCCGACGGCTCGCTGCTGCACGGCTTCAACCAGCGCTTCGCCAAGCGCCAGCCGATCTCCGCGCCCAACGACGTGCGCCGCTATTTCGTCACGCCGCAGGAATCGGGCGAGCTCTGCCTGATGTCGGGCCTGCTCGGCGAAAATCGCGACATCTTCTTCCCGAAGCTCAGCGAGGAGCTCCACCTCACCACCTTCTCCGACATCGCAGTGCGCTATCTCGCGGCGCTCGGCTATGAGGCGGTAGCGTGCGGATCGGAGGACGAAGCCCGCGCCCGCGTCGACGAACTGATCCCGCAGCGCCGCTGGCCCTGCTATTTCTTCGCCAGCGACACCACCGGCGAGAAGGATTTCGAGGAATTCTTCATGGCGGGCGAGCAACTCGACCTCGATCGCTTCGCCAATGTCGGCATCGTCAAGAACCGGATGGGTTATGATCCGGCGCTGCTCGACCTGTTCACGCGGGAGGTCGCGGCCTGCCGCGCCCGCGACGTCTGGGAGAAGGGGCCGATCGTCGACCTGTTCAACCGCATGATCCCGGAGTTCCATCATCTCGACACCGGCCGCTATCTCGACGGCAGGATGTGACGTGCAGCGCGCGTTCGACATCCTCTTCTCGGGCCTAGCGCTGCTGGCGCTGTCCCCGATCCTGATCCCGGTGATGATCGTCCTGCGCTGCACCGGCGAGGGCGAAGTCTTCTACTGCCAGCAGCGGGTCGGGCGCGGCGGCGCGATGTTCGGCGTCTGGAAATTCGCGACGATGCTCAAGGACAGCCCGAACCTCGGCACCGGCACGGTCACGCTGAAGGGCGATCCGCGGGTGCTGCCGTTCGGCCGCTTCCTGCGCAAGACCAAGATCAACGAGCTGCCGCAGCTCCTCAACATCCTCAACGGCACGATGAGCATCATCGGCCCCCGCCCGCAGACGCGCCGCTGCTTCGACGCCTTCCCGGCGGCGTCGCAGGCGGCGATCGTCGGCGTCCGGCCGGGGCTCTCGGGCATCGGCTCGATCGTCTTCCGCGACGAGGAGGAGCTGATGCACGCCGACGCCGATCCCGACCGGCTCTATGACGAGACGATCATGCCGTTCAAAGGGCGGCTCGAGGAATGGTATGCGCGGAACCGGTCGCTCGGCACCTATTTCAAGCTGATCGCCCTCACCGCCTGGGTGGTCGCAGTGCCGCGCCTCGACATCGTCTGGCGCGCCTTTCCCGGCCTGCCCTTTCCCGATGAGCATCTGGCCAGGCTGCTCGGCCTGAGCGGCCGTGGCTGACAAGGCCATCTATGGCCAGGTCGCGGTGCTGCACGCGGCGGCCATAGACCAGGGCTTCCTGTCCGAGCTCGGCCCCCGCTTCCTGACGCTGCTCTACGAGGCGATCGACCGCAGCCCGGCGTCGATCCTGATCGTCGACGTCGAGACCGGGCAACTGCGCGGCTTCGTCAGCGGAGGGACCGGATTGGGGCCCGTCTACCGGCATCTTCTCAAGCGCTTCCCGGCCTTGGTCTGGGCGCTCTGGCCGGTGATCTTCTCGCCGCGCAAGCTGCGGCGGATCGCGGAAGTGCTGCTGCACACCGGCAAGCAGGCGCCGGCGGACCGTCCCGTCGCCGAACTGTACAGCATCGCGGTTTCCCCCGATTTTCGGGGGCAGGGCGTAGCCGAACGACTCTACGCCGCCTTGCGCGCCGCCTTCGTCGAACGGGGCATCGCCGAGTTCGCGATCGTCGTCGGCGACGCGCTCGCGCCGGCTCAGGCCTTCTATCGCAAGATGGGCGCCGAGCCGATCGCCCGGGTGCAGGTGCACGGCGATGCCGGGTCGGTCCTGTTCGTCGATCGCGCTCGCGGGAAAATTTCGCTGCCGTAACCGCCCATTTACCCCGATCGCGCTATGCCGATTCGCGTGGGCGGCGCGTTCCTGTCGTCCATGCTTGTCCGGTTGTATTCGGGATGTGTTGCGTATGGCGTATGTTCACGAGCAGGAGGCCGCGCGTCCAGGCGCGGTCGAGACGGTCGGCGCGTTGCTCCAGGCGGAGGGCGCGAAGGGCCACCCCTATATCGCCAGTCAGATCTTCGCGCGGGGCCGGGAGGCGTCGCGGGACCTGGCCGATGCGGTCCATCTGTTGTCCAGCCTCCATGGCGGCGGGGCCGGCGTCATCGACCAGGCGCGGGGCCGTACCGCCGCCGGCCCGGTGCGCGGCTGGCTCGACGCGGCGACCGAGGGCTTCGCCGCGGAGCGCGCCTATCTGATGCGCGTGGTGGTGGCGGCGGGTCCCTTGCCGAGCACGCCGGGCCAGGCCCGCTGCGAGGCGGCGGTCGCGGGCCAGCGCCACGCGCTCGACATGCTCGGCCGGTCGGATCGCGCCGGCTGCGCGCTCGGCGCGGCGGTCGCGCTGGTGCTCGACTGGCGTGCGATCCGCACCGTGATCGATGCGGCGGCCCAGCGCTTCGGCGTCGCGCTCGTCCCGCCCGCGCTCCCCTCCCCGCGCCGGACGATGGCGGCGGTCGCCGACGCGGTGGCCGAGGCCCCGGTCGACCGCGCGATGATGTTCGGCGCACAGCAGCTGCTGATCCAGCATCGCGGCCTGTGGGGACTGCTGGAGGCGCGGGCCGAGGCGCGGAACGGCGTCGGGCCTTGAAGGGCTGGACAAACGACTCTTCTCCCCCCTATCGCCGTTAGGCGACCGGTTTCTGGCAGGAGAGTGCGCAGGTGCGTTTCGAAGGGACGAGCAACTATGTGGCGACCGACGACCTGAAGGTCGCCGTCAACGCCGCCGTCACCCTGCGCCGCCCGCTGCTGGTGAAGGGCGAGCCGGGCACCGGCAAGACCGTCCTCGCGCATGAGATCGCCGCCGCCGCCGGCGCGCCGCTGATCCAGTGGCACATCAAGTCGACCACCAAGGCGCACCAGGGCCTCTACGAATATGACGCGGTCGCGCGGCTGCGCGACGGCCAGCTCGGCGACGAGCGGGTCCACGACATCCGCAACTACATCAAGCGCGGCAAGCTGTGGGAGGCGTTCACCGCGCCGCAGCTCCCCGTGCTGCTGATCGACGAGATCGACAAGGCCGACATCGAATTCCCGAACGACCTGCTCCAGGAGCTCGATCGCATGTCGTTCGACGTCTATGAGACGGGCGAGACGATCGCGGCGAAGGAGCGGCCGATCGTCGTCATCACCTCGAACAACGAGAAGGAGCTGCCCGACGCCTTCCTGCGCCGCTGCTTCTTCCACTACATCAAATTCCCGGATCGGGAGACGATGCAGGCGATCGTCGACGTCCATTTCCCCGGCATCCAGAAGGCGCTCGTCGCCAAGGCGATGGAGATCTTCTACGAGATCCGCGAGGTTCCCGGCCTCAAGAAGAAGCCGTCGACCAGCGAGCTGCTCGACTGGCTCAAGCTGCTGCTGGTCGAGGACATGCCGCTCGAGGTGCTGCAGAATCGCGATCCCAAGAAGGCGATCCCGCCGCTCCACGGCGCGCTGCTCAAGAACGAGCAGGACGTGATGCTGTTCGAACGGCTCGCCTTCCTCGCCCGCCGCCAGGGCGCCTGAGGGTCGGTTTTTCGGAGAAGGGATTCATCCTTTCTCCATGAAGACCAGCTAGTTGGCCGGTCATGGCCAAGCCGCGCGCCCTGCCCCGCCCCGACGCTCCGATCGCCGCCCCGGCTCCCCAGCCGCTGACGCCGGCGGCGATGGCGGGGCTGTGGACCCTGCGTTTCGGTCCGTTCGGATGCCGCGACGACGAGACGCATGGCGGCGTCCTCCATGTCGAGGGCAACCGCATGGCGGGCGGCGACGGTCAGCTCATCTTCCACGGCCAGTTCGCGATCGACGGCCCGACGACGCTCGCCGCCTCGTTGCAGGTGGTGCGCCACGGCTTCGGCAGCGACTATCGCGGCGTGTTCGGCTCGCTCGCCCCGCTGTTCCGGCTCGACGTCGCGGCGGAGGCGATCACCCCCGACCTGTTCGAGGGCCGCATCGGCCGCACCACTGGCCCCGACGTTCGCGTCGTGATGCGCCGCCTCGACCCGATCACCGAGCGCAGCCGGATCGTCTGAGGCTCCCCATATCCTCCGTCTCTGTCGTCATTCTCGCTTTCGCGGTAATGACGGAAAGATGAGGAAGTCGGCGTGAAAGACTCTACCCCAGGTCGCCGCCGGCCACCGGCAGGATGCTGCCGGTGATGTAGCTCGCTTCGTCGGAGGCGAGGAACAGGATCGGGGCGATCTGCTCGTCGAGCGTGCCGTAGCGCTTGAGGAAGCTCGATTCGGTCACCTGGGCGACCGCCTCGGCCATCCAGGCGCGCTCCTGCTCGCTGTCGCCCGCCGCATTGCGCGGCACCTGCCGGGGCGGGGCCTCGGTCCCGCCGGGGGCGGTCGCGACGACGCGGATGCCGGAACCGGCATATTCCATGGCCAGGCTCTGGGTCAGGCCGTTGATCCCGCCCTTGGCCGCCGAATAGGGCGCCCGGCGGATGCCGCGCGTCGCGTTGGACGAGAGGTTGACGATGGTGCCCGATCGCTGCGCCAGCATCACCGGCAGCACCGCATGGCAGCAATAGAGCGTCGGCATCAGCGAGCGCCGGATCTCGGCGTCGATCTGGTCGGGCTCGAACTCGGCGAAGGGCCGCATCCGGATCGCGCCGCCGACATTGTTGACGAGGATGTCGATGCGCCCAAAGGCGGCGATCGCCGCCGCCATCGCCGCCTGCGCGCCCGCCGCGGTCTCCAGGTCGCACAGCGCCGTTGCCGCGACGCCGCCGGCGGCGATGATGCGATCCGCCGCCGTCGCGACGATCTCCGCCCGGTCGACCAGGAGCACGCTCGCCCCTTCCGCCGCGGCGCGAGCGGCGACGCCCGCGCCGATGCCCTGCCCGGCGCCGGTGACGACCATCACCTTGCCCGCGAAACGCCCTTCGAACATGTCCGGCTCCTGGTCAGAGATGATAGATGTCGACGACCTGGTGGATATAGTCGTTCTTGAGGACGATCTTCTTCCTGACGATCCGGATCGCGTCGCCGCGCGTGTCGAGCGTGCAGAAGGCGGTGCCGAAGAACTGGTTGGTCTGCTGCAGGCGATGGCTGAGCGTGTGCCAGTTGTAGCGCAGCTCGACCAGCCCGTCCCGCTCGGCGAGGATCTCGACATTGTTGATCGCGTGGCTGGTGCGCGCCTCGGGCGTGCTGGCCGAGGAGCGCCCCGTCTTGAGCCGGTAGACGCGATCCTCCAGCCCCTGCCGGTTGGCATAGTAGATCAGCGATATCTCCGCCTGCGGATCGCGGGTCAGATCGTCGTCGTCGGTCCAGGCCGGCATCCAATATTCGACGTCGGGCGCATAGCATTCGAGCCAGGCGTCCCAGTCGCGATCGTCGAGCAGCCGGGCCTCGCGATAGAGGAAGGCGCGGATGTCGGCATGGGACAGGGTGGCGCGGACCGGTTCGAGCAGGGCGGTCATTCCGCCGCCTCCAGCAGGGCGGCATCGCTCTCCCGGTCGATCCCGGCGAGCATCGCGCGCGCCCAATATTCGTGCTGGCGAACGAACAGCCCTTCATCCTCGCTGCGCTCGCTCGACAGCAGCGGATTCATCCCCATCGCGCGGGCATTGTCGTCGGGCCCGGCGATCCAGCGCGTCGCCCCGCGGCTGAGGTCGTTCCACAGCCCGCCCGCCCCCTCATAGGCCGACTGGCAGGAGCGGAACTCCTCCAGGTCGTCGGGCGTGCCCATGCCGGAGACGTTGAAGAAATCCTCATATTGCCGGATGCGGGTCGCGCGGAGCTCGGCGCTCTCGCCCTTCGGCGCGAAGCAGTAGATCGTCACCTCGGTCCGGTGGACGTCGATCGGGCGCACCACCCGGATCTGGGTGGAGAACTGGTCCATCAGGAAGACGTTGGGATAGAGCGCCAGATTGCGGCTCTGGCTGACGATGATCTCGGCCCGGTCCGCGCCGAGCCGCTCCGCGAGCGCCGCCCGCTGCGTCCAGACCGGGCGAACCTCCGGGTTGAGCACGCGGGTCCACAACAGGATATGGCCGTTCTCGAAGCCGTAGACGCCGCTCACCGCCTTCGACCAGCCATTGGCGTCGACCGCCCGGGTGCCGCCTTCCGCGCGCCGCGCCATGGTCGAGGCGTAGTTGGCGTGGACCGAGCTGACATGATAGCCGTCGCAGCCATTCTCCATCTGCAGCTTCCAGTTGCCGTCGAAGATGTAGGTCGAATTGCCGGTCAGGATCTCCAGGCCCTCGGGCGCCTGGTCGACGATCTGGTCGATGATCAGCCGGGTCTCGCCCAGATAGTCCTCCAGCGGCGCGACGTCGGGGTTGAGGCTGCCGAACAGGAAGCCGCGATAGTCGGCGAAGCGGGCGATGCGGGTCAGGTCGTGCGATCCGTCGCGGTCGAAGCTGTCCGGATAGGCGCCGGTCGCCGCGTCCTTCGCCTTGAGCAGCGACCCGTCGGTGCGGAAGCTCCAGCCGTGGAAGGGACAGACGAGCAGCGGCTGGTTGCCGCGCTTGCGCCGGCAGAGCTGGGCGCCGCGATGCGAGCAGGCGTTGACGAAGGCGTTGATCGCGCCGTCCTTGCCCCGCGTCAGGATGACGGGGACCCGGCCGATCGACGTGGTGAAATAGTCGTTCTTGCCCGCGACCTGGCTCTCATGGGCGAGATAGACCCAATTGCCCTCGAAGATGTGCTTCATCTCGAGGTCGAAGATGTCGGGATCGGTGAAGATGTCCCGCCGGCAACGGAACGCCCCGCTGGCCGGATCGTCGACGACGGCGGTCGCCACGCGGTCGCGGATGGACATCGTCATGGAAGCTCTCCTCTGCCGTCATCTTGATCCGAAAGGTATTTTCGGGGGAGGCCATGTCGCTGCGATGCGCTCTCCCGATCCTTTCTATCGGTCGATGATAATTGGGCTCGGGCGAAGGTTGCAAAGATCAATCCGATCTCGATAAGATACCCTTGAGGTATTTTATGGATCTGCGCCAGCTTCGCTACTTCGCCACCGTGGTTGCCGAGCGCAACTTCAACCGCGCCGCCGAGCGGCTGCACATCGCCCAGCCGCCGCTCAGCCGGACGATCCGGCAGCTGGAGGAGGAGATCGGCGCCGAGCTGATCGACCGCTCCAGCCGCCCGCTCAAGCTGACCGCGGTCGGCCATCTCGTCCATGAACAGGCGCTCCAGATGCTCGGCCGGATGGAGGACATGCGCGCGATGGTGCGCACCGCGGTCGGATCGGAACGGCGGCGCTTCGCCATGGGGTTCGCCGCCTCGACCATGTATGCGCGCCTGCCCGAGCTGATCCGCGAGTTCCGGATCGAGGCGCCCGACGTCGAGCTGGTCCTGGTCGAGAGCGTGACCTTCGACCAGATCGCCGCGCTCAAGGAGGGGCGGATCGACGTCGGCTTCGGCCGCATCCGCTTCGAGGACCCGTCGCTCCAGCGCACCGTGCTGCGCTACGAGGCGCTGATCGTCGCGCTGCCGGCCGCGAGCCCGCTGGCGCGCGAGGAGGGGCCGATCTCGATCCGCGCGCTGGCCGACCTGCCGCTGATCATCTACCCCCGCCAGCCGCGACCCAGCTATGCCGACCAGGTGCTCTCCTTGTTCCGCGACCATTCGATCGAGCCGCGCGTCGTGCAGGAGGCGCGCGAGCTGCAGACCGCGATCGGCCTCGTCGCCGCCGAGGAGGGGATCGCGATCGTCCCCGAGACGGTGCGCCGTGCGCGCAGCCACGACGTGCGCTATCGCGAGCTGCTCGAAGGCGCGACCTCGCCGATCATCATGAGCCACCGCATCGGCGACTCCTCGCCCGAGCTGCGGATCATGGCGGGGGTGATCGCCCGGAAATATGGCGAATGGGGCTACAAGGTCCCCGAGGCGTTGAGATTCTAGGGGATATCCGGGCCGGGGCCTATTTCCCCGGTGCCTTCACCGCCGTCACCTCGATCTCGACCAGGAACATCGGCTGGACGAGGTTGGCGACCTGGAAGGTCGAGCGGGCGACCGTGTTCGGGTTCGCGGCCGAGCCGAAATAGTCGCGGAAGCCGGCGTTGAAGCCCGCGAAGTCGATCTTGCCGAGCTTGGGGTCGGCGGCGAGGAAGGCCTGCATCTTGACGACGTCGGCCATTGCATAGCCCTTGCTGGCGAGCAGCGCCCTGATCTTCGCGAGGACGCTCAGCGTCTGGGTGCGGGTGTCGCCATAATCGTCGATCGTCGCCGTCCGGGCGGGGTCGATCGGGTCGGCGAGCTGGCCCGACAGGTAGAAGGTCTCGTAGCCGGCGGGCACGATCACGCCCTTCAGGATCAGGCCGGGCTTGCCGTCGGGCCCCGGGCTGGCGATCCGCTCGACCGGCGCGGGGGCGGCCGAGGCGGCGCCGGTCGCGAGAAGGGCGGCCGCGACGGCGGCGATCATCGGCTTGGTCTTCATCACAGTCTCCCGCTTTCGGTGATCAGGGGGCGAGGCCGGTCCGCGCTTTCCCACTTGGCGACGACCGCGGTGGCGATCGCGTTGCCCAGCACATTGGTCGTGGTGCGGCCCATGTCCATGAAATGATCGATCGCCAGCAGCAACGCCACCCCTTCGACGGGAAGGTCGAACTGGGCGAGCGTCGCCGCGACGACGACGAGGCTGGCGCGCGATACGCCCGCAATCCCCTTGCTGGTGACCATCAGCACCAGCAGCATGGTGATCTGGGTGGCGATCGGCAGGTCGACGCCATAGGCCTGGGCGATGAAGATCGCCGCGAAGGTGGCGTACATCATCGACCCGTCGAGGTTGAAGCTGTAGCCGAGCGGCAGCACGAAGCCGTAGACGCGGCGGGGGACGCCGGCGCGGTCGAGCGCTTCCATCAGGCGCGGATAGGCCGCTTCGGAGGAGGCGGTCGAGAAGGCGAGCAGCAGCGGCTCGCGGACATGGCGGAGCAGCGGCGCGAGGCCCCCGCCGAGGAACGCCGCGCCGGCGCCGAGCAGGACCAGACACAAGGCGGCGAGCGCGACGTAGAACTCCCCGATCAGCGCGCCGAAGGTCAGCAATATCCCCGCGCCCTGGGTCGCGACCGTCGCCGCGATCGCGCCGAACACCGCCAGCGGCGCGGCGCGCATGACATAGCCGGTGATCGTCAGCATCAGCTCGGCGGTCGCCTCGACCACGGCCAGCAGCGGCTTGCCCCGCTCGCCCGCCGCCGACAGCGCGACGCCGACGAACAGCGAGAAGACGACGATCTGCAGGATCTGGTTCTCGGCCATCGCCTGGACGACCGATTCGGGGAAGATGTGGAGCACGAACTGGCGGAAGCTCAGCGCCTTCTCGGCCATGCCGCCGGGATCGGCGGTGCGGACGAGGTGCAGCGCCTCGCCCGGTGCGAAGGCGTTGACGAACAGCAGCCCGAGCGAGAGCGAGACGAGCCCGGCGGTGACGAACCAGCCCATCGCGCGGGCGCCCATCCGGCCGAGGCTGGCGACGTCGCCCATATGCGCGATGCCCGTCACCAGCGTCGCGAAGACGAGCGGCGCGACGATCATCTTGATCAGGCGCAGGAAGACGTCGGCCGGAAGCTGGAGATAGTCGGCGATCCGCGCGCCGGCGGCCGCGTCGCCGCCGGCCCAGAGATGCACGCCGACGCCGGCCGCGATGCCGAGCGCCATGCCGCCGAAGATCAGCGGCGTCAGCTTGAGACGCATGTCGCCCTTTCTCAGCAGCAGCGGCCGTTGCCGCCCGATCCGAAGCGCGTCTGCTCGCGCTCGCGGAAGAAGTCGGCGCGGCTCATCGGCGGCCGGTCGGCATGATGCTCGGCCATGTGCGCGCAATAGGCGTCGTAGCTCGGCTGGCCGACCATCAGCCGGGCGGTGTCGCGCAGCCGGCGGAGCAGCGCCTTCATTCGGCCGGCACCGCGTTCGGCAGGATCTCGTTCGCGGTCGGCGCCGCGCTGCGCCGTGCCGCCAGGCAGGTGCGGACCGCATAGACCATCAGCGACAGCACCACCGCGAGGAAGATCGCGCACAGGCTGGCGTCGATCCAGTCGTTGCGGACGATCTGCCGCATCGCCTCCATCGATTTGGCCGGCGCGAGCAGCTCGCCCCGTGCTGCCGCGGCGGAGAAGCGCGTGGCGTGGGCGATGAAGCCCACCGCCGGATCGGGCGAGAACAGCTTCATCAGCCCGGCGGTGATCGTGCAGATGACCAGCCAGACGGTGGGGATCAGCGTCACCCAGGCGAAGCGCTCCTGCTTCATCCGGAACAGGACGACGGTGCCGAGCATCAGCGCGACCGTCGCCAGCATCTGGTTGGAGATGCCGAACACCGGCCACAGCGTGTTCACCCCGCCCAAGGGATCGGTGACGCCCTGGTAGAGGAAATAGCCCCAGGAGGCGACGCACAGGCCGGTCGCGATCACGCCGGGCAGCATCGTGTCGTTGCGGCGGAAGGACGGCGCGGCGAGGCCGATCAGGTCCTGGAGCATGAAGCGGCCCGCGCGGGTGCCGGCGTCCACCGCCGTCAGGATGAACAGCGCCTCGAACAGGATCGCGAAATGATACCAGAAGGCCTTCATCGCCGATCCGCCCACCGCGTGGCTGAAGATCTCCGCCATCGCCACCGCCAGCGTCGGCGCGCCGCCGGTGCGCGAGATCACCGTCGCCTCGCCGACGTCGCGCGCGGCCTGCTGGAGCGTGTCGGCCGAGATCGGGAAGCCCATCGCCGTCACCGCCGCGGCGGCGCTGGCGGGATCGGTGCCGACCACCGCAGCGGGGCTGTTCATCGCGAAATAGACGCCGGGATCGAGGATCGAGGCGCCGATCAGCGCCATGATCGCGACGAATGCCTCCATCAGCATCGCGCCATAGCCGAGCAGCGGCGCGTCGCATTCATTGGCGATCAGCTTGGGCGTCGTGCCGCTGGAGATCAGCGCGTGGAAGCCCGACACCGCGCCGCAGGCGATGGTGATGAACAGGAAGGGGAACAGCGCCCCCGACCAGACCGGCCCGCCGCCCGCGACGAACTGGGTGAGCGGCGGCATGCGCAGCGGCGGCGCCATGATGACGATGCCGATCGCGAGCGCGGCGATCGCGCCGATCTTGAGGAAGGTCGACAGATAGTCGCGCGGCGCGAGCAGCAGCCACACCGGCAGGATCGACGCGACCGCGCCATAGCCGATCAGGATCCAGCAGAGCTGCTCGGGGGTGAAGGTGAACAGCGGGCCCCAGAAGGGCGAGGCCGCCACCGACTGCCCGTAGACGAGCGCGATCATCAGGCCGAGGAAGCCGAGGATCGACACCTCGCCGATCCGCCCCGGACGAATCCAGCGGGTGTAGACGCCCATCAGGATCGCGAGCGGCACCGTCATCGCCACGGTGAACACGCCCCACGGGCTGTCGGCGAGCGCGCGGACGACGACCAGCGCCAGCACCGCCAGGATGATGACGATGATCATGAAGGTGCCGGCCAGCGCGATCGCGCCGGGCACCGTGCCCATCTCCATGCGGATCAGCTCGCCGAGCGATCGGCCGTCGCGGCGCATCGACACGAACAGGATCATGAAGTCCTGCACCGCGCCGGCCAGCACCACCCCGGCGAGAATCCACAGCGTCCCCGGCAGATAGCCCATCTGCGCCGCGAGCACCGGCCCGACCAGCGGCCCCGCCCCGGCGATCGCCGCGAAATGATGGCCGAACAGGACGCGCCGGTCGGTCGGGACATAGTCGAGCCCGTCGGTGCGGTAGAGCGCGGGCGTCGGCCGCGACGGATCGAGCCGCATCACATGGCGGGCGATGTAGAGCGCATAATAGCGATAGGCGACCAGGAAGACGCAGGCGGCGGCGATCACCATCCACAGGGCGCTGACCGGTTCGCCGCGCGTGAAGGCGATCACCCCCGTCGCATAGGCGCCCAGCGCCGCGAGGACGATCCAAATGACATGCCGCTGCACCGATCCGACCTTTCCCCGGGGGCGCTCGCCGGAGCGCGCCCATGTCTCTCCCGAAGGCCTCCGATCGCAGGCCCCGCCCCCAAGCCAATAGGAGTGCGGGGGCGAGTACAAGTCATGATGCGGCACGATTCGATGCGCGCATGTTATGGGCCGGCAGCCTATAAGATTCGCGCATGGACCCCAAAGTCGTGGGCATTGAGATCGCCCGGCGACCGCGCCATTGTCGCGGCCATGAAGGATCTCACGAAGGTCGTGCATCATCCCCCGGTCGACCAGGACGGCTTCACCAGCCTCGCCGTCCCGACCTATCGCGCCTCGACGATCGTGTTCGACAGCGCCGACGCCTATGCCCAGCGCAAGCGGCGTGGCGCATCGGGCTATGCCTATGGGCTGCACGGCACGCCGACCACGCGCACCCTCGAAAGCCAGCTCAGCGCGCTCGAAGGCGCCGCCGGCACGATCATCCTGCCGTCGGGCCAGGCGGGGATCGCGCTGATCTTCCTCACCGTGCTCCAGCCCGGCGACACCGTCCTCGTGCCGGCCAACATCTATCCTCCTGCGCTCGATCTGTGCCGCGACATCCTGGCGCCGCTCGGGATCGGGCACCGCGTCTACGACCCGACGATCGGCGCGGGCATCGCCGCGCTGATCGACCCGGACTGCCGGCTGATCTGGACCGAATCGCCCGGCTCGGCGACGATGGAGGTCGGCGACCTCCCCGCCATCGTCGCGGCCGCCCGCGACCGGGGCGTGCTGACCGGGTGCGACAATAGCTGGGCGACGCCGCTGCTGTTCAAGCCGCTCGCCATCGGGATGGACTTCGCGATGGAGGCGATCACCAAATATATCGGCGGCCATTCCGACCTGCTGCTCGGATCGGTCAGCGTGCGCGACCCGGCGTGGGACGCGCGGCTGCGCGAGCGGGCGCACATGCTGGGCATCGGCGTGTCGCCCGACGACTGCACGATCGCGCTGCGCGGGATCGAGACGCTCGGCGTCCGGCTCGGTCATATCGGCCGGGTCGCGCTCGATTTCGCCCGGTGGCTCGCCGATCATCCGGCGGTCGAGCGGGTGCTGCATCCGGCGCTGCCCGACTGCCCGGGGCATGTCTTCTGGAAGCGCGACTTCAAGGGCGCGAGCGGCGTGTTCAGCGTGGTCTTCGCGCCCGAGCGCGAGGCGCTGCTCGACGAAGCGCTGACGCATATGCGCAGCTTCGTCATCGGCGCGTCGTGGGGCGGGACGCGCAGCCTGCTCGCGCCGATGACGATGCCCGCCGACCGGCTCGGCGGGCCGCCCGGGCGCAGCCGGCGCCTGCTGCGGATCAGCATCGGGCTCGAGGACCAGGACGATCTCCGGTCGGATCTGGAGGGCCTGCTCGACAGGCTCGCCGGATCGGCCGCCGCCGGCTGACCGTGCGCCGGCTCGCCCCCCTCGCCCTGCTCGCCGCGCTGCTGGCGGGCGGCTGCGACGTCGGGGCGAGCCACAAGAACCATGGCCGGCTGACGCCGCACACGCTGGAGGCGGTCCGCTCGCGCGGCTATGTCCGGTGCGGCGCGAGCAAGGAGGCGCCCGGCTTCAGCGGGCCCGACGAGAGCGGGCGCTGGCGCGGGCTCGACGTCGACACCTGCCGGGCGATCGCCGTCGCCGCGCTGGGCGACCGCGAGAAGGTCCGCTTCGTTCCGCTGACCGGGCAGCAGCGGATCACGGCGCTCCAGACCGGCGAGATCGACGTGCTGCCCCGGACCACGACCTGGACGCTGCGCCGCGACGCCGCCGGCATCAACTTCACCATACCGACCTATTACGACTATACCGCCTTCATGGTCCGGCGGAAGGTCGGCGTCCGCGACCTGGCGGGGCTGCGCGGCGCGTCCGCCTGCGTGCAGAGCGGCTCGATGACCGAGGTGATCCTCGCCGACGTCTCGCGCAAGTACCGGCTGGCGCTGCGCCCGGTCATCTTCGACAATGTCCAGAGCACGCGGCAGGCCTTCCTGTCGGGCCGCTGCGACGCGCTGATCACCGACGCCTCGGCGCTCGCCGCCTTGCGGGCGACGCTGCCCGGCCGCGCCGACGACTATGTCATCCTTCCGGCGGACAGCAACGTCGCGCCGCTCACCCCGGCGGTGCGCCATGGCGACGACCAGTGGTTCGACATCGTCAAATTCTCGATCGAGGCGATGATCGACGGCGAGCAGCTCGGCATCGGCCGCGACAATGCGGACCGGCTCCGCGCCTCGGCCGATCCGAACGTCCGGCGCTTCCTGGGCGTCGAGCCCGGCAACGGCCGCGCGCTCGGGATCAGCGACGACTTCGCCTATCAGATCGTCCGCCAGATCGGCAATTACGGCGAGGTCTACGACGACAATCTCGGCAGCCGCAGCCGGCTGAACATCCCGCGCGGGCTCAACCGGCTCCAGCGCGACGGCGGCCTGATGCTGCCGATCGGCTTCTACTGATGCGGCGGCGGGCGCGCGCGGCGCGCGGATGGGGCTGGTGGCTGCCCCAGGTCGCGCTGCTGCTGGCGCTGGCGGGGCTGGTGCTGGTGGTCGCCCGGACCGTGTCCGACAATATGGAACGGCAGGACATGGTGCTCAGCCTGGGCTTCCTGCGCAGCACCGCCGAGTTCCCGATCGCCGAGTCCTTCCTCGCCTATGCGCCGGGCGACACCATCGCCTGGGCGTTCGTCGTCGGCCTCGGCAACAGCATCGCGCTGACGCTGCTGATCATCGTCCTGTCGACCATGGCGGGGGTGCCGATCGCGCTGGCGCGGCATTCGGGGCACATGCTCGCGCGGACCCTCGCCGGGGGCTTCGTCGACCTCGTCCGCAACGTGCCCCTCGTGGTGCAGCTGCTGTTCTGGTACGGGGTGATCCTGATGGCCTTCCCGCCGGCGCGGGCGGCGGCGCAGCCCCTGCCGGGCCTGTTCCTCACCAATCGCGGCATCACCGTCACCACGGTCGGCATCACCGGAACGGCGCTGCCGATGATCGTCACGGTGCTGGGCGGGCTGACCCTGACGCTGATCACCGCCTGGCGGGGGCATCTCCACAAGGCCAGCCTCTGCACGCTCGGCACCATCGTCGCCGGCTCGGCGCTCTGGATCGTCCTCGACCTCGGCCTCGCGCGCGACGTGCCGCATTTCGACCGCTTCAACTTCACCGGCGGGCTGACCCTGACCCCGGAGTTCGTCGCGGTGCTGTGGGGCTCGGTGATCTATGCGAGCGCCTTCGCGGCGGAGATCGTGCGCGGCGGCCTCGACGGCGTCCCGCGCGGCCAGTGGGAGGCGAGCCGCGCGCTCGGCCTGAGCAAGCGGCAGAGCCTGCGGCTGGTGATCGTGCCGCAGGCGCTGCGGATGATCGTGCCGCCGATGAACAGCCAGTTCATCACCATCCTCAAGAATTCGACGCTCGCGCTGGTGGTCGGCTATCCCGACCTCAACTTCGTCGCCAACACCGCGATCAACCATACCGGCCAGGGGCTGGAGGGCGTGGCGATCCTGATGCTGGTGTTCTTCACCCTGGCGAGCGCGATCTCGCTGGCGATGAACCGGCTCAACGCGCGCGTCCAGCGGGGCGGGGCATGAGATATGTCCGCACCGCGCCGGAGCCGGTCCGCCCCGCGCCGCCCCGGCCGAAGCGGCCGGCGCTGCGCTCGATCGTCACCGGCGGCGCCAATCTGCTGACCACGGCGATCATCGTCCTGTTCGCGATCCGCACGGTGCCGCACCTGCTGTCCTGGGCGGTGACCCATGGCGTGTGGAGCGGCGACGGCGCCGCCTGTCGCGACGCCGGGGCCTGCTGGGCGTTCCTGCGCGCGAAGATGCCGTTCATCCTGTTCGGCATCTATCCGGAGGCCGAGCGGTGGCGGCCGATCCTGGTCGTCCTGATCCTCGGCGCCGCGACCTTATGGTCGCTGCCGCGCGCGCACTGGACCTGCGCGACGCTCGCCTTCTGGGGTTTCGCGATCGTCGCGTCGCTGCTGCTGATGGCGGGCGGGCGCCTCGGCCTGTCGCCGGTGCCGACGTCGGCCTGGGGCGGCCTGCCGATCACCATGCTGCTCACCATCTTCTCGCTGGCGCTGGGCTTCCCGTTCGGCATCGTGCTGGCGCTGGCGCGGCGGTCGGACATGCCGGTCTATCGCTGGACGGCGACCGCCCTGATCGAGGTGATGCGGGCGATGCCGCTGGTGACGCTGCTGTTCGTCGCCTCGGTGATGGCGCCGCTGCTGCTCCCGGCCGGCGTCACCGCCGACAACCTGACCCGCGCGCTGGTGGCGTTCGTGCTCAGCTCCTCGGCCTATATCGCGGAGGTGGTGCGCGGCGGCTTGCAGGGCGTCCCGCCGGGGCAGCGGGAATCGGCGCGCGCGCTCGGCCTCGGCCGGTCGACCGTGCTGCTGTCGATCATCCTGCCCCAGGCGATCCGCAAGGCGCTCGCCCCGCTGACCAGCACCGTCGTCGTGATCATCAAGAACAGCAGCCTGGTCCTCGTCGTCGGGCTGTTCGACCTGCTGAGCGCGGGCCGGGTGTCGCTCAACGATCCGGCCTGGCCGACGCCCTATGCCGAAACCTATCTCGTGATCGCGCTGATCTATTTCGTCATCTGCTACGGCTTCGCGCGCTATGCGTTGCACCTCAAACGGACGACGCAGGGCGGGAGGGCGGCCATGATCCACATGGCGGGGGTCGGCAAATGGTATGGCGGCTACCACGCGCGCTGCGCAACGTCTCGCTGGACGTCGCGCGCGGCGAGCGCATCGTCATCTGCGGCCCGTCGGGGTCGGGCAAGTCGACGCTGATCCGCTGCATCAACGGGCTGGAGACGCATGACGAGGGGGTGATCCGGATCGGCGAGGACGAGGTCCGCCCCGATCGCCGGGTGCTCCAGCGCATCCGCGCGCGGGTCGGCATGGTGTTCCAGGACTTCAACCTCTTCCCGCACCTGACGATCCTGGAGAATTGCGCGCTCGCGCCGATGAAGGTCCGGGGCCTGGCGCGCGACGCGGCCGAGGCGCTGGCGCGCGAGCTGCTCGAACGGGTGCGCATCGCCGACCAGGCCGACAAATATCCCGCGCAGCTCTCCGGCGGGCAGCAGCAGCGCACCGCGATCGCGCGCGCGCTGGCGATGCAGCCGGAGATCATCCTGTTCGACGAGCCGACCTCGGCGCTCGACGCCGAGATGGTCAAGGAGGTGCTCGACATCATGAAGGCGCTCGCCACCGAGGGGATCACGATGCTGTGCGTGACCCACGAGATGGGGTTCGCCCGCGAGGTCGCCGACCGGATCATCTTCATGGACGCCGGGCAGATCGTCGAGACCGGCAGCCCCCGCGACTTCTTCACCGCGCCCTGCCACGAGCGCACCCGCGCCTTCCTCAGCCGGCTGCTCTATTGAACGCATCCCATAAGGATTGGTTATAAAATCGTGCGGCAATGCAAATTGTTCTCGTGCCGCGCCGCCCTAAGCTGGTGTCCGCAAGGCTGATCCGGCTCCTTGGGAGGTGCAGCTCTTCCACCCGCGGGAAAGCGACCGGGGATGTCCGCGAAACGACGCGTCGACCAACGGCGTCCGTCACAAGGGGGGTTCCATGAAAAAACAGATCCGCACGCTCTCGCTCACCACCACCATCCTCTTCGCCGGCGCCGTCGGGGTCGCCCCCGGCTCCGCCCAGGGCGTCGGGCCCGATCCGGAAGGCGGCGCGGACATCGTCGTGACCGGATCGCGTTTCGGCAGCCGCTCGATCGCCGAGTCGCCGACGCCGATCGACCATATCGGCACCGAGGAGCTCAATCGCGGTGGCCGCGTCGAGATCCAGGAGATGCTCAAGACGGCGGTGCCGAGCTTCAGCACGCCGCGCCCGAACGCCTCGGGCGTCGGCGATTTCACCACGCCGCCGACGCTGCGCGGCCTGTCGACCGGGCAGCTCCTCGTCCTCGTCAACGGCAAGCGCCGCCATTCCTCGGGCGACCTCAGCACCAGCAACGGCATCGGCCGCGGCGACGTCGCCTATGACTTCAACTCGATCCCCTCGGCCGCGATCGGCCATATCGAGGTGCTGCGCGACGGCGCCTCGGCCCAATATGGGTCCGACGCGATCGCCGGCGTGATCAACCTGTCGCTCGACAAGTCCGAAGGCGTCAGCGGCAAGGTGACCACCGGCATCACCAAGCAGGGCGACGGCGAGTATGTCGACGTCGGCGCGGGCTTCGGCCTGGCGATCGGCGACGGCGGCATCATCCGCACCACCGTGCAATATCAGAACCGCCGCGGCAGCAACCGCGCCGATCCCGATACGCGCCAGCAATATTTCGGGACCAACGCCGCCGGCGCGCCGACCGCGATCTCGTCCTTCTTCGGATCGGGCGTCGGGCTGACCCCGTCGAACGGCACGCTCGACCCGCGCGAGGCGACGGTCGACCGCGACACCTCCTATGAGGGGACGGCGCCGTTCACGATGAAGGCGATCTTCGTCAACAGCGAGCTGCCGGTCGGCGATGCCGTCACCCTCTACGGCTTCGGCGGCTATAGCGACCTCGACGGCAAGACCGCCAATTTCTTCCGCCGCGCCGGGCAGGACCAGACGGTGCGCTCGCTCCATCCCGACGGCTATGCGCCCTATGGCGAGTTCGGGCTGCGCAACCTGTCCGCCTTCGGCGGCGCGCGCGGCGACGACCTCGCCGGCTTCGGCTGGGACCTGTCGACCGGCTTCGGCAAGAGCCTGATCAACTCCGACATCAGCAATTCGAACAATCCGTCGCTGGGCAATGCCAGCCCGACCGAGATGCGCATCAGCCGCATCCGCTTCTCGCAATGGACCACCAACCTCGACCTGACGCGCGAGTTCGACGTCGGCGACAGCACTCCGCTCAAGTTCGCGTTCGGCGGCGAATATCGCAAGGAGGTGTGGCGCCTGCTCGCCGGCGATCCAGCCAGCTACGTCAACGGCGGCGTCGGGATCATCGGCGGACCCGCCAACGGCGCGGTCGCCCCGGTCGGCGCGCAGCCCAATCCGGGCGTGTCGCCCGCCGACGCGACGACCGGAAAGCGCAACAGCAAGGCGGTCTATGGCGAGCTGGAGAAGGAGTTCTTCGATCGCCTGACGCTCAACGGCGCGGTCCGCTACGAGGACTTCTCGGACTTCGGCGATACCGTCAACTACAAGCTGTCGAGCCGGCTCAAGCTGGTCGAGGCGCTGGCGCTGCGCGGATCGTTCAGCACCGGCTTCCGCGCGCCGCATCTCGCCCAGAGCTTCTTCAACTCGTCGCTCACCAACTTCATCAACGGCGCGCCAGTGCTGATCCGCAACTTCCCGGTCGACAGCGCCGCGGGCCGGCTGATCGGCGCGACGCCGCTCAAGCCCGAGAAGTCGAGGAACATCTCGATCGGCGCGGTCGCCAAGCTGTCGAGCTGGACGATCACGCTCGACGGCTACCGGATCAAGCTGAAGGACCGCATCGTCCAGTCGTCGACCTTCCAGGACGCCCGGCTGACCAACCTGCTCGCGGCCAACGGCTTTCCCGGCATCGGCGGCGCGCAATATCTGACCAATGCGGTCGACTCGACCACCCACGGCGTCGACCTGACCGTCAGCGGCTCGATCGACCTCGACGATTTCGGCAAGCTCGCGGTGCTGCTCGCCGGCAACTACAACAAGACCAAGCTCGACCGTGTCGCGGGCACGCCGGCGCCGCTCGCCGCGCTTGGCATCACCACGCCGCTGTTCGACCTCACCCAGCAGGTGCGGATCACCGACAGCCAGCCGCGCTCGAAGGTGCTGCTTAACCTCAACTGGTCGTCGGGCGACTTCACCGTCGGCCTGACCAACACCTATTACGGCAAGGTCTCGGCGGTCGCGTTCACCACCCTGACGCCGGCGCAGATCGCGGTGCTGACCCAGAATTACGACGTGACCCTGGTGCCGGTCTCCGCGACCAGCCCCAACTCGCAGGTCATCCAGCACTTCAAGGGCAAGCTGATCACCGACCTCCAGCTCTCCTACGACATGACGAAGGAGGTGCGGCTGACGGTCGGCGTCAACAACCTGTTCGACATCTATCCGTCGCAGAACATCCGCTCGACCGTCGCCAGCGTCGCGGCGGGGACCAACGGGTCGGACAATGGCGGCACCTTCCCCTACAATGCCATCTCGCCCTTCGGGTTCAACGGCATGTCCTTCTTCGCCTCGGCGAGCGTCCGCTTCTGAGAGTCGGTTTGGAAATGATCCTGCGGATCATTTCAGGCGGCGCCGGCCCGCTGGCGATGATCGGTCTGGCGTTCCTCGTCGGCGGCGCGGCGTCCGCGTCCGCCGGCGAGGTCGCCGCGATCAAGGCGCGGGTGGAGGCGGGACAGGCCTCCTGCGCCGCCGTCATCGCCGACCGTCTCGACCGGATCGCCGCGCGCGACCAGCTCCTGCACAGCGTCATCGCGACCGATCCGACCGCGATCGCCCAGGCGCGGCGGATCGACCGCCTGCCCGCCGCGCGCAAGCGCCGCCTGCCGCTGCTGTGCGCGCCGCTGCTGGTGAAGGACAATATCGACGTCGCGGGGTTGCCGACCACGGCCGGCTCGGTCGCGCTCGCCGGCAATGTCGCGCGCCGCGACGCGGCGGCGGTCGCGGCGCTCCGCGGGGCCGGGGCGGTGGTCGTCGCCAAGACCAACATGTCCGAATTCGCGTTCAACTATCGCGGCCGCTCGTCGATCCGCGGCCAGACGACCAGCCCCTTCTCGGTCAGGGAAAGCGCGGGTGGATCGTCGTCGGGCAACGGCGCGGCGCTGGCGGCCGGCTTCGGCGTGCTCGCGCTCGGCACCGACACCTCGGGATCGCTGCGGGTGCCGGCCGCGCTGGCGGGCGTGGTCGGGCTGCGGCCGACCTTCGGCACCGTACCGCGCGACGGTGTGCTGCCGCTCAGCCCCAGCCAGGACGCGGTCGGGCCGATGTGCCGCGCGATCGACGACTGCCGCGCCGCGCTGCGCGTCCTGACCCGCCATCGCGATGTCTCGCCCGCCGAGCCGCTGAAAGGGCTGCGGGTCGGCCTTCTCGACCATCTCTTCCCCGCTGGGCGGATGCGCGTGGCGGTCGACCGCGCCGTCGCGCGCCTGTCCGCCGCCGGCGCCATCGTCTCGCCCGCCGCGCTCGCCGATGAGCAGGTGCTGACAGGCGCGATGCCGCCGCCGGGGCACAAGGCAAGCTTCGCCAGCCGGTCGGCCTTCGATTTCCCCGATGTGATGGATCGCTACCTGCCGTCCCGGACGGGCGTGCCGGCCGACGCCCGGGCGCTGCTGGCGGCGCTACGGGACGGGCGGACTGATCCGAAGGTGGTGGCGGACGTGGCCCGGTTCATCGCCAATCGCGACGGTGCGGCGGGCGACGAGCGCCATGCCGTCAACGGCGCCTTCCGCGACGGCTTCGTCGAGGAGCGCATCGCCCGGGCCTTCTCCTGCGCCCCCGGCGGCGATTGCCTCGACCTGCTGCTCTATCCGTCGGTGCGCGACGTCGCGGCCGATGCGGAGCGCGGGCCCGACACCGGCGGCACCCACCGGCTGGCGGCCTATTCGGGCCGGCCCGCTATCGCCTTCCCGATCGGCGTCGTCCGCACGGCCGACGGCGTGCGGCCCGTCTCGGTCGAGCTGATGGGGCGGCCGGGCAGCGACGCGATGCTGCTGGCGATCGTCGGGGCGTGGCAGGCCCGGCTCGACCTGCCCCGCGCGCATGACTGTGCAGACGGTGAAGCGGCGGTCTGTCTCGCGGACCCGGACTGACCGGCTCAGGGCTGCGGGCCGGCGCGGGCCGCGTCGTTCAGCGCCGCTGTGAACTCGCGGACGAGTCGGGCGCGCTGCGCGTCGGGCCGGAACAGGATATAGGATTTGAAATAGACCGCGGGCTCATAGGGCTTGATCACCAGCCCGCGCTTCTCGAACCCGTCCGCCGCCGCCGGATTGACCAGGCCGATGCCGACGCCCTCCAGCGCCAGCGCGCAGACGGTCAGCGAGGCGGGGGTCTCGACGACGATATGGGGGTGGATGCCCTCCGCCTCGAAGGACTCGGTCATCCGCGCCCGCGCGCGGTCCTCGGGTGACAGCGCGATGAACGCCATCTTGTCGAGGTCGGCGGGGCGGATGACGTCCTTGCCGGCGAGTGGATGATCGGCCGGCATCACGCACACCGCCCGGACGCTGTAGAACAGGCTGTGGTCGACCCCCGACAGGTCGACCTCGTCGGCGGCGAGCCCGATGTCGAACTGCTGCGTGGCGACATGGTCGCGCACCGCCGAGGAGGAGAGGATCTGCAGCGTGATCGAGACGTGCGGATTGACCTCGCGGAAGCGGCGGACGGCGCGCGGCACCAGCGTCGATCCCAGCGCCGCGAGGCTGGCGATCTTGAGGCTGCCCGATCCGAAGTCGCGGATGCGCGCCGCCGACGCGCGCAGGCTGTCGAGCCCCTGGAAGGCGTTGCCGACGTCGCGGAAGAAGAGCTGGCCCTCGGGGGTGGGGACGAGCCGCCCCTTGACCCGGTCGAACAGCGAGAAGCCGACGCGATGCTCGAGCTCCGACACCGCGCGGCTGACCGCCGGCTGGGTGATGTTGAGCAGGTCGGCGGCGCGCGACGCCGATCCGCCGATCATCAGCGCGCGGTAGATTTCGAGCTGCCTGAAATTCATCCGCACGGTCCCGATGTCCTATAAAAACAGCTTATAGGAAGCCGGATCGTGGTCAATCGAACGTCTGTGCCGGGCTCCGGCATCGGTCAGGCGGCGATGTAGCGATCGGGCCGGTAGGGTTGCAGCAGCGGCGCCACCTCGCCCGACATGATCTCCCGCGCGGCGTAGCGGCCGAGGATCGGCGCCAGGGTGATGCCGCTGTGGGTGACGATCGCATAGACCCCCTTCGCGCCCGGCACCGGCCCGCAGATCGGGCGGTTGTCGAGCGGATAGGGGCGGAAGCCGAGCAGGATCTTGGCTGGCTTGCCCTTGGCGATCGCCGGGATGTACTTGGCGGTGCGGTCGATCAGCATCTGCCCGTGATGCTGGCGCAGATATTCGTCCGGATATTGCATCTGGTGGTCGAGGATCTCGGCATGCTGGGGCAGGTTCGGCGGCCCGCCGGTGAAGCTGGTCAGGAAGCGCCCGTCGGCATATTGCTTGAACTCGATGATGCTCGACGCCTCATAGACCATCCGGGTGACGACCGGCTGCGGCGTGGTGTGGACGACCAGGCCGGGCTTGTGCGCGAGCTTCAGCGGTTTGTCGATCATCGCCATCAGGCGGGGCGTGTCGGTGCCGCCGGCGGTGACGAGCCGGTCGAGCGGGAAATGCCCCTTGCTGGTCTGCACGCCGGTCAGGCTGCCGCCCGTCATCTCGATCGCGGTGACCTCGCACGGATAGACGACGCGCGCGCCGAACCGCCTGGCGGCGGCCAGGTAGCGCTGGGTCGCGACCACCGGATCGACATGGCCGTCGCGCACCGTCTGGAAGGCGAAGCTGACGTCGTCGCCAGCGAACACGCCGGGGCTGATCCTGCTGATCTCCGCGCTGGTCAGGATGCGTGGCGGATCGTCGGTCGCGGCGAGCAGCTTCGCCTTGACGGTCAGCTCGTCGCGCTTCTTCTCGCCATAGGCCCAGCTGATCGATCCGCCCCAGATCGCGTTCATCCGCCACTGGCTGTCGTCCTCGAGCCAGGCCTTCATGCTTTCGAGGCGGAGCCGCATGTAATGCGCGTCGTTGACGACGGGGTTGATCCAGGCGACCGACTTGCTCGTCGCGCCCGCCGCCGGTGCCTCCTTCTCGAACAGGATCACCTCGGCGCCCGCCCTGGCGAGCTGGAGCGCGGTCGAGGCGCCGATGATCCCGCCGCCGACGACGCCGACCTTGAGGCGGCGGCCCGCGGCGAGGACGCCCATCGGGGCCAGCGCGGTCGCTGCCGCCATCCCGCCCAGTACCGTGCGGCGATGCAATCTCATCCTATGATCCTCCCCGGCTGACGACGGATTCCTACACCGTGAACCTGTCAGAGTCAGAGCATGATCAATCCTGATTCGATAACGGGATGTTATACCCCGGCGGTCGGATCGATCATCCCGAGCCAGCCGACCAGCAGCAGGATGGCGAGGCCGATCGTCAGCTCGACGCGGATCGCCCGGCGCAGCGCGGGCCGGGCGTCGCCGGGGCGCTGCTCGAACAGCGGGGTGAGCCGGAACCGGTTGTTGGCGGCGAGCAGCAGCATCGCCCCGAACGCCGCCAGCTTGAGCGCCATCAGCCGGCCATAGGCGGTTTCGAGCAGCAGCGGGAAGCGCTCGACCCCGACGATCATCGCCCCGTTGACCAGGCCGGTCGTGACCAGCAGGCCGACCGCCGCGCCGCCGATCGGCGCGAAGGCGCGCAGCATCGGGCGGACGGCGTCCGCCTCGGGCCGGCGGAGCGCGAGCAGCAGGCAGGCCATGCCGCCGATCCAGGTCGCGGCGGCGACGACATGGATCATGTCGGCGAGCATGTGGACCCGTCCCGCCATGCCCTCGCCGCCGGCGGCATGCCCGACCCAGGCGACGGTGATCGCCGCCAGCACCCCGGCGATCGCCAGCGGCCGGAGCGCCGCGCGCAGCGCCAGCGGCACGGCGACGGCGAGCAGGACGAGCCGCGCCAGCATCGCCTTGCCGGCCGCCGTCGCCGACAGCACGAGCGACGCGATCTCCCGATCGACCGGGAACAGCGGCCCGCCGGTCATTCCTGCGACCATCGCCAGGAAGCCGAGCACCGCCAGCAGCATCGCCAACAGCAGCAGCGCGGCGAACGGGACGCGAAGCCGCGCCAGCAGGGACCGCCCCTGCGCCGCGCCGCAGGCGAGCCACAGGAACAGCGGCACGCCCGCGATCAACGACAAGGCGGCGTAGTTGCCGAACCGCAGGATGATCGCGGGCGCGTCCATCGTCACTTCACCGAGAAGGCGTAGCCGCCCTCGCTGCGGTGGGTATCCCCGGTCACGACGTGCCAGGTCAGGCCGTAGCTGCCCGCCGGCAGGGTGCGGGGCAGGTTGACGACCAGCGTCTTGCCGTCGCTGCCGAGCGCGGTCTTGAGGCCCTTCACCGGCATCGGGGCATGTTTGGCCATGCCCGGCATCGCGGTCATGACGATCTCGACGCCCGAGAGCTTCTCGACCGGCGATTCCGAGAAGGTCAGGGTGACGGTCCGCACGTTCGACGCGCTGGCGTCCGCCGCGGGCGTGGCGGCGACGAGCTTGGCGTGGGCGAGCGCCGCGCCGCTGGACAGCAGGGCGACGGCGGCCAGGGCCGGGGCGACGATCGAGGTAAGGTGGCGCATCATGGTTCCTTTGTGATTCCGTGGTGGGAACAAGGCGATTACGCGGCCCGCGACCTTTCCCCTCGCCGGCATGAGTGATTTTCGTCCGGCGCGCGTATAGTCGATGGCCGGAGGTGGCGAGATGAGCGGGATCGACGGGATCGACGATATTCTGGAGCGGCTGCGCGACGACGGCGGCGATGCGCGGCTGGCGGCGATGGACGGCGCGGTGCTCGCCGGGCTCGCCGCGCACCGGGCGCGGCGGGCGGCGCGGCGCGGCCTGGCGCTGTCCGGCGTCGCGGCGCTCGGCATCGGGCTGGCGAGCAGCCTCGCCCTGCCGCCGCGCGCTTCGGCCGAGCCGGTTCCGCTGCTGATGGCCGCGCCGTCGAGCGCGCCGTCGAACCTGCTGCTGGGCGTGCGCTGAAATGGCGCGCTATCCGGTGCTGATCATCCTGTCGGCCTTCCTCGCGGCGTTCGCCGGGGTGTTCCTCGGCCGGATGCTGTTCACCCCCGAGCCGCCGATCGAGACCCGGTTCCACGCCGTCCTCCACAGCGAGCTGAAGCTGGACGCCGCGCAGGCCGCGCGGATCGAGGCGCTCGAGCGCGAATTCGCCGCGCAGCGGAGCCGCTACGAGCAGGAGATGCTGACCGACAATCGCGGGCTGGCCACGGCGATCCTCGCCGAGAAGGGCTATGGCCCGGCGGTGGCGACGGCGGTCGACCGGTCGCACCACGCCATGGGCGCGTTGCAGAAGGCGACCTTGCAGCATTTGTTCGCGATGCGCGCGGTCCTCAAACCGGATCAGGCGCGCCGCTTCGACGACGCGATGGTTCAGGCGCTGACAGCGCCGCAACGGTGAACCCGGGCGAGGGGGAGGAGCCGGACGACGGCGCGCTCGCCGCCCGCGCGCTGGCGGGGCATGAGGACGCCTATCGGCTGCTGATGGCGCGGCACCGGGTTCCGGTCCACTGCTTCGTCCGCGCCCAGGTCGCCGATGCCGACGCGGCGCTCGACATCGTCCAGGAAAGCTTCATCGCCGCCTTTGCCCATCTCGACCGCTACGATCGCGACCGGCCGTTCCGCCACTGGCTGATGCGGATCGCGCTCAACAAGTGCCGCGATCATCGCCGCCGCCAGATCGTGCGCGGCTTCTTCGCGCGCGCCCGGCCGCTCGACGAAGGACTGCACGTCGCCGGGGCCGAGCCGGGCGCCGATGCCGAGATCGGCGGGCGGCAGGAATTGCGGCGGGCGCGGCAGGCGATCGACGCCCTGCCGGAGAAGCTCCGCTCGGTGCTGTTGCTGCGCACCGTCGAGGGGATGAGCCAGGCCGAGGTGGCGGCCCTGCTCGGCGTCAGCGGGAAGAGCGTCGAGACGCGGCTCTACCGCGCCCGCCTCAAATTGTCCGAGATGCTGGGGCCTACGCCGACTCCATAATGGTTCTGCATGGACCAACAAGGAATCGACAATTGAAAGCATGGGTGTCGGCCGCGACTATGCGGGGGCCTGCCATGGGGGCGGCTCTATCAGGATGACGTCGCATGAAGATCGGTGGGAAATGGTCGCTCGGGGGTTTCGCGCTGGCTACGGTTCTGGCGGCGGGCGCTGCCATGGCGCATCCGGGGCATGCCGTCGAACCGGCCTTTTCGAAGAGCGGGCCGGTGCTGTCCTATTTCTCCACCCCGAACCGCGAGCATCTCGAGATCAAGGGCGACGCGGCGACGACGCTCGCCAGGGTCACGGTCGACCTGAAGGCGCCGTCCGACGTGCTCGTCCAGTTCACCAGCGGGCTCGCGACCGTCACGCCCGACGGCTGCCCCTGCTCCGCGCGGGTGTCGCTCAAGATCGACGACCATGATCCGGTCGTGATCAAGCGGGTCAATCTCGGCACCATGGTCACCCGGATCGGCGACGCCTACCAGCCCGATCGCCAGTCCGCCGACGGCTCCTATGCGCTGAGCCTGCCGGCCGGCCGGCACGAGATCGCGCTGGTCGCCCAGCGGATCGAAGGGAGCAGCACGCTGCTCTACGGCTTCTATCCCAATCTGCAGGCGCTGGCCTTTCCGAGCGGGAAGTAGGACGCTCCGGGGAGCATCATCGGCCGGCGACGTCCCATGAACGGACGTCGCGGCTTCGCCCGCGTCGGCGGGCCCAGACCACATCACCACCATATCTCTCCAGACGGAGCCATGACGATGAGCGTTACGCCGAGCCGCCGGGACCTTCTCAAATCCGCCGCGATGGCGGGCCCGGCGCTGTTGTCCGCGCAGGCCGTGGCCGCGCCCGCGGCCGGCCGGCCCGCGAAGCCGGCGGCGAAGGCGGTGCTGGCGCCGAACTCGATCCCGCCCTCGGCGCTGCCGGGCCATTTCGACGTCGACCCGACGATCCGCAATCTCGAGGCGGGCTATTGGAGCGTCATGCCGCGCGTCGTCGCGCAGGCCTATGCGCGCCACACCGAGGAGGTCAACCGGTCGAACTCGATCTTCGCGCGCAACGTGCTGCCGGGCGAGGCCTGCCTCGCCAATGGCAGCCGCGAGGCGCAGGTGGCGATCGCCCGCCAGGTCGGCTGCGCGCCCGAGGAGATCGCGGTCGCGCGCAGCGGATCGGACGCGCTGCAACTGCTGATCGCCAATTATCGCGGCCTCAAGCCCGGCGACGCGGTGATCTATTGCGACCTCGACTATGACGCGACGATCGGCGCGATGGAGTGGCTGGGCACGCATCGCGGCGCGCGCGTCGTCAGGTTCGCGATGCCCGAGCCGGCGACCACCGCCAACATCCTCGCCGCCTATGACGAGGTGCTGAAGCGCACCCCCGACGCCAAGCTGCTGCTCGTCACCCAGGTGTCCAACCGCACCGGGCTGGTGACGCCGGTGCGCGAGATCGTGGCGATGGCGCGGGCGCGGGGCGTCGACACGATCGTCGACGCCGCGCACGGCATCGCGCTGCTCGACTTCCAGCTCGCCGACCTCGACGCCGACTTCGTCGCCTGGTCGGTTCACAAATGGACTTCCGCGCCGCTCGGCACCGGGGCGATGTACATCCGCAAGAGCCGGCTCGCCGACATCGACATCGCCTATGAGAACCATAATCTTCCGGCCGACAGCATCAACGCGCGGATTCCGCCGGGGACGGTCAACTTCGCGGCGATGCTGACCATCCCGCTCGCGGTCGACTTCCACTTCGCGATCGGCGCGGCGGCGAAGGAGCGGCACATGCGGGCGCTGCGCAACCGCTGGGTCGACGCGGTGCGCGACCTGCCCAACGTCACCATGGCGGTGCCCGACGATCCCGCGCGCTACTGCACGATCACCAGCTTCCGGCTGAAGGGCATGGACAGCGACGAGAAGGCCAAGGCCGTCCAGCAGCGCCTGTTCGAGAAATATCGCATCCTGACGGTGTGGCGCACCGGCGTCGCCAGGGGCCCTGTCATCCGGGTGACGCCGGGCCTCTACAGCACCCAGGCCGACGTCGACGCGCTGGCCGCCGCGCTCCGCGCCGAACATGCGATGTTCGTCTGAGCGGCGGCGCCTGTCGGGGGCGGTGATGGATTTTCGGCCTTCCCATGCTATAGGGCGCGCCATGGCCCGCCGTTTCTGGCTCCTTTTCCTGTGCCTGATCGCCACGTCGCTGGTCGCGACGACGACGACCCATGCCCGCGAATGGATCAGCGAGACGACGATCGAATGTTCGGGCGCCGTGCACAGCGACGGCGACGCCGACCAGTCGCAGGGCGACAGCGACAAGGCGATGCCGCACCATCATGGCAGTTGCCATGGCCCGGCCGCTCCGGTGCCGGTGAGCATGGCGCTCGACCATGGCGTCGCCACCGCATCCGACTATGTCGGGCGCAGGGCCGCGGCGCTGCCGTCCCGCGCGCTCGATCCCGCGTTGCGGCCGCCCCAGGCCTGACCACCGTCCGCTGGCCGGCGCTCGCCGGCCCGACGTCATTGGTCAGGATCATCCATCATGAACAGATTGCTCGCGGCCGTGCTGGCCGCGGCGTCGTGCGCCGCGATGGCGCAGGCGCAAACCGGGCAGCCGGCGTCGTCGACGCAGGCGGCGCCCGTCTACACGCTCGACCGGGCGGTGCTCGACGCCGGCGGTTCCGCCCCGGCGGCGGAGGCCGCGCAGGCGGGGATCGACGCCGCCCGGGCGGGGCGCACCGTCGCGGGGCTGCGGCCCAACCCGGTCGCGGAAGGGCAGGTCGAGAACATCGCCGGCAGCGGGCCCTATAAGGGGCTGCGGAGCGCCGAGACGACGATCGGCGTCGCCCTGCCGATCGAGCTCGGCGGCAAGCGCGGCGCGCGCGTCGCCGTCGCCGATGCCCAACTGTCGAAGGCCGGGCTGGAAGCGGCGATCGCCGCCGCCGACATCCGGCTCCAGGTTTCCCAGCTCTATGTCGACGCCGTCGCCGCCGACCGCCGGCTGGCGATCGCCGTCGACCAGGCCCGGATCGCGCGGGAGACGCTGCGCGCGGCCGGCGTCCGGGTGCAGGCCGGCCGGGCGTCGCCGATCGAGCAGCAGCGCGCCGACGTCGCCCGGATCACCGCCGAGGCCGGCGTCGAGCGGCAGGCGCGGCTGGCCGAGGCCGCCCGCGCCAATCTGGCGCGGCGGATCGGGCGTCCGATCGACGGGGCGCTCGACGCGCGCCTGCTCGATCCGCCGCCATCCGCCCGCTTCGGGCCCGAGCCGCCCGCCAGCGCCCAGGGAACCCTCGCCCTCGCGGCGGCGGAAGCGGACCTCGCGGTCGCCGATGCCGGCGTGCGGCTGGCGCGGGCGAACCGCGTGCCCGACCTGACCGTCGGTCCGGGGCTGCGCCGGCTGGCGGCGACCGACGACACGGCGGCGGTGTTCAGCATCTCGATCCCGATCCCGCTGCTCAACAACGGCCGCGCCGCCGTGGCGCAGGCGCGGGCCGAACGCACCCGCGCCGATGCCCGGTGGCGGATGACGGCGCAGGACGTCGAACAGGCGATCACCGACGCCCGGGTCGAGGCCGCCAATGCCGCGACCATGGCGCGGGCGGCGTCGGGCCCGGCGCTCGCCGCCGCGCAGGAAGCCGCCCGGATCGCCCGGATCGGCTATCGCGAAGGCAAATTCGGGCAGCTCGACCTGCTCGACGCCGAACGGACCCTGGCCGAGATGCGCGTCGCCGCGATCGACGCCCTCGCCAGCTACCAGAACGCCCGCGCGCGGCTCGAACGGCTGACCGCCGCCGCGCCCATGGGAGGACATCATCCATGAAGATCATCATGACGCGCGGCGCGCTGCCGCTGACCCTTGCTCTGTTGCTGTCGGCCTGCGGCGGCGGCGCCCCGGAAAGCGGCAATGAGGCCGCCCCCGGCCATGGTGCCGAAGCCGCCGGGGCCGAGCATGCCGACGAACGCGCGATAGCCCTGACCGTCGACCAGATCGCGGCGGCGGGCATCCAGACCGGCCGCCCGATCGTCGGCGGCGCGGGCACGATCGAGCTGCCCGCCACGATCGAGGGCGATCCGCAGCGCACCCAGATCGTCTCGGCCGCGATCGCTGGCCGCGTCGTCGCGCTCCACCGCAACCTCGGCCAGTCGATCGGGCGCGGCCAGACGCTCGCGGTGATCGAGAGCCGCGAAGCCGCCCAGCTCAAGGGCGAGGTCGAGGCGGCGCGGGCGCGGCTGGCGCTCGCCGATTCGAACCTCGCGCGCGAGCGGCGGCTGTTCGCCGAGAAGGTGTCGCCCGAGCAGGACCTGATCGCCGCCCGGACGGCGGCGACCGAGGCGCGCATCGCCTATCGCCAGGCGCAGAGCCAGGTCGCTGCGGCGGGCGGCGGCGGCGGCGGGCTCAACCGGCTCGGCATCGTCGCGCCGCTGTCGGGGCAGGTGATCGCCCGGCCGGTGGTGCTCGGCCAGACGGTCGCGGCCGACGCGGAGCTCTACCGGATCGCCGATCTCGGCAAGGTCTCGCTCGCCATCAGCCTCAAGCCCGAGGACGCCGGGCGCATCCGCCCCGGCAGCCTGGTGACGGTGACCGCGCCGGGCCGGCAGGCCGAGGCGCGGATATCCTTCGTCTCCCCCGCGCTCGATCCGCAGACCCGGCAGGTGCCGGCGATCGCCACGCTCGACAATCGCGATGCGATATGGCGGGTGGGCGAGCCGGTGACGGCGTCGATCCAGCTCTCCGACGGCAGGGGCGGCACCGCAATCCGGGTGCCCGCGACGGCGGTCCAGACCGTCGAGGGCAAGACCGTCCTGTTCGTGCGGACGCCCAAGGGCTTCCAGGCGACCCCGGTGCGGATCGGCGATGCCAGCGGCGATACCGTCGTGCTGCTCTCGGGCCTGACCGGCCGCGAGGTGATCGCCACCACCAACAGCTTCACGCTCAAGGCCGAACTCGGCAAGGGCGAAGCCAGCCACGACGAGCATTGACGCCATGATCGCTCCCATCGTCACCTGGGCGGTCGAGAAGCGCTGGCTCGTCCTGCTGCTCACCGCCCTCGCCGCCGTCATCGGCGCGGTCTCGCTCCATCGGCTGCCGATCGACGCGGTGCCCGACATCACCAACAACCAGGTCCAGATCAACGTCCGCGTGCCCGCGCTGTCGCCCGAGCTGGTCGAGAAGCAGATATCCTTCCCGATCGAGACCGCGCTCGCCGGCATCCCCGGCCTCGACCACACCCGCTCGCTCAGCCGCAACGGCTTCGCCCAGGTCACGGCGGTCTTCTCCGACGCGACCGACATCTATTTCGCCCGCCAGCAGGTCGGCGAGCGGCTGCAGGGCGTGGCCGAGACGCTGCCGGAGGGCGCCAATCCCGAAATGGGGCCGATCGCGACCGGGCTGGGCGAGGTCTATATGTGGACCGTCCGGCTCCAGCACCGCGAGGAGGACACCCATCGTCCGGGCGAACCGGGCCAGCAGCCCGACGGCAGCTACATCACCCCCGAGGGCGAGCGGCTGACCAGCGAGGCGGACAAGGCGACCTATCTGCGCACCGCGCAGGACTGGATCGTCGCGCCGCTGCTCAAGAACACGCCCGGCCTCGCCGGCATCGACGCGATCGGCGGCTACACCAAGCAATATCTGGTCGTCCCCGACGTCCAGAAGCTGGCGGCGCTCGGCCTGACGCTTACCGATCTCGGCACTGCGCTCGAACGCAACAACACGAGCGTCGGCGGCGGCTTCATCAACCGCAACGGCGAGGGGCTGGCGGTCCGCTCCGATGCGCTGATCCGCAACGCGGCCGAGCTGGCGCGCGTCGTGGTGGCGACGCGCGAGGGCGTGCCGATCACGCTCGACCAGGTCGCCAGCGTCCGCACCGGCCAGGCGATCCGCATGGGATCGGCGTCCGAGAACGGGACCGAGGTGGTGGTCGGCACCGCGGTCATGCGGATCGGCGAGAACAGCCGGACCGTCGCGACCGCGGTCGCCGATCGGCTGAAGGCGATCAACGCCTCGCTGCCGCCCGACGTCGTCGTCCAGCCGGTGCTCGACCGCACCGCGCTGGTCAACGCGACGATCGCGACGGTCGCGAGGAATCTCGGCGAGGGCGCGCTGCTGGTCGTCGTCGTGCTGTTCCTGCTGCTTGGCAATGTCCGCGCGGCGCTGATCGCGGCGGCGGTGATCCCGATCACGATGATGTTGACCGGCTTCGGGATGCTGCGTGCCGGCGTCTCGGCCAATCTGATGAGCCTCGGCGCGCTCGACTTCGGCCTGATCGTCGACGGCGCGGTGATCATCGTCGAGAACGCGCTGCGCCGGATGGCCGAGCGCCAGCACCGCGAGGACCGGCTGCTGACCGTGCCGGAGCGGCTGGCGACGGTCGCCGCCGCGGCGCGCGAGATGATCCGGCCGTCGGTCTACGGCCAGGCGATCATCATCCTCGTCTATGTCCCGCTGCTCACCCTGAGCGGGGTCGAGGGCAAGACCTTCGTGCCGATGGCGCTCACCGTCATCATCGCGCTGGCGGCGGCCTTCGTCCTGTCGCTGACCTTCGTGCCTGCCGCGATCGCGGTCTGGCTGTCGAAGCGGGTCGAGGAGAAGGACGGCCGGGTCGTCGCCTGGCTCAAGCGGCGCTACGAGCCCGGGCTCGACCGGGCGATGCGCAGGCCGTCGCTGACGATCGGCGCGGGCCTCGCCAGCCTCGCCGTCGCCGCGCTGGCCTTCCTCGCGCTGGGGCGGGTGTTCCTGCCGCAGCTCGACGAGGGCGACCTGATGATCCAGGCGCTGCGCATCCCCGCGACCTCGGTCGAGCAGAGCCAGGCGATGCAGGTGCCGATCGAACGGATGATGTCGCGACAGCCCGAGGTGAAGTTCGTCTTCTCCAAGACCGGCACGGCCGAGCTGGCCTCTGATCCGATGCCGCCCAACGCCACCGACATGTTCGTGATCCTCAAGCCGCGCGACCAGTGGCCCGAGCCCCGGCTGGCCAAGGCCGAACTGGTCGAGCGGCTGGAGGGCGAGCTCGCCCATTTCCCCGGCAACGCCTATGAGATCACCCAGCCGATCCAGATGCGCTTCAACGAGCTGATCGCGGGGGTGCGCGGCGACGTCGCGGTCAAGGTCTTCGGCGACGACTTCGCGGCGATGAACCGGACGGCGGAGCAGATCGCCGCCATCCTGCGCCGCACCGAGGGCGCCGCCGACGTCAAGGTCGAGCAGACCAGCGGCCTGCCGATGCTCGACATCCGAGTGGACCGCGACGCGATGGCGCGGCTGGGGGTGACCGCGCAGGACGTCCAGGACGTCGTCACCGCCACGATCGGCGGCCGGACCTCGGGGATGATCTTCGAGGGCGACCGGCGCTTTCCGGTCGTCGTCCGGCTGTCGGACGCCCAGCGCGCCGATCTCGGCCTGCTCCGCCAGGTGCAGGTGCCCGTCGCCGGCGGTCGCTATGTGCCGCTGTCGAGCGTGGCGGAGCTGCGCATCGTCGACGGGCCGAACCAGATCGGCCGCGAGAACGGCAAGCGCCGCGTCGTCGTCCAGGCCAATGTCCGCGGCCGCGACGTCGGCGGGGTCGTCGCCGACGCCCAGACGGCGATCGCCAAGCAGGTCCGGTTGCCCGCCGGCACCTATCTCGAATGGGGCGGGCAGTTCGAGAATCTCGAATCGGCCACCGCGCGGCTGCGGCTGGTGATCCCGGCCTGCTTCGTCCTGATCCTGCTGCTGCTCTACGGCGCGCTGGGATCGGTGCGCGACGCCGCGATCGTCTTCACCGGCGTGCCCTTCGCGCTGGTCGGCGGCGTATTGCTGCTGCTGGTGCGCGGCATGGACTTCTCGGTCTCGGCCGCGGTCGGCTTCATCGCCTTGTCGGGGATCGCGGTGCTCAACGGCCTGGTGATGGTCAGCTCGGTCCAGGAGCTGGTCCGGTCGGGCGTGGATCGGGCGGAGGCGGCGCGGCTCGGCGCGATCCAGCGGCTGCGCCCGGTGGTGATGACCGCGCTGGTCGCCAGCCTCGGCTTCGTGCCGATGGCCTTCGCGAGCGGGGCGGGGGCCGAGGTGCAGAAGCCGCTCGCCACGGTCGTCATCGGCGGCCTGATCTCGGCGACCTTGCTGACGCTGTTCGTGCTGCCGACGCTCTATGCGCGCTTCGGCGGGAAGCGGGAGGCCAAGGGCGATTGAACGGGAAGGGGGAGGGCCGAGGCCCTCCCCCGAACCATGGGATCAGGCGGTCTTCCTGGTCGACGCGGTGTAGATCTCGTCGATCGCCGAGCCGAGCGAGGCGTTGAACTCGTCGTCGCTCATCTGGGCGCGCAGGTCTTCGAGCAGCGCGCGGCTGAAGCTGGCGATCACGCCGCGGTTCCTGGCCAGCTCGACGCAGGCCTCGGGGCGCTTGTAGCCGCCCGACAGCGCGACGACGCGCAGCACGCGCGGATGGTCGACCAGCGAATCGAACAGGCCGGCCTGCTTCGGCAGCGACAGCTTGAGCATCACCTTGTCGTCGCCGGTCAGCGCGTCGAGCGCCTTGGTCAGCTCCTCGAGCAGGATCTGGTCGGCCTCGGCGCGCTCCGGGCTCTTGATGTTCACCTCCGGCTCGATGATCGGCATCAGCCCGGCGGCGAGCACCTGCTTGCCGACCGCGAACTGCTGCTGGACGATCGCGGCGATGCCCTCGCGGTTGGCGAGGTTGATCACCGAACGCTCCTTGGTGCCGAACACGCCCAGCCCCTTGGCGCGGGCGAGCAGCGCGTCGAGCTCGGGCATCGGCTTCATCAGCTGGACGCCGTTCTTCTCGTCCTCCAGGCCCTTGTCGATCTTGATGAAGGGCACCACGCCGCGCTCGTTGAGCGCCTGCGGCACCGGCTTGCCGCCGGCCTGGCCGTCCATCGTTCGCTCGAACAGGATCGCGCCGATCACCTTGTCGCCGGTGAAGACGGGCGAAGTGATGATGCGGGTCCGCATCGCGTGGATCAGGCCGAACATCTCCTCCTCGGAGCCCCAGGCGCCTTCCTCGACGCCATAGCCCTTGAGGGCCTTGGGGGTCGATCCGCCGCTCTGGTCGAGCGCCGCGATGAAGCCGTTGCCTTCGGCGATTTTCCTGGCCGCGTTCTGGTCGATCATTTGGTCTGGTCTCCTATGGACGTGGGGTGGCCGATCCCGGCACGGGCGCCCAGGGCGGACCCTTGAGCTCGAGGGAATTGCCCTCGGGATCGGAGAGATAGATGGACGGGCCGTCGCCCTCGGCGCCGTAGCGCGAGACGATCTCGCCCTGGATGCCATGGCCGGCGAGGTGCGCGAGCACCGCCTCGCCGTCCCAGGGCAGGACGCGGAAGCAGACATGGTCGACGTTGCGGCCCTCGCGGCCCGGCGCGGCGCCGCCGGCGCGGCCCAACTCGCCGTCGACCGGCACCAGGTCGATCAGGCTGTTGCCGACGCGCAGCTGGTAGAGGCCGATCGCCGCCTGCTGCTTCTCCCAGCGGGCGCCGAGGACGTCGATGTAGAAGGCGGCGACGCGATCGAGATCGCGGATGCGCAGCACGACATGGTCGATGTCCCGGATCGTGATCAATTCAGGCTTCCAGCGCCTTCACGCCGGGCAGCTCGCGCCCTTCCATCCATTCGAGGAAGGCGCCGCCGGCGGTCGACACGAAGCTGAAGTCCCCGGCGACGCCGGCATGGTTGAGCGCCGCGACGGTGTCGCCACCGCCCGCGACCGAGACGAGCGAGCCGCCCTTGGTCAGCGCCGCCGCGGTGCGCGCCAGCGCGACCGTCGCGGTGTCGAAGGGCGGGGTCTCGAACGCGCCGAGCGGCCCGTTCCACACCAGCGTCCGGCAGGTCTTGAGCGCGTCGCCCAGCGCCTCGACCGCGGCGGGGCCGACGTCGAGGATCATCTCGTCGGCGGCGACCTCGTGGACGTTGACGGTGCGGGTCGGCGGGTTGGGCTTGAATTCCTTCGCCACCACCACGTCATAGGGCAGGTGGACGATGCAGTCGGCCGCGTCGGCGGCGTCGAGGATGGCGAGCGCGGTGTCCTTCAGGTCGTGCTCGCACAGCGACTTGGCGACGTCGACGCCGCGCGCGGCGAGGAAGGTGTTGGCCATGCCGCCGCCGATGATCAGGTGATCGACCCGCGCGACGAGATGCTTGAGCACGTCGAGCTTGGTCGAGACCTTGGCGCCGCCGACCACCGCCGCGACCGGATGCTCGGGCTTGCCGAGCGCCTTTTCCAGCGCCTCCAGCTCGGCCTGCATTGAGCGGCCGGCGAAGGCGGGAAGCAGCCGGGCGAGACCCTCGGTCGAGGCATGGGCGCGGTGCGCGGCCGAGAAGGCGTCGTTGACGTAGAGGTCGCCGAGCTTCGCCATCGCCTCGGCGAGCGCGGGATCGTTCTTCTCCTCGCCCTTGTGGAAGCGGGTGTTCTCGAGCAGCGCGATGTCGCCGGGCTGGAGCTGGGCGACGGCGGCCTCGGCCTCCTCGCCGCAGCAGTCGCCGATGAAGCGGACCTCGCGGCCGAGCACCGAGCGGAAGGCGGCGGTGACGAGCGCGAGGCTCATCTCGGGATTGCGCTCGCCCTTGGGGCGGCCGAAATGGGCGAGGACCAGGACGATCGCGCCCTTGTCGGCCAGTTCGGCGACGGTCGGGGCGGCGGAGCGCAGGCGGGTGTCGTCGGTGACGGCGGCGCCTTCCATCGGAACGTTGAGGTCCTCGCGGACGAGGACGCGCTTGCCGCGCACATCGCCGATATCGTCGAGCGTCCTGAATGCCATGCTTATCCTTCAACCTCCACTTCGTCGCCCAGCGCGATCGCGCCGCCCTCGATCACCCGCGCGATGCGCCCGCCGCGCCAGTCCGGCCGCAGCGCGAGCTGCAGCCCGTCGGCCACCGCGTCCATCCGCCGGCACGGGTCGCATTCGCCCGTGATCTCGACCGTCGCGCCGCCGATGCGGAGCCTCGCTCCCTCCTCGCGCGGCAGGACGACGCCTTCAACCAGCAGGTTGGCGCGGCGCTGTTCCCATGAGACGGGACGGCCCAGATCCGCGATGGCCGCCGTCCAGTCCTCGGCCATCAGGATCGTCACCTGGCGCCGGTTCGACTTGCCGGGGCGGATGGCGCCGCGATGGTCGCCCTGCACCCCGGTGTCGAGCCCGATCGCCACCCGGTCGAGCAGCTCCATCGGACCGTGCGGATGGTCCTTCCGGGCGATGCCGATGAGGCGGCCGGGCATTGCCGTTATTCCGTCATCCCGGCGGAGGCCGGGATCTCGGGAGGCCAGGGCGCGCCCTCATCTCCTGAGGCCCCGGCCTCCGCCGGGGCGACGTGGGAGAAGAGGGCGGCCGGCATCGTCAGATGAGCTTGCCCATCGCCCCGGCGGTGTCGACCATCCGGTTCGAGAAGCCCCATTCATTGTCGTACCAGCTCAGCACGCGGACCAGCTTGCCTTCGAGCACGGCGGTCTCGAGGCTGTCGATGGTCGACGAATGCGCGTCATGGTTGAAGTCGATCGAGACCAACGGCTCGTCGGTGTAGCCGAGCACGCCCTTCAGCGGGCCTTCCGACGCGGCCTTGAGCAGCGCGTTGACCTCTTCCTTGGTGGTCTCGCGCGACGGGGTGAAGGTCAGGTCGACGACCGAGACGTTCGGGGTCGGCACGCGGATCGACGAACCGTCGAGCTTGCCCTTGAGCGCCGGCAGCACCTCGCCGACCGCGACCGCGGCGCCGGTGGTGGTCGGGATCATCGACATCGCGGCGGCGCGGGCGCGGCGCGGATCGCTGTGGATCTGGTCGAGGATCCGCTGGTCGTTGGTATAGGCGTGGATCGTCGTCATCAGGCCGCGCTCGATGCCGATCGCCTCGTGCAGGACCTTGGCGAAGGGCGCCAGGCAGTTGGTGGTGCACGACGCGTTCGACACGATCTTGTGGTCGGCGGTCAGCGCGTCATGGTTGACGCCATAGACGACGGTCAGGTCGACGCCCTTGGCCGGGGCCGAGATCAGGACGCGCTTGGCGCCGGCGTCGAGATGCTTCTGGCCGCCGTCGCGATTGGCGAAGAAGCCGGTGCATTCGAGCGCGATGTCGATGCCCTGCGCGGCGTGCGGCAGCTTGGCCGGGTCGCGCTCGGCGGTGACGGCGATGCGCTTGCCGTCGATGATCAGGTCGTTGCCGTCGACCTCGACGCTGCCCGGATAGGCGCCGTGGACGCTGTCGCGCTTGAACAGCCGGGCATTGGCCTTGGCGTCGGCGAGGTCGTTGATCGAGACCAGCTCAAGGCCGCAGTCCGGGCGCTCGAGGATGGCGCGGGCGACGTTGCGCCCGATGCGTCCGAAACCGTTGATCGCAACCTTCACAGCCATGTGCCGATACTCCTTTTAGTTGGCGAGCGCCCCGATGATCCGCGGGGCGAGCTTGTCGGCCGTCAGGCCGAAATGATCGTAGAGCGCCTTGACCGGGGCCGAGGCGCCGAAGCCGTCCACGCCGAAGCGCAGGCCCTTGCGGCCGACATAGCGTTCCCAGCCCATCGTCGTGCCGGCCTCGATCGAGACGAGCAGCGCGCCCTCGGGCAGGATCGCGTCGCGATAGCTTTCGGGCTGCGCGTCGAAGCGCTCCCAGCTCGGCATCGAGACGACATCGGCGCCATGGCCGGCCTCCTCGAGCTTCTTCGCGGTGGCGAGCGCGATCTCGATCTCGGAGCCGCTGGCGATCAGCACCACCTTGCGCGCGGCCTCGGCCGCCTTCAGCCGATAGGCGCCCTTCGCCGAGAAATTCTCGCTGATGTCGGTGCGGACCTGCGGCAGGCCCTCGCGCGACAGCGCCAGCAGCGACGGGCCGTCGGCCTTCTCCAGCGCGAGCTGCCAGCATTCGGCGGTCTCGATCGCGTCGCACGGGCGATAGACGTCGAGGTTCGGCATCGCGCGCAGGCTCATCAGATGCTCGACCGGCTGGTGGGTCGGGCCATCCTCGCCCAGGCCGATCGAATCATGCGTCATGACATAGACGACGCGCTGCTGCTGCAGCGCCGACAGGCGGATCGCCGGGCGGCAATAGTCGGAGAAGACCATGAAGGTGCCGCCATAGGGGATGACGCCGCCGTGCAGGGCGAGGCCGTTCATCGCGCAGCCCATGCCGAACTCGCGGATGCCGTAATAGATATAGCGGCCCGCATAGTCCTCGGCGGTCAGCGGCGCCTGGCCCTTGGTCTTGGTGTTGTTCGATCCGGTCAGGTCGGCCGAGCCGCCGACCGTCTCGGGAAGCTGCTCGTTGATCGGGCCCAGCGCCATCTCGGACGCCTTGCGGGTCGCCACCTTCTGCGGGTTGGCGGCGAGTTCCTTGATATAGGCGTCGAGCGAGAAGCCGGCCGGCAGCGCGCCCGCCATGCGGCGCTCGAACTCGGCGCGGTCCTTCGAGGCGACGAGGCGCGCTTCCCAGGCGCTGCGCGTCGCGGTGCCGCGATGGCCGGCCTCGGCCCAGGCGGCCTTGATGTCCTCGGGGATGACGAACGGCTCGGCGGTCCAGCCGAGATAGCCGCGCGCCGCCGCGACCTCGTCTTGCCCAAGCGCCGCGCCGTGGGTGGCCGAGGTGCCCTGCTTGTTCGGCGCGCCATAGCCGATCACGGTGGTGCACTGGACGATCGACGGGCGCGGATCGGCCTTGGCCGCTTCCAGCGCCTTGTTGATGCTGTCCGGGTCATGGCCGTCGCACGACACGGTGTGCCAGCCGGTGGCGGCGTAGCGGGCGAGCACGTCCTCCGACGAGCTGAGCGAGACCGCGCCGTCGATGGTGATCCTGTTGTCGTCCCACAGCACGATCAGGCGGCCGAGCTTCAGATGGCCGGCCAGGCCGATCGCCTCATGGTTGATGCCTTCCATCAGGCAGCCGTCGCCGGCGATCACCCAGGTATGATGGTCGACCAGGTCGGTGCCGAAGCTCGCGTTCAGATGCCGCTCGGCGATCGCCATGCCGACCGCGGTGGCGAGGCCCGAGCCGAGCGGGCCGGTGGTCGCCTCGACGCCCGCCAGCTCGAAATTCTCGGGGTGGCCGGCGCACGGGCTGTGGAGCTGGCGGAAGTTGCGGATATCCTCGATCGTCGGGCGCGCATAGCCGGTCAGGTGGAGCAGCGCGTAGATCAGCATCGATCCGTGGCCCGCCGACAGGACGAAGCGGTCGCGGTCCGCCCATCTGGGCTGGGCCGGATCATATTTCAGATGCTTCGTGAACAGCTCGGTCGCGACGTCGGCCATGCCCATCGGCATGCCGGGGTGGCCCGAATTGGCGGCCTGCACTGCGTCCATCGCAAGCGCGCGAATGGCATTGGCGAGCTGCCTCGATGCAATCGTCATAGGAAACCTTCTGCAGACCGGCGGGATCGATCGAACAAGGCCATATTCCCTGTTCGCGGGCTCCTTTGTCGTGCCGGAGCGGTATCGTCAACCATTGGGGCTGTGGTTCGGGGCGCTTGCGGGCTGTCACGAGGCTGCTATTCCTCCGAATCGATGACCGATCACCGCCTGATACTGGCGCTAGGCCGCCTCGAACGCGCGATTACCCGGCTCGAAACCGGGGTCGAAGCCGCGCCCTCCTTCGGCCATGACGAGAATGAGGCGTTGTTCCGCCTCGCCGAACGGCATCGCACGCTGCGCGAGGCGACCGAATCGGCGATCGAGCGGATCGACCGCCTGCTGGGAGCGAACTGATGGCGGACGTCGACGTCGATGTCGCGGGTCGCCGCTACCGCCTGAGCTGCCGCGACGGCGAGGAGGACCATCTCCGCGCGCTCGTCCACATGGTCGGCAGCAAGGCCGAGGAGCTGACCGGCGCGCTCGGCGAGATGACCGAGGCGCGCACCCTGCTGCTGTCGGCGCTGCTGCTCGCCGACGAGCTCAACGACCTGCGCGGCGCCGCCGCGGTCGCGCGCAAGGACCCGGCGCCCTCCACCGTTGCCGCCGAGCCCGACCCCGCTTATGCGGTCGCGATCGAGCGCATCGCCGAGCGCGTCGAGCGACTCGCCGACCGGATGGAACGGGACGGACAGTAATTCGATCGTCATGCTGAACTTGTTTCAGCATCCACCGGCCGGCGGGTGCCGGTTCAGAGAGGTTCGAAGCCCAGGCCGATCGAAAGATCGTGCCAGTCCGCATTATCCTGCTCGATCAGGTTGAGCTTCCACGAGCGATGCCAGCGCTTGAGCTGCTTTTCTCGCGCGATCGCGGTCGACATGTCCTCGAACAATTCGTAGCGAACCAGCTTCGCGACGCCATAGCGTGCCGTGAAGCCATCGAGGGTCCCGCTCCTATGCTGATACAATCGCTTCGGAAGATCGGATGTGACCCCGATGTAGATCGTGCCGTTGCGATCGCTCGCGAGGATGTAGACGCAGGGTTGGCGGTCCATTTCTCTTCGGTAGCACGGCGCGGGTTTCCCGGTGGATGCTGAAACAAGTTCAGCATGACGGGTGCCGCAAGGCCGCCGCTCCCTTGAGCCGGCCCTGCTTTGCACCTACATATGTCCATGGCGGGTACTGCCCGGCACGAGCTGTAGCGAACATCCCTGAGGCGATTCACATTCCTAGGGGGCTGTCCCTGCCCGGATCCTGGTCCGGTGCACATGGTCCCCACCTGATGCTTATGGCGTCAGAGGATATTCCAGCAAACGACCATGGCGGTCCCGCCACCTCCCCCTTTCCCCGCCGCGCCGCCGATGGCCGCTGAGCCGTCCAAGCCGGCGTTGCGCGCCGAGCTGCGCGCCGTCCGCGATGCCTTCGTGCTCGATCTCGCGCCGGGCGAGCGTGCGCGGCTCGAGGCGCTGGCGGCCGATCATCTGATGCGTGTCGCCGGCGGCGCGCGCAGCATCGCCTTCTATGTCGCGATGGGCAGCGAGATGGGATGCGCGGCGGCGATCGCCGCTACGGCAGCGCGGGGAATCGCCGTCGCGCTGCCCCATGTCGAGTCGCGGTCCGCGCCGATGCGCTTCCTGCGCTGGACGCCGGGCGATCCGCTCGAAACCGGCTGGCGCGGGCTGTCGCAGCCGGCCGCCGAATCGGCCGGGATCGATCCCGATCTGATCGTCGCGCCGCTGCTCGGCTTCGATTCGGCGCTCAACCGAATCGGGCAGGGCGCGGGTTTCTACGATCGCGCTTTCGCCGCGCTGCCGCGGGCGCGCAGGATCGGCTGGGGCTGGTCGATCCAGCAGCGACCCGCCATAGGCTGCGATCCGTGGGACGTGCCGCTCGACGCGGTCGTCACCGAGGCGGGCGTGATCGAAGGGAACAGCGCGTGACGAACCAACCGAGCTGGCGGAAACCCGCCGGCATCTTCCTGATCTTGCTCATCATTTCGGTATGGGCGGTGATCGTCGCGACGGCCTCCCCCTGGATCGGCACGCTGCCGGCGCTGGTCCAGGCGCCGGTCTACATCGTCGCCGGCATCGTCTGGATCCTGCCGCTCAAGCCGCTGCTCGCCTGGATGGAGACCGGCCGCTGGCGGCGCTGAACCTCGTAAAAATACGAGGGTCATTAACCGGATGTATCGAATCTCGCGCTATTCCGGGCCCTGAGATCAGGGGTGTCGCGGTGAAAGAAGAAAGAATAGCCGAGAAGTCTGCTGCGCGCGCCGAATGGCGGCGTCTGTACGACATGATCGGCAAGCTTCTGTTCGATCACGGGCTGGAACCGTCCCCGGCGAATTTCGAATTGTGCCACCGCTATCTGTCGGGCCGCGACGCTGCGCTCAACGCGACGATCGACCGCGCGATCGCCAAGGACGGCGGGCTGACCGATGCCGTCGCCGGCACGATCGCCACCCGGCTGGACCCCGGCCTGTCGACCGACGAACTGTCGCGCATGGCGCTGGAGGCGCAGGGCTATCTCGAGCAGATGACGACGATCCTCGCCCGCTCGGGCGAGGACGCGCGCGACTATGGCGAGGCGCTGGCGCACGAGGCCGAGGGGCTGGCGGCGGACGGATCGCCCGCGCTCGCGGTCAAGAAGCTGGTCGGCCTGACCCGGACGATGATCGACAAGGCGCAGGCGGCCGAGGAGGATCTGCGCCGCACCGAGCAGCAGATGAGCGCGATGCGCAAGGACCTCGCCGCGGCGCATCGCAAGGCGAACAGCGATCCGCTCACCGGCCTGCCCAACCGCCGCGCGCTCGACCAGCATCTGCGCGGCGCGTTCGAGAATGCCCGCCGCGCCGCCACGCCGCTCGCGCTGGCGATCTGCGACATCGACCATTTCAAGCAGTTCAACGACACCCATGGCCACCAGATCGGCGACGAGGTGATCAAGTTCGTCGCCTCCTCGCTCGGCCGCGCCGCCAGCGGCGACGTGTTCGTCGCGCGCTATGGCGGCGAGGAATTCGTGATGGTGTTCGAGCGCGGCGCCGCCGCCAGGGCGATGGCGACCCTCGACAAGATCCGCGCCGCGATCGCCGCGCGCGAGCTGAAGGTGACGCACACCGGCCAGTCGCTCGGCCGGCTGAGCTTCTCGGGCGGGCTCGCCGCGCTCGATCTCCAGGATTCGCCGGGCTCGATCCTCAAGCGCGCCGACGCCGCGCTCTACCGGGCCAAGCAGGACGGCCGCAACCGCATCCACGCGGCGGAGTGACGGCGCGCCCTCGAACTGTCATGAATATGCTCGTCATGCCTGCGAAGGCAGGCATCCATGTCTGTTGTCTTCTCGGATGCCGTCTCGGGTGAAGAGAGACATGGACCCCTGCCTCCGCAGGGGTGACGAGTGAGATTGATCGACTCTCCCGCATTGGCGCTCGGCCGTCGCTTCCTCTATGGGCGAAGCGACGTTTGATGATCGAGGGCCTTTGATGTCGGCTGCCGCCCCCTTCCGTTCGATCCACCGCCACGGCTTCGTGCGCGTCGGCGCGGGTACGCCGGTGGCGAGCGTCGGCGATGTCGCGGCGAACGCGGCGGGCATCCTCGATCTGGCGCGGCGCGCCGATGCCGAGGGGGTCGACCTGCTCGTCCTGCCCGAGCTGGCGCTGTCCTCCTACGCGATCGACGACCTGCACCTGCAGGACGCCCAGCTCGACCGGGTCGAGGCCGAGCTGGCGGGGATCGTCGCGGCGAGCGCGGACCTCGCCCCGGTGCTGCTGGTCGGCGCGCCGATCCGCCGCAACGGGCGGCTCTACAACACGGCGGTGGTGGTCTCGCGCGGCCGCATCCTCGGCGTCGTGCCCAAGAGCTTCCTCCCCAATTACCGCGAATATTACGAGAAGCGCTGGTTCGCGCCCGGCGCCGGCCTCACGGGGCTCGCGCTGCGGCTGTGCGGGCAGGACGCGCCGTTCGGGCCGGACCTGGTCTTCGCCGCCGCCGACCTCGCCGACTTCAGCTTCCATGTCGAGATCTGCGAGGATTATTGGGCGCCGCTGCCGCCGTCGACGGCGGGGGCGATGGCGGGGGCGCTGATCCTGTGCAACCTCTCCGCCTCCAACATCATCGTCGGCAAGGCGCGCGAGCGGGCGCTGCTCGCCGCGTCGCAGTCGACCCGCGCGATCGCGGCCTATTGCTATTCGGCGAGCGGACCGGGCGAGAGCACCACCGACCTCGCCTGGGACGGGCAGGCGATGATCCACGAGCTCGGGCAGATGCTCGCCGAATCGACCCGCTTCGGCATGGACCCGGAGCTGATCGCCGCCGACGTCGACGTCGCGCGGCTGCGGCTCGAACGGATGCGGATGGGCACGTTCAACGACTGCGCGGCGGCGAACGGCCATCCCGAGGCGCGCTTCCGCACGATCGGCTTCGAGCATCGCCCGCACCGCGCCGACGTCGGGCTGCGGCGGCCGGTGGCGCGCTTCCCCTTCGTCCCCGCCGACCCCCGCGAGCTCGACGCCGACTGCTACGAGGCGTTCAACATCCAGGTCGACGGGCTGGTCAAGCGCTTCGCCTCGACGCGCGGCAAGGCGATGGTGATCGGCGTGTCGGGCGGGCTCGATTCGACCCATGCGCTGATCGTCGCGGCCAAGAGCTGCGACCGGCTCGGCCTGCCGCGCAGCGCGATCCGCGGCTACACCATGCCCGGCTTCGCGACCGGCGACGCGACCAAGGCCAATGCCTGGGCGCTGATGCGCGCGCTGGGCATCACCGCCGAAGAGATCGACATCCGTCCGGCGGCGCGCCAGATGCTCGGCGACATGGGCCATCCCTTCGCGCAAGGGGAGCCGGTCTACGACGTCACCTTCGAAAATGTGCAGGCCGGCCTGCGCACAGACTATCTGTTCCGCCTCGCCAACCAGCATGACGGCTTCGTCGTCGGCACCGGCGACCTCAGCGAGCTGGCGCTGGGCTGGTGCACCTATGGCGTCGGCGACCAGATGAGCCATTATGCGGTCAATGCCGGCGTGCCCAAGACGCTGATCCAATATCTGATCCGCTGGTGCGTGCGGACCGGCCAGTTCGATCCCGCGACCGACGACATATTGACCGCGATTCTCGGCACCGAAATCTCGCCCGAGCTGGTCCCCGCCGACGCCTCGGGCGCGATCCAGAGCACCGAATCGAAGGTCGGGCCCTATGAGCTCAACGACTTCTTCCTCCACCATGTCGCACGGCTGGGGCTGAAGCCGTCGAAGGTCGCCTTCCTCGCCTGGCACGCCTGGAAGGATGCCGATGCCGGGCTGTGGCCGGCGGGCTTCCCCGACGATCTGCGCAACGCCTACGACCTGGCGACGATCCGGTCCTGGCTCGAGAAATTCCTGTTCCGCTTCTTCACGATCAGCCAGTTCAAGCGATCGGCCATCCCCAACGGGCCGAAGCTGTCGGCGGCCGCCGCGCTGTCGCCGCGCGGCGACTGGCGGGCGCCCTCGGACGGGACGGCGACGGTCTGGCTCGACGAGCTGGCCGCCGCGCTCGACGGCGTCGAGGACTGACCGGAGCCCCCGCGCCCTCATGCCGGCCGCGCCCCTGACCCGTTATCGCTGTGTCCTGCTGCGGCGGAGCGGCGCGTCCGAGATCCGCATCGTCCGCGCCGAGGATGCGGCGGCGGCGCGCGCCCGGCTGGCAGCGGCGGGGCTCGACCCGGTCAGCGTCGAGCCGATCGGCCCCAGCCTGCTCGACCGGCTGGGCGACCGCATCGCGCGGGGCGGCTGGCGCCTGCCGCGCTGGCGCCCGGCGCTGCCGTCCGGCGTCGGGCTTCCGGCGGGGCGGGCGCGCGCGATCGCGCTGCTCGCGCTCGCGACCATTCCGCTGACCACGGCGGTCGCGGCCTGGGGGCTTGCCGGGTTCGACCGCTGGCAGGCGGCGCGGCTCGCCCGGCGCGAGGCGCCCGCGCTTGCCGCCTATGCGCGCGGCGCGGCGACCGAGACGGCGCGCATCCGCATCGATGCGGTGATGGCCGCGCCGCCGGTCAGCGCGCTGGCCGATCGGCTGCGCGCCGTCCTGCCCGAGGAGGCGGGACTGGCCGGCATGGAGCTGGCCGAGGGCGGCGAACTGACCGTCGAGATCGAGACGCCCGACCCCGACCGGCTGCGCCCGGCGCTCGCCGCCGACCCGCTGCTCGGCGCGCTGCGCGAGGTGGGACAGGCGATGACCCAGGGCGGGACGATGCGGGTGACGCTGCGGGGGCGGATCTGACGATGCGGTGGACCCTGGCGACCGGTCTTGGCGCCGGCCTCGGCCTGCTGCTCGCGGCGGGGCTCGCCTGGGCGGGGCTCGACGCGCTCGCCGCGGCGCGGGCGCGGCTCTGGACGGTCGAGGCGCGGGCCAGCGCCGGGGCGGTGCCCACGCGGCGGCTGCTCCCGGTCGAGGCGTCGCATGGGCAGGAGGACCGGCGGGCGGCGGAGGCGGCGCTGCTCGCGGCGATTCGCGGCGCGGCGGCCGATCGGCGCCTGCTGCTCGAACGGGTTGCGCCGGTGGCGGCCGACCGGGCGCTGCCGGCCGAACTCGCCGCCGACGTCACCGTCTCGGGGCCCGAGCCCGACGTGCTCGGTTTCGCGCGCGCGATCGAGACCGCGCGTCCCGCGATCCGATTCGCGCGCTGGCGGATCGGACGGACCGGGCCCGCCGAGACCGCGATCCGGCTCGACGCCCGGGCGATGGCCGTATGGGAGCCGCGCTGATGCGCCGCCCGCCCGCCGGATCGCTCTGGATCGCCGGCGCCGCGCTGGTCGCGCTCGCCGCGCCCGTGACGCTGCTGTGGCGCGCGCAGCCGCCGCTGCCCGACATTCCCGCGCGCGGCGACACCGTCCAGCCCGTGCCGGTCGCGGCGGCGGAGGAGGGGGCGGGGCGCCGCCTGTTCCTCGACCCGCTCGACCCCGCCAACGCTCCCGCCGCCGAGGACGCGCCCAGGCTGATCGGCATCGCCGGCCGCCTGCCCGACAAGGCGATCGCGATGGTCCGCGCCGCCGACGGCACCAGCAAGGTGCTGTCGCCCGGCGAGAGCTTCGACGGCTGGCGGCTCGAAAGCCTGTCGCCCGACGCGGCGCTGTTCAGCAGGGGCCGCCGGCGGGTACGGTCCTTCCTGCCGGCGGCCGAGCCGGAGGCGGCGACCGGGGAGGACGAGGGGCAGTAGGCCCGATCACAACTCACCCGTCATTCCCGCGAAAGCGGGAATCCACGGTTACGGAGCGCATCGGCTCCTGCGGGCCGCCGTCCATGGATTCCCGCTTTCGCGGGAATGACGACGGTGGGGCGGTGTATTTCCCCGGTTCCGGCCCTCAATAGACCCCGGAAATCTCGACCGGCAGGCGTCGGCCCGGCGGTTCGAGGAGGAGCGGCGGGCCCTTGCCGAGCATCGCCTCGTCATAGCGGGTGCGGGCATATTTGGCCTGGGTGACGCTGTTGGCGGCCTCGCGGTCACGCAGGATGGTCGGCTTCAGGAAGACGAACAGCGTTCGCTTCACATGGCTTTCCTTGCGCGATCGGAACAGCTCGCCCGCGATCGGGATGTCGCCGAGGATCGGCACCTGGCTGCGCGTCTGGGTGCGGTCGTCGCTGATCAGGCCGCCCAGCACGATCGTCTGGCCATCGTCGGCGAGCACCGAGGTCTGGATGCTGCGGCGGTTGGTGATCAGGTCGGCCGCGCCGGTCACGGCATTGGTCAGCGACGACACCTCCTGCGCGACCTCCAGCCGGACGACATTGCCCTGGTGGATGCGCGGCACGACGCGGAGGGTCAGGCCGACGTCCTGCCGCTCGATCGTCGTGAACGGGTTGATCGTGTTGCCGTCGGTCGAGAAGCTGCCGGTGCGGAACGGCACGTTCTGGCCGACGACGATCTCGGCCGGCTCATTGTCGAGCGTCGTCAGGCTCGGCGTCGACAGCAGGTTGGAACGGGTCGACTGGCCGATCGCCTGGAGCAGGATGCTGAAATTGTCGCCGAAGCGGATATTGGCCGATCCGCCGTTTGACAGCACCGCGCCCGCCGCCGGCGATCCGATCGCGGTCAGGATCGACTGGAGCGGCAGGCCGGGGCTGGTGAAGGAGGTCGCGCCGCCGCTGGCGCGGTTGATCGCCGCCGCGCCGATGCCGAGCTGGACGGCGAGCTGCTCGGCCTGGTCGCCGCTGATCTCGACGATCGCGGCCTCGATCAGCACCTGCGGGCGGCGCACGTCGAGCTGGGCGATCAGCGGCTCGACCTCGGCGATCGCCGCCGGGGTGCCGCGCAGCACGATCGCGTTGAGCTCGGGCGCGGGCTGGACGGTGAGGTCGGGGGTCGAGAAGCCTTTCGGCGTCGCGTCGCCGCCGCTGCCGCCCGCGCCGGGCGACGCCGCGTCCGCCAGACCGCCGCCGAGCGTCGCCGGGGTGGAACCGAGCGACAGGCCGGCCGCCTGGGCGCCGGCGTTGGATTGCTGGCGGGTGATCCGCGCCCGGCCGCCGGCGACCGCGCGGGCGGCGGGGTTGGTGACGGTCCCCTGCTCGCCGAGCACGCCTTGCAGCACCTCGGTCACCGATTCGGCGTCGCCATTGTTGAGGCGGATCATCCGGGTGATCGGCACGCCCGCGCCGGGCTTGTCGATGGTGTGGGCGAGGCGGCGGGCCTCGGACACCATCGCCGGCTCGCCGCGGACGAGGACGATGTTGCTGCGCTCGTCGGCGACGACGCGGGGGCCGCCGGTCGCGGTGCCGTCGCCCATCACCCCCTGGATCGCGGCGGCGACGTCCTTGGCGTTGGCGTAGCGCAGGGTGATGCTGTCGAACCGGCCGCCGCCGCCGCTGTCGAGCGCGCGGGCCAACGATTCGATGCGGCGGACATTCTCGGCATAGTCGGTGACGATGATCGCGTTGGGGCTGGCCATCGCCTCGATGCTGCCGAACTGCGCGACCAGCGGGCGGAAGACGCGCGCCGCCTGCTCGCCCGAGACATTCTGGAGCCGGACCATGCGGGTGGTGACGTCCTGCCCCGACAGCCGCCCGCCCGATCCCGCGTCGCGGATCGCCGAGGCCTGCGGGATGATCCGCCAGGACCGGCCCGACTTGACCGCCGCGAAGCCGTGGACGCGCAGCACCGACTGGAACAGGTCCCACACCCCGTCGACCGACAGCGGCTCGGCCGAGGTGACGTTGACCGTGCCCTTGACCGCCGGGTCGAGGATCAGGGTGCGGCCGGTGATGCGCGATATCTGCTCGGCGACGTCGGCGATGTCGACGGCGCGCATGTTGACGACCACGTCGGCGGCCTGGGACGCGCCCTGTGCCAGGATCGGCGTGCCGGCCATCGCGGCGGCGACCAGGGCGGAGAGGGCGGTGCGGGCGAACAGGGACACGATGGGCTTCCTCAACGGAGGGCGAAGGAGAAGGAGACGCGCTTGCCGCCGCGCAGCACGTCGATCTGGGCGGGGCCGCCGGCCATGACCTGGGCCATCAGCTGGCGGTCGGCGGTGACGGCGGTGGCGGGCAGGCCGTTGATCCGCTCGATCACGTCGCCGGGCAGCAGCCCGGCCTTGCGCGCGGCGGGCGAGGGATCGGCGCCGATGCGATAGGCGCCGCCGACCGGCGCCGCGCCAAGCCCGTCGAGCAGCGAGGCGGCGCTCGCGCCGTTGGGCGCGCCTGGTGGCGGCGTGATCGCCTGCATCGGCTGCGGCCCCGATCCGTCCGAAGGGCCGGTCGCGGGCACCGCACCGGGCGGCGGCGGCGGGGGCGGCGTGGTCGCCGACGCGGCCTCGCCGCCCAGCGACGGGCGCGGCAGGTCGAGCCGTTCGAGCCGCCCGTTGTTCCGCAGCAGCACCCGGTTGAAGGCGATCTCCTCGATCGTCGCGCCGCCGACCGACGCGCCGACCGCATAGGAGACGGGACGCCCGCCGGGCGGCGCGATCAGCGCGGTCGAGGCGGAGGGAGGATCGGCGAGGATCACGCCGCGCAGCTGGAGCGCGAGGCTGGTCGGCTGGGCCGAGGAGGCGTCGGGCCGCCCGAAGGGGGCGAGCGCCAGCGCCGGGGCGATGTCGGTCGCGGCCATAGGCGCGGCGCCCGTGGCCGGGGGCGGATCGGCAGGGCCGGCGCCGAACAGGTGCCAGGTCAGCCCGGCCAGCGCGACCGCGACCGAGGCGACGACGAGGCCGGTGAAGATATCCGCGGCGCGGGAGGCCTGGCGCGGGGTCATCGCGTCGTCGTGCCCCCCGTGGTCGTACCTCTGTCGCGGAAGCCGTCGAGGGTGACGAGCGGCGATGCCGGGTCGCGCGCGTCCGCCACGGCGACGCTCAGCTTGGCCATGTCGGGGTCGTCGGTCGCGCTTTCGCGCACCGCGACGGCCCAGCGCTGGCCGAGCATCTCGACCTGTGCCGGGCCGGCGGGCAGGCCGGGCACCGCCAGCTCGGCGAGCCGGTTCTGCGCGACGAGCTGGGCTGCGGCGCGGCGTTCGAGGCCGCGGATCGAATCGACATGCGCCTCGGCCGCGCGGACCAGGCCGGCGGCGGCGATGGCGAGCACGAGCAGCGCCACCAGCGCCTCGATCAGCGAGAAGCCCGCCTCGCCGGGGCGGCCGTGGGTGGCCGGGGTCATGCGGCCGGCACCGGGATCGGGCTGGCCGACAGCCCGTCATAGACGACCAGCCAGCGGTCCTTGCCGGACCGCAGGCCGATCGTCGCGGGGACGCCGGCGCCGTCGACGCCGAGCAGCAGCGGCGGGGTGCGGCGGCCCATGTCGAGCCGGATGCCGGCGGGCAGGCGGTGGCGGGCATGCGCCTCGTCCGCGCCCTCCTGCCAGCCGCGCCCGTCCCAGCCGGTGAAGGCATAGCCCTTCTCGTCCCAGCTCAGCGCGACCGGGCGGTCGGACACCATCGCCTCGTCGGCGACCGACTGGAGCCGGGTCGCGAGGCGGCGCGCCTCGGCCTCGACGCCGGGCGCGCGGGTGGCGGCGCCGATGCCGAGCACGGTCGCCCCCGCCGCGACCGCGATGATCGCGAGCACGGCGAGCATCTCGACCAGGGTCATCCCCGATTCGCCCCCCCGCGCCTGCATCAGGGCGCTTTGTCGCTCAGGTCGGCGTCGAGCCCTTCGCCGCCGGGCTTGCCGTCCTTGCCCAGGCTGACCAGGTCGAAGCCCGCGCCGCCGCTGCCGGGATTGCGATAGACATAGGGGCGGCCCCAGGGGTCGACCGGCACCTGCGCCAGATAGCCCTCGGCCGACCAGTTGCGCGGCTCGGGCGCGGTGGCCGGCTTCCTCGACAGCGCCGCCAGCCCCTGCTCGGTGGTCGGATAGTCGCCATTGTCGAGGCGGTACATCTTCAGCGCGGCGGAGATGGTGCGCAGATCGGTCTTGGCGACCGTCACGCGCGCTTCATCGGGACGGCCGATGACGTTGGGGACGATCAGCGCCGCGACCAGCGCGATGATCGCCAGCACGACGATCATCTCGATCAGGGTCAGGCCGGCCTCGCGATCCGAAGGGGCGCGCCGGCCGTCATGTTCGGGCTCGTCATGAAAATGTTGCGAAACTATGATCATGGCGGCGCTATGAGATATATCCATGAAACTGATGTTACAGTCGCCTAGCATAGCGCCGATCGCCGCGCGGCTAAAAAATATGCTCGGCCCCCGGGCGGAAGCGGGCGTCTGGCGGCTCGACGCGGGCGTGGTGAAGGCCGTTGCCGGGGTCGCCGCGCGGCCCGTCCTGCTGGTACCGGGCGAACATGTCCTGACGATGTCGGTCGCGTTGCCGCTGCCGTCGCACGCGCGCCGGCTCGCGGCGCTGCCCTTCGCGATCGAGGACCGCATCGCCGACCGCCCCGACGTGCCGCACCTCGCGCTCGGCGCGCAGCAGGCCGGCGGCGGCTGGCTCGCCGGAGCGGTCGATCGCGACCTGATGGCGACCTGGGTCGCGCACGTCGCGGAGGCCGGGATCGCCGACGCCGCGATCATGCCCGACGCGCTGGCGCTGCCGGTGCCCGAGGCCGGCCGCTGGAACGTCCGGCGCGAGGCCGACGGCCGCATCCTCGTCCGTACCCCCGACGGCGCCGGCTTCGCGGCGCGCGAGGCGCTGTTCGTCGCGCTGTGGACGGCGGCGGGCAAGCCGGCCTGCGACGAGGTCGAGGAGGGCGGGGAGGCGCTGCCGATCGCGCTCGACCTGCGCCAGGGCGATTATGCGCGCCCGCGCCAGGGCCTGTCGCGGACCGGCCGCCGCGTCGCGATCGTCGCCGTTGCCGGACTGGTCGCGCATGGCGCGATCGCCGCCGCCGACACCGTCGCGCTCCGGTCGGTCGCGGCGAAGCGCGGGGCGGAGCTGGCCCAGCTTCTCGCCACCGCCGCGCCCGGCCGCTATGCGGGCGCCGACCCGCGCGAGGCTGCCCTGGTCGCGGCCGAGCTGCTGCCGGCGGGCGGCAACGCCCCGCCCGGAACGCTGCTGCCGCTGCTCAGCCGCACCTCCTCGGCGCTGGCGCCGTTCGGCGGCGCGGTGACGATCCGGTCGATGCAGTTCGACGAGGCGGGCCGCAGCCTGCGCCTCGACGTCGAGCTCGCCGACCCCGCCGCGCGCGGCAATATCGTCAACGCGCTGCGCTCGGCGGGCCTCACCGGCCGCTTCGACGGGGCGAGCCTGGTCGTCGGAGGCGCGGCATGATCGATCGATCGTCATCCTGGCGAAAGCCAGGATCTCCCTTCTTCCTGGTCATCGCTGCCGGCGGGAAAGGCAGTGAGATCCCGGCTTTCGCCGGGATGACGGACGGGGGGCTCGCCGCATGAAACAGCTCGATTTCGCCGCCCTCTTCCCGACCTTCGAGCCCGCGCGGCAGAAGGCGATCGGGCTGTGGCAGGCGCGCAGCCGGCGCGAGCAATGGCTGCTCGGCGGGCTCGCCGCGATGGTCGCGCTCTACGTCCTGGTGGCGATGGTGATCCTGCCGGTCCAGCGCGCCCGCGCCCAGGCGCTGTCCGACATCCGCACCTATGAAAGCCTGAGCGCGCGGCTGCGCAGCGCCGGTCCGCTCGGCCAGGCGCCCGCCCAGCCGCAGGCCGGCGGCAGTCCCGCCGCGATCCTGTCGGCCAGCGCGGCGCGCTTCGGGATGGTGCCGGTGGTCAATGAGGGCGGCGAGGGCATTCGCGTGACCGTCGCCGACGCGCCCTATGAATCGCTGCTCCGCTGGATCGCCGAGGTCGAGCAGACCAGCCGGTTGCGGGTGGTCCGCCTGCGGCTCGATCGCCGCCCGTCGAGCGGCTTCGTCTCCGCCGAACTGATGGTGCGCGCATGACCGAGGCGCTTCCCTACGGCTTCGCCCGCCGCCACGGCGTCCTCGTCCAGCCCGCGGGAGACGGCGGCGCGCGCTGCCTGTTCCGCGCCGGCGCCAGCCCCGAGGCGATGCTCGAGGTGCAGCGCCGCTTCGGCGCCGGCCTCGCCTTCGAGCCGGTGGCCGAGGAGGCGTTCGAGAGCGCCGTCGCCGCCGCCTATCGCGACAGCGCGGGCGGGACGATGGACCTCGCCGGCACCGACGACTTGGCGACGCTGGCGGACAGCGCGGCGGCGGTCGACGACCTGCTCGACAGCCGCGACGACAGCCCGGTGATCCGTCTGATCAACGCGCTGCTGCTCCAGGCGGTGCGCGACGGCGCGTCGGACATCCATGTCGAGACGCAGGAGAAAAGGCTGATCGTCCGCTTCCGCATCGACGGCGTGCTGCGCGACGTGGTCGAACCGAAGCGCGCGCTGGCGCCGCTGCTGGTCAGCCGCATCAAGGTGATGGCGCGGCTCGACATCGCCGAGAAGCGGGTGCCGCAGGACGGCCGCGTCACCCTGCGGGTCGGCGGCTACGACATCGACGTGCGCGTCTCGACCATCCCGACCCAGCATGGCGAGCGGGTGGTGATGCGCCTGCTCGATCGCGGCTCGACCGGGCTCGACACCGCCGCGCTCGGCCTGTCGGAGCGCGACCGCGACGTCTTCCTTGGCCTGCTCGACCGGCCGCACGGCATATTGCTCGTCACCGGCCCGACCGGATCGGGCAAGACGACGACGCTCTACACCGCGCTCACCCACTTGAACGACCGCAAGCGCAACATCATGACGGTCGAGGACCCGATCGAATATGAGCTGGCCGGGGTCGCCCAGACCCAGGTCAACGCCCGGACGGGAATGACCTTCGCGCGTGGCCTGCGCGCCATCCTGCGCCAGGACCCCGACGTGATCATGGTCGGCGAGATTCGCGACCAGGAGACCGCCGAGGTCGCGGTGCGATCGTCGATGACCGGCCATTTCGTGCTGTCGACGCTGCACACCAACAGCGCGATCGGGTCGATCACCCGGCTGATCGACATGGGGGTGGAGCGCTACCTGCTCGCGCCGATGGTGGTCGGGCTGATCGCCCAGCGGCTGGTGCGGCGGCTGTGCGAGCATTGCCGCTGGCAGGACCGCGCGACCGAGGCCGATTCGGCGCTGCTCGGCCGCGCGATCAAGCCCGGCAAGAAGATCTGGCGCGCGCAGGGCTGCGAACATTGCCATGGCGAGGGCTATAAGGGCCGGATGGCGTTGTACGAGGTGGTCGCCGCCGACGACGAGCTGCGCCGCCTGATCCACGACGGCGCGTCGGAGGCGGAGCTGACCGCCGCCGCGCGCAAGGCCGGGCCGAGCCTGCTCGACGACGGCATCGCCAAGCTGCGCGCCGGCCTCACCACGATCGAGGAAGTCGCCCGCGTCGTCCAGGACGAGGGCTGATGCCGGCCTTCGCCTATCGCGCGGTCGACATACGGGGCGCCGCGAAGCAGGGGGTGATCGAGGCGTCGAGCCCCGCCGCCGCGCGCCAGCTGCTTCGCGACCGCGAGCTGCTGCCGACCGCGGTCGAGGCGGCGACGGCGGGCGGCGCCGCGCCCGGCATCGGCGCGCGGCTGTTCCGCCGCAGGGTCGGCGCCCGCGCGCTCGCCACCGTCACCCGCCAGATCGCGACGCTGGTGACGAGCGAGGTCAATATCGAGCAGGCGCTCAAGCTCGTCGCCGAGCAGGCCGAGGGCGCTGCGCTCCGCTCGCTGCTGCTCGACGTGCGCGGCGCGATCCTCGACGGCTACAGCTTCGCCGCCGCGCTGCGCCTGCACCCGGCGACCTTTCCGGAATTCTACACCGCCTCGGTCGCGGCGGGCGAGCAGGCGGGGCGGCTGGCGCAGGTGCTCGCCCATCTCGCCGACTTCGTCGAGAACCGGCAGCGCAACCAGCAGAAGATCCAACTCGCCCTGCTCTATCCGGCGCTGCTCGCGGTCGTCTCGTTCGGGATGATGGCGCTGCTGATGGTCTATGTCGTGCCCGACATCGTCCGCGTCTTCATCTCGCGCGGGGCGGAGCTGCCCTTCCTCACCCGCGCGCTGATCGCGATCTCGGGCGGCTTGCAGAAATATGGGCTGGCGATGGCGATCGCGCTGCTCGCCGCGATCCTGATCGGCGGGCGCTGGCTGCGCGTGCCGGCCAACCGGTTGCGCTTCGACCGGCGGATCGCCACGACCTGGCCGGTCGCGCGATTCAGCCGCCAGTACAACGCCGCGCGCTTCGCGGCGAGCCTCGCCACCCTCGTCCAGAGCGCTGTGCCGCTGGTCGACGCCCTCAACGCCGCCGCCGCCGTCACCCCCAACCGCCATGTCCGCGAGGCGGCGATCGGCGTCGCGACGCGGGTGCGCGAGGGGGCGAGCCTGCAGGCGGCGATGGGCGAATCGGGCATCTTCCCGCCGATGCTGGTCGCGATCGTCGCCAGCGGCGAGAATGGCGGCCAGCTCGGCCCCGCCCTCGCCCGCGCCGCCGCCGAGCTGGAGCGCGAGATGGAGGCGATGGCGGCGCTGCTCGTCTCGCTGGTCGAGCCGCTGGTGCTGCTGATGATGGGCGGGCTGGTGCTGCTGATGGTGCTGGCGATCCTGCTGCCGATCATCAACCTCAACAATATCGTGGGGATGTGAGGATGCGGCCGGCCCCAAATCCTCCCCGCGCGCAGCGGGGGGAGGGGGACCATCCGAAGGATGGTGGAGGGGTAGGCGCGCAGCGCCAGCTTCGCCGGCGCCCCCTCCACCGCCTGCGGCGGTCCCCCTCCCCATCTGCGATGGGGAGGATCTTGGCCTTAAAGCTCGGTCTCGATCTTCATGCCGCCGGGGGGCGACAGGAAGGGCATCGCCGCCGCGCCCTCGGCGGTGACGATCAGGCGCAGCTTGCCCTCCTCGGTCAGCCCGCCGACGATGAACGGACGCCGCCGCTCGCCGGCCGGCGCGAGGTTGATCACCGCCATGCCGGGCGTCTGCCGGACGTCGAAGGCCATCGCCGGCACCGCGACCGGCGCACCGCCGAACGGGCCGCAGTTGCCCGGCTCGCTCGCTATCCGGCCGTCGGCGCCCTGCTTGCCGCCGCCGATCGCGACGCGCGCGAGATCGACCCGCATCGACAGGTCGCAGGCGAAGCTCGGCCGTGCGATCGCGGCGATCAGGCCGAAGCCGGCGCGGCCCTTCGCATCCTCGAGCAGCATGGAGCCGGGGCGCAGCAGCGCGCGGGCGGTGAGCGCGGTCTGCGGTCCGCTCACGGTGACGTCGGCGGCGAAGCCGATCCCGGTCAGGCTGGCGAGCGGCGACCAGCGCCATTCGGCGCGACTGCCGCCATCGACCGGGGCGGCGCCATGCCATATCGTGCCGGTCGCGCCCGGCAGCGGCGCGACGATCCGCGCCGGGATCGTCGCCAGCAGGGTCGACAGATAGACGCCCAGGCCGATGCCGCCGATGGCGAGCGCGCGGCGGTCGAGGCGGCGACGGACGGGAGCGTCATATGAATCGGGATAGGCGTCGATTGCTGCGGCTGCTGCCGCCGGCACTGCTTCTGGGGTCGGCATCGTCCTTGCTGTCTCCGCTCGTCGCCGCGCCGGCCCGCTCGGGGAAGCGGCCGCGCGTCGCGCTGCTGCTGCCGCTGTCGGGGCCGTCGGCCACGGTCGGGCTTAGCATGCAGCGCGCGGCCGCGCTCGCCCAATCGCCGGGCGGAAAGGCCGACGAGACGATGGTGCTCGACACCGGCGGGACCGCCGCCGGCGCGGTCGAGGCGGTGCGGCAGGCGCTCAAGCGCGACGCCCGCGCGCTGGTCGGCCCGCTGTTCGCAGAGGAGAGCCGGGCGGCGGCCGGAGCTGCGGGCCAGGTGCCGGTGCTGAGCTTCAGCAACGACGAGGATTTGATCGGCAGCGGCGCCTTCCTGCTCGGCATCACCGCCGGGCAGAGCGTGACCGCGATCCTGCGCTATGCGCGCGGGCGCGGGGTGCGCCGGGTCGCGGTGTTCGGCGGGACGTCGCGCTGGGCGGCGCAGGGCAATGCGGCGGCCGAACGGCTGCGCGGCGCCGCCGGGCTCGACGTGTCGATGCTGCCGACCGACACGGCGGCGGCCGACCTGCCCGCCGCGCTGCGCCGGCAGGGCGAGCTGCCCGACGCCCTGCTCGTCACCGAGGGCGGCGACGCGCTGCGCCAGGCCGCCCGCGCACTGGCGGGCAGCGGCATCCAGCTGCTCGGCACCCAGCAGGCGATGGACCTGCCGCCACAGGACGTGGCGGGGGCGTGGCTGTCGGCGCCCGATCCCAATGCGCTCGCGGACTTCTCCGGTCGCTACCAGAAGGCCGGGGCGACCGGGCCGGGGCTGATCGCGGCGCTCGCCTATGACGCGATGACGATCGTCGAGGCGCTGCGCGCCAACGGCGTGGTCGACCGGTCGGCGCTGCTGTCGGTGCCGCAGTTCAACATCGTCACCGGCCCGCTCCGCTTCGCCGCCGACGGCAGCGCCGCCCGCGCGCTCGCGGTGCTGGTGGCGGGTCCCGACGGCTATGGGGTGGCGGACAAGAGCGGATCGCTGTGACCCCTTTCCCGTCATTCCCGCGAAAGCGGGAATCCATGGACGGCGGCCCGCAGGAGATCGGGTGTCCCGTGACCGTGGATTCCCGCTTTCGCGGGAATGACGAAGAGGGACGTGAAGCCGGCTTCACCCTGATCGAGCTGATGATCTCGCTCGCGCTGTTCGGGTTGATCGCGCTCGCGGGACTGGCGCTGGTCGACAGCCTGATGGGTATCCGCGACCGCACCGAGGGCCGGCTCGACCGGCTCGCCGAGGTGCAACGGGCGATGTACGTGATCGACAACGACCTGACCCAGATCAGTCCCGGCCCGCTCCAGGGCGACGCCGCGACCGTGCGCTTCAGCCGCCCGCTGGCGGCGGCGGGCGGGCTGCCGGTGCGGATCGACTATCAGCTTGGCGCCGGCACGCTGCTGCGCGGGGTGCGCGGGCGCGGCCTGCCGCAGGGGGCGCAGCGCATGCTCCAGGGCGTCGCGGCGGTGCGCTGGAGCTATTACCGGCCGGGCGAGGGCTGGGTCGACCGCTGGCCGCCGGCGCCCGAGCTGGCCAACCAATGGCCCGCCGCCGTCGCCGCCGACATCGCGCTGGCGCCGGGCGGCACGGTCGGCGGATCGCTGCGGCGGGTCGTGCCGTTGCCGGTCCATCCGTGAGGGGGCGGTCCGATGATCCCCTTCCCGCTTGCGGGAGGGGCAAGGGGTGGGCGCGCGGCCCGATAGGGACGCGCTCCGGACCGCGCGTCGGGAGGCCCACCCCCGGCCCCTCCCGCAAGCGGGAGGGGAGGACAGTCGGCCGCGGCGAGGAGGGGATGATCCTCGTCAACGTGCTGCTGTTCGTCGCGATCGCGAGCGGCCTGTTGCTGCTGATGATCTCGGCCGAGGACAGCGGCCTCGAACGCGGCCTCAGGATGCGCGAGGCGGCGCGGGCGCAGGCGATCGCGCGCGGCGGCGAGGTGTCGGCGGTGGTGGCGCTCCGCCGCGACGCGCTGGTCGCGCCCGACACCGACAGTCGCGCCGAGCCCTGGGGCGCGCTCGCCGAATCGGGCGCGCCGATCGAGGGCGGCAGCTTCGACCTCGCCATCGCCGACGCGCAGGGGCGGTTCAACGTCAACGCGCTGATGCAGCCCGATCCGATCGCGGCGGCGACGCTCGGGCGGATCGCCGGCGCGGTCGGGATGACGCCCGAACAGTCGGCCCGGGCGGTCGCCGCGATCCGCGCCGCCGGGCCGCTGACCGACATCCGCCCGCTCGGCGCGCTCGGCCTCGCGCCGGGCCAGGTGGCGCGGCTGTCGGGGCTGCTGACCGCGCTCCCCTATGAGGGCAAGATCAACCTCAACGCCGCGAGCGAGGACCTGATCGGCATATTGACCGGCGACCCGATGGCGGCGCGGCGGATCGTCGCCCTGCGCGACCGGCAAGGCTATCTGACCGCCGCCGACCTCGCCTCGCTTGACGTGTCGATGCCGCAGGGGACGGGGCTCACCTCCAACCTCTTCTGGGTGCGCACCCGGGTGCGGATCGGCGACACCAGCCAGCAGGTCACCAGCCTGATCGCCCGCAAGGACGACGGCCAGGGCGGCAAGACCGCGGCGGTGGTCGGCCGCTGGACCGGCGCCTCCGCTCCGTTGCAGGCGCCGCCCCTCCCCTGATCCACTCATCAACAACTTCTGAGTTGATGACGGTGGAGGATGGGTCTCGTAAGAGTCCATCCATGAAGATTCTCCCCATCGCCGCCGCGCTCGCCGCGCTCACCGTCCAGCCCGCCGCCGCCAGGGTCGCGGCCGATCCCGCCCGCCTGACCGAGACCGTGAAGACCCTCGCCTCCGACCTGTTCGAGGGCCGCGCGCCCGGTACGGCGGGGGAGGAGCGGACGATCGGCTATCTCGTCGCGCGCTTCGAGGCGCTGGGGCTGGAGCCGGGCGGGCCCGGCGGGCAGTGGGTGCAGAAAGTGCCGCTGCTCCACACCCGGCTCGGCACGCCGAAGACGCTGGGTTTCCAGGGGCCGAAGGGCGCGATGCCGCTGGTGCCGGCGAAGGACGTCTATGTCTCGACCGTCCGGCCCGACGACGCCGCGCGGATCGCGAACGCGCCGGTTGTGTTCGTCGGCCATGGCGTCAAGGCGCCGGAGCGCGGCTGGGACGATTTCAAGGGCGCCGACCTCAAGGGCAAGGTCGTCATCTTCCTGGTCAACGATCCCGATTTCGCCGCCCAGCCGGGCGAGCCCGCGGCGGGCCGGTTCGGCGGCCGGACGATGACCTATTATGGCCGCTGGACCTACAAGTTCGAGGAGGCCGCGCGGCAGGGCGCGGTCGGCGCGCTGATCGTCCACGAGACGGCGGGCGCGGGCTATGGCTGGAACGTGGTGATCAGCGGCGGCGGCGAGAATTACGACATCGTCCGCAAGCCGGAGGAGCTGACCAGCGTCGCCCTGCAGGGCTGGCTGTCGGGCGAGGCCGCCGCCCGGCTGTTCGCCTCGGCCGGGCTCGACCTGGCGAAGCTGTCGGTGGCGGCGCGGTCGCCGAAATTCCGGCCGGTCGAATTGAAGGGCGTGACCTTCGCCGCCGACGTCCCCGTCGCGCACGAGACGGTGGCGAGCCGCAACGTGCTGGCGCGGCTGCCCGGCGCGAAGCGGCCCGACGAGGTGGTGATGCTCGGCGCGCACTGGGACGCCTATGGCGCGGGCAAGCCCGACGCGCAGGGCCGCATCTACCGCGCCGGCGCCAATGACGACGCGCTCGGCCTCGCCGGCCTGTTCGAGATCGCCCGCGCGATGAAGGCGGGCCCCGCGCCCGACCGCAGCGTCGTCTTCGCCGCCTGGACCGCCGAGGAGCGCGGCCTGCTCGGCTCCGAATATTATGCGGCCAACCCGGTCTATCCGGTCGAGACGACCGTCGCCAACCTCGCCATCGACATCCTCCAGACGGCGGGCCCGGCGAAGGACGTCGTGCTGGTCGGCAAGGGACAGGGCACGCTCGAGGACGATCTGGCGCGGGTCGCGGCGACGCAGGGGCGGACGGTGACGCCCGAAAGCCTGCCGGAGCGTGGCCTCTTCTACCGCGCCGACCATTTCTCGCTCGCCAAGCGCGGGGTGCCGGTGCTGCTGCTGATGGGGATCGCCGGGGCGTCTGACCTGAAGGACGGCGGCGTGAAGGCGGGGCAGGCGTGGATCGATGCCTATACCGGCCAATGCTATCACCAGGCCTGCGACGCCTGGAGCCCCGACTGGAATCTCGCCGGGGCGGTGGAGGACATCGACCTGCTCGGCACCATCGCCGAGGAGCTGGCGAACGGGTCGGCCTGGCCGCAATGGAAGCCGGGGTCGGAGTTCAAGGCGATCCGCGATCGGAGCGCGGCGGCGCGGCGATAAAAGCTTGTCCCGACTCGGCTTTTTCCGGGGCGTCGCCGAAATCGGTGCAACTATTGCGGTGCAGCATCGTTCTTGACCCGCGGCGGGGGCGTCGCTGGACAAGGGAGCGCCGCGCGGCATGCAGGACCCGATTCGTTCCATCTTCGAGGCCCCCGCAGGGGATCGGCCGCCCGCGCCCCGGATTCGCCATATCGCCGTCGTCGGCAACGCCCTGCCGCGCCGCTGCGGGCTCGCCACCTTCACCTCGCACGTCATCGACGCGCTGCGCGCGCGCTTCCCCGCGCTGCTGGTGGATCATTATGCGATGGATGACGGGTCGGGGGTCGCCTATCCCGCCCCTGTTCGCACCATCGCCGCCGACGATCCCGCCGCCTATCGGCTCGCGGCCGGGCTGATCGAGGCGAGCGGCGCGCAGGCGATCTGGCTCCAGCACGAATTCGGCATCTTCGGCGGCGAGGGCGGGCGCCATGTCCTCGACCTCGTCGAGCGGTCGACCCTGCCGATCGTCGCGACGCTGCACACCGTCCTCGAACATCCCTCCCCGGCCGAGCGTGCTCCGTTCGAGGCGCTGCTGCGGCGCGCCTCCCACCTGATCGTGATGGCCGAGCGCGGCCGCCGCATCCTGCAGGAGGTCTATGGCGTCGCGGCCGACCGGATCGCCGTCATCCCGCATGGCGTGCCCGACCGCGCCCATGCCGATCCCGAAGCGGCGAAGGCCCGGCTCGGCCTCGCCGGGCGCAGGATCGTGATGACCTTCGGCCTGCTCGCGCCCGACAAGGGCATCGACGTGATGATCGAGGCGATGCCGGCGATCGCCGCCGCCCATCCCGATTGCTGCTATCTCGTGATCGGCGCGACCCACCCCAATCTCGTCCGCGAGCAGGGCGAGGCGCTGCGCGAGGCGTTGACGGCGCGGGCGGAGGCGCTCGGCATCGCCGGCCATGTCCGCTTCGTCGACGCCTTCCTCGAACAGCAGGCGCTGCTCGACCGGCTCGAGGCCTGCGACGTCTATGTCACGCCCTATCTCAACATGGCGCAGATCACCTCGGGGACGCTGTCCTATGCGATCGGGCTCGGCAAGCCGGTGGTCTCGACCCCCTATCTCCACGCCGCCGAGATCCTCGCCGACGGGCATGGCGTGCTGGTCCCGCCGCGCGACGCGGGGGCGCTCGCCGCGGCGGTCAGCGGCCTGCTGCGCGACGACGAGGCTCGCGACGCGCTGGCGCGGCGCGCCTATGCGCTGGGCCGCGAGCTGCTCTGGCCCAGGGCGGTCGAGCGCGCGATGGGCCTGATCGCCGCGGCCGTCGAGGAGCGGCCGCGCGCCGGCCCGCTCGCGGTCAGGCCGGCGCGCCCGCCGCTCCACCTCGGCGCGCTGCTGCGGATGACCGACGGGACCGGCCTGCTCCAGCACGGCATCCATGGCATTCCCGATCGCAACCATGGCTATTGCATCGACGACAATGCCCGCGCGCTGATCCTGATGTGCCGGATCGAGGGCGGCGACCGCGCGCTGATCGACCGGCTTGCCGCGACCTATGCCGCCTTCGTCCACCATGGCTGGAACCCCGAGCGCGGCCGCTTCCGCAACTTCATGGGCTATGACCGCCGCTGGTGCGAGGAGGTGGGGTCGGAGGACAGCAACGGCCGCACGCTGTGGGCGCTCGGCTCCGCCGCCGCCCGTGGCGCCGATCCCGGCCTGCGCGGCTGGGCGGCGGCACTGTTCGACGAGGCGCTGCCGCTCGCCGGGGAGCTCGTGTCGCCGCGCGCCCGCGCCTTCGCGGCGCTCGGCGCGGCGGAGCGGCTCGCCGCCGATCCCGGCCACGCGCCGTCGCGCGCCGTCCTGCGCGACGTGGTCGATGGGCTGATGGCCCTGTTGGCCACGGCGCGGCAGCCCGGCTGGACCTGGTTCGAGGCGGTGCTCGCCTATGACAATGCCCGCCTGCCCGAGGCGCTGCTGCGCGCGGGGGCGGCGCTCGGCGACCAGGCGGCGATCGACGCGGGGCTGGAGACGCTGGCCTGGATCTGCGGCGTCCAGCGTGGGCCCGGCGGCGGCTTCCGTCCGGTCGGCACCGACAGCTTCCACCGGCCCTATGCGTCGCCGTTGCCCTATGACCAGCAACCGCTGGAGGCGCAGGCGACGATCGACGCCTGCCTCGCGGCGCTCGCGGCGACCGGGGACGGGCAATGGGCGGAGTGCGCGCGCAACGCCCATGGCTGGTTCACCGGCGACAACGACCTCGGCCTGTCGCTCGCGCAGGCAGGCGACGGCGGCTGCTTCGACGGGCTGATGCCGCACGGGATCAATCGCAACCAGGGTGCCGAATCGATCCTGGCGCTGCAACTCGCCAATCTCGCCATGGCCTCGCTTTCCCCGATGCTTTCCGCGAATCTGGGCGCTAGAAAGACCCGTGACGCCGCCTGAACCCCTCAGGGCGGCGGTGGCGTCGGTCCGGTCCCAATATCTGTGGGAGCCCATGCTCGCGGCCTATAATCATCCGCTCCGCCTGTCCGCCGATGCGTCGCGGGTCGTGGTGCGCCCCTTCCACCTCGCCTGGCAGGCCAATGGCGCCGAACCCGGCCGCGCCCAGCGGCTCGTCCGCGCGGTGCTCGACCTGGACGCGGCGGAGACGCGCTGGCAGCTCGACCTCGTCCTCGCCGATTTCGAGGCGCGCCACTGGCAGACGCGGCGGGTGTTCGAGACCCGCTTCGACCAGATCCGCACCCTGCTCGATCTCGACCCGACCGACGTCGGCGAGGAGAAGCGGCAGCTCATCGGCGCCTATTTCTGCCACGAATACAGCTATGCCGCCGCCGCGCTGATGAACCCCAGCGTGGTGCCGCATCCCGACCAGAGCGGGCTGTCCCCCTCGACGCTGCGCATCCTGATGTCGCTGCGCGCGGTGGGGGAGGGGCATATCAGCTCGGTCGCTTTCCGCGAGGGGCTGATCTCCGCCGGTTGCGAGCTGACGCTGGCGCCCGAGCCGCCCTTCGCCACCGCCGCCGACGCGCCCGACGCTGACGGCATCTACGATCTCGACGGCCCGACCACGGTCTATCGCCATCCCGACAGCACCCTGTCGGGCACGGTGATCTTCCCGATCACCCCGGCCCAGCGCAACGGGCTGGAGGATCTGCGGCTGACGCTGTTCACCCATGACGACGGCAGCCGCGAATATATCGGCACCTACACCGCCTATTCGGGGCGCGAGATCCAGTCGGAGCTGATGCGCACCCGCGATTTCCGGGCGATCGACCTGGTGCCGATGCGGGGGGCGGCGGCGCGCAACAAGGGCATGGCGCTGTTCCCGCGCAAGATCGGCGGCCATTACATGATGATCGGCCGGCAGGACGGGCAGAACCTGTTCCTGCTGGCGTCGGACCGGGTCGACCAGTGGGAGGACGGCGATCTGCTGCTCACGCCGGCCTATCCGTGGGAACTGGTCCAGATCGGCAATTGCGGCCCGCCGATCGAGCTCGACGAGGGCTGGCTGCTGCTCACCCACGGCGTCGGGGCGATGCGCAAATATGCGATCGGCGCGGTCCTGCTCGACAAGGACGATCCGTCGAAGCTGCTCGGGCGGACCGTCGAGCCGATCCTCGCCGCGCACGACCAGGACCGCGAGGGCTATGTGCCCAACGTCGTCTATACCTGCGGCGCGCTGCGCCATGGCGATCATCTGTTCCTGCCCTATGGCGTCGCCGACAGCTCGGTCGCCTTCGCCTTCGTGCCGATCGCCGAGCTGCTGGCGAAGATGTCCTGACCAACGGCGAGGGCGCGGAACCCCGGTCCCGCGCCCCCTTGCTGTCGTCCGATCGGATATGGTCCGATCAGAAGTTCGCGGTCAGGCCCAGCGAGAAGCTGCGGCCGACCTTGTAGCGGTTCAGGTAGATGGTGTTCGAACCGGTCTTCTGGAACTCCTTGTAGGGGGTTCCGGTCAGGTTGCGCGCCTCGAGCTTCAGCTCCATGTCGGTGCCGAGCAGCTTGAAGCCCTGGCGGCCGACCAGGTCGAGCCGGAAGCCCGGCTTCTCGACGATGTCGGGCTGGCGCAGCGTGCCCTGGATCGGGCCGCGGTTGGTCACGCGGTCGCTTGCATAGTTGAGCAGCATCGTGATCTGCGACAGGCGCTCGGTATCCTCGAAGCTGAGCTGGAGGTTGGCGATGTGGTCCGACTGGCCGGTCAGCGGCGCGCCGTCGCGGAACAGCGTGTTGGCGGCGACCGGCGACAGGTCCGGCCCGATCACGATCGAGTCGTCGACCTTCAGCTTCGACTTGGTCCAGGTGTAGTTGGCGATCATCACCAGCCGCTTGCTGGCGAAGAACTCGCCGCCGAGGCCGTCGAGCGGGAAGTGCTTCTCGGCCTCGATCTCGGCGCCGTAGAGCTGCGCCTCGGGCGCGTTGGCGAAGCCGGTGCGGAGCACGCCGCCGCCCGCGAAGAAGGCCGACGCCTCGATCGGATTGTCGATCTTCTTGTAGAAGCCCGCCAGCGACAGCCGCTGGTTGCGGTCGAAATACCACTCCCAGCGCGCCTCGGCATTGTACAGCTTCGAATCGGTCAGGAACGGGTTGCCGGTGAACTGGCGATCGCTCTCGAAGTCCTGGTAGATCTGGCGCGCCAGCTCGCGGAACTGCGGACGGGCGACGGTCTTCGATCCGGCGATGCGGACCTGCATGTCGTCGTTGAAATTATAGGTCAGCGTCAGCGCCGGCAGGAAATAGCTCTTCGAGATGTTGGTGCCCGATCCGGCGTCGGGGGTGACGGTCTGCTTCGCGTCCTCGTAGCGGACGCCGCCCTGGATGCGCAGGCCGTCGCCCAGCTCGATCTCCGCCTGGCCGTAGCCCGCATGGATCACGAGATCCGCGTCATAGGCGCGCGACCCTTCGGCGCCCGACACGTCGCGGAGCTGGATGTTGTAGGTGTAGATATTATAGTCGGACAGCAGGAAGTCCGGCCGCTCCTGCGCGACGCCCTGGTTCAGCGCGCCCGTCGGGCGGAAGAACTGGAACTGGTAGCGCTCGGACGACCGCTTCGTCTTGTTATAGGCATAGCCGGCGGTCAGCGTGCCCTTGAGCGCGCCGTCGAGCGTGTAGCCGATGTCGGCGCTGCCCGCGTAGACATCCTCGTTGAGGTCGCTGAAGGCGATGTCGGCCGACTGGCCGGCCGACGTCAGGTTGTTGACGTAGTCGCCGACGACCGGGCTGTAATTATAGCTGAAGCTGCGCTCATAGGGGCTCTCGCGCTGCGAATTGGCATAGGTGCCGCGCAGGTCGATGCTGAGCTTGTCGAAGCGCAGCTCGGCGACGCCCTGGGTGTCGATCAGCTGGCGCTCGAACCAGTAGGTGTTCTGCTTGAGCAGCGACGGCGGCAGGGTCGCGTCCTGGTCCTCGACGCTGCGGTTGTAGCCGGCCGACAGGCGGCCCTGCTTGACGGTGTCGCGGATGAACAGGTTGGTCCAGCGGAACTTGTGATCGTTCACCTCGGCGCCGAGGCCGAGCAGGCCGTTCACCGTGACGTGGTTGTCGGTGATGACGGTCTGGAACTGGGTCTGCGGGATGCCGGCCAGGTCCGGGTCGATCGACGACTGCTGGAGCACGTCGCGGGTCCGCCAGCTGTTGCTGTAGCCGAAGGCGGCGAGGACGCCGACCCGGCCGCTGTCGGTGTCGAACGAGGTGCCGCCGGTCAGGTCGGCCGAGAAATTGGCCGGGATGTTGCGGTTGCGCTGGAGCAGCGCGGTGTCCGCATTGTTCAGGCTGGCGGCGAAGCCCTGCAGGTCCTGCGCGCTGTAGGTCGCGCCCTGGACGATCGGGGTGGTGCCCGAATTCCTGATCGCGGACTTCAGCCCCTTGGGGATGTCGCGGGTGCCGTCGTCGAAGCCGAACCAGTCATAGTCCGACCCGTAATAGGTATAGCCGAGATTGCCGGTCGTCTCGCTGTCGCCGGCGATCGATCCGCCGATCGACAGGAAGGTCTCGGTCGGGATCGCCTTGGTCGTCAGGTTGATCACGCCGCCGCCGAACTCGCCCGGATAATTGGCCGAATAGCTCTTCTGGACGAGCGAGGAGGCGAGGATGCTGGTCGGGAACAGGTCGAGCGGGACGACGCGCTTGAGCGGCTCGGGGCTCGGCAGCGGCGAGCCGTTGAGCAGCGCCAGCGAGTAGCGGTCGCCGAGGCCGCGGACATAGACGAAGCCGTTGCCGACCACCGACAGGCCGGTGACGCGCTGGAGCGCGCCGGCGATGTCGCCGTCGCCGGTGCGGGCGATGTCGGCCGAGGAGAGCACCGAGACGACCTGCGGGGTCGCGCGGACGACGTTCTGCTGGCGGCGGCCGGTGACGACGATGTCGCGGGCCGAGGGCGCGCCGAGCGTCGAGATCTCGACCTGCTCCTCGCCCTTGTCGGCGGACGACCGGTCGGCGGGCTGGTCGGCGGGAGCCGGCGCGGCGGCCTGCGCGAGCAGCGCGGCCGGCGACATCAGCGCCGTCGAAAGCAGGAGGATGCGCCCGAAGGCGAGAGGGTTGTTCATGATGGGTCCCCGTTCAAATGTGCGAACGGGCGGCGAGCGCTTCCGCGACCGCCGCCCGTATCGTCGTTCAAGCGCCGGTCAGTTCGGGATCGCGGTGCAGGCCCCGCTGGTGCTGCCGAACGACGCGGTCGAGGAGTTGCAGGTCCAGCCCGCATACCAGGTGTCGGTCGCGTCCCGCACCGCGCCGATATAGGACGTGGTGACGAAGAAGCTGCCGAGCGTCTTGGCGTCGAAGGCCGGCACGGCGGCTTCGTTGGCGCCGTTGATGTAGGTGCCGGTCAGCGACGAGGTGAAGCTCGGCTTGTTGTTGCTGCCGGCGGTGAAGATCGTCTGGACCGCCGCCTCGTTGCCGTCGGCGCGATAATTGCCGCCCGAGCAGGCGAGCGCGACCGAGTTGAACACCGGCGGGCCGACGTCGTCGAGGCTGCTGTTGGCCGCGCGGGTCGTGGTGGTGCCGGTCTCGTCGATGTCGAGGCAGGCGCCGGTGCCGGTCACCACGCCGTTGACCATCGTATAGTCGGTGCCGCCGCGCAGCAGCATGACGTTGCCGCCCTGGACGGTCGAGCGCTGGACGAAGGTGAAGTTGGCGAGGCGGGTGTTCTGGCGCGGGGTGGCGTCCTCGTTGCCGTTCGAGTCGGCTTCGATCATCGAGTCGCCGTTCGAGCCGTCGCGCTGCACGCCGATCACGAACTGGATGAAGCCCTTGTAGCCGAGGTCGGTGTCGAGCGCGTCGTCGTCGGCGCCGGTGATCACCAGATATTTCAGGTTGGCGCGGCCGCCGAAGATCTCGATGCCGTCGTCCGAGCTGTTGTGGATCTGGATGTGGTCGAGGGTGGTGCCGCTGCCGACGCCGCCCAGGGTCAGGCCCTGCAGCTCGTTGCCGGGCGCGATCGCGAAGCCCGAATAGCGGATCTGGACATATTGCAGCGTGCCGCTGTTGTCGGTCGCCTCGGCGCCGCCGTAGAGCGAGCTGGTGGTGCCTTCGATGACCTGCTGGCACTGGGCCGAGCCGCCGGTGACCGCGGTGTTGCAATCCGAGATCGGCGCGCGGCCGAGCAGGATGATGCCGCCCCACAGGCCCTGGCTGCTGTCGGTCGCGGAGCCGACGACGTTGTCGCGGGCGGTGAAGACGATCGGCGAGGTCGCGGTGCCGATCGCGTTCAGGCGCGAGCCGCGGTTGACGACCAGATAGTCGTTGCCCGACGAGGCGAAGACGGTGACGCCCGGCTGGACGGTGAGGGTGACGCGCTGGCCGCCCGCGGCCGCGCCGTCGCCGCCGATGTCGGTGCCGACATTGACCGGGCCGGAGAGCGAGTAGACCACGCCCGGCAGCTTCTGCAGCGTATAGTCGGCGCTGATGCGGCCCGAGATTTCGCAGTTACGGAAGGCCGAGGTGACGGTGCCGCGGTCGATCGTGCCGGTCGGGCAGCTCGCGGCGGCCTGGCCCGGGGTCGGGGTTGAACGCCGGGGTGCCGAAGCCGCCGCCCTTGATGCCGCGAATGGTGCCTTCACCCGGCAAGGACGTCGTCGGCGCCGCCGCAGGCGGTGACCGCCAGCGCGCAGCCGAGCATCAGGATGGTGCGGAACTTGTTCATGATGGCCCCTTTGCTGGACGAGGGGGCGCCCGACTCTCGGCCACGCCCTTCGGAACCCGCTCCTAGAGAGGCTGGATGGCGGCTCGATTACGCCGACATGACAGTTCGGAGACAGTGGGGCGGGCTTAGCCCCGTTCGGGCCAGGGCCGTTCGCGATACCATTTGGTGATGACGTATTTGGCGCCCTTGCGGACCTTCATCCCGCAATGCAACGTCGCCTCGTTGGGCCGGCCCGACCGGTCGATATTGGCCCAGGCCACCAGTTTTCCGCGCTCGGGCGGGATGATCTTGTCGAGCCGGCGGAAGCGGGTGGCGCCGCCGGCGGCGGGTTCGTTGAGATAGATCATCGCCGTCCAGCTCCGCTGGCCGGTCTCGCCGCAATGGGCGAGATAGTCGAAGCCGGTCGGCTCGAAAGTGTCGGTATGGTCGCGGAACTCGTCGCCGACGTCATATTTCTGGCCCTGGATCGGCTCCCCGAGTCGCGGGTCGATGCCCAGCGCGTCGGCGATCCGCGCGTCGATCGCCTGCGCCAGCGCGTCGCGCGGGTCGAGGTCGCAGGTCTTGCTGGTGCGGAAATAGGCGATGCCCTGGTCGTCGGCGATCGTCGAGGGCCGGTTGTCGCGGTCGATCAGCGCGACCAGCTCGGCGCAGGTCTCCGCCGGCAGGAAGTCGCGGATCATGAACAGCTCGGCCTTGGCGCTGGGCAGCTTTTGTGCGCCGCGGGACTTGAGATGCTCGGCGACGGAGGAGATCAGGTCGGTCATGGCGACCGCCTGCCTAGCGCGAATGGGGCGGGGCAGGCCATGGGGCGCGTCATCGTCCTGCAACATGATCGCTGCGGAACCGACCCAATTCCGTCAGCCGCCCCGGCGCGCCAGTTCCGCCTCATAGGCGGCGCGCAGCCGGGGAAGGACCGGATCGTGTCCGGCGGGCAGCGGCACCCCGAGGTGCAGGTGGCGCAGCTCGGCCATGAAATCGGCGACCAGCGCCGGCCCGCCTTCCTCCATGAGCTGCTGGCGGATCGCCAGCTCGGGCGTGGTCGGCAGATGGCGGCGGCCCCAGGCGCCCATCTGGACGAGCAGCGGCAGCAGCTCGATCCCCTTGTCGGTCAGGCTGTAGACCGCCTTCTGCTTGTGGGTCGGATCGTCCTGCCTCGACAGCACCCCGAGGGCGACGAGGCGCTTCAGCCGGTCGGCGAGAATGTTGGAGGCGATGCCCTCCTCCGACTGGCCGAGCAGTTCGCGGAAATGGCGGCGGTTGCCGAACATCATGTCGCGGATGACGATCAGGCTCCAGCGGTCGCCGAGCACTTCGAGCGTCAGGTTGATCGGGCAGCCGGAGCGGCCGGGAAGTCGTTCCGTCGTCATGACCGCTTGCAAAGTACAATCGGTTGAAATAGGACGCAACTGCTTGCAGATTGAAAGCGGTTCAGGAGAGTCATGATGAGCAAGGTTCGCGCGGCGGGCTTTTCGATCTCGCTCGACGGTTTCGGCGCCGGCCCCGGCCAGAGCCTCGCCGACCCGCTGGGGCATCGCGGCACCGAGCTGCACCAATGGTATTTCGCGACGCGCAGCTTCCGGGCGATGATCGGCGAGGAGGGCGGCGACACCGACGGCGTCGACGCGGTCCATGCCCGCCGCGCGATGGAGGGGTTCGGCGCGCACATCCTCGGCCGCAACATGTTCGGGCCGGTGCGCGGCCCCTGGAACGGCGACGAATGGACGGGCTGGTGGGGCGACGAACCGCCGTTCCATGCGCCGACCTTCATCCTCACCCACCACCGGCGCGACCCGCTGGTGATGGCGGGCGGCACCGTCTTCCACTTCGTCACCGACGGGATCGGCGCGGCGCTGGAGCAGGCGAAGGCGGCGGCCGGCGATCGCGACGTCAAGATCGGCGGCGGCGTGTCGACGCTGCGCCAATATCTGGCCGCGGGGCTGGTCGACGAGCTGCATCTCGCGGTGGCGCCGGTGCTGCTCGGCCGCGGCGAGGCGCTGTTCGCGGGGCTCGACCTTCCCGCGCTCGGCTATAGGGTGCTCTCCAGCGAAGCCGGCGAGGCCGCCCGGCATGTCATCATCGGCCGATGAACGGAAAGGCAGCGCGACCATGACGATCCAGCTCTACGCCCATCCCTTCTCCTCCTACTGCCAGAAGGCCAAGACCGCGCTCTACGAGAAGGGCATCGCCTTCGAGGAGAAGATGCTCGACGGCAGCGAGCCGAACGCGGGCGAGTTCGCCGCGCTCTGGCCGGTCGGCAAATTCCCGGTGGCGGTCGACGACGGCCAACTGGTGTTCGAGGCGACCGGCATCATCGAACATGTCGAGGCGCGCTTTCCCGATGCGCCGCGCCTGATCCCCGCCGATCCGCTGGCGGCGGCCGAGGTGCGGATGTGGGACCGCTTCTTCGACAATTATGTCGCCTATCCGCAGCAGCGCCTGGTCTACATCGCGATCGGCCGCGAGCATGACGACGGCGGCGACCGCTGGCGCGCCGCGCTCGACACCGCCTATGCGCTGCTCGACGAGCGGATGCGCGACCGCGAGTGGGTGGCGGGCGACTTCGGCCTCGCCGACTGCTCGGCGGCGCCGCAACTGCTCTATGCCGACTGGAGCCACGCGATCCCCGAGACATATGCGGCGCTGCGCGCCTATCGCGCGCGGCTGCTCGCCCGGCCGAGCTACGCCCGCGCGCTCGACGAGGCGCGGCCTTACCGCCACTTCTTCCCGCTCGGCGCGCCCGAGGGCCGGGACTGATCGGGAAGATATGGCTTAACGCGCTTCCTTCCGCCGGCTGAGCGCGGCGATGCAGGAGGCGCGGTCGATGTCCTCGCCGGTCGGCAGGCGGGCGTCGACATGGGTGACGACCGGCTCGCGGCCCGGCCCCGGCGGATAGAGATAGGCGTCGAGCACGCAGACGCCGCTGGCATATTGCAGCTTGCGCGCCGGCTCCTCGCGGACATCCTGGTCGGGGACGCCGAACAGGCTGATCAGCGCACGGGCGTCCTTGCCCAGCACCCGGTCGAGCCCGGCCTCGGCCCGCACCGGCGGCGGCGGGGCCGAGACGACGGGGACATGGCCGGTCGGCCCGCAGGCGGCGAGCAGCGCGGCGGGGGCGAGGGGCAGGAGGCGGGCGGATCGCAACAGGGTCATGCCGCCCCGCACAGCATCATATCGGGCCGGGCGCAAGCGCCGGGCGGCGGACCGCTTGGCGGCGGCGACGGCTTTCGCTAGGAGCCGGGCGCATGATTCCCCCCCGCTACGACGTCGTCGCGATCGGCAACGCGCTGGTCGACGTGCTGTGCCACAAGGACGACGGCTTCGTCGCGGCGCAGGGGCTGATGCGCGGGCTGATGCAGCCGATCGCCCCCGACCGCGCGGTGCTGCTGCACGCGGCGATGGGGCAGTGCGAGGAGGTGTGCGGGGGCTCCGCCGCCAACACGATGGCGGCGCTCGCCCGGCTCGGGCTGCGGCTCGCCTTCGTCGGCCAGGTCGGCGCCGACCGGCTCGGCCGGCTGTTCGCGGACGACATGGCCGCCGGCGGCATCGCCTTCCCGCTGCCGCCGATCGACCGGCCGACCGGACGCTGCCTGATCATCGTCAGCCCCGACGGCCACCGGACGATGAACACCGCGATCGGCGCGTCCGAATATCTGCCGGCGGCGGCGTTCGACGGGGCGATCGCGGCGGAGGCGGCGATCCTCTACGTCGAAGGCTATATGTGGCGGACCGACGAGCCGCGCGCCGCCGCCCGCGCCGCGATCGAGACCGCCCGCGCGCACGGCCGGCGCACCGCCTTCACCTTGTCCTCCGAATATTGCGTCCAGCAGCATCATGACGATTTCGTCGCGCTGCTCGACGCGGGGCTGGTCGACATCCTGTTCGCCAATGAGGGCGAGCTGGCCGAGCTCAGCGGCCGCGCCGATTTCGAGGCCGGCGTCGCCTGGGCGGCGGCGCGGGTGCCGCTGCTGATCGCGACGCGCGGGCCCGACGGGGCGATCGGCGTGGAGGGCGGGCGGCGCTGCGAGGCGCCCGCCGAGCCGTTCGGGGCGATCGTCGACACGACCGGCGCGGGCGACCTGTTCGCCGCCGGGGTGCTGGCCGGCCTCGCGCAGGGCCGCGACCTGCCGGTGGCGCTGCGCATGGGATCGATCGCCGCCGGGCGGATCATCGCGCTGACCGGGCCGCGCCTGCCCGAGGGCGAGGACCTCGCCGCGCTGATCGAGGATCGGCTCCGCGTCCCCTGACAAAGAAAGAGCCCGGCTTTCGCCGGGCTCGATCCATCGGTCCTGGCGTGTTGCCGATCACTCGATCGGCGGCACCGGCTGCGGCGGCGCGTCGGGATCGGTCTCGTGCGTCTCGACGATGCCCCGGCCGAGGTTGCTCTTCCGATAGCCGTACAGGAAATAGACGATCAGCCCGACCGCCGCCCAGCTGAAGAACAGCGTGATCGTGTAGCGCGACAGGCTGAAGAACAGGTAGATGCAGCCGATCGTCGCGATCGGGGCGACGAGCGCCACCGCCGGGGTGCGGAAGGGGCGGCTGCGGTTCGGATCGGTCCGGCGCAGCACCAGCACCGCGATCGACACCGCGGCGAAGGCGAACAGCGTGCCCGAATTGGAGATGTCGGCGAGCGCGCCCACCGGGAACAGCGCGGCGAAGATCGCCACGAAGATACCGGTCATGACCGTAACGACATGCGGCGTCTTGAAGCGCGGATGGATGCGCGAGAAGACGCCCGGCAGCAGGCCGTCGCGGCTCATCACGAAGAAGATGCGGGTCTGGCCGAACATCATCATCAGGATGACCGAGGGAAGGGCGAGGCCGGCGGCGAGGCCGAGCAGGTTGCCGATCTCCTTGTAGCCGATCTCGCGCAGGGTCCAGGCCAGCGCCTCCTTCGAGCAGACGACCTTGGCGTCGCCGATCGCCGAGCAGGCCTGCGCCAGCGCGGGCGAGCCGGTGGGGATGGCGGCGCCCGAGGCGTCGAGCATCGGCTGGGCGCCGACGCCGCCGATCACGCCGGCGGCGACGAGCATGTAGAAGACGGTGCAGATGCCGAGCGAGCCGATCAGGCCGATCGGCATGTTGCGCTGGGGATTCTTGGTCTCCTCGGCGGCGGTCGAGACCGCGTCGAAGCCGACATAGGCGAAGAAGATCGATGCCGCCGCCGCCGAGATACCGGCGAAGCCGAGCGGGGCGAAGGGATCGAAATTGTTCATGTTCATCACCGGCAGCGCCAGCACCACGAACAGCGACAGCGCGGCGACCTTGATGCCGACCAGCACGGCGTTGACGGTGGCGCTCTCCTTGGTGCCGAGCACCAGCAGCCAGGTGACGAGCAGCGCGATGATCGCGGCGGGGATGTTGACGATGCCGCCGTCGATCGGGCCGAGCACCAGTTCCTTGGGCACGGTTATCCCCGTCAACGACTGGAACAGGCCGACGACATAGCCCGACCATCCGACCGACACCGCGCCGGCGGCGATCGCATATTCGAGGACGAGAGCCCAGCCGACCATCCAGGCGACCAGTTCGCCCATCACGGCGTAGCTGTAGGTGTAGGCGGAGCCGGACACCGGCACCATCGCCGCCATCTCGGCATAGCAGAGCGCCGCGACCGCGCAGACGAAGCCGGCGATCACGAAGCTGAGCATCATGCCGGGGCCGGCCTTCTGCGCGGCTTCGGCGGTGAGAACGAAGATACCGGTTCCGATGATGCCGCCGATCCCCAGCATGGTGAGCTGGAACGGCCCTAGCGATCGGTGCAGCGACTTTTTCGCTGCTGTGGCGAGAATGGCGTCGAGAGGCTTAACACGCCCGAATATCATGCGGATGTCCCTTTCATGCCGGGCTTGTGCGCGCGGCCGGTCATGGGAGGGGGAGCCTAATCGCTAATTCCGCCGCGCGCAACAGAATTGCGCGAGGGCGGGCGGGACGGGTCTGCTCGCGGCTCAGCTCACCAGCATCGCGTGGAACTGCCGCCCGCCGAAGATGTGGACGTGGAGGTGCGGCACCTCCTGGTGGCCGTGGCCGCCGACATTGGCGAGCAGGCGATAGCCCGGCGCGGGCAGCCCCGCCTCGCGCGCGACATGGCCGACGGCGCGGACGAAGCCGGCGATCTCGGCGTCGCTCGCGCTGGCGGTGAAATCGTCCCACGACACGTAGCGGCCCTTGGGGATCACCAGCAGGTGGACCGGCGCCTGCGGGTTGATGTCGTGGAAGGCGAGCGCCCAGTCGTCCTCATAGACCTTCCGCGACGGCAGCTCGCCGCGCAGGATGCGGGCGAAGACATTGTCGTCGTCATAAGGCTGGGTCGCATCGATCGGCATCGTCTTCTCCAACTCCCAATTCGTCCGTCCCGTAAAGGGATGATCACCCCTTCGGCCGCGCCGCCTTCTCGGCGAGGCCCGACGTGCCTTCGCGGCGGTCGAGCTCGGCCAGCACGTCGGCGAAGGGCACCCCCGCCTCGGCCAGCAGCACCATCAGGTGGAACAGCAGGTCGGCGGCCTCGCCCGTCACCCCGCGACGGTCGCCGGCCATCGCCGCGATCACCGTCTCGACCGCCTCCTCGCCCAGCTTCTGGGCGATCTTGGGCATGCCCTTCGCGAACAGCGCGGCGACATAGGATGTGGAGGGATCCGGCGCGGCGCGCCGCGATGGTCGATCTGGCGGTCGAGGGTGCCGGTCATGCCGCCGCTTCAAGCGCGGCGAGGCGGCGAGGTCAATCGTCGAAAACGCGGATCGCCGAAAGAACCCCCGCCCGTCCATCTCCGCCGGGCGGGCGGGGAAGGGCGGGCGGGGCCGCATCACGCAAAACAACGCACGGGAACGAACGCAATGGAACGCAAGCTACTCGAACGTCACGCGCAACTCATGGCTCGCGGCGCCTGCGGCTCGCATGCGACCCACCAGCACCCCCGCGACCGCGACCAGGAACAGGACCAGCGCGCTCGGCTGCGGAACCTTCTGCAGCCACGCCGTCACCGTATCGAGTTGCGCCCAGGCGGAGAGGCGATCGCGGCGGCCATGCTCAACGCAAATACCCCCGGAATGCGGAACTGACCATCGGACCATCTCCCCGCCCTCGCCCCGGGCGAGAGGAATAACGGGTTGCCGGAAAGGTAAGCGCAATCGTGCCATTTGCCCGAAAGGCCCGTTTTCCAAGGTTCGGGCGTCGGGTGGCGCGGGCGGGCGGGGCAGGGATGTAAAGAAACCCGACAGGTCGGGCGGGCCGGACGCGGGCCACGAAAAAGGGGCCAGGATCGCTCCCGGCCCCTTTCGAAGGCGTGTCGTGCGGACCGGCGATCAGGCGCCGGCGACGTCCGCCACGTCGATCTTCACGCCCGGGCCCATGGTCGAGCTGACGGCGGCCTTCTTGAGGTACTTGCCCTTGGCGCCGGTCGGCTTCGCCTTGACGATCGCGTCGACGAACGCGTCGAAATTGGCGCGCAGGTCCTCGGCCGGGAAGCTCGCCTTGCCGATGCCCGAGTGGATGATGCCGGCCTTCTCGACGCGGAACTCCACCTGGCCGCCCTTGGCCGCCTTGACGGCTTCGGCGACGTTCATCGTCACGGTGCCGAGCTTCGGGTTCGGCATCAGGCCCTTCGGGCCCAGGATCTTGCCGAGGCGGCCGACCAGACCCATCATGTCCGGGGTCGCGATGCAGCGGTCGAAGTCGACCGTGCCGCCCTGGATCGTCTCGAGCAGGTCTTCGGCGCCGACGACCTCGGCACCGGCGGCCTTGGCTTCGTCGGCCTTGGCGCCGCGCGCGAACACGCCGACGCGGACGTCCTTGCCGGTGCCCTTGGGCAGGGTGACGACGCCGCGGACCATCTGGTCGGCGTGGCGCGGATCGACGCCCAGGTTCAGCGCGACCTCGATCGTCTCGTCGAACTTCGACGTGGCGTTCTGCTTGGCGAGGGCGATCGCCTCATCGACGCCGTACAGCTTCTGGCTGTCGACCGACGCGGCCTGGTTCTTCTGCTTCTTGCTCAGCTTGGCCATGGTCTCAGCCCTCCACCACTTCGAGGCCCATCGCGCGGGCCGAGCCTTCGATGATGCGGGTCGCCGACTCGATATCGTTGGCGTTGAGATCCTTCATCTTCACTTCGGCGATCTGGGCCAGCTGCGACCGCTTGATCTTGCCGGCGCTCGCCTTGCCCGGCTCCTTCGAGCCCGACTTCAGGTTGATCGCCTTCTTGATCAGATAGGTCGCCGGCGGGGTCTTGGTGACGAAGCTGAACGAACGGTCCGCATAGACGGTGATGATCGTCGGCAGCGGGGTGCCGACCTCGAAATCACCGGTCTGGGCGTTGAACGCCTTGCAGAAGTCCATGATGTTGACGCCGCGCTGACCGAGCGCGGGGCCGATCGGCGGCGACGGATTCGCCTTTCCAGCGGGCACCTGGAGCTTGATATAGCCCGTGATCTTCTTTGCCATGTTTCACTCTCTTCCAAGTTTAGCGGTCCATGCGAAGGCCGACGCCCTCTCCCGCAATGTTCGGCACCTGCAAGGCGCCTATTCCGGATCGCTCCGAAACTTTCCAAATCGTCATGCTGAACTTGTTTCAGCATCCACCCATCATCCGCACCGTCCGTGCGTGTGGCCCGGTGGATCCTGAAACAAGTTCAGGATGACGGCCCTGGTCAGGCCGTCACTTGACCCGCTCGACCTGCTCGAACTCGAGCTCGACCGGGGTCGCGCGGCCGAAGATCGACACCGACACCTTGACGCGGCTGCGGTCGAAGTCGAGCTCCTCGACGACGCCGTTGAAGCTGGCGAACGGACCGTCGAGCACCTTGACCTGGTCGCCGATCTCGTAATCGACCTTGAGCTTGGTCTTGGGCGCGGCGGCGGCGGCCTCCTCCTTGGTGTTGAGGATGCGCGCGGCCTCGGCCTCGCTGATCGGCTGCGGCTTGCCCGACGAACCGAGGAAGCCCGTCACCTTCGGCGTGTTCTTCACCAGGTGGTAGACGTCGTCGTTCATGCTGAGCTTCGCCAGCACATAGCCGGGGAAGAATTTGCGGTCCGACGTGATCTTCTTGCCGCGCCGGACTTCGGTGACCTTCTCGGTGGGGACCTCGACGGCCTCGACGAGCTGCTCCAGGCCCAGGCGCGCGGCATCGGCCAGGATCGCTTCCCGGACCTTGTTCTCGAAGCCCGAATAGGCGTGAATGATGTACCAGCGCGCCATGAACGCCAACGTCTCCGTCTTTTAGCCCAGGAGGGACAGCAGGAACTTCACGATCGACGCGAACATCTGATCGATCCCGAAGAAGAACAGGCCCAGCAGCAGGGTCATGATGCCGACCATGATCGTGGTCGCGATCGTTTCCTTGCGGCTCGGCCAGACGACCTTCCGGGTCTCGGCCTTGACCTGGTTGATGAACTCAACGGGTGAAGTCTTCGCCACGTCCTCAGCCTATCCTGCCGGGTCCGACCCGGAAACCACGCAAACAACGACACGAGGCCGCGGTCCGCTCTTCGGCCTTTCGGCCGGCGGACCTGACCTCGTCTCGTTTCCCGACCCCAGCGGCCTTCCGGCCATCGTCAGATGGCAGGAGTGGAGGGACTCGAACCCCCGGCCCTCGGTTTTGGAGACCGATGCTCTACCAACTGAGCTACACTCCTCCGGGTCCGAGAGGCGGGCACATAGCGGTGGGGGCGTGCAAGCGCAAGGGGTTGCGGGATGGCGGCCGACATCCGCCGCCCGTCACTTCGCGAACTGCCTGTCACTTCGCGAACTGTATGCCGGGCTGGTCGATATCCCACCAGGCGCCGCCGGCGCCGTTGGTGCGGAAGGCGATCGGGATGGCGAGGCGGTGGCTGCACGGCTCGAAGGTCCACAGCTCGGTCCACGATCCCTTCAGGCGGATGCCGTACTGGCTGGGGCCGAGATCGGGGCTGGTGCCGGTGACGCGCACCCCGGTCGGCGTCAGCTCCCTGGGCGCGCATTGCGGGTCCTCGGCATGCAGGCGCTGCGACGCGGCGGCGACCGTGGCGCGCAGCGCCTCGCGCGACAGCGTCGGCCAGGCGAGGCTCTCGCCCTGGCCGGCGAAGACGCCGTCGAGGGTCGCCCCGTCGGCCATGCGCAGCAGCAGCACGCGGATCGGGTCGGCGGGCGGGCAGTCGTCGAGCCTGACCGACGCGATCCAGCCATTCTCGATCCGGCCGGCGGCGATCATCGCGGCGATCATGCCGTCGAGCGTCACCGGCTCGAGCTTGCCGATGCTGATCTTCTTCGGCTGGCAGCGGCCGCGCACCTTGGCGTCGACCATCACGGCGTTGCCGACCGCGCGCGCCAGCGCCTCGCCGTCGGGCAGCGGCTTGCGGTTGATCGCCTCGACGTCGCGGCGGAACTGGTCGGGGTCGCCGAGCGGATCGAGCGGCGCGGCGAGGGCGGATGCCCCGGCCGACAGCGCCAGCAGCGCGGCCGCCCATGTCCGGAGGCGCGCGCTTCGCCGGATCATGTCGGCCGGATCATGCGGCGATGTCGTAGCCCTGGATCTCGCCCGACAGATAGAGGTTGCGCGCCTTGGCGCGGCTCAGCTTGCCCGAGCTGGTCTTGGGCAGGGTGCGCGGCGGCACCAGCTCGACCACGCAGTGCATGCCGGTGATCGCGCGGACCTTCTCGCGGATCTGGTCGCGCAGCCGGGCGCGCTCCTCGGGGTCGGAGGTGCGGCACTGGACGAGCACGGCGGGGGTCTCCTCGCCGCCCGGGGTGGTGATCGCGAAGGCGGCGATGTCGCCGGCCTTGAAGCCGGGAAGCTGCTCCACCGCCCACTCGATGTCCTGCGGCCAGTGGTTCTTGCCGTTGATGATGATCATGTCCTTGGCGCGGCCGACGATGTAGATATAGCCGTCGGACATATAGGCCATGTCGCCGGTGTCGAGCCAGCCGTCGACCATGCAGGCGTCGGTCGCCTCCTCGTCGCGGAAATAGCCGGTCATGATCGACGGGCCCTTGGCCCACAGCTTGCCGATCATCTTGTCGGGCAGCGGCGATCCGTCGTCGTCGCGAATCTCGACCGTCATGTCGCGCACCGGCTTGCCGCAATTGACGATCGCGCGGAAGCGGCGCGGCCGGTCCTTGCTGTGGTCGCCGCCCGAAAGCTGGGTCTCCTCGACCAGCTCGACGACGATGCCCTCGCCCGGCGGCATGATCGAGACGGCGAGCGTCGCCTCGGCCAGGCCGTAGCTCGGCAGGAAGGCGGTCGCCTTGAAGCCGGCCTCGGCGAAGGCGTCGACGAAGGACTGCATCACGTCGGGGCGGATCATGTCGGCGCCGTTGCCGGCGAGCCGCCAGCGCGACAGGTCGAAGCGGTCCGACGCCTTGGTCTGGCTCGACATGCGGCGCGCGCAGATGTCGTAGCCGAAGGTCGGCGAATAGCTGATCGAGGTGCCCTCGTTGCGACTGATCAGGTCGAGCCAGGCGAGCGGGCGGCGGGCGAAGTCCTCGGTCTTCAGATAGTCGACCGACACCTGGTTGGCGATCGGCGACAGGAAGCAGCCGACCAGCCCCATGTCGTGATACCAGGGCAGCCAGCTGATGCAGCGGTCCTGCGGTTCGAGCAGCATGCCGTGGCTGTGCGCGGCGAGGTTGTTGAGCAGCGCGCGGTGGGTGACGGCGACGCCGTGCGGGAAGCGGGTCGATCCGCTCGAATATTGCAGATAGGCGATGTCGTCGGGCGACGCCTGCGGCAGGATCGCGTCGACCGCCTCGCGCGCCTCGAACGCCTCGTAGCTCAGCGCCTTCACCCCGCGCAGCGCGGCGGCGGCGGTCGCCATCTCGGCCAGTTCCTCGGGGAAGAAGAGCAGCGTCGGGTCCGAGCTGCCGAGCTGGACGGCGAGCTGGTCGATATAGCTGTCCTTGCCGCCGAACGAGGTCGGCAGCGGCAGCGGCACCGGCCAGGCGCCGGCATAGACCGCGCCGAAGAACAGCGCGGCGAAATGGGTTCCCGTCTCGGCGATCAGGGCGATGCGGTCGCCGGGGCGCACCCCAGCCGCGACCAGCCGGCCGGCATTGGCCAGCGCCTCGGCGCGCAGCTCGGCGAAGGGATAGGGGCGCGTCAGCGTGCCGCGGGCGTCATGGAAATTCAGCCCCCGCGTGCCGGTCGCGGCATAGTCGAGGGCCGCGCCCAGCGTATCGAAATCGGAGAAACGGCGCGGCAGCGCGTCGGCTGTCGGCGTCGGCACCAATGCCATTATCGGTCAGATCCTTCGTTCATTCGCGGCCATTCCCACCCGATCCAGCATCGCCGCACCCTTGCGGCGACGCCGGCCAGCCAACAGGCAGCCTCGTTCAGTGCGCCACATCTTGCCGAGCGGCGCGTTCAAAATCCGGCCCGACTGTGGCACAATCATGGCGCATGCCCCATGAAGTTGCCAAAGCCTTGCCGCCCTATGACGCCGCGACCCTCGAACGCGCCGCGCTCGACTATGCCGCGCGCTACGCGACGACGCGGGCGAAACTGACCGCCTATCTGCGCCGCAAGCTGCGCGAGCGCGGCTGGGACGGCGACGGCCCGGCCCCGGTCGAGGCGCTGGTCGCGCGCTTCGCCGAGCGCGGCTATGTCGACGACCGCGCCTTTGCCTCGGCCCGGGCCGAGGCGCTGCTGCGGCGCGGCTATGGCGCGCGGCGGATCGGCAGCGCGCTGCGTGCCGCCGGGATCGACGCCGAGACGGCCGAGGGGCTGCGCGAGCGGATCGACGGCGACGCCGAGGCGGCGGCGCTGCGCTACGCCCGGCGCAAGCGGATCGGGCCGTTCGCCGCGCGCCCCGCCGACCCCGCCGAGAAACGCCGCTGGATCGCCGCGATGGCGCGCGCGGGCCATCCGATCGAGCTGGTGTTGCGCCTGCTCCAGGTTGATCCTGACGAGGTAGGGGTTGAACCGTGACGCAGAACGCGCAATGGCAAGGGTTTGGGGCGCGGCACCGGATTCGGAAGCGCTTCGTTTCAACGGCGCTCTATGATAGAAGCTGACGCCAGGGCTGCGGGTGACAGGGCGATGAATGAGAAGTCTGTTGCGTCTGTAACGTTGCGCGACGTCAGCGTGGACAGCGGGCAGGAATGCGTGTCGCCGGCTGCCGGCGAACCCGCCGAGACCGTCGTGGGCGCGGTGAAATGGTTCGACGCCACCCGCGGGTTCGGTTTCATCGCCACCGATGGTGATCGCGGCGACGTGCTCGTCCATTTTTCCGTGCTGCGCGACCATGGCCGCCGGACCCTGCCCGAAGGCGCGCGCATCGCGTGCGAGGTGGTGGCGCGCGACCGCGGCCTGCAGGCGCGCCGCATCCTCGCGATCGACCTGTCGACCGCGACCGGCCCCGATCCCGACCTGATCGCCAAGCGCAACGCCGACCGCGTCGATCCGACCCAGCTGGTCGACCAGGCGGGCGAGCCCGAGCCGGTCATCGTCAAATGGTTCAACCGCCTGAAGGGCTATGGCTTCCTCGTCCGCGACGGCGAGACCCAGGACATCTTCATCCATATGGAGACGGTCCGCCGCGCCGGCCTGCCCGACCTTCTTCCCGAGACGCGGATGAAGGCGCGCATCGCCGAGGGCCGCAAGGGCCCGCTGGCGGTCGAGCTGATCACCGACTGACGATGGTCGCGCCGCTGCGGCTGATCGGCGCGTTCGGCGCCCTGTCCTTCGCGCTCGCGGGCTGCGCGCCGACCGCCGCCGGCTCGCCGCCGGCCGCCGAGACGCAGGCGACCGTCCCGCTGACCATCCACACCGCGCGCGGCAAGCTGGCTTATGCGGTCGAGGTCGCCTCCACCCCGCAGCAGCAGGCGCGCGGGCTGATGTACCGCACCAGCCTGCCCGACCATGGCGGGATGATCTTCCCGATGTCGCCGCCGCGCGAGGCGAGCTTCTGGATGAAGAACACCTACATCCCGCTCGACATGATCTTCATCCGCGCCGACGGCACGATCGCCCGCATCGCCGCCAACACGGTGCCCGAGGACCTGACCCCGGTGGGATCGGGCGAGCCGGTCGCCGCCGTGCTCGAGATCGTCGGCGGCGGCGCGGCCGCCAACGGGATCGCCGAAGGCGATCGGGTGGAGTGGAAGAAGAAGTAGGATCGTTTGTTTTTTTGCGGTGGAACGGGACGCGCCAGCGTCCCGCAAGGCCGAACGGCCGCCCGAGCTTATGCGAGGAAAGCCAAGTGCGCGGATGCGCACGCCGGCGCTTGAGGCCAATCGAACACCCCACAAACACTTGCGCCCTCTAGGGCGCAAGGGCTAAGCGGACAGCCATGCTCAAGAAGATCTTCACCTGGTGGGACGGCGCCACGATCGGCACGCTGCTGTTCAGCAAGCTCAACGGCACGCGGATCGGCGAGGATGCGCTCGGCAACGTCTATTTCGAGGGCGGCCGCACCACCGACGGCCGGCCGCGCCGCTGGGTCATCTATTCCGGGTCGAACGACGCCAGCCGGGTTCCGGCGGAATGGCACGGCTGGCTGCACCACAGCACCGACCTGACCCCCGACCAGCTTCCGGCGCCGCGCGCCTGGCAGAAGCCGGCCGAACCGAACCTGACCGGGACCGAGGCGGCCTATCGGCCGGCCGGCGCGCTCGAGCGGGGCGGCGTCCGCGCCGCCGCGACCGGCGATTATGAGGCATGGAGCCCGAACTGAGCCATGAAGTCGCTGTTGCGTGAGAATATCGGCGAGGCGCTCGTCGGACTGTTCGTCGTCCTGTTCGCGGCCTGGTTCGTCTGGTTCGCCTGGGGCGCCACCGGCGGCGGCGCCAAGGCCGGCGCGATCCACGTCACCGCGCTCTTCCCCAACAGCACCGGCATCAACGTCGGCAGCGAGGTCCGCGTCGCCGGCATGAAGATCGGCACCGTCACCAGCCAGGCGCTCGATCCGCAGAGCTTCCAGGTCAAGACCACGCTCGCGCTCGATCCCAAGGTCAAGCTGCCCGCCGACAGCAGCGCGGCGATCACCTCCGAGGGCTTTCTCGGCGCGACCTTCGTCTCGCTGATCCCGGGCGGCGACACCGTCCCGCTCAAGGACGGCGACACCATCGCCGACACCCAGGGCGCGATGGACCTGATGAGCATGGTCGGCCAGTTCATCAACAAGTCGGGCGGCGCGGCCGCCGGCGGGGCCGAAGAGGCGCCCAAGCCGTGAGGCGCATCCTGCTGGGCGCGGTCGCGCTCGGCGGCCTCGCGACCTTTGGCGCGTGGCAGGCGATCAGCCAGCAGCAGGTCCCGGTCGAGGCGATCCCGTCGGACGAGCAGGCCGGCGCGCCCGCTTTGGCGCCGAGCGGCGACACCGAGAGCGAATCGGCCAACGCCAACACCCCCGCGGCGGCGCCGACGCCCGTCGTCGAGAAGATCCCCGACAAGCCGCTCGTCACCGAAGGCACGCCGATGGGCGAGCGGGTGGCGGTGCTCGGCCTGCTCAACAAGCGCAACGGCGAATCGCGCGACGTCACCCTGCGGCCGGGTCAGGCGATCCGGATCGGCGACGTCGTCCTGCGCCTGCGCGCCTGCGAGACGACCGCCCCCTGGGAGGATCAGAAGCTGACCGGCGCCTTCGTCCAGACCGACGTGCGCGGCCGCGACGGCGCCTGGCGGCGGGTCTTCTCGGGCTGGCTGTTCAAGGAATCGCCGTCGCTCAACGCGGTCGAGGACCCGGTCTACGACGTCTGGCCCAAGAGCTGCACGATGGTGCATCCCGATATCGGCCCCGACACGGTGCGCGTGTCGGGATCGGTCGCGCCGCCGTCGAGCGCGAAGAAGTCGGGCGCCGACCAGCCCGCCGCGGCCCCCGCGACCGCGACGCCGCCGGCCGCTCCCGCCCCGGCGACCACGCCCAGCGCGACGTCCAGCAACGCGACATAATCGTCGCGGCTCACCTCGATCGCGCCGAGCGACTGGAGGTGATCGGTGATGAACTGGCAGTCGAGCAGCCGGAAGCCGCCGACCCGGAGCCGCGCGACCAGCCAGGCGAGCGCGACCTTCGACGCGTTGCTCTCGCGGCTGAACATGCTCTCGCCGAAAAAGGCGCCGCCCAGCCGCACGCCGTAGAGCCCGCCGACCAGCCGCCCCTCGCGCCAGCACTCGATCGAATGGGCGTGGCCGCGGCGGTGGAGGTCGGCATAGGCGGCCTCGATCGCCGGGTTGATCCAGGTGTCGGGCCGCTGGCTGGTGACCGCCGCGCATTCCGCGACGACCTCGCCGAACGCCCGGTCGGCGGTGACGGCGAAGCGGTCCGAGCGGATCGTCTTGGCGAGCGAGCGCGACAGGCGGAAATGGTCGAGCGGCAGGATGCCGCGCTTCTTCGGCTCGACCCAGTAGACGTCGTCGGCGGCACGGCTGTCGGCCATCGGGAAGACCCCGATCGAATAGGCTCTCAGCAGCAGGTCGGGATCGATCGCCTTCATCGATATGCTCTCGCCGAAACTATAGCCGATCGGCGGAAAAGCGGAAGGGTTCGACCATGTGGCCGAAGGGGGTCACTCGCCCCGTTTCATCGCCTCGCGCTCGGCGCGCGCGGCCTCCAGGAACTGGCGCATGCAGCCGGTCTGGCCGTTGCTGCCGTTGGGCGAGCAGCTGTTGGGCAGGCCCTGCTTGCTGACCATGTCGAAGGTCCGGGTGCGCTCGACCCAGCTCTGGGTGACCTCGTCGGCCTTGGGCTTCTTCCGCAGCGCCTTGGGGATGCGATAGCGCTCGCTCTCGGGCTGGCGGGCGCAGACGATGATCTCCTCGTCCGAGCTGCGCGGGCAGGGATCGTCGCCGAACACGACCAGCGTGCTCATGCGCGGCGGCGGCGCCTCGGCCTTGGGGGCGGCAAGCGCGGGCGCCGCGAGCAGCAGCGCGATCGGGAGCAGAAGCTTCATGGCGACAGCTAACGCGCGAGACGCTTTCGGGGTGCTGAATGGCGCGGAGGCCGCCTGGGAAAAGAGAAGGACGCCGGGAGACGTCAGAACTTGATCCCGCACTTCTTGCCGTCGGCCTTGTCCTCGTCGCAGGCCTTGCGGGCGAGCTGGCGGAAGCAGCCCGATGCGCCGCCGGCGCCGCTGGTCGAGCAGCTCTGCGCGCCGCTGCGGCCGACATATTCGAGGCTCGACGCGCGGTCGCTCCAATTGTCGTTGCGCGGCTCGGTGCGGCGAAGCTGCTCGGGGATGCGGTAGCGTTCCCCTTCGGGCATGCGCTGGCAGACGACGATCTCGTCGCCGTTGCTGGTCGGGCAGGGGTCGGTGCCGAAGATGGTCAGCACGCGCTGGGTCCGCTGCGCCTGGGCGGGCATGGCGAAGGGCGCGGCGGCGGCGATGGCGGCCAGGACAGCGAGCGCCGGCGGGAGCAAACGGTGGGTCGTCATCGGCGCGATTCCTTGGCTGTGGTCGCCCATTATATGTGGCGCGAAAGCCCGATGGCAATGCGGCAGCCGAGCCGGATCGCGCCCGACAGCAGCGGATAGGCCGGGGCCTGTTCGGCGCCCGCGGCGATCGCGGCGTCGCGATGCTCGACCTCCTCGGCGCGGAACTCCTCGATCGTCGCGCTGAGTTCGGGATCGCCGTCGCCGATCTGCTCGATCTGCTCGCGATAATGGCGGTCGATTTCGGTCTCGATCGCGGCGGTGCAGGCCATCGCCGCCTTGGGCCCGATCAGCGCGGTGGCCGCGCCCAGCGCGAAGCCCGCGACGTTCCACAGCGGCTGCAGCGCGGTCGGCCGCACCCCGCGCTCGGCGGTCATCCGGTCGAACACCGCGCGGTGGCGCGCCTCCTGGTCCGCCATGCGCGCGATCGCGCGGGCGTCGGCCGATCGCTGGCCCATCACCGCGAGCTGCCCGGCATAGATGCGCGTCGCGCCATATTCGCCGGCCTGGTCGACGCGGAGCATCGCCGCGCGCTGTTGCGCGTTGGCGACCGCCGAAGACGCCGCGCGCTGTTTCTCATCCGCGCTCATGGCTTGCGCTTCCACAGCGCGATGGCGCCGAGCCCGCCGAGGATCGAGAAGATCGCGTTGAAGCCGGCGAGCGAGATGCCGAACAGCGTCCATTGCGGCACGTCGCACTGGATCATCGGCGTCGCCATGATCTGGGCGAGCAGATCGCCCTCCGACCCGCCGCTGGGCGGGGCCGAGCAGCGGGTGATGCCCTGCCACCAATGATATTCGACGCCGGCATGGAAGACGCCGATCGCGCCGCTGATCAGGATCGCGACGATCGCCAGGGCGAGGACGATCCGCCCCGATCGCTTGTCGCCGAGCGGGAAGGCGAACAGCGCCAGCGCGATCGCCGCCTCGTGCGGCCAGCGCTGCCAATGGCACATCTCGCAGGGGAAGAGCCCGCCGATGAACTGCGAGCCGAGCGCCCCTAGCATCAGCGCCGAAGGCAGGAGGAGCGCGGTGAGCCGCGCCTGGGCGAAACCGGTCATGGGGGCGGGTATAGCCGAACCCCCCTCCCTTTCAGGGGAGGGGCGGGGGGTGGGTGGCGACCCTGAACGTGATTCAGGGGAGCCTTGCCCGGTCGTCCCAGGGAACTCCGCCGAGGGGCGTCGAGCCCCGTCTCCGTGACCCACTGACCCCTCCCTTGCAGGGAGGGGAAATCATGTGGCTTACCGCGCCCCGCTCTTGGCGCCGGCCAGGGCGGTGCGGAGCGGCGGGTGGGCCATGCGGGCGATCGCCTTCACCGCATAGTCGAGCTGGAAGTCGTCGATCCCCTGCTTCTTCAGCGCCTCGGAGGTGAACTGGAAGCGCGGATCGGGCTTGCCGTCGTCCTCGAGCACCTTGTCGTCGATCTTCGCCTCGTTGATCAGGTGGCGGCGCAGGTCGGCCTCGCGCAGGCGCGGGCGGTCCTTGTAGTCGGGGTCGCTGAGCTGCGGCACGAGGATGTCGGGCTTGATCCCGCCCTCCTGCACCGACTTGCCCGACGGCGTGTAGTAGCGCGCCGTGGTCAGCTTGAGCGCGGTGTCGTCGGACAGTTCGAGCACGGTCTGGACCGAGCCCTTGCCGAAGGTCCGCTCGCCCATCACCAGCGCGCGCTTCTGGTCCTGCAGCGCGCCCGCGACGATCTCCGCCGCCGAGGCGGAGCCGGCGTCGACCAGCACGATCATCGGCAGGCCGTGGGCCAGGTCGGGCGGGCTCGCCGTCGCGTAGCGGCGCTCGATGTCGTTCTTCTCGCGCCCGCGCTGCGAGACGATCTCGCCGCGGTCGAGGAAGATGTCGGACACGTCGATCGCCTGGTCGAGCAGGCCGCCGGGGTTCGAGCGCAGGTCGATCACATAGCCGAGCGGGTCGTGGCCCAGCGACTTCTGGATGCCGGCGATCGCCGCGCGCACCGAATCGCCGGTGTTGGCGTTGACGAAGGTGTTGATGTTGATGATGCCGACCTGGTCCTTGACCTCCCACTTGACCGGCTTGAGCTGGATCAGCTCGCGGGTCAGCGAGACGTCGAACGGCTTGTCGCGGCCGGGGCGGACGACGGTGATCAGGATCTTGGTGCCGGGCTTGCCGCGCATCTGGTCGACCGCCTCGTCGAGCGTGCCGCCGTAGAGCAGCTTGCCGTCGAGATGGGTGATGTAGTCGCCGGTCTTGAGGCCGGCCTTGGCCGCGGGGGTGTCCTCCTGCGCGGTCATGATCTTGACCGCGCCGTCCTCCATCGTGACCGACAGGCCGAGGCCGCCATAGGCGCCCTGCGTCTGGGTGCGCATGTTCTGCCGGTCGCGCGCGTCGAGATAGGAGCTGTGCGGATCGAGGCTGGCGAGCATGCCGTCGATCGCGCCCTTGATCAGGGTGCGGTCGTCGACCTTGTCGACATAGTCCGAGCGGACCCGCTCGAACACGCTCATGAACTGGTCGAGTTCCTTGTAGGTGCCGACGTCGACCGCGCCGATCGCGGGGGCGAGGGTGGCAATCATGGCACCGGCGCCGAACAGGCCGATGGAACGCAACAGGGTCTTCGTCATCAAATCAGCCCGCTCCAAACAAGCCGCCATCGTACAGGTTTTTGCCGGGCCGCGAAATAGGCGCCTGTCCGGCTTCGACCATCGGACAAGATGGTTGGCCGGGCGCGGCGGTTCAATGGCTGCCCCGGCGGCGGCTCATCCGCGCGTCAGCAGCGGCAGGATGTCGATCGGCCGCCCTTCGTGGCGCAGCTCGACCGTGACGCGCGGATTTCCGCCGCCCGCGACGCCCAGCGGGCTGCCCTGGATCACCGCCGCGCCGACCTTGGCGCCGACCCGGCCGAGCCCGGTGATCAGCGTCGACCAGCCATTGTCATGATCGATGATGACGATCCCGGCATAGCTGCGGAACGGCCCGGCGAAGGCGATCCGGCCGTCGGCGGGCGAAACGATCTGCGCGCCGCGCGCCGCCGCCAGGGTCAGCCCGCGCGCGCGGACGCCCGAGTCGGACAGCTCGCCCATCCCCGAGACGAGCCGGCCGCGCACCGGCAGCCGATAGGGCGGCGGCGCCTGCGCGATCGCCGACAGGCGGGCCAGCTCGGACGGCGGCGGCGGCGCGGCGCGGCCGGGCAGCGGCGGGCGCAGGCGCGGACCCGGCAGGCTGGCGAGGCGGGCGCGGACGTCGGACTGCTCGCCCAGCTCATCGATGAGCTGGGCGATGTCCTTCGCCTTCTCGCCCATCGCGATCATCCGGTCCTGCTCGGCCATCGCGTCGTCGACCAGCCCCTGCGAGCGGCGGCGCTGGTCGGCTTCGAGCCGGGCGAGCGCGGTGCGGCGGATGCGAAGCTGGTCCTGCTCGCGGCGCAGGTCGGCGACCGCCAGCCCGGCCGAGCGGCGCAGCGCGTCGCCGCGCGCGACCTCGGCGCGAAGCCCCGCGGTACGGGCGCGGATCGCGGGCAGCGCCGATCCCAGCAGGGCGCGGACATGGACCAGGTCGTCGACCGACCCGGGCTGGACCAGCGCCAGCGCGGCGGGGCGGCGCGCCATCGTCTGGAGCGCCGCGGTCAGCCGCACGATCGGCCCCTGCCGCTCGGCGAGGCGGGCCCGCTGGCGCGCGCGCAGCCGGTCGACGATGCCGACCCGCGCCTCGGCGGCGGCGATCCGCGCCTCCGACGCCTGGATCGCGGCGGCGGCGGCGGCCTGCTCGGCGCGGGCGCGGTCGGCGGCGCGGGTCATCGCCTTCGCGCGATGTTCGAGATCGGCGGCGCGGCGTTCGGCGGCCGACGCGTCGCGCTTCGCGGCGGCGAGCGCGCGCTGCTGCTCGGCCACGCCGGGGTCGCGCGACAGGGCGAAGGCGGGCACGGCGAGGATTGTAGCGACCGCTACAATAATAAATCCTCCCCGGAACGGGGAGGGGGACCGTCCGAAGGATGGTGGAGGGGGCGACGGCGCAGCCGGCGCTGACGCGCCGCCCCTCCACCGGCTTCGCCGGTCCCCCTCCCCATGCATGGCATGGGGAGGAATGATGGAAAGCGGGGCCATCACCCTTCCCGGTGATAGGGGTGGCCGGCGAGGATGCTGGTCGCCCGCCAGAGCTGTTCGGCGAGCATCGCGCGGGCGAGCAGGTGGGGCCAGGTCGCCTTGCCGAAGGCGAACAGCAGGTCGGCCTCGCGGCGCTGCGCCTCGTCGAAGCCGTCGGCGGCGCCGATCAGGAAGCGGACCTCGCGCCGGCCGTCGTCACGCCAGCGGCCGAGCTTCTCGGCGAAGGCCATCGAGCCGAGTTGCTCGCCCTTCTCGTCGAGCATGACGAGCACGGTGCCGGGATCGCGCGGCGGCAGGCGCCCGCCGCTGTCGGGCAGCTCGGTGATGCGGGTCGGCCAGCCGATCCGCTTGATGTAGCGGTCGACCAGATCGGCCTCGGGACCCCGGCCGATCCTGCCCCGCGCGACGATGTGCAGCAGCAATGTGGTTCAGGGCCTCCCCGCCGCTGCTCCGTGGATCAGCCCTGGACCGCGACGGGCGCGGGCGCGTCGCCGAAATTCCACATCCGCTCGAGATTGTAGAAGCTGCGGACCTCGGGGCGGAACAGGTGGACGATCACGTCGCCCGCGTCGATCAGCACCCAGTCGGCCGTCGGCAGGCCCTCGATCCGGACCGTGCGGCCCGTCTCGCTCTTGATCCGGTCGGCCAGCTTGGTCGCCATCGAGGCGACCTGTCGGGTCGAACGGCCCGATGCGATCACCATATGATCGGCGATCGACGATTTGCCCGCGAGCGGGATCGAGACGGTCTCGATCGCCTGGTCGTCGTCGAGCGATTTCAGCACAAGCTGGTGCAGCTTGTCCGAAGGGTCGGCATCCCTGGCGGCAGAGGCGTCTCTGGGCCTGATGCTGTCGGTGGCGGTCAATGTACCTCCTAGGGCAGCGGCCGGCGCGTCAACCTGTCGCGCAAGCCTGTGTTGTTGTGGGAAAGGTGCCAGCCTGGGTCCTTGGCCCGGAGCCGCGTTGCGGAACCGCGATCAGGATAGAAGTGCAGCAGCACGAGGGCCGGCGGTCTCCAGCTCGTCCAGTCTTTCGCCTTGGCCGCGGGCCGGACGAAATGCCGCAGCCAGCCCATCGCCCTCGAAGCGCGGGCGCCGTCATCATAACCCGGACGGGCGACGACGGCAATGACCACCCTGCGCGCGATGCCGCGCCAGTCCTGCCAGCGGTCGAACTGGGCGAGATTGTCGGCTCCCATGATCCAGACGAAGCGGCGCTTCGGGTAGCGGCGGACCAGCGCGCGCAGCGTGTCGGCGGTGTAGCGCGTGCCGAGCCGCGCCTCGATCGCGGTCGGCCGGATCGGCGCGCGCCGCGCCATCCGGGCGGCCGAGGCGTAGCGCGCGGCGAGCGGGGCCATGTCGGAGGCGGCGGCCTTGAGCGGATTGCCGGGCGACACCAGCCACCACATCTCCTCCAGCCCGAGCGCCTCGATCGCGAACAGGCTGATGTGGCGGTGGCTGAAATGCGCCGGGTTGAAGCTGCCGCCGAGCAGGCCGGTGGGGGTCATCGCGCCGCTCTAGCCGGTGCGAAGGGGAAGCGGAAGAGCATCGCTTTCTCCTCGTCACCCCGGCGGAGGCCGGGGTCTCGGGAGAGGGGAGAGAAGCTGGTCGCAAGAGCCTCCCGAGATCCCGGCCTCCGCCGGGATGACGCGGGAGCTAAAAGGGCAGCACCGCCTTGTACGCCTCCAGCCCCGGCTTGCCCGGCCGGGCCGCGCCCTGGCCGAGGAGGAAGGCGTCGGCGACGATCTCGGCCTGCTGCTCGATGCCGTAGCGGGCGAAGGGCTTGCCCGGCCTTAATGTATAGACATAGCGGCAGAAGGGATGGCGCATCAGCGGCAGGTACCAGCGGCCGCCGCGCTGCGCCTGCCAGACATGGGTCATCTCATGGACGAACAGCGCCTGCATCGACAGCGACGCGCCGGCATAGCAGTCGCGCCACAGCGGGCCGGCGGGGTGGCACCAGAGATGGCCGTCGGGCGCCATCAGCACGTTCCTCGGCTGGAGCGGCCACCAGCGGGCGCGGCGGATCGTGACGCGGCCGATGTCGATCGCGGCCCCGAACATCGATCGGACGAGCGCCCCTTCGGCGTCGGTCAGCGGTCTCCCGTTCATCGGGCGATACCTATAGCGGAGGCGCGCTTCATTCCCAATTCAGCGGCGCTTGGGCATAAGGGCCGCCGAAACGACCGATATCGAAATCGACAGGAGCCGCATGCGCCCGCTTTTCCCTTCCCTTGCCGCCGCCCTGGTCGCGCCCGCCGCGATCGTCATGGCCGCCCCCGCCATGGCGCAGACCGCCTCGCTCGACGAGGTCGCCGCCCATCTGCGCGGGATCACGACGATGACGGCCGACTTCGTCCAGACCGACCGCAACGGCAAGTCGCTGTCGGGCATGCTGACCCTGCGCCAGCCGGGCAAGGTCCGCTTCGAATATCAGAAGGGCGTGCCGCTGCTGATCGTCGGCGACGGCAGGGCGCTGACGATGATCGACTATTCGGTGCGGCAGGTGTCGCGCTGGCCGGTCGGCAACTCGCCGCTGTCGGTGCTGATCGACCCGCGCCGCGACATGAGCCGCTTCGCCAAGGTGGTGCCGTCGACCATCCCCGGCACGATCACCGTCGAGGCGCGCGACGGCAAGCATCCCGAGTTCGGGACGATCACGATCGTCTTCGCCAAGGGCGCGGGGCCGGGCGGCCTCGCGCTCCAGGGGTGGACCGTGCTCGACGCGCAGAACGGCCGCTCGACCGTGCGGCTGACGAATCAGCGCTTCGGGGTGGCCATTTCCGACAAAGCGTTCAAATGGGACGACCCACGCCCGAAGGGCCCCCGGAATTAGTCCCGTCGTTCATAAAGGCGACAGGTTGAACCCCCTAAAAGTCTCCTCAGCGGTCGTGATCTTCTCGGGATTCCCCCCTGTTGCTCGAGAAACCAATCACGCCCCGCCTGCGTGACGAACGCCAGGTAGGCCCTCGCTCCCCGCCCCCGGAGCGGGGGCCATTCCTTTTGGGGGTTTTGCGGGCGCCTTGCGAAAAGTGGCTTGGACGATCCCTCGCCGGTCATCCCGGCTTTCGCTGGGCGGAAACCCTAGTTCTGCACCATCCGCGCCAGTTCGGCGACGGTGAAGGGTTTCTGCAGGAAGGCCATGTCCTGTCCGAGCCCGGCCGGGGCGGGGTGGCCCGAGGCGATCACCACGCGGAGCTGCCGGTTCTTCTCCAGCGCCGCGCGGGCGACCGACAGGCCGTCGGAGCCCAGGCCCCCCGCGTCCAGCGCCATGTCGGCGAGGATGACGTCGAGGCTGGCCGTGTCGATCGCGTCGCGCGCGGCCTCGGCCGACGCGGCGGTCAACACGACGAAGCCCAGATCCTCCAACATCTCCCGCAACATGTGGTTGAGCATGAGATCATCCTCGACCACCAGGATACGCCCCGCAACCATCCCCATGACGCAACGCCTCCAACACTCCGCCCGTAACGCGCGAATGCGCCGGAGGGTCCAGCCCGGGCCCATCATTTTTCCGCGGTCCGGCCCGCGTTGACTCGGCCGGCGTTTCGGGGAATGAAAGGGGCATGGGGAATGCGATAGCCCCACGAGGCGGCATGCCGAAATATCGCGTCCGACTTTCGTAGGGACGCTCCATGCCTGCACTGAACAGCATTTCCGTCGACCGTCTCGCGCGCCTCATCGGCACGCCGTCCTGTCCCGCTCTCATCGACCTGCGCGCCGGCATCGGCGACGATCGGCTGATCCCCGGATCGATCCCCCGCCGCGCGGCGGAGGTGTCGGAATGGGGCGGGGGCCTCGCCGGCCGGGCGGCCGTGATCATCGACGAGGATGGCGGGCCGCTGAGCGAAGGCGTCGCCGCCTGGCTGCGGAGCGACGGCATCGCCGCCGAGATATTGGGAGGCGGGCATGCCGCCTGGCGGAACGCCGGGCAGCCGCTGGTCCGCACCGGCCGCCTGCCGTCCCGCCAGGCGGACGGCCGGACGCTGTGGGTGACCCGCGCGCGGCCGAAGGTCGACCGGATCGCCTGCCCCTGGCTGATCCGCCGCTTCGTCGATCCCGGCGCCCGCTTCCTGTTCGTGGTGCCGGGGGAGGTGATGGCGGTGGCCGAGCGTCTCGACGCCACGCCGTTCGATTTCCAGCATGACGCCGTGTTCTGGAGCCATCGCGGCGAGCGCTGCACCTTCGACGTGATGGTCGAGGAATTCGGCCTGGGCGCGTTGCCGGCGCTCGCCTATCTCGCCGAGATCGTGCGCGGCGCCGACACCGGGCGGCCGGACCTGGTTCCCGAGGCCGCCGGGCTGGTCGCGTTGTCGCTGGGCCTGTCGCGGCTGCACGCCGACGACGACCGGCAGCTGGAGGCCGGCCTGCCGATCTACGACGCGCTCTATCGCTGGTGCCGCGACGCGCGGGCGGAGACGCACGACTGGGATGCCCACAAGCCGCGGGAGGCGCGCCCATGAGGGCCGCCGCCGTGCCGGCCGCCCCGATCGCCCGCCCCGCCCCGGTGACCCTCGAAGAGGCATGCCGGGTCTGGGCGAAGATCGCGTTGCTGTCGTTCGGGGGGCCGGCCGGCCAGATCGCGGTGATGCACCGCGTGCTGGTCGAGGAGAAGCGCTGGATCGGCGAGCACCGGTTCCTGCATGCGCTGAACTATTGCATGCTGCTGCCCGGCCCCGAGGCGCAGCAGCTCGCCACCTATATCGGCTGGCTGCTCCACGAGCGGCGCGGCGGGGTGATGGCGGGGCTGCTGTTCATCCTGCCCGGCGTCGTGTCGATCATGGCGCTGAGTTGGATCTATGTCCTCTACGGCGCGCTCGGCATCATCGCCGCGCTGTTCTTCGGCCTCAAGGCCGCCGTGCTCGCCATCGTGGTGCAGGCGGTGCTGCGGATCGCCGGCCGGGCGCTGAAGAACCCGGTCATGGTGGCGATCGCCGCCGCCGCCTTCGTCGCCCTGTTCTTCTTCGCGGTGCCGTTCCCCGTCGTGGTGATCGGCGCCGGCGCGATCGGCTTCGTCGGCGGGCGGCGCGGCACGGCGGCCTTCGCGGTCGGCGGCGGCCACAAGGCCTCGGCCGGCGCGATCGTCGCGGACGCGGACACGCTGCTGGGCGAGGAACTGCCCGCCCATGCCGTGCCGACGCTCGCCCGGACATTGCTCGACGCGTTCGTCTGGCTGGCGCTGTGGCTGGTTCCGGTGGCGCTGCTGCTCGTCCTGCTCGGCCGGGGCGACGTCTTCTCGCAGATCGCGGTCTTCTTCTCGTCGATGGCGATGGTGACGTTCGGCGGCGCCTATGCGGTGCTGTCCTATGTCGCGCAGGAGGCGGTGCAGACCTATCACTGGCTGCAGCCGCGCGAGATGCTCGACGGCCTCGGCATGGCGGAGACGACGCCCGGCCCGCTCATCATGGTGGTGCAGTTCGTCGGCTTCCTCGGCGCCTATCGGGAGGCGACGGGGATGCCGCCGCTGCTCGCCGCGACGCTGGGCGGCCTGCTCGCGACCTGGGTGACCTTCGCCCCCTGCTTCCTGTGGATATTCCTCGGCGCGCCGTTCATCGAACGGATGCGGAGCAACCGGGCGATGGCCGGCGCGCTGTCCGCGATCACGGCGGCGGTGGTCGGGGTGATCCTCAACCTCGCCATCTGGTTCGCCATCCACACGCTGTTCCGGCAGACCGCCCGGCTGGCCGCCGGCCCGCTCGCGGTCGACCTGCCGGTGCCGGCGAGCATCGACATCTGGGCGGCGCTGCTGTGCCTCGCGGCGATCGTCGCGATGTTCCGGTTGCGGCTGGGCGTGACCGCGACGCTGGCGATGACCTCGGCGGCGGGCGTCGCGCTGCATCTCTTCGCCGTGATCTAAGGAGGGCTTTCGCATGTCGATGAATCGCAGAACCCTGATGGCGGCGACCGTCGCCGCCGGCGCGGCCGCCGGCCTGCCCGCGCTGGCGCAGCCGCCGGCCGATGCGTTCGCGCCCCAGCCCTTGCCGTTCGATCCGAACGCCATTCCCGGCCTGTCGGCGAAATTGCTGACCAGCCACCACGACAATAATTATGTCGGCGCGGTGAAGCGGCTCGGCGCGATCCGGCAGGCGTTCGCCGCCCTCGACCCGGCCGCCGCGCCGGGTTTCTCGATCAACGGCCTGAAGCGCGAGGAGTTGATCGCCTGGAACTCGATGATCCTGCACGAGCTCTATTTCGCCGGCCTGGGACGGCCGACCCGGCCGGGCGCGAAGCTGGCCGCCGCGATCGAGCGGGACTTCGGCAGCCATGGCCGTTGGGCGGCCGAGTTCGTCGCGATGGGCAAGGCGCTGGGCGGCGGATCGGGCTGGGTGCTGCTGATGTGGAGCAACCGCGACCGGCGCCTCGTCAACCAGTGGGCGGCCGATCATATGGCGACCCTGGCGGGCGGCACGCCGCTGCTGGCGCTCGACATGTACGAACATGCCTATGCCATCGACTATGGGGCGAAGGCGGCGGCTTATGTGGACGCTTACATGGCGGCGGTCGACTGGTCGCAGGCGGACCACATGTTCGCGCGCCTGACGTAAGGGTCGATCGCCGCATCGCTGGAAAAGATGGTCGGGGAGAGAGGATTCGAACCTCCGGCCCCTGCCTCCCGAAGACAGTGCTCTACCAGGCTGAGCTACTCCCCGACGGAGATCCGGTCGTTTTTTCGGCCTCGGGAGCCGACCGGATTGAGCCAAGTCGGGGCCCTATAGGGGGCGCCCCGATTCCATGCAAGGGGCTGTTTTCGACTTTTTCGGCGGAAGCCGGCCGGCGCTCCCCCCATGCCCTTTCCCTGCTTCAATGCGCGAGGGCCGGCGCCCTGCGGCCGAGGCCCATCGCGGCGAAGGCGGCGAGCACGCCGAACGCGCCGGCGATGACGAAGGCGAGCAGGTAGCTGCCCGTCTGCTCGCGGATCAGGCCCGCGCCGAAGGCGGCGACGGCGGCGCCGATCTGGTGGCCGGTCATCACCCAGCCGAAGATGATCGGCGCCTTCGCCTCGCCGAAATGGCGGTTGGCCAGCGCCATCGTCGGCGGCACCGTCGCGATCCAGTCGAGCCCGTAGAAGACCGCGAAGAGCAGCAGGCCGGTCGGCTGGAAGTCGATCGCCGGCAACGCCATCAGCGACAGGCCGCGCAGCGCATAATAGACGAACAGCAGCTTGCGCGGATCGTAGCGGTCGGTCAGCCAGCCCGAGGCGGTGGTGCCGATCAGGTCGAACAGCCCCATCAGCGACAGCAGCCCCGCCGCCTGCACTGGCGATATGCCGTTGTCGCCGCAATAGGCGATCAGATGGGTGCCGACGAGGCCGTTGGTGGTCAGCCCGCAGACGAAGAAGGTGCCGAACAGCAGCCAGAAGGCCGGGCTGCGCATCCCCTCGGCCAGGGTGGTGATCGCCAGCATCGCGCCGCGCCGGTTCTCGGCCGGGGGCAACGCGTCCGGCGATTCGCCATAGCGCCGGGCGCCGATCGCCGCCGGGCCGTCGGGCATCAGCAGCCAGACGACCGGGATCAGCGCGGCGGCGGCCAGCCCGACCGCGAGCGCCACCGGCGTCCAGGCGCCGTTGCGGGTCAGCCAGGCCATGGCGGGCAGGAAGATCAGCGATCCGGTCGCGGTGCTCGCGGTCAGCAGGCCGATCATCAGCCCGCGTCGCGTCGCGAACCAGCGGTTGACCACGGTCGCGCCGAGCACCGGGGCGATCGCGCCGCTGCCGACGCCCGAGATCACCCCCCAGCTCAGCACATAATGCCAGCTCTCGGTCATCCACAGGCTGGCGAGGCTCGACGCCGCCATCAGCACGAGGCCGCCGATCATCGTCCGGCGGATGCCGATCGACTGCATCAGCGCGGCGGCGAAGGGCCCGGTCAGGCCGTAGAGGAAGATGCCGACCGCCGCGGCGAAGGAGATGGTCGCGCGGTCCCAGCCGAAGTGCGCTTCGAGCGGCAGGATCAGCACGCTCGGCGCCGATCGCAGCGCCGCCGCGACCAGGAGCGCGAGGAAGGTGACCGCTATGACGATGAAGGCATAGCGCTGTCCGGTGGCGCGACGATGCAGCATGGCGCGACCGTACCGATCGGTACGTCGCTGCGCAAGGGGGGAGTTGGTGGCTGGGGAAGAGGGCCGTCATCCCGGCGAAAGCCGGGATCTCACTTCTCTGTCGACGCTATCGAAAAGGTAGTGAGATTCCAGCTTTCGCTGGAATGACGGTGAAGGAATCCGGGAAGGATCAGGCCGCCTTGGCCTGCTTCGCCCGGTCGATCGCCTCGAGCACGATGGTGCGCGCGTCGTCGGCGCCGCCCCAGGTGCCGATCCGCACCCACTTCTCGGCTTCGAGGTCCTTATAGTGGGTGAAGAAATGCTCGATCTGCTGCAGCACGATCTGCGGCAAGTCGTCGCGCTCGTTGACGTCGGTATAATAAGGGAAGGTGCTGTCGACCGGCACGCAGACGAGCTTCTCGTCGCCGCCATGCTCGTCCTCGAGGTTGAGCACCGCGATCGGGCGGGCTCGGACGACGCAGCCCGGCACGAAGGGCGAGCGCGCGACGACCAGCGCGTCGAGCGGATCGCCGTCGGGCGACAGCGTGTGCGGCACGAAGCCGTAGTTCGCCGGATAGCGCATCGGCGTGTGCAGGATGCGGTCGACGAACAATGCGCCCGACTTCTTGTCGAACTCATATTTCACGGGTTCGCCGCCCACCGGCACTTCGATGATGACGTTGAGGCTGTTGGGCGGATCGTCGCCCACGGGGATGAGGTCGATGTTCATGGCCGCGCCTTTATGCTGCACCGCATCGGATTCCAAGCGCCAATAGGGACGATATGGCGGTTTTCCGCGACGGAAATGCGTTCGCGCGCGCCAAGTCCCTGCAAGCCATGCTTTTACCATGATTTTCGCCCGTCCGCATCGCCCGCCGTCGCGGCCCCGGCGAATCGCAAAGCGCTTCCACCCCGGCCAAAGGGACGATAAGGGCGCGGCATGAGCAGGATCGAAACACCGCGCCCGATCCGGGGCACGCAGGATATGCTGGGCGAGCAGGCATTGCGCTTCGGCCATGTCGTCCAGACCTTCGACCGGGTCCGCCGCCTCTACGGCTTCGGCCGGGTCGAGGTGCCCGTGTTCGAGCCGACCGCGGTCTTCGCCCGCTCGCTGGGCGAGACGACCGACGTCGTCTCCAAGGAGATGTACAGCTTCGAGGACCGCGGCGGCGATTCGGTGACGCTGCGGCCCGAGTTCACCGCTGGCATCGCCCGCGCCTATCTGACCGAGGGCTGGCAGCAGCATGCGCCGCTCAAGGTCGCGACCCATGGCCCGCTGTTCCGCTACGAACGGCCGCAGAAGGGCCGTTACCGCCAGTTCCACCAGCTCGACGCCGAGGTGATCGGTGCCGCCGAGCCGCAGGCCGACATCGAGCTGCTGTGTATGGCCGACCAGTTGCTGCGCGAACTGGGCGTGGCGGACGGCGTGACGCTGACGCTCAACACGCTCGGCGACGGCGAGACGCGCGAGGCGTGGCGCGCCGCGCTGGTCGCGCATTTCGAGAAGCATCGCGGCGAGCTGAGCGAGGACAGCCTCGACCGGCTGGCCAGGAACCCGCTGCGCATCCTCGATTCGAAGGACCCGCGCGACCGCCCGGTCGCCGACGCCGCGCCCGAGATCGACGATTATCTGTCGGCCGAGGCGGGTGCCTTCTTCGCGGCGGTGACCAGCGGGCTCGACGCCGCCGGGGTCGCCTGGACGCGCAACGCGCGGCTGGTGCGCGGGCTCGATTATTATCGCCACACCGCCTTCGAGTTCGTCACCGACCGGCTCGGCGCGCAGGGCACGGTGCTGGGCGGCGGCCGCTATGACGGGCTGATCGAGACGCTGGGCGGGCCCGCCACCCCCGCGGTCGGCTGGGCGGCGGGGATCGAGCGGCTGGCGATGCTGATCGACCTGCCGGCGCCCGAGCGGATCGAGGTCGCGGTGGTGCCGATGGGCGAGGGCGCGCAGGCCTTCGCCGCCCGCGCGCTCGCCGATCTGCGCCGCGCCGGCATCGCCGCCGACATGGCCTATAAGGGCAATATGAAGCGGCGGATGCAGAAGGCCGACGCGAGCGGCGCGCGCTATGCGGTGATCATCGGCGACGACGAGGTCGCGCGCGGCGAGGTGTCGCTCAAGGACATGGCCGGGCAGACCCAGGCGCCGGTCGCGATCGACGGGCTCGTGGCGGCGATCCGGGGCTGACGCCATGGCAGGGATCACCTCGGCGCGGATCGCGCAGATCGAGGCTCGTCGCGACGAGTTGCAGGCGCTGATGGCGCGCGGCGACCTGCCGTCGGACCAGTTCGTCCAGCTGTCCAAGGACTATGCCGAGATCGAGCCGGTCGCCCAGGCGGCGGGCGAGGTGCGGCGGCTGCGCGCCGAGCTCGACGTGCTCAAGGGCATGGCCGAGGACGAGGCGGGCGACGCCGAGCTGCGCGCCATGGCGATCGAGGAGGCCGAGGAGATCCGCGCCCGGCTGCCCGAGGCGGAGCGCGCGCTGGCGCTGAAGCTGCTGCCGCGCGACGCCGCCGACGAGCGATCGGCGATGCTTGAGATCCGCGCCGGCACCGGCGGCGACGAGGCGGCGTTGTTCGCGGGCGACCTGTTCCGCATGTACCAGCGCTATGCCGAGGATCGCGGCTGGCGGGTCGAGCTGATCTCGGCGAGCGCGGCCGACCTCGGCGGCTACAAGGAGGTGGTGGCGAGCGTCACCGGCGCGGGGGTGTTCGCGCGGCTGAAGTTCGAGAGCGGCGTCCATCGCGTCCAGCGCGTGCCGGTCACCGAATCGGGCGGGCGCATCCACACCTCGGCGGCGACCGTCGCGGTGCTGCCCGAGGCCGAGGAGGTCGACGTCCATATCGACGACAAGGACCTGCGCATCGACGTCTACCGATCGTCGGGGCCGGGCGGCCAGTCGGTCAACACAACCGACAGCGCGGTCCGCATCACCCATCTGCCGACCGGCCTGGTCGTGATCCAGCAGGACGAGAAGTCGCAGCACAAGAACAAGGCCAAGGCGCTCAAGGTGCTGCGCACCCGCCTCTACGAGATGGAGCGCGAGCGGCTGGCGAACGAGCGGGCCGGCGCGCGCAAGTCGATGGTGGGGTCGGGCGATCGCTCCGAACGCATCCGCACCTATAATTTCCCGCAGGGACGGGTGACCGACCATCGCATCAACCTGACCCTCCACCGCCTGTCGGAGATTCTCGAAGGGCCGGGGCTCGACGACCTGGTCGGTGCGCTGATCGCCGAGGACGAGGCCGAGCGGCTCGCGCAACTGGATGGTTGAGAGCATCCGGGCGGCGCTGGTCCGGGGTGTGGCCGCGCTGTCCGCGACCAGCGAGACGGCGCGGCTCGATGCCGAATTGCTGATGGCGCATGCCTTGGGCGTGTCGCGCGACGCGATGCTGCTGGGCCGGCTCGACGATCCCGCGCCGGCGGGATTCGCGCCCCTGCTGGCGCGGCGCGTGGCGCATGAGCCGGTCGCCTATATTATCGGCGAGCGCGATTTCTGGACGATCAGCCTGAAGGTCGGCCCCGGCGTGCTGATCCCCCGCCCCGACAGCGAGACGCTGATCGAGGCGGCGGTCGGGCATTTCGGCGCGAAGGGGCCGGCGCGCATCCTCGACCTCGGCGTCGGATCGGGGGCGCTGCTGCTGGCGGCGCTGGCGCAATGGCCGGCGGCGAGCGGGATCGGCGTCGACCGGTCCGAGGCGGCGGCGGCGATCGCGCGCGACAATGCCGCGCGGCTGGGCCTCGCCGGCCGGGCCGAGATCCGGCTCGGCGACTGGGCGGAGGGGATCGACGAGCGCTTCGACCTGCTGCTGTGCAATCCGCCCTATGTCGAGAGCGGCGCGATCCTCGCGCCCGACGTGGCGGAGCATGAGCCGGCCTCGGCGCTGTTCGCGGGCCCCGACGGGCTCGACGACTATTGCCGGCTGGCGCCCATGATCGGCGGGCTGCTCGCCGCTGGGGGCCTCGCCGCGGTCGAAATCGGGGCGGAGCAGGGGGATGCGGTGATCGCGCTGTTCGCCCGTCACGGGCTGGCCGGATCGGTCCGCCGCGATCTTGCCGGGCGCGACCGGGCGATCCTCGTCCGCGCCTGAACCTTTTGTCGAAAGCCAGCATATTCCGCTTGGAAAATGCCGCGCGAGCCCCTACATCAGGTCCATGGACAGGGCTCGGGATGCCATTGCGCACCGGCCCGATGCTACGACCTCCAATGTCACGGACGCTTTTTCGGCGGCCTTGTCACATGGCGGATGCGGGCCTTGACCGGCCCGCGCCTTGGGGCGGCGTGCATCATAGGACGGTTTGGGGCAGAGCCCCGACAGGTTCCGGGGTGGTCCCGGAAATGGGAGTGGTGAACCGATACCACCAGTGACGAGGACATCGGAAAGTTGATCAATAATCGGCAGAACGGCCGCCGTCGCGGTCGTGGCGGTGGGTCGGGCGCGCCCCGGCCGAACGGTTCCAACGGCGGTCAGGATCGCGGCAACCGTATCGACAATCGCGCGCGCGGCAACGCGGCCCAGCTTCTCGAGAAGTACAAGGCGCTGGCGCGCGACGCCCAGATGCAGGGCGACCGGGTCAACACCGAATATTATCTGCAGTTCGCGGACCATTATTTCCGGGTGCTGAGCGAGAGCCGTTCGCGCTTCGAGGATCAGCAGCCGCGCCCGCGCCGCGACGAGTTCACCGGCGCCTCCGACGAGGAATATGGCGACGAGGGCGATCGGATCGGCGCCGACGAGCAGCAGCCCGCGCCGGCGCGAGCCGCCGGGCAGGAGCGCGGCTTCCATCGCCGCGACCGCGACGCCGAGCCGCGCCGCGAGCGTGAAGCGGAGGCCGAGGCGCCTGTCGCGGCTCCGACCCACGCCGATGGCGGGGATGAGGATCGCCGGCCCCGCCGGGGCCGCCCGCCGCGCGCCGAGCGTCCCGTCGACGCTCCGTCGGCCGCGCCCGAGCTGCCGCTGGCCCAGGCCGCGCCCGAGCCCGCCGCCGCGGAGGAGGAGCCCGCCGCGCCGGTCCGCCGCCGTGGCCGCCCGCCCAAGGCGAAGCCCGCCGAGGCGGCCGAGCAGATCGAGGTCGATCGCCTGCCCCCGTCGCTGACGCTGCAGGCGCCGGTCAATGACGGCGGCGAGGGCGACGAAGCCCCGCGTCCGCGCACCCGGACCCGCAAGCCGCGCGGCGAGACCGCGGCGGCCTGACCGGCGTCCCAGATAGCCGGCCATATGGCTGGAAAAACGAAAGGGCGGCCTTCGGGTCGCCCTTTTGCGTTCGGCCCCGGGGCCGTTCAGTCGCCGGAGCGCCTGTCGTCCTCGGGCTCGAAGCGGGCGACGTCCTCGTCATGGCCGGTGCCCGAGCTCATGAAGATCAGCGCCATCAGCGCGCCGGCGAGCAGCACCGACAGCGCGACCCCCGCGCTGGTCGCGATCACCACCGCGACCGTGAGCGGCGATCCGTCCATCCAGAGATAGAAGAGCGCGGCGGCGACGGCGAGCATCGCGGTCGCGATCACCCAGCGCATGATCCAGCGGAAACGGAGCCAGGCGCGGGCCGCCTGCTGGGGATCGGACAGGTGATTGCGGGGCTTCGTCATGGCTTCCATTTGGGGCGGAAAAGTGGGATCATCAACCCTGCCGGGACCCGGCGACATTCGGACCTCCGTTGCGGAACGGAAGACCCGGACCCGGCATTGACAGTCCAGGGCCATGCGGCCCCCGGACGAACCATGTTGGGGAAGGAGGCCGAGATGACGATTGCGGCGATTCTGCAGGACCGAGGCGAGAACAGCATCATCAGCGTGTCGCTGGACATGCCGGTGGTCGAGGCGCTTGCCTTGCTCGCGGACAAGCGGATCGGCGCGGTGCCGGTGATCGAACGGGAACAGGTTGTGGGGATCCTGTCCGAGCGCGACATGATCTATGGCATGCGGCGCGACGGAGCCGCCTTCCTCGATCGGCCGGTGCGCGAGGCGATGACCTCGCCGGTGATCACGGTGACGAGCGTGACCACGCCGCTCGAGGCGCTGGCGATGATGACGCGGCGCAGGATCCGCCACCTGCCGGTGGTCGACGACGGCGTGCTGGTCGGCTTCGTCTCGATCGGCGACCTGGTGAAGGCGCGGATGGAGCGGATCGAGCAGGAGGCGGCGGCGATGCGCGAGTATATCCAGACGGCCTGAGGTTGAGCCCGCGCGGCGCCTGAGCGATGCCCTCTCGTGATCGGTCGCGGACCGGGCACGATGGCAGGACAGGAAAAACGGGTCGTTCCAGTGACTTGTCGGGCG
>NZ_CP059319.1:4290000-5724744 GCF_017607425.1 Rhizorhabdus wittichii
ACGCCGCGGCGATCCTTCAGGATTGCTGTTGGTGGTGCGGGCTCTCAAGCGTGAGGTAAGGGCATTTGGTGGATGCCTTGGCATGCACAGGCGATGAAGGACGTGGCACGCTGCGATAAGCGTCGGTGAGGTGTGAGCAACCTTTGACCCGACGATTTCCGAATGGGGAAACCCATCCTCACCAATTAATTTCTGCACTGTGGCGACACAGTTTGGGAGTTAATTGGGAAGGATATCACCGAAGTGAATACATAGCTTTGGTGAAGCGAACCCGGCGAACTGAAACATCTCAGTAGCTGGAGGAAAAGACATCAACCGAGATTCCGTAAGTAGTGGCGAGCGAAAGCGGACCAGGCCAGTGCCTGATGGTGAATTAGCAGAACACTTTGGAAAGAGTGGCCATAGCGGGTGACAGCCCCGTATGCGAAAGTGAAACATCAGGACTTGAGTAGGGCGGGACACGTGTAATCCTGTCTGAACATGGGGGGACCACCCTCCAAGCCTAAATACTCGTGCATGACCGATAGTGAACAAGTACCGTGAGGGAAAGGTGAAAAGCACCCCGATGAGGGGAGTGAAACAGTACCTGAAACCGAATGCCTACAAGCAGTTGGAGGGTCTTTATGGCCTGACAGCGTACCTCTTGCATAATGGGTCTGTGACTTAATGTATCAAGCAAGCTTAAGCCGATAGGTGTAGGCGCAGCGAAAGCGAGTCTGAATAGGGCGACTTAGTTTGATGCATTAGACCCGAAACCCGGCGATCTAGGCATGACCAGGATGAAGGTGGGGTAACACCCACTGGAGGTCCGAACCGATTAACGTTGAAAAGTTACCGGATGAGTTGTGTTTAGGGGTGAAAGGCCAATCAAGCCGGGAAATAGCTGGTTCTCCGCGAAAACTATTGAGGTAGTGCCTCGGATGAACACCGTTGGGGGTAGAGCACTGGATGGATGCGGGGGTCGCGAGATCTACCAAATTCAACCAAACTCCGAATACCAACGAGTGATATCCGGGAGACAGACGGCGGGTGCTAAGGTCCGTCGTCAAGAGGGAAACAGCCCTGACCTACAGCTAAGGTCCCCAAGTCGTGTCTAAGTGGGAAAGCATGTGGGAATCCCAAAACAACCAGGAGGTTGGCTTAGAAGCAGCCATCCTTTAAAGAAAGCGTAACAGCTCACTGGTCTAAATAAGGGTTCCTGCGGCGAAGATGTAACGGGGCTCAAGACACGCACCGAAGCTTAGGGTGTGGATTTATCCACGCGGTAGCGGAGCGTTCCGTAAGCCTGTGAAGCGGTCTGGTAATGGGCCGTGGAGGTATCGGAAGTGCGAATGCAGACATGAGTAGCGATAAACAGGGTGAGATGCCCTGTCGCCGAAAGACCAAGGGTTCCTGCGCAAGGCTAATCCGCGCAGGGTGAGCCGGCCCCTAAGACGAGCCCGAAGGGGGTAGTCGATGGGAACCACGTTAATATTCGTGGGCCTGGTGGTGTGTGACGGATCATGTGTGTTGTACGTCCTTAACGGATTGGACGTGCTTCGAAATGGTTCCAGGAAATAGCCCCACCGTATAGACCGTACCCGAAACCGACACAGGTGGTCTGGTAGAGTATACCAAGGCGCTTGAGAGAAGTGTGCTGAAGGAACTCGGCAAATTGCCTCCGTACCTTCGGAAGAAGGAGGCCCCACGATTGGGCAACCAGTTGTGGGGGGCACAGGCCAGGGGGTAGCGACTGTTTAGCAAAAACACAGGGCTCTGCTAAGTCGGCTTCAAGACGACGTATAGGGTCTGACGCCTGCCCGGTGCCTGAAGGTTAAGTGGAGGGGTGCAAGCTCCGAAATGAAGCCCAGGTAAACGGCGGCCGTAACTATAACGGTCCTAAGGTAGCGAAATTCCTTGTCGGGTAAGTTCCGACCTGCACGAATGGCGTAACGACTTCCCCACTGTCTCCAGCACATGCTCAGCGAAATTGAATTCTCCGTGAAGATGCGGAGTACCCGCGGTTAGACGGAAAGACCCCGTGCACCTTTACTGCAGCTTCAGAGTGGCATTAGGAAATAACTGTGTAGCATAGGTGGGAGGCTTTGAAGCCGGGACGCCAGTCCTGGTGGAGCCATAGGTGAAATACCACCCTGTTGTTTTCTGATGTCTAACCTCGAACCATGAAACTGGTTCAGGGACCCTCTGTGGCGGGTAGTTTGACTGGGGCGGTCGCCTCCCAAAGAGTAACGGAGGCGCGCGAAGGTTGGCTCAGGCCGGTTGGAAACCGGCTGTTAGAGTGCAATGGCATAAGCCAGCCTGACTGCGAGACTGACAAGTCGAGCAGAGACGAAAGTCGGTCATAGTGATCCGGTGGTCCCTCGTGGAAGGGCCATCGCTCAACGGATAAAAGGTACGCCGGGGATAACAGGCTGATAACCCCCAAGAGCTCATATCGACGGGGTTGTTTGGCACCTCGATGTCGGCTCATCACATCCTGGGGCTGGAGCAGGTCCCAAGGGTTTGGCTGTTCGCCAATTAAAGTGGTACGTGAGCTGGGTTCAGAACGTCGCGAGACAGTTTGGTCCCTATCTGCCGTGGGCGTCGATATTTGAGAGGAGTTGACCCTAGTACGAGAGGACCGGGTTGAACGTACCTCTGGTGGACCTGTCGTGGCGCCAGCCGCGCAGCAGGGTAGCTATGTACGGACGGGATAACCGCTGAAAGCATCTAAGCGGGAAGCCTCCCTCAAGATAAGATATCTTAGAGCGGTCGAAGACCACGACCTTGATAGATCGGATGTGGAAGCGCGGTAACGCGTGGAGCTAACCGATACTAATTGCTCTAGTCGCGCTTGAGAGCCCCACCATCAATAACAATCCTGATGGCGGTATAAAACTCTCAGCATCAACATGCACGGTTTCTAGAATTCTCATGCACGGCCTCCATAGCTTGGTGGCCATAGCGTCTGTGACCCACCCGATCCCATCCCGAACTCGGCCGTGAAACCAGACTGCGCCGATGGTACTAGCGCTTAAGCGGTGGAAGAGTAGGGCGTCGCCAGGCTTTGAAGGCCGTGCATCAGAATAACCCATTCACTTTGTTTGCCGGCCTCAGGCGCCGGCGGCAGCATCCGCTGCCTTGGCTTCCGCGGGGATACCGCGACGGCCTTTGGCCTTGCGGAGCCTTACAGGCTCCGGTCCTCGGCCCAACAAGGCCACAATCAGTGTCGCGGGGTGGAGCAGCCCGGTAGCTCGTCAGGCTCATAACCTGAAGGTCATAGGTTCAAATCCTATCCCCGCAACCATCTCCCACAAACCACCAACCCACATACAAACACAACCCCGCAAGACAGCAGTCTCGCGGGGCTAAAATCGTTCCGGCATATTATGCCGGGCGCTCTGCAGGTCTCAGCGGTAAAGCCTGAAGGAGCCTGCCGCGAAGCCCTTGCTCGCGTGGCTGAGCATTGCCTTCAGATCCAGCAAGGACTGGCTGGTGTTCGCGCGGATCAGCCGAACGATCTCATATATGTCGTCGGGCAGTCCCTCGTGCTCCAGCGTGGCATCCGCGCGCGATGCAAGGAACGTCTCGCCGCGCAGCAGTTCTTCGAGCACCGCGACGACCCCGGAATCCAGGGCGCCCCTTATATCCAGATATAATCGATGGGCGGAGCCCAGCACCGTGCCGTGTATCGGCAGCTTCGATCCGCGTTGCTTCATGACGCCTTTGAACGTGCGGGCCAACTGGCCGCGCTGCACGGCATAATGTTCGCAGTAGGAATAGAAATCGAAGCGATGCGCCTGTTCGGCGACATGGTCGAAGCCGGTGAGGCTGTCGGCCAGGGTCTCCAGAAGACGCTCCCCGCTGCGCATCCACGTGGTCATGGAGCAATTCAAGCGATGCGCCGTCAAAATGCGATTCAGGAATAATGCGGTATTCCGCCGACGAGGGCTGCCCGGGTTTCGGGCGGGCATCGACCGCTCCCCCTTTTAGTTGAGGTGAATTCGCCCGCCCGAGGCCGCAGGCCTGATCCGAAGACAACCGAGGATCGCGACATGAGCAGCAAAATATTGTTCGTCCTGACATCGCAGGCGGACCTGGGCGGCACGGGACAGAAGACCGGGACCTGGCTCGAGGAGCTGGCGAGCGCCTGGTATCTGCTCGCCGACGATGGCCAGCGGTTGACGCTCGCCTCGATCGCGGGCGGGGCGGCGCCGCTCGATCCGGCGAGCCTCGAGGCGCCGTGGCTGACCGACGCGGGCACGCGCTTCCTCGATGATCCGGCGGCGTCGGCGGCGCTCGCCGCGACGCCGCGCCTGGCGGAGCTCGATCCGTCGGGCTTCGACGCGGTCTATTTCGTCGGCGGCGCCGGCGCGGCATGGGACTTCGCGGTCGATCCGGCGGTCAAGGCGACCATCGAGACGATCGATCGCCAGGGCGGGCTGGTGTCGGCGGTGTGCCACGGCGTCCTCGCGCTGGCCGGCGCGACCACCGCCGACGGCCGCCCGCTCGTCGCCGGCCGGCGCGTCACCGCGATCAGCAATGTCGAGGAGGAGCTGACCACCTTCGACAAGGTTGTCCCCGTCCTGCCCGAAACCCGCCTCGTCGAGCTGGGCGGCGTCTATGCCAAGGCGGCCGAGCCGTTCGGCGGCCATGTCGAGGTCGACGGCAACATCGTCACCGGCCAGAACCCGGCCTCCGCGCCGCTCGTCGCGGCGGCGCTGCTCGAGGCGCTCGCCGTCGAGCCGGCCGGGGCCTGATCGCCGCCGCGCTTGGCAGGCCGGCGGGCGCGTGGCACCCTGCCGGCGCTGCGGGAAACGAGGAGAAGGCCGACGTCACGGATCGTCAGCATCGCCGATGCCAAGGCTCCGGCCCGCCGCCGGGGAGCGTCGGCGATGCGCTATTGTCCGCCCCGGCTGATCGAACCGCTGGTCGCGCGCCCGCGTATCGCCCGGCGGATGGCGGAGGCGGCCGGCAAGGTGACGCTGGTCGTCGGCCCGCCGGGCAGCGGCAAGACCTCGGCGCTCGCCAGCCACCACGCCGATCTCGCCGCCGCCGGCGCGGCGGTGCGCTGGCTGACGCTGTCGGCCGAGGACAATGACCCCGCCATCCTGCGCCGCCATCTCGACCACGCCTTCCGGGGCGCGGGCGCGGAGGGGCGCGAGGAGAGCGAAGGCCTGTCCGATCCGCCCGAGGATATCGTCGGCTTCATCGACGGGCTGGAGAAGATCGACGCCGCCCCGGCCCGCGCCCTGATCGGCGCCTTCGTCCTCGAACTGCCGCCGAGCAGCAGCTTCCACATCACCGCGCGCCGGATGCAGGGCGCGATGTTCCACGACGGTTGGCTGCGCGGCGTCGTCGAGGTCATCGGCCCCGACGAGCTGCGCATGACCGACGACGAGGCGGCGGCGCTGCTCGGCGAGGCGTGGAGCCCCTGGGATCGCCAGCGGATCAACGAGGCGGTCGATGGCTGGGCCGCCGGGCTGCGCTTCGTCGCCCGCGCCCCCCGCAGCGCGGAGCGGTTGCTGGACGGCACGGGGGAGCGGCCCTTTCCGGTCGAGATGGCCAATTATCTCGACGACGTCGTCTGCGCGCGGATGGACGCTGCCTCGCTCGCCGCGTTGATGGACGTCAGCGTGCTCGACCGCTTCACCCCCGAGGCGCTGGCGGCGATGCCCGGCCGGCCCTGCGACTGGGCGCAGATCGACGACCATATCCGCGAGGGATCGTTCATCCGCTATGTCGACGAGCAGCGCTGCTGGGCGGCGTTCCATCCGGTGTTCGGCCGGCACCTGCGCCAGCGGCTGCGGCGCTTCGATCCCGACCGGTTCGACGCGCTCAACCGCTTCGCCGCCTCCTGGTTCGAGGCGAACGGCTTCGGCGCCGAGGCGATCCGCCACGCCGTCACCGTCGCCGACTCCGCCTTCGCCGCGCGCGTCATCGAGAATGTCGGCGCGATCCATGTCGACCTGTGCGACGGCCCCGATGTCGGCCTGGGCGAGCGCGTCCCCGCGACGCGGGCGGGCGAGCTGCCGCTGCTGTTCCTGGGGCAGATCTATTTCGCGATCCGGCGTGGGCGATCGGTCGAGGCGCGCGCCGCGCTGGAGGAGGCGGGGCGGCAGACGCGCGGCTTCACCCTGCTCGATCGCGGCGCCGACCCCGAATCGATCCGCGGCTTCGCCCAGCTCATCGACATGGTGCTCGACGCCTCCGACGACCGGCCGATCACCGAGCAGCGGCTCGCCGAGCTCGAACGGGCGATGGAGGCGCATCGCGGGGTGCGGCCGATCCTGGCGAGCGGCGTCGCCTGCATGCTGGCGCTCGCCTATCTCGAACTGTCCCGCTACGCCGAGGCGGCGACGGTGTGCGGGATCGGCCTGCACGCGATGCACGACGTCAAGGACAGCCGGGTCTCGGTGTTCCTGCGCATCCACCAGGCCGACATCGCGGTGGCGCGCGACACGGTCGACAAGGCGGTGCTCTACATCGAGGACGCCCAGCGCATCGCCCGGATCGGCAGCGGCGTCGACAATTACGAGGTGATCGCCACCCGCATCCTGCGCGCCGGCCTCCATTATGAGAATAACGAGCTCGACGCCGCGCTGGCGCTGCTCGACCCCAGCCTCCGCCAGCTCGGCTCGATCAACGCCTGGGTGCGGCTGTGCGCGTCGGGCTTCGGCACCGCCGCGGCGATCGCCGGCATCCGCCACGGCATCGACGCGGCCGAGGAACGGCTCCGCGCCGGCGAGGCGCTGGCGCGCGAGCGCAACCTGCCGCGCCTGCTCCAGTTCATGGCGATCGCGCGGCTGCGCGAGCTGACCCGCGCGGGCGAATGGCGGGCGGCGATGGAGCATGTCGAGAGCCCCGGCTTCGCCGGGCTGCTCGCGACCGACAGCCTGTCGCACGCGGTGCTCGGCGTGCAGGTGCCGGCGATGCTCGAAGTCGCCCGGCTGATGATCGAGCTCGGCCGGCCGCACGACGCGCAGGCCTGGCTCGACCGGATCAACAAGCCCTTCCTCGGCGAGGCCGACAGCCGCTTCCGCTTCACCTTCCGGATCATGGCGATGCGCGCGGCCTACGGGATGCGGCGCTACAATGCCGCGGTCGACCATATGCAGGCGGCGGTCGAGCTGGCGAGCCATGCCGGGCTGGTGCGGCGCGCGCTCAACAATCGCCAGCACCTGACCGAAGTGTTCGACTGGTCGATCCGCAACGGCCGCCACCTGCCCGCGCGGATCGGCGCCTATGTCGACGACGTGCTGCGCGGCGCCGACGGCACCGAGAGCGGCGCGACGCTGCAGCAGAGCAGCCCGCGCCGCGGCGTCGAGCAGGCGCCCAACAATTTCACGCTCAGCCCGCGCGAGACCGAGATCATCGCGCTGGTCGCCGAAGGCTATATCACCAAGGAGATTGCGGTCCGCCTCGGCATCTCCGAGGGGACGGTGAAGACCCACCGCAAGAAGATCCACGAGAAGCTGGGCGTCGCCAGCCGGTCGCAGGCGATCGCGCGGGCGCGCGACCTGCTGATCATCTGACCGTCGCCGGGGGGTATCCCCCTATCTCGGCATCCCCCTTTTTGTTGACTGTGGCGATGAACGCCGCGCGGGCATGGTCCGATCATCGGCGCGCGACCCGGCCAGATCCGGGCGGCGGCGGGATCGACGACAATGGGAGGGTGACAATGAAGAGGGGGCTGCTCATCGGCGTGGCGGCGGCGGGATTCGCGGGCGTCATGGCGATCGCGCCGGCGGCGGCGCAGGTCGTCGCCAGCGATCAGGACGAACTGATCGTCACCGCGCGCAAGCAATCGGAGAATATCCGGGACGTGCCCGACACGATCCAGGCCTTCTCCGCGACGACGCTCGAACGGGCGGGCATCGAATCGGTCAACGACCTGACCCAGATGGTGTCGGGCTTCCGCATCGTCGAGGCGCAGCAGCCCGGCGTCGTGCTGATCAACATCCGCGGCATCGGCCAGGTGCGCAACGGCGAATCGCCGGTCGCGGTGGTGGTCGACGGGGTGCAGCAGAACTCGCCGAACCAGATCACCCAGGACCTGTTCGACGTCGAGCGGATCGAGATCCTCAAGGGGCCGCAGGGCGCGCTCTATGGCCGCAACGCGATCGGCGGCGCGATCAACATCGTCACCAAGGAGCCGGGCGACAGCTTCGGCGGCAGCGCCGAGCTCGGCTATGCCGAGGGCGACGAGTTCCGCGCCAAGGCCTCGATCACCGCGCCGCTGGGCGAGAAGGCGGGCTTCCGCCTGGCGGGCAGCTATCTGAACCGCGACGGCCAGATCACCAATTCGACGCTCAACAAGAAGGTCGACTTCGACGAGACCTGGGCGGTGCGCGGCGCGCTGCTGCTCAAGCCGACCGAGACGCTGAAGATCGACCTGCGCGGCAGCTATTACGACCAGGATGCCGGCGCCTCCTGGTATGTCGGCGGCCCGGCGAACAGCCCGCGGGTGCCGGTGGTCGGCAACATCCTCGGCAAGGCGGGACGCAAGCTGGGCGACGTCTCGGCGAAGATCGACCTCGACCTGGGCTCGGTCGCGCTGACCTCGGTCACCGCCTGGTCGTCGGTCAAGTCGGACCTGTTCGAGGAGCTCGACTGGGAGCCGCAGGACCTCGCCGCCGCCACCCAGACGCTCGACGTCAAGGCGTGGAGCGAGGAACTGCGGCTGTCGTCGAACACCCCCGGATCGGCGCTGCGCTGGATGACCGGGCTCTATTATCTCCACACCGACCGCACCCTGAACACCGCGATCTTCCTCGGCCCCGACCTGACCGGCCTGCCGAGCCGGGTGCTCGGCTCGCGGCTAATCGCGAAGGACGACAACGACGCCTATGCGGCGTTCGGCCAGGTCAACTACGACATCGTCGAGCATCTCGAGCTGACCGCCGCGCTGCGCTACGACATCGACCGGCGCCGCCAGGACGACGTCTCGCCGCCGGTGCCCGCCGTCGTCCCGCGCTACAAGGGGACGTACAAGTCGCTCCAGCCCAAGCTGTCGCTGGCCTACAGCTTCCCCGGCGGGTCGCTCGCCTATGCGACCGTCGCCAAGGGCTTCCGCAGCGGCGGCTTCAACTCGAACGCGGTGGTCACGCGCGAGTTCAAGAAGGAGGAGCTGTGGAACTATGAGCTCGGCTTCAAGACCGCGCTCGCCGACCGCAAGCTCTACCTGAACGGCGCCATCTTCTACAGCGACATCACCGACCGGCAGGTGTTCGGCCTCGATCTCAGCACCGGCCCGGCGCAGTTCATCGCCAACCCGATCCCCAAGTCGAGCGTCTGGGGCGCCGAGCTGGAGATGACGGCGCGCCCGGTCAAGGGGCTGGAGCTGTCGATGGGCGCCAGCCTGATGGACACGAAGATCAACAGATATGACGTGACGGTCTTCTCGGGCACTGCCGCGCGCGGAGACTTCAAGGGCAACAAGCTCAACCAGGTGCCGCGCTACACGCTCAACGCGGCGGCGCAATACACCGCCGATCTGGGCGGCAGCAGCCTGATCTCGCGCGTCGACGTCTCCGGCTGGGGCGGCGACTATTATTGGGAGATCGACAACGCCCAGAAGCAGAAGCCGGTCTGGCTGGTCAATGCGCGGCTGACCTGGGCGGTCGGCAAGGTCGAGCTGACCGGCTTCGTCAAGAACCTGTTCGACCGGCGCTACGACGTCGAGTTCGTGCCGGTCAATTTCGGCGGCACGATCACCGGCAAGGACCTGGGCTCGGCGTCGCCGCCCCGCCAGATCGGCGGCAGCGCCAAGGTGCGTTTCTGAAGGACGAGAGCATGACGATCAAGATGGTGGAGGATGCACCGGCGGCGGGGCGCAAGCGGGAACGCAGGCGCCTCACCCGGCCGGTGCCGATGGAAGGCGACAACGGCGTCTTCAGCCAGACCTGGTTCCCGATCGCGCTGTCGAGCGAGGTGGCGCAGGGGCAGGTGATCGGCCGTGACTTCCTCGACGGCAAGGTCGTCGTCTTCCGGGGCGAGAACGGCCAGGTCACCGTCGCCAGCGCCTATTGCCCCCATGTCGGCGCCGATCTTTCGGTCGGCGCGGTGGTCGGCAACCATATCCAGTGCGCCTTCCACCGCTGGGAGTTTGACCAGGAGGGCTGGGTCGCGAGGACCGGGGTGGGCGATCCGCCGCCGCCCGCCGCCTGCCTCTACGTCTTTCCGTCGCAGGAACGCTTCGGCATCGTCTGGGCGTTCAACGGCGACGAGCCGCTCTGGGACCTGTTCGACTTCGAATTCCCCGATGCGGAGCTCGAATTCCGGCCGTTCAAGACCGACGTCTATACTTGCGATCCGTGGATATTCGCGGCCAACACCCCCGACATCCAGCATATCAAGGCGGTCCACGGCATCCGCTTCAAGATGCCCGACCCGCACGACGCGGTGGAGTGGGACCCCTATGGCTTCCGCATGCGGGTCGAGGCGATCCACCAGCAGGGCGAGGACCTCGACTGGAACGTCGGCATCCGGGGCACCTCGACCTTCATCCAGGAGGGGTCGGTCGACGGCTGGTGGATGGGGGTCGCGGCGGGCTTCGCCTGCCCGCGTCCGGGCACCCATGTCGTCTATCTGGCGATCGCGGTGAAGAAGGGCGACGGCACGGCCGAGGGCGACCGGCTGGTCGACGAGCGGCTGACCTTCGGGGCCGAACTGCTCGCCCGCACCGCGCGCGAGGACAAGCCGATCCTCGACACGATCCACTACATGCCGGGCGCGCTGACCCGGGGCGACACCAGCCTCGCGCGCTGGCTCGACATCGTGCGCAACTATCCGCGCGCCCACCCCTCCCGCGATTTCATCAATTGAAGGACACGCCATGACCGACCCCGAGAAGAACCTCGTCACCGTCCGCCGCTTCTGGGACGCGATCGGCAGCGGCGACGTCGACGCCTATCTCGCCACCTTCGCCCCCGGCGCCGTCGCGCGCGATCCGGTCAACCGGCCGCCGCTCGAAACCGACGAGCAGCGCCGCGCCTATCTGGAGGGCGTGCTCGGCGCGTTCAGCGACATCCGCGTCGCCACCGACTTCGTCACCAGCTGCGGCGACCACACCGCCTCCAAATGGACGCTGACCGCCAAGGGCGGCGACGGCTCCGACGTGCGGCTGGAGGGGATCGACGTCGCCCGCCATGCCGAGGACGGCCGCATCGCCGAGCTGTGGGGCTTCTTCTAATGGCGGTCGTCACCCTCGCCGAACGGATCGAGGCGCCCGCCGACGCGGTCTGGGACTATGTCTGCTGGCACGGCGTCGCCAAGCTCGATCAATATTCGGGCGGCTTCTTCAGGAAGATCGAGTTCCAGGGCGACGAGCCCAGGGTCGGCATCACCAAGACGATCTATCCGCATGACGGGCTGCCGATCAGCGAGCGGCTCGAATCGCTCGACCTCGCCGACCGCACCTATCGCTACCGGCTGACCGACGTCGGCTCGCTGCCGATCACCGACTATCGCGGCTATGTCCGGGTGACGCCGGCCGGCCCCGACGCCTGCCACCTCAAGATCGAATGCGAGTTCACCGCGGTCGAGGTGAGCGAGGCCGAATGGATCGAGACCTGGCTGGCGATGGAGACCCAGCTCGTCACCGAGATCCGCCGCGCCCTCGCCGGCTGATCAGGGCGCGGAGTCCAGCCGGACCACGACCTGTTCGATCGTTCCGGTGAAGCGGCTGCCGGCGACGTCGTAGCGCGGGCTGACCGGGGTCAGCGTGTCCTCGCCGATGTCGAACCCCTCGGTGTTCTGCAGCCAGCCGTGGAAGACGCGGTCGGCGCGGCCGCGCGCGACCTCGACCCCGTCGACCAGCAGCAGCATCACGCCGCCGCTGCCCGGAGTCGCGTCGTCGGCGACGAAGCGCGCGGCGAGGCGATGGCGGCCGGGGCTGAGCCGGTCGCGGGCGATCAGCTCATATTGATGGGGGCCGACCGCGTTGACGTGGAAGGCCGGGCGGCCGTCGTCGAGGAAGAAGGCATGGCCGCCGAAGCGTCCCCCGGCCGCCAGCAGCACGCCCCGCCCCCCATCGGCAGGGAGCGTCACGTCGGCCTCGATCGTGAAGCTTCGGCCGGTCGTCGGCGGCGCGGCGGCATAGGGGACGCGGCTGACCGGCGCGGTGTAGGTGAAGACGTCGCGCCCGGCGTTGAGCGTCGGCCGGCCCTCGGCGCCGAGCTTATAGTCGTGGATCGGCAGGATGTGGTTGCGCGCCGCCTGCTTCCAGAACAGCGCCTGCAACGCCTTCAGCTTCGCGGGCTGGGCGGCGGCGAGGTCGCGCGTCTGGGAGAAGTCGGTCCGCAGGTCGTACAGCTCCCAATGGCGGTCGCGATTCTGCGGATCGGCCAGGCTCTCCCTGGTCGCGAACTGCCAGGCGTAGCGCTTGGGCGTCGATCCGGCGAACCAGCCGTCGCGATAGATGCCGAAATTCTCCATCATCTCGTACACCTGCGTGCGGCGGCGGGCCGGCGCGGTCGGCCGGTCGAGCGTATAGGCGAGGCTGATCCCGTCGAACGGCTGCTGCGCGACGCCGTCGACCGTCTTCGGCGCGGCCACGCCGGTCGCGGACAGGATCGTCGGCACTATGTCGGAGACATGGGCATATTGGCCGCGCACCGTCTCGGGCGCGGCGACATGGCCGGGCCAGGCGATGACCAGGCCGTTGCGCGTGCCGCCGGCATGGCTGGCGACCTGCTTGTACCAGGGGAAGGGCGCGTTCATCGCCCAGCCCCAGCCGGCCGGATACATGGTGTAGGCGCGGCCGGTGCCGATGTCGTCGATGCGGCGCATCTGGTCGGCGGGGTCCTCCTCGCTGCCCAGCACGGCGGTCTGCTCGAAGATCATTCCCATCGGCCCGCCCTCGGCGCTGCCGCCATTGTCGCCCTGGAGGAAGACGATCATCGTGTCGGCGAGCTGGCCGGTGCGGCGGAGATGCTCGATCACCCGGCCGATCTGCGCGTCGCAATAGGCGAGGCTCGCGGCATAGGCCTCCATCATCCGCGCGGACAGCCGCTTCTGGTCGGGGGTGAGGCTGTCCCAGGCGGGGATGCCGGGCGGCCGGGCGGCGAGCGCGGCGTCGGCGGGGATGATGCCGAGCGCCTTCTGCCGCGCGAACGTTTCCTCGCGCACCTTGTCCCACCCCTGGTCGAAGGCGCCGCGATAGCGCCGCAACCATTCGGCCGGCGCGGTGTGCGGCGAATGGGCGGTGCCCGGCGCATAATAGACGAAGAAGGGCTTGCCGGGCGCCGCCGCATGCTGCGCCGAGATCCAGCCGATCGCGCGGTCGGCGAGGTCGGTGTCGAGCAGATAGCCGGGCTCGTCGGGCGGGGCGATCGGCCGGGTGTTCTCGTACAGGTTGGGCGCGGTCTGGTTGGTGTCGGCCGACAGGAAGCCGTAGAAATAGTCGAAGCCGAGCCCGGTCGGCCAGCGGTCGAACGGGCCGTCGGCGCTCAGCTCCCAGTCGGGGGTGAGGTGGCTCTTGCCGAACATCGCGGTGCTGTAGCCGCCGTCGCGCAGGATGCGGGCGACCGTCGCCGCCGATCGCGGGATCGCGGTGGTATAGCCTTCGAAGCCAGTGGGCATGTTGGTGACGTTGCCCATGTTGACGTTGTGCGGATCGCGGCCGGTGAGCAGCGAGGCGCGGGTCGGCGAGCACAGCGCGGTCGTGTTGAAATTGTTGTAGCGCGCGCCGCCCCTCGCCAGCGCGTCGAACACCGGCGTCGCGATCGGCCCGCCATAGGCGCTCGACGCGCCGAAGCCGACGTCGTCGGTCATGATCAGCAGGACGTTGGGCGCGCCGCGCGGCGCCGTGACCCGCGCCGGCCAGGCGCCCTGCCCCGCGGATGCGACGGCCGGCACGGGTACGGCGGCGATCAGGGCGGCGGCGGCGCCCATGGCGAGGCGGGAGAGGAAGGGCAGGCTCAAGGATGATCTCCGCGAAAAAAAGGCCCCGGCTCGCGCCGGGGCCAGGTCGGAGGCTTATGCGATCAGAATTTCACGCCGAGCTCGACCGCGACGTAGCGCGGCGCGCCATAGGTCTCGCGGGTGAAGAGCTGGCCCACCGTCTGTCCGCCGGTGAGGTAGAGCTGGTTGGTGAGGTTCTGCCCGACCAGCCGGATCGAATAGCGGTCGGAGGCATCGGTGAAGCCGATCGACGCGTTGAACAGGGTGCGCGCGTCGAGATAGGCGTCGTTGGCGGGGTTGTTCAGGTCGAAGTTGAACAGGCTGCGGCTCTGATAGGTGACCGATCCGAACAGCGTGATCCGGCCGATGCCGCCGATCGGGATGTCGTAGCTGCCACTGCCCGACGCCTGCCATTTCGGCGTGCGGTTGAGCGGCACGTCGACCAGGTTGCGCGCCGTCGGGGTGGGCGAGGTGAAGCTCTTATACTTGCCGTCCTGATAGCCGAGCGTGCCGCGCAGCGTCAGCCCGTCGGTGGGGACCAGCGTCGCCTCCGCCTCGATGCCGTTCACCTCGATCTTGGCGGCGTTGATGAAGCGGATCTCGCTGAAGCTGGTGCCGTCGCTGCGCGTGAACGGGAAGAGCAACTGGCGCTGGGCGTCGTCATAGGTGACGTGGAAGCCGGCGATGTTGAGCTGGAGCCTGCGGTCGAACAGGTCCGACTTGAAGCCGAGCTCGAACGAATCCGCCTTCTCCGGGTCATAGGGCGCGAGCTGCGCCTGGATCAGCGGCACGCCCGACGTGCCCAGCTCGTTGAACCCGCCCGCCTTGTAGCCGCGCGAATAGGTGAAATAGGTGAAGAATTGCGGCGACGCCTTGTAGCTGAGGCTGGCGCGCCAGGTCGGCTCCTTCCAGCTCGCGCGCTCGCGCAGCACGCCGGCGGGATAGCGGTCGAAATCGCCATAGTCGAACGGGCTGTCGAAGGATCGCCAGGTGACCGACGGATCGATCCCGCCGCCGAGCTGCTGCGCGAACACCGCGGTCCGCGCGGCGAGGCGCTTCTTGTCCCAGCTGTAGCGCCCGCCGGTGGTCAGCGTCAGCCGGTCGGTCAGCTCGAAATTGGCCTCGGCGAACAGCGCGGTCGAGGTGGCGCGCTGCTTGTTGCAGGCGACCTGCGGATTGTCGGCATAGTTGCCGACCGCCGACGGGCCGCGCAGCAGGTCGAGATAGCCGAGCAGCGAGGCGACGCAGAAGTCGACCTTGTCGCGCTGGTAGAAGCCGCCCGCGACCAGGTTGATCCGGTCGGACAGCTCGACCGCGTAGCGCAGCTCCTGCTGGAAGGTCTTGCGATTGTCGTCGCGCGACGCGTCCCACAGCCGGATCGGGCTGACCGCGCCGGCGAAATTGCCCGGCAGGCGCGACCGCTGCGACCGGTAGCCGGTGACCGAGCTCAGCGTCCCCTTCCCGATCTCGATATCGACATTGGCGTAGACGCCGTCGCTGTTGACGACCTGGCCGGCGTCGAAATCGTTGAAGCCGAAATCGCCGTCGCTGGCGCCCGCGCGCTTGAGCGGGTTGCCGGTGCCGGGGCGGAAGCCGAGATTGTAGAAGACGAAGCCCGGCCGCGTCTGGTTGACGATCCCCGGCGCGTCGCCCGAGTCGCGCACCATCTCATATTGCAGCAGCGCGGTGATGCCGGACGTCGGCTTCCACAGCAGCTTGACCCGGCCGTTGAACATCTCGTCCCCGCCGAGCGCGCGGCCGTCGCCGCAGCCGGTCCGCCCCGCATAGGATTGCGCGAAGGCGGTGGTGGCGACCGGCGTGATCGGGCCGTAGCAGGCGTTGTTATACATATAGCCGTCGGAATGGCGGTAGCTGCCGACGACGCGCAGGCCGAGCACGTCCTGGATGATCGGGACGTCGATCGATCCCTGGACGACGCGGGTGCCGAAATCGCCGATCTCGCCGCGCAGCTGCGCCCCGAAGGCGCCGAGGTCGGGGCGCTTGGTGCGCGCCACCACGACGCCGCCGGTGGTGTTCTTGCCGAACAGCGTGCCCTGCGGGCCGCGCAGCACCTCGATCTGGGCGATGTCGAACGTGTCGAGCAGCTGCGTCTGGATCGACGGCATCACGAAATCGTCGACGACGACGCCGATCGGCGCGTCGTTGAACGGGATGATCGTGGTGGTGCCGACGCCGCGCATCGCGAACGCCGCCGCCTTGAAGCTCGGGATGCGGCTGGCCGAGAAGTTCGGCACGAAGGCGGCGAGGTCGCCGATGTCGCGCGGCGCCATCTGCTGGATGGTGTTGGAGGTGATCGCCGAGACCGCGATCGGCGTCTGCTGCAGCCGGGTGTCGCGGCGCGTCGCGGTGACGACGATGTCCTCGACGCCGCCGGTCGGCGCCTCGGCGGCGCTCCCCTGCGCCCCCGCGTCCTGTTGCGCCTGTGCCGGCACCGCCAGCATCGCCAGCGCCAGCGGCGCCACGCTTCCCAGCAAGATGGTCGTCTTCCCCACTAGTCCTCTCCCCTGGTTCGATCCGTTTTCGGATCGCGGTTCAATCGATCAGTTTCATCTCCAGTGCATCGAACCGGCCGTTGAACGCGCTGTCATGCGATCGGTACTCGTCGGAGACCGGCGTGCCGGTGTCGACGCCGACGTCGAGCCCCTCGATGTGCGAGATCCACCCGCCGAGGGTCAGCGGCACATGGCCCTGTCCCGCCGGCTGGCCGTCGATCGTGAAGCTGACCGTGCCGCCCGCACCGCGGGCATGGCTGTCGGCCTTGAACAGCATTTCGACGCTGTGCCGCCCGGGCCCGATCGCGCGATCGCTGACGACGCGATACTGGCGCGGGTCGAGCGCGTTCTGGTGGTAGGTCAGCCGCCCGTCGCGGAAGTAGAGCGCCCAGCCGCCGAAGCGGCCGCCCTGCGCGACGAGGACGCCGTTGGGCGCGCCCGCCACGTCGATCGTCGTCGACACGCTGTAGGAACGGCCGATGATGTGCGGCGCGCTGTCCTCGGGGATGCGGGTGATCCCCTGCGGATAGCGGAAGCCGGTGCGGCCGGTGCCGAGCGAGGGGCGGCCGGTGGGCAGGATCGTCGGCTCGAGGATCGGCAGGATGTGGTTGCGTCCGGCCTCCGCCCAGAAGAGCTGCTGCATCGTCCGCAGCCGATCGGGATAGCGCGCCGCCAGGTCGTGCGCCTGGCTGAAATCGGCGCGGACGTCGTACAGTTCCCACGGCGTCTTGTCGGGATCGGCGGGCTTGTCGAAGGTCCAGGGCTGCCGGGTCGGCCGCATCGAGGCGAACCAGCCGTCGAGATAGATGCCGCGCGAATCGACCATCTCGTACACCTGCATCCGCCGGTGCGACGGCGCGTCGGGGGCGGTGAAGCTGTACGCCATGCTCACCCCGTCGAGCGGACGCTGCTCGACCCCGTCGACCGACGCGGGCCGGGCGACGCCGGTCGCCTCCAGGATGGTCGGCATGATGTCGGTGACGAAATGATATTGGCCGCGGATGCCGCCCTTGTCGGCGATCCCCTTCGGCCAGCTCATCACCATGCCGTTGCGGGTGCCGCCGAAATAGGAGGCGATCTGCTTGTAATATTTGAACGGCGCGGCGGTCGCCCAGCCCCAGCCGGCGGGGAAGAGCGGATAGAGGTCGGGCCCGCCGATGTCGTCGATCCGGCTGAGCGCATAGGCGCGCTGCTCGGCATGGTTGTTGAGCAGCGACTGCTGGAACAGCAGGCCGTCCATGCCGCCCTCCGCGCTCGATCCGTTGTCGCCCTGGATGTAGATGATCAGCGTGTTGTCATATTGGCCGCTGTCCTTGAGCGACTGGATCACCCGGCCGATCTGCGAATCCATATAGGCGATCGACGCCGCCCAGGCCTCCATGTAGCGCGCATAGAGGCGGCGCTGGTCGGCGGAGAGCGAGCTCCAGGCGGGCAGCTCCTTCGGGCGCGGGGTCAGCACCGTGTTGGCGGGGATCACGCCCAGCGCCTTCTGCCGCGCGAAGATCTCCTCGCGCAGCGCGTCCCAGCCCTTGTCGAAACGGCCCTTGAAGCGGTCGAGCCATTCCCTGGGCGCGTGGCTGGGCGTGTGCGCGGTGCCCGGCGCATAATAGGCGAAGAAGGGCTTGTCGGGCGCGTTGGCCTTGCGCTCGGCGATCCAGCGGATCGCATGGTCGGCCATGTCGGCGTCGAAATGATAGCCGGGCGGCGTCGCCACGTCGATGAAGCTGTTGTCCTGCGTCAGCGTGGGGTTCCACTGGCTGTTGTCGGACGCGAGGAAGCCGTAGAAATTCTCGAAGCCCTGGCCCAGCGGCCAGCGATCATAGGGGCCGGCCTGGCTCTGCTCCCATTGCGGGGTCAGGTGCCATTTGCCGAAGGCGGCGGTGGCGTAGCCGCCCTGGCGCAGGATCCGCGAGATGAAGGCCGAGGATTTGGGGATGACCGAATCATAGCCTTCGTAGCCAGCCGAGGTGTTCTCGACATGGCCCATCCCCACCGCGTGCGGGTTGCGCCCGGTGAGCAGCGCCGCGCGGGTCGGCGAGCAGATCGCGGTGGTGTTGAACTGGGTGTAGCGCAGCCCCTCCTTCGCCAGCGCGTCGAAGGTCGGGGTGGGGACCGGGCCGCCGAAGGTGCTGGTCGCGCCGAAGCCGATGTCGTCGGTCAGGATCAGCAGGACGTTGGGCGCGCCCTTCGGAGCGTGGGGCTGTTCCGGCCAGGACGGCGCGGAGGAGGTGGCGGGCGTGATCCCGGCGAAATGCTGCGCGCCCGGCGGATCGGCGACGGGGCGCGCGGCGTCGCCCGCGACGGGCGGCGGCGCGGCGGCGAAGGCCAGGTTCGCCGCGAGCAGCGATCCGCCCGCCAGCATGCGCATCACTGCCCGCATCGACCGCCCCGGTCGCGCCATCGCCCTCTCCCCATCGCATAAATAACTTATATGAGTTAACATAGTCGTGTTAAATTTGGATTGTCAATGCCGGATGGATAAGAGGGCCGGCAGCAAGGAGGGGCTTATGCGCGCGAAGGCGTCCCTATCATCGGACCAAGGCCCCGAATCGGCGGACCAGGCGGGCCCCGTCTCGGACGCGCGGCTGCGCCTGCTGCTGGCCGCGGAGCGCGAATTCGCGCGCGAGGGCATCGATACCGCGTCGCTGCGCAAGATCGCGGCGCTGGCCGGCAACGGCAACAACAACGCGGTCAAATATCATTTCGAGAATCGCGCCGGACTGGTGCGGGCGCTGCTGACCTACCGCGTCCAGCAGATGGAGGCGCAGCGCACCGTCATGCTCCGCGAGGCGGAGGCCACGGGCCGGTTGGGCGACATGCGGACGCTGCTCGAAATCTACTGCGTGCCGCAGATATCGCTGCGCGACGAGCGCGGGCAATTCCCCTATGCCCGCTTCCTGCTGCAATTCTACGCCTTCTACCAGGACATCGACTATCGCGACGCGATCGTCGACGTGGTGCAGATATCCCCCGCGATCGGCCGGGTGCGCCAGCTCATCATCGACGAGCTGAAGATGGAGTCGCGCCGCGCGGATAACCGCATTGCGTTATGCCACGGCATGTTCCTGAACATGATGGTCCGGTCGGAGATCGAATTCGGCAACGGGCTGGCCAGCGAAGCGGCGCGGCGCGAGGTCGCCGACACGCTGGAGATGATGGTGCGCGCGATCGCCGCCCCGCCGGCGGCGGAGGAACTGACGATCCCGCCGCAACTGCCGGCCGGCGCCGACGCGGTGTCGCCCCCGCCGGCGGGCCGCCCCGCCGACCGCACGAGCCAGCTCCAGGAGGAGAATGCCGCGCTCCGCCAGCTCGTCGCCGACCTGAGCGTGGAACGCAGTCGGCTCAAGCAGATGCTCGCGGCGCGCGAGCGATAGGCCCCGCCTTAGAGCGGTTCACGATCCGATTGCATCGGATCGGCCGCTCTAGATTGTTGTTTTACCGCGATTTCCGAGCCGGCAGATGTTTCCATCTGCCTAGAAATCGCTCTAGCGCGGCAGCCAGTCGGCCAGCCGCTGCAACGCCTGCTCGACCTCCTCCGCCGAGATCGCGAAGCTCAGCCGGAAGAAGCGGTGTCCGTCGACCGGGTCATGGTCGATGCCGGGTCCCGTCGCCAGCCCGGTGTCGAGCAGCAGCTTGCGGCAGAAGCCCATGCTGTCGTCGGTCAGGTGGCCGATGTCGGCATAGATGTAGAAGGCGCCGTCGGGCGGGGCGATGCGGCGCAGGCCCATCTGCGGCAAGGCTTCGAGCAGCCGCGCCCGGTTGCCGGCATAGACCGCGACATTGGCGTCGAGTTCCTCCGTGGCGTCGAGCGCCGCCAGCGCGGCGTGCTGGCTCAGCGTCGGCGGGGTGAGGAACAGGCAGCCGAGATAGGACCAGGCGCGCTCGACCAGGTCGGGCGGCACCAGCAGCCAGCCGAGCCGCCAGCCCGGCATGCAATAATATTTGGAGAAGCTGCTGATGATCACCGCGTCGGGATCATATTCGGCCATCGACCGGCACGGCTCGCCATAGCTGAGCGCGTGGTAGATCTCGTCGGACAGGATGCGGATGCCCCGGCGCCGGCAGACCGCGGCGATCGCGCGCAGCTCGTCGCCGCCGATGATCGTGCCGGTGGGATTGGCGGGGCTGGCGATGATCACGCCGTCGGGCGCCGGCTCGATCGCGGCGAGCGCCTCGGCGGTGAGCTGGAAGCGGCTTTCGGCGCCGCAGGGCAGCTCGACCGGCACCATGTTGAGCGCCCGGACGGTGTTGCGATAGGCGACGTATCCGGGGCGCGCCATCGCGATCCGGGCGCCGGCCGGGAAGCAGATGCTGAGCGCCAGCACCAGCGCCGGCGATGCGCCGCAGGTCAGCAGGAAGCGCGACGGATCGATCGCGACGCCGTAGCGATCGGCATAGAGCGCGGCGAGCCGCTCCTTGAGCGCCGGGCTCTCCCAATAGCCCATCCGGTCGTTGTCGATCGCGGCGCGGGCGACGTCGAGCACCTTGCGCGGCGGGCCCATCGACGGCTGGCCGAACTCCATGTGCAGCACCGAGCGCCCCTCGGTTGCCAGCCGGCGGGCGAGGCCGCTGATCTCGATCGCGCGAAAGGGTTGCACCTGGTTCTGCATCGCGGGGTTCCGTCCTTGTCCGCCGCGCTGTTTCGTCGAATGTCGGCCGCTTCGCAACACGCCATCGCCCCTCGGCACGGATGAATCTTGCTGATCCCGAATGGGAAAAGGAGCAAGGTCGAACCGATATGCCGATCTTTCCCGACGTCGATACGCTGCGGCTGTGCAGCATGCTGACCTCGACCGCGTTCGGGCTGGTGTTCTGCGCGCTCTGGCTGCGCGACCGGACGGAGGGCCATCTGCTCTTCTGGGCCGCCGGTTCGCTGCTCTACGGCGCCGTCATGTTCAGCTTCAGCCTGACGCCGCCCAATGCCGTCGCCGTCACCATGCCGCTCTTCGCGCTGCTCTCGCTGTGCAACGTGCTGCCGCTGGCGGGTGCCCGCCGACTCGACGGCAGGCCGCCCTTCGCCTGGTGGATGCTGATCCCGATCGTCGCGGCCGGGGCGGGCCATGGCCTGCCCCGGCTGGCGGTCGCCCAGGGCTGGCTGCCGGCGACGAGCCTGCTGCCCAATATCGGCGACGCGCTCGGCCTGTCGCTGTCGATCGCGATCAACGGCGGGATGCTGCTGTGGGGCCGCTGGACGGTGCGGACGGCGGGCCATCGCATCGCGGGCGCGGGGCTGCTCGCCTATATTCCGGGCTTCCTCCTGTCGATCGCGGGCGAATATCATGTGCTGCGCGGGATGGAGTCGCTGGCGCTGCTCGCCATGCTGTCGGACCAGGCCCTGCTCGGCATCATCAACCTCGGCCTGCTCGCCATCCCGGTCGAACGCGCGGAGCGGCAGTTGCGGCAGGCGGCGCTGCGCGATCCGCTGACCGGCGCCTGGAACCGCGCCGGGCTGGAGGCGCAGAAGCCGCGCTTCCTGACGCCCGGCGTCGCCGCGATCGCGATCGACATCGATCATTTCAAGGCGATCAACGATCGCCACGGCCATGCCGCGGGCGACGCGGTACTGGCGCTGTTCGGCCGCGAGGCGGGTCGGCTGTCGCAGGCCGGGGGCGGCGAGCTGTTCCGGCTGGGCGGCGACGAGTTCGCGATCCTGCTGCCCGCCGGCGGCCCCGATCCCGGCCGCTTCGCCGAGCGGCTCCGCGCCCATCTCCAGTCCCATGCCGACGACGCGGTCGGCTGGACCGTCAGCATGGGCATGGCGTCGGTGCTCGACGGCGAACGCGACGTCGACGCGGCGCTGCACCGCGCCGACGGCTCACTCTACCAGGCCAAGGCCGAGGGGCGCGGCATCATCGCGGCCTGATCGAAGCCGGTCCGGATCAGAGGCCGGCGATCAGCTCCACCGCCAGTTCGTGCAGATGGCCCGCCGCCGCGCGATCGGGCTGCGCCCGGGCGACGATGCACGCCACGTCGGGCAGCGGCGGCAGCAGGCCGGGCGTGACGGCCGGAAGGTCGCGCAGGAACAGCCCGGTCCGGCTGCTGACCCCCAGGCCGGAGGCGATCGCGGCGCGCAGCGTCGACAGGTTCGGCGTCTCGACCGCGATCCGCCATGGCCGCCCCGCCGCGTCGAGCGCGGCGATCGCCGCCTCGCGGAAGCGGCAGGGCTTTTCGAGCACGGCCAGCGGCAGTTCGGCCTTCAGGGTCAGCGCGTCGTCGCCGAACCAGATGCTCGGCGCGGTGCGCACCGCATGGGCGTCGCCCGGCGCGGCATAGCCGATCAGCAGGTCGAGCTGGCCGCGCGCCAGCATCTCCTGCAGCTCGGCGGTGCCCGCCACCCGCGCGAAGATCTGCGCGTCGGCGTGGAGTTCGGAGAAGCGGGCGAGCAGCCCCGAGAGCAGCAGGTCGGCGAAGTCCTGGACCATGCCGACCCGCACCGGCCCGGCGAACTGCCCCGCCGTCACCGCCGCCAGCGCCTCGTCATGCAGCGCCAGCACCCGGCGCGCATAGCCGAGCAGCAGCTCGCCCGCCGCGGTGAGCGCGAGGCGGCGGCCCTCGCGGTGGAAGAGCGGCTTCTGCACCAATTCCTCGAGCCGCTTGATCTGCAGGCTGAGCGCGCTCTGCGTCACGAACACCCGCTCGGCCGCGTTGAGCATCGATCCCGCGTCGACGATCGCGACGAAGCTGCGGAGCATGTTGGTCGGCAGGTTGACGGCCATTTCCCATCCTTTTCCAGGAGGCAGGCAGCACAGCTTTCAGGCCCTAAAGCCTTTCTGTCAGGCCTGCCCGATCCGGGACGGAAATCCCGGATTTCCAGGCTTTCCGATCTCCGGTGAAGCAATACTAATAGGTCTTAGCAGCTAAACTCTATTGAATCGATAGAGTTTTGGCCGAGGCTGACGGCATGACCCATTCCGTCCCCTCCGTCCCGCGCCCGTCGATCGTCGCGGCCTTGCTGCGATCGCGCTGGCTGTCGCCGATCCTGCTGCTGTTGCTGTGGGAGGCAGCGTCGCGCGCCGGGCTGATCCCCGGCCACACGCTGGCGGCGCCCTCGGCCGTGCTGGCGACGCTGTTCGCGATGATCCGCTCGGGGGAGCTGCCGTCGAACCTGGCGGTGTCCTTCTGGCGGGTCGTGTCGGGGCTCGGCATCGGCGTCGCGCTGGGCGTGTCGCTGGGGCTGGTCGCCGGCCTGTCGCGCCAGGGCGAGGCGCTGGTCGATCCGCTGATGCAGATCAAGCGGACGATCCCGGTGGTGGCGCTGGCGCCCTTGTTCATCGTCTGGTTCGGGATCGGCGAGACCCCGAAGATCGCGCTGATCGCCTTCGCCGCGATGTTCCCGCTCTACCTCAACCTCTACAACGGCATCCGCGGCGTCGACAAAAGGCTGGTCGAAGGCGCGCTGAGCTTCGGCCTCACGCGCTGGCAGCTCATCGTCCACGTCATCCTGCCGGGCGCGCTGCCCTCGCTGCTGGTCGGGCTGCGCTACGCGCTGACCATCTCGATCGTCATGCTGGTCATCGCCGAGCAGATCAACGCCAGCGCCGGGCTCGGCTTCCTCGTCAACAACGCCCGCGACTTCATGCGCACCGACATCATCGTCGTCTGCCTGATGGTCTACGCGCTGCTCGGCCTCGCCGCCGACCTGCTCGTCCGCATCGTCGAAACCCGCGCGCTCGCCTGGCGCCCCAAGCTGGTGGAGGCCTGATCCATGACCGTGTCCCTGTTCCCCCGCGTCGGCCAGCTCCAGCCCGTCGTGCGGCTGCGCGGCTTCTCCCGCACCTTCGGCGAGACCGTCGTCATCGATGGACTCGACCTGGACATCGCGCCCGGCGAGTTCGTCGCGCTGCTCGGCCATTCGGGCAGCGGCAAGACGACGCTGCTGCGCACCCTCGCCAATCTCGACCAAGCCGACGGCCAGGACGTGACGATCCCGAGCGCGCGCGCCGTCGTCTTCCAGGATTCGCGCCTGCTCCCGTGGAAGCGGGTGTGGAAGAACGTCGTCCTCGGCCTGCCCGGCCGGCGCGCGCGGGAACGGGCGGAGGCGGCGCTGGCCGAGGTCGGCCTGTCGCACCGCGTCGACGCCTGGCCGCTGACCCTGTCGGGCGGCGAGGCGCAGCGCACCGCGCTCGCCCGCGCGCTGGTCCGCGAGCCGCAACTGCTGCTGCTCGACGAACCCTTCGCGGCGCTCGACGCGCTCACCCGGCTGCGGATGCACGAGTTGGTGCTCAACCTGTGGCGCGCGCACCGGCCCGCCGTGCTGCTGGTGACGCACGACGTCGACGAGGCGATCGCGCTCGCCGACCGGGTGCTGGTGCTCGCCAAGGGGCGGTTCGTCGCCGAGGAGCGGATCGAGGCCGAGCGCGGCCGGCGCACCGCCAGCGTGCGCGACCTGCGCCGCCGGCTGCTCGCCCATCTCGGCGTCACCGCGCCGAGCGGTTCCTATGCCGACGCGGTCGCCGGCGCCGGCCTGCTCGAAGCGGCCGAATGACCGCGCCCGCCCTCCCTTCCACCCTTTGATAGTCCCGCCAAGGAGGCATCCATGCCCGTCAAGTTCATCGGCTATATCGGTTTCAACAATGAGAGCGAGATCCACAGCCTTCGCCAGATCCGCGCGCTCGACAAGGACTATGTCGAGGCGGCAGCCAGGGCGCAGGAGGAAGGCGGCTTCGACCGCGTCCTGATCCCGTTCGGGTCGAACAGCCCCGAAAGCCAGATCGTCGCGGCGCACGCGGCGGCGATCACCACCCGGCTCGGCTTCCTGATCGCGCACCGCCCCGGCTTCACCCAGCCGACCGTCGCCGCGCGCCAGCTCGCGACGCTCGACCAGCTTTCGGGCGGGCGCGTCGCGGTCCACATCATCACCGGCGGCGCCGACGCGGAGATGGCCAAGGACGGCGACGAGTCGCACAAGGCGCAGCGCTATGCCCGCACCGACGAATATCTGACGGTGCTGCGCCGCGAATGGACGGCCGAGACGCCGTTCGACCATGACGGCGACTTCTACCGCATCCGCCAGGGCTTCGCGGCGGTGAAGCCGCAGAACCTGCCGGTCTTCTTCGGCGGCTCCTCGCCCGAGGCGATCGACGTCGCCGGCCGCCACGCCGATGTCTACGCGCTGTGGGGCGAGACGCAGGAGCAGGTGCGCGAGGCGGTCGCCACGATCCGCGCCTCGGCCGCGCGCTACGGCCGCCGGCCCGGCTTCTCGCTGTCGCTGCGGCCGATCCTCGCCGATACCGAGGAGGCGGCGTGGAAGCGCGCCGACGAGATCGTCGCAATCGTCCGCGAGATCCGCGAGCGCAACGCGGTCGCGACCAGCGACCATGCCCCGCCCAACGCCGGGTCGCAGCGGCTGCTCCAGACCGCGCGCGCCGGCTATCGCGCCGACAAAAGGCTGTGGACCGGGCTCGCCGCCGTCGCGGGCGCGCAGGGCAACTCGACCGGGCTGGTCGGCACGCCCGAGCAGGTCGCCGACGCGCTGATCGACTATTACGACCTCGGCATCGACCATTTCCTGATCCGCGGCTTCGATCCGCTCGGCGACGCCATCCAATATGGCCGCGAACTGCTGCCGCTGGTCCATGAGCGGGTGGCGCGGCGCGACGCCGAGCGCGGCGAGGAAAAGGCGGTCGCGTGAAGCAGGTAGCGCTCGCCCTCGCCGCCCTGCTGGCGCTCGCGGCCTGTGGTCGCGACGCCGGCGGCGACACGACCGTGCTCCACGTCGGCAGCCAGCGTGGCGGCACCAAGGCGGTGCTGCTCGCCAGCGGCGCGCTGGAAGGCGCGCCCTACCGGGTCGAATGGTCCGAATTCCCGGCGGCCCAGCACCTGCTGGAGGCGATCGGCGGCGGCGCGGTCGACGTCGGGGTGGTCGGCGACGCGCCCTTCGTCTTCGCCTATCAGAGCGGCAGCCGGATCAAGGCGGTGGGCGCGCAGTTCGTCGAGGAACGGCCGGTCGGCGCGCTCGCGCTGGTCGTGCCGAAGGGGTCGCCCGTCCGCTCGCTCGCCGACCTGAAAGGGCGCAAGATCGCGACGACGCGCGGCTCGGTGGGCCATTATCTGGTGATCCGGGCGCTACAGCAGGCGAAGCTGCCGCCCGACTGGGTGAGCTTCGTCTTCCTGTCGCCGGGCGACGCCAAGGCCGCGTTCAGTTCGGGCGCGATCGACGGCTGGGCGACCTGGGCGCCCTATCTGCTCCCCGCCTTCAAGGAGGGGGCCCGCACGATCGCCGACGGGCACGACCTGGTGAAGGGCTATGGCTTCGACGTCGCCAATGAGGCGGCGATCCGCGCCAAGCCGGCGATCCTCGCCGATTTTCTCAAGCGCGAGGCGAAGGCGCTCGCCTGGGCGCGGGCGAATCCCGGCCCCTATGGCGTGGTGCTCGCCCGCGAGACCGGCCTGCCGATCGAGATCGCGCGCGATTACGCGCTCAAGAACGCGCGCACCCTGGTGCCGATCGACGATGCGCTGATCGCGGAGCAGCGGCAGGTGCTCGACGATTTCCAGACGGCCGGCGCCGTCAAGGGCGACCGCGCCCTGGCCGACGGGTTCGACCGGTCATTCTTCACCGGGAAGGTCGCGGCAGCGAACTAGACGACCTCCAGCCAACCAACAGGGGCCGACGACCGCGAAGCCGAGGGGCTTCGGGGAGAGGCGGCGTGCGCCCCGACAGCACGCAGATTGGGGACAAGACACATGAAGACCATCCTCCTGACCGGCGCCGCGGCGCTGGCCCTCGCCACCCCTGCCCTGGCCGTCGCGGCCGAAGCGCCCGCCGACATCGTCGCGCCGCCCGCCGACGACGCGGCGGCGGACGGCGGGACGATCATCGTCACCGGCACCCGCAGCCGCAGCGTCCGCACCGTCGCCGACAGCCCGGTGCCGATCGACGTGATCCAGCCGGCTGAGTTGAAGGCGACCGGGCGCACCGGCCTGAAGGAGGTGCTCGGCCAGATCGTGCCGTCGCTGACCATGCCCGCGCTCGGCGGCGGTGGCACCTCCGCCAGCGTGCGGCCGATCTCGATCCGGGGGCTGTCGGGCGACTATCTGCTGGTGCTGGTCAACGGCAAGCGGCGGCACACCACCTCGCTGATCAACAATCTCTCGCGCATCTCGGGCGGCTCGACGCCGGTCGACATCGACCTGATCCCGACCAACGCGGTCGGCCGGATCGAGGTGCTGCGCGACGGCGCCGCCGCCCAATATGGATCGGACGCGATCTCCGGCGTGATCAACATCATCCTCGACGATTCGCCCGAGGGCGGCGAGTTCAGCTCGACCGCCGGGCAGCTCTACGAGAAGGGCGGCGCGCTGCTCCAGCAGCAGATCGGCTATGGCACGCGGATCGGCGACGGCGGCTTCGTCCGCTTCGCGGTCGAGGGCAAATATCACGACCGCGCCGACAGCTCGGCCGAGCCGGTGCCCTATATCTACCCCTTCATCAACGGCGCGCCCGACCCGCGCGAGGCCAATGCCGATCACCTGATCGCCGGCGGCTATGGCCGGTCGAACCGCGACAAGATCATCAACGGCTCGCTCAACGCCGAGCTGCCGGTCGGCGACGCGCTCAAGCTCTACGGCTTCTCGACGCTCAGCTACCGCGACATCGACGACAAGCGCGGCTCGGCCTTCGCCGCGCCGACCGGCTATGGCGGCCTCGCCAACGTCCAGGGCCAGACCGTGCTGCCGCAGGTCTATCCGTCGGGCTTCCAGGCGCGCCGGCGCATCCGCGAATGGGACGGGCAGGGGACGCTGGGCCTGAAGGGGACGATCGGCGCCTGGGACTTCGACGTCTCGTCGAGCTATGGCCGCGACCATGTCCGGCTCGGCGCGGTCGGCACGCTCAACCCCTCGCTCGGGCCGTCGAGCAAGACCAGCTTCTTCATGGGCAAGCAGGTCCAGGCGCTGTGGGTCAACAATGTCGATCTCAGCCGCGACTACGACATCGGCCTGGCCGAGCCGCTGTCCGTCGCGGTCGGCGTCGAGCATCGCTGGGAGAAGTTCCAGAACATCGCCGGGGAGCCCGACAGCTATCGCGACGGCGGCTATGTGATCCCGGCCGACGGCACCCCCTTCGGACAGCTCTATGGCGGGCGATCGCCGTCGCCGGGGCTGGTCTCCTTCACCGGCACCTCGCCGGCCGACCAGAGCTCGATCAGCCGCAACAACCTGGCCGCCTATGTCGACCTGTCGACCAGCATCACCAAGGGCTGGTTCGTCGGCGTGGCGGGGCGGTTCGAGCATTATGACGACAGCGCGGGCGACACCGTGTCGGGCAAATTCTCGACCCGCTACGAGATCGCCCCCGGCTTCGCGCTGCGCGGCGGCGTCAACACCGGCTTCCGCGCGCCGTCGCTGGCGCAGACCGCCTTCTCGACGACGCAGAACACGGTGACGGTGATCGGCAACAACCGGGTCAGCACCATCTCCAAATTCCTGCCGGTCAACAGCATCGCCGCGCTGGCGCTGGGGGCGAAGCCGCTCAAGCCCGAAAAGTCGCTCAACTTCACCGGCGGCTTCACCTTCGAGCGGGGGCCGGCGCGGCTGACCGTCGACGCCTATCAGATCCGGGTCGACGACCGCATCGTCAAGACCGAGTTCCTCGGCACGGCCTCCAACGGCGGCACCGCGATCCGCGACATCCTGATCGCCAACGGCGTCGCCAATGTCGACAGCGCGCAATTCTTCACCAACGCGATCGACACGCGCACGCGCGGCGTCGACGTGGTGGCCGAATATACGGTGCGCACCGCCGGGTTCGGCAGCTTCCGGCTCAACGCCGCCTATAGCTACAACAAGACGAAGATATTGAAGGTCATCGACAATCCGGCGCAGCTCGCGCCGCTCAACGTCACCCTGTTCGGCCGCCAGGCGCAGCGCGACCTGGTCGCGGCGCTGCCGCGCACCAAGCTGGTGCTGTCGAACGACTGGAGCCTCGACCGCTTCCACGCGCTGCTCCGCGTCACGCGCTACGGCAGCTATGTCGAATCGAGCAACGTCGCGAGCGGCGACCGGCGGTTCGGCGCGAAATGGGTCACCGACCTCGACGTCAGCTACGAACTGAGCGAGCGGGTGACGCTGTCGGCGGGCGCCAACAACCTGTTCGACGTCTATCCCGACCGCAACGGGCTGATCGCCTATGACGGATCGGGCGCCTATGGCAATTTCGCGCCGTTCGGTCTCAGCGGCGGCTTTTATTATGGGCGCGTTTCGGTCAAATTCTGATGCATGACGGATAAGGGCGCGCCGCCGCGCATAGGGCATGTCGCGATCATCGGCGCGGGGTTCTCGGGCAGCTTGCAGGCGATCAACCTGCTGCGGCACGACGGGCCCCGCGTCACCCTGATCGAAAGGCGCGGCAGCTTCGCGCGGGGCGTCGCCTATTCGACGCCCGACGAGGCCCATCTCCTCAACGTCCGGGCGGCGAACATGAGCGCGCTGCCTGACGATCCCGACCATTTCGTCCGCTGGCTCGCCGCCGCCGGCAAGGGGCGGCCGCAGAGCTTCGCGTCGCGCCGCGACTATGGCCGCTATCTGGGCGAGCTGCTCCAGGCGACGATGCGCGCCGCGCCGGGGCGGCTGACGCTGCGGCGCGACGACGCGATCGAACTGGCGGTGCGCGACGACGGCGTCACCGTCGGTTTCGCCGGCGGGGAGCGGCTGGCCGCCGACGCGGCGGTGCTCGCGCTCGGCAACCTGCCGCCGCACGATCCGCCCGGCTTCGCCGTCGCGGCGCTGCCGGCCGATCTCTATGTCGCCGATCCCTGGGCCGGCCCCGAAGCGGGCGCGCTGGCGTCGGGGCTGGACGCGGAGGATAGCGTCCTCGTCGTCGGCACCGGGCTGACCATGGTCGACGTCGTGCTGAGCCTGGAGGCGCAGGGGTTTCGCGGGCGGATCGTCGCCATCTCGCGGCGCGGGCTGGCGCCACGCGTCCATGGCGACGGCGCGATGCCGTCCTCGTCGCTGGCGGAGAAGCCGGCGATGCACGGGTCGGCGCTGGTCCGCTTCGTGCGCGAGCGCGCCCGCGCGGTCGGCTGGCGGGCCGCCGTCGACGAGCTGCGCCCTTACACCCAGGCGATGTGGTTGTCCGCGCCGCTCGCCGAGCAGACCCGCTTCCTGCGCCATCTGCGGCCCTGGTGGGATGTCCATCGCCACCGGCTCGCCCCCGAGGTCGCCGCGCGGCTCGACGCGCTCCGCGCCGCCGGCCGCCTCCGCGCGGTCGCCGGGAAGATCGATGCGGTCGAGGCCCGCGACGGCCGCCTCGCCGTCGCCTGGCGGCCCCGCCATGGCGGCGCGGCGGAGCGGCTCGTCGTGCGGCGCGCGATCAACTGCACCGGGCCGCAGGGCGACCTGCTGCGCACCCGCGAGCCGCTGCTGCGCGGGCTGCTGGCGGCGGGGCAGGTCCGCCCCGATCCGCACCGCTTCGGCATCGACGTCACCGCCCAGGCCGAGACGATCGACGCGGAAGGGCGGGCCCATCCGCGCCTGCTCGCGCTCGGCCCGATCACGCGCGGCGCCTTCTGGGAGATCGTCGCCGTCCCCGATATCCGGGTCCAGAGCTGGTCCGTCGCCCGCCGCCTGAGCCACGCCCATTGGGTCGAGGGCGAGGGCCTCTGATCAGGCCGGCGGCCGGGCCCCGATCACCACAGGTCGCGCGCGCGGCGGATCGCCAGGAACCGCGCCTCGCGGTCGGCCTCGCCGAACGCCGCCCGCACCGCCGGCTGGTCGAGCCGGAAGAACAGGTTGATCTCCTCCTCCTCGGCCATGGTGGTGAAGCGCGGGGCCGGGCCGATCGTTTCGAGCAAGGCCCGCGCGGCCCGGTTGTCGGGCTCGTGCCGCAGGGTGAAGCCGAGGTTGCGGGCGAGATAGTCGTGGCCCGGATAGAGGCGGGTGCGCGGGTCGAGCGTCCGGCGCAGCCGGTCGACCGTCGCGAACAGGGTCGGGCCGTGGCCGCCATGGCCGACATTGCCGACCCCGGCGCCGAACAGCGTGTCGCCGCACAGCAGGAAGGGTTCGTCCTCGCCCCGGTCCGCGCCCTCGCCGAGCAGGCCGACATGGGTCATGGTGTGGCCCGGCATCTCGATCACGCGCAGCCGGCAGCTTGTGCCGACGACGATCTCGTCGCCCTCCGCCAGCATGTGGTCGACCGTCTCGATCACCCCGGCGGCGGCCCTGGGCGCCAGCACCTCGGCGCCGGTCGCCTCGCGCAGCTGCGCGTTGCGGCCGGCATGGTCCCAATGTTCATGGGTGTTGACGATGCGGGTGACGGTCAGGCCGTTGGCCCGCGCCGTCTCCAGCACCAGGTCGACCTGATAGGGATCGATCGCGGCCGCCTCGCCGGTGTCGGCGCACCAGGCGAGATAGGCGACATGGGCGAAGGCGTTGCCGGTCGCGGTGGCGAGCAGCGGCATCAGGCCGCCTCGGCGACCACCGCCTTCACATTGTCGAAGAACAGCGCGAAGTTCATCTCCGACAGGCGCTTCGCCTCCTCCTCGCCCATGTCGACCGGGATGAAGGTCGATCGCAGCAGCAGCACGCTGGCGCCGTCGCCGGCGGGGATCACCTTGGCGGCGCCGCGATAGTCGGCGAAGGGGACGATCCCGCCGGTGTCGACGATCCGGTAGGTCATCTCCATCGCGGCGTCGTCGAAATGGTCGCAGCGCTCGACCACGACGCCGTCGCCGAGATGGCCCTGCGTCCGCATCCGGCGGACCATGCCCAGCCCCGCGCCGGTGAACGCCATCTCCCCGACGAAGCCCCGGCCGGCCAGCCGCTGCCCTTCGGCGGTGGAGACGAGTTCCCAGACCCGCGCGGCCGGGGCGTCGATCTTCGAGGCGCGTTCATTGACGACCATATGCTTGCTCCCTTGTGGCGCTGCGTCGGTTCAGCCGTTCAGGTCCCATTGCAGCTTCATCTTGTGGACCTTCAGGACCAGGCTGTTCTCGATCCCGGCGATATCGGGCTGACCGTAGAAATGGGTGGTCAGGAAGTCGCGATAATCGTCCTGGGACTTGTGGTAGGTGGCGATGCTCAGGTCGAAGCGGCCCAGCACCATGATCAGGTAATAGACCTCCGGGATCGCCGAGAGCCGCTTCGCGACGTCGTCGATCGGGACGCCGGCGGCGACCTTGACGAAGGTCAGCCCGTTGAACTCGTAACCCAGCGCATAGGGGTGCGCCTCGGCCTGGATGGTGATGACATTGTCGTCGAGCAGCTGGCGGACGCGGTTGCGCACCGTCCCCTCCGACACGCCGACCTGCGCCGCGATCGCCGAATAGGCCATGCGCCCGTCCTGCTGGAGCAGGGCGATGATCTTCCGGTTGAGTTCGATGCCCTCGGGCGAGCCGTCCTCGCCGCCGTCCCTGGGGGCGCGAGCGCGCTTCGGTGCGTCGGAATGTGCGGGCATGCGAGTGATCCTGCCTGGAGCCAATGGGGGTGCTTTCTGTGCCTTACGTAGCTTTGATGCTCAATATCTGCGAAATCCGTTACAGGAAGTCAATATGATTGCGGATATCGTATATGAAGATTGACAACATGATCGAATCGTAGTCATAAGCTGTGATCATTGATGGATTCGTAGGAAAATGATGGAAGCCTTGGCCAAATCCGCTGCTCCACGCCGATCTTCTGCGCTTCTCCGCGAAGGCGAGGATGGGCTGTTCACCCAGAGCTGGTTCCCGCTCTGCCTGTCGGCCGACCTGAAGGCGGGCGAGGTGCGCGGCTTCGATTTCCTCGACGGCCGGGTCGTCGCGCTGCGCGACGCCGACGGCGCGGCACGGGTGCTGAGCGCCTATTGCCCGCATATGGGCGCCGATCTCTGCACCGGGGAGATGGTCGACGGCACGGTGCGCTGCCCCTTCCACTTCTGGCGCTACGGGCCCGACGGCCGGTGCGTCGCGACCGAGTCCGGCGATCCGGTGCCGCCGACCGCGAAGCTGTTCGCCTTTCCGACCGCCGAGAAATATGGCTGCGTCTTCGTCTTCAACGGCGCCGAGCCGCTGTTCGAGCTGCCCGATTTCCCGAAGCCGCCCGAAGGGCTGGTGTGGAAGGTCGGCGAATGGGACGTCGAGATGCCGGTCGATCCCTGGGTGATCTGCTGCAACACGCCCGACATGCAGCATATCCAGGTCGTCCACGGCATCAGCTTCGACGGGGGCGAACCGCATGGGGAGGTCGAATGGACCACCCATTCGATGAACTATCAGTTCCAGGGCAAGATGCGCGACGGCACGCCCATCGGCTTCGCGGTCGGGATCTACGGCACCAGCATCTACTGGCAGCATGGCGCGTTCGACGGCCGCTGGTTCGGCTTCGTCGCGCCGATGGGCCTGCCGCGGCCGGGCCGGTCGCGGCTCTTCTTCGCGGTGGCGGTGGAGGACGATCCCGCCGATCCGGACGGCACCCGCGCCTTCCTCGACGCGATGTACGACCTGGAGGTCGGCATCGCCACCGAGGACCTGCCGATCGTCCGGCGCGCGCGCTTCAAGCCGGGGACGCTGACCCGCAGCGACCGGACGCTGGCGCGCTTCTTCGACTATCTGCGCGCCCATCCGCGCGCCCATCCGTCCGCCGGCCACATCAGCTAGGCGGCGGACCGAAAGGGGGAGGGGATATGAGCCTGTTGACCGAAACCGACCTGGCCGAGATCGGCGCCGTCCTGCCGCGCCTCTACGCGGCGGTCGGCTGGAGCGCGGCCAGGGCGCCCGACTGGGACGCCTTTCGCCGCTGCTGCCACCGCCAGGCGATGCTGGTGCCGATGGGGAGCGGGGCGGCGACGCCGGTGCCGCTCGACGCCTTCGTCGCCGCCATGGAGGGGCAGCGCTCCTCCGGCGCGGTCGGCAGCCTCGACGAGGTCGAACTGGGCCACCGGGTCGAGGGCTATGGCAACCTCGCCAGCGTATGCAGCGGCTTCGTCGCGACGATCGACGGGATCGGCCGGCGCGGCGTGACCTTCGCCCATCTGGTCCGGGAGGAGGGGCGCTGGCTGATCCTCGCCGCCGCCTGGGAGAATGAACGCGAGGAGGCCCCGCTGCCGGCCGGGCTGATCTGATCGCGCGCAACGACGCAACCAAACACAGTCGAGGGGGGAGATTCGACATGGAACGACGTGGAAACCACCGGCGCATCGTCGCCGCACTTCTGGCGACGGCGACCGTCGCGGCGCTGCCGTCGCCGGCCGCCGCCGCGCCGCCGGCCGAGGACCGGACTGGCGCCGACAATGGCGAGATCGGGACGATCGTCGTCACCGCGCGGCGCCGCGAGGAGAATCTGCAGAACGTCCCCGACACCATCACCGCCTTCTCGCCGGCGGTGATCGAGGAGCGCCGGCTCGACACGATCGGCGACTTCCTGCAGCTCACGCCCAACGTCAACATCACCGCCGACCAGGACGCCGCGACTAACAACATCTCGATCCGCGGCCTGGGATCGAACCGCAACCAGGCGGCGGCGGTCGCCTTCTCGGTCGACGGGGTGATCCTGCCCGACGCCGACGCCTTCACCATGGACCTGAGCGACGTCGAGCGGCTCGAGGTGCTGAAGGGGCCGCAGGGCGCGCTCTACGGCAAGGGGGCGATCGCCGGCGCGATCAACATCACCACGCCGCGCCCGACCGACACGATCGAGGGCAAGGCCGAGATCGGCTATGAGAGCGGCGACATCTTCCGCGCCTTCGGCGCGATCGGCGGGCCGATCGCCGGCGACAAGATATTGGCGCGGCTCAGCGTCCTCTATCGCAACGGCGACGGGACGATCGACAACGACCTGACCGGCAAGCCCGCCAATCCGCAGGACCAGTTCCGCATCCGCGGCCGCGTGATCCTGCAGCCGAGCGACGGGCTGGAGGTCGACCTGCGCGCCTCCTGGTATGACGAGAAGGCGGGCTCGGTCTATTTCAGCGGCTTCGACGTGCTGGGCACGACCGGCGGCGCGATCACCGAGGACATCGCCGGCCGCAACCCCGACTATGACGGCCCGTCGAGCACCCGGCGCAAGGTCACCGACCTGTCGATGCTGGTCAATCTCGACACCGCGATCGGCACGCTGACCGCGATCACCGCCTATGACGACATCAAGGTCGACTTCCACGAGGATATCGAGGTGTCGCCCCTGCCGCTGGTGCCCGACACCAACCAGCTCCGCCGAACCAAGGGCTTCAGCCAGGAGCTGCGCCTGACGTCCGCCGGGGACCAGCCGCTGCGCTACATCCTCGGCGGCTACTACCAGCGGACGACGCGCGCGATCCGCAACGTCGTCACGCTCGACCTCTGCCTGTTCGCCGGGACCTGCTTCGCGCCGGGCGGCGGCTTCACCTCGGGCGGGGTGCTGACGACGCCGCTCGCCGACTATGCCAGCCGCTTCAACCAATATTCGCTGTTCGGCCAGCTCAACTACGACCTGACCGACCGGATCGAGCTGACCGCCGCGCTGCGCTACGACACGATCGACGGACGGCAGGACGACAGGGCCGCCGGGGTCGTCGACACGGCGACCTTCTCGCGGCTCCAGCCCAAGCTCAGCCTGTCCTATCGCCCGACCGAGGCGCTCACCCTCTACGGAACCTATTCGCAGGGCTTCAAGAGCGGGGCGTTCAACCCGGTGTCGGCGGGCCCCGGCTTCCCGCGCGTCGTCGCGCCGGAGGTGTCGAAGAATTACGAACTGGGCCTGCGCACCAGCCTGTTCGACCGGCGGGTTCGCGCCAATGTCGCGGCCTTCTACACCCAGCATCTCAACCCGCAGATCTTCCAGCTCGACCCCGCGACCTTCGGGCAGGGATCGCTCAACGCGAGGGAAGCGCGGATCAAGGGCTTCGAATTCGACGTGGTCGCGCGGCCGACCCGCTTCTGGGACGTCAACGTCGCCTTCGGCTATGTCGACGCGAAGATCCACGACTTCGACGGCGTCACCAGCGCCTATGTCGGGCAGCAGCTTCCCAACGCCCCGAAATACACCCTCAACCTCGGGACCGGCTACCGCCTCCCCCTAAAAGACGACTTAAGCCTGCGGGTGCGGGCCGACTACAAGCTGACCGGGCGCGAATCGTTCCAGGATTTCCAGTTGCCGACCAATCCCGACCTCTACCTGTACCAGAAGGCGTTCGGGCTGCTCGACGGGCAGATCGGGCTGGAGGCCGACCGCTGGGCGGTGACCGTGTTCGGGCGCAACCTGCTCAAGCGGCGCTACGCGACCTCGGCCTTCTCGCGCTACATCTTCTCGGTGGCGCTGGTGCCGCTGGGCACCGACGCGGTCCAGCCCGATCCCGGCCGCACCTTCGGCGTCGAAGCGCGGGTGCGCTTCTGATGGCGGCGCAGGGCTTCCACCTCCGGCCCGGCGGCGAGAAGGCGTTCGGCTATGCCCAGGCGGTGCGGGTCGGCGACACGCTCCACATCGCCGGCTCGCTGAGCCTCGACGAGGATTTCGCGCCGCTCCATGCCGGCGACATGGGCGGCCAGATCGGCGCGGCCTATGACGCGATCCGCCGCACCCTGGCGGCGTTCGGCGCCACCCTCTCCAATATCGTGCGCGAGACGATCTACGTCACCGACATGGACGCGTTCATCGCCGCGAACGGGGTCCGCATGGACGCCTATGCCGGCTGGCATCCGGCGACGACGGCGGTCGAGGTGCGGCGGCTGGCCTTCCCCGAATGCATGGTCGAGATCGAAGTGACGGCCGTCCTGTGACGCCGCCCGGCCGGGTCTGGCGGGTCGATCCGCCCAGCATCCGGCCGGCGCCGCTGGCGGGCGACCTCGCCGCCGAGGTGCTGGTGATCGGCGCCGGCTTCGCGGGCCTCGCCGCCGCGCTCGAACTGGCGGAGGCGGGGCGTTCGGTCGTGCTGCTCGAAGCCGGGGAGATCGGCGACGGCGCGTCGGCGGCCAGCGCCGGGCAGGTCGCGCCATTGATGTACGGCGCGCGCCGCACGCCCGAACAGGTGGCGGCGACGCTCGGCGCCGTGCGCGGCGCGCGGCTCAACCACAGGGTCGCGGCGTCGGGCCGCTGGCTGTTCGACCGGATCGCCGCGCTCGGCATCGACGCGCAGGCGCGCCACGGCCTCGTCGCCGTCCACCGCAGCGAGGCGAGCCTCGCCGCTGCCGCCGGCCTCTATGCGCAGTGGGAACCCTATGGCGCGCGGGTCGAGCGGGTCGATCGCGACGAGCTGCGCGGGCTGGTCGGGTCGGACCGCTATGCCGGCGGCTATCGCTGGGTCGACGGCGGGATCATCGATCCGGCGCGGCTGGTCGACGGGCTCGCGTTCGCGGCCGCCCGCGCCGGGGCGATCGTCCATAGCCGCAGCCGGGTGACGGCGCTGCGCCGGTTGGCGGCGGGCTGGGAAGCGCGCAGCGCCGGCGGCGGCGTCGCCGCGCGCCACGTCATCGTCGCGACCGGCAGCGCCGGGCTGCCCGCCTGGCCCGCACTCGCCCGCACCGTCTATGCCGCGCCGGTCGCGATCGCCGCCACCGCGCCGCTCCCCGACCGCGCCGCCGCGCTGCTGCCCCGGGGCGGGCCGATCGCTGACCTCGACGACAAGGCGGTCTTCTCGCCGGCGGTGACGGCGGACGGGCGGCTGCTGGTCAGCTTCCTGATGAACGGGCTGCGCGCGGATCTCGACCGCGCCCCCGGCCCCGCCCGGCGGCGGCTCGCGCGCGCCTTTCCCGGCTGGTCGCAGCCGCCCTTCGAGACGCTGTCCTGGGGCCGGGTCGCGCTGACCCCCGACGGCCTGCCGCGATTGATCCGGGGCGGGGAGGGGCTGGTCGGCGTGACCGGGTGCAACGGCGCCGGGCTGACGCTGGGCATCCTCGCCGGGCGCGAGGCTGCGCGCTGGGCGATGGGCACGGCCGAGGACGAGCTGGTCCTGCCGCTGTCGTCGCCCAAGGCCCTGCCGCTGGCGCGCGTGCTGCCGGTGCTGCTGCGCAACCTGCTCGTGCCGATCGCCAACCGGGTCGGGGTTTAGGCGGCGGCCTCGATCACCCGCGCCATCGTCCGTGCGCCGGCGCGCGTGCTTTTCTCGCGCGCTTCGAGCAGCACCGAGGCGACCTTCCAGGTCCGTTCATTGTCGACGTCGATCGCGCAGGCGCCGTCGGCCAGGATCACCGGCTCGATGCGCAGCCGGAAGCGGCGGCCGAGCCGCGCCAGCGCCCCCGCCAGCGACAGCCGGCCGAGCAGCATCAGCACGACATTGGCGAGGCCGGCGGCGGCCACCAGCCGCAGCGGCTTCTTGGCGAACTGGCCGCCGCTGCGGAAGCTCTCCGCCGCCGTCGCCGCCTGGCGGCCGGCGAAGGCGTAGAGGTTGCAGTTCGAATAGGCGTCGTCGCGGAACGCGTAGAAGCGCCGCTGCCCCTCGGGATGCGCGCCGAGCACCGCCGCCCGCGTCGCCATGGCCAGCGCGACGTCGGCGCCGCGATCGAGCGTCTCGACCATGCGCCGCACCGCGTCGGGGCGCAGCAGGACATTGTCGGCGGTGGTGACGACGATCGGCCCGTCGATCCCGTCGGTCGCGGCGAGCACGCTGTCGGCGAGGTTGTCGGCCGCCGCGACGAAATCGACCGGCGGCGGGCCGTCCTTCAACAGGAGGCGCAGCGCGCCGAACATCGCCGGCTCGACGACGATGATGATGCGGCGGCAGCCTGGCGTCCGGGACAGCGCGCCCGCGACATGCGCGATCAGCGGCGCGCCGCCGACCGGGACCAGGCATTTGTGCGACAGGCCGTGCGCCGCGGCGAGCGGATCGACCCGGCCGGCGCGCTGCGCCGACAGGACGATCGCGGTGAAGCCCGCCTCAGGCCGCGACACGATCGGGGACCCGCTCGGCCGGCAGCAGGCCGTGGCGGTCGAGGCTCTCGGTCAGGATCGTCTCGACCAGCTCGGCATGGCTCCAGCCGATCTGCGCCGCCGCCATCGCGATCGTCTTGCGCGACCAGAGGTTGCAGTTGAGGTTGACCTCCATGAAGCTCAGCGCGCCGGTCGCGGCGTTCAGGCGGAACTCGAAGCGGCCATAGTCGAAGGGCAGGAATTCCTTCATCATCTCGATTGCCTGGCGCGTCGCCTCGATGCGGAGGCGGTCGTCGTCGAGCGGCCGGATCGCATAGGCCTGGTCGTCGATCAGGTTGCGCTTCTCCAGATAGGTGCGGAGATAACCGGGGTCGTCCTGCTCGACGATCTGCACCGGCAGGATGAACGGCTCGCCGTCGAGGGTGATCACCGACACCTCGATGTCGTGGCCGGGGACGAAGGGCTCGACGATCACGTCATGGCCTTCCTTGTGGAGGCGGGCGACGGCGGCGCGGACGTCCTCCAGGTCGTGGGCGGCGCTGATCCCCCAGCTCGCCGAGGAGGCGTTGGGCTTGACGACGTGCCTGGCGGCCGGCGGGCACAGCGACAGGTCGATCGGCGCGCCGCGCCGGAACAATGCCCAGGGCGCGGTCGGCAGGCCGCGCGCGACCGCGACCCGCTTGGCGAGATGCTTGTCGTCGGACAGGCCGCGCAGGATCGGGCTGGCGCCGAGATAGGGGATGCCGCGCCGCTCGCAGAGCAGCGGCAGCAGCATCTCCGAATTGAGGAAGCCGCCGCGGTTGAGCAGCGGGAAGACGAAGTCGACGTCGGGCGCCGCGAACAGCGCCTCGTAGCCGTCGGCGAGATGGAGATCGAGGCCCATCCCCTCCAGCACCGCGCGCATCTCGCGATGATAGGTGGCGTGGGTGCCGTCGGTCGGGTGGAGGCCGCCGTCCCAGTGGACATGCCTGGCGATGAACATGATCCGCAGGGCGCGCTTGGCCGCCGCGGGAAGCGCACGGGGCGCCGCGATGCGAGTCATTCCGGTTCTCCAGTCCCTGGCCGAGGCGCGAGGACCCTCCCCATCACGCTTCCCGGCCCCGGGCCGGCGCCATGGTAAGTGGCCGATGTGACGCCGCCGCTACGATTTGGTTGCGAGATGATGCGCCAGCAGCGCGCCGTAGCGGCCCTCGCCCAGCCCCCGCCGCGCCGCCCGCTGCGGCATCAGCACGCCGGGCTTGCCGTTGCCCTCGATCAGCAGCGGCCCGTGCGGCGTGAAGGCGACGTCCCAGCCGATCAGCACATAGTCGGCGAAGGCGCGGGCATGCGCGTCGACCACCAGCGCGGTCGCCGCGTCCCAGTCGGGCAGCGTCCGGCCGGCGATCGGCGCGCCGGTCGCGGGGTGGACGTCATGGTCCTGCCCGCCATAGCCGAAACAGGCGCGGCCGAGTGTACCGTCGGCCAGCGCGACCGGCACGATCAGCCCGCCCGCCTTCATATTGTCGACCCGCGCGCGCGGGTCGGACGCGCAGCGGAAGGTGGCGCTGACCAGCTCGGGCGCGCCGGCCTCGTCGATCATCGTCACGATCCGCACCGTCGGCAGCGCGCCCAGCGCGATGTCGGCGAGCGCCGGGTGGACGGCGATCAGCGGCTGGACCAGCATGTCCTGCCTCAGTCCCCGCAGCCGCGCGCGGAGGGCGGGACCGTCCGTCACCGGCCCCAGCATGCGCAGGCCGTCGCCGCCCTCGCCGTGCACCGGCTTGACGATCAGCGGCCGGTCGGCGGGATCGGCGCGGATCTCGATCGCGCCGCCGGTCACCGTCGCCACCGTCTCGGGACAGGGCAGCCCGGCCGCGCGGCAGCGCTCGGCGAAGCGGCTTTTGTCGGCGAGCGCGCAGCCGGCGGTCCAGCCGAGCGGGTTGATCCGCTTGTTGATCGCGGCGTCCTCGAAACGGCGGACATAGAGGTCGAGCTGCCCGGCCTCCTCGATCCGGAACAGCGCGATGTCGTTCGGGTCGGCGAAGCGGATGCGGGCGATCGCGATCGCGCGGCGTCGCCAGGCGTCGTCGAGGCCGAAGCGGCGCTGCACCCGCGCCGCGCGGCGCGGAATCCACAGGTGGAAGCCGAGGCCGACCAGCGCGTCGATCGCCGCGCGCAGCGGCCCGCGCCCGGCGCGCCGCTCGGCATAATGCGGCGCCAGGAAGGGCGCGGCGACCGGCCGGACGATGCCGGGGAACAGCGGCCACGCCTTCCGCAGATAATAGAGCCTGTCGTAACCCGCCATCATCGACCCCGAAGCCGTCTCGCGGGATCGTCATATATGTCGGTTAGCGTGACGCTTTCGGGTCGGACCTGGGCGCATGGGCACTATCATCATCTATGTTCACGATCTGCGGTCGAGCGGGGTGGTCCGCGACGCGATGATGCTGGCCGATCATATCGCCGGCCGTCACGACGCCATCCTCGTCGCCGGCCATGGCGAGGGCTTCTTCCGCGAGGAGGCCGAACGGGGCCGCTACCGGCTGGTGATCCTGAAGGACCGGCCGAGCCCGGCCGCCTCGCGCATCACCGCCGCGCAGCCGCTGCGCCGCTGGCTGCGGCACCAGCCGCCGGCGGTGCTGCTGTCGATGGGCAATCACGGCCATGCGACCGCCTATCTCGCCTGTCGCGGGCTCGGCCATGTCCGCCGCATCTACCGGATCAGCAACGAGGTGACGCGCGGCGACGGTCTGCGCGGGGCGCTGCGGATGCACTGGATGGAGCGGCTGATCGCCGACGCGGCGCGGATCGCGATCGTCGGCGCCGCGCTGCGCCGCGCGCCGATGCTGGCCCGCGCGATCGGGCGCGGCCAGGCGATCGAGATAGCGAGCGGGGTCGACGGCGATCATGCGCGGGCGATGGCGGCGGCGCCCGTGCCGCACCCCTGGCTCGACGCGGAGGTGCCCGTCGTGCTCGGCATCGGCCGGCTGCGTCCGCAGAAGAATTTCGACCTGCTGATCGAGGCGGTCGGCATCGCCCGCGCCGAACGGCGGCTGCGGCTCGTCATCCTCGGGGACGGCACCGGGGAGGAACGCAGCCGGCTCGAACAGCGCGCCGCGCGCGCCGGGCTGGGCGAGGATTTCCTGCTCGCCGGCGAAAGCAGCAACGTCTTCGCCTGGGCGGCGCGCGCGGGCGCGTTCGTGCTGCCGTCGCGCTGGGAAGGCTCGTCGGTGGCGCTGCTCGAGGCGATGGCGGTCGGTGTCCCGGTGATCGCCTCGCGCCTCGCCGGCGACGCCGCGCGGGTGCTCGACGAGGGCCGCCACGGCCTGCTCGTCGGCGGCGAGGACCGCACCGAGCTGGCGCGCGCGATCCTCGTCCAGCTCTCGGGCTATGCGGTGCGGCCGGGCGACCGCGCGCGCGCCTATGGCCTGCCGGGCGCCGCCTATCTCGACCTGGTCGAGGCGGTGATGGCCGAAATGGACGGCACGGCGCGGGCCGCCGCATGACCGCCAGCCCTTCCGCGAGTCTTCCCGCCCATCAGGGCGGCGCGGTCTTCGCGCGGATGGGGCGCAACCTCGCCTGGCTGCTCGGCGGGCGCGGCTTCCAGGCGGTGGCGAGCCTGCTCTATCTCGGCCTCGCCGCGCGCACCCTCGGCCCCGCTCGCTTCGGCGAGTTCACCCTGGTGCTCGCTTATGGCCAGGCGATCGCCAACGTCGCGCAGTTCCAGTCGTGGCAGACGGTGATCCGCTACGGCACCATCCACATCGCCGCCGGCGCGCGCGACCGGCTCGGCCGGCTGCTCGGCCTCACCACCCTGTTCGACGGCGGCGGGGCGATCCTCGGCGCGATCGTCGCGGCGGCCGGCGTCGCGCTCGCCGCCGGCTGGCTCGGCTGGGACGCGGCCGAGCGGGGCCGCGCGGCCTGGTTCGGGGTCGCGCTGCTGCTGTCGATCGGCGCGACGCCGACCGGCATGCTGCGCCTCGTCGACCGCTTCGACCTCACCACCTGGTGCCAGGCGGTCGGCCCGCTGGTGCGGTTGGCGGCATCGATCGCCGCCTGGGCGACCGACGGCGGCATCGGCCTGTTCCTGGCCGGCTGGGCGGCGGCCGCGCTGCTCCAGCATGGCGCGACCTGGTTCGCGGCGCTGACCCGAACCGGCCTGCCGGTTGCGATCGGCTGGCGGCGCGCCGGGCGGGCGGTGCGCGAGAATGAGGGCATCTGGCGCTTCGCCCTCACCACCAACGCGGCGGGCACGGTCGGCCTGCTCGGCGAGCAGCTCGCGACGCTCGCGGTCGGCGGCGCGGCGGGGGCGATCGCGGCGGGTGGCTTCCGCATCGCCAGCAAGGTCGCCCGCGCGCTCGCCAAGCCGATCCAGATCGCCGCGCGCGTCCTCTATCCCGAGCTCGCCCGGCTTCACGCCAGCGCCGACCATGCCACGCTCGACCATGTCATGGCGCGGGTGTCGCGCTATGCGATCGGCCTGTCGCTGGCGGTGGTCGTCGTCGCGCTGGCGGGCGGCGGTCTGCTGATCGGGCTGATCGCCGGCCCCGGCTATGGCTTCGCGCGCGACATGCTGGTGGTGATGGCGATCGGCGTCGCGATCGACCTGTCGGGCTTCGCGTTCGAACCGCTGCTGGTCGCGCACGGCCGGGCGGGAACGGTGCTCGCCATCCGCGTCGCCGGCACCCTCCTGCTCGGGCTGCTGATCGCGTTGCTGCTGCCGACCCTCGGCGCGATGGCGGCGGCGGTCGCGACGGTGGCGGCGTCGCTGGCGATGCGGGTCGCGCTGGGTCGGGCGGCAGCGGTGCAATAGGATACTTCCACCCCGGACGATCACGTTCTAAGCCCGCGCGATGAGCAATCTCTACTCGCGCCTCGCCGCCGGCTTTCCCGATCCCGCCACCCCCTTCGCCCATCTGCCCGACGGCAGCGTCGTGACCTATGGCGACGTCGACCGGCGATCGGCGGCCTTCGCGCACCTGCTGCGCGGGGCGGGCGTCGGCGTCGGCGACCGGGTCGCGGTGCAGGCGGAGAAGAGCATCGACATGCTGATGCTCTATCTCGGCGCGCTGCGGGCGGGGGCGGTGTTCCTGCCGCTCAACACCGCCTATACGGCGGGCGAGCTCGACTATTTCATGCGCGACGCCGAGCCCGCGCTGTTCGTCTGCGATCCGGCGGCGCTGTCGGCGGTCGCCCCGCTCGCCGAGGCGGCGGGCGTGCCGCGGGTCGAGACGCTCGGCGCCGACGGCGGCGGCAGCCTCGCCGCTTTGCTCGCCGGCCGGCCCGAGAGCTTCGACGATGTCGCGCGGGACGACAAGGACCTCGCGGCGATCCTCTACACCTCGGGCACGACCGGCCGCTCGAAGGGGGCGATGCTGAGCCACGACAATCTCGGCTCCAACGCCTTCACGCTGCGCGAGGCCTGGGCCTTCGGCGGCGGCGACGTGCTGCTCCACGCGCTGCCGATCTTCCACACCCACGGCCTGTTCGTCGCGACCAACACGATCCTGGCGGCGGGCGCATCGATGGTCTTCCTGCCTAAGTTCGACGCGGCCGAGGTGCTGCGCCGGCTGCCGCGCGCGACGGTGATGATGGGGGTGCCGACCTTCTACATCCGCCTGCTCGACGAGGCCGGCTTCACCCGCGACCATGTCGCGCACATGCGGCTGTTCGTGTCGGGATCGGCGCCGCTGTCGGCCGACATCCACCGCGAGTTCCGCGAGCGCACCGGCCACGCCATCCTCGAACGCTACGGCATGACCGAGACCAACATGAACATCTCCAACCCCTATGACGGCGATCGGATCGCCGGGACGGTGGGCTTCCCGCTGCCCGGCGTGTCGATCCGCATCGCCGATCCCGAGACGGGGGCGGAGGTGCCGCAGGGTGAGGTCGGCGTCGTGCAGATCGCCGGGCCCAACGTCTTCCAGGGCTATTGGCGGATGCCGGACAAGACCGCGGCCGAGTTCCGCGACGGCTGGTTCGTCTCGGGCGACCTGGGCCTGGTCGACGCGCGCGGCTATGTCACGCTGGTCGGGCGCGCCAAGGACCTGATCATCTCGGGTGGCTACAACGTCTATCCGGCCGAGGTCGAGACCGCGCTCGACGAGTTGCCGCAGGTCCATGAATCGGCGGTGATCGCCGTCCCGCACCGCGACCTCGGCGAGGCGCCGGTCGCGGTGATCGTGCCGCGCGACAAGGGCTATGCCGACGCCGATGCGATCCGCGCCGGCCTCGCCGACACGCTCGCCCGCTACAAGCAGCCGCGCGCCATCCTGTTCGTCGACGCCCTGCCCAAGAATGCGATGGGCAAGGTGCAGAAGGCGCTGCTGCGCGAGGAGCACAAGGACCTGCTGGCGGCGCGGTAGGCGCCTATGGAACCGGCGTCGGCAGCGGCTCGCCCGCGTAGAAGGCGGTCAGGTTGGCGAGCAGCATCTCCTTCATCCGCCGCACCGCCGCGTCGGTGGCGCCGCTGGTGTGGGGGGTGAGGATGGTGTTGGGCACGTCGGCCCAGCGCTCGGCCGGGGTCGGCTCCTGCGCATAGACGTCGAGCGCGGCGGCGCCGAGCCGACCGTCGCGCAGCGCGGCGATCAGCGCGTCCTCGTCGACCACCTGGCCGCGCGCGACGTTGACGAGCAGCCCTTCGGGGCCGAGCGCGTCGATGACCGCGGCGGAGATCATCTTCTCATTGTCGTGATGCGCGCGCGCCGCGACGACCAATATGTCGCTCCACGCGGCGAGGTCCTCCAGCGTCTCCATGCGCGGCCAGGCGGCGTCGGGCTTGGGGTTCGGACCCCACCAGCGCGTCTCCATCCGCATCACATCGGCACGGCGGGCGACGGCGGCGCCGATGCTGCCCAGCCCGACGATGCCGATCCGGGCGCCATCGAGCGATCCGGTGATCAGCTTCGCGCCGGGCTTCCATTCGCCCGCGCGCAGCATCCGGTCGCCGGAGAAGATGCGGCGGCGCTCGGCCAGGATCATGCCGATGGCGTGATCGGCGACGTCTTCGTTATTGGCATCGTGCGCATGGCAGACCTGGATGCCGCGCGCGCGGACGGCGGCGACGTCGACCCCGTCATAGCCGACCGTGAAGCAGGCGATCAGGCCCAGCTTCGGCATCCGCTCGACCAGTTCGGGCGGTAGCCGGAACTCGCCCGCCATGATGAGGGCGCTGACCTCCGCCAGCCGGGGCGGGTCCTTCTCCTCCCACAGCGCGATCATGTCGTAATGCTGGGAAAGCTGGGGGACGAGCAGGCCGAGATGCGGCTGCACGACGGCGATGACGGGACGATCGGACATGCGCCTTGTCTAGAGCCTGATCGTCTGAGGTGGAAGCGCTTCGCGCTTCCGCCGATGACGTGAATCAGGCTCTCTTCAAATAGGTGAGACCTTGATCCGTTGCGGTGGAAGCGCCTTGCGCCTCCGCCGCCCGGTCCCGCGCCTGCTCAGGCTGCTTCCGCCTCCCGGCTCACCCTGGTGATGGTGAGCAGGCGGCGGTGGCCGTCGCGGCCGGGCCACAGGATCGACTGGCCTTCGCGCAGGCCGATCAGCCCCGCGCCGACCAGGGTGAGGATCGAGACCCTGCCCGCGTCGATGTCCGCGTCCTTGGGGTAGACGAGCTGCACGGTGCGCGACGTCCCGTTCGCCTCGTCGACGAACTCGACATGCGAGTGCATGGTGACGACGTCGGCGGGGATGCGCGCCGCCTTGTAGAGCGTGGCGCGGTCGATTTCCTCGAGCAGCAGCTCGCTGACCTGGGGAATGCGTTCCTCGGCGGCGACGGCCATGTTGGCGAGCGTCTCGGCTTCGGAATCGATCATATGGATGGCCGGACGCCGGCCCGCCTTCTTCTTCATCATGGTGCCTTTTCCGGATATGGGCGCGCGCGCAGCCATGCGGCGCGCCGGTCTATCGAAGGTTCGCCCCGGGCTCGGGGCGCGAGGCACCGGAACCCGGGGCTAGATGCCCGCGAGAAGCTGACCCGCTTGATGGCGGAAACGGAAAAGGCAGCAGAAGCTCCGCATCAGGCCAAGATGGTGCCTGCGCCCATCTAAGTCAAATGTCGGATGTTCAGGGCTGGGCCGGCTTGGGCGCGGCGACGCGGCGGACGCTGATGATCTTGATCGGGGCGGCCAGCATCTGGCCCTTCATCACGCCTTCGCCCAGCGTCGGGGAGCGTGGCGCGGCGAGGATCTTCTTCACCACGTCCATCCCCTCGACGACATGGCCGAAGGCGGCATAGCCGAGATTGTCGCCGGGGGCCGAGGGATTGGCGTCCATATAGGTCATGTCGCCGACGACGATGAAGAAGTCGCCCGCCGCCGTGCCCGGCGCGTTGCGGCCCATCGATATGGTGCCGTCGACATGCTTGAGGCCGGTCTTGGTGGTCGGCTCGTGCGCGATGCCGGGCAGCACCTTCTTGGGGTCGAACTTGATGCCGCCCTGGACCAGGCCCAGTTCGGGCGCGTTGGGCACCGCCACCGCGCGGTAGAAGGTCGTGTTGTCGAAGCGCTTGGTGTCGGCATAGCGCAGGAAATTGCTGGTGGTGATCGGCGCGCGCTCCTTCTCCAGCTCCAGCAGGATCGGGCCCTCGCTGGTCAGGATGCTGACCTGCACCGTCGCCGGCTTGGGCGCGGGCGCCGCCGGCGGCGCGGCCGGGGCCGGCGCGGCGGCGGGCGGAGCGGTTTCCTGCGCGAGGGCGGGAAGGGCGGAGAGGCACAGCAGGGCGCCGAGCGCGAGTCGATGGATCGTCATGGCGCGAGCTTAGCGCAGGAAGCGGCCGCGACAGAAGATGCCCACGCGTCATCCCGGCGAAAGCCGGGATCTCCCTTCTCTTCCACTGCTCGGGCCGGGTCGTCGAAAAGGCAGGGAGATCCCGGCTTTCGCCGGGATGACGGGTAGAGGATGACTTGGACGCGCCGGCTGGATCGCCTATAGCGGCGGCACGCGCGACGTGCGACGCGCCGTCAGACCGAGGACGAGACGATGGATTCCCACCCGACCGCAAAGCCCTTCCGCCTTGTCGTCCGGGATCATCCTCATGCCTGCCTCGATCACGCTTTCCCAATTGAGCTGGACCACGCCTGACGGCCGTCCGCTTTTCGACCATCTCGACATCGTCTTCGCGCCCGAGCGCTGCGGCCTGGTCGGCCGCAACGGCATCGGCAAGAGCACGCTGCTCCGCCTGATCGCGGGCGAGCTGGCGCCGCGCGCCGGCCGGATCGGCATCGACGGCACGATCGGCGTGATGCGCCAGATCGTCGACGTCGCCCCCGACGAGAGCATCGCCGACCTGTTCGGGGTGCGCGACGCGCTCGCCCTGCTCGCGCGCGCCGAGGCGGGGACGGCGAGCCTCGACGAGCTGGCCGAGGCCGACTGGACGCTCGAGGCGCGGATGCTCGCCGCGCTCGGCGCGGTCGGGCTCGACGCCGGGCCGGATGCGCGGCTCGCGGCGCTGTCGGGCGGCCAGCGCAGCCGCGCGGCGATCGCGGCGGCGCTGTTCGCGGAGCCCGACTTCCTGCTGCTCGACGAGCCGACCAACAATCTCGACCGCGCCGGCCGCGCCGCCGTCCACGACCTGCTCGCCGGCTGGCACGGCGGCGCGATCGTCGTCAGCCACGACCGCGAGCTGCTCGACCATATGGACGCGATCGTCGAGCTGAGCGGCCTCGGCGCGGCGCGCCATGGCGGCAACTGGACCGCCTATCGCGCGCGCAAGGCGATCGAGCTCGACGCCGCGCGGCACGACCTCGTCCAGGCCGAACGGCGCGCCGCCGAGACCGCGCGCACCGCCCAGGCGACGCGCGAGCGCCAGCAGCGGCGCGATGCCGCCGGCGCGCGCAAGGGCGCGCGCGGGGACATGCCGCGCATCGTCGCCGGCGGCCGCAAGCGGCAGGCGGAGGAGAGCGTCGGCGCGCAGGCGCGGCTGGCCGAACGCCAGCGGACCGAGACCGCCGAGGCGCTGTCCGCCGCCCGCGCGCGGATCGAGCGGCTCGAACCGATGCGGGTGACGCTCGCCTCGACCGGCCTGCCGGGCGACCGGATCGTCCTCCAGCTCTGCGACGTCCGCGCCGGCTACACGCCGGACCGGCTCGTCCTCGACGGCGTCGACCTGGAGATACGCGGCCCCGAGCGGATCGCGCTGGGCGGCGCCAATGGCTCGGGCAAGAGCACGCTGCTCGCGCTCGCCACCGGCGCGCTGGCGCCGCTGTCGGGGGAGGTGCGCCGCCCGGCCGCCTGCGCCCTGCTCGACCAGCGGGTGAGCCTGCTCGATCCGGCGCTGTCGCTCGCCGGCAATTTCGCGCGGCTGCATCCCGGCGCCACCGACAATGGCTGCCGCGCCGCGCTGGCGCGCTTCCGCTTCCGCGCCGAGGCGGCCGAGCAGATGGTGGGATCGCTGAGCGGCGGACAGAAGCTGCGCGCCGGCCTCGCCTGCGTGCTGGGCGGCGAGACGCGGCCGCCGCTGCTGATCCTCGACGAGCCGACCAACCATCTCGACCTCGATTCGATCGCGGCGATCGAGGCCGGGCTGACCGCCTATGACGGCGCCCTGCTGGTCGTCAGCCATGACGAGAGCTTCCTCACCCATATCGGCATCGGGCGTCGGCTAGAGCTGTCGGACGGGCGGCTGGGGGAGGTGGGTTGATGCCTCCTTCCGTCATTCCCGCGAAAGCGGGAATCCACGGTCACGGAGCATGTCGTCTCTTGCGGGCCGCCGTCCATGGATTCCCGCTTTCGCGGAAATGACGACAGGGGCGAGGACATGGCTTTATCTGACTTGGAACCCGTCTAAACCGCTCGACACGAACCGGCCATGGCTGTCGTCAGGCCAGCCGTTCGGGCACCACCGCCGAATCCTCGATCACCTTGTCGACCGGCGAGACCTGTTCCCAGGGGAAGACGAACCAGTCCTTGTTGGCGGTCCGGTCGATCGTGCGGAAGCGATAGTCGACCCGCTCGGCCGAGACGACATTGTCGATCAGCGTGGCGAAGCGGACATTGTCGATCGCGCCGCCCGCGTCGCGCAGCGCCGCCTTGATATGGGTGATCGTCGTCCCGCTGTCGTTGATGTCGTCGACGAACAGCAGGCGCTGCGCCGCGCTCATCCCCGCCAGCGTGGCGAGCAGCCCGGCCGAGAAGTCGGGCAGGTGCGAGCTGTGGTCGACCGACAGCATCGGGATGCTGGTCGCATGGCTCAGATACACCGCCGGGATCAGGCCGCCGCGGCCGATGCCGATGATGACGTCGGGCCGCCAGCCGCTCTCGCGGATGCGCGCCGCTACATAATGGACGGCGGTCAGGAACTCGGGCTGGTCGACGGGGGTCAGGGTCGGCATGAACGGGTTCCTTGGGATCAGGCGAGGGCGGCCGCGACATAGGCGTCGAGCGCGTCGATATGCCGGGTCACCGCGACGTCGTCGAGGAAGGACCCGAGGAAACTGTTGCGCGCCAGCGTCGCGAAGTCGTGCGCGTCGAGCCGGCCGGCCGGGATCAGCGCCCGGTAATTGTCGTTCACATAGCCGCCGAAATAGGCGGGGTCGTCCGAATTGACCGTCGCGCGCAGGCCGAGCCGCAGCATCCGCTCGATCGGATGCGCGTCGATGTCCTCGACCACACACAGCTTCAGGTTCGACAGCGGACAGACCGTCAGCGTCATCCCCGACCGCGCCAGCCGGGTGGTCAACGCCCGGTCCTCCAGCGCGCGGTTGCCATGGTCGAGCCGGTCGATGTGGAGCAGGTCGAGCGCCTCGTGGACATAGGCGGGCGGCCCTTCCTCCCCGGCATGGGCGACGCGCAGCAGCCCCATCTCCCCGGCGCGGTCGAACACCCGGCGGAACTTGGACGGCGGATGGCCGACCTCCGACGAATCGAGGCCCACCGCCGCGATCCGGTCGAGCCAGGGCTCGGCGGCGGCGAGCGTCTCGAACGCGGCGTCCTCGTCGAGATGGCGCAGGAAGCAGAGGATCAGCCGGCTGGTCACGTCCAGGTCGCGCTCGGCCTCCTGCATCCCCGCGAGCAGGCCGTCGGCGACGACCTGGAAGGGGATGCCCCGGTCGGTGTGGGTCTGCGGGTCGAAGAATATTTCGGCATGGACGACGCTGTCGGCGGCGGCGCGGCGGAAATAGGCGAGGGCGAGGTCGCGGAAATCCTCCTCGGTGCGGAGCACGTCGGCGCCCTGGTAATAGATGTCGAGGAAGTCCTGCAGCCGGCTGAACGAATAGGCGCCGCGCAGCTCCTCGACCGAGGCGAAGGGGATGGCGATGCGGTTGCGCCGGGCCAGCTCGAACATCTGCTCGGGCTCGAGGCTGCCCTCGATGTGGAGGTGGAGCTCGGCCTTGGGCAGGCCCGATACGAAATGCGCGAGATCGATCATGGCCCCATCCTTCCGCCGCGATCCTAACAGGGGATCGATGCGTGGCAATGGCGATGAAGCCGGCGTCAGGCGTCGACCGGGACGTCGGCGGCGGTCCGCGCGTAGCGGGCGGCGACCAGCGCGCAGACGAACAGCTGGAGCTGGTGGAAGATCATCAGCGGCAGGATGATCACGCCGACCTGCGCCGGGGCGAAGATCGCGCCCGCCATCGGCACGCCCGACACCAGGCTCTTCTTCGAACCGCAGAACAGCAGGACGATCTCGTCGCCGCGCGGCAGGCGCAGGCGGCGCGCGACGAACAGGTTGACCGTCATGACCACGGCCAACAGCACCGCGCTGAGGCCGAGGATGATCAGCAGGTCGGCCGCTTCGGTCCGCTGCCAGATGCCGTTGACGACGGCGGCCGAGAAGGCGGTGTAGACCACCAGCAGGATCGACGATCGGTCGACCGGCATGAGCAGCTTCCTGTGCCGGTCCAGGAAGCCGCCGATCCACGGGCGCAGCAGGTGGCCCGCGACGAAGGGCAGCAGCAGCTGGAGCATGATCGCCTCGATCGCGTCGAGCGAGACGCCCGGCGCGCTGCCCTGCACCTCGATCAGCAGCCCGACCATCAGCGGGGTCAGGACGATGCCGGTGATGTTCGACAGCGACGCGCTGCACACCGCGGCGGGGACGTTGCCGCCTGCCATCGCGGTGAAGGCGATCGACGACTGCACCGTCGAGGGGAGCAGCGACAGATAGAGCATGCCCGACAATATCTCGGGCGTGGTCAGCCCGCGGGCGCCCCAGGCCAGCGCCCAGCCGAGCAGCGGGAACAGCAGGAAGGACGAGGCGAGGACGAGCAGGTGGAGCTGCCAGTTGCCGATCCCGGCGAGCACCGCCTGCCGCGACAGCTTGGCGCCGTGAAGGAAGAACAGCAGCACGATCGCGGCGTCGGTCAGCCCCTCGAACAGGCCGACCGCCACGCCCCGCGCGGGCAGCAGCGACGCCACCACGATCGTCAGGGTGAGGAGGATGAGGAAGGGGTCGAGCCCCTTCAGGAGGCGGGCGATCAGGCGCATCGCCGGGGAATGTCGGCGCGCGCGGCCGCCGTCAAGCGGAGTGGGGCTCCCCTTCCGTTCCCGTCATTCCGGCGGAGGCCGGAATCTCCCTGCCTTTATCGAGGCAAGAAAAGGGAGATCCCGGCTTTCGCCGGGATGACGGGCGAATGTGGGCGGGTATCGCGCGATTGTATCGGCCCGGCCGCTCCTCTACTCCCCCGCCCATGATCGAGCCCCGCACCCATATGCTCGCCGTCCGGCGCCTGCAGCTCAACATCGTCGAATGGGGCGACCCGGACGCGCCGCCGCTGATCCTCCAGCATGGCGGGCGCGACCATGCCCGCAACTGGGATTGGGTGGCGAACGCCTTCGCCGCCGACCATCGCGTGATCGCGCCCGACCTGCGCGGCCATGGCGACAGCCAGTGGTCGAACGACGGCGCCTATGAGATGATCGACTATCTCGACGATTTCGCCGGCATCGTCGCGGCGCTCGACCTGCCGCCCTGCCCGATGATCGGCCATTCGCTGGGCGGCAACATCGTCACCCGCTTCCTCGGCCTCTATCCCGATCGCGCGACCCGGTTGATCAGCATCGAGGGACTGGGCGATTCGCCCGAGGCCGCGGCCCGCCGAGCCGCCGCCGACCCGCTCGAGACGCTGCGCGCCTGGATCGCGCGCCGCGCCGAGACGACCGCGCGGACGCCGCGCGCCTTCGCCGACCGCGCCGCGCTGGCCGCCCGGTTGCGCGAGGCCGATCCTCGGCTCGACGACGCCACGCTCGATCATCTCGCAATCCACGCCGCCCATGCCGATCCCGACGGGACGGTCCGCCCCAAGCATGATCCGGCGCTGGGGCCGACCTCGCCGGTCGACCTCGCCCAGGCGACCAAGGAGCGGATGTGGGCGGCGATCGCCTGTCCGGTGCTGCTCGTCTATGGCGCGGAGAGCTGGGCGTCGAACCCGGCCGTCGACGGGCGCGCGAGCCATTTCCGCGACGCCCGGGTCGAACTGTTCGAGGGCGCCGGCCATTGGGTCCATCACGACCGGCGCGACGCGTTCATCGCGCTGGCCCGGGAATTCCTAGGCTAGGACATCGTGCGGTTTATCTGAACCGCTCATCCTGAGGAGCCATTGAGCGAAGTCGAAATGGCGTCTCGAAGGTCCTTCGAGACGGGCCTTCACCTTCGTTCAGTCCCTCCTCAGGATGAACGGACCGGGGTGCGTCAAACTAAACGCATGCTCTAGTCCTCGTCGTCGAGCGCGAGCAGGGCGAAGCTCGCCAGCCAGTGCTCGCCCATATAATGGTCGGCGAGGTGCGGCAGCGCGGCGGCGAGGTGGCGCTCGGCGGCGTCGCGCGCGATCGGGCCGACCGGATGATCGGCGGGCAAGCGGGCTGCGATCGCGCGCCAGCTCCAGGCGCGGCTCAGGTTGAGCCCGTCGAGATGGGCGATCTTGCCGTCGGTCCGGTCGGAGACGACGGCCGGGGTCAGCAGCGTCGAGGGCACCTCGGGCAGGAAGGCGTCGAACCAGCGGTGGAAATCGGCGGGGGCGAGCAGCGCGCGCATCAGATGCGCCTCGGTCAGCGCGGGCGAGAGGAACTCGTCGCCGCCCGGCTCCCACGCCTGGCAGCCGCGATCGGCGCCGAACCAGCCCGTCGCACGGGCCGCGACCAGCGCGGCAAGCTCGGGGTCGTGCGCGGTCGCCCATGCATGGGTGTGGAGCAGCGCGAAGCTGCTGTTGGGATGGGCGCCGACCCGGATCGGATAGGTGAGCCGGGGCAGATAGGCCTTGAACCGCTCTGCGAAGGCGCGGGCGAGCGGATCGAGCGCCTGCCACCAGCGCCGGTCCTCGTGGCGGCCCAGCTCGTCGTGGAGCGCGAGCAGCCACGCCCAGCCATAGGGCCGCTCGAACCCGGCCGAGGCGGGGCGATCGAGATAGGCCAGCTCGCCCGCCACCTTGTCGGGCATCAGCATCGCGTCGGCGCGGGCGCGGATCGCGGCGGCCTGCGGCAGATCGGGGAAGCGGCGCAGCAGCCGCATCACCTGCCACCAGCCATGGACGCAGCTATGCCAGTCGAAGCTGCCGTGGAAGATCGGGTGAAGCACCGACGGCGGCAGCACGTCCTCGGGCCCCGCCATCACATGGTCGAGCTTGAACGGCCATTCCCGGCCGAGATGGCCGAGGGTGAGCGCCGCGAAGCGCGCGGCGAGATCGGGGGTGAGGGTGGTGGTGTCCATCGTCGTCCCAGCCCCTCGCATCACCGGAACGCCAGCCAGTAGAGCAGCCCGATGTTGACGGCCAGCAGCGGCAGCGCGGTCGGGATCTGCGCGCGGATCACGCCGTGGCGGTCCCTGAGGTCGAGCAGCGCGGCGGGGACGAGGTTGAAGTTGGCGGCCATCGGCGTCATCAGCGTGCCGCAGAAGCCGGCGAGCATGCCGATCGCCGCGACGATCGCCGGGTTGCCGCCGGCGCCGTGGATCAGCACCGGGATGCCGACCGCCGCGATCATCACCGGGAAGGCGGCGAAGGCGTTGCCCATGATGATGGTGAACAGCGCCATGCCGAGCGCATAGGCGAGCACCGCCCCGAACAGGCTGCCCTCGGGGATCAGCCGGCCCATCAGCCCGCCGACCACGTCGCCGACCCCGGCCAGCGCGAACACCGCGCCGAGGCTGGCGAGCATCTGCGGCAGCGCCGCCGCCCAGCCGACCCCGTCCATCAGCCGGCGGCCCTCGTCGAACGGCGTCATCGCGCGCGGCCGCAGCCAGGCATAGCCGATCGCCAGCGCGATCGTGACGCCCAGCGTCAGCGCGACCAGCGTCGCCTGCTTCGGATCGACCAGCGCCGGCATCTGCTTGAACGCCAGCGTGCCCGCGAGCGCCGTCGCCGGGATCGCCAGCGCGGGCAGGAACAGCCGGTTGCGCCGGGCCGCCGCCTCGGCCGCGCGCTCGGCGGGCGAGGTGGTGGCGGCGTCGCCGCGCCCCATCAGCCCGAAGCCGGCGATCGCGACCAGGCCCAGCACCAGCACGCCGTTGCCGAGGTCGCCGAGCCGGTCCCCGGCGAGCAGGCTGAGCGCGATCAGCGCGTAGAACAGCGCGTTGCCGATCCGCTTGCCATGGCTGCGGTCGCGCAGCGCCGATCCGGCGAAGGCCAGGAAGATCAGCCCCGCGAAGGGATAGACGAGATTCAGGCCGATCATGGACGCCGTTTCCGCCGGTCGAACAGCATCAGCCGGAGGCCGTGGATGACGAAGGCGGCGATCGCGGTCGGGATCGCCCAGACCGACAGGTGGAACGGCTCGATGACGATGCCATAGCCTTCGAGCACGCCCTTCATCAGCAGGATCGACCCGATCGCGATGAAGATGTCCTCGCCGAAGAACAGGCCGATATTGTCGGTCGCGGCCGCCATCGCGGCGGCCTCCTCGTCGCGCGCCTCCTCGCCGCTCTGCTGCTGGGCGGCGGCCTCGGCCATCGGGGCGACCAGCGGGCGCACCGTCTGGGCATGCCCGGCGACCGAGACGAGGCCGAGCGCGGCGGTGACCTGGCGGAACAGCAGATAGCCGAGCAGCAGCCGGCCTACGGTGAAGCCGCGCAGGCCCGCGATCAGGGTGCGGGCGCGCTCCTGCAGGCCGTGGCGCTCGAGCAGGCCGATCACCGGCAGCACCATGTAGATCACGGTCACATAGCGGCTGTCGTTGAACGCCTTGCCGAAGGCGGCGAGCAGGTCGAGCGGGCCGATCCCGGCGGCGAGCCCCGTCGCCAGCGCCGAGACGAGCACGACGAGCAGCGGGTTGAAGCGCAGCACGAAGCCCGCGACGATGATCAGGATGCCGGAGAGGACGAGCATCAGTCCGCACTCAGGGTGATATCGTCATGCCTGCGGAGGCAGGCATCCATGTCTGTCGTCTCCTCGGATGCCATCTGGCTGACGAGAGACATGGACCCCAGCCTTCGCTGGGGTGACGGGAGGAGAGGGGGACTCAAAGCGCGAGGGATAGGCTCACCTCGTCGCCAGCGGCGATCCCCTCGCGCTTCCGGACCGAGGCCTTGAGCGGCAGGATGTAGCCGCCGCTGTCGCGGTGCGGGAAGATCGAGGTGCGCCAGCAGGTCGTCCCGATCCGCGCCTCGACCGGGATCGACCCGAAGCCGCCGGTGCGGCCGAGCGCGGCGAAGCGGATCTCGGCCGAGGTCTGCCCGTCGATGGTCAAGAAGTGCCAGGCCATCGGCCGCTCCTTGCCGGCCGATTGCCACAGCCAGACGGTGGCGGTCAGCGCGAAGGTCTCGTCTCCGGTCATGGCGGCAGAGTGGCGCCGGGCGCGGCGGGAATCAATCCCGCGACGCGGGTGATGGACTTCGCCCGGCCTCGCGGCTAGACGCGCCGCCATGACCGGGGCGGATCTCGATCGGGGACGAAGGGGCGGCAGGATCGCGCTGATCCTCGTCGCGCTGGCGCTGTTCATGCGCCTGCTGGTCCCCGCCGGCTGGATGCCCGCCGCCGATCGCGGCCTGGCGATCACGCTCTGCACCGGCGCCGGCGCGCAGCAGGCGTGGATCGACGAGCAGGGCAATATCCACAAGGGCAAGCCCGGCGAGGGCCAGGCCGATCACCCCTGCGTGTTCGGCGGCTTCGCGGCGGTGCTCGACCTGCCCTCGGGCCTCGACGCGATCGCGGCGCCGCTGCCGGTCGCGACCGCGCTGCCCGCGCTCGCCGTCACCGCCGTTGCGATCGGCCGGGGCCTCGCCGCCCCGCCGCCGCCCGCGACAGGACCACCCGCCCGCCTCTGATCCGGAGCTGACCGGCCGCCTCCGCGCGGCCGGTGATCTGTCCATGGGCGGCCCGCGATCGGGCGCGCCCGATCGAGGCCTATTTCCATGAATCGCATATCCCATTTCGCTCGCGGCGCCTCGGCGCTCGCGCTGCTCTGCCTGTCCGCCGCTGCCCTCGCCGAGGAGGCCGAGGCCGATCGCGCCACCATCATCGTCAACGCCCAGACCGTCGCCGACGACGCCCGCGCGGCGGTCGAGAAGCGGCCCGGCGGCGTCGACGTCGTCGAGGCGTCGGCCTTCGCCGACAAGGTCGCCGTCAACCTGCGCGATGCACTCGCCTTCTCGCCCGGCGTCTACACCCAGCCGCGCTTCGGGCAGGAGGTCCGCCTGTCGATCCGGGGATCGGGGCTCAGCCGCGGCTTCCATATGCGCGGGCTGACGCTGTTGCAGGACGGCATCCCGATCAACCTGGCCGACGACAATGGCGACTTCCAGGAGCTCGACCCGCAGGTGTTCGAGCGGATCGAGGTCTATCGCGGCGCCAATGCGCTGCGCTTCGGCGGATCGACGCTGGGCGGCGCGATCAACGCCGTCACGCCGACCGGCCGGACCGCCCCGCGCTTCGAGCTGCGCGTCGACGGCGGCAGCTATGGCACGTTGCGGACCAAGGCGGCGGCGGCCTTCGCCGATGCGCGCGGCGACGCCTATGTCGCGCTGACCACCGATCGCTCGGACGGCGACCGCGACCATGCGAAGCGCGACGCGATCCGCTTCAACGGCAATGTCGGCCTGCGCCTGACCGATGCGATCGAGACGCGCTTCTACGCGACGATCAGCCATATCGACCAGGACCTGCCGGGCTCGCTGACCCTGGCGCAGGCGCTGTCGACGCCGAAGCTGTCGCTGCCCGCCAACATCGCGATGGACCAGGAGCGCGACGTCGATTCGGTCCGCCTCCAGAACCGCACCACGGTCGACCTCGGCAGCGGGCGGCTGAGCTTCGGCGGCTTCTTCAACGCCAAGAAGCTGTTCCACCCGATCTTCCAGGTGCTCGACCAGAAGAGCAACGATCGCGGCGTCTTCGCCAGCCTCGACCTGGCCGGCGAGCTGGGCGGGCTGCCCTGGGAGGCGACGCTCGGCACCCAGGCGCGGTTCGGCACGGTCGCGGCGAAGCAGTTCGTCAACGTCGCGGGCCGACGCGGCGCGCCGACCGCCGACCAGCGCCAGACCGCGCGGACGATCAACAGCTATGGCGAGCTGCGGCTGCGGCCGATCGAGCCGCTGACCCTGATCGCCGGCGGCGTCTACACCAGCGGCGAGCGGCGGATCGTCAACCGGCTCGCCCCGGCGCGCAGCGGCGAGGCCGATTTCGACGCCTTCGCCCCCAAGCTCGGCCTGCTCTACGCGCCGTCGGCGGCGGTGCAGCTCTTCGCCAATGTCAGCCGCTCGGTCGAGCTGCCCGGCTTCAACGAGCTGAGCCAGACGCCGAACACCGGCCTGCCGGGCTTCACCCCGGTCGGGGCGCAAAAGGCCTGGACGGTCGAGATCGGCACGCGCGGCCGCCACGGCATCGCCGCCTGGGACATCAGCTTCTATCGCGCGGACCTGAAGGGCGAGATGCTGCAATATGCGGTGAGCCCGATCATCCCGGCGGCGACCTTCAACGCGGGGCGCACCCGGCACCAGGGGATCGAGGCGGGGCTCGACCTCCAGCTTGGCGCGCTGATCCGGCTGCGGCAGGTCTATCAGTATAACGACTTCCGCTTCCGCGACGACGCCGTCTATGGCGGCAACCGGCTGCCGGTGATCCCCCGGCACCAATATCGCGCCGAGCTGCGGCTGGGCTTCGAGGGGCTCAACCTCACCCCCAATGTCGAATGGGTGCCCGAGGGCGCCTGGGCCGACTATCGCAACACGCTCCGCGCGCCGGGCTATGCGACGATCGGCCTGGGGGCGGAGGCGCGGCTCGCGCCCGGCGTCACGCTGTTCCTCGACGCGCGCAACCTGACCGGCAAGAAGGCGGTCGGCGACATCAGCGCGCTGGTCGCCTATGCGCCCGACAACCGCGCGACCCCGGCCGACGAGGGCAGCGTCGCCTTCTACCCGATCGAGCGCCGCGCCTTCTACGGCGGCCTGCGCATGACCTTCTGACGATCCCGGCGCGGGGCGGCCGTCGCGCCGCCCCGCGCTGCCTGTGGAGAATCCCGATGATCAAGACGATGACGATCGCGCTGGCGATCGCCGCCACCGCTGCCGCCGCTCCGGCCTCCGCCGTCGCCGCGCCGCTGCGGATCGAGACCCCCTGGCTGCGCGAGACCCCGCCCGCCGCCAGGACCGGCGCGGGCTATGCGCTGATCCGCAATGCCGGCCGGCGCGAGGACCGGCTGCTCGACGCCCGCTCGACGGTCGCCGAGCGCGTCGAGGTGCACAGCATGACGATGGACGGCGGCATCATGCGGATGCGGCCGGTGACCGGCGGGCTCGCCGTTCCCGCCGGCGGCGCGGTGGCGCTGCGGTCGGGCGGCTATCACCTGATGCTGATGGGGCTGAAGCGCCCACTGCGGCGCGGCGATGTCGTCGAGATCCGGTTGCGCTTCGCCCATGCGGGCGAGCTGCCGGTCCGCTTCCGGGTCGAGCCGATCGACTTCCGGCCCGAGGGAGGACAGCATGGGCGGTGAACCGCGCGGGCCGCTGTTCCCGCTGCGCGTCCTGTTGTGGGCGGCGGTCGCGGCGGTGCTGCTGGGCTATGCCGGGCTGACGCTGTGGCCGCGCCTGCGTCCGCCCGCCGATCCGCAGGCCGGCTATGCCGCCGCCTTCGGCGGGCCGTTCCGCCTGACCGACCAGACCGGCCGGACCGTGACCGAGGCGAGCCTGCGCGGCCGGCCCTTCGCGATCTTCTTCGGCTTCACCCGCTGCGCCGAGGTCTGCCCCACCACCCTCCAGACCATGGCGCGGCTCAAGCGGGCGCTGGGCCCGGCCGGCGAGAAGCTGGACCTCGTCTTCGTGTCGCTCGACCATGAGCGCGACCGGCCGGCCGACATCGGCCAGTATCTCACCCTGTTCGGCACGCCGATCATCGGCCTGACCGGATCGGCGGCGGAGATCGACCGCATCGTCCGCGCCTATCACGTCTATTACAAGAAGGTGCCGGTCGACGGCGGCGACTATGTCATCGATCACACCGCGACGGTCTTCCTGATGGACGCCGAGGGGCGCTTCTTCGGAACGCTGGCGCATGACGAGGGCGATGCGCCCCGGCTGGCCAAGCTGCGGAGGCTGGTGACGGCGGGCTGAGCCCGCCGTCACCAGCGCCCTGACACGGAAACGCCATAGGACCTTCATGTTCGCGTAAGCCGAAGCGCACAAATGTTTCGCGCGCCGTTGTTAGCGAGCCGGCTTCTCATCAAGGGGAGCAAGCCCATGACTGACGTGGTTCGTGACGGCTATTCGGATGGTGTCGTCGACTGCAATCCGACCGACAATCCGACGCTGGAAAGCATCGCCGCCGAGCGCTATTCGCGCCGCCAGACGCTGTTCGGCGGCATTTCGGCGATCGCCGCCGCCAGCTTCGGCGGGCTGCTGCTGACCGCCTGCGGCAGCGACAACGACGCGCCCGTCGTCAACGCCGGCGCCAACGGCCAGTCGAGCTCGGGCAAGCTGGTGACGCTGGCCGGCACCGCCACCGACAAGGATGCGCTGACCCTGTCCTGGACCCAGGTCTCGGGCCCGACCGTCACGCTGAGCAATGCCAACACCAACACTGCGACCTTCATCGCGCCGGCGGTGTCTGCGGCGACCCCGCTGGTGTTCGAGTTCAAGGCGACCGACGACCGCAACAAGTCGACCACGGCGCAGACCACCGTCACCGTCTCCCCCGCGGTGCTCGGCTTCACCGCCGTGGCCAAGAGCCTCGACGACGTCGTCAAGGTGCCCGAGGGCTATGCCGTCTCGGTCCTCTATCGCCTCGGCGATCCGCTCAACGCGGCGACCTCGGCCTATGCCAACAACGGCACCGACACCGGCTTCTCGGCGCGCGGCGGCGACCATCATGACGGCATGCACTATTTCGGCCTCGCCGCGACCGGATCGACCCGCGACGACGCCAGCAACACGCGCGGCCTGCTGGTGATGAACCATGAGAACATCACCCAGGTCTATCTGCACGCGAACGGCCCGACCTCGACCGGCGGCGTCCGCCCCGAGGGCGAGGCGCTCAAGGAGATGGAGGCGCACGGCGTCGCCGTCGTCGAGGTCGGCCGCGCCGGCTCGGGCGCCTGGAGCTATGTCCAGGGCAGCGCGCTCAACCGCCGCGTCACCCCGCTGACGCCCACCCTGTTCAGCGGTCCGGCGCGCGGCAACGCGCTGCTCCGCACCCGCTTCTCGGCCGCCGGCACCGACGGTCGCGGCACGATCAACAATTGCGCCAACGGCTTCACCGCCTGGGGCAGCTACCTGACCTGCGAGGAGAATTGGGCCGGTTATTTCCGCCGCGCGGCGGGCGACGATGCCGCGCGCGGCGGCGGCGCCGCCAGGTCGGTGGTCGCGCTCAAGCGCTACGGCATCCCCGAAGGCGCCGGCGGCAGCTATGGCTGGGCCTCGGTCGTCCCCGCCGATGCGGCGAGCACCGTCTATGCGCGCTGGGACGCGAGCGCGAGCGGCGCTGCCGCCGACGGCACCGCCGATTTCCGCAACGAGCCGAACCAGTTCGGCTGGGTGGTCGAGATCGATCCCTATGACCCGACCAAGGCGCCCCGCAAGCGCACCGCGCTCGGCCGCTTCGGCCATGAGGGCTGCTGGCCGTCGGCGTTCGTCGCGGGCCGCAAGCCGGCCTTCTACATGGGCGACGATTCGCGCGGCGAATATCTCTACAAGTTCGTCTCGGCCCAGCCCTGGGCGGCGGCGGACGCCGGCGCGACCGACCGGCTCGCGATCGGCGACAAATATTTCGACGCCGGCACCCTCTATGTCGCGAAGTTCAACGCCGACGGCAGCGGCACCTGGATGCCGTTGCTGTTCGGCACCGGCCCGCTGACCGCCGCCAACGCCGCCTATGCCTTCGCCGACCAGGCCGACGTGCTGACCAACGCCCGGCTCGCCGCCGACGCGCTGGGGGCCACCAAGATGGATCGTCCCGAATGGACGGCGATCAACCCGGCGACCGGCGAGATGTACCTGACGCTGACCAACAACAGCGCCTCGGTCCGCCCGCTCGACGGCACCGATGCCGCCAACCCGCGCCACTATAACGACCCGAAGGGCGCGGCGAACAGCGCGCAGCGCGGCAATCCGAACGGCCATATCGTGCGGCTGCGCGAGACCGGCGACACGTCGGAGGCGACCGGCTTCAACTGGGACGTCTATCTGTTCGGCGCCGACTCCGCCGATTCGGACCCGGCCAACGTCAATCTGTCGGGCCTCGACGCGAGCAACGACTTCTCGAGCCCCGATGGCCTGTGGTTCGGCCGGCCGAGCAACGAATCGGGCCAGGTCAGCCCGCTGCTGTGGATCCAGACCGACGACGGCGCCTTTACCGATCGCACCAACAACCAGATGCTGGTCGCGCTTCCGGGCAAGGTCGGCGACGGCGGCGCGAAGACGATCACCAACACCGGCGCCGACGGCAGCACCCGCACCCAGGCGACGATCGTCGGCAAGGCGGCGACCGGCGCGACGCTGAAGCGCTTCCTGGTCGGTCCGAAGGGCTGCGAGATCACCGGCATCGACACGACGCCCGATGGCCGCACCCTGTTCGTCAACATCCAGCATCCCGGCGAGGAGGGCAGCCTGGCCACCTTGCAGAGCAGCTGGCCCGCGACCCAGGGCGGCACCAGCTCGACCGCGCGCCCGCGCTCGGCGACGATCGTGATCACCAGGAACGACGGCGGCGTCGTCGGTCTCTGACCCGATCCTCCGCGACGGAAAGGGAAAGGGGACGCGGGCGACCGCGTCCCTTTTCCTGTTTAGGTGCTTCGGCCTCCAATCCCGCGCGAGCGACGCCTAAACCGCCCGCGGTCGCTGCTTTATGCTCGACAGGTCTGTGGCATCGTGCCGGCCGACTGAAGCGGTGAAAGGTCGCGACGTCTGCCAGACGAGATGCCAACGTCCCAAAAGTTCCAGATCATGGAGAGCGAACATGTCCGATCAAGCGGCACTGCACCGGGAGGTGCCGATCGAGTCACCGCAATTCTATCTGGACGACCCGTGGCCCACCTTCGCCTGGATGCAGCGGGAGGCCCCCTTCTATCATTATGAGCCGCTCGATACCTTCGTCATCACGCGGCATCGCGACATACGGACGATATCGTCGCGGGCCGACGTGTTCAGCAATGCTCGCGGCATCTTCCTCAACGAGATCAAATATCGCGAAGCGGCCGGCGGCACCAATTTCTCGGAAGGCTTCTGGCCCGAGGGCGGCGAGCAGATCGGCAATACCGATCCGCCGCGCCACCAGGAACTTCGCCGCGTCAGCCAGGGGGCCTTCACGATTCCGGCGATCCAGTCGCTGCAGGAAAAGCTGACGGCGCATGTCGGGCATGGGCTCGATGCGCTGGGTGACGGCGGCGACGTCGACTTCTGGGAATTCGCCGCGGGCGTCCCGGTCGAGGCGGCCTGTCACCTGATCGGCCTTTCCGCGACCGATCGGTCGCGCGTGCAATTCTGGAGCGACGAGCTCGAGAAGCTGGGCGCCGACATCTCGTTCGAGGAGTTGCAGGCGGCGGTCGCGGAGTTCGACAGCCTGAAGGACTATATCACCGAGAATGTCGAGCGCCGCAAAGCGGAGCGCGCCGCCGGCGACACGCAGGGGCTCGACCTGATCTCGGTCCTGCTCGACGCCGAGCTCGACGGGCAGAAGGGCGTCAAGCTGCCCAACGTCATCACCTTCGCGATGACGGCGATCGCGGCGGGGGCGGACACGACGCGCGCGCTGCTGCTCGGCCTGCCTTATTATCTCGCCCGGAATCCCGACCAGTGGCGCCTGCTGAAGGAGGATCGCTCGCTGGTGAAGAACGCCATCGAGGAGACGCTGCGGCTGGTGACCCCGGCGCGGGCTTTCCTGCGCTACGTCGCCGCCGATACCGAGGTGGACGGGCAGGCGATGAAGGAGGGGCAGCACGTCTATCTGATGTACATGGCGGCCAATCGCGATCCCGAGGTGTTCGCCGACCCGCACGCCTTCGACCTCCGCCGCGCCACCGCCTCGCGCCAGCTCGCCTTCGGGGCCGGGCCGCATCTCTGCCTCGGCCAGCGCCTGGCGCGGATGGAGGGCGCGCTGGTGCTGGAAGCGATGCTCGATCGCTTCGATCGGATCGAGCCGACCGGCGAACCGGTTCCGGTCGTCCACATCATCCGCAACAGCTGGGAGACGATGCCGGTCCGCTTGGTGCGGTAGGCGCGGGGCGCGGCGGCCCGGGTTTGACAGCTGGGACCCCGGCGGGCAGGGTCCCCGCCATCCCGCCCACAGCAAGGAGCCGCCGCCTGTCGCCCGGCGACAGCGATATCGTCCCTGATGACCGACATTGCATCGATCCCGACCGCCCTGTCCCTTCTCCCCGAAGGGGCGCCCTGGCTCGAGACGTCGATCGGCCTGTGCCTGCTCGCCGCCGTCGCCTTTCTCGCCCATCTCCTTGTCCGGAAGATCATCCTGCGGCTGGCGCTGCGCCTGCTGCCCGACGACGGCGCAGCGCTGGCCGGGATCGCCGGGCGGCTCTCCGCAATCGTCCCGGCGATCATCGTCGCGCGCGGCGTCGGCGCCGTCCCGCACCTGCCCGATGCGGCCGTCGCCGTTGCCCGCAACGTCGTCAGCGCCTTCGTCATCCTGACGGTGATGCTGGCGGTCAGCGGCGCGCTCGACCTCGCCAACCAACTCTACCAGCGCCGCCCAGACGCGGCGAGCCGGCCGATCAAGGGCTATGTCCAGGTCGTCAAGATGCTGCTGTTCGCCGGCGCCGCGATCCTGATCGTCGCTGCGCTGATGGAACAGTCGCCGCTGCTGCTGCTGTCGGGGCTGGGGGCGATGGCCGCGGTGCTGATGCTGGTGTTCAAGGACACGATCCTGTCGCTGGTCGCCTCGGTCCAGCTCACCTCCAACGACATGCTGCGGGTCGGCGACTGGATCGAGATGCCGCAGCTCAACGCCGACGGCGACGTGATCGACATCGCGCTGCACACGGTGAAGGTGCAGAACTGGGACAAGACGATCACCACCATCCCCACCCACCGGCTCATCGCCGAAAGCTACAAGAACTGGCGGGGCATGCGCGAAGCGGGCGGGCGCCGGATCAAGCGCTCGCTGTCGATCGACCAGACCAGCATCCGCTTCCTGACCGGCGAGGAGCGGCAGGCGATGCGCCGCTTCGCGCTGATCGACGACTATCTCGACCGCAAGCGCGCCGAGCTGGACCGGTGGAACGAGCGGTTGGCGGCGGCGGGGCGCGATCCGGTGAACGATCGCCGCGCCACCAACATCGGCACCTTCCGCGCCTATGTCGTCGCCTATCTGCGCAGCCATGCCCGGGTGTCGCAGGACATGACGATGCTGGTCCGCCAGCTCCAGCCCGGTCCGCAGGGCCTGCCGCTCGAGATCTACTGCTTCACCGCGACCACGGCCTGGGCGGACTATGAGAGCATCCAGGCCGATATCTTTGACCATCTGCTCGCGATCCTGCCCGAATTCGGCCTGCGCCTGTTCCAGGAACCGAGCGGGCAGGACGTCCGCCGGCTGCTGGCGGCATAGGCGGCGCGGCCGGTCCGGAGAGCTGTCCGCCGTTCAGCATCGGCGTGACGACCATTCAAATGACTTGGCGCCGGCCGCGGTATAGCCTTGGCCCTCCATGACGGTTCGGAGGGAACAGGATGAGCGTTGCGGACCGGGACCCCGATCTCAACCGGCGGGCGCGCTTCACGCATCTCGACAGCGTCAAGGTGCAGGAGGTGCGCCGCCAGCGGCATGGCGACCGGATCGCCTCGATCCGCGACCAGTGGATGGAGTTCTCGCCGGCCTATCTGTCGCTCTATTGCCAATGGGACCCTGGCGTGATCGTCCGGTCGCACGGCCATTACAGCGATCACGTCATGTTCGTGATCGACGGCGACATGATGTGCGGCGATCGTTACTGCCCGGCCGGCACGCACATCGCCGTCGACAAGGGGCAGGCGATGGGGCCGTTCATCGCCGGGCCGAACGGCACCAGGCTGATCGAGGTGATGATGGGCGATCCCCGATCCTTTCCGGGCGACAACGACGCCTATGTCGCGCTGATGGAGGAGCGGGGCGTGGTCCAGCTCCCCGATCCGCCGATCGACATGCCGCCCTGGCTGAAGGACATGCGGGACAATTGAGGCGCCGGGAGGGAGATCGGCATGGATGAGCAATCGTTGATCGCCGCGGAGCATCGGCGCCGGCGGCTATCGGTCGACGGCGATGCCGCCGGGCTGGAAGCGATGATGGCGGACGGCTTCTATTATGCGCATCTCAACGGGATGACCGACGACCGCCTATCCTATCTGGCGCGGATCAGGGCCGGACAGGTCCAGTATACGACGATGACGGCGCACGACCTCGACGCGCACCTGATCGGCGCCGCCGGCTGGATCAGGGGCGTCTCCCGCGTCGGCTATCGCCGGCCCGACACCGGCGAGGAAGGCCTGGCCGAGACGCTGTTCCTCTCGGTCTGGGCGCATGAGGACGGGGCATGGCGGATCGCCGCCTATGCGTCGACCCAGCTTCCGGCGCAGGGGTAGCCGGCCGGCCGCTTCACGGCGTCATGGAGATGTTTCGTGGGGAATGGGAAAATGGTGGAGCCGAGGGGGATCGAACCCCTGACCTTCGCAATGCCATTGCGACGCTCTCCCAGCTGAGCTACGGCCCCGTGCCATTTTCGGTCGCTCGCCGGTTGGGCCCGGCGGCGGAGCGCGCCCTTTAGGTCAGGTTGCGGGGCCCTGCAAGAGCCCTTTTGCATGACGGACGGCTTTTTCGATGAAAGGGCGCCGGAATGCCGCATCGCTGGGCATTCCGGCGGGCCCGGTCAATTCTCGTCGTCGTCGTCGGCCGTGTTGAGGCCGATATCGTCGTCGCCGCCCAGGTCGACGTCGTCGTCCGGATTCTCCTCGGCGTCCTCGTCGATGTCGAGATCGTCGTCCGACAGGTCGGAATCGACCGCCTTCGGCTCGGGGCCCTCCTTCTTGGGCGCGTCGAACGGCAGCGGCTGCTTCGACTTCAGGACGGGATCGGGCTCCCACGCCGTGCCGCATTCGATGCAGGTGACGGGATCGTCCTTTTCCAGGTCATAGAAGCGGGTACCGCACTTCGGGCAGGTCCGCTTGGTGCCCCATTCCGGTTTCACCACGGTCGACAAACTCCAGATCGAAAATGAAGATGAATTCCCGGCCCCCCGCGTCAGCGGAAAGCCTGATCGCCGGGCGCCTTGCCATAGCGGAGCGCCGCTGTCAAAAGCCGCGCCCTATGCATGCCTCCTCGCCCCGACCCGCCAGCTTCTCGGCCCCCGGCCCGCTTCGCGGCAGCATCGCCGTGCCGGGCGACAAGTCGATCTCGCACCGCGCGCTGATGCTGTCGGCGCTGGCGATCGGCGAAAGCCGGGTCGAAGGGCTGCTGACCGGCGAGGACGTGCTCGCCACCGCCGCCGCCATGCGCGCCATGGGCGCGCATATCGTCAGGGAATCCGCCGCCACAGGCGGCGGTGGGCGCGCCATGGGCGCGTCGATCGAGCGCGGCGACGACGAGGTCTGGCGCATCCACGGCGTCGGCGTCGGCGGGCTGCTCCAGCCCGAGGGCGCGCTGGAGATGGGCAATTCGGGCACCTCGACCCGGCTGCTGATGGGCCTCGTCGCCAGCCACGCGATCACCGCCACCTTCACCGGCGACGCCTCGCTGTCGAAGCGGCCGATGAACCGGGTGATCGAGCCGCTGTCGCTGATGGGCGCCGACGTGACCGCCACCCCGGGCGGCAAGGGCGGCACGCTGCCGCTGATGCTGCGCGGGATCAGCCCGGCGGTGCCGATCGACTATCGGCTTCCGGTCGCCTCGGCGCAGGTCAAGTCGGCGGTGCTGCTCGCCGGGCTCAACACCCCCGGCATCACCCGGGTGATCGAGCCGGTCGCGACCCGCGACCATAGCGAGCGGATGCTCCGGGGCTTCGGCGCCGAGCTGGAGGTCGAGCAGGACGCTGACGGCGCGCGGATCATATCGATTCGCGGCGAGGCCGAGCTGCGGCCGCAGCATATCGTCGTGCCGGGCGACCCCTCCTCGGCCGCTTTCCCGGCGGTCGCGGCGCTGCTCGTGCCGGGGTCGGCGGTGACGATCGCCAATGTCGGCCTCAACCCCACCCGCGCCGCGCTGTTCGACGTGCTGCGGATGATGGGCGGCGACATCCAATTCGCCAATCCGCGCGAGGTCGGCGGGGAGCCGGTCGCCGACATCGTCGTGCGCCATTCGACGCTGAAGGGCATCGAGACCCCGGTCGAGACGGTCGCCTCGATGGTCGACGAATATCCGATCCTGTTCGTCGCGGCGGCGCTGGCCGAGGGGCGCACCGTCGCGCGCGGGCTGGAGGAGCTCCGGGTCAAGGAATCGGACCGGATCGCGGTGATGGCCGAGGGGCTGCGCGCGATCGGCGCCCGGGTCGAGGAGCTCGAGGACGGGCTGATCATCGACGGCACCGGCGGCGATCCGCTGCCCGGCGGCGCGACCATCGCCGCGCGACTCGACCATCGCATCGCGATGAGCTTCGCGGTCGCCGGGCTGGTGTCGAAGGCGGCGGTGACGATCGACGACATGGGCCCGGTCGCGACCAGCTTCCCGGGTTTCACCCGATTGATGGGCGAGCTGGGGGCGGTAGCGGCATGATCATCGCGGTCGATGGGCCGGCGGCGTCGGGCAAGGGCACGATCGCCAAGGCGCTCGCGCGCCATTACGGGCTGCCGCATCTCGACACCGGGCTGCTCTACCGCGCGGTCGGCGTGTCGGTGGAGCGGGCGGGCGGCGATCCCGCCGATCCGGCCGACGCGCTCGCCGGCTGCGCCTTCGATCCCGCGCTGCTCGGCGATCCCGCGCTCAAGACCGAAGCGGCGGGCCGGGCGGCCTCGCTCGTCTCGGTCCATCCGCCGGTGCGCGCGGCGCTGCTCGACCGGCAGCGCGCCTTCGCCGGCCAGCCGGGCGGGGCGGTGCTCGACGGGCGCGACATCGGCACGGTGATCGCGCCGCACGCCGACGCCAAGCTGTTCGTCACCGCCAGCAGCCTGGTGCGCGCCGAACGCCGCTTCCACGAGCTGGAGCGGATGGGCGCGGCCGTGCCGTTCGACGCGGTGATGGCCGACATCCTCGCCCGCGACGAACGCGATGCCGGGCGGTCTGCCGCACCGCTGCGGCAGGCCGACGATGCCGACTTGCTCGATACCAGCGATCTCGGTATAGACGCGGCCGTCCAACGGGCGATTTCGCTCGTGGAGGCCCGGACGGCGGACCGCTAGAAAGCGATCGCCAGCAGGCGCGACAGGGGGTCGGCAGCAACAGCCGATCCTTTGCCGTGCCTTTTATGCTTTCGGGGCTTCGCGATCGCAATCGCGTGGCGGATGCCGCGGAGGCATGGGGCTTCCGGGGCGGTTCTGGCCCACGACCTCGATCGAGCCGGGAATGAGCCCGGTTCGTGGATCGAGATCGCAAATCCCGATGAAAGCCTGATCCGATCGGGCTTTTAGACCTCCGGAGACAACCGGATGGCCGGAATAAATCGAAACAGGAAGACATTCGTCTATGGCCACTACGGCAAACCCGACCCGCGACGATTTCGCGGCTATGCTCAATCAGACCCTCGGCGGCGAGAATGAAGGCTTCGAAGGCCGCGTCGTCAAGGGCACCGTCACCGCGATCGAAAACGACATGGCCGTCATCGACGTCGGCCTGAAGTCGGAAGGCCGCGTGGCGCTGCGCGAATTCGCGCCCGCGCCCGGCCAGAAGGCCGATCTCAAGGTCGGTGACGAGGTCGAGGTCTATGTCGACCGCGTCGAGAACGTCCATGGCGAAGCGATGCTCAGCCGCGACCGCGCCCGCCGCGAAGCCGCCTGGGACAAGCTCGAAGCCGAATTCTCGCAGTCCAGCCGCGTCGAGGGCGTGATCTTCGGCCGCGTCAAGGGCGGCTTCACCGTCGACCTGAACGGCGCCGTCGCCTTCCTGCCGGGCTCGCAGGTCGACATCCGCCCGGTCCGCGACGTCACCCCGCTGATGGACATCCCGCAGCCGTTCCAGATCCTGAAGATGGATCGCCGCCGCGGCAACATCGTCGTGTCGCGCCGCGCCGTCCTCGAAGAGACCCGCGCCGAGCAGCGTTCGGGCCTGATCCAGTCGCTCCATGAGGGCCAGGTGATCGAGGGTGTCGTCAAGAACATCACCGATTACGGCGCCTTCGTCGACCTGGGCGGCATCGACGGCCTGCTGCACGTCACCGACCTCAGCTACAAGCGCGTCGGCCACCCGAACGAGATGATCAACATCGGCGACGTCGTGAAGGTGCAGATCATCCGCATCAACAAGGACACGCAGCGCATCTCGCTCGGCATGAAGCAGCTCGAGAGCGATCCGTGGGAGGGTGCGGCCGCCAAGTACCCGATCGGCGGCAAGTTCACCGGCCGCGTCACCAACATCACCGAATATGGCGCCTTCGTCGAGCTCGAGCCGGGCATCGAGGGTCTGGTCCACGTCTCGGAGATGAGCTGGACCAAGAAGAATGTCCATCCGGGCAAGATCGTCTCGACCAGCCAGGAAGTCGAAGTCGTCATCCTCGAGGTCGACGCCGACAAGCGCCGCATCTCGCTGGGCCTCAAGCAGGCGATCACCAACCCGTGGGAGGCCTTCGCCGAAGCGCACCCGGTCGGCTCGGTGGTCGAGGGCGAGGTCAAGAACGCGACCGAGTTCGGCCTGTTCGTGGGCCTCGACAACGACGTCGACGGCATGGTCCACATGTCGGACATCGCCTGGGGCGTGACCGGCGAGGAAGCCCTGTCGCTCCACCACAAGGGCGAGACCGTCAAGGCGATCGTGCTCGACATCGACTCCGAGAAGGAGCGCATCTCGCTCGGCATCAAGCAGCTCGAGCGCGGCGGCGTCGGCGCGGCGACCGCGGACGGCTCGAAGCTCAACAAGAACGCGGTCGTCACCGTCACGGTCCTCGCGATCACCGACGGCGGTCTCGAGGTGCAGGCGGGTGACGACGGCGCCGCCGGCTTCATCAAGCGCAGCGACCTCGGCCGCGACCGCGACGAGCAGCGTCCGGAGCGCTTCCAGGTCGGCCAGAAGTTCGACGCGATGGTGACCGGCTTCGACCGGTCGAAGAAGCCGACCTTCTCGGTCAAGGCGATGCAGATCGCCGAAGAGAAGCAGGCCGTCGCGCAGTACGGCTCGTCGGACTCGGGCGCTTCGCTCGGCGACATCCTCGGCGAAGCCCTCAAGGCCCGCCAGAACAGCTAAGCCTGTTCGAACGGAAAAAGGATCGGGGCGCGGAAGGCTTGCTTCCGCGCCCCTTTTCTTTTGCCTGGACCGAGACGGGACGGGCTTGACCTCGGCCCCCCGTCGCCCCCAGTCAGGCGGGATGACCGCAACGATCCGCATCGCCCGGCCCGAGGACGCCGCCGCGCTGGCCGCGCTCAAGCTTCGCACCTTTCGCGAGACCTTCCTGGAGGAAGGCTTCGCCATTCCCTATCCCCCCGCCGATCGCGCAATCTTCGAGACGGCGTCCTATTCGGCGCCGGCGGTCGCGGCGGAGCTCGCCGATCCGGCCCGGCGGACCTGGGTGGCCGATGCCGGCGACCGGCTGCTCGGCTATGCGCAGGTGGGCCCGTGCAAGCTGCCGCACCCCGAGGCGGGCGAAGCGCAGGGCGAACTCTACCAGCTCTACGTGCTGCGCGAGGCGCAGGGGATGAAGCTCGGCAAGGCGCTGCTCGACGCCGCACTCGGCCATCTCGCCGAGGCGCGGCCGGGGCCGGTGTGGCTCGGCGTCTGGTCGGGCAACGACAAGGCGCAGGCGGTCTATGCGGCGCGCGGCTTCGAGAAGGTCGGCGACTACCGCTTCAAGGTCGGCAGCTGGTATGACGAGGAATATATCCTGCGGAAGGATCGCTGACGTCTATCGTCATCCCGGCGGAGGCCGGGATCTCGGGAGGAGAAGAGGTCGCGACAGGAGCCGCCTGAGATGCCGGCCTCCGCCGGCATGACGAGGTTGGGGCCCGGGAGTTACTCCGCGGCCTGCGCGGTGCCTTCCAGATAGCGGCTCAGGTCGATGATCTTCGACGCTTCGACCAGGCGGGCGATCGATCCCTCGACCAGCATCTCGATCCCCTCGTCGCTGGCGAAGCCGCCATAGACGAGGCAGCGGGCCTGGAGCACGCGCGCGAAGGCGTCCCAGATGCGCGGGTCGGGCGGGGTCGGGTTGCTCAGAAGGCGTCGAGCGGACCTTCGAAGGTGATGCCGGGGATGTTGTAGACCGCCTGGCCCAGCGCGATCACGGGGATGCCGCAGGCCAGCGCCAGCGTGCCGGTGGTGCTGTTGACGGTGACGACGCCCAGCGAATTCTCGACGATGTCGTCGATCTTGCCGCCCTTGGCGAAGAGCACCCGGTCCTCGACGTTGAGCCGCCGCGCCTCGCGCCGGATGAAGCGGCGCCAGCTGAACAGGCTGCTGTCGAGCGGATGTTCCTTGACGAGCAGATAGGTGTCGCCGGGCGCCGAGCGGGCGAAGCTCTCGATCACATAGGAGGCGCCCGCCTGCATCGTGCCGAACAGCGAATGGACGCGGATCTGGTGGTCCGACGAGAGCTGGAGCGGCAGCGCGAAATAGCGCTTGCCCTCGAGCGTCGCGAGCGCGGTCTCGGCCTGCTCCTCATGGACGCTGCGCAGCGCGAACTGCTTGAGCCAGCCGAGCGCCTCGGCCGGGGCGGAGCGGTCGCGGTGCGACTTGTAGTGTGGGAAGCGCCAGCGGCCGATCGAGGTCCGCGCATAATAGCTGGTGGCCTCCTGCGCGCGCCGCCGGAAGCGCGACGGCACGGTCGGCAGCTTGGCGAGCGGCGGCAGGGTCCGCGCCGCGTCGAGATACCATTTGGGATCGCGCGGCAGCGAGCTGTGGCCGTTGACGCCGTCGAGCTCCAGCGTCGCCCAGTCGGGGCGGATATAGCCTTCCTCGAAGACGTGGACGCGCACGCCGCGCAGCCGCGCCATGCCGCGCGCGGCGTTGTGGAGCGGGCGGCAGTCGCCGAACAGGATCACGTCGGTGATCGCATGCTGGACCAGATAGTCGTCGACGAAGCTCGGCCAGCGCTCGGCGGTGCCGCGATAGTCGATCGCGGGGCCGGTCCAGGACGCGGCGTCGCCGGCGTTGAGGTTGATGCGATGGACGGCATGGCCCAGCTCGCGCAGCGCCGCTCCGAGCCGGTCGAAGAAGGGACCGGGGGGACCCTGCAGGAATAGGAAGCGCTGCTTGGCGATGTCGTGCAGCTTCATGCCCGGCCTCCCGCGGCGGCGAGGCCGCGCCGCAGCCGTCCCTGCAACCGCCGCAGCCGGGTCAGGATCGTCTCCTGGGGAACGGGTTGGGCCGCGAGCCGCTCGACCAGTATTTCGGGAGGGCAGGGGAGCTTGGTGACCGGATCGAGGTAGCGCGGGTACTGGATCAAGGTTGCCGCCACAAGCTGCGCTTTCGTTATGTTGCGGCCCCGTCGCCGTTCAATGGGCGGAGCCATGTCCCGCGTCAATCCCCAACCTGCATAGAAGGGTTGCCCATGCGTAACAACCTCGCAGCCGCGGATCAGCGCCTCGAATCCCGATAGCGAGGTGAGCACGTGGATCGCGTCGACGCTGTCGAGCAGCGACGCCATCGGCACGTCGCGCAGCACCAGGTCGACATGGGCGAGCGCCTCCGCGTCGGGGACGGCGCCGCGCCGGTGGCCGGCATCGACGTCGGGATGCGGCTTGAAGATCAGGAAGGCGTCGGGCTCGGCGGCGCGGGCGCGCCGGATCAGGTCGAGATTGCCCTCGACCCCCGCCGCGCCGAGACGGACCGACAGATCGTCCTCGACCTGGCCGGTGACGAGCACCAGCCGGCGGCCCTTGACCGGCCGCTCATAGGGGCGGCCGCCGCTGGCATATTTGCTGATCCCCTTCTCGACCAGGTCGCGCATCAGCCGCTCGGCGCGGGCGATCAGCACGGGGTTGTCGATCGGGGTGGCGATCAGCCGCTCCAGCTCGGACGGGCGATTGGGATCGAGGTGGAGCCCCTCGCGGTCGAGGATGATCGAATGGGGCGGATGGCAGTCGCTGCCGAGGCCGGTCGAGCGCAGGAAGCCGTCCTCGACCGGATGGACGGCGACGCCGTGCGCGGCCGCCTCGGCATCGAGCCCGCGCGGCGCCTTGGACGGCCACACCGCGATCATGCCCGCAACGGTGCGGGCGGCGCGGACCGCGTCGTCGGCCGAGCGGGCGAAATGCAGCGGCTCGCCCGGCCACAGCATCGCCTCCACCTCGCGCCGCTTCCATCCGGCGATGCCGGCGGCGACGGCGATGCCGCGATTATGGTCGATCGTCTGGCGCCAGAAGGCGAGCTGCTCGACCGCCGCCTCGATCGACACGGGCCGGCCCGAATAGGGATCGCGATAGTCGGCGGCGTCGATCAGCCAGCAGGTGATCGCGCGTTCGAGCGGATCGGGGGCGCCGTCGCGGGCGATGTCGGCGAAGCGGCCGTCGCTCAGCCAGTCGACCTCGGCCCCCGCGATCCAGGCGAGCAGCCCGGCCTCGTCGTCGCCCTGCGCGGCGACCGGCGATCCGGCGGCGATCCGCGTCCAGACATTGGCGGCGCCGGGGCTCCAGAAGTCGCCGCCGATCCGTTCCGCGGCGATCTGCTCCGCCAGCCGCCGCGCCCGCTCGATCTCGGCCGCCGAAAGCTCGCCGCGCGGCGCCGGCAGCCGCGCGGCGCGGCTCACCGCCGCGGTGTCGGCCGGCGTGCCCGGAAAGGGAGGGGACCGAAGGACCGGCGCGAGGAGTCTCATCTCATCGTTCAGCGCGGGCAAGTTTGTTCATCGCGGGAAAATACGCCCCCGTCACATTCGATCAACCGCCTGAACGACGCCGGACCCCTGATCCGGGGCGGTTCGTCCTGATTCGGGGAAGGTTCCGGCCGAAGCGGCCGTTAGAAGGGAACGTCGTCGTCGAGGTCGCCGGCGTCGAACGGGTCGGACTTGCGCGCGGCGCCGCCGCTGCTCCCGCCCCGGGTGCCGCCGCCGAAATTGCCGCCACTGGAGGCGCCGCCGCCGAAGCCGGCGCCGCTGCCATAGCCGTCGTCATCGCCCCAGCCGCCACCGCCGCCCGAGCCGCCGCCCATCGCGCCGCCGCCGCCGCCACCGCCGAAATTGCCGCCGCCGCCCTCGGCACGGTCGAGCAGCACCATCACGGCGTTGAAGCCCTGGAGCACGACCTCGGTCGAATAGCGCTCCTGGCCCTGCTGGTCGGTCCATTTGCGGGTCTGGAGCTGGCCTTCGAGATAGACCTTGCTGCCCTTGCGCAGATAACGCTCGGCGACGTTGGCGAGCGCTTCGTTGAAGATCGCGACCGAATGCCACTCGGTCTTGTCGCGGCGCTCGCCGGTGTTGCGATCCTTCCACTGCTCCGAGGTCGCGACGCGCAGGTTCACCACCTTGCCGCCGTTCTGGAAGCTCCGCGACTCGGGGTCGCGACCCAGATTGCCGACCAGGATGACCTTGTTCACGCTGCCTGCCACGGCATTCTCCTTAAGGGTTCGGTCGACAGCCGGAACCGTCCCAGGACGGCTTCGAACGACTGTCGGCAAGACATGTCGGGTAGCGCGGGCAAGGGGGGTGTGCAAGGCCCCCGACGATAGCCGCCGTCAAAGCCCGAGAGCGACCGCCGTCCAATAGGTCGCGCCCGCCGCGACATAAGCGAGGGCGAAGAGATAGGCGAGCATGAAGCCCGTCCATTTCCACCCGTTGGTCTCCCGCCGGACCACGGCGATCGTCGATATGCACTGCGGCGCGAACACGAACCAGGCGAGGAAGGCGAGCGCGGTCGGCAGCGACCAGCGGCCGCGCAGCCGTTCGACCAGCGATTTCTCCTGCACCGTCTCGTCGTCGGCGTCGACCGCATAGACGGTGGCGAGCGCCGACACCGCGACCTCGCGCGCCGCCATCGCCGGGATCAGCGCCAGCGCCATGTCGCGGTTGAAGCCGATCGGGCGGAACACCGGCTCTAGCCCGTTGGCGATCCGGCCCGCGACCGAATAGTCGATCGACGGCAGGTCGTAATCGGCGGGCGGCTTCGGGAAGGAGACGAGCAGCCACAGCACCACCGTGGTGAAGGCGATGATCGTGCCGGCGCGCTTGAGGAAGATCAGCGCGCGCTGCCACAGCCCCAGCACGATGTCGCGCAGGATCGGCATCTGGTAGCGCGGCATCTCCATCATGAAGCCGGGCGGCGGGCCCTTGGTGACGGTGCGGCGCAGGACATAGGCGGCGAGCATCGCGCCCGCGATCCCGGCGATGTAGAGCCCGAACAGGACCAGGCCCTGGAGGCCGATTCCGGGCCCGATGTCGCGCGCCGGGATGAACGCGCCGATGATCACCGCATAGACCGGCAGCCGCGCCGAGCAGGTCATCAGCGGCGCGATCAGGATCGTCGTCAGCCGGTCCTTGGGATCGTCGATCGTGCGGGTCGCCATGATGCCGGGAATGGCGCAGGCGAAGGAGGAGAGCAGCGGGATGAAGGCGCGCCCCGACAGCCCGACCCGCGCCATCAGATGGTCCATGATGAATGCCGCGCGGACCATGTAGCCCGACGCTTCGAGCAGCAGGATGAACAGGAACAGGATCAGGATCTGCGGCAGGAAGACGACCACCGCGCCGACGCCGGCGATCAGCCCCTCGACGATCAGCGACCGCAGGAAGCCGGCGGGCATCGTCGCCGTCACCGTGCCCTGCAGGTCGACGAAGGCGCCGTCGATCAGGTCGACCGGCGCGGCGGACCAGGCGAACACCGCCTGGAACATCACGAACAATATGGTGGCGAGCAGGATCGGGCCGAGTATCGGGTGGAGCGCGATCGCGTCGGCGCGATGCGTCCAGCGGCGCTTGAAATTCTCCTCGGTCGTCGCGGCGACGGCGATCGCGCGGGCGCGGCGCTGCAACTCGACGATGTCCTCGTGCAGCGCCGGATGATCGGCGTCGATGCGGACCGCGCCGCCGCTCGCCGACAGCATGCCGATCGCGGTCTTGAGCTCCTCGATCCCCCGGCGGCGCACCGCGACGGTCGGGATGACGGGCACGCCCAGTTCGGCCGACAGCCGGGCGGCGTCGATCGTCAGGCCGTCGCGCTCGGCCATGTCGACCATGTTGAGCGCGACCACGGTCGGCAGGCCGAGCGCGATGAGCTGCAGCGCGAAGCGCAGATGGTTGTCGAGGTTGGTCGCGTCGATCACGACCAGCAGCGCCGACGGCAGCCGCTCGCCCTCCTGCTTGCCGAGCAGCACGTCGTGGGTCACCGCCTCGTCGGGGCTCGACGGCTGCAGGCTGTAGGTGCCCGGCAGGTCGAGCAGCTCGACAGGGCGTCCGTCGGCCAGGCTCATTCGCCCCGATTTGCGCTCGACGGTGACGCCGGGATAATTGCCGACTTTCTGGCGGGCGCCGGTCAGGGCATTGAACAGGGCGCTCTTGCCGGCATTGGGATTGCCGGCCAGCGCGACCAATGGTGTGGGGTTCATCGGCTCTGGCAGCTCATTTGCTTTTGAGGGGGCCGACCGCGATCGCGGCGGCCTGGGCACTGCGCAGCGCCACCGTCATGCGGCCGATCCGGCAGGCGATCGGATCGACGCCGAACGGGCCCTTGTGCAGCTTCTCGACCGGCACGCCCTCGTCGACGCCCAGTTCGCGCAGCCGGCGGGCGTCGCGTTCGCTGAGCCTGTTCCAGTCGATCCCGACGATCGCGCCGCCGCTTCTCAGCGGCAGCTTGTCGAGGGTGATCGGTGCGGCATCATCGTCCATGCTGCGAGTGATTATCAATAACTGGTGGCGAAAGCCAGCGCTAAGGTGCGCGCCATCTACCCCTCGATGCGGTAGCGCAGGCGGCCGAGGAAGCGGGCCGGGCTGAAATGCCGGTCGGGATCGGGCTTCAGCCGCGCCTTGAGCTTCTCGACCTTCATGACGTCGTCGATTCGCCGGTCGAGGAAGGCGCGGGTGTCGGCGAAGCCTTCGCTGTCGTCGTCCATCCACGCGGTCATCGTCGCCACGTAGAGCGCGGTCAGCGTGGCGCGCTTGCTGTACCAGGCGGCGTCGACGCTGGCGTCGCCGATCGCGCGCCACATGCCGTCCGCCGCGCGCCAGGCGAGCTTGCCGCCGCGCGCGACATGGACGGGACGGGCGAGGATGGCGATCGCGCGGCGCAGCGCGTCGGGATGGCGGGTGGCCTCTTCGAGGCGGGCGAGCAGCGCGGCGCGGATGCGGTCGCGGATCTTCATCGCCGGCAGGTCGAGCGCGGCGAGCTTCGTCGCCATCGTGCGGTCGATGCTCTCGAACCAGGCATCGATCATGTCGATCGCCCCCTTGGGGAAGCAGAGCGCGGCGCGATCGGCGGGAACGCCCAGCTCGGCCGCGGCGCCCGCGATCGCCGTCTCGCCCCAGCCGTCGAAGGCGGCATGGGCGGGCAGCGCCTCGGCCAGCGCCATGCGCAGCTCGTCCAGGGTCATGTCGATCGGCGCGATCATGGCGCGGGTTCTACGACCGGGCGGCGCGCCTGACCAGCCCCGCCGGCGCGGACCAGCACCAGCGCGGCGCAGATGGCGAGGCCACCGGCGATGTCGAGCGCGCCGAGCCGCTCGCCATATTGGAGGCTGCCGATCAGCGCCGCGACGAAGGGCTGGGTCAGCAGGCCGAGGCCGATCACCAGCGGCGACAGATGGCCGATCGCGTAGATCATGCAGCCCTGGCCGATCACCTGGCTGCCGATCGCGAGCAGCAGCAGCGGGGTCCAGTCATGGGGCAGCATGCGCCCGCCATCGGCCAGCGCGAACAGCAGCAGCGGCGCCATGCCGGCGAGCGTCGAGATCAGCAGCACCGGCATCGGCTGGAGCAGCCCGCGCGCCCGCGTCATCGCGATCAGATAGCCGGTGTAGAGCACGCCGGCCGAGATGCAGAGCAGGTCGCCGGTCAGGTAGCGCGTGTCGAGCTGGTAGGAGCGGCCGAGCAGCAGGACCGTGCCGAGCGCGGCGAGGACCAGCGCCGCCGACTGGAAGGGATTGGGCAGGGTGCGGGTTGTGATCAGCACATAGGCGGCGAGCAGGAAGCTGGCGACGTTGCCGAACAGCGTCGCATTGGCGAGCTTGGTGTGGTGGATGCCGATGTGCCAGGTGCCGAGATCGGCGGCGAAGCACAGCCCGCCGATCGCGATCACCCCCAGCATGGCGGGCGACAGGCGCGGGATCGGCTGGCGGGCGAGCCGGGTCAGCAGGAACAGGAAGGGCGCCGCGAGCGCGAGCCGCCAGAAGGCCGACGACAGCGAGGAGACGTCGGCGAGCCGGACCAGCCACGGCCCGAAGGCGAGCGCGACATTGCCGACCACCATCGCCGCATAGGCGCGGACCATGACAGCCCGGCTTTCGCGGGGGCGAGCAAATCTTGTCTCGTCGGGCCGGTGCATCGCCCGGCGGCTCGTCCTACCTTTTGCTCCATCACGCAAGTGCGAAAGGTTCCGGCATGCCGACTTTGTTCGATCCCATCCGCCTCGGCGCCATCGAGGCGCGCAACCGCATCATCATGGCCCCGCTCACCCGCGCGCGGGCGACGCGCGCGGCGGTGCCGGTGCCGATCATGGCCGAATATTATGCGCAGCGCGCCTCGGCCGGGCTGATCATCAGCGAGGCGACCGGGATCAGCCGCGCCGGGCTCGGCTGGCCGCATGCGCCCGGCATCTGGAACGAGGAGCAGGTCGCGGCCTGGCGGCCGGTGACCGACGCGGTCCACGTCGCCGGCGGACGGATCGTCAGCCAACTCTGGCATATGGGCCGCGTCGTCCATCCGTCGGTCAGCGGGCAGCAGCCGGTCTCCGCCTCGGCGATCACCGCGCCCGACCTCGCCATGACCTATGAGGGCGACCAGCCCTATACCGAGCCCCGGCCTTTGCGGATCGACGAGGTGCCTGCGCTGCTCGACGACTATGCGCGGGCGGCGCGCAACGCGATCGCGGCGGGTTTCGACGGGGTGCAGATCCACGCCGCGAACGGCTATCTGATCGACCAGTTCCTGCGCGATTCGTCGAACCGCCGCACCGACATCTATGGCGGGTCGATCGAGAACCGCACCCGCCTGCTGGGCGAGGTGACGCGCGCCGTGGTCGACGCGGTCGGCGCCGAGCGGACCGGGGTGCGGCTGTCGCCCAACGGCGTCATCCAGGGCGTCGACGACAGCGATCCCGAGCCGCTGTTCACCGCGGCGGCGGCGCTGCTGTCCGACATCGGCATCGCCTTCCTCGAGATTCGCGAGCCGAGCGGGCTCGACCATCCCCCGGTCGGGCCGGCGATGCGGCGCGCCTTCGACGGGCCGTTCATCGTCAACGCCGGCTATGACGCGGCGGGCGCGCAGGCCGCGCTCGACAGCGGGGCGGCCGACGCGGTCAGCTTCGGCAAGCCGTTCATCGCCAATCCCGACCTGCCGCAACGCTTCAGCAAGGGCCTGCCGATCCTGCGGGCCGACGTCGCGACCTTCTACGCGCAGGGGCCGGAGGGCTATATCGACTATCCCAGCGCGGCGTAGGGCGGCCTCAAGACGTCATCCCGGCGAAAGCCGGGATCTCTCTTCTTTTCGTTCGGGTGCGGAAAGGCAGTGAGATCCCGGCTTTCGCCGGGATGACGATTATTACCTCAGCCCGCGAACTTCTCGCGCAGCTCCATCATCCGCAGCGCGGCCTTGGCCGCCTCGCCGCCCTTGTCCTTCTCGGTGCGGCGGGCGCGGGTGAGGGCCTGGGCTTCGTTCTCGACGGTGAGGATGCCGTTGCCGATCGCGAGGCTGTCCATCGACAGCGCCATCAGACCGCGCGCGCTCTCGTTCGAGACCACCTCGAAATGATAGGTCTCGCCGCGGATCACGACGCCGAGCGCGACGAAACCGTCATAGCGGCCGCTTTCCGCCGCCATCGCGATCGCGCCCGGCACTTCGAGCGCGCCGGGGACGGTGATCGTCTCGTGCTTGTGGCCCGCGTCCTCGATCGCGGTGCGCGCGCCGTCGAGCAGCAGGTCGTTGAGATGGTCGTAGAAGCGCGCTTCGACGATGAGCAGCTTGGCCATATTCTCGCTTTCTATTCCGCCAGGATCGGACGTTCGCCTACGATCGACAGGCCATAGCCGTCCAGCGCGATCAGCGTGTGGTGCGAATTGGTCAGCAGAAGCATGTCGTGGACGCCCAGCTCGGTCAGGATCTGCGCGCCGACGCCATAGTCGCGCAGCTCGTCCATCACCGACTTGTCGCCCGTGTTGCGCGCCTCGACCGCACGGCTCATCCAGCCGCCGACCCGCCGGTTGAGGATGACGATCACGCCGGCGCCTTCCTCCGCGATGATCTCCATCGATCGCTGGATCAGGTTCGACCGCGGGCCTTCCTCGCCATAGATGTCGGTGAAGGGCGACAGCAGGTGCATGCGGACCAGGGTCGGGGTCTCGGGGTCGATATGGCCCTTCACCAGCGCGGTCTGCTCGGTCCCGGTCGCCTTGTTGAAGAAGGTGATCATCTTCCACTCGCCGCCCCAGCGGCTGTCGAAGCGCGCCTCGGCGCGCCGTTCGACGAGATGGTCGTGCTTGCGGCGATAGGCGATCAGGTCGCGGATCGTGCCGATCTTCAGCTTGTGGGTGCGGGCGAACTCGACCAGCGAATCCATCCGCGCCATCGTCCCGTCGTCGTTCATGATCTCGCAGATCACGCCCGACGGGTTGAGCCCGGCGAGCCGCGCGACGTCGACCGCCGCCTCGGTATGGCCGGCGCGGACCAGCACGCCGCCGGGCTTGGCGACCAGCGGGAAGACATGGCCGGGGGTGACGATATGCTCGGCGCCCTTGGCGGCGTCGATCGCCACCGCGACGGTGCGGGCGCGGTCGGCGGCGGAGATGCCGGTGGTGACGCCGTCCTTCGCCTCGATCGAGACGGTGAAGGCGGTTTCGTGCCGGGTGCCGTTGTTGCGGCTCATCAGCGGCAGGCCGAGCTGGTCGATCCGCTCCTGCGTCATCGACAGGCAGATCAGGCCGCGGCCGTAGCGGGCCATGAAGTTGATCGCATCGGGGGTCGCCATCTGCGCCGGGATGATCAGGTCGCCCTCATTCTCCCGGTCCTCGTCGTCGACCAGGATGAACATCCGGCCGTTGCGCGCCTCGTCGATGATCTCCTCGATCGGCGACAGGCCCGAATAGGACAGGTAGCTTTCGAGCTTCTTGAGCGTCTCCGCCGTCGGGTTCCAATCGGGGTCGTCGAGCGACCGCAGCGAATTGGGGTGGAGGCCGGCGGCGCGGGCGATGCCGGAGCGGGAGACGCCGCGCTCGGCGACGGCGGTGCGGATGCGTTCGATCAGTTCGGTGCTCATGCGGCGTGAATATCACACCGCAATATGCCCTACAATCCAAGAATCACATTATAATGTGATTTATCGCTTCGTCAGTGACCGGAGCTGTTCCATCCGCCCGAGATAGCGGGCGAGCACGTCGATCTCCAGATTGACGCTGTCATGGACGGTCATGCCGCCCAGCGTCGTCACCGCGGCGGTGTGCGGGATGATGTTGAGGCCGAAGACGGTGCTGCCGTCGGGCTGGTCGGTGACGCTGTTGACGGTCAGCGAGATGCCGTCGATCGCGATCGAGCCCTTCGGCGCCAGATAGGGGGCGAGTTCGGCGGGCGCGCGGATCTCCAGCCGGGTCGAGTCGCCCTCGGCCGCGATCGAGACGATCGTGCCGACGCCGTCGACATGGCCGGTGACGATATGTCCGCCCAACTCGTCGCCGACCTTGAGCGAGCGTTCGAGGTTGAGGCGGCGGCCCGTCTCCCAGCGGCCCGGCGCGGTGCGCGAGACGCTTTCGTGGCTGATGTCGACGGCGAACCAGTCGGGGCCCAGCTCGACGACGGTCATGCACGCGCCCGAACAGGCGATCGAGGCGCCGATGTCGATGGTGCCGGTGTCGTAGCCGCAGGCGATCCGCACATGCAGGTCGCCGCGCATCTCGGTCGCGCTGATCGTGCCGACGTCGGTGATGATGCCTGTGAACATGTCAGGCCCGCTCGTAGATGGAGAGACGGTCGATGCCAAGCGTCCGCGTGTCGGCGAGCCGCCAGCGATCATGCGCGGCGGCGAGGTCGGCGAGGCCGATGTCGCCGATCGCGGAGCGGCCGGCGCCGACGACGATCGGCGCGGTGTAGAGCAGCAGCCGGTCGACCAGGTCGGCGGCGAGGAAGGCGGCGGCGGCGCCCGCCCCGCCCTCGACGAACAGATGGTCGACCCCGTCGAGGCCGGCGATGGCGGCGGGATCGCGCAGCGCCGTCCAGCCCTCGGGCGCCGCGCCATGGCCGAGCACCGCGCGGCGCGGGCTGCGCTCTTCGAGGCCGGGCAGGCGGACGTCGAGCCCGGGCGAATCGGCCTCCAGCGTGCCGCGCCCGACCAGGATCATCTCGTGCCGGGCGCGTTCGAGATGGGCGTGGGCGCGGGCGGCGGGGCCGGTGATCCAGCGGCTCGACCCGTCGGGCAGCGCGATCCGCCCGTCGAGCGAGGTGGCGAGCTTGAGCGTGACATGCGGGCGGCCCTTCGACCGGCGCGTCAGGAAGCCGGCCATCGCCGCGCGCGCCGCGGCGGCCTCGACCCCGGCGGCGACGGCGATCCCCGCTGCTTCGATCCGGGCGATGCCGCGCCCGTCGGTGCGCGGATCGGGATCGCGCAGCGCGATCACCACGCGCGCCGGCTTCGCCGCGACGATCAGGTCGGCGCAGGCGGGGCCGCGCGCCGAGACATGGGCGCAGGGTTCGAGGGTGGCGTAGAGCGTCGCGCCGGCGATGTCGCCGGCGGCCTCGATCGCGATCGCCTCGGCATGGGGGCGGCCGCCCGCGCCGGTCCAGCCGCGCCCGATCACCCGCCCGTCGCGGACGATGACGCAGCCGACATTGGGATTGGGCGCGGTCCGCCCGCGGCCGCGCCCCGCGAGGGCGACGGCCGAGAGCATCCAGCGGCGGTCGTCAGCGCTTGGGCTGCTGCTCATAATCGATGCCGAGCTGGTCTGCGAGCTTGCGATAGCCGCGCTGCTTCTCGGCGAGGGCGGCGTCGCGGATCTTCTGGTCGGCGATGTTCTGCTTGACGATCTCGGCGTCGGTGCGGCTGGCGGGCCAGCTCTGCGCATAGATGATCTGCGCCTTGGGCGGGTCCATCTTCGAATCGACGTAGAAGCCGGTGACGATGATCACCGGCATCAGCACCGACACCAGCGCGATCAGCAGCTTGTGCCGCTCCTGCTGGCGCAGCAGCGCCTTGAAGTCGGCCCAGACGGCGGAGGGTTTCGAAGGGCGGGGGAAGACGGCCATGGCCGCCTAGATAGTGGCCGAAGGCCCGCCGCGCCAGCCCGGGGCGCGACGGGCCGGTGCGGGCCTCAGTCCTTGAGGGTGAAGCGCACCGTCATCGTCCGCCAGCTTTCGGTGGCGATGCCGTCCTTCGTCGCCGGCCGGAATTTCCAATAGCGCAGCGCCTGCCGCTTGGTCGCGTCGAAGAAGCCGGGGTGGGTGGCGCTCACCATCTCGACCGCCTTCACCCGGCCGTCGATGCCGATCAGCACCCGGACGGTGGCACTCCCCTCCAGCTCGGCGCGGACCAGCTCGGGCGGATAGTCGGGCTGGAAGCGCGCCACCGCCGACGGATCGATCGTCGCCGGCAGCATCGCCGGTTCGGACGCCGCCGGGATCTGCGGCAGCACCGGCGGCAGCGGCCGGGGCGGCAGCGGGGTCAGCTCGATCGGCCGCACCGGATCGCCGGCCCGGACGATCGGATCGACCCTGGTCGGCTGCGCCTGCTCGGGTTCGGCGGCCGGCGGGGGTGGCGGTTCGACGGGCGGCGGGGTCGCCTCCCGGATGCTTTCGACGATGGTGGGAAGATAGACGATGCGCTGGATCGCCTCGGGCGGCGCGAGCGCGAGCGCGGCGAGGACCGCCGCATGGCCGGCGATGACGAGCGTCAGGCCGATCTTGTTGGTCGTCTTGCCTTGGTCGAGAAAACCTCCATGGGTCATGAACGCCTCCTGCTCCGAATGCGTCCGCGCTGCGGCGGACCGCAGAGGCAATGATACATCATTACGATGGGTCTAGCGCGGAAATCCTGTCGGGGCCGCAACGGTGGCGGTATGGCGTCGTTTCCCATGTGGAATTGGTGAATATTCCCACCTGTTGGCGCGATCGCTTCGGCCTATGTGGTCGAGATTGGGGAAAATGCCCGCATTCCGGGCTTTCGGCGATTTGGCACGGCTCCTGCAATCGTCCTGGCATCGGCCGGAAGGGTGGTCGTGACAATGGGAGCAAGACGATGATCGACACCAGCCTCAGCCTCGGCGAAGCCCGGCGCTTCCTGCTCGCGGTGGGCGGCGGTCTTCTGTTCAGCCTCGCCTGCCTCGCGACCGCGCTCGGCCCGGCCAACGCCAATTGCTTCTGCACGGCGGCCTCGGTCTCGCTCGACCGGCCCGCCCTGCTCTGACCCGCCCCTCTCATCCGCAAAGGGAAATTGCCATGTCCGTCCGCAGCAACAGCTTCCGCCTCAACAAGAGCGAGGGCAAGATCATGGGCGTCTGCGCCGGTCTTGCCGACTATAGCGGCATCGACCTGATGCTGGTCCGCGTGCTCGCCGTGCTGCTCACGCTGTGCGGCGTCGGCTCGACGATCATCCTCTACCTGCTGGTCGGCCTGATCGCCCCGTCGAACCGGTACTGAGACCCCCTCTCAAACGTCATCCCAGCGGAGGCCGGGATGACGAGGAAAGGTCAGGCCGCCGCCCGCAACCTCTCCACCGCCCGCGCCTTGCCGATCAGCGGCAGCAGCGCGTTCATGTCGGGGCCGTGCTCGCGGCCGGTCAGCGCCAGGCGCAGCGGCAGGAACAGCGCTTTGCCCTTGCGCCCGGTCGCGGCGCCGAGCGCGGCGGTGAGCGCCTTCCAAGCGCTTTCGTTCCAGTCGATCGCCGCCGCCGCGTCGGCCGCCTGCGCCAGATAGGCGCGGTCCTCGGGGGCGATTGCGGCCGACACCGCGCCCTCGACCACCGCCCACCAGCCGGCGGCCTCGTCGATACGGTTCAGGTTCGGGCGGATCGCCTCCCAGCCGGCGGCGTCCATGCCGGCGGGCAGGCGGCCGGCCACCGCCGCATAGGGCAGCATATGGATGATCCGCGCGTTGAGCGCCTTCAACTCGTCGAGGTCGAAGCGCGCCGGGGCGCGGCCGAAGCGGGCGAAGTCGAAGCCGTCGAACAGCGCCGCCGGATCGGCGACCGGCTCGACCGGCAGGCTGGTGCCGATCCGGGCGAGCAGCGCGATCAGCGCGACCGGCTCGATCCCCTCGTCGCGGAAGGCGTCGCAGCCGAGCGAGCCGAGCCGCTTCGACAGCTTGCCCTCGCTGCCGACCAGCAGCGCCTCGTGCGCGAAGGCCGGTTCGGGCGCGCCGAGCGCGGCGAACATCTGCAACTGCAGCCCGGTGTTGGTGACATGATCCTCGCCGCGCACGACATGGGTGACGCCCATGGCGATGTCGTCGATCACGCTCGGCAGCATGTAGAGCCAGCTTCCGTCGGCGCGGCGGACGACCGGGTCGGACAGCAGCCTGGGATCGAGATGCTGGGGCCCGCGGATCAGGTCGGTCCAGGCGATCGGCGACTCATGGTCGAGCAGGAAGCGCCAGTGCGGGCGGCGCCCCTCGGCCTCATAAGTGGCGCGCTCGGCGTCGGACAGGGCCAGCGCGGCGCGATCGTAGATCGGCGGCAGGCCGCGTCCGGCGAGGATCTTGCGCTTGAGCTCCAGTTCCTCGGCGCTCTCGTAGCAGGGATAGACACGGCCCTGCGCGCGCAGTTCCTCGAACCGTGATTCGTAGAGCGCGAAGCGGTCCGACTGCTTCGCCTCGGCGTCGGGGTGCAGGCCCAGCCAGCCGAGGTCGGCGCGGATCGACGCGGCATTCTCCTCGGTCGACCGTTCGAGGTCGGTGTCGTCGAGCCGCAGCAGGAAGCGCCCGCCATGCGCGCGCGCCCACATCCAGTTGTGGAGCGCGGTGCGGATGTTGCCGACATGGAGGCGGCCGGTGGGGGATGGAGCGAAGCGGGTGACGACCATGCGGCGCCTTTAGGCGGATATCGTTGGTTCAGCCACCCTCTTCCCCGTCGCGCCGCCGCGACCATTGCCGTTTGAGGGTGCAAGCCCTAAGAGCGCCCGAGTCTCGGCCACCGCCCTCGGGGAAACTGTCCATGAAACTGCTCGCCGGCAATTCGAACCAGCCGCTCGCCAAGGCGATCGCCGCCTATCTCGAACTGCCGCTGACCGACGCCAGCGTCCGCCGCTTCGCCGACGAGGAAGTGTTCGTCGAAATCCATGAGAATGTCCGCGGCGAGGACGTGTTCGTGATCCAGTCGACCGGCTATCCGGCCAACGACAATCTGATGGAGCTGCTGATCTGCATCGACGCGCTGAAGCGTTCGTCGGCGCGCCGGATCACCGCGGTCATCCCCTATTTCGGCTATGCCCGGCAGGACCGGAAGCCCGGCCCGCGCACCCCGATCTCGGCCAAGCTGGTCGCCAACCTGCTCGAGACGGCGGGCGCCAGCCGCGTCCTTTCGGTCGATCTCCACGCCGGGCAGATCCAGGGCTTCTTCGACATCCCGACCGACAATCTCTACGCCGCGCCGGTGATGTCGGCCGACATCCAGGCGCGCTTCGGCGGGCGCAACATCATGGTCGTGTCGCCCGACGTCGGCGGCGTCGTCCGCGCCCGGGCATTGTCCAAGCGTCTCGACAACGCTCCGCTGGCGATCGTCGACAAGCGTCGCGAGCGCGCCGGCGAATCCGAAGTGATGAACATCATCGGCGACGTGTCGGGTCGCTTCTGCATCCTCGTCGACGACATCGTCGATTCGGCCGGCACGCTCTGCAACGCCGCCGCCGCGCTGCGCCAGGCGGGCGCGGAGGACGTCGTCGCCTATGTCACCCACGGCGTCCTCTCGGGCGGCGCCGTCGCCCGGGTCGAGGGGTCGGAACTGCTCGAACTGGTGATCACCGACTCGATCGGCGCCTCCCCCGCGGTCGCCGACGCCAAGAAGATCCGCCACCTGACCATCGCCCCGCTGCTCGGCGAGGCGATCAAGCGCATCGCCGACGAAAGCTCGGTGTCGAGTCTTTTTGATTAAGCCCTCAAACGCCGGGCGCCGGGCGTCCGCCCGGCTTGGCTTCCTCGCATAAGCTCGGGCGCGCGTTCGCGCTTGCGGACCTCATTCTGAGGTCCGGCATTCGTTCGGCCTCACCCCGCCCAGGGGTCGTAGCTGCCGAAGTTCCAGACATTGCCCTCCGGGTCGCGCGCGTCGTAGCCGCGGCCCGGATAGCCGGGGTTGTCCCTCGGTTCGGTGAGGATCTCGGCGCCGGCGGCCCTTGCGCGGGCGTGGTGGGCGTCGGGGTCGGCGACATAGGCGCTGACGCACATGGTGATGCCGCCCGCTTCCCGCGCGGTCTTCCAGCGGTACAGCTCGGCCGCTTCGCCGGACCGGGCGGAGCCCAGCATCACCATGCCGCCGTCGAGGGTGAGCTGGGCGTGATGGATGATCGACGGGTCGTCGGGGTCGGCATAGACGGCGTGGCGCGCGAAGCCGAAGGCGTCGCACAGGAAGGCGATGGCGGCGGGGGCGTCCTCATAACGCAGGCAGGGGATCAGGCGCGACTTGGTCATGGCTATTCCTCCTCGGCGGGCTTGCACTTTGCACCCGACGCGGGGATGACGCCAGCATGACCAACGACGACATCATATTGGCCAACCGCCTGGCCGAGGCGGCGGGCGAGGCGATCCGCCCCTTCTTCCGCGCCCGCTTCGACCTGGAGACCAAGGCCGACGCCTCGCCGGTCACCGAGGCCGATCGCGCGGCCGAGGCGGCGATGCGCGCGATCATCGCCGTCGAGCGGCCCACCGACGGGATCATCGGCGAGGAATATGGCCGCGAGCGGGAGGATGCCGAGCGCGTCTGGGTGCTCGATCCGATCGACGGCACCCGCGCCTTCATCGCCGGGCGGCCGCTGTTCGGCACGCTGATCGCGCTGGTCGAGGACCGGCAGCCGGTGCTCGGGGTGATCGACCAGCCGATCGCGCGCGACCGCTGGGTCGGCGCGTCCGGCCAGCTCACCATGTTCAACGGCGTCCCGGTGCGGAGCCGCGCCTGCGCGCGGCTGGCCGACGCGCATCTCGGCAGCACCTCGCCCGCCTTGTTCGCGGCGTCTGACTATGACCGCTTCGCCCGGGTGAGCGCCGCCGCCGGCGACGTGCTGTGGGGCGGCGACTGCCACAATTACGGGCTGACCGCCTCGGGCCATCTCGACGCAGTGATCGAGTCGGGGCTCAAGCTCCACGACTTCGCCGCGCTGGTCCCGGTGATCGAGGGCGCGGGCGGGCGGATGACCGACTGGCAGGGCCGGCCGCTCGACGCGAACAGCGCGGGCGACGTGATCGCCGTGGGCGACGACCGGTTGATCGAGCAGATCGTGGCGCTGCTGAACTAGAGCGATTTCTAGGCAGATGGATACATCTGCCGGCTCGGAAATCGCGGTAAAACAATGGTCTAGGGCAGCCGATCCGATGCAATCGGATCGTGAACCGCTCTAGGGCCTACATCCCCAGCTTGTCGGGCTGCTTGCGGTCGCCGGCCTGGCGGCGGTTCTCGCGGGCCGATCCGACGTCCTTGCGCGGCTTCCCCTTCGTGGTCCGCATCGCGCTGGCCTGCGCGCCCGCCAGCACCGGGCCGCAGGCGGCCGCCTTGGCGTCGCCGACGTCGACGAAGGCCAGCACCGCCGCGAGCGGGCTCGCCACCGCGCCGAGCGCGAGCCCCGCGCCGCCGCGCGCCAGCAGTTGCGGGCTGATGATGTTGATGCCGGGCTGCGCGAAATAGCCCTTGATGCCGACCGGCGACTGGCCGGAGAACAGGCTGAACTTCTTGGAATCGGCGCGGAAGCGCATGTCGAGCGACTCGTCCTTGAAGCTGAAGCCGCCCTTCGCCGTCATCACGTTCTTGTCGGTGTCGATCAGGATCGGGTCGGCCGCGGCGACGCCGTCGCGCACCGTGAAGCCGAGCAGGCCGCAATTGATCTGCACCGGCTTCTTGAGCTTGTCCTGGAGCAGCTTCTGCACGAACACGCCGACGTCGAACTCGGACAGCTGGATATATTGCGTCCAGAAGGTGCCGCGCGGCAGGATGATCGCGATCCGCCCGTTCGACGTGGCGAGCGAGTCGCGCAGCGTGTCGCCGGTGCCCTTCATCCGCACGCGCGCCTTGATCGCGCCGGTGGTTCCCGCCTGGTGGACGCCGAAGCCCGCGAACAGCTTCGCCATCGGCGTCGGCGACAGGCGGATGTCATAGTCGGTGACCACCGCCGGCACCCGCGCGTCGATGACGATGTCGGAGGCGAGGTGGCCGCCGGCGATCTCGAAGCTGAACGGCGACAGCGTCATCAGGCTCTTGTTCAGGTCGAAGGTCAGGTCGACGTTGCTGATCGGGAATTTCGGATTCCGGAAATCCTTCACCGTGTAGAGGATATGGGCGTCGAAATTGCGGATCGCGTCGATCCGGAGCGGCGCATCGGGCAGGATGCGCGGGGTGCCGCCGGTCTGCGCGACCGCCGCCTGCGCGCCCTTCGCCGCCAGCGCCTCGGGCTCATAGCCGATGAACGGGCCGACATCGATGATGTCGACCCGGTTCGAATCGAGCACCGCGTCGAGGAACAGCCGGTCGCCCGGCAGGCTGATCGTCATGCGGCCGTGCAGGTCGCTCGCGCCGTAGCGGCCGTTGATCCGGGTGAAGCGCCATTCGCCGCCGGCCTTGGTCAGCTTCGAGGTGAACCAATAGGCGCGGGTGTCGGGCGCGGCGACGCCGAGGAAGTCGAACAGCAGGCGGATATTGGGGCCGCGCACCTTCAGGTTGAGGTCCGATCCCTCGATCTGCGTCGCCGCCGGCAGCACGCCGTCGAGGTCGAGGCGGGTCGGCCCCGACCGGGCGTGCATCGCGAACCGGGTCCTGCCGAACGCCACCGTCGAATTGGGCGAGAGCAGCGCGCCGTTCATCGTGAAGGGCTTGCCGCGCAGCGTGCCGGTGCCGGTGAAGGGCACCTTGCCGGCGATGCGGGCGTCGCCGGCCGCGATGTCGCCGACCTTGACGTCGGTGCGCAGTTGCAACGCCGGATCAATGTAGCGGACCTGGCTGTCGGTCACCCGGGCGCGGGCGATCGTCGGCCAGCGGAACGGCTCGCCCTTCCTGTTCGGATCGCCGAAGGTCCAGCTGTTGCGCTTCCGCGCGTCCCATTCGGCGTCGACCCGGGCGCCGTCGAGCACCAGCCAGTCGGCCTTCCGCTCCCCGAAGATCAGCGGGATCGTCTTGATCCGGGCGGCGACGTGGCGCGCCTCGAGGAAATGGGGCCGGGTCGTCCATTTCGGGTTGGAGATGGTCAGCCCGTCGGCCAGGAAGCGGGCGTCGATGATGTCGAAATAGAATTGGAAATCGCCCGCCACCTTCACCTGCCGCTCGGTCATCCGGCTGGCGACCGACTCGAAGGTCGGCTTCAGGAAGCGGCCCTTGGTGACGTAGAGGACGAACCAGGCCAGCACGACCAGGCCGATGACCGTCGCCACCACCGCGAAGCCCGCGGCGAGCGTCCAGTTGGCGGGATCGCGCCGCCGCCGGGCCGGCTGCGGAGCGTTGTCGGAAGCCCCCTCGGGGACCTCGATCGGGGGATGGGGTTCGACTACCATGACCTGGGGAAACCCCCGGCGGCCGACGCTGGTTCCGATTCCGGCCCTGACGGGTTGCAATCCGGCCCCGCCCCCCTTATAGGCCCGCGCTTCCGCGATTTGATGGACGGTCCGGCTGTATGGGCTGCCGTGGCTGTCTGCAAACGTCGCATATCAGGAGACGAAAATGCCCAAGCTCAAGACCAAGAGCGGCGTCAAAAAGCGCTTCAAGCTCACGGCCACCGGCAAGGTGAAGCACGGCGTCGCCGGCAAGCGTCACCGGCTGATCAGCCACAATTCCAAGTATATCCGCACCAATCGCGGCACCACCGTTCTCGCCGAGGCCGATACGGCCCGCGTGAAGCTGTGGGCCCCGTACGGCCTGAACTGAGGGAGGACCGCTAAATGGCACGCGTCAAGCGCGGTACGACCACCCACGCCAAGCACAAGAGGATTCTTGGCGCGGCGAAGGGCTATTATGGCCGCCGCAAGAACACCATCCGCATCGCGCGTCAGGCCGTCGAGAAGGCCGGCCAGTACGCCTATCGCGACCGCAAGGTTAAGAAGCGCTCGTTCCGCGCGCTCTGGATCCAGCGCATCAACGCCGCTGTCCGCGCCGAAGGCCTGACCTACGGCGTGTTCATGCACGGCCTGAAGCTGGCGGGCATCGAGCTGGACCGGAAGGTCCTGGCCGACATCGCCATGCACGAGGGCGAGGCCTTTAGCGGCATCATCGCCCAGGCCAAGGCCGCCCTCCCCGAAGGCGCCCGCATCGCGGCGTAAGTCTTCGGACACCAGACAGGAGGGGCGCGGTGGCCATGGTCACCGCGCCCTTTTTGTTTGTCTTGTGCCCGCCCGCGAGGGTACGGGGCTGGCGCGAACAAGTGGTCCGCCACAAGGCGGGAATGACGAAGGTAAGACAGGGTGGCAGACGAACAGGACGCGCTTTCGGAGATCGCATCGGCGGCGACGCTTGCCGATCTGGAGGCTATTCGCGTGCGCACGCTCGGCAAGTCGGGGACGATCACCGCGCTGCTCAAGACGCTGGGCGCGATGACGCCCGATCAGCGACAGGCCGAGGGGCCGAAGATCCACGCGCTGCGCGAGGCGGTGACCGCCGCGATCGCCGATCGCAAGGCGAGCCTGGAGGGCGCCGCGCTCGAGGCGCGCCTCGCCACCGAGACGCTCGACATGAGCCTGCCGGTGTCGGCCGGCATGCAGGGGTCGGTCCATCCGGTCGCGCAGGTGATGGACGAGCTGGCCGAGATCTTCGCCGACCTGGGCTTCGCGGTCGCGACCGGGCCCGAGATCGAGGACGACTGGCATAATTTCACCGCGCTCAACATCCCGGAGACGCATCCGGCGCGCGCGATGCACGACACCTTCTATTTCCCGGACCGCGAGGACGGGAAGAAGATGCTGCTGCGCACCCACACCTCGCCGGTGCAGATCCGCACGATGATGACCGAGAAGCCGCCGATCCGCATCATCGCGCCGGGGCGGACCTACCGGTCGGATTCGGATGCCACCCACACGCCGATGTTCCACCAGGTCGAGGGGCTGGTGATCGATCGCGGCATCCATATGGGCCATCTCAAGTGGACGCTGGAGACCTTCGTGAAGGCCTTCTTCGAGCGCGACGACATCGTCCTGCGCCTGCGCCCCAGCTTCTTCCCCTTCACCGAGCCCTCGGCCGAGGTCGACGTCGGCTTCACCTGGGAGAAGGGACGCCGCGTGATCGGCGGCGATCCGGCGGCCGGAAACGGCGGCTGGATGGAGATTCTCGGCTCGGGGATGGTGCATCCCCGGGTGATCGCCAATTGCGGCCTCGATCCGGACGAATGGCAGGGCTTCGCCTTCGGCTGCGGGATCGACCGGCTCGCGATGCTCAAATATGGGATGGACGACTTGCGCGCCTTCTTCGACGGCGATCTCCGCTGGCTCCGGCATTATGGTTTCGCGGCGCTCGACGTGCCCACGCTGTCGGGGGGAGTCGGCGCATGAAGTTCACGCTGAGCTGGCTCAAGGAGCATCTGGACACCGAGGCGGGCCTCGACGCGATCGTCGAGGGGCTGACCCGGGTCGGCCTGGAGGTCGAGGGCGTCGAGGACGCGGCCGAGAAGCTGGGCGCCTTCCGCATCGCCCGCATCCTGACCGCGGCGCCGCACCCGCAGGCCGACAAGCTGCAGGTCCTGTCGGTCGACGCCGGCGACGGCGGCGATCCGCTGCAGATCGTCTGCGGCGCGCCCAACGCCCGCGCGGGGCTGGTCGGCGTGCTCGGCCGGCCGGGCGACTATGTCCCCGGCATCGACGTCACCCTGAAGGTCGCGGCGATCCGCGGCGTCGAATCGCGCGGCATGATGTGCTCGATGCGCGAGCTCGAGCTGAGCGACGCGCATGACGGGATCATCGAGCTGCCGGCCGACGCGCCGGTCGGCGCCGTCTATGCCGACTGGGCGGGGCTGTCCGATCCGGTGATCGACGTCGCGATCACGCCGAACCGGCAGGACTGCATGGGCGTGCGCGGCATCGCGCGCGACCTGGCGGCGGCGGGCCTCGGCGCGCTCAGGCCGCTCAACCTGCCGTCCATCATCGGCCAGGGCGAATGCCCGATCGAGATCCGCACCGACGATCCCGAGGGCTGCCCCGCCTTCTTCGGCCGGGCGGTGCGCGGCGTCGTCAACGGCGACAGTCCCGAATGGCTGGCCAAGCGGCTGATCGCGGTCGGCCAGCGGCCGATCTCGGCGCTGGTCGACATCACCAACTATGTGATGCTGGACCATGGCCGCCCGCTCCACGTCTATGACCTCGCCAGGCTCAGCGGCCCGCTGGTCGCGCGCAAGGCGACCCCGGGCGAAGAGGTTCTTGCCCTCAACGGCAAGAGCTACACGCTCGACGAGACGATGACGGTGATCGCCGACGCCAACGGCCCCGACGACATCGGCGGCATCATGGGCGGCGAGAAGACCGGCGTCACCGCCGCCACCACCGACGTGCTGATCGAATGCGCCTATTTCACGCCGGAGGCGATCGCCCGCACCGGCCAGAAGCTGGGCCTGACCTCCGACGCGCGGGCGCGGTTCGAGCGCGGCGTCGATCCGCAGTTCCTCGAAGCCGGCCTCGCCATCGCGACCCGGCTGGTGACCGAGCTGTGCGGCGGCACGCCGAGCCCGGTCGTCCAGGCGGGCACCCCGCCCTCGGGCACCAAGGCGCTGCGCTACGATCCGACGCTGACCGAGAAGATCGCCGGCCTCGCGGTCGAGCCCGATCGCCAGCGCACCATCCTGGCGGCGCTCGGCTTCGGCATCGACGCGGTCTGGAACGTCTCGGTGCCGAGCTGGCGCCGCGACGTCGACGGCCCGGCCGACCTGGTCGAGGAGGTCGTCCGCATCATCGGCATCGACAATATCCCGTCGACCCCGCTGCCGCGCGGCGAGGGTGTCGCCCGGCCGACCGCGACCCAGGCGCAGAAGGTGGAGCGCCGCGCCCGCCGCACCGCCGCCGCGCGCGGCCTCAACGAGGCGGTGACGTGGAGCTTCATCAGCGAGGCGGAGGCGCGGCCGTTCGGCGGCGGCGCGTGGACGCTCGCCAACCCGATCAGCGAGGAGCTGAAGGTCATGCGGCCGTCGCTGCTGCCCGGGCTGGTCGCCGCCGCGCGGCGCAACGCCGATCGCGGCGCCGGCAGCATCCGCCTGTTCGAGGTCGGCCGCCGCTATCTCGCCGACGGCGAGGGGCTGACGCTCGGCCTGCTGCTGGCCGGCGACCGCACCCCGCGCGACTGGCGCAGCGGCAAGGCGCAGGCGTTCGACGCGTTCGACGCCAAGGCCGAGGCGGTGGCGATGCTCGGCGCGGTCGGCGCGCCGGTCGATCGGCTGCAACTGTTCGAGACGGTGTCGAGCGGGGTCTATCACCCCGGCCGCTCGGGATCGCTGCGGCTGGGGCCGAAGACGGTGCTGGCCGAGTTCGGCGAACTGCACCCGAGCGTGGCGCGCGCCTTCGACATCGACGGCACCGTCGTCGCGGCGGAAGTGTTCCTCGACGCGGCGCCGGTCAAGCGCGCCTCGTCCGACCATATGCGCGAGGCCTATGCGCCGCCCGCGCTGCAGGCGGTGCGCCGCGACTTCGCCTTCCTCGTCTCTGCCGACCGGGCGGCCGACGAACTGCTCCGCGCGGTGCGCGGCGCCGACAAGGCGGCGATCGCCGAGGCGCGGCTGTTCGACCTGTTCCAGGGCCAGGGCGTCGGCGAGGGCGAGAAGTCGGTGGCGATCGAGGTGGTGCTCCAGCCCAGCGAGAAGAGCTTCACCGACGCCGACCTCCAGGCGATCTCCGAGAAGATCGTCGCGGCGGCGGCGAAGCTGGGGGCGAAGCTCAGGGGCTGACAGGCCGCTGAAAAACCGCGTCATTCCCGCGAAAGCGGGAATCCATGGACGGCGGCCCGCAGGAGGTCGCACGCTCCGCGACCGTGGATTCCCGCTTTCGCGGGAATGACGGAAAAGGGCAGGGAGATCGGCCGAAGCTACAGCGGCATCTTGTCGGTCTTGGCCGTGCTGGCGCGCGCGTTGTAGCTATGCCAGGCGAAGATCGCGGCGGCGCCCCGATGCGGGCTCCAGCCATGTGCCAGGCGCCGCGTCTCGCGCTCGCTCGGCCGCTCGGGCAGGCCCAGCAGGCGGCCGACCTCGATCTGCACGGCGAGGTCGCCGGCCGGCCAGACGTCGCCGCGCCCCTCGGCGAACAGCAGGTAGATCTCCGCCGACCAGCGGCCGATCCCCTTGATCGCGGTCATCTGCGCGATCGCCTCCTCGTCGTCGGCGGGCAGCCGGTCGAAATCGATCGTGCCGCTCGCGACATGCTCGGCCAGGCTCCTGGCATAGGCGATCTTCTGCCGCGACAGGCCGGTGGCGCGGAGCAGGTCGTCGGGGGCGGCGGCGACCGCCTCGGGGGCGAGGCCGGCACCGACCATCGTCTCCATCTTCGCCCAGATCGCATTGGCGGCGGCGACGCTCACCTGCTGGCCGACGATCGTCCGCAGCAGCGTCTGGTAGCCGCGATCGCGGATGCGGGGCGGGGGGTAGCCGATCGCTTCCAGCATGCGCGCGATGGCCGGTTCGATGCCCGCCAGCGCATCGATGCTCCGGTGGAGCTGTTCGGCGGAAAGGCTCATTTCGGTTCCTGCTCTTGATTTCACCGGTCCCGCGCTACATAGGCGCGCGAAATCCGGATTATGCAAATCGGGGGAGTGGTAATGCCCAAGTTGGTTGTCGTTACGCGTGAGGGTGAGGAATCGGTCATCGAAGCGGAGACCGGCCTATCGGTGATGGAGGTCATCCGTGACGCCGGAATCGACGAGCTGCTGGCGCTGTGCGGCGGCTGCTGCTCCTGCGCGACCTGTCATGTGTTCGTCGATCCGGCCTTCAACGGCCTGCTGCCCGACATGAGCGACGACGAGAACGACCTGCTCGACAGCAGCGACCATCGCGACGACCGTTCGCGCCTGTCGTGCCAGCTCACCATGACCGACGAGCTCGACGGCCTGACCGTCACGATCGCGCCGGAAGATTGAGCTGTTAGGATCGGGCCGAGGCCCGATCCTTTTTTGTTTGGCCTCAAGCGCCGGCGGTCGCATCCGCGACCTTGGCTATCCTCGCATAAGCTCGGGCGGCCGCCACGGCTCGCTTCGCGAGCCGATCTCCGCCTGCGGACTGCCCCCCGGGCAGTCCGCGGACCGGCTTCGATCCTTGCGGGACGCTGCGCGTCCCGTTCCACCGCAAGAGATTGGCCTCGGAGTCCGTAGGGCTCCGCAAGCGCGAACGCGCGCCCGAGCTTATGCGAGGTTAGCCAAGCCGGGCGGAGGCCCGGCGCCCGGCGCCTGAGGGCTAAAACAAAAAACCTACAAAACCCCCATCACCCTCTCACCGCGATCGCGTAGAGCGCGATCGCGGCGGCGTTCGAGATGTTCAGGCTCTCGACCTTGGGGCTGATCGGCAGCTTGGCGAGTTCGTCGCAATGCGCCTCGGTGTTCTGGCGCATGCCCTCTCCTTCGGCGCCGAGCACGATCGCGATCCGCGAATCCCCCATCACCTGCGCCAGCGTCCCCTTGGCGTGGCCGCTCAGGCCGATCCGCCAGAAGCCCGCCTCGGCGATCTCGTCGAGCGCGCGGGCGAGGTTGACCACCCGGACCCACGGCACCAGCTCGAGCGCGCCCGAGGCCGAACGGGCGAGCGCGCCCGATTCGGGCGGCGCGTGGCGGTCCTGGGTGACGATGCCGACCGCGTCGAAGGCGGCGGCCGAGCGCAGCACCGCGCCGACATTGTGCGGATCGGTGACCTGGTCCAGCACGACCAGCGGCCGGCGGTCGCCCTGCGCCGCCTCCAGCAGGTCGCCCAGCCAGATGTCGGGCAGCGGATCGACCTCGATCACCAGCCCCTGGTGCGGCGCGTCGTGCGGCACCAGGCGGCCGAGATCGGCGGCGTCGGCATAGGTGACCGGGATGACCGGCGGCAGCTCCAGCGCGCTCACCGCCTCGCGTGTGCCCCATAGTCGCTTGACGGTGCGGTCGGGGTTGGCGAGCGCCGCGATCACGGCGTGGCGGCCCCAGAAGCGGGGACGGCCCTGGGCGGGCTGGGACGGACGATGGCCTTTGCGCATGGGCCTGCCTTACCGATGGTGGGCGGTTTCGCGCAAGCATTGCAGCGACAGAGATTTTTCCGGGCTTCGGGCGTTGACAGCCGTGTCCCGATTGGCCATTGAGCCGCCTCGCTTCAGGCGCCTTTGGAAGGGTGGCCGAGTGGTTAAAGGCAGCAGACTGTAAATCTGCCCGCGTGAGCGTACGCTGGTTCGAATCCAGCCCCTTCCACCATCAATCTTCGGTTAAGTTGATGATTTTTCGGGGAAACCCGGAAAGGTTCTGGCTTCGGCTCCCACACTTTCACCCACGCCGTGATGAGCTCATCAAGAAAATGGCGGAGCAGCTAGCCAATGCCCAGGCCAGCCACCCCGCCCATTCCATCATCGACGTCGAACCGAGGAGAAGCGCACTTCGACGATCGAGAGGTATCGTCAGCTCCTGCCAGCGCCTACGGACGCTAACGGAGCGCCAAGCCGCCGCAGATCGGCCAGGACGGGCGCGAGATCGTCGATGCCGAGGCTGCCGTCCCGGGCCAGCTCGATCTTGAGCACCACCGCAGCGATATCGGGAGCTGGGGTGGCGAGCACGGCGGCCAGGGCGTCGCAAGCGGCGCTGCCGGCCAGTCCTTCCATCTCCAGAGCTTCGTCGACGCCGAACCGTTGACGGGCCTCCACATCGGCCTGCTTTCGCGCGGCTCGCTCGCTATCAGCCAGCTCGGCCATGGGCTGGCGCGGTTGGCAGGCGGCGTAGAACGCGGCCTCGGCGGCGTCCATGGTTTCGATCGCGGCGTAATGGGCGGCCTTGGCGCGCTCAAGGGTCGCAAGCGCCTGTTCGAACGCTCCAGCCGCGGGAGACGGCAGGGCGGCCACCGGGGCGCCTATGACGAACGGGGCGGCGATCAGGGTGCCGAGGGCGGCCCGGCGAGTGGGGATGGCGGTACCCATCACGCGAACCTCCGTTCATAGCGCCAATCGTCCGCGCGCTGGGTGGCGATCCTGATGCGCTCCGCGTATGCCTCGTTGATTGGGCCGCTTGACTGGTCGTCCCCATATTCCGGCCAGATCACATACAGTTCCGGCTCGCCGTCCTCGTTGGTCTCCTCGCCCTCATCATCGGCGCCCAGGTCGGGATCGGAGACAGGGCAGCCGGGCGTGTCTTGGCGATTGGAATGCGGCCAGAAATCGTCCTCGGAGTTAATGCCATCCACCTCGTCGCCGTTCAGTTCGACGTCGAGATCTCCGTCCAGTAGGTCGAGCGCCTCGATTGCCTGTTCGATGAGTTGTTCGACGGCCTGACGCGGGGCCATCGGAACGCCGGTGATGAACGCGAGGATGGGCGGAAGGGCAATAGGTGCCGCAGGCGGCGTGGGACGGCCATTGTCGTTGGCGATCACCAGGCGCCGCTTCCGGCGCACGGAGGTATTGGCCGGCGCCTCGGCCGGCTGTACAGGTTGAGTAGCCATATCGATCACCTCAGTTGATCGTTGCGGTTAGGGCCGGAGCGAGGTTGCCGCCTTGCTTCGGTCCACATTTTCTGGCATCAACAAATCGCTATGTCAATATCTGACGTCAGAAAATCGCGTGGGCGGCCGGCCGTTAACTCGGTGCCGATTACGCTTCGCCTTCCGCCCGACCAACTCGCGACACTCGACCGCTGGATCGCGGAACAGTCCGATCCAAAGCCTTCTCGGCCGGAGGCTGTGCGGATCCTGCTTACGGAGAAGCTGGCGTGACTCCTGACGAACTGCGAGATATCCAGGCGCGCGCCAAAGCAGAGCTCGCCAAAATCGATACTGCGCACACTGAGGAAAATGAGAACAGATTGCGTGCAGAGTTTGAGCGGCGCGGCTGGAAATTAACGCGGAGTGGCTCTGGGAAAAGCGGCTTCACGCTAGTCGATCCGGGCAGAACAAGGATATCTGGCCTGACTTTGGCAGATGCGCAGAACCTCTTCAAAAAGATCGCTAAAAGCTGAATGCCGTTACCCTTCCATCCGCGCCCCGGCACCATCGTAATCTGCGACTATTCAACTGGCTTCCGACCTCCTGAGATGGTGAAGCGTCGGCTCGCGATCACGATATCGCCCAAGCTGAAGAGGCGAGACAACCTCGTCGCCGTCGTTCCGCTCAGTGCGACATGCCCTCAACCCTTGGAGGATTGGCACCATCGATTGGATTTAGTGATACCCGCGCCTTGGGGTGACGGCCCTCGCTGGGCAGCGTGCGATCACGTCGCCACCGTAGGATATGCGAGGGTGAACCTTCCCCACACAAAGCACCCGGTCACCGGCGTGAGGAAATATGTTCAGATTGAGTTACCCGACGTCGTGGGGGAACTACGGCGCAAGGTGGCGCTGGCTCTGGGGATCGTCATTGAACCTTAATGCGTTTCGCACTATATCGGGACCATTCCTGCACTGCTTCGGCATCAGGCTTAAGTCCGTACCAACGGCGGGATTCAGGCGTTGCCAGCTTGGAATCTGACGAAAGACCCGGCCCGAGCGATTGGGTCGGGTCTTTTCGTTTTGGCGGTTCACCACACCCGTCGCGCCCATCTCCTCCAGCCAGTCGGACAGTTACGGTTCTTACGCCGTCAAATCGTCCTCGTCTGCCTCTAGCGGCTCCCACTCGGCCTGATCGTCAGGTCCGACGAAATACCGGAACCAGCTATCGGTTACCTGGGCGCTTTTGAAGAAGTCTCCCTCTTCGCTCTCGCCGAGGTCATATGGGATAGGCAGCGAGGTTCCGGATAGAAATACCCCGCCATTGGGCAGAGTGGCGAACTCGCACGCATCCGTCGGGCAGCATTCATCCACGTATTCCCGCAGATCCCTGACATTGTCGGCGACGAAGACCCCGACGAAATCGCGCGGATGTTTTTGTTGAGCGTTCAGGCGGACGAGGAATGTGGGCATGGCGGCTCCCAATGGCGCGCGGCGACGGAGCCAGGTTGCCCCGATCACCCTCCAGCCGCAAGGAACTTCACGAGCATTCCCTGACCTCGCCGTCTCCATCCATTCTGGAGCATTCCTAAGAACCCACTTGACGGCGCGGCGCGCTGGTTGCCCTGTGCGATCTCGCGGTTAGCGCTGCGACTCGATAGGGGGCTTTCGATGATCAAGATCCTGACGGCCGCGGCGGGCTGTCTGTTCGCTGCAGGGCCGCTTTTTGCTCAAGCTCTGACTATCGACCAGGTCGCGGAGCTATCGGCCGCCGGCCTCGGTGACGAAGCGATCATCGCGAAAATGAGGCGGGATGGCGCGACCTTTGACCTATCCGCCGGCCAAATGTTGGATCTGAAGAAGCGGGGCGTTTCCGCGCCAGTGATCGCGGCGATGCTGGGCACAGGCACTTCGGCTGCAGCGGCCAGCCCGGTAATGTCGCTGACCTCGCCGGATCCTATGGCGCCTCATCCGGCCGGCGTTTACGTGCTCGTAAAAGGGCCGTCGGCGGAAATGCAGAAGCTCGACGCCACCGTCGTCAACCAAGCAAAGAGTGGGGGGATTTGGGGGTATGTTCTGACTGGTGGCATCGCCTCCCTGTCCATTAAGGCCACGATCCAGAATGAGACGGCTCGTGTCGGTGTAGGCGATCCCTCCCCGGTCTTTTTCTTCTTTTTCGACGAATCCAACCCCGAGGCGGCGCGACAATCAGTTGCCTGGACTTCCGGTACCGCAGCGACTGTCACCTCGCCCAGCGAGTTTACGTTGATCAGGCTGAACGAGAAGGATGGGCGCCGCGAGGCCCGCGTCGGAAGCATGAATATTGGCGGCACGAAGACCGGTGTGATGGATCAAGACCGCATCGCGTTCCAGTACGATGCGGTGCGCCCCGGAGTTTATCGCGTCACGCCTCGCGAGCCGCTCGAGCCGGGCGAGTACGGGTTCATCTATTCCTTGGCCGCCGGTGGGGCAGCCGGCGCTCTGGCGGCCCGCATATTCGATTTTTCGGTACAACCGCGCGCTGGCGTCCAGCTCGCATCAGCGGCGCCTTCGGAGCATTCAATGCCCAAGGTGGTTCCATCTACGTTATCCTCGGCGCCGGCGGCCGGCGCGCAATGGCGCCAGGCGTCCTACTCTCCTGGCACCTCGATCGCCTTCATCGATGCTGCGAGCGTTCGCCGGCAGGGCGATGTCGTGCGCTTCCGGGAGGCGCTCTACTATCGCCCCGACCAAGGGAGCGACCATTTCGTCGCGTTGCGCGAGGCGAACTGTCGCGATCGGTCATTCCGGAATATCTCGGTGAGCTACTATCTGGGCAAATCAGCGGTTGGGAGCAAAGGCGAAAGCGCCGAGGCGATCACCCCGAAACGGGGCACGGTGGACGAGGAAACCGTCCTGGCGGCCTGCGGCTCGCGCAAGTTCGGCAAGCTCTTCGAGGATCCGGATGCGGCTGCGGCGTCGTTTTTCAGCACCGCCAAATAGGCGGCAGCGAAGGACTACTCCCTGCGGTCCGGCGGCCGCTTATCCGGCACATACTCCGCCTGTTCTTCGCGAACGACGATCGTTCGGAACGTGGGGGCTACCAGCCAGTTCGGGGGCTTCGGCTTTCGGCGAGGATGGCGGCGAAGGTGGTCGGACTTCGATTTCTCGGATTCCATGGCGAATATATTGGGTGGCGCCGCGAATCTTCCAGGGTTGACCAGCCGGGGAATGAGCTCGGAGGGATCCAGGGAACGGAGAAAACCTGCGGGCTTGGGACCGCGCATGGTGCGGGAGTGCGCGTGCCCATTTTATGTGCTGGGAGATGACCGACTTGACGCGCTCGCGTCGATAGCCGATTCCTCGGATATCGCGAAGGAGGCCGCGCTGGAGCATAGCCCAATCAATGCAGATCCGTTGCTTGCCGGCTTTTATAGTCCGGCCGACGCTGCACGCCTCCTCCAAGTGGCTTCACCGAAGCTGCGCGGTTGGTTGAACGGTTGGGGTAATAGTGCCGCAGGCCCAATTGTGGACCGCGACTTCAAGCATTCTCGTACCATCAGCTTCCTAGATCTGATGGAGATGAGATTCATCGAAGCTTTCCGACGGCAAGGTGTGTCTATGCAGACACTGCGCGCCGCCGCGGCCCGAGCTCGGAAGGAATGGGATCAACCGCATCCCTTTGCATTGTCGAGAGCAAGATATCTTACGGATCGCCGTAGTGTGTTTGCCCAGGTCGCTGAGCAACAGGGTGATCGGATGACTTGGGATATGGCTTCTGGTCAGCATGAAATGTGGGATGTGATTGAAGCGACAATCGCGAAAGGTGTCGAATTTGATCCTGCTTCGGAGCTCGCGCGGCGCTGGTATCCACTACCGGCCGAATTTCCAAAGATCAGCGTCGATCCCGCAGTGGCGTTCGGGAAGCCGGCACTAATTGATGAGCGAATTCCCACGGCCGCGATCCATCGCATGTGGAAAGCCGAGGGGGGAAGTATTCGCCGTGTTGCAGATGCTTTTGAGATCAGCGAAGACGCTGTGAGAGCGGCCGTCGAATACGAGATAACGACGGCAAATTGAGAATCAGAGCGGACGAGCATATCGCACCAGCGATCGTGCAGGCGGTCAACCAGATCGCCCTCGGTGAAGGATTCGAACTCACCTCGGTTCTAAAAGAGGGGTTCAAAGGGAGCACCGATGTCCACTGGATCACCGCTTTTGCGGCAGACGGCGGTGAAGCCATTTTGACGGCAGATACCGATTTCCTGAAACAGCCGCCCCAAGTGCAAGCTGTAGAAAGAACCGGCGTGAGAGTGATCCACTTGCCTTCGGCTTGGGCGAATGCAAGCCGAGCAATTCAAGCGGGACATTTGATGATCTGGTGGCAGCGCATAGAAGCGCAGCTCAAAGCGATGAAACCGCGGGAATGCTATACTACGCCCTTTAGCATATCGGACGCTGTATCGCTGAAGAAAATCGCGATCGATTTTCAGGGCATGAACAAGAAGGTTAAGAAGGCTCAGCGCGCTTCACGAATTGACCCGAACCGTTAAATGCATGCTGCTATTTGGTTCGACTCGGCTGCAAGTCATATATCCCCGCCATGCCCGGTGAACTCGACGACATCATCGCATTGGTCGACTGCCCGAAATGCGGCACCGAACTGCGCGTGACCTACAAGCAGATCAGGCTCCACCAGGCAGCCGGCTGCTCCTGTGGCGCGCTGATCCGCCTTGAGGATGATACTCGCATAGGCGAAGTGCAGGCGCTGATCGATGAAGCCAACCCGATGGGTGGCGAGAACGACTGAGGGCTAAGGGACGATCTTCTCGCCCACGCGATCAGGCCAGGTCGAAATTACCCGTTTCCGTGAGCCCTCGGCAGTGATGATCCTCAGCTCGGCCATACCGCCCACGCTGTGGTAGCCGCCGCTCGATAGCGTCCTGCGCTGTCGCTCCAAAAGCCAGCGGCCATGTTCGATGACCGAGAACTCTACGGGCAAATGCCGATCGATCGCGGGGCTGATGCAGTTCCGAACCTGCAGATATGTTCCGGGCACATAAGCCTGCCCTGTGCCGCGGATGGGCAGATTGCCTGTAGACAGCAAACGTCCGGAAAATCGGCGATCCCCTATATCGTACACGGCGATCGCTAACGTCACGTCACATGCCCACCGACGTCCGTCTCTCGCGCAATGCTCCATGTTCACCTCCCGGATCGCCCACGCAACATCGGGCAATTCCTCGAGCGCCTCGGCTTGCGTTCGAAAGGGGCGAAACATAGCTCTCAACACCGCTGGCCCGCCGATCATCATGCCAGTCAGCGAAATTGCGAGGCCGAGCCGTGGCATACATACGACCTTGCGCTCAAAGCCAACCACGACGCCGTCAGGGTCGAACAGCGCTGTATCGGTCAGGAACACGGCGCGGTCATCGGATATGATCATGTTGCAGGCGGTCATGCGGACTATTTGCGCCGGATCACCTTATTCACCGCCTGACGAACCATCTCGACCACTTCTTTCCGGTTCTTGGCGACCGCTGGCCGCATATAGGGACGTTCGGCCATCTTCGAAGTGCCGAATTCAAGCCATGCCGCCTTGCGGTCGTTGGCGGTAACCTGGGCATGAAGAGGCCCAAGCCGCGCACTCTCGATGCTATTAGCCAAGTCGTGTGTATCATAAGCAGGCGGCTCTCCCGGTGCCGACGCCTGATACTTGCCCCGGAGGACCCCCTTTACCATTCTCCCCGAACGAGACCCGGCCGTTATCGACACTTGGGCATCGGCTTTGATCAGATCGGCACCAGCGAACAGCGCATCGCCGATACCCTCTGCTATCGCACCGCCCGAGCCACTTCCGCCGCCTAATCGACGCAGGCGGGCAGCATGCTCCTTGGCACCGCGGATCTTTGCCATGGTAGAAGCCTACGTCACAGCCGGCGAAATCTTTTCGCCAACCTTGTCTGGCCAGGTCTTGAGGACGCGCTCGCGAATACCCTTCGCGCTGACGGTGGTGAGATTGGCGCTGCCGCCGACACTGTACCCTCCCCACACGCCGATGCCTTCACGAATATGTCGCTGGGCCTCAAGGAGCGCGACGCCGTCGACGGAAGGCCGGAAGCTCTTGGGATCTGCGAAATCGACCACGCGACCGAACGCCGCACGACACCACCCGTCGGGATCGACGTCTGGAGGACATGTCACATACTGCCGGAGCCGCACCATCGAATAGGGCACGTAGCTCGGTCCGAACACGCTCTGATCACCATGACATGCCCAAAGTTGGGGTTCGCGCCGCTTTTTGCTCCAGAGGGCGACGAAGACAGAAACCGCCGTGTCGTGGCCTGTATCGATATAGGCGGCGTTTTCCGCATGCATCTCGGCAGCGATCAGCGGCAACGCTGCAAGCAGCTCGGCCTGGCTCGAAACGCCCTTCGAAACCAAAGCCTCGCTGATCCTGCGATCGGCTTGACCTGCGGCGTGGATAGGCCCCGCGCCGGTCCAGGCGATAGCGGCTCTGAAACGCGATAAAACGGTGACCTTGGAGCGTATGTCGATCAGCACGCCGTTGCTGTCGGTGGTCGCGCTGTCCGTGATCAGATAGGCTGCCGTCGGCTGCAGCAACACGTTAATCGCGGTCATAACGCAGCGCCCACCCCGCCATCTTGCTCCGACCATAGGCGGCTTGCCTCTCGGGCAGCGTGATTTTCACAGCGTTTTCGGCGGTCGGCGGCCTGGGCGCTTTCGGTCCAAGCCCGAGCACGCCGGCCGCCTTTTGCAAGGCGAAGCTCGTCGCTGTCACGCCGAGCGCGGTGATAGCGCCGGCGATGGCAGTGGCACCGGCCGTCGCTGCCCCCGGCAAAGCCGCAAACGATGCGGCAACGCCAAAGCTGAAATAGGCCAGTGCCGCCGCCGCCCCAATGGTCAGGACGGTACCGAGTGTCTTCCCCATGTCACATCCTCGCTGAAATTTGTAGTTGCCCAGGTCCGGTCGAACTCGCTGTCGTCAATCGCCCAATCGAGGAGCGACGGCGCATCTTCGGCGGCCTCCCCGTCGAGAAGCGGAAAGGGTGCCGCGCACCGGCCAGCAGGTGGAGAACATACCCTGCCTCGGCGCGCGGCCATCGGCGCCAGGAGACGGGCACCGATGATGTGAAGCCTCGGACATTAGAAGTGTGCGTCGGCCGGCTGGCTGAGAGCCTGGCCGGCCGCGAGCGGCTCGACGTTGCAGCCCTTTGCCTGCGCTTCGGCAGCTTGTTCGACGGTCATCATCAGCTCGCCCCGACGGATGCAATCCACCGCGCCATGTTGGGTGGCCAGCGATACCGCAGGTCCGCTCTGCCGGTCCGGCGGTGTAACCATGTAACGAGCGAAGCGAGCCTCCTCAGCGGCCTTCTGCGCCAGATAGGAGCGGTTGCGTTGCCGTTCCTGCTCTTCCATGCGCATGCGCTCCTCTCGCTGCGGCCGCAGGTTTGGACGCAACGTATCGGTGCCGTCGAATGTTGGAATCTTCATCTTCGTAAACCGAAGGACGGGCGACCCTCCGTGAAGATACCAGTTGGCCGGGCATCCCCGGGCCATCGATTCGGCCGACTCCAGCCAATCACAGCCGCTCGGTACATTGCGGCGGGACGCTTCGATCTCGGCGTCGCTCGCTTCGATGCGTTCGATCAGGTCGATGATCTCACCGACCAGGACCGGCCAGCGATCTTTGATGTCTGCCGCGAGCTGATCCCGCCGGCCCCTGATCGCCTCATACTCTTCGACGTGGCGCTTGCGGCGCTCGGAGTCCATCAACTCCTGGTACCGTCCCTGGAGCTGCTGGCGCTTGGCCTGCAGGCGCACCAATCGGCGAGCGACGCGACCGGCCTCCTCGGCCGCGGCCTCTGCCTCGTCTTCCGGCGATGTGGCAGACTTCGACCTGGCATCGAGTGCGTCGTGCTCGATCTGGGCGACATCGATCGCCGCAGCCACTTCGTTGATGAGATCCGAGACGGTTGCTGCTCGGGCACCATGACCCATCGCGGCCAGGATGCGATCATCTAGAGGTTTCGCCATTTCACTTCTCCTGATTGGCGGCGCAGACGCGCGGCCGTGACGGCGGACAGTCAGTAGCGGGCAGCTCGAGCCAAGTTGCGCACGTCCTCTGCGGAGGTCGCGGACGACCCTGCCGGCTGTCGCATGACCGCGATCATTTCGGCGCGCGCATCCGCAACCTGAGCGGGTGTGGAAGCTGCCGAATAGCGGATGTCGCGAGCCATATTGCGGACGTCGGCGGCCTGCCCCGAAAGGGTAGTCGACCGCGCCGTGATAGCAGCGATGGCCTCATCAAAAGCTGGCGCTCGATTGCCCATGAAGGCGAATTTCTGATCGTGGATCATGCGCTGACGCGCCACCTCGGCCGCGACGGCCGCATCGTTCAACAGCGTCATGGCATCTCCGATCCTGCATTCCGAACCGGCACGGCCAGCCGGCACAAGAGCGATGTGATTCCCGCGGATGCTGCGCTGGGTCGCCTGGAAGGGGGTGCCGTCGGGGGCGATGCCATCACCCCATACGAGCTCGCAGGAATAGCCGGCTGAAAGTTCGCGAGCTCGGCCCTGGTCGTAAGCGCTGACTGCCTGGGCATCGGCGAGCATCAGAGGGATTTCGACGAACCCGCCATCGCGGGCGACGCGCCCCTCGGTAAAGCCGACGGCCAAGCGCTTCCAATTGGTGGCGCTCACGTCTTCGCCGGGATGATCGAGCGTGATGGCCTTGTGCGCGAAGGACGCCATAGCATCCTGCGCGAAGACCTCATCTTCGGGGCGATACACGGTGACGGTGGTGAGATCGGGGCGACCCAGTTCGGCGCCGAGATAGGTCTGGCAGCCAGTACGGGCAAATTTGGCGACGGCGGCGATTCGGCCATCTGGCAACCGGCGGACCTTCTCGATCGGCGCGCGGTCCATCAACGTGATCTGCATCATCTTTCTCCGCAGCCAGCGAAATCGCGAGCGGCGGGGAGAGGCTATGGCTGGGGGACGCGCATCTCTACCGCCGTCAACCACTGACCGATGTTAGAGTGCGACCAGCGCAGTATCGCTTGGCGCGCCGCCTGCTGCCCGTGCGCGACAACAGCCTGCCATTTTCGCGAATCCAAGCCGCGCGGGCCGCCTTCAGGTGGATGCGACCGGCGGCCTCGTCCTCGGCGATCTGCTCGATGATCCAGCGCCGGATGCACCGCCAGTTGGTGTGGAAGTGCTCGTCGATGCCGTCCCAACCGATCAGGATATAGGTTTCGCGGAAGTCGGCGGGCTTAGGTCGATAGGGGCGCAGCAGGCCGGTGTCGGGCTTGCGCTTCCGAATGGCGGTGCCGGCGAACATGGCCGGTGAAGGTATTGAAGCGGCGTGATGCGATTACCGCCGTCACAGGGGAAGGGGCTACCGTGGAGGCGCGGCGATGGCCTGACGAGACCTTCGCACTTCAGAGCGTTCGACAGGATATTGCCGGATCAGTGCGCGATTACTCTGCCCGCCCGGAGAATGTCACGAACGCCGGTTTGGTTGCCCCCCGCGCGATAGAAATCATGTCCAAGCCGGTGAGAGCTTGGCTGTTCGCAACATTCAGAACGGCCGCTCCTCTCAAAGAGCGCGCCATGTTAACGAGGTCCAACGCGGTAAACTGACGGGCGCTAACGGTCGCCCCGCCGCCGGCACGCAAGATGTTGATGATTTCGAGCAGTGATAAGTGCTTGATCATGATGGCCCCGCGTCTGTCGTCTCGACGAACATAAGACGATCACATCAGCGCGTCGATATAGCTCGGCCAGTTCGATGGGCGCATCGGCGAACGCGTCCACCGGCGGTCTGTTGTGGGACCAAATGTGGGACATCCTACGGCTAGAAGGGGCGATCTCACCATTTATGGCGCTTTTTGACCCGAGGTCAGGTGGATGAATACTCCACCGGTGAATGTTTGCGCGACTATTCGAGCGATTCCAGTAGGTCGCGCCATGCCCGGGTAATGGCCGCGGCCTGGGCGCGACCCGACAGCGCCTCACGAGTGTAGGCGCCATGTTTTAGCGCGTTCTGATTACCCTTCGGCGCCCCTGTGCTCAGCCCGCCATGCAGCCTGCATCGGCCGTTTTTCATCGCAGGCAATCGGCACGCCGTGGTTGCTCTGGTCCGGGCGCCGCAACGCGGCGATAGGTGCATCGGTAGTTTGCTCATGGGCTTGATCCTTGCTTTCCTTCGAACCACCCCCTCCCCCCGGGAGGTGTTGGTGCACATCGCCGACGATCGCCTGGGCGCCCGGCTGAACCGTGACGTGTTCCACTCGGACCGTCTGCTGACCCTTTCCGCGAAGCCTGGCCAATGCTTCGATCTGGGCGGTGAATGTGCGCATCATCTTGACTGAGAGATTGCCACCGGCCGTCGCAGCGACGATATTTTCTGTCCGGTTGGCCCAGCCGGCAGCCTTGAGCGAAAGGGCGTGCGCTGCTGCCATTTGGACTGCCAATGCCGCCTCGAGCTCATCCTTCGGCCCGATCGCCTGAATCATCGCCAGAGCCGCATTGACCGCGACGTCATCCTTCCCGTCCCCCGCGCCGCCGCAAGCCCGCTCCAGGACAACGAGCTGCAGATTGGCGAAATCCATCGATGGCGTGCCGAGCGCGTCCATCAGGCGAAAGATGTGGCCAATCCGATCGCCATATGGGGCGACGACACTTCCGCTCTCGTCATATTCGAGCATCGCCCTCGGGCATCGATCGAGATAGCGCTCCGTAGCGGCCTCGATCTCCTTGGCTTCTCCTGGCAGCGGCTTCCCATCGGCTGGATTGGCAATCTTGTTGATGAGCCGCTTGGATGCTCTACGCCCGGCATCGTCAGATTGCTTCTTCGGCCGGCGGTTTTGCTTGGTTAGGTTGACCATCACGCGTGCCATCCTTGCCGCCCGTCGGTCACGCCGTCCCATCGATGATCGAGCCAGGATGCGATTTTGAATCCATGCTCGCCGCGCTCAACGCGCCGGAGCACCGCATCCAGAGCCGCAGTCCCGCCCATGACGATCAGCGTCTCGCCGATGCACCATGCTGCGTATCTGAGACCGCTCAGGGCGTCATCGACGGCGGCGAGGCGTGAGCGAAGGGGCGTGTTAAGCCACTCCTCGCCGGGAATGAGGCGCAGCCCTCCATGAGGATCGGCGCTCTCCCGCTCAAGCTGCCGGACCCGAACATAGATCCGCTCGATCCGCTCAGCGATTTTCGTCACCTGATCCTCAGTCATTTTGCCCAGCTCCTTCGTCCTCGACGAACTCCCACGTCCGAAAGTCGAGCGTCACCGCGACCTTACCCTTCGCGCCGGGCAGGCCCATACGAACCTTGCTGACATGGAGTTCTGCAGCGTTCTTGGTCGCGTCGCGCCGATGATAGGTCAGGCCATAGTCGGCCTTGTTCGCCCAATGAGCCGATCCGCTGATCTGGTAGAGCTTCGGTACGCCGCGGGCGCCTTCCATCGGCTTTGCCGGGTGAGCCACGACCCAGAACGCCACATTGAACTTCCGAGCAAAGCGCTTGATCGCGCGAAGCGCGCGGCCGGTATATTCGGTTTCCGTCTCGCCAGGCCGGCGCTGGTGCTCGAGCTCATTCCACGGATCCAGCACGACGACGCGAACACCATACTGGATCACCGCCGCCCTACATCGATCGAGAAACCATTCGAGGTCCATCTCGTCATCCTCGTCGACGGCCTGGTGGACGATGGCCAGGTTGTCGGCGATCAGCTTATCTGCTGCGCCGATCGCCTCAGCACTCGCATCGCGCTCATGCGATTTCAGGATCGATCGCCGGAGCCCTTCGATCAGGATCGGAATGTCGGTCTCGAACGGCGCCATGCACACGCCGATGCCGCTCTTGAGCAACTCACCGACGACGCTGTTGAGGACGGTCGATTTGCCGATGTTCGCATAACCGGTCAGAACGGTGAGCGTGCCAGGTACGATCGATAGCATCGACATCAGCGGCTTTACGCCCAGCGGGAAGGTCTGCAGCGGGCCCCGGGGCGGAAAGTCTTCGACCCGGAACAAGCCTTTGATGGGGTAGGGCTTGGCGCGCATCACCGCATCGGCCACAGCGGCATGACCGTAGGTCAACGCAATATCGTTCAGATCCTTGCACAGCTCGGGGTATTTCACCCAGCGACACCGTTCCGCGCCAAGGAGGGACACGAGATCGTGCGCAAGATTGGCGCCGGCCTCGTCACCGTCGGCCGCAATGATGAACTGCTTGACCCGGTCCAGGTCGGCTAAATGGCGATAGACCCAAGCATAGCGTTTCGCATTTTCGGGCTCAGCGGTCACGCCGGAGGGGGCGCCGTTGGGGATCGACACGACGTGGGGCACTCCGGCCGTCATCGCCGCCAGAGCATCCCATTCGCCCTCCGTGATCACGACCGGCGCGCCCGCCAATACCTCGGGATGGCGAAGTGCATCCGCGTTCCACAGCAGCAAGGGCGCCCCTTGGTCCATGCGGTGGCGCTTTTCGGAGGTCAGTCGCCATTTGTGATTTATCGTCTCGCCGCGCTCCGTATACGGCACGGTCAGCCAATAGCCCTCGCGGTCCTGGACTGACGCGAGGCCGAACTTGTCGGCCAGCGCGGGGTCGATCATGCGGGCTTCTATCCATGCCCTGTGTTTCTCGTGCAGCATCGCTAATTCCTCGAAATCCGCAGTTGTGGCAGAGCCAGACAAATCCGCCGTCGACCGGCGAGACGCTCAGGCATCGATCCATCTTGTTGCGCCGCTGATCCGAACACTTAGGGCAGCGCATCTTACCGGCGCGCTTCGGGTCCCAGCTGCTCAGCATGGCGACGCCCACGCTTCCCCGGGGTTCGCATTGGCGCGGAGGATTTCCTGGTGCTTGCGGTTGAGCGCACCGGACGTGGTTTGAAACCAGTCCCTGCGCTTCTTGCTGCCGGCAGGACCTTCAAACCAGTTGTCCAACGACATCAGCTCCGCCGCCAGATCGGGGATAGCATGATAGGTCCGTCGCCATGTGTCGAAGTCGCGCTGATTGAGGCGGATCGTTCGGCCAGCGAACGTATACCGACGGCTGGCGGCTTCGGCCGCGCCACCATCTTCTTTTTCTTCTTTCCCTGTATTGTTTATTTGTTCTGTGTCCCGGGTGGTGTCTCGCCGCTGTCCCAAGGTGCTGCCCTGAGGTGTCTCACCCTTGTTGGAGGGCGACTGATATTCGTCGTACTTACAGATAGTTATGACTGGCGGCAGGTGTCCCACGGATTGCGCCACAGGTGTCCCGGGTGGTGTCTCGCGACTGTCCCGCATTTTTGGGCTCGAAATGGCGATTTTTCCGGCCCGTTCGAGAAGCGCGATGAAGCGGTCTGCGCGGCTTTTCGACCATTCCAAATCTGCCGCCATATCGCGTAGCGAGATGGTAAGCTGACCTCGGTCCAGGTCGAACGCGTGGCGCTTGTAGGTCACGACCACGGGCTTCCACGCTGCCTTGAGGATCAGATAGACGAACGCCAGCGCCTCTGCTGGCGAACGAAAATCGCCGTCCTCGAGGACGCGCCGATAGATCAGAACGTAGCCACCTTCGGCCATCACGCTGTCTCCAGCATGTTCGCTTCGACGAGGATCAGAGCTTCGCCGTCGTCGATCGCGCCGCATTCGCGGTAGAGCATCACCAAATGCTTCCTCGCCATCGACGTGGGCTGGCGATCGATCTGCGCTTGGAACCATGCCAGGACCATCGTGTGGGCGATGACGGGTGCGAGGATCTCGCCAATCTGGCGCGGGTGGCCGGCACGCTCAGCCATGCACGCCTCCAAAGGCGAACGGGGCAATTACGGCTGCGCGGTGAAGGTTAAGGTTCAGCCTGGTCGCAACATGTTGGACCCTGATTGCGGCTGTGCTAAGAGCATCGACGTCGCCGGCAAAACGACACTCGACGCTCTCGCCCTCACGGGCGGGGGCGTTTCGCTTTTTGGACATGACCGATCACGCCGCGGCCGGCTGGTCTGCCGACAGAAAACGGCGCAGACTATCTGCCTTAATGAGTCGGCGGCCACCGATGCGGACCGTCTCGATCCGGCCGGCTGCGATCTGCCGATAGATGGTGTTGCGGCTCAGGCCGCTGATCTGGACCCCTTCAGGTACCGTGATCGTAATGCGTTCCATATGGACCTCCTGGCAGAGCTGGGGCGGGCTGCACCAGCTTGGGAACAGGAGGGAAATTGAGCCGAGAAGTCGGCATCATCTAGATAATTGCGCGAGGAGAAATACCGGTAAAAGCGTGAGCGGAAATAACCGAAATCAGATCAATCCCTTGTTCGTTCGGCGCGATGCTGAAGATATTTGTCTAGGCCAATATTCCGCCAAAGTGTGGAGAGATCCTCCCCTCCTCTCAGCGGGGCATGATTGGTCCAATTCTGCTCCAGCCATTTTTCAGCTTTCCGAGCTTCCGTCACCGACTTATGGGCCTGATCGACGCTGGTACCAAAGTGGTTAGCTGCCGCCGCTTCGGCGTCGGCGCGACTCGATCCCGTAGACCGACGAGATTCAACAAACTCGGCAATTTCCATATCTCGCCGGAGACGTCGTCGGCCGCCAGCCGTGTCCGGTCCCTGGCGCAGCCCGCGCACTTCGAAGTACAGGCCGCCTTTTGGCTGCTCGTGTTCGAACGCCTCCGCTAATGCATCGCGAAGCAGCGGATGGATTGGTGTCAGAGACCGAAGAAACTGCGCAATAATATGGGCGGGATTTTCCCTAGCTCCCCGGAGAGCTAGGAACACTTCGGTGTTCGCATTCAGCCACTCTTCAGGCCAGTCCGTTATTTCACCGGTTGGAGGGGCGCTCATGCCGACACGGCCAATTTCACGACCTTGCCGGCTCTCATTAGAAAATTCCCCCATCCATCGAGAAGCTTGCGACGAAGCTCGAGGAACTGGGTCCGCTTGTAGGCCGCGATTGTCTTGTCGGGCACCGCATGTGCCAGTGCGGCCTCGGCGACGGGGTCGGGGATTGTCGGCATCTTCTCCGCTGCAAAATCGCGGAACGACGACCGAAAACCGTGGGGTGTGTAGGGCTGGTCCGCGTCGCGGAGGATCTTCAGCAAGGTCATGTCGGACAACGCGCGGTTCCGGACACCAGGGAACAGCAGGGGATCCTTCTCATCGCCGCGCAGGTCTTTGGCGCGGTCGAGAATGTCCAGAGCGAGCTGGTTGAGGGTGACAGTGTGGGCGACGCCCGCTTTCATCAATGGAGCCGGCCGGTGCCAGAGCTTGGCCTCTCGATCGATGTGCGACCAGCGCGCATTGCGCACCTCGCCAGAGCGCGCCGCCGTTGCGATCAGGAACAACAGGGCCATGCGGCCGACGGTCTCCGGCTGGCCTCGCAGTTCGGTCACGAAGTCGGGCACATCCGCGTAGGGCATCGCCGGAAAATGCCGCTCGACCTTGGGCTGGCGGGGGAGGCCCTTCCGGACGGATTTCAGAGACGTCTCAGATGTCCGCCAACCCTGGACGTGGGCGAAGTCCAGCACGGCACCGATTCGCTGCAGGACGCGGCGCGCGGTTTCGGGTTTGGCGATCCAGATAGGGGCGAGCAAATCTCGAACCTGCGGGCCTTCCACGACGTCGACAGATTTGGCGCCGATCGCGGGAAAGGCATAGGCGTCCAGGCAGGCAAGCCAACTGTCGGTGTGGCGCTTGTTACGCCAGCCCTTCTTGAGGGCCTCGTGACACTCTTTTGCGGCCTTTTCGAAGGTCGGGACGCGGACCATTGCCTTGCGCCGTTCCTCGATAGGATCCAGGCCTGCCTTCGCGATTCGCCGGTACGCTTCGGCCTTCTCTCGCGCCTCGGCGAGGTTCAGCATCTTTCGTTGGAGAATGGGTATGCGCTCTGCTTCGGCCGCAGCTGCCGGCGATCGTGTTGACAGGTCGACCGAGCCCAGACCGAAATCACGGCGGACGCCGTTGGCCTGGATCCGCAGCACCCACGATCTCGCACCCGAGTCCTTCACGAGAAGCAGCAGGCCGTCTCCGTCCGAATGGCGGCCTGTCGGTGCATTCTTGACCTTCAATGTCGTCAATTTGCCCATTCTGGCTCCCACGAGAGTTCCCACACTCTGCTTGGGTTACAGTGGAACAAAGTGAGATTTTGTGCAACAGGCGATATCGCCAAACGCCCGTAATTGAGGCTCATATTGGGGCGGTGTGCAATAGCGTGGTGAAAAGGTTGCGATGAAGCCCCTTCCACCATCCCGACATTGCAGCATTGAACGGCGCAGGCGGCGCTGCCGGCGTCGGGCTCCGATCAGGCCGCGACGAGGCGTTCCACCGCCAGCATATTCTCATGCTCGCGCGCCTTGGCCAGTTCATGTCGCGCCTGCATCCGCATCAGTGTCTCCGCCTTCACGCCGAAGGCATATTCGAATCGGATCGCCATATCCGCGCTAAGAGCGGCCCGGCCGTTGAGAAGCGCGCTGATCGCCTGCCGGCTGACGCCGAACGTCTCGGCCAGCCTGTTGATCGACACGCCATGCGCCTCGACGATCTCGGTCTTGAGCCATTCGCCGGCATGGATGGCGAAGGACGGGTGAACCTTGATGGCCATCAGTGATAGTCCTCCAGATCGAGTTCTGCGATCGCCCCCGCTGCGGTGACCTTGAAGGTCATCCGCCAGTTGCGGGTGACGGTCATCGCCCATGTTCCGGCCCGGTCCCCGGTCAGAGGATGCAGCCCGTAGTTCGGAGGCGTAGCCAGCTCCTCCAGCGCTTCCGCATCGATGATGAAGTTGACCATCCTGAAAAGTCGGTCGACCAGATCACCGGGAAGGCCCTTTGGCTTTCCCGTCTCGACAAATCGCCGCAACGCCTTGTGGCTGATGCTGTCGATCTCCATGGATGTAAGGTAATGGTTTACGTCTGGTATGTCAAGCGACGCATTACATGCCTTCTAGGCCGTCGCCGTCCTCACCCCCAGCAACTCCGCCAGGCGTTCGAAGTCATAGCCCGAGAAGGCGCGCCGCGGTGGGCCGAACATCGGTACGCTCAACAGTCGATCGCTGCGGAAATAGGCGCGCAGCCGGGCGCGGGCGTCGAGCTGGTTCCAGAGCGTGACGGCTTCCCTGAGGCGCATATCGGCATAGCGCTCGCCGGCGACGACGAGGGTGCCGATGGCATTCGAGACATCGGTGATCATGCTGCCCTCCCTGCATGTCAGGTGACGATGGGTGCCGGGGACGCCGGTCGCAACGATTGGTCGACAGCCCGAGCCGGGGAGGGGATGGACCGAGCCCGCGAATTTCCGATCGGCGGCCGTGGCTCGATTTGCCGTTTCGATCGTTGGGGCATCGAATCAAGGAGGGAGAAGTGCCATGGGTTGGATCATCGCGCTCATCGTCGGCGGCGTCGCGGGCTGGCTCGCCAGCATCGTCATGAACCGCAACGCGTCGATGGGAATCTTCTGGAACATCGTCGTCGGCTGCATCGGATCGGTGATCGGCAACGCGCTGGCCGGCCCGCTGCTGGGCATCCGGGGCAGCGTCCAGCACTTCTCGCTGACCGGCCTGCTGATCGCCTTCGTTGGCGCCGTCGTCCTGCTCGCGATCGTCAACCTGGTCCAGCGCAACACGGTCCGGTAGACCGGAAGGGTCAGAGCGCGCAGCTCCGGTCCTCGCTGCCGGGCGCGCTCTCCCACTGCCAGGCGTCGACCGTCTCGCCGCGCGGCAGGTAGACTACCGGAAAGACCTTGTCCCCGCGTCGGATGCGCAGGCGGATCAGTTCCGCCTGCTCGCCCTGGATGCCGTCCTGCGGCACCGGGTCGACGATCTCGTCGCCGTCGCGCAGGCCGGCGAGCGCGGCGGCCGATCCGGGCACGAGGCCGCGGACGATCCGCTTCGGCTGCGCCAGCACGTCGGTCGCGAAGCCCAGCTCGTAGCGGCGCAGCGTGCGGGTCGTTCGCCGGAAGCAGGGGCCGAAGGCGTCGGAGGCGGGCAGCGGCATGGCGCCGCCGAGGAAGGCGCGAAAATCCTCGACCGCCTTGGGGCCGAGATGCCGGGCGAGCAACGTTTCCCAGTCGGCGTTGCCGGTCGTCTTGCCCCCTTTCTCGCCCCCTTTCTCAAGCGCCAGCATGGCCAGCATCAGGTCGTCGAGCGATTGCCGGCCGCCCGACGCCTTGCGCATCGCGTCGTCGACCGTGGCGAAATAGAGCATGCCGCGATCATAGGGCAGCGTCCGCACGCGGGTGTCGGCCCAGAAGCGCCTGGGCACCTCGCTATTGGGCACGGTCGCCATCGCGCTGGTATAGTAGCGCGCGGCGGTCCAGTTGACGTCGGCGAGATAGGCCTCGGGCGAGATCATGCCGAAGCGCAAGGGCAGCCGCGCCTGGTAGAAGGTCGCCAGCCCCTCCCCGAACCAGGAGGATTCGAGCCCCGCCGGGGTGGCGATGAACGGCTGGAAGGTGTGGAACATCTCGTGCGCCAGGGTCAGCCGGATCTTGCCGACGTCCGATCCGCGCCCCTTGCCGAAGGTGGTGACGAACGCATGGTAGAGGCCGACGCCGCCGCCCGCGTTGATCGGGTTGTAGCGCAGGAAGACGCCATAGGGCGGCGACTCCTTCTGGCCGAAGAAGCGGGCATAGTGATCGTAGAGCGTGCCGGTCCAGGCGAGCAGCGCGGCGGCGTCGAAGCCGGGATCGCCCTGCCAGGCGCCGAAGAAGCCGCCCGAGGGCAGCTTCGGGGGGTAGGTGCCGATCCGCCCCGCCATGAAGAAGCTCATGCGCAGCTGCGCGCCGTCGAGCGGCTCGGCGGCGGTGACGGTCCCCTCGCCGAGCGAGCTGACCCCGCGGCTGCCTTTGGGTGCGCGGGCGAGGTCCCAGCCATAGGTGGTGCGGTAACGGTGGTCGCCGGGGGGCAGCAGCAGGAAGACATGGCCCGCCGCCGACACGCCGCCGCCGTCGGCCGAGAAGGCGAAGGGCGGCGCCGGCCCGCGCGGCGGCAGGCTCGCCTCGGCGGGGACGCTGTAGCGGACGGTGACGGCTCCCTCCGTCGCGCGGTCGGCGAGCCATTCGCGCGACGGCCCGCCGCCGACCGCGTCGCGCATCCCGGTTTCGGGCAGGTCGACGTCGCGGCTGGCGAGGCGGAGCGGTCCCCTGGCGTCGCGCGCGCTGATCCCGGCGATGACGGTCGCGACCGTGTCGACGTTGCTGCTGACCATCGGCAGGCGGAGCAGCGGCTCGCCCTTGTTCGCGGCGATGCCGTCGAAGCGCAGGGTGACGTCGACGGTGCCGACCGTGGTCGGGGCGGCGGGTGCGGCGACAGGCGCCAGCGTCACGGCAAGGGAACCGTTCGATCCCGCCGCACCCGCCATGGAGGCGGTGGCGAGGGCGAGTGCCGTTCCGAAGCCCGCCAGTCCGAAGCCCTTCCGCTCGATCCTGATCGATCTCCGTGCCATCGCTCTCACCTCGATAATGTCCATACAAAAGATGCGCAGGGCGTGGGGCCCTGCGCATCTCGCAGTTCAGGGCAGGCGACGATCGCCTGCCACCATCAGAAGGACCGCGCCAGGGTCACGCCGAAGGTGCGCGGCTGGATGAACAGCGCGGTCGGCACGTTGACGCCGTTGCGGTTGTCGGCGGCGGCGACGCCGCGCTTGTCGAACAGGTTGCGGACATAGAGGTTCGCGCTCCACACCTCGTCGAAGGTCAGGCCGCCGCGGATGTCGACCGTGGTATATTCGGGCAGCAGCATGCGCGGACGGGTCGCGTTCGCGGCATCGGTGACGAAGGTGCCCGCGCGGTCGCCGACATAGACGACGGTGAGACCGACATTGCCTTCCAGCCGGTCGGTCAGCGGGAAGACCTGCTGAGCCGTGACGTTGGCCGCCACCTTGGCCGAGAAGGGCAGGCGATCGCCGTTCAGGCCGGCAAGGCCGGTCGCGTTGACGATGGTCGGGAGGTCCTCGGTCAGCGTCGCGTCGGTGAAGGTCAGGCTGGCGTCGATGCTCATGCCCTGCCACGGCGTCAGGCTGGCGGCGAATTCGAGGCCGCGGCTGCGCGCCTTGCCGCCGTTGGTCAGGAAGGTCAGCGAGCTGATCGAATCGGTGCCCTGGAGCTGGATGTCCTTCCAGTCGATCTGGAACAGCGAGGCGTCGAGCGTCAGCAGGCCGGGGACGACCTTGCCCTTGAAGCCCAGCTCATAGTTGATCACCTTGTCCGAGCTGTACGACTTCGCCACCGACGGCGGGGCGGCGATGTTCGGGCCGCCCGGGCGATAGCCGGTGGCGACGCGGGCATAGGCGATGATGTCGCGCGAGAAATGATAGCTTGGCGAGATCAGCCAGGTGAAGGCGCTGTCGCTCGAATCGGCGATGGTGGTGCCCGAACCGAACACCGGCGCGGTCTGCGGCGAGGTGTTCAGGGTCGACTCGTTGTGCTGCTTGTTGTGCGCGTAGCGGCCGCCGACCTGGATATCGAGCTTGTCGGTCGCGTGCCAGGTGAGGTCGGCGAAGCCGGCATATTCGCGATAGCTGCCGGGGCCGGTGCCGATATAGGGCGTCGCGGTCAGGCTGCCCGAGGCGATCAGCGTCTGGTCGGTCGCGGCATGCTCGACGGTGTAGAAGCCGCCGGCCAGCCAGGTGAAGCTGGTGCCGATGTCGCCGCCGAGGCGCAGTTCCTGCGAGAATTTATGGGTGCGGTCGGCATTGGCGATCTGCACGGTCGGCGCCGTCGGCAGGCCGTAGACCGCCTTCAGCAGGCCGCCGAACACCTTGGACACGTCGCTGGTGATGACGTTGTCGGCGCGGCTCCAGGCGCTGATCGAGGTGATGGTGACCCCGCCCAGCTCGAGCTCGGCGCGCGCCGAATAGAGCTGGAACTTCGCCTTGTTGATCGAATCGAGCGAGTTGATCGTCAGGTCGCCATAGACCGGCTCGAAGGTGGTGACCGCCGTCGCCGCGTTCGGAGAGGTGGGAAGCGTGCAGGCCGCGCAGACCGGAACGCCGCCGGCGGTGATCGCCAGGTCGCTGTTCATCGCGTCGGTCTTCTGGCGCAGCGCCGAGAGGACGACGCGGAAATTGTCGGCCGGCTTGATCAGTGCCGCGCCGCGGAAGCCCCAGACGTCGCGGCTGTTGACGTCCTTCGCCTTCAGCGCGGCCGGGTTGGCGTTGTTGAGATAGGCCGCGTCCTCGCGCTTGAAGCCGCTGCCCAGCACCGCCAGCCAGTCGTTGATCGGGATGTTGACCGAGCCGCGCACCGCATAGCCGGTGTCGCCGTGCGAGACGGCGGTGCCGCCCAGCTCGATGCGGCCCGAGAATTCCTTGGTGTCCGGTTCCTTGAGAACGTACTTGATCAGGCCGCCGAGGCTCGACGCGCCGTAGAGCGTGCCCTGCGGGCCGCGCAGCACCTCGACCCGGCTGACCGCGCTGGCGTCGAAATCGGGCAGCGGCGGCTGGCCGGTGCCGGTGGTGCCGCCGAACTGGACGTCGTCGACGAGCAGCGCGACGGTCGGCGAGGTCGCGCCGCCGGTGGTGACGCCGCGCAGCGCCAGGCCCGAGACGCGCTGGTTCGAATATTGCAGGCCGGGGACCCGGTCGAAATATTCCGACAGGCGGTTGATGTTCTGGGTGGTCAGCGCGTCGGCCGAGATCGCGCTGATCGCGACCGGCACGTCGATCAGACGCTCGGCGCGCTTCTGCGCGGTGACGATGATCTCGCCCGCGGAGGCGCCGTCCTCGGCGCCCTGGGCGTCCTGCGCCATGGCCGGCATCGACGCCGCGAGCGCGACGGCCGCGGTCGACACCGAGATGACAAGCTTGAGAGTCTTCATTCTTCTGGTCTCCACTGAACCTGTCGGATGTCCGCTCCGCCCGCGCGGGCGGTCCATCCGGTTTGACCTCTTCCTCCGGCCCAGGGGGTGCTCCCCGTCGAGCCCCCTTTTTCGAGGCCGGATCAGGTTACCGGCGCACCGGCGCCATATTTATTCTGATTCGAGCCCCGCGAACCGGTTCGCGCATAAACTTTCGCCGATCATGGCCATCGCCGAGCAAGAGATTGCGGGGCCTCCCGGCCGTCAGCGGCCGAGCGCCGGCTGCGGCCGGCGGGCATAGGCGCGCAGCCCTTCCTCCAGCCCGCGCAGCCCGGCGTCGAGCTTGTCGTCCTCCTGGCAGAAGCCGATCCGGACATGGCCGGGCGCGCCGAAATATTCGCCGGGCGCGACGATCACGCCGGAGCGCTCGATCAGCCATTCGGAAAAGGCGCGGCTGTCGGCGACGCCGGGCAGCGACGGGAAGCAGATGCAGCCGTCGTCGGGCAGCGCGCCGCCCATCAGCCCCTCGGCGACCATCGCGTCGAACCAGGCCTCGAAGCGGGGGCGGCAGCGCGCGACATAGCGGCGCGCATTCGCCTCGAACGGCGCGGCGTCGGACAGGACGTGCGCGGCGATGGCGTGCGACAGGGTGGAGATGCCGAACTCGATCCGGCCGTTGAGCCGGCGGAGCTGCTCGACCACCGCGTCCGCGCCGACGATCCAGCCGCAGCGCAGCACCGCCAGCCCGTAGATCTTGGTCAGGCTCGACAGGCTGATCACGGCGGGCGACAGCGTCGCGGCGGCGGCGGGGCGCGTCTCCTTCGACGCATAGTCGCCATAGACCTCGTCGACGACGAGCAGGAAGCCGCGCCGCTCGGCCAGCGCCGCGAGCTTGCGCAGCACCTCCTGCGGAACCGGCATGCCCGAGGGATTGTGCAGGTCCGACAGCACCACCAGCCGGGTCTCGGGGCGCAGCATCGCCTCGACCTCGGCGACGTCGATCGCGAAGCGCTCGCCATGGCGGCGGAAACGGCCGATCGTCGCGCCCGATGCCTCGGCCAGATAGCCGAACAGGTCGAAGCCGGGGGTCTCGATCAGGACATGGTCGCCCGGGCGGACGAAGGTGCGGTAGATCAGCGACAGGCCGCCGGTCGCGCCGGTGGTGCACAAGATCCGGTCGCGGTCGACGCCGTAGCGCGCGGCCAGCATGTCGCGGACGAACGGGTTCCCGTCGCCGAACGCGCTGACATAATAAGGCGAGAAGGCCGGATCGACCGCGTCGAGCACGGTGTTGCGCAGCATCTCGCGCGGCTCGGGGATCGAGCTTTCGAACAGGCTGACCGCCTGCCCGTCGCGCGCGCGGGCCATGGCGAGCGCGCCGCGGACCCATTGCGCATAGCTTTCCCCCTCGGGGGTCGACGGTCGTGCCGCCGGCAGATGTTCTTCGTTGGACATGGCGTCTCTCTACCGGCGCCCGCGGGCACTAATTATTCTATCTCGGAGACGGGAGCCGTCCTTGCGCATAATTTGATCGCTTATTCGGCCAAAGCGCGCATGGCTTGGTCGGCGCAGTCGCGGCGGCCCTTGAGGAACCAGTAGGCGAGCCCGACGAGCAGCCAGCCGCCGACCAGCAGATAGGGGCGCGGATCGGCCTCGACCCCGAACACGCCGACGAGCAGCGCGCAGACCACGCCGGCATAGCCGACCGCCACCACCGCCGGGCGCGACAGGCGGAGCTGCGAGCGCTGGTGGAGCTCGGGATGGCGGCGGGCGACGACGGTCGCCGAATAGGAGCAGGCCATATATTTGAGCATCGTCGGCACGTTGACCGCGAGCAGCAGGAAGATGAGGCTCGGCGGCAGCAGCAGCCCCGACATCGCGCAGGCATAGCCGAGCAGGATCGCCCGGTGCGGCGTGCCGAAGCGCGGGTGGATCGTCCCGATCGCGCGCGGCAGAGCACCGTTGCGGCCCATCGCGAACAGGCTGCGCGAGAAGGTGAGGGTCGCCGCGTTCATCGACTTGACGATCGAGAAGCAGGCGGCGCCGACGATCAGCGGCACCGCCAGGTCGCCCAGCACCACCTTCGCCGCGTCGAGCAGCGGCGCCTGGCTGGCGGCGAGCGTCGCGGGGCCGACCAGGCCGAGCGCGGTGAGCGCGACGAGGCCGTAGACCAGGGCGGTCAGCCCGATCGCCAGCGCGATGCCGATCGGCACGTTGCGCCGCGCGTCGCGCACCTCCTCGCCGATCTCGACCGCCGATTCGATTCCCAGGAACAGGGTGATCATCAGCGGCACGACGGCGAGGATCGCGAGCGGCGGCGTGTCGAGCGGGTTGCCGACCAGCACCGGATCGAAATGCGGCAGGCCGGTCGCGACGAAGATGGCGAGGATGATCAGCAGCAGCGCCATGAGCTGCGCCTGCACCTTCGCCGCCATCGACACGCCGACATAGTTGAGCGCGAACACCGCGGTGATGGCCAGTGCCATGGCGGGCTTGAGCGGCACCGGGAAGACCATGCCGAGATAGCTGATCATCACCTGCGACAGGATCGTCAGCGCGCCGACGTTGGAGACGATGCGCAGCCAGGCGATGATGAAGCCGACGCCGGGATGGATGAAGCGGGTCGGCCATTCGTAGGACGCCCCCGACACCGGCAGCGCCGAGCCGAGATAGGCATAGGCGACCGCGAAGACGAGCATCGGCAGCGCCGCGACGCCGATCGCCGCGAGCAGCCCCGATCCCGCCACCTGCGCGGTCGGCTGGAGGATCGAGAAGATCGATACGCCGATCGCGGTGCCCGCCCCGAAGGTGACGACGCCGACCAGCCCGACGCTCTTGCGCAGGCTCGGGCGCTCGATCGGAGCGGTCACTTGGGCGCGCTCACGAAGGCGCGGAGGTCGCGGGCCAGCGCGGTGCGCGCCTCGACCCCCAGATAGGGGCCGTGGCCCGACGGATAGCCGTGGAAGCTGGTCCGGGCGAGCGGGATGCCGGCATGGGCGACCACATAGTCGGCGCTGCCCAGCGGGGTGACGAGGTCGTAATAGCCGGTGCCGACCATCAGCCGCATCGCCGGGTTGCGGCTCATCGCCACGGCGAGGTCGACCGCATAATTCTTCCCCACCGGGACGCCGGCGCCGAAACCATAATCCCAGCGGCCGTTGACGTCGCGGAAGGCGATCGGCTCATAGGGGATGTCGAGATCGACCTTGAGCGTCTTCGCCGCATAGTCGCTCCACGCGCCGACGAAGCCCGGCACATATTGGCCCATCGCCGGATCGTCGGCGACCGGATCGCCGCCCGCGCCCTGCGACGGCAGCACGAAGCGCGCGTCGTACAGGCCGATGCGCCGGCCCTCGCCGGCGAGCAGCAGCCTCGCGAAGGCCGCGCCCGAGATGCGCAGGTCGGCGGCGAGGATATCCTTCTCTGGCAGGCCGATCAGCGCCGCCATCTCGCGCGCGACCGCTGCCTTGCGGTCGGCGGGCAGGTGGGAGCCGGCGTGGAGCGCGGCGAGATAGCTCGTCTCGATGAAGCGCCTGGCCGCCGCGACCTGCCCCTCGGGCGTGCAGCCGGGCGCGGCCTTGCCGAAGTGGCAGGCGGTCGCGGCCAGCGAGGGCAGGATGGCGAGATAGGCGCGGTCGTCGCCCTCGGCGCCGCGCGCCATGTCCATCGCCTGGCCGAGCAGGACGACGCCGTTGAGCGTCAGCCCGTCCATCGATCCGGTCTGGGTCGGGCCGCCGGCCATCAGCCGCGCCATCACGGCGGCGCGGACCGTGCCGTAGCTTTCCGAGACGAGATATTTGGGCGAATTGAGGCGGCCGTGGCGGCGGAGCCATTGCTCGACGACCTGGACCATCGCCCGCGCGTCCTGCTCGACGCCGTAGAACTGCTCGGGCTTGCCGCCCGGCAGGATGCGGCTGTAGCCGGTGCCCGGCGGATCGATCAGGACGATGTCGGCGACGTCGAGCGGGCTGTCCGGATTGGCGACCGTGGCGAAGGGCGCGACGGTGCGCGGCCGGGTCGGATCGTCGAAATCGACCCGGCGCGGGCCCATCACCCCCAGGTGCAGCCAGAGCGACGCCGATCCCGGCCCGCCGTTGAACGCGAAGATCACCGGGCGGCTGACCGCGTCCCTGACGTCGCTGCGGACATAGGAGGTGACGAAGATGCTGGCGCCGGGCAGCAGCACTTCCTCGACCGCCGCCGCATAGCGCAGGCGGACGCCGCCAAAGCTGCCCTGTCCTTCCGATCGGAAGATGCGCGGCTGCGTCGCCTCGGCGGCGGGGGCCGGAGCGGGCGCGGCGTTGGCCGGAAGCGCGGCGAACGCGAGGGCCAGTGCGATCAGCGTGCGATCAATCCGCATGGACATGCTCCCCATAGCCGAAGCCGACGGCGTCCCCGCCCTCGTCCGCGCGCGCGGCGACCTTCGTCGCCGGCCGGATCGCGGGCGCGGTGGTGAAGGGGGCGATGCCGAGCGCGGTGTAGATCTCGGTCGGGAAGTAGATCACTCCGCCCTTCATCACCATGCGCGGCCGGCGGATCGCGCTGATGTCCTTGGTCGGATCGCCGGGCACGAGCACGAGGTCGGCGAGCTTGCCGCGGGCGATGCTGCCGAGCCGGTCGGTCCGGCCGAGGAATTCCTCCGCCCCCAGCGTCGCCGCGCGCAGCGCCTCGGCCGGGGTCAGTCCCGCCTTCACATAGAGTTCGACCTCACGCTGGACCGAGAAGCCGGTCGCGTCGTCGGTGCCGGGCAGCAGGCGGATGCCCGCCCTGTGGAGCATCGCGATCGTCGCGAGCATCTTGTCGTAGCCCGCCTGATAGGCGTCGGCCTCGGCCTTGTCGGCGATCGTGACGAAGGAGCGCTTGCGATAGCGCTGGAAGCCGATCGGCATGTGCGAGAGGAAATCCTCCTGCCCCATCGGCACCTGCCGCGCCCGGCTCATCATCAGCTGTTCGAGGATCACGGCGGTGGTGTCGAGCGCGATGCCGCGCTGCTGCATCAGCCGCACGGTGGCCTGGACCTTGTCGGAGGCGAGGTCGAGCGATCCCGCGCGCGCCATCGCGGTCAGGCGCAGCGGCGTGCGGCTGTCCTCCTCGGGCCGCAATATCCAGCCGAGCATGAGCTGGTTGAGATGCGCGATCGAATCATAGCCGTCCGCGATCACCCGGTCGGGCGTGTCGAAGGCGGGGACATGGCCGGTGACGCGCAGCCCCAGCCGGTGCGCTTCGGCGGCGATCGGCCTGACCCAGTCGGGGTTCATCGAATTGTAGATCTTGATCTCGGCATAGCCGCGATCGGCGTACCAGCGCACGTCCTTCAGCGCCTCGTCGATCGAGGCGGGGATGAAGCCGAAGCGCGCCGAATAGGGGCTGCGCCCCTCGATGAAGCCGTTGGGGACGATGCGCGGCCACGCGACCTGCCCGGCGTCGATCTTCGACAGCAGGTCCTGCAGGAAGCCGTTGTCGTTGCCCATGTCGCGGGTCGCGGTGACCCCGGCGGCCAGGTACATCAGCCCCGACGGCAGCGTCGCGTGCGAATGCATGTCGTGCAGGCCGGGGTAGAGGGTGCCGCCCTCGCCGTCGATCACCACCTCGTCCTCGGGCGACGGCAGCCGGTCGTCGGCGATCACCTGGGTGATCGTGTCGCGCATGACGACGACGGTCGAGAGCGGCGACAGCGCGCCGCCGGCGGGATCGAACAGGCGGACGTTGCGGATGCGGACCGGCGCGTCGAAGCGGTGGGCCAGCTTCTGCTGGAGCTGGAAGGCGCGCTCGGTCTCCAGCTCGGCGCCGAGCTTGCCGAGCATCGGCACCGCCGCCTCATGGCCGGCGCGGATCGTCGTGCCGTCGGCGCCGGGGCCGAACAGCGCGAACAGCTTCTGGTCCTTGTCGAGCAGCAGATAGCTGGGGTTGAGCTGCACCCCGGTCAGCCGCCACGCCGTCACCTCGGTCGCGGCGTCGCCTTCGCCGACCGTCAGTGTCTTGAGCTGCTCGAGCGAAATGCGTCCCGAGGGCAGCACGGCGATGCTGTGATCGGGTTGGGCCAATGCGGCGCGGGCGTAGACCCAGATCGCATAGGGGCTGTCGTCGTTGACGACGTAGAGCGGCGGCTGCTTCGCCTTGGCGCTGCCGGCGTCGGCCTGGCTGCTCCACTGCGCGCGGCCGGCGGACCAGCGATAGCTCTCGTCGACGGTGCCGCCCATCAGCGAGCTGCCCTTGATCGTCCAGGCGGTGGGGATGCCGCCCGCGCCGAAGGTCAGCTCCTCGTGATGCTTGGGGCCACGGCCGTTATTGTCGACCCGGTAGTCGACGGTCGCCCGATCGCCCTCGCCCTCGACGACGATCGATCCGACCGTCTCGCCGTTGGAGACGATCGACAGCCGTTCGGTGGCGGCGAAGGCGGTCGCCGACGCGCCGAGCAGCAGGGTGGGAAGCAGGGTCTTGAGGAGCAGTCGGTTCACGGGGTGATGCCTTCCGAAAGGGCGCGTCGGTGCAAATAGGCCGTGGCGGCGAGGTCCTGCACGACATGGCCGAGCGACTTGTAGAGGGTGATCTGGCCGGGGCTCTCGCGGCCCGCGAGGGTGCCGGCGAAGACCTCGCCGATCTCGCCGACGACATGGTCGTCGGTGACGAGGCCGGCGTCGCGCGCGACCGCCAGCTCGGACGCCTGGGCGAGCGCGCCGGGTCGATAGTCGGCGATGTAGCGGCCGGCGGCGACGAGGGCGCTATCGACCTCGACCGGCCCGAGCATGCTCGACCCGACCAGGTTGACATGGGTCCCTTCGCGGACCCAGGCGCCGAACAGGATCGGCTCGGCCGAGCCGCTGACCGTGCAGATGACGTCGGCCGCGCCAGCGGCGCGCTGGCCGTCGGTGGTCGCCTCGACGGCGATCCCCAGGTCCCGCGAGAGGCGCGCCGCGAGCGCCGCTATGCTGTCGGCCGACCGGCCCCACAGCAGGATGCGGTCGAAGTCGCGGACGTGGCGCAGCGCGCGGATGTGCGTCTCCGCCTGGGTGCCCGCGCCGAAGATCGCCAGCACGCGCGCATCGGGCCGCGCCAGCGCGTCGGTCGCGGCGGCGGTGGCGCAGGCGGTGCGGATCGCGGTTACCGCCTCGGCGTCGGCGATCGCCTCGACCTCGGCGCTGTCGGCGGCATAGGCGACGACCACGCCGCGATGGCGCGCGCGGCCGGGGCGGGCGGGGTCCTCGGCGACGCTGACCAGCTTGGCGCCGAAGCTGCCGATCGCCGCCAGGTCGCCCGGCATCACCCCGAACATCGTCTTGTCGGCGATCCGGACGATCTGGCGCAGCGGCTGCGCCTTGCCGCTTTCCGACAGGCTCCGCATCGCCCGGCGCACCGCCGCGATGCAGCCCGGATAGTCGAGCAGCCGTTCGACCTGCTCCGCGTCATAATAGGCGATGTTCATGATGGCCCTTTCCCTGTTCAGCGGACCAGGGCGCGGATATCGTCTCCGATCGCCCTGGCCGTCGCCGCGACGGAATAGCCGGTATGGCCGCCATCATAATAGCGCAGCGTGACGCGGGCCGGGTCCCAGCCCGACTGGGTGGCGAGCAGCTCGGCCGCGCCCATCGTCGTCTGGGTATCGTAGATGCCGTTGCCGACGAGCAGGCGGAAGCGCGGGTTGAGCGCCATCATCTTGCTGATGCCCTTGTAATAGGGCCAGTCGCCAAACGGGCTGGCGCTGTCGCCCCAGCTCCAGTCCTCGAGGCTGGTGATGCCGACCGCCGGGACATAGGGGGCCTTCCAGTCGACCTTCAGATCGTCGCGCAGGTAGAGGGGGAAGAATTTCTGCACCCCCTGCATCAGCACGTCCGACGGATCGGGGGCGCCGCCCTTGTCGGTGATCGGCGCGGTGTAGCGCGCGTCGGCGCGGCCGAGCAGCAGGCCCCGCTCCTTGAGCAGCTCGACCCGGTAGCGCTCCTTGGTGATCCTGAGGCCGTTGGCGAGATACCAGTCGGCGGGGATGCCGCTAAACTCGGCCAGCCGATCGGCGATCCGTCGCTGGTCGGCGTCGGACGCGGCGCTGCCCTGGTAGAGGACGGTCAGATAGTCGCCCTTGGCGAAGGCGCGCGCCTCGGCGAGGAAGGCGTCGAGCGAGCGGCCCTTGCGGTCGGCGCGGCCATGATACCAGCCGATCGCCGCGATCGTCGGCAGCGAGGCGACATAGCTGGTGATGTTGGCCGGCCGCTGCGAATATTCGATGATGTTGGCGGCCTGCCCGTAGAGGAAGATGCCGGCGAGCGGCAGCGGATCGGGGCCGTCGGCGAGTTGCCCGGCGATCTCGGCGGCGCGGTTGGTGCCGTAGCTTTCGCCGGTCAGGTAGACGGGCGACCGCTCGCGGCTGTGTTGCCTCAGCCAGGCGCGGATGAACGCCGCGAACTGGCGCGCATCGGCCTTCACCGAGAAATAGGCCCTGGGATCGGTGCCCGGCGCGACCCGGCTGAAGCCGGTCGAGGCGGGGTCGACGAATATCATGTCGACCGCGTCGAGCGGGGAATAGCCATTGTCGACCAGCGCGAAGCTCGACGGGTCGGCCGTGACGTCGTCGGGATAGGCGACCCGCTTCGGCCCGATCCCGCCGATGTGGAGATATTGCGCGGCGACGATCGGCCCGCCGTTGAACAGGAACATCACCGGCCGCGTCGCGGGATCGGTCTTGTCGCGGGTATAGGCGAAGCTGACGATGCGGGCGCCTTCGTCGGCGCCGGTCGACACGGCGATGCCCTCGACCGTCGCGGTATAGGCGATCGCCTGTCCGCCGAACCGGCCCTTGTGCCTGGTGACGACGGCGGGGTGGTCGACCTGATCGACGACCGCAACCGGCCCGGCCTGCTGCGCGGCGACGGGGGCGGCGAGGATGATCGCGAGCCCGAAGGCGAACGGGGTGAAAGCGGCTTTCATTCTCATTGGCGGCGGGCCCTCCCTGCGGCCAGTCTATGGGCGGCGTCGTGAAATGGTTATGCGAAGATTCGCGCCGCGCGCCGCGCCGCTGCATAGAATTTTCTCCGAGGAGATGGGGCGACGGCGCTCAGCGGTGCCGCCGCTCCCCGGATAATGTTCGCCGTCAATCGCGGCCTGCCCGGCAAATTTATGTTGCGCTCGACCCGTCTCCCTCGGCACATGTCCGCAACGGGACGAGGGGCCATGACCGAAACGCTGACGCCGATCGACATCAAGATATTGGAACAGGTGCAGAAGGACGCCGCGCTGTCGACGACCGAGCTGGCCGAGCGGGTCGGCCTGTCGCAATCGCCCTGCTGGCGCCGGCTCCAGCGGCTGCGCGAGGAAGGCTATATCGTCGGCCAGGTCGCGGTGCTCGACCGCAGGAAGTTCGGCGAGAGCCTCTACATCTTCGCGACGCTCAAGATGGTGACGCTGAGCGACGAGCAGCGCGCCGAGTTCAACCGTAAGATCGAGAACACGCCCGAGATCATGGAATGCCACACGATCTTCGGCGAGCGCGACGTGCTGCTCAAGATCATCGCTGAATCGCTCGACTGGTATCAGAAGTTCATCTTCCGGGTGATCCTGAAGCTGCCCGGCGTGCAGGACGTCCAGTCGACCGTGACGCTGTCGGAGATCAAGCAGACGACCGCGATCCCGGTCCGCAAGACCCGCCTCTGACCCGCGCGGACCCGGCGAATTCCATTTTACATCGAGGGGGTTGCCGGGCCATGGGGACGCAATCCTCCCCTTCGGGACCTCACCCTGCCATGCCATCGCCGATCCAGATCGAACGGACCCGTGTCGCCTATCTCTTCGGCAATGACGTGCAGAGCGGCCTCGTCCGCAGGTCCGGCGGCGATGTCCTCAACCGGGGCAGCACCGACGTCTGGCGGCTGCGGTCCGATCCCGACGATTTCGTGCGCCTCCATATACCGGGCAATTTCAACCGCGTCCGGGTGCGGCCGAGGCTCGACAATATCGCGACGATCCTCAACCTCGTCACCGATCCCGAGCTCAACCCGAAGGTGCTGGAGGCGGCGGACCGCTTCCTGCGCGGCTTTCCCGGCCGGGTGATCAACACGCCCGCCGCGGTGCTGGCGAGCGGGCGCGACCGGGTCAGCCGGCTGCTCGCCGGGATCGAGGGGCTGATCGTCCCGCCGGTCGCCCGCTTCAAGGGGCGGCCGCACCTCGCCCAGGCGGCGATCGAGCGGGCCGGGGTCACCTTCCCCGCGATCCTGCGCCTGCCCGGCACCCATAATGGCGAGGTCGTCGCGCTGCTGTCCGGGCCCGAGGAGCTGGAGGCACGGCTCGATCCGGCGGAGACCTATCTGCTGACCAGCTTCGTCGACGCGCGCGGGGGCGAGCCGCTCTACAACAAGCTCCGGCTCTACTGGTTCGGAGAGGCGCCGCTGATGCGCCACCGGCTGGTGTCCGATCGATGGAACGTCCACGGGCCCGACCGCGAACGCTTCATGCCGGGCCAGCCGCACTGGATCGACGTCGAGCGCGACCTGCTCGCCCGGGGGATGGAGGGCCTGCCCGAACCGGCGCGGTCGGCGATGCGCGCGATCCGGGCGCGGATGCCGCTCGACTTTTTCGGGATCGACTTCGCGCTGCTGCCCGACGGCCGGGCGCTGCTGTTCGAGGCGAACGCGACGATGAATTTCTTCCCGCTGTCGACCAACCCGCTGTTCGATTACACCGGAGCCCCGATCGAGGCGGCGGCCCGCCCGCTGTTCGATCGCCTGATCGCAGCGGGCGGGCGCTGAACCCTTATTTCAGCGACAGGATATAGTCGGCGACCTGCGCCGCCGAATCCGGATTCTTGAGGCCGCCGAACGGCATGCGGTTGCCGGGGACCGTCTTCTGCGGCTCCTGGATGAAGGCGACCAGGTTGGCGCGGGTCCACTTGATCGTCGACTTCTTCATCGCGGGCGAGAAGGCGAAGTTGGGCACTTCGCCGGCCTTGGTGTTGGCGATGCCGAACAGGTTGGGGCCGATTCCGTTGGGCGCGCCCTTGTCCACCTTGTGGCAGGTGCCGCACACGCCGAAGACCGGCGGCTTGGGCAGCGGCGCGGCCAGCGCGGGCGCCCCCAGGGAAGCGGCGACAATCGAGGCAAGTGCAAGGCGCTTGAGCATTGAAGACCCTTTCCAGCCCGGGCGACCGCCAATGGCCGCTCGCGGCGCTGGACCCTCTATTGCGGGCGCTCGCCTGTCGCAAGGCTGAACGGTGGTCCTGCGTCGTCTCCGCGCTTCCGCGACTCCGATTGATTTGATCGCGTTTTTATAGCTAGATGGAATCGGAACGGGCCTGAATGGGGCAGGTTTCGTCGGCGACGGCGGCTATTCGTACCCGATGAGCATTTGCCGGTTTGACCATGACGTCGAAGGGGGTCGCTTTGTGATCAGATCAGAACTGGTACAATTGCTGTCGCAGGACAATCCTGACCTTTCTCCCAAAGAAGTGGAGAAGATCGTGTCGACCTTGTTCGATGCGATCACAAAACGACTGGCTGAAGGCGGGCGCGTGGAGCTTCGCGGTTTTGGCGCTTTTTCTACGCGGGCGCGCGATGCCCGGATCGGACGAAATCCGAGGACTGGCGATACCGTGCCGGTTTCCGCCAAGCGCGTGCCTTATTTCAAGCCCGGAAAGGAAATGCGGGTCCGCCTGAACGTCTGACCCGCGAACGCACCGATTCGCGCTTGGCGCACCCTCCGGGGCTGGTTATGCACCCCGCTGCGACGCTGCGGGCGTGGCGAAACTGGTAGACGCAACGGACTTGAACCTATGTCGAGTGCCCGTCGGGAAACCGACGGTGCAGAACTGCTCAAATTCGGGGAAGCCTGTTTCCTGGTGATCCCGAGCCAAGCCGCCGGTCCTCAGCGACCGCGGAAGGTGTAGAGACTAGACGGGCAGCGCCTACGTCCGCCCCCTCCTTCTGAAGGCGGCGGATAGGGCGAAGGGATAGTCCAGACCACGAACGGCACCGGCCCGCGCGGCCCGGACCGGCGGCGAAAGCCGAAGTGGTACGAAAATCCGTAAGGTCGCGAGACCTGTGGGGGTTCGATTCCCCCCGCCCGCACCACCGTTGCTTCAGGCGCTGCTTCAGGCGTGCAGCTTCGACTTTGGTCGAACCATCGGCAATTGTTAGCATGTGCAAAGTCGTGGTTTGCATGGGCTTTTTCTGTTTCACCCGCCGGGCTTTTGGGGCAATTGTCGCAAAAGCCCGGGCGCCGGGTCGCCCGTCCGGAACCGCCTTGGCGGGAATTGATGGGGCTGTGATGCGTAAAGGGGGCATGGTGAAGGGGGTTGCATCGGTCATCGCGGGGACGCTGCTCGGGTCCGTGCCGGCGTTCGCCGCCGCGCCACCGGCGCCGGTCGCGGCGCCCGCACCCGTGGCGCCGGCGCCGCTCAAGCCCTACCGGATCAATCCGGGCGACGAGATCGAGATCTATGTGTGGGGCGACGAACGCCTCCAGCGCGTGCTCAAGGTTCTGCCCGACGGCAGCGTCTCCTTCCCGCTGGTCGGTCGGATCGACGCGCTCAACAAGCTGCCCACCGACCTGGAGGGGGTGATCGCCGCCGGGCTGGCCGACCAGTATCGCAACACCGTCCCGCGGGTGACCGTGTCGGTGAAGAATCCGAGCGGCCTCAGCTTCTCGGTCGCCGGCAAGGTGCGCGCGCCTGGCGCCTTCACCCCGGGCCATTACGTCAACGTGCTGGAGGCGATCAGCGTCGCCGGCGGGCCGACCGAGTTCGCCGACCTCAGCCGGGTGAAGATCTATCGCAAGCAGGGCTCGCAGATCCAGGTGATCGACGTCCGGCTCGACACGGCGATGAAGGGATCGCCGTCCGCCGCCGACCTGCGCGGCGCGATCGTCGAGCTGCAGAGCGGCGACACCGTGGTGGTGCCATGAACAACGGGGGGCATCGGGGGATGCGCTGGTCTTTGTCGATCCTGGCCGGCGTCGCCGCCGCCGTCGCAAGCGCGCCGGCGCAGTCGGCGACGACCCGCTTCACGCTCGAGACCGACTATCGGCTGGGCTACGACACCAATCCCTTCCTGTCGGCGGGGAGCGACCTTTCGGCCACCTATATCGAAACCAGCATCGCCCCGAAGCTGGTCCGCCAGTCGGAGAAGGGACAGGTCGCGCTGTCGGGCCATTTCGACCGGACCGGCTATCTCGAACATTATGGCAAGGCCGACAGCTACGGTGCCGAGCTGGAGATGCAGCAGCGGCTGTCGCCCAAGCTCAACGCCTTCGCGGCGCTGCGCTACGACAGTTCGATCATCGGCCAGGGCGACGACGGCGTCACCGGCAATCCGATCGACAATCCCGACGTCAACCTGATCGGCCTGCGCCGCCGCGCCGACATCTTCAGCGCCAGCGGCGGATTCGAATATCAGGTCGGCCCCAAGGATTCGATCTCGGTCGACGGCGGCTACACCGCGACCCGCTACCGCAACGGCCCGCCCGGCAACGATTCGGACAATTATGGCGGGCGCGTCGGCTGGAAACATGCGATCAGCTCGCGGTCGAAGATCGGCATCAGCGGATCGATCTACAAGATCGACTATGACACGCCGGGCCTGAGCACGCTGATCATGCAGCCGTCGGTGACCTTCTCGTCGCAGCTCAGCCCGACCTGGACGGTCGACGCCTCGCTGGGCGTGTCGTTCAGCGACCTGTCGCTGCCCTTCACCGTGCCGGGCGCGTCGCGCAGCGCGTCGACCACCGGCCTGTCGGGCTCGCTCCAGCTTTGCCATGCCGGCGTGAAGGACCAGTTCTGCTTCTTCGGCGACCGGTCGGTCAGCGCCTCGGGCGCGGGCGGCACGGTCGAGCAGACCCAGCTCGGCGTCAACTATCGCCGCCAGATGACCGAGCGGGTCGGCGTGAGCTGGACCGGCAGCTATGTGCGCAGCAAGTCGCAGTCGACGCTGCTCGGCGGCACGCGGCAGTTCGTCACCGGCGTCGCCGGCGTCGACTGGCGGGTGTTCCGCAGCCTCACCGTCGGGGCCCAGGGCCGCTATCGCGACGTCTATGGCGCTGGTCTCCCGATCAAGGCCGACATCGGCGGAGAAGTCTTCGCCCGGCTGCAGCTGACGGGCCGCTGATGAACGATCCGGTCGATCCGATCGGCGACGTCGAGCTCGCGGACGGCCTGCTGGCCTATCTGCCGCAGATACTCGTCCAGCGCCGCTGGCTCGTGCTGATCCCGTTCATCGTCTGCGCGGGGACGGGCATCGGCCTCGCCTACGGCCTGCCCGCGCATTACCAGTCCTCCGCCACCGTCGTCGTCGAATCGAAGGAACTGCCCGAGGCGATCGCCGCCGCGACGGTCAACGACCTGATCGACCAGCGGATCGCCCGCATCAAGCAGCAGATATTGAGCCGCCCGGGCCTGATCGAGTTGATCCAGCAGAACGACCTCTACCGGTCGCAGCGCCGCTCCAGCTCGCTCTCCGCGATCATCGACATGATGCGCGACGCGACCGCGATCACGCCGGTGACGGCGGGCATCGACAAGCTCGCCGAACGGCGCGGCACGTCGAACACGATCGCCTTCTCGGTCGCCTTCACCTATTCGGACCCGGCCAAGGCGCAGGCGGTGACGCAGCAGTTCACCGAAAGGCTGCTCAAGCTCGACAGCACCCAGCTCGCGGCGCAGGCCGACGCCACCGTCGGCTTCCTGCGCGACCAGGCCGGCCAGATCCAGAGCCAGATCGGCGAGATCGAGGGCAAGATCGGCGAGATCAAGGCGCGCAACGGGCTGGCGCTGTCGCGGATCGGCGGCTTCATCCCGTCGACCGCCAATTACGACGTGCAGATATCGCAGCTCCAGCGCGAGAATGGCGAGCTGCAGGCGCGGCTCAACAGCGGCAGCACCAACGCCGACGAGCGCGTGTCGCAGGCCGAGGCGGGGCTCGCCTCCGCCCAGGCGCTCTATTCGGACAACCATCCCGACGTGATCGCCGCGCGGCAGCGACTGACCGAGGCGCGCGCGGCGGCCAAGGCCAATACCGGCCCACGCAACAACCCGGCGGTCATGGCGCAGATCGCCGCGAACAACCGCACCATCGCCTCGCTCAACAGCGCCAAGTCGGCCGACATGTCGCGGGCCAGCGCCGCCGTCTCGGCGCAGAGCGCCGCGCCGGTGATCGAGGAGAGCATCCGCCAGCTCGAGGCCAAGGCCGACGGCCTGCGGTCGAACTACGATCGCCTGTCGGGCAATCTTCTGGCGGCCGAGGCGGCGCAGAAGATGGCGGCCGAGCAGCGCGGCGAGCGGCTGGTGCTGGTCGATCCGCCGACCCTGCCCGACGAGCCCAATTCGCCCAATCGCGGGCTGCTGATCATCGGCGGCTTCGCGGTCGGCATCACCGTCGGCCTCGCCCTGGCGCTGCTCGTCGAGCTGCTGCGCCGCCCGATTCGCGGCGCGGGCGCGCTGCAGTCGCTGCTCGGGGTCGGCCCGCTGGTGGTGATCCCGACCCTCAAGTCGAAGCAGCGCGGCAAGGCCCGCCGGCGCAAGGGCGGCTTCCTGTGGCGCCGCCGGGCGGCCCGGACATGAGCTATGTCCCGCCCGAGCCTGTCGAGCCGGCGGCGCCCGTGCCCGGCGACGCCGATCGCGTGACCGGCTTCGAGAAGCTGCGCGAGACCGGCATCTACGGCTTCGACAGCCGCGACGTGCGCTCGCGCCCCTTCACCCTGCTGCGCGCGCAGCTCCTCCGCATCGCGCGGGCGCGCGGCTGGCGGATCATCGGCATCACCTCGCCGACGCCGAAGGTGGGCAAGAGCTTCGTCGCGTCCAACCTCGCCGCGGCGCTCGCCCGGACGCCGGACCTCCACACCTATCTGTTCGACTTCGACCTGCGCCGCTCGACCATCGCCGGCAATTTCGGGCTGAAGGGCGAGGTCGGCGTCTCGCACTATCTCGACGGGACGATCAACGACCTGCGGCAGGTGGCGCGCACGATCCCGGGCGAGCAGCTCACCATCTTCCCCAGCTATCGCAATGCCGCCGCGTCGGACGAGCTGATGGCGTCGACCCGGATGGATTCGCTGATCGCGGCGATGCGCCAGCTCCCCGAGAACAGCCTGTGCCTGTGCGATCTGCCGCCGGTCTTCGCCAATGACGACGCGGTCATCGTCAGCCAGAAGATCGACGCCTATCTGATGGTGGTCGAGGATGGCGTCACCACCCGCAAGCAGGTCCGCGACAGCTTCCGGCTGCTCACGCCGGCACCGTGCATCGGCACCGTCCTCAACCGCTACAGCGCCGGCTTTGCCGCCGACGACTATGGCTATGGCTATGGCCAGGCCAAGCGCTATGGGGGCTATTACAACGATTGATCCGCTGCCCCGGGCGCGGATCGTGACGGGGGAGAATGGGGATGAAGCGGATTGCCGCGGCCTGGACGCTGGCCGCGCTCGCCGGGACGGCCGGCATCGCGATCGCGGCGGCGCCGCAGGCGACGACCTTCCTCGATCCCGGCTATCTCGACCTCGCCGACGTCATCCTGCCCGCGCCGATCCCGCAGGAGCCGCGCGGCGTCGCCGACCGCGAGGTGTTCAAGCTCACCCGCGCGCTGAAGGGGACGCCGCGCTGGGACATGGCCGTCGCCGACGTGCCCGGCGACACCGCGTCGATGATGCGCGACTTCGGTTGCGCCACCCGGATCGCCATGACCCCCGTCAACGCGCCGAAGACGGCGGCGCTGCTCGAGCAGGCGTCGCGCGATGCGCGGGGCGAGACCAACAGGCTCAAGGCCTTCTACAAGAAGAAGCGCCCCTTCCTGATCGATTCGGGGGAGACCTGCGAGCCGCAGACCGACGAGCTGGCGCAGAGCTACGACTATCCGTCGGGCCATGCGACGCGGGGCTGGACCTGGGGCCTCGTCCTGGCGGAGGTGCTGCACGAGCGGGCCGGGCCGATCCTGGCGCGTGCCCGCGCCTATGGCGAGAGCCGGATCGTCTGCGGCGTCCATAATATGAGCGCGGTCGAGGCGGGCCGGATGGTCGCCTCCTCGACGCTGGCGGTGGTGCGCACCGAGCGCGCCTATGCCGACATGGTGACGGCGGCGCGCGCCGAGCTCGCTACGTTGCCGAAGCGTGACGACGCGGCTTCGGTACAGGCCTGTTCGGCCGAGGAACTGCTCGTCACCCAGCCGATTTTTCGCTGATTTCCGAGCATGTGAGGACAACGAAAAAGGCCGCGCCCGGTGGGGCGCGGCCTTCCGAATCGCATGTGGCGGCCGCCTAAAGCCTCAAGGGCCAGGCGGTCGCCCGCCGGATCAGAGCGCGTTCGAAGCGTTGTCCGCCGGAGCAGCCGCGTTCGAGTCCGCCAGGGCGGCGTTGGTGTCGGCCATCGCGTCAGCGGCGTTGTCGACAACAGCGGTGTTGTTCTCGGCGGGGGCTTCAGCCTTGGGCTTGCAGGCCGCAACGGTCAGCGAAGCAGCGGCGATAAGCGAAAGGGCAACGATCTTCTTCATGATCGAATTCTCCGGAAGTGAATTAAAAAAGAGAGTGGCTCGAACGATTCCAATCACGTTCAGGCTTGTTTCCCCCCGAAACAGGCTCGGACTTCTTACAGTTTTGCGCAGTGCGATGCAATGTCTCTTGTTCCGGTAGTTAATTCGGCCGTTTCGGCTGCCCGGAAGTGTCGGGAACATCAGGCTCTACGGCCGTTTCGGACCCGTTCGGGGAGGGGGCGTCGGCGGCCGGCCCGTCGGGGGACGGAGCCGTATCGGTTCCCGGAATTCCGGCATCCGTGTCGGCCGCGCCGAGGCCGTCGTCGCCGATCGGATTCGCGGCCGCGTCGGCGGCGGCCGCTGCTTCCGCCGCCGCATCGTCGCTGTCCTGGTCGAGGATCTCGGCGCGCCGGCGCTGCAGGAAGGCCGACCGCGCCGCGGCATAGGGATCGAGCGCGGACTCCAGGAAGCTGTCGGCGCCGGTGGCGATCAGGCCGTCGCGGACGCTGATGATCTCCAGCACGTTCATGCCGGTCGGCACGCCCTTGGGCAGGCCACACTCGCGCAGGCAGACCCGATAGGGATCGGCGAGCTGCGACACGCCGGTGCCGACGCCGTCGCGCAGCGTCGACGGCCCGAGCAGCGGCAGCACCAGATAGGGGCCGCCATTGGCGCCCCAGGCGGCGAGCGTCTGGCCGAAATCCTCGGTCGCCGGCCGCACGCCCATGCGGGTCGCCTGGTCGAACAGGCCGCCGATGCCGATCGTGGTGTTGATCAGGAAACGGCCGAGGTTGCGGACGGCGCGGTCGCCCTTGCCCTGCAGCACGTTGTTGATGAGCGAGAAGGGCTCTCCGACATTGGCGAAGAAGTTGCGGACGCCGTCGCGCGCGGGCCGGGGCGTGACCGCCCGGTAGACCTGGGTGACGGGCTTGACGACGACCGTGTCGGCGCCGCGATTGACCGCCCAGACGGCGCGGTTGAAGCCTTCGAGCGGGTCCTTCTCGGCCAGCCGGTCGGTGCCCACCCGCGTCGTGGTGCAGGCCGACAGGGTCAGGCCGAGCGCGACGACGCCGATCATCCTGGCCAGGGCTGGCCGCGAAGCATGCATTGTCGATGTCCCCTTTCGGACGGATGGAGCCGCCAACGGTCTACTCCTGAAACGCCGCGGAAGTCCGCGCCGCAACCGCATGCCCCGCACCGTCGGCATCGGCAAGCGCCTTGACCACATATAAAGATTTCTTTATGTCTGCATATATGCCCTCCGACGCGCTCGCCATCTTCCGTGCCCTGGCCGATCCGACGCGGTTGCGCATCTTCCACCTGTTGCGCGCGATGGAGCTGTCGATCGGCGAGCTCGCCCAGGTGCTGGGGCAGAGCCAGCCGCGCGTGTCGCGGCATGTGAAGATCCTCGCCGACGCCGGCCTGGCCGAGCGGCGCAAGGAAGGAAGCTGGGTGTTCCTCGGCCTCGGCAAGGACGAATGCGTCGCGCCGCTGTTCGCCGCGATGGACGACTGGGGCCGGGGCGGCGACGACGCCTGGGCGGTGGCCGACCGCGCCCGGCTCGCCGCCGTGCGCGCCGACCGCGCCGCCGCCGCCGCCCGCTATTTCGCCGACCATGCCGAGGAATGGGACGCGATCCGGTCGCTCCACGTCCCCGAAAGCGCGGTCGAGCAGCGCATCCTGGCGATGCTGTCGGACGGCCCGGTCGGCCGGATGGTCGACATCGGCACCGGCACCGGCCGGATGATCGAGCTGGTCGGTTCGCAGGCGGCCTCGGCGCTCGGCATCGACCGCAGCCCCGAGATGCTCCGCCTCGCCCGGGTTAAGATCGCCGAGGCCGGGCTCGACCATGCCGAGCTGCGCCAGGGCGACATGTATGCGCTGCCGCTCAGCGACGGGTCGGCCGATCTCGTCATCCTCCACCAGGTGCTCCACTTCGCCCAGCAGCCGGCGGCGGCGATCGCCGAGGCGGCGCGGTTGCTGGAGGCGGGCGGGCGGCTGCTGATCGTCGACTTCGCCAGCCATGATCTGGAGGACCTGCGCACCCGCGACGCGCATGTCCGGCTCGGCTTCGCCGATCACCAGATCGAGGGCTGGTTCCAGGCGGCCGGGCTCGGCCTGGACCGGGTCGAGGAACTCGTCGGCGATGCGCTGACGGTCAAATTATGGTTGGGCGTGCGCGGACGGCGCGCGCAGTTGAAGGCGGTATCATGACAAGCGTTTCCCTGAGCCAGCTCGAAGAGGCGCGCCGCGCGCTCGACACCCCGTTGTTCGCCGATCTGGCCGGCGACGCCGCGGTCTCGTTCGAATTCTTCCCGCCCAAGACGGAGAAGATGGAGGAGACGCTGTGGAGCGCGATCCAGACGCTCGGTCCGCTGCGTCCGCGTTTCGTCTCGGTCACCTACGGCGCGGGCGGCTCGACCCGCGAGCGCACCCACCACACCGTCGCCCGCATCGCCGGGGAGACGGCGATCCCGGCCGCCGCGCACCTGACCTGCGTCGAGGCGAGCAAGGCCGAGATCGAGGAGATCGCCCGCGAATATTGGGCGGCCGGCGTCCGCCACATCGTCGCGCTGCGCGGCGATCCGCCGACCGAGGGCACGCGCTTCGCCCCCCATCCCGACGGCTATCGCAACGCCGCCGAGCTGGTCGCCGGGCTGAAGGCGATCCATCCGTTCGAGATATCGGTCGCGGCCTATCCCGAATGCCATCCCGAGGCGGTGAGCTTCGACAGCGACATCGCCAACCTCAAGGCGAAGTTCGATGCCGGCGCGACTCGCGCGATCACCCAGTTCTTCTTCTCGCCCGAGGCCTATTTCCGCTTCTGCGACAAGGCGCGCGCGGCGGGGATCGAGGGGGAGATCGTCCCCGGCATCCTGCCCGTGTCGAACGTCGCCCAGACCCGCAAGTTCGCCGGGCTGTGCGGCGCCGCGATCCCGGCCTGGATGGACCGGCTGTTCGAGGGACTGGACGACCATCCCGCCGCCCGCCAGCTCGTCGCCGCGACGATCGCCGCCGAGATGTGCCGCCGCCTCTATGCCGGCGGCGTCCGCCAGTTCCATTTCTACACGCTCAACCGCGCCGAGCTGTCCTACGCGATCTGCCACCTGCTGGGGCTGCGCGCGAAGGCCGACCGGCTGGAGAATGCCGCATGACCCTCCATCGTAGCGAAGCCGCCGCCATCTTCCGCGACCAGGCGAAGCAGCGCATCCTGCTGACCGACGGCGCGTTCGGCACGATGATCCAGAGCTACAAGCTGCAGGAGGCCGACTATCGCGGCTCCTATGAGCTGCCGAGCGACCAGAAGGGCAACAACGACCTGCTGGTGCTGACCCGGCCCGACGTGATCGACGCGATCACGCGGCAATATCTGGACGCCGGGTCGGACATCGTGTCGACCAACACCTTCAACGCCAACATCATCAGCCAGGAGGACTATGACGCGGTCCACCTGGTCCGCGAGATCAACCTCGCCGCGGCGCGTATCGCCCGCACGGCGGCGGACGACTATGCGGCCCGGGATGGGCGCCCGCGCTTCGTCGCCGGGGCGATCGGCCCGACCAACAAGACGCTGTCGCTGTCGCCCGACGTCAACGATCCCGGCTATCGCGCGGTCGATTTCGACACGATGCGCGACGTCTACCAGGACCAGGCGGCGGCGCTGCTCGACGGCGGTTGCGACTTCATCCTGATCGAGACGATCTTCGACACGCTCAACGCCAAGGCCGCGATCATGGCGGTGCTCGACGAGCAGGCGAAGCGCGGGGTCGAGATCCCGATGATGATCTCGATGACGATCACCGACATGTCGGGCCGCAACCTGTCGGGCCATTCGGTCGAGGCCTTCTGGCACGCGGTGCGCCATGCCCATCCGCTGACGATCGGCCTCAACTGCGCCTTCGGGGCGGACCTGCTGCGCCCGCATGTCCAGGTGCTGTCGGGCCTCGCCGATGCGCTGGTGATGATCTATCCGAACGCCGGCCTGCCCAACGACCTCGGCCAATATGACGAGCAGCCGGCGACCACCGGCGGCTTCATCCGCGACTGGGCCGATCAGGGGCTGGTCAACATCGTCGGCGGCTGCTGCGGATCGACCCCCGCGCATATCGCGGCGATGGCCGACGCCGTCGCCGGCAAGCCCGCGCGCGCTCTGCACGCCCACGACCACCGAACCCGCCTCGCCGGCCTCGATCCGATGATCATGGCGGCCTGACGATTTCTCCCCTCCCGCTTGCGGGAGGGGTAAGGGGGTGGGCTCCGCGCCCACCTCGAACGACAACGCTAGAAAAGGCCGGGCGGCCCACCCCCGGCCCCTCCCGCAAGCGGGAGGGGGGAACAAAGGCAAGACGATGACCACCGCCTCCACCGCCCAGTTCGTCAACATCGGCGAGCGCACCAACGTCACCGGGTCGGCCGCCTTCAAGAAGCTGATCATGGGCGGCGACTATGCCAAGGCGGTCGAGGTCGCGCGGCAGCAGGTCGAGAACGGCGCGCAGATCGTCGACGTCAACATGGACGAAGGCCTGCTCGACGCCGAGCTGGCGATGACGACCTTCCTCAAGCTGATCGCCGCCGAGCCCGACATCGCGCGGGTGCCGGTGATGATCGACAGCTCGAAATGGTCGGTGATCGAAGCCGGGCTGAAATGCGTATCGGGCAAGCCGATCGTCAACTCGATCAGCATGAAGGAGGGCGAGGAGGCCTTCCTGGCGCAGGCGCGCAAGTGCCGGGCCTATGGCGCCGCCGTCGTGGTGATGGCGTTCGACGAGGTCGGGCAGGCCGACACCAGGCAGCGCAAGGTCGATATCTGCGAGCGCGCCTACAAGCTGCTGGTCGGCGACGGCTTCGCGCCCGAGGACATCATCTTCGATCCGAACATCTTCGCGGTCGCGACCGGGATCGACGAGCATCGCCGCTACGCGATCGACTTCATCGAGGCGACCGCCGAGATCAAGAAGCGCTGCCCGCACTGCCACATCTCGGGCGGCGTATCGAACCTCAGCTTCTCCTTCCGCGGCAACGAGCCGGTGCGCCGCGCGATGCACAGCGTGTTCCTCTACCACGCGATCCAGGCGGGGATGGACATGGGCATCGTCAACGCCGGCCAGCTCGACGTCTACGACGCGATCGATCCGGTGCTGCGCGAGGCGTGCGAGGACGTGATCTGGGACCGGCGGCCAAAGAACGGAGGCGACGCGACCGAGCGGCTGATCGAGCTCGCCGAAAGCTTCAAGGGCAAGGACGCCGCTGCCGAGAAGGCGGCCGAGGAATGGCGCGGCTGGGACGTCGCCAAGCGGCTCGAACATGCGCTGGTCAAGGGCATCGACGCGCATGTCGTCGACGATACCGAGGAGGCCCGCCAGCATTTCGCCCGGCCGATCGAGGTGATCGAAGGGCCGCTGATGGACGGGATGAACGTCGTCGGCGACCTGTTCGGATCGGGCAAGATGTTCCTGCCGCAGGTGGTCAAGTCCGCCCGGGTGATGAAGAAGGCGGTCGCCTATCTGCTGCCCTATATCGAGGCCGGGAAGGTGCAGGGCGAGCGGTCCAAGGGCAGGATCGTCATGGCCACCGTCAAGGGCGACGTCCACGACATCGGCAAGAACATCGTCGGCGTGGTGCTCCAGTGCAACGGCTATGAGGTCATCGACCTCGGCGTGATGGTGCCGTGGACCGACATCCTCAGGGCCGCGAACGAGAACGACGCCGACATCATCGGCCTGTCGGGGCTGATCACCCCCTCGCTCGACGAGATGGTGACCGTCGCGACCGAGATGGACCGCGCGAAGATGCAGCTTCCGCTGATGATCGGCGGCGCCACCACCTCGAAGGTCCACACCGCGCTGCGGATCGCGCCGGCCTATGCCGGGCCGGTCATCCACGTCCTCGACGCCAGCCGCGCGGTCGGCGTCGCCTCGACCCTGTTGTCGGACACGCAGCGCGACGATTTCGTGGCGAAGACGGCGGCCGACTACGAAGCGGTGCGCAAGGCGCGCGAAGGCAAGGGGCAGAACGAGCTGGCGACGATCGAGGAGGCGCGCGCCAACGCCTTCGTCGCCGATTTCGCGCTCAAGCCCGACGCCCCGAAGCAGCCCGGCACCCATGTCTTCACCGACTGGCCGCTCGAGGACCTGCGCGAGATCATCGACTGGACCCCCTTCTTCCGCGCCTGGGAGCTGGCCGGCAACTATCCCGCGATCCTCGACGACGCGGTGGTGGGCGAGAGCGCGCGCGGCCTGTTCGCCGACGCGCAGAAGATGCTCGACCAGATCATCGCCGAGAAATGGCTGACCGCGAAGGGCGTCGCGGCGCTGTGGCCGGCGCATGCCGATGGCGACGACGTGATCGTCCGGGCCGATAGCGGCGAGGTCCGCCTGCCCTTCCTGCGCCAGCAGATCAGGAAGCGCGAGGGGCGGGCGAACATGTGCCTGGCCGACTTCGTCGCGCCGGCCGACGACTGGATGGGCGGCTTCGCGGTCGGCATCCACGGCATCGATCCGCACATCGCGCGGTTCAAGGCCGACCATGACGACTATCGCGACATCCTGCTCAAGGCGCTCGCCGACCGCCTCGCCGAGGCCTTCGCCGAGCGGCTCCACCTCCATGTCCGCACCACCCTGTGGGGCTATGCCGAGGGCGAGCAGCTCACCAACGAGGCGCTGATCAAGGAGCAGTATCGCGGCATCCGCCCGGCGCCCGGCTATCCGGCCTGCCCCGACCACAGCCAGAAGCCGATCCTGTTCGACCTGCTGAAGGCGGGCGACGCGACCGGCATCACCCTGACCGAGAGCTTCGCGATGCTGCCGACGGCGGCGGTGTCGGGCTTCTATTTCGGCCATCCCGAGGCGAGCTATTTCGGCGTCGCGCGGATCGGCCGCGACCAGCTCGAGGACTATGCCGCGCGCCGCGCGATCGACCTCGCCACGGCGGAGCGCTGGCTGCGGCCGAACCTGGATTAGGCGAAGTCTCCGGACGATAGGGATTTCATCAGCTTTTCGTGTCTATGGTGACGGATGCGTTTCGCCGTCCCGTTCCTGCTGGCCCTGGCCTCCCCGCTCCCGGCCGCGCCGTTCACCGTCGAGGAGACGGGCGCCGGGTTCGCGACCCTCGCCGGGGCGGTCGCGGCGGTCGGTGATCGCACCGCGACGATCCGCATCGCGCCGGGCCGCTATGGCGACTGCGTGGTGCAGATAGCGGGGCGGATCACCTATCGCGCCGAACGGCCGCTGACCGCGATCTTCGACGGGGGCATCTGCGAGGGCAAGGCGGTGCTGGTGCTGCGCGGGCGGGGCGCGGTGGTCGACGGGCTGGTGTTCCGCAACCTGCGCGTCGCCGACGGCAACGGCGCCGGCATCCGCATCGAGCGGGGACCGCTGTCGGTCGCCAACAGCCTGTTCCGCGATTCGGAGGAGGGCATCCTCGGCGGCGGCGACGATCCCGCCAGCGACATCGTCATCGACCGGTCGACCTTCATCGGCCTCGGCCGCTGCGACCGCGGCCTGGCCTGCGCGCACTCGATCTACCTCAGCGCCTTCCGTTCGGTGACGGTCCGCCGCAGCCGCTTCGAGCAGGGGCAGGGCGGCCATTATGTGAAGAGCCGGTCGCCGCGCATCCTGATCGCCGATTGCAGCTTCGACGACAGCCAGGGACGCGCCACCAACTATATGATCGACCTGCCCGAGGGCGCGGTCGGGCGGATCGAGCGCAACATCTTCGTCCAGGGCGCCGACAAGGACAACCACGCTGCGCTGATCGCGGTCGCGGCCGAAAGCCGCCGCAATCCCTCGGCCGGGCTGGAGGTGGTGCGCAACCGCGCGCAGCAGGTGTCGAGCGCCGCCTGGCCGACCAGCCTGATCGCCGACTGGAGCGGATCGCCCAAGGCCGTCGAGGGCAATATGCTGGGCGGGCGGATCGATCCCTATCTGGCGATCAAGCCCGAGACGCCCTCCTTCACCGCGCGGGTGAAGCGCCGGCTGTACGGCTATGCGATTCGCTTCAGGGATTGGTTGGCCGGCTGACCGTCACGGCGCCGGGCAGTTGCCGCCGAGATCGAGGCAGCGGCCGTCGACCGGCACCGGCGGCCTGATCCCCGCCACCGCCGCCAGGGTCGGGGCGATGTCGACGACCTGCGCGGGCTGGTCGCGCGACGCGGCGGGGGCGCCCGGCCACCAGAACAGGATCGGGACCTGCCGGTCGTGGTTCCAGGGCGTGCCGTGGCCGGCGACGCTGTCGCCCGGCTTGGTCGGCATGCCGAAGCTGGTCCGCTCCGCGAACACCGTCAGGATGTCGCCCGACCGTTCGGGATCGAAGCTCAGCCGCATCCGCTGCGGCAGGGTCAGCATCTCCGGCGGGGTACCGGCGGGCACCGTCGCCGCCTGGATATCGGCCTGGGTGAAGGCCGCGACCACCTCGGGCTGCTGCTTGATCCAGGCGAGCGCCGCGAGGCGGATGCGCTCCGCCAGCGCGGCATCGTCGCCAGCGCGGACATAGAGCTGGTCGGCGTCGCCGATCAGCGGGTCGTCGCCCGCGCCGAGGCCCAGCTCGGTCTTCACCGCGGCGTTGAGCCGCTTGACGAAGCCTCGGCCGTCGAGCCGGCTCGCCTTGCCGTCATGCTCGTGCTGGCGCTCGGCGGCGTCGGTCGATCCATGGTCGGCGGTGAGGACGACGACGAACGGGACCTTCTGGGCTTCGACCGCCTTGATCAGCCGGCCGATCGTCGCGTCGAGCGCGGCCTGCTGCGCGCACATCTCGGCGCCGCCATTGCCGAAGCGATGGCCGACATAGTCGGTCGCCGACAGGCTGACCGCCAGCACGTCGGTGGCGGGGCCGTGGCCGAGCTTCTCGCGCGCGATCAGTTGCGTCGCGAAATCGACGGTCAGCGAATCGAACAGCGGCGAGGCGCGCAGCGCGGCCTGGAAGGCGCGGCCGTCGAGATAGTCGTCGCCTTTCATCGCTTCGATCTCGGCCTCGGGCGGGACATTGCCCGAGACGTCGAGCTGGCCGAAGCGGTGCGGCTTGCGCAGCGCGGCGCAGCGCTTGGGCAGGGCCGGCCACAGCGTCGGCCGCGCCGTCTTCCATCCGCTCAGCAGCGGCGCGTCGAACGCGGCGGCCGGCTCGGTGACCGCCGGGGTCGCGGGACCGGCGAAGGCGGACGTGCCGAAGCCCTCGCCGTCGTTCCACCAGTAGACGGCGTCGGCGGTCTTGCCCGCCATGGCGATCGCGGCGCGGTCCTTGCCCGACACGGCGAAGCTGCGCGCGCCGGGCTCGGCGGCCTTGATCCAGTCGCCCAGCGTGGTGACGCGGATGTTCTGCGGCCCGCGCGCCTTGGGGTTGGACTGGCCGGGGACCGAGACGCAATAGACCGACTTGCCCGTCTTCCGGTCGATCCAGCTATTGGCGACGATGCCGGTGCCGGCGGGGAAGCGGCCGGTCAGGATCACCGAATGGCCGGGGCAGGTCTCGGTCGAGGCATGGCTGTGATAGGCGACCGGATAGGCGATCCCGCGCGACAGGGTGGCGAGGCCCGCCCGGTAGCTGGAGCGGTAGCGGTTGAAGACCTCGCTGGAGAACTGGTCGACCGAGATGGCGAGGATCAGCTTCGGCTTGGGCGGCGGCGCCGCCTGCGCGGCGGCGGGAGCGGCAAGCAGGGCGGCGGCGAGGAAAAGCGTCTTCATGGTCATCCGTTGATTCGATCGTTCCACACAGGCAGCGGTCGGACAAGCGGGTTGCCCGTGCTCCATGTCAGTTTGATGATGTCTGTCCGCCATGCGGGGCGGTCCAGGCGCGCTTGCCGCCGATCCAGGTCTCGAGCGGCCGGGCGGCGCGCAGGTCGGCGATCCCGGCGGTGAAGATGTCGCGGTCGAGGATCAGGAAATCGGCCATGTGCCCCGGCGCCAGCGAGCCGATCCGGTCCTCGGCGAAGCCGGCATAGGCGGCGGTCGCGGTGAAGGCGCGGAACGCCTCGGCCAGGCTGACGATCTGCTGCGGTTGCCAGCCGCCGGGCGGCTGCCCCGCCGCGTCCTGCCGGCTCACCGCCGCCGCGAGCGCGGGGAAGGGGTTGGGGCTCTCGACCGGCGTGTCGGAACCGAAGGCGAGCGGCACCTTGTTGTCGAGCATCGCCTTCCAGGCATAGGCGCCGCCGAGCCGCGCCGGGCCCAGCCGCGCCTCGGCCATCAGCCGGTCCGAGGTCTGGTGGACGGGCTGCATCGAGGCGACGATGCCATGCTTGGCGAAGCGCGGCAGGTCGGCCGGGTCGACGATCTGGGCATGCTCGATCCGCCAGCGCCGGTCGCCCTTGTAGGTCGCGGCGAGCTCGTCGATCGCGTCGAGCAGCTGCGCGTTGGCGGCGTCGCCGATCGCATGCACGGCGGTCTGGAAGCCGTCCATCGCGGCGCGGCTCATCAGGTTGCGGAGCTTGGTGTCGTCGAGGAAGCTCAGGCCGGTCTGGCCGGGCGCGTCGGCATAGGGCGCCTTCAGCCACGCCCCGCGCGAGCCGAGCGCGCCGTCGTCGTAGAGCTTGACCCCGATCATCCGCAGCCGGCCGTCATAGAGCCACGGCGTCGGCCCGGTGCCGGCGACGGCGAGCAGCGTCGGGATGCCCCCGGCATAGGAGATGATCCGCACCCGCAGCCGCCCGGCGTCGCCGGCGCGGCGCATCACCAGCCAGTCGTCGCCCGACGTGCCCATGTCGGCGATCGCGGTGATGCCGAAGCCGAGCAATATCTCCTGCGCCTTGGCGAGCGCGGCGTCGCGGTCGCGCGGCAGCATCGGCGGCACCGCCTTGCGGATCAGGTCCTGCGCGGCGTCGACGAACACGCCGGTCGGCTTGCCCTTCGCGTCGCGCTCGATCCGCCCGCCGGCCGGGTCCTTGGTCGCGGCGGTGATCCCGGCCGCCGCCATTGCGGCGCTGTTGGCGAGCAGCGCATGGCCGTCGACCCGGTCGAGGACCACCGGCCGGCCCGGCGTGATCGCGTCGATGTCCGCCGCGGTCGGGAAGCGGCCCAGCCCCCAGCGCTCCTGGTTCCAGCCGCGCCCGCGAATCCAGGGCGGGGTCGGGCGGTCGGCGGCATAGGCGCGCAGCGCCGCCTGCGCCTCGGCGAGGCTGTTCGTCCCCGACAGGTCGAGCGACAGCGCCGCCTCGCCCAGCGCCATGACATGGCCGTGCGCGTCGATCAGGCCGGGGACGACGGTGCGGCCCTTGGCGTCGAGCCGGAAGTCGAGCTTCTCGGGCCGCTTGTCGTCGCGGTCGAGCAGCCTGGCGACCTTGCCCTGGTCGTCGATCAGCAGGCCGTTGAAGCGGACGAGCTGGCCCTTGCCGTCGAAAGTGTAGCCGTTGGCGTTGTCGATCAGGCCGTCGGCGAGGGCGGGCGAGGCGAGGAGGGCGAGCGCGAGGGCGAAACTTCTGACCCGCCTGGTTCGAGAAACGAGACCGCTCGTCATGACGGCATCGTCATCCCGGACTTGATCCGGGATCCAGAAACGCAACGTCGGAGCAAGGGGCGCGTCGTTGCGGCTCTGGATGCTGAATCAAGTTCAGCATGACGAAAAGCCATGGGCGAGAGGCGGCGGATCATCCCTTGGGCAGCCGCTTCACCACCGAGGAGATGTCCTCGCGGCCGCAGCCGAGCGCCTGGGCGTCGGCGTAGAACTGGTCGGCGAGCGCCGCGAAGGGGAGCGCGGCGCCGTTGGCGCGGGCCTCCTCGATCGCGATGCCGAGGTCCTTGCGCATCCAGTCGACCGCGAAGCCGAAGTCGAAGCTGTCCTCCGCCATCGTCTTCCAGCGGTTGAGCAGATACCAGCTCGCCGCCGCGCCGCCCGACACCGCCTCGAACACCCGGTCGAGGTCGAGGTCGGCGTTCTGGGCGAAGCGCAGCGCCTCGGCCGCGCTCTGCATCGCGCCGGCGATGCAGATCTGGTTGACCATCTTGGTGGTCTGCCCCGCGCCGGGGCCGCCGATATGGACGATCCGCGACGAATAGGCCTGCATCAGCGGGGTCGCGGCCTCCATCGCCTTGTCGGAGCCGCCGCACATGATCGACAGCGTCCCCGCCTCGGCGCCCGACTGGCCGCCCGAGACCGGCGCGTCGACGACCAGCAGGCCGCGATCGCGCCCCTCGACCGCGAGCTGGCGGGCGATCTTGGCGGAAGCGGTGGTGTGGTCGACGTAGAGCGCGCCCTTCTTCATCGCCGCGAAGCAGCCGTCCTTGCGCAGCGTCACCGCCTCCAGGTCGCCGTCGGCGCCGACGCAGCTCAGCACCGCATCGGCGTCCTCGGCGGCGGCGGCGGGGGTCGGCGCCCAGCGCCCGCCGTGCCGCTCGACCCAGGCCTCCGCCTTCGCGCGGGTGCGGTTGTAGACGGTGACGTCGTGGCCGGCTTCGGCCAGATGTCGTGCGATGGGGGCGCCCATCGCGCCCAGCCCCAGAAAGGTCACCTTTGCCATGGCCACCGCATAAGATGGAATTTCCCGGGACGCTAGGAGTCTGCCGATGAATCGGCTATGGCGCGCCCACTATGGCAAGCGTGCAGATCCAGAACGACGCCGATGGCGTCCCCGTGACGATCGATGATGTCCGTGCGGCCCATGCGCGGATTTCCTCGTCGATCGTGCGTACCCCCGTCCTGAAGAGCCGCACGCTCAGCAACATTACCGGCGCCAATGTCTGGCTGAAGTTCGAGAATCTCCAGTTCACCGCCGCGTACAAGGAGCGCGGCGCGCTCAACAAGCTGCTCCAGCTCACCGACGAGCAGAAGGAGCGCGGCGTGATCGCCGCGTCGGCCGGCAACCATGCGCAGGGCCTCGCCTATCATGGCGCGCGGCTCGGCATCCCGGTCACCATCGTCATGCCGAAGCCGACCCCGACGGTGAAGGTCCAGCAGACCGAGGGCCATGGCGCCCGCGTCATCATGGCGGGCGAGCGCTTCGACGACGCCTATGAAACCGCCCGGCAGCTCGAACAGCGCGAGGGGCTGACCTTCGTCCATCCGTTCGACGATCCCGACGTGATCGCGGGCCAGGGCACGGTCGCGCTCGAAATGCTCGAGGACGCGCCGGAGATCGATACGCTGGTCGTGCCGATCGGCGGCGGCGGGCTGATCTCGGGATCGGCGGTGGTCGCGCGCGCGGCGGCGAGCCCCAAGCGCGTGATCGGCGTCCAGGCCGAGCTCTATCCGTCGATGTACGCCAAGATGAAGGGGCTGATCCTGCCCTGCGACGGCGACACGCTGGCGGAGGGCATCGCGGTCAAGCAGCCGGGGACGGTCACCTCGGGGATCGTCCGCTCGCTGGTCGACGACATCGTGCTGGTCGCCGAGCGCGAGCTGGAGACCGCGGTCTCGACGCTGCTCCAGATCGAGAAGACCGTGGTCGAGGGCGCCGGCGCCGCGGGCCTCGCCGCGCTGCTCGCCCATCCCAAGCTGGTGCGTGGCCGCAATGTCGGCATCATCCTGACCGGCGGCAACATCGACACCCGGCTGCTCGCCAACGTGCTGTTGCGCGACCTCGCCCGCTCGGGCCGGCTCGCCCGCCTCAGCATCCGGTTGCAGGACCGGCCGGGCGCGCTGTTCCACGTCGCCCGCGTGTTCGACGAGCAGCAGGTCAACATCGTCGAGGTCTATCACCAGCGCGTGTTCACGACGCTGCCCGCCAAGGGCCTGATCGCCGAGATCGAATGCGAGACCCGCGACGCCGCGCATCTCGAACGGCTGCTCAAGGCGCTGAACCACGAAGGCTATGAAGTGAAGACCGTGGAAGCCGGCTGAAGCCGGCTTCCACGGTTTGTTTGTTTGGCCTCAGGCGCCGGGTTTTTTTGTTTGGCCTCAAGCGCCGGCGGTCGCATCCGCGACCTTGGCTATCCTCGCATAAGCTCGGGCGGCCGCCACGGCTCGCTTCGCGAGCCGATCTCCGCCTACGGACTGCCCCCGGCAGTCCGCGGATGGCTCCGATCCTTGCGGGATGCTGGCGTATCCCGACGCTGAGCTGATCGTCGGAGCCCGACAGGGCTCCGCAAGCGCGAACGCGCGTCCGAGCTTATGCGAGGATAGCCAAGCGGACGGATGTCCGCGCCGGCGCCTGAGGCCAAACAAGGCGCCGACAAAAGATTCAAGGTTAATGCTCTTTTCATGACGTTCATGCGTAGGCATAGTCATGGGACCGGTGGGTTCGGCAACTTCATGGGGCAGGCTTTCGAATGACGGCGCAGTTCCGATTTCCGCGCTTCTTCGTGACGACTCCCGGCCCGTGCCCTTATCTGGCGGGTCGCACCGAGCGGAAGGTGTTCACCGAATTGTCGGGTCCCAACGCCGCCGAGCTCAACGACGCGCTCGGCCGGATCGGCTTCCGCCGCAGCCAGGGCGTCGCCTATCGCCCGACCTGCGTCGATTGCCAGGCCTGCGTTTCGGTCCGCGTCGTCGCCAATGAATTCCGGCCCAATGCCAGCCAGCGCAAGCTGATCCGCCGCCATGCCGATCTCGACATCAGCGTGTGCAAGCCCTGGACCACCGAGGAACAGTTCGCGCTGCTGCGCCGCTACCTCAAGGCCCGCCATCCGGGCGGCGGCATGGCGCAGATGGACGAGCTCGACTTCGCCGACATGGTCGAGCAGACCCCGGTCAAGACCCATGTCGTCGAATATCGCGAGCCCGCGACGAACGGCCGGCCGGGCAAGCTGGTCGGCGCCTGCCTGACCGACACCCAGTCGGATGGGGTGTCGATGGTCTACAGCTTCTTCGAGACCGAGGATGATTCGCGCCCCGGCCTCGGCACCTTCATCATCCTCGAACATATCCGCCGCGCGGCCGAAGGCGGCCTGCCCTATGTCTATCTCGGCTATTGGGTCGAGGGCTCGGCGCGGATGCAGTACAAGACCCGCTTCCAGCCGCTCGAACGGCTGTCGGCGGGCGGCTGGCACCGCTTCGAGGCGCCGCCGCTCCCGGCCGAAGGAACCGGCGCCGGCTTCCCCGCGCCGTCGAAGCTCGGCCAGCTCATCTGATCGGTTGAGGCCGGCGAAAGCCAGCCCCGTCCATGGATTCCCGCTTTCGCGGGAATGACGGGAAGAAAAAGGCGATATCGGCCGGGTTTCGTCGGGGGCCGGCGTTCCTACTTCGCTGGCGCCGCCGTCACCCGCCAGACCTTGCCGCCGACGTCGTCGGTGATCATCAGCCCGCCGCGCTTGCCGATCGCCACCGCGACCGGACGGCCGCGCGCCTCACCGGTCGGGGAGAGGAATCCGGTCAGCATGTCGCGCGGCTTGCCCATCGGCTTGCCCTGCGCGAACGGCACGAACACCAGCTTGTAGCCCGAGAGCGGGCGGCGGTTCCACGAGCCATGCTCGGCGATGAAGGCGCCGCTGGCATAGTCGGGGCCGAGGATCGCGCCCTCGGCGAAGGTCAGCCCGAGCGCGGCGACGTGCGGGCCGAGCGCATAATCGGGGCGGATCACATAGGATTGGAGGTCGTCCTCCGGCTCCGGCACGCGCTTGTCGACGGCGCCGCCCCAATAATACCAGGGCCAGCCGTAGAAGCCGCCGAGCTGCACCTCGGTCAGATAGTCGGGGACCATGTCCGACCCGAGCATGTCGCGTTCGTTGACGACGGTCCACAGGTCGCCGGTGGTCGGCTCATAGGCCATGCCGTTCGGGTTGCGCAGGCCATAGGCGAAGACCCGGTCCTTGCCCGAGGGCAGCGCGACCTGGAGGATCGCGGCGCGCTTCGCCTCCAGGTCCATGCCGCGCTCGCCGATGTTGGAGGCCGATCCGACCGCGACGTAGAGCGACTTGCCATCGGGCGCGAGCAGCAGGTTGCGGGCCCAATGATTGTAGCCGCCCGGCAGCCGGGCGACGACGACCGGCTTGGCGTCGATCCTGGTCTGGCCCGGGGTGAAGGGCACGCGGACGACCGCGTCGGTGTTGCCGATGTAGAGCTGGCCGTCGGCCCAGGCCATGCCGCTCGGCGAGTTGAGCCCGGCGATCAGCACCGTCTTGAGCTCGGCCTTGCCGTCGCCGTCGGCGTCGCGCAGCAGGATGATGCGGTTGGGGGAGGCGACGCCGGCCCCCGCCCGCGCCATCGCCCGGTTCATCACGAAGCCGGTGATCCCGCCGCCGCCGTTGTCCGCGTCGCGCGGCGGCGAGTTGCTCTCGCTGACCAGCACGTCGCCATTGGGCAGGACGTAGATCCAGCGCGGATGGGTCAGCCCCTCGGCGAAGGCCGCGACCGACAGCCCCTTCGCGGCGACCGGCTTCTCGCCGGCCTTCCAGCCGACCGCCTTGGCGACGGCGAGGGTCGGCAGCAGCGTCTCGCGGGGCTCGCTGAGCTCGGGCGTGGGGCCGGTCACCTTGGCGAAGGCGATCTCGGCCCGCTCGCGCGTCGCCAGCAGGTAGAGCGCCGTCACCGCCGCGACGATCAGGACGACGGGCAGGGCGATGAGCAGCTTCTTCTTGGTCGTCACGGGACCTCTCCGACTGGCTTCGTTCCGCCGCTATAGCGCATTCGGGTGGCCGCCGTCATGTCGTGAGAGCGGGAAGCCTCGGAAAAGGTTCCTTATTATCGCTCAGCTTTCCCGACCATGGGCTTCGGCCGGCGGGTGGAGCAGCATCTGCCGCACCCGGCGCTCGTCGGCGTCGGTGATCTCGAGCCGCCAGCCGCTCGGATGCTCGACGATCTGCCCCGCCTGCGGCACCTGCCCCGCCAGCGCGGAGGCGAGGCCGCCCAACGTCTCGACGTCGTCGTCGATGTCGGCGAGCCGGGGGTCGATCAACCGGGCGACGTCCTCCAGTTCGGCGCGGGCGTCGGCCGACCAGATCGCGTCGTCGAGCGGCACGAGCAGGTCGGCTTCCTTCTCGTCATGCTCGTCCTCGATGTCGCCGACGATCTCCTCGACCAGGTCCTCGATCGTCACCAGCCCGTCGGTGCCGCTATATTCGTTGAGGACGATCGCCAGATGGGTGCGCGTCTCGCGCATCTCGGCGAGCAGGTCGATGATCCGCATCGACGAGGGCACGTAGCGCGGCTGGCGGATCAGCCCGGCGATCGTCGCGGGCCGCGCCGCGCCGGTCGCGATGATCCGGAACACGTCCTTGACGTGGATCATGCCGGTGACGTGGTCGAGATCCTCGCCATAGACGGGCAGGCGGCTGTGCTCGGCCTCGGCGAAGCGGGCGACCAGCTCGTCGAAGCCGATCGCCTCGGGCACCGCGACGATGTCGCCGCGCGGCACGCCGATGTCGCCGACGGTGCGTTCGCCGAAATGCAGGATGTTGCGGAGCATCTCGCGCTCGGCGGAGGACAGGTCGTCCCCTTCGCCGCCATCGCCTTCATGCTCCTCGATGACTTCCTCGATCTGGTCGCGCAGACTGGGCTCTTGCTCGGGTGCAAAGAGCGAGCGCAGTCCGCGCCACCATCGTCCGCCGCTGTCCGCGGCGCTGCTACTACTGTCGTCGGGCATCGTCTTTCTTGCGCCGTTCTCTCGCGCTGATTCGCTAACCGAAATGGGCACCGGGGGGCAATCCCATCTTTGCATATGGAGGAAAGGGCGGCGTCCGGGGAAAAAATCCCGCCGGGCGAAGGAATAAAGATCGCCTCTCGGGCGTATTAGCAGGATGTTGTGTGTGCTTTTCCCTTCGCTTCCCGGCCGTCGACGGGCGGGAAGGGCCTGACGCCATGCATATCGATCTCGATCATGGCGGGCCCGACGGCATGGCCGCGGACGTCGCCGTCATCGGCGCCGGCGCCGCCGGCATCACCATCTGCCGCCGCCTGCTGGCGGAAGGGCTGTCGGTCATCCTGCTCGAAAGCGGCGGCTTCGATCACGAGCCGGGTCCCTCGGCGCTCAACGCCGGCGAGAATGTCGGCGAGGACTATTATGCGCTGGAGGATGCGCGGCTGCGCTTCTTCGGCGGCACCACCGCGATCTGGGGCGGGCGCTGCGCCGAGTTCGACCCGATCGATTTCGAGCGCCGTCCCTGGATTCCCCATTCGGGCTGGCCGTTCGGCCATGCGGAGATCGCGCCCTATTATGCCGAGGCGCGCGCTGCCTTCGGCCTGCCGCGCGTCCTGCCCGATCTCGCCGAGGCGCTCGATCCGCTGCTGCCCGCCTTCGCCGATCATGAGCTGGCGACGCCGGCCTGGCTGTTCGACGAGCGCTTCGACCGGTTCAGCCATGCCAACAGCCGCGACCTGATCGATCATCCGCGCTGCACCGTCGTCACCCACGCCACGGTGCGGGAGATCATGGCGGCGAGCTCGGCGCGGGGCGTCGAGCGGCTGCTGGTCCGCAACCTGGCGGGCCGGCGGCTGGCCGTCACCGCGCGCCATTATGTGCTGGCGGCCGGCGGGATCGAGAATCCGCGCCTGCTGCTCGCCTCGCGATCGGTGATGCGCTGCGGGCTCGGCAACGGCCACGACCAGGTCGGCCGCTATTTCATGGAGCATCCGCACGCGCGCGGCGGCAAGGTGGTCGGCGGCGCGAGCTGGGCGCTGCTGCGCGCCTTCGGCCGGCACAGGGTCGGCGCGCTATCGGTCGCGCCGCTGATCGCCGCGGCGCCGGCGCTGCAGGCGCGCGAAGGGCTGCTCAACACCTCGCTGACCCTCGCGGGCCGGCGGCCGGCGGAAGGGCGGCAGGCGCTGCTGCTCGCCGCCTATGAGCGGATCAAGCACGACACCGCCCCGACGGCGCGCGGCCGCCATCTGTGGAAGATGATGAAGCGGACCGTGAACAGCCTCCAGAAGATCGTCGATCCGGCCCGCCCCTGGGCGCTGGAGAAGCTGGGCCTGACCGACCTGGCGCTGGTGGTGCGGGCCGAACAGGCGCCCAATCCCGACAGCCGGGTGAAGCTGGGCGACGTGCTCGACGCCACCGGCATGCCGCGCGCGCAGCTCGACTGGCGGACCAGCGCGATCGACGTCGACAGCGTCCGGGGGCTGGTCGGCGCGCTCGGCCGCGAGCTGCGGCGGCTCGGCCTCGGCAAGGTCGAGCCCGCCGCCTGGCTGGCCGAGGAGCCGCGCCGCTGGACCACCGATCCGCTGATCAGCACCCATCCGATCGGCGGCTATCACCATATGGGCACCACCCGCATGGCCGACGATCCGCGCCGCGGCGTCACCGACGGGCAGGGGCGCGTCCATGGCGTCGACAATCTCCATGTCGCCGGCAGCTCGCTGTTCCCGACCTCGGGCTGGGCCAACCCGACGCTGACGATCGTCGCGCTGGCGATGCGCTCCGCCGACCGGATCGCCGACCGGCTGCGCGCCGCGCCCGTGCCGTCGCTCCACACGCTGAAGCCGCGCATCGCCGCAGGCTGAGCGGCGGCGGCGTTCAGTCCTCGGTGATGGCGTAGGGGTCGTCGATCCCGAGCGTGGCGAGCGCGACGCGCTCCAGGTCCTCCATCGCCTCCGCCTCGTCGTCCTCGATATGGTCGTAGCCGAGCAGGTGGAGCGTGCCGTGGACGATCAGGTGGGTCGCATGCTCGGCGGTCGGCACACCCTTCTCGGCCGCCTCGCGCACGCAGACCCCGCGCGCGAGGATGATGTCGCCGAGCAGCACCTCGCCGTCGTCGCTGTTGTCGAGCCCCTCGATCAGGTCGTCCTGCACCATCGGGAAGCTCAGCACGTTGGTGGGCTTGTCCTTCTGGCGATATTGGCGGTTGAGCGCGTGGACCTCGTCGTCGTCGGTCAGCCGGATCGACACCTCGGCCATATAGGCGGCATCGAGCATCGCGGCGTGCGGCGTCGTCCGCATCGCCGCCGTCACCGCCTCGATCGCCAGCCTTTCCCAGTCGGTGCCGTCCTCCCAGTCGGGCTCCGCCTGCACCGCGACCTCGATCATGGATTGTCGGGCCCTTCATAGGCCTCGACGATGCGGCCGACGATCGGGTGGCGGACGACGTCGGCGGCGCCGAAGCGGATCGTCGCGATCCCCTCTATCCCTTCGAGCCGGCCGACCGCGTCGGCGAGGCCCGACTTGCCGATGTCGGGAAGGTCGATCTGGCGCGGATCGCCGCACACCACCATGCGGCTGTTCTGGCCGAAGCGGGTGAGGAACATCTTCATCTGCGCGGGCGTGGTGTTCTGCGCCTCGTCGAGGATGACGAAGGCGTCGCTCAGCGTGCGGCCGCGCATGAAGGCGATCGGCGCGATCTCGATCTCGCCGCTGGCGATGCGCCGCTCGACCTGCTCGGTCGGCAGCATGTCGTAGAGCGCGTCGTAGAGCGGGCGGAGATAGGGATCGACCTTCTCCTTCATGTCGCCGGGCAGGAAGCCGAGCCGCTCGCCCGCCTCGACCGCCGGGCGCGACAGGATCAGCCGGTCGACCGTGCCCTGGATGAGCTGCTGCACCGCCTGGGCCACCGCCAGATAGGTCTTGCCCGTGCCCGCCGGGCCCAGCGCGAAGATGATGTCGGAGCGGTTGAGCGCCTCCATGTAGCGGATCTGGGTGGCGGAGCGCGGGACGATCGTCTTCTTGCGCGTCCGGATCATCACCTTGGGCGGATCGGAGACGTCGTTGCGGATGATGCCCTCCAGCGTCGGCTCGGCCGACATCGCGATCACCGCCTCGACGGCGCCGGTGTCGAGGTCCTGGCCCTGGACGATCCGGTTGTAGAGCCCGGTCAGCACCTCGCGGGCGCGCCCCGCGGCCTCGGCCTCACCCTCTATCTGCAGCTTGTTCCCCCGGGCCGCTATATAGACCCCCAGCCGGTTTTCGATCGCCACCAGATTCTGGTCGAACTCACCGAACAATCGGCCGAGGAGCTGGGGTTTGTCGAAGAGGATCTCTAGCCGGGCGCGATCTCCGGCCTGCGCGGGAACGGGCTTGCGCGACATAAGGAGCGGCGGTTTCCTTTCCTTTATCGACCCCCTGACGGGGTGTCGTCGGGTGTCAACGATCCTACGCGCATTTCGACCCATGCGAAGAGCAAAAGCGGTGGACCGGCATACTTATCCACCGCCGATGTGGCAGTTGGGTGACGCTGTTTCAGATCCTCCCCATGCTCCGCATGGGGAGGGGGACCGCCGAAGGCGGTGGAGGGGGCGACGGCGCAGCCGGCGCTATCGCGCGCCGTGACCCCTCCACCATGCTGCGCATGGTCCCCCTCCCCATCGCTGCGCGATAGGGAGGATTTTTCAGGCGGCCTTTTGTTCGACCAGGGCGCCGCTCAGGCTGTTGGGCCCGGCCGAGACGATGTCGACCGTGACCAGCGTGCCGATCGCGGGACCGTCCTCGACGATCACCGACTGGAGCCAGGGCGACTTGCCGATCCGCTGGCCGGGCTTCTTGCCGTCGCGTTCGATCAGCACCTCGCAGCGCTTGCCGACCGTCGCCAGGTTGAAGCGGTGCTGCTGCTCGTTGAGCAGCGCCTGGAGTCGTTGCAGCCGCTCGTCCATCACCGCCGGTGCGACCTGGCCGTCCATCGACGCGGCGGGGGTGCCGGGGCGGGGGCTGTATTTGAAGCTGAACGCCTGGGCGTGGTCGACCGCGCGGACGATGGCGAGGGTCGCCTCGAAATCCTCGTCGGTCTCGCCGGGGAAGCCGACGATGAAGTCGCCCGAGACCGCGATGTCGGGCCGCGCCGCGCGGACCCGCTCGATCAGGCGCAGATAGCCGGCGGCGTCGTGGCTGCGGTTCATCGCCTTGAGGATGCGATCCGATCCCGCCTGCACCGGCAGATGGAGGAAGGGCATCAGCTTCGCCACCTCGCCATGCGCGGCGATCAGGCCGTCGCTCATGTCGTTGGGGTGGCTGGTGGTGTAGCGGATGCGGGCGAGGCCGGGCAGCGCGTCGAGCGCGCGGATCAGCCCGTCGAGGCCTTGCGTCCGGCCGCGATCGTCCTCGCCGGTCCAGGCGTTGACGTTCTGGCCGAGCAGGGTGATCTCGCGCGCGCCGGCGTCGACCAGCGCCTTCGCCTCGTCGACGATCGCGCCCCACGGCCGCGAGATTTCCGCCCCGCGCGTATAGGGGACGACGCAATAGGTGCAGAATTTGTCGCAGCCCTCCTGCACGGTCAGGAAGGCGGTCGGCCCCTGGCGGCGGCGCTTCGGCAGCGCGTCGAACTTCGACGCGGCGGGCATGTCGGTGTCGAGCGCGCGGCGGCCCTCGGCGGCGTCGGCGACGAGCTGGGGCAGGTTGTGATAGGCCTGCGGCCCGACGACGATGTCGACCGCGGGGGCGCGGCGTGGAATCTCGGGCCCTTCGGCCTGGGCGACGCAGCCGGCGACGGCGATCATCGGCCGCGCCCGGCCCTCCTCGGCGTCGGCGGCCTTCTTCACGATCCGGCCGATGTCCGAATAGACCTTCTCGGCCGCCTTCTCGCGGATGTGGCAGGTGTTGAGCACGACCAGGTCGGCGGCGTCGGCGCTGTCGGCGGCGTGCATGCCCTGCGCCTCGAGCAGCTCGGCCATGCGCGCGCCGTCATAGACGTTCATCTGGCAGCCGAACGACTTGACGTGGAAGCTCTTGGGGGCGGGGCGCGACATGCCGCGGCCCATAGCCGAAGCCGCGCCGATGCGAAAGATGCGCGTCAGCTCAGGGGCAGGGCGAGCGCGGCGGCGACGGCGGCCTGGGCCCGCGCCGCCAGCGCCTTGCGGTCGTCGGACGGCGGCAGCGGTTCGAGGAAGCGGATCGTGCAGCGCAGCCGGCCCGGCCGGCCGAGAACCTTGGCCGCATTGGGGCCGAGGTCCTCGTCGCCGGTCCAGCAGATCTCGCTCGCCGCCGCGTCATAGTCGATCGCGACCGGCTGGACGGCGATGCCGGGCGGCGGCGGCGCGACCGAGGCGAACAGCGCCGGGCGGAACGGGAAGAGCGAGCGGCCGTCGCCGGTCGTCCCCTCCGGGAACAGCGCGACCGGATGGTGGTCGAGCAGTGCCTGGCCGAGCTGGTCGACCTGGCCGTGCGCGGCGCGGCGGCTGGTGCGGTCGATGAAGATCGTGCCGCCGATGCGCGCGAGCATCCCGACCAGCGGCCAGCCGCCGACGTCGTCCTTGGACACGAAGCAGGTCGGCGTCGCCCCGCCGAGCGCCAATATGTCGAGCCAGCTCACATGGTTGGCGACGTAGAGCACGTCGCGGCCGAGCGGCCGGCCCTCGATCCGCACGTCGAGGCCCATCGCCTCGCCGAACCATTGCAGGAAGAAGCGGACCCAGCCGATCCGCTTGCGCAGCGGCCAGCTCAACGCATAGCCGGCCAGGCAGAAGGCGAGGACGGACAGCCCGACGACGACGCGCGCGATCGCTCTCGAACGGCGCACCGACGGATTATTTCGTTCGGTTGGCCGAAACGCCGTAGAGTTCGAGCCGGTGGTCGACCAGGCGGAAGCCCAGCTTCTCGGCGATGCGGCGCTGCAGCTCCTCGAGCTCGCCGTCGACGAACTCGATCACCTCGCCGGTCTCGACGTTGATCAGATGATCGTGATGGGTTTCGGGCGCCGCCTCGTAACGGGCGCGGCCGTCGCCGAAATCATGGCGCTCCAGGATGCCGGCATCCTCGAACAGGCGGACGGTGCGATAGACCGTCGCGATCGAGATGCCCGGATCGATCGCGGCGGCGCGCTGGTGGAGCAGCTCGACGTCGGGATGATCATCGGCGTCGGAAAGAACGCGGGCGATGACGCGCCGCTGTTCGGTGATGCGCAGACCCTTGTCCGCGCAGAGCTGTTCGATGTCGATCTTGCCCGGCATAGGACCGCCTTGTTAGCCGTATTGCACATGCGAAAACAAGGGCCGCGAAGATCGGGTTCGACCGGAAACGGCCGGGGAGGGATTTTCCCGCTCCCCGGTCCTGTTTTCGCGATCAGCGGGTCCGGCGCTTGGTGCCGAGGCCGATCTTCTTGGCGAGCGAGCGGCGCTGCTCGGCATAGTTGGGGGCGACCATCGGATAGTCGGCCGGCAGGTTCCACTTGGCGCGATACTGCTCGGGGGTCATCTGATAATGGGTCATCAGGTGGCGCTTGAGCATCTTCAGCTTCTTGCCGTCTTCGAGGCAGACGATGTAGTCGGGCTTGATCGAGGCGCGGATCGAGACGGCGGGCTCCTGCTTCACTTCCGGCTCCGCCACTTCGTCGCCGAGCGACGCCAGGGCGTTGTGGACGTTCTGGATCAGCAGCGGAAGATCGGAAACGGCGACACTATTGTTGCTGACATGCGCGGAAACGATGTCCGCGGTCAAAGCAATCAACGTCTCGGTGAGCCCATTATTGTCCGACATGGTGCAATCCTTATTCAAAAATATCACGAAGCTAGTCTTTGAGTACCCCTGTACCCACTCAATTTCGGCGCTCTGCGCCCATTCGGGCCGAATTGCAACTCGTTTTGCCAGAAATGATCGGTCAAACCAGTTCAGGCGGGACAAGATAAGGTTAAAGCGTCGTGCATTTGTCCGTCTGTCGCGCGGTAATAAGCGGGACGGCGGCCGATCGGCTCGAATCCGGCCTTTTTATATAGTTCGATTGCCGGATTATTATGGCGGACTTCAAGGTGAAGACGCACTCCATTACGGAGACGCAACAAGTCCAGCGATCGCCCGATCAGCGCGGTGGCGATGCCGAGGCGGCGGCTTTCGGGGGCGACCGCGAGCAGCAGCAGTTCGGCCTCGTCGGCGATCAGCCGGTTGAGTGCGAAGCCGGCGGGGACGTCGCCGATCCGCGCCAGCGTCAGCGTGGTGCCGGGCAGCGCCATCATCGACAGCAGCTGGGGCTCGGTCCAGGCTTCGCCATAGCGGGGATCGAACGCCCGGTTCATCACGGCCATCACCGCGTCGATCCCGTCGAAGCCGACCTCCTCGATGACCAGCCCGCTCATGCGGCGGGCTTCGCGTCGGCGCCCCGGCCGTAGATCGGGCTGGGGGGAAGCTGCGCGAGGGAGGGCGGCAGGGCGATGGTCCCGGCCGCGCGCGGCAGCCGGTCGTGCGCGACGCCGCTGCCGCGCGCGGCGACGAGCTGGTCGGCGCCCGATCCGAAGACATGGCCGTCGGGCACCGCGGCGGCGGCCTCGGCGGGCGGGAGCGAGGCGAGCTCGGACAACGGCGCGAGCGGCGCGGTCGCATAGCGCTGGACGAACAGCTCGCCATGGCCGCCGATCAGCGCGACGCCGATCGCGGCCTCGCCCTCCGCCGCCGCGGTCGCGGCGATCGCCGCCATCGACGAATAGCCGTGGACCGGGACGCCCCAGCCGAGCGCGAGCGCGCGGGCGGCGGCGAGGCCGACGCGGACGCCGGTGAAGCTGCCCGGGCCGCAATCGACCAGGATGGAGTCGGCGCGGCCGCCGCCGGGCAGCGCGGCGATCATCGGCATCAGCCGTTCGGCATGGCCCCGGCCGACGACGTCATGCGCCTCGGCGACGATCGCGCCGTCTTCGATCAGCGCCACCGAACAGGCGGCGGTGGCGGTATCGATCACGAGCGCGCGCGACATTCCGGGTCAGGCGATCCTGGTGAACTCCTCGAACGCCGGGCGGGGCAGGCGTTCGAAGATCGTTGCGGGATCGCCATAGCCGATCGTCGAGATGAAGTTGGACTTGACGGTGGTGCCGGCGAAGAAGGCCGCGTCGACCGCGTCATTGTCGAAGCCCGACATCGGGCCGGTGTCGAGGCCCAGCGCGCGGGCGGCGAAGATGAAATAGGCGCCCTGGAGCGAGCTGTTGCGCATCGCCGTCGCGTGGACCAGCGGCGCGTTGGGCGCGCCCTCCGCGTCCATGAACCAGGACCGGGCGTCGGACACCGGGAAGAGGCGGGGGGCATGGTCGTAGAAGGCCATGTCCATGCCGATGATCGCCGTCACCGGCGCCTTGACGATCTTCGCCGCATTGGTGCCCGAGGCGAGCCCGGCCAGCTTGTCCTTGGCCTCCTGGCTGACGCACCAGACGATCCGCGCCGGGAACAGGTTGGCGGAGGTCGGGCCGAACTTCATCAGGTCCCAGATCCGGCGGAGCTGGTCCTCGCCGACCGGCTTGTCGAGATAGCCGTTATACGAGCGCCCCTCACGGAAGAGCAGGTCCATACCCTGCTCGGACAAAGGTTCGGCCATGCTTTCCATTCCCCTCTAGATTGTCCCGCGCCGCCGATCAGGCGGCCCGGACCTCGGTCACCTCGGGCACATAATGCTTCAGCAGGGTCTCGATGCCCTGCTTGAGCGTCGCGGCCGACGACGGGCAGCCCGAACAGGCCCCCTGCATCGACAGGTAGACGGTGCCGCGCTGGAAGCCACGATAGACGATGTCGCCGCCGTCGCGCGCCACCGCCGGGCGCACCCGCGTATCGATCAGGTCCTTGATCTGCGCGACGATGTCGGCGTCGGCCGGGTCATCGGTGAAGTCGCTGTCGTCGATCGCGATCTCGGCGGCGCTGCCGCCCGTGAACAACGGCGCCTCGGACGAGAAATGATCGAGCAGGACGCCGAGCACCTGCGGCTTGAGCCCGATCCACTCAACCCCCTCGGCCGCCGTCACCGAGACGAAGTCGCGGCCGAAGAAGACGCCGGTCACGTCGCCGAGCGAGAACAGCGCCTCGGCGAGCGGGGAGGCCGAGGCCTCGTCCGGATCGACGAAATCGCGGGTCCCCGTGGTCATCACCGGGCGGCCGGGCAGGAATTTGAGCGTCGCCGGATTGGGGGTCGGTTCGGTTTCGATCAGCATGAGCGTCATTTGGGGTGAGATGGCGGCCGGATCAAGCCATTCCTTCTTTACCTGGGGCGCGAAGGACGAGATGAGGGAGCGCGTTTCCTCGGGCGATGGTGGTCGATGTTTCTTTGGAAGAACGCCGTCGTGATCTGCGTCCTGCTGGGCCTGGCCACCCTGCCGGCGACGATGCTCGTCCGCCAGCGGTGGGAGAAGGGCTATGTCGCGCGGCTGGTGATCGGCGGCGGGCTGATGGCCTGCCTGGCGGTGAGCGCGGCGCCGATGCTGCTGACCCAGATCGGATTCCTGCTGGTGATGGTCGCCAGCTTCGACAAGCGGGTGCCGATCGCGGCCACCTATCTGTTCTTCTTCTTCTGGGCGCCGGCGGCGGGATCGCTGCTCGCGGTGGCGGGGGCCTATATCGCCCCGCTCACCCCCTTCCTGTCCTTCGCCGGCGCGCTGTTCGCCGGCTATCTGCTCCATCCCGAGCATCACCAGCGCCGGCGCTTCGTGATGACCGACCTCTATCTGCTCGGTTTCCTGCTGGTCTTCTGCGTCTGCGTCTCGCTGCGGGCGCCGCCGAGCGGCATGGCGCGCAACGTGGTGAACTATTTCATCCCCTATATGCTGACCTACCATGTCCTCTCGCGGGTCAGGATCGCCCGGCCCGAACTGGTGCTGCGCCTGCTGCTGTTCGGCGCGGCGGCGGCGAGCCTGCTGTGCATCTTCGAGACCGTGCGCCACTGGCCGCTCTATGCGGGGATCGCCTGGGTCAAGGGCGACCTGTGGACGATCGACATGCCGACCACCTGGCTCCAGCGCGGCGGCATCGCCCGGGCCTATGGCCCCTATGCCCATCCGCTGACGGGCGGCGCCATGCTCGGCCTCGCGGCGACCGCGGCCTGGGCGCTCTATCAGGCGCGCGGGCGCTCCGGGCCGATGCTGGCGCTGGGCATCGCCACGCTGCTCGGGCTGGCCGCGACGCTCTCGCGATCGGGGATGGTCGCGATCGCGGTGGGGATCATGGTCTTCCAGTTGCTGCGCGGGCGGTACATGCTCGCGCTGCTGATGCCGCTGGCGGGGGTGATCGTCATCACCACCCTGCCGATCCTGGGGCATGACGACGCGCGCCTGTCGACCCTCTACCGGCTCGAACTCGTCACCGGGGTTCCCCGCGCGCTCGGCCATGGCGTGTGGTTCGGCTATCGCGAGGCGATCCAGCAGGGGCTGCTCGACGCCTTCATCCAGGGGCAGGGCATCGTCGATCTCGTCAACACCTATCTGGCGATCGTCGTCCAGGGCGGGGTGGCGTCGCTGGTCCCGTTCCTCGTCTTCCTGCTCTCCACCTTCCTCCACTATCCGGCGATCCGGCGGATGCGGCCCGACCGCGAGCAATTGCTGCTCGCCCAGGCGCTGGTCGCGATCCAGGCGGCGCTGCTCGTCTCGCTCGCGCTGCTGAGCAGCTGGGCCGCGCCGATGCAGCTGAGCTTCGTCGTCGCCGCCCTGCTGATCGCGCTGCGCTTCGAGGTCGCCCGCGCCCATGACGCCGCGCGCAAGGCGGCGAAGCCCGCCCCGCTGGTCGCGACATTGCCCGATATCGAGGGCGAGAGGTTGCCGGCGCTGCGCTGAGCGGCGCTACGCCGTCGTCGCCAGGTGATCGGCCAGCCGCAGCGACATCGCCACCAGGGTGAAGGTCGGATTGATCGCGCCGCCGGTTGGATAGACGCTCGACCCCGCGACGTAGAGATTGTCGATGCCGTGCACCTTCTGCCGCGCATCGACCACGCCGAAGCGCGGGTCGGCCGACATGCGGGTCGTGCCCATATGGTGCGACTGGACCCCGAAGCTGGTGATCCTGCGGCCGAGCACCTCGGGCGCGATCTTCATCCGGGCGATGTCCATGCGGGCGAGATCCCGGGCGACCTCGCGCGCCAGCGTCTCGATCGTCGCGATGTCGTTGCGGTGGATCGACCAGTGGAGGTCGATCCGGCGCAGGCCGAACGCGTCGCGGTCTCCGGTCAGCCTGACCCGGCTCTCGGGATTGGCGATCTGCTCGATCATCGACGTGACGATATTGTCGCCGGGGCAATAGGAGCCGGTGATCTTGCGGGTCCAGTCGGGATTGATCCGACAGCCCGGTCCGCTGATCAGCTCGCGCAGGAAAGCCGCCCGGCCGTAATAGCGTGGCTTGATCGACGGCGTCAGCGAGACGATGCCGTTGCTGATCCCCTGCTGCCGCATCAGCGCCACCGAGGGGTTGAAGCCCACCGGCCCGGCGCGCCAGAAGCGCTCGTCGGTCGTCACGAAGCTGCCGAGATTGACGTCGAGATGCTCCATGAAGCAGCGCCCGACCATGCCGGAGCCGTTGCCGAGGCCGGTCGGCACGACATCGTCCGCATTGAGCAGCATGCGGGCATTCTCGATCGCCCCGAGCGCCAGCACGTAGCGATGCGCGCGCAGCCGGCGGCGGACGCCGCGATAGTTGCGGACGTCATAGCCGTCGACATGGCCGCCGCTCCGGTTCGCGCCGATCCGGACGAGGTTGGCGTTGATGTAGCAGTCGATCCGCCGGTCCGCGCGCAGCCGCTCGCGATATTTGCCGAGGAAGCGGGTCGGCGGGCTCATCGCGAATTCGGTCAGGCGGAAATATTTGCTGGGCAGCGGCGTCGCCCGCGTGGCCCGGAACGGCGGCCGGGGCAGGTCGAGGATGGCCCGCGCCTGCGTTCCGAAGCGGTAGACCTCGTCGCGCCCGATCGGCCAGCCGGGGAGGATGCGGTTGCGGCGCGGCGCGAAATCGATCGGATCGAACGCGCCGCAGCGGCCCGTCCAGTGGTTCGATGTGCCGCCGAGATAGCGCAGGCGCGTGCCGTCGAGCGGGCCGTAGGCGGCGCCCGACTGGCTGCCTTGATAGCTCGCCTGCGAGGCTTCGCTGAAGTCGAGCCCGCCGCCTTCGATCAGCGCGACCGACCGGCCCGCCGCCGCCAGCGCCAGCGCGATGCTGATCCCCGCCGGGCCGCCGCCCGCGATCGCCACGTCGTAGACGCGGTCGTCGATCCGCTGCGTCTCGCTGTTGAAGTCGATGATCATCCGCCGTGACGGTCCAGGTCGTCGCGGCGCAGGACCCAGCCGTCGATCATCAGGAATTCGTCGTCGTCCCGGGGCGGCAGCGTGTCGACGGGGCCGGCGGCTGCCGCGCGGTCGAGGGGGAGGGCGACCATCAGCATCGCGCCGGCCAGGGCAAGGCGGCGATCGATGGAAAGCGAAGGGCTGTCGTCGTTCGGCATCTTTCCACTTTCCAAGCCGGCCTGGAACCCTACACACGCATAGGCTGGCTGCGGGAAGGGGTGAAGCGATGTTAGCCTGCAATCTGCTTTTGCCCATAGCCGATCGTCGACCGCGCCACGGCGACGGGCCCGGTGGCTAGGCCTTTCGCGGCCATGGCGCGCCTGATGCGCGACGAGGCGGGGACGACGGTATTCGTCTTCACCGCCGCGACGCTGGTGCTGCGGCTGGGCGGCAACATCGTCCTCACCCGGCTGCTCGATCCGGGCGCGTTCGGCGTTGTCGGCATCATCGTCTCGATCATGGTGACGCTGACGATGATGTCGGACCTGGGCTTCCTCGACTTCGTCGTCCGACACCGGCGCGGCGGCGACCGCCGGCTGCTCGACGTTCTCTGGACGATCCGGCTCGGCCAGTCGGGCCTGTTGTCGCTGGCGATGCTGCTCGCCGCCTGGCCGGTCGCGCTGTTCCTCGAAAAGCCCGAACTGGCGCCGCCGATCGCGGCGATGGCGCCGCTGTTCCTGGTGAACGCGCTCTGCCCGATGACGCTGCTGCTCGCGCAGCGCGAGGGGCGGGTGCGGGCCGTCTGCCTGATCGAACTCGGCGCGCTGGCGGTGCAGGTCGCCTTCAACCTCGCTCTGTCGCTGGTGATGCCCGATTATCGCGCGCTGCTCGTCGGGCTCTATGTCGGGGCGATCGTGCGGATGCTGCTCACCCTGCGGATGATCGAGGGCGGCTCGCGGCTCGCCTGGGACCGGGGCTCCGCGGCGGAGCTGATGGGTTTTTCGCGATGGGTGCTGCCGTCGAGCCTGCTGACCCTGCTGCTCACCCAGTCGGACAAATTCCTGTTCGCGCGGCTGTTCAGCATGGCCGGCTTCGGCGCCTATATCCTGCCCTCCAACCTCGCCCTCGCCGCCCAGCCCTTCGGGCGCAACTATGTCGAGCGCTACTTCTTTCCGCTGGTGTCGCGGGCCTGGCGCGAAGGGCCCGATCGGCTGGCGGCGGTCTTCTACGCCGCCCGCCAACGCCAGTTCCTGCTGCTCTTCGCCGGGATCGGCTTCGGGATGGGCGCCGCGCCGGCGCTGTTCGGGATATTGTTCGACCACCGCTACGAATATGGCTGGATCTACTTCACCGTGCTGCTGCTGCGGGTCGGCTTCGACCTCGACAGCTTCGCCAATATCCAGACGGTGGTGGCGATGGGGCGGAGTTCGCCGATCCTGCACGCGAACCTGCTGCGCTTCGGCCTGTTCCTGCTGTGGATCGCGGCCTTCTTCCGGCCGCTCGGCGCGCTGGCGCTGCCGCTGGCGCTGACCGTCGCCGAACTCGGCGCGCTGCTCTACAGCATCGCGCTGCTGCGCCGGCAGGGGCTTTTCCGGCTGCGGCAGCACGGCCTCTATTATGCGGCGCTGGTCGCCGCGTTGCTGCCGGGCGCCGCGTTGAGCTGGCTGTTTGCGCGCAATGTCGTCGCGGCTGGGCTGGCGGCGATCGGTTAGCCCTTACGCCGCGCGGCGACCGCGTCGAGGATGCGGGCGAGCGTGGCGGCGGCGGCTTCGTCGGACAGGCTCTCCCCGGCGAAGCGCCGGGCCGCGTCGGCCAGGCGGGTCCGCAGCGCCGCGTCGTCCCACAGTCGCCGCATCGCCGCCGCCAGCGCCGCCGGATCGCGCGGCGGGACCAGCAGGCCGGTCGCGCCGTCGACGACATAGTCGCGGCTGCCGATGGCGTCGGTGACGATCAGCGGCCGGCCCATCCGCATCGCCTCGACCATGGTGATCTGGCCCGACGCGGCGGCGACGTCGGCGAGCGGGACGATCGAGACACGCGCCTGCTGGGCGAGGCGCAGGCAGGCGGCGGGATCGAGATTGCTCCGCAACGTGACGTTCGGCGGCGGCGGTTCGGCCGGCAGGGCATGGCGCGCGGCGACCAGCGTCAGCGGCAGGCCGGTGCGGCGGCACGCCTCGTACAGCGTCGCATAGTCGCGGTTGGCCGATCCCATGGCGAGCGCGAACGGCGCGTCCGCCTCCTCGTCCGCCAGCAGGGGGATGGCGGCGCGCTGGAGCGGCACGAAGCATATCCGGGCCTCATCGATCATCAGCCGGTCGCGCAGCAGGGCGAGCTCGCCCCGGCTGTGGACGACGAACATGTCGACCGACCGCAGGAAGAAGCGCGCGACGCGTCTTTTCCACCCGGTGGGGAAGCGGCCGATGTTGAAGCACCAGGCGACGATCGGCACGTCGCGCCGCCCGATCCGGCGCTGGATCGCGGCGGTCAGGGCGAGTTGGGGAAAGACGGTCACCACCCCGTCCCCCTGCGCCAGCGCCCGGGCCGATTGCCGCCAGTGGCGCAGCCATTGGCCGACCGGCGTCGCCCGCATCGCGCGCCGGTGCCAGTCGCCGCCGCGCGCGGGGGCGGCCGGGATCTTCAGGAAGCGGTGGGCGGGGGCGTCGACCAGATCGTCGAGCCAGCGGTCGCCTTCGTCGCCGGCGGTGAAGAAGGGGGCCGCCACCGTCCATAGCATGAGAGTCTGCACTTTCCTTTTCGGCACCCCGCCCATAAAGCCCAGGGATCGGAGACGGGGACGGGCGCGGTTGACGATGAAGCAGTGGATCGTCCGAATTGTCGTTCCGGTCGCGGCGATCATGCTGTGTGTCCTGATCGCGAAGGTCAACCGTCCAGAGGAGGGCAATTCCTTCTCCGCCCCCGCGCAGGCGGCGACGCAGGCCGCGCCGGTGCCGCACAGGCCGACCGCCTTCGGCCTCAATCTCAGCTATCCGGCCTATTGGAGCAACGAGCGCGCCTTCATGAACCTCGCGGCCGGCGGCATATGGCAGGCCCCGCACAATGGCTGGAAGGACTTCGACCCCGCCCGGATCGACCAGGAGAGCACCATCCGCTCGCTGGCGCCCGGCGAGATCGCCGCGATGGCGCTCGTCCGGCCGGCCGCCGCCTATCGCGGCGACGTCGCGATCACCTGCCTCTACGACGGCAAGGGGGTGCTCGGCGGCATCGGGATCAAGGACGGCAAGGCGTCGCCGGGCCGCTTCGACTTCACCTGGCCGGCGGGGACCAAGACGCTGATCCGCCTCGACACGACCGATCCCGCCGATCCCGTCCGCCATATCGATTGCCGCGAGGCGGGGGCCGACCGCAAGGCGGTGTTCGACCGCGCCTTCGTCGACGGGCTGCGGCCGTACAAGGCGATCCGTTATCTCGACTGGCAGGCGGCGAACGGCAATGTCGCGGGGAACTGGGCGCAGCGTACCCTGCCGAGCTCGACTATCCAGGGCGGCGCGCAGGGCGTCGCCATGGAAAATCTCGTCCTGCTCGCGAACGAGGCGCAGGTCGATCCCTGGTTCGTGATGCCGTGGAACACCGACGACGCGGCGATGGAGCGCTTCGCGACCTATGTCCGCGATCATCTCGCTCCCGGCCGGACCGCCTATGTCGAGATCGGCAACGAGATCTGGAACATGAGCTTCCCGGCCGCGCGGCAGGCGCTGGCGGAAGGCGAGCGCGCCAAGCTCGGCAGCAACCGCGACGAGGCGCGGATGCGGCGCTATGCCCAGAAGGTCACCCAGTCCTTCAAGATCTGGGAGAAGGTGTTCGCCGGGCAGATGCCGCGCATCGTCCGGATATTGTCGGGCCAGAATGCCTGGCCCGAGCTGATGACGATCGCGCTCGACTATCAGGATACCGCGTCGCATCTCGATGCCCTCGCGATGGCGCCCTATTTCGGGCAGGCGCTGCTGCTCGAACCGCCGGCCGACACCAGCGACCTCGGGCCGCTGTTCGCGAAGCTCGACGGGATGGTCCAGGAAACCTTCGTGCCCGCGCTCAGGGCCAAGCAGATGGCCGATGCGCGCGGCCTGCGCTTCCTCGGCTATGAGGGCGGTCAGCACATCACCTATTCGGGCAAGGACGCGACGCTCGTCCCGCGCCTCAACCGCGACCCGCGCATGGCCGACAGCTATCGCAAATATCTCGACGCCTGGGATCGCCAGTTCGGCGACATGCTGATGCTGCTCGCGTCGAGCGGCTCGGCGGGGAGCAACGCCGCCTTCGGCATGACCGAATATAGCGGTCAGCCGCTCAGCGAGACGCCCAAGCGGCGGGCGGTGTTGGAAGCGATCGAGCGGCTGAAGCGCTGACCGGTCAGTCGCGGTCGGTCCTGATCCAGCGCCGCTCGGGTCGCAGCGCGGCGGCGGCGTAGAGCGGCAGCTTCCACAGCACATAGAGGGGGATCAGCAGCAGCCGGCCCGCCGACAGCTGGTCGCGCCCGAACCGCCACCAGCAGAGCAGCAGCAGCGCGCCCGTCGCGCCGAGCAGCGTCGCCAGCAGCGCGAAGGGCGCGGGCGATCCCAGCAGGGCGAGCAGCGCCAGCACCGCGCCGTCGATGGCGACGAGCAGCGCCAGCGGCGGCACCAGCAGGTGGAGGCCGAGCCACGCGAGCGGCCAGCCCCCGGCGGCGATCAGCGGCAGGGCGGCGGCGCGCGCGGTGCGGAGGAAGCCCTGCTCCCAGCGCGTCCGCTGGGCGCGGGTGGCGTCGCGCCGCGCCGGGTCCGACCAGGTCGCGACCTGCGGCAGGAAGGCGGGAGGGAAGCCCTGCCGCGTCAGGGCGATGCCGATCGCCAGGTCCTCGGCGAGGTCGTCGGTGGCGAGCGGGGCGGCGGCGAAGGCCGCCCAGGGAAAGGCCATGCCCGATCCGGTCAGCAGCGCTGGCGCGCCGAGCCGGGCGAGGCCCCGCTGCCGGACGAGGTTGCGGACGAGGAAGGCGAAGCCCGACAGCGCGACCAGCGTTCCCCGATCGGGGGCGGGCCGCATCAGATAGGTCGACTGGACCGGCCGGCCTTGCGCCTGGACGGCGGCGGCCAGCCGGGCGATGCCGTCGTCCGCCACCGTGCAGTCGGCGTCGACGACGACGACGACATCGGGCGGGTCGGCGGCGAGATGGTCGCGGGCGAAGGCGAGCGCGAAGCCCTTGCCGCGCCGGTCGGGGTCGTCGCGTTCGATCGCCTCCGCCCCGGCGGCACGGGCGCGGGCGGCGGTGTCGTCGGCGCAATTGTCGGCGACGACGAGCAGCCGGGCGCCGGGCGGCGCGGCGGCGCGCGCGGCGGTGACGGCGGCGGCGATTCCGGCCGCCTCGTCATGCGCGGGGATGACGATCGCGATGCGCGGATCGTCGCGCGGCGCGGGCGGCGGGCGGAGCGATGCCTGCGCCGCCGCCAGCTCGATCGCCAGCACCAGCGTCGCGACCGCCGGCAGCGCGACGATCAGCCAGGCGATCAGGTCGGTCATGGCGTCCGCCCGCGCCGCCGGTCGCGATGATGGCGCAGCAGCCCGATCATCTCGGCATATTTGCCGATCGCCAGGAACAGCGACAGCGCGAAGGCGCGCAGCGGCCCGTGGCGGCGGCTTTCGCGCGCGGTGACGCGGACGGTCTGCGTCGCGACGAGCAGCAGCGCCGCGAGCGCCAGCAACAGCCAGCGGCGATCGGCGGCGATTCCCAGCGCCAGCCCGGCGATCGCGATCAGGGGAACCACGCCCGCCCAGAACAGGATGCGGGCGCGGCCACGCGCATAGCCGGGCGCGTCCGGGTGCAGCGCCGCCAGCGCGGCGAAGCCCCGGCCCGCGCGGATCGTCCGCCGCCACCAGGGGCCGAAGTGGTCGATCCCCGAATCGTGGATGCCCATCGGCGCGGCGAGCGACAGCAGGCCCCAGCCGCGCCCGCGCATGCGCAGCGCATAATCGGGGTCCTCGCCCGCGATCATCTCCGTCCGGTAGCGGCCGGCGTCGCGCAGCGCCGCCGCGCGCGCCAGCACATTGCCGCCGAACGCCTCGGCCGGGCCGGGCGGGACGGCCCATTCGAGGTCGCACAGCCAGCGGTAGATCGATCGCCCGGCATCCTGCTCGCGCAGCCGCCCGAACACCGCGCCGAGCGCCGGATCGGCGTCGAGCGCGGCCTTGCCGGCCGCCAGCCAGCCAGGATCGAGCCGGGTATCGCCGTCGAGCAGCTGGACATGGACGACCGCCGGATCGGCGAGCAGCCGCTCGATTCCGGCATTGCGCCCGCGCGCCGCCGAGAAACCGCCGGCCGCGTCGAGCTCGATCACCTCGGCCCCCGCCGCCCGCGCGCGATCGGCGCTGCCGTCGCTCGACCCCGAATCGACATAGACGGTCCGCAGGCCCGCGACCGAGCGCAGGCAATGGTCGAGGCGCTCGCCTTCGTTACGACCGATCACGACCACGGCGATATCGGGCACGGCGACATCAGGAAAGGCCATGTTTTACACTTTGCCCTATTGATCGTGCGACCCCGATGGGTTCTGGCTGCCCGTCATCGGGCGGAAAGGGACGGCTGGCAAGAGATGGCTTCGGGCTTGGCACGCTTCATCGCGGCGGCGGCGCTGCTGATGCTGGTCGCCTGCGGCTCGGCCGAGGAGAAGGCGTCGAAGGCGGCGGCGCGCTACGACGTCTATTATGCCCGGCGCGATTTCACCTCCGCGCGGATCGAGATCAAGCGCGCGCTGGCCGCGCAGGACGACATCCCCGAATATTGGGCGCGGCTGGCGCGGGTCGAGCTGGCGAGCGGACGGCTGCTCGAAGCCTATGAGGCCTATGCCCGGCTGGTCGAGCTCGACCCGAACGATGCCGAGGCGATCCAGGCGATGGCCGAGCTATCCTATTCGGGCGGCTCCTATGACGATGCCGAGCGGCTGGCCGAGCAGATTCTGGAGAAGCAGCCGCGCTCGCTGCGCATGCTGCTGGTCAAGGGATCGGTCGCGGCGGCGCGGCACGACCTGCCCGCCGCCCGCGCGACCGCCGACCGGATGCTGGCGATCGATCCGGCCAATGAAGGCGGCAAGATCCTGCGCGCCCGCGTCCTCACCCTGGACGGCGACCGCGACGGGGCGATCGCCGAGCTCGAAAAGGCGATCGCGGCCGACGGCGAATCGGCCGCCAAGCTGATGACCCTGCTCGATCTCTACGGCACCCAGGACGACTTCCCCCACGTGGCGCGGACCTTCGCCCGGCTGTTCGCGCTGCAGCCGGACAATGCCGACCTGCGCTTCGAATATGCCCGGATGCTCTACGAGCATGGCCGGCCCGGCCGCGCGCTCGAACTGCTCGCGCGGCTGCTGCGGCGCCATCGCGGCGACGCCGCGATCCAGCAGCGGATCGTCGACCTGTGGAACGAGGTCGGCAGCGACCGGATCGACATCGAAGGGGTCCGGCGCTTCGTCGACCGGACCGGCGACAGGGCGATGAAGATCGCGCTCGGCCACCTGCTGCTCGACCAGCGGCGCTTTGCCGAGGCGGAGGCGGTGCTGCGCCCCTTCGTCGACGGCAAGGACGTCACCGCCGCCGGGGTCGAGGCCGACGTCCTCTATGCCGGCGCGCTGTCGGGGCTGGGCCGGGGGCCGGCGGCGCTGGCGCTGGTCGACCGCGTGCTGCGCTTCGACAAGAGCAATCCCCGCGCGCTGCTGATGCGGGTGCGGGTGGCGACGGCGGCGGGCGACCTTGCTGGCGCGCTGCGCGACGCCCAGCTCCTGACCAGCGACAATCCACGCATGGCGGAAGGCCGCGTCGCGCTGGCCGACATCTATGTCCGCCGCGGCGAGACGGTGCTCGCCGACGGCGCCTATGCCAATGCGATGAAGGAGCTGTCCGACGACGGCGATATGCTCCAGGCCTATGTCGATCATCTGCTGCGGACCCGGCGCGGGCCGATGGCGCTCGACATCGCCCGCCGCTTCACCCGCGAGAATCCCCGGTCGCGCGACGGCTGGCGGATTCGCGGGGAGCTGTGCCTGTCGCGCGGCGACGCCGCCTGCGTCGCGGAGGTGATGGAGGGGCTCGAGCAGGTGCCGGGCGGGCTGAAGCTGCGCCGGACGCTCGAAAACCGGCGCGCCGCGCGTGCCGCTGGGCAAGCCCCCTCGACTTGTGGCAGGACGGGCGCGGCATGCTGAACGTGAGCGAGGGGCAGGCGCCGCCGACGGAACTCCGGTCGCGCAAATATCGCTTCACCTCCAATGTGATCGCGACGATCATCCTGGGGGTCGACTTGCTGTGCCTGCTGCTCGGCTCGTTGCTGGCGCCGCTCGCCTATGAGCTGATCCTCGGCCCGCGCTACTTCATCGAGCAGCATGTCAACGTGGCGGTGCTGGTCGGGGTCAACTTCTTCCTGATCCGCCTGTCGCGGAACAGCTATGCGCATCCGATGGGACGGGGCGGCGACAGCGACCAGGCGGTGGCGTTCGAATTCCTCCTCGCCGCGCTGCTGGTGTTCGCGACGATCTGGCAGCTCGGCCAGGCCAAGCCCTTCTCCTCCGGCCTCGCGCTCTGCTATCTCGGGCTCACCGCCGCGCTGCTGTTCGTCAGCCGCTTCGTGGTCCGCAAGCTGGTCTGGTATCTGGTGCAGGCGGGCCATATCGGCCAGCGCATCGTCATCTACGGCGCCGACCTCGCCAGCTCGGAACGGGTGTTGCGGCTGCTCGACCTCGAACGATTGCCCTATGTCACGGTCCTCGGCATCGCCGACGACCGGACCACGCGGATCGAACGCGACGGACCCTGGCCGGTGCCCTTCATCGGATCGCTCGACGCGCTGGTCTATCGCATCGCCCAGGGCGACGTCGACATGGTGATCATCGCGCTGCCGATGATCAGCCAGGCCCGGCTCGACCAGATCACCGAGGCGCTGCAGCGCGTGTCGGTCGACATCTGCCTGATGCCGCGCGAGGCGCTCGACCTGTCGCAGCAATATTCGATGCGCTTCATCGGATCGCTGCCGCTGTTCGCGTTGTGGCAGCGGCCGATGCGCGACTTCAACCGCATCCTCAAGGCGATGGAGGACCGGGCGGTGGCGATCGTCGGCCTGATCCTGTTCTCGCCGCTGATGCTGCTGACCGCGATCGCGATCAAGCTCACCAGCCGGGGGCCGGTGCTGTTCCGGCAGGAGCGGTTCGGTTTCAACAACGTCAAGATCAACGTGCTCAAATTCCGGTCGATGCATGTCGACCGGCAGGACGAGAGCGGCGCCGAGCGGACGGTGCGCGGCGACAGCCGGGTGACGCCGGTCGGCCGCATCATCCGCCGCTTGTCGATCGACGAGCTGCCCCAGCTGTTCAACGTCGTGACCGGCGAGATGTCGATCGTCGGCCCGCGCGCGCACGCGACGCGGATGAAGGTCGGCGACGATTATTATTTCGAGGCGGTGCGCGGCTATGCGGCGCGGCACCGGGTCAAGCCCGGCATCACCGGCCTGGCGCAGGTGCGCGGCCTGCGCGGCGAGATCGCGACGGTCGAGCGCGCCAAGCGGCGCGTCGAATATGACATGTATTATATCGAGAACTGGTCGCTGATGCTCGACCTCAGGATCATCCTGGAGACGGTGTGGCGGCTGGTCTGGGACAGGGATGTGTATTGACGGAGTTGTTTTTTGTTTGGCCCTCAAGCGCCGGGCGGCGGACGTCCGTCCGCCTTGGCTATCCTCGCATAAGCTCGGGCGGCCGTTCGGCCTTGCGGGACGCTGGCGCGTCCCGTTCTGCCGCATGAGGTCTGTGTCGGAGCCCGACAGGGCTCCGCAAGCGCGACCGCGCGCCCGAGCTTATGCGAGGATAGCCAAGTGCGCGGATGCGCACGCCGGCGCCTGAGGCCAACAAATGAAGGCGAAGAAGGCTGCTATTTAGCAGTCTTCTTCGCCTGCGAGGCCTTGATCGCCGACTTGTCCGGTTCGTAGCCGGGCTGATACTGAATCTCGGCGCTCGTACGGGCGCGGGCGACCTGCGCCTTGCTCTCGGCGACCAGCTCCTTGCGGCGGACCATCTCGGCGGCGGCCTGGCGCGCGATCGGCGTCGGCGTCGGGGTCGCGTCGCGGCCGACGATGACGCTCGCGACATATTGGCCGTTCGACGGCAGCACGAAGGGCTCGCCCGGCGGAAGCTGGTTGATCACCTTGACCAGCGCCGGATCGAGCCGGCCGGTATCGATCACGCCCTTGCCGCGCGACATGCCGAGGCCGAGCTTCTGGATGCCGGTCGCCAGCGCCTCCAGCGTGTGCGCGTCACGCAGCGTCAGGAGCTGCTTGGGGTCCTTCGGCGCCGCGAACTGGATCTGGTCGAGCAACAGCCGCTGGCGGCTCGCGAACTGGGTCGGGTTGTCGGCGATATATTGGGTGATGTCGCGATCGTCGGGCATCGGCACCGTCGACGCGATCTTCTGGCCCAGCATCGTGACGAGGAGATTCTCCTCGAGCCGGCGCTGCTGGGTGACATATTCGGGGGTCTTGTCGAGACCCTGCTCGCGCGCCTTCTGGACGATCAGCTTGCGGTCGATCAGCCGCTGCAGCACCTGCTTGCGCAGCTTGTCGCGGTCGACCGAATCCGGGATGCGCGTGCCCTGCAGCTCGGCATTGAGCTCCTGCAGCGAGATTTCCTCGCCGTTGACGATGGCCAATATCTGGCCCTTCGGCTCCTTGTGGCAGCCGGAAACCAGCAGGGCCGCGGCCATCGCGCCGCCCAAAAGTGCAGCTTTTACCTTCACTTCCAATTCCCCCGACGCCTGTGGAACACCGATCGTCGTTCCTGTGCTACATGATTGCCAGCCCCGGCGACAAGCCTGTATGGCTCATGGACCGCGGGAGGGCTGCATAGTTGGAAACAGTTTACGATTGGGTCACCGTCGCGATCTTCGCCGGCCTGGTGGTGCTTTTCCTGCAGCGATCGACCGGTGACGAGCCTCCCCGGGATTCGATGCTGCACTATCTGGCGGCGTCGGCGGGCTGCGCGGTCGCCAATTATTTCGGCAACAAGGCGGTGGCGGGCGGCGGGCTGGTCTATCACCTCATCGCCGTCGCGGTGATCGTCGGCACGCTCGCCTTCGTCCACGTCGTGCTGCGCCCGCTCGACAAGCCACGCGGTTAGGATAGGCGTCAGCGCGATTTCGGCTGGCTCGAAAGAATCTGGTCCTTCAGCCCCGGCGCGCCGGCCTCGCCCAGCACCAGCCGCCGCGCGGTGGGGGAGAGCGAGGCGAAGAAGGGCTTCAGGAAGCGCTTGAGCGTCAGGATCGCGGTCTTGTCGTCGGGCGCCGCGGTCGAGAAGCGGATCAGCATGCCGTCGGGCACCCGCCCCTTCAGATTCTCCTTCGCCACCGCCCAGTGCTGCTGCCACCACTGGGTCGGGAAGTCGTTGCCGATCCGTGTCCAGTAGATGAGCTGCTCGTGGCGGCTGACGCTGCGCGCGGCGAGATAATGGCCGGGCACCTCGACCCCGCCGCCCGCGTCGAGGGCGATCAGCCGCTCATGCTCGATCGCATAGCCCGCCGCCGGATAGCAGACCTCTGGCCGGTGGACCTGCAGCATGCCGTCCTGGATGCCGTTATAGGCGACCAGGAGCATGACCGGGAGCTGGGTGGGCGACGCGTAATAGCGGGTGATGATCGCGTTGTAGAGCCGGTCGCTCATCTGGTCGGGCGGCGGCAGCACCAGGCCGCTGCTCGTCTGATATTCCCAGTCGCCGATCGTCCAGGGGAAGAGCGGGTTGAGCTTCGCTTCCTTGATCATGCGGAAGGGGATGTCGGGCCGCCGGGCATTGGCGACGACCCCCGCGCCGGTCAGCAGTCCGCCCGCGATCAACGCGCGCCGCGACAGCAGGCGGCGGTCGTCGGTGTCGTCGCTCATCGTCCGCCGCCCCCGCGCGCCAGCCGGCGGCGCAGCGGCGACGCCAGCGCGTCGACCGCGAAGATGCCGAGGACCGAGAACAGGAACATGGTGATGCCCGAGAAGGTGTGGAGGAAGCCCTGCGCCGCCTCGTCGCCGAGATAATGGGTGATGAGGATCAGCGCGAGCACCCGGATGAAGTTGGCGAGGATCGCGACCGGCACGATGGCGAGCATCAGCAGCAGCGCGTAGCGCCAGTTCGCATTGTGCCGGATATAGACGTAGAACAGGCCGATCGCCGACAGGCTGATCAGCGAGTTGAGCCCCGCGCAGGCCGCCGCGATCAGGAGCTGGTACTGGCCGATGATGATCATCACCCCCGACCCGGCGATCGGATAGCCGAGGCCGTGGAGCAGGTCGATCGCCGTCTGCGAGATGCCGATCTTGAGCGGCTGGGTGACCATCGCCACCACCGTGTCGGGCGGCGGGAAGATGAACAGCATGTAGAAGACCGGGAACCACATCGCGCGCAGCGGCTGCCAGCCGATCAGCCAATAGGCGGTGATCAGCAGCAGGCCGTACATCATGAAGCCTTCGACCTCGATGACGTTGATGATCCGCGCGACCATGTAGAGCGGCGCGACGACCAGATAGGCGAGCGCCGCGAGCCGCGTGTCGCCGGGGTGCGCGAGCGAGCGCACCTCGCCCCAGCGGCGCCAGAACAGCCACAGCGCGGTCGCCAGCACGATCGGGCCGTGCGCCCCCTGCTCGGTGGTCCAGTTCTGGGTGGCGACGCCGTAGAGCGTCGGCCCGACCACCGCGGCGACGCCGATCGCGAGCGGCCAGAAGCGGCGCACGAAGGCGAGCAGCGGCAGCAGATCGGCCAGTCCGTAGCGGCCATTGTCCCCCACCGGCCGGCTTTCCGTCATGTCCCCCACAGGTCTGCTCAAGGATTCACGCCATCTCAACCATGTTCCGGGCATCGACGTCGCCGATGCGCCAAGCTTGCCCATAGCGGATCGCCGCGTGGCGGAACAGTCGTTGGATGGCGCGGGGTGGCGTCGTCGGGCGGAAGTTGCACATGTTTACCACCCCGATTTTGGACTTGATCCGAAAATATGCTATTGGAAGCGATGCGCTTTATGGCGCCGGGGGAGTATCGGGGTAGTTCTGCATGTTGAAGGAAGCTGTTGCGTCCAAGGCGGCCAAGCTGCTGATGACCTGTGTCTGTCCGGTGGCGGGAACCACGGCCTTGAGCCTGGGGGTGCCGCAGGTCCGCGATGCGGTCCACAAGGCGACCCAGCCGCGCCAATATGCCAAGCCCAAGACCCGCGTCCGCGCGGCCCCCGAGGGCGTCCAGGTCGCGTCGGCCGAGACGCCGTGCCCGACCGTCACCCCCTTCGCGCTGTCGGACCTGCCGCCGGTGACCCCGGTTCCGGTCGAGACGACGCCGCTGCAGGTGGCCGAGGCGCCGCCGCCCGACGTCGCGGTCCCGCTGACGCCGCGCATCTTCGTGCCGCCGAGCACCGGCAACCCCAATCCCCCGTCCCCGGGCGTGCCCGAGCCGTCGACCTGGGTCCAGCTCATGCTCGGCTTCGCGCTGATCGGCGGCGTGGCGCGGGTGACGTACCGGAAGAATGGGGTTGAGCCTGAGGAGCCCGTGAAGGGCTAATCCGACCACCCTCTCCCGTCATTCCGGCGAAAGCCGGAATCTCCCTGCCTTGAACGCTTCATCGTGGGCGAGGCAGAAGAAGAAAAGGGAGATCCCGGCTTTCGCCGGGATGACGTCATCTTCAAAACGGCACTTCACCGATGACGTTGCCGCCCTCGCTGTAGCGGCAGACCAGGAAGTCGTCGACGCGGCCATGCGCCAGCGCGCAGCCGACCGCGCGCGAGGAGCGCCAGACGACCTGGGTGTAATGCGCGACATTGTCGAGGTCGCCGCTCAGGCTGTTGTTCGGGAAGACGCCGGCCTTGAAGTCCGTCTTCTCGTCGACCCACAGGCCGACCATCTGCTCGGGGCCGTAATAGCCGCGCGTGCCGGCCCACAGATTCTCGCCCTGCGGATCGGTCTCGGCGGGGTCGTCCTCGCTGTGGACGAGATAGCCGACGCGGGTGAGCCGCGCGGCATAGAGGCGGGCGTCGCGCGCCAGCAGCTCGTTCCAGGCCAGCGGCGGGATGCCCAGCATCGCCCGCTCGCGATTATGGCCGGCGAGCAGCCGCTCCTCGAAATGATTGTCGATGCCGGTCGCGCCCTGCACGAACGGAGTCGCGGCCGCCAGGGCGAGCGCGCCCGCCAGCTTCGCCACCTTCGTCCTGCCCCAGCCGAAATCCATGCCGCTCCTCCGGTCGATCCGATCGGCGCCATGGTGGCGCGGCAGGTCTTGCCGGCGGGTTGGGGAGATTGGTGATCGCGATCTTCAGCATCCTGCGTCGCGGCCGCAGGGTATTTTTCGCGGAAACGCAGGGGATTCTCGGCAGGGTTGACGCGATCTTCACCAATCAGGGAAAGGGATGGGGCGGTGGAGCTGCGGGCCGGATCCCCCGGCTCGGGACAGGCAAGGCCTTGCCCTCGATTTTACCGCAGCCACCACGTCTTGCACGCCGTACCGGACTTTCACCGGTGCATTTCTCTCCCGCGACGAGCCCCGTTGCGGGTGTCTCCTGCCGACGCAGCACGGCTTCCTACCGCAACATTTTCCGATGTGCCAGCGCGCACGCGCCGTCGCGCCGAAAAGCGGACGGGCGGTGGCTTTATTGCGCCGACTGTTGCAGCGGCGTCACGCTTGGCCGATCAGAAGCGGGCGTCGCGATAGACGTGGCTGATGTCGCCGCCCCAGGCGCCATGATAGAGATCGAGCAGCCGCTCGGCCGGCGTCTTGCCGCTCGCGACGATCTCGCGCAGCGGGGTGAGGAAGCCGCGCTCGTCGTCGCCCGCGCCGTTCAGCCGGGCGCGCGCCTTCAGCCCGTCCGCCGCGATGTCGAGCACGATCTTCGCGAGGTCGAGCAGGCTGCGCCCGCGCGGTCCGGCGGCGCGCAGGCCGAGCTTCGGCACGTCGGCGCGGATGCGGTGATGGTCCTCGATCGTCCAGTGCTTGACCAGGTCCCAGGCGGCGTCGAGCGCACCGTCGTCGTAGAGCAGGCCGACCCAGAAGGCCGGCAGCGCGCAGATCCGGTCGTGCGGCCCGCCGTCGGCGCCGCGCATCTCGAGGAAGCTCTTGAGCCGGACCTCGGGGAAGGCGGTCGACAGATGGTCCTGCCAGTCGCCGATCGTCGGCCGCTCGCCCGGCAGCACCGGCAGCTTGCCGTCCATGAAGTCGCGGAAGCTGAGCCCGGCCGCGTCGACATAGCCGTCGCGGAAGGCGAAATACATCGGCACGTCGAGCATGTAGTCGGCGTAGCGTTCATAGCCGAAGCCGTCCTCGAACACGAACGGCAGCATGCCGGTGCGGTGCGGATCGGTGTCGGTCCAGATGTGGCTGCGATAGCTGAGGAAGCCGTTGGGCTTGCCCTCCAGGAAGGGCGAGTTGGCGAACAGCGCGGTCGCCAGCGGTTGCAGCGCCAGGCTGAGGCGGAATTTGCGCACCATGTCCGCCTCGCTCGCATAGTCGAGGTTGGTCTGGACGGTGCAGGTGCGCAGCATCATGTCGAGCCCCATCGTGCCGACGCGCGGCATGTGGCGCAGCATGATGTCGTAGCGGCCCTTGGGCATGATCGGCAGCTCGTCGCGGCGCTTGTCGGGCCACAGGCCGAGCCCGAGATAGCCGATGCCGAGCTTCTCGCCGATCGCCTTGACCTGTTCGAGGTGGCGGCCGGTCTCGGCGCAGGTCTGGTGGAGATTGTCGAGCGGGGCGCCCGACAGCTCGAACTGGCCCGCCGGCTCCAGGCTGACATTGCCGTCCTCGCCTTCGAGCGCGATGATGTTCTCGCCCTCGTAGACCGGGCGCCAGCCATATTTGGTCAGCCCGATCAGCAGCGCGTGGATGCCGCCGCGCTCCTCATAGGAGGGGGCGCGGTGCGAATCCTCGAAGAACACGAATTTCTCGTGCTCGGTCCCGATCCGCCATCGATCCTTGGGCTTTTCGCCGCCGACGAAGACCGACAGCAGGTCCTCGCGGGATTCGATCAGGGGATCTTCGCCATCGGAGGCCTTGCGCGTGCTCATCGCGCGCCCATAGCGGACCGATCGGTACGTTGCTAGTTTGATTATTGTCCGGAGCGCCAGTCGCCGGCCAGTCCCATCCACAGCGCGACCGCCGCCGCCATCGCCGTATCGGCGCGCAGGATGCGCGGGCCGAGCGACACGCCGATCGCCTGCGGCACCGCCCGGATCGCGGCGCGCTCCTCGTCGGTGAAGCCGCCTTCGGGGCCGATCAGGATCGCCGCCGGGCCGGGCTTCACCGCCTCGGCCATCGGCATGCCGCCTTCCTCGTCGGCGAAGATCAGCGCCCGGTCGGCGGGCCAGTCGCGCAGCATCGCGCTCAGCTTCACCGGCTCGTCGAGGATCGGCAGCGCGGTGCGCTCGCACTGCTCGGCCGCCTCGATCATGTGCGCGCGCAGCCGGTCGAGGTTCAACCGGTCGACGATGGTGCGCCGGGTGATCACCGGCCGCCAGCGCGCGACGCCCAGCTCGCACGCCTTCTCCGCGACCCAGTCGATCCGGCCCTTCTTGATCGGCGCGGCGACCAGCCACAGGTCGGGCACCGCCTCGCGCTCGCGCATCCGCTGCTCGACGCGGACGGCGACGGCGCGCTTGCCGACCTGCTCGATCACCGCGCGCCATTCGCCGCTCATGTCGTCGAACAGCGCGATCGCGTCGCCCGCCTTCAACCGCATCACCGTCGACAGATAATGCGCCTGCCCGCCGTCGATGGTCAGCGCGAGGCCGGCGGCGAGCGGGGTTTCGACGAACAGGCGGGTCAGGCTGGCGGGGGGGTAGATGGGGGTCTGGGCAGGGTCTGGGCCATGGGACTTCCGAAGGCGTGGCTTTTCCCCTACCTGCCGCCCATGGCCGACGAAGTCGAGGAAATCGTGCCCGATAGCGAGCTGCGCGGGATCGCCCGCCGGCTGCCGCCGGGCCTGCGCCCCTATTGGCTGCTCGCCCGGTTCGACCGGCCGATCGGAAGCTGGCTGCTGTTCTGGCCCGGCGCCTGGGCGATCGCGCTGGCGGGCGGGGCGGTCGCGCGCTGGGACCTGATCCTGTGGTTCGCGCTCGGCGCGGTCGCGATGCGCGGCGCGGGCTGCGTCTACAACGACATCGTCGACCGCGACCTCGACCGCAAGGTGGCGCGCACCGTCCTGCGTCCGCTGGCGAGCGGACGCATCGGCCTCAGGGCGGCCTGGGCCTGGCTGGGGCTGCTTTGCCTGGTCGGGCTGGTCGTGCTGGTCCAGCTCAACCTGGTCGCCGCGCTCGCCGCGCTCGCCAGCCTCGGCGCGGTTGCCGCCTATCCCTTCATGAAGCGGATCACCTGGTGGCCGCAGGCCTGGCTCGGCTTGGTCTTCTCCTGGGCTGCGCTGGTCGGCTGGCCGGCGGTGACGGGCGGCTTCTCGCCGGTGCAGGGGCTGCTCTATGCCGGATCGATCTTCTGGGTGATCGGCTACGACACCATCTACGCGCTGCAGGACGTCGAGGACGACGCGCTTGCCGGGGTCAAGTCCTCGGCCCGCGCGCTCGGCGCCCATGCGCGGGCCGGCATCGGCATCTTCTATGGGCTCGCGCTCGGCTGCTGGATCGCCGCCTTCTGGCTGCTCCGGCCGCAGTTGCTCGGCACGCTGGCGCTGCTGCCGATGGCGCTGCACCTCGCCTGGCAGGTGGCGGGGCTGCGCATCGACGATCCGGCCGACGCGCTCGCCCGCTTCCGCGCGAACCGCTTCGCCGGGCTGTTGATGTTCCTCGCCTGCCTCGTGGTCGGCGCCACGGCCTAGGACGGATTCGGTCTCCTCCCGTCATTCCCGTGAAAACGGGAATCCACGGTCACGGAACGCTATTTGATGCGAGGTGCCGCCGTCCATGGATTCCCGCTTTCGCGGGAATGACGAGGGAGAAGATGCTCACCGGCGATAGAAGCCCGGAACCCCTTTACCCTTTGACGTTCGGGGCCGGCATACCTAAGTCGCCGACATGCTCAGCCTCTCCGAAGCCGAAAGCCGTACCGCCGACCTCGCCGCCGCCGCGCGCAAGGCCGGGGCGGACGCCGCCGACGTCATCTACGTCTGCAACAATGCGACCCAGATATCGGTGCGCCTCGGCGCGCTCGAGGATGTCGAGCGGTCGGAGGGCGAGGAGATCGGCCTGCGGCTGTTCGTCGGCCGCCGCTCGGCGAGCGTCTCGTCGTCCGACCTGTCGCAGCCGGCGCTCGACGCGCTGGTCGAGCGCGCGGTGGCGATGGCGCGCGAGGCGCCCGAGGATCCCTATGCCGGCCTCGCGCCCGAGGACCGGCTGCTGCGCGGCGCGCTGCCCGATGTCGACGGCGACGACGGCGCCGACCCGTCGCCCGCCGAGCTGCGCGAGCGCGCCGAGGCGGCGGAGGCGGCGGCCCGCGCGGTCGAGGGCGTCACCAACAGCGAGGGCGCCGGGGCCTCGGCCAGCCGCACCGTCATCGCGCTCGCCACCAGCACCGGCTTCGCGCGTGGCTATTCGAACAGCGGCTATGGCTGCTCGGCCAGCGTCATCGCCGGCGAGGGCGGCGGCATGCAGCGCGACTATGCCTATCATTCGGTGCGCCACCTGGCCGACCTCGAGGATGCGGCGGCGATCGGCGCGCGCGCCGGCGACCGCGCCGTCAAGCGGCTCAACCCCGGCAAGCTGTCGAGCGGCGCGATGCCGGTGGTCTACGATCCGCGCGTGGGATCGGGGATGCTCGGCCATCTCGCCGGGGCGATCACCGGATCGGCCGTCGCGCGGCGGACCAGCTTCCTGCTCGACAAGCTGGGCGAGCAGGTCTTCGCCAGGGGTATCGTCGTGCGCGACGATCCGCTCCGCAAGCGCGGCCTGCGCTCCAAGCCGTTCGACGGCGAGGGGTTGCCGACCGCGGCGCGCGACATCATCGCCGACGGCGTGCTGACCGGCTGGATCATGGATTCGGCCTCGGCCCGCCAGCTCGGGCTCGAACCGACCGGCCATGCCACGCGCGGCGTCGGCGGCCCGCCGGGATCGGGGCTCACCAACCTCTATCTGGAGGCGGGGCCGCTCTCGCCCGAGGAACTGATCGCCGACATCAAGCTGGGCGTCTACGTCACCGAGCTGATCGGGCAGGGCGTCAACGGCGTCACCGGCGATTATAGCCGCGGCGCATCGGGCTTCGTGATCCGCGACGGCCGCCTCTGCGAGCCGGTCGCCGAGATCACCGTCGCCGGCAATCTCAAGGATATGTTCCGCGAAATGACGCCGGCCTCGGATCTTGTCTTCCGCCGCGCCGTTGATGCCCCGACGATCAGGATCGAAGGGATGACGGTAGCCGGTGCCTGAGGGGCTGTTAGATGCGGTGAGCGCGGTCGCGGCCGAGGTCGGCGCGATGGCGCACGCCTCGTGGCGCGGCGACTTCAGGACCTGGGACAAGACGCCGGGCAGCCCGGTCTGCGACATCGACCTCGCCGCCGACGCGCTGCTGCGCGAGCGGCTGATGGCGATCGATCCCGAGGCCGGCTGGCTGTCGGAGGAGACCGCCGACAGCGCCGAGCGGCTCAACTGCGTGCGGGTCTGGGTGGTCGATCCGATCGACGGCACCCGCGACTATGTGCGCGGCCGCGAGGGCTGGGCGGTGTCGATCGCGCTGGTCGAGGGCGGCCGGCCGGTGATCGGCGTGCTCGACGCGCCGGCTCGCGGCGAGCATTGGCGCGCGCAGGCGGGCCAGGGCGCCACCCGCAACGGCGTGGCGGTGCGCGCCTCGAACCGGATCGAGCTTCCCGGCGCGCGGGTGCCGGCCGACGTCCTGCCGCGCGGCGATGCCGACCTTGTGACCGTCGCCAAGCCCAATTCGATCGCGCTGCGCATCGCGATGGTCGCCGCCGACGAGGCGGACCTGCTCGCCACCATCCGCTGGGGCCATGAGTGGGACATCGCCGCCGCCGCGCTGATCGCGCAGGAGGCGGGAGCGACCGTCACCGACGCGCTCGGCCGGCCGCTGCGCTACAACAGCACCAAGGGCGAGCAGTTCGGCGTGCTGGCGACCGCGCCGGCGATCCATGCCGATGCGGTCGCCCGGCTGGCGCGGCGCGCGGCGAAGGCGGTCGTCCGCTAGATTCAGGCTTCCGTCATTCCCGCGAAAGCGGGAATCCACGGTCACGGCACATTCCGTCTCTTGCGGGCCGCCGTCCATGGATTCCCGCTTTCGCGGGAATGACGATTGGGGGGCGTGCCTCGTCCAACCCGGAACGGGTCTAGGGACGGAATCAAAGTCCCAAGCGCGGAATCTCGATCGCGGGGCAGCGGTTGACCACCGCCTTCAGCCCGGCGGCCTCGGCGCGGGCGACGGCCTCGTCGTTGAACACGCCGAGCTGAATCCACACCGCCTTCGCGCCGGAGGCGATCGCGGCGTCGATCACCGGGCCGGCGGCGGTCGAGTTGCGGAAGATGTCGACGATGTCGACCGGCGCGCGAATCTCGTCGAGCGAGGCGAGCACCGGCCGGTCGTGGATGCGCTGCCCGGCGAGCTGCGGGTTGACCGGGATCACGTCGTAACCGCGCGACAGCAGGAAGCGCATCACACCGTGGCTCGGCCGGTCGGGCCGGTCGCTGGCGCCGACCATGGCGATGGTCTTCGCGGTGCGGAGGAGGTCGGCGATATCCTGGTCGGCGGTCAGCGGCATGGCGAGGCTCCCGGTGCTCCCCTTAAAATGATGCGGGTTTCGCCGGGTTCAACCAGTCGGCGATCTTCGCGGCGAGCGGTGCGAAGATCGTGTCGCCGTCCTCGGCGGCCGGCGGCAGGCCCGCGTCGGACGCGGTGCGGATGCCGATGTCGAGCGGGACCCGGCCGAGGAAGGGCAGGTTCATCGACATCGCCGCCGCCTGCGCCCCGCCCTGGCCGAACGGGTCGGAGACCTCGCCGCAATGCGGGCAGGCATAGCCGGCCATGTTCTCGACCATGCCGATGATCGGCACATGCGCCTGGTTGAAGAAGTCGATCGCGCGGGTCGCGTCGATCAGCGCCAGGTCCTGCGGGGTCGACACGATGATCGCGCCCACCGGCTTGTATTTCTGCACCATGGTGAGCTGGACGTCGCCGGTGCCGGGCGGCAGGTCGAGGATCAGCAGGTCGACGTCGCCCCATTCGGCGTCGATCAGCTGGCCCAGCGCGTTGGCCGCCATCGGCCCGCGCCAGGCGATCGCCTGCCCCGGCTTGACGAGCTGCGCCATCGACAGCATCGGCACGCCGTGCGGCGAGAGCACCGGGTCCATCTTCTGGCCCTGCGCGGTCGGGCGCATCCCTTCGGTCGACAGCAGCCGCGCCTGCGACGGGCCGTAGATGTCGGCGTCGACCAGGCCGACCTTGCGCCCCATCCGCCGGAGCGCGACGGCGAGGTTGGCCGACAGCGTCGACTTGCCCACCCCGCCCTTGCCCGATCCGATCGCGATGATCTTGCGGCCGCGCTTCTCGGCGGTCATCGCCACCCGCACCGTCTCCACCCCCGGCACCGCGATCAGCGCCTGCTTCACGGCGGTTTCGAGCTTGGAGCGGGCGTCGCCCGACAGGCCGGTGACGTCGACCACGACGCTGGCGGTGCCGTCCTCGAAGCGCGGCGGGGCGGCCCGTCCGCTGGCGATCAGGCCCTTGCCGCTGATCGGATCGGCCACGCCGTCGAGCGCGGCGGGGAGCGAGTCTGTCATGTCCATGGGGCGTGCAAATAAGGGCTCCGCCAGGAAAGGGCACTGTTTTCCGCCGATCCGTACCTATAATGACCGGATGAACGACAGCGACAGCAGCGGAATGGCGTCGCGGCCGATGCTCAACGAGGGCGGGCCGTGGGGCGGAGGAGGATCGGGCGGCGGCGGGGGCGGCGATGACGGCAACCCCTGGAACCAGCCGCGCGGGCAGCCGGGCCCGGCGGGCCGCTCGGCCATCGACGAGCTGCTGCGGCGCGGCCGTGCCCGCTTCGGCGGCCGGGGCGGGCCGGAGCCCGACGCCGGGCGCATCGCGCTCTGGGCGGTCGGCGGGCTGCTGCTCGTCTGGATCCTGTGGACCAGCAGCCACCGGATCGACCCGCAGGAACGCGGCGTCGTCACCCGTCTCGGCTCCTATGCCACCACGCTCGAACCGGGCATGCGCTTCTCCTTCCCGGCGCCGATCGACATCGTCACCAAGGTCGACATCGAGGATATCCGCGTGAAGGACATCCCCCAGGGCGGCGGCAACAGCCAGAACCTGATGCTGACCGGCGACCAGAACATCATCGACCTGGCCTATTCGGTGCGCTGGAACATCCGCGATCCCGAGCTCTATCTCTATGAGCTGGCCGATCCGGACGAGACCGTCGCCGAGGTCGCCGAGAGCGCGATGCGCGCGGAGATCGCCCGGGTCGCTCTCAACGACGCCATGGGTCCGCAGCGCAGCCAGATCGAGGGCCGCGTCCAGCAGCGCATGCAGGAGATCCTCGACAGCTACCGTGCCGGCATCACCGTGCAGGGCGTCGCGATCAAGCAGGCCGACCCGCCCGCCGCCGTGGTCGAGGCGTTCAAGTCGGTCTCGGCCGCCCAGCAGCAGGCCCAGGCCTATCTCAACGAGGCGCGCGCCTATGCCCAGCAGCTCGGCGCCAAGGCCGAGGGCGAGGCGGCGGCGTTCGACAAGGTCTATGCCGAGTACAAGCTGGCGCCCGAGGTGACCCGCCGCCGCATGTATTACGAGACGATGGAACGCGTCCTCGCCAAGACCGACAAGACGGTCATCGAGACGCAGAACGTCATGCCCTACATCCCGCTGCCGCCCGCGCAGCCCAAGCCGGCTCAACAGCAATGAACGTCAGCGACAACATCGCCAGCCGCAACGTGATCGGCTGGGCGATCGCCGCGATCGCCGCGGTGGTCGTCCTCAGTAGCACCGTGGCGATCGTGCCCGAGACCAAGCAGGCGCTGGTCGTCCGCTTCGGCAAGCCCGACACGGTCTACAACGCCTACCGCCCGAACGAGGATTTCGGCGCGACCGGCGCGGGCGTGATCTGGAAGATCCCGTTCATCGACCAGATCACCTGGATCGACAAGCGCGTCCGCGATTTCGACATGGAGCGCCAGTCGGTGCTGTCGACCGACCAGCTCCGGCTCGAGGTCGACGCCTATGCCCGCTACCGGATCGTCGATCCGCTGCGCATGGCGATCACCGCCGGCAGCGAGCGCCGGGTCGAGGAGGCGCTGCGCCCGATCCTCGGCTCCTCGCTCCGCAACGAGCTCGGCAAGCGTCCGTTCGCGTCGCTGCTCAGCCCCGAGCGCGGGCAGGTGATGGACAATATCCAGACGCGGCTGAACCGGGTCGCGCGCCAGTACGGCGCGGAGATCGTCGACGTCCGCATCAAGCGCGCCGACCTGCCCGACGGCACCCCGCTCGATTCCGCCTTCAACCGGATGCGCACCGCGCGCGAGCAGGAGGCCCGCTCGATCCTCGCGGAGGGGCGCAAGCAGGCGCAGATCATCACCGCCGAGGCCGACGCGCAGGCGGCCGGCACCTATGCCGAGAGCTTCAACAAGGACCCCGATTTCTACAATTTCTACCGGGCGATGCAGTCCTATCGGATGACCTTCGGCACCGACGGGACCGAGGCGCCCGGGTCGTCCAACGTCATCCTGTCGCCCGACAACGAATATCTGCGGGAGTTCCGCGGGCGGCGCTGACACCCCTGGTCATGACGGGGCGGGCCCTTGATTCGCGCCGCGGGCTGGTTCAGCCTGCGGCGACCAGGGTCCGGGCCCGAAAGGAACAGCGCCGTTCAACCGGGGTTCAGCGATCGGGAAAGAGATAATAAGCCCGGAATTCGGCAACGGCAGGACAGGAGATTTAAGGAGTTGGCCAAAGTGCGTTATGCCTATGGGATCACCGCGGCCTTGCTGGCGGGCGGTGCGGCCGCAACCCTGACCTTGCAGCAACCGGTCGGCGCCCAGGTGGCGCAGAACGCGCCGGGCTCGATCAACGCGACCGCACCCCGACCGGGCGCGCCGATGAGCTTCGCCGATCTCGCGGCCAAGCTGCAGCCGGCGGTCGTCAACATCTCCACCACCCAGAAGATCCAGGTGCGCGGCGGCGGCAACGCCTTCTCCGGCACCCCGTTCGAGGAACTGTTCCGGCGCTTCGGCGGCGGCCAGGGCGACGACGGCAAGCCGATCACGCGCGAGGCGACTTCGCTCGGCTCGGGCTTCATCATCTCGCCCGACGGCTATGTCGTCACCAACAACCACGTCATCTCGGCCTCGCCCGAGGGCGGCAGCGGCGCGGTGGTCAGCTCGATCACCGTCACCCTGCCCGACCGCAAGGAATATAAGGCGACAATCGTCGGCCGCGACCAGACGTCGGACCTGGCGCTGCTCAAGATCGACGCGAAGAACCTGCCCTTCGTCCAGTTCGGCGATTCGACCCGTACCCGGGTCGGCGACTGGGTGGTGGCGATCGGCAATCCGTTCGGCCTCGGCGGCACGGTGACGGCGGGCATCGTCTCGGCGCTGCACCGTTCGATCGGCATCAACGGCCCCTATGACCGCTACATCCAGACCGACGCCTCGATCAACCAGGGCAATTCGGGCGGCCCGATGTTCGATCTGCAGGGCAACGTCATCGGCATCAACACGGCGATCTTCTCGCCGACCGGCGGCAATGTCGGCATCGGCTTCGCGATCCCGGCCGAGGAGGCCAAGCCGATCATCGACCAGCTCCGCACCGGCCAGCGGGTGCGGCGCGGCTATCTGGGCGTCGGCATCCAGCCGATGACCGAGGACATCGCCAGCAGCCTGGGCCTGCCCAAGGACCGCGGCGAGATCGTCGCCCGGGTCGAGCCGGGCGAGGCGGCGGCGCGCGCGGGCATCCGCCAGGGCGACGTCATCGTCCGCGTCGACAATCAGGAGATCACCCCCGACAACACGCTGTCCTACATCGTCGGCAAGGCCGCGGTGGGCGCGCGCCTGCCGATCGAGCTGATCCGCGAGGGCCAGCGCAAGACGGTGACGGTGACGCTGGGCGAACGCCCGCCCGAGGACCAGCTCGCCAGCGCCGGCAACCTCGACGAGGACCAGGGCGACGACGCCCCGGGCGCGGCGCAGAGCGCGCCCGACCAGTCGACCCGCACGGCGATCGGCCTCGGTCTGCAGACGCTGACGCCCGACATCGCCCGGCGCCTGGGCGTCTCGTCGACGCTGCGCGGCGTGGTGATCAACTATGTCGATCCGTCGAGCGATGCCGCGGCCAACGGCTTCCAGCCGCGCGACATCATCCTGCAGATCAACAATGTGCCGGTGGCGACGGTCCAGGCGGCGGCGGCGAAGATCACCGAGGCGCAGAAGGCCAAGCGCCCGACCGTGCTCTTGTTCGTCCAGCGCGGCAACAATCCGCCGCGCTATGTGGGCGTGCAGATCCGCAACTGATCGACGGTTAGGGCGGTTGACGATCTGATCGGACGCCCTCTCCTCCGCTCATCCTGAGGAGCCATTGAGCGAAGGCGAAATGGCGTCTCGAAGGATCCTTCGAGACGGGCCTTCACCTTCGTTCAGTCCCTCCTCAGGATGAGCGGGTCGGGTAAACCGAAATCGCTTTAGCCATGAGAAAAGGGCCGGAAGCGCGAGCTTCCGGCCCTTTTCCTTTACGCTTGCGCTGCGATCAGAAGTGGTAGCTGACCGTCGCGAGCAGCGAGTGGTAGCCGAACTTGCTGAAGCTCCGCTTGAAGTCGGTGCCCGACGCGTTCTGCGCCGTGAACGGGCCGCCGGCGGGGCCGCCAGACGCGCGCACCGTGCTGTCGTTGTTCTTCAGCGAGGTGAACAGGTAGAGCGCGCCGACCGAGAAGCGGCCGACCTTCTGCTCGATGCCGCCGCCGTAATTATAGCCCCAGGCGTCCTTGCTGGCGCCGTCGACGGTGAAGCTGTTGACGCCGTTCGAGGTCGAGAAGCTGTTGCGGATCTTGCCATAGGCGAGGCCGCCCGTGCCGTAGATCAGCGTGCCGGTGTCGAACGAATAGCCGCCGCGCGCGCGGAGCGCGCCGCCGCTGCGCATCTTCGCCTGCATCTTGTAGACCGCCGGCGTGGTGCTGAAGGCGGTGACGTTGTCGTAGAGGTAGGTCTTGCCATATTCGGCGACCGCGCCGATCACCGGCCCGCTCGTCTCGCCGAACTGATAGTCGTAGCCGGCATGGACCTTCCAGGTGGTGCCGTCATTGTCCTTGGCGCAGCCGGTGGTGGGGGAGGCCGACGTGGGCGCTCCGCCGCAGCTTCCCGGCGCGAAATTGGGGAAGGCGTCGCCGAAATTGCCGTCGAGGTTGCGATCGAACAGGACCTGCTCGTCGCCGTCGCGCGGCTGCCAGGCATAGCCAAGCTGGCCACCCACGTAGAAACCGGTCCAGTTGCTGGACGGGCTCTGTGCCGAGGCTGCGCCGGCGCTCATGGCTGCCAGTGCGATCGCGGCCGTGGTGGAAATCAATACTCGCATGTCTACTAACCCTTTCTGTTGCCTTGTGGGCATGACAGGAACGGTTCTCGACGGCGGTTTGATCCAGCGGCCGGGCCGCTTTACCGCGACTGATGCAATATTGTCACATTCGCGGCGGCGCGCCTAAACGGCTGACAAGATTGTCTATTGTCCGAAGTCGGCTTCGCCCGCCCGGGCCAGCGCCTCGCGCGCGGCGGCGATCAGCGCGCCTGCCTTGGCCTCGCATTCGCGCTGCTCATAGGCGGGGTCGCTGTCGGCGACGATGCCGGCCCCGGCCTGGACGTGCATCCGCCCGTCCTTGACCACCGCGGTGCGCAGGACGATGCAGCTGTCCATCGATCCGTCGGGGGAGAAATAGCCGACGCCGCCGGCATAGGCGCCGCGCGTCTCGGGCTCGAGCTCGGCGATGATCTCGCAGGCGCGGACCTTGGGCGCGCCCGACACGGTGCCGGCCGGGAAGCCCGCGAACAGCGCGTCGAGCGCGTCCTTGGCCGGATCGAGCCGGCCGACCACGTTCGACACGATGTGCATGACATGGCTGTAATGCTCGACCGTGTAGCTGTCGGTGACCTCGACCGTGCCCGCCTGCGCGACCCGGCCGACGTCGTTGCGACCGAGGTCGAGCAGCATCAGATGCTCGGCGCGCTCCTTGGGATCGGCGAGCAGGCTTTCGCGGTTGGCGACGTCCTCGATCGCGGTCTTGCCGCGCGGGCGGGTGCCGGCGATCGGGCGGATCGTCACCTCCCCGTCGCGCGCGCGCACCAGTATCTCGGGCGAGGAGCCGGTCAGCGCGAAGCCGGGCAGGTCGAGGAAATAGAGGAAGGGCGACGGGTTGATCCGCCGCAGCGCCCGATACAGGTCGATCGGCGGCAGCGGGAAATCGACGGTGAAGCGCTGCGCCAGCACGACCTGGAAGATGTCGCCGGCGGCGATATAGTCCTTCGCGCGCGCCACCATCTCGGCATAGCGGCCGGGCGCCATCTGCGGCGCGAGGCCGAGCCCGGCGGGATCGACGTCGCTGCGACTGCGCGCGGGCAGCGGGCCCGCCAGCATCGCCGCATGCGCCTCGATTCGTTCGACCGCCCCGGCGACCTTGGCTTCGGGATCGCCGTCGGTGTCGGGCCAGATCGGCGCGACCAGGTAGAGCTGGTCGGCGAGCCGGTCGAAGACGAGGATCAGCGTCGGCCGCGCGAACAGCATGTCGGGCAGGTCGAGCGGATTGGCCGGCGGGCGCGGCAGCGCCTCGACCAGGCCGATCGTCTCATAGGCGAAATAGCCGACCAGGCAGGCGAGCGCGCGGGGCAGCCCGTCGGGCACCGTCATCCGGCAGGCGGTGACGAGCTTGCGCATCGCGGTGAGCGCATCGTCCTCGAGCGGCTCGAAGGCGTCGCGGTCGGTCGCCCAGCGCCGGTTGATCTCGGCCGCGCCGCCACGCGCGCGGAACAGCAGGTCGGGGGCGAGGCCGAGCAGCGAGTAGCGGCCGCGCACCGCGCCGCCCTCGACCGATTCGAGCAGGAAGTCGCCGCGTCCCGGCCGGATCAGCTTGAGCGCGGCGGCGACGGGCGTCTCGGTGTCGGCGACCTGCGTCCGCCACACCAGCGCGGGCTCCCCCCGCGACAAGGCGTCCAGGGCGGCCTGGTCCTGCGCGAAACCCATCCTCCGCTCAGGCCTATTGACCGGTCGAGCCGAACTGGCGCTTCGCGGCGGCGATCGCCTCCGGGTAGCGCTTGACGTCGACGTCCAGGCTGACGGCGCGGATGAACTGGTCGCCCAGCTCGGCCTTCGACGCGCGGGCCAGCTCTTCCTGGGTCGCGCCGACCAGGCCCGGCGCCTTGGCGAGGTCGCCGGGGACGACCTGGTCGAGCACGGTGACGAACAGCGCCTCGCCCTGCGCGCTCGGGACCAGCTTCGCCTTGCCCTTCTGCAGCGCGAACAGCGCGCGGACCGGCTCGGGGATCTGCGCCCCGCTCTGCTGCGCGCGGGCGATGTCGATCTGGCGGGCGCGGGCGGGCCGCGCCGGGGGCAGGGCGACGCCGCTGTCGGCGATCGCCTTGGCCAGCGGCACGCCGCGGTTGACCGCTACGACCATCTTGTCGCCGATCGCCTTGGCGCGCTCGGCGGCGCGCTTGGTCACGATGTCGCGGATCACCATCGGGCGGACCTGCGCCAGCGGCAGCGGCGTCGGCGGGATCACCTTGGCGACGCCGAGCAGCGCATATTGCTGGTCGGCGACCACCGTCTCGACCGTCGGCCGGTCGTCGGGCGATCCGGCGAAGCCGCTCTTGAGCAGCGCGCCGAGCTCGGGCGGGGCCTTCCAGTCGGGCCGGTCGATCGGCTGGCCGCCGGCCAGCAACGCCGGGGTCTCGACCACGGTCAGCTTGTTGTTGGCGGCGACCTCGGCGAAGCTCGCGCCGTCGGCGATCGCATCCTCGACCTTGCCGGCGAGCTCGGACAGCGCCTCCTGCGCCTTCTGGCGGGTCAGCAGCGCGGCGATCTCGGGCTTCGCCTCGGCCAGCGGGCGGCCCGGCGTGGCGGTCACGGCGTCGACCTTGACGACATACCAGCCGAACGAACCCTTGGCGGGGCCGGCGACGCTGCCGGCGGCGGCGGCGAAGGCCTGGTCGGCGACCGCGGCGCCGGCCGAGCCGCCATAGGCGGCCTTGCTCTGGCCGGTCAGCGTCGACGCCTCCAGCCCCGCCTTGGCGGCGGCGGCGGCGAGCGTCTGTCCGCCCCGGGCGGCGGCGGCGATGCTGCGCGCCAGCGTCTCGTTGGGGGTGACGACCTGGGTCAGGCCGCGCATCTCGCGCGCCGCGTAGCTGTCCGCATTCTCGCGATAATAGGTGGCGATCTCGGCCTCGGTCGGCGTCGCTGTCGCGGCGACCTGCTCGGCGCCGAACAGCGCATAACGCAGGACGCGCGCCTCGGGCCGGGTGAAGGCGGCAATGTTGGCCTTGTAGGCGGCGGCGATCTCGGCCTCGGTCGGCTGGCGCGGATCGACGAAGGCGGCGAGCGGGATGATCCCGACCTGTCCGATCCGCTCCTCGAGCAGCAGCGTCGCATAGGGGCGGGCGAGCTTTGCCGGGGTCGGCGCCAGCGCGACGGCCGGCGTCAGGATCTGGTTGCGCATCAGCTCGCCGGCGATGTCGGCGCGCAGCTCGCGCTCGCTGATCCGCGCCTGGGCGAGCCGGTTGCGCATCACCGTCTCGTCGAAGGCGCCGGTGATCCCGCGAAACGCGTCCATGCCCGCGATCTGCGCGTCGATCAGCCGCTTGCCGATCGCGAATCCCTGCTCCTTGCCCCAGGCGTCGATCGCGCGGGCGTCGATCAGCCCGTTGGTCACGCCCTCGAAGCCGCCGGCGGCGAGGAAGCTCTTATGGTCGAGTTCGGGCCGTTCGCGGCGGAGCGCGTCGAACTGGTTCTGGACGCGGCGCAGCAGGTCGTTGGTGCTGACCTTGCCGCCGTCGATCTTCGCGACCGTGGCGCCGTTGCTCGTTCCCCCGATCGAACCGGGGCTTTCGACGCCGGTGATGATGAAGGCGACCAGGACCAGGGCGAGGATGCCGAGGATGATCCAGGAGGAAAGCGCGCGGCGGAAAAAGGAGATCATCAGGCGTTCCGTCTGAAACCGGGAAGTGGTTGCGCTGCCATAAGGCCGCCGGCCGGTGGCCGCAATGGCGGGGATGGTTGCGGGACGCGACATTGGCTCTTAAGGCCGGACCCGCAACAGCCAAAGAGGATCGGAAATGGGACTGCGCAAGCTCGTCGCCGGCAACTGGAAGATGAACGGATCGCTCGGCAGCCTCGCCGAACTCGATGCGATCGCCGCGGCGGCGAAGGCGCAGGCTTCGGTCGACGTGGCGGTCTGCCCGCCCTTCACGCTGATCGCCCCGGCGGCGGCGCGCCAGCCCGGCCTCGCGATCGGCGCGCAGGATTGCCATGCCCAGCCCAAGGGCGCCCATACCGGCTGCGTCAGCGCCGCGATGCTGGTCGAGGCCGGCGCCCGGCTGGCGATCGTTGGCCATAGCGAGCGCCGCGCCGACCAGCACGAGACCGATGCCGAGGTCCAGGCCAAGGCGGCGGCGGCGATCGCCGCCGGCCTGACCGCGATCGTCTGTGTCGGCGAGACCGAGGCCGAGCGCGACGCCGGCCGCGCGGTCGCGGTGGTCGAGGGCCAGCTCGACGGATCGATCCCGCGCGACGGCACCGCCGCGACGCTGGTCGTCGCCTATGAGCCGGTCTGGGCGATCGGCACCGGCCGGACCCCGTCGACCGCCGACGTCGCCGAGATGCACGCGGCGATTCGCGCCAGGCTGGGCGCGCTGCTCGGCGGCGAGGGCGCGGGGGTGCGCATCCTCTACGGCGGCTCGGTGAAGCCCGACAATGCGGCCGAGCTGCTCGCGGTCGCCGACGTCGACGGCGCGCTGGTCGGCGGCGCCAGCCTGACCGCCGCGCAGTTCGTGCCGATCATCGAAGGCGCGGTGGCCGCTTCGGTCTGATCGGATGGGTCGCCAAGGTTGAACCTTGGCCCCCGATCGACTAGATGCGCCCGATATTCGAAATCGAAAGCCGGCAATGCTCTTCACCTTCCTGCTCGTGGTTCACATCATCGTCGCGACGGCGCTCGTCGCGATCATCCTCGTGCAGCGGTCGGAAGGCGGCGGGCTGACCTCGGGCGGCAGCCCCGGCGGGCTGATGAGCGCGCGCGGCGCGGCCGACTTCCTGACCCGCACCACCGCGATCCTCGCCGGCATCTTCGTGCTGCTCAGCATCGCGCTGGCGGCGCTCGCCTCGGTCGAGCGCGCGCCGAGCACGATCGACACCTCGCTGGTCGGCAAGACCGCCGGCCCCGCGAGCGCGCCGGCCCCCGCGCCCGTCAGCGACGATCCGCTCGCCGCGGCGGCGGCCCAGGGCGGCGGCGTCGCCTCGAACGGCGCTACGCCGCAATAAAATCTTCCCATTTCCGCGGATGAAAGGCGCGCCCCGGTTCCGGGGCGCGACCCTTTTCGTGGTCGTCCACAATTTTTTGTCGATATCGAGGAGTCCCCCACCTTGCCCTTCGCCCCTCTGCGCGGCTAAACCCATTCTCCCATGGCGCGGTTCATATTCATCACCGGCGGCGTGGTCTCCTCGCTTGGCAAGGGTCTCATGGCGGCAAGCCTTGCCGCCCTCCTCCAGGCGCGTGGATACAAGGTCCGCATCCGTAAGTTCGACCCCTATCTGAACGTCGATCCGGGCACGATGTCGCCCTATCAGCACGGCGAGGTCTATGTGACCGACGACGGGGCGGAGACCGACCTCGATCTCGGCCATTACGAGCGCTTCACCGGCGTTCCGGGCCGGCAGTCGGACAACATCACCTCGGGGCGGATCTACCAGACGATCATCCAGAAGGAGCGGCGCGGCGACTATCTGGGCGCCACCGTCCAGGTGATTCCGCACGTCACCGACGCGATCAAGGAATTCGCGCGCGCCGACACGGAGGGCCTCGATTTCGTCCTGTGCGAGATCGGCGGCACGGTCGGCGACATCGAATCGCTGCCCTTCATGGAGGCGATCCGCCAGCTTCGGAACGATCTCGGCCGCGGCAATTCGATCTTCGTCCACCTGACGCTGGTGCCCTATATCGCGGCGGCGGGCGAACTGAAGACCAAGCCGACCCAGCACAGCGTCCGCGACCTCACCTCGCTCGGCATCCAGCCCGACGTGCTGGTCTGCCGCTGCGACCGGCCACTGCCCGAGGGCGAGCGCGCCAAGATCGCGCTGTTCTGCAACGTGCCGACCGAAGCCGTGATCCCGGCGCTCGACGCCAGCAGCATCTACGGCGTGCCGCTGCAATATCATGAGGAAGGGCTGGACGAGGCGGTGCTCTCGGCCTTCGGTATCGAGGCCAAGGACGAGCCCGACCTCACCCGCTGGACCGAGATCATGGACCGGCTGGAGAATCCCGAAGGCGAGGTCACGATCGGCGTGGTCGGCAAATATGTCGGCCTGCTCGATGCCTACAAGTCGCTGCACGAGGCGCTGGTCCATGGCGGCATCGCCAACCGGGTGAAGGTCAACATCCGCTGGATCGACGCCGAGCTGTTCGAGCAGGAGGAGGGCGGCATCGCCGCCCAGCTCGAGCCGATGCACGCGATCCTGGTGCCGGGCGGCTTCGGCGAGCGCGGATCGGAAGGCAAGATCGCCGCGGTGCGATTCGCCCGCGAGCGCAAGGTGCCCTATTTCGGCATCTGCCTCGGCATGCAGATGGCCTGCATCGAAGGGGCCCGCAACACCGCCGGCATCGCCGCCGCCTCGACCACCGAATTCGGCCCGACCGACGAGCCCGTCGTCGGCATGATCACCGAATGGATGAGCGAGGACGGCCTGCAGAAGCGTGAGGCGGGCGGCGACCTGGGCGGCACGATGCGGCTCGGCGCCTATGACGCCAAGCTGTCGGGCAACAGCCATGCCGCCACCATCTACGGCGCGACCGACATCTCCGAGCGGCATCGCCACCGCTACGAGGTCAACGTCCATTACCGCGAATCGCTCGAGCGCGGCGGCCTCGTCTTCTCGGGCATGTCGCCCGACGGCGAGCTGCCCGAGGTGGTCGAGCGGCCGGACCATCCCTGGTTCGTCGGGGTGCAGTTCCATCCCGAGCTGAAGAGCAAGCCGTTCGACCCGCACCCGCTGTTCGCCAGCTTCATCGCGGCGGCGCTCCAGCAGAGCCGGCTGGTCTGATTCGTTCCAGGTTGAAGCCTGTCCCCGGCCCTGTCGTCATTCCCGCGAAAGCGGGAATCCATGGACGGCGGCCCGCAAGAGGCTGAATGTCCCGTGACCGTGGATTCCCGCTTTCGCGGGAATGACGGAAAGAGGCGTCATCGGCAAAGGCTGGAGCCGCCCAGTCCCGCTTCACCCCGGCAGGTCGGGAATCACGGGATCGGCAGGCGCGCCCGGATCGGGGTCGGTCGGCGATGGTACCGGGATGTCGACCGGGGCGTCGCCCGGTATCTCGTCGGGCGGGGGTGGCTGGCTGGCCATGGCGATTCTCCTCTCGGCGAGGAAAACGCCTCGGTCCCGTCCGCTATCCGTCCCGCCGATAGGGCGGGGCCGAAGCGCGGCGGTTCGCGATGGAAAGGCCCTGAAATAGCAAACGCCGGGATCGTTCCCGATCCCGGCGCCGCGTGACGATATTCGCCAACCCCCTTAGTGGGCTCTACACCTGCCACCCCTTTAAATGGCGGCGGAGCCTCACTTTTTCCCCGAACCATGGCCGTTTTTTCTGCTCATGTTCCGTGACACTTCTCCTACAGCCGGCCCGGTGCCTTGTCATTGGCTTTCAAGGCGTCCGGACTCGAAAGACGGGGAGTGTGTTTTCTCGGCAACAGAGACCGATCGGTACCAAAGGGCTTTTTGAGAGCGAGGCGGTTGCCCGACGTGCCGCGTCCGCATAGACAGCGGCAGGCCCGATTTTACCGCGAGTAACCCGTTTCATGCGCCTCTCCCGTCATTTCCTCCCCGTGATGAAGGAATCCCCCGCCGACGCCCAGATCGTCAGCCACAAGCTGATGCTCCGCGCGGGCATGATCCGGCAGACCGCCGCCGGCATCTACGCCTGGCTGCCGCTCGGCCACCGGGTGCTCCGCAAGATCGAGCAGATCGTCCGCGAGGAGCAGGATCGCGCCGGCGCGATCGAGCTGCTGATGCCGACCATGCAGTCGGCCGACCTGTGGCGCGAATCGGGCCGCTACGACGCCTATGGGCCGGAGATGCTGCGCATCAAGGACCGGCACGACCGCGAGATGCTGTTCGGTCCGACCAACGAGGAGATGATCACCGCGATCTTCCGGGACAACGCTCGCAGCTATCGCGACCTGCCGCGCATCCTCTACCATATCCAGTGGAAGTTCCGCGACGAGGTCCGCCCCCGCTTCGGCGTGATGCGCGGCCGCGAGTTCCTGATGAAGGACGCCTACAGCTTCGACCTCGACATCGAAGGCGCGCGCCACAGCTACAACCGCATGTTCGTCGCCTATCTGCGCACCTTCCGGCGGATGGGCCTGTCGGCGATCCCGATGCAGGCGGACACCGGCCCGATCGGCGGCGACCTCAGCCACGAGTTCATCGTGCTGGCGCCGACCGGCGAGAGCGAGGTCTTCTACCACACCAACTGGGAGGTCGAGCGCGCGCTCGACGTCGATGTCGACGACGTCGCGGCGCTGCAGGGCTTCGTCGACGGCCTGACCGCCGACTATGCCGCGACCGACGAGAAGCGCGATCCGGCGCGCGAGGCGGCGGCGGGCGACAGCCTCAAGCAGTCGCGCGGCATCGAGGTCGGCCACATCTTCTATTTCGGCACCAAATATTCGGCGGCGATGGGGATGACCGTGCAGGGCCCCGACGGCCAGCCGGTGACGCCGCAGATGGGCAGCTACGGCATCGGCGTGTCGCGCCTGATGGGCGCGATCATCGAGGCGAGCCACGACGATGCCGGCATCGTCTGGCCCGACGCGGTCGCCCCCTACACGGTCGGCCTGATCAACATGCGCGCCGACGACGCCCGCTGCGCCGCGGCGGCCGACGATCTCTACGCGAAGCTGGAAGCGGCCGGGATCGAGACGCTCTACGACGACCGCGACGAGCGCGGCGGCGCCAAGTTCGCGACGATGGACCTGATCGGCCTGCCCTGGCAGATCGTCGTCGGCCCGAAGGGCCTCGACAAGGGCGTCGTCGAGCTCAAGCGCCGCGCCACCGGCGAGAAGGTCGAGCTGTCGGTCGAGGACGCGATCGCGAGGATCGCCGGGTGAGGCTGCCGCTGCTTGCCTTCTCCCCCTGGGGGAGAGGGAAGGGAGAGGGGATCGGGCCGGCGGGCTCGATGCCCGGCGGTCCGAACGGTCGAGGCCGGACGCTCGGGCTTTGCCCTCGCGCCCCTCACCCCGACCCTCTCCCCAGAGGGGAGAGGGAGGCCTGATGCTGCTCAACCGCTACGAACGGATGATCGCCAAGCGCTACCTGCTGCCGGGCAGGGGGGAGGCGTTCATCTTCCTCGTCGCGTCGATCAGCCTGGTCGCGGTCGCGCTCGGCGTCGCCGCGCTGATCGTGGTGATGAGCGTGATGAACGGCTTCCGCGCGGAGCTGTTCGACAAGATCGTCGGGCTCAACGGCCATGCCGTGGTGCAGGGCTATGACGGCAAGCTCGGCGACTGGCGCCGGATCGCCGCCGATGCGCGCAAGCTGCCCGGCGTCGTCTCGGCCACCCCGCTGATCGAGCAGCCGCTGATGGCGAGCTTCGGCGGTCGGGTCGAAGGCGTGCTGGTGCGCGGCATGACGCTCGAGGACATCCGCCGCAACCCGGTGATCCAGGGCAAGGTGGTGCGCGGCTCGCTCGACGCGCTGACCCCCGGTTCCGACCGGGTCGCGATCGGCGCGCGGCTCGCCGAGCAGCTCGGCGCGGACCTCGGCAGCCAGATCAGCCTGATCAGTCCGCAGGGGCAGACCACCCCGTTCGGCACCGTGCCGCGCATCGTCTCCTATCAGGTCGCCGCGATCTTCGAGGTCGGCGTCTACGACTATGACAAGGCGTTCGTGGTGATGCCGATGTCGGACGCGCAGACGCTGCTGATGCTCGACGACGCGGTCGGGATGATCGAGATCCAGACGGTCGACGCCGATCGGGTCGGCGAGATATTGGCGCCGCTCAAGCCGCGCATCGCGATGCAGGGGGAGATTCGCGACTGGCGGGCGCTCAACAGTTCGCTGTTCGAGGCGCTGGCGGTCGAGCGGGTGACGATGTTCGTCGTCCTGTCGCTGATCATCCTCGTCGCGGTGTTCAACATATTGTCGTCGCTGATCATGCTGGTCCGCGCCAAGCGGCGCGACATCGCGATCCTGCGGACGATGGGCGCCTCGCGCGCCGCGCTGATGAAGATCTTCATGACGGTGGGCACGGTGATCGGCGTGCTCGGCACCGGCGCGGGCATCGCGCTCGGCGCGGTCTTCCTCTTCTACCGGCAGGCGGTGGTCAATTTCGTCCAGTTCGTCACCGGCCAGAATCTGTGGGACCCGTCGATCCGCTTCCTGACCGAGCTGCCGGCCAAGAGCGACCCGGTCGAGGTCGGGGCGATCATCGCAATGGCGCTGGGCTTCAGCTTCCTGTCGACGCTCTATCCGGCGTGGAAGGCGGCGAGCACCGATCCGGTGGAGGTGCTGCGCTATGAGTGACGTCCTTGCCGTACAGGCGCTCAGCCGCACCTTCCACCAGGCCGACGTCGCGATCCATGTGCTGCGGCAGGTCGACCTGTCGATCGCGCCGGGCGAGATCGTGGCGCTGCTGGGGCCCTCGGGATCGGGCAAGTCGACCCTGCTGCAGGCGGTCGGCCTGCTCGAAGGCGGGTTCGAGGGATCGATCCGGATCGCCGGCGAGGAGGCCGCGAAGCTCGATTCGGCCGGGCGCACCCGCCTGCGCCGCGACCGGCTCGGCTTCGTCTACCAGTTCCACCATCTGCTGCCCGATTTCACCGCGGTCGAGAATGTCGTGCTGCCGCAGCTCATCCACGGCGCCGACGCCGCGCCCGCGCGCGAGCGGGCCGAGGGGCTGCTCACTGCGCTCGGCCTCGCGCAGCGGCTCGGCCATCGCCCGTCGCAGCTTTCGGGCGGCGAGCAGCAGCGGGTCGCGGTCGCGCGCGCGCTGGCGAACCGGCCGGCGCTGGTGCTCGCCGACGAGCCGACCGGCAATCTCGACGAGGCCACCGCCGATATCGTCCTCGCCGAGTTCCTGCGGCTGGTGCGGCAGGAGGGATCGGCGGCGCTGGTCGCGACCCATAATGAGCGGCTGGCGGCGCGGATGGACCGGGTCGTGCGGCTGCACGAGGGGCGGCTCGACTGATCGGGCCGCCGCCCGTTAACCATCGCGCCTGACCGCTTTATTAAGCATTCCGTCCTAGACGGGCCCGATGGTCCGGGCCTGGATGTCCTCGATGGCGGCGCATGGCGCCGGCCTGGCGCGCGCGACGCGCGGCGCCGTCGCGGTGATCGGCGCGCTGTCGCTCACCGTGCTCGTCGGCATGGGCGCCTTCGCGGTCGAGATCAGCCGCGGCTATGCCGCCGACACCGCCAACCAGCGGATCGCCGACATGGCGGCGCTGGCCGGGGCGCTCGCCTACAATGTCAACAGCAACCCCAGCGAGATGACCGCGACCGCCAAGGCGGTGGTCGTCGCGCAGGGCCTGCCCGCCAGCGCGGCGACGGTCGCGCTCGTCACCGATTCGGCGACCTCGAAGCAGCTCGTGCAGGTTTCGGTCACCACCTCGGTCCCGATCGCGCTCGGCCGGGTCTTCTCCTCGGCGCTCGCCTATGACGTGACGGCGACCGGATCGGCGACCACCACCGCGACGACGACGACCGCGCCGCCCTGCATCGCCGCGCTGTCCTCGACGCCGACCTATGGCATCACCCTCAGCGGCGGCGTCAGCATCACCTCGCCGGGCTGCGCGGTGAACACCAATGCCGGGGTGACCGTCCCCTGGGGCACCACCATCACCGCCAAGCAGGTCAATGCGGGCAAGGGCATCGACAATCCGGGCAAGGGCATCACCACGTCGCCGACCGCAAACGACATCGTCCAGAACAAGGCGAGCGCGGCGACCGACTGGATGAAGGACGACAGCACGCTGAAGGGGCTGCTGTGCAAGGTGAACCAGCTCAGCGGCTATAGCGACCCGGACTATGCCGACGGCAACCGGAGCTGCACCACGCCGCTGGTGACGCCGACGACCCAGACCAGCGCGTCGACCGAGGATTATATCCTCAACTACAGCCCGGCGGCGAACGTCGCGCCCTATTGGAACAGCGGCACCAAGACCTACACCTTCCCGGCCAAGTCCTACGACCTGCGCGACATCGTCATGTCCGGCGGCATCACCGCGGTGTTCGAGGGGCCGCTGACCCTGAAGGCGCGATCGGTCAGCATGGGCGGGAGCGGCATGACCATCGGCGATGGCGCCGTCACCGTCACCGGCCTGTTCGATTTCAACAATGGCAGCGTGGTCACGATCGGCAACGGTGATCACAGCTTCGGCTCGCTCAACGTCTCGGGCGGGCGCACGCTGAACGTCGGCAGCGGCGGCTTCATGCTCGGCGGCGGCATAGTGATAGCGGGCGGCACCACGATCCGGATCGGCATCGGCGTCGGTGACGCCGTGACGATCGGCAATGCGTCGGGCACCGCGATCAACCTCGGCAATGGCAGCACGCTATGCTTCACGGCGAACTGCGCGAGCCCGACCGCCGCCGGCGGCACGTTCAGCGTCAACGGCCTGATCACCACGGGGGGCGGCAGCACGCTGATCCTCCCGAAGGCGGCGACCCACGTCATCAACGGAAATCTGAGCAGCAGCGGAGCGATGACCTTCGGGTCGGGCGTCTACATCCTCAACGGCAACTTCACCAACGGCACCGGTGGCGCGATGACCGGCACCGACGTGACCTTCGCGATGAGCGGGACCTACAGCCTGGCCGGCGGCACCACGCTCGATCTCGCCGCGCCCGGTGCGCTGGCCAGCTATGGCGTGCCCGGCATCCTGTTCGCCACCAAGACATCGTCCGCCTCGACGATGGGCGGCGGGGCGAGCGGCAAATATGCCGGGCTGATCTACGCGCCCAAGTCGGACGTGACGCTCACCGGCGGCGCGTCGATGTCGGGCAACGGATCGAACTGCCTGATGATGATCGTCAGCACGCTCAACCTGTCGGGCGGCACCAACGTCGCCAGTGCCTGCTCCGGCCTGTCGGGCACGTCGAGCAGCGTGGCCAATGTGGCGCTGTTCAAATGATCCGGGCGCTTCTCCATCGCCTGCGCGACGACCGCCGTGGCGTGGCGACGATCGAGTTCGCCTTGCTCTCCGTCCTGTTCTTCTTCGTGATGACCGCCGGACTCGACATCGCCATGTGGTATCAGCAGCGGCTGCGCCTCGACAGTGCGGTCGAGCAGGGGGCGATGATCGCCTTCAACAGCCGCGCCAGCGTCGACCAGTCGGCGATCGGCACCTATGTCGCGGCGGCGGCGAAGCTGTCGAGCGCGCCGACCGTCTCGATCAGCTGCAACGGCAATGCGACCTGCGCCAATAGCGGCCGCACCTGCGCCTGCATCAGCGGCGGCGCGCCGACCTATAGCGCGCTCGGCTGCGACAAGACCTGCTCGGACGGCAGCCTGCCCGGCTATTATATGCGGATCAGCGCGACCGCGACGGCGAGCACGCTGCTGGTGCCGGCGGCGATGCTGGGGGGCACGATGACGCAGACCCGCACCGCGATGGTGCGCCTGCAATGACCCGGCTGCTGCGCGACGCGAGGGGCGTGACCGCGGTCGAGTTCGCGCTGGTCGCACCCGCCTTCCTGATGTTCATGTTCCTGACCATCGACGGCGCGCGCATGGCGTGGACCTACCAGACGCTGCAGGAGGTCGCGGTCAACAGCGCGCGCTGCGCCGCGCTCGGCGTCACCGGCTGCAAGACCGCCGGGGAGGTGCAGAGCTACGCCGTCGCCCGCGCGGCGGCCGGGGGGGTGAAGCTGACGGCGGCGGCGGTGACGCTCACCCCGGCCGCGACCTGCTCGTCGGTCGCGGGCATGACCAGGGTGGCGATCGCCTCGAGCTATCAGGGCGCGTCGACCAAGCTGCTGCCGAGCAAGCTGACCGCGCTCAGCACCGAAAGCTGCTTCCCGACGGCGAGCTAGCCGCGTCATGCCGGCGGGGAAGCGCCGCGCGCTCCCCCGCCTTGGTCTCAGAGCGTGTAGAGGAAGGCGACAAGGTCCTTCTTCTCGTCGGCGGTCAGGCCGGTGCCCAGCACGATGTTGAAGAACTCGACCACGTCGTCGAGCGTCATCAGCCGGTCGTCGTGCAGATAGGGCGGCGAGTCCTTGATGCCGCGCAGGGTGAAGGTCTTGATCGGGCCGTCCGCCGAGGCGAAGCGGCCGTTGATCATCTTCGGCTTGAAGAAGCGCTCGGTGCGCAGGTTGTGCATCAGATTGTCGGTGAAATAAGGCCCGCCATGGCACACGGCGCATTGGCCCTTGCCGTGGAAGATCGCCTCGCCGCGCAGTTCGGCGGCGGTCGCCTTCTTCGGATCGAGCCTCCCCAGCGGCGTCAGCTTCGGCGCCGGCGGGAAGTCGAGCAGCTCCTGGAACTCGGCCATCGCATGGACCTGGTCGGCGCGGTTGAGCGTGTTGACGCCCTTCTTCGCCGCGGTCGTCGGGTCGCCGTCGAAATAGGCGGCGCGCTGCTCGAACTCGGTGAAGTCCTCGACCGTCTTGAGCGCCCTCTGCGACCCGAACAGCCGCTGGATGTTGACGCCGCGCAGCGACGGCGTGTCGATCCGGTGGCGGAATTCGTTGGGCCGGATGTCGCCGACCGTGTGCGTCGCCGCGTTGGTGTGGCCGTTGGCGTGGCAGTCGAAACAGGCGACGCCGAGGCTGGGGGCCAGGCTGCGCCGGTCGTCGGTGGCGTTGAACTGCTGCTGCGGGAAGGGCGTGAGCAGCAGCCGCAGGCCGTCGAGCTGCTTGGGGTTGAGCGCGTCCTTGAACAGCATCCAGTAATTCTGGGTGGTGACGAGCTGGCCCTTCGACACGTCGCCCAGGTCCGGCCGGGTGGTCAGGAAGATCGGCGCCGGGAATTTCGGCAGCATGTGATCGGGCAGGTCATAGTCGAGGTCGAAGCGCGCGATGTCGCGGCCCGTCTGGCGGCGGGTCTCGTCGATCGCGAATTTGGGGAAGACCATGCCCCCGGCCTCGTGATGCGGATGCGGCAGCGGATAGAAGCCGGCCGGCCACAGGCCCTTCGCCTGGATCTCCTCGGGCGACATGGCGGCAAGCTGGTCCCAGGTGACGCCGTTCGGCAGCCGGACGCGGACGCCGCCCTGCACGGCCTTGCCGCCCGCCATCTCGACGCCGGCCACCGGCCGGTTCGACAGGTCGTAGCGCGCGGCGAGCAGATCCTGCTGCCGCTTGGCGAATTGAGGTTTCTCCTTCTGGGTCGACTGAACGAGCTGGGAAAAGTCCATGTCGTCGGCAGCGATCGTCGCTGCCCCCGCAAACAAGGCGGTGACGAGGACGAATAAACGCTTTCGATGGATCTTGAGCACGGCAACCTCCCTATAAGTTGTCCCGTAGCTTTGCCCTGCGCGAAGGCTATGGAAGGCTGCCCGAAGATCAATCCGGTATCGTACCGACTGTCGCGGGATTATCTCGATGACAGATATTCAGATTCTCGATCGATGACGGTTCCGCGACGAAGATGTGGATAAGCCGCGCGAGGGGGCTGGCGAATCCGGCGCGGCGGCATAGATTGGGATCATGCCTTACCAGTCGTTCGTGCCGCTGCGGATCTTTTCCGCCTATACGATGCTCGAAGGCGCGATCGACCCGAAGGCGATCGCGAAGCATGCGAAGAAGCTCGGCTTCCCGGCGGCGGCGCTGACCGACCGCAACGGCCTCTATGCCGCGATGGCCTTCTCCGACGGCGCCAAGAAGGAAGGCGTCCAGCCGGTGATCGGCACGATGCTGGCGATCCGGCGTCCCGGCATCGACCAGCTCATCATCGACTGGCTGGCGCTCTATGCGCAGGACATGACGGGCTACGACAATCTCTGCGCGCTGGTCTCGGCCGCGCATCTCGAACGGCCGGTGCATGAGGACGCGCATGTCCCGCTGTCGGCGCTCGAAGGGCGGACCGACGGGCTGATCGCGCTGACCGCGGGCGGCGAGGGCGCGTTGACCCGGCTGCTCGCCGCCGAGCAGGCCGGCGCGGCGGCGAGCTATGCCGACAAGCTGGAGGCGCTGTTCCCCGGCCGGCTCTATGTCGAGCTGGCCCGTCGCGGCAATGCCGACGAGGAAGCCGCCGAGGAGGCGCTGATCGACCTCGCTTATGCGCGCGACCTGCCGCTGGTCGCGACCAACCCGGCCTGTTTCGCCGAGCCCGAATTCCACGCCGCGCACGATGCGATGCTGTGCATCGCCAGCTCCTCCTACATCGATACCGCCGAACGGCCGCGCAGCTCGCCCGACCTGTGGATGAAGCCCGCCGCCGAGATGGCGAAGCTGTTCGAGGACATCCCCGAGGCGCTGGCGAACACGCTGGTGGTGGCGCAGCGCTGCGCCGTCGCCGCGCCCTATCGCAAGCCGATCCTGCCCAGCCTCGCCGGCGACCGCGAGGGCGAGGCCGAGGCGCTGCGCCGCGACGCGCGCGAGGGGCTGGAGATGCGGCTGGAGAAGCTGGGCGTCACCGATGCCGAGCAGCGCCAGGCCTATTTCGACCGGCTCGCCTTCGAGACCGAGATCATCATCAAGATGGGGTTTCCCGGCTATTTCCTGATCGTCGCCGACTTCATCAAATGGGCGAAGGATCACGATATCCCGGTGGGGCCGGGCCGTGGTTCGGGCGCGGGCTCGGTGGTCGCCTGGGCGCTGACCATCACCGATCTCGATCCGCTGCGGCTGGGCCTGCTGTTCGAACGCTTCCTCAACCCGGAACGCGTGTCGATGCCCGACTTCGACATCGACTTCTGCGAAACCCGGCGTGGCGAGGTGATCCGCTACGTCCAGGAGAAATATGGCCGCGACCAGGTCGCGCAGATCATCACCTTCGGTAAGCTGAAGGCGCGCGCGGTGCTCAAGGACACCGGCCGCGTGCTGCAGATGAGCTACGGCCAGGTCGACCGGCTCGCCAAGCTCGTCCCCAACCACCCGACCGACCCCTGGACGCTCGACCGCGCGCTCAACGGCGTGCCCGAGCTGGCCGCCGAATATAAGGGCGACATCGAGGTCCGCCGCCTGCTCGACCTGGCGATGAAGCTGGAAGGCCTGCCGCGCCACAGCTCGACCCACGCGGCCGGCGTGGTGATCGGCGACCGGCGGCTCGACGCGCTGGTGCCGCTCTACCGCGATCCGCGCTCGGACATGCCGGTCACCCAGTTCGACATGAAGTTCGTCGAGGGCGCCGGCCTGGTGAAGTTCGACTTCCTCGGCCTCAAGACGCTGTCGGTGCTGCAGAAGGCGGTGCAGTTCCTCAACCAGCGCGGGATCGCGGTCGATCTCGATTCGCTGCCCTGGGACGATCCCGAGGTCTATGCCCTGCTTCAGCGCGGCGACACGGTCGGCGTGTTCCAGCTCGAATCGGAAGGCATGCGCCGCACGCTGGCGGCCGTCCGGCCGACCTGCTTCGAGGACATCATCGCGCTGGTGTCGCTCTACCGGCCGGGCCCGATGGACAATATCCCGACCTTCGGCGCCCGCAAGAACGGGCGCGAGGAGATCGAATATCCGCACCCGCTGCTCGAAGGCATATTGAAGGAGACCTACGGGATCTTCGTCTACCAGGAGCAGGTGATGCAGGCGGCGCAGATCCTCGCCGGCTATTCGCTCGGCGACGCCGACCTGCTGCGCCGCGCGATGGGCAAGAAGATCAAGGCGGAGATGGACGCCCAGCGCAGCCGCTTCGTCGAGGGCTGCGCCGCCAACGACATCGCCGCGGCCAAGGCCAACGAGCTGTTCGACTTGATCGACAAATTCGCGGGCTACGGCTTCAACAAGAGCCACGCGGCCGCCTATGCGCTCGTCGCCTATCACACCGCCTGGCTGAAGGCGCACCACAAGGCCGAATTCTACGCCGCGTCGATGTGCTACGACATGGCGCAGACCGACAAGCTCGCCATCTTCATCGACGACATGCGCCGCATGGGCATCCAGTGCCTGGGTCCCTGCATCAACCATAGCGAGGCGGAGTTCGCGGTCGAGCAGCAGGACGAGGAGCTGTTCGTCCGCTATGCGCTCGGCGCGCTCAAGGGCGTCGGCGAGAAGGCGATGGAGCAGCTCGTCGAGGCGCGCAAGGCGAAGGGGCCGTTCGGGAGCCTCGAGGATTTCGCCGACCGGATCGACCCGCGCCAGCTCAACCGCCGCCAGCTCGAAAGCCTGGCCGGCGGCGGCGCCTTCGACGAGATCGAGACGGAGCGCGCCGGCATCTTCGCCTCGGCCGAGCTGATCCTCGCCCATGCGTCGAGCGCGGCCGAGCAGCGCGAGAGCGGACAGGGCGGCCTGTTCGGCGACAGCCCCGCCGCGCTCGCGCCGATCCGCATCGACCGGGGGCTGCACTGGACGCTGGCCGACCGGATGGCGGCGGAGAAGGAGAGCTTCGGCTTCTATTTCTCCTCGCACCCGACCGACCAGGTCCGCCACCTCGCCGAGGCGAACGGCGCGCGCAGCTTCGCCGCCTTGTGCGCGCTGCCGGCGCCGGTCGACGGCGGGCGGGTCAATTCGGTGATGTCGGCGCTGATCGAGGACGCCCGCTGGCGGACCTCGGCCAAGGGCAAGCGCTACATGATGGCGACCTGCTCCGATTCGAGCGGGCAGTTCATCGCCACCTGCTTCGAGGAGAACGCCTCGGCCGAGCTGGAGGCCGCGGCGCGGTCGGGCGCCTGCGCGCTGCTGCGGGTCGAACTCGACTGGCGCGCGGGCGAGGAGACGCCCCGGGTCACGGTGCGCGGGCTGCAGAGCTATGAGTCGATGCAGCAGATCAAGCTGCGCGTCGACGTCGAGACCGCCGATCCGGCGGCGATCCCGGCGCTCGCCGCGCTGATGGCCGACGAGCGCGGCGGCCGCGGCGAGATGTACCTCAAGGCGATCCTGCCCGACGGCGGCAGGGCGGACGTGCTGCTCGGCCGCGACTTCCAGCTCGACGCCGAACTGGTCGCCCGGATCGAGCGCCTGCCGGGCATGACCGCCCGGATCGGCACGGCGGGTCGGCCGCAATTGTCGGTGGTGGGGTAATCCCCCCTCCCTTTCAAGGGAGGGGCAGGGGGTGGGTGGCGAGCGCAGCGAGCATCCTCGCTCCTCCCGCAGAACTCCGCCGAGGGGCATCGAGTCCCTCGTCTCCGTTACCCACTCCTAACCCCTCCCTTGAAAGGGAGGGGCTTTGTCGGGCCCTTACCGCTTCTTGTCCGGCGCGATCGTGATCCGCACTTCCTCGCCCGACTGGCCGGGGAAGTTGGTGAACATCGCCTCGACCAGATTGGGCACCAGCTTGGGCAGCGCGTCGTCGAGCGAGCGGGCGCGGGCCTTGCCTTCGAACACATGCTTGCCGTCGGCGGTGCGCTCGATCACCATTTCGGCATGGCTGGTGTAGACGGTGTAGGTGTTGATCTGCTGGTACCAGGGATCGTACCACATCGGGTCCCAGCCATAATAGAAGGCGGAGCCGTAGCCCCAGCGGCGGCCATAGGGGCCGCCCCAGCCGCCCCACGGGCCGAAGGCCGGGCCTGGCGCCGGGCGCGAGACCGTCTTGGGCTGGCCCTGGTCGACGCCATAGCCGAATTTGACGACCAGCTCGGGCTTGGCGCCGCCCTCGACCGGGCGATAGCCATAGGCGGCGAGGCGCTGGGTGACGAGACCGGCATATTGGGCGAACTCCAGCCCGCCCTCGTTGCGCGCGTCGGCGGCTTCCACCGCGAAGGTCTGGCCTTCGGGCACGGGCAGCGCCTGGAAGCGCGACACCTTGGCCTCGAACGGCTGGGTGCAGGCGGAAACCGCCAGCAGCGCGAGCGGCGCGGCGGCGGCGAGGACTTTGCGGAGGATCGGCATATTCGGAGCGCCTTGTCTTTCTTCCGGATGCCCGCGGTCGGGGCGGGCGTTCAACCTAGTTCGACCACAGTTTATCGCAAGCGAAGCGTGAACAACGGTTGAACGTTCGGGATATGCAAAGGGTTTCGATCAGGCTTCGGCGGGCAGCAGGCCTTCGGGAACCGGCTCCTCCAATATGCCCTCGCGCCGGGCGACGATCATCGGCACGAGGATCTGGCCGGCGACGTTGATCGCGGTGCGGCCCATGTCGAGGATCGGGTCGATCGCCAGCAGCAGGCCGGCGCCTTCGAGCGGCAGGCCCAGCGTCGACAGCGTCAGCGTCAGCATCACCGTGGCGCCGGTCAGCCCGGCGGTCGCGGCCGAGCCGAGCACCGAGGTCAGCACGATCAGCCCATAGTCGGTCAGGCCGAGCGGCAGGCCGTAGAATTGCGCGACGAAGATCGCCGAGATCGCCGGATAGAGCGCGGCGCAGCCGTCCATCTTGGTGGTCGAGGCGAGCGGCACCGCGAAGGCGGCATAGCTGCGCGGCACGCCGAGCACCTCCGCCGAGCGTTCGGTGACGGGCAGGGTGCCGACCGAGGAGCGCGACACGAAGCCGAGCTGGATCGCCGGCCAGGCGCCCTTGAAGAAGCGGCGCGGGCTGATCCCGTTGAGCAGCAGCAGCGTCGGGTAGACGATCAGCAGGATGATCGCGAGGCCGACATAGATGGCGACGGCATAGGCGCTGAGCCCGGCCAGCGCGTCCCAGCCATATTTGACGATCGCGGTGCCGATCAGCCCGGCGCTGCCGATGGGGGTCAGCCGGATCACCCACCAGAGCAGCCGCCGCATGATCGCGAGCAGGCCACGGACGAAGCCGATGAACGGCTCGGCCGTCTCTCCCGCGCGCAGCGCCGCCGCGCCGACCGCGATCGAGATGACGATGATCTGGAGGACGTTGAAGCCGAGCGTGACGGTGATCCCGCCGCCGTCGGCCGCCTTGCCGGTGGCGGCGAGGCCGAGCGCGTTGGCGGGGACGAGGCCCTTGAGGAAGTCGAGCCAGCTTCCCACCGTCTTGGGCGCCGCCGCCTCGGCCGGGATCGCGCCCGATCCGACGCCGGGCTGGATCAGCAGGCCGAGCGCGATGCCGATCGACACGGCGATCAGCGCGGTGATCGCGAACCAGAGCAGCGTCTGCCCGACCAGCCGCGCGGCGTTGTTGATGTCGCGCAGGTTGACGATCGAGCTGACGATCGCCGCGAAGATCAGCGGCGGCACCAGCGCCTTGAGCAGGTCGACGAAGATCGTCCCGACCAGGTCGAGCGCCTGCGCCAGCCCGTTCGGCGCGCCGCCGGCCGGCCCTATCGACCGCGCGAGCAGGCCGAGCAGCAGCCCGACCGCCATGCCGGCGAGCACCTGCAGGCCGAAGCTGCTGAAGAAACGCGATGCGGGCTTGGGGGCTGCGGCCATGGCGGGAAAGTGGGGACGGGCCCCATTCCCCACAAACGAGATAAACTTATCGGTCGCACAGCGGCGCTATGGGGGCGCCACCAAAATCCGTCATCCCGGCGGAGGCCGGGATCTCAGGAGAGAGGAGAAGAGGCCGAGGCAGGAGCCGCCAGAGATGCCGGCCTCCGCCGGCATGACGGGGTGGGGGCTGGGCGAGGGACGTTACGGCCGCAACTGCCCCTTGCCGCGCACCAGCCATTTGTAGGTGGTGAGCCCTTCGAGCGCGACCGGGCCGCGCGCGTGGAGGCGGCCGGTCGAGATGCCGATCTCGGCGCCCAGCCCGAACTCCCCGCCGTCGGCGAACTGGGTCGAGGCGTTGTGCATCACGATCGCGCTGTCGACGCCGGCGAGGAAGCGGTCGGCGGTCGGCTGGTCCTCGGTGACGATCGCGTCGGTGTGGTGCGAGCTGTGGCGGGCGATGTGCGCCATCGCGCCCTCGACCCCGTCGACGATCGCCACCGACAGGATGCTGTCGAGATATTCGCAGTCCCAGTCGCTGTCGGCAGCGGGCAGCACCCGGTCGTCGATCGCGCGGGCGTCGGCGTCGCCGCGCACCTCGCAGCCCGCTTCGACCAGCGCGTCGACGATCGTGGCGGGGGCGCCATAGGCGCGGTCGATCAGCAGCGTCTCGGTGGCGCCGCAGACGCCGGTGCGGCGCATCTTGGCGTTGACCGCGAGCGGCACCGCCTTGGCGGGGTCGGCGGCGCGGTCGATGTAGAGATGGACGATGCCGTCGAGATGGGCGAGCACCGGCACCCGCGCCTCGTCCTGCACCCGCGCGACCAGGCTCTTGCCGCCGCGCGGCACGATGATGTCGATCAGCCCCTGCGCCGCCAGCATCGCGCCGACCGCGGCGCGATCGGTGATGGGGACGAGCTGGATCGCGTCCTCGGGCAGGCCGGCGGCGCGGATGCCGTCGAGCAGCGCGGCATGGATCGCGCGGTTGCTGGCGGTCGCCTCCGATCCGCCGCGCAGGATGCAGGCATTGCCCGACATCAGCGACAGCGCGCCGGCGTCGGCGGTGACGTTGGGGCGGCTTTCGTAGATGATGCCGATCACGCCCAGCGGCACGCGGACCCGCTGGAGCAGCAGGCCGTTGGGCCGGCGCGTCTCGTCGATGCGCTGGCCGACCGGATCGGGCAGCGCGGCGACCGCCTCCAGCCCGGCGGCGACCCCTTCGAGCCGGGCGGGGTCGAGCGTCAGCCGGTCGATCATCGCGGCGGTCAGGCCGTTGGCCTGCGCGCGCGCCACGTCCTCGGCATTGGCGGCGAGGATCGCCGCCGCCCGGGCGCGGATCGCCTTCGCGGCCTCGACCAGCGCCTTCGCCTTGTCGGCGGTTGGCGCGCCGGCCAGCCGGACGGCGGCGGCGCGGGCGCGGGCGCCCATGTCCGCGATCAGGGCCGCGGAATCCCTGGGGGCGTCGGCGGGGCGGATGGCGAGGGTCTCGGTCATGCGCGGGTCCTAGAGCCTGATCGTTTGAGGTGGAAGCGCAAAGCGCTTCCGCCGATGACGTGAATCAGGCTCTCTTCAAGGTCTAGCATGGGCCCGCCGTCAGCCAAAGCCTACTCGCGCTTGGCCACGGGCAATGCTAGCTTTCATCCATGTCAGGGGAATTCGAAGCGATGGCCGATGTCGCGACGGGGGCGGTCGTCGCGCGCGCCGTCGACGGCGCCGGCGCGGCGGGGCAAGGCGCGCATGGGGGCGCCTGCCTGAACTGCGGCACCGCGCTGATCGGCGCGCATTGCCATGCCTGCGGACAGGCGGGGCACATCCATCGGACGGCCGGCGCGCTGTTCCACGACATCCTCCACGGCGTGTTCCATTTCGAAGGGCGGACCTGGCACACGCTGCCGCTGCTGTTCCGCCGGCCCGGCGAGGTGACCCGCCGCTATATCCAGGGCGAGCGGGTCAAGTTCGTCTCGCCGATGGCGCTGTTCCTCTTCTCGGTGTTCCTGATGGTCGCGGTGTTCGGGCTGCTCGGCGGGCCGTTCGGGCCGCTGAGCGCCGAGGATGCCGCGTCGATGGCCAAGGCGCGCAGCGACGCCGCCAACCAGCTCGTCAAGGTCGAGGCCGATCTCAAGACGCTTCGCGCGCAGAAGGCGGCGCTCAAGGCGAAGGGCCAGAAGGACCCCGAGCTCAACGAACGGCTGGGCGATCTCGTCTCCGAGGAGGCCGAGCTGCGGCTGGTGACCAAGGGTGTGCTCAAGCCCGAGATCAAGAGCGAGCCGATCGACGTCGAAAAGGCGGGGCTCAAGACCGGCATTCCCGGCGTCGACCACGTCATCCGCCATGCCGCCGCCAATCCCGATCTGGCCGCCTACAAGCTCCAGTCGAGCGCCTATAAATTCTCCTGGGCGCTGATCCCGATCTCGCTGCCCTTCATCTGGATGCTGTTCCTGTTCCGGCGCGACGTCGGCCTCTACGACCACGCCGTGTTCGCGACCTATTCGCTGTCGGCGATGACGCTGATGGTGGTGGCGCTCAGCATCGCCGCGGCGATCGGCGCGCCCGACGGGCTGATCGTGCTCGTGCTGCTGCTGTTTCCGCCCTGGCACATGTACCGGCAGCTCAAGGGCGCCTATGGCCTCGGCCGGTTCGGCGCGCTCTGGCGCACCGTCGCGCTGATCGTCGCGGCCTATAGCGCCGCGCTGATCTTCTTCATCTTCCTGGTGGCGATGGGCGCCTGAAAGCCGGTCACTTCTTCGCGATGGCGGGCTTCGGCAGGCGGCAGGTCGGCAGCTTGAGCGAGGCGAGGTCGGCGCAGGGACGCACCTGGACCGATCCATCCTGGCCGATGAAGGCGGCATAGGACGCGTCGCGGTCGCACTGGACCGTCCACATGTCGAGATTCTTGTAAGGGCCCTGATAGGCGACCGGGCCGATCCGCCGGCAATATTTGCCCTCGTCGAGCACGGCGCGCCGCAGGGTGGAGCGCTGCTGGAGCGGCGACAGCTTCCTGAGCTGGTCGCTGAAGCTGTTGGCGGCGAAGGCCGGGGCTGCGCTGCCGATCAGGGCGGCAAGGACGGTGGCGGTGACGATCTTCATGCGGCCGATGATAATCCAAGCGGGCCGCCGCGCACAGGGGCTGCGCAGCGGCCCGGCCAGATTTGGGATCGCGCCCTATATCGAGTCGCTGATCTTCTTGCCGGCGAACAGCGCAAGCAGCGCGAACACGATGAACAGCGCGATCGCGATGAAGAACAGGATCTTGGCAAGGCCGACGAAGGCCCCGCCGATGCCGCCGAAGCCCAGCGCGCCGAGGACCAGGCCGACGACGAGGAAGATAAGCGCCCATTTCAACATTGCAGTCTCTCCATCCCAGCGGATTGGGTGGAGAACGGAAGGCCGGAACGGAAAGTTCCCGGCGAATCGTTATTCGCCCGGCGCCCTCGCCCGGATCGCCAGCGCGTGGACCCGCTCGCGCAGCAGGTCGCCGAGCGCGGCGTTGACGGCGCGCTGGCGCGCCACCCGGTTCTGGCCGGCGAAGGCGGGGCTCTCGATCTCGACGGTGAAATGGCTTTCGCCCGATCCGTCGTGCCCGGCATGGCCGCGATGGCTCTCGCTGTCGTCGATCACGGCGAGTCGGGTGGGGGCGAGTGCGGCGGTGAGGCGGCGGCTGATCTCGGCGGCGACGGGGCCGGTGGGAAGTTCGCTCATCCGCTCTATATAGGGGGATTGCATGACAAGAGGCGAGACAAGAGGCGAGCGTTGAGCGAAGAATCCACGGCCCGGAAGACACGGACCCGTTTCCATGGCCGGATCGAGAGCGGGGCGCAGCCATGCGCCGAACCCGGCTGCGAGGCGGCGGGCGAGTTCCGCGCGCCCGCGCGCGGCGGGCGGGCGCCGGGCTTCGACGGGCCGGGCGACTGGCGCTATCTGTGCCTCGACCATGTCCGCGCCTTCAACAGCGGCTATAATTTCTTCGAGGGCATGAGCACCGAGGAGATCGAGGCGCAGCAGACCCCCTATGGCGGCTGGGACCGCGAGACGCGCGCCTTCTCGCCCAATGCGGGGGCCGCGCCGCGCTGGGCCGACTTCACCGATCCGCTCGACGCGATCGGTGCCCGATTCGCCCGCCGGACGGAGCAGGAGCGCGTCGACGGCCGGCCGCTGTCGGACGGCGACCGCAAGGCGCTCAAGGTGCTGGGACTCGACAAGGACGCCGACCGGCGCGCCCTGCGCAGCCGCTATGCCGAGCTGGTCCGCCGCTACCATCCGGACAAAAATGGCGGCGACCGGACCCACGAGAAGGCTTTGCAGGACGTGATTTCGGCTTATACGCAGCTCAAAGGCCGTCCCGCCTTCGCATAAGCAGCAAAGTTTGATCCCAAAGACTATCCCCCAAAAGGCATACCCCATGACCGACCTGCCCAACGTCCAGCCCGACAGCCGCACCGACACGGTGCTTTCGGCCCCCGACCGGATGGTGAAGGTGCGCGAACTGTTCGGGATCGACAGCGATCTCGAAGTGCCGGCCTTCTCCGAGGCCGACGAGCGGGTGCCCGACCTCGACCCCGCCTATGTGTTCGATCCGGACACCACCCTGGCGATCGTCGCCGGCTTCGCGCACAACCGCCGCGTGATGGTCCAGGGCTATCACGGCACCGGCAAGTCGAGCCATATCGAGCAGGTCGCGGCGCGGCTCAAATGGCCGTGCATCCGCATCAACCTCGACGCGCACATCAGCCGCATCGACCTGATCGGCCGCGACGCGATCGTGCTGCGCGACGGCCAGCAGATCACCGAGTTCCGCGAAGGCCTGCTGCCCTGGGCGCTGCAGACCCCGACCGCGCTCGTCTTCGACGAATATGACGCGGGCCGCCCGGACGTGATGTTCGTGATCCAGCGCGTGCTGGAGACCGAGGGCAAGCTGACCCTGCTCGACCAGAACCGGGTGATTCGCCCGAACCCCTGGTTCCGCCTGTTCTCGACCGCCAACACGGTCGGCCTAGGCGACACGAGCGGCCTCTATCACGGCACCCAGCAGATCAACCAGGGCCAGATGGACCGCTGGAACATCGTCGTCACGCTCAACTATCTGCCTGCCGCGACCGAGGCGCAGATCGTGCTCGCCAAGTCCGGCGAGTATGACAAGCCCGACGGCAAGAAGGTGGTCGAGGACATGGTCAAGGTCGCCGACATGACCCGCCAGGGCTTCATGGCGGGCGACATCTCGACCGTGATGAGCCCGCGCACCGTCATCAGCTGGGCGCAGAACGCGCTGATCTTCAACGATGTGGGCTTCGCCTTCCGCCTGTCCTTCCTCAACAAGTGCGACGAGAGCGAGCGGCCGCTGGTCGCCGAATATTATCAGCGCGTGTTCGGGAAGGACCTGCCGGAGAGCGTCGTCGGGAAAGCATGACGACCACGGCCGAGCTTTCGCCGCTGCTGCCGCTCGAAGGCGGGTTCAACCTGCGCGACATGGGCGGCTATGCGACGGCGGACGGCCGCTTCGTGCGGCGCGGCATGCTGTTCCGCTCGGGCGTCATGTCGATGCTGACCGAGGCGGACGAGCGCTATCTGGCCGGGCTCGGCATCGCCACGGTGTGCGACCTGCGCCGCCCCGGCGAGCGGCGCCGTGAACCGACCCGCTGGTGCGAGCCGGCCGGGGTCTTCTACTGGTCGCGCGACTTCACCGAATCGAGCGGGGTGCTGGGCGAGCTGCTGCGCGGCAATGCCGGCTCGGCCGACGACGTCCGCGCCCGGATGATCCATCTCTATGGCGAGATACTGGTCGATCACGCCCCCTCCTACCGCTTCCTGTTCGAGCGGATCGCGGCCGGGCACGTCCCGCTGCTGTTCAACTGCTCGGCGGGCAAGGACCGCACCGGCATCGGCGCGATGCTGATCCTCTCGGCGCTCGGCGTGCCGCGCGCGACGATCGTCGAGGATTATCTGCTGACCAATCGCTACGCCGATTTCTCCCGGCTGATGGATCGGGCCGATGCCGCCTTCGCCGTCGACGCGGCGGTGATGCGGCCGCTGCTCGCCGCCGATGCCGACTATCTCGCTGCGGCGTTCGACAGCCTCGATCGCGACCATGGCGGGGTCGACGCCTATCTTGCCTCGATCGGCGTCGACGCGCCGGTCCGGGCGCGTCTCCAGGAAGTGTTGCTCGACTGATGGCCGACCAATCCCCCATCGAAGGCTTCCGGCTCGTCCTGGGCGGCACCGCCCGGGCGATGGCGCGCGATCCCGAGCTCGAACTGAGCTTCACCGCCGAGGCGCCTTCCTTCTCGCTCAAGCAGCTCCGCGTGCCGATGCCGTCGCGCAACCTGCCGGCACAGGCGGTGGCCGAGGCGCGCGGCTTCGCCGACGGCTTCGCGCTGCGGGCGCGCCATCACGACACCCGCATCCACGAGCGCGCCGCGCCGGCCGAGCCGATCGCGCGCGCCGTCCACGACGCGGTCGAACAGGCGCGGGTCGAGGCGATCGGGTCGCGCGCGATGGCGGGCGTCCGGGACAATCTCAACAAGGCGCTCGAGGTGCGGCTGCGCTCCGATCCGCTGGTGCGGGCGCGGGTGCGCGAGGAAGTGCCGCTGTCGACCGCGATCGGCCTGCTGGTGCGCGAGCGGCTGACCGGCCAGCCGGCGCCCGCGATCGCCGCGCCGGGCCTCGCCCTGGTGCGCGACTGGATCGAGGAGAAGGCGGGCAAGGACCTCGACGCGCTCCAGCTCGCCTTCGACGACCAGGCGGCTTTCGCCAGGCTGATCGGCCGGCTGCTCGAGGATCTCGAGCTGACCGAGGGCGAGCAGCTTCCCGAGACCGATCCCGAGGCCGGCGACAACGACGAGGGCGAGGATCAGGAGGAAGGCCAGGACCAGCAGGACGAGGGCGAGGATTCGGGCGGGTCGAGCGACTCCGAGGTCGAGATGCGCGCCGAGCAGTCCGAGGGCGGCGAGGAGGAGGGCGAGCAGCGCGAGCTCGACCAGGACAGCGAGTCCGAGATGGACAGCGACATGGGCGACGACGGCGAGGAGGGCATGATGCCCGTCCGCCCGAACCGCCCGATGTCCGATCTGCCGCCGGGCTTCGACTATCACGCCTATACGACCCAGTTCGACGAGGAGATCGCCGCCACCGAGCTGTGCGACGACGAGGAGCTGACGCGGCTGCGCGCCTATCTCGACCAGCAGCTCGTCCACCTCCAGGGCGCGGTCACCAAGCTCGCCAACCGGCTGCAGCGCCGGCTGATGGCGCAGCAGAACCGGAGTTGGGACTTCGACCAGGAGGAGGGGATGCTCGACGCCGCGCGGCTCGCCCGTGTCGTCGTCAACCCAGCCCATTCGCTGAGCTACAAGATCGAGCGCGACACCGATTTCCGCGACACCGTCGTCACCCTGCTGATCGACAATTCGGGGTCGATGCGCGGGCGGCCGATCTCGATCGCGGCGATCTGCGGCGACATCCTGGCGCGCACGCTGGAGCGGTGCGCGGTCAAGACCGAGATATTGGGCTTCACCACCCGCGCCTGGAAGGGCGGCCAGTCGCGCGAGGCCTGGCTGGCGGCGGGGCGCCCGCCCGCGCCGGGGCGGCTCAACGACCTGCGCCACATCGTCTACAAGAAGGCCGACGACCCCTGGCGCCGCGCGCGCAAGTCGCTCGGCCTGATGATGCGCGAAGGGCTGCTCAAGGAGAATATCGACGGCGAGGCGCTGATGTGGGCGCACAACCGGCTGATCGCCCGGCGCGAGGAGCGCAAGATCCTGATGGTGATCTCCGACGGCGCGCCGGTCGACGATTCGACCCTGTCGGTCAACAACGGCTCCTATCTGGAGCGGCACCTGCGCCAGATGATCGGCTGGATCGAGAATCGCTCGCCGGTCGAGCTGATCGCGATCGGCATCGGCCACGACGTGACCCGCTATTACCAGCGCGCGGTGACGATCATGGACGTCGAGCAGCTCGGCGGTACGATGGTCGAGCAGCTTGCTGCTTTGTTTGATTTGGAACCGCGCTAGGCGCGGTTGCCCTCAGACGCCGGGCGCCGGACATCCGTCCGGCTTGGCTTCCTCGCATAAGCTCGGGCGCGCGTTCGCGCTTGCGGAGCCCTGACGGGCTCCGACGCAGAACTTCTGCGGTGGAACGGGACGCGTCAGCGTCCCGCAAGGCCGAATGGCCGCCCGAGCTTATGCGAGGATCGGAGCCGGTCCGCGGACTGCCGGGGGCAGTCCGTAGGCGGAGATCGGCTCGCCGTGCGAGCCGTGGGGTCGCGGATGCGACCGCCGGCGCCTGAGGCCAAAACAAACAACCTCCACTGTTGTGCTCCGCACAACAGTGGAGGGCCGCCGACTCCTCCAGCGAGACCGACGACCCTCCTCCCCACAACGCCACGCGGGGAACCGGTTGGTTGGAAAATGGGTGGGCGCCGCCATCGGCGGGAGCGGGGCTCCCGCCTGGGCGTCAGCCCTTAGCAGTCGCGGTCGATTGCCCGGCCGGCGAGGGCGCCGATGCCCGCGCCGACGATGGCGCCGGTGGTGCCGTCGCCGCGATCGTAACGGCCGTTGCCGATCTCGTTGCCGAGCAGGCCGCCGGCGATCGCGCCGATGATGGTGCCGCCGGTGCCCTTGTCGCGGCAGCGACCGCCACGATAATAGCCACGGTCGCGATAATAGCCGCGATCCCGGTAATAGCCGCGGTCGCCGCGATAATAGCCGCGATCGCGATGATAGCCGCGGTCACCGCGCCAGTCGCGGACCTGCTCGAAACGGCCGCCGCCGAAATACTGGGCCTGGGCCGCAACCGGGGCCACCGCCGTGAACAGAGCCGCCGAAGCTGCCGCGGCCGCGATAAACTTGCGCAACATAACAACCTCCTTGTCTCAACCGCGCGTCCCGCAGAGCGGAACCCCTTGGCAGGGCCGGATGGGCCCGATCGATGAGACGCTTATTCCATGATTCGCGTGAGCCGATGCTGAACGCGCCTGTTGGCCGCCGTTCAGCTTCGCGAGGCACCCGGCCGGGCCGCGCGATCGGTGGGAAGGCCTTTGGGAATCGGCCGTCTGGCGGTATCGGCGGCGGCATGAGGAAGCTGCTGGCCGCATTGCTGTTCTGCCTGGTGCCGGGATCGGCCGGCTTCCCGCAGGCGGAAGTCAAGGTGGTGGCGACGCCGGTCCCGCTCGACCCGGACGATCCGGCGCGGACGACGGTCGGCCGGCTGCGCTATCTGGGTGGCTGGCAGCTCACCAGCCGGCAGCGCGACTTCGGGGGCTATTCGGCGCTCTCGGTGCAGGGGGACCGTTTCCTCGCTTTGTCCGACACCGGCCACTATCTGCGCTTCCGCATGGCCGCCCCCGGCGTCGTCAGCGACAGCCGCTTCGGCGAGTTGCCGGCCTTTCCCGGCTATGAGGGGCGCAAGGGGGATCGCGATTCGGAATCGATGATGATCGGGCCCGAGGGCGACGTCTGGGTCGGCTTCGAATATCACAACGCGATCCTGCGCTATTCGCCCGACCTGACCCTGCTGCAGGCGGTCGCCTTTCCCCCGGCGATGAAGGACTGGTCGCGCAATTCGGGGCCCGAGGCGATGGTCCGGCTGGCCGGCGGCCGCTTCGTCGTGTTCGCCGAGGGGCGGGCGATCGCGCCGCACGTCCACGCCGCGCTGATGTTCCCCGGCGATCCGACCAAGGCCCGCAACGCTCCCTATCAGTTCGGCTATCGCGCGCCGCGCGACGGCTATGTCCCGACCGACGCGGCGCAACTGCCCGACGGGCGACTCGTCATCCTCCACCGGCGTTTCGGGCTGCTCGACGGCTTCTCCGCGATCGTGGGCATTGCCGACCCGGCGCGAATCGCTCCCGGCGCGACCCTGACCAGCGAGTTGGTCGCCGAGCTGAAGCCGCCGCTCACCGTCGACAATATGGAGGGAATCGCGGCCACTCGCGACGGCGACCGCACCATCCTGTGGATCATCTCCGACGACAACCGGGTGCCGATCGAGCGGACGTTGCTGTTGAAGTTCGAGTTGTAGAGAGAAAAGGGTCGAGGCAGGAGCCGCCCGAGATGCCGGCCTCCGCCGGCATGACGCGGAGATGAGGAAACGGAGCCACAGGCTCCGCAAGGCCGAACGGCCGCCCGAGCTACTGCGAGGAAAGCCAAGCGCGGCGGATGCCTCGCGCCCGGCGCTTGAGGGCCGATCAAAGGCACCAAGCAAACAGCAAAAACCGGACCGCGCGAGCGATCCGGTTTCATATCCGTCCCGGCCCGCCGGAGCGGGCGGCAGGCGAATCAGGCGGCGACGGCCTGCTGCTTCTTGGCGATGTCACGCTTCAGGCGACGCGCGCGCAGCGACAGGAGATCGTCCGAGGTCTTGAGCAGCCAGTTGTCGAGGCCGCCGACATGCTCGACCGAACGCAGGCCGTGCGTCGAAACGCGCAGCTTCACGCCCTTGCCCAGCGAATCGGAGATCAGCGTGACGTTCTGCAGGTTCGGCAGAAAGGTCCGCTTGGTCTTGTTGTTGGCATGGGACACGTTGTGGCCCACTTGGCGGCCCTTGCCGGTCAGCTCGCAGATGCGCGACATTGTACTTCGTCCTGATGTTCGGGTTGCCCGGAAAGTCGCGGCCGATAGCCCCGTTCCAGGGATTCGTCAAGCTGGATGGACCGGCCCGATGCAACCCTCGCCCCGTCCGATCGTTGTCCTTGCTCCATCGAATCAGCGCAGGAGTGCCGGACGTGAATACGACGCACGAACATTATGAGGAATATCCCGCGCGCAGCCGGAGCGGCGCCCGGGTCGGCATCATCATCGGCATCGTCGCCGTGCTCGCGGTCATCGCGGCCTTCGCCTTCGGGCTGATCGACATCAACCAGACCCGCGAGATGAAGGCGCCCGACGTGCGCGTCTCGGGCGGGCAGGCGCCGGCCTTCGACGTCGATACCGCCAAGGTCAGCGTCGGCAGCAAGACGACCGACGTGACCGTGCCCAAGGTCGACGTCGGCACCACCAAGGAACAGGTCAAGCTGCCGACCGTCGCCGTCGACAAGGCGAAATGACCATGGCGACGCAGCAGGACGCCTGGCGGCCGGTCACCCCCTGGACCGTGATCGCGGCGATCCTGCTGCCCCCGCTCGGCGTCTTCCTGTCGCGCGGGCTGACCCCCGCCTTCTGGCTCACCGTCGTCCTGACCGTGATCGGCTGGGTGCCGGGGATGATCTTCGCCCTGGCGCTGTTGTTCGTTCCGGACCAGATTCCCATTCGCTAGATTTTAAGCCCGTCGCTCCGTAGATCGGGGCGATGGGCTTCCCGCTTCCCTATCCGATGCGCCTCGCGCTCGATCTCGCCGCCGAGGCCGCTGCCGCCGGGGAAGTGCCGGTCGGCGCGGTGATCGTGCGGGGGGACGAGGTCGTCGCCGCGGCCGCCAATGCGATGTGCGGCGGGACCGACCCCACCGCCCATGCCGAGATCGAGGCGATTCGCGCGGCGAGCGCGCGGCTGGGGGCGCAGCGCCTCGACGATTGCGATCTCTACGTCACGCTGGAGCCCTGCGCGATGTGCGCCGGGGCGATTGCGCACGCGCGGCTGCGCCGGCTCTATTATGGCGCCGACGATCCGAAGGGTGGCGCGGTCGCCAACGGACCGCGCTTCTTCACCCAGCCGACCTGCCACCACCGCCCCGAAACCTATGGCGGCATCGGGGAGGGGGAGGCGGCGGCACTGCTGAGGGACTTCTTCGCCGCCCGGCGCTAGAGCGGCTCACGATCCGATTGCATCGGATCGGCCGATCTAGATTGTTGTTTTACCGCGATTTCCGAGTCGGCAGATGTTTCCATCTGCCTAGAAATCGCTCTAACGCTCAGATATCGCCTTCCTTGATCGGCACGATCTTGATCTCGACCCGGCGATTGGCCTGGCGTCCATCGGGGGTCGCGTTCGAGGCGACCGGCTGGCGCGATCCGAAGCCCTGCGTGCCGATCCGCGCGGCGGCGACGCCGTGGCCCGACAGATAGTTGGCGACCGCTTCGGCCCGGTTGCGCGACAGCGGCTCGTTGATCGCGTCGCTGCCGGTCGAATCGGTGTGGCCGTACACGTCGACATAGGTCTTGCCATATTCGGACAGCGTCGACGCCACCTTGTCGAGCGTGGTGCGGAACTGCGGCTGCACCTCGTAGCTGTTGGTCGCGAAGGTGATGCCGGCCGGCATGTTGAGCAGCAGCTCGTCGCCCTGCCGTTCGACCTCGACGCCGGTGCCGGCGGTCTGCTCGCGCAGCTTGGCCTCCTGGCGATCCATATAGACGCCGATCGCGCCACCGGCGAGCGCGCCGATCCCGGCGCCGACGATCGCTTCGGTCCGGTTGTGCCGGCCCCCGACCAGCGCGCCGGCGCCGGCGCCCAGCGCGGTCCCCGCGATCGCGCCGATCCCGGCCTTCGACAGGCGGCGCTGGCCGGTGTCCGGATCGGTGACGCACCCGGCCAGCAGGGTCGAGGCGGCGAACATCGCCACCAGCATCTTCGTCTTGTGCATGCCTTCTTCTCCGCTCTTCACGCTTGACGTTGGGTTGTGAACCATCGTCGGCCGCTTTTGTTTCGGAGCCGTCCGGTCGTCGATCACGGTTGTGCGAAGACGAAATCCACGGCATGAACGTCGCCAGCGCCATGCCGCACCCTGTTCCCCTGGCCCCCTTTCCCTGGCTCGACCTGGTGATAATCGTCGCCCTGGTCGCGCTGAACGGCGTTTTCGCGATGTCCGAGCTCGCGATCGTGTCCGCCCGCAAGGCGCGGATGGAAGCGATGGCCCGCGCCGGGCGCCGGGGCGCGCGCACCGCGATCCAGCTCGCCGCCGATCCCGGCAAATTCCTGTCGACGGTCCAGATCGGCATCACCCTGATCGGCATCCTCGCCGGCGCCTATTCGGGCGCCAGCCTGGGCGGGCCGGTGGGCGACCGGCTGGCCCTGCTCGGCGTTCCCGCCGCCAGCGCGCCCGAGATCGGCTTCGCGCTGGTCATCGCGCTCACCACCTTCGTGTCGCTGATCGTCGGCGAACTGGTGCCCAAGCAGTTCGCGCTGCGCGCGCCCGAGCCGATCGCCGCGCTGGTCGCGGTGCCGATGCTGTGGCTGTCGCGGCTGACCGCGCCGTTCGTCTGGCTGCTTGACCGGACCAGCGCCCTGATCTTCCGCCTGCTCGGCCTGGCCCGCGAGTCCGAGAATCACGTCACCGCCGAAGAGCTCCACCTGATCGTCGCCGAGGCCTCCTCGGCCGGCGTGATCGAGGAGAGCGAGCGCGCGATCATCTCGGGCGTCGTGCGGCTCGCCGACCGGCCGGTGCGCGAGGTGATGACGCCGCGCACCGAGGTCGAATGGATCGACATCAACGCGACCCCGGACCAGCTGCTGGCGCAGCTCGCCGAGATTCCGCACACGCGCATGCCGGTGGCCGACGGATCGGTCGACCAGATGCTGGGCGTCATCCATGCGCGCGACCTGGTCCGCCGCCTGGTGAAGGGCGAGCCGATCGATCTGGCCGCGATCCTGCGCAAGGCGATCGTCATGCCCGACCATGTCGAGGCGATGGACGCGCTCAAGGCGCTGCGCGAGGCGGAGGTGCCGATGGCCTTCGTCCATGACGAATATGGCCATTTCGAAGGGCTGGTCGCGCCCGCCAACCTGCTCGCGGCGATCGCGGGCGAATTCGCGTCCGACCAGGACGATCATACCGACCCGCCGTTCGTCGAGCGGGAGGACGGAAGCTGGCTGATCTCGGGAACGCTGGCCGCGGACACCATGGCCGATCGTCTCGGCATCGACCTGCCCGAGGACCGCGATTTCGCTACGGCCGCGGGCTTTGCGCTGTGGCGATTGAAGCATCTGCCCACCACCGGCGAATCGTTCGACCATCGCGGCTGGCGTTTCGAGGTCGTCGACATGGACGGCCGGCGCATCGACAAGCTGCTTGCGGCGGTGATTCCGGGGGCTGAATAGCCCCTTCCGGTTCCTCGAAACGGCGCGCTTAAAGGGCGTCCCGTCGAAAATTCATCCCTAATTTGCCGATGAATGTAATTTTTCGCGCTTTCAGGCGACTTTCCAATTGCTCCCGCCGAAAGAGCCGAGCACAAGGGGCGCCTTGCGCCGCCCAGGCGGGGCAATAGGGTTTCTCTACACAAGCAAGACCAGGAGTGATCATGAACACTGCCGACATCGCAGGCGTCGTCGCCGCCGAACAGGGTATCGACAAGGCTGCCGCCAAGCGCGTCATCGACGCCGCCCTGAAGGCGATCACGGACGCCGCCAAGAAGGGTGATGAAGTTTCGCTGCCGGGCTTCGGCAAGTTCAAGGTCACCGACCGCCCGGCGCGTGAAGGCCGCAACCCGGCGACCGGCGCGACCCTGACGATCGCCGCGTCGAAGAAGGTCTCGTTCACCGCCGCCAAGGCGCTGAAGGATGCGCTGAACGGCTGATCCCGTCCGGGGGCTTTCCCCCGGTGGACGCTATTGGCGAGGGGCGGCAGCGATGCCGCCCCTTTTCATTTGGGCCCTTTTCATTTGGGGACAGGCCGATCGCGGCTATAAGATCCCCGGAGGGGAGCAGCTTTGACGGAGAACGCCCGGACCGGCTCGAAGCGCGACCTCACCGCCGGTTTCCTGCGCAATTACGACCTCGTCTCGCTGCGGCTGCTGCTCGCGGCGATCGAGGAGGGCAATCTCGCCAAGGTCGCCGCGCAGGAGAACATATCGCTCTCGGCGGTCAGCCGGCGCATCTCCGACCTGGAGGGGCGGATCGGCGTCAAGCTGCTCCAGCGCCATGATCGCGGCGTCAGCCCGACCGACGCGGCGATCGCCAGCCTGCCCCGCCTGCGCGGGGTGTTCGACCTGATCGACCGGATGGCGGAGGATTTCGCCGAGGTCAGCGCCGGGACCCGCGGCGTGGTCCGCGTCCGCGCCCATCTGACCGCGATCATCGGCCGCCTGCCCGAGCGGATCGCCAGCTTCACCGCCGCGCATCCCGGCATCGACATCGTCGTCGACGAGGCGAACAGCCCCGACGTCGTCCACGCGCTCCAGGTCGGCGGGTGCGACCTCGGCTTCGTCTCCGGCACGATCGACACCGCCTCGCTCGACATCTTTCCCTGGATGGTCGACGAGCTGGTCGTCGTCATGCGCGACGATCACGCGCTGAGCGGGCAGGAACGGCTGCGCTTCGAGCAGCTCCTCGACCATCCGTTCATCGGCATGGCGACGGGCAGCTCGCTCCACACCCTGCTGCGCGGGCAGGCGGCGGCGCTCGGGCGCCCGCTCGACGAGGTCGCCCGCGTCAGCACCTTCGAGGGCGTGCGCGAGATGGTCGCGGCCGGGATGGGCGTCGGCATCCTGCCCTCGGCGGCGGTCGCGCGGGTCGCCGCCGCGCAGGGGATCGCGGTTCGCGGGCTCGATGAACCCTGGGCCGAACGGCCGCTGGTGATCTGCGCGCGCGACCGGGCCCAACTGTCGGCGGCGGCGCGCAAATTCCTCGATCATCTGCTGGACGGCCAGGCCCCGAAACGGGGCTGACCTCTCCTCCGAGGCAAGGCAGGCTTGCCCGAAACGGCATGGACGATCGCGGCGCGCGGCGGCCAGATGCGGGGATGACCCAGCCAGCCACCCTCGCGCCGGTCCTGTCCGGCTTGCGCGTCCTCGAGATCGGCCATTTCGTCGCCGCGCCCTTCTGCACGCGGCTGCTGGCGGACCTGGGCGCCGACGTCGTCAAGATCGAGCCGCGCGGCGGCGATCCCGTCCGGCAATGGGGCGAGATGATCGACGGCCGCTCGCTATGGTGGTCGATGCACGGCCGCAACAAGCGCAGCGTCACGGTCGACCTCAAGTCGGAGAAGGGCCGCGCGCTGATCCTGCGGCTGGTCGCCGAGTGCGATGTCGTCGTCGAGAATTTCCGCCCCGGCCAGCTTCGGAAGATGGGGCTCGGGCCCGAGGTGCTGCGCGGGGTGCGCCCCGACCTGATCGTCGCGCATGTCTCGGGCTATGGGCAGGACGGGCCGGGCGCGAACCGCGCGGCGTTCGGCGTGATCGGCGAGGCGATCGGCGGCCTGCGCTACCTGACCAACCAGGCGCCCGGCACGGCCGACCTGCCGCCGGTGCGCGTCGGCGTCAGCATCGGCGATTCGATCGCCGGCCTCTATGCGGCCTTCGGGGTGATGGCGGCGCTGTGGCAGCGCGACCGCGCCGGCGGCGACGGGCGGGCGCGCACGATCGACGTCGCGCTGACCGAAAGCGTGCTCAGCATGATGGAGGGGATGCTCCCCGAATATGGCGCGCTCGGCAAGATCAAGCAGCCGGCCGGCGGCGGTATCGCGACGGCGGCGCCGACCAACGCCTATCCCACCGCCGACGGCCAATGGGTGCTGATCGCCGCCAATTCGGAGCCGCTGTTCGCCAAGCTGATGACGCTGGTCGGCCATGCCGAGCTGATCGGCGCGCCCGGCTATGCGAGCAATCCCGAGCGGGTCGCCAATGTCGACACGCTCGACCAGCTGATCGGCGCCTGGACCCGGACGCTGTCCGCCGGGGAACTGGTCGCCCGGCTCGACGCGAGCGACATCCCCAACAGCAAGGCCTACACCGCCGCCGACTGCGCCGCCGATCCGCAATATCGCGCGCGGGGCATGGTCCGCGAGGTGCCCGACAAGCATTTCGGGACGGTGCTCCAGGCCGGCATGGTGCCGCACGTCCCTGAATCACCGGGCACGGTGCGCTGGGCCGGCCCCGACCTGGGCGAGCATACCGACGAGGTGCTCGGCGAACTGCTGGGCCTCGCCCCGGCCGAGATCGATGCATTGAAGCAGGAGGGCGTGCTGTGAGCGACGCGGTGCAATCCGTCACGATCGTCGAGGTGGGGCCGCGCGACGGCTTCCAGTCGGTCGGCCCGTTCATCCCGACCCCGCACAAGATCGCGCTGATCGGGCAGCTCCATGCCGCCGGGCTGCGCCGGATGGAGACGACCTCCTTCGTCAGCCCCAGCGCGTTGCCGCAGATGGCCGACGCCGCCGAGATCGTCGCCGTGACCGATCGGCTCGCCGGCCTCGACGCGCAGGTGCTGGTGCCGACCGCGCGCCATGCCGAGCGGGCCTTCGCGGCGGGCGCGACGCATCTGAGCGCGGTGCTGTCGGTCAGCGAACGGCACAATATGGGCAATGTCCGCCGCACGCCGATGGAGTCGGTCGCCGACTATGCGCAGATGGTGGCGATGATGCCGGCCGGCGCCGCGATGCGGCTCAACCTCGCCACCGCCTTCGACTGCCCGCATGTCGGGCGGATCGGGGCCGATGCGGTGCTGGCGCTGCTCGATCCTCTCGTCGCCGCGACCGCCGATGTCGAGATCGCCTTGTGCGACACCACCGGCCGCGCCGACCCCACGCAGGTCCGCGCGCTGTTCGCCGCCGCGCGCGATCGCTTTCCGGAGGTGCGCGGCTGGGCGTTCCATGGCCACGACACCTATGGCCTCGGCGCGGCCAACGTCCTGGCGGCGTGGGACGTCGGCATCCGCGTGTTCGACGCCTCGGTCGCCGGGCTCGGCGGCTGCCCCTTCGCGCCGGGCGCGACCGGCAATGTCGCGACCGAGGACCTGGTCTGGATGTTCGACCATATGGGCGTCGCCAGCGGCATCGACCTCGACCGGCTGGTCGAGGCGGCGCGCGGGGTGGCGGAGCTGCCCGGCGCGCAGATCGGCGGCCGGGTGCGCGACGCGCTGGCCGCCCGCGCCCGCAAGGCGGCGGCATGACCGGCGCGGCGTCGCGGCCGCGGCTGCTGTTTCAGAAGGTCTGGGACGCGCATGTCGTCGCCGACATCGGCGACGGCGCGGTGCTGCTCTATATCGACCGCCACCTGGTCAACGAGGTGACGAGCCCGCAGGCGTTCGAGGGGCTGCGCCTTGCCGGCCGCAAGGTGCGCCGGCCCGGCGGCACGATCGCGGTCGCCGACCATAATGTCCCGACCGACGACCGTTCGGGCGGCGTCGCCGCGATCGCCGAGCCCGAGAGCCGGCTGCAGGTCGAGGCGCTCGAACGCAATGTCGCCGAATTCGGCGTCCCCTATGTGCCGCTGCGCAGCCCCCGGCAGGGGATCGTCCACATCATCGGGCCCGAGCTGGGCCTGACCCTGCCCGGCACCACCATCGTCTGCGGCGACAGCCACACCTCGACCCATGGCGCGTTCGGCGCGCTCGCCTTCGGCATCGGCACGTCGGAGGCGGAGCATGTCCTCGCCACCCAGACGCTGATCCAGCGGCCGGCGAAGGCGATGCTGATCCGGGTCGACAACCGGCTCGGCGCCGGGGTGACCGCCAAGGACCTGATCCTCCACATCATCGGCCGGATCGGGACGGGCGGGGCGACCGGCCATGTCATCGAATATGCCGGCGAGGCGGTGACGGCGCTCGACATGGCGGGGCGGATGACCCTGTGCAACATGTCGATCGAGGCGGGCGCCCGCGCCGGCATGATCGCGCCCGACGAGACGGTCTATGCCTGGCTCGCGAACGCGCCGCACGCGCCGAAGGGCGCGGCGTTCGAACGGGCGCGGGCCTATTGGGACACGCTGCGTTCCGACGAGGGCGCCGACTATGACCGCACCGTCGTGATCGACGCGCGCGACGTCGCGCCGATGGTGAGCTGGGGCACCAGCCCGGAGGCGGTGACGACGATCGACGGTGCGGTTCCCGATCCGGCGGCGATCGCCGATGAGGCGCAGCGCGGCCAGGCGCAGGCGATGCTCGACTATATGGGGCTGCGGCCCGGCGCGCCGATCGCCGGCACGCCGATCGACATGGCGTTCATCGGAAGCTGCACCAACGGCCGGATCGAGGACCTCCGCGCGGCGGCGGCGATGATCGGCGGACGCCGTGTCGCGCCGGGCGTCCGCGCGCTGGTCGTGCCCGGCTCGGGCCAGGTCAAGGCGGCGGCCGAGGCCGAGGGGCTCGACCGGCTGTTCCTCGACGCCGGCTTCGAATGGCGCGAGGCGGGCTGCTCGATGTGCCTCGGCATGAACCCCGACCAGTTGCAGCCGGGGCAGCGCTGCGCCTCGACCTCGAACCGCAATTTCGAGGGGCGGCAGGGGCCGGGCGGGCGCACCCACCTGATGTCCCCCGCCATGGCCGCCGCTGCGGCGCTGGCCGGCCATATCGTCGATCCGCGCCATATCGCCAATCCGCAAAGGCCCTGAACGATGCAGCCCTTCACCCGTCTCGACGCGATCGCCGCCCCGTTGCCGGTCGCCAATGTCGACACCGACAAGATCCTCGCCGGCCGCTTCCTCAAGACGACGACGCGCGAGGGGCTGGGCGACAAGCTGTTCTGGGCGCTGCGCCGGGACCCCGGCTTCGTGCTCAACCGCGCGCCGTGGGACCGCGCGGGCATGCTGATCGCGCGCGACAATTTCGGCTGTGGATCGAGCCGCGAACATGCGCCCTGGGCGCTGCTCGACTTCGGGATAAGCTGCGTCGTCGCGCCGAGCTTCGCCGATATCTTCTACAACAACTGCTTCAAGAACGGCCTGCTGCCGATCGTCCTGCCGGAGGCGGAGGTCGAGCGGCTGCTGCGGCTGGCGGCCGATCCGGCGACCGCGCGGATGACGGTCGACCTGCCGGCCCAGACCATCGCGGCCGGGGACGCGGTGATCCGCTTCGCCATCGATCCCCGGCGCAAGCAGGACCTTATCGAGGGGATCGACGAGATCGCGGCGACGCTGGCCCATGGCGACGCGATCGCGCGGTTCGAGGCGCGCACCGCGGCGGCGATGCCGTGGGTCGCGGACGTGGCGGAGGAAGTGCTGGCGGCGGACTGAACCGCGCGCCGCCCGATCAGCTCAGGCAGCGGCGCGCATAGTCGGCGAAGCCGTTGGGCTTGCGGCCGAGCAGCCAGGACAGGACATTGGCGTTCCCGCGCAGCCCGAACCGGTCATAATAGGTGAACAGCCGCTCGATCGCGCTCGCGGTCCAGTCGACCCCGCCGGGCTCCGAGGCGAGCATCGGCGCCAGCATCGCGACGATCTGGTCGAGCGGCAGGCGGAACGCCTCGATCGGCTTGCCGCTGAGGTCGGCCAGGATGCTCGCCAGCTCGACGCCCTTATGGTCCTCGCTCGCCAGGTCGTAGGCGGCATGGTCGTGGCCGGGCTCGATCGCGACCTTGGCGACGATCTCGCCGACATCGGCCATGTCGACGAAGCCGAGCGGCCGGTCGATCGAATAGGTCAGTGCCATCCGGCCCGAGGCGACCGCCGCCGCGACGTCGATATTCTGGTAATAATGCATCGGCCGGACGATCGTGTAGTTGAGCCCCGATCCGATCAGATAATCCTCGACCGCCAGCTTGGCGCGGTGGTTCATCAGATAGTCGATCTGCGGGTTGATCACCGAGACATAGACGAACCGATCGACCCCGGCGCGGCGGGCGGCGTCGATCGCGAACTGCCCCATCGCGACCTCCTTGTCCTGGAGCGCGGGCGCCATGTGGATCACCGTGCCGCACCCCTGCATCGCGGCGGCGAGCGCGTCGATGTCGAGCAGCCCGCCGATGCGGGTGTCGGCGACCCCGGCGGCCTTCATCGCGGCGGCGTCGAGCGTCCGGCCATAGGCGCGCATCGGCCGCCCCTGCCGCGCCAGCACGTCGCGCACCTCGCGCTGCGTCCTGCTGCCCGCGCAGTTGAGGAAGATCGTCGGCTGGGCGGTCATCTGTTTCTCCCGGATCGTTTGGGGAAACCTAGCCGACGCCGCGCCCGGCCGGAAAGCAGCAGCCATGATGGGATTCATCGGTGGTAATGATGGGAACGCATCATCGAGTCCTATGCGGATCATCGCGACATCTGATTTGATGCCGGCCGGCTCGTCCCCAAGCTGGGGTCGATGCCCCAACAGGAGAGACGATGATGAGCTGCCGCCGCTGCCGGATGGCGAGACGATCCTTCCTCAAGGCCGCGGCGGGCGGGGCGGCGGCCGCGCTCGCGGCGGGCCTGCCTGGGTCGGCGTTGCTCGCCGCCGGCGGCACCGCCGGGGCGATCGACTTCCACACCCACATGATTGATCCCGACCTGCCCAACCTGATCACCGGGCAGATGGTGAGCACCGATCTCGCCGCCTGGATGCAGGGCTTCGCCTCGCCCGACGTCCATGTCGCGCACATGGACAAATATGGCGTGCAGGCGCACGTCGTCGGTCATTCCAACGCGACCCAGGGGATCAGCTGGGGTGACGCCCGGCACGACCTGGGCGTCCACCAGCGGGTCAACGACCGGATCGCGCGAGAATGGGTGAAGGCCCATCCCGGCCGCTTCCACGGCGCCTTCGGCCTGCCGACCCAGGACCTCAAGCTCGCCATTCCCGAGCTCGAGCGCGCGGTGACGCAGCTCGGCATGAAGGTGCTGCAGCTCTCCTCGCAATCGCCCGACGGCGCCTATTTCGGCGATCCGCGCTTCGACCCGCTGTGGGAGGCGGTTCAGCATTTCGGCGTCACCGTGTTCATCCACCCGCACGGCCAGGGCAAGGAGCCGCCGCTCGACGGCTTCGCGCTGGCCAATTCGGTCGGGCAGGGGGTCGAGGAGGTCAAGGTGATGACCTCGATCATCTACAATGGCGTGTTCGACAAATTCCCGCGCGCCAAGATCGTCATCGCGCATGGCGGCGGCTTCCTGCCGCATTATTACGGCCGGCTCGACCGCAACGCGCATGAGCGCCCCGATACCAGCCGCAACATCAGCAAGCTGCCGAGCGCCTATCTCAAGGACTTCTACTACGACAGCTGCGTCTACGGGCCCGAGATCCTCGCCGCACTGATCCGGGTCGTCGGGGTCGACCGGATCGTGCTCGGCAGCGACTTCCCGGTGGGCGAGGCCGACGGCCTGTCGGCGCTGCGCGCGACGCCCAACCTCTCGGCCGAAGACGTGACCCGGATCGCGCGGACCACGCCCGCCGCTCTGCTCGGCCTCTGAACGAAAAGGGGCGGCCGCCGATTCCGGCGACCGCCCCTGCTTTTGCCGGCCGGGGTTCAGCTGACGCGGGCGAGCGCCGCCTGGCCGAGGCCCTGGAACATCATCTCATATTTGAGCGCGGCATGGTTGGTGATCGCGTGCAGGTCGCGCCAGTGGCGGCTCAGCGGCTTGCGGCTGTCGAGCCCGCGCCCGCCGCTCAGGTAGAAGAGCCGTTCCGACGCGGCGGTGATCGTCTTGGCGACGAAGCCCATCCCCGCCCGGAAGCGCGCAATCCCGTCGGGGGTGCGCATCTCGCCCGCCGCGATCGCGTCGTCGAGCTTGCTCATCGCCGCATAGGCCGCCGCCAGCTCGGCCTCGGACTCGCCGAGCCCCGCCTGGAGGAAGGGATCGTCGGCGATCTTGCCGGGGATCAGCAGGCCCTGCCGCCCGGCGTTGAAGCGCAGCACCTCCTCGTGCAGCGCCATCGCGATCCCGATCATCGGCGCGACCAGCCCATATTGGAACTGGCCGACCGGCGGGGTGATGAAGCGGATGCCGCGATTGCCGCTGCGCGCGCTCATGTCGTCGCCGCCGAAGGGATCGGCGCGAACCCAATAATCCGCGTCGATCAGCGCGTCGCGGACCACGACATTGTTCGATCCGGTGCCGCTCAGCCCGACCGCGTGCCAGGTGTCGCGCACCTCGAACTGGCCGGGCTTGAGCAGGAACCAGCAATTGATCGGCGGTTCGCCCGGCGCGATCTCGGCGAAGCCGGCCAGCATCACCCAGTCGCAATTGTCGATCCCCGAGGAGAAGGACCATTCGCCGGTGAGCCGCAGCTTGCTCCCCTCCGCCGTCGCCCGGCCGGACGGGGCGAACATCGACGCGATGCACGGATCGGCGGCCTGGCTGTAGACCTCGTCCTGGGTCGCCTGCGGGAAGAAGCCCAGCGCCCATTGGTGGTGGAGCAGGAAGCCCAGCACCCAGGCGAGCGAGCCCGATTGCCGCGCGATCGGGGCGAGCACGTCGGCATAGGCCATCCAGCCATGCTCATAGCCGCCGTGCCGGGCCGGGCGCACCAGCGGCATCAGCCCCGACGCGATCAGCGCGTCGGCCGCGCCCTTGGGCACCCGCCGGGAGCGCTCGGCCTCGTCGACGAACGGCGCCAGCCGGGGGGCCAGCTCCTCCGCCATGGCGACGCAGTCGGCGTGGGACGGGACGCCCCTCGCCCCGCCCCCCTTCACACGGGTCTCGCCGCTGGTCCCGCTCTTGATCTGCGCCTCTGGAGACATGCTTTCCTGATCCTCGTTTCTGTCCGCCGGCCCGTTCGATCGGACCGGATTCACGGTGCGGGACGATTATGTTGGGTTGAGAAAGCAGCCGGAAATCTTCATTCGCGATGCGCCGCATAAGCGCGGACAATGCGTCCTTCGGAGTCTGTGGAAATGCGCGGAAGGGCGCATTTCGAGACGGCGCCGGCCCGCTCCCCCACCCGGCCGCCCATAAGATACTGCCGTTGGGTGGGGGAGTGGGCCGGTGCCGCGACGCGCCGACAGGCGCCTAGATATCGGGATGAGGCTGGACCCCGCCTTTCGTCGGCACGCCGTCCGCCGCGAAGGTCACGTCCCACTCGGCGCCGTCGCGCAGGAAGGCGGGCAGGTCGTGCATCCAGTGGGCGATGCCGAACATCGGGCTGAAGTCGCGCGGGATCCAGTTGTCGTCGAGGGCGTCCGAATCCGCGCCATATTCGGCCTCGCCGCCCGCCGGGCAGGGGAAGTAGCAGAACAGCGCCGATGCGATGCGGTGGCGGCCGATCCCCCATTCGGACTTCGGCCAGCCGCGCCGTTCGAGGTGGTTCTTGCCCGCCATCATCTCGTCGAGGTCGGTAACGACATAGTTGACGTGGTGGAAGCGCAGCGTCCCGTCCATCCCCGGCAGGCCGGCATTGGCGTTGAGGATCGCCAGATTGTGATGGTCGTTGACCCCGTCGGCGCGGACATAGACCGCGAAGCTGCGCTGCCGGTCGCTCAGCCGGAAATCGAGCCGCTCGCGCAGGAAATTGGACAGGCCCTCGATGTCGGGCGAGATCACGCCGATATGGCTGATCCCCTTCGGCCGGGCGCGGGCGATCCAGCGGCGGTGGACGTTCATCCGCTGCAGGTTGCCGGGCGAGTTGACCGGCTCGGTCGGCGCGAAGATCTGCCGCTTCTCGGGCCAGTGGCGCAGCCCCATGGCGATGCCGCCGTCGGCGACGAAGTGGCAGATGCCGTCGGCGTCGCGGCGCACCTCGCGGTCGGTGGCGAGGCGGGCGACGAGCCGTTCGAGATTCTCGGCGGTGTCGACGCCCCAGACGATCTCATGGACGCCGATGCCGACGATCTGCGATCCCGGCACCGGATCGGTCGCGATCGACCGGATGTCGACCCGCGCATTGTCGGGCAGGCGGAAGCAGGCGCCGCCATCGTCGCGGTCGAGCAGCGGCAGCCCGAAATCCTCGAAGAAGCGGATCGACCGGTCGACGTCGTCGACCCGGTAGAGGATGCGTTCAATTCCGATGATGGCCATGCTGGGCTCCTTCGATGGCGGGGATGCGGGCGGCAGCGGGGGCGTCGGGCGCGGCCCCCTCCGCGCGGATCATTTGCGCCAGGATGCGGCGGGCGCGGACGGCGGCGGCATCGCCGGCCAGGATCATCGGGCGCAGCGACCAGAAGTCGGCGCCGTCCATATTCTCGGCGACGCGCGCGATCATCGGCTCGTCTTCCTCGGCGAAGGCGCGTGCGATGCCGGCATGGATCCGCTCGCCGATCGCGGCGTCGGCCTGCCCGCGGTTGCGCCCGACCATCCAGAAATAATGGGTCGAACCCTCGGTCTCGGGGGTCAGCAGATGCGCGCTCGGCAAAGCGGGGCTGTCGTCGGGGTCGGCGCCGTCGGGGGTCATCCCGACGTCGAGATAGAGGGTCGACGGCGCCGTCCAGCGCATGTGCGAGCGCATCTCGGCCTGGTCGTCGGGATGGTCCCACACCAGCCGGAACAGCGGCGTGATCGGTTCGCGGTCGATCCAGAGCTGCGACCAGACGGTGTTGTCCTCCTGGCGGACGCCGGTGCGCGTGCGGTCGGCCGCGTCGGGGGAGGCGAGGAAGGGATGGATGAAGGCGGCGTGGCTGAGGTCGAGCAGATTGTCGGTCACCAGCTCATAGGGCGCGGTGACCTTCAGATGGCCGCGCGAGACGGCGAGCGCGGGATCGTCGAAGCGGGCGAAGTCGGGGATCGCGTCCGGGTCGGCGCGTCCGGGATCGCCGGTCCAGACCCATAGCGCGCCGTGCCGCTCGACCAGCGGATAGGATCGCACCCCGCCGCCGGCGGGGACGCTGCCGTCGCCGTGCGGGTTGTGGACGCAGCGCCCGTCGCGGTCGAAGCGCAGGCCGTGATAGGGGCATTGCAGGCTGTCGCCGACCAGCTTGCCGTCGCCCAGCGAGGCGAAGCGGTGGGGGCAGCGGTCGCCGATCGCGGCGGCGGTGCCGTCGGCCAGGCGGAACAGGGCGATCCACTCGCCCAGGACCCGGATGCGCCGCGGCGCGGGCCCCAGGTCGCCGGACCACCCGGCGACATACCAGGCGTTGCGCAGGAAACTCATCTCTCCCTCCCGGCCCGGTCATGGTCGCGGGCTCGGCGCGGGATGGTAGGGGGCTTGGCGATCGGCCGGAAATCAGCGTTGGCGATCCATTGCATCGCTGCCGCATATGGGTCCCTATCGACCGCGATGATGGATGCCATCGGCACTTTCGATTGGGGCGCGGCGCGCGGCCTTCCTATGGCCTGTCCGAAACGATGCGAGGAGCGGATGGCGATGGACGAGGGCGAGCGCGGGATAGCGGGGGTGATCGCGGCCGAGCAGCGGCGCGGCGAGGCGCTGGTGGCGCGCGACTTCGCGACGCTGCGCACGCTCGTCGCGCCCGACATCACCCACACCCATACGCGCGGCGTCACCGACGATTTCGACGGCTATTTCCGCTTCGTCGAGCAGGAGCTCGCCTTCCTGGAAGCGTCGCGCGGCCCGCTCGACGTCCGCATCTCGGGCGACATCGCGGTGATGACCGGGACGATGGACAATCTGGTCCTGCCGCGCGGCCGGGAAGAGCCGATCCGCACTCGCGCCCAAGCGCTCCAGGTCTGGGCGTGGCGCGACGGGGGCTGGCGGATGATCGCCTTCCAGTCCACCAACCTGCCTGCCTGAGGAGACCGGCGATGACCGATGCGATGCTGCACCGCTGCTCGCCGCAGGCCGCCCCCGTCACGCTGGGCACTCCGGTCGCGCGGCTGCCCTTCCGGACGATCGACCTGCATTGCCACCTCGCCGCGCCCGAGGTCGAGGCGCTGGTCGCGGGCCATCCGCTGCTCGCCGAGCGCGCGGGCGCGGAGGCGGCGGCGATCGGCGCCGCCTCGCTCGCGGTCAACCGCGAACGGATCGGCGCGCTGATGCCGCGCCTGACCGGCGCCGACGAGCGGCTGCGCGACATGGACGCGATGGGGGTCGACGTGCAGGCGATCAGCCCGGCGCCGACCCAATATCATTATTGGGCCGAGCCCGACCTCGCCGACCGCATCGTCGGGCGGATGAACGATGCGATCGCCACGGTCTGCGCGGCGCATCCCGATCGCTTCGTCGGGCTCGGCACCGTCGCGCTCCAGCACCCCGAGCGCGCCGCGGCGCAGCTCGAGACGGCGATGCGCGACCATGGCTTCAAGGGCGTCGAGATATCGTCGCTGGTCGACGGCGTCGACATCGCCGACCGCCGCTTCGATCCCTTCTGGGCGAAGGCCGACGAGCTGGGCGCGGTGGTGCTGATCCACCCCTGGGGCACGACGCTGGGCGACCGGCTGGCGGACCATTATCTGATGAACATCGTCGGCCAGCCGTTCGAGACCGCGCTGTGCCTGTCGAAGCTGATCTTCGGCGGGACGCTCGACCGGCATCGCCGGCTCAGGATCGTCACCGTCCATGGCGGCGGCTATCTGCCGACCTATGTCGGCCGGTCGGACCATGGCCATGCGGTCCGGCCCGAGGCGGGCGGCTGCTCCTGCGCCCCGTCCGAGCAGCTCAAGCGGATCTGGTTCGACAGCCTCGTCTACGAGCCGCGCCACCTCGCCCGGCTGATCGACGAGGTCGGCGTCGGACAGGTCGTGCTCGGCACCGACTATCCGTTCGACATGGGCCATTACGACCCGGCGTCGGTCGTCGCCGGGCTCGACGAGGACAGCCAGCGCCGCATCCTCGGCGGCAATGCGGCGGCACTGCTCGGGCTCGACTGAGGAGATCGAATCCCGCCGATTTTCCATCCTCCGTCATTCCCGCGAAAGCGGGAATCCATGGACGGCGGCCCGCAAGAGACGGAATGTGCCGTGACCGTGGATTCCCGCCTTCGCGGGAATGACGACAGGAGGCGGGCGGCGAGGCTAAGCCCCCACCGTCACGCTTGCCGCCGCGATCTCGTGGCGGCACTGGTCGAAGCCGGTTCCGGGCACCAGCTCGCCCGCGCGGTCCGCGACGCCGTCGAGCCGGTCGAGCAGCGCGCCCGCGACGTCGTCCTCGGCGCCGAGGAACAGGCCCTGCGTCATCGTGATGTTGGCCTGCTCGAAGCTGCCCGCACCGGCCAGGATCACCCGCCGGGTCGGCGCCGCGTCGGACGCGAGCATGACGATCGCGGGGCTCACCCGGTCCGGGGTCAGGCGGGCGAGGGTCGCCTCGTCGAAGATGTCGGCGGTCATCGCGGTCGCGGCGGTCGGGGCGATGCAGTTGACGTGGATGCCGTTCTTCGCCCCTTCGATCGCCAGCGTCTGCATCAGCCCGACCAGCGCCATCTTGGCGGCGCCGTAATTGGCCTGCCCGAAATTGCCGTAGAGCCCGGACGACGAGGTGGTGAAGACGATCCGGCCATGGTTGCGCGCGCGCATATGGTCCCACACCGCCTTGGTGCAGTGGACCGCGCCCATCAGGTGGACGTCGACGACCAGCCGGAAATCGGCGAGGTCCATCTTGGCGAAGCTCTTGTCGCGCAGGATGCCGGCATTGTTGACGAGGATGTCGATCGCCCCCCATTCGCCGATCGCCCGCTCGACCATCGCCGCGACCTGCCCGGCGTCCGTGACGCTCGCGGCGACGCCGATCGCCTCGCCGCCCGCCGCGCGGATCTCGGCGGCGACGCGCTCGGCGTCGGCCTCGGCCAGGTCGTTGACGACGACGCGGGCGCCGTGCGCCGCCAGCGCCAGGGCGTGCGAGCGGCCGAGGCCGTTGCCGGCGCCGGTGACGACGGCCACCCGGCCGTGAAGCGAGATCGACATGCTGTGCTCCTGTTGCGGAAATATGTTCAGATGATGCTGGCGCCGCCGTCAACGGCGATCGTCTGGCCGGTGATGTGCCGCCCGGCGTCGGAGGCGAGCAGCAGCGCCGGCCCCATCAGGTCGCCGGGGCCGCCGAGCCGGCCGAGCGGGGTCTGGTCGATCAGTTCGGCGCCATGGTCGGCGAGGATCTTGCCGGTCATCTTCGACGGGAAATAGCCGGGCGCGATCGTGTTGACGCGGATGTTGCGGCGGCCCCATTCGGCGGCGAGCGCGGGTCATGTTGACGACCCCGCCCTTGGCCGCGTTGTAGGCGACCGTTCCGGGCCGGCGATGATGATGGCCGAGCAGCCCCTCGACCGAGGCAACATTGACGATCGCGCCGCCGCCCTGCGGCAGGAAGGCGGCCTTCGCCACCGCCTGGCTGAGCAGGAAGACGCTGCTCAGGCTGACGTCGATCACCCGGGCCCAGGCGTCGGCGGGATAGTCCTCGGCGGGCGCGCCCCAGGTGGCGCCGGCATTGTTGACGAGGATGTCGATCCGGCCGAACCGCTCGATCACCTGGCGGGCGAGCGCCGCCGGCGCCGCGCCGTCGGCCAGGTCGGCGGTGAAGGCGACGGCCTCGATGCCGTCCGTCGCGAGCTCGGCCACCGCTTCGTCGAGCTCGGCCTGCTTGCGCGCGGCCAGCGCCAGCCGGGCACCGTTCGCGCCCAGCGCGCGGGCGATCTGCAGCCCCAGCCCGCGCGACCCGCCGGTGACGATCGCGACCCGCCCCGACAGGTCGAACAGCCGGGTCGGATCGATCGGCTTGTCCATATGTCCTTCCTCCCCAAAGGCCGCACGGCGCGGCGGGCGGCCCTTATTCCCGCGCGCGGGCGGCGCTGGAAATCGCTAATGTTGATCGGTCCCATCAATCTTCGCGATGGCAATGCAGGCCCCTTGTCCTGTAGGCCTGATGCCATCGGGCCCGGGACGAGGCCGCCGGCGAGGGGAGGACAGGGCGATGGCGCTCAGCCTGACGCAATTCGATCTCAACCTGCTCGTGGTTCTCGACGCGTTGCTGACCGAGAAGAGCGTGACCCGCGCCGCCGAGCGGCTGTTCGTCACCCAGCCGGCGGTCAGCGGATCGCTCGCCCGGCTGCGCGACATCTTCGAGGACCCGCTGCTCGTCCGCGTCGGGCGGGAGATGGAGCTGACCGTGCGGGCGCGGGCGCTCGCTGGTCCGGTGCGCGAGGCGCTGCTGATGGTCAAGGCCGCGCTGGGCAGCGAGGAGAGCTTCGACCCGGCCGAGACGAAATGCGAATTCCGCATCGCCATGACCGACTATTGCTCGATGACGATCCTGCCCCGGATCGTGCGCGAGCTGTCCGCCCGCGCGCCGGGAATCGAGCTGGCGGTCGAGGGGCTGGTGAACAAGAGCTTCGACCGGCTCGAGACCGGCGAGATCGACTTCCTGCTCACCGTGGTCGAGCGCACCCTGCTGATGCATTCGCGCCATCCCGACATGCTGCGCGGCGCCGACGCCTTCGAGGATTGCTACACCTGCGTCGTCGCCGCCGACCATCCGTTCGACGGCGCGCTGACCCCGGAGGATTTCCGCGCCTATCCCAACGCCACCGTCTCGTTCGGCGAGAACACCTTCACCACCGACCGGGCGGCCTATGAGCATGGCGGGCTCGACCAGTCCCCCGCGCTGATCGCGCCGAGCTTCTCGTCGCTGCTGTTCCAGCTTCAGGGCACCACGCTGATCGGCACCGTGCCCAACCGGCTGGCCGAGATGTTCGCGCCGATGCTGGGGGTGCGGCTGCTCGAACCGCCGATCCGCCTGCCGACCCTCACCGAACGGCTCAACTGGCACGTCCGCAGCGACGCCGACCCCGGCCATAGCTGGATGCGCAACCTGATCCTCGACGTCGGCCGCTCGATGGGGCCGCGCAAGGGCGCGCCGGCCTGACGACCTCGTGACGGGCTACTCCCGCCTGCGATCCATAGGTGGGACAGATGCATCCCATTATGCTTGCCGATTTCCCGCCGCGCGCGCGGCTTCCTAAGACTTTCCCGTAGAATTTCAGACCGGCCCGACCGGCGCGTCCCGACGCGCCGGCGGGCCCGACCAATGGGAGAGCTCCATGCGAAAGGTGATCGTGACCTGTGCCGTCACGGGGGCGGTGCATACGCCGTCGATGTCCCCCCATCTGCCGAAGACGCCCGACGAGATCGCCGCCGCGGCGATCGAGGCGGCGGCGGCGGGGGCTTCGGTGGTCCATCTCCACGCGCGCGATCCCGAAAATGGCAAGCCGAGCCAGGACCCGGCGCTGTTTCGGCGCTTCCTGCCCCAGATCGCCGAGGCTTGCGACGTCGTCATCAACATCACCACCGGCGGCGCGCCGACGATGGGGATCGAGGAGCGACTCCAGCCCGCGCTCACCTTCCAGCCCGAGATCGCCTCGCTCAACATGGGGACGATGAACTTCGGCCTCTACGAGATGCTCGGCCGCTTCCGCGAGTTCCGCTACGACTGGGAGGAACCCTATCTGCGCAACAGCGACGCGAACATCTTCCGCAACACCTTCCGCGACATCGAGCATATCCTGAAGAGCTGCGGCGCCAACGGCACCCGCTTCGAGATCGAGTGCTACGACGTCGCCCATCTCTACACCGCCGCGCATTTCCGCGATCGCGGGCTGCTCGAAGGGCCGCTGTTCATCCAGACCGTGTTCGGCATCCGCGGCGGCATCGGCGTCCATTACGAGGACATCGCGATGATGAAGCGCACCGCCGACCGGCTGTTCGGCGACGACTATGTCTGGTCGGTGCTCGGCGGCGGCCGCCACCAGATGCCGATCGCGACGATGTCGGCGGCGATGGGCGGCAATGTCCGCGTCGGGCTGGAGGACAGCCTGTGGGGCGCCCCCGGCCAGCTCGCGACCAGCAATGCCGAGCAGGTGCGCCGCATCCGCACCGTGCTCGAGGCGCTTTCGCTCGAGGTCGCGACCCCCGACGAGGCGCGCGCCATGCTCAAGCTCAAGGACCGCGCGTCGGTGAAGGTGTCGGCATGACCCTGATCCGCACCGGCCGCGGCCCCAATCCGCTCAAGGGCTGGAAGGTCGACCCCGCCGCCATCCGCCATGTCGGGCGCGACCTGCAGCGCCCCGAATGCATCCTCGCCGAACGCGACGGCAGCCTGTGGTCGGCCGACGCGCGCGGCGGCGTGATGCACATCGCCCCCGACGGAGCGCAGACGCTGATCACCCAGACGGTCGACGGCCATTTCGACCTGGCCGGCGACGCGGCGGCGAGCCTGCTGACCGGCACCCTGCCCAACGGCCTCGCCTTCGCCCGCGATGGCGACATCATCATCTCCAATTTCGGCACCGACCGGCTGGAGATCATGGACCGCCGCGGCGAGACGCGGGTGCTCGCCGACAACATCGACGGCCGGCCGCTCGGCAAGGTCAACTTCGTGCTGCGCGACAGCCGCGACCGGCTGTGGATCACCGTCTCGACGATGATCAATCCGTGGAGCGACGCGGTGACGCCCAACATCGCCGACGGGTCGATCTACCTGCTCGACGCGCGCGGGCTGCGGATGGTCGCCGACGGCTTCATGTTCACCAACGAGATCCGCTTCGACGCCGAGGAGGAGTGGCTCTACGTCGCGGAGACCACCGGCAAGCGGGTCAGCCGGCTGCGCGTTCAGCACGACGGATCGCTCACCGACCGCGAGGTCTACGGGCCGTCGAGCCTCGGCACCGGGACGATCGACGGCATCGCCTTCGACGCCTACGGCAATCTCTGGGCGACGATGATCATGGCCGACCGGCTGGTCGCGATCACCCCCGACGGCGAGCTGCTCGAACTGCTCGACGACGGCGACCGCCAAGCGACCGCGCGGTTCGAGGCGGAGTTCGCCTCGGGCAAGCCGGTCAGCTTCGAGACGATGATGGCCTGCGGCGGCGACGTCGCCCGCTGGATGGCCAGCGTCACCTTCGCCGGGCCCGACCTGCGCACCGCCTGCCTGGGCAGCCTGCGCGGCACCAGCATCGCCTGTTTCGACTCCCCGATCGCGGGCCTGCCGATGGTCCATTGGTGACCGCCGGCCTCCCCTGGACAGCAAGGACCAAATCCGCATGAGCACCCCATCCTTCGCCCTCGGCAGCTTCGCCGGAGACGGCGGCACGCCCTTTCCCGCGCTCGTCATCGGCGAGCTCGTCCATCCGCTCGCGGGCCTGCCCGGCTTCGAGGGCATCCGGTCGATGCTCGACCTGTTCGACGACTGGGACAATCTGTGGCCGCTGCTGCGCGACCAGGCCGCCCGGCGGGCCGCCGATCCGGGGCCCCGCGCGCTGGCGGCGAGCATGTTGCAGGCGGTCGCGCCGATCGTGCCGCGCCAGATCATCTGCTCGGGCGCGAACTATCGCAAGCACGTCATCGACATCATGATCGACCAGGATCACGGCCTCAACGTCGGCCGCTCGCGCGAGGAGCGGCGGATCGAGGCGGTGCGGGTGATGGACCATCGCGCGGCCAAGGGGCAGCCCTTCGCCTTCCTCAAGCCCTTCTCGTCGATCCTCGGCCCGTTCGACGACCTGGCGGTGCCCGCCGACAGCGAGCAGCTCGACTGGGAACTGGAGCTGGGCGTGGTGATCGGCAAGCCGGCCCGCCGCGTCGGCCGCGACCACGCGCTCGACCATGTCGCCGGCTATGTCGTCGTCAACGACATCAGCGTCCGCGACCATCTCTACCGGCCCGACGTGCCGCAGCTCGGGCTCGACTGGGTGTCGGGCAAGAGCGGGCCCGGCATGCTGCCGATGGGGCCGCTGATCGTGCCCGCCGCCTTCGTCGCCGATCCGCAACAGCTGATGATCACGCTCAAGCTCAACGGCGAGGTCATGCAGCATGAATCGACCGCCGACATGATCTTCCCGATCGCGCGGCTGATCGAAGCCTTCTCGGTGCACATGCAGCTCCTGCCGGGCGACATCATCTGCACCGGATCGCCCTCGGGCAACGGCACCCATTTCGGCCGCTTCCTTCGGCCCGGCGACGTCATGGAGGGGACCATCGAAGGGCTGGGCACGCAGCGCAACCGCTGCGTCGCCGAACGGCTCGCCGAGGGGGCGGTGCTGCACCGGCCCTTCGTCCCGCTGGAGCCCGCCTGACAGAAAACCCTGTCGGTTTAATGGTTTGACGGGCCGCTCATCCTTCGGGACGGGCGGCCCGTTCCGCATCAGTCGCGCTAATGGGCCGCATCTCCATATACGATTTTCACAATGGCATGGTCTGGCGGAATATCGATCGCGAGGACGCAAGATCCAGATCATGGGGGAGTGAATGCGACTACATCACCTGTTTGCCGCCGCCGCCGTCGCGGCCATTGCCACCGGTTCCGCCCAGGCCCAGACGGCGCCCGCCGCCGACGCCGACAATATCGGCCTGGAGGAGATCGTCGTCACCGCGCAGAAGCGCAGCGAGAAGCTCCAGGACATCCCGGTGACCGTCACCGCGCTGGGCGCCGAGGCGCTCGAACGGCGGCAGGTGCTGTCGGTCTCCGACCTCCAGTCGATCGCGCCCGGCGTGTCGGTCGGCCAGCATGCCGGCTACAACCGGCTGTTCATCCGCGGCATCGGCCTGACCTCGATCTCCTCGGGCCAGGACCCGAGCGTCTCCTTCCAGGTCGACGGCGTCGTCATCGGCCGGCCCTCGGCGCAGCTCGCCTCCTTCTTCGACCTCGAACGGGTCGAGGTGCTGCGCGGCCCGCAGGGCACGCTCTACGGCCGCAACGCGACCGGCGGCAGCGTCAACCTGATCACCCGCAAGCCGACCCGCGACCTCAGCGGCTATCTCGACCTGACCTACGGCAATTACGACCGCATCCAGCTCGACGGCGCGATCAGCGGGCCGCTCGATGGCAAGGGCGACGTCCGCGCGCGCATCGCCTTCCAGAAGGTCAAGCATGACGGCTATGGCCGCAACGTGACCCTCAACGAGGACGTCAGCGACCAGGACAGCTGGGCGGTGCGCGGCATCCTCCAGGTCGATCCCGCCGCCAATGTCGATATCACCCTCTCCGCCGATTATGCGCGCGAGGACGACCATAATTATCCGTTCAACGGCTTCGGTCCCTATCGCTCCGACGTGCCGATGCCGGGCCTGCTGCTCGGCGGCACGCTGCTGCCCAACAGCCGCGACGTGACGACCGAGGTGCCGACCCGCAACGACCGCACCTTCTGGGGCCTGTCGGGCACGATCGGCGTCGATCTGGGCGGGGGCCTGCGCTTCCAGTCGATCACCGGCTATCGCAAGTCGCGCCGCGCCAACATCAACGATCCCGAGACGACCTCCTATGCGGTGTTCTCGCCGACCCTGACGGCGGAGAACGCCCGGCAATTCTCGCAGGAGCTCCAGCTCCTCTACACCAGCGACCGGCTCAACGGCGTCGCCGGCCTGTTCTACTACGATGAATCGCTCAAGGCGGAGCTCGACCTCGGCTTCCCGGTGATCGGCGCCGCCCTCGGCTTCCCGGCCGCCGACTATCATGAGGACGGCACGATCGACATCAAGGCCTATGCGGCCTTCACCCAGTGGACCTATGAGGTGGTCGACCATCTCCGGCTGACCGCCGGCGTCCGCTACAGCGACGAGAAGCGCCGCTCGAACGGCACCTTCACCATCTTCAGCTTCATGCCGCCGCCGAACGCCGCCAACGTCGTCGTGCCCGTCCATGTCGACAAGAGCTGGCACGCGCTGACGCCGAAGTTCAGCATCGACTACAAGCCGGTCGAGAATGTGATGCTCTATGCGTCGGCGACGCGCGGCTTCAAGAGCGGCGTGCTGCTGAGCGGCAACCCCAATCCGCCGGTCAATCCCGAATATATCTGGTCCTATGAGGCGGGCATCAAGTCGAGCTTCCTCGACAACCGGGTCCAGCTCAACGCCGCGGCCTTCTACTACGACTTCAAGGACCTGCAGGTTAACCGGATCATCAACGTCTCGATCGTCACCGAGAATGCGGCGGCGGCGCGGGTCAAGGGGGCCGAGGTCGAGCTGCGGGCGCGGCCGGTCGAGGGCGTCACGCTCAACGCCGACGCCACCTATCTCGACGCCACCTTCCGCAAATACAGCACCAAGCATCCGGCCCGTCCCGAACTCGGCCTGCTCGACCTGTCGGGCAACCGGCTCGCCAACGCGCCGAAATGGTCGCTCAACGCGGGCGCGGAGTTCGACCTGCCGATCGGCGTGCCCGGCCGGCTGTCGGCGCGCGGCGACGTCGCCTGGACCGGCAAGGTCTATTTCACCGAGTTCAACGAGAATCTCCTCTCGCAGGACGCGGTGGCGACGGTCGACGCCTCGCTGCAATATGAGAGCGAAGACGGCCACTGGCGCGCCAGCCTGTTCGGCAAGAACCTGACCAACCGCAAGATCGTGGCGAACAAGTTCATCGCCGCGCAGACGACCGGCTTCGCGCTCAATGGCGGCTTCAAGCCGCCGCGCACCTACGGCCTGCGGGTCGGCTACCGGCTGTAGCGCCCGCCCCCTTCCCTCTCGCCGTCCCGTTCAGGGACCGCGACCAACGCGCCGGATCGAAGCCCGTCTTCGGTCCGGCGTTTTCGTGTCGGCACCCGTCACGCAATATAGCCTGATTCGTCAAATAGGTGGATCGTGTAGGTCGCCGAGAGGATGGATTTCCTCCGCCGGTTCCCCTGCTGGACTCGTTCCAGACTGCATGGAGCCACGTCCTCCGCCCCTGTCGTCATTCCCGCGAAAGCGGGAATCTATGGACGGCGGCCCGCAAGAGACTGGATGCTCCGCAACCGTGGATTCCCGCTTTCGCGGGAATGACGACAGGGCGGCGTGATTCGATACCATCCGTAAAGCCTGCATCGGATCGAACCGTCCATTTTCCGGCAGAGACCGACCGTCGCTCCAGCGTTCGATTGTTATATGACATTCTTGTTCAAATCATATTGACCGTCATCGGGCGGCGTTATAATTTGGACAAATAAGTCATTTCGAAAACAGAAAGCTGGGAGGGGCTGACAATGGCAATCGAAATTCGTCCTGTTCGGATCATGTCCGCGCTGGCGGCGGGCGCGGCGCTCTGGCAGGTGCCGGCGCTGGCGGCCGCGCAGACCGCCGCCGCCGTCGACGATTCGGGCATCGCCGAGATCATCGTGACGGCGCAGCGCCGCTCCGAGAGCCTGGAGAACGTGCCGATCTCGATCACCGCCGCGACCGCCGACATGCTGACGGCGCGCGGCGTCAATTCGATGCGCGACATGATCGCCGCGGCGCCCAGCGTCACCCTGGTCACCGTCGCCGGCTATCTGCAGCCGCGCATCCGCGGCATCGGCAACGCGGCGGTCGGACCGGGCTTCGAGGGCGGCGTCGCGGTCTATGTCGACGGCGTCTACCAGGCGGCGCCGCAGGCCAATCTGTTCTCGCTCGCCAATATCGAGCGGGTCGAGATTCTGAAGGGGCCGCAGGGCACGCTGTTCGGCCGCAACACGACCGGCGGCCTGATCCAGGTGATCACCCGCCAGCCGAGCCATGATTTCGGCGGCACCGCATCGGTGACCGCCGCCAACTACCAGGATTTCACCGGCGATATCTATGTCACCGGCGGCCTGTCCGACACAGTGGCGATGAACTTCGCCGGCCATGCCGAGGTGCAGGGCAAGGGCTGGGGCGACAATATCGTCACCGGCAAGGACGCCTATCGCACCTATCACGACGTCGCCGTCCGCTCGTCGCTGCTGTTCGAGCCGAGCGACGCGACCAAGGTCCGCATCACCGGCGACTATCTCGACAACCGCAACAACATCAGCCCGTCGACCGTGCTGGCGCCGGGGACCGGCTTCCCCTTTCCGGGCCTGATCCTCCCCACCAGGACCTGGGACACGGCGAGCGACGTCCAGCCGAACAGCCGCGTCAAGAGCGGTGGCGCCACCGCGCAGATCACCCAGGATCTCGGCTTCGCCTCGCTGGTCAGCATCAGCGCCTATCGCAAGGCGCGCTACAGCCTCGTCTTCGACGGCGACGTCAGCAACCTCAAGCTGGTGTCGATCGACATCGGCCAGTCGGACCGCCAGTTCAGCCAGGAGGTCCAGCTCACCTCCAACCCGGATTCGAAGATAAGCTGGGTGCTCGGCGCCTTCTACTTCAACGCGGCGGGCCGGTTCGATCCCAACGGCGTGGCGCTGGACGGCTTCGTCAGGCCGTCGAGCCCGCTGGGCCCGGTCACCGGCAGCTTCAGCTATGCCCGGCTGGGGACGCGTTCGCTGGCCGGCTATGCGCAGGCGACCGCGCCGATCACCGACGCGACCAGGCTGACCCTCGGCATCCGCTACACGCGCGAGCGCAAGAGCCTGACCGATATCGAGAGCTTCACCACTTTCGCCGCGCTGCCGGCCCCGGTGCCCGGCGCGCCGGTCGCGGACCGCAGCGTCCGCTACAACCGGCCGACCTGGCGGGTCGCGGTCGACCATCGCTTCTCGCCGCAGCTGCTGGTCTATGCCTCCTATAATCGCGGCTTCAAGAGCGGCGGCTTCAACGGCCAGTTCCCGACCGACGCGGCCTATCTGCCCGAACGGCTCGACGCCTATGAGGTCGGCGCCAAGGCCAATCTGTTCGACCGCCACCTGCGGATCGACGTCGCCGGCTTCTATTACGACTACAGCAACATCCAGGTGTCGAAGTTCATCGGATCGCAGCAGAGCTTCTACAACGGCGCGGCGGCGCGGGTGTACGGCCTCGACGTCGATTTCGAGGCGAAGCTGAGCAGCCGGCTGTCGCTGTCGGGCGGCATGACCCTGCTCCACGACCGCTTCACCCGCTTCCCCAATGCGGTGATCTCGACCCAGGTGCCGACCGGCATCGTCATCACCACCGGATCGGCCAAGGGCAACCGCCTGCCGGTGACTGCCGATTTCAGCGCGACGCTGACCGCGACCCACCGCACGCCGCTGAGCTTCGCCGACCTGCTGGTCGACCTCAGCTACACCTATAATGACGGCTATTTCACCCAGCCCGACAATATCCTGCGCCAGCCGTCCTACAACCTGCTGGCGGCGGGGGCGCGGCTCGACTTCCCCAACGGGGTCAACGCCCGGCTGTGGATGCGCAACATCCTGAACGAGAAGATATTCAACACGCTCCAGGCGGGTACGTTCGACAGCAACGCCTCCTATCAGGCGCCCCGCACCTACGGCATCACCCTCGGAGTGAAATTCTGATGACATCGCAGCGCGTCAGCCGTCGTTCGATGCTGGGGGGCATCGGGCTGGCGGCGGCCGTCGCCGCCGGCGGCGCACCGGCCGTCCGGGCGGCGACGGCGTCGGCGTCCTCCGCGACGAAGCTCTACCTGCTCGGCACCGGCGGCGGGCCGATGCTGGGGGGCGAGCGCGGCATGGCGGCGAGCGCGCTGGTGGTCGGCGACGCGGTCTACCTGATCGATTGCGGCTATGGCGCGTGCGAGCGCATCTCGCGCGCGGGCCTGTCGGTCGCGGCGATCGGATCGGTGTTCATCACCCACAACCATGCCGACCATCTGCTCGACTATGGTTCCTTCCTGTTCTTCTCCTGGTTGCAGGGGCGGCGCGACGAACTGCGCGTCTACGGGCCGCCGCCGCTCCGCAAGATCACCGACGACCTGCTGTCGGCCAATGCGCTGCCGCTGCACTATTACAAGGAGGACATGCACTCGCCGCCGATGCCGCCGGTGCGGGTCGACGAGATATCCGCGGCGGGGCCGGTCATGCAGGACGACCGCGTCCGCGTCCGGTCGGTCGTCGTCCACCATCCGCCGGTCGAGCCGGCGCTCGCCTATCGCTTCGACACGGCCGACCGCTCGGTCGTCTTCTCGGGCGACACCTCTCCGTCCGACGCGCTGATCGGCCTCGCCAGGGGCGCCGACATATTGGTCCACGAGGCCTGCGACGTGGCGCGGACGATCGAGATGATGAAGGGCGCGCCGCCGCCGGCCGACGGCGACGCCCGGATCAACGGCGCCGGCAGCTCGGCGCCGCAGGGCTATGATCCCGCCAAGTTCGCCGAGCATGTCCTCAAGGCGCACACCTCGGTGGCCGACGCCGCGAAGGTCGCCGCCGCGGCCGGGGTCAAGACGCTGGTCCTCCACCATCTCTCGCCGGGCAGCTCGAAGATCGTCCCCGACGCGGCCTGGATCGCCCAGGCGCGGCCGCATTTCGCGGGCGAGATCGTCGTCGCCCATGACGGCGCCATCCTCTGACCAACGGTAAAAAAGCTTCCATGGAAACGATCAGAACCGGTGTCCTCGTCGTCGGCGCCGGGCCGGCCGGGCTCGCCGCCGGCCTGCTGTTGCAGCGCCAGGGCTGCGACGCGCTGACCATCACCCGCTATGGCTGGACCGCGCACACGCCGCGCGCCCACCACATCAACCCGCGCGCGATGGAGCTGCTGCGCGGCCTCGGGCTGGAGGAGGCCGTCCGCCGCCGCGCCTTTCCGCAGGGCGCGGTCCGGAACGTCGTCTGGTGCGTCAGCCTCGCCGGGCGCGAGATCGGCCGGCTCGAACATTATCATTCGTCGGGGCCGGGCGGCTATCATGACAGCTCGCCCTGCGACCCCGCCAATATCGCGCAGCACAACCTCGAGCCGATCCTCGCCGAGGAATTGCTGCGGCGGGGCGGCAAGCTGCTGTTCAACATGGACTGCCTCGCCGTCGAGCAGGACGAGGGCGGCGTCCGCGCCACCGTCCGCAACCGGGCGACCGGCGAGACGGTCCGCATCGAGGCCGACTATCTGGTCGGCGCGGACGGCGCCAACAGCCTGGTCGCGCGCGACATCGGTCTCGAACTGGACGGGCCGGCCGGCTGGGGCGCGGCGATCAACGTCTGGATCCGCGCCGATCTCAGCCGTTACGTCGCGCATCGCCCCGGCGCGCTGTTCTGGACCAACCAGCCGGGCAGCCCCTTCTGGATCGGATCGGGCGTGTTCGTCGCGGTCGAGCCGTGGGACCAGTGGATGGTCACCTTCATGTACGATCCCGCCACCGGCGAGCCCGACCTCGACCATGATGTGCTGGTCGATCGCATCCGCCACATCGTCGGCGATCCCGACGTCGCGGTGGAGATCCTCCACGCCGGCACCTGGCTGATGAACGCGCAGGTCGCCCGCAGCTATTCGCGCGGCCGCGTCTTCTGCGTCGGCGACGCGGTCCATCGCCACTCGCCCGCCAACGGGCTCGGCGCCAACACCTCGATGCTCGACGCCTATAATCTGGCGTGGAAGCTCGACCTCGTGCAGCGCGGCGTCGCCGATCCGGCGCTGCTGGAAACCTATGGGGTCGAGCGCCAGCCGATCGGCGCGGCGGTGATCGCGCGGTCGATGAAGAGCGTCGGCGAATTCCCCGCCGTCGCGGCGGCGCTCGGCTATGCGCCGGGCCAGACGGTGGCGGAGGGGCAGGCGTGCCTCGACCTGCTGTCGGCGCCGGGCGAGGCCGGCGAGCAGGTGCGCGCGCGGGTCGCCGAGGCCTTCGCGCTCCAGGCCTATCAGTTCAGCGCCGCCGGCTTCGAGCTCGGCTATCATTATCCCGAGGGCGCGGTCGTCGATTGCGGCGTCGCCTACCGGCCGAGCGCCGACCCCGACCTGATCCACCGGCCGCAGGTCTGCCCCGGCGCGGTGCTGCCGCATGCCCGGCTGGTCGGCCGCGACGGGGTCGAGCGGTCGACGCTCGACATCGTCTCCGACGGCGGCTTCCACCTGCTCACCGGTCCCGGCGGGGAGGGGTGGCGCGACGTCTGCCGCGCCGTCGCCGACCGGTTCGGGCTCGACATCGGGGTGAGCCTGATCGGGCCCGGCGGCGACCATGAGGACAGCTACCAGGCGTGGCGCGGCCTGCGCGAGACTGGCGATTCGGGGGCGATCCTCGTCCGGCCCGACACCCATGTCGCCTGGATGGCGCCGGCCTTCTCGACCGAAGCGGGGGAGGAGCTGGCGCGTGGAGTGGCCGCCCTGCTGGGGCGTTCGTCCTAGGCTCGTTCCAGATGGGACCGAGGCATGTCGTCAGGCCCCCCGCCGTCACTCCCGCGAAAGCGGGAGTCCATGGTTACGGGAATCCGGCTTCTTGCGGGCCGCCGTCCATGGATTCCCGCTTTCGCGGGAATGACGGAAAGATGAGGAAAACCGACAGGCTGCGATCGAGTCCGAAACCATCGGCCGGATCAGCCCTTCTCCACCGGGAAGGAATAGGCCCGCGCCGCCGCGGCCCGCGCATCGTCCTCCTCGATCGGGATGGAGGCCAGCGCCCGCGCCTCGGCCGGGTCGAGGCCCAGCGCCACCGCCATCTCCCCGGCGGCGAGGTCGATATGGTCGTTGCCGACCTTCTCGACCAGCACCCGGTGGATCGTCATGATCTGCATGCCCAGGCCCATGTCGATCGCGACGGCCATCGGCATCGCGCGCAGCCGGCCGCTCCCGAACGCCGCCTCGAACTCGGCGGCGATGAACTCCTTGGCGCCGGCGTTGAGCGGCCCGGCGAGCGGCATGGTGCGCAGCAGGATCCAGCCGCGCGCCGCATCGGACACCGCGAAGCGGATGAACAGCCGGAAGGCGAGGATGATCCGCTCGATCGGGTCCTCCATCTCGTCGATCGCGCCCGAGATGACCGAGTTGATCGCGAAGGAGACGTCGTTGCCGACCGCGCGGAACAGCTCGTCGCGCGACTTGAAATGATTGTAGAAGGTGCCGCGCGCGACCTTCGCCTCGGCGATCACGTCGTCGATCGTCGGCGCTTCGGCGCCGTGCACGGCGAACAGGCGGTAGGCCGCCTGCATCAGCTTGTTGCGCGACTTGGCGCGCCGCTGCTCGCCCACCTCGACCCTGCGGGCGAGCTGGACCGGGTTCAGCCGCGACGTGCGGGGGGCGGTCCGCGCCTTGCGCCGGGCCGGCTTGGCGGCTTCGCTCGATTCCGGGCGCGGCGCTCCGTCCTCCAAGATGATGCTCTCCATGGGCGAAAGGGTCGGAATGAGCCCTTTCGGATTGACGATGTAGTCCATTGGCCATGCGAACGCCACCCGGAACGGTCGGAAATCCGGGCTCTCGGCGGGCGGAAGCCATTTTGTCCGAACCGTATATTGCAATATGGTCGACAATCCTACAAGATGTCGGCCATCGATTTGGGAAGGGATGTCGAATGGATTTGGAGAAGCGCGCCGTCGCCGCCGATTTGCTGCATGAATTCTGCTGGCGGGCGGACATGGGGATGGGGGACCGCATCGCCGAGCTGTTCACCGACGACGCCACCGTCGACGCCCCCCATTTCCAGCTCGCCGGCCGGGCCGAGATCCACGACTGGTTCAGCGCCCGCGCGAAACCCGGCGAGCGCAAGGTGCGGCACATCCTGTCGAACCTGCGCTTCGACGAGCGCGCCGACGGGACGATGGGCGTCACCGCCTACGCCATGGTCACGATGCTGCTGCCGACCGGCGAGGCCGCGAAGGTCGCGGTCGGCACCTCGACCGACGAGCTGCGCTTCGACGGGCAGCGTGCCCTGTTCGCCGCCCGCCGGCTCGACATCGCCTTCGAGGGCCGCTTCGCGGTCGAGGGAGGCGCGGCATGAAGTTCGCGACGATCGCGCTCGACGGCGCGGCGGTGCCGGCGCTCGTCCGTGATGGAGCCGCCTTCCCCTTCGCCTCGCTGGCGCCGGACCTGCCGGCCTCGATCGAGGCGCTGCTCGCCGGCGGCGATGCGGCGATGGCCCGTCTCCGCCACGCCGCCGACAGGGCGGGCGAGGGCGTCGCGCTGGCCGATGCCCGGCTGCTCGCCCCGCTGACCCGGCCGTCCAAGCTGCTCGGCATCGGCTTCAACTATTCGAGCCATGTCGAGGAGGTCCGCGCCAAGGGCATTCCGATCCCCGACCTCTCCAACCAGATCTGGTTCAACAAGCAGGTCAGCGCGATCGCCGGCCCGTTCGATCCGATCCACCTGCCCGCCTCGTCCGAGCAGCTCGACTATGAATGCGAGCTGGGCATCGTCATCGGCCGGCGCTGCCGCCATGTCGCGGCGGCCGACGCGCGCAAGGTGATCGCTGGCTATCTGGTCGCCAACGACGTCAGCGTCCGCGACTGGCAGCTCAAGGCGCCGACCGCGACGCTCGGCAAGTCGTTCGACACCCACGCGCCGATCGGTCCCTGGATCACCACCGCCGACGAGGTCGCCACCCCGGACGATCTCGCGATCCGGACGCTGGTCGACGGGACGGTGGTGCAGGACGGCCGGACCAGCGAGCTGGTCAACGGCATCGACGCGATGATCGCCTATCTGACCCAGGTGATGACGCTCGAGCCCGGCGACATATTGCTCACCGGCACGCCGAGCGGCGTCGCGGCGGGCCGCAACCCGCCGGCCTGGCTGCGCGAGGGGCAGGTCGTCCGCGTCGAGATCGAGGGGCTCGGCCATATCGAGAACCGGGTGGTGGCCGAACCGCTCGACCAGACGAGCTTCATCCAATGAGGCAGGGCGCGACGCGGCGCGGCGGCGAGGTGCCGGAATGAAGGCTGTGGTCCTCGATCGGCTGGGCGGGCTGCCGCGTCCCGCCGATTTCGCCGAGCCCGACCTGCAGGGGGCGGAGACGCTGGTGCGGGTGGCGGCGGCGGCGATCAAGCCGATCGACCGGGCGATCGCGGCGGGCACCCATTATGCCAGCCCCCGGGCGTTGCCGGTGGTCTGCGGGCTGGACGGCGTCGGCGCCGATGCGGCGGGCGAGCGGGTCTATTTCATGGCGACGCGGCGCCCCTATGGGGCGATGGCGGAGCTGGCGCCGGCGGCCTGGACCGTACCGGTGCCCGGCGCGCTCGACACCGCGGCGGCGGCGGCGGTGGTGAACCCGGCGATCGCCGCCTGGCTTCCGCTCGAATGGCGCGGCGGGCTCCGGCCCGGCCAGTCGGTGCTGATCCTCGGCGCCACCGGCAATGCCGGGCGGATGGCGGTGATGGTCGCCCGGCTGCTCGGCGCGGGACGGGTCGTCGCCGCCGGGCGCAACCGGGACGTCCTCGCCGGCCTCGGCGCCGACGCGACCGTCGACCTGTCGCTGCCGCGCGAGGATCTCGTCGCGCGCTTCTCGGCGGTGATCGGCGACGGCCTCGACGTCGTCGTCGACTATCTCTGGGGCATGCCGGCGGAGGCGCTGCTCGAAAGCCTGACCAAGGGTGATCTCCACGCCGCCGGGCAGGCGACGCCGATCCGCTTCGTGTCGGTCGGGGAGATGGCGGGGCGCGACATCACGCTGCCGTCGGCGCTGCTGCGCGGGTCGCGGATCGAACTGCTCGGCAGCGGCACCGCCAACATGCCGCCGCTCGACCGGATGAAGCGGATCACCGCCGACATCCTCGCGCTCGCCGCCGAGGGGCGGCTCGATGTCGGGATCGAGCGCTATCCGCTCGCCGACGTCGCACGGGCCTGGGAGCAGGCGGCGACCGCCGACCGGCGGCCCGTGGTGATGATCTGATCGAGTCCCTCTCGTCATTCCCGCGCAAGCGGGAATCCATGGACGGCGGCCCGCAAGAGGCCGGATGTCCCGTAACCGTGGATTCCCGCTTGCGCGGGAATGACGGATGAGGTGGTGAGGGTGCGCGCGACCCGTTCAGGCCGGCTCGAATTCCCGGAGCCGGCTGCGCAGATTCTCCTCGACCGTGTCCAGATGCTCCTCGAACAGCCGGACGGCGCGGTCCTCGTCGCGGGCGACCAGCGCGGCGATGATCTCGTCATGCTGGTGCATGCCCTCGCTGGCGCGATGGGTGAGCGGACCGTCGAGATTCTGCACCCGGATGATCTGGCGCGAGGTGACCAGGTGGACGTCGGCCAGCGGCTCGTTGCCGCTCGCCAGCACGATCGCGCGGTGGACGCTGTTGTTGAGCTTGAGGAAGCCGTGGATGTCGTTGCGCGCCATGGTGTCGCGCATCTGTTCGTCGAGCTCGGCGATGTCGCGCAGCTCCTCTTCCTTCGCCGAGCGGCAGGCGAGGCGGACGGCGAGCAGCTCGAGCGCGCGGAGCAGCTCGAAATTCTGCAGCGTCTTCTCGGGCGTCGGCGCGGTGACGACCGCGCCGCGATTCGGCGTCACCTCGATCAGCCCTTCGGCGACCAGGCTCTGGTAGGATTCCCGCAGCGGCGACCGCGAAATGCCGTAGCGCTCGCACAGCAGGCGTTCCTGCAGCCGCGTCCCCGGCCGCCACACCCCGTCGATGATCTCCTGCCGGAGCCGGTTGCAGACTTCCGACTGGAGCGAGGAGCGTTGGATCCGGGTGTCGTTCATGCTGGCTGGGTATCGCATCCGGTATCATGTCGACAAGATGCCATCGCCTCAGTCGCGATGCATGTCCCAGGGTGTCATGCCCTCGGGGAGTTTGGGACGTCGGGTGATCTGGTCGAGGGGTGTTCCGGCCTCATAGGCGGCGATCATCTCCTCGGGATCGAAGACGATGCCCATGAAGTTCTCCTCATAGGCGCCGGAGGCGAAGAAGCGCTCGACGCCCTCGACGTCGAACACGTCGTACTGGAGCTCGACCTTGGTGCCGTCGGGATCGCGATAGTACATCGAGATGGTCGGGCCGTGGTTGATCGTCCAGAAGGGCGCGATGCCCTGGGCCTCGAGCCGGCGGTAGGTGGCGAGCAGGGCGCCGAGCTCGGCATAGGTGAAGGCGATGTGCTCGGGCCCGGCATTGGCCATGTCCTGGTCGCGCAGGTCCGGCATGTTGATGATGCCGATGCGGTGATGCTCGTCGTCATAGGTCATGAAGCTGAGCTGCGCATTCTCGTAGGAGGGCTGCGCGTCGAGCACCGTCGACCACCATGCCTTGCTCGCCTCGAAGCGCGGCGTGCGGATCACCACATGCGCCAGCTTCGACGGCTTCACGGCTTCGGGATAGGCGGCGGCCAGATTGCGCGCGGCGGTCATGCTGGTGTCCCTCATCATCTTGTTTGAATATTGTCGACCATAATACGATATTAATGTCAACAAACGCTTGACGGATCGATTTTGGCGTGGCTTGATCAGTTTGTCCGATGGTCGACAATCTTAAAGAGCGCATCCGACAATAATCGCGAGCGGTGGCGACGAACGAGGTCCGCCCCGCATCGCCGTCCAGGGAGGGAGCAACATGCGGCAGAAGAATCTTCGGGAAACGTTCCTGGCGGGGGCGGCGATCGCCGCGCTGCTGGCGTCGCCCGCCATGGCGCAGGATGCGCCGGCCGGGGAGGGCGCGCCGTCGGGCGACATCGTCGTCACCGGCACGCGCGTCGTCCGCGACGGCTATCTGGCGCCGACCCCGACCACCGTCGTCGGCGTGGCCGAGATCCAGAAATCGGCGCAGGTCCAGCTCGCCGACTATATCAACCAGCTTCCACAGCTCTCCAATTCGTTGTCGCCGACCACCAACCGCAACGGTTCGTCGTCGGGGGCGAGCTTCCTCAACCTGCGCGGCCTGGGGGTCAATCGCACGCTGGTGCTGCTCGATGGCCGCCGCGTCACCCCGTCCTCGCTGACCGGCAACGTCGATTTCGCGCTGCTGCCGCAGGCGCTGGTCCAGCGGGTCGACATCGTCACCGGCGGCGCCTCGTCGGCCTGGGGCTCGGATGCGGTCGCGGGCGTCGTCAACCTGGTGCTCGACCGCGAGTTCAAGGGGCTGAAGGGCGAGATCGTCAGCGGCATTTCGGACCATGGCGACGGCGGCCAGTTCAAGGCCAATCTCAGCTTCGGCACGCCCTTCGCCGACGGGCGCGGCCATTTCATCGCCAGCGTCGAGCATAACGAGCTCAAGGACGTTCCGCGCGCCGGATCGCGCGACTGGTACAAGGGCTGGAACATCGTCAACAACCCCGCCTATGTCGCGGGCGGCTCCGCGCCGATGCGGCTGCTGGTGCCCAATGTCGGCCTGTCGCGCAGCACGCCGGGCGGCCTGATCTCGGCGGGTCCGCTGGCGGGCACGCAGTTCCTGGCGGGCGGGGAGCCGGCGCGGTTCAATCCCGGCTCGGTCAGCGGCCTGCTCTCCTATGGCGGCGACGGCTATCTCGCTGGCCAGGACCAGCAGCTCCTGACCCCGGTCAACTGGGACACCGTCTACGCCCGCGCGGAATATGAGGTCTCGCCGGCCTTCACCCTGTTCGCCGACGGCAATTACGCCAAGGCCGACTCCTCCTATTCGGTGCGCCTCTACCAGCGCGACGGCAACATCACGATCAGCCGGCAGAACGCCTATCTCGATCCCGTCACCGCCGCGCGGATGGATGCGGCCGGGCTGACCAGCTTCCAGCTCGGCAAGCTCCACACCGACCTGCCGGTCGCCAAGGTCAAGAGCAGCCGCGAGCTGATCCGCGGCGTCGTCGGCGCGACCGGCGATCTCGGCGGAAGCTGGTCCTACGACGCCTATTATCAATATGGCCGGACGCTGTTCGACACCGCCGCCGTCAACAACGTCATCACCGCCAACTACAACAACGCGGTCGACGCGGTCGACCAGGGGCTGATCCAGACCGGCGTCGCCAACGGCAACATCGTCTGCCGGTCGAGCCTGACAAGTCCCGGCAACGGTTGCGTGCCGTTCGACGTGTTCGGCACCGGCGGCGTCTCGCAAGCGGCGCAGGACTATATCTTCGGCGAGGCGACCCAGAGCACCGTCATCAAGCAGCAGGTCGCCGCCGCCAACCTGCGCGGCGAGCCGTTCAGCCTGTGGGCGGGGCCGGTCTCGGTCGCGCTCGGCGTCGAATGGCGCAAGGAGCAGTATAACGCCCGGCAGCCGGACCCGATCTCGCTGACCAACGGCTTCTTCCTCGGCAACTACAAGCCGTCGGCGGGCTCCTTCAACGTCCGCGAAGGCTATTTCGAGGCGGTGGTGCCGCTGCTCGTCGACCTGCCCTTCGCCAAGCGGGTCGAGTTCGACGGCGCGGTCCGCTATACCGACTACAGCACCAGCGGCAGCATCGCGACGTGGAAGGCGGGGCTGTCGTGGGAGGTCGACGACCAGCTCCGGCTGCGCGGCACCATCTCCCGCGACATCCGCGCGCCCAACCTGAACGAGCTGTTCCTCGCCAGCGCGTCGACCAATTTCGCGATCGTCGATCCGGTCGCGGGCGGCAATTATTCGGTGCGCCGCGTCGTCGCCGGCAACCGCAACCTCGGCCCCGAGCGGGCGATCACCAAGTCGGCGGGCATCGTCTACCGGCCGAACTGGTTCCCCGGCTTCTCCGCCTCGGTCGACGTCTACGACATCAAGATCGACGACGCGATCTTCACCCCCGACGCGCAGGTCGTGATCGACCAGTGCCAGGCGGGCGTCCAGGCGCTCTGCGCCGCGATCAGCCGGGGCGCCGGCAATCTCGTCACCGAGATCCGCGTGCTGCCGCAGAATGTCCTGTCGGAACGCGCGCGGGGCCTCGACATCGACGCTTCCTATCGCCGCCCGCTCGGCGAGGGGCAGCTCTCGATCCGCGCGCTCGCCAGCCATGTGTTCAAGCGCGAAGTCGACTCCTTCGGCACCTTCCTGCGCTATGACGGCGTGACCGGCGACGGGCTCGGCCTGCCCAAATGGCGCGCGCAGACCACCGTCACCTACGACCGGGGCGGCTTCTCGACGACGCTGACCAGCCGCTATGTCAGCGGCGGCGTCCTCAACAAGGCGTGGGGCCCGGCCGACATCGACGACAACAGCACCGCGAGCCGGACCTATTTCGACCTGTCGGCGAGCTACACCTTCTCGCGCACCCACGGGACCGAGATGCAGATCTTCGGGGTGGTCCAGAACCTGTTCGACAAGGACCCGGCGGTGTCGGTCGCGACCAGCGGCAACGCCTTCACCAGCACCGGCACCAACGCCAGCTTCTTCGACACGATCGGCCGGCAGTTCCGCGTCGGCGTCCGGTTCCGCCGGTGAGGCGCCGGTCGCTCGCGGTCGCGGCGGCCTGCGCGCTGCTGTCGACCCAGGCGTGGGGCCAAGCGAACCTCGAACGCTTCGCCGCGCCGCCGCCGACCGCCGACGAGGTGATGCTGCAATCGGCCGACGAGTTGGGCGAGCCCCGGCATTTCTGCGCCGACGTGCCGGGGTTCGGCGTGCTGAGCGCCGGCCTGACCGGCTGGGAGCCGCGCTGGCCGCTCGAGGTGCACACGTGCAAGCTGGGGCTGCCCAAGTCGCATTATTTCTTCGTCGACCAGCTCGTCTCGCGCAGCGCCTTCGCCGATCGCGGCCAGATCCGCTTCACCCGCTTCGACCTCTGCGCCGAGGTCCATCGCACCGGCGCGACGCCCGACAGCGTCGTCCGCGAGGATAGCTGGGTCGTGCTCGCGCCGTGCGGCGCCAGCCCGCGCCAGCGCTTCCGGCTGGCGGCGAACGGCGAGATCCGGTCGGAGGTCGACCCCGCCAAATGCCTGACCATCGGCCTGGAGGCGCACGAGGCGGGCAACCGCGCGCCCGGCCAGCCCTGGCTGCAGCGGGCGCTGACCGTCAGCAGCTGCGCGCCGGCCGAGGCGCCGCGCCAGGCGTGGCGGCTGTCCGCGCCCGGCCCCGATCCTTCCTGAACCCACCCACGCCACGACTATGAAAAGAGGGGAATGCATGATGAGATTGTTCGCCAAACTGGCCCTCGGCCTGGCCGCGTCCGCCGTCGCCACGGCCGGCGCGCAGGCCGCCCAGCTCGTCCAGGCGAGCCCCAGCGTCTGGTGGGTGAAGGGCGATCGCCTCGGCGCCGCGATATCGAGCGTGATCGTGACCAAGGACGGCCTGATCGTCATGGACGCGACCTGCCGCAGCGAGGGCACCGCGGTGTGGCTGAAGGGCGAGCTCAAGAAGCGCTTCAACCTGCCGGTCCGCTATGTGATCGAGAGCCACGACCATGAGGACCATATCTGCGACCTCGACGTGTTCGACGACACCGCCGTCACCATCGCCCATGACAAGAACCGCGAGGCGATCGTCCGCGAAGGCCGCAACACCTCGGTCCCCGACATCACCTTCAGCAAGGAGGCGACGATCTGGCTGGGCGGCAAGCAGGTCAAGCTGCTCTATTTCGGGCCGACCCACAGCGACAATCTGATCCAGGCCTATCTGCCCGACGAGAAGGTGCTGATCGCGCCCGACTTCATGCAGCGCGGCAAAGGGCTGATCCCCGACTTCCGCGACATGGACGTCGACAACATGCTCGACACCTGGAACACCGTCTATCGCATGTACGACATCGACGTGATCATCAACGGTCACGGCGGCGTCTCGCCGAAGAGCGACATCCTCAACAACATCGAATATGTCACCGCGCTCCGCAAGGCGGTGCTCGACGAGATGGTCAAGGGCACGCCGCTGCCGAAGATCCTCGAAACCGTCACCATGCCCGAGTTCAAGGACTGGCGCGGCTATTCGATGTGGCTGAAGGCCGACATCGTGACGATGTGGGACTATCTCTACCGCAAGCGCGAGCCCAATGTCGGGCCGATGCACGGCGCCTGGCAGAACGTCGTCGACAAGATCATGAACGGCGCCGCCGAGGCGACCAACACCGCCAATCCCAACGCCGCCGAGGAATGATGCGGACGGGATGGGGGCCGACGCCCCCATCCCGCATTCCACGCGGGAAGGGAGAGGATATGAGCGAGCAGTCCCGATCGGCCCGGCGGGTGATCAATCCGCCGTCGATGCCGGCGCCGCCGGGATGGAGCCATGCGGTCGCCGCCGGCGGCTGGCTGTTCGGCGGCGGGCTGATGGCGACCGACTATCGCGACGGCCTGCGCGCGGAGGCGCGGACCGATCCCGACCGGCCCTGGGCGAGCGAACCGCTCGACGCCGAATCGCGGCTGATCCTCGACGATCTCGGCGCGGTGCTGGCGGCGGCGGGGTGCGACCGGCGGCGCGACCTCGTCCGCGTCTGGCAGTGGATTCGCGCCCGCTATCCCGACGACGCGGCCTATGCGGCGGGGCAGGCGACCTGGCCGGCCTTCCCGTCGGGCACGCCCTATGCCCGCAACCTCGGCGCGATGGTCGGCGATCCGCAGCGCTCGTCGACCGGCATCGGCGTGCGCCAGCTACCGGTGCCCGAGGCGCTGCTGTCGGTCGACTTCATCGCGGTCGAGCCGCGCCCCGGCGTCGAGAAGCGCGGCTTCGCCATGCCCGACGACGTGCCGCAGCCCAAGATCGGCTATTCGCCCGCGACCCGGATCGGCGACTGGGTGTTCCTCGCCGGCTTCGGCGCGACCGACTTCAAGGGCGACTGGATGGCGACCGCGCATATGGGACCGCGCGGCATGATCGCGCCCGAGGCGCGGGTGAACCCCTATATCTGGCTGGGGTCGGAGATCGAGGCGCAGACCGACTATACGCTGCGCACGATGGCGCGGATGGCGGAGGCGGCTGGCACCAGCCTCGACCGTTGCGTGAAGGCGGACGTGACGGTGCGCCATCCGTCCGACGTCGCCGGGATGGAGCGGGTCTGGCGCCGCTACTTCCCCGACGATCCGCCCGCCCGCAACCTCGTCACCGGCGCCGAGCTGGTCATCAAGGGCACGCGGGTCGAGATCGCGATGCTGCTGCTCGCCGGCGATTCCGGCTTGTCGCGGCGCGGCATCACGCTGGCGGACGGGCCCGCGCCGCCCGGCCATGCCCCGCTCGCGGTCCATGCCGGCGACTTCCTGTTCACCAGCGGGCTGCTCGCGCTCGACGCGACCGGCAAGGTGCCCGCGGGCTGGCGCGCGGGCGCGGACGTGCCGCATTTCCGATCGCCCGCGCGCGACCAGGCGACGGCGATCCTCGATACGCTGTCGCGGCTGTGCGCCGAGGCGGGGGCCTCGCTGGCCGACGTCTGCAAGGTGCAGGCCTTCCTCGACGACCTCGCCCATCTGCCCGAGATGCTCGGCGCCTGGCGCGAGGCCTTCCCCCACGAGCCGCCGGCGCTGTCGGCGGTGGCGATGGGCGGCGGCGACCCGCTGATCGCGCCCGGCGCGGTGATGCAGTGGGACGCGATCGTCCACGCACCCGCAGGAGACAAGTCCGCATGACGCCCGCTGCCCGCACATTCTGGCTCTGCTTCGCCGTGGCGATGCTCGATGGCTTCGACACGCTGGTGATATCGTTCATCGCCCCCGCCTTCGCGGGCGAATGGGGGCTCGCCGAAGCGCAGGTCGGCCGCATCTTCGGGGCGGGGCTGGTCGGGGCCGCGATCGGCGCGGTCGGTGGCGGCGCGCTCGCCGACGCGATCGGCCACCGGCGGACCCTGCTCGGCTGCGTCACCCTGTTCGGGCTGCTGACCATGGGCTGCGCGATGGCGCCCGACATGGGGACGCTGATCCTGTTCCGCCTGCTCGCCGGGCTCGGTCTCGGCGGCGCGATCCCCGCCATCTCGGCGCTTGCCGCCGGCAGCGTCGGGCCGGAGCGCCGCAGCGCGACCGTGACCCGCATGTTCCTCGGCTTCCCGCTCGGCGCGGTGGTCGGCGGCATGGTGGTCGCGGCGATGATCGGGCCGCTCGGCTGGCGCTCGGCGCTGTGGATGGGCGGCATCCTCGCGCTGCTGCTGGTGCCGGTAATCTTCGCCTGGATCGGCGATGCGCGGCCGGGCGCGCACCATGGCGACGCGGCGGACGCGGCGCGCGAGCCGGTGCTCGGCGGGGGCCGCCGTACCGCCGCCCTGTCGCTGTTCGCCGCCGCCTTCCTGATCCTGCTGGTCGGCTATTTCCTCGTCTCCTGGGCGCCGACGATCCTGGTTCGCGCCGGGGCGACGCCCGAACGGGCGATCATCGGCGCGGTGCTGCTCAACGTCGGCGGGATCGTCGGCGCGCTGGCGCTGACCCGCATCCTCGACCGGGTCGGGCCGTTCCGCGTCGCCGGCTTCGCCCTGCTGGTCGGGGCCGCCTTCACCGTCGCGCTCGGCAGCCACCTGCCCAGCGCGGTCGTCGCCACGCCGCTGCTGGTGCTGGCCGGCGCGACGGTGATCGGCGCGCAGCTCACCCTGCCGTCGCTGGCGGCGGCGCTGTTCCCGCCCTCGGCGCGCGGCCGGGGCGTCGGCTTCACCATGGGCGTCGGCCGGCTCGGGTCGATCGCCGGGCCGCTGATCGGTGGCGAGATGCTCGGCGCCGGCCTGTCCGACCAGGCGCTGTTCGCCTGCGTGGCGGTGCCGGTGCTGCTCAGCGGGCTGATCCTCCGCTTCGCGCATGGCCGGCGGCCCGCCGCCGGTCAGGGATAGACCGGCACCGTCGGGCGGATCGGCTCGGGCTGCGGTTCGACCCGGTTCTCGATATGGCCGAGCCGCTCGATCTCGACCCGTACCACGTCGCCGGGCTTCAGATAGCAGGGTGGGTCCATCAGCCCGCCGACCCCGGCCGGGGTGCCCGTCGACAATATGTCGCCCGGTTCGAGGGTGAAGGCGCTGGTCAGCTCCTCGATCATGTCGCCGATCCGGGCGATCATGTCGCCGGTCGACCCGCTCTGGCGCAGCTCGCCGTTGACATGGGTGGTCAGGCGCAGCGCGTGCGGATCGGGAATCTCGGCCTTCGTCGTGAGCCAGGGGCCCATCGGGCCATGGCTGTCGAACGACTTGCCGAGCATGTGGGTCGGCGCGCGGAGCTGCCAGTCGCGCACCGACACGTCGTTGCAGACCAGATAGCCGGCGACCACCGCCATCGCGTCGGCCGCCTTCACGCCCCGGCAGCGGCGACCGATCACCACGCCCATCTCGCCCTCATAGTCGAGCTGGTCGGACAGGACGGGTTTCTCGATCGGCAGATAGGGGCCGTTGACGCAGCTCGTCTGCTTGTTGAACCAGACCTGGGTCGGGCTGCGCACCATGCCGATCTTCGCCGACTCGGCGAGGTGCGAGGCATAGTTGCCGCCGAGCGACAGGAATTTGCGCGGGTTCGGGATCGGGGCGAGCAGCCGCACCGCGTCGAGCCGGACCCGCCTCGTCGCGGCGGCGGCGAGCGCGCGCAGCGCGGGTTCGAGCCCGTCGCCATGCGCGTCGAGCAGCGCGCGGACGTGCGGCGGCGCGTGCGGGACGGTGGAGAGGTCGACGATCTCCCCGCCCTCGATCACGCCATAGCCGACGCGGTCTTCATCCTGGAACGTGACGATCTTCATGGGGTCTCCTCCGTGGAAAAGGGCGGCTTCGCCCGCCGCGAAGAGCGGCATTGACATTTTTGACGTTTATGTCCAAATTGATGAAATAGGTCAAATCGAAACAGCCGCCGCAACGACGGCCGGGAATCGAGGGAGAGTCGGATGGTTTACCTACGCAATGCCTGGTATGTGGCGGCCTGGTCGGACGAGGTTTCCGACAATCTGCTGACCCGCAAGATCCTGAACGAGCAGGTGCTGCTCTATCGGACCGAGGCGGGCGAGCTCGTCGCCACCGCCAACACCTGCCCGCACCGCTTCGCGCCGCTGCACCTGGGCAAGGTCGTCGGTGACGCGATCGAGTGCCCCTATCACGGCCTGCGCTTCAACGGCGAAGGCCGCTGCGTCTTCAACCCCGACGGCGACGGCCGTATCCCCGCCGGCGCGCGCCTGCGCACCTATCCGGTCACCGAGCGGCTCGGCGCCGCCTGGATCTGGATGGGCGATCCGGCGCGGGCCGACCTGGCGATGATCCCCGACTTCGAGTTCCTCGAGGACCCGAGCTACCGGACGGTCAAGGGCGTGCTCCACGTCCGCGCCAATTATCGCTACATCAACGACAATCTGATGGACGAGGCGCACCTCCACATGGTCCATCACAATTCGCTGGCCTGCGACATGGTGCGCCGCGCGAAGACCGAGCTGGTCAAGGACGAGGGCGGCACGATCTGGGCCAATCGCTACGGCCGCGACGGCGCGCCGCCCGCCATCTTCGACATGATGTGGCGGATGACCCGCGGCGATTATGAAGGGACGATGGACCATTGGGTCGAGGGTGGCTGGAAGGCGCCCTGCTTCGTCCGCAACAACACCGGCGTCGTGCTGCACGGCCGCCCGCGCGACGAGGGGCTGGAGACCAAGAACGCCCATCTGCTGACGCCGGAGACCGACACGACCACCCATTATTTCTGGGCGATCTGCCGCAATTTCCGGACCGATGACGCCGAACTCGACCAGGGCATCCGCACCGGCACCGAATATGCCTTCGTCCATGAGGACGAGGTGATGCTCAACGCCGTCCAGGAGGCGATGGGCGACCGCGAATTCTGGTCGATGAAGCCCGCGCTGCTGCAGGCCGACATCGGCGCGGTCGAGCTGCGCCGCACGCTCGACCGGATGATCGCCGCCGAACAGGCCGAACAGCAGGCCGGACAGGCCGATCGGCCGCAGCCCGCGCGCAGCGCGGAAGCGGTCGGCTGAGCCGGCGTTTCCCCACCTCTCTTTCCAGGAATGACGAACATGGCCACCCAGGTCGCCCGAGACCTTTCCGCCGCCTATCCCGAAGCCGTGAAGCCGTCGAAGCTGGCGCATGTGGTGATCCGCACGCCGCGCTTCGAGGCGAGCAAGGCCTGGTGGTCGACGGTGCTCGACGCGCAGCCCTCCTACGAGAATGCGCAGCTCAGCTTCATGACCTATGACGACGAGCATCACCGCATCGGCATCATCAACATGCCGGACCTGCGCGACCAGGACATGGCCAATGCCGGGCCCGAGCACATCGCCTTCACCTATGCCGAGCTCGGCGCCCTGCTCGCCACCTACCGCCGGCTCGAGGCCCACGGCATCGCGCCCTTCTGGACGATCAACCACGGCCCGACCATCTCGATGTACTATCGCGATCCCGACGGCACCAAGGTCGAGCTCCAGTACGACGTGTTCGACGTCGAGGGCGTCGAGCGCTTCTTCGCCTCCGGCGCCTATGAGGAGAACTTCATGGGCATCGTCTTCGATCCCGAGGCGATGATCGCCGCCTATGAGGCCGGAACACCCCTCGACCAGATCACCCGACGTCCCAAACTCCCCGAGGGCATGACACCCTGGGACATGCATCGCGATTGAGGGAGGGCGGAGCAATGGACGTGAAAACCGACCCCGCCCAGCTGCACCTGGGCGTCTTCGTCGCGGCCGCCGGCAATCATGTCGCCGGCTGGCGGATTCCCGGCGCGCTGACCGACACCGAGGATTTCGGCGCGCTGCTCGACATCGCCAGGGTGGCGGAGCGCGGCAGGCTCGACTTCGTGTTCTTCGCCGATTCCCCGGTGTCGTCGGTGAAGGGCAACCCCACCTTCATCTTCGGGCTGGAGCCGACCACGCTGCTCGGCGCGCTCGCCGCGACGACCAGCCGTATCGGCCTGATCGCGACGGTGTCGTCGACCTTCACCGAGCCCTATAACCTCGCCCGCGCGATCGGTACGGTCGACCGGATCAGCGGCGGCCGGGCGGGCTGGAACGTCGTCACCACCGGCCAGCCCGGCGTCGCCGAGAATTTCGGGCGCGAGCTGCCCAGGCACGAGCTGCGCTACCAGATCGCCGACGAATATCTGAAGGTCGTCAAGGGGCTGTGGGACAGCTGGGAGAGCGGCGCGCGCGTCGCCGACAAGGCGACCGGGCGGTTCATCGACGAGAGCAAGCTCCACGTCCTCAACCATGTCGGCGATCATTACAGCGTCCGGGGGCCGCTCGGCCTCTCGCGCTCGCCGCAGGGGCAGCCGGTGATCGTCCAGGCGGGATCGTCGGGCAGCGGCCAGGCCTTCGCCGCCAAGCATGCCGAGGTGATCTTCACCGTCCAGCAGGACATCGACGATGCCAAGGCCTTCTATGCGGGGATGAAGCAGCAGGTCGCCGCCGCCGGCCGCGATCCCGACCATGCCAGGATCCTCTGCGGCCTCTATCCGGTGGTGGGCCGGACCGAGCAGGAGGCGCGCGCCAGGTTCGAGGAACTGGCCGCGCTGATCGAGCCGGGATCGGCGCTGGTGACGATGTCGGAGCGCTTCGGCTTCGACCTCACCCAAATCCCGCTCGACGGGCCGGTGCCCGACCTGAAGCCGACCGAGACCGGCCAGCGCAGCTTCCTCGAAGTGCTGTGCGCCAAGGCCCGCAAGGAAGGGCTGCGCTTCAAGGACATCCACGACCTGTTCGCGCTGTCGCGCGGCTATCTGCTGCTGCAGGGTACGCCGGAGACGATCGCCGACACCATGGAGGAATGGGTCCGCGAGCGGGCGTGCGACGGCTATATCCTGATCCCGCCCTTCTTCCCGGGCGCGTTCACCGACTTCGTCGATCTGGTGGTGCCGGAGCTGCAACGGCGCGGCTCGTTCCGCGCCGATTATCGGGGCGATACGCTGCGCAGCCATCTCGGCCTGCCGGAGCCCGCCCACCCCCATGCCGTGGGATGACCGGCGGCGGAATATGATCCGCCGCCGGGTCGATGATCAGGCGGCGGTCCGCAGCGCGACGGGTTCGAGCGTGGCGATATGCGCCTCGGCGGCGGCGATCGCGGCGGCGCGCTGCTCGGGGCCGAAGGCGACGCCCTCCGCGACGACGAATTCGGGCTGGATGCCGATGAAGCCGAGCATCCCGCCGATATGACTCTGGGCATGTTCGAAGGCGGCGCCGGGGTGGCCCTCCGAATAGAAGCCGCCGCGCGACAGCGCGACGATCGCGCGCTTGCCGCCGGCCAGGCCTTCGGCGCCGGCCTCGGTGTAGCGGAAGGTCTTGCCGGCGACGAGGATGTGGTCGAACCAGGCCTTGAGCTGGCTCGGCAGGCCGAAATTGTACATCGGCGCGCCGATCACCAATATGTCGGCCGCGAGGAACTGGTCGAGCAAAGCGGCGGCCTCGGGGGTGGCGAAGCCGGCCGGCACGATGTGCGGCAGCGGATCGGCGGCGAGGTCGCGATAGGCGATGTCGAGCGCCGGATGCAGCGCCTGGAGGCGGTCGACCACCGCCGCCGACAGGTGCCGGCTGGCCGAGGCATCGCCCTGGATCGAGGAATCGAGGTGCAGGAGTTTCATGAGGGGACTATCCATTTCTGCTGAAGTTCCCATCTAGCTAGGAAGGTCGGCGGAACCGGCCAAGAACGCATATTTTTGGGGCCTAGTCACATGGATATGACCTCCTCCGTCCTGGCGCATGGCGAATGCATGCGGGTCAGCGGGCTGCTCGCGCGGATCGGCGACCGCTGGACCCTGCCCGTCATCGTCACCCTCCATGACGGACCGCTGCGCTTCAACCAGGTCCGCCGCGCGGTCGGCGGCATCTCGCAGCAGATGCTGACCCGCACCCTCAGGACGCTCGAACGCGACGGCATGGTCGGGCGGACGGTCCACCCCACGGTTCCGCCGCAGGTCGAATATGCGCTGACCCCGCTCGGCCGCTCGCTCGCCGCCGAAGGGTTGCGGCTGGGCGGCTGGGTGCGCGACCATATCGCCGAGATCGACGGCCATCGCAGCGCCTTCGATCGGCGCCAGGAGGGCTGAGCGAAGGGCATTGGCAAGCCGGCGCGCGACCGGCATAGTCCTCATAATAAAAGCGGCAATGCTGATTTTTTTATGAGGATGCCATGGACCTTGCCCAGAGGATCGACCGGATCGAGGCGGAGGCGGCGATACGGCGGCTGGTGGCGGCCTATTGCTTCACGATCGACGATCGCGACCTGCCCGCCATCGCCGCCTTGTTCGCCTCTGACGCGCGGGTCGCGTCGGAGGACGGGGTGATGGAGGCGCGCGGGATCGACGCGATCATGGCGCAATATCATAGGCGCTTCGCGGTGCTGGGGCCGGGCGCCCATTATATGCACGACGTGCTGATCGACGTCGACGACGCCGATCCCGACCGCGCGACCGGCCGCGTCTCGGGCCATGCCGAGCTGTGGCGCTGCGACCGGATGATGGTGGCGGCGCTGCGCTATCGCGACGTCTATGTCCGCACCCCGGCGGGGTGGCGCTTCGGCGAGCGGGTCATCGGCTTCCTCTATTATGTCGACGCCGCCGACTATCCCGGCATCCTCGGCCATCGCGACCGCAACCGCGCCTATGACACGCCGCTGCCGGCCGACTTCCCGGAGGCGCTGCCGGGCTGGGCCGCGCCGGCGGAGGGGGCGGCGCATGGCTGATCCCGCCGCGTCGGTCGCGATCGAGGACCATGGCGCCGTCCGCCTGATCCGCATCGAGCGGGAGGCGCGCAGCAACGCGCTCGATGCCGCCGCCTCGATCGCGATCGACCGCGCGGTGGACGAGGCCGAGCGCGACCCGGCCATCCATGTCCTGCTGCTGACCGCGGCGGGCGACCGCGCCTTCTGCGCCGGCATGGACCTGAAGGAGGCGGCCGAGCGGGGGGCGGGGCACGGCCTGATCCCCGGCCGCGGCTTCGCCGGGCTGACCGAGCGGCGGCGGACCAAGCCGCTGGTCGTCGCGGTCAACGGCGCGGCGGTGGCCGGCGGGTTCGAGATCGTGCTGGCCGCCGACATCGTCGTCGCCGCCGACCATGCCCTGTTCGGGCTGGCCGAGGTCAAGCGCGGCATGTTCGCCTTCGCGGGCGGGGTGCAGCGGCTGGCCCGCGCCGTGCCGCGCGCGACCGCGCTGAACCTGATCCTGACCGGCGAGCCGATCGCGGCGGAGCGCGCCTTCGCGCTGGGACTGGTGTCGGAGGTCGTGCCGGCCGGGCGGCTGGCGGCGCGGGCGATGGAGGTTGCGCGGGAGATAGCGGGGTTCGACCGCGACACGGTCCGCCGCGCGCTCGCGCTCCACGATTTCGCCGCCGACGCGCCGATCCACGAGAGCCTCGACTTCGGCCGCCGCTATGGCGAGGAGACGCTTGGCTCGGCCGCCGAGCGGGCGGCCGTCCGCGCCTATGCCGAGGGTCGCGCCCGGCCCTGATCCGGCCGCCGGCGGCTGTTGCTATTATGCAACGGTTCCAAGTGTTCCGCACATAAAATGATCGCGAGGAAACTCAATCGCGATAGCGTCGTTTACCGGCCGTTCGGAACTCCGATGCGCGGCCGAAATGTCTGTTCTCTTTCGGGCCTCGTTTCGGGTCGGTCGCCGGACCTCGAAGTTTCAGGAGACCCATGTCCGATCGGACAGCTTAGTACAGGGGAACGAGATGCGTAGATTAGCCCTATTGACCGCGCTTGCCGCGACGGCGCTCGCGGGGCCCGCGTTCGCGCGCGACAACAGTTGGTATGTCGGTATCGAAGGCGGCCTGATGCAGCCGCAGGATACCAAGTTCAACGTCGGCCCGTCGCCTTTGTCGCCGGGCGGCCGGACGACGATCGATAACAAGCTCGGTTATGACGTCGATGCCATCCTCGGCTACGACTTCGGCATGTTCAGGCTGGAGGAGGAAATCTCCTACAAGCGTGATCGCGTGAAGGGCATCACCACCGGCCCGTCGCGCACCCCCGCCGGACCGGGCGGCTTCGGCGCGCCTCCGGGCGTCTATCCGGACGCCTCGGGCAAGAACATCTCCTTCGGCGTGATGCTCAACGGCCTGCTCGACTTCGGCAACGAGGACGGCCTGTCGGCCTATGTCGGCGGCGGCGCCGGCATCGCCGCGCTCAAGCTCCACAATTACAATGTCTCCGGCGGGGACTTCCTCGACTATGACCTGTCCAAGCGCTTCGCCTGGCAGGCGATCGCCGGCGTCCGCTACGCGGTCAGCAGCCATGTCGATGTCGGTCTGAAATATCGCTACTTCAACGTCACCAAGGTGCGCCCGGTCGACGTCGTCGGCGCGCAGTACAGCGGCAAGTGGCGCTCGCACAGCGCGCTGCTCAGCCTGATCTACAACATCCGGGTCGCCGGCCGCTCCGCCGCCGCCGCCGCCGCCGCCCCGCCGCCGCCTCCTCACGCCCCCGCCGCCTCCGCCGCCGCCTCCGCCGGTGGTCGAGACTCAGGTCCGTTCATCGTGTTCTTCGACTGGGACAAGTCGGACATCACGGCGGAAGCCGCGTCGATCCTCGACAATGCGGCCAATGCCTATGCGACGACCGGCCAGGCGCGGGTCCAGCTTGCCGGCCACGCCGACAAGTCGGGCAGCGACCAGTATAATGTCGGCCTGTCGCAGCGCCGCGCCGACTCGGTGAAGGCCTACCTCGCCGGCAAGGGCGTGCCCGACTCGGCGATCACGACCGAGGCGTTCGGCGAAAGCCGCCCGCTGGTCGAGACCGCCGACGGCGTCCGCGAGCCGCAGAACCGCCGCGTCGAGATCACCTACGGCGGCATGTAAGCGTTGCCGTCATCGATCCGTCGATGACGCGCAGGATCGGGGTCGGCCTTCGGGCCGGCCCCTTTTCTTTGAGACATTGCCGTCATCCCGGCGGAGGCCGGGATCTCCGGCGGCTCCTGCCCCGGCCTCATCTCTCCATCCGCCGAGATGCCCCGGTTCGCTTTGCGAACCGATCTCCGGCTGCGGACTGCCCCCGGCAGTCCGCTGTCCGCCTACGATCCTCCGCCGGCATGACGCCTGAAACGATCTTAGATGGTCGCCGCCGACCCCAGGATCACCGTCGCCTGGCTCGACAGCGCGCCGCCATTGCCATGGGCGAGGGCGATGTCGACGCCGGGGATCTGGTTCGCCGCCTCTCCCCGGACCTGCCGCGCCGCCTCGACGATCGCGAACAGGCCGTACATGCCGGGGTGGCAGCAGGATAGGCCGCCGCCATTGGTGTTGACCGGCAGCCGCCCGCCCGGCGCGATCGCGCCGTCCTCGACGAAGCGGCCGCCCTCGCCCTTGGGGCAGAAGCCGAGGTCCTCGAGGAACAGGATCGTGTTGATCGTGAAGGCGTCGTAGAGCTCGACGACGTCGACGTCGCCGGGGCCGATCCCCGCCATCGCATAGGCGCGCGGGCCCGATTCGGCCGCGGCCGTCGTCGTCAGGTCGCCCATCTGCGAGATGGCGTTGTGCCAGGTCGCGGCCGCCGCGCCGAGCACCGGCACCGGCGGCCGGGGCGCGTCGCGCGCCCGGTCGATCCGCGTCATCACCACCGCGGCGGCGCCGTCGGTAACGAGGCAGCAGTCCCTGACCGATATCGGGCTCGACAGCATCCGCGCCGCCAGCACCTCATCGATGCCGAGCGGCCCTTGGGCGAAGGCCTCGGGATTGCCGTTCGCCCAGGCGCGCGCGGCGACCGCCACCTCGGCGAGCTGGCGGCGCGTCGTGCCATATTGGTGGAAGTGGCGCGACGCCGCGAGCGCGTAGGAGGAGGCGGGGAAGAGCGGCCTGTAGGGCGCCTCCCACGCATTGCTGCCGACCGGCGTCGACAGCTTGCCGCCGCCGCTGCGCTGGTTCGATCCATAGGTGATCAGCGCGGTGTCGATATAGCCGGCCGCCAGCATCGTCGCGGCGGTCGCGACATGGCTCATGAAGGCCGATCCGCCGGTGCGGTTGCAGTCGGTGAAGCGCGGCGACAGGCCGAGATATTCGGCGAGGCTGAGCCCGGCGAGGACGTCGTCGGGCAGGCAGATGAACAGCCCGTCGACCTCGCGCATCGTCAGCCCCGCGTCGGCGACAGCGAGCTGGCCGGCCTTCGCCGCCATTTCGAGCGAGGTCCAGCCGGGACATTCGCCGAGGCCGAAGGTGGCGAGGCCGGCGATCGCGGTCGCGCCGCGCGGAAAGGTGCCGCCCATGGTCAGGCCCCCGCCGCGTCGAACAGCAGGATGGGGGCGCCGTCACGCTCGCCGATCCGCGCGCGGACGCGCAGGCCGATCGCGATCGCCTCGGCGGGAACGCCCTCGACCTCGCTCATCAGCCGCACCTGCTCGTCGAGGTCGACCAGCACCACCGCGCGCGGTGGCTGCGGCGGCTTGGGATGGATGACGGTGACGGCGTGGACGGTGCCGAGGCCGCTCGCCTCGATCCAGTCCCATTCGTCGTCGCCGCTGCCCGGCTCCATCAGCCGGGGCGGGAAGAAGACGGTGCCGCTGGCGCGGGCGCGCTGGAGCAGGAAGCGCCCCTCGGCGAGCGCGGCGCGCCAGTGGCGCTCGGGTCCGGTCGCGCTCATGCCGGCACCCGGTTGGCGCCGGCGACCAGCGCGGCGATCGTCGCCGCGTCGAACCCCGCCTCCTCCAGGATCGCGCGGCTGTCGGCGCCCAGCGCGGGCCCCGGATCGCCGATCGCGCCCGGCGTCGCGGAGAAGCGGGTCGGGATGCCGGGAAAGCGCAGCCGGCCGAACTCGCTGTCGCGCTCGTTCCAGAAGCCGGTCGCCTCGAGATGCTCGTCGTGGAGCAGGTCGGCCGGCGTCGCGATCGCCATCGCCGGCACCTCGGCGCGGCGGAACAGCTCGATCCATTCGGCGGTGGTCCGCTCCTCGATCACCTCGGCCAGCTTGTGCAGCACCGTGCCGATATTCTGGGTGCGGCTGCGCATCGACGCGAACATCGGGTCGCGCGTCCATTCGGGATCGCCGATCGCGTGGAAGAAGGCGCGCCAATGCTTGTCGTTGTAGATCATCACGCCGATATGGCCGTCCTTCGTCCGGTAGGGGCGGCGGGCGGCGGCGGTGACGCGCGGATATTCGGGCGGCCCCTGCGGAGGATCGAACAGCGACCCGCACAGATGCTCGATCATCGTGAAGGAGACGAGCGTCTCGAACATCGGCACCTCGACCTCCTGGCCCTGGCCGGTGCGGGTCCGCGCGAACAGCGCGGCGAGGATCGCGTAGAGGCCGGTCAGCCCGGTCACCTTGTCGGCGACGACGGTCGCCAGATAGGTCGGCTCCCCGCCCGACAGCCGCGCCTGCAAATCGACCAGCCCCGACGCCGCCTGGACGATGTCGTCATAGGCGGGATAGTCGCGATAGGGCCCGCTGCGCGCGAAGCCGTAGAGATTGGCGTAGACCAGCCCCGGCGCAACGTCCTTGAGCGCCGCATAGTCGAGGCCGAGCCGCTGGATCGCGCCGGGCCGCATCGAGTGGACGAACACGTCGGCGCCCTCGACCAGCCTGACCAGCGCCGCCCGCGCCTCGGGCTGCTTGAGGTCGAGCGCCAGGCTGCGCTTGCCGCGGTTGACGTTGAGGAACATGCCGCCGCGCGTCGCGTCCGGGCCGGGCGGCAGATAGCGGGTGGTATCGCCGTCGGGGCTCTCCACCTTGATCACGTCGGCGCCGAGGTCGGCCATGATCTGGGTGGCATAGGGGCCCATCAGCACGCTGGTGCAGTCGATCACCCGGACCCCGGCCAGCGGCCCCTGCAGCCGCCCGCTCACAGCGAGTCCCCCCTTGCCAGCCCCGGCGCGGGGCATAGCCTCATGCGCATGCACGTGAGGGAGGCGAGGTCATGAAGGTTCATCTGGTCGCGGCGGGGAAATATCATGATATCGACTTTGCGCGTCTGGAGTTGCTGAAGCTGCTGGCGGAGCTGCCCGAGGCGCGGACCTCGGTGGCGTCGGACTATGGCGATCTCGCCAGCCTCGCGGCGGCCGACCTGCTGATCACCTATACCTGCGACCTGCTGCCCGATGCGGCGCAGACCGAGGCGCTGGCGGCGTTCCTGGCGCGCGGCGGCCGCTGGCTGGCGCTGCACGGCACCAACGCGACGCTGCGCTTCGGCGCGGACGGGCTGGTCGACACGCCCGATGTCGCGCCGGCCTTCACCGGCCTGCTCGGTACCCGCTTCGCCGGCCACCCGCCGATCGCGCCGTTCAAGGTGTTCGTGACGCGCGGCGACCATCAGATGACCGCCGGCCTGCGCGACTTCCGGGTCGAGGACGAGCTGTACCTGACCCACCGCACCGCCGAGATCGACGTGCTGCTGCACACCGGCTTCACCGGCTCCTGCCCCGAATTCCGCGACTCGGAATGGGACGAGCCCGAGGTGCCCGTGCTCTATGAACGGCGGGTGGGCGAGGGGGCGATCCTCTACCTCACCCTCGGCCATTGCCGGGGCCATTACGACCTGCGGCCGCTGGCCGATTTCTGGCCGCACCCCCAGCGCTGCTCCTGGAACTATCCGGTGTTCGCCGAACTGCTCCGCCGCGGCATTCGCTGGGGCCTGCCTCAATCGGGTTGATCCTTGGCCGGCTGATCCTTGGCGGGCCTGGCGCGCGCGCCCTTGGAGAGCTTGGGATTCATCGCGCGGATCTGGTCCTCGAGCAGGCCCAGCATCGGCTCGACCATCGCCTCGGCCATCGCGCCGGTCAGGACGTTGATCGCCATGCCCTCGAGCATCGTCTGCGACAGCGTCATGGCGAGGTCGAAGCGCTCGCGGTCGCCCTGCCATTCGGGGAAGAGCGCCACCGCCTGCGCGTTGAAGCGCTCGCGATACTCGACCTGGAGCGGCTGCAGGATCTTGGCGAGGTCGGCATGGGTGCGCGCCGCCAGCGCCAGTTCGTGGAAGGCGACGAAGGCGGGCTTCTGGAGCTGCCGCCAATAGGCGCGGACCAGCGCGTCGACGTCGTGATTCTCGGTGTCGGCGGCGCGGCGGAAGGCGCGCAGCCGCTTCTCGTGCAGCTCGACGATCGCCGCCTTGATCAGCGCGGAGCCGTTCTCGAAATGGTGGAGCATCGCGCCGCGCGACAGGCCGGCCTCGGCCGCGACCTGCGGCGTGGTGGTGTTGGCATAGCCGACCTTGACGATGCAGCGGATCGTCGCGTCGATCAGCCGGGCACGCGTCTGCGCGCTCTTCAGCGACTGCTGGGTCTGGCCGCCCTGGCCGCGTTCGCGCGGCTGGCGGGCGGGGGAACCGGAACGGACTGCGGCCAACGCCATGGACTTCGATCCTTACTCAAGAAACAATCTTGTTTGTTTTTGATGGGGGCTGTCAAGCAGCCTTGTCACCCTGTCCATAGCACAGCTCCGGCCTGATGATATGCGGATAGTGGGAATCCAAATAAAAAACATTCATGCTTGTTTTCATCTTGCCCTGGCGGGGGAGGCGGTGCAGAAGAAGGGGGAGAAGCCGGCGGCGAAGTGGCATCGCCGGCGACGGGCGGAGAGGTGAAGGTGGATCTCGGTTTGCAGGGCAAGAAGGCGATCGTCGTCGGGGCCGCGCGCGGCATCGGCATGGCGGTGGCGGAGACGCTTGCGCGCGAAGGGTGCGACCTGGCGATCGCCGCCCGGTCCGAGGACGGCGTCAAGGACGCGGTGGCGAGCCTCAAGCGCTACGGCACCAATGTCGTCGGCAAGGCCGTCAACGTGAAGAAGGCGGACGACTACAAGGCGTGGCTGGCCTGGGCGATCGAGGCCCTCGACGGCTGCGACATCCTGATCCCGATCAGCTCGGCCGGCGGTGGCCTGGGCAGCGAGAAATATTGGCACAACGCGTTCGAGGTCGACGTGATGGGCCCGGTGCGCGCGGTCGAGGCCGTGCTGCCGACCATGGCCGAGCGGCAGTCGGGCTCGATCGTCCTGATCGCCACCACCTCGGCCGCCGAGGCGATGGGCGGGCCGCAGCCCTACAACGCGATGAAGGCGTCGCTCGTCACCTGGGGCAAGCAGCTCGCGCTGGCCCACGGCAAGGACGGCATCCGCGTCAACGTCGTCTCTCCCGGCCCGGTCGAGTTCGAAGGCGGCAACTGGGACATGATCAAGGGCACGATGGAGAAATTCTACCAGTCGCAGCTCCGCCAGCAGCCGGCCGGCCGGCTCGGCACGCCCGAGGAGATCGCCCGTTGCATCGTCTTCCTCGCCAGCCCGGCGGCGAGCTGGTGCAACGGATCGCACCTCGTCGTCGATGGCGCCTTCACCAACCGGACGCACTTCTGAGAGGCCGCGCCCGATGGACGTGAAGCGCAAGGTCGACATGATCCGGGTCAATCCGCAGGACTGGCCCGACGGCACGCCGGCATGGAAGGCCGAGGACCCGGACCTCGGCTACGACGTCATCCCGGCCGCGCGCTACACCTCGCCCGAATTCATGAAGCTCGAATGGGACAAGGTCTGGACCAAGGTCTGGCTGCTCGGCGGCCGGTCGTGCGACCTGAAGGAGCCGGGCGACTATATCTGCACCGACATCGGCAAGGAGAGCGTGCTGATCGTCCGCCAGCAGGACGGATCGGTCCGCGCCTTTCCCAATGTCTGCCTGCACCGCGGCAACAGGCTGCGTCCCGAAGGGCTCGGCAATGCCGAGGATTTCCGGTGCATGTACCATCACTGGACCTATGGGCTCGACGGCTGCATCGCCCGCATCCCCGATCTCGACACCTTCCCGCAGGGCGGACCTCCGGGGATGCGGCTGCCGGCCTACCCCTGCGCCGAATGGGGCAGCTTCGTCTGGTTCTCGCTCAACCCCGACGTCGGTCCGCTGGAGGACTATCTCGCGCCGATGCCGCAGCATCTCGGCCCCTATCATATGGAGCGGATGGCGTGGGTCCGCGACATCACCGTCGAATGGGACTGCAACTGGAAGGCGAGCGTCGACGCGTTCAGCGAGGTCTACCACGTCCAGGGCATCCACCCGCAGCTGCAATGGTATCTCGACGACACCAACGCGCAGATCGACGTCTATGAGCGGCACAGCCGCTACCTCGTCCCCTTCGCCTGCGTGTCGGGCCGGGTCGCGCTGCCCTCCTCGATCCCGCCGGCGATCCACGACATCATGGTCAAGGCCGGGATGGACCCCGCCGACTATGACGGCCGGGTCAGCGACATCCGCCGCGACGTCCAGCTCTTCAAGCGCGAGCACGGCGCGTCGCAGGGCAAGGATTATTCGGCGCTCAACGACGACCAGCTCACCGACGACTATCACTACACCATCTTCCCGAACGTCTCGCTCAACGTCCATGCCGACGACGTGATGATGTTCCGGCAGCGGCCGCATCCGACCGATCCCGACAAGATGCTCTACGACATCTGGATGCTCGAGCTGGTGCCCGAGGGCGAGGAATGGCCCGAGCGGCCCCGGCACAAGCGCTTCCGCCACGGCGAGAAGTCGATCGGCCAGGTGCTCGACCAGGACGCGTTCAACCTGCCGACCGTCCAGAAGGGGATGCAGTCGGACGCCTTTCCCGGCCTGTGGATCGGCGACCAGGAGCTGCGCATCCGGCACTTCCACAAGGTGCTCGACGATCATGTCTACGGTCCGGGCGGCAAGTCCCCCGGCGATCTCTGAGGAAAAGCTGATGCAACTGAGCCGCGAGGAGCTGGTCGGCGCCTATCGCCGGATGGCGACGATCCGCCAGTTCGAGGAACGCCTGCACGAGGAGATCAAGACCGGCGAGATCGCCGGCTTCACCCATCTCTATGCCGGGCAGGAGGCGGTCGCGGTCGGCATCTGCGACCAGCTCGGCGTCGAGGACATGATCGTCTCCACCCATCGCGGCCACGGCCATTGCATCGCCAAGGGATGCGACGTGAAGGCGATGATGCAGGAGATCTTCGGCCGCGCCGGGGGCACCTGCAAGGGACGCGGCGGATCGATGCACATCGCCGACCTGTCGGTGGGCATGCTCGGCGCCAACGGCATCGTCGGCGGCGGCGCGCCGCAGGCGGTGGGCGCGGCGCTGGCGGCCCGGCTCGACGGCAAGGGGCGGGTCGCGATCGCCTTCTCGGGCGACGGCGCCTGCAACCAGGGCACCACCTTCGAGGCGATGAACATGGCGGTGGTCACGAAGGCCCCGGCGATCTTCGTGTTCGAGAACAACCATTATTCGGAACATACCGGCGACGCCTATGCGGTCGGCACCGCCAGGGACATCGCCAGCCGCGCCGAGGCGTTCGGGATGAAGGCGTGGCGCGCCAATGGCTGCGACTATTTCGACACCTATGAGACGATGCGCGAGCTGCTCGACCATGTCCGCGCCGGCAACGGCCCGGCGGCGATCGAGCTCGATACCGAGCGCTTCTTCGGCCATTTCGAGGGTGACCCGCAGCGCTATCGCGGCAAGGGCGAGCTCGACCGCATCCGCGAGGAGCGCGACTGCCTCAAGGCGTTCCGCGCGAAGGTCGCGGAGGCGAAGCTGCTCGACCCCGCCGATCTCGACGCGGTCGACGCCGAGGTCGCCGCGCTGATCGAGGCGGCGGTGACCGAGGCGCGCGCCGCGCCCGCGCCCGATCCGGCGACCGTCGCCGACGACGTCTATGTCGACTATTATTGAGGGAGGCCGCTGACATGGCGATCATGACCATCCGCGATGCCATCCTCCAGACGCTCCATGCGGAGATGGAACGCGATCCCGACATCATGCTGCTCGGCGAGGACGTCGTCGGCGGCAACGGCACCGCCGGCGGGCCCGAGGCGATCGGCGGCATCTGGGGCACGTCGGGCGGCCTCTATGCCAAGTTCGGCCCTGAGCGGGTGATCGACACGCCGATCTCCGAAAGCGCGATCGTCGGCGCGGCGGCCGGCGCGGCGCTGGCCGGCAAGCGCCCGGTGGCGGAGCTGATGTTCGCCGATTTCGTCGGCGTCAGCCTCGACCAGATATGGAACCAGATCGCCAAGTTCCGCTACATGTTCGGCGGCAAGACCCGCTGCCCGGCGGTGATCCGCCTGGTCTACGGCGCGGGCATGAACACCGCCGCCCAGCACAGCCAGTCGGTCTATGCGATGCTGACCGCGATGCCGGGGCTGAAGGTGGTGCTGCCCGCGACCCCGGCCGACGCCAAGGGGCTGCTGACCGAGGCGCTGCGCGGCGACGACCCGGTGATGTTCTTCGAGCACAAGACGCTCTACGGCGTGAAGGGCGAGGTCCCCGACGGCGACCACCGCCAGCGCTTCGGCGAGGCGCGGATGGTGCGCGAGGGCGGTGACGCGACGATCGTCACCTGCGGCCGGATGGTCAATTTCTCCGAGAAGGCGGCCGACAAGCTTGCCGCCGACGGGATCGGCTGCGACGTCATCGACCTGCGCACCACCAGCCCGCTCGACGAGGAGGCGATCCTCGATTCGGTCGAGGCGACCGGCCGGCTCGTCGTCGTCGACGAGAGCCCGCCGCGCTGCAGCCTCGCCGCCGACATCTGCGCGCTGGTCGCGACCAAGGCCTTCTCCAGCCTGAAGGCGCCGCCCGAGATGGTCACCGGCCCGCACAGCCCGATCCCCTTCGCGCGCGAGCTCGAACGCGCCTGGGTGCCGTCGCCGCAGAAGATCGAGGCCGCGGTCCGCCGCGCCCTCGCCGCCGGCTGAGGGGCGCGACCATGGCCAGGCTCAAAGCCTTCACCATGCCCAAATGGGGCATCGAGATGTCGGAAGGCACCATCGCCGAATGGATGGTGGCCGAGAACCAGCTCTTCGCGAAGGGTACGGTGCTGACCCTGATCGAGACCGACAAGATCACCAATGAGGTCGAGGCCGAGGCCGACGGCCGCTTCGTCCGGCTGATCGCCGAGGCGGGGCAGACCTATCCGGTCGGCGCGCTGCTGGCGGTGCTGTCCGACGGCGGCGAGGCCGACCCGGCCGAGATCGACGCTCTGGTGGCCGGCTTCAAGCCGGTCGACGCCGGCTTCGCGCCCGATGGCGACGAGGCGCCCGCCGCAGCCCCCGAACCCGTGGCCCCCGTAGCCGCCGCATCGGCGATCCCGGACGGGATCGCGATCAGCCCGGTCGCGCGCGACAAGGCGGTCGCGGCGGGGCTCGACGTCGCCGGCCTGGCGGGCTCGGGCCGCGGCGGCCGGATCACCGCGCAGGACGTCGACCGGGCGATCGCCCCGCCGACCGCGCCGACGCTGGTCGGCGTGCTGCCGACGCCGCCGGCGACGACCGTGTTCGCGACGCCGATGGCGCGCCGGGTCGCGGCGATCCATGCCGTCGCCCTCGAAGGCATCGCCGGCAGCGGCCCGCGCGGCCGCGTCCGCAAGGCCGACGTGCTCGCGGCGGTTCCCGTTCCGGCCCCGGCCGAGCTTTCCGTTGCCGCGCCTGTTCCCTCCGCCTCGGGCGCGGTCGATGTCGTGGCGATGTCGTCGATGCGCCGCACGATCGCGCGCCGGCTGACCGAGGCGAAGCAGCAGATTCCGCATTTCTACGTCCGCCGCCGGGTGCGCGCCGACCGGCTGCTCGCGCTGCGCGCCGCCGTCCAGGGGCAGCGGCCGAGCGTCAACGACTATCTGGTCAGGGCCTGCGCGCTGGCGCTGATGGAGGTGCCGCAGGTCAACATCCAGGTCCACGGCCAGGAGATCCACCGCTTCGCCGACGCCGACGTCGCGGTCGCCGTCGCGACCGAGAAGGGGTTGGTGACGCCGATCGTCCGCGCCGCCGACCGGCTGTCGGTCGCGGAGATCTCGGCGGTCATGGCGGGGCTCGCCCAGCGCGCCCGCGCCGGCAAGCTCAAGCCCGAGGAGTTCAGCGGCGGCAGCTTCTCGCTGTCGAACCTCGGCGGCTTCGGGGTCGAGCAGTTCGACGCGATCATCAACCCGCCGCAGGGCGCGATCCTCGCGGTCGGCACCGCCCGGCCCGAGCCGATCGACGACGACGGCGCGATCCGCATCGTCCCGGTGCTGCACCTGTCGCTGTCCTGCGACCATCGCGCGATCGACGGCGCCGACGGTGGCCGCTTCCTGGCGGCGCTGGCCGGGCTGATCGAGAATCCGGGGCTGTTGTAGGGGAAGGGGCCGTTGCGCTGACTCTGATCGTCATCCCAGCGATCGGTAGAAGGCGATCTTCATCTCGCCGTCGAGGCAGTCGAGGATCGGCGGGACCAGCCGGTCGTGGAAGTCGATGTGCATGTGATGGTCGAACGCCGCGTCGTCGCGGAAGGTGGCGACCACCTGGAACAGGTCGGGGTCGTCCTCCGACTGGAACAGCTCGTAGACCAGCGCGTCGGGTTCGCTCTCGAACACCAGGGTCTTGAGTTCGGTCTGGAGCCGGATCAGTTCGGGGCCCCGGCCGGGCCTGGCGCGCAGCTCGGCGATGAAGCTCTTGGCCGTCATGCCGCCGCCCCCAGGCCGAGTTCCTCGACGAGCTGGGTGCGCAGCCGGAATTTCTGGATCTTGGAGGTCGACATCGGCCACTCGCTGACGATGCGCACATGGCGCGGGATCTTGAAGGTGGCGAGCTTGCCCTTGCAATGGGCGATCAGCTCGGCCTCGGACACCTGGCCGCCGTCGACCAGCTCGACGAACGCCGCCGGCACCTCGACATAGCGCGGATCGGGCAGGCCGACGACCTGCGCCAGCTTCACCGCCGGATGGGTCTGCAGCATCGCCTCGATCTCGGCCGCGGCGACATTCTCGCCGCCGACCTTGAGCATGTCCTTGGTGCGGCCGTGGAACATGATGTGGCCGCTTGCGTCGAACGAGCCGATGTCGCCGGTGTGGAACCAGCCGCCGCGCAGCACCTCGGCGGTCTTGTCGGGCGCGTTGTAATAACCCTTGAGCATGTTCGGCCCGCGCGCGACGATCTCGCCCTGCTCGCCCAAGGCACAGTCGCGCCCGGTCTCGGGATCGACGATGCGCACCTCCCATTCGTCGAGCGGCACGCCGAGCCGGCCGGTGCGCAGCGCGAACGGGTCGTCGATGTTGCTGGTGCAGATCGTCCCCGCGCCCTCGGTCAGGCCATAGGTGCCGACCTGGACGGTGTGCGGCATCGCCTTGGTCATCGCCTCCTTGATCCAGGCCGGCTGGACCGCGAAGTTCGAGTTCATCAGTCGCAGCTTCGACAGGTCGGTGGTGGCGAAGCTCGGATGGGTGATCAGGTCCTGCATGATCGTGACGAAGCTGGGATAGGCGACGGTCGCCCCCTCGCGCCCGAGCATGGCGAGCGCGGTCGCCGCGTCGAAATGCGGCACCGTCAGATAGGCGCCGCCCGCGTCGATCACCATCGTCAGCGGCAGGATGCCGGCGATGTGGAAGATCGGCAGCGGCGACCAGACCTTGTCGGCGGCGGTGACGCGGTAGCGCTTGCCGAGGTTGCGGCTGTTGCCGACGATCGCGCGGTGGCTGATCAGCGCGCCCTTGGGATTGGCGGTGGTGCCCGACGTATAGAGCACCAGCGCGATCTGCTCGGGATCGACCGCGTCGATCGCTGCGTCGACCGCCGCGTCGTCGATCGGATCGCCCTCGGCCAGCGCCGCCTCGGCCGACACCATGAAGGGCTGGCAGGGCGGGTCGATGCAGACGATCCGGCGCAGCAGCGGCGCGTCGGCGAGGTCGAGCGCATGGGGATCGGCGTCGGCGAGGGCGGGGAAGGCGGCCTGGAGGCGGCGCGAGAAATCGAGCTGGTCGGTGACGGCGCCGGTGGTGACCAGCGCGACGAGATCGGCGTCGCGGACGAGGAAGGCCAGCTCATGCGCCTGGTAGCGCGCGTTGACCGGCACCGCGACCGCGCCGATCATGGCGATGCCGAACATCACCTCGACGAATTCGGGCCGGGTGGTCAGCAGGATGCCGACATTCCGGCCGGGCTCGACCCCCATCGCCAGCAGCGCCTTCGCCCAGCGGCGGGCCGAGGCATGGAGCTGGGCGTGGCTCAGCCGGCGGTCGGGGAAGACCAGCGCGTCGGCATCGCCGCGCGCCGCGGCGCTGGCGCGCAGCATCGCGCCATAGGTGTAGATCGGCGCGCTCATCGGGCCGGCTCCAGATCGTAGAGCATCTCGCGCTCGTAACTGCCGTCCATGCAGCCGATCATCTGCTCGATCAGCGGCTTGCCATGATCGGTTTCCATATGCGCCTTGTCGGCGGCCTCGTCGACGAAGGATTCGTAGACCGCGAACATGCCGGGTTCGCCCAGCCGGAAGAATTTGAACGCGAGCGTGCCGGGCTCGCGATCGACGAGCGATTCCATCTGCCGGGCCAGCGCCACGAATCGATCCTCGCGGTCCGCCTTGATCCGGAACCGCGACAGGAAGCTGTATGCCATTCGGCGACCCTCTCCGCCATTCGACGCTCGAGCGCCATGCCGGGCGCATTAGAAAACAATCATGACTGATTTTTCAAGAGGGCAATTTTCGATCCGTCTCTTTTGTTGCGACGCATCAAGCCGCCGCTCTGCGGGCAATAAGCAAAAAAATAAAACATACATGACTGATTGCAATTTGCATCACCTGCGGTAATCTCCGCCCCGTTCTGAACGGGCCCGGCCGCAAGAGTCGGGCTTCACGGAGGAGGACGGGGATGCTCAAGCGACATTGGTATGTGGGTAGTGCGTGCGCGGCGCTCGCGGCGGCGGTTCCGGCGCTGGCGCAGTCGGCGCCCGCCGAGACGGCGGAGACGGCGTCGGATGGCGGGCTTCAGGAGATCGTCGTGACCGCGACGCGGCGCGACTCCAACCTCCAGTCGACCGCGATCGCGATCTCGGCCGTCGACGAGAATCTGATCCGGCAGGCGAGCCCGCGCAACGTCGGCGACCTCGCCGCCTTCGTGCCGAACTTCTCGGCGGCGACGATCACCAATTTCAACGCGGCGTCCTTCTCGATCCGCGGCGTCGGCCAGAACAGCATCATCGTCTATTTCGAGCCGCCGGTGGCGGTGCTGGTCGACGATTTCGTCATGCCGTCGGTGCAGACCCAGCTGCTCGACACCTTCGACGTCTCGCAGGTCGAGGTGCTGCGCGGGCCGCAGGGCACGCTGTTCGGCAAGAACACCACCGGCGGCGCGGTCGTCGTCAAGACCAAGCGGCCCCAGCTCGAGAAGATCGAGGTCGAGGGCCGGCTCCAGGTCGGCGACTTCGGCACGGTGATCCCGCAGGCCTCGTTCAACCTGCCGATCGGCCAGACGCTCGCCTTCCGCGGCGTGATCGGCCACACCCAGTCGGACGGCTATTACAAGAATGGCGGCTGCTTCGGCCCCGTCACCCCGTTCGCCGCCACCGCCTTCGCCGCCAAGTTCGCGGGGCAGAGCGGCTGCGGCGACGGCCGCTCGCTCGGCGGGCAGGACGTGTGGAACGCCCGCGCCAAGCTGCTGTGGGAGCCGAGCGACGCGTTCAGCGCGCTGCTCCAGTACGAATATCTGCGCGACCGGTCGGACAGCGTCCCCTCGGTCAACCTGACCCCGGCGTCGAACGGCTTCCTGTTCCACTCGCTCGGGCTCGGCTCGGTGCCGAACCGTAACAGCGATCCGCTCAAGAACGCCGCGCTGACCGACCGGCAGGCCGCGCTGATCAAGGAGAAGAGCGGCCAGATCGTCAATGTCGACGGCGTCTACCTGAACATGGACTACAAGACCGACTGGGGCACCTTCACCTCGGTCAGCGGCTATCGCAACCAGCGGTCGCGCCTGCCCAACACCTATATGGGCACCGCGCCGGTCGCGTCCGACGGCACCGTCCTGTCGCTGTTCGACGCGCAGCGCGACGACAACCGCAAGACCTATCAGCAGGAACTGCGCTTCGCCTCCTCGTTCGACGGGCCGTTCAACTTCGTCGCGGGCGGCTTCTACCAGAAGGACAAGACCAGCTTCTGCGTGGCGCAGCTGCTCGGCTTCCTCGACCTCGCCAGCGGCGGGCCGGGCTTCGGCAACTGGAACGACAATCCCTATCTGCTGTGCAACGCGCAGCGCTCCCGCTCGAAGGCGACCTTCGTCGAGGGCACCTTCAAGTTCACGCCGACCCTGACCCTGACCGGCGGCTTCCGCTACACCTGGGAGAACAAGAGCTGGTACGGCCGCCAGCAGGTGTTCGCGCAGCAGCTCGAGGGCGGGTTCGATCCGTCGATCGTGCTGGAGAACGCGCTCGACGCGAACGTGTTCGACTATACCGCCGGCGTCATCAAGGTGAAGGACAGCGCCCGCGAACCGACCTGGCGCGTCAGCCTCGGCTGGCAGGCGACGCCGACCGTCTTCGCCTATGCGACCTATTCGCGCGGCTTCAAGGCGGGCGGCTTCAACGACCAGATCGGCAGCTTCCATCCCTTCGTCAACGCCGACGGCAGCGACAATCCGGCGGCCTTCGCGGCGGCGGCCTCGGCCACCAAGCCGGAGCGCGCCGACAGCTACGAAGCGGGCGTGAAGACCGAGCTGTTCGACCGGCACCTGCGCTTCAACCTGACCGGCTTCTACGTCGACTATAACGACCTGCAGAAGCAGATCGTCGTGCCGCTGGTGGTCGGCGGGCAGCAGTTCCAGGTCACCCGCTTCTTCAACGCCGCCAAGGCGACGGTGAAGGGTATCGAGCTGGAAAGCACGCTGATCCCGGTGCACGGCCTCACCCTGCGCGGCCTCGTCGGCTATCAGGACGGCAAGTACAAGAGCTACGTCACGCCGATCCCGGCGGGCTACGACCTGTCGACCGCGCCGCTCGACCGCCTGCCCAAGTGGCAGTGGACGGCGGATGCGACCTACGAGCTGCCGATCGGCGACTTCAAGCTGCAGTTCAACGGCAACATCAACTATGTCGCCCGCAACCTGTTCACCCAGTCGATCACCAGCCCGGCGGAGAACACCTTCCTCAACGCCCGGACGCTGTACAACGCGTCGATCACGCTGATGCAGGCCGACGACAAATATTATGTCCGCCTGATCGGCCGCAACCTCAGCGACAAGCGCTACCTGACCGGCGCGCAGGTGGTCGGCGGCCTGTGGGCCAACGGCCAGTACGGCCCGCCGCGCTACTTCGGCGCGGAACTGGGGTTCAAGCTCGGCAACTGACCTTGGGGGACGGCGCCCGCGTGACGGGCGCCGTTCAGTCTTTGCGATGGACGTGATCATGTCACGCCGATTCCATCACTCCTCCGTCATTCCCGCGAAAGCGGGAATCCACGGTCACGGCACATTCCGTCTCTTGCGGGCCGCCGTCCATGGATTCCCGCTTTCGCGGGAATGACGACAGAAACGGAAAGCCGAGCGGAACGCTTCAACCCTTACGCCGCCGCGGCCGGCAGGCAGACCGTGTCGAGGCCGAGCGCGTGGGTGAAGCGGCCCATCGCCATCCACATCCCGATCGCCAGGGTCAGGTCGGTGATCTCCGCGTCGCTATAGGCGGCGCGCATCGTCGCCCAGAACGGCTCGTCATAGCCCAGCTCGTTCGGCGCGAAGGCCATGCGCTCGGCGAGGTCGACCGCCAGCCGCTCGCGATCGTCGAGCAGCGGGCTCGTCCGCCACTGGTCGACCGCCGCGTAGAAGGCCTCGTCGGGGCGGGCCCCGCCGCGCGCGACCAGCGAACTCGCCGGATCGCCGCCGACCGAGGCCAAATAGCCGTCGAGATGGTCGGCGGCGCGAAAGCCCTGGCAGACCAGGCAGCCGTTGATCTGCGCGATGCGGTAGCGCGCCGCCTCGGCGATGCGCAGCGACAGGCGCAGCGACTGGTAGACCGCGCGCACGAACTCGCCGGCCGCCGCCCCGATCACGGGCGAATGCCGCGTCAGCGCATGGCCGAGCGGATCGGCCAGCGCGTCGGCGGGGATATCGATGTTGGGCATCCGTCTCTCTCCTTCGCGACGGGCTTTCCGGCTTTCGGATGGACCGGCGTCGCGCCCGGCCCGCCGGCCGGCTCAGATCGCCTGGACCGGCGTCTTTCCGTCCCAGTTCCGCGCGGCCGCCTGGATCGCGCCGAAATAGGCGTGCATCTCGGGCTTGGCCTCGATGATCTCGACCATCGTTCCGGGCCACAGCAGGTCGGTGTCGAGATAGGCGAAGCGCGACATCGGCAGCACGCCCTCCATCGCCACCCCGATCCCGGCGGCGCGGGCGGCGGCCATCTGCGCGTCGTAATCGTCGGCATAGGTGCCGAGATGATGGGCGCCGCGCCGCCCGGCGGCGAGGAATTCGCGATAGGGGGAGGGGGCGCTGCCGGGCTGGATCAGCTCGATCATCGTATCGCCGCTATAGGCGATCGCGACGGCGGCGAAGATGTCCGCGTCGGCGGGCACCCGCCGGCCGCGCACCTCCAGCCAGTCCGCCTGGAGCGGAACCGGGAAGCGGACGAACGGGCCGACCCCCATCGTTCCGGTCCAGTGCGCGATCGCCGCGTCGATATCCTCGACGACATAAGCGAGCTGGAAGATCCGCCCGAACAGCCGACTCATTCGCTCTCTCCCGTAACGGTCTGTGATTTGACCTTGCAAAACAATCATGCATGTTTTTTTATGCATGTCGATCCGCGCGAAGACGGAATCGAGGAGAGACGCGATGAACTACGATTTCCGCCTGTGGGACATCCATGTCGGGGCGCCGCATCCGTTCTATCGGCACAGCTATGTCGACAACGGCACCGCCCGGCCGACGCCGGCCCGCTACCACGACCGCGCCTTCGCGGCGGAGGAGTGGGAGAAGGTGTTCGCGCGGAGCTGGCTGATCGCCTGTCCGGTCTCCGACATCCGCGAGCCGGGCGACTTCGCCCGCTTCGACATCGGCAATGAGAGCTTCATCGTCGTCCGGGGCGAGGACGGCGAGGTCCACGCCCATTACAATGTCTGCCCGCATCGCGGCAGCCGGCTCGTCCTCGACGATTTCGGCAGCCAGTCGGCATTCACCTGTCCCTTCCACAGCTGGCGGTTCGACCTGAACGGGGAGAATGTCGCGGTCACCGACCCCGAGACCTTCCGGCCCGAGGTGCTGTGCCACGACATCAACATGACCTCGGTCCGCTGCGAGGTCGCGGTCGGGCTGGTGTTCATCTCGATGGACCCGGACATCGCGCCGGTGAAGGAGTGGCTCGCCCCGATCCTGCCGCAGCTCGAGCTGTACGAGATCGACAAGATGCACGTCATCCAGCACCGCCGGTCCGACTGGGGCGCCAACTGGAAGGGCGGGGTCGACGCCTTCGCCGAGATATACCATCTCCACGCCGTCCATCCGCAGACCCAGTGCCTGATGGACGACCGCACCCAGATCGACCTCTATCCGGGCGGGCTCAGCCGCCAGTTCGTCCCCTTCGCGCAGCCGAGCCCGCGCTTCGCCGACCAGGAGAGCGTGAACCCCGGCATCGCGCTGATGCTCAAGGACGCCGGCATCGATCCCGCGACCTATGCCGGCACCGCGAAGGAGACCCGCGCCGCGGTGCAGGCCGCCAAGCGCAGGCGCGCCGCCGACTACGGCCTCGACTATGACAGGTTCAGCGATTCGCAGCTCAGCGACTCGACCGTCTACAGCCTGTTTCCCAATGCGCAGATCGGCTGCCATCCGGAGGCGGTGTTCCTCCACCGCTTCCTGCCGCATGCGACCGATCCCAACCAGTTCACCTACGACACGATGATCCTCTACCGCCATGTCGACGCGCCCGGCTACGCGCCGCCGGCCTGGATGGGGCTGAGCGAGGACATCGACACCAGCGGGGAGACTCGGCCCGACATCGTCCACACCGGGCTCGGCGAGCCGCCGGGGCTGGGCGAGGTGCTCGACCAGGATTCGGACCTGCTGCCGATCGTCCAGGCCGGGGCCCGCTCGCGCGGCTTCCGGGGGCCGTTGTGGAGCGAGCAGGAAGGGCGGCTGCGCCATTTCCATGCCGAGCTAGACCGGCGCATGGGCCATGGAGAGCCGGCATGAACTACGACCGGCGCGGCTGGGCGGTCCACAAGGACTCGACCCATCCGTTCGACGCGCCCGCCGCCCATGTCGACAATGGCGCCGCCCGCCCCGATCCCGCCCGCTACACCTCGCGGGCCTTCGCGCGGGAGGAATGGGAGAAGGTCTTCGCCCAGGCCTGGCTGATGGCGGGCCCGGTCAGCGACGTGCGCGAGCCGGGCGACTGGATGCGGTTCGACATCGGCGTCGAGAGTTTCATCATCGTCCGTACGGCCGATGGCGGGCTGGCCGCGCATTACAATGTCTGCCCGCATCGCGGCAGCCGGCTGGTCCAGGACGACGTCGGATCGCAGGACGATTTCACCTGCCCCTTCCATAGCTGGCGCTTCGGCCTCGACGGCCGCAACCTCGCCGTCACCGATCCGGAGACCTTCCGGCCCGAGGTGCTGTGCCACGGCACCGACCTCGGCTCGGTCAGGGTCGAGGCGGCGGCGGGGATCGTCTTCCTGTCGATGGCAGAGAATCCGCCGCCGCTCCGCGACTATCTCGGCCCGATCCTGCCGATGCTCGAAAATTACCGGATCGACGAGATGCACGTCGTCCAGCACCGCCGGTCGGACTGGGCGGCCAACTGGAAGGGCGGCGTCGACGCCTTCTACGAAAGCTACCATCTCCACGCGATCCATCCCCAGACGATGGGGATGCTCGACGACCGCACCCATATCGATCTCTATCCGGGCGGGATGAGCCGGCAGTTCGTCCCCTTCGGCCAGCCCAATTCGCATTTCCCCGAGCAGGAGGCGATCAACCCCGGCATCGCCGCGATGCTCCAGGACGCGGGTCTCGACCCCGCGACCTTCCAGGGCACCGCGCGGGAGAGCCGCTCGGCGATCGCGATGGCCAAGCGCGACCGCTCGGCGCGGCTCGGGCTCGGCTATGAACGGTTCAGCGACGCGCAACTCACCGACAGCGTGATCTTCGGCATCTTCCCCAACGCGCAGATCGGCTGCCATCCCGAGGCGGTGTTCCTCCACCGCTTCAAGCCGGACGCCGACGATCCCGAGCGCTTCACCTATGAGACGACGATCCTCTACCGCCATGTCGACGTGCCCGGCTATGGCGCGCCGCTGTGGATGGGGCTGGGCGACGATGTCGACCTGACCGGGGAGACCCGGCCCGACGTCGTCCACACCGGGCTCGGCGAGCCGCCGGGCATGGGCGAGGTGCTCGACCAGGATTCGGACCTGCTGCCGATCGTCCAGGCCGGCGCCCGCTCGCGCGGTTTCCGCGGCCCGCTCTGGGGCGAGCAGGAGGCGCGGCTGCGCCACTTCCACGTCGAGCTCGATCGCTGGATGGGGCGGTAGTTTTCACACCGACACGTCGCCCCTGCGGAGGCAGGGGCCCATGTCTCTCATCAGCCAGATGACCACCGGGGAGGATAGAGACATGGACCCCAGCCTGCGCTGGGGTGACGGCAGGAAAATCAGTTGATCATCCGCACCGCCGTCGCTTGTGGCACGGTGGATGCTGAAACAAGTTCAGCATGACGGTGGGCGGGGCCGGGTCAGAACGGCCGGATCGTCACCCCGTTGTCGACGACGAACTCCGCGCCCGTCACGAAGCGCGCCTCGTCGGAGGCGAGGAACACCACCATCGCCGCGACGTCCTCGGGCGCGCCCTTGGCGCCGGCGGGCAGGACGCCCTTCGGCACCGCCTGCTCCTGGCCGATGCGGCCCTCGGCCTCCTGCACCATCGGCGTCTCGATCGCGCCGGGATGGATCGAGTTGCAGCGGATCTTGTAGCCCTTTTCCTGGCACATCACCGCGATCGACTTGGTCATCGATCGCACCGCGCCCTTGGCGGCCGAATAGGCGAGGAATATCGGATAGCCGAGCAGCGCGCCGGTCGACGACATGTTGACGATCGATCCGCCGTCGTTGCGGTTCATCAGCGGGATCGCATATTTGCAGCCGAGGAACACGCCCTCGCTCATCACCGCGTTGACGAAGCGGAACTGGTCGAGCGTGGTCCCCTCGACATCGGCCGACAGCACCACGCCGGCATTGTTGACGAGGATGTCGAGCCGGCCGAACCGCTCCTCGATCGCCCGGATCACCGCGATCCACTGGTCCTCCGACGCGACGTCGAGCGCCAGCGCGAGCGCGCCGTTGCCGATCGCGTCGGCGACCTTCAGCGCGGGCTCGATCCTGACGTCGGTGACGACCACCGTCGCCCCCTCGCGCGCCAGCGCCTCGCAATCGGCCTTGCCGAGCCCCGATCCGCCGCCCGTGACGAGCGCGACCTTGCCGGCTACCCGCCCGGCCGCTTCGCCGCCGCGATCCTGTGTCATAACCCTCTCCGTCTGTCGGCGGACGATCAGGCCGCGCCGCTCTCGTCGAAATAGTCCGGCATGCCGCCCGGCCAGACGACGCCCCACTGCGCCTGCCCGCCGTCGATCACCAGCAGGTCGCCGTTGACGAAGCGGCCGGCGGGGGAAGCGAGATAGGCGATCGCCTCGGCCACGTCCCACGCATTGCCGCGCGTCTTCATCGGATTGGCCTTGTGGAAGCGGACCAGCGCCTCCTCCGGATAGACGCCGAAGCCCTCGGTCTCGATCACGCCGGGGCCGATGCAGTTGATCCTTATGTCGAACGGCGCCCATTCGGTGGCGACCGTCTTCGACAGGTAGATCACCCCCGCGCGCGCCGCGCAGGTGTGCGCCGCCTGCGGCATGCCGCGCTCGACATTGGCGACGATGTTGATGATGTGGCCCGGCGCGCCGGTTTCGCGCCAGCGCTTCGCCGCCTCCTGCATCATCCACCAGGTGCCGTTGAGGTTGGTGTCGATCACCGCCAGCCAGCCCTTGCGGCTGAAGTCGATCGCGTCCTGCGGGAATTGTCCCCCCGCATTGTTGACGACGGTGTCGAGCCCGCCCATCCGATCGTGGATCTCGGCGATCAGTGCCTCGCACGCCTCGGGATCGCGGATCGTCATCGCGGCGGTCATCACCTCGCGGCCGGTCGCGGCGCGGATCTGGTCGCGGGTGACGGCCAGCTTGTCGGCGTTGCGGCCGCAGATCGCTACCTCGGCGCCCAGCCGCGCGGCGAGGAACGCCGCCGCCTTGCCCATGCCGCTGCCGCCGCCGGTGATCAGGATGCGATGGCCGGCCAGCAGGTCGGGCCGGAACACCGTGTCATGCGTCGCCAGGTCGTCGGGCGTCAGGCCGCGCTTCGGCCGGGTCGGGTCGTTCGGGTCCGGGCGGACATGGCCGCCGGGCGCGGACTGGGTGGAATTCGCATCCATCGATCGTTCAGGCTCCTCCCGACATGGCTTAGCATCGCCGATGAAGAAAACAATCACAAATGTCTTTTTTATTGAGCGGGCTTTTCCCCGGAACGACCGTGGCCTCGCGCATCGCTCCGTAGGGGCGTGACAACGATAGTGGTCTTGAAAAAGGCAGTCATGCCTGTTTTTAATGGCGCGGAGAGAGGAGATTGGGCGATGGCGGAACTGGACGGCAAGGTCGCGGTGGTGATCGGCGCGGCGGGGCGGGGCAACATGGCGCAGGCGATCGCGCGGCGACTCGCGGCCGACGGCGCGCGACTCGTGGTGGCGGGGCGCGATCCCGAACCGCTCGCCGAACTGGCCGACGAACTGGGCGGTCTCGCCGTCGCGCGGTGCGACCTGACCAGCGAGGCCGACCTGGCGCGGCTGGCGTCGTCGGCGGTCGACCGCTTCGGCGGGATCGACATCGCCGTCAACGCGACCGGCTGGGGCCTGCTCAAGCCGTTCCTCGACACCAGCAAGGAAGAGATCGAGAAGATCACCGCGCTCCAGTTCACCGGCGCGATCCTGTTCTACCAGGCGATGCTGCGGGCGATGCGCGACGGCGGGTCGCTGATCCAAATATCCTCGGCGACGGCGACGATCATGCTGGAGGACCACGCCGCCTATATGGGCACCAAGGCGGGCGCCGATCATGTCATCCGCTGCATCGCCAACGAATTCGGCGATCGCGGCATCCGCGCCAATTCGGTGGCGCCGGGCTTCACCGTCACGCCGATGACCGCCAAGGCCGGCCGCAACCCGGCGGTGATCGGCGCCTTCGCCAAGGAATATCCGCTCGGCCGGGTGGGGACGAGCGAGGACGTCGCCGAGGCGGTGGCGTGGCTCGTCTCCGACGCCTGCTTCATGACCGGACAGACCTTGCAGGTGAGCGGCGGCGTCACCCTGCGCCGCAACCCGCGCAACGCCGAGATCGTCGCGGCGGTGCAGGCCGCGCGCGCCGCGGCGGCGCCCCAGGCGTGAGCCGGCGATGATCCGCGGCGTCCATCACCTCGCCGTCTCGACGCCCGATCTCGACCGTTTCGTCGATCATTATCGGCGCTGGTTCGGTTTCGAACGCTGCGGCGAAGGCGCGTGGGAGCAAGGCAATGAACGCGTCGACACGATGGTCGGGCTGAAGGACAGCGCCGCGCGCTACCAGATGCTCCGTCTCGGCAATCTCTATATCGAGGCGTTCGAATATGCTTCGCCGCGCGGGACGGCGGTGCGGCCGCGGATGTGCGACCATGGCCTGATCCACCTCTGCCTCTATTGCGACGACGTCTTCGCCGAATATGAGCGGCTGACCGCGCTGGGCATGGCGTTCAACGGCCCGCCCGGCGGATCGGCCGCGACCCGCGCCACCTATGGCCGCGACTGCGACGGCAATGTCGTCGAGCTGCTCCAGATCGTCGACGAGGGCTGCGGCTTCGGTTTCGACCGGGCGAAGGCCCTGGAGCCGTCAGCCTAGCTCGCGCAGCAGGGTGGCGGGGTCGCGGTCCCAGCGGTCGGCCGCCTTGCGCACGGCGGCGAAGAAGGCGCGGATGGCGGGCTTGTCCTCGACGATCTCGATCATGTGGCCGAGCGCCGCCGAGGTGTCGACATAGGCATAGCGCATCGGTCCGAACAGCCCGTCCGCCGCGACCGCGAAGCCCTGGCCGGTATAATGGGCCAGGTCGGCGGCGAAGTCCTCCGCGATGAAGGCGACATGGTGGAAGCCGGTCGCCCCCGCCGGCACCGTGTCGCGATAGGCGGAGGGGCCGTCGTCATGCTGCTCGACCAACTCGATCTGCACCTCGCCATGCTGGGCGACGGCGGTCGAGAAGCGGGTCTCACTCGGCGCGCCGCGATAGCGCGGCTCGTCGAGCCTGAGGTCGCGGTTGACCAGGAAGGGTCCGATTCCCGTCGCCGCATGCCAGCGGCGGGCGGCCTCGGCCAGGTCGGGGACGACCCAGGCATATTGGATGATGCGGGGCTGGAAGCTCATCGGGCGGCCTCGTGCGGCAGGTGGTTGGCGATCAGGGTGCGCGCCGCCTCGACGGCGCGGCGGGCGCGTTCGAACGGCGGGACTCCCGCCTTGCGCGCGGCATGCTGCGGCACCTCGACGTCGACGATCGTGCCGGGCCGCAGCGCGGCGAGCGCGGCGGCGAGCGGGAAGTCGCCGGCGCCGGGCAGGGCGCGCTCGCGGATCGCCTCGTGCCAGGCCTCGTCGCGCGCCCGCTCGCGCGGGCCGTCGCAGATCTGGAGATAGCCAATCCGGTCGTGCGCGGCGGCGATGTCGGCGGGGCCGCCGCCGTTCCGCACCAGGTGCAGCATGTCGCACACCAGCGAGGCGCCGGGCCGGTCCGCCGCCGCCACGATCGCCGCCGCCTGCGGCAGCGTGCGCACCGCCGAGAAGCCGTTGAACTCCAGCCCCGCGACGATGCCGAACCCGGCCGCCAGGTCGCAGAAGCTCGCCAGCGCCGCCGCCCCCGCGCGGTCGTCGAGATCGTGGATGTGGACCGTCGCGCGCGTCGCGCCGAGCGCCTGCCCCACCGCCAGCGCCCGTTCGAAGCCGGCCCAGTCGGGATCGGCGTCGAGCGGGAACACCTCCAGGTTGCACAATGTCACGCCGGCCTGCCCGAGCGCCGCCGACAGCTCCGCGACGTCCGCCTCGCCCACGCAGGGGAAGAGTCGTGCTATCGCCTCGGGAACATGGGTGAACAGGCAGACATGGTCGCACCCCAGCCGGCCCGCGATCGCGGCCAGCTCCGCCGGCGACGCGTCGAGCGCCGTCAGATGGTGGAGCGAGAGCTTCGCCGGGGGCAATAAAAAATCATTCATGATTGTTTTTATGCGCGGCTGTGGTAGGGCGAGTCAATCGGAAGAGACGAAGGACGCTACGGGACAGGATCGATGGACGCCATCAGCCATGACAGCGCCGGGCCGGATTATGCCCGTATGGACTATGAGCGCGGCCGCAAGGCCGCGCCGGAGGGTTTCCCCAAGCTGCCCGACATTCCCGGCCGCCGCTATGTCGATCCCGATTTCCTGGCGCTGGAGAAGGAGCGGATGTGGAAGCGGGCCTGGCTCTATGCCGGCCATGTCGACCAGCTCCCCGACCCCGGCTCCTGGTTCCTGACCCGCAACACCGGATCGCCGGTCATCGTCGTGCGCGACCTGCAGGGCGACCTGCGCGCCTTCTTCAACACCTGCCAGCATCGCGGCGCGCCGCTGGTGACGGCGGAGGCGGGCGAGGCGCGCGGCTTCGTCTGCGGCTATCATGGCTGGAGCTACACGCTCGACGGCAAGCTCACCGCCGTCCGCGACAAGCGCGACTTCGTCGACCTCGACTTTTCCTGCCGGTCGCTGGTGCCGGTTCGCTGCGAGACGCTGGGCAACCTGATCTTCGTCAACGAGGATGCCGAGGCGCAGCCGCTGATCGACCATATCGGCCCGATGGCGAAGGAGCTCGACCAGTATCAGCTCGACCGCCTCCGCCTCGTCGACAGCCGCAGCTACGAGGTCGGCTGCAACGTCAAGGTGCTGCTCGACGCCTTTCTGGAGGTCTATCACATCAAGTCGATCCACCAGCACACGGTGGACCGCTTCCTCGACCATCGCGGCATGATCGTGACGCTCTGGCCGAACGGGCACAGCCGGATGGTGACGCCGAACAGCCGCCCCGACTGGAAGGACCCGGGCACGATCGGCATGCCGAAGATCGACACCGTCACCGACCTGCCGGCCAACAACAACGTCAGCTACCAGATCTATCCCAACTTCGTGATGCCGCCGTCCGACAGCGGCATCCCGCTGCTCCAGTTCTGGCCGACCGGCCCGCGCTCGTCGCGGGTGGTGTCGAGCTGGATCGGGCCCGACCACGACCCGGAGAACCCGCATCCGATGTGGGCGAAGCGGATCGCCAATTGGGAACGCATCCTCTACGAGGACCTCCAGTTCGCCCCGCAGATCCAGGAATCGCTCGAAAGCGACGGATTCCGCGGCATGCCGCTCAACTATCAGGAGCGGCGCATCTATCATTGGCACGAGGAGCTCGATCGCCGCATCGGCCTCAACCAGGTGCCGCCCGAGGCGCGGGTCGAGCAGGTGCTGCACGACTGGGTCACGCGCTGACCACCATCGGATCATAGGGGAGAGGCATGGATTTCAGGCTCACATCCGAGCAGGAGGAACTGCGCGAGGCGGCCCGCGCCTTCGCCCGCGCCGAATTGCCGGCGATCGCGGCGGCGTGCGAGCGCGACAATGTCCCGCCCAGCCATGAACTGGTCCGCCGCTATGCGGAGATGGGCTTCCTCGGCATCAACGTGCCGGCGGAACTGGGCGGCCTCGGCCTCGGCAATCTCGAGGCGCTGGTGGTGCTGGAGGAGTTCGCCAAGATATCCTCGGCGGTCGCCTTCCCGATCTTCGAATCCTCGGTGGGCCCGGTGCGCGCGATCGAGCATTTCGGGTCGGACAGCCTCAAGCGCCGCATCGTCCCCGCCGTCTGCAAGGGCGAGATGGTCGTCGCGATCGGCATGTCGGAGCCCGACGCCGGATCGGCGCTGACCGACCTCAAGACCAAGGGCGTGGTGAAGGGCGACCGGCTCGTCATCAACGGCACCAAGCGCTGGTGCTCGGGCGGCGGCCATGCCGACGCCTATCTCGTCTATTGCCGGCTGTCGGACGATCCCGGCCCCAGGGCGATCGGCGCGGTGCTGGTCGAGAAGGGGACGCCGGGCTTCGGCTTCGGCCCCAACGAACAGCTCATGGGCTTCCGCGGCGTGCCCTCGGCCGACCTGACCTTCGACGATGTCGAGGTGCCGCTCGACAACATCGTCGTGCCGGCGGGCGGCTTCAAGAAGCTGATGGAGACGTTCGACCTCGAACGCTGCGGCAACGCCACCATGGCGCTGGGCCAGGCGTCGGGCGCGCTGGAGGACGTCACCGACTATGTCCAGGAGCGCAGGCAGTTCGGCAAGCCGATCGTCGAGTTCCAGGCGGTCCAGCTCAAGCTCGCCGAGATGCACATGAAGGTCGACGCCGCCCGCCTGCTGATCTGGCGCGCGGCGGCCAATGCCGAGGACGGGCTGCCTTCGATCCTCGACAGCTCGACCGCCAAATGCTTCGCCAACTCGATCGCGCGCGAGGTGGCGGGCGACGCCGTCCAGCTGATGGGCGCCTATGGCTATTCGAAGGATTTCCCGATGGAGCGCCGGCTGCGCGACAGCTGGGGCTGGGGCATCGCCGGCGGCGCGATCGACATCCAGAAGGTCAACATCGCCGCGGCGATGCTCGGCCGCCGCTTCGACCAGAGGCGCTGATGGCGAAGCAGCGCATCGCCGCGCTCGACGACGTCCCCGAAGGCGGCAACAAGGCGTTCGACGCCTGCGGAAAGTCGGTGCTGCTGTGCCGCACCGGCGCCGGGGTCTTCGCGATCGAGAATATGTGCAGCCACGCCTTCGCCCATCTGGAGGGCGGCAAGGTCCGCGGGCCGCACATCTTCTGTCCGCTGCACGGCGTCCGCTTCGACATGCGCACCGGCGCCCCGAACGGGACGCTGACCAAGAAGCCGATCGCGGTCTATGCGGTCAGCGTCGAGGACGGCGAGATCGTCGTCGACCTGCCCGATGGCTAGGCTGTTGCACATCGACGCGAGCCCGCGTGGCGCGCGATCGCGATCGAACATGGTGGCGGACCGGCTGATCGCCGGGCTCGCCGGGCACGACATCGAACGGCTGGCGCTGTTCGACGCCGACCTGCCCGCCTTCGACGGCGCCGCGATCGAGGGGCGCTATGCGCTGATCGAGGGCCGGCCGGTCGATGAGGCTGTGCGCGCCGACTGGGCGGCGATCGGCCGGATGGTCGATCATTTCCTGTCGTTCGACGGCTGGCTCCTGACCGTGCCGATGTGGAATTTCGGCATCCCCTACCGGCTCAAGCATTATATCGACCTGATCACCCAGCCCGGCCTGGCCTTCCGGGTGGTCGACGGGCAGGGCGAGGGGCTGGCGGCCGGCCGCCGCGCGATCCTGGTCACCTCGGGCGCGCTCGACATCCGGCCGGGCGGGCCGATGGCGGCCTATGATTTCCAGCTCGCCTATCTCAGGACCTGGCTCGGCTTCATCGGCGTCACCGACGTCGATGCGATCCATGTCCGCCCGACCTATGGCGACGAGGCGAGCGTCGCGGCGGCGATGGACCGCGCCTATGCCGAGGTCGACGCGCTGCTCTCCGGCCTCTCCCTGCCGGCGCGGGTATAGACCAGGTTGATGCTGCGGAAGCTCACCGCCTCCTCGCCATGCTGGTTGACGACGGCATAGCGGGTGATGGCGGTGCCGCGATCGGCGCGCGAGGTCGAGGGGCGCAGCTCGACGATCTCGGAGGTGACGTGGATGCTGTCGCCGGCGCGGACGGCCTTCTTCATCCGCACCTCGTCCCAGCCGATGCCGCAGACGAAGTCGATGTCGGCATTGATCGCATGATCCATCTGCCGCCACAGCGCGAGGGTGTGGATGCCGCTGGCGACGACCTCCCCGAACACCGACTGGCGGGCGAGGTCGGCGTCGCTGTGGAACCATTGCGGGTCCCATTGGCGCGCGAAGGCGAGTATCTCCGCCTCGGTGACGAGGCGCGGCTCGGACCGGCGGACCTCGCCGACCACGAGGTCCTCGAAGCAGCGGGTCGGCCGGGCGGGGACGAAGGGGGCATCATGGTCGGTCATCGATCATCTCCTGCCAGGAAGCCGGCCGGCCCTGCTTTGCCAAGGGACATGCCGAAACGGGAGTCATTTGTGGACGAGACCGATCATCGCTTTGCCCATCTGTTCCGGTTCGAGGAAGGCGACGGCGGCGTGCTCCGCGCCGCGCCGACCGGCGGGCCGCTGTTCCGGCTGTTCGGCGGGCAGGTGCTGGCGCAGGCGCTGGCGGCGGCGCAGCACAGCGTCGCGGCGGGGCGGCTGGCGCATAGCTGCCACGCCTATTTCGTGCGCGCCGGCCGGGTCGACCGGCCGATCGACTTCACCGTCAGCCGCGACACCGACGGCCGCAGCTTCTCCGCCCGCCGGGTCGAGGCGCGGCAGGGCGACGAGCTGATCCTCACCCTGTCCGCCTCCTTCCACGCGGCCGAGCCGGGTCCGGTGCAGCAGGCGACGATGCCCGACGTCCCCGACCCGCTCGACCTGCCGCCGCAGGAGCAGGCGATCGCCGCCGCGCTGCCCCATATGCCGCCGCATCGGCTCGTCTTCTGGGATCGCGACATCGGCCTCGACGTCCGCGCGGTCGAGCCGTTCCACACGCTCGACCCGCCCCGCGCGCCGGCGCGCCGCTCCTTCTGGTTCCGCACCCGCGACCGGCTCGGCGACGACCCCGGCGAGCATCAGCGGATGCTCGCCTTCGCGTCGGACCTCTATATCCTCCACACCGGGCTGCTGCCGCTCGGGATAAGCTGGTCGGACCATGGCCTGAGCGACGTCAGCCTCGACCATGCGCTGTGGTTCCACCAGCCGTTCCGCGCCGACGAGTGGCTGCTCTACACGATGGACAGCCCCTATGCCGGCGGCGCCCGCACGCTCGGCCGCGGCACGATCTTCGCGCGGGACGGCCGGCTGGTCGCCTCGGTCGCCCAGGAAGGGCTGATCCGGCTGGCGCGGTGATAATGTCTATACTTTATCCGAGCCGCTCGAGCAGCGCGGCGGCGAGCGGCTCGGCGCTGGCGGGGTTCTGCCCGGTGATCAGCCCGCCGTCGGCGACGACCAGCGGCTCGAACGGCGCGGCGCAGCGATAGTCGGCGCCCTGCCCGGCGAGCGCGGTCTCGGCCAGCAGGGGGACGAGCTTGTCATATTCGAGCATCGCCTCCTCGGCATTGCTGAAGCAGGTGATCGCCTTGCCGGCGACCAGCGGCGACCCGTCCGCCGCGGTGGCGGTCATCAGCCCGACGACGCCGTGGCAGATCGCCGCGACCGGCTTGCCCTGCGCGTGGAGGGCTGTCGCGAGCGCGCCGAGCGGGCGGCAGGCGGGGAAGTCCCACAGCGTGCCGGTACCGCCGACCAGGAAGATCGCGTCGATCCGCGCCGGATCGATCGCGGCGAGGTCGAGCGGCGCCTCCAGCTTCGCCATCGCCGCCGGCTGACCGAGCAGCCAATGCCCGGCGGGCAGCAGCCACGGCTCCTCCAGGCTCGCCGGGTCGAGCGGGGCGGGGACGCCGCCGGGGGTGGCGAACATGATCTCGTGCCCGGCCTTGTCGAGCGCGCGATAGGGCGTCGCCAGCTCCTCCAGCCACACCCCGGTCCTGGCGCCGGTGTCGCCGAGCTCGGCCTGGCCGGTCAGCACGAACAGGATGGTCTTGGTCATCGTCACGCGTCCTCGAAAATTGCCCGTCTGGCGTGGCGGCCGGCGGGCGGCGCGGCAATCCACCAATTAGGTGGATAGGAGCCGGCGGCGCCTGTGGCATTATGCGGCGATGCTGATCCGCACCAAATTGGCGCCGCCCAACAGGACGATCGACCTGCTGTGGCGCGAGGCGCTGGTCGGGCGGATCACCGGCGCGGCCGAGCGGCTGACCGTCCTCTCCGCCCCCGCCGGCTACGGCAAGACGACCCTGCTCAGCCAGTGCCACGCCCAGTGGCGGCGCGGGGACGTCGCGGTCGCCTGGTACAGCGTCGACGATTCGAAGTTCGAGAGCGACCAGTTCTTCGCCTATCTGATGGCCGCGCTGCACCGCGCCGGCCTGCCGCTGCCCTATTCGCAGGAGGCGATCGACGCCGGCCTGCCCGGCCTCGCCGCCGAGGCGGCCGCGCGGGCGATCGTCGTCGCGCTGGAGGCCAGCGAGGAGCCGGTCCGGCTGATCATCGACGACTATCACCGCATCGCCTCGCCCGCGACCAACCGCTTCCTCGACTATGTGATCGAGCGGATGCCGAACCACGCCGCGATCATCATGGCGATGCGCGGCATGCCCGAGATCGCGCTGTCGAGCCTGCGGGTCCGCGGGCAGCTCCTGCTGCTCGAACAGAACGACATCCGCTTCTCCGACAGCGAGGCGCTCCGTTTCCTGAGCGACCAGTCGAGCAAGGTCGACTGGGGCGAGCTGATCGAGCGAACCCAGGGCTGGCCGGCCGCGCTGCAACTGCTGCGCCTGTGGCTGGCGGGGCGCGACCAGGTCGACACGCTCGAGCACCTGACCCGGCGGTCGAGCGACCTCGCCGACTATCTGGCCGAGCAGGTCTTCTCCGGCCTGCCGGCCGACGTCCAGCAATTCCTGCTCGAAACCTCGATCGCCGAGCGTATCTGCACCGGGCTCGGCGATGCGATCTCGGGCCGCGACGATGGCGCCGACATGCTCGACCAGATGCGCCGCCGCAACCTGCTGGTGACGCCGCTCGACGACGACGGCGTCTGGTATCGCTTCCACCCGCTGCTGCGCGAATTCCTCTACGATATGCTCGCACGGGACAGCCAGGCCCGGCTCGACGCGCTCCATCTGCGCGCCGCCGCCTGGCTGGCCGGGGAGAATCTGCTGCCCGAGGCGCTGGGCCATGCCGCGCGCGTTTCCGACCGGACCGCGGCGACCGCGATCATGGAGGCGGCTGGCGGATGGCGGATGGCGATCCGCGGCGGCCTCACGCTGCTCCGTCACGTCGACGAGATCGATCAGGTGCCCCCGGCGGACTTCCCGCGCGTCACCCTCGGCCGGGTCTATTTCGCCGCCCAGAACGGCCGCCTGCCCGAGGCGCGGGCGATGCTCGACCGGCTGCTCGCGGTGCTGCCGCTCGACCGGGTCGAGGCGACCGACCCCGGCCTCGCCAGCGAGATGCTGTGCAACGACCTCGTCGCCCATATCTACGAGGATCGCGCGATCCCGGCCGCCTATGGCCGCTTCCTCGAACGGCAGCTCGCGCATGAGGGGCACGACCCGACGTTGCGCGTGCTGCTCCACCACCTGTCCTGCCTGGCGAGCTTCGATCGCGGCGACGACATCTGGTGCCGGGTCCATGGCGAAAAGGCGCTCAAGCTCGCCCGGTCGCACCAGCTCCCGCTGCTGGAGGTCTATGCCTATCAATATCTGGGCCTGTCCCAGATCCGCACCGGCCGCCGGCGCGAGGCCGAGCTCTATTTCCGCCGCAGCTTCGAACAGGCCAACCGCCATTTCGGCGAGGGCAGCGCCCAGGTCGCGGTCGCGATCTCGCTGCTCGCCTATACGCTCTATTTGTCGGGGGACCTGTCGAGCGCGACCGAGTTGCTCGAATCGGCCGTGCCGGTGATCGAGGTGAGCGAGGGCTGGCACGAGGTGTTCGTCGCCGCCTATGCGACCCAGGCCTGGCTGGCGGCGCGGACCGGCAACCTCGCGGCGGCCGAGCAGGTCATCCAGCGCGGCCGCGCCACCGCCGAGCGCCGGGGCCTGCCGCGCCTGCGCTACCAGCTCGACCTGCTGCGCGCGCGGATATGGCTCTGCCTCGACCGGGCCGAGCTGGCCGGGCCCCTGCTCGCCGAACTGGGCGAGCCCTCGGCCGTGTTCCGCGAGCGCGACCGGCGGCTGTTCTGCGACTATCGCGTCGCGCTGACGGCCTGCGCCGTGCAACTCGGGCGGCCTGACGAGGCGCTGGTCGCGGCGCTGGAAGCCGACGTCGCGGAGGCGGGATCGGTCGCGCTCGACATCGAGATGGCGATCCTGCGCGCGGCCGGCGCGGTCGCGGCCGGGCGGCGGACCGAGGCGGCGCACGCCGTCCGCCAGGCGCTGGAGGCGGCCGAGAGCGAGGGGTTGATCGGCATCGTCTCGCAGTTCGGCGCGCTGCTGCCGCCGGTGCTGGCGGCATGCGAGGAGGCGCTCCACCTGTTCGAGCCGGCGCAGCGCAGCACCGTCGCGCGGCTGCGGCAGACGACGCCGGCCGCGCGACGGGGCGGCACCGCGATCCCGCCCGCCGCGAGCGACGTCATCGTCACCCCGCGCGAGATCGACGTGCTGCGCGGGCTGGCCGACGGGCTGTCGAGCAAGGAGATGGCGCGCAGCCTGGGCGTCGCCGAGAGCACGATCAAGACGCACCGCATCAACATCTACCGCAAGCTCAACGTCGCGACCCGGTCGCGCGCGATCTCGGCGGCGCGCAACCTGCGGCTGATCTGATGCAATCGGGTCGTGGACCGTCTAGCGTCCATGGACGTTATGGTGCGGAGGCCGATGGCGATGAGCATGATCAAGATCTGGACCTATGACTGGGTTCCCGAAGGTCCTCGCGGTTTCGTGCGCGATCTGCGGCTGCGATGGGCGTGCGAGGAAGCGGGTCTTCCCTACAGCATGTGCTCGGTCCCGTTCGAGGGCCGCGAGACCAATCATCTCGCGCAGCAGCCCTTCGGCCAGATTCCGTTCCTGAGCGACGGAGAGCTCGCGCTATTCGAGAGCGGCGCCTGCCTGCTGCACCTGGCCCGCAAGAGCAGCCATTTGATGCCGAACGATCCGGCCGAGGAAGCGGAAACGGTCCAGTGGGTGGTCGCCGCGCTCAATTCGATCGAGATGGTCACGGTTCCCTGGTGGTTCCTCGAAGTCTCCGGCGCGACCGAAAACGGCCTGACCGGCTGGCTGGCCAACCGCCTCGACACGATGGAACGGGTGCTGAAGGAGCGGGAATGGCTGGTCGCCGATCGCTTCACCGCGGCGGACCTGCTGATGGCGGACGTGCTGCGCGTCGCGAAGGTCCGCGCCTTCGGCGACCGGCCCGCGACCGAGCGCTATCTGACCCGCGTGACCGGGCGTCCCGCGTTCAGGAAGGCGCATGACGACCAGCTGGCCTATTTCGCCCAGGCGGATTGAGCGGCATCGGCATCGGTTCTCCACCCTCTAGCCATTATCCATATATCCACTATGCTGGATATATGGATAATGATTCGGCCATCGCGACGCTGGGCGCCCTAGCGCAGGGGACGCGCCTCGACGTGTTCCGCCTGCTGGTGAAACACGAGCCGGTCGGCATGGCCGCGGGCGAGATCGCCCGCCGGCTCGACGTGCCGCAGAACACCATGTCGGCGCATCTCGGCATCCTCGCGCGCGCCGGCCTCGTCTGTTCCGAACGGCAGAGCCGCTCGATCATCTACCGCGCCTATCTCGATGGCTTGCGGGCGCTGACGCTGTTCCTCGTGAAGGACTGCTGCGCGGGGAATGCGGAGCTGTGCGCGCCGCTCGTCGCCGAACTCTCCCCTTGCTGCTGAAAGGTCGTCCCGTGGCCGTCGACATCGTCGTCTATCACAATCCCGAATGCGGCACGTCGCGCAACGTCGTCGGCCTGATCCGCAACGCCGGCATCGAGCCGCACATCGTCGAATATCTGAAGACCCCGCCCGCCCGCGCGCTGCTGGTGCAACTCGTCGAGCGCGCCGGCATCCGCCCCCGCGATCTGCTGCGCGAGAAGGGAACGCCCTATGCGGAACTGGGCCTGGACGACATGTCGCTTTCCGACGAGGCGCTGCTGGACGCGATGATGGCGCACCCGATCCTCATCAACCGCCCGCTCGTCGTCTCGCCGCTCGGGGTGAAGCTCTGCCGCCCGTCCGAGGCGGTTCTCGACATCCTCCCCGAAGCGCAGCGGGGGGCGTTCACGAAGGAAGACGGCGAACGGGTCGTCGACGCCGCGGGCCAGCGCATCCCATCGGCATGAACCGTCAGGCGATCGCGGGCGAGGCGCTGGGCAGCTTCCTGCTGTTCGCGACCGTCATCGGCTCGGGCATCATGGCCGAGCGGCTGGCCGGCGGGAATGTCGCCGTCGCGCTGCTGGGCAACACGCTCGCCACCGGCGCGATCCTGTTCGTCCTCGTCGCCATGCTGGGGCCCGTGTCGGGCGCCCATCTCAACCCCGCCGTCACCCTGGTCATGCGCCTGCGGGGCCATATCGGGACGGCCGCCGCCGCGGCCTATGCCTGCGCTCAACTGGCGGGCGGCATCCTCGGGGTCTGGGCGGCCCATGCCATGTTCGCGGTGCCGCTCCTCCAGCTGTCCGACAAGGTCCGTGCCGGCCCCGGCCAGTGGATCGGCGAAGGCGTCGCCACCTTCGGGCTCGTCCTGACGATCCTGGGAACGGCGAAGGTCCGGCCCGGCAGCATTCCGGCGAGCGTCGCCCTCTACATCACCGCCGCCTATTGGTTCACCTCGTCCACCAGCTTCGCCAATCCGGCGATCACCGTCGCGCGATCGCTGAGCGACAGCTTCGCCGGCATCGCGCCCGCCTGCGTGCCCGCATTCGTCGCGGCTCAGGTCGCGGGCGCGCTGGCCGCCCATCGCGTCGGCGACATCATCTTCTCCGACGTCCCGAAGGAAATCGCATGAACCGCGTGCGCCCATTGCCCGACCCCGATCATCTGCCGGCGCTCGACCGCCGCTTCCTGATCGACCGTCCGGCCATCGGCCTCGGGGCCGACCAGCCGCCGCCCCGTATCCTCCTGCTCTACGGTTCGCTCCGCGACAGGTCGTTCTCGCGCTTCGCGGTGGAAGAGGCGGCTCGCCTGCTCGAACTGTTCGGAGCCGAGACGCGCATCTTCGACCCGTCGGACCTGCCCTTGCCCGATCAGGTCTCGGGCGACGACCATCCCGCCGTCCGCGAGCTGCGCGAGCTGTCGATGTGGTCGGAAGGGCATGTCTGGTGCAGCCCCGAGCGCCACGGCACCATCACCGGCATCATGAAGACCCAGATCGACCATCTGCCGCTGGAGATGAAGGGGATGCGCCCGACGCAGGGACGCACGCTCGCCGTCATGCAGGTATCGGGCGGATCGCAGTCGTTCAATGCCGTCAACACGCTCCGCCTGCTCGGCCGCTGGATGCGCATGTTCACGATCCCCAACCAGTCGTCGGTCGCCATGGCCTACAAGGAGTTCGACGAAGCCGGCCGCATGAAGCCGTCGAGCTATTATGATCGGATCGTCGACGTGATGGAGGAACTGGTTCGCTTCACCGTCCTGCTGCGTCCCCATGCGGCGCAGCTCGTCCACCGCTACTCCGAACGCAAGCAGGCCGGGGTGCCGGTCGATCGGGCTTCGGACCTGTCGGCCATCGCCACCGCGCGGGCGTAGCCCCCCGGGGCGCGCGCTCCACCATCCCGTTCCGCCGCTCCACCTTTTCTACCGATATACGCGGACGCCTCCCTCGCCATAGCCTTGGGGCACGGCGCACGGGTCAGAGCCCGGCGCGATGCCTATCGAGGGGGACGTGGAGATGACATTCAGGAACCGCATGCTGGCCGGGCTGCTCGGCACCGCCTGCCTGTTCGCGGCGAGCGCCGCCGTGGCGCAGGAGGCCGCCGCCGGCGCCGATCCCGCCGAGGGCAACGACATCGTCGTCACCGCGCGGCAGCGCTCGGAGAGCCTGCAGCAGGTGCCCGATTCGGTCACCGCCTTCTCCGCCAGGACGATCGAGGAGGCGGGCATCCGCAGCATCGACGACGTCACCGCGCTGATGCCGAACATCTCGCTGGTCGATTCGCAGGACGCCGGCACGGTCGCGATCAACATCCGGGGCATCGGACAGGTCCGCAACGGCGAGGCGCCGGTCGCGCTCGTCATCGACGGGGTCCAGATGACCTCGACCGACATGATCAAGCAGGCGCTGCTCGACCTCGACCAGATCGAGGTACTGAAGGGGCCGCAGGGCGCGCTCTACGGCCGCAACGCGATCGGCGGCGCGATCAACATCACCACGAAGCGGCCGACCAACGACCTGCAGGGCCGCGTCTCGGTCGACTATGCCAATGGCGACGACCGCCGCCTGTCGGGAACGCTGAGCGGCGCGCTGGTGCCCGACCGGCTGCTGTTCCGCATCGCCGGCGACTATCGCAAGTTCGACGGCGTCTTCCGCAACGTCACGCTCGACCGGAAGGTCGATTTCGTCGAGGACCTCAACCTGCGCGGCCGGCTGATCTTCACGCCGACCGAGCGGCTGACGATCGACCTGCGCGGCGCCTATGGCGACCTCAAGGCGGGCGCCTCCTGGTACATCCCGCTGCCCGACGGCCAGCCGAACGACAGCAGCGTGCCGATCCAGAACGATTTCCTGGGCCGCAGTCCGCGCACGGTGAAGGACGGGTCGCTCAAGGTCGACTATGAATTCGATCCCTTCACGCTGAGCTCGATCAGCGCGTTCAACACCACCCGGATCGACCTGAGCGAGGATCTCGACTGGTTCCCGCAGTCGATCCTCGGCGCGACCCAGCTCCGCCGCTACGAGAGCTTCACCCAGGAATTCCGCCTGGCTTCCCCCTCGACGCAGAGGCTGCGCTGGACGGCGGGCGCCTATCTGCTCGACGCGCGGCGGCGGGTCGACACGGTGGTCCTGATCTCGCCCGATCCGACCGCGTCGAAGCTGCCGCCCTCGGCCTATATCCCGCTGCCGGCGGCGCGCGCGACCGAGGACATCCTGACCAAGGCCGCCTATGCCCAGCTCAACTACAGCGTCACCGACACGGTCGAGCTGACCGGCGCGCTGCGCTACGACCATGACCGGCGCGAACAGACCAACCGGCTCGTGCCGGGGCCGAAGCGCAAGGCCAATTTCGACGAATGGCAGCCGAAGGTCTCGATCAAATATTCGCCGACCCCCGACACCATGATCTACGCGACGGCGGCGCGCGGCTTCCGCAGCGGCGGCTTCAATCCGCCCAACGCGGTCTTCCCCGCCATCTACAAGCCCGAGGTCGCCGACACGCTGGAGATCGGCAGCAAGAACAGCCTGCTCGACCGCCGGCTGACGCTCAACGCCGCCGCCTTCTACATGCGCTACAAGGACCAGCAGGTCTTCATCCTCAACGTCGCCGACCAGGGCATCGTCAACGTCGGCAAGACCGACATCTACGGCTTCGAACTGGAGGCGCAGGCGCGGCCGGTCCGCAACCTCCAGCTCGGCGCGTCGCTCGGCTTCATCGACACGAAGATCAAGGATTTCGACGGCACCGCGCGGTTCCGCGGCAACCGGGTGCCGCTCACCTATCGCTGGTCCTATACCGCGTTCGGCCAGTATCGGGTGCCGGTCGGCGGCGATCGCGGCATCGTCGCCCGCGTCGACTATTCGGGCCGGTCGGGCAATTACTGGCACATCGACAATGCCGACCGGCAGGACGCGGTCCACCTCGTCAATGCCCGGCTGACTTTCGATGCGAAGCGCTACTCGATCGCGCTCTACGCCACCAACCTGTTCAAGGAGCGCTACACCGAGGAGTTCTTCGCCAAGGAATTCTCGGCCGGCGCCGCCGACATCCGCTATCCGGGCCAGCCGCGCCGCTATGGCGTCTCGGCGACCCTCAACTTCTGACGGGGCCATCCATGACGACCCAACCGCGCGACCTAGAGGAGTTCTTCCACGGCCGGACGGCGGCGATCGAGCTGATCGACCGTCGCCGCCACGGGCGCGACGTCGCCTATGAAGGCGACGGCGACCTGTTCACCCAGAGCTGGTTCCCGCTGTGCCGGTCGAGCGAGGTGGCGGCCGGCGCGGTGCTGGGCCGCAACTTCCTCGACGGGCGGGTCGCGGTCTACCGGACCGAGGACGGCATCGCGAACGTCGTCAGCGCCTATTGCCCGCACAACGGCGCCGACCTGTCGATCGGCAAGGTGGCGGGCGACCGGCTGGTCTGCGCCTTCCACCATTGGGAGTTCGACCGGAGCGGCCGGTGCAGCCGGACCCCCACCGGCGACCGGATCGTCGAGGGGATGAAGGTTTTCCGCTATCCGGTGCAGGAGCGCTTCGGCCTGATCTGGGCGTTCAACGGCACCGAGCCGCTGTTCGACCTGCCCGAGCTGGGCTTTCCCGACGAGGAGCTTGCCTTCCACGCCGAGATCCCCAGCCTCGACCTGCTGGCCGATCCCTGGGTGTTCATGTGCAACACGTCGGACTTCAACCATATCGAGGTCGTCCACGGGATCGACATCCAGGGTGACGCGACCCGCGACATCAACTGGCACGAATTCGGCTACGATTATGACCTGAAGGGCCACTTCAGGGAGACCGGCGCGGCGATCGAGTACAAGGTCGGCATCCGCGGCTCGAACATCTTCTACCAGATGGGCAGCGTGAACGGCCGCTGGTTCGCCTTCCTCTATCCGTGCGGCATCCACCGCCCGGGCACGCTGCGCAGCTATTTCGTCATCGCCACCCGCAAGTCGGACGGCACGCCGGAGGACGACGCCCGCGTGGCCGAGACGCTCGACTTCGCGCAGAAGCTGGAGATCGCGGTGGTCGACCAGGACGTCGAGATCCTCAACAGCATCCGCTTCACGCGCGGCATGTTCACCCGCAGCGACAAGGCGCTGGGCCGCTTCGTCGATTATCTGAAGACCTATCCGCGCGCGCATCCCGGCGCGGACTTCATCCGATAGGAGGGGCGCATATGGAGACGGTGGCGGTCGCGCAGCGGATCGAGGCCCCGGCCGACAGGGTCTGGGCGCTGGTCGGCGATTTCGGCGGCGATGTCCTCACCCGGGGCTATGTCGCGCGGGTCGAGGTGGCGGGGCGGGGCATCGGCGCGCGGCGCACCTATCATCTCGATCCGTCGATCGGCAGCGGCGCGGTGGTCGAGCGGCTCGTCGAGCTCGATGATGCCGAGCGCGCGATCGGCTATGACATGGTCGACTATGGCCCGCTGCCCTGGGCCGACTATGGCGGGCGGATCACGGTGACGCCGGCCGGGCCCGATGCCTGCATCCTCGTCGTCCGCACCCGCTTCCTGCCGCTCGATCCGGCGCGGGGGGAGGAGCTGCGCGGCCTGTCGCGCGGCAATATCGGCCTCTATTTCGACAATGTCCGGGCCGCCGTCGGCGCCTGACGCCGGGCCGCCCGCCCGCGAAACGACGGAGATGCTTGTCGGACGGCCCTGATCGATGGCAGCTTGCCGCCGAACCCTGATCGAAAAGGGGAGGAGAGGACGGCATGAACGGATCGATGTTCGACTGGCCGCTGACGCTCGACCGGATATTGGTCCATGCGGAGCGGTGGCATCCCGACCAGGCGGTGGTCGGCGCGGCGCCCGACGGGACGATGGTGCGGCGGACCTATGCCGAATGCGCCGATCGCGCGCGGCGGCTGTCGGCGGCGCTGGTCGCGCACGGGATCGGGCCCGGCGACCGGGTCGCGACGCTCGGCTGGAACACGCTGCCGCATTTCGAGGCCTGGTATGCGATCATGGGCATCGGCGCGGTGTGCCACACGCTCAACCTGCGGATGGACGCGACGCAGCTCGCCTGGGTCGCGGGCGACGCCGGGGACCGGCTGCTGCTGGTCGATCCAGCGCTGCTGCCGATGGCGGAGGCGGTGCGCGCCCTCTGCCCCGGGATCGAGGGGATCATCGTGCTGGGCGACGGCACCGACGCGCTGATCGCGGCGCACGAGCCGGCGCGCTGGGGTGGCTTCGGCGAGGATCAGCCCGCCGGGCTCTGCTACACCTCCGGCACCACCGGCGATCCCAAGGGGGTGCTCTACACCCACCGTTCCAACTTCCTCCACACGCTCGCGATCCTCCAGCCCGACCTGTTCGGCATCGGCGCCGCGGACAGCGTGCTGCCGATCGTGCCGATGTTCCACGCCAATGCCTGGGGCATCGCCTTCGCCGCCCCGGCGGTCGGCGCGAAGCTGGTGCTGCCCGGCGCGCGGCTCGACGGCGCCAGCGTCCACCGGCTGATCGCCGAGGAGGGGGTGACGATGTCGGCGGCGGTGCCGACCGTGTGGCAGGGGCTGCTCGACCATCTCGATCGCGAGGGCGGCGGGCTGGCGCCGCTGCGCCGCGTGGTGATCGGCGGAGCGGCCTGCCCGCCCTCGATGCAGCGCCGCCTGACCGACCATTATGGGGTCGAGGTGCGCCATGCCTGGGGCATGACCGAATTGTCGCCGCTCGGCACCGTCGCCGCCCCCAGCGCGGCGTCGGCGGCGCTGCCGCCCGAGGAGGCCGGCCGGCTGCTGATGTCGCAGGGCCGCCCTCCGCTCGGCGTCGAGCTCAAGGTGGTGAGCGACGATCCCGCCGCCGGGCCGGGCGCGCCGGGTCGGCTGTTCGCGCGCGGCTATGCCACGGTCGGCCGCTATTTCGGCCGCGAGACCCCGGCCACCGATGCGGAGGGCTGGTTCGAGACCGGCGACGTCGCGATGATCGAGCACGGTTTCCTCCAGATCACCGATCGCGACAAGGACGTGGTCAAGTCGGGCGGCGAATGGATCAGCTCGCAGGGGCTGGAGGCGATCGCCGCCGAGCATCCGGCGGTCGCGCATTGCGCGGTGATCGCCGCCGATTGCGACCGCTGGGGCGAAAGGCCGCTGCTCGTCGTCCAACTCCGCGAGGGCGAGGACTGCTCCGATGCGTCGCTGCTGGAGTCGTTTGACGGGGCGGTGCCGCGCTGGTGGGTGCCCGACGGGGTCGTCCGGGTCGACGCCATGCCGCTCGGGACGACCGGCAAGATCGACAAGCGGGCGCTGCGCACCGCCTATCGCGGCCATTTGCGGGCGTCCTGAAGGCCAAGGGAAGCGAGCCCGCTCGAGCCGGACGGGCCCGCTTCCGTGCCGCTGGGGAGCGGCGGGGGGACCTCAGCCCGTCGGGGCGGCCTTCGCGGCCTCGGCGGCGCGACAGGCGTCGGCCGGGCGGGCCGGCAGGGTCGCGGCGACGCGGCTGCCCGACGGGTTGGTGCGGGCGAGCGCGCAGGGCTGCGGCGCGATCGGACGGAAGGCGCGGGCGTGGAGCTTGCCCGGTGGCACCGCGACCTCGCGGTGCGTGGTGCGCAGGTCGGCGGCGGCCAGCGGCGACGCCGCGAGCAGCGACAGCGAAACGGCGGACAGGATCAGGCGCATCGTCGATCTCCGGATATTCGGCTTTCGACGTGCAGCTAGGCGGGCCGCGTTGCTCCCGGATCGCGATCGTGTAAGAAATCATGTCCGCTCGCCGGGCGGCATTTTCTCGCGGCGGTTGCGTGACCATTTCAAACTGTTGCTGCGGCGATGCTGCAACGGTTTTTGCGCACCGCTGCCGTTGACGCTCCTGCCGGGCGTACATAGGTGCGGAGGCGATCACCCCGTATCGAACCGAGGCTGCCCATCGTGACGTCGAGTACCATATTGCTGGTCGAGGATGATCCGTCGCTCCGCGTCCTGACGGCGCGGGCCCTGCAGGAGAACGGCTATGTCGTGCGCCCCGCCGCGACCGGGCCGGAGATGTGGATCGCCTTCAACGCCGAGCCGATCGACCTGATCATCCTGGACATCATGCTGCCCGGCACCAACGGCATCGAGCTGTGCCGCCAGCTCCGGCAGAAGAGCGACGTCCCGATCATCTTCATCAGCGCCAAGGGCAGCGAGACCGACCGCGTCATCGGGCTGGAGATCGGCGCCGACGATTATCTCGCCAAGCCGTTCGGCACGCGCGAGCTGATGGCGCGGGTGCGCGCCGTGCTGCGCCGCGGCGGCATGGACCGGCAGAGCGAGCAGAGCCGCCGCAACGAGGCGCGCTTCGACGGCTGGCAGGTCAATTTCCCGCGCCGCGAGCTGACCTCGCCGAGCGGCGCCGTCGTCGACCTGACCGGCGCCGAGTTCGACCTGCTGTCGAGCTTCCTGCACAACGCCCAGCGGGTGATCGCGCGCGAGCGGCTGATCGAGCTGTCGCGCACCCGGCTCGGCGACGCGTCCGATCGCAGCATCGACGTGCTGGTCAGCCGCCTGCGCCGCAAGCTGCAGGGCGAGGGCCGCGATGCGCCGATCACCACCGTCCGCGGCGTCGGCTATATGTTCAACGCCGAAGTGACCCGCGCTTGATCCATCTGGTGCGCCCGTCGCTGGGGCTGGTCGGGCGGATCCTGGTCATCCTGCTGCTGACGGTCACGGTCGAGTTCTGCACCAGCACCCTGCTCTACGAACGCGCGAGCCAGTTCTCGCTGCGCGAGGACGAGGCGCACCGGCTGGCCGAGCATCTCGTCATCACCCGCAAGCTGATCGCCGAGCGGCCGGTCCACGAGCGGGCGATGATGGCCTCGCTACTCACCACCGACCGCTACGACGTCCGCTGGGGCGCCACCGAGCCGCCGCCGCCGCCGATGGCCCCGGAACTGCGCGAGATGCGGGAGCAGATCGTCACCTGGGAACCCTCGCTGGCCGATTCCAACGTCCGGCTGCGGCTCAAGTCGCCGGGCCTCGATTCGATGGTCGTCGGCGGGATGACCCTGCCCGACGGAAGCTGGATCCATTTCGGTACCCGCGACGTGGTCGGCGGCTGGGACCTCGCGATCGGCCGGGTGATGCTGGCGCTGGTCCCGGCGATCGGCCTGCTCGTGATCGGCAGCCTGCTGATCCGCAACACGCTCAAGCCGGTCCGCATGCTCGCGCAGGCGGCGGAGCGCTACGGCTATGGCGACCGGGTGATCCTGCCCGAGATCGGCACCGGCGAGGTGCTGCGCGTGATCCGGGCGTTCAACGCGATGCAGGACCGCATCCAGCGGCTGATCAGCGACCGCACCCAGGCGCTGGCGGCGGTCGGCCACGACCTGCGCACCCCGATCGCGCGGCTGCGGCTGCGGATCGACATGATCGGCGACGGCGCGGCGCGCGACGCCATGCAGCGCGACGCGATCGAGATGGAGGCGATGATCGGCTCCTTGCTCGCCTTCCTCGGCGGGGAGGAGAGCAACCAGCCCGTCGTGCGGACCGACCTGGCGGTGATGGCGGCGACCCGGGTCGACGACGCCTCCGACGAGGGGCATCGCGTCCGCTATGAAGGGCCCGAGCATCTCGACGCCTATGTCCGCCTCTACGACGTCAAGCGCGCGCTCGACAATCTCGTCACCAACGCGCTGCGCCACGGCAAGCATGTCGCCGTCCAGGTCGAGCGGCGCGACGACCGCGCGATCCTGCGGGTGCTCGATGACGGGCCCGGCATTCCCGAGGCGCGCCTCGACGATGTGCGCCAGCCCTTCGTCCGGCTCGACACCGCGCGCCGTCGCAACACCGAGGGGCTGGGCCTCGGCCTCGCCATCGTCGAGCGCATCGTGCGCGCTCATGCCGGGGTCCTCCGCCTCTCCAACCGGCCGACCGGCGGCCTGATGGCGGAGATCGACCTGCCGATCGACGGGCCGCCGACCGCCTAGCTTCCTCGCCATCCCGGCTTTCGCCGGGATGGCGAGGAAGCGGTCGAGCGGCGCACGCCGCCGCGCAGCAATCATTTCTTACAGGGGCGCTGCGCTGCGGCAAAAACGCCCCCCTATCTCCGGGCTCCATGATGCCGGTCGCATGACCATATCCCAGGAGTCCCACGATGAACGAGCTGATCGGTCGAGTCTTCAGCTTTCAGGAGCATGTGTTCACGAGCAACAGCGCCCTCTACGGGAAGCTCGCCCGTGACGGGCAGAGCCCCAAGGCGCTGATGATATCCTGCGCGGATTCGCGCGTCGTCCCCGAATATATCGTCCAGGCCGCGCCGGGCGACCTGTTCGTCTGCCGCAACGCCGGCAACATCGTCCCGCCCTTCTCGCAGGCCAATGGCGGCGTCTCGTCGACCGTCGAATATGCGGTGATGGTGCTGGGCGTCCGCGACATCATCGTCTGCGGCCATTCCGACTGCGGCGCGATGAAGGCGCTGTGCAGCCCCGGCTCGCTCGACGGCATGCCCAACGTCGCCGCCTGGCTGCGCCATTCGCACGCCGCGCAGAAGGTCGCCGAGGATGCCTATCCCGACGTTTCGGGCACCGACCGGGTCCGCGTCCTGGCGCTCGAGAACGTCGTCGGCCAGCTCGCCCATCTCCGCACCCACCCCTCGGTCGCCTCGGCGATCGCGCGGGGCGAGATGGCCCTGCACGGCTGGTATGTCGACATCCATGCCGGCGAGGTGCTCGCGCTCGACGGCGAGACGGAGCGTTTCCTGCCGCTCGCCGCCGATCGTCCGCTGCCGGTCGCGCTGCAGGCCGCGTCGCGTCGCGCCGCCGACGTGCTGGAGGCCGCCGAATGATCTCGGCGCGCCTCGCCTCGCTCTTCCCGGTCAGCTTCTCGCGCGACTTCACGGCGTCGATCGTCGTCTTCCTGGTCGCGCTGCCGCTCTGCATGGGCATCGCAGTGGCGTCGGGCGTGCCGCCCGAAAAGGGCCTGATCACGGGCATCATCGGCGGCCTCGTCGTCGGCGCGCTCGCCGGATCGCCGCTGCAGGTCAGCGGCCCGGCGGCGGGCCTCGCCGTCATCGTGTTCGAACTGGTCCGCGACCACGGCCTGTCGGCGCTCGGCCCGATCCTCGCGCTCGCGGGCGCGATCCAGCTCGTCGCCGGCGTGCTCAAGCTGGGCGGCTGGTTCCGCGCCATCTCCCCGGCGGTCGTCCATGGCATGCTGGCGGGGATCGGCGCGCTGATCGTCGTCGGCCAGTTCCACGTCCTGTTCGACGCCAAGCCGCTGCCCAACGGCCTCCAGAACCTCGCGGCGATGCCGGCGCGGCTGTTCGGCCTGTCGGCCTCGAACGTCGCCGCGGCCGAAATGGCCTTCGCGATCGGTCTGGTCACGATCGTCGCGATGCTGATGTGGGAGAAGCTGCGGCCGGCGACGATGAAGCTGGTGCCGGGCGCGCTGGTCGGCGTCCTCGCCGGCACGCTGGTCGCCTGGGGCCTCGGCCTGTCGATCACCCGGGTCGAGGTGCCGTCCTCGATCGTCGCCGCGATCGCGCCGCCGGATGCCGGCTTTCTCGGCCAGATGCTCGATCCCGCGCTGCTGGTGACGGCGGTCGCGATCGCCTTCATCGCCAGCGCCGAGACGCTGCTGTCGGCGGCGGCGGTCGACCGGATGCATGACGGCGTCCGCACCGATTACGACAAGGAGCTGCGCGCCCAGGGCGTCGGCAACCTGCTGTGCGGCTTCGCGGGCGCGCTGCCGATGACCGGCGTCATCGTCCGCAGCTCGGCCAATGTCCAGGCGGGCGCGGTGACGCGGCTGTCGGCGGTGCTCCACGGCGCCTGGCTGCTGGCCTTCGTCGCGCTGCTGCCCTGGCTGCTGCGCGAGATCCCGATGGCCTCGCTCGCCGGCATCCTGGTCGTCACCGGCTGGCGGCTGGTGTCGGTGGCGCACGTCCGCCACCTGTTCCACCATCATGGCGTGCTGCCGGTGGTGATCTGGGTGGCGACCTTCGTGATGGTGGTGGCGACCGACCTGCTGACCGGCGTGCTCGTCGGCCTCGGCCTCTCGCTGCTCGAGCTGGTCCCGCACCTGCGGCGGCTGCGGCTGCGGGTCGACGCGAATCACGGCGACGAGCAGAGCGAGATCCGGCTCGAGGGAGCGGCGACCTTCCTGACGCTGCCGAAGCTCCTCAAGGCGCTCGAAGCGATCCCCGGCGGCCGCGCGGTCAGCCTCGACATCCGCAAGGTGCCGGCGATCGACCACAGTTCGGCGGAGATGCTGGGCGAATGGATCCAGCGCCGCCGGTCCGGAGGGACGCGGGTCGACCTCGACGCCGGGGACGACCAGCTCCGCAAGATCGCAGCCTGACCGGCCCCAAAACGGTCGGGTGTTGCGCCGGCGCCACGCCGCTACCCCTTAGGGCGTGGCGCCGGACCCCCGCAATGATTTGTAACGGACGGGAAACAGGGGACTGAGAATCCCGTTTCCATAATGGCCGCGTCGATCGTGACGCGACCCGATCAGAGGAAGCGCAGGCCGGCGAAAGGAGGGACGATCCGAAACCTTATCAAAGGGGATTGTCTTATGCGTTTCCAGAAAACCACCGCCGCCGTCCTCGCGCTGTTCGTCGCGACGCCGGCCCTGGCCCAGGAGGAAAGCTCGCCGTTCAGCGTGTCCGGCAGCATCGGCCTCGCCAGCGACTACCGCTTCCGCGGCGTTTCCCAGACCGACAAGGAGATGGCGATCCAGGGCGGCATCACCGTCGGCCATGAGAGCGGCTTCTATGTCGGCACCTGGGGATCGAACCTCGCCGGCTGGGGCACCTTCGGCGGCTCCAACACCGAGCTCGACATCTTCGGCGGCTACAAGGTTGCGCTGGGCGAAGGCGTCGCGCTCGACGCGGGCCTCACCTGGTTCATGTATCCGGGCGGCGCCGACAAGACCGACTTCGCCGAACTCTATGCCAAGCTCAGCGGCACGCTGGGCCCGGTCACGCTGCTCGGCGGCGTCGCCTATGCGCCGAAGCAGCAGGCGCTCGGCCGCTGGTATGTCTCGGGCGCGTCGGCTTCGACCGGCGTCTACGACGATCCGGGCGACAAGGAGGACAATCTCTACCTCTGGGCCGACGTCTCCGGCGCCATCCCGCAGACCCCGGTCACGCTGAAGGCGCATCTCGGCTATTCGAACGGCAATGCGGGCCTCGGCCCCAACGGTACCAGCATCGCGCCGACCGGCAAATATCTCGACTGGCTGGTCGGGGTCGACGTCGCGGTTCCGGGGACCCCGGTCACGGCGGGCGTCGCCTATGTCGATACCGACATCGGCAGGAGCGAATCGGCCTATCTGCTGCCGAACTTCGCATCGACGAAGAACGGTTCCTCGATCGCCGGCGGCAAGCTGGTCTTTTCGCTGACGGCGGCTTTCTGAGACGACGGAACGAAGGGGCGCGCGATTGCCGCGCGCCCCTTCACCGATCAGAAGTCGAGTTCGACCCGCGCCCCGCCGACATGCATCCCATAGTCGGTTCGCCCGCCCGCCGGGATCGCGGCGCCGGTATAGGCGAGATAGCCGTAGTTGAGGTTGAAGCGCAGATATTCGACCGGGGTCCAGATGATGCCGGCGAACCAGCCATTCTGGGTCCCGCCCCGGATCGCGCCGTCGTTGAGGTCGAGATAGTCGTAGCGCAGGTTGACCTGGATCGCGCCGATGCCGCCCTTGCCGAACGGCGAGGAGGGCTTGGCCCCGCCGAAGATGCCGTTGCGATAGGTGCGGGTGTCGTCGGTCAGGAAATAGCCGACCTCGGCATAGCCGCCGAAGAAGCGCGAATTGGGCCCCGGCCCGATCGCGTCGAGCCAGTTCGCCTCCCCGGCGGTGTGCCAGCGGCCATGGATGGCGGCGACCTCCAGCCCATAGTTGAACTCGCGGTCGACCAGCATGTTCGGCGTCGCGAGGATGCGGCTGTTGGTGCTGTGCAGGAAGGGACGCTGCCGATAGCGCGTCGGCGCGTCCGACAGCCGGTTGAGCATGCGCAGATGCGCCGAGCCGCCGAGATGGATCTGCGTCCCGCCCAGCTTCGGCGCATAGACGGCGCGGCCGTCGATGCTGAAGCTGTTGTTCTCGTCGCCGCCGTTCGGGCCGTCGCTCGAGTCGGCCAGCGCGTCGATGTCGTCGGAGAAGACGCCGCCCTGGAGGAGGATGTCCTTGCGATGATACTGGACCGCGATGCCCAGCCGCCGCTCGAAGTTGAAGGCGTCGGTGAAGGCGGCGCGCTCCATCAGCGATCCGGTGGTGTCGCTGGTCAGCTCGTCGAGCGACTGGAACTGGTTCTGGTTGCCGATCGAGACCTGCCAGGGGCCCGTGTCATAGGTGACGAAGGTGTCGACCAGGCCGACCTTGTTGTCCGACAGCTCGACCTCGAGCTTGTAGCCGAATCCGCTGCCGAGCTTGCCCTCGCCGCCGAGCCGGATGCGGCGGACCTCGTTCGAGAAGCCGAGGCCGCGATCGACGATGCCGCGCGGCTTGGAGACATAGCCCGCATCGAGCTGGATGCGGCCCTTCACCTTGAAGCTGCGATCGTCGCTGGTGAATTGCGGCGATCCCTTCCAGCCGATCGCCGTCGCGGGGGCCGAAGCGGCGGCCGCCGCCGTCACGGCCGGGGCCGATGCCGCCGCCGGGGCAGCGCCCGGCGGCGCTTCGCCCAGCCGCGCCTCGATCGCGGCGAGTCGGGCCTGCAGCGCGCGGACCTCCTCGCGCAGGGCCTGGCTCTCCTCGGCCGACAGGGGGGCCGCGGCCAGCGGCATGGCGATCAGCGAGGCAGTGGCGGCCAGGGCCACGCGGGCAATGCGGAACATGGAATGTCTCCCGGGCGGCGACCAGCCGCGTTGAGGCCGATGTGACGCTTCCATGTCCTTTTTGTTACAAGCAACACTCCAGACATATTTTGTAATAAATCATCTTGAAAAAGCCATTATTCAGGCCGTCTTTCCGGCCGCGCAACAACCGGTTCGAACCACGCTCCGGCGCAGGGGCCGGCAAAGCGCCGATCGGGCGACGGCAAGGCGGTTGACCGACTCGGGCGCGCATGATTGCTGCGTCGCAACATCATGGTGGGGACTATCGATGGCGCTTCCGATCTTCGCGCTCGCTTACGGCTTCCTGACGACCTTCATCCTGACCAGCCTTTCCCGCAACCGCCGCGAGGCGCGTCCCGACGCGCCGGTCCTGACCCTGATGGGCCATGGGCTGATGGCGGCGTCGGCGGCGGGGGGATGCCTGGCGCTCAGCGCCGCCGCCTGGGCCTCGCTCGCCCATTGAGGGCGATCGGCGTCAGCGCGGCTTGGCGCCCGGATAGCGGTCGCGCGCGGCGGTGGCGATCGCCTCGTCGTCCTGGGGGGCGCCGCCGCTGACGCCGATCGCGGCGATCGTCGCGCCGTCGACCGTCACCGGCACGCCACCCGCGATCGCGATCGCGCCCGGCACGGACAGCACCGACTGGTCGCCCTTGGCGAGTGCCTCCTGCAGCAGGCGGGTCGGCAGGCCGAGCGCGGCGGCGGTGGTGGCCTTGCCCTCGGCGACGTCGAGGCTCTTATACGAGGCGCCGTCCATCCGCTGCGCCAGGATCACCCGGCCCTCGCGATTGACGATGACGATCGAGACGGCGTGTCCGCCGCGCCCGGCCGCCTCGGTCGCGCCCTGCGCCATCGCCACGGCGTCGCGCAGCTGGAGCGCCGGCGTGGCCATGGCCGGCATCGCGGCGGCCGTCATCGCGAGCAGCGCGACCGCGCCGCCCGGTATCTTCCAAAGCTTCATGTCGTTCTCCGTGGGCGACCGTTGGTTTGAATCGAGGCATATCCTTCGGCCCCCATCGTCATTCCCGCTTTCGCGGGAATGACGGAAAGGAAGGATATTAGTGCATCCGGTTCTCGGTGGGCTGGGCCTTCTCGTCGTGCGGCTTCGCCAGGAAGGCGTGGATGTCCCTGGCGTCCTGCTTGCTCAGCACGTCGGCGAAGGAGGCCATGCCCGCATAGGCGAAGGCGCCGTCGAGGACGATCGACTCGAACGCGGCATGCGTCTCGGGCGTCATCTTCCACAGGTTGGGATAGCCGCCCGCGCCGGTCGGCCCGCCGTGGCAGCGCCCGCAATTCTCGCCGTAGAGGGCGGCGCCGTGCTGCTCCTGGGCCTGGGTGCCGCGATATTGGGCGGGCGCCACGGTGAACGGCCGGGCCTCGCGCAGCGGCGGCAGCCTGGGCGCGGGGCCGCCGATCCTGAACACGATCAGCCGCTCGCTGTTCTGCCGCTCGATCGCCACCGCGCCGGGCGGGTAGGACACGTTGAGGGCGCCGCCGATGCCGGCCGTCACCGCGACATATTGGACGCCGTCGATCGTGTAGCTCATCGGCGACGCCATGATGCCGGTGCCGACATCGACGCGGTGGACCACGGCGCCGGTCCTGGCGTCATAGGCGGTCAGCCAGCCGTCGGCCGAACCCTGGAAGACGAGCCCGCCGGTCACCATCGTGCCGCCGCTCCAGAAGGGCATCGGCTTCGTCGCCCAGGCCTCCTTCTGGCGCACCGGGTCCCAGGCGCGGACGATCTGCTGGAAGGTCGGCCTGGGTTGGCCGGCGAGGATGTCGTCGGCGCCGCCGGTCTTGTTCGATCCGAAGGCGAAGCTCGGGAAGGAGGCGGCCGAGCCCTGCAGATTGCTGTAGGGCCGGTATTTCGGTTGCTCCAGCATCTGGAAGGTCATCGGCGCCTCGAGCACCGGGATGTAGACCAGCCCGGTTTCCCGGCTGTACGACATGGGTTGCCAATTGTGCCCGCCCGCTTCCGACGGCCAGACCAGCTTGGTCTTCCTCGAATAGTCCGACTGGTCGCTGACCACCGGCCGGCCGGTCTTCATGTCGACGCGGTCGGCCCAGGTGACGGTGGTGAACTTCTCCGCCGACAGCAGCTCGCCCGTCACCCGGTCGAGCACGTAGAAGAAGCCGTTCTTCGGCGCCTGCATGATCACCTTGCGCGGGCGGCCGCCGATCTCGATGTCGGCGAGGATCATGTTCTGGGTCGCGGTATAGTCCCAGCTGTCGGCGGGAGTGGTCTGGTAATGCCACTTCTTGCGGCCGGTGTCGGCGTCGATCGCGACGATCGAGGACAGATAGAGATTGTCGCCGCCGGCCGGGCTGCGCAGCCAGGACGGGTGCGGCATGCCGTTGCCGGTGCCGACATAGACGATGTTGGTGTCGGGATCGTAGACGATCGAATCCCACGGCGTGCCGCCCCCGCCCAGGTCCCAGCGCGACTTGGGGTCCCAGGTCTTGCGCGCCTCGGTCACCTCGGGATGCTCGTCGGCGCCCTTGGCGGGATCGCCCGGCACGACGAAGAAGCGCCAGGCGAGCTTGCCGGTCTTGCGGTCATAGGCGCTGGCGTAGCCGCGCGCGCCCATCTCGCCGCCGCCATTGCCGATCACGACGTTCCTGCCCGCGACGCGCGGCGCGCCGGTGATCGCATAGCTCATCTTGCGGTCGGTGATCGTGTCGACCTTCCACAGCTCCTTGCCGGTCCTGGCGTCGACCGCGGCCAGCCAGCCGTCGAGCGCGGCGACATAGACCACCCCGTCGGCGACCGCGACGCCGCGATTGACCGCGTCGCAGCAGGTACGGCGGGCGAACTGGCCGTCGACCTCCGGATCATATTGCCAGAGCGGCTTTCCGGTGCGCGCGTCGAGCGCGTAGACGACGCTCCACGGGCCGGTCAGGTACATCACGCCATCGACCACGACCGGGGTCGCCTCGACCCCGCGATGGGTGCTGCCGCGCACGACGAAATCGTCGAACTCCCAGGCGACGCCCAGCCGGCCGGCGGTGCCCGCGTCGACCTGCGTGCCCGGATAATGATAGGCGGTCTCCAACTGCCAGTCGTGCGGCGGCGTGCCGCCCGCCAGGCTGGCGGCGACCAGCGCCGGGGCGATCAGGCCCGCCAGCGTCGTCCGGATGACGGCGCGGCGACCGCGCCATGGGATCAGCTTCATTCCGTCTCGCTCCCTGTCGGGGAACGGCGCGGCGGCCGTCCCCCGAGGATCATTCCCCAATATGCGGCCGTTTAGAAGCGCCGCCGGACTTCGAGGCCGACGGTGCGCGGCCGGATCGTCGTCGAACGGTCCGATCCGCCGGTCAGGTCGGTGTCGAGCCGCGGCGCCACGTCGAAGACATTGTTGAGGTAGAGGCGGACCTCGGTCTCGCCGTCGCCGACCGAGGCGAAGGCATTGACCACCTGATAGCCCTGGCGGAACTCGGCGCGGTTGGGCGCCGTGCCGGGCACGCCGCCGGGGAAGACCACCGACTGGATCCGGTCGAACTGGCGGCGCGAGCGGCTCTGATACTGATATTCGCCGCGGATCTGCCCGCGCCAGCCGTCGGCCACCTCGACGCTGTAGCTGGCGAAGCCGCTCAGCATCCATTTCGGCACGGCGAGCACCTGGTCCCCGTCCTGCGCGCTGGTGCCGAGCGCGGCGGTGGAGATCTTGGCGTCGCTGTAGGTCGCGGTGCCGCCGACCTGGAACGCGCGGGTCAGGTTGAACCGGGTCTCCAGCTCGGCGCCCTTGACGTCGGCGCTGCCGGCATTGCCGGTGAAGGCGAAGCCGCAGCTCGACAGGTTGATCTGCTGCTGGATCTTCTTCCAGTCGGTGTAGAACAGCGCGGCGTTGACCAGGACGCTGCTGCCGAACTGGTTCTTGGTGCCCAGCTCGTAGCTCCACAGATTGTCCGAATCGAAGGTGTTGGGCGCCGCCGTCAGGCCCAGCCGGGCGAGGTCGGTGGCGCACAGCGCCGGGTTGATCTGGAAGCGGTTCGGGCCGCCGGGGCGGAAGCCCTTCGCCGCCGAGGCGTAGATCAGGTTGTCGCGCGTCACCTTGTAGGAGATGCCGACCTTCGGATTGACGCCCTTCTCGTTGCTCTTGCGTCCGACGATCTGGGTCAGGCCGCCGTTGAACGGGCCGTCGCCGAGGATGTCGACGATCTGCTTGATCTGGAACAGCCGCACGCCGGCGGTGATGTCGAGATTGTCGAGCAGCTTGTAGGTCGCCTCGCCGAAGGCGGCATATTGCTTGGTGATGGTGGTGGTGTCGCCGACATAGCCGACCTCGGTGCCGATCACCGGGGTGGCGCCGGGGGTGGCCGCGATCTGGTAGAGCCGGTCGTCCTGGTGCGAATAATAGAGGCCCGCGATCCAGCTCAGCCGCGCGCCGGGATCGTTCGAGGCGAGGCGCAGCTCCTGGCTGAAGGTCTTGGTGCGGCTGGCCGACAGGTTGCGGCTGGTCAGCGGGTAGAGCGGCGGCACCAGCCCGCCGATGAAATAGCTGTAGTCGCGGACGAAATCGAGCTTGCGGTCGAAATAGGCGGTCAGCGAGGTCGCCTGGACCGCGCCCAGCTCCTTGTCGATCGCCAGACTGTAGATGCCCGCCTTGTCGGTGGTCGGCTGCTTGATCCGGTAGGAAGCGGTCAGCTCGGGCATGCCGAGGAAGAACTGGCCGGGATTGGCGAGCTTGTAGTGCTGGTAGAAGGCGGCCGGCCGGATCGACCAGCTCTCGTCGGGCTGCCACAGCAGCGACAGGCGGCCGACATAGGTGTCGGCATTGTTGTAGTTGGCCTGGTTGCGGGTGCTCAGCGACGGCTGCACCTGCGGCGTGTAGCCGGGAGCCGTGCTCGAATAGCGCGAGTTGGTGACGGTGCCGTCGGCGACATTGTCCACATAGCCGCCGTCGTGGCGATAGAAGACGCCGCCGCGCACCGACAGCTTGTCGGCGACGAGCGGCAGGTTGAGCACCGCCTCCGCATTATAGGAGGCGGAGCCGTGCGCGGTGGTGCCGATCCCGGCGGCGACGCTGCCTTCGGTCACGTTCAGCTTCGGCCGGGCGCTGACATATTTGATCGCGCCGCCCATCGAACTGCCGCCGTAGAGCGTGCCCTGCGGGCCCTTCAGCACCTCCAGCCGCTCCATGTCGAAGAACACCGGGTCGAAGGCGCCGCTGAACGAGGTGGCGATGGTGACGAGCGAGATGTCGTCGAGATAGATGCCGACCGTCGGCGCCGAGGCGACGGTGCTGATGCCGCGGATGTTGTAGTTGCCGAGGCCGCGCTCGGTGCCCGAGAAGGACAGGCCGGGGACGCTGCGCAGCACGTCCTTGACGTCGACCGCGCCGCGATCGCGGAGCTGGTCGCCGGACAGCGCGTTGACCGAGATCGGAACGTCCTGGAGGCGCTCGCGCGCCTTGCGGGCGGTGACGACGATGTCGCCGCCTTCGCCGTCGGCCGCGACGCCGTCCTGCGCGCGGGCCGGCGCGGCGAGCGCGACGGCAGAGACGGTGATCGCCAGCAGGGCGGGCAGGGAAATGGACTTGGCGAAGGTGGGCTGCATCAATTCGGTCCCCTTTTGAAGGTCGCGCAGGAATCTTCGGTCCATGTCGCGGGTCGATCCCAGACTGCGGGGGACGGGGCGGGGCGTCCTTTCCGAATCCCCGAAATATCTTTGCGAAAGCCAAAAGGGCGCTTCGGTCCGCGCCGGCGATGGCCGGTCCGCCCCGGCCGTTGTGGACAGGACCGGCCGCCGGCGTATAGTCTCCACCCTTTCCGGGGGAGCAGGCTTGAACGACAGTCCGATCCGCGATCATGGCGCCATCGATCCGACGCTCGGGTTGATGCTCGATGACGATGCCCGGAAATTCCTGGCCGGCCTGGCGCCCGATCCGCTGTCCGGCGCCCGGCGCATGCCGCGGATGCGGCCGTCCGACGCGGAGGCGTCGGGCTGGTTCCAGGGCATGACCGTCCGGCCGGGCTTCTCCTTCGTGATGACCGACGTCTATCGGGCGCGGAGCAAGGAGGCGATGTTCGTCAGCGACGATCATCTGAAGCTGCACTTCAAGCTCGACGGGCCGAGCGCGATCAGCGGCGCCAGCCGGGAGAACATGACCGTCGAGCCCGGCGTGATGGCCTTCCTGGTCCAGCCGCCGCGCACGGTGAAATATGAGACCGTGCGCGAGGATGCGCGGATGCGCTGCATCACCATGGTGTGCAGCCGCGAATTCGCCGGGCAGTTCCTGTCCCCCGTCGACGGCGACCTGCCGGCGCCGATCGTCGAATATCTCAAGGGCCCGGTCTCGCGCTTCGCCCATGGCTATATTCCGCTGCCGCCGCAACTCCGCGCGCTGGTCGAGGAGATGATGGCCCTGCAAGGCGATTCGCTCGGCCAGCTCATGCTGGAGGCCAAGGCGCTCGAGCTGCTCTACCTGGCGCTCCGGCAATTGTCGGGGACCAGCGCCGCCGCTCCGCGCGAGCGCGATCGCCGCAAGGTCCAGCAATTATGCGCGCTGCTCGACAGCAAGGAAGGCGGCGCGATGAACATCGCCCAGCTCTGCCGCGAGATCGCCTGGAACGAGACCCAGATGATGGAGAGCTTCAAGCAGATCACCGGCACGACGATCGCCAGCTATCGCCAGCGGCAGCGCATGGAGCAGGCGCTGCGCCAGCTCCGCACCACCGAGCTGTCGATCACCGAGATCGCGTTCGACGCCGGCTACGAGCATCCCAGCAATTTCGCCACGGCGTTCAAGCGGACCTTCGGCTTCTCCCCGCGGGCCGGGCGCGCCAGCCTGAACTGACCGGCGGGAGGGGGCACGAAAATGGGGGCATCCATAAGATTGCCGGGGCCCCGCACAGGTTTCCCGTCCGGCTTTGCCCCAGCCTTTCCCGCCACAGTGCCTTGCTTCCCAACGACCCCCTGAACCAGCGGAGACCGACGTGATCCTGCGCAACGCCTTCCTTGCCGCCACCCTGCTGATGTCGACCGCGACCTCGGCGATCGCCGCGACGACGATCGTCCATGCCGGCCGGCTGATCGACGGCAGCGGCGCCGCCGCGCGCGAGCGCGTCTCGATCGTCATCGACGGCGATCGCATCCGCGCGGTCGAGCCCGGCTTCGTCGAGGCGCGCGCGGGCGAGACGGTGGTCGACCTGTCGAACCGCACCGTCCTGCCCGGCCTGATCGACTGCCATGTCCACATCACCATGGCCTTCCACCCCGGCGATCCGATCCGCCGCGCGGTGACGCGGTCGGCCTATGACGACCTGATCGACGGGGTGAAGGACGTGCGCGCGACCTTGCTCGCCGGCTTCACCTCGGTCCGCAGCGTCGGGGATTCGACCGCCGCCGTCGTCGCGCTCAAGAAGGCGGTGACCGAGGGATCGATCCCCGGCCCGCGCCTGTGGGTGGCCGGTGAGGCGCTCGGCCCGACCGGCGGCCACAGCGATCCCGCCAACGGCCTGATCCCCGACATCGCCGAGCTGCCGCACGCGCGCGACGCCGTGATCGACAGCCCCGAGGAGGCCCGCCAGACGGTCCGCCGGCTCAAGCGCGAGGGCGCCGACGTCATCAAGATCATGCCATCGGGCGGCGTCATGTCGATCGGCGACGACCCCAACCTCCAGCTCATGCAGGACGACGAGATCAAGGCGGTGATCGACACCGCCCACAGTCTCGACATGAAGGTCGCGGCGCATGCCCATGGCAAGCAGGCGATCGACCATGCGATCGAACTGGGGGTCGATTCGATCGAGCATGGCAGCTTCGCCGACGCGCAGAGCTACAAGCTGTTCAAGCAGCACGGCACCTATCTGGTGCCGACCCTGCTGGTCGGCCAGCGCGTCTACGAGACCGCCAAGGCGCACCCCGAGCGGCTCAATCCCTCGACCGCGCAGAAGGCGATCGCGATCGCCCCGATGCTCCAGAAGAACACCCATGACGCGCATGCCGCGGGCGTGAAGATCGCCTTCGGCACCGACACCTTCGGCCTGTCGGCGCATGGCGAGAACGCGCAGGAGTTCAAGCTGCTCGTCGCCGCCGGCCTGTCGCCGATGGAGGCGATCGAGACCGCGACCGGCCATGCCGCCGACCTGCTGGGCAGCAAGGACGTCGGCCTCGTCCAGGCGGGCCGCTTCGCCGACCTGATCGCGGTGACCGGCGATCCGCTGAAGGACGTCGCCGCGCTCGAGCAGGTCGATTTCGTCATGAAGGGCGGCGACGTCGTCAAGGCGGACGGCAAGCCGGTTTCCTGACGCGGTCCGCGCGTCCGTCGAGTTCGGCATTGGATATCGCCGCGCGATCCGGTAGGAGAAGCGCGATGTTTCGTGCGCTTGCCCTGTTCCTGGCGGCCTTCGCGCTGCTCCTGTCGCCGGTCCTGATGGCCGACGCGGGCGCGGCGATGCCGGCGTCCGAGCCGGTCGCGATGACGATGGACGCGCATTGCGCGGGCATGCTGCCGGGCAAGCCGGACGGCAAGAACAGCCTGAAGATCGATTGCGCGGCGGCCTGCTCGGCGCTCCATGCCAGCGCGCCCTTCCTCGTGCGGGCGCCGTCGATCGGCGGCGTGCCGCCGGCGATGCTGCGCGTCGCCCAGCTCGACGGCATCGACCTCGCCCGCGAGACACCCCCTCCCCGAAACGCTCCCGAGATCTGAACACACATCTCAGGAGACTATCGATGAAGCTTATCATGACCGCGATCACGCTGGCGATCGCCGCTCCCGCGGCTGCGCAGACCGCCGCCGATCCCCACGCCCAGCATGCCGGCCATGCGGACGCCAGGCCCGCCGAGGAGGCGAAGGGCTGCTGCGACAAGATGGCGGCGAAGCAGGGCAAGGATTGCTGCGACAAGGCCAAGGGCGGCGACTGCTGCGACAAGGCCAAGGACGCCGCGACGTCCGGAACCGACGCGCACGATCATTGACGTGCGGGGAGGGGGCGGCTTGCCGCTCCCTCCCATTCGTTACACGCCCCCGAGGGCGAACTGGGACATTCGATCATGAACCGATCATGGGACCGGCGCGCGATGTTGCGCGCCGGCATATTGGGCGCGACGGCGGCCGGGCTGGGCCAGTGGCCGGCCTGGGCGCAGACCGGCACGCCGGGCATCGCCGACCCCCTGCCCGAGGAGTCGGGCGGGGACATCCACCTGCGCATCGGCCACGCGACGATGCGCATCGACGGCCGCGACCGGCTGGCGATCGGCATCAACGGCGGCGCCCCCGCGCCGATCCTGCGGCTGCGCGAGGGGCGGCCCGTCCGCATCCGCGTCGACAACAGCTTGGACGAGGAGACCTCGCTCCACTGGCACGGGCTGATCCTGCCCTTCCAGATGGACGGGGTGCCGGGCGTCTCCTTTCCCGGCATCGCGCCGCGATCGAGCTTCACCTACGAGTTCCCCGTCGTGCAGGCGGGCACCTATTGGTATCACAGCCATTCGGGCCTGCAGGAGCAGCTCGGCCTCTACGGGCCGATCGTGATCGATCCGGCCGGGACCGATCCGATCGCCAGCGATCGCCAGCATGTCGTGATGCTGTCCGACCACAGCCGGCTCCCGCCGCATGTGCTGTTCCGCAAGCTCAAGCAGGAGCCTGGCTATTTCAACATGCAGCGGCAGACGCTGGCCGGCCTGCTGGCGGGCCGCGACCAGGGGCTGAAGGACCGGCTCGACTGGGGGGAGATGCGGATGGACCCGACCGACATCTCCGACGTCACCGGCAGCACCTACGACTATCTGGTCAACGGCCATGGCCCGCGCGACAACTGGACCGCGCTGTTCCGGCCGGGCGAGCGGGTGCGGCTGCGGCTGGTCAACGCCTCGGCGATGACGATCTTCAACGTCCGCATCCCCGGGCTGAAGATGACGGTGGTGCAGGCCGACGGCCTGGACGTCCGCCCGGTCGCCGTCGACGAGCTGCAGATCACCGTCGCCGAGACCTATGACGTGATCGTCGAGCCGGCCGAGGATCGCGCCTATACGATCGTCGGCGAGGCGGTCGACCGTTCGGGCATGGCCCGCGCGACCCTCGCGCCGCGCCTCGGCATGGTCGCGGAGGTGCCGCCGCTGCGCCGCCGCCCGGTCGCCGACATGACCGACATGGGCATGGACATGAGCGCCATGGAAGGCTTCGAGATGGACATGTCGATGCGCAACCCGGCCAATGCGCCGTCGGTGGCGATGGGGCCGGGCGTGCAGACCCTCTCGCCGATGCCGAAGGACCGGACCGGCGAGCCGGGGCAGGGCCTCGCCGATGCCGGGCACAAGGTGCTGGTCTATCGCGACCTCGTCGCGCGCGAGCGCAACCCCGACGTCCGCGCGCCGACACGCTCGATCGACATCCACCTGACCGGGAACATGGAGCGCTACATGTGGTCGTTCGACGGCAAGACGCTGTCGGAGGCGCGCGATCCGATCCCGATAAGGGTGGGCGAACGGGTGCGGGTGAACCTGATCAACGACACGATGATGGCGCACCCGATCCACCTGCACGGCCATTTCTTCGAACTGGTCACCGGCCATGGCGACCATGCGCCGCGCAAGCACACCGTCAACGTAGCCCCGGGCGGGCTGGTCAGCTTCGACGTCACCGGGGTCGAGGGCGACTGGGCGTTCCACTGCCACATGCTCTACCACATGCATGCCGGGATGATGCGCGTCGTGCAGGTGCGGGCCGAGGGAGGCGCGGCATGAAGGCGCTCCTCATCCTCACCCTGCCGGGCCTCGCGCTGGCCGCGCCGGCCGTCGCGCAGCACGCGCACGATCACGGGTCCGGCATGGCGATGCCCGCGCCGGCCTCCCAGCCGGCTCCGGCCCCGGCGCAGGACGATCCGCACGCCGGTCACGACATGACGCCGGCGGCGGCCGATCCGCATGCCGGCCATGACATGGCGCCGGACGCCAAGCCGTCCGCGCATCGGCATGGCGCGCCCGCGCCGGCCCCGGCCGCCGATGCGACCGGCACCGACCTGCCCGCCGGAACCGCGCCGCCCCCGCAAGTCCAGCGCGACCGCCTCGCCGATCGCTTCTGGGGCGCGGAGGCGATGGCGCGCGCCCAGGCGCACATGCTCCACGAACATGGTTCGATGACGCAGCGGCAGGTGATCCTCAACCTGTTCGAGCGTCAGTTCCGCGACGGGCGCGACGGCTATCGCTGGGATGGGCAGGCCTGGTTCGGCGGCGACATCGACCGCTTCCTGCTGACCACCGAAGGCGAGGCGACGCGGGGCGAGGGCGTCGAGGCGGGCGAGGTGCAGGCGCTCTGGTCGCACGCGCTCGATCCCTATTGGAACCTGCAGGCGGGTGTCCGGCAGGACGTCCAGCGTGGGCCTGACCGCAGCTATGCGACCGTCGGCATCGAGGGGCTCGCCCCCTATTGGTTCGACCTCGAGGCGCGGCTGTTCCTGTCGAACAAGGGCGACCTGCTCGCCCGGTTCGAGGGGCATTACGACCAGCGCATCACCCAGCGCCTGGTCCTCCAGCCGCGAGTAGAGGTCAATCTGTCGGCGCAGGACGTGCCCGAGAGCGGCATCGGATCGGGCCTGTCGACGATCGAGGCGGGGCTGCGGCTGCGCTACGAGATCGTCCGCGAGTTCGCGCCCTATGTCGGCTTCAACTGGGAGAGGCGGTTCGGCGACACGGCCCGCTATGCCCGGCTGGCCGGCGAGGACGTGACCTCGAAGGGCTTCGTCGCGGGCATCCGCTTCTGGTTCTGATCCAAAGGGAGCGGGCGGGGCGCGATGCCCCGCCCACCCGAGGGGCTCGCAGGCCGGAGGAACAGGGAGCGGTTGCGAGGGGTGTGCTCCCTTCGCCCGGACCGCCGTGAAGTTTCGAGACGGATGGCCGCGCCATGGCGTAAGTTTCGCGTAAAGCGCCGCCAAGGGCGCGGGCGGCGCGAACAGCATTTGACGCTTTTCGAGGGCAGGGCTAAAGGCTGCTCACCACGGAGCCCCGACGAGGGGCACCGGATCACGCGGCCTCACGGCCGCCGGATCATCGATAGAGCGGGCGTAGCATAGTGGTAATGCTCTAGCCTTCCAAGCTAGCTAGGAGGGTTCGATTCCCTTCGCCCGCTCCAAACGCCAACGGGTTCCTTCCTTCATCGCCTTGCGGCGGGCGGCTTGTCCGGCGCGAAGCCCGGACCATAGCTGATCTCGGCGGTGCTGCGCGCGGCGGCGATCTGCGCCTGGCTTTCGTGGAGCAGGGCGGCCGCGCGGACGGCGCGCGCGGCGGCGATGCGGATGTCGTCGCTCGACATCCGGATGGGCTCGCGGGCGGTGATCACGCCGACGACCAGGCGATCGCCCTGGGGCAGCAGGATCGGTTCGCCCGCGGGCGCCCGGTCGAGCTGTCGCGCCAGTTCGGGATCGGCCTGGCCGGTGTCGATGGCGCCCTGGCCGCGCTCGGCGGCGATGCCGATCGACCGCAGCGCGGCCGCCGCCGCGTCGAGCGAGTGGGCGTCGGTCAGCACCGCCGCCAGCCGCCGCCGATCGCCGGGCGGCGCGAAGCCGAGCTGATCGAGGACCAGCCGCTGCCGTTGCCCGAACTGCAGGGGATGGGTGACGATATAGTTGCGAATCTCCTCAGCGGTCGGCAGCGGCACGGTCTGCGCGATCTTGTGACCGAGCATGCCCGCCAGCAACTCCTCCTCGTTCCGCTGCTTGAGCGCGAGGAACTGGGGTGTCTTGTCGAGCCGTTGCTCGCGCGCCGCCTGCACCTCCAGTTCGCGGTCGATCACGGCCTGGAGGATGGCCTTGCTCAGCGCCCGCCGGTCGATCGTCTCGGGAATGGGGAGTGGAAGGTCCTGCGCCTCGACGCTGAGCTGCTGCATGGAGATGTCGTTGCCGTTGACGATCGCGACGACCTGTCCCTTGGGGGTCTTGCCGCAGCCGGCGAGGAGGATGAGCCCGAGGCCCGCTCCCGCGACCAGACATGCCGATATCCCGCCTCTCGTCCTGATCCCCACGTCCGTTCCCCCTCCGGCCGCGCCGACCCCTCCGGTCGGATGCGGCGCCCCCTTCGTCAAGTACGACCTGTCGCCGTCCTGGAAAAGAGGTCGGTCCCCCTCATAGTCCGCGGCTCCCACAGTCGAAAGCCGACCATGATCATCTTCAACAAAGGTTTACAATTTCAGGCAATAAGCCGGATTGACCACCGTCGGGGAATCTTACATGCCGCTGGGCTGACGAAAACGACGTCCGCCACAGCCTGTTGAAAAGCCATGGCAAGATTTATTGGCGCGGAACTTGCTTCGTCATGGATGCGGCTTTGGGTCGTCGCGCCTGGTTGGGGGGATGGAAATGGCGAAGGGCTTTCGTGGCGTGGGCACGCGGATCGGTCTGGTCCTGCTGGGGCTGGCCGCCGGCATGCTCGCGACCGCTCCCGCGGGCGCGACGATCGATCCGATGCACCAGTTCATCGTCAACGGCGACTTCGAACAGACGACCAACGGCCTCGGCCAGCTTCGCCGCAACACCAACGTCGTGGGCTGGACGTCCCAGCGCGATGCGGACCATAATTACGGCTACACCTATGTCCTCAACAGTTCGACCGCGTCGAGCAGCGGATCGCCGGGCGAATCCACGCTGAAGCTGTGGGGTCCGGGCAAGGGCGTGAACAACGGCCTTTCCGCCAGCCCGACCGGCGGCAATTTCATCGGGGCCGATGGCGCCTATCATGTCGGCAAGCTTACCCAGACGATCACCGGGCTGATCGTCGGCCAGAGCTATCAGCTGAGCTTCAATTATGCCGGCGCCCAGGAATATGGCTATAATGGTCCATCGACCGATGGCTGGCAATTCGGCTTCCTCGGTCAGGACATCGATGAGCAGACCGCGATCCTCAACAACGTCAACCACGGCTTCACCGGCTGGCAGACGCAGACCTTCAATTTCGTCGCGACGCAGGCCAGCGACACGCTGTACTTCCTTGCGATGGGAACGCCCGCGGGCCAGCCGCCCTTCTCGTTGCTGGACAGCGTCTCGCTGACGGGCCCCTATGTGACCGCGGCGCCCGACGTCGCGACCTGGATGACGCTGGTCCTGGGTTTCGGCCTGATCGGATCGAGCCTGCGCAGGCTGGGCCGTCGCTCGCAGGCGATGCAATTCGCCTGACGACGCGCGGGCGCCACCGCACCCGTCTTCGCGTCCTCGCCTCTTCACCAGCACGGTAGCTTTTCCGGGAACGGGCCGGTGGCGGCCACGCGGCGATTGACATCGGGTTATTATGTACTATTTGAAGTTACATGAAACGCGATAGCCGATTGTCGGGCGTGCTCCATGTGCTGCTGCACATGGCGGAACAGGACGGCCCTGTGACGTCGGAGGTGCTGGCGAAGGCGATGGACACCCATCCGGTCGTCGTCCGCCGGGTCATGGCGGGGTTGCGCGAGCAGGGGCTCGTCCGCTCCGAAAAGGGCCATGGCGGCGGCTGGACGATCGCCCGGCCGCTCGACGGCATCACGCTTCGGGACATCTACGACGCGCTGGGCGGTCCCTCGCTGCTGGCGATGGGGCATCGGACCGAGGCGCCCGGCTGCCTGGTCGAGCAGGCGGTGAACGCGGCGCTCGGACGGGCCTTCCACGATGCCGAGGCGCTGCTGCTCGCGCGCTTCGGAGAGGTCACGCTGGCGATGCTCAGCGCCGACTTCCACGCGCGCATGACGGCCCGGCCGCGGGGCCGCAAGGAGATCGACCATGGCTGAGGACGGCGCGCTGGATTTCATGAAGGGATTCCGGGACGCGGAGAAGGTGGCGCACTATTCGGACGGGCCGCGCCGCTTCGTGCCGGGGCTGGAGGCGGTCCATCGCATGACCGGGCTGCTGCTCGCCGAGCGGGTGCCCGACGACGGCCGCGTCCTGGTGCTCGGCGCGGGCGGCGGACTGGAATTGAAGGCGCTGGCCGAGGCGCATCCCGGCTGGACCTTCGTCGGCGTCGATCCGGCGGCGGAGATGCTCGCGCTGGCCGAACGCACGCTCGGGCCGCTGATGGAGCGGGTCGAACTGGTTCAGGGTTATATCGACGATGCGCCCGCCGGGCCGTTCGACGGGGCGACCTGCCTGCTGACGCTCCATTTCCTCGACGCCGAGGAGCGCTGCCGCACCGCCGCCGCGATCCGCGAGCGGCTGCACCCCGGCGCGCCCTTCGTCGCGGTGCACGGCAGCTTTCCGCAGGAGCGGGGCGAGCGTAGGCTCTGGCTGTCGCGCTACGCGGCCTTCGCGGTCTCGTCCGGGGTCGATCCCGCGCTGGCCGAGAATGCCCGCGATTCGGTCGACCGCGCCGTCAACATGTTCACCCCGGAGCAGGACGAGACGATCCTGCGCGCGGCGGGCTTCGCCGAACTGAGCCTGTTCTACGCGGCCTTCACCTGGCGGGGCTGGGTCGGCACGGCGTGAGACGGCGAAGGCGGGAGGCTCAGTCCTCCGCCTTCTCCACCCGGGCGAGCATGGCGCCTTCGCTCACCTGGCCGCCGACGCTGGCCTTGAGTTCGGCGACGATGCCGTCGAACGGGGCGAGCATCGCCTGCTCCATCTTCATCGCCTCGAGCACCAGCAGCTTCTGGCCCTTGGTCACCCTATCGCCCTCGGCGACCTCGACCGCGATCACCTTGCCCGGCATCGGCGCCAGCAGCGCACCGTCGGACACCGCGCCGCCGCCGCCGGCATGGTCGGCGCGCGGCGCCTCGACCGGCCAGGTCTCGCCGTCGAGGAACAGCAGCGTCTCGCCGCCCACGGCGCGCAGCTTGCCGCCGGCCGCGCCGTCGTCGAGCGCGACCAGATGGCTATGCCCCGCCACCTCGACCTCGATCCGCCGCTCGGGCGCGGCATTGGCGCGGAAGCCGGTCAGGCTGGTCCAGGCATCGGTTGCTTCCGTCGGCAGCAGCGCGCGGGCGGCGGCCTGCTGCACCGCCGCCGACGGTTCGGCGGGGGGAACGAGCCGGTCGGCGTGGCGCTCGATGAAGCCGGTGTCGACATGGCCGGCGACGAAATCGGGATCGGCCGCCGCGCGCGCCAGGAAGGCGGCGTTGGTGCGGACCGGCCAGACCTCGACCCGCGCCGCCGCCTGGGCGAGCTTCGCCGCCGCCGCCGGCCGGCTCGGCGCCGCGACGATCAGCTTGGCGATCATCGGATCGTAATAGGGCGACACCTCGCCGCCCTCCTCGACGCCGCTGTCGACGCGGATGCCGCGCGGCAGGCGCAGGCGGGTGAGCGGGCCGGTCGACGGCAGGAAGCCGTTCGACGGATTCTCGGCATAGAGCCGCGCCTCCATCGCCCAGCCGTTGATCGAGAGCTGCTCCTGCGTCCTCGGCAGGGGTTCGCCCGACGCGACACGAAGCTGCCATTCGACCAGGTCCTGGCCGGTGATCGCCTCGGTCACCGGATGCTCGACCTGCAGCCGCGTGTTCATCTCCATGAACCAGATGCGGTCGGCGCGCAGCCCTTCGGAGGCGTCGGCGATGAACTCGATCGTGCCCGCGCCGACATAGTCGACCGCCTTGGCCGCCTTGACCGCCGCCTCGCAGACCGCAGCGCGGGTGGCCGCGTCCATGCCGGGGGCGGGGGCCTCCTCGATCACCTTCTGGTGGCGGCGCTGGAGCGAGCAGTCGCGCTCGAACAGGTGGACGACATGGCCGTGCCGGTCGCCGAACACCTGCACCTCGATGTGCCGGGGACCGAGGATGTACTTCTCGATCAGCACGCGGTCGTCGCCGAAGGAGGAGGCCGCCTCGCGCTGGCAGGACAGCAGCGCGTCGGCGAAGTCGGCGGACGCGTCGACCTTGCGCATGCCCTTGCCGCCGCCGCCGGCGACCGCCTTGATCAGCACCGGATAGCCGATCCGGTCGGCCTCGGCCTTCAGGTGGGCGGGATCCTGGTCTTCGCCCATATAGCCGGGGGTGACGGGCACGCCGGCCGCGACCATCAGCTTCTTGGCGGCGTCCTTCAGGCCCATGGCGCGGATCGAATGGGCGGGCGCGCCGACCCAGACGAGGCCGGCCGCCTCGACCGCTTCGGCGAACTCGGCATTTTCCGAGAGGAAGCCGTAGCCGGGGTGGATCGCCTCGGCGCCGGTCGCCTTCGCGGCCTCCAGGATCTTCGCCTGGACCAGATAGGATTCGCGCGCCGGGGCGGGGCCGATGCACACCGCCGCGTCCGCCTCGCGCACGAAGGGCATGGCGGCGTCGACGTCCGAATGCACCGCGACGGTGCGGATGCCCATCTTCCGCGCGGTGCGGATGATGCGGCGGGCGATCTCGCCGCGATTGGCGATGAGGAGCGAGCGGATCATAGGAGGTCTCCGTTGCGCCCCCAATTCCTCCCCGGTACGGGGAGGGGGACCATGCGAAGCATGGTGGAGGGGCAGTCCCGATGTTGACGGGTCCGAGAAAGACGGTCGAACGCGCACGCCGGCTGCGCCGCGAATTGACCTTGCCCGAAGGCCTGTTGTGGCGCGTGCTGCGTCAACGGCCGGGAGGCTTCAAGTTTCGGCGTCAGCATCCGGCGGGCGGCTATGTTCTCGACTTCTATTCTACGGAGGTCCGCGTCGCGATCGAGGTCGACGGCATGGCCCACGACATGGGTAGTCGATTGGAACGCGATGCGGTTCGCGATGCCTGGCTTGCGGACCGGAACGTGTTGGTGGCGCGCATTCCGGCCAAGGAGGTGTTGGCGGATATGGCAGCGGTTGTAGAGCATATCGTTGCCGTTTGTCGTCAGCGATTGCCCCTCCACCGTCCTGCGGACGGTCCCCCTCCCCGTTCCGGGGAGGAATTTTAGGTTTCGACGGGCCATATTCACATCCGAAACACGCCGAACTGCGCGCGATCGGGGATCGGGGCGTTCAGCGTGGCGGCGAGGGCGAGGCCGAGGACGTCGCGGGTCTGGGCGGGGTCGATGATCCCGTCGTCCCACATCCGCGCCGTCGCATAATAGGGATTGCCCTCGTCCTCGTATTTCTGGCGGATCGGCGCCTTGAACGCCTCGGCCTGCTCGGGCGTCCATGTGTCGGCGTCGCGGTGGACGGTGGCCAGCACCGACGCGGCCTGCTCGCCGCCCATCACGCTGATCCGCGCATTGGGCCAGGTGAACAGGAAGCGCGGCTGATAGGCGCGGCCGCACATGCCGTAATTACCGGCGCCGAAGCTGCCGCCGATCAGCACGGTGATCTTGGGCACGCTGGCGGTGGCGACCGCGGTCACCAGCTTGGCGCCGTTCTTGGCGATGCCCTCCGCCTCGTACTTGCCGCCGACCATGAAGCCCGAGATGTTCTGGAGGAACAGCAGCGGCACCCGGCGCTGGCAGGCGAGCTCGATGAAATGCGCGCCCTTGAGCGCGCTTTCGGAGAACAGCACGCCGTTGTTGGCGAGGATCGCCACCGGCTGGCCCCAGATATGGGCGAAGCCGCAGACCAGCGTGGTGCCGTAGAGCGGCTTGAACTCGTGCAGCTCCGATCCGTCGACGATCCGCGCGATCACCTCGTGCACGTCATAGGGCGCGCGGACGTCCTGCGGCACGATGCCGTAGAGCTCGGCGGGGTCGAACAGCGGCGCCTTCGGATCGGCGCGGTTGACCGGCGCGGGGGACGGCGGCTGCAGCGTCGCGACGATGTCGCGGACGATCAGCAGCGCATGCTCGTCATTCTCGGCGAGATGGTCGACCACGCCCGACTTGCGCGCGTGGAGGTCGCCGCCGCCCAGGTCCTCGGCGGTGATCACCTCGCCGGTCGCGGCCTTCACCAGCGGCGGGCCGGCGAGGAAGATCGTGCCCTGCTGGCGGACGATCACCGTCTCGTCCGACATGGCGGGGACATAGGCGCCGCCCGCGGTGCAGCTTCCCATCACGCAGGCGATCTGGGGGATGCCCTCGGCCGACATCTGCGCCTGGTTGAAGAAGATGCGGCCGAAATGGTCGCGATCGGGGAAGACCTCGGCCTGGTGAGGCAGGTTGGCGCCGCCCGAATCGACCAGGTAGATGCAGGGAAGCCGGTTCTCGCGCGCGATCTCCTGCGCGCGGAGATGCTTCTTCACCGTCATCGGGAAATAGGCGCCGCCCTTCACCGTCGGGTCGTTGGCGACGATCATGCAGTGGCGGCCCCGGACGCTGCCGATCCCGGCGATCACCCCGGCGCCGGGCGGTCCGCCCTCCTTGTCGTACATGCCGTTGGCGGCGAGCTGTCCGACCTCGAGGAAGGGCGAGCCCGGATCGAGCAGGCGATGGACGCGGTCGCGCGGCAGCAGCTTGCCGCGCGCGACATGGCGCTCGCGATGCGCCTCCGACCCGCCGAGCGCGGCGGTGGCGACACGGGCGCGCAGCTCCTCGGCCAGCGCGCGGTTGTGCGCGGCGTTGGCGGCGAAGTCCGGCGATGCGGGGTCGGCGAGGGTGGAAAGCCGGGTCATCGGATAAGCCCCTCCCTTTCAAGGGAGGGGGAAGGGGTGGGTGGCGAGCGCAGCGAGCCTTCCCCGATCGTCCCGGAGAACTCCGTGAAGGGGCATTGAGCCCCTTCACTCCGTACCCCACCCTTACATCCCTCCCCTGAAGGGGAGGGAGATATATGGTTGTGACGGCCGGTCATGCCCCGATCACTTCCCGGCCGATCAGCATGCGGCGGATCTCGTTGGTGCCCGCGCCGATGTCGAGCAGCTTGGCGTCGCGCATATAGCGTTCGACCGGCCAGTCCTTGGTGTAGCCCGCGCCGCCCAGTGCCTGGACGGCCTCGTTGGCGACCTTCACCGCATTCTCGCTGGCGAGCAGGATCGCGCCGGCAGCGTCGAAGCGGGTCGTCCGGCCGGCATCGCAGTTCTTCGCCACCGCATAGACATAGGCGCGCGCCGAATTGAGCGCGACATACATGTCGGCGACCTTGGCCTGCATGAGCTGGAAGGCGCCGATCGGCTGGCCGAACTGCTTGCGGTCGCGGACATAGGGCAGGACGGTGTCGAGGCAGGCCTGCATGATGCCGAGCTGGATGCCGGCGAGCACGGTCCGCTCATAGTCGAGGCCCGACATCAGCACGCCGACGCCGCCGCCGACCGGGCCCATGACGTTCTCCTCGGGCACCTCGCAATCGTCGAACACCAGCTCGGCGGTCGGCGATCCGCGCATGCCGACCTTGTCGATCTTCTGCCCGATCGAGAAGCCCTTGAAGCCCTTCTCGATGAGGAAGGTGGTGATGCCGCGCGAACCCTCGCCGGTCTTGGCGTAGACGACCAGCGTGTCCGCATAGGTCGCGTTGGTGATCCAGAATTTGGTGCCGTTGAGGATATAGCGGTCGCCCTTCCGGTCGGCGCGCAGCTTCATCGAGACGACGTCGGAGCCGGCCCCCGCCTCCGACATGGCGAGGCTGCCGACATGCTCGCCCGAGATCAGCTTGGGGAGGTAGCGGGCCTTCTGCTCGGCGGTCGCCCAGCGGCGGATCTGGTTGACGCACAGGTTCGAATGGGCGCCGTAGCTCAGCCCGATCGAGGCCGAGGCGCGGGCGACCTCCTCCTGGGCCACGACATGTTCGAGATAGCCGAGGCCGAGGCCGCCGTCGGCCTCGTCCACCGTGATCCCGTGCAGGCCGAGCGCGCCCATTTCGGGCCATATCTCGCGCGGGAACCAGTCGTCCGCGTCGATCTTCGCCGCGAGCGGGGCGATCCGGTCGGCGGCGAAGCGCGCCGTCGTGTCGCGGATCGCATCCGCCATCTCGCCCAGCGCGAAGTCGAAATCTGCCATGGCAACCTCTCCGATATTCCGAACCGCCCTGATAATTCAGTCGCGTCCATAAGAAAAATTGAAAGGGATGAGGGAACATCATAGACCATATCTATGGTGGACCGCTATCTGCTCCGTTACTTCCTGGCGGTGATCGACCAGGGCAATTTCTCCAAGGCGGCGGCGTCGTGCAACGTCTCGCAGCCGACCCTGTCCGCCGGCATCGCCAAGCTCGAAACCCTGCTCGGCCGTCCCTTGTTCATCCGCACCAACCGCCGGGTCGAGCTGACCGCGGCGGCGGTCGACCTCGCCGGCCATGCACGCCGGATCGAGGCCGAGTTCGCGGCGGCCGAGCGCGCGGTGCAGTCGGCGGCGGCGCCCGCGACGGTGCGGCTGGGCGTGCTCGGCTCGATCCCGGCGGCGTGGATCGAGGATTATGCCGCGCGGCTGCGCGACAGCGGCGGCGGCGAGCGGGTCGAGCTGGTCGAGGGGCGCGAGCGCGAGCTGGCCGAGCGGCTGGCGCGCGGCAATCTCGACGTGGCGCTGACCATCCTGCGCGGCGACAGCCGGCTGCCGGCCGAACGGCTGCTGACCGAGGGCTATGCGCTGGCGATGGCGGCGACCCACCGGCTCGCCGATCGCGACATGATCGACGGGGCCGAACTGGCCGGCGAGCCGATGATCGTCCGCCGCCATTGCGAGCTGCTGTCGGACACCAGCCGCTATTTCACCGCGCGCGGCGTCCGCCCCTTCTTCCCCGCGCGCGTCACCAGCGACGATCGCGCGCTGCGCCTCGTCCGCGCCGGGCTGGGCGTGACGGTGATGCCGGATAGCTTCCGCGCGCCCGGCGTGGTGCGCCCGCGCCTGACCGATTTCGACTTCACCCGCGACATCGGGCTGCTGTTCGGCGAGCATGCCGGCCGGGCCTTGCGCGACCGGCCGGCGATCCGCATCCTCGTCGACCTGATCGAAAGCCGACCGGTCGACGGATTCGCGCGGCGCGGCGTGTAGGATCGGGACCGCCGACTCCGTCCTTGTCATGCGGATGCGCTATGCTGCGGTCCGGGAAACGGGAAGGAGACGGACATGCCTTATGTGGACGGATTCATCGTCGCGGTGGCGAAGGACAAGCTCGACGACTACACGGCGCTGGCCGAACGGGCGCGCGACGTGTGGATGAGCCATGGCGCGCTGTCCTATGTCGAGGCGCTGGCCGACGACGTGTCGGTCGGGGAGTTGACCAGCTTCCCCCGCGCGGTCCATCTGAAGGACGACGAGACGGTGGTCTTTTCCTGGATCACCTATGAATCGCGCGAAGCCCGCGACGCCATCAACAAGAAGGTGATGGAGGACCCGCGGATGAAGCACGACATGGAGAATGCGCCGTTCGACGGGAAGCGCCTGATCTATGGCGGGTTCAAGACCTTCGTCGAGAATTGAGGGAGAGACGATCATGGCGTTCGAAGGAAGCTGTCATTGCGGCAAGGTGGCCTATACGGTCGATGCGGAGGTGCCGGCCCAGGCGATGGCGTGCAACTGCTCGCACTGCCGGCGCAAGGGCTTCCTTCTCGCCTTCTTCCCAGCCGCGCAGTTCCGGCTGGAGCGGGGCGAGGACGATCTGAAGAGCTATTTCTTCCACAAGCACGCGATCGAGCATCGCTTCTGCACGACCTGCGGCACCCAGTCCTTCGCGATGGGGAAGATGCCCGACGGCAGTGAGATGGCGGCGGTCAACCTGCGCTGCGTCGAGGGCGTCGATCCCGATGCGCTCGAGATACAGAAGGTCGACGGGGCCAGCTTCTGATGGCAGGCGCCATCCATGTCGGCGTCGGCGGCTGGACCTACGAGCCGTGGCGCGACAATTTCTACCCCAAGGGCCTGGCCCAGGCCCGCGAGCTCGAATATGCCGGCCAGCGGCTGACCGGGATCGAGATCAACGGCACCTATTACGGCACCCAGAAGCGCGAGAGCTGGCGGAAATGGGCCGCCACCGTGCCCGACGGCTTCGTCTTCACGGTCAAGGCGTCACGCTTCTGCACCAACCGCAAGGTCCTGGCCGACGGGGCGGAGTCGATCGCCAAATTCGTCGGGCAGGGGATCGCCGAGCTCGGGCCGAAGCTCGGCCCGATCCTGTGGCAGTTCATGGGTACGAAGAAATTCGAGCCCGACGATTTCGCCCGCTTCCTCGACCTGCTGCCCGCGGAGCAGGAGGGGGTGGCGTTGCGCCATGCCTTGGAGGTGCGGCACGACAGCTTCGTCTGCCCCGCCTTCGTCGACCTGGCGCGCGAGCGCGGCTGCGCGGTCGTGTTCGCCGAGCATGAGACCTATCCGATGATCGCCGACCTGACCGCGCCCTTCGCCTATGCGCGGCTCCAGCGGACCAGCGCCGAGGTGCCGACCGGCTATGACGATGCCGCGCTCGACCGCTGGGCCGGGATCGCCCGGTCATGGGCGGCGGGCGAGGCGCCCGAGGGGCTGCCCTATGCGGGTTCGCCGGCGGACGGCGGCGCGGACGGGCGCGACGTCTTCCTGTTCCTCATCGCCGGGGCGAAGGAACGCAATCCGGCGGGGGCGCAGGCGCTGATCGAGCGGCTGGGGTAGAGCATCGACCTTTCTATCTGACCCGCTCATCCCGAGGAGGGACCGAACGCAGGTGAAGGCCTGTCTCGAAGGACCTTCGAGACGCCATTTCGCCTTCGCTCAATGGCTCCTCAGGATGAGCGACGTTGACGGGAGAGGGATGCGTTTCGTTTAAGCCGCTTCCGGCGTCCGCGTCATCCCGAAGGCCTCCGCGATCATCTCGTAGGAGCGGCGGCGCCTGGCGTGGTCGGGCATGATGTTGACCAGCATCATCTCCTGCGCGCCGTACAGCTCGGCGACCTGCTCGATCCCGGCGCGGACCTCGCGGCCGTCGCCGAGCAGCAGGCGGCGGTCGCGGCGCGGCGCCCCGGGGTTGGCGGCGGTCCAGGCGCGCGCGGTCTCGACCGATGGCACCCGGATCGTGTCGCCGCGCAGCAGATGCGCGAACATCATCGCGAAGGGCATCGCCAGTTCCTCCGCCTCGGCACGATCGTCGGCCGCGATCGCCCAGCTGGCGACCATCAGGTGCGGCTCGCTCGCCCAGCGCGACGGGCGGAAGGCGCGGCGGTAGATGTCGGCGAGCGGCAGCGCCTGCGCGTTGATGAAGTCGGCGATGCAATAGGGCAGGCCGAGCTCGCCGGCCCATTGCGCGCTGTCGGGCGAGGAGCCGAGCATCCACGGATCGGGCGAGCCCTGCGTGCCGTCGGGCAGCGATCGGGCGAGCGGCGCGAAGGGATGGTCGGCGGGCAGGCTGTCGGAGAGATAGCCGAGCAGCTCGTTCACGCTCTGCGGGAAATCGTCGGGCGGGATGCGGCGCGACCGGTCGCGCTGGAGGGCGTAGGCGGTGCGCTGGTCCGATCCCGGCGCGCGGCCGAGGCCGAGGTCGATCCGCCCCGGCGCGATCGCGCCGAGCAGCCGGAAGGTCTCGCGATCTTGAAGGGCGATAAGGGGCAGCATGATCCCGCCCGACCCGACCCCGATCCGCTTCGTCGCCAGCGCCACCGGCCGATCAATACCTCGGGTGCGACGCCGATGATGCTCATCGACGCATGATGCTCGGCCAGCCAGTAGCGGTCATAGCCGAGCGCGTCGCAGGTCCGCGCGAGATCGAGCGTGTTGCGGACGGTCTCGGCCGCGTCGCTGCCGGCGGCGACGGGGGACTGGTCGAGGACGGAGAGGCGGAAGGGCGCGGGATCGGTCATGCAGTGAAGGTAGGCAGGCGCGGCGCGTCTGCCAACCGCGCCGCTCCCGCCCGTCGCGACAGAAAAACTATCGGGCGCCCATGAAATCGAGCAGTGGCGCGCCATAGGTCTCGGCGACCTCGGCGATCGGCCGCCCGGTCCGGTCGACGACGATCGCGCGGTGGCGGATCAGCTCGGCCGCGACCGGCGGCACGGTGCGGTCGGTGGCCTCGACGTCGCGGAACATCTCCCACCCCTCGGCCAGCGGCCGCCACAATTGCTCGGCGGAGACGGTGCGCCGGGCGACGCCGAGCGGCGCGACGACGGTGCCGAACGGCGTGTCGCCCCCGTCGAGCTGCGCGTTCATCTCCGCCGTCAGCCGCGACGGGACGTACCAGTTGTCGGCCTCGGACAGCACCCGGTCGCCGCAGCGCAGCCGGACGTGGCGATAGCGGACCGGCTCGTCGGGGCCGATGCCGAGCCGGGCGCGCTGCTCGGGCGCGATCGGCTTGCCGGCGCCGGCGATCCGGTCGGCGACGATCGCCGGCCGATCGGCTAGGCGGTGGGCGCGGCACCAGCCTTCGAGCGTCCGCGTCGCGCTCGGCGTCGCGAGCAGCCGGGCGTTGAGGTCGCTGACCACCGCGGCATATTCGAGCCGGCGGACATAGCCGTCGAGCGGGGCCGCCCGCGCGCCGGCCGGGGCGAGCGCGAGCAGCAGCGCGGCGGCCGAGCGCGCCGCCGTTCCGGGGACCATGCTCAGCGCTTGGCCTTGAGCGCCTTGACCGCGTTCATCGTGCCGCTGACATGGCCCGCGACGCCCAGCTCCGAATGGACGAAGACGATCCGCCCGTCGGGGGCGATCACATAGGAGGTGCGGTTGGTGCGCCCGGTGACGTTGGGGATCAGTCCCGCCTCCAGCGCGACGTCATAGCCCTTGATCATCGCCGGGGTGGCGACGCCGACCGCGAATTTGTTGCGGCATTCCTGGACCGAGAACTGGTTGAGCTTCTCGATCGGGTCGGCCGCCATGCCGACCACGGTCGCGCCCAGCCTGGCGAAGTCGTCGGTCGCCTCGGCGAACTCGTGCGCCTCGACCGTGCAGCCCTTGGTGAAGGCGGCCGGGAAGAAATAGAGCACCACCGGGCCCTTCTTGAGCGCCTTGGCGAGCGAGAAGTCGAAATCCTTGCCGGCGAGCGACGCGCGCGTGTCGAACGCCGGCGCCTTGGCGCCGACCTTGAGCGCGGCTGGCGCGGCGGCGGGCAGGGCGAGGGCGGCGATCAAGCTCAGGACGGGCAGCAGGGGGCGCATTGGACTCTCCATCGGAAAGCCGCAAATTAGCCTTCCATGCGCGAACGTCCAGCCGATCCGTTCGATTCGGTGCGATCAGCCCCGGTGCGGGACCATCCCCGCCAGCTGGGGCGGCGCCACCTGCCAGGCGTCGCCCGGCATCAGGAAGCGGACGTTGCGGTTGGCGAAATCGATCGACACCCGGTCGAACAGCCGCAGCGCGTCCATGCCGAGCAGCACCGACGGACGGTTGTCGAGGCCGAGCCGGTGGAAGATCTGCGCGTCGGCAAAGGCGATCGGCATGTCCTTCAGCGTGACTCCGCCGATCCGGATCTCGTGGACCGAGCTATAGTCGGCCGGGGTCTGCCCGCCGGTGACGCTGGTGATGCTGATCGGCACGACCGGGCCCAGCCGCTTGCGCCGTTCGAGCCGCTCGCGCAGCGCCGGATTGCCGATCGACACCGCCGATCCGGTGTCGATGATGACGTTGACCTTCTGCCCCTCGGCCTCGGCATCGACGAGGATGAGCTGGCCGAGCCGCCGGCGCGCGGTGACGACGATCTCGTCGGTCGCGACGCGGGTCGAGCGGGGCGCCTCGCTGATCGACATGCGCATCGCCCGGAAATCGAGCACGACCCGCTTGGTCTGCAGGCTGTCGATGCCGAGCATGCCGACCGCGCCGAGGTGGAATTCGGAGAGCAGCGGCGCCTCGAACGCCTCCATGCGGCTGCGGCTCGCCGTGAGGTGGAGGCCGGGCACGATCGCCGTCGCGACCTGGTCCTCCCCGGCGATGCTGAGCAGGGTGACGGGGGCTGCCGGCACGAGGGTCAGCCGCTCGGCCAGCTCGCGCGAGAGCACGGTGCGCTCGGCCCCGGTGTCGACGACGAACTGGTAGGTGCCGCCGCCGTCGATCGTCACCGGCACGGTCAGCCGCTTGTTGATGTCGCGGTTGCCCTGGATCGTCTCCGGGGCCGACGGCGCGGGATCGCCGGTGGTGGCGGCGCCCGGGACGGCGATCAGGCCGGCGGCGAACAGCGCGGCCAGGCCCTTGATTACGGGAAGCTTCCTCTCCATCGGTCTCTCCGATCTGGTCCGCAGGATATGCCTTTTCGGAGGCTTCCACAATCGTCTGCCGGCGGCGTCTCGCGGGTGGCCGGCCGGAAAACGCCGCCGCCGATCGCGCCGAAAGGGAACCGGATCGCTGTCGTCCTTGTTGCGATCGGACGACGACGCGGATTATGTGCGATGCGACATCCGCGTTTCAGCGGTGAAATCCCCGGACATGAAAGGGCGCTAACAGAGCCGGCATGAGGATGGACGAACGCCTTGCGAACGCCGCGCGCCCCGCCCTGGGGCTGGGCCTGCTGCTGCTGTCCGCCTGCAATGCGGGGCCGGACTATCGGCCGCCGTCGGTGTCCGACCTGAAGATTCCCGACCAGTTCCAGGCGTCGTCGACGATCGCCGCCGAACAGGACATGGTCGACCTGGCCCGCTGGTGGGACAGCTTCGAGGACCCGATCCTCACCCAGCTCATCGATAGCGCCTTCGCCGGCAATCTCGACGTCGACGCCGCCGCCGCCCGGCTGCGCCAGGCGCGCGCCACGCTGCGCGGCACCCAGGGGCAGGCGCTGCCGACCGCCGGGGCCAGCGGTTCGGTCACCCGCAGCGTCGGCGCCGACAGCCGCACGATCATCGATCCCTCGACCGGCCAGACGATCGGCAGCGGCGGCGACACCACTGTCTATCGCGGCGGCTTCGACGTCGCCTGGGAAGCCGACCTGTTCGGCGGCATCCGCCGATCGATCCAGGCCGCCCGCGCCACCGCCGAGGCGCGCGAGGCCGACCTGCGCTTCACCCAGGCGAGCATCGCGTCGGAGGTCGGGCTCAACTATGTCCAGGCGCGCCTCGCCCAGAGCCGGCTCAGGATCGCGCGCGAGAACCTCGCGGCGCAGGACGAGACCTTCGAGCTGGTCGGCTGGCGGCGCCAGGCCGGCCTCGTCTCCAGCCTCGACTATGAGCAGGCGCGCCAGCTCCGCGCCCAGACCGCCGCCTCGATCCCGACGATCGAGAACGACTATGCGACCGCGGTCAACCGCATCGCGGTGCTGCTGGGCGAGGCGCCCGGCGCCGTCACCGCGCTGATCGATTCGCCCGCCTCGATCCCGCTCGCCCCCGGGGTCGATGCGCCGATCCCCGCGCAGGTGATCGAGCGCCGCCCCGACGTCGCCAGCGCCGAGCGCTCGCTCGCCGCCGAAAGCGCCCGGATCGGCGTGCAGACCGCGCAGCTCTATCCGGCGCTGCGGCTGTCGGGCTCCTTCTCGGGCTCGTCGACCTCGATCGGCAACGTGATCAGCGACGGCATCGGCAACCTCGTCGCGGGCATCACCGCGCCGATCTTCCAGGGCGGGCAGATCCGCGCCGCGATCGTCGGCCAGCGCGCCGCCACCGACGCCGCCTACGACGCCTATCGCCAGGCGGTGCTGACCGCGCTCGAAGAGGTCGAGAACGCGCTGAAGGGCCGCGAGGTCGCCGAGCGGCGCGAGGCCGACCTCGCCGTCAGCTACGAGGCGGCGAACAACGCCGCGCGCTACGCGCAGCTCCAGTACCGGTCGGGCCTGGTCGACTTCCAGTCGCTGCTCGACAGCCAGCGCACCCGGCTGAGCAGCCAGGACACCGCCGCCAGCGCGCGCGCCGCCCGGGCGAGCGCGACCATCCAGCTCTACAAGGCGCTGGGCGGCGGCTGGCAGACCGCGCCGATCCCGGCCCCCGGACCCTATGAAGGCGGCAAACGGCCCGCCCCTGCCGAGACGAGACCCTGATGACCGATCCCGACAAGCAGCCCCAGCAGGATCTGGACGAATTCCTCGGCGTCGAGCCGACCTCGCCGCGCGCGGTGCTGTTCCGCCGGATCGGCATCGGCCTCGCCATCGTCGTGGTGCTGGTCATCCTGTGGCGGCTGATCCTCGGCGGCGACGACAAGGCCGCCTATGCGACCCGCCCGGTCGAGCGCGGCGACCTGACCGTCATCGTCTCGGCGACCGGCAACCTCGCGCCGACCAACCAGGTCGAGGTGGGCTCCGAGCAGTCGGGCATCATCGTCGAGGTCTATGTCGACAACAACGACCGGGTGAAGAAGGGCCAGCTCCTCGCCAAGCTCGATACGTCGCGGTTGCAGGACGCGGTCAACCAGGCCGATGCCGGTCTGGCCTCGGCGCGCGCCGGCGTCCAGCAGGCCGAGGCGACCGAACAGCAGGCGCGGGCGACGCTGCGACGACAGGAACAGGTCTGGCGACTATCGGGCGGCAAGGTGCCGTCGGCGACCGAGCTCGACGTCGCGCGGGGCGATGCGGCCCGCGCGACGGCGGGCGTTTCGACGGCGAAGGCCGCGGTCGACCAGGCGCAGGCCACCCTGTCCTCGGCGCAGACCGCACTGTCCAAGGCGTTCATCCGCTCGCCGGTCAACGGCCAGGTGCTGTCGCGCTCGATCGAGCCGGGGCAGACCGTCGCCGCCTCGTTCAACGCGCCGGTGCTGTTCACCATCGCCGAGGACCTCCGCCAGATGCGGCTCGAGGTGAAGGTGGACGAGGCCGATGTCGGGCAGGTCCAGAAGGGCCAGAAGGCGACCTTCACCGTCGACGCCTTTCCCGGCCGCACCTTCCCCGCGACGATCGAGCGGGTCGACGTCGGTGCCAACGCGACCGGCACCGGTTCGTCGAGCTCGTCGTCGAGCAGCACCGCCAGCACCACGACGAGCGGGGTCGTCGCCTATACGGCGCGGCTGACCGTGGCCAATGGCGACGGGCTGCTCCGTCCGGGCATGACCGCGACCGCCGACATCATCACCACCCAGAAGAAGGACGTGCTGCTCGTCCCGTCGGCGGCGCTGCGCTTCACCCCCGACCGGCAGGCGGCGGGCAGCGACGGCGGCGGGATCACCAGCGTGCTCGCCCCCCGGGTCCGCCGCCGCGGCGGATCGAGCGAGCGCGAGGCGGCGATCGGCCGCGGCAGCAAGCAGACCGTCTATGTCGTCGCCGATTCGGGCAGCCAGCCCCAGCCGGTCGAGATCACCGTCGGCGAGAGCAACGGCAGCCAGGCCGAGGTGACCGGCGGCAAGCTGAGCGAAGGCATGCAGGTCGTGATCGGCCAATATGCGGCGGGCGGCAGCGGCGGCTCCGGGCGCGGCCAGGGGACAGGCGGCCAGGGCGGAAGCGGGCAGCGGCGCAATGGCCAGTGACGTCGCCCCCGGCGAGCTGCTGATCCAGCTCCGCGGCGTCACCAAGGTCTTCGGCGAGGGACCGACCGCCTTCGCCGCGCTCAAGGGCGTCGACCTCGACATCGCGCGCGGCGACTTCGTCGCGGTGATGGGGCCGTCCGGATCGGGCAAGTCGACGACGATGAACATCCTCGGCTGTCTCGACGTGCCGACCGCCGGGCAGTTCCTGTTTCGTGGCCACCAGGTCGAGAAGCTCGAGCGCGACCAGCGCGCGCTGCTCCGCCGCCGCTATCTCGGCTTCGTCTTCCAGGGGTTCAACCTGCTCGCGCGCACCTCCGCGCTCGAGAATGTCGAGCTGCCGCTGGTCTATCGCGGCGAGGAGAAGGCGGCGCGGCGGGCGGCGGCGATGGCGGCGCTCGATAAGGTCGGCCTCGCCGACTGGTGGGACCATACCCCCGCCGAGTTGTCGGGCGGCCAGCAGCAGCGCGTCGCGATCGCGCGGGCGATCGTCACCCATCCCGACGTGCTGCTTGCCGACGAGCCGACCGGCAATCTCGACACCGAGCGTTCGATCGAGATCATGGAGCTGCTGACCGACCTCAACCGCAACAGCGGGATCACCGTGCTGATGGTGACGCACGAGTCCGAGATGGCGGCCTATGCCCACACCATCATCCATTTCCGCGACGGCCTGGTCGAGCGGTTCGAAGTGACCGAAGGGGCGGGGGTGAAGGCGTGAGGCCGTCCCCTTCGACCGTCATCCTGACGAAAGTCAGGATCCAGACGCGCAACGCATCGTTTCGGGCGTTGCGGCAATGGATGCTGAATCAAGTTCAGCATGACGGCTTTGCCGCAGCCGGAGGCCTTGCCTGATGTGGGGCACCACCTTCCTGCTCGCGGTGCGCGAGATAAGGCGGCATCTGCTGCGCTCCTTCCTGACCATCCTCGGCATCGTCATCGGCGTCTGGGCGGTGGTGACGATGGTGACGCTGGGCCAGGGCGCGACCGCCGCGGTCAAGCAGCAGATCTCCAGCCTCGGCGCCAACGTCCTCCAGGTCCGGCCCGGCCAGGGCTTCGGGCGCGGCGGCGGCGGGCCACAGCCGCCCGACTTCAAGATCGAGGACCTCGATGCGATCCGCACCCAGATCGTCGGGGTGCAGGCGGTGGCGCCGCTGGTCCAGTCGACCGGCACCGCCGTCTACAACGCGGCCAACTGGTCGACGACGGTCAACGGCACCAACCGCGAATATTTCACCGCCCAGCCCTGGACCTTCACCGGCGGGCGGATCTTCTCGCCGGCCGAGGAGCAGGCGGGCAAGGCGGTGTGCATCGTCGGCAACACCGTCCGCAACCGGTTGTTCCGCGGCATCGACCCGGTCGGCCAGCGCTTCCGCATCAAGAACATCTCGTGCGAGATCATCGGCACGCTGGCGCCCAAGGGGCAGGGCGGCTTCGGCAACGACCAGGACGACATCGTGCTGATGCCCTACAAGGCGGTGCAGCGGCGGATGACCGGCAATCGCGACGTCCGCATGATGATGATCTCGGTCGACGCCGACTATGACAGCCAGCGGGTGCAGGCGTCGCTGCGCGACCTGCTGCGCGAGCGCCGCCACCTGAGCGACGGCGCCGAGGACGACTTCAACATCTTCGACACCAAGCAGATATCCGACACGCTGTCGGGCACCACCCAGATCCTCACCTCGCTGCTCGGCGCAGTGGCGGCGGTCAGCCTGCTGGTCGGCGGCATCGGCATCATGAACATCATGCTCGTCTCGGTGACCGAGCGGACCCGCGAGATCGGCATCCGCCTGGCGATCGGCGCCGTCGCGCGCGAGGTGCTGCTGCAATTCCTGGTCGAGGCGGTGACGCTCGCCTGCCTGGGCGGGCTGCTCGGCCTGTTCCTGGCGCTGGTCTCGACCCTGATCCTCGCGCCGGTGCTGAAGGTGCCGTTCATCTTCGATCCGCAGATCAACCTCGTCGCCTTCATCTTCTCGGCGCTGATCGGGGTGGTGTTCGGCTATTTCCCGGCGCGGCGCGCGGCGTCGCTCAACCCGATCGAGGCGCTGCGGCACGAATGAGACAGGCCCTTCTCCTCGCCCTGCTGCTGGCGTCGCCCGTCGCCGCGCGCCGCGACGGGCCGCCGCCGGTCTGTCCCGAACCGGTGCGGCCGGTGCTGTTCATCTCGCCGATGGGCGAGCCGTTCCGGCCGAAGGGAGCCAATGATGATCCTGGCGCCGACGATCCGGTCCGGCGCTGGTTCGACCAGGCCGACCGCAACAAGGACGGCGTGCTGACGGTGGGCGAGCTGATGCTCGACGGCGACCGTTTCTTCGCGACGCTCGACAAGGACAAGAGCGGCGAGCTTCTGCCCGACGAGGTCAGCGCTTACGAACAGGACGTCGCCCCCGAGATCCGCCTCTACCAGCGGCGCCCCGAGCGCCCGGCCGACGGCGGCGCGAAGGACGACGATCGCGATCGGCCGCGACCGGCGAAGCGGCGCGGCGGCCGGCCCGGCGCGGGGGCCGGCTATGACGGCGCGATCGGCGCGGGACGCTACGCCTTCCTCAACATCCCCAATCCGGTGGCGGCGGCCGACAGCGACCTCAACCGCGCGATCACCGCGCAGGAGTTCCGCGCCGCCGCCGCCGACCGCTTCGCCGATCTCGATCCGCAGCAGACCAAGGCGCTGAGCTTCGCGCAGCTGCCCAAGACGCCCGCGCAGGTCGCGGCCAACGCGGCCTGCCTCGAACGGGTCAAGGAGAAGGCGAAGGAGAAGCGGCGATGAGCGGCGGCAACCCGTTGATCCTGGTGGTCGACGACGATGGCGACCTGCGGACGCTGATCACCGATTTCCTGCGCGCCAACGGCCTGCGCGTCGAAAGCGCCGCCGACGGCGCCGAGATGGACGCGCGCATCGCCGCCGAGCGGCCCGACCTGATCGTCCTCGACCTGATGATGCCGGGCGAGGACGGGCTGTCGATCCTGCGGCGGGTGCGCAAGCCCGGCGGCCCCGCCGTGATCATGCTGTCGGCGATGGGCGAGGACACCGACCGGATCATCGGGCTGGAGGTCGGCGCCGACGATTATCTGCCCAAGCCGTGCAACCCGCGCGAGCTGCTCGCCCGCATCCGCGCGGTGCTGCGCCGCCGGGGCGAGGAGGCCGCCGCCGCCGCGACGGGCGGGGCGGTCCGCCGCTTCGGCCCGTGGACGCTCGACATCGTCCAGCGCGAGGTGCGTCGGCTCGACGCGCCGGCCGCGCCGCTGACCGACGCCGAGTTCCGCGTGCTCGCCGCCTTCCTCGACCGGCCGCAGCGCGTGTTGAGCCGCGACCAGCTGATCGAGGCGGGCAAGGGCGTCGACAGCGACGTGTTCGACCGCGCGATCGACGTGACGATCAGCCGGCTGCGCAAGAAGCTCGGCCCCGACGATCCGATCCGGACGATCCGCAACGAAGGCTATATGTTCACGCTGAAGGTCGAAGGCGAATGACCCGCGTGCGCGGCGGCGGCCTGTCGATCTTCTGGCAGACGCTGCTGCTGCTGCTCGCCAGCGTCGCGGTGGTGTTCGTCGTCACCGTCGCGCTGTTCGCCTGGGCGCCGCCGCCGCGCCCCGACTTCAACAGCCTGTCCGACATCGCCGAGGCGCTGGCCGGCCGCAAGATTCCGCGCGAGCGCCGCTGGCGGGTGATGGTCGTCCCCCACGGCCACGCCGGCCCGGTCGACCTGTCGCCGGCGCCGCCCGTCCGGCCCGACCCCGACGATCATGAGCGCGAGCGGCGGCTGGGCACGGTGCAGCGGCCGGCGCCGCCGCTGCCCGACCCGAACATGGTCAGCTCCGACGTCTTCACCGCGCGGCTCGCCGACCGGATCGGCGTCCCGATCGAGGATGTCCGGCTGTTCTTCGAGCCCGACCAGCGCAGCAACATGCCGTTCGGCGGCCGCGACGACCGCCGGGTGATCGTCCGCCGCGGCGAGCCGCTGTTCTTCGACACGGTCGTCGCGGGGCTGCGCACCGACGGCGGCTGGCGGGTGGTGCGGACCCCGCCGCGCGCCTGGCTGGCGTCGTGGCAGCAGCGGATATTGATGCTGTTCGGGCTCAGCCTGCTCGCCGTCATCCCCTTCGCCTGGATCTTCGCGCGCGCGCTGGCCAAGCCGATCCGCCGGATCGCCGACGCCGCCGACCGGATGGGCGCCAACCCGCAGGCGCCGCTGATCGTCGAGGAAGGGCCGACCGAACTGCGCGTCACCGCCCATGCGCTCAACCGCATGCAGCAGCGGTTGTCGGCCTATCTGGCCGAGCGGACCAACATGATCGGCGCGATCGCGCACGACCTGCGCACCCCGCTCGCGCGGATCGCCTTCCGCATCGAGGGCGCGCCCGACGAGATGCGCGAGAAGGTGCAGGCCGATATCGAGCAGATGCGCGCGATGATCGCAGCGACCATCTCCTTCGTCCGCGATACCGGCAGCGTGAACATCGTCGAGCCGGTCGCGATCGATCGGCTGCTCGCCGACCTCGCCGCCGACGAGCGCGAGATCGGCCGGCCGGTGGCGCTGGGCACGGTCGAGCCGGCCGAGGTGGCGGGCGACCCGATGGCGTTGAAGCGCCTGTTCCAGAACCTGATCGACAATGGCGTCGCCTATGGCGGCGGGGTCGAGATCGGCGTCGCCCGGATCGAGGCCGAGGCCGAGATCCGGATCGCCGATCGCGGGCCCGGCCTTCCCGACAAGGCGCTGGAGGCGATGTTCCAGCCGTTCGAGCGCGGAGAGCCGTCGCGCAACCGCGCGACCGGGGGAATCGGCCTCGGCCTCAGCATCGCCCGGGCGATCGCGCAGGAACATGGCGGCAGCCTGATCCTCGCGAATCGGGCCGGCGGCGGGCTGGAGGCGATCTGCCGCCTGCCGGTCCGGGGCTGACAGGGGCGGTCCACGGTTCGTCATCCCAGCGGAAGCTGGGATCTCCCTTTTCTTCGTCTCCTGCGCTCCAACCAAGGCAGGGAGGTCCTGGCTTCCGCCAGGATGACGGAGATTTCGCGGCGGCGGGAATGGCGGTAGAAGGATCGCTTTCCGGCGAGTCCGTGAGCCGTTGTAATTTTTGGAATGGCTGTTGTAATATTATTCCAAGAGGCTATAGGCGCGATAAGGGTCAGCAGTGCTGACCGATTAGGTATGAGGATGAGCTGCGCATGACGGGCCGTAACCTGCCGCCGCTGTCGCTTCACGTGCCCGAGCCGGCGTTCCGGCCGGGCGACACGGTCGACTTCGCCGACTTCGACATGCCCGTCGCCGGGGCGGTGCGCCGGCCGCCGGTCGACGCCGGCCCGGCCGACCTGCGCGACATGCCCTATGCGATGGTCCGCGTGCTCGACGACGAGGGGCGGGCGCAGGGGCCGTGGGACCCGCGCCTCGCGCCCGAGACGCTGCTCAAGATATTGCGCAGCATGGCGCTGACCCGCGCCTTCGACGAGCGGCTCTACCGCGCGCAGCGCCAGGGCAAGACCAGCTTCTACATGAAGTGCACCGGCGAGGAGGCGACCTCGGTCGGCGCCGCCCATGCGCTCGACTATGACGACATGTGCTTCCCGAGCTACCGGCAGCAGGGCCTGCTGATCGCGCGCGACTGGCCGATCGTCGACATGATCAACCAGATATACTCGAACCGCGCCGACCGGCTGAAGGGCCGCCAGATGCCGATCATGTATTCGGTGCGGCAGGCCAGTTTCTTCTCGATCTCGGGCAACCTCACCACCCAATATCCGCAGGCGGTGGGCTGGGCGATGGCGAGCGCGGCGCGCGGCGACACGCGGATCGCGGCGGCCTGGTGCGGCGAGGGATCGACCGCCGAGGGCGATTTCCATTCCGCGCTGACCTTCGCCGCCGTCTATCGCGCGCCGGTCATCCTCAACGTCATCAACAACCAGTGGGCGATCTCGTCCTTCTCGGGCTTTGCGGGGGCCGAGGCGACGACCTTCGCGGCGCGCGCGATCGGCTATGGCATCGCCGGCCTGCGCGTCGACGGCAATGACGCGCTCGCCGTCTATGCCGCGACGCAATGGGCGGCGGACCGGGCGCGCAACAACCACGGCCCGACCCTGATCGAACATTTCACCTATCGCGCCGAGGGTCATTCGACCTCGGACGACCCGACCAAGTACCGATCGGCCGAGGAGGGTGGCAAATGGCCGCTCGGCGACCCGATCGCGCGGCTCAAGAAGCATGTCGTCGGCCTCGGCATCTGGGACGAGGAGCGCCAGGCGGCGATGGACCTCGAGGTCGCCGAGCTGGTCAAGGCCGCCCAGAAGGAGGCCGAGAAGAACGGCATCCTCCAGGACGGCCTCAAGCAATCCTTCGATTCGATGTTCGAGGACGTGTTCGAGGAGATGCCGTGGCACCTGAAGGAGCAGTCGGCCCAGATGCACGACGAGCGCAAGGCGGCGGGGATATGAGGGCGTCGCATATCGTCGTCCCGGCCTCCGCCGGGATGACGCGTGGGGAGATCGTCGCATGACCGAAGACCCCCGCACGATGAACATGATCCAGGCGATCAACTCGGCGATCGACGTCGCGATGGGCCGCGACGACAGGATCGTCGTGCTGGGCGAGGACGTCGGCTATTTCGGCGGCGTCTTCAAGGCGACCGAGGGGCTGCAGAAGCGCTACGGCAAGACCCGCGTGTTCGACACGCCGATCAGCGAATGCGGCATCATCGGCGTCGCGGTCGGCATGGCGACCTACGGCCTGCGCCCGGTGCCCGAGATCCAGTTCGCCGACTATATCTATCCGGCGCTCGACCAGCTCGTGTCGGAAGCGGCGCGGCTGCGCTACCGCTCGGCCGGCGAATATACCGCGCCGATCACGGTGCGCACCCCGTTTGGCGGCGGCATCTTCGGCGGGCAGACGCACAGCCAGAGTCCCGAGGGCATCTTCACCCATGTCGCCGGGCTCAAGACGGTGATCCCGTCCAACCCCTATGACGCCAAGGGCCTGCTGATCGCCGCGATCGAGGACAATGATCCGGTGATCTTCTTCGAGCCGAAGCGCATCTACAACGGCCCGTTCGACGGCCATTACGACCGCCCGGTCCAGCCGTGGAGCAAGTTCGCCGAGAGCGCGGTGCCGGAGGGCTACTACAAGGTGCCGCTCGGCAAGGCGCGGGTGGTGCGCGAGGGCAACGACGTCACCGTCCTCGCCTATGGCACGATGGTCCATGTCGCGCACAGCGTGATCGAGGAGACCGGCATCGACGCCGAGCTGATCGACCTGCGCACGCTGGTCCCGCTCGATATCGAGACGGTGGTCGAGTCGGTCAGGAAGACCGGGCGCTGCATGGTCGTCCACGAGGCGACCAAGACCAGCGGCTTCGGCGCCGAGCTGTCGGCGCTGGTGCAGGAGCATTGCTTCCACTGGCTGGAGGCGCCGGTCCAGCGCGTGACCGGATGGGACACGCCATATCCCCACAGCCTCGAATGGGCCTATTTCCCCGGCCCGGTGCGGCTGACCGAAGCGTTCAAGCGCGTGATGCAGGATTGATCCGAGATGGGCACCTATAGTTTCAAGCTTCCGGACATCGGCGAGGGCATCGCCGAGGCCGAGATCGTCGCCTGGCACGTCGCGCCGGGCGACATGGTCGAGGAGGACGCGCCGCTCGCGGACCTGATGACCGACAAGGCGACGGTCGAGATGACCGCGCCGGTCGCGGGCAAGGTGGTGAAGATCGCCGGCGAGGTCGGCGAGCAGATCGCGATCGGCTCGATCCTCGCGGTGTTCGAGGTCGAGGGCGACGGCGCGGTCGAGGCCGAGCCGGCGCAGGTGGTGAAGCCGGAGCCTTCTTCCTCTCCCCTCTCTTCCAGGGAGGGGCCGGGGGTGGGTGGCGAGCGAAGCGAGCCTGCACCGATCGAGGCCGGGGAAAAGCCGTCGGCTGCGCCGACAGGAACCCTGCCAGCCCTCCCCGCCTTGCGGGAGGGGAAAATCCTCTTCCCCGCCGCCGGATTCCGCAGCGCGCCAGGGACCTCGGCATCGACCTCGCCGACGTCAAGGCCGCCGAGGACGGGCGCGTCCGCCATGCCGATCTCGACGCCTTCCTCGCCTATAATGCCGGCGGCGGCTATCGCCCGGTCGGCCGGGCCCGCGCCGACGAGCAGGTCAGGGTGATCGGCCTGCGCCGCCGCATCGCCGAGAACATGGCGGCGTCGAAGCGGGCCATCCCGCACTTCACCTATGTCGAGGAGATCGACGTCACCAAGCTGGAGGAGCTGCGCGCCGACCTCAACGCGACGCGCGGGGCCAAGCCCAAGCTCACCATGCTGCCGCTGCTGATCACCGCGATCTGCAGGACGCTGCCCGATTTCCCGATGATCAACGCGCGCTACGACGACGAGGCGGGGATCGTCACCCGCTCGGGCGCGGTCCATCTCGGCATGGCGACGCAGACCGACGCCGGGCTGATGGTGCCGGTCATCCGCGACGCGCAGGACCGCAATATCTGGCAGCTCGCGAGCGAGATCGTCCGGCTGGCGGAGGCCGCGCGCAGCGGCAAGGCGACGTCGGGGGAGCTGTCGGGATCGACGCTCACCATCACCTCGCTCGGCCCGCTCGGCGGCATCGCGACGACGCCGGTGATCAACCGGCCCGAGGTCGCGATCATCGGCCCCAACAAGGTGGTCGAGCGCCCGGTGTTCCGCGACGGCCAGGTCGTCGCCGCCAAGCTGATGAACCTGTCGATCTCGTGCGACCACCGCGTCGTCGACGGCTGGGACGCCGCCAGCTTCGTCCAGGCGCTCAAGCGGCTGATCGAGACGCCCGCGCTGCTGTTCGTGGATTGAGCTTCCTTACGTCATCCCAGCGAAAGCTGGGATCTCATTGCCTTTCTGCGACGAAGAAAAGTGAGATCCCGGCTTTCGCCGGGATGACGATGAAGCCTAGGCAGTTGCCTTGGCGCGGGGTGGGGCGCTAGAGAGCGCGCCACTCAACGATAGCTCGGGACGGGACGGCAATGGCCGGTCATAGCAAATTCAAGAACATCATGCACCGCAAGGGTGCGCAGGACAAGAAGCGCTCGGCGCTGTTCTCCAAGCTCAGCCGCGAGATCACCGTCGCGGCGCGCATGGGTCTGCCCGATCCGGCGATGAATGCGCGCCTGCGCCAGGCGGTGATCACCGCGCGCAAGGAAGGCCTGCCCAAGGACAATATCGAACGGTCGATCAACAAGGCCGCGGGCGGCGACGGCGCCAATTACGAAGAGATCCGCTATGAGGGCTTCGGCCCCGGCGGCGTCGCGCTGATCATCGAGGCGCTCACCGACAACCGCAACCGCACCGCGACCAACGTTCGCACGATCGTCTCCAAGAACGGCGGCAATCTCGGCGCGGGCGGATCGGTCAGCCACGGCTTCGACCGGCTCGGCCTGATCAGCTACGGTCTCGCGGCGGGCGATGCGGAGAAGGTGTTCGAGGCCGCGCTGGAGGCCGGCGCCGACGACGTCAGCTCGTCCGAGGACGGCCACGAGATCTGGACCGCGCAGGACGCGCTGCACGAGGTCGCCAAGGCGCTCGAGCCGGTGCTGGGCGAGCCCGACGGCGCCAAGCTGGCCTGGCGCCCGCAGACCCAGGTGACGGTCGGCGAGGACGACGCGGCCAAGCTCCTCAAGCTGATCGACGCGCTCGACGACGACGACGACGTCCAGACCGTCTGGGGCAATTACGACGTCCCCGAAGAGGTGATGGCGAAGCTGGGGTAACGGCAGGAGAAGCCCCGGGGATACCAATCGTCATGCTGAACTTGTTTCAGCATCCACCCCGAGGCTGGGTCGCAGCTTCGAGATTCTTGCGGCTCTCGGTGTCATCCTCCGTGCGGCGGAGCCTGTGACCTGGTGGATGCCGAAACGAGTTCGGCATGACGATCGATGCCTGGCGAGGGATCGCCGGCATCGCCGCTTTTCACTTCACAAAGGCCTGCGTCTGGGCGAAAGGGAACATGTGATGAACATGGCATCCCTTCTCCCATGATCCTGATCGGCTTCGATCCGGGGCTCGGCACGACCGGCTGGGGTGTGATCGCCGCGGACGGGAATCGGCTGAGCCATGTCGCCAACGGCCAGATCAAGACCGAACCGTCGATGGAGCTGTCGCGTCGGCTCTATCTGCTCCACAGCGCGCTGGCGGAGATCATCCGGACCTACCGGCCCGAGGGGGCGGCGGTCGAGGAGGTGCTCGGCAACTCGAACGCGCAGTCGACCCTCAAGCTCGGCCAGGCGCGCGGCGTGGTGCTGCTCGCCGCCGCGCTCGCCGAGGTGAGCGTCGGCGAATATCATCCCTCGATCGTCAAGAAGGCCGTGGTCGGCACGGGCGGCGCGGAGAAGAGGCAGGTGCAGGCGATGGTCAAGGTTCTCCTTCCCGGCGCGAAGCTGTCGGGCCCCGACGCGGCCGACGCGCTGGCGGTGGCGGTCACCCACGCCCATCATCTCGCCAGCGCGCGCGCGATGCGCCGGGTGGTCGCATGATCGCGCGGCTGCGCGGCGTCCTCGCCGAGACGAGCGCCGACCATGCGGTGCTCGATGTCGGCGGGGTCGGCTATCTCGTCTGGTGCTCGGCCCGCACCCTGTCGGCGATCGGGGAGACGGGCGGCGACGTGCTGCTGTTCACCGAGATGCAGGTGCGCGAGGACGCGATCACCCTCTACGGCTTCGGATCGGCCGGGGAGCGCGACTCCTTCCGCCTGCTGACCAGCGTCCAGGGCGTCGGCGGCCGGGTCGCGCTGGCGATCCTCTCGGTGCTCGACGCGGGCGAGCTGTCGCGCGCGGTGGCGGGCGGCGACAAGGCGATGATCGCCCGCGCCAACGGCGTCGGACCCAAGCTCGCCATGCGCATCGTCAACGAATTGAAGGACAAGATGGGCGGGGTCGCCCTCGGCCCCGGCCTCGGCGCCGCGCCCGCCGCGAAGGGTGGCGTCTCGACCGACGCGCTGTCGGCGCTCGCCAATCTCGGCTTCAGGCCCGCCGAGGCGAGCGCGGCGGTCGGCGCCGCGATCGAGGAGCTGGGCGACGGCGCCACGCTCGACGCGGTCGTCCGCCTCGCGCTGCGCAAGGCGGCGAAATAGCGCGGCGTCGGTGACCGGGCGGCGACGGCGCTCGACAGCGGCCCCCGGGAACGGTTAGGGAACGGCGACGAGCATGACCGATACCGATCGCCTCCTGTCCGCCGGCCGCCGCGCCGAGGACGTCGACGCCGCGCTGCGGCCCCGGTCGCTCGACGAATTCGTCGGGCAGCAGGCGGCGCGCGACAATCTGCGCGTGTTCATCGAGGCGGCGCGCCAGCGCGGCGACGCGCTCGACCATGTGCTGTTCTTCGGGCCCCCCGGCCTCGGCAAGACGACGCTCGCGCAGATCATCGCCAAGGAGATGGGGGCGGGGTTCCGCGCCACCTCCGGCCCGGTGATCGCCAAGTCGGGCGACCTCGCGGCGCTGCTCACCAACCTGGAAGACGGCGACGTCCTGTTCATCGACGAGATCCACCGCCTCCAGCCGCAGGTCGAGGAGGTGCTCTATCCGGCGATGGAGGATCGCGCGCTCGACCTGATGATCGGCGAGGGGCCGTCGGCGCGCAGCGTGCGGATCGACCTGCCGCGCTTCACCCTGGTCGGCGCGACGACGCGGCAGGGGCTGATCACCACGCCGCTGCGCGATCGCTTCGGCATCCCGATCCGCCTGCAATTCTACACGGTCGAGGAACTGGAGCGGGTGGTCAGCCGCGCCGCCCGCCTGCTCGACCTGCCGATCGCCTCCGACGGCGCGATGGAGATCGCCCGGCGCGCGCGGGGGACGCCGCGCATCGCCGGGCGGCTGCTGCGCCGGGTGCGCGACTTCGCCCATGTGCTGGGCGCGGACATCGTCGACGCCAAGGTGGCGGACCAGTCGCTCAACCGGCTGGAGGTCGACAATCTCGGCCTCGACGCGATGGACCGCCGCTACCTCCACATGATCGCCGACATCTATCGCGGCGGCCCGGTCGGGGTGGAGACGCTCGCCGCCGGCCTGTCCGAGCCGCGCGACACGATCGAGGACGTGATCGAGCCCTATCTGATCCAGCTCGGCCTGATCGCGCGCACCGCGCGGGGGCGCTGCCTCAACGGCCGCGGCTGGAAGCATCTCGGCCTCAACCCGCCGCCCGAGGCCGGCCAGGACGGACTCTTCGACGTTTAGGATTTGGCCCTCAGGCGCCGGGCGGCCGGCATCCGCCGGCCTTGGCTATCCTCGCATGAGCTCGGGCGGCCTTCGGCCTTGCGGAGCCTGGGGCTCCGATTGATTGCGTTGAGCTATCGTCGAAAGGAAGCGCCCGCGCGTCGAAATGAAGAAAATCCCGTCAAAGGGGATTCATTTCGGCTCTCGATCGCCTAAACAACGTTCAGCATGCATGAAACGCCTTATTCCGGCCGCTTCGAGGACGGCGCGCACCTGTTCGCGCTGCGCGTCTATTTCGAGGATACGGATGCGGGCGGCGTCGTTTACCATGCGAGCTATCTGCGGTTCATGGAGCGGGCGCGCAGCGACATGATGCGCGTCGCCGGGATCGACCAGCGCGGGACGATGGAACGGGGCGAGGGCAATTATGTCGTGACCGGGATGACGATCCGCTACCGGGCACCCGCCCGGCTCGACGACGAGTTGATTATTCTCAGCCGGGTCGGGAATATGCGGGGGCCCCTGTGCGTCGTTCATCAGAGAGTCATGCGCGGGACCGAAACAGTGACCGAGGCCGAAGTCTCGGTCGCGCTTGTCGGCCCCGACGGCCGGCTCAAGCGGCAGCCCCGCCACTGGATCGAGACGTTTGAACGATTGAAAGGGATGGATTGAACTGATGATGCAGGATCTGGCGGTCTCCGCATCGACATCGGCGCTGTCGCCGATCGCGCTGTTCCTGCAGGCGGACATCGTCGTGAAGGCGGTGATGATCGGCCTGCTGCTGGCCAGCGTCTGGACCTGGACGATCATCGTCTCGGGCAGCATGGCGCTCACCCGCGCCTTTCGGGCGAGCAAGGGTTTCGAGACCGATTTCTGGAAGTCCGAGGACATCGACAAATTCTACGAGGGCCCCGGCCGGCAGGACATTCCCGCCGCCAAGGTGTTCTCGGCCGGCGTCGCCGAATGGCGCCGCTCGGTGCGCAACGGCCAGCCGGTCGATCGCGACGGCACCCGCGCGCGCCTCTCCAACGCGATGGCGGCGGCGGCGGGGGCGGAGATCGATCGCCTGTCCGACCGGCTCAACATCCTCGCCACGGTCGGCTCGGTCGCGCCCTTCGTCGGCCTGTTCGGCACGGTGTGGGGCATCATGCGCAGCTTCACCGACATCGCCGCGTCGCAGAACACCTCGCTCGGCGTCGTCGCCCCCGGCATCGCCGAGGCGCTGTTCGCCACCGCGCTGGGCCTGTTCGCCGCCATCCCGGCGGTGATCGCCTATAACCGGCTGCTCCACCGCGTCTCGAAGATCGAGGGGCAGCTCCACCGCTTCGGCGACGCGATCCACATGACGCTCAGCCGCGAGCTGGAGCGCGCCTGATGGGCATGGGCGCAGGCCCCGTCTCCGGCCGAGGCGCGCGCCGCGCGCCGATGGCGGACATCAACGTCACGCCGCTGGTCGACGTGATGCTGGTGCTGCTGATCATCTTCATGGTCACGGCGCCGCTGCTGCTCGCGGGCGTCCCCGTCGACCTGCCCGAAAGCTCGGCCGGCGCGCTCGACCAGGACAAGAAGCCGATCCAGCTCTCGATCGACAAGGACGGCCATGTCTTCATCGATGATCGCGAGATCCAGATCTCGGCGATGGCCGCCCAGTTCGCCCAGATCGCCAGCACCTCGGGCAAGGGCAAGGACAGCCCGCAGATCTTCCTGCGCGCCGACCGGGCGCTCGACTATGGCCGGGTGATGGCGGTGATGGGCGCGCTCAACCATGCCGGGCTCAACCGCGTCGCGCTCGTGACCCTGGGCGAGGACGGCGCCGCGCCGGCCGCGACCGGCGGCCGGATCGACGGGGACGAGGTTCCCGAGCCGGCGGTGCCGTGATGGACCGGGCGGAAGGCGCGGGACTGGGAATATCGATCGCGGGGCATGTCGCCCTGCTCGTGATCCTGTCGCTCAACCTGATGAGCGTGCGCAAGCTGCCCAAGCTGAGCGAGCCGATGGACGTGATGCTGGTCGACAAGGCCGGGCTGACCTCGGCCGCGCCCGAAGTCTCGAAGGCGCCGCCGCAGGCCGCGCAGGCGCCCGAGGTCGGGCCGACCGAGGAGACCGCCGGAGCCGACCCGCGCCGCCCGCCGCAGCCGGCCCCTGACGCCGCCCCGGCCTGCGCCGACCCCGAAGCCCGCGCCCAAGCCCGTCCCAGTGCGCCGGCGCCCGCGCCCGAGAAGGCGGTCGAGAAGCCGACCCCCGCGCCGGCCAAGCCGAAGCCCAAGGCGACCTCGCTCGGCACCGACTTCCTCAAGGGCATCCCGGTCGAGAAGTCGACCGGCAAGGCCGCCGCGCCGCGCGCCGCCGCGATCAGCCCGATCGCGATGAACGGCCTGGTCGCGCTGATCGCCAGCCAGGTGAAGCCCTGCTACACCATCCCCGCCGGCGGCACCGACACGACCAGCATCATCAGCCGCATCCGGCTGCGCCTGAAGAAGGACGGGTCGATCGCGGCGGCGCCGGAGGTGATCGGCAATCTCGGCGTCACCCCGGCCAACCAGCCCTATGTGCGGCAGATGAACGAGGCGGCGACCCGCGCGTTGCAGCGCTGCGCGCCCTACAAGCTGCCGCCGGACCTGTTCGAGGCCTGGCAGGACCTGATCTTCACCTTCCGTCCGGCGCAGATGAGCTGAGCCCGTGAATTTGACTTGTACCCCCGATTTCGGGTCTACATCCCGGAACGGGGCAGAGGAGACGAGAATGCGTTTTCGCCTTGCCCTGTCGCTGCTGAGCCTGGCCCTGTTCGCCGCGCCCGCCGCGGCCCAGCTCGAAGTCGACATCACCGGCGGCATCGCCCAGCCGATGCCGATCGCCATCCCCGGCATGCCGACCCCGGCGGTCGCCAACACGCCGGCCGGCGATACCGCCGCGCTCGGCCAGCGCGTCGCCGACGTCGTCACCAACGACCTCAAGAACAGCGGCCTGTTCAGCCCGCTGCCGAAGAGCGCGTTGCAGACCGTCACCCATCCGCAGGTGACCGCGCCCGATTACATGTTCTGGACGCAGAGCGGCGCGCAGGCGCTGATCCAGGGCTTCGTCCAGGCCAATGGCGACGGGTCGCTGACGGTCGGCTGCTATCTCTACGACGTGCTGGCGCGGACCGAGCTGACCCGCCAGGGCTTCGTCGTCCAGCCGGCCCAGTGGCGCCGCGCCGCGCACAAATGCGCCGACCTGGTCTACACCCGCCTGACCGGCGAGGGGCCCTATTTCGACAGCCGCGTGGTCTACGTGTCCGAAACGGGCCCCAAGACCAACCGCATCAAGCGGCTGGCGATCATGGACCAGGACGGCGCCAACCACCGCTTCCTGACCAATGGCCAGACGATCGTGCTGACGCCGCGCTTCGCGCCGAACCAGCAGACGATCACCTATATGTCCTACACCAACAACCGCGCGCGGGTGTATGTGTACGACATCGGATCGGGCAGCCAGCGGCTCGTCGTCGACCAGCCGAACATGACCTTCGCGCCGCGCTTCTCGCCCGACGGCCGCACCATCGTCTTCTCGATGGCGGTGGGCGGCAACACCGACATCTACCGCGTCTCGGCGGGCGGCGGCACGCCGCAGCGGCTGACCACCTCGCCCGGCATCGACACCGGCGCCAGCTATTCGCCCGACGGATCGAAGATCGTGTTCGAAAGCGACCGGTCGGGCACGCAGCAGCTCTATGTGATGAACGCCGACGGCTCGAACCAGAACCGCATCAGCTTCGGATCGGGCCGCTACGGCAGCGCCGCCTGGAGTCCGCGCGGCGATCTGATCGCGTTCACGAAGATCGGCGGCGGCTTCAACGTCGGCATCATGAACATCGACGGATCGGGCGAGAAGATCCTGACCAACGGCTGGCAGGACGAGGGGCCGAGCTGGTCCCCCAACGGCCGGGTGATCATGTTCTTCCGGACGGCGCAGGGGTCGGGCAAGGCCGATCTCTGGTCGGTCGACCTGACCGGCGTCAACGAACGGCCGGTGCCGACGCCGCTCGACGGATCGGATCCGGCATGGGGCCCGCTGCTGCCCTGACGGTTTTCCGGGAGCCTTTGGGAATAAAACACGTTATTGATCCGTAATCAGTTAGAAGGAGATTTGATGATGGCGCGTACGACGATGAAGATCGTGCTGGTCTCGGCGCTGGCGCTGAGCATCAGCGCTTGTGCGAAGAAGAAGCCGGAGGAGCTGCCGCCGCCGCCGGCGACCACCGCCCCGGCCCCCGCGCCGGAAGCGCCGCTGCCGCCGCCGTCGACCGGCCCGGTCCCCGGCTCGCGCGCCGATTTCCTGTCGCAGGCGGGCACCGACACGATCCATTTCGCCACCGACGCCTATGACGTCGACGCCGAGGATCAGGCGATCCTCACCCGGCAGGCGTCCTGGCTGGCCAAATATCCGAACGTCTCGGTGACGCTCGAAGGCCATTGCGACGAGCGCGGCACCCGCGAATACAACCTCGCCCTCGGCGAGCGCCGCGCCAATGCCGCGAAGAACTTCCTGGTCAGCGCGGGCGTCTCCGCCTCGCGCATCTCGGTGATCAGCTACGGCAAGGAACGCCCGGTCGCGACCGGTTCGGACGAGGCGGCCTGGGCGCAGAACCGCCGCGCCGTGACGGTCGTCCCCAACTAAGACGCCACGCGGAACAGCCAAAAGGAAAGGGCCGTCGGCACGATGCCGGCGGCCCTTTTCCTTGTCGCGCGCGCAAGCATTGCCGATGCCGCCGGTTTGATATAAATATGATATCATATTTATAGGAGGAGAGTAGAATGGACGAATCCTCTTTCGTTGAACTGCAGGCGAGCCGCGAGCGGTCCGCCGCCACCGCCAGCGGCTGGTTCATGCTGTTCGTCGCGCTGGTGCTGCTCGGCATCGCGATCGCCACCGTCGTCGGCCTGATCGCGAACGAAGGGCCGCTGTCGATGCTGCCGGTCGCGGTCCTCGCGGTGCTGGGCTTCGTCCTGTCGATCAGCGGCTTCTACGTCCTCCAGCCCAACCAGGCCGCGGCGATCCTGCTGTTCGGCGCCTATCGCGGCACCGACCGCGCGACCGGGCTGCGCTGGGTCTGGCCCTGGATGTCGCGCCGGCTGATCTCGGTCCGCGCCAACAATGTCGTATCGGAGGCGCTGAAGGTGAACGACCGGCGCGGCAACCCGATCGAGATCGCGGCGCAGGTCGTCTGGCGCGTGTCGGACACCGCCCAGGCGCTGTTCGACATCGACGATTATCGCGACTTCGTGATCGTCCAGATCGAGGCGGCGGTGCGCACCATCGGATCGGCCTATGCCTATGACGACATGGGACCCGAGGAGATCACCCTGCGCGGCCATCATGAGGAGGTGAACGCCGCGCTCAAGACCGAGCTCAAGGCGCGGCTCGCGGTGGCGGGCCTGACCGTCGACGAATGCGGGCTGACCCACCTCGCCTATGCGCCCGAGATCGCCGGCGCGATGCTCCGCCGCCAGCAGGCCGAGGCGGTGGTCGCGGCGCGCCAGACGCTGGTCAGCGGCGCGGTGTCGATGGTCGAACTGGCGCTCGATCAATTGTCGACGCGCGGTGTCGTCGAACTGGACGACGAACGGCGGGCGGCGATGGTGTCCAACCTGATGGTGGTGCTGTGCGGCGAGCGCGACACCCAGCCGATCGTCAACGCCGGCACGCTCTACCAATAGGCGGGCCATGCCGGCGAGGAAGGCCTATCCGCTGCGCATCGACCAGCCGCTGTTCGACGCGATCGAACGCGCGGCGGCGACCGACCTGCGCAGCGTCAACGCCGAGATCGAATGCCTGCTGCGCGAGGCGCTGGCCCGGCGCGGGATCAGGGTCGCCCCGGCCGAGAAGCGCCCGCGCGGGCGGCCGGCGGTGGAACGGGATTAGCGGACGAACCTTTCTTCTTCGTCATTCCCGCGAAGGCGGGAATCCATCAGGCCGCCTGGTCGAGCCTCTGTTGGTTCGGAGTTCGTTCGCCAGTGGATTCCCGCCTTCGCGGGAATGACGGGGGAGGCGGTGTCGCTCATCCGCCCCGTTCTTCAATCCTCCAGCGACAGCAGATGATCCCGCAGCGCGCGGGCGTCGTGGAGCGCGTTGTGGGGCACCTGGCTGTTGCGCGCGGTCGAGAAGCCCGGCGTGCGGTGGAACTCGAAGCGCATGTGGCGGACGTCGACGATCTCGGTCTCGCCGACCAGCAGCAGCCGGCAGAACAGGGCGATGTCCTCGGGCCAGTCGGCGACGATCGTCACGTCGGGATCATTGCCCAGATAGGCCGCGACGTCGTGCGCCGCCGCCACCCGGTCGAGCCGGTTGAGCAGGTTGCGGGGCACCGTCTCCAGATAGGGGACGACATGCTTCTCGACCCAGGGATGATAGGGGCCCTCGCTCGGGATCACGACATAATAGTCCTGGTCGCCATGCTCGGGCACCAGCGCGAGGCTGAGCAGGTCGCCGCCGAAGCCGTTGAACTCGGTATCGAGGAAATAGCGCATGCGGGCTCCACCGTCATTCCGGCGAAAGCCGGAATCTCCCTGCCTTCCGCCTGTCGCACGAAGGGAAGCGAGATCCCAGCCTTCGCTGGGATGACGTCCTAAAATCCTATCCCAGCGCCTCGTCGAGCAGCCGCGCGAGGCGGAGGCCGCCGCGCGCGATCTGATGGCGCATCACCGGGACCAGCGTCGCGATCGTCGCGTTGGTCAGCACCGGGCGGGTGGCGGGGACCGGCGCGCAGGCGTCGCCGAGCAGCGCGGCATAGGCGTCGTGCGCGACCTGCCAGTTCTCGCGGCTCCAGTCCTCGACCGACCCCGCCGCCTCGGCCGCGCGATCGGCCGGCGGTACTTCGGCGAGGATGCCGCCCGGCCCGGCCGGCGGGGTCGATATCGCCCGGTCGGCGAGCAGCCCGTCCCAGATGCTGTGGAGGTTGGTGTTGGGGCGGAAGCCGTAATCGGCCTTCATGTCGTTGCCGCCGCGATCGTGGCGGTCGCCGGCGTGGAGCGGCTGGTGCAGGTCGCCCATGAAATGGACGAGGAAGACGAGCGCCTCGACCCGCACCCGCTGCGGCTGGTTCCTGTCCTTGAGCAGGCGGAGTTGGCGCTCGATCTGGCGCGACACGCAGTTGCCGTCGGGGCAGTTGCCCTTGATCTCGAACGGCCGGCACACGTCCACATTCTGGTAGTGCCAGCTATAGGCATAGCTGTAGCGGTCCTTGAGCGTCTTGACGCAATCGGCCCAGACCGACGCCTGCTCGATCGTGCGCGCCGGGCAGGTCGGGGTCTCGAGCAGGTCGCTGCGCGCGAGCAGGCGCCGGATCGCCTGCCGCGTGTCGGGCCGGACCGACTGCATCGCGATCGTCGCGACCGTCTCATGCCCATATTCCCACCAGGCATGGGCCGGGCTGGCGAGCCCCACCAGGGCCGCCAGCAGGATCAGCCATCGCCGCATCAATCGTCCCCGTACATCGCCACGATGTGCGGCTGGTCGGCGCGGGCGAGGCCGCGATACATGCCCTGGCTGTTGAAGCACCAGCCGCCGCGCCCCTGGGCGTCGACGCTGATCAGCCCGCCGATGCCGCCGAGTGCGCCGATCTCGCCGATCACGCCCGCGCCGGCCTCGCCGATCGACTGGCCCGCCAGGCGGACCCGCGCCGACAGCTCGTGCGCCGCGCCGATCCGGATGAAATGCTCGCCCGATCCGGTGCAGGAGGTGGCGGCGCCGGCGTCCTCGGCCCAGGTGCCGGCGCCGATCACCGGCGAATCGCCGATCCGGTTCCAGCGCTTGCCGGTCAGCCCGCCGGTCGAGGTGGCGGCGGCGAGCCGGCCCTTGTCGTCGCGCGCGACCGCGCCGACCGTGCCATATTTGAGGTCGGCGTCGAACGTCCCGCCCGCGCGCAGCTCCTCATATTGGCGCCAGCGCTCGTCGGTGTGGAACCAGGCCGGGGCGACCTGCTCGATGTCGTGCTCGGCGCCGAAGCGGTCGGCGCCCGACGCGGTCAGCATGACGTGCGGGCTCTGCTCCATCACCGCCCGGGCGAGCGTCACCGGGTTGCGCGCCTTGGTCACCGCGCTGACCGCGCCGGCCTCGCGCGTCGCGCCGTCCATGATCGCGGCGTCGAGCTCGTTGATCCCGTCGGCGCTGAACACCGCGCCGCGGCCGGCGTTGAAATAGGGATCGTCCTCCAGCACGCGCACCGCCGCCTCGACCGCGTCGACGGCGGTGCCGCCGCCCGCGAGGATCGTCGCGCCGGCGTCGAGCGCGGCGGTCAGCACCGCCGTGGCATGCGCCTCGGCGTCGCTGCCGAGCAGCAGGCGGCGGAGCTGGCCCGCGCCGCCGTGGATGACGAGCGTCCAGCCTTCGGCCGGGCCGCTCCAATAGGATGTGAGGGAGCGTAGTTCGGTCACGTCTGATCACCTGAGCAGGAGGGACGCCCCGCGCGGGACGCCCGCAATGTCGAATGGAGCCAGTCGTCCCGGCTGCGGAGCGATGCTCCGCGAGGATGCCGGCGAGGGCCGGCGTGACGGCTGTTCCAATGGATGGAATCAGCCTATACGGGCGCCGAAGCTTTTCAAAGAACGGAATCCCATGTCCATCCGCCCGTGGCGCGACATCCAGCGCCGTCCGTCGCGCCAGATCATGGTCGGCAACGTCGCCGTCGGCGGCGGCGCGCCGGTCACCGTCCAGACGATGACCAACACCCCGACCGAGGACGCGAAGGCGACGATCGACCAGATCCGCCGCTGCGAGGATGCGGGCGCCGACATCATCCGCGTCTCCTGCCCCGACGAGGCGTCGACCGCCGCGCTCCGGCAGATCGTCCGCGCCGCGAAGGTGCCGATCGTCGCCGACATCCATTTCCACTACAAGCGCGCGCTGGAGGCGGCCGATGCGGGTGCCGCCTGCCTGCGCATCAACCCCGGCAATATCGGCTCGGCCGAGCGCGTCGCCGAGGTTGTCCGCGCCGCCAAGGCGAACGGATGCTCGATGCGGATCGGCGTCAACGCCGGCAGCCTCGAGAAGGACCTGCTGGAGAAATATGGCGAGCCCTGCCCCGAGGCGCTGGTCGAAAGCGCGCTCGACCATATCAAGCTGCTCCAGGACCACGACTTCCACGAGTACAAGGTCGCGGTGAAGGCGTCGGACGTGTTCCTCGCGGTGTCGGCCTATATGGGGCTGGCCGAAGCGGTCGACTGCCCGCTCCATCTGGGCATCACCGAGGCGGGCGGGCTGATCGGCGGCACCGTCAAGTCGGCGATCGGCATCGGCAACCTGCTCTGGGCCGGGATCGGCGACACCATCCGCGTCTCGCTGTCGGCCGAGCCCGAGGAGGAGGTCCGCGTCGGCTTCGAGATATTGAAGGCGCTCGGCATCCGCAATCGCGGCGTCCGCGTCGTCTCCTGCCCGTCCTGCGCGCGGCAGGGCTTCGACGTGATCCGCACCGTCCAGACGCTGGAGGAGCGGCTCCAGCATATCCGCGTGCCGCTGTCGCTGTCGGTGCTCGGCTGCGTCGTCAACGGCCCCGGCGAGGCGCGCGAGACCGATATCGGCCTGACCGGCGGCGGCGCCGGCAAGCACATGGTCTATCTGTCGGGCGTCACCGACCACACCGTGCAGGACGCCGGCATGGTCGACCATATCGTCAGGCTGGTCGAGGCGAAGGCCGCCGAGATCGAGGCGGCCGAGGCGGCGCAGGCGCAAGCGGCCGAATGACGCCAGCCCGCCGTCCCGGCCATGGCCGGGGCCGTCCCGCCCGATGAGCCGGCATGCCGCTCCGGTGATCGCCTTCGCGGTCGCCTGTCTCGGCATCGCGGTCTTCTCGTCGATGGACGCGGCGGTGAAGGCGCTCAGCCTGGCGATCGGCACCTACAACACGCTGCTCTGGCGCGGCTTCGCGGGGATCGGCTTCGGCGCGATCCCCTGGCTGTGGTCGCGCCCGGCCCGCCCGTCGCGCGCGGCGATGCGGCTGCATGTCGAACGCGGCGTGGTGTCGGCGGTGATGGCGATGCTGTTCTTCTGGGGGCTGGCGCGGACGCCGATGGCGCAGGCGGTCGCGCTGACCTTCATCGCCCCGCTGATCGCGCAGGGGCTGGCGGTGCTGCTGCTCAAGGAACGGATGAAGCGCGGCGCGCTGCTCGGTTCGGCGATGGGCTTCGGCGGCGTGCTCGTCATCCTGTGGGGGCAGGCGCATGCCGCGATGGGCCCCGACGCCCTGCTCGGCGCGGTCGCGGTGCTGCTCTCGGCGGTCGCCTATGCCTATAACATCATCCTGATGCGGCGGCAGGCGCAGCTCGCCGATCCCTATGAGGTCGCCTTCTTCCAGAGCGTGGTGATGGCGCTGTGCCTCGCGCTCGCCATGCCCTGGTTCGCGCATCTGCCGCCCGCCGGCCAGGTCCCGCTGATCCTGGTCGCGGCGCTGTTGGCGACGGTCTCGCTGGCGCTGCTGAGCTGGGCCTATGCCCGCGCCGAGGCGAGCTATCTCGCCCCGGTCGAGTTCACCGGCTTCATCTGGGCCAGCCTGTGGGGCTTCCTCTTCTTCGACGAGAAGGTCGGGCTGCCGACCCTGGCGGGGGCGGTGCTGATCGTCGCCGGCTGCCTGATCGCCGCGCGGGCCCCCGATATGGAAAGAGATGTGATCCCATGACCGACCCCATCGTCCGCCGCGCCCGCCCGGGCGACGAGCACGACATCCTCCGCCTGATCCACGCGCTCGCCACCTATGAGCGCGCGCCCGACGCGGTCGACGCGACCCCCGAGGGGCTGGCGGCGCTGCTGTTCGGGGAGGGGGCGAAGGTGTTCGCCCATGTCGCCGAGCAGGACGGCCGGGTGGTCGGCATCGCGGTGTGGTTCTTCAACTTCTCGACCTGGACGGGCCGCCACGGCCTCTATCTGGAGGACCTGTTCGTCGATCCCGACGCGCGCGGCGGCGGCGTCGCCCGCGCGCTGTTCCAGGCGCTGGGCCGCGAGGCGCAGGCGCATGACTGCGCACGGATCGACTGGGGCGTGCTCGACTGGAACGAACTGGCCAAGGGCTTCTACCGCAGGCTGGGCGGCCGCCACATGGAGGGCTGGGAACCCTGGAGGATCGACGGCGACGCGCTGGCTGCGCTGAAGGGGTAGGGCCTCGGCCTTCCCATAGCCGTCATGCTGAACTCGTTTCAGCATCCACCAAGAGGCTGGCCCGTGACCCTTGGGTTCCTGCGGCAAGGTCTCCCGCCATCGCCAGTCCAGCCTGAGCGGCCTGGTGGATGCTGAAACAAGTTCAGCATGACGGCAGTGGTGGCTGTGGGCTTACCCGCCGCCGAGCACGTTGATCGTGAAGGCGAGCACGCCGATGTTGAAGACGAAGGCGGCGAAGCAGTGGAGGATCACCACGCGCCGGATCGCCCGCCCGCCGATCTCGACGTCGGAGGTCTGGAAGGTCATGCCCAGCGTGAAGGCGAAATAGATGAAGTCCCAATAATCGGGCTCGTCCTCGCTCGGAAAGCCGAGTCCGCCAGCGTCCTTGCCGTGCTCGCCCCGACTATAGAAGAGATGCGCGTAGTGGAGCGCATAGATCATGTTGCTGAACAGCCAGGCGACCAGCAGCGTGCCGATGATCAGCCCGACGATGCTTGGGCTGGCCGTGCTGCGCGCCGACAATTCCTCGGCGATCGCGACCAGGATCACGCTGCACACCGTGCCGGTGATCGCGAGCAGGGTGACGCGGTTGGCGTCGTTGCGTTCGGCGGATTCGCGCATCGCGTCGGGCGCGCGCCCGAGCAGCGGGAGGCAGGACAGCAGGAAGACGACCGCGCCGATGTCGAAGCCGATCATCGCCGCGCGCGTCCAGCCCATCGAGCGGAAGGCGACGAGGAAGCCGATGATGCCGAGCGCCATGAAGGCGAGGAAGCGCGGCGGCGCGAGGCGATGGCCGAGAGCGAGCGGGGCTGCCATGGCGCCTGTCTAGCCTAAGCCGGATCGCCCCGCTATGGCCCGCCGCATGGCTTGGATATGGTTGATCGTCGGTGGTTGCTTCGAAGTGGGCTTCACCACCTGCCTGCGCTTCGTCGACGGGTTCCGCAACATTCCCTGGACGCTGGGCTTCCTCGCCTCGGTGACGTTGTCGATGGGCCTGCTCGAGGTCGCGAGCCGGTCGATCCCGATGGGCACCGCCTATGCCGTCTGGGGCGGGATCGGCGCGATCGGGACGGTGATCGTCGGCATGGCGTGGTTCGGCGAGCCGGCGACGCCGCTGCGCATCGTCCTGATCTTCGCGATCGTCGCCTGCATCGCCGGGCTCAAGCTGACCGCGCACTGACGCGCGTCGCCGGCAAGGCTCAGAGGCCGGCCCCGAAGCGCAGCCGGGCGCGGATGCCGAAGACGCGCGGTTCGCCGGCGATCTGCGCCGTGGCGCTGCGCGCCGCCGGGCGGGCCGGGCGGCTGTCGAGCAGGTTGGCGGCGAGCGCCTCGACCTCGAAACTGTCGGAAAAGGCATAGCCGATCTGCGCGTTGACCAGCGCGGTCGCGCCCTGGCCGCCATCGTCGCGGCCCAATCCCATCGCCGACTGATAGGCGAGGCTGGGGATGAAGGCGATCCGCCCCGCGCCGGCCGGGATCAGCACCACCGCGCCGAGCGAGGCCGAGCGGTCGGGCGAGAGGCGGAATTTCCGCCCGTCGCGGACCCGGTTCTTGAGCCGCCCCTCGCGATAGGCGGCGGTGGCGAACAGGCTGACATGCCCGCTCGCCGTCCAGCGCGCCATGCTTTCGACGCCATAGGTCTTGGCCTTGCCCGCGCTGGCGGTCATCAGCCGCCCGCCCTGGTGCAGGCTGGTCTGCAGGTTGCGGAATTTGTTGTAGGACAGGCCGGCCTGGAGCGTGATCGCCTCGCCGGCGAGGGCGCTGCGCAGGCCCACCTCATAATCCTCGGTCTGCTTGCCCGGCAGGCGGCTGAAGCGCGGCGCGTCGCGCAGCAGCAGCGATGCCGACGGCGCATCGGTGCCGCTGCGCGCGAAGCTGATCAGCCGTTCCCCGTCGGGGGCCGGGCCGAGCGTGCGGGCGCGGGCGGCGTCGGCGCGGCGGGCGCGGGGCTCGCCGATCAATCGGGCGACGCTGAACGGCCGGTTGCGCAGGCCGAGCCAGCCGGCCGGCGCGTCGGCGACGGCGAGCGGCTGGGCGATGGCCGGTTCGGGCAGCATGGCGAGGCCGAGCGTCGCCAGTCCGATGAGCGGTCGCATGGTCTTCCCCCTGTCGGCCCAGCGTTTAGCCGCGAGCGATGACCGCGCGATGGCGCCCGCGAGTCGGAGGCGGGTCATCCGGGCGTCAGAAATATTGCCGTGCGCACGGGTGGGGGACGGCGGCGACCGTGTCCCGAATCACGCGCCAGCGCCCGAACGCCATGCTATGCTCGGCGCAAGACGAGATGGCCGGGGCTGTGATCGAGATGACAGCGGCGGGCGTTTCCGGCGTTAAGGCTGGCCGTGGACGATTTCGTCTTGCCTGGGGGCAACCGGGCGCTCTCCCGTCCCGTATAAGAGATGGGGACGGGGGGCATGACAGGGGTGTGATATGGTGCGAGAGTCGATGCGTCTTGTCGTGATGGCCGTGCTGGCGGCGGGGATGGTGCTGCCGGCGGTGGCGCAGGCGGCCGACGCCCCCGCGATCAAGGCCTATAAGCGCGATCCGCTGCCGATCTACGACGATGCCGGGACCAAGCTGCGCGACGTGCCGGTCGCGTCGATGCCGGCGGCCGGGTCGGCGGGGGCGCAGGTGGTCGGCGCGAAGGCCGGCTTCGTCGGCGTCCGGCTCGACGGCAAGCTCGCCTGGCTGCGGCTGTCGACGGTCGACTATGTCGGCGACCTCGCGGCGATCAAGTGCGACGCCAATGCGATGAGCTTCGCCAAGATGGAAGAGGAAGGTTTGCAGCAGTCGCTGGGGCTCGGCTGCGGCGGGGGCAAGTAGCGAAGGGAGATCGGGGGGCACAACAGGAGGGTTTTTTCAGATGCGACACAGCATGATCCTGGCGGCCGTGGCGATCGCGCTCGGCACCGCCCCGACGATCGACGCCGCCCCCAAGAAGAAGCGCGCCGCCGCGCCCGCCAAGGTCGCGGCCGCGCCGGTCGAGCCCGTGGTGGCCTCGCTCCCCGACGCGCCCTATGTCCCGCTGACCGGCTGTCCGGTGCCGGCGGCCGGATCGCTGCTCGCGGCGAAGAAGGTCGACAAGAAGGCGCGCGGCAAATTCTCGATCGACAAGGCGCCCTTCATCTCGACCCTCGACGCGGGCGACCTGTGCGTCTCCGGCAACAAGATGCGCAGCGGCGTCGGCGATACCGCCGGGTCGATGGGCCTGTCGGCGCAGGTGATGAACACCCGTTCGGCGCGGATGGACCTGGTCGACATCCCGGCCTTCGAGCGCGAGCTGCGGCCGGTGCTCGAGGCCTTCGCCAAGGCCTGGCCCTATGCGCCGCTCGAACGCACGCCCAAGCTGCTGTTCCGCGCCGACGAGGCCTATCAGGCACAGGCGCTGCCCGACAACACGATCGTCGTGTCGATGGGCCTGCTGGAGGCGGCGCAGTCGGATTCGGAGGTGCTGTTCGTCCTCGCCCACGAATATTCGCACCTGCTGCTCGGCCATTTCGCCAAGGCGGAGACGATCGCCGGCGCGCGCGGCGCCACCCAGGCGGTGTCGGTCGCGTGGAGCGCGGGCAGCGCCTTCACCGCGATGAAGCGGAGCGGCGGCAACGTCTCGTTGGCGACGATGCAGAGCGGGATGGACGCGGGCGCCCGCCGCGCGGCGCCGGTGGCCGAGGCGCTGCGCTTCGCGGTCGACGACATCTTCGCGACCTCGTGGAACCGCGACCAGGAGAATGAGGCCGACGCGCTGGCGGTCGACCTGCTGATCCGCAGCAACATGACGATCGACAGCTACGCCAATGTGTTCGAGCGGCTCCAGAAGGCGTTCGAGGCGCAGAAGGCGTCCTACGACAAGCGCAAGGCGGCGGCCGATGCGGCGCAGGCCAGCATGGGCGAGGCGATGAAGGGCTTCGCCTCCAGCAACGTGGCGGGCTTCGCCGCGACCGGCGGCGCGGGCATGCAGGGCTTCGGGTCGGGCCTGCTCAAGACCGCGGGCGGGGCGCTGGTCTCCAACCTCGGCAACATCACCCGATCGATGGGCGGCGACACCCATTTGCCGCCCGAGGAACGGCGCAAGGGCCTGGCCGCCTATTTCCAGGCCGGCTACCCGACCGCCGATCCGCCGATCGACACCGGCGCGCTGATCGGCCGGATCAAGGGCAAGCCCGACTTCGCCCGCGCAGTGGCGATGCGCAACGCCTATATGAAGGCGCGCGCCAGCTATTTCGCGCAGGACTATGCGGGCGCCTCGGCCCAGCTTCGCGCGCTCGGCGCCGGCAGCCGCACCGCGCCCACCTTCGTCAACTATGTCGCCGGGCTCGCCGCGCGCGACCAGGGCAATGTCGCGCAGGCCGGGAGCTTCTTCCAGGCGGCGCGCACCGGCACCGGCGTCCAGAACCTCCAGCTCTACGAAAGCTATACCGAGATGGAGATCGGCGCCGGCGACATGAGCGACAGCAACGCCCTGATCGCCGAGGGCAAGGCGCGCTTCAAGGACCCCGACCATTTCAAGAGCATCGAGATCAAGCGCGACATCGCGGCCGGCGACATGGCGGGCGCGCAGGTCGTGTACAATGCCTGCATGACCGTGAAGGGCCGCGACTATATCACCGAGCGCTGCAAGGCGGCGATGCCGCAGGCCGCGCAGCAGCCGTCCAACCCGCTCGGCTTCAAGCTGCCCTTCGGCGGATGAGGGCGATGCGCCCGGGCCGGGCCGGCGGCCTGCTCACCGCGCTGGCGCTCGTGCTCGCGGCGCCGCTGGCCGCCGCCGCGCCGGAGGCCGATGCGCGGCTGGCGCGGATCGAGACGGGGATCGGCGCCGCGACCGCCGCGCGGCGCTGGGACGAGGCGATCGCGCTCGGCCGCGAGGCGCTGTCGATCGAGGAGGCGAGCAAGGGCGCCGACCATCCCGAGGTGGGCGGCACGCTGTCGCTGATCGCCGGCTGGCTGGTGCGGCAGGGCAAGCCGGCCGAGGCGACCCCGCTCTATCGCCGGGCGCTCGCCATCTTCACCGCCAGGCTGGGGCCCGACGATCGGCTGAGCGAGCAGGCCGCCTCCAACCTCGCCGCCAATCTCCAGGCGCTCGGGCAATATGACGAGGCGGAGGGCCTCTACCGCGCGGCGCTCGGGCGGGCGCGGGCGAAGGCGGGGGAAGAGGGGCGCGCCACCGCGCTCGCCTACAACAATCTCGCTTATGCGCTGGGCCGGCAGGGGCGCTTCACCGAGGCGCGCGATCTCTACGCCAGGGCGCTCGGCATCGCGCAGCGCTGGGAACCCGAGGATCTCGACCTCGCGCTGATCGAGGGCAACGTCGCTTCCAACCTCGACGCGCTCGGCCGGCCGATCGAGGCGGAGCCGCTCTACCGCCAGTCGCTCGCGGTGCGCATCGCCGAACTGGGGCCCGACGATCCGGCGGTCGCGACCAGCTACAATAATCTCGGCTTCAACCTCGACGGGCAGGGGCGCCATGCCGACGCCGCCCCGGCCTATCGCCGCGCGCTCGACATCCGCACCGCGATCGACCCGGAGGGGCTCGCCGCCGCGACCAGCTACAACAATGCCGCGCATAATCTGAACCGGCAGGGCGACTATGCCGCCGCCGCGCCGCTCTATGCCCGCGCGCTCGCCATCTGGCAGCGGACCTATGGCGGCGATCATCCGGTGACGGCGATCGGCCTGTCCAACGTCGCGGTCAACCTGGAGCGGCAGGGCAAGGCCGCCGAGGCGCAGCCGCTGTTCGAACGGGCGCTGGCGATCCGGCTCAGGACGCTGCCCGCCGGCCATCCCGACATCGCGACGGCGCGGCTGCGGCTCGGCCATGTGCTGGCGGCGCAAGGGCGCTTCGACGCCGCCCTGCCTTATTATGAGCAGGGCGTGGCGGCGCGGCGCGCGGCGTTCGGGGCCGATCATCCGGCGCTCGCCGAGGCGCTGACCGACCTCGCCGATCTCTATCTGTCGCTCGGCCGCCCGGCCGACGCGGTGAAGGCGGCGCGCGAGGCGGCCGAGATCGTCCGCCGCCGCCGCGCGGGCCGGATCGGCGACGCGCGCGACAGCGACGGCGCGCAGCAGGCGGTGGCGCGCGCCGAGGCCGCCGACGCCAGCCGCTTCGATCCGCTGGCCGGCGCCTTCGCCACGCTGATCCGCGCGAGCTGGGCCGAGGCCGCCCGCGCGCCCGGCCAGGCGGCGGCACTGAGGGCCGATGCCTTCCTCGCCGCGCAGGACCTGTCGGTGTCGGCCGCCGCGCGCAGCATGGCGCGGACCGCCGCCCGCACCGCCGCCGGCGAGGGACCGCTCGGCGCGCTGGTCCGGCGCCAGCAGGACCTGTCCGATCGCGCCGCCGAACTCGACGCGCGGCTGCTCCGCCAGCTCATCGCCGGCGACGGCGCGCGCATCGCCCAGACCCGCGACCTGATCGCGTCCAACGCGCGCGACCTGGCCGAGGCCGACCGCCGGCTGGCGCACGACTTCCCCAGCTATGCCCGGCTGATCGGCGCGCAGAGCGTCGCGCTCGACGAGGCGCGCGGGCGGCTCGGCAAGGCGGACGGCCTGCTGCTGATCGTCGCGGCGGGGGACGACCTCTACAGCTTCGCGCTGGGGTCCGGTCCCGGGCCCGGCGACATCCGCTGGTCGCGCCACGCCGGGGCGGCGGCGGTCGGGGAGACGGTCCGCCGGCTGCGTTGCCAGGTCGATCCCAAGGGCTGCGGCGACGCCGCGCCCGGCTGGCCGCCGTTCGATCGCGCGGCGGCGTTCGGCCTCTACCGCGACCTGATCGCCCCGGTCGAACCGGCGCTGGCCGGCAGCCGCGGCCTGTTCGTGGTGACCGGCGGGGCGCTCGCCGAGCTGCCGCTCGGCCTGCTGCCGACGGCGGCGCCGGCCGTGGGGAGCGCGGATGCGGCGGCGCTGCGCGACACGCCCTGGCTGGCCGATCGCTATGCGCTGACCGTGCTGCCGGCGGTGTCGGTGCTGCGCGCGGCGCCCGTGATTCCGGCGGCCGCCGGCGGCGGCGGGCAGGTCCAGTTCGTCGGCTATGGCGCGCCCAACTTCGTCGGTCCGGCGGGCGGCGGGCGCAACATCGACGATTTCCTGCGCATCCCGCAACCGGTCGACCGCGCGGGACAGGGGCTGGCCGATCCCTCCGCGCTGCGCGAGCTGAGCCCGCTGCCGGGCACCGAGGTCGAGCTCAAGGCGATGGCGGCGACGTTGAGCGCGACCCCCGAGCTGCTCCACCTCGGCACCGCCGCGACCGAGGGATCGGTGCGCCGCGACCAGGCGGTCGGCAGCGCGCGGATCATCGCCTTCGCTACCCATGGCATATTGCCGGGCGAGATCGGCGGCCTGCGCGAGCCGGGCCTTGCCTTCACCCCGCCCGAGACGGGATCGCCCGAGGACGACGGCCTGCTCGCCGCGTCGGAGGTGACGGGGATGCACCTGTCGGCCGACTGGGTGATCCTGTCGGCCTGCAACACCGCCACCGCCGACGGCACTCCCGGCGCCGACAGCCTGTCGAGCCTCGGCCGCGCCTTCCTCTATGCCGGGGCGGGGTCGCTGCTCGCCAGCCGCTGGCGGGTCGCCGACGACGCGACGGCGGCGCTGACGGTCGAGACGCTGGTCGCGCGCAAGGCGGGGCTCAGCCGGGCGGCGGCGCTGCAACGGGCGATGCGCGCGGTGCGCACCGGCCGCCGCGCCGACGGATCGGCGCTGCCCGGCTGGTCGCCGGCCTGGGCGCATCCGGCCGCCTGGGCGCCGTTCACCGTCATCGGCTCCGACGACGGCTGAGCCATATAAGGCGGTCGCGATTTCCGAGGCGGCAGATGTTTCCATCCGCCTCGAAATCGCTCTATCGGCTATTCGTGCGGGCGCAGGCCCGTGTTGAGCTTCTCGATGACTTCGGCCAGCGGCTCGGTGACGGTGATGCTGCGGCCCTCGCCGAAGCGGATGCGGGTGCCGTCGCTGACCTGCGAGATGAAGGTCACCTGATGGGCGTTGATCGCGGTTTCGACCCGATCGGTGCCGACGAACATGACGAGCATGCCTTCCTCTCCTTCATTCCTTGGACGAAGAGGATAGCGCGGCGCGCGTCCGCCACAAGCAGACTTTCAGGACAAGGGAGTCCTGCATTTGCGGGTCTGGTGGATGCCGCGCAGGAAACCGCGCCGCGCATAGCCCGCCGCGACCGCGCGTTCGAGCCGGCGCTGCGCGGGGGCCGCGCCGGTCACCTCGCGGACGAGGCCGCGGAACGGGATGAACGAGTTGACGATCGTCTTGCCGCCCGCCTCGGCGAGCTTCCCCGCCTTGTTCTCCTTCTTGACGTCGCCGGTCTTGAAATCCGGTCCGATCACGTCGGTGAGCTCGTGGAAGGCGCGCGAGATGTCGCGGCAGGTGCGGATGCCGGCCATGCCGTAGGGCGCGTCCCACGCCTTTTGCAGCGGAGCCGGGATGTCGGTCTTGGCGACGCCGACGTCGCGAACCGGCTGGCTGGCGATCCGCCCGGCGCTCTTGCCCACCGACTGGAGCCGCCCTTCCTCTTCCGGTGTCTGTGCGTTTTCCGTCTGGGCGTTGTCCGGCTGCCGGGCGCCGGCGGCGAGCGGGGAGGCCGAGCACAGGGCCAGCAAGGCGAAGCGGAGAACGGGCTTGATCATGGCACTTTCCTAGCGGCGGCAATTGCGGGAAGAAAAGAGCGTTATTCTGCTTATCGGGAGCTTGGGGAATGGCCTTGCGTCGTCTTTGTTCCGTCATCGGCCTCGCGCTGCTCGTCGCGGGCGCCGCGCAGGCGGAGACCAGCTATGTCCGCGCGGGGCGGCTGGTCGACAGCGAGAAGGGCGTGGTCCTGACCGACCGGCTGATCCGGATCGACGACGGCCGGGTCACCGCCGTCACCCCCTATGCCCCGCCGCCGGCAGGCGCGGCGCTGCTCGACTGGTCGGGCTATACGGTGCTGCCGGGGCTGATCGACATGCATACCCATCTCGCCGACTGGGGGCAGACCAGCAACGTCGCCGAGCCGCTGCTGCACAGCCAGCAGGAGATCGCCTATGTCGGCGCGCGCCACGCCCGCGAGACGCTGCGTGCCGGCTTCACCACCGTCCACGACGTCGGCACCTTCCGCGCCTATAGCGACGTCGCGCTGCGCGACGCGATCGGGCGGGGCGACGTCGAGGGGCCGCGGATGAGCGTGGTCGGCGCCTATATCACCGTGCCGGGCGGCGGCGGCGAGGTGACCGGCTTCGCCCCCGACGTGCAGCTTCCCGCCGACATGCGGGTCGGCGTCGTCACCGGTCCCGAGGACGTGCGCCTCAAGGTCAACCAGCTGTTCCAGCGCGGGGTCGACTCGATCAAGCTGATCGCGACCGGCGCGGTGCTGGCCGAGGGGACCGAGCCCGGCGTGCAGGAACTGAGCGAGGAGGAGATGCGCGCGGCGGTCGAGACGGCGAAGGCCAATGGCGGCTGGGTGACGGCGCACGCGCATGGCGCGGCGGGGATCAAGGCGGCGATCCGCGCCGGGGTGCGCGCGATCGAGCATGCCTCGCTGATCGACGACGAGGGCATCGCGCTGGCCAAGGCCAAAGGCGTGTTCCTCGACATGGATATCTATAACGGTGACTATATCGAGGAGGTCGGCACCCGCGAGGGGTGGCCCGCCGATCATCTCCGCAAGAATCGCGAGACCACCGACGCCCAGCGCGAGGGATTCCGCAAGGCGGTGAAGGCCGGAGTGAAGATCAGCTTCGGCACCGACGCCGGCGTCTATCCGCACGGCCTCAACGCCCGGCAGTTCAAATATATGGTCCGCTACGGGATGACGCCGATGCAGGCGATCCAGGCGGCGACGGTGACGGCGGCGGAGCTGCTCGGCTGGTCGGCCGACGTCGGCGCGGTGGCGCCCGGCCATTATGCCGACATGGTCGCGGTGAAGGCCGATCCGATCGCCGACATCGCCGCGCTCGAAAGCATCGATCACGTCATGAAGGGCGGGGTGCTGGTCCGATAACGCGGTTGCCCTGCGCTTAACCAGCCCGGGCAAGCCTTCCTTAGGGCATCGCGCTCTTTATCTGACCGCTCCTCCTGAGGAGGGACTGAACGAAGGTGAAGGCCCGTCTCGAAGGACCTTCGAGGCTCCTCAGGATGAGCGGAATTGGGTATTCATGGACCTGCTCAACGTCACCCGAAGCGACCTGCGCGTCGGCGAGGCGATGGCTGCCGCGGCGGCGGCGACCATCGCCGGTCGCCAGGGCGTCGCCGCCATCCCCGCCGTGACCAGGCCGGACAGGGTCGCGCCGGTGGGCGAGCATCCCCGCCGGCCGGCCCGCGCGGCGGCGAAGCGGCTACGGGACGACGATGAGGGCGAGGCGCCGGCCGAGCCGACGCCCGCGCCGAACCTCTACACCGCCGATGCGGCGTTGGAGCGCACCGACCGGGGGACCGGCAGCCGGCTCGACCTGTTCGCCTGAGCGACGGTCAGGCCGCGGCGCCGCGCTCGCGGACGAGGTCGAGGGCGACGTCGACGATCATGTCCTCCTGTCCGCCGACCATCTTGCGGCGGCCGAGCTCGACCAGGATGGTGCGGGTGTCGAGGCCATAGTCCGCCGCCGCCTTCTCGGCGTGGCGCAGGAAGCTCGAATAGACGCCGGCATAGCCGAGCGCGAGCGTCTCGCGGTCGACGCGGACCGGACGGTCCTGGAGCGGGCGGACGAGATCCTCGGCGGCGTCCATCAGCGCGTTGACGTCGCAGCCATGGTTCCAGCCCTTGCGGTCGACCGCGGCGACGAACACCTCGAGCGGGGCGTTGCCCGCGCCCGCGCCCATGCCGGCGAGGCTGGCGTCGATGCGGACCGCGCCCTGCTGCGCCGCGACGATCGAGTTGGCGACGCCGAGCGAGAGGTTGTGGTGGGCGTGCATGCCGCGCTGCGTCTCGGGCCTGAGCACCCGGTCATAGGCCTGGAAGCGGGCGCGCACCCCGTCCATGTCGAGCGCGCCGCCGCTGTCGGTGACATAGACGCACTGCGCGCCGTAGCTCTCCATCAGCAGCGCCTGCTGGGCGAGCGCCTCGGGCTCGATCATGTGGCTCATCATCAGGAAGCCCGACACGTCCATGCCGAGGTCGCGGGCGATGCCGATATGCTGCTTCGAGACGTCCGCCTCGGTGCAATGGGTCGCCACGCGGACCGAGCGGACGCCGATGTCATAGGCGCGGCGCAGCTCGTCGACGGTGCCGACGCCGGGCAGGATCAGCGTCGTCAGCACCGATCGGGTCAGCACGTCGGCGACGGCCTCCAGCCACTCCCAGTCGGTATGCGCGCCGAAGCCGTAGTTGAAGCTGGCGCCGTTGAGGCCGTCGCCATGCGCGACCTCGATCGCGTCGACCCCGGCCTCGTCGAGCGCCCTGGCGATCGCGCGGACATGGTCGATCCCGTACATGTGGCGGATCGCGTGCATGCCGTCGCGCAGCGTCACGTCCTGGATGTAGAGCTTGTCCTTGCCGACGTCGAAGCTCATGCCGCGGCCCTCCGTTCGATGATGCGCTGCGCGAGCAGCTCGCCGGTCGCCTTGGCGGCGGCGGTCATGATGTCGAGATTGCCCGAATAGCTGGGCAGATAGTCGCCGGCGCCCTCGACCTCGAGGAACACCGAGGTCTTGATGCCGGTGAACTCGCCGCGGCCGGGGATCTTCAGCTTGTTGTTGTCGCCGAAGCGCTCGAACTGGACCTCCTGCTTGAGGCGGTAGCCGGGCACATAGGCCTGCACCTTCGCGACCATCGCCGCGACCGAGGCGCGGATCGCCTCCTCGTCGGCGCCCTCGGACAGGGTGAAGACGGTGTCGCGCATGATCATCGGCGGCTCGGCCGGGTTGAGGATGATGATCGCCTTGCCCTGCGCGGCGCCGCCGACCTTCTCGATCGCGCTCGCCGTGGTGCGGGTGAACTCGTCGATGTTGGCGCGGGTGCCGGGACCGGCCGAGCGCGACGAGACCGACGCGACGATCTCGGCATAATGGACCGTGGCGACCTGGCTGACGGCGGCGACGATCGGGATCGTCGCCTGGCCGCCGCAGGTGACCATGTTGACGTTGGTCGCGTCGAGATGCTCGTCCATGTTGACGGGCGGGATGGTGAAGGGGCCGATCGCCGCCGGGGTCAGGTCGACCACCAGCTTGCCGTCGGCGCGCAGTGCCTCGTCATGGACCTTGTGGGCATAGGCGGAGGTCGCGTCGAAGACGACGCCGATCTCGGCATAGTCGGGCAGCTTCTTCAGCCCCTCGATCCCCTCATGCGTGGTCGCGATGCCGCGCTCGCGCGCCATGGCGAGGCCCTCGGACGCCGGATCGATGCCGACGACCGCCGCCAGCTCCATGTTCTGGGGATATTTGATCATCTTGATCATCAGGTCGGTGCCGATATTGCCCGATCCGATGATCGCCGCCTTGACCTTCTGGCTCATCGTCACGCTCCGTAAGTGAATGTGCAGGTGCCGAGGCCGCCGATCCGCGTGCGGACCTCGTCGCCCGGCGTCAGCGCGACCATCGGGCCGAGCGCGCCGGACAGCAGGATGTCGCCAGCGCGCAGCGGCTGGCCGCGCGCGGCGAGGGTGTGGGCCAGCCACTGGACCGCGTTGAGCGGATGGCCGAGGCAGGCCGCGCCCGCGCCGAGCGAGACGACCGCGCCGTTGAACTCCATGACCATGCCGCAGCTGTAGAGATCGAGCCCGGCGAGCGGCTTCGGATCGTCGCCCAGCACGAAAAAGGCGGAGGAGCCGTTGTCGGCGACGGTGTCGGCGAAGCTGATCTTCCAGTCGGCGATGCGGCTGTCGACGATCTCGATCGCCGCGACCGCATGGTCGATCGCCCCCGCGATCGCCTCGGGCGAGGCGTCGGCATCGGTGATGTCGCGGCCGAGGACGAAGGCGATCTCCGCCTCCGCCTTGGGCTGGATCGCGCGGGCGGGATCGAGCCGGCCGCCGTCGGCGACCCGCATGTCCTCGAACAGCGCGCCGAAGTCGGGACGGTCGACGCCGAGCTGCGCCTGGACCGCCTTGGCGGTCAGCCCGATCTTGCGGCCGGCGAGGCGACGGCCTTCGCCGATCCAGTGCGCGGTGTTGATCGCCTGCACCGCATAGGCGCCGTCGATGTCGGTGGGGTCGAGCACGTCGCGCAGCGGCGCGATCGGGCCGGCGGCATAGGCCTCGCGCAGGCGGCGGGCGGTGGGTTCGAGATCCTTCTCCATGACTCCGGGGTACGTCCGGGCGCGGCGCGGGGTCAAATCCGGCTTGCACTCAATTCCCGCCATGTGGGAAATGGGCGGATGACCCGGATCGGAACCTCGGCCCCGCAGACGCTGACCAGATCGCTGCTGCTGCTCGAGCGCATCATCGACGACGATCGCGGCCTGTCGCTGTCGGTGCTCGCCGGGGAACTCGGCATTTCCTCGTCGAGCGCGCACCGGCTCGCGGTCGGCTTCGAGAAGAGCGGCTTCCTGCTGCGCGTCGGGCGCGGCCATTATGTCGCGGGGCCGGTGCTGCTGCGGCTGGCGGGCGCGGGGCGCGACTGGGGCAGCTTCGCCGCGCGGGTCAGCCGGCCGATCCTGGGCCGGCTGTCGCGGCAGACCGGCAAGACCGTCCACCTCGGCGTGTTCGAGGAGAATATGGTCACCTATCTGCTCAAGATCGGCGACCGCAAGGGCGAGACGATCTCGCGCCAGGGGATGCAGCTCGAAGCCTATTGCTCGGGAATCGGCAAGGTGCTGCTCTCGCACCTGCCCGCCGGCGAGCGCGACGCCTATCTCGCCACCGGGCCGTTCGTCGGGCTGACCCCGACCACGATCACCTCGGCCGCGGCGCTGCGGACCGAGCTCGATGCGGTGCGCGGCCAGGGCTATGCGATCGACAATGAGGAGATGGTGCCCGGCCTGATCTGCATCGCCGCGCCGGTCGCGCGCGCGGGCGACGTGGTCGCGGCGGTGTCGATGGTCGTCTCGCACGACGGGCCGCCCTGCGCGCCCGCCGACCTGCTGCCGCCGCTCCGCCGCGCGATCGCCGAGATCGAGGCGCGGCTCTTCCCCTATACCGACGAGGGCGTCAGCGCGGGGTGAGGCCCCCGAACAGCAGCTCGACCTGGGTGTCGATCACCTGCTCGATCGTGAAGCGGCCATCGGGCCGGAACCAGTCGACCGTGCCGTTGAGCAGCTCGATGATCATGCGCAGCGTGATGTGGAGGTTGAGGTCGCTGCGGAACTGGCCCTGGCGGACGCCGTCCTGCAGCACGCCGTACCAGATCTGGAAGATGTCCTGCCAAGCTTCCTCGACATAGCTGAACCGCTCGGACTTGGCGAAGAACTTGCGGTCGTTGGCGACGATCTTGAGGAGGTCGGGCTCCTGCACCAGGTTCTGCAGGCCGAACTGGATCATCTGCCGCAGCCGGTCGGGCGCGTCGGCGTCGCTATGCGCGATCACCTCATATTGCTTGAGCAGCGGCAGCACGAACGGACGGACCAGCTCGTCGAGCATGTCGTCCTTGGTCGCGAAATGATAATAGAGGCTTCCCGACAGGATGCCGGCGGCGTCGCCGATCTCGCGGATGCTGGCGGACTCGAAGCCCTTCTCGGCGAACAGGGTCCGCGCGATCTGCAATATCTCCTCGCGCCGGCCGCTCTTGCGCCGCGTCGACGAGCGTTCCGCTGTCGCAACCTCCTTGGGCAAGCCTTTTCTCCTGTGTAACGGCCTCTGGCCGGTCATCTAGCAACAGCGCCGCAGTCGAGCAACCGGATGCTCGACCTCGTCGTCGGCCGGTGCCACCGGCGCCCGGGCCGAGATCGCGCCGGCCGCCCGGTGAACCGCTTGGCTGAAGCCGGGAAACCGGGCGATCGCAGCGAAACCTTTGTCAGCCTAGGCACGGCCTGCTCGGCCAAGCAAGCGCTTTTTATGCGTCGTGAGACATGTTCAATATCCCATATAGTCTCACGCAATCGCATTATTTGCAGGACCCAAACTCGAAAATGGGTTGACGGGGAGGGAGTCGGAAATCATAACCAAGCGATCGCTAGGTTTGTTGTTTGATTACGGTTGGGGCGCGCGGTCAGGGACCGCCGATGCTTCCAAAGGGAGAGGCAGAGCAGGTGTCGAAGCGAAATTTTGGCATATTCTTCGAGATGTCGGTGCGCGGGCGCTCCGCCGAGGTCGAGCAGAAGACCTTCCACAACGTGCTGGAGCAGATCGATATCGCCGACCAGCTCGGCTATGACGCGGCCTGGTTCGTGGAGCATCATTTCACCCGCGGCTTCTCGCACTCCTCGGCGCCCGACCTGATGCTCGCCGCCGCGGCGCGGACGACCAAGAACATCAAGCTCGGCCTCGGCGTGATGCTGCTGCCCTTCCTCAGCCCGATCCGGGTGGCGGAGCGGGTCGGCACGCTCGACGTGATCAGCAACGGCCGTGTCCTGTTCGGCACCGGGCGCGGCGCGTCGCCGCTCGAATATCAGGCGTTCCAGCGCCCGTTCGAGCAGAGCCGCCAGATCTGGGAGGATCATCTCGACGCGGTGCTGGAGATCTTCAAGGCCGACGGCGCCGAAGTGACCCGCAGCGGCAAATATTACGAGATTCCGGGCGTGTCGGTCCTGCCCCGCGTCGTCCAGAAGCCGCACCCGGAGGTCTGGGTCGCCTCGACCAGTCTCGACGGTTTCCTCGCCGCCGCCAAGCATGGCTATCACCTGCTGTGCATGCCGATCCTCAAGGGCCTCTCCGGCCTCGCCGCCGACATCGCCGAATATAAGGCGGAGCTGGCCCGCAACGGCTTCGATCCGGCCAAGGCGCGGATCGCGATCATGGTGCCGTGGCACGTCACCCACGCCGATTCGGACATCGAGGCGATCGTCAGCGCCTATATCTGGTACCTGCGCCGGCAGATCAGCCTGGTCGCGCCGCCCGACTATACCGACGCGCGCCACGCCACCCATCGCCTGTTCGGCCAGACCGCGGTCGGCATGACCGAGGAGAAGGCGCTCCAGGAACTGACCGACAACCGCATGGTGGTGATCGCCAATCCCGAGGAGTCGCGCAAGGCGATGGACGAGTTCTTCGCCGCCGGCGCGACCGACCTGATCCTCCAGTTCGAGGTGGGCGGCATCGCCCATAGCGAGATCGTGAGCTCGATGAACCTGTTCGCGAAGGAGGTCGCCGGCTTCGCCGATACCGACATCCCCGCGCGCAAGCTCAGCGCCGCCGTCGGAGGCTGACATGCAGTGGCATACGCGCCGGGACCTCCTGGCGGCCCGTCCGTCCGCGCCCGCGGGCTCCATCCTGTTCGCCGGCGAGCCGACCGAGGCGGTGATCGGCCTCGGTCCGCAGGACTGGGACGCCGCCGAGGCGATCGCGCGCGAAGCGCTGAAGGGATGCGAGCTGGGCGCCCGTGACCGGGTGCTGATCGCGCTGGAACAGCCGGCATCGCTGTCGGTCGCGCTGCTCGCCCGCGCCGCCGCGCCGCTCGTCCAGTCGGTGGCGGTCACCGGCGCGCGCGGCCGGATGCGGCTGCTGGCGGCGATCCGCTCGCTCAAGCCGACGGTGCTGATCACCACGCCGTGCGGCGCCGCCGATTTCCTCGCGCGGCTCTACATGGAGTTCAACGTCGACCCGGTCGAGCTGGGCCTCGAACGGATCGTCATCGGCGGCGAGGTCGCGACCGCCGGCCTGCGCAAGCGCCTCGCCCGCGAGTTCGAGGCCGAGGTCGCCGAGCTCTATTTCGATCCCTTCTTCGGCCTGCCGCTCGCCTGGCGCTGCGGCGGCCCGTGGGAAGCGGTGGGCGGCACCGTCGCGCTCGCGGCGACCGACAGCGACAGGATCGTCGCCGAGGACCTGGGCGACGACGTCGGCGACGCCGAGATCGTCGTGCGGCCGACCTTCTGCGCGGCGTTGAAGGACGATGTGCTGCGCACCGGCACGCTGCGCGCCGCGCCGAAGAGCGACGCCGGCCTGTTCGACCGCACCCTTGGCGACCATGTACTGCTGCGCGGCCGCTGGGTGTCGCTCGACGCGCTGCGCCGGCAGCTCGCGCTGATCGACGGCGTGTCGGCCTGGACGCTGGAGATCGATCGCGGCGACCGCACGCTCGACGCGGCGACGCTCAAGGTCGGCTTCAACCGCGAGACGCTGGTCAAGAATCCGATGTGGCTGAGCCGGGTCGACCAGGCGATCGCCGCGGCCTGCCCGGTGTCGATCGCGGTCGAGACCTCGTTCGCCGGGGAGATCGAGGGCAAGCCGCGCGGCGTCGTCCACGACCTGCGCGGCCAGCATGGCGACGCGCCGGGGATCGCGGCATGAGCCGCCGGGTCATCCTGACCGGGGCGGCCGGCGCGATCGGCGCCGCGATCGCCGAGCTGCTCGCCGCGCGCGGCTGGCAGGTGATCGGCGTCGACCTCGCCTTTCCGGGCGCCTCGCCCGCGCTGGCCGAGCGGGTCGCGCAGGACATCACCGACGCGGGGGGGTACCAGGCCGCGCTCGACCGCATCGTGGCGGGCGGCCCGGTCCACGGCCTGGTCAACTGCGCGGGCGTCGCGCAGGTCGGCCGCTTCCTCCAGCTCGAACCGCGCTGGGACCTGCTGGTCGCGGTCAACCTGACCGCGGCGATCCAGGCCTGCCACGTCGTCGTGCCGTCGATGATCGAGGCCGGCGGCGGATCGGTGGTCAACATCATCTCCGATTCGGCGCGGGCCGGGGCGGCGGGGGAAGCCGTCTACTCGGCGGCCAAGGGCGGCCTCGCCGCCTTCACCCGCAGCCTGGCGCAGGAGGTCGGCCGCTTCGGCGTCCGCGTCAACAATGTCTCCCCAGGCCCGGTCCGCACGCCGATGTCGGCGGCGCATGGCGACGTGATGGACAAGCTCGCCGCCAAGACGCCGATGAAGCGCGTGGCCGAGGCGTCGGACATCGCCGGCGCGGTCGCCTTCTTCCTGGGCGACGATTCGGCGTTCGTCACCGGCCAGACCTTGAGCGTCAGCGGCGGTCTGACGATGGTGGGCTGACCATGGCATCGACCGACACCCTGACCGCCCATCGCAGCATCGCGCACCTGCTGCGCGACCGCGCCATCGACCATGCCGACCGGATCGCGGTGCGCGAGGGCGACCGCGAGACCAGCGTCCGCGACCTGCACGATGCGGCGCGCCGCATGGCCCGCGCGCTGATCGCGGCGGGGATCGCGCCCGGTGACTTCGTCGTCTGCTGGGCGCCCAACGTCACCCGCTGGGTGATCGCGGCGCACGCCGCCTGGATGGCGGGCGCGGTGCTGATGCCGCTGTCGACCCGGCTCAAGGCGCGCGAGGTCGGCCCGCTGCTGGAGGCGACCGGCGCCAAGCTGCTCGTCACCGTCGGCGAATGCGCGGGCACCCGGCTGATCGACATCGTCAAGGCGGCTTACGGCGCGGGAACCGACCGGCCGTTCGACCGGCTGCCGGCGGTGCGCCGCATCGTCCGCCTCGACGAGGACTCCGCTTCCGCGCCGGGCGAGGTCGGCTTCGCCGATTTCCTGGCGAGCGGCGAGGGCGTGTCCGACGCCGATCTCGACGCGGTGATCGCCGGGATCGACGAGGAGATGCTGGCCGAGGTGATGTTCACCTCGGGATCGACCGGCGCGCCCAAGGGGGTGCAGCTCAGCCATGGCCAGCTGATGCGCGCCTATCGCGACTGGGCCGACGTCGCGGCGCTGCGCGCGGGCGACGTCTATCTGGTGATCCCGCCCTTCTCGCACGGCTTCGGCCTCAACGCCGGCATCCTCGCCAGCGCCGAGCGCGGCATGACGATGGTGCTGATGGACATCTTCGATCCGGCGCGCGCGCTGGACCTGATCCTGCGCCACGGCATCACCGTCGCCTCGGGACCGCCCAACCTCTACCTCGCCCTGCTCGACCAGCGCGCCCGCACCGGCGCCGAGGTGACGACGATGCGCGTCTGCTTCATCGGCGCGGCGAGCGTGCCGATGGAGCTGCTGCGCCGGGTCCGCGCCGAACTGGGCGTACGGCGCGCGATCAACGCCTATGGGCTGATCGAGGGCTGCGTCGTCTCGATGACCCGCGCCGACGATCCCGAGGATGTCGTCTCGACGACCACGGGGCGGCCGATGGACGGGGTCGAGGTCCGCATCGTCGACGACGGGAACCGGCCGGTGCCGCAGGGCCAGACCGGCGAGATCGTGATGCGCGGCTACAACGTCATGCAGGGCTATTGGCGCGAGCCCGAGCTGACCGCCGCCGCGATCGACGCCGACGGCTGGCTGCACAGCGGCGACATCGGCCTGCTCGAAAGCCATGGCTGCATCCGCATCGTCGACCGCAAGAAGGACATGTTCACCTGCGGCGGCTTCAACGTCTACCCGGCCGAGGTCGAGAACCTGCTGCTGTCGTCGGGGCTGATGTCGGCGGTGTCGGTGGTGGGCGTCGCCGACCGGCGGCTGGGCGAGGTCGGCGTCGCCTTCGTCATCCCGCATCCGGGCAGCGCCGTCACCGCCGAGGCGCTGACCGCCTGGGCCCGCGAGAACATGGCCAACTACAAGGTTCCCCGGACCTTCGTGCTCGGCACGGAGCTTCCGCTCAACGCAAATGGCAAGGTGGCGAAAGATGTACTGCGAACGAGCGCCCGCCAATATTCAGACGCTGGACAAGCCTGAGATGGCGCGCATGAAATTCTCCGCCTTCCTGCTCTACCACCAGCATGCCGGCTGGAGCGAGAAACAGGTCTACGACTACAACACCGAGCTGGTCGAGCATCTCGAGGAATGCGGCTTCGACGGCGTCTGGGTCGCCGAGCATCATTTCCGCGACTATGGCCTGTGCACCAACATCCCGGCGATGCTGTCCTACCTCGCCGCGCGCACCTCGAAGATCCGGCTCGGCAGCGGCGTGCTGATCCTGCCGCTGCACAACCCGATCCTGATCGCCGAGGAGATCGCCCAGCTCGACCTGCTGTCGAACGGCCGCTTCGACTTCGGCATCGGCCGCGGCTACCAGTCGCTCGAGTTCAGCCGGCTCGGCGTCGACCTGTCCGAGGCGCGCGAGCGGTTCGACGAGGCGCTCGACCTGATCAACCGGCTGTGGCGCGAGGACGACGTCAGCCATACGGGCAAATTCTACAGCTGCGAGAGCGTCAACCTGAAGCCCCGGCCGTTGCAGAAGCGGATCCCGACCTGGGTGGCGTCGGTCAGCCCCGACACGGTGCAGCGCTATGCGGCGCGCGGCCTGCCGATCATGGCCGACGCGCTGGCGACCTTCGGCTCGCTCAAGCGCGCGGCGGAGGCCTGGCAGGAGGCGATGACGGCGGCGGGCCACGCCGTCGACGGCCACTCGCTGTGCGCGATGCGCAGCGTCTACGTCGCCGACACCAACGAGAAGGCGCGCGAGGACTTCCGCGCCTTCGAGGCCGGCTTCGACCGCGGCAAGATCATCAACAAGGAAAGCGCGCCGATCGACCCCAAGACGGGCAAGATCGCCAAGGGCTACGAGTCCTGGGAAGCCAAATATATGAAGGGCGGCGAGGTCAGCGACGATTTCCGCTGGGACAAGATGGAGGTGATCGGCGATCCCGAGCGGGTGATCGGCCAGGTGAGGATGCTGCAGGATTTCGGCTATTCGAACCTGATGTGCGACTTCGGCAGCACCCGGCCGCTGCCGATGGCCGAGATGAAGCGCCTGGTGTCCTTCTTCGCCAGGGAGGTGATGCCGGCGTTCCGGTAGGGGGCAGGGCGGGATCGAGCCGTCCTCGCCTTCGTCATTCCCGCGAAAGCGGGAAGCCACGGAAACGGGACGCTGTTTGACGGGAGGTACCGCCGTCCATGGATTCCCGCTTTCGCGGGAATGACGATTGGGGGAGACGCCTGAGATGCCGGCCTCCGCCGGCATGACGAACTGGGTAGAGGAGGACGGAGTCGGGCGTGGAGAGGCAGGCGTTTTCGGGCAAGGCGGCGATCGCCGGGGTCGGCTATACGCGCTTCAGCCGCGAATCCGGCCGGACCGTGCTCGACCTGACGATGGAGGCCGTCCATGCGGCGGTCGCCGACGCCGGTCTCGAAGGCCGCGACGTCGATGGGCTGCTGTCCTACGCCTTGTCCGATTCGGTGCCGACCCACATGGTCGCGCGGATGCTCGGCCTCGCCGGCCATGGCTGGACCAACGACTATCATGGCGGCGGCAGCCAGGCGGCGGCGATCCTCGGCGACGCGGCGATGGTCATCGCGGCGGGGCTCGCCGAGACGGTGGTGGTCTATCGCTCGCTCAACGGCCGCAGCGGCAAGCGCATGGGGCAGATTTCGCTCGGGTCGAGCGATGGGATGGAGGAGCAGTTCCTCACCCCCTACGGCTTTCGCGGGCCGGTCAACCTGTTCGCGCTGGCGGCGCAGCGCTATCTCCACGATAGCGGCCTGGCGCCCGACGAACTCGGCCCGCTGGTGGTGCGGCAGCGCGCCAAGGCGGTCGCCAACCCCAAGGCGCTGCTGCGCGATCCGCTGACCATCGACGACTATCGCGCCGCGCCGATGATCGCCTCGCCGCTGCGCCGGCTCGACTGCTGCCTGGAGACCGACGCCGCCTGCGCGATCGTGGTGACGACGCCCGATCGCGCGCGCGCCCTGCGCAACCGGCCGGTCCATATCCTCGGCGCGATCCGCGCGGGCGGGCGCGGGGCCGGGGCGATGGACAAGGCGGGCGACGATCCCGCCCGCATCTTTTCCGCCCATGTGGCGCCGCGCTTCTATGCCGCGACGGGCGTCGCGCCGGCCGATATCGACCTGGTGCAATGCTACGACGCCTATTCCTACCTGATCCTCCAGCAGCTCGAGGATTTCGGCTTCCTCGCCACCGGCGAGATCGCGGACTTCGCGGCCAAGGGCGAGGCGGGGCGCGGCTTCGCGCTCAACACCAATGGCGGGCTGCTCTCCGAAGGCTATGTTCACGGCCTCAACAACGTCGTCGAGGCGGTGGAGCAGCTCCAGGGCAAGGCGGGCGACCGGCAGGTCGAGGCCGCGACCGCGCTGTGCACCGGCTTCGGCGGCAATTTCGGCTCGGCGCTGCTGCTCGGGCTGGAGGCGTGAAGGACAGGCGATGAGCGATACACCTCCCGAACCGCACAATTGGGGCCGCTGGGGCGCCGACGACCAGATCGGCGCGGCCAACCTGCTGACGCCCGATGTGGTGAAGGGCGGCGCCGGCACGGTCGCGCGCGGCCGGGTGGTGAGCCTCAGCCTGCCGATCAAGGGATCGACGTCGAGCAACGCGCCCTGCACCGTGCCGCACCTGCGCGGCCGGCCGCTGCCGCAGCATTTCATGTCGATCGACGGCGGCGACTATCTGGCCGGGGCGAAGCCGCCCGCCGGCCTGTCGATCGCCGACGACGCGCTGATCGTCTCGCCGCACGGCACGACCACGCACATGGACGCGCTGTGCCATATGTGGAACGGCGACCGGCTCTACAACGGCCATGACAGCGCGCGCATCCGCAGCTACGGCGCGCTCCGCTGCGGCATCGAGCAACTGCCGGGGATCGCGACGCGCGGCGTCTTCCTCGACGTCGCCCGCCATCGCGGCCGCGACATCCTCGACCCCGCCGACCGCATCACCGCCGCCGACCTGGAGGCGATGTGCGCCGCCGCCGGCGTCACCATCGGCGCGGGCGACGCGGTGGTGCTGCGCACCGGCTGGACCAAGCAATTCTACCGGAGCAGCGACACCTATTGGGGCGGCGAGCCGGGCCTCGCCACCGACGGCGCGCTGTGGCTGGCGGCGCGCGACGTCGTCGCCGTCGCCGCCGACAACAGCGCGATCTGCGGCCTCAACGCCGATGGCGGCGCCGACGAGGACCTCGACGGCGACATCCACATGATCTTCCTGTGGCGGCACGGCATCTACCTGATGGAGATGTTGTGGCTGGAGGAGCTGGCCGAGGCCGCGCCCGCGACCTTCCAGTTCGTCGTTGCCCCGCTCAAGATCGTCGGCGGCACCGGCAGCCCGATCAACCCGCTGGCGATTCTCTGACATGGCGAGCAAGCCGCTTCCCCAGCCGACCGAGCTGACCGCGCCCTATTGGCGCGCGGCGGCGGAGGGGCGGCTGGCGTTGCAGCATTGCCGGGGCTGCGGCCGCTGGATCCATTTCCCCGAGCCGCGCTGCGCGGCATGCGGATCGGACGAATTCGATTGGGACGAGGTCTCGGGGCGCGGCACCGTCGCGACCTTCAGCATCGTCCACCGCAGCTTCGTCGCGGGCTTCGACGGCGAGCCCTATGTCATCGCCTGGATCGACCTGCCCGAACAGCCGGGCCTGCGCGTGTTCGGCAACGTCACCGGCTGCGCGCCCGAGGCGGTGCGGATCGGCATGCCGGTGGAGCTGTGGTTCGAGCGGCGCGGCGAGATGGCGATGCCCAATTTCAGGATTATCGAACGAGGGGAGCAGGAATGAGCGGCAAGGCGCCCTATGGCAATTACGCGCATGCGGTACTGACCAACAACGCGGTCCGCACGCCCGACGAGGTCGCGCTGGTCTATCGCGGCGAGAGCTACAGCTTCGACGCGCTCAACCGCCGGGTGAACCGCACCGCCAACGCGCTGCGCGCGCTGGGCGTGGCGCCGGGGCAGAAGGTCGCCTCGCTGCTCGGCGAGGCCCTGCACGTCGCCGAGACCTATTTCGCGGAAGCGAAGATCGGCGCGGTGATCGCCGCCTTCAATCCCTATTGGGCGCCCGACATGGTGGTCGAGATGGCGCGCCGGTCGAAGATCGACTGGCTGACCATCGACGCGCCCAACGCGAAGTTCGCCGAGACCGTCCGCGCCGAACTGCCCGAGGTGAAACTGATCGCGGTCGGCACCCGCATCGACGGCGCGGTGTCGCTCGACGACGCGCTCGCCCAGGCCTCGGACGAGGAGCCGCCGCTCGGCGCCTTCTTCGACGACCCGATGGGCTTCTTCTACACCTCGGGCACCACCGGCACCTCCAAGGCGGTGGTCCACAGCCATTCGTCCTGCATCCAGATGAGCACGGTGCTGTACGAGGTCGAGCGGTCGACGGACTCGGTCTGGGGATCGGGGCCGATCATCTGGGGGATCGGCTTCCCCTGCACGATCGGCGCGGCGCTCTATGCGGGGATGAAGGTCGCACTCGAGGACGATCTCGGCCCGGCGCGGCTGCTCGACGCGGTCCAGCGCGAGCGCATCTCGCACATCACGATGATCCCCAGCCAATGGGCCGACATATTGTCGAATCACCCGCACCAGGATTTCGACCTGTCGTCGCTCAAGGTGATCCTGCTCGGCGGCGAGCCGATCTCGCCCAACATCTTCTCGCGGCTGATGGAGCGGCTGCCCGGCCTGTCGCTCTACAGCTTCTACGGCCAGTCCGAGGGCCCCTATAACTGCGTCAACACGATCACCGAGGCGCATCTGGCGGCGACCTCGGGCCGGGCGCGGGTGGGGCAGGCGGTGCGGACCATCGGCGCCAACGGCGAACGCGTCGTCGGCGTGCCGGGCGAGATCGTCATGACCGGCCCGCACCTGTTCCAGGGCTATGACGGCCAGCCCGACAAGACCGCCGAGGTGCTCAAGGGCGGCTGGTTCCACACCGGCGACCTCGGCCTGATGGACGAGAGCGGGCGGCTGACCGTGCTCGGCCGCAAGGAGGACGCGATCAGCCGGGGCGGCCATTATCTGCGGCCGATCCAGATCGAGGACGTCGCCGGCACGATCGAGGGCGTGGCCGAGGCCGGCGTCGCGGGCAGCCCGGCGGGCGCGCCCGAGCAGAAGATCATCCTCGCCGTCTCGCCCCAGCCGGGCGCGACGCTCGACGAGGCCGGGCTGCGCGCGCGGCTCCAGGCGCTGCTGCCGGCCGAGGCGATGCCCGACCTGATCGTCGTCGCCGACAGCCTGCCGCACGGCAACGACGCCTCCGGCGGGCGCGGCAAGCTGCTGCGGCGCGAGATCCGCGCGCTCTACGAAGGCCGGCTGGGCGGATGACGGTGCGCGAGCGCATCGAGGGCCGCTGGGACCCGGCCTTCCGCCGGGTCGCCGACGCCTTTCTCGGGCTGTTCGATCCCGCCCGTGACGGCGCGACCGAGGTCGGCGCGGCGATGTGCCTGATCGTCGAGGGGCGGGTCGTCGCCCATATCTGGGGCGGGGTCGTCGACAGCGCAGGCACGCCGTGGCGGGCCGAGACCGCGCCCTGCGTCTTCTCCTGCACCAAGGGCGTCGCGGCGAGCCTGTTCCACATCGTCGCGGAGAAGCACGGCGTCGACTATGACGCGCCGGTCGCGCGCTGGTGGCCCGAATTCGCCGCCGCCGGCAAGGCCGACATCACCGTCCGCGAGCTGCTCGCCCACCAGGCCGGGCTCGGCCGGCTGCCCGATCCAGCGGCGCCGGGCCATGTCCTCGACTGGGACCGCGTCACCGCCGCGCTCGCCGCCGCGCCGGCCTTCGGAACGCGGCCGCGCCGGTCGGGCTATCATGCGCTGACCTTCGGCTGGCTGATCGGCGAGCTGATGATGCGGATCGCCGGCGACGACCTCGACACGCTGCTCGACGGCCATCTCAACGGGCCGCTCGGCACCCGCTTCGCCTGGCGCGGCGCGGCGGTTCCGGCGGGCGGCGTCGCGATGCTCGCCTCGGCCAATCCGGGCGAACCGGTCTGGGCGACCGACGGCGACGCGCGCTTCGCCGGCATCACCTCGCTCGACGACTGGACCCTGCTGACGCCCGCCGTCGCCGCCTCGGCCGGCTGGCGCGCGGCCAACGGGCTCGGCGCGGGCGGCCATTCGGACGCGTTCAGCCTCGCCACCATCTACGCCGCGCTGATCGACCGCCGCGCGCCGATCCTGCCGCGCGAACGGCTCGCGCTCGCCACCACCGAGCAATATCGGGGCGAGGACGCGCTGCTCGGCAACGACGTCGCCTATGGGCTGGGCTACCAGCTTCCGGCCGGCGGCGTCTCGCTCGGCCATGTCGATGGGCCGGGCACGGCGCTGTTCGGTCATAAGGGCGCCTATGGATCGATCGGCGTCGCCGATCCCGATCGCGGCTTCGCGCTCGGCTACGTCACCAATTTGTGCGGCGAGATGGGCGATCGCAGCCGCAACGGCGCGCTGCTCGACGCGGCGCTGGCCTGCTTCTGACGGAATAGAGGAGGGGACGATGCGCATCTCGATGGCGCTGGGCCTGAACCAGTTCGACAATCCGGCCGAGTTCATGTCGGTCGCGGCGATCGCCGAGATGGCGCGCGCGCTGGAGACGGCCGGGATCGACGCCTGCTACGTCACCGATCACCCCGCGCCTGCCCACGCCTGGCTGGCGGCGGGCGGCCATTCGGCGCTCGATCCCTTCGTCCAGCTCACCGCCGTGGCGGCGGTCAGCACGAAGCTGAAGCTCCACAGCCAGATCGTCGTGCTGCCCTATCGCAACCCCTTCCTCACCGCCAAGGCGGCGGCCAGCCTCGACGTGATCTCCGGCGGGCGGATGATCATGGGGGTCGGCGTCGGCTATATGAAGGCCGAGTTCGCGGCGCTCGGCGTGCCGTTCGAGAAGCGCGGCGCGCTGGTCGACGAGGCGCTGCAGGCGATGAAGCTCGCCTGGACCGGCGAGCCGGTCAGCTTCACCGGCCAGTTCTTCGACGCGCAGGAGGTGCAGCTGCTGCCGCTGCCGGTCCAGCGGCCCCACCCGCCGATCTGGTGCGGCGGCAACAGCGAGAAGGCGATCCGCCGCGCCGTCGCCTGGTGCGACGGCTGGGCGCCCTTCCCGGCGCGCGGCAAGCTCAGCGCGATCACCGGCACCGACCAGCTCACCTCGGTCGCGGAGCTCGCCGACAAGATCGCCTTCGCCAGGGACTTGTGCGCCGAGCAGGGGCGGACCCGGCCGTTCGACGTCTGCATGGTCCCGTTCGACATGACCCTCTACAACGGCACCCGCCTCAACGCGCAGGCGATCATCGACCAGCTCGAGGAACTGGCGGCGGCCGGGGTGACGTGGAGCGCGGTCGCGCTGCCGCAGAACGACCGCGGCCAATATGTCGAGAACGTCTTGTGGTTCGGCGAGGAGGTGCTGTCCCGGATCGGCGGCCGGGCATGACCGCGCCCGTCGACGACCGGCCGGTGCCGGAGATCAGGCTGGGCGGCATGCTCTTCTCGCTCGCCCAGCCCGATCCCGGCTGGGAGCGCCATTTCCACCGCTGGTACGAGCGCGACCATTTCTATGCGGGCTGCATGGCGGGGGCGGGCTTCTTCGCCGGCCGCCGCTGGCTCGCCACCCGCGCGATGCGGGCCGAGCGCTTTCCCGCGACGACGCCGGTCGCCGACGACATCCGCGACGGCAGCTTCCTCGTCACCTATTGGGTGCTGGGCGAGCGGCTCGACGAGACGATCACCTGGTCGGTCGAGCAGGTGCTGCGCCTCCACCGGCAGGGCCGGATGGAGGCGCCTCGCCGCAACATCTCGACCGGCTATTACCGCTATGCCGGCGGCGCCTTCCGCGACGCGGACGGGGTGCCGGCCGAGCTGGCGCTCGACCATGGCTATCCGGGGGCGATGGCGATCATGGTCGACGCGGCCGAAGAGGGCGACGCGGTCGCCGACTGGCTGCGCGACGACGTGCTGCCGGGCCTGATCGCGGGAACGGCGGTGCCGATGGCGCTGTGCTTCCGGCCGGTGCCGCTGCCCGACAATGCGCCGGGCAATGTCGCGCGGCCCGACCCCGCCTATTTCCGGCAGCGGGTGATGGTGCTCGCCTTCTTCGACACGGCGCCGCCGGCCGACTGGGACGCGGTGCCGCGCGCCGTCGACGCCGCGCTCCAGGCGTCGGGGCGCGGCGCGCTCGTCTTCGCCGGGCCGTTCATCCCCACGGTGCCCGGCACCGACATGCATGTGGACCAGCTATGACCGATCGTCTTTTCCCTGATGGCGCCGTGCTGCTGTTCGGCGGCAGCGGCGGGCTCGGCGGCGCGATCGCCCTCGAATTCGCCCGCGCCGGCAGCGCGGTGGCGCTCGGCTATCGCGGCAACCGCGAGAAGGCCGAGGCGATGGCGGCCGAGATCGCGGCCGTGGGTGTCGAAGCCAGCACCGTCCAGGCCGACCTCACCGACCGCGCCAGCGTCGAGGCCGCGATCGCCGCGACGATCGAGCGGCACAGCCGGGTCCACAGCATCGTCTTCGCCGCCGGCCCGCTGGTGCCGCAGGTCTACATGTCGCAGGTGACGCCCGAGCAGTGGAAGGCCGCCTTCGCGATCGAGGCCGACGGCTTCTTCAACGTCGTGCAGGCGGCGCTGCCCCATTTTCGCGCGGCGGGCGGTGGCTCCTTCGTCCATCTCGGATCGGCCGGCGATCGGCTGTGGCCCGGCAAGGACGGCCTGTCGGTCGTGCCCAAGGCCGCCAACGAGGCGCTGATACGCGGCATCGCGCGCGAGGAGGGCCGCTTCGGCATTCGCGCCAATTCGGTGCTGGTCGGGGTGATCGCCGGCGGCATGTTCGACAAGCTCGACGCGATCGGCCATTTCGACGAGGCGTGGAAGGACGCGACCCGGAAGTCGCTCTCGATCAAGCGTTACGGCAAGCCCGCCGAGATCGGCCATGCCGCGGTGTTCCTCGCGTCGGAGAAGGCCGCCTATATCACCGGCGAGCAGATTTCGGTGTCGGGCGGCTTCGGGGTCTGATCGGATGGGCGCGTGGGGGTTTCCGGGCGCGCTATCGGCGGTTCGACCTTTCCGCCGCCGGGGATTGGCCCGATTGGGCTGGTGTCTCCTGGGCATGACGGCCATGCGGGCCGAAGCCCCGGCGGCGGCCGAACCCGGGCATTGCGGCGAAGACCAGATCTGCGGGACGGTGAATGCCGAGGACATGGTGCGCCTGGACGGCACCGACTGGGTCATTACCAGCGGTATGGCGGGGCCGGGCGTCGGTCGGGGCGGCCTGTTCGCCATATCCGTCGGGTCACGGACGGCGGCGCCGCTGGCCATCGAAAGCGCCCCGCCCGATCGGGATTTCGCGAGCTGCCCCGCACCCCTCGATCTTGCGCGATTTTCAGCGCATGGCCTGAGCGTCAGGCGCGATGCGGTCGATCGATACACGCTCTTCGTGATCGGCCATGGCGGCCGGGAAGCGGTAGAGCTGTTCGGGATAGAGACCGCAAGGGGGAGGTTGCGCGCGCGGTGGGCCGGATGCGTCCCCGTCCCGTCCGTCGCCGGACCCGATGGCAAGACTCCCGCCACCGGGAATGCCAACGCCGTCGCGGCTCTCCCCGACGGGGGAATCGCCATTACCGTCAGTCCGAAAATGGACCATGGCGATGCGCGATCGGTCGACCGGCTGGCGCAAGGGAGCGGAGCCGGAGATGTCATGCTGTGGCATGGTTCCACCGGCTGGCGGACCCTGGCCGGGAGCCGGTTCCGAGGGATCAACGGCCTGTCGCTGATGCCGGACGGCCGGCGGCTCCTGGTGAGCGCTCAGACGGAAAGAGCCATCTACATGGTGTCGCCGGGGTCGGCGACGCCGGTTCGCATCGCTTCGGAACTGGGATTTTTCCCGGACAATATCCGTCTCGGCGACGATGGGATGTTCTATGCGGCCGGTGCCAAGGGACCCCTGCGGGACGCGGTTCTCTGCGCATTCAGCACCGCAAGGGTGTGCCGGCAGGCTTATGCCGTTCTTCGGATAGACCCGTCGACCCTGACATCGGAGATGGTGGTCGAGGCGGACGGGAACGGCGACTTCGGAATCGCGACCACGGCTCTTCGCGTGGGCGATGCGTTGTGGCTCAGTTCATTTCGCGGCGATCGGATCAGGATATTTCCCGCTCGCGGCGACTGAGAGCGGGCTTGCCCCGGGTCCGACCGTCATCTTCTCCGGCCAGGCCGACAGCAGCCCGTTGACCGCCGCGACGAAGGCCAGCGGATGGTCGATCATGACATGGTGGCCCGCGTCGGGCACCGTCGCGATCGGGGTGAAGCGGGGGCGGAGCTCGCGGATGCGGTCGGCGGCGTCGTCGGCCATGATCTGGGTCTCGCCGCCCAGGATGAAGGCGATCGGCACGTCGGCCGTCGCCAGCAGCTCCAGCATGTCCGGCTCGCGGTCGAGCCGGCTCCACATCGAGAAGTCGAAGCGCCAGCGCCAGCCGGGCCGGTCGCCGCCCTGCTCGGCGATCGACCGCTCCGCCACATAGTCGCGGACGAAGGCGGGCGCGTCGCGGTCGGGCGGCACGAAGCGGAAACGGGCGAGCGCCTCCTCGCGTGTCGCGAACACCGGCGAGGCGCGGGTCGAATAGACGAAATTCTCGACCACGCCCGGCGCGGGAAAGCCGCCCGTGTCGATCAGGATCAGCGCCGACAGCGCCTCGGGCATCTCGACGGCGGCGACCAGCGAGGGATGGCCGCCGAAGCTGTGCGCCATCCAGATCGGCGGAACCGGCCCGTCGAGCAGCCCCGTCGCCCGCGCGACCGCGACAGCCTCGCGCGCGAAGCCGTGGATCGAATAAAGCTCGCGCCAGTCGGACCTGCCCATCCCCGACCAGGAGAAGGCGACGACGCGGTAGCGGTCGGCGAACATCGGCGCGATGAAGCTCCACCAGTCGGCATGGGCCGCGCCGCCGTGGAGCAGGAACAGGCCGGGCTTCGCCGGATCGCCCCAGGCCAATGTCTCGATGGTCGCGCCTTCGGCCTGCACCGTCCCGCGTTCGGGCGTGCAGGCGAGCGCGTCGCGGAACCAGGCCGGCCCGCCCGCTGCTGTCGATGTCATGCGCTGGATGGCCGGATCAGGCGGCCTGCTTGCCGAACGCCGCGAGCACCGCGACCACGCCCTCGCCACCCGCGACCACCGGGGCGAACGCCTCGCCCTCGTCGGCCCACAGGCAGGATTTGGGGCCGTAGGCCCGGCCGTCGACCTCGGCGCTGCCGGAGATGACCAGCAGGAAGCGGCCATGGCTCGCCTCGGCGGGGAAGGCGAGCGCCTCGCCCGGCGCGGCGCTGAGCCGATAGGCGCCGACCCCGTCGGGCTGGGTGAAGATCGGCGCGACGCCCGCCGCCGCCTCGGCCGCCTCGTCGACCTCGCCCATCAGCATCCGCCGCTTCGACCCGCTTGTGTGGCGCACCTCGCGCAGCAGCTTCGCCTCGGCCGGCATCTGGTGATAGCTGGTGGTCGATAGCGGCCGCAGCGTGAAATAGGCATAGCCCTCTTCGGTCGCGATGATCGGGCCGTAGGTCGTATAGGCGTCGGTATAGTGGATCGATCCGGGATGCAGCTCGAAGCGGCCGAGCTTGGCATTGCCCTCGACGAAGATCTGGAACTGGTCGACCGCGTGGAAATGGCCGGGGATGACATGGCCGGCGCCCGCGCGGACGAGGAAAGCCTGCGGCGTGTCGCTGTCGATCTGCCGCTCGCCGATGAAGTCGGTCGCGCTCGCCACGCCGTCGCTCTGAACGCGGTTCGCCGCCATCGCCTGCTCGAGAGTCGCACTGATCATCCTGTCCCTCCATCGCTTATCGCGTCTAGAATTATAGCAAGCGACTGGTTGGTTCAAGCCAAACCGCCCGATCCGCGTCATTCCAGCGGAAGCTGGAATCTCTCTGCCTTCCTGTGACCAACGCGGCGATGAAGAAGGGAAATCCCAGCTTCCGCTGGGATGACCTGTTGTGGGTTCAGCCTTCGCCTCTCCCAAGCACCCGGCCGAGCCCGTAATCGCCGGCCAGGCTGGTCCGCTGCATGCGGCGCGGATAGTGCGGGGGGACGCCCTCGGCCGAATGCATGGCGCGCCAATTGTCCCAGATGATCATGTCGCCCACCGCCCATTGGTGGAAATAGGCGAAGTCGGCGGTGCAGCAATGGTCGATCACCGCGCCGAGCAGCGCGTCGCCCTCGGGATCGTCCCTGCCGGCGATGCCGACCGCGAACAGCGGCGCGACGTTGAGCACCTTCCGGCCGGTGTCGCGCTCGGTATAGACCATCGGATGGACGACCGGCGGGAAGTCGCGGTCGAGCACGTCGCCGTCGAACATCCCGGCCTTCATCGACGGCGCCACCAGCGCCATGTCGGCGGGGCGGCAATAGCGGCGCTTCATCATGTCGGGCTGGAAGCGATAGACCACGCCGAGCCCCTCGATCCGCCGCTTGAGATCGTCGGGCAGCAGCTCGTACAGGCGGATGCGGTCCATGAAGCCGGTGCGGCCGCCCTCGGGCGGCACCTCCAGCGCGCGCAGCATGCTGCCATGGTTGATCTCGGCCATGTAGGACAGGTCGAAATGCCAGGGCAGCCAGCCGGCCAGCGCGCGCCCCTCGATCCGGTAGACGGCGTGGTAGGACAGGTCGCCCGGCCGGCTGGGCGGGGTGTAGGACATGTCGACCACCTCGGGAAAACCCTCGACCTGGTTCTTGTTGACCGGGTGGACCTGGAGCGTGCCGAAGCAGCGGCTGAGCGCGACATGGATGTCGGGCGAGGTGCCGATGCGCGGGAACAGCAGCACGCCATGGTCGGCGAAGGCCCGGCGCAACGCATCGGTCAGCGCGGGATCGCCGATCCGGGCGGGATCGAGGGTGATTCGCGCGCCGACATGGGGGGAGAGCCGCTCGATGGCGATCGGCATGGCGGCCTCCTTCACGCGCTGGCGCGGCCGGGGCGCAGCACCCGGCCGGGATAGGCGCCGCTGTGGCGGCCCTCCTCGAACAGGATCGCGCCGTTGACGATGACGTGGCGGATGCCCTCGGCCTCGACGACGAGGCGGCGGGCGCCGCCGGGCAGGTCATCGCGCGGCACCGGCCGGGCGCTGTCCGATCCCACCGTCGCGGGGTCGAAGATGACGATGTCGGCCGCGAGGCCGGGCTTCAGCCGGCCGCGGTCGGACAGGCCGAAGACGTCGGCCGGGTCCGAGGTCAGCCGCATCACCGCCGTCTCCAGGTCGAGCAGGCCGCGCCGGCGGACGAGGTCGCCGAGCATCTCGGTCGTGTAGCCGGCGTTGCACAATATGCCGACATGCGCGCCGCCGTCGGACAGGCCGATCAGGGTGCGGGGATCGCCGAGGAATTCCTCCGGCACGCCGAAGCGGACGGCGGTGAACGCGGTCGCGAGATCGTCTTCCAGGGCGAGGTCGAAGAAGGCGTCGAGCGGGTCCTGCCCGCGCTCCGCGCCGATCTCGACCAGGGTGCGGCCGATCAGCCGTTCGAGATCGGCCCGGCCGGTCGCGATCACCCAGACCATCGACCAGTCGCCGTGGAAGGCGGCGGCCTGTTCGGCGATCTCGTCGCGGAACGCCCGGCGGAAGGCGGGATCGCGGTAGATCGCCGCCTGCACCTCGCGCGGCTGGTTGAACACGCCGCGCAGCGACGCGAAGGACGACAGCATGAACGGATCGCGCAGGTTGAGGTCGCTGACCAGGTTGGTCGAATGCATCTGCGGCCGCGCGCCGCGCGCGACCAGCGGCGCGACCTGCTCCATCGCGCGGAGATGCGCCTCGGGCTTGTCGAGGAACTTCATCAGCGCGAGGAAGGTCAGCGGCGCGCGGCTGGCCTCCAGCATGCGGTCGAGCAGCTCATAGTCGGCGGGCTTCATCCACGGCGCCACCGATCCGATCGCCATCTCGATCGCGCCGTGCCCGATCGCGCCCAGTTCGGCGGCATAGGCGACCAGCTCGTCGGCGCTGGCCGGCACGCTGGCGAGCGGCTTGCCCTGATAGCCGATGTGCGACGGGGCCTGGGTCGAGGAGAAGCCGACCGCGCCGGCCGCCATCGCCTCGCGCAGCAGCGCGCGGATGCGCGTCGTCTCCTCCGCCGTCGCCGGGCGCTCCATCGCTTCGTCGCCCAGCACATAGCGGCGGAACGGCGCGAGCGGGGCGAGGAAGGCGAGGTTGAGCCCGCAGCCGCGCCGCTCGGCGGCGTCCATATAGTCGGGGAAGCTTTCCCAGTCCCAGCTCAGCCCCTGCGCGAGGGTCTCATAGGGGATCGCCTCGAGGTTCACGAGGTCCCAGGTCGCCTTGTCGCGGTCCCCGGGCCGGCAGGGCGCGACGCCGACCCCGCAATTGCCGAGCACCACCGTGGTGACGCCGTGCCAGCTCGACGGGGTCAGCAGCAGGTCCCAGCACATCTGGGCGTCATAATGGGTGTGCGGATCGACGAAGCCGGGGGCGACGATCATGCCCTTCGCGTCGATGGTGCGGGCGGCGTCGCCCGCGACCGCGCCGATCGCGGCGATGCGGCCGTCCTTCACCGCGACGTCGGCGTCGAAGCGCGGCGCGCCGGTGCCGTCGACGACGGTGCCGTTGCGGATCAGAAGGTCGAAGGACATGGGAACCTCCAGTCAGGTGGCCGGCGCGGCGCGGACGGCCGGCACGCCGCTGCGCAGCCCGGCCAGCGCCGACAGGAACAGGATGATGCCGATCGTCAGGAAGGCGCCGTGCCCGCCCAGCCCGGCGAACAGCAGGAAGAACAGCAGCGGACTGAGGAACTGGCCGCTGTTGATCGCCGGCGAGACCAGCCCGATCGCCCGGCCGCGCGTCTCGGCGGCGGTGCGGTCGAGCACGACGTTGAGCAGATAGGGCTGCATCAGCCCGCCGCCCGATCCCAGCAGCAGGCATCCCGCCGCCGACAGCAGCAGGTCATGCGACAGGCCGAGCACCGACACGCCCGATCCGATCAGCGCCAGGTTCAGCGCGAACATCCGGCGCGGGCCCAGCCGGACGTGGAGGCTGCCGTAGAAGATCGACGCGATCGTATAGGCGACGGTGCCGCCGGCGATCACCCAGCCGATCGTCGTCGGCGGCGCGTCATGATCCGATGCGAGCAGCAGCGGCACCTGCGTCTGTTGCAGGATGGTGATCGCCGATATCGCGATCAGGATGGCATAGACCGGCCAGAGGATCAGCAGCCCGCGCATGGCCGGCGCCGCCACGGTCCGCGCCTGCTCGCGCGGGCGGGCCTCGACCGCGAACAGGACGATCAGCATCATCGCCAGCGCGGTCGCGCCGTAGAGGGCGAAGGGCGCGCGCCAGCCGGCGGCCTCGGCGATCCGCGCCGACAGCATCACCGACAGCACCGCGAAGCCCGCCGCCACCGTCGTCTTGAAGCCGAGCACGCGCGATCGCCCGCCGCCGACGAAGCTGTCGCCGAGCAGGGTCACCGATGCGGTGAAGATCGTCGCGGCGCAGAAGCCCAGGCCGAAGCGCGACGCGAACAGCGCGGTCGCGCTTTCGAGCAGCAGGCCGGCTGAACCGCACAGCCCGTAGCAGGGCAGCGCGCCCAGCAGCACGGCGCGGATGCCGAAGCGCTGGATCAGCCAGCCCGCGACCGGCCCGCCGATCACGACGCCGAGGCTGGCGGTGGTGACGACGAGCTGCGCGACGAGCGCGGCGGAGGCGTCATGCCCGAAATGCGCCTTGATCGCGACCATGCTGGGCGACAGGGCGGTGGTCATCAGCCCGGTGAAGCAGCCGCCCGCCGTCATGACGAAGATCGCCAGCATCCGCCGCGCCCGCGCGACGGGGGTGGTCCCCTGCGCGACATATTCGCCCAAGCCGGCACTCTGGCTCGCCATGCCCGCCTCTCCCGATCGGTGCTCCGCGCTTCTCGTCGGACGGGAAGGCTAGAAAGGGCCGTCCTGTCTGTCAACCGATCGGTTGGTTCTTTCGTTGCGAGCGGGCGGGGCGATGTGTCGCTAGAAAAAACCGGCGGATAATATCCGATATTATCGGGATTCCTTCGGCTGTTGAAGCGCGCTCATTATGATATTTAGGAAACAAGCGATTGTCCGGTTAGAGGGGTGGTGTTAGGTTCGCGCCGCTTGCCCGGAGAGGCGAGGAAGGAGAGCCGGATGCGCGCAGCCCTGTTGCACCAAGACAGTAATACCCCCCGACTGGAAGAGGTCGCGGTCGAGGAGCCTCGCTTCGGCGAGGTGCTGGTCCGGATCGCCGCCTCGGGCATCTGCGGGTCGGACCTCCATGTCGTCCACAACCGCAGCAATGTCGGCAAGGACCGGCCCGTCATCCTGGGCCATGAGGGCGCGGGCGTGGTCGAGGCGGTCGGGCCCGGCGTCCGCGACCTCAAGCGCGGCGACCATGTCGTGATGGCGATGTTCGGGCCCTGCGGCCATTGCGACCCGTGCAGCAGCGGCAAGCTCCAGTTCTGCGACGGCCCCGAGTTCAAGAGCGCGGTCGGGCGCATGGCCGACGATTCGACCCGTTTCTCGCAGGACGGCCGCATGGTCTTCCCGATGGTCGGGGTCGGCTCGCTCGCCGAATATGCGGTGATGCGGGAGGCGATGCTGGTCAAGGTCGCGCCGCACCTGCCGCTCGACCGGCTCTGCTTCTGCGCCTGTTCGGTGACGACCGGGCTCGGCGCGGTGTTCAACGTCGCCAAGGTGACGCCGGGGACCAGCGTCGCGGTGATCGGCTGCGGCGGCGTCGGCCTCAACGTGATCCAGGGCGCGCGGATCGCCGGTGCCTCGCGGATCATCGCGATCGACACCAACCGGGCGAAGCTCGACATCGCATCGAACATGGGCGCGACCGACCTGATCCAGAGCGGCGGCGATCCGGCCGAGGTCGACGCCGCGGTCAAGGCGCTCCAGCCGCGCGGCGTCGACTTCGCCTTCGAGGTGGTCGGCAACCATGCGCTGATCCGCCAGGCGGTCGGCTTCACCGGGCGCGGCGGGACGACGGTGATGATCGGCGGCGTGCCCTGGGCGTCGGACGTCTCGGTCAATGCCGGGCTGCTGTTCGGCGAGCGCAAGCTGATGGGCTGCCTCGGCGGCGGCAATATCCCGGGGCGGGAGATTCCGCGCATCGTCGGCCTCTACGAGCGCGGCATGCTCAAGCTCGACGAGCTGGTGGGGAAGACCTTCGATTTCGACGACATCGGCGAAGCGATCGCCGAGGCCGACCGGGCGCAGACCGCGAAGACCGTGGTCGCGATCGACCGCGCCTTGCTCTGACGGGAATGGGGAGACGACATGGCGGACTATGACCGCGCCGACACACGCGTGCGGCGCTTCCAGAATCTGATCGACGGCCAGTCGCGGCCGGCCGCGAACGGCGGCTGGATCGACAGCATCGATCCGGCGACCGGGCAGGTCTGGGCGCAGATCCCCGACGGCCGCGCCGACGACATCGACGCGGCGGTCGCCGCCGCGAAGCGCGCCTTCCGGGGGCCGTGGCGGCAGATGGCGGCGGCGCAGCGCGCGGCGCTGCTGCGCAAGGTGGCCGAGCTGGTCGGGCCCCGGCTGGAGGAACTGGCGGTCATCGAGACCCGCGACAACGGCAAGATCATCACCGACACCCGCGCCGGCGACATCCCCGCGATCGCGCAGATGTTCCATTACTGGGCGGGCGCCGCCGACAAGATCCATGGCGAGACGATCCAGGTCAGCCCGGCGAGCGTGAACTATGTCCAGCGCGAGCCGATCGGCGTGGTCGGCATCATCGTGCCGTGGAACTCGCCGGGATCGGTGTTCGCGGCGAAGGTTGGCGCGGCGCTGGCGGCGGGGAACACCGTCGTCGTCAAGCCGGCCGAGACCGCCTCCTGCTCGATCCTCGTCTTTGCCGAGCTGTTCGAGCAGGCGGGTTTCCCGCCCGGCGTGGTCAACGTCGTCGCCGGCCTCGGGGCGGAGGCGGGCGACGCGATCGCCGGCCATCCCGACGTCGGCAAGATCAGCTTCACCGGATCGACCCTGACCGCGCGGGCGATCACCCGCCGATCGGCCGAGGCGATCAAGCCGCTGAGCTTCGAGCTGGGCGGCAAGTCCGCCAACATCGTCTTCGCCGACGCCGACCTCGACGCCGCCGCGATCGGCGTGACGACGATGGGCATCTTCAACGGCGCCGCCGGCCAGTCGTGCATCGCCGGGTCGCGCATCCTGGTGCAGCGGCCGATCTATGACGAGATGATCGCGCGGATGGTGAAGATCATCACCGGCATCCGGCTCGGCGACCCGATGGACGCGGCCAGCCAGATGGGTCCGATCGCGCTCGACCGCCAGTTCGAGAAGGTGAAGTCCTATCTCGACCTCGGCCGGCAGGAGGGCGGCGAGGCGCTGTGCGGCGGCCAGGCGGGGGAGGCGGTGTTCGGCGCCGGATCGCCCCATGCCGGCGGCTATTTCGTCCAGCCGACCTTGTTCGCCGGGCTCGACAACCAGGCGCGCACGGTGCGCGAGGAGATCTTCGGCCCGGTCGCCTGCGTGCTGCCGTTCGACGATGCCGAGGAGGCGGTCGCGATCGCCAATGATTCGAACTACGGCCTCGCCTGCGGGCTGTGGACCAACGACCTCAAGCGCGCCCACCGCATGGCGGCGGCGATCGAGGCGGGGGCGGTGTGGGTCAACACCTATCGCCGCCTGCACTGGGCGGTGCCGTTCGGCGGCTACAAGGACAGCGGCTATGGCCGCGACAGCGGGATGGAGAGCCTGCGCGGCTATCAGCAGACCAAGTCGGTCTGGGTCGACCTGGCATAAACATGCAGGGCATCAACGCCGGGCCGTCATTCCCGCGAAAGCGGGAATCCACGGTTACGGGACGTCCGTTGCTGCTGGGTGCCGCCGTCCATGGATTCCCGCTTTCGCGGGAATGACGGCGAGGGAAGCGGATCGACGATCAGTCATAAACCTATCGAGTGCTTAGTATTATTTTCCGGCAATTCGAGATTCTCAATTTCATCGACTGGGCTGAGGTAGGGCGAGGATGTAGGAGATAAAATATTGATTTTTATATGTTAAATGACGGCGCGTCGTCATGCGGGACGGCACGCCATCATTCTTCTCGTCGATATAGACAAGCGATCGGTTGGTAGATAGATTGCGAGTCATCGGGCGATTCAGCCGGCCGCTGCGACGGCAAGGCGCGCCCCATCGATAGGAGAAGTGGATGACGGGCGTTGCCGAACATTTCGATCTGCTGATTCGCAACGGCATCGTCGTCGACGGCACCGGCCTGCCGCGCCGCCGGCTCGACGTCGGCATCCGCGACGGCAAGGTCGCCAAGTTCGCGCATCTCGCGGAGGCGACCGCCGACGAGGAGATCGACGCCAAGGGCTGCATCGTCGCGCCCGGCATTGTCGATCCGCATACCCATTATGATCCGCAGATCACCTTCGATCCCTATGCCACCGTGTCCTGCTTCCATGGCGTGACGACGGTGCTGGCGGGCAATTGCGGCTTCTCGGTCGCGCCGTGCAAGGCGGAGGACCGTGAATATCTGAAGGGCATCTTCGCCCGGGTGGAGGAGATGAATCCGATCGCGCTCGGCGCCGTCCGCTGGGACGAGTTCGAGACGTTCGACGAGTTCCTCCAGACCCGCAAGGGCAGGCTCGGCATCAACTTCGCCTGCTATGTCGGCCATTCGAACCTGCGCCGCTGGGTGATGGGCGACGATTCGCACCGTCGCGCCGCGACCGAGGACGAGGTCCGGCAAATGCGGGCGATGCTCGCCGAGGCGCTCGAGGCCGGGGCCGCCGGCCTCTCCTCCTCGGCGGCGGCGGTGCATATGGACATCAACGGCGATCCGGTGCCGTCGCGCCTCGCCGAGCGCAGCGAGTTCCTCGCGCTGGCCGAGGAGCTGGGCCGTTTCGGCAAGGGATCGATCACCTTCCTGCCGGCCAGCTCGATCGGCGGCCTCAACGAGGAGGACAAGGACTATCTGATCGAGCTCGGCAAGCGATCGGGCGTGCCGGTGATCATCCAGGGGCTGGGCGGACGCAACAAGGTCGATGCGCCGACCGCGACCTGGGAGGCGTCGGTCGAGTTCCTCGACCGGGCGACGGCGGCGGGCGCGCCGGTCTATTCGCTGCTGATCTCCCGCCCGTTCGATCGGCCGGTCGTGTTCAGCCCCGAATGTCCCCATTATGCGGCGGTCGCGTCGTGGCATGCGATGATGCGCCTGCCGAAGGCGGAGCGCGACGCCATGCTGCGCGATCCCGCCGCGCGCGACGAGATGCGCCAGGCGGTCGAGAACTACAACCGCGACCCCAAGAAGGGCACGATCCTGCCGCCGCCGCTGTGGACCGCTTTGTTCGTCGACCATGTCGCGAACGATCGCAACGCCGGGTTGCAGGGCAAGAGTGTCGCCGAGATCGCCGAGGAGACGGGCAAGGCGCCCGGCGACGTGGTGCTCGACCTGCTGCTCGACGAGGACATGGCGACCGAGTTCCGCTGGCGCACCGAGACGCCCGAATGGGCCGAGGCGGTGCGCGTGGCGCAGCAGGACCCGCGCATGATCGTCGGCGTGTCCGACGGCGGCGCCCATCTCGCCAAGGACGACGCGGCCGACTGGAGCTCCTACTTCCTGCGCTCCTGGGTGCTCGATCGCGGCGCCTGGACGCTGGAGGAGGGCATCCGCCAGATCACCCAGATCCCGGCCTCGCTGCTCGGCCTGGTCGATCGCGGCACGCTGAAGGTGACTGGCCCGGCGGACATCATGATCTTCGATCCCGAGACGATCGGCCCGTGGCGCAAGGAATTCGCGCGCGACCTGCCGGGCGGCGTCGGGCGGTTCAAGGCATGGGGCAAGGGCGTCAAGGCGACGATCGTCAACGGCCGGCCGATCGTCCTCGACGGCGCGCTGACCACCAACCTGCCGGGCGAGGTGGTCTCGCCGGCCTGACCGGCGGGCCGGATCGCAGGACAAACAGGAGAGGGTTGTACGGATGGACATCCGCAAGGTGACGGCGAATATCGGGGCGGACGTGCACGGCGTCGATCTGTCCCAGCCGCTCGACAAGGGCGTGGTGACGGAGCTTCGCGCCGCGCTGCTCGAGCATCTGGTCCTGTTCTTCCGCGGGCAGCGCAAGCTGTCGGTCGAGGAGCATGTCCGCTTCGGGCGCTATTTCGGCGATATCGATCCGCCGCTGTTCCGCACGGCGTCGTCGCCCGCGCCAGAGGTGATCGTCCTCGACCAGAAGAACCCGAAGGGCGAGGGCGCCGACAGCTGGCACGCCGACAACACCTATATGCCGGCGCCGCCGATGGGATCGATCCTCCAGGCGCAGATATTGCCGTCGATCGGCGGCGATACCTGCTTCGCCAATATGTACGTCGCCTACGAGGCGCTGTCGCCCAACCTGCGGGCGATGCTCGACGGGCTCGACGCGATCCACTCGCTCGAGCAGATGGCCGAGCGGACCAAGCATGTCATGGGCGCGTCGCTGCGCGACAAGGTCGACCAGTGGCCGCCGGTGCTCCACCCGGTCGTCGCGGTCCATCCCGAGACCGGCCGCCGCCTGCTCAACGTCAACGCCAACTGGACGGTGGCGATCGACGGGATGAGCCGGGCCGAGAGCGACGCGCTGCTGCGCCTGCTCTACGACCATGTCCGCAGCCCCGAATTCCAGGTGCGGCTGCGCTGGAACACCGGCGACGTCGCCTTCTGGGACAACCGGTCGGTGCAGCATTACGCCGTCGCCGACTATCGCGAGCGACGGATGATGCAGCGGGTGACGATCGCCGGCACCCGCATCCAGGGCATCCCTGACGCGGAGCGCGCCAACACGAAACAAGGGGCGGATCGCGAAAAAGCGCACGCCCGCTGAGAGAAGATCATCGGAGAGGATGCATGGACGAGACCGTCGACCCCAATCTCAACAAGAAGGCCCGCTTCACCCATCTCGACGACTTCAAGTGGCAGGAGGTCCGCCGCCAGCAGCATGGCGACCGCACCGCCTCGGTCCGCGAGAAGTGGATGGAGTTCTCCGACAAATATCTGTCGCTCTACGCCGAATGGGATGCGGGCATGGTGGTCCGCCCGCACGGCCACAACAGCAACCACGTCGTCTTCGTCCTCGACGGCGACATGATGTGCGGCGACATCCATTGCCCGGCCGGCACCCATATCGCGCTCGACAAGGGCGACACCTTCGGCCCGTTCATCGCGGGGCCCGACGGGGTCAAGCTGTTCGAGGTGATGATGGGCGACCCGCGCTCCTTTCCCGCCAACCGCGAGGATTATGAGAAGCTGCTCGCCGACAAGGGCATCGTCCCGCTTCCCAATCCGCCGATCGACATGCCGACCTGGCTGAAGGACACGAGGAACAACTGAGGTGAGCCAGCCGACCGGCGGTGCCGTCGAACCGAGCCGGGGGCTCGACCCGATCCTGTGCGAGGTCGTCAAGAACAGCCTGATGCTGGTCGCGCAGGAGGCGGGCATCCGCGCCGCGCGCAGCGCGGGATCGACCTTCGTCGCGGCCTCGGCCGAGATCGCCTGCACCCTCTACGACGCCGACGCCCGGCTGATCGCGCAGACCGAGGTCGGGATCATGCACTCGGCCGCGCTGCGCGCGATGCTGCGGGCCGTGCTGCGCGATCATCCGCCCGAGACGCTGGTCGAGGGGGACGTGCTGATCGTCAACGATCCCTTCGCCGGCGGCGTCCACCCGACCGACGTCGGCGCCTTCCGCCCGGTGTTCCACGAGGGCAGGCCCGCCTTCTACTGCGGGCTGATGATGATCGTGTCGGACCTGGGCGGCCTGTCGTCGGGCGGACTGCCGGCCAATGCCAGCGAATGCTTTCACGAAGGGCTGACCATCCCGCCGACCAAGCTCTACCGCGCGGGCAAGCTCGATGAGGCGGTGACGCGGCTGATCTGCTCGAACAGCCGCACCCCCGCCAAGCTGATGAGCGACATCAACGCGCTGGCGGCGGGCGGCAACGTCGCGGCGCTGCGGCTGGCGGAGATGGTCGTGAAGTTCGGCTACGAACCGCTCGGCGCAATGATCGACGAGCTGCTCGACTATTCGGAGCGGCTCGTCCGCCAGGGCTTCGCCGAGATGCCCGACGGCGTCTATACCGGCAGCTTCACGGTCGAGAATGACGGCATCATCCCCGACCGCGACTATCCGGTCCATGTCCGGATCGAGATCGACGGATCGGAATGCCGGCTCGACTTCAGCGGCAGCGCGAAACAGGCGACCGGCGCGATCAACTCGACCGCGTCGCAGACCCTGTCGTGCATCAACTATGCGCTGCGCTGCCATCTCGACCCGACCATTCCGATGAACGAGGGCTTCTATCGCCCGATCGAGGTGCTGCTGCCGCCGGGCACGGTGGTGAACTGCTCCTATCCCTCGGCGTGCAACATCCGGCTGGCGACGGGGCAGGCGGTGATCGACGCGGTGCTGCAGGCGCTGTCGGTGATCGACGAGACCCGCTCGATGGCGCCCGGCGCCACCGTCCATACCCTCAACATCCAGGGCGCGACCCCGGACGGCGGCGGGCTGTGGAGCATGCTCGACGTCTGCTTCGGATCGTGCGGGGCGCGGCACGGCGAGGATGGCGGCGACGGCCTGCCGCTGCTGTTCCACGGCCAGGCCGGCTATGAGCGCAACCTCGAAGGCTATGAGTGGGGCCATCCGGTCCGTTACCGCTGCTACCGGCTGGCGCCCGACACCGGCGGTCCCGGCCGCTGGCGCGGCGGCGCGGGGCTGGTCAAGGAGATCGAGTTCCAGACCGACGTGGTGATCACCGCGCGGGCCACCGACCGCTTCGATCGCCCCCCGCCCGGCATCGAGGGCGGGCTGGCCGGCAGCGGCGCGGCCTGGATCGTCAACCGCGGCGAGGCCGGCGAATATGCGCTGCCCGGCAAGATCACCAACCACCGGCTGAAGGCGGGCGACGTGCTGACCGTCATGTGCCCCGGCGGCGGCGGGCTGGGCGATCCGCTGGAGCGCGATCCGGCGCTGGTGCTCGCCGACGTCGAGGAGGGGATCGTCTCGATCGAGGCGGCAAGGGAGGTTTACGGGGTCGTGCTCAACGCGGATCGCACCGGCATCGACAGAGCGGCGACCGAGGGGCTGCGCCGTGGCTGATCGTTCCACCTATTTCGTCGGCGTCGACGTCGGCGGCACCTTCACCGATCTCGTCATCGTCTGCAGCCAGACCGGCGAGGTCCGCAACGTCAAGACGCTGACCACCCCGACCGAGCCGGTTCGGGGCGTGATGAACGCGGTGCGCGAGGCGCTGGCGCTGGTCGGGGCGACGGGGGCGCAGCTCGACCGCGTCGTCCATGCGACGACCCTGCCGACCAACCTGGTGCTGGAACGCAAGGGGGCGAAGGTCGGCTTCGTCACCACGCTGGGCTTCGGCGACATGTTCCGGATCAGCAAGCAGAAGCCGATCGGATCGAACCGCTACGACCTGAGCTATCGCCGGCCCGAACCGCTGGTCGCGCGCGGCATGGTCGCCGAGATATGCGAGCGGATGGACCATCTCGGCCATGTGATCACCCCCCTCGACGTCGCCGACGCCGAGGCGCGGATCGCGGCGCTCGCCGCCAAGGGGCCCGAGGCGGTCGCGATCTGCCTGATGCACGGCTATGCCAATCCCGACCATGAGCAGCGCGTGGCCGAGATCGCCCGCCGCCACATGCCCGATGCCTATGTCTGCATCTCGTCCGACATCTGGCCCGAATATCAGGAATATGAGCGCGCCTCGACGGCGGTGCTGTCGGCCTATATCGGCCCGACCTTCTCCGGCTATGTCAACGAGCTGGAACGGGCGCTGCGCGACCTGGGCTATGCCCGGCCGTTGCAGATCATGCAGTCGAGCGGCGGGGTGATGACCGCCGCCGCGGCCGCGCGCAAGGCCGCCTACATGATCGAGAGCGGCCCCGCCGCCGGCATCATGGCGAGCGCCGAGCTTGGCCGCGCCTGCGGCTTCGACAACCTGATCTCGTTCGACATGGGCGGCACCACCGCCAAGGCCGGCGTCGTCCAGAACGGCCAGCCGCGCATCACCAACGACTTCCGCGTCGGCGGCAAGGCGAGCGCGGGCGGGCGCGACGCGGGCGAGCCGATCAAGGTGCCGGTGATCGACCTGGCCGAGGTCGGCGCGGGCGGCGGATCGATCGCCTGGGTCGACCGCGGCGGCTTCCTCCAGCTCGGCCCGGAGAGCGCCAGCTCGGAACCGGGGCCGGCCTGCTACGGCTTTGGCGGGACCGAGATGACGGTGACCGACGCCAACCTGCTGCTCGGCTATCTCGACCCCGATTATTTCCTCGGCGGGACGATGAGGATCCATCCCGACCGCAGCCGCGCGGCGGCCGACCGGCTGGCGGCGAAGCTCGGCATCGACGCGACCGGGGTGGCGCGCGGCATCCACATGCTGGCCAACACCAACATGGCCTCGGCGATCCGCATCGTCACGCTCCAGCGCGGCATCGACCCGCGCGAATATGTGCTGACCGCCTCGGGCGGGGCGGGGCCGCTCCACGTCGTCGGCGTCGCCGAGCATTTCGGCATCCCGACCGTGATCATCCCGCCGTCGCCGGGGGTCCGCTCCGCCTTCGGGCTGCTCGTCGCCGACATGGCCTATGACCAGATCGCGATGGCGGCGGACGTCTCGGCCGGTGATTTCGCCGCGCTCGACGCGCAGTTCGCCCAGCTCGAAGCGGAGGGACGCGCGCAGCTCCGCCGCGACGGGTTCGAGGAGGGGATCGTCGTCGAGCGCGCGGTGTCGATCCGCTTCGAAAGCCAGGTGCTCGACCTGACCATCCCGATCCCCGACGGCCCGGTCGACGCCGCCGTCATCGCCGCCGCCGAGGCGAGCTTCCGCGAGCTCTATGCCGCGACCGCCGGGCTGCGGCCGACCGACCGCTGCACGCTGGTCCATTGCAAGGTCCGGGTCGTCGCCCATGTCCGCAAGCCCGAGCAGGCGGTCCACGCGCCGCGCCCGGGCGACGCCGCGCAGGCGGTGAAGCGGTCGCGGCCGGCCTATTTCGCGGCGGCCGGCGCCTTCGTCGACACGCCCGTCTATGATCGCGCCCGGCTCGCGCCCGGCGACGCCTTCGCCGGTCCCGCGATCGTCGAGGAGCCCGAATCCACGACGATCTGCCCACCCGGCTATGTCGTCGAGGTCGACCGCCACCTGAACCTCGTCATCGAGCGCAACGGCCTCGAAGAACGGGCTTCGATCGGGGAAAATCTGGTCACATGTCTCTGAACGGATTTTCGGTGCTCGTCACCGGCGCGGCGCAGGGCGTCGGCCGGGGGATCGCCCTCGCTGCCGCCGCCGAGGGCGCGGCCGTCGCCGTCACCGCGCGGCGGATCGAGACGGCGCAGGCCGTCGCCGACGAGATCATCGCGCGCGGCGGCCGGGCGGCGGCGCTGACCTGCGACGTCGGCGACCGCGCCAGCGTCGCGGCGGCGATCGCCGGCACGGTCGCGGCGTTCGGCAAGCTCGACGGGCTGGTCCACAACGCGGTCAGCGGCTTCTCCAGCGAGCCGGTCTCGATCGAGGATGTGCCCCAGGACAATTGGGACGACCAGCTGCGGGTCAGTTTCCGCGGCACGCTATATTGCGCGCAGGCGGCTTTCCCGGCGCTGCGCGACAGCCGGGGCACGCTGGTGGTGCTGACCTCCAATGCCGGGATCGAGGGCAATCCCTCGCTGGCTCCCTATTCGGCGATGAAGGGCGCGCAGCGCGGCTTCATCAAGAGCCTGGCGCGCGAATGGGGGCCGCTCGGCATCCGCGTCAACGGCATCGCCCCGGTCGCGCTGACCCCGGCGATGGACAAATTCTTCGAGTTGCACCCGCACATGGTGCCGGTCATCTCGAACCGCGCCGCGCTCGGCCGGATCGGCGATTGCGAAAGCGACATCGGATCGGGCGTCGCCTTCCTGCTCGGGCCGCAGAGCCGGTTCGTCAGCGGCCAGACGCTGATCCTCACGGGCGGAGCCTATATGCTATGAGCGGGGACGAACGACGGGCGATCGTGGCGGGCGAGGGACCGCTGGCCGGTGCGGTCGCCGCCGCGATCGCGAAGGCAGGATTCGCGGTGGAGCGGGCCGGCCGGGACCTTTCGGGCACGGAGGCGGTCGACCTGGTCGTCGCCCTGCCGATCGCGGACATTCGCACCGACGATCTCGCCACGCTGGCGGAGGACGCCTGGATCGATCTCGCCGAGCGGCCGATGGACGATGTCCGGCACCTGCTGGCGACGGTGTCGGCGCGGATGCGCGAGCCGGGCGGCGCGCTGCTGATCGCGCTGCCCAATATCGGCATGATCGGCGTGGCGGGGACCGCCGCGCAGGCGATGGCGGCCGAGGGGATCAGGACGCTGGCCAAGGCGGTCGCCAAGGCCTGGCGCGCGCGGGGCCTCCGGGTCAATTGCGCGATGCTCTCGGCGGCCCAGCTCGCCACGGCGGACGACGAGGTCGCGCGCGAGATCGTCGGCATCGCGATCGCGAGCGCCGGCGCGGATTTCGCCGCGACCGGCAACAGCATCCTGATCGACGGCGAACAGACGTCGGTCTGAACGGGGAGGGGCGCGTGGCACGGATAGACAGCTTCGACGGAGACCGGTTCGACGCCTATGTCGCCGCTCCGGCCGATGGCGGGGCCGCGCCCGGAATCGTCGTCATCCAGGAGATACGGGGCGTCAACGAGGATATCCGGGGCATCTGCGACCGGCTGGCGCGGCAGGGCCATCTGGCGATCGCGCCCGACATGCTGTGGCGGCAGGAGCGCAACGCGGTGTTCGACCCCGACACGCCCGCCGGCTGGGACAAGGCGATGGCGCTGCACGAGGGCTTCGACGAGGACAAGGCGGTGCGCGACATCGCCTCGGCGGTCGACTGGCTGCGCGCGCAGCCCGGCTGCTCGGGCAAGGTCGGGGTGATCGGCTATTGCCTGGGCGGCAAGCTCGCCTTCCTGTCCGCCGCGCGGGCCGGGGCCGACGCGGCGGTCGCCTATTACGGGATCGGCATCGAGCATGTGCTCGACGCGATCGACGACGGGTTCGCGCCGACCCTGCTGCACGTCGCCGCGCTCGACCGCTTCGTGCCGGCCGAGGCGCAGGCGGCGCTGGCCGAACAGGCGCGCCGGACGCCGGCTCTGACCACCCACATCTATCCCGGCGCGCACCACGCCTTCGCGCGATCGGAAGGCGTGCATTTCCATGCCGACGCCAGCGCCACGGCGCAGCGGCGCACCGAGCAATTCCTGCAACGGCACCTGCGCGTCTAGATCGCGCATCGAGGAGAGGACGAATGGCGATCGCAGTGGACGCAAACCAGCCGGAGGGTCGGCGGCTGCGCGGCTTCATCGCCGAGGCGCCGACCCCGACGGGGCGGGCGCGGGCGTTCCTAGCGCTGCTCCTGGTGCTGGTGCCGCCGGTCTTCACCGCGATGATGGGGACGCCGGTCGTGCCGATCATCCCGGCGGTGGCGAAGCATTTCGGCGGCGGCGACGCGGGTGCCTTCGCGGCGCAGATGATGGTGACGGTGCCGTGCATCGGCGTGATCATCGGCGGCCCGATCGCCGGCTGGCTGATCGAGCGGATCGGCATCCGCGCGGTGATCATCGGCAGCGCGGTGCTGATGGGGCTCGCGGGCATGGCTGGCGCCTTCACCCACGACATCGTGCCGTTCCTGTTCAGCCGGCTGCTCGTCGGCTTCGGCGCGGCGGGCGGCTATACCGCGCTGCTCACCCTGGCGGGGCTGCTGTTCCAGGGGCGGACGCTCGCCCGCGTGCTCGGCTATCAGGCGTCGGTCGCGGCGGTCGTGTCGATGGGGTCGATCATGATCTCGGGCTATATCGCCGAGCATGTCGAATGGCGGGTGTCCTACGGCCTCTATGCGCTGGTGCTGCTGTTCGTGCCGCTGGCGCTGCTCGGCCGCTGGCCCGCCCAGCCGGTATCGGTCCAGGCGCGCGCGGCGGGGGCCGGGGCGTTCGGCCGCATCTGGCCGATCCTGCTGATCATGATCCCGATCTACGCCGCCGCCTTCATGTCGGTGGTGCAGGGGTCTTTCATGATGACCGCCAACGGCATCACCAAGCCGACGCTCCAGTCGAGCCTGATCGCGATGGCGACGATCATGTTCACGATCAGCTCGTGGAACTATGGCCGGCTGCGCAGCCGGCTGTCGGGGCCGGCGACCTTCGTGATCGCGCTGCTGCTGCTCGGCGGCGGCATCGTCCTGATGGGCAGCCTCCACCCGGTCTGGGCGATGGGCCTGTCCTGCGCGATGATGGGCGCGGGGGCGGGCATCGCCACGCCCTATCTGTCGCAGCAGATCCTCGAACGGGTGACCGCCGAGCAGCGCGGCCGCGCGGTCGGCTTCATCGCCCCGGCGCATTATCTGGGCGAGTTCGCCAACCCGTTCATCATGCATCCGCTGCGGATGGCGATCGGCATCCACGCCGCCTTCATCCTGTTCGGGGCGTTCATCATGCTCGGCGCGCTGTTCGCCTTGCGCGCGAACCGCAAGCCCGTCGGCGCCAATCCCGAACCGGCGCCCGAACCGGTGGCGGCGGCATGATCGACCTGGGCGGACAGCTCCATGTCGTCGCCGGCGCGGGCGGCGGCGGGATCGGCACCTCGGCCTGCGTGCTGCTGGCCAAGGCGGGGGCGACGGTGCTCGCGGTCGACAAGACCGACCTCGGCTGCGCCAGCGCCGCCGAGGCGCTCGAACCGCATGGGCCGCGGCATTGCGTCGTCCAGGCCGACCTCGCCGACGAGACGGCGCTCGCCGACGCCCTGGCCAAGGCGGGTCCGGTGCGCGGACTGGTCAACGTCGTCGGCGGCATCACCAGCCAGGATCTGATCGCGCCGCTGCTGACCGCCGACGCGATGGACATCTTCGACCGGCTGATGCGGTTCAACACGGTGCCGACGCTCGCCGCGTCGCGGACGGTCGCGCGGGCGATGGTCGGGCATGGGCAGGGCGGCAGCATCGTCAACATCGCCTCGGCCGCCGGCATCGCCGGCATGCCCTTCGGCGCGGGCTATGCCGCCGCCAAGGCCGCGCTGATCAACCTCACCCGGACGATGGCGGCCGAATGGGGCGGGGCGGGCGTCCGGGTCAACGCGATCGCGCCGGGCAGCATCGCTACCGCCAAGCTCGGCCGGCAGCGCTTCGACGGCGGCGCCGACGAGAAGGATCGCGCCGCGAAAGCGGTGGTGCCGCTCGGCCGCCGCGGCCTGCCCGAGGACATCGCCGGGGTGGCGCTGTTCCTGCTGTCGGACCTCGCCGCCTATGTGTCGGGACAGGTGATCGCGGTCGACGGCGGCATGCTCGCCCGGCCGCCCTATAACGACGCGGACGGGCTGCCGGTGTTCATGACCGATCCGGCGCTGCGCGAGCGGTTGCTGGGGGCGTAAGGGGTCAGCGTCGAACGATCGCCTCGTCGGTGTCCGGCAGCCGATAGGCCCGGCGCGCGGTTCCCGCGAACAGGGCGGCGCGCTCGTCGGCCGACCAGCCGGCGCTGATCCGCTTGAAGGCGTTCCACAGGCGGACATAGCCGCAGGTCGCCGAATCGACCGGGAAATTGCTCTCGAACATGCAGCGGTCCGCGCCGAACAGCTCGACGCAGGTCTCGACCACCGGGCGCCAGGCGGCGGCCAGCTCGTCCACCGTCGCCGGCGGCTCGCGCATGTGGAGCGGCGATCCGGCGAACGGCATGCCGAGTCCGCCGATCTTGACCAGCGCGTTGGGCCGCTCCGCCAGCCGCGCCAGGCCGTCGCGCCACAGCGCGAAGGTCTCGGCCGGGCGGGCGCCGTGGTTGCCGATGCCGAGCAGCCCGCCGACATGGTCGAGGATGATCGCCGTGTCGGGGAAGGCGGCGGCGAGGTCGGCGAGCTCGCCGATCTGCGGATGGAAGATCCAGGCGTCGAACGACAGGCCGAGCGGCGCGAGCCGGGCGAAGCCGGCGCGGAAGCCGGGGTCGGCGAGCAGCCCCGGCGGCGGCCGGCGCGGCCAATTGTCGAACAGCGGATCGCCGTCCCAATTGGCCGACTGGCGGATGCCGCGGAAACGGCCCTTGCCGGCATCGACATGCGCCTCCAGCACCGGCGCCACCGCATCGCCCGGTTGCAGGTCGGCATGGCCGACGATGCCCGCGCACAGGCCCGCCGCGCCCTTGGCCGAGCCGAGGAAGAACAAGGTCTCGCCGACCGGGCGCAGGCTTTCGGGACCGTCGTCGAAATAATGCGCGCCGCATTCGATCGCGACGGTCTGGACGATCCGATGGCCCGAGCCCAGGTCGGCCAGAAGCTCGGGCGTGTGATAGCGACGGCCGCCGCGGGCCCCCAGCGCGGGGATGCCGTCCCACAGATGATGGTGCGGATCGACGATCGGCAGGTCCGGCTCGATCGCGACGTCGTCACCGGCCGGACCTTCCGTCATGCCGCGACCAGCCCCTTGCCGGTGATCATCGGCAGGTCGAACGGCGTCACCACGCCGGGCGGCGCCGCGCAGACGACGGGGATGGCATTGACGATGCGCAGCGCGGTCGCGAGCGTGCCGGGCACGGTCGGGTCCGCATAGCCGGGATTGCCGACCTCCAGCACCCAGTCGGGATCGCCGCTGATCTGGACGCGATAGCCGCCGCCGATGCCGATCGGCCCCTTCGGCCAGTGCGGGGCGTCCTCGACGCGCAGCCGGGTGACGTGCTCGACGACGACGACCGCCTTGCCGGCGACGATGCCGCGCACCTCGAAGCGGATGCCGGCGGAGCTGCCCTTGGCGATCGTGCCCGCCGGGATGGTGAAGGTCTCGGGCGCGGGATAGAGCTCGTAATATTCCTCGGTACGGTCGAGCGCGAGGCCGAGCTGCTCGGCGATCAGCCGCACCACCGATCCCCACATCATGTCGAGCACGCCGGGCCGGGCGATCGGCGGGACCTCGTCGATCGGCTTGCCGAAGCCGAATTTGCCGGTGATCGCGTCGGGCTTGTCCCAGACGCCGTAGCTCATCACCTCGCTGACCCGGATCGTGTCGATCCGCCGCGTCACGCCCGACAGGGCGAGCGGCAATATGTCGTGCATGAAACCCGGATCGAGGCCCGAGGTGAAGCAGGTGGCGCCGCCCTCGCGGCACGCGGCTTCCAGTCGGCGCACGATCTCCTGGTCGGCGCTGCCCGGATGGACCAGCGGGATGATCGCGGTCGACACGACGTTGATGCCGGCGCGCAGCAGGTCGCACATATGGTCGGCGGCGCTCGACTGGCGGTTGCCGGTCGTCACCCCCTCGCGGCCCGACGTGCCGGCCGAGCAGAAGGAGACGCAGTCGGGCTTCAGCGCGATCAGCGCGTCGCCGTCGTCGGTGGCGAGGATGCCGGTCGGCGTGTCGAGGCCGCAGATCTCGGCGGCGTCCTTGCCGACCTTGGCCGGATCGCTGACCACCAGCCCGACCAGTTCCAGCCCCGGATGGCTGATGATCGAGCGCAGCGCGTTCTTGCCGACATTGCCCGTGGCCCATTGGCCGACGCGGATCGCCATGACTATCCTCTCCTTATTCACAAAAAGGGCGCCGGATAAGGGCGCCCTTCCCATCGGTTCCGGGAACCGGCCGGCTGTTGGCCCGGCCGGTTCCCGTCCCCCGTTCTCAGCTTTGTCGTCGCATCGCTTCTTGCGGAAAACCGGTACCCGCCTTTCCGCGCGATGCTCAGAAGCTGACCTTGAGATCGAGGCCGAAGCGCCGCGGCGCCGCATAGCTGTTGATCGCGAAGCCCAGCGCACCGAAGTCGATGCCCGAGATGATGTTGTGGCGGTTGGTGATGTTGTCGACATAGAAGGACAGGTCGACCGTGGTCGCGCCGAGCGCGATGTCGGTCAGGCCGATCCGCCCGTCGAGCCGCTTGTTCGCCCCCGACCGGATGTTCCGGTAGAAGACGTTCCCCGAGAACTGGTTCGCGTGGAAGAAGCGGTTGCTCATGTAGGAATAGGCGAGCCGGGCCAGCGGCCGGCCGAAGCCGACGTCGTCGCCTTCATACTGGATGCTCGCATTGGCGGTCCACTTCGGCACATAGGGGAATTCGCTCTGGTCGGCGGCGTTGAAGAAGGTGCCGGGCACCGCCGGATTGGGGGCGATGAACACCTTGTACTTCGGATCGACATAGCCGAGGCTGCTCGACAGGGTCAGGCCCTTCACCGGCACCGCCTGCAACTCGCCCTCGAAGCCCTTGAAGGTCGCCTTGGCGTTGGAGGTGAAGCCGCCGCTGTTGCCGACCGAAGTGGTGACGAACTGGGTCACCTGCAGGTTGCTGTAGTCGGTGTTGAACACCGCGGCGTTCCAGCGCAGCCGCCGGTCGAAGAACTCGGTCTTGATGCCGGCTTCGACCGTCTTCGCCTTCTCGGGCAGGAAGACGAAGTTCTGCGTCGCCGAGGCGCGGGTGTTGAACCCGCCCGAGCGATAGCCGGTGCCGTAGCGGGCATAGGTCATCACGCGATCGGTGAACTGGTAGGAGACGATCGCGTTGAACGAGGTGTTGTTGAAGGTGTTCTTGCCGTTGCGGATGCTCGGCAGCGTCTGGCTCACCTCCTTCTTGTCCTTGGTGTAGCGGACGCCGGCGGTCAGCTCGAGCTTGTCGTCGAACGCGGCCGGGCGATAGCTCGCCTGGCCGAAGGCCGCATAGGACTTCGCCTTGAAGCCGAACTGCAGCACCGATGCGGTGTTCGACGCCAGGGTCGGCGAGATGACGAAGGTCGAGTTGGACGGGTTGGTCGTCGAGCCGTCCTCCTTGAAGTAATAGAGGCCCGCGACATATTTGAACTGGCCGGTGTCGCCGAGCACCTGGAATTCCTGCGAGACCTGGTCGGTCTCCTCGACCTTCTTGAGGCTCAGGAACGGATAGACCTCCTGGATGCCGGTCGTGGTCGGGCCGAACACGCCGGGCGGGCCGTAATAGGTGCCCAGCGGATTGGCGCGATAGGAGCGGAAGCCGGTGATCGACTTGAAGTTCAACGCGTCCGACACATGATATTCGAGGGTCAGGCCATGGCCCCAGATCTTGACCTTCTGCTGCCCCGCGATGGCGAGGTTGAGCGACTTCTTGTAGGACTCGCTGACGTTGCTCAGGAACAGGCCGCCATTGGTGGCATTGGTGTAATAGCCGCGGACGTTGTTCGAGATGAAGCGCGGCTGCTGCGCCAGCGGCAGGCCCCTCAGGTCGTTCCAGTCGAAGATGTAGGTGGCGCTGAAATCGCCCCATTCGCCCTTCACCTTCGCCCAGACGGCGTCGCTGTTGAGGCTGCCCGGCGTCGTCGCCCGGCTCGACGAGAAGGGGTTCTTGGTGAAGCCGGCATGCTGCATATGCTGGTAGGACAGCGTCGCCGCGATCCCGCTATTGCCCAGCTTGCCGGTGTCGAAGCGGGCCGCCGCCTGCCGTTCGCGATAATTGGCGAGGCCCAGCTTGATCGCGCCGCCCATCTCCTCCGACGGGTCCTTGGTGGTCATGCTGATCGCGCCGCCGGTGGTGTTGCGTCCGAACAGCGTGCCCTGCGGGCCGCGCAGCACCTCGACCCGCTGCAGGTCGACCAGCGCGAAGTTCGCGGCGTTGCTGCGGCCGACATAGATGCCGTCGATGTAGATGCCGACCGGCGAGTCGACCGTCAGCAGCGGCTCCTGCGTGCCGATGCCGCGGATGAAGGCGGTGTTGCCGCCCAGGAAGCCCGACTGCTGCTGGATCGAGACGTTCGGGACCATCGTCGTGATCCGGTCGATCTGGGTGACGTTGGCGCGCGCGAGCATCTTTTCGGACACCGCCGACACCGACACCGGCGTGGTCTGCAGATTTTCCGCCTGACGGCGGGCGGTCACGACGATTTCCTCGAGGCCCTGGCGCTGATCGTCCGCCTGATCGGGGACGGTCTGCGCCGAGGCGCCGTTTGCCAAGGCGGCCAGCGAAACACCGGCCAGGATGCTCAACACCGTTTTGCGTGTCATTCCTCTACCCCTCTCCCAAACATCACTCTATTTTGTTCACCAAGTGATTGCTTGTTATTCAAAACGAGTCAAGACACTCGCTGATACAGACATAAAAAAGGCTTATCGTTTCGGAATATCATGCACATAGAGCGATCGCTTGGTTGTAGTGATGCGATCGCGCGGGATTCCCGCCTCAGGCCGGGCCCTGGCCGGCGCGATAGGCCGGTATGACATGCTCGCCGATCAGCCGGATCGTTTCCATGATGTCGGCGTGGGCAATTCCGCCCATCTGGAAAAGGAACAATATTTCGTCGGCGCCGGCTTCGGCGAGGCGGCGGACATGGCGCAGGCAATCCTCGGGATCGCCATAGGCGTCGTCGGCGACGTCGTGGATCGTCTCGCGCGGGGACGACTCGATCCGCTCCTCGGAGATATAGGCGACGACATTGGCCTTGCGCTCGGCCAGCGCGGCGGCGTTCTCGTCGGCCGACAGGTCCTCGGCGTTCGGGCGCGGGCCGCCCTGGTACCAGTGGGCGAGCGATTCGACGAAGAAGCGCTGCCCGCGCAGCCCCACCCGGCGGGCCCGCTCGCGATCCTCCAGCACGATCGTCGGGCAGAGCGCGGCGAGATGCTCGATCGGGCGGAAGCCGACCTGCCTGGCCGGGTCGCGCCGGGCATGGGCCTCGCGATAGACGGCGCTCTTGCGCGCGACCTCGGCCGGGCCGCTGAAGGCGAGTACCAGCGCGCCGATGCCGCGCTCGCCGGCGGTCTGCAGCGCGTCGTCCTTGGTGCAGGCCATGTAGATCGGCGGGTGCGGCGTCTGCCACGGCTTGGGATGGATCTCGCGCGGGGGGATCTTCACATAGGTGCCGTCGTGCGAGACGACGTCCTCGGTCATGATCCGGGGGATCAGGTACATCGACTCGGTGATCATCGGTGGCAGGTCGGCCAGCTCATAGCCGAAGGTCCCCGCCTCCTGCTGGGTGCCGCCCTTGCCCATGCCGAAATGGACCCTCCCGCGCGACAATATGTCGAGCGTCGCGATCCGCTCCGCCACCTTGACGGGGTGGTTCATCGCCGGCGGCAGGCAGACGACACCATGGCCGATGCCGAGCCGCGTCGTCCGTCCGGCCAGATAGGCGAGGAAGGTCTCGGGCGCGGACATATGCGCATATTGGGTGAGCGCGGTGTGCTCGACCGCCCACACCGTGTCGAAGCCGAACTGCTCGGCGAGCAGCGCCTGCTCGACGATCTCGTGGAAGACGCGCGCCTCGTTCTCGCGCGAGGTGTCCACCATCTGGGCTTCGTAGATGATCGAGAATTTCATGGGCCTCGTCCTGCCTGTGCTGCGTTCGGCAGCTCTTGTCGGTGCGTCGCCGCCGCCGCGCCTCGTCCAGTTGGACGAGGTCGCCCTGATCACTTTCGAGACGGGCCTTCGCCAAGGCCCAGTCCCTCCTCAGGATGCTCTGGCTTTGCGATCGGCGGCGGCCGGCTGCCGGGCGGGGACCAGCGTCTGGACGAGGGCGAGCAACTCGGCCTGCCGGGTCGTGCCGGTCTTGGCGAAGATCGCGCGGAGATGCGCGCGCGCCGTATTGTAGGTGATGCCGAGCCGCGACGCGGCCTCGCGCAGCGTCTCGCCATTGGCCATCGCGGCGGTGACCGCCGCCTCGGCCGACGTGAGCGGCAGGGGCCCGCGCAGCGCCGCCGCGTCGAAGCGCGACCGGCGCGACGGATCACGCACCCGCAGCAGCAGCAGGTCGCGGTCCGACGTCCAGACCGGCATCGCCGGCCGGATCGGGCGCACCGCGACGGCGATCGGCGCGTCGTCGCCGGCCGGGTCGACCAGCAGGGTGCAGCCGGCTTCGTCGCAGTCGCCGGGCGCCGCGTCGAGATAGGCGCCGAGCTGCCGGTCGGCGGCGGCGGTCGCCAGCCGCAGCCGGGTGTTGGACGCGCTGAGGCCGGCGCGGCGCGCGATCAGCGCGTCGGCGATGCCGTCGCTGACCATGATCCGGCGGTCGCGGTCGATCACCAGCGTGCCCTGTCCGCTGGCCGCCAGCGCGTCGCGCAGGATCGCGCATTCGGCGTCCCGGCGCATCGTCAGCGCCAGGCCCCTGAGCGCGATCGCCAGGTGCGGCACCATCGCCTCCATCCGCGCCCGCTCGCGCCCGCCGAAGTCGGGCAGGCCGAGCAGCCGCGCGACCCTGACCCGCGCGACCAGGCTGGGCGCGGGGGCGATGTCGACGCCCAATATCTGGCTGCCGACCGTCTCCGACAGATAGGCGCGGATGGCGCGGATCTCGCCCGCAGCGCGCCGGCTCAGGAATTCGCCGAACGACACCACCCGCGTCTGCGGCAGGCCGACGAAGGGGTCGGTCGCGAAATAGCGGTCGACATAGAGCGCGGCGCGGCGCCGGTCGCTGCCCGGCGACAATATCTCGCGCGGCCGGTCCTCGCCCGCGCGGGTCAGCAGCAGCACCGCGCGGCTCGCCCCCATATGGTCGGCGAAGGCGAGCAGGAAGCGGTTCCACGCGGCGACGTCGGCGACGCCGGCATACAGCGCCTCGAGCAGCCTCGCGGGCGGCGTCTCGTCGCGTGCGGCCATGGCTCTCCCCTCCCGGCGGCTCGGCTGATTCGATCAGGCTATCAAGCGAATGTCCGGGTGGCAACCGATCGCGGTCCATGGCGGCGATACTTGGGATATTATCCCGAATGTCGGCTGGCGATGTTGACAACCAAGCGATCGCTTAGCAAAGCGTCGGGCAGAGGAGAGAGACATGACGACTACGTTCGACAAGCGAATGTCGATCGATGACATCATCGCCAGCCTGTCCGACGGGATGACCATCGGCATCGGCGGCTGGGCGACCCGGCGCAAGCCGATGGCGCTGGTCCGGGCGCTGGCCCGGTCGAAGCTGAAGGACCTGACCGTGGTGTCCTATGGCGGGCCCGACGTCGGGGTGCTCGCCGCCGCCGGCAAGATCGCGAAGCTGGCCTTCGCCTTCGTCTCGCTCGACCACATCCCGATCGAGCCGCATTTCAAGAAGGCGCGCCAGGCGGGCCTGAAGGTGTGGGAGATGGACGAGGGCATGCTCCACTGGGGCCTGCGCGCCGCCGCGATGCACCTTCCCTTCCTGCCGACCCGCTGCGGCATGGGGACCTCGGTCGCCGAGCATCCGGACCTCCGCACGATCCGCAGCCCCTTTGAGGACGGGGAGGAGCTTATCGCGATGCCGGCGCTCCGGCTCGACGCCGCGCTGCTCCACGTCCACCGGTCGGACGAGCGCGGCAATGCGCTGATCCTGTCGCCCGACCCCTTCTTCGATGAGCTGATGGCGCGCGCCGCCGATCGGGTGTTCCTGAGCGCCGAGCGCATCGTCCCGACCGAGGAGCTGGGCCTGCCCGGCAACGCCCGTTTCCACCCCTTCGAGCGCGCGGTCGTCACCGGCGTCGCGGAGGCGCCGTTCGGCGCGCACCCGACCAGCGCGGCCCCCGATTACGAGATCGATATGAAGCATCTTCGCCATTATGTCGCGTCGGCCGAGAGCGACGACGCGTGGAACGCCTATCGCGCCGCCCATGTCGACGTCGACCAGGCGGCCTATGTCGCATCGGTCGGCGGCGCCGACGCGATCCTCGCCGCGCCCCGGCCGGTGTACTGACCATGGCGCGGCATACGCTCACCGAGCTGATCATCGCCCGCGCCGCCAAGGCCTGGGCCGACGATCCCGAATGGCTGGCCACCGGCATCACCCCGGTGTCGCGCCTCGCGGCCGGTCTCGCCAAGACGCTCTACAACCCGCGCCTGATGATCACCGACGGCGAGAACTGGTTCGCGCGCGATCCGGTGCCGCTCGGCCCGCGCGGCGGCTTCGAGCCGGTGATCGAAGGCTGGGCGCCCTATCTGCGCACCTTCGACAATCTGTGGAACGGCCGCCGCCACGCGATGGTCGCCCCGGTGCAGATCGACCGCTACGGCCAGACCAACATCAGCGTGATCGGCGACCATGCCCAGCCGAAGGCGGCGCTGCTCGGCGCGCGCGGCTTTCCCGGCAATTCGATCCACCATCCGAACAGCTTCTTCTTCCCCGCGCACAACAAGCGCGCCTTCGTCGAGGGGGAGGTCGATTATGTCTGCATGGCGGGCTACAACCCGGCGCGCTGGCCCGGCGGGCGCAAGCCGTTCAGGCTCGAGCTGCGGCTGATCCTCACCAATTTGTGCGTGATGGATTTCGGCGGGCCCGATCATGCGATCCGGCTGGTCTCGCTCCACCCCGGCGTGAGCTTCGAGGAGGTGCAGGACAATACGGGCTTCCCGATCCACCGCGACGGCGGCGAGACGCCCGAGACGCCGGCCCCGACCGACGAGGAGCTGGCGGTGATCGCCCGGCTCGATCCGCACGATGTTCGCGCGACGATCATCAAGGGGAACCCGCCGGGCCGGCCCGAATGGGGGTGAGGTCCTAGTCGGTAACCGTCATGCTGAACTTGTTTCAGCATCCACCAGGTCGGTCGAGCGGAGCAGGCGGCGGTACGCATGGTCGTCGCAGGAGCCCGCCGGTTCGGAGCCTGCTTCCCGGTGGATGCTGAAACGAGTTCAGCATGACGGTCTATGATGTCGGGCTTCCTTCCATCGCCGCGCGGACGGCGGCGAGGCTGACCTTCAGCGAGGGGGTGCGCGGCAGCTCGTCGGCGACGGCGATCCGCACCGGGATATGGGTCGAGGGCAGCCGTTCGCGCAGATGCGCGAGCAGCGCGGTCTCGTCGGCCTCGGCGCCGTCGTGCAGTTCGACCATCGCCGCGGGGATCGCCCCCAGCCGCGCGTCGGGCAGGCCGACCACTGCCGCGTCCCGGACCGCGCGATGCTCGCGCAGCGCGTCGGCGACGCGCTCGGGCATGATCTTGAAGCCGCCGCGCATGATCGCGCCGTCGTGCCGGCCGAGATGATAGACATAGCCGTCGGCGTCGATGCGGATCAGGTCGGTGGTCGCCACCCAGTCGGGACGGATCGCCGGGCAGCGGACCTGCATCAGCCCCTCGCGCCCGTCCTCGATCGACGATCCGTCGTCGGGATCGATCACGCGCAGCTCCACGCCGGGCATCGGCAGGCCGACGCTGCCGCGCTTCGCATCGCCGACCGCGCGGCGCATGGCCGGGGTCCAGCGGACGATCGTGCCGCAGAATTCGGTCGCGCCCAGCCCCCAGTGGATCGGGATGCCGTAATGGCGCTCGAACCGCTCCTGGATGTCGGGATCGAGCGGCGCCGATCCGCCGTAGATCGCGGTGACGCTCGCCAGATGCGCGCGCGGGATGTCGGCGTCGAGCATCATGCGGATCGCCGCCGGGGGCAGTCCCAGCATCGGCGGCCGGTGGCGGCGCACCGCGTCGGCCAGCGCCTCGGCGGTGAATTTCTCGATCAGGACGAGCGGGGCGCCCTGCGCGCCGCTCGCCGCGAGCAGGCTGAGCCCGCCGACCCCGCTCAACGGCCAGACGTTGATCTGGGGCGGCGGACCATCGGCGCCCTCGCCCTCGGGCGCGCTGTCGACCGCGCGCTGGAGGACGTGGAGCGGCAGCGGCAGCCGCTTGGGCGGGCCGGTGGTGCCGCTCGACAATATCTCGATCACGCCGTCATGGGCGGCCTGGACGATCGTCGCGCGCTCCAGCCCGTCGACCGGCCTCGGCAGGAACGGCTCCTCGCCAAGCGCGATACCCGCGCAGCCGATGCGGGCGCAGCTCTCCGCGATCGGCGGCCAGTCCTCGGCATCGGCGATCAGCGCGGCGGCGCCGAGCCGCTCGACCTCGGTCGCCAGCGCGGCGGCGGGCAGGAAAGGATGGACCAGGCTGATCGAGCGCCGCGCCGCCAGCAGTGCCAGCATCGCCGCCGCGTGCGAGGCGCGGTTGCGCGCGACCAGCCCGATCCGCGCATCGGGCGCGACGCCGGCCTCCGCCAGCAGCGCGTCGAGTCGGTCGGCGAAGCGGCCGACCTCCTGCCAGCTCACCCAGCGCCCGCGAAACTCGATCGCCGGGCGATCGCCAAGCGCGCGGAAGGAGCGCCGGATGCGGTCGGCGACGTCCATCGCCTCAGTCCCGCCGCCCTTCGAGCAGGCCTTGCAGGTTGCTGCTCATGATCTGCCGCTTCTGCGCCATGTCGAAGCCGGCCAGTTCCTCGACATAGTCGAGCGGCTCGGCGGTGCCCTCGGGGTGCGGCCAGTCGCTGCCGAACAGGATGCGCGACGTCTCCATGTGCCGCGCCAGCTCGCCGATGTCGTCCTCGACGAAGGGGGCGACGAAGACATGGCGGTGGAACGCCTCGACTGGATCGCGGCCGAAGGTCTGCGGCATCTGGCCATGGACGTAGCGCAGCGTTTCGATCAGCGGACGGACCCAGGCGGCGCCGTTCTCGATGCAGGCGATCCGCACGTCGGGATGCCGGTCGAACACGCCGCCGCAGATCAGCGCCGCGACCGTGTCGGCGATCGCCCGGTCGATGATGCGCAGGCAGTTGACCAGCGGATTGGGCTCGAACGGCAGCCATTCGGTGCCGCCGGTCCACATCGTGATCAGCGTGTCGTAATTGGTGTCGGCGGCGTGGATCGCGACGAAGATCCGCGCCTCCGCGATCCGCGCCCAGAAGGGATCGAACTCGGGCAGGCCCATCGACCGCGACCCGCGATAGCCGGGCACCGGCGCCGGGCGGATGCAGACGCAGCGCGCGCCCTGCGCCAGCAGCCAGTCGAGTTCGGCCAGCGCCCGGTCCATGTCGGCGAGCGAGATGATCGGCACGCCGAACATGCGGCCGTGCCGCGCGAAGCCCCATTCCTCGCTGGTCCACAGGTTGAGCGCGTGGAGCGCGTCGTGGAGCAGGCCATGGTCGTAGGACATGCGGTTCTCGATCGCCGAGAACAGCGTCGGGAAGAACAGCGCGGCATGGACGCCGTGGCGGTCCATCACCGCCAGCCTTTTCTCGCCGCGGCGGAACTCGTCGGGCGGGGTGATCGCCTTGCCCTGGATCTCGCGCAGCGAGCGGCCCTCGGGGTTGCGCGCGCGGTAGAAGTCGAGATGCGCGCCCGGCGCCGCCACCCGCTCGAAGGTCGGGTTGGGGATATATTGGGATATCCTGCCGCCGATCGCGAGCTTCTTGCGGCCGTCGACGGTGACGAACTGGATCTGGTCGCGCCATCTGGCCGGCAGGTGGCGCAGGATCGCGTCCTCGGGCTCGTAGAAATGATTGTCCGCGTCATAGACGGGGAAGGGCAGGGTCTCGGTCATCGTCCACGCTCGTCTGGGGAAATCGCGGCCATGCTGGCGGCCGGCGGGTGCTTGCGGCAAGCCGTGCGGCGGCTTTTCCGAAGGCGCGGAAAGGCGCCGATCACCAGCCCCGGAAGACCGGCGGGCGCCGCTCGGCGAAGGCGAGCCCGGCCTCGCGGCCGTCGTGCGACAGGCTGGCGCGGGCGTTGCCGGGCGCCTCGGCGGCGATGCTCTCCTCGAAGGCCAGCGTCTCGGCGGCGGCGAGATTGCGCTTGATCGCTGCATAGGCGCCGGTCGGCCCCTGTGCCAGCCGCCGGGCGAGCGCCGCCGCCTCGGCGTCGAGCGCTTCGTCCGCGACGACCCGGGTGACGAGGCCGATCGCCAGCGCCCGCGCTGCGTCGATCTTCTCGTCGAGCAGGAACAGCTCGCGCGCCCGCGCCGCGCCGAGCAGCCGGGTGAGCAGATAGGCGCCGCCCGGATCGCCGCAGCGTCCGGCGCTGGCGAAGGCGAGCTTGAAGACGGCGCCGTCGGCGGCGACGCGCAGGTCGCAGGCGGCGGCGAGCAGCAGCCCGCTGCCCGCCGCCGGCCCGCGCACCGCCGCGATGGTCGGCTTGCCCATGTGGCGGAGCAGGGTGAGCGCGCGCGAATCGCGCAGCATGATCGCCGCGACGGTGTCGGGACGGAGGTCGTCGCCGGGCTTGCCGTCGCTGCCCAGGTCATGGCCCGCGCAGAAACCGCGCCCCGCGCCGGTGAGCAGCAGGCAGCGGACGGCGGGATCGATCGCGGCATCGTCGAGCGCGGCGATCAGGTCGGCGAGCAGCGCCGGGGTCAGCGCGTTGAGCCGCTCGGGCCGGTCGAGCGTCAGCGTCCGCACGCCGTCCGCGTCGGCGATGCGCAGCATCAGTCCTTGCCCTTCATGCCGGGCAGGTCGGTCAGGACGAACTGGCCGCCCTGCGCATAGGCCGAGGCATGGCCGAGCTGGTGGATGTCGAAGCAGCTCTGCAGCGCGGCGGTCTGGCCCTGGATGTCGAGCGTCTGGTTGACGGCGCGCTTGGCCATGGCGAGCGCGTGGGGGTGCATCTGGGCGATCTCGGCGGCGAGCGCGCGGGCGGCGGTGTCGAGCTCGGCGCGCGGCACCACCCGGTTGACCATGCCGCGCCGTTCGGCCTCCTGCGCGTCGATCGGCCGGGCGGTGAACAGCATCTCCTTCGCCTTGCGCGCGCCCAGTTCCCAGGTGTGGCCATGATATTCGACCCCGCCGATCCCCATCAGCACCACCGGATCGGAGAAGCGGGCGTCGTCGGCGGCGACGATCAGATCGCACGGCCAGGCGAGCAGCAGCCCGCCGGCGATGCAGGCGCCCTGGACCGCCGCGATCGACGGCTTGGGGATGTCGCGCCAGCGCCGTGAGAAGCCGAGATAGTGGCGCGCCTCCCATTGATGGATGCCGAGCAGGCCGCGCGTCGGGATCGAGGCGGCGATCTGCTGGAAGGGGCCCTTGGCGACCTCTTCCGGGCTGATGTCGTGCCCGGCCGAGAAATGCGGCCCCTCGGCGCGCAGCAGGATCACGCGCACCGCGTCGTCCGCCGCCGCCCGCTCCCAGGCGTCGTTGAGCTCCTCCAGCAATTGCTGGTTCTGCGCGTTGCGCCGGTCGGGCCGGTCGAGCGTGATCGTCGCGATCCGGTCGGCGGCCGCATAGCCGATGAAATTTGCCACTATATGTCCTCCGGCCGGCATCGATGCGCCGCCCGGAGCGGGGCCGCATGGGAGAAGCGGCGGCTTCCGACGGGCCGGAAGCGGCGCGGCGCGGTTTGACAGCCCGCCGCCGCCGCCGCGAAGCCCGGCGCATGAACCTCGACCTCACCGACCAGCAGCGGCTGGTGCGCGACGCCGCCGAACGCTTCTTCGCGGCCGAATGCCCCGCCGATGTGGTGCGCGCGGCCGGCCGCGATGGCTTCTCGGCCGACCTCTGGACCAAGGCGGTCGCGGCCGGCTTCGTCGCGATGCGCGCGCCCGAGGCGGCGGGCGGGGCCGATGCCGACCTGCTGGAGGCAGCGCTGCTCTGCGAGCAGGCGGGACGCCGGCTGGCGCCGATCCCGCTCGCTGACGGCGTGGCAGCCGCGCGGCTGCTTGGGGAGGTCGGCGGGGACCTCGCGTCGCTGAACAAGGAACCGCTGCTGCTCGGCGCGGGCGCGGGGCGGCGGATCGTCGCGGCGGTCGGCGGGCTGGCGATCGTCGGGCCCGATAGCACGTTCGAACCGCTGGCGTCGGGCGAACCGCTGGCGTCGGGCCCGGCGGCGCTCGACCGTCATGCGGCGGCGCTGGCCGAGCGCGACCTGCTGTCGGCGGCCTGGCTGGTCGGCGCGGCGCAGGAGGCGGTGGCGATGGCAGCAGCCTATGCCGCGCAGCGCCGGCAGTTCGGCAAGCCGATCGGCGCGTTCCAGGCAGTCGCGCATCCGCTCGCCAACGCCGCGACCGATCTCGACGCGGGGCGGCTGCTGGTGTGGCGCGCGATCTGGGCGACCGCCGCCCGGCGCGGCGATGCCGGCGCGTCGATCGCGATGGCGCGCTGGTGGGCGGCGACGGCGGCGCGGCGCGCGGCGCGGACGGCGCTGCGCAGCTTCGGCGGCTATGGCCTGTCGCTCGAATCCGACATCCAGCTTTATTTCACCGCGATCAACCGCGCGGCGCTGATCGACGGCGATCCCGACGCGGCGCTCGCCACGGTCGGCGACCGCCTGTGGGCGGGGGCGGCGACCGTGCTCCCCGAGGCGCGCGATCCGGGGATCGACTTCGGTTTCGGCGCGGCGGCCGAGCGCTTCGCCAGCGAGGCGCGGCGTTTCTTCGACGCCGAGCTGACCGACGAACTGCGCGCGACGGCGCATCATTCGACCGACGGCCACGATCCCGCCTTTCACCGCAAGCTAGCGGCGGCGGGGCTCGCCTATCCCGACTGGCCGCGCCGTTGGGGCGGGGCCGAGCGCAGCCCCTATGAGGTTTCGGCGCTAGCCCGCGTGTTCGAGGAATATCGCTGGACCCGGGTGCCGATCGGCATCACCAACATGGGCGCGCGGATGGTGATGCAGTTCGGCTCGTCCGCATTGCAGAAGGAGGTGCTGCCGGGCCTCGCCGAGGGGGCGGCGCTGTCCTGCCTCGGCTTCAGCGAGCCCGATTCGGGATCGGACATTTATGCGGCGCGCACCCGCGCGGTGCGCGACGGGGATGACTGGATCATCGACGGGCAGAAGATGTTCACCACCGGCGCGCACATCGCCGACTATGTGCTGCTGCTCGCGCGCACCGATCCGTCGCAGCCCAAGCATCGCGGGCTGACGATCTTCTTCGTGCCGCTGGCGCTGCCCGGCGTGTCGATCCGGCCGGTCCACACGCTCCAGGACGAGCGCACCAACATCAGCTTCTACGACCAGGTCCGCCTGCCCGACCGCTACCGGCTGGGGCCGGTCGACGGCGGCATGACGGTGATGGCGGCGGCGATGGCGATCGAGCATGGCGGGGAGGGCTATCATGTCCTCCAGCACAGCCTGCTCGACGCCGCGTTGCGCTGGGCACGGACGCCGGGCGAGGGCGGGGCGGCGCCGATCGACGACCGCGCCGTCCGCGCCCGGATCGCGCGCGTCGCGGCGCATGTCGAGCTGGCCGACCTGCTCTGCCGCCGCGCCACCTGGGCGACGGCGACCGGACAGGCGAGCCGCGCGACGGGGCCGATGGCGAAGCTGTTCGCGACCGAGAGCTACATGGCCGACACCGCCGACCTGATGGCGCTGGCCGCCCCCGCCTCGCTCGACCCCGCCACCCCGGCGCTGGTCGAGATCGAGGAGAAGCACCGCCAGGCGATCGGCCAGACCATCTATGGCGGCACCAGCGAGATCCACCGCACCATCATCGCCGAACAGGCGCTCGGCCTGCCGCGATCGGGGTAGGATGTACATTGATCTTGGCGGCGCGGATGACGATATGCGGCACACACCGCCCGATCGCGCGAGGAGCCAAGATGGAACGCCAATATTTCATGCTGGTCGATGGACAGGCCCATCCCGGGGCCACGACCTTCGACGTCGTCAATCCGGCGCTGGGCAAGCCCTTCGCGCGCTGCCCCAAGGCCGATCGCGCGATCCTCGACCAGGCGGTGGCCGCGGCGAAGCGGGCCTTTCCGGGCTGGGCGGCGACCCCGGTCGACGAACGCGCCCGGCTGTTGACCGGCATCGCCGACGCGCTCGCCGAAAAGGTCGACGAATTCGCGGCGGTGCTGACCGCCGAGCAGGGCAAGCCGCTCGACCAGGCAGCGGGCGAGGTCAAGGGCGCGGTCAACGTGCTGCGCACCTTCGCCGGCATGCGGCTGGAACCGAAGGTGCTGCGCGACGACGCGCGCCAGCGGATCGTCGAGCATCGCGTGCCGCTGGGCGTGGTCGCGGGGATCATGCCGTGGAACTTCCCGCTGGTGCTGCTGATCAACAAGCTCGGCCCGGCGCTGATGACCGGCAACACGATGGTCGCCAAGCCCGCGCCGACCACGCCGCTGACCACCCTGATGTTCGGCGAGCTGTGCCGCGACGTGCTGCCGGCCGGCGTGCTCAACATCATCTGCGACGAGAACGACCTGGGCGGGTCGCTGTCCAGCCATCCCGACATCGCCAAGGTCTCGTTCACCGGATCGACCGCGACCGGCAAGAAGGTGCTCGCCTCGACCGCCGAGACGCTGAAGCGCGTGACGCTGGAGCTGGGCGGCAACGACGCGGCGATCGTGCTCGACGACGTCGACACGAAGACGGTCGCCCGCAAGGTGTTCGACGGCGCGATGCGCAACGCCGGGCAGGTCTGCATCGCCACCAAGCGCGCCTATGTGCCCGAGGCGATCTACGACGATTTCTGCGACGAGCTCGGCCGGCTGGCGCGCGAGACGGTGGTCGACGACGGCACCCGCCAGGGCGCCCAGATCGGCCCGGTCCAGAACCGCCAGCAATATGAGAAGCTGACCGCGCTGATCGCCGACGCCGCGCAGAGCGGGACGATCGTCGCCGGCGGCGAGCCGATGGACGGCCCCGGCTATTTCATCCGCCCGACCATCGTCCGCGACATTGCCGAGGATACGCCGCTGGTCCGCGAGGAGCAGTTCGGCCCGGTGCTGCCGGTGCTCAAGTACAGCGACATCGACGAGCTGCTCGAACGGGTCAACGACACCGAATATGGCCTGGGCGGCACGATCTGGGCGAGCGACGTCGATCGCGCGAGCGAACTCGCGCTGCGCGTCCGCACCGGCACGGTGTGGGTGAACCGCCCGCAGGGCGTTGATCCGCGAGTCCCCTTCCGCGGCGCCAAGCAGTCGGGTATCGGCACCGAAATGGGTGAGGCGGGCTTCGAGGAATATACGCAGGGACAGGTCGTCAGCGTATCGCTCGGGGAGCTTGCCTGACCCGGACGCCAACGTTCCGGAGAAGACCATGGCCCCGAGCCACGCCGCGCACGACAGCGCGGCCACAGCGCATCGCATCGACGGGCGGGCGATCGCCCGCTCGCTCGACGAACGGACCGCCGCCGCCGTGCGCGCCATCGTCGCGCGCGACGGGGCGCCGCCGGGGCTGGCGGTGGTGCTGGTCGGCAACGATCCGGCGAGCGAGGTCTATGTCGGCCGCAAGATCGAGGCATGCCGCCGGGTCGGCATCCTGTCGTTCGAGCATCGCCTGCCCGCGCAGACGACGCAGGACGCGCTGCTGACGCTGATCGCCCGGCTCAACGCCGACCCGACGATCCACGGCATCCTGGTGCAGGTGCCGCTGCCGTCGCACATCGACGACGGCATGGTGCTGAGCGCGATCGACCCGGCCAAGGACGTCGACGGCTTCCACCCGGTCAATGTCGGCCGGCTGTCGACCGGCACCGGCGGGCTGGTGCCCTGCACCCCGCTCGGCGTGATGATGCTGCTCGACAGCGTGATCGACGACATGAAGGGCATGGACGCGGTGGTGATCGGCAAGTCGAACATCGTCGGCAAGCCGATCGCGATGCTGCTGCTCGAGCGCGAGGCGACCGTCACCGTCACCCATATCGAGACGCGCGGCCTGCCCGACATCGTCCGCAAGGCCGACATCATCGTCGCGGCGGCGGGCGCCCCCCGGCTGGTCAAGGGCTATTGGGTGAAGGAGGGCGCGGTGATCATCGACGTCGGCATCACCCGGCTGCCCGGCGAGGGCGGCAAGACCCGGCTGGTCGGCGACGTCGCCTATGACGAGGTCCAGCATGCCCGCGCGGTGACGCCGGTGCCCGGCGGCGTCGGCCCGATGACGATCGCCTGCCTGCTCGCCAACACGGTGAAGGCGGCGGAGATGCGCGGCTGACGAAAGCGCACGGCTCTCGGCAAGGGGGCGGGAGAGGGGAGCATGCGGTGGGGGACCGCATGTCGGCCCGGAGTTTGGGGGAAGGCCCTCCCCCTCTCCCTTTTCCTCCCCTCCAGGGGAGGGGGGAGGAAAGCTGTTAGCCCTGGAAGGGCAGATCGAGCGCTTCGGCGACCGCCTTGTGGCGAATTTGCCCGCCCGACACGTTGAGCCCGGCGGCGAGGTGCGGGTCGGCCGCCATCGCCGCCTCCGCGCCGAGGCTCGCCAGCTTCTGGACGAAGGGCAGCGTCGCGTTGTTGAGCGCGAAGGCGGAGGTGCGGGCGACCGCGCCGGGCATGTTCGCGACGCAATAATGGATCACGCCGTCGACCTCGAACACGGGGTCGTCATGGGTGGTCGGGTGGCTCGTCTCGAAGCAGCCGCCCTGGTCGATCGCGATGTCGACGAGCACCGATCCGCGCTTCATCGTCCTGAGCATGTCGCGGGTGACCAGCTTGGGCGCGGCGGCGCCCGGCACCAGCACCGCGCCGATCACCAGATGCGCCCTGGCGACCGCGGCGGCGATCGCCGCCTTGGAGGCGTAGGCGGTCTTGATCTGGCTGCCGAAATGCATGTCGAGCTCGGCGAGGCGATCATTGTTGATGTCGTAGATGGTGACGTCGGCGCGCTGGCCGACCGCCATCTGCGCGGCGTTGATCCCGGCCACGCCGCCGCCGAGGATCGCGACCCGCGCCGGCGCGACGCCGGGCACGCCGCCCAGCAGCACGCCGCGCCCGCCCTGTTCCTTCTCCAGATAATGGGCGCCGACCTGGATCGACATGCGCCCGGCGACCTCCGACATCGGCTTGAGCAGCGGCAGCGCGCCCGAGCGCGAGGTGACCGTCTCATAGGCGATGCAGGTCGCGCCCGACGCCATCAGCCCCTCGGCCTGCGGCTTGTCGGCGGCGAGGTGGAGATAGGTGAACAGGGTGTGGCGCGGTTCGAGCAGCGCGATCTCCGACGGCTGCGGCTCCTTGACCTTGACGATCAGGTCGGCGCCAGCGAACACGGCGGCCGCGTCGGCGACGATAGCGGCACCGGCGTCGCGATAGTCCCGGTCCTCGAAATCGATGCCCAGGCCCGCGCCCGTCTCGACGATCACGGCATGGCCGGCGGCGACGAGATCGGCCACCGAGGCCGGGGTGAGCCCGACGCGATATTCGTGATTCTTGATTTCCCTTGGAACGCCGATCCGCATGATCCATTCCCCTCCGTCGCTGCGTCGCGATCATAACGCTCCGGCGATGGGAAAAGGTTGCGAATTGACGGCGCGGCGACGCAAATCGGAAGAGTGAATTGCGCGCGAGCCGCCACTCGTGCGAGAATCTCCCGCATGGACCGCATCGACAGCAAAATCCTCGTCGAGCTCGCCCGCGACGCGAGCCTCACCAGCGAGCAACTCGGCACCCGCGTCGGGCTGTCGCCGTCGGCGGCGCACCGGCGGGTCAGGGCGCTGGAGCAGGTCGGCATGATCCTCGGCTATGGCGCCCGGCTGTCGCGCCAGGCGCGTGGAAATCCGTCGACCATCTATGTGCAGGTGACGCTGGCCGACCAGCGGCAGGCGACGATGATGGCGTTCGAACAGGCGCTCGAACGCACCCCGCAGGTCAGCGAAGCCTATCTGCTCAGCGGCGAATCGGACTATCTGATCAAGGTCGAGATTCCCGACGACGACAGCTACGAACGGGTTCATCGCGACATATTGTCGGCGCTGCCCGGGGTGCAGCGGCTGGTGACGCAGGTGACGCTGCGCACCGTCATCGCCAAGGAATAGGGGCCCGCGCGATGGCCCGGCCGGGAACCGGGCACGGCCCGTCCCCGGACGATGTTGCGGGGGCATGGAACAAATGCTAGGTGCCCGCCGCTAAGCGCCTGACGGGGGAAGGAGGGCGCGGGAAATGGGCGTGTTCCAGGCATGAAGTCCAGTCTCGCATGAGCAGCGACGCCGCAGCGGTCGCCGACCGGGACGGATCGTCTCCGGGGCATGGCGGCCATGCCCATGGCAGCCTGGGCGCAATGGTGGTGGGCGCGGTCGGGGTCGTCTTCGGCGACATCGGCACCAGCCCGCTCTACGCCTTCCGCGAGACCTTCGCCGGCCATCATCCGCTGCCGCCCGACGAGCTCCACATCCTCGGCGTCCTCAGCCTGATCTTCTGGTCGATGATGCTGGTCGTGACGTTCAAATATGTCGCGATCATCATGCGCGCCGACAACAAGGGCGAGGGCGGCAGCCTGGCGCTGCTCGCGCTGATCAACCGCAAGTCGGAGGGCAAGCGCTGGGGCAAGGGCATCATCCTGCTCGGCGTCTTCGCCACCGCGCTGTTCTACGGCGACAGCATGATCACCCCGGCGATCTCGGTGCTGTCGGCGGTCGAGGGCCTGACCACGGTGGAGGCAGGCTTCGCGCCGATGGTGCTGCCGATCGCGGTCGGCATCCTGATCGCGCTGTTCATGATCCAGTCGCGCGGCACCGCCAAGGTCGGCATGCTGTTCGGCCCGATCATGATGATCTACTTCACGACGCTCGGCGTGCTCGGCACCTGGCACATCATCGGCAACCCGCACGTCCTGATCGCGCTCAACCCCTGGTATGCGGTCCGCTTCTTCATGGAGGAGGGCACGCTCGCCTTCCTCGCCATGGGATCGGTCGTGCTCGCGGTGACGGGGGCCGAGGCGCTCTATGCCGACATGGGGCATTTCGGCCGCCGCCCGATCGGCCTGAGCTGGCTGGTCTTCGTGCTGCCGGCGCTGATGCTCAACTATCTCGGGCAGGGGGCGATGATCCTGTCGCAGGACATGGCGACCGCGCTCAGGACGATCCACAACCCCTTCTTCCTGCTGGCGCCTGAGATGCTGCGCCTGCCGCTCGTCATCCTCGCGACGATGGCGACGGTGATCGCCAGCCAGGCGGTGATCACCGGCGCCTTCTCCGTCACCCAGCAGGCGATCCAGCTCGGCTTCATCCCGCGCCTGCGCATCACCCACACCAGCGCCGGATCGATCGGCCAGATCTACATCCCGGCGATCAACTGGGGCCTGATGGTGATGGTGATCCTGCTGGTCATGTCGTTCCGCACCTCGTCCAACCTCGCCGCCGCCTATGGCATCGCGGTGACCGGGGCGATGGCGATCGACACCTGCCTGATCGCGGTGGTGCTGATCCACCTGTGGGGCTGGAACAAGGCGCTCGCCGCGCCGCTGATCGCGGTGTTCGCGGCGGTCGACATCGCCTATTTCGGCGCCAACCTGACCAAGGTGCCCGACGGCGGCTGGTTCCCGCTGCTGATCGGCTTCATCGCCTTCACCCTGCTCACCACCTGGGGGCGCGGCCGGATGCTGATGATCAACCGGCTGCGCGAGGCAGCGATGCCGGTCAAGGTGTTCGTCCAGTCGGCGGTCAACTCGGCGGTGCGGGTGCCCGGCACGGCGGTGTTCATGACCTCGCAGGCGCAGGGCGTGCCCCACGCGCTGCTCCACAACCTCAAGCACAACAAGGTGCTGCACGAGCGGGTTATCCTGCTGACGGTGAAGATCGCCGACGCGCCCTATGTGCCCGAAAGCCACCGGGTCGACTTCGCCGATCTCGGCCAGGGCTTCTACCGCATCGTCATCAACTACGGCTTCATGGAGGACCCCGACGTGCCGGCGGTGCTGTCGCGGACGCGGACCTGCGGGCCCGAGTTCAAGATGATGGACACCAGCTTCTTCCTCGCCCGGCAGACGCTGCTGCCCTCCGAGCGGCCGGCGATGGCGATCTGGCGCGAGAAGCTGTTCGCCTGGATGCTGCGCAACGCCGAGAGCGCGATGGAATTCTTCAAGCTGCCGACCAACCGCGTCGTCGAGCTCGGCAGCCAGGTCGAGATATAAAGAAAGGCCGCGGCGGGACGGTTCCCGCCGCGGCCTCCTTTCGTCGATCGATCAGAAGCGATAGCCGATCGTCGCGCCGAAGGTGCGCGGGCGGACGATGTGCGACTTGTAGATCGTCGCATTGTTGTTGTCGCGGGCGCGACGGCCCTGCCAGACGGCCTGATCGAGCAGGTTGTTGACGAACAGCGACATGTCGATGCCGTCGATCCGGTGGCCGATCCGCATCGACAGCGCCTTGAGCGCCGGCGCGTTGTCGAGGGTCGGGTCCGAGCCGCCGTTGCGCGGATCGATCCCCGGCGTCGGGTCCGACTGGTGCGAGCGATAGTCGAAGTCGGCGCGGACATAGGAGTCGTGGTGCTCCCGCAGCGACAGTTCGTACTGGCCGTGGACCGACACCGTCCACGGCGGCGCGACGACATGGTCGCCCTTGGTCACCAGCGGCCGGGCCGCCAGCGGACCCCCGAAGAAGGTCTTGAGGAATTTGGCGTTGGTGTAGCCGATCTCGGCCTGAAAGGTGAAATCGTCGGTCAGGCGGTAATCGAGCTGGAAATCGAAGCCGCGGCTCCGGGCGGTGCCGAGGTTTCCGGTGAACTGGAAGCCGCAGCCGCCGAGGCTGACGACCTGCTGGATGTTCTTCCAGTCGATCTGGTAGACGCTGCCCTGCGCGCTGAAGCGGCCGGTGCGGGTCTTGAGGCCGAGCTCGTAGCTCCACACCGAATCCGAGTCATAGGTCTGCGGCCGCCCGTTCGGATAGCCGAGCGGATCGAGGTCGCTGGCCTGGCAGGGGACGCCGACCTGCGGGTTGTAGCCGCCCGGACGGAAGCCCTTCGAGGCCGAGGCGTAGACCAGCGTGCCCGGCGTCACCTGGAACTCGGCGCCGAACTTGGGCGTGAAGGGCTTCTCCTTCTGGCGGCCGAGGTCGGTCACCGAGGGACCGACCACGGGGCCCTGCGCGAAGGAGTTGATGGTGAACCTGGTCTGGCCGTAGCGCAGGCCCACCGTCAGCGTCAGCCGGTCGACCGGCTTGAAGTTGACCTGGCCGAAGGCCGCGATCTGCTCGTCCTTCGACTTGGCGAACTGGTCGTAGACGAGACGCCCGTCGATCAGCGGCGGCAGGACCGGGGCCAGGAACGGCGCATATTTGAAGAAGGAGGGATCGTCGACCTGCTGGAACGAAGTCTGCTTGGCCTTCTGGTAGAAGCCGCCGACCTGCCAGGTGAGCATCGCGTCGCGGTCCGACGAGGCGAGGCGCAGCTCGCCGGTGGTGATCTTCTGCGTGTTCTTCAGCGCGGTGACGGCGCGCTGGTCGGGGAACAGCGGCAGCGAGATGCCGGTGAAGATGCTCTGGGCGAAGATCGTATAGTCGGAGGCGAGCGTCTGCCTGCGATCGAAATAGGAGGCGATCGCGGTCAGGTCGACCGGCCCCAGCCCGTATTGGACGTTGAGCGTCGGCAGGTAGAAGCGGTCGCGGGTCCATTCCTGGACGCGGTTGCCGTTGAGGAAGCGGCCATCGTCATAATCGGAGAAGGGCGCGTCCGGCACGGTGAAGTCGGCGCGGACATTGTCCCAGGTCGCCGGACTGTCGTTGGTATAGACCTTCTGATAGGTGAAGGACGGGGTGATCCTCAGCTCGGGAACCGGTTCCCAGGCGAAGGCGATCTTGCCGACATAGCTGTCCTGATAATTGCTGTCGTCGGCGACGACGCCCTTGTTCTCGAAGCGGACGCGGTCGATCCAGCCGCCGTCGCGGCGGTAATAGCCGCTGACGCGAACGCCCAGCTTGTCCTGGATCAGCGGCACGCCGAGGGCGAGACCGGCCTCGTAGCTCGGGCCGCCATCCTCGGTCATCGCGAACTCGGTGCGCGCATAGCCCGACGACCTGGTCGTGCTCGGCTGGGGCGAGATGAAGCGGATCGTGCCGCCCTCCGATCCCGCGCCGAACAGCGTGCCCTGCGGACCGCGCAGAACCTCGACGCGCTCCAGGTCGAAGATCACCGGATAGGTGTTGCCGCCGCTGAACCCCAGTGACCGGAACTGGATCGGCGTGTCGTCGATATAGACGCCGGTGGTGGCGGCGCCGGCGGTCGACTTGATGCCGCGGATCGAGATGTTGGTGGTGATGCTGGTCGCTTCGAACACGACGCCCGGCGTCTGGCGGATGACGTCGGCGAAGCTGCGGACGCCGCGATTGTCGAGCTTCTCCTGCGAGAAGGCGCTGACGCTCAGCGGCACCTTGCTCAGCGATTCGGACTGGCGGGTCGCGGTGACGACGATGTCGCCGCCATATTGGCCTTCCCCGGCCGGCTGGTCCGACTGGGCGAAGGCGGCAGCCGGCAGCATCAGCGCCGCGACGGCGACCGACGATCGCGCCCGGCGGCGCAAGGCATGTCTCTTCATTGGAATTCCCCTTTTTTCCCTGTGGATGGTCGCCCCGGCCGATCGCGGCCGGCCGGGACGATGTCGGGCTTATTGGCGCGTGTAGCGCTCTTTCCCCGAGATGATGGTGCGCAGCACCCTGGTGTTGTGGATGTCGGTCGCCGGTATCGCGAAGATGTCGCGATCGATGACGATGAGGTCGGCGCGCTTGCCGCGCTCGATGCTGCCCGCCTGGTCCTCGATGCCGAGCTGGCGGGCGGCGGCGCGGGTGAACAGGTCGACCGCCTGCGCCACGCTGATCCGCTCCTGCGGCGAGATCGGATCGCCGACGCCGCCCGGCGCCTGGCGGGTCACCAGCGTCTCCATGGCGAGCCACGGATCGGCTGCCGGCACGACCGGCCAGTCGGAGCCGACCGTCACCGGCACGGCGGCGTCGAGCGCGCTCTTCACCGGGCTGAAATGCTCCATCCGCGTGGGGCCGACCGCCTTGATGACGTCCTTGATCACCGAATTGGGGAACCAGACATAGGGCGAGAATTCGAAGGTCGCGCCGATCGCCCCGGCCCGGGCGAAATCCGCCGGCAGGACGAAGTTCGCATGCGCGATCTCGTGCCGCATGCCGGCGATGCCGTTGGCCTTGCGCGCCGCCTCGATCCCGTCGAGCGCGGCATGGACGGCGGCGTCGCCGGTCGCGTGGAGCTTCACGGTCAGCCCGGCGGCGTCATAGCGGGTGATCTTGGCGGAGATCTGGTCGGGCGCGACGAGCAGCAGGCCCTTGCGCCGCGCGGGATCGGTCACGCCGGCGGTGTCGGCATAATCGTCGTGCATCGCCGCCGTGTGCGCATCGGTGGGCACGCCGTCGAGCATCATCTTGACGCAGGCCATCTCCAGCCCCGGCCGCGCATAGAGGTTGCGCGACGCGATCAGCGCCTGGTCGGGCTCCCACATGCAGGTGCGGACATGCTGGTAGAGCTCCCCCGCGTCGGCGAGCGCGGCATAGGCCCTGGCCGAGGGCGTGGTGAGCAGCGCGTCCTCATAGCTGGTGATGCCCAGCGACAGCATCGTCCGGGTCGCCGAGCGGAGCGCGTCGACCATCGCCGGCGTATCGGGCTGCGGCACCTTTTCGAGCAGCTTCATTGCGGCATGCTCGCGCAGGATGCCGGTCGGGTTGCCGGCCTTGTCCTTCTCGATGATGCCGCCGTCCGGATTGGGCGTGTCGCGGGTGATCCCGCCGGCCGCGAGCGCGGCGCTGTTGACCCAGGCGCTGTGCAGGCTGACGTCGCGGAGCAGCACCGGATTGTTCGGCGCTATCCGGTCGAGCAGCGCGCGATGGGGAGCGGACGTGCCGAACGAGGCCCCGTCCCATTGCCCGCCGACGATCCAGCTTCCGGGCTTGGCGCGGGCGACGCAGGCCTTCACGGTCTCGATGATCTCGGCGGGCCTGGAGCCCTGCTTGAAGCGGCAATTGGCGGCATCGAGGCCGGCGCTCACCGCGTGGACGTGCATGTCGACCAGGCCGGGCAGCACGGTGGCGCCGCCGAGGTCGACGACATGGGTCTTCGGCGTCCGATAGGCGGCAAGCTCCTGCTCGGAGCCGACCGCGACGATCGTCTCCCCCGCGACGGCGAGGCCGGTCTTCCAGCCGTCGGGCGTGCGGACCCTGGCGTTGACGTACATCGTGTCGGCCGCGACCGGCGCGGGCTCGGCGGCGGCGCCTTCGAGCTGGGCCCGTGCGGGCGAGAGGAGGAAGGTTCCGGCCAGCAGGGCCAGCATCGTCATGGTCCGCGTCGTCTTGTGCATCGGTCGGGCGCCTCTTTCGGTTCGAGTGGCCGGCGCGCCGCCTGCGCGCCGCGCTCCGTCGAGCCGCGCCGAACCAGCGATCGTCGCCTTTTCCTTGGTCTTCCGCCGATGGTGATACGCCGCTGCCGGAAACGCGGCATCGCCCAAACGCGGTATGAAAATGCCCCGTTGCAAAAAAATTGAATTTTCACTTATTTTCCCTGCGACGAGCAGGGCGAGGGCGCGGACGGCACATCACATCAGGGGGGCGCTGCGATGGACGATCACGGCATTTTGGCGAACCTGTACGGCGCGAGCCAGGATCGCCGCCGGCTGACGGCGGCACTGGGCGCGATCCGGGACGTCACCGGCGCGCGGACCGTGACCCTGCAATGGTTCCGGCGCACCGACGAGCGGCTGCGGACGACCGGGTTCGAGACCTGCCTGTCGGTGCCGTTCATATCGTCCAAGGGCGGCTGGGCCGATTTCCAGAACCCCCGCATGCTCGCGCTGGTCAATCCGCCGAGCGACGGGATCAGCTTCTTCGAGGATTCGGCCTGCCCCGATTTCCTGCAGCCCGACCTGCGACGCTGGCAGGCGCGCTTCATTCCCTTCGGGATCGGCCGCTTCCTGGGCGCGCGGGTCAACCTCCGTCCCGATCGCGAAGTCGGCCTCGCGCTCCATGCCCGGCATGGCGGGCCCGACCTGCCGTCCGACGCCCGCGACCTGCTCGCCGGGCTGATGCCCCATGTGCGCGAGGCGCTGCGGCTGATCGAGCAGGCCGAGGAGAAGGAGTCGGGCGCGCGGGTGATGGCGAACACCCTCGCGCTGCTCGAACAGCCGGTCGCCGTGGTGCGGACCGACGGCGAGATCGTCTATGCCAATGAGGCGGCGCGGCGATTGCTGGCCGAGGCGGGGCTGCTGTCCGCGCGGGGGCCGGCCGCCGCCGAGGGCGAGCGGAAGATCGCGGCGCTGGTCGGCCATCTGCTCGATCCGAAGGCGGCGCCGCACGGATGCCGCTTCACCGCGGGCGGGCGCACGCTGTTCGTCCAGCGGGCCTGGCTGGAGGGAGCCGGGGAGGCGGACGGCGGCGGGGACGGCGGGGACAGGCTGATGATGCTGGCCTTCAACGACCATGGGAAGGCGGTCGACATCTGTCCCGATCGCCTGCGGACCTGCTTCGACATCACCCGGTCGGAGGCGGAGCTGCTCGCGGCGCTCTGCGCGGGCAGCGACATCGCCGCCTTCGCCGCCCGGCGCAGGGTGTCGATCCACACCGCGCGCACTCAGCTCAAGCAGCTCATGGCCAAGACCGACGTGCGCCGTCAGGCCGACCTGGTGCGGATGGCGCTGGCCACGCCGGTGGCGTCGCTGCGCCGCACCCACTGACGACGGCGGGCGCCATGCCGCCGGTCGACCCCGCGCGTCGGTTCGTCGGCCGGCGGGCGGTTGGTGGCCGCGCGTCGCCGATCGGTCGAAAGCCGCGCGCCATGGGACGGCGGCGCCCCTAGGTCGATCCCATCAACCATCATGGGGAATGGGATTTGACCGAGAAGCTGATCGACCTCGACGAACTCGCCGTCCGGCTGGCGGCGGAGAATGGCCAGGCCTGGGACAAGCTGTGCGATTTCCCCGGCTATGGCCGCAACATGTGACGCGAGGAGGCCCGGCTCGAACTGCTCAGGGCGATGCCCGACGCGGTGGTCGAGCTGTTGCCGGCGCTGTGGAACGGCCGCGACGCCGGCTATGTCGCGCGGGTGCCCGCAGGGGAGAAGGCGGGGGCGGGCCGATAGCCGCGACCCGCCATCGGCCTCAGTCGATCTGCCCGATCCCGTCGCAGCTGAGATCGAAGGCGGTCAGCCCTGCCTCCAGATAGGCGGCGAGCATCGGCATATCGAGCAACTGCTCGACCATCGTCTCCGCATCGTCCTCATTGGCCGCCTCGAGCGCCTCGTCCCATTCGCTGGCGTCATAGGTGCCGCGCCCGACCAGCGCGAGCGCCAGCACGTCGGCGACCTCGTCGTCGGCGAGGTCCTCCAGCAGGGTGCGGACCTCGTCCTCGATCGCCTCGTTGGCCTCGTCCTCCAGCACCGCCATCGGGTCGTCGCTGTCGGTCGGGTCCTCCTCGTCGTCATTCTCGATCGCGGGGACCTGCGCCTCCAGTTCGCGCGCCCGCACGATCAGTCGACATACCGTGTCGAGCGAAACCGTCAGTTCCATCGTCCCATCCTCGTCGCCAGCCGGCATGGCAGGTTTTTCCAACGTGGACGCGATGCTACGGTTCCCGCTCCCCGGCCGGCTTTCAGGCAGGGAGCAGGGTCTTCAATGGAATCTCGGGGTTGGCGAGGCTGGCCTTGTCGGGGGAGACCCCGCCCGTGACCAGCGCCTTGCCCTGCACATAGTCCTTCACCGCGTTGACGCAGTCGAGCGCCAGCACCCGGCCGTTCTTCAGATAGACGACCGAGAAGCTGCGATTCGCGGGATCGCCGCGCACGATCGTCTCGTCATAGCCGATCGACAGGCCCATCGTCTGGAGCCGCAGGTCATACTGGTTCGACCAGAACCAGGGCACCGCATGATAGGCGTCGGTGCCGCCCAGGATGTGCTTGGCGGCGGTGGTCGCCTGGTCGTTGGCGTTCTGCACCGATTCGAGGCGGATGCGCGCGCCCTCGGCGAACGCATTGGCGTGCATCGCGCAATCGCCGATCGCATAGATGTCGGGCAGGCTGGTGCGGCAATATTCGTCGACGTCGACGCCGTTGCCGCCGGCCGCGCCGGCCGCGATCAGCGGCTCGACCGCCGGAATGATGCCGATGCCGACGATCACCATGTCGGCGGGGATGACGCTGCCGTCGTGCATCTGGACGCCGGTGACGCGGTCCTGGTCGTCGCCGACGATGCAGTCGACCTTGGCGCCGAGCTGCACGTCGACGCCATGGGCGCGGTGCTCGGCCTCGTAGAAGCGCGACAGCGCCTCGCCGGCGACGCGGGCGAGGACGCGGTCGAGCGCCTCGAGCACGGTCACCTTCTTGCCGGCCTTGGAGAGGACGGCGGCGGCTTCGAGGCCGATATAGCCGCCGCCGATCACGACGACGCTGGTGGTGCGCTCCATCTCGCCCAGCATGCGGTCGGCATCCTCGCGGGTGCGGACGCCGTGGACGCCGGACAGGTGATGGCCCGAGCAGGCCAGCTTGCGCGGCGCGCCGCCGGTCGCCCAGACCAGCTTGCCATAGCCGATGGTCGACCCGTCGGTCAGGGTGACGCTGTGGCCGGCCGGATCGACCGAGGCCACGCGCTTGCCGAGCAGCATGTCGACGTTGCGCTCCGCCCAGAAGCTGGCGGGGCGGATGAGGATGCGGTCGAAGCTCTTCTCGCCCGAGAAATATTCCTTGGAGAGCGGCGGGCGTTCATAGGGCAGCTCGGGTTCGTCGCCGACGATGGCGATCGTGCCTTCGAACTTGTTCTGCCGAAGCGCCACCGCCGCCTGTGCGCCGCCATGGCCGGCACCCACGATCAGAACGTCATACTGGGCCAATTCCGAATCTCCCGGCTTTCTCTATGCTCTGGCGCTCTACTATCGTGCGATCCGCCAATGTCCAGTTGACCGCGCTCGACACCCCGCTTATAGGCCCGCTCCACCGCATCGGCGGACGCCTTGGGGCGGAGTAGCTCAGCTGGTTAGAGCAGCGGAATCATAATCCGCGTGTCGGGGGTTCAAGTCCCTCCTCCGCTACCAGGGCCGAAATCCTGTTAAATCACGCAATTTTGCTGCTTTTCTGCGGCTTTTTGCGATGAAGTGGTCGTCGGAATGGCGTGCCGATTGGGCAATTCAGTTCGACAAAGATGGTCATTTTTGGCCATGATTCGACGCCCATTGTGCCGGATTCTGTACCGTGGCTTTGTCGCCTCGCAGTGTCGAGGTTCCCCGTGGCAACCGTTCAATCCTTCGCCCCCTCTAGAGCGGTTCACGATCCGATAGCATCGGATCGGCCGCTCTAGGTTATTGTTTTACCGTGATTTCCAAGCCGGCAGATGTTTCCATCTGCCTAGAAATCGCTCTAGCATCGATGCGCTTCAATCGAGCAAGCGCGTCGATCCGTTGACGCCCGGACTGTTTGTCGAGGTTAGCCTCGAGGAGGTACGGATCGTCACGGGCTGGTGGCATGAGCATTATAACCGAGCGCGTCCGCACAGCAGCCTGGGCCATCGCCCGCCGGTGCCGGAAACAATCACGATGCCGGCCTGGCGGCTCGGCTCCGCTTCACTCTACCTCCCGCCCAGGCTGGCATCGCAGGCGAGCGAGCTTCATTGATACCCGCTCGCCGGATGCGTGGTCAGAGTATGATCGCACGGGGCTCAAGGAACGCTTCGAGCCCGAATGCGCCGAACTCTCGTCCGATCCCCGACTGCTTGAACCCGCCGAACGGCGCGAGCGGCTCATGCGGCGCGGCGTTGATCGCGACGCGGCCGGCATCGATCTGCCTGGCGACGCGCTTCGCCCGCTCCAGGTCAGACGACAGGACATAGGCCGCCAGCCCATAATCGGTGTCGTTGGCGATCGCGATTGCTTCGGCCTCGTCGCGATAGGGGATCACGCAGAGGACGGGGCCGAAGATCTCCTCACGCGCGATCCGCATCCGATTGGTGACGCCCGCGAACACCGTCGGTCGGACGAACCAGCCGCGATCGAGATGATCGGGTCGCCCTTCTCCACCGGTGAGTAAGGTCGCGCCTTCCTCCCGCCCCAGCCGGATATAGGATTGGACGCGGTCCCATTGCCTCTCGCTGACCATGGGGCCGATGTCGCTCGCTGGATTGGTGGCGGGGCCGACCTTGAGCGCCTCCACCGCCGCCTTCAGTCGCGCAAGGATTTCATCGAGCCGGCTCTCCGGCGCGAGGATACGGGTGCCGTCGATGCACGCCTGTCCGCTGTTAGCGAGACCATTCATCAGCGCCTGCGGGATCGCGGCATCGAGGTCGGCGTCATCGAGGATGATCGTCGGGCTCTTGCCGCCCAACTCCAAAGTCACGCGCTTGATGCCCTGCGCACCCGCGGCCATGATCGCACGGCCGATGGCGGTGGAACCGGTGAAGCTGATCTTGGCGATGTCCGGATGCGCGCTGAGCGCCGCGCCCGCCACCGTGCCGGTGCCGTTGACGATATTCAACACACCGCGCGGCAGCCCAGCTTCATGGAGGCATTCGGTGAGCAATTGCGTCTGGAGCGCGCTCATCTCCGACGGCTTGATGACGATCGTGGTGCCGGCGGCGATTGCGGTGGCGAGCTTGGAGCAGATGAAGCCGTAATTGCTGTTCCAGGGCGTGATCGCAGCGGCGACGCCGGAGGTGCGCATCTCCACTTCGGCGCGGCCTATTGTGCGGCGGAACGGGTAGCTCTCCAGCACCTCAGCCATCTCCAGGAACACCGAAGCTGCATGCGGCACCGAGAAGCCGATGAACGCGGCGGGCGCGCCATATTCCTCGATCATCGTCGCGACGAGATCATCGGCGCGCGGGGTGACGGCCTCGGAAAGCCGCTTCAACATCGCGATACGCTCGGCCTCGGATGTGCGCGACATTGCCGGAAAAGCACGCTTCGCGGCGGCGACGGCGGCATTCACGTCGTGGGCGTCGCCGAGGCGGACGGTGCCGATCCGCTCTTCCGTGGCGGGGTTGAACAAAGGCGCATGTTCCTCGCCGTGCGGGGTGACGAAGGCGCCGTCGATATAGATCGTGTCGATAGTAAGCATGGGACTGACTCCGCTTCATGGTGGGCGGACTCCCATATGACGCACGACTATTGATCTGATAATAAGGCCAAATCTGTACAGTCTGATGAGGAATATCGCGCAATGGCTAGAGCCAGCCTGATCGAATTGGAAGCGGTCGCAGCCGTCGCGCGCGTGGGCGGGTTCCGCGCGGCGGCGCGTGAGCTTGGCCAGTCATCTTCCGCAGTCAGCCACGCCATCGCGGCGCTGGAGGAAAGGCTTGGCGTACGCCTGTTCAACCGGACGACGCGCAGCGTGTCGCTTTCGCCCGAGGGCGAGCGGTTCGTCGCCGAAATTGGGCCAGCATTGGTGGCAATCGACGGTGCGATCGAAAATGCCGGCGAGCATAGTGCGGAGCCTTCGGGCACGCTGCGCATCAACACCTCACTCGGCGCCGCGCGAATGTTCCTGACCTCGTTGTTTCTCGAATATGCCCGTCTGTATCCGCGCGTGGAACTGGAGATTGTCACCGAAGGCGCGCTGATCGATGTGACGGGCCAAGGGTTCGATGCCGGCATACGGCTTGCCGAAGCGGTCCCCCCGGACATGATCGCAGTGCCGATCTTGCGCCAAATTCGTTCTCTGGTGGTCGGCGCGCCCGCCTATTTCGAGGCCTGGGGCGTGCCGGCCGTGCCGACTGACCTCCATCGCCACCGCTGCATCCGCGCGCGCATGGCGAGCGGCAAGCTCTACCGCTGGGAATTCGAGCGCCGGGGCGAGGCTGTCCTGATCGATGTGCCCGGCATGCTGACGCTCGACGAAAGCGGCCTGATGATGGATGCGGCGCTGTCCGGAGCCGGCCTCGCCTACATCGCCGAATTGGCAGTCGAAGAGCATATCGCCAACGGCAGACTGAGGGCCGTGCTGGAGGATTGGACGCCGCCCTACCAGGGGCCATGCCTCTACTTCGCCAGCAGGCGGCATATTCCATCGCGGCTCCGGGTGCTGATCGACCTCATCCGATCACGACCTTTGGAGCGTAAAATAGTTTGAGAGCGAACGATAACCGATCGTTCCACCCGAAACGATTCCAACGTTTCCGCCCCTTTTATCGATCGAAGGCGAAGAGCGCGTAGGAGGGATCGTCGCGGTCGCGGTGGCCCCAGCTCCGCAAGCGTTCCTCCGCCAGGTCATGCACCTCGTCGAGATCGCAGACGAAGTGGCGGTGATCGACCGCCCATCGGCCAGCGCGGCACGACCAGCGGTCGAGATGGCGGCCAAGGACGGTTGCCTGCCTCCGAACGCCGTCCTGCTCAAAGCGCAGCGTCGCGGTGACATAAGCTTCGCTCGCCGCGTGATCGCCGTCGATCCGGATCAGGATGTTGGTGATCTGCTGCGAATGGCCAGTTTGGCGCGGTGGCTGCCCTCGGCACAATCGATGAAGCGATGACCGGTGCCCCGGAAGATCGGTCGATAGTCGGCGAGCCCGTCCGCGTGCCAGACACTGCGGCCCAGTTCGCCGTCGATCCGGTCGACCATATCCAAAGGGCGTGGCGATGGAAGGGATTGCTCTCTGCCCGGAAAATGGGTTCTTCCGGAAAGGTGGGCGGGCCTCCCTGATCGCGGCGGGATTCCTCGGCTCAGCCGGCGATCTCCGCCTCGGCGGTCATGGCGATCCCGGCCGGCCCGATCGCGCGCAGCGCAACATGGTTGCCATTCCGCTTCAAGCCCAAGGTCAGGGGCTCGCCGTCGAACAGCGGCGATTGCGCGCGGAAGCCGTAGCGCACGATCCGGCTGGCAGGTTCTTGTCGCAGCAGATGGTCGATCAGCAGCGTGGCCAGCAACGGCCCCTGCACGACCAGGCCGGGATAGCCCTCTTCGTTGCGGGCATAGTCGCGGTCATAGTGGATGCGGTGGCCGTTGAAGGTCAGTGCCGAATAGCGGAACAGAAGCACCGCGTCGGGCACCAGCGTCCGCATCACCGGATCGGTCTCGCCCGGATCGGCCGCGCGCCGCGCCTGCGACAGGCCCGGTGGCGGCGCCTCGCGATAGACGATGTCCTGATCCTCGACGATCGCGGGCGCGCTGGCGCCGTCGACGGCGATCTCGTGCCTGACCGTCACGAACAGCATCGCTCCCGACTGTCCTGTCTTGGGTGTCGCTGCGACAAGGGTGGAGGTGCGGGTGATGCTCGCGCCGATCGGGACGTCCGAACGGAATTCGATCCGGCTGCCCGCCCACATCCGGCGGGGAAAGTCGACGTTGGGCAGCAGCCCGGTGTCGGTGCGGCGCGGATGGCCGTCCGGGCCGATCGCGCCCTGCGGCGCATCGGGCAGGAAGCACAGCCAGTGCGCCAGCGGCGGGGCGATGCCCGGCGTCCAGGGGGGCGAGGCATGATCGAGCGTCGCGGCGAGCCGCGCGATGCGTGCCGGATCGACCAGATCGTGCAGGACCTCCCGCCGTCCGACGAAGCTCTGCGGGTCCATCAGAAGCTCTTGGGCAGGCCCAGCACATGGGTCGCGACATGGCTGAGGATCAGGTTCGTGCTGATCGGCGCGACCTGGTAGAGCCGGGTCTCGCGGAACTTGCGCTCGATGTCATATTCCTCGGCAAAGCCGAAACCACCATGGGTCTGGATGCACATGTCGGCGGCATACCAGCTCGCTTCGGACGCCAGCATCTTCGCCATGTTCGCCTCCGTGCCGCAGGACAGCCCTTCGTCGAACATGCGGGCCGCCTTGTCCACCATCTCTGCCGCGGCGGAAAGCTGGACATGGGCGCGGGCGATCGGGAACTGGACGCCCTGGTTCTCGGCGATCGGCCGACCGAACACCGAACGGTCCTTCGCATAGGCGGTGGCGCGATCGATGAAGAAGCGGCCGTCGCCGATGCACTCGGACGCGATCAGCACGCGCTCGGCGTTCATCCCCGACAGGATGTAGCGGAAGCCCTTGCCCTCCTCGCCGACGAGATTCTCGGCGGGCACTTCGAGATCGTCGAAGAACAGCTCGGTCGTCGCATGGTTGAGCATGGTGCGGATCGGGCGGATCGTCAGGCCCTTGCCGACCGCCTCGCGCATGTCGACGAGCAGCACGCTCATCCCGTCGGACGGCTTGGCGCACTCCTCGCGCGGGGTGGTACGGCACAGCAGCACCATCAGGTCCGAATGCTCGGCGCGGCTGATCCAGATCTTCTGACCGTTGACGACATATTTGTCGCCGACGCGCTTCGCGAAGGTGCGGATGCGGGTGGTGTCGGTGCCCGCCGTCGGCTCGGTCACGCCGAATGCCTGGAGGCGGATCTCGCCCGATGCGACCTTGGGCAGATATTTCCGCTTCTGCTCAGCCGATCCGTGCTTCAGCACGGTCCCCATCGTGTACATCTGGGCGTGGCAGGCGCCGCCGTTGCAGCCCGAGCGATGGATTTCCTCCAGCACCGCCGTCGCGGCGCTCAGGCCTAGTCCCGACCCGCCGAATGCTTCTGGAATGAGCACCGACAGGAAGCCCGCATCGGTCAGCGCGCGGACGAAATCGGTGGGATAGGCGCGGTCGCGGTCGAGCCGCTGCCAATAATCGCCGGGAAAGTCCGCGCAGAGCCGGCGGACGGCCTCTCGGATTTCGGGATAGCTCTGGTCCTGGGCGCCGATCATCGCAATCTCCTTCGCGACATGCGGGCTGACATGTCGGGACGCTTCATGGCAAGTCGCCGGTCGGGCTCAGCGCTTGCTGAGCTCGAACCCGGCTTCCTCGCGGTCCCAGGTGCCGGCGGTGCGGCCCTCGTCGCGCAGCTGGTATTTGAGGATGCGGCCCACCGGGCTGCGCGGCAGGTCGGCGCGGAACTCGAAGAAGCGCGGCACCGCGAAATAAGGCACCCTGTCGACGCACCAGCTGCACATCTCCTCGGGCGTCATCGCGGCACCGTCCTTCAGGACGATCGTCGCCTTCACCTCGTCCTCGGTTTCGGCGAAGACGGCGTGGACGGCGACGTCCTTGACGTGCGGATGCTTCTTGAAGGTGTTCTCCAGCTCGAAGCTGGAGATATTTTCGCCACGGCGGCGGAGATAGTCCTTCTTCCGGTCGACGAAGTAGAAGAAACCCTCCTCGTCGAGCTTGCCGATGTCGCCGCTGTGCAGCCACATGTTCTTCATGATCTTCAGCGTCTCTTCCGGCCGGTTCCAATAGCCGCTGAACATGATGTCGGGATGGCGTGGACGGATGACGATCTCGCCGGCCTCGCCGGGGGGCAACTCCCTATCGTCCTCGTCGACGATGCGGACGTCGAAATCGTCATTGGGCTTGCCCGAGCTTCCCGGCGGTGCCGGCTCACCATCGGGCAGGCTGGTGACGCGGGCCGCTTCGGTGAGGCCGTAGGTGTTCGAACCGGTATAGGTGACGCCGAACCGGTCGCGCCACTTCTGCTGGATGTCGGGCGGGAAGGGCGAACCACGCACCGCGATCACCTGGCCGAAGCAGCGCTTCGACGCCTCGGTGTCGGGGGCGTTGGCGATGAAGGTCAGCATCGAGCCGAGCAGGTTGACGATGGTGGCGCCCGACCGTTCGATATCGTCCCAGAATTTGGAGACCGAGAAACGCGGGAAGACGGCGACCCGGCCACCCACCATCATGCACGACAGGATCGATCCCGCCACCGCGTTCATGTGGAAGAAGGGCAGCGGCGTCCAGTTGACGGTCCGTTCGTTCCGATCCTCGCGCTTGAGCACCTGGCGGGCGAGGTTGCAGGCATAGTTGTGCGAGATCATGCAGCCCTTGGACGGACCCGTCGTGCCGCCGGTGAAGATCAGCATGCACAGGTCGCCGGGCTTGTTGTCGTCGGGGATCGGCGTCTCGTCCTCGGCATAGGCGGCCGAAAGATATTCGACCGCGAGCCGGTTGGAGGCGGGTAGCGGCTCGCCGTCGCCGCGCACCAGCAGGCGCTGCGCGCAGGGCAGCTCCTTCTCGATCTCGACCACACGCCGGGCATAATCGGCCTCGGCGATCAGCAGCTCGGCGCCGGCATCGTCGAACTGGTGGCGCAGGAACTCGCCCTTATAGGCGGTGTTCACCGGCACGTTGATCGCGCCCAGCTTGTTGACCGCCAGCCACAATGTGATCGCGTCGACGTTCGAATCGAGCAGGCTGCACACCCGATCGCCACGCTTCACCCCGCGCGCGGCCAGGCCGTGGGCCAGCCGGGTCGAACGGCGGTCCATCTCCTTATAGGTGTAGGTGTCGCCGGTGAAGTCGAGCAGGATGTTGTCGGCATAGCGCTCGGCGCTGCGCCGCAGAACCTCCGTCACCGTCTCCCGAACATCCGCCGACCAAACAGGGTAAGTCACTACCGCCCCTCCAAACTGATTGTTCGTCAGTTTATACGGTAGAGGTCGCATCCTCCGCAAGCCGCACGGAGGCGCGTCTATGGGGAGAATGCCCTGAAAGGGGGACGCGCCGACTTGGCCGATGGCCGTCGCCCTATCCATTCCGGTCGGGGTGGAGAGCGAATGAGGAGCATCGCATGGTCTATTTCACGGGCAAGGTCGCGATGGTCACGGGCGCCGCCACCGGCATCGGCGAGGCGATCGCGCGGTCGCTGGCGTCGGCGGGAGCGGCGGTCGCCATCGCCGATATCGACGTGACGGCGGCGCGGTCGGCGGCGGCGGCGATCGGCGGAACCGGGAAGACTGTCGGCGTCGCCTGCGATGTCGCCGATCCGGCCACGGTCGAGGCCGCGGTCGCGGAGGTTCGGGCGGCGTTGGGCGGCATCGACTTTCTCGTCAACAATGCCGGGCTGCATCTCACCGGCTATGTCCGCCCGGTCAGCGAGCTTCCCGTCGAGGACTGGCGCCGGCTGCTCGACGTCAACGTGCTGGGTGTCGTCCATTGCGCCAAGGCCTGCCGGGAGACGATGCGCGAGCGGGGCGGCGGCGCGATCGTCAACATCGCGTCGATGGCGGCGTACAAGGGCGAGAACGCTTATGGCATCTCCAAGCTGGCGGTGCGCGGCCTGACGGTGGCGCTCGCGCGCGACTTCGCGGCGGACGGTATCCGCGTGTGCGGCGTCGCGCCGGGCTTCGTCGCGTCGGAGGCGGCGATGCGGCTGTTCCCCGAGGATCGCCGCGAGCGCTATGTCAACGAGGTACAACTCGTCCGCCGCCTTGGCCAGGTCGACGACATCGCCAGGGCGGTGCGCTTCCTGCTTTCGGACGACGCCTCCTTCGTCACCGCCGAGACGATCCTCGTCTCGGGCGGTGCGCTGACGCGAATCTGATACGCCGTCGAAGCGGCGTCAGTTCGCGGCCGGCCAGCGCAGCGGTAGCGCCGACAGCGTGTTGAGCCTGCCCGACCGGGCGACGACGCCGTCCGGATCGGCGACCTCGAAGTCGGGAATCCGTTTCAGCCACTCGGTGGTCGCCACGCGCAGCTCCATCCGGGCGAGGTGCGAGCCGACGCAGCGATGGCTGCCGACGGCGAAGGCGACATGGCGCTTGTCCGAACGATCGAAGTCGACCGACAGCGGATCGTCGAAGCGGCGTTCGTCGAGCCCATAGAGGCTGGTCGGCAGCAGGATCATCTCGCCGGGTTCGAGGACGACACCCTTATATTCGGTGCGGTGGCGAACGGTTCGGGCGAGGTTGGCGATGCCGTGGCGGCGCAATATCTCCTCGATCGCATCGGGAATCTTCTCGGGGTCCTGGGCCAGCGCGCGGCGATGGTCGGGGTGCATGGCCAGGAAGCGGGTGGTGAAGCTCAACCCCGCCACCACCGTGTCGAGCCCCGCGAACATGACGTTGGCGCTGAGGCTGAGCAGATCGTCGCGGCTGATCGGTTCGCCGTTGATCTGGCTGCGCATCAGATGGCTCAGTGCATCGTCGCCAGGACGCGCGGCGCGCTCGGCGATCTTGCCGTCGAGATAGTCGATCATCGTGTTGAACGCGCGCGAGATGGCGGCATGGTCGGGGCTGCGCGCGATCGCGTCGACATGCGGGGCGAGCAGCTTATGGTCCTCGAGCGGCAGGTCCATCATCGACAGGAAGATGGCGATCGGCAGCTTGGCGGCGAAATCGGCGACATAGTCGCAATGGCCGCGCGGCTTCATCTCCTCGATCAGCCGGACTGACAGCGTCCGGGCCTTCTCCTCCAGCAGGGCGATCGCCTTGGGGGAAAAGAGCGGCATGATCGCCTTGCGGAAATCGAGATGCTCGGCGCCATCGCGCTCGGCGGGCGCGAATTTCCGTTCGCGTTCCTCTTCCTTCGGGATCGCGACGAACCGGGTGCAGAAGCGTTCGTCGTCGCGATAGATGTCGTAGATGTCCTCGGCGCGGGTGACGACCCAATGGCCGCCGTTACGCGGGGTCCAGAACATATCGGGGCCCTCGTGCAGGGTCTTCCAGCCGAGCTGGATGTCACCGCCCACGGGCTTTACCGCATAATAGTCGAAGTCGACCTGCGCGCGCATCGCTGCTTCCTTTTCCCATTCCTCGCGCCGCTCGCGCGGCCTGCGATCATCAACCGGGCAGATCGATGCCAGTCCGGGACATCCGCGCCAAGAAACCGGTTTGGCGGCAGTCTTGGTGATTTCTCCCGAGTGGAGCAGAATCGATCCGGTGCGGCCCGCGGCGGCATTTTATACCACGCCCGGAATCGGTCGCCGCACCGCGGCTGTGGATCGGATCGTCATCCCGAAAGGTCGAGCCTCATGAGCATGTTGCCCCATTTCGATGCCTGGATCGGTGGGCGCCCGGCGCCCGCGGCGAGCGGCGCCACCTTCGCTTCGGACAATCCCTTCGACGAAACCGACTGGTGCACGGTCGCGCGCTGCGACGCGCGCGACATCGATGCAGCGGTCGCCGCCGCGCAGGCCGCGCGCCGCCCCTGGCGCGAACTGGGCGGGGCGGGGCGGCCGCCGCCTGCTCCGACCTCGCCGCGCTGATCGAGCGCGACGCGAGAGAGGCTGGCGGCGATCGAGGTGCGCGACAACGGTAAGCTGTTGGCCGAGATGCGCGCCCAGATGCACGCCGTCGCCGGCTGGTATCGCTATTTCGCAGGGCTGGCCGACAAGGTGGAAGGGACGCAGATCCCGCTCGACAGGCCGGGTATGCTGAGTTTCACCCGGCTGGAGCCGCTCGGCGTGGTCGGGCTGATCACGCCATGGAACTCGCCGCTGCTGCTGCTCGCCAACAAGCTGGCGCCGGCGCTGGCGGCCGGCAACACCGTCGTCGTCAAGCCGTCCGAATTCACCTCCGCCGCGACGATCGAATTCGCCAGGCTGTGCGATAAGGCGGGCCTGCCGGCGGGCGCGGTCAACGTCGTGCCGGGCTTCGGTGCGGAGGCTGGCGCGGCGCTTGTCGCGCATCCCGGCGTCGCCAAGCTCGCCTTCACCGGATCGGAGACCGGCGGACAGCGCATCTACGAGAGCGCGGCGAGCGCGCTCAAGCCGGCCACGCTCGAACTCGGCGGCAAGTCCCCGAACATCGTCTTCGCCGACGCCGATCTGGAGGCGGCGGTGATGGGAGCGGTCACCGGCATCTTCTCGGCGGCGGGGCAGAGCTGCATCGCGGGATCGCGCCTTCTGCTCCAACGGTCGATCCACGACCGCTTCGTCGCTGAGCTGGTCGAGGTCGCGAAACGCGCCCGGCTCGGCGACCCGCTGTCGCCCGACACCAATATCGGGCCGATCGCCACCCGGCCGCAACTCGACAAGATCCTCTCCTATCTGGAGATCGCCGAGGGCGAGGGGGCGTCGTTCGCGCTCGACGGGCGCAAGGCGCCCGGCCTGGCGGAACTCACGGGGCGCTTCGTCGGGCCGACCGTGCTGACCGGCGTGCACAACGGGATGCGCATCGCGCGCGAGGAGGTGTTCGGGCCGGTTCTCTCGATCATCCCGTTCGACAGCGAGGAGGAGGCGCTCGCGATCGCCAATGACAGCCCTTATGGCCTTGCCGCCGGCCTGTGGACGCAGGACGCAGGCCGGGCGCTACGCCTTGCGGAACAGGTCGAGGCGGGCACCGTCTGGATCAACACCTATCGCATGGGCGGCCATGCCCTGCCGTTCGGCGGCTACAAGCGCAGCGGCCTCGGCCGCGAGGGCGGGATCGACGCGATCAAGGACTATCTGCAGGTCAAGACGGTAGTGATGAGCACGCTCCGCCAGGTCAGCGATCCCTATGTGATGCGGACCGCCGAGGCGCATGGCGAACAATAACGGGGGCAGGCGGGACGTCCGTTTTCCATGGTTCGACGGACTGCGGTGATTTGTACCCTAATGGCCGCGGGGCCGAACTCGACGAACCATGAAGGGCCTCTGTAAAAAACCGGAGCGGCCAAAAGACTAGAAAAGTCGCCGAGTGATCCTTGCGGGCCGCAGCCTTTGGGTAGGGGAATATTCAACATGACAAAAATGCACCCGCATGGATGGGGTCTTTCCGCATCGCTCTCCGCGCTCGCGCTGGCGATCGTTGCAATGCCGGCGCACGCGCAGGCTCCGGCGGCGGCCGACGCCGCGACCGGGGCGACCAATGACAACGGCCTCGCCGACATCGTCGTGACCGCGCAGCGCCGTGAGCAGTCGCTCTCCCGCGTCCCGGTCTCGGTGCAGGCGGTCGGCGCCGCCACCCTCAAGACCCAGGTGATCGAGGATACGCCGTCGCTGGTGAAGACCTCTCCGTCGGTCGCCTTCACCGGTGGCTTCTCGGCCAATTCGAGCGGCTTCCTGATCCGCGGCATCTCCTCCGCCTCGTCCGAGGGCGGCGTCCAGCAGAGCACCGCGATGGTCATCGACGGCGTGCCGCTGGCGCGTCCGGGCGAATTTCTCGGCGACCTGGGCGATATCGAGCGGGTCGAGATCCTGCGTGGCCCGCAAGGCACGCTGTTCGGCAAGAATGCGACGGCGGGCGTGGTCAGCATCGTCACGCAGCGCCCGACCGACGATTTCCGCGGCTATATCGAAGGCGGCGCCACCACCGACGAGGAGTATCTGGTCCGTGGCATGATCAATGTGCCGCTCGGTCAGGGCGCCCGCCTGCGGCTGAACGGCTATTATCGCCATCTGGATCCCCTGGTGAAGAACCTCAGCACCGGTCCGGACCAATATGGGTTCGAGAACTACGGCTTCGCCGCCAAGCTCGATCTCGACCTGTCCGACACGGTGACGGCGAAGCTCAGTGCCGACTATCGCCATGGCTACAGCACTTTCGGCCAGGCGCTGAACATCGTGCCGAGCACCGGCATCGGCGCGCAGCAGATCGCCGCGCTCGGCTATACGCCGACGCCCGGCTTGGTGAAGATGGCAACCGACGGCATCAGCTTCGACAAGAGCCGCGGCTATTCCTTCACCGGCGAACTGGGCTGGGAGGCGAGCGACCGGGTCAAGGTGACGTCGATCACCGGCTATCGCGACTTCCGCGACGACAATCTCAGCGACGTCGACAACACCCCGGCGGGCTTCCTGATCGGCAAGGGCTTCTCGCCCAACCCGACCCGCTATCCGGTGATGTACGTCAGCACCGGTACGCCGCGCCAGCCGCAGCGTGTCTCCTATTTCTCCGAGGAACTGCGCGCCAACTATTCGGACGAGCGGCTCGATGTCGTCGGCGGCTTCTTCTACCAGACGCTGAAGGATCGCGGCGAAGGCGTGACCCCGTTCATCTTCGACGGTGCCTTCGTGCTGCGCAATCCCGCGCTGGCGGGCACCTATTTCTACAATTCGACCTATCTCGACTATCGCATCAACGACGACACATGGGCGGCGTTCGGCGACGTGACGTTCAAGCTCAGCGATACGTTCTCGCTGTTCGCCGGAGCGCGCTACACGCATGAGTCGATCCAGCTCAAATATAACAATGTGAGCTATTTCGGCGCGGTCGCCGCCAATTATGGCGCGGTGATCCTGCCGGGGCCGAACGGCCAGCCGGCGATCGACGTCGCCACCGGCCGACCGAACCTCACGCCGACCGGCGCGATCAACTATCAGATCGGCCGCGTGACCAACAATGTCTCGGGCCGGGCCGGCATCCAGTGGCAGCCGACCACCGACTACAACTTCTACTTCTCCTACAATCGCGGCTACAAGGGACCGGCCGCCGACGTGTCGCGCGGCTCGGGCACCCCGACCGCGACCTACTCGCCGCTGCTCGCGCCCGAGATCGCGACCAGCTTCGAACTGGGCTCGAAGGGCCGGCTGTTCGACGGCAACGTCCAGTACAGCCTGAACTTCTTCAAGCAGAAGGTGCGCAACCTCCAGCAGGCGGTGGTGCAGCTCACCGGCGCCAACGCGACGGTCACGCAGCTCATCAACGCCGGCGCGGTCAAGAGCGACGGCGTCGAGTTCGAGGCCCGCGCCCGCGTCGCCAACGGCCTGACCCTCGACGGCGGTTTCGCCTATACCGATCCGCGCTATTCGGGCGGCCTGTTCGTGGCCTGCTATCCCGGGCAGACGGCGGCGCAGGGCTGCGTCAACAACCGCCAGGCGATGAACGGCAAGCAGACCGTCAACTCGTACAAGTGGCGCTACAATCTCGGCGCGACCTATACGAACGACCTGCCAAGCTTGCCGGTCGGCGTGACGATCAACGTCGGCTGGCAGTGGTTCGACGACTCGCCCCAGCGCGTCGACACCGATCCGCTGCTGGTCGAGCCGTCACGCGGCCTGCTCGATGCGTCGCTCACCATCGCCGACGACAACCAGCGCTGGTCGCTCCAGATCTACGGCAAGAACCTGACCAACAAATTCTATTATGGCGGCCGGGTCAACGTCGACAACACGATCTCGCGCGTCTCGGGCTACGTCTTCCGCGACTATAAGCGCTACGGCGGCATGAAGCTGACCTACAACTTCTGACGATCGATCACGAGCGACACCGGATAGGAAAAGGCGGCGATGACCAAGACCAAAGTCTATCTTCTCGATTTCGGTTCGCTCGTGATGGATGGCTACATGATGTTCTGGGGAAGGGGCCCTGGCGGCCCCTTCCGCTTCCCCACCTATGGCGTGCTGATCGATCATGCCGAGGGGCGCTTCCTGTTCGACACGGGATATGACGGCGGCTTCTTCGCCAGGAATCTTCCGTTCGTGAACGTCGATCAGAGCGCGCGGCAGACGGTTCCGGGCCAGCTCGACCTGATCGGGCTCCGGCCGAAGGACATCACCCATGTCCTGAACTCGCACTACCATGTCGACCATGTTGGCGGGAACCACCACTGCACCCACGCGACCACCATCTGCCACAAGTGCGAGCTGGAGGCCTATGACGAGCCCGAGCCCTGGGAAGCCATGGGCTATTCGGACCGCAGCGTATCCGGCACGAGCGCTGCGAACGATGTCTCCGATCGCGCGGACGACATCTACACGCCGCGGTTCGAACTGATTTCCGGGGATGCCCGGATCGCGAAGGGCGTGACCCTGTTCGAAACGCCCGGACACACGCCCGGCCATTACAGCCTGATGGTCGAACTGGCCGATCGCCGGCCGATGCTGTTCACCGGGGACGCCTGCTACACGCAGCGCAGCCTGGAGGAGAATATCATCGCCAATTCGCACAGCGACGTGAAGCAGTCCTTCGCCTCGCTCGAACGGCTGCGCCAGCTCGCCGAGGAACATGACGCCGAGCTGTTCTACTCGCATGATCCGGCGCGCTGGGCGGAATGGAAGCCGGCGCCTTATCATTACAGCTGAAGCGGCGACAAAGGCGTCATCCCGGCGGAAGCCGCGGTGACGGGAAGGGACGTGGCCCGGTCCGGCATTCGCCGGCCGGGCCTTTTCTTGTCGCTCAGACCTCGTGCGGGGTCATCTTGTGCTCGGCGGTCGGTCCGTCGGGCCATTGCCGGGTGATCGTGTCGCGCCCTTCCGCATAGCGCTTCTCGATCAGGTCGAGGTCCTGCGGGTGGGTCCAGATGTAGAAGTCCTCATTCTCGATCCCCGCCGCGACGAGCTGGCCGACCCGCTCGGGGTTCATGCCGAGGTCGAGCATCGCCTGCTGGTTGCGCGGGTCGCCCGAGACCTTGCCTCCATATTCGGCCGGCCGGTTGCGCCCGGCGTCCCAGATCGAGGTGTTGACGATGCCGGGGCAGAGCACGCCCACGCCGATCGCGGGGCCATATTCGGTGCGGAACGCCTCGCTCAACCCCAGCACCGCGTGCTTGGAGGCGACATAGGCGGCGATGCCCCTGGTCGGCGCGCCGATCGAATGATGCGATCCGGTGCTGACGATCCAGGCCGGTCCCCCCTGTTCGCGGAAGCGGCGGCCGAACTCGCGCATGCCGTTGAACACGCCGACGACGTTGACGTCGAGCTGCCAGCGGAAATCGGTGTCGGAGATGTCGAAGCCCGGCCCGGTCAGACACACCCCGGCATTGTTGCAGAGAATGTCGATGCGGCCCAGCGCCGACCAGGCATGGTCCGCCATCGCCGCGACCGCGGCCGGATCGCGCACGTCGGCGGCGAAGGACGAGGATCGCACCCCGCGCGCCGCCGCCTCGGCGGCCACGGCCTCCGCCTTGGCGCCTTCGATGTCGACCACCACCACATTCGTCCCGGCGTCGGCGAACGCCAGAGCGATGCCGCGTCCTATCCCGCTGCCGGCGCCGGTGACGACCGCGCTCTTTCCGGCCAGTTCCATGAAGTCTCTCCTTGTTGCCTTGCCGCGACGCTCCGTTGCCGATGGCACCGGAACCCCGCACGACGGCATCCTACAGGCCGGCCCGGGTGGCCCGTCATTCGAATAGCGCCGGGTTGAGGTACGCCTTTCCCGGAAGCGGGCTGCCCGGTCAGCTGTTGCCCGGCGGCGGGACCGGCGCGAAGTCGGACATGCGGGGGCCATGGTCGGGGGCCTCGTCGCGCCAGCGCACCGACCCGAACGGTCGCTCCAGCATCCGCCGGACGCGCGGTTCGTGCTTCTCGATCTGGAACTCGGTCGCCCGGTCGCGAACGGCGAGATCCTCGGCGGTCGGTCGATCGCGGGCGCGCAGATAGTCGTTCCACGTGGGATAGTGGAAGCGTTCGACCCAGACGCTGGGATCGGCCATGTCGCGGGCGAGCGAGACGTCGAACGCGCCATTGCGCTCGCGGCTGCGCTTCACCTGCCGCATCACGTCGTAGAAGCGCCGGGCATCCTCGGGCGCCACCGCATATTCGATCTCGATCACGACCGGGCCGCTGCGCCCGGTGATGTCGAGCTTGACCACGGGATCGCTGCCCGGTGGTGGCCCCGCTTCGATCGCGGCGCTGGCCGGCAGCGGCAGCAGATAGCCGAGGAAGATGCTGCCGAGCATCACCATGCCCGCGATCTGGATCGCGGTCGCGACGTCGATCTGCTGTCCGATCTGACCCCATAGCCAGGCCCCGCCCGCGAGGCCGCCGGCGATCACGGCCTGGAAGGCGGCCAGCGCCCGGCCGCTGACCCAGCGGGGGGAGGAGAGCTGCACCGAAACGTTGAGCAGCGATATGCTCACCATCCACGCCCCGCCCGCGCAGAGCATGGCGAGGGCGGTCAGCGGGGTATGGCGGCTGAGCGAGATCAGCAGCAGCGCCAGGCCGAGCATCAGGCTACAGCCGCGCACCGTCCATTCGATCGGGAAACGGGCGCGCAGCCGCGCGGTCGCCAGGCCGAAGCCGACCGCTCCGATCCCGAAGGCGCCGAGCAGCAGGCCGTAGGTTCCCGGGCCGCCGCCCAATATCTGCCGCGCCACGAACGGAGTCATCGAATAGATCGCCGACGTGCCCATCGCCATGGCGACGGTGCGGCCGATCGCGCGGCGGATAGGCGGCGCGTGGCGGACATAGCGCAGGCCCGCCAGCATCGCCCGGTCGAGCCGCTCCGGCGGCAGGCGCGGCGGCTCGGCCTGCCGCTTCCACAGGTAGAGCGCGATCAGGATCGGCAGGTAGAGCACGGCGTTGAGCGAGAAGGCGACGACCATTCCCGCCGAGGCGACGATGATGCCGCCGATCGCGGGACCGACGCTGCGCGCGGCGTTGTTGGACAGCGAATAAAGCGCGACCGCCGCCGGCATCGCCTCGGGCCCGACCACCTCCGACGCGGAGGATTGCCAGGCGGGCGAATAGAGGGCGAGGCCGGTGCCCACGATGAAGCAGCACAGCAGGATAAGGACTGGCGAGATCAGCCCGAGCGCGGCGACCGCCGCCAGCAGTAGCGCGCCCGAAAAGGACAGGCAGAGCGCGGCGATCGCCACCTTGCGCCGGTCGTACATGTCGGCGATCGCGCCCGCCGCGATGGCCAGCAGCATGATCGGCAGCATCGACGCGGTCTGCACCATCGCGACCAGGTGCGGCGCATGGGTGATTTGCAGCATCGTCCAGGCCGCCGCCACGGCCTGGACCTGCTGGCCGAGATTGGAGAAAAGGCTGGCCGTCCAGATGCGCCGGAAGGCGCGTTGGCGCAACGGCGCACCCATGGCGGATGCCTGCCTGTCCGCGTCCTTGCTTCCCGCCACGCGCTCTTCCCGCCGAGACCGGGCCCCGATGCCCGCCGTCCCGTCTAGGAAGAACTGATATATTGTCAACTTTGAGCGCCGGGAGCCTGCCGGGTCTCGGGATGTTTTCCCCATGGTGGGCCGCCGGCCATCCATTGTGCGCCCCTTCCATGCTCCATAGGCAGGTGGAAAGTCGGGAGATGGCGATGGCTGAAGGCGAGCAAAGCGCAGGGGCCGGCAGGCTGGCGGGCCGGGTCGCGCTGGTGACGGGCTGCGGCCGCCTCCAGGGCATCGGGCGTGCGGTCGCGCTCGATCTCGCCGCCGCCGGGGCCGACGTCGCCGTCACCGATCTGCGTGTCGACGGCGTGCGCAACATCGCCGATGCGAGCGAGGCCGAGACGGCCGTCGGCTGGCGCGGCTTGACCAGCCTGGTCGAGGAGGTGCGGACGATGGGCCGTCGCGCCGTCGCGCTGACCGGGGACATTGGCGAGGAGGCCGACGCCGGGCGCATGGTCGGCGAAGCGATCGCCGCGCTGGGCCGGGTCGATATCCTCGTCAACAATGCCGGCGCGCCGCACGGCCCCGACCGTGGGACGAGCTGGGAGATTCCGGTCGACGCCTTCGATATGGTGATGCGGATCAACACGCGCGGCACCTTCCTGATGAGCCGGGCGGTGATCCGTCATCTGCTCGCGCGCCGGGCGGATGGCGAGGCGATCGCGGGCCGGATCGTCAACATCGCGTCGGGCGCCGGGAAGCGCGGCGTGCCCGAACGCGCCGCCTATTGCGCCTCCAAATTCGCCGTCGTCGGCCTGACCCAGACGCTGGCGCAGGAACTGGGCGCGATGGACATCACCGTCAACGCGGTTTGCCCCGGTGCGATCGCCACCGCGCGCGCGGCCTCGCGCGAGAAGCGCAAGGCCGAGGCCGGGGTGGCGTTCGAGTTCATCACGTCGGCGGTGCCGCGTATCGGCACCGGCCACGACATCGCGCGCGCCGTCACCTTCCTGGCGGAGCCCGAGGCAAGCTTCGTCACCGGCCAGTCGATCATGGTCGACGGCGGGATGCTGATGCTGTGAGCGACGCGGCCGCGATCCCGTCCGCCCCGCCGGCGGGCGCCGACGATCCGATCCGGGCATCGGCCTGGATCACCCTTACGGTCCTGCTGCTCTTCTACCTGATGTCCTTCGTGGACAAGCAGATGATCGCGCTGCTGGTCAATCCGATGGGCAAGGGGCTCGATCTCCAGGACAGCCAGCTCGGCCTGCTCGTCGGCGCGGCGTTCGGCATCTTCTACACGATCAGCGTGTTCGGCGCGGGCTGGCTGCTCGATCGCTATTCGAAGCGGACGATCCTGTTCGTGGCGGTGCTCGGCTGGTCGCTCGCGGCGGCGGCGACCGGGCTCGCCTGGTCGTTCGAACAATTGTTCCTCGCGCGGGCGCTGGTCGGCATCGGCGAGGGTTTCCTGCCTCCCGCCTCGCTCGCGCTGATCGCCGCCGTCTTCCCGCGCGGCCGGATCACCATGGCGACGAGCATCTTCTTCGCTGGCTCCAACATCGGATCGGTGCTCGCGCTGCTGGTCGGCGGCAAGGCGATCGCCTGGCTCGACGCGCGGGGCGGGGCGGTGCTGCCGTTGCTTGGCCATCTCGACGCGTGGCGGGCTGCGTTCGTGCTGTCGGCGCTGCCGGGCATACCGCTCGCGCTGCTCGCCTTCGCGATCCATCGCGGGGCTTCGCAACCGGTGCCCAAGACGGTCGCGGTCGCCGGGGGTGAGAATGACGGCTATCTCCGTTTCCTGCGCGCACACACCCGGCTGATCATCTGCCACAACCTCGCTTATGGCCTGATGTCGTCGGCCTGCTATGCAGTGCTGCTCTGGGCGCCGGCCTACCTCGAACGCGGCTTCGGTTGGGGAGCGGATCGGGTCGGCATGGTGCTCGCGATCGGATCGGCCTGTGGTGCCGCCGCCAATATCGGCTGGGGGATGACGAGCGACCGGCTGTTGCGCGGCGGACGGCGCGACGTCCATTATCGCCTCTACCCCGGCCTCTACATGCTGTGCATCCCGGTGACCGCGCTCACTTTCCTGTGGGTGGGGCCGGGGACGTTCTTGCCGCTCTACATGATGGTGTCGGTGCTGCTGCTCGGATCGGGCGGGATGACCGCCGCGCTCCAGCTCTCGACGCCGCCGGGCCTGCGCGCGCGGGTGATGGGCATCCAGACACTGTCCTCGGGCATCTTCGGGCTCGCGCTGGCGCCGACGCTGGTGCCCAGCCTGGCGCAATATGTTTTCCGCGACCGGCAGGCGATCGGCCTGTCGATCGCGGTGGTGGTGGGCGTGTCGCTGCTTGCGACCATCCTGCTGCTGTTCTTCGCGCGCGGGGCGTTGCGCGAGGCCGTGAAGGCGCGGGACGAGGTGGGGCGGTAGCGGACCCTCAGGGCCGCTCCGCCAGATGCGAGAGCATCCCCTCGGACGAAGCCTCATAGTTGAGCGTGCTGCCGAAGTTGCGCAGCCCCCGGTCGCGATTCTCCTCGAGGAAGGTGTAGCAGACGCCGCTCTGTCCCCGGTCGCGCGCGGTGGGGTAGAGGTCGGGATCGAGCGTGCGGCCGGCGGCGACCATCACCGCGCGGCGCAGCACGGTCGCATCCTCGGCCGCTTCGATATCCATCGCTTCGGTGCGTTCGCGGAACCCTTCGACCAGCGGCTGGCCCGCCCAGTCCGCCGGTCCGGTGATCGCGCGCCGGTCGATTGCCCAGGTCAGCACCGGCGCGCCGTCGCGCAGCAGCGTCGCGGCGCCGGCGCCCAGCAGGCGCCGATGGCCCTGTTCCCAGGCGGCGATCTCGCGATCCTCGACCAGCGCCTCGTAGCGGCGATGCGCCCGGCCCGCCGCCGCATGCGCCATCGCCAGCCCGGCGAGATCGAACATATGGGTGCATTGCCGGCGCATCGACACCATCCGTCCGATCTCCGTCGAGCGGGCGGCGAGCGCGTGGCCGATCATGCCCTTGAGGCCGAGTGTCGCCGCCGGGCAGGTGGTGAAGGGCGCCCGCACCGCCACGGCGCGCACGTCGGTCATCACCCCGTCGCGATGCTCGATCGTCACGCCGAAATGGTGGAAATCATCTTCCAGCCAGCCGACCACCGCGCCATCGGGTTCCCGGCGCAGGTCGATCAGCCGGCGCAGCCGGCCGCCGATGCGGGGGTAAGCGTCGCCCATCTCAGCGGGCCATGGCGTTGGCGATATGGTTCATGGATCAGCTTCATCGGAAGCCGCCGCTGGAGCGTCAAGGGCCGCGCGCGTTGCGGAAGGCCCGCTCGCGCCGCAGAAATGCCCGGAAAACGGGCATTAAGGGTGGAGACGACTTAAACCCGTCGAACCCATCACGCCGTAGGGACGGGCGTTCGATATAGATCGAGGCTCGACAGGACATGATAGGACAGGCCGGGGAGAGGGAATCATGACAGTGCATCGACCGATCGCGCGTCCGACGCTGGCCGAGCGCCAGGCCGCCTGGATCGAGGCGCTAAGCTACGAGGATATCCCCGAGGAGGTGCGCGCCCGCGCCCGCCTGCTTCTGCTCGACTTCCTCGGCGTCGCGCGGCTCGGCTCGACCCTGCCGCAGGTGGCGCCGGCGCGCGCGCTGCTGGAGATCATGGCGACCCTGCCCGAGGCGAGCGTGATCGGCGGCGGCGGCCGGGCGACCGCGGCCTATGCGGCCTATGCCAACGGCACCTTCGGCCATAGCTGCGAATATGACGACGCCCATTTCGACTGCGGCCATCCCGGCGTCTGCGTGATCCCGGCCGCGCTGGCGCTCGCCGAACGCACGGACGCCAGCGGCAAGGACCTGCTCGTCGCGATCGTCGCGGGCTATCAGGCGATGGTCTGGTCGCAGGGGCCGGTGAACCGTCGCACCCTCGATATCGGCTGGCACGGGATGAAGATCGGCGGCGTGTTCGGTGCCGCGGCGGCCACCGCCAAGCTGCTCGGCCTGACCGCGGAGCAGACCGCCAACGCGCTGGCGATCGCCGGCAGCGACGCGTCGGGGACGATGGAATATGATCAGTCGGGCGGGGAGGTGAAGCGCTTCCACGCCGGCATGGCGTCGCGCGCCGGCGTCCAGGCGGCGCTGCTGGCGCAGGCCGGGCTGACCGGCCCGGTGACGATCTTCGAAGGGCCGCGCGGCATCCACAACCTGTTCACGGAGCGCCAGCCGAAGGATGCCGAGAGCTATTGGGACGGCAGCTTCCACATCCTGCGCACGATGGTGAAGCTCCATCCGATGGTCGGCACCACCCATGGCGTGCTCGATGCGCTCGCCATGGTGCTCGACCGCCGCCCCGCCCGCGCCGAGGAGATCGAGCGGATCGAATGCGGCATCGTCGACTGGGCGATTCCGCATGGCGCGGCGATCGTCCATCCGCAGGACATGCTGAGCGCGCAGTTCAGCCTCGCCTTCGCCTGCGCGCTGCGCGTGGTGAAGGGGCGGGTGCTGATCCGGGACCTCGCCGATCCGGCCTGCTGGGCCGACGAGGAGTTGAAGGCGTTCGCCAGCCGGATCGAGCCGGTCGCGATCGTCGTCCCCGCCGACGCCGTCGAGCTGTGCGGCGGCGTCACCGTCCATTTCAAGGACGGCACGGTCGAGACCGCCTTCCAGCCCGCGCCGCGCGGCTACCCCACCAACCCGGCGACCGCGGCGGATATCGAGACGAAATTCCTTGATGTCGTCGATGGGCTGATGGGCGGCGAGCAGGCGCGGCGCGTGGCGGCGATGGTCGCCGATGTCGACACGCTGCCGACGATCGGCTCGTTGCTCGCGGCGATCGGTTGAGCCAACCCATATCATCTTCTGGAGAAAATCGGATCATGCGGTTCAAGGACAAGGTGGCGATCGTCACGGGCGCGGGCCAGGGCATCGGCGAGCATTATGCCAAGGCAATCGCCGCCGAGGGCGCGGCGGTCGTGGTCGCCGAGATCAACGCCGACAATGCCCGGCGCGTGGCGGAGGAGATCGTCGCGGCGGGCGGCAAGGCGATCCACCTCGCCACCGACGTGTCGTCGGAGGATTCATGCCAGGCCTGCGTCGACGCGACGGTCGAGGCGTTCGGTGGGCTCGATTATCTCGTCAACAACGCGGCGATCTTCGCGGGGATGCGGCGCGAGCCGTGGATGCAGATCGACCTCGCTTATTATCGCCGCTTCATGGCGGTCAATTTCGAAAGCGTGCTGCTGATGACGCGCGCCGCGCATCCCGCGCTGGTCGCGCGCGGCGGCGGGGTGGTGCTCAACCAGTCGTCGAGCGCGGCCTGGTATGCGGGCAATTATTACGGCCTGTCGAAGCTCGGTGTGAACGGCCTCACCATCGCGCTCGCCAAGGAACTGGGGCCGCAGAACATCCGCGTCAACGCTGTCGCGCCCGGGCCGACCGACACGATGGCGACCCGCACCTCGGTGGCGCCCGAACGGTTGCAGGGGCTGCTCGACACGCTGCCGCTCAAGCGGGTCGGGCAGACGCAGGACATCGTCAACACGGTGTTGTTCCTGCTGTCCGACGAGGCCTCCTGGGTCACCGGCCAGATCTGGTCGGTTGACGGCGGCCAGATGATGCGTCCCTGACGGATTGGCGGGAGGAGCTGCCATGGCGTTTCGTCCCTTCGACCTGACCGGCAAGGTCAGCCTGGTGACGGGCGGCAATGGCGGCATCGGTTTCGGCATGGCGGCGGCGCTGGCGCAGGCCGGGTCCGACATCGTCATATGGGGGCGCAAGGCCGACAAGAACGCCGCCGCCGTCGGGGCGCTGCGCGCGATGGGGGCCAGGGTGCTGGACATCGCCCTCGACATTGCCGACCGCGAGGCGGTGGATGCCGCCATGGCCCGCTCGGTCGGGGAGATGGGGCGGGTCGATTGCTTCATCGCCAACGCCGCGGTCGGCAAGCGCGGCACGCCCTTCCACGAAATCGACGCCGCCATGCTGCGCGACGTCGTGGCGATCAACCTGGAAGGCACGATCTGGTGCCTGCGGGCGGCCGCGGCGGCGATGGCCGAGCGGGCGCAGGCGGGCGATCCCGGCGGATCGATCGTCGGCATATCGACGATCGCCACCTTCCAGGGCGTGTCGCGCAACCAGGCCTATGCCGCCACCAAGGGCGCGATGGTGCCGCTGATCCGCTCGATCGCCGTCGAATATGGCCGCCACGGCATCCGTGCCAACACCATCACCCCCGGCTGGATCGCCACCGACCGCACCGCCTGGGCGCGGGAGGAGGGCGCGGCGTCCGAGGCGGTGGTGAAGCGCACCCCGGCGCGCCGCTGGGGCGAGCCGGCCGACTTCGGCGGCATCGCCGTCTATCTCGCGTCCGACGCATCGCGGTTCCACACCGGCGACGACTTCGTGATCGACGGGGGCTATTCGATCTTCTGATCGTCAGGCGATCGCCGGGACCGGCCCGCCGCCTGCCTCGGGCCGGCGCAGACAGCGGGTCGCCGCGACCAGGGTCAGCGCCGCCGGGATATTGCCCAGCGCCATGATGATCAGCGCGGTCCGCAATCCCGCTTCGCCACCGCCCAGCGCATCGCTGAGCAGGCCCGCGACCAGCGGACCGGCGCCGGTGCCGAGCAGGTTGGTGCAGAGCTGGCTCATGCCCGAGATGGTGCCGCGCAGCTCGGGCGGCGACAGCGAGACCACCGATCCGAAGCACTGGCCGAGCCAGGCGGCGGTGGTGACGCCGAGCAGCAGCATGGCGGCGATCGCCATCGGCAGGCTGGGCGACAGGAACAGCGCCAGCTCGACCGGTACGTTCGCGAGCAGGCCGACAGTGGTGACGAGGTGGATGCGATCGCGCCGGCCGCGCGACAGCCGGTCGTTGATGCGGCCGAAGATCGGCAGGCACAGCCCCTGGATCACGCCGATCGACAGGGCGAGGATCAGCCCGGCGTCGCGGACATCGGTGCCGTGCGCCCGGCCGAAGAAGGAAACCGACCAGGCGAAGACGGCGGCGACGACGAACGACCCCAGCGTGACGCCGGCGATCGACCAGGGAAGGGCGGGCTCGGCGCGCATCGCCTGGAAGGCGGCCCGGAACGATGTGCGCTTCGGGGCCGGACCCGCGCTGTCGAGCTGGCCGCGCAGCGGCTCGCGCAGGGTCAGCAGGGTCAGCAGGCCCATGACGATGCCCGGCATGCCGGCGAGCAGGAAGGCCGCCCGCCAGCCATAGGCATGCGCCACCATCCCGCCGAACAGGAAGATCAGTGCGATTCCCAGCGCGGTGCTGGCATAGAAGATGCCGAAGGCGAGGCCGCGTTGGCGCGGGGCGAAATGATCGGCGATCAGTGCGGTGGCGGTGGACGCGCCGCCCCCCTCCGCCGCGCCGACGCCGAGCCGCAACAGGGCGAGGGTGACCGCGTTGGAGGCGAGTGACCCGAGCGCCGTCAACAAGCTCCACAGCATCACCAGTCCCGACAGCAGCCGTACCCGATTGGTGCGGTCGGCGAGCAGGCCGAGCGGGATGACGGTGATCATGAAGCCCAGCGCATGCGCCATGCCGCCGAGGAAGCCGACATAGGAATCGCTGAGCTTCAGGTCATGCTTCACCGCTTCCATCACCACCGCGATCACCTGCCTGTCGATGGTGTGGCAGCAATAGATGCCGGTCAGCAGGGCGAGCGCCCACCAGCGGTTGGCCGCGCCCTGGACGGCACTGCTGCCGTCTTTTCCGTCCAAACCGTGCATCAGGTCCTGTCCTCGGGAGTGTCGGGCGACGATGCTATCCGGGTCCGGCGTGGCGCGCAGCCATCAGGAAATCCCCATTATCGGCTAAGCTCCCTCAACCATGAAACCCTCCTCCTTGGGCTATCCGCATGACGGCCATAGGAAGACGGTTCCCGATCCTTGGGAAATAGGGGTGTCGCCCACATGCCGATTGCCGATCTGCTCGACCGTTTCCGGCCTGGCGCGTCCGTCTATCTGCCCGGCGCCACGGGGGAGAGCCTCGCGCTGGCGGATGCGCTGACGGCCGACCCCGGACGGCTGCGCGGCGTCGATGTGACGAGCTGCCTTCTGCCGGGCATGAACGGCGTCGATTATGCGGGGCTCGCGCCCGATGCCCGGCTGACGATCTTCATGCTCCCCGCCGCCACGCGCGAAGCCTTCGCGCAGGGGCGGGTGCGGCTGCTGCCGCTCGCCTATTCGGCGATCGCCCGCCACATCGCCGCCGCTTCATTCGACATCGCGGTCGCGCATGTCGCGCCGCCCGCTGCCGACGGTCGGGCATCGTTCGGCATCGCCGCCGATTTCTCGCCGATCGCCTGGAGCACCGCGCGCCAGCGGATCGCGATCGTCAATCCGCATATGCCGTCGATGCGGCGCGGCCCCGCAATCGCGTTGGCCGAGGCCGATCTGGTGGTCGAACTCGACGGTCCGCTGATCGAGGTCGCGCCCGCGCGGCCGGACGCGACGGCGCGGGTGATCGCCGGCCATGTAGCGGCGCTGATCCCCGACGGCGCGGCGGTGCAGGTCGGCATCGGCGGCGCGCCCGCCGCGCTCTGGGCGGCGCTGGGCGACCATCGCGGCCTGCGGCTCCGCTCCGGCCTGGCGAGCGAGGAATTGCTGACCCTCGCCGATCGCGGCGCGCTGGCGCCGGACGGACATGTCAGCGGCATCGCGGCGGGAAGCGAGGGTTTCTACCGGGCGCTTGCCGATCGCGACCTGATCCGCTTCGCCGATGCGCGGGAGACGCACGACGCCGGCCGGATCGGGCGGGAGGAGCGCTTCTTCGCGGCCAACTCGGCGCTGGAGGTCGACCTGTTCGGGCAGGTCAACCTGGAATGGCAGGGCGGGCGTCCGGTCAGCGGCGTCGGCGGCGCGCCTGATTTCGCGGCGGCGGGGATCGCCTCGCCGGGGGGGCGGTCGATCACGATGCTGCCCGCCACGGCGAAGGGCGGCGCGATCAGCCGTATCGTCGCGCGCTTGTCGGCCCCCTCGGTCTCGCTACCCCGCAACCTCGCGGACATGGTGGTCACCGAACATGGCGTCGCCGACCTGCGCCACGCCTCGCTCGACGGGCGGGCCGAGGCGCTGATCGCGATCGCCGATCCGGCGATGCGGGATATGCTCGCGGAGCAATGGCGGTCGCTGCGCGCAGCCATGGCCTGACGGGTCCCGGGCCGGCGTCGCCGTGCGCCGTCAGGCGCATTCCCAAGCAGCCTCTCAGGCGCTGGGCGCGCCGTCCTCGGCCTGTCGTGCGCGCCGGCGGGCCGGGCGGGACTGGTCCGCCGGCTTCTCCGGGGTCTTGCGCGTGTTCCTCACATCGCGCGGCATGCCACCCATCAGCGCGCTGGCGAGGAGGAAGGCTGTCGTCTCGATCTGGCGGGGGCGCGTCGCCTTGTGCGCCGACGGCAGGCGGATGAGGGCGGCCGTGCGCTCGAGCATGGCGAGCACGACCGACGCGGTCGACGGCGGATCGAGGCGCTGGTCGGGCGGGAGATCGGCCTGGAGCGTCTCGATCTTTTCCTGAAGCGCGAGGTGGATCGGCTCCACCGCGCGGCGGCGCACGTCGTGGAAGCGCTTGTCGCCCTCGTCGGCGACGAAGTTGCGGATGCGCAGCAGTGCGTGATGCGTGTCCCATACCGCCATATAGGCCTGCACGAACGCTTTCGCCTTGGCCATGACATTGTCGGCGGTCCATGTGCTGGCGAGCAGCGCCATCAGTTCCGGGGTCGCCTGCTGCACCTCCTCGACGACGGCGAGGCCGGCTTCGGCGACGCTCTCGAAATAGAGGTAGAAGGTAGACGAAGATACGGCCGCCATCTGTCCAATCTCCGCGACTCGCAATTCGCGAAGCGGACGGCGCTGCATCAGGTTGGCGGTGGCGGCGACGATCCGGGCTCGGGTCAAAATCCCCTTACTGCCCATTTCTTGCCCATAAAGATTCTGTTTCGGCCGTGCCATAGTGCTCGCGATATCCTGAACGATGCTTCCTCAGCATTAGGATAAACCGACGCCGCGTCAATCGAACCGGTGCACAGGGCAAGGAGAGGTGTGTTGGCGGGACCCGAGGATATTCTGCTGACCGATCAGGTCGCCATCGTGACGGGCGGCGGCGGCGGCATCGGTCGGGCCTGCGCGTTGCGCTTCGCCGAGTTCGGCGCCGACGTGGTGATCGCCGACATCGTTCCCGAGCGGTGCGAGGAGACGGCCGAGAGGGTGCGCGAACGCGGCCGGCGGGCGCTGGCGTTCCCCGCCGACGTGATGGAGACCGGCCAGATTCGTGCGCTGATCGCCGCCGCGGATGCGGAATTCGGGCGGGTCGACATCCTCGTCAACAATGTCGGTGGGGTGGTCCATAAGCCCTTCCTGGAACAGAGCGAACGGAGCTGGCGGCGGCACATCGACATCAACTTCGTCAGCATGTTGTGCGCCACGCAGGAAGCCGCGCCGATCATGATCCGGGGCGGCCGGGGCGGATCGATCGTCAACGTGGCGTCGATCGAGGCGTTGCGGGCCGGCCCCAATGTCGCGGTCTATGCGGCGTGCAAGGCGGCGATGGTGAGCTTCACCAAATCGATGGCGCTGGAGCTGTCGGGGCATGCGATCCGGGTCAACTGTATCGCGCCCGACCATACGATCACCCCCGGAGGGCGTGGCAACCGATCGGGGCCGGTCGATCCGGCGACATGGCGGGTGCCGACCCCCGACGAAGACGACAAGATGCGCCGCGTCATCCCGCTGCTGCGCGAGAGCGACGATGTCGAATGCGCCGACCTCGTCGTCTATCTCAGCTCGAAGATGGCTTCCTATGTGACCGGCGACGTCATCCCGGTCGACGGCGGTACCTTCGCCGCCTCGGGCTGGGTACGCGCGACGACGGGCGTCTGGACCCAGATGGAAGGGCAGCGCCCGGGGCGTTGATCGGAACGAGGAACCTAATGCTGGACCTGAAGGACAAGGTCGTCCTGATCACGGGCGGCGGCGGCGGTCTGGGCGCCGACATGGCGGCGCTGTGCGCCCGCCTCGGCGCGCGCATCGCCATCGTCGACATCGACGGGGCGGCGGCGGCCGCGCGGGCGGACGCGATCGGTGGCGGCGCGCAGGGCTTCGCCTGCGACATAGCGGACGAGTCGTCGGTTGCGGCGATGGCGCGGGCGGTGATCGACCGGTTCGGCCGGGTCGACGCGCTGGTCAACAATGCCGCGCACACCGATGTGGCGGGGGATCTCGACCTGCTGTCGACCGACCTCGCGATCTGGGACCGGACGATGGCGGTCAACCTGCGCGGCAGCCTGCTCGTCTCGCGCGCGCTGATCCCGGCGATGATCGACGGCGGCGGCGGATCGGTCGTCACCATCGTCTCGCGCCAGGGGATCGCGCCGCCCCAGTCGGGGCGTCGCGTTGCCTATGGCACGTCGAAAGCCGGGCTGATCATGCTCAGCCGCCACATCGCTGTCGCCTATGGCAAGAAGGGCATCCGCAGCAATGCGGTGGCGCCGGGGACGATCCAGAGCGAGCGCATGTTGACGACGCTGAGCCCCGAGCGGCTGGCGCAATCGCGCGGCAACGTGCTGACGCCCTATCTGGGCGAGCCGGCCGATATTTCCAACATCGTCGCCTATCTGGTCAGCGACGCGGCGCGCTATATCACCGGACAGACCATCCAGGTGGACGGCGGAGTCCTGTCCTATCTGCACGAATAGACGATCAGCCCGCGACGCGGGGTGGAGGGGAATGCCTTGAGTCAGGACCGTTTCGATCTGTCGGGCCGCGTCGCCATCGTCACCGGCGCAACCCAGGGCATGGGCGCCGCCTGTGCCGAATGCTTCGCCGCCAGCGGCGCGCGGCTGATCCTGACCAGCCGGACTGCGTCCGCGCTCGATGCCGTGGCGGCCGATCTCAATGCGCGCTTCGCCGGGGGCGGGACGATCGCGGCGGCGCTGGCCGGCGACATCGGCGACAAGGCCCATCTGCGCGCGCTGGTCGATCTGGCGCTGGAGCGGTTCGGCGCGGTCACGACCCTGCTCTGCGCGCCCACCATCCGTCCCTGGATCGGTCCCTCGATCGACACGCCCGACGCGGTGCTGGAGGAACAGCTCACCTATATCTTCCGGAGCCGCTTCTGGCTGTCCAACATGGTGATCCCGCACATGGTCGCGGCTGGCGGCGGGTCGCTGATCTATATCGGCTCGGGCTCGGTGTTCGAATCCACCACCGAACGGTCCTGCGCCACCATCGCCCGCGCGGCCGAATGGCAGATGATGAAGAATTATGCGGCGGAGTTCGGCCGCAGCAACGTCCGCGCCAACACGATCGCGCCGGGCATGGTCGCCTCGAGCGGCAGCCAGGCGCTGTTCGACAGCCCGGCCGGCGCCCGGCGGATCGCGGGGTTGCCGATGCGGCGAGGCGGCCGGGTCGACGAGATCGCCTCGGTGGCGGCCTTCCTCGCGAGCGACGCGAGTTCCTTCACGACCGGAGCGGTGATCCCTGTCGACGGCGGGCGGTTGCTGCATGCGGTCGACGGGATGCTGACCCAGGCTTATGGCGCCGCCGCCGGAGGGAAGGGCGCATGACGGATCGTTTCGCCGGCACCCGCGAGGCGACCCCCGAACAGCGCGAGGCCGCCCGTCACCTGATCGCCAAGGCCAAGCATCTGAAGGATGCCGAGGACGAGGCCGCTTTCGCCGAAGTCTGGGCGCGCGACGCGCGGCTGGCGATCACCTCCAACGGCACGTCCGCGCCGGTGATCGAGGGGCGCGATGCGATCATGGTCTTCTACCGGCGCAACTGGGCGAACGGCGCGCATGGGGCCGGCGACGAGCGCGAGACGCATGTCGGCGAGAATCCCTTCGTCGTCGCGTTCGGTGACGATCGGTTGCTGGCCACCCACACGGCGATCTTCGCGGCGCGGCGCGGCCCGATGCCTCGGCTGATCGGTTTCGGCGAGTTCCGCGACGAGATCATCTTCGAGGATGGCGCTTGGCGGATCGCCGATCGCCGCTCTTCCCTGCGCCGCCGGGCCCGCAGGTCCGCCTAAATACCAATAGACGCGTCTTGGATGCGGACCGAGGCCGGGCGCTATGGCTCGGACTGCTGGACTGGCGGCCATCCGGGTTCGCCAGCCTGCACAAAAAGAAAAAACCCCGAAAGCCCATTGCTGAAATGGCACGCTTCTTTGGGAGGAGATAAGATGCTGAAATCCAATCGTCTTTCGTCGCGATCGGCCCTCCACCTCGCCACCGCGATCGGCCTTGTCCTGGTTCCCGGCGCCGGGTTCGCGCAGGCTGTGCCTGCCGAGGATGCCGCCGGGCCCACCTCGGGTCTCCAGGATATCGTCGTCACCGCGCGGCGCTCGTCGGAAAGCGCGCAGAACGTGCCGATCGCCATCACGACGGTGACGGCCGAGAATCTCCAGCGGCTCAGCGTTCGCGACGTCGTCGACATCCAGAAGGTCACGCCCGGCCTGTTCATATCGTCGCAGAACACCGGCGGCCGCGCCAAGCTGACCATCCGTGGACAGACCGAGGCCGACAGCCGGCTCAGCACCGACGGTTCGGTGGGCGTCTATATCGACGGCGTTCCGCTCACCCGCAGCTACGGCCTCCGCTCCAACATGATCGACCTCGCCCAGATCGAGGTGCTGAAGGGGCCGCAGGGCACGCTGTTCGGCAAGAACACGACCGGCGGCGCTCTCAATATCACGACCCAGCATCCGACCTATCAACTCGGCGGCTATGTCGACCTGCTCTACGGCTCCTATGACAACAAGCAGATCGTCGCGGCGCTGAACCTGCCGATCGTGGACGACAAGCTGGCCGTCCGCGTCGTCGGACAGCGCATCCATCGCGACGGCTATGGCGAGAACGGCGTCGGCGTCGACGTCGGCGTCGACCGGGCCTGGTTCGGCCGCGCCTTGGTGCGGGCCGATCCCACCGACGATCTGCACATCCTGTTGTCGGCTGATTACTACAAGCAGAACAACACCAGCACCAACGTCCTGCTGACCTATAACGGGATGCTGGCGCGCGGCAATTCGGCGACCGGATCGCTGGGCGCGATCGCCGCCCAGCTTGGCCTCGATCCCACTTCGGCGGCCGATCGCATGACCGCCTATAACCAGTGGCTGACCTACTTCTCCCGGTCCGGGAACCAGTATACCGACAGCGGCGATTTCTACGGCAATGCCGGCACCGGGCCGATCGTCGACGACGTCAAGCATTACGGCTTCTCGGCGACGCTCGAATATGAACTGGGCGACGTCACCCTCAAGTCGATCTCGGCGCTTCGCCGCTTGCGGGTGGCGAACGGGCAGGATCTCGATTCCACGCCCTTCTCGCTCCAGCATTCGCTCGTCACCACCCGGCAAAAGAATTTCAGCCAGGAATTCCAGGCATCGGCGATCGACGGCACCGGCCTCGATTGGCAGCTCGGCCTGTTCTACAACAAGGAAACCGGCAACGAGGGGTCGTTCAGCAACGCGCTGAGCTACGTCAATACCGGCCGGGCGTCGGTGGTCGACGCCGATCTGACCAACAAGTCGAAGGCGGCCTATGCGCAGGCCGTGTACAATTTCGGCGGCGGCTTCCGCGTCACCGGCGGGCTTCGCTACACCAAGGACGATCGCGCGGTGACGTCGCACAACCGCCGCGACGTCTCCTATGCGAACGATCCGGTGCCGCCCGCCTCGCGCAACGCCTGCTTCGTCACGGTCGGCGGCGGGTCGATCGATCCGGCGGTCTGCACCTATTCGGCGTCGACCTCTTCGAAGAAGATGACCTGGCTCGCCAGCGCCGACTGGCGGCCGCTCCCGCAGCTCATGGTCTACGGTTCCTACAGCCGGGGCTATCGCGCCGGCGGTTTCAGCATCCAGGCCGCGAGTTCCGTCCCGGCGACGGCGGCGACGCTGGCCGCCAACTTCACGCCGTTCCTTCCCGAGGTGGTCGACAATTTCGAACTCGGCTTCAAATCGGACCTGCTCGATCGTCGCCTGCGCATCAACGGCGCCGTCTTCCGGCAGAATTATACCAACATCCAGGCGCAGATCCGCGATGCGGTCAACGGACAGGTCGTCACGCTGATCCGCAACGCCGCCAAGGCGAAGCCCTATGGCGGCGAGATCGAGGTGACGGCGCAAATCACGCCAGAGTGGCAGATCAACGGCAGCGCCGCTTATCTGCGGGCGAAGTATGACAAATATTTCGCCCTCGATGCGACCGGCAACCTTCAGGACCTGAGCAACCTGTCCTTCCCGGCGCCGAAATGGACCTGGAACGCGGGAACCTCCTACACGCTGCCGGTGGCCAACGGCTCGATCGAGTTCAACGCCAACCTCTCCTATCGCAGCCTGGTCAATTTCCGGCCGCAGGTCGGCCAGAACGACGCCAGCGTCTCGCAGCCGGGCTACACGCTGCTCGATGCCCGTATCGCCTACAATATCGACAGCATCGGCGTGAACATCGCGGTGTTCGGCAAGAACCTGACCAAGGAGCGCTATCTCAACGCGGCGACCAACCTGGAATCGCTCGGCTGGAATGTCGGCTTCCCGGGTGATCCGCGCACCTTCGGCGTGCAGTTGCGCAAGACCTTCTGATCGTCCGGCCCCGCGCGACCACGGGCCGCGCGGGGCCCAGCGGGGCCGGGGCGGAACCACGGTTATGACCGACAGGACCGCTCCTCCCGCGCCCGTCCGGTTCGACCGGCGCTTCTTGCTACCGCTGCTCGTGGCGGCGACGCTGAACCCGATGAACTCGGCGATGCTGGCGACCGCGCTGGTGCCGATCGGCCGGGCCTTTCCCCGACAGGATGCGATCGCCGCCTGGCTGATCGCCACGCTCTACCTGACCGCCGCGGTGGCCCAGCCCGTTCTCGGCGGCGTCGCGGACAAGCTCGGCGCGCGCCGCACCTTGCTCGGCGGCATGGGGTTCCTCGCGACCGGCGCCATGCTCGGCGCGATCGCCTTCGAACCCTGGTCGCTGATCGCGGCGCGCGCGCTGATCGGCTTCGGCACGGCGGTCGGCTTTCCCTGCGCCGTGGTGATGATCCGCCAGCGCTCCGAGACGCTCGGTGTCGAGCCGCCCGCCCGGCTGCTCGGCCTGTTGTCGATGGCGAGTTCGGCGTCGATGGCGGTGGGGCCGCCGCTCGGCGGCGTGCTCACCGGCTTCCTGGGCTGGCGCTGGGTCTTCCTGATCAACCTGCCGCTGGCGATCGTCACGGCGGCGCTGGCGATCTGGCTGTCGCCGGCCGACGATCGCGCGCGGCGGGATCGGCGGGCCCGGTTCGATCTTCCTGGCATCACGCTCTTCACCCTGGCGATGACCGCGCTGATGCTGGTCCTGATGAACCTGGCCGGCGGCATCCATCTTGGCGGGCTGGCCGCCGCCCTGTTGCTGACGACGGCGCTGGTGGTGGTCGAACGGCGGGTGCGCGAGCCCTTCATCGACGTCCGGCTGATCATCGCCAACCGGGCGCTGGCGGGCACTTACGCGCATCATGTGCTGCTCAATTTCCTGCTCTACTGCCTTTTCTATGCGATCCCGCAATGGGCGCAGGCCTGGCTGCACCTGCCGATCGAACAGTCGGGGCTGGTGCTGTTGCCCGTCGCCGTCTCGTCCAGCCTCGCCTCGCTCGCCCCCACCCGAGGCGTGCGGGGACGCGCGATGGAGATGGCCGGACTGCTCTCGCTGATCGCCACGAGCGGCGGGCTGTTCCTGCTCGGCGGCGCGACCACGCTCGCCGGGCTGATGCTGCTGACCTTCCTGTTCGGGATCGGCAACGGCGCGCTCAACATGGTCAACCAGCAACGCATGCTCGACCACGCTCCGCCGGACCGCGGCGGCACGGCGGCGGGTCTGCTCCGCACTGCGCAATATTGCGGCGCGATCCTGAGCGCGCCGTTCACCGCCTATCTGCTGGGCGGACATCTCGGCGCCGAGCCGATGAAGGCGCTGGGGCTGACCCTGTTGCCGATCGCGGCGCTCATGCTGCTGCTGACGCTGCGGCGGTGGAGCCTCGCCTAGCTGTTTGCCGCTAGTATCTTCCCGACGGCGCGGACCGCCATCACGCGGACCAGATGGCCGCGATAGTCGGCGTCGGCATGGATGTCGCTGTTGAGGTCGCTGGTGTCGAGTTCGGCGCCGTCGAGCGCTTCGGGCGCGAAATCGGCGGCCAGCGCCTCTTCCGCCTCGCGCCAGCGGAACACGCCCTGCGATCCGGCGCCGGTCACCGCGACCCGGAGCCCGTCCGTGGTCCTCGCGACGAAGACGCCGGCCAGCGCGAAGCGCGAGGCGGGATGGCGGAACTTCATATAGGCAGCGGCGGCGGGGACCGGATAGCGGACCCCCGTCACCAGTTCGCCCTCCTCCAGTGCCGTTTCGAACACGCCCAGGAAGAAGTCGTCGGCGGCGATCTCCCCGGCGGTCGTCAGGATCGTCGCTCCCAGCCCCAGGCAGGCGGCAGGATAGTCGGCCGCCGGATCGTTGTTGGCGATCGATCCGCCCATCGTGCCCTGCGCGCGGACCAGCGGATCGCCGATCCCGCCGGCCAGTTCGGCAAGGACGGGCAACGCGGCTGCGAGGTCCTTCGACGAGGCGACGTCGACATGCCGGGTCATCGCCCCTATCGTCACGGTGCCCGAGCCGATATCGATCCCGCGCAGTTCCTCGCAGTCGCGCAGGTCGATGATGTTGCCGGTCATGACGAAGCGCAGCTTCATCATCGGCAGCAGCGACTGGCCGCCGGCAAGGAAACGGCCGTCGCCCAGTTCGGCGAGAAGCGCCCTGGCCTCCTCGGCGCTGGCGCAGCGATGATAGTCGAACGGGTACATCGATAGTCTCCGGGAAGGCCGCGCCGGTCAGGCGTCCGGCCGGTCGGCCATCGCCTGCGCGCCCGCGCGGATCGCTTCGACGATATTCTGGTAGCCGGTGCAGCGGCAGATATTGCCCTCCAGCTCGTCGCGGATCGTGTCGCGATCGAGATCGGTGCCCAGCCGCCGCACCATGCCGACGGCGCTCATGATCATCCCCGGCGTGCAATAGCCGCATTGCAGGCCGTGATGCTGGCGGAAGGCTGCCTGCATCGGGTGCAATGCCTCGCCAGTCGACAGGCCCTCGATCGTCACGACATCGGCATCCTCACAGGACAGGGCGAGGGTGGTGCAACTCTTCACCGCGCGGCCGTTCACATGGACGACGCAGGCGCCGCACTGGGTGGTGTCGCAGCCGACATGCGTGCCGGTCAGGCGCAGCGTCTCGCGCAGGAACAGCACGAGCAGCGTGTTGGCCTCGATCTCCCGCGCGACGGGGCGGTCGTTCACGGTCATGGTCACCAGCGGCATCGTCGGTCTTCCGTCCTGTTGGTGATGGCGGCCGTCATTCGGCGGCCATCGCGTGGGGCATCCCGCCGGCGTCGCGGATCGCGCGCCACAGGCGCTGCGGCGTCGCGGGCATGTCGAAATTGGCGATGCCGAGCGGGCCGAGCGCATCGGTGATCGCGTTCATCGCGGCGGGCAGGGCGCCGACCGTGCCGCCCTCGCCGCAGCCCTTGATGCCCAGCGGATTGTTGCGCGACGGCGTGTCGCTGCCGACGATCCCGATCGCGGGCATGTCGAGCGCGCGGGGCATCTGGTAATCCATGAAGCTGCCCGTCGCGAGCTGCCCTTCCTCGTCATAATGGATATATTCGCCGAGCGCTTGACCCAGGCCCTGGACGACGCCGCCATGGACCTGTCCCTTGACGATCATCGGGTTGATCGCCTTGCCGACGTCCTCCGACACCCAATAGCCGACGAATTCGAGATGGCCGGTGTCGGGGTCGATCTCGACCTCGCAGACATGGCAGCCATTGGGGAAGGTGGGGCCTGCCAGCCGGGTCATCTGGCGGTGCGACAGCCCGCCCTCGAAGCCGGGGGGCAGGCGCATCGGCTGATGCGCGAAGCGGGCGACCTCGGCCAGCGTCGCGCTGCGGTTGCTGTCGCGCGCAGCGAAGACGGCGCCCTCGCGATAGTCGATCCGGTCGGGTTCGGTCTCCAGCATGATCGCCGCGACCTGCTTGCCCTTGGCGATCACCTTGCTCGCCAGCGTTTCGAGCAGGAAGCCCGCGACCACCGCCGATCGCGACCCGCCGGTGCCGAAGCCATAGGGAATCTGGTCGGTGTCGCAGTCGCGAACGCTGACCTTGTCGGGGGGCACGTGCATGAACTCGGCGATGAGTTGGCGGTACATGGTCTCATGGCCCTGGCCGTGGTTCTGCATGCCGGTGGTGACGGCGATCGCGCCGCTGGTGTCGACCTCGATCCCGCCCATCTCGTCGAGCTGGCCGGCGGCGATCTCGATCACATGCGCCATGCCGATGCCGCGCAGCTTGCCGCGCGCCCGCGCCTCCGCGCGGCGCCGCTCGAAGCCGCTCCAGTCCGATATCGCCTGGACCTTGGCCTGGCTCGCCGGGAAATCACCGCTGTCATAGGTGAAGACGAAGCCCGTGTCATAGGGCATCCGGTCGGCGGGGATGAGGTTGCGGCGGCGCAGCTCGGCCGGGTCCATGGCCAGGTCGCGCGCCGCGACGTCGATCACCCGCTCGATCATCATCGACGCCTCGGGCCGGCCGGCGCCGCGATAGGGCCCGATCGGCACGGTATGGGTGAAAAGGCCGCGTATCTCGCCATGGATGGCGGGCAGGACATAGACGCCGCTGAGGCCGCCGATATTGCCCAGCGCGCAATGCACGCCGGCCAGGCTCAGATAGGCGCCGAAATTGGCCTTCACCCGGACGCGCAGGCCCAGGAAGCGGGCTTCCCGGTCGAGCGCCAGCTCGGCATGGACGATCTGGTCGCGGGCATGGCAGTCGGACAGGAAAGCCTCGGACCGTTCGGAGGTCCAGCGCACCGGACGGCCGACCCGGCGGGCCGCCCACATGACCAGCGCCAGCTCGGGATGCGGGACGCCCTTGAGGCCGAAGCCGCCGCCGACGTCGAGCGCCACGGCGCGGATCTGGTTCGACGGCAGGCCGAACACACCCGCGAGCTGCTCGCGGCTCATATGCGGGTTCTGGATGCTGGCGTGGAGCGTGAAGCGCTGGTCCGCCTCGCTCCATTCGGCGACGGCGGTGCGTGGCTCCATCGTCGACACGGCGACCCGGCTGATGCGGAAATCGACCTGGGACACATGCGCGGCCCCGGCGAAGGCCTCCTCGGTGGCGGCCTTGTCGCCGACCTCGGTCAGGACGCAAAGATTGCCGGGACATTCTTCCCAAACCAGCGGCGCGTCGGGGGCGTCGGCAAGCGCGAGGTCGGCGACGCAGGGCTGCGCGTCATAGTCGACCTCGATCAGTTCGGCGGCGTCCTTCGCGGCATTGAGCGTCTCGGCGACGACGACGGCGACGGGTTCGCCGGCATAGCGGGCGACGTCGCGCGCGATCACCGCGAAGGGCGGTTCGAAATTGGGCTGGCCGTCCGGGCCGGTGCGGCGGACCATGGAGGTGAAGCCGCCCAGGCCGTCGGCGGTCGCGTCGGCGCCGGTCAGGATCGCCAGCACGCCGGGAACCGCCAGCGCGGCGTCGACCGCGATGCCGCCGATCCGCGCGAAGGCGTGCTGCGAGCGCAGGACGTACATCCGCGCCGATCCGGCCGGGGCGATGTCGTCGGTGTAGCGACCCGTGCCGCGCACTAGGCGCAAATCCTCGGTCCTCGGCAGCGACTGACCTATTCCGAACTCGCGCATGGTTCCTCTTCCCTGTCCGGGGCGCTGCCCCGGCCGTCGATGCCGGGCTGATGACTATACGGGCGCGATCCCCGTCTGCCCAACTTTGTCGCGGTGCGACCGGATGGATTCGCCGGTCTTTAGGAAACTGTCGCCCGAGTGGGTTTCGATTTCCCCGAATTCGGGCCTTTCCGGGGCAAAGGCGGCGAATTCGGTATGGCCGGATCGCTTGTGGCGGGCGGGTGCGCGCGATAGCCAGCGCAGGAGACGGGGCGATGAGCCGCCCCGAGCCGATGGAGTGGATTTCTTATGGCGTTCAAGATGGATGGCGAGAGCGTGCTGCCGGCCGGCCGCGAGGCGGTCTGGGCCAATCTCAACGATCCGGAGACACTCAAGGCCTGCATTCCCGGCTGCCAGGAGCTGGAGCAGAAGGAGAATGGCGGCTTCTCGGCGGTGGTGAAGGTCAAGATCGGCCCGGTCTCCGCGACCTTCAAGGGATCGGTCGACCTGACCGACCTCGATCCGCCCAGCGGCTATCGCATCGTCGGCCAGGGGGAAGGTGGCGCGGCCGGCTTCGCGCGGGGCGGCGCCACGGTGGGCCTGACCGAGCAGGACGGCGGCACCCTGCTGCGCTACGATGTCGACGCGGTGATCGGCGGGCGGCTGGCGCAGCTCGGCGGGCGGCTGGTCAACGGCGTCGCCAAGAAGCTGGCCGACGAGTTCTTTGCCAAGTTCGCGCAGATCGTCGAGGAACGGCACGGGGCGGCGAGCGCCTGATCGCGTCGGCGGCGGACAGGAGAAAAGGGCCGTCCCCGACGAGGGGCGGCCCTTTCTGTTTCAATCCATCGTGAAGCGCGGAATGACCGCGTCGCGCATGGCATGCAGGAAATCGAGCTTGTCAGGCATCAGCGCGGTGAACGCGATGTTGCGGACGCCCATTTTCTCGAGCGAACGGATCCGCTCGACGAAATCGTCGGGCGTGCCGAGGATGCCGAAGCGGTCGGCCAGATAGTCGCGCAGGCCCAGCTCGTCGAGCATCGCGGCGTTGCGCTGCGGCGTCGCGCCGCCGGCCGTTTCGTGATGGCCCATGAAGTCGTAGCGGCGCTTCAGTTCCTGTAGTTTCGGCCAGATGGCGTCGGGGATGAACTTGCCCTGCTGCTGGAAGCGGGCGAGGCGGTTGCCGATCCCCAGCAGGCCCGATGGGATGGTGTCGATCGCGGCGTCGCGCGAGCTGCCCATGCAGGCGCGGGCATGCCACCATATGTCGATATCGTCGATAGAGCGGCCAGCCTCGCGCGCGGCCTCGTCGATCTGGTGCAGCGTGTCCTCGATCACCTCGGGCAGAAAGCCGGTTTCCAGGAAGACGCCGTCGGCGATGCGGCCGGCAAGACGCAGGCCCTTGGGACCGCCGGGCGCCATGTAGATCGGGATATGGCCATGATACCAGCCGAACCGGACCGTGTTGCCCCGGTAGGTCGCCTCGCCCTTTTCGAGCAGTGCGCGCACGGTGAGGATATACTCCTCCAAGTCGGCCTGCTTGGCTGGCTTCTCGCCGAGATTGTAGACGCCGCTGTCGCCGGTCGAGAGGCCCAGATAGGCGCGGCCGCCGGCGATCTCGTTGACCGCCGCAATCCCCGCTGCCGCCACCGCCGGGTGACGGGTGACGGGATTGCTGATGTAGGAGCCGAGCCGGCACCGGCTGGTCTCCAGCGCGATCATCGTCAGGCCGACATAATGGTCGCCGACCAGCGCCGGCGTGTCGCCGGTCATCACCATCGCGAAGCCGGCTTCGTCCGCCGTGCGGCTGAGCCGTTTAAAGTCGTCGAGCTTCTTCGGATAGAATCCGTGGCCGAATGCAAAGCGCATGGCACCCCTCCTTGAGTGATGATCCTGCGACTAAGCGGGCGGCGCGGCGATGGCTCATACGAGTTTGCGCCCAGTCATGTCGTCCGCCCGGCGATCCAAAAACGGATCAGGCGTCGGTTTCGGGTGCGCCGATGATCGCCCTTCCGACGCCGCTCTCCTCCATGAAACGGGCGATGCGCGCGAGGTTGGAGCGGCAGAAGTCGCTGGCCGCCGCGAAGTCGCCCGCCTCCATCAGGTCGAGCAGATGCTCCTGGCTGGTGACGTCGAGCTGGAAGGCGGTCTTGCCGACCGCCATGTTGGTCGCCGTGGCCGCCGCCACCATCGGCTCGTAGATGGTGTGGATCATGCTGACGATCAGGTCGAGCACGCGGTTTTCCATCAGGTTGACCAGCGCCATGTGGAAGGCGGTGGTGCAGCCGACATAGGCGCCGACATCGTTCATCGCCTCGCGCGCCCGCGCCAGGATGCCGCGCAGCTCCGCGAACTGTTCCGCCGTGATCCGGCCCTCCAGCCCGCGCACCAGCTCGGGCTCGATCATCGACCGGGCGCGCTGGAGTTCCAGCAGGGTCGCCTGCTTGGTTTGCAGATAGATGGCGGCGTTGGCGGCGGTGATCGTCACGGCCGGATGGCGCACGGCGGCGCCGCCGTTCTTGCCGCGCTGGATCACCACCAGGCCCATCGCCTCGAGGATGCGGATCGCCTCGCGCAAGGTCGGGCGGGAGATGCCGAACATCGCCATCATCTCGGTTTCGCTGGGCAGGCTCTGGCCCGCCTTGAAGCGCCCTTCGACGATCTCCTTGCGAAGATAGTTGGCGGCCTTCTCGCCCAGTTTCACGGATCGTAGCTTGCTGGCCGAAGGCGGCACCATGGAGTTCCTGAAATCGCTGTCGTTCGTCTTTAGAAGGAGGCGTCGAACCGGCGCTTGTCAAGCATGGCGGTCTTGTCACCCATAAGGGCCCCTCCTACACCACGCGAAGAAAAAAACTGGAGAGGCGTCGGTTATGCGTGATTCTTCCACCGCCGAGCCGCGCGTCGACCGGCGTAGCTGGTACATGCTGGGCATATTGGTGCTCGTCTACATCATGGGCTCCGTCGACCGTGCGGTGCCCTCCGTCGTCGTCGAGCCGCTCAAGCGCGAATTCGACCTGAGCGACGCCCAGATCGGGGTGCTCACCGGCTTCGCCTATTCGATCCCCTACGCGCTGGCGGCACTGCCCGGCGGCTGGCTGCTCGACCGTCTCGACCGTCGGCGTTTCCTCGCCCTCACCACCGTGGTGTGGAGCGTGCTGACCATGGCGGGTGCGGCCGTGCAGAACTATGCCGCCCTGCTGCTCGCGCGGATGGGCGTCGGCGCGTCGGAGGCGCCCGCCTCGCCGGGCAGCCTGTCGCTGATCAGCGACCTCTTCCCGCGCGAACGGCGCGGCACGGCGGTCAGCCTCTATTATGCCGGGACGGCGGTCGGGCAGTTCATCACCTTCATGGTCGGCGGCTGGCTGCTGATGCATTTCGGCTGGCGCTCGCTGTTCCTGATCGCCGGCGTGCCGGGCCTCGTCCTCGCCGCGCTGCTGGTCTTCACCTGCAAGGAGCCCGAGCGCGGCCGCTTCGATCCGCCGTCCGCCGACGGGCCGCGCCAGGCGGTCTCCTATGTCGCGGCGGCGCGCTGGATCCTGCGGTCGCGGCCGCTGCTCCACAGCATCTGGGGCAACATGCTGTCGACCGGCGTGCAATTCTCGGTGATGGTGTGGACGGTCTCCTTTCTGGTCCGGGTCCATGGCCTGACCCCGGAGAAGGCGGCAATCTGGGTTGGGCTCGGCATCGGCCTGATGCAGACCCTGGGGTCGTTGCTCGCGGGCCCCGTCACCGACCGCTTCTCGCGCGGCGAATCCGCCCGGCTCGCGCTGGTGCCGGCGACCTTCACGGTGCTCGCCGCGCTGACCGGCGTCGCCATGTGCCTCGCCCCCAGCCTCGCCGCGGCGCTCGTCGCCATGGCGGTGTTCGCGGTGCTGGTCGGCGGGGTGGTCGGCCCCGGCTATGCCACGCTGGTCAGCTTCACCGAGCCGCATATGCGCGGTTCGGTGTTGTCGATCGCCAAGCTCTTCTCGATCCTGATCGGCAACGGCGTGCTCTCCTTCATGACGGGCAAGCTCAGCGACATGATCGGCACGCCGGACTCGATCCGCTGGGCGCTGGCGGCGACATTGCTGTTCCACCTCTGGGCCGCCTTCCATTTCTGGCGGGCGTCGCGCGCGGCACGGGGGATTGCGGCGAATATCTCCGCGTAGAAGGTTAAATCATATAAATAGTTGGATTGTCGTCGCCGGGCGGCTTTCCTACCATCGCCCATCGTCGAAAATCATCACCGCGGCCGGCCAGGCGCGCGGGATGCGAGGAGGGACGGATGTTCGCTGAAGAGGCCGCGCTGGCCGTGCCGCCCCATGTCCCGCGCGACCTGGTCCGGCCGTTCGATTTCCGCACCGGGCTGGGCGACCGGCCGCAGGAGGCGATCGGCCGGCTGCACGACGGGCCGCGCATCTTCTATTCGCCGGTCCATCACCATGCCGAGCATGGCGCTGGAACCTGGGTGCTGACCCACGCCGCCGACATCCGGCGGGTGTTGCAGGACGACATGCTGTTCTCAAGCAAGGACAAGACCGCGCGCACCAGGGGGCGCGGCTGGGGATTGATCCCGCTTGAGGTCGATCCGCCCGATCACGCCAAATATCGCGCGCTGATGAACCCGCTCTTCTCCCCCGCGCGCATGGCGGCGCTGGAGAAACAGGTGCGCGCCCGCGCCGTCGCGATGATCGAGGAATTGCTGCCGCAGGGCCAATGCGACTTCGTCACCGATTTCGCGCAGCGTTTTCCGGCTGCGATCTTCGTCGACCTGATGGGGTTGCCCAGCGACCGCACGCCGCAGTTCATGGCATGGGAAGGCCAGATGCTGGGCGGCGATTATGCCGCCAAGCTGCGCGCCACCGACGAGGTGATCGCCTATCTGGAAGAACTGGCCGCCGAGCGCCGCGCCAATCCGATCGACGATCTGATGAGTTTCGCGGTCACGGCCGAAATGGACGGGCGCCGCCTGTCCGACGGCGAGGTGATGGGGATCGTCTTCCTGCTGTTCATCGGCGGCCTCGACACCGTCGCCAGTTCGCTGGGCTTCCATTTCCGCTATCTCGCCGAACATCCGGAGGAGCAGGCGCGGCTGCGCGCCGATCCCGCGCGAATTCCCGATGCGGTCGAGGAGCTGCTCCGCGCCTTCGCGGTGGTGACCACCAGCCGCTTCGCGCGGCAGGACGTCGAGATCGGCGGCGTCACTATCCGCGCGGGCGAACTGGTGACGACCTCGACCGTCCTCGCCAGCCGCGATCCGCGCGAATTTTCCGATCCGGGCCGGGTCGACCTGACCCGCAGCCCCAACCGGCATAATGCCTTCTCCTTCGGCGCGCATCGCTGCATCGGATCGCATCTCGCCCGGCGCGAGCTGGTGATCGCGCAGGAGGAATGGCTGCGGCGCGCGCCCACCCTGGCGGTCGCGTCGGGGGCGGCGATCACCGCCCATGGCGGTGGCGTGCTCGGTCTCGATACGCTTCCGCTCCACTGGAACCGCTGAACCCACAAACCGACAGGAGACGACCCGATGGCGATCGCCGGCAAGACCATTCTCGTGACCGGGGCGACCGGCCAGCTCGCCGGCGCGGTCGCGCGCGGGCTGGTGGGGGACAATGAGATCATCGCGCTCGCCCGCTTCAGCGCGCCCGGATCGCGCGAGAGCCTGGAGGCAGCGGGGGTGCGCTGCGCCTATGGCGACTATGTGACCCGCGATTTCCGCGAGGCGCCCGAGACGGTCGACTATGTGTTCCACGCCGCCGCCAACACCAAGCCGGCGACGATGGAGGAGGGGATGCGCGACAATGCGGAGGGCACCGCCTTCCTGATGGAGCGCTACAAGGACGCCAAGGGCTTCGTCCATGTCTCGGCGACCGGCTGCTATGCCGCGCACCCCGATCCCGAACATGTCTTCACGGAGGACGAGCCGCTCGGCGGCGCCACCTATTTCGCGCCGATGTACGGCGTGTCGAAGACCGCGACCGAGGGCGTGGTGCGGTCGCTGTGCCAGATCCACGGCCTGCCGACCGTCATCGCGCGGATGAACGTCGCCTATGGCGGCCCCTATTTCGACGGCGGCCTGCCGGGGCGGCAGCTCGACGCGCTGCTGGCGGACGAGCCGATCAGGCTCCAGCGCGGCCAACGCTGGTTCCAGGCGCCGATCCATGAGGACGACATCACCCGTCATGTGCCGATCCTGCTGGAAAAGGCGACGGTGCCGGCGACGATCATCAACTGGGGCGGGGACGAGGGCATCGAGGTCGAGACCTGGGTCCGCTATCTCGGCGAGTTGGTCGGCAAGGAGCCGCGTTTCGAATATGACGACCGGCCCCGCTCGGGGAGCTGGATCGGCGATCACAGCAGGCGCATCGCGCTCGGCTGCGAATGCCGGGTCCATTGGCGCGAGGGCATGAAGCGGATGATCGCCGCGCGCCATCCCGAAGTGAAGATCCGCGAAATCGCCTGACGGGAGCGGTGGCATGATGACGCGCTATGACCATATCTGCCTGACGGTCGGCGATCTCGATCGCTCGATCGCCTTCTACGATCGCTATTTCGGACTGAAGGTCGTGCGGCGCGACGCGCCGCACAAGGGGCCGGTGGTCGAATGCATGACCGGCGTCGCGGGCGGCGAACTGCTCGCCGCCTTCCTGAGCGACGGCCACTTCGTCCTCGAGCTGATCCAGTTCACCGAGGGGCGGGGCGCACGGACCGCCGGGTCGCCGGCCAATGAGGTGGGCAGCCCGCATATCGGCTTCGCCTGCGACGATGTCCGGGCGATCCATGCGCGATGGAGTGCCGAGGGCGTCCGTTTCCATGGCGATCCGATCGTCAGCCGCACCCGCAACACCTGGTCGGTGATGATGGCGGACCCTGACGGAATCCTGATCGAGCTGCGCGAGGGCCCCGCGCTGACGCCCGAACAGGTCGCCCTGGCGGGCGCCTGACGCGAAGGAAAAGTTGAAAGCATAATTATTTAAATAATTATGCTTTCAAGCCGTTCGTCGCTAGGTACGGTCCAGCGACAGGCGGAGGAACCGGTGACGAGCGACATGAACCATCTTGAGCGGCTGGAGGCGGAGAGCATCCACATTTTGAGGGAGGTTGTGGCGGAAGCGGACCGCCCGGTGATGCTGTATTCCGTGGGCAAGGATTCGGCGGTGATGCTGCATCTGGCGCGAAAGGCGTTTCATCCGTCGCCGCCGCCGTTTCCGCTGCTGCATGTGGACACGACCTGGAAGTTCCGGGCGATGTACGAGCTGCGCGACCGGATGGCGCGCGAGAGCGGCATGGAACTGCTGGTCCATCATAATCCGGAGGCTCGGGAGCGGGGGATCAACCCGTTCGACCATGGTCCGCTGCACACCGACATGTGGAAGACCGAGGGTCTCAAGCAAGCGCTCGACAAATATGGTTTCGACGCGGCCTTCGGCGGCGCCCGGCGCGACGAGGAGAAGAGCCGGGCCAAGGAGCGGATTTTCTCCTTCCGCACCGCCTCGCACGGCTGGGACCCGAAGAACCAGCGGCCCGAATTGTGGAACCTCTACAACGCCCGGAAGGCGAAGGGCGAGAGCATCCGGGTGTTCCCGATCAGCAATTGGACGGAACTCGACATCTGGCAATATATCCAGCTCAACGACATTCCGATCGTGCCGCTCTACTTCGCGGCGAAGCGCCCGACGGTGGAGCGCGACGGCATGCTGCTGATGGTCGACGACGACCGCTTCCCGCTCAAGCCGGGCGAGGTCCCGGTCGAGCGCTCGATCCGCTTCCGCACGCTGGGCTGCTACCCGTTGACGGGTGCGGTCGAGAGCGAGGCGGCGACGCTCTCCGAGGTGATCCAGGAGATGCTGCTGACGACCACGTCGGAACGGCAGGGCCGGGCGATCGACAAGGATGCCGGCGACGCCTCGATGGAGAAGAAGAAGAAAGAGGGGTATTTCTGATGTCCGCTCCCTATGAATATGAGGCGGACGCCCTCATCGCCGAGGATATCGACGCCTATCTCGAGCAGCAGCGCGAGAAGTCGCTGTTGCGCTTCATCACCTGCGGTTCGGTCGACGACGGCAAGTCGACGCTGATCGGGCGGCTGCTCTACGACAGCAAGATGATCTTCGAGGATCAGCTCGCGACGCTGGAGGCGGACAGCAAGCGGGTCGGCACGCAGGGGCAGGCGATCGACTTCGCGCTGCTGGTCGACGGTCTCGCCGCCGAGCGCGAGCAGGGCATCACCATCGACGTCGCCTATCGCTTCTTCTCGACGCCGAAGCGCAAGTTCATCGTCGCCGACACGCCGGGGCACGAGCAGTACACCCGCAACATGGTGACGGGCGCCTCGACCGCCGACCTCGCGGTGATCCTGATCGACGCGCGCAAGGGTGTGCTGACCCAGACGCGGCGGCACAGCTATCTGGCGCATCTGATCGGCATCCGGAACATCGTGCTGGCGGTCAACAAGATGGACCTGGTCGATTATGACCAGGCGGTGTTCGACCGGATCCTGCTGTCCTATCGCGCCTTCGCGACCGGGATCGGCATCACCGGCTTCGCCGCGATCCCGATCTCGGGCATCGCCGGCGACAACATCACCACCCGGTCGGAGCGGACGCCCTGGTATGCCGGGCCGACGCTGATGGAGCATCTCGAGGCGGTCGAGATCGACGTCGACGCCGCGCGGTCGCGGCCCTTCCGCCTGCCGGTGCAATGGGTCAACCGCCCCAATCTCGACTTCCGCGGCTTTTCCGGCCTGATCGCGACCGGCGAGGTCCGGCCCGGCGACCCGGTCCGGGTGCTGCCCTCGGGCAAGACATCGACGGTGACGCGGATCGTCACGATGCCGGGCGCCGGGACGGCAAGCGGGGCCGGTGGTGAGGGCGATCTCGACAAGGCGGTCGCGGGCCAGTCGGTGACGCTGACCTTCGCCGACGAGATCGACTGTTCGCGCGGCGACGTGATCACGGTCGCCGAGGAGCCGCCGCAGGTCGCCGACCAGTTCGAGGCGACGATCGTGTGGATGGCCGAGGCCGAGATGCTGCCCGGGCGGCCCTATTGGCTCAAGCTCGGCACCCAAAGCGTCACCGCCACCGTCCAGTCGCCCAAATATCAGGTCGACGTGAACAGCATGGAGCATCTGGCGGCGAAGACGCTGGGGCTGAACGCGATCGGCGTCGCCAACCTGTCGACCGACCGGCCGCTGGTGTTCGAGCCCTATGCCGACAGCCGGGCGCTGGGCGGTTTCATCCTGATCGACAAGCTGACCAACGCCACCGTCGCGGCGGGGATGCTGCACTTCTCGCTGCGCCGTTCGCAGAACGTCCATTGGCAGGCGACCGACACGAGCCGTGAGAAGCGCGCCGACCTCAAGAACCAGAAGCCGGCGGTGCTGTGGTTCACCGGCCTGTCGGGGGCCGGTAAGTCGACCATCGCCAATCTGGTCGAGCGCAAGCTGACCCGGATGAACCGGCACGCCTTCCTGCTCGACGGCGACAATGTCCGCCACGGCCTCAACAAGGATCTCGGCTTCACCGACGCCGACCGGGTCGAGAATATCCGCCGGGTGGGCGAGGTGGCGCGGCTGATGACCGATGCCGGCCTGATCGTGATCACCGCCTTCATCAGCCCCTTCCGCGCCGAGCGCGAGATGGTGCGCGCGATGATGGAGCCCGGCGAGTTCATCGAGGTCCATGTCGACACCAGCCTCGAGGAGGCCGAGAAGCGCGACGTCAAGGGCCTCTACAAGAAGGCGCGCTCGGGCCAGCTCAAGAACTTCACCGGCATCGACAGCCCCTATGAGGTCCCCCTCGATCCCGAGATCCGCATCGACACCACCGCCCTCTCCCCCCAGCAGGCCGCCGACGCCATCGTCGCCAGGCTCCTCGGCGACGACGCATGAACGACGTCCAGCTCGCCGCGCATATCGCCGAACAGGCCGGGCGCATCCTCATCGACCTGCGCGCCTCGGGCAGGTTCGAGGGCAAGGCGCTGGGCGTCGAGGGCGATCGCATCGCCAATGCCTTCATCATGGAGACGCTGCGGCGCGAGCGGCCCGATGACGCGATCCTGTCCGAAGAGGAGGTCAACGACACCGCGCGCTGCTCGGTCGACCGGGTGTGGATCGTCGATCCGCTCGACGGCACCCGCGAATATGGCGAGGGCCGGACCGACTGGGCCGTCCATGTCGCGCTCGCCATCGGCGGCCTGCCAAGCCTCGGCGCCGTCGCCTTGCCCGGACTCGATGGCGGGATGGTCCTGCGGTCGGACCAGCTACGGCCCCTGCCGCCCGCGCCGGAGAAGCTGCGCATGGTCGTCTCGCGGACCCGCCCGGCGGCGGAAGCCGTCGCGCTCGCCGCGGGCTTCGGCGCCGATCTCGTGCCGATGGGGTCGGCCGGGGCCAAGGCGATGGCGATCATATTGGGGCAGGCTGACATCTATCTCCATTCGGGTGGCCAATATGAATGGGACAATTGTGCGCCTGTCGCGGTGGCCGTGGCGCATGGCCTGCACTGCTCGCGGATCGACGGGTCGCCGCTCCGCTACAATAATGAGGACGTCTACCTGCCCGACCTCCTCATCTGCCGGAAAGAACATGCCGCAAAGATACTGGCCGGGGTGCGCGTCGCCTCGAACGATCTGGCCGAACCGGCCTGAAAGGAATGTGGGAGAGTGACATGGTTCTGGATGCCGAAGATCTGAAGGCGCGGGCCCGCGCCGAAACCGGGCTGGAGGACTATGGTGACGCGCCGCTCGACGAGTCGCTGGGCATCCTGTGCCGCTCGCTCCGGGAGGAGGCGCGGCTAACCCCCGAGGGCGTCGGGAAGGTCGAGACGCTGATCGTCTCGCGCCTTGCCGAGCGGTTGCGCATCGAGGATTTCATCGAACGCCATCCCGAGGTGCTGGAGCGGGAGGTGGCGCCGGTCGTGCTGCTGGCGGGCATGCCGCGTAGCGGCACCACCGCCTTCGCCCAGCATCTGTCCGAGGACCCGGCCGCGCGCGCGATCCCGCGCTGGGAGTGCAACAGCCTGGTGCCGCCCGAGACCGGCGCCCACAGCGATGCCGACCCGCGCCTCGCCAGGAGCCGGGCCGCCTTCGAGCAGGCGTTCAAGGAAATGCCCTGGCGGCAGGCGATCCTGCCCAACAATTATGACGACCCCGCCGAGCACGGCATTCTGATGGGCCTGACCTTCCTCAACCTCCAGCTTCCGACCCTCTATCGGGTGCCGAGCTGGGAGGCCTGGATGATGGAGCAAGACCTGACGCCGGGCTACGCCTATCTGGCCCGGGTACTGAAGCTGCTGCAATGGGCGAAGCCCGCCCGGTTCTGGAGCCTCAAGCTGCCGCCCGACCTGTTCGCGCTCGACGCGATCGACCGGGTCTTTCCCGGCACCCGCTTCGTCTGGTCGCATCGCCACCCGCTCGAATCGATCTCGTCGGTGTGCAGTCTGTCGGCCAATCTGCGCGAGAAGCAGGCCGGGGCCAGCGTCGATCCGCTCGAGATCGGGCCGACCCAGCTCGCTTTCCAGGCCGAGGCGTGCGACCGAGCCATGGCGGCGCGCGCGACGATCGGCGAGGACCGCTTCATCGACGTCTATCAATCGGACCTGTCGAACGACATCCCCGGCACGATCGAGGCGCTCTACGCGAAGCTGGGATTGCCGTTCACCGATGCCTATCGCGCCAACCTGACGGCGCGCATGGCCGAGAAGCCGCGCGGTCGTTTCGGCAAGCACGATCATCATCTCGACCGGTACGGGATCAGCGAGCGGCAAGTCGTCGACCGCTTCTCCGTCTATATCGACCGCTTCCATTCGGGGCGCGACTGAAGGGAGCAGGGCCATGCTGAAGGACCGCAGGATTCTCGTCACCGGCGTCACGGGAAAGGCGGTCGTCCCGATCGCGGCCGCCCTCGCCCGTGACAATGAGGTGTGGGGGCAGGCGCGCTTCACCGACGCGCGCGACCGCGCGGCGATCGCCGCACTCGGCATCCGCCCCTGCGCCGCCGACCTCGGCAGCGGCGATGTGGGCGACCTGCCCGCCGATGTCGACTATGTCCTCCATTTCGCGTGGATGCGCGCCGCGCGCGAGGCGCTGGAACAGGCAATGCGGGTCAATGTCGAGGGCGCTGGGCTGGTCCTCCACCATTGCCGCTCCGCGAAGGCCGCGCTGGTCGTATCGTCGACCGCCGCCTATCTGGCGGACCCCGACCCCTGGCATCGCTATCGCGAGGGGGATCCCGTCGGGCCCGGCCTCACGGCCGCGGCGGCGACCAGCCCGGTATGCAAGATCGGGCTGGAGGCCATGGCGCGCTTCTCGGCCCGGGCGCACGGCCTGCCCGTCACCATCGCCCGGCTGAATACCGTGCTGGGCCCGCATCAGGCATTTTTCGGCAAGCAGGTGACGGCGGTGCTGGAGGGACGCGAGATCGTCCTGCCGAGCGACACCGACACGCACAGCCCGATCCACAGCGAGGACATGATCCGCCAGATCGGGCCGCTGCTCGACGCGGCCGGGCGCGCGCCGCTGACCGTCAACTGGTGCGGCGACGACGTCGCGATCAGCCAGGACACGATCGCGCGGATAGGGGAACGGGCTGGCAAGGCGGCGTGCTTCACCGTCCGGTCGGCGCCGGGCCTCGCGGGCGGCAATATCTCCGACCCCGAGAAGCGGCGCTCGATCACCGGTCCGTGCCTGACGAGTTTCGGCGACGGGTTCGAACGCCTGCTCGACGAGATGCTCGACGGTGCGCCCTCGCCCCTGCCGCAGCGCGACTGGGCCTATGGCTCGGGCGCGCAGAACCAGATCTTCAAGGGCGTCGCCTGAAGGCCCATCACGACGAGAGGAAAGAGGAACATGCCGGAAGCACTGGACATAGCGCGGCGGGCCGATCTGGCGGGCAAGGTGGCGCTGGTCACCGGCGGCTCCTCCGGTCTCGGCGCGGAGACGGTCAGGGCGCTCGCGCTGGCGGGAGCCGACGTCATCTTCACCGCGCGCAATCTGGACGCCGGCACGGAGGTGCTGCGCACGGTGGGGGAGGCCGGCAAGGGGCGGGCGACGCTGCTGCCGCTAGACCTGTCGGACTTCGCCGATGTCGAGCGTTTCGCGGGCGCGCTGGATGTACCCGCGATCGATCTGCTGATCGCCAATGCCGGCGTGTCCGAGACGCCGGCCGAGCGTCAGGCCGACGGCCTCGACACGCGCTTCGCCACCAATCATCTCGGCCATTTCCTGCTCGTCCATCGACTGTTCGACCGGCTGTCGGCGCGCGGCGCGCGGATCGTGATGCTCAGCTCGGCGGGGCACAAGGGACGGCCGGTGCGCCTCGACGATCTCGGCTGGCGCCGCCGCGAGATCCAGCACCGCGTCGCCTATGGCGAATCGAAGAGCGCCAATATCCTGTTCGCCGTCGAGGCGACCCGGCGCTGGCACGATCGCGGCGTCTTCGCCAACGCGGTGCTGCCGGGATCGATCATGACCGGCCTGCAACGCCACCATTCCCCCGAGCGGCTGGCGGAGATGAACGCGATCGGAGGAGTCGGGACCGCCGGCTCCGTGTTCGGCACGGTGGGGCAGGGCGCCGCAACCTCGGTCTGGGCGGTGGTCGCCCCGGAACTCGACCGGGTTGGCGGGCTGGTGCTCGAGGATTGCGGCCTGTGCCGGGTCGCGGGGCCCGGCACGCATGCCTGGCGCGGCTATGAGCTGCACGCCACCGACAGCGAGACGGCGCGCGCGCTCTGGACCGCCTCGGCGGCGATGCTGGGTGAGCTGGGACACGCGATCGAGACGTGAACGGAAGGGAACGAACCATGACGATCCAATCCGATGACGCCCTGACCTATGACCCTAGCGGCGGCATGCCGCCGGAGGCCGATCATGCGTTGCTGGAGCAACCGGCGGGAACCGACCTGTTCGGGGAGAACCACGCGTTCTGGTTCTTCGACGAACGCGGGCGGGCCCATGGCTATACCCACACCGAAGCGTTCCAGGACTTCTTCGAGCTGCGCGCCGAACGCTTCTGGCTGACCCTGCCCGACGGCCGGATCTTCTACACCTGGGGCGATGGCGCCCGCACCACCAGGCGGGCGCCGGCGGGCTCCAGCCTCGTCATGACCTGCGTAGAGCCCTTCCGCCATTGGACGATCGATTTCTTCGGCACCATGCGGCTGTCCGACGCCGATGAGCTGGCGCGGGGGCGGCCGGTCGAGGGATCGCGGCCGGTTGTGCGGTTGCACATCGATGTCGAGATCGCCGCCGAACCTTGGCGGCTGGGCACGCTGGGCATGAGGGACAACCCCTTCGCCAGGAGCTTCTTCGGCGAGGATCGCTATGAACAGCTCTGCCGTTTCACCGGCTGGGTCACGATCGAGAAGCAGGAGCCGATCCGGCTGTCGGGCATGGCGATGCGGACCCATCGGCGCGGATCGCGGCGGATGGCGGGGTGGCACGGCCATAGCTGGCAGACGGCCTTGTTTCCGAGCGGGCGGGGCTTCGGTTTCGAACGCTTCCCCGATCGCGACGGACCGGAAGGCCGCGCCGATCCGGCCTGGAGCGAGGGCTACGTCCTCGACGAGGGGCGCATCGTCCCGGCCGAGATCCTCGAATCGGGCTGGCTGACCGCGCTCACCCCGAAGGACGAGGCGATCACCGTCCGCCTGCGCGCGGCGGGGCGGGAGCATGTCATCCGCGGCCGCACCGTCGCCACCGTCTGGCGGACGATCCAGGCGGGCAAGACCGCCGACCGCAATGTCCGGCGTTTCGGCATCTGGGGTCGCGAGGGCGATTATGTGATGGGGCAGGGCGTGACGCTGTGGGACTGGGACGGCGAGACGGTCTATGGCCATACCGAGCGGTCGACGCTGACCACCGACCTCGTCGGGCGCTAGAGTCTGATCGTTTGAGGCGGAAGCGCTTCGCGCTTCCGCCGATGACGTGAATCAGGCTCTCTTCAAACAGGTCTAGGCGGCATATCCCGCGCGCAGCCGGGCGATCAGCTCGGCGGCCGGCGGGATGTCGTCGATGCTTCCGACGCCATGGCCCGCGCTCCATATGTCGCGCCACGGCCTGGTGCCTTCGGGCAGGTTGGGCTTGAAGCGGGCGATCGGCGCGGGAAGGTCGTCGGGGTCGAGCCCGGCGGCGACGATCGATCCGCGCATGAAGGTCGCGGGCAGCCCCGAGATGCGGTCAGTAATGACGATGTCGGCCATGCGCTGCGAAACCAGCAGTTCCTTGTAGGCGGGCGGCGCCATCGATTCGCGCGTCGCGGCGAAGCGCGTGCCCATATAGGCGAAGTCGGCGCCCAGCACCTCGGCGGCGCGGACGGCCCGGCCGTCGCCGATGCCGCCGGCCAGTGCGATCATCCCGTCCCACATCGCGCGGATCTGCCGCACGAAGGCGAAGCCGTTGGCGCTGCCGGTATGGCCGCCCGCGCCGGCGGTCAGCAGGATCAACCCGTCGACCCCCGCCTCGATAGCCTTCTCGGCATGGCGCAGCGTCGCGACGTCGTGGAACACGAGGCCGCCATAGCCATGGACCCGTTCGACGACCGCGCCGGGATGACCGACGCTGGTGATGATCAGTGGGATGCGATGCCGTTCGGCCAGCGCCAGTTCGGCGGTCAGCCGCTCACTGCCGGTTTCGCGGACGATGATGTTGAGCGCGAAGGCGGCCGACATGCCGTCCGCCAGCGCGTCGCCGATCTGGTCGAGCCAGGCCGCCAGCGTCTCGGGGGTACGGGCGTTGGCGCCGGGGAAGCTGCCGATCACGCCGGACCGGCAGCAGGCGATCACCAGTTCGGGACCCGACACCAGCAGCATCGGCGCGGCGATCACCGGAAGGGCCAGGTTGCGGGCCAGCATCGGGGGGATCATGCGTCCTCTTCTTCCTCGGGCATCGCGGCCAGGCGCCAGCATGCCATGAACAGCCCGCCCGCCGCCAGCAGGTTGACCGAGACGGTGATCGCCAGCGCCGGGGCGATCGCCTTGCCCCCGCCCAGCCAGTCGCTGATCGCGCCGGCGGCGAGCGCGCCGAAGCCACCCATCAGGTTGGTCGACAGATGGTAGAAGCTGGTGGCGAGCCCGCGTCGGGAGGTCTCCACCCCTGCGATCAGGATCGCGGCGGTCGGGCCCGCCCAGCTTCCCAGTGCCATCGCCAGGATGAAGGTGAGCACCGCCGCCGTGGTCGGCGACCCGGCCCCGGCCATGCACCAGACCAGCGGCACCGACAGGACCAGCGCGGCGCCCGGATAGCGCCACAGCTTCTCCCGTCGGTCGCCCGCGGCGCGGCGGGTGAGCGGACCGCAGAACAATGTGCCTAGTCCCTTGCCGAGTCCGGCAGCGGCGGCGGTCGCCAGCCCGGCGTCGATCAGCGAATAGCCATGGACACGCATCAGGAAGGAAGGCAGCCACGCGAACACGGCGACCTGCCCGATCGACGCCATGGTGCCGCCGATGCAGGTCCAGCGCAGCGCCGGATTGGCGAGCAGCAGCTTGAAGTCGCGGCCCGATCCGCCGAGGCCGCGGGCCTCCGTCCGGACCGGCGGCCGGGGATCGCGCACCGTCGTCAGCAGCAGCAGGCCGAGGATGACGCCCGGCACGCCGGCGATGATGAACACCGTCCGCCAGCCGAAATGATGCGCGACATAGCCGCCCATCAGGAAGATGGTGCCGGTCCCGATCGCGGCGGCGAGGTAGAAGGTGCTGAGCGCGGTCGGCCGCTGCTTGGGGGGGAACATGTCGGAGATCAGCGCGACGCTGGCGGGCGGGCTGCCCGCCTCGGCGGCGCCGACCCCGGCGCGCATCAGCAGCAGTGACAGGTAGCTGCTGGCGAGCGCGCCCATCGAGGTCAGCGCGCTCCAGATGATGACCAGCCCCGACACCAGCCAGACGCGGTTGATCCGGTCCGCGAGCAAGCCCATCGGGACGACGAACAGCGCGAGCGCCACCGTGTGCGCCGCGCCGACCAGCGTCCCCATGGCCGCGTCGCTGAGCTGAAGCTCCGCCTTCACCGGCTCCAGCACGACGGCCATCACGTTGCGGTCGATCGAGTTGGCGGCGAAGATGCCGGTCAGCAGCGCCAGAGCGTACCAGCGCTGGAAATCGCTCTTGGCGCGTTGAGGAGTCTCGCTCATCGCGTCTTGATCCCGCGAATGGGGCCGCATGGCCATGACCACCCGCGCCGCCATTCAGGCGATCGGCTCATCAAAGTCTATGAGGTCCCGCCCTCAATGCCGCCCATTGCTGCCCTTGTCGGACGCGGCCCGGGCGGGCCAATTGCGGGGCGACAAACGGGAGAAGGTCGATGGCGGAGACGGATAGGCGAGTCGCGTTCGTGACGGGTGCGAGCCAGGGCGTCGGGCAGGCGATCGCCGAGCGGCTGGCGCGCGACGGCTGGCATGTGATCGTCGCCGCGCGGCGGCGGGAAGCGCTCGACACGGTGGTCGCGGGGATCGCGACGGCGGGCGGTTCCGCCGAGGGCGTGGTGCTCGACATGCGCGATCCGGCCGCGATCGAGGCGGTCATCTCCACGGCGGCGGAACGGCACGGCCGGCTCGACGGGCTGGTCAACAATGCCGGACGCTTCAGCGGGCGCCGGATCGTCGACACGACGCTCGACGAGTTCCGGCTGAACTTCATCATGAATTGCGAGGCTCCCTTCCTGGCGATGAAGGCCGCCATCCCCGCGATGATCAGGGGCGGCGGCGGTGCGATCGTCAACATCTCCTCGGTTTCGGGGCTGCGCGCGACGCCGGGCACGGGGGGGTATGGCGCCTCCAAGGCCGGGTTGATCCACCTCGGCGCGATCGCCGCAATGGAGGTGGGCGAGCATAATATCCGGGTGAACACGGTGACGCCGGGCAGCACCTGGTCGCCCACCTTCCGCAAATCGGTCGAGGGCAAGACCCCGGAGGAGATCCAGGCGATGCAGAAGACCGGCACCATTCTCGGCCGCTTCGCCGAACCGTCCGAGATCGGCGACGCCGTCGCCTTCCTGCTGTCCGACGACGCTCGTTTCATCACCGGCGTCAACCTGCCCGTGGAGGGCGGCGCATATTGGTTCCGGGGTGGCAACCGGCTGATCGGCAAGCGGCACTAGGGAGACGGGATAATGCAGAACGCACAGGACGAACTGGCCGTCCGCGGCCTGGCCGCCGCCTATTCCGACGCCGTCAACCGCCGTGACGCGGAGGGCATGGCGGCGGTGTTCGCCGCCGACGGGATCATCGAGAAGCCCGGCCATGGCGATCCGGTGCACGGCGTCGAGAAGATATTGAAACGCTACCGCCGGTTGCAGAGCGAGCGCGATTTCCTCTGCCAGATGATCCATAGCGGCATCGTCGAGGTCGACGGCGACCGCGCGACGGCGCGCTGGTGGTTCTCCGAGCTCAAGAAACCGGTCGGCGGCGACGGCTGGCTATACATGATCGGCGTCTATCAGGACGAGGCGAAGCGCACGGCCGAGGGCTGGCGCTTCGCCCGCCGCAGCCAGACCACGATCATGGAGCAGCCGCTGCCCGGCGGCGGCGCCATGGTGGCGCACGCCCTGCCCGCTTTCCTGCCCCTGCGCGGACTGCCCGGGGACTGATGGATGACATCGGTCGAACAGGAATTCTCCGACAGGCCGGACTGGTTCGACTGGGCGATGGCGCAGCCGCACGAGCGCGGCCGCTGCCTGGTCGAGGGAGCCGGGGTCGAATGGCTGGCCTGGGGCGATCGCGGCCGGCCCGGCATCCTGATGGTCACCGGCAACGGCGCGCATATGGGCTGGTGGCGGCCGATCGCGCCTTTCCTCGCCACTGGCTGGCGGGTGGCCGCGATGTCCTGGTCGGGCATGGGCGGATCGGACTGGCGCGACGCCTATTCCCCCGAGCTGTTCGTACGCGAGGCGCAGGCGGTCGCCGGCGAGAGCGGGCTGTTCGACGGGCCGGTCGCGCCGGTGATGATCGGTCACAGCTTCGGCGGCATCCTGACCGCGCTGACCGCCGCGACGGCCGGCGAAAGGCTGCGCGGGGCGGTGCTGATCGACGCGCGCCTCTCCACGCGCAGCGTCTGGGGCGCCGACGCCGAGCCGGTGCCGCCGCGCCGTATCCATGCCAGCCGCGAGGAGGCGATCGCCCGCTTCCGGTTGCAGCCCAGCCAGCCGATCCGCAACCGCTATCTGCTGGACATGATCGCCGCCGAGGCTCTGGAGCGGGCGGGGGATGGCTGGCGCTGGAGCGCCGATCCCGAAATCCGGCACAAGACCGAACTGGGCGGCAACCTGAGCGGCTTGATCCCGCGCGCGCGCTGTCCGTTGATGTTCATCCGCGGTGCGTTGTCGACCACCGTGTCCGACGAGATCTGGGCCGAGCATCAGGGGCTGGCGCCGCGCGCCACGCCCTTCGTCATCATCCCCGACGCGCATCATCACGTCATGATCGACCAGCCGATCGCGCTGATCGCCACGCTGCGCGCCTTGCTCGCCACCCTGATCTGAGGAGAGTCCCATGCAATCGGTCGCCCCGCGTCTCGCCGGATGGATCGCCGGCCTCGAACCGGCGGCGATCCCGCCCGAAGTGATCGACCGCGCCAAGGGGTGCGTGCTCGATCAGCTCGGCTGTCAGATCGTCGGATCGGGATGGCCGCATACCCGCCCGGTGCTTGCCCATGTGACCGCGCTCGGCGGGCGCGAGGAGGCGACGATCGTCGGCGGCGGGCGGACGACGCCGATCTACGCCGCCTATGCCAATGGCAGCTTCGGGCACAGCATGGAATATGACGACAGCCATGTGCTGTGCGGCCATCCCGGCGCGGTCGTGATCCCCGCCGCGCTCGCGATTGCCGAGCGCGACCGCCGCCACGGCCGCGACCTGCTGACCGCGATCGTCGCGGGCTATCAGTCGATGTCGCTGGGCGGCGGCGCGATCCACAAGGCGGCGCGCAGCCGCGGCTGGCATCCGATGAAGATGCAGGGCCCGTTCGGCTCGGCGGGCGCGGTGGCGAAGCTGCTCGGGCTCGACGCCGGCCGGACCACCCATGCGCTCGCCATCGCCGGGTCCGAAGCCTCGGGCACGATGGAATATGACCAATCAGGCGGCGAGGTGAAGCGCGTCCATGCCGGATCGGCGTCGCGGTCGGGGGCGGAGGCGGCGCTGCTCGCCGCGCACGGGCTGACCGGTCCGTCGACGATCTTCGAGGGCAGGCGCGGCATCTTCCCGGTGTTCGCCGATGGCTTCGACGGCGATCCCGAGGCGCTGTGGGCGCGGGACTTCCACATCCGCGACACGATGTTCAAGCTGTCGCCGGCCGTGTTCACCATCCATGGCGCGATCCAGGCGGCCGACGCGCTGCGGCGCGACCATGGCGTCGCGGCGGACGACATCGTGCGGATCACCGCCGACGTCGCCGAGATCACCGTCCTGCACGGTGCGGGGATCGTCCATCCGTCCGACATGATCGGCGCGCAGTTCAGCCTGGCGTTCGCCGTGTCCTGCGTCTTCGCGCGCGGGCGCGCCGGGCTGGCCGATTTCTCCGATCCGGCGGCGTGGCGCGATCCGCTGATCCGCGATCTCAGCGATCGTGTCGCCGTGCGGGAGGCGGAGGTCGCGCCGGGCGCGTCCGAGCTGGGCGGGCGGGTGACGGTCGAGCTGCGCGATGGCCGCACGCTTACCCATGACCAGCCGATCCCGCGTGGCCATCATCTCAACCCGGCGAGCTTCGACGAACTGCTCGCCAAGTTCCGCGACCTCGTCGCGCCGCATGTCGCGGACGCCGATGCGCAGCATATCATCGACATGGTCGCGACGCTCGACCGGCTCGACGATTGCGGCGCGCTGATGGCGCTGGTCGGCCGGGCGCGATCTAGGGCCGATGTCCTTGGATGATGGCGCTTGCCGATTGGACGGGGCGGGGCGGCCGGCGCAAGAGCGGGGCATGACCGATCATGCCGACCAGACCCTCGCCGGGCGGCTCGCCGCCGTCCTGTCGTTGCAACCCGACGCGATCGCCGTCGACTATCAGGGCGAGTCGATCCGCTGGGCGGAGCTGGCCCGCGCCGCCACCGGGATCGAGGCGCTGCTGGTCGAGGCCGGCATCGAGCGGGAGGCGCCGGTCGGCTGGGCCGCGCGCAACCGGCCGGCCGCGGTGGCGGGCTTCATCGCCCTCGTCGCCAACGGCCGCATGGTGGTGCCGTTGCGCCCCAATTACGCGGTCGCCAATTTCCGCGAGGATATCGCCGCGCAGCGGCTGAAGGCGGTGATCGGCGACAGCGACGACTGGGCGGGCGAGGGCGTCGTCGACGCCGCCCGCGCCGCCGGCAGCGTCGGCATCGAGATCGTCGGTCCGCCCTTCGCCGTCCGGTTCGTCGCCGGGCTGGAAAGGCCGGGGCCGGGCCCGCATCGCGAACCGTCGCCGGACCATGTCCTCGAACGGCTGACCAGCGGCACCACCGGCGCGCCGAAGCGCATCCCGGTAGGACAGGACGTGCTGATCCCCTCGCTCAAGTCGGGCGAGCAGAGGAAGGCGGGACAGGCCGAGGAGCCGCTGGCGCTCAAGCGCTCGCCAGCGCTGCTGTTCAAGCCGTTCAGCCATGCCGGCGGCCTGTTCGGCCTGCTGCTGGCGCTCTACCAGGCGCGGCCGATCGTGCTGTTCGAGAAGTTCAACGTCCCCGAATGGGTGGCGGCGGTGCGAAAATACAAGCCGAAGTCGGCCAGCCTCGTGCCCGCGATGATCCGCATGTTGCTGGAGGCGGAGTTCGATCCCGCCGACCTGTCGAGCCTGATCGCGATCCGGTCGGGCACCGCGCCGCTCGAACCCGAGGTGCAGGACGAATTCGAGCGCCGCTTCGGCGTCGCAATCCTGATCGATTATGGCGCGGCCGAGTTCATCGGCGGGTTGGCCGGCTGGACGATCGACGATCATCGCGCGTTCAAGGACCGGAAGCGCGGCAGCGTCGGCCGGGCGCGGCGCGACGTCGCGATCCGCACCGTCGACCCGGAAAGCTTCGCACCGATCGAAACCGGCGCGATCGGCCTGGTCGAGATCAGGTCCGATCGATATGGTCCCGACTGGATACGCACCAACGACCTTGCCGAGATCGACGCCGACGGTTTCATCTTCCTGCGCGGCCGGGCCGACGACGCGATCAATCGCGGCGGCTTCAAGGTGCTGCCCGAGGAAGTGGCGGCGGTGCTGCGTCAGCATCCCAAGGTCGGCGACGCGGCGGTGATCGGCCGCCCCGATCCCAGGCTGGGCCAGGTGCCGGTCGCCGCGATCGAGCTGCCCGAGGGCGTCTCCGCCGCGCCCGACCCGGCCGAGCTCGACGCGTTCCTGCGCCGGACGCTGCCGGCCTACATGGTCCCGGTTGACTATCGGGTGGTGGACGCGCTGCCGCGCACCATTTCGATGAAGGTCAGCCGGCCCGAGTTGAAGAAGCTGCTCGGCCTCCAGGGCTGAGGCCATCCCAGGCAAGAGGAGAGGGTTATGAGGCTGAAGGATAAGGTTGCCATCGTGACGGGGGCCGCCAGCGGCCTCGGCAAGGCCATCGCCAGGCGATATGCCGAAGAAGGCGCCGATCTCGTCCTGGCGGACATGGATATCGATCTGGCGCGCGCCGTCGCGGACGAACTGTCGGCGCTGGGGTCCAGGGTCGTGGCCCACCAGACCGACGTCGCCAGCGAGGAATCGGTCCGCCGGATGGTGGACGCGGCGCTGGCCGCGTTCGGGCGGATCGACATCCTGGTCAACAATGCCGGCCTCTCCACGCTGCGCCTGTTCCTCGACCTGCCGGTGGCGGAATGGGACCATGTCATGGGCGTCAATCTGCGCGGGCCGTTCCTGTGCAGCCAGATGGTCGGCCGGCACATGGCCGAGCGGCGGGAGGGCGCGATCATCAACGTCACCTCGATCGAGCAGGATTTCGGCAGCCACAACCGCGCGCATTACGTGGCGTCGAAGGGCGGGCTCAAGACGTTGACCAAGGCGATGGCGCTGAGCTTCGCGCCCCATAATGTCCGGGTGAACGCGATCGCCCCGGGTGGTTTCAACACCGAAATCCTCGTGAAGACCTTCCCGGACGTCGCGGTGAGAGAAGCGTTCGTCGCCGACTTCGTCAAGAAGATCCCGATGAAACGCCTCGGTGAGCCGCACGAGATCGCGGGCGCGGCGGTTTTCCTGGCCAGCGACGACGCCAGCTACATGATCGGATCGGTGATCGACGTGAACGGCGGCGCCTCTGCGCCGGTTCCTTCCGACCCCTGAAGGGGGGCGCTATTTGCGGATGGTGACGATCGGCTCGCGCGGGCGCCGGGGTTCGAGCCCATGGCCGAGCGCGAGCATGTCGGCCAGGCCGATGCGGTCGAGCAGTTCGGGCGTCCAGGGCTCGGTCGCGTTGTGGATCGCATGCTCGATCGTCGCCATCCGCCATATTTGTAGTTCCGGGCCCGAGGCGTGGAGCATCCGGCCGTTGACCATCGCGGCCCCCTCGCTCGCCAGCCAGACCACCGCCGCCGCCAGTTCGTCGGGCGGATAATAGCCCAGTTCGCGGTTGGTCCTGGGTGGCAGGCCTTTCGCGACCAGCTCGGCGCGCATGCCGTCGAGGAAGGGTTGCGACTGCGCGGTTTCGATCCGGCCGGCCAGCGCGTTGACGGTGATGCCGTGCGGCCCCAGCTCGCGCGCCCAACTCAGCACCGCGCCCATGCCGCCGCCCTTCGACGCGGCGTGGCTGGCATAGTTGGCCATGCCCGAGAAGGCGGCGCCGCCCGCCATGTTGATGATGCGGCCGCCCTTGTCTTCCGCCACCAGCCGTCGGGCGACGAGCTGGGTCATGTGGAACTGGGCGTCGAGCGACAGCGCCATGACGCCGCGCCACTGTTCGGGCGTCGTCTCCAGGATGGTCCCCGCCTCGACCTTGCCGGCATTGTTGACGAGGATCTCGATCGTGCCGACCGCCGCCGTCGCCCGCTCGACCAGCATCTCGCATCCCTCGCGCGTGGTGAGGTCCGCGACGACCGAGGCGACCTTGCCGGCGGCGATCGTGCGCACCGCCCGTTCGGCCTCGGCGACGCGGGCCGGCGTCGCGCCGGTGACGACCACATCGACGCCGCGGTGGGCGAAGGCCTTGGCGATGCCGAGCCCCCAGCCCTGCGAGGAGCCGGTGACGAGGGCGGTCCGTCCGGATATCCGCACCGTTGCTCGTTCCGCCATGCCGGGGCCTTTCGATCATTTGTCCCGGTGCGAGCCTAGCGTGGCCGGCTCCCCCCGAACCGTTCGGCTTTGCGTGCTTTTAGGAAGGATCGCGGGGAGAAAGCTCCGCAATCGCATCGCGCCGTTATGGGGTGTTTCCCGCCGGTGCGCGCTAGGCTGCGCGTATGACAGGTGAGGGTGGCGCGGAACAGGCGGAAGTGGGCGAGGCAGGCTCCGGCGGCTGGCTGACGCGCGAGCGGCTCGTGCCGATCGTCGTGGCGAGCGCCCTGTTCATGGATTTGATGGATTCCTCGGCGCTCGCCATGGCGTTGCCCACGATCGCGCGCCATTTCGGGGTCTCGATCGTCGAGCTCAAGCTGGCGCTCACCGCCTATGTGGTGACGGTGGCGGTATTGGTGCCGACATCGGGCTGGCTGGCGGGCCGGTTCGGCGCGCGCCGCGTCTTCCTGATCGCGATGGCGCTGTTCGTCGGGGGATCGATGTGCTGCGGTCTCGCGGGCAGCGTGCCCCAGCTCGTCGCCGCCCGGGTCCTGCAAGGCTTCGGCGGCGCGATGATGACGCCGGTCGGCCGCATCATCCTGGTCGCATCGGTGCGGCGCGAGGATCTGGTGCGGGGCATGGCATGGTACACGCTGCCCGCGATCGTCGCGCCGGTGGTCGGGCCGCCGCTGGTCGGCCTGCTGATCGAGTTCGCTAACTGGCGGTGGATATTCTTCATCAACGTGCCGGTGGGGGTGATCGGCATGGTCGCGGTGTTCCGTTTCGTGGCGCCGCTGACCACCACGCGGCGGCCGGGCTTCGACTTTCCCGGCTTCCTCCTCGCCGGTGCGACGATTCTGGCGGCGATGGCGATGGTCGAGACCGGCGCGCTCGCGGGCCAGGCCTGGCCGCTGCGGATCGCCGGGCTGGCCGGGGTCGGGCTGATCGCCGCCGTCTATCTGCGCCAGGCGATGCGCGCGCCCGAGCCGATCGCCGATTTCCGGGTGCTCCGCCACGCCACCCTGCGCTGGAGCCTGATCTCGACCTGGTTGCACCGGGTGGCGCTGGGCGGACTGATGTTGCTGTTGCCGCTCCAGCTCCAACTCGGCCTCGGCTATTCACCGCTCGAAGCGAGCCAGGTGATGATCGCCGCCGCGCTCGGCTCGATGGCGTCGCGGTTCATCAGCCCGATCGGTATCCGGCGGCTCGGTTTCCGTCGGCTGATGCTGTTGTGCAGCGGCGTGACCGTCGTGCTGACGCTGGTGCCCGCGACCTTCAGCGCGTCAACGCCGATCATCGTCATGTGCGCGGTGATGATTGCGCATGCCGCGATCCGCGCCTCCTATTTCCTTGCCGGGAACACCCTGTCCTATAGCGACGTGGAAGGGGACGAGATCGGCCACGCCTCCGTGCTGTTCGCGATCTTTCAGCAGATCAGCCTCGGCATGGGCTTCAACCTGGCGACCCATGTGCTGGAGGCGGGCGGCGGGCCGCACGATCCGACGGCCTTCATCTGGTCCTATGGCGCGATCGCGCTGCTCACCTTCGCGGGGACGATGGCGATCCGGCCGCTGCCGCCGCATGTCGGGGAGAATATGCGGCACCGGGCATCGACCTGAACGGCATCAGCCGGGAAGCCGGAACTCGTGACGCGCGCCGAGCATGGCGGCGGGATCGATCGCGATGCCGTCCGCTTCCAGATGGGGGGCTGTCAGCGCCACGCCGATCGAGGCCATGTGCGCGCGGGCGGCGTCGAGGTCGTCGACCTCCCAGACCAGCGCATAGACGCCCGAGGCCGGCCCCGACAGATAGGTGCCGATCGGTCCGCTCGCCGGATCGTCGGCGGCGATCAGCGCGATCGTGGTGTCGCCCAATGTGAGGCGGACCTGCCGGGCCGGCTGTGGATGGGCGATCCGACCGTCGCTGACCAGCTCGCCCGTGAGCACGTCGAGGAAGAAGGCCAGCGCCGCGTCCATGTCGCGGACCACGCAGGCGATATGATGCAGCCGCCGCAGGCTCGACGGATGCCCCTCGATCCAGTCGGGACGCCAGCCGCGATAGTCCTGCGGGTCGTTCTCCAGCGGCTTGCCGCAGAGCTGGACGACGATGCCTCCGGTCGACTTCGGCTTCACGAAGAAGAATTTCGGATAGACCGTCGACAGGTCGAGGCCGCGTTCCTGGCACAGTCCCGCTGCTTCGACGGCGTCGTCGATCCGCAGCTCGAACGAATGCAGGCTCTCGCCATATTTGGCGAGGTAGCGGGAAAAGATGGTGTCGGGTTCGTCCGGGCGGCGCGGCGCCATCGGCTCGACCATGTGGTTCGCCGCATAGAGCAGCGCCATGTCGCGATCCTCGCCCTGATGATAGCGCTCGGCGAAGGCGATGCCGCCGAACACGTCCTGATAGAGCTTGCGGGCGGCATGCACGTCGCGCACCGCGTGGATGGTGTGCAGGATGCGCCTGATGGCTATGCGGACGGTCATCACTTTCTCCCCTCGGTCGCAGACCTAGGCCGGGCGCGGAAAGCGCGGGCATACGCAGATGCGGGCTTTGCAGAGCATGCCACCTTGCCTCGCTTGTCGATCCCGCGCGGTGGTGCGAAGGCAAGGCGAGGGAGCACAAGATGACCGACGATATGGAGCCCTTTTCCCGCTTCTACATCGCGCAGCGCCAGCGGTTGCACTATGTCGACTGGGGCAATCCCGACGCGCCGCTGCTGATCCTGGTGCACGGCGGCCGCGACCATTGCCGCAACTGGGACTGGATTGCGCGCGCGTTCCGCGACGAATGGCACGTCATCGCCCCCGACCTTCGTGGCCATGGCGACAGCGCCTGGTCGGTCGACGGTTGCTACACGATGGACAGCTTCGTCTATGACCTGGCCGAGCTGGTTCGCGTCCAGGGCAAGGAGCGGGTGCACATCGTCGCTCATTCGCTGGGTGGCAACATCGCGCTGCGCTATGCCGGCATCTATCCGGAGAAGCTGGTCAAGCTGGTGGCGATCGAGGGGCTCGGGCCCTCGCCGGTGAAGATCGCCGAGCGGCGCCGGCAGCCGCTGTCGCACCATATGCGCAACTGGATCGAAACGCGTCATGCCATGTCGGGCCGCCTGCCGCGCCGTTACCCGACCCTGGAGGATGCGCTGAAGCGGATGCATGCGGAGAACGCGCATCTGAGCGCCGATCGCGCCCGCCACCTGACGATTCACGGCACGATCCGCAACGAGGACGGCAGCTATAGCTGGAAGTTCGACAATTATGTCCGATCGATGCCGCCCGACCTGGCGCTCGTCCAACCCGACGAACTGTGGTCGGAAATCCAGTGTCCGACCCTGCTCGTCTATGGCGCCGACAGCTGGGCGTCGAACCCGGCGGTCGACGGCCGCGCGCGTTATTTCCGCAACGGGGAGGTCGTCTTGCTCGAACAGGCGGGGCACTGGGTCCACCATGACCGGCACGACGCGTTCGTGCGGATCATGCGCGATTTCCTGGCCGCCTGATGGACGGCCGCACCCTAGAGCGGCGGCAGGCTCATCCGCGCCCGCGCCTCGGTATAGCCGCGGACGAGATCGGCGATCCGCTCGGCGGCGGGGACCACCGCGTCGATCGCGCCGATCCCCTGGCCCGATCCCCAGATGTCGCGCCAGACCTTGGCGCCCCCGCTGGCGAAGCTGGTCCGCGCGGGGTCGCCGGGCGCCAGCGCGTCGGGATCGAGCCCGGCGGCACGGATCGACGGCTTGAGATAATTGCCGCGCACCCCGCTGAAATAGTCGGTGTAGATGATGTCGTCGGCAGTGCCGTCGACGATCATCCGCTTGTAGCCGTCAGGGGCGTTGGCCTCCTCGGTCGCGATGAAGGGAGAGCCGATATAGGCGAGGTCGGCGCCCATCGCCTGCGCGGCGAGGATGCCGGCTCCGGTCGCGATCGCGCCCGACAGGGCGAGCGGCCCGTCGAACCAGCGCCGTATCTCCGCCACCAGCGCGAAGGGGGACAGAGCGCCGGCATGGCCGCCCGCGCCCGCCGCCACCGCGATCAGCCCGTCGGCGCCCTTGTCGATCGCCTTGCGGGCGAAGCCGTCATGGATCACGTCGTGGAACACCGTCGCGCCGAAGCCCTGCGCGCCCGCATAGACGTCGGGCCGCGCGCCGAGCGAGGTGATGATCATCGGCACGCGATGCTTCTCGCACAGCGCCAGGTCGGTTTCGAGCCGGGCATTGGTGCGGTGGACGATCAGATTGACCGCGAAGGGAGCGGCGGGCCGGTCGGGATGGGCGGCATCATGCGCGGCGAGCGCCGCGCCGATCTCGTCCAGCCATTCGTCGAGCAGTTCGGGCGTCCGCGCGCTGAGCGACGGGAAGGAGCCGACGATTCCTGCCGTGCATTGCGCGATGACGAGGCGTGGGTTCGACACGATGAACATCGGCGAACCGATCACCGGCAAGCGCAGCCGATCATGCAGGAACCGTGGCAAGGTCATGGGCATCTCCTGATTTTCCCAGGACGTATCAGAGCGGCCGGAGGCCGCGAAGGAAGACTTTGATGGCAAGCGAGGATTTTCAGGCGATAAAGCTGGAGGTCGCCGAGGGCGTCGCGACGATCACGCTGAACCGGCCCGACCGGCTCAACGTCTATGACGTGGCGATGCGGCGCGAATTGCTCGCGGCCTTCGACCATACCGATGCCGACGACGCGGTGCGCGCGGTGATCGTGACCGGGGCGGGCAAGGCCTTCTGCGCCGGCGCCGACGTCTCGGGCGGGGCGACGACATTCGATCCGCGCGCGCGCGGTGACGCGGACGGCGACAAGGTGACGGTCAACGGCATCATCCGCGACGGCGCGGGACAGGTGAGCCTGCGCATCTTCCGCAGCCTCAAGCCCGTCATCGGCGCGATCAACGGCGTCGCGGCCGGGGCGGGGGCATCGATCAGCTGTTCGTTCGACATGCGGCTCGCGTCGGAAACGGCGCGCTACGCCTTCGTCTTCGCCCGGCGCGGCGTCACCCCGGAGGCGGCCTCGACCTGGTTCCTGCCGCGCATCGTCGGCATCTCGACCGCGCTCGAATGGTGCTATAGCGGCCGGATCGTGCCCGCCGGGGAGGCGCGCGAACGCGGCCTCGTCCGATCGGTGCATCCGCCCGAGGAACTGTTGCCCGCGGCCCGCGAGCTGGCGCGCGAGATCGCTGGGCAGGCGGCCCCGGTCTCGGTCGCGCTCACCCGCCGGATGATGTGGCATGCGCTGGGGCAGGACCACCCGATGGAGGCGCACCGCGCCGATACCCGCGCGATCCGCGCCCGCGCCGCCGCCGCCGATGCGCGCGAAGGCGTCGCTGCCTTCCTCGAGAAGCGCAGCCCCGATTTCCCCGATCGGGTCAGCGACGGCCTGCCCGATATCTTCCCCGAATGGATCGAGCCGCAGTTCCGCTGATCCTTCGCTTCCCCTTCTCGATCCAACAGGAGCCCCCGACATGTCTTCGATCATCCGCCTCGACCGCGACGGCCCGGTCGCCACCCTGACCCTCACCCGCCCCGAGATGATGAACGCGCTCGGCGAGCAAGGCGACGGTGACGCGGTTGCGGCCGCCTGTGCCGAATTGGCCGCCGACCGCACCATCCGCGCCGCGATCCTGACGGGAGAGGGGCGTGCCTTCTCGGCCGGCGGCAACGTCAAGGCGATGCTGGCGGGCGAGGGCAATTTCGCCGGCAACCCGGCGATGGTGCGGGAGGGCTATCGCGGCAACATCCATCGGGCGTTGCGGGCGCTCCACGGGCTCGACGTTCCGCTGATCGCCGCCGTCAACGGTCCGGCGATCGGGCTGGGCTGCGACCTTGCCTGCCTCGCCGATATCCGCCTCGCCTCGACCAGGGCAAGCTTCGGCGTGACCTTCCTCAAGGTCGGCATCATCCCCGGCGACGGCGGCACCTGGATCCTGCCGCGCGTGATCGGGATGAGTCGCGCCGCCGAGCTGTTCTACACCGGCCGGGTCATCTCCGCCGAGAAGGCCGCCGAGTGGGGCCTCGTCTCCGAGGTCGTCGAGCCCGATGCGCTGATGGACCGGGCTCGCGCGCTCGCGGACGAGATCGCGCAACAGCCGCCCTATCAGCTCCGCGCCACCAAGACGCTGCTGCGGCAGGGGCAGTCGGTCGGCTATGACACGATGCTGGAGCTGGCGGCCTCGACCCAGGGGCTGATGCACCACACCGAGGATCATCATGAGGGCGCCCGCGCCATCCTCGAAAAGCGCCCGCCGCTGTTCACCGGCCGATGAGCTTTCAGGATGCGCCCGCCTGAAGCCCGTCGAACTGGGATGGCCGGGCGGGGCATGGGCCGTTGAGGCCGTCCGGATATTTCGCATACTAATGGTATGTCAAATGTCCGGACGCACCGCGATACCCGCCAGAAACCGATCAAGCGCTTGCCCGGCCTCGGCGCGCGCCGCCGGGCGATCCGCGGCATGGGCGATCATCAGCGCGGCCTCGTCGACGGCGGCGAGGATGAGGTGCGACAACGCCCGGACCGGCGCGCGCGCCACCGAGCCGTTCGCCATCGCGGCATCCAGCGCGCGGCCGATCGCCGCCAGGCCGTAGTCGGCCTCCAGCGTCCGCCATTGTGCCCAGCCGAGCACCAGCGGTCCGTCGAGCAGCAGCACGCGATGCACCGACGGCGCGACGATCGCGTCGAGGAACCCCTGCATCCGCAACCGGAAACGCCGCCAGGGATCGGCCTCGCCGGTGACGTCGGGAGGCTCGGCCCGCTGCATCAGTTCGTGCTCGACCGCGTGGAACACCTCGCGGAACAGCGCACCCTTGTCCTTGAAATGATGGTAGAGCGCGCCGCGCGTCACCCCCGCCTCGGCGACGATCTCATCGATCGGGGTGTCGGCATAGCCTTGCGCCTGGAACAGCCGCTTGGCGGCGGCGACGATGCCCGCCCGCGTGGCGGCGGCCTGCCCGGCGCGAACCCCGTCCTTTTTCATGTCCCGCCCTTCGTGCCGCGATGAATCCGCACGACCGGCCAGAGGAGGAGAGCCATGCGTCAGATGATCAATATGGTGATGATCGGCATCGAAGACATCAAGGCCGTGCGCGGCTTTTATGAGGACGGGCTGGGCTGGGCCGCGTGGCGGACCGGCGGCAGCGGATCGGTGATGTACCGGACCGGCGGCGTGGTGCTCGTCTTCCTCGATGCCGCCTATCTCGCGGCCGAGCGCGGCGTTGCGGTGCCGCGGGGCGGCGCCACGTCGCTCGCCAGCTTCGTGGCCAGCCGGGATGAGGTCGACGATGCGTTGTCTCGCGCCGCCGCCGCCGGGGCCGTCGTCACCAGCCCGCCGCGCGATCGCGATGGCGGGCTGTACAGCGGCTATTTCGACGATCCGCAGGGCCTGTCCTGGGAAGTGGTCTGGAGCCCCGATATGGCGCCGGCCGAGGACAGCTCGCTGGCGGCCGGCGGCTGATCGTGGCGACGGGCCCTTCGTTGCCGGAATGGCCGGATGGCCTGCCGGCGCCGCGTCGCTTCCGGGCGATCCTGGCGATCTGGCTCGCCATCGCCATGGCGATCGTCGACGGCGCGATCGTCAACATCGCGCTGCCGACGATCACCCGCGAACTGGCGATAACGCCGGTCGAGGCGGTGTGGGTGGTCAACGCCTATCAGGTGGCGGTGCTCGTCTCGCTGTTGCCGCTGTCGGCATTGGGGGAGAGGTTCGGCTGCTCGCGCATCTATATCGCCGGCCTGCTGACCTTCATCGCGGCGTCGGTCGGCTGCGCGGCCGCGACCGACCTACCGATGCTGGTCGCCAGCCGTTTTCTTCAGGGCGTCGGCGGAGCCTGCATCCAGGCGATGAACGGGCCGATGCTACGCTTCACCTATCCGCGCGCGCATCTCGGCCGGGGCATCGGCTACAACGCGCTGGTGGTGGCGGTGGCTTCCGCGTCGGGCCCCACCTTGGCGGCGATGATCCTATCGGTCGGGTCCTGGCACTGGCTGTTCGCGGTCAACATCCCGATCGGGATGTTGTCGCTGGCGATCGGCCTGTTCGCGCTGCCCAAGGCGCCGTCCGTGTCCCGCGCCATCGACGGGTCCGCGATCCTGCTCAACGCCGTCGTCTTTCTCGGCCTGTTCTACGCCGCCAATGGCTGGGCCGGGGGCGGCGCCCCGGCTTCGATCTACGCCTGCGCGATCGCGGGGGGCGTCGCGGCGATCATGCTCGTCCGCCGGTCGCGAGGGCAGGTGGCTCCGCTGCTGCCGGTCGATCTGCTGCGCTTTCCGCTGCTGCGCCTCTCCTATGCGACTTCGCTGCTCGCCTGGGCGGCGCAGGTCATGGCGTTCATCAGCCTGCCTTTCTACCTGGAGGCCGGGCTAGGCCTCGGCCATGTCGAGACGGGCCTGTTGCTGACCCCCTGGCCGGTGGCCATGGCCATGGCCGCGCCGATCGCCGGCCGGTTGGTCGAACGTACCCCCGCCGCATTGCTCAGCGCGATCGGCCTCGGCCTGATGACCTTGGGCCTGTTGCTCCTGGCGGCGTTGCCCGCGCAGCAGGCCCCCTGGCTGCTGGTCGGGCCGATGCTGCTGTGTGGTGCCGGCTTCGCCTTCTTCCAGACGCCGAACAACCGTACCCTGCTGGCCGATGCGCCGGTCGAGCGGTCGGGGGCGGCGGGCGGAATGCTGGCGGTGATGCGGCTTGCCGGGCAGAGCGGCGGCGCGGTGTCGGCGGCGCTGGTCTTCCGGCTGGCGGGCACGACCAGCGGCTTCGCGCTGGTCGCGGCGGCCCTGCTGACCTTGCTGGCCGGGGGCTTCTGCCTGATGCGGTTGCGTCCGCCCGGCCGGGTTCAGACCGGCGGCACGAGCTTGTAACCGCCCGTCGCCTCGATCCACTGGCCGGTCAGCCAGCCGCCATCGTCCGAGGCGAGGAAGCAGACCACGGCGGCGATATCCTCCGGTTCGCCGACCCGGCGCAGCGCGGTGATCTGCTCCAGCCGCTCGACGAAGCGCGGTTCGGCCAGCATGTGCGCGGTCATGTCGGTCCTCGTATAACCCGGCGCGACGACATTGGCGGTGATCCCGTGCTGGCCCAGCTCGACCGCCAGCGACCGCGTCATCGCCAGCAGCGCCGCCTTCGACATGCCGTAGGTGCCGTTGAGCGGGCCGGGCTGCTTGGCGGCGCCCGATCCGATCGATACGATCCGCCCGCCCTGCGTCATCCGCCGGACGGCCTGCTGGGACACGAAGGCCGATCCTTTGGTGTTGATCGCGAAGATCCGGTCGAAGGCATGGTCCTGGATCTCGCTCAGCGCCGCCGCAGAGGCGATGCCCGCATTGTTGACCAATATGTCGAGCCGATTGTCGCCGGTGATCCCGGTCGCGGTCTCGTCCCAGGCCGCGAACAGCGAGTCGATCGCGCCGGGCAGGCCGATGTCGGTCTGAATGGCGAAGGCCTGGCCGCCGCCGTCCACGATCCCGGAGGCGATCTCCTCCGCCTCATGGCTACGGCTGCGATAGGCGATCGCGACCAGCGCGCCTTCGGCGCCCAGTCGCCGCGCGACGGCGGCGCCGATCCCGCGCGACCCGCCCGTCACCATCGCCCGCTTGCCGGCGAAGCGCCCGGGAACGATCCTGTCCCTCGCTGAACTGTCCATGCTTCCGTTCTCCATTTGCCATGGCCCGCTGGGCCATGACGCCGTTATGCCCGGGCAAGCGGCCATGCAGCATATGAACCCAGAGGTATCATCGGTGAGGCTTCCCAAATGGGATGGGTGGATTCCGTGCTTGCTTAAAAACTGACGAATCATTATTTATTAGTCCGCGAAGGGATGACTCCGTGGAGAGGATTGAGCATGAACCTTGAAGACATGGTGATCGCGAGCGTCGACGATCACGTGATCGAGCCGCCGACGATGTTCGACCAGCATCTGTCCAAGGAGCACCGCGCTCTGGCGCCCCAATATGTGACCGACGAGCTGGGCAATGCGTCCTGGTGGTGGGAGCAGGAGAACAAGCGCACCTTCGCCGTCGGCGTCAACGCCGTGGTCGGCCGTCCCAAGGAGGAATATGGGATGGAGCCGATGAACATCGACCAGATGCGCAAGGGCGTCTGGGATGCCGAGGCCCATATCGACGACATGAACGCGATGGGCCAGATGACCGCGCTGATGTTCCCGACCTTCGCCGGGTTCGACGGCTCCTGGTTCTGGGACGCCAAGGACAAGGAGAACACCAAGCGGGTGATGCGCGCCTATAATGACTGGCACATCGACGAATGGTGCGGGCCCTATCCGGGCCGCTATTTCCCGACCGGCCTGTTGCCGCTGTGGGACATCGACGCCACGCTCGAGGAGATGAAGCGCCTGGTGAAGAAGGGCAGCCGATCGGTTTTCTTCCCGGCGAATCCGGCGTCGCGCAACCGCCTGCCCTCGGTCCACGATCCGATCTGGGAACCGATGTGGAAGCTGGCGAACGACGAGGGGATCGTCTTCAACTGCCATATCGGCACCGGTCTCGCGCCGGAGGCGAATTCCGATCTCTCGCCGATCTCGGCCTGGATCACGGCGATGCCGATGGCGATCGCGACCGACGCCGCCGATCTGCTGCACCTGAAAGCGCTGCTCCGCTACCCGAACCTGAAGTTCGCGCTGTCGGAAGGCGGCATCGGCTGGGTTCCCTATATGCTGGAGCGGGCGGACTTCACCTTCCGCCACCACGGCCCCTGGGTCCGCGTCGACTTCGGCGGCAAGCTGCCGTCGGAAGTGTTCCGCGAACATTTCCTGACCTGCTTCATCGACGATCATTTCGGCTGCGACAATTACAAGGCGGTCGGCGAGGACATCATCGCCTATGAATGCGACTATCCGCATTCGGACTGCACCTGGCCGCACGTCGCCGAGGACCTGTGGGACAATGTGAAGGATCTGCCGGAGGCGGTGATCGACAAGATCACCCACCAGAACGCCTTCCGTTTCTACGGCGTCGATCCGGTCGCGCAGTTCGGCCGCGAGAATTGCACGGTCGGCGCGCTGCGCGCCAAGGCGACCCATGTCGACGTCTCGGTCCAGTCGAAGGCCGGCAAGGACGCCCGCGAATATGCCGAGGAGGGCGCCGCGGTGACGGCTGGCAATGTCGCCAAGACCTTCGTGCCGGTGGTGACGGCAGGTGACGTGGCCGAGGGCCGCAAGCGCCGCAAGGGCCTGATCTGAAGCCGGCGGCTATCGGGTGAAAGGGGCCCCCGCTCGCAAGAGCGGGGGCCTTTTTCTTATGGGCCGAGTGGCGGCAGGGCGCGACAGGCCCCCGCGATCGTCTATGCCCGGCCGCCGTCGACGCGGAGATTGGCGCCGGTGGTGAAGCTGGAGAAATCGCTGGCGAAATAGAGCGCCGCCGTGACGATTTCGCGCGGATCGGCGACGCGCTGGCTGGCCGCCCGCAGGCGGACCTGTTCCGGATCGGCCCAGCCTTGGGCGATATCGGTCGCGAAGGCGCCCGGCGCGATGACGTTCACCCGGACGCCCCGCGCCGCATATTCGAGCGCGATCGCCACCGACGCCGCGTTGAGCGCGGCTTTCGCGCCGGCATAGGGCGAGGTGGCGGGGCTCGGCCGGATCGCCGACAGGCTCGACACGTTGATGATGCTGCCGCCGCCCTGGTCGGCCATGCGCTTGGCGACCAGCGCGGTGAGGCGGAAGGGGCCTTTGAAGTTCACGTCCTGGATCTTGTCGAACAGCGCCTCGGACACGCTGTCGGACGAAGGCGATGCCGGCGACATGCCGGCATTGTTGATCAGCACGTCGATGCGGCCGAACTCGCCATAGGCGGCCTCGACAAGGCGTTCGATGTCGTCCCATTTGCCGACATGGCAGGCGATCGCGAGCGCGCGGCGGCCGGCGGCGCGGATATCGGCCGCCACCGTCTCGCAGGCGTCGAGCTTGCGGCTGGTGACGATCACGTTCGCACCCGCCGCCGCGAAACCATGGGACATGGCCCGGCCCATCCCCCGGCTGCCGCCGGTGATGAGCACGGTCTTGCCGCTCATGTCGAACAGCTTCGACGGATCGGGCAGTTCGTCCGCCGTCATGTCGCTGAAGCCGTTCCTGCCGGTGTCGATCGCGGGCCTGGACCCGCTCATGCGAGCGCCTCCTCGGGCTGCGCGAGATAGTCGCCGAGCTTCTCGCGCGCCGCAGCCTCGCGGGTCGGGATATGCTCGCTGGGGAACAGGCCGGGCGCCGGCTTCGCGTCCTTCAGGATGCGCTTGGCGAGGCCGATCTGGTGGACCTCGGTCGGCCCGTCGACCAGTCCCTGCGACGCCGCCTTCACCCAATAGCCGCCAAGCGGCAGCTCGTTGGAGACGCCCAGCGATCCATGGAGCTGGATCGCGCGGCCGACGATGTCCTTGAGGATGCGAGGGCTCATGATCTTGACCGATCCGATGCCGATCTTGCCGGCCTCGCGGTCGCCCTGGTCGATCGTCCAGGCGGCGTGGAGGACGAGCAGGCGGAACTGGAGCAGCTCGACATAGCTGTCGGCGATCGCCGCGAGCGTGCTCTGCTTGCCGGCGAGCGGCCCGCCCTGGGTGAAGCGGCTGACGGCGCGCTCCTTCATCATCTCATAGGCCTTGGTCGCGGCGCCCAGCGTCCGCATCGCGTGATGGATGCGCCCGCCGCCCAGCCGCACCTGCGCCACGTGGAAGGCGCCGCCCTCCTGGCCCAGCATCGCGTCGGCCGGCACACGGACATTGTCGTAATGGATATAGGCGTGGGCGCCCTCGTCCTCATGCTCGCCCATCAGGCCGGTGTTGCGGACGATGGTCACGCCGGGCGTCTCGGCCGGGATCAGGAACATCGAGAAGCGCTCGGCGGACGGCGCGTCGGGCTTCGTCACCGCCATGACGATGATGAAGGAGGCCCAGCGTGCCTGCGAGGAGAACCATTTATAGCCGTTGATCACCCATTCATCGCCATCGCGCACGGCGCGGGTCTCGAACACGCGCGGGTCGGCTCCGCCCTGCGGCTCGGTCATCGAGAAGCAGGAGACGATCTCGCCGTCGAGCAGCGGGGCCAGGTAGCGGGCCTTTTGCTCAGGGGTTCCGAACTTCGCCAATATCTCGGCATTGCCGCTGTCGGGGGCCTGGCAGCCGAAGACGCGTGGTCCCCATTTGGTGGCGCCCAATATCTCGTTCATCAGCGCGAGCTGGACCTGGCCATAGCCCTGGCCGCCAAGGTCGGGGGTCAGGTGGCAGGCCCACAGGCCCTGGCGCCGCACCTCGGCCTGGAGGGGGCGGACGGCGGCCAGCGCACGCTTGTCGGTGACGTCGAAATTATGGCCGGGCCGGTTGAAGACGAGGTCCATCGGCTCGACCTCGTCGCGGACGAATTGCTTCATCCAGTCGAGCTTCTTCTGGAACACGGGGTCCGTGGAAAAGTCCCACATCGCTGTTGGTCTCCTATATTAGGCCCTCTCGACGGTGCGCATCGCTTGGGCGATCAGGCTGGGAACACGCTCTTCAAACGCGGCGTGACGCGGGTTGTCGGATTGGCCGCGGACGTACCGCGCGAAGCTTCCCTCCAGGATCACCGCGAGGCGGAATAGGGCGAGCGCCATGTAGAAGGGCAGATGGTCGATCGACCGGCCGCTGCGTCCGGCATAGCGCTCGGCGGCTTCGGCGCGGCTGCGGAAGCCACGATCCCAATGGATATAATGGGCCCAGGTCGGGCCGGTCGTGTCGTCGGCCCAACTGCTGAGCAGATGGCCGAGATCGAGCAGCGGATCGCCGATCGTGGTCAGTTCCCAGTCGATCACGGCGGCGACGCGGGCGGGCCGGTCGGGGGCGATCATGACATTGGCGAAGCTGTAGTCGCCGTGCATCAGCCCGGCGGGCGCGGCCGGGGGCGTGTTGGCGCGCAGCCAGGCGGTCAGGGCGTCGAGGCCGGCCAGCTCGCGGGTCTGGCTGCGGGCATATTGGGCGAGCCAGCGGTCGACCTGCCGGGCGAGGAAGCCATCGGGCTTGCCGAAGCCGTCGAGACCCGCCGCGCGCCAGTCGACCCGGGCGATGCTGGCGAGCGCGTCGATCACGGAGTCCCCCAGCGCGCGGCGCAGGTCGCGGTCGTCGGCGAAGGGCTCCGGCATCGGGTCGCGCGGGGTGAAGCCATCGATCCAGTCGAGCACGATGAAGGGCCCGCCGATCCAGTCGGGTTCGGTGGTGCCGCCGACCAGCCGGGCATGGGGGATGTCGGTGGCGGCGAGCGCGCGGGCGAGGCGCAACTCGCGCTCGAAATCGTGCGAGGTCCTGTCGTTGGCGGTCGCGGGCGGGCGGCGCAGCGCATAGCGGCGGTCGCCGCGCCGGACCAGGAACAGGCTGTTGCTGGCGCCACCCGACACGCGGGTCAATGCGAGCGGCAGCGACGGGCCGCCCAGCGCTGTGTCGAACCAGGGCCGGATCGGCGCCGGATCGGCCAGCAGGGCCGCGTCGTCGAGTCTCGCGCCCACCACCGCTTATGCCGCGTGGAAGGAGATGGCGTTGGCGTTGGTGAACTCCAGCAGGCCCTCGATCCCGTTCTCGCGGCCGAAGCCGGATCGCAGATTGCCGCCGAACGGTTCGTCCGATAGCTGCGTGCCCGCGCCGCCGTTGATCGCGCAACGGCCGCTGTTGATCTGCTGCGCCATTTCATAGGCGGTGCCGGCGTCGTTGGTGAGGATGTAGCAGGCGAGCGCGAAGTCGCTGTCGTTGGCGATGCGGATCGCCTCCTCGTCCGTGTCATAGCCGATGACCGCCGCGATCGGCCCGAAAATCTCCTCCTGGGCGAGCCGTGAGCCGTTGGCGACGTCGTCGAAGAAGGTCGGCTGGAAGAAGAAACCCCTGGCCATATGGCCGGGCCGCTTGCCGCCGGTCACCAGCCTGGCGCCTTCATCCAGGCCGATCTGCACATATTTCTCGGCGCGGTCGCGGGCCACGGCCCGGATCAGCGGGCCCATCTCGGTCTTCGGATCGGCGGGGTCGCCGACGACGACGCGCTCGGCCGCTTCCTTGAGCCGCGCGACGTAATCGGCCCGGATCGAATTGTGGACGAGATGGCGGGTGTTGAGCGCGCAGCCCTGGCCGGCGTGCGACGAGAAGCCGCGCAGCCCGGTATGGACGGCCCTATCGAGATTCGCGTCCGGCCGCACGATCATCGCCGATTTCCCGCCCAGTTCCAGCAGCAGCCGCTTCAGCGTCGGCGCGGCCTGCGCCATGATCGCGGCGCCGACCATGTCGGAGCCGGTGAAGGTCACCAGCCGCACGCGCTTGTCGGTCGTCAGCAGCTCGCCGACGTCCAGCCCGCCGGTCACGACGTTGAACACGCCGTCGGGCAGGCCGGCCGCGCGCGCGATGTCGCCCAGGACCAGCGCGGAATAGGGCGTGTAGGGCGAAGGCTTGAGGACGACGGTGTTGCCCATCAGCAACGCGGGCACGGATTTCACCAGATTGAGCATGAAGGGGTAGTTGTACGGCGTGATCACCGAGACGACCCCCACCGGATCGTAGCGGACGACGCTGGTGCCCAGCCATTTGACGCCGCCGGCCGCGGGAGTCACCTCGGGCCGGCTGAGCTTGGTGAAATCCTGGGCGGCGGCATCCATATAATAGCGGAAATGCTTCATGCCGGTTGCCCATTGCGCGCCATTGGCGAGCGAGACGGTGGCGCCCGCCTCGGCGATCAGTATCGCGATGATCTCGTCCTTGCGCTGTTCCAGCGCCTCGTAGAAGCGGCGCATATGGGCGATGCGCTCATGCCGCGACAATCGCCGCCACGGGCCCGAGACGAAGGCGTCGTGCGCGGCGGCGACCGCCGCGCGGGCATCATCCACCGATCCCACCGGCGCCTCGCCGATGACGTCCTCATTGGCCGGGTTGATGATCCTGTCGGTGCCGGCCGCGCCGGAAACGAACGCGCCGCCGATATACAGCTTGTTCTGGAGCTTCAGTGTCATAGGGTGAACGACCTTTCGGATACGGGGTGACGGGGGCTAGACCTTTGACGGGTCCATGGCCTCCCGGGCGGCGATGGTCCTGCTCGACGGCTGGATGCCGCGCAGCTCGATCAGGTCGACCTGCGCCTCGAAGGGCAGGGCCAGCAGGTCGGCGATCATCCCGGCGGGGATCTCCGGTTCGATCTGCGCGCCCGACTGGTGGTAGAAACCCCGGTCGCGCGCCGCGGTGCGCGCTCGCGCCCGCGCCTCGTCCGACCAGTCGCGGCTGAAGGTGCCGCGGACGTTGCCCGAGCGATAGACGGTGACGCGGATACGGTCGTCGGCGATCTCGCCCTGCAGCCCGGCGGAGAAGGTCTCCAGCGCCGATTTGGTGGCGGCATAGAGCGTCAGGTGCGGATAGGGGTGGCGCACCGACTCCGAACTGACGTTGACGATGTCGCCGCCGCCGCGCGCGCGCATCAGCGGGATCGCCTCGCGGCAGCAGTAGAGCGGGCCCAATATGTTGACCGCGACCTCGAGCTGGACCGAAGCGTCGCCAGCCTCCTCGATCGGATTGGGCGAGGCGAGCGCGGCGTTGTTGATCAGGATGTCGAGACCGCCGAGATCGTCGCGCACCGCCGCGAACAGCTGACGTACCGAAGCCGGATCGCCGATATCGCACGGGATTGCCAGCGCGGCCGGGCCGATCCGCGCGGCGGCGTCGGCGAGCTCGTCCGCGCTGCGCGCCGTCAGCACCACGCGCGCGCCCTCGGCCGCCAGGCGCTCGGCGATCGAGAAGCCCATGCCGCGAGACGCGCCCGTCACCAACGCGATCCTGTCCTGCAAGCGTCCTGTCATCGATCGGTCCTCATTTCTCGGGCAGCATCACCACCCGGTCGCGCACCAGCACGTCGATCTCGTTCCCCGAAAGGCCGAGACCCTCCAGGATATCGCGCCCGTGCTGGCCCGCCACCGGCGGCGCGCGGTCGATCGTCAGCGGCGCGTCGGGCATCGACCAGAAGGCGCCGGGGTGCCGCAGCCGGCCATAGACGGGGTGCGGATAGCTGGCCACCAGACCCTGGCGGACATGATCCTCGTCGAACAGGAAGGCCTGGCCGCCGCCCTCCTCGACGATCACGGCCGCGAAGCCCTGCGCGCGCAGCCGGTCGACGGCCTCGCGCACCGGCAGTGCCGCCAGCTTTTCGGCGTCGGGCGCCCCGTCGTCGGGGCCCGCGAAGGCGATCCAGCCGTCGGCGCAGGCCGTCAGCCGCCGCCCCGGCGACGGGCCGAACTGGAGGCGGTCGAGTCGGTCGGAGCGGCCGATCAGCGTCCCGTCGGGCCGCATCGCCACATCGGCCATGGTGAGGATGCTGGCGCCGAGCAGCGAGGCGGCGACCTGCGATCCCTCGCCGGTCGTCTCGCGCCGGATCAGCGCCAGCAGCATGGCATAGGCGAGCGACATCGCGCAGAGATGGTCCATCATCCCGAAGCGCAGCCAGACCGGCCGGTTGCCCTCGCCGGCATTGGCCAGTTCCCAGCCCGCCGACGCCTGGAAGAGCTGGTCGTAGCCGGGCCAGTAGCGGCGCTCGCCCGCCGGGCCATAGGCGCTGACATGGCCGAAGATGATGTCCTCCCGGATCGCGCGGAGGTCGGGATAGTCGAGCCCGAAGCGGCGTGCCGAGGGCAGGCGCAGATTATGGTGGACGATGTCGGCCCCCGCCACCAGCCGGGCGATCACGGCGCGCGCGCCGGGATGGCCGAGATCGAGCGCCAGCGAGCGCTTGCCGCGCTGGCAGCCGAGGAAGGCCGACTCGTTGCCGCGCATCGGGTCGCCGGCCAGCGGCTCGACCTTGACGACGTCGGCGCCGAGATCGGCGAGCATCATCGTCGACAGCGGTCCGGCGAGATAATTGCCGAAGTCGACGACCCTGATGCCGTCGAGCAGCGGCCGCCCGCTGGGCGCCGGCGGCGCGGCTTGGCGCGGTCGGGCCTCGGCCAGCAGCGCGGCGCGATGTTCGTCCAGGCGAGGGGCGGGGCCCCGGACTCCGCCGGGTGGATCGATCGCCAGGGGGAAGCCGGGCTGGCGCACGCGGCCGAGATCGGGATCGTCGACCTCGACGACATAGGCGTTGGCCCGTGCCTGGGCGTCGTCGTAGAGCGCGCCGACCGGCAGCGCCGGCTGCACCGGAATGTCGGCGGCCCACAGGTCGGCGAGCCACTCGGCGCTCGGTCGGCTGCGGAACGCCCGGACATTGGCGCCCCAGTTGGTGTAACGGAAATGGGGCGGCCATTCGGCGTTGGCCTTCGCCACCGCGTCGGCCCCCATCTCGTCGAGCAGTCGCCGCATCAGCGGGGTGTCGTCCGCATTCTTCATGATGTGGAGCCAGACGCCGTCGGCACATTCGAAGATCGCGGGCAGCACCTTCTTGTCGATCCGCCCGCCGAAGCCCGGCGTCGGCGTCTCGGCGTCGCGCCACAGCATCATCAGCGGCACCAGCATCCCCTGAAGCAGACTGGTGTCGACCGGCCCCGGCGCGCCGCCGCGCGCGACATGGGCGAGGCGCGCGCCGATGCCGATCGCGGCGAGCCAGGCGGCGCACCAGCTTCCGAGCGGCAGCTGGACGAAGGCCGGCCCGTCGCGATGCAGCGCCGGCTGCTCGGCCAGCGCGCCGCTCGCCGCCATGACGAGGAAGTCGTCGGCGGGAAGGTCGTCGGCGAAGCCGTCGGGCGTGCCCGAGATGCGGCAGGAGATCAGGTGCGGATAAACGGACAGGTCGGGCAACGGCAGCGCGCCGTCATGGATCAGCACGTCCGCGCCGCCCAGCAGGGCGTCGAACGCCGCGGCGTCGGCCCCGGCCACATCCATCGCGATGCCGCGCTTCGAACGGTTCCACGCGGCGAAGGCGACGGTGCCCCGGCGAGGATCGCCGGCGGGCGGCTCGACCTTGACGACGTCGGCGCCGGACTCTGCGAGCATCAGCGCCGCCACCGATCCGGCCAGCCCGGTCGAGGCGTCGATGACGCGGACGCCCGCGATCGCCGCCGCCGTCATGGCCGCATCCAGGCGGCGGGACGTTTCGCGGCGAAGGCGCGGGGCCCTTCGCTTGTCTCGCCGCTCGCGCGCCACCGCCGCATCGCGGGGATGGCATCCTGATCACCGATAGCGGCGGCGAGGCTCGGCGCGTCGATGCTGCGGTGGACCAGCGCCTTGGAGGCGCGCAGCGCCATCGGTCCACCCTTCAGCATCGCGTCGGCCCAGCGCGCCACCGCGTCGGGCAGGCTGGCGACGGGCACCACCTCGTTGACGAAACCCAGCGACCGGGCCTCGGCGGCGTCGATCAGCCTGCCGGTCAGGACCAGGTCCATCGTCCGCTTCAGGCCGATCTCGCGAACCAGCCGATGCGGGCCGCCGCCGACCGCGACGAAGCCGGCCCGCGGCTCGGGCAGGCCGAATCGGGCCGTCTCGCTCGCCACGATCAGGTCGCAGGCGAGCGCGATCTCGAACCCGCCTCCCGCCGCGACGCCGTTCACCGCCGCGATCAGCGGTTTGTCGAGGTCGAAGCGTTGGACGAGACCGGCATAGCCGCACCGCGGCAGGTCGATCTTCCCTTCGCCGCGTGCGCGGCGTTCGGCGATCGCCTTGAGGTCGGACCCCGAGCAGAAGGCATCTCCGGCCCCGGCGATGACGCCGATCCGCTGGCCGTCATCGGCGGCGAAGGCGTCGAGCGCCTCCTGCAACGCATGGTGCATCTCGAAGGTGAGCGCGTTCAGCCGCTCGGGGCGGTTGAGCAGGAAGGTCGTGACCGGTCCGTCGCGGGTGACGATGATCTCGGCGGTCGTGGTCACCGGCCGGTCCATCGCGGTTGGCGCTTCTCGGCGAAGGCGCGCGGGCCTTCCAGGAAATCCTCCGACGCGCGCAAGAGGTCGCGGCCGGGGAAGGATGTGCCGATCGCGTCCTCCAGCGGCATATGCAGGCCGAGCGAGGCCGCCTCCTTGGCGGCGCGCAGCGCGAGCGGCGACAGCCCCGCCAGTTCGGCGGCCCAGCGCTGGGCTGCGGGCATCAGCTCCTCGCCCGGCACGACCTCGTTGACGAGGCCCCAGTCGCGGGCGGTCGCCGCGTCGATGTCGCGGCCGGTGAGCAGCATGCCCATCGCCCGTTGCCAGGGTAGCGCGCGTGGCAGGCGATGCGCCCCGCCCGCACCCGCGAGCTGGCCGATCCGCGCCTCGGGCAGGGCGAAGCGGGCATGATCGGCGGCGACGACGATGTCGCAGGCGAGGACGATTTCGAACCCGCCGCCCAGCGCGCTGCCGTTCGCGGCGCAGATCACCGGCTTGAACAGGTCGTGCCGGCGGGCGAGGCCGCCGAAACCGCCGCTCCATGCGTCCTGCGTCAGCACGTCGCCGCGCGCGCGGGCCTTCAGGTCGTTGCCGGCGCAGAACGCCTTGTCGCCCTCGCCGGTGATGATCGCGACCCAGGCGTCGGGATCGGCGGCAAAATCGTCGAACGCCCGGCCCAGTTCGATATTGGCGAGATTGTCGAGCGCGTTGCGGACCTCGGCCCGCGCGATCGTCACCGTCGCGACATGGTCCTGAAGCTCGTAGCGAATGCGCTGATAGTCTCTCATTCATCCATCCCCTGGCCCCAAGACCTAACAGGAACTGACGAACCGTCAATAGTTGCGGGACCCTCCGTGGCCTATGATCGGTCGAGGAATTCGGCGATATTCCGGGCTTTTTCCGACCGATAAGGAGTCATGTCCCGCAATAGTTCCGCCCTCGGCTGACCGGTTTCCCGGCGCGGCGCTATGGTCGTCCGGACGAAGATCGGACGGGAGGGACGGATGGCCGAAAACGAGCGCATCATCGCGACGGGCCGGGTTGTCCGGACGCGCACCGTGCGTGAACTCGACGCCTATGCGATCGAGCGCGAGCGGCCGCCCGTGCCGGGGGCCGGTGAGGTCCGCCTGCGGGTCCGTGCCTGCGGCGTCGGCTATGTCGACGCGCTCCACGCGACCGGGCGCTATCAGCTCGCCGCGACGGTGCCCTTCGTGCCCGGCGTCGAGGTGGCGGGCGAGATCGACGCGATCGGGCCGGAGGTCGCGGGACTGGCCGTCGGTATGCGGGTCATCCCGTTGATGTCGGTACGCGGCGGCTTCGCTGACCATGTCCTGGCACCGGCCGCGCAGATCGCCCGGATTCCAGACGACATGGCCTTCGCCGAGGCGGCGGCGATCCGCGCCAACTGGCTGACCGCGATGCACGCGCTGGTCGATCGCGGAGGCGTCGAGCGCGGCTGGACGGTGTTGGTGATCGGCGCGGCCGGCGGGGTCGGCAGCGCCGCCGTCCAGCTCGCGAAGCGGCTCGGCGCGCGCGTGGTCGCCACCGGGTCGAGCGCGGCCAAGCGGGATTTCGCGCGGGGGCTGGGAGCCGATGCGGCGATCGACACCGATCCGGAAGGATGGCGCGACCGGCTGGCCGAGGCCTGTGGCGGGGGCGGGCCCGACATCGTCGTCGATCCGGTCTGCGGTCCGCTCTTCGAACCGGCGTTCCGCAGCCTCGCCTGGAACGGCCGGCACCTGGTGATCGGCTTCGCGGGCGGCCCGATCCCGTCGCTCAAGGCCAATCTGCCGCTGCTCAAGGGCGCGATGCTGGTCGGCGTCGATGTGCGGCAATTCAACCTTCGGCAGCCCGAGCGCGCCGAGGCGAACCGGGCGCGGCTGCGGCAATGGCTGGCGGAAGGCTCGGTCGGTGCGCCGGTCGGGGCGACCTTTCCGTTCGAGCGCTATCGCGAGGCGCTCGACCATGCGGCGTCGGGCGTCGGGCTCGGCAAGACCGTGTTGCTGATGGACTGATCAGTCGCGGCGCAGCAGCAGGCAGCCCGCCAGCGGGCCGCCGCCCGCGGCCGTCACGCCGACCTGCGGCGCGTTGGGTACCTGTCGCTCGCCGCCTTCGCCCCAGAGCTGGATGCAGGTCTCCCACAGCAGGCCATAACCGTGCATCCGCCCGGCCGAGAGCTGCCCGCCGCCGGTGTTGAGCGGTAGCTCGCCGTCGAGCGCGATGCGCGCGCCGCCCTCGACGAAGGGACCGCTCTCGCCATGCTTGCAGAAGCCGAGCGCCTCCAGCCACAGCATCGCCTGGAAGCTGAAGCCGTCATAGAGATTGGCGAGCTTGACGTCCTTGGGCTTGAGGTCTGTGTGGGTCCACAGATGCGGGCCGGTTTCCAGCGCCATCATTCCCCACAGCGGCTCATATTGGTCCCAGCTATAGCGCCCCGCGATCCGCCCGCTCATCGCCTCGATCACGATCGGCGGCTTGCGCAGGTCCCTGGCCGCGTCGAGCGCCGAGACGATGATGACGGTCGAGGCGTCGAGCAGCGCGTCGCAGTCGTAGAGGCCGAGCGGATCGGAGATCATCCGCGCGTTCATATAGTCGTCCATCGTCAGCGGGCCACGATGGAGCGCGCGAGGGTTGCGCTGCGCGTTGCGGCGCGAGTTGAGCACCGTCGCGGCGATCTGCTCCCGGGTGGTGCCGAATTCGTGCATATGCCGGCGCACCATCATCGCGGTGCAGGTGACGGGCGACATGACGTCGAACGGGCGATGGTACATCCATTTGCCCGAGACGCGCGGTTTGGGGCCCGGCTTGGGCGGGTTCGCCCGATCGATGAGTTGCTGGGTGTATTGGGCGAGGGTGCGGTAGCACAGCACATGGCGGGCCTGCCCCGACAGGACGGCACCGACCGCCGCCATGATCGACGTGAACTGGCCCGGCCCCTCGACCCCGCCCGAGAAATGGTTGCACTCGATCCCCAGCGTCTCCTTCAGGATGGTGACGTCGATCGGCGAGTCATTCTCGTAGGAGGCGCGCAGCGGGAAGGTGGCGATGCCGTCGATGTCCTTCAGCGTCAGCCCCGCGTCGGCCAGCGCCTCGTCCACCGCGTCGAGCATCACGTCCATGATCGGCCGCGGCGCGCCACGTCCGGGCGCGCACATGCCGACGCCGGTGATGGCCGCCTGCAGCCCGCCGTTGCGAATCACCATCACCGCGTCCCCTTGCTATCCCAGTCGTCTTCCCCTCATTTTCAGATCATCGCGCCGAATGGCCATACGCGATCGGGCCCATCTTGGCGCGACGCCCCTTGTCGAGAGCGGAAACCCCGGATTTCCGGGGTCTCGCGACGGGATGGCCGATTGGACAGGATGATTGGCGCGCGGTAGCGCCATAGTCAGGAAGGGACGACCGCCATGACGACACCGCTGACCAACGCGCCGCCGCGCCGCTATCTGCCGGCGATCGCCGACGGGCCGAAGGGCGAATTCTGGCGCAGCGGCGAGGACGGCGTGCTGCGCATCACCCGCTGCCAGGACTGCCGGCTGTGGATACATCCGCATGTCGATGCCTGCCGCAACTGCCATTCGCGCGACGTGAAGCCCGAGCCGCTGTCGGGCCTGGGCACGGTCGAGACCTGGACGATCAATCGCCAGCCCTGGTGGGGCGACCTCAAGCAACCCTATGCGGTCGCGATCGTCACCCTGGCCGAGCAGCCGGGGCTCAACCTGACCACCAATATCGTCAACTGCGCCTTCGAGGACATTCATATCGGCCTGCCCGTGCGGGTGGTGTTCGAGAATATCGAGGACGTCTGGCTGCCGTTGTTCGAACCCGATCCGGGCGCACGTCCGGCGACCGCGGCCTGATCGTCCTGAATCGCGCCGTTCGCATCCTTTCGGGCATCGCGAGCCGCGCTTAGCCATTGGTGATGACCATGCAGCAAAGCGATTATACCGCCATTCTCGTCGATCTGGCCGGCGGCGTGCTGACCGTCACGCTGAACCGGCCCGATAAGGCGAACAGCTTCAACCAGGCAATGATCCGGGATTTCCGCAGGCTCTGGAACGCGGTGCGCGACAGCCGGGAGGTGCGCGTGGTCGTGCTGCGCGCGGCGGAGGGCAAGGCCTTCTGCACAGGCGTCGACATCCGCGAGGGCTGGCGCGCGCCGGGCGCCGAGCCCGCGCCGTTCGACTATGACGATCCGGGCGACTGGCTGGGCCCCAAGAGCAACCGCGTGTGGAAGCCGTTCATCGTCGCGGTGCACGGCATGGCGGCGGGCGGCGCCTTCTACTGGTTGAACGAGGCCGACATCGCGATCTGCTCGGAGGACGCGACCTTCTTCGATCCGCATCTGAAATTCGGCAAGCTGTCGTCGGTCGAGCCGATCGGCGCGCTGGGGCGCATCCCCTATCAGGAGATTTCGCGCATGGTGTTGCTCGCCGACGAGGAGCGGATCAGCGCCGCGACCGCGCTCAGGATGAGCCTCGTCACCGAGATCACCAGCCGGGAGGATCTGTGGCCGCGCGCGCAGGCGATCGCCGAGAGCATCGCCGCGCGCGAGCCGCTGCCGACCCAGGGCAGCGTGCGGGCGCTGTGGGAGGCGCAGAGCCTGCCGCGTGCGCAGGCCGTCAACAACGCGGTCAAATATATCCAGATCAGCAAGGCGTCGTCGCCGGTGAAACCGGCCCCTGCCAGCCTCAAGTCCAAACCATGGACGCTACGGTGAGCGGGGCGGGGGAAGCCGAGCTGATCGTCCGCGATGAGGGGCGGCTGCGGATCATCACGCTCAACCGGCCCGAGCGTCTCAACGCGCTGACGCCCGAGCTGCACCATCTGCTCCAGGACGCCGTGGCCGCCGCCGCCGCAGATCCCGGGGTTGGCGCAGTGGCGTTGACCGGGGCGGGACGGGCCTTCTGCTCGGGTGGCGACGTCCGCCGCAGCGCCGATGCGGCCGAAAAGGCGAAGGTGCCCGAGACCGTCGAGGAACGCGCGGACACGCTGCGCGGCCATGGCCGCACCACCCTGCTGCTCAGCCAGATGCCCAAGCCGACGATCGCTCTAGTCAACGGCGCGGCGGCCGGCGCGGGGCTGACCCTGGCGCTGGCCTGCGACCTTCGGATCATGGCCGACGACGCGGTGCTGCGCACCGCCTATGCCCGCATCGGCCTGTCGGGCGACCTCGGCATCAGCTACTTCCTCAACCGGCTGGTCGGCGCATCGCGCGCGGCCGAACTGCTGTTCCTCGACCAGAGGATCGACGCCGTGGCGGCCGAGCGGCTGGGCCTCGTCAACAGGATCGCCCCGGCCGCGAGCTTCGCCGAGGAGGGAATGGCGATGGCGCGCGCGCTTGCCGATGGGCCGAGCGTCGCCTTTCGCTATATGAAGCAGAACCTCGCCCTCGCCGAGACCGGCGGCCTGGAAGCGGTGATCGATCGCGAGGCCTATAACAGCGCGCGTTGCGTCCGCACCCAGGACGTCAAGGAAGCCTCGATCGCCTTCCGCGAGAAGCGGCCGCCCAGCTTCACCGGCCGCTGAAGAGGACGGGCGCCTCCATTCAGATCAGGCGATTTCCCCCAGCCTGCGGGCCAGGTCGGCGCGTACCGATCCCGGCATCTCGGCATGGGGATAATCGCCGCTGATCCAGCCATGGCGCCAGGTCCGCTCCCGGATGCGCCAGCCTTCGGCCGTCTTCACGAACACATCCTCATAATGGCCGTGGATCTGGTAGAAATGCTCGCGTCCATCCTCGCCGATCGATCCGCCGGGGTTGATCACCTTGGACGTCACATGCGCCATCCGGCGGCTCGCATCGGCGAAGGTGATGCGCGACATGCCGAACATGTGCATGTCGCGGCTGACGGTTTCGCCCAGCTTGCGGAAGAAGGCCTTCACCTCGGGCCACGGCGCGCGCATCGCCCCGGCCGAAGTCAGGTCGAACTGGCAATCCTGGGTGAAGACGGTGTCCAGCAGGTCGATCTCATGATCGTCGAGCGCATGGGTATAGCGGATGATCGTATCGTTGATCGCCATCCGGTCGGCGACTTCGCCGGGATCATAGTCGGTCGTCATCCTTCCTCTCCTTGCCGTCCGGCCTCTCAGCGGCCCGTGAAGATCGGTTCGCGCTTTTCCGCCACGGCGCGGCGCCCTTCGGCGGCGTCCTCGGTCAGGAACAGCCGGTTGTTCTCGGCGGTGGCCTCGGTCGCCGCGCGGGTCCAGGCATCGCCCAGAGCGGTGCGGCAGTTGGCCATGATCGCGGCGACCGACTGCGGCGCCTGATCGGCGATCCGGTCGCACAGCGCGCGGGCCGCCTCGACTTCCTCGCCGGGTTCGGTCAACCGCTGGACCAGCCCGAGGCGATGGGCCTCGCGCGCGTCGAACTCGTCGCCGGTCAGCAGCAACCGCATCGCATTGCCCCAGCCGACCCGCTCCAGTAGCCGATAGGTTCCGCCGCAGCCAGGCATCACGCCGCGACGCACCTCCATATGGGCGAAGCGGCAGTCGCTCGCGGCGACCACGATGTCGGCGCCCAGCATCAGCTCGATCGCGATCGTGAAGCACACGCCGCGCATGGCGAAGACCACCGGCTTGGTCCGGAACGGCGCCCGGATGGCGGTCGGGTCGATCAGGTTCAATGGCACATAGGGCCGTCCAGCGGCGCGATGCTCGGCCATCAGCGGCAGATCGATCCCGGCGGAGAAATGTTCGCCCTCGGCCCGGACCAGGCCCACTCTCAAGGCCGGATCCCGCTCGAGCCGGCTATAGGCTTCGCCCAGCGCGCCGAACATCGTGGGGGTGAAGGCATTGCGCTTGCGCGGCCGGTCGATCGTCATTTCGAGCACGGCGCCGCGAACCTCCGTCCGGATCGCGCCTTCGTCGATCTGCTTCACCGCGCCTCTCCCTGCCGTCCGCGTCGCAGAGTGATCGTGCGGCCGGAAGCCGCCCAATCTCATTTGGCGGCCATTCAGGAAATATAGGCGACGAAGACCATGTCGTCAGACGCGCAGCCCGGCCGCCCGCATGCGCGGCAGGATCAGGCGCTCCATCTGGTCGAGCCCCTCGGCATAGTCGACCCAGGACAGCGTGACGCCGTCGATCCCTGCCTCGGACAGCGCCCGCATGCCGGCCACCACCTGGTCGGGCGTGCCGATCAGCGGAAAACCGGCATAGCCCGCGATCAGCGATGCCAGCATGGCGTCGTCGTCGACCGCGTTCTCGACATTGGGCATCATGCCGCGGACGAGGTTGCGGGCGCCTTCCCAATCGCCCTTTTGGTTGACGACATGGTCGTAATAGTCGCGGGCTTCCCGCTCGGTGTCGCGGCACATGACATAGCTGGTCGTGAAGATCCGGATCTCGCGGCCATATGTCTCGCGCGCATAGCGTTTCAGCCCGGCGACCCGCTCCTTCAACCCGTCCAGGCCGAAGATGTTGATGAACTGGCAGTCGGCATGGGCCGCCGCGAAGTCGCTGCCCGCCGCGCTGGCCCCGGCGCACATCACGATCGGTCCGGGGCGCTGGACCGGCCTGGGTTCGCTGTGGCCGCCCGGGATCGAATAATAGCGGCCCTCGAAGTCGAAGCCGTCCTCGGTCCACAGCCGCCGGATCACGCCGATCCATTCGGCCGACACCGCGTAGCGCTCGTCATGGCCCTTCTGCGGCGTCCCGAACATCCCGATCTCGCCGGCATTCCAGCCGGCGACGATGTTGAGCCCGAAGCGGCCGTGGGAGATATGGTCGATCGTCGCCGCCGCCTTCGCCATCCGGACGGGATGGATCGTCGGCACATGGACGGTCGCGAACAGCTGAATCCGCTCGGTCACGGCGGCGAGCCCGGCCGCCCAGCTGATCGTGTCGAAGGCGCGGTCGTTGAAATTGACGGCGCCGCCGAAACCGCGCCAGCGCGCGACCGAGACGAGCGCCTCGAGTCCCAGCCGGTCGGCCTGTTGCGCCAGGGCCTTCGCCTCGTCCCAGTCCCCCTTGAACGCACCCTCGGCCGATGTGATGCTGCATCCGTTGCTGACGTTCAGGCCGAAGACGGCGAGCTTGAAGCGGTTCGGGCTGTTCACCATGCCGGTTGCCGAAATCCCCGCGTTCAATCCCTTCTCCATGGTCGCTCTCCCTATGGTTCAACGGGTTCTGGCCGGTCCCCCCTGCGCGGCACGGTCGAAGGCCACCGCGATCTCGTCGGCGCGGCAGGCGATGGCATCGGCGCCGTCGCCATGGGTCAGGATCAGGAAACGGCCCGCCTGCATCGCGTCGATCACGAAGCCCATGCCCGCGACCGGGTCCATGCGGCCCGGCGCGGCGGCCGGGTCGGCCGCGCACCCGGCATGGCCGAGAGGATGGCCGATCGCGCCTGGACAGGCCACCGAGACGCCGACGCCGCTGTCGGCGAGCTCGATGCGAAGCGTCTCGCTGAGGCTGAGCAGACCGGCCTTGGCGGCGGCATAGTCGCCATGGTCGGGCAAGGGGCCGAGCGCGGCCATCGAGGCGATGTTGAGGATATGGCCGCCCCCGCTCGCCGCCATGCGCGGCGCGAAGGTACGGACGCCGAGGAAGGGGCCGGTCAGCCCGGCGGCGATCAGCGATTGCCAATCCGCCGGTGCGATCTCGGTCAGCGGACGGCGGGCCGAGGGCGGGCAGGCATTGTTGACGAGCAGACGGATCGGCGCGACGTCGGCGTCGATCGCCTCGCCCAGCGCCGCCCAGCCCTGTGGGTCGGCGACATCGAGTACTCGCCAGTCGAGGTCTTTGGGATGGCCGAGCCGCGCGATTGCGTCGCGCAACCGGTCCTCGTCGCGATCGGTGAGCAGGACGGCCATGCCCCGGTCGAGCAGCACCCGAGCGAGCGCCTTGCCCAGCGTTCCGGCGCCTCCGGTGACGAGGGCGCGTCCGCCGGCCAGTTCGATCAAATGGGGTCCCAGGCGAAGACGTCGGCCGACACCTGGAGCGGATGGAGGCTGGGCTTCACCGCCGGCAGGAAATCGGAGGCGATCGTCTCGGGCGTCCAGCCTTCGGCGCGGTGGACCGAGCGGACGGGACGCGACGGCGAGAAGAGGAATATCTCGTTCTTGCGCACGCAGAAGACCTGGCCGTTGACGTCGGCGGCGGCGTCCGAGCAGAGGAAGGCGACGAGCGGCGCGACCTTGTCGGGGGTCATCGTCTTGAGCCGCTCGACCCGCTCCCTGGCCGCCTCGGTCTCCGCGGGAATGCTCTCGGTCATCCGGCTCCAGGCGAAGGGTGCGACGCAGTTGGAGCGGACGCCGAAGCGCCGCATGTCGAGCGCGATCGAGTTGGACAGGCCGACGATCGCCATCTTCGCCGCCGAATAGTTGGACTGGCCGACATTGCCGATCAGGCCCGAGGTCGAGGTCATGTGGACGAAGGCGCCGCAGCCCTGCTCGCGGAAATGCGCCGCCGCCGCGCGCGACAGCAGGAAGCTGCCGTTGAGGTGGACGTCGATCACCGCGCGCCAGTCGGCGAGGCTCATCTTGTGGAACATGCCGTCGCGCGAGACGCCGGCATTGTTGACGACGGCGTCGATCCGCCCGAACGCCCGGATCGCGTCCTCGACGATGCTGGCGGCGCCCGCCTCGTCCGCGACGCTGGCGGTGTTGGCGATCGCCAGGCCGCCCGCGGCCACGATCTCGGCGACCACTTCGGCCGCCGGGCCCTGGTCCGATCCCTCACCCGACAGCGATCCGCCGAAGTCGTTGACGACGACGGCGGCGCCCTGCCGCCCGCATTCGATCGCCAGTGCGCGGCCGATGCCGCGGCCCGCGCCCGTCACCGCGACCGTCTTGCCCGCGAGCATGTTGGTTCCGTTCATGATGTCCGTTCCGCCGTTCGTCAGAGTTGCGACTTGGGCAGCATGATCTCCAGCCCGTCGAGTTCGGCGTGCATGACGATCTGGCAGGACAGGCGACTGGTCTCGTCAGGGTCGACCGCCATCTCCAGCATCGCCGTCTCCTCGTCGCCCGGCGGACCCACCCGGTCCATCCAGTCCGGTGCGACATGGACGTGGCAGGTCGCGCAGGACAGCGCCCCGCCGCAGTCTGCCAGAATCTCGTCGATGCCGTTCGACAGCGCCGTCTGCATCAGCGTGTCGCCCTCGGACGCCTCGACGAGCCGGTCGTCCTTGCCGGCCTTGCTGAACGTGACCTTCACCATCCGTCTCTCAAACCTTCCCGTCTCGTCGCCCGCCGTCACGGCGAAGGGCCCCATCGCCGGAGACTATCGCGGGGAGGGGGACGAAGCCATATTCGAGGTGGCGATATTTGGGAGGTGGCCGCCTAATCCCGATCCGCCACGTCAGGGCCGTTCGAAGATCGCGGCGATGCCCTGGCCGCCGCCGATGCACATCGTCTCCAGCGCGCGCCGGCCGCCGCGCCGTTGCAGCTCGTACAGCATAGAGGTCATGATGCGGACGCCGGTCGCGCCGATCGGATGGCCGAGCGAAATGCCCGATCCGTTGACGTTGACCCGGTCGGCCCATTCGTCCCCGTCGATGCCCCAGCCCTTGAACACCGCCAGCACCTGCGCCGCGAACGCCTCGTTGATCTCGACCAGGTCGATGTCCTTCCAGCCGAGGCCCTTGCGCGCGAACAGCCTCTCGACCGCGCCGACCGGGCCGATGCCCATCCGGGCCGGGTCGCAGCCATGCGCCGCCCAGCCGCCCCAATAGGCGATCGGTTCCAGCCCCAGCTCGGCCAGCCTGTCCTCGGCGACGATCAGGCAGGCGGCGGCGGCGTCGTTCTGCTGGCTGGAATTGCCGGCGGTCACCGTGCCGCCCTTGATGATCGGGCGCAGCGACGCCAGGCTTTCGACGGTGGTGTCGCCGCGAATGCCCTCGTCGCGCGCGAAGACCAGCGGGTCGCCCTTCTTCTGTGGCACCGGCACCGGCACGACCTCCGCATCGAACCTGCCGTCCGCCCAGCCCGCCGCCGCGCGCCGTTGGCTACGGGCGGCGAAGGCATCCTGCGCCTCGCGGCCGATGCCGTAATCCTTCGCCAGAGTCTCGGCGGTCTCGATCATGCCGGAGATCACACCGAAACGCTCGGCCGGCTGGGAGCGTTCGCGGCCCCGGTCGAGCCGGTCGTAGAACTGGACGGTGCCGGCCCGCGCGCCGCCGCGCATCGCCGTGGTGTAATATTCGATGTTGCTCATGCTCTCGGCGCCGCCCGCCAGGACGATGTCGCAGGCGCCGGTCTCGACCATCATCGCCGCCATTGCGATCGCCTGGAGGCCGCCGCCGCAGCGGCGGTCGAGCTGCATGCCCGGCACCTCGATCGGCAAGCCGGCGGCGAGCGCCGCCCAGCGGCCGATGCAGGGCGCCTCGCTGTTGGCGTAGCTTTGCGCGAAGACGACGTCGTCGATCCGCGCGGGATCGATTCCGGTGCGATCGATCAGCGCGGTGATGACGTGCGCGGCGAGCCGCTCGGCCGGCAGCGGAGTCAGGCTGCCGAGGAAACGGCCGATCGGCGTGCGGAGCGGGGAGACGATGGCGGCCTTGCGCAAGGGAAACCTCTTCGGGTGTACGGGCTCGTATCGGAATGGAGCGTCAGAAGTCGGTGCCGCCATCGACATTGGCGATCAGGCCGGTGGCGTAGGCGGCGCGCCCGGACAGCAGGAAGGCGATCATGTCGGCGACCTCGCCCGGATCGCCGATCCGTTCGAGCGCGACCTTCATCTCCATGTCCCGCAACATGCGCCGTTCGGCCTCGGCGCGGTCGATGCCGGGTTCGGCGGCCCGCAACGCCGCCATGCGGGCGTCGTAGCGGCCCGTTCGGATCGCGCCGGGCGCGACCGCGTTCACGCGCACGCCCTGTGGCCCATAGGCCTTGGCCAGCGTCTTGGTGAGGGTGTTGAGCGCCGCCTTGAACGACGCATAACCGGGCAGATAGGCCTTGGGCCCGCGCGAGGAATAAGCGGTGGTCAGCACGATCGCACCGCCGCCGGCGTTCGCCATGTGCGGCAGCACGGCGCGGCAGGCCCGGACCGCCGCCATCAGGCTGTGCTGGAAATAGTCGGCCCACTCGGTCTCGGGCAATTCCGCGAAGCTCCGGCTCGGACCCATCCAGTGATTGGTCACCGCGAGACCGCTCAAAGTGCCGAGCCGCCGGATCGCCTCGTCGAGCGCGGCTTCCACCGCGCCCGGCGCCGACGCATCGGCGGCGATGCCCTCGATCCGCACGCCATGCTCGGCGGCCAGCGCGGCGCAGGCGTCGGCGACCGTCTGCGGCGTCCGGCTGACGATCGCGACGTCGCCGCCCTCGGCGGCGATGCGGCGCGCGGTCTCCCAGCCCATGCCCCGGGACCCGCCGACAATCGCATAGGCGTTGCCGCGCATGCCGAAGTCCATCGATATTCCTTTCGGGTGGTGCCGGCGGCCGTCAGGCCACCGCCGCCGCCTTGGTTTCGAGCGAGGCCAGCGCCAGGTCCCACATCAGGTTCTGGGGCGGGGTGCGATGGTCGGCCAGCCGCACCAGATATTTGCGGCAGGGCGGGATGAAGTTGATCGGGCGGATCACGAAATCCTGCGTGTCGTAGCGTTCGGCGGCGAACTGGGTGCAGACCACGGGCAGCTCCCAGCTTCGCGCATAGGAGGGGGCGCTCTGGAATTCGGGGATCGGCACCGGTACGGCGCCGGCATTGACGAGCGGCTCGTAATAGAGCTCGAAGGCCGCCGGGCTGAACTGCTGCGCGGGCAGGATCACGCGGACGCCCTTGACGTCCTCGGTGCCGATCACGCCGACCCGCGCCAGATCATGGGTGCGCGGCACCATCATCGAGAAGCGGTTCTCGCGCAGCAGCAGTCGGTCCAGCCCGGCTTCGTCGAACGGCGCGGAGACGAAGGCGAGGTCGATCCGGCCAGCGCGGAGATGGTCGAGCAGCGCCGGGGTAGGGCCGCTGGTGACGTTGAGCTGGATGCCCTCATGCGTGGCGATGAACCTGTCGATCAGGCGGGTGCGCTGCGGATCGGGGAAGCTGAACGGCAGCGCGCCGACGCGCAGCACCCCGCTCATCGAGTCGCGCAGGGCGTTGGCCGCGTCGCGCGCCTGGTCGACGACGTTGGCGAGCCGACGGACCGGATCGAGCAGCGCGCGGCCCGCCGCCGTCAGCTCGACATGGCGGGTATTGCGGATGAACAGATTGAAGCCCAGCAGTGCCTCGAACTGGCGAATCTTGTGGGACAGCCAGGACTGGTCGATCGACAGCGCCTTGGCCGCCTTGGTGAAGCTCAGATTTTCCGAGACGGCGTTGAAGAACAGCAGGAATTCGACGTCGATGCTGCGATTGTCGTCGTCTCCGCCCGCGATCTTGCGAGGGTGCAGGATGGCGATTTCGTTCTCGTCGTTCGCGCCGATGGAGGCGGTCTTCGCTGTCCGGGCCATACGAAATCCTCTCGTTGGTTTATCTGCTTCACCAAGATGGGTTGTGGTTCATTTCCTCGTCCGGTCGGCTGCGGACTGCACGATGGCGGCGCCGCGCAGCAGGGTGTCGGCCTCGGGCGTGGGAAGGACGACCGGGCCATGAGCGCGGCTCGGCAGGATCACCGAGGCGCTGCCCGGCGCGGTGTTCTCGCCGCGCTGGTTGGTCGAGGCCAGTTCCAGGTCGACGACCGCATGGGCGCCCTCGATCCGCTTGGCCACCACCCTGCCGGTGCAGATGGTGGTGTCGCCCATGAAGTTGAACGCGCGCGACTGGCAGGACAGCTTCCACAGCCAGGCGTCGTCGCCCATCCAGTTGGTGGCGAGGTGGATCAGCCAGCTCGTCCGCATCTGGCCATAGTCGTAGGAGGTTGGCAGGCCGAGCGCCTGCGCGCGCTCATGATCCCAGTGCACCCGCTGGACGACGTCTGGCACGCCATAGGCGTCGGGCACGTAAAAGGCCGGCATCTTGCGCCGCTGGGCATAGCCGAGGCCGAGCGGGCCGATCCCGCTTGACGACAGGCCCATGCCCATGTGGAACGCGATGATGTCGACCATGGTGAGCGGCCCTTTGGCCACCGGCACCAGTTCCTCGCCGACCTCGACATCCTCCCAGAAGCGCGGGCTCGCACCGCGCCGGACCTCGGCCGCATAGACCTCGTCGATCCGGGCGATGTCGTCGGGCGTGTAGCTCTGCCGCTGGATCGCGGCGTAGCGGCCCGCCTTCTTGGTGCCCTCGCGCTCGGCCGACAGATAATGTTCCTCGCGCCGGCCGACCGGCGTGCCCGCGCGGTCGACATAGAGGTCGCGATAGGTTTCGGTGACGGTGCGGCCGCCGCTGAAGGAGGAGCTTTCCTTGACCTGGATGTTCGACGTGCTGCGTTCCACGAACACGCGCTCGTCGGGGTAGATCGGCCGCCACCAGGTCCAGTCGACGCCGGTATAATATTTGCCGACCCCCCGGAACAGGCCCTTGAACAGCGCCTTGGTCTCGGCGTCGGGCTTCGGGGTCAGGTTCGTGCCGGTCGCGTGGAGGAACAGCGGCGGGGCGATCTGGTCGCGCCAGCGCGTGCCCGCCCCATAGGCGCGGTCATGGTAGAGCGGGTTGGCGTCGCCGCAGGCGAAGGCGAAATGACTCATCCCGTCGGATGAGGCGATGGCGTTGTACGGCTTGTTATAGGCGAACTTCGGCACGCCGATCTGGCGGCGGGCGCGTTCGATATCCTCGTCGGTGATCTTGCCCGTGATGGGGTCCGCCTCGGCCATCATCTCTCCCTGCCGCGATCCGCGTGTTTGCGTCGTCATTTCGATGGAGGGGAGGTTGTATTAAAACTGATGGTAAGTCAACTATTGGCTTCCAATGGCCGCTCGGCCCTGCTCCAATTCTGCCGGATCGATCCTGAATATGGAAAATTCCGATAGACGCCCCGGCTTGGTTGCATCGCAATAAAATCGGCGTTTTCCGGCATTTTCGCGGGATCGGGGATGGTCCGGCGCGGCCGCGCCGACCCTTCATGGCGGGGGTACTTGAAAACTGGCGAGTATTCAGCGATGAAAAGGGCGTGGGCCCTGGCCGCGTCGGGCGGCCGATCCTGATGTGGCCGATCGAGTCGGTCGAAGCCACGCGAGCTGGTAGGAGAGGATAGACGATGAGCGAACCCATGACCCATGAGAAGGGGTCGGTTCCCGACCATGTGCCGCCCGAGCTGGTGCATTTCTGGGATTTCCGGACCGGCCTCGGCCCCTGTCCCCATGCGCAGGTCGCCGCGCTGCACAAGGGCCCGCGCGTCTTCTATTCACCGCTCAGCCACCAGGATCGTTCGGAGAAGCCGGTCGGCACCTGGGTCCTGACCAAGGCGGAGGACATCCGTCAGATGTTGCAGCGGGCCGATGTGTTCAGCTCCGCGCAGCCGCGCAGCCATGCGATGGGCGAGACTTGGCGGTTGATCCCGCTCGAGGTCGATCCGCCCGAGCACGGCCTGTTCCGTACCCCGCTCAACCCGCTCTTCTCGCCGGCGCGGATCAAGCAGCTCGAGCCGCGCCTGCGCGAACTGACGGTCGACCTGATCGAGAAACTCAAGGATCGCGACGAGTGCGAGTTCATCCGCGACTTCGGCGAGCAGTTCCCGGTCCGCATCTTCCTGGAACTGATGGGCCTGTCGGGCGACGATCTCTCGCGCTTCCGCAAATGGGCCGACACGATCATCCATGACCGCATCAACCGCGGCAAGGCGATGGGCGAGGTGAAGGCCTTTCTCGTCGAGCAGATCGCGCTGCGCCGCGCCGACCCCCGCGAGGGCGAGCTGGTCAGCCAGGTGATGGCGATGAAGGTCGGCGATCGCCCCTTCACCGACGAGGAGGTGATGGGCGCCGTCTTCCTGCTGTTCATCGGCGGGCTCGACACGGTGGTGAGCTCGCTCGCCTATCAATTCCGCTACCTTGCCGAGAATCCGGCGGATCAGGCGCGGTTGCGCGCCGACCCGTCGATGATCCCCGATGCGGTCGAGGAGTTGTTCCGCGCTTTCCCGGTGGTCACCACCGCGCGGATCGCGACCGAGGATACCGAGCTGGCCGGCGTCCAGATCAAGAAGGGCGACATGGTCACCGGATCGACCTTGTTGTCGACCAGCGATCCGACCGAGTTCGCCAATCCCGAAGTCGTCGACATCACGCGCAGCCCGAACCGGCACAACACCTTCTCCTTCGGTCCGCACCGCTGCCTGGGTTCGCACCTGGCGCGACGCGAGATCCAGATCGCGATCGAGGAATGGCTGAAGCGGGTGCCCCCTTTCACCGTGAAGCCCGGCACCGAGTTCAAGACGCTCGGCGGCGGCGTCATCGGCATGGAGGCGCTCCCGCTCGTCTGGTCGCGCCCGGCTTAAGGATTCCTGCCCCACGACCGCGCGCATCGCGGCTGCGACTCGGTCGCCGCGATGCGCCATCAGCAGGGGGCGAGAAAGGGAGTTCGGATGGCTTTGCTGGATGGGAAGGTGGCCGTGGTCACGGGCGCGGGCGCGGGTATCGGCCGCGCCTATGTCCGGGCGCTGGCGCGCGAGGGCGCGGCCGTCGTGGTCAATGATTTCGTGCGGGAGGCGGCCGATGACGCGGTCGCCGAGATCGTCGGCCATGGCGGCCGAGCGGTCGCCAATGTCGCCGACGTCGGCGCGATCGACGGCGGGGCGAGCCTGCTCGCCTCCGCGCTGGAGGCGTTCGGCCGGGTCGACATCCTCGTCAACAACGCGGGCATCCTGCGCGACGCATCGCTGGTCAAGATGGAGGAGGCGCAGTGGGACGCGGTGATGCACGTCCACCTGAAGGGCCTCTACAGCGCGACCCGGCCGATCTTCGGCTGGATGAAGGACAATGGCGGCGGGGTGATCGTCAACACCACCTCGACTGCCGGCATCCGCGGCAATTTCGGCCAGTCCAACTATGGCGCCGCCAAATGCGGGGTCATCGGCTTCACCAATGCGCTGGCGATCGAAGGGCGGAAATACGGCATCCGCCTTTGGAACATCGGCCCGGCGGCGGCGACTGCGCTCACCGCGCACATGCCCGAGGAATATCAGCGCCGTTTCCAGATCGACCGGGTCGCGCCGACCCTGCTCTACATGGTCAGCCACCTGTCCGGCGACCAGACCGGCAAGACGCTGCTGGCCGGCGGCGGCTGGGTCGGCGAGGTGCGGTTCGAGGTGCATGACGGCTATGAGCCGAGCGACGACTTCACCGCCGAGGAACTGGCCCGCGCCGTCGCCGACGGCAAGGTGCTGTTCCCCGATCGCGACGCCAAATGGGTGACCGCCTACGGCCCCTCCAGCAAGCGGGAGGGCTGAGGCGATGCCGATCGACTATCCCGCGATCCTGTCGCTCAAGGAGACGGGCAAGCGCTTCACCTACACCGACCGCGACACCATGCTCTACGCGCTGGCGGTCGGGCTGGGCAACGATCCGCTCAACGAGGACGAACTGCGCTTCGTCTTCGAGAAGGAACTGCGCGCGGTGCCGACGCTCGCCACTGTCGTCGCCTGGGGCGCGGGGGTGAGCACCGACAAGCTGGGCGTCGACTACCGGCTCGTCCTCCATGGCGAGGAGCAGACGATCTTCCACCGGCCGATGCCGACCGCCGCGACGATCGTCGCCGACAGCGGCGTCGCCGAGGTCTATGACAAGGGCGAGGGCAAGGGTGCGGTGATCCTGCGCCGGACGGTGATCCGCGACGAGGCGGACGGCCAGCCGATCGTGACGATCAACCGCACGATCTTCGCGCGCGGCGACGGCGGCACCGGCGGATCGAAGGAAGCGCAGCCCGCGCCGCATGTCGGCCCCGACCGCGCGCCCGACAAGGTGCTCGACTATCGGGTCGCGCCGAACCAGGCGGCGATCTATCGGCTCTGCGGCGACCGCAACCCGCTCCATGTCGAGCCCGAGCGGGCGAAGGCGGCGGGCTTCCACATGCCGATCCTGCACGGCCTGTGCACCTATGGCTTCACCTGCCGCGCGGTGCTGGAGGCCTATTGCGATTTCGATCCCACCCGGATCGCGAGCCACCAGGCGCGCTTCTCCTCGCCGGTATTCCCCGGTGACGGCCTGCGCATCTCGCTGTGGCGGGACGGGGATATCGTGTCGTTCGAGGCGGCGGTGCCGGATCGGAACGTCACCGTGCTCCGGAACGGCAAGACCGTTCTGCGATAGGCCGGTCCCCGGCGGAGGAAGAGGAGGGGCAATTGGCGACATTCGTTCTCGTCCATGGCGCGTTCCACGGCGGCTGGTGCTATGCCCGCGTCGCCCGGCGGCTGCGCGATGCCGGCCATGACGTGTACACGCCGACGTTGACCGGCCTCGGCGAGCGCGAGCATCTCGCCCATCAGGCGATCAACCTGTCGACCCATATCGAGGATGTCGCCGCGCTGCTGCGCTACGAGGATCTGGAGGACGTCATCCTCTGCGGCCACAGCTATGGCGGCATGGTGATCACCGGCGTCGCGGCGGCCGAAGGGCGGCGGATCAAGACGCTGATCTATCTCGACGCGATCCTGCCGTCCGACGGCAAGTCGCTGTTCGACATGGTCGGGCCGGAAATCACGCTGCGGACCATGGCGACGGCGGGCGCGGACGGGCGGGTGCCTTGTCCGCCGATGGCCTTCTTCAACGTCAACCCGGCCGACGCTGACTGGGTCGAATCGAAATGCAACCCGCACCCGATCGCCTGCTTCGTAGAAGCGCTCCGCCTTGGCGGAGACGAGGACAAGGTGCGCCACCGGACCTATATCTGTGCCGACAGCTACGCGTTCGAGCAGCCCGCGCAGCTCTGGCGCGAGCTGGATGGGCAGCGGGGCTGGAAGGTGGCGCGTCTGCCCGGCGGCCACGACCTGATGATCGACGCGCCCGAGGAACTGAGCGCGCTGCTGCTGGAGGAGGTCGGGCGATGACGACGGCGACGAGCGGGCGGGTGGCGCTGGTCACGGGTGCGGGCAGCGGCATCGGTCGCGCCTGCGCGATCGCGCTGGCCGGGGCGGGGTTCCGGCTCGTGCTGGTCGGTCGCAAGCGCGAATCGCTCGAGGCGGTGGCCGCCGAGATCAGGGGGGACGGCGGCGCTGCGCTGGTCCACCCCGCCAATGTCGTCGAGGAGGCCGAGGTCGCCGCCGCCTTCGCCGCGACGGTGGAGCGTTTCGGGCGGCTCGACCTGCTGTTCAACAATGCCGGCACGGCGTCGCCCAAGGCGCCGTTCGAGGATGTCGAGCTGCGCCACTGGAACCGTGTCCTCGCGGTCAACGTCACCGGCAGCTTCCTCTGCGCGCGCGAAGCCTTCCGGGTGATGAAGGCGCAGTCGCCGATGGGCGGGCGGATCATCAACAACGGATCGGTGTCGGCGCACGCGCCGCGCCCCTGGGGAGCGCCCTACACCGCCAGCAAGCATGCGATCACCGGGCTGACCAAGCAATTGTCGCTCGACGGCCGCGCCCACGACATCGCCTGCGGGCAGATCGACATCGGCAACGCCGAAACCGGTGTGGCGCTGAACCTGATGCAGGGCATGGCGCAGCCCGATGGCCGGGTGGTGCCCGAACCGGTGATGCCGCTGTCGTCGGTCGCCGACGCGGTGGTCTTCATGGCGGGGCTGCCGCTCGATGCCAACGTCCAGTTCATGACGGTCATGGCGACGAAGATGCCGCTGGTCGGCCGCGGCTGAGATCGCCGCCGAAAAAGGGAGGCTATCCTGTCCAGGAAATTGCGCGTCGGCGTGGTCAGCGCCAATTGGGGCATGGCCGCGCATCTGCCGGCCTGGCACGCGACCGGCGAAGCCGAGGTCGTCGCCGTCTGCACCTCGCGCCGCGAGACGGCGGAGGCCGCCGCGGCGACCCATGGCATCGCCAGGCCCTATTGGGACGCGATCGCGATGTGCGCCGATCCCGACCTCGACATCATCGACGTCGGCACCCGGCCCGACCTGCGCGCGCCGATGGTGCTGGCCGCGCTCGCCAACGGCAAGCATGTCTATGCCAGCGCGAACTTCGCGCCCGATCTCGATCGCGCCCGCGCGATGCGCGATGCCGCGCGGGCGGCCGGCGTGGTCGGGGCGCTCGACTCGGTCTTCCCATGGCAACCGGCGCATCGCCACGCCCATGCGCTGATCCGGGCGGGTGAGATAGGCCGGCCGATCGCCGTGACTGCGCGGTTGGCGATCAGCCATTTCGCGACGCCGTCGGCGGGCGGGGCAGGCTGGAAATGGTTCGGCACGCGCAGCCATGGCGCCTCGGCGCTGCGCAACCTCGGCACCCATTCGCTGCACCTCCTCACCTGGCTGCTCGGACCGGTCGAGGCGGTCGCGGCGCAGGCGGTGATCGCCCGGAAGGAATGGCGCTTCGACGACGGCGACATATTGCGCCCCGAGGTCGAGGACACCGCGCAATTGTTGCTGCGCTTCGCGGGCGGCACGATGGGCGCGCTGATGCTGAGCTGGTCCTCGCCCGCCAAGACCGGCTGGCTGATGGAGATCACCGGGGAGACGGGAACGCTCGCGACCGACGATCCAACCGGCTTCGCCTGCGGACCGAGCGTGACGCTGCGGCGCGGATCGGCCGGCGGTCGGCTGGAGCCGGTCGCGATCCCCGAGGCACTGACCGCGCCACCCGGCATCGATTTCGCGACCCCGCCGCTCCGCAACCAGTCGCACGACATAGCCGGCGCGATGAAGGACATGATTCGCGCGATCCGCGAGGGCGGCGCGGCGCTGCCGAGCTTCGAGGACGCCTTCCATGTCGAGGCGATTCTCGATGCCGCCCGCCGCGCGATCGACAGCCGCGCCTGGGTCGACGTGCCGCGTATATAGATTTGGTTCGTCGACCAGTTCGCCCCCTGCGTCGTCTCAAATCCCCCTGGGGGCTTGGGAGAAGGGGATGTCCTTGTCGGCCCGCGGCTCGGCGGGCAGGCCCAGCACGCGCTCGGCGATGATGTTGCGCAATATCTCGTCGGTGCCGCCGGCGATGCGGATGCCGGGCACGTGCAGCAGGTCGTGGTGGACGGTGCCCTCGGCCATCGACAGCGCCTCGTCGTCGACCAGGCCATAAGCGCCCTGCGCCTCGATCAGCCGGCGTGACAATTCCTGCAATTCGCTGGCCATCACCAGCTTGCCGATCGATGCTTCGGGGCCCGGCGTCTGGCCCCGCGACATCGCGGTGAGGGTACGATAGCGGGTCAGCGAGACGCCGCGCATGCGGACATAGCCATCGGCGAAGGCGGCGCGGAAGGCGTCGTCGTCGGCCAGCGTGGCGTCGCCGACCGGGGTCGCGCGGGCGATGGCGATCGTCCTGGCGGCGGGCAGGCCGCGATCCTTGCCGCCTTCGACCCGCTCGTTCATCAGCGCGAAGATCGCGACCTTCCAGCCTTCGCCGACCTCGCCGAGCCGCTGCGCGTCGCTGATCCGGACGTCGTTGAAGAACACCTCGTTGAACTCGACGCCGCCCGACATCTGGTGGATCGGGCGCACTTCGATGCCGGGCGTCTTCAGGTCGACCCAGAACATCGTCAGCCCCTTGTGCTTGGGCACGTCGGGGTCGGTGCGCGCGATCAGCAGGCCATAGTCGGAATAATGCGCGCCGCTGGTCCACAGCTTCTGGCCGTTGAGGAGCCAGCCGTCGCCGTCGCGGAGCGCGCGGGTGCGCACGCCCGCCAGGTCGGACCCGGCCGCCGGTTCGGAGAAGAGCTGGCACCAGACCTGCTCGCCCCGGATCGCCGGCGCGACGAAGCGCTCGCGTTGCTCGGCGGGCGCATATTTGATCACGGTCGGCAGGCACAGGCCGAGGCCGATGCCGAAGAAGGCGATCGGCACGCCGCGCCTGGCTTCCTCCTGTCGGAAGATCACCTGCTCCATCGCGGTGCCGCCGGCGCCGCCCCATTCCCTGGGCCAGGTGATGCAGGCATAGCCATGGTCGGCCTTGATCGCCTGCCAGCGGCGCGCGACGACCAGCCGGTCCATCTCCTCGCCGGTCGGGCGGGGCAGATCGGCGGCGTGCGCGTCGAGGAAGGCAGCGGCGCGGGCGCGATAGGCGGCTTCTTCGGGGGTGTCGCTGAAATCCATCCTACAGATCCTCGTTCGACTGGGCTTCCAGTGCGGAGAACAGCCGGTCGCGCCAGGCGCGCGGCGATCCGATCGCCATGTCGAGCTGGAGCGCGCGCCGATAATGGATGTGCTGGTCGGCCTCCCAGGTGAAGCCGATGCCGCCATGGGTCTGGATGCTCTCGCGTGCGGCGTACCAATAAGCGTGGCAGGCGGCGACGCGGGCGGCGGCGGCGGCCGACGGCAGCTCGTCGCTATCGCCGTCCAGCGCCCAGGCGCCGTAATAGGCGTTCGACCGGGCGATCTGGTTGTTGACGTACATGTCGGCCAGCTTGTGCTTGATCGCCTGCTGGCTGCCGATCGGGCGGCCGAAGGCGAAGCGCATCTTCGCGAACTCGACCGATGTCTCCAGGCAGCGGTCGGCCCCGCCGATCTGCTCGAAGGCGATCAGCACGGCGGCGCGGTCGAGCAGCTGGTCGAGAAGCCGCTCGTCGCCGATCGGTTCGCAGGGCGTGCCGTCGAAATCGATCCGGGCAAGGTCGCGGGCGGGGTCGAGCGAGGCGACCGGCGCGCGCGTCACCGAGGGGTGGGCGAGGTCGGCGAGATGGAGCCGCGCCGCTCCGCCGTCGCGGGCAAGGACGAGCGCCACCGTCGCGGCGTTGCCGTCGATGACGGGCAGCTTGACGCCGTACAGCCGGCCATCACGGACCTCCGCGGTCAGGCGGGCGGGGGAGGGTTCGCCGGGCCCTTCGGCGATGGCGAGGCAGCCGATGCAGCGTCCGGCGGCGATGTCCTTCAGCCGTTCGCGCTGCGCGGGCGTGCCGGCCAGCATCAGCGCCTCGGCGAGGATATAGACGGTCGAGGCGAAAGGAACGGGGGCGAGCACGCGGCCCAGCTCCTCGGCTAGGACGCACAGCTCGGTCCGCCCCATGCCGAGGCCGCCATGTTCCTCGGGCAGGGTGAGCGCGGTCCAGCCTTGTTCGACCAGCGCCGACCACAGCCCGGCATCATGCGATCGCGCGCCGTCGTCGAGTACGCCGCGCACGACGCCGATGCCGCAGCGCGACTCCAGGAAGCGACGCGCTTCGCCGCGCAGATGCTCCTGGTCTTCGGAAAAGTCGAAATTCATGGTGTTTCAATCCCTGACGAGCAGGAAGCATCCGGCGAGCGGCCCTCCTGCGGTCGATAGCGCGGCGACGCGCGGTCCCCCGGTCGCCCGGCCCTTCACCTGTCGCGCCCCGCCCCGTCCCCAGAGCTGGATGCAGGCCTCGTGGACCTGGCCATAAGCGTGCATCCGTCCGGCCGAGAGTGCGCCGCCATTGGTGTTGATCGGCAGATCCCCGTCGAGCGCGATGCGGCTGCCGCCCTCGATGAAGTCCCCGGCCTCGAAGCGTTTGCAGAAGCCGAAATTCTCCAGCCAGTTGATCGTGTGGAAGCTGAAGCCGTCATAGAGTTCCGCCACCTCGACGTCGGCGGGGCGCAGATCGGTGCGGTTCCACATCATCGCCGCCACCTCGGGCTGGGCCTGGGTGGCGAGCGCGTCGAGCTGCGCCCAGCTATTGCGATAATGCATGTTGGTGCCGACCGCCTCGATCCTGAGCGGCGGGTTGGGCAGGTCGGCGGCGGCGTCGCGGTGCGACAGGATGATCGCGGTCGATCCGTCTATCGGCACGTCGCAATCGTAGAGGCGGAGCGGCGTGGAGATGATCGGCGACGCCATATAGTCGTCGAGCGTGATCGGCGTGCGATAGACCGCCGCCGGGTTGAGCGCGGCGTTGCGGCGCCCGTTGATCGCGATCTGCGCCACCTGTTCGGGCCGGATGCCCGATTCATGGACGTAGCGCGCGAAGTAGAGCGCCTGCTGCGTCGCGGCGACATAGGCGTGATAGGGGGCGTGCCAGCCCATATGGGCATGGGTGCGCTGTCCCGGCTGATAGCTGGCGTTGACCAGCCCCTGCTTGCGCGCCGTCGCCTGATACATGGTGCGGAACACCAGCACATGACGGCACAGCCCCGCATGGATCGCGCCGATCGCGTTGAAGATCGCGCCGAACTGGCCCGACGTCTCCCGCGTGCTCGAATACCATTCGACCTTCAGGCGCAGCGCGTCCTGCAAGGCGGGGATGCCGACGGGGGCGAAGCCCGATCCGTCGGGGATCGCGCCGGGCCAGGTGGCCACGCCGTCGATATCGGCGCGGGTCAGGCCGGCATCGCGGATCGCCTCGATCGCGGCGTCGATCGTCAGCGACAGCGCGGAGACGCCGGCGTCGCGGCTGATCCGCGACTGGCCGATCCCGGTGATCGCGATACTCTTTTCGGGCCAGCGCATCGGGTCAGTCCTCCCCATGCTCGGGCCCATGATCGGGCCCATGATCGGGGGCGAACAGCGGGACCCATAGGTCCTCGGCCTGCTCGAAGCGCACCTTGACCCGATCGCCGATCCGCACTGACAGCGGATCGCAGTCGACGATGTTGGTGATCAGATGGACGTCGGGCTGCTCGTCGATCCCGACCATCGCGACGACATAGGGGACCGGCAGGCCGGGAAACCAGGCGCGGTGGTTGATCGTCAGCGACAGGATCACGCCCTTGCCCGACACCGGCTCCGGCCCGACCTCGCGGCTTTCGCAGGCGGGGCAGAAGCTGGTCGGCGGATGCACATAATGGCGGCACCGCGCGCAGCGATGGATCAGCAGTTCGCCATCCTTGCCGCCGGTCCAGAAGGCGGCATTGTCGGCATCGATCGCGGGCAGCGGCCGGGGGGGCTGGCTGGTCAAGCGATGGGCTCCCCGCTCAGTCTTCTTCCTGCTCGATCGAGATGATCCGCTCCGGGCAGGCGCGCATGCCGCGCACCGCCTGGGCGCGCAACTCCTCGGGCACCTCCTTCTCGGCGGTGACGTTGAAGCCGTTCTCGTCCAGCTCATAGACCTCGGGCGCCACGGCGTGGCAGCGGGCGTGGCCCACGCAACCCGCGACATTCACCTTGATCCTGACCGTCATATCCCTTCCTCCTCGCGTGCGACCGCCCCGGCGAGGCGGCCGCCGATGATCTCGACGGCCTCGCCGACGATCCGTTCGACCAGTTCGCGCACCGTCGGGATATCGCGGATGATCCCCTGCACCATGCCGGCGGTCCAGATACCATGGTCGGTGTCGCCGCTCTCCAGCCCCTCGCGGCCCTTGGCGCCCTTCACCAGCGCGGCGACCTCCTCGAACGGCTTGCCTTCCGCCTCGATCGCGATCACCCGGTCGCTGATCGCGTTCTTCGCGACCCGCGCGGTGTTGCGATAGGTACGGAAGATCAGGTTGGTCGCCCGCTCGTCGCCGGCGACCAGCGCTTCCTTGAAGGCGCGGTGGATCGGCGCCTCGGCCGTGGCGCAGAAGCGGGTGCCCATGTTGATGCCGTCGGCGCCGAGCGCCAGCGCCGCGACCAGCCCGCGCCCGTCGCCGAAGCCGCCGCTGGCGATCATCGGGATCTTCACCTTGTCGGCCGCCGCCGGGATCAGGATCAGCCCCGGAATATCGTCCTCGCCGGGATGGCCCGCGCATTCGAAGCCGTCGATCGAGATGGCGTCGACCCCCATCCGCTCGGCCGACAGCGCGTGGCGGACGGCGGTGCATTTGTGGATCACCTTGATCCCGTGCGCCTTGAACTCGTCGACATGCTCCTGCGGCTTGTAGCCGGCGGTCTCGACGATCTTCACCCCGCCTTCGATGATCGCGCGGCGATATTCAGCATAGGGTGGCGGATTGATCGCCGGCAGGATCGTCAGGTTCACGCCGAACGGCCTGTCGGTCATCGACCGGCAGCGCTCGATTTCGCGCAGCAATTCGTCGGGAGTTGGCTGGGTCAGCGCGGTCAGGAAGCCGAGCGCGCCGGCATTGGCGACGGCGGCGGTCAGTTCGGCACGGCCGACCCACTGCATGCCGCCCTGGATGATCGGATGCTCGACGCCGAACGCCTCGGTGAAGCGGGTGCTGATCCGGCCCGTCATGGGCGGGCTCCGGTGAAGCCGGGCCTGCGCTTGTCCTTGAAGGCGGTCACCCCCTCTTTATAGTCGGGCGAAAGGCCGCAGTCGCGCTGCATGTCGCGTTCGCGGTCGAGCGCCTCGTCAAGGGTCGAGGTCCAGGCGGCGCGCAGCGCCTTCTTCGCCGAGGCGAGGCCGAAGGTCGGCGCCGCCGCCAGCTTCGCGACGATCGCGTCCACTTCCGCGTCGAACGCCTCGTCGTCGATCGCGCGCCAGATCAGGCCCATCGCCTCGGCGCGCTCGGCCGACAGGGTCTCGTTGAGCAGGGTGAAGCCCAACGCCCGCGCCTGCCCCATCAGCCGCGGCAGGTGCCAGGTGCCGCCGGTGTCGGGGACGAGTCCGATCGCCGAAAAGGCCTGGGCGAATTTCGCCGACTTCCGGGCCACGACGATGTCGCAGGCCGCCGCGATGTTGACCCCGGCGCCCGCCGCGACGCCGTTGACGGCGCAGACCACCGGCACCGGTAGCGCGACCAGGCGGCGCGCCAGCGGGTTATAGTCATGCTCGGGGCCCTGGCTGAGGTCGAGCGGTCCCGCCGAGACGTCGCGCTCGGCCAGGTCCTGTCCCGCGCAGAAGCCCCGGCCCGCGCCGGTGATCAGTAGCACGCGCGCGGCCGGGTCGCCTTCGATCCGGGTCAACGCCTCGCGCACCTCTTCGTGCATCCGCGATGTGAAGGCGTTGAGGCGGTCGGGCCGGTTGAGGGTCAGCCTATAGGCTCCGTCGGCGACGTCGAGGAGGATGGTCGAGAAGCTCATGGGACGGCGCCGCTCATGCCGGGGTGGGGAAGGTCAGGATGCGCTCGCGCTGTTCGCGCAGCGATCCCCAGAGCAGGTCGGCGACATGCGCCCGCTTCAGATAATGATGGGCATTGGCTTCGGAGGTGAAGCCGAACGCGCCATGGACCTGGATGTTGGCGGCGGCGTTCTTCATCGCCACCTCGGTCGCCACGATCTTGCTGGCTACCGCGTGGAAATCGGTGTCGGGCAGCCCGCCCGCCATCACCAGCGAGGCGAAGGACGCCTGGCACAGCGCCGCTTCCGATCGCATCGCCATGTCGGCGCAGATATGCTTGATCGCCTGGAAGGCGCCGATCTGCTTGCCGAACTGCTCGCGGACCTTGGCATATTCGACCGCCATGTCGCGCGCGCCTTCGCCCAGGCCGACCGCATAGGCGCCGAGCAGCATCAGCGCGCGGCTGTGGATATTGTCGGTCGCGGCGGGCGCCCACAGGCGCGGCTTGTCCACGGCGAGGCGGGCGCGTTCGAGCGTCAGCACCGAGTCGGTCGAATGGACGGTCTCGATGTCGGCGAAATCCTCGCGGGCGTAGAGGCCCGCGCCCTTCTGGTCGACCAGCAGGATCAGCGTCGCGTCCGCCGCCTCGAACAGGTGATGGTCCTGCGCATCGGGGCCGGGCCCGGCCGCCGCGCCGCGCGCATTGGCGATGCCGACCCGCCTGGCGCCGGTCAGCAGCTCGTCACGCAGCGCGCCGTCCCCGGCGATCGCCGCGACCCGCGCGCCCAGCACGATGCCGAAGATGCCGATCGAGACCAGATGATAGCCGAACTCGCGGAAGACGAGCATCTCCTCGCTCGCCGACAGGCCGATGCCGCCGAGCTCCTCGGCGAGGCCGAGGCCGAGGAAGCCAAGCTCGCCCAGCTTGGGCCACAGCGCCGCGTCGGGATTGCCGATCGCGCCATGCTCGCGCAGCCGGTCGACCGGCGCCTCGCCGGCCAGGAAGCTCTTGATCGTGTCGACGATCTGGGTCTGATCGTCCGAAGGAAGCAGGTCCACCCGTCAATTCTCCCTGATCAGCGGGGCAGGCCGAGCACGCGCTCGCCAATGATGTTGCGCTGGATTTGCGAGGTGCCCGCGGCGATCGTCTGCGCGTAGGAGCGCAGGTAGAAATAGACCCAGTCGTCGTCCTCGGGATTTTCGAGCGCGTCGGCGCCGATGATGTCGAACGCCAGCCGCCGGACGCGCTGCTGCACGTCGCCGACCATCGCGCGCATCAGCGAGGCGAGCGAGCCGCCGATATCGTGCTGGGCGCGGCTGACGACCATGTAGGTCATGGCGCGCGCGGCGGCCATGTCGGCGCGGAGCTGCGCGAGGCGTGAGCCCAACTCGTCATGGGTGATATATTCGCTGCCATAGCGTTCGCGGGCGCGCTCGATCATCTGTTCGACCAGGAAGGCGTAGCGGATCTGGTCCTTGATCTGGGCGGTGCCCCGCTCGAAGCCGAGGGTCGACATGGCGACCGACCAGCCATTGTTGAGGCCGCCCACGACATTGGCGAGCGGCACCCGCGCCTCGTCGTAGAAGCATTGCACGAAATGGGTGTGGTTGGGCGCGGTCATGATCTCGATCGGCCGCAGTTCCAGCCCCGGCGTCCTCATGTCGAAGATCACCCAGCTGATGCCCTTGTGCTTGGGGGCGTCGGGATCGGTGCGGACGAGCAGTTCCTGCATGTCCGACAGATGGCCATGGCTGGTCCAGATCTTGGAGCCGGTGATCACCAGCTCGTCGCCGTCGACCACCGCGCGGGTCCTGAGCGCGCCGAGATCGGAGCCGGCATTGGGTTCGGAGAAGCCCTGGCACCAGATCTTCTCGCCCGCCAGGATGGGGCGCAGATGGGTCCGTTTCTGCGCCTCGTCGCCGCGCGCGATGATGGTCGGGCCGCCATGGTTCAGGCCGACGAAGCAGAGATGGTTGTCGGGCGCGTGGGCGCGGGCATATTCCTCGTACCAGATGAGCTGGCGGGTGAGGTCGAGGCCCATGCCGCCATATTCCTTCGGCCAGGACACGCCAGCCCAGCCCGCGTCATATTGGCATTTCTGCCAGGCGAGGTCGTAGGCGCGCATCGCCTCGCCGCCATGGGGACGTCTTTCCTTGAAGACGTTGGCCTGCAGCCAGTCGCGCGCTTCCTCGCGGAAGATCTTGTCCTCGGCAGTGAAATCCAGGTTCATGAAAGCCCAACATTCTGCACGTCCCGGGAAAGGGGAGACGCCATGCTGGGTTATGCCGCCGGGGCAGGCGCGGCTAAGCCGGATTGAAACCGTTTAGGGTACGCTCTGCATCAATTCCTGTGAGCGGGTCTGCGCCAGCGTCCAATAATGGTCGGACGCGCGGCCGAGCTCGCGGCCAGCGACCCGGCACAGCAGATGATCGGCGGCGATCCCGCTCAGTTCGGTCACGACGATGCCGGGGTCGATGCTGGCGCGGTCGTCCTGGTCGATCGCGGTGACCACCGCCATCTGGTGCGCGGTGACCAGATGCTCGAGCGCGCGCCGGTCGAACTCGGGCACCTCGCGGGTGGTGGCGCCGGCCTCGCGCAGGCGGGCGACGAGCCGGGCGAGCAGATCGGGATGCCAGTCGGCCGGCGGCACGCCGATCGCGCGGCCGGCGAGCTTGCCTTCGTCCTCGATCGGGGCGGCGACGCTCGACAGCAGGCAGAAGCGGGTCTCGCCCAGCTTCAGCGTGTCGAGTTCGTCCTTCTGCCCCTCGGGAAGCGGGGAGAGCGCGACGACGAAGTCGAACTCCGCCGCGTGCAGCCGGTTCAGCAGGCCGGGGGTGCCGCCCACTTCGGCGTTCAGGCTGAAATTCTTGTGCCGCCGGGCGAAGTCGCGGTTGACCGGCCGCAGCGGGGCGATGTCGATCATCGGCATGTGGCTGCCGATCCGCACCGTCTTGCTGTGCGCGTCGCCCATTGTCCGGGCCATGTGGCGGAACATGTTGGCCGCTTCGGAAAGCTGGCGCGCATAGGGGAGCAGCGCCTCGCCCTCGGGCGTCACGGTCACGCCGGCGCTCTGCCGCACGAGGAGCTGGACGCCGAGCTGATATTCGAGCTTGCGGATCTGCGCGGAGAGCCAGGGCTGCGCGATGTTCAGCCGGGTGGCCGCCCGCGTGAAGGATTTCTCCTCGGCGATCGTTGCGAACAACATGATCCAGCGCAGATTCATATTCGTCTAATGCTCGCGTCGGCGCGGCCTTGTCAACTGACGGTCATTCGGTGCTGCCCGGCAAACTTCCCCAACCGGGCCCTTTGCGTATGCCTTCCCGCGTCACCATCTCTTGCCTTGTCGGCACGGTGATGAAAAGGCTGGCGGCGAACGGCTCGGCGTGCCGCCCACCGGTGCGACGGGTGTGCCGTCCGGAGACGATGAAAGCGAGGTTGCATCGAGATGTCCGCGGAAATTCAGGCCCTCAAGCCGGTGCTGCCCTATCTGGCCCAGGGCGATGACGGCACCCCCTATCTGATCGGCAGCCGTTGCGACGCCTGCGGCCAGACCCACCTCGGACGCTTCGAGAATTGTCCTCGCTGCGCGGCTCGTGGAAAACTGACGGAAATTCATCTTTCAGATAGCGGAGTCCTGTATAATTACACGATCGTCTATCGCAGCCTGCCGGGGGTCACGGTGCCTTTCATATCGGCGGTGGTCGATCTCGACGGCGGCGGCACGGTGAAGGGCAATCTGCTCGATGTGGATCCCTCGCCGGAGGCGATCCGGTTCGGGATGCCGGTGAGGATCGTTTTCCGCGAGGCGGATACGGCCGTGGCCGGAGGTGAGGGCTATGTCTCCCACTTCTTCGTGCCCGCGAACTGAGGAGGCGGCGACATGAACGAAGACGTCTATGTGATCGGCACCGACATGATCCGTTTCGGGCGGTTCGAGGATGCGACCCCGCCCAGGCTGGCGGCGAAGGCGGCGCTGATGGCGCTCGACGATTGCGGCCTGTCGATCCGGGACGTGCAGGCGGTCTATAGCGGCAACTGCACCGAGACGATGGTCGGCCAGCGCACCCTGCAACTGATCGGCCAGACCGGCGCGCCCGTGGTCAACGTCACCAATGCCTGCGCGACCGGGGCGACCGCCTTCCGCGAGGCGTGGATCGCGATCAAGGCGGGCCTCTACGACATCGTCCTGGCGGTCGGATCGGAGAAGATGGGCAAGGGCATGCTGGTGCCCAAGAACAGCGGCGGGACGCCGATCCCGTCGGAAGGGCTGGCCGGATCGAACACCATGCCGGCGGTGTTCGCCCAGATGGGCATGGAGCATAGCCGCGATTATGGCACCACCTTCGAGCAGTTCGCCCGCGTGTCGGTGAAGAACCACCACCATTCGACGCTCAACCCCAAGGCGATGTACCAGAAGGAGACGCCGCTGGAGGAGGTGATGGGGTCGGAGATGATGGCCTATCCGATCACCAAGCTGATGTGCTCGGTCAATGTCGACGGCTCGGCCGCCGCGGTGCTCTGCTCGGCCCGCAAGGCGCGCGAGCTGGGGCTGACGGCGCGCGCGGTGCGGGTGCGGGGATCGGGGCTGGCGAGCGATCCGTTCAGCGAGCGCAATCTCGTCCAGGCCGACGTCAACACCGTCACCCGCCTTGCCGCCCGGACCGCCTATGAGATGGCGGGCGTCGGCCCGCAGGACGTCGACCTCGTCGAGCTGCACGACTGCTTCGCCACCGCCGAGATCTGCCACTACGAGAATCTCGGCCTGTGCGGCGAGGGCGAGGGCGGCCGCTTCCTCGACAGCGGCGCGACGACGCTGGGCGGCAAGGTGCCGGTCAACATGTCGGGCGGGCTGCTGTCGAAGGGCCATCCGCTCGGCGCCACCGGCATCGCCAACATCTACGAGATCGTCACCCATCTGCGCGGCGAGGCCGGCGCCCGCCAGGTCGAAGGCGCGCGGATCGGCATGACCCATGTGGTCGGCCTGGGCAGCGCCTGCGCGGTGCATATCCTCGAAAAGGTCTGATCCAGGCCCATCCGTATCGGTCACCCCCGCGGGGGTGACCGGCGGCAGACTTACGAGATCACCAGCCGCTGCATCTCCCGGCGGTGGCCGTGATAGTCGTTGACCGCATAGTGCCAGACGCTGCGATTGTCCCAGATGGCGATCGAATTCGCGCGCCAGCGGAAACGGCACTGATAGTCGGGTTGCAGGCAATGTTCGTAGAGCGAGGCGAGCAGCCCGGCCGAATGCTTCGCGGTCCAGCCGTCGAACTTCACGACATAGCCGGGGTTGACGAACAGCATCTCCTGCCCGGTCTCCGGATGCGGGATCACCACCGGATGGACGGCGGTGGCGCCCAGCTTGTCGGTCGCCGTCTTCGATGGGCGCTCCTTGAAATATTGCGCGGCATATTTGCCGTCCTTGATCAGGTGGGTGCGCGAATGGAGCGCGCCCAGCGTCCGCAGGGTCGCCTTCAGCCCCTCGGGCAGGGTGGCGAAGCTGTGGCCGATATGGGTGAACAGCGTGTCCCCGCCATGCGGCGGCACCTCGATCGCGCGCAGCATCGTCGCCTTGGCGGGGCTGGACATATAGCTATGATCGGTGTGCCACATGTCGCCGATGCTGGTGACATGGTCGCGCTCCTTGATCAGCAGGCCGACCTGCGGCGCGCCTTCGGCATGTTCCAGCGTGTCGTTGCCTTCCAACGTGCCGAAGCGCCGGCCCAACGCGACATATTGCTGAACGGTCAGATGCTGGTCGCGGAAGAACAGCACGCCATAATGGGCAAGCAGCCGCCGCATCTCCTCGAACGTCCCTTCCGGCTGTTCCCGGGCCAGGTCGATGTCGAGCAGTTCGGCGCCGACATGGGTGGTGAGCGGCGCGATGCGGAAGGCCGCCTCGCCCGTCGCCTGCGTGGGAATGTCCGCCGTCACCGTTTCCATCATCTGCCTGCTTTCTCATCCGTTGCTTTTCCAGCGGACAGAATGGCGTTTCCCAACACCATGGAAAGACAGCAAAGCGGGGCTTTTCAGGAGTGTCCGGCCGCTATGCCGTCGCCGGGCCGGCGGCGACCATATCGATCCAGTCGCCGATCCGCCGCCAGAAGCCGGCGCGTCCGCTGGCGCTGTTATGGCAATGCGCGGCGTCGGGAAGGACCAGCAGGGTGACGTCGCGGCTCGACCGGTAGAAGCCGGGTTCGGCATGGGGATCGGGCGAGACGTCGAATTCGCCGAAGCCGAGCAGCACCGGCACGTCGATCCGCGCGGCGGCGGGCGCGCTGCGACCGGGGATCAGCACCTCGGCGACGCCATCGGGCATCGCCACACGCGCCGCCTCTTCGGCTTCGATCACGGCGCGCGGCACGCTCGCCGTGTAGAAGCGGTCGCGGTGCGACGCGGGATCGGAGCGGTTATAGCCTTCGCGGCTGGCCGGGATGCGCGGGCGGAGCCGTTCGCCCGTCTTCGGGTCGACCGCGGTGCGGATATATTGGCAGGAGAAGCCGAGGATCGCGACCGCGTCGCAGACGGCGTGATCGCCTTGTTGCAGGGTGATCGTGCAGCCGCCCAGCGAATGGCCGATGCCGATGACGACCGGTTCCCGCGCCGGAACGCTGGGCAGCAATGTGCCCGCGCGCGCCGCCTCGCGAAGCTGGCGCGCGACCTCGGCCAGGGTCGCGGCCTGGATGTCGAGGGTGACGCGACGGCCGTCCTCGGGAATGCTGCTTTCGCCGGTGCCGAGGCTGTCGATCGCGACCGCGACGATCCCCCGCTCGGCGAGGCGGAGCGCGGCGCTATAGCCCGCATGCCCGTCGACGTGCAGGTCGTAATAGCGGCGCGCATAGCCGCCGCCGGGGACCAGCAGCGCGATGACGAGTGGTCCGTCGCGGGCGACGGTCGGCGGGAAGAGGGTTCCCGCGATATGGCAGGGTTCACCGAGCGCGGCCGCCGCGCCGACATCGAAGCGCATTTCCATTCCTGCCTCCGTCTCCATCCTTCCCGATCACCCTAGACGCAGTCGTCGTCCCGAGCGCGCCGGGTTTCTCGGCATTGGGGAGCGCCCGCCCCGAATAGGCCGGATTCCGCCTCCCGCGCCGCTGGCACCGGGGCAGGGCGATGCCTTAGGACTTGGTGGCGCGGCCGCGATGTCCGGCCGTCGGAGAGATAAGGAAGGGTGCGGGCAATGGACGGCAAGGGCGTGGGCTTCATCGGCCTTGGCAACATGGGCGAGGGCATGGCCTATAATCTGGCGGCCAAGGGCTTCGCCCCGCTGGTGTTCGACACGCGGCGGGAGCCGCTCGAACGGCTGAAGGCCGAGGGCGCGACGATCGCGACGACCTGCGCCGAGATCGGCGAGCGGTGCGACATCGTCTGCGTCGCGGTGTTCGACGACAGCCAGATCGAGCAGGTGGTGTTCGGCAGGGACGGCGACGCCGGCATTCTCGCCGGCATGGGCGCGGGCGGCATGATCGTCCTGCACCCCACTGCGCCGCCCGCCACCGTCCGCAAGGTCGCCGAGGCGGGGGCGGCGAAGGGAGTCGACGTGCTCGACGCGCCGATGACGGGCGGCGCCAACGTCGCCGCGCGGGGCGGCACACTCACCTTCATGGTCGGCGGCGACGATGCGGTGGTCGCCCGCGCGCGGCCGGTGCTGGAAGCGATGGCGACCTCGGTCTTTCATGTCGGGCCGCTGGGATCGGGCGCGGCGGCGAAGATCATCAACAATTATCTCGGCGTGTCGCAGACCATCCTGATGCGCGAGGCGCTGCGCCTCGCCGACAATGCCGGCATCGGCGAGGAACGAATCCTGGAGATCCTCAACACCGGCGGGGTGGGATCGAGCTGGCAGTCGATCAACTGGGGCCGGATCAAGACGCAGGAGGCGACCTACACCACCGGCCGCGCCGGCATGGTCGCGATGGCGTCGAAGGACATGAAGCTCGCCCACCGCATGGCGCGAGAGGGCGGCGTCCCGACCCCGACGCTCGACGCGATGATCGCCGCGAGCCTGCCCGATCTCGATCGGTCGGGGCTGACCGACAATGGCATGGACTGATCGGGCAGGCGGCCCGCCGTCAGGCGGCGTCGGCCGCCACGGCGGGCAGCAGCGCGGCGGCGAGGCTGTCCGACGTCCAGTCGGCGCGGTTGCCCAGCACCGGACCATAGTCGCCGCCGGCCCACAGGCTGACCTCGCCGTCGTCGAGGCGGATCATCCGGCCGTTGAGCGGCGCGGCGCGATCGCCGAGCAGGAAGACGGCGAGCGGCGCGATGTCCTCAGGCAGCGAATTCTTGAGATAGGCGGCGCCCGAGGCAAGGTTCATCGGCGTCCGGGCGTTGGGCGAGATGCCATAGACATGGACGCCGCTGCCCTCCAGTTCCGAAGCCCAGACCCTGGTCAGCGTCGTCACCGCCGCCTTGGACGAGCCATAGGCGCCCATCCCCGGCCGATTGCCGCGCATCGACCCGGACCCGATGTTGATGACGGCGCCCGATGCTTGCGCGCGCATCCGGCGGATCGCGGCGGCGGCGCAGTGGATCGATCCGAGCAGGTTGACCTGGATGACGCGTTCGACCTCCTGCGCGCTCTCCTCCCACACCGGTTTGACATAGTGGATGCCGGCATTGTTCACGAGGCCGTCGATCCGGCCGAAGCGGTCGACGCACAGCCCGACCATCGCCTCGGCGGCCTCGGCCGTGCCGACCGGATCGGTCGACAGCGCGGCCCGTCCGCCCGCCGCCGCGATCGCCTCGACCACCGCAGTGGCGCCCGCGACGTTCACGTCGTTGACGACGACATCGGCCCCCGCCGCCGCGATCGCCATCGCATAGGCCTGCCCCAACCCTGCGCCCGCGCCGGTCACGACGACCGATTTACCCGCCAGTTCGCCCATCATCCCGTCCTCCTGCCGATAGCGTGGCCTACCACAGGCTGTCCCGGCGGAGGCAGACGGAAGCGATCGCTTTATCAGCCGGTGGACCGGCGCGGATCGGAACAAGAGGGGAGAGAGAGGGGATGAGCGACATAGAGAAGCACGCCGTCGAACTGGCCCGCCGGCTGACCGAGGCACGGGCGAGCGGCGTCGCCGTTCTCCGCCCCTCCGAACTCGATCTCGCCATGGCGCGGCAGGTGCGCCAGGCCTGTATCGACATGCTCGACGGCGAAGGGCCGGTCGCCGCCTACAAGGTGTCGCTGTCGACCTCGACCTGGGGGGCGCTGCCCGCCGGCCGCGTGGTCGAGGGCGATGCGCGGATCGCCCGCGCCGCGCTGTTCGATCCGCTGCTGGAGGCGGAGGTCGTGTTTCGGATCGATCGCCCGATCGGCGCCGATCCCGACGCCGCCGCGATCCTCGACGCGTGCAGCGTCGCTCCGGCGATCGAGGTGGCCGATTCCCGCTGGGTCGGCTGGCGGCCGAGCGAGCGTGAGCGCTTCGTCATCCCCGACGCCGCGCAGATCGAGGCCGACAATGCGATGAGCGGCTGGCTGGTGGTGGGCGGGCCGTGGCGGCCCGCGCGCGACATGCCCTTCGACCGGCTCGACATCTCGATCGAGCAGGACGGAGAGCGCCGCTCCTGGGGACCGCTGCGCGAGGTGATGGGCAGCCCGGTCGAGGCAGTGCGCTGGCTGATCGGCGAGGTGCGCGAGGCGGGCCAGCCGGTCGAGCCTGGCCACATCATCTCGTCGGGGTGCCCCTGTCCGCAGATGGTGACGGTGTCGGCCGGGGGCGGGCGCTGGGAAAGCGTGGTCGACGGCTTCGGCCGGGCCGGGGTGACGTTTTTCTAGAGGCTGGACATCCTCTTCCGCCGGCATGACGCGTCGCGCGCGCATGACGATCCCCGCGCCATGGCCATGGCGCGGGGAAGCTTTCGTCCACGGCTCAGAAGCGGGTGCGCAGGGTCACGCCGCCATAGCGCTTATAGTCGCGGGCGACGGTGCCGAACGCGCGGGTGATGAAGAAATTGGCGCGCTGGCGCGAGGCGTAATATTTGTCGTTGGTCAGGTTCTTGACGAAGAACATCAGGTCCCAGCGTCCGCCGTCGTCGGTGATGCCGAGCGACACGTCGAGCAGGCCGTGGCTCGGTTCGACCGTGTCGGGATCGTTGCCCAGCGTGTACTGGATCTTGTCGACCCAGGCATAGTTGATCCGCGCCGTCATCCCGACCGGCAGCGAGGGCAGGTCGTTCTTGTAGATCAGCCCGGCATTGCCCTTCCATTCGGGCGCGCCGATCGCGCGCATGCCGGTCAGGTCCTGGAGGCCGCCGACGCACTGGGTCTGGATGGCGGGATCGCAGGTGACGATGCCGCCGCGATAGGTGGCGTCGGTATAGGCGAGGCCGCCGTTGAAGGTCAGGCCGGTGGCGAGCGCCACGTCCAGGCTGGCCTCGACGCCGCGGCTGCGCAGGTCGCCGGAATTCTGCAGTCGCTGGTTGACCGTGCCGGGCACGACCGAGGTCTGCTGGATGTCCTTGATCCGCTGCGCATAGATGGCGAGGTTGAGCCGCACCTTGTTGTCGAACATGCGCAGCTTCGCGCCGAGCTCGAACGCGTTGGCGATCTCCGGCCGGGTGATCGCGGTGGCGCCGCCGGTCGAGCTGTAGGAGACGTCGACCGCCGGTCCCTTATAGCCGCGCGCATAGGTGAAGTAGAAGGTCTCGTTGCTGCTCGGTTCCCAGCGGATGCCGGCGCGGCCCGACAGGTTGGTCAGCTTGTCGCTGCGGTCATAGTCGACCGTGAAGGCCGGTGGCGCCGAATTTTCCAGCGTGATCGGATTGAAGAAGGGAACGACGGGATTGAAATACTCGTCGCGGTGATAGATCACCCGGATCTTCTCATAGTTGAAGCGCAGGCCGCCGATCAGCGAGAGCGTGTCGGCGACGTGATAGGTCACGTCGCCGAAGATCGACGCGGTGTCGTCCTTGGTCCGGGAATCGACGATCGGGTTGCTGTAGAATTTGACCCCGGCCAGCGAAGGATCGCCCAGCGCGAACGCACCGTCGAGGATCAGCGGGATCGAATTGTCGACGTCGTTCTTGAGATGCTGGTAATAGACGCCGCCGACCACGTCGAGCTTGTCGGCCTTGTAGTTCAGCCGGAACTCCTGCGAGAAATAGGAATCCCGTTTCGGCGCGCGGCCGTCGATCGGGTCGATGTTCTCGATCGGATAGCCGGTCGGGTTCGGCCGGAAGCCCGACCCGCGCTGGACGCCGACGTTGAAGCCGTCGATGTCGATATTATAGTCGTATTTGAAGTCGCGATACGCCGTCACCGAGACGAGCGACAGCGCGTCGCTGATGTCCCAGTCGAGCTGGCCCGACACGCTCCAGCCCCGGTTACGGTCATAGTTGCGCGAGTCGTTGCCGACCTTGAAGGTGCCCGGCCGGATCGGCACCAGCGTGATCGCCTGCTGCGCGCTGCCGAGCGGCTCGGAACTGGGCAGGATCAGGATGTTGACGCCATAGGTGCTGTCGCGATGGCGATAGTCCGACGACAGCAGGAAACGGACATTGTCCGAAAGCTGCGCCGACAGCTTGCCCGAGAAACCGTAGGATTCCTCGCCATAGACGTCGGGCCCGAGACCGAGATTGGGGATCAGCGCCTTCTGCTTGCGATAATAGCCGTTGAGGCGGACGGCGGCGCCGTCGCCGATCGGCGCGTTGACCATCGCGCGGCCGACATATTCGCTGTCGGTCGTCGCGGTGCCCTCGACGCTGGCGGAGAAGCTGTCCTCGGGCCGCTTGGTGATGATCTGGATCACGCCGGCGGTCGAGTTCTTGCCGAACAGCGTGCCCTGCGGTCCCGACAATATCTCGATCCGGTCGATGTCGGACAGGTCGGTCACGAACTCGCCCTGGCGCGCGATCGACACGCCGTCGATCACCAAGCCGACGCTCGGCTGGATGCCGCCGGTCAGCGACAGCGACGAGACGCCGCGGATGTTGAAGCTCGATCCGCTGGCGTCGGTGCCCTGCACGAAGGTGACGCTTGGCGAGATGCTCGACAGCGCAGAGGTGTCGAAGCGGCCCGATTGCTGGATCTGCTCGGACGAGGCGATCGAGATGGAGATTGGAACGTCCTGGAGATTCTCGGCACGGCGCTGCGCGGTGACGACGATGTCGGCGAGGCCGGCCTGGACGCTGTCGTCATTCGTGGCGCCCGCGGGCGGCGGGCCGGCCGGCCTCGTCTGCGCCATCGCCATGCCGTTCGCATCGATCAGGACCAATATGCCCGCCACGCTCAGTGTGGTGGCCTTTATGCGGAATCGCCTCGACCTCATGATGTTTCCTCCCCGCTTGTGATTTTCTCCTTGGGGGGAGCTTAACAGTCGCGCAGGACCGCCTTCTCATATCAAAATATGGGATTTAGGGGTGTGGCAACAGAAAGCGGCGCCATGGCCGGGCGGTCGTTATTCCAGCGTCACGACCATCTTGCCGATATTCTCGCCCCGCAACAGCCCGATCATCGCGCGCGGCGCCGCGTCGAGCCCGCGATGCTCGGTCTCCAGCACCTTGATCTTGCCCGCGCGGACCCAGTGGAGGAGCTGGGCCAGCCCGCCGGGGTAGAATTCGGCGAAATGGGCAGTGGTGAAGCTTTCCCAGATCAGGCCGTTCGCATGGATCGGGCGGATGTCGACCGTCCAGCCGCCGTCCTCATCGTCATAGGTGGAGATCTGGCCGCATTCGACGACCCGCGTGTGGCGGCGCATCATCGCCATCACCGTCTGGCTGATCGCTCCGCCGACATTGTCGAAATAGATGTCGGGTCCGCGCGGCATGGCCCGGCGGAGATCGTCGGCCAGCGTCGCCGAGCGATAGTTCAGCGCGGCGTCGAAGCCGAGGTCGCGTACCAGCGTGTCGCATTTGAGCTGCGATCCGGCGAGGCCGATCACCCGCGCGCCTAGGATGCGGGCGATCTGCCCGGCCACCGCGCCGATTCCGCCCGCCGCGCCTGAGACCAGCACGGTATCGCCCGGTTCCGGACGGGCCACGCCCACCATGCCGAACAGCGCGGTCATTCCGTTCAGCCCATAGATGCCGAGCGCATGGGACATCTTGTCGATCGCCGGATCGACCGGCCCGAGCGCGCCGACCCCCTTCAGGGTATCGCCATCTGACCAGAGGCTGTAGTCGGCCCATTGCATCACGCCCTGGACGACGTCGCCGGCGGCGAAGTCCGGATGGCGCGACTCGACGACCCGGCCCACGCCCAGCGAGCTGATCGGCCGGCCCAGCGCGAACTGCGGCAGATAGAAGGTGTCGATCCCCGTCATCTGTCCGCGAAGATAAGGATCGACCGACAGCGCCAGTGGGCGCAGCACCACCTCGCCGTCGCCGGGCAAGGGCAGCGGACCTTCGGCGAGCGAGAAGATGGCCTCCTCCAACGGCCCGCCGGCAATATGGCGATTAAGCGTAACGAAGCGGTTGCGTTCGCCCATGATCCTCTCCTCTGGCGGCCCGCGCACTGAACACGCGATCGGCGACAGTCATAGGAGAGAAAGGTCTGGCTGGCGGATATTATGAAGACGGCGCCATTAAGGAACCCGTCCTATCAGATGTTTGATTCCAGGGTTTGATGGTGTGATTCTTTCGTTGGATTGGAAGCACTGGCCAGGTTCGGCACGGGAGCGCCACGACCATGCGCACCGTCCGAGCAGCAATGCGTGGTAGCCCCAGCAGCCGCTCCGCGATGATATTGCGCTGAATCTGATCGGTGCCTCCGCCGATCGAGGTCATATAGGCATTCGCCGCCCGCCAGTTGGCGTCGGCGGCCACGGATGATCGGGACCGTTGAGAAGCGAGGCGCCGGGGAGAAGCTGCGTTAGCAGACGGGCATCGCCATGCAGGATGTGCGACATTTCCAGCTTGCTCAGTGACATCAGATGAGCGGCCGCTTCCGATCGCGCCCGCCGCAGCCACCACGAGATATCCCCGCTTGTCGCGCCGCGCCGCCCAATCCGGCAGCCAGCCTGCGGAATAGGTTCCAAGCGACACTGCGATGCCTTAGCTTGCGCCAAGGGCCAGACCCAATAGAGCAAGAGGCTCCAGGCCCGCCCGTTCCGCAAGCAGCCCGAGATCATGTTCAGGATTTCGGAGGTAAAAGGAACCGTAAAAAGCGGCACGGTCGATGCTGACGAGAGTCACGCAACCGCTGCCTACGCTCGTGTACCAGAAGGCCCGATTACCTTTCAGCTTGCGCATCGCAGCGCCAAAAGCCACCGCTCCGCCTCGATATGGCCGGGTCGTGGCATCGCGTCGCGGATCCTTCACTGTCAGCCACAGCAGGACGGCGATCAGCAGGCCGGGTAGGGTGCCAGATCAATTGGATGTGTGATTGTCGACGATCCCCCCTCCGCTACCAAAATTCAATCGATGGAGCCTTCTCGCGCCTCGGAATGGCTGCGATCGTCCAGGAGACGTTCGTCGAGCCGGTCGGCACGAAATCCTATCTCTATGCGGACCGGCTGCGCGACAACCTGCTAAGATCGGGCTGGAAGGCGATCTACAACCGGCTCCAGATCGACCGGATCGCGAGCGCCAAGGACAAGGCCCTTTCCGAGCGCGCGCCAGGGCAAGCCGCGCGTCGAATGGGTCGAGATGCTCGACATCGATCCCAGCAGCGGTCGCGGAAGCTGCCGCCTCGCCGTCGCCGGTGCCGCGACCTGGCGAGATATCAGCCGAGGGCGGCACGGATGCGCTGTTTCATCGGCAGCACCCACTCGCGTTCGAGCGTTTCGTTCAGCAGGCCAGCCTGCTTGAGTTCGTCGCACAGCATCATCTGATGGCCAATGTCGAACAGGTCATATTGCGACGAGAATTTTCCGTTTCCACCATAGGTAATGAACGAAACGCCGTCGGTCTCGTAATAGCTCCCGTCCGGCCGCCGGCCCGGTCCGCGATTGACCCAGCGGCTGAAGATGCGATCGCCGTTCACCGCGAAATCGGTGATGGGAAAGCTCCAGCCTTCCCAGCCGGAGCCCACGTCCATGTCGCGGCCATAATGGGTCGCGCGGATTTCCTCGCGGCTTCGGGCGAAGACCGGCATCACTCCACCATAAGGGCAGTAATAGGTCGCGTCCTCATGATAGAGTTCGTCGGCGATCCATGACCAGCTGTTGCGCCGTTCCGCTTCCACGAATGCCTCGCGGAGCCGAATGATCGCGGCCTCGACTTCTTCGCGGCTATAGGTCATCGCTGCTTCCATCCTCCCTGTTGTCCGTCCGATCCAGGTTGCGTGGCATGCCGCGCACGCCATGCGTCGTCCTCGCGCGATCCGATGGTCCGCGCGGATTGTAGAACTGGCGATACCATGTCCGCAGCTTGTCATAGGGGCCGTCATGCGGGATCTGCAGGATGGTGAGGGCCGGCCGCTTGTGCGTCCAGATCTCGAAGTCCTGCGCGAAGGCGAGCCTGCTCTGCTCCTGGAAGGCGCGGGCCATGGCGACGTCCTCGTCGGTCGCCCGTTCGTGCGGCGATTTGACGATCACCGCGTGCCAGACGCGGATCGAGCCGTCGTCCACAGGCGTGTGCGCGATCAGGAAGTAGCTGGGGTAACGGCCGAGCATCTCCGTCAGCAGCACGCCGGGTCCATGATAGACGGCGTCAATGCACAGCAGCGCATCATCCGCCGTCAGGCTGGTCCGGCTGACGCCGCCCTCGCGATGGATCGCCCGGTGCCCATCCAGCTCGAGCTCGAAATATCGGACGGTCTGCCCGTGGATCGGCTCCTGATGGGCGACATCGGCCATATTGTCGACGATCTCCACCGGGTGGCGATCGAGCACGCCGAAATCGTCGAAACGCCAGCGCACCCAGGCCGGATCGTCCCATGCCGCGAGCGCGGGCAACTCCCAGTCGGGCTCCCCCCCGTCCGGATCGTGCCAGGCGAAGACGGCACCCCAGCGCTCGACCACCCGCCAGCTGGCGATCCGCGCGGCAGATGGAATTTTCGCTCCTGGAGCGTAGGGAATGTCGATGCAACGCCCCTCGGCATCGAAGCGCCAGGCGTGATAGGGGCAGCGGATCGTGTCACCTTCGATCTGGCTGCCGTCCCGCACGACATAGGACGTATGGTTGCGAGCGAGATGCGTGCCCATGTGCGGGCAATAGGCGTCGACGAGAATCGGCCTCCCGCTGTCCGCGCCACGATAGAGGACAAGGTCGCGACCGAAGAAGCGCACGGCCAACGGCTGGCCATGCTGAAGCGTCGCCGCGTCCGCCACCATGAACCAGCCGCGCGGGAAATCCTGGCTGCCTAGGCGATAGTCGCGCGATCTGGCCATCTGTCCTTTCCGGTTCCGTTACGCTTCGTTCCGAAAGTGGCGGAACGGGGAGCCGCCCGACAGCGCCGCCATGGGCAAAAAGCATGACGGTTTCACGCAACCGCTCCCGCGCGGCGCATGCGTCCATGCCCTGACTTGCCTCGCTCTTTGCGCGCTTTGGCCGTCCTGCACGGAAAATCCGGTCACCTATGATCCGACGATCAACCGCGATCCGCGAGGGATCGCCAGGAGGGGAGCGGGCTGAAGACCATGAAAGTCTATCCGGAAAGCGAAGTGCGCGCGGCGTGGGAGCATGTGCTCGCCGCGCGCGAGAAGATCGGGCGAGGCGAAGCGGACTGGGGCGACCTCGCCGAGCATTTCACCGAAGACGCCGTCTATATCGACGCTGTCTGGGGCCGCTATGTCGGCCGCGAGGCGATCAGGACCTTCATGCACGATTGCATGGTCGGCTTCGAGGATTGGCGCTTCCCGACGCTGTGGACGCTGGTGAAGGACAATCTGGTCGTCTGCGCCTTCTGGTCGCGCGTGCCGGGCCTGAAACCGAACGGCGACCATGCCGATTGCCTGTGCTTCAGTGTCGCGATCTACGCGGGCGACGGGCTGTTCTGCTACGAAACCGACGTCTTCAACATGGCCGAGCTCGGCGTGCTGGTCGAGGAGGTGGGCTGGACACCGCCCGCCAACAGCTCCCCCGTGCCCCAGAAGCCCGACCGCAACCAGCTTCCGCCCGACCGGCCGGGAATCGGCCATTGGGGCCTGGCCGTCTGACGGACAGGCTTTCCTCACTCCAGGAGAACTACATGAGCGACCAACAGATCGACCTCGGAAAGCTCGCCTATGCCGGCGCGCTGGCGGCCGCACGGGGGTGGCAGGATCTGCTGCCCGGCGAGATCATCTATCCGCACGATGAGGTGGAAGCCGCCTTCCAGGACTATGCCGCGCGGGCGAACATGGACGACTGGGACTATTGGGCGGACATCTTCACCCCCCAATGCCTCTACGTCGACCATCATTTCGGCGTGTTCCACAGCGCCAAGGAAGTTGCTTCGTGGATGACGCCGCTGATGGAGACCCAGCCCGAGATGCGCTTCATCCCGGAATGGCATGTCGTGATGGGCAATCTCGTGGTGAACTATAACTGGAACCGCTGGCCCAATCCCGAGGGAAGCGCGGTCGACTATGGCGAGTGGAGGAATCCCGGGCCGACCGCGGACTATCGCTATCAGTTCCCTTGCGTGACGTTGAACATCTATGGCGGCAACGGGAAGTTCTGTTACGAAGAGGATCTTTACAGCCCCGCCGCCTATCTCGAAATCCGGGATAGCTGGCGCAGGGACATGGGGATCACGGCCTAGCGCGATTCCCAGGCGGATATAGGCATCCGCCGGCTCGGAAATCGCGAGTAAACATGATCTTGGGGCCGCTCCTCGCGGGGCGGCCCTTTTCCCTTTCTTCAATAGTCCATCCGGCGATAGGCCATTTCGCCCATCGCATCCGCCCAGATACGCTGTCGCCGCGTGGCGAACGCGAGCATGCAATTCACCAGACCGACCGCTTCATTGCCGCGCATGGTTCGCGCGGCCTGGCATGCGGCGTCGATCGCCGTCTCCCTGTCGGGGAAACGGGCGCCGAGCAGCACCTCGATCGCTTCCCGCTCCTCGCGCGCAAGGCGCTCGGTGCCCACCGCATCCAGATCGCGAAGGTAGCGCGCAAGCGTGGCGAGGCCCTTGGCGCGCTCGACCAGATAGGGGTCGGACAGCGTGGGTCCTATCACAGCCTCGAGGCCATGGACGATGAAGTCGTGAAGCGGAATTCCGCCGTCCGCAGTCCGCTCCGTCCCGCGTCGCAGGGGTGGCACGTCGATGCCATGCACCTTGGCGAGCATGCAAGCCAGCGTATAGGCGACCGATTGCCGGAAGCTGAGGATCACCGCCAGATTCTGATTGATCGACGGGTGTGACAGGCCGAGGTTCAGTCCCACATACCAGCGCGTCAGCACGAGGATCACCATCGCATCCAGCGAACGGCGATCGATCGCTTCGCCGCGCACATCCTCATAGTTGCGGACATGATCCAGTGCTGTGCCGAATGGCGCGCCGAGCGAGCGGCACAGGATCGCCGCGACATCCTCGAGCGGGTGCCCCATATGCACGACTTCCCAGTCGAGCAGGGCGGTCACGCGGCCATCCTCGTCGAACAGGAAATTCCCCGGGCCGATATCGCCATGCACCAGGCAGGCGCGACCCTCCGGGTCCGGCATGTGATCCGCCAGCCAGTGCAGCGCGAAATCGATGACGGGGTCCTTCGGCGTGGCGGGACGGCCGTACATCTCGGCCAGGGTGGCGAGATCATGCTCGAGCGCGCACCTGATGGTCCCGAACGCGGCGAAGTCGGGCAGTCCGATCTCGTCCGGGCGGAGCGCGTGGAGCTTTGCGATCTGGCGCATCAGGTCGCGCTGGATATGTGCCTGCCGCTCGGGGTCGGGCGTCGCCTGATAATGCGTCGCTCCATCGACGAATTCCATCAGCATCGCGTTGTGCGCGGCACTATAGGCGATAATCCCGGGCACGCGCGGGCCGGCATCGCCCAGTGCGCTGATGACGCGATGCTCCCGCTCGAGCGTGAATCTCGTGCCGGATAATGGCCCGTCGCCATTGTCGAGGCGCAGAATATATTTCCGCGCATCGGACGCACGGACGACGAAGCTCGTCCGCGATCCGCCGCCGGGAATGAGATCGAGCCTCACGTCGCTGCCGAGCGTTTGGCTCGCCCAGGCCGTGAGTGCGGCGATGGGAGGCCCCTTCACCGCATCCCTCCGGCCGCCTGACGGTGCTCGCGCCACAGCGGAACGCTCCAGAGATCCTGCTCCTCGCCGAAGGCCGATCCGTTCGGGAGATCCCAGCGCATCAGATAATGGTGACTGAGAAGATTCGGATAGGAGGTGTAGGAGAAGCGGTTGAGCGGCGTGCCATGGCCGGTCAGCGTTCGTCCGGCCTCGTCCTCCAATTCCAGCGCGATATGGGACAAGCGTCCATCGACATGGCTTACCCGGCGCGAGCCACGAACGACATCGTGACGAACGCCGTCGAGGCTGAGATAGCCCTTGTAGATTTCCTCGCCGCTGCCGCTCGGTCGAGAAAAGGCCAGAAAGGCGAGATCTTCGGTCTCTCCGTGGCAATAGCCCATCCGCACGTCGTCGCCGATCTCCCGTGGGCCCCAGGAACGATCGCGGATGCCGATGCAATCCACGGCATAGCGACGCCCCTCGATCTCGACATGGCCGGTGTAACGCCCCGGCTGATCGACATGGCCGGCGAAGAAGTCCGATGTGCCCCGGCGGTCGGTGAGGTCCGGCGCCGTCGTCGCGGTGAAACGGAGCGCGACCGAGGCGCGCGGGTTGCGGAACGTCATCTCATAATCATGACCGGGCCGCAGCACCCGCAGGCGGAAGCCGTTGTCCAGCGTCATGTCGCGAAGGTCGAGATCGCCTCTTACGGGCCGGTTGACGTCATATTGGAACAGCGGGGCCTCCCAGGGCACGCCGGTGTCGCCGATCCAGACGATGCAGCCGCCTCCGTAGATGCCCAATGCCGGGCGGAACCAGTGATAGAGATAGACGGTGAGGGCGTGTTCGGGAGCCCAGGCGCCGAACCAGGCGGCCTCGGTCCAGTTCAGCGCGTCAGCGGGCCAGGGATGGAAGCTGTCGATCGAATCGCCGGTCACGAACATAGGGTGCGCCTTGCAATGTTATCGCCGAGAGGCGTCGTCGGCACCGCGACGAGAGTCGCAGCCGGAGCCCCCTTTCGCCCGATCGCGATCGCAGTCGCGGCACCAACGACGGAATCTGGGTAAGGAAAGCCCCCTCGCGCCGCCGCGACAATAAGGAGCAAAAAGCGTCGCAGAGCGGAGGGCTGGAAAGCGATGGCCTAGCGGCGGTCGGGATCGGTGTGTTCGATAAACCGGCGAATCTGCTTCGCCATCATGCGGACCGCCACGTCGAAGTCGACGTCCCAGCCGTGGACTGCCAGCCGATAGTTGAACTCGTCGAGCTGCATCAGCAGCAGCGAGGCCATCACCCTTGCCTCCCGGCCGGCGGGGCTTTGCCGGAGGGCCAGCGCGAAGGCCGGAAGCCCCTTCGACAGCACCTCGATCACGCCGACATGCATCTGTTCGATCGCGTCGAAGCCATTGGCCTCGATCGCCACGGCTTCCTTCATCACCGCGAAGAGCGCGCGATGACGGCCATAGAGCGCGACCCGGTGCCGCAGCCAGTCCGCGATGGCATCCTCGCCGGGATCGCCGAGGCGCGACAACTCTTCCCAGTGCGCCCAGACATCGGGCATCACCTGCTCGCAGAGCGCGCTCGCGATCGACCATTTGCTGTCGAAGTGACGATAGAAGGAGGTGCGCCCGACGCCGGCACCGGCGATGATCTCCTCGACCGAGGTCGCCGCATAGGAAGTGGTGGAAAAGACCTTCTCCGCCGCCTTGAGCAACCGCTCGCGCGTCGCCTGCTTCTGCTCGCGTTGAAGCCGCGTCGGTCCAGCCGGCCGCGCCCGGCTCCGCCGTCCCGACGATATCGATCTCCCGGCAGCCGTGCTCATGAGCGCTGTCTGCCACAAAGATCGGGCACTGTCTCCCGTGCTGCTTGATAGTGGAACATCATGATGGTACACAGTGTTCCACTAATGATGGCCAGCGCGGAAAAACGAGCGGCATCATAGGCTTTGCGGACTGATCGCGACGGAGAGGAGCGACTCGATGGGCAAGCACAAACATGTTTCGCGCCTGCGCTGCGAGGAGGTGCCGGTCGATCTCCTCATCGCCCTGCTCGGCTGCGTCGCGAAGGCCGGCGGCAGTGCGGACGGCATCCTCCGCGACGCGGGCGCCACCTATCGGTTTCGCGAACTGAAGCGGCGGCGCAACTGCACGATCGCGGAGTTCACGCGGGCCAATCGCCTGTGCAACGAATATCTGCGCGGCCACATTCTCGCCACCACCGGCTGCCCGACGCTGAACGAACAGCAATTCTACCTGCTCGCCAAGTGCCTCGCCGCCTGTTCCGATCTGGAGGAGGCATTGCGCACGACGGCCGCCTTCTTCGCGATGTTCGAGGGGAGGATCGGCGAAGCCCATTTCGAGGTGCGCGGCGAGCGGGTACATCTTCACATCAACCCTCCCCGTCGCGAGAAGAACGAGGCCGGCTTCCTCGTCGACATATATGGCTATGCGATCCTCCAGATATTCCTCGGCTGGCTGCTGGACGAGCAGCCGATCTTCGATGCGGTCGATCTCATCTATCCGCAGCCGGCTCGGGAGAGCGTCCATCTCGGGCTTTTCGACTGCCCCATCCGTTTCGGCCAGCCGAGCAATCGCTTCAGCTTCAGGAGCGATCTCCTCTCGCAGCCGGTCGTTCGCGATCAGGCGAGCCTCATGAAGCTGCTCGCGGATTTCCCGTTCAACCTGATGCTCGACGAGGAGCAGCGCAAGCTGTGCGACCGGGTCTATACCGCAATGATGAATAGCTACATGAGAAGCCATATGCTGCCGACCATAGATGATGTGGCGAAGCTGTTCAGAACCTCGACCTGGACCTTGCGCCGCCGCCTGACCGAGGAGGGCACCGCCTATTCCTCGATCAAGAAGAAGTGCCAGCTCAACCTCGCGACCGAGTTCCTCAAGCGATCCGAGATGACGATCGACGAGATCGCGGATATCGCCAATTTCAGCGACGCCAACGCCTTCCGCCGCGCCTTCCACCAATGGACCGGCTGTTCGCCGACCGCCTATCGCAAGGAACTCCTCGCCGTTTAACCGTTCCGCCGGCAATCGGCGACGATGGCGCGGATCACCCGGCCCAGATCGCCCCGGCGATAGTCGAGCAATTCCCGCTCGACAGGGTCGGGCTCATAGTTGATCACCGTGCCTCGTCCGGCATAGAGCATGTCATCGGGAAGCAGCGGATGCGACCGATCCTCGACGGCGAGGCGGGTCGGATTGCCCGCGGCGTCGAACAGGCACCGGAAATATTCGAGAAAGCTCAGATTCTCGTCGCCGATCAGATAGGCCGCGCCCGGTTCGCCGCGCGCCAGCGCGCCGATCACCGCGTCGCTCACGGCGTGAACCGTCATGAAATTGGTGCCGCCCGCGATCGCGAATACCGGCATGTCGGGATATTGGCCGAGCGCGTAGCGGGCGTGGATCTGCGCGCCGAGCACCTCCACCCCCTCAAGCCTGCCCAGCACGAAGGGCGGGTTGACGCTGCACACGGCGAAATCCTGCCGGGCGAGGGCGCGAGCCGCTTCCTCCGCCAGCAGGCGCGATCGGACATAGGCGCTCGCGTCGACCGACCAGGGCGCGACATGGGGATAGAAGGTGCCGACATGCACCGCCCGCTTCACCCCTGCCGCGCGCGCCTGGGCGAAGAAGGCGGGTACGCCGCGGGTGTTCACCCGATCCAGATGCTCGGCCTCGTCCATGCCCTGCGGCACATGGCGGAAGTCGTTTCCGGCGGCGAAGACCAGACCGTCGAACCCCGCCAACCGGTCGGGGGTGAAGTCGCCGGCCGCATAGTCACCGACCAGAACGGGCAGATGCCGGACGGCGGCGGCCTCGGGCGGCCGTCGCGCGGCGATCGTGACCGCATGCCCGCTCGCTTCGAGCGCGAGCGCGACATGCGCGCCGATCAGCCCCGTGCCTCCGACAACCAAGGTCTTCATGCCCGCCGCCTCCGCCCGATCGCCGTCCCCGCCTACCACCGGATGCCGGCGCTTACCCCGTAGGTGCGCGGCTCGTTATAGTTCGCGATGTTCAACCCGCCGAACTGGGCGCCGAAATTGATGCCGTTCACTTTCCGGTGCGTGTTGGCGAGGTTGCGCGTCCATGCCCCGATCCACCCCTTCGACCTGCCGAGCGGGATATCCTCATAACGCAGCTGGAGATCGAGGAGCGTGAGCGATTGCGCCTTCACCGACGAGGATGGCGGCACCAGCGGGAAGTCCGCCGTCGGCGCCTTCGCATAGGCATAGAGATAGTAGCTCGACGTGTACCGCGCATCGAAGATCAGGTGCAGATTGTCGCCGTCCGAACCCTGGAACGCGCGCAGATCGACGTTCAGCGCTGCCTGATATTTGGGCGCGTGCGGGATGGTGCGGTTGTCGGCCACGTCGACGACGGTGCCCAGCGCATTGGTGTCGCGATAGCTGCTGTAGGACGCGTCGAGATATGCGAGGTTGCCCGAAACCCGAAGCGCCGGAGCCGGTCGCGCCGAGACCTCCACTTCCACGCCTTTCATATTGGCCGATCCGGCATTCTGCAGCAGGCTTGCGAGCGATGACGTCGCGGTGAACACGGACAGCTGCATGTTGCGATGATGATTGTGGAAGGCCGCGATGTTCAGGTCGGCCCGTCCGTTCCACCAGGATGTCTTCAATCCCGCCTCGATCGAATTGATCGTCTCGGGCCGGAAGGGCGTGGTGGTGGCGATGTTGGAGGTCGCCTCGCCGTTGAACCCGCCGCTACGATAGCCCTGCGCGAACTTGACATAGGTGTTCAGCCGATCGCTCGGCTTGTAGGCGAGGACGATCGTCGGGTTGAGAGCGGAGAAGTCCTTCGAGACGCCGTCCGACTTGCGAACATCGACGAGGACCGTGTTGGGCAGCAGGATCGAGCTGCGCACGACGGTCTTGCGCTCCTTGGTGTAGCGCAGCCCGGCGGTCACGACGATCCGGTCGGTGATCTCGTAATCGGCCTGCCCGTAGATCGCATAGGCCTTGGTCGTGCCGCCCCAGCTGGTGTCGTAGTTGACCGCGCCGAAGAAAAAGGATTGCGGGCTGCGGGTGAAGCCGTCGTCCCAGAAATAATAGAGGCCGGCGACATAGTTCAGTCGATCGCCGATCGTTCCCGTCGCCTGCAATTCCTGGCTGAACGATTTGTATTTCGTATCCAGTCCGCCGCTCGCGAGCCAGAGCGGCGTTCCGTCGAGTTCGACGACCGCGCCGTCATAATCCATCTTGCGATAGCCGGTGATCGACTTGAGCGTGACCGGGCCGGTGTTCCAGGTGACGGTCAAGCCATGTCCGTTGATCTCGATCCGATCGAGATGGGTGTAATCGCTCGACATGGTCTTCGAATATTTCGGCTGCACGTAGAGATAGGCCGGGATGCAGACGGCGGGCCCCAAGGCACAATTGGCGCCCAGGAAGCCGTTGGGATCGACGCTGTCGAGCTGGCTGGCATCCGCATTGCCGCGCGTGCGGCTGTAGTCGTAGGAATAGTCGACGGTCAGATCGGCGCTCGGCGCATAGCGGACCTGGGCCAGCAGGCTCTGTCGGTTGCGGGTGCCGGCCTGGCCGGTTTGCGCGCCCCCGCCCTGAGGATGGCCGACCACGGAGTTGTTGTAGATGAAGCCGAGCGGAGTCCCGCCGATCGCGGCGGAATCGGGCACGAGCCGCACATTGCCGTCGCGCTTGAACGTCATCCCGGAAAGCTTGACGAACAGATGCTCGCTCAGCGGGACGTTGACGAGGCCCCGGATCGTATGGGCGTCATAGTTTCCGAAGCCGGCCTCGGCGGATGCGCGCAGCTGATCGTCGGGCTTGCGGGTGATGAAGCTGATCGCCCCGGCCAGCGTATTGCGTCCGTAGAGCGTGCCCTGCGGACCGCGCAGCACCTCGACGCGTTCGAGATCGTTGATGTCGAAGATCGATCCCTGTGCCTTGCCGATATAGACGCCATCCAGATAGAGCCCGACCGACGGATCGAGGATGATGGAGCCGTTCTGCTGCACGGAGCCGCGGATCGACAGCTGGGCATTGTTCGGTTGCGTCGCGGTCGAGCTGACCAGCAGCCCCGGCGCCAGCGCGCTCAGATTGTCGATGGTGGTGATCGACCGGTCCTGGAGGAAACGCCCCTGAAGCGCCGTGACGGCGATCGGGACGTCCAGGAGGTTTTGCTCGCGCCGCTGCGCCGTGACGATGATCTCATCGTCGACGGATGCTTGTGCCGATTGCTGGGCAAGAGCGGGCGCCGGGAATATCGATAAGCCGGCAACACCGATAGTAATGAGATGACGCGAATATAGCCCGCCACGCGGACCATGACGCCGATCGTCCATATATGCCCCCATCCCGGCTCATTATTGTCTGACATTGGCTGCGAAGCATTCGGCGACGAATGTCGTCACGGCCTCCTATTCTTCGAATGTAGCGGCCGGTGAGCCCGAACCGCCATGACATAAACACGCAGAAAGCGCGGCAGACGGGAGTGCCGGTGGAGCGATCGGCGGATTGCCGAGGATGATATCCGCCGCCTTCTCGCCGATCATCATCGCCGGCGCATTGGTATTGCCGCCCGGCACGGTCGGCATGATCGAGGCATCCGCCACGCGCAGGCCGGCGACGCCCCGCACCGCCAACGATTCATCGACCACCGCATCGGCGTCGCTTCCCATGCGGCAACTGCCGACGCCATGGAAATCGGGACCGGCGGTCCAGCGCAGGAAGCGGTCCAGATCATCGTCGCCGGCGGCGGCCGAACCGGGCGCGAGTTCTTCTCCGCGCACGTCGTCGAATGCCCGTCCGGCGACGATCTCGCGCGCGATGCGGATGCCCGCGCGGGTGCGGCGGAGGTCGATCTCCTCGGCGAAGTAACGCGCATCGATCACCGGCGGATCGTCGGGAGAGGACGAACGAAGACGGATGAAGCCTCGGCTGGCCGGCTTGGTCATGCAGATGCGCGTCATGAACCCTGGCTCGCGTACCAGACGCCCCGAGGGGGCGACCATGAGGGGGATGAAGCCGAGCTTCAGGTCCGGCCCCATGTCGGGCGCCTCGCCGGACCGGAAGATGCCGACGGCCTCCAAAGGAGGTTCTGCAAGGGCGCCCTTGCCCTGGAACAGATAGCGGAGCCCTTCGACGAGCGCGGCACCGGGCGAGAAATGGCGATAGGCCGAATCCCGGCCACGGCTGCGCACCAGCACGGACGCGCCGACATGATCGTGATAATTGGCGCCGACACCGGAAAGATCGGCCACGACCGGAATGCCGAACGCCTTGAGTTGCGTCGCCGGCCCCAGTCCCGAAAGCATCAACAGTTGCGGCGACTGGATCGCGCCGGCGGCAAGGACGACCTCGCGCGCCGCTCGTGCTTCCCGGAGCCTGCCTCGGCAGCGATAGGCGATGCCGCACGCCCGGCCGTTCTCGATGATGATGCGCGTTGCCGTCGAATGGGTACGGATCGTCAGATTGCCTCGACCGCGAGCGGCGGCGAGGAACGCGGCCGCGCTGGCCCGCCGTCCGCCCGCACAGGTCCAGTCCGACGGACCGACGCCTTCATCGTCGGTGGCGCTCATATCGGCGTGGAAACGATGACCGTTATCCATCGCACCGGCGATCCAGCGGCGCGCGAGAGGATTGGCGAGGGGCGCACGCGATACCTTCAACGGCCCGTCGCCGCCGTGGCCGGGCAAAGGGCCGTCGAGATGCCTTTCCGATTTCAGGAAATAGGGCAGCACCTCGCGATAGGACCATCCGGGAGCCCCGCCGGCCGCCCAGCCGTCATAGTCGGCCGGTTCCCCCCGGCTGTAGAGCATCCCGTTGATGGCGCTCGTGCCGCCAACGGTCCTGCCCCGGATCTCGCCCAATACCCGGCCGTCCAGCCTTTCCTGCGGCGCGGTGGCATAAAGCCAGCGCGCATGCCGGCTGGCGATCGGCAGGAACGCGGCGGCGGGGATATGGAGCAGCGGATTCCAACCGCGTCCGCCCGCCTCCAGCAGCAGGACCCGCAGACCGGGTGGCTCGGACAGGCGGGCCGCGAGAACGCATCCGGCCGAGCCCGCGCCGACCACGATATAGTCGAACTCTTCGATATCACGCGCCACTGGCTGCGCCTTGGGAAGGAAATCAGCCCGCGTCTTCCATGCCCATGGCTTGTCGCCATTGCTTGAGGATCTCGTGATAGGCGGACGGGCTGTAGATATCCTCTTCGAAGGAGAATTTGCCGTCGCCGGCATAGATGCACATCGTGACGCACGGAAACTGGAAGCGATAGTCGCTGATCGGGCCGGGATTGCGCCACTCGTCATAGGGAACGGCGCTGCCTTCGGGATTGGGCCAGCGGTTCCAGTTATAGTTGATGAGAAGATTGCCCTGGATGACGTGCCAACCAGGAATGAAGCGCATCTCCGGCTGGGTCTTCATCAGCGGAATCATCCAGTCGGCCAGTTCCTTCGGGTTGCGGACCGTGCCGAAATGATGGTCGACATAAACGCAGGGGTCCGTGAACAGTTCGGAATAATAACCCCAGTCGTTGATGTTCGCGCGATACACATAGTCCTGAAACGCGGCTTCCACTTCGGCTTCGGGGAAGATGTGGGTCGAATGGCGGATTTGCTCCCAGGCCTTCGCCGCGGCGGTAGCGCCCGCATAGGCGATCTTGCCCAGATTGTTCTCGTCGCTCATCGCACACCCTCCAGGATTGCGGGCCTGATCGCCCATGGCGGGGTGATAGGACGCACGTTCCGGCGCGGAGACGGCGGAAATGGTGAAAGATCAGCGCAAGAGCGGGCGCTCAGCCGATGCGCCCGGCGGCCAGCTCGCGGCGGAAGGCGGTGGGGGACTTGCCGGTCCATTGCTGGAAGGCGCGGCGAAAGGCGTTGGCGTCGCTGAAATTGGCGATCTCGGCGATGCGATCGATCGTCAGGTCCGGCCGGCGCAGGAAATCGGTGGTGATGTTGAGCTGGCACCGCTGCCGGATGCGCGAGAAGCCGGTCCCCTCCTCGGCCAGCCGCCGCCGCAGCGTCCAGCTCGACACGCCGAAGTCCCGCGCCACCCGCTCGGCACCGGGCAGTTGCCGCTCCGCCGAATGCGCGTTCATCATGAGCGCATAGACCTGATCGGCGAGCGAGCGGCCGCGATCGCGCCCGAGCATCATGTCGTAGGGAAAGGTCTCCAGCAGCGTGCGCATGTCGCTGCTGGTGCGCACCACCGGCGCCGAGAGATAGACGGCATCGAACAGCATGATGTTGCTCGGCCGGTCGAACCGCACCGGGCAGCTGAACAGGCCAAGGCCGAAATCCGTGCGCACGCTGGCGGGGTAGGAGAAATCGACGCGCTCCAACGCCAGCGACCGCCCGATCAGCCAGCCGAACAACAGTTGGAGCACCGCCATTCCGAAGGCGTCGATCAGGAAGGAGGGATCGGTAGGGCCGCGCCGGCGGGGCTCGATGAAAAGCGTGACATGCCGATCCCCGAACTCCGGGCGAAAGGCGCCGAGCGTGCCGTTGAACATCGCGAAGAAGCTCGACGTGGTCGTCAGCACCTCGCGCAGGTCGGCGCAGGCGATCAGGCAGCGGCACAGCAGCGAGAACTGCTCCTCGGTCATCTGCGGCCCCTGCGACTGGTGGAGATAGTCGCGGAAGCGCGCGTTGCAGGCCCGGTTTGTCGCGATGAAGGCGTCCAGCCCGATCTCGCGCACCTGGCCCGCCTTGAACGCCGCGAAGCTGTGCGAGACACCCACCTCCGCGAGCAGGCGATCGGGCTCGCCCGAAATGCGGGACAGGCAATCCAGCATGGTGACGATCATACCGGTCGGCGCAGTTGCATTGCACACCGGTACGACATGCTTATGCCGCGACATCAGCTCCTCTCCCAGCTCCGCCTCGTGCTGGGCGGGAGCATAAGGCGCGGATGCGTCGCGTGGCAATATCGCGGCCGTGGCCGCCGCCCTGCGCCGTCCCGTCGCCCCTCAAAAGCGGAGGCCGAACGTCGCGCCGAAGGTGCGCGGATCGGGATAGAAGGCGAGCGTCATGCCGCCGAAGCTCGGCCCGAAATCGATGAAGTTGCTGGGGCTGCGCTGCTGGAACAGGTTGCGCGCCCAGAGCGAGATCTCGCCTTTCATCCCGCCGATCGGCAGATCGGCGAGGATGGCGCGCGCATTGACGATCGCGCGCGAGGGAGCCTCGCTGTTGCCCGCGACCTGCGTGGTCGACGGCGGGGCGGCGAGCGCATAGGGATAGGTGTAGTAGGAATCGACGAAATTCAGGTCGGCCAGCAGATTGAGCCGTCCCCAATCGCCCTCGATCACGCGCCAGTCGGTCGAAACCGAGGCGGTGTAGCGCGGCGCGTGCGGGAAGGCGCGATTGTCGGAGACGTCCACCCCGCCGTCGATGAAGCGCTTATATTTGGCATCGAGCAGCGCGAACGATCCGCTGACGGTGAAGGCGGACGACGGACGCGCGGTGAATTCCAGCTCGACCCCGCGAATCCGCGACGACGCCGCGTTGAGCACCGACAGCGACAGCGCGCCGCTGCCCCGGAACACGGAAAGCTGGATGTCGCGATGCTCGTCCCAGAAGGCGGCGATGTTGAGCTGGAGCCGGTTGTCGAGCAGCCGGCTTTTCAGCCCCACCTCATAGCTGTCGACCTTTTCGGGGCGGTAGGGCTGGCAAAGCTCGATCGCGCCCGACGGGCAGGCGGCCGTGGCGGCGACCAGTTCGGTCGTTTCGCCGTTGAAGCCGCCCGATTTGAAACCGCGGGCATAGCGGGCGTAGACGTTCACCCGCTCGGTCAGGTCGAAGCGCAGCGAGGCGGCCGGGCTGAAGCTGTTGTAGACCGCATCGGGCACGTCGCCATAGCCGATGTCGATCAGCGTCAGCTCGGCCGGCGTTCCGGGTCCGCTGACGAGCAGCCGGCTGACGTCCTTGCGCTCATGATTGTAGCGGATGCCGCCGGTCAGCACGAGCCGGTCGGTCAGGTCGAAATCGACCTGGGCATAAGCGGCGGCGGCCCTGGTGTGCTGGCCATAATCGGCCTGAAAGCTGGTGGCGCCCGCGAAGAAGGATTGCGGCCCCAGCGTTTCGCCCTTGTCGCGGAAATAATAGCCGCCGACGACATATTTCAGCCGTCCGTCCGCCACACCGCCGGTGAGTTGCAGCTCCTGGCTGAACGAACGGTAGCGGGTGAAGCGCTGGGTGGCGCCGACCGGCAGCGGCGACCCGTCGAGATCGAGCGCGTCGCTCCACCGGGTGCGGCGATGGGCGCTGATCGATTTGAGTTCGGCAGTTCCCAGATCCCATGCCAGGGTAAGCGAATGGCCATCCGTGCGCAGCCGCTCGTACAGCTGGTCCGCGTCGAGGCTGGCGGACGACTGCCGCTGGGTCCGCACATAGAGGTCGAGCGGGAAGAAGGCGCCGGCCCCCGCATAGCCCGGCGAGTTCGGGTCGAAGATATCCTGCGGCAGGCCGTTGCGGTTGAAGCTGTGGAGCTGCGCGAAATCGGGGCGCTGGCGATAGCGGCTGTAGTCATAGGCATAGTCGATCGTGAGGCTGTCGGCCGGCCGCACCCGCACTTGCGCGAACAGGCTTCGCTGGTTGAGGTCGTTGGTGTCGTCCACCGAACTGGGCCGCGCCAGGAAAGCCTGCGGATAGGGATTGGGCACGACATCGATGAACCCGTCGCGCTTCTGCGCCTGACCCGACAGCTTGATCGAGAAGATGCCGAACGCGGGCAGGTCGATCGTGCCCTTCACCCGCTTCATGTCGTAATTGCCGTAGCTCGCCTCGATCGATCCTCGAAGCTCGCCCGAGGGCTTGCGTGTCACGAGATTGATCGCGCCGGCCAGCGTGTTGCGCCCATAGAGCGTGCCCTGCGGCCCGCGCAGCACCTCGACGCGTTCGAGGTCCGCGATGTCGAAGATCGACCCTTGAGCCTTGGCGATATAGACGCCGTCGACATAGAGGCCGACCGCCGGCTCGAACAGCACCGAGGGATTGACGGTCACCGAACCGCGCATCGCGATCTGCGAGACGGTCTTGTTGGTAGGGGAGCGTTCGACCTTCACATTCGGCGCGATCGTCCCGATCTGGTCGATCGAGCCGATGTCGCGGCTCCGCAGGAAATCGGCGCCGATCGCGGAGATCGCGATCGGCACGTCCTGCAACCGCTCCTCGCGCTTCTGGGCGGTGACGACGATGTCGCCCAGGCCGCCCGTCTCCACCGTCGCCGCACGGTCCTGATCCATGGGCTGAGCCGTCGCCGGTATCATCCATCCGGCGATGCAGGCCGTGGCCATCAGACGAACGACAAGATTGCTGTGCACCATGTTTCCCCTCCACCCCCTTGTTCCGGCCGGGCGGAGCAGTTTTTCTCGGTCATCGTCCGATCCAGCCCGATCAAGGTTAGCGACAGGCAGCCGGCAACGACACGACCTGGATGGTCCAAGAACCAGACCTGAATTTGCAGCCGGCGACCCATTGATCCAGATCGTCCCGCAATGTTCATGTTCGGCGCGGTGAATGTCACGCGCGATCGCGAAAGTGACTCTGGCCAAGATTGGTCAAGATTATCCTTCCCCATCCTTTCTCAAGAAAAGGGCGCCAGATCAATTGGATGTATGATTGTCGGCGATCCCTCTTCCGCTGCCAAAATCCTAGGTTTCCAGCACCATGTCGTCCGACCGCTCCTTGTCGAGCTGCTGTCCCGCATCACGGGCGAAATGCCATCCGTCACCAATCCCGCGAAGTTCCACGGCAATTCGGGATCGCGAGGCGCAAGGGCGACGGCGCGGAGACGAAGCCCGTGGTTGCTATCCATCGATCGCGCAGAAGTGCGTCCGCGCGGCCATCGGCGGTCCGAGAATCTGCTTGCCTGGATAGGCGATCTATGGCCTGATCCACCGGTGAGGGCGTGATTGGGAGAGCTATCCGCTCCCCTTGCTGGGCATCTGGATATGTCGGAGCAAGCAGGCTGCAGAGTCTGAGTATATGGTAGGGCGTGACCTATGCTTGAAGAAGACTTGCCTGCCCTTGAAGGACATCGTGTCTTTGCATCCCGCGATGTAGAGGAAACCGAAGCCCAGATTTCGGTCCTGTTGCAGCCGCATCGCTTGAGACCGACGACGATTTCCGCAGACTATCATGCCAATATGGATTTCTTCCGCTTTTCATCGATCGGCGTGGGTTCGATCGCCTATTCGCGGCCCATGTCGCTCCAATTGGAGGAAATAGCCGATTATTATCTGCTGATGTTCTGTCGCCGGGGTAGCGCGCGATTGATCCGCAATGGCGGCGAGGAATGGGTCGGTCGGCGCCACGGCGTCTGCATCGCGCCCGGCGAACCGCTCCACGCCGAATTCACCGACGACTGCGAACAGATCGTCTTCAAGGTGGATGCTCGTACGCTATGTCGCCACGCCGGCCGCAAGGCCCCGCTGATGCGCCAGCGAATTGATCTGGCCGACACGCTCTTCGCGCCGTGGAGGACATTCGTGCGCGGCATGCTCAGCGACCCGGCGACCGTCGATTTCGCGACGAGCAACACGCGCGTCGCCGCGGAATATGAAAGCCTGTTCCTGTCGACGCTGCTGCAGGGCGGTTTGGTCGACAACGGTCGGGCTGATAGCGGTATCGCGCCAATCTCCGTAAAGCGCGCGGAGGCCTATATCGACGACCATTTCGCCGATCCGATCACGTTGGACGACATCGCCGCGGCAGCCGGCGTGCCGGCCAGGACGCTGCTCAACGGGTTCCGCCGGTTCCGTGACACCTCGCCGATCCGGGCATTGCGCGAGCGGCGATTGACCGCCGCGCATGAACGCTTGCTGGCGGCCGAGTCCGACCAGTCGATCCTCGACATCGCACTCGACGTGGGCTTCGGCCATCCGGGCCGGTTCGCGCTGGCCTATACCGAGCGCTTCGGAGAAAAACCGTCGACGACCCTGCGTCGGCGGCGTTTGACGAACCTGCCGACGCACCGGCAATGACACCAGGCTGCGATGAGCCCGACCCATCGCAGCCTGGTCGAATCCGCGCGGCGATCGCGCGTGGCAAGATGCCTTAACGCATCCGCCGCACCACCTCATCCGATGAGAGAACATCGCCAAATTGCTGGATGAAGGTTTCGAGCGTGGCGCGATGTTCGTCATCGGACAGCGCCGCACAGCAATCGGAGACGATGACGGTCCGGAAATCGAGCATCATCGCGTCGCGCCCGGTCGCTTCGCAGCAGACATTGGTCTTCGTGCCGGCGATCAGCACGGTGTCGATGCCAAGGTTGCGCAGCACGCGCTCCAACGACGAGGAACCCTGGATCAGCGCGCTGTAGCGGTTCTTGATGATCGTGATGTCGTCCGGCGCCGTCACCAGCCCCGACCAGACCTGTTGCTTGCCGGGCGCGAGGCTGGCGGCCGTGCGCAGCTTCACGTCGTCCGAAACGACATTGTTGAAGAACAGCTCCCAGTCGGTGCGATCACCCCAATGCGAATTGGCGTGCAATACCCAGACGACCCGCCCGCCGCGCCCGCGCAGCTCGCCGGCCAGTCGATTGATATTGGGAACGATGGACCGCGAGACCGCCACTTCCGCCGGGCTGCCGGGTTCGCAGAAGGTGTTCTGCATGTCGATCACGATCAGCGCGGTGCGGGCCGGGTCGAATTGCTCGAACCAGTGCAGCTTGCCCCTGCGCGCCATCACCCGATCGACAATCTCCTGGCGAATTTGAACGTCATGCATGGAAACCTCCTAAAGGCGGGTCGGGAGCAGCCGGTCGACGAGGAAGGGATCGCCGGGAAGCGCCAGCTCGCTATCCAGAAGCGTTCCGCAGGCGCCGCAGGAGAAGGACCTGAGCTCGACATCCGGGTGCGTCGCGGAGCCGGCGCCAGGCAGGCTCGCCGCCGGCACGGCCGACAACCGCGCGCCGCTTTTCCAGCTCTCGTCCATTGCCGACAAAGGCTGTCGGCAATGGCCGCAAGCGATGCTTCCGTCGATGATCAGCAGGGTTTCGGAAAAACGCCGTTCACCCATCATGCCGCCTCCCTGTTCTTGCGGGTCAGCCGCATCGCCGCCCTCGCCCGCTCGGTCGCCGCCGGATCGAGCGCTCCGTCGGCAAGCACGACGCCATAGAGCGTTCGCGCCGCCTCCACCGAAACCGTGCCGTCGGCGACATCGCGGCCGATGCTTTCAGCCGACCGGTCGAGCGGGTCTCCAAAGCCGCCGCCGCCATTCCAGCGAACATGGAGCGCATCGTTTCCGCGCAGCGCATGCACGCCCCAGGCGATGGCCTCGCGCTCGCCTTCGACATCCTCGGCACCGAGCGGAACGTCTTTCCCGCCGACGCCCGCGATCCGGACATAGTCGTTCGCGGCACCGGAATAGCCGCCCGCCATGCCGTCGCTCTGCGGAAAGGCCGCGCCCTTGCCCGAGATGACATAGTCTATCCCGCCATCGGGCGCGTCATGCGCGACGAGCATGAACTCACCGCCCACGCCGCCGCGATGGCGTCCGGGGCCGCCGGAATCGATCCGCCGCCGCCGGAAGAGATAGCGAACCGGGAAGGTCGCCTCGATCGTCTCGACATTGGCCATGCGCGAGATGGGATTGGGAATCTCGCCGCCGATGTCGACGCCATCGCCCACTTGCCGGCCGCCGCCGGCGCCCGCGAAGGTCTCGGTGAGAATGCCGATCGAATAACCGCCGCGCTGATTGGCGCCGAACATGAAGATCGCGAAATGATTGGCGTGCCAGACGGCGGTCGCCTCGTCGGCATAGCGATCGCTCGCCGACAGCATTTTCCCGATCGCGGCGCACGCGGCATTGTTGACCGACTGGATCGCGCCGACCGTGGCGACCGACACCGGGGCCGGCCGGCGGCAGTTCACCACCGTGCCTTCCGGGGCGATCATCCGAACGGGGCGGATCACCCCCTCATTCCAGGTGATGTCGTAGCAGAGCAGCGGGAACAGCGGTGCGAACAGCCCGCCGAGCGCCGCCCATTTCGAGCAATTCAGGCTGTAGGGCGACTGGGGCGAGGACCCGGTGAAGTCGAACTCCAGCTCGTCCCCCGATTTCCGCATGGTCAGGAGGACGCGATACACCTCGTCCTTGACGCTGAAATATTGGCGCGACTGCCACTCGCCGTCGGGCAGTTCGCGCAGGCGATCCCGCATCCGCCGTTCGGATTGCTCGATCAGCGTGCTGCCCGCCTCGTCGACGGTATCGGCTCCATATTTGTCGATGAGCGCCAGCATGCGCTCCTTGGCGACGTTGTTGCAGGCGATCATCGAGCGGAGGTCGAGCGCCACCATCTCGGGGCCGCGCACCATGTTGAGCATGGTGTCCCACACGTCCTCCCGCATGACGCCGCGATCGATCAGCTTGAGGCCCGGCGAGCTGAACCCCTCGGAGAAGATGTCCGGGGCATCGGGTGCGAAACCGCCGGGGTTCATCGCGCCGATGTCGAAGACGTGCACGAAACAGGCGCTCCACGCCACCAGCTTGCCGTCATGGTGGATCGGCGAGACCAGATAGACGTCCGACGTGTGCAGCGCCGCGGTATAGGGGTCGTTGAGAAGGAACAGGTCGCCCTCGTTGATCTGCCCCGCGAAGCGGCGGATGATCGCCTTGCACGCCTCCGATGCGCTGGTCAGGTGGTGCAGGAAGCCGACACCGCCCATGAGCAGCGAGCCGTCCGCCCGGTAGAGCGAAACCATGAGGTCATGCCCTTCATTGGTGATCGCGCTGCCCGAGACATGCTTCAGGGTGATCACCGCCTCCTCGACGACGCGGTAGAGACGATGGCGGATGATCGAGAAAGTGATCGGGTCCATGCTGGCTCCTCATTCAGGCCAAGTCGATGATGATGTTGCGATAGCCGTCGATCGTCCCGCTCTGCCGGTCCTGAAGGACGATCGTCGTGATCGGCGAATGAATGACCGCCGGGCCCTGCACCACATTGCCGGGGCGCAGCTTCTCGAAGTCGTAGACGGCGCATTCCACCATCGCATCGCGGGCATCGACGAATATGCGGCGGCGGCCGGCCTGCGCGGTGGCGGGATCGCTTCCCTCCTCCGCCTCCACGATGATTTCGGGCCGCTCCATGAGGCCGCGCGCGCCGACACGGATCTGCGTGATCTCGATGCCGGCTTCGCGATAGGCCGAACCCTTGCCATATTTGCGCTCGTAGAGATCCTCGAAGTCGCCCACCAACGTCGCCAGCGCGGCATCGTCGACCGGAAAATCGCCACGGAGCGGGGTGGTCAGTTCATGGACCTGGCGTGAATAACGCAGGTCGATCGCGCAATCGAAGCGGACGCGCGCGCCCTCGAAGCCTTCTTCCATCAGTTGCGCGCGCGCCTTTTCGATCATCGGCGCCAGCACTTCGTTGACCGCCGATGCCGGCTGCGGCAGCGGGAGCGCCACGGTCCGCGAATATTCATGGGCGATGTCGGCCGATATCAGGCCGAAGGCGCAGTTCACCGAAGCGGTATAGGGCACCACCATCCGCTTCACGCCGAGTTCGGCCGCGAACATGCCGGCAAGCATGCCGCACGATCCACCGAAGGCATGGAGAACGAAATCGCGGGGGTCCAGGCCGCGCTCGACGGTGATCTGGCGGATCAGGTCCGTCACCTGCGCCGCGGCGATACGATAGATGCCGATCGCCGCGCGCTCGACATCCAGGCCCAGCGGGCGGGCGATGCGGTCTTCGAACACGGCGCGCGAGCGCGCCTCGTCCAGTTCCATCGATCCGGCGAGGAACGACTTGGGATCCATGTAGCCGATCATCAGGAACACGTCGGTCAGCGTCGGCTCCTCGCCGCCGAAGCCGTAGCAGACCGGCCCCGGCCGGGACCCCGCCGATCGCGGACCGACCTGGGGCGTGCCGCCATCCTCGATCGAGATGATCGAACCGCCGCCGGCCCCCAGCGACACCACTTCGATCTTCGGTTGCGAATAATGGAACCGGTCCACCATGGGCTCGCGGGCATATTCGATCGCGCCGTCCTGGATGACCGAGACCTTGAAGGTCGTGCCCCCCATGTCGGTGGCGATGACGTTGGGCTGGTCGAGCAGCTCGCCCAGGGCGCGGCTGCCGATCACCCCCGCCGCCGGACCGCATTCGAGCATCCCGATCGATCGATCGGCGGACTCATGGGCGGGAATGAGCCCGCCATAGCCCTGCATCACCATAACCGGACCGACATAGCCGGCGCCGGCGAGAAGTCGCTCGAGATCGGCCAGGTAGGACCGGGCGATCTTGCCGGCATAGGCGTTGATCACCGTCGTCGACGTGCGCTCATATTCGCCCGGCGTCGGCGCGATCTCGCTCGACAGGGTGCAATAGACGTCGGGCGCCACGCGGCCGACGACTTCCTTGACCTTCTGCTCGTTGCGCATGTTGTAGAAGGACCAGAGGAAGGACACGGCGATCGCCTCGACCTTGCCGTCATCGACAAGCTTTCGCACGGCCGCTTCGATCTCCGCTTCGTCGGCCTCGCACAGCATCGCGCCCTTGTAGTCGACACGCTCCTTGACCCCGACGATGGCCTCGCCGCCGACCAGCGCCGGCGCGCGCTCGGTCTTCACGGGATGCTTGATCCGATCCTCGGTCAGCCCGCCCCAGCGCCCATAGGCGCCACGCGTCACGAGCAGGCTGTCCTCGAACCCGGCGGTGGCGATGAGGCCGGTCCGCGCGCCGTCGCGGGTGAAGATCGTATTGTCGACGACCGTCGAGCCGTGGACGAACAGCGCCGTCTGCCGGAGCAGATCGTCACGCTCCATCCCCATCGCCCGTGCCGCGGTGCCGATCGAATCCAGCACGCCGGTCGCGAAGTCCGGAGGGGTGGACAGCGCCTTGCCCAGCCGGATGGGCTCATTCCTGGCGAAGACGACGGTGTCGGTGCAGGTGCCGCCGACATCGGTCGCGACGATATATTTCCGTTTCATCAGGTCGATTTCCTAGAGAAGGGCTTGAGCCCGGGGCTCGCCGCGTCAGAGGAGGACGGCGGACCTCAATGGGTGCCCGTTTCCGCCAGGCAGCGATCGATCTCCGCCGGTCCGATGGCCGCCGCCGCGATCAAGCGCTTGAGCCAGCGGCGCCAGATGATCTCCGGCTTGTCCGCCTTGACCGACATTTCTCCAGCCTCGTCGCTCAACGCCCGAGGATTCTGAGACGAGACGAAGGCGATGTCCTCGGTCAGGACGGTCGATTGCAGGGAGAGATGCTCCTGCGTGGCCGAACTGTCGGTCGTGTGCGACGTGATCCAGTAGCTCCGGCAATTTTCCGCATCGATCGGCGTGGGATGCATCATGATCTGGCTGAAGCGGCCCTGGCCGAAATCGAAGAACAGCATGACCGTGAACGGCATGACGACCTGATAGCCGCCAGGCGGCAACATGATGGATTCGGGGCCGGTCGGCGGACCGAAGGTCGCGTCGCCGGGATTATAGGCGATGAACTGATCCTGCTGAAACTCCAGCATCCCGTCATGCTGGGCAATCGGATAAGCCTTGAAGCGCGTGAAGGGCGGCCCGCCGAGCGTTCCCTTATGGCCAAAGGGCAGGTGCGTCACATCGGTGAAGTTCGCGACGCGGCGTCCGCTCGACACCGGCCACAAATATGGCGCCCCCATATGCGAGGTCATCGTCGGATCGTCCCACGCCGGGAAGTGCGGGATCTCGGTGGTCGCGCCCGACTTCAGGCGGACCCAGATCAGGTCATAGCGCACGTCGCAGTCGAACTGCGTCAGGCGAATATTGCCGGGGACCTTCTGTCCTTCCTCCATGGAGGGGATATCCGTGCACCGCCCCGTCGCGTCGAAGCGCCAGCCATGATAGCGGCAGCGAAACTCCCCCTTGTCGAGCACGCCGAGGCCGAGAGAGGCGCTGCGATGGGGGCAGCGGTCGTCGAACGCCTGAACCTTTCCGTCGAGCTCGACCAGCACGATCTGGCGATCGAGCAGCCGCGTGGCCATCGGCCCGCGCCCGGTGTGGCTATGCGATTGAAATTCGGCCAGCGTGGCGACGGGATGCCAGAAATAGGACCAGGTCTCGGCGTTGGATCCGAGGTCATAGTCCGCATCGGGCCTGGACAACGGCATGAGCCGGCGAAACTCGGGCGGCTTGACGGGGCTGCCCGGATCGATGTTCTCGAAGGTCGAGAACCAGTCGGGCGGCGCGTAGCCCAATTTTGAGTTGAACCAATAATTCGCCATGTTCATCCCTCCGATACCATCATGGACAGCGCCCTTCAGGGAAGGGCGCGGCCCGCGATCATAACCGCCAACCCAGTTCCAGGCCGATCGTCCGTCCTTCGCCCTGACTGACGAACTCGCCGCCGAACTCGGGCGCCACGACCACTTCGGTGAGATATTTCTTCTTGGTCAGATTTCGGACGAAGCCGGTCAGCGACCAGCGCTCAGCCTGGACGCCCGCGCGAAGATCGAGAATGCCGTAGGCGTCGCGCCGGGACTTGGCATATTCGCCGGTACCGAGGCCGGGAAAGAACAGGTCGAAGATCGAACGCTTGGTCTGATTCTGGACGGTGGAGAACCAGGTCGGCCCGGTTATGCGGTAATCGGCCCGGAACGTCAGGTTCAACCCTTCGCCGATCGGTTCAATCACCTGGGTGCCCAGATTGATCGTGTAATCCGACGTATTCGGCGACTTGTTGCCGACCGTGTCCGCGCGCGTATTGTTCTTCAGGATCTTGCTGCGGGTGACATTGCCGTTCGCGAAGAGGGTCCAGCCCGGAACGACACGGTAGGACAGGCTCATTTCCGCGCCGTACAGCCTGACCTTGTCGATATTGGAGACGACCCGCAGAATTCCGAAATTACCCGTGTAGAATTCGAAGAACTGCATGTCGTGGACGGTGGTGTAATAGACCGCCCCGTCCATCGTCAGGCGCCGGTCGAATAGGGACGCCTTGAACCCCGCTTCATAGGCGCTTGATCGTTCCTTGCGATAGTCATCGCTGATATTGATGTTCGACCCCAGCGGACCGTTGAAATTCTGATCGATGATCGCGGTGCTGCCTTGGCTGTTGAAACCGCCGGCCTTGAAGCCGACGCCCCAGTCGGCGAACAGGTTCAACTCGTCGCTGGCCTTGAAGCGGATCGCGACCTTGGGCTGGAGCTGTTGATATTTGCGCGACTTCGGCACGATAGCGCCCACCGAGAAGCCCGGGTTTATCGGACCGTTCGTGATCGGATCGATCACGTTCGGCACCAGGGGATCGACCTTGCGGTCCTCGCGGTCGAACCGCAACGCGCCGGAGAAGGTCAGACGGTCGGAAAGCGCATATTCGAGCGAACCGAAGCCGGCATAGACATTGGTCTTGTAGCGATCATCGAAGAGGAGCGAGGTGGGATTGATGCTGGCCGGCCCGTTATAGAGGCTTCGCAGAGCGCCGAGGCCCTGGTCCTCATTGATCGCCGTGCCGAAGTGCCGGTTGATATGAAGGTAATAGGCTCCGGCAAACCAGGACAGCGGGCCGCCGGGGTTGGACGCCAGCCTGATTTCGCCGCTGACGTCCTTCTGGTTGCGGACCGTATACTGGATGCCGTCGCAGGTGGTGGGCGTGTAGGCTCCGAGGATCGACGCCTCGGGCGTCGGCGCAAGGAATTGCGGTTGGGGGAGCTGGACGCCGGCCGCCGAGAGCGCCGCCACCGATGCCCGGCACGAAGCGCGCTGGTTGAACCGTCCGAGCGAACCCGCCGCCGCATCGGACAGAAGGTCTTCCCGGATATTCGAATAGGAGACCCAGCTCGTCAGGGTCGCCCACCCCATGTCGTGGCTGAACTTTGCCGACGCTTCCTTCGAGGTGAGCCGGTTGGCGCCGCGGATGTTGCGATTATACACCAGCTTGTGGTCGTTGACGTCTTCGTCGAACAGCGGATTGCCGAAGGCGCCGGCGAAGCCCGGAAGCGCGAAAACGGCATCGAAGGCCAGGGGCGTCGCCCGGATCTTGCCATAGCGGGCCTTCAGGTCGATCCGATCGGCATCCGTCGGCGTCAGGACGATGCGGCCGCCGATATTCCAGTTCCGCGAGTCGTCCACGCTATGGCCTCGCGTTGCCGGGGTGGGGCCGGTGTTGCGGTAGAAGCCGTCCGTCGACCGATAGTCGCCCGACAGGACGAACCCCGCGGTCTCGCTGATCGGCCCGCTGACGGAGCCCTGCAGAAGCCTCGTATCCTGCGTGGCATAGCTCGCCCGCCCCTCGACGACGAACATGTCGCCCGGCGCCTTCGTGGTCATGACGATCGCGCCTGCCGCGGCGTTCCGGCCATAATAGGCGCCCTGCGGCCCTTTCAGGATTTCGACCTGCTGAAGTGTCCGCCGTCAGCGCCAATGGCACAGATTTGAGGTTGTGATGTAAGGAGGATTTGGGCTTCGTCGTAGTGACGAAGGAACGAAGATGAAGCCCAAATCCTCAAGCGTAAAATCGGCCCGCAAACCCAAGGCGTCGGCCGAACAGGTGGTGAAGGATATCCGGCGCGCGACACGCCGGCATTTCTCGGCGGAGGACAAGATCCGCGTGGTTCTGGAGGGCTTGCGCGGCGATGACAGCATCGCGGAGCTGTGCCGCAAGGAGGGCATTGCCCAGGGCTTGTATTATACTTGGTCAAAGGAGTTCATGGAGGCCGGGAAGCGTCGGCTGGCGGGCGACACCGCCCGTGCCGCGACGAGCGGCGAGGTACAGGATCTGCGCCGTGAGGCGCGTGCCCTGAAGGAGGCCGTCGCCGACCTCACGCTCGAAAACCGGCTGCTGAAAAAAAGCATGATCGCGGATGGGGGAGACCCCGAATGAGGTATCCGGGATCCGAGAAGCTGGAGATCATCCGCATCGTCGAGCAGTCGCACCTGCCGGCGAAGCGGACCCTCGACCAGTTGGGCGTCGCGCGGCGGACCTTCTACCGATGGTATGATCGCTATCTCGAAGGCGGCCCCGAGGCGCTGGAGGATCGTCCTTCCGCGCCGAGCCGGGTCTGGAACCGCCTCCCTGTCCGCCGTCAGCGCCAATGGCACAGATTTGAGGTTGTGATGTAAGGAGGATTTGGGCTTCGTCGTAGTGACGAAGGAACGAAGATGAAGCCCAAATCCTCAAGCGTAAAATCGGCCCGCAAACCCAAGGCGTCGGCCGAACAGGTGGTGAAGGATATCCGGCGCGCGACACGCCGGCATTTCTCGGCGGAGGACAAGATCCGCGTGGTTCTGGAGGGCTTGCGCGGCGATGACAGCATCGCGGAGCTGTGCCGCAAGGAGGGCATTGCCCAGGGCTTGTATTATACTTGGTCAAAGGAGTTCATGGAGGCCGGGAAGCGTCGGCTGGCGGGCGACACCGCCCGTGCCGCGACGAGCGGCGAGGTACAGGATCTGCGCCGTGAGGCGCGTGCCCTGAAGGAGGCCGTCGCCGACCTCACGCTCGAAAACCGGCTGCTGAAAAAAAGCATGATCGCGGATGGGGGAGACCCCGAATGAGGTATCCGGGATCCGAGAAGCTGGAGATCATCCGCATCGTCGAGCAGTCGCACCTGCCGGCGAAGCGGACCCTCGACCAGTTGGGCGTCGCGCGGCGGACCTTCTACCGATGGTATGATCGCTATCTCGAAGGCGGCCCCGAGGCGCTGGAGGATCGTCCTTCCGCGCCGAGCCGGGTCTGGAACCGCCTCCCCGGCGCCATTCAGGACCAGATCGTCGAGATGGCACTGGAGCAGTCCGATCTGTCGCCCCGCGAACTGGCGGTGCGCTTCACCGATGAGAAGGACTATTTCGTCTCGGAATCAACGGTCTACCGCCTGCTCAAGGCGCATGACCTGATCACCAGCCCGGCCTTCGTCGTGGTCAAGGCGGCCGACGAGTTCCATCGCAAGACCAGCCGCCCGAACGAGATGTGGCAGACCGATTTCACCTACTTCAAGATCATCGGCTGGGGATGGATGTACCTCTCCACCGTGCTCGACGATTTCTCGCGCTACATCATCGCCTGGAAGCTGTGCACCACGATGCGGGCCGAGGACGTGACCGACACGCTGCAACTCGCGCTCGAAGCCTCAGGCTGCGACCACGCCACCGTCAGGCACAAACCAAAGCTGCTCAGCGACAACGGACCGAGCTACATCGCCGGCGAACTCGCCGACTGGATCAAAGCCCATGACATGAGCCATGTTCGCGGCGCTCCGCTACATCCCCAGACCCAGGGCAAGATCGAGCGCTGGCACCAGACCCTGAAAAACCGCATCCTGCTGGAGCACTACTTCCTGCCTGGCGATCTCGAACGGCAGGTCGAGGCCTTCGTCGAGCATTATAACCATCGCCGCTATCACGAGAGCCTCGACAACGTGACACCGGCCGACGCCTATTTCGGCAGGGCCGCCGCCATTATCGAACGGAGGAAACGCATCAAGCGAAAGACCATCGAACAGCGACGCTTGCTTCACCGCAAGCTCGCCGCCTAAACATCAACCCCAGACGAGGCCCGATCTCCTCTTCTCTGCGCAACCATCTGCGCCAAATGTCCCGACGACGGACAGAGATGCGGTGCTGCGCCTCGACCAGACGCCACAGCGTCGCGTCATAGGCGCGGAACCGTTCGGCGCTCGGTGGTGGCGGATCAGATCTGGGCGCGATGGTCGTCGACATAGTCCGCCACGTCGTTCAGCCCGCGCACCGTCCGGATCAGGTCGATCGGGCGGCCGTCGAGGTCGAGGTTCGCGGTCCTGAGCCAGGAGATCGACGCCAGGTCGTCGCTGCCCATCAGCGCGTCGAGGCTGCGGAACAGGCGGACCAGATATTGGCCGAGCTCGAACGCCTTGCTCGACCGGTCGAGCCGGAAGCCGCCCGAGCGCAGCCGCGAGGCGGTCGCCGGCGACAGGCCCAGGATCGCGCCCAACTGCTCGTTGGTCAGCTTCCAGCAGCCAGCGACCCGCGCGATCGCTTCGGACAGCACCCGGCCCTGGTCGGCGGCGCGGTCGGGAAGGGCGGTGGCCATGATCGTTCCTCTGAACAATATAGACTGATATCCATCATAGGAACGAATGGCCTTCTTTGCAAGGGAAGGCCGGGGCGCCTCAGTCCCCCTCCCGTCGTTCCCCCTCCGCCTCGGCGAGCAGCCAGTCGCGGAAGGAACGGAAGCGGCGGTTGGCGAGGCGTTCGGGCGGGTAGACCAGATAATAGGCCTCGCGGCCCGACACCGGCCGGTCGGACAGCCGCACCAGCGCGCCCGATGCCAGCTCGGGCTCGATCAGGAAGGTCGGGACCAGCGCGGCGCCGCTGCCCGCCGCGGCGGCCTGCGCCAGCATCAGGAAATGCTCGAAGCTCGGTTCGGGGGTGAACGGCGGGGCGTCGACCCCGGTCGCCGCGAACCAGCGCTGCCAGGCATGGGGACGGGTCGTCAGGTGGAGCAGCGGCAGGCCGAGCAGCGCGGCGGGGTCGCCGCCGGCGATCCGGTCGCGCAGCGCCGGTGCCGCGACGGGGAGGGCGCGCTCGCGGAACAGCAGGTCGTGGGTCGCGCCGGGCCAGTCGGGCAGGCCGAAATGGATCGCCGCGTCATAGCCCGAGGCGGCAATGTCGAACCGGTCGGACCGCGCGGCGAAGTTGACGACCAGGTCGGCCTGCCGCGCCGTCAGCCCCGGCAAACGCGGCGCCAGCCAGCGCATGCCGAAGCTCGGCAATGTTGCGATCGTGATCGCGCCGCGCTCGGTCCGGTCGATCATCTGCGCGGTCGCCTGGCGGATGCGCTGCAGCGCGGGTTCGATCGCGTCCCGATAGGCGGCGCCGTCGGCGGTCAGCGCGACGCGGCGGCCGGTCCGTTCGAACAGCCGCACCCCCAGCCAGTCCTCAAGCAGTGCGACCTGCCGGCTCACCGCGCTCTGGGTCAGCCCGACCTCCGCTCCCGCGCGCGAGAAATGGCCGTGGCGGGCCGCCGCCGCGAAGGCATGCAGCGCCGCCATCGGCGGAAGCAGGCGGCGGGCGACGTCGGTGCGGTCCGTCATGATCTTCATTCCCAATCAGCATCAACAGATGCGGCTTATCCCTTTTACATCACCGGAAATGCGTGGCTAGGGTCGTGTCCGCACAGGAGATAATATGCTGGATGTTCATCAATCTCCGGGCCGGGCGCTGCTGGCCTCCCGGCTCGGCGACCGGACCGCGGCGCTGCTCGCCACGCTCGACCTCGACGAGGCGCTGGCCCATCGCGCGGACGGGGGGGCGGTGTCGCGCATCTGCTTCGCGGCGGCGCTCAACGCGCTGCTGTTCGACGACCTCCTCGCACGGGTGCCGACCGGCGCCGCCTTCGTCGCTGACCAGCGCGCCCGGGGCGAGCGCATCCGCTTCGATCATGGCGCGCTGCGCACGATCCGCTTTCCGTTCGGAGGAACCGGCGCGCTCCCCGCCGGGCAGGACGCCTTCGCCCGCATCCTCGGCCCGCTCGGCTATGCCGTCGCGGGCACCTATCCGCTGCCCCGGCTGAAGATGACGGGACGGGCCTGGGCGCAGCGCGACATGCCGGAGGGATTGCCGCAATTCTTCGTCAGCGAGCTGCATGTCGAGCGCTTCGACGCCGATTTCGCGGCGGCGGCGCAGCGCGTGTTCGGCGACAGCCGCGACCCGCTCGCCCCCGCGACGGTCGCGGTGCTCGATCGCTTCGCGCGCGACGGAGCGGTGTCGATGGAGGAGGCGGTCGCCGCGCTGCCGGCGGTGGCGGCGGCCTTCGATCGCCAGCATGGCGACCCGGACCTTGCCGACTATGCGCTGCTGCTCGACCGGTCGGCCGAGGCGGCGTGGATCGCGACCGAGGGCAATGCCTTCAACCACGCGACCAGCCGCGTGCCCGACGTCGCGGCGGAGGCCGAACGGCAGCGGGCGCTCGGCCGGCCGATCAAGGATCGGGTCGAGGTCTCGTCGACCGGCCGGGTGCGCCAGACCGCCTTCCGCGCCGACCCGGTGGAACGGCGCTTCCGCGACGGCGCCGCGACGGTCGTCCGCGCGGTGCCCGGCTCCTTCTACGAGATCATCAGCCGCGACAGCGACCCGGCGACGGGCCGGCTCGATCTCGGCTTCGACAGCGGCAACGCCACCGGCATCTTCGCTATGACCCGCGCGGCGTGACCGGGGAGGCCGCGCGCCGGGCCTGGCCGGCGCGGCGCGGGAAGACCATGCTGAAGCAGGCGCCGCCGTCGACCGTCGCGTAGCTCGCCGTGCCGCCATGCGCCTGCGCGATCGCCAGCACGACGGCGAGGCCGAGGCCGCTGCCCTTCAGCGGCCCCTCATGGTCCATGTAGCGGCGGAACGGCTCGAACGCATAGGGCGCGAAGTCGGGGGTCAGTCCGGGGCCGCGATCGGCGACGTCGATGCGGACCTGGTCGCGGTCGCGCTTCAGCCGGATCAGCACCCGGGCGGGATGGGCGTGGCGCTTCACATTTTCGAGCAGCGCCATGATCGCCTGGCGGATGCGGGCCGGGTCGACCTCGCACCGGCAGGGCGCCAGATCCGCCTCGACGGTGAAGCCGGCCGCTTCCAGCCCCGGCTGCATCAGGCGGACCACCGCTTCCACCTCCTCGGACAGGTCGAGCGGCTGGAGGCGGACGTCGAGCCGGCCGCCCTCGAACAGGCTGACGGTGCGCAGGTCCTCGATCAGCCGGGTCAGCGCCTCGACCTGGGTGACGAGCGACCGGAGCAGCGGCGGATCGGGCTGGAACACGCCGTCGGCAAGACCCTGGAGCCGCCCGCTCAATATGGTGACGGGGGTGCGCAGCTCGTGCGCGATCGAGGCATTCCACCGCATCACCGCCTGCGACGCGCGTTCGAGCCGTTCGGCGAGCAGGTTGAAGTCGTCGACCAGCGTCGCCGCCTCGGACAGCGACCGGTCGCCGGCCTCGGCGCGGACCTCCAGGTCGCCGTCGGCGATGCGGCGCGCGCTGCGAGCGACCGAGACGAGCGGCGCCACGATCCGCCGCGCCAGCCGCAGCGCGGCGATCACGGTGATCCCCGCCGCCGCCAGGCACAGCGCCAGGATCACCATCCATTCGATCTGCGACGGCATCCAGTGCTGCGTCATCGGCAGCAGGTGCGGCGCCATGCGGATGACGACGCCGTAGAAGACGTAGAGCCCGGTGATCGTCAGCAGCACGGAGGCGATCGTCGCCACCACCATCGACAGGACGATCTGCCGCCCGAGCCCGCCGATGCCGGCCATCAGCCGAGGTCCGCCAGGCGGAAGCCGACGCCGCGCACATTGTTGACGAAGCCGGTCGCCCCGGCATCCTCCAGCTTGCGCCGCAGCTTGCTGAGATGGGTGTCGACGGTGCGTTCGAGCGCCTCGCCGCCGGGCAGGCAGGCGTCGAGCAGCTCCCCGCGCGAGAAGGCCCGCTTCGGCGCCCGCGCCATATGGGCGAGGATGCGGAACTCGGTGAGGGTCAGCGGCAGGGCATGGCGCTCCGGCTCGTCGCCGGTGATGACGCTGGCGAGATGGCTGTCGAGGTCGACCTCGATCGGCCCCACCCGCAGCATGGTGCCGCCGCCGCCGCCCGCCCGGCGCAGCACAGCGCGGGCGCGCGCCGCCACCTCGACCGCGTTGAACGGCTTGACCACATAATCGTCGGCGCCGATGCGCAGCGCCTGCAGCTTGTCGATGTCCTGGTCGAGCGCGGTGAGCATGATCACCGGCGTATCGCCGCGCCGCCGCAGCTCCGCCAGCACCTCCCAGCCGTTGACCCGCGGCATCTGCACGTCGAGCATGACGAGATCGGGCTTGAGCGCGAGATGGAGGTCGAGCGCGGTGCGCCCGTCGGCGGCACGGACGGTGCGGAAGCCCTCGCGCTCCAGATAGGCGGCGATGACTTCGGCGATTTCGGGCTCGTCCTCGGCCACAAGGATCAGCGCGTTGGTCAATTCTGCTTCTCTCCCCGACACGCCTGATAATCCATTCGCCCCGTCGAAAGCCATGCGCCTCCACATTATCTCCACATTACCTACACAAATATTCGACGCGGGCGGTGCAAAGGCCCATCGCGTAGATTGTCCTGGATCCGGTTCGATGAAGATGTTCGATGTGAGGCGCCGCAGGGCGCCGTTGCTTTGCGTCGCGGCGATGCTCGCGCTTGCCGCCTGTGGCGAAAAGCCGCAGGGCCCGCCGCCCGCGCCCGAGGTGTCGGTGGTGAAGATCGCCCCCGCGGCGGTGTCGATCGCCGACGAGCTGCCCGGCCGGGTCGTCGCCTTCCGCGTCGCCGAGATTCGTCCGCAGGTGAGCGGGATCGTCCAGCGCCGCCTGTTCGAGCAGGGCAGCGAAGTGCGCGCCGGCCAGCCGCTGTTCCAGATCGATCCGTCGCCGTTCCGCGCCGACGCGGGCAGCGCCGCCGCGAGCGTGCGCCGCGCCGAGGCGACCCTCGCCCGCGCGAAGGTGCAGGAGGACCGGCTCGCCCCGCTGGTCAAGAGCGACGCGATCAGCGGCCAGGCCTATGACGACGCCGTCGCCGCGCGCCGGCAGGCGGCCGCCGACCTTGCCCAGACCCGCGCCGACCTCGAACGGCGCCGGGTCGACCTCGGCTTCGCGACGATCCGCTCGCCGATCAGCGGCCGGATCGACCAGGCCGTGCTGACCGAGGGCGCGCTCGCCAATGCGGGCGACGCCAATCCGCTCGCCACCGTGCAGCAGATCGACCGCGTCTATGTCGACGTGCGCCAGCCGGCGACCCGGCTCGATGCGCTACGCGACGCGGCGCGCGCCGGCGCCGCCGACCAGGGCGCGCCGGTCGAGATCGTCTCGGGCACCGGCCGGATCTACCCGGTCAAGGGCCGGCTGCTGTTCTCGGGCATCAGCGTCGATCCCGGCACCGGCGAGGTGATCGCGCGGGTCAAGGTGCCGAACGGCGACCGGACGCTGCTGCCCGGCATGTTCGTCCGCGCCCGGCTGCCGCGCCTCGCCCTGCCGAGCGCGATCATGGTGCCGCTCCAGGCGGTCGCCCATGGCGGCTCCGGCGACACCACGGTCAAGATCGTCGACGCGCAGAACAAGGTGCAGGACCGCAAGGTCGTGCTCGGCGACGAGAAGGACGGGCAGGTCATCGTCCACGAAGGGCTGAAGCCCGGCGACCGGGTGCTGGTCGAGGGCCAGGACCGGGTGCAGTCGGGCGCGGTCGTCAAGCCGATGCCGTGGCGCCGGGCCGCGGCGCGCTGAGATAGGCCGGACCCATGCCCCGTTTCTTCATCGACCGACCGGTCTTCGCCTGGGTGATCGCGATCGTGATCGTCCTGATGGGCCTGATCGCGATCCCGCAATTGCCGATCGAGCGCTATCCGACGATCGCGCCGCCCAGCATCACCATCACCGCCACCTATCCGGGCGCCACGCCGCGGACGATGAACGACAGCGTCGTCGGCCTGATCGAGCGCGAGCTGTCGAGCGTGAAGAACCTGCTCTATTTCGAGAGCTCGACCGACACCTCGGGCGTCGCCCAGATCACCGCGACCTTCAAGCCGGGCACCGATCCCGAACTGGCGCAGGTCGACGTGCAGAACCGGCTCAAGACCGCCGAGCCGCGCCTGCCGCAGGTGGTGCGGCAGACCGGCGTCTTCGTCGAGGCGGCCTCGTCGGGCTTCCTGGTGATGATCGCGATCGAGTCGAAGGACCCGCATGTCGATCCGGGCGTGCTCGGCGACTATGCGGCGCGCAACGTGTCGGAGGAGCTGAAGCGCGTGCCCGGCGTCGGCCGCGTCCAGCTGTTCACCTCCGAACGGGCGATGCGCGTCTGGATCGATCCCGCCAAGCTGCTCTCCTACAGCCTGACGATGAGCGACGTGAACGCCGCGATCGCCGCCCAGAACGCGCAGATCGCGCCGGGCGCGATCGGCTCCGAGCCGACCGTCGGCGAACAGCGCGTGACGATCCCGCTGACCGTCGACGGCCAGCTCCAGACGCCCGAGGAATTCCGGCAGATCGTGCTGCGCGCCAACAGCGACGGATCGTCCGTCCTGCTCGGCGACGTCGCCCGGGTCGAGCTCGCCTCGCAGAGCTTCGCCGCCAGCGCCCGCACCAACGGCCGGCCGACCGCGATCCTCGCCGTCCAGCTTGCGCCGGGCGCCAATGCGGTCGCCACCTCGCGCGGGGTGCTCGAGCGGATGGACGAGCTGTCGAAGTCGATGCCCGACGGCATCTCCTACAGCGTGCCGTTCGACACCGCCCCGTTCGTGAAGATATCGATCGAGAAGGTGGTCGAGACGCTCGCCGAGGCGATGGTGCTCGTCTTCCTCGTCATGTTCCTGTTCCTGCAGAAGTTCCGCTACACGCTGGTCCCCGCGATCGTCGCGCCGATCGCGCTGCTCGGCACCCTGTCGGTGATGCTGGTCGCCGGCTTCTCGGTCAACGTGCTCACCATGTTCGGCATGGTGCTGGCGATCGGCATCATCGTCGACGACGCGATCGTGGTGGTCGAGAATGTCGAGCGGCTGATGGCGGAGGAGGGGCTGTCGCCCCGCGACGCGACCCGCAAGGCGATGCGCGAGATCACCGGCGCGATCATCGGCATCACCCTGGTGCTGACCGCGGTGTTCATCCCGATGGCCTTCGCCAGCGGATCGGTCGGCGCGATCTATCGGCAGTTCACCATCTCGATGGCGGTGTCGATCCTGTTCTCGGCCTTCCTGGCGCTGTCGCTGACCCCGGCGCTGTGCGCGACGATCCTCAAGCCCGTCCACGGCCATGAGGAGAAGCGCGGCTTCTTCGGCTGGTTCGACCGCAAGTTCGACACGCTCGCCGGCGGCTATCAGGGCTGGATCGCGCGGCTGCTCAAGCGGACCGGCCGGATGATGGCGTCGTTCGCGGTGGTGCTGGTGCTGCTCGGCGTCGGCTTCATGAACCTGCCGTCGGCCTTCCTGCCGGAGGAGGACCAGGGCTTCTATATCACCGCCTTCCAGATGCCGGCCGACGCCACCATCTCGCGCACCAGCGAGGCGGTCTCGGTGCTCGAACGGCACAACAAGAGCCGCCCGGCGGTGCGCGACACGACGGCGGTGCAGGGCTTCGGCTTCTCCGGCTCGGGCGCGAACGCGGCGCTGGTCTTCACCATGCTCAAGGACTGGAAGGACCGCGACGGCGCGACCGCGCAGAGCGAGGTGGCGTCGGCCCAGCAGGCGACCGGCGCGATCCGCGAAGGCGTGGTGATGAGCCTGCTGCCGCCGTCGATCGAGGGCCTCGGCAACTCGTCGGGCTTCTCGCTGCGCCTTCAGGACCGCGCCGGCAAGGGCGACGCCGCGCTGGCGGCCGCGCAGGGCCAGCTCCTCGGCCTCGCCGCGCAGAGCAAGGTGCTCCAGGGCGTCTATCCCGAGGGCCTGCCGCCCGGCAGCAGCGTCAAGCTGGAGATCGACCGCCGCAAGGCGCAGACGCTCGGCGTCTCGTTCAGCGACATCGCCTCGACGCTGAGCGGCGCGATCGGATCGACCTACATCAACGACTTCCCCAACCGCGGGCGGCTCCAGCAGGTGATCGTCCAGGCCGAGGCGGCGTCGCGGATGAAGCTCGACGACGTGCTCAACCTCTACGTCCGCAACGCGGCCGGCGATCCGGTGCGGCTGGGCGAGGTGGTCAACCCGCACTGGGAGGTCACCCCGCTCCAGCTCGTCCGCTACAACGGCTATCCGACGATGCGCATCTCCGGCTCGGCGGCGCCCGGTTATTCGAGCGGCGCGGCGATGAAGGAGATGGAGCGGCTCGCGGCCGAGCTTCCGCCCGGCTTCGCGATCGAATGGACCGGCCAGTCGCTGCAGGAGAAGCAGGCCGGCGACGAGGCGCTGATGCTGCTCGGCCTGTCGATGTTCGTCGTCTTCCTGGTGCTCGCGGCGCTCTACGAGAGCTGGGCGATCCCGCTGTCGGTGATCATGGTGGTGCCGCTCGGCCTGCTCGGCGCGCTCGCGGCGGTGATGGTCGCGGGGCTGTCGAACGACGTGTTCTTCAAGGTGGGGCTGATCACCATCATCGGCCTCAGCGCCAAGAACGCGATCCTGATCGTCGAGTTCGCCAAGGCGGCGCGCGACGAGGGGATGTCGACGATCGAGGCGACGATCCACGCCGCCCGGCTGCGCCTGCGCCCGATCATCATGACCAGCCTCGCCTTCACGCTGGGCGTCATGCCGCTGATGCTGGCGACGGGGGCGAGCAAGGAGACGCAGCGGGCGATCGGCACCGGCGTGTTCGGCGGGATGATCAGCGCGACGCTGCTGGCGATCTTCTTCGTGCCGGTCTTCTTCGTGGTGATGATGAAGCTGGTCGAGCGCTACAAGAAGCGCAAGCCGGCGGTGGAGGAATGAGCATGCGCAGGATCGCCATGCTGGCGCTGCTGATGACCAGCGCCTGTTCGATGAACCCGCGGCTCGATATCCCGAAGCCGCCGGTCGCGACCCACTATCCCGACGCGACGGCGGCGGAGCCGGCGAGCGCCGCCGCGATCGACTGGCGGACGATGTTCGGCGACCCGCGCCTCCAGGCGCTCGTCGACCTGGCGCTGGCCAACAATCGCGACCTGCGTGTCTCGACGCTCAACGTCGAGGCGGCGCGCGCCCAGTTCCGGGTGGCGCGCGGGGCGATGCTGCCGCAGGTCGACGCCAACGGCTCCTATACCCGCCAGCGCATCCCGACGAGCACGGCGTCGGCGGGGATCGGCGGGGCGACCGGCGGCGGCACCGGCGCGGGCGCGCCGAGCGGGTTCGAGTTCGGCCAATATTCGGCCAATGCCGCGCTCACCAGCTTCGAGATCGACCTGTTCGGCCGGCTCCGCTCGCAGAGCCAGGCGGCGTTCGAGCGCTATCTCGCGAGCGACGAGGGCCGCCGTTCGGCGCGGATCGCGCTGATCGGGTCGGTGGTCGACGCCTATCTGGCCGAACGGCTCGCCGCCGAGCAGCTCGCGCTGACCGAGCGGACCATGGCCGACTGGAACAGCTCGCTCGACATCACCCGCCGCCAGCACGAGGCGAAGCAGGTCAGCGGGCTCGAACTGGCGCAGGCCGAGGGGCAGGTCCAGCAGGCGGCGGCCGACCTCGCCGCCGGCCAGCGGGCGCTGGCGCAGGCGGGCAACGCGCTGCAACTGCTGGTCGGCGCGCCGATCCCGGCGGACCTGCCGGCGCCGATCCCGCTCGCCGACCAGCCGATCATGACCCAGCTTCCGGCCGGGCTGCCGTCCGACCTGATCGCCAACCGGCCCGACATCCGCCAGGCCGAGCGCGAGCTGGTCGCCGCCAATGCCGATGTCGGCGCGGCGCGCGCGGCCTTCTTCCCGCGCCTGTCGCTGACCGGGCTGTTCGGCTTCACCAGCCTGGCGTTCGACGACCTGTTCAAGGGCGACAACCGCAGCTGGTCCTTCACCCCGCAGATCAGCCAGCCGATCTTCCGGGGCGGCAGCCTGCGCGGCGAGCTGCGGCTTGCCAAGGTGCAGAAGTCGATCGCGATCGCCAATTACGAGAAGGCGATCCAGACCGGCTTCCGCGAGGTCGCCGACGGTCTGGCCGGCCGCGCCACTTTTGCGCGCCAGCTCGATGCCCAGCGCAAGGCGGTCGATGCCGCCGAGCGGCGCGCGCGGCTGTCCGACATGCGCTACCGCGTCGGCTTCGACAGCCGGCTCGAGCTGCTCGACGCGCAGCGCAGCCAATATGCGGCGCAGCAGGCGATGCTGGAACTGCGGCGGCAGGAGCTGTCCAGCGCGACCGGGCTCTACCGGGCGCTGGGCGGCGGGGACGAGGACCGGACGCCGCGCAAATAGCGGCGCGTCGTCTCTCAGCGTACCTTGAGGCCCAGTTCGCCGAGCAACTGGCCGGCCTGCTCGCGCGAGATGGTCGCGCCGCGGAACAGGGTGGCGTCGAACAGCCGCAGCCCGCCCAGGTCCGCGCCGCGCAGATCGGCGTCGTCGAAGCGCGAGCCGGCCATGTTCGCGTCGCGCAGGCTGCAATCCTCGAACTGCGTCGCGCGGAAATCGCCTTCGCGCAGGTCGGCCTGGCTCAGGTCGACCTTGACCAGCCGCTGCTTGCGGAAGGAGATGCCGGGCAGCCTGGCGTTGATCAGCAGCGTCTCCTCGAAACGGATGTCGATGGTCCGGGCGTCGGACAGGTCGGCGCCGGTCAGCTTGCACCGCTCGAATTTCGCGGCGGTCAGGACCGCGCGCCGCAGCACGCAGTTGTTGAAGTCGCTGGCGGTGAAGCGCGCCTCGCCGAGCTGGGCGCCGGTGAATTGCGCGAAGGCGCCGCGGCAGGAAAGCCATTGGGTTTCCTCCAGCTTCGCGCCGGAGAGGTCGGTGCGGCGCAGGCTGCAACGCTCGAAGGTCCAGCCCGACAGGTCGAGTCCGGAAAGATCGGCCTCCTCGAGATCGCAGTCGACGAGATGCTGATGGGGCGATGCCGCCCGCAGCCGCTCGATATCGGCGCGGGCGAGGGGCTGGTCGCGGATCGCGCGATCGGAAAACAGGTCGTCCATGGGCATTCGTTAGCGCGCTTTTCGTGGCGGCTTCAATCGACGCGCTCGCCAGAGCGCGCCGAAAGCCCTATCGGCGGCGCGACTCGGGAGCAGATGGCGATGAAGGCACGTGAACTGATCGGAACGGCCCAGGTGCCGGGGGGCGAGCCGCTGCGGCTGTTCCGGCGCGGCGACGATTTCATGATCGTGCTCGACCGCAACGAGCTGATGAGCAGCCGGATGAGCGGATCGGAGGAGGCGCTGGCGCTGATGACGATCGAGCGGCTCGGCGGCGGGGCGGGCGCGCCGCACCTGCTGATCGGCGGCTATGGCATGGGCTTCACCCTGCGCGCGGCGCTGGGCGCGCTGCCGGCGACGGCGCGGATCACCGTGGCCGAGCTGGTGCCCGAGATCATCCACTGGGCGCGCGGGCCGATGGCCGAGCTGGCGGCCGGCTGCCTCGACGACAAGCGGGTGACGATCGTCGAGAGCGACGTCGCCGAGGTGATCCAGGCCGGGCCCCGGAGCTATGACGCGATCCTGCTCGACGTCGACAACGGCCCCGACGGCCTCGTCCGCGACGCCAATGGATGGCTCTATTCGGCGCGCGGCCTGGCGGCGGCGCGGGCGGCGCTGAAGCCGGGCGGGGTGCTTGCGGTCTGGTCGGCGGCGCCCGACGCGGCCTTCGTCCGCCGCCTGCGCAGTGCGGGCTTCCGGGTCGACGAGGTCGCCGTCCGCGCGCGCAGCAACGGCAAGGGACCGCGCCACGTCATCTGGTTCGCGACGCCGGCCTGACCTTCACTGGTCGATGTCGCGCCGCGCGGTTTCCGGCAGCGCGACCAGCCCGATCACGACTGTCGCCGCCGCGACGATGATCGGATACCAGAGCCCGTAATAGATATCGCCCGTCGCCGCGACCATCGCGAAGACGATTGTCGGCAGGAAGCCGCCGAACCAGCCATTGCCGATATGGTAGGGCAGCGACATCGACGTGTAGCGGATGCGGCTGGGGAACAGCTCGACCAGCAGCGCCGCGATCGGGCCGTAGACCATCGTCACCAGCAGCACGAGCACGGTCAGGATCGCCACCACCATCACCGTGTCGATCGCCGCCGGATCGGCCGAAGCGGGGTAGCCGGCGGCCTTCAGCGCGGCGCCGGTCTCTTCCTGGAACGCCGCGATCGCCTCCTTGCGCGCCGCGCCGAAGACGGTGGCGGGGTCGGGCGCTGCGATCGTCCGCTCGCCGATCCGCACCTGCGCGATCGTGCCCGCCGGCGCCTCGACATTGGCGTAGCTGACCCCGCCCTTGGCGAGGAACGCCTTGACGATGTCGCAGCTCCGGCTGTCGAACCGGTTCTTGCCGATCGGATCGAACTGGACCGAGCAGTCGTCGCCATGGGCGACCACCGCGACCGGTGCGGTCGCCTGGGCATGGGCCAGGGCGGGGTTGGCGGCGACGGTCAGCGCGCTGAACAGCGGGAAATAGCCGATCGCGGCGAGCGCGCAGCCCGTCAGGATGATCGGCTTGCGTCCGATCCGATCCGACAGCCAGCCGAAGAAGACGAAGGCGGGCGTCGCGATGGCGAGTGCGATCGCGGTCAGGACGTTGGTGGTGGCGCCGTCGACCTTGAGCGTCTTCTCCAGGAAGAACAGCGCGTAGAACTGGCCCGTGTACCAGACCACCGCCTGGCCCGCGACCGCGCCGAACAGCGCGACCAGCACCCAGCGCAGGTTGCCCCAGCGGCCGAACGCCTCGGTCAGCGGGGCCTTGGAGGTCTTGCCCTCGTCCTTCATCTTCTGGAAGACGGGGCTTTCGGCGAGCTGCAGGCGGATCCACATCGACACCAGCAGCAGGATCATCGAGACGAGGAAGGGCACGCGCCAGCCCCAGTCGGCGAAGCCGTCCTCGCCCATCAGCCGGCGCACCCCGATCACCACCAGCAGCGCCGCGAACAGGCCGAGCGTCGCGGTGGTCTGGATCCAGCTGGTATAGAGGCCGCGCCGGTTGTTGGGCGCATGTTCGGCGACATAGGTCGCCGCCCCGCCATATTCGCCGCCGAGCGCGAGGCCCTGGAGCAGCCGCAGCCCGACCAGGATGACGGGCGCCGCGACGCCGATCTGCGAATAGGAGGGCAGCAGGCCGACCGCGAAGGTCGACAGGCCCATGATCGCCATCGTCACCAGGAAGGTGTTCTTGCGGCCGACCAGGTCGCCGATCCGCCCGAAGACGAGCGCGCCGAACGGCCGCACCGCGAAGCCCGCCGCGAAGGCGGCCAGCGCCAGGATGAAGCCGGTCGTCTCGTTGACGCCCGAGAAGAACTGGCTGCTGATGAAGGTGGCGAGCAGGCCGTAGAGGTAGAAATCATACCATTCGAACACCGTGCCCAGCGACGAGGCGGCGATCACCAGCTTCTCGTTCTGCGTCACCCTGTGGTGCTTCGGCAGTTCCGTACCCGACCCGTCCGTCATCGACCTCTCCCCCCGTTTCCGCAGGCGATCGCCTATGGATTTTCGTCATGCTGAACTTGATTCAGCATCCAGAACCGCAACGCCGCGCTTCCTGCTCCAGCGTTGCGGTTCTGAATCCCGGATCAAGTCCGGGATGACGAATGGGGGATACAGGCTCGCGGGCCGGTTGGCGATATCAGCCGAGCGGCGCGCGGCGGGCCGCCGCCTGCGCCCATCCTTCGGGTTCGGGGAAGACGTCGGTGTTGCAGAAGGCGGAGAGCTTGTTGCCCGCCGGGTCGCGCAGATAGCCGATATAATAGCTCGGATGATAGCGCGACCGGCGGCCGGGCGCCCCCTCGTCGGTGCCGCCATGGGCGAGACCGGCGGCATGGGCGCGGTCGACCGCCTCCGGGCCCGGCGCGTGCAGGCCGACCATCGATCCGTTGCCCACCGTCGCGGGCTTGCCGTTCTCGGGGAGGCAGACCCAGACCTTGGGCATGTAGATGCCGTCGGCCAGCCCATAGCCGATCCATTTTTCGCTCAGCATGATGCGCTCATGGCCCAGCGCCGCCATCACCGCGTCGTAGAAGGGCAGCACGGCCTCGATCGAGTTCACGCCGATCGTCACATAGCTGATCATCGCGTCGCCTCCTGCCCGCCGATCGCGAAGTCGGCGGCCGCCATCGGGAAGATATTATAGTCGGTGGTCTGGGTGCGCCCCATCACCCGGTAGCGGCGGTCCCGGAATTTCCAGCGGCCGTCCTGCTTGCGGTAATGGTCGCGATAGAGGCCGTAGGACATGGTCTGCCCGGCCTTGGCGTCGTGCCGGATCTCGCACATGTACATGCGGCCGTGCGCTTCGCCGTCGCCGATCTCGATGACGGTGTTGAGGATGACGAACTCGAAGAAGTCCATATGGCCGATCGCCTTCGACACGAAGGCGGCGAGGCCGGCCGGGCCATCGAGGTCGAGCGGGGTTCCGTCCATCCGGTCGACGACGATCCGGGCGCCTTCGCAGAAGATCGACGGCAGCTCGTCCCAGGCGCGGCGCGTGATCATGTCGGCATAGGCGGCCTGCAGCCGGGTGATCGCGATATAGTCGATGCTTTCCTGGTCCAGACTGACGCTCATCGCGGCCCTCCCCGCCGCGCGCATCGGCCCCGTGGGCGGCGTCGCGGTCGGGAATGTCTAAAACCAATCGCTTGGTTGGTCAATCGGGCGATCAGCCCTCGGCGATGGCGCGAAGCTCCCCGGGCCGGTTGATCGTGATCCGGCGCAGGCTGGGGAGCGCGATGATGCCCGCGCGCTTGAGGCGGGTCAGCGAGCGGCTGACGGTCTCGATCGTCAGGCCCAATATGTCGCCCATCTGCTGGCGCGACAGCGGCAGGTCGATCGCCGGCCCGTCGTCCGCCCGGTCGGCGATCTCGACGATCAGGCTCGCGACCCGCTCGCAGGCGGACTTGCGGCCGAGCAGCAGCATCCAGTGGCGGGCGCGGTCGAGCTCGGTCAGCGTCCGTTCGAGCAGCGCCTGGCCGATCACGGCATGCTCGCGCGCGAAGCGGTCGAAGGCGGCGCGGCCGAACACGCACAGCGTGGCGTCGGTCAGCGCGGTCGCGCTGTGCGGGCTGTCCTTGCCGAAGGGGCGGCCGATGAAGTCGGACGGATGGACGATGCCGACGATCTGCTCGCGCCCGTCGCCGGTGAGGGTCGACAGCTTGAGCATCCCCGACAGGACGTTGCCGACGGTGACCGCCTCCTCGCCTTCCCACAGCAGCGTCTCTCCGGCGGCGAGGGTAACGCGCCGGCCGAGGCGGCTGAGCGCGGTGAGCCCGCTGTCGTCGAGCACGCAGCAGATCGCCGAGCTGCGCACCGGGCAGCCGGCGCAGGAGGCGGGCAGGGCGAACGCCGCCCCTCCGACCGGTGCTTCCCCGACATGCGCATCCCTGTACATCGTCCCGCCTCGCTTTCCTTGGCCGATGATGGCGCGGGCGCGGCCGCGCCGACATACGCAATGTTCCCAAGCGCGCCGTCCTTGTGCATGGAGGGGGGCGCCGTCGCCCAGGAGAAGCCGCCATTCGTCCGTCGTCCCCATCCTCCGCCGGCCTGCGCGTGACCCGGCAGAAGCGGTCGGCGCTGCGGCAGCAGGAGATCGCCGACGCGGCGATCGCGGTGATCGGCGAGCAGGGGCTGGCGGCGGTCACCCACAAGATGGTCGCCGACCGGGCCGGCGTGTCGCTGGCGGCGACGACCTATTATTTCGAGACCAAGAACGACATCGTCGCCGAGGCGTCGAGCCAGCTCCTCCACCATTATGCGGGGTCGCTCGGGCGGTTCGCGGAGCGGCGCCAGGCGGGCCCCGCGTTCGATTTCCGCGCCTTCTTCGTGCGCATCCTCGCCAATGTCGCGGACGGGCACCGCTTCGACACGCTGGCCTGGTGCGAGATCATGCTCGACGCCGCCCGGCGCGACGCCACCCGCCGGCTGGCGCGCTCCTGGTTTGATCGGGTCCACGGCCTGTGGCTCGACATCGCCGCGCTGCTCGGAGTGGCGGACGGCGAGCGGGTGGCGCGATCGGGTCTCGACCTGTGCATCGGGCTGTTCTTCACCATCCTGCCGCTCGCGCTCGACGAGGCGGAAGCGACGGCCTTGCCCTTCGCGGGCCTGCGCGAGCGGCCGGACGCCGTCGATGCGCCCGGACTCGAGCGGATCGCGCCGCGCGAGGGGCGCAAGGCGGCCGAGACCCGGCGGCGCGTCCTCGACGCCGCGATCGACATCATGGCGGCGGAGGGCCCCGGCGACATCACCTATCGCGCGGTCGCCGATCGGGCCGGGCTGACGCGGGCGGCGCCGACCTATCATTTCCCGGCGATCGAGGGGCTGATCGGCGAGGTGCAGGTCGAATTGTTCGAGCGCACCAAGGCGCGCTATCGCGAGGGACTGGCCGGGCTCGACCGCGCCGCGCTCGACGAGGAGCAGCTCGTCCGCCGCACCGCCGCGATCATGCGCCGCGAGGCGTCAGACTTCGGCCTGCTCGGCCTCGCCGACCTTGCGATCCGGCTGGAGGCGGCGCGCCGTCCCGCCTTCCGCCCGATCGTCCGCGCGCATATCGAGGACCAGAACCGCGCCTGGCTCCGCATCCTGAGCCAGCTCGACCCCGAGGGCGCGGCGCCCGCCGGGGCGATGATCCTCCAGGCGCTGTGCATCGGCAAGCTGATCCGCATCGTCGCCACCGGCGGCCGCCGCACCGATCTCGACCGGCTCCGCGAGGAACTGGCCTACGACATCGGGGCGATCCTGTCGGGCACCCACTGGACCGGGTGCTAGACAGTTCCCAATCGTCATTCCCGCGAAAGCGGGAATCCACGGTCACGGAGCATTTCGTCTCTTGCGGACCGCCGTCCATGGATTCCCGCTTTCGCGGGAATGACGATTGGGGAGAACCGTCCTAGACCGCCTCCGCCTGCCGGTTGAAATCGACCATGATCTCGCCCGATATCCCCTCCAGCGCCGCGCGGACCTGGTCGGTCGTGACGGCGGCGGGGAGGAGCAGCCTGGCCCGGCCGCGGAACAGCGGGGCGCCCGACCAGGCGCTGCCCTCGATCTCGCTGGTGAAGTCCTCGATATTGACCTCCAGCCCGGCGAGCACGGTCGTCACCTCGCGGACGATGCCGGGGCGGTCCTGGCCGACGATCTCGATGCCGAGCGGCTGGCCGCCGCGATCGCCGCCGGGCGCGGCGGCGGGGACCAGCGCGACGCTCAGGCCCTCGGCGTCGATCGCAAGCGCCGCGGCTTCCAGCTCGGCGAGGCGGTCGCCGGGCAGCTCGACCAGCACCGATCCGACATATTTCCCGCCCAGCCGCGCGAGATGGCTTTCGAGCCAGTTGCCGCCCGCCGCATAGACCGCGTCGGCCAGCGCGCGGGTCAGGCCGGGGCGGTCGCTGCCGACGACGGTGAGGATGACGGACTGGTTCATGGGGCCTCTCCGGTGATGATGTCGGGCGCGATGGTGCGCTTTCGGGGCGGCGAGCGCAATGCGGCTGCGGCCGCCGAGAGGTCTATTCGGACCGGGCGAGCACCCAGTTCACGTCGATCCCGTCGGCCGCGGCGGTGCCGGCGATGACGAGCTGGCGGGTCGCCTGCGGCCGCCCGCGCGAGTCGATCCACAGGCTGTCCTCGATCCCGACCTCGCCGCCGGTGACGCGGAAGCGCCACAGCGCGCCGCCGGCGATCCGCAGCAGCGCGCCGCTGCCGTCGGCCGTCGCCGAGACGTCGACCTCGGGCGCCAGGTGGAAGCGGATCGCATAGTCGGCGCCGTCGCCGCGCGGGCGGCGTCCCTCGGGGATCAGCATGTCCTGCCCGCGCACCTCGCGCCCGCCCGCGCCGATGACGAGGCGGCGGCGATGGCTGAAGCCGAAGCGGCGGACATAGCCGTCGTGACGCATGTCGATGCTGCTGCCGTGCATGTCCTCCTGCCGCTCGACCTCGACCTCGGTCACGCCCTTGCCGAGCGTGCCGTCGCCATGGATCGCGGTCGAGTTGCTGTCGGCCAGCACCAGCGTCGAATGGGCGGCGGTGCTGCGCAGCGCCTGCGCCAGATCGGGATGGAGCGCGTTGTTGGCGCCCCGGCCGCCCCCGCAATTGACGATCAGCCGCCACGGCCCGTCCGACATCTCGAAGGCGAGGGTCGAGGCGCAGGCATGGGTCGCGAAGCGCGAGACCGGCGGCGGCGCGGCGTCGGCGACCAGCCGGCTATGGCCGACCGACAGCCGCTGATAGCCCCAGTCGCGCGACTGGCGCAGCGGCCGGGCGCGGACGCCCGACGCGACGACGATCGCGTCGACCCGGCCGCCGTCGATCGGGGCGGCGCCCTGCCAGCTCGACAGGCCGCCGTCGCCCAGGGTGAGGCCCAGCAGCGGCGGCGCGGCGCGGGCGATGGCGTCGCCGATCGGGGCGGGCAGCCGCTGGCCGCGCATCTCGTAATAGCGGCGCAGCATGGAGAGCAGGCCGATCAGGTCCATCTGCTCGACCGGCGACCGGCTGACGATGCCGCCGTCGCCGTGCAGCGCGCCGGCCAGCGCCCGTTCCATGCCCTTCTCGCCATGAAGCTGGCGCGGCTCGCCGCCGGGGATCAGCAGCCCGGCCGCGATCACCCCGGCCCAGGCGGCGACGCGGGGCAGGCCGGGCGCCGCCTTGTCGGCGCTGCGGTCGAGATGCTTGGCGCCGCGGGCGAGCGCGTTGAGCACCGGCGCGCGCAGCTCGTCCGACGACATGATCAGCGGCGCGTGGCAGCCCCAGAACAGGATGCGGCGGCCCCACAGGTCGGGACGCCAGGCGGCTTCGTGGATCTGCTTGCCGAACGCGCCGAGCCAGCGGCCGGTCAGCAGCTCGGCGATCGGCGCGACGCGCTGGCGCGGCCCGGCGGCGTTGAGGTCCCGCAGCCAGGCGAAGCTCTGGAGATGGTCGCTGAACGCCGCCGACATCGCGCGCGGGCGGAAATCGTAGCTTTCGATCGCGACGCTTTCGCCCTGCCACAATATCTCGCCGTCGAGCATCGCGCCGCCGAGCCGGACGAGCCCCTCGATCGGGTCGGGCGGCACGTCGTAGAGCTTGAGCGGGTAGCGGCCGCGCAGCCGCAGGCCGTGGACCGGGGTGCGCCAGGCCAGCGCATGGAAGCGGCCGGCGAGGCGTTCGGCGAGCGAATGGCTGCGGTCATGCTCGACGCGGATCAGGCGCCGACCGGGCTCCACACGATCGTCGAAGCCGGACCCGCCCGCGTCGCTCATCCGCCCGCGCTCACGCCTTGCGCAGGCCCGCGATGTTGGCGGCGTATTGGGACGGGCCGCCCCGGAAGGTCGCGGTGCCGGCGACCAGCGCCGTCGCGCCCGCCGCGATCACGCGCGGCGCGGTGTTGGCGTCGACGCCGCCGTCGACCTCCAGGTGGATGTCCTTGCCGCTCTTGTCGATCATCTTGCGGATCGCCTCGATCTTGCGGAGCTGGCTCTCGATGAAGCTCTGTCCGCCGAAGCCGGGATTGACGCTCATCACCAGGACGAGGTCGACGTCCTCCAATATATAATCGAGCATCTTGGCCGGGGTGGCGGGATTCAGCGAGACGCCGGCCTTCTTGCCCAGCCCCTTGATCCGCTGGATCGTGCGGTGGACGTGCGGGCCCGCTTCGGGATGGACGGTGATGATGTCCGCCCCGGCATTGGCGAAATCCTCGAGGAAGGCGTCGACCGGGGAGATCATCAGGTGGACGTCGAACGGCTTGGTGGTGTGCGGGCGCAGCGCCTTCACCACCGCCGGGCCGATCGTGATGTTCGGCACGAAATGGCCGTCCATCACGTCGACATGGATCCAGTCGGCCCCGGCCGCGTCGATCGCGCGGACCTCCTCGCCCAGCTTGGCGAAGTCGGCGGACAGGATCGACGGCGAGATGAGGACGGGGCTGGTCATGATCGAATCCGATTAGCCGGGTGAAGGTGGAGGGGCAAGGTCGGCCTGCCCAAGTTCCTCCCCTGCGTCGCAGGGGAGGGGGACCACCGAAGGTGGTGGAGGGGTGCGGCGGCGAAAACGCCGCTGTGCGGCGCCCCTCCACCGGCTGGCGCCGGTCCCCCTCCCCGTGCCGGGGAGGATCTTAGGATCGCCGGAAGCGCGCGACGAAGAAGCCGTCGGCGCCGCCGCGATCGGCGAGGGTGCCGGGGCGGACCCGGACGCGGCCGACCTTGTCGGGGGCGAAGCCCTGCGGCAGCTCGTCCGTGGCGACCGGATCGATCGTCCAGTCGGGATGGCGCGCGACGAAGCCCTTGGCGATCTGCTCCCCTTCGTCGGCCTCCAGCGAGCAGACCGCGTAGACCAGCCGCCCGCCCGGCGCGACGAGCCCGGCCGCATGGTCGATCAGCCGCGCCTGCAGCTCGGCCGCTTCGGCGACGATGCGGGGACCGGCGCGGTGGAGCACGTCGGGATGGCGGCGGAAGATGCCGGTCGTCGAGCAGGGCGCGTCGAGCAGCACCGCGTCATAGGGCGCGCCCTCGGCGAAGGCCGCCGCGTCGGCGATGCGGGCCTCGGCGGCAAGGCCGGTCCGTTCCAGATTCTCGGCGAACCGCGCCATCCGCGCCTCGGACAGGTCGACCGCCGTCACCGCCCAGCCGGCGGCGGCGAGCTGCATCGTCTTGCCGCCGGGCGCGGCGCACAGGTCGAGCGCGCGGCGGCCCTCGCCCGCGCCGAGCAGCCGCGCGGGGATCGCGGCGGCGATGTCCTGTACCCACCAGGCGCCCTCGTCATAGCCGGGCAGGTCGACGATCTGCCGCCCCGCCGCGATGCGGACATGGCCGGGGGCGAGGCTTTCGCCGTCGAGCCGCGCGGCCCAGTCGGCGGTGTCGGCGTCGGGCTTGAGCGTCAGGTCGACCGGCGGCGGTCCGCCGAGCGACGCGCGCGCGGCCTCGGCGGCGTCCTTGCCCCAGCTGGCGGCCCAGCGATCGGCGACGGCGGGCGGCAAATGGGGCGGATCGGGAAGCGCCGCGCCGTCGCGCATCACCGCGCCGAACACGGCATGGACCAGCTTGCGCGGGCCGCCGTCGACCAGCGGCAGCACCGTCGTGATCGCGGCATGGCCCGGCGTGCCGAGCGCCAGCGCCTGGGCGAGCGCGATGCGCAGCACCATCCGCGCCTTGGCGTCGGCGGGGAGCGGACGCTCGGTCGCGCCGTCGATCAGCGCGTCGAGATCGGCGGTGCGGCGCAGCACCTCGGCGGCGATGGCATGGGCGAAGCCGCGATCGTCGGCGCGGTCGAGATCGGCACAGGCGCCGTCCATCGCGGCTTCGAGCGGCAGGCCGCGGCGCAGCACGGCATCGAGCAGCCGCAGGGCGGCGCGGCGGGCGGGGGTTCCGGTGGAGTCAGATGTCACCAAATCCCCCTAGTCGGTGATAGTCCGACGGGAAAGCGTGTTGAACGAAAGGAAGACCTAGCCTCGTCCGTTCGGATCGAGCGCACTGGAGCGGCGCCGGGTGCGCGGCACCGAGGAGATCGACCCGCGCCGTTCCGAAAGCGCCGCGAAATTGGGCGACGGGCTCGGCACGCCCATCTCGTTGGCGATCGCCTCGAGATGGGCGATGCGGTTCTCGGTCGCCGGGTGGGTGGCGAACAGGCTGTCGCCGCCACGCTTCATGCCGGGGACGATGTAGAGCGCCGCAGCCGCCGGGTTGCGTTCGACCACCGGGTTGGGGATGCGCGCGGCCCCGTTGGCGAGCTTGGCGAGCGCCGAGGCGAGTGCCTGGGGCTTGCCCGAAATCTCGGCCCCGCCGCGATCGGCGCCATATTCGCGGGCGCGGCTGATCGCCATCTGCACGATCATCGCCGCGAAGGGGGCGACGAACACCGCCAGGATCGTCGCCAGCACCTGCCCGCCGTCGCGGCGGCCGGCGCCGAAGAACATGCCGAAATTGGCGAGCATCGAGATCGCGCCGGCGATCGTCGCGGTCATCGTCATGATCAGCGTGTCGCGGTTGCGGACATGCGCCAGCTCGTGCGCCATCACGCCCTCGATCTCGTCGCGGTTGAGGATGGCGAGCAGGCCGGTGGTCGCGGCGACGGCCGCGTTCTCGGGGTTGCGGCCGGTGGCGAAGGCGTTGGGGTGTTCGCTGTCGATGATGTAGACGCGCGGCATCGGCAGGTTGGCCCGGCGCGCCAGCCCGGCGACCAGCCCGACGAATTCGGGGCAGTTCTGCGCATCGACCTCGCGCGCGCCGTGCATCCGCAGGACGATGCTGTCGGCGTTCCAGAAGGTGAAGAGGTTCATGCCCGCCGCGACGACGAGCGCGATCATCGCCCCGCCGGTCCCGCCGATCGTAAAGCCGAGCGCCATGAACAGCGCGGTGAGCGCCGCCAGCAGCATCGTCGTCTTCAGCATGTTCATCTCTTGCCTTTGCTCCTTGCCCGCACAATGTGGGGAGAAACGGCCCCCGGTTCAATCATGCGGGCGAAAGGAATGATCGCGATGTCCGGCAAACGCCCGCCCCATGTGAAACCCCGGCGCACCTGTCGCTAACCCGCCCGTGCTGCAGCCCGGAGCCGCTCAAGCCCGCCCCGAGGCCGGCGGCCGCGACGGCCCCTGACACCTGCTATGGCGACTGGGGCTCAGGGGCATCGCTGTGGACTCTAGTTCCCCTGATCCTCCCTTTCAAGGGAGGGTAGAGGTGGTGGCGAGCAGTAGCGAGCCCCTGCATCGTCCGCAGAACTCCGTGAAGGGCATCGAGCCCCTTCACGGCGTACCCCCTTTCATCCCTCCCCTGAGGGGAGGGAGTTTTTTTGTTATTGTGCCGCCGTTTTCGCCCCGATCGGCACCGGTGCCGGAATCGGGTCGAGCAGCGCGGCGGTCTCGATCCGGTCGAGCGCGGCGCGGGACTGGACGTAGCGGCGGGCCGAGACGATCCAGGCGGTCGCGACGCGGCGGTTGGGCAGGCGGGCGACCTCGAGCAGCGCGGCGTCGACATGGCCGGCGGCGATGTCGTCGCGGGCGCGGGCGAAGCGGTCGACCGGCGCGGTCGAGACGGTGTCGGCGCGGCGGATCACCACCAGTTCGTCCAGCTCGCGGCGGATCGATTCCCACCAGCCGGCGTCGTCGGAGGCGGAGGAGAGCTGCGGGCCCAGCGCCTCCAGTCCGTCGCGGAGCTGGCCGATCGTCACCGGCTGGCGGCCGGCGCTGATCACCGTCGCCACCGCCTGCGGCTCGGTGCGGCCGAAGCGTTCGCGCAGCACCCCTTCGAGATAGCCGAGCGGCGCGCCACGCTCGATCGCGCGGCGCGCGGCGAAGGCGATCAGGAGCCGTTCGGCGCGGTGCGCCTCGCTGGTCGCGGCGGCGGTGCGCTCGTCGATGTCGTCGACCTTCTCCTCGATCCGGTCGATCCGCTGGTCGACGATCGTCTGGACGACGTCGGCGGCGGGCGGCGGGGCGATGTTGACCAGCGCGGGGCGCCGTTCGGGCGCGGGCGGGACGATCACCGGGACGGTCGGCTTGACGATGCCGGCCACCTCGTCGAAGCGGTGGAACAACCAGGCCATCGCGCCCATGCCGATCAGCAGCGCGACGACCAGCGCCAGCAGCACCGGCACGACCGAGCGGCGGGGCGGACGGCCGCCGGCATCGCTGGATTCCGGGACGGGATCGGTGGCGGGATCGGGCATGCGGTTCGTCTCTACTCCTGCGCTGCCGGTCTTATTGACACAGCCGCGCCGCCGCCGCCAGCAGCGCCGCGTCGTCCGGCTTGTCGGCGGCGATCCCGGCGCGCCAGCCGGAGCCGGCCGCGTCGAGCACCGCCGGGGCCAGCGCGGCGATCCTGACATGGCGGCGCGAAATCCGCGCGCCGTCGCACAGCCGGGCGAAATGCTCGGCGGCCCGGCCCGAATGGAGCAGCACCGCGCCGCCGCCCTCGCGCAGCGCGGCCAACGCCTTGTCGCCGAACCGTTCGATCGCCGCGCTGCGATAGACGATCCGCCGGTCGATCGTGATCGCGTCGAGCCCGGCGTCGCGATGATCCTCGCCGGCGAGGTGCAGCGCGCGGGCGACGCCGTTCGCGGCGGCGGTCTCCAGCATCGCCGCCGCGTCGCCGCGCCCGGTGTGGATGTCGGTGAAGCCCGCCGCCTTCAGCGCGCGGGCGGTCGCGTCGCCGACCGCATAGGCCGGGATGACGGCATAGGGCCGGATCGCCTTGCCGGCCTGGCGCACGGCGTTGGCGCTGGTGACGAACAGCGCGTCATAATCGCCGGCGGGCGGTGCGCCCCAGGCGATCGGCTCGATCCGGAAGATCGGCGAGACGACCGGGCGCCAGCCTTCGCCGAACGCGCGCTTGGCGGTCATGCTCGCGCCCGGTTCGGGGCGGAGGATCAGCAGGGGCGGACGACTCATGCGCCGGTGAACAGCGCGCGGAGGCGGGGCGAGGCGCCGTCGAGCAGCCGGTGGGCGAGCGCGGCGGCGTCGCCGGTCTCGAGCAGCATCGCCTCGCCCGAGCGATGCTCGCTGCCGTCCTCGGTCATGATCTCGGCGCGCAGCAGCAGCCCGGCGCCCGACCGGACGGCGAGCGCGGCCACCGGCGAGCGGCAATCGGCGCCGAGCGCGGCGAGCAGCGCGCGTTCGGCCGAAACGGAGGCGTTGGTCGGCGCGTCGTCGATCGCGCCGAGCAGCGCGCGCACGTCCGTTCGCTCGGCCAGCGTCTCGATGCCGACCGCGGCCTGCGCCGGGGCGGGCAGCATCTCCTCGATCGGGATCGGATGGCCGATCTCGTCCCGGCCGAGCCGGATCAGGCCGGCGCCGGCGAGCAGCGTCGCCTCCGCCTCGCCCGCCGCCAGCTTGCCGAGGCGGGTGTCGACATTGCCGCGGAACAGCACGATCCCGACATCGGGCCGCGCGCGCCGGACCTGCGCCGACCGGCGCGGCGAGGAGGTGCCGACCCGGGCGCCCTGCGGCAGCGCGGCCAGCGAGGCGGCGCCGATCAGCCGATCGCGCACGTCGGCGCGGGGCAGCATCGCGGCGATGACGATCGCGGCCGGGCGGATCGTCTCGACGTCCTTCATCGAATGGACCGCGAAGTCGATCGTGCCGTCCGCCAGGGCGATGTCGAGCTCCTTGGTCCACAGCGCCTTGCCGCCGACCTCGGCCAGCGCGCGATCCTGGATGCGGTCGCCGCTGGTCTTGATCGCGACGATCTCGACCGCGGTTTCGTCCCAGCCATGGGCGGCCCGCAGCGCGGCGATCACCATGCGGGCCTGGGTCAGCGCGAGCGGCGATCCGCGGGTGCCGAGACGGAGGGGACGGGAGAGCGAAGCGGTCATAGCGGCGCCTGCATAGAGCGTGATGGTCCGGTGTGGAAGCGCCGTGCGCCGATGGCGTCAGGTCGGGAGCAGGCCCAGCCGCTCGCGCCGCGCCCAGCGCCAGACCAGCAGCACCGCCACCACGCCGAGCCCGGTGGCGAGGCCCAGCCAGATGCCGACGCCCTCCATCTTCATCGGGAAGGCGAGGATCGTGCCGGTGCCGATGCCGATCACCCAATAGCCGATCGCGGCGAAGATCATCGGCATCCGCGTGTCCTGCAATCCGCGCAGCACGCCGGCGCCGATCGCCTGGGTGGCGTCGACGAGCTGGAACAGCGCGGCGATCGCCAGGAAGGATATGGCATAGCCGATCACCGGCGCGTTGGCGGGCACGTCGAGATCGATGAAGCCGCCGATCAGGGTGCGCGGGATGGTGATCAGCAGGGTCGCGGTGCCGACGGCGAAGGCGGTGCCGAGGCCGAGCGCGAGCCAGCCGGCGCGGCCGATCGCCGCCCGGTCGCGCCGGCCATGGGCATAGCCGACCCGCACGGTGGCGGCCTGGCCGATCCCCATCGGCACCATGAAGCACAGCGCGGCGATCTGGATCGCCACGGCATGGGCGGCCAGTTCGGCGCGGCCGATCAGGCCCATCAGGAACACCGCCGCATTGAACACCGTCACCTCGAAGCCGACGGTGAAGGCGATCGGCAGGCCGATCCTCCAGACGGTGCGCAGCCGGCTCCAGTCGGCGACCCAGAAGCGGCCGAACAGGTGGTAGCGGCGGAACCGGCGATGCATCGTCACCACCAGCGCCATGCCCACGCCCATGAAGATCGACGTCAGCAGGCTGGCGATCCCCGCGCCGTGCAGCCCCATCGCGGGAAAGCCGAAATGACCGAAGATCAGGACCCAGCCCGCCAGCGCATTGAACGGCACCGTCGCGAGGGTGACGATCACGCCCCAGATCGGCTTTTCGAGCGCCGACACATAGTTGCGCAGCACCAGGAAGACGAAATAGGGCAGCAGGCCCCATTGCAGCGCGTGGATCAGCGTCGCCGCCTGCGCCGACAATTCGGGGTCCTGGCCGATCAGGATCAGGATCGGCTCGGCATTCCACAGCAGCGCCCAGGCCGGCAGGCAGAGGATCGCCGCCGCCCAGATCGTCTGGCGGACGGTGCGGCGGATGTCGCGGACCGAATGGAGCCGGCGGCCGCGCTCGCTGGCGATCAGCGGCGACGCGGCGGTGGTCAGGCCGATGCCGAAAACCAGGAAGGCCTGGTAGAGGTTGAGCGCGAGCGATCCCGCCGCGACCGCGTCGGGGCCGAGCCGGCCGAGCAGCACCAGGTCGGTCGCCGCGATCGCCGACCAGCCGAGATTGCCGATCACCAGCGGCATGGCGAGCGACAGCAGCGCGCGCGCCTCTGTACGCCAGGGCGCGCCGGGATTCATATTGTGGTCCATGGCGGCGTCTTTAGCCGTGGCGGACGGCGGAAGCCACCCCGCCTGCACGGCCCGCTCTAGAACAGCGGCGGCGTCGGCCAGCCGTCCGGGAAGCAGTCGGTCGTCGCGTCGGGCAACGCGCGGGCCGGCGCGTGGGGCCGGATGATCTCCGGCACCCGATCGAGCGGGGAGAGATAGCTGTCCTTGGGCAAGGTCCGGAAGGTCTCGTCCCAGGCGCGCGAGAAGGCGCAGCGCGGCGGCGGCGAGACCGGGTAGGCCAGCGCGCGGGCGATCTCGGCCAGGCCGGTGACGCTGCCGATCGCGAGCAGGGCCAGCAGCGCCGCCCGCCGCCGCGCCGAGAGCGGCCAGCCGCCACCCAGCCCGTCGCCGAGATGGACGGCGAGGATGGCGAGCGCCGGGATCGATGCCCGCATCGCGAAGTCGAGCCATGCGCCGATCTGGATCAGCGGCATCGCCAGCAGCGATCCCATGGCGATGGCGAGCAGCGGTCCGCCGAACCGCGCCTGCCGCCCGCTGAAGGCGATCAGCAACCACGGAATCAGCTCGATCCCCAGGAAGAGCAGGTAGCGATCGGGCCGGATCGGGAAGAAGCGCGCGCCGACGGCGTCGCCCGCCGCCGTCAGATAGACCAGCGCGGGCAGCGCGATCAGCGTGGCGCAGGCGGGCAGGGCGATGTCGGCCCCGGTGATCCGGCCGCCGCGCAGGTCGCTCCAGGCGGCATGGAGCACGAACGGCATCGCCCCCATCGCGCCGAACGGCGACCACAGCGCGACCAGCGGCGGCAGCATCAGCAGCGGGCCGAGCCCGAGCCGGCCGGTCCGCCACAGCAGGATGCCGAGCGCGCAGATCCAGCCGGCGATCGCATGCAGCGGCACCCAGAAGGCGAGGGTGATCGTCGAGGAGAATTGGCTCGGCCCCCAGCCTTCGAGATGCGCGGTGGGAGTGAGGCCGGCGCCATGGCGCGCGACGAGCTGCCCGACGATGTCGAGCCCGCTGAAGGCGAGGAAGACGGCGAGCGCGATCAGCCGGCGTCGCCGGTCCGCGAACAGCGTCGATCCGATCGCGAGGAGCAGGCCGAGCAGCAGGCCGTTCTGCGCGAGCAGGGCGAGGTCGGCGCCCGCCTGCCCCCACAGCTTTCCGGCGAGCGCGGGGACCAGGTACATGCCGATCGGCGCGCGCAGCAGATCGCCCGAGGCATAGGTAAAGGGCCAGGGGTTGATCGTCATGTCGCGCAGCACCGCGTCGCGCACCTGCCAGTCGAGATTGGCGTAGAACAGGCGCCCCTCGCCGCCGAGCACCAGCAGCAGCATGGCGACCGCCAGCGCGCCGAGCAGGGTGGCGACGGTCGGGCCGGCATCGCGATCGCGGCGGCGTGGCAGGAACAGCAACCAGGCCAGCCCGCCGCTCAGCACCGCCCAGGCGAGATAGACGAGCGGCTGGGCGAGGCCGATGAAGCGGCAGAGCAGCAGCAGGTCGAGGATCAGCCAGCCGGCGACGATGCCGAACAGCGCCGACGCCGGCACGCGCCGCGCGAGCCAGGCGGCGCGCGGCGACGGTCGAGGCTGGGCGAGGGCGATCGTGGCCATGATCGCCGCGCTAGACGGCCGAGGTTAACATTCCTCCCTTGATCGCCCTTGCCGGGAGCCAGATTCACGTCATCGGCGGAAGCGCAAAGCGCTTCCACCTCAAACGATCAGGCTCTAGATGCGCAGCCATGGCCCTGATCCTCGGTATCGAATCAAGCTGCGACGAGACCGCCGCGGCGCTGGTGACCAGCGACGGTCGCGTGCTCGCGCATCGCCTCGCCGGGCAGGAGGAGGCGCATCGCCCGTTCGGCGGCGTCGTCCCCGAGCTGGCGGCGCGCGCGCATGTCGAGATGGCGGTGCCGCTGGTCGAGGCCGCGCTGGCCGATGCCGGCGTCACCCTGGCCGATGTCGACGCGATCGCCGCGACGGCGGGTCCCGGCCTGATCGGCGGCGTGATGGTGGGGCTGATGACCGCCAAGGCGCTCGCCCATGCCGCGGGCAAGCCGCTGATCGCGGTCAACCATCTCGAAGGGCATGCGCTGTCGCCGCGCCTCGCCGATCGCGAACTCGCCTTTCCCTATCTGCTGCTGCTCGTCTCGGGTGGCCATTGCCAGTTGCTGCTGGTCAGGGGCGTGGGCGACTATCGCCGGCTCGCCACGACGATCGACGACGCGGCGGGCGAGGCGTTCGACAAGACCGCCAAGCTGCTCGGCCTCGGCTTTCCCGGCGGCCCGGCGGTCGAGCGCGCGGCGGCGAAGGGCGATCCCAGGGCGGTGCCGCTGCCGCGTCCGCTGGTCGGCAGCGGCGAGCCGCATTTCTCCTTCGCCGGGTTGAAGAGCGCGGTGCTGCGCGCCCGCGATGCCGGCATCCACCGGCCCGAGGACATCGCCGCCTCCTTCCAGCAGGCGGTGGTCGACTGCCTGGTCGACCGCACGCGCCGCGCGATCGCCGCGATCGATGACGATGTCGGCGCGCTGGTGGTGGCGGGCGGCGTCGCCGCCAACCAGGCGATCCGCACCGCGCTGGCGGCGCTCGCCGAAAGCAGCGGCCTCGCCTTCGCGGCCCCGCCGCTCTGGCTGTGCACCGATAATGGCGCGATGATCGCCTGGGCCGGGGCCGAGCGGTTCGGAGCCGGACTGATCGACGATATGGAGGTGCCGGCGCGGGCGCGCTGGCCGCTTGATCCCACCGCGGAAAAGGCGCGCGGCGCCGGAGTGAAGGCATGACGATGACGTTGGACAGGCTGGGCGTGATCGGCGGCGGGGCCTGGGGCACCGCGATGGCGCAGGTGATCGCGAGCGACGGCTCCGACGTGCTGCTCTGGGCGCGCGAGCCCGAGGTGGTCGCCGCGATCAACGAGGAGCACAGCAATCCGATCTTCCTGCCGGTGCTGCCGCTCAGCGAGCGGATCCGCGCAACCGGCGATCTTGCCGATCTGTCGGATTGCGATGCGCTGGTGGTGGTGGTGCCCGCGCAGTTCCTCGGCGCGGTGCTGGCGCAACTGCCGCGCCGCGACGTGCCGCTGGTGCTGTGCGCCAAGGGGATCGAGGCCGGGACCCGCCGGCTGATGTCGGAGGTCGCGGCCGACGCGGCCCCCGGTGCGCCGATCGCGGTGCTGTCGGGCCCGACCTTCGCGCATGAGGTGGCGGGCGGCCGCCCGACCGCGATCACCCTCGCCTGCGCCGACGAGGCGGTCGGGCTGGCGCTGGCCGAGCGGCTGCGGCGTCCGGGCTTCCGCCCCTATCTGTCGCAGGACGTGGTCGGGGCCGAGATCGGCGGCGCGGTCAAGAATGTGCTGGCGATCGCCTGCGGCGTGGTCGAGGGCGCGGGGCTGGGCCAGAACGCCCGCGCCGCGCTGATCAGCCGGGGCTTCGCGGAGATGACCCGCTTCGGCCTGGCGCGCGGCGCGCGGGCGGAGACGCTCGCCGGCCTGTCGGGGCTGGGGGACCTCGTCCTCACCTGCTCGTCGACCAGTTCGCGCAATTTCTCGCTCGGCAAGGGGCTGGGCGAGGGCGTCCCCGCCACCGAGCTGCTGCGCGACCGCCGCACCGTCGCGGAAGGCGCCGCGACCGCCCCGGTCCTCGCCGAGGCGGCGCGCGAAGCCGGGGTCGACATGCCGATCGTCGACGCGGTCTGCGCGCTGCTGGCGGGAGAGGCGACGGTCGACGCGGTGGTCGCCGACCTGCTGGCCCGCCCGCTCAAGCAGGAAGGGGCGTAAGGCCCCGAACCGTCATGCCAGCGGAGGCTGGCATCCATGTCTGCTCTCTCCCCGGTGCTCATCTGGCCGAAGAGAGACATGGACCCCTGCCTCCGCAGGGGTGACGTCTGTTGGGGGAAACGGAGCCGGAGGCTCCGCAAGCGCGAACGCGCGCCCGAGCTTATGCGAGGAAAGCCAAGCAGGGCGGATGCCCTGCGCCCGGCGCCTGAGGGCTAAACAAACAAAGCCTCAGTTGGGGTTATCCGCCGTACCGCCCGACTGGCCGACCGAGCCGACCCGGCCGATATTGCCGAACAGCTCGCGGAAGAAGCCGCGCTTGCTGCCGAGGGTCGGGGTCTTGTCGCCATAGAGCGAGACCTGGGTGACCTTCTCCAGGCCGGTGCGCTCGACCGAGGCGACGTTGCCCTTGTCGTCGAAATGGACGGCCAGGACGGTCTGCGACACCGCCTTGGGGGTGCGATAGCCGACCTGGCGGGTGTCGCGGGCGACGTAGTACCAGGTCCGGTCCTTGTCGAACTGGCCGGCGAAGCTCGGCCGGCCGAGCGTCTTCTCGACCGATTCGCGGTTGTCGACGCCGGGGGAGACGGTGTTGATCAGGGTCGAGTCGACGACATAGCCCTTATGGTCGCGAATGCGCGCGCAGCCGGCCGTCAGGCCCAGAATCGCGATCGTTCCGGCGATGGCCGCCGATCGCAGCAGGGTCCGGGGCATCGACTTCTCCTTGAAACTCAACAGATGGCGCGCTTGCGCCCGGCGTAGACCGCCTCAATATGCGCGGGACCTGCCCGGTGGCAAGATGCCCCCGCACGGTATAGAGGGCGACGCTTGATGCCCGCTGAACGGGCGTGAGGACGATAGAGTGAAATTCCTGAAATCCCTTTTCGGCTTCGGTCCCGATCCGCGCGAGGAACTGGTCCCCCTCTACACCGCGATCGTCGCCGAGGCACGCGATCCCGTCTGGTATGCCGAGGGCGGCGTGCCCGACACGCTCGACGGCCGTTTCGACATGGTGGCGGCGATCCTGTCGCTCGCGCTGCTACGGATCGACGCGGAGGGCGACGCCGGCCGCGCGTCGAGCGCGCTGCTCACCGAGGTGTTCATCGACGACATGGAGGGCCAGGTCCGCCAGCTCGGCATCGGCGACGTCGTCGTCGGCAAGCATCTCGGCAAGATGGTCGCGGCGATGGGCGGGCGGCTGTCGGTCTATCGCGACGCGATCGACGACGCCCCGGCGCTCGAGGCGGCGCTGGTCCGCAACCTGTGGCGTGGCGAGCCGGGACCCGAGGCGAAGCCCGCCTTCGTCGCCGAGCGGCTGCGCGCGATCGCGGCGGGGCTGAAGGCGACGTCGTGGAGCGCGGTGCTGGCGGGGCGGCTGCGGTGACGGCGCCCGAATTCTCGCGGCCGGTGCGGATCGACACGCTGGGCGAAGGACGCCGGACGATCGCGATCGAGGCCGACGCGGCCGAGCGCGCGGCGCTCGCGACCCGCTTCGGCCTGCTGTCGCTGGCCGCGCTGTCGGCCGAGGCGGAACTGCGCCGCGAGGGGATGACGATCCTCGCCGAGGGGCGGCTGCGCGCCTCGGTCGAACAGGCCTGCGTCGCCAGCGGCGTGGCCGTGCCGGCGACGATCGACGAGGGGTTCAACCTGCGCTTCGTGCCCGAGCAGCCGGTCGAGGAGGGCGTGGAGATCGAACTGGCGCCCGACGACTGGGACACGATCGATTATGCGGGCGGCGCGATCGACCTGGGCGAGGCGGCGGCGGAAACGCTGGCGTTGAGCCTCGACCCCTTCCCGCGCGCGCCCGACGCCGACGCGGTGCTGCGCGAGGCCGGCGTGTTGTCGGAGGACGAGGCGGTGACCGGCCCCTTCGCGGCGCTGAAGAGCCTCAAGGACAAGCTGGGCAAGTAACGCCCACCCTCGTCATCCCAGCTTTCGCCGGGATGACGGGTTAGGTGACCTTCCCCGTCCACCGCAGCAGCGCATAGCCGGCGATCGCCGACAGGATCGATCCGCCGAGCACGCCGATCTTGACCTCGTCGATCAGCAGCGGGTCGCTGAAGGCGAGGCCGCCGATGAACAGGCTCATCGTGAAGCCTATCCCGCAGAGCAGCGCGACGCCGTAGAGCTGGGTCCAGCTCGCCCCGGCCGGCCGCTGCGCGAGGCCGAGCGCGACGGCGAGGCGGACGCTGCCGAAGATGCCCGCCTGCTTGCCGAGGAACAGGCCCGCCGCGATGCCGAGCGGCAAGGGAGCGAGGAGCTGCTCGACGCCGATCCCCGCGAAGGAGACGCCGGCATTGGCGAAGCCGAACAGCGGCACGATCGCGAAGGCGACCCAGGGATGGAGGCCATGCTCCAGCCGTTCGAGCGGCGAATCGCGCTCATCGCCCAGCGGGATCGCGAGCGCCGCGAGCACCCCCGCGATCGTCGCATGGACGCCCGACAGCAGCACCGCGAGCCACAGCGCCGCCGCGAGCAGCAGATAGGGCCACAGCCTCCGGACGCCGATCCGGCCGAGCCCGGCCATCGCGGCCAGGATGACGATCGCCGCCAGCAGCGCCGGGCCGCTGATCGCGGCGGTATAGGCGAGCGCGATGATCGCCACCGCGCCCATGTCGTCGACGATCGCGATCGTGGTCAGGAACAGCTTGAGCGACGCGGGCGCGCGCGAGCCGAGCAGCGCGAGCACGCCGATTGCGAAGGCGATGTCGGTCGCGGTCGGGATCGCCCAGCCACGGACGAGGCCTTCGGTCCCGCCGGCGAAGGCGAGGTAGAGCAGGGCCGGCGCCGCCATCCCCGCCGCCGCGGCGATGCAGGGCAGGATGCGATCCGACCAGCGGGCGAGATGGCCGCGCAGGAATTCGCGCTTTATCTCCAGCCCGACCAGCAGGAAGAACAGCGCCATCAGCGCGTCGTTGATCCAGTGGAGCAGGCTGAGCGGGCCGAGCCTGGCGTGGAGAAGCTCGAAATAGGTGGGCGCCAGCGGGCTGTTGGCGACGAGCATCGCGGCAGCGGCGGCGGCGATCAGGATGATTCCCCCGGCGGCCTCGGTCGCCAGGAAGCTGCGGAACAACATGCGCATGGTCCGGATAGTAGGGCCTGTTCGTCCGAGGCGGAAGCGCGCTTTCGCCGACGGCGTGAATCAGGCCCTTCTCAAAGGGCCGCGACCTCGATTGCTCAAGGGACCAGGATGGTGTCCTTCGCCTCGTCGAGCATGTCGGGGAAGTCGAGCGTGTAGTGCAGGCCCCGGCTCTCCTTGCGGTGGAGCGCCGATCGCACGATCAGGTCGGCGACGTCGAGCAGGTTGCGCAGCTCGATCAGGTCGGAGGTGACGCGGAAATTGCCGTAATAGTCGGCGACCTCCTGCCGCAGCAGGGCGATGCGGTGCTGCGCGCGTTCGAGCCGCTTGGTCGTCCGGACGATGCCGACATAGTCCCACATGAAGCGGCGGATCTCGCGCCAGTTGTGCTGGACGATCACCTCCTCGTCGGAATCGGTGACGCGGCTCTCGTCCCACGGCCGGATCGGCGGGGGTGGGGGCATGTCGTCGAAATGCGCCTTGATGTGCTCGGCGGCGGCGTCGCCGAACACGAAGCATTCGAGGAGCGAGTTGGAGGCGAGGCGGTTCGCCCCGTGCAGCCCCGACTGGGTGACCTCGCCCGCCGCGTAGAGGCCCGGCAGGTCGGTCCGCCCGTCGAGATCGACCATCACGCCGCCGCAGGTGTAGTGGGCGGCGGGGACGATCGGGATCGGCTCCCTGGTGATGTCGATGCCCAGGCCCAGCAGCTTGGCGTGGATCGTCGGGAAATGGCCGATGACGAACTCGGCCGGCTGGTGGCTGATGTCGAGATGGACATAGTCGAGGCCGAGCCGCTTGATCTCATGGTCGATCGCGCGGGCGACGATGTCGCGCGGCGCCAGCTCGGCCCGCTTGTCGAAGCGCGGCATGAAGCGGCGGCCGTTGGTCGGCAGCTTCAATTGCCCGCCCTCGCCGCGCATCGCCTCGGTGATCAGGAAATTCTTGACCTCCAGATGGTAGAGGCAGGTCGGGTGGAACTGCATGAACTCCATGTTGGAGACGCGGCAGCCCGCGCGCCACGCCATGGCGATGCCGTCGCCGGTGGCGCCGCGCGGCGAGGTGGAGAAGAGATAGGCGCGGCTGGCGCCGCCGGTCGCCAGCACGGTCGCGCGGCCGGTGAAGGTCTCGATCGCGCCGGTCTTGCGGTCGACCGCATAGACGCCCCAGACATGGCCGTCGCCCGAATAGCGCTCGCCATGGCGGCCGGTGATCAGGTCGATCGCGGCGCGGTCGGGGAACAGGGTGATGTTGGGGTGCGCGACCGCCGCCTTCTCGAGCGCGAGCTGGACGGCCTGGCCGGTCGCGTCGTCGACATGGACGATGCGGCGGTGGCTGTGCCCGCCCTCGCGGGTCAGGTGCCAGCGATCCTCGGGCCCTTCGCCGCCGGGGTTGAAGGGGACGCCGAGCCCCGCGAGCTTCTCGATCGCGCGGGGCGCATGTTCGACGACGAACTCGACCGAGCGGCGGTCGTTGAGCCCCGCGCCCGCGATCATCGTGTCCTCGATGTGCGATTCGAAGGTGTCGCCCGGTTCGAGCACGGCGGCGATGCCGCCTTGCGCCCAGGCGGTCGATCCGTCGGAGATGCCGGCCTTGGCGAGCACCCCCACCCTGAAGCGATCGGCCAGGTTGAGCGCGGCGGTGAGACCCGCGGCGCCCGATCCGATCACGACGACGTCGAATGAATGTTCGGTCATTACCCCGCGCGCGTCAAAGCCAGGAAGACATCCTCCAGGTCGGCTTCCTGGGTGGAAACGTCGACGATGCCGAGCCCGTTCTTCTGGACCGCCGCCAGCACCTCGCCCGCATTCACCTTGTCCTTGGAATAGGTGATGACGAGGGTGCGGCTGCCCTTCAGCTCGACCTTGTCGAAGCAGATCGCGTCGGGCGCCTTGTCGAGATCGCGGTCGACCGTGACCGACACCGCCTTCTCCTGCGCCTTGCCGACCAGCTCGCGGGTCGGCTCGTTGGCGATCACCCGGCCATGGTTGATGATCGCGATCCGGTCGCAGAGCTCCTCGGCTTCCTCGAGATAATGGGTGGTCAGCACCACCGTCACGCCGCTGGCGTTGAGCTCGCGCACATATTCCCAGAGCTGCTGGCGCAGCTCGACGTCGACGCCGGCGGTCGGCTCGTCGAGCACCAGCACCGGCGGCGAATGGACCATCGCCTTGGCGACCAGCAGCCGGCGCTTCATGCCGCCCGACAGCGACCGCGCATAGGCGTCGGCCTTGTCGTCGAGGTGGACGGCGCGCAGCAGCTCGTCGGTCAGCCGCTTGTTCTTCGGGATGCCGTAGAAGCCGGCCTGGTTGTCGAGCGTCTCGCGCGGGGTGAAGAAGGGATCGAACACGATCTCCTGCGGCACGATGCCGATCGATGCCTTGGCGTTGCGCGGGTCCTTGTCGATGTCGAAGCCCCAGATCGACACCTGCCCGGCGGTCTTGTTGACCAGCCCGGCGAGGATGTTGATCGTCGTCGACTTCCCCGCGCCGTTGGGGCCGAGCAGCCCGAAGATCTGGCCGCGCGGAATGTCCAGGTCGACGTCGAACAGGGCCTGCTTGCCGCCCTTGTAGATCTTGGAAAGCCCTCGGATGCTGATCGCGGCGTCGCTCATGGCGGGGGGCATAGCGGCTGCGGGGCTCCGGTGCAAAGGGGGATGACCGGGGCGGCCGGCCATGGCCGCCCGCCGCGCCGCGCTATGGCTCCCGAACCTCGCCTATCAGGCCGTTCCTCATGGCCATTCGACTATGATCCATCGGATGCAAACCGCGGCACAAAAAGCATAGGTTATCGCCAGAAACCAAAAAAATATCGGGTTTGTGGCCCTGTTGATATCACCCACTGAATTAGGCATCTCTCCGGTGATCAGCCCTATCGAGAGCAGCCAGATCGTTCCGAAGAAACCCATCACCGACAGCGCGAACATGCTCATGTTTCTTTGTCACTCGGAATCGCGAGGATCTTTCGTCAGTGGTGGGATGGCATTATCCAACGCCTTGCCGAAAAGATAATCAGCAAAATCGTTACGGAGTGTCTTGGGAACCAGACGTAGAGCGCCATGATTCAAAACGCCATCACGCATTGCTCGTTCGAAAGCATGATGGTCTCCCATAGCCGCTTGACCAGCACCGGAAAGGACTGTGGCCGTACTGCCGATGCCCTCGACGGTGGCGCCGGCCAATCCCGGTTCGCCAAATAGCAGTTCGGCGCCCATCATCGCGCCGCCTGCATCCGAAGCGAAATTGCCTAGATCGACCCCCATCTGGAGAGCTTTATAGAGTGGGTTTGAGAGATAGTTAGGCCTACCCGACTGTGCTTGCGGAGCAACAGCGATCTGCGGTTTCATGGTGCGGGCCGATACAGCTTGCGCGGATCGGTTGCGGTATGAACTGTCTTGCATGGCGCGTTCGGCGGCGCGAAGCGCTCGAGAGCTGAGTTCCTCCAAGGTCGGCTGGTGCTGTTGTCCGTAGGATCGCATCGGGGCAAAGGTGCCGTCTGTCAGGGAAGGAGCGTGATCGGCCCGGACCGGCCATCCCGGCGCATATTCCCTGGCGCGCCGCTTTGCTTCCTTGCGTGCTTTCTCCGCCGCTTCTTCCTGAAGCATCTTCTGCCAGACGGTATCGTAAGTGGGCTCGGGCTTGGACTTGTCGGTCAACGGCTATCTCCTCGGTTTCTATGACCGAACCGTCTCAAGCCGAATCCTACTAGTCAAGAACATAATAAGAACAAACGATCATGCCCTGGGCGGCACCGGCAGGCAGTCGAGCCCGGCACCCGCGGCGGCGGCGCAGAGGGCGATCGCCTGGGCGCGGTCGGTGACCGGGCCGATGCGGACGCGGACGAGCCGGCTGGCGGGGACGTCCTCGTAATGCGGTTCGAAATCGGCGGCGCCCTTCATCCGCTGGCGGATCCTGGTCCAGGCGTCGCGGGCGGCGCGGTCGCCCGAATAGGCGCCGAGCTGGATGCGCCAGGGCGGGCCGGACGCGGCGGCGGCCGTCGCGACCGTCGTCGTCGCGGGGGCCATCGCGAAGGCCGTCGCCGCGCGCGCCGGGCCATGGTCGCCCTTCTCCCACGCCGCGAGTTCGACCTTGTAGCGGGCATAGGCGTCGTAGAATTCGCTGAAGGGAGCGGCGAGCCGGTCGAGCGCGCCCGGCGCGAAGCCGGGCAGCTTCTCGGCCGGCAGCGCGGCGGCCTCGGCGGCGACGCCGGTCGCGACCGCGCAGAAGCGCGCCTGGGCGGGCGGCTGGGCGAAGAAGTTGTAGACTTGGGTGACGTGCGCGTCGGTGGCCGATGCGATGCCGAAGCGCGCGCCCTCGGCCTTGTAGGCGGCGGCGAGCGCCTTACGCTGATGGCCGAGCAGCTTGTTGTAATTGGCGGTGATGCCGGTTTTGCCGGTCCGGTCGCAGCTCAGCGCCGCGACGTTGAGCGCCGAGCGCAGGTGCCACATCGCCTCGGCATCGGAGACGCCGGCGTTGACGGTGCGGTAGCCGCCCCTGCCGTCGCCGTCGGGCAGGCGGAAATTCTCGGTCGCGCCCGCCGGCGGCTGCGGGCGGGGCGTCGCGGCTGCCGGCGGCGGGGCCGATGCCGTCTTCACCGCCTTCCTGCCGCACCCCGCCAGCAGCAGCGCCGTCGCGATCGCCGCCGTCCAGGCGGCGGCTGTGTAGGTCCCTGTCGTCCGCACCCGCTCATCCTCCCGCTTCATCCTGCGGAAGGGCGGACTCGCTGTCAGGAGTCGTTGCGGCGGCCCGAGTCGATCGCGGGCCGGGTCGAGTCGGTCACGGGCCCCGGTGCATTTTCTCGAGGGCGATCCCGGCCAGGTTGCGCTTGCGGCCGACATGGCGCAGCCGCACCCGGTCGAACCCCCGCGTCGCTTCACGGAAGCGGTCGAGCCAGGGCTGGCGTCCGCCCTGCCGCCCCGACGCCTGGCGGATCACCGACAGCGAATCCCCGAGCAGGACGATGTCGGACACCCCCTCGGCCGCCGCCCGTTCGAGCGCATGGAGCAGCGCCGTCCATTCGGCGTCCTCATTGTCGCCGCTGCCCGGACCCCGCCGGATGTCGGCGACGCCGCGGATCACCGTGGCGGTCTCGATCGGGCCGGGATTGGGACGGCAGCCGCCGTCGAAATAAATGGGGGTCGGCTTGTTCACTTGGCCTTCACATGGCAGGGGTCAGGGTGAACGCCATGACAGCATATCGCCCTTCCGTCCGCCATGGTCTCGCGCTGGCCGCGCTGCTGCTCGCCGGCTCGATCGCCCATGCCGAGGAGCGGGTGATCGCGCTCAGCCCGGCCGAGAAGGAGAAGCTGCTCAACGCGGCGGCCGAACGGCCCCGGCCGGTCGGCGACGAGCTTCCGGTCAACGGGCTCGGCCGGCAGGTCCATGGCGAGGTCGGCATGTTCGTCGGCACCGGCGGGTCGCGCGGCGTGTTCGGATCGGCGATCGCGCCGCTCGGCGACAAGGGCCAGATCGCCGTCGCCTTCGAGAACAGCCGCTTCGGGCGCTGAGCGAGTGACGAGGGGTGGCCATGTCGTCGTTGCGCGGCGCAGCGCCGCTTGCTAATCGGCGCGCATGAGCATCCCGGCGCCGACTCCCGAAACCGTCACCGTCTCCTCGACCCGCGTCGCCTGCGACGGCGCGAGCGACATTCCCGGCGGCGAGGCGCTCGGCCACCCCCGCGTGTTCATCGAGATCGATCCCGACATCGGCCATGCCGACTGCGGCTATTGCGACCGCCGCTTCGTCCTCGACGGCAAGGGCGGCCCGGCGCACCACTGATCCCCGCCTGGCCGTCATGCTGAACTCGTTTCAGCATCCACCGGGAGGCGGGAGCGAAACAGACGGTTCCTGCTGCGGCCGCCCGAACCTCTCTCCATCAGCCTGAGCGGGCGGGTGGATGCTGAAACAAGTTCAGCATGACCAAGGTGTGGCGGCGGCGTAGGTTTCCCGCAAATATCGCTATTGGGCTTCGCGGCGGAGCGCCTATATCGGCCTCATGACCATTCTTCCCGCAGACCCCCGCCATTTCCTCTATCGCGACGCGCTCGATCCCGATGCCGCGCTGCGGCTCACCGCGCAGACGCTCCAGGGCTGCGACGACGGGGAGCTCTATCTGCAATATCTGTCGTCGGAGAGCTTCGGCTTCGACGACGGGCGGCTCAAGACCGCCGACTACAACACCCAGGCGGGCTTCGGCCTGCGCGGCGTGTCGGGCGAGACGACCGCCTTCGCCCATGCCAATGAGCTGAGCGAGTCCGCGATCATCCGCGCGGGCGAGACGATGAGCCTGCTCGATCCCGCCGCCGGCAGCCGCGCCGCGCCGCCGCGCCGCACCAACAGCCGGCTCTACACCGCCGACGATCCGCTCGGCCTGATCCCCTTCGCCCGCAAGGTCGAGCTGTGCCAGCAGATCGACGCCGCCGCCCGCGCCCGCGATCCGCGCGTCCAGCAGGTCTCGGTCGGGCTGTCGGGATCGTGGAGCGTGGTCGAGATCGTCCGCCCCGACGGCTTCACCGCCTTCGACGTGCGCCCGCTCGTCCGCCTCAACGTCTCGGTCGTGGTCGAGCAGAACGGCCGGCGCGAGACCGGCTTCTTCGGCATGGGCGGCCGCTATCTCTACGACCGGCTGTTCGAGCCGGCGCAGTGGAACCGCGCGATCGACGAGGCGCTGCACCAGGCGATCGTCAACCTCGACGCGGTCGCCGCGCCGGCGGGCGAGATGACCGTGGTCTGCGGCCCCGGCTGGCCCGGCGTGCTGCTGCACGAGGCGATCGGCCACGGCCTGGAAGGCGACTTCAACCGCAAGGGCACCTCGGCCTTCTCCGGCCGGATCGGCGAGCGGGTCGCCGCCCCCGGCGTCACCGTCGTCGACGACGGATCGATCGCCGACCGGCGCGGGTCGCTGACCATCGACGACGAGGGCACGCCGACCCAGTGCAACGTGCTGATCGAGGACGGCATCCTCAAGGGCTATATCCACGACCGGCTCAACGCCCGGCTGATGGGCGTCGATCCGACCGGCAACGGCCGGCGCGAAAGCTATGCCCATGCGCCGATGCCGCGCATGACCAACACCTTCATGTACGGCGGCAACGACGATCCCGAGGAGATCATCGCCCGCGCCGGCAACGGCATCTACGCCAAGAGCTTCGGCGGCGGCCAGGTCGACATCACCAGCGGCAAGTTCGTCTTCTCCTGCACCGAGGCGTACAGGATCGAGAACGGCAAGCTGACCGTGCCGATCAAGGGCGCGACCCTGATCGGCGACGGCCCGTCGGTGCTGACCAAGGTCACCGCGATCGGCAACGACATGGCGCTCGACGAGGGCGTCGGCATCTGCGGCAAGGGCGGCCAGTCGGTCCCTGCCGGGGTGGGCCAGCCGACCGTGATGATCTCGGCGCTGACGGTCGGCGGCACGGCGGCCTGATCGGGTAGCGAAGGGAGCGCGGGAGCGATGGGCATCGCGGTCGCGCTCGGCGGGGGAGCAGCGCTCGGCTGGGCGCATATCGGCGTGCTGCGCGCGTTGCAGGACAACGGTATCCCGATCCGCGCGGCCGCCGGCACCTCGATCGGCGCGCTCGCGGCGGTCGCCTATGCCGCCGGCAAGCTCGACCCGCTCGAACGCATCGCGCGCTCGGCCAACTGGCTGCGCGTCCTCTCCTATCTCGACATCCATTTCCGGCCGGGCGCGATGCTGGGCGGGCGCGGCATAGTGCGCGACCTGGAGATGCATTTCGCCCGGCTCCAGTTCCAGGAGCTGCTGATCCCATCGGCGGCGGTCGCCTGCGACCTCGTCGCCGGAACGCCGGTGATCATCGACCGCGGGCCGGTCAATCCGGCGATCATGGCGTCGATCGCGATCCCCGGCCTGTTCCGGCCGGTCCAGTTCGACGGCAAGTTCCTGGTCGACGGTGGGGTGGTGATGCCGGTGCCGGTCGCGGCGGCGCGGCGGATCGCGCCGAACTATCCGGTGCTGTCGGTCAACCTGCAGGGCGATTATCACGGCCGCCGGGTCGCTTCGGCGATCCGCGCGCGGCCGACGCGCAACCATCCGTCGATGGCGGTCGTTCGTGCCTCCACCATGTTGCTGATGTCCGAACTGGCGCGCCACTCGCTGGCGCTCGATCCGCCCGACTATGCGCTGACCCTGCCGGTCGGCCATGTCGAGATCCATGATTTCACGCGCGCCGACGAGCTGATCGCGATCGGCCGCCGCACGGTGGAGGCGCATATCGACGATATCCGCGCGCTGGTCGGCCGGCCGCCGCGCCGGGCGGGGCGGCGATGACCGATCCGGCCGACGGCACCGCCGCGATCCTCGCCTATTGGCTCGACGAGCTCGGGCCCGATCGCTGGTGGGTGCGATCGAAGGAGACCGACGAGACGATCGTCGAGCGTTTCGAGGAATTGTGGGAGGAGTGGCGCAGCCGCGTCCCCGAAAGCTTTCTCGGCTCGCCGCGCGAGGCGCTGGCCGGCGTCATCCTGTTCGACCAGTTCCCGCGCAACATGTTCCGCGGCCATGCCGATGCCTTCTCGACCGACCCGCTCGCGCTGGCGATCGCGAAGGGCGCGGTCGAGCGCGGCCTCGACGAGCGGCTGACCCCCGACGAGCGCAGCTTCCTCTACATGCCGTTCCAGCATAGCGAGCTGCTCGCCGACCAGCAGCGCTCGCTGGCGCTGTTCACCGCGCTGGGCAATGCCCGGTCGCTCGACTTCGCCCACGAGCATCATGACATGATCGCCCGCTATGGCCGCTTTCCCGCGCGCAACGCCGCGCTCGGCCGCGCCGACCGTCCCGGTGAGCAGGCGGCGATCGCGATGAGCCGGGATTGGTGAGGCTGCCTGCCTAAAAAAAGGGCAGGGCTCAACTTTTAGACAGGCGGCCTTCGAGTCGTCCGCTTGCCTTTTCAACCTCTCGATCGATCGGCCCCGGGAATCCGGAGGGTCGCGGATTTGGCACGCTTATTGCGATGCACAATCGGGCTGAGAAGAGGGAGGCAGAATGAAACTCGTCATTGCCATCATCAAGCCGTTCAAGCTCGACGAGGTCAGGGAATCCCTGTCCAGCCTCGGCGTGCAGGGCATGACCGTGACCGAGGTCAAGGGCTTCGGGCGGCAGAAGGGCCAGACCGAAATCTACCGGGGGGCCGAATACAGCACCAACATGGTTCCGAAGATCAAGATCGAGGTGGTCACCACCGACGATCTGGCCAACCGGGTCGTCGAGGCGATCCAGCAGTCGGCCAACACCGGCGCGATCGGCGACGGCAAGATCTTCGTCCTCGACGTCGCGCAGGCGGTGCGGATCCGCACCGGCGAAACCGACGACGTCGCGCTCTGAGAAAAGGGGGAAACATGACGCTTCACACCAAGCTGGCGACGGGCTTCGGCGCGCTTGCCGTCACCGCCCTGGCGGCCATGCCCGCCTGGGCGCAGGAGGCCGCCGCGGCCGCGGCGCCCACCCCGGACAAGGGCGACACCGCCTGGATGATGGTCTCGACCGTCCTCGTCCTGGCGATGATCCTGCCCGGCCTCGCCCTCTTCTACGGCGGCCTCGTCCGCACGAAGAACATGCTGTCGGTGATGACCCAGATCGGCGCCGCCGCCGCGCTGGCGATGATCGTCTGGGTGATCTGGGGCTACACCATGGCCTTCGGCCCCGACGCGTCGGACGGCCTGAAGCCCTATATCTCCAGCTTCGGGAAGCTGTTCCTCGCGGGCATCACCCCCGCCTCGACCGCCGCCACCTTCACCGACGGCGTCGTCATCCCCGAATATGTGTTCGTCTGCTTCCAGATGACCTTCGCCGCGATCACGGTCGCGCTGGTGCTGGGATCGGTGGTCGAGCGCATCAAGTTCGCGGCGGTGATGATCTTCGCGCTGGTCTGGCTCACCATCGTCTATTTCCCGATCGCCCACATGGTCTGGGCGGCCGGCGGCCTGTTCTTCGAAATGGGCGCGCTCGATTTCGCGGGCGGCACGGTGGTCCACATCAATGCCGGCGTCTCGGCGCTGGTCGCCTGCATCATCCTCGGCAAGCGCATCGGCTACATGAAGGACATCATGGCGCCGCACTCGATGACGCTGACCTTCGTCGGCACCGGCCTGCTGTGGGTGGGCTGGTTCGGCTTCAACGCCGGCTCGGCGCTCGAAGCCAACGGCTCGGCGGCGCTCGCGATGATCAACACCTTCGTCGCCACCGCCTCGGCCGGCCTCGCCTGGCTGGTCGTCGAGAAGCTGTTCGGCCACAAGCCGTCGGCCCTCGGCTTCTGCTCGGGCATCATCGCCGGCCTCGTCGCGGTCACCCCGGCGGCCGGCAATTCCGGCCCGTTCGGCGCGATCGTGCTTGGCGCCGTCGCCTCGCTGGTCTGCTATCTCGCGGTCGCCAAGATCAAGCCGGCGCTCGGTTATGACGACTCGCTCGACGCGTTCGGCATCCACGGCATCGGCGGCATGGTCGGCGCGATCGGCACCGCGATCGTCTACGCCCCGTCGCTCGGCGGGCCCGGCGGCGCCGACTACGCGATCGGCAGCCAGCTCGTCACCCAGGTCCTCGCCGTGCTGGCGACCATCGTCTGGGCCGCGATCGGCACCACCATCGCCATCTATATCGCCAAGGCGCTCACCGGCCTCCGGGTCAGCCGCGAAGCCGAGATCGAGGGTCTCGACCTCTCGGAACATGGCGAGCGCGCCTACAACTACTGATTGCGAATTGGGGCCGCCCGCGCGGCGGCCCCTCCGGGCGTTCCTCCTGCGAACGCACTGGGCCGGTGGGGCAACCCATCGGCCCTTTTTTTGTTGTTGATGAGAGATATGCGACATGCGAGCCCCGGACCGGAAGCCTAGAAAATCCAGATGATCACCGTCGCCAGCTACAATATCCGCAAGGGCCTCGGCACCGATCGCCGCCGCCGGCCTGATCGCATCCTCGACGTGCTGCACGAGATCCATGCCGACATCGTCGCGCTGCAGGAGGCGGACCGCCGCTTCGGCGCGCGGCAGAGCGCCTTGCCCGCCGAGCTGATCAGCCAGGGCGAATACAAGGCGGTGCCGTTCGACATCCGGCCGGGCGGGATCGGCTGGCACGGCAACGCGATCCTCGTCCGCCATTCGGTCGAGATCGGCGACTACGAGCCGATCCGCCTGCCGACGCTCGAGCCGCGCGGCGCGGTGATGGCGGAGCTGAGGGTCGGCGGCAACGACCTCCGGGTCGTCGGCATGCACCTCGACCTGTCGGGACTGTGGCGACGGCGGCAGGTCCGCGCGATCATCGACCATATCCGCCGCCGGCGCCACCGGATGCCGACGGTGCTGATGGGCGACCTCAACGAATGGTCGCTGCACGGCGGCTGCATCCGCGAATTCGCCCCCGAGCTCCAGATCGCGCCGACCGGCCGCAGCTATCACAGCCGCCGCCCGGTCGGCTGCCTCGACCGGATCATCCTGACCCCCGACCTCCACCTCGTCGCCTGCGGCGTCCATGTCAGCGAACGCGCGCGGCTGGCGTCGGATCACCTGCCGATCTGGGCGCGGGTGAATTGGGGAAACTGAACTGGAACTCCCCTCCCTTTCAAGGGAGGGGTTGGGGGTGGGTGGCGAGCGGAGCGAGCCTCCCCGGCCATCCCGCAGAACTCCGTGAAGGGGCATCGAGCCCCTTCACTGCGTGCCCCACCCTTTCATCCCTCCCCTGAAGGGGAGGGAGATTCTCTCTTTACCGAGCCCCCAGCAGCGGCTTGATCGGCGAGATGTCGTACCCCGCGCCCGCCGCCTTGCGGGCGAGCACCTCGGGGTCCTCGCCGTCGGCACCCTTCGCCAGCGCCCAGACGAAGGTCGAGCGGGTGCCCGAGCGGCAGAAGGCGAGCACCGGGCCGCCGGCATTGGCGAGGGCGTCGCGCATCGCGTCGACCTGGTTGGCGGAGAAGCCGCCATGGCCGATCGGGATGGCGACATAGGCGAGCCCCGCCGCGCGCGCCGCCTCGCGGATGTCGTCGCCGGCCGGCTGGCCGGGCTCCTCCTGCTCGGGGCGGTTGTTGATGATCATGGTGAAGCCCTGGTCCGCCGCGGCCCGGACATCCTCCACGCTGATCTGCGGGGACACCGAGATGCTGTCGTCGATCTTGCGGAACATGGGGTCGTCTCCCTCAGCCGTCATGGCTCTGAATGGCGGCGAGGAAGGTCTCGCCATAGGTTTCGAGTTTCTTCGCCCCTACGCCCGAAATCTGCGCAAGGCCAGCCAGCGTCTCGGGCCGGAGCGCGGCCATTTCGCGCAGGGTCGAATCGTTGAACACGACATAGGGCGGCACCCCCTGCTCGCGCGCCAGATCGCGGCGCAGCGCGCGCAGCCGGTCGAACAGCGGATCGTGCGGATAGTCGGCGCCGTCGCGCGACTTGCGCCGCCGCGCCCGCTCGGGGGGCAGGATCAGCGGCACCTGTTCCTCGCCCTTCAGGATCGGACGGGCGCCGGGGCCGAAGGAAAGACCGCCATATTCGTCGGCGCGCAGCGCGTCGCGGGCGAGCAGCGCGCGGGCGACCGGCTTGATCAGCTTCTGCTCGGCCTCGTCGGCGATGCCGAACACCGACAGCCGGTTGTGGCCGAGCATCAGGATCTTCTCGGTCTCCTTGCCCGCCAGCACCTCGGACAAATGGGTGACGCCGAAGCGCATGTCGGTGCGGAAGGCCGCGGAGAGCAGCTTCTGCGCGACGACGGTCGCGTCGATCCCGGTCGGCGGGTTGAGGCAATTGTCGCAATTGCCGCACTGGGCCGGCGGGTCCTCGCCGAAATGGCGCAGCAGGATCGCGCGGCGGCAGCCCGGCGCCTCGACCAGCATCGCCATCGCGTTGAGCCGCTGGCGCTCGCCCGGCCGGCGGCTCTCCTCGACGTCGGTCTCGATCCGGCGGCGGGCGCGGGCGAAATCCTCGGCGCCCCAGAACAGCTGGGTGGCGGCCGGGTCGCCGTCGCGGCCGGCGCGGCCGGTCTCCTGATAATAGGCCTCGATCGACTTGGGCAGCCCCGCATGGGCGACGAAGCGGACGTCGGGCTTGTCGATGCCCATGCCGAAGGCGACCGTCGCCACCATCACCATGTCCTCCGACGCGACGAACGCCTTCTGGTTGGCGGCGCGGACGGCGGGATCGAGCCCGGCATGATAGGCGCGCGCGGCGCGGCCGTTCGCGGCGAGCTGCGCCGCCAGCCGCTCGGTCGCGTCGCGGGTCGGGGCATAGACGATGCCCGCGCCCGGATTCTCCTCGATGAAGCGGGCGAGCTGCCTGGCGACGCCGTCGCGCGGGGTGATGCCGTAGCGCAGGTTGGCGCGGTCGAAGCCGGCGAGGATCAGGCCGTCGGGGGCGATGCCGAGCTGCGCCAATATGTCGTCGCGCGTGTGGTGGTCGGCGGTGGCGGTCAGCGCCAGGCGCGGCACGTCGGGCCGCGTGTCGAGCAGCCCCCGCAGCAGGCGATAGTCGGGGCGGAAGTCGTGTCCCCATTCGGACACGCAATGCGCCTCGTCGATCGCGATCAGCGCCAGCGGCACCTGGCTCAGCAGCCGGCGGAAGCCCTCGGTCGAGACGCGCTCCGGCGCGACGTAGAGCAGGTCGAGCGCGCCCGAGCGCAGCCGGTCGATCGTCTCGTCGCGATTGTCGTCGGCGGAGGTGAGCGCGGCGGCGCGGATGCCGGCGGCCTCGGCCGAGCGCACCTGGTCGTGCATCAGCGCGATCAGCGGCGAGACCACCAGGCCGGTGCCCGGCCGGCACAGCGCCGGAATCTGGTAGGTCAGCGACTTGCCCGCGCCGGTCGGCATCACCGCCAGCGTGTTGAGCCCGGCCATCACCCGGTCGATCACGTCCGCCTGCCGCCCCCGGAAATGCGCATAGCCGAAGGTCTGTTGAAGGGCTTCCAGGGGAGTGGGCATGGCGCCTCTTCTAGCCGAAGATGCCGGGGTGTCGAGCCGCGATCAATGTATAGACATTATGACTCGACCGGCCGTTTCGGCCCGCGCCGGTTCATCCATTTCTGCGCGGGCAGCTCGAAGCCGTGGTAGAGCGCCGCCGACGCCGCCAGCACGATCAGCAGGAACAGGCCGAGCAGCGGCAGCGGCACGTCGCCCGCGTCGCGGACGAACAGGATCTTGAAGAGCAGGAACAGCAGCGAGTGCGCCAGATAGGTCGCATAGCTGATCTCGCCGAACCAGTGGATCACGCGGCCCTTCATCGGCGTCCGCCCTTCGGACGTCAGCGCCAGGAACAGCAGCAGCGTGACGAAGACGAAGGGCAAGGCGAGCGTCTCGGGCGCGCCCGCGAGCCGCGCGGCGAGCCCTATGGCCGAGAGCAACGCGGCGATCGTGGCGGGCCGCCGCGGCGCCTCGCGCCAGCGTAGCCACAGCGCTGCGACCAGGGTCCCCATCCCGAATTCGAACAGGCAGCGCGCCAGGCCGAGATGGGCGATCTCGTTGCCGAGAAGGGGCTGGCCCATCGCCGTGAACAGGCCCCATAGCCCGGCCATCAGCAGCGCGAGCAGGGCGAGCAGCACCGGCGTCGGCGTCCGCCGCCAGTCGACCGCCGCGATCAGCAGCGGGAACAGCAGATAGGCGCCCAGCTCGCAGCTGATCGACCAGGCGGGGACGTTCCAGCCGAGCGGCAGGAAGCCCCAATTCTGCATCAGCAGCAGGTGGAAGGGCAGCGTGCCCCAGGCATAGCCCTGCGGCATGCCGCGCCCGGTGGCGACGCAGACCGCCGCGAAGGCGACCGCGACGAGCAGGATCAGCAGGTGGAGCGGATAGATGCGCGCCAGCCGCCGCCACAGGAAATGCGGCACCGCGCGGGTGCCATGATCGCCGAGCAGCCGGCCATAGTTGAGCCAGATGACGAAGCCCGACAGCACGAAGAAGAAGTCGACCGCCAGATAGCCCTTGGCGAGGAAATCGATCAGCGCCGGGGGCAGCGACCCGACGGCGCTCTCGCGGATATGGTAGAGCACGACATACCAGGCCGCGATCCCGCGCGCCGAGGTGAGCGGACGAAGTTCGTGCCGGACCTGCATCGACTCGTCTTAGCCGAGCAATTCCTGCCCGTCATCCCGGCTCCCATCCCCACGTCATCCCGGCGGAGGCCGGGATCTCAGGAGGCTGGGACGGAGATGAGGTTGCGTGACTCTCCCGAGATCCCGGCCTCCGCCGGGATGACGTGGAGAGATCACGCCGCTTCCTTCTCCTCGGCCTCGCTCGCCTGGCGCATCCACATGTCGGCATAGAGCCCGTCGCGCGCCATCAGCGCGGCATGGGTGCCGCGCTCGACGACGCGGCCGGCCTCGAGCACCAATATCTCGTCGGCATGGACGATGGTCGACAGCCGGTGGGCGATGACGATCGTCGTGCGGCCTTGCTCGACGCCGCGCAGGGTCGCCTGGATGTCGGCCTCGGTGCGGCTGTCGAGCGCGCTGGTCGCCTCGTCGAGGATCAGGATCGGCGGGTTCTTGAGCAGGGTGCGGGCGATCGCCACCCGCTGCTTCTCCCCGCCCGACAGCTTCAGCCCGCGTTCGCCGACCTTGGTGTCGTAGCCCTGCGGCAGCGACAGGATGAAGTCGTGGATCGCCGCGCCCTTCGCCGCCGCCTCGATCTCGGCCTGGGTCGCGCCTTCGCGGCCATAGCCGATATTGTAGCCGATCGTGTCGTTGAACAGCACCGTGTCCTGCGGGACGATGCCGATCGCGCGGCGCAGCGACGCCTGGGTGACGTGGCCGATGTCCTGGCCGTCGATCGTCACCCGCCCGCCGCCGATCTCGTAGAAGCGGTAGAGGATGCGCGCGAGGGTCGACTTGCCCGCGCCCGAATGGCCGACGACGGCGAGGGTGCCGCCGGGGCGGATCTCGAAATCGACCCCCTTCAGGATCTGCCGTTCGGGATCATAGCCGAAATGGACGTCCTCGAAGCGGACCAGCCCGCCGGTCACCGCAATCGGCCGCGCGTCGGGGGCGTCGACCACCTCGGCCGGCGTGTCGATCAGCCGGAACATCGCCTCCATGTCGATCAGCCCCTGGCGGATCTCGCGATAGACCATGCCGAGCATGTCGAGCGGGCGGAACAGCTGGCTCAGCATCGTGTTCACGAACACCACGTCGCCGGGCGAGAACCAGCCCTTGCTCCAGCCATAGACGCTGTAGCCCATCGCGCCGGCCATCATCAGGTTGGTGATCAGCGACTGGCCGATGTTGAGCAGGGCGAGCGAGCTTTCGTTCTTGGTCGCGGCGCGGGCATAGGCGGCGACGGCGCGGCCGTAATTGTCGGTCTCGCGCGCCTCGGCGCTGAAATATTTGACGGTCTCGTAGTTGAGCAGCGAATCGACCGCGCGGGCGGAGGCCCGCGTGTCATGTTCCACCATCTCGCGGCGCATGCGGCTGCGCCATTCGGTCACCCGGCGGGTGAACAGGATGTAGCCGGCGATCGCGACCATCGTCGCGACCACCAGTCCGGTGCCGAATTTGACGAAGAAGATCGCGCAGACGGCGGTCAGCTCGAAAATGGTCGGGCCGATGTTGAACAGCAGGAAATAGAGCATCGTGTCGATGCTCTTGGTGCCGCGCTCGACGATCTTGGTCAGCGCGCCGGTGCGCCGTTCGAGATGGTAGCGCAGCGACAGGCGGTGGAGCTGCGCGAACACCTCGATCGACAGGCGCCGGGCGGCGTCCTGGCCGACCAGCTCGAAGATGGCGTTGCGCATATTGTCGAACAGCACGCCGCCGAAGCGCGCGCCCGCATAGGCGGTGACCAGCGCGACCGCGATCATCACGCCGGGCTCGAATCCCGGCGCCATCCGGTCGACCGCCGCCTTGTAGGCGAAGGGCATCAGCAGCACCGCCGCCTTGGCGGCGAGCACCAGCACCAGCGCGATCACCACCCGCGCGCGCAGCGACGGCGCGTCCTTCGGCCAGAGATAGGGCAGGAAGCGGCGGAGCGTGGCCCAGCCCTGTTCGGGGCGAGCGGCGGAGGGGGAAGCGTGATCGGGTGGCATCGCGGGCGAAGATAGGGATGGCGACGGCCCAGCGGAAGAGCGGGACTGCGATGCTGCACATAAGCTGCTTTGACCAGCGGCGGACTGGGATTACTCAAAATGCCATGTCCGACCCGACCGACGAGAATGTGGCGATCATCGGCAACCCCGTCCTGCTGCAACGGGGCGAGCCGCTGATCCAGGCGTTGCGCAGCGTTCGCGTCGCCGGCGTGCTGGCCAGCACGGTCGCGATCGGCAGCGGATCGTGGTCGGCCTCGATCCCGGTCCCGGATGAATGCGCCCTGCTCTACGTCGTCGCCCGCGGCCGGTGCGTCGGCGGCACCTTCGACCCGGCGACGATGGTCGACCTGTCGGCCGGCGACATCCTGCTGTTCCCGCATCCGGGGCGCTACATCCTGTCCGAACGGCGCGGCATCGCGCCGGTGCCGTTGGAGGACATGCTGGAAGAGGTGCTTGGCGGCATCGAAGGGGTCGAGGGGCGGTGGAAGTCGCTTTTCTCGTCGCCCTTCACCATCGCGGGAGCCGAGGCCGGCGACCCGGTGGTGGCGATCACCGCGCTGCGGCTGTTCTTCGACCATGGCCTGCCGGCGGTGCTGCTGCGGGGATTGCCCCCATTCGTCCATCTCCCGGGCTTCGCGACCCGCCATGGCCCGTTCGTCGAAACGGATTCTCCGGCAGGTCATCCGGCCGGGGGGAGGGGCTTTCGGGGCGGGGGCGGCGACCCGGCTTGCGCCCGAAGGCGCTGCTCGTCAAATACCTGTCCGCCTTCCTCGCCGACTTCGCCGACAAGCGGCCGGGCTTCGGGCGCGGCCTGCGCGATCCGTTCATCGCCAAGGCGATCGGCGCCATCCAGTCGCGGCCCAACCTCAACTGGACGCTGGCGGCGATGTCGCGCTCGGCCGGCCTGTCGCGCTCGGCCTTCACCGATCGCTTCCGCGCGGCGATGGAGATGACGCCGACCGAATTCCTGACGGCGGTCCGCATGGCGCGGGCGACCGACATGCTGGAGAACGGCAAGATGTCGATCGCGCAGATCGCGGAGATGATCGGCTATGGGTCGGAAGCCGCCTTCAACCGCGCCTTCCGCCGCTGGAACGGTTCCCCGCCCGGCGCGCTGCGGCGGTCGAGCCTGACGGCCGGCGGGCAAAAGCCGGACGATTGATCAAGCAAGCCGGTGCATCGGCCAAAGACAGCGGACCGTCGCCCCTCCACATTGGCCGCATAAGCAACGCACCAGCGGACGGACCGTCGCCGAACCGGACGACGGCGGCCTGGGTGGCGGAGGGAGGGGCCTGTGAAGACGCGCATGTTGAAGCTGGGGGCGGCGACCGCCGCGATGATCGGGGCGTGGACCGTCGCCCAGGCGCAGGCGCCGGCGGACGCGCAGGGCGATGCCGGCGGCCAGGCGATCCAGGACATCGTCGTCACCGCGACCCGCACCGGCGCGACGCAGCTCCAGCGGACCCCGATCGCGATCTCGGCCTTCTCGGCCGAGCAGCTCGATGCGTCGGGAATCGTCAACGTCAAGGACCTGGTCTCGGCGACGCCGAACCTGAGCGTCGGACAGGCGACTGCCAGCGCGCAGATCTACATCCGCGGCATCGGCAGCAACAATGTATTCATCGGCTCCGATCCCGACGTGACCGTCCAGTCGGACGGCGTCTACATCGCCCGCGCCTTCGGCCAGTTCCTCGACTTCGTCGACGTCGACCGGATCGAGGTGCTGCGCGGCCCGCAGGGGACGCTCTACGGCCGCAACGCCGTCGGCGGGACGATCAACATCATCTCGCGCAAGCCGTCCGACAGCTTCGAGGGCCGGGCGCAGCTCAGCGCCGGCACCGACGACCTGGTCCAGGCGCAGGCCTATCTCAGCGGGCCGATCGTGCCGGGCGTCCTCCAGGCGAGCATCGCCGGCAACATCCTGCGCCGCGACGGCTTCGTCGAGAATATCGCGCCGGGCGGCAAGGACGTCGGCAACGCCCGCCGCGAAGGGGTGCGCGGCCAACTCCGCTTCGTGCCCAGCGCGACGGTGGAGGCGATCACCCGGTTCGACTGGAACGGCTCGTTCGAGCGGATGGACGCCTATTCCCACCTGCTCGCGCCGGTCGCGGCGGCGCCGCTCGCGACCTCGCTGATCGGCGACTATAGCCGCACCGCGCTCGACAGCCCGCAGAACAGCCGGACCCGCATCTGGGGCATATCCCAGGAGGTCAATGTCGAGCTGAACGACGTGTTCAAGCTCAAGTCGCTGACCGCCTATCGGCGCAGTGCCTATCGGGTGAACGTCGACATCGACGGGACCGAGCTGCGCGGCACCTATGGTTTCCAGACCGACCGGTCGAAGCAGTTCAGCCAGGAGCTCAACCTCGGCATAGACCTGCCGCGCTTCGAGGGCGTGCTCGGCGCCTATTATTTCCGCGAATGGCAGCGCAGCACCCTGCGCAACACGACGCCGCCGAGCGCGGTGACGGCGCTGGCGCGGGCGACGGAGACCACCGTCAATCCGGTCGCCAGGGTGCGGTCGCAGGCGCTGTTCGGGCAGGGGACCTATCATGTCACCGACGCGCTCGGCGTCACCCTCGGCCTGCGCTACACCCAGGACCGGCGCGGGATCGACCAGCGGCTGATGCGGGTGCCGTTCGATCCTGCCTTGCCGACGATCGGCTTCGCGGCGTCGCCGCCGCCACGCAACTACCACGCCTGGACGCCGCGCGTCAGCGTCGACTGGCAGGCCACCCGCGACGTCATGCTCTATGCCTCGGTCACGCGCGGCTACAAGAGCGGCGGCACCAATTTCTCGGCGACCAACCTGGCGGCGCTCACCTTCGATCCGGAGACGATCTGGAGCTATGAGGCGGGGATCAAGAGCGACTGGTTCGACCGGCGGCTGCGGGTCAACCTGACCGGTTTCTACTACGACTATTCGGATCTGCAGATCCAGTCGCTGCTGGCGCCCGGCGTCGTCGCGATCGGCAACGCGGCCAGCGCCCGGGTGAAGGGGCTCGAGCTCGAGACGATCGCCCGGCCGGCGGCGGGGCTGACTTTCACCTTCAACTATGCTCTGCTCGACAGCGAGTATCGCCATTTCCCCAATGCGGCGGTCCCGTCGCAGCTTCGCCCCTATGTCCAGGGTTCGCCGCGCTACGACGCCGCGACCAACACCTTCGATGCGACCGGCAACCGCCTGACCGCCGCGCCCCGCTCCTCGCTGTCCGCCAGCGCGCAATATGAGCATGCGCTGGGCAGCGGCACGGCCTTCGTCCGTGGCGAATATTACTGGCAGAGCCGCGCCCATTATGATCCGTCCAACGCGCTGATCATGAGCCAGAAGGCCTATGACCTGATCAACCTGTCGGCCGGCTATCGCGGCGCGGGCGATCGGTGGAGCGCGCGGGTCGTCGCGAAGAACGTGACGGACAAGCAATATCTGATCACCGTCGCCGCGAACGGCCTGGTTCCGGCCGGCCTCGCCGGGGCGCCGCGCACCGTCGCGCTCCAGCTGACCTGGAACTGGTGAGCCCCGCCACCCCCTATCGCGCAGGAAGGCCTTTCCCTTGTCCCTCGCCACGTCCGACGTGAACTATACCGACCTGCTCGTGCAGGCGCTGACCCGCTATCCGGGCCGCGAGGCCTTCGTCGATGGTGATCGGCGGCTCAGCTACGCCCAGACCGCGGCGCGGATCAGCCAGTTCATGCAGCTCTTCCACGCCCGTGGCCTGCGGCCCGGCGCGACGCTCGCCATCCTCACCGTCAACGTGCCCGAGGCATGGATGGCGCAGATGGCCGCCTGCCTGCTCGGCGCGACCTTCACCGGGCTGCATCCGCTCGGTTCGGTCGACGACCATCTCCACATCTGCGACGAGCTGGCGGTCGACATGCTGGTCGTGCATCCGGTCTATCTGGAGCGTGGCCTGGCGCTCGGGCAGCGGGCGGCGTCGGTCCGCCATATCCTCGCGCTCGGCCCCAGTGGCGATGCGGAGGACCTGCTCGCGCTGGCCGATCCCTTCCCGGTCCGCCGCCTGGAGCGGCGCGCCTGCGGACGGGAGGACGTCCACTGGGTCGCCTATACCGGCGGCACGACCGGCCGGTCGAAGGGCGTCGAGATTCCCGACCGGGCGCTGGTGCACCAGGTGCAGACCGTCACCACGTCACTGGGATTGCCCGAGAATCCCCGCTTCCTGGCGGTCGCCCCGATCTCCCATGCCGGCGTGCTGCCGATCGTGCCGACCCTGTTCCGGGGCGGGACGGTGGTGTTCCAGCGCGGGTTCGATCCTGCGAAATGGCTTGCCTGTGTCGAGGCAGAACGGATCAACTGGAGCTTCATCGTCCCGACGATGCTCTATTCGCTGCTCGACCATGGCCGCCCGGAGGACCATGATCTTTCCTCGCTGGAGACGATCATGTACGGTTCCTCGCCGATGTCCGCCGCCCGGCTCGCCGAAGCGCATGAGGCGATGGGGCCGGTGTTCCTGCAGGCCTATGGCCAGAGCGAGTGCGTCTCCTTCGCCACGACCCTGCGCAAGGACGAGCATGACCCGCTGGGCAATCCGCAACTGCTGCGTTCCTGCGGCCGGCCGGTGCTCGGCATGCGGGTCGAGGTGCTGGGCGAGGACGGACGGCCGGTGGCGGCGGGCGAGGTCGGCGAGATCTGCGTGCGCGGGCCCGGCATCATGAAGGGCTATCATCGGATGCCTGAGGAGACCGCGCAGGCGCTGAAGGACGGCTGGCTTCATTCGGGCGATCTCGCCACGGTCGACGCGGACGGCTTCGTCTATATCGTCGATCGCAAGAAGGAGATGATCATCACCGGCGGCTTCAACGTCTATTCGCGCGAGATCGAGGACGTGATCGCCGAGCTGCCCGAGATATCGGCGGTGGCCGTGATCGGCGTGCCCGACGACAAATGGGGCGAGGCGGTGAAGGCGGTGGTCGTCGCGCGGCCGGGCGAGCAGGTCGATCCCGCGCGCCTGATCGAGCTGGTTCGCGCGCGCAAGGGCGCGCACCAGGCGCCCAAGACGGTCGACATCGTCGATCGGATGCCGCTGACCGCCGTCGGCAAGATCGACAAGAAGGCGCTGCGCGGCCGCTTCTGGGCCGATCGGGAAAGGATGGTCCATTGACGACAGGCTCCTCCCGTCCGTCGCGCATGGCGGCGCTGCTCGCCGGCCTGCTGTCGCTGGCCCAGGCCGGTCCGGCGGCGGCGCGCGATGCCCTGCCGCCGATCGTCATCGGCCAGCTCTCCTCGCGCAGCGGCAACAACCCGGCGGGGCGCGAGGGTGAGAATGGCGCGATGCAGGCGGTGGCGGAGATCAACGCGGCCGGCGGCCTGCTCGGCGGGCGCCGGCTGGAACTGCGGGTCGAGGACGATCAGACCCAGGTCGACGCCGGCATCGCCGCCTTTGCCCGTCTCGTCGACCAGGGGGCGGTCGCCGTCGTCGGCAGCTCCTTCTCCAATATCAGCCTCGCGATCATCCCGCATGTCGAGCAGGCTGGTATTCCCTATCTCTCGACCGGCGCCGCGGACGGGCAGGTCGATCCGGTGCGGCCCCATGTCTTCATGACTTCGCTGGCCGGCCGGCTCGTCGGGGAGCAGCTCCTCCGCTTCCTCCGCGACCGCGGCGTCACCCGGCTCGCGGTCGTCTATGATCGCGACAGCCGCTTCGCGAGCTCGGGCTGGGCGAAGCAGCGGACCCTGCTCGATCGCTATGGCATCGCGCTGGTCGAGGAGCAGGCCGTCCGCGTCGACACCCGGGATTTCGGCGCGACCATCGCGGCGCTTCGCGGCAGCGGCGCGCAGGCGGTGATGGCCTGGCTGACCGGTCCGCCGGCGGTCGGCTTCACCCGCGCCTATGCGGCCGCGAATGTCGGCCTGCCGGTGGTGGTGAGCCACGGCGTCGCCAGCGGCGCCTTCCTCCGCGACACCGGCGCGGCGTCGGAAGGACTGTTCGTCGCGACCTCGATCGCCACGCTCGCCGACGACGCGCCGGCTTCGGCGGTCGGCGACGCGGCCCGCGCGATGGCGGCCGGCTTCCGCCGCGACCATGGCCATGGGCCGTCCCAATATGCGGTCGACGGCTATGTCGCGATACGGCTGATCGCCGCCGCGATCGAACGTAGCGGCAGCGCCAGCCCGCCCGCGATCCGCGACGCGCTCGAAGGCCTTACCCTCGCGACGCCGCAAGGCGTCTATCGCTACACGCCGGACGACCATGCCGGGCTCGGCGTGGCCGACATCGCGGTCGCCTGGGTGAAGGACGGGCGCTTCACCCTGTCCGACTGGTCGCGCCGGCAGCTCCGGGCCGACCGGGGATCGGAGGTGGCGCGATGAGCAGGAGCTTCGTCCTGGTCCACGGCGCCTGGCGGGGTGGGTGGTGCTATACACGGACCGCCGCGCTGCTGCGCGCGGCCGGGCACCGCGTCTTCACCCCGACCTTGACCGGGCTCGGCGAGAGATCGCACCTGGCGACGGGATCGGTCGGTTTCCGCACCCATGTCGACGACGTCGCCAACGTCCTGCGATGGGAAGGGCTCGATGATGTCGTGCTGTGCGGCCACTCCTATGGCGGGATGGTCGCGGCGGCCGTCGCCGACGCGATGCCCGACCGTATCGCCGCGCTGCTGTTCCTCGACGCGATCCTGCCCGAGGCCGGCAAGTCGCTGCTCGACATCTGCGCGGCCGAGGAGGTGGCGACCGGCCTGCTGCGATCCGCGGCGGCCAGCGGCGGCCGGTTGGTGCCGCCGCTCCCCGCCGCGCTGTTCGGCCTCAACGAAGCCGACGTGGCGATGGTCGAGGCGCTCTGCACGCCGCACCCGCTCCCATGCTTCTGCGAGCCGGTCGAGCTGACCGGCGCCTGGGAGGGGATCGCGCGCAAGACCTATGTCCGCGCGACCGGATGGGCCGGTTATGCGGCGCTCGGCTTTGACCCGATGGCGAAGGTCGAGGCCGGGGCCGGCTGGTCGACGATCGATGTCGACTGCGGGCATGAGGTCGCCCTCGACGCGCCCGCCCGGCTCGCGGACATGCTGCTGAACGCATAGGAATCGAACCAATGGCTGCACCGATACGCTATGAGACGACCGGGCCGATCGCGACGATCACGCTCGATCGGCCCGATGCGCTCAACGCGATCACCGTCGCGATGATCGAGGCGCTCGACGCCGCGCTGGCCCAGGCGGCCGAGGACCGGGCCGTCCGCGTCCTGATCGTCACCGGATCGGGCCGCGCCTTCTGCGTCGGGGCGGACATCGGCCAGCTCGACCAGTGGGAGAAGGATCCGGGATTGCGCGACCGCTTCTACGCGCTGGCGCCGCGCTTCTTCCGCTGGCTCGAGGAATTCCCCAAGCCGGTCATCGCCGCGGTCAACGGCGTGGCGGCGGCCGGCGGGTTCGAGATATGCTGCTTCGCCGATATCGTCATCGCGGCGGAGGATGCGCGGATCGGCGATGCCCACGCCAATTTCGTCGGCTTCGGGCCGGTGTCGGCGGTCGTCGCGCCGACCGTCCTGCCGCGCAAGATCGCCGCCGAGCTGCTCTATACCGGCGACATGATGAGCCCGGCGCAACTCCACCTCTGGGGTTTCGTGAACCGGGTCGTACCGGCGGCCGAGCTGATGGAGACCGCTCTCGCCATGGCCGGGCGGATCGCCGCCAAGCAGCCGCTCGCGATCCAGGCGGCGAAGAACCTCGCCCGCCGCGCCGGCCTCGTCGATCCGGGGCTGCTCGGCTCGCACGCCTATGAGAGCGCCAAGGCGATCTTCGCGACCGAGGATTTCCAGGAAGGCCTGCGCGCCTTCGCCGAGAAGCGGGCGCCCGATTTCAAGGGACGATGAAGGAGAGAGAGCGATGTCGGCTTACTGGATCGCCCGCGCACGGATGCGCGACATGGAAGGGCAGGACCAATATGCCCGGATCATCGGGGATATCGGCCAGCGCTTTCCCTATGAGACGCTGGCCCGGTCGGGCCGGGTCCACATCGTCGAGGGGACGACGCATTTCGACCGCTATTTCCTGCACCGCTTCGCGTCGGTGAACAGCGCGCTCGCCTTCTACAACTCGCCTGAATATCAGGAGGCGGCCGCGATCCGGCGCGCCGCCTGCGACGGTTGCGAACTGGTGATCATGGAGGGCGAGGACCGCTGAGGCGGAGCCGGCGGCCCGCGCCGCCAGACATATCGGGCATCGTTCCATACCCGCAGCATCATTGAAGATTCCGGCGGCGCTGGTACAGCGTCGGGGTCCGGACCGCCTCGCCTGCACAGGAATGATCCCGCCATGGAAGACACGCTTCGTCGGGCTGCGCTCGATTATCACCGATTCCCCAATCCGGGGAAGATGCGCATCGAGCCGACGAAGCGGATGGTCAACCAGCGCGACCTCGCGCTCGCCTATTCGCCGGGCGTCGCCGCGCCGTGCGAGGAGATCGCCGCCGATCCCGACAAGGCGCTCGACTATACCGCGCGCGGTAACCTCGTCGCGGTGATCTCGAACGGCACCGCCGTGCTCGGCCTCGGCGCGATCGGGGCGCTGGCGTCGAAGCCGGTGATGGAGGGCAAGGCCGTCCTGTTCAAGAAGTTCGCCGGGATCGACGTGTTCGACATCGAGATCGACACCACCGATCCCGACCGCTTCGTCGAGGCTGTGGCGCTGCTCGAACCGACCTTCGGCGGCATCAACCTGGAGGACATCAAGGCGCCCGAATGCTTCGCGATCGAGGCGGCGCTCAAGGCGCGGATGAACATCCCGGTCTTCCACGACGACCAGCACGGCACCGCGATCGTCGTGGCGGCGGCGGTGCGCAACGCGCTGGTGCTGCAGAACATCAGCCTGTCCGAGGCGAAGCTCGTCACCTCGGGCGCGGGGGCGGCGGCGCTCGCCTGCGTCGACCTGCTCGTGTCGATGGGCCTGCCGGCCGACAATGTCACGCTGACCGACAAGGACGGCGTGGTCCATGCCGGGCGGCAGGGCATGGCGCCTAATATGGCGCGCTACGCCCGCGCGACCGACGCCCGGACATTGCCCGAGGTGCTGCCCGGCGCGAACATCTTCCTCGGCCTGTCGGCGCCCGGCGTGCTCAAGCCCGAATGGCTGCCGCTGCTGTCGGACCGGCCGCTGATCTTCGCGCTCGCCAATCCCGAGCCGGAGATATTGCCCGAGATCGCCCGAGCCGCGCGGCCCGACGCGATCGTCGCGACGGGGCGGTCGGACTATGCCAACCAGGTCAACAACGTCCTGTGCTTCCCCTATATCTTCCGCGGCGCGCTCGACGTCGGCGCGACCGCGATCACCGAGGCGATGAAGGTCGCGGCGGCCGAGGCGATCGCCGCGCTCGCCCGCCTGCCCGCGCATGAGAGCGTCGCCCAGGCCTATGGCGGCGGCAAGCTCGCCTTCGGCCCCGACTATATCATCCCGACCCCGTTCGACCCGCGCCTGATCGTCGAGATCGCGCCGGCGGTGGCGCAGGCGGCGATCGCCTCCGGCGTAGCGCGGCGGCCGATCGACATCGACGCCTATCGCCGCGGCCTGGCGCAGCAGAACGCCCGATCGGGCCAGCTGATGATGCCGGTGTTCGAGGGCGCGCGGGGGGCCAGGGCCCGGATCGCCTATGGCGAGGGCGAGGACGAGCGCGTGCTGCGCGCCGTCCAGGACGCGCTCGACGACGGTTTCGTCCGGCCGACGCTGGTCGCGCGCCGCCGCATCCTGGCGGAGAAGATGCCGCGCCTCGGCCTGCGCTTCGAACTCGACCGCGACGTCGACCTGGTCGATCCCGAGACCGACCATGCGATCCTCGGCCCGCTGGTCGATGCCTATCGCGCCGTCGCCGGGCGGCGCGGCGTGCCCTCGGCCGAGATCGTCCGCCACGTCTATCGCCGGCCGACCGTCACCGCGGCGATGCTGCTGCGGACCGGCCATGTCGAGGCGGCGCTGGTTGGCGGCAATTCGGAATATTGGGGCCAGGTCGAGCATGTGCTGCGCACGATCGACCGGACGGAAGGGGCCCAGCGCGTCTATGCGCTGTCGGGGCTGATCCTCGACGCGGGCGCGCTGTTCATCACCGACACCCATATGGTGCCCGATCCGACGCCCGAGCAGATCGCCGAGATGACCGTGCTCGCCGAACGGGCGGTGCGGCAGTTCGGGCTCGACCCGCGCGTCGCGCTGCTGTCGCACTCCAATTTCGGCGCGTCGCACAGCCCCAGCGCGCGCAAGATGCGCGAGGCGGTGAAGATCGTCCGCCGGATCGCGCCCGACCTGTGCGTCGACGGGGAGATGCATGCCGACGTCGCGCTGTCGCAGTCGCTGCGCGAGCGGCTCGTCCCCGACCAGCGCTTCGAAGGGTCGGCCAACCTGCTGGTCATGCCGAACCTCGACGCCGCCAACATCACCCTGACCGCGCTCGGCGCATCGTCGAGCTCGCCGACGGTCGGGCCGATGCTGATGGGGCTGAGCCAGCCGATCCACGTCCTCACCCCCGGCGTCACCTCGCGCGGGATATTGAACTTGACGGCGATCGCGGCGGCGGAGGTGGCCCGGCGGCGCTGACCGCCGGGGCCGGTGGGTCAGCGCGGCGGGCTGGCCGCCGGATAGACCGGTTCGAAGCGGGTCCAGACCACCGGCATGTGCTCGACCTCGTCGGGGCTCATCCCGGCGATGGCGTCCTTCCACAGGCCGAGATGCGCCTTGCGCCACGCCGACAGGTCGCGCAGCGCCGGGCTCTCGGTCATCAGGTGCCAGGGGGCGACCGATCCGAGCGGCAGGACCTGCGCCGCGACCACCCGGTAGAGGAAGCTGGGCTTGCCGTCGAAGTCGTAGACGAGGACGATCTGCCCGGGCCGGGGCAGCGGCCAGCCCTTCTCGACGAACTCGGCCTCCCGGGCGAGCGTCGCGCGCTTCTCGCCGGCGAGGACTTGCTCGGTGATCTTGCGCGAGATGTCCTGGTTGCGGCCCATCGTGCGCGTCATGTCGATCCGCACCGGCGCGCCGGTCGCGGCGCCGGCGCGGCGGAGGAAGGCGTCGACCGCGGCGGGATCGGGCGCCGCCGGGGCGGCCGCCGCCAGCATCAGCGCGACGGCCGCGCCGATCATCCGCGCGCGGCCTTGGCCGTGGCGGCCGGATATTGCGCCCGGATCGTCCGGGCGGCCAGCGGGGCTTCCCGGGCTATGTCCGACCACAGGCATTCGACCGACAGCCGGCGGTCATAGCCGATCGATCGCAGCGCCTCGAAATAGGCCGAGAAATCCTCGCCCGCCACGCCGGGGGCGCGGCGCCCCTGCTTCTCGGCGATCTGGACGTGGCGGATCAGCGGGCCGTTCTCGATCAGGCTGGCGGGGCCTTCGTCCTCCATCCGCATATGGAACAGGTCGGCGACCAGCCCGACGCTCGGATGGCCGACCGCGCGGACGATCGCGCCGCCCTCGCTCACCCGGTTGATGAAGTTCGTCTCCGTATGGTTGAGCGGCTCGAGCGCGAGGATGACGCCGTGCGCCTGGGCGACCGGGCCGAGCCGCTTGCACAGCTCTATGAGCTGCGCCTCGGCGGTGGCGCGCGGGAAGCCTTCGGGGATGCGGCGCGAGCGCGGGCTGCCGAACACCACCGTCTCGACCCCGGCGCGGCGCGCGCGGGCGAACACGGTCTCGCAGAAGGTGACGATGCCGTCATGCGCGGTGTCGGGGCCGACGCTCTGCAATGACGGCGGCAGCAGCCGGACCAGCGTGCGGACCGGGATCGGCGCGGCGCGGGCGGTGGCCAGCGCCGCCTCGAACGCCGTGTCGGGCTTGTCGGGGAGGAGGAAGCGGTCGACCTCCTCCTCGACGAAGCCGTAGCCCGACGAAGCGAGCAGCGCCGCGTTGTCGAGCGACGTCCACGCGCCCAGCGAGGGGGCGGCGGGGGCCACCGGCGTCTTCGCCCCGGCGATGCCGGCGGCGAGACACGCGGCGGTCCCCGCCAGGAAGCGCCGCCGGTCGAGGGCGGCCGCGATCATCAGAAGTTGACCGTCAGGCGCGCACCATAGGTCCGCGGCGCCTGATATTGGTAACGGTAGCTGACATAGGTCGTGCTGACCACGTCGGCATTGCTGAAGATCAGCTTGTCCTCGAGGTTGCGGACATAGCCTTCGAGCCGCCAGCGATCGTCCGGCGCGGCGTAGGTGACGATGATGTCCGACCGCATGTAGCCGGGCTGCTTGTCGGCTCCGTAATTGGTGAAGGTGAAGTAGGACTTGCTCTCATAATGCGTCTGGAGACGGGTCGTGATCGATCCGTCGCCGACCGGGAAGACATGCTCGTAGCCGGCGTTGAACACCCAGTCGGGCGCCTGCTGCAGCCGGTTGCCGGCGAGCTGCTTGTTGGCGCCGTTGACGACCGCGACGAAGTCGGTGAAGCGGGCGTGCAGATAGGCGCCGAACAGCTCGATGCGATCGTTGGGGGTAACCTGGTAGACGATGTCGACGTCGCCGCCATAGAGCTTCGATGCGCCGGCATTGACCGTGCCGGTGCCGATGCCGCCGCTCGGCAGGGTGATCTGCTGCTGCACCTGCTGGTCCTTGTACTTGTACAGGAAGGCCGACAGGTTCACCTGGAGCGTGTTGTTGAGGAAACGGTTCTTCGAGCCGATTTCCCAGGCCTTGATGTTCTCGGGACCATAGACCTGCAGGTCGGTGAAGCCGCCCGACTTATAGCCGGTATCGAACTTCGCGTAGAGCAGGTTGCGCGGCGTCCACTGATAATTGGCGGCGGCGTGGAAGGTCGTCCGGTGCGAGGAAAGGCGGACCGCGCTCGGCGGGTTGTTCACATAGTTGATCGCGCCGGTGTTGATATAGGTGTTGACGTTGGTCGCGATGTTGGTCGCGCTGAGATTGTGCTTCTTGTCCGACGAATAGCGCGCGCCGCCTTCGAGCCGGAACTGGTCGGTGATGGCATAGGAGGCCTGGCCGAACACCGCCTTCGACTGCAGCAGCAGGTCGGGCTTGCGGAAGATCTGGAGCTCGACGCCGGGTTCGCACAGGCAGGCGGCCGGGGTCGGGAACTGGCCCGGCACGCGGAAGTCGCGGAACAGCGACACGGTGCTGTTCTTCTCGCGGAAATAATAGAGACCGGCCTGCCAGATCAGCGGCGTGTCGGATTTCGACGACAGGCGCAGCTCGTGGTTCCAGGACCGGGGGCGCTCATGCTGGTCGAAGGTGAAGTTGCGGCGGTTGGTGGCATAGTCGGCGCCGAGTGTGCGGACATTGGCATATTTCAGCGAGCGATAGCCGCCCAGATAGGTCAGCGTCGCGAAGTCGAGGTCGTAGTTGGTGTTCCAGCGGAAATTATAGGAATTGAGCCGGATGAACCCGCCGGACGGAACCGCGAAGCGCTTGCCGTCGCCGGGGATGTCGACCCGGCTGGTGTCGAGCTGCCCGTTGGGCAGGAAGCGGTGGGCGACGGGCTGGATCACCGGGCCGACGCCGTCCTGGTGCGAATATTCGCCGGTCAGCAGCACGTCCCACCGATCGGTCGGCTGGAGCAGCAGATGGAGGCGGGCGGCGCGGCTATGGTCGTCGTCGCCGTCGCGGGCCGGGGCGTTGTGGCGATAGCCGTCGCGGTCGCGCGTCATGAAGGCGGCGCGCAGCTTCACCTTGTCGCTGACCGGGATGTTCACATAGCCCTGTGTCGCGATCAGGTCGTAATTGCCGACCTCGCCGGTCAGCGCGGCCGAGAAGCTGTCGGTCGGCTTGGCGGTGATGATGTTGAGCGCGCCGCCGGTCGCGTTGCGGCCGAGCAGCGTGCCCTGCGGGCCGCGCAGCGCCTCCACCCGCTCGAGGTCGAACAGCGCGATGTTGAGGCCCAGCGAGCGCTGGAAGTAGAAGCCGTCGAGGCTGATCGAGACGGCGGGGTCGCCGAGCTGGTTGGTGTCGCGGCTGGAAACGCCGCGGACGGTGATCACCGTGTTGGCGCCGTTCTGCGAGAAGCCGACGCTGGGGGTGAGGGTGGTGAGGTCGGCGACGTTGCCGACGCCCTGCCGCTTGATCGCCTCGGAGGTGACGACCGAGAGGGCGATGGGCGCGCGCTGCGCGATGCTCGGGCGCTTCTCGGCGGTGACGACGATGTCGGCCAGGCCGCCTTGGGAGGCCTCGGCTGCGGGGGAGGTGGCATCCTGGGCATGGGCCGGAACGGCGGACAGGCTGGCCCCGGCAAGCAGCATTCCGATGACGCGCGCCCTTGAAATCTCCCTCATGCTTCAAATCCCCTTATACGGTTTCGTGTCAGACCTTATGGTCTGTCCAATTTGATCGGAGTGACTGGCCATGTCAATGGCTGGTTTGACGGTAGGGCCGTCCCGGCAAATCCCGGTCCGGCGATGCGGGCCATCGCTACCAACGGACCCGGTTTATCAGCCTCGATGCGGTCGGGCGTCGCGTTGCCTCCTGCCGTTCCCCGCCGGGTGGGATTTCCATTAAATAATTAGAATAAAACGCGTTATTTGGGGTTTGCGTCGTCGGCGAACGTGGTGCCCGAGCGAACTGTCTCCGGGTTCTCGAAGAGCCGCATTCTGACCGGATCGGGAGGGTCATCGTCAGATTGGTCCTCTCTTCTTGCCTGATATCGGTCAGACCGATTATGTCGTAGGGCATGACCTGCGATGCGCAGCCTGTCTGATTCCGAATCGCTTGGGAAGAGCGGAATCGGGGATTCGCATCCGCGCGTCGCCCTTTCGGCGCGGCGGCATGACCGCCGTCGTCCATCTTGCGGAGGAGTTCCCATGCATCGATCGGCCGCCCTGTCCCTCGCGCTCGTCTCGACGATGCTGCTCGCCGCGCCACGGGCGGCGCCGGATGCCGCGGGCGGATATCGCGGCTGGCCGGCCTATGGCGGCGGGACCGACAATATCCACTATTCCTCGCTGCGGCAGATCGACACGCGCAATGTCGGGAAACTCGCGGTCGCCTGGACGTTCGACACCGGCGACGCCTTCGGCGAGGGCGGCAACGCGTCGGAGATGGAATGCAACCCGATCGTCGTCGACGGGGTGATGTATGTGGTCTCGCCCCGGCTGCGCGTCTTCGCGCTCGACGCGGCGACCGGGCGGAAGCTGTGGATGTTCGATCCCAATCCCGGCGAGACGGTGGTCAGCAAGCAGCGGCTGCGCGGGGTGAGCTACTGGTCCGACGGTCGCGAGGCGCGCATCTTCATGACCTCGCGCTCCTTCCTGCTGGCGATCGACGCGCGCACCGGCAAGGCGATCCCGAGCTTCGGCACCGACGGGCGGATCGACCTGCGCGAGGGCCTCGGCCGCGATCCGAAGGACATCTCGGCGGGGGCCAATACGCCGGGGATCGTCCATGGCGATCTCGTCATCATGGGCACGACCGGCTGGGCGCCGGGGCATATCCGCGCCTATGACGTGCGGACCGGCAAGATCCGCTGGACTTTCCACACCATCCCGCAGCCCGGCGAATATGGCTATGACAGCTGGCCGAAGGACGCCTGGAAGACGATCAACGGCGCCAATGCCTGGGCCGGCATGGCGCTCGATGGCAAGCGCGGCATCCTGTTCGTGCCGACCGCGTCGGCGGGGCAGGGCGACAAGGACTTCTTCGGCGGCGATCGGAAGGGCGACAACCTCTTCGCCAATTCGCTGGTCGCGCTCGACGCCGCGACCGGCCGGCGGCTGTGGCATTTCCAGGCGGTCCACCACGACCTCTGGGACTATGACTTCCCGGCGCCGCCCAGCCTGGTGACGGTCCGGCGCGGCGGGCGCATGGTCGACGCGGTGGCGCAGACCAGCAAGCAGGGCTTCGTCTATGTCCTCGACCGCGTCACCGGCGCGCCGCTGTTCCCGATCGTCGAGCGGCCGGTGCCGCCGTCGGCCATCCCCGGCGAACATGCCTCGCCGACCCAGCCCTTCCCGTCGCTGCCGGCGCCCTATGCGCGCCAGGGCCTGAGCCGCGCGGACCTGACCATGCGCACGCCCGAGGCGCACAAGGCGGTCGCCGAGCGCTTCGACCGGTTCGCCTCGTCCGCCTTCTTCGCGCCGCCGAGCTTCGAGGGGACGCTGCTCGCCCCCGGCACCGACGGCGGCGCCGAATGGGGCGGCACCGCCTTCGATCCGGAGACCGGCCTGCTCTACGTCAACAGCAACGAGAAGCCGTCGGTGCTGCAGCTCGGCAAGCGATCGACGTCGCCGATCGCGTCGGGCAAGGCGATCTACGAGGCCGAATGCTCGGGCTGCCACGGCCTCGACCGCAAGGGATCGCCGCCCGAATTCCCGTCGCTGGCCGGGGTCGGCGACCGGCTGACCAAGTTCGACGTGTTCCGCATGATCGGGCGCGGCGGCGGGCGGATGCCGAGCTTCGAGCATCTCGGCAACGAAGGGATCGGCGCGGTCGCCGACTATCTGGTCTATGATCGCGACACCGCGCTGAAGGGGGAGGTGCGGACCCGCTCCGACGCCGCCGAATACAGCTTCGCGGGCTATGGCAAGCTCGCCGATCCCGACGGCTATCCCGGCATCCGCCCGCCCTGGGGCACGCTGAGCGCGATCGACCTGAACAGCGGCCGCTATGCCTGGCGGCGCAATTTCGGCGAGTATCCCGAGCTGGTCGCCAAGGGCATGGGCGACACCGGATCGGACAATTATGGCGGCGGCGTCGTCACCGCGGGCGGATTGTTCTTCATCGGCGCGACCGTCTACGACCGCAAGTTCCGCGCCTATGACAAGCGCAGCGGCAAGCTGCTGTGGGAGACGCTGCTGCCGGCGGCGGGCAACGCCACCCCCGCCGTCTACGAGGCCGGGGGCCGGCAGTTCGTCGTGATCGCGGCGGGCGGCGGCAAGGCGGCCGGGCCGGACAATGTGCCGGGCGGCAGCTTCATCGCCTTCGCGTTGCCCGAACGGCCCCGGCTCAATCCTCGCGCGGGACGCTGAGGATGCGGTCGGCGACCGCATAGTCGGCGACATAGCCGCAGCGCGCGAGCGGCGCCGCTGCGGCCGTGTCGAACAGTCCGTCGCGGAGATAGTCCCGCGCGATATGGACGCCGACCACCTGGCCGATCACGAGCCGGTGGTCGGTCGGCTGCCCGGACAGGTCGGTGATCCGGTGGACCTCGATCAGCCGGCATTCGAGCGCGGCCGGCGAGGCCGCGACGCGCGGCGCGCGGACGATCCGGCACGGCGCGGCGGCGAGCCCGGCCAGCGCCATCTCGTCGACGTCGGCGGCGACCGTCCGCGAGGTCAGGCTGACCGCCGCCGCCAGCGGCCCCGTCGCCAGGTTGAAGACGAACTCGCCGGTCGCCTCGATATTGGCGAGCGTGTCCTTGCGCCCCTCGCTCGCGAAGCCGAGGATCGGCGGCCGCGACGACAGCGCGTTGAAGAAGCTGTAGGGCGCCAGGTTCGGCCGCCCCTCGGCGTCGACCGTCGATATCCACCCGATCGGGCGCGGCGTGACGATCGCCTTGAACGGGTCATGGGGAAGGCCATGGCCGTCCTCGAGGCGATAGAAATGCCACCCCATCGGACGGTCAGCCGAGCCCGATCGAGCGGCGTCGCTGCGCGGCGAAGGCGGCGCGCTCGCGGTCGGCGCGCGCGCCACGGTCGAAATGCGAGACCAGCACCGCCCCGCCGACCGCCGCCGCGAGCGCGAGGACGGTCGGATATTCATAGGGGAAGATCGCTTCCGGATGGCCCAGCGTGTCGACCCACACCTTCTTGCTGAGGATGATCGGCACGACCGAGAAGAGCAGGCCCAGCGTGCCGCCGGTCACCGCGCCGCGCGTGGTGAGGCCCTTCCAGTAGAGCGCGAGCAGCAGGATCGGGCAGTTGACGCTGGCGGCGATGACCAGCGGCAGCGTCGCGAGGAAGCCGATATTCTCATGCTCGAAGGCAAGGCCGAGCACCACCGAGATCACGCCGATCACCGCCGCCGATATCTTCGAGATGCGCACCTCGCGCTGGTCGTTGGCCGTCCCGCGCGCGAAGACGTGGCGGTAGAGGTCGCGCGACACGGCCGAGGCCGCCGCCAGCGTCAGCCCGGCCACGACCGCGAGGATCGTCGCGAAGGAGACCGCCGACACGGCGCCGAGCAGCGTCGGCCCGCCGAGCGCCTCGGCGAGGTGGAGGGTCGCCATGTTGAGGCCGCCGACCAGCTTGCCGTCGGCCTGGGCGAAGCGCGCGTCGCCCGACAGCAGCGCCATGGCGGCATAGCCGAGCAGCACCATCAGCATCTGGAAGACGGCGATGATCAGCGCGGCGATGCTCAGCGAGCGGCGCGCCGAGATGCCGTCGCGGACGGTGAAGAAGCGCATCAGGATGTGCGGCAGGCCGACCGGGCCGAGCGCGAAGGCCAACGCCAGCGACACCGCGCTGAAGCCGTCGGGGAGCAGCCCGGACTCGCGCATATGCCCGGTCGGGCCGGTCGAGGAGGCCGCCGCCGCGTCGACCAGCGCCAGCGGGCCGCCGTAGAGCCGCATCGCCAGCGCCACCATCACCAGCGCGATCAGGACGAGCAGGGTCGCCTTGATGATCTGGATCCAGGTCGTCGCGGTCATGCCGCCGATCACCACGTAGAACACCATCAGCACGCCGAAGCAGGCGATGGCGGCGGCGTAGGACAGGCCGAACAGCGCGGCGATCAGCGTCGCGCCGCCGACCATCTGCGCGATCAGGTAGGCGCCGGTGACGCACAGGGTGCTGACCGCGGTGAACAGCCGGATCGGCTTCTCCTCGAGCCGGTAGCTGACCACGTCGGAGAAGGTGTAGCGGCCGAGGTTGCGCAGCCGCTCGGCGACCAGGCACAGCACGATCGGCCAGCCGGCCGCCGCCCCGACCGCGTAGATCAGCCCGTCGTCGCCCATGCCGTAGAAGACCGCGATCGTCCCCAGGAAGGAGGCGGCCGACAGATAGTCGCCGGAGATGGCGATCCCGTTCTGCATCGGCGTGATGTTGCCGCCGGCCGCGTAGAAGCCCTCGGCGCTCTTGCTGCGCCGGTGCGCCCAATAGGTGATGACGAGCGACGACAGGACGATCGCGGCGAAGATCAGGATGGCGGATGGATGGATGGCGGTCATCGGTCGCCCTTCGTCACGGCCCTGCGCAGCGCGTCGTTGCGGTTGGCGACGGCGGAGAACAGGGCGATCGCGGCGATGAACAGGCTGAGCAGACCCATCGCCACCACCGCGAAGCCGGTTACCGCATGGCCGAACAAGGACCGGGCGAGCAGCGGCCAGTCGAGCGTCAGCGCGACCATGAAGCCGGCGGTGAGCAGCACCGCGAGCGCGGAGATGATCCAGCCGAGCCGTTCCTGCGCGCGCAACGCGCGTTCGAGGCGCGCCTCGTCCTCCGAAATATCGTCCGCCATCATGCCCCCGACCTGCCTCGTTTCCAGCGCCTCATCCTATTCCTAGCTGAGCAGGCACTGGCGGCAATAGGCGATCGCCTTGCGGATTTCGGCGTCGCGATCGGCGGTGGGGTCGAGCGGGATCTCATATTCGATCGTCGCCTGGATGTTCCACTTGTTGTCACGGATCGTCTGGAGGATCTCGCGGACCGGGGTGTCGCCCTTGCCGAACTCGACATTGACGTTGCCCAGCGTCTTGTCCTTGACGTGGAGATGGGTGATCCGGTCGTGATGCTGCTCGATGAAGGGCAGCGGCGACGCCTGGTTGCCGGCCAGGAAATGGCCGATGTCGACATTGGCGCCGAGGTAGCGGCTCTGGCGGAAGGCGTCCTCCCACATGGCCGGGGTGATCGCCAGATGGTTGTGCAGGCCGACCATGAAGCGGTGCTTGTCCGCCGCCGCCGCGAGCTTGGGGATCGCCGGGATCGCCATCTCGCCCGACACGGCGCGCGCGCCGATCGCCTTGGCGAGGTTGAACATATAGTCGAGTTCCTCGCCCTCGAAGTCGTTGATGCCGTCGAACTTGACGATCTCGATCCTGACCCCGGCGGCGTCATACATGCGACGGATCTTCTCGACCGATCGGATCGGCAGCGCGAGGCGCCAGTCGCGGCGCCTGGCCGCGCCGATCTTGTAGGCGTCGACATAGTCCTGGGTGATCGTCGTCCGCCCCGGCGCGGGCGGCAGGATCTCGGGGGAGTCGCCCTTGGGATAATAGACCGCCCGATAGTCCGACGGGGCCGGGCCGAGGACGAGGTCGTGGGGCAGGCCCAGCGAGATCTCGATCGGCTGGATGCGCAGCTCGACCGCGCTGATCCCCAACGCGACGGTGCGCTGGAGCACCTGTTCGGCGCTGAGCGCGGTGCGGGTGCCGAAGCTGTAGGGGACGTTGAGGCCGACCTGCACGCCCGCCCATTTCGAATTGGGCCGGGCCGGCGTCAGCGCGGAGGCGAGCCCGGGCTTGAGCGCGAGCGCCGCGACCGGCGCGGCGAACAGCAGTTGGGCGGCTTCACGGCGCGAAAAGGACATGCGCTCACTCCCTTGCAGCGGGCCATGGAAATGGGCCCGTTATGGTTGGTTATATCGGTCGGTCGAATGTCTAGGGCATCCGCAGCACGGCGTTGTTGCGGCCCAGCGACACCGCCCGCTCGCCCGGCTGGAGATCGTGGCACGGCTCGTAATGGCCGGGGACGAGGTTGAGCTCCAGCTCCTGCGAGGCGCCGGCTTCCGACGTGTAATAGCCGTAGATGGCGAGGGCGCGGATGCGGGCGAGGAACGGACCCTCGGCCGGCGGGGTGCCGGCGGCGGTGCCCTCCTCGGCGGCGGCCATCGCCTGGAGGATCTCCAGCCGCCGCGCGGGCGGCAGCGCCGCGAAGGGCTGGCCGTGGCTGCGGCGGACGGTCGCGTCGAAGCTGTCGAGCCCGGCGAGGAAGCGCGCCCGCTCGTCGGGATGCATCCAGCGCTCGACCATCATCGCGACGAAATCGGCGACCCCGGCCTCCGCCGCGCCCGGCGTGTCGGTGGCGGGGATGATCGTGTCGACCAGCGCCGTCAGCAGCGGCTGGCGGCCCGCGTCGGCCGTCGCGGCCGCCACGGGTTCCGCCGCCCCGAGCGGCGCGCCGAGCAGCGCCAGTCCCGCCGCGCCGCCGCCGACGGCGCCGGTCCGCAACAGGGCTCGTCGGGAGATCGGGTCCATGGCCGGCCTTTCCGGAAGCTGCGGGCGCCGGGTCATAGCGCGCCCTGCCCGAGCCGGGTCATCGCATGGTCGGCGGCGCGCGCGGTCAGCGCCATATAGGTCAGCGACGGGTTCTGGCAGGGCGACGAGGTCATGCAGCTCCCGTCGGTGACGTACAGGTTGGGGATGTCGTGCGCCTGGTTGAAGCCGTTGAGCACCGACTCGCGCGGATCATGGCCCATGCGCGCGCCGCCCATCTCATGGTTGGTCTCGCCGCCCGGCTTGATCTCGCGGATCGTCGCCACCTTCACCGCCCCGGCGGCGCGCAGCATCGCCTCGCCCTGGTCGGCCATGTCCTGCGCCATCCGCTCCTCGTTCGCGGTCCAGCGGTGCGAGACGAGCAGCTGGGGCAGGCCCCATTTGTCGGTTCGGGCGGGATCGAGCCGGACGACATTGTCGAAATTGGGCAGCGGCTCGCCCATGCCGCCGAGCATGATCGTCCAGGGCCCCGGCTTGTGCAGCTCGGCCTTGAGCGCGGGGCCGATCGCCTTGGACTCGACGCCGCGCGTCCACAGCGCCCGGCTGCCGCTGCCCTGATAGCCATAGCCGCGCAGGAAGTCGGCATCGCGCCGCCCGGCGAGGTTGCGGAAGCGCGGGATGTAGATGCCGGTCGGGCGGTTGCCGACCGGCTGGAACTGATCGAAGCCCGCGAAGGTGCCGGTGATCATCGGCCCCTTGAGCGTGTCCATGATCCCGCGGCCGACCGCGCCGCTGCGGTTGGCGAGCCCGTCGGGGAAGCTCTCGCTGCGCGAGTTGAGCAGGATGTGGATGGTGCCTAGCGTCGAGGCGTTGAGGAAGATCAGCCGCGCGCCGATCGTCTCGCGCGCGCCGGTCTTGCTGTTGATCGTGCGGACGGCGGTGACGCGCTTCGATTGCGGATCATAGTCGACCCCGGCGACGATCGTGTCGGTCATGATCGTCAGCCGGCCGGTCGCCTGCGCTGCGGGCAGGGTCGAGCTCTGGGTGCTGAAATAGGAGCCGGTCGAGCAGCCGCGATGGCAGGGGCCGCAGAGATGGCAGGCCGATCGGCCGTTGTGGTCGCGGCTGAGCACGGCGGTCCGCTCGTTGATCATCCGCCGGCCGGGGAAGCGGCTCTCGATCGCCTTCTTGGCATGCTCCTCGATGCAGTTCATCGCGAAGGGCGGCAGGAACTCGCCGTCAGGCAGCTCGTCGATCCCCTCGCGCGCGCCGCTGACGCCGATGAAGCGCTCGACATGGTCGTACCAGGGCGCGACGTCGGCATAGCGGATCGGCCAGTCGATGCCGTGGCCGTCGCGCTTGTTCTCCCCGAAGTTGAAGTCGCTCAGCCGGAAGGAGGCGCGGCCCCACACCAGTGAGCGCCCGCCGACCTGATAGCCGCGCAGCCAGGAGAAATCGGTGCCCGGCTCGACCTGATAGGGATGCTCGCGGTCGTTGACGAAGAACTGGACGCTGCCCTCCTCGAAGCCGCGCCCGCGCCGCTGCACCGCATAGTCGCGCTCGTAGAGCAGCCGGTCGCCGAAGCCGCGGAAGGGGAATTCCCACGGCGCCTTGTGCTCGCCGGGATAATCCTCGCCATGGCGGACCATGCGGCCACGATCGATCAGCAGCACCCGCGCGCCGCGTTCGGTCAGCTCCTTGGCGGCCCAGCCGCCCGAAATGCCCGAGCCGACGACGATCGCGTCAAAGGTGGAAGATGTCACGGCCGGCTCCGATCGATTGGGGCGTCAGCCGATGGTCTTGCGGAGATATTGGATCGAGCTGCGGATCGCGCCCATCGGGTCGTCCGAGCGGTCGATCTCGACCAGGAAATGCTCGATGCCGGCGTCGTCGCTCGCCTTGATCAGCGCGGGGACGTCGAGCGTGCCGCTGCCGACCGCGGCGAAGTCGCCGGTCGCGGTGATATCCTTGATGTGGCAGAGCTTGGTCCGGCCCGCATAGCGCTTGAGATAGGCGAGCGGATCGGCGCCAGCCTTGGTCGCCCAGTAGAAATCCAGCTCGAACTTGACCTTGTCGGGATCGGTATTGTCGAGGAACAGGTCGAGGATCACGTCGTTGCCGACCTTGGCGAATTCGCGATCATGGTTGTGGAAGGCGAAGGTCAGGCCTTCCCTGGCGCACATGTCGCCCAGTTCGTTGAACAGCTTGATATGCTTGTCGATGGTCGGGCGATCGGCGATCTGATTGGGGAGGAGGATCGCCCACATCACATATTTCTGGCCGAGGATCTTCGACGTCCGGATGCCGTCCTCGAACGCCGCGTGGACGTTCTTGAACGAGAAGGTCTCCGCATAGACGTCCTCGATCCCCTGGCTCGAAAGGTCGCGCCGGACCCAGCGCTGAAAGGCGCCATAGGTCTCCTTCGGGGCGACGTGGTTGTTGGGCGAGGTGAGGCCGAAGCGATCGAGCTGCTCGCGGACATAATGCGGGTCGCGGCCGAAGCTGCCGGTGGTGCCGATCTCCTTGTAGCCCATCGCCGCGACCGCGCGCAGCGTGCCCTCGAAGTCGCCCTCCAGCACCCGGAGGATGGTGCCCGCCTGGATGCCCCAGCGGCGCGGCTTGGTCGAGCGGGCGAGCGCGGGCGCGGCGGCGAGGCCGGCGAGCGAGATGGCCGATAGCTGGAGCAGTTCGCGACGGTTCATCTCAATCTCCCAATGCCGACTGACCGAGTGGCTTGGCCAAATGGGATAGGTCGATAAAATTGGTCAGTCAATTATATAAATTTATGCCGCAACTGGCCTTACATCCCGATCAGCCGATGGTCTTGCGGAGATATTGGATCGAGCTGCGGATCGCGCCCATCGGATCGTCCGAGCGGTCGATCTCGACCAGGAAATGCTCGATGCCGGCGTCGTCGCTCGCCTTGATCAGCGCGGGGACGTCGAGCGTGCCGCTGCCGACCGCGGCGAAGTCGCCGGTCGCGGTGATGTCCTTGATGTGGCAGAGCTTGGTCCGGCCCGCATAGCGCTTGAGATAGGCGAGCGGATCGGCGCCGGCCTTGGTCGCCCAGTAGAAATCCAGCTCGAACTTGACCTTGTCGGGATCGGTATTGTCGAGGAACAGGTCGAGGATCACGTCGTTGCCGATCTTGGCGAACTCGCGATCATGATTGTGGAAGGCGAAGGTCAGGCCTTCCCTGGCGCACATGTCGCCCAGCTCGTTGAACAGTTTGATATGCTTGTCGATCGTCGGGCGGTCGGCGATCTGGTTGGGCAGCAGGATCGCCCACATCACATATTTCTGGCCGAGGATCTTCGACGTCCGGATGCCGTCCTCGAAAGTGGCGTGGACATGGTCGAACGAGAAGCTGTTCGCGTAGACCGCCCGGTTGGCTTCGGTCGAGACCTCGCGCCGGACCCATTTCTGGAACGAATCATAGGTCGCCTTGGGGGCGACATGGTTGTTGGGCGAGGTCAGGCCGAAGCGGTCGAGCTGCGCGCGCACATAATGCGGATCGCGGCCGAAGCTGCCGGTGGTGCCGATCTCCTTGTAGCCCATCGCCGCGACCGCGCGCAGCGTGCCTTCGAAATCGGCCTCGAGCGTCTTGAGGATGGTGCCCGCCTGGACGCCCCAGCGGCGCGGCTTCCTGGCCCGGGCAAGGGCCGGCGCGGCGGCGAGTCCGGCGAGCGAGACGGCCGACAGCTGCAGCAATTCGCGACGGTTCATCTCAATCTCCCATTATCGTCAGGCCGAAAGGGATAGATTGGGAAAATTGGTCAGTCAATTGTGTAAGGCTGAGTCGAAACTGGCCTTACATGCTGATCGAGCGGGCGAAACGCGCCCGCGTGTCCTGCGCCGCCTGCTTGGCGCGTTCGATCGCCTCCTCCTCGGTGGCGAACAGCAGATGCTCGATCACCGCGCCGAGATGGGTGCGCATCGCCGCGCGCGCGCGCGCCGGATCGCGGGAGCGCAGCGCCTCGACCACCGCCATATGCTCCTCGATCACCGGCTTGACCTGCGCGGTCCGCGCCTTGGCATGGAGCAGCGCGCAGTCGGGCGAGGTCTGCCGCAGGGTCCACAGCGAATCGATCGTCCGGACGATCGCCGCGTTGCGCGTCGCCCGCGCGATCAGCATGTGGAATTCGCGGTCGTCGGCTTCGGCCAGCTCGGTCGTCTGCTGCTTGCCGATCCGCTCGACCAGCGCGGCGAGCTCGGCGAGTTCCTCGTCGGAGATGTTGGTCGCCGCCAGCGCCGCCGCCTCGCCCTCGAACAGCAGCCGCGCCTCGGTCAGCTCGAAGGCGGTAACGCCGAAGCCAGGGGTCTCGGCGGCGCTGGTCTGGCGGCGGACATAGGCGCCCGATCCGACCCGCACCTCGACCACGCCCTGCACTTCGAGCGCGATGATCGCCTCGCGCACGGTCGGGCGGCTGACGTTGAACTCGGCCGAGATCTCGCGCTCGGCGGGCAGCCGGCCGCCGACCGGATAGGTCCCGTCGTTGATGCGGTCCATCAGCCGGCGGGCGATGTCGCGATAGAGGCGGTCCTGCGATCCCTCCGGCGCGCCGACGCCCATCGGGGCCTTGTCATCCTCATCCTGCTTGCGCGCCATGTCGATCGATATCCTTGTGCCTGAGGCCAAGGAAAATACGCATAGCCGGCGTCGCATCAATAGCGCCGCGCGGATTCGGATCGGATCGGCCGATCGGCGGGGTCAGAAGCGGTAGGGCGCCTCATGGTCGCGCGGCGGGATCGCGCCCCTGCGAAGGATCGTCCACGCCGCCAGCTCGTGCCCGGCCGGCGCCGCCCGTGCGGGCGCCCGCCCGGCCAAGCGCGCCGCGAGATAGCCGGCGTTGAAGGCATCGCCCGCGCCGCTGCTGTCGACCGCGACGACCGCGCGGGGCGGGGCGATCCGGTGCCGGCCGTCGCGCGTGGCGACGAGGCAGCCGTCCGCGCCGCTCTTGACCGCGACCTCGGCGACGCCCCAGCCGAGCCAGCGGTCGGCGACCGCGTCGATCGGCTCGGGCCCGAACAGCGCGGCCTCGTCGACCTGGGTCGGCAGCGCGATGTCGACCAGCGGGCCGATCGCCTCGACCGCTGCGCGCGCCTCGGCGGGCCAGGACCAGAGCCGGGGCCGGAAATTGCTGTCGAAGGCGACGCGGCCGCCATTTGCGCGGACGTCGCGGCACAGCCCGGCCAGCCGCTCGCGCCTGGCCGGCGACAGGATGGCGAGGCTGATCAGGCTCAGATAGAGCAGGTCGCAGCGCGCGGCGTGGGCCAGCGCGGCCTCCGCCTCGGGCAGGTCGAGCATCGCGCGCGCGGCGCTGTCGCTGCGCCAATAGGCGAAGCTGCGTTCCCCCTCGGCGTCGGTCTCGATCGCGTAGAGGCCGGCGTTGCGGTCGGGATGGGTCAGCAGGTGGGTGAGGTCGAGCCCCTCCTCGGCCCAGCTCCGGCGCAGCGCGCGGCTGAGCGGGTCGGCGCCGAGCGCGGAGATGAAGCCGGTTTCGAGCCCGAAGCGCGCCAGGTGGATCGCGCTGTTCAGCGCGTCGCCGCCATGGTGGGTCTCCCAGCCGGCGATCCCGCCATGCTCCCCCGACCGGGAAAGCTCGACCATTCCTTCGCCGATGACGGCGATCGTCACCAATTGAACATCGTCCCGTCCTCGAGCCGGGCGACCGGCAGATAGGCGGGCTTATAGGGATATTTGGCGGCCTCCGCCTCGTCGATGTCGACGCCATGGCCGATCGCGTCGCCGGGGTGCAGATAGCCGTCGGCGAAATGATAGGCGTGCGGGAAGACGGCGTCGGTCTCGGGCGTGTGCCGCATATATTCCTGGATGCCGAAATTGGGCACCCAGCTGTCGAAGTGCAGCGCCGTGCCCATCGTCACCGGCGACAGGTCGGTCGCGCCGTGGAAGCCGGTCTGCACCTGGTAGAGTGCCGCCAGGTCGGCGATCCGGCGCAGATGGGTGATCCCGCCCGCGCGCACGACCGGCGTGCGGATATAGTCGATCAGCTGGTTCTGGATCAGGTCCTTGCAATCCCACACCGTGTTGAACACCTCGCCCACCGCCAGCGGGATGGTGGTGTGCTGGCGGATCAGGCGGAACGCCTCCTGGTTCTCGGCGGGGGTCGCGTCCTCCAGCCAGAACAGGCCATAGGGTTCGAGCATCTTGCCGAGCCGCCCCGCCTCGATCGGCCGCAGCCGGTGGTGGACGTCGTGGAGCAGATGGTGCTCGAAGCCGTAGCGGTCGCGCAGCTTGTCGAACAGCTTGGGCACGAAGTTGAGATATTTGGCGGTGTCCCAGACCGTCTCGGTCGGCAGCGCGGCGTCGGCCGGCTCGTAATAATCCTTGCCGCGCCCGACGCCATAGGCCGCCGCGAGGCCGGGAATCCCCGACTGGGCGCGAATCGCGCGATAGCCGAGGCTGATGTAGCGGCCGACCTCGTCGATCGTCTGCTCGATGTCGGCGCCATTGGCATGACCATAGACCATCACGCCCTCGCGGCTCTTGCCGCCGAGCAGGTCGTAGAGCGGCATGTTCGCCATCTTGGCCTTGATGTCCCACAGCGCCATGTCGATCGCGGCGATCGCGGACATCGTCACCGGCCCGCGCCGCCAATAGGCGCCGCGGTAGAAATATTGCCAGATATCCTCGATCCGGCGGGGGTCGCGGCCGATCAGGCAGGGCAGGAGATGGTCCTGCAGATAGGAGGCGACCGACAGCTCGCGGCCGTTCAGGGTCGCGTCGCCGACGCCGTGGACACCCTGGTCGGTCATGATCTTGACGGTCACGAAATTGCGGCCCGGACAGGTCACGATCACTTTGGCGGCGTCAATTCTCATGGATGTTCCCACATGGTGTCGTTATAATTGGACAGCCTTGACCATCGCAAATTGGTCTGTCAATGATGAAAATCTGTCAGGCCGATATTGGCTAAATCAGTTGGAGTTCCATGGACCACGCCGAATCCGAGCCGCCGAGCGGCGCCGCGCCCGAGCGGCTCTACCGCGAAGTGGCGCGCACGCTGACGCAGCGCATCGCCGACGGAACCTATCCCGTTGGCGGCCGGCTGCCGGCCGAACGGGAGATTTCCGCCGAATTCAACATCAGCCGCCCGACCGCGCGCGAGGCGATCATCGCGCTGGAGGTGCAGGGGCTGGTCGACGTCCGGATCGGTTCGGGCGCCTATGTGCGGCCGGGCGGCGGCAGCGACGTCGCGCAGTTCGACGTCAGCGCCTTCGAGCTGACCGAGGCGCGGCTGCTGATCGAGTCCGAGGCGGCGGCGCTGGCCGCGGTCAACATCTCCGACGAGGAGCTGGAGGCGCTGCCCCGGCTCGTCACCGCGATCGAGCGCGAGGGCGGCAATCCGGCCGTCGCGGAGACCGCCGACCGCGAGTTCCACCTGCTGATCGCCGGCGCGACGCGCAACGCCGCGGTGCTGCACAGCGTCCGGTCGCTGTGGGAGCTGCGCCAGTCCTCGCCCGAATGCGCGCTGCTCCACGCCAAGGCGCGCACCGCCAACGTCAAGCCGGTGGTCGAGGAGCATATGCTGATCGTCGAGGCGCTGCGGACCCGCGATCCGGCGCGCGCCCGCGCGGCGATGCGGACGCATCTCGGCGCGGTGATCGAGCATCTGCTCTTCTCGACCGAGGAGGAGGCGATCAAGAAGGCCAAGAAGGCGGCGCAGGACACCCGCGCCCGCTTCGCCCGCGCGGTGTCGATGTGACGGCAGCCCCGCTCCGGCTCCATCCCGACCGGCTGTTCCCGGCGGACCCCGATACCCGCGTAGTGGCGCGGCGGCTCTACGCCGAAGTCGCCGGCCTGCCGATCGTCAGCCCGCACGGCCATACCGATCCGCGCTGGTTCGCCGAGGACGCGCCGTTCGGCGATGCGAGCAGCCTGCTGCTCCAGCCCGACCATTATGTCTTCCGCATGCTGTACAGCCAGGGCGTCCCGCTGGAGGCGATCGGCATCGGCGCGCCGGTCGATCCGCGCGCGGCGTGGCGCGTGCTGGCCGATCACTACCATCTGTTCCGGGGCACGCCGTCGCGGCTGTGGCTCGACTGGGTGTTCCACAGCGTGTTCGGGCTCGACGTGCGGCTCGCGCCCGAGACCGCCGATCTTACTTTCGACAGCATCAACGAGCAGCTCGCCCGCCCCGAATTCCGCCCGCGCGCGCTGTTCGACCGGTTCAACATCGAGCTGCTGGCGACGACCGAGTCCCCGCTCGATCCGCTCGACCATCATGCCGCGATCCGGGCCTCGGGATGGACGGGCCGGGTGATCACCGCCTTCCGCCCCGATCCGGTGGTCGATCCCGATTTTGAGGGGTTCGCGGCCAATATCGACCGGCTCGGCGCGATGACCGGCGAGGACGTCGGCAGCTATGCCGGCTATCTTGCCGCGCTGCGCGCCCGCCGCGCGGCGTTCGCGGCGGCGGGGGCGACCTCGACCGACCATGGCCATCCGACCGCCGCGACCGCCGACCTCGATCGCGGCGAGGCCGAGCGCCTCTATGCCCAGGTGCGCGGCGGCGGGGCGACGGCCGAGCAGGCCGAGCTGTTCCGCGCGCACATGCTGACCGTCATGGCGGAGATGAGCATCGACGACGGACTGGTCATGCAGATCCATCCGGGCTCGTTCCGCAACCATAATGCCGATCTGTTCCGGCGTTTCGGACGCGACAAGGGCGCCGACATCCCGACCCGCACCGATTTCGTCCGCGCGCTGCGGCCGCTGCTCGGCCGCTTCGGCAACGATCCCCGGCTCAGCCTGATCCTGTTCACGCTCGACGAGAGCGCCTATGCGCGCGAGCTGGCGCCGCTCGCCGGCCATTATCCGGCGCTCAAGCTCGGCCCCGCCTGGTGGTTCCACGACAGCCCGGAGGGGATGCGCCGCTTCCGCCGGCAGACCACCGAGACCGCCGGCTTCCACAACCTCGTCGGGTTCAACGACGACACCCGCGCCTTCCTGTCGATCCCGGCGCGCCACGACGTCGCCCGGCGGATCGACTGCGGCTATCTCGCCGAACTGGTCGTCGAGCATCAGCTCGACGAGGACGAGGCGGCCGATCTCGCGGTCGACCTGACCTATCGGCTGGTCAAGTCGGCCTACCGCCTGTGAGCGCCGGCCCCGGCGCGCGCCCGCGCCTGTCCGCCGCGACCGTGCCCGAGGGCGTCGCGCCGCTCCGCTATGCCCGCGATCGCGCGCGCAGCGGCATCGTCCATCTCGGCCTCGGCGCGTTCCACCGCGCGCACCAGGCGGTCTATACCGACGACGCGATGGCGGCGGGCGATGCAGGCTGGGGCATCGTCGGCGTCTCGCTGCGGTCGCCGGCGGTCCGCGACGCGCTCGTCCCGCAGGACTGCCTCTACATCGTCGAGGAGCGCGGCGCGCCCGGCGGGCGGCACCTGGTCGGATCGATCAACGACGCGCTGGTGGCGCCCGAGGCGCCCGAGCGGGTGATTGCGGCGCTCGCCGATCCCGCCGTCCATGTCGCGACGCTGACCGTCACCGAGAAGGGCTATCATCGCGACCCGCGCACCAACGGCCTGCTCGTCGACGCGCCCGACGTGGCGCATGATCTGGCGGGCGGCGGCGATCCGCGCACCGTCTTCGGCTTCCTCGCCGCCGCGCTCGACCGCCGCGCCGCGCAAGGGGCCGGGCCGCTGACGATCCTGTCGTGCGACAACCTGCCCGACAACGGCCGGCTGCTCGGCGGGCTGCTCGACGATTATCTGGCGGCGAGGGGCGGCGCGCGGCCCGGCGGCTGGACTAGCCCGAGCAGCATGGTCGACCGGATCGTGCCGGCGATCACCGCCGACGATCTCGCGCGGCTGCCGGTCGAGGATCGCGCGCTCACGGTGTGCGAGCCCTTCCGCCAATGGGTGATCGAGGACCGTTTCGCGGGGCCGCGCCCGCGCTGGGAGGCGGGCGGCGCGCAGATCGTCGACGACGTCCGCCCGTTCGAGCTCGCCAAGCTGCGGCTGCTCAACGGCGCCCATTCGGCGCTGGCCTATTGGGGGCTCCCGCTCGGCCATGCCCATGTCCATGAGGCGGTCCGCGATCCCGACCTGCTCGCCTTCGTCCGCCGCCAGTTGCTGGCCGAGGCGGCGCCGAGCCTGCCGCCCTCTGCGGCGCTCGATCCCGCCGCCTATGTCGAGACGATCCTGCGGCGGTTCGACAATCCGGCGCTGCCGCACCGGCTGGCGCAGATCGCGATGGACGGTTCGCAGAAGCTGCCGCAGCGCTGGCTGGCGACGATCGTCGAGCGCGCTGCGACCGGCCTGGCCAGCCCCGCGCACCTGCGCAGCGTCGCCGCCTGGCTCGCCTTCGTCGGCGACGCGTCGGGCGGCGGACGGCCGGCGGACGACCCGCTCGCGTCGCGGCTCGAGACGATCTGGGACGGCCAGGCGACGCCGGCCGATATCGCCGCGGCTATCGTGCGATCCTCCGGTGTCTTCCCGGCGGCGTTCGGCGCGGACGAGGCGCTGGTCGGAGCGCTCGGCGCGGCGCTGGCGGAGCGGCTGTCGAAGGGGCCGCGCGCCATGCTCCGCGATTTCCTCGGCCGGTCATGATATAATTGGACTGGCATATTGACTGTCCAATTGTGACTCTATAGCGACTTTGGTCATACAGATTTATGCGCCGACAATGAAGGAGGGGCCGCATGGACGAGCGTAGCGGGCCCTGGTGGCGGGGCGTCACCGGCTATCAATGGCTGGTCTTCGCGGTCGCGTCGGGGGCCTGGCTGTTCGACACGATGGACCAGCGCCTCTTCTCGCTCGCCCGCATCCCGGCGCTCGGCGACCTGATGGCGCTGCCCCCTTCGCATGTCGAGGTGCAGGCCTTCGCCAAGATCGTCACCGCCTTGTTCCTGGTCGGCTGGGGACTGGGTGGGCTGATCATCGGTCCGCTCGGCGATCGCTACGGCCGGGTCCGCCTGCTCGCCATCTCGATCCTGCTCTATTCGATCTGCACCGGCATCACCGCGTTGTGCCGGACCCCGGCCGAGTTCGCGGCGCTGCGCTTCGTCACCGGCCTGGGCATCGGCGGGGTGTTCGGCCTCGCGGTCGCGATCATCGTCGAGACGGTCGACGGGCGGGCGCGGCTGGCGATGCTGGCCGGGCTCCAGCTTCTCTCGACCGTCGGCAATGTCGGATCGGCGCTGGTCAAGATGGGGGTCGACGATCTCGCCCGCCACGACCTGATCGCCGCCGGATCGGTGTGGCGCTGGCTGTTCGCGCTCGGCGCGCTGCCGGCGCTGATCGCGATCGTCGCGATGATCGGCCTGCGCGAGCCCCAGTCCTGGCGCGAGCGCAAGGCCGAGGGGCGGCTGCCCAAGGGCGCGTTCGGCGCCTATGTCGACCTGCTCGGCAACCCGGCCGAGCGGCGCGGCCTGCTGATCGGCAGCCTGCTCGCGGTCGCGGGCGTGGTCGGGCTGTGGGGGATCGGCGAATATGCCGTCGATCTGCAGCATGCCGTGTTCACCACCTATTATGACGGGCGGCTCGCGCCCGACGCGGCCAAGGCGGCGGTCACCGACGCCAAGAACTGGGCCTATATGCTGCAGATGGCGGGCGGCGCGGTCGGCATGCTGATCTTCACCCTGATCGCCGATCGGGCGGGGCGGCGCCCGGCCTTCCTGACCTGCTTCGCCGCCGCCTTCGTGGTGACGATGTTCGTCTATGCGCGGATGCAGACGCCGGCCGACGCCTATTGGATGATGCCGCTGATGGGCGCCGCGCAGTTCAGCCTGTTCGCCGGCTTCTCCATCTACCTGCCCGAGCTGTTCGGCGCGGCGGCGCGCGGGACCGGCGTGTCCTTCGCCTATAATCTCGGCCGCTTCGCCGCCGCCGCCGGCAGCTTCGGCTCGGCCTGGCTCAGCACCAGCCTGTTCGGCGGCTTCGACGCCCCCGATCCGCTGCGCTATTCGGCGATGACGATGTGCGTGATTTTCCTGATCGGCCTCGCGGCGGCGTGGTTCGCGCCCGAAACCCGCGGCCGGCCGCTGCCCGCATGATGACGAAAGGTTGACGATGAGCGGATCGGTTCGGATTGGTATCGTCGGGTCGGGCTTCTCCGCCCATTTCCACCTGGCGAGCTATCGCAAGATCCACGGCCCGGCGTTCGAGGTCGCGGCGATCGCCGGGCGCGACCGGGGCAAGACGGCGGCGCTGGCGGCGCAGTACGGCGTGGCGCGCGTGCTCGACGATGCCGACGCGCTGATCGCCGATCCCGACATCGACGTGGTCGACCTGTGCGTGCCCAACCATCTCCACGTGCCGCTGATCATGAAGGCGGCGGCGCACGGCAAGCACATCATCTGCGAAAAGCCGCTGGGCGGCTTCTTCGGCCCCGACGGCGCGCCGGGCGACTGGTCGGCCGAAGGCTTCCCGCGACAGGCGATGTTCGACGCGGTGATCGGCCAGCTCGGCGCGGTGGGGGAGGCGGTCCGCAAGGCCGGCGTCACCTTCTGCTATGCCGAGAACTGGGTCTATGCGCCGCCGATCGCCAAGCTCAACCGGCTGATGGCGGCGAGCGGATCGACCATCCTGCGCATCGAGGGCGAGGAATCGCATTCGGGCTCCCACGCCCCTTATTCGCGGCAATGGCGGCAGGCGGGCGGCGGATCGCTGCTGCGGCTGTGCGTCCACCCGATCGGCGGCGCGCTGCACATCAAATATGAGGAGGGCCGGCGGCGCACCGGCCGGCCGATCCGCCCGGTGGCGGTGACCTGCCAGGTCGCGCGGCTGACCGACATCGCGTCGTTCCGCGCGGAGGAGCCCAAGCACATCGTCACCGGCTGGCAGGACGTCGAGGATTATGCCTCGATCCTGGTCGACTTCGAGGACGGCTCGGTCGCCCAGCTCACCTCGACCGACACCCGGCTGGGCGGCATCCGCAATTTCCTGAGCGCCTATGGGTCGCGCGCGGTGGCGACGGCGAACATCAATCCCAACACCGCCTGTCAGGCCTACACGCCCGACGGGTCCTATTTCGACAGCGAATATATCGTCGAGAAGACCGAGACCAAGGCGGGCTGGTCCTTCCCGGCCCCCGACGAGGACATGATCACCGGCTATCCGGCCGAATTGGAGGATTTCGTCTCGTCGATCGCCGAGGGCCGCGCGCCCAAGAGCGACCTGATGATGGCGCAGGACGTGCTGCTACTGGTCTATGCCGGCTATCTGAGCGCGGCCGAGCGGCGCACGGTCGACCTCCGCCCCTATCTCCAGGCGCGCTGACTATGACGGTCGAACAGGTGATGACGCTGGCGCCGGTGATCCCGGTGCTGGTGGTGCATGATGTGAAACATGCGCGGCCGATCGCGGAGGCACTGGTCGAGGGCGGGCTGCCCGCGCTGGAGGTGACGCTGCGCACGCCGGTCGCGCTCGACGTGATCCGGGAGATGGCGAAGGTCGAGGGCGCGGTGGTCGGCGCGGGGACGGTGCTGAACCCCGACGACGTCAGGGCGAGCGTCGACGCGGGCGCGCGCTTCCTCGTCTCGCCGGGCCTCACCGACCGGCTCGCCAATGCGGCGATCGGCTGCGGGCTGCCCTTCCTGCCCGGCACCGCCAATGCCGGCGACATCATGCGCGGGCTCGACATGGGGCTGACCCATTTCAAATTCTTCCCGGCCATGGCCAATGGCGGGGTGCCGGCGCTCAAGGCGCTGGCCGCGCCGCTGGCCGCCGCGCGCTTCTGCCCGACCGGGGGGATCAGCGAGGCGAATGCGCCCGACTGGCTCGCGCTCGACGCGGTGCTGTGCGTCGGCGGAAGCTGGATCGTCCCGCCCGGCAAGCCCGACACCGCCGAAATCACCCGGCGCGCCAGGGCCGCGGCCAAGCTGGGCCGCTAATCCGTCATCCCGGCGGAGGCCGGGATCTCGGGAGGCTCCTGCGATGAGTTCATCTCCTCTCTCTCCTGAGGCCCCGGCCTCCGCCGGGGCGACGGTGCGATTCAATCCAGATTGTCGTGGAGCCGATTGAGCATGTCGATCAGCAGGCCGAAATCCTCGGCGCCGAAACCGCGGATCAGCTTGCGGTAGATCGGCGCCGTCACCGCGCGGGCGGCGGCCAGCTTCTCCTGTCCGGTCGTGGTCAGGAATATCTCGGTCACCCGGCCGTCCTCGCTGCTCGGCCGGCTGTCGATCAGCCCGGCGCGGGTCATCCGCTCGACGATCCGCGCCATGGTCGAGATGTTGATCACCGTCGACCGCGCGACCTGCGCGATCGGGCGGGGCGCTTTCTCGCCCAGCACCATCAATACCCGCCATGTCGGGATGTCGATGCCGATCGCGCGCAGCTCGGCCTCGATCACGACATTGTAGCGGCTCACCGCCCGGTTGAGCAGGTAGAAGGGATAGGCATCGACCCGGAACTCCTCCGAGCCGGGATCGCCGAGGGGGCGCAGGTCCTTGGTCATCATGTCCTTTTTCAATGAACTGAAAATACTTGCATATGCAAGTTTATTGAGGCAGCATCCGGATATCCGATGAGAGGATGACCCTGATGTCCAATTCCCGCAATGACGTGCTTTCGCAACTGGTGACCGCGATCGGCTCGGGAGGGATCGAGGTCGTCGACCTCACCCAGACCCTGTCCGAGGCCACCCCCGTGCTGGTGCTGCCGCCCGAATTCGGCCAGTGCGCGCCCTTCTCGCGCGAGGTGATCTCGCGCTACGACGAGCGCGGCGTCGCCTGGTACTGGAGCAACTTCACCGTCTGCGAGCATACCGGCACCCATTTCGACGCGCCGGTCCACTGGATCTCGGGCAAGGACCTGCCCGCCAACTGCGTCGACACGATCGCCCCGGCCGACTTCGTCGCGTCCGCCGTCGTGATCGATTGTTCGGCGGAGGCCGCCGCCGATCCCGACTTCCTGCTCGAACGGTCGCACATCGAGGCGTGGGAGGCGGTCCACGGCCCCGTTCCCGCGCGGAGCTGGGTGCTGTTCCGCACCGACTGGTCGAAGCGCGACGTCGACGCCTACACCAACCGCCGCGAGGACGGCGCGCACACGCCGGGTCCCAATGCCGAGGCGGTCCGCTACCTGATCGAGGAGCGTGACATCATCGGCTTCGGGGTCGAGACGATCGGCACCGACGCCGGCCAGGCGCACCTGCTGACCCCGCCCTATCCGGCGCACACGCTGCTCCACGGCGCCGGCCGCTACGGCCTGCAATGCCTGGAGAATCTCGATCGCCTGCCGGCGACGGGAACCGTGCTGGTCGCCGCCCCGCTCAAGATCGAGAGCGGCTCGGGCAGCCCGCTGCGCGTGCTCGCACTGGTCGCGAAGACCGGCGGCCATGGCTGAGCGGTCCTTCGCCGCCGAGGTCGAGCTGCTCAAGCTCGGCGAGGGCGAGACCTTCACCGGCGAGGGCATCCTCGCGGTCACCAAGGCGCTGCTCCAGTCGGGCGTCGCCTATGTCGGCGGCTATCAGGGATCGCCGATCAGCCACCTGATGGACGTGTTCGCCGACGCCAACGACCTGCTCGCCAGCCTCGGCGTCCATTTCGAGGCGAGCGCGAGCGAGGCGACGGCGGCGGCGATGCTCGCGGCGTCGGTCAACTACCCGCTGCGCGGCGCGGTCGCGTGGAAGTCGGTGGTCGGCACCAACGTCGCCTCGGACGCGCTCTCCAACGTCGCCTCGGGCGGCGTCACCGGCGGCGCGCTGGTGATCGTCGGCGAGGATTATGGCGAAGGCTCCTCGATCATGCAGGAGCGGACCCATGCCTTCGCGATGAAGTCGCAGATGTGGCTGATCGACCCGCGCCCCAACCTGCCGAGCATCGTCGACGCGGTCGAGCAGGGCTTCCGGCTGTCGGAAGCGTCGAACACGCCGGTGATGCTCGAGCTGCGCGTCCGCTCCTGCCACATGACCGGCAGCTTCGTCGCCAAGGACAATCTCCGCCCGGCGATGACCGTCGACGAGGCGGCCGCCGCGCCGGTGCGCGACACCAGCCGCATCGTGCTGCCGCCCGCCAATTTCCTCCACGAGGTCGAGAAGGTCGAGAAGCGCTGGCCCGCTGGCATCGCCTTCGTCCGGGAGAACCGGCTCAACGAATGGTTCGGCCCCGACGAGGGCGAGGTCGGGCTGATCGTCCAGGGCGGCCTGTTCAACAGCCTCAACCGCGCGATGGAGCTGCTCGGCCTGTCGGACGCCTTCGGCGCGGCGCGGCTGCCGGTCTATTGCCTCAACGTCACCTATCCGCTGATCCCCGACGAGGTCGCCGCCTTCTGCCGCGGCAAGCGCGCCGTGCTGGTGCTGGAGGAGGGGCAGCCCGAGTTCATCGAGCATGAGCTGAACACGCTCGTCCGCCGCGCCGACCTGCAGACGCGGATCGTCGGCAAGGAGGTGCTGCCCCGCGCCGGCGACTATACCGCGCATGTCATGGCGCAGGGCCTGCGCGCATTCCTGGCCGAATGGCAGCCCGCGCTGGACCTGCCCGACCTGTCGATCGCGCCGCTGCCGGCGCCGGTCGCGGCGCAGATCCCGCAGCGCCCGGCCGGCTTCTGCACCGGCTGTCCCGAGCGCCCGGTGTTCACCTCGATGAAGCTGCTCGAACGCGAGCTGGGGCCGACCCATGTCTCGGCCGACATCGGCTGCCACCTCTTCTCGATCCTGCCGCCGTTCAATATCGGCAACACGACGATGGGCTATGGCCTGGGCACCGCCGGCGCCTCCGCCTTCAAGCCCAAGGACAAGCGCGCGATCGCGGTGATGGGCGACGGCGGCTTCTGGCACAACGGCCTGACCTCGGGCATCGGCAACGCCGTCTTCAACAAGGACGACACCGTCACCGTCATCGTCGACAACGGCTATTCGGCTGCGACCGGGGGACAGGACATATTGTCGTCGCGCGCCGACAACCGGGCGCGGACCACCCGCCATCCGATCGAGCGGGCGGTGCGCGGGATCGGCGCGGGCTGGGTCCGCACCGTCGACCGCACCTATGACCTCAAGCGGATGATGGCGGCGCTGCGCGAGGCGATGACCAGCCCCGAGCGCGGGCCCAAGATCGTCGTCGCCCAGTCCGAATGCATGCTCAACCGGCAACGGCGCGAGAAGCCGCGCGTCCGCAAGGCGATGAGCGAGGGCAAGCGCGTGGTGCGCGAGCGCTTCGGCGTCGATCCCGACACCTGCACCGGCGACCATAGCTGCATCCGCCTGTCGGGCTGTCCGTCGCTGTCGATCAAGCCCAACCCCGATCCGCTGCGCCGCGATCCGGTCGCGCATGTCGACAATAGCTGCGTCGGCTGCGGCCTGTGCGGCGAGGTGAGCCATGCCGCCGTGCTCTGCCCGAGCTTCTACCGCGCCAGCATCGTCGCCAATCCGGGGCGGTGGGAAGGCCGGTGGAAGGCGTTGCGGTCGCGGCTGATTGGCGCCCTGCAGAAGCGCGATGCGCGGCTCCGCGCGGCGAGGGCGTTCTGATGGCGGCGGCAGGCGAAGCGACGCGCGACCGGATCGGCATCGCCATCCTCGCGCTGGGCGGGCAGGGCGGCGGCGTCCTCGCCGACTGGATCCAGGAGGTCGCGCGCCACCATGGCTGGCTCGCGCAGGGGACGTCGGTACCCGGCGTCGCCCAGCGCACCGGATCGACCGTCTATTATGTCGAGCTGGCGCGCGCGGGCGATCGGCTGCCGATCCTCGCGCAGATGCCGACGCCGGGCGACGTCGACATCGTCGTCGCGTCGGAGCTGATGGAGACCGGCCGCGCGATGCTGCGCAACTTCTCGACCGCCGATCGGACCACGCTGATCGGATCGACCCACCGCATCTACGCGATCGCCGAGAAGAGCGGGATGGGCGACGGTCGCGGCAGCGGCGAGCGGATCGTCGAGGCGGCCGCGCGGCGGGCCAAGCGTTTCATCGGCTTCGATATGGAAGCGGCGACCGATCGGTCGGGCAGCGTGATCAGCGCGGTGATGTTCGGCGCGCTCGGCGGCAGCGGCGCGCTGCCTTTTCCGCGCGAGGCGTTCGAGCAGGCGATCCGCGACAGCGGCATCGCGGTGGCGAGCAACCTGCGCGGCTTCGACGAGGGTTTCCGCGCCGCGCAGGCGCCGGTGGCGATGCCCGACGCGATCGACCATGCCGTCCCGCAGCCGACCACCGACGCCGGCCGCGCGCTGCACGGCCGCATCCTGGGCGAGCTGCCCGAGCCGGCGCATGAGGCGGCGCTGCACGGTGCCCAGCGGCTGATGGACTATCAGGATGCCGCCTATGCCACGCTCTATCTCGACCGGCTGCGCGCCGTCGCCGGGCTCGATGCGGCGCCCTGGGAGGCGACGGCCGAGTTGGCGCGGCACCTGGCGCTGTGGATGAGCTATGAGGACACGATCCGCGTCGCCGACCTGAAGAGCCGCGCCACCCGCTTCGAGCGGGTCCGCGACGAGGTCAAGGCGGGCGAGGGGCAGATCGTCGGCATCACCGAGTTCATGCACCCGCGCCTGCGCGAAGTGTGCGAGACGCTGCCCGCCGGGATCGGCCGCTTCATCCTGGAGTCGCCGCGCCTGTCGTCCTGGCTCGATCGCTTCTTCCGCGAGGGCCGCCATGTCGAGACCACCAGCCTGCGCTGGTTCCTGATGCTGCGCCTGCTGGCGGCCCTGCGGCCGCTGCGCCGCCGCTCGCTGCGCTATGCCGAGGAGCAGGAACGGATCGAGCATTGGCTCGGCGATATTCGTACCAGCATCGCGCAGGATCCGGCGCTCGCGCTCGGGCTCGTCCGGTCGCAGCGGCTGATCAAGGGTTATGGCGACACGTTCGACCGGGGCCTGCGCAACTTCCAGGCGATCCGCGCCGCGCTGTTCGCCCGCCCGCCGGCCGAGCGCCGGGCGCAATGGCTCGACGACGCCTGCACCCAGGCGCTCGCCGACGACAGCGGCCGCGCGCTGGAGGACATGCTGGCGGCGGCTTAAAGCCGCGCCGCCACCATATGGCCCGACATGCCGGCGAGCCCCGGCCCGGGATGGGTCGACGCGCCGATATGGAACAGCCGGCGCACCGGCGTGTCGTGGTTGCGGCCGCCGGCGAGCGGGCGGAACAGGTGGAACTGGTCGATCGAGCAGGCGCCCGAATAGGGATCGCCGCCGACCAGGTTGATGTTCATCGCCTCGAGATCGGCCGGCGACAGGATCGCCGTCTTCAGCAGCGCGTCGTCGAGATTGGCGATGCAGCCGCGCAGCCGGTCGAGGATGCGCGCGGCATAGGCTTCGGCCAGCGCGGGCGACCAGCGGCCGTCGGCGGGCGGCGCGATCAGTCCGGCGGCGTCGCCCCGCACCTGACGCGGCAGTTCCTGGAGCTGAATCCAGAGCAGCCCCTGGCCCGGCGGGACGCGCGACGGGTCGGTCGCCGCCGGCTGGCCGACGACGATCGTCCCCTCGACCGGCAGCAGGCCGCGCTCGGCCTCGTTCACCGCTCGCGAGACGCCGTCGAGCCCCGGCGTGACGTGGATCAGCGCGACCGCGTTGAGCGCCGGATCGCGCCAGCGCGGCGGCTCGGACAGCGCGAGGTGGATCTGCATGTCGGCGCGGCCATAGACGTAGCGGCGCGCGCGCTCCGCCTGCGCGGGCGGGGGATCGGACAGCAGCCGGCCGTAGAGCTGGGTCGGGGTGACGTTGGCGACCACGCCCCGGCGCGCCGTGATGCGCCGGCCGTCGGCGGTCTCGACGCCGGTCGCCGCGCCGCGCTCGACGAGGATGCGGGTGACGTCGGCGCCGGTCTCGACCTGCCCGCCCTGCGCCTCGATCAGCGCGGTGAAGGCGGCGACGAGCTGCGCGATGCCGCCCTCGACGAAGGGGATGCCGACCGCTTCGAGCGTGAACAGGATCAGCTTGCCCATCAGCGCCGACAGCGGCGCGTCGGGGCCGAGCCCGGTGTGGAGAATCCACGGCGCGATCAGCGCGCGGGCGAGGTCCGATCCGAAATCCTGTTCGAGCCAGGCGCGCATCGGCCGCAGGAAATCGCCGCCCAGCCCGGCGAGGCCGTCGATCCGCTCGCGCAGCAGGGTGCGGCCGAGCAGGCCCAGCGTCCCGCGGCTGCGCGGCTCCTGGCCGAGCAGGCCGAAGATCAGCGGGGCGTTGGCCTCGATCTCCCGCATCGCGCGGACATAGGCGGCGCCGTCGCCCGGATGGAGCGAATCGAACATCGCCGCATTGGCCTCGCGCGACGGGCCGAACACGGCCGTCCGCCCGTCGTCGAGCACCACCGCGGTCGGCTGCGGCGCGGTCAGCAGGCGCAGGCCCCGTTCGGCGAGCTTCGGGCCGAGCAGCGGATAATGGGCGGCGGTGACGAACAGCGGCAGCGACATCGCGAACAGGTCGTGCCGGAAGCCGGGCAGGGTCGCCTCGGCGGTGCGCATGCAGCCGCCGGCGACCTCGTCGCGTTCGAGCACCAGCACGCGGCGCCCCTTCAGCGCCAGTTCGGCGGCGCAGACCAGCGAATTGATGCCGCTGCCGATGACGACGACGTCCCATTGGGCGTTCATTGTTCCCCTCCCTCGAACCATGGACGCGGGCCCAGCCCCTGGTCGGGGCCCAGGATCGAATAGCCGCCGTCGACGGGCAGGTCGACGCCGGTCATGAAGCGGGCCATGTCCGAACAGGCGAAGACCACCACGTCGCCGACATCGGCGTCGCGGCCCACCCGGCCGAGCGGATGGGTGCGCGCGCCCACCGCGTCGGCGCGCTGCTCGCTGCCCGCCATGCCGGCCAGCGCCGGGGACCAGGTCCAGGCGGGCGAGACGGTGAGCACGCGGATGCCGCGCGGGGCGAGCGTCACCGCCGCGCTCTTGGTGAGCTGCATCAGCGCGGCCTTCGATGCCGGGTAGAGCAGCCGCCCGGCCGCGCCGAATTTGCCGCCGACGCTGCCGATGTTGACGATCACGCCGCCCGGCGATGGCAGGTGCCCGGCCGCCCCGGCGATCAGCAACGCCGGGCCGACCAGGTTGACGTCGAGCGAGCGGTGCCATTCCTCGCGGCTCGCGCCCAGGCCGGGATCGGCATAGAGGCAGGCGTTGTTGACGAGGATGTCGAGCCGCCCGAACCGCGCCAGCGCGGCATCGAGGCAGGTCGCGACGCCCTCGTCCTGGGCGATGTCTGCGGCGACGAAGGCGGCCCGCTCGCCCAGCGCCGCAACCACCGCCGCCCCGCGCTCGGCGTCGCGGCCGGTGACGAGCACCGAAGCGCCCGCCGCGTGGAGCGAGGCGGCGATGCCGGCGCCGAGGCCCTGCGTCGCGCCGGTCACGATCGCGACCTTGCCGTCGAGCGATATCATGCGTCCTGCTCCAGCAGCGCCGCGACGGTCGAGACCTCGCCGAGCAGCGCGATATTGTCGAGCGCCGCCTGATGGAGATGCGGCTGCCCGGCCGAGCAGGCGTCCGCCGCCAGCGCCACCGCATAGCCCATGTCGGCGGCGTGGCGGGCGCTGTGCTCGACGACCGAGTTGGTCGCCACCCCGGCGAGGATCAGCCGCTCCGCGCCGATGCCGGCCAGCACCTGTTCGAGGTCCGAATCGTAGAAGGCGTTGACCCGGCCATGGGTGACGACGGCCTCGCCCGGCAACGGGCCGAGCCCGTCGTGGAAGGCCGCGCCCCAGCTTCCCTCCTCCATCGCGCCCGAGGCGACGACGTTGCGGAAGATCGGCGCGTTCTGGACGACGCCTTCATGGCCGGGCGGGAAGGCGATGCGGACATGGACGAGCGGCAGGCCGCGCCGGCGGGCGGCGGCGAGCAGGCGGCCGGCGGCCTCGACCACGGCGTCGCGCCCCGGAGCGCCCTCGGCGACGCCGAGGCGGATGCGGCCGTCGGGGTGCAGCACCTCGTTCTGATAATGGAGCGCGAGCACGGCGGTCTTCACAGGAACACCTCATAAGGGTCCTGGATGCCGTCGCAGTTGATCAGGTCGACCCGCTTCAGCGCGATCCGCCAGTCGTCCGGCCCGGCGCCGACGAGGTCATGGGTGTAATGGCCGGCAAGCTGGCGCTGGTCGCGGCCCTGGCGCCATTCGGTGATCTGGAAGGCCGATCGCACCCGCAGGCCCGCGCCGTCCTGCGCGACGATCCGGACGTTGCCGACGATGCGCGCCGTCCGCGTCACCGGCTGCTGCGACCAGGCATGCTTTTCCTCCAGCCGCCGCCGGCGAACGTCGCGCAGGATCGCGTCCTCGTAGAACAGCGAGGCATGGTTGAGCGGGTCCTGCTGGTCGTGGCGGAGCGGCACCCAGTACATGCCGTCCTCGGCGAACAGCGCGTCCCATTCCTCCCACCGCCGGCCGTCGAGAAGCTCGGCCTCGCGGAAGAGATAGTCGGCGGCGGCGTGGGTCAGCAGCGGATCGGCGATCATGCCGCGGCCTTCCCGATATTAGCGGGCCCCATATAGGCCGACCAGGCGCGGAACTGGTTGCGCATCGGCACCTCGCTGATCCCGGCGCCCAGCACCCCGCCCTCGAACGGCGTGTCGTGGCCGGCCATGCGGTGCTGGCTGATCCAGTCGCCGCCGTCGGACGCCATGCCCTCCTGGCAGCGCCGATAGACCTCGACATCGTCGACCATCACCGTCGAGGAGGGCGAGTTGACGATGTTGGTGTAGCTGATCGTCCGCTGGAAGAAGGCGTCGGACGTGCCCTTCAGCCGGAAGGTGAAGATCTCGACCAGCGTCCGGTCGATCGAGACCGGCCGGATCACCCGGAGCTGCTGGAAGCCGGTGTGGGGCGAGCAGCTCGGATAGATGATCGTGTTGTGGCGGTTCATCGACAGGATCGCCTGTGCCCGCTCGGCGCCATGGGCGGCCACGAGCTGGTCGCGATATTCGAGGCTGATCGCGTCGGTGGGCGCGTTGAAGATCGCGTCCATATAGCTGTGGCCATGGTCGTAGCAGCGCAGCTCCAGGCTCTCCCAGAAGCTGTTGGGCTCGCCATTGCCTTCGATGATGTGGAGCTGGAACGGCGTCTTGCCGCCCAGCTTCTCGCGCACCGTCCGCCGCGCGGCGGCGAAGGAGCTTTCGTGGGTCGCCTGCGGATGGCCGGTGTCGTTGAGATTCTCGAAGAAGATCTTCCAGTTGCTCTGCTGCATCACCCGCATCACGCCGCCGGCCACCTCGACCTCGCCTTCGGGCGCGCGGTCGGCGAAATTGTCGATGCTCGCCAGCGCGCCGCCGAGATAGTCCTCCAGCCCCGGCCCGTCCTCGGCCAGCGAGCAGAAGACGAAGCCGCGCCGCTCCGCGACCCGCGCGACCGGGCGCATCGAGAATTCGGGATCGTCGAGCGAGAAGCCGGTGTCGGCATAGCCCTGGCGGAAGGGGACGCCGCGGAGGCGGCCGTCCAGGGTGAAGGTCCAGGCATGATAGGGGCAGCGGAACAGCGGGCCGGCATGGCCGCAGCCGTCCGCCACCAGCTTGGCGCCCTTGTGCGGGCAGCGATTGTAGAGGACGCGGATCGCGCCGTCCCGGTCGCGTACCATCACCACCGGCTCGCGCCCGATCAGCGTGGTCCAATAGTCGCCGGGCTTCGGGACCTGGCTGGCATGCCCGACATAGATCCAGGCCTGGCCGAAGATGCGCTCCATCTCCAGGTCGAAGATCGCCGGATCTGTATAGACGCGCTTGTGGACCTTGTCGGGTCTCACCAGCGCGGCGAGCATATCGTCGGTCATTCCTGCAACCTCCCTTGTCGTTGGAAGGAGGCTGCGCGATTAATCGCTTCCGCAATATCCGCGATTAGCGGATATCATCCGTATAGTGCGGGAATCAGGTCAGGAGCCGCCATGGGCCAGTTCGCCCTGCTGAAGGATGAGCACCGCGCGCTGCACCGCCTGCGGGCGATGGAGGAGTCGACCCTGGCGGGCGCGCGGCGGCTCGTGGGCGGCGCGCTGAGCGACCATGACCTCGCGGTGATGGAGGACGCGCCGCTCGCGGTCGAGCTGCGGACCGCCAGCGTCGGGGCCTTGCCGCTGGTGCTGCTCCGCTACGGCGCCGCCGTGTCGATCGCGCCGCGCCGGCTGCCCGAGCATCTGCTGTTCCAGGTCGTGCTGCGCGGCAGGCTGGAGGTCGAGGACGACGATGGCGGCTTCGTCGCGGAGGAGGGCGACGCCGTGCTGCTGGAGAATCTCGCCGGCCGCCGGCTCCGTTGGTCGGGCGACAGCCGGCAGCTGATCATGCGCATCCCGCGCGCCGCCGTCGCCAGGGCGGCGGGTACCGACAGCGGACCGATCCGCTTCGACCGCACCTTCCGGCTGGACCGGGGCGGTTGCGGGACGCTGGAGCTGGTCCGCTACATCATGACGCAGGCGACGGCGGGCCGCATGGCCGGGACCGACGGCGCGGTCCTCGACCTGTTGATCCGCCACCTGCTGCTGCACCATTCCGACCATGGCGCCGCCGCGCCGCTGCCCGCCTCGATCCGCCGGGCCGAAGCCCATATGCGGCAGAATCTCGGCGAGGCGATCACCCTCACCGATCTGGTCGAGGCGGTGCGGAGCACGCCGCGCACGCTGTCGGCGAATTTCCAGACGTTCCGCGGCGTCTCGCCGATGGCGCGGTTCCGGGACCTGCGGCTGGACGCGGTCCACGCGGCGCTGGGCAATGGCGAGGCCGGCTCGGTGACCGAGGCGGCGACCCGCTACGGCTTCTTCCATCTCGGCCGCTTCTCGCAGGCCTACCGGCTGCGCTTCGGCGAGTTCCCCCGCGACACGCTGCTGGCGGCCGGCGGCCGGGACGCCTGACCCCACGATCGATCGAGCGACGGAAGGAGAGAGGGTGGCGCGGATATTGCTGACCCGGCGTTGGCCGGAGGCCGTCGAGGAGGAACTGGCGGCGCGCCACGACCTGCACCGCAACGAGAGCGACCGGCCGATGAGCCGGCAGGAACTGGCGGAGGCGATCCGCGCCTTCGACGTCGTCTGCCCCACCGTCTCCGACCGGATCGACGCCGAGGTGATCGGCCGGGGCGGCGGCGCGCGCATCCTCGCCAATTACGGCGCGGGGATCGAGCATATCGACCTGGCGGCGGCGCGCGCGGCCGGGGTCGCCGTCACCAACACCCCCGACGTGCTGACCGACGCCACCGCCGAACTGGCGGTGCTGCTGATGCTGATGGTCGCCCGCCGCGCCGGCGAGGGCGAGCGCGAGCTGCGCTCCGGCGGCTGGACGGGCTGGCGGCCGACCCACCTGCTCGGCCGGTCGATGCAGGGACGGACGCTGGGCCTGATCGGCTATGGCCGGATCGCGCAGGAGACCGCGCGGCGCGCGCAGGCGGCGCTCGGCGTGCGGCTGGCCTATCACAGCCGCCGTCCGGTCGATCCCGCGTCCGATCCGCTCGGCGCGCGCTATTGCGCCTCGGTCGCCGATCTGGTGGCGGAGGCGGACATCGTCTCGCTCCATTGCCCGGGCGGGGCCGAGACCCATCATCTGATCGACGCCGCGATGCTCGCGCGGATGAAGCCCGACGCGGTGCTGATCAACACCGCGCGCGGCACCGTGGTCGACGAGGCGGCGCTCGCCGACGCGCTGGCGCAGGGCCGGATCGGCGGCGCCGGGCTCGACGTCTACCAGGGCGAGCCGGCGGTGAACCCGCTGCTGCTGGCGGCCCCCAATCTCGTGCTGCTGCCGCATCTCGGCAGCGCGACGATCGAGACGCGCGAGGCGATGGGGCGTCAGGCGGTGCTCAACCTCGAAGCGCTGCTCGACGGCCGCGAGCCGCCCAACCGTGTCGCCTGAGCCCGGCACCACGCTCGCCGCCGTCGAGGCGGCGGTGCGGGACGCCATGGACAGGTCGGTGCGGCGGCCCTTCGTCCTCGGCATCTGCGGCGCGCAGGGCAGCGGCAAGTCGACCCTGTCCGAGGCGCTCGCCGATCGCCTGCGGGCGCGGGGCGTGGCGACGGCGGTGCTGTCGATCGACGATCTCTACCGCACCCGGGCGGAGCGCGCGGCGCTCGCCCGCGACGTCCATCCGCTGTTCGCGGTGCGCGGCGTTCCCGGCACCCATGACGTGGCGCTGGGCCTCGACATCCTCGCGGCGCTCGACGCGGGGCGGGCGGCGGCGCTGCCCCGCTTCGACAAGGCGCGCGACGACCGCGCGCCGGCCGACGCCTGGGAGACGGCGCCGGGCGATACCGCGTTGCTGATCCTCGAAGGCTGGTGCGTCGGCGCCCGGCCCGAGGCGGAGGCGGCGCTGGCCGAGCCGGTCAACGACCTCGAACGCGAGGAGGATGCGGACGGCCGCTGGCGCCGAGCGGCCAACGCCGCGCTGGCCGGCGACTATCAGGTGCTGTTCGCGCGGCTCGACCTGCTGGTCCTGCTCGCGGCCCCCGGCTTCGAGGCGGTGCGCGACTGGCGGGTCGAGCAGGAGCATGGCCTGGCGCGCGCCGCCGGGGCGGGCGCGCAGGGCGTGATGAGCGATGCCGAGGTCGAGCGCTTCATCCGTTTCTACGAGCGGCTGACCCGGCACATCCTCGCCGAAATGCCCGATCGCGCGGACCTGGTGATCCGCCTCGGCCGTGATCGGACGCCACTATCGATCAGCTGTGGATGAATTTCTTTGCGGTGGTGCCCGTGTTCGCTATGACTGTGGCTATTCCGGCGAGAAAAAATTGCGTGAGGTGTCCATGGCCGCTGCCGATCTCGATAGTTTCGATCGCAAGATCCTCCGCATCCTCCAGCGCGACAACATGACGAGCCAGCGGGAGATCGCCTATCAGGTCAATCTCTCGGCGGCGGCGGTCCATCGGCGCATCCACCGGCTGCATGCCGACGGCATCGTCACCGCCAACATGGCGGTGCTCTCGCCGTCGAAGATCGGCCGCCCCATCTCGGTGATCGTCGAACTCGAGGTCGAGAGCGAGCGGCCCGAGGAGCTCGACCAGGTCAAGCGGTCGCTCGCCGCCGCGCCCGAGGTCCAGCAATGCTATTATGTCACCGGGGAGGTCGATTTCATCGTCATCGTCTCGGTCGCCGACATGAGCGAATATGAGGAGATCACCAAGCGGCTGTTCTTCGCCAATCCCAACATCAAGAAGTTCCGCACCTATGTGGCGATGGACCGGGTGAAGACCAGCTTCGAGATGCCCGTCGATTGAGGCGCTCGCGTCGCCCCGCGCAATTTTGATCGGATTTCCGGCCGAATTAAGAGATTTGGCTTCGCCATCGCTGGTTGAGCGCCGGTCGCTCCCTGGCGCATATCGGTCCGATGGAAGGGACGGAGCGCCAATCGCGACGGTTGCCGTGGAGAAGGGCGGGCATCGGCCTGGCGATCCTGGCCTGTTCGCACGCGGCGGCGGCGGGCGAGGGCGGCCTGCCCGCCATCGCTGCGATCGGCCATTTCTACGTCGCCGGACGGGAAGTATCGCACGGCGCGCCCGGGGCGCCGATCGAGACCGGGCAGGTCTATGTCCACTATGTGCGGCTGGCGCGGCCGCGCCAGCCCGTGCCGCTGCTGCTGATCCCCGGCGGGTCGCTGTCGGGCGCGGCCTATGAGACGACGCCCGACGGGCGGCCCGGCTGGCAGAGCGATTTCCTCGCCGAGGGCTATTCGGTGCTGGTCGCCGACAGCGGGCAGACCGGGCGGACGCCCCCCGCGCCGCCGGCCGCCGGCGACGCGCCGCCGGCGATCCGCGACAAGGCCTTCCTCTGGGAGACGTTCCGGATCGGCCCGCCGGGATCGTGGCGGGCGGACCCCGCCGCCCGCCGGCCCTATCCGGCGGGGCGCTTCCCGGTCGCGGGCTTCGACGCCTTCGCGCGGCAGGTCTTTCCCCGCTATCGCCCGCCGCTCGACGAGGAGGTCGCGCGCACTGCGGCGCTCTACGACCGCGCCTGTCCCTGCGTCGTCGTCGCGCACAGCGCGGCGGGGCCGATCGCCGAGCGGGCGGCGCTGCTCCGGCCGGATCGGGTGGCGGCGCTGGTCCTGGTCGAGCCGTCTGGCGGGATCGGGCTGTCGCCCGACCAGGCGGCGCGCCTGCGGGCCATACCGCACCTCTATCTGTGGGGCGACCATGTCGACCAGGACGCCGGCTGGCGCGATCAATATGCGGGCGCCGCGCGCGATTTCGCGATGTTGCGGAGCGCCGGGGGCGCCTCCTCCTCCGCCTGGATCGATCTGCCGCGACAGGGTGTCGCCGGCAATTCGCACATGCTGATGATGGACGACAACAGCCGCGCCGTCGCCCGGCGCATCGCCCGCTGGATCGCCCGCCGGGGCATCGATCGGCCGCGATGAAAATTCCTTTCCCAAAGTGCATGATGAAGTGAAGTTCGTTCGAAAATGTCGGTGAAACTATCAACACAGATAACTTGATGATAATGTTCGGAAGGTGCGATCAAATAGCCTCGATCGATGCGGAAATAACCGATCCAGAAGATCGGCGGCGCATCTCGATGACGAGAATTGTTCTCGACGGGAGAACAAGGAAGATAATCGATAGGGGCTCGATATGATGATTGCGCGAACGGCCGATCAACGGCGCGGATGGACGATATTGCTCGGTGCGGCCAGCATCATGGCGCTGGCGACGCCGGCCGCCGCGCAGGAGGAGGCACCGGCTCCGGCGGCCACGGCGGCGTCGGACATCGTGGTGACGGGCACCCGCGTCCGCGACCCGAACCTCAAATCGTCGAGTCCGGTCACGGCGGTGACCAACCAGGCGCTGCTGCTGTCGGGCAGCCCGACCGTCGATCGCCTGCTCAACAACCTGCCGCAGATCGCCCCGTCGCAGAATGCGACGAGCAACCGCGGCGACGGCATCGTCAGCGTCGACCTCCGCAAGCTCGGGCCGAGCCGCACGCTGGTGCTGGTCAACGGCCGCCGGATGGTGCCCTCCTCGGGGCTCGGCATCGTCGACCTCAACAGCATCCCCTCGGCGCTGCTCGAACGGGTCGAGGTCGTCACCGGCGGCGCGTCGGCGGTCTACGGGTCGGACGCGCTGGCCGGCGTCGTCAACTTCATCCTCGACAAGAAATATGAAGGCCTGGGCCTGCGCGCCGAGACCGGCGTCTCCGATCGCGGCGACGGCACCAACCGGCTGATAGAGGGAACGCTGGGCGCGAGCTTCGACGACGGGCGCGGCAACGTCGTGCTGTCGGCGGGCTTCAGCCGGCGCGGCGAGGTCCGCGCGGCCGACCGCAAGGGCTTCGGGGTCAGCATCAACGGCGGCTCGGCGACCGCGCCCGCCGGCCGGATCGACAATATCGGCCTCAACCCCAACCCGACCGCCGGGAGCTTCCTCGGCACCGGAGGAACCGCGCGCGACTATGCGTTCACGCCCGACGGCAACGGCATTCGCGGCTTCATCAACAGCCTGCCGACCGCCACGACGCCGGGCGATCGCTATAATTTCTCCAACAAGGAATTCCTCCAGATCCCGCTCGAACGGCTGTCGATGGCGGCGCTGGGCAGCTATGAGCTCGCCCCGTCGATCGAGGCCTTCGCCGAGACCTATTTCACCCATAACGAAGTCAATATGCGGCAGGGCGAGAGCCCGCTGACCGCCGGCACGCTGTCGCCGACCAACCCGCTGCTGCCGCAGGTCGCGCGCGACATGCTCGCCGCGCGGCCCGATCCGACCGCCAATGCCAGCTTCCAGCGCCGGCTGACCGAGCTCGGGCCGCGCCTGCAGACCGTCACCACCGACGCGCTCCAGATCAATGCCGGCCTGCGCGGCGATCTCGGCCGCGACTGGCAGTGGGAGGTCTATTATGGCTATGGCCGGTCGGAGCAGACCCGCGTCATTCGCGGCGGCGCGTCGCAGTCGCGGATCAACGCCTCGCTGCTCGGCTGCCCGGCCGGAACGGTGGAGGCGTTCGGCTGCCGGCTGATCGACTTCTTCGGGCCCAATTCGCTGACCGACGCCGACGTCGCCTATATCAGCGTCGACAATGCCAAGGACAAGACGGTGTTCACCCGCAACGCGGCGAGCGCCTCGATCACCGGCCCGATCTTCCAGTTGCCGGCCGGCGCGGTCAGCGTCGCGGTGGGCGCCGAATATCGCAAGGACAGCTTCCGCTACCAGCCCGACGACATCCGCCGGCGCGGCGACCTGGCGGGTTTCTACCCGTCGCTGCCGACGGCGGGCAGCTATGACGTCAAGGAACTGTTCGGCGAGCTGATCGTGCCGGTGCTCGCCGACCTGCCGGCGATCCACCGGCTGACGCTGGAGGTCGGCGCGCGCTATGCCGACTATTCGAGCGTCGGCCGGGTCTTCACCTTCAAGGCGGGCGGAAGCTGGGAACCGATCCCCGACCTCCGGCTGCGCGGCCTCTACCAGCGCGCGACCCGCGCGCCGAGCGTGTTCGAGCTGTTCCAGGGCGGCGACATCGCGGCGCAGACCTTCTCCGATCCCTGCGCCACCGTCGCTCCGACCGGCGCGGCGCGGCCGACGCCGACCGCCGCCGTCGCGACCATCTGCCAGCTCCAGGGGCTCGCCGATCCCCGCACCGCCGGCTTCACGCAGATCATCTCGACGCTCGACGTCAACAGCATCGGCAATCCCAAGCTGCGCGAGGAGACGTCGAAGACGCTGACGGCGGGCGCGGTGCTGACCCCGCGCTTCGCGCCGGGGCTCAGCCTGTCGGTCGACTATTATCGCATCAAGGTGTCCGACTATATCAACCGCGCGTTCGGCGGGGTGAACGGGGTGATCGCCAACTGCTTCGCCAGCGGCGTCACGACGGCGGCGGCCTATGCCGCGCAGCCGGCCTGCCAGCTGCTCTCGCGCCGCATCTCGGGCGAGCTGATCGCCGAGCTGCCGCTGGCCAACGTCCAGACGCTGAAGACCTCCGGCCTCGACATCCAGGCGAATTACGCGCTGCCGCTCGACCGGATCGGCCTCGGCGATATCGGCACGATCGACCTCGCGGGCACGGCGACCTATCTCCGCGACTACAAGACGGTCGGGCAGGACTATGTCGGGCGGATCAGCCAGAATTTCGGCGGCATCCCCAAATGGCGCACCTCGGTCGACCTCGGCTGGCGCAACGACGATGCCGGCGTCCGCCTGCAATGGCGCCGGATCGGCGGCATGGTCGAGGACATCAGCCAGCGGCATATTCCGGCGGTGAACTATTTCGACCTCAACGGCCGGCTGGAGGTCGGCGAGCGGATCGAGTTCTATGGCGGCATCAACAACCTGTTCGACCGCAAGGCACCGCTCGTCCCCAACCAGATCTTCAACAGCGACACCCAGAATTATGACATTGTCGGCCGCTACCTCTTCATCGGCGCCAAGCTGCGCTTCCGGCCCTGACCCGTTCATGACGACCAGAAACAGGATGATCACCATGGCCCGCCGGGCGTCCCCCTTCCCCTCTCTCCGCCGGACGCTTCCGGGCCTCCTCCTGCTCGCGGGGGTTTCGGCCCCCGCGAGCGCCGCGATCCAGCCGCACGTCAACCAGACGCAGGGGCAGCCGGTGTCGGGATGCACGGCGCGCACCGAGAACCTGAAGCCGCCGCAGGTGCCGTTCGGGCAGCAGAACCCGGTGGCGGAGGACAAGGCCTATGTGCTGCGCGCCGCCCGCATCCTCGAGCCGGCGAGCGGGCAGGTGACGCAGGGCGGCTATGTCGTGGTGCGCGGCACGTGCATCCTCGGCGTCAATGCCGCGATCCCGGCCGGCGCCGAGACGGTCGAGCTGGGCGACGTCACGCTGATGCCGGGGCTGATCGATCTGCACACCCATCTCTTCCTGCGCGACGAGGACCAGGTCTGGCCCTATTCGATCCTGTGGAAGACCAGCCCCTACCGGACGATCGAGGGCGTCGACGCGGCGATCAAGACGCTCAACATCGGCTTCACCACGGTCCGCGACCTCGATGACGAGGGGGCGCTCGATTCCGACACGGCGCTGCGCGACGCGATCGCACGGGGCGTCGTGCCGGGGCCGCAGATGATCGTCGCCGGGGTGCCGCTGACCATCACCGGCGGCGACATGAACCTGCCGCTGGTCAACCCGGAGATCCAGCCGCACGTCCCGCAGCCGGCGGAGATGATCGACAGCGACGCCGCGATCGTCCCGGCGGTGCGCGAGCGGATCAAGCGCGGCTCGGACCTGATCAAGGTCTATGTGACGAGTACGCGGCGGCAGACCGACCCGGTGACGATGATGCCGTTCAGCCAGTTCGACGTGCAGCAGATGCGCACGATCGTCCAGGAAGCCCATCGCTACGGCCGCGACGTCGCGGCGCACGGCTATGGCGGCCCCGCCGTCGAGGCGGCGGTCGCGGCCGGCGTGCGGACCATCGAGCACGGCCCGCTGCTCACCGACCAGAACATCGCCTCGCTCGCCAAGTCGGACACCTATTGGGTGCCGACCCTGATCACCTATGCGGTGCGCCAGAACACCGATTTCGAGAAGCGCTTCGTCGCCCACCATCGCGACGCGTTCCGCAAGGCGCTCAAGGCCGGGGTCAAGATCGGCTTCGGCACCGACGTCGGCTCCTTCCCGCACGGCACCCAGAATGGCGAGTTCGACCTGATGGTCAGCTATGGGATGAAGCCGCTCGACGCGATCCGCGCGGCGACCTCGGTCGCGGCGACGGTGCTGCGGCTCGACGGGCAGGTCGGCACGCTCGCCGCCGGATCGGACGCCGACATCGTCGCGGTCGCGGGCGATCCGCTCCAGGCGATCGCCGACATCCACAAGGTCCGCTTCGTGATGACCGACGGGCGGATCTTCCGCAACGACGTCACCGACCAGCGCTTCGACTGGGAATGGTCGCGCCGATGAGCTGCGGCGGGCCGGTGGTGGGGCGGCGCGCCTTCGCGGCGGGGCTGTCCGCCCTGCTGCTGGCCTGCGCCTCGGTTGGCGGCGCGGCGCCGTCGACGGTCGGACAGGTGATGACCGTCACCGGCCCGGTCTCCCCCGACCGGCTCGGGCCGACGCTGATGCACGAGCATCTGTTCGTCGACTGGTTCGAGAACATGCCCGCCGCCGCATCCGCCGACGACGTTCCCCCGGCGGTGCGGCGGCGGATGCAGCAGGCCGGCTGGCCGGTGCCGCGCGACGCCGAGCAGGCGCGCTTCTTCAACAGTCCCGATCTGACGCTCGACATGATCGACGAGCTGCGCCGCGACTGGCGGCTGCGCACCAATTACCGGATCGACGACGAGGCGCTGGCCCGGCGCGAGGTCGCTGCCTTCGCCGCGGCGGGCGGGCGGACGATCGTCGATCTGACCCCCTATGGCCTGGGCCGCGACCCTGCCCGGCTGCGGCGGCTGGCGGCGGCGAGCGGGCTCAATATCGTGATGGGGACGGGCTGGTATCGCTGGCCCTTCCATTCCGACGCGGTCGCCGCCATGTCGGTCGACGATCTGGCCGCGATCATGATCCGCGACGTCGAGCGGGGCGGGGCCGACGGCATCCGCGCCGGCATCATCGGGGAGATACCGGTCGACAGCCGGTCGATCCGGATTCCGGCCGGGACCGACCCCTCCGACGAGGATATCCGCGCGCGATCGGGCGCCGCGCGCAAGCGCCTGCTGGCGCTGCCGGTGGCCGAGCGCGACGCGGTCGACCCGCGCGAGATCTATGACCCGGCCGAGCTGAAGGTGCTGCGCGCCGCCGCGCGGGCGAGCCGGCGGACCGGCGCGGCGCTGAGCCTCCACGGGGTCGATCCCTGGATCGGCTATCTGCGCATCGTCGCGGAGGAGGGCGCCGATCTCCACCGGGTGATCGTCGGCCATGCCGACTATATCCTCGCCGATCCCGATCTGCTGCGGATGGCGCTGGCGCGGGGCGTGACGCTCCAGGCCGATTACCGGCTGCAATATTATCCGAACCAGTCGCCGGTCGGCGACGTCGGCGCGCTCGTCGCCGGGATCGCCTGGGCGGTGGCGCACGGCCATCGCGACCAGATCCTGCTGTCGCTCGACATCTGCAACAAGGTCGGGCTGCGTCATTATGGCGGCGGCGGCTATGCCACGCTCCACAACCATATCCTCCCGAAGCTGCGCGCGGCGGGGGTGGGCGAGGAGGATATCCGCCACATCCTCGTCGACAATCCCCGCCGGCTGCTGACGATGGCAAGCCCGCGACCATGACCGGGCTGCGCCTGCTTCCCTTCGTGCCGGAGGATTTCGATGCGCTGGCGGGCTGGTTCGCGAGCCCGGCGGAAGCCGTGCTGTGGGGCGGCCCGCAGGTCGCCTGGCCGCTCACCACCGCCCAGTTCGCGGCGATGCTCGCGGAAGGCGACGCCGTGCCGCCGCAGCGGCGATGCTGGTCGGCCTGGCAGGGGGGCGCGATGGTCGGTCATGGCCAGGCTGTCTATGACTGGGCCGGGGGCAGCGCCCGGCTGGCGCGGATCGCGATCGCGCCCGCGCGGCGCGGCGAGGGGCTGGGCGGCCCGATGCTCGACGCGCTGCTGCGCGAGCTCTTCGCCGATCCGGCGATCGGGCGGGTCGACCTCAACGTCTATACCCATAACCGGCGCGCGATCGCGCTCTACAGGCGGTTCGGCTTCGTGCCCGGCGCGCTCACGCCCGGTGTCGTGCGGATCGACGGGCAGATATGGGACGGCATGGTGATGGCGATCACGCGCGAGGACTATGTCGCGAAATTAATTTGATCAAATCCATATAAATTAGAGAGCAAATATATCGAGTAATTATCTAGGATATCTCAAATAAACAAAGAGATGTCTTCATGATATTGCTGAATGAACTTCCAGAGAAAAATCGATCTATTTCGGAAATGGATCGGCTCATGCTGGGCCGGGAGGCGCCCGGACAGGTGTTGTCCTATCTGCGCCTGTGCCCCGATTATGCGCCGACGCCATTGTTCCGGCTGCCTGCGCTCGCTGCAGCGCTCGGCATCGGCGGGCTGCGGATCAAGGACGAGGGCGCGCGGCTGGGGCTCGGCAGCTTCAAGGCGCTGGGCGGCGCCTATGCCGTAATCCGGATCATCGCCGAGATGGCCGAACGGGCGCTGGGCCGGCCGATCGACCCGGCGATGCTGACGGCGCCCGAGGTCCGCGCGATCGCGGCGGGCGTCACGGTCGGCTGCGCGACCGACGGCAACCATGGCCGCTCGGTCGCGGCGGGGGCGCGGCTGATGGGCGCGCGGGCGGTCATCTTCCTCCACCGCGGCGTGTCGGCCGAGCGCGAGGCGGCGATCGCCGCGCTCGGCGCGACGACGGTGCGCGTCGAGGGCAATTACGACGATTCGGTCGCCCATGCGCTGCGCGTCTGTTCGGAGCGCGGCTGGCCGGTGGTGTCCGACACCTCCTGGCCCGGTTATGAGGCGACCCCGCTGCGGGTGATGCAGGGCTATACCGCGATGTTGCGCGAGGTGCTCGACGCCGCTCCCGTGCCGCCCAGCCATGTCTTCATCCAGGCCGGCGTCGGTGGGGTCGCGGCGGCGATCGCGGCGCATCTGTCCGACGTCTGCGGCGACGCCATGCCCCGGATCGTCGTGGTCGAGCCCGACCGGGCGGCCTGCCTGCTCGAAAGCGCGCGGCGCGGAAAGGCCGGGCCGATCCCCCATGGCGAACCCACGCTGATGGCGATGCTCGAATGCTACGAGCCGTCGCCGGTCGCCTGGCGCATCCTCGCCCGGACCGCCCATGCCTTCATGACCGTCGGGGAGGAGGATGCGGCGGACGCGATGCGGCGCCTCGCGCGTCCGATCGACGGCGACCCGGCGATCGTCGCGGGCGAGAGCGGCGGCGTCGGCCTCGCCGCGCTGCTCAGCGTGGCGGACGATCCGGAGGCTCGCCGCCTGCTCGACCTCGGCCCCGATGCGGAGGTGCTGCTGTTCAACACCGAAGGCGCCACCGATCCGGGCATCTACCGGTCGATCACCGGGATCGAGCCGGACGCGCTGCTCGCGGCGGCCCGGTCGTGACCGGGATCGCGCGTGGCGGCGACGGCAGCCAGCGGCCGGCGCCCGGATCGCCGCTAAAGTCGATCGTCGGCGGATCGATCGGCAATCTGGTCGAATGGTATGACTGGTATGTCTATGCGGCGTTCAGCCTCTATTTCGCGGCGCGCTTCTTTCCCGCCGAGGATCGCACGACCGAGCTGATGAACGCGGCGGCGGTGTTCGCCGCCGGCTTCCTGATGCGCCCGGTCGGGGGCTGGCTGATGGGGCTCTATGCCGACCGGCGCGGGCGCAAGGCGGCGCTGACGACGTCGGTGCTGCTGATGAGCGCCTGCTCCTTCGTCATCGCCGTCCTGCCCGACTATGACCGGATCGGCATCGCGGCGCCGGCGATCCTGCTGCTGATGCGGCTCCTCCAGGGGTTGAGCGTCGGCGGCGAATATGGCGCGAGCGCCACCTATCTGAGCGAGATGGCGCCGCCCGGACGGCGCGGCTTCTACTCGAGCTTCCAATATGTGACGTTGGTCGGCGGCCAGCTCCTCGCGCTGGCGCTGCTGCTGCTGCTCCAGGCGCTGCTCGACCCGGCGAGCCTCGCGGAGTGGGGATGGCGCATCCCCTTCGCGGTCGGCGGTGTACTGGCGCTGGTGGCCCTCGCGATGCGGCGCGGGCTGGAGGAGACCAGCGCCTTCGCCGAGGCCGACCGCAAGGGCGGGGTGGGGCGGCTGCTGCGCGAGCATCCCCGCGCGGTCGCGATCGTCGTCGGGATGACGGTCGGCGGGACGGTCGCCTTCTACACCTTCACCACCTACCTCCAGAAGTTCCTCGTCAACAGTGCCGGATGGACGCCGGGCGACGCGACCCTGCTGTGCGCGCTGGCGCTGCTGCTGTTCCTGCCGCTCCAGCCGCTGTTCGGGGCGCTGTCGGACCGGATCGGCCGCCGGCCGCTGCTGATCGGCTTCGGCCTGCTCGGCAGCGTGACGACGATCCCGATCCTGTCGCTGCTCCAGCATGTCCGCGATCCGCTGGCGGCCGGCGCGCTCGTCATGGCGGCGCTGGTGATCGTCAGCGGCTACACCTCGATCAATGCGATCGTGAAGGCGGAGCTGTTCCCGCCGTCGGTGCGCGCGCTGGGCGTTGGCCTGCCCTATGCCGTCACCGTCTCGCTGTTCGGCGGCAGCGCGGAGTTCATTGCGCTCGCGGCCCGCGCGCTCGGCCGGGAGGAACTGTTCTACCTCTATGTGACGGGCTGCATCCTCGTCTCGCTGGTCACCTATGTCGCCATGGGCCGGCTGGACGCGCGCGACACCTTCTGATCGCCAAACGAGTTCCACCTGAGCGCCGCCGCCCTTAACAAGGATGGCGCGGAGACCATCTGGTGGAGCGAGGGGACGAATGATCAAGCAGGTGGTGTTGTTGAAGGCCCGCACGGGAATCGCGCGCGGCGAGCTGATCGACCGTTACGAGCGCGAGCATGCGCCGCTGGTGTCCTTGCTGCTGCCCCATTTCAGCGACTATCGCCGCAGTTACGTCGTGCCCGGCTCGCTGATGGGCGGGGCCGCCGCGGCGCTCGATTTCGACGTCGTCACCGAGCTCTGGTACGAGGGTGCGGACCAGCTCGCCAGGCTCGCTCGCGCCGGCGAGGATGCGGAATCGGTGCGGGCGAGCGAGGCCCGGCTGTTCGATCCGGCGGCGAGCATGGTCGTCACCTGCGACGAGTTTGTCACCCCGGGCAGCCGCCTCCAGCCGCGTCCCGCCGGCCATGACGGACGTCCGGCGATCAAGCTGATGGGCTTCCTGCGCAAGCGCGCCGACATGTCGCGCGAGGCGTTCGTCGCGCGCTACGAGCAGGGCCATTGCGCCGTCGCGCTCGACGTCCTCAAGAAGGGCGATCACCCGGTCTTCGCCGATTACCGCCGCACCTTCGCGCGGGACGAAGGGGGCTCGTCACCGCCGTTCGACGTGCTCACCGAAGCCTGGTTCTGGACCGAGGAGGACTATCGCCACTTCCTGGCGCTGCACGCCGACCCGAGGATCGGCGCGATCCTGGCGGAGGACGAGGCGGCGCTGTTCGATCGCGCCTCGATCACGATCTTCGCGGCGGACGAGCATATCTCCGCCCCCGCCGCTCAGCCGATCCTGTAGGCGCAGAGCTTGTTGCCGTCGGGATCGCGGAAATAGCCGAAACAGGCGCCGGGCATGCGCTCGCCCGGATCGCCCTCGTTGGTCGCACCCAGCGCGAGCGCCCTGGCGTGGAAGCGGGCGAGGGCCTCGACGCTGTCGAAGCTGAAGCCGATCATCGTGCCGTTGCCGGCGCTCGCCGCTCCGCCGTCATAGGGGCTCAGCACGCCGAACATCGACGCGCCGTCGCCATAGATGCGGCCGCCGGTCGGGAGGTCCATCGCGGTCCCCCAGCCGATCGACCCGAGCAGTTCGTCATAGAAAGCCTTGGCCTTCTCCAGGTCGTTCGACCCGATGGTGGCATAGCTGATGCCCGGCATCGTCACCTCCGATATGTTTGAACGGGAATCATCGGCTGGCCGAACGGCCTGCGATCCGCCCCGAATAGACGCAGTCGGCGAGCGAGATGCCGCTGACATAGCGATGCGAGGACAGGCCCTTGGCGTTCTTGCCCGCCGCGAACAATTTGGGGATCGGCCGGCCCGTCTCGTCGAGCGCCTGGCCGGTCTTCTCGTCGACGACGATGCCGCCCAGCGAGATCGAAGGGCACAGATATTTCCTGTTGTGGATCGAGATGTCGACCGCATGGAAGGGCGGCTCGACGATCTCGCCGACGAAGTCGGGATGCTTGCGGAAACGGGGCTCCTCCAGCCCGGCCGACGAGCGGTTGTAATGCTCGACCGAGGCCCGCAGCGCCGCCGGGTCCATGCCGCATCGGGCGGCGAGCTCTTCGAGGGTGGCGGCCCTCTTCGCGCTCAGGAAGAGACCCATCAGCGCCGGCGCGCCCTGGAGCCGGAACAGCTTGCCCTTGCCCGGCATCGCCTCCGTCAGCGCCCGGCGGCGCAGCCGGTCGTCGAGGATGATATAGGCGACCCCGCCCTGGTCCTCGGCGATGTGATGGCCGATCTTGCCGCCATAGCAGTCCTCGGCGACGAAGCGCTCGCCCCGGCCGTTGACGACGATGCCGGTCGGGAGGGCGGCGGGCGGGTTGAACTGCCGCCAGGCCGAGATGTTGTCGAGCCGGTCGGTCCGGGCGCCGACCGACTGGCCGAGCCTGATCCCCGATCCGTCGCAGCCGATGCTGCCGAGCGGGATCGCGCCGGTGTAGCGCGGCGCGTAATGGGCGACCATCTTGCGGTTGTGGATATAGCCGCCGGCCGCGAGCACCACCGCCTTGTCGATCCGGATCGAGCGGGTCGCGCCGTCCCTGTCGGAGATGCCGTTCGCTTCGCGCACCAGTCGTTCGGCGATGCTCGGGAACAGCAGGGTCGACGCCCTGGCGAACTTCCGCGCGATCTTGCCTAGCTTCGCCGCGGAGGACGATGCCGCATCGACATGCTGGATCTGGATGCCGGTGATCCCACCGTCGTCGGACAGGATGAAGCGCCGCGCCTCGCTGTAGCCATAGAGCTTCAGCCCCATGTCGAGCGCGGCTTGCAACAACGGATCGAAGAAGCGATGCCCGGTCAGCCCGTCGCCGACGACGCGGTGGCCGCGCTGCGCGGGCCGGGCGTGATCGGCATAGTCGGCCTGCGCCTCGTTGCCCGAATAATAGAGGAAGCGGCCCGCGCCGGGATAGGAGGTCTTGACCGGGGAGAGCGCGCCGTCGAACCGCACGCCGTGCCTGGCCAGCCAGTCGATGCTCTCGCTGCTGGTCTCGCAGAAATGGCGGAGCGTCTCGTCGGCGACGGCGTCGGCGACCTCCATCTTCAGATAGCGGTACATCTGCTCCGCGTCGTCCTCGACGCCGGCCGCCTTCTGGTAGCGCGTCCCCCCGCCGCTATAATAGACGCCCCCGGACATGCGGGTCGCCCCGCCACCGCCGAACCGGTCGATCGCGATCACCCGCGCGCCCTGGTGGAGCGCCTCCAGCGCGGCGCAGATTCCCGCGCCGCCCAGCCCGACGACGACGACGTCCGCCGCGTCGTCCCAGGCAATGCCGCCGGGGGGCCCCGCCTCGAACGGGGCTTCCACGCGGGAATGCCAGTTGGGATCGTCGACCTTCATAGGATGCTCCCGGGTCCATGGGCGGCCTTCTCTCGGCCCTTCCTCTCCGTGACGGATCGCTAGATCGCGCCCGATCGAATTTCAGCTCGTGTTGCGCTCGCTTTAAAGCCGCATGGGCGGTCCTCCACGTCCGGGTGCGTCCTGTCAGCGGCATTCGAATTTTTGGCGGAATTGCGGGCCTGAGCGCTTGTCTCCGATGGCGATCCTGAATTTAAAGCGAGCGCAATGCGAGGTGATTTTTCACAGGGGGGCAGTTAGCAGCGCAACCATATTAGGGCCGTCGTCCAAGTAATGGATGTGGTTAGCTCTCAATCAGAGAGGCAAAAGGGGAGGGAATGATGAAGATCGTCAAGAGGAAGCACGCGCTGTTGCAGTCGGTGGCGATTCTCGTGGCCGTGGGCGTTCCTTCGGTGGCGTCTGCCCAGGTCGAGGAGATCGTGGTGACGGCGCAGAAGCGCGAGCAGTCGATCCGCGACGTTCCGATCTCGCTGGCCGTCATCTCGGGCGACGATCTGAAGAAGCGGCAGGTCTCCGGCATCCAGGACCTCGCCAATTCCGTGCCCAACGTGTTCGTCTCCAAGGGAACCGTGTCGGACAACATCTATATCCGCGGCGTCGGTTCGGGGTCGAACGCGGGCTTCGAGCAGGCGGTCGCGACCTTCGTCGACGGCATCTATCACGGGCGCTCGCGCTATACCCAGTCGGCGCTCGTCGATCTGGAGCGGGTCGAGGTGCTGCGCGGGCCGCAGACGATCTATTTCGGCAACAACGCGATCGGCGGCGCGTTCAGCGTGACCACCAAGAAGCCCAGCCTGAAGGACTGGGGCGGCTATGCGCTCGCCTCCTACGAGTTCGAGGGCAATGAGCCGGCGGTCGAGGCCGCCGTCGGCGGACCGATCGTCGAGGACAAGCTCGCGGTCAGGATCGCCGGCCGCTACTCACATCTCGGCGGCTACATCAAGAACGATTCCACCGGGAAGGACAATCCCAAGATCAAGGACCGCTTCATCCGCGGGTCCGCGCTGTGGCAGATGGCGCCGGGTTGGACGACCCTGGTCAAGGCGGAATATGGCAAGCAGGATTCGATCGCGCCGTTCGCCGCCCAACTCACCGATTGCCCGCCGGCGGCGCCGTTCTCCACCGCCGCGACCTTCTCCTGCGCCTATGCGCTGGCGACCAACCAGGAGTCCAAGTTCGACTATCATCGCCAGTCGGAGCCGGGCGAGTTCGGAAACATCAAGGCTTCCGAATATATGGTGAAGATCGAGCGGGAGAATATCGATGGTCCGGGCCTGGTGGCCCAGGCCTCCTATTCGAAGATGGACTTTCAGATCGTCGCCGATACCGACGGGGTGCCCGCCAGCTTCTTCAACTACAACAGCAGCGAATATCTGAAGCAGTCGACGGTCGAACTGCGGATCGTGTCTCCGGCCCAGTCGAAGATCGAATATGTCGCCGGTGTATACTATCTCCACTCGAAGGCGGGGATCGGCACGACGCTCAATTTCCCGTTCGCGAACGTGCTGCTGGCCGGGCCGCTGGCGCCGCTCGCCCCCTTCGCGCCGCTCGCCGGCGACATCGACCTTCGCGAGAAGGAGAACGCCTTCTCGGCCTTCGGCTCGGTGACCTACCCGCTGACCGATAAATTCTCGATCACGGGCGCGCTGCGCTACACCCATTCGAAGAAGACGGGCACCCAGTCGGCCACCAACGCGCAGGCGCTCGACACCTATGGGCTGTCGGTGGTGCCGCTGCCGGCGGGCCTCCAGCCGGTCGCCGCCTTCCTGACCGGCTTCGTCGATCACACGACGCAGGCGCGGGTTTCGGATGGGGTGTTCCTGCCGTCGGTCTCGGCGCAGTACAAGGCGAACCGGGACGTCTCCTTCTACGCGAAATACAGCAAGGGCTTCAAGGCGGGCGGCTTCGACGCGGTCGAGCTGACGGGAATCCCCGACCGGCTCAGCTATGCGCCGGAGAAGGTGAACGCGTTCGAGGCCGGCCTCAAGTCGGTGCTGTTCGATCGCTCGGTTTCGTTCAACCTCTCGGTCTTCCGCAGCATGTACAAGGACCTGCAGCAGAGCGTCACCCAGTTCACCGCGACCTCGGCCTTCATCACCGTGACCAATGTCGGCGGCCTCAGGACGCAGGGCGTCGAGGCTGAACTGGTGTGGCGGCCCAACGACCGCTTCGAGTTCGGCAGCGACTTCGCGCTGCTCGACGCCAGCTATCGCAATTACGCGAACGCCGGCTGCACCGCCCTGCAGGCGCTCCAGGCCAAGGCGGCCGGCAAGATCGGCTGCTCGCAGGACCTCAGCGGCCGATCGCCGCCCTTCGCGCCGAAATATACCGGCAACGTCCGCGCCGCGTTCAACCAGCCGCTCAACGACGCCCTGAAGTTCAGCGCGAACGCCATGCTGTCCTTCGCCGGCTCCTATGACGTGTCGCCCGACAAGGACCCGGTCACCCGGCAGAAGTCCTGGCGGAAGATCGACCTGCGGCTGGGGATCGGCGATATCGACGACAAGTGGACGCTGGCGTTCGTCGGCACCAACCTGGCCAATGTGAAGGTCAGCGGATCGGCGACCGGCGTGGTGGCGTCGGCCGGCTCTTTCACGCGGACCATCCTGCGGGGACGGACGCTCGCCGCGCAGGCCCAGGTCAAGTTCTGATCGGCGCTCACGCCCGGCGGGGGCGATGGAGGGCGGCAGCGATGCCGCCCTCTCTTTTTGTCAAAGCTAGGGCGCGTCATCAGTTAGCGCGGGCGACCGGATAGAGAAGGAGCTGTTTTCCCTATCGTCATCCCGGACTTGATCCGGGATCCAGAACCGCAACGCTGCGGCTCCATCCCTACGGAGCGGCAATGGATCCTGACTTTCGTCAGGATGACGCTTGTCTCCCTATCGGCCAACGGATGACAGCCCTTGATTTAAGATTGATTGAAACTGTCCCTCATCGATTTCGACGACGGGCCCTCAGTCCCCGGACATCGCCCGTTCGGCCTTGGTCCGTTCGGACTCGAACTGCTGGCCGAGTTGGATGGTCACCGAGGCGATGTCACCCTTGAAGGTGAGGGGCAGGGCATAGCCCGCCTTGACCGTCGTGCCGCTGTCGCGGCCGATGTTGAAGTCCTCGTCGAGCGCGAACATGATCGGGATCGTGTGTTCGACACGGCCGGTCGCCACGATCCGGCCGTCGATCTTGAGCGTGACCGTGCCGCCCTTGCCGCGACCGCCGCCGTCATAGTCGAAGGCCGCGTCGATCTGGTGCGCGCCCGGCGACAGCGGCGCGGTCGAGCTGATCTGGTAGAGCCCCGCGCCGCCGGCATTGTAGACGAAGGTCGGCAGGCCGCGCTCGACGCACAGGCAATAGCCGCCGAAGCGGCCGCCCTGCGTGACCAGGGCGCCATCGGGCTCCGGCGCCGAAACCGAGACATGCGCCTGGATCGTGAAGGACCGGTTCAGGACGTCCGGCGCCATCCCCCAGGGCAGGCGCGACACCGGCCCGCCGAAGGTCGTGCTCGACGGCGCGGCATGGTTCTTCTCCCACAGGAAGGTCGTCGTCGGATTGAAGCCCGGCAGGACGTGGTTCCTGGCCGCCTCCTCGCGGTACAGCGCCTTCATCTCCTCCAGCTTCGCCGGATAGCGGCGGGCGAGGTCGGTCGACTGGCTGAAGTCGCGGTCGAGATCGTAGAGCTCCCAGTTCCGCGATGCGAAGGGAACGCTCTTCTGCATCATGAAATTCCACGGGACGCTGTTCGGCGTCGTGGAGGCGAGCCAGCCGTCCTTGTAGATGCCGGCATTGTCGAGCAGGTTGTAATATTGGACGCGCCGCTCCGACGGCGCCTTCGGAGCGTCGAACGAATAGGACATGTCCAGTCCGTCCAGCTTCTGCTGGCGCTCGCCGTCCAGGCTTTCCGGCGGCTGGATGTTCGCGGCGGCGAGGATCGTCGGCAGCACGTCGATCACATGGGTATATTGGGTGCGGATCTCGCCCTTCGCCGCGATGCGCTTCGGCCAGGACAGGACCATGCCGGCGCGGGTCGCGCCGAGGTGCGAGGCATATTGCTTCATCCAGGGGAAGGGCGTGTTCATCGCGACCGCCCAGCCGGCGGCATAATGGGGCTGGGTGTCGGGCCCGCCCCATTCGTCGATCCGCCGGCGATTCTCCGCCGCGTCCTCGGCAATCCCGTTGACCGGATTCCAGGCGTTGATGACACCGGTCAGCGATCCCTCGCCGCTCGCGCCATTGTCGCCCTCGATGAAGACGACCAGCGTGTTGTCCTCCTCGCCCATCGCGCGGACGGCATCGAGCACGCGTCCGATCTGGTGGTCGGAGAAGGCGAGCATCCCGGCATAGACCTCCATCTGTCGCGCGTAGAGCTTGCGATCCTCGGGGGCGATGCTGTCCCAGGCGGGGATGCCGGGCGCGCGGGGCGCCAGCCTGGTCCCGCGCGGCACGATCCCCGTGGCGATCTGGCGCCTGAGCGTCTCCTCGCGCAGCTTGTCCCAGCCCTGGTCGAACTGGCCGCGGAACTTCGCGATCCAGTCGGCCGGCGCCTGTAGCGGCGCGTGGGTCGATCCGGTCGCGTAATAGAGGAAGAAGGGGCGCTGCGAGCCCAGTTCATGCTGCTCGCGCAGCCAGCCTATGGCATGGTCGGCGAGGTCGCGATCGAGGATGTAGTCCGGCTGGGCGGGCGGGTCGACAGGCCGGGTATTCTCATAGAGCGGCGGCGAATATTCGTCCGTCTCGGCGGTCATGAAGCCATAATAATAATCGAAGCCGAGCCCGGTGGGCCAGCGATCGAACGGGCCGGCGGGGCCGGTCTCCCACATCGGCGTGACATTGGCCTTGCCGATCAGCGCCGTCGAATAGCCGTTGTGGCGCAGGAGCTGCGCGATCGTGCCGGCCGATTTCGGGATGATCGTATTATAGCCGTCGGGCGCCGCGGGCAGTTCCGGCACCACGGCCATGTTGACGTTGTTCTGGTTGCGCCCGGTGAGCAGCGCCGCGCGGGTCGCCCCGCACACCGCCGTCACATGGAAGCGGTTGTAGCGCAGGCCCCTGTTGGCCAGCGCCTGGAGCGTCGGCGTGGGGACGGGACCGCCGAAGGTCGAGGCGGCGCCGAAGCCGACATCGTCGGTGAGGATCACGATCACGTTGGGGGCGCCGCGCTCGGCCGGCCTGACGGTCCTCGCCCAACTCTCCAGCGTCGCGGGTTGGGAGACGGCGGGCGCGGTCCGGACCTGGGCGGCGCCCTGCGCGGTGATGGACAGGGCGAGGCCCAGGGCCGTGCCATGGAACAGCTTGCCGATGCGGCTCGTCATAGGATCCCCTCCGATGGATGTTCTCGTTCGCGTGCGAGACCGGGGTATCGACGGCGTTCGGCGACGGGGGTCTCGTCAATGATCTATCGCGTCCACCCTGTTTGATCCGATGCTCATAATGAACTCGTATATGGCCGCGCGAAGGAGCCCGGCTGGCTATGGCTGGGAGACGAACGCCGCGCGGCCGCTGGCGCCGGGGCGCCCCTGCGCGTCGAACAGGGTCGCCTCGGCGCGACACAGCGTTCGCGACCGCTTCAGGATCGTCCCGCAGGCGCGGAGGCGTCCGGGCTCGATCGGGCGCAGGAAGCTGGCGTTGAACTCGATCGTCGGCATGTAGCGTTCGCCGCCCTCGCCATGGCGGACGACGCGCGCCATGGCGATGTCGAGCAGGCTCAGGATGACGCCGCCATGCACGAACCCCCGTTCGTGGACATGCGCGTCGCCGGCATCGATCTCGATCCAGTAGCGGCCGTCGTCCAGCCCGATGTGCCGCAGGCCGATCAGCGCGTTGAAGCCGGTCGCCATCTCGTTCCTCCAACGTCGCGGGTGCGGGTCATGGCGGCTTAGGGCGGGAGCGGGCTCAGCTGATACTCATCTTGGGCGCGGCCGGGCAACCGAAGGCTAAACGAGTTTTATGTGAGCGCGCCTGACCCTAGCAGATCGGCAAGGCGCCGCAGGACGTCCGCGAAGGACGCTTTCCGTCCCGGGACCTCCCGGCCGGCCGCCGCCCATCATGTCGTGACGCGCGACTGCAACGGAGAGGCCATTGTCGGACACAGGCATCATCTCGATCGCGGGCTATCTCCCCCGGCGGCGACTGTCGCGCAAGGCGATCGTCGCGGCCAACCAATGGGCGAACCCGGCGCTGGCGTCGCTCGGCAGCGGCCATCGCACGATCTGCGCGCATGACGAGGACAGCCTCACCATGGCGGTCGAGGCGTCCCGCGCCTGCCTTGCCCGGGCGACGGGCTTCGCGCCCGGCCTCGTCCAGTTCGCCAGCACGACGCCGCCCTTCGCGGACAGGGCCGGCTCGGTGCTGCTGACGGAGGCGCTGACCCTGTCGCCCGACATCCGCTGCGCCGACGCCGGGGGCTATCTCGGCTGCGGCGCCGGCGCGCTGATCGACGCGCTCGACGGCGGCCGGCCCGCGCTCACCGTCGCCTCGGACAAGCGCGCCGCGAGGATCGCCTCGGTCCAGGAACTGAGCTTCGGCCATGCCGCGGCGGCGGTCGCGACCGGGGCCGGCGACCTGATCGCCCGCTTCGTCGCCGCGCACTGCCTGTCGATCGATTTCGTCGACCATTATCGCTCGACGGGCGCGCGGACCGACTATGTCCTCGAGGAGCGGTGGGTTCGCGACGAAGGGCATATGAAGATCGTCCCGCAGGCGATCGCCGCGCTGCTCGACAAGGCGGGCTGGGCGATCGGCGACGTCCGCCATGTCGCGATCGCGGGCGTCTCGCGCGCGACGCTGCGGCTGATCGCCCGGACCTGCGGGATCGACGAGGACCGGCTGGTCGATCCGCTCGACGCCGAATGCGGCAACACCGGCGCGGCCCACGCGCTGCTGATGCTGTGCCACGCGCTGGAGACGGCCGGCCCCGGCGAGAAGATACTGCTGCTCAACGTCGCGCAGGGTGCGCAAGGCCTGTTGTTCGAGACCACGGAGGCGATCGCGGAGCGCCGGGCCGAGGGAACGGTCCGCGCCCAGCTCGACGCCGGGCTGGAGGACGACAATTATCTGCGCTTCCTCTCGTTCGGCGAGCAGATCGAGGTCGACTGGGGCATCCGGGCGGAACGCGACAACCGCACCGCCCTGTCGGCCTTCCACCGCCATCGCAGGACGATCACCGGCTTCGTCGGCGGGCTCTGCACCGCCTGCGGGACGCGGCAGTTCCCCAAGGGGCCATGCTGCGTCAATCCCGACTGCCGCAGCTTCGACACGCTGGTCGACGAACCCTTCCAGCACAAGGTCGGCCGGGTGCGATCCTTCACCGAGGACTGGCTGGCGATCTCCGCCAATCCGCCGCTGATGTACGGCAATGTCGGCTTCGACGACGGCGGCGTGGTGATGATGGAGTTCACCGATTTCGAGCCCGGCCGGCTGGGCGTGGCGACGCCGGTCCGCTCCGTGTTCCGGATCAAGGATCGCGATCCGAAGCGGCTCTTCCACCGCTATTTCTGGAAGGCCGCGCCTGCGGACATGAAGGGGGCTGGTTGAATGGCTGAAGGTATCCGGGACAAGGTCGTCATCCTCGGCATGGGCTGCTCGCGCTTCGGCGAGCGGTGGGATTGCAGCGCCGAGGACCTGATCTCCGAATCCTTCCGCGAGGCGATCGCCGATGCCGGCATCGACCGGGACCAGATCGAGGCGGCGTGGTTCGGCCTTTCGATGGACGAGCAGAATCTCGGCAAGTCGGCGCTGTCGCTGTCGCAGACGCTCCGCCTGCCGAACATCGCCGCGACCCGCGTCGAGAATCTGTGCGCGACCGGCTCCGAGGCGCTGCGCGGCGCGGTCTATGCGGTTGCCGCCGGCGCCGTCGACATCGCCCTCGCGCTCGGCGTCGAGAAGCTCAAGGACACCGGTTATGGCGGCCTGCCCGAGCGCAGCAAGGGCACGTTCAACGACCTGTGGCAGCCCGGCGCCACCGCGCCCGGATCGTTCGCCCAGTTCGCCAGCGCCTATACCGCGCGCCACGGCGTCGACATGGCCACGCTCAAGGAGGCGATGGCGCACATCTCGTGGAAGAGCCACGAGAACGGGTCGAAGAATCCCAAGGCGCATCTGCGGCAGCGGCTGTCCAAGGAAGCGATCGTCAAGGCGCCGATGGTCGCCTATCCGCTCGGCCTGTTCGATTGCTGCGGGGTCAGCGACGGATCGGCCTGCGCGATCGTCGCCAGCCCGGAAATGGCGATGCGCCTTGGCCGCACCGGCGAGCTGGTCAGCGTCAAGTCGATGCAGCTCGCGCTCAGCAACGGTTCGGAGATGTCGCACGACGCGTGGGACGGCAGCTATGCCCACACGACGCGCATCGCGTCGCGCAAGGCCTATCGCGAGGCCGGCATCGTCGATCCGGTGAAGGAGCTCGACCTGGTCGAGGTCCACGACTGCTTCTCGATCACCGAGCTCGTGACGATGGAGGACCTCGGCCTGTCGCAGCCCGGCATGGGCTATCGCGACGTCTTGGCGGGCAAGTTCGACGCCGACGGCGAGGTGGCGAGCAACATCGACGGCGGCCTCAAATGCTTCGGCCATCCGATCGGCGCGTCGGGGCTGCGGATGGTCTATGAAGGCTATACCCAATTGCTGAACCGCGCCGGCGATCGCCAGCTCAGCCGGCCGCGCCGGGCGCTGACCCATAATCTGGGCGGCTTCCCCAATTACAATGTCTGCAGCATCTCGATCCTCGGCCTGCTCGGCAGCTGAGGTCTCCGCTCCTTCCCTCCATCCAGACCGATCGGACGCACCGTGACCCATCCCGCATCACTCGACAACAAGGCCATCCTCGTCACCGGCGCGGCGCGCGGCATCGGCAAGGCGCTGGCCGACCACGCGATCCGGATGGGCGCGCGGATCGTCGCGGTCGACATCGACGGCGACGCGCTGGAGGAGAGCTTCGCCGGCCATGACGCGGGGACGGTGCGGCGCTATGCCGGCAACATCACCGACGAGGATTTCGTCGCCCGCGTCGTCGATGACGCCGCCGCCGCGTTCGGCGGGATCGACGGGCTGGTCAACAATGCCGGGATCGTCCGCGCGGCGATGATCACCGACATGAAGCGCGATCAGTGGCAGGCGGTGATCGACGTCAACCTGACCGGCGTCTTCGTCTGCCTCCAGGCGGTCGGCCGCCACATGATCGCCCGGGCGAAGGCCGGCGCCGCCAATCCCGGCTCGATCGTCAACATATCGTCCGACGCCGGCCGGCGCGGGACCTTCGGCCAGATCAACTATGGCGCGGCCAAGTCCGGCGTGCTGGGGCTGACGATGAGCGCGGCGCGCGAATGGGGGCGGTACAACATCAACGTCAACAGCGTCTGCTACGGCCTGGTCGAGACCGCGATGACCGAGACGATCCGCGAGGAGAAGTTCCGCCACCGCTATCTCGACGCGATCCCGCTCGGCCGCTTCTCCGCGCCCGAGGAGATCGCCCCGGCGACCTGCTTCTTCCTGTCCGACGCGGCGTCCTACATCACCGGCCAGCATATCGCGATCGACGGCGGCTTCCACATCACCGCCTGAGGGCGGGGCGCTTTACGCCGGTTGCAGCCAGCCTTCGCCGCGCCGCCGCCAGGGATTGTCCCCGGCGGCGGCGGGCAGCGCGTAGAGGATCTCGCACGCGGTCGCGGTCCGCTCGTCCACCGCCATGGCGATCAGGATCGATGCGGCCGGCGCGCAGGGCCCGGCCCGCAGCACCCGGTCGACCGTCCCGGTCAGCGACACGAGGTCGCCGGCGAAGACCGACGAGGTCATCCGGAAGGTCATCCGGGCGATCCGTCCCAGCGGACCCGACCAGTCGTTGAGATAGCGCTCGAACAGCGCCGCCTGGAACTGGGTGTTGGCGAAGATGTCGCGCTGTCCGGCGACGTCGACGGCATAGTCCCTGTCATGGTGGAGGGGGGAATAGTCCCGGCTCGCGAACGCCCCGGCGATCAGCCGCGACGCGGTGACGTGGAAGGACAGCGCAGGGATCTGCTGGCCCGGTTCGACGTCGTCGATCGTGACGAGGTTCATGCCCGCTCCTTTCCGAAGCCGAAGAATTCGTAGCTTTCGACGCCGACCAGGTCCGAGCGCTCGTCGAGATATTGCATCTCGATCGTCCAGAAGCGGCCCCGGCCCATCTTCGTCGTCTTGGGATCGCTGATCCGCCGCAGCACCTGCTGCGTCCGCAGCCGATCGCCGCTCGCCACCGGGCGGTGGAAGCTCGTCGTGTAGGACACCGCCATCGAGGCCGGGAAGCCGAGCAGATCCTTGAGGTCGAAATGCGCCTGGAGCGCCCTGAGCGGCTCCGCGCGGCCCGGCTCCCACAGTTCGGGCCGGCCCCAGGCCGCCAGCATCGTCGCCGGGCAATAGGCGGCGCCGAGCAGGTCCTCCGCCGCGCCGTCGTCCCACCAGGTGGGGTTGGCGTTCTCGACGGCGGCGCCCATCGCTCGGACATGGCCGCGATCGGCGGGCATCCCGGCGCCCGAGACATATTGCGGCCGGCCGATCAGGCGCAGCACGTCCTCGCCCAGCGCCTCGCCGTCGTCAGGCGGGCCGCCGGTCATGCCAGCACATGGTCGGCGATCCGCGTCTTCAGAGCGTCCGCCGTGCCGTTCATCAGCTCGTGATATTTGGAGCGGCGGTAGAAGAGCTGGGGCTCGCCTTCGGTCGAATAGCCGATGCCGCCATGGACCTGGACGGCGATCGTGGCGATCCGCCGGAACAGCGCCGCCGCCCGCAGCTTCGCCATCCGCGCGAGATGGCCGCAGGCCATGCCCTCGTCGCTGGCCCAGGCCGCCTGGTAGACCAGGTGCCGGACCCCCTCCAGCTCGGTCGCGCCGTCCGCCAGCGGATGCGATATCGCCTGGAAGGCGGCGATCGGCCGCCCGAACTGGCTGCGCTGGTTGGCATAGTCGACGGTCAGGCCGAGCAGCCGGTCCGCCGCGCCCACCGCTTCGGCGGCGGCGGCGATCAGCAGGTCGCTCGCCGCGTCGGCGGTCGGGTCGAAGCGGTCGGGCGCGGCGAAGGCCAGCGCCGGGTCGATCGCGACCGCGTCGAACCGGACCGAGAACAGCGGCTGGGACGCATAGTTGGATTGGGGGACGAGCGAGATGCCGGCGCCGTCGGCCGGGACCAGCGCCCAGCATCGACCGTCATGGACGAGGAAGATGTCGGCGACGCTGGCGAAGGGCGTCAGCAGCGTCCGGCCGCCGACGGTGCCGCGCCCGGCGTCGATGCTGATCTCTCCCGGATCGATGCCGTCCCCGGCGGGGATCATGATCAGCTCGCCGCTGGCGATCTTTGGGAGATAGGCGGCCTTGATCGCCTCCGTCCCGTGCGCGGACAGGATGCGCGCCGACAGCACGCAGCTTTGCAGGAAGGGGGAGGAGGCGAGCGACCGGCCGAACTCCTCGAACAGGATCGCCAGGTCGAGGGCGGCCATGCCGGCGCCGCCCTGCGCCTCGCCGATCCGCAGCGCGCACAGGCCGCTCGCGCCGAGCTCGGCCCAGAAGGCGCGATTGAACTTGTCGGGCTCGCCTTCGAGCCGGCGGACGGTCTTCGTGTCGAACAGGCTTTCGCAGAGCCGCCGCGCGGTGTCGCGCAGCATCACCTGCTCTTCGCTGAAATCGAGATCCATGGTTCAAGCTCCGGTCATCAGCCCCAGCCCGCGCCGGGCGACGATGTTCTTCTGGACTTCGGACGATCCGCCGCCGATCGTGTCGACGACCGTCGCCCGGTCCGACATCTCCCACTTCCCCGCGAACGGGGCGTCGGGCGAATCCGACGACAGCAGCGCCAGCGGCCCCAGCCAGTCGAGCGCTTCATTGGCGATCCGCCGGCCGAGCTGGGTGCTGTACAGCTTGTACATCGCGGCCTCGACGGTCGGCACGTCGCCCTTGATCGCCTTGGCGATCACCCGCCGTTGCAGCATCCTGGCGGTCTCGACCTCGCAGGCGAGCTCGGCGATGCGGGCGCGGACCGCCGGATCGTCGGCCAGCGGCCGACCGTCCCGCTCGGTGCGTCTGACCAGCTCGACCAGCGCCTCGAACCGGAGCAGCAGCGGGCCGACCGTGTAGAGCGCGAAGCGTTCATAATCGAGCGCTTCACAGACATATTGCCAGCCGGCATTCTCCTGCCCGACCAGATAGTCGGCGGGGACCTCGACATTGTCGAAGAACACCTCGTTGGTCCGGTGGTCGCCCATCGTCTCGATCTCGACGATCGTCAGGCCGGGATGGTTCATCGGCACCAGGAAGACGCTGATGCCCTTGTGCTTGGGCGCGTCGGGGTCGGTCCGCGCCGCGACCCAGTACCAGTCGGCGAAATGCGCCGAGGTGGTCCACATCTTCTGGCCGTTCAGGACCCAGGCGTCGCCCCTGCGTTCGGCGCGGAGCCGGAGCGAGGCGAGGTCCGATCCCGCCCCCGGCTCCGAATAGCCCAGCGCGAACTCGATCTCGGCGGCGAGGATCTTCGGCAGGAACTCGCGCTTCAGCTTGTCGGAGCCATGGGCGATGATCGTCTTGCCGATGCAGCCGACCCCCTTGCCGATGATCGGCGCGCCCTGGCTCGAAAGCTCCTCGTTGAGCAGATAGTCGTAGATGCCGGGCCGCTCGCGGCCGCCATAGTCGCGCGCCCAGGACATGCCGATATAGCCCGCCTCGGCCAGCCGCTTCATGAAGCCGCGCCGCTCGGGGGAGTCCACCAGCCAGGAGTCGGTCTCCCGCTGCGGCGCGAAGATGATGGCGGCGTCGGACCGCTGCTTCTCGCGCGCCAGATGTTCCTGGAAGGCCTCGAGGAAGGTCGTCTCGTCTTCGGAGAAGGAAAAGTTCACGGCGCGGATTCCTCCATCAGCTCGATGGTGTTTCCGTCCGCATCCTCGACCAGCGCGACCCGGACCCCGGGGCGCAGCGTGTGGAGCGGCACGGCGATGGTGAAGCCGGCCTGCGCGACCTGCTCGACGGTCTCGGCGAGGTTGCCGATCCTGAGCGCGAGGTAGCGGATGCCGGCGGTCGACGAGAAGCGCGGGCCCGCCGGCGGCGGCTGCGCCGGATCGAGCGGGACCAGCACGCGCAGCACGCTGTCGCCGACCTGGAAGCGCGTGACCTGCCCGACGTTCGGGATATCCACGCTGCCGGCGAGCGGAAGGCCCAGCACGCCATTGTAGAAACGGATCAGCCCGTCGAGGTCGTTGGAAACCAGTCCGGCGTCGAGGCTCGGCTTGGCAAGTCTGGCGGCCATGGCGCTCTCCTATCCCTGCGGCATCGCGGCGAGGTTCCTGGCGATCGTCTCGGGATCGAGGCCGCGATGGCCCCATATGTCGCCCTCGACGAAGCGGTTCGGCGTCCAGTCCTCGTCGAGCAGCCGGCCGTCGAAGCCGATCTCGACCTCGAACCCGAACGGACTGCGCATGTAGAAGGACAGCATGTTGTCGTTGACGTGCCGGCCGACCGTCGAGGTCACGGCGATCCCCGCGTCGGTCACGCGTTCGAGGCACTGGAGCACCATGTCGACCTCGGTGACCTCCAGCATCAGGTGATGGACGCCGATCGCGCGGCCGACTTCGAGCAGCCCGATCGAATGGTGGCGCGGGTTGCAGCGATAGAAATTGGCCGAATTGCCGCCGCCGAACGCGATATAGTCGGCCAGCCGGAAGCCCAGGGCGCGCGTGTAGAAGTCCCGCGCCGCCGCCAGCCGGTTCGAGGTGAGCAGGTTGACATGGCCGATGCCGAGCGGGCCGGCGAGGAACTCCATCCCCAGCGGCGATTGGAATTTCCGGTCGACGGTCGGGCCGTGGAACAGCTCGATCGCATTGCCGCAGGGGTCGGTCGTATGGGCGATGCCGCTCACCGAACGCGCCTCGGCCTGTTCGGCGGAGCCCATCTCGGCGACGAAGCCGGCCTCGCGCAGCCTGGCGACATGGGCGGCGAGGTCGGCCTCGTCCTCGACCTCGAGGCCGAGATATTTGACGCCGCGGTTGGTGTCGTCGGGGTGGACGGCGATCCGCCACTGCCAGTCGTCCATCTTCAGATAGACGCTTCCGTCCTCGGCGATGCCGCTGCCGCCGCTCTTCGGGCCGGAGCCGGGAATGGCGGGTATGCCCCAATCCTCGCCGGCCAGCGCGCGGGCGGGCATCAGGCCGAGGATATCGGTGCCGTAGCGGAGCCAGGCCGCCGGGTCGGGCGCGCCGAAGCCTATGTAGCCCAGGCTGCGTATCGTCATGGGGTCCTCCTGGATCGGGTGTCGCTCGGCTCAGGCGCCGAGGATGACGGGCAGATGGTCGAAGCCGGACAGGAACTCGCCATAGGCGCGGGTGCAGTGCGCGGCGTCGACCTCGTACCGTCCGGAGACCTTGAAGAATTCCTGCAGCGCGATCGTCCCCGCCATCGTCGCGAGGTGCATGCCGAGGCATTTGTGCCCGCCGATGCCGTAGGTCAGGTCGCGCGGATAGGATCGGAAGATGTCGAACGCGTCGGCGCGCTCGAACTCGGCCTCGTCGCGATTGGCCGAGGCGTAGATCATCAGCAGGTTCTGGCCCGCCTTGATCTCGGCGCCGCGCACCGAGAAGTCGTTGACCGCCCGGCGGCACAGCATGTTGGTCGGCTGGTCGATCCGCGCGGCCTCGAAGAAGGCCTTCGGGATCAGCGCGGGATCGGCCAGCACCGCGTCGCGCTGCTCGGGATGCCGGGCGAGATAATAGACCGTCCCCGCGCAGACGTTGGGCGTGGTGCCCGATCCGACCGTCAGGAAGATGATGATGATGTTGACGATGTCCTGGTTCTCGAGCCGGCGGCCCTCGACCTCGGCGTCGAGATATTTGGCGCAATGCCCCCCGGCCAGCGTTGGATCGCGGCGAATCCGTTCGACATAGGCGTGGAGCTGGCGGTGCAGTTCCATGCCGGCCTGCTGGTTGCGCGCCGACGAGGTGCCGACCTGGCCGGGGTCGCGGTGCATCGTCTCGTCGATCAGGCGCCGCCACTCGATCGCATTGTCGCGGTCGATGCCGAGATTATGGCCGGCGTTGATCGCGAACAGCCGGTTCACATAGTCGGTGTAGAAGTCGAACCGCTTCCGCGCGGCGAGGGGCGCCAGAAGCTCGCGGGCGAGCGCGGTGATGCGGTCGCGGTCCTTTTCGACATTGCCCTTGGTGTAATCGGCATGGACGACCCGCCGCCACTTGCGATGCTCGCTCATGTCCATGCTGGGAAAGGCGTGGGGGATCGGCTCGCCGAGCAGGACGTTGGTCAGCGGCTGCCCGGCCGTGAAGGTGATGTCGGCCTCATGCTTGACGCTGACGGTCCAGACGTCCTCGAAATGGACCAGCGCCCAGGCATTGTATTTCTCGATGAAATGCGGGCCGGGGGCCTGGCGCAGCCTGGTGTAGAGGGCGTGCGGGTCGCGCATCGCCTCGTCGGAGAACGGATCATATTCCATGTGCTTCTCGCCTTGCTTGGGGGCGAGCCTAGGGTGAGCGCGAACTCACGATAAACTCGTATTTCCGAGGCGAATGCGAGCAGAAGCTAAATGGGACTCGGTGATACCGCCGGTGGATGACCGACCTTCCCGCCACGATTGCAGACGACCTGCCCGAGGGCCTCCGCGCACATGCCGCCGATGGCGTCCTGACCGTCACCTTCGACCGGGCGGAGAAGCGGAACGCCATCACCTATGCCATGTACCGGGCGCTGGTGCGGCTGATCGACCATGCCGCCGCCGACGACGGCGTGCGCGCGCTGTCCTTCGCGGCGGCCGGCCCGATCTTCACCGCCGGCCATGACGTGAGCGGCTTCGCGCAGGGGGCGGAGATCGCCTTCGACGAGAAGCCCTCCTACCTCTTCATGCAGCGCCTCTCGACCTTTCCCAAGCCGGTCGTCGCGGCGCTGAACGGCGATGCGGTCGGGATCGGTGCGACGATGCTGCTCCATTGCGACCTGGTCTATGCGGTGCCCGGCTGCACGCTGGTCTTCCCGTTCACGAAGATGGGGCTGATTCCCGAATTCGGGTCGACCTTCCACTTGCCGCAACTGATCGGTCATCGGCGGACGATGGCGCTGTTCCTCGGCAGCGGGCGCTGCTCCGCCGAGCAGGCGGTGCAATGGGGGATCGTCAACGAGCTGGCGGCGCCCGATCGGCTGGCGGCGGCGGCGGCGGGGGCGCTCGCCGACATCGTCGCGCTGTCGCCCGAGGCGGTCCGCCACACCAAGGCGCTGGCGAAGGCGCCCCATGCCGACGGCACCGCCGCCGCGATCGCGACCGAAGCGGCGCTGTTCCACGAGCTGCTCGCGTCCGATTTCGTCCGCAACCGGATCGGCGCGATCCAGCGGAGCATCTCCGGCCGCTAGGCGGCCTTCCTCACTTGGTCAGATAGTTGAGCGCCATCCGCGTCAGCTCGTCGATGAGCTGCTCCTCGGTGATGCCGGTCGGATTCTGCGCCAGGAAACATTCGATATTGTGGATCGTCGCCCGCTCGATGATGAGCAGCGCGGTCGGCAGGTCGGCGACGACGATCTCGGTCTCATGCTGTTCCAGGAAGGCCAGGTTGGTCGAATAGGTGTAGATCTCGACCGACAGGTTCTTGGTATATTCCTTCAGCTCGGGGACTTGGTCCAATATCCGGAACAGGATGAAGTCGTTCTCCTTGTACATGGCGAGCAGCAGGGTCATGATCTGGCGCAGCGCCGGTTCGAGCGGCTCCTCCATCAGCCGGCGCAGGCCGGTCCGGACCTTGGCCGCGGCCTTGGAGACGGTCTCCTCGATCAGCGTCTTGATGATCGCCTGCTTGTTCGGGAAATATTGATAGAGCGATCCGACGCTGACGCCCGCCACCTCGGCGATGCGGTTGGTCGTGGCGTTCCTGAAGCCTTCCTTGATGATGATCTGCTGGGTCGCCTGGGTGATCGCGTCGACCGTGGTGACGGCGCGCTGCTGCTTCGGGTTCTTGCGGCGATCGACCTCCCCGCCGCTGCCAGTCTCGTTCGCCATCTGCTCGCCCATTGGATCGTCGCGACGGATGTCCCTCCCTGCCGGCGGATGCCTCGATCGGACCCTGCCGGCGGTTCGGAGCATCGCGCATTTCGGCCGGGATTGCGAGGCGGGCGGCGCCTTTCGGGGCGATACGCGAGTACATTGTGAAGCCCCGCGCTGCTAATCGGCCGTCGAAAGATGGTGGATCATGGCAGCATATATCGTCGGCAAGCTGAACGTCGCGAACTGGGACTGGTATCGCGAATATAGGAAGGTGACCGAGGCGCTCGTCGCCGAGCATGGCGGGCGCTATCTCGTCAAGGGCGGCGAGAGCGAGAGCTTCGAAGGCGCCGGCCCCGCCCCCGACGCGGTCGTGCTGATCGAGTTCCCCGACATGCGATCGGCGCGGGCCTGGTATCGCGATCCGCGCTATGCCGGCATGATCGAACTGCGCCGCCGCAGCGGCGTCGCCACCGAGCTGCTGGTCGCCGACGGAGTGCCGCCTCAGCCCTGACGGGCCGGCAGCCGCACCACCAGGCCGTCGAGCGCGTCGGAGACGCGGATCTGGCACGACAGGCGTGAAGTGCCGCTCGGCTCCTCGACGCAGTCGAGCATCGCCTGCTCCATGTCGTCCGCCGCGCCGGTCGCCTGAGCCCAGGCGGCGTCGACATGGACATGGCAGGTCGCGCAGGAGCCGGAGCCGCCGCAATCGGCGTCGATGCCCGGCACCATATGGTTGCGCGCCGCCTCCATCACCGAATGCAGGCCGCGCGCGTCGACGACATATTCGGCGCCGTCGGGCGCGACGAAGGTGATCATCGGCATGGGAGGGCCGGTCCTATCGATGGAGCCGCCGGAATCGTCGCCGTCATTTGCGCAGCTTCAGCATGTTGCAGATATTGTTCTTCTGGATCGCGGAGGAGCCGCCGAGGATCGGCATGACCAGGATGTCGCGGACGTGCCGCTCCATGTCGAACTCCTTGATATAGCCATAGGCGCCGAGCACCTGCTGGCAGGCGAGGACGATCTCCTGCGCCGTCTGGCACACGAACAGCTTCGCCATCGACGTCTCCAGCGAGGCGTCCTCGGCCCGGTCGAGCGCGTCGGCCGCCTGGTAGGTGACCGCCCGGCAGGCGTGCAGCTTGGTCCTCGCCTCCGCCAGCATGTGGCGAACCGACTGGAAGGCGGAGATCGGCTTGCCGAACTGGACGCGCTCCTGGGCATAGGCCCAGGCTTCCTCGACCGCGGCGGAGGCGATGCCCAGCGCCATCGCGGCGACCTCCATCTTCTCGATGTCGAGCCCGGGGCCGACGAGCATCGCCCAGGCATTGTTGAACCCGGCCTCCTCGCCGACCACGTTGGCGAGCGGCACCGACACGTCGGCGAAGGTGACGTCGTAGGTGCCGGTCCCCTTGAGGCCGAGCGCGTCCTGCGCCTCAAAGGTGATGCCGTCCGCGTCCGACGGGATCAGCACGAGCGTCAGGTTGCGGTGGCGATCCTCCCGGGGGCCGGTTCGGACGAGCGTGTAGATGTAGCTGGCGATCGTCGCGCCCGAGCAGAAGCGCTTCGATCCGTTGACGATCAGGCGATCGCCCTCGACCCGGCCGGTGGTCCGCACCGAGGCGACGTCGGCGCCGACGTCGGGCTCGCTGATCCCATAGGCGAAGATCATCCCCTCCTCGACGACGCGGGGGAGCAGCTCGGCCTTCTGGCGCTCGCTGCCGACCTCGGCGAGGTTGAGGCCGGCATAGCAGGCCGACTGGATATAGGGCCCGCCGACCGCCATGCTGCGGCCGCAGAGCAGTTCGATCGCCATGATCGTCGCGCGCACGTCGCGTCCGCCGCCGCCATATTCCTCGGGCACGGTCAGCCCCATCAGCCCCAGCGCCGCGAGCTTGGCATGCACCTCGCGCGGGAAATGATTGTCGCGGTCCCATTTCCGCACGAGGTCGAGCGGCATCTCCTTCTCGATGAAACGCAGCAGCGTCTCTCGAAGCATCTGGATATGCTCGGCCTCGTGGAAGTTGGTCATGTCGATCCTGTGCGAAAGGGGATCGGGCGCGGCTCCTTCCCGGCGGCGGCGCCCGAGGTTCGCCGCCGGTCTACCGGCCGGTTCGTTCATTTATAACTCGCATACCGGGCAGTCGGGGCGGCGGCCGGATCGGAGGGAAAACGAGTTTAAGGTGAGCGCGCCGCCGCGTTACCCCGGCCGGGAAATCAGCGGCGCGGCGCGATCCGTCCTCCAGAGAACAAAGCTATCCGATGTCCGAGGCCCGGCCAGAAACCAGCGTGAACGACCGGGACCCTCTCCTGTCCGAACGGATCGCGCCCGAGCGGGAACGGGCGCAGTGCCGCGTCGCGGTTGGCCTGGGCGACGCCCTGGCCGGCGCGGCGCGGCAATGGGGGGAGCGCGAGGCGCTGGTCTACCGGCACCAGCCGGCGGTGGCCGACGTCGCCTGGAGCTATGCCGAGCTCGACGCGACGGCCGACCGCCTCGCGGCGTCGCTGGTCGCGCAGGGCTATCGGCCGGGCGAGCGGATCGCGATCTGGGGGCCGAACCATCCCGAATGGATCCTACTCGAATATGCGATCGCCAAGGCCGGGCTCGTCCTCGTCGCGCTGAACCCGCTCTACCGGCCGGGCGAGCTGGCTTTCGCGCTCGGCGATTCGAACGCCGCCGCGATCTTCCATGCCGACCTGATCGGCGGCGCGCCGGCCGCTACGATCGTCGCGGAGGCGCGCCCGGACGTGCCCGCGCTGCGCGGGGTCCATGCCTTCTCCAGCATCTGGACGGCGCTGCTGCCGGCCGCGCCCGATCGCCTGCCGCGCGTCGAGGTCGATCCGGGCGAGGCGCTGATGATCCAATATACGTCGGGGACGACCGGCGTGCCGAAGGCGGTCCGCCTCTCGCACGCGGCGATCGCGACGACCGCGCGCAATTCCTATCGGCGCTGGGGGCTGGGGGAGGGCGACCGGGTCTGCGTCGGCTTCCCGCTGTTCCATGTCGGCGGCTCGGGCAATTCGGTGCCGGGCGCGTGCCTCAACGGCGCGACGCTGCTGCCGCTCCACATCTTCAAGCCGGGGATCGCGCTCGACATCCTCGAACAGGAGCGCTGCACCGCCTTCATCGGCGTGCCGACGATGCTGATCGCGATGCTCGACGATCCCTCGATCGCGGGGCGGCGCCTCGACGCGCTGGCGACGATCATCGTCGGCGGCGCGCCGGTGACCAGGGACCTGCTCGCCCGCTGCCGCGCCACCTTCGGCGCCGACGTGATCAACTGCTACGGGCAGACCGAGACCTGCGGCGTGACGACGACGACGATCCTCGGCGACGGCGTCGACAAGAAGACGCGGACCAGCGGCACTCCGCTGGTCGGGGTGAGCGTGTCGATCCGCGACGGCGACGGCCGGCCGGTCCCGCGCAACGCGATCGGCCAGCTCTTCTACAGCGGTCCCGGCGCGATGACGGGCTATGGCAGCCGGCCAGGCGTCGAGGACAAAAGCGGCTGGGTCGCTTCGGGCGACCTCGCGACGATGGACGACGACGGTTATGTCGCGATCGTCGGCCGCGCGAAGGAGATGATCATCCGCGGCGGCGAGAATCTCTCGCCGGTCGAGATCGAGACCTACATGAAGGAGCATGACGCGATCGGCGACGTCGCCGTCGTCGGCGTGCCCGACCCGAAATATGGCGAGGTGGTCTGCGCCGTCGTGCGCCTGCGGCCCGGCCATGCCGTCTCGGGCGCGGCGATCCGCGACTGGTGCGCCGCCCGCATCTCGCGCTGGAAGGTCCCGCATTATGTCGAGTTCGTCGACGAATTCCCGCTGACCCCGTCCGGCAAGATCCAGAAATTCCGGCTTCGGAAAGACATGTCCGAACGATTGGGCCTCGTCGAGGACCCGCCGCTCGGAGCGACCCCCAGCATCGAGGATGCCCGCACATGAATTATGACAGCTACAAGGAACTGGCGATCGCGCAGGACGGCAACATCCTGACGATCACGGTCAACCGGCCCGAAGCGAAGAACGCGATCAACCAGGGGCTGCACGAGGAATTCTCGCGCATCTTCGACGATGTCGACCGCGACGACAGCGTCGACGTGGTGATCCTGTCGGGCTCGGGCGGGGCGTTCTGCGCGGGCGGCGACCTCAAATGGCTGTTGTCGCTGCATGGCGACGCGGCCGCGACCAGCGCCGGCATCCGTCGCGACCGCAAGATCCAGAATTCGCTGCTCGACCTCGAAAAGCCGATCATCGCGAAGGTCGACGGCCCGGCGATCGGGCTGGGCTGCTCGCTCGCGCTCTATTGCGACTTCGTCTACGCGAGCGAGGGCTCGGTGTTCGCCGATCCGCACGTCTCGATCGGCCTCGTCGCGGGCGACGGCGGCGCGGTGATGTGGCCGCAGCTCATCGGCTATGCGCGGGCGCGGCGCTACCTGCTGACCGGGGATGCGATTCCGGCGGCCGAGGCTGCGGAGATCGGCCTGATCACCGCGGCGGTCGCGGCCGAGGAGCTCGACGAGACGGTCGCGAAGATGGCGCGGCGGCTGGCGCGGGGCGCGACCCATTCGATCAAGTGGACCAAGGCCTCGATCAACGCCGGCCTGCGCGTCACCGCCAATGCGATCATCGACCGCGCCGCCGCGTTCGAGAACGTCACGCAGCTCCTCGACGACCACCGCATCGCGCTCGAGGCCTTCGCGGAAAAGCGGAAGCCGGTCTTCACCGGGCGCTAGGGGCGAGCCTGCGCGGCGAGGTCGTTGGCGGCGATATAGGCGAACACGGTGGCGGGGCCCAGCGTCCCGCCCGCGCCCGGATAGCAGTTGCCGAAGGGTGAGCCGGCGCAATTCCCGATCGCATGCAGGCCGGGGATCGGCGCGCCGGTCGTGGCGAGGACGCGAGCGCGGGGATCGGTCTTCAGCCCGCCCTTGCTGCCCAGGTCGCCCAGGTCGATCCGCACCGCATAGAAGGGCGGCGTCTCGATCGGCGCCATGCAGGGATTGGGGCCGACGTCCTTCTTCCCGAAGAACAGGTCGAAGCGGTTCTCGCCCCGCCCGAATTCCTCGTCCTTGCCCGCCCGCGCGAAGCCGTTCATCCGGCGGACCGACGCGATCAGCGTCGCGGCGGGCACGTCCATCTTCGCGGCGAGCGCGCCGAGGCTGCCGGCCCGGAAGACATGGCTGTCCCACCATTCGTGCGGGATGCGGCGATCGGGCATGACGAAATCGGGCAGGATCGGCCCGCACGGATAGGCGCGGCGGAAGCTGGCGTCGAATATCATCCAGCAGGGGATGTTCGCGCCGGTCCGCCGGTGATCGGCGATCATCGCCTGGCCGAATTCGTCATAGGAGCAGCTTTCGTTGACGAAGCGCTGCCCGAGCCGGTTCACGCACAGGCTGTGCGGATGCCGGTGGTCGAAGAACATCGGCACGGCGAGGTCGATGTTCGGCTCGGTCCGCGACGGGAGCTGCATGCTCGGCGCCCACCAGTTGGCGTCGAGCGATTCGGTGGCCGCGCCCGCCGCGATGCCGCTGATCAGCGGGTCCCCGATGTTGAGGCCGCTGGGGGTGAGGCTCCAGTTGCGGTTCGTCGCCACCGGCAGCAGTTCGTTGCGGAGCTTCTGGTTCTGCTCGAACCCGCCGGCGGCGAGGATGACGCCGGCCCGCGCCGTGAAGCGCCGCGCCGCGCCGCCCGATACCGCATCGACGCCGGTCACCCGGCCGTCCTCGACGCGAAGCCCGGCCAGGCCGCAGTCGAGCAGCAGCGGGATGTTCCGCTCCAGCATCGCCTTGCGCAGCCCGCCAACCAGCGCCCGGCCCATCGTCAGCCGCCGGTCGCGCGGCGTCTTCCGGCGCCAGGGCAGGTCGAGCCAGTATTTGAGCAGCATGCGCGCGGCGGTCCACTGCCATCCGAACGCGCGTTCCGACAGGGTGAAGGACTGCTGGAGGTTGAGCGCGTAGCGCCCGAACAGCTTGTATCCGTTGGGCGAATCCCGCAGCCGGTGGAATTCCTCCCCCAGCGCGGCGCCGTCGAGCTCTGGCGGGAAGAGCGACCGCCCGGTGGAGGCGCCCGGCGCCCGCGCGATATAGTCGGGAAAGCCGGGGATCGAGACCATCGGCACGCCGATCGACGCCAGATAGCCGATCATCGCCCCGCCATGGTCGACATAGGCGGCGAGCTTGTCGTCGCGATAGTCGCCCTTGCACACGGCGCGGAGATAGGTGAGCGCCTGCTCGCGGCTGTCCGGCTCGACGCCGATGCCGTGGTCGGGGATCCAGATGCCGCCGCCCGAGGTGGCCGACGTCCCGCCGTATCGCGACGATTTCTCGATCACCAGGGGGCGCAGGCCCAGGTCGTGGAGGCGCACCGCCGCGAGCATCCCGCCCGCGCCGGCGCCGCAGACGACGACGTCGAAATCCTGGTTCATCGCATCGCTCTCCCCTCGGCTTCCAGCGCATCGCGGAACTGCGGCGCGGCTATGTCGATCAGCGCCCGTGCCCTGGCCTCGACCGATCCGTGGGACAGGTCGGCGACGCCATGTTCGGTCACGACATAGTGCATGTCGGTGCGGCACAATGTCGTCGGACCGGACAGGCGCGGCACGATGCTGGATCGCTGCCCGTCCGGGCTGGTCGACGGCAGGCAGATCAGCGCGCGGCCGCCGTGCGACCGCCGCGCCCCGCGGACGAAGTCGACCAGGCCGCCGCTGCCGCTGACCTGCCGTCCGCCGGCGGTCTCGGCGTTCGCCTGGCCGAACAGGTCGACCTCGATCGCGGAATTGATCGCGACCAGGCCGTCGAGCGATCCGAGGACCGCGATGTCGTGGGTGTGGGAGACCGGCCGGAACGCCCAGGCGGCATGGCCGGCGATCCAGTCGTAGAAGCACTGGTCGCCGATCGCCGCCCCGGTCACATGCATGGCGCGATCGATCGTCTTGCGCCGGCCGTTGATCGCGCCGCTTTCGATCAGCGGCCGCACGACCGGGGTGACGAGGCCGCCGTGCAGGCCGAGGTCGTTCCTGTCGCCGAGCGCGCGGACGACCTGCTGGGGGATGCGGCCGACGCCGAACTGGATGCAGTCGCCGTCGCGGACCAGCGCCGCCGCGTTCCGCGCGATCCGCTCGGCCGTCGGATCGGGCGCGGGCGGTTCGAAGGCGGGCAGGGGGTAGTCGGCCGCGACGACATGGTCGAGCCGGTCGAGCGGGACCTTGGGTCCGTTCGCGATCGCGGGCATCGCGGCGTTGATCTCGGCGATCACCAGCCCGCAGCGGTCGAGGATGTCGGGCACGAAATCGGCGCAGAGGCCGGTGCCGCACAGGCCGGCGGCGTCGGGCGGGCTGAGCTGGATCAGCGCGACGTCGACGCCGGCTCCCGCGATGCGGTCGGCGATGTCGCTGTAATGGCTGGGGACGAAGGCGATGCCGCCGGCCCCGAACGACCGGCGCAGCTCGCGATAGTCGAAGAAGGTGGTGAAGCGGCTTCCCTCCGCCTCGGGCCCGATCGGGAAGCCGTTCACGCCCGGGGTCAGCGGCGAGACGAAATGGACGTCGCGCAGCGCGGCGCCGGCGTCGGCCAGCGCCCTCATCAGCGACAGCGGCTGGCCGATGCTACCCTGCACGAAGACGGTCATGCCGGGCCGGATCAGGCGGATCGCGGCGTCGGCGTCGATCGTCCGCCCCGGCATTGGGCTAGAGGCTGTAGCCGCCATCGAGCGTCAGCGTCTGGCCGGTCACGAAGCGGGCTCGGTGCGAGGCGAAGAACAGCACCGCCTCCGCCACCTCGTCGGCGGTGCCGAGCCGCTTCAGCGCCGAATTGCGTCTGGCCGCCTCGATATAGGCATCGTCATAGGCGACGCCGATCAGCTTGCGGAACAGCCCCGCGTCGATCAGCCCCAGTGCGACGGTGTTGGCGCGGATGCCGTTGCGGCCCTCCTCCCGCGCGATGCCGGTCATCAGCGCGTCGTTCGCCGCCTTGGGGATGACCGACAGCGCGTCCTTCGCCGGCCAGCGGAACAGGCCGGTCGTGCTCAGCGTGACGAAGCTGCCGCCCTTCGCGCGCATGTGCGGCAGCAGCGCGTGGACGGCGGCGAACCAGCCGTCGACGTCGGCGCGCATCACCCGGCCGAACTCGTCGGGGCCGATGTCGCCGATATACTTCATCGCGATATGCGATCCGGTGGCGTTGACCACGGTGTGGATGCGCCCGTGCCGCGCGACGATGCCGGCGCAGGCGCGGGCGACGTCCGCCGGGTCGGCCATGTCCAGCGCATGGGCAGCGGCATTTCGCCCGTGGCGCTCGACGGCGGAGACCACTTCGTCGGCGGTCGCCGGGTTGCTGCGGTAGGTCAGCGCGACGTCGGTTCCGGCCGCCGCAAGCTTCTCGCAGATCGCCCGTCCGATCCCGCCGCTGCCGCCGATGACCAGCGCGATGCCGTCCGCATCCGGGAAGTCCGGGGATGGCACGCCATGCGTCTCGGCCGCCGTCACAGCTTCCTCGCGATGATCTCTTTCATGATCTCGTTCGTGCCGCCGTAGATCATCTGCGCCCGCGCGTCGGTCCAGGCTCGCGCGACCGGATATTCGAGCATGTAGCCATAGCCGCCGTGGAACTGGACGCATTCGTCGAGCACCCGGTTCTGCAGTTCGGTGCACCACCATTTGGCCATGGCGGACGCCTCGGCATCGAGCTTCCCGTCGCAGGCCAGCTCGATGCACTTGTCGATGTAGACGCGCGCGATCTGGGTCTTGGTCTTGCACTCGGCGAGCTTGAAGCGGGTGTTCTGGAAATCGATCAGGCTCTTGCCGAACATGTTGCGCGACTTGACGTAGTCGACGGTGGTCTCGAGCGCGACCTCGCATCCCGCGACGGCGCGGATCGCGATCATCAGCCGCTCCCAGGCGAGTTCCTGCATCAGGTAATGCAGCCCTTCCCCCTGGCGGCCGAGCAGGTTGCCCTTGGGGACATGGACGTCGTCGAAGAACAGCTCGGCGGCGTCCTGTGCCTTCTGCCCGACCTTGTCGAGGGGCATGCTCTTGCTGACGCCGGCGCGATCGGCCTCGACCAGGAACAGTGACAGGCCGGTGGTGCCGTCGTCCTGTTCGGTCTTGGCTGCGACGATGATCAGGTCGGTGATGTAGCCGTTGGTGATGAAGGTCTTCGCGCCGTTGAGGATGTAATGATCCCCGAAGGCCATGGCGCGGGTCGAGATCGCCCGCAGGTCGGAGCCGCCGCGCGGTTCGGTCATGGCGAGCGATCCGATCACCTCGCCCCGCGCCATGCGCGGCAGCCAGGCGGCCTTCTGCTCCTCGGTGCCGAAGCGCTCGATATAGCCGGCGACGATCTCGGAATGCATGACGAAGCCGGGGCCGGCGGCATTGGCGCGCTGCTGCTCCTCGATCAGCACGGTGCTGTACTTCCGGTCGGCGCCCGCGCCGCCATATTGTTCGGGGATCGTCACGCAGAGCAGGCCCAGCTTGCCCGCCTCCAGCCAGACCTCGCGATCGGGGTGGCATTGACTGTTCCACTTATCCAGGTTCGGGATGACCGCTTCCTGCATGAATTTGCGGACGGTCGTTCGGAACATGACATGTTCGCTCGAAAAGAGCGTCCGTCTCACCGGCAGGAACAGCGCGTCGCTCACCAAATCCATCTCCTGTTCCGGGCAGGCCGCGGCATCGGTTCGCCGGTCCTTCGCCGAGGTGTCGGGAAGGGGCGTACCGCGTAAGGCGGCTCAATATTAACTCGTTTTCCCTTGCTTCCCGTCGGCCCGGCCATCCTAGCTCCGCAGCACCAGCGCGCCGTTGGGGGTCGTGTCGCACGATGTCAGCAGGCAGGTCCGCGCCCCGTCGATCTGGGTCAGCGCCGTCCCGCGCAGCTGCTTCACCGCCTCGATGGCGAGGTTCATGCCGTGGAGATAGACCTCGGCGAGGCTGCCGCCCGAGGTGTTGACCGGCAGGCGGCCGCCGGGGCGCAGATGACCCTCGGCCACGAACGCCCCGGCCTCGCCCCGGCCGCAGAAGCCATAGGCCTCCAGCGAGAAGAGGACGAGCGGCGAGAAGGCGTCATAGAGCTGGGCGACGGCGATGTCCGCGGCCTGGATGTCCGATTGCCGCCACAGGTTGGCGGCGCATGTCCAGGACGAGCTGCGCAGCGGGTCGTCGGCATGATAGTCGGTCATCAGCTGGTGCTGCCGCTTCATGCCCTGCGAGAAGGCGTGGATGCGGACCGGCCTGCGCGCGCAGTCGGCGGCCCGGTCGCTGCCGACCAGCACCAGCGCGATCGCGCCGTCGCTTTCGAGGCAGTTGTCGAACAGGCAGAGCGGATCGGAGATCATCCGCGCGTCGAGATATTGCGCGAGCGACAGCGTCCGGCCGCCCATCAGCGCCTTGGGATTGCCGGCCGCATAGGCGCGCATCGACAGCGCCACCTCGGCGAGCTGCTCGCGCGTCAGCCCATGGTCGTGCATGTAGCGCCGGGTCAGCACCGCCACCTCGTCGACCGGACGAAGCAGCCCCTGCGGCCGCGACCATTTCCAATGGTCGGCGACCACTTCCTGCACGCCGGCCCAGAGCCGCTTCGATCGCGCGCCGCGCTTGCGCGAGCGCCAGACCACGCCGACCTTCGCGACCCCGGCCGCGATCGCCATCGCGAGGTGGCCGATCGCGCCGCAGCCCGCGCCGCCGCCGTGCGGCGACTGGGAGAGGTAATGGACCTCGCCCATGCCGACCGCGCGGGCGACCTCGAACTCGGGCGTCTCCTCATAGGTGTAGCAGGACAGGGCATCGACCTCGGACGGGTGGATGCCGGCATCGTCGAGCGCCGCCTTGATCGCCCGGCAGGCGAGCTGGAATTCGGACTCGGCCAGGTTCCTGGCGAACGGCGTTTCCCCGATCCCGACGATCGCGGTCTTGTCCTTCAGCATGGCGATGGCCTTCGCTCGTGATGACGAATGATCAGGCGGTTTCGAGCGCGCGCGGCGCGGCGGCGGGATCGAGCAGGCGTTGCCGCAGCTCCTCCAGCCGTGCCCGCGCCCGTTCGAGATGCTCGTCCTTGACGCTGTCGTAGCCGCGGATCAGCTCGGGATAGGAGGCGATCTCGACCGCGAGGTCGTAGGTCCCCGCGTCGAGATGGCGCAGCACCTCCTCGATCAGCCCTTCATAATGGACGATCAGCGCGCGCTCCTCCCTGCGGTGGGCGCTGCGGCCGAATGGGTCGAACGGCGTGCCGCGCAGGAATTTGAGCTTCGCGAGCAGCGCGTAGAGGCGCATCGTGCCGCGTCCGAAGGTCCGCTTCCGGTAGCGGCCGGTGCGCGGGTCGCGCTTCTGGAGCAGCGGCGGCGCCATGTGGAATTCGAGCCGCAGGTCGCCCTCGAACGCCTCCTCCAGCGCGCGCCGGAAGGCGCCGTCCGCATAGAGCCGGGCGACCTCATATTCGTCCTTGTAGGCCATCAGCTTGTGGAGATAGCGCGCCACCGCCTTGCTCAGCGCCGCCTGCCGCTCCGGGAAGCCGCCGTCGGCCGATCGGACGCGGGCGACCAGCGCGCGATAGCGGCGCGCATAGCCCGCGTCCTGATAGGCGGCCAGGTCCGCCGCGAGCCGCGCGACGAGATCGCCGAGTGCCTCCTCCTGCGGCGGAAGGGCCTCCCCCTCGCCACTGCCGACGCCGAACGCGCAGGCCTGGACGGCGGCGAGGTCCTCCGCGGCGATCCTGCCCCAGAGCAGCGCGGTCCGGTTCATCTCGACGCTGACGCCGTTGAGGTCGATCGCGCGCAGCACGCTGTCGATCCCGACCGGCATCCAGCCCTTCTGGATCGCATAGCCGACCAGGAAGAGGTTGGTGGCGATCTCGTTGCCCATCAGCGCGTCGGCGAGCCTGCCGGCATCGACGAAGGCGGCGTTCATATCATCACCCAGGCTCGCGCGGATCCGATCGACCATGGCGCCCGCATCGAGGTTGAGATCGGGATTGCTCGCGAAGGCCGAGGTCGGCGCCACCCGCGTGTTGACCACCGCACGGCTCCGCTCCGCCACCATCTTCGACGTCGCCTCCTGTCCCGCCGTCACGACGATGTCGCAACCGAGGACGAGGTCCGCCGTGACGATGCGCGTCGCGTGCAGGTCCTCGGGCCGCCGGGCGATGCGGACATGGCTGGTCACCGGGCCGTTGCGCTGGGCGAGCCCGGCGACGTCGAGCACCGAGCATCCCTTGCCTTCGAGGTGCGCCGCCATGCCCAGCAGCGCGCCGACGGTGACGACGCCCGCGCCGCCGATGCCGGTGACGAGCAGGCTGAACGGCGCGTCGAGCGGCGCGACCTTTGGTGTCGGCAAGCGCGCGGCCAGTTCGGCGGCGGCGGGGGGAAGCGCCGCCGCACCGCTGGAGCCGCGCCGGCGCGGTTTGGCGCCGTGGACGGTGACGAAGCTGGGGCAATAGCCCTTGGTGCAGGAGAAATCCTTGTTGCAGGCCGACTGGTTGATCCGCCGCTTGCGTCCGAAGCCGGTCTCGACCGGCTCGATGGCGATGCAGTTCGACTGCACCCCGCAATCGCCGCAGCCCTCGCAGACGCGCGGGTTGATGAAGATGCGGCGGTCGGGGTCCTCGGCCTTGCCGCGCTTGCGGCGGCGGCGCAGCTCGGTCGCGCAATATTGCTCGTAGACCAGGATCGAGACGCCCTCGACCTCCCTCAGCTCCTCCTGCACCGCCGCAAGGTCGTCGCGATGGTGGATGGTGACGCCCGGCGCGAAATCATGGCCGGCGCGATATTTGTCGATGTCGTCGCTGACCACCGCGATCCGGCGGACCCCCTCGGCATGGACCTGCCGGGTGAGGGCGTCGACGCGGACGCTGCCTTCGATGGCCTGTCCGCCGGTCATCGCGATCGCGTCGTTGACGAGGATCTTGTAGGTGATGTTGACCTTCGCCGCGACGGCGGCGCGGATCGCGAGCAGGCCCGAATGATAATAGGTGCCGTCGCCGAGATTCTGGAAGATGTGCTTCCGCTCGGTGAAGGGCGACAGGCCTATCCACGGCGCGCCCTCGCCGCCCATCTGGAACAGCGTCGGGGTGTTCCGCTCGGGCAGGAAGGTCGCCATGCCGTGGCAGCCGATGCCGCCGAAGGCGACGCTGCCCTGCGGCACCCGGGTCGAGCCGTTGTGCGGACACCCCGCGCAGAAACTCGGCAGGCGGACGAGGCCGGCGGCCTGTCCGGCGCCGGTCGCGGCCGGCGCGGACCGGGCGGCGGGGCCGGGACCGGCGCCGAGCCGCGCCAGGGTCGATCCGATCGCCGCCGCCAGCAGCGGGGCGTTGAGCTCGCCCACCGACGGGATCAGCGGCGATCCCGCCTCGTCGTTCTTCCCGATCAGGATCGGCGCGGACCGGTCGTTGACGAACAGGCCGGCGAGCTGCTGCTCGATGATCGGGCGCTTCTCCTCGACGACGAGGATGGTCCGATAGGCGCGTGCGAAATCGGCGATCAGGTCGGGTTCGAGCGGCCAGGGCATCGCCACCTTGAAGACGCCGACGCCATGCCTGCGACAGCCGTCGCGATCGAGGCCCAGCTCCTCCAGCGCCTGCATCACGTCGAGCCAGGCCTTGCCGCCGGTGACGATGCCGAGCAGGCCGTCCTCGGCGTGGATCACCGGATGGTTGAGCCGGTTCGCCTTGACGAAGGCCTGCACCGCCGGAAGGCGCCTCTGGTAATGCGACTGCTCGGCAAGGACGGGGTGGACGCCCCAGCGGGCGTTGCGGCCGGGCTGGCCCTGCGCCTCCGCCTCGGGCGGCAGGATCGGCGCCTCCACGGCGGATATGTCGACCGACGCCGAGCTTTCGATCGTGTCGGTCACGCACTTCATGCCGACCCAGCAGCCGGCATGGCGCGACAGCGCGATGCCGTGCAGGCCATAGTCGAGATAGTCCTGCACCGAGGCCGGATTGAAATAGGGGATGCCGTAATGGATGAAGCCGTGGTCGCTCTGGTGCGCGGTCGTCGACGACTTCGCGCCATGATCGTCCCCGGCGAGGACGAGCACCCCGCCATGCTTCGACGATCCCGAATAATTGCCGTGCTTGATCGCGTCGCCGGCGCGGTCGAGGCCGGGGCCCTTGCCGTACCACAGCGCGAACACCCCGTCGTAGCGCGCCTCGCCGAACAGGTCGGTCTGCTGCGATCCCCACACCGCCGTCGCGCCGAGCTCCTCGTTGAGGCCCGGCTGGAAGACGATGTGGTGCGCGTCGAGCTCCTTCTTCGCCGCTTTCAGCGCGGTGTCGTATCCGCCGAGCGGCGAGCCGGTATAGCCCGAGATGAAGCCGGCCGTGTTGCGGCCCTCGGCGAGGTCGCGGACCCGTTGCAGCATCGGTAGGCGGACCAGTGCCTGCGACCCCGACAGATAGACCCTGCCGGACGTCTTCCGGTAACGGTCGTCCAGCGCATAGTCGTGCAGCTCCGCGGCGGCGGGATCGGCGGGGGTGGTCACGTCGGAATCTCCCTTGGTCGCCCGGACGGGCGCGATGTCGCTTTCGGGCCGAGGCGCCAGAAGGGCAGGGCGCAGTCGTCGCCGACCGCCTTGAAGACCAGGTGGATCGGCCGGCCGATCGCGATCGCGTCGCCGTCCGGAAGATCGCCGTCCAGCATCCCGGCGATGCGGATCGCCGGGTCGCTGTCGAGCGCGCCGACGATCACGACATAGGGCAGCAGCGCCTCGAACGCCGGCAGCAGCGGCGGGCGAGGGGTGGCGAAGGACCAGATATGTCCCCCGCCCGGGTCCTCGTCCCAGCGGACCTCCTCCGACTGGCAGTGCGGGCACATCGGGCGCGGCGGGAAGCGCCGCGCGCCGCATTGGCCGCAGCCCTGCACGACCAGCCGGCCCTCGCGCGCCCGCGCCCAGAATTCGGCATCGAGCGGATCGTCGGTGGCCGGCAGGGGGATGCCCTGGATCATGGCGATTCCTCTCTGCTCAGGGCCGGTAGAAGAGCTTCCAGCGCAGCACGAGGCAGGGCACCTCCTGCCCGACGACATGGACGGCGAGGCCGAGCTCGATCATCGTCCCGCCGTCCTTCGCCTCGACGCCCTGGAGCCGCGTCCGGCAGTGGACGGCGGAGTCGACCGGCACCGGCCGGATGAAGCGCAGGCCGTCGATCCCGTAGTTGAGCGCGTTGCCGTGCCCGACGATCCGGAACCCCTCGCTCTTGCGCATGTCGGAGATCAGCGAGAGGATCAGGAAGCCGTGCGCGATGGTCGATCCGAACGGGCTCTCGGCCCGCGCGCGGGCGACGTCGACATGGATCCACTGGCGGTCGCCGGTCAGCTCGCCGAACGCGGCGATGTCCGCCTGGGTGACGGTGCGGGCTTCGCTCCACGGGCCATAGTCGGCCGAGACCAGCGCCTCGAGCCCGGCGATGTCGTCAAATCTTATCTCGGTCATTGTCCTGCTTCGTTCGGCTCGACGCCGGAATAGGGGGCCCAGCGCGGCGCGCGTTTCTCGGTGAAGGCGCGGACGCCCTCGGCGAAATCATGGGTCTGGTTGTGGCGCATCATCACCGTCCAGGCGTCGAGCGAGGCCTGCGTCAGCCCGGTCTCCTTCGCGCTCCAGATCGCGCGCTTGGTGCGGGCCATCGCGCTCGGCGAGTTGCGCCTGATCCTGGCGGCGAGGGCCTGGGCCCGCGGCATCAGCGCGTCGGGCGCGCACAGTTCGCCGACCATGCCGAGCGCCTGCGCCTCCCGCGCCGTGATCGTCTCGTCCCTGCCGGCCAGCGCCATCCGCAGCACCGGGCCCATCGGCATGCGCCGGGCGAGGGCGATCGTCTCCAGCCCCGAGACGAGGCCGACGCTGACATGCGGATCGCAGAAGGTCGCGCTCTCCGAGGCGAGGACGATGTCGCATTCGGCGACGAAGTGCAGGCCGCCGCCCATCACCGCGCCGTTGATCGCGCAGATCACCGGCTTCCAGACCTGGTTCTGGAGCGGCGTCCAGCGGATCGAGGCGATCGACGGCGCGCCCTGCTCGTCGAGAAGCATCTCCGGCAGGTCGGCGAGGTCGGCGCCGGTGCAGAAGGCCTTGTCGCCCGCGCCGGTCACCACCGCCACGATCGCGTCGGAGTCCGCGTCGAAGCGGCGCCACATCTCGGGCAGCTCGCGGCTCATCACGCTGTTGATGGCGTTGAGGCGGTGCGGCCGGTTCAGCTCGATGCGCGCGACGCCGTCGTCGACCTCATATCTGATCGTCTCGAAAATAATGGCTCGACCTCCCGCTCGCGGCCGTGCCGGGCGCGCCGCCTCTCCTGCGGAGGCGATGATGCGCCGATCCCGCCGGACGACCCGGATATGGGATCGGATATCGCTCAATAGAAACTCGCTTTCACGGCGGCGGATGCGGTCGTCCAACCCGCCGGACGTCCCGATTTCCGGGGTTCCGGCAAGGGTTTCGCGATCAAAAGCGAGTTTGAGGTGAACCCCGTCCCGCCATAGCCCGATGACGGGATTGAGGAGCGGCGGCGCCGGCGGCGTCCGGGCGGGCATGGGAGTGAAGCGATGCGACCAGCCACTATCGGATCGGGGTCGGCGGGCGGCCAGGGCTGGGACGGCACCTATGACGTCATCGTCGTCGGATCGGGCGCGGCTGCGCTGCTCGCGGCGGTGCGCGCCTGCGATCTCGGCGCGCGCGTGCTGGTGCTGGAGAAGACCGACCGCTTCGGCGGCACCTCGGCCACCTCGGGCGGCGGCGTCTGGGTCCCCAACAACCCGGCGATCGGCACGGTCGGCCAGACCGACAGCGAGGAGGAGGCCTTCGCCTATCTGCGCGCCGTGATCCCGGCGAACCAGATCCGCGACGAGACGATCCGCACCTATATCCGCACCGCGCCCGAGATGATCGGCTATATGCGGGAGATCGGCGTCCCCTACAGCCCGGTCGCCAAATATCCCGATTATTACCCAGCCATGCCCGGCTGGCGGGAAGGCGGGCGGACGATGGACTGCGCGCCGCTCGACGGCCACCGGCTCGGCGCCGACTTCGCCCGGCTGCGGCAGATGCCGCCATCGTCGAAGGCGTTCGGCAGGATCAACCTGACGATCACCGAGGCGTCGAAGATCCAGGCGGTCGCGAAGGGCTGGCAGCGGATCGCGACGGGCGCGCTGCTGCGCTACGCGACCGACCTCAAGGCGCGGCTGCGCGGCGGGCGCGACCGGCGGCTGTGCATGGGCGAGGCGCTGGTCGGCCGGCTGTTCCTCGCGCTCCGCCAGCGCGGCATCGCGTTCCGGCTCGACGCGCCGGTGTCCCGGCTGGTGGTCGAGGACGGCCGGGTCCACGGCGTCGTCGTCACGGCGGCGGACGGCGGCGAGCAGCGCTGGCGCGCGACCGGCGGCGTGATCGTCGCGGCGGGCGGGTTCGAGCGCAGCGCGTCGATGCGGCCCGCCCATATCGCCAACCCGACCTCGCCCGACTGGTCCGCCGGCAGCCCCGGCAACACCGGCGACCTGATCGCCGCCGGGCGCGCGATCGGCGCCGCGACCGGGCTGATGCACGAGGCCTGGTGGGGACCGGCGGTCCGGTGGGGCGACCGTTCGATCATCCTGTTCTTCGAGAAGTCGAAGCCGGGGCTGATCATCGTCGATCGCAAGGGCCGGCGCTTCATGAACGAGGCGATCACCTATAATTCCTACGGCACCTGCATCTATGGCGAGGACTATGACGTGAAGGATCGCGTCCCCGCCTATGTCCTGTTCGACCGGACCTATCGTTCCCGATACATGTTCGGCGGGCTGCTGCAGGCGAGCCTATCGCCCGACTGGATGAACCCCGGCGCGTTCGGCAAGCGCGGCCTGCTGGTCAAGGCGGCGACCCTGGACGGGCTGGCGGCGAAGCTCGGCATCGATCCGGCGGGACTGAAGGCGACCGCCGAGGAGATGGGCCGCTTCGCGCGGCAGGGCGTCGACGCCCGCTTCGGGCGCGGCGGCGACGCGCACGACCGCATGTACGGCGACGAGCGGGTGTCGCCCAACCCCTGCCTCGGCCCGGTCGCCAAGGGGCCCTTCTACGGCGCGCGCCTCTATCCGGGCGACCTCGGCACCAAGGGCGGGCTGTGCATCGACGACGATGCCCGTGTGCTCGACGAGGCGGGCGTGGCGATCGAAGGGCTGTTCGCCGCGGGCAACTGCACCTCGTCGATCATGGGGGACAAATATCCGGGCGCCGGCTGCACGCTCGGCCCGGCGCTGACCATGGCCTATCGGGCGGCGAACCGGCTGATGGCGGCGCGAAGCGCGCCCGGCGTCGCCCGCCCGCACGCGGCCTAGGCGCGGCGGCGCGATCTTCAATTTCAGGGAAGGACGGGAACGAGGCGTGGCACGATCGGAGGATTACAAACTCGGCGACTTCGCCTTCCCGCGCGGCTGGTTCATGATCGCGGACGCCGCCGAACTCGGGCGCGCGCCGCTGGCGCTGCGCTTCTTCGGCAAGGACTTCGCGCTCTATCGCGGCGAAAGCGGACGGCTGGTCCTGCTCGACGCGCATTGCAGCCATATGGGCGCGCATCTCGCCGCGTCGGCCAGCGCCTCGATCGCCGTCCATGGCGAGCAGATCGAGGGGGATTCGATCCGCTGTCCCTATCATGGCTGGCGCTATGCCCCCGACGGCCGCGCCGACCACATCCCCGACTATGACGGCCCCTGCCCCAAGGCGGCGAAGCTGCGCTCCTACGACGTGCGGGAGGTGATGGGGGCGATCATGATGTGGCACGATCCCGAGGACGGCGCCCCCGACGTCGATCCGCCGGCCCTGCCCGAATGGGACCGGCCCGACTGGATCAATGGCGCCTACGACCATCTGGGGACGCTGAACGTCCATCCCCAGGAGATCCTCGACAACATGGCGGATTCGAACCATCTCGGCCCGACCCACGGATCGCCCTGCGAATATTTCGAGAACCAGTTCGCCGGCCCGCTCTACTATCAGCGGCAGGGCGGCTTCCGGCGCGAATATGACGCCTATCTGATGACCTACACCTGGTATACCGGGCCGGGCCTGCTGCTGTCGCGGCAATCGATCGGCGACGTCCGCGGCATCGAGTTCATCTTCCACACGCCCGTCGACGACGGCGTCACCAAGGTCTGGCACAACAACCTGCTGCGGTCGCCGGGGGACGCCCCCGACGAGGCGCTGAAGGCCGCGGCGCGGCGGATGCAGGACGAGGTGCTGAGCGCCTTCCAGCAGGATTTCGACATCTGGGCCAACAAGAAGCCCGCGATCCGGATACTGGGCCTGCCGACCGAGCGGAACTTCGCGCTCGGAAGGATCTGGTACCGGCAATTCTACAATCCCCGCGACCAGGCGGAGAGCTTCTGGAAACAGGTCGATGGCCGGCACGTGCCGACGCACAAACAGCGTCCGCCCGACATCGCCATGGACCTCGAAGCCGACGCCCATGGCGCGGCCAGCTGAACGGAGAAGCGCAATGGCGACCATCACATCGCGGGCCGCGCCGCCGGAGACGGGCGACGCCATCGACGTCGGGCCCTGTCTCGACCTCATCTCCCGCAACGCCCAGGCGGGGCGGGAGGCGCGGCAGGTGCCGGCCGCCTCGGTCGAGGCGCTGCGCGAGGCCGGCCTGTTCCGGTCGTTCGTGCCGCGCGGCCTGGGCGGGGCCGGAGCGACGCCGCAGCAATGGCTCCGCGCGCTGATCCGGATCGCCGAGCGCGACATGAGCACTGCCTGGATCGGCGGCATCATCTCGGTCCACGCCTTCCAGATCGCGCTGATGGACCGGCGCGCCCAGCAGGAGGTCTATGGCGCCGATCCCGACCGGCGGGTCAGCAGCTCGTACAACCCGGTCGGCGCGCGGACCGAGGTGGTGGAGGGCGGCGTCATGCTGCACGGGCGCTGGGGATGGAGCTCGGGCAGCGGGCATTGCGACTGGGTGCTGCTCGGCGCGATCGTCGAGGGCCGCCCATTGCTCCAGACCCTGCTCGTCCCGCGCGCGGACTATGCGATCGAGGACAGCTGGCGGGTGATGGGCCTGCAGGGCACCGGATCGAACGACATCGTCATCGACCGGCCGGTCTTCGTTCCCGACTATCGCATCCATTCGCAGATGGACGGCTATCGGCGGCTCCACGACCAGCCCGACAAGCTCTACGGCCTCCCCTGGGGGCAGGTCTTCACCGCGACGGTCGCGGCCCCCGCGATCGGCGCGGCGCGCCATGCGCTCGCGCTGTTCGCCGAGCGGATCGGATCGAGCAGCACCGACCCCAGCAAGGGCACCGGCGATCCCGACATCCTGCGCCGCGTCGCCGAGGCGAGGAGCCTGATCGACCGCGCCGAGGCGACGCTGTTGCGCAACTTCGACGGGCTGATGGACGCGATCGCGGGGGACGAGGACATATCGCTGCTCGAACGGGCGCGGTGCCGCTACGAGACCGGCTCGACCGTCGTGCGGATGATGGAGGCGGTCGACCTGCTGTTCGACGTGGCGGGCGGGCGCAGCGTGTTCCTCGATTCCGAGATCCAGGCCATCTGGCACGACATCCACATCGCCCGCGCGCACGTCGCCAACAACCCGGTGCCGCTGGCGCGCAACTATGGCGCGATGGTGCTGGGCGGCGAGAACAAGGACTATTTCATCTGATCGGGAAGGGAGGCCGCAATGCCTGAGCCGTTGCTGCCACGGGGCCAGGAGGTCGCCGTCGGCGAACACCGCATCCATTATCTGAGCTATGGCGAGGGCCCGGCGGTCGCGTTCCTGCACGGGAGCGGGCCGGGCGCGAGCGGCTACAGCAATTTCAAGCAGAACATCGACGCGATCGTGGCGGCGGGGCGCCGGGCGATCGTCCTCGACATGATCGGCTTCGGCCATTCGAGCAAGCCGGTCGGCTGCGACTACACCACCGACCTGTTCGCGCGGACGATCCGGCAGGCGCTCGACGCGATCGGCGTCGGACGCTGCGTGCTTGTCGGCAATTCGCTCGGCGGCGCGGTCGCGATCCGCATCGCCCTCGACGATCCCGAACGCGTCGAGGGACTGGTGCTGATGGCGCCCGGTGGCATCGAGGAGAGCGAGGTCTATTATGCCATGCCCGGCATCCGCAGCATGGTGTCGGCCTTCGTCGGCGGGACGCTCGACCGGGAAGGGCTGCGGTCGCTGCTGCGCATGCTGGTCCACGATGCGTCGCTGGTCGACGACGGGCTGGTCGACGAACGGTTCGAGGTCCTTCGGACCCAGCCGGTCGAGGTGCTGTCACGGCTGAAGGTGCCGTCGATGGCGCACGAACTGGGCAATATCCGCTGCCCGATCCTCGGCTTCTGGGGGCGGGAGGACCAGTTCACGCCGATGTCGGGCTTCTCGAAATTCCTCGATGCCAGCCCGGACTGCGCGTTCACGCTCCTGTCGAACTGTGGCCATTGGGTGATGGTCGAGCAGGCCGGGCTGTTCAACGCCCATCTCCAGCATTTCCTCACTGCGCGGATGGGTGCCGCCCGGCAAGCGGAGGCCGTCGGCCCATGAAAGTCTCGCGCCTCGGCTATCTCAGCTTCACCTCCGCCGACCTGCCCGGCTGGCGCCGTTTCGGAACCGGCGTCATCGGGGCGATGGACGTCCCCGGAACGGAGGGGGACGTCCGCCTCAAGATCGACGAGCATCCGTTCCGCATCCGCGTCGAGGCCGGCGACGCCGATCGGCTGAGCGGCATCGGCTGGGAGCTGGCGTCGCGGGCGGACCATGACGCGCTGTACGAGCGGCTGAACGGCCTCGGCCTCAAGCTGCGCGACGGCGATGCGGCCGGCGCGGCGAAACGCTGCGTCGCCGATTATTTCGCGACCGAGGACCCGGCCGGGAATATCATCGAATTCTACTGCGAGCGCACCGGGTGCGGCGATCCCTTCCGGTCGCCGGCCGGCGTCCGGGGGTTCGTCACCGGCGAGATGGGGCTCGGCCATGTCGTCGTCCCGGCCGCCGGGGCGCTGGAGGAGACCCACGACTTCTACCGCTCCGTGCTCGGCTTCGGCGCCAGCGACGACCTGACCATCGCGCTGCCGATCGAGGGCGTCCCGCCGATGCGCGTGCTGTTCATGCACGCCGACAATCCCCGCCACCACAGCCTCGCGCTGTTCAGCCAGCCGTCGCCGACCGGGATCGTCCATCTCATGCTCGAGCTGGAGGACGTCGACGAGGTCGGGCGTTGCCTCGACCGGGTCGGGGCCCACGGGCTGGGGCTGATGGCGACGCTCGGCCGCCACTGCAACGACAATATGCTGTCCTTCTACGTCAACGGGCCGGCGGGGGTGGCGGTGGAGATCGGGTGCGAGGGGCTGCAGCTCGACTGGACCCGGTTCGAACCCACGGTGAGCAGCGTGGCGGATCATTGGGGGCATGCCTATCGACAGCTCGCCGACGGCCCCTGACCGGCGCGGGGACCCCGGGTCCGATCGCAGCGCGCCCGCCCTCCCGCCGGGGGCGGGCGTCGATCGTCGTCCGGCCGGCGGGAAGCCGGATTGCAATCGTCACCATGCCAAAATACACAACGCGACAACTGGGAAGACGTCTTAAAACAAGGGTTTGAGCATTGCGACGGAAGATGCCGATCCAAAGCCGGGCGAAGGTGACCTCGGACGCGATCCTGGAGGCCGCCGAGATCATCGTCCTGAACGAGGGCTATGAGAAGGCGACGACCAACTACATCGCGGAGAAGGCGGGGGCGAGCATCGGCTCGCTCTATCAATATTTCCCGAACAAGGACGCGATCATCTCGGCGCTGATCGAGCAGACCGTCTCGCGGATCGCCAACGGGACGCGGGCGGTGCTGCGCGAATCGATCGAGCTGCCGCTGGAGCAGGCGAGCCGCGCCACCTACGAATATCTGCTGCACCAGTTCCGCGAGAACAAGGTGCTGCTCTACAGCATCTCGAAGCAGACGCCCGAGCTGGTCGAGCTCACCAAGAACCTCTCGGTCGAGAAGTTCACCCACTCCACCAACCGGGCGCTGCTCGAACAACATCGCGACGAGATCGTCGTCGAGGATATCGAACAGGCGCTGATCATCCTAGAAATCGCCGTTCTCGCCAACATGCGGCGCTACATCCTCGAAAATCCGGCGGGGATGACGGACCAGGAATTCATAGATTCGATGGTCCGCCTCTCGACCGGCTACCTCACCGCATAGCCGCGCGCGAAGCGCTTGAAGACGCTTCCGTCGAGCCAGCGCGGCCGCGCCGGCGCATTGGCGACCGCGATCGCGACGTCGGCGGCATAGTCGTCGAACCGCACCATCTCCTCCGGCCGAAGCCCCGGCTGACGGATATCGTCGTTCGGGGCGTGGTAGCGGGTCGCGCGCCACGCGCCCTCCAGCCGGAACGCCTCGGTGCCCGGCGCGAAGCCGAATTTGAACGCGAGCGCCGGGATGCCGGCGCGCACGAAGCTGTACTGGTCGGTGCGGACGAAGCTGTTCCGGTTGGGCAGCGGATCGGGGACCAGCGCCAGGCCGTGCCGCGCCGCGACCTCGCGCGCCTGGTCGCCGAGGCTGCTTTCCCCGTCGCCCTGGGCGAGGATCGTGGTCAGCGGCCAGAGCGGCAGCAGCACGTCGAAATTGAGGTCGGCGATCAGGCCCTCGGCCGGCACGGTCGGCTTCCGGGCGAAATAGGTCGAGCCGAGCAGGCCTGGCTCCTCGGCGGTCACGATCAGGAACAGCATCGATCGCTTCGGCCGTTCGCCGGCGGCGACGCGCGCGGCGATGTCGAGCACCGTTGCCACGCCCGAGCCGTCGTCGATCGCGCCGTTGTAGATGGCGTCGCCGTCGATCGCCGGCCCGATGCCGACATGGTCGAGATGCGCGGAGACGACGACATGTTCGTCCCGGAGCGCCGGATCGCTGCCGTCGAGCCGCGCGACGAGGTTGGGCGAGACCAGCCGGCGCCGCTCGGCGGCGATCGTCGCCCGGAGCCGGACCGGCAGGGCGAAGACCGGCACCGGCGCCGACGCGTCGGACGCGGCCGCGAGTTCGGCGAAGCTGTGGCCGCTGCCGGCGAACAGCGTTTCGGCGGCGGCGGGATCGACGCTCGCCAGGAAGAAATCGTCGGGCACGTCGCGCAGCGCGGCGTCGGCGAGGTACATGTCCCCCTGCCGCGCCAGCAGCGTCTGGCGCTCCCATGGGATCTCGATCTGCCGGGGCGGGGTGAGCGCGATGACGCCGACCGCGCCCGCCGCCGCGAGCAGCCTGCTGCGCTCCGACCGGTTGCTCGCCTTGATCGGGCCGGCGATGCCGGCGGGGCCGCCGCCGATCACCACCGCGATCTTCCCTTTCAGGTCGACGCCGGCGAAATCGTCATGCCCCTGCTCGGGCAGGTGCAGGCCATAGCCGAGGAAGACCAGCGGCGCGTCGACCCTGGCGGGGCGCGGCGCGGCCCAGGCGGCGATCAGCATGTCGCTGCCGAGCGCGAGCGGGACGGCCTTGCCTTGCGCATCGGTCAGCTCGGCATGCGAGCGCGCATAATCGATGCGTTGCTCCTCGAGCGCGACCTGCTGGCGGAAGCCGCCATGCTCGCCGGCGGGCGCGAGGCCGATCGCGCGGAAGCGGCGCTCGACATAATCGGCGGCGCGCAGATGGCCCCGCGATCCGGTCGCGCGGCCTTCATTGGCGTCGTCGGCGATCGCGGCGACATCGGCGAACCATTGGGCGGCGCGCGGCGGCGGCGTCGCGGCGGCGGGCAGCGGCAGCAGGGCGAGCAGGGCCAGCGAGAATCTCAGGTCGAGCATGACGATTGTCCCGAAGTCGGTTGACCGCCCCAGACGGTTTCGGGGCAGTCGATGAGGCCGTCGCGATAGCGGACGGAGGGGGAGGGATCGGCCTTCAGGAAGACGGGGCCGTCGAGGTCGACGACCGCGCAATATTGGCCGACCAGATAGGCGGGGGCCATCGCCAGCGAGCTGCCGATCATGTTGCCGACCATGACCGACAGGCCGAGCGCGCGGGCGCGCTCCGCCATGCGCAGCGCCTCGGTCAGGCCGCCGCACTTGTCGAGCTTGATGTTGACGGTCTGGTAGAAGCGGGCGAGCCGGTCGAGGTCGTCGAGGGCCTGGACGCTCTCGTCGGCGGCGACGGGGAAGGGGAGGTCGAACGCCGCGAGCTGCGCGTCCTCCCCCACCGGGAAGGGCTGCTCGACGAGCCGGACGTCGGCATCGGCCAGCGCGGGGAGGAGCCGCGCCAGCCGATCCGGCGTCAGGCCGCGATTGGCGTCGACGCCCAGCCAGACGTCGGGCCGGGCCGCGCGCACCGCCCGGATGCGATCGGCATCCTCGCCGTCGCCGCCCAGCTTGATCTTGATCGCGCGCGCCTCCGCATAGGCCAGCGCCCCGGCGGCCATGGTGGCGGGCGCGGCCTTGCCGACGGTGAAGGTGGTGAGCAGCGGGCGCGGCGGCGCCATGCCGAGCAGTTGCCAGACCGGGCGCCCGGCCCGCCGCGCCTGCAGGTCCCACAGCGCGCAGTCGAGCGCGTTGCGCGCGCCGCCCGGCGGCAGGCGATCGGCGATCGTGGCATGGTCGATCCCCTGCTCGATCCAGCCGCGCGCTTCGGCGATCGTGCGCAGCATGCCGGCGGGCTCGTCGCCCAGATAGAAGACCCCCGCCGCCTCGCCCCGCCCGGCATGGCCGTCGGCTGTGAGCCGGACGACGACGGTCTCGACATCGTGGAAGACATGGTCGCTGATCCGGAACGGCTCGCGCAGCGGCAGCTTCACGCAGCGCGCGTCCAGCGTCGGACGGCAGGGCTGGAGGGCGGCCAGCGCGGAATCGACATCGATCGGCATCATCGCCGGAAACTATCAAAGACGGGATTTCTGTCTATTGATAGATTATGACAATAAACTAACATGATCATCCCGGGTCAGGTCCGGGATGATCGTCTTCACCGGCGGTGTCCCGCAGAGTCAGGGCAGCTTCGGCCTCGGCGGCTGGTGGCCGACATAGCCGGTGAAGCTCTGGTGGAGCCGGGTGAGCTGTTCCAGCCGTTGCTCGACGCCGGGACCGATCAGCTTGATGACGTCGTTGACGAGCAGGTTGGCGGCGCAGACCAGCGCCACCGGCGAGCTCCAGAACAGCCCCGTCTGCGTCGGCACCGCCAGCACATGCGGGGTGAAGCGCTGCGCCCAGTCGCAGAACAGGTCGGTCAGCACGATCAGCGGAATGCCCTGCTGGCTGGCCTGCTCGGCGACCAGATAGGACTGGCGCGAATAGCGGCGGATATCGATCACGACCAGGCACGTGTCGCTGGTGTCGGTCGCGAATATGTCGGCATAATTGCCCGCGCCGAGATCGACCAGCCGCACCCCGTCGCGCATGAACTGGAGGTGGTTCGCCAGCAGTGTGGCGATCCCCCGCTCGGTCTGGAAGCCGGCGATCTGGACGGTGCGCGCCTGGGCGAGCAGCCTGGCCGCCGCCGCCCAGCCCGGCGTCTCGGCGAGGCGGTAGACCGCGAGCAGCGCGTTCATCTCGCGCTGGCGGTTGCCGTCGCGGTCGCTCGGCTCGCCCGGCGATTCGACGAACTCGGCGAGCTCCTCGCCGATCAGCCAGGGCATCGCCTGGACGGTGGCGTCCTTGAGCTCGTTCTTGAGCGCCTTGAAGTTGCGGAAGCCCAGCTTGCGGGCGAAGCGGCCGATGGTGATCTCGCTCACCCCCACCTTTGTCGCGAGCGACTCCGCCGTCTCGAAGGCGAGCGTCCCGTAATGGGCGACGATGTGCCCGGCCACCGCGCGCTCGGCCGCGGTATAGCCGTCGAGCCCGGCCTGTAGCCGCCGCAGCAAGGGCACGTTCGGGATCGTCGGGGCCTGCTCGCCCGGCTTCCTTGCATTGTCGGTCATCGCGTCGCTCCTCCGGCGAGAATATTAGTCCGGTGTATGACAGTTTTCTAGTATAAACTATCAATTGACAGAAATATGTCATGAGGACCTAATGCACCCGTTCGCGAGACGCCGGGAAGGTGCGCGCGAGGCGAGGGCCGGGAGGGCCCTCCCGGATTCAACCTATGATGGGGGTGTGCGATGAAGACGCTCGGACGGTGCGACGGCATGGGGATGAGGAAGCGGGCCGGATGGTCGGCGTCGCTGCTGGCGATCGGCGCGGTCGGCCTCTGGGCCGGCGCGGCGCAGGCGGAGACGGCGCCCGAGCCGGCCGATGCGGCGGGCGGCGACATCGTCGTCACCGGCTATCGCTATCTGAGCGAGGACACCAGCGGCACCACGGGCCTGCCGCTGTCGATCGAGTCGGTGCCGCAGTCGATCAGCCTGGTGAACCAGGACTTCCTGAAGGCGACTGACATCAAGACGCTGGGCGAGGTCGCGCAATATACGCCGGGCGCGCTGTTCGACGGCAATCCCGGCGGCTTCGGCTCGGTGGTCAAGCTGCGCGGCTTCACCTCGGGCAACGCGATCGACGGGCTCAACGTCGGCCTGCTCGACTTCGAGCCCGACTTCGCGACGCTCGAACGGCTGGAGATCGTCAAGGGCCCGACCTCGGTGGTCTATGGCGCGGCCAATCCGGGCGGCATCATCAACCAGGTGACCAAGAGCGCGCGGGCCGACACGCCGTCCTATGTCCAGGTGCTGGGCGGATCATGGGGCCGCTGGCGCGCGGAGGGGCAGGTCGCGGGCGCGCTCAACGAGGCCGGAACGATCCGCGCGATCGGCGTCGCCGCGCATGAGGAGGCGGGCAGCTTCATGAAGCGCGTCGATTCGGCCAAGACGGTCGCCTATCTCGGGCTCGACGCCGACCTGACCGATACGCTGAGCGGCTATCTCCACGGCGGCTACGAACATTATCGGCGCACCCCGTTCGACGGCATCCCGACCCTGCCCGACGGATCGCCCGCGCCGGTCGGCCGCTCCTTCTTCATCGGATCGGGGGACTTCGACATCGTCACCCGCGTCAAGCGGGTCAATGGCGGGCTGAACTGGGAGCCGTCGTCGGCCTGGTCGGTCAGCCTCAAGCTCAACTATCTCTATTACAACACCACCGGCCAGTCGGGCTTCGGCTTCGACCTGCAACCGAATGGCGACTTCTTCCTCGCGGCGCAGCGCTACACCAAGAACGACCAGGAATCGTTCAGCGCCGGGCTGTCGAGCCTCTACAAGCTCGACGATCTCGGCCTTGCCGGCAGCTTCGTCACCGTCGCCGCCAATTATCAGGACTATCGGACCCAGTCGAACGGGCTGGTGCCCGACCTGCCCAACGACATGGCCAATATCTTCGACGGCATCCCGGCGATCGAGGCGGCGCTCAACGCCGCGCAATATCCGGGCTATGCCTATGCGCTGGGGCGGCGGCTGCGCTACCTGACGCTCTCGGGCCAGGCCGACATCAAGGTCGCGGAGCCGCTCACCCTGCTCGGCGGCATCTCCTGGTCCAAGCCCGACGTGACCAAGCGATCGGGCACCGGCCCGCGCCAGGACTTCAGCGGCGACAGCCAGACCAGCCTGCGCCTCGCCGCGACGCTGGAGCCGGTCAAGGGGCTCAACATCTATGCGTCCTACAGCGAATCCTTCCAGCCGCAGCTGTTCATCGACACCGCCGGCAACGTGCTCGCGCCGCTGTCGGGCGAGCAATATGAACTGGGTGTCAAATATGTCTCGTCCGACCGGCGCCTGCTGCTGAGCGGCGCGCTGTTCGACGTGCGCCAGGCGAACCAGGCGCGCTACGACCAGACCGTCAACCTGATCGACCGCTACAAGGCGATCGGCGAGGTGCGCCACCGCGGCCTGGAATTGCAGGCGGTGGGCGAGATCGTCCGCGGCTGGCAGGTCAATGCGGGCCTGAGCCTGCTCGATCCGAAGATCCGCAAGGACGACGATCCGACGCTGATCGGCACGACCGTCACCTTCCTGCCGAAGACGACGGCGAGCCTGTTCACCAGCTACATGTTCGACAACGGCCTGCTGCTCGGCGGCGGCGCCCGCTATGTCGGTTCGGTGAACACCGCCTATGACGGATCGACCCGCGACATCGCGTCCTACACGCTGGTCGACGCCTCGGCCGGCTACAGCTTCGACGGATGGCGGTTGCAGCTCAACCTCAAGAACCTGTTCGACAAGAAATATTACATCAACAACTATCAGACGCTGTTCTACGGCAATGTCGTCGGCGAACCGCGCAGCTTCACCATTTCGGTGCGGAGGGATTTTTGAGGCCTGTCCCCGCAAGGATGATCGCGCTGGCGACGATGGCGGCGCTGTCGCTCGCCGGCCGTCCGGCGGCGGCGGCCGTCCATGACGTCGTCTATATCGGCGCGCGGGCGATCGATCCGGAGACCGGGCTCGACGCGGTGCGCAACATCGCGATCGACGGCGACCGGATCACCGCCGTCACCGCCGCGCCGATCGAGGGGCGGCGGACGATCGACGCGCGCGGGCTGATCGCGGCGCCGGGCTTCATCGACCTCCACTCGCACGCGACCAACCAGGAGACGGCGGGCTATCAGGCGCGGGACGGCGTCACCACCCGGCTGGAACTGGAGATCGGCGCCTATCCGGTCGACCGCTGGTATGCGAAGCGCGCGGGGCGCGAGCTGCTCAACTACGGCACCAGCGTCGGTCATACCCCGATCCGCTATTTCCTCCAGAAGGGCGGCGGCGCCGAGGGGCTCGCCGCGCTCGACAAGCCCGAGGCCTTCTTCGCCGGGGAGGAGATCGACCGGCCGATCCCCGACGCCCAATATGGCCGTCTCGCGCCCTTGCTGGAGGAGGGGCTGCGCGCCGGCGCGATCGGCATCGGCAGCGGCACCCAATATGCGCCCGGCATCACCCATAAGGAGATGCTCGACGTCATCCGCGTCGCCGGGCGGATGCGCACCTGCGTCTTCACCCATGTCCGCTACGGCAGCCTGGTCGAGCCCGACAGCACGCTCGAATCGGTGCAGGAGAGCATCGCCAACGCGGCGATCACCGGCGCCTGCGTCCATGTCGTCCACATCAACAGCATGGCGATGTCCGATGCGCCGCTGATGACGCGGCTGATGCGTGAGGCGAAGGCGCATGGCGTCGACGTGTCGACCGAGACCTATCCCTGGGACGGATCGGTCGATTCGATCCGCAGCGTCATCTTCGATCCGGGTTGGGAGAAGCGCTGGGGCGTCGGGGTCGGCGACCTCCAGTCGCGCAGCACCGGCAAGCGCCTGACCCAGGCCGAGTTCGACGCGCTGCGCAGCGGCACCGGCGACGATGGCGTGATCATGCACATGAACAGCGAGGCGACGATCGCCGCGCTGCTGCGCGACCCGCTGGTCCTCGTCGCCAGCGACGGCGGCAATATCGCGGGGGCCAACAGCCATCCGCGATCGGCGGGCACCTTCGCGCGCGTGCTGGGCCATTATGTCCGCGAGACCGGGGTGCTGGGCTGGAGCGAGGCGATCCGCAAGATGGCGCTGATGCCGGCGCAGCGGCTCGAGGCCTTCGTGCCGGCGATGCGCCGCAAGGGGCGGCTCCAGGCGGGCGCCGACGCCGACATCGTCCTGTTCGATCCGGCTACGGTCGGCGCGAAGGCCGCCTATGGCGACGCCGCTCGCCCGTCCGAAGGTTTCCGCTACGTGATGGTCAACGGCGTGCTCGTCGTCGACCAGGGCGCGCTGGTGCCCGACGTGCGGCCGGGCCGGCCGGTCCGTTCGGAGTTTCGGAAATGAACGCTGCCGCGATCGCCCCGCTGTCGGCGCAGGGATTCGACCTGCCGCGCCCCTATCTGCTGTTCCTCGGCGACGCCGACGACAGCGGTTTCCTCAAGACCGGGCTCGGCCTGCGCGACTGGGCGCCCGATCTGTGCGTCGCCGAATATAAATGCGACGGGGCGCGGGCGTCGCTCGGCCTGCCCCTGATGCGGCCGGACGAGGCCTATCGTGCCGGCGCCCGCGCGCTGGTGCTGTCGGTGGCGTCGATCGGCGGCGCGATCGCGCCGGCCTGGGTCCCGTACATCGTCGAGGCGCTCGAAGCGGGGCTCGACATCATCAGCGGCGCGCACGACCGGCTGGCGGAGGAACCGCGCCTGCGGGCGGCGGCGGAGCGGCTCGGCCGCCGCCTGATCGACGTGCGCGTGCCCCCGCCCGGCCTGCCGATCGCGAGCGGCCGGCCCCGGTCGGGCAAGCGCCTGCTGACCGTCGGCACCGATTGCGCGCTGGGCAAGAAATATACCGCGCTCGCGCTGGCGGCGGCGTTCCGCGCGCGCGGGCTGGACGCCGATTTCCGCGCGACCGGCCAGACCGGGATCATGATCGCGGGATCGGGCATCCCGATCGATTCGGTGGTCAGCGACTTCGTGGCCGGCGCGGCCGAGCGGCTCAGCCCCGATGCCGATCCCGGCCATTGGGACGTGATCGAGGGGCAGGGCTCGATCTTCCACCCGTCTTATGCCGGCGTGTCGCTGGGGCTGCTGCATGGGTCGCAGCCCGACATATTGGTGCTGTGCCACGCGCATGGCCGCGACCGGATCATGGGCCTGCCCGACTATGTGCTGCCGTCGATCGGCGAGGCGGTCGAGCTGTCGCTGCGGCTGGCGCGGCGGACCAATGCGGCGGTGCGCTGCGCCGGGGTGTCGCTCAACACTGCCGGGCTGCCAGCCGACGAGGCGGAGGCGCTGATCGCGCGCCGCAGCCGCGAATGGGAGCTGCCGGTGGCCGATCCGATGCGCGGCGGGCCGAGCTTCGAGCGGCTGGTCGACGCATGTCTCGGCTGAGCCGCCTCGGCCTCGCCCTCGCGCTGTCGCTGGGGCTGGCCGTCGCGGCGTCCGCCCGGACCGCAAGGGCGGTGCCCGATGCGGCGATCGCCGACGTCCGGGCGATGGTCGCGGCGGCGCCCGATCCCTGGGGTCTTGCCGTCGCGGTCACCGATCGCGACGGGACCCTGCTGGTCGCGACGCACGGCTATGCCGACATCGCCGCCCGGGCGCCGGTGACGGCGGACACCCGCTTCGCGATCGGATCGATCTCCAAGTCCTTCACCGCGATCACGCTGATGCAGCTCGCCGACGAGGGGCGCTTCGATCCCGATGCGCCGATCGCCCGCTACCTTCCCGATTTCCATCCGCGCACCGCCTTTCCCGCGATCACCGGCGATGCGCTGCTCACCCATAGCTCAGGCCTGCCCAATTATCTGTCCGACGTCGCGTCGATGCGCTTCGCGATCGTGGCGGCGAACGATGTCGAGCTGCGCACCGCGCCCGGCGCGCATTTCTGGTATTCGAACCTCGGCTATCAGCTGCTCGGCTATGCCGCCGAACGGATCGAGGGGCAGCCCTTCGCGCTGGTCCTGAAGCGGCGGGTGCTCGACCGGCTCGGCATGGGCGCGACCGCGCCGCAGATCGACGACCGGCTGCGCGGGCGGATCGCGACCAGCTATGCGCGCTCGCCCGACGGCAGCTATCATCAAGCGCCCTGGTTTCCCTATCTGGCGGCGGACGGCGCGATCGTCTCGACGGCGGGCGACATGGCCAGCTATGCGCGCATGCTGCTCGCGCGCGGCGACGCGCCGGGCGGGCGGCTGATCTCCGCACGGGCCTTCGCGCGCCTCGCGACCGCGCGGCTCGACGATTATGGCTATGGCTTCGATGTGCTCGACCAGGGCCGGGCGCTGGCGCACAGCGGATCGATCGCCGGGTTCCAGGCCTATCTCCACGCCGACCTGGGACAGGGGGTGGCGGTGGTGCTGCTCGGCAACGGCCCGATCGACCCGGCGCTGCGTGATCGCATCATCGCGCGGTTGACCGGCCAGCCGTCCGGAAAGACCAGCCCAGCGCCGAAGCCCTTCGCCGAGCCTGCCAGCTTCGCCGGCCATTTCGCCGGCCCGCGCGGCGAGCGGCTCGACATCGCGGTCGATGCGTCGGGGCAACTCGCCGTCACCCAGGACGGCGCGACGGTGCCGCTGGTGCGGCTGACGCGCGACGGCTGGGGCGCCTATCTCACCCCGCAAGGGTCGCGCAGCTTCCTCTTCTTCCGCGACGCCGCCGGCGCGGTGACCGGCGTCTCCGACGGCGCGACCGACTATGCCAGGGCGGGCAGCGGCCCGCCGCCGGCCGAGACGCCCGCCGCCTATCGCCCGCTCGTCGGCCGCTACATGGCGCATGGCGAGGAGGGGCCGGGCCTGCGCATCTTCGTCCGCAATGGGCGGTTGATGATGGCCTATGCCGATTCCAACGCGCCGCCCGACGCGCTCGCCGAGGACGGCCCGGGCCGCTTCCGCCTCGCCGAGCCGGCCTATGCGCCCGAGCAGCTGGTGTTCGACACGATCATCGACGGCCGCGCGCAACGGCTGAAGCTGAGCGGAGTGCCGCTCTACCGGATCGACCTGCCATGATCCGCATCGGCGCGGTCGCGCTTGCGCTGCTCCTGTCCGCGCCGGCTGTCGCCCAGCCCGATCCGGCGGCCGCCTTCGTGGCATGGGCGCGCGATCATGCCGTGCCGTTGCCCGCCTGCGACGATCCGTCCATGGCGGTGGTCGGCCGGGCGGCGGGCGCGGCAAGGATGATCGCGTTGGGCGAGCCGGCGCACGGCGCGCACGAGCCGCTGGCGTTCCGCAACTGCCTGTTCCGCCATCTGGTCGAGCATCAGGGTTTCACCGCGATCGCGATCGAGAGCGGCACCGGCGAGGCCCGGCGGCTGCACGACTATGTCGCGGGCGGGCCGGGCGATGCGCGCCAACTGGTCCGCGAGAGCCTGAGCTGGGGCTTCGGCCGGTTCGCCGAGAATGTCGCGCTGGTCGAATGGATGCGCGCCTACAACGCCGATCCGGCGCATCGGCGGAAGATCGCCTTCTACGGCATCGACATGAGCGGCGGCGACAGCAGCGGCGCCTGGGCGACCGCGCGGATCACGCTCGACGCCGCGCTCGCTTATCTGGTGCGTTTCGACGCCACCGAATCACGCGCGGCGCGAGCGGCGGTCGAGCCTTTCCTCGGGCGCTTCACCCAACCCGGCCATGCCGCGCTCGATCGGACCGAACGCCGCCGCCTGCGCGCGGCGGTCGACGGGCTCGTCCGCTATCTCGATCGCCATGGCGACCGCCTCGCCGCGCTGTCGGGGCGCGAGGAGCTCGACTGGGCGCGCCGCAACGCGGTGCTCGCCCGTCAGCTGGACCATATGTTTCGGACGTCCCCTCCGTCCGGCGAGGAGCTGTCGCCGGAGGATTATCGCGCCGACGCCGCCCGCGACGCGGCGATGGCCGACAATGCCCGCTGGGTGCTCGATCGCGAGGGACCGGCCGGGCGCGTCCTGCTGTTCGCGCATGACGGGCATGTGATGAACGCGGCGACGCGCGGCGGCATCTGGTCGGTCTACCGGCGCGCGCCCAAGGCGATGGGCCAGCATCTGCGCGCGGCGCTCGGCGACCGGCTGTTGATCGTGCCGATCGCGTCGGGATCGAACGGGCCCGGCCTGCCCCCCGCCGCGCCCGGCGCCGGCAGCCTCGACGCCGCGCTGGCGCGGGTCGGAAGCCAGCGCTTCCTGCTCGACCTGCGCCCCGCCCGCACGGCCGGGCCGGCGGCCGGCTGGCTGCGGCGGACCCAGTCGATCCGCGCCAACCATGTGACCGAGGCCGAGATATCCCCCGCGACCGCGATGGACGCGGTCGTCTTCATCGCCACGCTGACCGCTGCGGAAGGTTCGAAGGCTCGATAAATCCTTTCGCAATCACAACGCCGACGTCACGATCGGTTCAGCCGCCATCGTCCAGAGGCGCCGGCGACATCGAAAGGGAGTTTTCAGATGATTTCCGAATATCGGCCCGGCCGGATCGCCATTGCCCTCGCCGCTGCGCTGTCCGCGACCACGGCCGCCGCCGCCGCGAAGCCCGTCGCGCAGCCGCAGGGCCCTGCCAGGCTCGCCGCGCAACATTGGGACCTGGTCGACTGGACCGGGCGGCAGGTTCCCCAAGGCAAGCGGCTGCGGCTCGACTTCGACGCGAAGCGGGGCAGCTTCTCGACCGACACGATGTGCAACCGCGCGGGCGGTTCCTATAGCATCAAGGGAAGCTCGATCCGCCTCGGCGGCCGCAAGGGGCAGTTCGCGAGCACGCTGATGGCCTGCCCCGAACCCGCGATGACCTTCGAACGCCGCTATGTCGCGAGCCTCGGCGCGGTGCGGAGCTGGCGGATCGACGGCGACCGGCTCGTGCTGCGCACGGCGAAGGGCGAGCGGCTGACCTATCAGGCGGCGCACAAGCCCGCCGCCGACGCGCCGCGCCGGTTCATCTACGTCTCGGCCGAGACGAAGCCCTGCCACGGCGTCGCGCCGATGACCTGCCTCCAGATCCGCGAGAAGCCGGGCGATCCCTGGCAGCTCCATTATGGCGGCATCGTCGACTTCGACCCGCAGCCCGGCATCGAATATCGGCTGCGCATCATCGAGGAGAAGATCGCCCATCCGCCGGCGGACGCCTCCTCGCTGCGCTGGACCCTCGACCAGGTAATCGAGCAGCGCGTGGTGAAGCGCTGATCGCCGCCTGATCCGGCGGCCTGTCGCGGGTCGGGGGCGTCGGCTACGCCGGCCAGCCGCGCTCCTGCCGCGCCTGGACGGCGGCGTCGAAGAAAGCAAGGTAGCGGTCGCCGACCGCGTCGACGCGGTGGCGCTCGATCAGGCGGGTCGCGTCGACCTGGCGCCATGGGTCGAGCAGCAGCTTCTCCATCGCCGCCGTCAGCCGGGCGGGATCGGCGGGGACGACCTGGCCGAAGCTCGGATCGAGCATGATCTCCGCCATCGCCGGCGAGCAGGCGGTGGCGACCGCCGGCACCCCGGCGGCCAGCGCCTCGACCAGCACCGCCGGATAGCCCTCGTAGCGCGAGCTGAGCAGGAACAGGCTGGCGCGCGCCAGCGCCGGCCGGATGTCGGGGACGTGGCCGCCGAACGTCACCCGCTCGTTGAGGCCGAGCCGGTCGACGAGGATCTCCAGCCGGAGCCGCGTCTCGCCGTCGCCGAGGATCAGCAGGCGGGCGTCGAAGGCGGGATCGATCCGGGCGAAGGCCTGGATCGCCAGCTCGAAATTCTTCTGCGGGACGAGCCGGCCGGCGCACAGGATGGTGCGGCCGTCGCGCTGGCCGGTGCCGCGCGGCGGACGATAGGACTCGTCGATATTGGGCTCGTGGATCAGCCGCACCTCGGGTCGGCGCAGCACCTGGCGCGCCTCGTCGGCCAGCGCCGCCGACATCGCGACGAAGCCGTCGACCGCGCCGGTCATGCGCCGGATGATCGCCTCGAACAGCCATTGGAACGGAGCCGCCCGGCCCGGGCGGCGGAGCGGGTTGCTGAGCTTGCAGATGATCGCCGGCCGATCGGCGCCCAGCATATGGGCGAGGGTCGCGATCACCAGGATGTGGAAATTGCCGGGGACGAACAGCAGGTCCGGCTGGAGCAGCCCGACGCATTCGGCGAAGGCGCGGCCCAGCGCGAAGCGCGACAGCGGGCTCCGCCGGATCTCGGGCCAGACCGCGATCACCGCGACCCCCGGATCGACCAGCGCGCGGGCGGGCCCTTCGGCCGTGCCGCACAGGATCGACACGCGCCGGCCCGTCCGCGCCCAGCGATTGGCGAGCCGGATGGCGATCCGCTCGGTCCCGCCGTTGGAGAAGTCGTGCATGACGATCGCGATATGGGTCGCCTGGGCGAACAGCGGCGGCGGATGCTGCATGGCCATTCCCCTCAGGCCACGATCCGGGCCGCCGGCGACAGGCCTGCATAGTCGGCGATCAGCCGGTCGAAATGATCGTCGATCGTCGCGATCCGTCCGGCGGCGCCGCGGGTCGCGGCGTGGAGCCCGCCGAAGTCGCGGGCGAGCAGCCGATCGATCGCGGCGGCGGCCGACCGGCTGCTCGCCGGCCGGTACTGTTCGCCCTGGCCGGGCAGGACGAGGTCGGCGGCGCCTCCTTCGGCGGGGACGATCAGCGGCAGGCCCGACGCGGCGGCCTCGGCGGCGGCGAGGCCATAGGTCTCGGCCTCGCAGCCATGGATCAGGGCGTCGGCGCTCGCCATCACCCGGGCGAGCAGCGCGCGATCGCGAACCGGGGCGAGCAGGTGGACGTGCGGATTGCCGCCGATGTGCCGACGAATCCGCGCGCTGTCCCGCCCGCCGCCGACCAGCACCAGCCCGATCGGGCGCTTCAGGCCGGCGCGCTGGCAGGCGTCGATCACCATCGGCCAGCGCTTCTCCGGGCTGTGCCGGCCGATCCCGAGCAGCAGCCGCGCGTCGGGCCCGAGCCCGCAGCGGGCGAGCAGGTCGGCGCGCAACGCCTCGTCGCGATGGGCGGGGCTGAAGATGCCGGCGTCGATCCCCAGCGGCACCGTGGCCACATGCGCGACGCCGCCCGCCGACAGCCGCGCGGCCAGGCCGTGATTGGCGCAGATCACCCGGTCGAAGCGGCGGGCGTTGCGGCGCAGGTGATTCCAGAACCATTGGAAATGGCGATCGATCGTCGCGCGTTCGGCGATCGGGCCGAACCAGCGATAGGCATAGGCCGCCAGCGGATCGGCATGCATCACCAGCGCGCGGGGGGCGGCGCCCTGCCAGCCGGCGACGATCGAGGCGGTCCGCCAGGGGGAGGAGGCCTCGACGAAGTCGGGGCGTTCGGCGTCGAGCACCGCGTGGACCGGCCCGGCCTCGGCGAAATAGCGATAGCGCCGGTCGAGCGGCATGGCCGGCGAGGCCAGGTGGACGATCCGGCACCCCGGCCCGCGCGGCTCGATCGCGTCGCGGTCCGACGGCGCGACGATCACCAGGTCGTGGCCGCGCGCCGCGAATGCGCGGATCTTCTGTTCAACATAGGTTTTCACGCCGCCGCCCTCGGGGGCGTAGAAGGCGCTGACGTCGACGATCTTCATCGATCCTCCAGGGGACGCATGGCGAGGCCACGGCGATAGTTGAGCCGGATCTCGATGGTGGTGAGGCCGGGTCCCGCCTGGAACGCGGCCTTGTCGGCGCGCGGCTTCGACCAGCCGAGCGTCGGGTTGCCGGGAAAGCCGATGCCGTCGCCCGACAGGTCGAACTTCAGGTTGGCGTTGCGATCGTGGAGCAGCGAGAGCGCGTAGCGGCCGGCACGCGGCACGCGGATGCAGAGCCGGACCGGCCCGCTGTGCGGCACCGCCATGTCGACCCGCGCGAAGGTCTTGCCCGCCGCGATCAGGACATTGTCGTCGGCCAGGAAATCCCCGTCGACCGCCGGATAGAGTTCGGCGCGGAGCAGTCCCGAGCGATCCTTGAGGCCGACCACGTCGATCAGCACCGCGGGTCCCGGCTCGTTCGGCCGGCAGGCGCCTTCGCGCTTGCCGAGATCCGGGGTGGATGGGGGCATGGCGGCGGCGGCCAGGGCGAGGGCGATCGCGAGGCTCATTCGCGCGCCTCGCGCACCAGTTCGGCCGCCGAGAGCAGCAGGCCGACGAGCAGGTGGATCACCAGGATGATGCTCGCGACGATCGCGAGCAGCCGGCCGATGTCGCTGCCCGGCCCGGCGATCAGCAGGGCGGCGCTGGCGAACAGCAGGTCCTTGTTGGGAATGAAGGGCAGCCGCGTCACCAGCAACTGGAGCGCGGCGAGCACGATCCACAGCGTCAGCGGAACGGCGGGCAGCGCGCAGTGCCAGACCAGGCCCGACAGCAGCGTCGTCGCCGCCAGCCGGGCGAGATGCACGCCCATGACGAAGCGGAGCTGGTCGCCGGGCAGCGAGAATATCCGGCGCTTGAGCAGCCCGATCGCGATCGACGTCAGCAGCACCGCGGCGATCGACAGCGCCAGATCGCGCAGCCGGATGCCGTTGCCGAGATGGGCGACGAAGGGCCAGGCGAGCGCCATCATCGCCAGGGTCGCGATATTGCCGGCGAGCGCGGAGAGGATGCTGACGTCCTTGATCGCGCCGAACGGCGCCGCGCTCATCCCCGCGCGGCGGCGGGCCCAGGCGTAGAAGCTCAGCTCGCCGCTATAGCCGAGCAGCACCTCGTTGCTGACCAGCTTGCGCAGCAGCGCCGCAAAGCCCTCGACCGGAAGGCCCCAGAGCCGGCGGAAGATGATCCACTCGGACAGCGGCAGGGCCAGGTAATAAGCGAGCAGCGCTACCCAGAAACCGGGGCTGGCGGGGATCGATGCGAGCAGCGCGGCGCGATCGAGCTGCCCCAGTTGCCGGCCGATCACCGCCAGCAGCAGGATCGACACGGCGGCCGATATCCATTTGGGCCAGTTGCGGTTGGGGATGTCGATCGACGGAAGCTGCGCCGTGGCGCTATTCGGATGGGACGACACGCAGTCCTCGTCGCTTTGCCATTTCGCAGCGAGGACGTCGCGACGCTCGCTTTCCCGCACGGCGGCGCGACGATTTTTTCAGGCGGTCAGGAGATCGCGATAGCGCCCCGGCGTCCGGCCGCGCAGCAGGCGGGCGAAGGCGGCGTCGATGCTGTCGAGCAGGCGGGGTACCCCGGTATCGCCCGGATGGACCGCCACCCGCACCGTCCGCAGCGGGGCGAGCGCATGGCGGGCGAGCGCGGCGAAGGCGATCGAGCTGGCGATGCGCCCCCGGCTGCGGCTGGCCCAGGTCACCACGGGCCCGCGCGCCAGGACGCGGCCGTCGGCGGGCGCCCAGACGCGCAGATGGTCCTCGGCGATCGCGAAGCCGGCGGTCGCCAGCGCGGCGAGCGCGCCGGGGCCGTAGAGCCAGGCGGGGGCGACGAAGCCGGCCACCTCGGCGCCGACGATATCCTCGATCAGCGCGCGTCCGCGCCGCATGCGATCGAGCGCCTCGTCCTCGCCGAGGCCCAGGAACTCGCCTTCGCCGGCGGTCATGTGGCGCGCCTTGAAGCCGGCGGCGGCGCCGGCGTGGCGGCTGTCGTCGCGATGGAACCAGCCATGGACGAACAGCTCGATCCCCGCCGCATGCCAGTCGCGCAGCCGGGCGTGGAAGGCGCGGTCGCCGGCGATCGGCGCGTCGCCCCAATGGTCGGGCACCACCAGCATCGCGAAGCGCGGCCCGCCGAGGTGGCGCGCCAGCCGCTCGGCCAGCCGGTCGACCTGATCGGAGAAGCGGGGCGAGACGTCGTGGATCGACGCCAGCAGCCGGCGGTCAGAAGCGGGCATCGACGCCGATCCGGACGGTGCGGGGAATCTGCGGCGTGACCTGGAGCCTGTCCATCACGCCGAACGGGTTGCCGAGCGAGAAGCGGTTCTGGGCCGCGTCGAACAGGTTGGTCACGTCGATCGACGCGCCAAGCCGCTCGGTGCCGATCCGCAGGCCGAGCGCGGTGTCGGCATAATTGCCCTGCTCGATAGCGAGCAGGCTGCCGACGCCGAGCTGCGAATGGCCGAAATAGCGCACCGATCCGGTCAGCGACAGCGACAGGCCGCCGCCAATCGGCCGATCGTAGCTGAGCGCCCCGCGCACGCCGACGCGCGCTATGTTGGGCAGTTCGGCATGGGCGGCGTCCTCGAATCCCGCCGAAGGGCTGGTCAGCTCGCTGTCGTTGAGGAACAGTCCGCCTTCGGCCGCGAAGCCCGCGAAGGGCGCCCAGCGCAGGCTCGCCTCGAAGCCGAGGATGCGGCCATTGCCGATATTGGCCGTGATGGGCAGCCCCGCGCCGTTCACCAGGTCGGCCTGGATATGCTCCCAATGGCTGTATGACAGGCTGAGCGCGGCGGAGAAGCGGTCCTGCACCGGATGGCCGAAGCGCGCTCCGCCCTCGATCGTGACGATGCTGTCGCCCAGGAAGCGTTGCGAGACGATCCCGCCGCTGCCCGCCGCGACCGACAGGCCGCCGGGGCGGAAGCCCTCCTGATAGCGGAGGTAGGTGGTCAGGCGCGGCGTGGGGCGCCAGCTCACCGCGATCGACGGCAGCACCTCGACCTCGCTGCGATTGGGCTCGTTCTTGTCCTTGCCGTCGTCGAGCAGTTCGCCGGTCAGCCGGCTGTGCGCCAGCCGCCCGCCGGCGGTGACGATCAGCGGGCCGAGACCCAGGCTGAGCTCGCCATAGGCGGCGATCTGGCGCACCGAGTTGCGGACGCCGGCGATCCGGGCCGGCGCCGTCGCCGCGCCCAGGTCGCGGATCAGCCGCTCGCTGTTCGACACGAAGCTGGTGCCGACCAGCCAGCCGGTCCCGTCGGGATTCTGGCGGCTCAGCCGGTTCTCGTTCGAGAAGAGGGTGATCTGGCTGTGCTGGTGGAACAGGCGCGGGCTGGTGTCCCGCGCGCGCGTCGCATCGAACTGCTCGTCGACGTCATGGCCGACGATGCCGGTCGCCGACAGCAGGGTGATGTCGTTCCATTTGCGGGTGACGACGATCTGGCCCAGCCGATAGTCGTTGTCGAAGGGCTGCGCGATCGCGCTGCGCCGGGTGTAGCGGGGCTGGTCGCGCTCGGCATATTGGCCGTCGCGGTTCTGCATGTCCTGCAGCGTGCCGCCGGCATCGATCGTCCAGTCGCCGAGCCGGGCGCGCAGGGTGATCCGTCCCCCCGCCGCCTTCGATCGGTTGACGTGGTTCAACCCGCGCTCGGCGTCGCGGATATAGCCGCCGTCGACCGAACGATAGGCGACCGCGCGCAGGGCGATCCGGCCGGTGCTGATCGGCAGGTTGATCATGCCGGCAAGGTCGTTGCTCGGCCCGCCGCCCTCGACCTTGCCGATCCCGGCCGCGACCGATCCCGCGGCCTGCGACAGGTCGGGCGGGGTCGGCACCAGCCGGACGATCCCGCCGAGCGACCCCGCGCCGTAGAGCGTCCCCTGCGGTCCTTCGAGCACCTCGACCCCGGCCATGTCGTAGAGGTTCAGATCGGGATCGGGCGCGTTGTAGTTGAGCCGGATGTCGCCGAGATACTGGCCGACGATCGCCTGGGTGGGGCCGGTGAAGCTGCTGTCGGCGACGCCGCGGATGATCAGCTTGTTGCGGCCGGGGCCGAGATGCGTCGACGACAGGCTGGGGATGATGTCGACCAGCGCCTGGGTGCCGTAGCGGGCGTTGCCGTTCAGCCCGGCGGCGGCGGCGTCGATCATCGCGATGGTGCCGGGGAAGTCGCGCAGGCGGATGTCGCGCTTGCTGGCGGTGACGATGATGTCGGGCGGGGCGGCGACCGGCCCGGCGGGGGCCGCCACCGGCGCGGTTCGCGGCTTCGCCCGATCCGCCGCGATCGTATAGCTGCGGTCGTCGATCCGCACGGCGTGGAGGCCGCTTCCCGCGAGCAGCCGGCGTAGTGCACGGTCGACCGACAGCCGCCCGCGCACGCCGGGCACCGGCAGGTTCTGGGCGGAGGCGCTCGGCAGGCCGATGCTGACGCCGCCCTGCACGCCCAGCGCGACGATCGCTTCGGACAGGCGGCCCGGCTTGATGTCGAAGGAGCGCAGATCGCGGGCGAGCGCCGGCTGCGCCAGCGCCCCCGCCATTGCCATGCAGGCCAATCCCCTAGCGGCCGTCACCAGCGTGCGACGATAGGCGCCAACCATCGACTTCATGCGTTATCGTCACGTCCAGCATCGCCCCGATGCGCGGGAGCAGCGCGGCCTGATCGCCGCCGAGCAGGATTACGCCGCTGAAGGGGCGGGCCGCAATGTCCGGCGAAATACGCACTGGCGTCCCCAGGTTGCGCGACAGGTCCGCGGCCACCCGCGCCAGCGTGACATTGTCGTAGACCAGCCGGTCCTTGCGCCAGGCGGCGACGTCCGCCGGGGCGACCGTGCCGACCGTCACCGTCTTGCCGTCGGCCGACAGGCGCAGCACCTGTCCCGCGGCCACCCGCACCGCCTCGCCCTCGGGATTGTAGACGATCGCGCCCGACGACACCGCCGTCTCCATCCCGCCCGCGTCGCGGACGATGTTGAAGACGGTGCCGACGTCCTGGATCACGTCGTCGCCGACCTTCACGGCGAAGGGATTCTTCGCGTCATGGGTGACGGTGAAGGTCGCCTCGCCCCGGTCGAGCGAGGCGAAGCGGTTGTCGTCCTTGCGCAGCGTGACCTTCGAATCGCCGTTGATGTCGATCCGCGTGCCGTCGTCGAGCCGGATGGTGTTGCGCTGGCCGGCCGCGGTTTCGACCGCATAGGTGGCGGGCGCGCCGGTCAGCAGCGGGTAGGAGACCGCGGCGACCATCACGGCGGCGGCGGCCGTCGCCCAGCCGGCGACCCGGCCCAGGCGGCGGGGCTCCCCGGCCGGGTTGTCGTTCGACGGCTGCGGCGGGGCGGCCTGCTCGACCAGCGACGCATAGTCGTCGTCGGCCAGCGCGACCGCCTCATAGGCGCCGTTGTTCGCGGGATCGCGCTCGAGCCAGGCGGTGAATCCCTCCCAGTCGGCGGTCGCGGGATCGCGCAGCCGGATGAACCAGGCCGCGGCTTCCTCCTTCCTCGCTTCGTCAATCTGCGACATCGTTCGTTCCTTCGACGTCGAGACGACGCGGAGCCGGGGAATCCGCATCCAGCCGGCCGCGAACCTCCACCAGCGCACGATAGGCCTTCTGGAGATGTTTTTCGACCGCGCTGAGGCTGATGCCGATCCGCGCGGCGATGTCGCGCTGATTGAGGCCGTCGATCCGGTAGCTGCGGAAGATCGCGGCGGTTCGCTCGCCGAGCGCGTCGATCGCGCGGTCGACGATGCGGAGCCTTTCGCGGGCGATCAGCACCTGTTCGGCCGACGGCGTGTCGGAGACGTCGACGACGCTGCCGCGCGTCATGCCGGTCCACTGGTCGTCGCGGCGGCTGCGACGCAGGTCGGCGCGGCGGCGGTCGAGCAGCAGGTTGTCGGCCATGCGGAACAGGTAGGAGGCGGGATCGGCGATCGGCCCGGTCTGCGCCGACCGCGCCTTGAGCCACAGTTCCTGCAGCAGGTCCTCGACGTCCGCGCCCGCGCCGCGCGCCGCGAAGAAGCGCGAGAGCATCGGGCGATGGGTCATGAAGATGGCTTCGAGGCCGTCCCCGGTCATGCGATTCGTCTCGTTCGGCGCTGTCGAGCCAACCTCATAGCCGCGCGCGACCGGGGACGGTAGGCGGGTCATGCGGCGATCGGCGATAAGAACGGCCATCAGCGGAACCGGAGGGATGTAGTGAAGACGAGTCGGTTGTCGGTTCGGCCGGTCGCGCCCAGCGCGAGCCGGTCGTCGTCCGTGAGCCGGAAGGCCTGGGCCCGCACGCCGAAGGACAGGCTGGTGGGGGCGTCCGCCCGGTCGATCGTGTAGCTGAGCGCGGTCCAGGCGCCGCGCTGCGAGCGCTGCGCGCCTTCGGCGAGCTCGATGCCGCGTTCGAGGCTGGAGGTGGTGCGGCTGCCGAAGTCGAAGCGATAGCCGGTCTCCAGCCGCCACGGCGTTCCGTGCGACCAGTTGGCGACGAGGCCCAGCATCTGGCTGCGGACATGGTGGCCGCGCGACAGGTCGAAGGCGAAGCGCTGCTTCTCCATGCCCGCCATCAGGCCCAGCGAGACGCCGTCGTCCGGGCCGAGCGGGACCGTGTAGCGGAGGGTGGCGGATCCCGTCGACAGCGTGTCGCGGCGCATGCCGATCGCTTCGGGGCCTGCCGAGCGGCGGGCGAGGCGGCGCACCGTTTCGATCGAGAAGCGGCTCTCGCCCGGTACGAAGACATGAGTGGCCCAGCGATCGGTCAGGCCCCGTGCCGCCGCATGGCCGGCATGGAACAGATCGTCATAGGAGGGCTGCGACCGCGGCGGGGCGATCAGCGCCTTCAACGCCTTGCGGCCATCGGCCAGACGCGGCGCGGAGGCGGGCAATTGGCACCCGCTGCACGGCATCAGGGTAAGCGCGGCATCGGCGGGCATGCCGGCGGCCAGCATCAGCGTCAGGACGGGCCCGGTCGCGGCGGCTCGCATTCGCTGTCCTCCCATCGCGCCGGCGGGCTATGCCGGCCGCACGAAAGACGGCGGCGCATCCCAAATGCCGCACCAGGAAAAATTTTTCACTGCGGATCGGCCGGGCAGGTGTGGGTGGGCCGGGCCGGCGGCGTCTTTCGGTAATGCTGCACGCGCCGCTGAGTTCGCCTCCGTTCCGCATCGCCTACATCATCAATTCGATGGAGGGCGGCGGGGCATCGTCGCCGGTGCCCGCCATCCTCGACGTACTGCGCCGTTGCGGCGCCGAGGTGCGCGTCTTCGCGCTGACCCGGCGCGACGGACGCGGCGTGGCGGCGCTGGAGGCGGCGGGGATCGCGGTCGAGATACGCCCCGGCGGCGAACGCGACCATGGCCGGGCGCTCGGCTGGCTGCTCCGGCGCCTGCGCGACTGGCGGCCGACCCATCTCTGGACGTCGCTGACCCGCGCGACCCTGCTCGGCCAGATCGCCGGGCTCCGGCTGTCGCTGCCGGTCGTGAGCTGGCAGCACGCCGCCTTCCTCAAGCCCGCCAATCGCCGCCTGCTGCGGATGACCCGGCACCTGACGACCCTGTGGGTGGCGGATTCGGACGCTGTCGCCGCGCTGACGGCCGATCGGCTCAAGGTCGGGCCGGACAGGCTGATGACCTGGCCGATCTTCCGCGCCGACGCCGATGCGCCGCGCGCCGTTCCATGGCAGCCCGGCGAGGTCATCCGGATCGGCAGCCTCGGCCGGCTGCATCCGGTGAAGGGCTATGACGTGCTGCTGCGCGCGGCGGCGGGGCTGCAACGGCTGGGCCTGCGGTTCGAGCTGACCATCGGCGGCGAGGGCGCGGAGCGCGCCGCGCTCGAGGCCTGGGCGGCGGAGAAGGGGGTGCGCGACGTCCATTTCCCCGGCTTCGTCGCCGATCCGCGCGCCTTCCTGGCGGGGCTCCACCTCTATGTGCAGCCGTCCTGGTCGGAGGGCTTCTGCATCGCCGCCCACGAGGCGATGCAGGCGGGCCTGCCCGTCGTCGCCTCGGCGGTCGGCGAACTGGCCCGTTCGGTCGAGCCGGGGGTGACCGGCGAGCTGGTGATGCCCGGCGCGGTCGAGCCGCTTGCCGGCAAGATCGCGGCGATGATCGCCGATCCCGGCGGGATGGCGGCGATCGGCGTCCAGGCGCGCGCGATGGTGCTCGACCGGTTCGGGGCCGAGGCCTTCGAGGCGCGCGGCCGCGCGGTGATGGAGCGGTTGGTCAGCGGCGGCGCGGCGCGAACAGGCGCTGCGTCTCGCGCCGTGCCTCGATCGCAAGGCCGTGGAGCGACAGCATCGTCCGCTTGACGTCGATCAGCGTCACTTCGCCGGCGGCGGACAAGGTGTGCATGCCCTCGTCGAACGGGTGAAACCCGGCGGGCGGGGCGATGCTCCGCTCGACATGCGCGACGAAGTCGTCGGGGGTGAGCCGCTCGATCGCCAGCATCGCGATGCCGCCGCCATAGGTATGCGAGCAATCCTGCACCGGCAGCATGATCCGGCCGTCGAGCAGGATCGGCGTCCCCCCGGGCCGCGCGCTCGCGGAATCGCGGCGGACCGGGTTGGCGGGGTGCGGCCGCCATCCGTCGGTCAGCCGTTCGGAGAAGGCGACGTGGAGATGGGCGACCTTGCTGTGGCGATCGTCGGCGGCGGCGTAGAACAGCCACCAGAGCCCGTCGTGCCAGAAGGGCGTGGCGTCGACCGGCACGCAATCGAGCTCGATCCGCGCCGCGCGCTCCCAGCGGTCGGGGAAGTCGAAGCAGCGATAGAGGATCAACCCGCCGGATCGGTGCGCCTCGGGCAGCATCCAGCTCTGCCCGTCGGCCTCGAACACGAACGGGTAGGACAGGTGCCAGCGCTCCGACAGCACCTTGCAGCGATAGAGCGGGGCGAGGCCGGCGTCATGGACGATCAGCTCGATCACGCCGCGCCGGTCGCGATAGTCGAAGCGTTCGACGAACAGGTGGAAGCGGCCGTCCCGCCACAGGCCGAACGGATCGGCCAGGAAGCTGTAGGGCGGCAGGGCGGGCAGCCAATGCAGCGGCGCCCCCTCGATCGAGCCCGTCGCGACGATGTCGCTCATGCGGCGCTCGACGATGGCGGGCCGCCAGATATCCTTGCGCAGCGGCATGGTCAGGCGGCCAGCTCCTTGCCGTCGCGCGCCGGCTCGACGATCGCGGACGCGCCCAGGAAACGCAGCACCGCCCGCGCCGCGCGCAGCGAGGAGGGCTCGTCCGACAGGTCGAAGCTGTCGGCGAACAATTGCTGCTGGACCGGCTCATATTGGTCGCGCGCGACCATCGCCCAGTCGATCGCCGCGCCGAGATTGGCCGGGTCATGGATCACCGGCCCTGCCGCCCAATGCGCGTAATTGGGATCGCCGCGCCAGTCGACGTCATGGCTGTTGAGGAAGACGCAGGGACGCGGGCGGTGGAGGAATTCGTAGACCTGGCTGCTGACGTCGCCGAGGTAGATGTCGGCGGCGAGCGTGTAGGTCATGTCGGTCGAGGCCGGGCTGCCCAGGTCGACATGGATGTTGGGCGCGTCGAGATGACGCTGCTCGACGACGCCGGGCCGGTCGATCCGCAGCTTGTCGATCGTGACGACGAAACGGCGGTGGAACAGCATGACGTGCGGCGCGAAGATCAGGTTGAACTGGTCGTCGTGCAGGAAATGGTCGAGCACCGCGCGGCCGTGGCGGTACCAGGACGACAAATGCGGCGAGAGGTGCGGGTTGTAGAGCACCGTCGGCTTGCCGTTGTCCTGGAAGGGCAGGCGGGGCGACCGTTCCCCGATCAGGTCGAATTTGGCATAGCCGACGGTCTCGATCCGGTCGGGGTCGACGTGGGCCTCCTCGACCAGGCGGCGGCGGATCTTGGGGCCCGACACGAGCACCCGGTCGAACCGGGCGCTTGCCTTGTCGAAGCCGATCGCGCGATCGCCCGCGCCGTGCCGGGTGTGGATGATCGGTACCCTCAGGCCGTAGCGGGTCTTGAGCAGGAGCGAGGTCTTCTCGGTGACGACGAGCGCGTCGAGGCCCTCGAACAGGTCGAGATTGTCGCGATAGACGCCGATCTTGCGCACCGGCAGCGCCCATTCGAGATGCCGGGCCAAAAAGCGCGTCAGCGGCTTGCGCAGCGCGAGCTGGACGATGGTCAGGCCGTCGGCTGCGTCGCCCGCCAGGCGGTGGACCTCGGCCGTCAGCCGGTCGTTGGTCGTGGCGACGACGATCTCGGCGGTGGGATGGAGCCGGCGCATCGCCAGGGCGATGGGCAGGGCGTGGGCGACCTGGTGGACCTGGTCGTGATTGAACAGAAATCCGATCCTCATGCGCGCCATGACGCCACCGTCCGGCGAAACCCGCATCGGCATGAAAAAGGCGGTTTCGCGCGCCGGACCGGTGCGGCTTTGCGGGGCGCTTGCCGTCTTGGCGCTCGAAACGGAGCGCAGGACGATGACGATCGGATCGAAGGCGACGAAGATGACGGCGCGGATCGCGGTGGGGTTGGGGCTGATCGTTCTGGCGCTGCTGGTGCCGGGCCTGCTGCGCCCGGCCAACGGCAACACGCCGTTCGTCATGACCAACATGCGCGGGCATCCCGGCCTCTCGGTGATGACCTATAATATCGAGGGTCTGCCCTGGCCGGTCCGGCTGGGCCGCGAGGCGGCGTTCACCAAGATCGGCGCCCGGCTGGAGGCGCTGCGGCTGCTGGGCGAGCAGCCGCACATCGTCGTGCTGCAGGAAGCCTTCACCGACCAGGCCAAGCGGATCGGCGTTGAGGGCGGCTATCGCTATATCGTCAACGGCCCAGACCGGTCATTGGCCGGCGCCGCGATCACCACCGAGGCCGACCGCGCCTTCCAGCGCGACGCGAGCTTCTTCAGCGGCGAGCGCAGCGGCAAGGTCGTCGACAGCGGCCTCCAGATCCTGTCCGACTATCCGATCCTGTCGGTGCGGCGGATGGCCTTTCCGACCTGCGCCGGGTTCGATTGCCTGGCGAACAAGGGCGCGGTGCTGGCGATGATCGCGGTGCCGGGGCTGGGCGAGCCGATCGCGGTGGTCGACGTCCACCTCAACTCCCGCCGCGCCTCGCACGTCGCCGATGATCGCTCGCTCTACGCCTATCGCCGCCAGATCGACGCGCTCGACCAGTTCCTCGCCGCCAATGTGAAGCCCGGCACGCCGGTCATCGTCGCGGGCGACTTCAACGTCGGCCAGCGCCCCGCGCGCCAGGCCTATTTCACCGCGCATCTGCGCAAATGGGGCGAGCGGGCGCCGGGGGCCGTCAGGGACGCGCTGCACAGTTGCCTGGCCGCGCCCGCGATCTGCGGCGCGATGCCGTCGGACGCCGCCTTCTCGCTGGCGCGGGCCCGCGACTGGGAGCTTGCGGTGCCGGGCGAACGCGCCGAGCTCGCCGTCGACGGGCTCAGCGTTCCGTTCGGCCATGAGATCGACGAGCGGATGCTCTCCGATCATGTCGGCTATGTCGCCTATTACGACGTCGTCCGCAAACGTCCCGCCGCGACCGCGATCGCCCGCTCCTGAGCGCCTCGCCTATTTCCCGGTCCAGACGCCGGGGCGCTTCTCGACGAAGGCGGCCATGCCCTCGGCCTTGTCGTCGGTGGCGCACAGGCCGTTGAAGCTGCGGCGCTCGAACAGCAGGCCGTGGTGGAGGCCGGTCTCGAAGGCGGCGTTGACCGCCTCCTTGTTGGCGATGGCGGCGAGCGGCGGCATCGCGGCGATCGCCTGCGCCATCTTCATCGCCTCGTCCATCAGATCGGCGAGCGGCACGACCTTGCTGCACAGATTGGCGCGCTCGGCCTCGGTCGCGTCCATCATCCGGCCGGTCAGGCACATGTCCATCGCCTTCGACTTGCCGACCGCGCGGGTGAGCCGCTGCGACCCGCCCATGCCGGGGCAGACGCCGAGCTTGATCTCGGGCTGGCCGAAGCGGGCATTGTCGGCGGCGATCATGATGTCGGCCATCATCGCCAGCTCGCAGCCGCCGCCCAGCGCGAAGCCCGCCACCGCCGCGATCCACGGCTTGCGCGTCCCGGTGACCTTGCTCCAGTCGGCGAAGAAGTCCTCGCCGAACATCTCGGCATAGCCCTTCTCCTGCATCTGCTTGATGTCGGCGCCGGCCGCGAACGCCTTCTCGCTGCCGGTCAGGATCGCGCAGCGCTGCTCGGGATCGGCGTCGAACGCCCGGAACGCGACGATCAGGTCGGCCAGCACCTGCGTGTTGAGCGCGTTCAGCGCCTGCGGACGGTTCAGCCGGATGACCGTGACCGGCCCCTGGGTCTCGACGAGGATCGTTTCATAGGACATGGGCTATCTTTCGGATGTTCAGCGGATATCGGGACTTCGCGGGACGAGCGGCCTCGCCGGTGGCGGCGTCCCCTGTGCGGGGATGCGCGCCACCCGGACGAACGGGCGATCTCGACGGGCGTCAGGCCTTCGGCGTGGTCTTGCGCGGCTTGCGCGCCTTCGGCGGCGGCGGAGCGACTTCCTTCTTGCGGCCGAGGCCGCTCTTCACCGCGAGGTTGCGGCGCGTCTCGGCATAGTTCGGGGCCACCATCGGATAGTCGGCCGCCAGGCCCCATTTCTTGCGATAGTCGTCGGGCGACATGCCGTAATTGGTCTGAAGATAGCGCTTGAGCATCTTCATCTTCTTGCCCGATTCCAGGCTGACCAGATAATCCGGCTTGATCGAGGAGCGGATGGGGACCGCGGGCTTGAGTTCCGCCACGGGTTCCGCGGCCGGCTGGCCCAGGCTCGTCAGCGTCGCATGAACGTTCCGGATGAGTTCGGCGACGTCGCCGACGGCGACCTTGTTGTTGGTAAGATGGGACGCGACAATATCCGCGGTCAGTTCCAACATGATTTCGTCTGCCATCGATCGCCTCATTTGCCGGGAATTGGATCGGGGTCTTCTATCCGAGGTTGCGGCGTCTTGAAACACCATAGATCAGGATGACGGACAGATATCGGCTTTGGCCACCCTCCAACGCGGAAACGCGCGCCGCCGGCGGGATTTGATCTGGCGCAAGGCGCGGGAGGACGGCGGCGGCTACGGGGCACTGCTGATCTTCCCATTTGGTCCCATCATGATAGCCTGTTCGCTCGATCATCCTCCGGCACGACCGGTTCTCCGGCCGGCCAAAAAGAGGTATAGAGAATACCTGTTTAATGCTATGCGGGCGGCACCTGCTCAACGGGAGGGACTCGGGGCGTGATTTCAGGACTCACCTTGAACGAGCGTCGATGGGGCGTGGCGATCCTGGCCGTGCTGATCTGCATCGGGGCCGCCATGGCCGCGGCGGGCGCCGACCGCGCCGATCCCTTCCAGGCGCACGGCTTCCTGGTGATGGCGTACAGCCTGATCGTGCTCTGCGTCGTGCTGCGCGGCTATGACGCGCCCGAGCCGGGGCCGGCCCGGCTGGAGAGCTATTATGACGACCCGAGCAAGGCGGGGATCGTCATCGCCATGCTCTGGGCGGTGTTCGGCATGTTCATCGGCGACTGGGTCGCGTGGCTGCTCGCCTATCCCGACATGACCTTCGACGCTGCCTGGTCGAGCTTCGGGCGGCTGCGCCCCGCCCATACCACCGGCGTGATCTTCGGCTTCGGCGGCAATGCGCTGATCGCCACCTCTTTCCATGTGATGCAGCGGACCTCCCGCGCGCGCCTGCCGGACCAGTTCAGTCCATGGTTCGTGCTGGTCGGCTACAACCTGTTCTGCCTGCTGGCGGTGTCCGGCTATTTCCTGGGGATCACCCAGTCGAAGGAATATGCCGAGCCCGAATGGTATGCCGACATCTGGCTGGTCGTCGTCTGGGTGACCTATCTGCTGCTCTACCTGCGCACGCTCGCGCGGCGGAAGGAACCGCACATCTACGTCGCCAACTGGTATTATCTGGCGTTCATCCTGGTGGTGGCGATCCTCCACATCGTCAACAACCTAGCGGTGCCAGCCTCGTTCGGCGGCGCCAAGAGCTATTCGCTGTTCTCGGGCGTCCAGGACGCGATGACCCAGTGGTGGTACGGGCACAACGCCGTCGCCTTCTTCCTGACCGCCGGCTTCCTGGGCATGATGTACTATTATCTGCCCAAGCGCGCCGGGCGGCCGATCTACTCCTACCGCATGTCGATCATCGGCTTCTGGGGGATCACCTTCTTCTACATGTGGGCGGGGTCGCACCACCTCCACTACACCGCGCTGCCGCAATGGGTGCAGACGCTGGGGATGACCTTCTCGGTCATGCTGCTGGTGCCCTCGTGGATCGCCGCCGCCAACGCGCTGCTGACGCTCAACGGCGCGTGGGACAAGGTCCGCGACGACGCGACGCTGCGCTTCATGATGATGGCCGCGATCTTCTACGGGCTCTCGACCTTCGAGGGATCGTTCATGGCGATCCGCTCGGTCAACGCGCTGTCGCACTATACCGACTGGACGATCGGGCACGTCCATGCCGGCGCGATGGGCTGGGTCGCGCTGATCACCTTCGGTTCGATCTATGCCGTCGTCCCCTGGCTGTGGAAGCGCGAGCGGATGCATTCGCCGGCGCTGGTCGAGGTCCACTTCTGGCTCGCGCTGGCGGGGACGCTCATCTACGTCTTCGCGATGTGGAACTCGGGCATCATCCAGGGCCTGATGTGGCGCACCTATAACGACAGCGGGACGCTGACCTACTCGTTCCTCGACTCCATGGTCGCGATGCACCCCTATTATATCGCCCGCGCGATCGGGGGGCTGCTGTTCCTGATCGGGGCGATCGTCGGCTGCTACAATATCTGGATGACGATCCGCCGGCCGGCCGGGGCGCCGGCCCCGTCGGACGACGCGCCCCTTCCCGCCAACCTCCAGCCTGCGGAATAAGCGCCGATGTTCGGAACCCATTACCGCATCGAACGCAAGTCCGTCGCGCTGGCGGTGGCGATCATGATCGTCGCCAGCATCGGCGGGCTGATCGAGATCGCGCCGCTCTTCACGATCGACGACACGGTCGAGAGCGATCCGAAGATGCGGGTCTACACCCCGCTCGAACTGGCCGGCCGCAACATCTACATCCGCGAGGGTTGCTACGCCTGCCATTCGCAGATGGTCCGCACCTTGCAGGACGAGGTGGAGCGCTACGGCCCCTATTCGCTCGCGGTCGAATCCAAATATGACCATCCGATGCTCTGGGGATCGAAGCGGACGGGCCCCGATCTCGCCCGCGTCGGCGGGAAATATTCGGACCAGTGGCATACCGCGCACCTCCGCAACCCGCGCGACGTCGTGCCCCAGTCGATCATGCCGCGCTACGGCTGGCTGAGCGAGACCGAGCTCCGGACCCGCCATCTCGGCGACGATCTCCGCGCGCTGAGGGCGGTCGGCGTGCCCTATAGCGACGCGATGATCGCGAACGCGTCCGCCGACGCGGTGGCACAGGCGTCGCCCGACGACGATACGGCGGGCCTGGTCGAGCGCTATGGCAGCGCGACGCAGATCCGCACCTTCGACGGCGACAAGCGCACGACCTCCGAAATGGACGCGCTCGTCGCCTATCTCCAGATCCTCGGCAAGCTCAGCGACGCCGCGCATCCCGCGCCGGCCTCGAAGGAGTAGGCGGGCATGGACATCGCACATCAGACGCTGGTCGGTTTCGCCAAGTCGTTCGGGCTCTTCTACCTGCTCGCGATGGCGGCGGCGGCGCTTCTCTACGCCTGCTGGCCGGCGAACCGGAAGCGGTTCGACAAGGCGGCACGCGACATCATCGACGACGAGGACAAGCCGTGGCGGTAGGCGAGCGCGATCCCCATAGCGGGCACATGACGACCGGCCATGAGTGGAACGGGATCAAGGAGCTCAACACCCCGGTCCCCAAGGCGGTCTGGTTCTTCCTGATCGTGACGGTGATCTTCTCCGTCGGCTACTGGGTGCTGATGCCGGCATGGCCGCTGGGCCGGACCTACAGCCGCGGCCTGCTCGACAACGACCAGAAGGAGATCGTCGCGAAGCGGGTGAGCGCGGCCGCCGATGCCCGCGCCGCCTGGACGCGGCGGATCGCGACGTCGAACTACGACCAGATCCGCGCCGATCCCGCCCTGATGGCGAACGTGCGTGAGGACGGCCACCGCCTGTTCGGCGACAATTGCGCGGCCTGCCACGGCATGGACGCGAAGGGCCATGCCGGCTTCCCCAACCTGACCGACCGGGACTGGCTGTGGGGCGGCGACCCCGACACGATCGCGCATACGATCGCGGTCGGCATCAACAGCCCGGCGAGCAAGGACACCCGCGTCAGCCAGATGCTGGCGTTCGGCAAGGACGGCATCCTCGCCAACGACGCGGTGCTCGCCGTCGCCGATTATGTGAAGAGCCTGTCCGATCCCGCCTGGGCGAAGGGCAAGGCCGTATCGGTGGCCAAGGGACGGGAGGTGTTCGCGGCGAACTGCGTCGCCTGCCATGGCGACCAGGGACACGGCAATGCGCAGCTCGGCGCGCCCGACCTGACCGACCGGACCTGGCTCTACGGCGGCGATATCGACGCGATCTATGCGTCGATCCACAACGGGCGGCAGGGCGAGATGCCGGCGTGGGAGCATCGCCTGTCGCCGGTCGACCGCAAGATCCTGACGGTCTTCCTGCTCGACAAGGGCGGCAAGCCATGAGGCTTCCGGGCTCGCGCCGCTTCTACGTCGCGCTGGCGCTCGTCGCGCTGGGCGCTGTCCTGCTCGCGAACGCCCATCTGGTCTATGTCGCATCGACCTCGCAGCCCCAATGCGTCGAGCATGCGGGGGGCGAGTTCGGCGCCGCCAAGCCGTCGTGCTGAGATGATCGGGAGAAGAGCATGATCAAGATCCCCCCCGTCGTTCCGCCGCTGCCGATCGAGCGGCGCTATGCGCGCGACCTGCCGCCCGGCGCGGCGTTCGGCTGGCTGCGCGACGGATGGCGCGATCTCGCCAGCCATCCGGGGCCGAGCCTGCTCTACGGCCTGTTCGTCTTCCTGCTGTCGGCCGGGATCGTCGCCGGGCTGGTCTGGCTGGCCTGGGACTATGCGCTGTTCCCCGCGATCGCCGGCTTCCTGGTGTTCGCCCCGGCGCTGGCGATCGGCCTCTACGAGAAGAGCCGCGCGATCGAGCAGGGCGAGCCGGTCTCGCTGCGGCGCATGCTGCTGCCCCATGCGCGGGCGGGCGGACAGGTGCTGTTCACCGGCGCGCTGCTGTGCGGGGTGATGCTGCTGTGGATGCGCGCGGCGGTGATCATCTATGCGCTGTTCTTCGGGGTCAGGTCCTTTCCCGGTCTCGATCACATCGCGCCGATGCTGTTCACCACCTCGACCGGGGTCGCGATGCTGGTGGTGGGCACGCTGATCGGCGGGCTGTTCGCGGCCTTCTCCTTCGCGATCTCGGCCTTCTCGATTCCGATGATGCTCGACCGGCGGGTCGACGCGCTGACCGCGATGGGGACCAGCGCGGCGCTGGTCTGGAACAATCTCGCGGCGATGCTGGTCTGGGGCCTGCTGGTGCTCCTCCTCTTCCTCCTGTCGGTCGCGACCGGGTTCGTCGGGCTCGTCCTCGTCTTCCCCTGGCTCGGACACGCCACCTGGCACGCCTATCGCGCGGTTCGGTGAGGCCGTGACGCACCTCTCCGCCATCACCCGCCTGTCGGCCGACGAGCTCCTGCTGGCGAGCCGGGAGGTCGACACGGGGCTGCGGCACAGCGACCTGTCGGTGCCCGGCATCCGCTGCGGCGGCTGCATCCGCAAGATCGAGGATGCGATCGGCCGGCTGCCCGGCGTGACGCGGGCGCGCGTCAACCTGTCGACCCGGCGCGTGGGCGTGGACTGGCAGGAGAGCGCGGGGCCGCCGTCGCTCGGCGAGACGCTGACCGGGCTCGGCTATGACGCCTATCTCCATGAGGCGCGCGAGGACGCGAAGGACCCGCAGCTCGGCCGGATGATCCGCGCGCTGGCGGTCGCCGGCTTCGCCGCGATGAACATCATGGGGCTGTCGGTTTCGGTCTGGTCGGGCGCGGCCGGCGAGACGCGGGACCTGTTCCACTGGCTGTCGGCGGCGATCGCGCTGCCGACGCTTGCCTATTCGGGCAGGATCTTCTTCCGCTCGGCATGGCAGGCGCTGCGGCGCAGCCAGACCAACATGGACGTGCCGATCTCGCTGGGCGTGCTCCTCGCCTTCGCGATGAGCCTCTACGACACGATCCATCACGCATCCTACGCTTATTTCGATGCGGCGGTGTCGCTGCTGTTCTTCCTGCTGATCGGCCGGACGCTCGACCATGTGATGCGGGAGAAGGCGCGGACGGCGGTGAAGGGGCTCGGCCGGCTCGCCGCCTATGGCGCGACCGTCCTCACCGACGATGGCGGCCGCACCTATGTCGGGACCGAGGAGATCGAGCCCGGCATGACCATATTGCTGCGGCCGGGCGACCGCATTCCGGTCGACGCGGTCGTGATCGAGGGGCGATCCGACATCGATGCCGCGCTCGCGACCGGGGAAAGCCTGCCCGAGCCGGTCGTTCCCGGCAGCGGGCTGCGCGCGGGGACGCTGAACCTGACCGGGCCGCTCACCATCCGCGCCACCGCCGCGTCGAAGGACAGCTTCCTGGCTGAGATGATGCGGCTGATGGAGGCGGCCGAGGGCGGACGGACCCAGTTCCGCCGCATCGCCGATCGCGCCGCCCGGCTCTACGTCCCGGTGGTCCACAGCGCGGCGCTGCTCGCCTTCCTGGGGTGGATGCTGGCGACCGGCGACTGGCACCAGGCGCTGACCATCGCGGTCGCGGTGCTGATCATCACCTGTCCCTGCGCGCTCGGCCTCGCGGTGCCGATGGTCCAGGTCGTGGCCGCCCGGGCGCTGTTCGAGCATGGCGTCATGGTCAAGGACGGCTCCGCCATGGAACGGCTCGTCGAGGTCGACAGGACGTTGTTCGACAAGACCGGCACGCTGACCCTGGGGCGTCCCCGGCTGCGGCCGGACGCCGCCGTCGATCCGGCCCATCTGGCGATCGCGGCGCGGATCGGGGCGCAGTCGCATCACCCCTATGCCCAGGCGCTCGCGGCGGCGGTGGCGCCCGCCGACATCGCCTTCGACAGCATCGTCGAGCATGCCGGGCTTGGCCTCGAAGCGCGGATCGGCGACGATCTGTGGCGGCTCGGGCGCGGCGCGTGGGCGGTTGATGGGGACCAGGCTTCCGAGGCCGAGGGCACGGTGCTGTCGTGCAACGGCAGGCTCCTCCACGCCTTCCTGTTCGAGGACGAGCTGCGGCCGGGAGCGGTGGCGGCCGTCGCCACGCTCCGCGCGCGGGGCCATGCGATCGAGATCATGTCGGGTGACACTCCGGACGCGGTCGCGCCGGTCGCCGCCGCGCTCGGGATCGACACGGTGCAGGCGGCGCTGCTGCCGGCCGAGAAGACCGCCCATCTCGAGGCGCTCGCCGCCGCCGGGCACAAGACGCTGATGGTCGGCGACGGACTCAACGATGCGCCGGCGCTGGTCGCCGCCCATGTCTCGATGGCGCCGGGCAGTGCCGCCGATGTCGGGCGGCAGGCTGCGGATTTCGTGTTCCTGCGGTCCGACCTCGACAGCGTGACCTATACGATCGCGATCGCGCGCCGCGCCGACCGGCTGATCCGGCAGAATTTCGCGTTCGCCGCGCTGTACAACCTGGTCGCCCTGCCGGTCGCCGTGGCGGGCTATGTCACGCCGCTGATCGCCGCGCTGGCGATGTCGGGGTCTTCGATCATCGTCGTCGCCAACGCGCTGCGGATCGGCCCGCGCGGCGGCGCATGAACATCCTCTGGTATCTGATCCCGATCTCGCTCGGCCTGGGCGGACTGGGGCTCGCGCTGTTCTTCTGGGCGCTCAGGAGCGGGCAATATGAGGACGTCGCCGGCGCCGCGGAGCGCATCCTGGACGACGAGGACCGGCCGCTCTGACCGCCGCGATCAGAAGCGCGCCCGCGCCCCGACATAGATGGCGCGCCGCTCGACGGGATAGAAGATCTCCGAGGCCGGCGTCGCGGCGATCACGGCGGAGATGTCCCCGATCGCCTTCCGACCGGTGAGGTTGCGGATGTCGGCGAACAGGTCGACGCCCTTGGCGAGGGCCGCTCCGGCGGTCAGCCCGACCAGCGCATAGCCCGGCGCGCGGGTCCGGTTGGCATAGTCGGCCCAGGCCCCCTGCGGCACCCATTCGAGATTGGGTGCGACATGCAGTGCCTCGCTGCCGAAGCGGATTTCGGTGCGCAGGACGTGGCGCGGTACCACGGGCAGGCGGTTGCCGCCGAACTGGGCGTCGTCGCGGAAGCGGAAATCGGAATATTGCCAGAGCTGGCGGAGGCGGAGCCAGCCGGTGGGCTCCAGGCTCAGCCCGGCTTCGACCCCCTGATGCACCGTCCGATCGGCGTTGAAGGTCGAGGCGGGGATGTCGGGGCCGACGGTGAACTGCAACATCTCGCTGCGCAGTCGCACCCGGTAGAGCGACAGGTCCCACCGCAGCCGCCCGCGTTGCCCGCGCGTCCCGACCTCGGCCGTCCAGGCATGCTGCGCGCGGACCGGCACGAAGGCCGCGACCTGGGCGAGCTCGACGAAGGTCGGGAACTCGGCCGAGCGGCTGAGATTGGCGTAGAGCTGGACGTCGCGCGTCGGCTCCCAGAGCAGCCCGAAGCGGGGCGAGAAGCCGTCATAGGCGGCCTTGCCGACGACCGGCGCCGGCAGCGACTGGACCTGCCGGCGATAGCCGTCGGCATGGATCGCGCCGGCGATGAGTTGCAGGCCGGCGAGCGGCCGGAACCTGGCCTCGGCGTAGAGGGTCGAGGTGCGCGCCGCCTGCCGGGCGTCGAAGGTCGGGGCGCCGCGACGGCCGTCGACGTTCACGAAGCGCCGCGCATGGGTCGTGCCCCATCGCGACTCGCCGCCCAGGGTCAGCTCGAATGGGCCCGCGCCATAATCGAGGCGCGCGAACAGGCCCCGGTCGGTCGAGCCCTGGTCGATCAGCTGGTAGATCGGATGGAACAGCGCCTTGAGGTTGAGGAACAGGCCGAAGTCGATCGTCGCCCGGCCGAGGTCCAGCGTCGTCCGGTTCTGGAGCCGCAGCGAGGTGATGTCGCGCGCCTGGTCGCCCGCGAAATTGCCGGTCCGGGGACTGGCGAGCGCGACCGATCGGGTCAGCGCGCCCGGCAGTTGCTGGTCGATGGCGTTGGCGCTGACGTAGAAGCGCGTGGCGATGCGATCGCTCAGGCGGAAGCCCGTATTGCCGTTGAAGCGCAGCGAATGGCGCCGGGCATGGTCGCGGTCGCCGGCATGGCGGTCGGCGCTGATCGCGAACCAGCCATTGGCGTCGCCATCGCCCACGCCGATCGAGGCGAGCCCGCGCACCATGGCGTAGGCGCCGAGGTCGAGCCGGGCATAGAGGCCGTGCGCGAGATCGCCGGTGGGGGAGACGCCGTTGATCGCGCCGCCGAGCGTGCCCGATCCGAAGCGCAGCGCATTGGCGCCGCGATAGACCTCGAGATGATCGAAGAAGGTCGGTTCGAGTTCCTGGAAGTCGCCATTGTCGTCGGCCAGGTTGATCGGGATGCCGTCCTGCAGCAGCGTCAGCCCGCGCATATGATAGCCGCGCGAGAGGCCGGAGCCGCGGATCGAGATGCGGATCTCCTGCCCGAAGCGCGGCTGCACATAGACGCCGGGCGAGAAGGCGAGGGTGTCGCGCAGCGATACCAGCGCCTTGTCGGCATAGTCCTGGTAGGTCACGACGTCGGTGCCGCCCGGCGTCGCATCGGCGCGGCGCTCGGCCTCGTCCGCGGCATGGCGGGCGGTGACGATGATGGTGTTCGCGTCGTCGTCAAAGCCCAGTTCGGCGGCCCGCGCGGCCTGCGGAGCGGCCGCCAGCAGGAGCGTCGCGAGCAGCCCGCTCGTTCTGGCTGATGTCCGGACCGGCATGGATTGGCACCTGCGCGTATCGCGATTGGCAAGGGGGGACGCCCCGGTGGCGAGCGGCGATGTCCGTCCGTCCGGGAAGGGGAAGGGGCTGGCCGGATCGGCGCGGGACCGGGGCGTCGGATGTCCGAGGCGTGGGGGCGCCTCAGGGCACCAAGATGAGGTTGCCGCGTCCCATGGCGGGGTCGGCATCCTTGGAGAACATGATCACCGCCATGGCCCCGGTATGGGCATGCGACATCGCATGGTCGACGATCACATTGGCGCCCTCGACGGGCGAGATCAGGTCGAAGGTCGCGCCGTCGCCGGGGCCGACGACCATGCTCTGCATGCCGACCTTCCTGTTCTGCGGATTGCCGCTCGGATAGACGGCGTCCCACAGGCCGGCGATCGGATGGAAGGAGGAGAATTCGTTGGGGCCGGCGTTGATGAAATAGACGCGGACGCGCTCGCCGGGCTTCGCCACCAGCATCTTCGTCGACGCCGGATCGTGGACCGGATCATATTTGAAGGCGACGCCGTTGAAGACGACGTGCGACCAGTCGGCCTTCATGATCGAGTGGAGGTCGTCCGGATTGGCATAGACCTCCGACTGGACGAGGACATATTCGCGGTCCGCCTTGGGCAGCGCCTTCGGGTCCTTCGGATCGACCAGGATCACGCCGAACATGCCGCGCGCGATGTGCTGGTACATCGGATCGGACCCGCAATGATAATAGAAGGCGCCCGGATGCGTGGCGACGAAGCTGAAGGTCTTGGTCTCGCCGGGCTTGATCGCCTCGAAGTCCTTGATGACGTCGACGCGGGCGGCGTGCAGGTCGATCGAATGCGAGTTCTTGTTGGTGGGCGCGTTGGTCAGCGTGAAGGTGACGGTGTCGCCTTCGGTGACGCGGAGCAGGGGGCCGGGGACCTGGCCCTCATAGGTCCACGAGGCCTGCATCGTCCCCTTGTTGTCGATCGGAAGCGATACTTCCTTCGCGGTCAGGTGCAGTTTGACTTCCTTGGCAGGTGCCGGCTGGAAAGCAAGGCCCATGAGTGCGGAAGCCGCGAAGAGTAATGATGTTCGCATGATGTCACCCCTGTTCGATAAAGTCGGTTAACTGCCTTTGTTGCACTTGCAGACGTACATGAGGTAATCGGCCATATCCTCGATCTGGTCCTTCGAAAGGACGCCGGACCAGGACGGCATCAGCGCCGATTTGTTGACCGATGCGCCGCCGTCGGTGATCGCCTTGACGATCTGTTCGCGCGGCAGCGAGGACATGGCGACGGTGTCGCTATGGTCGCGCGGCTGGACCGACAGGCCGACGGTGTTGACGCCCTTGCCGTTCCGCTGGACGCCGTGGCACTGCGCGCAATAGGTGTCGTAGAGATGGGCGGTCGCCTGGATCTTCGGGCTTTCCGTGCCCGCCGCCGCCGGCCGGACCAGGGCGATGCCCGCGCCGAGCGCGACGATGCCGAGCGTGGCCAATCCGTAGCGCAGCATCACTTGCTCTCCTTTCCAAGGGACGTGACGTAGCCGGTGAGGCGCTGGAGATCGGGATCGGACAGCGTCTGCGTCGGCATCCAGACATGCGGGTCGAACTGCTGCGGGTTCCGGGTGTAGGCGAGCACATAGTCCGGCCGCAGGCGCTTGCCCGCGTCGTAGAGCTCGGGCCCCGACAGGCCGCCCTGGCCCGGCTGGCCCTGATGGCAGGACGAGCAGCCGCGCAGCTTGTCGAAGGCCAGCTTGCCCATCATCATGTTGGCGGCCTCGGGCTTGTAGGCGCCTTCGGGGACGAGCCCGCCGCTCTTCAGCAGGAGCAGGGCGTCCGCCAGCCGCGCGGCGGTGGCGGCGTCGACCTTGGGATGCTTCTCGACCGTGGCGGCGTCGATCGTGTCGCGCGGCTCGCCCGGCTTGGCATGCTTGAACCAGAGGACGCCGCCGGGGCGGATGGTCGTCGGGTCCTGCAGCCAGCCGACCAGCCAGTCGCGGTTGAACTTGTCCCCGGCGTACCAGAGGTCGGGGCCCTTGCGGGTCCATAGCCGGTCGAGCGTCGCATCGGCGGGCTTGGCGAGCGCGTGGCAGGACGCGCATTGCGTCGTCAGCTCCGGCCCGGCGGCCTGGGCGTCGACCGTGGCGGGACGGGCGGCGAAGGCCAGGACGGCGACGGCCGCGCCGGCGGTGATGATGACGGGAGCCTTCATGGCGTGCCTCCTCAGGTGACCGGAACGCCCTTGAAAACGGGGTTCGGATAGATCCCATGGGGCTTCCTGAGGCTCTCCTCGTAGTAGAAGTCCGGGACGAATTCCTTGTGCGCCCAGTGGTACCAGGGCTGATCGCGCGGGATGCCGTCATATTCGATCAGGGTCATGACCCCGCCGTGCGGCGTGTGCCCGTTCATGGTGTGGTGATCGATATGGTCGTGGATCATCCAGCGGCCCGGATTGTCGCAGCGCAGGATGATGTCGTAGCGCTCGCCCGGCCCGACCAGGACGGTGTCGGCGTTGATCGGCGCCGGCAGCGGATGGCCGTCCTTGAAGGTGATCTGGAACACATGGCCGTGGATGTGGATCGAGTGGAAGCCGCCGCCGGCCCCGAACAGCCGCAGCCGGATCACGTCGCCCTCCTTGACGCGGATCGGCTGCGTCTCGGGGAAGGATTTGCCGTTGATCGTGAAATAGTCGAACACGTCGCCGGGGACGCCGCCCTGGCCCAGCTTGTCGGCCCAGGCGGAGGCCCATTCGGAGAACATCAGGATATAGTCGCCGGTCACTTCGCGCTCGATCGGCGTCGGCTTGACCGGGTCGACGATGAACGGACCCCACATGCCGCGCGTCGCGACATGCTCGTTCACGTTGACGTGGCAGTGATACCACATGGTGCCGGCGGGATCGGCGACGAACCTGTAGGTGAAGCTGTCCCCCGGCTGGATGCCGAGCTGGGTCATGTCGGGCACGCCGTCCATCTGCCAGGTCCCGCGCTGGAGGATGCCGTGCCAGTGGATCGTATGGGGGAGGGTCGTCAGGTTGTTGAGGACGACCTCGACCTCGTCGCCTTCGCGGACGTGGAACAGCGGCGCCGGCACCTGCCCGCCGAAGGCGAAGGTCTGGAAGCTCTGCTTGCCGACCAGCGTGATGCGGGTCTCCTCGATGTTCATCTCGAACTTGTGGTGGGCCGCGCCTGGCCGGCCCTTGGCCCGGCCGGCGCCGGCGCGTGCAGCCGATGTCGAGGCGGCGGCCAGGGTCGGAACGGTGAGGGCCGCCCCCAGGCCGGTCAGCACGGCGTCGCGTCGCGTGAAAGCAGACATCATATATTCCTATAAGATGTATAAAATCTGCATGATTCATAGGAGCAGATGTTCCGGCCGCCCAACGAATTAATTTGTGGTCTTCGCCCAATATTTTTGCTGGAAGCGGCCGCGGGCTTCAGGCTGGCCAGGCGTGGGCTCGGCCCCTTAACATGTCCCCATCATACAGGTATATGATGGCCTTCGATTGTCTCGGGAGAGGTGAGTGCGGCTGACGCGCTACACGGACTATTCGCTCAGGGTTCTGATTCACCTCGCGATCAACGACGACCGCCTCTGCTCGATCGGCGAGATTTCGCGCACCTACGATGTCTCGCACAACCATCTGATGAAGGTGGTCAACGCCCTCTCGCGCGACGGCTTCATCGAGACCGTGCGGGGGCGGACGGGCGGCATGCGCCTCGCCCGGCCCGCGAACGAGATCACCGTCGGCGAGGTCGTGCGCAGGACCGAGGAGGGCTTCCAGCTCGCCGATTGCTCGGGATGCGCGCTGTCGCCGGTCTGCGGCCTGACCGGGGTCCTCGCCGAGGCGATGCAGGCGATGATGACGGTGTTCGATTCCTACAAGGTCTCGGACCTGCTGACCGACCGCGAGGCGATGCGGCGATTGATGAACCGGCAATCGCCGCTCGGCATCGGCCTGCACTGACGGGGGCGGCGGGCGTCGTCAGCCCTTGCCGTAGAGCCGGTGGGCGTTGCCGCTCAGGATCGCTTCGGCGGTGGCGTCCGGCAGCCCGCTCTTCTCCACATAGGTGACGATGCGGGTGTAGAGCTCGTCCTGGAAATAGGGGAAGTCGCTGCCGAGCATCAGCCGCTCGGTGCCGAAGGTCTCGGCGATGCAGCGCAGCGCCGGCCCGTGGAAGTTGGCCGTGTCGAACCACATCTTCGCCAGTTCGGCGGTGGGACTGCGCGGGAAGGCCTTCCAGCCGGTGTAATTGTCCTCGATGCGCTGCATCAGGAACGCCACCACGCCGCCGAGATGGGCGATGTGGAAGCGGATATTGGGGAATTTGTGCGGGATGTCCGCCTTCAATAGCTGGAGCGTCGCCAGCGAATCCTCGAACGGCGCGCCCACCACCCATTCGAGGCGGAAGTCGTTGACCATCGGGCTCAGCGTGCCGCAGCCGGTGGGGTGGATGTAGAGGATCGCGCCGAGGCGATCGAGCTCGGCATAGAAGGGAAGATAGGCCGGATCGGCGATCGTCCGGTTCGCGATCAGCGTGGTCAGCGCGATCCCGGCGAAACCGAGCTGCTCGATGCAGCGCCGCGCCTCGGCGATCGCCTCCGCGACATGCGGCAGCGGCACCGCGCCATAGGCGAGGAAGCGGTCGGGGTGGCGCCGCACCAGGTCGGCATAGGTGTCGTTGATCATCCTGGCACCGGTCGCGCAGGCGGCGGCGTCGGGCGTCTGCAGGATCTGCGGCGAGGCCGACAGCACCTGCTTGGCGACCCCGGCCGCATCCATCATCGCGAAGCGCGCCTGCAGGTCCTGCTCGCTGTCGGTCGCGCGGATGTTGCGGGCGATGGCGACGCCCGGCGCGCCATGCTTTTCGAGATAGTCGAGATAGTCGACCGGCCAGAGATGGGCATGGGTGTCGATGCGGAGGCCGGGGCGGGGCGCGGCCGGAGCCTGCGGCTTTGCCTTGGCCTGCGCTTCCCCGGCGGCGCCGGCGGCCACGATCGAGCCCCCGGCGGCGACGGCCAGGGTGCGCAGGAAATCGCGGCGGTGCTGATGCCCGCAGCAGTGGTTATGATCGTCCATCGTCTCTTCCTGTCCGGTGCTCAGTCGAAGGGGGCGGCGGTCGCGTCGATCTCGACCAGCATCTTCGGGTTGGCGAGCCGCGTGATCTGCACCAGCGTCGAGGTCGGCCGGGTTTCGCCGAAATAGCCGAACACGATCGGCAGCCCCTCCTTGAGGAAGGCGTCCATGTCGAGCGTGTAGATGCGCATGCGGATGACGTTGGCCGGGGCCATGCCGACCGATTGCAGCGACAGGTCGATGTTGCGCATCACCGCCCGGCACTGGTCGGCCAGCGTTTCGGGCAGCCGGCCCTCGGCGTCATAGGCGAGCGACCCGGCAATCTCGTGCCGGATCGGCGAGCTTGTCGTGATCACCTGCGAATAAAGGCCCTTCACGGGTTCGAATACGCCGTCCGGCATCGTGATCTTGTGCATGTCCCTGCCCATGGTTGCTTCGCTGTGACAGGGCATATGGCTGCCGGAACCGTCCCACAAGCGGGCAGGACTATCTATCGTAAAACACGATGAAGCATTTCCATCTATTCATTGGTCCTATTGATCGGCCGGCCCTAGTCCAAGGGGACAACAAGGGCGAGGGACCGACGTGCAAGACCAAGGCGTGAGCGATCTTCTGGTGCAATCCGCGATCATGCGGCTGATCCACACCTATCCCCGCGGGCTCGACCGGCTCGACAAGGAATTGCTGCTGTCGATCGGCCATGCCGATGCGACGGTCGATTTTCCCGGCATGTTCAGCGGAAGCTGGGCCGGCTTCGTCGACTGGCTGATGGCCGCGCACACCGACATGCTCTACAACCGCCACACGATCGGCAATGTCCTGATCGAGGTCGACGGCGACAAGGCGGTCAGCGAGACGACCGCCACCGCGCATCTCGTCGTCAAGCGCGCCGACGGCGACATCGAGAATCGCGAGACCCATTCGCGCTATCTCGACAGCTGGCGCCTCGACGGCGGCCGCTGGTGGCTCGCCGGCCGCAGGACGCTGCGCGACTATCGCTCGATCGACATCATCACCCCCGAGCGGTTCGCGGCGACGACCAGCTATGTCCACGCCGCCGACGTCGGGCGCGACGATCCCTCCTACGCGCATTTCGGGCGCTGACGGCGGGGGATCGCCATGAAGAGGACGCTCATCCGCAACGGCAGGGTGGTGACGGTCGATCCCGCGCTCGGCGACATCGACGATTGCGACATCCTGATCGTCGGCGACCGCATCGCAGAGGTGCGGCCGGCGATCGACGCCGACGCCGACGAGGTGATCGACGCCCGCGACAAGATCGTCATACCGGGCCTCGTCAACGCGCATCTCCACACCTGGCAGACCGGGTTGCGCTCGATCGGCAGCGGATGGACCGGGCCGGACTATCACCGCATCGTCCATGGCAATATGGGCACCCGCTTCCTGCCCGACGACAATTATGTCGGGACGCTGCTCGGCGCGCTCGAGCAGTTGAGCGGCGGCGTCACCACCATCTTCGACTGGTGCCACGACATCACCTCGATCGACTATGCCCATCGCTCGATCGACGCGCTCGACGAGGCGGGCATCCGCGCGGTGTTCGGCCATGGATCGGCCAAGCCGAACGCGGCGCCGGGCGAGCTGCCCTTCACCCATATCCCCCATCCGCGCGAGCGGGTGGAGGCGCTGCGGAACGGCCGGCTGTCGTCCGACGACGGGCTGGTGACGCTGGCGGTGGCGATCCTCGGGCCGCAATTCTCGATCCCCGAGGTGGTCGAGCATGATTTCCGCATGGTGCGCGACCTCGGCCTGCCGTCGAGCTCGCACGCCGCGCGCCGGCCCAAGGACTGGGTGTCGCCCGAGGGCTTCCACATCCCGGCGCGGCTCGGGCTGCTCGACGAGCGGCACAATGTGGTCCACGCCAACTATATCGGCGACGAGGAGCTCAAGCTGATCGTCGACTGCGGCGCGTCGGTGACGGTGACCGCCAATATCGAGGTGCACGTCCACCCGATGGACCCGGTCAGCGGGCGGCTGCTGGCGCTCGGCGCGATGCCGTCGCTCGGCATCGACAGCGTCCCGCTGGCGAACAGCGACTTCTTCAACGAGATGCGCCTCGCCATGCTCTACCAACGCGCGCTCGACCAGCGCGTCGCCTGGCGGAACGGGGCGCCGCCGCCCGACCGCCTGCCGGTTCCGCCCCGGCAGGTGCTCGAATGGGCGACGATCGGCGGCGCCCGCGCGCTGTGCATGGAGGATCGGATCGGCAGCCTGACGCCCGGCAAGAAGGCCGACGTGGTGCTGATCGACGGGCTCGCGCTCAACATGTTCCCGGTGCACGAGCCGACCTTCAGCACGGTGCAGCAGGCGAACGCCGCCAATGTCGACACGGTGCTGGTCGACGGCGTCGTGCGCAAGCGGGGCGGCAAGCTGGTCTATGCCGACGCTCTCCTCGCGCAGCGCCGCGACGAGCTTTTGCGATCGGTGTCGCGCATCATCGCCGAATCCGGCTATCGTTCCTCGGCCATCGGTTCGTGATGGCCATGCAGAGCGAGCGAGAAATTGGCCCCGCTGAACGTTACGCTGAAGCAGATAAGGGCTTTCGTCGCGGCCGCCGACACCGGCAGCCTGACGACGGCGGCCGTGGTCGTGAACTCGACCCAGTCGTCGCTGTCGGTGCTGATCCGCGAGCTGGAGGAGGCGATCGGCCTGCGGCTGTTCGACCGCACGACCCGCAAGCTGGTGCTGACCGAGGCCGGGCAGGAATATCTGGTCCACGCGCAGCGAATCCTGATCGAGGTCGAGCACGCCCATCTCAGCACGACCGAACTGGTCGAGCGGAAACGGGGCAGGGTGGTGATCGCCGCGCCGCCGATCATGGCGGCGGCGCTGCTGCCGGAGATCATCGCGGACTATCACCGGAGCTATCCGAACATCTCGATCGTGGTCGAGGACATGCCCCCGGCCGAGATCGTTCCGGCGGTCGCCTCGGGGCAGATCGACTGCGGGATCGGCGTGTTCGGCGATACGCCGGACGGGGTGAAGGCGGTCGCCGTGCTGAAGGAGCGGATGCTGATCATCGCCAAGGCGGGCAATCCGCTGCTGGCGCGGCCGACGCTCCGCTGGTCCGATCTGCGCGGCCAGCCGGTCGTGGCGATCAAGGGCGGCGCGCAGATCCGGCGCGAGGTCGACGTCCGGCTGCGGCTGGCGCGGATCACCGAGGAGCCGGTGATCGAGGTCCGGCAGATGCTCACCGTGCTCGGCATGGTGTCGGCGGGACTGGGGGTGGCGGTGTGGCCGTCCTGGGCGAGCATGTTCCTGGCGCCGTTCGGCGTCGAGGGGCGGCCGCTCGCCGATGCGGCGCCGCAGCTCGACGTCGCGGTGGTCACGCCCAGCAGCCGTGGCCTGTCGCCGGCCGCGACCAGTTTTCACGCCATGCTGACGGCCAATATCGGGCGCGTCGTCGCGGAGGTCGAACCCTCCGCCTAGAGCGGTTCACGATCCGATTACATCGGATCGGCCGCTCTAGGTTGTTGTTTTACCGCGATTTCCGGGCCGGCGGATGTTGCCATCTGCGTGGAAATCGCTCTAGCGCTTCTTGGGGAATGCCATCATGATCTGGACTATCGGCTTCGGCGCGCTGTGTGCCGGGGTGGCCGGCGCGCTCGTCTTCGACATCTGGAACTGGCTGATCGAGAAGGTCGCCGGGATACGCGCGCCGCGCTGGGCGATCCTCGGCCGCTGGCTGCTCGCGCCGCTCGGATGCGGCGGGGAAGGGCCGGTCTTCACGCCCGCCGAGCGGTGGCTCGGCACCTTCGCTCATTATGCGACCGGCGTCGCCTTCGCGCTGGGCCTGATCCTGGCGATGGGGCCCGGCTGGATCGCGCGGCCGACGCTCGCGCCCGCGCTGGTCGCCGGGATCGTCACCACCGTCTTCGCCTGGTTCGTCATCATGCCGGCGCTCGGCGCGGGGATCGCGGGCGCGCGGATACCCCGGCCGAACCGGCAGCGTGTCGCGACGCTGGTCGCCCACGCGATGATGGGGGCGGGTTTCTATGCCGGGGCCGTGGCCGTCGCCGCGACCGGCCTGCAGGGAGTGGCCTGATGATCATCGACCACCAGGCCGACCTCACCCTTGCCGTCGAGCTCGCCATGGCCCGGACGCCGGACCCTCGCCTTCGCGAGGTGATGGCCGCGTTGGTGCGCCACGCCCACGCCTTCGTCCGCGAGGTGCGGCCGACCGACGAGGAGTTCGAGCGCGGCATCGATTTCCTGATCGGCATCGGCCAGGCCACCGACGAGAAGAAGAACGAGGTGGTGCTCGCCGCCGACGTGCTCGGCATATCCAGCCTCGTCGGGCTGCTCAACAAGCCGCTCGACGGCGTCCGCACCGCGCCCGCGCTGCTCGGTCCCTTCTGGCGGAGGAACGCGCCCGAATGCGCGCCGGGCGACAGCATCGTCCGCTGCGCGGTGGAAGGGGAACGGCTGCTGGTGCGCGGGTCCGTCCGCGATCCGGCCGGCCGGCCGATCGCCGAGGCCCGCATCGACGTCTGGCAGGCGTCGCCGGTCGGGCTCTACGAGAATCAGGACGACGGCCAGCCGGAGATGAACCTTCGCGGCCTGTTCACCGCCGACGCGGCGGGCGCCTATCATTTCGAGACGGTTCGCCCGGCCGGCTATCCGGTCCCGACCGACGGTCCGGTCGGCGATCTGCTGCGGGCGCAGCGCCGCCATCCCTATCGGCCGGCACACATCCATTTCATGGTGACGGCGCCGGGCCATGCGACCCTCGTTACCCAGATCTTCGCCGACGAGCAGGACCGCCTCGAAACCGACGTGACCTTCGGCGTGCTCGAGCCGCTCGTCGCCCGCTTCGAGCCGAAGGAGGGCGGCAATCTCCAGGTGCTGCGCTGCGACTTCGTGCTCGAGGCGGGCGAGACGCGCATTCCCAAGGCGCCGATCCCATGAGCGGCGACGTCGGCCTGGCCGGCAAGGCCGCGGTCCTGTTCGGTGGGACCGGCGGGATCGGCGCGGCGACGGCGTCGGCGCTGGCGCGTGCCGGGGCGCGGATCGCGCTGGTCGGCGGCCGGGACCTGGCGCGGGCCGAGGCCGTCGCCGCGCGGCTGCCGGGCGACGGCCACCGCGGCTATGTCGCGGATATCGCCAGCTCGGAGGAGATCGGGGCGCTGGCGGCGCGGGTGGCGAAGGATTTCGGCCGGGCCGACATCCTCGTCAACGGCGCCGGCGTCACCCGCGCGATCCCGCACGCCGATCTCGACGCGCTCGACGACGCGCTGATCGACCTGCTGATGGTCCACAACGTCCGCGCCCCGATCGCCGCGGTCCGCGCGTTTCGGGAGATGCTCGCGGCGAGCGGCGACGGACTGGTGGTGAACATCTCGTCGATCGCCGCGACCACGGCGGTCGGATCGAACGTCGCCTATTGCGCGGCCAAGGCGGCGATGGACACGATGGGCGCCGCGCTCGCCCGCGCGCTCGCCCCCGCCATCCGGGTGGTCAGCGTCTCGCCCGGCGCGGTCGACACCGATTTCGTGCCGGGGCGCGACCGTCAGGCGTCGGAGCGGATCGCCGCGTCGACGCCGCTGCGCCGGCTCGCTTCGCCCGAGGATGTCGCGGATGCCGTCCTCGCCTGCGCCACCCATCTGCGCTTCACCACCGGCAGCGTCGTCCAGGTGGACGGCGGCCGTCACCTCTAGGGCCGGCGATGCACGCGAAGGTCATCATCACCTGCGCGGTGACCGGCAACATCACCACGCGCGAGCAGTGCCCGCACCTGCCGGTCACGCCGCAGGAGATCGCCGAGGCGGCGCTGCTGGCGGCGGAGGAGGGGGCGGCGATCGCGCATATCCATGTGCGCGACCCAGCGACCGGCGCGCCTTCGATGGAGCTCGACCATTATCGCGAGGTGGTCGAGCGCATCCGCGCGCGGCGGCCCGAGCTGATCATCAACCTCACCACCGGCCCCGGCGGGCGCTATGTGCCCAGGGACGAGGAGCCGGCGGTGGCGGGGCCCGGCACGACGCTGATCCGGCCCGAGCTGCGGGTCGCGCATATCCCGATCCTCAAGCCCGACATCTGCACGCTCGATCTCAACACGATGAACTCGGGCAAGCAGGTGGTGATCAACACGCCCGCCAACGTCACGAGGATGGCGCGGATCATCCGCGCGGCCGGGGTGATGCCCGAGATCGAACTGTTCGACAGCGGCGACGTCCATCTCGCCCGCGACCTCATCGCGGCGGGGGAGCTCGACGGGCCCGGCCTCTTCTCCTTCGTGCTCGGCGTCAGATATGGCTTCGACGCCAGTCCGGAGACGCTGCTCTACGCGCGCAACATGCTGCCGGCGGGGGCGACCTGGACCGGCTTCGGGGTCGGCCGCGCCTCCTTTCCGATGGTGGCGCAGTCCTGGCTGCTCGGCGGCCATGTCCGCGTCGGGCTGGAGGACAATATCCACATGGCGAAGGGGGTGCTGGCGCCGTCGAACGCGGCGCTGGTGCGGCGCGCGCGGGAGATTCTCGCCGGCCTCGGCGCCGAACCGGCAACGCCCGCCGAAGCGCGGGCCCATCTCAAGCTCGATTAAGGGGAGAAGCTGATGTCCCGACTGCGGGTCCATGAAAAGGCGACGGGCATCGACGATCTGGTGCTGGCGATCGAGGCGATGCCCGAGCCCCGGCCCGAACCGGGACAGGTCGTCGTCGAGGTCCGGGCGGCCGGGGTCAACCCGTCCGACGTCAAGGCGACGCTGGGGATGATGCCGCACGCCGTCTGGCCGCGGACGCCGGGGCGCGACTGGGCCGGGGTGGTGGTCGACGGGCCGCAGGACCTGCTCGGCCAGGCGGTGTGGGGATCGGCCGGCGACCTGGGGATCAGCCGCGACGGCAGCCATGCCCGCTACCTCGTCGTCGGGCGCGACTATGTCCGGCCCAAGCCGGCCAATCTCTCCTTCGTCGAGGCCGGCTCGCTCGGCGTTCCGTTCGTCACCGCCTGCGAAGGCTTCCGCCGCGCCGGCTGGCCGAAGCCGGGCGAGACGGTGCTGGTGCTCGGCGCCAACGGCAAGGTCGGGCAGGCCGCCTGCCAGATCGCGACGATGGCGGGGGCCAGGGTGATCGGCGTCAACCGTTCGGGCGATCGCGGCGCCTGCAAGGTCGAGGCGATGATCGCCGCCGACGGCGCGGTCGCCGAGCAGGTCCGGGAACTGACCGGCGGGCGCGGCGCCGACATCGTCTTCAACACGGTGGGCAGCCCCTATTTCGCCGAGGCCAACAAGGCGATGGCGCTGCGCGCGCGGGCGATCTTCATCGCCACGATCGAGCGCAGCGTGCCGTTCGACATCCTGCCCTTCTATCGCGGCCAGCACAGCTATGTCGGCATCGACACGCTGGCGTTCGACGGCGCGGCGACCGCGGCGATCCTCGACGACATCATCGGCGGGTTCGAGACCGGCGCGCTCACCCCCTATCCGGTGGTCGAGGCGGCCCATTATCCGATGACGGACGCGATCGCGGCCTATCGGGCGGTGCTCGGCGGCGCGACCGATCGCGTGGTGCTGATCCCGTGAAGGTCACCCGCTTCGACGCGGCCGAGGCCTATTTCCCGGCGGGGCATGTCGACATGCGCTGCTACCGGCTGCAGGGCCGCGACGGCGCGGTCGAGCCGGCGATGCTGCTCAACCTGTGCCATTTCCTGCCCGGCGGATCGACCGGCAGCGCGGCGTCCCCCGCCGAGAAGCTCTACCTCGTCTTGGAGGGCGAGCTGACCGTCTCCAGCGGCGGTCGGGAAGAGCTGCTCGGCCCCTGGGATTCGTGCCGGATCGCCCCCGGCGAAGCGCGGCTGATCGAGAACCGCAGCCATCGGCCGGCCAGCATATTGCTGGTCATGACCAATGCCGACGCGGCGCCGAAAGGACGAAGCGACTGATGCCCCACCCCTGATCGCCGCGTCCGGAGGCCGGCGAAGAAAGCGCGTGATAATGCAGGATTTCAGGACCACCATGTCGCGGTTGACGATGCGCCACTTGCGCATCGTTCTGGCGATCACCGACGGGGGAAGCCTGGTTGCGGCGGCGCACACGCTCTGCATGACCCAGCCCGCGATCACCAAGGCGCTTCAGGAAACCGAGGCGCTCCTCCAGATCGAGCTGTTCTCGCGCACCAACCGGGGCGTCGTGCCGACCCCGGCGGGCCAGGCGCTCGCCGCCCATGCCCGGCTGATCACCGCGCAGATCGGCCATGCGGCGGAGGAGATCCACGATCTGCGCGACGGCATGGGCGGGCGGATCGCGGTGGGCACGCTGCTCTCCGCCTCGGCCGACCTGCTGCCCCGCGCGATCGCGATGCTGCGCCGGGACCGCCCGAAGCTGGTCGTCACGATCGTCGAGGGGACCAACGACCGGCTGTTGCCCGACCTGCGGCTCGGCAAGCTCGACATGGTGGTCGGGCGCTTGCCCGAATATCACGAGCTGCAGGGCCTGCACCAGGAGGTGCTGCTGACCGACGTCTCCTGCGTGATCGTCCGGCCCGGCCATCCGCTGGTCGGCCGCGATCCGCTGCGGCTCGCCGACCTCGCCGGCTGGGACTGGATCCTGCCCCGGCTGGAGACCACGCTCCGACGGCACATCGACCAGGCGTTCCGCGACGAAGGGGTCGAGCCGCCGCCCCACGCCGTGGAATCGGTGTCGCAGCTCACCAACCGCAGCCTGGTGATGGACGCCGACTATCTCGGCATCCTGCCCTGGCAGCTCGCCCATCGCGAGGCGCGGGCGGGCCATCTCGTCATCCTGCCGCTGCTGCTGCGGCCCACCATAGGCCCGGTCGGAATTTCGACGCGTGCCGAATGCCGCCTCTCGTCCGCGGCGGAAATGCTGATCGCGGCGATGCGCGACTTCGCCCGCCAGGCCGAACCGTCGCCGCTCCTCGCTGGTATAACCGAGCGCGCGACCGCGGCCGGGCCAAGGCGCCCCGGCCCGGACTCCGTCGCGATGTCCGGCATGCCGGGCGGAGCTGCCCGTGATCGGGAAGGATGGCGCCGGGATTATCAGATGACCTGATATAAATCGTGGTTATATTGGATTTACAGGAAATCAATTGCAAATAATTTGAAGGATATCTTACCTTATAAAAGGTTTTCGAAATAAAATACTCCCTTTTCATTAAGGATTGGTCTCTCCAATCCTTGGATGGTCGCGACTAAAGAAGGTCGATCGGCTACGGAGTTTTGAAAACCATCGACCATCCCCAAAAGGGAGTGGGGATTTGTTTTGACATTCCGATATCGATATCGGAAGCAAAGGGGGATTATCTATGCGGCAGCTGACATTGAACGCGGTATCGACCTTGGCTTTGATCGCGTCCTGCTCGCTGGCGACGCCGCTGTGGGCGGCGAAGGAAGGCGGCGCGGCCGATGCGGTCGAGGAGATCATCGTCACCGCGCAGCGGACCAGCCAGAGCTCGCAGAAGGTGCCGCTCGCGATCACCGCGCTGAGCGGGGATTTCCTGGAGAAGTCGAACGTCCAGGGGTTCAACGACCTGCGCACCCGCGCGCCGAGCCTGACCTATGACGAGTTCGCGCCGGGCCAGCCGCGCTACTCGATCCGCGGCATCGGCAACACCAACAAGTCGTCCGGCGTCGATCCGGGTGTCGCGCTGTTCGTCGACGACGTCTATATGGGCCGCCCGGCGATGACCTCGACCGACTTCAGCGATCTCGACCGGGTCGAGATATTGCGCGGGCCGCAGGGCACGCTGTTCGGCCGCAACGCGACCGGCGGCGCGATCTCCTTCTTCACGCGCCGGCCCGACGATCGCTTCGGCTTCGAGGCGAAGGCGACGGCCGGCAATTACGACCTGTTCAGCGGCAGCGTCCTGCTCACCGGTCCGCTGTCGGAGACGCTGTCCGGCAAGATCACCGTCTCGGCGCGCCGGCACGACGGCTATGCCTATAACGAGACGACCCGCAACGACATCGAGGACGAGCGCTATATCGGCGCCCGCGCCGCGCTGCGCTGGCAGCCCAACGACGCCTGGGACATCCAGCTCAACGTCGACGGTTCGCGGCGGCGCGGCACCGGACCCTGGTGGGACCTCGCGGTCGAGGGCGCCGGCTCGATCGGCAAGTCCAACCCCAATCCGCGTCGCGGCAAGAATTATCCCGACGACGGCTATGCCGACATCGACAATTACGGCGTCAGCCTGAACAGCGTCTGGACCGGGGATATCGGTACGATCACCTCGATCACCGCCTGGCGCCATTCGCAGAACGACAATCGCGCCAACAGCACCGGACTCAACGTGCTGCCGCTTACCGATCCGAACCGTGGCAGCCTCTACCACACGCTGTTCATCCAGCAGGACAACGAGAAGGCGCGGCAATTCTCGCAGGAGATCCGCCTCGCCTCGCAGATCGGCGACCGGTTCCGGCTCATCACCGGCGCCTTCTTCTACCATGACAATGTCGATCACCTCCGGCTGACCGACTATGAGTTCGTCAATTTCGGTCCGGGCCTGGCCGGGCGCTACCAGTTCGACGCGAACAACAAGACGACCGGCTATGCTCTGTTCGCCAACGGCACCTATGAGCTGACCGACCAGCTCAGCCTGGAGGCGGGCATCCGCTGGAGCCACGACCGCAAGAAGCATGTCGTGACCGGCTCGGGCGCCAATTATTCGCGCTTCCGCGACAATGGCGTGACCGTTCCCGGCTATACCGCGCCGGCCAGCGCGAGCTGGAGCGCGGCGACGCCGATGGTGTCGCTCAAATATCAGATCCAGCCCGCGGTCATGATGTACGGGACGATCTCGCGCGGCTTCAAGAGCGGCGGCTTCAACGACACCGACAACGACCGGGTCTCGGCGCTGCGGCCGTTCAATCCCGAATATGTCTGGAACTATGAGGTCGGGCTCAAGTCGGAATGGTTCAACCGCCGGCTCCAGTTCAACGCCGCGACCTTCTACATGCGCTATACCGATCTGCAGGTGTCGATCCTGACCAGCGTCGATCCGGCCCTGCCGGCGGTTCCGGTCAACGGCAATGCCGGCAAGACGACGATCAAGGGCGCCGAGCTCGAGCTGACCGCGGTGCCGGTGCGCGGTTGGAACATCTACGCCAACTACACCTACACCGACGGCAAGATCAAAGAGCTCAACACCGGTAGCGTCGACTATGCCGGCAATCGCCTGCCGCGCGTGCCGAAGCACAAATATTTCATCGGCACGAGCATCAGCCAGCCGGTCGGCGATCTCACGGTCACCGGTCGCGTCGACTATAGCTACCAGACCTCCTACTACGCCTCGATCCAGAACCTCGTGACCGAGCGCTCGCTCAAGCAGAAGAATCTCGACGCGGGCGTGACGATCGACCTGCCCGGCGATCGCTGGAGCGTCGAGCTGTGGGGCAAGAACCTGACCAATGAGCTGAACATCAACTCGGTCACCGACGTGCTCGGCGATGCCTTCGCCACCTACACGCCGCCGCGGACCTACGGCGCGACGGTCAAGTTCCGCTACTGAACGACATCGAACGACAAGAAACGGAGGGGAAATCGGAATGAAGCGGGGACTGGTACGATTGCATCACATGGCGGCGCTCGGTGGCGCGCTCGGCTGGTCCTCGCTCATCGCGGCGGCTTCCCCCGCCGTCCCTTCCCGGACCTTCACGGTGCGGGAAGGGACCAATTTCACCGCGGCGATGTCGCCCGACGCGACGCGGATCGCGATCGACCTGCAGGGCGAGCTGCGCATCCTGCCGGCCAAGGGCGGCAAGGCGGTGGTGGTGCCGGGGCTGAGCGGCGAAAGCCGCCTGCCGAGCTGGTCGCCCGACGGCAAGCTGATCGCCTTCCAATATTATCTCGGCGGCTATTGGCACATCTTCACGGTGAAGCCCGATGGCAGCGACCTCCGACAGCTCAGCTTCGGCGCGGCCGACGATCGCGAGCCGGTCTGGTCGGCCGATGGGCGCTCGATCCTGTTCGCGTCGGATCGCGCCGGCAATTTCGACATATGGTCGGTCGGGCTCGACCGCGCCGCGCCGGTCCAGCTCACCCGCGCGCCGGAGGACGAATATAGCCCGGCCGTTGCGGCGGACGGCCGGATCGCCTTCGTCGCCACCGCCGCGAAGGGCAGCGAGCTGCGGCTCCGTTCGGTCGACGGCGCGGTCCGCGTCGTGACCGCCGATCCGTCGCGGATCGCGCTGCCCGCCTGGAGCGGGGACGGCAGCTCGATCGCCTATGTCGCCTATGCCAGCGGTCGCCTCGGACGGCGCGGCGAGGCGAGCCTCCATGTCGCCGACGCGACGAGCGGCAAGGATCGGCTGGCGAGCGCGGCGGGCGAGGACGTCTTCGTGGCGCGCCCGCAATCGCTGGCCAGGGGCGGATGGCTCTACACCGCCGACGGCGTGATCAAGCGCCAGGGGACGGGCGCCGCCGCGACGATCCCCTTCGCGGCCGATTTCACCGTCACCCCGGCGCCGGCCTATGCCCGCAAGCGGCATGATTTTACCTCGACCGCGCCGAAGCCGGTCAAGGGCATCCTCCATCCGGTCGTCTCGCCGGACGGCAAATATGTCGCCTTCACCGCGCTGAGCGACCTCTGGCTGCTCAAGATCGGCGATCCCAAGCCGGTGCGGCTGACCAACGATCCGTTCGTCGACATCGACCCGGCCTGGTCGCCGGACGGCAGCCGCCTCGCCTACACCTCCGATCGGCGCGGGGTGGGGACGATGGACCTCTATGTCCGCGACATGGCGAGCGGGCGCGAGGAGCGGCTGACCGAGACGACCGAGAGCGTCGCCGCCCCGGTCTTCTCGCCCGACGGCAAGTCGATCGCGCTGACGATGCTCGCCTCGGACGACTGGCACGCCAATTTCCCCAATATCGTCGATCTCCAGACCAAGGAGATCCGCAAGATCCATGGCTGGACCTTCAAGCCGAGCGTGGGAAGCTGGTCGCCCGACGGCAAATCGGTCAACTATGTCGTCCTGTCTGAGAAATCGGACCGTTTCCGCCACGGCCTGAACGAGATCATGCGCGTCCCCGTCGACGGCGGCGAGCAGCGGCTGACGTCGCCGATCCCCGGCAAGTCGCTGGGCATCCGCGCCAAGGACGGCGCGATCTATTCGCCTGACGGCACCCACATGGTGTTCGTGGCCGACGGGGTGCTGTGGACGGTGGCGACCGACCGGCACGGCGACTTCATCGATTCGCCCCGGCGGATGACCAACGACCTCGCCGACGAGCCGAGCTGGGCGGGGGATTCGCGCAGCATCGTCTACCAGTCGGCCGACAAGCTGAAGCGCATCTGGCTCGACGACGCGCATATCGAGGACATCCCGCTCGACCTGAGCTGGACCAACGCCATCCCGCGCGGGCGCAAGGTGATCCATGCGGGCCGCCTGTTCGACGGCGTCGGCCAGGCCTATCGCAGCGATGTCGACATCGTCGTCGACGACAATGTCATCACCGCGGTCGAGCCGCATCGCGGCGACCGGACCGGCGTCGAATGGATCGATGCGAAGGACAAGGTCGTCATCCCGGGGATGTTCGAGAACCACATCCACAATTTCATCATCAACGGCGAGCAGACCGGCCGCATCGCGCTCGCCTTCGGCATCACCTCGATCCGCGAGCCGGGGGCCGAGCCGAGCGAGGGGCTGGAGGCGAAGGAAGCCTGGGCGAGCGGCGCGCGCGCCGGCCCCCGGCTGTTCACCACCGGGCTGATCGAGGGGCCGCGGCTCTATTATCCGATGTCGATGCCGGTGGGATCGCGGCCGGCGCTCGAACTCGAGCTCGAACGTGCGGCACGGCTCGACTATGATTTCATCAAGACCTACGAGCGGCTCGACAACGCCTATCTGCGCCGCGCGGTCGAGGCCGCCCACGCGATCGGCATCCCGATCACCTCGCACGATCTCTATCCCGCCACCACCTTCGGGGTCGACGCGATCGAGCATCTGGTGACGGGCGACCGCATCATCGTCGGCGATCGCCTGTCGATCAGCGGGCGGATCTATGACGATGCGCTCCAGCTCTACCGCCAGTCGGGGATCGACGTGGTGCCCACCGCGGCGGGCGCAGATCCGCGCGCCGGCGCCTATTATCTCGCCCGGCAGGGCAAGTCGCTGCGCGACGTCCGGCAGATGAGGATGCTCGCCCCGCGCATATTGGCGTCGCGCTATCTGAAGTCCGCGCTCGACGGCAAGGGGCTCGCCGATCCGAGCCTCGAATCGGCGAAGCCCAGCCCGGTGACGCGCCTTCATCAGGCCGGGATCAGCACCCCGCCGGGCACCGACACCTCCTTCTTCAACCTGGGGTTCGGGATCGTCGGCGAGCTGCAATATTATGTCGACCAGGGCTTCACCCCGGCCGAGGCGCTGCGATCGGCGACGTTCGAATCGGCGCGGCTCAGCAAGGTCGAGGACCGGCTGGGCAGCATCGCGCCCGGCAAGCTCGCCGACATGGTGATCGTCGGCGGCGACCCGCTCGCCAACGTGATGGACGTCCTCAACGTCGAGCAGGTGATCAAGGACGGGCGGCTGTTCAGCTTCGATCAGCTCGCGGCCGGCGCGGAACTGGGAAAGAAATAAGATAATGATGCGGAAACCGAACATCGCCGCGCGGCTGCTCGCCACGCTGCTGGCCGCGACCTCGCTGTGCGGCATCGCCGCGGCCAAGGAGGTCAGCTTCGAGGTCAGCGAGGGGACCAACTTCGCCGTCGCCGCGGCGCGGGACGGGCGCTCGCTGGCGATCGACCTGCAGGGGCGGCTCTGGGTGCTGCCCGCGGCGGGCGGCAAGGCGACGCCGATCACCCCGGTGATGGACGAGGCGCGCTATCCGGTCTGGTCGCCGGATGGCCGCTGGATCGCCTTCCAATATTATACCGACGAGAACTGGCACATCGCGGTGGTGCGCCCCGACGGCAGCGAGCTGAAGATCGTCACCCGGGGCCCCTATGACGATCGCGAGCCGAGCTGGCGGCCCGACGGCAAGGCGATCCTGTTCAGTTCGGATCGCACCCGCAGCCTCGACCTGTGGCAGGTGACGCTCGACGACGGCGTCCAGACGTCGGTCACCAGCGGCGACGCGGACGATTATCACCCGGCGGTGTCGCCCGACGGCGGTCGCACCGCCTATGTGCAGGGCACCGGCAGGACGACCAGCCTGATCGTCGAGGAAGCGGGCAAGGCGCGGACACTGGTCAGCGGGAAGCTGTCGATCAGCCGGCTGCACTGGAGCCCCGACGGCAGCCGGATCTCGGCGATCCTGTTCGACTATGAGCGCGGCGATGCGCGCGTCGCCCTGTTCGACGCGGCCAGCGGCAAGGAGGTCGCCAGCCACAGCCGGCCCGGCGAGGACATCTTCCCGACCGGCGCCTCCTGGCTTGACGCGCGGCACCTCGTCTATGGCGCCGACGGCGGCATCCGGGTCTGGACGCCGCAGGGGGACACGGTCGCCAAGCGGCCCTTCACCGCCGCCTTCACCGTCCAGGACGCGCCCGTCTATCGCAAGCGCGAGATCGACCTGACCTCGACCGGGGACAGGCCGGTGCTCGGCATATTGCGGCCGACCACGTCGCCCGACGGCCGCCACGTCGCCTTCACGGCGATGGGCAATCTCTGGATGCTGACGGTCGGCGACCCCAAGCCCGTCCAGCTCACCCACGACCATTTCCTCGACGTCGATCCGACCTGGTCGCGCGACGGCCAATGGCTCGCCTATGTCTCCGATCGCCGGGGGACGGGGACGATGGACCTCTACCTGCGCGACGTCGCGACCGGCGCCGAACGGCGGCTGACCCAGACCGAAGAGGATCTGATGCAGCCGAGCTTCTCGCCGGACGGCAAGAGCGTCGCGGTCTTCATGCGCAATTCGGCCGACTGGCACGGCGCGACCCTCTATCTGGTCGACGTCGCGACCGGGGCGATGAAGAAGGCGCACGACGCGCTGTTCCTGCCGTCGGTGCCGTCATGGTCGGCCGACGGGCGCAAGATATCGGTGCTGGCGCTGCGGGTCTATTCGAACCGCTTCCGCAAGGGCGACAACGCCTTCTTCACGATCGACCTGGACAGCGGCAAGGGCCATTTCACCAGCCCGGTCGCCGACCGCTCGATCTCGTCGCGCAGCCAGTTCGGGCCGGTCTGGTCGCCCGACGGCACCCGCATGGCCTATATCCATGAAGGACTGCTGTGGAGCGCCGCGGTCGACGCCGATGCGAACATCATCGAGCCGCCGGTCCAGCTCAGCCGCGACTATGCTTCCTATCCGAGCTGGAGCGGGGATTCGCGGTCGCTGACCTATCTGGCGGGGCGGAAGCTCCAGCGGGTCCGCCTCGACGACGGCGAGGTCGAGACCATCCCGATCGAGCTGAGCTGGCGGCGTCCGGCCAATCCCGGCACGACGGTGATCCAGGCCGGCCGGGTCTTCACCGGCGTGTCGGACCGCTATCTGCGCGACGTCGACATCGTCGTCGAGGACAATGTCATCAAGCAGATCGTCCCGCGCCGGGCCGAATGGCCGGGGGCGAAGCTGATCGACGCGCGGACCAAGGCGATCGTGCCGGGCCTGTTCCAGACCCACATCCACCAGTTCGTCAGCGACGGCAGCAAGGTCGACAAGGTCTGGCTGTCCTTCGGCATCACCTCGCTGCGCGAGCCGGGGGCCGAGCCCTATGAGGCGCTCGAACGGCGCGAGGCGTGGATGAGCGGCCAGCGGGTCGGGCCGCGCCAATTCTACGCTAACCTGATCGAGGGGCGGCGGCTGTTCTACTGGATGAACACGGCGACGGTCGCCGATGCCCAGCTCGAACTCGAACTGCAGCGCGCGATCGACCTCGATTTCGATTTCATCAAGACCTACGAGACGATGGACCATGAGGTGCAGAAGCGGGTGGTCGACTTCGCCCATGCCCATGGCCTGCCGGTCGCCTCGCACGAGCTCTATCCGGCCGTGACCTTCGGCGTCGATGCGGTCGAGCATCTCGGTACGCGGGACCGGATGGAGTTTTCCGACCGGCTGACGATGAACCGGACGTCCTATGACGACGTCATCCAGCTCCTCGCCCGTTCCGGCATGGCGATCAGCCCGACCAGCGCGGGGCGCGCGCCGGAGGCGACGCATCTGGCCGAGATGGACCGCCACCCCGAGATCCTCGATCTCCCCCAGATCAAGGCCTATGCGCCGCGCTACAAGCGCGCCCATGCGAGCCTCATGACCTATATGCGCGGCGTCTACGGCGACAGCGCGTCGCGGCTGGAGACCAACGAGCTGGGCCTGCTCGGGCGGATGAAGCGCGCCGGCGTGCTGATCGGTTCGGGCACCGACGGCGGCACGTTGCAGGACGGCTATTCGGTGATCCTCGAGCTGATCCATTTTGCCGAGGCGTTCGGCCCCTATCAGGCGCTCCGCTCGGGCACGATCGACGCGGCGAAGATCACCGGCGTCGACAAATATCTCGGCAGCATCGAGCCCGGTAAGCTCGCCGACATGGTGATTGTCGACGGTGATCCGCTCAAGAATGTCGCCGATCTCTACAAGGTCGACACCGTGATCAAGGATGGCCGCGCCTATCCGCTGGCGGAGCTGCTCGGCCATTATGATCGCGACGATACGGCGAGGATGATCCCCAGCCCGGAGTGATCGAGAGGCCGCGCGCCTATCGTCCTTTCCAGACGCCGGGGCGCTTCTCGACGAAGGCGGCCATGCCCTCGGCCTTGTCGTCGGTGGCGCACAGGCCGTTGAAGCTGCGGCGCTCGAACAGCAGGCCGTGGTGGAGGCCGGTCTCGAAGGCGGCGTTGACCGCCTCCTTGTTGGCGATGGCGGCGAGCGGCGGCATCGCTGCGATCGCCTGCGCCATCTTCATCGCCTCGTCCATCAGATCGGCGAGCGGCACGACCTTGCTGCACAGATTGGCGCGCTCGGCCTCGGTCGCGTCCATCATCCGGCCGGTCAGGCACATGTCCATCGCCTTCGACTTGCCGACCGCGCGGGTGAGCCGCTGCGACCCGCCCATGCCGGGGCAGACGCCGAGCTTGATCTCGGGCTGGCCGAAGCGGGCATTGTCGGCGGCGATCATGATGTCGGCCATCATCGCCAGCTCGCAGCCCCCGCCGAGCGCGAAGCCCGCCACCGCCGCGATCCACGGCTTGCGCGTCCCGGTGACCCTGCTCCAGCCGTCGACGTCCTCGCCGAACATCTCGGCATAGCCCTTCTCCCGCATCTGCTTGATGTCGCCGCCGGCGGCGAACGCCTTCTCGCTGCCGGTCAGGATCGCGCAGCGCTGCTCGGGATCGGCGTCGAACGCCCGGAACGCGACGATCAGGTCGGCCAGCACCTGCGTATCGATCGCGTTCAGCGCCTGCGGACGGTTCAGCCGGATGACCGTGACCGGCCCCTCGGTCTCGACGAGGATGGTTTCAAAGGCCATCGGCGCCGTCACCGCGGCGCCATGCGGATGGCGCCGTCGAGGCGGACGTCCTCGCCGTTGAAATAGGGATTCTCGATCATCTCGATCGCGAGACGCGCATATTCCTCGGGCCTGCCCAGCCGCTTCGGGAAGGGCACCGACGCGCCCAGCGCATCGACCACATGCGTCGGCTGGCCCATCAGCAGCGGGGTCTCGAAAATGCCGGGCAGGATCGTGTTCACCCGGATGCCGTCGCCGGCCAGATCGCGCGCGACCGGCAAGGTGAGGCCGACGACGCCCGCCTTCGACGCCGAATAGGCGACCTGGCCGATCTGGCCATCCTCGGCCGCCACGCTGGCGGTGTTGACGATCGCGCCGCGCTCGCCCGACGCCAGCGGATCGACGGCGAGCATCCCCGCCGCCGACTTGGCGATGCAGCGGAACGTGCCCACCAGGTTGATCTGGATGATGCGATCGAAGACGTCGAGTGGATAATGGCGGATGCTACCATCCTCCCGCGAGCGGCTCGCCGTCTTGATCGCATTGCCGGTGCCCGCGCAGTTGACCAGGATCCTTTCCTGCCCCAGCGCCGCCCGCGCCTGGGCGAAGCCGGCGTCGACCGAGGCGTCCAAGGTCACATCGACGGCGCAGAACAGGCCGCCGATCTCGGCGGCGACCGCCTGGCCGAGCTCCTGCTGAAGGTCGAACAGCGCCACCTTCGCGCCGCGCGCGGCCAGCGCCCTGGCCGTCGCCGCGCCCAGCCCGGAGGCGCCGCCCGTGACGACCGCCGTCAAACCCTTCACGTCCATGTCCATCTCCCGCGCCGAAGCCTTGTGGTCAGCGCGGCCCTTAGCGGAGCCGGAAGGGCTTGTCAGCCGAAATTAATACAAGCATATTCATCTTGCGGGCGGCAGGCGGCATTGCGCCCGGTTCGCGGTCGATCTATGGCGCGCGATAAGCCGTACGATTGAAACATATATTGTAACTCAGTGACGGGAGTCCCCTGATGCCGGAAGCCTATATCATCGACGCCGTTCGCACGCCGCGCGGCATCGGCAAGACCGGCAAGGGGGCGCTCGCCCATCTGCACCCCCAGCAGCTCGCGGCGAGCGTGCTGAAGGCGCTCCGGGAGCGCAACGGTTTCGACACCGCCGACGTCGACGACATCATCTGGTCGACCTCGATGCAGCGCGGCACGCAGGGCGGCGACCTCGGCCGGATGGCGGCGCTCGACGCGGGCTATGACGTCCGGGCGTCGGGGGTCACGCTCGATCGCTATTGCGGCGGCGGCATCACCGCGGTCAGCCTCGCCGCGGCGCAGATCATGGCGGGGATGGAGGATCTGCTGATCGCCGGCGGCAGCGAGATGATGTCGCTGACCGCCACCCTCTCGCAGCAGGAGGCGGCGGCGGGGCTGCCGGTCTACGGGATCGGATCGGGCAATGACCGGCTCCAGGCCGTCCACCCCCAGTCGCACCAGGGCGTCTGCGGCGACGCGATCGCCGCGCTGGAAGGGATCGGCCGCGAGGAACTGGACGCGGCCGGGCTGGAGAGCCAGCGCCGCGCCGACCGCGCGATCCGCGAGGGCCGCTTCGCCAGGAGCCTCGTCCCGGTGGTGGACGACGAGGGCCGGGTGCTGCTCGACGCCGACGAATATCCCCGGCCGCAGACCACGGCCGAGGGGCTGGCCCAGCTCAAGCCCGCCTTCGAGGCGCTCGCCCGGATGCCGGTCGACGAGACGGGCACGACCTATGCCGGGCTGATCAACCGCAAATTCCCCGATCTCGACATCCGCCCGGTCCACCATGCCGGCAATTCGTCGGGCGTGGTCGACGGCGCGGCGGCGCTGCTGCTCGCGTCGAAGGATTATGCCGAGCGGCATGGGTTGAAGCCGCGCGCGCGCATCGTCGCCACCGCCAATGTCGGCGACGATCCCACGCTGATGCTCAACGCGCCGGTGCCCGCGGCGCGCAAGGCGCTGAAGAAGGCCGGCCTGACAAAGGACGACATCGATCTCTGGGAGATCAACGAGGCCTTCGCGGTGGTTTCCGAGAAATTCCAGCGCGATCTCGATCTCGATCGCGACAAGGTCAACGTCAATGGCGGGTCGATCGCGCTCGGCCATCCGATCGGCGCCACCGGCGCGATCCTGATCGGCACCGTGCTCGACGAGCTCGAACGGACCGGTGGGCGCTACGGGCTCGTCACCATGTGCGCGGCGGGCGGCATGGCGCCCGCGATCATCATCGAGCGGCTGTGATCTCGAAAGATTGGAGAGAGGCATGAAGAAGAAGGTGATCATCGAGGTGGCGCTGAACGAGACGGTCGTGCGCCGCGAGAATCCCCATGTCCCGCTCACTCCGGAGGAGATCGCCGAGGATGCCTACCAATGCTATCGGGAGGGCGCGTCGATCATCCATTTCCACAACCGCGTGCCCGACAAGCCCGACGACGGCAGCTATGATTCCAGCCTCGCCGGCAGCGCCGAGCATTATGCCGAGACGATGCGGCTGATCCGCGCCAAATGCGACGTCATCCCCTATCCGACCTACACCTATCCCGGCGCCGCCGGCCGCGAGGAGGCCGAGCGCGGCATGCATCCGCATGTGAAGGCGCTGCGCGCGATGCCCGACATCGGGCTGGAGACCTTCGTCCTCCATGTCGGGGCGACCAATATCGGGCGCTACGACTTCAAGGCGGGCCGCTTCGTCTATGACCGGGTCAGCTCGCACACCCATGAGCAGATGAGCCAGTTCCTCGCCTGGTGCCTGGAAAGCGGCCTCCAGCCCGGCTTCATCGTCCGTGAGCCCGGCCATGTCCGCCACCTGCTGATGTACCATGAGATGGGGCTGCTCAAGGAGCCGATCATGGTGCATCTGAACATGTCGGATTCGGTGCCCTACGGCCCGATGCCCGACGCGGCCGGCGTCCTGTCGCTGCTCGACATGTTCCCGCCGCACATCCGCTACGAATGGTTCCCGCACAATTACACGACCTTCGTGCACGACCCCGCCCATGGCGACACGCATCGCGAGCTCAATGTGCTGGCGGTGGCGATGGGCGGCCATATCCGCACCGGCCTGGGCGACAAGCCCGAATGGGACGGCGAGCAGCTCAGCAATGTCGAGATGGTGCGGCGCATGGCCGCTGTCGCCCGGGCGGTCGGCCGCGAGATCGCCACGCCCGACGAGGCGCGGGCGATGCTCGGCTATTCCCGGGCGCCGGCGCGGGACGCCGCGTGAGCGGGGCCGCGCCGGACCTCGCCGCGATAGCCGACAAGATCGCGCTGGGCGAGCTGGTGGCGCGCTATGCCTGGCTGGTCGGTCAGGGGCGCGGCGCCGAGGTGCCCGCGCTGTTCACCGCCGACGGCGCGTTCGAGGGGCGCAACCAGCAGCTGCGGGGGCGGGAGGAACTGGCGCGCTTCTATGCCCGGTCGGCGAGCGGCCATGGCGAGGTGGTGCCGCTGGTCGGCAACATGATCTTCGACCTGGCCGGCGACCGGGCGACCGGGGTCTCGACCCTGACCGGCCACAAGCGCGGCAGCGGCGTCCATGTGTTCAGTGGCGTCTATGAGGATGATTTCGCCCGCGTCGACGGGCGCTGGCTGTTCGATCGGCGGCGCTTCACCACCTATTTCGACCTGCGAGCGGCTGGCTGATCGTCAAAATAATCGGTCTGGATTAATTTTTTCTCGATCCTCGCGCCGGAATAGGCTAAAACAATCGTATCACGAGTCGAATCGGGCATATTTTAATGGAAGGCGATTGCATGGGCGTCGTCCAGGAAATCGGTGGAAGCCGGCTGTCGCTGATCCTGGCGGCGGAGCGCCTGTTCGCCGATTTCGGCCTCGAAAGCGTGTCGCTGCGGCAGGTCCACGAGGCGGCCGGCCACCGCAACGCCTCGGCGGTCCATTATCATTTCGGATCGCGCGACGGCCTGGTCGAGGCGGTGTTCGAGCATCGGATGAGCCTGATCAACCGCCGCCGGCTGGCGATCATGGAGCGGTTGGAGGGCGAGCATCGGCTCACCGAGGCGCGGGCGCTGGTCGGCGCCTGGGTTCATCCCTTCGCCGAGGAGCTCCGGCCGCGCGCCGAGGGGAATTACAGCCTGCGCTTCCTGGAGAGGCTGCTGCGCGACGAGCCGCTGTTCATCCAGCGCAACGCCCTCCAGGAGCCGGGCGCGCTCTGGGTGACGGGCTGGAAGGTGGCCGGCGCGCTGGAAGCGCTGCTCGCCTATCTGCCGCCAAAGATCGTGCGGATGCGGTTGCGGCTGCTGCGGCTGCAGATCGTCTCCGGCCTCGCCGCCATCGAGGCGCGGGGCGACCGGGAAGAGACGGATTTCCACGTCGAAGGACTGATCGACTGCCTGGTGGGCGGGCTGGCCGCGCCCGTTTCCCACGAGGCGCAACGGGCGCTGCGCGACCGGGCGGAATGAAGCGAGGCCCGTGCCCCTGGGGCGGAACGGGCGATCATGGAATCGCGAAAGGAGAAGGACCATGGAAGCGACTTTGACGAGGACGGGCGCGATCTCCGCCGACTCCCATGTGACGGAGCCGCCGAACCTGTTCGTCGACCATCTGGAGCCGCGCTATCGCGACCGGGCGCCGCACATGATCCGCAAGGAAGGCAGCGGCGAGGTCTATGTGATCCCCGGCATGAAGACCGACGTGCCCTATGGCCGCATGGCGGCGGCCGGCAAGGACCCGAAATTCCTCGAGGACGCCAACATGCTGTTCAGCGAGATCCACCGCGGCGGCTGGGACGGCAAGGCCCGGCTGGCCGACCAGGATCGCGACGGCGTCGTGGCGGAGATCATCTTTCCCACCGTGGCGATGCTGCTCGCCAACCATCCGGACGCCGACTACAAGCGCGCCTGCTTCGACGCCTATAATCGCTGGATCCTCGAATTCCAGGAACCGGCCCCCGACCGGCTGATCTGCCTTCCCTGCACCTCGGTGATCTCGGTCGAGGAGACGATCAGGGAGGTGCGCCGCTTCAAGGACCAGGGCTTCCGCGGCGTGATCTTCCCCGGCATGCCGGGGACCGACGAGGATTATGACCATCCGAGCTTCGAGCCGCTGTGGAGCGCGATCGAGGAGCTCGACCTGCCGATCAACTTCCATGTGTTCGCGGGCGGCAAGGACAGCGAGGGGCTGCGGGCCGGCGGCGTCACTCGCGGCCCGGCGATGAACCGCTTCAACTCGGTGATCCGCGCCAACCAGGACCTGATCGGCATGTTCGTGCTGAGCGGCATCTTCGAACGGCATCCCAGGCTGAAGCTGGTGGGCGTCGAGGGCGATGCCGGCTGGGCGCCGCATTTCGCCTATCGCATGGACCATGCATGGGAGAAGCATCGCTACTGGCTGAAGGCCGGCGCGGACCTGAAGGAGAAGCCCAGCCATTATTTCCACGAGAATGTCTATCTGACCTTCCAGGACGACTGGGTCGCGTTCAAGGTGGCGCATCTGATGAATCCGCGCCGCCTGCTGTGGGCCAACGACTTCCCGCACAGCGACGCCACCTGGCCGCACAGCCAGGCGCTGCTGGCCGAGCATGCCAGGCATCTGTCCGATCAGGAGAGGAACTGGATCCTGCGCGACAACACCCGCGAGCTCTACAAGCTCGACGTCTGATCGAGGCCCCGGTGGGAGGGAGGAGCGCCATGACCCAGTCCGTTCCGGTCCGCGCGATGATGGAAAACCGTCCGCGCCCGCGCTTCTCCAGCCTGATCGGCCGCAGGACCGCGCATCTGGCGATCGACCTGCAGGTCGGGTTCCTGGAGCGCGGGGCGCCGTTCGAGGTCGCGGCGGCGCGGGCGATCGTCCCGGCCGTCAACCGCGTCTCGGCGGCGCTGCGCGCGGCCGGGGGGCTGAACATCTTCCTGCGCTACACGATCGACCCCGATGAGCCGCAGCGCTGGACCTCCTATCAGGAGCTGATGCCGGCCGCGCAGCGGGCTCTGTCCGCCGAGGCGTTCCGGCGCGGCGCTCCCACCCATGCGCTCTGGCCGGAACTGGACGTCGGCGCCGGCGACCTCGTCATGGACAAGACGCGGCTCAGCGCCTTCATCCCCGGCACCTGCGACGCGCAGGCCGTGCTCGCCGCGCGCGGCATCGACACGCTCATCATCTCGGGCTGCCTCACCGATGGCTGTTGTGAATCCACGGCGCGCGACGCGGCGCAGATGAGCTATCGCGTGTTCTTTCCGGAGGACGGCAATGCGAGTTGGTCGGAGGAAGGGCACCAGGCCACGCTGCGGACGATGAGCCGCATGGCCTTCGCCGACGTCAGTCCCGTGGACGAGATGCTGGCGCTGATGGCCGGGACGCGCGACGGCGCATGACGTCGGCCCGCTCAGTGTCCTGAGCGCTGGAGGGCGCGGAACTCGGCCATCGATTTCGGACCATAGGTCAGGAAGCTGGGATCGGCTTCGGCCAGATAGCCTTCCCTGGCCAGCGACAGGGCGTCGCGATCGAGACGCCGGCGCGTGCCTGGCACGTCGACCTTGTACACCCGCGCGGCGTTGAGCCCGAATATCTTCGCCTTCAGCGCGGGGGTAAGCTCGGGATAGCCATGGCGCTCGCGGAAGCTTTCGGAGAATTGGAACGCCCGGAACGCCTGGATCTGGTCCTGTGGCGAACCGTACCAGATGCAGTCGGTGCCCCACAGGACATTGTCCTCGCCGACATGCTTGAGCAGCTTCCCCCAGGCATGGGCGGCCTGGTCGGGCCGCGTCATGAGCTGGCGCCAGGTCGCGCCCAGCTCGGCATAGACGTTGCTATTGGGCGCGATCCCGTTGTCCTGCAACGACTTCACCAGCGTGTTGATGCCGATCTCCGCCCTGTCGGGATCATAGGGGCCCTCGATGCCGTCCTTGTCGTAGCCGCCATGGTAGATGAGGAATTTCATGTCGGGGTAGAGCCGGGCTGCCCGGCCGACGTCGTGGCAGGTGGCGAAGGCGGGATCGCCCGATCCGAACCGGAAGCCCTTATGCGCGCAGACGATGTCGATGCCGAGGCGGCGGGACTTCTCGACGAAGGGCGTCATCAGCGCCTCGTCGTCGAGGCGATAGCCGCGGCTGCCTTCGCCGGGAAGCTGGGTATAGAGCTTCCATGCCGAGACGCCCCATTGCGTCTTGAAGGCCTCCATCCGGTCGAGGTCGCCGGCATGGTTGGGCAATATCTTGCCGTGCAGGAGGAGCCGCCGGCCCGACCCCAGCCGGTCGACCAGCGCACGGACGGCCGCCGCGTCCTGGATCGGCAGCGGCTCGTCGTCATGGTCGACCGAAAGCACGCTCATCACCGCCATCTGCGTGTCGGAATCGAGGAACACGTCCTTGACGTAGTGCTCGCCGTCCAGAAGGTTCAGATAGCCGAGCTCGTCGTCGGCGGCGGTCCAGGCCTTGCCCGCGTCGGTGGCCCCCCGCATGCTCCTGGCCAGGCGCAGCCCGCTCGCCCGCCGGCGCCACGGGCCGGTCGGGTTCACCGCATGGTTCTGGACGTCGAATATGAAATCGTCGGAGGCGAGCGTGGCGGCCGCCGCCGCCGGGTCGACGGCGGCGTCGGGGGCGAGCGCGAAGACGCCGCCGATCTCGCCGGCCGCCGCGCCGGCGGCGTTGAGCGCCATCAGCACATTGGCGGCCCCGCAACTGCTGATCATGAACTGCCGCCGGCTCATGCCGGTGCGGCGGGCGTTCTCGGTCGCGTTTTGCTGGGCGAGGGCGATGGCCTGGCGGTCGCGCCGCGCCAGCGGGGCGGGTTCGAACTCGCCATTGGTGGTCGAGTCGAGCTTGACGGGCAGGCGCAGGCCCTCGGGATCATGGCGGAAACGCATCGATGCCCTCCTCGAACCAATGCCGACCGGCCCTCCGTCAGAGCGACCGGCTGACGACCTCCTTCATGATCTCGTTGGTGCCGCCGAAGATCCGGGTCACGCGGGCGTCGCGCCACAGCCGGGCGATGAGATATTCGTTCATGTAGCCGGCGCCGCCGTGGAGCTGCAGCGCCATGTCGGTGATGCGGCCCTGCATGTCGCTGTGCCACTGCTTGGCGGCCGACGCCTCGGCGGTGGTCAGCGCGCCGGCGATGTGGCGGCGGATCGCCCAGTCGAGATGCGCCCAGCCCACCTGGAGCTGGCTCTTCATGTCGGCGAGGGTGAATTTGGTGTTCTGGAACTCGAAGATCGGCTGGCCGAACGCCGTGCGGTCCTTGACGAAGGCCAGCGCCTCGTCGAACGCGCGCTGCGCGGCGGCCTGGGCGGAGGTGGCGATCGACAGCCGTTCCTGCGGGAGCTGGCTCATCAGATAGGCGAAGCCGCGTCCTTCCTCGCCGAGCCGGTTGGCAACCGGCACCTCGACGTCGTTGAAGAACAGTTCGGAGGTGTCGGCCGACCACAGGCCGATCTTGTCGAGGTTGCGTCCGCGCGCGAAGCCGGGCGTGTCGGCGTCGACCAGGATCAGCGACAGGCCCCGCGCGCCGAGCCCGGGATCGGTCTTCGCCGCGACGATCACCACGTCGGCGTTCTGGCCGTTGGTGACGTAGGTCTTGGCGCCGTTGATGACATAGCGGTCGCCCGACCTCCGCGCCGTCGTCCGGATCGCCTGGAGGTCGGAGCCCGTCGCCGGCTCGGTCATCGCGATCGCGCTGATGCATTCGCCGCTGACCATCTTCGGCAGGTAGCGGCGCTTCTGCTCCTCCGATCCGTAGGACTGGACATATTCGGCGGTGATGTCGTTCTGGAGCGGAACCCCTGCCGAGGAGCCCGCATAGGCGAGTTCCTCGTCGATCACGGCGTTGTAGCCGAAGTCGAGGCCCAGCCCGCCATAATCGGGCGACACGTTGGGGCAGAGCATGCCGGCCTCGCCGCACGCCAGCCAGAACTGCCGGCTGACGATCCCCTCCTCCTCGAAGCGATCGAGGTTGGGCAGCAGCTCCCGCTCCAGCATCTTGCGGACGCTGTCGCGGAACAGCGCGTGGTCCTCGTCGAAGGCGAAACGGGCGGACATGTCGAGCATCGGCTTCTCCAGCAGCGGACGGCGGCGCCGCCGCGAGGTCGGTCAGGCGGCGGGCGCGGCGGCGGCTTCGCGGAAGCGGTCGCGGATCAGCCGCTTGAACAATTTGCCGGTCGGCTGGCGCGGCAGCTCGCGCATGAACTCGATCCGCTTGGGCATCTTCACCGGGCTCAGGCCCTTCCGTAGGAAGGTGTCCAGCTCGGCGGCCAGCGCGTCGCCGGCGTCGGACCAGTCGAGCGGCTGCACCACCGCGACCACCCGCTCGCCGAGATCGGGATCGGGCGCGCCGATCACCGCCGCATCGGCGACACGCGGATGGGTGACCAGCAGGTTCTCGATCTCCTGCGGGTAGATGTTGACCCCGCCCGAGATGATCATGAAGCTCTGCCGGTCGGTGAGGTAGAGATAGCCCTCCTCGTCGACCCAGCCGATGTCGCCCACCGAGGTCCAGCCATGGCGGTTATAGGCCGCGGCGGTCTTCTCAGGATCGTTGTGATATTCGATCGGGTTGCCCTTCTCGAAATAGACCATCCCCTCGCGGCGCGGCGGCAGCGGATCGTCATTCTCGTCGCAGATGCGGATCTCGCCGATGATCGCGCGGCCGACCGTGCCCTTGTGGGCGAGCCATTCCTCCGCCGTGGCGGCGGTGAAGCCGTTCAGCTCGGTGCTCGAATAATATTCGTGGACGATCGGCCCCCACCAGTCGATCATCGCCTGCTTGATCTCGACCGGGCAGGGCGCCGCGGCGTGGAAGGTGCTGCGCAGCGACGAATGGTCGTAGCGCTCGCGGACCGCCTCGGGCAGCTTCAGCATCCGCACGAAATGGGTCGGCACCCATTGCGCATGGGTGACGCGGTGCCGCTCGATCAGCCGCAGCGCTTCCTCCGGATCGAACTTCGTCATCACGATCACGGTGCCGCCAAGCTGGTTGACCGACATCGAATAGCGCAGCGGCGCCGAATGATAGAGCGGCGCGGGGCAGAGATAGATGCTGTCCGCGTCCATGCCGTAGAGGCTGCGGGCGAGGTTGGTCACCGGGGTCGGCTCGTCGATGCCGCCGGCCGGGCGGGGGCGCTTGATGCCCTTGGGATGGCCGGTGGTGCCGGACGAATAGAGCATGTCCTGGCCCGGCGCCTCGTCGGCGATCGGGGTGTCGGGCATCGCGTCGCGGAGCCGTTCGAAGCTCCGCGCGAAACCGGCCTCGCCGTCGGTGGCGAACAGCGCCAGATCGCCGAGGCCGTCGACCGCCTCGCGCACCGTGTCGGCGAGGCCGGCGGAGAAGACCAGCGCCTTGGCGCCCGCATCCTCGATCATGTAGCGAAGCTCAGAGGCGGTCAGCCGCACCGGCATGCAGACATAATAGAGCCCCGAGCGCTGCGCCGCCCACACCGTCTCCAGGAAGCGCGGCCCGTTGGTCAGGAACAGCGCGACCATGTCGCCGGTTTGCAGGCCCGCCTCGCGGAAGAGGTGCGCGCCCTGGTTGGAGCGCCGGTCGAGCTGCCGATAGGTGACGACCTCGCCGGTCTCGGCGGTGATGAAGGCCGGCTTGTCCCCGTTCGCGACCGCGTGGATGCTCGGATGCATGGCTTACTCGCTGCTTCTCCGGCGAGCGCGAGCCTGTCGCGCCGCCCTTTCGCGGCGACAATAAAACAAAGCCATGAATCCGCAAGCAGGAAAAAACAAATGTCTTAAATTAGGTGGCGGCGGTCCATCGGCCGCTTTCCCCGGCGGACCGGATCGCTTCCATCAGCCGCTGGTGGCGCGCCGCGAGGCCGAAATCGGCGACGGTGCGGGTGCCTTGGCGGATATCGCGGGCGAAGGCGGCATAGAGCCGCGCCAGATTGGCCGAGATCGGCCCCAGCGCGTCGCGCGGGTCCTCCGCCACCGCGATCGGCTCGAGCGCGCGGGTCGCGCCCCGGGCACCGGACAAGGCCAGCGGCACCATCTGGATCACCCCCGCCGGGCCGGTCAGGCGCAATTCCCCCTCGGTGCCGATCACTTCGATCATCAGGCCGGTCGAGCGCTGCAGCCCGCCGCGGATATGGACCGAGAGCGGCGCGCCGCCGGCGAGCCGCGCGGTGATCGCCACCTGGTCGGGCGAGGTCGGCCGGAAGCTCTCGGCCGCGTCGATGACGTCGGCGGAGGCGGCCGGCGTGTCGCCCGCCTCGGGAAAGGCCACCACCGCCTCGAACGCGCGGTAGCGCGCCAGCTCGGCGGGCGGCAGCACCGCCACGCGCGAGCGGCGGGTCGGAAGATAGGCGCTGACCGCCTCGATCTCGCCGCAGGCGCGGGCGACGGCGTCGAGCAGATGGCCGCCGGTGATCGTCAGCAGGGTCGCGCCGTTGTCGGCGTCGAACAGATAGGCGTTGCCCGCGTCGATCGCGCCGCCCCAGCCGAAGCCCGAGGCGACCACCGACACGCCGAGGATCTCGCCGACATAGCCGTCGCCGATCAGCGCGGCGAGCTGGTCGAGCGCGGGCGAGGCGCGCGACTGGAGGCCGATCATGCTGTGGCTGCCAGACGCCCTGGCGCGCGCGGCCAGGTCCTCGGCCTCGTCGAGGGTCCGGGCGAGCGGCCATTCGCAATAGACATGCTTGCCCGCGTCGAGCGCGGCCGAGACGATCTCGTGATGCAGAGGCAGCTTCACCGACACCGTGACGATGTCGACCGCGGGATCGCGGATCAGGTCGCGATAATCGGCATAGCCCGGCACGCCGAATTTCTCCTCGGCCCGCTTCGCCGTCTCGGGGCGCGAGGTGCCCGCCGCCACCAGCCGGACGTCGCCGTCCGCGCCGCCGTTCAGCAGCGCCGGCAGGTGCGAACTGATCGCCCAGCCGCGATCGGGATTGGCGCCGATCAGCCCTACGCCCAATGGCTTCATACCGGTTCCTTTCCATGGTGCGGCGCGACCGGCGCCCCCTGGTCCCCGTCGGACGGGGCGGTGACGAAAGCGCCGGTCGCCCGGTCCCAGCAGCCGATGACGCCGGCCTTGCGGATTTCGGTCTTGCGGACCTTGGAGGTCGCCGTCTTGGGCAGCTCGGCGAGCATGCGGACATAGCGCGGCACCATGAAGCCCGGCATCGTGCCGTCGAGGAAATCGAGCAGCGCCGGCTCGGACAGGCTCTGTCCGGGGCGCAGCGTCACCGCGATCTTGATCTCGTCCTCGGCGAACTCGCTCGGCACGGCCACGGCGGCGCATTCGGCGACCGCAGGATGGGCGCAGACGTGCAGCTCGACCTCCACCGAGGAGATGTTCTCGCCGCGCCGGCGGATCGCGTCGTCGAGCCGGTCGACGAAGAAGAAATTGCCCTCCTCGTCGCGATACAGCGCGTCGCCGGTGTGCAGCCAGCCGTTGCGCCAGAGCGCCGCGGTCTCCTCGTCGCGGCCGAGATAGCCGATCGAGGTGGTCCAGGGCTGGCTCGGGCGGAGCACCGCCTCGCCCACCTCGCCGGGCGGCAGCTCGATGTCGTTGGGATCGAAGATGCGGATGTCATAGCCGTCGCGCGGCCGGCCGACGCTGGTCGACCGGGCGTCGGCGTTGAAGATGATCGCGCCGGATTCGGTCGAGCCATAGGCGGTGAGCAGCCGCACCCCGAAGCGCTCGCGCCAGGCGGCGAAGAAGCGCGGCAGCGGCAGGATGCAGATCTCGCGCAGCCCGTGCTCGCGGTCGGAGGCGCGTTCGGGCTGGAGGTGGAGGAATTCGGCCATGGTGCCGACGAGCTGGCTGGTGCGGGCCCCGGCCGCGCGGGCCTGCTCCCAATAGCGCGAGGCGCTGAAGCCGTGCGCGACATGGGCGGTGCCCTGGTGGATCAGCGCGTTGTAGATGCCGCCCCAGCGCCCGGCGGCGTGGAATTGCGGCAGCACCACGAAGCGGACCTCCCCCGGCAGCGTGGTGCCGAGCCCGTCCGAGGTCGCCTGTCCGAAGGCATGGGCATGCGGGCACAGCACCCCCTTGGAGCGCCCCGTCGTGCCCGAGGTATAGGAGAAGCTGAACAGCTCCCAGGGGGCGACATGCTCGGGGGACGCCGGCGGGGCGGCGGAAAGCTCGGCGAAATCGCTGATCGCCCAGAGTTGCGCGGCGCGGCGGCGGCTGTCGTCGTCGGTGTCGGCGCCGCGGCGGACGATGACGGCGCGGAGCGCTGGGATATCCGCGGCGATCTCGACGAGCCGGCCGAGATAATGTTCCTCGACCACAGCCACGGTCGCCTGCGAATCGGCGATGATGTAGGCCAGCATCTGGCCGCGATAGGCGGTGTTGACCGACACCTCGATCCGCGCGCTCAGGCCGATGCCCATCCACAGCAGGCCATTGTCGACATGGTTGTCGAGCATCAGCAGGATCGGCTGCTGGCGGCCGAGGCCGAGCCGGCCCAGCCCGCCCGCGATCCGCAGCCCCTCGTCCCACAGCTCCGCATAGGACAGGGCGCGGTCGGGATCGCGGATGGCGGTCTGCGACGGGCGCGCGCGCAACGCGGTCTCCATCACCCGGACCAGGTTGCGATCCTCCATCGCGATCCCGGAAATGTCCATTCGAAGACCCTCTCGATCGACGCCGATCTAGCCGCCGGCCTTGGCTGAAATCCGCGGCATTCGCCGACAGCGCAGCCCCGCACCTTGCAGCATGCCGGCGCGGCTTGCAAGGCGGGTGGCCGGCCGCTTCCTAGCGAATTGAAACAATCATTTCAATGTGTGGCTTTGTCGCGTGCGGTATTAATGTGAATGAATGAAACAAATATTGCCAAGCTCGGGCGCGTCCGATAACAGTCGGCCGACGGAACCTGTCGACAGCGTCCGTGCCTGCATTCTCCCACAGGGTCATGACGGCGGGCTGTCGGCGCGGCCGGCACGATGATTCTGGGGTAGTGGAGCGGAGCGAGATGGCAGCAAGACAGCGGGGCGGCGCCTGCTCGGGCATCCGGGTGATCGAACTGGGCACGATGGTGACGGCGCCGCTGGCGGGTCAGTTGCTGGCCGATTTCGGCGCGGAAGTGATCAAGATCGAGCCGCCGCAAGGGGAGATCATGCGCGGCATCCCGCCGGTCTTCGAAGGGCGCTCGGCCGCCTTCGCGCAGTGGAACCGCAACAAGAAATGCGTCGCGCTCGACCTCAAGAGCCCGGCGGGGCTCGCCGCCGCCCGCAAGCTGGTCGACGGCGCCGACGCGCTGGTCACCAATTTCCGGCCCGACGTGCTCGAGGCTTTCGGCCTCGACTATGACGCGGTCGCCGGGCGCAACCCCGACATCGTCTATGCGGCGCTCACCGGCTTCGGGCCCGACGGCCCCTATGCCGAGCTGGCCTCCTACGACATGGTGATCCAGGGGTTGGTCGGGCTGATGCCGAACCAGGGCGGGGACGGGCCGCCGCAGCCGATCAAGTCGCCGGTCGCCGACAAGATCTCCTCCTATTCGGCGGTGATGGCGATGCTCGCCGCGCTGCTCCACCGCAAGGCGGGCGGCGCGGGGCAGAAGATCGAGATCTCGATGATGGACGCCTATGCGAACTTCATCCTGCCCGAGCTCTTCTATACCCGCACCTTCCTCGACGCGCCGCCGCCGGTGCAGTGGGTGAAGAGCATCTACAATCCGTTCGAGCTGTCCGACGGCTGGGTGATCGGCTTCGTGATGACCGACCGCCATTTCGAGGGCGCCTGCGACATCTTTGGTCTGGAGGCGATCCGGAAGGACCCGCGCTTCGCCGATCCGGGTGCGCGCAACGTCTACCAGCCCGAGCTGATGCAGGAGATCGCCCAGGCGTGTCGGCACATGACCGTCGCCGCGTTCGTCGAGCTGGCGCGCGCCAACGACCTGCCCTTCGCGCCGGTCAACGATCTCGACCAGTTCATGGGCGATCCGCAGGCGGTGCACAACCAGACCTTCGTCGAGTTCGACGATCCCGGGCGGCCGGAACTGGGCCGGCTGAAGCTGCTCAACAGCTTCGCGCGGATGAGCGGGACGCCGGTCGACGCGCGCGCCTTCGCGCCCGACGTCGGCGCGGACAATGCCGAAGTGCTGGCGGCGATCGGCCTGACGCCGGCCGAAATCGACGCCGCGACGCGGGGGAGGGCGGTCGCCGCTGAGTAATGCAGATGTATAAAACAATATTTGCATTTCTGACGGCCGACGCTTATATCGGGCGAATACCGGACAAGGGCGCCGCAGCCGGCGCCGGAGGGTGAGATGGTGAGAGTGCGGTTCCAGCGTCCCGATGGCAGCGAAACGGCCTGCGACGTCGCGGCCGGGCTGAGCCTGATGGAGGCGGCCCTCAACAATGGCGTCGACGAGATCATCGCCGATTGCGGCGGCGCGCTCTCCTGCGCGACCTGCCACGTCTATGTCGACGACGGCTGGATGGACCGGACGGGCGCGCCCTCGGAGGTCGAGGAGGAGATGCTCGAATTCGCGGTCGATCGCCGGCCCAATTCGCGCCTGTCGTGCCAGATCAAGCTGGGCGAGGGACTGGACGGCCTGTCCGTCGCCCTGCCGCAGCGTCAGCAATAGCCGGAGGATCGAGAGGAGCGGCCATGGCCACCGCATTTGAGAAGCATCCGACCGGGACCGCCTGGGTCGTCGAGGATCGCGACAGTTTCCGGGTCGCGCGCACGACCTTCACCGACCAGGACGTGCTGGAGCGAGAGCGGGCGGCCATCTTCGACCGCTGCTGGCTCTATATCGGCCACGAGTCCGAGCTGCCCAATCCCAATGATTTCGTGCGCCGCGCGGTCGGGGGCCGCGACCTGGTCTTCAACCGCGACCGCAAGGGCGACTATCACGCCTTCTTCAACAGCTGCCCGCATCGCGGCGCGGCGGTGGTGCGGGAGGACAAGGGATCGGCGATCTCGTTCAAATGCTTCTACCACGGCTGGTCGTTCAACAATAACGGGGCCTTCGCCACCCGCTTCGCGGCGGGCACCTATCCCGAGGATTTCAACAAGGACGGCTGCGCCAATCTGGTGGCGGTGCCAAGGCTGGCCGGTTATGCCGGCTTCTGGTTCGTCAATTTCGACGCGAACGCCGAGAGCCTCGAAGACTATCTGGCCGGGGCGAAGGACTTCCTCCAGGTCGTCGCCGACCATGGCGCCGACGGTATGGAGATCGTCGGCGGCATCCAGGAATATAGCGTGCGCGCCAATTGGAAGCTGCTCGTCGAGAACAGTTTCGACGGCTATCACGCGCACGAGACCCATTCGACCTATCTCGAATATCTGGTCGACGCGATCGGCGGGCCGGCCGAGCTGTTCCCGTCGCGCGGCAATATCTCGCGCGCCTACGACCTGGGCAACGGCCATGCCGTGATCGAGGGCCCCGCCCCCTGGGGCCGCCCGGTCGCGCAATGGATTCCCGCCTGGGGCGAGGATGGCCGCGAGGAGATCGCGGCGATCTACGCGGAGCTGGAGAAGCGGCTCGGCAAGGAGCGGGCCGAGCAGGTCGCCTATGGCAACCGCAACCTGCTGATCTTCCCCAACCTCGTGATCAACGACATCATGGCGATCACCGTCCGGACCTTCTACCCGGAGCAGCCCGACTATATGAACGTCAACAGCTGGGCGCTCGCGCCCAAGGGCGAGGCGCGCCATTTCCGCAAGCGCCGGCTCGACAATTTCCTCGAATTCCTGGGGCCGGGCGGTTTCGCGACGCCCGACGACGTCGAGGCGCTCGAATCCTGCCAGCGTTCCTACCGCAACCGCGCGGCGGCCGGCTGGAACGACATCTCGCGCGGGATGCTCCGGGACGAGCCGCTGGCCGACGACGAGGCGCAGATGCGCGCCTTCTGGCGCGAATGGGATCGCCGCGTGGCGAAGGCGGGGTGAGCGGCATGGCGACCATCGAACGCGCCGGCGCGCCGGCGGATCGGCAGGGCGGGACGCCCACGCGATCGGAGATCGAGGACTTCCTCTATCTGGAGGCGGAGCTGCTCGACGAATGGAAGCTCGACGAATGGCTGGCACTGTTCGCCGAGGGCGCGACCTATGACGTGCCCACCACCCGGGCGGACGACGACGCGGACTCGGCCGACCAGCTTTTCCTGGTCGCTGACGATTATGCGCGGCTCCAGCATCGCGTGCGCCGGCTGAAGAAGCCGGGCGCCCATTCCGAATGGCCCCGCTCGCGCACCGCGCACAGCATCTCCAACGTCCGCATCGTCGAGGCGGAGGGCGACGAGGTGCTGGTCCGCTCGGTGTTCGTGACCTACCGGGCCAAGAACGACGTGACCGATTGCTATTTCGGCCACCATTTCCACCGCATTCGCGTCCAGGCGGACGGGCTGAGGATCGTGTCGAAGCGCAGCATGCTCGACATGAGCAGCCTGCGTCCGCACGGGCGCGTCAGCATCATCGTCTGACCGGTTGGCGAGGGGATTTCCCATGTCGGTTTCGAACATCCGCTATCGCCGCCTCGGCTATCTGGCGCTCAACGTCAGCGATCTCGAACGGTCGCGCGCCTTCTACACCGATGTCCTCGGGCTGACCGACGACGGCGCGGGCGGCACCGATCGCGTCTATCTGCGCTGCAGCGACAAGCATCACGACCTGTTGCTGGTGCGCGGCGACGTGCCCGGTGTGAAGCGCGCCGCCTGGCAGATGGAGAGCCGCGACGCGCTGGAGGCGGCGCGCGCGCATTTCGCGGAGATCGGACTGGCGCCGCGCGCGGTGGACGCGGCGGAATGCCGCGACCTGGGGATCGAGGAGGCGTTCCGGATCAGCGAGCCGACCACCGGCGTCACCTTCGAATTCTATGCGACGATGGCCGAGCTGGCGCCGTTCGTGCCGAGCCATACCGACATCCAGCGGCTCGGCCATATCGTGCTGAGCAGCACCGACCGGCCCGCCACCGAGGCCTTCCTGCGCGAGCATATGAACTTCCGCGTGTCGGACCGGGTCGACAACATCGTCAGCTTCATGCGCTGCTTCCCCAATCCGCTGCACCATTCGCTGGGCGTCGGCGGGGGAACGCGCATCGGGCTCAACCATGTCAACTTCATGGTCTCGAACATCGACGACATCGGCCGCGCCTATCACCGGGTGAAGGCCAACGGGGTGAAGATCGTCTATGGTCCGGGCCGGCATCCGCCGTCGGACTCGATCTTCCTCTACTTCCTCGATCCCGACGGGATGACCGTCGAATACAGCTTCGGCATGGAGGAGTTTCCCGAGGTCGGCGCGCGCGAGGCGCGGCTGCTGCCGGCCAAGCTCGAATCGCTCGATTCCTGGGCGGCGGTCCCCGATCCCGAGTTCGGCAAGCATGGCGAGATCGAGCGCCTGCCGGCGGAGAGCGCGGCGTGAGCGGGGAGGGGCCCGTCGTCCTCGTCACCGGCGCGGCCAGCGCGATCGGCCAGGCGATCGTGCGCCGCTTCGCCGCGGCGGGAAGCCGGCTGGTGCTGGCCGACATCGACGCCGGCGCGCTGGCGACGGTGGCGGCGGCGATCGCGCCCGACGCGATCCTGACCAGCGGCGACCTGAGCGACGAGCAGGTCGCGGCCGATTTCGTCGGCGCGGCGCGCGATGCCCATAGCCGGGTCGACGTGCTGGTCAACAATGCGGGCGGCGGCATCATCATGCCCTTCGCCGATCATACGCCGGCGACGATGCGGACGACGATCGACCGCAACCTGTGGACCTGCCTGTGGTGCACGCGCGAGGTGCTGCCGCTGATGGTCGCCCAGGATTATGGACGGATCGTCAACATGGGGGCGGATTCGGTCCGCAACGGCCTGTGGGCGCACGCCATGTACAACGCCGCCAAAGGCGGCATGCACGGCCTGACGACCGGGCTCGCCCGCGAATTCGCCGGCAAGGACATCACCATCAACACGGTCGCCCCCTGCATGATCCGGACCCCGCAGGTCGAGGCCGAGACCGCCAAGGGCAATCCGCTGATCGACCAGTTCCTGTCGGTGATCCCGAAGGGCCGCTCCGGCGAGCCCGACGAGGTGGCGTCGATGGTCTTCTACCTCGCATCGCCCGAGGCGTCGTTCGTCACCGGCCAGGTGATCAGCGTCAACGGCGGCAGCACGATGCTCTGACCCGGGAGGACAAGATGACGGACGGTTTGGAAAAGCGCACGGTTCAGGTCAACGGCACGCCGATGGCCTATGTCGAGCAGGGCGAGGGCGAGCCGCTGATCGCCATCCATGGCGGCGGGCCCGGCGCCTCGGGGATCAGCAACTACCGCCGCAACATCGCCCCGCTCGCCGTCGGCGGGCGGCGCGTCATCGTCCCCGACCTGCCCGGCTATGGCGACTCTCCGTCGCAGCCGACCGCCGATGCGATCTATGAGGGCTTCGCCGACAACATCCTCGGCCTGATGGACGCGCTGGGGATCGAGAAGGCCAGCTTCATCGGCAATTCGCTGGGCGGCGGCACGACGCTCAGCCTGGCGCTGCGCCATCCCCATCGCGTCAACCGGATGGTCCTGATGGGCCCGGGCGGCGGCTATTCGCTGAGCCCCCATCCGACCGAGGGGCTGCTGCGCATGGTCCATTTCTACGAAGGCGAGGGGCCGACCCGCGAGAAGCTCGACAAGGTGCTCGACCTGCTGGTGTTCGACCGGTCGATGATCACGCCCGATCTGGTCGAGGAACGCTACAAGGCCTGCGTCCGTCCCGACACCATGGCCAACCCGCCGCTGCGCGGCCGGGGCGCCAACCCCAAGGACGACCTGTGGCGGCAGCCGCTCAACGAGCTGCAGCACCGCACGCTGATCATCTGGGGGCGCGAGGACCGGGTGCTGTCGTTCGACAATGCGCTGGTGTTCCTGAAGTCGATCCCCAATGCCGAGCTGCACGTCTTCCCGAAGACCGGCCACTGGGTGCAGTGGGAGCGCGCCGACCAGTTCAACGACATGGTCAACGACTTCCTCGACAGGGCATGAGCGCGCCCGGCCTCATCGACATCCACAGCCACATGACCCCGCGCGCGCTGCCGGTCGATCCCGGCAGCAGCGCGCCCTGGCCGTGCATGCGCTGCCAGGACGAGGCGCGGGCGACGCTGATGCTGGGCGACAAGCCCTTCCGCGAGCTCGACGACCGGTCCTGGGACGTCGCGCGGCGCTGCGAGGACATGGACCGCGACGGGGTGGCGATCCAGCTGCTGTCGCCGATGCCCGAGCTGCTGTCCTACTGGCAGGACGCGGCGCATGCCGAATATCTGGCCGATCACGTCAACGCCGCGATCGCCGAGATGGTGGCGCGCCGGCCGGACCGGTTCCGCGGGCTCGCGATGGTGCCGATGCAGGAGCCCGCGCGCGCGGCGCGCTACATGCGCGACCTGAAGGCGCGCTTCGGCGTGGACGGGATCGAGATCGGCAGCAATGTCGGCGGCGCGCTGCCCGGCGAGGAGCGTTTCGCGCCGGTCTTCGCCGCCGCCGAGGCGGGCGATCTCGCCGTCTTCGTCCATGCGCTGCATCCGGTCGCGACCGCCGCCGTGATGCGGCATGCGCCTTTCTTCACGCCGATGGTCGGCTTCCCGCTCGACGTCGCGATGGCCGGGGCCTCGCTGATCACCGAGGGCGTGCTGGAGCGCCATCCGCGCCTGCGGATCGCGCTCAGCCATGGCGGCGGGGCGATGGCGTCGCTGATCGGGCGGCTCGACCAGGGCTGGCGCATGGTGCCGGAGCTGCGCGATCGGCTGTCGACCGCGCCGAGCGCGCAGGCGCGGCGGCTGTTCTACGACAGCAACGTCTATGAGCCCGCCTTGCTGCGCCACGTCGCGCGGGACATGGCCCCCGGCCAGGTCTGCGCGGGCACCGACTATCCCTATCTGATCATGCAGGACGATCCTGCGGCGTTCATCGCGTCGGCCGGCCTGACCGCCGCGGAAGCGGATTCGGTCCGTCGCGGGGCCGCGACGAGATTTCTTGACATGAGATGAAACAACTGCATCATACAAAATAAGCAACACGACGAGGCGCCAGGGGATCGCGAATCGATCCGGATGGCCGGACGCGCAAGCGGGAGGGATTGGTCTTGATTTCGTTCGAACTTACCGAAGAGCAGGAGATCGCTCGCTCCACCGTCAGGGAGTTCGCGGGCCAGGTCCTGCGCCCGCTCGCCCGCCAGGCCGATGTCGACGGCCGGATCGACGACGAGACCCTCGACCAGCTCTGGAGCCTCGGCATCGTCCAGTCGATGATCGACCAGGACGGCGACGAACCCGAGCAGAGCGCGATCCTCGGCGCGCTGCTGCTGGAGGAGCTGGGCTGGGCCGACGCGGCGTTCGGCGTGGCGCTGGCGAGCCCGCTCGGCTTCGTGCGCGCGGTCAAGGAGCAGGGCTCCGCCGCCCAGAAGGAGGCGCTGCTGCCCCAATTCGCGGGCGATCGCTACCAGGCCGCGGCGATCGCGCTGACCGAGCCCGGGCTGATCGCCAACGGCATCGATGCGCTGTCGACCAGGGCGGAGGCCGATCCGGCCGGCTATCGCCTGTCCGGCGCCAAGATCCAGGTGCCGCTGGGCGGGCGGTGCAGCCATTTCCTGGTGATCGCCGAGCATGACGGCAAGCCCGATGCCTTCATCGTGCCGCGCGACGCGCCCGGCGTCACGGTCGACGACGGCGATCGGCAGGTCGGCCTCGCCGGCGTCGCCTCGGTCACGGTGCGCTTCGACGATGTCGTGCTGGGCCACGAGGCTCGGCTCGGGGAGAATCGCGGCTGCGACGTCCAGCGGATCGTCGATGCCGCGCGCGTCGGCGCCTCCTCGATCCTCGTCGGCGTCTGCCGCGGCGTGTACGATCATTCGGTCGAATATACCAAGGAGCGCCACGTCCACGGATCGGCGCTCGCGCGCAAGCAGAGCGTGGCCTTCCGCCTGGTCGACATGTTCGTCGAGACCGAGGCCAGCCGCTGGATGTGCTGGCGCGCCGCGACCGAGATCGACAAGGGCGAGCCGGCCACCCGCAGCGCGTCGCTGGCGCAGAGCTACACCCGCCAGCAGGCGACCTGGATCACCGACGAGGGCGTGCAGCTGATGGGCGGCCACGGCTTCATGCGCGCCAATCCGGTCGAGCTCTGGTTCCGCAACGCGCGGACGCTTTCGATGCTCGAAGGCGTCGCCAGCGTCTGACCCGGTCACAGGCGGCGCGGATGCGCCGCGAGGAGGAATATATGGTCTATCTTGTCGGGGAACTGAGCGTCCGGCCGGGCGCGGAAGCCGATTTCGAGGCGGCGGTGGCCGAGCTGATGCGCGAGGTCCGCGCCAACGAGCCCGAGGCGCTGCTCTATCAGTTCGCCAAGGCGCGCGGGCGCGACGGCATCTATCGCGTGGTGGAGAGCTATGCGTCGGAAGCGGCGCTCGAGGCGCACATGGCCGCGCCCTATCTGCGCACGGCGATGGAGAAGATGGCGCCGCTGCTCGCGGCGCGGCCGCAGATGGAGAAATGCGACCCGGTCGGCGCGCCGTGACGAACGGGGGCAACCGATCGGGCAAGGGAGCGCTCGCCTCGATCCGGGTGGTCGAGCTGGGGACGATGGTCGCCGCCCCGATCTGCGGGCAGCTGCTGGCCGACCTCGGCGCCGATGTCATCAAGATCGAGCCGCTCGGCGGCGAGGTGATGCGGGTGATCCCGCCGGTCTACAAGGGGGTCTCGGCCGCCTTCGCGCAGTGGAACCGCAACAAGCGCAGCATCGCGCTGAACCTCAAGTCGGCCGAGGGCATGGCCGTGTTGCGCGGGCTGCTCGCCAAGGCCGACATCTTCCTCCAGAACATGCGCGTCGGCGCGGTCGAGGAGATGGGGCTCGACCATGACAGCCTGGTCGTCGACAATCCCGGCCTGATCTCGGTGCAGATCACGGGCTACGGCACCGAAGGCCCCTATCGCGACCAGCCCGGCTACGACATGATGGTCCAGGGGCTGACCGGCTTCATGCCGATCCAGGGCACCCCCGAGAAGCCCCGGGCGATCCGCAGCGTCCAGGCGGACAAGGTGGCCGGCTATTCGGCGGCGCTGGCGGCGCTGGCGGCGGTGATCCACCGGCGCGCGGGCGGCGGCGGGCAGAAGATCGACGCGACCATCCTCGATTCCTACGCCAGCTTCATGCTGCCCGACCATATCTACACCCGCTCGTTCGTCGATGCCCCGCCCGAGGCGCCGTTCACTGCGGACATCTACAACCTGATCCCGCTGCGCGACGGCAAGATCATCGGCTATCTGCTGACCCAGGACCAGTTCGAGGAGGCCTGCCGCGCCTTCGGGCGCGAGGACCTGATGCGCGACGCGCGCTACAGCACGCCGGGCGGCCGCAACGTCCACCAGCCCGAGCTGATCGGCGAGATCGCCGCGACCTGCGAGGGCAAGACGGTGGCGGAGGTGCTGGCGATCACCCGCGCCCACCGGCTCCCCTTCGCGCCGGTCAACGACATAGACGGCTATTTCGACGATCCCCAGGTGCGCCACAATGGCGGCTTCGTCGAGTTCGAGACCGAGGCGGTGGGGCCGGTGCGGCTGCTCAACGGTATCGCGCGGCTGGCCGAGACCCCGATCAATGCCTGCGCGCTGGCGCCGTCGCTCGGCGCGCATACCGACGCGATCCTGGCCGAGCTCGGATATCCGGCCGGCCGGATCGCGGAAATGCGCGGGTCTCGCAGCGTCGGCTGACGCCGGACATGGCCTGGCGGCCCGCCTGTGCCTGATCGATTGGGATGGGAGTTGTCATATGGCCACCACTTTGCAGAAGCCGACCGCCCATGAGCTGTTGCCCGGCATCCGGGTCGTCGACGCCGATACGCATGTCAGCGAATGGTACGACCTCTGGACCTCGCGCGCGCCGGCGAAGTACCGCGACCGCGTGCCGCAGGTCCGCGATATCGACGGCCGCTGGGACTGGATCATCGACGGCCAGACGCTCAACCGCGAAGGCGCCTCCAGCGCGATCCGGAAGGACGGGTCGAAGACGGTCGGCATGGCGTTCCGCGACCTGCAGCTCGCCGACGTCCACCCCGGCGCCTACGACCTGACGTCGCGCATCGCCTTCATGGACCGGGAGGGGATCGCCGCGCAGATCGCCTATCCCAATCTGCTCGGCTTCGGCGGGCAGAAGTCGATGATGATCGACGAGGAGCTGCGCAACGTCAGCATGACGATCTTCAACGACGCCATGGCGGAGATGCAGGCCGATTCCGGCAACCGTATCTATCCGATGACGATGGTGCCCTGGTGGGACGTCAAGCTGGCGGTCAAGGAGGCCGAGCGCTGCGCCGCGATGGGGCTGCGTGGCATCAACATGAATTCGGACCCGCATCTCCACGGGCTGCCCCATCTCGGCGATCTGCACTGGTATCCGCTGTGGGAGGCGTGCAGCGCGCTCGGCCTGCCGGTCAATTTCCACATCGGCGCCTCGGACGAGTCGATGACCTGGTTCGGCGCCGGCCTCTGGCCGGGGCATCCCGACGAGGTCAAGCTGGCCTATGGATCGCTGATGCTGTTCGTCGGCAATATGCGGGTGCTCGCCAACATCCTGCTCACCCGCGTGCTGGAGCGCTTCCCGGCGCTCAAGATCGTCTCGGTCGAAAGCGGCGCCGGCTGGGTGCCCTTCTTCCTCGAGGCGCTCGAATATCAGATGCGCGAGGCGGCGATGGACTATCGGGATTCGCCCAAGGACGTCTTCCGGCGGCAGATCTACATCTGCTCCTGGTTCGAGCGCGACGACATCGTCCACACCGCGCGCAAGATCGGCATCGACAATCTGATGTTCGAGACCGATTTCCCGCATCCGACCTGCCTCTATCCCGATAGCTTCCACTATATGGAAGGCGCGATCGAGGCGATGACGCCGCAGGAGCGCGGCAAGATCTTCGGCGGCAACGCCCAGCGGATCTACAATCTCGACCTGTCGCGCGCGCCGTTCTGATATTCGTCGTCAGGGAAAACGCGGTTTTACCGCGCCGGCCCGCTCCCCCACCCGACCTCCCATCAAGGATATACTGAGTGGGAGGTCGGGTGGGGGAGCGGGCCGGCGCCGCCTCACATGATCCGCAGGATCATTTCCAAACGGACTTTCAGACGTCGACCAGCTCCAGCGCGCTGTTCTCGGCGCCTTCGAGCCGGCCCAGCGCATAGTCGCCGGCGAGGGTGGTGCGCTGCAGCCAGCGGCTGCCGCTTTCCGGGGGCAGCCCTTCGGCGCCGTGGAGCATGCGCCAATTGTCCCACAGCACGATGTCGCCCGGGGTCCAGCGATGGACGTGGATCTGGGGATGCGACAGCGTGTGCCGCACCAGCTCGCCGAGCAGCGCGTCGCCCTCGGCCTTGTCGAGGCCGAGCAGCTCGTCGGCGAACCAGGGCGAGAGGTTGAGCATCTTCCGCCCGCTTTCCTTCTGGGCATAGACGAGCGGGTGGATCGAGCGCGGATAGCTGTCCTCGCGCTGCTGGATGTCGCGGAACTTCTTGCCCATCCGGACCAGCCGGATGTCGTCGACGCTGTTCTTCATCGTCGAGATGTCCATGTAGAAGTCGTAGACGACCTCCAGCCCCTCGGCGCGCCGCTTCAGATCCTCGGGCAGCGTCTCATAGGCGGCGATCTTGTCGAGGAAGACCGTGCCGCCCATCTCCGGCGGGATCACGCGCGGGCGCAGCAGGCCGCCATGGTTGACCTTGTCGAAATAGACCAGATCGAAATGGAGCGGCAGCCAGCCGCCGAGGTCGACGCCATTGACGGTGTAGACGTTGCCGTTCTCGCCGCCGGGTTCATATTGGACGTTGGTGATCTCCAGCCGCGACGGATCGGTGTTGCCCTGCTTGATCGGATGGAGCTGGAAGGGGCCGAAGACGCGGCTGAGCTCGATGTGCAGCTCGTCGCTGTCGTCCATGCCGCGAAAGACGACGAGCCCATGGCGTATCCACAGCCGGTTCAGCTCCTCGCGGACGGCGGCGTCGGTCAGATGCGCCCGTTCGAGGCCATGGATCTGGATGGCTTCGCCGGACGGCGTCAGCGGTTCGATGCGGAAAGGGAACATGGCTGGCTCCTGCTGTCGGCCGAGTCTCGATCGTCGCAATGTGCCGGAGCAATGCATTTGTTGCAAACAGATATGGTCAAGCATCGAGCCCGGTGTCGCCAATGGCTCTGTGGGGCGATCTTTCCGTGCCGGCGATTTTGTCAGTTTTCCCCGGAAAATCGGCAAATTTCGATATAATTCAATTCATCAAAATAACTGTATTGACGCCTTGGCGGGCGAGGCGTATCCATTTGCTGCGTTCATGCACATAACAGATGAAAATCGGGAGGGGAGTCATGCGCAGCACATTCGCGATATTGGTCACCGGCTTCTGCGCCACGAGCGCGCATATGGCGCTGGCCCAGACGGCGGCGCCCGCCGCCGCGGCGGCGTCCGAGGTCGTGGACGATACGTCCCAGGGGCTGGGTGACATCGTCGTCACCGCCCAGCGCCGCGAGCAGCGGCTCCAGGACGTTCCGGTGACGGTCAACGCCATCTCCGCCCAGGGCCTCGAACGGCAGGGCATCACCAACACGGCCGATCTCAACGCCGTGGTCCCCGGCCTGAACATCGCCAAGTCGAGCACGGTCGTGCAGCCCTTCCTGCGCGGCGTCGGCACCGCGTCGCTGGTCCCCGGCAACGATCCGAGCGTGCCGCTCTACATCGACGGCGTCTATCATTCGGCGCCGGCCGCCCTGTTCTTCTCGTTCAACAACATCGAGCGCGTCGAGGTGCTCAAGGGGCCGCAGGGCACCCTGTTCGGCCGCAACGCCACGGGCGGCCTGATCCAGGTCATCACCAAGGACCCGACCCAGGAGCTCTCGGGCAAATTCTCGCTCAGCTACGGCAATTACCGCGCGGTCAACGCCACCGGCTACATCAGCGGGGGCACCGACACGATCGCCGCCGACCTGGCCGTGGTCTACAACAACCAGTCGAAGGGCTGGGGCCGCAACACCTACCAGGCGGGCGAGGGCGGGCCGATCGTCGTCGGCGGAACCACCTTCACCGATCGCAAGGTCAAGCGGGCCGCGGGCTACACCGACGAGTTCGGCATCCACAGCAAGATCGTCATGACCCCCGGCGACCGGACGACGGTCAAGCTCAGCGGCATGTACATCGATGTCGACACCAACCAGAACCACTATCGCCACCCGCTGCCGGGCCGGCTGCTCCCGGGGCCGCCGGGGCAGAATCCCTACAGCTTCACGGGCGGCTTCTACGACTATGACTCGGATATCGAGTGGTTCAATCGCAATCATCAATATCTGTTCACCGCGGAGGCCCAGCACGAGGCCGATTTCGCGACCATCAAGTCGATATCCTCCTATCTGAAGGCGAAGGCCGAGATTTCGGTGCCGTCGGACGGCAGCCCGCTGATCTCGCGCGCCAGCAGCTTCGCGCATCTGCGGTGGAAGACCTTCACGCAGGAACTCCAGATCCTGTCGAACAAGGACTGGGGCCCCTCCTGGCTCGAATGGATCGGCGGCCTCTATTATCTGAACAGCCGCGCCGGCTATGATCCGCAGGAAGTGACCTACGGCTATCGCTACGACGGCACGTTCAATCGCTATTCGTTCCAGACCTCGGATTCGCTGGCGGCCTATGGCCAGGCGACCGCGAGCCTGACCCCGACCACGCGCCTGACCCTGGGCCTGCGCTACAGCAAGGACCGGCTGGCCGCCACGCAATATCAGCTCGGCACCTCCGCCGTCCTGGGCGGCGGCAACGCCAACGGCGCGGTCACGATCCTCGTGCCCAAGGTGCGGACGACGTTCGACAAGATCACCTGGCGCGTCGCGCTGGACCAGCGGCTGACGCCCGACGTGCTGCTCTATGCCAGCGCCAGCCGCGGCTACAAGACCGGCGCATGGAACCATGGCGCGCTCTGCGCCACGACGCCGCCGGTGGGCGTCGCCTGCAGCAACCTGGTCTTGCCGACCCGGCCCGAGGTGCTCGACGCCTATGAGATCGGCCTGAAGTCGGACCTGTTCGACAAGCGCCTGCGGTTCAACATCTCGGGCTATTATTATGATTATTCGGACCTGCAGGTGCAGGCGGTCGTCGGCGTGCCGCCGATCAGCGTGCTCAACAACGCCGCGTCGGCCCGGATGTACGGCATCGACGTCGAGACGGCCTTCCAGTTCAATCGCTATCTGCGGATCTCGGCGAACGGCGCCTATCTCGACGCCAAGTACAAGAAATATCCGAACGCGGTCGGCTTCATACCGCTGACGGTGGCGCCCTATGCCAATTCGCAGATATTGTTCGACGCTTCGGGCAACAGGCTGCCCCGCGCCCCGAAGTTCACCAGCACGGTCTCGGTCGACTGGACCATTCCGACCGGCGCCGGCGACGTGACGCTGACGGGGAGCTGGTATTACAACAACGGCTTCTACTGGGATCCCCAGGAGCGGCTGAAGGAGCGGGCCTATAGCCTCGTCAACGGCCAGATCGCGCTCAAGGCGACCGACAATCTCAGCCTGCGGATCTGGGGCCGGAATCTGCTCGACAAGAAATATTACAGCTACCAGACCGCGACCAGCGCGGGCGACCAGGGCGCCCCGGCGGCCCCGCGCACCTACGGCCTCGCGGTGGACTTCCAGTTCTGACGCCTTCCCGGCCGGGCCTGATGGCCCGGCCGATCTCCTCCGGGAAAAGCAAAGGCCGGCTTCGCCGGCCTTTGCGCTGTCGGGCCACCGTCATGCCAGCCCCTCGACTGCCTGCAAGGCAGGCGCTCGGGATAAACTTCAGCCAAAGGCTGAAGGCTGGCCCATGTCTGTGGTCTTCTCAGATGGCCTCTGGCCGATGAGAGACATGGACCCCAGCCTGCGCTGGGGTGACGCGTTTGTCTCACTCGGGCGGTTCAGCGCCAGCTCGGCTTGCGCTTTTCCAGGAAGGCGGCGACGCCCTCGGCATAATCGGGGATGGCGATCGCCTCCTCGACGATGCCGCGCTCCAGCGCGTCGAGGCGCGCGTCGAGGTCGGCGCGGCCGAGCGCCGACAACAGCAGGCGCCGTCCGATCCGCAGCGCCGGGCCGCTCTTGGCGGTGAAGGTCCGCAGATGCTCGCGCAGGTCGGCGTCGAAGCCGGCGCGCGGCAGGGTCCTGACGGTCAGGCCGATGCGCTCGGCCTCGGCGGCGTCGATCCATCGGCCCGAGAAGGCGAGATCGAGCAGTTTCGCCTGGCCGACATGATGCGCCATCAGCAAGGCGGCGAGCACGCTGACCACGCCGATGTCGATCTCGGGAAGGGCCAGCCGCGTGTCCTCGCAGGCGATCACCATGTCGCAGGCGAAGGCGAGCTCGTTGCCGCCGCCCGAGCAGATGCCGTTGATCGCGGCGATCCTGGGCTTGCCGTCGACGGCGGCGAGCGAGCGCACCATGCGGAAGATCGCGCGGCTATGGTCGTGGACGTGGGCGAGGTCATGCTCGCCCACGTCGCTACCCGCCGCGAAGGCGCGGTCGAGCGCGGAGGCGACGACGATGATCCTGACGGCGGGGTCGGCGTCGAAGCGCGCGACCGCGTCGGCGATCTCGTCGGCCATCCGCGTGGAGATGATGTTGAGCGGCGGCCGCCGCAGCCGGATCCAGCCGACGCCGTCCTCGGCGTGGCTGTCGATTTCCGGCTGCGGCGGCTCGCTGTCGGTCATCGGGATCGAGCCCCGATCAGCCCGGCGTGTTGATCCAGATGGTCTTGCTCTCGGTATAGGCTTCGACCGACTGGCGGCCCAGCTCGCGGCCGAGGCCCGATTGCTTGTAGCCGCCGAACGGCGCGATCGGGTCGATCATGAAATAGGTGTTGATCCAGACGTTGCCGGCCTTGAGCGCGCGCGCGACGCGATGGGCGCGGGCGATGTCGCGCGTCCAGACGCCCGAAGCCAGGCCGAAATCGGTGTCGTTGCCCTGGCGCAGCACGTCCGCCTCGTCGTCGAACGGGATCACCGCGACGACCGGGCCGAAAATCTCCTCGCGGGCGATGCGCATCTGGTTGTTCACGCCGGAGAAGATGGTCGGACGGACATAATAGCCGCTGCCGGTGAAGCGGTCGCCGCCGAGGCTGACCGTCGCGCCGTCGGCGCGGCCGATGTCGACATAGCCGTTCACCCGCGTGAACTGGGCCTGCGAGACCAGCGGCCCCATCGTCGTCGCGGTGTCGAACGGATCGCCGACCCGATGCTGGGCGACCGCGGCCGACAGCTTCTCCAGGAATTCGTCATGGATGCCGCGCTGCACGAACAGCCGGCTGCCGGCGACGCAGACCTGGCCCGAATTGGTGCAGAAGGCGCGCATCGCCCCGGCCACCGCCAGGTCGATATCGGCGTCGTCGAAGACGATGTTGGGCGATTTCCCGCCCAGTTCCAGCGTCACCCGCTTCAGGTCGCGGGCCGAACTGGCGAGGATGTGCTTGCCCACCTCGGTCGATCCGGTGAAGGCGATCTTGTTCACCCCCGGATGGTTGACCAGCGCCTCGCCGGCGACGCGGCCATAGCCGGTCAGGATGTTGACGACGCCGTCGGGCAGGCCCGCCTCCAGCAGCAGCTCGCCCATGCGGATCGCGGTCAGCGGCGTCTGCTCGGCGGGCTTCAGGACGACGGTGTTGCCGCAGGCGATGGCGGGCGCGATCTTCCAGGCGGCCATCATCATCGGCCCGTTCCACGGGATGATCTGCCCGCACACGCCGACGGGCTCGCGGATCGTGTAGTTGAAGTGCTGGTCCGACGACGGATAGGTGTCGCCATAGATCTTGGTGCACCAGCCCGCATAATATTCGAACACGGTCGACAGGCGCGCCGCGAAGTTGCGCGTCACCGCGATCGGCAGCCCGTTGTCGAGCGTCTCGAGCTGGGCCATCTCCTCGACATGGTCGTCGAGCACCCGGGCGATCCGCAGCAGCAGCTTGGTGCGATCATGCGGCGGCATGCCGGACCAGGCGCGGCTTTCCAGCGCGCGCCGCGCCGCCGCCACGGCCTGGTCGACATCCTCCGGCGCGGCGGCGGAGGCCCGGCCGATGACCTGCTCGGTCGCGGGATCGACCGTCTCGAAGGTCTCGCCGGTGCGCGACTCCACCCATTTGCCGTCGATCAGCAGTTTCTTCGCGCCGGAGCCCAGGAAATCGGTGGTGGCCGCGGCCAGAGCGCCGCGGGTCAGGGTGGTGGTCGACATGCGTTTCTCCAATTGATGCGTTTGAATGATACGACATCATTAATTAGTTGCATAGAGCAATCGGCGCGTTTAGCTTCGGCGTCCGACAGCGGGATTCAGGGAGAGGCGGCGTGCTCGACAGGGAGGGGGACAAGATGGCCGCGATGGCGCTGGCCCCCGTTTCCCGGCCCGTCCCGGTCCCGGAGGCCGAGGATGCGGGCGGCTGGCAATTCGCCGATGCGCCGGCGCGCAGCGTCATGGTCGACGGCGTCCCGATCAGCTACCGGCTGTGGGACGATGCGCCGGCTGGCGCGCCGACGCTGCTGTTCCTGCACGGCTTCCGCGCCCATTCGCGCTGGTGGGATCATATCGTCCCCTTCTTCCGCGACGGCTATCGCGTCGCGACGATGGACTTCAGCGGCCTCGGCGACAGCGGCTGGCGCGATCGCTACACGATGCGCGGCTTCGCGCGCGAGATATTGGCGGTGATCGCCGACGCCGGCCTGGCGCCGGTCACGGTCGTCGCGCACAGCTTCGGCGGATCGCCCGCCGCCTTCGCCAGCATGATCGATCCCGGGGCGATCCGCCATGCCGTCATCATCGACACGCGGATGATCCTGGCCGGCGTGCCCGATCCGCAGCCGATCGAGCTGCAGGCCTTCAACGCCAGCAAGCGCATCTACAAGGACATGGACGAGGTGCGGGGCCGCTACCGGCTGATCCCCTCGTCGGGCGCGGTCGATGCCGGAATCCTCGACCATATCGTCCGCCATTCGGCGCGCGAGGACCGGGGCGGCTGGACCTGGAAGTTCGATCCGTCGTTCGATCCGCAGCTCACCGACGATCCCGATCGGCTGGTGCCGCCCGGCGTCGCGATGCCGATCGACTATATCTATGGCGACCGCAGCGGCGTGATCACGCCCGAGCTGGCCGAGCTGATCGTGTCGCTGCTGCCGAACTGCCGCGCGCCGATCGTCATCCCGCACAGCGACCACCATGTCCTGCTTGAGCAGCCGGTCGCGCTGGTGGCGGTGGTGCGGGCGCTGTTGATGCGCGGACCTTTGCAGGCGGACGGCGATCCGCGCTGATCCGGCGCGCCGGCGCCATCGCGCCATTCAGGAAGGGAGCAAGGCGAATGTCCTACCAGGAGCATCAGGCCGCGCAGCGGCTGGAGACGATTCCGCCGCATGTGCCCGCGGACCGCGTGGTCGATCTCGACTATTTCTCGCCGCCCGGCGTGGCCGAGGATCCCCATCTGGCCTGGAAGCGCCTCCATGACGGGCCGGACATCATCTACACGCCTTATTATGGCGGGCATTGGATCGTGACCCGCGCCGACGACATGTTCGCGGTGATGCAGGATTACGAGACCTTCTCGAACTGGGAGTTCACCGTGCCGAAGCGCGGGCCCGGCAATCCGGTGCTGATGCCCAACCAGCTCGATCCGCCCCGCCACGGGCCGATCCGCAGCGTGGTGCTGCGGCCGATGTCGCCCAAGGCGGTCGAGCCGATCGAGCCGGTGATCCGCAAGATCATGGCCGATCGCATCGCCAGCATCGTCCCCAAGGGCGGCTGCGAGTTCGTCGGCGAGTTCGGCGGCGACATCCCGCCCGAGCTATTCTTCGAGCATGCCCGCATCCCGAAGGACAAGCTGCCCGAGATGAAGCGCTTCGCCGACGCCGTCGCGCGCAGCGACAATGAGGAGGACCGGCGCGCGGCGCGGGTCGGCGGCGCCAACTACATGATGGCGATCCTCGACGAGCGCCGCCAGGTCGAGGAGCTCGACGACGACGTGTTCAGCGTCATCGTCCGGGCCGAGCGCGAAGGCCGCATCACCCGCGAGGAGAGCACGTCGATCGCGCTCAACGTCTTCTTCGGCGGGCTCGAGACGGTTTCGTCGGCGCTCGCCTTCATCGTGCTGTTCCTCGCCCGTCATCCGGAGCATCGCCGGCAGCTGATCGAGGACGCCTCGCTGACGCAGGATGCGACCGAGGAATTCCTGCGCCGCTTCGGCATCCTCAACCTCGCCCGCATCGCCACCAGGTCGACCACCTTCAAGGGGCTGACGATCGAGCAGGGCGAACAGGTGCTGCTGCCGCTCCACCTGGCGGGGCTCGACGAGCGCAAATTCCCCAATCCGCTGGAGGTCGACTTCCATCGCAAGCGGGCGGGGCATTTCAATTTCGGCACCGGGCCGCATCGCTGCCTGGGCTCGAACCTCGCCCGGCCGGAAATCCGCATCTTCATCGAGGAATGGCTGCGCCAGATCCCCGATTTCTCGGTGGACCCGGACGACAAGCCGGTGGGCGCCTCCGGGGTCGCGATGACGATGACGCGGGTGCCGCTGGTCTGGCCGTCGCGCTGACCGAAGGAGAGAGGCTATGAAGGTGATCGTCGACCACGCCCGCTGCCAGGGGCACGCGCTCTGCATGCTCAAGGCGCCGCAGGTCTATCAGCTCAACGACGACGGCTACAACAGCATGCCGCCGACCGAGGTGCCGCCCGAGCTGGAGGAGCAGGCGCGGCTGGGCGCGATCAACTGCCCCGAAGGCGCGATCCGCCTCGACAAGCGCGCCGTGGACTGACCGCAGAAGAGGAGGCCCATCGCCATGGCCGAGACCACCGCGACGCGCTCCACCGGCGCGCCGACACCGTTCCGCGTCGACGTGCCCGACGCCAGGCTGGCCGAGATTCGCGAGCGGGTCGCGCGCTACCGCCATTTTCCCGCGCCGGTCGACGAGGGGGACGCGTGGCGCTACGGGATCAACAGCCGCTGGCTGAAGCGGCTGTGCGACCATTGGCTGGACGGGTTCGACTGGCGCGCGGCCGAGGCCGAGTTGAACCGCTATCCGCAATATCGCGTCGAGATCGACGGCATCGGCATCCACTATGTCGAGATCCGCGGCGAGGGCGCGCGGCGGCGACCGCTGCTGCTGCTTCACGGCTGGCCCGGCTCGCACTTCGAGTTCTGGAAGATCGCCGAGCGGCTCGCCTTTCCCTCGCGCCACGGCGGATCGGCCGAGGACGCCTTCGACCTGGTGATCCCCTCGCTGCCCGGCTACGGCTTCTCGGGCCCTGCGCCCCGCCCGATCGGCATGCGCACGGCGGCGCGGCTGCTCGACACGCTGATGGTCGAGACGCTCGGCCATGCCCGCTACATGGTGCAGGGCGGGGACTGGGGGGCGGTGGTCGCGGCCTGGCTGGGCGCCGACCATGCGGCCTCCTGCGCCGCGGTGCACGTCAACCTGATCGGGCTCAGGCCGGCGCCGGGCGACGACGGCGCGGCCAGCGAGGAGGAGCGCGTCGCCATCCGCGCGATGATGGACCGCGAGCGGCCCGAGCTCGCCTATGCGGTGCAGCAATCGACCCGGCCCCAGACGCTGGCGATCGGGCTGATGGACTCGCCGGTCGGCACGGCGGCCTGGATCCTCGACAAATTCCACGATTGGTCGGATCTGGACGGCGGCTCGATCGAGAATGTCTATACGCTCGACGAGCTGCTCACCAATGTGATGATCTACCTCGTCACCGATACGATCTGCACCTCGCTCTGGTCCTATCGCGGCATGGCGGAGGAGCGGGTGCCGTTCGACCAGGTCTATTGCGCCAGCCCCACGGCGGTCGCCCATTATCCTTATGAACGGGTCGGGGGCACGCCGCCGCGCAGCTGGGTGGAGCGCTATTACAATGTGGTCCGCTGGACCGATCTCGACCGGGGCGGGCATTTCGCCGCGCTCGAACAGCCGGACTCGCTGCTGGAGGACGTGACCGCCTTCGCGCGCGACGCCTTCCCGGCCGGCGCCTGAACGGCCGCGCGATGGAGATGCGGACGGTCCGGGCCGGCGTGCTGGAGGTCGCCTATGCCGAGGCCGGGCCGGCCGACGGCTGGCCGGTCGTGCTGGTCCACGGCTTTCCCTATGACGCGCTCTGCTACGCCCCGGCGGCCGAGATGCTGGCGCGCGCCGGGGCTCGCGTCGTCATGCCGTGGATGCGCGGCCATGGCGCCACCCGTTTCCTGTCCGACGCGACGCCGCGGTCGGGCCAGCAGGGCGCGTTCGGCGCCGATCTGCTGGCGCTGCTCGACGCCCTGGGCATCGGCAAGGCGATCCTCGGCGGTTTCGACTGGGGCGGCCGCGCGGCCTGCGTGGTCGCGGCGCTCTGGCCCGAGCGGGTGGCCGCGCTGGTGTCGGTGGCCGGCTACAACATCCTCGATCCGTCGCGCGCGGCCGAGCCGCTCGCGCCCGAGGTCGAGCATCGGCTCTGGTATGTCTGGTATCTCCATTCGGAGCGTGGGCGCGCCGGGCTGGCCGCGCATCGCGAGGCGTTCTGCCGGCTGCTCTGGCGGCTCTGGTCGCCGCGCTGGGACTTCTCCGACGCCGATTTTGCGCGGACCGCCGCCGCCTTCGCCAATCCCGACTTCGTCGACGTCGTCGTCCACAGCTATCGTCATCGCCACGGCCTCGCCGGGGGCGATCCGGCCTATGCCGACATCGAGGCGCGGCTGGCGGCGCTGCCGCCGGTCACGGTGCCGGCGATGGTGGTCGAGAGCGGCAGCGACGGGTTGATCCCGCCCGCCCATTTCACGGACCTTTCGGCCCGTTTCACCGGAGGATTGAAGCGGCGGATGCTCGTCCAGGCCGGTCATAATCCGCCGCAGGAGGACCCGCGGGCCTTCGCCGACGCCGTGCTCGCCGCCCGCGACATGGCGCTCGCGCGGTCCGCGCTATCGGGAGGGGAAGGATGATCGAAGCCGATTATGTCATCGTCGGGGGCGGCAGCGCGGGCTGCGTCCTCGCCAATCGCCTGTCCGAGGACCCGAGGAACAAGGTCGTGCTGCTCGAAGCGGGCGGCGACGGCAAGGGCTTCTGGGTCGACATCCCGGTCGGCTCGGTCAAGCTGGTCGGCGACGAGCGGACCGACTGGATCCACAGGAGCGAGCCCGATCCGACCATCAACGGGCGCGAGATCATCTGGAACGCCGGGAAGATGCTGGGCGGCGGCGGCGGGGTGAACGGCCTCGTCTACATCCGGGGCCAGCGCGGCGATTATGATTTGTGGGAGAAGCTCGGTTGCGAAGGCTGGGGCTTCCGCGACGTCCTGCCCTATTTCATGCGGGGCGAGCGCTGGGAAGGCGACGGCGATTTCCAGTCGCACGGCCGCACCGGCACCCTGGCGGTGACCCATCAGCGGACGCGCGGGCCGATCCTGTCCGCCTTCTTCGAAGCCGCGAGCAATGCCGGCTTCCGCTATATCGAGGACCCGGCGGCGGGCGACATCGACGGCGTCTTCCACACGCTGACCAATCAGGAGGACGGGCGCCGCTGCAGCCCGGCCCGCGCCTTCCTGGAGCCGGTGCGCAACCGGCCGAACCTGACGGTGATGACGCATATGCTCGTCGACCGGGTGCTGTTCGACGGGCGTCGCGCGACGGCGGTGGCGGCGCGCGGCCGGGACGGGCGCATGATCGAGATTCGCGCGCGGCGGGAAGTCGTCGTCAGCGGCGGCGCGACCCAGTCGCCCGCCATATTGATGCGGTCGGGCGTCGGGCCCGGCGCCCATCTGCGCGATCATGGCATCGACGTGGTCGCCGACCGCGCGGGCGTCGGCCAGAACCTGATGGAGCATCCCGGCATCGGCCTGCGCTGGCTGATCGATCTTCCCTCCTTCAACGCACAGCTCCGGTCGCGCTGGCGGCAGGGGCTGGCCTTGCTGCGCTATCTGGCCCGCCACGACGGGCTGATGGCGCTGTCGATGACCCAGGCGATCGCGGGCGCGAAGACGCTGCCCGACCTCGCCGAGCCCGACATATTGCTGTTCTTCTCGAGCTGGATCTTCGATCCGACCAAGCCGCCGCTACGCCCAGGCAAGGCGGCGGTCTTCCCGCTGCTCAGGGAGCCGGCGGCGGGCATGCACAGCTTCGTCAACCGGCCCCACAGCCGCGGCGAGATCACCCTCCGCAGCCGCGCGCCCGAGGATTCGCCGGTCATCCGTCCCAATCTGCTGGGCGACGAGCGCGACGTCGAGACGCTGGTGCGCGCCGGCAAGGCGATCGAGCGCATCTTCGCGACGCCGGGCCTGGCCGAGCATGTCGTCGGCCGGCTCAGCCCCACGCTGGCCAGCGACGACGAGTGGCGCGACTTCGTCCGCTCGACCGCCGGCATCGGCTGGCATGCGAGCGGCACCTGCCGGATGGGCGGGGACGCGGATTCGGTGCTCGATCCGCGGCTCAGGGTGCGCGGGGTCGAAGGATTGCGCGTCGTCGACGCCTCGGTGATGCCGACCCTGACCAGCGCTAATACAAATGCTCCAACGATGATGATCGGCGAACGAGGCTCGGCACTGATCCTCGAAGACGCCGCTACCTGACAAGTCCATGGAACGGAGCGGTTTTCAGGAATTCGCGGATGCCCGTCCGGCCGTCGTTGACGAACTAAAATAATTGTATTAGCGTTGCATCAACTGGAGAGTCGTGATGTCGCAGCAAATTTCCCCCGACCTGGTGATCCGCAACGGACTGGTGGCCGACGGCCTGGGGTCGCCGCTGCGGCGGGCGGACGTCGCGATCAGCGGCGACCGGATCGTCGCGGTGGGGGAGGTCGGCGCGCGGGGCGCCGAGGAGATCGACGCCGCGGGCGCGCTGGTCACGCCGGGCTTCGTCGACGTCCACACCCATTATGACGGCCAGGCGGTCTGGGCGGAGCGTTTCTCGCCGTCGTCGGCGCATGGCGTGACGACGGTGGTGATGGGCAATTGCGGCGTCGGCTTCGCGCCCTGCCGGCCCGAGGATCACGAGGTGCTGGTCAGCGTGATGGAGGGCGTCGAGGACGTGCCCGAGATCGTCATGACCACCGGGCTCGACTGGAGCTGGGAGACCTTCCCGCAATTCCTCGACACGCTAGAACAGCGGCCGCACGACATCGATTTCGGCGTCTACCTGCCGCACTCGCCGCTGCGCGTCTATGTGATGGGCGATCGCGGCGTCCGGCGCGAGGAGGCGCAGGAGGCCGATCTCGACCGGATGCGCGAGATCACGCGCGAGGCGATGCGCGCCGGCGCGCTCGGCTTCGCCACCTCCAGCGTCCCCGCGCACCGCACGGGGCAGGGCGAGTTCATCCCGTCCTTCCAGAGCGCCGAGACCGAATATCTCGCCATCGCGGGCGCGATGACCGACACCGGGCGGGGCGTGTTCCAGATGGTGCTCGACCAGCGCAACCCGGCCGATGCGGAGCGCTTCGTGCCGATGCTGGAGCGGATCAGCGACCGGACCGGCCGCACCGTCACCTTCACCCTCACCCAGATGATGGACGGCCCGCCCGACGCCTATCGCAGCGTGCTCGCGGCGGTGAGCGAGGCCAACCGCAAGGACGGCGTCGAGATCCGGCCGCAGGTCTTCCCCCGGCCGATGGGCATGCTGCTCGGCATCGACCTGACGCTCAACCCGTTCAGCCTGTGCCCGAGCTACGAGCCGCTGCTGAAGATGTCGGTGGCCGATCGGGTGGCGGCGCTGCGCGATCCCGACCTGCGCGCGCGCCTGCTCGTCGAGCAGCCCAGCGATCCGAAGAACCCGCTGTTCGTGATCGCCCGCGACTGGAAGCGGCTCTATCCGTTCCGCACCCCGGCCGATTACGAGCCGCCCAAGAGCACGAGCATCGCCGCGCTCGCCGCGCAGACCGGCCGCTCGCCGGAGGACATCGCCTATGACCTGCTGCTGGAGAATGACGGCGCGGGCATGATCCTCGCCGCGATCACCAACTATGCCGAGGCGACGCTCGACGCGGTGTTCGAGATGATCACCCATGAGGACACGGTCGTCGCGCTGGGCGACGGCGGCGCCCATTACGGGCTGATCTGCGACGCCAGCTTCCCGACCTTCATGCTGACCCACTGGGCGCGCGACCGCGACAGCCAGAAGATCGAGCTGAGCGACGCGGTCGAGGCGCTGACCTCGCGTCCGGCGCGGCTGGTGGGGCTGGAGGATCGCGGCGTGATCGCGCCCGGCTACAAGGCCGACATCAACATCATCGATCTCGATCGCCTCCAGCTCAGGATGCCGCATATCGACCGCGACCTTCCGGGTGGCGGCCGCCGCCTCAACCAGGGCGCGGTCGGCTATCGGGCGACGCTGGTGTCCGGCAAGGTGATCCAGCGCGACGGCGTGCCGACCGACGCGCTGCCGGGCCGGCTGATCCGCGGGCCGCAGCCGCTGACCGCCTGACGGCGCGACAGGTCCGACGAGTCCCGTGCGCCGGAAGAACCGGCGCGCGGCGCAGGCGCAGGATGCATGAAATGGATGAAGCGCTAAGCGAACTGGTCGACGAATACCGGATCCGGCGGCTGATCCTGACCTGGCTGGACGGCATCGACACGCGCGACCCGGAGAAGATCCGCGCCGCCTGGGCCGAGGAGATGGAGACCGAGTTCATCGGCTTCCCCGACATGGGCGACGGGCCGATCCGTCCCGGCCGCCATCGCACCGCCGATCGCGCCGACGGCCTGATCCGGATGATCGGCCAGTTCAGCATGACCCAGCATGTCAGCACCAACCATCTCGTCACCGTCGACGGCGACCGGGCGACGGCCAGCGCCTATGTGCTGGCGACGCATCACATGGCGGTCGAGGCGCGCGAGCCCTGGTCGGTGATCGGCGCGCGCTACGACATAGAGGCGGCCCGCATCGCCGGGGACTGGCGGCTGACCCGGCTCAAATGGACCCGGCTGTGGACCTCGGGCAACGACGCGCTGTGGGCCGAGGCCGGCAAGCGGCTGGCGGCGGAGGCGGCGCGATGAGTGGGACGGAGGCGATGCGCTACGCCCTGCTCGGCGACACCGGCCTGTTCGTGTCGCGGCTGTCGCTGGGCGCGCTGACCTTCGGCGCGCAGGAGGGCGACGGGCTCTACCAGATGATCGGCAATCTCGATCAGCCGGCGGTCAACCGCATGGTCGCGCATGCGATCGACAAGGGCGTCAACCTGATCGACACCGCCAACGTCTACGCCGACGGGCGGTCGGAGGCGGCGATCGGCCGGGCGCTCAGGGACCTCGGCATCCGCCGGTCGGATATGATCATCGCCACCAAATTCTTCAGCCGCACCGGCGCGGGGCCCAACGACATCGGCGGCAGCCGCGCCCATATCATGGCGTCGGTCGAGGCCAGCCTGAAGCGGCTCGGCACCGATCATATCGATCTCTACCAGATGCACGGGCAGGACCCGATCACGCCCGAGGAGGAGACGCTGCGCGCGCTCGACGATCTCGTCGCGCGGGGGATGGTCCGCTATGTCGGCTGCTCGAACTGGCAGGCGTGGAAGCTGATGAAGGCGCTCGCCGTCTCGGACCGCCGCGGCCTGACGCGCTTCCAGTCGCTGCAGGCCTATTATTCGATCGCCGGGCGCGACCTGGAGCGCGAGATCGCGCCGCTGATCCAGGACCAGAAGATCGGGCTGATGGTCTGGGGCGCGCTCGCCTGGGGCCTGCTGTCGGGCAAATATCGGCGCGACGGCGGCGATGTCGGCGGGGGCGAGGGGCGGCGCGCGCAGCTCGATTATCCGCCGGTCGATCGCGAGCGCGCCTGGGCCTGCATCGACGAGATGCGCGCGATCGGCGATGCCCATGGCGTGTCGGTGGCGCGGGTCGCGATCGCCTGGCTGCTCAGCAAGCCCTATGTCAGCACGATCGTCGTCGGCGCGAAGAGCCTCGAACAGCTCGACGACAATCTCGCCGCGATGGCGCTGGAGCTGGACGCCGACGAACTGGCCCGGCTGGACGCGGTCAGCGCCCTGCCGCCCGAATATCCGGGCTGGGCGGTCGAGCTGATGAACAAGACCCGGCTGCCGCAGCCTGGACAGGGCCCCGGCGGCCTCGGCGATCGGCTGCGGCAGTCGGCCGCCGACAATGGCGGATCGTCGCCATGCTGAAATCATCCCATATCCCATTCGAATTGGAGACCTCATGCTCGACCTGTTGATCAAGGGTGGAACGCTGGTCGACGGAACCGGCGCGCCGGCGCGGCTCGCCGATGTCGGCATCCAGGGCGACGAGATCGTCGAGATCGGCGCGATCGACGCGCCCGCCAGGCGCGTGATCGATGCGCGCGGCCTGCTGGTGACGCCGGGCTGGGTGGACATCCACACCCATTATGACGGCCAGGTCACCTGGGATTCGCAGCTCGCCCCGTCCTTCTGGCACGGCGTCACCACCATCGTGATGGGCAATTGCGGCGTCGGCTTCGCGCCGGTCCGGCAGGACAAGCGCGACTGGCTGATCGGGGTGATGGAAGGCGTCGAGGACATTCCCGGCGCCGCGCTGTCCGAAGGCATCGAATGGGAATGGGAGAGCTTCCCCGAATATCTCGACGCGCTCGATCGCCGTCCCTACGCGCTCAACATCGCCGCGCAGATCCCGCATGCCGCGCTGCGCGCCTATGTGATGGGCGAGCGCGGGGCCGACAACAGCGAGGCCAGCGCGGAGGAGATCGCCCGGATGGCGGCGGCGGTGCGCGAGGGGATGGAGGCCGGCGCGTTCGGCTTCTCGACCACGCGATCGATCATGCACCGCGCGATCGACGGCGCCCGCGTGCCCGGCGCGACCGCCGGCCTGCCCGAACTGGAAGCGATCGCCCGCGCGATCGGCGACAGCGGCCGCGGCATCTTCGAAGTGGCGCCCAACGGCCTGAGCGGCGACGACCTGCTCGCCCCCCGGCAGGAGATCGCCTGGATGAAGGACATCTCCGAGCGGATCGGCATCCCCGTCACCTTCCTCTGCCTCCAGGTGTCGAGCGCGCCCGATCTGTGGCGCGAACTGCTCGCCGAATGCCGCGCGGCGCGGGAGACGGGGGCGGACGTCACGCCGCAGGTCTATTCGCGCGCGGTGGGCGCGATCCTGACCCTGGAGAACAAGATCAATCCCTTCTTCGACTCGCCGACGATGCGCAGCCTCGACGACCTGCCGTTCGAGGAGCGGGTGCGCCGGCTCAAGGCCGATCCCGCGCTGCGCGCGGCGATCGCGGCCGAGGGCGCGCAGGGCCAAACCCGCAAGGGCGACCAGTACAAGAAGCTGTTCGGCGACGCGTGGAAGGACATGTACCCGGTCACCACGCCGATCGACTATGAGCCCGATCCCGCCAACTCGATCTCCGCCATCGCCCGGCGCGAGGGCCGCGATCCGCGCGCGGTGGCGCTCGACGCGCTGTTGGAGGACGGCGGCCGGGGGGCGATCCTCCATCAGATGGCCGGCTATAATTACGGCGACCTCGAAGCCCAGCGCGAGATGCTCAGCGATCCCGACACGGTGCTGGGCGGCGGCGACGGCGGCGCCCATGTCGCGGTGATCTGCGACGCGGGCGTGCCGACCTTCATGCTGACCCATTGGGCGCGCGACCGGGCGCGCGGGCCGAAGCTGCCGCTGGAGACTGTCGTCAGGAAGCAGACATCGGACACCGCGCGCACCTACGGGCTCACCGGCCGGGGCCAGATCAGCGTCGGCTACAAGGCCGACATCAACCTGATCGACTTCGACAAGCTCGACTTCCTCCAGCCGCACCTGACCAACGACCTGCCGACCGGCGCGCCGCGGCTGATGCAGAAGTCCACCGGCTATGTCGCGACGATCGTCAACGGCGTCGTGATCCAGGAGAATGGCGAGGACAGCGGCGCGCGGCCGGGCGGGCTGCTGCGCAGCGTCGCCACGCGTCGACCCGTGCCGGCGGCCGTCTGATCGCCATGGAAAGCGGGGCGGTGCCGGGCTGGAGCGGGGGCGGCGGGCAAGGCGCGCTGGCGGGCCTGCGGATCGTCGAGATCGCCTCGATCGGGCCGGGGCCCTTCTGCGCGATGATGCTGGCCGATCATGGCGCCGAGGTGCTGCGCATCGAGCGGCCCGGCGATCCGCTGGGCGCGGCGGCGCCGCTCGGCGGCCGCGACGTGCTGCTGCGGTCGCGCCGGACCCATGTCCTCGACCTCAAGGACCCGGCCGGCGTCGCGGCGGTGCGCGCGCTGGCGCGCGATGCCGACGGGCTGGTCGAGGGCTTCCGCCCCGGCGTGATGGAGCGGCTGGGCCTCGGCCCGGACCTGCTGCTCGCCGACAATCCGCGGCTCGTCTATGGCCGCATGACCGGCTGGGGCCAGACCGGGCCGATGGCGCCGCGCGCCGGGCACGACATCAACTATATCGCGCTGGCCGGCAATCTTCACGGCTATGGCCGCGCCGGCGGGAAGCCGACCCCGCCGATCAACGCGGTGGCCGATTTCGGCGGCGGCGGCATGATGATGGCGTTCGGCATGTTGGCCGGGATCATGGCCGCCCGGCGCACGGGGCGCGGGCAGGTGATCGACTGCGCGATGGTGGACGGCGCCGGGCTGCTGGGGGCGATGACCTGGTCCTTCCTGGCGCAGGACGCCTGGACCGACGAGCGGGGCGTCAACCTGCTCGATACCGGCGCGCCCTTCTACGACAGCTATGAGACCGCCGACGGCCGCCACGTCGCGATCGGCGCGCTCGAGCCGCAATTCTACGCGCTGCTGCTCGATCGGCTGGGCGTCGCCGACGATCCGCTGTTCGCGCGGCAGAACGACCGCGCCGCCTGGCCGGCGATGCGCGCGCGGCTGGAGGCGCTGTTCCGGTCCCGCAGCCGCGACGAATGGACGGCCCTGTTCGACGGCTGCGACGCCTGCTTCGCGCCGGTGCTGTCGCTCGCCGAAGCGCCGCGCGACCCGCACAGCCGCGCCCGGGACAGCTTCGTCGCGGTCGACGGGCATATCCAGCCGGCCCCGGCGCCCCGCTTCAGCGCGACGCCCGCCCGCCGGCCGGTGGCCGGCCAGGTGTCGCAATGAATAATGTATAGACATAATTCCATGGAGATGCCGTCATGACGCAGCTCGTTCATCGTCAGCCCAATATCGATTTCACCGGCGTGCCCGCGCGCTGGACGCGCAACATCGAGTTCGCGTCGCTGTTCACCGCCGGTTCGGCGGGCGCGCCGGCGGTGGAGCCCTATCTCAACCAGATCATGGCGCAGGCCAAGCCGCTGCTGAAGCCCAAGGACCGGCACCTCGCGCCCGAGATCGACCTGTTCATCAAGCAGGAGACGACCCATTACAAGGTGCACAACGCCTATAATGCCGAGATCCGCAAGACCTACCCCTTCTTGAAGGAGGCGGAGGAGGCGAAGCGCGCCGATTACCGCGGCTTCCTGGCCAACAGGTCGCACAAGTTCAACTGCGCCTATGCCGCCGCGTTCGAGACGCTGGCGCTCAGCATGGCGCTGTTCCTGTTCGAGGAGGCGGACGACCTGATCGCCGATGCCGACCCGCGGACGATCGCCATGTGGCGCTGGCACCTCGGCGAGGAATATGAGCATCGCTCGGTCTGCCACGACGTCTATTGCGCGATCTACGGCGACTGGTTCTTCCGCGCGAAGATGGTGATCTTCACCTATCGCCACCTCGCCGCGCACAACAGGCGCATCATGGGCGCCCTGCTCCAGCAGGAACGGGCCGCGATGACGCCCGAGGAGCTCGAACGCTCGCTCGCCCGCCAGCAGGATTTCATGAAGCGCTTCCGGTCCTTCCACCTGCCTCGGATCATCCGGCTGCTGATGCCCGGCTATAATCCCGGCAAGGCCCGTGCGCCGCGCGGACTGGAGGCCGCGCTCGGCCTGTATGCGCCCGGCTGATCGCGGGCGGGGTCAGCCTTCGCCGGGGTCGGCGTCGACCACCGGGGCGGTCAAAATGCCCACCGCCGTGTCCACGAGGTTGCCGAGATCGGCGCCCTGGGGAAGCTGCACCGAGCGGGGCTGCGCGTTGGAGGCGCGGCTCGCCTCGTAGAGCGCGAACACCGACGAGAGATAGCGGGTGAGCAGCAGCAGCCGCTGCCGCAGGATCGGCCGCGGCATGTCCTCCATCAGCGCGGCGATCCGGCCCAGGATCACGTCATAGGCGTTGAGCCGGTGTTCCTTGAGGATCTCGCGGACCAGATGGTAGCGATGATGCGTGATCGCTTCCGAAAGCCGGGCGGTGGTCGGCTCGTCCTCGACGTCGCTCGTGTCCGACGAGGTCACGAGGATGCGGACATAATCCCTGATGTCCAGCGGCCGGCCCTGGCGGTCGAGATCGGCGAGCTGCGCGTTCCAGCGATCGTCCATCAGCCGGAACACGTCGACGGTCAGCTCGCGGATCAGCTCTTCCTTCGAGCGGAAATAATAGTTGAGCGACGCCCCGTTCTTCTCGCCGGCGACCGTCAGGATATCGCGGACGGTGGTGCCTTCGATCCCGCGTTCGGCGAACAGGCTCCGCGCGGCTGCCTTCAATCTGTCCCGGGTCGACGGGGCGTCAGGGGCGCTCCCTCGTCTTTTCTGGCTGGCAAGCTGCATGGAGGATTCGACGCGCCTTTCTTGATGCTGTGCCCGACTTATGGGTGGGCGCCATATTAGCAGGCGTTTTTGAAACGTCCATCTTCAACACGCGAAGATCGCGCATCGATTCGAAAATTCCCATCGGCGCGATGGTATCCGGCGGTGGTCGAAACCCCCATGGCACAAGGGATCGGCGCTTGCTGCAAACAAATGTTTTACTTTCGTGTCGGGGCTTGTATCATGATCGCCAAAGCAGTGCCGGCGCGGAACCTGGTCCGATCGGCGGATGAGGCGATGGGAGAATCTCTATGATCGATTTCGAGCTTACCGACGGCGACAAGGAGGTCATCGCGCTCGCGCGCCGGCAGGCGATCGGTTACCAGCAGCGCGCCAAGGGCATCGACCGGACGATGGAGTTCGACCGGCCCGACTTCGCCGAGCAATTCGCCTTCGCGGGCCAGGAGGACATCGTCCATGTCCGCGATTTCGCGCAGGAGCGCGCCGACGACCTCAGCGGCCTCACGATCATCGAGCCGCTGATCTATCTCGAGGAGAGCTACGGCTTCAAGCCGCTCTACTGGCAGGGCGACAACGCCGATGCGATGAACGTCTCGCTGTCCGGCAAGCTGATCGAGAAGGTTGGCACGCCCGAGCAGGTCGAGGCCTTCCAGCCGCTCTACCTCGCCTGGGGCATGTCCGAGCCCAATGGCGGCTCCGATCCTGCCTCGATGCGGACGGTCGCAACCTATGACGCCGCGACCGACGAATGGGTGATCAACGGCGAGAAGATATTCTCCTCCAACGCCACCCATGCCGACGGCATATTGGTGATGTGCCGCGCGGTCGGGCCCGAGGGCGACGAGGGCATCAGCCTGTTCGTCGTGACCAAGGGGATGCCGGGCTATGGCGTCGGCCCGCAGATGGACAAGCTCGGCCTCCGGAACTGGGACACGGTCGCGACCTTCTTCATGGACGTGCGGGTGCCGGCGCTCAACCGGCTGCAGGGCAACCTCAAGGACGCGCTGTCGATCTTCAACGGCACCCGCGCGCTGATCGCGGGGCAGGCGCTCGGCTATGCGCGCGTCGCGCTCGACCTGGTGCGCGAGAAATATGCGGAGGGCGGCAAGGCGCTCAACTATGCCGGTTCGCTGGCGTCGCGCTCGGCGATCGAGGACCGCATCCTCGGCATGGAGGCGCTGTGGGACGCCACCTACCTGACCATGCTCCACGCCAAATGGCATGAGCAGGCGAGGGGGCCGGGCAAATTCTATCCGTCGCTGGCCAAGTGCAAGGCCGGGCTGATGGTCCGCAAGCTGATCAACGACTGCATGGACATATTGGGGCCGGAGAGCGCGTCCGAGAAGCTGCCGGTCGAGCAGGCGCTGCGCGATGCGCGCATCCTCGACATCTACGAAGGCCCGAACGAGGCGCAGCGCCTGCTGATGGCGCGGACGCTGCTCAACTATTCGGCGAAGGAGCTGAACTGATCCCGATCGACGGGGCCGCGACCGCGCGGCTCCGTCCCGGGTGGTGGTGGTGTCAGACGGCCCGCGCCCGATCCTTCCAATAGGGCGCGCGCAGCGTCACCTTGTCGACCTTGCCGACGGCGTTGCGCGGAATGTCGGTGCGCAGCTCGACGCGCTTCGGCGCCTTGATGCTGCCGACCTTTTCCTTGCACCAGGCGATCAGTTCCGCCGCGCTCGGATCATGTCCGGGCCTGGGCTGGACCACCGCCAGCACCGCCTCGCCCCACAGCTCGTCGGGCACGCCGATCACGGCGCATTCCTCGACGTCGGGATGACCCCAGAGCGCCTGCTCGACATCGGCCGGATAGACATTGTAGCCGCCGGTGATGATGATGTCGCGCTTGCGCCCGACGATATGGACATAGCCGTCCGCATCCTTGAACCCCAGGTCGCCGGTCAGGTGCCAGCCGTTGCGGGAGACCTCGGCCGTCGCCTCGGGATTCTCGTAATAACCGGCCATCACCAGCCCGCCGCGCACCGCAAGTTCGCCACGCTCGCCGGGCGGCAGGATCGCCCCGTCGTCGTCGAGCACCTCGACCCGAGTGAACATCGTCTCCCGCCCGCAGCTCGCCAGACGCCCCGCCAGCGCCTCGTCGTCGACGACATGGTCGGCCGGGGCCAGGCAGGTGCAGAAGCTCGGGGCCTCCATCTGGCCCCAGAATTGCGCCATCACCGGCCCGAAGATGGCGATGCACCGGCGCAGCTTGTCGAGCGACATCGGCGCGGCGGTGTACATGAAGGCGCGCAGGGATGAGCCGTCGCGGTCCTGTACGCCCGGATGCTCGAGCAGCTTGTAGATCGCGGTGGGCGGCAGATAGAGGTGGGTCGGCCTGTCGCGTTCGATCGCGTCGAGGATCGCGCCCGCGTCGAAGCCGTCGTGGAGCAGGATAGTCGCCCCCTTCGCCATCAGCATCAGCCCGAAGGCCCCGGCGGCGTGGGTTATCGGCGGCGCGGCGAGATAGCGGGCATGGCCCTCGACCGGTAGCGCGCTGTGGAAGCAGGCGGCCATCGTCGTCCAGTTGCGGCGGCTATGCATCACCCGCTTGGGCCGACCGGTCGATCCGCCGGTCGGATAGATGGCGACGATGTCGTCCGGGTCGCCGGCGATGTCGGGCATCGTCCGACCCGCGCCGCGCGCCAGCAGCGCGTCCAGCGGGGTTCCGATCCCGGCGTCGCCGTCGATGCAGATCGCCTCGCGCAGCGTCGGGCAGTCGCGGAGCAGGGCGTCGACGCCCGTCGCCAGCGTCCGGCTGAACAGCAGGATCGAAACCCCCAGCTCCTCGATCGCGACGCGATGCTCGCCGATCGGGAAGCTGGCGTTGAGCGGCACGAAAACGGCGTCGGCCTCGTAGATGGCGAGCAGCGCGCAGAATCCGGCGCTGCTGTTGGGCGTCAGCAACGCGATCTTCGTCCCGGCCAGCGATTCGCCCCGGCCGAGGCCGCAGGCCATCCGGCCCACCCGCTCCGCCGCATCGCCATAGCTCAGCCGCTCGCGCGCGTCGTCGAGGAAGAGCCGGTCGGGCCACAGGCGGGCCGCGTGGCGGAACAATGCTTTGACACCCACGGATCATCCTTTCCAATTTTTGTATCATACAATCAAATCAATCCTTGGCAATGACCCTCCGCCGGGGTATCCCGGCCGCAGAGGCGACGGTTTTCCCCCGTATCGCCGGTTGGCTCGGCCGCCTCGCTGCCGCCGGGCGGGAGAGATCATGGATTTGCCGATCGGCCCCATCGACCATGTCGCCTATCCCGTGGCGGACCTTCCAGCCATGGTCGGCTTCCTGTCGCGGGTGCTCGGCGCCCGCTGCACCCGTGAGCCCTATCGGATCGACGGCGCGGTGGCGGTCCAGCAGGTCGAGGTCGGCGATGCGCTGCTCAGCCTCCATCGCCACGGCAACGGCATCGACCTGGCGGCGCCGGCGGCGGCGCCCGGCTGTCTCGACATCTGCTTCCGGTGGAACGCGCCGATCGGGACGGCGGTCGCGCATCTCGCCGCGGTCGGCGTCGCGGTGGTCGAGGGCCCCGTGCCGCGCCGCACGGCGGCGGGCGAGCCCGGCCAGTCCGTCTATTTCCGCGATCCCGACGGCAATCTCGTCGAGCTGATGTCGACGATGTCGTGAGGGTGCGATCGGTTCAAGCCACGGCTCCGGCCGGAAGAGGATGTGAGTAGCATGGGACATGAGCGAACCGTGGCGGCGCTGCCGCCTTCCCCGCAGCGGCGTGCGGCCGCGCCCGCGCCCGCGGTGGAGACCACGAGCCGCTACGGCTGGTACGTGCTCGGCATCCTGACCTTCGTGAACCTGATCTCGGCGACCGATCGCTTCCTGATGGGCGTGATCATGGTGCCGCTCAAGACCGACCTGAAGCTCAGCGACACCAGCCTCGGCCTGCTGCAGGGGCTGGCCTTCGCGCTGCTCTATTGCGCCGCCGGCATTCCACTGGGCCGGATCGCGGATACCCGGTCGCGGCGCGCGATGCTGTCGATCGGCTGCGTCGCCTGGACCTTCGCGACCGGCGCCTGCGCCTTCGCGACCTCGTTCGAATCGCTGTTCGCGATGCGGCTGATCGTCGGCCTGGGCGAGGCGTCGATCATGCCCGCCGCGATCTCGCTGATCGGCGCCTATATCGTCCGGAACCGGCTGGGAACCGCGACGAGCATCTTCATGATGGGCGCGACCGGCGGCAAGGCGGTGGCCTTCATCGGCGGCGGAGCGCTGCTGTCGCTGCTCGCCGCGCAGGGCGGGCTGATGCTGCTGGGCGCCGAGTTCCGGCCGTGGCAGGTACTGTTTCTGGCGGCGGCGTTGCCGGGCATTCCCGCGGCGCTGATCCTGCTCACCATCCGCGAACCGGCGCGGACGGGCCGCCGGCTCGCCGCCGGCAAGGCGATGGCCGAGCTATGGGCTCATGTCGCGCGGCACCGCGCGGGGGTGCTCAGCTTCGTCGTGGCGGGCACCTGCACGATCCTCAACGCGCATCTGTTCGCGGCCTGGGCGCCCAGCTTCTTCGTACGCCGCTACGGCCTCGACGTCGGCGAGGCGGCGATGATCGTCGGCGTCATCGTCGTGGCGATCGGTCCGCTCGGCGGCATCGCCGCCGGCGTGATCGCCGACAGGCTGCTCCAGCGCGGTGTCGAGACGGCGCCGCTGCGGGTGATGGTCTGCGCCTTCATGCTCGCCATTCCCGGCACCCTGCTGATGGTGACCACCGACAGCCTGACCCTGGCGCTGGTCGGCTATGCGATGGCGCAGATCATGGTGCTGGCCGGGGGGCCCCAATCCTATTCTGGCATCCAGATGCTGACTCCGCTGCGCCATCGCGGGATCATGTCGGCGACCTATCTGGCGCTCACCACGCTCGCCGCGATGGGGCTCGGCCCGACGACGATCGGGCTGTTCAGCGACCATGTCTGGACCGACCCGGCCACCGGCCTCGGCTATTCGATCCTGACGGTGCTGGCGATCTTCTCGGTCGTCGGCCTGCTGGCGCTGATCGTCGCCAACCGCACCTTTTCGGCCGCCGTCCGCGCGGCGCAGGACGCGAATGCCGCGGAGGACGGCCGCTAAGATATCCACGGCGGATTCAACCCGGAATCGGCCTTCGTCCCGCGGCGGCGCTGCAACCCGACGCGCCGGTCATCCGTTTGCAGCCTGAGCGCGACAATGTCACAGGGTAGCACGATACATCCTCCCCATGCCTTGCATGGGGAGGGGGACCGCGCGAAGCGCGGTGGAGGGGTCTGCGACCCCACCCCTCCACCACCCTGCGGGTGGTCCCCCTCCCCACGCTTCGCGTAGGGAGGATTGCAAAGGACGGGAAGATGATCGGATTGAAGGAAGCGCCGGAGGCGGCGGGGCGATGAGCTTGCATGCGGCGGTGGAGGCGGTGACGGCGCGGATCGTGGAGCGGTCGCGTGAGGGCCGCCGGGCCTATCTGGAGCTGATCGCGCGCGAGCGGGATACCGGGGTGGACCGTCCGCGGCTGTCGTGCGGCAACCTGGCGCACGGCTTCGCGGCGTCGGGGGAGGACAAGCCGGCGATCCGCGAGGGGCGGGCGATGAACATCGGCATCGTCACCGCCTATAACGACATGCTGTCGGCGCATCAGCCCTATGGCGGCTATCCGGACCGGATGAAGCTATGGGCGCGCGAGGCGGGGATCACGGCGCAGGTGGCGGGCGGGGTCCCGGCGATGTGCGACGGGGTGACGCAGGGGCAGCGCGGCATGGAGCTGTCGCTGTTCAGCCGCGACACGATCGCGCTGTCGACGGCGGTGGCGCTGAGCCACGGCATGTTCGAGGGGGCGGCGCTGCTCGGCATCTGCGACAAGATCGTCCCCGGGCTGCTGATCGGGGCGCTGCGCTTCGGCCATCTGCCGACGATCCTGGTGCCGGCCGGACCGATGCCCTCGGGGCTCGCCAACAAGGAGAAGCAGCGCGTCCGCCAGCTCTATGCCGAGGGCAAGGCCGGCCGCGCCGAGCTGCTCGAGGCGGAGAGCGCCTCCTATCATGGCGCGGGCACCTGCACCTTCTACGGCACCGCCAATTCGAACCAGATGATGATGGAGGTGATGGGCCTGCACATGCCGGGCGCCGCCTTCGTCAACCCGGGCACGAAGCTCAGGCAGGAACTGACCCGCGCGGCGGTCCGCCGGCTGGGGGAGATCGGCTGGGACGGCGGCGACTATCGGCCGCTGGGCTTGTGCGTCGACGAGAAGGCGATCGTCAACGCGGCGGTGGGCTTGCTGGCGACCGGAGGCTCGACCAACCATGTCATCCACCTGCCCGCGATCGCGCGAGCGGCGGGGATCATGATCGACTGGGAGGACATCGACCGGCTGTCGGCGGCGGTGCCGCTGATCGCGCGGGTCTATCCCAACGGCGCGGGCGACGTGAACCATTTCCAGGCGGCGGGCGGCATGGCCTATGTGATCGCGACGCTGCTCGACGGCGGCTATCTCCACCGCGACATCCTGACCGTGGCGGGCGACGATCTCGGCGCCTATGCGCGGGAACCGCTGCTCGACGGCGAGGCGCTGGCGTGGACCGACGCGCCCGCCGCGCCGCTCGACCCGGCGATGCTGCGGTCGCACGCCGATCCGTTCCTGCCCGACGGCGGCATGCGGCTGGTGCGGGGCAATCTCGGGCGCGGCACCTTCAAGACCAGCGCGGTCGATCGGTCGCGCTGGACGATCGAGGCGCCGGTGCGGCTGTTCGACGACCAGGACCAGGTGACGGCGGCGTTCAGGGCGGGCGAGCTCGACCGCGACGTGGTGGTGGTGGTGCGCTTCCAGGGCCCGAGGGCGAACGGCATGCCCGAGTTGCACAAGCTCACCCCGCCGCTGGGCGTGCTCCAGGACAAGGGCCACAAGGTGGCGCTGGTGACCGACGGTCGGATGTCGGGGGCCTCGGGCAAGGTGCCCGCCGCGATCCACCTGACCCCGGAGGCGTTCGCCGGCGGCCCGATCGCGAAGCTCAGGGACGGCGACATCGTCCGGCTGTGCGCCGAGCGGGGCGAGATACTGGCGCTGGTCGACGCGGCCGAATGGGAGGCGCGCGAGCCTGCCGTCCCGCCGCCCCGGCAGCCCGGCACCGGCCGCGAGCTGTTCGCCTTCATGCGCGCCGGCGCCGACACCGCCGAGCGCGGCGCCTCGGCCATGCTCGACGCAGCAGGGTTGTGAGGTTCCCGCTCGCCGTCCGCGTCATCCCGGTGGAAGCCGGGATGACGGGCGGCTCCTGACCTGGGCTCAGGCCTGCGCGGTCAGTCCCGCCGCGGCGATGCCCGCCAGCGCGCAGAGTTCGTCATTGTCGGCCACGTCGCCGGTCACGCCGACCGCGCCGATCACCCGGCCGTCGGCATCGACGACGATCACGCCGCCCGCCGACGGGACGATGCCGGCCGGGGCGATGGTGCCGAGCGCGCCGACGAAGCTGGGGCGGTCCGCCGCCATCTCGCCGATCTTGCGGCTCGACACGCCCAGCGCCAGCGCGCCGCTCGCCTTGCCGGTCGCGATGCCCGGACGGAGGTTGGACGAGCTGTCCTGCCGCTGGAGCGCGATCAGGTGGCCGCCGGGATCGAGCACCGCGACGGTCAGCGGCTTGAGCCCGAGCTCCTGCCCGCGCGTGAGGGCGGCCGCGATGATCCGGTTGGCATGATCGAGCGAAAGAAAGGTCATGGCATTGCCCCGTGAAGATGTTGATCGACCGCGCGTCAGGCCCGATCGGCCTCGGCTGCCATCAGCAGCGCCATGCGGTGCGTAGCATCGGGCACCGCCAGTGTCTCGACCGAAAGGCGTCGGGCGGGCGGATGCCGATCATCGCCCCGATTCCTTTCGAGCTTCCTGGAGGATCCAGGTCCGGAAGGCGTCCAGCGGCGGGTGGCGTTCGTGGGTATGGGGCCAGACGAGATAATAATGGTCGGCCTGGACGACGGGGGCGTCGAGCGCCCTGACGAGATCGCCGCTGCGCAGCTCCGCCTCGACGAGGAACTCCGGCAGCAGGGCGACGCCCAGGCCCGCGCGGGCGGCTTCGGCGACCAGCAGGAACTGGTCGAGCAGCATGCCGTGGACCTCGCCCGGGTCGACCTCCATCGCCGCGAACCAGCGTTCCCAGGCATCGGGCCGCGACATCAGGTGGAGGAGCGGGGCCTCGATCAGGTCGGCGGGCTTCGCCGCGCCGAGCCGCGCGCGGAGCGCCGGGCTGCACAGCGGCGCGACCGTCTCGCCCATCAGCCGGTCGAGCTGCGCGCCAGCCCATTCGCCTTCGCCGAAATGGATCGCCGCGTCGATCGTCTCGGTCCGGAAGTCGAACGGCGTGGTTCGCGTCGAGACATGGACGGTGATGTCCGGATGCGCCGCCAGGAAGCCGGGCAGGCGCGGCATCAGCCAGCGCAGGCCGAACATCGGCAGCAGGGCCAGGTGCAGCGACGCGCCGCCGGGATTGGCCCGGAAACCGAGCGTCGCGCTGGAGATACGCGCGAGGGCGCCGCGAATCTCCCGCGCATAGGCGTTGCCCGCCAGGGTCAGCTTCACCTTCTGCTTCTCGCGATGGAACAGCTCCGATCCGAGCAGTTCCTCGAGCGCGCGGATCTGCCGGCTGACCGCGCTCTGGGTGAGCGCGAGCTCGCGCGCGGCGGCGGTGAAGCTCTGATGCCGGGCGGCGGCGTCGAAGGCGCAGAGCAGGGCGGTGGGGGGAAGGAAGCGTCGAGGGGTCATGTCATTCCATTTCGGAACCAACTTTGTCCAAAGCCTCGTTTGCGGTGCCGGGTCACCACCAACATAATTCCATAGCTGCATGAGCCATGCGCTTTGTCAACGCGGCGGCGCAGCGGGGGCGGGCCGGTATGGACGGTGATCGACGCAGTCATGGCTTGTGGGCCGCTTCCGCGCCGCCGGCGCCCGAAACGGTCCCGCTGATGGATGACGACAGCGCCGATGCCGTGATCGTCGGCGCGGGTTTCACCGGTTGCTCCGCCGCCCTCCACCTCGCTGCCGCCGGCCGCCGGCCGGTCGTGCTCGAAGCGGCCGGGATCGGCTTCGGCGGGTCGGGCCGCAATGTCGGCCTCGTCAATGCCGGGCTGTGGATCAGGCCGGACGAGGTGCCGGAGGCGATCGGCGCGCCGTTCGGCGAGCGGCTGATCGCCCAGCTCGGCGATGCGCCCGGCCTCGTCTTCGACATCGTCGAACGCCATGGGATCGCCTGCGAGGCGGTGCGCAACGGCACCCTGCATTGCGCGGTCGGGCGCAAGGGGCTTGCCGAGATCACCGCGCGAGCCCGCCAATGGCGACGGCGCGGCGCCGATGTCGAGCTGCTCCACGGCAGGGCGACGGCGTGGCGGGTCGGCAGCAAGGTCTATGCCGGCGCCCTGCTCGACCGGCGCGCCGGCACGATCCAGCCTCTTGCCTATGTCCGCGGCCTGGCCGCCAGCGCGATCCGCCTGGGCGCGCGAATCCATGAACATTCGCCGGCGACGGGGTTCGAGAATCTCGGCGGCGAGTGGCGGGTGACGACCGCGCGGGGCAGCGTGACCGCGCCCTGGGTGATCATCGCGACCGATGCCTATTCGGCGGCCATCTGTCCGGACGTGAAGCGCGAGCAGGTGATGCTGCCCTATTTCAACCTCGCCACGCGGCCGCTGAGCGCGGAAGCGCTGCGGAGCGTGCTGCCCGGCCGGCAGGGCGCCTGGGACACCCGGTCGATCCTGTCCTCCTTCCGGCTCGACGCGACGGGGCGGCTCGTCTTCGGCAGCGTCGGCGCGCTGCGCGGCACCGGCACGCGCATCCATGCGGACTGGGCCCGCCGCGCGCTGGCGCGCATCTTTCCGCGGCTCGGCGAGGTCGCGTTCGAGCATGGCTGGTACGGGATGATCGGGATGACCCGCAATGCCGCGCCGCGCCTTCACATGCACGGGCGCAACCTGGTGTCGATCAGCGGCTATAACGGCCGGGGGATCGCGCCGGGCACCAGCTTCGGCTGCGATCTCGCGCGGCTCGTCCTGGGGGAGGTCGCGCCCGACGAGCTGTCGCTGCCGGTCACCCGGCTGGAGCCTGCCCGCTTCCGCGCCGCGAAGCAGGCCTTCTACGAGATCGGCGCCCAACTCGCCCACTTCACCGCTTCGAGACCCTGACCTTCCCATGGAGGATGATCCCATGACCGCCACGCCCGCCGCCGAAGCCCATAGCCTCCTCGCCAATCTGGGCGTCAATCCGTCTGCGCTCGACGGCGGATCGCTGATCGTCCGCTCGCCGATCACCGGCGAGGTGATCGCGCGGCTCGGGGAGACGGCGCCGGGCGACGCGGCGGAAGCGATCGCCGCCGCGCAGCGCGCCTTCCTCGCCTGGCGCATGGTGCCGGCGCCCCGGCGCGGCGAGTTCGTGCGGCTGATCGGCGAGGAACTGCGCGCCGCCAAGGACGATCTCGGCCGGCTGGTCTCGATCGAGGTCGGCAAGGTGCTGTCCGAGGGGCTCGGCGAGGTCCAGGAGATGATCGACATCTGCGATTTCGCGGTCGGCTTGTCGCGCCAGCTCTACGGGCTGTGCCTGCCGTCCGAGCGGGGCGATCACCGCATCACCGAGCAATGGCATCCGATCGGCCCGGTCGGGGTGATCTCGGCGTTCAACTTCCCGGTCGCGGTGTGGAGCTGGAACGCCGCGCTCGCCTTCATCTGCGGCGACAGCATGGTGTGGAAGCCGTCGGAGAAGGCGCCGCTGACGGCGATGGCCGTCGCCGCCCTGGTCGGCCGCGCGATGCGCGCGTTCGGCGACGACGCGCCCGAGGGGCTGCTCGGCCTGCTGATCGGCGGGCGGGCGCTGGGGGAGCAACTCGTCGACGATCCGCGCGTGCCGGTCGTCTCGGCCACCGGCTCGACCCGGATGGGCCGCGCGGTCGGCGAGCGCGTCGCGCGCCGCTTCGGCCGGTCGATCCTCGAGCTCGGCGGCAACAATGCCTCGATCGTCACTCCTTCGGCCGATCTCGACCTCACCCTGCGCGCGGTCGCCTTCGGGGCGATGGGCACCGCCGGCCAGCGCTGCACGACCCTGCGCCGGCTGATCGTCCATGCCGACGTCTATGACGGGCTGATCCCGAGGCTCGCCAAGGTCTATGCGGGAATCCGGGTCGGCGACCCGCGCCTGCCCGACACGCTGGTCGGGCCGCTGATCGACGGCGACGCCTTCGCGGCGATGGAACGCGCGCTGGCGGCGGCGCGCGCGGCGGGCGGTCGGATTCATGGCGGCGGGCGGGCGGACGTGAACGGCGACGGCTCCTTCTACGCCCGCCCGGCGCTCGTCGAGATCGACGAGCAGGTCGACTGCGTCCGCGAGGAGACCTTCGCGCCGATCCTCTACGTGCTGAAATACCGAACGCTCGACGAGGCGATCGCCCTCCAGAACGGGGTGCCGCAAGGCCTTTCCTCGTCGATCTTCGCGACCGACATGCGCGAGGTCGAGCAGTTCCTGTCGGCGGCCGGCTCCGACTGCGGCATCGCCAACGTCAACATGGGCACATCGGGCGCCGAGATCGGCGGCGCGTTCGGCGGCGAGAAGGAGACCGGCGGCGGCCGCGAGAGCGGCTCGGACAGCTGGAAGGCCTATATGCGCCGCCAGACCAACGCCATCAACTATGGCCGCACCCTGCCGCTCGCCCAGGGCGTCACCTTCGACGTCGATGCCTGATCGCGTCCGTCGGTGGGCAAATGAAAAAATTTTCCCTTCACTCAAAATTTGAGTTGTAACGAATCTTTCACTGTGCGAGCCTCCGATCATTGACGTGATGAGAATCCGCAAATGGGGGGAACGTCGTGATCAATATCAACCGGACATATCTATCGATAACCATGATGTCGGTGCTGCTCTGCGGGGCCTCGCAAGCGGCGATTGCCCAACAGGCCGCGACGGATGCCCAGAATTCCGGCGATATCATCGTCACCGCGCGCATGAGATCGGAATCTCTGCAGAATGTTCCTGCATCGCTCAGCGTCTTTTCTTCGAAGCAGATAGAAAACGCGAAGATCGAGCGGCCCGGCGATTATATCGCGCTGACGCCCAACGTCACCTTCTCGACCGCGCAGGATGCCGGCACCACCTATCTCACCGTGCGCGGCATCAGCCAGGTGCCCAATGGCGAGACCCCGGTCGCGATCTCGGTCGACGGCGTGCTGCAGACGAGCGCGTTCCAGTTCAACGAGGAACTGTTCGACATCCAGCAGATCGAGGTGCTGAAGGGGCCGCAGGGCGCGCTCTACGGCCGCAACGCCATCGCCGGCGCGATCAACATCACCACCAAGCCCGTCACCAACGATTATGAGGGCCGCGTCGCCTTCGGCTATGGCAACGGCCAGGCGACCCGCGCCGAAGGCTCGGTCTCGGGACCGATCATCAAGGACAAGCTGCTGTTCCGCGCGGGCGTCTCCTATCGCGATGCCGACGGCTGGATCACCAACCGCTTCCTCGACAGGAAGGTCGACGACTTCCGCAACATCGGCGCGGACCTCAAGCTGATCTACGAGGCGACCCCGGACCTGACCTTCGACCTGCGCGGCCATTATGGACGGATCACGGGCGGCGCGGCCTATTTCGTCCGGTCGAGCAACGCCGCCCAGCAGGGCGTCGTCATCACCGATGCGCATGGCGTCGCCAACACGGTGATCGCGCCGACCTCGAACAATCTCGGCTACAACAAGCGGCTGTTGAAGAACGTCTCGTTCAAGATCGACTATGACACCGGCTTCGGCAGGCTTTCCTCGATCACCGCCTATGACGCGATCGACCTGCTGACCACGTTCGACGGCTACGACTATTCGGACAACCAGAACTGCTTCGAGCTGACCTCGCCGCTGTCGACGCCCTATGCCTGCGCCAATCCGCAGATCACCTTCGGCGGCCTGAACGGCGGCACGCCCTTCTTCACGGCGCCGTTCAACACCATCTTCCAGCGCTATCGCCAGCGCAACTTCAGCCAGGAGCTGCGCTTCACCAGCCCGTCGGACCAGCCGCTCCGCTATATCGCCGGCCTCTATTTCCTCCAGCGCAAGCGCGACCTCGTCACCGCGACGCAGGAGGACAAGGGCTTCGGCATCGTTCCCGAACTCGATTTCGATCCGGCGACGGCCAACCAGACGCGCGCCTATTTCGAAGAGCACAACAACGACAAGGCCTATGCCGCCTTCGCCCAGGCGAACTACGACGTGACCAAGACGATCGAGCTGTCCGCGGCGATCCGCTACGACACCGATCACCGCCGGCAGACCGATCCGCGACCCGACATCTACCGGCTCGACGGCCTCGGCCGGCCGATCACGGGGCCGCGCACCCGCAAGCAGAATTTCGACGCGTGGCAGCCCAAATTCACGATCAACTATCGCCCGCTGCGGACCTTCTCGATCTACGCCAACTATGCGAAGGGCTTCCGCTCGGGCGGCTTCAACGCCGCCGGCACCGAGCTCGATCCCTCGACCGGCGCGAAGGTGGCCGATCCGATCTTCAAGAAGGAGATGTCGGAGACCTACGAGGTCGGCTTCAAGAGCGAGCTGCTCGATCGCGCCCTCTCGATCAGCGGCGCGCTGTTCCAGACCGATGCGAAGAACCTGCAGGTGTTCAACTTCAACGGCGTCGTGAACGCGCAGGTCGTCAACAATATCGACAAGGCGCGGATCAAGGGCGCCGAGCTCGAGGTGCAGGCGAGGCTGCCCGAGGGCTTCGCCCTGTTCGGCGGCCTCGGCTATACCGACACCAATATCCGGAAATATGACGCCAATCCGACGACCGTCGGCAACCAGCTACCCAACACCACCAAGTTCAAGACCAACATGTCGCTGCAATATACGCGCGACATCGGCACGTCCGAACTGCTGATCCGCGGCGACTGGGAGCATCGCGGCAAGACCTATTTCCACGAGGGGGGCACCCCGATCGGCATACCGATCCGCGACCCGCTCGACCTGTTCAACGGCCAGGTAAGGCTGACCCTCGCGAGCGGCTGGAGCGCGTCGCTGTGGGGCAAGAACCTCTCGAACAAGAAATATTACGATAAGGTCGTGGTGCCCGACTATAATTTCCAGGCTCGGCCCCGCAGCTATGGCATCGACATCACGAAGACTTTTTGAAGCGGCAGGCGGTTGATGAAAAAAGACGAGGGACGGGAGACCATGGCCAAGGCCAATCCGGCGGTGCCGGCGACGGACCCGATGATGTCGTTCGGGGAGCTGATCCGGGATCGCCGCAAGCGACTGAAGCTCACCCTGAACGAAGTGGCGTTGCGATCGGACCTGTCGGTGTCGTTCATCTCGCTGGCCGAACGGGGCAAGGCGACGCCGTCGATCGTCTCGCTGCTGCGGCTGGCCCAGGCGCTCGACGTCGACATCAGCTATTTCCTGGCGCCGCCGCAGACCAACAACATCCTGCATCGCGCGGCCGATCCCGAATATTATCCGATCGACTCCCCGGTGACCTACATTCGGCTGAGCGCCGGGCACGTCAACCAGAAGATGGACAGCTTCATCTACATCATCCCGCCGGGGCCGATCTTCCCGCGGGTCCATCGCGACGGCGAGTCCTTCTACTACATGCTCGAAGGCGAGCTGCATTTCGAGGTGGGCGACGACAGCTTCGACCTCGGCCCCGGCGACAGCCTGCATTTCGACACGCGCCACAGCTATGCGATGCGCAATTGCGGCGAGAAGCCGGTGAAGGTGCTCTGGGTCGGGACCCCGGTGCTGTTCCCGAGCGCCACGCCGGCGAGCGATCCCGAATGAAGGTCATCCCCGCCATGCTTGCCGCCGACGCGGTCCACGCGCTCGGCGCCGATGCGCCGGGATGCCGGGCGCTGGTGTCGAGCTTCGCCGCCGGGCTGCGCGTCCCGGCCGAGGGCAGCAGCCGGCATGATGAGATCGAGATATCGCTGGTGCTGTCCGGCGCGTTCGACCTCGACAGCGGCGGCGAGGTCGCGCGGCTCGCGGCGGGCGACGTCGTGATCGTGCCGCCGGGGGAGGCGCATTCCTTCCAGGTCGTCGCCGACACGCGGATTTTCACGGTTACCGTCGCCGCCGGCTGATCGCCCGGCGACCCGATCAGGAGCAAGATTGATGCGCGTTGCAACCGACGTTGGCGGCACCTTCACCGATCTGGTCTGCTACGATGTCGACAAGGCGAGCGGCAAGGTCGTCGGGCTGCGCACCGCGAAGACCGACACCACCTATCCGCAGTTCGACGAAGGGGTGATGAACGCGGTCGCCAAGGCCGGCCTTGATCCCAGGGGCTTCGACTTCTTCGCGCACGGCACCACGGTGGTGATCAACGCGCTGCTGTCGCGCAAGGGCGCCAGGACCGCGCTGATCACCACCAAGGGCTTTCGCGACGTGCTCGAGATCGCGCGCGGCAACCGGCCCGACCTGTTCAACCTCGCCTTCCGCAAGCCGGCGCCGTTCGTGCCGCGCTACCTGCGCCGCGAGGTGGACGAGCGCAGCACCTATCTGGGCGAGGTGACGACCGCGCTCGACCCCGCGACGCTCGATCCGATCCTCGCCGATTTCCGCGCCGAGGGGGTGGAGGCGATCGCGCTCTGCTTCCTCCACGCCTATGTCGCGCCGGAGAACGAGCGGTTGGCGCGCGACCATATCCGCCGCGTCTGGCCCGAGGTCTCCGTGATCGCCTCGCACGAGATCTCCCGCGAGTGGCGCGAATATGAGCGGACCTCGACCGCGGTGCTGACCGCCTATGTCCACCCGGCCGCGCAACGCTACCTGCGGACGCTGCAGCGCAGCCTCGACGGCGCCGGCTATCCGCACGCGCCCTATATCATGCAGTCGAACGGCGGCATCGACACCGTCCAGGGCGCGATCCGCAACCCGATCGCGATGGTGGAATCGGGGCCGGCCAGCGGCGTGCTGGGCGCCGCCGCGCTCGGCCGGCTGCTCGGCGAGGACCGGATCATCGCGCTCGACATCGGCGGCACCACCGCCAAATGCTCGCTGATCGAGAAGGCGCAGACCCGGATCACCACCGAATATCGGATCGAATGGTCGCGCACCGAACCCGGTTATCCGATCCGCACGCCGGTGATCGAGATCGTCGAGATCGGCAATGGCGGCGGCTCGATCGCCGGCATCGATCCGGGCGGGCGGCTCTATGTCGGGCCGGAAAGCGCCGGCGCCTCGCCGGGACCGGCGGCCTATGGCCGGGGCGGCACGCGGCCGACCACGACCGACGCCAACCTCGTCACCGGGCGGATCAACCCGGCCAATTTCCTCGGCGGCGAGATCGTCCCGGACATGGCCAATGTGCGCAAGGCCTTCGCGCCGCTGGTCGACAAGCTCGGCGGCGACACCGCCTCGGTGGCGCGCGGGATCATCCGCATCGCCAACGCCAACATGGTCAATGCGCTCAAGCTGGTGTCGCTCAACAAGGGCCATGACCCGCGCGACTTCACCCTGGTCGCCTATGGCGGCGGCGGGGCGATGCACGCGGTGATGCTGGCCGAGGAGCTGCAGATGCCGAAGGTGATCATCCCGGTGAACTCCTCGGTCTTCTCGGCCTGGGGCATGCTGATGACCGACATGCGCCGCGATTTCGTGCGCACCCAGGTGGTCCTGCTGACCCCCGGCAACGGCGCGCGGATCGAGGAGATCTTCGCCACCATGGCGGGCGACGCGCGGGAAAGCTTCGCCGCCGACGTCGCCACCGGCGCTGCGCCGCTGCGCATCCTGCGGTTCGCCGACATGCGCTATCTGGGCCAGGAGCACAGCGTGAAGGTGGAGCTTCCCGACGGCGCCTTCGACGCCGCGACGCTCGCCGCCGCGATCGAGCGCTTCCACGCCACCCATGAACGCGAATATACCTTCCGGCTCGACCTGCCGGTGGAGATCGTCAACTTCCACGTCGTGGCGTTCGGCGACGTGCCCAAGCACGAGCCCGAGCGGCTGCCCGTCACAGGGCGCCTGCCGGTCGAGGCGACCAACGGCACCCGCATCGTCGACCTCGACGAGCATGGCGTCCACGAGGCGCCGATCTACGATCGCGACCGGCTCGAACCCGGCATGCGCTTCGCCGGCCCCTGCATCGTCGAGGAGGCGGCGGCGACGCTGGTCGTCACCCCCGGCCGCCTCGTCGTCGTCGACGATTACGGCAACCTCCACGTTCACATGAACGTCTAGAGCAGTCGATCTGATTGCCTCAGATCGACTGCTCCAGGTCATTTTTTACCGCGATTTCCGAGTTGGTAGTTACCTGAAATCGCTTTGAGGACCCGGCCATGAAAACCGATCCCTACACGCTCGAGATCATCAAGAACGCGCTCGTCTCGATCGGCGACGAGATGTTCCAGACGATGGCGCGGACCAGCATGAGCCCGATCATCTACGAGGCGCTCGACTTCTCGGTCGGCATCACCGACGCGCGCGGCGAGCTGATCGCGCAGGGGCAGGGCACCACCGTCCTGCTCGCGATGATCGACAGCTTCGTCCACGACATCCTCGCCAAGTTCGGCGATGCGATCCGGCAGGGCGACGTGTTCATCGGCAACGATCCCTATCGCGGCGGCGGCACCCATCTCTCCGACTTCGGCATCGCCACGCCGATCTTCCATGACGAGCGGCTGGTCGCCTTCGCGGTCAACAAGGCGCACTGGCTCGACGTCGGCGGCGCGGTGCCGGGCAGCTTCTCGACCAACGCCACCGAGATCTTCCAGGAAGGCATCCAGATGCCGATCTGCAAGATCGTCGAGGGCGGCACCCTGCGGCAGGACATCCTCGACATCATCGTCGCCAATATCCGCGTGCCGCAGGAAAGCGTCGGCGACATGTGGGCCGGCGTCGCCGCGAACGGGGTCGCCGAGCGCCGCCTGCGCGAACTGTTCGACAAATATGGCCATGACGCCGTGCTGCGGGCCAAGGACGAGCTGCTCGATTATGGCGAGGCGATGGTCAAGCATGAGCTGGCGGCGCTGCCCAAGGGCGTCTTCCATGCCGAGGACCTGATCGACGACGACGGCCGCAGCGACGAGCCGCTCAAGGTGATGGTCAAGATCACCATCACCGACGACAAATTCGTGGCGGACTTCACCGGCAGCGCGCCGCAGACCATGGGCCCGATCAACAATTCGCGCACCGGCCTCACCTCGGCGGTGCGCCTGATCTTCAAGGCGATCACCAATCCGCAGGTGCCGGCGAACAGCGGCTCCTTCCGCCCGATCGAGATCATCTGCCCCGACCGCACCGTCTTCACCGCCGAGCGGCCGGCGCCGGTCTCCACCTATTGGGAGACGCTGATGTACGGCGTCGACCTGATCTGGCGCGCGCTCGCCCCGCACCTGCCCGACCGGCTGGGCGCCGGCCATATGCTGTCGGTCTGCTCGGTGGTGTTCGCCGGCAGCCATGCCGACACCGGCAAGAGCACGATCCTCGTCCAGCCGCTGGTCGGCGGCTGGGGCGGCCATCAGGGCAAGGACGGCGAGTCCGGCCAGTTCGCCGCCGCCGACGGCGAGACCTACAATGTGCCGATCGAGATCACCGAGGCGCGCTACGGCGTCCATGTCGACCAATATGCCTTTCACGACGAGGATGGCGGCCATGGCGAGCATCGCGGCGGCAAGGGCGTCGTCCTCGACTATCGGATGCGCACCGACGATTTCGTCGTCACCGGCAGCTTCGGCCGCTTCAAATATCCGCCCTGGGGCATGGCGGGCGGCGGCGAGGGATCGCCCAACCATTTCGACATCATCCGCGCCGACGGCACGCACGAGGTCCATGGCAAGGTCACCGGTGCCAAGGTGGCCAAGGGCGACGTCGTCCGGATGGTGACCGCGACCGGCGGCGGCTGGGGTGATCCGGCGCGACGCAGCAAGGCGGCGCTCAGGGAGGATCTGCGCAACGGTTTCCTGACCGCCGACCAGATCGATCGCCATTATGGCGGGATCGACGGCTGAGCGGAGGCCGCCCGTCATGACGACGATAGTGGCGAACTGCACCCTGTTCGACGGCGTGTCGGGCGACATGCTGCCCGGCCGGTCGCTGCTGATCCGCGACGGCCGGATCGCCGAGATCCACGATCGCCCGATCGCGAGCGCGGCGGCGACGGTCGTCGACGTCGCCGGCCGCACCGTGATGCCGGGGCTGATCGACGCGCATTTCCATGCTTATGCCGCCGAGGTGAACCTCGCCACGCTCGATCGCACCCGTCCCGAGCTGCGCGCGCTCTATGCCCGCAAGGCGCTGGAGGATGCGCTGCAGCGCGGCTTCACCACGGTGCGCGACGCGGCCGGCGGCGATCTCTCGCTGGCGGTCGCGATCGAGCGCGGGCTGATCAGGGGGCCGCGCTTCTTCTATTCGGGCCTCGCGCTCAGCCAGACCGGCGGCCATGGCGACATGCGCGGCACCGGGCCGGACTGCGGCTGCGGCTATTGCGGGTCGCTGACGATCCTCGCCGACGGCGTCGACGAGGTCCGCAAGGCGGCGCGCGAGCAGCTCCGGCTCGGCGCGACCCAGATCAAGCTGTTCCTGTCGGGCGGCGTCGCCTCCCCCTCCGATCCCTATTGGATGGCGCAATATTGCGACGACGAGCTGCGGGCGGCGGTCCATGAGGCGGCGACGCGGCGCACCTATGTGATGGCGCATGCCCATACCGCCGAGGCGGCGATGCGCTGCATCCGCAACGGCGTCCGATCGATCGAGCATGCGACGATCCTCGATCGCGCGACGGCGGAGGCGGTGGCCGCGGCCGAGGATGTCTATGCCGTCCCGACCCTGGTCACCTTCCGCAAGCTGATCGACGAAGGCGCGGCGCTCGGCCTGACCCCGGTCAGCCTCGCCAAGACGGTCGAGGTCGAGAAGCATGCGCTCCGGTCGCTCGACCTGTTGCATGGCGCCGGCGCCCGGATCGGCTTCGGCACCGATCTGCTCGGGCCGCTGATGGCCAGCCAGGCCGAGGAGTTCGCGCTGCGCCGCCAGGTGCAGCCGGCGATCGACATCCTGCGGTCGGCGACCTCGGTCAATGCCGCCCTGCTCAACCAGGCCGGCGAGCTGGGGGCGATCCGTCCGGGCTATTGCGCCGACCTGCTGGTCGTCGACGGCAACCCGCTCGACGACGTCGCCGTGCTGGCGCGGCCCGAACGGATCATGCTCGTGATGAAGGGCGGCGTGGTCCACAAGAACATCCTGCCGGCGTGACCGTCTCCGACGACGGAATCCGCCGCGTCCTGCTTTCGACGGACGACGGCGACATGACGATCGCCGTCGACGGCGTTCGCGCGCCCGCCAGTGCGGGCTATTTCCTGGGGGAGGTGCGGGCGGGCCGCTTCGACGGAACGAGCTTCTACCGGATCGCCACCCTCGCCAATCAGGAGCCCGGCCAGCCGGCGGCGATCGAGATCGTGCAGGGCGGCGGGCGCCAGCCGCTGGCGCCGACCAGCCCGATCATCCCGCACGAATCGACGCGCGACACCGGGCTGCGGCATCGGCGCGGCGCCATCTCGCTCGGCCGCTTCGCGCCCGGCGCCGTCTATGGCGGCTTCTTCCTGTGCGCGAGCGATCAGCCCGCGCTCGACTTCGGCGGAGGGCGTCAGCCGGACGGCCAGGGTTTCGCGGCGTTCGGCATGATAGCCGAAGGCCTCGACCTGCTCGATCGCCTCTTTGCCCGCGCCGAGTCGCAGGAGATATTGCGGCACGAGATTCCCATTCGCCGGATCATCCTGTTGTGAACGACCATGTGCCTTTCATCGGTCCCGACGAGGCGGCCCGACTGCTCGATCATGGCGTGCTGGTCGAGCGGCTCCGCGATGCGTTCCTCGCGCCGCCGATCGCGCCCAGCCGGCTGGCGGTGCCGCTCGACGACGGGGACTCGACGATGCTGGTGATGCCGGTCGCGCGGCCCGGAGGCCTGGCCGGCGTCAAGCTGGTCACCGTCCATCCGGCGCTGTCCGATCGTCCCGAAGGCGCCGTCCGCGCGCTCTGCGTGGCGATCGAGGCCGCGACCGGCGCGCCGCTGGCGATCATCGACGGCAACAGCGTGACCCACCGCCGCACCGCCGCGACATCGGTGCTCGCCGCCCGCGCCCTGGCGCGTGCCGATGCGGACAGCATTCTCGTCGTCGGTGCCGGTCACGTCGCCCAGGCGCTGTGCGAATGCTATTCGGCGCTGATGGCGCCCCGCCGCCTGCTCGTCTGGGCGCGCCGGCCCGACGCCGCCTCCGCCCTCGTCCGGCGGCTGGCCGAACAGGGCATCGCCGCCGCGCCCGTCGCCGATCTGGCGGCGGCGCTGCGCGAGGCCGACATCGTCAGCGTCGCGACCCTCGCGCGGCAGCCGCTGATCCTGGGCGCGGACGTGCGGCCGGGGACCCATGTCGATCTGGTCGGCGGCTTCACCCCGGCGATGCGCGAAGCCGACGACGATCTGATCGGCAAGGCCGTGCTGGTCGCCGACGGCATCGGCGCGCTCGACACGGCGGGCGACCTCGCCGGGCCGATCGAGCGCGGCGTCGTCGATCGCCGCGACATCCGCCTGCTTGCCGAGGTGCTGGCCGATCCCCGGCGCGGCCGGCGCGATGCGGAGGATATCACGCTGTTCAAGTCGGTCGGCCACGCGCTCGAGGATCTCGCCGCGATGGAGCTGATCGTCGAGGGCATGCTTCCCGCCCGGCGGGGATGACGATCAGGCTCTCTTCAAGGTCTAGCCCCGGTGGCGCAGGCTTTCGAGGATGTCCTTCGCCGCGCGCCGGACGAGGAGGGCCAGTTCCTCGCAGCGCGGTTCGCTGTCCAGGCGATAGCGCGGGCCCGACACGCCGACGGCCGCGGCGACGCCCCCCGAAGCGTCGGTGATCGGCGCGGCGAGCCCCCAGACGCTGTCGCGCCATTCGCCGCGATTGATCGAATGGCCGTTGGCCCTGGCCTCGGCGAGCTCCTCGCGCAGCCTGGCCGGGTCGGTGATGGTGAAGGGCGAATGCCGTTCCAGGTCGACGAGCAGGCGCGACAGCTCCGCGTCGGCGAGCTGCGACAGCATCGCCTTCCCCGTCGCCACGCAATGGGCCGGCGCCCGCCCGCCCAGCCGCGTATAGGCGCTCACCGGCTCCGGGCTGTCGATCTTGTCGATATAGACGACCTCCCGGCCGTCGAGGATCGCGAGATGGACGGTCTCCCGCGATTGCTCGGCGAGCCGGTGCAGGGCTTCGGCGGCGCGGGACCGGATGTCGAGGCGGTTCATGACCTGCGTGCCCAGTTCCCAGATCCGGATGCTGGGAAGGAAGTCCTTGGTCCTCGGGTCCTGCCGGATGAATCCGGCGCTCTCCAGCGTCTTCAGCACACGATAGGCGTTGCTCTTGGTGAGGTTCAGGCTCTCGGCGACGTCCATGATCCGCACGTTGCGATCGGCATGGGCGACATGGGTCAGCACCTGCAATCCCTTCAACAGGGTCTTGTCCATCGGCTCTCGCTTGACAGGCCGCTCGGCGCAGCCTTATTTCGTATCATCATTCGAAAGATCGTTCCATATATTGGAATTCCTCATATGAAAACCCCCAACCGTCAGGACTATGCCCAGAAGGATCAGGGGCCCGCCGCGGAGCCCTTCCAGGGCGTGAGGGTGATCGAATTCTGCAACGTCGCGGCGGGGCCGTTCTGCGGGATGCTGCTGGCCGACATGGGCGCCGACGTCGTCAAGGTGGAGTCCAGGTCGGGCGACACGTTGCGGCAATGGCCGCCCATCGTCGACGGGTTCAGCGAGAATTTCGCCTCGCTCAATCGGAACAAGCGCTCGATTGCGCTCGACCTCAAGGACCCGGAGGACCGCGATGTCGCGAAGCGCCTGATCGCGGTGGCCGACGTCGTGATCGAGAACAACCGGCCCGGCGCGATGGCGCGGCTCGGCCTCGGCTACGACGCCTTCGCGCAGGACCATCCCCGGCTGATCTATTGCTCGCTGTCCGCCTTCGGGCAGAGCGGTCCGCGCGCCGGGGACGGTGGCTTCGACGTCACCGTCCAGGCGATGTCCGGGATCATGAGCGTGACGGGCGAGGCCGACGGCGCGCCGGTCAAGGCCGGCGTCCCGGTTTCCGACTTCGCGACCGGGCTGTACGGCGCGTTCGCGGTGGCGTCGCTGCTGGCGCGGGTGCGCGCGGGCGGCGAGGGTGGCCATGTCGACGTGTCGATGCTCGGAAGCAGCCTGGCGATCTCGGCGTTGCAGGTCAGCGAGTTCTTCGGGAGCGGGCGCGATCCCGTCCGGCTCGGCGCGGCGCATCCGCGCAACGCGCCCTATCAGGCGTTCCGCGCCGGCGACGGCGACTTCGTGTTGGCCGCCGGCAACGACAAGCTGTGGCGGAGCGTCTGCGAGATCGTCGGCCGGATCGATCTGCTCGACGATTCCCGCTTCCGCTCGACGCGCGACCGCGCGGCGCATCAGGGGGAGCTCGCGGTCATCCTCAACGCCGCCTTTGCCGGCCGCAGCGTCGCTGACCTGCTCGCGGCGTTCGAGGCGGCTGGCGTCCCGTGCAGCCGGATCAACAGCTATTCGGAGGCGCTCGCCGAGCCGCAGGTCGCGCATATGGGATGGGTCCGCGAGGTGGTGCTGCCGACCGGCAAGGCGAGCCGGATCTTCGGATCGCCGATCGGCATCGGCAACACCCCCCATCGCATCCGGCACGCGCCGCCGGCGCTCGACGCGGATCGCGAGGATATCCTGCGCGAGCTCGCGGCGACGCGGTTGCAGGCCGCGTCATGACGCAGGGCGGACAGCCGCGCTTCGCCGCCTTCCTCGCTTTCCTGACCGAGCAGGCGGAGGAGCGAGGGAAATCCGAGGCGGCGATCCTCGCCGGGACCGCGCCGCATCTGGCCGCGCTGGTGGCCGAGGACGACTGGCTCGACGAGGCCTTTGCCCGGCCCGACGCCGGCCGCTATCAGCAGCACCTGCTGTTCTGCGATCCGCTGCGCCGGTTTTCGGTCGTCAGCTTCGTCTGGGGGCCGGGACAGGCGACGCCGATCCACGACCACATGACCTGGGGCCTGGTGGGCATGCTGCGCGGCGCCGAGATATCCGAGGGTTTCGCGTTGCGATCCGGCGTGCCGGTGAAGACCGGCGAGGTCCGGCTGGAGCCGGGGGACGTGATCGCCCTCTCGCCCGCCGAGGGGGACATCCACCGCGTCCGCAACGCCCATGCCGATCGCGTCTCGATCAGCATCCATGTCTATGGCGACGATATCGGCCGGGTGGATCGGCACATCTTCTCGCCCGAAGGCGATGTGAAGGGCTTCGTGTCGGGCTATTCGAACGCGCTTCTCCCGAATCTCTGGGGGCGGGCGTGACGGGGGAGCTTGTCGTCTCCCGTTCGGGCGAGGTCCACCGGCTGACGTTGAACCGACCCGGCAAGGGGAACAGCCTTTCGGCCGACCTGGTCGAGGCGCTTCACGACAGTCTCGACGCGGTCGAACAGGCCAAGGGGCGCGTGCTGATCCTGCAGGGCGAGGGCCGCAATTTCTGCACCGGCTTCGACCTCGGCGATCTCGACGGTGCCAGCGACGGCGATCTGCTGTGGCGGTTCGTGCGGATCGAGCAGCTGCTCGCGCGGCTGTGGCAGGCGCCGTTCGCCACCATCGCCGTGGGCAAGGGCAGGGTGTTCGGGGCCGGCGCCGACCTGCTCGTCGCCTGCGGGCGGCGCATCGTTGTCGAGCAGGCGACGTTCAGCTTTCCCGGCGCCGGCTTCGGCCTGGTGCTCGGCACGCGCAGGCTCGCCCATCGCATCGGCGAGACGGCCGCGCAGCATGTCGTCGCCAGCGGCGCAGCGATCGCGGCGGAGGAGGCGGTCCGGCTGAACCTGGCGACGGCCTGCGTCGCGGAGCCCGACCTCCAGGCGACGCTCGATTGCGAGGTCGCCGTGGCGACGCGGCTCGACCGGGAAACCCATGCCGCGATCGCCGAGGCGTCACGATCGGACGCGGGCGCGCTCGATCGGGACCTGGCGATGCTCGTCCGCTCCGCCGCGCGTCCCGGCCTGCGGCAGCGGATCGAGGTCTATCGAGCCCGAAGGTAGCGAGCGGGCCGCGCCGGGATCGGCCACGGCCGCGCCGATCAGGATCAGCGTCGGCAGACCTTCAGCAAAGGCGTCGGTCGCCAGGGGCAGCAGATCCAGCCGGGTACGGAGCTGCCGCTCGTCGGGCAGGCTGACATTGCACAGGATCAGCACCGGCGTCGTCGGCGCCAGCCCGGCGTCGATCAGCGACCGGCTGATCTCGGCGGCGGCGTCCCGGCCCATATAGATCGCCAGTGTCGCCCCTTCGTCGGCGAGCGCCGTCCAGTCGAGGTCGAGGCCCGCGCCCCGCCGGCTGTGCGCGGTGACGAACTGGACGCGCCGGGCGACGCCGCGCAGCGACAGGGAGATTCCGGCGGACGCCGCCGCGGCGCTGGCTGTCGTGATCCCGGGGCAGATCCGCGCCGGGATTCCCGCCGCGCGCAACGCGTCGAGTTCCTCGGCCGCCCGCCCGAACAGCGCGGGATCGCCGCCCTTGAGCCGCACCACCCGCTTTCCCGCCAGCGCGGCTTCGACGAGCAGGGCGTTGGTCGATGGCTGCGCCTTCGAATGCCGGCCCGAACGCTTGCCGACGCTCACCCGTTCGGCATCGCCGGTGGCCAGGTCGAGGATGGCGAGGCCGACCAGCGCGTCATGGAAGATGATGTCGGCGGCTGCGATCAGCCGCTCGGCCTTGCGGGTCAGCAGGTCGGGATCGCCCGGGCCCGCGCCGACCAGCCAGACGCTGCCCGGGGCGATCACTTCATCCGGCGGCATGGATCGTCTCCTCGGTTCGGCCGACATCGGCGAGGATGCGGGCGAGGGCGGGTCGGCAGGACCCGCAATTGGTGCCCGCGCCGATCGCCTTGCCGATCGCGCCGATGTCGGCGAGCCGCTGCTCGGCGATGGCGGCGGCGATCGTCCCGAGGCCGATGTCGAAGCAGACGCACACCACCGGTCCGCGATCGGGCATGGCGCCGGGCGGCCGGCCGGCGAGCAGGGTCGGCGCCACCTGCGGCGCGTCGAGCTGCGCGATCAGCCAGTCGCGGCCGGGCAGCTCGCCGGTCCGGGTCAGGAACAGCGCCGCCGCCAGCCGCTCCTCGACGATCACCGCCACCCGGCGGGTCCCGCGCGCCGGATCGCTGGCCTCGATCCGTGCGCCCGCGGGAAGCCAGCCGTCGAGCGCCACGGCATCGCCGGCGCCGGCCAGTTCGTAGAGCGCGCCGCCGGCGACGGCGACCCGCGTCGCCCACAGCGCGGGCGGCAGGCCCGCCCGGCCCGCCGCTTCGCGCAGGATCAGGAAGGCGCGCCATTCGACGGCCACCTTCTCCAGCCGCGCCGGGGTCGACTTGAAGCCGGGCTGGCCCGAATGCGGATCGGTCAGCGGCCGGGGCAGCAGGCCGGTGCGGCCGCCGGTCGACTGGCGGTCGGTCCAGTGGATCGGCGTGAAGATCTCCCCCCGGCGCTGGCCTTCGCTTGCCGCGACGCGGAACAGGCTGTCGCCCTGCGGGGTCGCGACGCGGGCGATGTCGCCGTCCCGGAGGCCGAGCCGCGCGGCGTCGTCGGGGTTGATCTCGACCAGCGGCTCGGCGCGATGGCGGGCGAGTTTCGGCGACAGGCCGGTGCGGGTCATCGTGTGCCACTGGTCGCGATAGCGGCCGGTGTTGAGGGTCAGCGGCCAGTTGCGCAGCGGCTCGGGCAGCGGAGCCTGCGCCACCGGCACGAGCCGCGCCCGTCCGTCCGTCGTCGGGAAGCGACCGTCGGCGAAAGGCCGGTCGAGCCAGCGCATCGGCTCCATCGCCTCATAGGCGGGATTGCCGATCGCGCCATGGCCGGGGAGGGCGAACAGCCGGGTGCCGTCATTTTCATAGGCCGAGAGGCGGGCATGCTCGCGATAGATGTCGGCCGGCCGGTCGTAGCCGAAGGCGCTGGCCCAGCCCATCCGCGCGGCGACCTCCTTGACGATCCACCAGTCGGGCTTCGCCTCGCCGGGCGCCGTCAGCACCGGGCGCTGGCGGCTGATGCGCCGTTCGCTGTTGGTGACGGTGCCGTCCTTCTCGGCCCAGGCGGCGGCGGGCAGGCGGACATGGGCGAAGTGGCCGGTGTCGGTGTCGGCCATCACGTCGGAGACGACGACGAAGGGGCAGGCGGCCAGCGCGTCGCGCACCCGGCCCGCGTCGGGCATCGAGACGGCGGGGTTGGTGGCCATCACCCACAGCGCCTTGATCCGTCCTTCCCCGATCGCCCTGAACATGTCGACCGCCTTGAGGCCGGGCTTCGTCGCCACCGCCGGCGCCGACCAGAAGCGCCCGACGCGCGCGACCTCGTCCGGCGCGAAGCCCATATGCGCGGCGAGGGTCGAGGCGAGCCCGCCGACCTCGCGTCCGCCCATCGCATTGGGCTGGCCGGTGATCGAGAAGGGCGCCGCGCCCGGCTTGCCGATGCGCCCGGTGGCGAGGTGGAGGTTGATGATCGCGTTGACCTGATCGGTGCCGCGCAGCGCCTGGTTGATCCCCTGGCTGAACAGGGTGACGGTGCGGGGATGGGCGGCGAACAGCTCGTAGAAGCGCAGCAGCGCTTCGGGCGCGACGTCGCACGTCCTGGCGACGCTCCATGGATCTCCGCCCTGGCCGATCACGTCCCAGAAACCCTCGGGAATCGACAGGCTGGCGTCGAGGAAAGCCTGGTCGATCAGCCCCGCCCGCCGGCAATGAGCGAGCAGCCCGTTCATCAGCGCGACGTCGCTGCCCGGCCGGATCGGCAGATGCAGGTCCGCATCCTCGCAGGTCTCGGTGCGGCGCGGATCGATCACGACGAGCTTCGCGCCGCGCTTCTCGCGGGCGGCCTGGATGCGCTGATAGACGATCGGGTGACACCAGGCGGTGTTGGAGCCGACCAGGATGAACAGGTCTGCCTCGTCGAGATCGTCATAGCTGGCCGACACCACGTCCTCGCCGAAGGCGCGCAGGTGGCCCGCGACCGCGCTCGACATGCACAGCCGCGAATTGGTGTCGATATTGGCCGAGCCGATGAAGCCCTTCATCAGCTTGTTGGCGACGTAATAATCCTCGGTCAGCAGCTGGCCCGAGACATAGAAGGCGACGCTGTCGGGCCCATGCCTGGCGATCGTCTCCCGGAAGCGGCGGGCGACGAGGTCGAGCGCCTTGTCCCACCCGGCGCGCCTGTCGCCGATCATCGGGTGGAGCAGCCGGCCGGCGAGACCGACCGTCTCGCCCAGATGGGTGCCCTTCGAACAGAGCCGGCCGCGATTGGCGGGATGATCGGGATCGCCCGCGATCGTCATGGCTCGATCGCCGGTGCGGGTGGCCAGCACGCCGCAGCCGACCCCGCAATAGGGACAGGTCGTGCGGACCGGCGCCCCGCTCATGCCGCCAGCGTCGCCAGCATCGCGATCCGCGAGATCAGGATGCGGCCGGCATCGGCGCGTACCGGGATAGTTGGCACGCAGCCCTCGTCCTCGCCCAGCGCCTCGCCGGTCGACAGCGAGATGCGCCAATTGTGCAGCGGGCAGGCGACCGCGTCGCCATGGACGATGCCCTGGCTCAGATGCCCCTGCTTGTGCGGGCAGCGGTTGACGAGGGCATAGAGCCTGTTGCCCGCCGTGCGGAAGATCGCGATCTCCTCGCCGTTCGCGGCCTTGATGGTGCGGGCGCCACGCAGCGGTATCTCCACCAGCGCGCCGACGTCGATCCAGTCTCCGGTCATCATCGCGCTCCCTCCGCGGCCAGGATTTCGAGGGGGCGGAACTCGCCCAGATGGGCATGCTGCTCGCGGTCCTTGCCGGCGGCGCGGGCGGCCCAGGGATCATCCTGCGAGAAGCTCTGCGAGAAGAGGAAGCGCGCGGTCAGCGCCTCGCGGCCGACCGCGTCCTCGACGATGCGGCGGCGGACATGGTCGATGCCCACCCGCTCGATCCACGGCGCGGTCCGCTCGAGATACCAGGCCTCCTCGCGGTAGAGCTGGATGAAGGCGGCGATATGGTCGAGCGCCTGCTGCTCGGTCGCGACCTTGCACAGCAGGTCGGTGCCGCGCAGCTTCATGCCGCCATTGCCGCCGACGTGCAGCTCATAGCCGCTGTCGACGCAGATCACGCCGAAATCCTTGATCGTCGCCTCGGCGCAGTTGCGCGGGCAGCCGGACACCGCGATCTTGAACTTGTGGGGCATCCACGAGCCCCAGCTCATCTTCTCCGCCTTGACGCCGAGGCCGGTCGAATCCTGCGTGCCGAAGCGGCACCATTCCGAACCGACGCAGGTCTTCACCGTGCGCAGCGCCTTGCCATAGGCATGGCCCGAGACCATCCCGGCGGCGTTGAGGTCGGCCCAGACGGCGGGCAGGTCCTCCTTCCTGATCCCGAAGATATCGAGCCGCTGGCCGCCAGTCACCTTGACCATCGGCGCGTCATATTTCTCGACGACATCGGCGATCGCGCGCAGCTCGCGCGGGTTGGTCAGGCCGCCCCACATGCGGGGCACCACCGAATAGGTGCCGTCCTTCTGGATGTTGGCGTGGAGGCGTTCGTTGACGAAGCGGCTCTGCTGGTCGTCGACATAGGCGCCGGGCCAGGCGCAGAGCAGATAATAGTTGAGCGCCGGGCGGCAGGAGGAGCAGCCGTCGGGCGTCGTCCAGTGGAGCTTCTGCATCACCTCGGGGATCGATCGCAGCTCCTGCGCGACGATCTCGCGGCGGACGTCGTCATGGGTGAAGCTGCTGCACTTGCAGATCGTCTTCGGCCCGGACTCGACCGCGTCGCCCAGGGCGAGGGCGAGGAGATTCTCGACCAGTCCGGTGCAGGAGCCGCAGCTTGCCGAGGCCTTGCAGGTCGCGCGCACCGCGTCGAGGCTGCACGCGCCGGCCTGGATCGAGGCGACGACCTTGCCCTTGGAGACGCCGTTGCAGCCGCAGATCTCGGCATCGTCCGAGAGCGCCGCAACGGCCGCCTTAGGGTCCGCCTGCCCCCCTCCCTGGGCGAAGGCCTGTCCGAAGATGATCAGGTCGCGGATGGAGGAGACGTCGTCGCCTTTCCTCAGCAGGTCGAAATACCAGCTTCCGTCGGCGGTATCGCCGTAGAGCACCGCGCCGACGACCTTGTCCTCGCGCAGCACCACCCGCTTGTAGATCCCGCGCGCGGCGTCGCGCAGGACGATGTCCTCCGCCCCGTCGCCGCCCGAGAAGTCGCCCGCCGAGAAGACGTCGATGCCCGAGACCTTGAGCTTGGTCGAGGTGACCGAGCCGCGATAGCCGCTCGGCTCGGCGACCAGCCCGTCGGCCAGCGCGCGGCACATCTCCCACAGCGGGGCGACCAGGCCGTAGACCTGTCCGTCATGCTCCACGCATTCGCCGACCGCGAGGATCGCGGGATCGCTGGTCACCATATGGTCGTCGACCTGGATGCCGCGCCCGACCGCCAGCCCCGCCGCGCGCGCCAGCGCAGTCGACGGCCGGATGCCGACCGCCATGACGACCAGGCTGGCCGGGATGGTGCTGCCGTCCTTCAGCGCCACGCCCTCGACCTTGCCGTCGCCGACGATCGCCGCGGTGTCGGCGCCGGTCAGGATGGTCTGGCCACGCCGTTCCAGCTCGGTCTTGAGCAGCCAGCCGGCCGCCTCGTCGAGCTGGCGCTCCATCAGGGTCGGCATCAGGTGGAGCACGGTCACCTTCATGCCGCGCAGGCTGAGGCCGTGCGCCGCCTCCAGCCCGAGCAGGCCGCCGCCGATGACGACGGCGTCGCCGCCCCGATCGGCCGCCGCCAGCATCGCGTCGACGTCCTTCATGTCGCGGAAGCTGATCACGCCGGGCAGGTCCTTGCCGGGCACCGGGATGATGAAGGGATCGGAGCCGGTCGCGATCAGCAGCCGGTCATAGCCGACCGTGCGGCCGCTGTTCGCGGTCACCGTCCGGGCGGCGCGGTCGATCGCGACGACCGGATCGCCCGCGACCAGTTCGATGCCGTTGTCGGCATACCAGGCGGCGTCGTTGATCACGATCTCGTCGAAGCTCTTCTCGCCGGCCAGCACCGGCGACAGCATGATCCGGTTGTAGTTCACATGCGGCTCGGCGCCGAAGATGGTGATGCGGAAGCGGCCCGGATCGCGCGCCAATATCTCCTCGACCGCGCGGCAGCCCGCCATGCCGTTGCCGATGACGACGAGCCGCTGCGTCCCGACCGTGTCGGGAGCGTCGTCGCGATCCTCGGCGCCGATGCCCGTGCCCTGAAAATCCATCTTCCAAGCTCCAGAAACGAAAAAGGCCGCCATGCGGACGCTGGAAGATCCAGCGCCTGCATGGCGGCCTTGCCATCATCGTGAACCGGCGGACCCGCCGGGACGATGCATCCGCGACACCCGACCCTGGATGCTCCGGACTATGTTCGATCGGACGACCTTGCCCGTTCGAAAAGGAGGATGGCGCGAATCGCGCCATCGCTCAAGTGAAAATTTTGCACTGCGGCATAGTCAGAAGGTCCAATCCGCCTGCAGCCAGAATTTGCGGGTGTCGGTGGCGAAGCGCTTCGCCCGATAGTCGGCATAGCGCGCGCCGAGCGTCGTGCGCCCGACCCTCGCGGTGACGAGCAGGTCGAGCTCGTCGCCATAATGGCGGCCGAGCCGGTCGCTGTCGAAACGGTGCCACGTCGCCTCGACCGCGATCAGGTCGAACGCACCGGCCTTCTTCCAGCCATGGCCCGCGCCGGCATGGATATCGCGAACGCCGTCGGATGGCGTGGCCAGGAATTTGTCGGCCCAGCCCTGGAATTTGAAGCTGCTGGCCAGCGGCGTCTGGAAGCTGGTCAGCGCCGCGCCATGGCTCGCGCCGAGCTGCTCATAACCGAGGTCGACCTTGAACGACGCGATGTCGAGCGTCGCGTCGGCCAGATGATAGTCGGCATGATAGGCGTTCGGATTGCGGTGCCAGTCGCTCTGCCGGGCATAGCCGAGGACATAGGAGAGCCTGACCGCGCGGGACAGCGCACGGCTTCCCGACAGGCGCGCGCCATAGGTCTGGCTCGACAGCGCGAAGCCCTGCACCGCCGCCTCGTCCTGGTCGACCAGATAGGCGAAGCCGGCGAGCGTGCCGATCGGCGTCGCATAGCCGATCGTCACGAAGACATTGTCGCCCGAAACCGCCTGCTGCCGCGCGCCGCGCCCGTCGATGCCCCAGATGCTGCGCACCGACCAGGCATAGGCGGCGTCGATCTTGAGGCGGGGCAGGCCGATCCATTCGACGCGCAGCGCGTCGAAGGTCTGGCCGTTGTCGCGGAAGCCGACTGCGCCGACGAAGCGTTCGTCGTCGATCGCGATCCGCTGGCGTCCCGCAGTCAGCGTCAGCGCCTTGCTCTTGTAGCGGAGCTGGGCGCGATAGAGCCCGATCGATTGCGGGTCGGCGACCAGCGGACGGGTCGCGGCGCCCCGCAGTCCGTCGAAATAATCGTCGACGGCTGCGAGCGTCCCTTGTCCCTCGACCAGCGCGGACCAGGCCCCGTTGCCGGCCTGCACCCCGCCGCGCAGGCGCAGGGTCAGGGCATCGGCCGTGTCGAGAAGGCCGTCCTGCTCGGCATGTTCGTAGCGGATACGGGCGTCGATCAGCGGTTCGAGCGCGATCTTCCCGGCGCAAGCGGGCCCTGCGGCGGCCAGCACGGCCGCCGTCGCGATGATGGTCTTCATGGGAACCCCTTCCGGATGCGGGCGCCGTCTCCCTGACGGCGCCCGCACCTCATATCGGATCAGATGCGGACGCCGGCCTTCGCGGCGTCCCAGTCGCGACGCCAGCGGCGCTTGACTCCGGCGAGTGCTGCAAAGGCGAGCAGGCACAGGCCGGCGAAGATCAGGAAACCGGGCTGGTAGCTGCCGCTGAGCTGCCGGGCGAAGCCGAGCGAGGAGGACAGGTAGAAGCCGCCGATGCCGCCCGCCATGCCGACCAGGCCGGTCATCACGCCGATCTCGGCCCGGAAGCGCTGCGGGACGAGCTGGAACACCGATCCGTTGCCGGTGCCGAGCGCGAGCATCGCGACGACGAAGGTGGCGAGCGCCGCGCCGATCATGTGCGTCGCGCTGACCCCGGCGAGGGCCGCCGCCGCGACCAGATAGACGATCGACAGCGCCCTCACGCCGCCGATCCGATCGGCCAGCGCGCCGCCGAGCGGGCGGACCAGCGATCCGGCGAAGACGCAGGCTGCCGTGCAATAGCCGGCCATCACCGGGCTCAGCCCGAACTGGTCGGTGAAGTAGATCGGCAGCGACGCGGCGAGGCCGACGAAACCGCCGAAGGTGACGCCGTAGAACAGCATCAGCCACCAGGCGTCGGCGGTCCCGAGTGGTTCGAGATAGGCGGCGAGCTTCTTCGGCGCGGGAGCCCCCGGCGCGTCCTTCGCCATCAGCATATAGGCGACGAAGACCAGGGCCAGCGGGATGCAGGCGAGGCCCAGCACCGCGTTCCAGCCGAACAGATGCGCGAGGCCCGGCGCGAACAAGGCCGCGAGCACGGTGCCCGAATTGCCCATGCCGGCGATGCCCATCGCCTTGCCCTGATGCTCCGGCGGATACCAGCGGCTGGCGAGCGGCAGCGCGATCGCGAAGCTCGCCCCGGCGAAGCCGAGGACGACGCCGAGCGCGAGCGTGCCGGCGAAGCTGGTCACGCCCGTCATCCAGGCCGTGAACAGGCCGGCGATGACGATGAGCTGGCTGATCGCGCCCGAGCGCTTCGGCCCGATCCGGTCGACCAGCAGGCCGTTGACGACGCGCAGGATCGCGCCCGCCAGGGTCGGCGTCGCGACCATCAGCCCCTTCTGCGCGGGGGTGAGGCCGAGCGACGCGGCGATGTCGGGGCCGAGCGGGCCGAGCATCACCCAGACCATGAAGGCCAGGTCGAAATAGAGAAAGGCCGCGATCAGCGTGGGCTTGTGCCCTGCGCTCCAGAAACCGTCGCCCTTTGCCGGGCGATCCTGATTGTCCCAATATGCGGTAGCCATGTGCCAGCCCCCAATCTCGTGGAAAAACGAAAAAAGCCGCCTCCGATCGGCCCTTGGCGGGGATCGGACAGCGGCTTTGCTGCTATTCGCTGGAAACGCCCCCGGCGTTGGGGGCGGGTTCCTCTGGGCGCGCTTCGTCGCGCGACGGACCCTTGATCCGCTATCGACGCCTTGTTCGCAAGTGCAAAAAAATCACCTGGGCGACAGGCCGGCCAGATAGGCCTCGATATTGTGCGGATCGAACACCCGCCCATCGAAGAAGCGATCGGGGCCCAGGGTCAGCGCCCCGCTGTGCGATCCGACGCCGGTCGGGGTCGCGATCGCGCCTTCCACCTTCATGCTCGCGCCCGGCATCGGCACGTCGCTGCCGGCCAGCGCGCGGCGATAGACGTCCGACCGGAAGACGTCGGCGGCGCGGCGCTCGGTAGCCTCGTCCTTCTCCACCATCCTCCAGCGGACGAGCTGCGAATAGATCCACAAAGCCTGGCTGCGCCACGGGAAGTTCGCCGCCTCGCGGTCGAAGATCATGAAATCGTCGATCGCCACCGGCGCGGTCCCTGGCCGCAGCAGGATGCGCCCCTCCAGGGCGGGCAGGATCGTCGCGGCCGGCTGGCCGACATAGCCGGCCCGTTCGAGCATCGCCGCCAGCTCGCCATGATGGGCGGGGTCGTCGCACCAGGCCGCCGCCCGCGCCATCGCGCCCAGGAAGCGGTCGACCATGTCGGCATGGTCGTCCATCCAGTCGGTGCGGAAGGCCAGCACCTTCTCCACGCCGCGCCGCCAGATGCGCGATCCCACCGCGACGATCTCCGCCAGCCCCGCCGTGACCGCGACGCTGCTCCACGGCTCGCCCGCGATGAAGCCGTCGATCTCGCCCGACCGCAGCGCCTCGACCATCAGCGACGGCGGCAGCACGCGCAGCGCCAGATCGCGGTCGGGATCGATCCCGGCATAGCCGAGCCAGTAGCGCAGCATCAGCGCATGGCTCGAATAGCGGTGGACGATGCCGACCACCGGCTTGCGGCGATGGAGGCCGATCGCGGCGGCGAAATCATGCGCCGCGCCCTCCGGGTCGGCGATGCGCTTGACGGGATCGGGATCGAGCGCGGCGACGAACTCGGTCGACATCGCCAGCGCATTGCCGTTGAGGTTGAGCTTGAACGGCGCCGACAGCGCCGCCGGATGCTGGCTGAGCCCCAGCGTCACGGCGATGGCGAGCGGGGCCAGCATATGCGCGCCCTGCACCTGGCCATAGACCAGCATGTCGCGCACCGTCGCCCAGCTCGTCGCGCGGTGCAGCGAGAGGTCGAAGCCCGCCTCCGCGGCGAACCCCTTCTCCCGCGCGGCGACGAGCGGGGCGCTGTCGGTCAGCGGCAGGAAGGCGATCGAGATCGGCGTCGGGGCGGACATCGGCGGGGCGCTCATTCCGTGCCTCCCAGCAGGCTGTGGGCGGTGATCAGGGCTTCGGCCACCTCGACGATCTTCCTTCCCTGGTTCATCGCGGTCGAGCGGAGCAGCGCATAGGCCTCGGGCTCCGGCAGGTCGCGGCTCTTCATCAGCAGCGCCTTGGCGCGGTCGATCGTCTTGCGGTCGGCCAGCGCCGAGCGGGCCTCGTCCAGATCGGCCTGCATTTTGGCGAAGGCATTGAAGCGGCGAATGGCGAGGTCGAGGATCGGCTTCACCCGCTCCTTGCGCAGCCCGTCGACGACATAGGCGGACACCCCGGCATCGATCGCCGCGCCGATCATCTGGTCGTCCGACTGGTCGACGAACATCGCGATCGGGCGGGCGAGGGCGCGGCTCACCGCCAGCATCTCCTCCAGACTGTCGCGGCTGGGGCTGCCCAGGTCCATCAGGACGACGTCGGGCGCCATCCGTTCCAGCTTGGCGACCCAGGCGCCGAGCGGGGGGACGAGGTGGATATCGTCATAGCCGGCCTCGCGCAGCCCGTCCTCGAGGACGGTCGCGCGCAATCCGCTGTCGTCGACGATCACGATCCGCAAAACGCCCCCACTCCGAATCGCCGCTGCGCCATCCCATGTTGCAGTGCAACCATGTGATGCCCTGCTACGCCGATGCGATCCATCCTTTTCGCGCAAAGGAACGAACATGCGATCGGACGAGCGAGACAGGGCGTGACATCGCGCACCTTGCATGGGTATTCGCCAGCAGGGGGATTGGTCCGGGCGGACCGGAAATGCGGGGCGATGGGATTTCAAGGCAAGCGCTACGGATCACGGCCGGCCACGCAGCGCCAGCCCAGGACGGCCCGCCTGGCCACCCTGGCGATGGCGCTGCTGCCGGCCGCCGCCGCCGCCGAAGCCGTGGGCGAAGGGGCCGGGAACGGCCTGCCCGATATCGTCGTCTCGGCCCAGAAGCGCAGCGAAAACGTCCAGCGGGTGCCGATCTCGATCCAGAGCTTCGACAGCCAGGCGCTCGACAGGCTGGGCGCCGGGCAGTTGACCGACCTCGACGCGATGGCGCCCTCGCTCTCCTTCGGCGACGGCAACGAGCAGGGCCGGACCGGCATCCGCGGCATCATCGATTATTCGCGCAACGCGGGCTATGATTCGCGCGTGGGCCTCTATGTCGACGGGGTCTATTACAGCCGTTCCTGGATGACGCCGCTCACCCTGCTGGGCATCCGCCAGGTCGACGTGCTGCGGGGGCCGCAGGGCACGCTGTTCGGCAAGAACACCGATGCCGGCGTGCTCTCGATCACCACGATCCAGCCCTCCGCGCAGCCGAACGGCGAGATCAAGGCGGAGGTCGGCAATTTCGGCTATTGGCGCGTCGCCGGGCGGGGCAATGCGCCTTTGGGCCCGAAGGTCAGCCTGCAACTGGCCGGCAGCCATGCGGAGAGCACCGGCTATTACCGCAATGTCCTGCTGGGCAAGCACAATAGCGGCGTGAATGCCGACATGATCCGCGCGCAGCTCCGCTTCCAGCCGAGCGACGACCTCGACGTGACGCTGGCCGCCGACTATGCCGCCGACGACAATTCCACCCTCCACTACACCTATGTCCCGCCTGCCGGGACCGATCCGTTCGCCTTCGCCTCCTATTGGGACGACCGCGCGACGCGGCGGACGGGGGGCGCTTCGCTGACCGTGCGCAAGGACGTCGCCGGCGGCTTCCAGATCACCTCGATCACGGCCTACCGATCGGGCCACCAGTTCCTGTACTTCAACAACGAGACCGGGCCGGTCCCCTATCTGACGACCGGCCTGATCCAATATGCCGACCAGTTTTCGCAGGAGGTGCGGATCGCCTCGCCGCGCACCGAAAACCATGATTTCGTCGCGGGCCTCTATTATTTCTGGGGGAACAACAAGGATCGGCAGTCGCTGGCCGCCGGATCGGGGCTGGGCGCGCTCGGCCTCGGCGGCCTGATCGGCAAGGCCTCCCTGACCCGCACCTCGGTCAGCACCGGCTCGGTGGCCGGCTTCTTCCAGGCGAGCTTCCGCCCGGTCCCGATGATCGAGCTCTTCGTCGGCGCGCGCCTGACCTATGAGAGGAAGAAGCTCAACGACATCACGACGAACGACCCCACGGGTTTCATCGCCATCCCGATCACCGGCTATCGCGACCGTTTCTCCGACAGTTTCCTGACGCCGAAGGGGGGCATCAACCTGCACCTCGGACCCGATCTCGTCCTGTTCGGCACGATCGGGCGCGGGGTCAAGAGCGGCGGCTGGAACGTCGAGGGGACGACCGCGTCGACCTTCGCCGCCGGCATCCGGTTCCGGCCCGAGACCGTGACCAGCTATGAAGCCGGGTTGAAGAGCGAGTTCCTCGATCGCCGGGCGCGCCTCAACATCACCGGCTTCTACCAGAGGTTCGAGGACTTCCAGGTCTTCACCTTCGTCAACACGGTGGTGGCCGGCCGCACCGTCCAGGCCACCAGCCTGTCGAACGTCGGCAAGGTCACGTCGAAGGGCGTAGAGATCGATCTCGCGCTGATCCCGGTCGAAGGGCTCACCCTGTCCGCCAACTACACCTACAACAAGAGCGCCTACGACCATTATCCCGGCGGCGGAGGCATGGTCGGCACGACGATCCTCGACGCCGACGGCGTCCAGACCCCCTATGCGCCCACCCACAAGGCCTATCTCGCCGCGGACTATGAGACGCCGCTCGCGAAGGGCGGCCCGCTGCTCTTCGCGCATGTCGGCTACAGCGTTCAATCCTCCGAGAATTTCGATCCGAAGGTGGTGAATCCCACCGTCGGCAGCGCCTATTTCATCAAGGGCTACGGACTGGCCGACGCGCGGCTGGGCATCGGTTTCGCCGGCGGGCGCTGGCGAGCCTCTCTCTGGAGCCGGAATCTGTTCGACAAGCGCTATGTCCGTTTCGCCACCCGAACCGTGCTGCTCCGCGCGCCCGCCATTCTCTATGGGGAGCCGCGAAGCTATGGCGTGACGCTCAGCGCCACTTTCTGACATGACGACGGGCAAGCGCCGCATCTTCCCCGGCTGGCTGCTGGTCGGGGCCGTGATGATCGCGCTGATGCTGTGCGGGATCACGATCGTCGTCAGCACATTCGGTATCTTCACCGCCCATTGGACGCGGTCGTTCGGCTGGAGCCAGGGCGCCATGGCGGGCAGCCTGTCGACCTTCCTGCTGTCGACCACGCTCGCGGTTCCGGTGGTCGGCGTGGCCGTCGACCGCTTCGGATCGCGCCGCACCGCGATCTGCGGCGTGATCGCCTTCGCGGCCCTGCTGTCCGCAGCCGCGCCGCTGGTCCGCTCGCTGCCGCTGCTGTTCCTCTTTTACGCGCTGCTCGGGCTGGTCGGCGCCTTCACCAATCCGATCGTCTATATCAAGGCGCTCTCGGTCTGGTTCGATCGCCGGCGCGGCCTGGCGCTCGGCATCGCCGTGGCGGGCCAGGGGCTCGGCGCCGCCGTGCTTCCGCCCGTCGTGCAATATGTGAGCGAGGCGGCGGGGTGGCGCGGCGCCTTCCACCTGCTGTCCGCCGGCCTGATCCTGCTGGTCCTGCCGCTGGTCCTGCTGTTCGTGCGCGACGATCCCGGCGAGCTGGGCGTGTCTCCCGACGGCGGCGGTCGGCCGGGTCCGGCGGAGGGCGACGCGGCGGGGCTGACCCTGGCGGAGGCACGACGGACCAGCGCCTTCTGGATCATCCTGATCGTCTTCGCGCTGTTCGGCCTCGTCAACTATGCGCTGAGCGGCCATTTCGTCTATCTGATGCTCCAGCGCGGCGTCGGCACCTTGCCGCAGATCGCGATGCTGCTGTCGATCGCGGGAGCCTCCATGATCGGCGGGCGCCTGCTGTTCGGCTGGCTGTTCGATCATTTTCCGCTGCCGCTGGTCGGCGCGGTCGGCGTCCTGTGCGCCGTCGCCGCGCTCGCCCTGCTGCTCGGCATCGCCGCGATCGGCCCGGCGGCCTTCGCGATGAGCGTGCTGATGGGCGTCGCGATGGGGGCCGAAACCGATCTCCTCTCGCTGCTCGTCAGCCGCTATTTCGGCCAGCTCGCGATTTCGCGCATCTATAGCTGGCAGAATGTCAGCTTCCTGATCGGCGCCGCCAGCGGACCTCCGCTGTTCGCGCTGCTGCTCGCGCGATTTTCCGATCCGACCGTCCCGGTGCTCGCGCTCATCGCCCTGTGCGTGCTGTCGGTGCTGCTTCTGCTCTTGCTGGAGAAGCCCGCTTATGCCCGGAGCGCGCCGGCATGATCTGCAACCATATTGAACAAATGGCCTTGGTTTACGGCGATTGGCGGGTATGACGCAGATCGGGCGAGACGATAATCGGGGACATCGGGATATGCGGGATGATGGGATCGCCGCGCGATACCGCCAACTCGTCGACATGTCGCCCGACGCGATCTTCCTCGTCGAGGATGGGACGATGTGCCTGGCCAACCCGGCCGGGCTCGCGCTGCTGCAGGCATCTTGCATCGAGGATGTCGCGGGCCGCCCGATCGAGGCGCTTTTCCGGGCCGGGGCTGGAGATGGCCAGCCGACATGGCTCGCGGGGCTGTTGCGGGAAGCGGGATCGGCATCGGGTGAGGCGGTTCTGTGCACGCTCGACGGCGGCGGCGTGCCGGTCGAGGTGCGCGCCCTGTCCTATCTCGACGAAGGCAGGCTGGTCGTGCAGGCCTCCTGCCGCGATATCTCTGGTGCCGACATCGAATTGCGCGACAGCCTGGCGCGCTTCCATGCGATAGCCCGCGCCACCGGCGACGTGGTGTGGGACTGGGACCTCGCGACGGACAACCTCTGGTGGAACGACAATTTCCAGTTCCTGTTCGGATATGGCGCCAGGGAGATCGAGCCGACCATCATTTCCTGGACCAGCCGGATTCATCCCGACGATCATGACCGCGTGATCGCGAATATCCATGCGGCGATCGACGGCAGCGGGAAGACGTGGAGCGACGAATATCGCTTCCGGCGCAAGGACGGCAGCTATGCCGAGATATTCGATCGGGGCCAGGTGCTGCGCGATCCGTCGGGACGCGGCGCGCGCATGGTCGGCACGATGCAGGACATCACCCGGCGCAAGCAGACGGAAGATGCCCTGCGGGAGAAATCGGCGCTGCTCGAGGCGGTGGTCGAAAGCGCGGTCACCGGCATTCTCGTGGTCAATCCCAACGGCGAGAAGCTGATCCACAACCAGCGGCTGTACGAGCTGTTCAGGATTCCGCCGGAGATCGCCAATGATCCGCGCGTCGCGCCCCAGTTCGAATTCGCGACCACCCAGGCGAAGGATCCGGCCGCCTGGATCGGCAGGGCGGCGTCGCTTGCCGCGCGCCCCGAAGCGATCGAGCGCTTCGAGATCGAGCTGGTCGATGGGCGGATATTGGACAGCTACACCGCCCCCGTGCACGACAAGGAGGGGCGTCGCTACGGACGGGCCTGGATCTTCGAGGACATCACCGAGCGCCGCCGCGACGCGCATCGGCTGCGCCAGGCCGAGCGCGTCGAGGCGGTCGGCACCTTTGCCGCGGGCATCGCGCATGACCTCGGCAACATGCTCGTCCCGATCATCGTCACGGCCGAGCGGATCGCCGGCGGGGTCGCCGACCCGGAAGGCAAGGCCCGGATCATCCTGAGCGCGGCCGACCAGGCCAAGACGCTGGTCGAGCAGATCCTGGACTTCACCGGCCAGCGGCGCATGGTGCGGGAGCCGATCGACCTGTGCGCGCCGGTATCGCGCGCGATCGAACTGCTGGCCTCGACCATGCCCGAGGGCATCGTGGTCGAGCGGAGGTTCCCGGCCCGGCCGGCGATGATTTCCGGCGACGCCACGCAGATGCTGCGGCTGACGCTCAACCTGTGCAGGAATGCCGTCCAGGCCATGGCGGAGGCTCCGTCGAACCGGCCCGCGCGGCTGATCATCCGCGTCGAGGAGGGCCAAGTCGACGCCGCCTTCGCGCACGCGCATCCGCCGCTGCCGGCCGGCCCCGCCATGATCCTCGGCGTCGAGGACGATGGACCCGGCATGGACGCCGCCACGCTGGAGCGGATCTTCGAACCCTTCTTCTCGACCAAGGGGGCGAAGGGGACCGGCCTCGGCCTCGCGCTGGTCCAGAGCATCGCGGCGCAGCATGACGGTGCCGTCACCGTCGACAGCGCGCCGGGGGCCGGCACCACCTTCCGCATATGGCTGCCGAAGGCGCCGCCATCGATCGCCGCCGAACCCGCCGTGCCGCTGCCGCGGACCGGCGCGGCCAGGAACATCCTGGTGGTCGACGACCGGCCCGAGATCGCCAGGACGCTCGTCGAGCTGCTCGAGGCGGCCGGCCATATGGCCGAGGCGATCGACGACCCGTTCGCCGCCCGCGACCGGATCGCCATGCTGCCCGGCCGCTTCGACCTCGTCATCACCGACTATCACATGCCGGGCATGACCGGCGCCGACCTGGTCGCGGGCGTCCGCTTCGCCTGCCCGGACCTGCCGTTCATCCTGACCAGCGGCCAGATGCCGCCGATCGACCCCGATCTCGCCGCCAGCTTCGTCGCCTTCCTCCCCAAGCCCTTCACCGCGAAGGCGCTGTACGAGGCTTGCACCCTCGCGCTCGGGGAAACGGTGGCGGCCATGAAGGACGGGAAGTTCGATCTTTAGGGATTGACGGGCCGATCAGGCGAACCGGTGCCATGACCGTTCAACGCCGAACGTCGAGCCTCGCGTCGAGAAAGGCTTCGAGGTCCGACATGTCGGCGAGGCTGGCGTCGCCCGGGATGCTGTGCTTGAGGCAGAACAGGGCGAGCCCCCATTCGGCCGCGCGGGCGATGTCATGGGACGGGCCCAGGCCCGCGAGGACCCCCGCCGCCAGCGCGTCGCCCGTGCCGATCCGGTCGACGACGTTCGACAGCGTCTTTTCCGGACTGGTCGCCGCCGCATCGCGGCCATCGACCTTCACGGAGACCGACAAGCGGTCTGCGGCGGACATGGCGCGCCGGCTCGACGCAATCACCTTCAGCTTCGGGAACAGGGCGAAAGCGCGGGCCACCAGCCGTCGCTCGTCCTCCGGGTGGCCGGCAAAAGCCTCATCGGTCAGCAGTGCGATGTCATGGGCATTGGCGAACAGGACGTCGGCTTCGCTTGCCAGGGCGCGCAGCAGGGGCGGGGCCGCCTCGGGCGAGCGCCACAGGCTCGGCCGGAAATTGACGTCGAACGAGACCGGAATACCCAATTCTCCGCGGTCGCCGCAGCGCGCCGTGCCGCGGCGGCCGGGCCGGCTCCCAAAGCCGGGGTGATGCCGGAGAGATGCAGGCGCCCGGCGCCCCGCAACAGCGTCGGCCAGTCGAACCGATCCGCATCCGCCCGGGCGAAGCTGCTGTCGTTCCTGTCGTAGATCACCTGTCCCGGCCGGAAGCCCGCGCCGGAATCCAGGAAATAGAGACCCATTCTGCCCGCGGTCCGGAGCACGCCCGAACAGTCGATCCCCATGCCCCGCACCGCGGCGAGCGCGGCGTCGCCGAGCCTGTTCCGGGGCAGCGCGGTGACGATCGCCGCCGGCCGCCCCAGCGACGCCAGGCCCGCGGCGACGTTCGCCTCCGCTCCGCCGAAACAGCTGTCGAGGCCAGGCCGCTGGAGAAGGAGCCCCCGGTCCGGGGCGGAGAGCCGCAGCAGCAGCTCTCCAAAGACCACGCACCGTCCCGCCGCCTCCTCGGGGCCGCTATCGTCGTTCCTCGGCATCTGGTTCGCTGCCCGTCCTCGGCGGATGCTCTTCGCCGGAAATCCACCAGTCGACGTCCGCGGCCTCGCGCAGGAAGCGCAGCCGGTCGCCGTCGTCGCCGCGCCACAGCGTGGCGAGCACGCCGCTGGCCAGCGGGTCGGCGGGCCAGCGCAGCTGGTCGGTCCGCGAGGCCGCGATGCGCACGATGAGATCGGCCACCGTCCGTGGAGAATCCTGCCGGTCCGCTCCGCTCAGCGCCGCTTCCCGCTGCGCATCGATCAGGGGCCGATAAGGCGAGTCCCCGGCGGCGGGCTGGGCCGCCGCGAGGCCCGCCAGCATGTTGGTCGCGTAGCTGCCCGGTTCGACGAGCGCGACGCGGACATTCCAACGCGCCACTTCCTGGCTGACCGCTTCGGTCAGTCCTTCGAGCGCGAATTTGCTGGCGCTGTAGGCGGCATCACCCGCCCGCGCGGCGAGCCCGGACAGCGAGCTGATGTTGACGATCGTTCCGCTGCGCTGGCGGCGCATCACGGGCAACACGGCCTTCATCAGCAGCGCGGCGCCGAAGAAATTGGTCTCCATCACCAGCCTCAGCCCGGCCTCGTCGATGTCCTCGAACGCCCCGGCGGGAAGCATGCCGGCATTGTTGACGAGGACGTCGATGCGGCCGTGGCGACCGACCACGCCGTCGACGAAACCGGCGAAGCTGGCGGATCGGGTGACGTCGAGCGGCTCGATCAGGATGTCGAGCGCGCGCGCTTCGGCTTCGGCCCGCAGCGTGGCGGCGCGCTGCGGATCGCGCACCGTCGCGACGACCGTGTCGCCGGCGGCCGCGAAGGCGAGCGCGGTCTCGAGCCCGATGCCGCTCGAGCATCCCGTGACGACGACGACCCTCATCGCAGCAGCATCGCCACGCCGAGGCCGATGAAGGTGGCGATCGCCTTGCCGAAGATCGCGCACATGATCCCCGGCGTGACCAGCTCGTTCCAGCCGCGCGCCGAAGCGATCGCGGCGGTCGGCGCCGGCCCCATCACCGCGGCGGCCGAACCGATCACCGCGTCGGCGAGGTCGATCCGCAGCAGCTTCGCGGCGCCGAGCAGCACCACGAAATGGATGGCGAGCATCAGCGTGGCGTAGAGCACCAGCAGCAAGGCCTCCCCGTTGAAGATGTTCGCATTGGTGATCATGCCGACGCAGGCGAAGAACATGTACATCACGAACATGCCGACGTCGAAGTCGAGGGTCAGTCGGCGAATCCGGCCGGGCACGAGATTGGCGACGATCAGGCTGAGGACGGAGATCACGACGATCCTGTAGTCGTGCCAGCCCATCGCATCGGCGAAGAGCGACCCGATCGACGAGATGGCGAAGCCGAGCGTGATCAGGCCGGCCAGTTCGGCCGCGCGATAGGATTTCGGCTGGGCTTCGATGACCAGGTCGGTGCTGTCGACCTCGTTGACGTCGAACTTGGTCGGGATGAAGCGGCGCAGGATCGCCAGCGACGGCAAGGTGATCAGCAACAGCAGCGCGGCGATGCTCACCGGGCTGCTCGCGCCCATCGCCAGCGTGAACTCGGCGGGCGTCATGTGGACGGCCTGGCTGACCGCGACGAAGCTGACCGTGCCGCCGATCCAGCCGCCGGTATAGACGCCGGCCACCTTGGCGCCGATCGGTCCCATGGGGATCAGGTGGAAGCCGACGATCGCGCCCACCACGACCGCGAAGCTCGCGATCAGGAAGGCCACCATCACCCGGCCCGATTCGCGGATGATGCGCCGCAGGTCGGCGCGCAGCAGCAGCAGCGGGATCGCCATCGGCACGAGATGGCTGAAGGTGAAGTCGTAGACCGGTGCCTCGAACGGCACCACGCCGAGATTGGACAGGAGCAGGCCGCCGACGATGATCCACAGCGCGCCCGACGTGCGGCGGCCGAAGGCGGTGCCGTCGAGCCAGAAGCCCATGGCGGTGAGCCCGAACATCACGGCGCAAAGGCTCAGACTGTCGTCCGGATTGATGAGCGGCATTTTCCATCCATGCTGGGCGGGCTTGTTCGACCGTCAGCATGCACGGCCGTCCGGATCGGGCAACGGCATTCGCTCTAATCCAAGCGATCAATAAGCCTAATTTCTACCGCGCGCTCCCGGTCCCTACAGATGGCGGCAAGTTGAACCGGAGAAGATCGCATGTCCGACTTCGATGTCGTCATTGCCGGCGGAGGCGTGAACGCGCTGGCCTGCGCCGCCACCCTTGCCCGCTGGAACCTGTCGGTCTGCGTCGTCGAGCGTAACGCCAATGTCGGCGGCGGCGCGATCACCGAGGAGGTGACGCTGCCCGGCTTCAAGCACGACCTCTACGGTTCCTCGCACGTCTGGATCCAGTGCAACGAGGATTTCAAGGCGATCCAGCCGGACCTCGAGCGCTACGGCCTGAAATATATCGAGCCGAAGGACCACATCACCGGCCATCCCGACCGCAACGGCGGGCCGGGGATCGTCATCCACAAGGACATCGACCGGACCTGCGACTCCATCGCCGCCTATTCGCGCGCGGACGCCGCCCGCTATCGCCGGGTCTATGAGGATTTCGAGCAGGTCCGCGAAGGCTTCGTCAAGGCGTTCTTCTCGCCCCCTGCGCCGCCGTCGGCGCTGCCGCGCGCGCTGGAGACCAACGAGCCGGGCCTGCGGCGGCTGCGCGAATTCTCGATGTCGGCGCGCGCCTGGGTCGAGACCAATTTCGAGAACGACTTCATCAAGGCGGTGATGCTGAACTGGGCGCTGGCCCCGCAGATCCTTCCCGACCAGGAAGGCGCCGGCCAGTCCTTCTACATCATGATCCCGGCGATCCATTATTATGGCCAGGCGATCCCCGAGGGCGGCAGCATGGAGCTGCCCAAGGCGATGGCGCGCTATGTCGAGGCGCATGGCGGCAAGGTGCTGACCAACGCATCGGTCAGCGAGATCATCGTCGAGAACGGCCGCGCCGCGGGCCTCCGCCTGGAGGACGGGCGGACGGTGCGCGGGCGGCGCGCGACCGTGTCGGCGCTCGACCCGAAGCAGACCTTCCTGCGGTTGCTGGGCGAGGACAGGCTGAACCCCGATTTCGCGGCGATGGTGAAGGGCTATTCCTTCGGCAAGATATCGATCTGCCGCGCGCAGCTCGCGCTCGCCGAAGAACCGCGCTTCCTGAACGGGGAGGCGATGAGCGCCGCTCCCTTCCACCGGATCGTCGATTCGATGGAGCAGATGACCCGTTTCTATGCCGAGATCGCGATGGGCATACCGCCGAGCGATCCGTTCCTCTGGTCCGCCTGCTGGACGAAGCTCGACCCGAGCCGCGCGCCCGAGGGCAAGCATACGCTGATCTTCGACACCTATGTCTCCAACTGGCTCGCGGACGGGCGGACCTGGGACGACATCGCCGAGGACTATTATGCGAAGACCCTGCTGCCCAAGCTGCAGCAATATGCGCCGAACATCGCCGGCGACGTGATCCTGGGCAAATATCTCCAGCATCGCGGCACGCTGGAGACCGCCAATCTCAGCTTCGTGGAAGGCACCACCAACGGCGGCGAGCGGATCGCCGCGCAGCTCGGCTCCTTCCGCCCCTTCCCCGGATATGCGCATTATCGCGCGCCTGTCCGCGATCTCTACATGACCGGTCCGCACTGCCATCCCGGCGGTGCCATCTCGGCGATGGGAACGATCACGGCCCGGGTGATGCTCGACGACATGGGCATCGCTCCGGCCGACTTCTGGTGACGAACGTCGGAGACAGCATATGACAGCGAAGAAGATCGACAAATACACCGCCCTGGTGATGCAGCCCCATGTCGAGGTCGCCGAGGATCGCGCGGGCATCGCCAAGAACCTCGACCGCGCGATCAACATGATCGATTTCGGGGTCGGCTATTTCTGGGAGCTTCCGGCCAGGCTGGTCGTGTTCCCCGAATATTTCATGCAGGGCGTCACCACGCCGGGCAAGGGCGAGCACGGCATCGACAGCTTCATGAAGAAGGCGATCGAGCTCGACGGCCCGGAGATGCGGCGGCTGGGCGAGGTCGCGAAGGAATATAATCTCTACATCGCCGGCGGCGGCGTGGTCGAGCGGGTCAAGGAGTTCCCCGACCGCTGGTTCAACACCGCCTTCATCATCGGGCCGTCGGGCGAGGTGGTGCTGCGCTATCACAAGTGGCACATCCCCGCCTCGATCGGCCTCGGCACGTCGCCCCACGACATCTTCGACGAATATAAGGAAGTGTTCGGCGGCGACATCTCGACGCTCTTCCCGGTGATCGACACCGAGATCGGCAAGCTCGGCACGATGACCTGCCATGACGGCTGCACGCCCGAGGTGTCGCGCGCGCTGGGCTATAACGGCGTCGAGGTGATCTGCCATCCGGTGGCGCTCCAGGAGGTCGAGGGCGTGTCGCAGCCCTGGGACTTCTGGATGTTCACCCGGCGCACCCGCGCGCACGACAACATGGCCTATGTGCTCGGCTCCAACTGGGGCACGGTCGACTATGCCTATTATCCCAAGGCCTTCTGCCCCGGCGGCTCGTTCGCGATCGACTATACCGGCATGGTGCAGCGCCACGCGCCCTATCCGCAGGAGCAGGTGCTCGGCGTGACGATCGACATCGAGTCGCTTCGCGAGCATCGGTCGCGCTGCAACCACAATACCTGGGTCGACGTCCGCACCGAGGGTTTCCGGCAGATCTACGAGAAGCCGATCTATCCGGCGAACCAGTTCCCGTCGGGCAAGCCGCCGCGCACGCTGGCGGACAAGATGGGGCCGGTGCGCGAGGTCTTCTCCGATCTCTACGGCCGCGGCCAGTTCACGCCGCCCGCCGGCAAGAGCGTCGCCGACATGGCGGACCTTCACGAGCAGCGCGTCCGTGCCGCCCAGGCGCGCGGCACCCTGCGCAAGGGCTGAGGAGGCCGCGATGCGCGTAACCAGCTCGCTCGCCGACATCGATTTCGAGGTCGGCGAGCTTCGGGTGGAGGCCGGCGAACTGGTCGTCGAGAGCGGGGCGGCCAGCACGATCGCCACCACCGTGCGGCTCGATCCGGCCGAAGGGCGGCGAATCCTCGGCCTGCTGATCTTCAGCGGCGCGACCTGGCGCTTTCTCGCCTCGATGCTGTTCGCGGGAAGGAAGACGTCCGGCGCGTCGGCCAGCAGCGCCTGGGAGGAACGCCGTCAGCGGACCGGGTTGAACAAACCCTGGTAGGGCCGGAACGCCTGGGCCGGGCACTGCCCGGGCGGATCGGCCTATCGTGCGGCAGGGATCTTCTGATCCCTGCCGCCTTTTTGTTCACCAGTGCCAGAGGGTGCCGTCCTCGAGCCGGTTCACCGGCAGGGAACATGGCTTGTAGGGATATTTCGCGGCCAGCTTCTCGTCGATCTCGACGCCATGGCCGGGCACGTCGCCCGGCGTCATGTATCCCGACGCGAAGCTGTAGGCGTGCGGGAAGACGGCGTCGGTGGCCTCGGTGTGCCGCATATATTCCTGCACGCCGAAATTGGGGACCCAGATGTCGAAATGGAGGGCCGCCCCCATGCAGACGGGCGAGAGATCGGTGGCGCCGTGGCAGCCCGTCCGGACCTGATAGAGCGCCGCCAGGTCGGCGATCCGGCGCAGATGGCTGATGCCCCCGGCATGGACCACGGTGGCGCGGATATAGTCGATCAGCTGGTTCTGGATCAGGTCCCTGGCATCCCAGATCGTGTTGAACACCTCGCCCACCGCCAGCGGGGTGACGGTGTGCTGGCGGATCAGCCGGAACGCCTCCTGGTTCTCGGCCGGGGTGGCGTCCTCCATCCAGAACAGCCGGTAGGGCTCCAGCGACTTGCCCAGCCGTCCCGCCTCGATCGGCGTCAGCCGGTGGTGGACGTCGTGCAGCAGATGATGATCGAAGCCGAAGCGATCGCGCAGCCGATCGAACAGCTTCGGGACATGGTCGAGATATTTCTCGGTCGACCAGATATTCTCGGTCGGCAGCGCGGCGTCGGCCGGTTCATAATACATCTTGTCCGACGAGACGCCGTAGGTGGAGGCGAGGCCGGGAACGCCGGTCTGGGCGCGGATCGCCCGGTAGCCCATCTCGATATAGCGGGCGACCTCGTCGGTGGTCTCCTCGATATCGCGGCCGTTGGCGTGGCCATAGACCATCACGCCGTCGCGGCTGCGGCCGCCGAGCAGCTGGTAGAGCGGCAGGCCGGCGGCCTTGGCCTTGATGTCCCACAAGGCGGTGTCGACGGCGGCGATCGCGCTCATCGTCACCGGGCCCCGGCGCCAATAGGCGCCCCGGTACAGATAGTTCCAGATGTCCTCGATCCGATGCGCATCGCGTCCGATCAGGCACGGGATGACATGGTCGGTCAGGTAGGACGCGACGGCCAGTTCGCGGCCGTTCAGCGTCGCGTCACCAATCCCGGTCAATCCTTCATCGGTCTCGATCTTGAGCGTGACAAAGTTGCGATCGGGACAGGTGACAATGACGCGGGCACCTGTAATCTTCACCGCTACCTCCTTTTCATGGCAGTTCCACCCAAATGTATCCGCCGCCGCCGACACGCCCACAAATGGTAGGAACTGATCGCAGCCATGAGTTCGTCTCATCCCTTGCCTACGAAGCGGAGATCCGGTCGTGAGCCGTAAGCTTCCCCCCTTGCTGGGTCTGCGCGTCTTCGAATGCGTCGCCCGGCATCTGAGCTTCACCCGCGCGGCCGATGAGCTTTGCGTCACCCAGGCGGCGGTGAGCCATCAGATCAAGGCGCTCGAGGAATGGATGGGGGGGCCGCTGTTCCAGCGGCTGAGCCGCACGATCAAGCTGACCGAACTGGGCGAGAGCCTGGTCGCGCCGATCGGCCAGGCGCTCGACATCATGGCCGACGCGACCGGCCGGGCGCTCGACCGCGACCAGAACGTGCCGCTCACCGTCGGCGTGTTCGATTCCTTCTCCTCGGCCTGGATCATCCCCCGGCTGGCGCGCTTCCGGGAGCGCTTTCCCGCGGTCGACGTGCGCTTCATCGCCAAGCGGCAGGAGGACGATGCGCTGTCCAGCGGCGACGCCGACATCGAGATCCGCTTCGGCAACGGAAGCTGGCCCAATTTCCAGGTCGAACGCCTGTTGACCGAAAGCGTGCTGCCGGTGTGCAGCCCGGCGCTGATCGAGCGGCATGGAGCGCCCGGGAGCCTGGCGGACGCCCCGCGCTTCCCGCTGCTCCACGACGTGTTCAGCATCGACTGGAGCGAGTTCCTGCAATATTTCGGCGTGCGCGGCGCGAACGTCCACCGCGGCTTCGGCTTCAGCCATTCGCATCTGGTGAAGCAGGCGTGCATCGACGGCCAGGGGATCGCCCTGGGCCGCTGGCCGCTGGTCGCCGAGGATCTGGAATCGGGCGCGCTGGTGCGTCCCTTCCCGGAGGTGCTGGCGCTCGATTCCGCTTATTACATCGTCTGCCGCAAGGCGGTTTCGGACGAGGCGAACATCAAGGCGTTCGCCTATTGGCTGCTAGACGAGGCCGAGCTGTTCGTCAGTCAGCACGGAGCATCACCGACTTGAACTCGGTGAAGGCTTCGAGCCCGGCCCATCCGTGCTCGCGCCCGATGCCCGACTGCTTCATCCCGCCGATCGGCATGGCCAGCTCCGGGATGCCGTGGCTGTTGACCCAGACGATGCCGGCGCGGACGTCGGCGGCGACCCGATGGGCGCGGCCCACGTCGCGCGTCCAGATGCTCGCCGCCAGCCCGTAGCTGCTGTCGTTGGCCAGCCGCACGGCCTCCGCCTCGTCGTCGAACGGCTGGACCGCCAGCACGGGGCCGAACACTTCGCCCTGCACCAGCTCGCTGTCCTGGCGGCAGCCGGTCACGATCGTCGGCGGGTAGAAGAAGCCGGGGCCGTCGATCGGCGCGCCGCCGGTCACGACGGCGGCGCCGGCTTCGCGCGCGCGCCGGACGAAGCCGTCGACGCCGGCCCGGTGGCGATCGCTGATCAGCGGTCCCATCTGGGTCAGCGAGTCGAAGCCCGGACCGATCCGCATCCGTCCGGCGATGTCCGCCAGCCGCTCCACCAGCGCGGCCTCGATCGACCGTTCGACATAGACGCGCGATCCCGCGACGCAGACCTGGCCGGCATTGCCGAAGATCGCGTCGGCGGCGCCCGCCGCCGCGCGATCGAGATCGGCATCGGCGAAGATCAGCACCGGCGACTTGCCCCCCAGTTCGAGCGAGAGCCGCTTGAGGTCTCCGCTGGCGTCGGCCATCAGCCGCCGCCCCACCGCCGTCGAGCCGGTGAAGGATATCTTGTCGATGCCGGGATGGCGCGCCAGCGCGCTGCCGACCGTCGCGCCAGTGCCGGGAAGCACCTGCACGACGCCTTCCGGGACCCCGGCCTCCAGGGCCAGCGCCGCGAGATGGAGCGTCGTGAAGGGGGTCAGCTCGGACGGCTTCAGGATCGCGCAGCAGCCGGCCGCCAGAGCGGGCGCCAGCTTCCAGGCCGCGATCACCAGCGGCCCGTTCCAGGGCGTGATGAGACCCGCGACCCCGACCGGCTCGTGGCGGCCATAGCCGAGGAAGCTCTGCCCCGGCACCGACGGATCGAAGGTGCCGCCGTCGATCTTGGTGACCCAGCCGGCATAATAGCGGAACGTCTCGGCGGCCGCGGCGACCTCGCCGTGCAACGCCGCTCCGAACGGCTTGCCGCCGTTGAGCGTCTCAAGCTCGGCCAGGAATTGCGCATCCCGTTCGATCAGCTCGGCGATCCGCCAGAGGATGCGCTGTCGCTCGGCGGGGGTTCTGCCGCGCCAGCGCCGATCGTCGAAGGCCGCGCGGGCCGCCGCCACCGCGCGATCGACCGCGTCCGCATCGGCGTCATGCGCCGTTCCGCAGGACCGGCCCGTCGACGGATCGAGGATGTCCGCCGGGGCCGTCTGCCCTTCCTCCCACCGGCCGCCGACCAGATAGGGTCGCGGCCGGGCCAGGAAATCGAGCGTCGCGGCCGATGGCGCGGCGGTGCTCATGCCCCGACGAACTCGGTCAGGGCGGCGATGACGCGGTCGTTCTGCTCGGGGCGGCCCACGGTGATCCGGAGAACCTCCGCCGGTCCGCCGGCATTGACCGGCCGGGGGATGATGCCCCGCGCCTCGAGATGGCGGGCCGCGCCATCCGGCGTCAGGCCGTTCGGGAAGCGGAGCAGGTAGAAGTTCGCGACCGACGGAATGAAGCGCATCCCGACCTTCTCCACCCGTTCGGCGATCCGGGCCAGCTCGGTCTTGTTCTCGTGGCGGACCATCTCGGCATGGTCGGTGTCGCACACCGCCGCTTCGGCCGCGGCCAGGGCCGCGGCATTGACGTTGAACGGGGTGCGGATCCGCTGCACCGAATCGATGACCTCCTCGGGCGCGTACATCCAGCCGATCCGGAGCCCGGCCAGCCCGTAGAGCTTCGAGAAGGTGCGCGTCATGACGACGTTGCCCTGGCGCTGGACGAGCCCGTCGCCGGCCTCGAAATCGGGCTCGTCGACATAGTCCGCATAGGCGCCGTCGATCAGCAGCAGCACGTCGGACGGCAGGCTGCGATGCAGGCGGAGCAGCTCCTCGCGGGGGATATATTGCCCGATCGGATTGTTCGGGCTGGCGAGGATGACGAGCTTGGTCCGCGGCGACACCGCCGCCAGGATCGCGTCGGCGTCCGGGCGCATCCCGGCTTCGGGCGCGGTGACGACATTGGCGCCCTGGGCGATGGCGTGGACGAAGGCCATGGCGAAGCTGTTCTGGCTGATCACGACGTCGTCGCCCTGGCCGACATAGGCGCGGATGATGAGCTGGATCAGCTCGTCGGAGCCGTTGCCGCACAGGATCAGGTCGGGATCGAGCCCATGCACGCGGCCGATCGCCGCCCGCAGCGCCGCCTGCGAGCCGTCGGGATAGAGCGCCAGCCGCGCCCCGCAGTCCCGATAGGCCGCGATCGCCTTCTCGCTGGGACCGATCATCGACTCGTTCGACGAGAGCTTCAGCGGCTGGGCCACGTCGTCGAGCTTCGCCTTGCCCTGGCGATAGGGCGCGAGCGAGCGGATCGAGGCCAGCGGCACGGGCCTGCGCGTGTCCGTGCGATCGTCGATCATGATCACGCTTCCTCCCCCTGGGTCTCGAAGGCCGGCGGCCGGATGATGAAGGGCCACGGCGACGCCATGTCGCCGCAGGGCACTTCGATCAGGGCCGGCTCGTTGCGTTCGAGCGCGGCGGACACCGCCCGCCGCAGGCTTTCCGGATCATAGACCCGTTCGGCGCGGATGCCGAAGCTTTCCGCGAACTTCACGAAGTCGGGGTTCTTCAGGTCGGACGCGATCAGGCGGCCGCCGAACCATTCGCGCTGCTGGCGCTGCACGTTCTGGAACTTGTTGTTGTTGAACAGCACGGTCACCAGCGCGATGCCATGCTGCGCGGCGGTCGCCATCTCGTTGGCGGTGAACAGGAAGCCGCCGTCGCCGGCGATGTTGACCACCGCCTTGTCCGGATGCGCGGCCTTGACGCCCAGGGCCGTGGCATAGCCATAGCCCAGCGTGCCCTGATAGCCGCAGGTGATCAGGTGGCGCGGCTCATAGACCGGAAAGGCGTACCAGGAGGTGTAGCCGACCTGGGTGATCTCATCGACGAAATAGCCGTCTTCGGGCAGCGCCGCCCGGATCGCCGCGAGATAGGAGGCCTGCGGCTGGACCCGATCCTCGATATCGCCGCGGACGCGGGCGGCCAGGTCGCGCAGCTCGTCCTCGCGCGAGGCGCGGCGATCGAGCAGGCCCGACAGCTTCGCCACCAGCGCCGGCACCGCGTCGGCGGCATCGGCGTGGATCGCCACGGCCGGCGCCGCGATCCGGTCGATCTCCTCCTGGTCGATGTCGATGCGGATCACCTTCATGTGATCGGGCACCTTCCAATAGAGATATTGCTGCTCCATGCGGCTGCCGAGGCCGATGACGACGTCCGCCTGCTTCCACAGCTCATAGCCCGCGGGGAACATCTGCGACAGCGGCGAACGGTCCGAGATGACGCCCCGGCCGCTGCGGAAGCTGACCACCGGCGCCTGCAGCATCGCCGCCAGTTCCTGAAGCGCTTCCCCGGCCGCGATCGCGCCGCCGCCGGCGATGATCAGCGGATTGCGCGCGGTGCTGAGCAGCTTGGCCGCACGCAGGATGGCGTCGTCGTCGAGCGCCGGCCCGCGATCGATCTCCGCCTTGGGCAGCAGCGCGACGTCGGCCGAAGCGCCCATGACGTCCATCGGCATCTCGAGGCTCACCGGGCGCGGCCGGCCGCTGCCCATCTGCCGATAGGCCTCGTTGACCAGGGCCGGGGCGGCATCGGGCGTCATCGCCCGGTCGGCCCATTTGGTCAGCGTGCGCATCGTGGCGAGCTGATCGGGCAGTTCGTGCAGATAGCCGATGCCCTTGCCGATTCCGGCGCTGGGGATCTGCCCGGTCAGGCAGAGCACGGGCGCGTTGGTCGCATAGGCGGAGCAGAGCGCGGCCGTGGTGTTGAGCACGCCGGGGCCGGGGACGACGGTATAGACGCCGGGCTTGCCGGTGGACCGCGCATAGCCGAACGCCATATAGGCGGCCCCTTGCTCATGCCGGGTGCCGAACAGGCGAAGCTTGTCGCCCGCCTTGTGCATGGCGTCGAAGAAATGGTCGAGCTGGCCACCCGGCAGCCCGAAAATCGTATCGGTCCCATTCGCCAATATCTGGCCGAGAAGCGCCTGTGCGCCCGTCATCGTCATCGTCGATCCTACCTGGATTGCCCTGTGGTGATCACCCACAGTCCGGCAGTTGAGCGAAACGTACAATTGAATGAAACTTCTGGCGGGGATTAGCCGCTTTGATGGGCAGGCTTCGGCTTGAATAAGGCAAGGTAATCGCAGCGATCATTATCTCTCAGTTGATCGCGGTCGGCCCCCACACTGATATTTCGTGACGGAAATACGAAACTGCGGTGACCGAGCATAGAGCTTCCAGCGGACGACAGGCTGGGACGGAAGGCCCGCAATTTCCGAACACAAAGGGGCAGGATCGATGATGTTTTCCTCGAAGCTGATGTTGAGTGCCACGACCGCACTGGCTCTTCTTCCCTCCGCCGGCGCGCTTGCGCAGAAGGCCGGCCCCGCTGCCGTCGAAGCCGCCCCGGCCGAAGCGGCGCCGCGGACGTCCGACGCGGAGATCGTCGTCACCGCGCAACGCCGCCAGCAGCGGCTTCTGGACGTTCCGATCAGCGTGTCGGCCTTCTCGGCATCGATGATCGAAAAGGCCCACATCACGGAGGCCAAGGACTATCTGGCGCTGGCCCCGAACATCAGCTTCACCGAAGATGGAGAGAAGGGCAACCGCTCGATCAACATCGCGATCCGCGGCGTCAGCAACGTCGACCTCGGCGAACAGTCGACCCAGCAGTCGATCGGCTATTATATCGACGAGCTGAGCACCGGCTCGTCCGCCAACGGCACGCTCAACCCGCAGCTCCTCGACATCGAGCGGATCGAGGTGCTGCGCGGTCCGCAGGGCACCTATTTCGGCCGCAACGCCTCGGGCGGCGCGATCAACATCACCACCAAGAAGCCGACCGACTCGCTTTATGCCGAGGGCGGCCTCGAATATGGCCGTTTCGACACGCAGAAGGTCTACGGCATCTTCAACGCGCCGCTGGCCTCCAACCTGTTCTTCCGCGGTCTCGCCTCCTATGAGAAGAGCGACGGCCTCATCCGCAACCTTGATCCGCGCGGGACGCCGAACAGCGGCTACAAGAATCTCCACCTTCGGGGCGCCGTGCGCTTCGTCCCGACCGAGAATCTGACCTGGGATCTGTCGGTCGACTATGCGCGCGACCGCAACGGCATGGATGCGACCGTGCCGTCGGGCGTGCTCGACCTCGATACCAAGAGCATCTTCGGATCGGATTTCCAGGCGATCGACGAAGGCGAGGGCTTCTATCCCGCCAACCAGCGCAACGTCCGCCACAACACCCGCGAATGGAACAACAACAGCGCGACGATCATCAACAACCGGCTGACCTGGAAGGGTGACGATTTCTCGATCCACTCGATCACCGGCTATATCGACAGCAGCAACAGCCGTCAGTTCGACCAGGACAATATCTCGGTCGACGCCCTCTATCGCCACAACCGCAACAGCGGACGGTCCTTCAGCCAGGAACTGCGCGTCCAGTCGGAAGGGACGACGGCGATCGAATGGGTGGTGGGCGGCCTGTACGCCAATGACCGCATCCGCCAGTTCAACAGCATCCGCGCCGGCACGGAAACCAGCTACACCTATCCCGATGGCACGGTGATCGGCCTGCTGCCGCCGATCCCGCCGGAGTTCCGGGTCAACGAGAACAACAAGATCTTCAAGACGGAAAGCATCGCGGCCTTCGCCGATGCGACCTGGCATGTCTCGTCGAAGGTCGACCTCGTCGCCGGCGGCCGCTACACGCACGACAAGATATCGAACCGCAACTTCGGCGTGGTGGCGTTCGAATCCCCGGTTCCGGACATCGCGGGAAGCAAGAGCTTCTCGGACTTCTCGCCGCGCCTGCTCGCGCGCTTCAAGTTCAACCGCGACAACAATGTCTACGCCTCGGTGTCCAAGGGATACAAGGCCGGCGGCATCGACATCAATTCGGGGTTCGCTTCGCCGTTCAGGCCCGAGACCCTCTGGAACTACGAAGTCGGCCTGAAGGGCGACCTGCTCGATCATAGCGTGCAATATGGCCTGTCCTTCTTCTACCTGAAGTGGAAGGACCTGCAGGTCCAGACGAACTATCTCGCCATTCCGGGCGACATCAGTTCCGCGACCGAACTGACGCTGAATGCGGCGCGGGCGACCAACAAGGGTTTCGAGTTCGACGTCCACGCCCGGCTTTCGTCGACCCTGCGCTGGAACGCCGCGTTCGGCTACCTCGACAGCACGTTCAAGAGCTTCCCCGACGCGGTCCTGGCGGGCGGCAACCAGGTCGACCTGACGGGCTATCGCCTGCCGAAGACGCCGCGCTACACGATCAGCACGTCGCTCGACTATGACGCGGAAGTGGCCGACGGCGTCAGCCTCTACCTGCATCCGGAGATCAACTTCCGCTCGGCGGCGCCCGGAGACCTGGAAGGCGTCGCGGCGGTTCCGCTGGCCCTTCCGAGCTTCCCCTATCAGCCCAAGGCCTATGCCGTCGTGAACATGTTCGGCGGCGTCCGCTTCGGCCGGTTCGAGATCGGCGGATATGTCAACAACCTGTTCAAGGAAGACTATTACACCGGCACCGCCGACAATTTCGGCCTGGGCGGCATCCGCCTCCGTCCGCACCCCCGGACGTTCGGCGCGACCGCCAAGGTGAAGTTCGGCGCCGACGGATGACGGACAGGGGCCGGGCTCATGCGCTTCATGAGCCCGGCCCCATCGGCAGCCGGTGAATGTCGACGGGCGTGGCTGATCCCACGCCCGTATTTTCTTGACGGGCTATGCCTCTTCTTCGGCCCGGCGGAGCTGGGTGAGGATGCGGCGGGCGTGGATCGCGGCGCCGTCGCCGCGGAACAGCGCGGGCTTGAGGTCGAGCAGGTCCGCTTCGCCGGTCACGAGCTGCTGCGCCTCGATCATCGGCTTGTCCTCGGTCCGGAAAGCCCGCTCCAGCCCCTCGCGCAGGCGCCTGTCCCGCTCGGGATCGTCCGGCCCATAGGGGCGCGTCGCGGCCCAGAAATAATGGCAGGTCGTGCTGGTCTCCGGGGTGATGAAGTGCATGTTGAAGGTTTCGCGCGGCGCCTTTTCCGGGCCCGCCGGGTCGACGCCGACGGTGAGCAGCATCAGCGCGGGCGCGTTCCACCGGACCGACAGCGATCGCGTCACCGGCCTGCCGTCGGTCTGGAAGCTGCCTTCGAGGAACGGCGGGAGGATCTCGTCGTGCACGGTCCGGCCGGAATAGACCGTCTCTCCCTCGACGCGCGCCTGGACCTTGGCGTCGCGAATCTTCTCGGTGCCCAGCGTGTCGGCATGCAGGAACTCGATATGGCTGAGGTCCATGATGTTGTCGGTCATCAGCTCGAAATGCGCGGCCGTCCACATATAGCCGTATTGCGGACGCATGGCCGGCCGGTCGAGCAGCGAGAAGTCGGGGATCGCGACCGTGTCGCGCAGCGCCGGGTCGCCCATCCAGATCCAGACCAGCCCGTGCCGTTCCTCGACCGGAAAGGAGCGGACGTCGAGGCTGCGCGTCACCGTTCCCTGCGGGTTGGCGACGCATTTCCCGGCGCCGTCATAGGCCAGGCCATGATAGCCGCAGACGAGCCGGTCGCCTTCGCAATGGCCGCGCGACAGGGGAACGAACCGGTGCGGGCACCGATCGAACAGCGCCGCCACCGCCCCCGACCGCTCGCGATAGAGCACGACGGGAAACGAGCAGATGCGGCGTCCGACCGGGCCGTCGGCGATCTCCGTCGACAGGGCGGCCACATACCATAGGTTGCGGATGTCCTTGCTCATCTAGGCCTCGGCAGCTTCGTCGGCGGCCATGCGCATGACGATGCGGCGGAACCGGACGGCGGCCTCGTCGGCGCGGACGCTGGCGTCGGGAGTCGCGGCGCCCATCTCGTCATAGCTTTGCTGGATCGATTCGATCGCCAGCTTGTCGGTCAGGAACACGTTCCAGACATTCCGGTTCTGCGCCTCCAGCGCTTCGCCTTCCGGCCGCACCCCGTAGTCGCTCGCCGAGGCGGTGAAATAATGGCAGCTCCGCTCGGTCTCCGGCGTGATGCCGAACGGCGCGTGGCGGGTGCAGGCCGGCCGTTCGGGATCGTCGGGGAATTCGAAGATGTTGGTGTTGATGTTCAGCGCCGGGATGAAGGTCTTGGCGATGAGCTGGCGGTTGACCCGGGTCCCCTCCTCGAGGCCGAACTGGCGCGCATAGGGGCCGGAGACCGTCTCGGTCAGCCTGCGGGTCATGGTGATGACGTTGCCGTCGATCTCGGTCGTCGCCGGGGTCTCGGCGATGGTGCCGGAGTCGAACATGCCTTCGTGGAGGAAGGTGATGTGCGACACGTCGAGCAGATTCTCGTGGAGCAGCTGGAAACTGCCGCCGATGTCCATGCGGAAGCGCTGGATCTTGTAGAAGCCGTCATCCTCGCCGAGGCCGAAGGTCGAATGGTCGGGGATGAGGCTCTCGTCGGCGGCGTCGGGATCGCCCATCCATATCCATATCCAGCGCCAGCGCTCCGCCAGCGGATAGGAACGGGTCGCCATCGCCCGGGGGACGGCCTTTTGCGAGGGGACCCGCCGGCAATGGCCGTCGGGCCCGAATTCCATGCCGTGGTAGATGCACTGGATGCGGTCCCCCTCGACCCGCTTGCCGTGCGACAGCGCCACGGCGCGGTGTGGGCAATAATCGGCCAGCGCGACCGGATCGCCCGCCTCGGTGCGATAGAAGACGATGCGATCGCCGAGGATGCGGCGGGACATCGGCCGCTCGCCGACCTCGTCCGAGAAGGCGCAGACATACCAGGCGTTGCGCGGCGCGGGCAGGGTGCCGGGATAATAGGGCTGTACGGCGTCTCGGGACATGGACTCTCTCCAGAACGGGTGACCGCGACTCTTCCGGCTATAATTCTTTTAATAAGGAATTTATAGTGGAAGCGCCTCTTCGCAACAAGCGGGAAAAGCCTGTGTCACGGTGGAAATTTCACGAGCGCGAAAGGCGCGGCGCTCATGCGACTACCCTTCCGTCGCAGCGGCCCAGACCGATCGACCGGAATCCCGGAGCCGACGCCACCGCGCTCAACCGGATCTCGTCGCCGTCTTCGAGGGCGAGGCGGTTCTGCCCGTCGGGGAGCGTGATCGGGTCCTTCCACCCGCGCGTCATCTCCATCAGGCTGCCGAGCCCCGAGGGAACGGGGGCGGAGATCGTGCCGCTGCCCAGCAGGTCGCCGGGTTCGAGGTTGCAGCCGCCGACGCTGTGATGGGCGACGAGCTGCGCCGGCGTCCAATACATGTGCGACGCATGGGAGCGCGCGATCGGGACGGCCTCCGTGCCGCCGCGCGGCAGCAGGTCGACATGGAGGTCGAGCGACAGCGCGCCATGCGCCTGGTCGGCCGCGTCGAACAGATAGGGCAGGGGAGCGGGGTCGCCCTCGGGCCGCGCCGGCTGGGCAATGCGGAACGGCGCCAGCGCCTCGGCCGTCACCACCCAGGGGGAGATGGTCGTGTGGAAATTCTTGGCGAGGAAGGGGCCGAGCGGCTGATATTCCCAGGCCTGGACGTCGCGCGCGGACCAGTCGTTGAGCAGGCAGATGCCGACCAGGCTGTCGGGCGCGCGCTCGATCGGCAGTGCTTCGCCGGGGCGGTTGGCCGCGCCGACCCAGAAGCCCAACTCCAGTTCGAAGTCGAGCCGCCGGGTGGGGGCCAGCTCGGGCGCCGTCCCCTCGGCGGTCCTGACCTGCCCGGAGGGACGGCGGACGGGGACGCCCGATATCCGGACCGAAGAGGCGCGCCCGTGATAGCCGATCGGGACATGCTTGTAGTTGGGCAACAGCGGGCTGTCGGGGCGGAACACGCTCCCGAGGTTCACCGCATGGTGGATGCCTGTGTAGAAATCGGTGTAGTCGCCGATCCGCGCCGGCATGTGCAGCTTGCAGGCGGACGCGCGATGGAGATGCGGCTCGATCGCCCGGCGCTCGTCCTCGCGGGTCAGCAGCGACGAAAGCCGGCGCCGCAACGCCAGCCGCTGCTCCGGTCGCAGTGCCATATAGGCGTTGAGCGAGGGTTGCGACAGCGCGGCGCGGCCGTCGTCGGGCAGCAGGCCGGCGATGGCGGCGAGGTCGAGGACATGCCCGCCGATCGCGACGCCGACGCGCGGATTGCCACCGCCGGTCGAGACGATGCCGAGCGGCAGGTTCTGGACCGGAAAGTCCTGATGGTCGTCGGCGCCCTCGACCCAGCTCGACAGCGCGGGATCGTGGGTTTCGTCGATCGCGGGATAGCGCATCGATAGCGTCATGCCGGCTCCTGGATCATCTCGTAGATCGAGCGCGACAGGGCGCGCTGGTCGGCGACCGGCGCGTGGCGCATCTCGAGTTCGCCGAGCGCCACCGAGCCCTCGACGACGTTGCGGCACCGGTCGAAGCGGCGATCGGTGAAGGCCTCGACCAGCTCGCCGGCCGGCAATCCTTCGCGCACCAGTTCGCCCAATACGACGCCGTCCTCGATCGCCAGCCCGGCGCCGAAGCCGACATGGGGCGTCGTCGCATGCGCGGCGTCGCCGATCAGCAGTACATGCCCCCGATACCAGGGACGGGGCATCACCAGCGTTTCGAGCGGGCGGTAATTGATGCTGGAGTCCGGCCCGAGCCCTTCCCGCACCGTGGCGACATGGCCGCCGAACCCGGCGAGCTTCGCGCGCAGCAGCTCGGGCCAGTCCTGTTCGTCATACCAGGGGTTGTCGGGCACCGTCTCCAGCAGGAACAGGTACATCTGGTCCGGCGAGACCGGATTGAGGCCCACCTTGTGCTGCCCGCCGAGGAACAGGATGCTGGTGTGCACCGACGGCGGCCGCGGCGCGATCGCCCGCCAGCAGCCCTGGCCGGTGAATTCGGGGCCCGGCGCATCGGGGAACAGCTGCGCGCGGGTCGACGACATCAGCCCATCGGCCCCGATCGCCAGGTCGTAGCGCCCGGTCGTGCCGTCGCTGAACCGCACGGCGACGCCGTCGCGATGCTCGGTCCATTCGGCGACGGTCAGCGCGGGGATGCATTCGACCCCGGCCTTGCGGGCGGCGGCGACCATGATCCGATGGACGACCGGGCGCAGGATGCCGCCCAGCACCGGCACGTCGGGACCGAACACCATCTCGGTGCTGCCGGTGGTGAGGAGCGTGCCGTCGCTGTCGCAGATGTCGGACATGCCATGGACCGCGCCGGCCGCGACCACCTCGTCGAGCACGCCGATCGTCTTGAAGGCGCGCGCCGTCGCGCCGTTGAAGGTCAGGCCGGCGCCCAGCGCGCTCCAGTCCGGGTTGCGCTCGATCAGCCGGACCCTGCACCCGCCCTTCGCGAGCGCGACCGCCGCGGACAAGCCGCCCAGTCCGCCGCCGATGACGAGGACGCTCTCAACTGCCATTCGATCTATTCCTTCCTGAGGCCGGGCCCGGCGATGCCCAGAAGCTTGCGGGCGTTGCCGCCCAATATGGCCGCCTTGTCGGCGGCGCCGAGGCCGGGGACGGCATCGACCAGTCCGATGGGGTCGTAGTCGCCCATGTCGAACGGATAGTCGGTGCCGACGACGATGCGATCCGCGCCCACCGCATCGATCAGCGCGCGGAGCTCGGCGGGTTCGTAGACGAGGCTGTCGTACCAGATCCGGCGCAGATACGCGCTCGGCGGATGGGCGCAGCCGTCGCATTCGGGCCGCACCTTCCAGCCATGGTCGCTGCGCCCGGCATATTTGGGCAGATAGCCGCCGCCATGGACCGCGCAGAGCTTCAGCGCGGGGTAGCGGTCGAAATGGCCGCCCATGATCAGGCGCGACAGCGCGATCATGGTCTCCAGCGGCTGCCCGATGACGTTGGACAGATAATGCTCGTCCATCCGGGGGCCGACCGTGGTGCCGAGCGGATGCACCAGCACCAGCACGCCGAGCCGTTCGGCCTCTTCCCAGAAGGGTGCGAAGCGCGGGTCGTCGATGCCGTCGCCGTTGACCATGGTCGAGATCTCGACCCCGCGCAGGCCGAGGCCGCGCACCGCGTGGCGGAGCTGCTCGCGCGCGAGCAGGGGGTGTTGCAGCGCGACGCTGCCGAGGCCGACGAGGCGGTCGGGATGATCGGCGCACAGCGCGGCGATCCGTTCGTTGATCCGGGCGACCAGCGCCTCGCCGAGGTCGGCCGGCGCCCAATAATGATATTGGGTCGGCGAGGGGCTGATCGCCTGGACGTCGACCCCCATCGCATCCATGTCGGCCAGCCGCGTGTCGATGTCGGTCAGCGGCGGGCGGTAGGTGGTGCGGATCAGCGCGGCATTGTAGCGCGCCGTCGCCGCGGCGGCCTCGCTCGCCGCGGCGGGCGGGCGGGGGGCGTCCGGCGCCTCGGCGGCCATCGTCTCGACCTCGGCGACCAGGAAATGGCAATGCAGGTCGACCACGGCCGCGCCGCCGGCCCGGCGTCGCGGGCGGGCCGGCCGGGTCGGTAGCGGCTTGCGGCAGACGTGCAGGCCGTCCGTGCCGGGGGCCGCCCGAGTCCCGTCGCTCATTCAGGACGCCCGTCGATCAGGATGAACGCCACGCGCGCCATCGCGCGGGTGCGATTCTCCCAGCCATGGTTGGTGCCGCGCTGGATCAGCACGTCGCCGGCGTGGAGGTCGGTCTCGCCGTCGTCCATGATCGCGGTGATCGTGCCGGACAGGACGATCGCATAGTCGATCGACGCGGTGACGTGCATGCCGGGCTTGTCGTGCCGCGCTTCGTGATGCGCATCGGCGAACAGCGTGTTGAGCGAGGCCGAGGCCTGGCGCCGCCGCTCCTCCGGGTCCTCGGGACGCGGCGGGAAGTCGATGATCCGGAACACGGTGCCGAGCGGCGGCGGCTGGACGCCTTCATGCTCGGTGATCGTATCCTCGGCGTCGATCGGCGTCGGGGAGTCGATCGTCCGCCAGATATTGGCGCTGCGGAAACCCGGCCGGCCCGCGACGGTGTGGACCGCCGGGTTCTCGCCGTCCTCGCGGATGAAGGATCGCCCCCCGGCGTCGTTGGCGGTGACGACGCGCCGCACGGGAGGCAGGGCCGGCGGGAGGCTGGCGCCGGCGCTCATGCCGCGATCTCCGCCCGGCGGCGCGCGACGACGCGGTTGCGCTGTCGTCCGCAGGATTCCACCTCGGTCTCGACGATGTCGCCTTCCTTGAGGAATTCGCCCCGCTCCTGGCCGGTGCCGGCGGGGGTGCCGGTGGCGATCACGTCGCCGGGCAGCAGCGTCATCATCGACGAGGCATATTCGATCTGCTCCTCGATGCCGAAGGTCATGTCGCGCGAATTGCCGTCCTGCTTGAGCTCGCCGTTCACCCACAGGCGGATCGCGAGGTCGGCATGATCGGGCACGAACTGGCGCGGGGTCAGCAGCGGGCCGAGCGGCGCGAAGCTGTCATAGCTCTTTCCGCCGAGCCAGTCGGACCGGATGGTCGGGCGATCCTCGCGCCAGGTCCGGTCGCGGCAGGAGACGTCGTTTCCGGTCATGTAGCCGGCGATGTGGCGGTGCGCCTCGGCCGGGCGGATCGCAAGGCCCGGCGTGCCGATCACGACCATCAGCTCGGCCTCCCAGTCGATCCGCTCCATGCCGGGCGGCAGGATGATGTCGTCGAAGGCCCCGGTCGGCACGTTGATCTTGCCGAACATATAGGGGCGCAGCGGCGGCAGCTGCTTGCCCTGGTCGGCGAGCGGGATGTCGGGCGTGAAGGTCTTGCGCATGTTGCGGACATGGTCGCTGTAGTTCGCGGCCGCGAAGAGCATCTTGCCGACCCGGCCCGGCGGCGGGCAGGGGCGCAGACTCTCCACCGTGCCGAGCGAGAAGGCCTGGAGGCCGTCCGCCCGCGCGTGATCGGCCACGGCGGACAGGCGCTCGAAGGTCGCGTCCCAGTCGCCGAGCAGGTCGCTGATCGCCGCGAAGGGGGGCAGCGCCAGGCCCGCGCGCTCGGCGGCGGCGCGAAGGTCGAGCACCGCGCCCTCGATCACCAGCGCGGGGAGGGAGCCGTCGTCGCGGGCGAACGTGCCCAGTTGGAAAAAGGAAGACATCGTCGCTCCTGCCTTATCGTGTCGGGTTGAAGCTGGTGGACCAGGCGGCGGTGTTGCTGGGAACGAAGTCCCATTCGCGCACCTCCCAGTCGTCGTCGGCGCGATCCATGTCGGCGGTCAGCTCCATCGCGCCGCCGCAGGGACTCTCGAAATACCAGAAGTAGTTGGAGCCGATCAGGTGACGGCCCGGCCCCATCTTCGGGGTCCAGTCGCGGGCGAGCATCGTCTTTCCGCCGAGGACGACGTCGTTGAAGTCGTTGACGGCGAAGGCGATGTGGTGAAGCCCGCGCCGTTCGCCGCGGATCAGGAACAGATTGTGGTGGTAGCCCGATCCCTCGGCGCGCAGGAAGGCGCCGCGGCCTTCCCTGAACATGTCGCTGACCCGGAAGCCGAGCCGCTCGGTATAGAAGCGCGTCGCGGCGATCACGTCGGTCGAGAAGAGGACGACATGCGCCACCGAAGCCGGCCGGATCGGCTCGGCGAAGTCGATGCGCTGGTTGACCGGTCGGGCGGGCGGCGCGCCGTAGAGGTTGAGGCGCGGCGCCGGCGGCACATAGGCGTCGCGACGATCGACCCGGAAGGCGATGCCATAGCCGTCGTCGTCGCGGCTGTGCAGGACGCCGTCAGCGTCGAAGGCGGCGTCGCGGTCCTTCGCGAGCTCGTCGGCGATGCGGTCGAGCGTCGCCGCGTCATCGACGCCCCAGACGATCTCGCGCACCGTCGGCCCGTCGACGACCGCCGGGGGCAGCGCGGGATCGTCTGCGCGGCGGAGGTTGATCTCGGTGCCGTCGAGCGTCCGGAAGTCCGACCGGTCGGCGGCGGTGGTCGCCTCGGACAGGCCGAAATCGGTGTAGAAACGCCGGGCGGCGGCGAGGTCCTCGACCCCGAGGACGACGCTGTTCACGGCCTGGATGGGCATATCCGCTCTCCTTGATCTCTCTGGTCGGGCGTCAGCGCAGCACGCGCTGGTCCGACAGGTCCTTGGTCCCGCGGGATTCGATGATCGACGCGCCGCGCCATTCGACGACCGGCAATTCGGCGAGGCGGTTGACGATGTGGAACATGGTGGGAAGCTGCTCCCAGCTCGACCGGACGAAGGTCACCCGGCCCTGGCCACGCCATATGCGGTCGTAGCGGATCGTCGCCCCGCCCGCCGGGGTGAGCACCATCTGCTCGACGTCGGCGACGCCTTCGCGGGAAACCGCGGGGAAATAGCGATGATGGAGCACGCCCGCGAAATCGGGCGGCGGAGGGCCGGGCGGCGGCCCTTCGGCGAGGTCGTCGAATTCCATGCGGATGAAGCCATGGCCGTCCCACAGGGCGGAATATTCGCGCTTGCCGGCCAGGACCCGGGGCGGCGGCAGCTCGCAGAACAGCTTGGCGAAGCCCAGTTCCTCGCGGCCGCTGATGATCGGCTCGGCCCGGTTCTCCCAGAGCACCGGCAGGAAGGCGCCGCGCACCTGCTCCTCGGGCCCCTCATAGACCACCGGCACCTTGACCGAGAGGAGGCTATAGCTGCGCCCGGCCAGCCATTCGAGCGCGCGCAGCTCGACATGCTCGACGGTGACGACGGGATCGTCGTCGGGCCGGCAATGCGGCGGCATCAGGTCGAGCAGGGCGTCCCGGCGCGTCAGGAAGGAGATCGCCGCCGTCGTCCGCGGGGCGTCCGCATAGTCGTAGCGGCCGCCGTCCGGACCCTGGCGGGGACCGCATGTCGGACCGAAGACCACGGGCATCCGATAGCGTCGATTCTGATCCGTTTCCGCCATTCCGGGCCTCTCCGATCGATTTCCCAATTAAATTCCTTATTGAAGGAATAAATGGGTTTCCGGGACAATGCAAGCGCTGATTGAGTGGTCCGGAAACGGGAGGAATCCGCCGCAACCGGCCCTGTTCGCGCGGCCCGGATCGCGCGAAGCGCGTCAGTTTTTCTTCCGCCGAGGAATTGGAAGTCGACTCCTGTCGGCGCATGTTTCTATGCTTATGTCCAAGCGGCCCGGGCGGCCGCCCGGCAGGGACGGTAGAAGGAACAGGCATGGCAAAGACGGCACCCGCGACCGCCCCCCGGAAAAGAGGCCGGCCGGCGCGCAAGTCGAACGACGTCGGGCGCCAGGCGCTGGTCGATGCGGCGCGCAAGGTGCTGACCCGTGTCGAGCCCACCCTGCTCACCCGCCAGATGGTGGCCGAGGAGGCGGGCGTGGACCCCAACCTGGTCCGCTATTATTTCGGCAATATCGAAAACCTGCTGATGGAACTGGTCCGCGCCGCGCACAAATCGGCCCGCGCCGAGATGATGGCGCGGCGCATCGACTCGGACCCGGTCGAGCGGCTGCGCTACAGGATCACGCGCACCTTCCGGCTGTTCCACGATAATCCCTACCACCACAAGCTGGTCTCATCGATGCTCTATGGCGACGAGACCTCGGAAGCGCATGCCGAGTGGACGGAAATCCTCACCGGGTCGCTCGAGGATCTCCGCGAGATATTGAAGCTGGGGGAGGCGGCCGGCCTGATGCGCGCGGTCGATCCCCGCTATTTCCACTTCCTGATCATATCGGCCTGCGAATTCTGGGCCAGCAACAAGCCGGCGACCGGCATCGTGTTCAAGGAGGAAAATGCCGACTTCCAGGGCTATGCCGACTTCATATTCGATCTGGTGATGGAAGGGCTGCGGCCCCGCGCCTGAATCCAGGGTCCTTGACGGCGCCCTCCCAACCCGACAATTCTTTCTGAAAGGAATTGTCGGGTTGGCCGTTTCGGCCTCGCTTCCCCGGCAGCATGGGGAGGATGAAATGCTTCTGCACCCGGATAGTCGGCGCGCCGCGCCCACCGGCACGGCGCCATGGCGCGAATGGTGGCTGGTCGGGGTGCTGACCGTCGCGAGCATGCTCGCCTATATCGACAAGAATATCGTCTCCCTCATGGTCGTCTCGATCCAGAAGGACCTGGGCCTGCGCCCGGCGCAGGTGACGCTCGCGCTCGGCACGGCCTTCGCGATCGCCAACATCCTGATCAGCATTCCGGCGGGCTGGCTCGCCGATCGCGTGCAGCGGCGATCGATCGTCGCGGTCGCGATCCTGCTCTGGTCGGCGATGGCGATCGCCTGCGGCAACGTCACCGGCTTCGTCACCCTGTTGCTGGCGCGCGCCGGCGTGGGCCTGGCGGAGGGGCTGTTGCCGCCCGCCTGCTATTCGATGATCGGCGACGGGGTGTCGCCGCAGCGGCGCGCGCGGGCGTTGGGCGTCTTCTCGATGTCGAACCTGGTCGGGACCGGGCTCGCCTTCCTGGGGGGCGGGCTGCTGCTCGGGCTGCTCGGGCGGGTCGACTATTCGGGCCTGCCGCTGGTCGGGCACCTGCCGCCCTGGGGACTCGCGCTGGTGATCACCGGCGCCCTGGGCTTTCCGCTGCTGTTGCTGGTCTTCCTGTTCCGCGAGCCGAAGCGCCACGAGGCGGCCGGCGACCAGGCGGCGGCGAGCCCGGAGCCGCCAAGCTGGAGCGAGGTGCTGCGCGCGCTGGCCGCGCGGCGCGGCATGCTCGTTCCGCTCGCCATCTTCTCGGTCGCGCATGCGATGCTGACCAACTCGGTCAACCTCTGGATCGCGCCGCTGCTGATGGGCCGGTTCGGCCTGACGCCGGCCCAGATCGGGACGCTGAGCGGCGCGCTCCTGCTGACCGCCGGGCCGATCGGCCTCTTCGTCGCCGGCGCGGTGATCGATCGCCTCAACCGCCAGGGCCGCCACGGCGCCCAGCTGATCGCGCTGGTCGTCGCGGCGATCATGCTGCCCTGCGCGATATTCCACGGGCTCGCCGCCACCCAGGCCAGCTTCTGGTTCTGGCAGGCGCTGCTCCTGCTGGTCGCGACCACCTATCTGCTGGTGACGTCGAGCATCGTCACGCGTGAACTCCCGCCCGCCATGGTCGGGCGCGCGATCGCCATCTTCCTGTTGCTCCAGGGACTGCTGGGCGTCGGCCTCGCGCCGACCCTGACCGCGCTCGCGATCGAGACGGTCTTTGCGGGGGACGCGCAGCCGATCGGCCATGCGATGGCGACCATGCACGGCGCTTATGCCGCCGTCGCGCTGGTCGCGGCGATCGTGATGTTCCGGCGCGGCCGGGCGCTGCGGTGAAATAATTTCCCTTTTATTTTCTCTCTAGAAAGAATATTGTTGACCGGCCGCGTCAGTTGGCTAGACAGCCAATTGTCAGGAGTCGGAACCGGACGTCGCGGGCACAGCCCGATCGCCCGGCCGAGCTGGAAAAGCTGACGAAGTTCAGTGCAATCGAGGGAGTGGGAAATGGGCAGCAGCAAATTCGTCCGCGGCGCATCGCTGATCGCCATCGCCGGCGCTTTCGCGGCGGTGCCGCCGGCCTATGCGCAAGGCCAGGCCGGGGTCGAGGCGCAATCGGGGCAGGATGGTTCGTCCGGCGGGCTGGAGGAGATCGTCGTCACCGCCCAGAAGCGTTCGGAAAACGCCCAGAAGGTCGCCGCGACGGTCACCGTGGTCAATGCGGAGGCGCTCGTCGCCGGCGGCGTCACCGATCTTCGCGGCGTCGCCAGCTTCCTGCCGATGACCAATCTCAGCCAGGAGAACGTGGTCACGCAGGCCTTCATCCGCGGCATCGGCCAGACCAGCGACGCGGAGACCAACGACCCCGCCGTCGCCACCAATATCGATGGCGTCTACCAGTCGCGCTATACCCTGTCGGGATCGATGTTCGACATCGAGCGGGTCGAGGTCCTGGCCGGTCCGCAGGGCACGCTGTATGGCCGCAACGCGGCCGGCGGCGCGATCAACATCACCACCAAGCTGCCGCAGTTCACGCCCGGCGGCGAGGCCCGGTTCGAGATCGGCAACTATAACCGCTTCCACGGCTTCGGCGCGATCAACGTCCCGCTCTCGGAGCAGGTGGCGCTGCGCGGCGCCGTCGATTATCTGCGCCACGACGGCTACCTCTCCAACGGGCAGAACGCGAAGGACAATCTCGCCGCGCGCCTGACCGCGCTGATCGAGCCCGACAGCGACCTGACGATCGTGCTGCGCGGCGAGTATCAGCATACCGGCGGCGACGGCGACGGCATCGTGCTACGCCCGCTCCTCAAGAAGAGCGATCCCTGGTTCCAGCCCGAGATTCCCGGCGAGGACTTCTACGTCCATCGCAAGGTCTACAAGGGCAATGCCGAGATCAAATATCAGGTCGGCGGACCGGCCAATCTCTCGGTCACCTATATTCCGGCCTATACCTATTACGACCTGAGCTACCGGTCGCCGATCGGCTACAACCAGCGCTATTATCCGAACCCGGGCGTCGCCGGGAACCCGTTGACCGGCTTCGCCGGCGCGCTGGAGAATCTCGGCGATACCGGCCGGCAGCTCACCAACGAGCTGCGCCTGGCGGGCGATACCGGCCGGCTCAACTTCGTCCTGGGCCTGTTCCAGTTCCGCCAGTCCGCGCACGGCCCGGGCGTTTCGTTCGAGATCTACAATCCGGGGGTCTTCTCGGGCGGCTCGTTCAGGCCGTACAGCTTCGCCTCGGGCGGCCCGCAGAACGATCTCAACGTCGTCACCAACTCGAAGGCGATCTTCGGGCAGGCGACCTATGCGGTCACCGATGCCCTGCGGTTCACCGTCGGCGGCCGATATTCTTGGGACAAGCGGCATGCCGACGGCGTGTCCCAGGGGCTCGTCCCGATCGCGAACATCGCGCTGCCGCCGATCGTCTACGACCTGCGCCTGTCGGATAACCGGTTCGACTGGAAGGTCGGCGTGGAGGCCGACGTCGCGCCGCATTCGATGGCCTACGCCACCGTGCAGACCGGCTATATCGGCAGTGGCTTCAACATCACCTCGAACGCCGCCGCCTCGACCTTCAAGCCGGAGACGCTCACCGCCTATACCGTCGGCCTGAAGAATTCACTGTTCGGCAACTCGCTGCGCCTCAACCTCGAGGCCTTCTATTATGACTACCGCCAGTTGCAGGTGTCGGCCTACAACAGTGCGTCGGGTTCGGCGCTCCTCTACAATGTGCCGAAGTCGGAGATTTACGGCCTTCAGGTCGACACGACCTGGAAGGCGGGGCCGAACACGACGTTCACCGCGAACCTCGGTTATCTCCATGCCACGATCAAGCGGGGCGTGCTGCCACCGGGCGCCGTCTATACCTGCGGGGTTCCGGGCGCCATTCCGGCCGAACTGTGCAACGGCAACAGCCTGATCGACTATTCGGGCTTCACCCTTCCCAATGCGCCGCGCTGGTCGGGGTCGACCTCGGTCACGCAGATCTTCCCGCTGGCGTCGGGCGCCGCGATCGAAGCGCGCGGATCGATGAACTTCGAATCCAAGTCCTGGGGCCTGTTCTCGCATCTGGAAGGGCTCGACAAGCCGGCCTTCGCGAAGATCGACGCGTCGCTCACCTACCGGTCGAGCGACGAGCGCTGGGCGCTGGGCCTGTGGGTTCGCAACCTGACCAACAACGCGCGCTACGTGACCCCGACCACGACCAACGTCTACGGGCTGAACACCTGGTTCATCGATGCGCCGCGGACGGCAGGCGTGAAGGCCGAGCTGTCCTTCTAGGAGAGGCTCACGGGAGGGGGCGTTCGATCACGTTCCCCTCCCGATCGGCTGCGGATGGATCGTCGGCCTGTTCCGCTCAGGCCAGCGCCTCGGCCGCCAAGGCCGGCATCACCTCCTGGGCGAAGCGGCGGAGCCAGCGACGGCGCGGCTCGACCGGCACGCCCGGCGTCGCGACATGGATGAGGAAGGTGTCGAAGCCGATATCCTGATATTGCCGCAGCCGCCTCGTCACGGTCTCGGGCGAGCCGATGAGCTGCCACTGGCACCAGTCCGGGATATTGGCCGGATCGCATCGCGCCTTGAGTTTCGAGAAGATGCCGCTCCACGCCTTGTAGGTCCGTAGCGTCTCCCAGTTGTTGGCGTCGGCCTCATAATGATCGACCTGGGCCCGCATGAAGCGGGGGATGTAGGTCTGCGCCTCGCGGATCGCTTCCTCGTCGGTGTCCCCGATGATGCAGTTGATCATGATCGGCAGCCGCGCCGCGCCGGTGTCGAAGCCGTTGGCGGCGGCCGCGCGCTTCCAACTGACGATCGTGTCGCGCTGCATGTCCCAATCGCCGATCGTCGTGCAGATCGGCGGCAGGCCCATGTCCGCCATGCGCTCGGCCGTGCCGGGGCTTCCGATCGCGCCGTAGAAGTGGATCGAGCGGCGGCGCTGTTCGGACAGGACCGGCCGGAGGACGACCTCGCGCGGCATGTCGATCAGCTTGCCCTGCACCCGGAACGGACCGCCGGCGAGCCCCGAGCGGATGATCTCCCAAGTGTCGCGGAACCGGTCCTGCGCTTCGTCCATCTGGATGCCCAGCGCGTCATATTCGAACTTGGCGGTGCCCCGGCCCATGCCGAGATGGAGCGGCGCGTCGGTGATCGAGGCGAGCTGGGCGATGTCCTCCGCCAGCCGCAGCGGATCGTGCCACGGCGTCACCAGCACGCAGGTCCCCAGCCCCAGCCGAGGGAAGCGCGCCGACAGGTTGGACAGCAGCGCCAGGGGATTGGGGGTGGGGAAATAGTCGCTGAAATGATGTTCGATCAGCCACACGCTGTCATAGCCCAGCGCCTGCCCATATTCGCAATCCCCGAACAGCGCTTCATAGGCCTGCTTGTCCGGCGTTCCCGGCGCTTCGACGGCGGTGGCGACAAATCCGAAACTGGCAGGCAGGGTCATGCGGGTCTCCTCTAATGGTTTAAGAGATAGACCAATAGCCCATATGAGTCAAAGCAAAAGGATTCCGTGGCGGCAGGTCCGCTATCGGGCCGGAATATCCTGTGGGTGGCTTTGGGGGGCCTCAGCGCGTGCGGAGGCGATCGTTCAGATAGCCGCGAAGCGTGGCCAGGGTTTCCTGGATATGGTCGCCCATCGCCGCCTCGGCTTCGGCGGCGTTGCCTGTCTCGATCGCATCGAACAGCCGGCGATGGCCGTTGTTCGCATCGGGCTCGATCCGCATGAACACATTGCCGATCGGCAGGAAGCGCCGCACCCACGCATCCTCCACCGCCTGCGCGATGAAGCCGTTGCGGCTCGCCTCGGCGATCCCGAGGTGGAAGGCGGAATCGGCCGAGGTGAAGCGGGCCACGGTGTTCGAGTCATTATGTTCGGCGACGCCGCCGACGATCGCCTCCATGCGTTGCAGCGCCTCCGATATCTTGCGGAGGTCCTCGGCGGTGCGCCGCCGGGCGGCGAAGCGGGCCGCGGCGCACTCGTTGGCCAGGCGGAATTCGTAGAGCTGCTCGAGCTGGTCGAAGCGGCTGGCGATCATCGCCTTGAGCTGGTCGGCGGGCACCTCGTTGTTCAGCACGACCAGGCCGCCCATCGCGCCGCGCCGGCTTTCCACCAGGCCTTCGCCCTCGAGCGCGCGAATCGCCTCGCGCAGCACGGTGCGCGAAACGCCTAGCTGGAGCGCCAGGGCGCGCTCGGGCGGCAGCTTGTCGCCGGGAAGATAGCGGCCCAGTTGCAGCGCCCGCCGAATATGCTCCGCGACCACTTCATAGGTCGCCGTATGCCGTACCGGACCGAAGCTCTGGACCAAGCTGCTCTCCCTTCGGAGCCCGCCCGATCGATGGGAATGGCGAGCCTGCCCTCGCTATAGGGACAGCAGGCTCGCTTTGGCAATGATTTTGCCTATGGTCGACCAATGGCCCAATGCCGCGCGAGGCGGCAGGGGGTCAGAAGCTCGATCGCATTTCGATGCCGATGGTGCGCGGCTGGTTCACGACGACGCGCGCCCGCCCCGGCGTCTCGACCGAGATCGATCGGTTGTCCGCCAGATTGGCGCGCCGGTCGCCGAGGTTCTTGCCGAACAGCGCGAGTTCGTAGCGGGACCAGGTGACGGCGAGGCGCGCGTCCCACAGCTCATAGGGTGCCCGACGGCGCGGATTGAACGGATCGTTGTTCGCGCTGAAGCTCTCGCCGACATAGCTGTAGCCGATCCGCGTCGACAGATGGGCGTCGTCGCCGATCGCGGTCGTGTAGGTCAGCGAGACCGACGAGGTCCAGTCGGGGACCTGTAGCACGCGATCGCCCTTGCGGAGCGCCGAGATGCTGCCCGCCTTGCTGATGCGCGCGTCGATATAGCCCAGCGCGGCATCGAGTTCGAGACCGGGCAGCGGCCGTGCCTGGAGCTCGATCTCGAAGCCCTTGCTTCGCGCCGCGCCGGCATTGGCGCGGAACTGATAGCCGCAGGGGGGCAGGATCTGCTGCTGGATGTTCTTCCAGTCGATGTAGAAGGCCGCGCCGTTGACGACCAGCTTGCGGCCGAACCAGCTCGTCTTCGCGCCGAGCTCATAGCTCCACAGGCTGTCCGCCTTGTAGAATTTGGCGGCGCTGAGCGAGGTGCCGAGCGCCGCGAGGTCGGCGGCGCAGCCGAGGGCGGGGGAGGGGGGCACCGCCGGGCTCACGCCGCCGGGGCGAAAGCCGCGCGCCGCGGTCGCGTAGATCATGTCGTCCGGGGTGAGCTTCCAGCTCAGTTGCGCCTTGGGATTGACCCCCGACTGGCGCAGCCGGAAGGGCCTGCCGGTCGGGAAGACGCCGCCCGTCGCGGCATCGGCGAGATCCTCGATCCGGCCGCCGGCGGCGAGTCCGTCCTGGAAGCCGAGGTTCGTCGTCGTGATCCGATACCAGCGCAGGCCGGCGGTGGCGCTCAGGCCATGGCCCAGCTTGTAGGTCGCCTCGCCGAAGACGGCGGGTTCCCTGACGGTGTTGCGATAGGCGTCGCTGAAGAACAGGTCCGACCCGAGCGCGCCGCCGGTGGCGGCATCGAGACCGGCCGTCGGCACCGGCGGATAATATTCGCCGTCCCGCGTCCAGGAATAATAGCCGCCCAGCACGTAGCTCAACGCGCCCTCGTCCGACGACACCAGCCGGATCTCCTGGACGAAGCGCTTGAAGGGGACGCCCTGGTCGATCGCGGCGGGCAGGGGGGCTGCGCCGAACGGGTCGAGGAAGAAGGCCGAGATGACGCCGGTCTGGTCCTCGGTCTCATAGACGCGGCGGTTGAAATAGGAGGTCGACGAGATCAGGCTGGCGCTCCCCAGGTCGTAATGGGCGTCGAGGCTGGCGAGATACCAGCGGTCCGATCCGCCTTCGGCGATGTCGAAGGGGCGCCGCTGCACCAGATCGCGCGGGTTGAGGTCGGCCGGAGTGGCGTCGGCATAGGGAAAGCCGTTGGCGACGCTCTTCTGGTAGAGCAGCCGGGGCGTGATCGAGAGCCGGTCGGTCGGTTCCAGCCGCACGGAAAGCGCGCCGCCCCAGGATTTGGTCCGCCCGATATTGTCGTGTCGCCCCGGCGCGCCGTTGCTCCCCTGGGCGAACTGGCGCTCGAAGAAGCCGGCGTCATATTGATAGAAGGCCGAGGCCCGCAGCGCCGCCTTGTCGCCCAGCGGCAGGTTGATCGCGCCGTCCGCAGCATAGTTGGGCCGGTCGGTGTGCCGGGTCGTGCCGAGGCTCGCATGGATGCGGCCGGCGGTCTCGCCGAGCTGGGGCTGCTTGGTGATCATGCGGACCGTGCCGCCCATCGAGCGCGCGCCATAGAGGGTTCCCTGCGGCCCGCGCAGCACCTCGACGCGGTCGACGTCGACGATCTTGGGATCGATCGAGTCGATGACCGGGGTTTCGTCGAGGTAGAAGCCGGTGGTGTTGTCGCCGGAGATGCCGCGCAGCGAGATGGTCCGCGCGCTGAACGAGCCGTCGCCGGTATAGCCGAAGCCGAGATTGGGGATCGACGCGGCATAGTCGATGAAGGTCGACGCCGATCGCTGTTCGAGCGAGGCCGCGCCGATCGCGCTGATGCTGAGCGGGACGTTCTGCAGCGTGTCGGATCGCTTGGTGGCGGTGACGATGATGTCGCCGCCACCGTCGACGGCGCCCTGCGCCATGAGCGGCGCCGAAGGGCAGCCTATCATCACCATGGTGACGCCGATGGCGCGCTTCCGAAAGCCCATCTCACTCCCCTCCCTATTTTATTGGTTATAATAATAGACCATTAAACCAAAGGAGACGCAATAGGCAAGATCGCCCAGTCAGGCGCGGCTGAAATGCGTCACCACATTCCTGAGAATTCTCGAGATATTGTTCTGATAGCCGTTGAACGACAGGCAGGAGCAGAAGCTGATCGAGCCGACCGAAAAGACGGCGCCGCCTTCGGGACATTCGAAATAGACCATGTCGGAGCGCACCTCGTCGTTGACGGTGCCGCCGTCGAACGGGGTGGTGAAGAAGGTCTCCTCCCGGACATATTGGTAGCTGTCGCTGAAGCCGGTCGACGATGCGAGGACGAGGGCGTGGGCCGGGGTGCCCAGGCGTTCGTCGACCCTGTCCACCTCATAGCCCGCCGCGCCATAGCCGAGCGTCAACGCCGGGAAGTCCCCGAGCAGTTCGTCGTCGACCCCTTCGAAGATGAAGGCGGCGCGGGGATCAAGGCTGGCGGCGGTCCGCCGATAGGGCGCGCCGCGATCGAAGCCCTGCGACGCCATGCCGACGCCGACATAGCGTTGCGGCGGGCGGCCGCGATCCTTCCACAGGCCGCCATGCTCGCCGGTGAGGCTGATGATCGCCTCCCCTCCCGCCGCCTTCCAGCTTTCGCTGCCGCCGCGGCGCCGGATCTCGATGATGTCGCCGGTCTCGTCGAGCGCCGCGACCCAGTAGAGGCCGTTGCCCGAAAGATAGACCACGCGGCCGCCGCCGTCGCGATAGGCTTCGAGGCCGTCGAGCATCGGGGCGGTCCAATATTCCGCATGGGTGCCGGTCAGCACCGTCTTGTAGGAGCGCAGCAGCGCCGCGCCCTCCTTATGAAGCTGATGGTCGGTCACCACGTCATAGGCGATGCCCATCTCCTCCAGCCAGTCGACCAGATGGAGGTCGGCCGCGAGCTGGTGCGGCGCGTCGTAGAGCCGGCAGCGATGCAGCGGGTTCATCGAGGTGAGGTTGGGCCGACGGATGGTCGACATGCAGCGGCCCGATCCATCGTCATGCCGGTCGTAGAGGCTCAGCAGGCGATGCTCGGCCAGATAGGCATAGTCTTCCGCCTGGAGGTGGCGGTTGCGCAGCGGCGTCAACGCGCCGAGCAGCTCCGGCTCCAGCGCCTCGTTCGAATAGGCGAGATAGCTGACCGTCGGGATCAGCAGCGCGACGGGCGCGGTCGCGCGGCCGGGCCTGGCGGTCACGAGGAAGCCGACATGGCGCCGTTCGTCGCCGGAACGGAGTTCGGCGGCATAGACGCCCGGTTTCAGGTCCTCGGGAATCCGATAGCGGAAGCTCGTCTCCCAACGGCAATCCTCGAGATCGTCGGCATGGAAGTGGATGGCGTCATATTCGTCCGGCGCATCGACATAGCGATCGGCGTTGGCCTTCCAGCGGGCGCCGGTGACGCCGCGCGTCGGCCGATTGACCACCTCGCCATGTCGATCGAAGCCCGACAGGTCGACCGCGCGCCGGCCGTCGACCTCGATCCCCAGATGCCATCGGATCGCCGGCGCGTCGGGCGAAGTCCCCGCCGCCAGCTTCGCCATGGTGGCCGGGTCGACGCGGCCCGCCACGATCGCGATGTCGCCGATCTTGCCGTTGAACCCGCCGCGCGGGCGATAGAGGGATGCCTCCCGCGCCGCGCCGACCAGCAGGGGCCCCGTCGCGGCGGCGGGCTGCCCCTGCTGCACGAAGCGGTGTTCCTGCCGGCCCGGGACGAAGGCCTGCGGGACGACGATCAGCTCGATCCGTCCGTCCCGATCGCGGCTGATCGCCACCCGGTGCCAGCGGTGCGGTTGGATCGGCTCGCTGCGCAGTTCGGCGGCGCCGCTGCGCCAGATGACCGCGCCGTCCGCGCCGAGATACAGCCCATAGCCCTGGCCCCGGCCGTCGGACCGGCAGAGCAGTCCCTGCTCGTCCGGTCCCGGCAGCGTGGCCCAGAGGCTCAGGCCCGCCATCATCGCCCCATCGTCGAAATCGGCGTCGGGGTCCCAGCGCAGATAGGAGCCGAGGTCGATGCCCTGCACCCCCGCCGGCAGGCGGTCGGCGATGTCCGCCACCGTTTCCGCGCGGAAACCCGGCCCGCGCGGATTGGTGTCGCCATGACGCAGGCGGACGATGCGCGCCGCATAGTCCGCCGTGGCGCTGACCTTGAAGCCCAGCTCCTCGCCCGGCAGTGCTTCCCAGCGGTCGGCATAGCCGATGAGCGTCATGGCGCGATCCTCACAGTTCGTAGGTCAGGCGGATGCCGGCCCGGCGCGGCGGCAGCACGATCGAGAAGGGACGCGGCTGCAGGAAGAAGAAGGCGTTGAACACGCGGGTCTCGACATAATTGTTGGTGACGTTGTCGACGAACAGGTCCGCCTTCCACTTGGGGCCGATCAGGCTCGTGCGGATATCGGCGATGTCATAGGCCCTGACCGGGAACTGGATGTCGATGTCGACGCCGCTGCCGGACAGGATCTTGCCGACATGCCGGTAGGCTCCGTAGAGTTCCAGGTCGACGCCGCCGCCGATCGGGAAGCGATAGCTGGCATTGGCTTGCGCCGTCCATTTGGGAACGAAGGGGAAGCGTTCGCCGGCGCGGTTCTTGCCGACCGTGTCGACATAGCGCCGATAGCGCGCGTCGGTGTAGCCGACATTGGCGCCCAGCAGCAGCCCGTCGAGGGGCCGGGCGTCGGCGCTGAACTCGAAGCCCTTGGATCGCCCGCGGCCGGCATTGGCGACCGACGTCACCGGCAGGGTGGGATCGTTGTTCAGGAAGACGACCGTCGACACCTGCTGGCCGATGATGTTGATCAGGTAGAGCGCGCCGTCGAGATGGACGAGCCCGTTCCACAGGCTCGCCTTCGAACCGATCTCGAAATTGTCGGATTTCTCGGGCCCGAACGGGATGTCGGTCGACGGATCGGCCGGAGCGAGCGGGAAACCGCCGGCCCGGTAGCCCCGGGCGTAGCGCACATAGGTGGTGAGGTTGCGCGACCAGCGCCAGGTCGCCGATGCGCTGGGCGTAAGCGCCTTGTCGGTGATCGCGCCGCGCGCCGCGCCCGCGACGTGGAGGTCGGCGCCGGGACCCAGCAGATCGGGGATGGTGAAGTCGATCAGCGTGCTGGCGCGGGTCTTCTCCCACGAGTAGCGCAGGCCGGCGTTGAGATCGAGCCTGTCGAGCAGGGTCAGCGTCGCGTCGCCGAACAGCGCGAAGCCGCGCCGCTTGAGCCGTTGGTTCTGTGCGTCGATGAAGATGCCCGACGGGAAGATCGGCACCGTGTCGAGGCGATAGCCGCGATCCTGGACGTGACGCTCGTCGAAGGCATAGCCGCCCAGCAGCCATTTGAAGGCGCCGCCCGCCGTCTTGGCGAGCCGGACCTCCTGCGACGTGATCGACTGGGAGGTCTTGAGGTCGTGGACATTGTCGACGAACTCGGGCGAGCCGTCGAAGTCGAACGGCAGCCGCGACGTGACCTTGCGATAGCCGGTGATCGACGTCAGCCCGACATCGCCCAGGTCATAGTCGATCGTCAGCGCGCCGCCCCGGTTCCTGTAGCGGGCGTCGGTCTGGAAATCGCTGCGCACCACATAATGCTCGCCCCCGCGCGGCACGCCCGGCAGGCCGTCGAGGCCAGTCTGCGACGAAGCGTCGACCGCCAGGTTGATGTCGAGCCTGTCGTCGGGCTTGAAGCGCAGCGCCGCGCGGCCGCTCAGCTTGCGATAGTCGTTGGCCTTGATCGATCCGGACAGGCCGAGCGCGGCGGGAATGACGCGGTTCTTGAGATAGCCGTCGCTCTGCTCGAAATCGAGCGAAGCCGATCCGAACAACCCTTCGGCGAGCTGGCCGGACATTCCCGCCTGCGCGCGCGCCGTGTCGAATTCGTCATAGGTCAGCGCGATCCGGCCCCGGGTCCGTTCGTCGGGCCGGCGCAGCACGATGTTGAGCGCTCCGCCCTCGGTGTTGCGGCCGAACAGCGTGCCTTGCGGACCGCGCAGCACCTCGACCCGTTCGACGTCCATGAACTGGATGTCGAAGGACAGCGCCGGGACATAGACGCCGTCGACGATGGTCGCGACCGCCGGCGATCCGGCGCTCTGCGCGCCGATGCCGCGGATCACGAGGTTGATGAAGTCCTTGCCGGGAGAGAGCGCGTTCGAGCTGAAGTAGAGGCTGGGGACGTTGCCGATCAGATTGTCGACATTGGCGACGCGGTTCTTCTCCAGCAGGGGACCGGTGATCGCCGCGACGGACACGGGGACGTCGATCATCCGTTCCTCGCGCTTGCGCGCGGTGACGATGATGTCGCCGTCCGATCCGGCGCCCTGCGCGGCGGCAGGCGCGATCCAGATCATCTGCGTGGCGACCGATGCCAGGAGCAGGAGCCGCCGTCGTCCCTGTGCGCGTCGGCTGTTCATCGCGACCATATGATCCATCAAATCCCCCTTTGGTATATTGGACTATTATTAATACCTTTAAATGCTCATGTTTGACAATTGGCCTTTTTAAGTTTTTCAAGTTTTTGAATTTGCTAGTGGAACTTAAAATTCCGAGCAGGCGCCGCCTGCCATGAGCAGCGCGGCCGTCGATGAGAATGGCCGCGAGTCGCGCCTCAATCCGCCCGAACGAACCGGCCGAACTGCTGCGCGATCGCGATCAGCCGGCGTTCGGCCGCGGGTATCGCGCCGTGGAGGGACAGGAAGCCGTGGATCATCGACGCCTCGTTCGCGAGCGTGCAGCGGACTCCGTCCGCCATCAATCGCACCGCGAAGGCGATGCCTTCGTCACGGAGGGGATCATGGCCGGCGGTCACCAGCATCGTCGGCGGAAAGCCGGCCAGCGTCGGCGCCAGCGCGGGCGATGCCTCGGCGGCCAGGCGTTGCGCGGGCGCCGGCACATAATGGGCGATCAGTTCGTCCAGCGTATCGAGCCAATAGCCCCGGCCGAACGTCTCGCGCGAGCCTGTCCGGTTCGCCAGGTCGAGCGCGGGATAGAGCAATAGCGCGGCCTGCGGCGCGGGGAGGCCCTCGCGGGGCGCGGCCAGGCAGACGGCCGCCGCGAGATTGCCGCCGGCGCTGTCTCCCGCGACGACGATGTCGGGGGAATGCAATTCCGCGCCGGCGCCGTCCTCGTACAGCCAGCGGAGCGCGTCGAGCGCATCCTCGAAGGCGGCGGGGAAGGGGTGCTCGGGGGCGAGCCGATAGTCGACCGACAACAGGTCGAACCCACCATGATGCGCGAGATGCCGGCATAAGGAGGCGTGGGTCGCGCTGCTGCCCTGGATCCAGCCGCCGCCGTGGAAGAAGAGCATGACGGGACGGTTCGAGGACGCCGGCATCGCGGGACGGAAAAGGCGGGCGTCCAGCGGACGGTTCCGCGTGGAGAGCGTGATCGCATGTTCCTGGGCGATCGCGGGGCCTGGCCGATCGATCGCCGCAAGCTCCGAAGCGAAGAGCGCGCGCCGTTCGGCGAACGAGGTCGGCGGAGCTGCATCATCGGCCGGCGCCGCCAGCAGGGCGGCGAGCTGCGGATCGAGCGGCATGCGGTCTTTCTCCCAAAAAATTCCTGCGACGGATTGACGTCGGCAACCTTATGGTACACATAAAATACCATTAGTCCAATAAGGGGGAATCATGGGAAATCCGTCGCCGGCCACGATCGCGATCGTCACGGGCGGGGAGGGCGGCATCGGCGCCGCCATCGTCTCCCGCCTCGCCGCCCTCGGCTTGCGGGTCGTCTCGGCGGACATCGCCACGGCGCCCGGCGCGACGGGCGATGACGCGGTCATCCGGCGCAGGCTCGACCTCACCGACGCCGCCAGCATCGACGCCTTCGTGGAGGAGGCCGGCGCGCTGGGGACGATCGTCGCGCTGGTGAACTGCGCCGGGATCATCGCGGAATGCACCGCCGAGGAGGTTCCCGGGCCGGGCGTCCGCCGCATGCTCGACGTCAACCTGCTCGGCGCGGCGCACATGACCGCGGCGATCGCGCCGCTGATGACGCGGGGCGGGGCGATCGTGAACATCAGCAGCATCAGCAGCCGCCTGCCCGAACTCGCCAACGCGGTGCTCTACGGCGCGAGCAAGAGCGCGCTGGAGACCTATACCCGGGCTTCGGCGCGGGCGCTGGCGCCGAAGGGCATTCGCGTCAACAGCCTGGCGCCCGGCTTCATCGACGTGGCGATGACCGACGCGATGCGGACCATCGCCTATGGCGAGGGATCGCCGCTGCGCAGGGTCGCCGCCGGGCGCATGGGCACGGCCGACGAGATCGCCGCCTGCGTCGAATTCCTGCTGTCCGACCAGGCCTCCTATGTCGTGGGGGCGACGCTGGTGGTCGACGGCGGACTGGCGCTCAACTGATCGGAGGATGGGATCGATGACCCGACGGAGCCTGCGCGACGACGCCAATCAGGAAGCCTATCGCCGGCTCGCCGGCGCCCGGCCCGTGCTGCGCGACATCCGGCCGGCGATCGAGGTCGTGCCGCGCATGACGCGCGACCTCGTCCTGACCTCGGGGCCGCTGCTGCGGTGGTCCGACTATGAAGGGGGACAGCGCCGGGCGCTGATCGGCGGCGCGCTGTTCGAGGGGCTGGCCGCCGACGCGGCCGAGGCCGAGGCGAAGCTGGCGAGCGGCGCGATCCGGATCGGCGCCTGCCAGGACCATGACTGCATCGGCTCGGTCGCGGGCATCTACACCGCCTCGATGCCGGTGTTCGTCATCGAGAACGAGGCCTTCGGCAACCGGGCCTTCTCCAACATGTATGAGGGCCAGGCGCGCAAGCGCCTCAACTATGGCTCCTACGACGACGAGGTGAAGGAGCGGCTCGACTATATCAACGCCGCCGTCGCGCCCGTGCTGGGCGAGGCGGTGCGGGCCAGCGGCGGGATCGAGCTCGCGCCGATCATCAAGCGCGCGCTCCACATGGGGGACGAGCTGCACAGCCGCAACACGGCGGCCTCGCTGCTGTTCGCGGTGGCGCTGTTCCCCGCGCTGCTGGATCTGCCGCCCGCGCTGCGGAACGAAGTGAAGCGAGTGACGGCGCTGCTCGTCGAGGACAATTATTTCTTCCTTCGCCTCTCGATGGGCGCCGCCAAGGCCAGCGCCGCCGCGATCGCGGGCATCCCGCATGCCAGCGTGCTGTCGACGATGGGCCTGAACTGCCGCAGCTTCGGCGTCCAGGTCGCCGGCCTCGACGGCTGGATCGAAGGCCCCTTGCCCGATCCCGAGGCCAAGCTGTTCGAAGGCCATGGCAAGGACGAGATCGCCTGGCTCGGCGGCGAAAGCATCGTCACCGAGACCGTCGGGCTCGGCGGCCTGGCGCAGGCGGCGGCCTTTCCGCTCTTCTCCTATCAGGGGGGCGAGCCGCTCGACATGATCGCGCGCACCGAACAGATGTATGCGATCACCATCGGCGAGCATCCGGACTATCGCATCCCGGTGCTCAAATATCGCGGCACGCCCACCGCGATCGATATCTTCCGCGTCGTGGAAAGCGGCATCACGCCCTTCCTCGACATCGGCATCGCCGGAAAGGGCGGGATGCAGATCGGCGCGGGCGTGGTGCAGGCGCCACTCCCATGTTTCGAGGCGGCGGTGGCGCGCTACAATGATCATTATGGATGAGGGGGAACCTCACGCGCGCCGCGAAGGATGTTCTGGAAATCGTTTCTTGAAAGGCAAGACATGCTCGATTCGGATTGGCTGAAGGCGCGGGACGAAGGGCTGGGGGCGGCTCGGCGTTTCGTCGAGGAGCGGGGGCTCGAATTCCTGCAGGTCGAACTGACCGGCCTGGACGGGCTGCTGCGCGGCAAGATTTCGCCGGCGAAGAAATCGCTGTCGCCATCGGGCACCGGCATTTCGTCGCTGACCTATTCGCTGATCGGCAACGACAACGTCGCGATCACGCCGTGGAGCAACCCCGACAACGGCTTCCCCAAGCTCGCCTTCGTCCCCGATCCCGACAGCATTACCGCCTGGGGGTGGAAGCCCGGCATGGGGTCGGTGCTTCACGACGCCTATATGCACGACGGTTCGGTCTGTCCGATCGACCCGCGGCAGATGGTGAAGCGGCTGACCGGCGAGCTTGCCCAACGCGGGTTCGAGGCGAAGATGTCCTATGAGCTCGAATTCTACATCTTCCATGACGACGACGCGCTGATCCAGAAGGGCGATTTCCATGCGCTGCGTCCGTTCGGGCGCGCCTGGGACGCCTATACGCTCAGCCGATCGCCGGCCTGGCAGGAACTGGGCGAGGAATTCATCCGCCGCATGCAGTCGATCGACATTCCGGTCGAGGCGTTCCACACCGAGCTCGGCTACGGGATGTACGAGTTCGCGCTGGCGCCGACCGATCCGGTCAAGGCGGCCGACAATGCCGCGCGCGCCAAGCTCTACCTGCGCCAGCTCTGCACCGAGCGCGGGCTGATCGCGACCTTCATGCCGAAATGGCGCGCCGATCGCGGCGATTCCGGCAGCGGCGCGCATTTCCACATCAGCCTGTGGAAGGACGGAAAGCCCGCCTTCTGGTCGGAGGAGAAGGCCGATCTCAGCGATGTCGCCCGCCACGCGCTCGGCGGTCTCGTCCAGACCATGCCCGATCTGCACGGCATCTTCCGGCCGCTGGTCAATTCCTACCGGCGGATGGACGCCGCGTCGTGGAATCCCGAGAATGCGAGCTGGGGCATCGACAATCACAGCGTCGCGATCCGCGTGATCAACGCGCCGACCCCGTCGCACGCCCATTTCGAGCACCGCACCGCCGGCGCGGACGCGAACCCCTATCTCGTCGTGGCCGCCCTGCTGTCCGGCTGCATGGAAGGGCTCGATCGGAAGATCGATCCCGGCCAGCCCTGCCAGGGCGATGCGCAGGGCAGCACCGCCTATCCGCTGCTGCCGCCGGGGCTCCAGCCCTCGATCGACGCGCTTGCCGCTTCGGATATGGCGAAGCGCTGGCTGGGGGAGATGTTCGTCGAGCAATTCTGCCAGACCCGCGCGCAGGAACTGGCCGACTATATGGCCTGGGAGAAGACCCAGATCAGCGCCTGGGAATTGCGGCGCTATTTCGAATGGGCATGAGCGCGGACCTCGCCGGTCTCGTCGCGGTCGTCACCGGCGCGGCAGGCGGGATCGGCGCGGCGACGGCGGCGCAGCTCGCCGAGCGCGGCGCCCGCGTCCTCGCCGTCGACCGCAAGCCCGCGCCCGAGGAAATGGGGACGGGCGGGGCGGGCGAGCTGTCGTTCCTGCAGGTCGACCTGATGGACGAGGATGCGCCCGATCGCATCATCGATCATGTCCGGGCCCGCTTCGGCGCGCTCGACATCCTCGTCAACAACGCTGCCCTGATCGGCGAGGGCGCCTCGATCGAGCGCTTCTCGCTCGACGATCTGCGCCGGACCTTCGAGGTCAACGTGATCGTCCCCTTCCGGCTGTGCGCGGCGGCGACCCCGCTGCTCAAGCAATCGGGACAGGGCCGCATCGTCAATGTCGGATCGGTCAATTCGATCATGGCGTCGAAGGCGGGGGCGTCGGTCTATGTCGCCTCCAAGCATGCGATCGCCGGGCTCACCAAGGCGCTGGCGGCCGAGCTCGGCCCATATGGGATCACGGCCAACTATGTGCTGCCCGGCCCGACCCTGACGCCGATGTCGGCCGCGCTCGGCGACGCCTGGCGCGAGCATTATGCCTCGCGCGTGCCGATGGGCCGGCTGCTCGAGCCCGACGACATAGCGGGCGGCATCGGTTTCCTGGTCGGCGCCGCGGCGGCGATGGTCAACGGGCACGGGCTGGCGGTCGACGGCGGCATGCTGGCGGTCCTCGCCTGACGAATTGGGCCTTGCGCGGGAAACGGATTTCCCCTTATTGGAAAACGTTTTCTTGAACGGTTCATGCGAGGTCGATCATGTTGGGTATCATTGGCGCCGGCCATATGGCGGGGGCACTTGCCAGAGGGTGGGGAGACGCCGTACTCGCCACCGACAACGGTTCAGGCCGGGCTGCGGCGCTCGTCGCCGAACTGGGCGGCGAGGCACTGCACGACAATGCCGAGCTCGCCCGCCGCGCCGACGTCATCCTGCTCGGCCACAAGCCGCACCAGCTCGACCAGGTCGCGAGCGGCATCGACGCCGCCGGCAAGATGGTCGTCTCGGTGCTCGGGCCGACCAAGGTCGCCGATCTCCAAAGGGCCTATCCCCGGTCGCAGGTGGTGCGCGTCATGCCCAACACGCCGGTGCGGATCGGGCGTGGGGTCTGCTGCATCGCCGAGGGTGGCGAAGCGGCGGTGCCGCTGTTCGAAAGGGTGGGCCGGGTGTTCGTGCTGCCCGAGGCGCAGATGGACCTGGCCACGGCGACGATCGGCGTCACGCCCGCCTATGTCGCCGTGGTAGCCGAGGCGATGATCGACGCCGCCATCATCCATGGCTTTTCGGAAGCGATGGCGACCGACATGACCCTGGCCACGCTCGAAGGCACCGCCGCGCTGATCCGTGACAATGGCGGCAATACGCTGGCGGCGCGGCGCGAGGTGGGATCGCCGGGGGAGTCGACGGTGCGCGGCGTCGCCGCGCTCGAACGCGGCGGACTGCGCCGCGCCTTCGAGGACGCTACCCGCGCGGTGCTCACCCGATTGTCGATGGCCTATGAAGGCAGGCCGATCGTACTGCCGCCGCTGGGCTGAACCATGGCGATCCTTCCGATCCTGCCGATCACCGATCCGCGCCTGCGGCTGCCGTCCGAAGCGGTCGATCCGGCTGACCCGGCCTTGCCGGGGCTGGTCGGCGACATGGTGGAGACCATGGTCGCCGCGCAGGGCGCCGGGCTGGCCGCGGTCCAGGTCGGCGTCCTCAAGCGGCTGCTGGTGACCGACGTGGCGGACGGCGAGCCGCCGCGGGCGCTGATCAACCCCGAGTTGGTGGCCGAGGCGGAAGAGCGGGTCGAGACGGAAGAAGGGTGTCTGTCGATGCCGGGTCTCTATTTCGGCGTCCTTCGTCCTCGCTGGCTGCGGGTCCGGTATCGGGAGCTTGGCGGCGCCGTGCGGATGATCGAGGCGGAAGGCTTCGAAGCGGTCTGCCTTCACCATGAGATCGATCATCTGAACGGCGTCCGCGCGATCGACCGCGTGTCGCGCGTCCGGCGCGAGCGTCTGCTGGCCCGCCACCGGAAGCAGGAACGCCTCGCGCGCTGATCGCCGCCCTAATCCTTGCCGTACCAGGCGCGATGGGTCGCCGCGACGATGTCGTCGAGCGCGCGACCGGGGTGATATTCCGCAATATCCGTCCCCTCCGCGATGGCAGGATCGAGCCGCTCGCACGGCTCGGCTCGCTCGACGATCTGACGGACCGGGATCAACCCCGCCCACACCGGCAGCGCATGGTCGGGCTCGTCGTCCTTCACCGGCAGCGCGCGGATCTTGGCGACCGCGCTGTCGATCCGCATGCGCAGCACGCCGGTGGCCTTCAGCTCCTGGCCCGACGGCGCGCGGATCAGTGCGCTTCGCCCCGGGAAGAAGCGGTCGACGAAGCGATCGAGCACGGCTCGTTTCTCGGCTGGGTCGCGGATGAGCTCGGCCCGCCCGAAGATCATCGCCGACCGATAATTGATCGAATGGCCGAACGCCGACCGCGCGAGCACGAGGCTGTCGACATGGGCGACCGTCAGGCAGACCTCGATCCCCTCCGCCTGGGCGCGCAGCATCCGGCTCGCCGAGGAGGCGTGCCAGAACAGCATCTCGCCTTCGCGCCAGAAGGAGGTGGGCGTCGCATAGGGCTGTCCGTCGATCACATAGGAGACATGGCACAGCAGCGAGGCGTCGAGGATCGCATGCACCGTCTCGACGTCATAGTGCGCCCGTTCGCGCCGCCGGCGCACGCGGTTGCGGGGAGTGATGCCATATTCACGCTTGTCCATCTCGGCTCCGACCAATGATCCGCCGCGATGATAGCGTATCCGGCCTGTTTGAGAAATCGTTTTCTCAAATTTCTTGACGTCTTGCCGCCACCCATTCATCACCCTGTCAGCGAAGGAGTGATGATGGACGAAACCATGGAAGGTCCTGCGGGGCGGATCGAGCATCTTCACCGCTATCCCGTGAAGTCGCTGCTGGGCGAGCGCCTCGATCGGGCGTCGATCGACACGAAAGGGATCGCCGGGGACCGCCGGATGGCGCTGCTCGATACCGCATCGGGCAAGATTGCCAGCGCAAAGCATCCGGCTCTGTGGGCCGGGTTGCTCGCCTGTCGCGCTCGGCCCGACGCGGACGGGATCGAGATCGTCCTGCCCGGCGGTCGGGCCGTGCAGGCGGGCTCGGCCGAGGCCGACGCCGCGTTGAGCGCGCTGCTCGGGCGCGAGGTCCGGATCGTCGATACGCCGCCGCAGGACGCGACGGTCGATCGCGCCGATCCAGATGCGTTGCTGGAGTCGGGCGCGCCACCCCGGGTGCCCGCGACCCTGACCCGGCTGGGCGCGGGCTCGCCACCGGGCACCTTCTTCGATTTCGCCCCGATCCATTTCGTGACCACGGCGACGCTGGAGCATGTCGCGCAGCTCGCCGGACGGACGCTCGACGCGATCCGCTATCGGCCGAATCTGGTCGTCAGGACTCCGGCGGGAACGCCGCCCTTCGTCGAGAACCAATGGATCGGCCGCCTCCTCGCGCTATCCGGCGGCGTGCGGCTCAAGGTCGTGGTGCCGACGCCGCGCTGCGCGGTGCCGACGCTCGACCATGGTGGGCTCGGCACCGATCTCGAGGCGCTGCGGGTCGCGGTGCGGCACAATCGGGTGCAGATCTTCGATCTGGGCCGGCTGCCTTGCCTGGGTGCCTATGCGCAGGTGGTCGCGTCGGGGAGCGTCGCCGCCGGGGACGAGGTCTCGCTTTCGGACGGCTGAGCCTTCAGCGGCCCTTGAACGCCGGGGGCCGCTTCTCGTTGAATGCCCGCACGCCCTCCTGTCGATCCTCCGAGACGATCAGCTGGCCATAGGCTTCGAGTTCGAGCATCAGCGCGCTCCTGAGATCGAGCGACAGGCCATGATGGACGACATGCTTGATCTTGCGCGTCGCGAGCGGCGCGTTGCCCGCGATCGCGCGGGCGGTCTCCACTGCCTGCGGCATCAGCGCCTCGGCCGGGACGACCCGGTTCACGAGTCCCCAGTCCAGCGCCTCGCGCGCCGAGAAGGGCATGGCGGCGAGCAGCAGTTCCTTGGCGCGCCGCTCGCCGATCGCGCGGGGTAGGGTCTGCGTTCCGCCGCTGCCCGGCATGAACCCCAGCTTCGCCTCGGTCAGCGCGAAGCGGGCCTCCTCGGCGGCATGGATGAAGTCGCAAGCCAGCGCGATCTCCAGGCCGCCCGCATAGGCCGCGCCGTTGACGGCGGCGATCACCGGCACCTGGCAATCGAGCAACGCGGCGATCATCCGTTCGAACAGAAGATGCTGCCGACGCCAGCGTTCGTCGCTCATGCCGGCTCGCTCCTTGAGATCGCCGCCCGCGCAGAAGAAGCGGCCCGCGCCGGTCAGGATCACGCAGCGCCAGCCATGGTCGAGGCCGGCGAGGTCCGTGAACAGGTCGAGCAGGTCGCGGCCCATCCGGCTGGTCACCGCATTGGCCGCGGCCGGCCGGTCGAGCGTGACCACAAGGACGTGGGGCGCGGCCTCCGCGACCGAGAGGGTCTCATAGTCCCGCATGGCGGTTCCCGAAGGTGAGGGGCAGCCCGGCACGGGCGATCGCCCCCGGAAGCGGCGTGTCGGGCAGCATCGTGGCGAGCATCGCCCGGCAGCGCAGGAGCGCCTCGACGTCGTAGCCGGTGTCGAAGCCCATCGCCTCGGCCATGAACACCATGTCTTCGGTCGCGACATTGCCGGTCGCGCCGGGCGCATGGGGGCAGCCGCCCAGCCCACCCAGCGAGACGTCGAACCGTCGCACACCCGCCTCGATCGCCGCCAGGCTGTTGGCGAGGCCAAGGCCGCGGGTGTCGTGGAAATGGCCGACCAGCGGGACGTCGGGACCCAGCCGATCGCGGAAAGCCCGGAACAGGCGGCGCACACCGCGCGGCTCGGCATAGCCGACCGTGTCGGCGACGATCAGTTCGCGCGCGCCGAGCGCCACCAGCCGTTCGCCCCGCGCCAGCACCCGGCCCTCGTCTATCGCGCCCTCGATCGTGCAGCCGAACGCGGTCGAGATGCCGGCGGCCAGCGTCGTCCGACCGCCGGCGGCGTCGGCCAGCGCGCCGATCCGGGTGAAATCCTCGAGCGACGCCTCGGTCGTCCGCCGTACATTGGCGCGGTTGTGGCTCTCGCTGGCCGACAGCACATAGTTGATCTTGTGCACGCCGAGCGCCAGCGCGCGTTGGGCGCCCCTGGCGTTGGGCGCCAGCACCGACACGGTCAGCCCGGGCAAGGCGAGGCCGGCCTCGACCATTTCGTCACCGTCGGCGAGCTGGGGCAGCAGATGCGCTGGGACCATTGCGCCGATCTCGACCTCGCGCATGCCCGCCGCATATTGGGCGCGGCACCAGGCGCGCTTGGCGTCCGTGGGCAGGACCTGGGCGATGCTCTGCAGGCCGTCGCGCAGCCCGACCTCGCGGATGAGGAGCGCTTCGCTCATCGTTCGGCCGGCGTGCCGAGGATGGCATTGTCGGCGCCGAGGCGCGGCGCCGGCCGGCGATAGGGGGGCCTGTGGCCGTCGAAGCTGAGCGGCAGGCCGATCAGGCGCTCGCCGCCGTCGGGCGCCGCTTGCAGGATGCCGAGCGCGGCGGTCTGGGCGTCGCTGACGACCTCGTCGATGGTGCGGACGGGGCCGTTGGGCACGCCGGCCTCGTCGAGCCGCGCCGACCAGAATGCCGAAGGCTCTTCGAGGAAGCGGGCCTGCAGCAGCGGTACCAGCGCGTCGCGATGGATGACGCGATCGGCGTTGGTCCTGAAGCGGGCATCCTCGGCCAGCGCGTCGAGTCCCATGGCCGCCGCCATTCGCCGGAACAGCGCGTCGTTGCCGGCCGAGACCATCAGGAAGCCGTCGCCGGTGCGGAAGGCTTGATAGGGGACGATGTGCGCGGTCCCCGATCCGCTCTTCCGGGGAAGCGCGCCCGAGGCGAGATAGGAGGCGATCGGCACCGCCATCCAGGCCAGCGCGGATTCGTAGAGCGAGGTATCGACCACGCCGCCGCGCCCGGTTCGCGCCGCTTCCCGCAGCGCCGCGAGGATGCCGATCACCGACCAGAGGCCGGCGGACATGTCGATGATCGAGATGCCGATCCGGCAGGGATCGCCGCCCGGCTCGCCCTGGATGCTCATGAGGCCCGACGCCGCCTGGATCAGCGGATCATAGCCGGGCCGCGCGCGATCGGGGCCGTCGGCACCGAACGCCCCGAGGTTGCAATAGACGAGGCCGGGCTTCTCCGCGACCAGCGCCTCGCCGCCCAGGCCGAGCCGCTCCATCGCGCCGAACTTGAAATTGTGGATGACGGCATCGGCGCGCTCGAGAATCAGGCGGCGCAGGGCGTCGCGGTCCGCGTCGAGCGCGAGGTCGAGCGCCACGCTCCGCTTCGCGCGGTTGATCGCGTTGAAGGCGGTCGCGGTGTCGCCGGTGAAGGGCGGCCCCCATCCGCGGGCATAGTCGCCGCCGGTCTGCGGATTCTCGATCTTGATGACGGTGGCCCCCAGCTCGCCGAGGATCATGCCAGCATAGGGGGCGGCAACGCTGTGGCCGATTTCGACGATCGTCGTGCCGGACAGCGGAGTAGCAGACAGCATCCTGGTCCCGAACCTTTTTGAGAAAACGTTTACTCATGCTTAAATGCGGCATCGGTCGACGTCAAGCGGACACGTGGCTCAGGCTTTTGGCGGGGCGCAGGACTTGCGGGAGACGAACTCGGTGGGGAAGATGATCTGGCGCGGCGGGGCATCGGGATCGGCCAGGCGCTCGAGGATCAGCCGGGCGCAGGTCTGGCCGACGTCGCTGCTGTTCCAGCGCACGACGGTAATCGAAGGCGTCGCCAACATCGCCAGGTCCGAGTCGCTGTCACCGATGATCGAGATGTCGTCGGGCACCCGCAGCCCGCGCGATTGCGTCGCGCGCAGCACCGCCGGCAGGATCGACGTGCCGCCGGCGATGATCGCGGTCGGCGGATTGGCGAGGCTGAGCAGCGACGAGGCCTCCATGAAACCGGTGTCGGTGTCGAAGCTGCGCGCCCGCAGCAGTTCCTCGTCGACCGGCAGCCCGCGCTTCGCGAACTCCTCGCGGTAGGTCTCGACGCGGCTGCGGGCAGGCCAGACGGTGGGCTGGCCGGTCAGCATCGCGATGCGCGTGTGGCCCAGCCCGAACAGATGGTCGAGCGCCTGGCGCAGGCCTTCCGAATGCGCGATCAGCACATTGTCGCACAGTCCGTGCGCTTCGCGGTCGAACATCACCGTCGGCAGCCCGGCCGACTTCCAGGCATCGACCAGCACCGGATCGTCCTCGGTGGACGTGGTGAGGATCAGGCCGTCGGCCCGACGGCGGCTCATCCGGCGGAGCAGGTCTACCTCGCGGTCGCGCTCGCCTTCCGAACAGGCGATCAGCAGCTCGTGATCGGCGGCGTGCAACACGTCCTGGGTGGCGCGGACGAGGCTGGCGAGCGGCGCCACCGTGATGTCGCGGATGACGAAGGCGATCATCTGGGTCCGGCCGAGCCGCATGCTCTGGGCAAGGATATCGGGCGAATAGCCGAGCTCGTCCACGGCCTTCTGCACCCGCTTGCGGATTTCCTCGCCGACCGTGGGGCGGCCATTGAGCACACGCGAAGCGGTGGCGATCGATACGCCCGCTGCGCGCGCCACGTCATGGATCGTGATTGTGGCCATCCTGTCCCCGCTGGTCGATCGCGCCTGTTTAGCCGAAAGCCCGAGCAGCACAAAGCCGTCGCGGCCGATTTCAAGAAAAGGTTTTCTCAAGGCAAAAATTTGGATAGCCAAGAGAGGATCATGGAGTCGCAGGGAGGGTATTGCAGCTATGAGCGGACCGTTTCGGATGAAGGGGCTGGTTGCCGCTGGGATCGCGGCCGGCGCGATCGGCGCGTCGCTGGTGCCTGCTCAACCGGCATTGGCCGCGGCCAGGGAGAATGTGGCGATGGACGATCCGTTTCGCTGGCTGGAAGAGGTGGAGGGCGCGCGGGCGCTGGCCCAGGTCGGGCGATGGAATGCGGCAACGCGCGAGCGGCTCGCCAACGACGCCCACTATCGGGATTATGCCGCAGCGGCGAAGACGATCCTCGCCGCGCAGGACAAGGTGATTCCGCCGACCTTCTTCGGCGACCATGTCTACCGCCTGCGCACCGACGCGGCCCGGCCGCGCGGCCTGTGGGAACGCGCGTCGCTCGAAAGCTATCGCGGCGGCCAGCCGGATTGGGAGCCGGTGCTCGATCTCGATGCATTGGCTGCGGCCGAGGGAAAGTCCTGGGCGTGGCGCGGCGCCACCTGCAACCCCGACCGGCCCTACCGCTGCCTGCTGGTGCTGTCGGATGGCGGCGGAGACGCTTGGGAGATTCGCGAGTTCGACGTCGGCAAGCGGGCTTTCGTCGAGGACGGCATCCGCCTGCCCGCGACCAAGGGCGCGCCCACCCATCTCGAGGTCACCGACCTTCCGGTGGCCTGGATCGACGGGGACAGCGTGATAGCGACGCGGATCTGGACGCCCGACACCGCGACGGCGGCGGGCTATGGCTTCGTGGTCAAGAAGCTGCGGCGCGGCCAGCCGATCGGCCAGGCCGAAGAGGTCTATCGCGGCCGGCCCGGCGACGTCAGCGCGGCGCCGCTCGTCTTCCGTGACGGCCGCGGCAGGCAGGTCGCGCTGGTGGCGCGCCGGTTGGGCTTCTTCGAGGTCGAATATGCCGTGCTCACCGATCATGGTCCGGTGGCGCTGCCGTTGCCCAAGGGCGTCACGGCGCGCGGGCTGATCGACGGCCAGCTGCTGGTGACCCTGCGCGAGCCTTGGACCTTCGCCGGACGAACCTTCCCGGAGGGCGCGGTGGTGGCGATCGACGTCGACCAGGCGGTCGCCGATCCCGCCCGGCTCCGTCCCGTGCTGGTGATGGCGCCCGGCGATCGCCAGGCGATCGACCAGGTACTGGTCACGCGGGATCGCGTGCTCATCGGGGTCTACACCAACGTGCAGGGCCAGTTGCTGACCGCGGAGCGCGACGCCGACGGCGACTGGACGACGAAACCCTTCCGGACTCCGCCGATGTCCGCGGTCCGGATCGTCTCCACCTCATCGGTCGACGATGGCTTCGCCTATCTCACCGAGAGCTACCTCCAGCCCGAGACCCTGTTCGTCGGCGACGCGGCGACTGGGGAGGCCCGGCAGGCGAGCGCCGCTCCCCCGCAGTTCGATGCGAGTGGCCATGTCGTCGAGCAGCTCGAGGCGGTTGCCGAGGACGGGACCAGGATTCCCTATTATCTGGTCCATCCGCGCGCGATGCGGAAGGATGGCGGCAATCCGACCATCCTGTGCGCCTATGGCGGCCTGCAATATGTCAACGCGCCCTCCTATTTCCCGGTCACGGGCAAGCTGTGGCTGGAACAGGGCGGCAGCCTTGCGATCGCGCATATCCGCGGCGGCGGCGAGTTCGGGCCGAAATGGCATCGCGCGGCGCAGCGGGCCAGGCGCCAGGTCGCGTTCGACGACTTCGCCGCGGTCGCCCGGGACATGATCGCGCGCGGGCTGACGAGCAGCCGGCGGCTCGGCATCCGCGGATCGTCGAACGGCGGGCTATTGGCGGGCGTCGAGTTCACCCAGCATCCCGAGCTGTGGAACGCCGCGTTGCTCAACGTCGGGCTCTACGACATGCTCAACTACACCCATATGTTGGCGGGCGCGTCCTGGATGAGCGAGTTCGGCGATCCGGCGGACCCTGTCGAAGGGGCGTTCCTCAAGACGATCTCGCCCTATCACAATCTCAAGGCGGGCGTGACCTATCCACCGCCGCTGATCATGACGGCGACCAACGACGATCGCGTCCATCCCGGTCATAGCCGCAAGCTGGCCGCCCGGCTCGAACAGCTCGGAGTCCCCTTCTACTATGACGAGGCGCCGGACGGCGGCCATGCCGGCAAGGGCGAGGGCGGGCCGTGCGGTTCCACCGAGCGGGCGGGGCTGGAGTTCACCTATTTCCACGAGCGGTTGAGCGACTGACCATATCGCTTTTTCGTGATATTTGAGAAAACGATTTCCAAAGGATTTCAGATGCGTGCCATGGTTCTCGATCCGGCTGGTGAAAGCCGCTACGTCCCCGCAGAACTGGCCTTGCCCGAACCCGGGCCCGGACAATTGCGGCTGAAGCTGCGCGCGGCGAGCGTCAATTATCGCGACCATTTCATCCGCCTCCATCCGCAGAGCAGCTATGGCGGCGACATGCGGGGACGCGTGCCGCTGTCGGACGGTGTCGGCGTGATCGACGAGCTGGGCGAAGGCGTGTCCGGATGGGCGGTGGGCGACCGCGTCTGCCCCGGCTTCTTTCCCGGCTGGTGCAATGGAGCGCCGACGCCGGACGGGCTGGCGCACGCGCTCGGCGCGGCGGCGGCGGGCGGGACGGCCCAGCAATATCTGGTGGTGCCGGCGGCCGCCTGCGTCGCCGCGCCTGCGCATATGAGCGACGCCGAAGCCGCCACGCTCACCTGCGCGGGACTGACGGCGTGGGTCTCGCTGGTCGAATATGGCCGGCTGCGGGCTGGGCAGACCGTTCTCGTTCAGGGCACTGGCGGCGTCTCGCTCTTCGCGCTCCAGATCGCCAAGGCGATGGGCGCGCGGGTGATCCTGCTCTCCTCCTCCGACGAGAAGCTCGAACGGGCGCGAAAGCTCGGCGCCGACGAGCTGATCAACTATCGCGCGGTGCCCGATTGGCAGGTCCCGGCCCGCGACATGACCGGCGGCGGCGTCGATCATATCGTCGAGGTCGGCGGCGAGGCGACGATGGCGCGCTCGTTCGAGGCGCTGGGGCCCGGCGGGAGCATCGGCCTGATCGGCGTGCTGACCGGCTTCGGCGGCGCCATTCCCTATGATCAGGTCAAGGAGAAGCTTCTTCACGTCCACGGCGTTTATGTCGGCTCGGTGGCCGAATTCGCGCGGATGAACGCCTTCCTCGCCGAACACCGGATCCGGCCGGTGGTCGATGCGGTGAGCCCGCTCGACGAGCTCGACGAGGTGGTCACGCGGCTCGGCGAGGGGCGGCATTTCGGCAAGCTCGCGGTTGAGATCAACGCGGCCTGAAGGCAGGGCACGGCATCGGAGGGATGGCATGACGGACGGGCATGTGATCGATAATGCGCTTCCCAGGGCGCGGCGATATTATCTGCTCGCCCTGCTCACCCTGTTGATGTTCTGCAGCTATATCGATCGCTTCATCCTCGCGATCCTGGTCCAGCCGATCAAGGTGGAACTGGGGCTCAGCGATACCCGGATCGGCCTGCTGACCGGCCTCGCCTTCGCCGCGGTCTATGCGATCGCCGCCCTGCCGATCGCCCGCATCGCCGATCGCGGCTCGCGTCGGATGGTGCTCACCCTCTCGCTGGTCGCATGGAGCGTGATGACGGCGCTGTGCGGCGCGGTCCAGTCCTTCGGCCAGCTCTTCGCGGCGCGGATGGGCGTCGGCGTCGGCGAGGCCGGCGGCGTGCCCGCGTCGCACGCGCTGATCGCGAGCAGCTTTCCGCTCCGCGAACGGGCGACCGCTATGGCGATCTTCACCGGCGGCGCCGCGGCCGGCCTGCTCGGCGGCTTCGCCATCGGCAGCTGGCTCGAGGCGTGGCTCGGCTGGCGCGGAACCTTCGTTGCGGTCGGCCTGCCGGGCCTGCTGCTGGCCGTCTGGCTGTGGCTCGCGCTGGGCCCGGCGGCTGCGCCGCGACCGACGGGCGACGCGGCGTCGCGGGCGCGCTTCACGAGCCTGCTGTCGAACCGCGCGCTGCTCTGGCTGCTGCTCGCTCAGGGGCTCGCCAACCTGCTCACCTTCGGTCAGCTCCAATGGTTGCCTGCTTTCTTCGAACGAAGCTTCGGGATGGAACGGCACGAGATCGGCACGATGATCGCACTCAGCCGCGGTGCCGGAATGATGGTCGGCATGATCGCCGGAGGGCTGCTCGCCGACCGGCTGGTGGCGCGCGACCGGCTGGCGCCCTTCGCGGTGATCATCGGCGCCTATCTGCTCGCGGCGGCGCCTACGATCGGCGTCTATTTCGTCGCGGATTCCACCCTCGCCTTCATCCTCTCGGCGCTGGCTGGCCTGCTCGCGGCGGTGGCGATGGGCCCCGAGCTCGCGACCTTGCAGACGATCGCCCCGCCCGAGCAGCGAGCGACGGTCTCGGCGATGTCGGGTCTCGTCTCGGGGATTGTCGGGGTTGGCGGGGGACCTCTGCTGGTCGGCTTCCTGAGCGACCGGCTGGCGGCGGACGGCAGCGATGCGCTGCGGCACGCGCTGCAATGGCTGACGGTGGGAATGATGCCGCTGGTCATCATTGGCTATGTCTGCGCGCGTCGCGCGTCGCGCCGCCATCCGCCGGTCGATCAGCCCGCGATTCGAACGTCGGCAATGGACGCCGCTCGACCGCCGAAATCGTCCGAGTCGATTAAGTAAATCATTAATAATCAGTAGGTTGTTTGATTTTTTCGTAGTGCTTGACTCAAAAGTGCAATCATGAGTAAACGTTTTCTCAACAAGAAATGGGAGGTAGGATTATGCTCAGGGGTGTGGGCAAGGTTTCGGCAATGATCGCCGGTGCGTCAGCTATCGCGCTGTCCGCTTCGGCGACTTGGGCGCAGGTGCGGGTCCCGATCGACGCCGAGGCGCGACAGGATGGCGACATCATCGTGACGGCGACGCGGCGCGAGGAGCGCCTGCAGGACGTGCCGCTCGCGGTCACCGCCATTTCGGGCGAGGATCTGGTGGACCGCGGCGTCCGCCGCCTCGAAGACTATATCCGCCTGGTCCCCGGTCTCGCCTATAATACGACGGGTCCGGCGATCTCGAACGTGTTCGTCCGCGGCGTCACCACGTCGAACCAGGCGATCACCCAGTCGTCGACCGTGGGCTTCTATATCGACGAGAGCCCGGTCGACATCTCCTATGGCGGTCGCTCGACGGTCGACCTGCGCACCTTCGACCTCGAACGGATCGAGGTGCTGCGCGGCCCGCAAGGCACGCTGTTCGGATCGGGATCGCTGTCGGGCACCGTCCGGCTGATCACCGCCAAGCCCAAGCTCGACCGGTTCGAGGCGATCGCCGAGATCACCGAACAGCATGTCGAGGGCGGCGAATGGGGCGGCGACTACAACGCCGCGATCAACGTGCCGCTGATCTACGGCAAGCTCGCGGTACGCGCCGCCGGCTATTATGTCGCGATGCCGGGCTATGTCGACAACATCCAGACCGGTGCCCGCAACGTCAATGACGGCTATGCCGCCGGCGGCCGGGCGATCGCCCGGTTCAAGCCGACCGACGACCTCACCATCGACGCGATGCTGGTCCATCAGGTCAGCCGCCCCGACAATGACGGCCGGACCTTCTACGCCCCGGTCGGCGGCAATGATTATAGCTATCAGGGCCGCATCCCGGACACCAACCGCTCGAAATACACGCTGGGGTCGCTCACCGTGAACGCCGGGCTGGGTTTCGCGGACCTCATTTCGGTCACCAGCTATTCGAAGAAGGACGTCAACGCCTATAACGACGATAGCGGTCGAGCCGGCGTGGTCGCGCGGCTGTTCTTCGGCGCTCCGGCGGTGCCGCTCTACACGGCGACGCCGGCGCAGCTGACCGGCCTCACGCGATCCCATTTCTTCACGCAGGAGGTGCGGCTCTCCTCGGCGCGGTCGGACGTCTTCAAATGGACCGTCGGCGGATATTATTCGCACAAGACGGGCGGCTTCTTCCAGTCGATCATCGCGCCGGACTTCGGCACGCTGCAACCGGCGCTGTTTCCGGGGGGCGACCTGCTGACGGTCGATGCCGACATCACCCAGAAGGAGAAGTCGCTGTTCGGCGAGCTGACCTTCACCGGCATCCCCAAGGTCGAGATCACCGGCGGCGGCCGGTATTTCGATACGCGCCTGACGTTCGACCTGGTCCGGTCCGGCCGCCTGTTCGGCCTGGCCGCGCCGGTCACCGATCCGCGAGACGTCGCCAAGGACAACGGCTTCAATCCCAAGATCGCGATCTCGTTCAAGCCCAACCGGTCGCTCAACATCTATGCCCAGGCCGCAAAGGGCTTCCGCACCGGCGGGTTCAATTCGGGCGCGACGCTCGGCACGATCCCGCGTTCCTACGACTCGGATTCGCTGTGGAACTATGAGGCCGGCATCAAGTCGAGCTTCCTGAACGGCGCCGCGATCATCAACGTCGCCGGCTATGTCATCGATTGGAAGAACGTCCAGGTCGGCCTCCAGCAAGGCGGCTTCAGCTATACCGACTGTCCGTCGTCGGGACATTTGGCGCAGATGGTTGCGCAGAGAAGAGGAGATCGGGCCTCGTCTGGGGTTGATGTTTAGGCGGCGAGCTTGCGGTGAAGCAAGCGTCGCTGTTCGATGGTCTTTCGCTTGATGCGTTTCCTCCGTTCGATAATGGCGGCGGCCCTGCCGAAATAGGCGTCGGCCGGTGTCACGTTGTCGAGGCTCTCGTGATAGCGGCGATGGTTATAATGCTCGACGAAGGCCTCGACCTGCCGTTCGAGATCGCCAGGCAGGAAGTAGTGCTCCAGCAGGATGCGGTTTTTCAGGGTCTGGTGCCAGCGCTCGATCTTGCCCTGGGTCTGGGGATGTAGCGGAGCGCCGCGAACATGGCTCATGTCATGGGCTTTGATCCAGTCGGCGAGTTCGCCGGCGATGTAGCTCGGTCCGTTGTCGCTGAGCAGCTTTGGTTTGTGCCTGACGGTGGCGTGGTCGCAGCCTGAGGCTTCGAGCGCGAGTTGCAGCGTGTCGGTCACGTCCTCGGCCCGCATCGTGGTGCACAGCTTCCAGGCGATGATGTAGCGCGAGAAATCGTCGAGCACGGTGGAGAGGTACATCCATCCCCAGCCGATGATCTTGAAGTAGGTGAAATCGGTCTGCCACATCTCGTTCGGGCGGCTGGTCTTGCGATGGAACTCGTCGGCCGCCTTGACCACGACGAAGGCCGGGCTGGTGATCAGGTCATGCGCCTTGAGCAGGCGGTAGACCGTTGATTCCGAGACGAAATAGTCCTTCTCATCGGTGAAGCGCACCGCCAGTTCGCGGGGCGACAGATCGGACTGCTCCAGTGCCATCTCGACGATCTGGTCCTGAATGGCGCCGGGGAGGCGGTTCCAGACCCGGCTCGGCGCGGAAGGACGATCCTCCAGCGCCTCGGGGCCGCCTTCGAGATAGCGATCATACCATCGGTAGAAGGTCCGCCGCGCGACGCCCAACTGGTCGAGGGTCCGCTTCGCCGGCAGGTGCGACTGCTCGACGATGCGGATGATCTCCAGCTTCTCGGATCCCGGATACCTCATTCGGGGTCTCCCCCATCCGCGATCATGCTTTTTTTCAGCAGCCGGTTTTCGAGCGTGAGGTCGGCGACGGCCTCCTTCAGGGCACGCGCCTCACGGCGCAGATCCTGTACCTCGCCGCTCGTCGCGGCACGGGCGGTGTCGCCCGCCAGCCGACGCTTCCCGGCCTCCATGAACTCCTTTGACCAAGTATAATACAAGCCCTGGGCAATGCCCTCCTTGCGGCACAGCTCCGCGATGCTGTCATCGCCGCGCAAGCCCTCCAGAACCACGCGGATCTTGTCCTCCGCCGAGAAATGCCGGCGTGTCGCGCGCCGGATATCCTTCACCACCTGTTCGGCCGACGCCTTGGGTTTGCGGGCCGATTTTACGCTTGAGGATTTGGGCTTCATCTTCGTTCCTTCGTCACTACGACGAAGCCCAAATCCTCCTTACATCACAACCTCAAATCTGTGCCATTGGCGCTGACGGCGGACAGGCGCTATAGCCCTCCTCTTCCGCCCGAACGCCGGCCTGGAACACCGTCCAGTCCATCAGCAGCATGTCATGATAGCTGTCGCCCAGGGCCGCGCCCCATGTGACGGCGACATATTCGGGCCGGAACCCCGGCGCGATCAATTCCGGCGGTAGCTGAGATGCCCGATTGGCAACCCCGGCCGCATCCATCGGAATGGGGACGATCACCTTGACACGTTTGTCGCTCACAACCGCTCCCTATTTTGTATTCGAGAAAGCTAATGTGCACAAAATTGCCTGTCAACATATCTACGGAAATTTAGAAGCCCGCCCTTCCAGGGCTTTGCTGAGGCCAGAATATGCCTATTTTTCTGGATATTCCGTCGGACCTTCTCCCTCTGCGCTGGAAGGGAGGAGAGTTTTAGATGTCAGCAATGTGCACAAAATTGTTTCGTCGGACAATGGAATACCTTGGCTGAGACCCTCGAACGCCATATGTCCCGATGGGAGCCCAGCGTGGAGATCGGCCCGTGGCGGCGACCGGACGTCCAGCCACGCCGTTCGAACGAAAGGTTGGAAAAGCATAGGCGAGATTGTTAAGGGCTGCGCGCTCGATCGGCGAGTTGAGCCCCCCGGGAGAAGACATGTCCAAGGCATCCGATCAGGCCTATGCCGAGATCCGACGGGGAATTCTGTCGGGACATTTTCCAGCCGGACAGTTCGTGCCCGAGGACGAGTTTGCCCAATATTGCGGCATGTCCCGAACCCCCGTGCGGGAGGCGATCGCCCAGCTCGTTGCGGAAATGCTGCTGCAGCGGTCCGATACCAACCGTGTCTTCGTACCGACCTGGTCGGACGACGACGACGAGGAGCTGTTCACGCTGCGGGCCTATCTGGAGAGCCACTGCGCGCAGCGCGCCGCGCGGTTCGTCACCGAGGAGCAAATCGCCGAGCTCAAGGAGCATTACGAGTTCATCGAGCGCGCGATCAACCGGCCCTCCGGCGCCAGCGTCACGGATTTCGTCGAAGGCAATCGACGCTTCCACCGCGTCTTGATGAGTGCCGCTCAGTCCGAGCGGCTAAACCAGCTGATGCGCCTCATCGTCAGCCAGATCGTGGTGCACCGCACCGCCGAGCGTTATACCGCGCTGGACATGGTCCGCAGCCAGGGCGACCATCGCGACCTGATCACCGCGCTGGAAATGCGGGACGCCGAATGGGCGGGGTCGATCGTCCACAACCACATACGCCGGGCGGCGAGCGCCTATCGCCAGTATCGCGACAAGCATTCGGGCCTGATCGATGGGGCCGGGACACCCGCGAGGTGATTGCATTGGTGTGAACCGTCGGGGGACTTGCGCCCTTCATGCCAGGCGACACCGGTGTTGACGAGGCCGGCCTTCGCGCATGAAACTACGGCGGCGGCAGGTCTGAAGCCGGCGCAGTGGCAAACGGATGCCGGGGTGAATCAGCGGAGGACGGGAGCCGGACCGGTGCTGCCGCGCACGACCAGTTCATGGTCCAGCGTCACCACCCGGGTTTCGGTGGCGGTGCCGTCGATGATGGCGAGCAATAGCCTGACGGCGGTCTTGCCGATCAGTTCCATGGGCTGGCGCACGGTCGTCAACGGCGGATCGAGATAGCGGGCGTAGCGGATGTCGTCGAAGCCGACGATCGACAGGTCGCGCGGGCACTCGAGATCATAGGCGCGACACGCGGCGAGCGCGCCCACCGCCATCTCGTCGCTGAAGCAGAAGATCGCGGTCGGACGCGCGGGCAGGGCGAGGAGGCGCTCGGTCTCGCGCTGCCCGGCCTCGATCGTGTAATCGGCATGGCGGATCAGCAGCTCGGTCTCGCGTCCCGGCGTCTCGGCGGCGCGCTTCACCCCGGTCAGCCGGTCGCTGGTGATGTTGCTTTCGACGGGGCCGGTGATGATGCCGATCCGCCGATGCCCCATCGACTGGAGCAGCGCCATCGCCTCCTGCGCCGCGCGGACATTGTCGATATGCACGCCGGAAACGCCGAAGGCCGGGGAGAAGTCGCAGCTGTTGACGATCGGCGCCCGAGGCCCCTTGTCCTTGACCGCGTTGACCAGCGTCACCGGCATGCGGTGGCCGAGGAAGATCACCCCGTCCACTTCCTTGCGCTGGAGCATGTCGGCGAACTGGGCTTCACGGTTGGCGTCGTCGCGGGTGTCGCCCAGCAGCACCGAATAGCCGGCCTGTTCCGCCATGTCCTCGGCCCGGCGCAGGACCTCCGAGAAGAAGGGATTGGAGACGTCGGGCACCATCATGACGATCTTCGAGGTGCGCAGCATCCGCAGGCTCTTCGCCGCGAAATTGGGAGCGTAGCCGAGCTCCTCGATCGCGGCCTGCACCTTGGCGCGCGTTTCCGGGACGACGATGTCGGGATTGCTGAGCGCGCGCGACACGGTCGCCGTCGAAACGCCCGCGCGGGCCGCAACCATCTTGATCGTACTCATCGCCCCTCCCGCCGACCCTGATGCCGCATGTAATGGATCCCACATGCGGATCAAAGCCGCATCGACGGCCAGTCGCCATTGAATCCCCGATAAAGTCAACGCCCGGAGAAGGAGGCTTGACGGAAGCGATGGCATGCGCAATTCGTTCTGTAAAGCATTACATAAATATGGGAGTCGTCGGAATGGAGGGGACGGAGTCGAGAGGGCGCTTGTTCGCCGGCAGCTGTGCCGCCGTGACGGCGCTGGCGTTCAGCTTCGCCGCGATGAGCGGCGTGATGTACGACCTCAAGGGCGAGTTCCTCCTCGACAATGCCCAGGTCGGCCTGATCGGCGGCGCCGCGCTGTGGGGCATGGCGATCTCGCAGATCGGTTTCTCCTCGTTGTGCGACGTGTTCGGCATGCGGAACCTGATGCGGCTTGCCTGCCTCGGCCATGTCGGCGGCGTGCTGCTGTTCGTCACCGCCGGCAGCTTCGCCGGGCTGTTCGCCGGCGCCCTCGTGCTGGCGATCGCCAACGGCATGGTCGAGGCGGTGTGCAATCCGCTGGTCGCCACGCTGTATCGCGACCGCAAGGCGGCGATGCTCAACCGGCTCCACCTCTGGTTTCCGGGCGGCATCGTGATCGGCGGGCTCGCCATCTGGGGCCTGGACCTGCTCGCCGTCGACTGGCGGGTGAAGCTGATCGCGGTGATCGTGCCGGTGCTCGTCTATGCGGGGCTGCTCTGGCGTGCCCATTTCCCGCCGACCGAGGCGGCCGAACATGGCGCGCCGCTGGGCGATGCGTTCAGGGCGGTCGCGTCGACCCCGATCCTCTGGCTGTTCCTGATCCTGATGATGGTGACGATGAGCCTCGAACTGGGGCCGAACCGCTGGATTCCCGCCGTGCTGGAGGCCGGCGGCTTGCCGGGCATCCTCGTCCTCGTGCTGATCAACGGGGTGATGGCGCTCACCCGCGCCAACGCCCATGCCATCCTCGATCGCGTCTCGCCGCCGGTGCTGCTGACGGGGTGCGTCGCGGTCGCCGGGGTCGGCCTGCTGGGGCTGAGCTTCGCGCAGGGGCTGGCGCAGACCGTCGCCGCCGCGCTGGTCTTCGCCATCGGCATATCCGTGGTCTGGCCGACGATGATGGGCTTCGTCGCCGAACGGGCGCCGCGGACCGGGGCGCTGGGGCTCGGCCTGATGGCGGCGGTCGGCTCGCTGGCCGTCGGCGTGGTGACGACGCCGCTGCTCGGCCGGGTCGCCGACGCGCATCTGCTCGACGCGATCCCGCCGGCTGCCGTCCGTGCCGTCGCCGCCGATGCGCAGGAGCGGACCGGCCCGCTGCAGGGCGCCGCGCGCGCGATCGTGGACGGGCGGGCGTCACCCGAGGCGACACGCGACTTCCTGCGCCGCGCCACGGCGGGCGAAGCGGGGCCGGCCGTCGCCGCCACCGCCGCGCCGCTGCTCCATGCCGGCGAGAACCGCTCGGGCCTGCTGTCCTTCCGCTATCTCGTGCCCTTCGCCGCGCTGGTCTGCCTGCTGCTCGGGACGGTCGCGCTGAACGATCGGCGGAAGGGCGGCTATGCCGCCCAGGCGGCGCGCGCCCGGCTCGACGGGAACGCCTCCGCATAGGACGGTCTACGCTTCGCCGTCCGGCCGGGGCCGGGCGGCGGGCAAGGCGATTTCAGAGGCCGAGAATCCGGCGATTGCGCTGATCGTCCCGCGCGCCGCCGCCGACGAAATCGTCGAAGCTGTGCCCGGTGACGGGAATGATGTGCCGCCTGACGAAGGCCGCGCCCTCGCGCGCGCCGACCGCCGAGTCCTTGAGGGCGCATTCCCATTCGACCACGGCCCATCCGGCAAAGTCATATTGGGCGAGCTTGGAGAAGATCGCGCCGAAATCGATCTGCCCGTCGCCCAGCGACCGGAAGCGGCCCGCGCGCTCGGTCCAGCCCTGATAGCCCCCATAGACCCCGCTGCGCCCATCGGGGCGGAACTCGGCGTCCTTCACATGCATCATCCTGATGCGGTCGTGGTAGATGTCGAGAAAGGCGAGATAGTCGAGCTGCTGCAACAGCAGGTGGCTCGGATCATAGAGGATCGATGCCCGGCGATGATGGTCCACGGCGTCGAGGAAGCGCTCGAAGCTCGCGCCGTCGTGCAGGTCCTCGCCGGGATGGATTTCGTAGCACAGGTCGACGCCCGCATCCTCATAGGCGTCGAGGATGGGCCTCCAGCGACGCGCGAGCTCGGTGAAACCCTCCTCGACCAGTCCCGCCGGCCGCTGCGGCCAGGGATAGACCATCGGCCATAGCAGGGCGCCCGAGAAGGTCGCCGATGCGTCGAGGCCGAGGCGCCGGCTGGCACGGGCGGCGAGCCGCAATTGATCGGTCGCCCATTCCAGCCGTTCGCCGTCCGAGGCCTTGCGCAGCGGCTCGGGGAGAAAGGTCTCGAACAACGGGCGGACGGCCGGATGAACGGCGATCATCTGGCCCTGGATATGGGTCGAAAGCTCGGTGACGACCAGGCCATGATTCGCCAGCAGGCCCTTGAGATCGTCGCAATAGGCGTCGCTTTCCGCCGCCAGCGCCAGATCCATGCAGCGCGCGTCGTTGGAAGGAAGCTGGACGCCGACATAGCCGCAGTCGGCCACCCAGGGCGCGATCGCCTCCAGCCGATCGAACGGCGCGGCGTCGCCCATGAACTGGGCCAGGAAGAGGGCGGGGCCTTTGATGGTGCGCATGTCCGACTCCAGGGCGATCAGCTCTTCACCGCGATCCAGCCGCGGGTTCGGCTGCTTTCGAGAACGGCCTCGACGAAGGCGAGGCTGCTCAGGCCGCGATCGATGCCGGGCAGGGGGAACGGACATTCGCCGATGCCCCGGAGCCGCCATGCAAAGGCGCGATACAGGTTCGCCAAGGCTTCGATATAGCCTTCGGGATGACCGCCGGGCAGCCGCAGGGCCGCGCGCGCGGCGGGATCGGTCATCATCGCGGGATTGGCAGAGATGGTCGTCGCGCGTCCCGCCGCATCGGTGAGGATGATCTGGGACGGCTGCTCCTGCGCCCAGCGCAGCGACCCTTTCGAGCCGAACAGTGCCACCTCGAACCGATTCTGCTCGCCCGCGCAGACCTGGCTGGCGACCAGCGCGCCGCGCGCGCCGCCAGCCATCCGCAACAGCACGCCGCCGTCGTCGTCGAGCCGCCGGCCCGGCACGGCGGCCTGGATGTCGGCCATCACCTCGGCGATCGGCTCGCCCGACAGGAACTCGATCATGGTCTGGGCATGGACGCCGATGTCGCCGAAGCAGCCGCTGGCTCCCGAACGGGTCGGGTCGGTGCGCCACGCCGCCTGCGCATTGCCCTGCTGCTCCGCGCGTTCGGCCAGCCATCCCTGGGTATAGCTGGCGGAGACGCGGCGCAGATCGCCGATGGCGCCGGCCGCGATCAGCGCGCGCGCCTCATGGACCATCGGATAGCCTTGATAGGTATAGGCCATCGCCACCCGTTCCGGCTGCGATGCGGCCAATTCGACGACCAGGCGGGCTTCGGCGATATCGCGCGCGAGCGGCTTTTCGCAGAACAAGGCGAAGCCCCGTTTCAGGGCCGCCGCCGCGACCTCCGCATGGACATGATTGGGCGCGACGATGCTGACCAGCTCCGCTCGCTCGTCCTCGGGCAACGCGGCTTCGCGATCGAGCAGCGCGATCGCGTCGGTCGAGCTGCGCGTCGCGGGAACGTCCGTTTCCTCGGCGGTGCGCCTGTTGCGCGCCTCGTCCGGGCTGAAAGCGCCCGCGACCAGCCGGACGAGGCCGTCCAGCGAAGCCGCGCGCCGATGGACCGGCCCCATGAACGAGCCCGGACCGCCTCCAATCATAGCCATTCGTACCGGATTCATGGCCAACCCCTTTCCTGGGCTTTCCTCTACGGGGCAATGTAAACAATTACAATAGTTGCGAACGACAGGCTTCTGTGTGACCGGGAAAATCAGCGGATATCGTGAAAGAATCGCCAAAAATAGGTCGTGCTTGACAGCCGACTTAGGCGGACGCATGATGAAATCGGTTTCATAAAGATCGTCAGGGGCGCGATCCGGCAGCTTCGACCTGCATCCTCGTCGCCCAAGTCGGACAAGCAGGAACGCGGATGGCAGAGGATCCATTTTCCCCTTCGATCGAGAGCCTGGCGCATGTGCCGCTGGGCCGACGCGGCTTCATGGGCGTTGCGGGCGGGGTGCTGGGGGCCGTCTGGATGTCCGGCCTGCTCGCCGGGCCGGTCGCCGCCGATGCGGGTTCGGCGCCTCTCTTCCAGCGGCTGGGCGAGATCGTGCTCCCTGCCACCGGAACGCCCGGGGCGGGGGCGGCGGAGGTTTTCGCCTTCGCCTCGCGCGCCGTGGAGAAGGGCCTGTTCGGCGTGCCGGCCGATCTGTTCGCGCGCCTGCGGGCCGAACTGGATGCGCGCGCGGGCGGCGATTTCCTGCGCCTTCCGGCCGCCCGGCAGGAGGCGCTGGTCGCCGCGCTCGACGCCGAAAGCTACCGGCCGGGCACCATGGGGGAAAGCCCGTGGTGCATGACCAAGGCGCTGATTCTCGTTGGCTATTATACCGGCGAGGCCGGCGGCTCCCGGGAACTGGACTATCAGCCCGTGCCCGGCCGCTATGATCCCGATATCCCGACCGGCAAGGGTTATCGGGCGCTTTCCAACGACTGGACCGGCCTGTCGATCAGGAAGGAAGTGACCCCGTCATGAGCACGCAGTTCGACGCGATCGTCGTCGGTTCCGGCATCAGCGGGGGATGGGCCGCGAAGGAGTTGACGGAGCGTGGCCTGACGGTCCTGCTGATCGAGCGGGGCCCGATGGTGGAGCATCAGGTCGACTACAAGACCGAGATGCTGGCGCCGTGGGAGCTGCAATATCGCGGTCAGGGCGATGCCGAGCTGTTCGCGCGCGATTATGCGATCCAGAGCAAGGGCATGTCCTTCAACGAATGGACCTACCGGCACTTCGTCAATGATCGCGAAAATCCCTATCAGACGACGGCGGAGAATCCGTTCCAATGGCGGCGAGGCTATCAGCTCGGCGGCAAGTCGCTGCTGTGGGGCCGGCAATGCTATCGGTGGAGCGATCTCGATTTCGGCGCCAATGCGGCCGACGGCCATGGCTGCGACTGGCCGATCCGCTATCAGGATGTCAGCCCCTGGTATGATCATGTCGAGCAGTTCATCGGCGTTTCGGGATCGAAGGAAGGGCTGCCGCAGCTTCCCGACGGGCATTTCCAGAGGCCGATGGCGATGAACGCCGTCGAGCTGGCGCTGAAGGCCAGGCTCGAGGCGGCCTATCCCGACCGCAAGCTGGTGATCGGCCGCAGCGCCAACATGACCGAGGAGAAGGAGGGACGGTCGGCCTGCCAATATCGCAACATATGCGCGCGCGGCTGTTCGTTCGGCGCCTATTTCAGCACGCAGAGCTCGACCTTGCCGGCGGCGCGGGCGACCGGCCGGCTCACCCTGATCACGGACAGCCTCGTCGACTCGCTCGACTATGATCCGAAGACGCGGCGCGTCTCCGGCGTACGGGTGCTGAACACCGCGTCGCGGGAGCGGAAGATCTACACCGCCAAGGTCGTGTTCCTCTGCGCCGGCACGATCAACAGCGTGAGCGTGCTGCTGCGCTCGGCGAGCGCCGACCAGCCCAACGGGCTCGCCAATGGCAGCGGAACCCTGGGGCGTTATTTCATGGATCACGCCCTGACGATGTCGGTTGTCGCCGAAGTGCCCGGCTTCCTCGATCATGGCTATTTCGGCAATCGGCCGAACGGCATCATCGTGCCGCGCTACTATAATCTCGACAATCGGCAGGGCGATCTGGTGCGCGGCTATTCCTATCAGGGCGGCGCCTACCGTCGCGGCTGGACGCGCGGCGCGAACCGGGCGGGGGTGGGCAAGGCCTTCAAGCAGGAGCTGCACGCGCCGGGCGAATGGAATTTCCTGCTCGGCGCCTTCGCCGAATGTCTTCCGCGCGCGGAGAACCGCATCTCGCTCGATCCGGCGATGACCGATCCGTTCGGCATCCGTCAGACGCGCATCGACTTCGTCTATGGCGACAATGAGCGGCGCCTGCTGGCGAAGGCGGGGCAGGAGGCCAAGGATATGGTGGCGTTGCTCGGCGCGAAGCTGGTCAGCTATTCGGAAGACCCGGGCCCCGGCGGCACCGCGGTGCACGAAATGGGCGGCGCGCGCATGGGCCGTGACCCCGCGACGTCGGTGCTCAACGCGCATAACCAGGCGCATGACGTCGCCAATCTGTTCGTCACCGACGGTGCCGCGATGGCGTCGTCGGCCTGCCAGAATCCGTCGCTCACCTACATGGCGCTGACGGCACGCGCGGCTGCCCATGCCGCCGAGAGGGTGCGGCAAAACGCAATATAGAAGCTTCATGGAAAATGGGGCTTCCATTCTGTGGCAAAATGAGTGATGTAATCGTTACCATTGCCGCGTTGGTTCGATGATGTTGGCAAGTGGATAAGAAAATACGGCCCGGTTCCGGGCTAAAATGTAATCGATACCATATGTAGGGAGGAGGCGCGGGGCATGAACGGGACGCGAATCTCAGTCGAACGGATGTGTCGGATGACCCGTTACGGACGGGCCCTGCCGACATCGGACGGATTTCGGCCGGCCCGCCATGGCGCTTCCCATCGATTTGATTTTATCAGGGTTGGAAAGGGGAACCTTATGAAGAGCTTCAAGTCGTTCGGCGGCAAGCGCGGCCTGCTCGCGGGTGCCGCGATGGTGATGGCGGTGATGATGCCGGGGGCCGCGATGGCCCAGGAAGCCGCCGCCGCCGACGAGGGCGGCATCGGCGAGATCGTCGTGACCGCAGAGAAGCGCGAGACGACCGTCCAGAAGACGCCGATCGCCGTCTCCGTCCTGGATGCGGACGCGATCCGGCGGAACGGGGTGAACAGCCTGGTCGATCTGTCGTCGCTGACGCCGAGCCTCAACTTCGCGCAGAATTCGGTCAATACGATCATCACCATCCGCGGCGTTTCGAGCCGCGACACCACCGAGATCGGCGACCCGGCGGTCTCGATCGCCATCGACGGCTTCTATTATCAGCGCCCCTTCGGCTTCAACGACACGCTCTACGATCTCGAGCGCGTGGAGGTGCTGCGCGGTCCGCAGGGCACCCTGTACGGCCGCAACGCGACCGGCGGCGCGATCAACTTCATCACCGCGAAGCCGGGCAAGGAGTTCGGCGGCTTCGCCACCGTGGGCGTCGGCGACTATAATCTCGTCACCGCCGAGGCCGCGGTCAACGTTCCGCTGGCCGACAATCTCCAGACCCGCGCGTCGGTCTACATGCAGAAGCGCGACGGCTATCGGAAGAACAACTATGCGGGCAAGGACGGCGACGATGCCGACGCCGTGTCGGCGCGCTTCCAGGTCAAGTTCGACCCCACCGAGCGCCTGTCCTTCCTGTTCTCCGCGCAGACCACCAGCATCGGCGGCGTCGGCCCGACCTTCTACGGCGTGCTGTTCAACGGTCCGGTCAACAACAATGTCCGCCCCGCGATCGACCGCGACGGTTCCGTCCTCGGCTCGCCGCGGCAGAGCATCGACGGCACCAACAAGTCGATCCAGCTCACCGCGACCTATGATTTCGGCATCGCCACGCTCACCTATCTCGGCGGCTTCCGGAACCAGAAATATCGCCAGGTGCGCGATCTCGACGGCGTCGTGAAGTCCGACGCCTATTTCCTGCCGAGCGAGGATGCCCGCGACTGGCAGCATGAGGCGCGGCTGACCTCGAACGGCGACGGCCCGTTCAAGTGGCAGGCCGGCGTCTTCTATTTCCACGAGAAGAACAACACCAACACCGACTTCTCCAGCTTCACCAACCCGATCAATCCGGGCCAGCCGGTGGCGCGTTTCGCCTTCCGCTATCCGAGCGTGATCGCGCGATCGAAGGCGGTCTTCGGGCAGGCTTCCTATGAAGTGGTTCCCGGCCTGTCGCTGGAGGCGGGCATCCGCTACTCGAAGGACTACAAGGCGCGTCGCGGCTATTCCAACACCACCGGCACCGCCTATACCGGCATCGGCAACGTTCCGACCGACGTGAACGCGAGCAGCAGCAAGACCACGACCCATTTCGCGGTGAACTGGCAGTTCACCCCGCGCAACCTGCTCTATGTGAAGCGCGATACCGGCTACAAGGCGGGCGGCTTCAGCGACGTCCAGAATATCGGCAACGTGCCCTACGGCCCGGAGAACATCACCTCCTATGAGATCGGTTCGAAGAACCGCTTCCTCGACAACCGGTTGCAGCTCAACGTCTCGGCTTATCGCTACAACTACAAGGATCAGCAGATCAGCCAGTTCAACAATGGCTTCACCGCCATTTTCAATGCCGGCAAGTCGCGGATCAAGGGTGTCGAGGTCGAGGCGGTGGCGCAGCCGGTGCCGGCGCTGCGGTTCGACGGATCGATCGCCTATCTGGACGCGAAGTTCATCGATTTCCTGGTCAGCAACGTCCAATATGCCGGCAATAAGCCGCCGAGCTCGCCCAAATGGCAGCTGGGCGCCGGCCTCCAATATGAGCTCGCCCTGGGCGACGGCACGCTGACCCCGCGCGTCCAGACCCATTATGAGAGCGAGTCCTACCTCGCCTTCACCAATTTCGAGCGCGAGCGGAACCGCAAATTCTCGCGCACCGACCTGATGCTGACCTACAACGCCCCGGACAATCGATGGAGCCTGCAGGGCTATGTCCGCAACCTCGAGAACAAGATCGTGATCACGGCGGCATCGGCCAGCGGTCTGTTCGGAGCCTATACCTATCAGCTGGCTCCGCCGCGCACCTATGGCGCGCGGCTCACCTACAACTTCTGATGGGCCTCCGGTCGCTTTCGCGAAAGCGGCGGCGAGGCGGCCGGGCGGTCAGGGCATCATGCGCCCTGGCCGCCCTGGCTTTGCTGGGGAATGCCTCGCCAGAGGCGTCCGCGTGGCGGCCGCTGTTCAACGGCCACGACCTCGACGGCTGGGTCGCCAAGATCAACCATCATCCGCTCGGCGACAACGCCCACGGTACCTTCGTGGCGGAGGGCGGCATCCTCCACGTCCGTTATGACGGCTATCGCGGCTTCTTCGACGAGTTCGCGCATCTCGTCTATCGGCAGCCCTTCTCGAGCTATCGGCTGCGCTTCGACTATCGCTTTGTCGGCGTCGATACGCCCGGCGGCCCGCCGTGGAGCAAGCGCAACAGCGGCGTGATGATCTACGGCCAGGCGCCGGAGACCATCGGCCGCGACCAGCCCTTTCCCATCTCGATCGAGATCCAGTTGCTCAACGGCGAGGGCGCCGACCAGCGCACGACGGGCAATATCTGCACGCCGGGCACCAATGTGGAGATCGGCGGCCAGCGCGCGACCAGCCATTGCGTCCTCTCCGTCTCGCGCCCCTATGCGGGCGAGGACTGGGTCCATGTCGAGATCGAGGTGCGATCCGGCGGCCGCACGGTCGTGGAGGTCGACGGTGTCGAGGTGGTCCGTTTCGACAAGCCCGAGCTCGACCCCACCGATCTCACCGCCATGCCGATCTATCTGGCGGGCGGCGCCCGTTCGGTCGCGCTGACCTCGGGCTATATCTCGCTCCAGGGCGAGGGGCATCCGATCGATTTCCGCCGCATCGAGATATTGGAACTGGCTGGCGGCGCGCCCTGACGGGTGGACGCCTCGTTCATTCGATCGCTTCGGAATCATAGACGACGACCCGCTCCCAGAGCGGCGAGCATTCGTCGACGAAGCGCAGGTGGATCGGGTCGACCTGATAGGCGTCCTGATCGGCCTTGTCGTCGAACGTCAGCATCCATGACACTGCGTAGGAGCGGTCGATCACCTCGCGATCGGTTGCCGCCGGGACGCCGATATGATGGGTTCGGATCGTCTTGACCGCCGCCAGCTTCCGGAGGCCGTCGATCAGGCGCGCCCTGTCGCCGGCATCGCCCGGCTGCTTGAGCCAGAAATAGACATGATGGACGAATTTCTGGGGAAGCTCGGCCGATCGGGCAGGGGTGGCCATCAGGCTGGTTGCGGCCAGGCCGGCGACGATCGCACCGATGATCCTTCCATGGGCTCTTTCCTTCACTGGCCTGTCCTCGCATGTAACCGATTACGATCATCAACGCGCAGGGCGCGCGTGTCAATGAAGCCAGGACTGGGATAGTTTGAAGATCTCCGGAGATATTGACATTTGGGCTAAGTCGATAGACGTTGATAACGATTACATATGCCAACGAGAATATGGCATGGACGGGCGCACCGGACGCGCGGCACAACGCCGGCGCCCGGTGGCCGGACGGGTTTTTAGGGAGCCGAACGATGATGATGGACAGAAGGCGTTTCCTCTCCAATGCGGGCGCGGCAGCCCTGCTGCTCAGTGCCGCGCCATCGCTCGCCCGTTCGCGGGCAAGGCATTTCGGCGTCCAGCTCTTCTCGATCCCGAAGATGCTGGAGCAGGACTTCGCGAAGGCCATCGGCTTCCTCGCCAAGCTCGGCTATCGGGAGGTCGAGACCTACGGCCCCTATACGTTCAGCGATCCCACGCAGATCGCGCATTGGAAGCGCATCACGCCCGAGCTCGGTTTCTCGGGCAGCGGTTTCTTCGGCAAGACACTGGCCGAGGCGCGCACGATCCTGAAGGCCAACGGCATCTCCGTTCCGTCGATGCACACCGACCTGCTCACGCTGCAAGGCCGGATGGGGCCGCTGGCGGAGGCCGCGCATCAGTTGGGCGCCACCTATGTCACCCTGCCGTCGATACCCGCGGACCATCGCCAGACGCTCGACGATTACAGGCGCACGGCCGACATCTTCAACCAGGTCGGGGCCGACGCCATCAAGCATGGCGTGAAATTCGCCTATCACAATCATGGCTATGGCCTGAAGCCGGTCGATGGCCAGGTGCCGCTCGAACTGTTGCTCAAGGCCACCGATCCGACCAAGGTCTTCCTCGAGCTGGACCTGTACTGGACCGTTGCCGGCGGCGCCGATCCGATCGATCTCCTGAGGCGCCACAGCGGCCGCTATAAGATGATCCACCTGAAGGACATGAAGGAAATCCACCATTTCGAAGGTGACGGCGGTACGCCGGACCAGTGGATCAAGATGTTCCCCTACATGACCTATCTGGGCGACGGCGCGATCGACCTGCCGGCGGTCCTCGCCATGGCCGAGACGTCCGGGGTCGAGCATTATTTCGTCGAGCAGGATACCGTCGCCGATCCCGAGACCGCGCTCAGGAACAGCGCCGGCTATCTGCTGAAGCAAGGTTTCAAATGATCGAGGCGGATCGGCCGGGGCGCTTCAGGGAAGCCTCCGGCCGATCGCCGCTTCCAGCAGGCGGTACCAGTCCTCGCGGGTCCATCTGACCTTCCTGGCATCGGCCGCCCGCCGGATTCGCTCGGGCGATTGGGACCCGACGATCGGGATCACGCCGGCCGGATGCGCCATCACCCAGGACAGGGCGATCGCGGCGACGTCCACGCCCTGCTGCCCGGCCAGCGCGCCGAGGGTCTCCGCCAGCCGATCGGTGCAGCCCGCCAGCCGCCCGCCGCCGAGGGGCGACCAGGCGAGGACGGTCATCCCCTGCGTCATCGCATCGTCCAGCGTGCCGTCGTGGAGGGGCTGCGGATGCCACAGGGAGAATTCGGGCTGCGTCGTCAGGATCGGCGTCCTGGCGAAGGCCCGTAGCGCCGCCAGTTCCGACGGCGCATAGTTGGACACGCCGACGGCCCCGACCTTTCCGCTGTCCACCATCATGTCCAGCGTGGCCGCCAGTTCGTCGGGCCGGGTGAGCCAATCCCGGCGGTGGATCTGGTACAGGTCGATCCGTTCGACGCGCAGGCGCCGCAGCGAGGCCTCCAGCGCCTCCAGCAGATGGCTTCGCGAGCTGTCATAGGGGATGCCGGGGCGGATGCCGCCCTTGGTCGCGAGGCAGATATGATCGCGCAGGCCCGGCCGGTCGCGCAGCATCTCGCCCAGAAGCGCCTCCGCGGCGCCGAAGCCTGCGGAATCCGTTCCATAGATGTCGGCGGTGTCGAACAGGGTGAAGCCAGCTTCGATCGCCGCGTCGATGCGTTCGAGCGGATGGCTGCCATCCTCGCACAGCCGCCAGCTTCCCCAGCCGATGTCCGAAGCCAGAGGATGGAATGTCATCATGCCCCTCGATATTTGGCGAGCGCGGCCGCTGCCTTGGCGCGTCGCGTGATCTCGGCGGTGTCGGGCTTGCCGGGCGGGACGATCCAGGAGCCGCCGACGCACAGCACCGCGTCGAGCGCGAGCCAGTCGGGCGCATTCGCCTCGCTGATCCCCCCGGTCGGGCAGAAGCGCGCGGCGGCCAGCGGCGCGGCCAGCGCCTTGAGCGCCGGCACCCCGCCATTGGCCATGGCCGGGAAGAATTTGAAATGGGTCAGCCCCATGTCGAGCCCGCGCATGATGTCGCCGGCATTGGCGGTGCCGGGCAGGAAGGGCAGCCCGCAGCCGATCGCCGCATTGGCGAGCCGGTCGGTCAGCCCCGGCGAGACGAGGAAGCGCGCGCCCGCGTCGACGCTCGCCCTGACGTCGTCCGGGTTGAGCACCGTCCCCGCGCCGACCACCGCGCCCTCGACCTTCGCCATCTCCCGGATCACGTCGAGCGCGACCGGCGTGCGCAGCGTCACCTCCAGCGCGGGCAGCCCGCCCTCGACCAGCGCCTCCGCGATCGGCCGCGCATGTTTCACATCATGCACCACCAGCACCGGAATCACCGGCGCCAGCGTCATCACCTGATCGACCGTCATCTTCGTCCATCCTCCTGATAGGCGGCCGCCGCGCCGAGCAGCCCCGCCTGCGCGTGGCGGGCGAGGCGGACCGGGAGCTGCGCCATGCGCGTCTCGAAACGGCCCTTGGCACGGAAGCGGTCGTGGAACAGCGGGCTTTTGAGCCGGGCCTCGATCCGGTTGGCGAGCCCGCCGGTGATCACCACGGCGTTGGCGCCGTGCGCGAGCGCGAGATCGCCCGCGACCGCGCCCAAGGCCATGGTCAGGCGGTCGAGCGCCTGCGCCGCCAGCGGATCGTCGCCGCCGGTCGCCGCCTGCCACAGCGCGGCGTCGTCCCGCGGCACGATCGCCCGGCCGTCGATCATCGCCAGCGTTTCGTGGATGGCGGCGAGCGCCGGTCCCGAGACGATCCGCTCGACCGACACCCGGCGATGGCGTGCGCGCAGCCGGGCGAGCAGCGTCTCCTCGAAGCCGTCGAGCGCCGCGAAGTCGACATGCCCGCCCTCGGTCGGCAGCACGATGCGGCGCCCGCGCCGGCGCAGCAGCTGGGCGACGCCGAGCCCGGTGCCGGGCCCGAGCACGGTGGTGACGCCCTCATCCGGCAGCGGCCCTTCCGGCCCGCCGAGGGGGACCAGCTCGTCGCCGTCGAGCACGCCCACCGCCGCCGCCATCGCGGCGAAGTCGTTGTACAAGGCGACCCGCTCGATGCCGAGCTCGCGCGCGACAGTCGCCGGGCGGATCGTCCAGTCATTGTTGGTGAAGCGGATCAGCTCGCCCTCGACCGGCCCCGCCACGGCGATGCTCGCGACCGACGGCGGCGCACGGCCGAGGTCGCGCGCGAAGGCGGCCCAGGCGGCGGGGAGCCCCGAGAAGTCGGCGGTCTTGTAGACGTGGACCGTACCCAGCGTCGGACGCCGCTCGTCGTGCAGCTCCGCCACCGCGAAGCGCGCATTGGTCCCGCCCAGGTCGACCGCGACGATGGTCATCGGCCTCACAACCCTGCTGCGTCGAGCATGGCCGAGGCGCCGCGCTCGGCGGTGTCGGCGCCGGCGCGCATGAAGGCGAACAGCTCGCGGCCGGTGCCGGGCTGCCGGGGCGGCGGGGCGGCAGGCTCGCGCGCCTCCCATTCGGCCGCGTCGACCAGCGCCAGTATCTCGCCCCGCTCGGCGCACAGCCGGACGACGTCGCCGTCCCGCAGCTTCGCGATCGGGCCCCCGGCGAACGCCTCCGGGGTCAGGTGGATCGCGGCGGGCACCTTGCCCGAGGCCCCCGACATCCGACCGTCGGTCACCAGCGCCACCTTGTGGCCCTTGTCCTGGAGCACGCCCAGCGGCGGGGTGAGCTTGTGCAGCTCGGGCATGCCGTTCGCCCTCGGGCCCTGGAAGCGCACCACCACCACCACGTCGCGGTCGAGCTCGCCCGCCCTGAACGCCGCCGTCACCTGGTCCTGGTCGTCGAACAGCCGCACCGGCGCCTCGATCGTCCAGCGCGACCGATCGACCGCGCTGGTCTTGAAGGTGCCGCGCCCGAGATTGCCCCGCACCAGCCGCATGCCGCCGTCGGGCAGGAAGGGATCGGCGTGCGACCGCAGCATCGCCGGGTCGAGCGGCGCGGCGGGCGCGGCGGCCCAGGCCAGCGCCTCGCCGTCGAGCAGCGGCTCCCGCGCATAGGCGCCGAGATCGTCGCCCGCCACGGTCAGGATGTCGCGGTGGAGATAGCCGCCGTCGAGCAGCGTCGCGATCACATAGGCCATGCCGCCCGCCGCCTGGAAATGGTTCACGTCGCCCGCGCCGTTGGGATAGACCCGCGCGATCAGCGGCACCGCCGCCGACAGCCGGTCGATGTCCTCCCAGTCGATCATGATCCCCGCCGCCCGCGCGATCGCGGGCAGGTGGATGACATGGTTGGTCGAGCCCCCGGTCGCCAGCAAGCCCACCGCCGCGTTGACGATCGCCTTCTCGTCGACGCACAAGCCCAGCGGCCGATAGTCGCCGCCGTCCCAGCCGATCTCCCCCAGCCGGTGGACCGCCGCGCGGGTCAGTTCCTGCCTGAGCTTCGTGCCCGGGTTGACGAAGGCGGCGCCCGGCATGTGCAGGCCCATCACCTCCATCATCATCTGGTTCGAATTGGCGGTGCCGTAGAAGGTGCAGGTGCCCGCGCCATGATAGGAGGCGCTCTCCGCCTCGAGCAGCTCGGCGCGGCCGGCCTTGCCCTCGGCATAGAGCTGGCGGACGCGCTGCTTCTCCTTGTTGGCGAGCCCCGAGGGCATCGGCCCGGCCGGCACAAGGATCGTCGGCAGATGGCCGAAGCGCAGCGCCCCGATCAGCAGGCCGGGGACGATCTTGTCGCAGATGCCGAGCAGCGCCGCCCCCTCGAACATGCCGTGGCTGAGCGCCACCGCCGTCGACAGCGCGATCGTGTCGCGGCTGAACAGCGACAGCTCCATGCCGCGCTGCCCCTGCGTCACCCCGTCGCACATCGCCGGGACCCCGCCGGCCACCTGCGCCGTGATCCCCGCCTCGCGCGCCCACAGCTTCATCCGGTCCGGATAGCCGCCATAGGGCTGATGCGCCGACAGCATGTCGTTATAGGCGGTGACGATGCCGATGTTCATCGCCCGCCCCTCGCGGATCGCCGGCTTGTCCTCTCCGCTCGCCGCGAAGCCGTGCGCCAGGTTGCCGCACGACAGCCGCGGACGGTCCACCCCCGTATCCCGCTCGCGCGCGATCAGCTCCAGATAGGTCCGGCGGCCCGCCCGCGACCGCTCCACGATCCGAGACGTCACCGCCTCCACCGCCGCATGCAGGCTCATCGCCCCGCCTCCGGCGCTTCCCTCAATCCGATCATCTTCCCGTCCTTTGAGGTCCTACCTACGCGAAGCGTGGGGAGGATTTCATCAATCAATCATGCCACGTGACGCCGTCGCGTTCGGTGAGGGCGATGGCGGCGGAGGGGCCCCATGTTCCGGCCATATAGGGCTTGGGCTTCATGGCGTTGGCGGCCCAGCCGTCGCGGATGGCGTCGACCCATTCCCACTGCGCCTCGACCTCGTCGCGCCGCACGAACAGCGTCTGGTCGCCCTCGACCAGGTCGAGCAGCAGCCGCTCATAGGCGATCCGCCGCCGGCTGTCGGCGAAGGCGTTCGGCATCGATATGTCGAGCGGCACCTCCCTCAGCCGGATCCCGTCGCGGTCGAGCCCCGGCTCCTTCGCCATCAGCAGCAGCCGGACATTCTCGTCGGGCTGCAAACGGATGATCAGCTTGTTGGGTTGCAGCACCGCGCCCCGCCCGTCGAAGATCGAGTGCGGCACCCCCTTGAACTGGATGAAGATCTCCGACTGACGGCTCGGCAGCCGCTTGCCCGTGCGCAGGTAGAAGGGAACCCCCTTCCACCGCCAATTGTCGATGTTCGCCTTCAGCGCGACGAAGGTCTCGGTGTCCGACGGCTTGCCCAGCTCGTCGACATAGCCCGGCACCGGCCCGCCCGCGACCGCGCCGGCGCCATATTGCCCGATCACGCTGTGGCTCGCCGCCGTCGCCCGGTCGATCGGGCGCAGCGAGCGGAACACCTTCACCTTCTCGTCGCGCACCGCCGCCGCGTCGAACCGCGCCGGCGGCTCCATCGCCACCAGCGCCAGCAGCTGGAGCATGTGGTTCTGCACCATGTCCCTGAGCGCCCCCGCCCCGTCGTAGAAGCCGACCCGGCCCTCCAGCCCGACCGTCTCCGACACGGTGATCTGGACATGGTCGATCCCGCCCTCGCGCCACAGCGGCTCGAACAGCCCGTTGGCGAAGCGCAGCGCCAGCAGGTTCTGGACCGTCTCCTTGCCCAGATAATGGTCGATCCGGAAGATCCGCTCCTCGGGGAAGACCGATCCGACCGCGTCGTTGATCTCGCGGCTCGACGCCATGTCGTAGCCGAGCGGCTTCTCCAGCCCGATCCGCGCCCCGTCGCCCGCCAGCCCCGCCTTGGCGAGACCGTCGATCGTCGCCCCGAACAGCGACGGCGCGGTCGACAGGAAGATCGACAGCCCCCGCTCGGTCGACCCGACCTTCTCCGCGAGCGCGGCAAAGTCGCCCTCCTTCGAGGCGTCGACCGGGACATAGCCGACCCGCGCGAGGAAGCCGCCCAGCGCCGCCTCGTCGAGCCGCTCGGCCGGCACGAAGCGGCGCAGCGCCTGCTCGACGAACCCCCGGAACGCCGCGTCGTCATGCCCGCTGCGCGCCGTCCCCACGATCGCCAGACCCGACGGCAGCAGCCCATCCGCCGCCAGCCCGTACAGCGACGGCAGCAGCATCCGCTGCGACAGGTCTCCCGTCGCACCAAACAACAGCAGCTTCTCGCTCGGTGCCGTCACCCAATATCTCCCCGAGACCCGGTCGACTGTCGGATCGCGACGGCTGATATACTGTAATCGATTACAAAATCAATCCGCACGGATGGCGCGAAATTGGTCCTGCGCCGGCGCGGGCAATCAGAACAACAGCCCCTTCCGCAACATGCCGTGGACGCCCTTATGCCCGTTGACGACCTGGGTGACCCTGAAGTCCACGGCCAGGGAGCAGAATTGATAGGCCTCCTCGCGAGAGAGGTTTGTCCGGCTGCAGATCAGGGACAGCATCTCGCGCAACGCCTGCTTCATCGCCTGATCCAGGTCCTCGTTCATGCCCATGCTGATGAAGTGGGTCGGGGTTTCCGCCCTGGGGAACCGCAAGCGGGGCTTCTGCAATCCGCCGCCCTTGTGCAGGATCAGGGTGAAGCGGCCGGTGAGGCAGGTCTCGAGCGCGGTGACGCAGACTTCGCCATCCCCCTGCAGGCCATGGCCGTCGCCTGCGGAGAACAAGGCCCCTGCGACATGCACCGGCAGGAACAGGGTGCTTCCGGCCGTCAGTTCCTTGTTGTCGATGTTTCCGCCGTGGACCCGGGGCTCCTTCGAGGAGATGCGCCCGAATGCGACCGGCGGCGCCACGCCCATGACGCCGAAGAACGGCGCGGTCGGAAGGTCGAGGCCCCACGGCAGCTTCGCCAGCCCCCGCGCGCGATCTATCGGCGTACGGGTGATGACCGTCTCCGGGAATTCTTCCGGCAGGGCGCCGTCGAGAGGGCGTATGAAGGTGTAGCCCCAGTCCGAGCCGAGCTCGACGGCCTCGATTCGTACCTCCAGCATGTCGCCGGGCTCGGCGCCGACCACCTCGACCGGGCCGGTGATCGTATGTCCGGCCATCCGCGGCAGGTCGGCCGCGATGATGCGGTTCAAGGCAGGCGGGATGGCGATGCCGGAATCCGCCGGCGGCAGATGTTGGCGCCAGCCCGACACCGTTTCGATCACCACCGTGTCGCCGGGATCGATGCTGAGAACCGGTGGAAAGCTCGCGTCGAACATGCCGATCCGAACCGTCTCGGGCGTCGCCGCCAGTTGGTGCAAGGCCACGGGAACGTTCCTCTCAGATGTGAGCCGGGACAGGCGCGACGGGGGGCCTGCGTTCAGCCTGGCCAAGCATGGCTTCGAGCGCCGCCGAAGCCACCAGGAGCCGCCTCTCTCCGAACCAAGGCCCAACCAGTTGCAGTCCGACCGGCAACCCGTCGTCGGTGAAGCCGGCCGGCGTCGACAGCGCGGGGTGTCCCGACAGGTTGAAGGGATGCAGGGCGACCGCCCAGGCGGGATAGCCGCCGGGGTAGCCGGGATCGATCGAGTCGAGCCGGGGCGCCGTCGTCGTCGTGGTCGGGGTCGCCAGGATGTCGAAGCGTTCGAACAACGCCTGCACGGCGCGGAACAGGGCGGTGCGCCGATCATGGGCCGCGAGCCACTGGACGGCCGACCAGCCTCTGCCCTGGACGATGCAGTCTCTCAGCGTCGGCGTCATCCTGTCGCCGGCAGTGTCCAGGATATGTCCGTAGCGAGCGGCGCGCGCCGTGCTGGCCAGCACGGCGTAGACGGCATAGAGCCCCTCGAAGCAAGGAGCGGAAAGGGTCTCGACCTCGGCGCCTGCGTTCGCAAGTGCGCCGACCGCGCGCTCCGTGATCGCGGCCGTCACGGCATCCGTGCGGTGCTCCCCGACATGTGGCAGCCAGCCGATCCGCATCCCCTGCACGGCGACCGGCGCGTCCGCCGGTGGTGGTCGCAGGGCGAAGGGGTCTGCCGGGGAGGGACCTTCCATCACGGAAAGCAGCAGGGCGAGGTCGTCGGTGTGCCGCGCCATCGGGCCGATATAGGCGAAGTTGCCGAATCCGTCCGGCATGGCTTCGCCCGGAATTCGCCCCAGCGTCGGCTTGAGGCCAACGACCCCGTTCCAGGAGGCGGGACAGCGTATGGAGCCGCCGCCGTCCGTGGCGATGGCGAGGGGTGCGATGCCGGCGGCCAGGGCCGCCCCGCCGCCGCCGCTGGAGCCGCCCGGGGAATGAGCGAGGTTCCAGGGGTTGTGCGTGACGCCCTGGGCATTGTTCACGGTCAGCACCTTGTGGGCGAATTCCGGAAGGGTCGTCTTGCCGATGATGACTGCGCCGGCCGCGCGAGCCCGCGCGACCGCGATCGCATCCCGGTCCGGGATGACCGGCTCGATTGCGATGGAGCCATGTCCAAGCGGCAACCCCGCGACGGCGACGTTGTCCTTGACCGTGATCGGCACGCCGTGGAGCGGCCCAAGCCGGTCCCCCGCCATCACGGCCGCCTGCGCCCGGCGCGCTGCCGTGCGCGCCTGGTCCGCGGCGAGGTGGGCGAAGGCGTTGAGCGACGGGTTGAGTTGCTGGGCGCGGTCGAGCACCGCCTCGACCGCATCCACCGGCGAAAGCTCCCGCGCCGCGATCAGGCGCGCGAGCCGGGTGGCCGGCAGAAAGCAGACCTCTTCGGAGGTCACGGGCGCGGGTTGCCGGTGATCTTGCCATTCTCGTCGAGGTCGAAGCCGCCCGCGCGCGCGGCGTCGCGAACCTCGCCGATCCAATCGACCTGACCAGGATCGTCGCCGCCGATGACAACCAGCATCATGGCGTCCTCCGCGCTCTCGTTGCGGAAGCCGCGCAGGACGCCGGTGGGCAGCGAGATCACGTCGTATTGTTCGAGGGTCAGTTCATGTTCACCCTCGTCGCCCCATTGCACCGAGAAGCGGCCGGTGAGCGGCATGAAGACCTCGACGGTCTGATGGCTGTGGAGCGCGCTGCCCTTTCCCGGCCCCGCCCGGACGATCGAGAGGTGGAAGCCATCCGCCGGGATCGGCGGACGCACGCTTGGATCCTCTGCGACGCCGTTGCCGATCATGCTAAAGAGCTCGCGCTGGAACTGCGGCATCACCGCGTCGATCAGCGGCATCTGGCTGGGTCTGGTTTCCCGGAAGATGGCGACCCGTTCGCGCATCTGTTGCGGGGTCACTTGAGGGCGCATCGTCACGTCCAGAGCTCCAGCTCGGCTTCATCCAACGGCTCGAGCCGTACCTTCTCGTCGAACAGCAGGACGGCATGGTCGCGGTCGAAACATGGCCATGGAAGCGCCCCGTCGGCGTCCGGTGGATGGCCGTGAATGAAGTTGGCCCACCGGTCGCATATCTCCGCGCCGAGGCGCCGGCGACCCGCGTCCGCTTGGCCGGTCAGGAAGGCCACGGCGCTTGGCGCATCGAGGGCGTTCCAGACATAGGGCAACTCGGCGGCGTGAACGGCCCTGCCGGCCCAGGCGCCGGTCGCGGCCGTCTGATCGAAGCGGTAGACGTAGGTCTCCGCGGCTCCCTGCCGAGCCCTCGCAAGCGCGATCTGGCTGCTCGAGCGCCAGAAGTCGCGCGCCGTCATGAAGCGGACGCGCTGTTCGAGCGGCGACAGGCCCGCAAACCGGGGCGCATAGCGATTGAAGACGGGGTCATTGGCCGCGAGGTCGGCGTTCGATATCTGCTGTCCGGCGGTGCCGGTCGACGGGATGAACATGATCGATTCGTCGCGGTTCGTGCCGATCAGCAGCCGTACCTGGCTCGAGGCGCCCTGCGCGATCGCGTCCAGCGGGCGTACAGGGATCAAGTCGCCGCCAAACACGCCGCGGAACGATCGCGGTCTACCGTCGAGCAGGCGGGACTGAAGCGTCGTGATCTCCTCGGCCGGCATCGCCAGCAGGTCGCTCGCGACGCCACCGGCCTCCAGCAGTCCCTCATTGAAGATGCGGGCGACGGCGTTCGCCTCCTCCAGGCTCGCGACCACTTCGCCGCCGCTCTGGACGATCGCCGACTGGAAGAGGTCGCGCGCCGCGGGAGCCGCCATGAGGGAGCAGATGTTCATTCCGCCCGCGGATTCGCCGCCCGCCGTGACGCGCGCGGGGTCGCCGCCGAACGCCGCGATGTTCTCCTGCACCCACTCGAGCGCGGCGACGATATCGCGCAATCCGTTCTCGCTGCTCCCGCGATAGTCAGGGCCCAGCACCTCGCCGAGTTCCAGGAAGCCGTAGACGCCGACGCGATAGGAGATGGTCACGCAGACGATCCCGCGTCGCGCGAAGACGGCGCCGTCGAACAACGGGAAGGACGCCGAACCCGTCTGGTTGGAGCCGCCGAAGATCCAGACCAGGACCGGATGGGGGCCGGGCGCCGCCGGCGCCCAGACGTTGAGATAGAGGCAGTCCTCGTTGCGTGGCGCGCCGAGATAGGCAAGGCTGGCGGTGCCGGAAAGTCCGCCCTGCATGGGGGCGGGGCCATATTCGTCCGCTTCCCGGACGCCGGACCAGGGCGTCGGCCGCTGCGGAGGACGGAACCGCAGGTCGCCGACCGGAGCGGCGGCGAACGGGACGCCCTTGAAGATCCGGACGCTGTCCCGTTCGATCCCCCTGATCTCACCGTCGCGAAGCGCCAGAATGCATGGTGTTTCTTCGAAATTTTGGAGATCGTCTGCGGATATACCAGTCATTTTTGCGGTCATTCTAATTTTTTACAAGCGGAAATATACATACCTATTCTTCGAAAAATGTCTAGGCCAAAAACATGGAAGCGCCGATCGGCGGCTTGGCGGCGACCACGCCCGAGGGCCGTTCAGGAGGAGGCTGCTGGCCCATAATCGCACCGTCGTCGCAGCGCCTTGGCGCTGTGCGGTGTGATAGCGCGGCGGCGGCTCTAGGGTAGTGGTGACCGGCCCCCACGGAGATGGGGCGCCAAGAGGGGAGGACTGGCTATCGCCGCGCGATGTGGCTCGAATGCCGCATCAGTTGTCCCAGCCTATGGCGGCCTTCACCTCGAGGAATTCCTCCAGGCCAAAAGGGCCACCTTCGCGTCCGAGGCCCGACTGCTTATAGCCGCCAAATGGGGTGCTGGCCTCCGAATATCCGCCGTTCAGGTGCACATTGCCTGCGCGCAGGCGACGCGCCACCCAACGCGCTTCTTCCTGATCGCCGTGGACATAGGCCGCGAGCCCGTAATCGGTATCGTTGGCGAGTGCGATAGCCTCCTCGACCGTATCATATGGGATGATGCAGAGGACCGGCCCAAAGATTTCCTCCCGCGCGATCGTCATCTGATTGGTGACGTCGGCAAATACCGTGGGACGCACATAATAACCGCGAGCGAAGCCCTCCGGTCGTCCCGTGCCACCCGCGGCGACCGTGGCGCCTTCCTCGATGCCTTTCTGGATGAGCAACTGCACCTTGTGAAACTGGGCGGCGTTGGCGAGTGGCCCAATCGCGCCTTTCACGGCCTCATCCGGCGGCATGACCTTCAAGGCAGTGGCGGCCTTCGCAGCGATCGCGACGATCTGGTCGTAGAATTTGCGCGGCGCCAACATACGGGACGGGGCATTGCAGCTTTGTCCCGTATTGCTTGCCATATGGATCATCCCGCGAGTCACGGCGCGTTCCAGATCGGCGCTTTCCAGGATGATGTTGGGGCTCTTGCCTCCCAGTTCGAGCGCGACACGTTTGATCGTGCCGGCGGCCGCCTGCATGATCGAACGGCCGGCGCGCGTCGAACCCGTGAAGCTTATCATGTCGATGTCGGGATGCGCGGGAAGCGCCGCGCCAACGCGAGCCCCGTCGCCGTTCACCAGGTTGAAGACGCCGGCGGGGACGCCGGCTTCATCGATGATCTCGGAAAGCAGCATGGCATCGAGCGGCGCCAGCTCCGATGGTTTCAACACCATGGTGCAACCGGCGGCGAGCGCCGCGCCGAGCTTCGCGCATATCTGGTTCTGTGGCCAGTTCCAGGGCGTGATCATCCCGACGACGCCAATAGGCTCGCGGATGATCCGCGCGCTGCCGACGTCATGTTCGAATTCGAACCTGTCGAGCTGCGACCGGGCATCGATCAGATAGCCAAGTCCGGCTGGCGCCTGCGCGCTGAGAGCGAGCGGCATGGGGGCGCCCATCTCGATCGAAATGGCGTGAGCCATTTCGGGCAGGCGGCGTTTGTAGATCTCTATGATCTTGTCCAGCAACGCTGCGCGTTCGGAAATGCTGGTTCTGGAGAAGCTGTCAAAGGCACGCCTGGCAGCCGCGACCGCTCGCTCGACATCCGCCTCCGAACCTAGCGAAATTCGGGCGCAGGGCTCCTCATTCGCGGGGTTTATCACGTCGAAGTCGTGCTTGACGGCGGGCGGAACCCATTGGCCGTCAATATAGAAGTTCAGCTGTTCGCGCATGACACCTCTCGAAACGCCGCAAGGCGGTGTTCTAGTTCAGACCGAAAACCCGAATGGCGTTGCCGCCGAGAATCTTGCTCGCATCGTCGGGCGGCACCGCCGCCAGCAGGGCTTCGACGATGGGCGACGCATATCCGAGCGTGCCTTCGTTGTGCGGATAGTCGGTCGACCACATGACATTCTCGACACCGATATAGTCGATCATCTCAAGTCCGACCTTATCGGCGATGAACGTCGCATGGCAATGTTGCTGCCAATAATGGGTCGGTCGGTGCGCGATGCGCGGATCGAGCAAAGGCTCATAGGTGTCGAAGAACATCTCCGCGTCCTGCAGAACACCTGGCACCCAATTGATTCCGGCTTCGGCAAAGACAACCCGCAGGCCGGGATGCCGATCGAGGATGCCGCCGAACACCAGTTCAGCGAAACTGCGCCGGAACGGTGTGAAATTGATCATGCCCTGGATCGCCAGGCCGCCAGGCCCAGCAAATCCGAGGCTCTCACCGATATGATAGGAAATCGGCAATCCGGCCTTCTCGGCGGCGGACCAGAAAGGGGCCATGCGCTTGCTGGCGTAAATGATGGGCGCGCCATCCTCATGGCGTCCGGGATTGATCGGTATCATGTACGTCTTCAGGCCGATATCCTTGATATGCTGGATGGAATCAGCCGCTTTGTCCGGGTCCCAGAAATTCGGGACTCCGACGCCGCAGAAGCGCCCAAGCGACTGTCGGCCCAGATCCGCCAGATAATCATTGTAAATGCGGAAGATCCATTCGCGGGCTTCATAATCCGGATGATGGAAATAGGCTTGCAGTACCTGAGGAAAGACAATTTCCTTTTCCACGCCGTCGGCGTCCAGATCCGCCAGGCGCTCGCGCAATGCATGGGCGCCGGCACGATCCTCGAAGCTCTTTATGACATCGGCTCCCGCCGCGTTATAAAGACCCTTGCCGCCGATGCCGATGTTCCACAGCTGCAAATTTTCATCATACCAAATGCGGGGCAGGCGATCGCGAATATGCGCGGGTGCATGCGCGAACCAGATGTCGTCGGCGACCGCCCAATGCCCGTCGGCCGAGACGATGGTCGTATTCGGAGGCAAGGAGAGGTTGAGCCCGGTGGGGTTCCTGTCTCGGGAAACGCCTACGCCCTCCATGGCGCTGACGCGGGTCGATCTCAGTTGTCGGGGCATGTTCATTCTCCCATCCCGGTGAGATTCTCGATGTCGTCCGTTCGCGGGGCGCTGGCCTTGCCAGCGTCTTTTCCAGCGGGTCGGGCGACGAGTTCCACGATATTGCCGTCGGGATCTCGAAAGCAGACGAAGCGCACGGGCTCCGCGCCGGTTTCGATGCGAACCGGATCGGCGATGAACGCAATCCCGCTCGCGCGCAGCCGATCGACGACGCTGTCGAAGCTGGGGGCGGAACACCAGAGCGCCAGGCGCACGAAGCCGAGGTCCTGGACCGCGGCCGCGGCGTCGTTGTTCGCCGCGGGCGATGTCCATTGCAGCAAGTCCAGGCGCGCGCTGAGCCGGTTCGTGCCGAGGCGCAGCAATGCTCCGAACATCCGCTGCCCCGATACGCCCAGTCCGCGCCCCATCTCCTCGTTGCTGGCGGCGGGGAAGTGCATCACGACCTCGAAGCCGAGCTTCTTGTAGAATGCCAGCGAGGTTTCAAAATCCCGGCAGTTCAGATTGATGTGGTAGATGCCTTCAATTCCATCGACGGAGCCGCTCATCTTGCTATCCTCGGCTGGGTGGGATCTCGTTCGCCGAAACCGGTTGTCGGTGAATTTTCGAATAATGAGTATGTTCATGGCGGGGTGCTGTCAATCCGCGGATTGCGCTTCCGCCTGGGGTGGTCCTGGTCTCGGGAAGTGATCGCCGACCGGCCCGGCCCCTGTCGTGACGGGCATCGGTGCCGGTGGCGTCATGGCGTGGGCTGGCGCGAGGCGGCATCCTGTTCGGACAATAGGCGAAGATCCGCACCGATCCCGGCGAGGGTCTCTAGCGAGATGAACGGGCAGATGAGCGAGAAATCCTGGATCACGTCGCCGTAGCGCCGCCAGAGCACGGGAGCGATATCCTTCGCCTCGCCCACGGCCCCGAAGGTCGCGAGCATTTCATCGGAGATCAGCGACGGCATTTCGGCCCAGCGATTTGCGCGCGTCAATGCTTGCAGCTCGGTTTGCAATTCGCCCCACCCATGTCGTTCCAGGATGGGCCGATAGGCGGGGGTCGACGCGTAGAAAGCGATGCGTTCCTTGGCCGCGGCGCGACATTCGGCGAATTTCTCTTCGGTTGCTCCGGTGATGATGAAGGGCGGGTAGAACAGCCGCAGGGCGGATGCCTCGCGCCCGGTTTTCGCAAGTCCTGCATGGACGTGGGGAAGCGAATGTTGACGGATGTAGTCCTCCGTCGTGAACGAGTGGACCAGCAGAAAATCCGCGACCGATGCAGCGGTTTCCGTCATCAGGGGCCCCACGGCGGCGACGCCGATCCGTGCGGCGCCATGTTCGATGTCCTCGGGCCTGAACAGGGGTGGCATCAATGTGTGCGTGTAGAATTCGCCCTCGAAACACAGGGGCGCGTCAGAGTACCAATTCGCGAAGATCGCGCGTATCGCCTGTACCATCTCGCGCATGCGCGATGCCGGGCTGGACCATGGCATGCTGAAGCGGCGCGTGATGTGCGGCGCGATCTGCGAGCCCAGCCCGAGAGAAAAGCGCCCGCCTGACAGGGCGTTCAGATCATGCGCCAGGACGGCGAGCGTCATCGGCGAGCGTGCGAAGCCGACGGCGATGCCGGTCATGACCTGCAGCTTCTTGGTGTGTTCCGCGACAATGAGCAGCGGATAGAAGGGGTCGTGCGCTATCTCATCCGCCAGGACCCCGTCAAAGCCCAGGGATTCGATCTCCCGTGCTTCGTCGGCGACGCGTTTCAGGGGGGCGTTCAGGCGCGTGAAGATGCGGATCGTCATCGTGGGTCAAACCAATGCTAGTTCGTCGGCGCGGCGGCGGACGTGCTTCAGGATCAGATCGTCGGACGCGCCGAGCTTTGCGAGCGTGGCGCCGGAGTTACCGAATTCACGGTATGATAGAATGCGGCCGCCGTGCAGACGGACCAGCGCCGCGCCGGTGAGCACCGTCCGGCACCCCTCGAGGCCATCGAGTTTGGAGGCGTAGGAGAAGTCGTACCAGGCATAGCCGATCTCTTCGGTTCCAACGGGATCGCGGAAGATCCATTTGAAATCTTCGCCATCTCGATGGAAACGATCCGTGATCATATGGAAAATATCCTCATGACCACGAAATACTCCATAAAACAGATCGTGATATTCCGCACCTTCGTGAAAAATATCAGCGATGATGGTCGCATCCCTCTGCTCTACCAATCTGGCGAGCTTTGTAAGTATTTCTGATAATGCGGCGGAGCTATCGTTCATGATTGCCTCTGATATCATAGGGTGAAGCGCGCGATCGCGTTATGCGCTTCATAATTGGGCGGGATATCCGGTGAGCGCTTGTCGATAACCGACATCCGTTGCTCCGCGACCGCCTTGGCTATCAGGGAGCGATAGGCTTCGGCGGTTTCCGGCGAGACGACGAAGCGGGCCAGTTCCCTGCAAGCCGCATAGTCGCCCACGATCTTTACATCGGCCTCGGTTTCGCAACACTCTTCCAGGGCAAGCGATGCGACGCCATCCCCGGCGCGCCGCGTCCACGCGATGGATGTCCGCCCATCGACGCAAAGATGCGCAGGGATGTTGCGATACACTTCGCAGACGATGGGAAACTGGCGATCGGGTTCTCTGCGCGCCATGTCCGCGAAGAGATCGGCCGCCGCCGCCAGCCAAAGCGGGCCGGCAAACTCGAATGGGGGCGTGGAGGAGCTCATTGCGCGCCACGCCGCGCTGTGCGGTCCCGCTTTGCCGCTTCGAGCGCTTGGCGCACGCTGGGTGTCAGGTTGCTGGTATCGATCAGGAAGCCATGCACCATCATATTCTGCATGTGACCTATCTGGTGAAGCATGAAGGCCGTGCTCATGGCCTGGCGCCGGCCGGCTGAATCCTGGGCTGCGTTGCAGGCTTCCTTCGCGAGCTTCAGCGCGAATCTGTCCTTCCCGGCAATTCGCGAGGCGAGATCGAGGGTGAAGTCGGCCAGCTCGGCGCGCGGGACCACATGGTTGACCATGCCGCGCTTCTCGGCGTCGGCCGCGGTGATCCAGTCTCCGGTGAACAACCATTCCTTGGCCTTGCGAACGCCCAGTTCCCACGGATGCGCGAAGAATTCGGCGCCGGGCATCGCCATGTCGATCGTGTTGTCCTTGAAGCGGGCGTCATCCGCGCACACGATGAGATCGCAGGCCCAGGCCAGCATGTTGCCGCCGGCGATGCAGGCGCCTTGCACTTCGGCGATGGTGGGCTTGGGAATATTGCGCCACCGCTCCGTGATATCGAAATAAAGTTCACGTTCGCGGGAGAAATAGCCCTCCCAGCCGGGACCGCCATATTGGCCCCACAGTCCGACGGTTTCCTCGGTGGTCGGGAATTCCGGTTCCGTGCCGCCGAGATCATGTCCGGCGCAGAAATGGTCGCCTTCGGCGGCGAGGATGATCACGTGGACGTCGTCGTCGTGGCACGCGTTTCGAAAGGCGCGGTCCAGCTGATAGGTCATGATCGTGCCTTGTGCGTTGCGCTTCCCAGGGCGGTTCAGGACGATCCTGGCAACGTGCGGACGCGGAGTCTCATACCGAACCTGCGTCAATGCCGCATCATTCCTCGGCTCCATGGCATCATCCCTTGTTGCAACGATTCGCTAAAGAAGCGTACCTGATATCCTATACATGCATATATCCATTGACATATCTAGATGCAGAAACATACTGTATATTCGATTTTGTCAAAAATCTCCCTCCTACAGGAAGTTCACCGTGGCGCACGGGCGTGCGTTAAACGAGAAAGGAAGATGCATGAGGAGCAAGCCGTTAGTCGCTGGCGTGGGAATGATTCCCTTCACGAAGCCGGGCCAGAGCGAGGATTGGGATATGATGGCCGAAAAGGCCATCCGCATGGCGTTGAGCGATGCCGGGATCGGTTATGATCTGGTGCAGGCCGCCTATGCGGGCTTCATGTATGCCGATTCCACGGCGGGCCAATCCGCCTTCTATCGGGTCGGCGTCACGGGGATTCCCATCGTCAACGTCAACAATAATTGCGCCACCGGATCGACCGCGTTGTACCTGGCGCGCCAGATCGTGGAACTGGGCGGGGCGGACTGCGCGATCGCCGTCGGCTTCGAACAGATGCTGCCTGGTGCTCTGGGTTGGATTTTCAACGACCGGAAGGCCGTTCTCGAAAAGCATACGGAAGAGTCGCAATCGATCCCCGGCTGGGATCCCAATGGTCCGATGGCGGTGCAGCAATTCGGCGGCGTCGGCATGGATTATCAGAAACGATACGGCGCCAAGGACGAAACCTTCGCGCAGATCTCCGTGAAGGCGCGCAGGCATGCCGCGAATAATCCGCTGGCGCTTTTCCGTACGCCGATCACGCTCGAAGAGGTGATGGCCGCGAAGCAGCTTTTCGGACCGGTGACGCGATTGCAAGCTTGCGCGCCGACCTGCGGTGCGGCGGCTGCCGTGATCGTATCGCCCAAATTCGCGGCGAAGCATGGCTTGAGCGCGGTGGTCGAGATCAAGGCGCAGGCGATGACGTCCGATACCGACGCGTCGTTTGGGACGGGATCGATGATCGATGCGATCGGCTATGGCATATCGCAGTCGGCGGCCGATCAGGTCTATGAAGAGGCCGGGCTGGGTCCGAACGACATACAGGTCGTCGAACTCCATGATTGTTTCACGCCAAATGAGCTGATCATGTATGAGGCGCTCCGCCTTTGTCCCGAAGGGCAGGCGGAACAGTATATATGGGATGGCGACAACAGCTATGGCGGCAAGCATGTCGTCAATCCATCGGGTGGCCTGCTCTCGAAAGGGCACCCCCTGGGAGCGACCGGCCTGGCGCAATGCTATGAACTGACGCAGCAATTGCGCGGTAATGCGGAGGCGCGGCAAGTTGACGGCGCTCGCCATGCTCTGCAGCATAATCTCGGACTGGGCAGCGCCGGTGTCGTGACCTTGTACGGGCGTGTCTGAGGCCGTCCGCGTTCGCTAGTTCTGCTGTCGTGGTTTCCGAGCCGGTAGCTGATGGCTGCTGCTTCGAAATCGCTCCCGCCATCGCGTGATCACTGCCATGATCGCGCGATGGTCGGTTGGAGCGGCGCATGATCTGATCATATCAGATCCGCTGTCCTGGAAATCTCCAGCTACAGTTTGAGCAAGCCCGAAAAGATCGGTTGCAGCAGAAGGGCAATGGCCTCGTCCGCGGTCTGGACCGATACCGTGTGAACGAATTCGGGAGCGGAGACGATGGCCGCGGTTATGATCTGTGCGGCGATATAGGCATCTACCGGGCGAACGGATCCGTCGATAATCCCATCGGAGATCATCTCGGAAAAGCGGTGCGGCACCCGGCCCGAAAGCTGCACGGTCGTGTTGACCATCGTCGATGGAAGCGCGGAGAATGCGGCAAATTCGAGAAGCGGGCCCGCATTGGAAAACTGGAACTGCATAAGCGCGGCGCAGGCCGAGGTCAGCTTCATCCACCCGTTGCCCTTTTGGGCCATGGCCGAGCGTTGCGCCGCCGCGATCACGCCGAACGTACGTTGGAAGCACATCGCCACCAGGTCGTCCTTGGTGTCGAGATGGTGATAGAAGGAGCCCTTGGTGAGATCGAGCCGTGCAGAGATCTTGTCGATCGACGCGCCGTGATAGCCCTGTTCGTTGATCAACTGGGTGGCCGCGATAAGAAACTGCTCTTTCTGATCCGGCTCATTCTCGAAGCGAAAGTGCAGCTGGGCGGGATTCCACGTCGCCTTCTTGTCGGGGGCTATGCCGTTCAGCAGGATGTCGATCATCCGCGCGCATATGCGCGGATAATCCTCCGTATCATACTGACGCGTCCAAAGCGGCGTCCAATATAGCGCGGCCGCGAGCAGAAGCGTCCGGATGTTCAGAACCTGCTCGAGTTCCGGTGGCGTCGAACTGATCCAGAAGAAACCGCGCATATGGGCCAGCATGCGATTGTGCGCGCGCAGCAAGGTCGCCGCGTTCGGCTTGCTCAGCGCACGAATATCATTGAACACGCAGAAGGGCGGTTCCAACCCGTTTGCGATCCGCGCGGCCAGATCGAAATAGGCGGTCAGGAAGCTGGCGATCCGTGCGGGTGGGGTGTCTCCGCTCGCACCCAGGATCAGTTGCTCGAGCTGTTCGATGCCGCGCAGGATGCAGGCAACGGCAAGGTCTTCCTTGAGCTTGAAATAGTAGGTCACGCTCGTCGTCGAAAGTCCGACCCGCTCGGCAACGCCGGCGAGCGTCATCCCCTTCACGCCTTCGCGATTGATGAGCTCGGAACCGGCCGAAATAATGGCGTCGCGTTTGGCCTCGAACCGCTGCGTGGACTTTCCGCCAACTCGCGCCGTCGCCTTCTTGCCGGCCGTCGCAATGGGCTTTGTCGGGCGTTTTTCCTTGGGGAAATTCATTGTGGGACCTCTAGTTTGCCGGGGGGTACACCAAGCAGCCGGACTCAAGCAACGTTACGACCGCTCAAATGCGACGCCCTGCGATCCCCCCTGCGCGAAAGCGGTGAGGCGGGTCGGGCCGGCCGGGGCGCCTTGCGACCGGTTCCATCGATCCGGAAGGGCCTTTCCAGACTGGGCGGATGGCATACTATATTTTTTATTAAATCTTCCTATGCCAAGTTTTGGCATGCCGGCCTGGTCGGTCGGAGGGAGCGAATCTCCACAAGGCGCGGTTGCCGACGGATTGTGATGTCGTGAGCCCGTTCCGCATGAGAGAGCGTGATACTCCCATAAAATGCCCATTTTCTTCGTTTAAAACATGATCTTGGCCCGGTTGTCGGAGCGTTTCGACATTGTGCCGTTCCGCGCCGCGCAATGCGCATCCGATCAGATAACTGCTTGACAGGGTTTGCTGCGATGGAACATACCTATTTTTCTAAAAAGATCGTTCGGGCAATTTCGAGGACGAAGTTGGGCCTGGGCGATGCAGCTGCTCATTGCTCGTGGAGGAGTATTCGCGCTTCCGAAGTCCGCCGATGCGAATGCCATGACGTGCGATGACATCAGGCGTCGCGCAACGTGCTGCCGCGCATGATCCATGTTGCCGGGAAGGCGAGAAAAACGCGTGAACCGGAATGGCATGGCCTGTTCTGTTCTGTTCGATGAGGTGTAATGGATGATCGATCGTAAATTTATAGGAGTTCGAAAACCTCTGCGAAAAATAGAGGTGGAGAAATATCCTCTGCGTCTATTCTCCAAGGCAATTGGAGAGATTTCACCGATATGTCCGTCGTCGGGACATTTGGCGCAGATGGTTGCGCAGAGAAGAGGAGATCGGGCCTCGTCTGGGGTTGATGTTTAGGCGGCGAGCTTGCGGTGAAGCAAGCGTCGCTGTTCGATGGTCTTTCGCTTGATGCGTTTCCTCCGTTCGATAATGGCGGCGGCCCTGCCGAAATAGGCGTCGGCCGGTGTCACGTTGTCGAGGCTCTCGTGATAGCGGCGATGGTTATAATGCTCGACGAAGGCCTCGACCTGCCGTTCGAGATCGCCAGGCAGGAAGTAGTGCTCCAGCAGGATGCGGTTTTTCAGGGTCTGGTGCCAGCGCTCGATCTTGCCCTGGGTCTGGGGATGTAGCGGAGCGCCGCGAACATGGCTCATGTCATGGGCTTTGATCCAGTCGGCGAGTTCGCCGGCGATGTAGCTCGGTCCGTTGTCGCTGAGCAGCTTTGGTTTGTGCCTGACGGTGGCGTGGTCGCAGCCTGAGGCTTCGAGCGCGAGTTGCAGCGTGTCGGTCACGTCCTCGGCCCGCATCGTGGTGCACAGCTTCCAGGCGATGATGTAGCGCGAGAAATCGTCGAGCACGGTGGAGAGGTACATCCATCCCCAGCCGATGATCTTGAAGTAGGTGAAATCGGTCTGCCACATCTCGTTCGGGCGGCTGGTCTTGCGATGGAACTCGTCGGCCGCCTTGACCACGACGAAGGCCGGGCTGGTGATCAGGTCATGCGCCTTGAGCAGGCGGTAGACCGTTGATTCCGAGACGAAATAGTCCTTCTCATCGGTGAAGCGCACCGCCAGTTCGCGGGGCGACAGATCGGACTGCTCCAGTGCCATCTCGACGATCTGGTCCTGAATGGCGCCGGGGAGGCGGTTCCAGACCCGGCTCGGCGCGGAAGGACGATCCTCCAGCGCCTCGGGGCCGCCTTCGAGATAGCGATCATACCATCGGTAGAAGGTCCGCCGCGCGACGCCCAACTGGTCGAGGGTCCGCTTCGCCGGCAGGTGCGACTGCTCGACGATGCGGATGATCTCCAGCTTCTCGGATCCCGGATACCTCATTCGGGGTCTCCCCCATCCGCGATCATGCTTTTTTTCAGCAGCCGGTTTTCGAGCGTGAGGTCGGCGACGGCCTCCTTCAGGGCACGCGCCTCACGGCGCAGATCCTGTACCTCGCCGCTCGTCGCGGCACGGGCGGTGTCGCCCGCCAGCCGACGCTTCCCGGCCTCCATGAACTCCTTTGACCAAGTATAATACAAGCCCTGGGCAATGCCCTCCTTGCGGCACAGCTCCGCGATGCTGTCATCGCCGCGCAAGCCCTCCAGAACCACGCGGATCTTGTCCTCCGCCGAGAAATGCCGGCGTGTCGCGCGCCGGATATCCTTCACCACCTGTTCGGCCGACGCCTTGGGTTTGCGGGCCGATTTTACGCTTGAGGATTTGGGCTTCATCTTCGTTCCTTCGTCACTACGACGAAGCCCAAATCCTCCTTACATCACAACCTCAAATCTGTGCCATTGGCGCTGACGGCGGACAGTCTTCACCGGTTCGATCGATCAGGAGCGCCTCGCAACGCTGTTGCAAGCAGCCGACCTGCTGGTGAGTTGTTCCGAATATGAGGGTATCTCCAACGTGCTGCTGGAGGCTCTGTCCTGCGGGACGCCGGTCGCGGCGACGCCTGTGTGGGGATCGCCCGAGGTGATCACCGATGATCGCATTGGCCTGCTGTTCCGGGAGAGGTCGAGTGCAGCCATCGCCGACGGCATCCGGGCAGCGATGGCCCGGTCGTGGGATCGCTCCTTCATCCGGCGCTATTCGCTGCGTTATGATTGGCAGGGCACTGCCGATCAGCATTATGCAATCATGTGTCGTGCGTTGGGTCCGCTGGCGCCGGCCGATCCTGCTAAGCTGACCTCCGAGCGGACCATTGGCGAACGTGCGCAAACGGCCTGACCGATAGCCCCAGAGACGAATATCGAGCCAGCAAGCCCCGAAAGCGATCGATCGCAAGCCAATTGGTTTGGCGGATAGGGCAACTTCGCCTTAATTCCAGACGTGCGTAACTGTTTCCGAGTTTCATAAATGCGCCGTCGGCATCTGGTCGCGGAGCTGGAAGCGCCTCGGCCATCGTGGGCAAGAGGCGTGTGCGCCGCTGCAGAAGCACTGTATCTGCCGCACTGTTAAGGTGCGTCGCCGTGCGCAATGGCACGATCATCGAGTCGGCAGGGCACACGAGCTTTTAAATCGTGGCGCTATTGATCATGCGGACCGAGATGGTACCGCCTGCCCCTGCTGGACCATCTGTTTGAAGTCTTCGATATCGATGTTCGCGCCACAGATGATCACCGCCGTTCGCGCATCGCGGAGTTCCGCGCTGAGCGGGCCGACCAGGGCGGCCGTGGCGGCCGCACCGGCCGGTTCGACGGCCAGCTTCATCTCGCGGAACAGGAGGGCGCCCGCGTGGCAGATCGCGTCGTCGTCGATGCGGACGATGGCGTCTACCGCCGACCGGCAGAGCGCATAGCTGTAGGGCAGCGCCATTGGGGGCGCGAGGCTGTCGGCGATGGTCGCGGTCTTCTCCAGCCGGACGGGCGCCCCGGCCGCGAAGCTGCGGCTCATCGCGTCGGCACCGGCCGGCTCGACGCCGTGGATGCGGCAACCGGGCTGTAGCGCCCGGATCGCGCTGGCGACCCCGCCGGCCAGGCCACCACCGCCGATCGGCACGATGATCGCGTCGAGCCGCCCCATCTGTTCGGCGATTTCGAGGCCGAGCGTGGCGGTGCCGAGCGCGGTCGTCTCGCCGTCGAACGGATGGACGAGGAAGCGTCCCTCGTCCCGGGCGATCTGTTCGGCGCGGGCGAAACTCTGCGCAGCATCCCCGCTCAGGATCACCTCGGCGCCATAAGCACGGGCGGCGGCGATCCGGGCGGGGTTCGCGGTCGAGGCCATCACCACCTTGGCGTCGACGCCGAGGGTGTGCGCCGCGAAGGCCACCGCGATCGCGTGATTGCCCGCGCTGACCGCGGTGACGCCGCGCGCCCGCTGGGCTTCGTCGAGCCGCAGCAGGTTGAGCAGCGCGCCGCGGGCCTTGAACGAGCCGCCATGCTGGAACAGCTCGAGCTTGAGCATCACCTCGGCGCCGGGCAACCGCGCGTCGATCTCGCGACCCCGCCAGCGGTGGATCGGGGTTCGGTTGACGAACGGCGCGATCTCGGCGGCGGCGGCGCGGATCGCCTCCAGGCTCAGGCCTGGTGCGGCTGAAGGAGCGGAGGTGTTAATAGCGGAACTCCACCGACTGGAGACGGGAATAGCTGTCGAGCGCGGCGAGGCCCCCTTCGATGCCGAAACCCGATTGGCGGGCGGGCTCGGCGGCGTGCGCGAAGCCGGCGCCCTCGCGCGGGTTGGGCGTCGAGCATATCTTCACCGTCCCCGCCGTCACCGATCGCGCCATGCGATGCGCCCGCCCGATATCGCGGGTCCAGATCGTGGCGGCGAGGCCGTAGGCGGTGGCGTTGGCGAGCGCGATCGCCTCGGCCTCGCCGCGAAAGCGCGACACCGCCAGCACCGGGCCGAAGATCTCCTTGCGCGTCAGGGCGATGTCGCAGCCCCGCACGGCGAAGACGGTCGGTTCGAGGAAGCAGCCGGTGGTCGACCGCCGGCCGTCGAGCAGCATCTCGGCGCCGGCCTCGATCCCGTCGACGATGTAGCGCTCGACGGTTGCGCGCTGCTTGTCGCTGGCGAGCGGGCCGTAGGTTGTGGCGGGATCGTCGGGGTCGCCCGCCTTCAACGCGCCGGCATGGGCGAGGACCCGATCGAGCAGCGGCTCGTAGAGGCCGTCCTCGATATAGAGCCGCGTCCGCGCGACGCAGAGCTGGCCCTGGTTGGCATAGGCGCCCGCGACGATATGCGCGGCGATCGCATCGAGGTCCTGACCGGCCATGTCGTCGAACAGCAGCTCCGGCGACTTGCCGCCGCATTCGAGCAGGATTGGCTTGAGCGTCGACTGGCCGATGCCGCGCATGATCGCCCGGCCCGTCGCGGTCGAGCCGGTGAAGCTGATCATGTCGATGTCGCCATGGACGGCGATCACCTCGCCGGTCGCGCCGTCCCCGGGGAGGACCGACAGCGCGCCGGCCGGCAGTCCGGCCTCGGCGCCCAGCCTCGCGAGGATCAGCGCCGATCGCGGCGATATCTCCGACGGCTTGGCGACCACGCTGTTGCCGGCCGCCAGCGCGGGCGCGATCTTCAACGCCAGGTTGATAACCGGATAGTTCCAGGGGACGATCATTCCGATCACGCCGCGCGGCCGGCGCAACTGCAATTCGGTGGCGGCGATGCCGGTCGGCGCGACGATGCCGCGTTGTGCCTTGTCGATCGCCTGGGCGTAGTAGCGGATGAAGCCCGCCGCGACGCCGGCCTCGGCGCGCGCGGCCGAGATCGGCTTGCCGACGTCGATACGGTCGGCCCGCGCGATCGTATCGCCCTCGCGGTCGACGAGGTCGGCGAAACGATGCAGAATCGCCATCCGCTCGCCGGGACCCATGAGGCCCCAGTCGCCGGTGAAGGCGGATCGCGCGGCGGCGACGGCCTGGTCGACGGTCGCCTGTCCGCTGCCCGCATAGCGCGCGGTTTCGCGCCCGGTCGCGGGATCGGTCAGCACGAGCAGCCGATCCGAACGCGGGTCCGTCGGGCGGCCGGCTATGATCGGGCGGAGGTCGGCATCGGGGTAGGCATCAGCGATCATCGAGGGATTATCCGACAGAGGTGGCGAGATGGGGGTGGACCCGGGCGATGCGACGGCGGATCGCCGCGTGGCGGCGCTCGGTGATCGGGTAGCCGCGCAGCAGCAGCGCGCCGGCCGTCGCGCAGAGCAGGGGCAGGACGATGCCGACGAGGATCAGCGGCATCGGCTGTCCGCGCGCCGGATCGAAGCCGAGTAGGCCGAGGAGCGGGAGCGCGATGCCGATGCTCGCGGCGAGCGCCAGCTTCTGCGCGAAATTGTAGAAGGCCATGTAGAGCGCCGACTGGTCGCGACCGCTGAGCAGGATGCCGAGCTCGACCGCGTCGCCCGCCGTCGCCGCCGGCAGCACCCAGATGACGGGGGTCACCAGGCCGAGCAGGGCGAAGGGAAGGAAGGCGATCATCGCCTGTCCGCGCGGCACCAGCAGGAGGAGCAGAAGGATCGAGAAGAAGGCGAGCGTGCCGAGCGCGAGCGCGTGATGCTTGCCGATGCGGTTGGCGAGGCGGGTCACCAGCGGCAGCGCCATCAGCCCGATCAGGAACTGGCCGAGCACGAAGAGCAGGAAGGTGCCGGTGTCGAGCCCCAGCACATGCTCCATGACCAACAGCACGCAGGCGTTCCAGATGTTCGCCGCCAGCCAGAAGGCGAAGATCGCGCCCATCAGCCTGAGGAAGGGGCCGTTGCCCGCGACCAGCCGGATGCCGGCGATCAGGCCGATGGGGGGCGCCGGCTGCGGCGCAGGGCCCGCGGGCGTCAGGCTCACGGCCGCGACGAGCGCGAGCGGCAGCAGGATCGCGGTCGTGCCGACGAATACCGCCAGGATCGTGTCGAGGTCGGGATGACCCCCGCCGAGCAGCAGCGGCAGCCCGGTCGCGAGCAGGGTCCCGACCAGCAGATTGCCCTCTCGAAAGCCGGCGATGCGCGTGCGCTGCCGATAGTCGCGCGAGAGTTCGACGCCCCAGGACAGATAGGGGATCTGCACGGTCGACCAGGCGAGATAGAAGAGGAAGAGCCATAGCCCGAGATAGGCGAGCCCTGCTCCGTGCGGCGGCCGGCACAGATACCATGTCGCGATCACCAGCAGGGGGGCGCCGCCGAGCAGCCAGGGCTTGCGCCCCCATCGTCCACGGCTGGCGTCCGACAGATGGCCGATCAGCGGGTCGATGATGCCGTCGAAGGCGCGCGCCAGCGAGAAGATCAGGCCGACCATCGCCAGCGGAAGGCCGACGCTGGTCGCATAATAGGCCGGCAGGTACAGGATCAGCGGCATCAGCAGCATCGATAGCGGCAGCGCCGGCGCAGAATAGGCGATCAGCGGGCGCAGCCCGATCGGCTCGCTCGTTCGCATGTCCAGGCCGGTTCGCTTCCTCATGCATCGAAAACTGGCATGGGCCCGGCGCACGGTCCTGTGCGCTTCGACAAAAGCCCTATGCGATGTCTCGCGGCGGCTGGATTTCGCTGGACCGGTGATCCGGCTTGGGGGATGCTCGATGCTGGGACAGGTGGATGCTTTGACCGACGAACGATCAGGGATCGAGTCTTCGAGCGGCGGCGGCGGGGTTACCCTGCTCGCCCCCCTGCAATCGGTGATCGACTCGCTTCGCCCTTATTATGGCGCCGCATCCGACGAGGGCTGGGGCGCGTGCGGCGTGCGGATGCGGGCCGAGATGGCCGGCGCGCAGGGCTGGCGCGACTGCTTCCACATCCGCGATGGCTGCCTGATCATGGTGTCGGACGTGCGTCGTGACCTTGCATATACCGAGCAGTATCTGGGCGGCGGCCAAATCAAGTTTCATTTCCGTCTCGACGGCGACAGCATGATCACGAGCGAGCATGGCCGAGAAACCGAGCTCAATCCGCTCTCTTTCGGCTTCCTCGTGCAGCCGATGGCCTCGGCCAAGCGCGAGAGCCCGCGGCCTGTCTCGCACGAGCGGTCGGTGACGCTGATCTGCGATCCCGCATTCCTCGACGGGATCATCGACTCGCCGTCCTCCTCATTGCCCCAGCCGATCCGCTCGCTGCTGCGCCATGGCGATCCCGATTTCCATTGTTCGAGCCTGCCGATGCGATCGGTCCTCCACCGCATCGTCGCCGAGATCCTCGATCCGCCGTTCGGCGGCGCGATGCGGGCGATGTACATGGAGGCGAAGACCCTCGAGCTGTTGTGCCTGGCGCTCGGCGCGCTCGCCGACGACAGCGAGACGAGCGTGCCGTTGCGGCCGCGCGACGTCCGCAAGGTGCAGGACATCTGCGTGCTGCTCGAGGAGAGGTTCGCCGACCCGCCGACGATCCAGGAGCTGGTCCGCCAGTTCGTCTGGAACGAGACCCAGCTCATGCAGTGCTTCCGTCGCGTCACCGGCATGACGATCTTCGACTATCGCCAGAATTACCGGATGGAACGCTCGATGCAGTTGCTCAAGGGATCGCGCATCTCGGTGACCGAGGTGGCGTTCGAGATGGGCTATGAGCATCCGAGCAATTTCGCGACCGCCTTCCGGCGCCATTTCGGCATATCGCCCAAGGCGGCGCGCGGCCTGACCTGATTCACGCCTTCTCGAACGAAGCGCGCGGCTTCGCACAGGACATGGCCGGTGAGCGGTCCTACCCTCGCCGCCATGATCGAGGACAGCTATTTCGCGCCGGACTATGACGGCGCCCGCGAGACCTTCCTGCAGGCTGCCGAGCTTGCCCGGCTGGACGTCGCGACCAGCGTGCATCCGCTGCAGGGCCCGGCCGGCCAGGCACTGGCGACCGACACCCTGCGGATCGGCCCGGCCGATGCCGAGACGCTGTTGGTGCTCACCTCGGGAATGCACGGCCCCGAGCTGATGTGCGGCTCGGGCTGCCAGGTCGCCGCGCTGACCGAGGGATGGTTCGAGCGGCTGCCCGAGGGCGTGGCCGTGCTGATGGTCCACGCGATCAACCCGTGGGGCGCGGCCCATGTCCGGCGCAACAACGAGGACAATGTCGATCTCTGTCGCAACTTCATCGACTTCTCCGATCCGCCGGCGGTCAACAGCCGCTATGAGGAGGTCCACGCCGCCTTTACCTGCCCCGAACGGCGCGGCCCGGCGCGCGACGCCGCGCTCGCCGTGCTGCGGGACTATCGCCGCGTCCATGGCCCGGGCGGCTATGGGACGGCGCTGATGACCGGCCAATATGCGCATCCTGACGGCATATCGTTCGGGGGAAGGGGGCCGACCTGGTCGAACCGGCTGATGACCGGGCTGGTCCAGGAGCATGGGCGGGGCGCGAAGCGCGTTGCCTTGGTCGATTATCATAGCGGGCTGGGGCCGTGGTCGCATGGATCGGCGGTCTGCATGTACGAGGGCGAGCGGCTCGAACGCGCCCATCGCTGGTATGGGCCGTGGATCTGGGCGCCGCGGGTCGACGTGCGCAATGCGCCGGAGGAATGCTATGACGTCACCGGCCATAGCAGCGACGGCTATGACCGGATGCTGCCCGGCGTCGACGTCACCGCGATGGTGCTGGAATATGGCACCCGGCCGTCGACGACGGTGTTCGACATCATGCTCGACGATCATTGGCTGACCTTCTTCGGCGACCGCGAGACGGACGAGGGACGTGCGATCAAGGCGCAACTCCTCGACGCCTTCTATCCCGACGATGCCGAGTGGCGCTGGTCGATCGTCTCGCGCGCGCGTCAGGTCGTGCGGCAGGCGATGGCCGGGTTGCGGGCGGTGCCGGCGCTTTGACGCCCCGCCGGCGTCCGGCGCGGCCGGCCGCGCGTCCAAATCTTGCGAAGTCGAATAGGTCCCACGCGCAACCGGATATGAATGCGAACGCCGCCGCTGATAGCCAATGGATGGCCGGTATCCGGCTCGAACGAGCACAGGGACGAAAAGCCCGAGCGATGAAGGGGGTTGGACGATGACGAGCATCCTGACGATGGGGCATTCGATGCGGCGGGCGCTGTGCTGCGCCTCGCTGATGGCGCTGTGCGCTCCGGCGGCGCATGCGCAGCAGGCCGCGGCCGGCGTCGCGACGGGCGGCGACGGCGACATCATCGTCACGGCGCGCAAGCGCGAGGAGACCCTGCTCGACGTGCCGGTCGCGGTTTCGGCCTTCTCCGGTGCGAAGCTCGAAGCATCCGGCATCGCCAATGTCAGCAACCTGATCGGCGAGGTGCCCAGCCTGTTCACCACGCAGAACCAGACCTTCGGCCCCGCGCCCAACCAGACCTATCTGGTCCTGCGCGGCGTCGGCGCGACCTCCTCGAACGATCCGGCGGTGGGCACCTTCCTCGACGGCGTCTATCAGACCAGCCTGAACTTCGATCAGGGCTTCCTCGATCTCGAACGGGTGGAGATATTGCGCGGCCCGCAGGGTACGCTTTTCGGCCGCAACACCCAGGGTGGTGCGCTGAATATCGTCACCGCGAAGCCGGACGGGAATTTCCGGTTCAAGCTGCAGGGCGAGGCGGCGGAATTCGACAGCTACAAGCTCGGCGGCAGCGCCAGCGGGCCGGTCGTCGAGGACAAGCTGTTCGCTGGCATGGCCGTGCAATATTCGCGGACCGACGGCTATCTGCACAATGTCACGCTCGATCGGAAGCAGGACAATTCGAACAAGCTCGCCGGCCGCTTCACGCTGCGCGCGACGCCCAGCGACGCGCTGGAGGTGATCCTCCGTATCGAAGGGTCGCGCTCGCGCTACGGCTATCTCGGCTTCGGCGTGCCGGATGACGGCAGCAAGCGCTATGTCACTCTCGACGGCGAGAAGCGGACCTCGCGCGACCATGGCTACGGCGGATCGCTGACCGTCAATTACACGTTCGACGGCGCGGTGCTGACCTCGATCACCGGCGCCAGCAAGACCAAGTCGCGCTACTGGTTCGACTTCGATTCCGGGCCGGATCTCGGCAATTTCCAGGATCAGCGAACCAACCAGTCGCTGGTGTCGGAGGAGCTTCGCCTCGCCTCGGACGGCAGCGGGCCGCTCACCTGGCTGGCGGGCCTCTATTATTTCGATGAGACCCACGATCAGGATCGCAATTTCGCGCAGGGCCAATGCTCGGCCTGCGTCTTCCCGCCGATCTTCGATCCGGCCAATCGCGTCCTCGAACAGACCAAGTTGTCGCGCGACGGCTGGGCGGCGTTCGGCCAGGCGAGCTATGATCTCGGCCGGCTCGATCTGACGCTGGGCGCCCGCTATGCGCGGGAGACGTCGAAAGCCCATCAGGCGGGCCTGATCTTCCTGCCCGGCATCGGCGCCAATGACAGCTTCGACGGCACCAACAAGGCGAGCTTCAAGAATTTCTCGCCGATGGCGTCGCTGGCGATGCACTGGACCGACGACGTCATGACCTATGCGACCGTAGCGCGCGGCTACAAGGCGGGCGGCTTCGACAAATATCCGGGCAGTTCGGCGGCGGTCGGCATCCCGTTCGGCAACGAAACCTCGCTCAACTATGAGATCGGCACAAAGGGATCGCTGCTCGATCGCAAGCTGACCTTCAGCCTCGTCGGTTTCCTGATCGACATCCACGACCAGCAGCTCGCCTCGACCGTGATCAGCCCGACCACCGGCGTGCCGGTCGGCGTCACCACCAATGTCGGCAGTTCGCGCAGCAAGGGCGTCGAGTTCGAGCTTCAGCTACGGCCGGTCGCCGGGCTGACGCTGCGCGGCAACACCGCCTATGTCGACGCCAAATTCCGCAAGATCACCAGCCCGGTCGGAACCCACCAGGTCGGCGACCGGCTGCCGTTCGTGCCGAAATGGACCGCCGCCGCCGGGGGCGACTACACGATCGCGCTCAGCGACGCGTTGAAGCTGACGGGAAGCATCGACTATAGCTATGTCGGCAGCCACTATATCGGCAACGGCGCGGCTCCGTTCGACCCGATCCTGCCGATCAAGTCCTATGACAGTGCCGACGCGCGGCTGACGGTGGCCGGGGCCCGCTGGGACCTGACCCTGTTCGTCAACAATGTCTTCGACAGCTTCAACATCACCCGCCGCTTCGCCCCCGCCTTCCAGACCTATACGCGGGCGACGGTGGCGCCGCCCCGCCAGTTCGGCGTCCGCGCCGGTTTCCATTATTAGTCCGTTTCCGTCCGCATCGGCCGGCCTGATCCAAGGTCGGCCGATGCGGTGGCGGACGGGCGTGCGGAGTTGTCTCGATGGCCTGGGATTACATCATCGTCGGCGGCGGGTCCGCGGGCTGCGTTCTGGCCAACCGGCTGTCCGCCGACCCCGGCCGGCGCGTCCTGCTGCTCGAAGCGGGCGGCTGGGACTGGTCGCCGGTGGTGCGCGTGCCCGCCGGCGAGGTGCTGGCGATCATGAGCCCCAGATATAATTGGCGCTACATGGCCGAGCCCGACCCGTCGCGCGGCGGCCGCGCCGACATGTGGCCGGCGGGCAGGGTGCTGGGCGGCGGCAGTTCGATCAACGGCATGATGTATGTCCGCGGCAATGCCGGCGACTATGACCATTGGGCACGGCTTGGCAACGAAGGCTGGGACTATGAATCGGTCCTGCCCTATTTCCGCCGGGCCGAGCGCAACGAGAATGGCGGCGATGCCTTTCGCGGCGGGGAAGGGCCGCTATGGGTGTCGAACAGCCGGGCGCCGCATCCCCTGACCCAGGTCTTCATCGATGCGGGCGTGGAGGTCGGCATCCCCGCCAATCCCGATACCAACGGCGCGGTCCAGGAAGGGATCGGACCGGTCCAGGCGACCCAGCGCAAGGGATGGCGGCACAGCACGGCCCGCGCCTATCTGGCTTCGGCCGCCCGTCGCCGCAACCTGACCGTGCGGACCGGCGCGATCGCCACCCGCCTGCTGTTCGACGGCGATCGGGCGAGCGGCGTCGCCTATGTCCAGGGCGGGCGCGAGCGCCGCGAATATTGCCGGGGCGAGGTCGTCCTCAGCGCGGGCGCGATCGCCAGCCCCAAGCTGCTGATGCTGTCCGGGATCGGCGACGGCGATGCGCTCGACGCGCTCGGCATCGAGTGCCGGGTCGATCGCCCGGCGGTCGGCGGCAACCTCCAGGAACATCCCGGCGTGATCATGACGATGCACGTCAACGTCCCGACCTTCAACGTCGAGAAGACGCCGCTCAGGGCGCTCCACCACGCACTCGCCTTCCTGCTGGCGGGGCACGGGCCCGGCACGTCGTCAATCGGCCATGCGGCGGCATTCGTGCGGATCGCGGAAGACGCTGACTATCCCGACATCCAAATATCCTATTCGCCGATCACCTATGATTTCGGGCCGAATGGGTTGAAGCTCTACGAGAGGCCCGCCATCGGCGCAGCGGTAAATGTCTGCCGGCCGGAAAGCCGGGGCCGCCTGTCGCTGCGCTCGGCGGACCCAATGATCGCGCCGCGGATTGAGCATGCTCTGCTCGGATCGGCGAAAGACATGCGGCTGATGGTTGAGGGCTGCCGCCTGCTCCGGCGCATCTTCGAGGCGCCGGCCTTCGCGGCCTACAGGATCGACGAGCGCAGTCCTGGTCCCGCTGTACAGGACGATGCGGGGTGGGAAGCCTATATTCGGCGTGAGGCTTTCCTGATGTACCATCCAGTCGGCACCTGTCGCATGGGCAGCGACCCTGATGCCGTGGTCGATCCGCAGTTGCGGGTTCGCGGCTTGAAAGGAATCCGTGTCGCGGACGCCTCGATTATGCCCACCCTGCCGAGTGCAAACACCAATGCACCGACGATCATGATCGGGGAGAAGGCCGCGGATATGCTGCTTTCCTGATCAGGAGGAGTCGAGCGGGCTCGATTGACGGGTTGAGCGACCCACTGAACCGGGTGCTGAAAGCTGCCAGTCTGGATCACGCTTGATTTCGGTCATTCAGCTGGCCGCCGAGCCTACTGAAAGCCGCCGTTCGCGACGGCCATGATTTAGCGATCGTTGTTACGGGCGGTGGGCATACTGGGCTCAGGCGGTGAACTCGCGTCCCATTCGATGAAGTCGCGAAACGCAAGCGGAGGGATTTTGCGGCCGGAATAAAGATACCGGGGCGGCAGCAGCGCGTCCAGTCTTAGAACACCTGCCAGCGGGAACGGACATTGCGACGTTTTAGGGTCGTGATGTCGAGGGCGGATGCCTCGAACCCTTACCGGCTGCGGATGCAGCGGCTGATGGTTGCTGCGCGGCACTCGATCGCAGAGATATCCGCCGTTCCCGGTTGAAGACGAGAAATGGTGGGCGGTATATCGGCGTCGCGATGTCCATTGTCGCACGCGCCGCTCTCACCTAAGACCGGGGCGGCAACACAAGTACGGATGACCCGTCTTTCTTGCCGACCAGGAAGAGCAAAATTGGTGCAAAAGCGCGTTCTCATTACCGATGTCGACAACACCCTGCTCGATTGGCAGGATCTTTGGTATCAGACTTTTTCGGCCATGATGGGCGCGGTGCTCGAAATCTCCGGCGTCGATCCCGACACGCTTTATGCCGAAGCCAGCGTGATCCATCAGAAGTATGGCACCAGCGAATATTCGCACCTGCTCGAAGAGCTGCCGTCGCTCCGCGCGCTTTATGGTGAGGATATCCTGACGGTGATGGCGCCGGCGATTGATGCCTTCCGGAAGGCGCGTCGGCGCGTACTGGCCCTCTATCCAACAGTCGCCGACACGCTTGCCGCGTTGAAGGCAAAGGGCGTGCGGATCGCCGCCTTCACCGAGTCCAAGGCGTTCTACACCAACTATCGTTTCCGCAAGCTCGGGCTCGATGGCTTGGTCGATGTGCTGTATTCGCCCGAGGATCACAGCGTTCCGGCCGAGACGGTGTCGACGCGGCATTATGATGCCGACAGCTACGCTTTCAAGCACACCGTCCATCACTACACGCCCGAGGGCGAGGTGAAGCCTAATCCCGAGATCCTGCTCGATATCGTCAAGGATCTCGGCGTCTCGATCGACGACGTCGTCTATGTCGGCGACAATCCGCTGAAGGACGTCTTCATGGCCCAGCAGGCCGGCATCACCGACGTCCACGCGGCTTATGGATCGAGCCAGCACAAGCCCGAATATGAACTGCTGCGCAAAGTCACGCACTGGACGCCCGAGATGGTCGAACGCGAGCGCACCGCGCTCAAGCCTGGCAGCGTCGTGCCGAGCCATGTCCTGACCGAGAATTTTGCCCAGATCCTGCCACTGTTCGAGATGTCCTGATGGCTGCCCCTGATCCAGCGCCGACATTGCCACCCGCACCGGCGATGCCGCCCGCAGTGCCATCGCTCGGGGCGGGGCAGATAGAAATCTGGAAGAAGATCGTCGACGTGCAGCAGCACTTCAACGACCTCGAACTGCGTATCCGCAATTTCGCACTGATCGTCACCGGTGCCTTCCTCGGCCTCGGCGGCTACGCGATAAAGGATGCTGGCGTCGTCAAGCTGTTCGGACTGGAGATCTCGATTGCCGGATTGGTGGTGGTGTCGGCGATCTTCCCGCTCGCTGCCTTCTACTTCATGGACCGGCTCTGGTATCACCGATTACTCGATGGCTCGGTTTATGCCGGCATCGAGGCGGAAACTGCGCTCAAGGATCTCGGTTACAAGGTCGACCTCGGCTCCAAAATCAAAGAGCACAGCCCGTTCAAACTATGGATCACTAAGAAGAAGATGATCCGGTCGGCGACCAAGATGGACCTATTTTACGCGATCCTGGCAGGGTCGCTGTTGCTGGTCGCTGGCTTTCTCGGATTCGGCATCCGGCCACAGGCTGTCGGGGGCAAGACGCCGCCGCCCGTCGTCGCGCCTCCAATCGCTAATTTGCCGGCAGACGTTGCATCACCGGCGTTCCCCCCCAACTCGCTTGCACCCGCGTTGCCACCACCGCAGGCGACAGTTGCGGTCGGGCCGACCAAGGTGGCCGGACCGATCGTCGGAAATTCTCAGGCCAAGTGAAATCGACGGCGCCGCGATGATCAGGGATCGTGGGCGACTTCGGCAATTTTGGTGGGTGTTTTGGCTTCGAAGACGCCTTTTTTGCTAATGGCGGTGTACCCTAATAGAGAAAACAATCGCCGATTTGGTCCTTGTTTTCCAATCGCCTAGTTGCAGCGGTCGCAGTCATCCCGCTATTTGATGGTTTGTGGTCAGATCGAGAGGGTGGGTCGACTTGAAGCCTTTCATAAAATGGGCGGGGGGCAAACGTTGGCTGCTCAACGACCCGAACTTCGGTTTGCCGAGCTTCGCCGGGCGCTACATCGAGCCATTTCTGGGCGGCGGGGCGGTGTTCTTTCACCTTGGGCCGGCGCAGGCGATCCTCTCTGACATCAACGAGCGCCTGATCGCCACCTACCGCTCGATCCGAGATGAATGGCAGCCAGTACAGGCTCTTCTGGCGGAATATGGTCAGAAGCACTCGAAAGACTTCTACTATGACGAGCGGGCGCGCCAGTATGCCGAACCCCATCGTCAAGCAGCGCAGTTTCTATACCTCAACCGCACCTGCTTTAACGGTCTTTACCGCGAAAACCTCAAGGGGCAGTTCAATGTGCCGTTGGGTACGAAGACACAGGTGACGCTAGTCGACGATGACTTTGAGAAGGCGAGCGAATTGCTGGCGCGCGCCGACCTGCGGACGAGTGACTTCGAGCCCATCGTGGACGAGGCCGGCGAAGGCGATCTGCTGTTCATCGATCCGCCCTACACCACCGCGCACAATTGCAATGGCTTCGTCAAATACAACCAGAAGATCTTCACGTGGGATGATCAGAAGCGTCTAATGAATGCGGTCGGGGGGGCGAAGCGGCGCGGAGCGAAGGTCGTGCTGACCAATGCCGACCACGCCAGCATCCATGCGCTCTACGTCGACCTCGGCGCGCCGCAGGTCGTCTCACGTCCGTCGGTCATCGCGGGCTCGGCCCATTCGCGGCGCGGCACCACCGAGGCGCTATTCGTTTTTTAGTTTCAGACGTCGTACAGAATCTGGGGGGAGCTGTGCCGTTTATTGATCCCGCTGAAGCTGTTTCGCTTCGTAGCAAGATGAGCTCGGACAAATCGCAGTTGGGCAAAATCTTTGCTGCGAAATCCACCAAGTTTCACACCCGCAACGTCGACCACAGTCTGGTCGAAGGGCTGCTGGAGGAAGGCTGGGAAGAGTTCGGCACGCCCCTCAAGACCAAGACCCGGCTGCGGAAGGCGAAAAGCCACAAGGTGCAGTTCGAGGACGATATCTGGTGTCAGCTCTACCGGCTTGGCTACCGACAGCTCAATGTCGACGAGACGTTCTGCTTGCCGTTCGGTCCGACCGCGGCGGAGAAGAAGCAGATCGACATCGTCGCGGTCGATGATGACACGGTGTTGTTGGTCGAATGCAAGTCCAGCGAAGCATCGGCGAAGGCACCGTCCTACAAGACCGAGTTTGACGCGTTGCGCCTACGCCTAGACGGCTTTCGCAAATCCATCGATCAGACATTTGGTCCTGGTCGCCGGATCAAATATGTCTTCGCGTCCCGCAACCTGCGCCTGGCGCGCGATTCCGCCGATGTTATTAGGCTGACCGAGGCTGGCGGGTTTTATTACAACGATAACACATTCGAATATGTAGACAGCCTGCTGAAGGCGTACCGTGACGCTGCCCATTATCAGTTCATGGGGCTGCTCATGAAGGGGCTATCGATCAACAAGGACAAGATTGAGGTTCCCGCCATTGAAGGCACGATGGGGGACAAGACCTATTATATGTTCTCGCTCGAACCGCAGACGCTGCTCAAGATTGGGTACGTGCTGCATCGGACCCGGGCGAACGAAGCGGAGATGCCGACTTATCAGCGGTTGCTTTTACCGTCGCGACTGAAGGGCATCACCAAGTTCATCGATGGTGGCGGATATTTCCCCAATTCGGCGATCCTGAATTTCAATGAACGCGAAGCAAAGCTCGAGTTTCAGGGTCAGGCGCGATCCAAGGATTCGGCGTCACGCACCGGCCTGCTGAAGATCCCGAACGCGTTTGCCATCGCCTATATCATCGACGGCCAACACCGCATCTACGGCTACGCAAACTCGAAATTCAAGGCGAGCAACACCATCCCGGTTGTCGCTTTTAAGAACCTCGATTCAGGCGATCAGCTCGAACTCTTCATGCAGATCAACGAGAACCAGAAAGCGGTGAGCCCGACGTTGCGGATCACGCTTGAAGAGGACCTCTACTGGAACGCCAGTCGTCTGGACTCGCGATTGAAGGCGCTGCGGTCGTCAGTGATCCGTGCGTTGGGCGGCGACGCGTCCGGTCCACTCTACAACAAAATATCGCTTGGCGAGGACAAGGCTGCGCTCCAGGCCAAGCCGTTCGCCGACGCGCTGCTCCGGTGTAAACTGCTCCCGGAAGGGAGAGGGAATAAATTCGTCGACGGGACCACGGCAACGTCGCTCTACGAAGCGGCCAACGTCGACCATAATTCGGAGATGATGAAGGCGCGCGATCGCACGGTCGGTCTGATCAACGCTTGTTACGAACTGGCCGAGGATGCCTTTAAGGCGCATCAGGACGCATTTCACACCTATATCCTCTCAAACCGCGGCAGCTTCGCTTTCGTTTCTTTGATCGGTGATCTACATGCGTTCGAGACAGCCCATGGTGTTATCTCCATCAAATCGACCACCGACGAGCGTATAGCGGCGCTCGATAAATATCTGCTCGTGCTGTTCAAGGCATTGCAGACGATTTCGCCGGAGAATGCCGAAGCGTTGACGGGCAAGCTCGGCAGCGGCGCGGAAGCCACGTGGTTGCGAATTTTTCAGGGCTACATTCACGCCAAATTCGCCGATTACAATCCGCCCGAGCTTCAGGATTGGAAGGAGCGGCAGGACAAGGCGCTGCAGACCGAGGGCCGGGAATTGGGCACGCAGATCGAGCGCCACATGAAGCATTTCATCATTGATCAGCTGCAGGCCCTGTTCGGCGAAAACTGGGATATCGAGATAGGGTCTATCCAGCGCGACTGCGAAACGCGTGCGAAGGAGCAAATGGAGAAAAACTATAAGGAGGGACTGGGGCGCCAAGAAATACCCTGGACCGATCAGTTCTTTATCAAGGATTATAAGGCGATTATCGAGAAGTATTGGGCAAAAAGGCCTGAAGGAAAATCGAATGCCCAGTCGTTCGAGCAGCATTTTTCAGTCGATGTCGGGCACGGGTTCGGCAGCAAAGCCGACAAGATAAAGTGGATCTCGCTCTTCAATACACTGCGCAACAACTGGGCGCATGAGGGGACGAAAGAAAAGGGCCTGAACAAGAGTGATGTCGATTTCCTGTCGAAAGTCCACAGCAAGCTTGGTTTGTAACGCGTGCGACGCCACACTCGTTTCCAGCGAAAGGCGTCGGCGCTCGCAACCAGCGAGATGCAAATTCCGAAATCGAGCTAGCACTACTTTGGAAGATTTTTACGATAGATGATTTTGCGGCAATGGGGACATTGCGTTGTCGGGGGCTGAGCGAGTGCGTTGAGGATTGCTAGCCGCACGGCTGGCAGGCTCGGTTGAGGCGGAGGTCCGTGGATTCTTTTCCCCCCTTCGGCCTGTTTGAGCCGCCGGGCTTGTAGGAAGGCGAGCGCGATCATGCACATGAGGCCGTGTCGGTGAAGCCCCTGCCATGATCGCCCCTCGAAGTGATCCAGGCCGAGTTCTTCCTTGAGTTGCTGATGCGCCTGCTCGCAGACCCAGCGCGCCTTGATGGCTCTGGCGAGGGCCTTGACCGGTGTATCGGCGGGCAGGTTGGACAGATAATATTTGCGTTCGCCGGTCGAACGATGCTCGCCGACAAGCCACGCCTCTTCGCCCGGCAGATGCTGCGCGCCCATATCGTGGATGCGCTGGGGCGGTCCATCGGCAACCCTGACGCGAACGGCAGCGAACCTTGCCGCGAGCATGTCTTTGGTTCCTTTGCGCCAACTGACCTTCTGCCACCTGGCGCCCTCCAGCATGGCCTTTGCCGTCACGGATTTCGTGTTGGGGATGTGGCGCTGGCGGAGACGGCCACGACCAGCGACAGGGAATATCATGGCGACATCGACCGGATAGACCTTTTGCTTGTAGGGGATGCCCACCGCCCAAAGGAGACCTCGCTCCGAGAGGCCCTGCCGGAACGGCGCGGACAGCCCGTATACGCCATAGCGAGGATAAAGTCCCTGTTTGGTCACCAGAGCCGCGCCAGACGGACCTCATGACATCCGATGATTTGCAACGAAGATAGCGAAAGTTGTGGAACATGCGCCGGGCTGGGTGCGACAGGATCTGCGTCGAAAGATTCGGCAGTCCGCGCCAGAGCTGAGGATACACTGGCCGCGATGATTGCTGCCGCCCTCAGACCACGAGCAGATTGAAAGCTCACGCGTCGGGTGGTTGCTCGCGCAGGATGGCGGCGGCGGCTTCCGCCAGCAGGCCGATATCCCGCGCGATGAGCTCGATCCGATCCGCTCGGGCGATCTGCTCGCGAGGTTGGCGTCCCTTACCCTGACCGTCGGCCGCGTCGCCCGCGGCGTCCTCAAGCTTGCAGGTCATCAGCACAAAGAGCCTCGCGACCAGATCTGCCCGTTCTTCTTCGTCCATAGCCACCTCCGGCCGACACCAAGGCGCGAAGACGCCGCACAGTCCATACCCAGCTTTTTCGGTGCACTTTCCGCTCGACTTCGGTGCGGGGTGGAGCATTGGTGTGCGTGTGAATCGCACCGGCTGAAGTCGCCGGCGCACGCTCCGACCAGGCGACTGGCGGGGCTCTGGGTGGTGGGACCGGCACTAGGGCCGGCCCGGATCAAGGAACCACTCAGATGACCAAGCTCACCGATATGCAGCTCATCCTGCTCAGCACCGCCTGCCAGCGCGATGATGGCAGCCTGCTGCCTCCGCCCGATAGCCTCGGCGCCCAAGCCGCCCGCATCCGCAAGGCTGTCGAGGCGCTCATCAAGAAGGGCCTTGCCGCCGAACAGGAAGGCATGGCCGCCCCGCAGGCCTGGCGGACCGATGGCGATCTCGTCATCGGCGTCATCGTCACCGATGCCGGCCGCGCTATCATCGACCCGCCCGTTGCTGAAGAAACGCCCGCGGGTAAAGCCAAGGAGGTTCCGGCGGTCTCGCCTCCTTCGGCAAGCCGCGCGGGTACCAAGCAGGCCCAGGTGATCGACCTGCTCAAGCGCAAGGGCGGAGCGACGCTCAATGAGATCGTCGAGGCGACCGGCTGGCTGCCGCACACCTCGCGCGCCGCCCTGACCGGGCTGCGCAAGAAGGGCCATGCCATCAACAGCGCGAAGGTGGAGGGTATCACCCGCTACCAGATCGCCACGGCTGCCTGATCATGGCGCGGCATGACGACAAACTGGCTGCGCTGGCGACGATGTCGCCGGCGCAGCTGCGCGGCGAATGGCTCCAGCTGTTCGGCGCCGCCGCGCCGCCAGTCGGCCATAAGCTACTAGCGCTCGCTATCGCCCATCGGGTGCAGGAGAAGGCCAAGGGCAGCCTCTCCGCCAAGCTGACCCGTGAGATCGAGACGATGGTGCGGCAGCTCGGCAAGGGTGAGGAGATCAAGGCCTCCGTATCGGTCACGCTTCGCCCCGGCACCCAGCTCGTCCGCGAATGGCGTGGCGCCACCCACCGCGTGATGATCCTGGACGATGCCTATCTCTATCGCGACGAGCGCTACGGTTCGTTGAGCGAGATCGCCCGCAAGATCACCGGCGCCCATTGGTCAGGCCCACGCTTCTTCGGCCTGACCAAGAATGGAGCAGCGGCATGAGCCGGGGCAGGGCGCCCGAGCCGCAGCGGCGGGAGAAGATCCGCTGCGCCATCTACACGCGCAAGTCGACCGAGGAAGGCCTCGACCAGGAGTTCAACAGCCTCGATGCCCAGCGCGAGGCCTGTGCCGCCTATATCATGAGCCAGCGCCACGAGGGCTGGACGCTGGTTCCAGACTATTATGACGATGGTGGCTTCACCGGCGGCAATATGGACCGACCCGGCCTCAAGCAGCTGCTCGCCGATGTCGAGGCCGGCAAGGTCGACGTCATCGTCGTCTACAAGGTCGACCGTCTGACCCGCGCCTTGTCGGACTTCGCTAAGATCGTCGATGTGCTCGATGCGGCAGGGGCGAGCTTCGTCAGCATCACCCAGTCGTTCAACACCACGACCAGCATGGGACGGCTCACCCTCAACGTGCTGCTGAGCTTTGCCCAGTTCGAGCGTGAGGTGATCTCCGAACGGGTCCGCGACAAGGTCGCGGCCTCGAAGCGCAAGGGCATGTGGATGGGCGGTAACTGTCCGCTTGGCTATGACATCCAAGACCGCAAGCTCGTCGTCAACGAAGCCGAGGCGGAAACCGTCCGCTATATGATGCGCCGCTATCTGGAGCTGGGTAGCGTCTATGATCTCGCTGCCGAGCTAAGGGCGAAGGGCGTCACCTCTAAGGTCCATCGCAGCGAAGAAGGAAAGATCTGGGGTGGCAAGCCCATCGTACCGGGGGCTCTTTATCATATCCTCGGCAACGAGCTGTATCGGGGCGTCGTTGTCCATAAGGGTGAAGCCCATCCCGGTGAGCATGAGGCCATCATAGACGATAAGCTCTGGACTGCTGTCCAGGACAAGCTGGCGTCCAACCGCATCGAGCGACGTCACCAAGCCAACGCCAACGAGGTCAGCTTGCTGGCCGGGATGATTCGCGATGGCGAAGGGCGCCGGATGACCCCGAGCCATGCGAGCCGCGGCGATGTTCGTTATCGCTATTACAACTCGGTCAATGAAGGGGAGGGACCGCATCCCAGGCCGATCCGCATCGCCGCTCGCGATATCGAGAAGGCCATCGTCGAGAGCCTCGAGCGGCTCATCGGAGACCGAGCGCAGCTGACGCTGCTCTATCCGCAGCATGGCAGCGAGGGATATGAGACCGCCAACCTGCTGCGCTCCGCAGCGCTGCTGCATCGGAACATCCCGACTATAGCGCCATCGGACCAGCGGGCGCTGCTGTTGGAGCTGTCGCTGCAGGTCATCGTTCATGCCGATCGTATCGAGGCGAAGGTCGGCTACGCTGCATTGGGTGAGCGGCTTGGAGTCGAGCAGTTCGATGCGGATCGGGAGGTCGTCGAGCTGAGCATCCCGACCCTGATGGTGCGGCGCGGCACCGATGTGAAGCTGACCATCCAGTTCGATGCGCAGGCATCGTCATCGCGGCGCGATCCGAAGCTGGTCGAGCTGATCGTCAAGGCGCATCAAGCGAGGCGCATGCTTGGGCTTGATGGCAAGCCGCCATCCCTTCCGGAAAATCTCGGCTACAGGGAACGCAGCCACATCGCCCGACTGGCTCGGCTGAGCTTTCTGGCACCTGACATCGTCAGGGCCGTCATGGAAGGAACCCAGCCTGCATCGCTGCAGTCGAAGCGGTTGTACCGCATGTCGGATCTGCCGATGAATTGGGACAGTCAGAAAACGATGCTGGGCTTCTCCTGAACCCTCGTCACATCCGAGAAAAGAGGGGCGGCGCTTCGGCGCCGCCTTTCGTTCCTAAGCCCTGTTCTCGAAATATCTAACGGCCCCAAAATCGGGGCTCGGAGACTTGGGCCTCCTTTGGCGCATATCGATTGGCCAAATGCGTCTCCGCGCCGACGCGCGCGCAATCGCTCGGTGCAAACCCACGGAAAATAGGGGGAATTTTCGCTTTTCGGCGACGATCTCGGATTGGCCGTCATAGCGTGAGAAAAATGGCTCCCCGGGCCTGATTCGAACAGGCGGCCGTCCGATTAACAGTCGGATGCTCTACCGCTGAGCTACCGGGGATCATTTCCGCTTCAAGCGAGGCGCGCCTATAGCAGCGGCTTCTCGAACCTTGCAAGCCCCTTAGACGCGGTTCGGTGAAACTTCTCGCCGGCGTGGCGCGGAGCGGCGGAAATGCCGAGGGTCAGACCGCGAACTGCTCCATGGTGATGCGGTCGTCCAGGGCGTGTTCGGGGTCGAACAACAGGGTCAGCGGGCTGGTCTTGTCGATGCCGACGCGGATCAGCGAGACGTCGCGCACCTCGCGCTGGTCGGCGACGGCGCTGACCGGGCGCTTGATCGCGTCGAGCACCCGGAAGGAGATCGCGTTCTTGTTCGGCAGGATCGCCCCGCGCCAGCGGCGCGGGCGGAACGGGCTGATCGGGGTCAGCGCCAGCAGCGACGATTCGAGCGGCAGGATCGGTCCCTGCGCCGACAGGTTGTAGGCGGTCGATCCCGCCGGGGTCGACACCAGCACCCCGTCGCAGACCAGCTCGGGCAGGACGACGCGGCCGTCGACCAGCACCTCGATCTTCGCCGTCTCGCGCGTCTCGCGCAGCAGCGACACCTCGTTGATCGCCGGCACCGAATGGCGCTGCCCCTCGACCGTCTCGACGTCCATGCGCAGCGGCAGCACGGTGATCGCCCGCGCCTGCTGCAGCCGCAGCTCGAGCAGGTCGGGCTTCCAGTCGTTCATCAGGAAGCCGACCGTGCCCAGGTTCATCCCGAACACCGGCAGGATGCGGTGCCGGTCGAGCATCGCGTGCAGGGTGCGCAGCATGAAGCCGTCGCCGCCCAGCGCGACGACCAGGTCGGCGCGCTCGATCGGGTGCCATTCGTAGATGGCGCGCAGCTCGGTGGCGGCTTCCTGGGCGGCCGTCGTGGGGGACGCGACGAGCGCCATCCGTTGTTCGGTCATCCGCCGGTGACGCTCATATGCCGGGAAACGGCGGGGGCCGCGCCGGGCGTGTCGATCCGGAAGGCGTGGCGTTCGGGCTTCAGCCGCATCGCCCGGTCGAGCAGCCGGTCGAGCCCCTCCATGTCGCCCGCGCGTAGCGCCTGGCGCAGGTCGAGCCGGTCCTCATGGCCCAGGCACATATAGATCTGGCCGGTCGCGGTGACGCGGACGCGATTGCAGCCGTCGCAGAAATTGTTGGTCAGCGGCGTGATCAGGCCGAGCCGCGCGTCGAGCTCCTCGACCCGGAAATAGCGCGCCGGGCCGCCCGTCCGATAGTCCAGCGGGCTGAGCGTATAATGCTCCTCGATCCGCCGCCGCACGCCGTCGAGCGGCAGGTAGCGGTCGGTGCGGTCGTCCTCGATCTCGCCCAGCGGCATCGTCTCGATCAGGGTGAGGTCGTGGCCCTCCGCCGCGCACCAGCGCAGCATCGGTTCGATCTCCTGCTCGTTGAGGTCGCGCAGCGCGACCATGTTGACCTTCACCGCGATCCCGGCCGCGCGCGCCGCGGCGATGCCGTCGAGCACCACGGCCAGGTCGCCGCCCCGGGTGATGAAGCCGAAGCGCTCGGCATCGAGGCTGTCGAGGCTGACGTTGACGCGGCGCACCCCGGCCTCGGCCAGCGCGGGGGCATGGCGGCGGAGCTGGCTGGCGTTGGTCGTGACGGTCAGCTCGTCGAGACCCCCCCCGTCATCCTTGGCGCCGATCCGCCGCCCGATCAGCCGGACGAGCTCGTCGATGCCGCGCCGCACCAGCGGCTCGCCGCCGGTCAGCCGGATCTTGCGGATGCCGCGGGCGATGAAGGCGTCGGCGAGCGCCGCCAGCTCCTCGATCGTCAATATCTCCCGCTTGGGCAGGAACTGCATCTTCTCCGCCATGCAGTAGCGGCAGCGGAAGTCGCAGCGATCGGTGACCGACAGGCGCAGATAGGTGATCCGCCGGCCGAATGCATCGGCCAGGCCCGTTCCGCCCCTGTCCCCCGGCTTTTCCATAGCAGCCATGGCCTTATCCTAGCAGGCTGATCCCGCCAAGCCTAGGAAGCTGTGGATCGTTCGGTGATCGGCGGGTTTTCGCGGTGCTTTGCGGATTGGCGAGCGTTCTGCGATACGGTAACAGTCCGGCAATGACGAAGGGTGTGGGCTCAATCGGGGCAGCGGCTGCCAGCGCCGCCGCAGGGGGGCAGTTGCCTCTTTTCCTGATATCCTTTCGTTATCGGAACGAATTGGCGCCATTGATCGAGCGGACCGGCCGGCGGGTGATTGCCGCGCGGCGGGCCGAAGCGGCCGGACGGCGCTTCATCGCCTCGGGCGCGACCATCGCCGTGATCGACGCCCGCGACGCGGAGGAGGAGGCGGTCGCGGCCTGCGCCGCGATGGCGGCGGCGGTCGGATCGACGGGCTCCGCGCTGCTCGTGATCGTCGACGATATCGCCAGCCTCGATCGCTATCTGGCGGCCGGGGCGACCCATTATCTGGCGGCGCCCTTCGGGGAGGAGGAGATGCGGATCGCGCTGGCCTTTGCCGATCGCCATGCCGAACGGCTGGCGGGGGGCGGCCGTGCCGCGTCGGTCCGCGCCGCGCTGCGCCTGTCGGAATCGGAGGCGTGGATCTGGAAGCCCGGCGACCGGATGGTGACGCTCAGCGCCGCGCTCGCCGACCGGATCGGCGTGGCGACCGAGACGGTGCCGATGTCGATGCTGTTCCGGCTGATGGACCGCGAGAGCCGCCGCCTGGCGCGGGAGGCGATCGATCGCCTGCTGTCGACCGGCCGCTCGACCGCCTTCGCCCATCGCAGCCGCGCGCTCGGCGACCGGCTGGCGCACCACATCTCCTATGACGAGGAGCGGCATGCGGTCGTCGCCTGGGTCGAGGTCGACCGCCGCGACGGCGAGCCGGCCGGCGACGACGGCGACGCCCTGACCGGGCTGCCCGCGGTCGACCGCATCCGTCAATGGGTCGAACGGCGGCTGGCCGACGATCAGCTCGCCGAGCCGCGCTGCATCCTGCTGATGCTGGGCATCATGCGCTTCGGCCTGGTCAACGCCGCCTTCGGCCGGCCGACCGGCGACGCGGTGCTGCAGGGCGTCGCGCGGCGGATCGAGCGGGTGATCGACCGCATCGGTCTCGACCAGACGATGATCGCGCGCACCGCCGGCTCCGAATTCACCATCGCCCTCGGCGCGCCGGTGACCGCCGACACCGCCGAGCTGATCGCCAACCGGCTCGTCGAAAGCGTCGCCTGGCCGTTCGTGTCGGGGGATTCGCTCATCCCGCTGTCCTGTCGTGTCGGCATCGCTGCGATCGACGGCGATGCGCGACGCGACGCGGGGACGCTGTTCCAGCGCGCGGCGGCGGCGCTCGCGGCGGCCAAGCATGGCGACACCGGCCTGGTCCGCGCGCTCGACGCCGACAGCGAGGCGGAGGCGCACCGCCGCAACCAGCTCGAGATCGACCTGCGCCGGGCGCTCGATCATGACCAGATCGACATCCTCTTCCAGCCGCAGGTCGATATCAGGTCCGGCCAGATCATGGGGGTCGAGGCGCTCGCCCGCTGGCGCCATCCGCAGCTCGGCGAGCTGGGCGCCGTCCCGCTGTTCGCGACCGCCGCCCGGTCGGACTTCGTCGTCCAGCTCTCGACCTATGTGCAGCAGCGCGCGCTCGAGGTCGCGGCGAGCTGGCCCGCTCATATGGGCAATCTGCGCCTGTCGGTGAACGTCACCGCCGCCGACATCGCCCAGCCCAATTTCGTCGACGACTTCCTGGGCCGGGTCGACAAGGCCGGCTTCCCGCGCGACCGGCTGACGGTCGAGGTCACCGAAAGCGGCCTGATCGCCGATCTCGCCGGGGCGGCCGGGCTGCTCTCGCAATTGCGCGGCGCCGGCCTGCGGGTCGCGATCGACGATTTCGGCACCGGCTATTCGAGCCTCGCCTATCTCAAGGCGCTGCCGCTCGACTATCTCAAGATCGACAAGACCCTGGCGGAGGACATCACCGGATCGACCCGCGACCGGATCGTCGTGCGCGGCGTGATCGAGATGGCCCGCTCGCTCGGCCTCGCGGTGATCACCGAGGGGGTCGAGACCAAGGCCCAGCTCTCGCTCCTCGCGCGCGAGGGGTGCAACTATTACCAGGGCTATCTCTGCTCGCCCCCGATCGACAGCGGCACGCTGGAGGCGATGGTCGTCGACCAGGCGATGAGCACTGTTGATTAGTTGGCCTCAGGCGCCGGCGGTCGCATCCGCGACCTTGGCTATCCTCGCATAAGCTCGGGCGGCCGTTCGGCCTTGCGGGACGCTGTGCGTCCCGTCCCACCGCAAGGGTCCTGCTTCGGAGCCCGACAGGGCTCCGCAAGCGCGAACGCGCGCCCGAGCTTATGCGAGGATAGCCAAGCCGGGCGGATGCCCGGCGCCCGGCGCCTGAGGGCTAAACAATTTTCGCAAGCCCCCGCGACAATTGCAGCGCGCCGTTCAGCCGGTGCGACGGTTCCGGCCAGTTGCGGGTGATCACCAGCTTGCTGTCGGGGCGCAGCCGGGCGCTGTCCTTCAGCCGGTCGACATAGGCGAGCAGCCCCGGCAGGTCGGGGAAGTCGTCGTTGTGGAAGGTCACCAGCGCGCCGCGCGGGCCGGTGTCGATCTTGGCGACGCAGGCCTTGCGGCAGTTGAGCTTGATCTCGATCACCGTCAGCAGGTTCTGGGTCGCGGCCGGCAGCTTGCCGAAGCGGTCGATCAGCTCGGCGGCGAAGGCCTCGATCTCGGCGCGGGTCTCCACCTCGTTCATCCGGCGGTACAGGCCCATGCGCAGGTCGAGGTCGGGGACATAGTCCTCGGGGATCAGGATCGGCGCGTCGACGTTGATCTGCGGCGAGAAGCTCTCGCGCTTCGTATCGGCCAGCCCGCCCGCCTTGGCGTCGAGGATCGCCTCCTCCAGCATCGACTGGTAGAGTTCGAAGCCGACCTCCTTGATATGGCCCGACTGCTCGTCGCCGAGCAGGTTGCCCGCGCCGCGGATGTCGAGGTCGTGGCTGGCGATCTGGAAGCCGGCCCCCAGCGTGTCGATGTTCTGGAGGATGTGGAGCCGCTTTTCGGCGGTCTCGGTGAGCCCCCGGTCGCCGGTCGTCAGATAGGCATAGGCGCGCGTCTTCGACCGGCCGACCCGGCCGCGCAGCTGATAGAGCTGGGCGAGGCCGAAACGGTCGGCGCGGTTGACGATCAGCGTGTTGGCCGACGGGATGTCGAGCCCGCTCTCGATGATCGTGGTCGACACGAGGATGTCGAACTTCTTGTCGTAGAAGGCCGACATCCGCTCCTCGACCTCGCCCGCCGCCATCTGGCCGTGGGCGACGACATAGCTGACCTCGGGGACCTCCTTGCGCAGATAGTCCTCGATGTCGGGCAGGTCCTTGATCCGGGGGGTGACGAGGAAGCTCTGCCCGCCGCGATAATGCTCGCGCAGCAGCGCCTCGCGGATCACCACGCCGTCCCACGGCGCGACATAGGTGCGCACCGCCAGCCGGTCGACCGGCGGGGTCTGGATCACGCTCAGCTCGCGCAGGCCCGACATCGCCATCTGCAAGGTGCGCGGGATCGGCGTCGCGGTCAGCGTCAGCATGTGGACGTCGGTCTTGAGCGCCTTCAGCCGCTCCTTGTGGGTGACGCCGAAGCGCTGCTCCTCGTCGACGATGACGAGGCCGAGCCGCTTGAACGCGATCCCCTTGGCGAGCAGCGCATGGGTGCCGATGACGATGTCGATCGATCCGTCGGCGAGACCGTCCTTGGTCCTCTTCGCTTCGCCCGCCGAGACGAGCCGCGACAGATGGCCGATATTGACCGGCATGCCGTGGAAGCGCTCGACGAAATTGCGGTAATGCTGCCGCGCGAGCAGGGTGGTGGGGCAGATCAGCGCCACCTGCATTCCACCCAGCGCCGCGACGAAGGCGGCGCGCAGCGCGACCTCGGTCTTGCCGAAGCCGACGTCGCCGCAGACCAGCCGGTCCATCGGCTTGCCCGCCGCCAGGTCCTCGATCACGTCGGCGATCGCGCGGTCCTGGTCCTCGGTCTCCTGATAAGGGAAGCGGTCGACGAACTCGTTATAGCCGCTGTCGGGTTCGATCGCCTCGGCCGGGCGGAGCGCGCGTTCGGCGGCGGTCTTGATCAGCTCGCCCGCGATCTCGCGGATACGCTCCTTCATCCGCGCCTTGCGCGCCTGCCAGGCGACGCCGCCCAGCTTGTCGAGCTGGACGCCGTCGTTCTCGGCGCCGTAGCGGCTCAGCACGTCGATATTCTCGACCGGCACGTAGAGCTTGTCGCCGCCGGCATAGGTCAGCGCGACGCAGTCGTGCGGCGCCTTGGCGACCGGGATCGAGGTCAGCCCCTCATAGCGGCCGATGCCATGGTCCATATGGACGACCAGGTCGCCGGGGCTGAGCGTCGCCAGTTCGGCGAGGAAGGCGTCGGCCGACTTCTTGCGCTTCTGCCGCCGGACCAGCCGGTCGCCCAGCATGTCCTGCTCGGTCAGCAGCGCGATGTCGCCGCTGGTGAAGCCATGGTCGAGCGGCAGTACGGCGAGGGCGACCATATTGCCTCCCCTCCCGCTTGCGGGAGGGGGCGGGGGTGAGCTCCGGCCTGGGCGCCATCGTTTTTTCTTTGCGGGGAAGGCCCCACCCCGGCCCCTCCGCAAGCGGGAGGAGGGTTATGGCGCTCTGCCAATCCTCCACCAGATCGCCCCGGTCGAGGCCATGTTCCGCCAGCAGCCCGGCGAAACGCTCGCGCGAGCCGGTCGAATAGCTCGCCAGCACCACGCGCTTGCCCGCTTTGCCGAGCGCTTCGACATGTTCGATCACCGCGTCGTAGATGTTGACGCCCTGCGTCCGTTCGGGCGCGAAGTCGCGCGCGCCATCGACGCCCAGGTCGAGCACGCGGGCGCTCTCCGGCTCGGCGAAGGGGGTGACGAGGTGGATCGGCCGGTCGGCGATCGCCGTCCGCCATTCGTCGGCGGCCAGATAGAGTTCGCCCGGTTCGAGCGGGCGGTAGCTGCCCGGATCGGTGGTGCGGGCGCGGACCCGGTTGGCGTGATAGTCGGCGATCGCCTCGAACCGCGCCTCGGCCGCCTTGATCGATCCGGCCTCGCGCAGGATCAGGTCCTCGGGCGCCAAATGGTCGAACAGCGTCTCCAGCCGCTCCTCGAACAGCGGCAGCCAATGGTCCATGCCGGCGAGGCGGCGGCCGTCCGACACCGCCTGGTAGATCGGGTCGCCGGTCGCGCTGGCGCCGAACCGCTCGCGATAGCGGCCGCGGAAGCGCTTGATCGTCTCCTCGTCGAGCAGGGCTTCGGAGGCCGGCAGCAGGGTGAAGCCGTCGACCGGGCCGATCGTCCGCTGGTCGGTCGCGTCGAACTGGCGGACGCTCTCGATCTCGTCGCCGAAGAAGTCGAGGCGCAGGGCATGGGGCTCGCCCGCCGGGTACAGGTCGACCAGGCTGCCGCGCACCGCATATTCGCCCTGCTCGGTGACGGTGTCGGTGCGGACATAGCCGTTCGCCTGCAGCATCGCGGCGAGCCGGTCACGATCGACCCGCTCGCCCGGCGCCAGCCGGGCGACGAGCTGGCGGATGCGGAACGGGGTGAGCACCCGCTGGGTGACGGCGTTGACCGTGGTCGCGACCAGGACGGGCCCCCTGGGCTTGCCCTGCAAGGCATGGAGGGTGGCGAGCCGCTCGCTGGTCGCGCGCAGCGCCGGGCTCGCGCGGTCATAGGGCAGGCAGTCCCAGGCCGGGAAGGTCAGCACCGTCAGCTCGGGCGCGAAGAAGCGCGCGGCGTCGGCCAGCGACTGCATCGCCTGGTCGTCGGCCGCGACGAACACCAGCCGCCCGCGCTTCGCCGCCGCGGCGCGGGCGAGGTCGGCGGCCAGCCAGGGCTGGAAGCCCATCGGCGCCCGCGACAGGGTCAGCGCTTCGGAGGCGGAGAGGATGCGGTCGAGATCGGTCATATCTGTCTTGTCATTCGTCATCCTGACGAACGTCAGGATCCATTGCCGCTACGTTCGAGATCGAGGCGGATCGCCGCGTATCTGGATCCCGGATCACGTCCGGGATGACGCATCGCTTCGATCACCGCGGAATGTCGACATAGTCGATCCGCTGCATCCGCTCCATCAGCGCGCCCTGCCATTCGGCCGGGACCGGGATGGTGCCCATCACCCAGCCGAGGATGTCGGCGTCCTCCTGTGCGAGCAGCCCCTCGAACCAGTCGAGGGCTTCGCCGTCCCAGCCCTGGTGAAGGCGGTCGAAGAAGCCGCCGATCATATAGTCGGCCTCGCGGGTTCCCCGGTGCCAGGCGCGGAAGCGCAGGCGTTTCAGGCGGTCGTCGTGGTTCATCGTCTTCCAATGCCGATGGGCCGGCGGGCGATTGACAGGCCCGTCGGCGGAAAGCCAGAAGCGGAAATAAGCATTTTCGAGCCGCGCGCAATCGACCCGCGACGCGGAAAATGCGACAGCAGGCGAATCCATGCGGCCCGATATACTCAATCCGTTGTTCGCCGAGGTCGAGGCGCTGAAGGGCGTCGGGCCGACGCTCGCCAAGCCGCTGCGCAAGCTGGAGCTCGAACGGGTCGTCGACCTGCTCTTCCATCTTCCCACCGGATCGATCGACCGCAAGCCGGTCGACACGGTCGAGGCCGAGGACGCCGGCCGGATCGTCACCGTCCGGCTGGTGCCGACCAGCTATCGCGCGTCCGGCGGGCGCGGGCCGTTCCGGGTCGGCGCGACCGACCAGGCGGGCAACGTCGTCAGCCTCGTCTATTTCGGCGGCAATCCCGGCTGGGCGAAGAAGTTGCTGCCGATCGGCGAGCCGCGCATCGTCTCGGGCCGGCTGGATCTCTACGGGCAGGAGCTCCAGATCGTCCATCCCGATCATGTCCTGCCCCCGGCCGAGGCGGCCGACCTGCCGACCCGCGAGAGCGTCTATCCGCTGTCGGAGGGGATCACCTCGCGGCGGCTCGGCCAGCTCATCGAGCAGGGGATCGAACGCGCGCCCGAGCTGCCCGAATGGATCGAGCCGAGCCTGCTCCAGGCGCGGGGCTGGCCGTCCTGGCATGACGCGGTCGTCCGCGCCCATGCCGACGCGCAGGACGAACCGGCGCGCGCGCGGCTCGCCTATGACGAGCTGTTCGCCAACCAGCTCGCGCTGATGCTGGTGCGCGCCTCCTCGCGCAAGCGGCGCGGCCTGCCGCTCAAGGGCGACGGCCGGCTGCGCGACCAGCTCAAGCTTCCCTATGCCCCGACCGGCGCGCAGAGCCGCGCGGTGGCGGAGATCGAGGGCGACCTCGTCCAGCCGGCGCCGATGACCCGCCTGCTCCAGGGCGATGTCGGCTCGGGCAAGACGCTGGTCGCGACGATGGCGCTGCTCTGCGCGGTCGAGGCGGGGGCGCAGGGCGCGCTGCTGGCGCCGACCGAGATCCTCGCCCGCCAGCATTTCGAGACGCTGAGCCGCACCCTCGCCGGCCTGCCCGTCAACGTCGCGATCCTGACGGGGCGGGAGAAGGGCAAGGCGCGCGAGGCGACGCTGATGGCGCTGGCCGACGGATCGATCGACATCCTCGTCGGCACCCATGCGATCTTCCAGGAGAAGGTCGGCTACCGCAAGCTCGGCCTCGCCGTGGTCGACGAGCAGCATCGCTTCGGCGTCGCCCAGCGGATGATGCTCCAGGCCAAGGCCGAGCGGCCGCCGCACCTGCTGGTGATGACGGCGACCCCGATCCCGCGCACCCTGACGCTCAGCCATTATGGCGAGATGGACGTCAGCCGCTTGGACGAGATGCCGCCGGGCCGCCAGCCGATCGAGACGCGGGTGATCTCGGGCGAGCGGCTCGACGAGGTCGCGCAGGCGCTCGGCCGCCACCTCGCCGCCGGCCGGCAGGCCTATTGGGTCTGCCCGCTGGTGGAGGAGAGCGAGCAGTCCGACCTCGCCGCCGCCGAGGGGCGGGCGGAGAGCCTGCGGCAATGGTTCGGCGACAAGGTCGGCGTCGTCCATGGCCGGATGAAGGGGCCCGAGAAGGACGCGGTGATGGCCGAGTTCCAGGCGGGCCGGATCGGCGTGCTGGTCGCGACGACGGTGATCGAGGTCGGCGTGGACGTTCCCAACGCGACGCTGATGATCATCGAGGGTGCGGACCGCTTCGGTCTCGCCCAGCTCCACCAGCTGCGCGGCCGGGTGGGGCGCGGCGACCAGCGATCGGTCTGCCTGCTGCTGCGCGGCAATGCGTTGTCGGAGACCTCGCGCGCGCGGCTGGCGCTGATGCGCGAGACCAATGACGGCTTCCGCATCGCCGAGGAGGATCTGCGCCTGCGCGGCGCGGGCGAGATATTGGGGACCCGCCAGTCGGGCGAGGCGGCCTTCCGCCTGGCCGGCCCCGAACGGACCGCCGCGCTGATCGAGGCGGCGACCCAGGACGCCCGCCTGCTGGTCGACCGCGACGGTGGTCTCGACAGCGAGCGCGGACAGGCGGCGCGGATCGCCCTCTATCTGTTCGAACGCGACGCCGCCGTGGGATTGCTGCGGGCGGGCTAAATCCCCCTCCCTTTCAAGGGAGGGGGGCTTAGGCGTCGACCCTCACCCCATCGGCCAGCGCTGGCGCTTTGCGCGGGCGGCGTTCAGCATCGCGGCATAGGCATATTCGTCGATCGGCTTGATGAACTCGGCGCCGACCCGGCCGCCGAGCGACCAGACCACCCGCGCCGTCACCTGACCGAGCCGGGGCAGGGCGAGGCGGACGATCGTGTCCTTGGGCGTCTGGCCATATTCGCGGACCATGAAGCCGAGGCGCGAGATGTTGACGAGCAGCACGTCGCTCGCCTTGTGGTCCATGGTGAACATGCGCGTCGGCAGCGCCACCTCGTCGCGCGGAGCCCGCCGCTGCTCGGCATATCTTGCGTCATCGTCGGCCGTCGACGTCGACTGTTCCGCAATCTGGCTCATGGTTTCATGTCCTTGTTGAACCACGAGAATCGGCCAGCGGCTTTGCCAACTTCCTAATCGTTACGGTTATCCGGGGGTTAATCGCGAATAGTTCGACCCTCGGATGAGGCCGCGCCCATCCAATGCGCTCTCAACGGCGCAGGTCGGCGGGCAGGGTCGGCTGGGAGATGATCGCCTCCATCCGCTTCCAGCGCGCGGCCGGATCGCGGCCCGCCCGGTCGAGGTCGGCCGCGACCATGTCCTGGCCCAGGCCGTAGTTGATCACATAGCTGCGATATTGCTCGGTGAAGCTCAGCGACTGTTCGGCGCGCTTGCGGCTGACGAGCTGATATGTCTGGATCAGGTCGAGCGCGGCGGCGCGATCGACCTTGCCGTCGAGATACATCGCCGCGATCGTCATCCGCGCGCCGGCGAGCTGGTGGAGCAGGTCGAGCAGCCGATCATAGGCGGCGGCCCCGGCCGGATCGAGCCCGGCGATCGGATAGAGGCGGCTCGCCTCGAACCGCGCGCGCTCGGCCCCCGGGAAAGCCAGGTCGATGCCGGCATTGGCCGATCCTTCGGCGATGAAGCTCTGCGGGCTGAACAGCGGATAGACGGTGAACTCCACCCACCCCCTGGCGCGGGCGAGGTTGCGTTCGAGCAGCATGTTGAGCGCATGGTGCCCCGGATAGCCCTCATGGCATCCGAGATCGACCGCGCGGTCGATCCGCACCGGCAGGTCGGTGTTGACCTGGATCAGGCTGTGCGCGTCGCCCTTGTACCAGTTGTAGCCCGACCAGCTCTTGCCGGTGACGAATTCGAGGTCGAAGCGCTCCTGCTCGGGCAGCCGGATATGCGCCACCGTCCGCGCGCGGCATTCGGCGATCGCGGCGCGCATCACCGGATCGAGCTTGTCGGTCGGCACGACGAAGCGGTTCTGCCAGGCATCCACCCGCTGCCACAGCGGCCCTTCGCCCGGGACCATCGCATCGATCGTCTTCAGGATCGGATCATAGGCGGCGAGCGGCTTGAGGTCGGGGCGGACCCCGAACAACCCCTGCGCCTCGTCGGCGAAGCTCAGCTTCTCGCCTTCCATCATCGCCAGCCGCGTCTCGGCGGCCTCGAGCTGGGCGGCGAGGAAGCGCTGGCGGATGCGGTCGTCGGCGGTCAGCGCGGCGGGCTTCACCGCGGCGAGCCGTTGCGCCAGCGCATGGGCGTCCCTGCGCAGCGTGGCGACGTCGCGGGGATGGGCCTTCGCCGCCTCGGCCCAGTCCTTCGGGCCGTAATAGGCGTCGACATAGCCCTCCTCGCGCTCCCCCGCCTCCAGCGTCAGGTGGACATAGTCCGCGGCAATGCCGTCGAGCGGCGACGGCGCGCGCTTGGCGCCGATGGCGAGGAACAGGGCGGCGGCGAGGAGCAGGGCGCGGGTCATGGCCCGCACCCTAATGCGCCATATCCCCATCGTCATGCTGAACTTGTTTCAGCATCCACCAGGCCACTCGGACTGGTCGGGAGAGGATGCGAGCGCGTTGCCGCAGGAACCCCAGCGACAAGGCCCAGCCTCCCGGTGGATGCTGAAACGAGTTCAGCATGACGGGGGGATCAGTGGGTCAGCAGCCCGTGCTTCTTCTTGCCGAGGCTGATCTTGAGCGCGGTCGCGCCGATCTCGACGCGGCGGTCGTCCTTCTCGGGCTCGCCGTCGACGCGGACCGCGCCTTCGGCCAGCTTGCGCTTGGCCTCGCCCTTCGACGCGGCGAAGCCCAGCCCGACCAGCGCGTCGATCAGCGAGATGCCGCCCTCGGGCACCGCCAGCGTCGGCAGGTCGCCGCCCGCCTGGCCTTCCTCGAAGGTCCGTCGCGCGGTCTCGGCAGCGGCGGCGGCGGCGTCCGCGCCCCGGCACATCGCGGTCGCCTCGTTGGCGAGGACGATCTTGGCCTGGTTGATCTCCTGGCCCTCCAGCGCCTCCAGCCGGGCGATCTCGTCGAGCGGCAGGTCGGTGAACAGGCGCAGGAAGCGGCCGACGTCCTTGTCGTGGCTGTTCCGCCAGAACTGCCAATAATCATAGGCCGGCAGCGACTCCTCGTTGAGCCACACCGCGCCCGACATGGTCTTGCCCATCTTGCCGCCGTCGGCGGTGGTGATCAGCGGGGTGGTCACGCCGAACACCTCGGTGCCCAGCATCCGCCGCGACAGCTCGATGCCGTTGACGATGTTGCCCCACTGGTCCGATCCGCCCATCTGCAGCCGGCATTGGCGGCGCTTGGCCAGCTCCATGAAGTCGTAGGCTTGCAGGATCATGTAGTTGAATTCGAGGAAGCTCAGCGACTGCTCGCGGTCGAGGCGCAGCTTCACCGAGTCGAAGCTCAGCATCCGGTTGATCGAGAAATGCTGGCCCACCTCGCGCAGGAAGGGGATGTACTCCAGCGTGTCGAGCCAGTCGGCATTGTCGACCATCACCGCGTCGCTGGGCCCGTCCCCGAAGGTCAGGAAGCGTTCGAAGATCCGCTTGATCGAGGCGACGTTGGCCGCGATCGTCTCGGTCGTCATCAGCTTGCGGGCCTCGTCCTTGAAGCTCGGATCGCCGATCTTGCCGGTGCCGCCGCCCATCAGCACGATCGGCTTGTGCCCCGCCTGTTGCAGGCGGCGCAGCAGCATGATCTGCACCAGGCTGCCGACGTGCAGCGACGGCGCGGTCGGATCGAAGCCGATATAGCCCGGAATCACCGAAGACAGCGCGAGCGCGTCGAGCGCGGCGCCGTCGGTCACCTGATGGATGTAACCCCGCTCGTCGAGCAGGCGCAGGAGGTCGGATTTATATTCGGTCATAGCGCGCGGGCCGTTAGCATGGCGGAGCCCCATCGTCATGTTCTTCCTTGTGCTCGCGTGCGATCGCGCCGAAAGAATGGCGCATGACGAAGATGCTGGCCGTGGGGCTGATGTCGGGCACGTCGCTCGACGGGATCGATGCCGCGCTGATCGAGACCGACGGGGCGGGGCATATCCGGCCGATCGCCTTCCGCTCCGATCCCTATGCCGCCCAGGCGCGCGAGCAGTTGCGCGAGGCGGCGGCGCTGGCGCTGAGCTTCGACGCGCCGCGCCCGAGCCCGAAGATCGCCGCGGCCGAGGCGATGCTGACCGATCGCCACGTCGCGGCGGTGCGGCAGCTCCTGGCGGCGGCGCGGGTCGAGGCGGGGCAGGTCGACGTGATCGGCTTCCACGGGCAGACGATCGCCCACCGCCCCGATCGCGGCTGGACCTGGCAGATCGGCGACGGCGCCGCGATGGCGCGTGCGCTCGGCATCAGGGTGGTCAACGACCTGCGCTCGGCCGACGTCGCCGCGGGCGGGCAGGGGGCGCCGCTGCTGCCGGTCTATCACCGCGCGCTGACCGCCGGGATGGAGGGGCCGGTCGCGGTGCTCAACCTCGGCGGGGTCGCCAACATCACCTGGCTGGGCGCGGGCGAGGGCGAGCTGATCGCCTTCGACACCGGCCCGGCCAACGGCCTGATCGACGACTGGATGCTGCAGGAGACCGGATCGCCCTATGACGCGCACGGCGCCTTCGCCGCGCGCGGCACTGTCGATCGCGCGGTGCTCGGGGCGATGCTCGACAATGACTGGTTCGACGCGCTGCCGCCCAAGTCGCTCGACCGCGCCGACTTCACCATCCAGCCCGCGCGCGGCCTCTCCGCCGCCGACGGCGCCGCGACCCTGACCGCCTTCACCGCCGAGACGGTGGCGCTCGCGCTGCGCCACCTGCCGGCGCCGCCCCGCCGGCTGATCGTCGCGGGTGGCGGGCGGCACAATCCGACCCTGATGAAAATGATAGCGACCGCTACAAAAATAACCCCCGAGCCGATCGAGGCGCTCGGCTGGAACGGCGACGCGACCGAGGCGGAGGGCTTCGCCTATATGGCGGTGCGCTCGCTGAAAGGGCAGGCGATCAGCTTCCCGGGGACGACCGGGGTGGCGGAGCCGCTGACGGGCGGGGTGACGCACCGGCCCTGATTCCAAGCCGTCATGCCGGCGGAGGCCGGCATCTCAGGAGAGTCGCGGCTCGCCTCATCTCCCGAGACCCCGGCCTCCGCCGGGGTGACGTGATGGGGGGGCGCTTCGATCTATTTCTTCCGCGCCAGGCTCCGCATCGCGTCCTCCAGCCCGGACAGGGTCAGGCCGAACATGCGGTTGTGCATGATCTCGCGGATCATGCGGGTCGACTGGGTGTGCATCCAATAGGCCTCGGGCGTCGGGTTCAGCCACACCGCAGAGGCGTAGACGTTGAGCATCCGCTTCAGCCAGACCTCGCCCGCCTCCTCGTTGAAATGCTCGACCGATCCGCCCGGCTGGGCGATCTCATAGGGGCTCATCGACGCGTCGCCGACGATCACCAGCTTATAGTCGTGGCCATATTTGTGGAGGATGTCCCAGGTCGGCGTGCGCTCCTGGAAGCGGCGGCGATTGTCCTTCCACACGCCTTCGTAGATGCAGTTGTGGAAGTAGAAGAATTCGAGATGCTTGAACTCGGCGGTCGCGGCCGAGAACAGCTCCTCGCACAGCTTGACGTGCGGGTCCATCGATCCGCCGATGTCGAGGAAGAGCAGCAGCTTGACCGCGTTGCGCCGCTCCGGTCGCATGTGGATGTCGAGGAAGCCGCGCCGCGCGGTGCCGTCGATCGTGCCGTCGAGGTCGAGCTCGTCCGCCGCCCCCTCGCGCGCGAAGCGGCGCAGGCGGCGCAGCGCCACCTTGATGTTGCGGGTGCCCAGCTCGACGTCGTTGTCGAGATTCTTATACTCGCGCTTCTCCCACACCTTGATCGCGCGCTTGTGGACGCTCTGCCCGCCGATCCGCACGCCTTCGGGATTATAGCCCGAATTGCCGAAGGGCGACGTGCCTCCGGTGCCGATCCACTTGTTGCCGCCCTGGTGCTTGCCCTGCTGCTCCTCGAGCCGCTTCTTGAGCGTCTCCATGATCTCGTCCCAGGAGCCGAGCGCCTCGATCCTGGCCATCTCCTCGGGGCTCAGGAATTTCTGGGCGATCGCCTTCAGCCAGTCCTCCGGGATCTCATGCCCCTCGCCGGCCTGGTCGAGCACGCCGCGGAACACCTTGCCGAACACCCGGTCGAAGCGGTCGAGCAGGCCCTCGTCCTTCACATAGGTGGCGCGGGCGAGATAATAGAATTCCTCGGGCGACCAGCCGATCACGTCGCGGTCCATCGCCTCGAGCAGGGTCAGATGCTCCTTGAGGCTGGCGGGGATGCCGGCGGCGCGGAGCTCGTCGAGGAAGCCGAAGAACATCAATGGACCTTAGCGTCGTGGTGGCGAGTCCACCAGAGCGCGGCGAGGCTGACGATCGCCGACCCGCTCAGATAATAGCCGACATAGCCGAGGCCGCCATGGTCGGTGAGATATTGCGCGACCGCCGGCACCGGCGCGGCGCCGAGGATGCCGGCGATGTTGAAGGTCATCGACGCGCCCGTATAGCGCACCCGCGGCGGGAAGAGCGACGGCAGGAAGGCGCCGAGCGGACCATAGACGAAGCCCATCATGAACAGCGCGAGCATCAGCCACAGCGCGATGATCGTCAGGTCGGCGCTCAGCAGCATCGGCCCCATCAGCAGCCCGGTCGCGATCGTGCCGACGCAGCCGGCGATGAGGACGTAGCGCGGGCTCCTCATGTCGGCCCACCAGCCGGCGAGCAGGATGCCGCCCGCCATGAACAGGATCGAGACGAGCTGGACGCCGAGGAAGGTCTCCTTGGCGATGCCGAGATTGCTGGTCGCGTAGCCGAGCGCGAAGGCGGTCGCGAGATAATAGGTCGCGAAGCAGGCGATCGCCGCGAAGGTGCCGGCGATGGTCGGGACGAGATGGTCGCGGAACAGCTCGGCGATCGGCACCTTGGCGGGTTCGGCCTCGGCCATGGCAGCCTTGAACGCGGCGGTCTCGGTGAGCTTGAGCCGCACCCACAGGCCGACCCCGACCAGCACCGCCGATCCGAGGAAGGGCAGGCGCCAGCCCCAGTCCATGAACTGTTGCTGGGTCATCGCCAGGCCGAGCAGCATGAACAGCCCATTGGCCGCGATGAAGCCGACCGGGGCGCCCAGTTGCGGGAACATGCCGTAGCGGGCGCGCTTGCCCGGCGGGGCGTTCTCGACCGCGAGCAGCGCCGCGCCGCCCCATTCGCCGCCAAGGCCGAAGCCCTGCCCGAAGCGCAGCAGCGCGAGCAGGAAGGCGCCGAGCCAGCCGGCGGTCTCATAGGAGGGCAGGAAGGCGATCAGCAGCGTCGACAGGCCCATCACCATCAGCGACGCGACGAGGGTCGACTTGCGGCCGATCCGGTCGCCGAAATGGCCGAACGCCCAGGCGCCGAGCGGCCGCGACAGGAAGGCGAGGCCGAGCAGCGTGTAGGACCAGATGAGCTGGGTCTGGTGCGCGAAGCCGCCGAAGAAGAGCGGTCCGAACACCAGCGAAGCCGCGGTCGCGAAGATGTAGAAATCGTAGAACTCGACCGACGTGCCGGTCAGGCTCGCCAGCAGGATGCGGCGGGTCGACGGCCTGGCTTCGCTGTCTGCCATGAAAATCCCCTCTCGTCGCGCCGGATTGGCGCGACGGAGGGGCAGGGTCAAGCGTTACGCAACTGGTACTGAGCTCTGATCGTCATGCCGGCGGAGGCCGGCATCTCATGAGAGAAGCGAATCGCGCCTCTCCCGAGACCCCGGCCTCCGCCGGGGTGACGGCCTTAGGTGTTCAACGGCACTTCATGTCGCCGCGGTCGATCGAGCGGCCGAGCAGCGCGCCGGCGCCCGCGCCGAGGATCGTGCCCAGGGTCGACGAGCGGCCGTTGTCGAGCGCGTTGCCGAGCAGGCCGCCGCCGACCGCGCCGATGATCAGGCCGGTGGTGCCGTCCGAACGGCGGCAATAATAGCGGCCGTCATTGCCGCGATAGATGCGGTCGTTGCGGCTCAGCCGGCGCTCCTTGTAGTAGCGGCCGTCGCGATAATAGCGCGACGCGTCATAGCGGTTGCCGTAGCGCGGATCGGGCCGGTTCCAGTCGTAGCGGCGGTTCTCGCGCCAGTCATGATCGCGCCGCCCATGCGCGGGCGCCCAGGGTGGCGGATCGGCCATCGCGACCGTCGGGACGGCGGTGGCGATCAGCGCTGCGGCCAGGATGAACTTACGCATGTCATGTCTCCCGTCCGAAAATAGGACGGGGGCAGAACGACAGGCGCGCGACAAGGTTGCATGAACCGAAAACTACGACGGGTTCATGCGGCGGACAGGTGGGCGGTCGACGGAAAAACGCCTGAAATCAGGAATCTATCCCTCGGGTGCGAGGGCTGTCCCTATTTGCACTTGGCCGAGCGCTGCTCCACCTCGCGGCCGAGCAGGGCGCCGCCGCCCGCGCCGACGATCGTGCCGAGCGCACGGTGGCGGCCGCCGTCGACGACGTTGCCGAGCAGCCCGCCCGCGACCGCGCCCAGGATCGCCCCGGTCGTGCCGCTTGGCTTGGGGCAGTCGATCCCGGCGACGGGCGCGTCCGCATCGCCGTCGGCCCGGCCGCGTTCTTCCCAGCGTTCGGACTCGGCCTCGCGCATGTCGGCCTTCTCGGCCTCCGGATCGGCGGCGATGTCCTTGTCGAGCCAGTCGTCGGGCAGCCGCGTCATCCGCGCGCCCTCATGCTCGGCATCGGCGGCGGGGATGTCGACGGCGAGGGCGGGGCCGGCCGGCAGCGCGGCGCCGGAGGCGATCAGGGCGGCGAGGACGAATGGACGCATCGGCGCAACTCCTTTGTTCCTTCATCGTCACGACCGCATCGGCCGTCAAGCGCGCCGATCCTGAATTTCCCCGGCCCTGTCGCGGGAACCGCCTCTCCACCCGAGGGTTCTTGGTAGGGATTGTTTCGGGAGAGTGACATGTACAGGTTGATGATCGCAACGGCCGTCATCGCGCTGGGTGGCGCCCAGGCGGCGGGGGCCGAGACCGTCTGCAAGCAGGACAATACCGGCCGCACCGTCGCGACCATCGCGGGCGCGGGCATCGGCGCGATCCTCGGCCGGGTCATCGACGGCGGCCGCCACAAGGAGGTCGGCACGATCGTCGGCGGCGTGGCGGGCGGCGTCGCCGGCAACCAGCTTGCCAAGGACAACAAGTGCGAGGTCGCCTACGGCTATTATGACGAGAGCGGCCGCTGGCACGCCAACCGGATCGGCGACCGCGCGCCGCGCGGCTATTACGACCGGGGCAATCGCTGGGTCGATGGCCCGCCCAACGGCTATTACGACCGCAACGACCGCTGGGTCGCGTTCGACGGCGACGCCCAATATTCGGGCTATCGCGACCGCGACGGCCGCTGGGTGCCGGTGGGGGTGAGCGGCTATTACGCCGCCGACGGTCAGTGGGTGCAGGCGAACGCGCCCGGCTATTACGACACGCGCGGCCGCTGGGTCGCGGGGCCGACCTCGGGCAGCTACGACGCCAATGGCCGCTGGGTCCCGGGCAGCCGCGGCGGCGATCCGGTCGGCTATTGGGAGGCGCGCAGCGCGCCCGGCCATTATGACGCGAACGGCCGCTGGGTGCGCGGCCAGACCACCGGCTATTATGACGCGCGCGGCCGCTGGGTCTCGCAGGGGCCGGTCAACATCGCCGCCCGCAACATGGATGTCGCCACCCGCGCCGCCCGGATCGAGCAGCGCATCGATCGCCAGCGCGCCCGCGGCCTGATCAGCAAGAGCGAAGCCCGCCGCGCCCAGGCCGAGCTTGCCTCGATCCGCCGCGACGAGGCCAATATGCGCCGCTCGGGCAACCGCCTGACCGCGAACGAGGAGTCGGTGCTGCACCAGCGCCTCGACCGGCTGTCGCAGCAGCTCCGGGCCGATCGGGAGGAGGGATGACTCTCCGTCATCCCGGCGAAAGCCGGGATCCCCCTGCCTTTTCGCGCTTCCGTGGAGCGAAAAACAAAGAGAAGTGAGATTCCGGCTTTCGCCGGAATGACGGCCATAATGAAAAAGCCCGGCTCGAAGGAGCCGGGCTTTCTTCTATCCCCTCAGGATCGAGTGGGCGGCTTACTCCGCCGCCACTCCGGCATGGCCGAACAGCCCGCCGTCGGCATTGTCCTCATTGGCGGCGGCGGCGTTCTTGGCCTTCATGCGGCTGTCGAAGGCGTCCCAGACGTCGCTCCACTGGCCCTTGGTCGCGGCCTTCGAATATTCGGTCGCGCGGGTCTCGAAGAAATTGGCGTGCTCGACGCCGTTGAGCAGCGGCGCCAGCCAGGGCAGGGGATGGTCCTCGATCATGTAGATCGGCTTGAGGCCCAGCTGCCCCAGCCGCCAGTCGGCGATGTAGCGGACATATTTCTTGATGTCCTTGGGCGTCATGCCGTTGACCGGGCCCATCTCGAACACCAGGTCGATGAAGGCGTCCTCGATCCGCACCGTCTTCTGGCACATGTCGAGGATGTCGTCCTTGACCGACGCGGTCAGGCAGTCGCGCTCCTTCACGAAGGCGTGGAACAGGCGGACGATGCCCTCGCAGTGCAACGTCTCGTCGCGGATCGACCAGGTGACGATCTGCCCCATGCCCTTCATCTTGTTGAAGCGCGGGAAGTTCATCAGCATCGCGAAGCTGGCGAAGAGCTGGAGCCCCTCGGTGAAGCCGCCGAACATCGCCAGGGTGCGGGCGATATCCTCGTCGGTGTCGACGCCGAAGGTCGACAGATAGTCGTGCTTGTCCTTCATCTCCTTGTACTGGAGGAAGGCGCTATACTCGGTCTCCGGCATGCCGATCGTGTCGAGCAGGTGGCTGTAGGCCGCGATGTGGACCGTCTCCATGTTGGAGAAGGCGGTCAGCATCATCTTGATCTCGGTCGGCTTGAACACGCGGCCGTACTTGTCGTGGTAGCAATCCTGCACCTCGACGTCGGCCTGGGTGAAGAAGCGGAAGATCTGCGTCAGCAGGTTGCGCTCATGGTCGGTGAGCTTCTGCGCCCAGTCGCGGCAGTCCTCGCCCAGCGGCACTTCCTCGGGCAGCCAGTGGAGCTGCTGCTGCCGCTTCCAATATTCGAACGCCCACGGATATTCGAAGGGCTTGTAGGTGCGGCTGGCCTGGAGAAGCGGCATGGGACGACCTTTCAGCTATAGAAGACGATAAACGCGGCGAGCGCGAACATGACGACGGTGCTCAGGCCCTGCCTGAGCGCGAAACTCTTGAGGTCGGCCGGCGTGTCGGTGAACCCGCCCGTGCCTTTCCTCACCTTGCGCAGCCGGACCAGCGCGACCAGCAGCAGCCACAGGCAGAGCAGGCCGACGAGCGCCGACGCGACGGCGATGATCAGGGGCACCGAAACATCCATCGATCAGTCCCGGCCCACCGGTTCGGAAGCATGCGACATCCGATCGCTCCACCCTGTAGATCGGGATTTCCGTCCCGTGATTCAACCACTTCGCAGGCCAAGTCCCCTGCCGTCGAAGCGCGTCGCCCATCCTATGCCAAGCCGGACTCGCCGACAAATGTTTTTCCGAGGTTTTCCACAAGAGCTTGTGTGTCCGGCTGCACATCACACACCATCGCTATGTCTGTGGGGTGCCCTCTCCGTCATGCCAGCCCCTCGACTGCCTGCAAGGCAGGCGCTCGGGATAAACTTCAGCCAAAGGCTGAAGGCTGGCATCCATGTCTGTTCTCTCCCCGATGGCCATCTGGCGGATGAGAGACATGGACCCCAGCCTGCGCTGGGGTGACGTATGAGGAGATCGGGGGGGCGAAACGAAACGGCCGCGTGATCGTCTCACGCGGCCGTCCCGAACCCTCGTTCAGTTCCGTCCGCCTATTGGCAGGCCAGGCATTCGTCATAATCCTTGGTCTCAAGCTCGATCTGCTTGAGGTCGGGGGTGTTGTCCGCCTCGACCCCGCCCGCGAAGCCGGCGCGCTGCACCGACTTGGAGCGGAGATAGTAGAGCGACTTGATGCCCAGCTCCCAGGCGCGGAAGTGGAGCATCAGCAGGTCCCACTTCTCGACGTCGGCCGGGATGAACAGGTTCAGCGACTGCGCCTGGTCGATATAGGGCGTGCGGTCCGCCGCGAGTTCGATCAGCCAGCGCTGGTCGATCTCGAAGCTGGTCTTGTACACGTCCTTCTCGTCCTGGGTCAGGAAGTCGAGATGCTGGACCGATCCGCCCTTTTCGAGGATCGAGTTCCACACCGCGTCGCTGTCCTTCGACTTCTCGGCGAGCAGCTTCTGCAGATAGGGATTCTTGATCGAGAAGCTGCCCGACAGCGTCTTGTGGGTGTAGATGTTGGCCGGGATCGGCTCGATGCAGGCGCTGGTGCCGCCGCAGATGATCGAGATCGACGCGGTCGGCGCGATCGCCATCTTGCAGCTGAAGCGCTCCATCACGCCCAGGTCGGCGGCGTCGGGGCACGGCCCGCGCTCGCTGGCCAGCAGCATCGAGGCCTCGGCGGCGGCGGCGGCGATATGCTTGAAGATGCGCAGGTTCCAGCTCTTCGCCATCGCGCCCTCGAAGGGCAGGCCGCGCGCCTGGAGGAAGCTGTGGAAGCCCATCACGCCCAGGCCCACCGAACGCTCGCGGCTGGCGCTGTACTTGGCGCGCGCCATCTCGTCCGGCGCGCGGTCGATATAGTCCTGCAGCACATTGTCGAGGAAGCGCATCACGTCCTCGATGAAGCGCTTGTCGCCGTTCCACTCGTCCCAGGTCTCGAGGTTGAGCGAGCTCAGGCAGCAGACCGCGGTGCGGTCCATGCCGTGCTGGTCGCGCCCGGTCGGCAGGGTGATCTCCGAGCAGAGGTTCGAGGTCGACACCTTGAGCCCGACGTCGCGATGATGCTTCGGCATCATCCGGTTCACCGTGTCGTTGAACACGATATAGGGCTCACCGGTGGCGAGGCGGGTCTCGACCAGCTTCTGGAACAGCGCGCGGGCGTCGACCGAGCTGCGCTTCGATCCGTCCTTCGGGCTGACCAGATCCCATTCGGCGCCGTCGCGGACCGCTTCCATGAAGGCGTCGGTCAGCAGCACGCCATGGTGCAGGTTGAGCGCCTTGCGGTTGAAGTCGCCCGAAGGCTTGCGGATCTCGAGGAACTCCTCGATCTCCGGGTGCGAGACGTCGAGATAGACGGCGGCCGAGCCGCGGCGCAGCGAGCCCTGGCTGATCGCGAGGGTCAGCGAGTCCATCACGCGGACGAAAGGGATGATGCCCGAGGTCTTGCCGTTGAGGCCGACCGGCTCGCCGATGCCGCGCACCGAGCCCCAGTAGGTGCCGATGCCGCCGCCGCGCGAGGCCAGCCAGACATTCTCGTTCCAGGTGTTGACGATGCCCTCCAGGCTGTCGTCGACCGAGTTGAGATAGCAGCTGATCGGCAGGCCGCGGCCCGTGCCGCCGTTCGACAGCACCGGGGTGGCCGGCATGAACCACAGCTTCGAGATATAGTCGTAGAGGCGCTGCGCGTGCGGCTGGTCGTCGGCATAGGCCGATGCGACGCGGACGAACAAATCCTGGTAGCTCTCGCCCGGCAGCAGGTAGCGGTCGGTCAGCGTCTCCTTGCCGAAGTCGGTGAGCAGCGCGTCGCGGCTATGGTCCACCTCGATCGGGTAGAGCTGCGGGCGAATCTCCGTGCTGCCGGTCGACACGCGGGCCTTGGCCGGGGCGGCGGCCTTGGCTTCCGCCTCGGGCGCGGCCGCGGGCTTCGCCGCCTTGGCGTCCTTCGCCGGGGAATCCATCGTTGTCGCCACGTCGCTCGCGCTCACTTCGCTGCTGCCAGAAAGGTCCATTACGCCGCCTCCGCACATCCGTTTGGAACGGACCGGTTCAGCGGCCCCGTTCGTGATCCGTTCGACACAGGCGTCACTGGGAAGATAGTGCGTCTTCGGCGCGATACCAGCACCGATTTGACCCATTCCCCGGCTTCCGCAACGCCGCCGAAGGCCATCCGCCCGGAGCGAAGCTCCCGAACGTGATCCACCATCTCTAGCGCTGCCCCTGTTGCCTTACACAACCTATAGTGCCTCATCTGAGTCACAGTTCAAGAGTCAAAATGACGGTTCGGGGACTCTGTTCGTCGCACGACGAAACGAGTCCCGACCCCCTTGACGCGATGGAATAATGAGTCGGCTCAGCCACTTGGCCATGGGGGCGGAACGAAGGCGCAACAAAAGAATCTGTGGATGGAATTTTTGAATCGCGCGCGGCGAAAGAAAATCCCCCGCCCAGGGGAGGGCGGGGGACCAGATACAGGGTGCAGGCATAGTGTCGGGGTGGGTAGCGGCGGGGGCCTCGTGCCGCTTTCGATGGGGAGATCACCCACCCCGTCCCTCCTCAAAGGAGGGAATCCGTTTCGTCCTTCAGAGGCCGACCACCAGGCTGGCGCGCAGCGAGATGGCGGCGCGGCCCTGCTGCTGCTCGGCGCCGGCCTCGCCGCCGATCTGGAAGCCGTTGCCGCCGCCGACGGCGCGCAGCTTGCCGATCCAGCCGCTGGTGCGCTTCTCGGGCTCCAGGGTGAAGGCGGTGCCGCCGGCGAAGCGCGCGGTGGTTGAACCCAGCGATCCGCCGACCAGCTCGCGCCGGCCGCCCTCGGCCTCGATCCGGAACCAGCCCGCTTCCTCGTTCTGGCCGCCGAAGTCGAAGCCGGCGGCGACCGTGCCGCTGACCGCCAGCTCGTCGCTCTTGCGGCCGCCGACGATCAGGTTGAACGCGTCGCCGCCGCCCTTCTCGGCATAGCCGTCCTCCTTCAGCCGGTAATAGTCGAGCGCCGCCTTCGGCCGGACGCTGAACGATCCCATCTGCAGCGTGTAGGCCGCGCCGGCCGCCGCCGAGATCAGCTTGCCGTTCCACCGGCCCTTGGCGCGCCGCTCGACCGTGTCGGTGCCCAGGCTGCCCTGGAAGACGCGTTCGCCCTTGAAGTCGACATGGGCGTAGCTGGCGCGGGTCCAGCCCTGGAAGGGCCCCCAATAGCCGCGCCAATAGGCGCCGATCTCGTACTGGCCGGCGTCGACCTTGTTGTCGGTGCCGCCGTCGGCGTCCTTGCCGTAGAGATAGGCGAGCGAGATGCCGAAGCTGCCGAGGTCGGTCTTGATCTCGCCGCCGGTCGCGACGCCCCAGCCGGTGATGTCGTAGGAGGCGGTGTCGCCCAGCCCCTTCGACGTGCCCCAGCCGACCTGCTGGATCCAGTAGCCCCATTTGCCCATGTCGGCGAAGGGGGCGTTCGGATCGGCCAGGAAGCCCGCGGTCGCGCGCGACCCCATCGTCACCGTCTCGAACGCGCCGCCGGCATGATCGGGCAGCATCTGGCGGACCTTCTTGCGGAAGGCGTCGCCGTCGTTGGTCTCCAGATAGGCGCCGGCGACCTTGGCATCCTTGCCGAGCGCGGCGAAGATCGCGTCATAGGCGGCGGCCTGCGAGCGGTTGAGGCCCAGCTCGCTTGTGGTCTTGCGCTTGACGTCGATCGCCAGCTCGTTCGGCGAGACCGCGGCGACGCTGCCCTTGTACATGAAGGGCAGCAGGGCATCGCTGGTCGCGACGTTGGACGCGCCGGTCACCGTCCCGGCCTTCAGGAAGGTGTAGCGGCCCTCGGCGCCGGCGATGCCGTTGAGGCTGACCGCGACCTTGGAGCCTTGCGCGAAGCTCGCCTCGCCCGCGACCTGGTAGAGGGTGCTGCTCTTGCTCGCCACGTCGATCGCGACGCCGAGCGTGCCCGACCCGCTGACCGCGAGCGACTGGATCGCGGCGGTCGACTTGCCGATGTCGAGCGTGCCGCCGTTGACGGCGACCGCCAGCCCCTGCGCGTTGGAGAGGGCGCCGCGGAACCTGGCGCCGCTGTTCACGGTCAGCTTGTCGCTGCCGCCGCCGAAGTCGACGTCGCCGCTGTGGGAAGCGGTGCCGCTCAGCGTCATGACGTCGTTGCCGCCGCCGAAGCGGACCTTCCCCGCATAGGTGGCGTCGCCCGACAGCAGCAGGCTGTTCGCGCCGCCGCCGAAGCTGGTGTCGCCGGTCACGCTGCCGTCGGCGATGTCGAACAGGTCGTTGCCGTTGCCGAAGCGGACGTCGCCGACGATCGACGGCGCGGTGCCGCTCGCGACCACCGTCTGGCCGATCCGCGCGCCACGGTCATTGGCCGACAGGTCGATCGCGACGTTGCTGCCCGCCGAAGCGCCGGCCGCCGAGATCGTGCCGCTGTTGCTGACGAGGTCGACCTCGCCCGAGCGGTCGAGGATCGCGGTCGCCGTCGCGCCGTTGGCCGAGGCGGTGCCGCTCGCGACCGCCTTGATCGTGCCGCTGTTGACGATCTCGGAGGTGAACGCGCCCTGGTCGATCTGCAGCGCCACCGTCTTCGCGTTGGCGGCGTTGGTGCCCGACGCCTGGAGCACGCCCATGTTCTTGACCTCGGCCACGGTCGCGCCGTCGCCGATCCGCAGGCCGGTGGCGTTGGCGCCCGAGGCGCTGATCGTGCCGCGGTTGGTCATGCCGCCGGCGATCGTCACCGCGCCGCCCTGGCCGCCGATCACCATGCCGCTGCCGTCGACGCCGGCATAGGTGCCCGCGCCCTGGATCGTGCCCTCGTTGACCAGGCCGTGGCCGTCGGCATTGCCGGCGACGGCGCCCAGGGTGACGGCATGGTCCACGGCGCCGATCGCGACCGCGGCCGCCGCGCCGTAGGAGGTGATCGACGCGGAGCCCTCCTTGGAGTCCTCGATGCCGTCCTTGTCCTCGTCATTGTCGGTGGTGCTGTTGTCCTTCGGCGGCACCGCGAAGATGACGCCGCCGGTGACGTTGCCGGCGATGCGGACGGCGGGGCCGCCCTGCAGCAGGTCGTCGGCGTCGAGCTTGCTCGTGTCGCTCGGCGGGGTGGTGTTGCGATAGCCGGTCGAGGTGACCCCGCCCTGGATCACCAGCGCGCCGGTGACGGTGCCGTCCAGCGAGACGCCGACCGCGTCCTGGCCGACCGCGGTGATCGTGCCGGCGATGCGGACGTTGCCGGTCACGTCGCCAGCGCGGACGCCGACCGAGCGGTCGCCGACGACGCCGATCGTGCCGTCCTGGGTCAGCTTGCCGGTCAGCGGGCCGTCGAGCCGGATGCCCGCCGAATCCTTGCCCTCGATCGCGATCGAGCCGCTGTTGACGATGTCGCCGGTGAAGGCGCCGGCGGTGCGGATGCCGACCCGGCCGGTGCCGACCGCGAACGGACCGTCGAGGTCGCCGTCCTTGTCGCTGTCCTCGGCGGTGTAGGTCTCGTCGAGGATGATCTTGCCGCCGGAGGCGTTGGTGATCGATCCGGCGGCGCCCGCCTCGGCGCGGATGCCGGTCGAATTGTCGAGGTTGGTGGCCTGGATCGTGCCTTCGTTGACGATCTTGTTGGCGCTGTCGAGCACCACCGCCGGACCCGCGACGGTCGGCACGACCGACCCGGCCGAGGTGATGCGGATGTCGTCGGCGGCGCCGGCCTTGATCGTCGAGGTGCGGATCGTCGCGGTGCGCTTGTCGCCGACGGTCGTCTCGGCATGGACGGGCACGGCGGCGATCGCGGCGAGGCAGGTGGAGGCAAGCAGGTAGCGCATCGAGTTTCCATTCCCTTTGTCGTGGGGAGAAGGGAGCGCGTCCCTCCTTCCCGCATGACCGGAAGACGGGGCCGATGCGCCGGAGCCTTGGAAGATTTTTGCGGGGGCTTCAGAAGCTCTTGTCGAGGCCGATGCGGATGGTGCGCGGGCGCAGCGGGGTGATCTGCCGGCCGCCCGAGGCCTGGAAGGGGGTGCCGAGCGCGAAGCGGTTGCCGATCGCGTCGGTCAGGTTGGTGACGCCCAGGCTGACGCCGAAATCGGGACGGCCGATCCGCGCGGTCAGCGCGGTGTCGAGATAGTCGCCCTGGAGGTCGCCGAGGATCGGGCCGATGCCGAGCCGCGACTTGCCGATATAGCGGACCCAGCCGTTGAGCCGCAGCTCGATCGCGTCGGAGACCGGGGTGCGATAGTCGAAGCCGATCCGCGTGGTGAAACGCGCGACGTTGGGGATGCGGCTCTGCCCGCCGGTGAAGGCGCCGGTCTTGTCGCTGACCGCCGCCGAGGCGAGCGCGAACAGCAGCGACGGCGACGGATCGGTGACGCGGCTGTCGTTATAGGTCGCGGCGGCGTCGAAGATCAGGCCGGGCAGCGGCGCCCAGCCCAGCGCCGCGCTCAGCGAATAGATGCGGCCGTCGCCGATATTGTCGGTGGTGGGCAGCCCGCCACTGTCGATGAAGTCGGCCTGGATGTCCTGCCAGTCGGTGTAGGACAGGCTCAGCGACAGGTCGAACGGATCGTCGCCGCGCACGCCGTAGCGCAGGCCCGTCTCCATCGTCGCGACATGGTCGTTGCGGAAGCGGCGGACGAAGCCGCCCTCGATCGCCAGGCCGCCGGGCCGGAACCCCTGCTGGTAGCGCGCATAGACGATCAGCCGCGGCAGCAGCGCGGCAGAGACAGAGGCCGACGGCAGCAGCCTGTTCTCCTTGCGGCTGGCGACGATCGCCGCGCGCGCCGCCTCCAGGCTGGGCAGGAAGACCGGCAGAGGGTCGTCGGCGCCGCCGCCCAGCTTCGACCAGGTGTAGCGCGCGCCGCCGGTGACGGTCAGCCCGCGCACCGGCTCGACGCTCGCCTCGCCGTAGACCGTGGTCTCGCGGATGCGGTTCGACACGCCGGTGACCGCGACCGGCACGCCGACCGGGCCCAGCGACCGGTCGAGATCGGTGCGATTGTGGGTGTAACTGGCGCCGATCACCCAGCCGAAACCGTCGCGGGTCGGCCGCCACAGCCGGTTCTCGGTCGCGAACATCCGGGTGTGGTTGCGCTGGGTGAACAGGCGCTCCGCCCCGTTCATGCTGGCGTCGTAGCGTTCGTCCAGCTTCTGGCGGACCAGCCCGGTCGAGGAGAGGAAGGACAGCCCGTCCCAGCTCTTGGCGACGACCAGCTCGCCCAGCGCGTAATTGCCGTCGAAGCCGCCCGGCGTCCGGCTCGACCGCTTCAGGCCGCCGAGGCTGCGGTCGGCATATTGGCTGTCGCGGCCCTCATTGTCCTGGTAGACGCCGCCGAGGTCGACGGTCCAGCCGTCGCCGGCATCGATCCGGAGCGTCGCGCGGCCGCCGGCGATGCGGGTGCGGTTGATGTCCTTCTTCTGCCGCCAGACATCGTCGATATAGCCGCCCTCGCGCAGCCCGTAGGCGACGGCGCGCAGCGCCACCCGGTCGCCGATCACCGGCAGGTTGAGCATGCCGCCGAGATCGCCGGAGGGATCGCCATGCGCGGTGACCGAGGCGCCCGCCGACAGCGCGCCGCCGAACTGGCCGAGCCGGGGCGGGTTGCGGACGATGCGGATGATCCCGCCGAGCGATCCGGCGCCGTAGAGCGTGCCCTGCGGCCCTTCGAGGATCTCGACCGACCGGATGTCGTAGAGGCGCAGGTCGGGATCGGGCGCGTTGTAGGTCAGCCGCATGTCGCCCAGATACTGGCCCACCGTCGCCTGGGTCGGCCCGGTGAAGCTCGAATCGGCGATGCCGCGGATGAACAGCTTGTTGCGGCCGGCGCCGAGATGGGTCGAGGACAGGCTGGCGACGCGGGCCAGCACCGATTCCATCCCCTGCTCTCCGCCGAAGGTCAGGTCGGCGCCGTCGAGGATGCTGACCGATCCGGGGAAGTCGCGCAGCCGCGTGTCCCGCTTCGAGGCGGTGACGATGATCGGCGGCTCCTCGCCCTCGACGATCGCGGCGGGGCGCGCGGGGCGGGCGGACCTGGGCGGCGCGGCGGCATCCCGCGCGGCGACGATGCGGAAGCTCCGGTCGCCGAGCACGACGAGCCGGGCGCGGCTGCCGCGCAACAGGCGGCGCAGCGCGTCCTCCGCGCTCATCCGGCCGCGCAGCGGCGCCACGCGCATCGCCCAGATCGATCCGTCGGCGACGCTGATGCTGGCCCCGGTCTGCGCCGCGAGCGCCGCCACCGCGTCGCTCAGCCGGCCCGCCGGCAGGTCGAGCGCCGCCCTTTCCGCGGCGCCGGCAGGGGCGGCCACGACGAGCAGCGATATGCTGGCGAGGGCGAGGGCGCGCTTCACGGGGTCCGGGGCGACAATATCCATTCCCGCCCGCTGCGGCGGACGTCGACGTCGAGCAGCGCGGCGAGCCCGGCGACGTCGTCGTCCCGGCCCAGGCTCAGCACGCCGCGGAAGCGCTGGCCGGCGACGCGCGGGTCGGCGCGGACGGTCTCGCCCGACCAGCGGCTGAGGTCGGCGGCGACGTCGGCCATGGTCTGGCCGTCGTAGATCAGCCGCCCCTCGCGCCAGCCGGCGACCGCGCCGGGCGCAACGGCGGCGAGCTCGATGTGCGGATCGCCGTCGACCGCGCGCAGGCGGCGGCCGGCGTCGAGCCGCACCGCCTCGCTGTCGGGATTGTAGACGACCGCGCCCTCGGCGACCTGGACGGCGGTGACGCGGCCGTCGCGGACGACGTTGAAGCTGGTGCCGACGTCGACCAGCGTCGCGTCGCCGACCAGCACCTTGAACGGCGCATCGTCGTCATGGACCACGTCGAACAGCGCCTCGCCCCGCTCCAGCGTCGCGTGGCGCGGGTCCTTGCGGTCGAGGGTGATGCGGGTGCCGCCGTTGAGCGCGATCCGGCTGCCGTCGTCGAGGGTGACGGTGCGGTGCATGCCCGGCGCGGTCTCGATCTGGTAGAGCGACGGCTGGCGCTCGATCATGCCGAAGCCGATCAGGCCCGCGACCGATGCCGCGATCGCGCCGCCCAGCCAGGCGCGGCGGTTCAGCCCCGGGCGCCGCAGCGGGACGACGTTGGACGGAACCTCTGCCGGAACCGGCGGCGCGGCGGCGAGCAGAGCGGCCATGTCCTGATCGGCGATCGCCAGGCGATGATAGGCTTCGGCCCGCGCCGGATCGCCGGCGAGCCATGCCTCGAATTCCTCCCAGCCGTCGAAGCCGGGGTCGCGCTGGCGGATCACCCAGTCGAGTGCCGCGGTTTCCATATCGTGCCTGTCCTCAGCCATGAAAAAACGGCTCCCTGATAGGCAGGACGGAATCGACCGGCTCATCCCTCATCGAAGCTGCTCCTCAGCTCGGTCATCGCGCGATAGGCGCGGCGCAGGTCGCTTTCGACCGTGCTGATGCTGACCCCGAACTCGTCTGCGATCTCGCGCTGGCCGACCCCGTCGATGCGGTGGCGGCGGAAGATCGCGGCGGGCCGCTCGCCCAGCGCGTCGAGCGCCGCCTGGGCGAGGCGGAGCTGCTCGCGCGCGATCAGCCGCCGTTCGGTCGAGGGCTCGTCGGACTGGCCGGGAACGGTGGTGGCGGCCTCGGTCCAGTCCTGGTCGCGCTTGGTCGCCTGCTGCTGCGACCGATAGCGGTCCAGCATCAGGTTGTTGGCGGCGCGGTAGAGATAGGAGAGCGGCTGGGCGATCGGCCCGGCCGGCGCGGACGAGACCTTCAGCCACAATTCCTGCAGCAGGTCCTCGGCCGCGTCGCCCGCCCCATGCGCGCGCAGGAAGGCGAGCAGCCGGCCCCGGCTCGACAGGAAGACGGCCTCCAGGCCGGTGCTGCTCATGTCCCCGCTCGCTTCTCCGCACACGGAACTGGGGTCCGGGCCCCTAGGGACGGCGCTGTACACGGCGCGATGGCATGGTGCCAATCCCTTCGAGGAGCGACGGCCCCCCTTGCTCCAGACGGTTTCGAAACCGCGACGCCTTGGCCCCGTCTCATCGCACCCGCTCGTACAGCTGCCAGTCCATGCCCGACAGCCCGGCGGCATGGCCCGCGGCGATCGGGCGGAAGGCGGCGCCGCAGCGCAGCGCGGCGAGCGGCAGGGGACGGGTGCCGTCGCTCGACAGATAGACGAAGCGGGCGGGCGCGCAGCTCTCCAGCGCGAGAAGCTGATAGACCCGCGACGCCGCCGCGCTTTCGAGCACCGCGCTGTCGGCGCCATGGTCGAGCAGCACCGCCGCGCCGCCCGGCGCGCGGCGGATCATCGCATCGACCGCCGGGCCGGGATCGCCGCGCCGGCTGCCGATGATCGCCGCGTCGGCGACCAGGCCGGCCACCAGGATCATGCCGGCCGCGACCGCCGCCGCCTGCTTCTCCCGCGCGATCAGCGCCGCGAGCAGGTCGGCGATCAGCAGCAGCAGCGCGACCGGGACGAGCAGATAATAGCCGGGAAGGGCGCTGCCGTCGGGGCGGAGCAGCGCCACCAGCAGTGGAAAGCCGAGGATCGCGATCAGGAAGAAGGGCGCCCGGTCGGCGAGCGGCCCCTTCCGCCGCACCGTCAGCGGAAGCAGCAGCAGCGCCAGCATCGGCAGGCCGATCAGCGGCGTCCAGCCGATCGTGAAGGCCAGCATGTGGACGAGCGCGTCGAGGAAGCCGGGCCAGGTGAAGGCGGCGCGGCCGCCGATCCATGGCCCGTCCGCGCCGGCATAGGTCCCGAGCAGGACGATGAGGAGCGCCGCGACCGCTGCGGCGACCGGCCCGCCCATCAGCCGGGCGGTGGCGGCCAGCGCGCGGCCGGCCGGCATGTGCCGTCCGCGCTCGATCAGCACCCAGCCGCTCAGCGCCGCGACGCCGGACAGCATCGACACATGCGCGAGCATGCCGAGCAGGGCGGCGAGGCTCAGCCATGCGGCGGCGTGACGCACCGGCCGGCCGAACAGCGCGCGGTCGACCATCCAGATCGAGGCGAGCAGGGCCAGCAGCGCCGCCGCATGGCCGCTCGCCTCGGACCCGTAGGTGACGAGGATCGGCGAGACGGCGGCCATCGTCGCGGTCAGCAGCGCGGCGCCCGGTCCGCGCCGCAGCCCGATCAGCCCGGCGACGCCGATCGCGGCGGTGCCGCAGGCGATCGACAGCGCGCGGCCGAGCAGCGGCGATCCGCCCCAGCCGACGAATTGCAGCCAGGCGATGGTGAGCAGGTCGCCATGGCCATGGCCGATCGCGAGCAGCATCTCGCCGGGCGTCCGCGCATCGCGCGCGAACAGCGCGGCCCAGGCCTCGTCGAGCCAATAGTCGCCTTGCGCCGCGGCGATGCGCAGCGCGAGGCCCAGCGCCATCGGCAGCGCAAGCGCCAGCCAGGGTTTCCAGCCGGAAGGAGGATTCGGATCGTCGCCCACCATCGCCGCTTCTATCGGGATCGCGCGGTCATGCCAGCCTTCCTTGCATCGTTCCCCCTTGTCACCGTTCGCGGCTAAGCTGTGCCCGAAGCGTCGCACGGCGATTCGGCGGGACGCGCCGGATGCGCGGGGCGCAGGGACGGAGCGAGACCGGGACGTGCCGACGAACAGCGATCCATTGCCGATCACGCCGTTCCCGGCGGCGCCGGGGCTGATCTGGGGGTTCGACCTCGACGCGGCCGGCGCGCACCCGACGGAGCGGTGCGAGGAGAAGGGCGGCGGCTTCCGCTGGCTGCACCTCAGCCTGGCGCATCAGGGGACGGCGAGCTGGATCAACCGGCTGGAGACGCTGCCCGAGGACGTCAAGGAACTGTTGCTGGCCGGCGACAACCACCAGCGCGCGCTGGTCGACGAGGGCGTGGTCGGTTGCGTGCTCCACGATTTCGAGCGCGATTTCGAGCAGCGCAGCACCCAGGTCGGCGCGATCCGGATGGCGCTGACCCCGGTGATGATGATCACCGCGCGGCTCCACCCGATCCGCTCGGCCGACAATGTCCGCAACCGGCTGACGCATGGCCGCCGCATCGAGGAGCCGAGCGATGCGCTCGACCTGCTCGTCACCACCATCGCCGAGGGGCTGTCCGCCGAGGTCCGCGACCTGAGCGGCGAGGTGCAGCGCGCCGAGGACGGCTTCCTCAACGACGTCAACGCGCCGACCGCGCGGAGCCTGATCGCGATCCGGCGGCGGCTCGCCCAGCTCCACCGGATGCTCGCCGGGATGAGCACGGTATTCCGGCGCCTCGAAGAGGACGAGGAGCTTCCCGAGGCGCTGCTCGCCACCGTCGAGAAGCTGTCGCAGCGGCTCCAGTCGCTCGACGCCGACGTCGAGGGCGTCCAGCGCCAGCTCCGCCAGCTCCGCGAGGAGATCGAGACCCAGGTCGACCAGCGCACCAACCAGAATCTCTACATCCTGTCGATCATGACCGCCCTGTTGCTGCCGGCGACCTTCGTCACCGGCCTGTTCGGCATGAACACCGGCGGCCTGCCCTGGGCGCAGACGTCGCACGGCACCTTCCTCGCCACCCTGCTCGCCTGCGCCGCGGCGGGCGCGACCTATCTGCTGCTCCGCTGGATGGGGTTCATGCGCCGGTAGGATATTTCGGGATTCGAAAGGGGGCGGAGGACCGGGAGGCCGACCCGTCCCTTATTGGTCCGAGATGGATCAGAAGAGGCGAAAAGCAGCGATTGTGTACGGCTCGTGACATGCTTAACAGGCGATCTGGGGTGGGAAGGTCGAATGGGGAGAGTCATGCACACCGAAATTCTGACCTACGAGGCCGACGGCCTGCGTATGGAAAGCCACCTCTTCGTCGATCCCGCGCAGAGCGGCCGGCGGCCCGGCGTGCTGGTCTTCCCCGAAGCCTTCGGCCTGGGCGATCATGCCAAGGAGCGGGCGCGCCGGCTGGCCGGGCTCGGCTATGCCGCGCTGGCCTGCGACCTCTATGGCGAAGGCCGGTTCATGGCCGATCGCGAGCAGATGATGGCGCTGTTCGGCCCGCTGCGCGAGGCGCCCGAGCGGATCCGCGCGCGCGCCGGCGGCGGCCTCGAGGCGCTGCTCGGCCGGGACGAGGTCGATCCGGCGCGGATCGCCTCGATCGGCTATTGCTTCGGCGGCACCATGTCGCTCGAACTGGCGCGCGGCGGCGCGCCGATCGCGGGTGTGGTCGGCTTCCATAGCGGCCTCGCGACCGGACGGCCGCAGGACGCGAAGGACATAAGGGCGCGGATATTGGTGCTGATCGGCGCCGACGATCCGGGGATTCCCCCCGAGCAGCGCGCCGCCTTCGAGGCGGAGATGCGCGCCGGCAAGGTCGACTGGCAGATGAAGCTCTATGGCGGCGTGGTCCACAGCTTCACCAACAAGGACGCCGATGCGATGGGAATGCCCGATTTCGCCCGCTACGACGCGGCCGCCGACCGGCGCTCCTGGGACGAGATGATCGCCTTCTTCGGCGAGATATTCGGCAAGGCCGCCTGACCGCCATGCCGGATCGATCGAAGGGCTCCGCCGCGCGGCTGCGGCGTGAAGCGGCCAGGGCGCGCCTGCTGGCCCACAACACCGCCGACGAGGCGGAACGCGAGCGGCTGGCCGCCATGGCCGCGATGTTCGATCGCGAAGCCCAGGCGATCGACGAGGCGCTCGGCGTGAGGCCCTGATCGCCCCGGCCAGGCGGAGCGCTCTCGATGGCCAAAGCCGGCGCCGGGCGATAGGATGGCGGCGAGGAGCCGGCGATTCGTGGTGATGTGGCGTAACGGGTCGATATCTTGCTGACGGGGCTGGTGCGCCTCGGCGATCGCGCGGGCACCGAACCGCGCGAGGCGCTCACCTCCCAGATCATCGCGCGGACGATCTTCATCGTGCTGCTCATGGCGGCGATGCTGGGCGGTTTCCTCTGGTACGCCGCGCGCAAGGCCGACGAACTGTCGATCGATCGTCAGCAGAAGCTGATCGCCACCGTCCTCGAACAGAATTTCCGATCGATCGCGCATGACCAGGAGGTGGCGACCGTCTGGGACGACGCGGTCGAGCAACTGGCGCGCCGGCCGATCGATCAGGACTGGATCGACGATAATCTCGGCGTCTGGCTCTACACCTATTACGGCCATGACGAGGTGTTCATCGTCGACCCGCAGGATCGGCTGGTTCATGCGATGCGCGGCGGCCGGCGCGAGGACGCGGCGCGCTATGCCCGGTCGATCGGCACGACCGGCCGGGGGCTGATCGCCGAGCTGCGCGCCAAGATGCGCGCCGGCGCCAAGGTATCGCGGCAGGGGACGGTCCTCTCTCCGGGCGCGATCGACCTCGCCACCATCCATGGCCGCCCCGCGATCGTCAGCGCGAAGCCGATCGTCACCGACACCGGCGAGCGGCCGGTGCCGCCGGGGAAGGAATATGTCCATGTCAGCATCCGCTATCTGGACGGCAGCTTCATCGCCGACCTCGCCCGCCGCTATCAGCTCGAAGGAGGCCATTTCTCGCGCCGGCCGCCGCGCGACGCGGAAGACAGCACGGTCGCGCTGCGGACCCGATCGGGCGCGGGCATCGGCTATTTCGCCTGGGAGCCCTTCCGGCCCGGCCGCGCGATGCTGCGGCAGGTCGGCCCGGTGCTGGTCGGATCGCTGCTGCTCGTCTTCGCGCTGGTCGCCTGGCTGTTGCACCGGATCAGTCGCGGCACGCGACAGCTCAGCGCCGCCAAGTCGCAGGCCCAGCATCTCGCCGACCATGATCCGCTGACCGGGCTCGCCAACCGCGCGTTGTTCGAGCGGCGGCTCAACGAGCGGCTGGGCGAGATCTGCCTGACCGGGGAGACGCTGGCGCTGGTCTATGTCGATCTCGACCATTTCAAGAACGTCAACGACCATCTCGGCCATCCGACCGGCGACCAGCTGATCCGCGCGCTGGCGGACATATTGAGCGAGCTGGCGCCCGGCGACGTCGTCGCCCGGCTGGGCGGGGACGAGTTCGCGATCATCCACGGCTCCGACAATTCGGCGGCGACCGCCGAGCAACTCGCGCGCAGCATCCATCGGACGCTGGCGCGGCCGATCGACCTCGGCAATGGCGAGGTGCTGATCGGCGCGAGCATCGGCGTCGCGGTGGCCCCGCAGGATGGGCTCGACCGGGTCGAGCTGGTCCGCAAGGCCGACATCGCGCTCTACGACGCCAAGCGTGGCGGCCGCCGCCGGCACAGCTTCTATGCCGACACGATGGGCGAACGCATCCGCGATCGCCACGAGATCGAGGCGGAGCTGCGCGAGGCGATGCGCACCGGCGAAGGGCTCGACATCGCCTACCAGCCCTATTTCGCCGCGAAGAGCGGGCTGCTGCTCGGCGCCGAGGCGCTGATCCGCTGGGACCATCCGGTGCGCGGCCGGATGCTGCCCGCCCAGTTCGTGCCGGTCGCCGAGGAGTGCGGGCTGATCGAGACGCTGGGCGAATGGGTGCTCGAACAGGCCTGCCTGGTCGCGGCGCGCTGGCCGGCGGGCACCATCTCGGTCAACCTGTCGGCGATGCAGCTCCGCAATCCGGCGCTGGCCGAGCGGGTCTATGCGATCCTGCGGCGGACCCGGCTGTCTCCGAGCCGGCTCGAGCTGGAGATCACCGAGACGAGCTTCGTCGACAGCAGCGAGAAGTGCCGCGCCAATCTCGGCTGGCTGCGCGACATCGGCGTGCGGATCGCGCTCGACGACTTCGGCACCGGCTATTCCTCCTTCCGCCACCTGCGCGGCTTCGAGGTCGACCGGATCAAGATCGACCGCAGCTTCGTGTCGACGATCCAGCCGGGCCAGGCGGGCAGCCCGGTGATCCAGGCGATCGTCGACCTGGCGCGGCTGAGCGGGCTCGAAACCACCGCCGAGGGGGTGGAGACCGAGCAGCAGCGGCGCTTCCTGACGAGCATCGGCTGCGACGTGCTGCAGGGCTTCCTGCTGGCGGAGCCGCTCGGCGCGACGGCGGTCGAGGCGCGCTTCTTCGCGGAGCTACACCAGTAGCTCGGTGAACGCCCCGCGCATGCAGTGGTTCGAGCTCATCGCCGAACCATAGCCGCCGGCATTGATCAGCGCGACATGGTCGCCTTCCTCCAGCGGCGGCATCGGATGATCCTCCGCCCACAGGTCGAGCGCCTCGTTGATGTTGCCGGCGACGCTGACCGGCTGCCAGCGCGCCGGGTCCGGCTCGCGCAGGACGCAGGCGACGGGCTCGCAGGGCAGGTCGTAATGCGCGGGTTCGGGGTGGAGGTTGAACCCGCCGTCGACCGCCACGAACAGCGTGTCGCGCTTGCGTTCGACCCCGACCACCGACAGCAGCAGCAGCCCCGCGTCCTTGACCAGATAGTCGCCCGGCTCGACCGCGACCGTCAGCCCGCGGCCGCTGAAATGGCGGGCGACGATCGACGACCAGCGGGCGAGGTCGAGCGGCGCGTCGCCGGCGCGGTGGGGCAGGCCGAGGCCGCCGCCGATGTTGACCGTCGTCGCCTCCGGAAGATCGGCGAGGAAATCCGCCGCCGCGCCGACCGCCCGGTCCCAGGCGTCGAGCTGGCCCGACAGATAGCCGCAACCGACATGGAAATGGATCGCGGTGATGCGGAGATCGTGGCGCGCGGCGAGGCCGAGCGCCTCGGCCCATTGCTCGCGATAGATGCCGAACTTGGTGGTGCGCGCGCCGGCATAGGTGAGCCGCGCGGAATCGCCATAGCCGGTGCCGAAGCCGGGATTGATGCGGATGCCGATCGCGCGGCCCGGCCGGCGTTCGCCGATCCGGCGGATCTGGCCGAGCGAGTCGCAGTTGATGTGGAGATCGTCGTGGATGAGCAGCCGGTCGAGGTCGCGGTCGGCGACGCTGGTGCCGGTGAAGCTGATGTCGCCCGCGCGGAAGCCGCAGGCCAGGGCGAGGTCGAGCTCGTCGGGCGAGCAGATGTCGACGCCGACCGCGCCGTCCGCTGCCAGCATCTCCAGCAGCGGCGCGAAGCGGTTGCACTTCATCGCATAGTAGACGCGGTGCGCGCAGCCGCTCGCGCCCAGCGCGCCGCGCAGCCGGTTCAGATTGGCGCGGATGCGGCCGGCGCCGTAGACGAACAGCGGGCTGTCATGCGCGCGGGCGAGGGTCTCGACGTCGGCGCCCGCGAAGATCAGCCGGCCGTCGGCGTCGCGGTGCAGGTCGTCGCGCGCCCACCACTCAGCGGGCATCATGCTCCGCCAGCCAGGCCAGGCCCTCCTGGTTCGGTCTCTCCCGGCGGCCATGGATCCAGCTCCGGCAGGTCGCCGCGCCGCAACAGCAGGCGAACTGGCGATGGAGGCGGTCCTCGGTGTCGGCATAGTCGACGGTCAGCACCTCGCCGGGCGCGACCGCGCGCAGCGCGACGAGGGTGAAGCCGACCATGTCGAGCCGGCAATTGGGATCGCAGCCATGGCTGAGATAGCCGATATAGCGGGTGCCGCTGATATGGCGGCTGGCGTCGATCTGCAGGCTGTGCTGGCAGATGTCGCCGCTGACGACGCCGGCGAAGCGATGGACGACGGCGCCCGCCGCGAACGCCTGCCGCGTCCGCACGCCCAGCCCGCGCGAATCGTCGAGACGCACGACGTCGAGCGCCTCGTCGTCCTGAAGCTGCCGTGCCGTTGCCCACTCCGGCGCAGACGTCATGCTGTCCTGTCCCCGTTTGCCCGGCGGCAGGATAGGCCGAAAAGCTCAGAAAGTCTTGCTAAAGATCAGCCGGTTCCGATCCTCGTCGCGGGCATAGGCGACGTCGTCCATCAATTGCCGGACCAGGTGGATGCCGAGCCCGCCGATCGCGCGGTCGTCGATGTCGAGATCGGTATCGGGTGCCTCGCGGGCGAGCGGGTCGAAGGGTGGGCCGTCGTCGACGATGGTGGCGGCGAGGCGCCGGTCGGCGATCGCCAGCGAGACCGACAGCATCCCGCCGCCATGCTTGGCGATGTTGCTCAGCACCTCGTCGAACGCGATCATCATCCGCGCCGCCTCGACGGGCGGGACCCCGGCGGCGTCCAGCCAGGTCTCTATCTCCGCGAGCAATGCGGGAAGACCGGCCGCGCCGGCGGGCAGGGAGCGTTCGAACCTAGCCCCCATGTCGCCGTGCCGCCCGCCGTTTCGCCGCGCCGCCGCCTACGATAATCCTGTGGTAAATCGAGACCCACTCCTGATATGCAGCGACGCCGACGAGCCGGAGCCGGAGCGGATTCTAGACCAGATGGACATCAGCGAAAATAGCCGAGACGGCACCCTCGTGATTTCGGCCGCCGGCCGCATCGACAGCACCACGGCGGGCGAGCTGGAGGCGGTGTTGCCGGCCCGCGTCCGCGATCATGGCGCGGTCGTCGTCGACCTGTCCGGGGTCCCCTATGTCAGTTCGGCCGGGCTGCGCGTCCTGCTGATCGGCGCCAAGGGCGCGAAGGCCGCCGGGCACCGGCTGGTCATCACCGGCGTCGCACCGGCGGTGCGCGAGGTGTTCGATATCAGCGGCTTCTCGAAGATCTTCGCGATCGAAGCCGACGTCGACGCGGCGATCGCCTCGCTCGGCTAGAATTTGTCCGACCCACTCGTCCTGAGGAGGGACTGAGCTTTGGCGAAGGCCCGTCTCGAAGGAGCTTCGAGATGCCATTTCGCCTTCGCTCAATGGCTCCTCAGGATGAGCGGAATAGATCTCTAGACCGGCCTCACCGCGGCGACGATGCCGCTCTCTGCGAACAGGATCGCGAGGTCGGCGGCCAGCGCCTCCGCCGACAAGCCCGGATTGAGCCTGCGATAGGCATCGATCGCGGCGGCGTCGGCCGCGAGCGCGAAGGCGCCGTCGGTCGCGCCGGTCGCGATCACCCGCCAGTCGATGCCGAACGCCTGCGCGGCCAGCTCCAGCCGGTCGCGGAAGGCGGAGGCTGGCCCGGCCGCGACATGGTCGCGCGCGGCGATCGCGGCGGCGAGCGCCTCGGCAGGCTCGCCGTCCGCCACGCCCAGCGCGATCGCCCAGCCGCCGTCGGGGCAGGGCAGGGCGACGTGCACGGCGCCGGCCGGGGCCTCGGGCAGGGGGCGGATCGACAGCGCGACCCCGCCTTCGGTCCGTTCGATGCCAGGCAGGTGGCGCTCCCTCAGCGCCGCGATGCCGTCCATCAGGCCGCCGCCGGGGCGCTGGGCGAGGCGTTCGAGCTCGCTCGCCACGCTCTTGTCGAGCAGGCCGATCGCGTCGGCCAGGTCGCGGACCTCGCGGATGCCGAGCGCCCGGTCATCGTCCGCGCCGGCCCGCGTCTCGATGATCGCGCGGGTGCGGTTGAAGGCGCGCCCGACCCGGCGCGCGACGATCAGGCCGAGCAGCACCGCGAGCGCCGCCGATCCCGCGATCAGCGCCGCCGACAGCCGCTTGAGATGGAAGGCGCGACGCGCGAGCGGTTCGGCGCTGATCTCCGCGACCACCATCGCGCCATGCCCGTCGGGGGCGATCGCGGTGACGAGCGGATCGCCCTCCGCATCGACCCAGTCGCGCACCACATGCGCCCTGGCCGGCAGGACCAGCCCCTTCCGCGCGACGGCGGGGGTATCGAGCAGGTTCAGGAGCGGGCCGCCCGGCCGCACGAGATAGAGCGAGACGAGCCCCGGTATCTTGTGCGCCGCGTCGCGCAGCGCCGCCCGCCGGCCGGTTTCGCCCAGCTCGGCGAAGGGATCGTCGGCCTGCCGCGCGAACTCGGCCACCGTCACGGCGGCGGCGAGCGCTTCGCCGCGCAGGCCCGCCTCCATGTGACTCGTCTCCTGCCGATAGAGCAGGGCACTGTTGATCCCGGCGAGGAACAGGAACAGCGGCAGCGCGAGCAGGATGATGACGGTGCGGACGCTCATCGCGGCATCCCGTTGCGATGCATCAGCGACACGACGAATTCGGGGAATTCGCGGGCGATGGTGAAGACGTGCGGCTTGGCGACGGCGAGCAGCGTCGCGCCCGCCGGGCCGGCGAGGCCGTCGCGGGGCGCGGCGAGGCCGAACAGCAGGCCGGGCGCGTCATAGACCGGCGGGAGCGCGCTTCCGTCCGGCCCGGCCAGTCCACCCTCGATGCAGGCGAACAGCGTTTCGGCGACGCCGCCGGCCGCCAGCACGACCTGGCCGGGCGCTACCGTGCGAAGCGGCGCGCGCGCGACGATCCTTGCCAGGACCTCGTCGTCGAGCGCCTCGAAGCCGGGCAGGGCGCGCAGCCGCTCGATCATGCCCCGGCTCCGATCGGCAGCTCGCGGCCGTCGTCGAGCCGGACGGCGGCGCGCTCGCCGGGCGCCAGCGCGAGCGGAGGGCCCTCCGCCTCGATCCGCGCGGCGAGCGCCGGATCGGTGGCGACCCGGTCGGCCAGTCGCGCCGCTGCCGCCCGGCGCAGCGGCAGGCCGTCGTCAGCGACCGCGCCGGTGAAGGCCAGGCGGTCGGATGCTTGCCCCCGCCGCGCCAGCGCAGCCTCGGTTTCGGCGATGCCCGCCGCGCGGATCGCGACGGCACGGCGGTCGCGGGCGTCGGCGAGCTTGCCGGTGGTTTCGGCGGTGCTGGCGGCGAGCGCCGCCTGCAGCTGGGCGATGTCGCGCGGCGCGGGGAAGCGGTCGAGCGGGCGGTGATCGCCGCCGGCGATGCGCAGCGCCTCGCGCCGCAGCCGGTCGAGCGGCTCGGCGATGCGGCGCACGGTGAGGAGGGTGACGAACGCGCAGCCGAGCAGCGAGGCGAGGCCGATCACGACGCTGACGAACAGCGCGTTCTGGGTCGCGACGCGGATCAGCGAGACGTTGACGTCGGCGCCGGCGGTGGCGACGATCCTGCCCCGCTGATCGCGGACCGGCGCGGCGGCGGTCTTGAGCAGCCCCCATTGCTGCTGGAATTCGATCGGCGAGAGGTGGACGGTCCCCTGCGCCGTCGCGCGGCGGATGCCGGCCAGCGTCTCGGCCGGCAGGTCGTCCTCCGCGCCGATCGGCGAATGGTCCTCGCCCACCGTCGCGTCGAGCACGTAGATCACGTCCTGCGATCCGCCCAGCACCTGGGTGTAGAGATAGGTGATGTCGAGCTCGTGCAGGATGCGCCGCATCGGCAGCACGGCGTGGAGATATTCGGCGCTGTGCTCGGCCGCGTCGCTGTCGGGCTTGGCGCGGGCGATGGCGATCAGCGCGTCATGGTCGCGCGCGTCGAGCAGCGCCCCGGTCAGCGCACTGGTCGCGATCAGCTTGCGGTCGAAGCCGTCGACGATCGAGGTGTAGATCCGGTCATAGGCGAGCAGCCCCAGTCCGATCGCGACGACCGCGACGGCGGGCAGGAAGACGCGCAGCAGCAGCGTCCGGATCGGCAGGCCGCTACGCCGCATAGGCGCGATCGTCCGAGGCGCGGTACATCGCCAGCGCCAGATCGACATTCCGGGCGGCGAGGTCGAGCGTATAGGCGTTGGACAGCCACATCGTCACGCCGTCGACGTCGACCCGGCGGACGTCCTTCTCCGGCGGCGCGTCACGCAGCTTGATCGCCAGCCGCGCCTGCACGTCGATCGACGCGGCGGCGAAATCGGGGAAGGCGGCGATCGCGTCGATCTTGTCGACCATGGTGCGCGGCCCCGCGCCGGGCAGGGCGAGCAGCGTCGCCAGGTCGGCGCGTTCGAGCAGGTAGAGGTCGGGGCGGAGCGCCCTGCGCAGTCGGGGGCCAAGCTCTTCGGCCGGCACCAGGTCGCGGATCGACTGCGCGGCGGTGACCAGTTCGAGCGGGTCGGGCGAGGCCAGCCGCTCCTCGAGCATCGCGAGCAGCCGCGCACCGCCGGCCGGCGACCCCGCCGCGCGCTCGTCGAGCAGCCCCTTCAGCAGCAGGAAGGTGGCGTGGTCGACGCCGTTCTCGATCGTCTCGATCGCATTGCCGCGAACCTTCGGATTCTTCGAATGGAGCGTGACGATCAGCAGGTCGAAGTCGGGCAGCCGGCCGCCGAGCGCGAGCAGCTCGATCACGAAGTCGGTGCCCTTGCCGATCAGCTGCCGCTGGAGCCGGGCGAGCAGGCGGGTGGCGCGGGTCGGCTCGGGCATCGCCTCCAGCGCCTCGGCCAGCACGAAGCGCGGCTCGGCGCGCTCCAGCTCGGCCCGGACCAGTGCGTCGAGCTGCGACGAGAAGAGCGGATAGGAGAGCTGGGCGAGCGCGCGCGCCGCCATGGCCCGGCCGCGATAGCGGAAGGTCGGGTCCGGGACCGCCGAGACCAGGCGGGGGATGGCGGTGTCGCCCCAGCCGATGATCATCGTCTCGATATCGTGGCGGTCGGCCGGGGAGAGCCAGGAGGCGCGGTCGAGGATGCGGGGCAGTGCTTCGAGGTCGCGGCCCGCGGCGAGCCGGGTGATCGCCTCCGCCCGGACGGCGGGGTCGCGCGAGCGCAAATGTTCGAGCAGCGCGTCGGTATCGGCGCCGCCGGTGTCGGCGGCGGGCGCCACCCCGCGCCCCTTGCCGACGTCGAGCAGCATCGACCGCATGTTGCGCGCCATCGCCGCGGGATAGAGCTGGCGCAGCATGATCACGACCAGCAGCAGGACGAGGCCGAGGATGACGCCGAGCCCCGACAGGTCGCGGATGTCGGTGCGATCGGCGAAGACCAGCAGGAAGCCGCCGGCGATGAAGCTGGCCAGCGGCTCGGCCAGCCCCTCGACGATGGTGCGGACGGGGCGCTTGGTCTCGGCCGGGACGGCGTTGAACAGCAGGTTCTGGTTGTTGTACTCGATCGAGGTGAGGACGCCGTGATAGGCGAAGAAGGCGGCCAGCGCCCCTTCGAACGAGCCGGTCACGAACAGGAAGCCGAACGCCGCGAAATAGGACAGCGGCATGATCAGCGCGACGTTGCGCACCCCGATCCGTCCGACCAGCCGGTTGAAGACGAACAGGCAGACGATGACGTTGAAGATGTTCGCCGCCGCGTAGAGGGTGCCGAGCAGGCTGGCGAGCTCGGCCTCGCTGCGGCCCTGTTCGAACATGGCCGAATATTGGAATTCGGCGAGGTTGGTCATCAGCAGGGTGACGAACAGGATCAGCGTCAGCACCAGCGTGTAGCGCGAGCTGCGGAAGGTGTCGGCGACCTGGCGCACCTGCCGCCCGACGCCTTCCTCGGCCGCCTCGACCTCGCTGTCGGCGATCCGCGTCCAGCGGCGGCGCAGCCCGAGCGCGACCGGGAAGGTGACGGCGGCGATGCCCGCCCAGATCAGGAAGAAGCCGCGCAGCGACACCGTGCCGGCGAGCTGGCTGACGATCAGGCCGCCGCAGGTCATGCCCAGCGCGGTCGCGGCGGCGAGCAGCGGGAACAGCCGCTTGCCGTCCTGGATGGCGAAATAGCCGTCGGTATAGTTCCAGAACTGGGTGTAGAGCGCGATGTACCACATCGCGAGATAGAGCTTCAGCCCGATATAGACGGGAAGCTGCCAGTGCGGCGGCAGGTCGAGCCCGAGCACGGCGTAGGATAGCAGCCCGCCGACGACGAGCAGCGCGATCGTCGCGTCGATCACCCGGTCGATCGAGAAGCGGACCATCAGGTAGGAGAAGGCCGCCGTGTAGACCAGCATGATCGCCGGCGTCATCATGAAGATCAGCGCCAGCCGGTCGGCCCCTGCATGCGCCAGGAAGGCGGCGTCGCCGGCGCTGAAGCCGATGCCGAGCCCCATTTGCAGGAGGAAGCCGAGCAGCCCGAACTGGGCGAGCTTCGGCCATTCGCCGGGGACGACGCGCAGCAGCCGGTTGACGAAGCCCCCCAAAGTTCCCCCTTCATGCCGTTGGGGCTACCGCTGGCGCCCCGCCGGTGCGATAGAGCCTGATCGTCTGAGGTGGAAGCGCTTTGCGCTTCCGCCGATGGCATGAATCAGGCTCTCTTCAAAATGTTGAGACCTTGATTCACGTTTCAGGCTGATTCAGCCTGAAACGATCAAGGTCTGGTCGAGCGTGGGCAACAGCTTCGGGGGGATTGCAGGTGGATGCAAGGGGCAAGATCGCGTGACCGAGATCGAGCGCCGTCGCCGCTTCGGCCTGCGGCCGCAATTGCTGCTGCTGCTGTTCGTGCTCAACCTCGTCGCCGCGGTCGCCTATTCGACGATGCTCTATTCGATCGACCGGCGGGAGATCATCAGCGGCATAGACGACCGGCTGATGACCGCGGTGCATGCGGCGCGCGAGATCATCCCGCAGGGCTATCACCGCCGCATCCAGGGCCCCGATTCGATCCCGACCGCCGAGTTCGACCGGCTCCAGGCGCGGCTGTCGCGCTTCTCCAACCGCTCGAACCTCGTCTATGTCTACAGCTATATGCGGTTCGGGCCGCACATCTACACGGTGGCGACCAGCGCGACCCAGCGGGAGATCCGCGAGGGCACCGAGACCGGCTTCTTCACCCGCTACGACACCGCCCCCGACAAGCTCTACCGCAGCTTCCAGGACGGCCGCATCCGCTTCGACGAATATGAGGACAGCTTCGGCCGCTTCCGGTCGATCTACATGCCGGTGCGATCGCCCGACGGGCGCATCCACGTCATCGGCGCCGACATCGCGCTCGATTCGCTCGACCAGCGGCTGGCCGGCGCGCTGCGAACCTCGATCCTGGTCGGCTTCGCGACCTTCGTCCTGTCGATGGTGGTCGGGTCGCTGCTGATCACCCGGATCACCGGGCCGCTCGAACGGCTGACCTCCTACACCCGCAATATCGAGGAGCGCAGCTTCCAGTCGAACGAGGAGGAGATGCGCGCGATGCAGGCGATCAGCGGCTCGCGCGCCGACGAGGTGGGCAGCCTGGCCGAGGCGATGTCGGGGATGATCTCCCGCCTGCAACGCTACCTGATCGAGATCCAGGCGGCGACGGCGGCGCGCGAGCGGGTCGAGGGCGAGCTGTCGGCCGCGCGCGACATCCAGATCGGCATGGTCCCGCGCCGCTTCCCGCCCTTCCCCGAGCGCGACGACATCGACATCTACGCGCTGCTCGAACCGGCCAAGGAGGTCGGCGGCGATCTCTACAACTATGTGATGATCGACGAGAACCGGCTGTTCTTCGTGATCGGCGACGTGTCGGGCAAGGGCGTGCCAGCGGCCTTGTTCATGGCGATGACCAGCACCCTGTTCAAGGCGAACGCGCTGTCGGCCGTGTCGACCGCCGACCTGATGGCGCGGGTCAATGCCGAACTGGCGCGCGACAATGCGGCGAACCTGTTCGTCACCGCCTTCGCCGGGATCATCGACCTGCGCGACGGCACCGTCGCCTATAGCGACGCGGGCCATGAGGCGCCCTACCTGCTCCGCGCCGATGGCCGCGTGACCCGGCTCGACAAGCCCGAGGGCATGGCGCTCGGCGTGTTCGACGACGTCGCGTTCGACGGCGCGGTCGTGCGGCTCGACAAGGGCGATGCGCTGGTGCTGTTCACCGACGGCGTGTCGGAGGCGACCCGCGCCGACGAGGCGCAGTTCACCGTCGAGGGCATCGTCGAGACGCTCGCGGCCCTGCCCGCCGACCGCACCGCCCGCTCGATCGCCACCAGCCTCGCCGACCGGGTCGGCGCCTTCGTCGGCACCGCGCCGCAGTTCGACGACATCGCGATCCTGGTGGTCAGGCGCTAGAGCGATTGCCAGGCGGATGGAAACATCTGCCGTCTCGGAAATCGCGGTAAAACAATAGGCTGGAGCGGATCAGGCAAAGGGCCTGATGGTCACAACCGCTCCATGCGGAGCCAGCGCGGATCGCCCAGCCAGGCTTTCGACCAGGCCTTTCGCGCCGCCGCGGCCTCGAGCTTGCGGCCCTGTGCCGCTTCGCTGCGGGCGAGGCCGTAGAGCGCCCAGCCATTGTTCGGGGTCTGGGCGAGCGCGGCGCGGAAGGCATCGCTCGCGGCATCGTGCCGGCCCGCCAGGAACAGTGCCGCGCCCAGCGACTGCCGCACCGGATAATACCAGTAGGCGGGCTCCTGATAGGGAATGGTCGCCTCGATCGCGGCGGCCTGGTGATAGAAGTCGATCGCCTCGTCATAGGCGCCGCTCGCAGTGGCGAAGCGCCCGCGCGCGACCAGTTCGGCCAGCCGCACCAGATCGGGCGCGGGGACCCCCTGGTCGACCATCGCCTTCATTCCGTCCGACGTTCCGAGCCGGGCCATCGCCGCGATCTCGCGGTCGAAGCCGGCCTTGTCGCGGCGCTGGGCATAGGCGATGCCGCGCGCATAATGGCGCATCGCCGCCGGATAGGACAGGCGCGGATCGGGGGCGGGCAAAGCGAGGATCGCCGCCGGCTCGGCGAACTGCGCCATGGCGAAATAGGGCGCGGCGTCGATCGCCTGTATCCAGGCCATCCGCGCCGAGGTTTCCGGATCGAGCACGGTCCTGAGCCGCCGCGCCTCGCGGATCGCCGTCGGCATGTCCCCGGCCATCTGCGCGCTGGTCACGATGAAATGGATGTTGTGCGGATAATAGCCGTAGCGGACCATGCCGTGATCGCCGGCGCTGCGGATGAACGCCTCGTCGGCGCGCGCGGCGGCGACGTTGACCCGGATCGAATCCGCGTGGCGGCCGCGCAACTGGTAGATATGGCCCGGCATGTGGACGAGATGCGCGGCGCTGGGGAGGAGGGGCGCCGCCAGCCGGTCCGCCGCGGCCTCGGCCCGCTCGGGATCGCTGGCCTCCAGCAGGTGGATGTAGAGATGGGCCGCCTGGGCCTGCGACGGGTTGCGCCGGAGGACGGCCTCGATCAGCCGGACGGCGTCGCCGCTGCGGCCGACCGGCGTCTTCCTGTCGGCCTCCCAGTAGTTCCATGGGGTGGTGTCCATCGCGGCTTCGGCGGCGAGCACCGCGACGTCGTCGTCGGCCGGGAAGCGCCGCGCGGCATCGAGCATCGCGTCGGCATAGGCGGCGTCGAGCGCGGCGCGGTCCGCCTGGGGATCGCGCGCATAGCGCCGGGCGATCGCCTCGATCAGCGCCTGTTCCATCGGCGATGCGCCGCCGCGCAGCGCCATCGCCCGGTCCATCGCGCGGAGGGCCGCGTCGCGATCGCGCTCATCCATCGGGGCGTTGATGTTGGGGCCGAGCGCCATCGCCTCGCCCCACCAGCACATCGCGCAGTCGGGATCGAGGCGCTGCGCTTCGCGGAAGGAGCGGACCGCGCCGGCATGGTTGAAGCCGTAGCTGAGCAACAGGCCCTGGCTGAAATAGCGCCGGGCCTGGGGATCGCGCGTCGAGACCGGGAAGGGCGAGGCGGCGAGGTCGGGGTAGAGCGGGATCGGCAGCGCTTCGCTGGCCGGCGCGGCGACCGTGGCGGCGATCAGCAGCGCCCGGGCCAGCGGCGCGCCCGTCCGCCCTCCGCCGCAGAGCGAGGCGGCGATCCGGCTGGGATCGAGCGCGTCGAGCGATGCGGCCGAGAAGACCGGCGGAGGCATGAAGCTGGCGAGCGAGAAGCCGACACCGGCGAGCGCGGCGGCTTTGAGAAGATGGGGCACCGCCGTTCTCCTTTCCCCAAAGGCGAACAAAGACAATCCGGCGAGGCTATCATGGAAATCGATCGCCCCCAAGCGCGGGGGGCGGTCCGCCATCCTGGCCATGGCCGGCTACCGCAACGGTGTCGGCAGGCTTATCCGATAGACGAGTATCCGGCTGTCATTGTCGAAAGCCGCGTCGCAGGACTGGCCGGACATCCGGCAGCGGCGCGCGATGAAGTCGTTGTCGTTGCCGACGAACAGGAAATAGTCGGCCGGATGATCCGGCTCCAGCACGGGCGCGAGATCCATCGCTTCCCATTTTTCGGACAGCGCTTCGACGTCGAGTCCGAAGTGCGCGAGCTGTACGGGATTGAGCATGTTCACTAGTTCGGCCCAGTTGGCCGGGACGATGTCCGGCCGCAGCGCCGTGCCCGCCTTGTCCCGCAGCAGGGACGCGGTGCCGGTCTCATAGTCCGTGCCGGCGAGGTTGGTCGCGCCGGCGACGTCGACCAGCAGGACGCTCTTGTAGACGATGGGCGCCCCACCGGCCGCGCCACGACCCGCGCCATCGCGGGCGAGCATCAGGAAGCTGTGGTCGTCGAGCGCGCGGATCTCGCTCTGCGCGGCGGTGCGATCGGGTGCTCCGCCGTTGCCGGCCGCGCTATAGGCCGGAAGCTGCATCACATGATGCGCGACGGGCCGCGCCGGCGTCGGCGTGCGGCTCACATCGTAGACCAGCACGCGTATGTCGGTGCGGCCGGCCGCGTTGCCGGCGGCGCTGTCCTGCATCAGCGCGCTCTGCAAGGCCACGAACAAGGTGCGGCCATCGGGCGACAGCGACATGCCTTCCGGCCCCTGGTTGTTGCGCCGGCCGGTATCGGGCGTTCGCAGCGAACCGAAGGCGGGCCGCCCGTCGCGGCGGGGAGCGATCGCCGCCGGTGGTCGTATCACGCCGCGCAAACGGCCGCGCCGGTCGAAATGGTAGATGTTGGCCGTATATTCGTCGCCGACGTAGAAACCGCCGTCGCGCCTGAACTGCAACGCCTCGGCGTCGAGCGACACCTTGCCGCCGCCGATGCCGCCGGCCGGGGCGGGCAGCAGCATGCCGCGTTCCGTCAGCGTGCCCGTGTCCGGATCGGCGCCGGTGAACGGCCTGCCGCGAAAGTCGCGCAGCTTGAGGCCGCCGTCAGGAATGAGATCGAGCCGGCCGTTGCCCGGTGTGAAGCGGATGCGCAGGCGTTCCAGCCGCGCCGGATAGTCGAAGAACAGCTTCGCCGCGGGATCGTTGCGGCCCCGGTCCGGCAGCGTCCAGAGGATGGCTTCATAATGGTCGCCGACGCTCTTCCAGCTACCGGGCTGGATTTGCAGCGAGGAGAAGGAACCGAGCGTGTCGCCGAGGAAATCGACGGTGCCCGCCGGTAGCCGGCCGGTGCCGACCAGCCCGTGGTCGACGAAGGTCCGCCCGCGCAGCGAGACGCTGCGCGGGCCGATGGTCCGATCGAGATGCGGCCGGGTGATGGGCTCCTCCCCGCCCGCCAGGGCGGGGAGGGCGGGGAGGAGCCACGCCAGGATCAGCGCGGCGCGCAGGCGCTTAGAAGTCAAAGCCGATCGTGCCGAAGACCTGCCGCGGCGCCGACGAGTGGAACACCAGGATGGTGCCCGCCGCGTCATCCGGCGCGAACACGCTGCTGTCGAAGTTCGACGCGTAGCGCTTGTTGGTCAGGTTGGTGACGTTCAGCGACAGCTTCGCGCCCTTCAGCGGGCCGACGTCGCCAAAGCTGTAGCCAAGGCCGAGGTCAACGGTGACATAGCCGCCGAAGCTCTGGTCGTTGGTGTAGGTATAATAGCGGCGGCCGGTATATTTGCCCTGCACCGAGGCGGAGAAGCCGGCATATTTGAGGCTCAGCGTGCTCGCGGCCATCTTCTTCGGCGTGTCGACCTGCTGCTTGCCGGCCGTGGCCTTGAGCACGCAGGTGGCCGTGCAGAAGTTGAGGTCGTCGTCATAGGTGGACTTGTTGTACGAGGCCGAGTTGTACCAGCTCAGCCACGGCAGCGGGTTCCACAGCACCCCGAGTTCCACGCCCCTGCTCGTGACGCTGCCGGCGTTGTGGAAGGAATTGCCGCAGCCCGGGTTCTGCTGCTGGTTGGTCGGGCAGGGATTGTACTGCAGCAGGCGGTTGTCGAACTTCACCCAATAGGCGGCCAGCGAAACCTGCAGCGGGCCGCTCACATAGCGATAGCCGCCGTCGAAGCTCTTCGAGGTCTCGGGCTTCAGCGTCTTGCCCTGCAGGTCCCAGACCGCCTGCGACACCGACTGCGGGCCGAGCTTGAAGCCGCCCTGGTACATCGCCATGTTCTCGGAATAGCTGGCATAGACCTCGTGCTCGGGCGCGATCTTCCAGCGCAGGCCGGCCTGCGGCAGGAAATAGTCCTTGGCCACCAGCGTGCCGGTCGCGAACTGGCTGGAGGTCGGCGGCGGCGTCGCGGCGATGCCGTCGATCGCCCGGGCATCCGACTTCGAATAGGTGCCCTTGAAGCCGAATTCGACGCTCAGCGCGTCGTCGAATAGCGCGACCGTGTCCTGAAGGTAGAATTGCCGCGTCTTCCACTTGGTCTCCTGGACCCACTGGGCGGTGGACGGCTGGCCCTTCAGGAACTTCGCCAGGCTGAACGGCCCGGTGACGTCGGTTCGGATGTAGCGAGCGGCGCTGCTGGTGTTCTCCTCCAGCCAGAAGCCTGCCTGGAACTGGTTGAAGCCGACGGTCCAGCTCAGGCTTCCGAGCCCGCCCGTGCGATCGATCGTGTAGCGCGTGTCGCGGATCTGGACCGGAAGATCGTCGGCGGTGGACGCCGTGCCCTGGTTCGACAGGCCGGTGATGAAATTGTTGCCCGCGCCCTTGTCCTCGTGGTGATAGCCCTGAACGTGCAGCTCGATGGACTCGGTGAGGTCGAAATCCCCGGCGAGGTAGAACAGGTCGTCGTTGCGCAGGATCTGGCCGTTGGTGAAGGTGACGTCGGCGTTCTTCTGCGGTGCCGGCGCGGCGGCGCAGGCGACCGACGGGACCTTCACGGAACAAGCGGCGACGCCGATGTAGGACTGCCAGTCCGGCGCATAGCCGGCCCAATCCCAGCCCAGGCGGCCGAGCATGTCCTTCGACAGATAGGTGTCGTCGGCCTGGTTGGTGCGCGAAAGATCGACGAAGGCGGTGATCTTGCCGCCTTCGAATTCGTACTGCGCCTTGCCGTTGAACTGCTTGCCGGTGGACTTCTTGTAGGCACCCTGGTTCACGAACAGATCCTGTTCGCTGTACTGCCCGGAGAGATAGGCCGAGAAGCCGCCATGCTCGCCGGTGTCGAGGCGCGCGAAGACGCGCTTGCTGCTCTCGCTGCCGATGGTGCCGTTGACCTTGAGGCCCAGCTCCTTGCCCGGGTCGCTGCTGAAATAGGTCAACGCGCCGCCGAGGTTGCTGGTCGAGGGGATGCCGAGGCCGGCGATGCCCGTCGCGAGATCGGCGCGACCGAGATTCTCCGAGATCAGCGCGCGGCTGATGGTGAGGCCGTTATAGTTGTTGTAGGCGCCGTCGCCGAGCGGCATCCCGTCGAGCGTGTAGCCGAGGTGCGTGGTGTTGAAGCCGCGCACCTGGAGGGACAGCGACTGTTCGTTGACGCCCAGCGCGTCGATCGACTGCGCGCTGACGCCCGGCAGGAAGTTCAACGCCTTCTGCACGCTGGTACCGGGCGGCAGCACGTCGAGGTTCGACGGTACGAGGGTCGAGACCGAGCGGGTCTCGCCGCGGCCGATGACGATGATGCCTTCAAGGTCGCCGCTGTCCGCCTCCGCGGGCGGCACATCCGCCGCCTTCGCTTGTGCGGAAAACGTGAAGCAGGTGGCAAGCGCCAGCGCGAAAGCGGATTTTCTCAACATTTAGGGCCCCTTGTCGAAGAGGCGTCGCAAGGATTTTTCCGCGGCGCCGCATGTGATCTGGAACGGGCCTATTCCACGCGTTGGTGACGTTTTCGCTACACGGGGCAATGATCCGGCAACATAGGGCAATATTGGCTGCGGCGGCGCGAGGAAGGGTCTGTCGTTGCCGCGCGACCTCACCACCATTCCCGACATCGGCGCGCCTTGCCGGGGCAAGGCGGCGCGTCGGTTTCGCTCAGGCGGCGGGCGGGCCGAGCTCCAGCCGGGGCCGCTGCACCCCGTGCATCTTGCGCAGGTAGAGGCGGATATTGGCGATCGCCCGTTCGATGTCGGAGGCGGGCGTCGGCGGCATGCCGGTGGCTCGTGCCATGTGCGGGCACTGCTCCACCTCCCATGGCATGAAGTTGAAGTCCTCGCCGGCCTCCAGCATCCAGAGGATCGGATAGGGCCGGCCGAACATCACCCCTTTCAGCTCCTCCGCCCCGATCAGGTGGAGAGCGACCTGATCGGCATTGCCGGCGGTCAGCACCAGGTCGGCGACGTCGAGCGACAGGGTGAGGCAGGCGGGCCGCGCGAATTTGGTGACGCGGAAGCCGAGGTCGAGGTCGGGCCCGATGAAGTCGATCGCGCGGACGCTCTCGCCGCCCGACAGCTCGGGAATCTCCAGCTCGATGTTCGGCCCCGCGAAGTCGGCGAGCCAGGCGGTTCCCTTCAGCCGGAGCGGCAGGTCCTCCAGATAGCGCTCTTCATAAGCGTTCATCGTCCGCAGCAGCGCGAGCAGCAGGTTGACCAGCTCCTCCGCGCTGGTCGGGGTGGCGACGAAGATCACCTCGTCGCCCATCACCTTCCACACCTCGACAGATGGCGTCTCCCCTTCCTCCAGGAAGGCGAAGCCGACCTGCCCGGCGAGCATCAGCGGGAAGTTGGTGAAGAAGGTCCGGAAGGTGTCGAGCCAGCTTCCGCCGTCGGTGAAGCGGGCCTTGAACTGGGTCGATCCGGCCATGTCGACCGAGAGGAAGAGCCGTACCATCGCCGCAGGTCCCTAGAAACTGGCCTTGGCCGACAGGACGACGCCGGCGCGGGCGTTCTTGCCGGCTTCGAGCGCGCCCTTGTAATTGCTGTCGACATAGGTGGCCGACAGGTCGAGCGCGTCGAGCTTGTAGGTCAGGCCCGCCGACCAGTCCCACTTATGGTCGTAGCTGCCATTCTCGCGGCCGACGCTGAACGACACGGTCAGCGGCAGCTGCCCCAGCGCCACGTCGCTGCCGAGCGCGACGTAGAGATTGTCGCGATCGGTGTTCCACTGGTTGGGCGTGTAGGCGAGCGTCAGGGTCGAGGTGACCGGCCCGATCGTCCGCGCGATCGTCCCCTGCAGCTCGTAATAATCGGTGTTCACCCCACCCGGATAGACATAGGTGTAGAGCGTCGCCGAATAGTCGAACCCCGCGACCGAGCCGCCATAGCCGCCATAGAGGTCGATCTCCAGGTTCGAGGTGCCGTAGTCGGAGACATTGGTCCACCAGGTGCCGAGGAACCAGCCCGATCGGGTGGTCAGGTCCGCGCCCACCTGCACGGCGGGATGGCGCGTCGTGTAGCTGATCCCGCGGAAGCGATAGTCGGAGACGAGCGCGGCATTATAGGCGATCGATACCGCCGGCGTCTCGGCCCCGTCCTGCGCCCGGGCCACCGAAGGCAGCAGCAGCGCGCCCGCCAGCAAGATGTTGATGATGTGCCCCCGCATGGCCCGATCATGACTGTCCCGGCGCCGGCCGTAAACAGGCTTTATTACGGATGGGCGGTCGTCAGTTCGCGGATCACGGCGCGGACATTGTCGACATGTCCGGTCGCGGCGCGCTCGGCGGCGTCGGCGTCTCGCGCGGCGATCGCGCGGGCGATCGCCTGATAGTCGGCCAGCCGGATGCCGCGCAGCCGGGGCGACGGATATTGCGCGTGGATGATGTGGATGCCGATCGCCGGGAACAGCCGCTGCGCCTCGCGATTGCCGCCGATCAGCAGCAGCGCGCGATAGAAGCCGCGCCGCGCCCGGCTGAACGCCGCCGCCTCGCCGCCCGGCGCTGCCTCGACCAGCTCGTCGAGCGCCGTCGAGAGCAGCGCGCCATGCTCGTCGCGGAACCCCTTCGCGGCGGCGCGCGCGACGAGCCGGGTCATCGCCTCGGCGACGTCGAGCACCTCGAAGGTCTCGGCGAGGTCGAGCCGCCGGATCGCGGGCGATCGGTTGGGGCTGAGGTCGACCACCCCGCGCACCGCCAGATGCTGCATCGCCTCGCGCACCGCGTTGCGGCCGACCTCGAACCGGGCGGCGAGGTCGGTCTCGATCAGCCGCTGGCCGGGCACCATCCGCCCGCTTTCGAGGTCCTGGAGGATGCCGAGATAGACCCGCCGCGCCGCGCCGGCGGGCTCGGGTCCAGGCCAGTGGAGGGCGGGCGATGATCCGGCATCGGTCGTCATGGCATTGATTGTTCCACAATCTTGTTCCATAGTCGAGAGACAATCGCATGGAGTCGCAAGGAGCCCAGATGCCTGACCTTCACGATCTGAGCGGGAAGACCGCCTTCGTCACCGGCGCCTCGGGCGGGCTCGGCGCCCATTTCGCGCAGGTGCTGGCGCGCGCCGGCGCCACCCTGATCATCGCCGCGCGGCGCCGGGAGGCGCTGGCCGAGGTGGCGGCCGGGATCGAGGCGGCGGGCGGGCGGTGCGAGACGGCGGCGCTCGACGTGGCGGATTCCGCCAGCATCGCCGCGATCGAGCCGTTGCTCGCCGACGTCGACATCTTCGTCAACAATGCCGGGGTGGTGGTGGAGAAGCCCTTCCTCGACCAGAGCGAGGAGGATTGGGACCGGGTGGTCGGCACCAACGCCAAGGGCATGTTCCTGCTCACCCAGGCGGCGGCGCGGGCGATGAAGGCGCGCGGCAAGGGCGGGTCGATCATCAACATCGCCTCGATCCTGGGCCTGCGGCAGGGCGCCCATGTGTCGACCTATGCGATCTCCAAGGCGGCGGCGATCCAGCTCACCAAGTCGGCCGCGCTCGAACTGGCGCGCTTCGGCATCCGCGTGAACGCGCTCTGCCCCGGCTATATCGAGACCGACCTCAACCGGTCCGCCTGGGAGACGGAGGGCGGCAAGCGGATGATCCAGCGCATACCGCAGCGCCGCCTCGGCGATGCGCACGAACTCGACGGGCCGCTGCTGCTGCTCGCGTCCGACGCCTCCACCTACATGACCGGATCGGCGCTCGTCGCCGATGGCGGCCACCTCGTCAGCTCGCTTTGAAGGAAGATCATCCATGACCGAACGCGCCCTTGCGATCGCCGCCCGCGTCGAGGCCTTCGTCCGCGAAACCGTCATCCCCTATGAGAAGGACCCGCGCTGCGGCGACCATGGCCCCAGCGACGCGCTGGTCCAGGAGATGCGCGTCAAGGCGCGGGCGGCGGGCGTCCTCACCCCGCACATCCTGCCCGACGGATCGCACCTCACCCAGCGCGAGACCGCGATCGTGCTCAAGGCGTCGGGGCTGTCGCCGCTCGGGCCGCTTGCGGTCAACACCATGGCGCCCGACGAGGGCAACATGTACCTGATCGGCAAGATCGGCACGCCCGAACTCAAGGCGCGCTTCCTCGACCAGCTCGTGTCGGGGGAGAGCCGCTCGGCCTTCTTCATGACCGAGCCGGCACTGGAGGGCGGGGCGGGTTCCGACCCGTCGATGATGCAGACGCTGTGCCACCGCGACGGCGATCATTGGGTGATCAACGGCCGCAAGGCTTTCATCACCGGCGCCGACGGAGCGAAGGTCGGCATCGTCATGGCGAAGTCGGAGGACGGCGCCTGCATGTTCCTGGTCGACCTGCCCGATCCGGCGATCCGCATCGAGCGGGTGCTGGAGACGATCGACAGCTCGATGCCGGGCGGCCATTCGGTCGTGCTGATCGACGACCTCCGCGTGCATGAGAGCCAGATGCTGGGCGCGAGCGGCGAGGGGTTCAAATATGCCCAGGTGCGCCTCTCCCCGGCGCGGCTGTCGCATTGCATGCGCTGGCTCGGCTGCGCGACGCGGGCGCAGGAGATCGCGGTCGACTATGCCTGCCGGCGCGAGGGGTTCGGCAAGAAGCTGATCGACCATGAGGGCGTCGGCTTCATGCTGGCCGAGAACATGATCGACCTGCAGCAGGCCGAGCTGATGATCGACTGGTGCGCCGGGGTGCTCGACGACGGCTCGCTCGGCACGGTCGAAAGCTCGATGGCGAAGGTGCAGGTGTCGGAGGCGCTCTACCGGGTCGCCGATCGCTGCATCCAGGTGATGGGCGGCATGGGCGTGTCGCGCGACACCGTGGTCGAGCAGATCTTCCGCGAGATCCGCGCCTTCCGCATCTATGACGGCCCGACCGAGGTCCACAAATGGTCGCTCGCCAAGAAGCTCAAGCGCGACCATGCCAGGGCCCATGCGGCATGAGCGGGGGGATCGGCCAGGACGAGAATAGCGGCACCACCCCGGTCCGTGCCGGCTTTGCCTTCGACGAGGCGGGGCTGGCGCGCTGGATGGCCGATCATGTGCCCGGCTACGAAGGGCCGCTGACGGTCGAGCAGTTCAAGGGCGGCCAGTCCAACCCGACCTACAAGCTGGTGACGCCGGGGCGGTCCTATGTGCTGCGCCGCAAGCCGTCGGGCCAGCTCCTCAAGGGCGCGCATGCGGTCGAGCGCGAGGCGAAGGTGCTGACCGGGCTGGAGAAGGCGGGCTTCCCCGTCGCCCATGTCCATGCTTTGTGCACCGACGACGCGGTCATCGGCACCTGGTTCTACATCATGGACATGGTCGAGGGCCGCATCCTGTGGGACGCGACCCTGCCCGGCATCGCGGCGGCCGACCGCCCGGCCTATTATGACGCGATGAACGCGACGATCGCCGCGCTCCACCAGGTCGATTACGAAGCGGTCGGCCTCGGCGACTATGGCCGGCCAGGCAATTATTTCGAGCGGCAGATCGGCCGCTGGTCGCAGCAATATCTCGACGACGCCGACGCCGGCCGCGATCCCGACATGGACCGGGTGATCGACTGGCTGCGCGCGAACATCCCGCCCGGCGACGAGACCGCGATCGTCCATGGCGACTTTCGTATAGACAATATGATCTTCCACCCGAGCGAGCCGCGCGTGCTGGCGGTGCTCGACTGGGAATTGTCGACGCTCGGCCATCCGCTCGCCGACTTCGCCTATCACGCGATGATGTACCACATGCCGCCGCACATCGTCGCGGGGCTCGCCGGGGCCGAGCTGAAGGCGCTCAACATCCCGGACGAGGAGAGCTACATCGCCGCCTATTGCGCGCGCACCGGGCGGGCGTCGATCCCCAATTACCGCTTCTACACCGCATTCAACTTCTTCCGGATGGCGGCGATCTTCCACGGCATCAAGGGCCGCGTCATCCGCGGCACCGCCGCCTCCGCCCAGGCCGCCCGGCGCGCGGAGATGTTCCCCGAACTGGCGCGGATCGCCTGGGCGCAGGTGGGATAGGCGCCGCGCCTATTTGGAGGTGAGCGTCCAGACCCCGTCCCAGTCGGCGGGCGGGGGCGACTTGGCGAAGGCGCGGCAGCGCTCGACATACATGGCCGAGGGGCCGTCGCCCGGCATCGCCCGGAGGGCTGCGAGGAAGGCCTGCTCGGCATCGTCCCAGGCCATGGCGCGATAGGCGGCGAAGCCCGCTTCGTAATGCTCCAGCATCGCGCCGAGCCCGCGGTCGATCTCCGCCGCGCGATAGCCGAGCGATTCATGGACGCCGACCGGGAAGTCCTTGCCCTTCACCCGGATCAGGTCGATCTCGCGCACCAGCCTGGGATCGGCGAGCCGGGCATGGGTGAATTCGGAGAAGAGGATCTTCGAGCCATAGGCCTTGTTGGCGCCTTCGAGCCGCGAGGCGAGGTTCACGCTGTCGCCGATCACCGTATATTCCATGCGCTTGATCGAGCCGATATTGCCGACGATCACGTCGCCGGTGCTGATGCCCAGCCCGATGTCGATCGGCTTTTCTCCCATCGCCGAGCGCTTTGCGTTGAGCGCGGCGAGTTCGACCAGCATCTGGTTCGCCGTCGCCACCGCGTTGTCGGCGTCGTTGGGTCCGGCGAAGGGCGCGCCGAACAGCGCCATGATCGCGTCGCCGATATATTTGTCGAGGATGCCCTTATGGGCGAAGATCACGTCGACCATCTCGGTGAAATAGCTGTTGAGCATCGTCACCGTCTCGCGCGCGCCGATCTTCTCGGCGATCGTCGTGAAGCCGCGCACGTCGGAGAACAGGATCGACACGGTCTGGTCCTTGCCGGTCAGCTCGCTCTCGCCGGCTTCCAATAGCTGGTCGGCGACCTCCTTCGACATGTAGCGCGCCATGGTCGACCGGACGCGCTTCTCGCTGGTGATGTCCTCCATCACCAGCATCGACCCGATCACCGCGTCGTTGGCGTCGACCAGCGGCGCGGCGGTGAGGTTGATCGAGGCGGCCTTGCCGTCGCGGCCGATCAGCTCGGCATCGACCGCCAGATAGGCCTCCCGGTCGCGGTCGGTGCGTTCCAGCCGCTCGGCGATCCAGTCGTTGCTGCCGGTGAAGGCGTCGCGCGCGCTGGCGCCGATCAGCCCGTCGGGCGCGTCCATCAGCCGGCGGGCCGCCTCGTTGCTGGTGACGATCCGCCGGTCCTCGTCGAAAGTGATCACGGCGTTGGAGGTGCTCTTGAGGATCGCCTCGTTATAGTTCTTCATGTAGAGCACGTCGTCGAACAGCCGCGCATTCTCCAGGCACACCGCGATCTGCGCGGAGAAGGCGCGCAGCCGCGCCTCGTCCTTGGCGGTGAAGGCCGCCGCGTCGCGCTTGTTGAGCACCTGGGTCACGCCGATCCGGCCGCCATGCTTGTCGAAGATCGGCTGGCACAGGATCGATCGGGTGACGAAGCCGGTCGCGCGGTCGACCTCCGGGTTGAAGCGCGGGTCGGCATAGGGATCGGTGATCGTCTCCGCGACGCCGCTGGTGAACACCGCGCCGGCGATGCCGCGGTTCGACGGCAGGCGGATCTCGCGGACCAGGTCGCCCTCGGCGAACAGCGAGAACAGCTCGTCGGTCTTGCGGTCGTAGACGAACAGGGTCGACCGCTCGGCGTTGAGCAACTCGGTCGTCGTCCGCATGATCCGCGCGATCAATATCTCCAGCTTCAGCTCGCCCGCCAGGTCGTTGCTGACCTCCAGGATGAGCTGCTCCTCGCGCAGCGCCTCCAGCATGTGCTGGAAGCCGCGGAAGATGTCGGCATATTCGTCGGTGGAGACGACCTCCAGCTTCACCTCGTCGAGGTCGCCGCGCTCGACCAGCCGCATGCTGTCGATCAGCCGGCTCGCCGATCGCGACACTTCGTGCGCGGTCAGCAGCGCCATCATCACCGATCCGAGCATGCAGACGCAGACGACGCCGGTGATCCAGACATAGAGCGGCAGCATCATCGACGGGGTCGGATCGATCCCCTGCAGCACGAACATCCGCTGCACCTTGAAGATGATCGAGGCGGCGAAGAAGATCAGCGGCAGCGCGGCGACGAAGATCGTCAGGTAGAGCAGCTTGCTCTTGAGCCGGATCGCGACGAGCTGCCGCTGATATTCGGGCGGCAGGCCGCCGTCGAGCTGCTCCGACAGCCGCACGATCGTCGGCACCAGCGCTCGGGCCACCCCGAAATATTCGAAGATCGCATGGGTCGGGGAGGCGAAGAACAGGCAGGTCGCGGCGAACACCAGCACCTGCCAGCCCTGATAGCCGGCGTCGAATGCCCAGTTGGCGAAGGGCAGCGCCATGCACACCATCACCGTGACGATCGGACCGTGCAGGAAGGTGACGCGCATGAACGAGTAGAAGGGCAGGTTGAGTGCGCGGACCACCGCCGCCACGATCACCGGCTGCGGCGGCTGCGCGCCCGCGTCGAGCGCGCGCAGCGCCGCGTCGATCGGGCGATAGTGGCGGACGATCAGATAGACGTCGGACAGGTTGTAGATGGCGACGACGACCGGCGTCATGCCGATCAGGATCAGCCATTGGCGCAGGTCGAGCTCGAGCCCGAACAGCACCAGCGCCATGGTGATGACGATCGCGGTGGTGCAGCCGCCCTGGTAGAGCCAGACCAGCCGCCAGAACAGCGCGCGGGCGCCCGGCGGCGGCGCGGCGCGGGCCCCCGCGCCGGGGCCGGCGATCGGCTTGAGCTCGGTCATCGCCGGACTCGGGCGGGTGGCGGCCTCATGCTGTCGCGCGGCTCCCCCGATGTCCCCCGACCTGCGTGCATCGCAAGATCCCCCCGCCGATGGTTTGCCGCCGCAGCGGAGCCTTTGTCCAGCGAAGTTTCGCCTCGCCGCCCGGCCTCGGCTGTCGCGCCGGCCCGCGCGGCATGATAGGGCCCGTCTATCGAAAGGAGCATCGATGCAGCTTCGCCTGTTGCGCTATTTCACCACTTTGGCCCGCGAGGGGCATTTCGCCCGCGCGGCCGAGGCGTGCGGCGTCACCCAGCCGACGCTGTCGGCCGGGATCGCCACGCTGGAGGAGCAGTTCGGCCACCGGCTGGTGCTGCGCGAGCGGCGCTATATCGGGCTCAGCCCCGAAGGGCAGGCGATGCTGCCCTGGGCGCAGCAGCTCATCGCCGTCTATGACGGCATGGCCCATGCGATGGAGGCGATCGACGGCCCGATCCAGGGCGAGTTCCGGCTGGGCGTGATCCCGGCGGCGATGCCGGCGACCGGCTATCTGGCGCGGGCGCTGCTCGCCGGGCATCCGGCCTCGACCCTGTCGGTGCGCTCGCTCACCTCGCGGGAGATCGAGCGGGGCCTCGTCGCCTTCGACCTCGACGCCGGGCTCACCTATCTCGACCATGAGCCGCCCGCCGACATGCTGGCCGCGCCGCTCTATGCGGAGCGCTACATCTTCCTTGCCCGCGCCGGCGGCGACTTCGACGGGCGGACGTCGATCGGCTGGGCCGAGGCGGCCGGCTCCGACCTCTGCCTGCTCCATCCGGGGATGCAGAACCGCCGCATCCTCGACACGCGGCTCGCCGAGCGCGGCCTCGCCATCCGGCCGCGCGCCACCGCCGACAGCTATGTCGCGCTGCTGGCGATGGTGCAGGCGGGCGGCTTCGCGACGATCATGCCCGACAGCTACCTGGCGCTGCTGCCCGGCATGAACTGGGCCCGCATCCTGCCGTTCGACGATCCCGCCCCGGCCAGCCGGATCGGCGTGATCGTCCCCAACCGCCATCCGGTCGGGCCGCTCGCGGCGGCGGCGCTGGCGGTCGCGCGCGCCGTCGCGCTGCCCGACGGCTTCAAGATTTGATAGACAGCCTCTATCAATCATTGGGATTAGTGATTTGACCCGGCCGGGCGGCGGGATCACATCCGGGCCATGACGATGGAGAGAAGAGAGCCGGTCGAGGCGATGGTCGCCCGCCTCCTGGCCGCGCAGGGCGAACGGCGCGGGGCGCTGCTGCCTTTGCTGCACGACCTGCAGGAGGAACTGGGCTTCGTCGGCGAGGAGACGGTCGCCGCCGTCGCCGCCGCGATGAACCTCAGCCGGGCCGAGGTCCATGGCGTCGTCAGCTTCTACCATGATTTCCGCAAGGCGCCGGCCGGCCGGCACGTCGTCAAATATTGCCGGGCCGAAAGCTGCCGCTCGCGCGGCGGCGTGGCGATCGAGGCGGCGCTGGCCGATCGGCTGCGCGTGACGATGGGCGAGACCCGCGCCGACGGGCAGGTGACGCTCGAACCGGTCTATTGCCTCGGCCTCTGCGCGATCGGGCCCAATGCGCTGGTCGACGGCGCGCCGGTCGCGCGGATCGACGACGCGGCGGCGATCGAGCGGATCGCCGCGACGGTGGCGGCATGACCACGGTCTTCATCAGCGCCGACATGGCCTCGGTTGCGCTCGGCGCCGACGCGCTGGCCGACGCCTTCGCCCGCGCCGGCTGTACCGTCGTCCGCACCGGTAGCCGCGGCCTGTTCGCGATCGAGCCGCTGGTCGAGGTGCAGGAGGGCGACGCGCGGATCGGCTATGGCCCGGTCGGCCCGGAGGACGTCGCGGCGATCCTGTCGGGCGACCATCCGCGCCGGCTCGGCCCGGTCGATGCGCTGCCCTTCTTCGCCCGGCAGCAGCGCTTCACCTTCGCGCGCTGCGGGATCAACGATCCGCTCGACCTCGCCGCCTATGCGGCGAGCGGCGGCTGGCGCGGGCTGGAGGCGGCGCGGGCGATGGCCCCCCAGGCGGTGGTCGACGCGATCAAGGCGTCGGGCCTGCGCGGCCGGGGCGGGGCGGGCTTCCCGACCGGCATCAAGTGGCAGACCGTGCTCGACGCCGGGCCCGCCGAGAAGTTCGTCGTCTGCAACGCCGACGAGGGCGACAGCGGCACCTTCGCCGACCGGATGCTGATGGAGGGCGACCCCTATTGCCTGATCGAGGGCATGGCGATCGCGGCGCATGCGGTCGGCGCCGATCACGGCTATGTCTATATCCGCTCCGAATATCCCTTCGCGATCCGGGCGATGCAGGGCGCGATCGAGCGCTCGGCGGCGTTGCTCGCGCCCTTCACGCTCGAGGTGCGGGTGGGGGCGGGAGCCTATGTCTGCGGCGAGGAGACCGCGCTGCTCGACAGCATCGAGGGCAAGCGCGGACAGGTTCGCGCCAAGCCGCCGCTGCCCGCGATCGAGGGGCTGTTCGGCCAGCCGACCGTGATCAACAACGTGCTCAGCCTCGCCGCCGTCCCGTTCATCCTGAGCGAGGGGGCGGAGGCCTATGCGGCGGTCGGCCTCGGACGCTCGCGCGGCACCATGCCGGTGCAGCTCGCCGGCAATATCCGCAACGGCGGCCTGTTCGAGATCGGCTTCGGCATCAGCCTGGGCGAGCTGGTCGAGACGGTCGGCGGCGGCACCGCATCGGGCCGGCCGGTGCGCGCGGTGCAGGTGGGCGGGCCGCTCGGCGCCTATCTCCCGCCGTCGATGTTCGACCTGCCGTTCGACTATGAATCCTTCGCGGCGGCGGGCGCGCTGATCGGCCATGCCGGGATCACCGTGTTCGACGACACGGTCGACATGGCGCAGATGGCCCGCTTCGCGATGGAGTTCTGCGCGGTCGAGAGCTGCGGCAAATGCACGCCCTGCCGGATCGGATCGACCCGTGGGGTCGAGACGATCGACCGGATCATCGCCGGCGGGCGCGGCGGCGACCGGGTCGAGGCGCTGCCGCAGATGCGCAACGCGAAGGCGCGGCAGAAGAGCGTCGAGCAGGAGATCGCCCTGCTGCGCGACCTGTGCGACACGATGAAATATGGATCGCTCTGCGCGCTCGGTGGTTTCACCCCCTATCCGGTGCTGAGCGCGCTGAACCATTTCCCGGAAGATTTTGGTGACGCGTCGGCGATGCCGGCGGCGGCGGAGTAGGCCCATGGCGTGGATCGGCGAAATCGACCTCGGCACCAAGGCGGTGCCGGTGACCGGCCCGATGGTGGCGCTGACCATCGACGACCAGCGGGTCGAGGTGCCCGAGGGCACGTCGATCATGCGCGCGGCGGCGCTGATGGGGACGACCATCCCCAAGCTGTGCGCGACCGACATGCTCGAAAGCTTCGGCTCGTGCCGGCTCTGCCTGGTCGAGATCGACGGGCGGGCGGGCTACCCCGCCTCCTGCACCACGCCGGTGGCGCCGGGCATGGTGGTCCGCACCCAGACCGCGAGGCTCCAGGAACTGCGGCGCGGGGTGATGGAGCTCTACATCTCCGATCATCCGCTCGACTGCCTGACCTGCTCGGCCAATGGCGATTGCGAGTTGCAGGACATGGCCGGCGCGGTCGGCCTGCGCGAGGTGCGCTACGGCTATGAGGGGGAGAACCACCTCGTCGCCGAGAAGGACGAGTCCAACCCCTATTTCACCTTCGACAGCACCAAGTGCATCGTCTGCTCGCGCTGCGTGCGCGCCTGCGACGAGGTGCAGGGGACGCTGGCGCTGACCGTCGACGGGCGCGGCTTCCAGTCGCACATCGCCGCCAGCCAGGATCAGGATTTCCTCTCCTCCGAATGCGTGAGCTGCGGCGCCTGTGTCCAGGCCTGCCCGACCTCGGCGCTGATCGAGAAGTCGGTGATCGAGAAGGGCACCCCCGACCGCGCCGTCGTCACCACCTGCGCCTATTGCGGGGTCGGCTGCGCCTTCCGCGCCGAGCTGCGCGGCGAGGAGCTGGTGCGGATGGTGCCGTGGAAGGACGGCAAGGCCAATCGCGGGCATAGCTGCGTCAAGGGCCGCTTCGCCTGGGGCTATGCCCAGCACCGCGAGCGCATCCTGAAGCCGATGGTCCGCGCCTCGGTCGACCAGCCCTGGCGCGAGGTGGGCTGGGACGAGGCGATCGCCCATGTCGCGTCCGAGTTCCGCCGCATCCAGGCGACCTACGGCACCCGTTCGGTCGGCGGCATCACCTCCAGCCGCTGCACGAACGAGGAGACCTTCCTCGTCCAGAAGCTGATCCGGCAGGGCTTCGGCAACAACAATGTCGATACCTGCGCGCGGGTCTGCCATTCGCCGACCGGCTATGGGCTGAAGACGACCTTCGGCACATCGGCCGGCACCCAGGATTTCGACAGCGTCCAGCAGGCGGACGTGATCATGGTGATCGGCGCCAACCCGACCGACGGCCACCCGGTCTTCGCCAGCCGGATGAAACGGCGGCTGCGGGAAGGCGCGCGGCTGATCGTCGTCGATCCGCGCCGCACCGATCTGGTGCGCAGCGCGCGCATCGCCGCCGATCATCACCTGCCGCTCAAGCCGGGCACCAACGTCGCGGTGCTGACCGCGATGGCGCATGTCATCGTCGAGGAAGGGCTGGCGGACGAGGCCTATATCCGCGAGCGTTGCGACTGGGACGAGTATCAGGACTGGGCGGCGTTCGTGGCCGAGCCGCATCGCTCGCCCGAGGCGACCGAGGCGCTGACCGGCGTCCCGGCCGCCGAGCTGCGCGCCGCCGCCCGGCTCTATGCGACCGGCGGCAACGGCGCGATCTATTACGGCCTCGGCGTCACCGAGCACAGCCAGGGATCGTCGACGGTGATGGCGATCGCCAACCTCGCCATGGCGACCGGCAATATCGGCCGCGAGGGCGTGGGCGTGAATCCGCTGCGCGGACAGAATAATGTCCAGGGTTCGTGCGACATGGGCAGCTTCCCGCACGAATATTCGGGCTATCGCCACGTCTCCGACCCGGAGACGCGGGCGCTGTTCGAGACGGCATGGGGCGTGCCGCTCGATCCCGAGCCGGGCCTGCGGATCAACAACATGCTCGACGCCGCGACCGACGGCGTCTTCAAGGGCCTTTTCATCCAGGGCGAGGACATCCTCCAGTCCGATCCCAACACGACCCATGTCGCCGCCGGGCTCGCCGCGATGGAATGCGTGGTGGTGCAGGACCTGTTCCTCAACGAGACCGCCAACTACGCCCATGTCTTCCTGCCGGGCTCGACCTTCCTGGAGAAGGACGGGACCTTCACCAATGCCGAGCGCCGCATCCAGCTCGTCCGCAAGGTGATGGCGCCGCTCAACGGCCATGCCGACTGGGAGATCGTCCAGCTCGTCGCCAGGGCGATGGGGCTCGACTGGACCTACGACCACCCGTCCGAGATCATGGACGAGATCGCCCGCCTTACGCCGAGCTTCGCCGGAGTCAGCTTCGACCTGATCGCGGAGCATGGGTCGATCCAGTGGCCCGCCAACGAGAAGGCCCCGCTCGGCACGCCGACGATGCACATCGGCGGCTTCGCGCGCGGCAAGGGCAAGTTCGTGGTCACCGACTATGTCGCGACCGACGAGAAGACCGGCCCGCGCTATCCGCTGCTGCTGACCACCGGTCGCATCCTCAGCCATTACAATGTCGGCGCGCAGACGCGGCGCACCGCCAATGTCGCCTGGCATCCCGAGGATCTGCTGGAGATACACCCGCTCGACGCCGAGAATCGCGGCATCAAGGATCGCGACTGGGTCTATCTGCGCAGCCGCGCGGGCGAGACGACGCTGCGCGCTTCGGTGACCGAGCGGGTGGCGCCCGGCGTGGTCTACACCACCTTCCACCATCCGGTGACGCAGGCCAATGTCATCACCACCGACTATTCCGACTGGGCGACCAACTGTCCGGAGTACAAGGTCACGGCCGTGCAGGTCGGCCTGTCCAACGGCCCCTCCGAATGGCAGGAGGATTATAGCGAACAGGCGCGGCAGAGCCGCCGCATCCTCGTCGAGGCCGCCGAATGAGCGGGATGACCAACGACGAGAAGCTCGTCTATATGGTGAACCAGATCGCCCGCAATTTCGGGACGCTGGGACATGACGACGCCGTGGCTGCCACCGAGGATCATCTGCTCAAATTCTGGGACCCGCGCATGAAGGCGCGGATCGTGATGCTGATGGCGGAACATGCCGGCACGCTGAGCCCCGTCGCCTCGGGTGCGCTGTCGCGTCTGCGCGCGGGGATCGGGCCCGGCCTCGCGGACGCGGGCTGACATGGCCGAAGGGCCGTCCGTCCGCCGGCAGTCCTTCCGTCGCATATCCTCGGCCGGGACGGTCGAGCCGGTCGAGCGGCCGGTCGCCGACGAGACCCCGGTCGCGATCGACTATAACGGCCTCGGCTATGCGGTGCTGATGGCCAGCGCGACCGACCTGGAGGACCTGGCCTTCGGCTTCAGCCGGGCCGAGCGGCTGATCGACGCCGCCGGCCAGATCGTCGACGTCGACACGCATCGCGCCGAGCGCGGCATGCTGCTGCGCATCACCCTCGCCGACGAGCGGCTGGCGCTTGTCACCGAACGGGTCCGCCACCGCGTGTCCGATTCCTCCTGCGGGCTGTGCGGGATCGAGAATCTCGAACAGGCGCTCCGCGCGCTGCCGCCGGTCGACGCGGGGTCGCCGCCCGCCGACGCGGCGATCTTCGCCGCACTGTCCGGCCTGTCGGCGCACCAGCCGCTCAACGCCGCGACCGGCGGGGTCCATGCCGCCGCCTTGTGCGGCCGCGACGGGACGATCCGGCTGGCGCGCGAGGATGTCGGCCGCCACAACGCCTTCGACAAGCTGATCGGCGCGATGCTGCGCCAAGGGCTCGACTGGGACGGCGGCTTCGCCCTGCTGAGCTCGCGCTGTTCCTATGAGCTGGTCGAGAAGGCGGCGCTGGCGGGCTGTCCGACGCTCGTCACCGTCTCGGCCCCGACCGGCCTCGCGGTCGACCGGGCGCGCGAGGCGGGGGTGCGGCTGGTCGCGCTCGCCCGGCCCGACGCGATGCTGGTGGTGCCGTGACCCGCCTGCTCGGGGCGCTGATCGCGGGCGGCCGGTCGAGCCGCTTCGCATCGGACAAGGCCCTGGCGCGCTGGCGGGGCAGGCCGCTGATCGACCATGCCGCCGATGCGCTGCGCCCGCATGTCGCGACGCTGGTGGTCTGCGGCCGCGAGCATGGCGGGCTGACCATGCTCGCCGATCGACCCGCGCCCGACATGGGGCCGCTCGGCGGGATCGACGCCGCGCTCCGCCATGCGCGCGCGAACGGCTTCGACGCGGTGCTGACGATCGGATGCGACACGCCGCTGCTGCCCGATGCGCTGATCGACCGGCTCGTCGCGGCACCGGGGGCGGCCTGCCTGTCGAGCCTGCCGGTGATCGGCCGCTGGCCGGCGGCGCTGGCCGATCGGCTCGACGCCTTCCTGGCCGAGGACCGCAAGCATGCGATCCGCGCCTGGGCGGCGGAGGCAGGCGCCGAGATGATCGAGGGCATCGACCTGCCCAACGTCAACCGGCCGGAGGACCTTGCGGCGCTGACCGGTCAAAAACTGGTATGAATGATCAAAAATAATTGACTCCACCGGTGGGTCGGCTAGGCGGTGCAAGGCCGGAAGCGCCCCAAGGCGCCGGCATGGATGCAGGATGAAAGGCCCCGTCGATGTTCACGCCCCCTCTCGATGAACAGCGCTTCGTGCTCGAACATGTCACGCGTCTGGCCGAGTTGGGCGCGACCGATCGTTTCGCGGCGGCGACGCCCGACCTGGTCGATGCGGTGATCGAAGGGGTGGGGAGCTTCGCCGAGGGCGAATGGGCGCCGTTGGCGCGCGTCAGCGATCAGGTCGGCGCGAAGTGGACGCCCGAGGGCGTGGTCATGCCGGAGGGCTTCGCCGCCGCCTACAAGGCCTATGTCGAGGCGGGCTGGGGCACGATCAGCGCGCCCGAGGCCCATGGCGGGCAGGGGCTGCCCTATGCGCTGGCGTCGGTGGTGCTGGAGACGCTCGGCACCGCCAACATGGCCTTCACCCTCTGCCCGCTGCTGTCGGTCGGCGCGATCGAGGCGCTGGTCCATCACGGGTCGGAGGCGCAACAGGCGCTCTATCTGCCCAAGCTGGTCAGCGGCGAATGGACCGGGACGATGAACCTGACCGAGCCACAGGCCGGATCGGACGTCGGCGCGCTGCGCGCGAAGGCGACCCCGCGCGGCGACGGGACCTGGTCGATCAGCGGCACCAAGATCTTCATCTCGTTCGGCGACCACGACCTGGCCGACAACATCGTCCACCTCGTCCTCGCCCGCACCCCCGACGGCCCGGCCGGCACCAAGGGCATCTCGCTGTTCCTCGTCCCCAAATATCGCGTCAACGCCGACGGATCGCCGGGCGCGGAGAACGATGTCCGCACCGTGTCGATCGAGCACAAGATGGGGTTGCACGGGTCGCCGACCTGCGTCCTCTCCTTCGGCGACCGTGGCGAATGCGTCGGCGAGCTGATCGGGCCCGAGTTCGGCGGGATGCGCGCGATGTTCACGATGATGAACAACGCCCGCCTCAACGTCGGCCTGCAGGGCGTCCAGGCGGCCGAGGCCGCGACCCAGAAGGCGGTCGCCTATGCGCGCGAGCGCATCCAGTCGGCGCGCGCCGGATCGGGCAGCCCGGCGCCGGTCGCGATCATCGAGCATCCCGACGTCCGCCGCATGCTGCTGCGGATGAAGGCGCTGACCCAGGCGGCCCGCGCGCTGCTCTATTATTCGGCCGGCATGGTCGACCGCGCGACCCTGGGCGACAAGGCGGCGCAGGCCCGGCTCGAACTGCTGACCCCGCTCGCCAAGGCCTATGGCACCGATCTCGGCTGCGAGGTCGCGAATCTCGGCATCCAGGTCCATGGCGGCATGGGCTATATCGAGGAGACCGGCGCCGCCCAGTTCTTCCGCGATGTCCGCATCACCACGATCTACGAGGGCACCAACGGCATCCAGGCGGCCGACCTCGTCGGCCGCAAGCTCGGCCTCGAAGGCGGCGGGACGCTCGCCCGGCTGATTGCCGACATGCGCGCCGAGGCCGAGGATGCGGGCCTGCGCGCCCTGATCGACGCCTGCGAGCGGGTCGCCGCGCATTTGGCGGCGGCGGACGTCGACGACCGGCTGGCGGCGAGCTATCCCTTCCTCACCATGCTCTCGACCGCCGTCGCCGGCTGGCTGATGGAACGGCAGGGCCGGATCGCCGCGAACGGCGACGGCGCCTTCCTGGCGATGAAGCGGACCGCCGCGCGCTTCTATGTCGAGCAGGTCGTGCCTGAGGCGATGGGACTGATCGCCGCGGCGATGGCGCCCGCCGACATCCTCTACGCGGTCGGACCGGACGAATTCGCCGCCTGACGGGACGGGCGCCGGGCCTGCGGCGCCTTTCCTTATGCTTTCCTTATGCTTTCCTTATGCGCGCCGCGGCATTTGCCCGTGGCGGCCTAACGGCCCCGACGCCTAGCTGAGCCTCCGAACAATCGGTTCGGAGGTCATGATGCAGGACGTCTTGTGGATCGCTCTGGTTGCGGGATTGACCGCCGCCAGCCTTTGCTATGCCGGCCTTGCCGGCCGGGCCTGACGATCATGGGCATCGATCTCTGGCTAGGGGCCGCCACCGCGCTGGGCCTGCTCCTCTACCTCGTCGCCGTGCTGGCGCGTCCCGAACGTTTCTGATTGTGAAGGAGTGAAGCCATGAGCCTTGCCGGCTGGGCGCTGATCCTCGTCTTCATCGCCATCCTCCTCTTGCTGGCCAAACCGATGGGCGCGTGGATGTTCGCGCTCTACGAAGGCCGGCGCACGCCACTCCACCGGCTCCTCGGGCCGGTGGAGACCGGCTTCTACCGCCTGTCGGGCGTCGACCCGGCCGCCGAGCAGGGCTGGCGCCGCTATGCGGTCCACATGATCCTGTTCAACCTGGGCCTGCTGCTGCTGACCTACGTCATCCTGCGCACCCAGGCCTGGTTGCCGTTCAACCCGCGCGGCCTGCCCAATGTCGCGCCCGACCTGGCGTTCAACACGGCGGTCAGCTTCACCACCAACACCAACTGGCAGAGCTATGCCGGCGAGGCGACGATGAGCCAGCTCAGCCAGATGGTCGCGCTCACCGTCCATAATTTCACCAGCGCCGCCACCGGCATCGCGCTCGCCTTCGCGCTGTTCCGCGGCTTCGCGTGGCGCGAGGCGGGGACGATCGGCAATTTCTGGGCCGATGTCACCCGCATCACCCTCTATCTGCTGCTGCCGCTCTCGATCCTGTTCGCGGTCTTCCTGATCGCCAACGGGGTGCCGCAGACGCTCGCCGGATCGGTCGACGCCACCACGGTCGAGGGCGCGCGCCAGTCGATCGCGCTGGGCCCGGTCGCCAGCCAGGAGGCGATCAAGCTGCTCGGCACCAATGGCGGCGGCTTCTTCAACGCCAACTCGGCGCACCCCTTCGAGAATCCGACCGCGCTGACCAACCTGTTCCAGATGCTGTCGATCTTCCTGATCGCGGTCGGGCTGACCTGGACCTTCGGCAAGGCGGTCGGCAATCCGCGCCAGGGCTGGGCGATCCTCGCCGCGATGCTGGTCCTGTTCCTGATCGGCGCGAGCGTCGTCTACTGGCAGGAGGCGACCGGCAACCCGGTGCTCCACGGCCTCGGCGTCCCCGGCGGCAACATGGAGGGCAAGGAGGTCCGCTTCGGCATCGCCGGCTCGGCGCTCTACGCCGCCGTCACCACCGCCGCCTCGTGCGGCGCGGTCAACGCGATGCACGACAGCTTCACGGCGCTGGGCGGGATGATCCCGCTGATCAACATGCAGCTCGGCGAGGTCGTCGTCGGCGGCGTCGGCGCGGGGGTCTACGGCTTCCTGCTGTTCGCGATCCTGGCGGTGTTCGTCGCCGGACTGATGGTCGGCCGCAGCCCCGAATATGTCGGCAAGAAGATCGAGGCGCGCGAGGTGAAGCTCGCGGTGCTGGCGATCGCGGTGCTGCCGCTCGTCATCCTCGGTTTCACCGCCCTGAGCGCGGTGACGCCCGCCGGCCTCGCCGGGCCGCTCGCCAAGGGGCCGCACGGCTTCTCGGAGATCCTCTACGCCTTCACCAGCGGCGTCGCGAACAACGGTTCGGCCTTCGCCGGCCTGACCGCCGCCACCCCCTGGTATGACGGGCTGCTCGGCGTCGCGATGTGGATCGGCCGCTTCTTCGTGATCATCCCGATGCTCGCGATCGCCGGGTCGCTCGCCGCCAAGAAATATGTCCCGGCCGGCGCCGGTTCCTTCCCCACCACGGGGCCGTTGTGGATCGGCCTGCTCGTCGGCATCGTCCTGATCGTCGGCGGCCTGACCTTCCTGCCCAGCCTCGCGCTCGGCCCGATCGCCGATCATCTCGCGATGATCCGCGGCCAGCTCTTCTGATCCGAAAGGCTCGCCCCATGGCGCGTTCCCAATCCCTGTTCACCGCCGATCTGATGATCCCCGCGATCGGTAACGCCTTCCGCAAGCTCGACCCGCGCGAGTTGGTCCGCAACCCGGTGATGTTCACCACGGCGGTCGTCGCGACGCTGCTGACCCTGCTGCTCGCCGTCGGCGACAGCGGCCTGGGCCGGGGGTTCGAGGCGCAGCTCATCGCCTGGTTGTGGCTGACCGTGCTGTTCGGCACCTTCGCCGAGGCGATCGCCGAGGGGCGCGGCCGGGCGCAGGCGGAATCGCTGCGCGCCACCAAGGCCGAGCTCAAGGCGAAGCGGATGCTGGGCGTCGGCGAGACCTGGGAACTGGTCCCCGCCGGCTGGCTGGAGCCCGGCGAGATCGTGCTGGTCGAGACCGGCGACCTGATCCCCGGCGACGGCGAGGTGATCGAGGGCGTCGCATCGGTCAACGAGGCCGCGATCACCGGCGAAAGCGCGCCGGTGATCCGCGAGGCGGGCGGCGACCGATCGGCGGTGACGGCGGGCACCCGCGTCATCTCCGACCGGATCAAGGTCCGCGTCACCGCGCAGCCGGGGCAGGGCTTCCTCGACCGGATGATCGCGCTGGTCGAGGGCGCGCAGCGCCAGAAGACCCCGAACGAGATCGCGCTGACCATCCTGCTCGTCGGGTTGACGATCATCTTCCTGATCGCGGTCGCGACCATACCGGGGTTCGCCGCCTATGCCGGCGGATCGGTGCCGATGGCGATGCTCGCCGCGCTGCTGATCACCCTGATCCCGACGACGATCGCGGCGTTGCTGTCGGCGATCGGCATCGCGGGGATGGACCGGCTGGTGCGCTTCAACGTCCTCGCCAAGTCGGGCCGCGCGGTCGAGGCGGCGGGCGACATTGACACGCTGCTGCTCGACAAGACCGGCACGATCACGATCGGCGACCGCCAGGCGACCGACTTCCGCGCGATCGGCGGCGCCTCGGCGGAGGCGCTGGCCGAGGCCGCGCTGCTCGCCAGCCTTGCCGACGAGACCCCCGAGGGCCGCTCGATCGTCGCCTTCGCGCGGGAGCGGCATCATGTCGCGACGGCCGAGCTGCCGACCGATGCCGAGATCATCCCCTTCACCGCACAGACCCGCCTGTCGGGGGTCCGCGCGGGGGGCAGCCTGATCCAGAAGGGCGCGGTCGATTCGATCCTGCGCGCCCATCCGGGGCTGGGCGAGACCGGCGCGGCGGCCGAGCTGCGCCGCGTCACCGACGAGATCGCCCGCGCCGGCGGCACCCCGCTGGCGGTGGCGCGCGACGGCCGGCTGCTCGGTGCGATCCACCTCAAGGACGTGGTCAAGGCCGGGGTGCGCGAGCGCTTCGCCGAGCTGCGCCGCATGGGCATCCGGACGGTGATGATCACCGGCGACAACCCGCTGACCGCCGCCTCGATCGCGGCCGAGGCCGGTGTCGACGATTTCCTCGCCCAGGCGACGCCAGAGGACAAGCTGGCGCTGATCCGGCGCGAGCAGCAGGGCGGCAAGCTGGTGGCGATGTGCGGCGACGGCACCAACGACGCGCCCGCGCTGGCGCAGGCCGATGTCGGCGTGGCGATGAACACCGGCACCCAGGCGGCGCGCGAGGCGGGCAACATGGTCGACCTCGACAGCGATCCGACCAAGCTGATCGAGATCGTCGGCCTCGGCAAGCAGCTGCTGATGACGCGCGGCAGCCTCACCACCTTCTCGGTCGCCAACGACGTCGCCAAATATTTCGCGATCATCCCGGCGATATTCGCGGTGCTCTATCCGGGGCTGGCGGTGCTCAACGTCATGGGGCTGACCACGCCGCAATCGGCGATCCTGTCGGCGATCATCTTCAACGCGCTGATCATCCCTTGCCTCGTTCCGCTGGCGCTCAAGGGCGTCCGCTATCGGCCGATCGGCGCGGGGCCGCTGCTCGCCCGCAACCTGGGGATATACGGCGTCGGCGGGCTGATCGCCCCGTTCGTCGGCATCAAGCTGATCGACCTCGCGGTCGGCGGGCTGGGGCTGGCGTGAGGTCGCCCGCATCTCGACCCGTCATGCTGAACTTGTTTCAGCATCCACCCGGCCGCTCAGGCTGGACGGGTGGGAGAACGGGACTTCGCAACAGGAACCGGCAAGGCAGGAGCCTGCCTCCCGGTGGATGCTGAAACAAGTTCAGCATGACGAATGAGAGATTGATCATGACACAGGACATTCTCACCGGCCTCCGCCCCGCGATCGTCATGGGGCTGCTCTTCGCGCTGCTGCTCGGACTGGCCTATCCCTTCGCGCTGCTCGGCGTCGGCCAGGCGGTCTTCCCGCATCAGGCCAATGGCAGCCTGGTGGTCGAGCGGGGGCGGGTCGTCGGGTCGGAGCTGATCGGCCAGACCTTCGCCGCCAACCGCTATTTCCACGGCCGGCCATCGGCGGCGGGGAAGGGCTATGACGGGCTCGCCTCCTCGGGATCGAACCTCGGCCCGACCTCGCGGGCGCTGGCCGACCGGGTGAAGGCCGACGTCGCCGCGCTCGGTACCGGAGCGGTGCCCGCCGACCTCGCCACCGCCTCCGGATCGGGGCTCGATCCCGACATCAGCCCCGCGGCGGCCGAATGGCAGGTCGGCCGGATCGCCAGGGCGCGGGGCATCGCGCCGGCGGCGGTGCGGCGGATTATCGCCTCCGAAACGCGGGGGCCTGTGCTAGGCTTCATCGGCGATGCGCGGGTCAACGTCCTCGCGCTCAACCGTCGGCTCGATGGCCAGAGGAGCGACTGATCCACCCGTCCGAACCTGCCAGAGCCGATCCCGACGCCCTCCTGCGCGCCGCCGCGCGGGAGGCGCGCGGCCGTCTGAAGCTGTTCCTCGGCGCGGCGCCGGGGGTCGGCAAGACCTATGAGATGCTGTCCGAGGGCGCGGCGCGGCTGCGCGAGGGCGAGGACGTCGTCGTCGGCGTCGTCGAGACGCATGGCCGCCGCGAGACCGAGGCGCTGACCCGGCCGTTCGAGATCATCCCGCGCCGCGTGTCCGAGCATCATGGCCGCCCGCTCAGCGAGATGGACATCGACGCGATCCTCGCCCGCGCGCCGCAGCTCGTGCTGGTCGACGAGCTCGCCCACAGCAACGCCCCCGGATCGCGCCACCCCAAGCGCTGGCAGGACGTCGAGGAATTGCTGGCCGCCGGGATCGACGTCTATTCGACGATCAATATCCAGCATGTCGAGAGCCTCAACGACGTCGTCGCCTCCTTCACCCGCGTCCGGGTGCGCGAGACGGTGCCCGATCACGTCCTCGAGCAGGCCGAGATCGAGATCGTCGATATCCCGCCCGACGAGCTGATCGAGCGGCTGAAGGACGGCAAGGTCTATGTGCCCGAGGAGGCGAGCCGGGCGCTCAGCCATTTCTTCTCCAAGTCGAACCTGTCGGCGCTGCGCGAACTGGCCTTGCGGCGCGCGGCGCAGGCGGTCGATGCGCAGATGCTCGATCATCTGCGCGCCCATGCGCTGGGCGGCACCTTCGCGGGCGGCGATCGGGTGCTGGTCGCGGTCAGCGAGCGGCCCGAGGCCGAGGCCCTGGTCCGCGCCGCCAAGCGGCTGGCCGACGCGCTGCGCGCGCCCTGGACCGCGATCCATGTCGAGACCGGCCGCTCGTCGGGCTTCGGCGCGGCCGAGCGCGAGCGGCTGGCGCGCACCCTGGCGCTCGCCGCGCAGCTCGGCGGCGGGACGGCATCGGTGCCGGCGACCGACGTGGTGAGCGGGCTCGCCGGCTATGCGCGCGACTATCGCGCGACCCAGTTGGTGCTCGGCAAGTCGTCGCGCAGCTGGTGGTTCGAGCTGCGCCACGGATCGGTGGTCGACCGGATCGTGCGCAGCGCCGAAGGGGTCGCCGTCCATGTCCTGCCCATCGCGGGGCAGGCCGGGGCGGGGCTGGCGGCGCGGCGGACCTGGCGCGAGGGACTGGAGGCGCGTCCCTTCCTCTGGTCGCTGGCGATGGTCGCGGCGACGGTCGCCAGCGCGGTCGGGCTGCGCCAGCTGCTCGACCTCAACAATGTCGCGATGCTGTTCCTGCTGCCGGTGCTCGCGGCGGCGGGGCGCTTCGGGCTGCGGCCGGGGCTGTTCGCGGGGCTGGTCTCGGCGCTCGCCTACAACTTCTTCCTGCTGCCGCCGCTCTACACGCTGTCGATCAGCAATCCCGAGAACGTGATCGCCTTCTTCGTGCTGCTGATCGTGGCGGTGGTGACGAGCCAGCTCGCCGCGCGGATGCGGGCGCAGGCCGAGCTCGCCAACCGCTCGGCGCGGCAGAACGCGGCGCTCGCCGGCTTCGCGCAGCGCATTGCCGACGCCGCCAATCCCGACGAGCTGGCCCAGGCGATCTGCGGGGAGATCGCCCGGCTGTTCAACGTCAACGCCATGCTGTTCATGCCGTCGCCGGCCGGCGCGGCGCTGGTCGCGGCGGTCCCGACCGGGCATGAGCCGGACCAGCTTGACCTCGCCGCCGCCAACTGGACGCTGGAGAAGGGCAAGCCCGCCGGGCGCGGCTCCGACACGCTGACCGCGTCGGACTGGCTGTTCCAGCCGATCGCCAAGGGCGACCGGACCCTCGCCGCGCTGGCGGTCGCGCATGTCGATCCGGATGGCGCGGCGATCCGCTCCGACGAGCTGCCGCTGCTGCTCAGCCTCGCCCATCAATCGGCGCTGGCGATGGACCGGATGCAGCTCGCCGAGGCGATGCGCGAGCTCGACGTGGTGCGCAGCCGCGACCGGCTCCGCGCCGCCTTGCTCTCCTCGGTCGGGCACGACCTGCGCACGCCGCTGACGACGATCCGCTCGGCGATCGGCGAGCTCGGGCAATCGGCGCTCGCCCCGACGGATGCGGCGATCGTCGACGCGCTCGACGGCGAGGTGGAGCGGCTCGACCGCTTCGTCGGCAACCTGCTCGACATGGCGCGCGCGCAGGCCGGGGCGATCACCCTGGCGATCGAGCCGATCGACCTGACCGATGCGGTGGCGAGCGCGGTCCATGCCGTGCGCAAGACGCTCGACGGGCACGATATCCTGCTCGACATCCCGCCCGAGCTGCCGATGGTCCGCGCCGACCCGCAGCTGCTCCACCATGTCCTGATCAACCTGCTCGACAATGCCGGCCGCTACGCCCATTCCGGCACGCCGCTGCGGATCGGCGCGCGGCGCGGGCCCGACGGCCTGTCGCTGGCGATCCGCGACGAGGGGCCGGGGCTGCCCGAAGGCAAAGAGACGGCGGTGTTCGAGACCTTCACCCGCTTCGACGGATCGGACCGCGCGCGGGGCGGCACCGGCCTCGGCCTCGCCATCGCGCGCGACTTCGCCGCGGCGATGGAGGTCGACATCCGGGCGGAGCGCTGCGCCGATCCGCAGGGCGCGCGCTTCACCCTGTCCTGGCCCGACCGGCTGGTCGTCCGGATCGATCCGGAGGCGCTGGCATGAAGGTCCTGATCGTCGACGACGAGCCGCAGATCCGCCGCCTGCTCGGCGTCGCGCTCAAGCGGGCGGGGCATGAGGTGGCCGAGGCCGGCGACGCCGCATCGGCGCTGCGCCTCGCCCGGACGGAGCGGCCGGCGGCGATCCTGCTCGACCTCGGCCTGCCCGACCGCGACGGGATCGAGCTGATCCCGCTGCTCAAGACCGACGGCGATCCCGCGCTGATCATCCTGTCGGCGCGCGACGCGACCGACGAGAAGGTCGCCGCGCTCGACCTCGGCGCCGACGATTATGTCACCAAGCCGTTCGACAGCGAGGAACTGCTCGCCCGGCTGCGCACCGCCGCGCGCCATGCCGGGCGGCGCGGGGAGGAGCGGCTGAGCGCCGGGGAGATCATGATCGACCTCGCCGCGCGCCGGGTCGAGCGGAGCGGGGAGGAGGTCCACCTGACCCGCAAGGAGTTCGCGCTGCTCGCCGAACTGGCCGCCCATCCCGGCCGGGTGCTGACCCATGGCCAGCTGCTGCGGACGATCTGGGGCCCCGCGCACGAGAAGGACATCGAATATCTGCGCGTCGTCGTTCGCAACCTGCGGCAGAAGCTGGAGGAGGATGCGGCGCGGCCGTCGCTGATCGTCAACGATCCGGGGGTCGGCTACCGCCTCGCGCGCTGAGCGGAAGAAAATCTCCGTCCGAATGGCAATGATATATTGTATCTTCGGCGTGAACATGCCATTTGCGGCGGGAGAGGAGTATGTCCGTGACTCGCCCGACCCCCGCCCGCGACCTGTTCGACCGACTGGCCATAGGCCTGTCGGCGCTGTGCTTCGTGCATTGCGCGGCGAGCGTGCTGCTGGTCGCGGTACTGGCGACGGCGGGCGGCTTCCTGCTGCATCCCGCGATCCATGAGGGCGGGCTGGTGCTGGCGATCCTCCTCGCGATCGTCGGCCTCGGCCGGGGCTTCACCCAGCATCGTCGGCCGATTCCGGTGATGCTGGGCGCCATGGGGATCACGCTGATGGCGGCCGCGCTGACCGTGCCGCACGGCGTCATCGAGGCGGCCTTCACCATGGCCGGCGTCGCCGCGGTCGCGGGCGCCCACTTCCTGAACCGGCGCGCCCACGCCTGGTAAGGCTTGTATGCCCCCCTGACGGGGCCTAGATTACCGACATGGCAACCGCGCATGATCACCGGCTCCACGAGGGCCAGTCGCTGGCCGATGCCGCGCAGCGCGCTTTCGAGCGCGCGGGCGAGCAGTGGACGCCGATGCGGGCCGAGATCTTCGCCGCGCTGAGCGCCGCGACCAAGCCCGCTTCCGCCTACGACCTGGCCGAGGCGGTGTCGGGATCGACCGGCCGGCGGGTCGCCGCCAACAGCGTCTATCGCATCCTCGACGTGTTCGTGGCGGCCAATCTGGCGCGGCGGGTGGAAAGCGCCAACGCCTATATCGTCAACGCCCATCCCGAGTGCCAGCATGACTGCATCTTCCTGGTCTGCGACAGCTGCGGGCAGGCCAGCCATGTCGACGACGACGCGCTGACCGGATCGGTTCGGCGCGCGGCGGAGAAGGCCGGTTTCACCAATCTCCGCCCGGTGATCGAGGTGCGCGGATGCTGCGCGCAATGTTCGGAAGGCGACGCGGCCTGACGCATCTGCGCTGGCTACGAGGGTTCAATGGGGCTAAGGCGAGCAGGATGAACGACCGTCCTCCAACGCCGCTTCTCGACACCGTCAGCACGCCCGAAGACCTGCGGCGCCTCAAGCCGACGGATTTGCGCCAGCTCGCCGACGAGCTGCGCGCGGAGATGATTTCGGCGGTGTCGGTGACCGGCGGACATCTCGGCGCGGGGCTCGGCGTCGTCGAGCTGACGGTGGCGCTCCATTATGTCTTCGACACGCCGCGCGACGTGCTGATCTGGGACGTCGGCCATCAGGCTTATCCTCACAAGATCCTGACCGGCCGGCGCGACCGCATCCGCACGCTGCGCCAGGGCGGCGGGCTGTCGGGCTTCACCAAGAGGTCCGAGAGCGAATATGATCCGTTCGGGGCGGCGCACAGCTCGACCTCGATCTCGGCCGCGCTCGGCTTCGCCGTCGCCAACAAGCTGGCGAACAAGGAAGGCCGCGCGATCGCGGTGATCGGCGACGGCGCGATGTCGGCGGGCATGGCCTATGAGGCGATGAACAACGCCAAGCAGGCGGGCAACCGGCTGATCGTCATCCTCAACGACAACGACATGTCGATCGCCCCGCCGGTCGGCGCGCTGTCGGCCTATCTCGCCAAGATCGTCTCCTCGCGCCCCTTCCTGTCGATGCGCGGCTTCGCCAAGCGGGTGGCGCAGAAGCTGCCCCGGCCGATCCACGACTTCGCCAAGCGGTCCGAGGAATATGCCCGCGGCATGGCGACCGGCGGCACGCTGTTCGAGGAACTGGGCTTCTATTATGTCGGCCCGGTCGACGGCCATAATCTCGACCATCTGCTGCCGATCCTGGAGAATGTCCGCGACGGCGACCATGGCCCGATCCTGATCCACGTCGTCACCAACAAGGGCAAGGGCTATGCCCCGGCCGAGGCGGCGGCCGACAAATATCACGGCGTCCAGAAGTTCGACGTCGTCTCCGGGGTGCAGGCCAAGGCGCCGCCGGGCCCGCCCAGCTATACCGGCGTCTTCGCCGGCGCCCTGGTCGCCGAGGCGAAGCGCGACGACCGGATCTGCGCGATCACCGCGGCGATGCCCTCGGGCACCGGCCTCGACAAATTCGGCAAGGCCTTCCCGGAACGCAGCTTCGACGTCGGCATCGCCGAGCAGCATGCGGTGACCTTCGCCGCCGGCCTCGCCGCGCAGGGCTATCGCCCCTTCTGCGCGATCTATTCGACCTTCCTGCAGCGCGCCTATGACCAGGTCGTCCACGACGTGGCGATCCAGAACCTGCCGGTGCGCTTCGCGATCGACCGCGCCGGCCTGGTCGGCGCCGACGGCTCGACCCATGCCGGCAGCTTCGACATCACCTATCTGGCGACGCTGCCGAACATGGTGGTGATGGCGGCGGCCGACGAGGCGGAGCTGGTCCACATGGTCCACACCGCCGCCGTCCACGACAGCGGCCCGATCGCGCTGCGCTATCCGCGCGGCAACGGCGTCGGAGTCGCGCTGCCCGCCGCGCCCGAGCGGCTCGCGATCGGCAAGGGCCGGATCGTGCGCGAGGGCAAGACGGTCGCGCTCCTGTCGCTCGGCACCCGGCTGGGCGAGGCACTGCGCGCCGCCGATCAGCTCGATGCGCTGGGCCTGTCGACGACGGTCGCCGACCTGCGCTTCGCCAAGCCGCTCGACGAGGCGATGATCCAGACGCTGCTGACCAGCCATGAGGTGGCGGTGACGATCGAGGAGGGCGCGATCGGCGGCCTCGGCGCGCATGTCCTGACCCTCGCGTCGGACCTCGGCCTGATCGACGGCGGCCTGAAGCTGCGGACGATGCGCCTGCCCGACGCCTTCCAGGAGCATGACAAGCCCGAGAAGCAATATGCCGAGGCGGGTCTGGATGCCGAATCGATCGTCGCGACGGTGCTCGCGGCGTTGCACCGGAACAGCAAGGGCCTCGAAGAGAGCGCCTGACCCTCTCCCACTCCCGTCGTCATGCTGAACTTGTTTCAGCATCCACCGGGAGGCTGGAGACAGAACAGGCGGTGATCGGGCCGTGGCGGCAGAAGCCTCGGAACCTGTTCCCGCTTTCTGGTGGATGCTGAAACAAGTTCAGCATGACGAAAAAGGGGAGGGGAGGCCTAGATATCCTCGTCCGGCAGCACGAAGGCCCCGTCGGCGGGGGCCTCGGCGATCTTCTCGATGCGGCCGCGCGAGACGGCGACGAGGATGTGGCGGTTGGCGAACTCGACCACCGCGAGGCGGCCGGTGGCGCCCATCGGGATCGCGTCGACGATGCGGATCGCCCTGTTCCTGTTGCCGATGGCGATGCCGGGCTGGAGCTTGCGCCACAGCCACAGCGAACCATAAGCGAGCCCCGCGACCAGCGGGACGAGCAGCAGCAATCGCAACAGGTAATCCAGCATCATTGGCGGCGTTCGATTCCCGGTAGCCGCGCGTCGGCGGCGACGATGTCGACCACCCTTATTCCGAACTTTCCGTTCACTGTCACTACCTCGCCTTTCGCGACGAGGGTGCCGTTGACCATGATGTCGAGCAATTCATTGGCCTGGCGGTCGAGCTCGACCACGCTGCCCGCGTTGAGGTCCATCAGCTCGGCGAGGCGGAGCGAGGTGCTGCCGACCTCGACCGACAGGCGCAGCGGGATATCCGCCAGCAGCCGCAGATTGTCGCGCCCCGCGAGGTCGGCGGCGCCGGGAACCGCGGGAACGTCGGACATGTCGGTCATTTCAGCACTTCCTTGTTGAGGCTTTCGATCATCAGCGCGGCGCGGCCGTCCTGCTCGCCGATCGTGCCCTCGGCGAAGCGGCGGTTGCCGACGAGAAGGGGAACCGTCTGCGAGAGATTGACCGGGATGACGTCGCCGGGCTTGAGCGCGAGCAGTTGCGCCACGCTCATCTCCGGCCGCGCCAGCACCGATCGGACGGGCAGGGCGACGGCGTCGAGCGCGGTGAGCAGCTTGCCCTTCCATTCGGGATCGTCGCCGTCGGCGCCCGCCTGGGTGCGCGCGGCGATCTGGTCCTCGATCGGCTGGAGCAGCGACAGCGGGTAGAGGATCTCGACCCGGGTGGAGCGCGACATGCCGGGCTTGATCGTGAAGCTCTGGACGACGACGGGCTCGTCGGCGCGGACCATGTTGGCGAAGGCGGCGTTGGTCTCGTGGGTCGAGAAATCGAACTGGAGCGGGAAGGTGTCGCTCCACACGCGGGTCAGCACCTCGACGATCGCGTCGGTCAGCCGGCGCTGGAGGCGCTGCTCGGAGGGGGTGAACTCGCCGCCCTTGGTGGTCAGGCCGTTGCCGGTGCCGCCATAGAAGGCGTCGACCATGTTGGTGACGAAGCTCGGCTCGACCGCGACCATCATCATCCCCTTGACCGGGCGGACCCGGAAGAGGCTGAGGCTCATATGGTCGGCCTGGTTGCGCTGCCACTCGTCGAAGCGGCGGGTTTCCAGCGGGATCGGATCGACCTTGCTGCGGGTCTGGGCGATCGGTTCGATCACGTCGCGCAGGCGGCGCGCGATCCGCTCGTTCATCCGCTCGAGATGGGCGAGATGCGCGACCGGCCGGTCCTTGCGCTGGCCGAGCGCATAGGGCTCGACGTCGCGGACCTGGCGGACCTTGGGCGGCTCGACGCCCTCCTGGTCGAAGGAGATGTCGCTGAGCTCGTCCATCAGCGCGGCGACCTCGTCACCCGAAAGACTGGAAGCTGCGCGCGTCATCGAATCAGCGAATATCCCGAACGGTCCGTGCCGGGGCTGCCGGCGGGATTCGCTATAGATCGAAGGTGGTTAACGAATTGATGATGGGGGAGAGGGAGTTTGTTTGTTTAGCCCTCAGGCGCCGGGCGGCGGGCCTCCGCCCGGCTTGGCTATCCTCGCATAAGCTCGGGCGGCCGTTCGGCCTTGCGGCCCCTGCGGGGCCGTTCCATCGCAAGAGCTGGTAGTCGGAGCCTGTGAGGGCTCCGCAAGCGCGAACGCGCGCCCGAGCTTATGCGAGGATAGCCAAGGTCGCGGATGCGACCGCCGGCGCCTGAGGCTCAAACAAAAGCAAGCTTCAGCTCGCCGAGATACCCTTCTTCCGCAGCAGCTCATAGGAGTGCTGGTACCATTTGCTGCCCGGATAGTTGGCGCCCAGCACCGCGGCGGCGCGTTCGGCCTCCTGGGGGACGCCCAGTTCCAGATAGCTTTCGGTCAGCCGCATCAGCGCCTCGGGCGTGTGGCTGGTGGTGTCGTATTTGTCGACGACGGTGCGGAAGCGGACGACCGAGGCGAGCCAGTCGCCGCGCCGCTGGTAGAAGCGGCCGATCTCCATCTCCTTGCCCGCGAGATGGTCGTTGACCAGGTCGACTTTGACGCGCGCGTCGGCGGCGTAGCGCGAATCCGGATAGCGACGGATCAGCTCGTTGAGCGCGTCGAGCGCGTTCTGCGTCAGCTTTTGGTCGCGGGTGACGTCCTGGATCTGCTCATAATAGTCGATCGCGATCAGGTAGAGCGCATAGGGCGCGTCGCGGTTGCCCGGATGGATCGAGATGAAGCGCTGCGCCGAGGCGATCGATTCGGTGTACTGGCGCGCCAGATAATAGGAGAAGGCGCTCATCAGCTGCGCGCGGCGGGCCCAGACCGAATAGGGGTGCTGGCGCTCGACCTCGTCGAACAGCGCGGCGGCCAGCTTGTACTGGTGCCGGTCGAGCCGCTCCTTGGCCGCGTTGTAAAGCGTGTCCACGTCGCGGGCGACATATTTGGTGTCGCCCTTGTTCTTGCTGGTGGCGCAGCCGGCCAGCGGAACCAGGGTGGCGGCGGCGATCATCAGCGCGATCGGGCGGGAGACTTTACGCAGCATAGGATCGCCTCTTTACGGGGCAAATCTTCCGGCCGCAATGGCCGCGAAGAGAGGGGGTGCGCGGCGTCGGCAACACGTTAATGTAAGGGCAATGTTACGGGTCCTGACCTTGTCCACCCTCTATCCGGATCGCACCCGGCCCGGCTTCGGCGGCTTCGTCGAGCGGCAGAGCCGCGCGCTGGCGGCGCTGCCCGGCGTCGAGGTGCGGGTGGTCGCGCCCTTCGCGCTGCCGCCGACCCGCTGGGCGCGGCGTCATCCGGCCTATCGCGCGCTCGCCGAGCTGCCCGAACGCGAGATGTGGAACGGGCTGGAGGTCCATCGTCCGCGCTTCGCGACGCTGCCGATGATCGGGGGCCGGATCAATCCGTGGAGCCTGGCGCGCAGCGTGGCGCCGCTGCTCGATTCGATCCGGGTGACCTTCCCCTTCGACGTGATCGATGCCGAATTCTTCTATCCCGACGGCCCAGCGGCGGTGCGGCTGGGCGCGCGGCTCGGCGTGCCGGTGTCGATCAAGGCGCGCGGCAGCGACATTCACCTTTGGGGCGCGAAGCCGGCCTGCCGGGCGAAGATCGTCGCGGCGGGACGGGCGGCGGACGGGATGCTCGCCGTGTCGGCGGCGCTGCGCGACGACATGATCGCGCTCGGCCTGCCGGGGGAGCGCATCCGCGTCCACCATACCGGCGTCGATGCATCGGCCTTCCACCCGCGCGACCGGGCGGCGGCGAAGGCCGCGCTGGGCGTGACGGGGCCGCTGGTGGCGAGCGCTGGCAACCTGATCCCGCTCAAGGGCCATGCGCTGCTCGTCGACGCGATGAGGGAGCTGCCCGGCGTCACCCTGCTGATCGCCGGGCGCGGGCCCGAGCGGGAGGCGCTCGCCGCGCGGATCGCCGGGGCCGGGCTCGACGATCGGGTCAGGCTGCTCGGCGCGCTGCCGCATGACGAGTTGCCGGGGCTGTTCGCGGCGGCTGACGTGATGGCGGCGCCCTCCGCATCGGAAGGGCTCGCCAATGTCTGGGTCGAGGCGATCGCCTGCGGCACGCCGATCGTGATCACCGACGTCGGCGGCGCGCGCGAGGTGGTCGACCGCCCCGCTGCCGGACGGCTGGTCGATCGGACCCCAGCGGCGATCGCCGAGGGCATCCGCGCGGTGCTGGCCGATCCGCGCCCGCAGGCCGAGGTCGCCGAGGCGGCGGCGCGGTTCAGTTGGGAGCGGAACAGCGCGGCGCTGTACGAGCATCTCGCGGGGCTTGTGGAGAAGCACCGCTGACCGTCGCCCCTGCGGAGGCAGGGGCCCATGTCTCTCATCAGCCAGACGGCATCTGAGAAGGAGACAGACATGGATGCCAGCCTTCGCTGGCATGACGGCTAAAAAGTATGACGGCTGTTAGGGTTCAGCGTGTGATCACAACGGCATGAACGCCGCGACGATCCAGCGGTCCTCGCCGCGCAGTACGTTCCAGGCGCGGGCGGCGGCACGGCTGTCCATCGGTTCGACCCCGAAGCCGAGCGCCTCGATCGCCGCGACGAAGGCGGGGGAGGGGCGGCGCATCGTCGGTCCGGTACCGAGCAGCAGGAATTCGGGCGGCGGCTGGATCGCGACCAGCCCCGCCACGTCGTCGACGCTCAGCGTTTCGAACGCCGGCGGGGCCCAGTCGAGCGCATTGTCCGGCGTCAGCCACAGCCCGCCGGGCACGATCCGGTCCGCGACGCGGAAGGCGGTGCCGGAAAAGCCCCGGATGGTGGGGCCGCCCGGCGCTTCCTCCCGGTCGAAGCTGACCATCAGGGCTGCGGGCCGACGCGCTCGGCGTCGGGCCGGCTTTCCTTGGGCTTGGCGGAGAAGCGCTGCGGCTCGAGCCCGAGGGTGATCAGCAGCGACGACGAGACGTAGACCGACGAATAGGTGCCGACGACGATGCCGAGCATCATCGCCGCCGCGAAGCCGCGCAGCACATGGCCGCCGAACAGCAGCAGCGCGCCGAGCGCCAGCATCACCGTGACCGAGGTCATGACGGTGCGCGGCAGCGTCTCGTTGACCGACAGGTCGATCAGCGCCTTCATGTCCATCTGGCGATATTTGCGCATGTTCTCGCGGATGCGGTCGTCGATCACCATCTTGTCGTTGATCGAATAGCCGATGATCGTCAGCACCGCGGCGACGATGTTGAGGTCGAATTCGAGCTGCGTCAGCGCGAAGAAGCCCAGCGTCATCAGCACGTCGTGGACGATCGCGACGAAGGTCGACACGCCGAACTGCCATTCGTAGCGCAGCCAGGAGAAGATCGCGATGCCGAGCACCGCGAGGATGACCGCGAGCACGCCGTTCTGGATCAGCTCCTCCGACACCTTGCCCGACACGGTGTCGTAGCGGGTGAAGGTGACGCCGGGGAACTGCTTGACCAGCGAGGCCGAGACCTTGCTGACGACGGCGTTGGTCGCGCCCTCGTCGCTGCTCTCGGGGATCGGCAGGCGGATCGACACCGTCTTGGGATCGCCGAACTGCTGGAGCGAGCTGACGCCGACGCCGAGGCCGTCGATGTTGCTGCGCACCGCGTCGAGCTGCGGCACGGTCTGGAATTTCGCCTCGATCATCAGGCCGCCGACGAAGTCGACGCCCATGTTGAGGCCGCGCGCGCCGACCACCGCGAGCGACGCTATGGTCAGCAGCGCGGTGATGACGAAGGCGATGAAGCGGACCCGGACGAAGCCGATATTGGTGTTGTCGGGAACAAGTTTCAGCAGACGCATGGCTCTGTTTCCGATCAGATATGGATGCTGGTGGGCCGCTTGTGGCGGAGCCACAGCGCGACGAGCATGCGGGTGAAGACGACGGCGGTGAACACCGAGGTCGCGATGCCGATCAGCAGAACGACCGCGAAGCCCTTCACCTGGCCCGAGCCGAGCACGAACATGATCAGCCCCGCAATGGCGTGGGTGACGTTCGCCTCGAAGATCGTCCGGCTGGCTTCCTTATAGCCATGCTCGACCGCCTGGGTGGGCGAGCGCCCACGGCGCAGCTCCTCGCGGACGCGTTCGTTGATCAGCACGTTGGCGTCGACCGCGGTGCCGATCGTCAGCACGAAGCCGGCGATGCCCGGCAGGGTCAGCGTCGCGTTGAGCAGCGCCATGATGCCGAGGATCACGAAGACGTTAATCACCACGGCGAGGTTGGCGTAGAAGCCGAAGCGGCCGTAGCTGACGAGCATGAAGATCACGACGCCGACCACGGCGATCACGCTGGCGAGGGTACCGGCGCGGATCGAATCGGCGCCGAGATCCGGGCCGACGGTGCGTTCCTCGACCACCTTGAGCGCGACCGGCAGCTTGCCCGAGCGCAGCGCGATGGCGAGCTGGTTGGCGCTGTCGGTGGTGAAGCGGCCGGAGATCTGCGCCTGTCCGCCCAGGATCGGCTCGTTGATGTTCGGCGCCGACAGCACCTTGCCGTCGAGGATCATCGCGAAGGGCTTGCCGACATTCTCCTGCGTGACGCGGGCGAATTTGCGACCGCCTTCGCTGTTGAAGGTGATCGAGACGACCGGCTCGTTGGTCTGGCTGTTGTAGCTCAGCTTGGCGTCGATCAGCTCGTCGCCGCTCAGCATGGCGCGGCGCTTGACCGCGATCGGCGCCTGGCCGGGCTCGGCATAGGCGACGACCTCGCTGCCCACCGGCGCGCGCCCTTGCGCGACGGCGGCGGGATCGGCGGTCAGGTCGACCAGCTTGAATTCGAGCTTCGCGGTGCGGCCGAGCAGCGCCTTGAGCGCCGCCGGGTTCTGGAGGCCGGGCACCTGCACGACGATGCGCTCCGCGCCCTGGCGGATGATCGTCGGCTCGCGGGTGCCCATCTCGTCGATGCGCTTGCGGACGACTTCGGTCGCGACCTGCATCGCGCTGTCGGTCGCCTGGGCCAGGCCCTGCTTGGTCGGGGTCAGGACGATGCGGGTCGAATCGACCACCTGCACGTCCCAGTCGCGCTGGCCGGTCATGCCCGACGGCTGGGTCAGCGTGCGGATCCGCTCGACCGCGGCGTCGATCCGGCTGGCGTCGCGCACGAAGAAGGAGAGGCGGCCGCCCGTCGTCGAGATGTCGCCGATCGCGATCGGCGGATCGGCGCGGCGCATCTCGGTGCGGACCTGCTCCTCCATCTTCGCGATGTTCTGCTTGGCGAGGTCGGTGGTGTCCGCCTCCAGCATCAGGTGGCTGCCGCCCGAAAGGTCGAGGCCGAGGTTGATGCGCGGCAGGCCATGCAGGCCGGCGCGCTCGATCGTCGATTCGGGGATGAAGCTGGGCAGCGACAGCAGGATGCCCGCCGCCAGCAGCAGACAGATCGACCAGACCTTCCAGCGCGGGAAATCGAGCATGTGCGGATCAGTCGTTCGCGGGCTTGCCGGCGCCCGCGGTGCGGACATCGGCGATCGTGGCCTTGACGATCTTGATCTTGACGTTCGGGGCGATCTCGACCTCGACCTCGGTCTCGTCGACCTTCACCACCTTGGCGACGATGCCGCCGGCGGTGACGATCACGTCGTTCTTCTTGACCGCGTCGATCGTCGCGCGATGCTCCTTCGCCCGCTTCTGCTGCGGACGGATCAGCAGGAAATAGAAGATGACGCCGATCAGGACGAACTGGCCGAGCATGAAGATCGTGCTGCCGGAGGAGGACCCGGCGGCGCCTGCGGCCTGTGCGTATGCGGGAGAAGCGAACATCTTATCTGGTATCCCGGAAAAAGCGGGCCCGATGGGACCCCGAAGTGGCGCGCGCCTATCACGTTCCGCAGGTCAAGGGCAACCGCGCGCTTGCCAAGCGGCAAAACCCTCCCTAAAGCGCGCAGCCTTGGTCGGGGCGTGGCGCAGCCTGGTAGCGCACTTGACTGGGGGTCAAGGGGTCGCAGGTTCGAATCCTGTCGCCCCGACCATCACTTGCCGGAACCACGCCATTCCCCCAGATGGCCCGGCGAAATCGAGGACGGAAGGCGGCGGCCGATCGCCGCCCGTCCTCCTTCCGCACCATCATCCCGGCTTCGCCGAATCGAACGCGATCATGCGGTCGGCGATCGATTGCGCCCATCGTCGATATAGGGTACCCCCCTATGCTATGGGACATGTCGCAAAGAATCGTGATCAGTTGATCGCCCGGGTACGGCGGATCGCCGGGCAGGTCGGGGCGGTCGAACGCTCGATCCAGGCCGAGGCGGGGTGCAGCGAGACGCTCCATCTCGTCGCGGCGGTGCGCGGGGCGGTCGCCGGGCTGATGGACGAACTGGTCGAGGAGCACCTGCGCGAGCACGTCGCCGCCGAGGGGTTGTCGGACGAGGAGCGGAAGGCGGGGGCCGACGAGCTTTCGACCGTCCTGCGCCGTCACTTTCGTTAGGAGCCGCCATGGCCAGCCGTTTCGAGATCGAAGCCCAGGCGCACGCCCATGACTATCTGGGCGCCGCGCATGACGACAATGCCCGGCGAACCGCCTGGGTGGTGGCGCTCACCGCGGCGATGATGGTCGGCGAGATCGTCGCCGGCTATCTGACCGGATCGATGGCGCTGCTCGCCGACGGGTTCCACATGGCGACCCATGCCGGGGCGCTGGGCGTCGCCGCGATCGCCTATGGCTATGCCAAGCGGCACGTCGCCAACCCGCGCTACAGCTTTGGGACCGGCAAGGTCGGCGATCTCGCGGGTTTCGCCTCGGCGCTGGTGCTCGGCATCGTCGCGCTCGGCATCGCGATCGAATCCGCGGTCCGGCTCGCCCAGCCGGCCAAGGTCGCCTTCGACGAGGCGATCCTGGTCGCGGTGCTGGGGCTGGGCGTCAACCTGGTCAGCGCGCTGCTGCTGTCGGGTGGGCACGGGCATCACCATCACCACGATCATGGCCATGAGCATGGGCATGGGCATGGGCATGATCATGGCCACGGGCATCATGATCACCACCGTCATGGCGGCGGCGACAACAATCTGCGGGCCGCCTATGTCCATGTCCTCGCCGATGCGCTGACCTCGGTGCTGGCGATCGTCGCGCTGCTCGCCGGGCGCTATCTCGGCTGGCTGTGGCTCGATCCGCTGATGGGGCTGGTCGGCGCCGCCGTGATCGCGCGCTGGGCCTGGACGCTGATGGCCGATACCGCCGGGGTCCTGCTCGACACCGCCGACGCACATCTGGTCGCGGAGATCCGCGATTGCGTCGAGCGGCCGGGCGATGCGCGGATCGTCGACCTGCATGTCTGGCAGGTCGGGCCGGGCGCCCATGCCGCGATCGTCGACATCGTCGGCGCCGCGCCGGCCGCGGCGATCCGCGAGCGGCTCGAACCCGTCCATGAGCTGGTCCACCTGACGATCGAGCGCCGCTGATCCGGCCGAAACTCGATTCCGATCCCGATTTTCGGGCGTTTCATATATTGATCGACCAGACGTTTAATTATATCAGCGGGGCGTCGGAGCGGTGGGCGGACAGGCGATTCTCGTCATCCACGCCTGCTCGGCTTCGGGGTTTCGTCCGGTTGTCGGGAACGTCGGCACGGTCCACTATGGGCGCCATGCCATCGCTCCGGCCGCCGTGGGTCGTGCGCAGGAATGGAGGGAGAGGATCATGGCTGAGGTCGATTATGGCCCCGCGAATCTGGCGGAACTGCGGGCGCTCCAGCTCGAGCGGCTGAAATCGACGCTGGCGCATGCCTATGCCAACTCGCCCCATTATGCGAAGGCGTTCGACGCGGCCGGGGTGACCCCCGACGACCTGACCACGCTCGCGGACCTCGCCCGCTTCCCCTTCACCACCAAGGCCGACCTGCGCGCGACCTATCCGTTCGGGATGTTCGCGGTGCCGCAGGAGCAGGTGTCGCGCATCCACGCCTCGTCGGGGACGACCGGCAAGCCGACGGTGGTCGGCTATACCAAGCGCGACATCGAGACCTGGGCGAGCCTGGTCGCGCGCTCGATCCACGCGGCCGGCGGCCGGCCGGGCATGAAGGCCCAGATCTCCTACGGCTACGGCCTGTTCACCGGCGGCCTCGGCGCGCATTACGGCGCGGAGGCGCTGGGCTGCACCGTCATCCCGATGTCGGGCGGCCAGACCGAGAAGCAGGTGCAGCTCATCTGCGACTTCAAGCCCGACATCATCATGGTGACGCCGAGCTACATGCTGGCGATCCTCGACGAGTTCCGCCGCCAGGGCATCGATCCGCGCGCGAGCTCGCTCAAATACGGCATCTTCGGCGCCGAGCCCTGGACCGAGGCGATGCGCCGCGAGGTCGAGGAGGCGTTCGACATCAAGGCATGCGACATCTACGGCCTGTCCGAGGTGATGGGCCCCGGCGTCGCGCAGGAGTTCGTGGCGTCGCAGGCCGGGCCGACCATCTGGGAAGACCATTTCTACCCCGAGGTGATCGACCCCGCGACCGGCGAGGTGCTGCCCGACGGCGAGGAGGGCGAACTGGTCTTCACCTCGCTGACGAAGCAGGCGCTGCCGATCATCCGCTACCGCACCCGCGACCTCACCCGGCTGCTGCCCGGCATCGAGGTGCCGATGCGCCGCATGGCGAAGATCACCGGCCGCAGCGACGACATGCTGATCATCCGCGGCGTCAACGTCTTCCCGACCCAGATCGAGGAGCAGGTGCTCAAGTGCGAGGGCCTCGCCCCGCATTTCGAGGTCGAGATCACCCGCCCGGGCCGGATGGACGAGGTGCTGATCATCGTCGAGCGCCGCCTCGACTGCGACGAGACCCGCGGCAGCGCCGAGGGCGCCCGCCTGGCCGGCTACGTCAAGGAGGTGATCGGCATCAGCGCCCGGACCCGGATCGTCGAATCGGGCGCCCTGCCGCGTTCGTCGGGCAAGGCGGCGCGGGTGCGCGACCTGCGGGATCGCGCGCCGGCGTGACGTGATCGGGCTCCCGGCCCCGCGTCGAGGCGTCCTCGCCATCCCGGACCATTTGTTCGCGCATGACGAACTTCTGGACCTTGCCGGTGACGGTGAGGGGGAAGGCGTCGACGAAGCGGATGTGGCGGGGAATCTTCTGGTGCGAGATGTGGCTCCGGCAGAAGGCGCGGACCTCGGTCTCGTCGATCGGCGCGCCGTCGTGGCGGATGATCCAGGCGCATAGCTCCTCGCCATAATGCGGGTCGGGGACGCCGAAGACCGCGACGTCGCGGATCGCCGGATGGGTATGGAGGAACTCCTCGATCTCGCGCGGGTAGAGATTCTCGCCGCCCCGGATCACCATGTCCTTGATCCGGCCGACGATCCGGCAATAGCCGTCCTCGTCGATCGTCGCGAGGTCGCCGCTGTGCATCCAGCCCGCATCGTCGATCGCGGCGGCGGTCTGCTCCGGGTCGTTCCAATAGCCGAGCATCACCGAATAGCCGCGGGTGCACAACTCGCCCGCCACGCCGCGCGGCACGGTCTCCCCCGCGTCATCGACGATCTTGACCTCGAGATGCGGGTGGACCCGGCCGACCGTTCCGACGCGCAGCTCGACCGGGTCGTCGGTCTCGCTCTGGAAGCTGACCGGGCTGGTCTCGGTCATGCCATAGCAGATGGTGATCTCGCGCAGGTTCATCCGGTCGATCGCCTTGCGCATCACCTCGATCGGGCAGGGCGATCCGGCCATGATGCCGGTGCGCAGGCTGGAGAGGTCGTGCGCCGCGAAGGCGGGATGCTCGAGCTGGGCGATGAACATGGTCGGCACGCCGTAGAGCGCGGTGCAGCGCTCGCCGGACAGGGCGGCGAGGGTGGCGAGCGGATCGAAGCCCTCGCCGGGATAGACCATCGCGGCGCCATGGGTGACGGCCGCGAGATTGCCCATCACCATGCCGAAGCAATGATAGAGCGGTACCGGGATGCAGATTCGGTCCTGTGCCGTCAGTTTGAGCTTCAGGCCGGTGAAATAGCCGTTGTTGAGGATGTTGCGATGGCTGAGCGTCACGCCCTTGGGCAGGCCGGTGGTGCCGCTGGTGAACTGGATGTTGACCGGGTCGCGGGACCCGAGGACACCCTCCAGCGCGCGGAGCCGCGCCGGTCCGGCGTCGCGTCCCAGCGCTTCAACCGTCGCGAAGGCCACGGCCCCCGCGACCGGCTCGGGGTCCATCTGGATGACGTGGCGCAGCGCGGGCAGCCGTTCCGCGACGAAGCCGGGGCCCGCCGCCATTTCCGGCATCAGCGTCCGCAGCATGCCGACATAGTCGCTCGACTTGAAGGCGGACGCCGTCACCACCGCCGCGCAGCCGACCGAGCGGAGCGCATATTCGAGCTCCGACAGCCGGTAGTTGGGGTTGATCGTCACCAGCACCAGCCCGGCCTTGGCGGCGGCGAACTGGGTGATCGCCCATTCGACCCGGTTGAGCGACCAGATGCCGATCCGGTCGCCCGGCGCGAGGCCGAGCGCGAGCAGGCCCGCGGCGAAATCCCCGGCGCGGCGCGCGAGATCGCGCCAGCTCAGCCGCACCGCCTGCCCGCAATCGACCAGCGCCTCGCGCTCGGGCCAGCGCCGGGCGGCGGCGTCCAGCGCTTCGCCGATCGTCATCTCCCATAGCGCCGGCTCGGCCGCGCCATGCACATGGCTCGGCTCAGCCATCGAGCAGTTCGTCGACGAAGCGGCCGATGTCGGCCAGGGCCTGCTGGCTGAGGGCGAAGGCGGGGTTGAGGGTGAGCCAGCTATGGATAGCGCCGGGATAGCGTTTCGCCACTACCCGGACGCCGGCGCTGGCGAGCGTCTCGGCATAGGCCTCGCCGTCGGTCCGCAGCAGGTCGTGCTCGGCGGTGAGGATGAGGGCGGGGGGCAGGGCGGCGTGGCTCGCGGCGCCGAGCGGTGCGAAGCGAGGGTCCCGCCGCGTCGCGGGATCGGGGACATATTGATCGAACAGCCAGGCGATCTCGTCGCGGGTGATGAAGGGGGAGTCGATGTCGCCGGCCGGGCGGCTGTCGGCGTCGGCGGTGGTCGACGGGTTGAGCAGGACCTGCCCGGCGATCGCCGGCCCGCCCGCATCGCGCGCCAGCAGGGTGGCGACCGCGGCCAGGTTGGCGCCGGCGCTGTCGCCGAACAGCAGCAGCGGGCATGGCTGGCCGAGCAGTTCCGCGCCATGATCGGCGATCCAGCGCAGCGCGGCGAAGGCGTCGTCCACCGCCGCCGGAAAGGGATGCTCGGGCGCCAGCCGATAATCGACGCTGGCCACCGCACAGCCGAGGCTGCTGGCGAGGAGGCGGGCGAAGCCGTCGCTTTCCGCGACGCTGCCGATCGTCCAGCCCCCGCCATGAAAGAAGAGGATCAGCGCGCGCGGCGCGGTCCGTGGGACGTAGAGGCGGACGGGAACCGGTTGTCCGCCGGCTTCGGCCATGACGTCGCGGACCGTCGCCATGGCGGGCCCTGCTGGCGCCATCTCGGCCAGGCCCTTCAGGAAGCGCCGCAGGTCCGGCGCGGCTATGCTTCCGAAGGCGGGGAAGCCTGCCGCCTGCATCTGTTCCAGGAAGCCGGCGATTTCGGGGTCAAGGGCCATATGTCCTCCATGCGGGCCCCATATCGGATGGGGTGGCGTCGGTGTCTCGTCTGGCGCAGGGTAGTCGCTTGCGGGATCGGCCGAAGTCCCCGGCATCTGGGACGGGAGGTCGAATCCGGGTTTTGCCGGCCGGTCCAAGGCCGACATTCGGGAGAGACGCAACAATGCACCATCGCGACTCATGGACCGTGGACCTGGTCGGCGCCTCTGCCGGGGCGTCGCTCGCGCCCGTGATAGACGCTGTCGGCGCGAATGATTTCACCGACATCCTGATGGACTATACGGCGCAGGCCTTCGGGGCCGAAAGCTGCATCTTCGTCGAGCTTTCGGCCGAGCGGCCGAAGACCATCGGCCTGTCGAGCCTCCAGGGAAAGCGTCATGCCCGCGAGGGCTATTCGCCCTATGTCGAAGGCCAGCACTGGAAGATCGATCCCGGCATCAAGATCGCCAATTCCCATCTGGGCAACAGCGACCCGATCCTGCTGCACATGCCGCGCGACGAGCTGGACCCCTGTCTGGCGACGGAGATCTATCGGTCGGAGGTGGTCGATCGCCTGTTGTTCGCGGGCTATGCGCAGAGCAGGCCGATCCTGCTGGGCCTGTTCCGGACGCCCGGCCGGGGCAAGTTCCACGACGCCGACGTCGCGCATCTCTGCCATGTCGGCGCAAGCCTGATCTCGGCGATCGCCAAACATGCGATGCTGCTCGACAAGACCGACCATCTATTGCGGTCGCTGACCCGCAAGGAGGTGATCGAGGAGAATATCCGACAGGCCGACGAGGGCCTGCCCCGGCGCGAGGTGGAGGTCTGCGCCCGCATCCTGGCGGGCCTCTCGGTCGAGGGGATCGCGCTGGACCTCAATGTCGGGCTGGAGACCGTCACCACCTATCGCAAGCGCGCCTATGGCCGGCTGGGACTGGCGAACCGCTACGACCTGTTCCTGTGGTACATAAGGTCGATTTCCGGGCTGGAGGCGATCAGCGGCCCGATCGCCCGGCTCGCCCATCCCGGCAACTGAACGGAGGGGCGGCGGCCGATGCCTGGAGGGGCATCGACCGCTGGCGGCGTCATTCAGGCAAGGAAGTCGGAAATGAGCGCCTCGACCTGCGCCGCCTGCTCGATGTGCGGCGAATGCCCGGCATCCGGGACGATCGCCAGCCGCGCGCGTTGCAGGCCGGTTTCGAAGGCGCGTCCGTAGAAGGGCGGCGCCAGGCGATCGGCCTCGCCCCAGATCACCAGCGTCTCGGCGGTGATGCGGTGCAGGCGCCGGTCGAGGCCGCGCTCGGGGATCGGGTGGAAGAAATGCGCGGTGCTCGCCAGCGCCGTGATGTCGCCGATCATCGCGGCCAGCATCTCCTCCTGTCCCTCCGGCAGCTTGTGGCGGGCCAGCGCCGCCGGCGACTCCGGATCGTGATAGAGCAGGCCGCGTCGTGTCGCTTCCGGCGCCAGCAGGTGATCGGCGACCGGATGATCGTCGTCCCACAGCCCGAGCGCGTCGATCAGCACCAGCTTGTGGACGCGGCGGTTGAAGGTCGCGGCATATTCGGCGGCGACGGCGCCGCCGAAGCTGTGGCCGACGAGGTCGAACTGGTCGAGGCCCAGCCGGTCGAACAGGTCGTCATAATAGAGGACGAGGTCGGAGAAGCCGTCGAGCGATTCCAGGTCGCGCGCATCGGTGCTGCCGGCATGGGCCGGCGCGTGGACCCTGAACCGGCCCGACAGGCGATCGAGCAGGTCCGGCCATTCCTGGCCGATCAGGCCGTGCAGATAGACGAGGGGACGACCCTCTCCCTTCACCAGGACCGGATTGGGCACGAAGCGCGCATTGATCTCGATCGGTTCGATCGTCGCCATGGTCATGCCACCACCTCCAGGGTTCCGGCGCTTTTCCGCTGGGCGGTGGCGCGGGCCGGCCACCAGTGATCGACATGGCCCTCGTCGTCCCAGATGCGACGGATCCGGGGCATCACCCTCTCGGCGAACAGGCGCATATTATATTCCGTGAGTTCGCGATCCATCGACTGGATCTGCAGGATGAACATCAGATGGCCGACGCGCAGGTCGCGGATCGACTCCTCCAGGACGTCGGCGACCGTCTCCGGGCTTCCGCCGATCACGCGGCGGCTTTCGACGATGTCCTTCCAGCTCGTCTCATAGGGATTCTCATATTGCTTGTAGGTCAGGTTCACGTTCTTCTTGACGAGATTCCGGATGCTGTCGGTCGTCATCACGCCGGGGATGCCCGCGAAATGCGGCGGCGTGTGCATCGAGATCGCGAAGAAGTTCCGCAGATGATCGAGGTAGAGCCGCTCGGCCTCGGCATCGGTCTCGCCCACCACGACCATCTGCGCGAAGCCGGCCCGATAGGGATTGTCGTCGAGCCCGGCCCGTTCGACCTGGTCCCAATAGCCCTGCATCATCGCCTTGGCGGCCAGCGGACCGCCGAAGCTCAGGAAGTTGTAGGCATAATTGTTGTCGGTCGCGAATTTCCAGGTCTCCATCGACCCGCCGCCGGCCAGCCAGATCGGCGGGTGCGGCTTCTGGATCGGCTTCGGCCAGGGGTTGACGTAGCGCAGCTTGGTGAAGCGGCCGTTGAACGGGAAGGGCCCCGGCCGGGTCCAGGCCTGCTTGATGAGGTCGTGCGCCTCATAATAGCGGGCGCGGATCTGGGTGGGCGGCAGGCCGTAGCAGCCGACGGTGTCCATCGGCGTGCCGACCGGGATGCCGGCGACCAGCCGCCCGCCGCTCAGGCAGTCGAGCAGCGCGAATTCCTCGGCGACGCGGATCGGCGGATTGTAGAGCGGCAGCGTGTTGCCGAGGTTGATGATCGCCGCGTTCGATTCCCGCCGGGCGAGGATCGCCGCCATCAGATTGGGCGAGACCGGGAAGCCATAGGCGTTCTGGTGATGCTCGTTGATCCCCAGCCCGTCGAAGCCCAGCTCGTCGGCGAGTTCGAGTTCCTCCATGTTCCACCGGAAATATTTGCCGGCGGTTTCCGGATCGCAGAGTTCGTCGCTCGGCGGCGTGATCCAGACGCTTTCATAGCGCTGCGCGAAGTCACGGGGCATGTCGCGATACCCCTGCATATGGAAAAAGATACTTTTCATCAGAACATCCTCCTTGAGGATTCCGACAGGACGGATGACGTCACCGGCATATGTCTTGCGTTCCATGCATGGCGTCGTCCCTTTCATGACGGAAGGTCGTAGGGTGCCGGCGCCGGTATTGGTTCGAACCGCCGCTGAATCGGAAACCTCGACCCTCAGCCTAGTCACGCCGGGACTGGAATATGCCCCCTCTATCGGGGACTTCCCGGCGGCATGACCGATGCCGGCGGCACCGTCCCCGATGTCGGGGACAGACGGCCGGCGCCCTTTGAGGGAGGATGTCGCAAGAATAGACGATATTGCACGACCGCCGCATGCGGCCGGCCAAGGCAATCCATATGATCGGCCATTTGCTCGACTGTCCGGCGACCGATCGACGACTTCGGGAAATGGGCGCAAGACGTAATATCAATGGGAGGATTTATGCGGACATCGGTATTATTCTGTACAGTGTCTCTCGTCACGCTGTCCTTTTCGGCCGCCGCCTTGGCCCAGGCCGAGCCCAGGGCCGAGGCCGTGCAGCCGACCTCCGACGACGCCCATGCCGACAGGCCCGAACTGGGCGACATCGTCGTCACCGCCCAGAAGCGCGAGCAGTCGCTGGCCAATGTCGGCATGACCATCCAGGCGGCGAGCGCGGCGACGCTCAGCGACCGCGGCGTCCAGGGGCCCGCCGATCTCGTCAAGATCGTGCCGGGCTTCACCTATACCGAGGGCATCTACGCGACCCCGGTCTATACGCTGCGCGGGATCGGCCTGTTCGAATCCGCCTTCGGCGGCGCCCCTGCGGTCGCCATCTATACCGACGAGGTGCCCCGCAACGTCCCGATCATGTCGGGCGCGCTCGACCTCGACCTCGAGCGGGTCGAGGTGCTGAAGGGACCGCAGGGCACCTTGTTCGGGCAGAGCGCGACCGGCGGCGCGATCAACTATATCGTCGCCAAGCCGACCGACCATTTCGAAGCCGGCGGCGATCTGGGCTATGAACGCTTCGGCAAGATGAGCGCGAGCGGCTTCGTCAGCGGCCCGCTGACCGACAGCTTCAAGGCCAGGCTGGCGGTCGGCGCGGTCCAGGGCGGCGCCTGGCAACGCAGCATCTCCCGGCCCGACGACGAGAATGGCGCCACCCGCAGGCTCCAGGGCCGCTTCTCGATCGACTGGAAGCCGGTCGACCGGCTGCGGGTGCAGGCGAGCCTGACCGGCGTCCGCGATCGTTCCGATCCGATCGCGTCGCAATATGCCGGCACCAATTTCAACATCTACAGCGCCTCCGCGCTGGCGGCAGCCAATGCCGACCCGGCGACGGCCAACCCCTATGGCTATGTCGACGAGGCGCGCTATGCCGGGATCACCACCCCGGGCTCGCCGAACTATGACGCCAGCTTCCTGGGCCGCCAGGCGTTGATCGTCGCGCGGATGAACGGCGTTGCTCCCATCCCGTCGATCCCCGATCTGGCGGAGGGCTCGCGCGAGCTGCTGGGCACGCCGCTCGCCACCAATGCGCGCCAGGCGGAATGGACGCCGGGCTTCCTGCGGCGCAACCATAACGACTATTATCAGGGGATCGTCCGGGCGGACTATGACCTGACCGACGATATCGCGCTCACCTCGCTCTCGGCGCTCGCCAAGCAGAAGATGAACTATGTGGCCGATCTCGATGCGACCGCCGCGCGTGGCATCGATTCGATCCTGACCGGCAATGTCCGCAGCTTCAACCAGGAGCTGAGGCTGGCCGGCAAGACCGACGCCCTCCACTGGATCGCCGGCGCCACCTACGACAATATCCGGGCGTCGCAGGGTTTCCTCTACGATTTCGCCCATGGCACGCTCAATGCGCCGGTCGGCCTGCCGATCGAATATACCCAGGGCGACATCCGCACCTCGCAGAAGACCTATGCCGCCTTCGGCAATGTCGAATATGAGGTGGCCGGCAACCTGACCGTGCAGGCCGGCCTTCGCTATACGAAGAACAAGCTGACCGGGTCCTATTGCTATTTCGAGCCGTCCTTCGTCACCACGCCCAATTTCACCACGACCTTCGGCCTGTTGTCCGACGTGCTGCGCGGCTTGCCGCCCTTCACGACGCAGGTCCGGCAGGGCGACTGCCTCCCGCTCGGCGACGGCCAGAACGGCACGACCCTGAACGCCCCGCAGATTTCGCGCCTCAACCTGAAGCTGAACCAGGACAACTGGTCGTTCCACCTCGGCGCCAACTACAAGTTCGACCAGGGCACGCTGATCTATGCGACGATCAAGCAGGGCTACAAGGCCGGCCTGTTCTCGGCGATCGGCGCGACCGTGACCGACGAATATGACCCCGCCGTCCAGGAAAAGGTGATCGCCTATGAAGCCGGCTTCAAGGCGCCGCTGCTGAACGGGCGCCTGCGCGTCAACGGCGCGGCCTTCTATTACGACTATACCAACAAGCAGGTCCGCGCCCGGCTGCTGGTGCCGATCTTCGGCCTGCTCGAAAAGCTGGTCAACGTTCCCAAATCCTATGTCTGGGGCCTGGAGGGCGAGCTGTTCGCCGAGCCGGTCGACGGCCTGACCCTCAACGGCAGCGCGACCTATCTGAAGTCCAGGGTGTCCGGCACCTTCCGGACCACGGCGGACGGCCTGCCGGTCTACAACAACCAGGGCTATACCGGCGACTTCAAGGGATCTGCGCTGCCGTTCACGCCGAAGTTCAGCGCCAATGCCGACGTCCAGTATGAATGGACGGCGGGCGGCCTGAAGCCGTTCGTCGGCGCCGGCATCCGCTATCAGGGCGGATCGAACGCGACCTTCGAGAACCGCATCCTGCTGGCCGGCGATTTCAGGATCCCCGGCTATGAGACGGTCGACGTCCGGCTCGGCCTGGGCGCCGAGGACGGCAGCTGGAAGCTGACCGCCTTCGGCCGGAACGTCTTCAACAAATATTATGTCGTCGCGAGGAATATCGGGCTCGATACCAACTTCCAGACGGCGGGCGCCCCGGCGACCTATGGCGTGATGCTGCGGGTTCGCATTCGGTGAAACGGGGGGCAGGGAACGGAACGGTCGCGGGCGCGCGGCCCGGTTGGAGGATTTCATGAAGGCGCTCATCCATCTGGGGCCGGGGCGGATCGGCTATGAATCGGTTCCCGATCCGATCCTGCCCGACCGGCAGGGCGCGCTCGTCAGGACGACGATGTGCGGCCTGTGCGGCAGCGACCTGCACCTCTACCATGGCGCACCCGCGCATGGTTCCTACTGCATCGGCCACGAGGCGGTCGGCGAGGTGGTCGAGGTCGGATCGGAGGTGCGCGACTTCCGGGTCGGCGACCGTGTCCTGCTCCCCGCCATATTGGGGTGCGGACGGTGCGATCCCTGCCGGGCGGGCGACGTCTATCTGTGCCGGACGCAGAGCGCCCCGATGATCTACGGGCAGGGTTTCCCGGGCATCGGCGGCAGCCAGGCCGAGGCCGTGGCGGTGCCCAATGCCGACCGCAACCTGTGGCGGCTGCCGCCGGGCCTGTCGGACGAGGTCGGGATCATGCTGACCGACAATCTGGCGACCGCCTGGTTCTGCGCCCGCCGCGCGCGGGTCCGGCCCGGCGACGTCGTCGCGGTGATCGGCCTGGGGCCGGTCGGCCAGCAGGCGGTGATGGCGGCGAAGGCGATGGGCGCCGAACGCGTCCTGGGCATCGACCTGTTGCAGAGCCGGCGGGCGGCGGCGGCCCTGCTGGGCGCGGAGCCGATCGAGGCGGCGGACGTGGTGCAGGCGGCGATCGAGTTGACCGGCGGCGACGGCCCGGATGTCGTGCTGGATGCGAACGGAAGCGCCGTCACGATCGGCCTTGCGATCGGCATGGTCCGCAAGGGCGGGCGGGTGTCCGTCGTCGGGCTGAGCGAAAGCCCGCAGATCGATTTTCCGATCATCGGCAGCATGCTCAAGAATCTCGATTTCCATATCGGCGTCTGTTCGGTCCAGGCCGAATTGCCCGCGCTGTTCGGCGCGATCGAGGCGGGCCGGATCGACACCGGCGCGCTCGAGGCGCTGGTGACGCATCGCATGGGATTGTCCGAAGGCGCCGAGGGTTATGCCCGGTTCGATGCGCGCGAAGGCGGCATCGGCAAGGTGGTCTTCGATCCGACGCGATGACCGTGCGTCACGGCTCCATCCCGGCCGCGCGGCGGGCTGCGCCGGCGGTCCTTCCCGCCCTGTGCGTGATCGCCGCCGGGGCGATCATGGCCGTCGCGCCGGCGGGCCGGGCGCGGGCGTCCGACGCGCCCGAGCCGCGATCGGCCTATGCGGTCCATTGCGCCGCCTGCCATGGCCAGGACTTCCAGGGCGGTTTCGGCCCGGCGCTGAAGGGCGCGTCCTTCGTCGCGAAATGGGCGTCGCGGATGGACCGGCTCGCCGTCCACATAAGCGAGACCATGCCGCCCAGCGATCCCGGCTCGCTGCCGCCGGACGCCTATGCCGGGATCGTCGCGTCGATCGCCCGCGCCAATGGCCTCGATCCGGCGGGCGGTGCGAAGGCCGGCGCCGCGAAGGCTGCCGATGCCAGTGCGACCGAGGTTCGCAACCTCGACCAGCCCGAGCCGAATTACGATCGCTATTATGAGCAGGTGGTCCGGCAGCGCCGCGAGACGCTGGCCGCGCTGCGGACGGTGTCCGACGCCGATCTCCGCGCGCCCGCGCCCGGCGACTGGCTGCACTGGCGCCGCAGCTATGACGGCGCCGGCGCAAGCCTGCTGACGCAGATCACCGCCGCCAACGCATCCCAGCTCGAGGTCGCCTGGAGCCTGGCGTTGCCGAACGGCACCAACGGCATCACCCCGCTGGTCCATGACGGGGTGATGTTCGTCAACAGCTCCGGCACCGTCCTCGCGATCGACGCCGCCAGCGGCGATCCGTTGTGGACCTTCAGCCGCCCGTCGCCGCCCGGCCTGCCGATCAGCCAGCCGCGCAGCATGGCGATCTATGGCGACCGGCTCTACGTGCCGACCTCCGACAACCACATGCTCGCGCTCGACATGCGATCGGGCAAGCTGCTGTGGGACCATCTGATCGCCAGCAGCAGCGGCACGCTGATGATCAGCGCGGGGCCGCTGGCGGTGCGCGGCAAGATCATCCAGGGCATGGCCGGCTGCGCGGGCGTCGGCGAGCCGAACGGCTGCTTCGTCGTCGCGCTCGATGCGGAGACCGGCAAGGAGCTGTGGCGCTTCGACACGATAGCGACCGGCGAGCCCGACAGTTGGAACGGAGCTCCGCGCGCCGAGCGGTTCGGCGCGTCGATCTGGGCCACCGCCACCTATGATGCCGAGGACGACCTGATCCTGATCGGGACCGGCCAGACCTATCATATCGCCCCGCTGATGCGGAAACCGGCCCGCGCGGGCACGACCAACGACGCGCTCTACACCAATTCGACGCTCGCCTTCGATCCCGACAGGGGCCGGCTCGTCTGGTTCTACCAGCACATGCCGCGCGAGGTGTGGGACTTCGACTGGGCGTTCGAGCGGCAGGTCATCCCGCTGCGCACCCGGACCGGCGAGCGGCGCGTGGTGGCGACGATCGGCAAGATCGGAATCCTCGACCTGCTCGATGCGAAGACCGGCGCCTATGTCGGATCGGTCGACATGGGTTTCCAGAATCTGGTCAAGGCGATCGATCCCCGCACCGGCCGGAAGATCACCGATCCGGCGCTCGATCCCGATCCGGACCGGTCCAGGTTCATCTGCCCCTTCGCCACCGGGGTCAGGAACTGGCCATCGACCGCCTATGATCCCGGCCGCAGGCTGATCTACGTGCCCTTCACCCTGTCGTGCATGCACTATTCCTGGCGGAAGGGCGAAGGCTTCGACATCGCGTTCGGGATGACGCCGCCCCGCGCCGACGACGGCAATCTGGGCGGCCTCGCCGCGATCGACCCCGACGGCATGAAGGTGAAATGGGTCCGCCGCCAGCGCGCGCCGTCGGCGGGCTCGGTGCTGGCGACGGCGGGCGGCATCGTCGCCTATGGCGCGCGCGATCGTATTTTCCGGGTGGTCGACGGCCGCTCGGGCGACACGCTCTGGGCGCTGAAGCTCGACCAGGTGCCGAGCGCGAGCCCGATCAGCTTCATGGCCGGGGGCGTCCAGTATCTCGCCGTCACCACCGGCGGCGGCAGCCCGAACGACGTCACCGCCCGCGCGCTCACCCCGGAGATCGACGCGCCCGCGGGCGGGGTGCGGCTGTGGGCGTTCAGGCTCAAATCCGACCGGAGATCGCCCCGATGACCCGTCCTCCCTCCCGGCCCGCCCGTTCCTGGGGCCTCCTCGCGCTGCTGATCGGGGCGGCGGCGGTTCCGGCGCTGCTGTCCGCGCAGGCGGTCGACGAGCAGGCGGCGGTCTACGGCCTCGACGCGCGATCGCCGGTGCCGTTGACCAGCCAGATCTTCGAGAAGAGCTGCGTGGGCTGCCACGGCGCCGACATGACCGGCGGGATCGGCCCCTCGCTGATCGATGCGACATGGATCCACGGCGGGGACGATGCCGCGATCCTGAAGACGATCGCGGAGGGCGTGCCCGACAAGGGGATGCCCGCCTTCGCCGCGTCGCTGGCCGAGAATGAGCGGCTCGGCCTGCTGGCGCTGATCCGCGAGAAGGGGACCGACTATATCAAGGCGCGGACGGTCGAATCGCTGCCTTTCCCGACCGGTCCGCAGACGAGCGCGCACGCCGCCTTCCGCTTCGAGACGGTGGTCGGCGAAGGGCGGCTCGACACGCCCTGGTCGATCCTGTTCCTGTCGCCGGACCGGATGCTCGTCAGCGAACGGCCGGGCCGGCTGCGCATCGTCACCACCGGCGGCGAGGTCGGCCCGCCGATCGCCAACGTCCCCGCCATCGTCCATGATTTCGGGCAGGGCGGGATATTGGGTCTGGCGCGGCATCCCGACTATCGGCGCAACGGCTATCTCTACCTCGCCTATACCGACGAGATGCCCGACCGGTTCGGCGAGGCGCGGAAATGCGCCGGGCGGATCTATTGCTTCTCCACCGCGTCGCAGCTCAAGGTGATCCGCTTCCGCCTCGCCGGCAACGCGATGGTGGACCGGACGACGATCTGGCAGGCCGCGCCCGAAAGCTATCGTCTCTCGCCGAGCTTCGGCGGCCGGCTCGCCTTCGGCAGCGACGGGATGCTCTACATCACGGTTGGCGACCGGGCCTATTCGGCGATGGAGGCGCAGGAGGTCGCCACCCCCAACGGCAAGATCCATCGCGTCGCCGACGACGGCCATGTTCCGCCGGACAATCCGTTCGTCGGCGTGCCGGGCGCCGATCCGACGATCTGGAGCTTCGGCCATCGCAATCCCCAGGGCCTCGCCGTCGATCCGCGCAGCGGCCGGCTCTGGTCGTCCGAACATGGCCCGCGGGGCGGCGACGAGCTCAACCTGATCCGGCGCGGCGGCAATTATGGCTGGCCGCTCGCGACCTTCGGCATGGGCTATGACGGGCGTCCGTTCGACCCGGCCTATCCGCTCGGCCATTCGCAGGCGGCGATCGAACTGACCGCGCCGTCGCGCCCGATCGACCGTGCCGGCTTCATCGCCCCGGTCGTTCACTGGACGCCGTCGATCGCGGTATCGTCGATCCTCTTCTATTCCGGCACGGCATTCCCCGCCTGGCGCGACAGCCTGCTCGTCACCTCGCTTCGCCAGCAGAAGCTGCTGCGCCTGACGATCGAGCATGATGCGGTGACCGAACAGGAACTGCTCTTCGAACGGCACGGCAACGTCCGCGACGTTGCCGAGGCGCCGGACGGAAGCCTCTATGTCGCGATGAACCTCCCGTCACAGATCATCCGCATGGTCCCCGCGATGAAGTGAGCGAACCGGCGGAGCTGCTTCCCTCTTCTTCGTACAACCAGCCGATCGGACCAGATGCGATGGCCGACGAGATCCGACGCCGGCGAGGGATCGGCGCGGCGATCATGCAGGACGCCAGATTTTCACAGGAAGGAATCGAGAAACTCAGCAAGCACGGGTGCGAAGCGCGCGCTGTGGCCCAGCGGGTCGGACAAGGCGTGGTTGACCCAGAAATGCGATGCCCCCACGGCCTTGTGGGTGCGGACGTTGAATCGGGCCTGTTGCAGCGCGCGAACGAAAATCTCCGACTGCGCCGGGTTCACGAATTCATCGTCTCCGCCCCAAGCGATCAGGGCGGAGACCTTGTTCGCGGCGTAGCTGATCTGGCGCAGCGGGGATGCATCGACATAGCGCTGTTGATTGTCGAAGGGGTCGCAACCCAGCAGGTTTCGCACGACATTGCCGTCCGGCGGCGGGTTGAGCGCCAGGTCATCCTGCCAATGGCGGAACAGATCGTAGATTCCGTAGGCCCCCACCAAGACCTTCACATGCGCGGCAATCGAGCCGAAGCCGTTGGTGATCTTTCCCTTTGCGTGAAGGCGATCGAGCAGGTCGACCCGGAGAGCGTGATTTCGCTGCTTTACAACAGCAAGCCGATCCTCGCGGTGCGGCTGAACCGACTGTCCCATGCCCGCCAGCACTCGATCGCGCCGCCCTATCGCAGCAGTCACGTTGTGATGTCATTGGCATCGACCGGCTCGAGACAGAGGACGAATTGATCGAGGTTCGATCGCGTTTCATCATGCATGAATATCACGCGGAGAAGGAGTGTACGTTCTCCGGAAGGTTCGTCCACCACCTCGCCCTTGCTCCGGGCTCCTCGCTGAAGATCAGGATGAAGCGTGTCGAACTCACCAACTGCGATGCGGCCTTCGAACCGATCGAATGGCCCATCTAGGCGCGACAACCGCCCCGTGGTTCTTCGAGCGCACACGCCAGGGAGGCAGCATGAGACACGGATTTTCCAGGGTACCTTCCTAGCCGATGCGCCGGCGATGGTTTTACTGCTATCGCTCGTTACGATATGTTTCGTATCGGGACAGATTTTCTTCTGAATCCTAATTCAGGATACGAACAGAACCAATGAAGATGCAAAGCCGGCAGAAATTGAATGATCAAATTAATGATAACTTATTGTAGTCAGTGGCTCGAATTTGGACCATCGGCATTGTCCTCGATCTCCGATATTTCGAACGGCGTATCCGCATCCTGATCTTCGTGCTGGATGTCACGTTTGTCGGCTTGTGTCTTCCTGACTGATCGATAATGCGATCTGATGAAGTCCGACAACACGGTCACGATCACGAAAATCATTGAGAGTGCACCCGACTGGCCCCTCGCGGGCGATATGGGTCTTGGCGACCAGCTTGATCAGCGCCGGGTCGCACTCGTCAATCTTTTGCTCGTCGGGCGATAGCGCCAACCGAGTCTTCTTGCCCCGGCGGATGAGCGTTGACGGCACCGACACGAGCGCTGGCTCAATCGCCGTTTCGGTAAGGACACTTTCAGCCGGGCATCGCGATTGTCGCTGACATAATAGCGATAGCGCTTGCCGGTGTTGGTGCCGTGGGAGGGCGGCCTCCACCGCCCGAAACCATCACAGACCTTGTCGATCAGCAGGCTCGGCTCGCCAGCATGAACACCGTCGGCATGGTTGCTGCGAATTTGCGCGCTTATCCGTCTCCCGGGACCGATCGCCTGGAGGCTTGACAGCTTTCAGGATTAAAATATTATGCGAACAATAATTCGATATACGAAAATTCATGCGGTTAATGCATGGGTCGATTCTCATCAGGACGCATGCGCTTTGTGTCAGCGCGTCGGCACAGGTTTCAATTACGGGGGGAGGCTATGAATATGTTGAAGCGGCCTATGCTGATCGCGGTCTCGGGCGTCGTACTCATGGGTGGCGCCAGCGCCGCCGGGGCGCAGAATGCGGCGCCTTCGGCCGCTACCGACGGCGGTGGGCTGGAGGATATCGTCGTCACGGCGGAACGCGTCGAGAGCAGGACGCAGAAGTCCGCCCTCAGCATCACCGCGGTGGAGGGCAATGCGCTTGATCGCGCCGGCGTCACCAAGGTGACGGACATCGTCAAGCTGATCCCCGGCCTGGAGATCGCCTCCGCCGGCACGCTCACCCAGGTCTATATCCGCGGCGTCGGCGCAAATGCTTCGAGCTCCTATGCCGAGGGGGCCGTCGCGGTGAACCTCGACCAGGCCTATATCGCGCGTCCCACCGCCATCGGTGGCAGCTTCTTCGATCTGGAACGGGTCGAGGTGGTGAAGGGGCCGCAGGGCACCCTCTATGGCCGCAACGCCACGGGCGGCGCGATGAACATCGTCACCAGGAAGCCGAAGCTCGGCGAGTTGTCGGTCGAAGGCCTGGTGGAAGTCGGCAATTACGACGCGTTCAAGCTGAATGCGGCCATCAACGTGCCGCTGTCCGACGTCGTCGCGGCCCGTGTCGCCGGCCAATATGTCAAGCATGACGGCTATCTGAGCGACGGTTACAACGACGACGACAGCCTGTCGCTGCGCGGCCACCTGCTGTTCGAGCCGTCCGACGACTTCAGCATCCTGCTGTCCAGCGACTATTACCGGCAGAAAGGCATGGGGCAGAGCTACACCATCGCCTCGCAGAAGGGCGACTGGATCGGGCCGAGCGATCCGCGCTCGCAGGCGCTGTTCAGCGCCGCCGCGGTCGGCCGTTATGGCCCGGCGCTCGGCAACCTGATCCCGCTGCCGCAGGGCAATGGCTATGTCGACAACGACACGATCGACGTCCGCGCGACGCTGACCTGGAATCTGGGTTTCGCCGACCTGACGGTGGTGCCCGACTATCGCCGGTCGAAGGTCGACACCATCTTCTATCCGAACGGCGTGCTGGGCGCGATCGACGATGTCGCCAAGCAGCGCTCGCTGGAAGCCCGCCTGTCGAACAAGAGCGACCGGCTGACCTGGGTGGTCGGCGGCTATTATTTCCACGAGACCCAGGACACCTTCTATTCCTACACCCAGGGCCTGTTCAATCAGGAGGTCTATGCCGACCTCGACAGCAAGAACTTCGCCTTCTTCGGTCAGGCCACCTACAGCATCACGCCGGAGCTGCGCCTGACCGGTGGCGCCCGCTACACCAAGGAAGACAAGACGCAGCGCGGCACGGTCTTCTGTTCGTCGCTGTTCTGCCCGGTGCCGAACGTGCGCGTGCCCTTCACCGGCGACCTGTCGTTCGACAATATCTCGTGGAAGGTGGGCGCCGAATTCGACGTCGGTCCGCGCTCGATGGCCTATGCGAACATTTCGCGCGGCTACAAGGGCGGCGGCTTCAGCCCGATCGTCGCCCCGAACACCTTCGGCACCGAAAAGCTGACGGCCTATACGATCGGTATCAAGAACCGCTTCCTCGACAACCGGCTGCAGCTCAACATCGAGGGCTTCTACTGGGATTATATCGGCCAGCAGGTCGGCTTCCTGTCCTCGGGCCAGGTCGCGCCGGGCGTGCTCGGCAGCGTCTTCGTCACCGAGAATATCGGCAAGTCGACGATCAAGGGCCTCGACATGGACGTCGCCTTCCAGGCCACCAGCGGCATCCGGCTGGGCGCGCGGATCGGCTATCTGGACGCGACGGCGGACGATTTCGTCTATACCCCGGCGTCGGTGCCGTTCAGCGCCTGCGCCATCTCGGGCGCTGCACCGCGGGTGAACGTCAACTGTTCGGGCCGCACGCTTCCGCGTTCGCCGAAATGGTCGGGCACGCTGACCTATGACCAGACCATCGACCTGCCGAACGACGGCGCCGTGCTGATCAACGTCTCGTCGCGCTTCTCGACCAGCTATTGGGGCTCGATCTTCTACCTGCCCGAGCACAAGCAGGACAGCTACACGCGGACCGACCTGTCGCTGACCTACATGGCTCCCGGGAAGCACTGGTCGCTCGGCGCCTTCGTCAACAATATCGAGGACAAGGCGGTCCTTACCGTGGCCGGCACCTTCTCGCTGGCGCGGGTGGACTATGTGAACCTGCAACCGCCGCGTACCTATGGACTGCGCGCGACGGTCAACTTCTGACCGGCGGGCGGTAGGGGCTTCGGCCCCTCCCGCATGATCTTGAGAGGGGTGGACGATGGATGATGAGACCATGCACGGCGCGGGCCACGGCTGCGCGATCTGCCAGGCAGGATCTGGTCACGTCCACCCCCACGACCATGGCGAGGGTCCCGATCGCCGCCTGATCCTGGCGGCGCTCGCCGGAGGATCGGCCATGGCGATGCTGCCGGCCCGTGCGGCTGTCGCGCGGACGGCCCGCCCTGCCGCCCAGCGCCGCGGCCCGTTGATCCTGGAACCGAGCCTGACGCTGGTCTGGAAGGAGGGCAAGGCCGAGATACTGCGCGACCATTCGATCGTGATCGAAGGCGACAGCATCGCCCGAATCGTCGAAGGCCGCGTTCCCGGCCGCGATGAGCGGATCGCGATGCCGGGCCAGTTGCTGGTTCCAGGCCTGATCTCCGCCCACACCCACACCGCCTGTGGCTCCCCGACCCGCGGGCTGATCGAAAGCGGCGGGCGATCCTATGCCCGGCCGCTGGTGATCATGGACGGTCTCGACGATGCCGATCTCGATGCGCTGACCGCCTATAATCTGGCCGAGCTTCTGCGCGGCGGCTGCACCACCCAGGTCGAACAGTCGGTGTCGCTGAAGCAGGCGCAATCCTATGTCCGCGTCGCGCGCCGCTGGGGCGTGCGCGGCTTCCCGGGCGGCATGGTTCCCGGCTGGACGCGGCTGATGCCGATCTGGCGTCGCAAGGACGACAAGGTCCTGTTCGACAGCGTCGCCGACACCTTGGCGGAGATCGACGCCAACCTGGCCTTCGCCCTGTCGGTCAACGGCGCCGAGGGCGGCCTGATCCGCCCGATGATGACCCCGCACGGTCCGGAGACCCATACGCCCGAAACGCTGCGCGCGGTCGCCCAGGCGGCCCTGAAACTCGGCAACGGCATTCATACCCATTTGGCGACCGGTGCGGCAGATTCCGAGCGGATCCGCGCATTGTGGGGCAAGGGCCCGGTCCAGTGGATCGAGGAATTCGGCTTCTACGAGCAGAGGCTGTTCGGCGCGCACATGACCGGCTGGGATGCCGCCGGAGACGCGCCCTTCCTCGCGAAGAAGCCGCTGTTCACCTTCGCGCATTGCCCGTCGGGCGCGGGGGCCGGATCTGGCCAGGCCAACCAGCCCTTTATCGAAGCGCTGGGATCGGGCATCAACAGCGCGATCGGCATCGATACCCATTCGAACGACATGGTCGAGAACATGAAGCTCGCGCTGCTCTATGGTCGCGCGCGCTACGATCTTCTCGCCAAGACCTCGCCGGTGCCGGTCAAGCGGCCGACGGTGACCGACATGATCGCCGCTGCCACGATCAATCCCGCCAATGGCCTCGGCCGTTCGGACCTCGGCCGGATCGCGGTCGGCGCCAAGGCCGACCTCACCTCGATCGACCTGTCGGGTTTCCTCACCGGGCCGGGCTTCGCGCCGCCCGAGCCGCTCAACAACCTGCTCTACGCCAACGGCTTGTCGGTGCGGAACGTGATGACCGGCGGCCGGCTGCAACTGCGCGACGGCCATCTGGTCGTGGACGACGAGGCGCAGGTGATTGCGCGCGGCGCGGCGGTGGTGCAGCGCATCTGGCGCCAGTTGACCGAAGAGGGCTGGTTCGCCTGATCAGTCGCCGCCGAGGTCGTCGGCGCCGCGCCATGGGCGCCGTCCGATATCGAACGTTCCACCCTTATGGAGGCCTTCATGGCGAAAGTGCTGGTGCTTTACTATTCGAGCTATGGTCATATCGAGACGATGGCGGGCGCGATCGCCGAAGGCGCGCGGGCGGCGGGCGCCGAGGTCGACATCAAGCGAGTACCGGAAACGGTGCCCGAGGAGATCGCCAGGGCCGCCTATTTCAAGCTCGATCAGGCTGCTCCCGTCGCCAGCATCGACGATCTGCCCGGCTATGACGCGATCATCATCGGCACCGGCACCCGCTTCGGCCGTATCTCGTCGCAGATGGCAGCTTTCCTCGACCAGGGAGGCGGCTTGTGGGCGCGGGGTGCGCTCAACGGCAAGGTCGGCGGCGCCTTCACCGCCACCGCCGCCCAGCATGGCGGGCAGGAGGTGACCCTCTTCTCGATGATCACCAATCTGCTGCATTTCGGCATGATGGTGGTGGGCCTGCCCTATAGTCATGGCGGCCAGACCCGGCTGGACGAGATCGTCGGGGGATCGCCCTATGGCGCGACCACCATCACCGGCAGCGACGGTAGTCGCCTGCCGAGCGAGACCGAGCTGGAAGGCGCGCGCCACCAGGGCGAACTGGTCGCCAGGGCGGCGATCAAGCTGTTCGGCTGAAGATGATGACGGGGCGGGCGGCCGAGGTGCCGCCCGCTGTCTTACAGGCCGGCGCTGCGGATGAAGTCGGCCAGCAGCATGTTGAAGGCCTGCGGTGCATCGGCATTGCAGAGATGCCCGGCGTCCGCCAGTTCGGCCCGCCGGCCGCGCGGCAGGGCACGCGCCGCGGCATCGCCCACCGATCGTCGCCATTGTGTGTCGCGTTCGCCGGTCACCACCAGCGCCGGCGCCTCGATCGTGCCGATCCGGGCGATGTCCGGCCCGGCCGGTGGCGGGGGCGCCAGCAGGTCGCGCCCGTCATAGTCGGCCAGGATCGCGGCAGCGGCAGGGGTGTCGGCCACCATCGGATGCGCCTCCCAGGCCCGTCGCATTGCCTCGATCGAGCCGGCGGCGACGAGCGCGCGATAGCGTTCGACGGGCACGTCCTCCTCGGACGCGGGGAGGTGGAAGCCCGCCACCGGCGCCCCCACCAGGACCAGGCCGGCAAGCCGATCATGATGGTCCAGGGCGAATTGCAGCGCGACGCGGCCGGCCTGCGACTGGCCGATGAGCACCGCGCGCTCGATCGACAGCCGGTCGAGCACCGCGATGAGATCGTCGGGCTCGCGGCCGAGATCGGGCGGGGCGGTGGCAACGCCGAAGCCGCGCCGGTCGATCGCGATCAGCCGGTGGTGGTCTGCCAACGCGTCGTCGCGGAGCTGCGGCAGCCAGATGCGATGATCGAGCGACCAGCCGTGCAGGAAGATCAGCGCGGACGTTCCCGCGCCCCGGACGACGAGCGGAATGGCACCGCCATCGACCGCGACCGAGAATGACCCCGCGGCTTCCCGGGAAGAGCCCGACATGGCCGAAGCCACGGCCCGGTTCAGCGGAACATGTTGGTGGAGGCGTGGTCCCCGGCCAGCCAGTTGCGCAGCGTCTCGTGCGCCGTCTCGCGCAGCTTCGACGCCATGGCGACCGCTTCGGGCGCGTCGTGGGTGAATTCGATGATCATGCCGTTGGGATCGGTCACATAGACCGATCGGCAATAGCCATGTTCGAGCACATAGGTGTCGGGCGCGGCGATGCCGGCCTTGGCGATCCGTGCCTCCAGTTCCTGCTGGGTAGCCTGGTCGACGTTGAGCGCGATGTGGCGGAAGGGGGAGGGGGCGAGCTCCGGACCGAACAGCGCCTGATCCTCGGGGTCGACAAACTGGAAGAAAGCGAGCGCACTGCCGTCGGCCAAGCCGAAGAAGCAATGGCAATAGACCCGCTCCCGGCCGAACAATTCGTCCCGCTCGGCCCAGGTCTGGGTCAGCGGAAAGCCCAGTACGTCCTCATAGAAGGCACGGGTCGCCTCCATATCGTTCGTCACGAAAGCCGTGTGGTGCAGCCGGCTCGGAATCTTGGCAGCCATGATCGCTCCCCCAATGAATGATGCGTGAGGAAACTAGCAGCTTAATTTTCCATGATATACGAAAATATTTTCGTATATCGAAATCAACTCGATTTCAGGGCGTGGAGCAATGTCGGGTAGCGCTGCAACGCGCCCTCCACTTCGCGGGCGGCTTGCTCGAGCAGCGGGCGACGCGTCTCGACCAGTTCGTCCTGGGCGATCCGGGTGGTCAGGGTCGAGCAGTTGATCGCCGCGACGACACTGCGATCGGGGCCGAAGACCGGCACCGCGATCGACACGATGCCATAGTCGAGCTCGTCGAGCGCGGAATCATAGCCGCGCGAGCGGATCGTCTTCAGGCGAGCCCAGAAGGCTTGCGGGTCGACGATGGTCTGGTCGGTGAAGGCCTGCATCTTGGCTTCGGCAAGATAGCGGTCGATCGCCTCGTTCGTCTGGAAGGCGAGCAACACCTTGCCCATCGAGGTGGCATGCACCGGAAAGCGCACGCCGACATGCGCGCCGATCCGGATGCGCCGGTCGGTCGAGGCGTGGGCGACGTACAGCACGTCATGCCCGGCCTGAACGCCCATCGACGAACTGTCGCCGGTCTGGTCGCGCAGCCGCTGCAGGAAAGGATCGATCACCTGGTCCATGCGCATCGACGACAGGAAGGCGTTGCCGAACTCGAGCACCTTGGGGCGTAGCAGGAAGCGGCGGCCGTTCTTGGCGACATAGCCGAGCTGTACGAGGGTGTTGAGACAGCGTCGCGCGACTGCGGGGTTGAGCCCGCTGGCCGCGGCAACCTCACTCAACTGCATCTCCGGATAGCGCTCGTCGAATACCCGGAGGACGGTCAGGCCGCGTTCCAGGGTCGAGAGATATTCGGGATCCTTGCGGCTCGATTCGTCTTCGTTCGACATGGCCAAGCTGTGCAATGCTTTGATGGCGTACGCAAATCGAAACAATCGGCCGCAGATCGGAGGAAATCAGTCCCCGCGCCCGAGGATCGCCCGGTTGTCGGCGCCTAGCAGCGGCGGGGCCTTTACCGTCGTTCGGGCCTTGCCGTCGAAGCTGAGCGGCGATCGGATAGTGCGGAACTTGCCCCCTTCCGGATGCTCCGCGGCCACCTCGATCCCCAGATGGCGGGCCTGGTCGGAGGCGATGATGTCGGGTGGCGAGGCGAGGCGCGAATGGGGAACTTCGCCGACGCGCAGCCGCTCTTCCCAATAGGCCAGCGGGGCCTCGCGGAAGCGCACCGCGAGATGGTCGACCACCTTGTCGTAATTGGCGATGCGGGCGTTGCGGTCGCGGAACTCGGTGCGTTCCATCATCCTGGGTTCGCCTACCGCGACCGCAAGATTCTCCCAGAATTTGGTCGGCGACGACATGTGCAGCGCGATCCAGAGGCCGTCCTGGCATTCGAACACATAGGATTGGGAGACGCTGGGGCGGCTGAACGGGTTCATCAGCAGGTCGGCCGAGAAGTAATGGGTGAAGTCGTCGAGGTTGAAATGACACATCGCCTCGAACATCGAGGTCTCGACGAGGTGGCCCTGGCCCGAGCGGTTGCGCTCCTGCAACGCGGCGAGGATGCCGAGCGCGCCGTAGAAGCCGGTCACCGCGTCGGCGATGGCGGGCCCGACCACCCGTGGGGCGGCCGGATTGACCAATAGCCGGAGGAAGCCGCTGGCGGCCTGCGCTACCGTGTCGAAGGCGGGGCGATCGCGTTCCGGGCCTGACGTTCCGAAGCCCGAGATCGAACAATAGACCAGGCGGGGATTGAGCGCACGCAGCCGCTCGGCACCGACGTTCAGCTTTTCGGCGACGCCGGGCCGGAAATTCTGGATGAATATGTCGGCACCCGCGACCAGCTTGTCGAAGGCGACCAGATCGTCGGGGTCGCGCGTGTCGAGCGTGATGCTGCGCTTGTTGCGATTATAGGTCTGGTAGTGCGCCGCATAGAGGCTGCCCTGATATTCGCGGAAAGGATCGCCGGTGCCGGGCCTTTCCACCTTGATGACGTCCGCGCCCAGATCGGCGAGCAGCATGCCGCAAGCCGGGCCGGTGATGAACGTTCCCATATCAAGGACGACGAGGCCTTCGAGCATTTTGATCCCTTTGGGTGCCCCGTCCGGCTGCCGGAACGGGTTCTCTCAACGACAACATAATTCGCATGTCGAAGAGTTATTCGTCAAACGAATTATGTTGCTTTTAAACGAAGCCCCTCATAGCTACGGCGCAGGGAGATCGGATCATGCGCATTGGGAAACAGGACGCCCCCTTCACCGCCATTTGCGGATCGGATGCGGACAGCATCACCGTGCGGGGGCGCGACCTGTGTGAGGACATCATCGGAAAGGTCGATTTCACCAGCTATTTCTGGTTGCTGGTGGCCGGATCGATGCCCAGCGACGAGCAGCGCTTCTTCGCCGATGCGGTGCTGACCGCGATCGCCGAACATGGCCTGGTGCCGAGCGTGGTGGCGACCCGCATGACGATCGCCGCCGCGCCGGAGGCCTTCCAGGGGGCGGTCGCGGCGGGGCTGCTGGGCTGCGGTTCGGTGGTGCTCGGGAGCGCCGAGGTCGCCGGCCGCTTCTATGCGGCGCTGCTGGAGCGGATCGCAGCGGCGCCGGACGACCGCGACGCCGTCATCGTCGCGGCACTGAGGGAACTTCGCGCGGCCAGGCAGACGGTGCCCGGCTTCGGCCATCCCCAGCATAGCGAGGGCGACCCCCGCGCCCGCAAGCTCGTCGATCTGGCCCGTGGCCGGGGTGCGGCAGGCCCCCATATCGCGTTGCTCGACGACCTGGCGCGCCTGCTGCCCGAGGCGATAGGGCGGGCGCTGCCGCTCAACGTCAACGGAGCGATCCCTGCGGTGATGCTCGATGTGGGCTTTCCGCTCGCCGCGCTCAAGGGCATCTCGCTGCTGGCCCGGACCGCGGGACTCATCGGCCATCTCCAGGAGGAATCCGAGCGGCCGATCGGCTTCATCATGTCCGGCCAGGCGGCCGCGGCGATCAGCTATGACGGGCCGGAGCTGTCCAGCAGCGGTGAATGAGCGACGCGACCGACAGAGATCATCATTTTCGGATGTAGGGAGGACAATGCTCATGATCGGACCGCGTGCCGGCCTTCTGCTCTCGCTCGCGCTTTGCGCCTGGGCGACACCGGTCCAGGCGCTGGACGTCGCGACGGCCAAGCGCAGGATCGATCACAATCTGGATCAGAGCTATCCGGATATCCTCCGTCTCTATGCCGACATCCACGCCCATCCCGAACTCGGTTTCCAGGAAACGCGCACGGCGACGCTGCTCGCCGCGCAGATGCGCAAGCTGGGCTTCACGGTGACCGAGCATGTCGGCGGAACCGGCGTGGTCGCGATCGTCCGCAACGGACCCGGGCCGACCGTGCTGGTTCGAACCGAACTGGATGCCCTGCCGATGGAGGAGAAGACCGGGCTGCCTTATGCTTCGCGCGTTCAGGCGGATTACCGGGGGCAGCCCAGCTTCGTCGCCCATAGCTGCGGGCACGATATCCACATGGCTTCGTGGGTGGGCACTGCCCGTTCCCTGATGGCGATGAAGGACCGTTGGCAGGGCACGCTGATGTTCATCGCCCAACCGGCCGAGGAAACGGTGGGCGGCGCGCAGGCGATGCTGAAGGACGGGCTGTTCGAGCGTTTTCCCAAGCCCGACTACGGGTTTGCGCTGCACACCGGGCCCTATGCCGCCGGCCAGGTCCTCTACCGGGCGGGCGTGCTCACATCGAACGTCGACAGCATCGCGATTACCTTCAAGGGGCGCGGGGGCCATGGCTCCAGCCCGGACAAGGCGATCGATCCGGTGCTGGTCGCCGCGCGCTTCATCGTCGAAGTGCAATCGGTGGTCAGCCGCGACAAGAATCCGCAGCTTCCCGGCGTGGTGACGATCGGCGCCATCCAGGGTGGAACGGCGGGCAACATCATCCCCGACGAGGTCAGGGTGGAGGGCACGATCCGGAACTACGACCCACAGGTGCGGGCGAAGCTGGTGGCCGGGGTCGAGCGTGTCGCGCGTGCGGCCGCGATGATGGCCGGCGCGCCGGAACCCGATATCAAGATCGGCGATGGATCGGACTCGGTCGTCAACGAGCCCGATCTAACCGACCGGACGGCGGCGGTGTTCCGAGAAGCCTTCGGTCCGAACGCGATTCCGAAAACGGATTTCATCTCGGCGAGCGAAGACTATTCGGCTTACGCGGCGGCTGGCGTGTCGCACTCGCTCTTCTTCGAAATCGGCATCTATGACTCGGCCCGGGTGCAGGCCGCCAAAAATGGCGGACCGCCGCTGCCCTTCAATCATTCACCCTATTACGCCTCGGCTCCCGAGCCGACGATCCGGACGGGCGTGGAGGCGATGACGCTGGCGGTGCTGAACATACTCGGAAATTGACGCGCGGAACGGGCCGTATCTCGATGATTGCGTCCCACCGCCGGGAGCCTCCTCCGTCGGACAGATCGCGGCGGCAGTTCTGATTTTCATCAAGCTGGCTCGGCTGCATCAAGAGGGGACCGACCACCGTTCGGGAAGCTCCGATCGATCAGGCTCGGACGGCGTCGAGCATCTGGCTGCTTGCCAGATAGTTGCGTGGCGAGGAGCCGGTCCAGCGGCGGAAGGCGTGGCGGAAATTGGCGCTCTCACTGTAACCCAGCCGCTCGGCGATCGATTCCACCGTCATCTCGCCGCCCATCACATATTGTAGGGCCAGGCTGCGCCGCTCCTCGTCGACGATCCGCATGAAGCTGACCCCGCGATCGGCCAGCCGCCGGCGCAGCGTGCGTGCCGAGAGATGCAGGCGCGCGGCGACGTCGCTCAACGACGGGGCGTCGTCGGTCGCCGTGTTGACCAGCCGCCGCACGCTTTCCAGCAGCCGATCCTCGACCATGTCGCGGATGGTGCGAATGCAGGCGCGCATCCAACGGGCATGGCCGGCGACGCAGCGGCCGGGCAACGGCATGGTTGCGGACGGGCCGGGTACGCGGATTTCGAACATGTCGCCCTCGATCAGTTCGACCCGATCGGCCAATATCAGCGATCGTGCGAAGCTGGCGATCCAGCGGGGTGGGGCGACGAGGCGGACGGTCCTGTCGGTGCCGTCGAGAAGCTGGACGAGAAACAGCGCGACCTTGGCCGCGTCAAGCGGCAGCAGCGCGTCCCGAGCCGCCGCGTCGATCCCGGAGAACGGCCGGAACAGCACCACGCCGTCGCCCGAGCAGGAGGCGAGCACCAGCTCGTGTCGCAGGTTCAGCAGCGGGGCGATCGTGTTCATCGAGGCGAGCGCGACCCGCAGCGTCGAGGAGGTGAGGATCGCCGATCCGGCCTGGCCGTAGCGGCCGAGCGGCTGCGACACGCGGTCGATCAGCGCGGGGCCGGCCGCGTCGGCGGCGATTCGCGCCTGGTCCATCAGCGACAGGCCGGGGCCGCCGTGCGCGTCCGTCGTCTCGTCTGCGATCAGGGTGCGCATCAGAGCGACATCCGGGCCGGTGAAGACCGCATCGCCGGCGGTGAGTTGCATCTGCTGAGCCCAAGCGGTCATCTCGCTCTCCATAAGTCTTATGACATAATTTTTATATGTCATGTGTACTACAATATGCGAAGTTACCGACCAAATCAAAACCGCTTGTTCTCACGCCGAAATTGCAGGGAAATCTAATTAATATATTGAAAAATAATGATATTATTTGATATTCGGCAGCCGTTTTGGTGACTCCTCGACACCAGTCGGTCGGCGATGTCTCCAAAATGAGATCGATGGCAAACGGCCACTGCGCACATGTTCAGGAGGATAGGGCGGTTGCTAGGCCCCGTCGGGCGAGGCGTTCCGGGAGTGTCGGCTGAACGAGCCGACGGCCTGGCCGGCCCGGTCATCGGAAGGGAAATCGGCAATGGCGAACAACATCGACGCGCCCATATTATTGATCGGCGGTTCCGGCGTGGTGGGCAGCATCACCGCGACGATCTTGCGCCGGATGTATCGGGATTTGCCGATCGCGATCGGCGGCCGCGACATCGCCAAGGCCGAGGCGGTCGCGAGCGGCATCGACGGCGCCGTGGCGGTGCAGGTCAATCTCGAGCGGCCCGACCTGGGCCTGTCGCCTGATCGGCGCTTCAGCGCCCTGGCGCTGTTCGTCAAGGACGACTGGCTCCACGCCGCCGCGGAGGCGCAGGCGCGGCGCATTCCCTATCTCAGCATCTCCAGCGGGGCCTTCGAGATCGCTCCCGAGGTCGCGCTCCACATTCGAAACCCCGGCGCGGCGGCGATGATGCTGTCGAGCCAGTGGCTGGCGGGCGCCGCGGTGCTGCCGGCTCTGCATGCCGCCAGGGACTATGCCGCGATCGATTCGATTCGGGTCACCGCGCTGCTCGACGAGCGGGACATGGGTGGGCCTGCAGCCTATGCCGATTATGAGCGCATCACCGGCCACGCACCTTTTGCGATGATCCGGCACGACGGCGACTATTTCTGGGTCGGCGGCGAGCTCGCCGAGTCGACCCTAGTCGACTCGGCGGGGCGCGAGGTGCCGGCCCAGGCCTATTCGCCGCTCGACTCGGTCAGCCTTGCGGCGGCGACCGGCGCGGCCTCGGTCCGGCTCGATCTCGCGATCGGCGAGACGCCGGCGCGCCGGGCCGGCGACCATCATTCGACCGAGATCGGCATCGAGATCGCCGGCACCGGCAAGGATGGCGTGCCGCGGCGCAGCGTCCACCGGATCGTCCATCCGGCCGGCCAGGCACCGCTGACCGCGCTGTTCGTGGCGCTGGGGCTCGAAGGCCTGCTGGGCCTTGCGAGCGGAACTCCGGCCACGCCGGGCCTCTATCTGCCCGAGCGGCTGATCGACCCGGAGGATGCGGTTCGCCGCCTGGCCGAGTTCGGTGCCGATTTCAGCCAGGTCGCTGCCTGAAGCCCCCGTCCGGATCGATACGGACATTGTTGGACGCCGCGGCGGCGTCAGGTGAGGAGACGCGGAAATGAGCTTGTCTTCGAAGGAGCCGGTGCTCTTCGTCGGTTATGGACCGGTCGGCAGCGAGGCGGCGCGCAGCTTGCGCCGGCTCTATCCCGACCTTCCCTTCGTGATCGCCGGACGGCGGCTGGAAAAGGCGCAGGAACTGGCGGCCGAGGTCGGCCATGCCGAGGCGATGACCGCCGACATCATGACGCCGGGGCTGGGTCTTCCCAAGGGGAAGCGCTTCAGTTGCTTCATCCCGATGATCAAGGATCGCGCCCTGTACGGCATGACCCTGGCCGAGGAACAGCATATCCCCTACGCGGCCTTCTCCGAATATGTGTACGACTTCGCGCCGTTCATCGCGCGGCACATCCACAATCCGAAAGGGGCCCCGCTGCTGCTGCTCGGCCATCTGCACGGCGGATCGATGCCGGTCGCGGCGCTCGAGCTCGCCAGGGGTTTCCGATCGATCGACAGGCTGACGGTCAGCGCTATCTTCGATCCGGTCGATTTCGGCGGAGGCGGCTCCGCTTCCTCGAACATGGTCACCGGCAATTTCGGCGTGCCGTCCTACCTCGTCCGGCGCGACCGCAAGTGGGAATGGCGCCGCAACGGATCGGAGGCGTTGAACATCACCAGCAGCGACGGCCGCACGCTGCCTGCGCATGGCTTCGCGCTGCCCGACGTCATCACCCTCGCCAATGAGACGGGAGCCCGGTCGGTCGACATGGCCTTTGCGCTCGACAAGACCGCGCGCTCCTTCCGGGGCGAAGGCATCTCGCATGAAATATCCGTGGAGATCGAGGGCGAACGGCATGACGGCGTCCACGCCCGCGAGCGCTACGAACTGGAGGACGAGGCGGGCTATGCGGCGATGAGCGCGCGCGGGGCCGTCCTGTGCATGGAACGGATGATGGGTCTGGCCGGCGGCCCGCCGGTCGGCCCCGGACTCTACAATCCGGAGACGCTGCTCGATCCCGCCCATGTCGTGAAGCGGATGCAGCAGTTCGGCACGAAGATACGCAAGCTCTGAGCCGCACCGACCGCGCCGCCGCTTTGGCCATCCCGCCCCTGTCGGGCGGGTGGAAGGCACGGCATTCCCCTGACGAACGGGCCGCAGCGCGGCCGATCCACATCCAAGAGGAGCGGCAATGTCCGATATTTTCCGAGCCGAGGATTTCGAGCGCGTCCGCAAGCCGCTGGAGACTGCGCAGTGGATGCCGAAGCGCATGTATCTCGATCCCGCCGTGTTCGAGCGGGAGCGGGAGCGGATATTCAAGCGCGAATGGCTCTATGCCGCGCATGTCGGCGCGGTGGCGCGGCCGGGCGACTATGTCGCGCTGACCGTGGTCGGGGAGCCGGTGCTGGTGGTGCGCGGCAAGGACGGGTTGATCCGCACCTTCTTCAACGTCTGCAAGCATCGCGCGATGGCGGTGGCCAGCGGCGCGGGCAACGCCCCGGCGTTCGTCTGCCCCTATCATGCCTGGAACTACGACACGACGGGTCAGCTCCAGGTCGCGCCGGGCATGGGCAAGGCGGAGGGGTTCGATCCCTGCGCGGTCAGGCTCACCGAAATCCGCCACGAGATCGTCAACGGCATGATCTTCATCAATTTCGATGCCGATGCCGAGCCGCTGGCCGTGAGGATCCCCGACCTGATCGAGCTGATCAGCCCGTGGGACATCGGCGCGATGGAGCCGGTCCATCGGTCGGAGATCGAGGGTGACTATAATTGGAAGGTGATGCTCGAGAACGCCAACGAGAATTATCACACCATCGCCGTCCATCGCGACTCGTTCCACGCCATCTCGCCCGCCGAGCATTCCTATTCGTCAGACGGCCGGGGGCGGAACTGGCACGATCTCTACACACCCTATACCGGGCCGGAGCCGATGGTCGCGGGTCCCAGGATCGCGGGCGTGCCCGAATGGGCGGGGCAGCGGCTGTCCTTCTTCGCGCTCCACCCGCAATTCCTGATGTCGGTGAGCGAGGACAGCGTCAGCACCTATGTCACCGAGATCGTGGCGCACAGGAAGACGCGCTTCGTCTGGACGATGTACATGATGAACGGGGCCAAGGATCAGCCGGGCGCCGCCGAACATATCGCCGACATGGGCGCCTGGATCGATCGGATCAACAGTGAGGACCTGGTGATCTGCCGCGGCGTCCAGGCCGGGCTCGAATCCGACGGCTGGGAGCCGACCCGCTTCTCGCATCTCGAAAAGCCGATCTGGCAGTTCCAGAACTGGTATCTCGACCGGATGATCGATCCCCCGGCCGGGCTGAAGCTGGCGGCGCGGGGCTGAATTCGATCATGTCGGGCGGACAGAAGAAGTCCGGATGCAGGCAATATTGGTAAGTTTATCCGTAGAAAATAGTCGATGTGACTATTGAAGGGCGCTCGATCATTGCTTGACCTCGTCGAGGCGGTACGAAAAGGTCAAGTCTCACCCCCTGATTTGGACAATCCGCACCTGCCTGCCCCCGGCGAGCATCGATAGACGGGATACGTCGCAGAGACCGACTGGTCAGCAAGATCGGCATGCGCGACGATAAACAAACGAAAGGGCGGGAATGATGACGGTAGCAACCGCGCGGGGCGTGCTCCTTGCCTCGCTGGCTACGATCGCGATCGGCGGCCGGGCGATGGCGCAGACGGCGGAGGCGCCCGCGGCCGCCCCACCCCAGGAGGCAGCATCCGACGATGGCGGCCTGGGCGAGATCATCGTCACCGCGCAGAAGCGATCGGAGAATCTCCAGCGCGTGCCGGTGTCGGTCAGCGCGCTGTCCTCGGCGCAGCTCGACCAGCAGAAAATCCGCAACGTCACCTCGATCGTGTCGCAGATTCCCAGCCTGCAGGTGACCGGTCCGTTCAGCGACGGCCTGCCGGTCTTCTCGATCCGCGGCATCTCCTCGCTCGATTTCGGTCATAACCAGTCGAGCCCGGTCGCGCTCTATGTGGACGAGGTCTATAAGGGCCTGCCGGTCCTGTCGTCGCTCCAGATATTCGATCTCGACCGGGTCGAGGTGCTGCGCGGGCCGCAGGGCACGCTGTTCGGGAAGAACACCACCGGCGGCGCGGTCAACATCTTCACCAAGCAGCCCGATCTCGGGGATGGCTGGACCGGCTATCTGTCGGGCGGCATCGGCAACCTCGCGCGGCGCGAGGTTAACGGCGGCGCCAATGTGCCGCTGGTGGAGGACAAGCTCGCTGGCCGGATCGCCTTCTCCTACACCAATGTCGACGGCTTCGTGCGCAACCGGCTGCCCGGCAAGAAGGACCAGGGTTCGATCGACGATTTCGCCCTGCGCGCCAGCCTGCTCTACAAGCCGAGCGACGGGCTGCGCTTCCTGTTGCGCGGCACGCGGACCCGATCGACCCCCGATAATGCCTATGGCGGCCTCGCCAAGGACATCGGCGTGGCGGGGCCCGGCGGCGTCGGCTTCGGCACCGGCTATACCCGCGCCGGCCTCGGCTTCTTCGAGAATGAATCGGATCGGGACGGGGTCATCAACATCCACAACCAGGGTGTTTCGCTGACCACCAACTGGGACCTGAGCGACAGCGTCGCGCTCACCGCGGTGTCGGCCTATGACGAAGGCCGCTGGTTCTCGCAGGAGGACTCGGACGCGACGCCGTTTCGCATCCAGGAAGCGGATTTCTACAGCAGGGCCAAGGCCTATTCGCAGGACCTGCGCCTCGCCTCGACCAGTGACGGGCCGCTGCAATGGATGGTCGGCGCCTATTATTATCGCGACAAGGTCGATTTCCGGACGACCTACAAATTCTACTATGAATATGCGGGCGACGCCGACGGCAACGGCCAGCTTGACTGTTTCGACGACGGGCTGACCGGCTGCGGCTACGACAATGCCCTGCGCCAGGTCCGCACCAGCCTCGCCCTCTACACGCAGAACAGCTACAAGCTGGACTCCGGGCTCAGCTTTACCCTCGGCCTGCGCTACACCCATGACAACAACCGGCTGAAATCCTATCGCAGCACGCTGCGCTATCTCGATCCGGCGACCGGGCAGGAGGTGCTCAACGCCGCGGTGATCTTCGACCGGCCGCCCGTCGACAAGCTCAAGTCGGAGAATCTGAGCTGGAAGCTCGGCGTCTCGCAGGAGTTCGCCGGCGGCGCGCTCGCCTATGCCAATTACAGCCGCGGCTGGCGCGGCGGCGCGTTCAACGGCCAGGCCTTCTTCGCCGCGCAGGAGGTGACGGCGGTCGGGCCCGAGCGGCTCGACTCCTGGGAGGTCGGCCTGAAATATCAGACGCCCGACCGGCGCCTGCGCATCAACACCGCCGCCTTCTACTATATCTACCGCGACCAGCAGTTCATCGACGTCACGCCGAACTTCCTCCAGCTCCTGACCAGCGCGCCCAGGTCGCGGCTCTGGGGTGTCGAAGCCGACGTCGTGGCGCAGCCGCTCGATCCGCTGACCGTCCGCTTCAGCGTCGCCTATCTCAACGCCAAGTTTCGGGAGGTGACCGTCAGCGGCGTCGACCTTTCGGGCAAGCGGCTGATCCTGGCGCCGGAATGGACGCTGAGCGGCGGCATCGACTGGCGCCTGGCCGAAGGCGATTTCGGCGGCCTGTTGCTGCACACCGACTCCCGCTTCACCTCGCGCGTCTATTACAGCGCCTTCAACCTCCCGCTGATCAGCCAGAAGGCCAATTCGCTCCACGATGCGCGGTTGACCTGGCAGCTCCCGGGCAAGCGCCTCTCGTTGTCGGCCTGGATGAAGAACATCTTCAACGAGAAGACGCTGAACTTCGTCGCCGATCTGGGCGCCGGCTATAATTACAACTTCGCCCAGCGCGGCCGGCCCCGCGAATATGGCATCGAGGCACGCTTCGAATTCTGACGCAACATCGCAATGCCGGCGCCCATCCGAGCGACGCATCGCGCGCCGGCGCCGCCGGCCCGGCAGGAGGATTGTCCATGAAGGTTTTCGATCCCAGGGAGATCGACGCCGCGGTTTCGCGCGCGTTCGAGGAAGGCGACATCGAAGAGGCGCTGACGCTCTATGAGGAGGGCTGCGCCTTCGTCCGCTTCAGCGGCGAGGTCACCAACTCGGCGGCCGACATCCGCGCCGAGATCGGCGGCCTGATCGCGATGAAGCCGAAGGTGGCGCTGGACGAGGTCGCGGTGATCGAGAGCGTCGACGGCAAGCTCGCCACCACCCGGGCCCGGGGGCGGATCGACGGCACCGGGCCCGATGGTCAGCCGATGAGCGTACCATTCCACACCCTCGCGGTCGTCCGCAAGCAGGCGGACGGAAGCTGGCGCTTCGCGATCGACGACCCTCAGGGCAGCGCCAAATCCTGAGCCGGAATGATGCTGAAGCGAAGAGTCCGATCCAGAGTTGGAGAAAGTCCGATGTCCGATCCCCACAATCTGAAGCTCGTCGAACGCGTCATCGGCGCCTGGGAGACCAGGGACAGCCAGGCCTTTTTCGAGCTGTTCCATCATGATGTCGTCTATGACGACGTGCCGCTGGGCAAGGTCATGAAGGGTCATGGCCAGTTCCGCGAATTCTACGAAACGAGCATCATCGCCTTTCCCGACATCGCCATGAAACTGGTGGCCGCGACCGCCGATGCCAGGGCCGGCGGCGCGGAATGGACGCTGTCGGGCACCTTCACCGGCGAAACCGAGCTGCTGGGCAAGCCGACCGGCAAGCGCTTCGAGATCCGCGGCGCGTCCTTCCTGCGGTTCGAAGACGGCAAGATCAGCTATCTCGCCGATTATTGGGACATGGTCGCGCTGTCGACGCAGCTCGGCATCGGCGGCTGACGATTTACGCCCGCCGCGGTCCGGCATAGCTTGGTTCACGGGCGGACCGGACCCGCCAGCTCCCGTTCCGGCCCGGAGCGCGGGGCATCGGCGCAGAAGGACCTGCCCGCCGATGACTGCTTCCACCGCGCTGAGTCCGGCGCAGAACGTCGCCCTGATCGTGGTGAGCCCGCTCGCATGGCTCACGATCACCCTGCTGCCCTATGAGGTCACCGCGCTGGCGGTCGACTATCGCATGGGGCCGTCGGCGGCCGGCTGGATCGCTGCTTGCGAACTGCTTGCCCTCGCGCTCACCGTGGTGTCGATCAGCCCGCGCATCGTCGCGCTCGACAAGCGCCGGCTGACTCTCGCCGGGATCGCGCTGGCGCTCCTCGCCTCGGCCGGATCGATCGTCGTCGCGGACACATCATGGCTGATCCCGCTGCGGCTGTTCTTCGGGATCGGGTCGGGCCTGATCGCGGCCGCGACCAACGCGCTGTCGGTCTTCGCGCGCCATCCCGAGCGGACGATCGCCTGGATGCAGATCATGATCGCGATCAACTTCGGCGTGTCGATCTATGGCGCCGGCACCCTGGCTGCGCCGGTGGGTCGCGAGGCGACCTTCCTGGTCGAACTGCTGCTGCTCGCGACGGTCGGCGGCGCGGGTTTCCTTCTGTCCCCTGGCGTCGCCGCTTCCGCCGGTGCGGCCGGCGGGGGGCCGAGCCGGCTGCCGCGCGGATTGCTGCGGGCGCTCGGCGCGCTCGCGCTGATGTACTTGTCGCAAGCGGCGGTCTGGGCCTATGCCGAGCAGGCGGGAACGGGCGTCGGCTTCGGTGCGGTCGATCTCGCGCTGCTGCTCACCATCGCCGCTTTCACCACTCCGTTGGGCGGGTTCGCCGCCGCGGCGATGCGCGACCGGTTCGGTCATGCGCTGCCGCTCGCGATTGGCTTCGGCGTGCAGATGTTCGTCGCCTTCACCGTCTACTGTCTGAGGTCGGTCGAGGCCTATGCGGCCGGGATCATGGTCTTCAACATGACCACCCCCTTCACGACATCCTATCTGATGAGCCTGCTCGCCGGTCTCGATGAGAGCGGGCGGGGGACGTCGCTGGGCGGCAGCGCTATCAATTTCGGCGCGGCGGCCGGTCCGGCGCTGGCGGCGCTGCTGGTGGTGATGCCCAGCCGGGCGCCGATTGGGCTGTTGTCGATCGCGGTGCTGGCGATCGGCCTCGCTTTGGCCCTGTCCGCGCGGCGCGAGCTGCCGGTGCCCGCCCGAGCCTGAAGAAGGGAGGGGTGCCGCCCGGTGCTTTGGCCTCCCCCCACCTCGTGAAACCGCACCCGCGACGCCAGCATGGCGCCCGGGCGCTTTTCCGGGAGGTTGGCATGGGCGGGATGGTTGTCGGCCGGCGCGGGTGATCGCGGGCGGGGTCGGGCTGTTGGCGGGGCTTCGGCGAGGTCGACGGTGGCGGCCGATCGGCCGATCGACGTCTGGTGATCGGCGGCGGTCTCGCCGGTCTGATCGCCGCGCGCGACCTTGCCAAGGACGGGCATCGCGTCCTGATGCTCGAAGCACGGCCCCGGCTCGGCGGCCGGGTCGCCTGGGATCAGCTTGCCGGGCAGGCGGTCGACAGCGGCGGGACATGGTTCCACTGGCACCAGGCGGCGATCTGGCGCGAAGTGCAACGCTACGAACTAGAGGTGGTCGAACGGCCGGTTGCCGACCGCTATTTCATCGGGGTCGGCGGCGCCTTCCGCGCGATGACGCCGGAGGAACTCGACGGCCGACTGCGGCGCGGCCTCGCCGCCTTCTGGGGTGATCCCGCGCTTCAGGCGGCGCTCGCCACCCCTTTCGCCGTCCAGGCCAGCGGCGATCGCCTCGCCGCGCTCGATCGGATGTCGGTCGAGGACCGACTGCGCGCGATCCGGCTCGATCCGGTCGACGATAGCGCACTGCGGGCGATCTTCAGCGATTTCGGCCGGCCGCTCGATCAGGTGAGTCTTGCCTGGGCGATGCAGCGCATGGCCAACGGCCTATGGACCTATGAGAGCTTCATGGCGCTGTTCGCGGTCTATCGGCTGCGCGGCACGATGCGTGCGCTGTGCGAGGCGATCCGTGCCGACGGCGGGTTCGATCTTCGGCTCGACGCGCCGGTGACGCAGGTGGTGCAGGGCGCCGGGGGCGTTTCGGTCCGCACCGCCGACGGCACGGCCTTCGCCGCCCGCGCCGCGGTGGTCGCCACCCCGGTCGAGGCGTGGCGCGCGATCCGCTTCTCGCCAGAACTTCCCGCCGATCATCGCCAGGCGGCGGCCGAGGGCATGGCCGCGCCGCGCCTCTGTAACTTCATCCTGCATGTGCGGGACCTGCCGGGGGTGGTGAACAGCTTCGCGCCAGCCGGCATCGAGCCGTTCGAGTTCACCTTCACCCACAGCACCATCGACGACGGCCAGTTGCTGTCGGCCTATGCGATGGAGGGCGCGATCGGCGTTCGTGACGGCGCGGCGCGGCTGGAGACAGCGCTGCGCCGTTTCGTCCCGGAGGCTCGTCTGGCCGGCTTCGTTGGCCATGACTGGGGCCGCGAGCCCTTCTCGCTGGGCGGCAGCGGATCGCTCAAGCTCGGGCAGATGGCCCGCTTCGTCGACCGGCTCGACCGGCCGATCGGGCGGCTGTGCTTCGCCGGGGCGGACTTCGCCCCGCAATTCGCCGGCTTCCTGACCGGAGCGATCGAATCCGGCGCCCGCGCGGCACGCCGGATCGGCGGGATTCTGGGGCGGGGCTGAGCCGCGGGCGCCCTTTGGCCAACCCTAACCTCGCCGCTGTCAGGCGCCCGTTGCATCGCTTGTCCATCGACCAGTCATAGCCAAGACATTGGAGTCCATAATGCAGATCGGTATCCAGCTTCTGTTCCAGGGGCGCCCTGGAACGGACGATAGCGAAATATATCGTCGAGAACTCGATATAGCGATCGAAGGCGAGGCCATGGGCTTCGACATGCTGATGCCGGTCGAGCATCACTTCTTCGATTATGCGATGGTGCCCGACAACGCCCAGTTGCTAAGCTATATTGCAGGGAAGACGAAGCGCATCAAGTTGATGCCGGCAGCCTTCATCCTGCCCTGGAACGATCCGCTGCGCGTCGTCGAGAAGGCGATCATGCTCGACTATGTCTCGGACGGTCGGGTGATCATCGGCATGGGGCGCGGCCTCGCCAAGCGCGAGTTCGACGCGCTGCGGGTGCCCTTCTCGGAATCGCGCCAGCGCTTCGACGAGGCGGCCGAGATCGTGCTGAACGGCCTGGAGACCGGCTTCGTCGAGGCCGATACCCACTTCTACAAGCAGCCGCGCATCGAGGTCCGCCCGCGCCCGTCGCGCAGCTTCAAGGGGCGCGTCTACATGGTCGGCATGTCGCCCCAGTCGGTCGAGGCCGCCGGCGCGCTGGGCCTGGGCTGCATGAAATTCTCGAACGCGCCCTGGGCCGTCGCGGCGGCCGACGTCCAGCGCCACCGCGACATCTATCGCGCTGCGAACGGTGCCGCCGCGCCGCCGCCGATCACGTCCGACCTGATGTTCGTCGACAAGGACCTGAAGCGCGCCGAGGACATGGCCCGCACCTACATGGCCGGCTATTATGTCCAGGTGCTGGAGCATTATGAGCTGCTCAGCGAGAATTTCGCCCAGTCGGGCGGCGCCTATGCCTCCTATGCCGAAATGGCCAGGACATTGCGCGAGACCGACCAGCAGGCGGTGATCGACGCCTATCTCGAAGCCAATCTGTGGGGCGATCCCGCCCGGATCATCGACAAGCTGCGCGAGCGGCGCGAGCTGATCGGCGACTTCGACCTCGCGGTTTCGCTCGGTTATGCCGGCATGCCCTATGACGACGTCTACGCCTCGCGGAAGCTGTTCGTCGACAAGGTGATGCCCGAGATCAAGGGCTGGTGATCCGCCGGCCGGCGTCCCTTTTTCCAAACCGCGCTATCTTGCTGGAGGCCGCTCATGAAGAGCCAGGATCTTACCGTCGTCCATAATGGAACCGCCCTGACCGGACGGCTCATCTGGGACGAGACGCGGACGGGCGAGCGGCCCGGCGTCCTCGTCATCCACGAGGCCACCGGCCTCGGCGAGCACGCGATCGAGCGTGCCGAGCGGATCGTCCGAGAGTTCGGCTATGTCGCCTATGCGATGGACGAATTCGGCGAGACGCCGGGCGACATGGACGCGATCCTCGGCTGGATCGGCAAGCTGCTGGGCGATCCGGCCGAGCTGCACGGCCGGCTGGCCGCCGCGCTGCGCGGGCTGGCCGAGCAGCCGATGGTCGACCCCGACCGGCTGGCGGCGATCGGCCATTGCTTCGGCGGCACCTCGGCGATCGAGCTGGCAGGGACGGGCGCGGACCTGAAGGCGGTCGTCGGCTTCCACGCCGGCCTCCAGGGCACCGGCCACGTCGATGCGGCCGCGATCCGCGGCAAGCTGCTGATCTGCAACGGCGCGCAGGACCCGTTCGTGACGCCGGAGATCCTGCAGGCCTTTACGGGCGAGATGATCGCCGGCGGAGTCGATTGGCAGATGAATCTCTACGGCCGCGCCCGTCACAGCTTCACCAACCGCGACGCCGATGCGCTCGGATCGGAGGCCTATGCCTATGATGCCGATGCCGACCGCCGCTCGTGGGAGGCGATGCGCGCGCTGTTCCTCGAAGTGCTGGGCTGACCGGCATGGGCATGGCGTTGCAGCGCGAGGCTTGCCTGATCGATGGCGAATGGGTGTCGGGCGACGACTGGATCATCGTCGACAACCCCGCCACCGGCGCCGCCCTTGGCCGTGTGCCGAAGCTGGGTCGGGAGGAGACCGAGCGCGCGATCGCCGCGGCCGAGCGCGTCCAGCCGGCGTGGAGCGCGCTGCTCGCCGCCGATCGCGCCCGCATCCTGCGCCGCTTCCACGACCTGATGATCGAGCGGATCGACGATCTGGCCGCGCTGCTGACCGCCGAGCAGGGCAAGCCGATCGTGGAGGCGAAGGGCGAGATACGCTACGCCGCCGCCTTCATCGAATGGTATGCCGAGGAGGCGAAGCGCATCTATGGGGAGGTTGTCCCGCCGCACGCCGCCGACAAGCGCATCATCGTCCTGAAGCAGCCGATCGGCGTGGTCGCGGCGATCACGCCCTGGAACTTCCCGGCGGCGATGATCACCCGCAAGATCGGCCCCGCGCTGGCGGCCGGCTGCACCGCGATCGTCAAGCCGGCGTCGCAAACCCCGTTCACCGCGCTCGCCATCGCCGCGCTGGCGGAGGAGGCGGGCATTCCGGCGGGCGTGCTCAACGTCGTCACCGGCGGCGCGGCCGATATCGGCGGGGCGCTGCTCGACAGTCTGGCGGTCCGCAAGCTCAGCTTCACGGGATCGACCGAGGTCGGCGCGGCGCTCTATGCCCGGTCGGCGCCGACCATCAAGAAGTTGAGCCTCGAACTGGGCGGCAACGCGCCCTTCATCGTCTTCTCCGACGCCGACATCGATGCGGCGGTCGAAGGGGCGATCGCCTCCAAGTTCCGCAATGCCGGGCAGACCTGCGTCTGCGCCAACCGCCTCTACGCCCAGGCCGACATCTACGACGCCTTCGTGGAGCGGCTGGCCGAGGCGGCGGCGGCGCTCAGGGTCGGCGACGGCCGTGCCGCCGATACCCAGATCGGCCCGCTGATCGACGCCGCCGCCGTCGCGAAGGTGGAGGAGCATGTCGCCGATGCGCTGGACAAGGGCGGCGCGATCGTCACCGGCGGCCGGCGCGGTCCGTTCGGCGATCGCTATTACGTCCCCACCGTGATCCGCGACGTCACTCAGGACATGCTGGTCACGCGGGAGGAGACCTTCGGGCCGGTGGCGCCCGTGATCCGCTTCGAACGCGACGAGGATGTGGTGGCGATGGCCAATGCCACGCCGTTCGGCCTCGCCGCCTATTTCTACGCGCGCGACATCGGCCGCATCTGGAAGGTGGCCGAGGCGATCGAGGCCGGGATCGTCGGCGTCAACACCGGCCTGATCTCGACCGAGGTCGCGCCGTTCGGCGGCGTCAAGCTGTCGGGTCTCGGTCGCGAGGGATCGCGCCACGGGATCGAGGAGTATCTCGAGATCAAATATATCTGCCTGGGCTTCTGATCGCGCGGGAGCCGACGACCCCGGCCCCGCGATTGGCCTTCGATGACCTGTCTGCCGACCGGCCCCCATTGCACCTTTCCCGAGCCGCCGCCGCGCAGCGAAGCGCGGGATGCGGATATTCTCAAGAGGACAGGCAATGGCCAGAATTCTGATATTGGGCGCGACCGGCAACATCGCGTCGATCGTCACCTCCATCCTAGCCGAGGAAGGCCGGCACCAGTTGCGGCTGTCGAGCACGCGCGACGAGGGCGTCGAGCAACTCAAGGCACTCTATCCCGAGGCCGAGGTCGTCAAGGCCGACTGGCACGACCAGGCGAGCCTGCCGGCCGCGCTGGAAGGGGTGAATCGGGTGCTGATCATCACCCCCGACTTCATCACCGACGAGGTCGTGGCGACCAGCAACATCCTGGAAGCGGCCAAGGGCGCGCCGATCGACCTGATCGTCCGCCACATCGCCGTCTATCCCGGCGTCACCGATGCCGACATCACCGAGGAATGGTTCGCGACGCGCACCGGCAGCGCGCTCAAGAACGTCACCATCCCGCTCCATCGTCGCAGCGGTCTGCCGACGACGCTGATCAACGTTTCCGCCTGGATCGGCTTCAACCTGATGTGGTTCGCCGAGTCCGACATCCAGGACAAGCGCTACCTTCCGCTGCCGGCGCGGCTCGACGCGCGGCGCACCTGGATCTCCGAGAGCGATATCGCCAGGGTCGCGGCCAAGGTGCTGAGCGACGGGCCGGCCACCCATGCAGGCCAGGAATATGTGCTGACCGGCACCGAGAAGATCGGCTTCGACGACGTGGTCGCGATGTTGAGCGACGAGGTCGGCGAGACGGTCGAGCTGCGCGACACCGAGGATGGCCTGCGCCGCGCCGCGGGCGCCAACTCGGAGCAGCTCATCTCCTACATAAGCTGCGAGCGACGGCATTGCGGCAATGTCGATCCCGATCCCACCTTCGAGCGGCTGATGGGTCGCCCGCCGCAATCGCTGCGCGCTTATATCGCCGAGAACCGCGACTATTTCGCCTGACGCGCCGGCCAATAAGGAAGCCCGCCCGATCAATGATCGGGCGGGCTTTTCGTATCCGCTCGGGGGAAAGGCGGACGCGGTTCAGCGCGATGCGGTCGGCTGGCCCTTCTGCGCCTGATAGGCGTCCCAGGCGGCGTCGAGGACAAAGGCGCGCAGCGCGCCCGATTCCTCCTCGGTTACCAGGTCGAAGAACATCGGCATGCCCTTGTCCTGCAGCGCGCCGCCGCGGACGATGCCCTCGAACCCGTCATAGGTCGCGATCGAGGCGCGTCGCAGGTCGGGCACCGATCCCGTCACCGCATGGGCGCCGGCGCCATGGCACAGGTCGCAGGAGCGGGTTTCGAACAGCATCCTGCCCTTGGCCGCCAGCGCCGCGTCGGGGCGCGGATAGGGCGGCTTGGCGAAGGGCCTGGCCGAGGCCGTGGCCATCGCCGGCGCGGCTGCCCTGGCGTCGAGGCGGAACGCGAAGATCCGGGGCGGGCCGTTGGTGTCCGCCCGTCCATAGAGGCCCGGAAAGGCGCGGACGGCGGCCGAGGTGCCGGGCGGGCCGGCGACGACGATCAGCGTCTGGACCCCGTCGATGTCGACCGTCACCGGAGCGGCGGCGATGGCCGACCCCGTCTTGAACGACCAGAGCTGCACGCCGTCCGAGGCGCGATAGGCGCGCAGCACGCCGTCGGCGCCACCCTGGAAGACGATGTTGCCGGCGGTCGACAGCACGCCGCTGCCCAGCGGTATGGTGCCGGCGGTCTGCCAGCGCGCCTTCTGCCGGATCGGATCCCAGGCGACGAGCGGCCACTTGGCCTGGTCCATGTGGCTCAGGTAACGGGTGTAGGTCGCGCCGCCGACCGACGAACCGACCGAGGCGGTCTTGTCGATCTCCATCTGGGTCGGCAGGTCGAGCGTCGGGATGTAGACCAGCCCCGTGCCCGGATCATAGCTCATCGGGTTGAAGTTGTGGGCGCCGAGCGGACCGGGGAAGACGACGGCGCCGCCATCCTTCTTCCAATATTCGGCCTCCGGGTTCATCACCGGCCGACCGGTTTTGCCGTCGATCTCCTTCGCCCAGTTCACCGGCACGAAGTTGTTCGGCTTGTTGACCAGCGTTCCGTCGAGGGCGTCGAGGACGTAGAAGAAGCCGTTCTTCGGCGCCTCCATCACCACCCGGCGCTTCCTGCCGCCGATCTCCATGTCGGCGATCACCATCGGCATGGTCGGCTCGAGGTTCCAGCCGTCGTCGGGCGTGGTCTGGTAGTGCCAGACATATGCGCCGGTGTCGGCCTTCACCGCGACGATCGAGTTGGTGAACAGCTCGTCACCGCGTCTGGCGCCACGGTTCATCGGGTTCCACGGGGTGGCGCCGCCGACGCCGATGTAGAGCAGCCTGGTGACCGGATCATAGGTCATGTCCTCCCAGACGCTGCCGCCCGCGGCGGTGCGCAGGAACACCGGGTCCCAGGTCTTCGCGGCCATCTTCATGGTCGGGTCGGTCGGGTCGGGGCCGTCGGGGATGGTGTCGAAGCGCCAGAGCCGCTTGCCGGTCTCCAGGTCGAACGCCACGACATAGCCGCGCGCGGTGCCAAGATCGGCATTGTTGGGCCCGACGAACACCTTGCCGCCGCCGACGCGCGGGGCGGAGGTGATCGTATAATCGCCTTGATCGGGGCAGGCGCGCGCCTCCCACTGCTTGGCCGCGGTCCTGGCGTCGATCGCGATCACCCGGCAATCGCCGGTGGTCAGCACGATCTTGCCATTGCCATAGCCCAGGCCGCGCGTGATCCGGTTGCCCCAGGAAGCGAGCAGCGCGCTGCCGAAGCGGACCTTGGGATCGAACGCCCACAGCAGCTTGCCGGTGCGCAGGTCGTGGGCATAGACGATGTTGAGCGTGCTGATGACGTAGCTGACCCCGTCGACGACGATCGGCGTGCCGACCGGGCCGTCGGGGGAGGGGATGTCGGCGTACCAGGCCAGGCCGAGCCGGCCGATGCTCTGCTCGTCGATCTGCTCCAGCGGGCTGAAATGCTGCCCTTCGGCATTGCCGCCGCGATATTCCCACTGCACCGGCGGCCTTGACCCGCCGACCGCCGCGCAGCCCATGGCGATCAGGGCCGCCGCCACGCCGGTCATCGTCATGGCTCGTTTCGAAATCTTCATCGCGCTCTCCCTCTGCGGACGATTGTCACGCGGCGGCGGCGGGCGGCGCGAGGTGGGGGGAGGCCAATATCGCGTGGCGGGCTGATCAGGTGGAGCGGATGATCGCGGTCGAGCCAAACAGCCCGTCTGGATCATAGGTCCGCTTGAGCGCGGTGAGCCGGGCATAGTCACCGGCGAAGCAATTGCGCGACAGCGCCTCGTCCACGAAGCTGTTCGCCAGCACCGAGGCGCGCGTGGCGAGGCCGGCGGCGACGAAGCGGCCGATCACGCCTTCTGCCCAGCCGGCATGGTGCGCGTCCCGCGCCGGATCCCGCCACAGCGCGACCGCCTCCAGGTCATAGCCGCCGCGCAGGCTGTAGGCATTGGGCGGATCGGCCGGGTGCTCCATCGCCGCGTCGGTGGGATAGAAGAGGATCATCGCCGCGGGCTCGCCGTCGATCGGGGCCGGCCGGCCGGGATCGGCGGCGAGGCGGGGCAATGCGTCGAGCATCAGCGCGATCGAGGTCTCGTCGAGCGCGTGCAGCTCGCGCTGGGCGATATGGAAGCGGATGTCGGGAGGGAAGGCCAGGCAGTCGTGCAGGCCGACCCAGTCCATCCGATCGACGTTCGACGCGCGCGGCTTCACGATCCGGTCGAGCGCATCGAGATCGCGGCGGGCCTCCTCCTCGCTGCCGGTCAGCGCGAACAGGTAGGACAGGCGCGGTTCGCCTCCCGCCGCGTCGAGGAACAGGCTGCCCAGCAGCCAGGGGAGCGGCGAGGCCCAGCGATGATCGCGGTAGAGGCGCATCGCCGCCGCGGCATCGCGCCCGTCATATTCAATAGCGCAGGCGTGGATGAGGGGCGGCACCGCATGCACCCGCATCTCGGCCGCGACGACGATGCCGAAATTGTCGCCGGCGCCGCGCATCGCCCAGAACAGGTCGGGATGCTCGTCGCGCGACACGCGGATCATCCGTCCGTCGGCGAGCAGCAGATCGAGCGACAGGACGTTGTCGCACATATTGCCGTGGCGGGGGGACAGATAGCCCTGCCCGGCGAACAGGGCGGCGCCGACCAAGCCGATGTCGTTGCCCGCGCAGGTCACCGGTGCCAGCCCGGCGGGAACGGTGGCGCGCAGCACCCGGCCGGTGCGCGCGCCGGGCTCGATCCGCACCGTCCGCCGATCCGCGTCGAGGGTGACGCCGTTCATGGCCGAGAGATCGATCAGCACGCCGTCGTCGAGCGTCGAGCGGCCGGTGAAGCCGTGCCCGCCGCTGCGCACCGCGATCGGCAACCGTCGGTCGCGTGCGAAGCGCAGCGCGGCGCGGACATCGTCGGCCGATCGGCATCGCAGGATCGCGCCGGGCCGCTTGTCCGCGCGCCGGTCGAACACGCGCCGGGCCTCGTCATAGCCGGGCATGCCCGCCGCGATCAGCTCGCCTTCGAAACCGGAAGGAATGTCCATCGTCGTTGCCCATGCTGCCCGGCCGTCGCGGCCCTGGGACCATCGGGTAGTGGCCGGCCACGGGGCGGCAATGTGACGGCTGGCCATTTCGCGCGGGTGCGCCGAGTTTCGGTTTTGGTCGCTGTTAACCTGTCGGGGCGATCCCGCGCCATGCCAGCCTTCCTTCCGTCGATGGGTCGCACTGCCCGGAAGGGGAATGGGCCGGAAGGGGAATGGGAATGAAATATCTGAGTGTTGCCGAGGCGCGCGCGATGAAGGGGCTGCGTCTCGTCCTGTCGGCCGGCCTGCCCGGGCCTTGGGGCGAGGCGGCGAAGGCCGTGCTGCACGTCCGCAACGTGCCGTTCCTTCCGGTCGAGCAGGTGCCGCTCCAGGCGAATGAGGAGCTGGTCGAATGGACCGGCATCCGCAACGCGCCGATCGCCATCTACAATGACGAGCATCCCGTCGCCGGCTGGCTCGATATCCTCCATCTTGCCGAGCGGATCGGATCGGGCCCGTCGCTGCTGCCCGACGATTATCGCGACCGCGCGCTGGCGCTCGGCATCACCAGCGAGATCAGCTCGCCGGGCGGGCTGGGCTGGAATCGGCGCTACCAGATCCTGGCGGAGACGCCCGAGGAGGATATCAGCGCCGCCTATGGCAAGATCGCACCGCCGGTGCAGGCGAAGCTGGCCAATGAGTATCGCATCTCGCCGGAGGCGATGGCCGCCGCGCCGGCGCGCATCGTCCACATCCTCGACGGGCTGACCGGGCAACTGCGCCGCCAGAAGCAGGCCGGATCGGAATATCTGGTCGGCGATCGGCTGAGCGTCGCCGACCTGCACTGGGCGGCCTTCTCCAACCTGATCGCGCCGTTGCCGCATGAACTGAACCCGATGCCGGAGACGATCCGGCCGATCTATGGCGGCGTCGGTCCGGTCATCGCCCCGTCGATATCCGACGAGCTGCTCGCACATCGCCTGATGATCTTCGAACGCCATCTGGCGCTGCCGCTCGATTTCTGACGATGATCGATCTCTACACGACGCCTTCCCCCAATACGTGGAAGGCCAGCATCATGCTCGAGGAATGCGGGCTGCCCTGTCGCATCCTGCCGGTCGACATCGGCAAGGGCGAGCAGTTCGACCCCGCCTTCCTGGCGATCAGCCCCAATGGCAAGGTGCCCGCCATCGTCGATCACGACGGGGCTGGCGGCCCGGTCGCGATCTTCGAATCGGGCGCGATTCTGGTCCATCTCGCCGAGAAGACGGGCCGCTTCCTGCCGGCGTCGGGCGCCGCCCGGTCGGACGTGCTGGCCTGGCTGTTCTGGCAGGTCGGCGGGCTCGGCCCCAGTTCGGGGCAGGCGCATCATTTCCTGGGCGCCGAAGGTCCCGGCGCGGCGCTGGGGGCCAGCCGTTTCGTGCGGGAGACCGAGCGCCTCTATGGCGTGCTCGACCGGCGCCTGGCCGATCGGGACTGGATCGCCGGCGACTATTCGATCGCGGACATCGCCTGCTGGGGATGGGTGTGGTTCAACGGGCGGTTGGTCGAGCGCTTCGCCAATCTCATGCGCTGGTTCGTGGCGATGTCGGCGCGGCCGGCGGTGTCGCGCGGGCGGGAGGCGGGCTTCGCCCATATCCCCGAAGCGCAGCGCGAGCGGTTGAAGGGGCGCTGGTGGTCTGCTGCCGCCCTGCACGAGGCGACGGCGTAACGATGGCACGGAAGATATATGAGGACGCGCGCGCCGCGCTCGACGGGCTGCTCCGCGACGGCATCACCATCGCCGCCGGGGGCTTCGGCCTGTGCGGCATACCGGAGACGCTGATCGACGAGGTGCGGCGCAGCGCGGTCGAGCGGCTCACCATCATCTCCAACAATGCCGGGATCGAGGATTTCGGCTTGGGCAAGCTGCTGCAGACGCGGCAGGTCGCGAAGATGATCAGCTCCTTCATGGGCGGAAACCGCGAGTTCGAGCGGCAGTATCTGGCCGGGGAGGTCGAGGTGGAGTTCTGCCCGCAAGGGACGCTGGCCGAGCGCATTCGCGCGGGGGGAGCTGGGATTCCCGGCTTCTATACACGCACCGGCGTCGGCACGCTGATCGCGGAAGGCAAGGAGGTGCGGGTGTTCGGCGATACGGCCTATCTGCTCGAAAGCGGGCTTCGCGCCGATGTCGCGCTGGTCAAGGCGTGGAAGGGCGATCCGCACGGCAATCTGCTGTTCCGCAAATCCGCGCGCAACTTCAATCCGGTGGTGGCCACCTGCGGCCGGGTGACCGTCGCGGAGGTCGAGGAACTGGTCGACCCCGGCGAGATCGAGGCGGACCGGGTCCATACGCCCGGCATCTATGTCGACCGCCTGATCCTGGCGACGAGCAACGAGAAGCGCATCGAACGGCTGACCGTGCGGGAGGAGGCGGCATGATGGGTTGGACCCGCGACCAGATGGCCGCGCGCGCCGCGCGCGAGCTGGAGGACGGCTTCTATGTCAACCTGGGCATCGGCATCCCGACGCTTGTCGCCAACCATATCCCCGCAGGCGTCGACCTCACGCTGCATTCGGAGAACGGCATATTGGGGCTGGGGCCCTTTCCGCTGGCGGGCGAGGCCGATGCCGACCTGATCAACGCCGGCAAGGAGACGATCACCGAGCTCGACCGGACGAGCTATGTTTCGTCGGCCGAGAGCTTCGCGATGGTCCGCGGCGGCCATATCGACGCGTCGGTGCTGGGTGCGATGGAGGTGTCCGAGGATGGCGACCTCGCCAACTGGACGATCCCCGGAAAGCTGGTGAAGGGGCCGGGCGGGGCGATGGACCTGGTCGCCGGCGTCCGCCGCGTGATCGTGCTGATGGAGCACGTCTCCAAGGACGGCGCGCCGAAGTTCCGCGATCGCTGCAGCTTGCCGCTGACCGGGGCCAATGTCGTCGACATGCTGATCACCAACCTAGCGGTGTTCGCGCGATCCGACCGGCAATCGCCTTTCACTTTGCTGGAAACCGCGCCCGGCATCGGGCTGGAAGATGTCCGCGCGCGGACGGGCGCGCGATTCGTCTGATCAGTCGATGTCCGCTCCAGCCTCGTCCGGGGCGGGCGGCATGTCGTTGCGGATCGCCGCGCGCAGCCAGCGGCGGAATTTGGCGACCGGATCGGATGACCAGCGATCCTCGCGCGCCATCAGCGCATAGCTGCCGAGGATCGCCGGCCGGAAAGCGGCCTCGGCCGGCTCCAGCCGGCGGAGCGCGCCCGCGTCGAGCTCCGCCGCGACGAGGAAGTCGTTGCCCAGCGCGACGCCCTGCCCCTGGCGTGCGGCGTCGATGCAGACATGGGCGTGCCACAGCCGGACGCCCGGCAACTGGCTTGGCACCGTGACGCCTTGCGCGGCCAGCCAGGCGCGCCATTCGTCATCGCCCTCCTCGTGGAGCAGCGGCGCTCGCAACAGGTCCAGCGGGCCGAACAACCTGCCTCCGCCCAGCGGGAAGGATGGGTTGATCACCGGGTAGACGGCGGGGCGCGCCAGTTCGATCCGCCGGATGCGCTCCTGCCGGGCCGGCGATCCGTCGCGGACATAGCGGATGTCGACGTCGGCCTCGTCGGCGGCGAAGTCGGGCGGCCGATCGCTCGGCCGGACCTCCAGTTCGATGCCGGGATGGCGCTTATGGAAGCGATCGAGCCGGGGCATCAGCCAGCGCGACGCGAAGCCCGGCACGCACCATAGCCGCAGCAGCCGGGTGTCGGGCACATGCATCAGGTCCGCCGTGGCGTTGGCGATCTCGGCGAAGGCGGCGGTGATGCGGGCATGATAGACGGCGCCCTGCTCGGTGAGCATGCCGGCGCCGCGCGATCGGTCGAGCAAGGTGATACCGGTCCAGGCTTCGAGCGCACGGACGTGGCGGCTGACGATCGCATGATCGACCATCAGCGCCTCGGCGGCCTTGCGGACGCCGCGCAGCCGCCCGACCGCTTCGAAGGCCCGCAGGGGAGCGAAGGGCGGAAGGAATTTCCTGCGATCCATTCCCCGCTCCGGTCAGCCTGCCAATGCGCCGCGCCGGCACATCATGCGGTGCCCAGCGTGTCGGCCAGCGCCTGCGCGAGGATGTCGAGCCCTTCGTCGAGCACGGCATCGGACGCGGTCAGCGGTGCCAGCAGGCGGATCGCCTCGCCATGCTGGCCGCAGGTCAGCAGGATCAAGCCGAGCTCCAGCGCACGGACGCAGACCCGTTTCGCGGCGGCGCCGTCGGGACGAAGGTCATCCAACCCGGCGCGGATGTCGAAGGCGATCATCGCGCCCAGGCCGCGCGGCAGGCCGATCGGCAGCTCGCGGCGGGCGGCGACGGCGCTCAACCGCTCGGTTATCCGCCGTCCCATCCGCTCGGCGCGGTCGCACAGCCGGTCCTGCTCGATCACGTCGAGCACGGCGAGTCCGGCGGCGCAGGCGATCGGGGAGCCGGCATAGGTGCCGCCCAGGCCGCCGGGCGGCACCCGGTCGATCAGCGCGGCATTGCCGACCACGGCCGACAGCGGGAAGCCGCCGCCGAGCGACTTGGCGACGGTGATCAGGTCGGGCCGGACCCCGGCATGTTCGACCGCGAACAGCTTGCCGGTGCGGCCGATGCCGGTCTGCACCTCGTCGGCGATCAGGGCGATGCCATGCTCGTCGCACAGGCTGCGCAGCGCGCGCAGGAATTCGAACGGCGCGACATGGAAGCCGCCTTCGCCCTGTACGGGCTCGAGGATGATCGCGGCGACATTGGCCGCCTCGACATCCGAGCTGAGCACGTTGGCGAGCGCAGCGAGGCTATGCTCGACCGTGATACCGTGCGCCTCGCTGGGAAAGGGGATGTGGTAGATATCGCCGGGCAGGGGGCCGAAGCCCTTCTTGTAGGGCAGGACCTTCCCGGTCATCGCCGACGCGAGCAAGGTGCGCCCGTGGAAGCCGTTGACGAAGGCGATCACCGCGCTGCGGCCGCTGGCATAGCGCGCGATCTTCACCGCATTCTCGGTCGCTTCGGCGCCGGTGGTGAAGAAGATCGTCTTCGCGGGGCCGACGACCGGCGCCAACGCATTCAGCCGCTCGGCCAGCCGGACATAGGGCTCGTAGCCGACGACCTGGAAGGCGGTGTGGGTGAAGCGGCCGAGCTGTTCCTCCACCGCGGCGATGATCCGCGGATGGCGATGGCCGACGTTGAGCACCGCGATGCCGGACGCGAAATCGATGTAACGCCGCCCTTCGACGTCCCAGATTTCCGCATTCTCCGCTCGCGCGGCGAAGATCGGTGCGGCGGTGGCGACGCCCTGCGGCACCGCCGCCAACCGCCGGCCCCAGAGGGCGTCATTCGATGAGGTCAAGGGCTTCGACATGGTCCTTCGATCTTTGATGGAGGAAAGAAAGGCGTGTCGCCCGGGCTTGCTCCCGGATCGATCACCGCATGACCCATCGGTGGAAAGCGACGGCTTCCCAAGGTTGGAACTGGCCATATCGTGATGGTCGATCGATCGCCTCCGCCCGGGGGAGGCGCTCGAGGAGCGGCGCGCCTCTAATCCTTGGCGCGGGCCCTGCGCGCAGGCTTCGGCGTCGGGGCCGGCGCGACCTCCTGTGCATCGAAGTTGTCGATGATCGCCAGCCATGCCGCTTTCGAACGGTCGACGATGACGTCCCAGTCGGGCAGGCCGTGCGGCGCGATCAGGCGGGTGACGACCAGGCCGTCGATCTGCGAGCCGATCAGGCAGCTCAGCGTCGACGCCTTCTCCAGCGACAGTTCGGGCCGCATGCCCGAGATGATCGTGGTCAACGCCTCATAATATTGGGTGTAGCTTTCGCGAACGATGTCCGCGACCGGGTCGGTTTTCGTCGCGGTCGGCCATAGATTGACGTAGAAGGCGCAGACCAGCGGGTTGCCGATCACCTGCAGCAGATCGTCGATCACCTTCACCATCCGCTCGCGCGGGGAGAGGCGGGTGTCGCGGCTGATGTCGGTGTAATCGGCGATATAGCCCGCCAGCAGCGAATTGATCGTCAGCACCAGCAGATTGTCGCGCGTACCGAAATAATGCTGGAGCGTGCTGAGCGAGATGCCGGCCTCCGATGCGATCCGGCGGATCGAGAAGCCGCTGATGCCTTCCTGCGCGAAGATATTGACCGCCACCGCCAATATGTCGCTGATCTTCTTGTTGCGCGATTTCTCGCGCTCGCTGTCCTTGCGCTTCAGCAGCCTGGCGGCGACCGCCGGATCGTAGACGATCCCTCTTCCAGCCCAAGAATCCAGCGGCAATGCAAATCTCCCGACGGTGTTCCGGCCGACGAGACTAGCAATCGCGAGGCATGCAGACGAGGCTCAAAGTGGCCAATCCGCACCTGCCCCACGATCGGCGGGGCCGATAGTCCTGCGTCGACTTCCCGTCGATCCTCACGAGCAGAGCGCGCATGGCCCTTTCCTTTTCCGAATATCGCGGGCTCGACGCCGTCGCCATGGCGGATCTGGTCCGATCGGGCCAGGTGACCCCGGCCGAGCTGCTCGAAACCGCCATCGCCCGGGCCGATGCGGTCAACCCGGTGCTCAACGCGATCTGCCATCCGATGTACGATGCCGGCCGAGCCGACGCGGCGGCGGCTCCCTTGTCGGCGCCGCTCGCCGGCGTTCCCTTCCTGTTGAAGGACATCACCACCCATCGGCAGGGCTGGCCGATGAGCAGCGGCAGCCTGGTGATGCGCGACCAGGTGTCGAGCTTCGACAGCGAGGTGGTGAAGCGCTATCTGGCCGCGGGGCTGGTCCTGTTCGGCCGCACCACCACGCCCGAGTTCGGCTATGCGGCGAGCGCGGAATCCCGCTTGTTCGGGGCGACGCGGAATCCCTGGGACCCGTCACGGACGGCGGGAGGATCCTCGGGCGGGGCGGCGGCGGCGGTCGCGGCGGGGATCGTTCCCGCCGCACAGGGCGGCGATGCCGGCGGCTCGATCCGCATCCCGGCCTCCTTCTCCGGCCTGTTCGGGATCAAGCCGACCCGCGCACGGGTGCCGGCGGGTCCCGCCCATGGCGCCTTCCTCGGTTTCTCGACCACCCATGTGCTCAGCCGCTCGGTGCGCGACAGCGCGCTGCTGCTGGATGTGACGCATGGGCCCGACATCGGCGCGCCTTATGCCGCCCCGCCGCCGCGCCAGGGCTTCCTCGCCGCGACGCAGAGCCGGCCAAAGCGGTTGCGCATCGCGCTGCAGCGCCGCGCTTTCGACGACACGCCGGTCGAGGCCGACTGCATCCGCGCGATCGAGGAGACTGCCAGGCTGTGCGAGGAGCTGGGTCATGAGGTGATCGAGGCCGACCTGCGCTTCGACCATGGCCGGCTGCGCGAAATCTATTTCATCGTCTGGCCCATGCTGGTCATGCACAGTCTCGACCAGCATGCCCGTGCGACCGGCCGGCCGGTGCGGATGGAGGAGCTCGAAACCTATGTCGCGCGGCTGGTCGACGACGCGCGGCGGGCGGGCGCCGGCGACTTCATCGCCGGGCTGGAGAGCATGACCGAGGTATCGCGCTCGTTCCGCGCCCAGTCCGACATGTTCGACCTGGTGCTGTCGCCGACGACCGCGCAGGTCGCGCCGCGGATCGGCGTGCTCGATCCGTCCAACCCCGATCAGGCTCAGCTCGATGCCGCGCTGGCCGCATCGGTGGCCTTCACCCAGATCCACAATGTGACGGGTCAGCCAGCCGCCTCGATCCCGCTCTACTGGACCGAGCAGGGCATTCCGATCGGATCCCAATTCGCTGCCCGCTTCGGCGACGAGGAGACGATCTTCGCACTGGCGGTCCAACTCGAGGAAGCTCGTCCCTGGTTCGAACGCACCCCGGATTTGTCCGTGTTACCGTAAACGGCGATGTCAGACACGGAGATCAGTAACGAAAGTTTACCGATCTGCTGGGGGCGTTCGATATTGTGGGGCGATTACCTATTTGAAGCCTGCTAGAGTTCGTTGCCCACGAAACCCACTTTCGGGAAGTTCTTGATGGCCTCCCGAAGCATGCAGCCCAGTTTCTCGTCGGAGGCATCCTTAGGCGGCGTCATGTGAACCTCGCCCGCCCGGTACCGGAGCCAGGTCTCCGGAAGCTGGCACGTGGCACGAATTGCGCGAACGTCTTCTTCTGTTAACCGAGGGGCGGGCGGCATCGCCGCCGCTGCCATGGCAAGAACGAGCGAGATCACGCCGGCTTGTCCTGCGCCAGCTTCTTCTCGACCAGCTTCTTCATCCGCTCATTGAACTCTTCACCCATCATAGCGGGCAATGAGCTGGTCTAACCGATCGAGCAATTGGCGTGCACCGGACATTTAACTCAACGGAGCGCAGGGCCTCGCGGATGCGACGAGTGAGGAACCACGCCGAATTATACTGAACCTCAAGAATGCGGCTGAGCTGGTGAGCGCTGATGCCCTTTTTGCTCGACATCATGAGGTGCACGGCCTGGAGCATCTTGTGGAGGGGGAGTTTGGCGTCCTCGAACACGGTGCCGACCTTGGCGGTGAACTGCTTACGGCACTCGCCGCACTTCTTGAGGCCGTGGCGAACAATGCCCTCGGGGTTCTTCTTGCTGGGCTTCGAGCGGACGCCCTCCAGCTTGTAGACGCGGCCGCCGACAACGCCGCAGTGCGGGCACACGATATCGTCAGCCCAGATCACGCTTTCGAGATATTCGAAAGCAGCGGCCTCATCGTGGAAAAGGAGCTGAGATAGAACAGGCATGACGGCTTAGCTCCTTGCCGCTGTTTCTACTTCGTTCCGATGGGTTTGTAAAATACGTAAAAATCATTGCATGTATGAGGTTTGCGGAGCGGACTGCACTTCGCTCAGCGCACGAGAATTGCAGCGATGAATTATCGCGCGGAGACGCGAGGAGCTAAGCAGGCCCTCGTGCCCGTTGAAGATCAAGGCCTTCACGATGCGCTTTGCCGCATATCGAGGCTCTTCGCCGAGGTGGACGGCGGCTTACGGCGCGGTATCGCGGTCGGCTGCTGCGCCCGGATCTCCGCGAAATGGAGGCGTGATATGAGCCAGCACCGTAATCCGATAGTATATTTTCCAGCGGGCCGGCGGTCCCTGCCTGCTCTTATCGAACGATGCGCAGAACGCACCGCCAAGGCGGTGTTGAGCTGTGGCGGAACTGCCTGGACCGCGCAGGATTGTCGGGATGCCGCAGCTCGCTTTGCCGGGCGGCTGGCTGAAGAGGGGGTGAGGCGGGGGGACAGAGTGGCGATCCTGTGCGGTAACCGCGTCGAATTCCTTCAGCTGTTCCTCGGTTGCGCCTGGCTCGGTGCGATCGCCGTGCCCATCAATGCCGCCTCGCGCGGACCCCAGATCGAACATATTCTGCGCAATTCGGAACCCCGGCTTCTCGCCATCGAACCTAGTCTGCTGCCCGCCTTGGACGGCCTTGCGATCGATGGCCTCGGCCTGTCGCATTTGCTGCTCATAGGCGAAGGCGAGGTCGGGAGAACGGCTCTCGAGATCGAGCCCCTGAGCCCCGGTAGTCATGCTCTGCCGCCAGCCTCGGTGGGGGCCGGCGATCCGCTTGCGATCCTCTACACGTCGGGAACTACGGGGCCGTCCAAGGGCGTAATCTGTCCGCACGAGCAATTCTTCTGGTATGGGATCAATTGCGGCATTGCGCTCGGCACCCACGCTGATGATGTCCTGCACACCACCCTGCCGCTTTTCCACATCAATGCGCTTAGCAGCTTCGTCCAGGCGCTGGTCTATGACGCCCGTCTGGTGATCGAGCCCCAATTCTCGGTGTCGCGCTACTGGGCCGGGGTCCGCGAGGCGGATGCCACGATCGTGTCGCTGCTAGGCGCGATGGTGCCCATGTTGTTGTCACGCCCCGAGAGTGGGGAGGAGCAGGATCACCGCGTTCGTATCGCCTCCGGTCCCGGCGTGCCCGCAGCTCTCCATGCCGAATTCCATCGTCGCACCGGCATCCGGTTGAGCGACGGCTATGCGAGCACCGAGAGCAATGTCGCCATCATATCCCCGCGCGACGACATGCGGCCAGGTACGATGGGTGTCCTGCTCGACGGCTTCGAAGCTCGGGTTGCGGACGCGGACGATCAGCCGGTTGCGGATGGCCTGCCGGGCGAATTGCTGCTGCGGGCAAGGGAGCCCTTTGCGATGGCCATCGGCTATCACGCCATGCCCGACAAAACGATAGAGGCGTGGCGTAACCTCTGGCTCCATACCGGCGACCGCGTGATTCGCGACCCCGACGGCTATTTCTATTTCGTGGACCGCCTCAAGGACACGATCCGCCGACGCGGGGAGAATATCTCGTCCTACGAGATCGAGCAGGTGCTGCTGATGCACCCGGCGATCGCAATGGCGGCGGCCTTTCCGGTCTCTTCCGAGCTTGCCGAGGACGAGGTGATGGTGGCCCTCAAGCTCGCCGACGGTGTAGCGGTGACGCCCGAGGAGATCATCGCCTTCTGCGATGGCCGCATGCCCTATTTCTCGATTCCCCGCTTCATCGATTTCGTCGAGGATCTGCCGCGCACCGACAATGGCAAGGTCCAGAAGTTCAAGCTGCGCGAGCGCGGCGTCGGACCGAATAGCTGGGACAGGGACAAGGCCGGTATCGTCGTCGCTCGACGCTGATCATTGTCCGGGCTTCTGTCAGCGGGTCTTGGATCCGGTCGGAAGCTTGATCCGGAAGATCGTGGGGACGCCGCGCCTGGGCAGGCTGTTCTCGAAGACTGTTTCGGAAAGGCGGGCATCGGCGACATAGAGATAGCCGCCAGCGATGGCGAAGCCGTCCGGCCAGACCAGCTTGCCTGGCGCCTCGATGAATATTCGCGAGCGGAGTCTGCCCGAGACGGGGTCGACCGTGAGCGCGACGATGGACCCATGTTCGAGATCGCCGCCATATAAGGTGCCGGCCGCATCCATGATTATCCCGCCGGTTACCGGCCCTCGGCCGAGAAATTCGGTGCGTTCCGCCAATTGGTGATCAGACAGGCGATCGTTCGCCAGATCGGCTGTCCGAATACGCCAGTAATTATGATCGGTGAGGGTACGATAGTAGAGCCACTCGGCGTCGGGCGAGAGCGTCAGCCCGTCGGCATGTACGACCATTGGTTGGCCGCCCTTGGGAATGGCCGGCTCATTTCCCAGCAGGAAAGGCTCGCTGGTATCCGCCTGGGTCGATCGGTCGCCGACCAGCACCTGCCGCGATGTCCCGCTGGCAAGATCGAGTATGACAAGGCTGCCCTGGCGGCCGACATTGGCGAGATAGGCTTTGCCCCGCCGATGATCGATGCGGACGTCGTTCAGGGAATCGTCGGGAGCGACGACCCCGTCGAAGCGATAGGTGCGGACGGCCTTGTTCGAGCCAAGATCGAAGCGGACCAGCTTGGGGGCGCCTGTCGGCGCCGAGGTGGGCAGGGTCGGTCGTCCGGAGTCCAGCACCCAAAGGTCGTCGGCGTCGTCGATCCAGAGCGCCTGTGGCGCGAACCAGGGATCGCGGCCATCGGCATCAGGCTTGCGCCATGTTTCGTCGGGATATGACTGGACGGCGCTCGTCCGGGCATCGACCTCGATCACTCTGTCGCCGACGGTGGCGGCAGGGGCGCTCGCGAATATGCGACCGTCACGCGATACGGCGATGCCGATCAGCTTGAAATCCTCGAAGGCTTTGACCGTCTCGAGCGCCGGTGCAACAGGCACATGGATCGGCGCGGAAGCGGCTATGATCGGGACGGTGATCGCCAACAGGCAGGTCGCGGCGCGAAAGCGGCTGGGCATGGCTCTGCTCCCATTCGGATGGATGGCGAATGCCCAAATAAGTCTATCGCGCGCGATAAGCCTATCCCCTCGCCGCAACGACCTGGCGGGATAGCGAAACCGCATGAGTGCGCGGGAGGACCAGTCGTTGCGCCGGGGCGCTAGAAACTGGAGGCATCGCCATCCACCCTCGGATGGCGCCCGTGGTGGGTGGAGGCCACTTGCATGAACGCCAGGCTGGATCGGTTCCGTGGGAATTCCGGCGCGGCGGCTGGCGCGCATTGATCGTTTCTGGGCGCCGCTCGCCGCCTGCATCGTCCTGCCGTTGGCCGCACTCGGCTGCCTGATCCTCGCGACCGGCGCTCTATGCCTGCGCCGGGCTGTTCGTGGTGGCGCCGGTGTTACTCCTGTTGCTCGATCTTTACCCGGTCTTCCCGTCCGCCTCGGGCCGGTGATGGTTGCAGTCATCGATCATTGTTTGCGGCCATGATGTTGTCGCCGCCTGCCGATGGATCAAACAGAATACAGTTTCAATGGCGGTGGACCGGAACCCCAGAAGAGATCGGGACGGACCATGGTCGGATGAAGCCGCACGCGGAGAGATAGGGAAGGGGGCACGACATGAGCGGATCTTTCGGAAGCAACGGCTGGGTGATGACGGCCGTCGCGCTGGCGCTGGCGGCGCCGACGGCGGTTTGGGCGCAGGCGGCAGCCGACAATGAGGGCGGTATCGCCGAGATCGTCGTGACCGCGCAGAAACGCGAGGAATCGGCCCAGAAGGTACCGATATCGATCCAGGCGCTCAGCAGTACCCAACTCCGGCAGATGGGGATCAGCAACACCAATGACCTGCCGCTCGCGGTGCCGGGTTTCCAGATCAGTTCGTCGGCCGCCAACCAGCTCTACTATCTGCGCGGGGTCGGTTCGCAGCAGGTGAGCACCGGTACCACCGCCGAGGTGGCGACTTTCGTCGATGGCGTCTACATGCCTTTCCCGAGCAGCGCGCTGCAGGGTTTCGGCGACATCGAGAGCCTTGAAGTCGACAAGGGGCCCCAAGGCACGTTGTTCGGCCGTAACGCGACTGGTGGCGTCATCCAGTTCCGCACCAAGGACCCGAAGTTCGACCTCGGCGGTGAGTTCAGTGCCAGCTACGGCAATTACCAACATGCGGTGGGCAGCGTCTATCTGACCGGGCCGATCACCGACAAGCTCGCCGCGTCGATTGCGGCTATCACAGACGACCAGATGGACGGCTATGGCAAGAGTCAGGCAACCGGCAAGGATGCCCACAAGCGCAGCATCTACGCGGTGCGCGGCAAGCTGTTGTTCAATCTGTCGGACGCGACCCAGATCCGCATCGGCGCTGACTTCTCCCGCGTGCGGGGTGATGCCGGCGGTACCATCCGCCCCGCGAAGGGCGTTCAGCTGTGGAATCAAGTAACCAACACCCAACAGATCATTCCCGGCTTCTATGACACCAACCAGGACAGCAGCGCCTTCCACACGGTGAAGGACTATGGCGGTTTCGTCCGCCTCGACTCGGATTTCGGCTGGGCGAATTTCCTCAGCATATCCGCGGTGCGCTGGAACAAGAACACGACCAATGTCGATTTCGACGGTGGCCCCGACCGCTTTCTGCCGGTCATCGTCATCTCCAGCGATCGTGTGATCACCCAGGAACTGCAGCTTTCATCGCCCAGCGATTCAAAGCTGGTGTGGACGGTCGGCGGCTTCTTCCTTCGGCAGAGCGGCGACACCGCCCCGTTCCAGTTCGGCGCGCCTTTCCCGACTTTCGCGCTGCCGTTCGGCGTTCCGCTGGGCGATGCCTATCAGGTCTATTCGCAGCCGACTGCGACCTCCTTCGCAGGCTTTGCCCAAGCGACCGCCACTGTTCTGCCCGATACCCATCTGACGCTCGGCGCGCGCTACACGCATGACACCAAGAAGATCAACGGCTTTGGCCAGGTCTCTGGTCCGAGCACCAATCCGCCACGTGTCCTGCCCTTCACGGTGGGTAGCCAGACCGCCAAATATGGCAAACCGACGTGGCGCATCGCGCTTGATCACGACGTGACCGAGACGGTCAAGGTTTATGCTTCCTACAACCGTGGCTTTCAGGCCGGCACATTCAACGCGAACAACGCCAGTGGCTTCACGGCGGCGGCGAACCCCCCGCTCGATCCGGAAAAGATCGATGCCTATGAAGTGGGTCTGAAGAGCGACCTGTTCGACCGCCACTTCCGCGCCAATCTCGCGGCCTTCTGGTATGACTACGCCAATCTACAGCAGCAGACCTATGTGAACGGCCAGCTCCGCACGCTCAACGCCGGTGCCGCGCGGATCAAGGGCATCGACTTCGAGTTCATCTACCAGCCGGTGAAGTCGCTCTCGATCGGTTTCGTGGGCGAGGTGCTCGACGCCAAGTTCACCGATTTCGCCAACGCGCCCGGCTATACCTATCCGCAAGGCTTCGGAGTCGGTCCGCTGGTGCCGACGCCGATCCCCAATGCGAAGGGCAATTACCTGTCCTTCGCGCCGAAGTTCACCAGCACCGCCTATGTGAACCACATGCTGGAGACTTCGGTGGGTATGTTCACGACCAATGCGAACCTGGTCTATAATGACGGCTATTATGTCGAGCCTGGCAACCTCTACAAGGAACCGCATTTCTACGTCGTCAACCTGACCGAAGAATGGGCGCCGAACGAAAATCTGTCGCTGTCGCTGTGGATCAAAAACCTGTTTGACCGCAAGTATGACCAGAGTGTCGCGGCGGTCGGGACGGTCGGCTTTGCGGGCAACACCGTCGGCGCGCCGCGCGAATATGGTTTTACGGCGCGTTATCGCTTCTAGAGCGGTTCATGATCCGATTGCATCGGATCGGCCGATCTAGGTTGTTGTTTTACCGCGATTTCCGAGCCGGCAGATGTTTCCATCTGCCTAGAAATCGCTCTAGTCGAACGCCCGAACGAGGCGGGTGAAGCCGCGCATCGTTTCATCCCCGCCACCGAATGGGAACGGCGATCCGCTGCACGCGGCGGATCGCCGAACCGTGCCCCGTGCCGATCGAAGGGAGCCAGCATGATCAAGCCCAACCCGTTGATCGACGGCACGGGGTTCAAGATCGGGACCTTCGCCAGCAATGCCGATGGCGGCCTGTCGCTCGCGACCGTGCCCGAGCGCTGGCAGGCGCGTTGGGACGATTGCCTGACAGCGGCCCGGATCGCCGACCGGGCCGGTCTCGACTTCCTGCTTCCCATTGCGCGCTGGCGCGGTTTCGGGGGTGAGATCCGGGCCCGCGAATGGTCATTCGAAACCTTCACATGGGCGGCCGCGCTGGCCGCTGTGACCAAGCGCATCGGGGTGCTGATGACCGTTCACGTACCGGTGCTCCATCCGCTCTACGTCGCCAAGGCACTCGCGACGGTCGATCATGTCGCGCATGGCCGGGCCGGGCTGAACATTGTGTGCGGTTGGAACCCCGAGGAATTCGCGATGTTCGGTATCGCGCTCGACGCCGATGGCTATGCCATGGCGGAGGAGTGGCTCGACGTCATCGAGCGGCTCTACACGGCCTCCGGGCCGATCGATCACCATGGCCGCTTCTACACGCTGAACGGCGCCGTTTCGCGTCCCGCAAGCGTGCAGGCGCCACGCCCGCCGGTGATCAATGCCGCCTTCAGCGCGCGCGGGCGTCAATTCGCGCTGTCGCGCTGCGACCGGCTCTTCACGGTCTATATCGACGCGGCAGACCTTGCCCGGCAGGTGCGGGAGGCCGAGACTGTTGCTGCGGCAGGTCGATCGGTCGGGTTGTTCACCACCGCCCATGTCGTCTGCCGGGGCAGTGCCGCCGAAGCCGAGGACTATTATCGGCGCGTCACCGTCGAGCAGATCGACGAGATCGCGGTCGACAACCATATGCGGGACAAGGCGCGCCATACGAGCGCCGACGAATATCAGCGCTACCGCCAGCGTTTCGCGGGCGGGGCAGGCACCGCCCCGCTGGTCGGCACGCCGGCACAGATCGCCGACCAACTCATTGCTATCGCCGCCACCGGCTGCCGGGGCATCGCGCTGTCCTTCGTCAACTATGCCTATGAGCTTCCCCATTTCTGCGACCGGGTTCTGCCGCTCCTGGAGCGGGCCGGTCTGCGGCCCTGATCCTCTTCCGACAGGAATTTGTAGTGGCGTTGAGACAAGGACTGCATGCGGATGACACCCTCATTGGCCCCTTTCGCGCGATCCCTCACCCGGTGGCGATCGAACTCCTTGGTGTCCGACGCGGGCGCCGCCGGGGTACCGATGCCGCGCATCGAGACTGCCGAACAGACGCGTGCTGTCGTGGCGGCGATGCACTAAGCGAGATGACGTTCGGACTCGTCGAGCAGGACCGTGATCGCGCGATGCGCGGCCGCAGGATCGTGGGCGCGGAAACTCTCCAGCAGATTGCCGATCAATCGACCGACCAGCGCTTGGGTCGGTCCATCGTGGAGGGCCGCCGCGCGTACGATCTGGCAGTGGTCGGCGAAGCGGGATATCGTCGCTGCCAGCCGGGAATTGGAGATGTAGCGCGTCCAGACGAGTCGGAAATCGGTCAGGCCCCGGCGCATCTCGTCCAGCTTGCCGCCAGGGCGCGAACCTTCGAACAAGGCGAAACTTTCATCCAGTTCGGCGAGGCCTGCGGCATCGATGGCGCTGGCGACAAGCGCCGCCGCATGGGGCTCGATCAGGCGACGAATTTCAAAGATGTCCGCGATTGCGCGGGCATCGAGTTGTGCCAGCGCGAAGCCGCGGCTCGTGCCCACCAGATAGCCTTCGTTGACGAGGCGAACGAGCGCTTCGCGGACCGGCATGCGCGATATGTTGAGGCGCTTGGCCAGGTTGATGTCGACCAGCTTTTCGTCCGGCGCGAGATCACCGCGCTGGACATGCTCGAGAACAAGAGCGTGGACTTGGGCGCTGATATTACCGCTTTCCCTGATCCGATCGGCTCCCTCGGTAGCGGCAATCCGGTCTACGACACCCACCCATATTCCCCGATGAAGGACCGGGCCGCCAGGCCGTCGGGTCCGCTGCATTGCGTAAACTGCATTCAGTATATGGCGGATCACGCGCTTGGGAAGAGCGCGCCGCATGTCCCCATTCTTCAGAAGGAAAGACTTCTATGACTCAAGCCAGGGTCGCCGTCGTAATCGGCGGAAGCAAGGGAATCGGCGCAGCCATCGCGCGTCGCCTCTCTCCATCGATGACGGTGGTGCTGACCTTCTCCAGCGACGAAGCCGGTGCGGCGGCGACCGTTCAGGACATTGAAGCGACCGGTGGAAGAGCGGAGGCCATCCGCGTCGACATCCGCCGGCCGGACGAAATCATTGCCCTGTTCGATCTGATAGCCGCGCGCCACGGCCGGATCGATTTGCTCGTCAACAATGCGGGCGTCGGTGGAGCGGGTGGGGTCGGCGATCTGGAGTGGGATGGGATCGGCGCGGTGCTCGACGTTAATCTCCGCGCGGCGCTGTTCTGCACCGGGCGGGCATTGCGGCTCTTCCCCGAAACGGGAGGGACGATCCTCAACATCGGTTCGGTGCTCGCGACCCAACCCGTGGCGGGCCAGTCGGTCTATGCGGCGAGCAAAGCGGGGATCGATGCGATCACCCGCACGCTGGCCCAGGAACTGGGACCGCGCGGCATCCGGGTCAATGCGATCGCGCCCGGCCCGGTCGATACCGCGCTGCTCGGTGCCGATGAGGGAAGCAAGGCATTTCTGGGTACGCGCGCCGCGTTGGGGCGGATCGGTCGGCCTGACGACTGTCCGTCGTCGGGACATTTGGCGCAGATGGTTGCGCAGAGAAGAGGAGATCGGGCCTCGTCTGGGGTTGATGTTTAGGCGGCGAGCTTGCGGTGAAGCAAGCGTCGCTGTTCGATGGTCTTTCGCTTGATGCGTTTCCTCCGTTCGATAATGGCGGCGGCCCTGCCGAAATAGGCGTCGGCCGGTGTCACGTTGTCGAGGCTCTCGTGATAGCGGCGATGGTTATAATGCTCGACGAAGGCCTCGACCTGCCGTTCGAGATCGCCAGGCAGGAAGTAGTGCTCCAGCAGGATGCGGTTTTTCAGGGTCTGGTGCCAGCGCTCGATCTTGCCCTGGGTCTGGGGATGTAGCGGAGCGCCGCGAACATGGCTCATGTCATGGGCTTTGATCCAGTCGGCGAGTTCGCCGGCGATGTAGCTCGGTCCGTTGTCGCTGAGCAGCTTTGGTTTGTGCCTGACGGTGGCGTGGTCGCAGCCTGAGGCTTCGAGCGCGAGTTGCAGCGTGTCGGTCACGTCCTCGGCCCGCATCGTGGTGCACAGCTTCCAGGCGATGATGTAGCGCGAGAAATCGTCGAGCACGGTGGAGAGGTACATCCATCCCCAGCCGATGATCTTGAAGTAGGTGAAATCGGTCTGCCACATCTCGTTCGGGCGGCTGGTCTTGCGATGGAACTCGTCGGCCGCCTTGACCACGACGAAGGCCGGGCTGGTGATCAGGTCATGCGCCTTGAGCAGGCGGTAGACCGTTGATTCCGAGACGAAATAGTCCTTCTCATCGGTGAAGCGCACCGCCAGTTCGCGGGGCGACAGATCGGACTGCTCCAGTGCCATCTCGACGATCTGGTCCTGAATGGCGCCGGGGAGGCGGTTCCAGACCCGGCTCGGCGCGGAAGGACGATCCTCCAGCGCCTCGGGGCCGCCTTCGAGATAGCGATCATACCATCGGTAGAAGGTCCGCCGCGCGACGCCCAACTGGTCGAGGGTCCGCTTCGCCGGCAGGTGCGACTGCTCGACGATGCGGATGATCTCCAGCTTCTCGGATCCCGGATACCTCATTCGGGGTCTCCCCCATCCGCGATCATGCTTTTTTTCAGCAGCCGGTTTTCGAGCGTGAGGTCGGCGACGGCCTCCTTCAGGGCACGCGCCTCACGGCGCAGATCCTGTACCTCGCCGCTCGTCGCGGCACGGGCGGTGTCGCCCGCCAGCCGACGCTTCCCGGCCTCCATGAACTCCTTTGACCAAGTATAATACAAGCCCTGGGCAATGCCCTCCTTGCGGCACAGCTCCGCGATGCTGTCATCGCCGCGCAAGCCCTCCAGAACCACGCGGATCTTGTCCTCCGCCGAGAAATGCCGGCGTGTCGCGCGCCGGATATCCTTCACCACCTGTTCGGCCGACGCCTTGGGTTTGCGGGCCGATTTTACGCTTGAGGATTTGGGCTTCATCTTCGTTCCTTCGTCACTACGACGAAGCCCAAATCCTCCTTACATCACAACCTCAAATCTGTGCCATTGGCGCTGACGGCGGACAGTGGGCCGGCTATGCGGTGGCCGAGGTGCTGGGCCTCGATAGCGAGAGCAAGGCGGACAAGAAGCGGATCGGCGCCATGCTGAAGACGTGGGTGGCGAATGGGGCGCTGATCGCCGAGGAGGGCAAGGACGACCGGCGCAAACCGGTCAAGTTCGTCCGTGTTGGTCGCCCTGCCGATGATGTTGCTCCACCTCAAAAGGTGGAGCGGAGCAAGGTGGAGCAAATCCGCCCCGAAACCTGCTCCACCACCACCCCTTATAGGGGGTGGGGGGTGGAGCGGAGCAGCGCGCCGGGTGAAAATCAAGGTGGAGCAAATCGCCCTGTTTGGATGGACGAGGAAGACCCCGCCGTGGCGGGCTTCGAACAAGGAAGGGGGCTCGGCGTATGACGGGGCAATCGAAGCCAAACGCCAAGGTCGAAGTGGCCGCCGGTCAAGCCATCGATCAATACAAGGCAGAGCTCGTCGACCGGCCATATCTACGCCACGCGTTGATAGCCGGTGCCTGGGGTGCCGCTGGCCTCGATGGGATCGAGTTCGATCCGATGCATTCGGCGCGTGTCTTGAAGGAAAATGCGGACACGATGATCGCCACGGCTGGCGCCGGCTCCGTGGGCATGGAAGGGCCGATGGCGCTCCTCATGACGCAGGCATCATCCCTCGATGCTATCTTTACCGAGCTGACCCGTCGCGCCGGGCTCAGCATGGGCCAGCATCCAGAGGCGTTCGAGCGATATATGCGGCTTGCCCTGAAAGCTCAGGCCAACTCGCGGTCCACGCTGGAAACGCTCGCCAGAGTGGCGCGGGGCGGTGAGCAGGTAGTGCGCCACGTCCACAATTACATCGACAATCGCGGCGGACAGGCTGTCGTCGCTGAAACTGTACAAACCGGGGGTGAGAATGGAAAAAGTCTCGGTCAATCTTATGGGCCTGCATGCGATGCGATCGGTCCCGCGTTGCTTGGCGAAAACCCGGCGAGGCACAGCTTGCCAGTGCCCGGCAATGAGAGGGAAAAGGCGGTGTCGCATTCACGGCGGAAAAGCCGGAGCGCCCAAGGGCAATAAGAACGCCTTCAAGCACGGTTTGCGGTCTCGCGAGATGACCGAACTGCGTGCGTTGCTGGCGCAAATACGGCGACAGAAAAGGGAGGGGATATGACGCTGACACCGGCGGACCGCGCCCAGCTTGAGGCTCTTACCACACCGGTCATCAACAGTATCAACGCGGCATTATGGGCTTGGCGGGACGAAGCGCTTGCCCTCCGAAAATCCTTGTTGCTCGACAGCTTTGACGAGCGTCTGACCGGCATCGCCGCCCAGGATGGCCTTTCCGCTGAAGAGCTTGCTAGGATCGAATTGGCAGCGTTGATGAACAACTGGCCGCGTCCCTTGGAAAACTTGCTGGGAGAGGTGCTGACATATTGCCCGGAAGGGCTTTTCGATGCGATCGAGACGTTGGGCATCAACAGGGAGTTCTGCGCCACGGTGCAACGTTTTGCGGCCGAGGTCGGCACCGAGATGGAAACAGATGCGAGACAGGCCATCGTCGAGGAAATGGGGCGCCGGAACCAGGTAGGCGAATAGAATCCTCCAGATTGGAGGAAATGCGCGCCGCTATTTCTCTCCCGACATGCTACCTCTTTGGCAAATCACGGGGGTGTCCAATGTTTTACCCGATCGATGCGATCGAACTTCAATCTATAGACGGCGCCGAGCCGGGGGCTGTCATGCTGCACCGTATTAACGGAATAACATACCCGATACTCGTCGCCGATATAAATGAAACTCGGGTATACATGTCGTTAGGGGGCCAATTCCCTTTCTCGATCGATGCTATGACCAATACTGCCTCTCGATGGTTGCGAAGCAAACAGCCGGTCGTATTCAAGGTCGACATGGACAGCGCTTACAGCCCTCAAGTCGAGTCTGAGCGGCGTGGAGATATGTTCATCTCGTCAGGCGAGCGGGGTATTATCGGTATCTGGCACGGTGCAATCGCTAGGATTAGCCTCGACGGAGTGGATCTTCCAGAACCCGACTGGTCCGAATATGTCGGCTTCCGGCGTTGGAAGGTGGTACTTCCATTGGACGACCACAGTGAGCTGACGATTTTCGAGTGGCCAGCTCAGGTCGCCTAGTCTCATGGCAAAGCTACCAACAAAAACCCCGGCACGATGGCCGGGGCAGATGGCTAGATATGTCCAAGGCTATTCAGGGGCTCTCTCGTCGTGGTCACGCATTCCCTTCGTAGGCTACGTGGAACGAACCGAGCGAGGCCAGCGCGGGCGTCATGACAGCGTCGTCCAACTCGTCATTGAGTGCGCAGACCCTTCCGGTGAGGATGGCGCACTTGATGTCGCAGGCGCCGCATCCGATCGTGCAGCCCGGCGTTGACCGAAATACCGCTCTTGGATCGGGGCCGGCGGCCTTGAAGCGCGCCAGATCCTGCTTAGCCTCTTCAAGCAGAGCCATCAGGGTGAGGGTATCGCGCATTGTCAGGCCCTCCCTGCCAAGCGCATGACGTCGGCCATGAGATCATCCTTGGCCGCTTTCCAGCGCCCCTCCTCCTCGGTGATCTCCATCTTCGCGAGCACGTCGTGGATCGACTGAGCGGGTGTTTTCATGAACGCGATCAACGCATCATAACACTGGTCACCTAGCTCCTCCTCCCGCTGAAGGACTGAATCCAAGGCGCATTCGGCTCTGAGCCGCTCCCTCTCGCTATCGCGGCAATCGGCGGCTTCGATCAGATCTTTCAGGGTGGCGATGTAATCATGATCGCGCTCGGCCCATGACAGGTTGTCGGCAACGATCTTACGAGCCATCGAGACAGAGGCCGGGTCTTTTGTCGATAGTGCCGTTCGGCCACCATCGAAGTTCTCGAAGCTGTTGGCCGTCCTGTGGTGCGGGATAGCTCCCGCCGCCCTCTTGAATGCGTCGCTAGTCGGCGTCGCAATCTCGGCGGAATATCGCTGCATCTCCCGTTGGGCTTCGCGATACGCGGCAAGTCGGCTGCTCACGTCGGGGCTGATCAATCCGGCTTCGACTTTCTGGCTGCACGACATCACTGCCAGTGCGGGGAGCATAGCGAGCGGGCCGGTGGCAAGGATGCCGAGAGCGGAGCGGCGGGTGGTTTCGGTGGTACCCATCAGCGCCTCCCGTTCTTAGGCTGCTGACGTTTGGCGGTCACATCCTTGGCAAGCAGTTGCGCCAACCGGCTCTCGCACGCCTTCAAAAGATCGGTGTTGATGTCGATCGCCATGCGGTAGCGCTCGATGTCGGCACGATAGAGGGCAATGCTGTGCTCCCTCTGCGTTTCTTCCCTGTTGGTTCCCTTGGCCGGGAATGGAATTATCGCAGCGGTCATGTTACTGCCCTCCCTCACGCTGGAGGGCGGGCGGCATGATGCGTCGAATATCGGCGATCAGCGCGTTTTGGAGAGACTCCCTGTCCCATTCGTCATTATCGCGAGCGAACTCGATCTTTGCTACCAACTCATCGGCCGTGTGGACCTCTGCGAGAATTACGGCCATGAGCGCATCATAAATTTCGTCGCCAATGCGATCTTCATATTCGCGAAGCTCAGGCACTCCGTGCATATGCCGGAGACGTTCAACCTCCTTGTCGCGGAGGTTCGCCAATTCGACGAGTTCTCGCTGCGGGACCATGTAGGCATCGTTATTTCGAAGCCCGTCGAAGTCATCGCCGCCGCCATTTACCAGCTCCCTAGCCAGTCTCACGGCCGACTGTCTTTCGGTCGTCTCATGAAAGCCCATGAAATTAGCCTTCGTGGTCTGATGGGGGATGGCCGCGACCGCCGCCTCGTAACGATCCATAATCACATCATGGACAGTTTCACCCCAAACGCGAGATTGCTCGCGCAGCATGCGATGCCGCTCGATGAGCGCGCTGATACCGGCAGATGGCACCATCGCACTGGCTGCCGCCGGAGCCGCTATAATTGGCGCCGTGGCGATGACGCCTAGTATCGAACGCCGCGAGGGCGTAAAATCATGGATAGCCATATCGATCTCCTATCGATCGTTGTTGGTCAGAGCCGGGTGGGGAGCTACTACCTTCCCCTCGGCTCGCTATTGTGATACCACGGTTTCTATGAACAGTCAAGAAACCTTGCAACCACAGAAACGTCGCGGTCCCGCCCCAACCGGCAAAGGCACTCCGATTCAGGTGCGGTTGCAACCCGATCAGCTCGCGTCGCTGGATGCCTGGATTGAAAGGCAGCCGGACAAGCTTACGCGGCCAGAAGCTGTGCGCGCCATCCTTCGAGAGAAGCTTCCATGACGAGCGACCAGGTTAGCGCCGAACCGTTGGACGCCTTCCACCGCCATGAAGCGCTGCACACTGCCCATATCGTTGCGGAAATGTTTGACCGCTATGTCGCGGATCATCCCTTTGTTGGGACCGATCCTGAGCTGAAGGACGCTGCGTCGCGCCTTTCAGCCGGTTTGCACGGCCTGTACCAAGCCATTGCCTCAAAAGAGTGAGCCCTGATGATCCCTCCTAAATCCCAGCGCACGACCCGCGAAGCTCGGCCCACTGGTGAAACCTTCAACGCCAAGCAGGCCGTTGCCCGTATGATGGCCCGGAACCCAAAGGTCATGACGAAACTTGCTGAATGCTGAAGTGGTTTTTGCCTGATGCGTCGAAACCGTCACGAGAGTATCGTGCCGAGCAGCAGCGATGGGCCGTGGCCACAAGCGATGCAATTTTCCGGATAGCGGAAATGCTATTGGTCTGCGGCGCGGTGGTATATCTTGAACAGCGAGCCTCGGTCCCACCAATCGCGTCCACGATCCTTAGCGCGTGCGTAGCAATGTATGCGCGTGGCCGTATCAGTGCAGGCATGCTCGAAGCGATTGAAGAGGACGACAGCCCAGAAGAGAGAAAGCGGGTGCAGCATTTAATTGCAAATGGTGTCGCATTTTGCATTTTCGTGGCCGCCGTGACGCTCACAGCGCCCGTTGTTGAGATCATCGTCGCCAATCAGCCCTGATGATCCGCCCGTACCAAAATCTCTGACGGGGGGCCTCGTATGTTGGGCGCGCTCGGGCTCGGTATCGTGGGCTGTGCGGAGATGGGAGATAGGGTTCCACGACATTCTGCAGATACTCCTCTCGACCTATTCCCTTGTCCGAATCCCTACCACCACGACGGGGACGCTATCCGGTGCGGCGCCTCTGGGCGCTCGATGCGGCTATATGCGATCGACGCCCCGGAAATGCCGGGCGCGTGCCGTCCAGAGCGTCAATGTACTCCAGGCGCCCCCTTCGCCGCCCGCGATCATCTACGCGCTCTGACAGCCGGGAAAACGGTCGCATGCCGGCAGATCGATTTGGACCGATATGGACGAAAGGTCGTCCAGTGCTTCGTCGACGATATTGACCTGTCGTGCGCGATGGTACGAACCGACTTCGCCATCGAGCGTTACGGAAACTTGCCTGCGACCGTTGACAAAATGAAAGTCTCGGATTACGCTCCACCGGCGCGTAATCCGTTGAAGATTGCGCGCTCACGCACTATCTTAGCCTTACTGAGCTGAGATAGGGCGATGACACTCGATTTAAAGGCAGCACTTGAGCAGGCGATCCGTAATCGTTTTGCCGCTGGGCAGATCGAGACGGTATCCATCACCGATGGCGTAGCCGCTGATGGCGAGCGCGTATTCAACGTCACGATAGTCTTCAATAAGACGCTGGATGTCGCGAAAGCTGCAAGTTTAGCTCGGTATATGCGGTCGACTCTTGAAGAGGCAGATGAACCGGCTTTTCCGATTATAGCCTTCCGATCTGTGGCTGATCAGAAGAAGCTACAGGCTGCAGCCGCTTGATCTGATCTCGACCGCCAAGGTCTTGACAGATGCCGGGAAGGGCAAACCTTCCCAGGCAAATCTCCGACGCGCCGCTAGCACCACGTACTACGCGCTGTTCCATTCGCTCGCCCGCACTTGCGCGGATACAATGCTAGGCGGCTCAGGCGCATCGCGGGGCGTTAATGCATGGCGGCAGGTTTACCGGGCACTCGAGCACGGGTTTGCTAAGAACGCGTGCTCGGACAGGCATACAATGGGTCTATTTCCAAAAGCGATCGAGGATTTTGGGAATGCCTTTGTGACGATGCAAGAAAAGCGCCATAGCGCGGACTACGATCCCTACATCCGGCTAACCAAATCAGAAGTGTCGCTGGACATCGCCATTGCAGAGCAAGTCATTCGTGATTTTGCGAAGGAGCGGATGAAAGATCGTCGCGCCTTCTGCACTTGGGTTCTGTTCAAGAAGCCGCGTAATTAGACAGCGCTTAGTGCGTCGGGATCACCACACCGTCGCGCCCATCTCCTCCAGCCGGCGCTGGCGAACCGAAGCGAGCCGCCCCGGCTCGCCAGTTGGCTTCAGCGAGCTATGGGTTTCGCGTCGGCATAGGCTTTCATGATCGCAGCTCGCATTGTCTGCGCCCGAAGATCGCCGCCCTTAATACCTTGCACGTATCCGCCCCAGTCCTTCATCGAATGGCGGGTGAGTGCTCCATATAAACGCTGCCGGTCGAGCCCATCCGGCGGCGAGATTAGGATACGGGTTAGGCCGAGGAAGATTGACGCGCCGTTGCTCAGAACCTCGCCCTTGAAAGCAAGCGCTATCGCGGTGAGCGCTTCGATCACGATGTCCTCGCCGTGCTTTCCGATGACTTTCTGAACGCTGCTGGTGAAGGCCACCTCACCGGGAAGCCACGATTGTGACCCGGTCTGCCGTGCCACCTTCAACCCAGCAGCCTCGATTGCCTTACGCACTTCAAGGGCATCCTCATCGCCGGCAACCAAGGCAGCATGAAAGTCGTCTAGGCGATTGATAGCTCGACGAGCGCGATTAGCTGCAACAAACATCGCCGCCTCATCCGCTGGCCCTCCGTAATTGGCAACCGAGCATGGAAGGTGTGGAAGATCGCCCCGCATCTTGGCTGCGGCAAGCCGATGTTGACCATCCAGGACATATCGTTCGTCACCGCGCCTAGATACGGCGAGCGGCGTGCAAAGTCGCCAATCCCAGTTCGCGGCAATCGAGGCGATTAGGCGCCGAGACGCGTGATTTTCGATCGATCGCTGGTAATCCATGTCCACCTTGAGGTCATCAACATGGATAAACTCGATGCTCGGCGGTGTTCCGCGAACCGGGGCATAGGTGCGTTTGGACGCGTCGTTCATGGCTGTTCTCCGGCGGGGGAGGAATGGAGCTAGGGATTTGCCCGGGCCGATTAGCTGGACCGGTCGCGGCGACGTTCGGACACGCTGCTGAAGTTCGCGCATTCGCTCGTCCGCATCCGATGGCGAACAGGAAAAGACCTTACCATCATGCTCAATCACAACATCTCCGCGATGTACTCGCTGGCGGCCAAGGGCTGTGGAGATGAGATACGTGCCGTTGGGCTCTCGCGCACCGATCAATGCGCTGGAAAGCCAGTCAGGCATTTGGTCACCTTGGTTTTTCCATACTCGGACGGAAGGTGCCGCCGAGGCGGCCGATACAGATGCCATGGCATCCTCCTTCGTGGGTCATCCCTGTCGGTGGGATGCCATGGCATCGGTGTGAGTGAGTCGCCTCCCCGCAATCGATGAACCGGGCCAAGCGTGATGTGGGATGAGGATGATCAGCGACCATAGCACTCGATAACATTTGCTCGCCGGTACCAAAGCGGCTGCTGCTGAGCAGCGCAGGTACCAGAATACCAAAGTCTTTGCGCAGTATGACCGGTCGTGATATAGACCAGCAACGAGGCTCAGCCTCTTTCGCTCGGCACGTCGCCAGCGCCCCGACCTAGCATCACAATCGGCGGCCATAGACGTGCAACGCACCGATCACACTCTGATGACGGAACTCGCTAACAGCGAGAGTATTTCTGCGTCCCAGCCCGACCCCACCGCGATTGAAGCATATATGCATCCGTCCCTAGATTTTGGGGCGGGTTTTCGCTTTGTCGAAGCAATTGCCCAGCATTATTTCATCAAAGCATTGGCTGGTCACTGCTCTGCATCCTTCGACGATGCGGAGCGGGCGTTTCTATTGCTCAATGCGGACGATCGTCTGTGGGTGAACAGTCCCGCAGGCTGGACCGAGTTGGCGCGCCAACTCTGCACGCCCGAAACTGCGCCCCTTTTTCCTGTGCTTCATTAGGAAGGTCACGCCGATGGCATTCGACATCAACTGGAATCTTCTCACCGATAGCAGTGCGAGGCTTGGGAACGCTATCGGCGAGGCGGGGAAGTCGTTTGCCGTGGCACGGAAGCGAAAAGCGCTGTCGAACTACCTCGCTAATCCCGACGACGAGGATGCCGCCCAGCAGTTGCTCGATCGAGACCCAGACCTTTACGTCAAAGCCCGATCTGCGGCGCGAGATGAGCAGACGCGGCGCGCCCAAAGCGATTATATCATTTCCCGTTATGGTTCCCCGGCGGCCGACAAGCCGGTCAACAATTCGCTGGTGGGAGCGACTGCAAGCCCGGGAGCATCTGGAGAGATCACCCTTCCGCCACCTCTCAATGGCGTCACGTTGCCGTCTGGGCCAATGAGTGCGGCCAATTCACAGCCCGATGCTTTCACTCGTCTGGCAAAAGCCGATGCGGCAACGGCTATGAAAATGCGTATTGATGCGCTGAAGTTCGATAGCGACCGGCTGGAACTTGCAGACAAGGTGAACGCTGCGCAGTTGAAGCTGCTCGCGACGGCGAAAGATCAGGCATCTTGGGAAATGGCGAAGTCCAGAGCGCGCCAACAGCTCCGGCAGTTTGGGCTAGATACCGATAGCCTGGACGCTCCGGAGCAGTTCGACCCGGATTGGGTCGAGACGCAGCGCCTAAACGCAATGGAGGCCGATAAATATTTCGCTGAGCTTCGCGGTCGGAAGCGGCTGGAATGGGACATCAGTGACGATAAACTCGACAACGCACGCGCTGATCGTGAAACCGATGACAGGATTTATGACCGAGGCCAGCGCCGCAATTTGATTGCGCGTGGACAGAACATGGATTCCGCCGACCGTCGTCGTGGCCAGAACATGATCGACGCTCGTAGCCGGGCTGATGATAGCAGGCCGACGCCATCGAAGGTGATCGGGCAAATCCTGCACAAGATCGCGACTGGGCAGAAGTTGACCCCGGCCGAAGCAGACGCTTTCAACACCTATAAATCGATTGATGCGGTAGATCGGGGCATTGGGCTGGGCGCAACTGCTGGCCTGCCCACTCCGACGGCTATGCCGACCCCCCAAGCCCAGCCGCAGCCCCGTCCCGTAACAGCAGCTACCGGGCCTGTGGTGGGACAGACAGCTACCAATAAGCAGACCGGAGCAAAGGTACGCTGGAACGGCGCCCGGTGGGAGCCAGTGCGGTAATGGCGACGCCCCCTCCAGGCTTTGAGTTGGATGCGCCTCGCAGAACGGGAACGCTCGGGTTGACGACACCGCCGCCCGGCTTTGAGGTCGACGAACTGCCTTCCGAATATGAACTGGATGCGCCTCTCCGCGTGTCTGCTCCGCCATCGCCGTGGGCAACCCCGCAGGAGGCATCTGACGGAAAGGGGATCGCATATTTCCCGGATGAGCCGACGCCGTTCCAAGGCCTCAAGCCTGAAGTGGCAAAGCGTTATGTCGATCTATTCGCTGATCCAAAAAGCACTGCGGAAGATCTGGCATCTTTCGCCAAGGCCAATGGCTTCTCGATCGACATGGACGACGCCAGGGCTCGCATCGCCAAGCGCAACAGTGGGGTGCAGCCGACCGATCAGCTTGAATATGCTGAGGCCCCGCGCATCCTGACTGATCCTGGCGATGGTGCAGCCGGTGCGGCTATGCGTGGCATTGGTGATCCGATCAACATGCTCGACGAGCTGGGCGCGGTCGTCGACACGCTGGGTGGGACGGAGGGGCGTCCCAATATCTGGGACAATCCTGATCAAAGATTTGGTGACCTGCTGTGGCAGAATATCGATCAGAACAGGTCGGTCATCGGCTATGACGAGGAAAACCATCCCTACGCCCGATTTGGCGGACAGGTGGCGAGTGGCCTTGTCGCGCCGGGCATATCGGTCGAAGGCGTTGGGGCCGCCGCCGCACGCAAGGTTCTGCTAGAAGGCGGCACGCGAGCGGCTGCGGAGGCGGCGGCGCGTAGAGCGGTAGCCGCTCGGCTATCCGTCTCCGGCGGCATTGAAGGGGCGTTGGCCGGCGCCGGTGCTGGTGAAGGCGGCGTAGTCGATCGTCTGCCCGACGCAGCGCTAGGCGCGGGTATTGGTGCCGTTGCGGCTCCTTTGCTTGGCCTCGGGGCGGAGGGCGTCGGAAAGGGTTTTCGCGGGGTTCGCCGCTTTCTGACCGAACGCGGTAGCCGGGCCGACGACCTGGCGGCTGATGCTGTCGAGCAGGCCGGGAATGTCGAGATCGATAATAATCGTGGCGCCGTTATTTCGGGGGCATCTCCTGCGCGAGATGCTGCCATGGAGGCGGAGGGCATGGCTCCCGTCACAGCCAACGGCCCCGAGGCGCCTCATGGCTTCGTCCTCGATGGCGCCCCGCCGACCGCCCCGGCTGGCTTCGTGCTGGACGAGCCCCCCTTGTCGCCTCGTCCGACACCAATGGCTGAGCGCCCGTCGCCGGAAGCTATGGCGGATGTCGCGCGGGGCACTGATCCCGGCTCCCTACTGCCGATCCCGCGCAATGAGATCGAGTCGCTTGATGAAGCGATGCGCGCCAATCCGGGTTCGCGCCAGTTGATCAAGGCCCCGAACGAGCGCGAGGTGCTTCCGAGCTACCAGATAGGCGGTGCCGGTCCGAAACGCCGTGATCCGCTTGATCTCCTGGGTTGGCTACGCACGAAAGGCGGCATCCGCGATGATCGTGGGGAACTCGCGCATCTGGGTATCGACAACAAGCCGAGGGGCATTGAGTTCGCGAAGTCGGAAGGCTTTCTCGGAAAGCTTGTACGCGATGACGGTATGTCGATTGACGATGCTGCAATCGGGGCATGGGAACAGGGCTATTTTCCTGATCTCGACGAACCGCCATCGGCAGCTCAGTTCCTCGATGCGCTGGACCTCACCCATAGGGGTGGTTCTGGCCGTATCTTTCACCCAGACGATTACGAAGCTCTGGATGCCTACCGTGTGGCCCAGCGCAGCCGGAATGAGATTGAACGCGCCGAGCAAGAGGGACGCCCCCTTGTTGAAGACGTTGGTGAACCTGCCACCATGGCCGATCTGGATGCCAACCAGCCCCCAGCAACGGCCTTTGAGGACTTGCCGTCGATCGGCGGGAAGGTGGGCAATATCCGAGTGGATAAGCTCGGGTCGTCTCTCGACATTTCCCGCGCGCTTCAGACGGTTGATAATCGCTTCGGCGGCTTCGACGCAGCACGGCGCGGGAAGATCGCTCAAGCCGAGACGAAGGCGCTCGCGGAAGAATTAAACATGACGCCGGACGACCTGCTGAAGCGGCGGCGCGGGCAGGCACTGAATGCAGAGCAAGCCCTTGCAGCGCGAGCCATCCTGGCCAAGTCTGGCGATGAGCTAGTGGAATTGGCGCGGAAGGCTCAGGGCGGCACTGACGAGGAGCTGGCAGCATTTCGCGCGGGCCTGCTGCGTCACGCCGCGATCCAAGAACAGGTCTCGGGTGCCACGGCGGAAGCCGGGCGGGCGTTGGCGCAATTTCGCATGGGGGCGGAGGGGGCGCTTGCAAAAGGCCGAATGCTTAAGGCTGTGATCGAAGGCGGCGGCGGCCGGGACAAGATCGAAGACGTGGCGCAGCGTATCCTGGATCTGGAAGAAACGCCCGCCGCGAAGAACGAGTTCGCCCGCAAGGTGATCAAGCCCGGAGCTTGGGACGTGGCGAAGGAGTATTGGATCAACGCCCTCTTATCAGGGCCGCGCACGCACGCTACCAACATAGGGTCAAATCTGCTGACGGCTTTGTGGTCGCTGCCCGAACATGCTGCGACCGCCGCTGTCGGCAAAGTGACGAGATCCGACGATAAGATGCTGTTCCGCGACGTGGGCGCACGCGCGGTCGGCATGATCGAGGGAGCCAGGGACGGCCTGCGCTTAGCGCGCAGGGCATTTATGACTGGCGAGCCGACTGACGGCGTTTCTCAGGTGGAGGCACAGCAATACCGAGCAATTCCCGGCAAGATCGGCAGTATCATCCGCACGCCTACGCGCGCCCTCATGGCAGAAGACGAGTTCTTCAAGAGCATCGCATATCGGGGGGAGATCAATGCGTTGGCTGCACGCCATGCTTTCTCACTACCCGGCTCGGCTGCTTCAAGGCAGAAGAGATTTGCGGAACTTCGCGACAATCCCACCGATGCGATGATCGATAAGGCGGTGAAGGCGGCACAGTATCAGACGTTTCAAGCCCCGCTCAAGGTGTCCGTCGTCGGGACATTTGGCGCAGATGGTTGCGCAGAGAAGAGGAGATCGGGCCTCGTCTGGGGTTGATGTTTAGGCGGCGAGCTTGCGGTGAAGCAAGCGTCGCTGTTCGATGGTCTTTCGCTTGATGCGTTTCCTCCGTTCGATAATGGCGGCGGCCCTGCCGAAATAGGCGTCGGCCGGTGTCACGTTGTCGAGGCTCTCGTGATAGCGGCGATGGTTATAATGCTCGACGAAGGCCTCGACCTGCCGTTCGAGATCGCCAGGCAGGAAGTAGTGCTCCAGCAGGATGCGGTTTTTCAGGGTCTGGTGCCAGCGCTCGATCTTGCCCTGGGTCTGGGGATGTAGCGGAGCGCCGCGAACATGGCTCATGTCATGGGCTTTGATCCAGTCGGCGAGTTCGCCGGCGATGTAGCTCGGTCCGTTGTCGCTGAGCAGCTTTGGTTTGTGCCTGACGGTGGCGTGGTCGCAGCCTGAGGCTTCGAGCGCGAGTTGCAGCGTGTCGGTCACGTCCTCGGCCCGCATCGTGGTGCACAGCTTCCAGGCGATGATGTAGCGCGAGAAATCGTCGAGCACGGTGGAGAGGTACATCCATCCCCAGCCGATGATCTTGAAGTAGGTGAAATCGGTCTGCCACATCTCGTTCGGGCGGCTGGTCTTGCGATGGAACTCGTCGGCCGCCTTGACCACGACGAAGGCCGGGCTGGTGATCAGGTCATGCGCCTTGAGCAGGCGGTAGACCGTTGATTCCGAGACGAAATAGTCCTTCTCATCGGTGAAGCGCACCGCCAGTTCGCGGGGCGACAGATCGGACTGCTCCAGTGCCATCTCGACGATCTGGTCCTGAATGGCGCCGGGGAGGCGGTTCCAGACCCGGCTCGGCGCGGAAGGACGATCCTCCAGCGCCTCGGGGCCGCCTTCGAGATAGCGATCATACCATCGGTAGAAGGTCCGCCGCGCGACGCCCAACTGGTCGAGGGTCCGCTTCGCCGGCAGGTGCGACTGCTCGACGATGCGGATGATCTCCAGCTTCTCGGATCCCGGATACCTCATTCGGGGTCTCCCCCATCCGCGATCATGCTTTTTTTCAGCAGCCGGTTTTCGAGCGTGAGGTCGGCGACGGCCTCCTTCAGGGCACGCGCCTCACGGCGCAGATCCTGTACCTCGCCGCTCGTCGCGGCACGGGCGGTGTCGCCCGCCAGCCGACGCTTCCCGGCCTCCATGAACTCCTTTGACCAAGTATAATACAAGCCCTGGGCAATGCCCTCCTTGCGGCACAGCTCCGCGATGCTGTCATCGCCGCGCAAGCCCTCCAGAACCACGCGGATCTTGTCCTCCGCCGAGAAATGCCGGCGTGTCGCGCGCCGGATATCCTTCACCACCTGTTCGGCCGACGCCTTGGGTTTGCGGGCCGATTTTACGCTTGAGGATTTGGGCTTCATCTTCGTTCCTTCGTCACTACGACGAAGCCCAAATCCTCCTTACATCACAACCTCAAATCTGTGCCATTGGCGCTGACGGCGGACACCGCTCAAGGGTCCCGGCGTGCAAATCCAGATGCTTGCCAACAAGGGGCCGATGAAGTTGTTTCTACCCTTTGTCCGTACCCCGCTAAACCTGTTGAAATATGCGACCGAACGCAGCCCCGCCGCCCCGGTGCTGAAAGAGTTTCGCGAGGCCATGCAGAAGGGCGGTATGGCGCGAGATCAAGCGGTGGCGCGCGTGTCCATGGGTTCGGGACTTGCCGCTCTAGCGACAGCCTGGGCTCTCGATGGGAGGCTCTCCGGTTCTGGCCCTACCGATCCGCGTGAGCGTGAGGCCTTGCGGAATACGGGTTGGCAACCATTCTCCGTCAAGGTCGGCGACAGGTGGTATAGCTATCAGCGGATCGATCCTTTCGCACGTATCCTGTCGACGGCCGCCGACTTCGCCACGTTCGGCGAATATATGACGGACGAAGAGCGCCAGAATATTGGCACCAGCTTGGCGCTCGCCATCGCGCGCAATGTTTCGACGATGCCGACCCTCGATCCGGCGGCCTCGGCGTTCGAGGCGTTGAGCGATCCTGATCGCTATCTTGGACGCTATGCAAAGAATCTCGCGGCGTCGGCTGCGGTGCCGAACATCGTCACTCAGACGAATTCGGCACTCGATCCCTATATGCGCGAGACTGACACTCTGATGGACACCATCAAATCGCGCGTGCCTGGTCTGTCGGATGAGATACCGCCCCGGATGAATCTATGGGGCGATCCGATCGAACGTGGCAATGCCGCCGGTCCTGACATCCTTTCGCCCGTCTGGGTGAGCGAGGAACGTAAAGACCCGGTGATGAATGAGGTTCGCCGGCTCGATGTCCGGCTGTCGAAGCCAGATAGAATCATTGGCCGGCAGCGAATGTCGGCAGATCAATATGCGCGGTTCGTGTATATGGCGGGGCGTCCGGCAAAGGACATGATCGGCCGCATGATGGGCGAAGAAGGCTGGTCACGCATGCCGGATGGTGCTCGTCGCATTACGATCCGGCGAATCGTCGAGACCTTCCGGGAACAGGCGAAGAGGCAATTGCTATTGGCCGAGCCTGACTTGATGGCAGCCTACGAAGATCAGCGCGCGCGTCGTCGTTCGGGGGAACGATGACCTGCTCCGGTCACTGGTCGGATTGTGCGACCAACAACGAACCGGCCTTACCTGCCGGGCCTTGCGACTGTGGCAGCTTAGATCTGGCAGCGTATGAACGCTATATGGCGATCACCTCGCTTATACCCGATCCGAGGTGCCTGGCTGCATTCGTCAGCAATGATGCCGCCGCGTGCCTCGTCGAGACGAAATAACTTCCAGCCCACCGCTTCGCCACTCGCGCTTCCACCACGCACCTGCCAACAGCGCATGATCGGATGGCCTTCGTTCGTCGTTCCCACCGCATGGACCTCAACGATGCGTGAAAAGCCATCGTATTGAAGTTCCAGGCAGCGCCCTGTTAGTAGGGCTTCGCATGCAACGTGCCACCACATGCACCTTGTCCCCCTATCTGAGCGGCCATATGTCGATCCAATCATCGTCGATGCAGGCCTTCAAGAGGCTGCCATTGGCGAAGATGTACGCTGTTGGCCGGTAGGCGTAGCTGTATTCGTATTCGGCGCAGCGAACTGCCGTATTGTCGGTGAAGATGAGGACACGATCGAAGTCACAACCCTCGTATGAATCGTCCCTTTTGCCGTCCTCCACGTAGCCCTCGACCGTCTTTTCAGCGATGAGAGTCCAGCCCACCACCTCGCCGAGGTCACATTCTGCCACGGCAGGAGAATAGAATCCTAGCGCGATGGTCAGCGCGATAATTCTGCCGAGCTTCAGCAGCCGTAACTCGGGCTTGCAGTGCCATCGCAGCATGTCACATGGCCACCGAAACATCCGCACTGGCTGCGCTGATCAGGGCGGCCGCAAAGATCATCAGCAGTTGCATATGCCCCCCCTCTCACAGCGTTAAGCGAGTAGCTTCGCCTTTTGCTGGTCGAACTCGTCTTGCGTGATGACGCCGTCCCGGAGCAGCGCCGCCAGCTTGCCAAGCTCATCTGCAATCGACGAAGCTGCTGGTTGGCCACCCTGTGGTTTGGCCATTCTAGCCTCGATCCATTCTTTCAGTGCAACAAACTTAGGTTGGTCCGCACGCTCGTACTTAAGCCGGTTTTGATTTTGCACGTTTGGGCTAGCCATGGGCGATGGCGGTTGTTCGCCTAAAATCGATATTTCAAGGAAACCTGCCAGCCAGTCGCCCGGCTCTCGCCAGTTTAGGGCGGTGATGTTTGCAGCAGGAACGCGTTTTGTCCCCAGGAAGCCGTAGTATAGGACGCCGTATTTGAGAACCAACACGTCCCCTTCGGTCCATATCGTTATCCCACTAGTTTTGAGTGGACTCGCGGCGTCGATCATAGGCCCCCCTAAGTTGCCGCAGCATGCCTGAACATGCGTAAGAGTCGAGTCGGATCGGGTCCGCAATGGACCGTCTGAGCTAAGTTTGCTCGAAGCTCAGAAGAAAGAGGTGACTGCTTCTGATTGAAGCTCGCACAGATTGGCTTTCCAGTTGTCGTTCGCCGGGTTCAGCTCAGGCCCATTGCGGCCCTCCAATGGCGAAGCGCTAGCCGTGACTCGGAATGCGCGAAAGACAGTTTGGTGATTACTCGGTGATTGCTGACACGAAAAAGCCGGATCATTTTTGACCCGGCTTCCGCCTGCTTTTCCGCAGTAATCCGTTGGCGCGCCCGGAACGATTCGAACGTCCGACCCTCAGATTCGTAGTCTGATGCTCTATCCAGCTGAGCTACGGGCGCGCTGTGAGGGGGGCATCTAGTCGGGGATCGCGCCGGACGCAACCCCGTTGCGCAGATTTTATCGCGGGCCTAGAGCTTGACCATGAAAAGCCGCCTTTTCCCTGCCTTTCCTATCTTCGGCGCGGGCCCCGTCGGTCGCGCTGGTCGCGTCGGTCGCATCGGCCTTGCGGGGTTCGCCGGCCTCGTCGGGCTCGCGGGCCTGGCCGGCTGCGCCGACACGCGGACCGGCTATCCGTCGCTGGTGCCGCGCCCGATCGAGCGGGAGGTGATGCAGGCGGAGGCGGTGCCCCCGGCGCCGCCGGCCACGCCCGCGCCGCCGGCGCCCTCGGCCGACATCGCCCAGATCGTCGCCGGCGCGCGCAGCGCCGACGCGGCGTTCCGCGCCGAGGTCGAGAAGGCGCGCGCCGCGATCGAAGCGGGCCGCTCCGCGCCCGAGGGCAGCGAGGCCTGGGTCGCCGGGCAGCAGGCCTATAGCAACGCCGATATCGCCCGCCTGCCGGTCGCCGACGCGCTCGCCGAGCTCGACCGGCGGCGCGAGGCGGCGGTCGATGCCGGCGATTCGGCCAGCGAGGCCGCGATCGCCGAGGCGCAGGGCCAGCTCCAGGAGCTGCAGGAGGCCGAACGCGCGCTGCTCGTGGCGCTGCTGCCCGCCTGATCGCCGCCTGCTTCCCGCCTGATCCCCGAGGTTCCGGAAATGACCCACGACCTGCCTGCGCCGCCCGTCGCGGCCCGCCGTCCGCACAGCTATAGCCGCCACGGCCGCACGATCGACGATCCCTGGGCCTGGCTCAAGGACCCGAAATATCCGACCGTCGACGATCCCGACGTCCTCGCCTATCTGCGCGAGGAGAACGCCTATTTCGAGGCGGCGATGCAGCCGCACGCGGCGCTGGTCGAGACGCTGTTCGCCGAGATGAAGGGCCGCCTCAAGGAGGACGACGCCAGCGTCCCCCAGAGGGACGGCGACTGGCTCTACTGGTGGGCCTACAAGCCGGGCGGCCAATATCGCCTCTGGTATCGCAAGCCCGCCGGCGCCGATGCCGATGTCACCGGGACGGTGATCCTCGACGAGCCGGCCGAGGCCGCGACGGTCGACTATTTCCGCCTGCAGGTGCTGAGCGTCAGCCCCGACGGCCGGCTCGCCGCCTGGTCGGCCGACCGCAGCGGCGCCGAGCGGTTCGAGCTGCGCATCCGCGACCTCGCCACCGGGCAGGACATCGAGACGGTCACGACGGTCGCCAACGGCGCGGTCGCCTGGGGCAATGACTCGCGCAGCCTCGCCTACACCGAGGTCAACGACAATTGGCGCACCTATCGCGCGCGGCTCCACATCCTCGGCAGCGACCCCGCGACCGACCGGACGCTGTACGAGGAGACCGAGGAGCTCGGCTTCAACGTCGGCGTCGGCAAGACCCAGGACGAGCGCTGGATCGTCATCGCCACCGGCGACAACCAGACGAGCGAGGTCCGCCTCGTCCCCGCCGACGATCCGGGCGCCGCGCCGCTGCTGGTCAGCGCGCGGCAGGTGAAGCGCGAATATACGGTCGACAGCGCGCATGGGTCGCTCTGGATCCTGACCAACGACGACCATGTGAACTTTCGCGTGGCGCGCGCCGATCCGGCCGATCCGGGCCGGTGGGAGACGGTGATCGCCGGTTCGGACCGCGTCTACATTCGCGGGCTGACCGCCTTCGCCAGGCATCTGGTGCTGACCGAACGGGTCGACGGGCTCGATCAGGTCCGCCTGCGCGGCTATGACGGCGCCGAGCACCGCATCGCCTTTCCGGAGGCGAGCTACACTGCCGGCCTCGGCAGCAACCCCGAATATGACCCGGCCGCCTATCGGCTGAGCTATGCGTCGATGGTCACGCCGCAGACGGTGTTCGACTATGATCCCGCCGCACGGACGCTGACGACGCTCAAGGTCCAGGAGATTCCGTCGGGCTGTGATCCGTCGCTCTACGCGACCGAGCGGCTGATGGTCCCTGCGCGCGACGGCAAGGCGATCCCGGTGTCGGTGGTCTATCGCAAGGGCTTCCCGAAGGACGGGTCGGGCAAGTTGTTCCTCTATGCCTATGGCGCCTATGGCCATGCGATCCCGCCGGGCTTCTCGACCGTGCGGCTGTCGATGGTCGATCGCGGCTGGGCCTATGCGATCGCCCATATCCGCGGCGGCGACGACCTCGGCTATGACTGGTATCTGCAGGGCAAGGCCGAGCAGCGCTGGAACACCTTCCACGATTTCTCCGACGCGGCGAAGGGGCTGATCGCGGCGGGCCTCACCCGCGCCGGCAAGATCGCGATCAACGGCGGCTCGGCGGGCGGCGAGCTGATGGGCGTGGTCGCCAACACCGATCCCGAGCTATGGGGCGCGGTGGTCGCCGACGTGCCCTTCGTCGACGTGCTCAACACGATGCAGGACGAAAGCCTGCCGCTGACGCCGGGCGAATGGCCCGAATGGGGCAATCCGATCACCGACAAGGCGGCGTTCGAGCTGATCCGCAGCTACAGCCCCTATGACAATGTCGCGGCGAAACCCTATCCGCCGATGCTGATCACCGGCGGCCTCAACGATCCGCGCGTCACCTATTGGGAGCCCGCCAAATGGGCGGCCCGGCTGCGCGCGACCAAGACCGACGACCATCTGCTGCTGCTCAAGATCAACATGGGCGCGGGGCATGGCGGCAAGTCGGGCCGCTACGAATCGCTGCGCGAGGATGCGGAGGCCTATGCGTTCGTGCTGACGCAGATGGGCGGCGCGGGGGCCTGACTTTTCGTCATCCCGGACTTGATCCGGGATCCAGAAACGCAACGTCGGAGCAAGACGCGCAGCGTTGCGTCTCCCGATACTGAAGCAAGTTCAGCATGATGAGCACCGTGGGCGCCCAGGCCGGCTTAGTCCCGACTTGCCCGCAGCGCCGCCCCGGCGGCAAAGGGCGCCAGCGCGGTGAGGACCAGCGCGGTGGCGCCGAGCAGCTTGAGCGCGCCCATGCCGTCCGGTCCCAGCGCGCCCGCGCCGAAGATCAGCAGCGGCACCGCGAGGGGCAGCATGACGAGCCCCGCCAGCGCCCCCGCGCCGCGCAGGCCGAGGGTCAGCGCGCTCGTCATCACGCCCAGCGCGGCGAGCGCGGGGGTGCCGATGGCGAGGCCCAGCTCCAGCCGGCCAAGCGTCGCGCCGTCGAGCTTGAGCAGCGCCGAGGCGGGCAGGGCGGCGATCATCAGCGGCGGGCCGAAGCCCAGCCAGTGGGCGGCGATCTTGGCGGCGGCGACGCCCTCGTCCGACAGGCCGCGCACCGCATATTGGTCGAGCACGCCGCTCTCGGCATCGGGCGCGACCAGCCGGTCGACCGGCAGCAGCGCCGCGAGCAGCGCCGCCATCCACAGCGCGCCGCCGCCGACCTTCGCCAGCAGCGCGCCGTCGGGCCCGACCGCGAAGGGGAACAGCGTCGCGACCAGCAGGAAGAAGATCAGCGGCAGCAGCGCCCCGCCGCCCTGATAGGCGAGGCGGACGTCGCGCAGGACGATCGCGGCCCAGGCGCTCATGCGCGCATCCCCAACGCGATCTCGACCGCGCCGGGCAGCGCCAGTGGCTGGTGCGTCGCGACGACGACGATCCCGCCCGCCGCCCGGTGCGCGGCCATCGCCTCGGCGAGCCGGTCGATCGAAGCGGCGTCGAGGCCGTTGCCGGGCTCGTCGAGCAGCCAGATCGCCGCCCGGCCGGCGATCACCCGGGCGATCGCGGCGCGCTTGCGCTGGCCGGTCGAGAACAGGCGGACCGGCACCGGCGCGAGATTGGCGATCGCCATCCGGTCGAGCGCGGCGTCGACATCGGCCGGCGAGGCACCGTCGAGCTTCGCCCAGAAGCCGAGCGCCTGGGCCAGCGGCAGGCGCGGATCGAGCGCGGCGGCCTCTCCGGCGAAGGCGACCCCGCCCTCGCGCGCCACCGCGCCGGCCGAGGCGGGGAGCAGGCCCGCCGCGATCCGCATCAGGCTCGACTTGCCCGCGCCGTTGGGGCCGGTCAGCAGCGCCGCGCCGCCGGCTTCCAGGGCGAAGCTCAGCCCCTCGAACAGCAGCCGGTCGCCGCGCAGGCAGGCGACCCGGTCGAACGCCAGCCGTGCGGCCATCAGCCGGCCATCTCCTCGAGCGCGTGCATGTCGGCGTCGGACAGACCGAAATGATGGCCGATCTCGTGGATCACGACATGCGCGACCAGCGCCTCCAGCGTGACGCCGGTCTCGACCCATTCGTCGAGGATCGCGCGGCGGAACAGGTGGATCATGTCGGGCATCGTCCCCGAATGGTCGACCGACTTCGCGCCGATCGGCAGGCCGGTGTAGAGGCCGGTCAGCTCGAACGGGTTCTCGATCCCCATCTCGTCGAGGGTGGCGTCGTCGGCGAATTCCTCGATCTTCAGGACGACGTCGCCCAGGTGGCGGGCGAAGGCCGGCGGCAGCTTCGCGATCGTCGCGCGCGCGATCGCCTCGATCCGGTCGGCGCCGGGCGCCAGGGTTTGACCTTCGTTCATCTTCGGCCGACATAAAGAGCAGAAACGGATCGCGCCAGCGGAGGATGCCATGTCGATCGAACCCCTCACCGACGAGGAGCGCGCCGACGCGCTCGATGCCCTGCCCGACTGGGATTATGACGACGGCCGCGATGCGATCAGCCGCAGCTTCACCTTCCCCGATTTCTCCGCGGCCTTCGCCTTCATGACCCGGGTCGCGCTCTATGCCGAGAAACACGACCATCATCCCGAATGGTCGAACGTCTGGAACCGGGTCGACATCCTGCTGACCACCCATGACGCGGGCGGCCTGTCGCACCGCGACGTCGCGATGGCGGAGGCGATCGAGGCGCTTGCCGAGTAGCGGTCGATCCGCAGGTGTTTATATTTTGTTCTTGATATTTTCCCGGATCGGCCTGAATGTCCGGGCCGGATGCGGGGGAATAGGAAGACGGCATGATCTTCCCGAAGAAGGGTGAGGCATGGGGATCGAAGCGATGGATCGTTATCATCGCTCTCTGTCTGGCGTTCGGCAATATCTGGCAATTTTACGAGTTATATGGACGTCATCGGAAGGAGTCTTTGTGTAATGAATATAAACAAGGCCTTCTCAGCGATAATGACATAATATCGCGATCGGTGACGCTGTCGAGGAAGAGTCAGTTTCCGATGAGCGATGAGGATTATTATCTCGATACATGGCCGAGTATAGTCGATTTCCCGAACGAAACCTGTGTGGGGTTGCGAGGCATGGGGATCAGCGGTTCGCAGACGCTTTGCTTCGACACCGAGACGAAAAAGCTCATCCGAGCCTTTAATTTCCCCCATGAAGGGCCACCGGCATGGCTGCATAATGGTGGTGCGGATGACGATCCAAAGTTTGGCAAGCGTGAGACCTCCTATCTGCCGAACGAAGGAAATAGTTTCTGGCCGATCCCGAAAGCGAGTGGGACGAGCGACACCTCGGTTCCATGACTTTGGATGCTGAAGGCAATCAAAAATGAAGACCCTTCGCTGGACCTTGTTTTGGGTATTCGTGCTGGTCTATTTTTCCTATTGGGCGCCGAGTTGTTTTCCGGGTGATCCGCCATCCGGTGTCGATAAAGGGCCTCCCGGTTGGGCGTTCTGGTTCTTCTTCCTTGGATTGCCTTTGCTGGCGGCGATCATACGCCAGTTCGACGAGGATCGCTGAAGGGTTCCATGATCTGCGGGAAGGGAAATCCAATGATCGCCACGCGCGCCCTGGCGATTTCGCTGATCGGTCTATTGCTGACGGCCTGCAAGGACATCTCTCCCAAATCGGTGACGCTTCATAACCGGTCCGCTGAATCTTTGTCCGACGTTTCGGTCGATTTCGCCGGTGACGCGAAACGGGTCGCCAGATTGTCGCCTGGCCAGTTCGTCGGCCTGGCATCCGCAAAGGGACGAGAAGGCGTGATCTGTGTGACCTTCACGCGCGAGGGTGTGACGCGGAGCTATGGCTTCGAATATATGACGGCCCATATGCCGAGCAATTGTCGGATGGAGGTGGGCGACCATAGCGTGGAGGTCGCTTGCAATGGAGACCAGCGGAGAAGCCTGGAACCGATCGTTGCCAATGGGTGCGGAACGGCTTCTCAAAAAGCTCGACATTAGGCTTTTGCTCGAGAGGCAATCAGTCTCGTAACCACCGCGCGAAGATGGGCATCGCCAGCAACAGCCTGCATTCCCCCTCGCGCACCGCCGTCCCGCCTACCTCGACGATGCCGCCCGGATCGGCGATGTGGCGGAGGCGATCGAGGCGCTGGTGGGTCAGGGGCACCGTCAATGATCCAATGCGCGGGGGAAGCGGGCCGGATCAATTGCCGACATAAGTTCCTCTTGGTGTCATCTTGCAGGCGCCGCCGACATAGGTTCCGTCCGGGCACATGGTAACCTTGCCCGATCCTCCGACATAGCTGCCATCCGGGGCTATCCGAGGCTTGCCTCCCACATAATCACCGTTGGGCGTCATTTGCGGAGTGCCGCCGACATATCGCCCGTTGGGAGTCATGTTGCAGGTCTTGCCGCCGACATAGGTTCCGTCGGGGCATATCGTTACGCCGTTGGCCACCGAATCCACGCCCAGATCGCGCGTTTCCGCCTGCTGGCTGGACAGCGTCGCCGCAAGTGCGATCAATAGCGCGGTGCGCAGGCGGACCGCCCTCTCATGCTCTTCGGCGCGCGCCGCGTAATAAGCGCGGAGATCTTCATTGATCAGGCTCAGTTCGGCGACGGCTCCTTCGTTATAGCCTCGGTCCTGGGCCAGGCGTTCGATAGCACCCACCCATGTGATCAGCGGCACGTCCTTGCCGGGGGCGGTCCGCCGCACATCGTTCTCCGCCGAGTCCGCAGCGGCCATCTTCGCCTTGATGGCCGCGACCTGCCGTTGCAGCCACACCTCGCTGGCGGCCAGCGGCGGCTTCTTTTCCATATGCTGGCGCAGCGCCCAGAGCGTCTGATAGCGGCCGTATAGATAGGAGAGCTGGCGGGTGTCCGCGAGTGCCGTATCCAGTGCCTGCGCTGCTGATGGCTCGATGGTCTGGATCGATCGAACCGCAATCGCGGCCGATTGCTGGGTACGTTGCTCCAGCGCGGGACGTCGTTCGGTATATTGCTGCGCCCGCCCCTCGATAAGGCGCTGGAGATCCTTATAGGCCGAAGCGCTTGCGGAGGCTGCCAATATCAGCGTGAGGCAGGCTAGAATGCTTCTGGCGTGGTGCAGCATCGTTCACTCGCTATGGTGATGACGGGAGCATGCCAGAGCCCGCAGATGATGTCAGTCGTGGATCAGTCCCGCGACCACCGCGCGAAGATCGCCGTCGGCAGCAAGAGGCCGCGTTCCTCCTCCCGCACCGCCATCTCGCCGACCTCGACGGCGCCGCCGAGGTCGGCCATCGCCTGGCGGAGCAGTTCGCCGATCGCCAGCGCCGACATGCGGATCGCGTAGACGGTCAGGACGAGGAACTTCGACCGGTCATCGAGCAGCCCGCGGCAATCGGCGATCAGGCCGGGCAGGCCCTCCTCCAGCCGCCAGGTCTCGCCATTGGGGCCGCGCCCGAACTTCGGCGGGTCGAGGAAGATGCCGTCATAGCGCCGCCCGCGCCGCACCTCGCGCGCGGTGAACTTGGCGGCGTCGTCGACCATCCAGCGGATCGGCCGGTCGGCCATGTCCGACAGGAAGGCGTTGGCCTTGGCCGCCTCGACCGACTTCTTCGATGCGTCGACATGGGTCATCCGCGCGCCCCTGGCGGCCAGCGCGAGGGTGCCGACCCCGGTATAGCCGAACAGGTTCATCACCTCGTCGCCCTCGGCCGTCCGGTCGCGCATCCATGCCCATTGCGGCGCCATGTCGGGAAAGAAGGCGAGGTGGCGGAAGGGAGTGTTCTGCGCGGTGAAGCGCACCTCTTCCCAGCGCAGGTGCCAGCCGCCGCGCGGCACGTCGCGCGACAGGTGCCACTGGCCGCCGCCGTCCTCGTCCGATGCGCCGATGAAGTCGCCGTCCGCCTCCCAGTTGGGCGAGGCGGGCGCCCACATCGCCTGCGGCTCGGGCCGGATGAAGCGGAAGCGGCCATAGCGTTCGAGCTTCCGGCCATGGCCGGAATCGACCAGGCCGTAATCGGCCCAGGGCTCGGCGATCAGGGTGGTGAGGTTCATGATCTTTCGCTCAGCCCTGGTTCGTCATTCCAGCGAAAGCTGGAATCTCCCTGCCTTCTTCCTGTCGCCGGAAAGAAGTGAGATCCCAGCTTTCGCTGGGATGACGCCTTTGGGAACGAACGTCGCGCGTCACGCCGCCGCCTTGAGCGCGGGGCCCACCGTCGCCAGCGTCTCGGGGCCTTCGAGCAGGCGGGCGCCGGCGGCGCGGGCCTCGTCGAGGGTGCAGGCGTCGATCCGGGCGACGATCGTCGCCGGCTCGATCGGCGCGCCGTGGACCAGCGTCTGGAAGCCTAGCCGGTCGGCGCGGCCCTGGACCGATTCGAGCGCCATCAGGATGGTCGCGCGGATCTGCGCCTTGGCGCGGTCGAGCTCGACCGGGGTGAGGGTCGCCGCCACGTCGCGCAGCAGCGCGCGCGACAGGTCGGTCGCGTTCTGCGCCTCGCGCCGCGCGGTGGCGAGATAGACGGTCAGCATGCCGGTGTCGCGCCAGGCGGCGACCGAGGTGCCGACCGAATAGGCGAGGCCGCGTTCCTCGCGGATCGACTGGAACAGCCGCGACGAGCTGCCTTCGCCCGCCGCCTGGCTGAACAGCAGCAGCGGATAATAGGACGGGTCGAAATAGCTGACGCCTTCGTAGCCGAACAGGATGTGCGCCGATTCCAGCCGGCGGCGCTCGACGAAGGTGCCGCCGCGATAGGCGGCCAGCTCGGCGACCGGGCGGGGGGCCGGCTCCATGTCGCCGAAGCGCGCCTCGGCCAGCGCGACCAGCCGGTCGACGTCGATCTTGCCCGCCGCCGCCAGCACCATGTTCTCGGGCCGGTAATGCTTGCGCGTCCAGGCGTGGAGATCGTCGACCGCGATCGCGGCGATCGTCTCCTCGCCGCCCAGCACCGGTCGGCCGAACGCCTGTCCCGGCCAGGCGGTCGAATGGAAATGATCGTTGATGATGTCGTCGGGCAGGTCGCGCGCCTCGCCCAGTTCCTGCAGCACCACGTCCTTCTCGCGGGCGAGGTCGCCGGCATCGAAATGCGGCTTGCGGATCAGGTCGCCGATCAGCTCGATGCCGAGGTCGAGATGCTCGGCGAGCAGCCGCGCCTGGAACGCGGTCTGGTCGCGCGAGGTATAGGCGTTGAGATAGCCGCCGACATTCTCGACCGCCTCGGAAATTTCCCGCGCGCTGCGCCCGCCCGCGCCCTTGAACACCATATGCTCGAACAGGTGGGCGAGGCCGTTGGCCCGCGCCTCCTCGTGCCGGGCGCCGCAGTCGACGTGCAGGCCGATCGCGATCGTCTCGACCCCCGCCATCGGATCGGCGGCGATGGTGAAGCCGTTGGCCAGCCGGTGGAGATGCGGGCCGGTCATGGGCGTCAGGCCGCCGTCGCGGCCTGTTCGGCGACGAAGCCCTCGATCGCGCCGATCTCTGCGGGAAGGACGGCGTAGCGCTCCTGCCGCTCGAACAGCTCGCCGATCGGGCGGGCAGGGGTCGGGCAGGTGCCGGTGGCGCGTTCGACCGCGTCGCCGACACTTGGCGGGGTGCGCAGTGGCGAGGGTGACGATCGGGATCGACGGATCGAGGTCGCTGTCCTGCGCGGCGGCGAGGCCGATCGCGCTGTGCGGGTCGATCGTCTCGACCGCGCGGTCATGCGCCCAGCGCATCGCGATCTGCATCCGGTCGGCGTCGATCCGGGCGCTCGAGAACAGCCCGGCCGCCTCGGCCCGCATCGTCGCGGGGATGTCGAGCCGCTTGCTCGCCTCGAACCCCTTCATCGTCGCCGCCGTCGCGGCGCCGTCGCGGCCGTGCAGGTCGAACAGCAGCCGCTCGAAATTGGAGCTGACCTGGATGTCCATCGACGGCGCCGCGGTCGGCGTCACCGTGCCGACCGAATAGTCGCCGGCCGACAGCGCGCGGTGGAGGATGTCGTTGACGTTGGTGGCGACGATCAGCCGCGCGACCGGCAGGCCCATCCTGGCCGCGACATAGCCCGCGAACACGTCGCCGAAATTGCCGGTCGGGACCGAGAAGGCGACCGGGCGGTCGGGCGCGCCGAGGCGGACGGCGGCGTAGAAATAATAGACCACCTGCGCCATCAGCCGGGCCCAGTTGATCGAATTGACCGCCGACAGGTTGAAGCGCCCGGCGAAGTCGGCGTCGGCGAACATCGCCTTCACCAGCGCCTGGGCGTCGTCGAAGCTGCCCTCGATCGCGATGTTGTGGACGTTGGGGGCCAGCACGGTCGTCATCTGCCGGCGCTGCACCTCGGACACGCGGCCCTTGGGGTGGAGCATGAAGATGTCGACCTTGGCGCGGCCGGCCAGCGCGTCGATCGCGGCCGAGCCGGTGTCGCCGCTGGTCGCGCCGATCACGGTCAGGTGGGTGTCGCGCTTCGCCAGGAAGCGCTCGAACAGCAGGCCGAGCAGCTGGAGCGCGACGTCCTTGAAGGCGAGGGTGGGTCCGTGGAACAGCTCCATCAGCCACTGCCGATGGTCGAGCTGCTTGAGCGGCACCACCGCGGCATGGGCGAAGCGGCCATAGGCGGCCTCGCACAGCTCCTTCAGCTCGGCATCGTCGAGCGCGCCGGCGACGAACGACTTCATCACCGCGACGGCGGTGTCGACATAGGACAGGCCGCGCAGCGCCGCGATCTCGGCGGTCGAGAAGACCGGCCATTGTTCGGGCACATAGAGGCCGCCGTCCGCCGCGAGTCCCGCGAGCGTGACGTCTTCGAATCCGAGGCGCGGGGCCGAGCCCCTGGTGCTGACATACTGCATGACCGGCGGCCCTTAGCGGGCGAGGCCCGACGCGGCAAGAAAATCAGCCTCCGAAATGCGCGCCGCCCCCGCCCGACCGGCGTCAGGAAGGAAGCGGCAGCCCGGCGACGGCGGGACTCGGCGCGACGGCCCGGGGCCGTTCGCGTTCGTGCCGGGGCAGCGCGTCGATCGTGTCGAACCAGCCGATCCGGCTCTCGCGCCAGATATGGAAGGCGGGCGGCAGCCAGGTCGGATCGTCGAGAGTCGCCATGGTGACGTCGATCAGCCTGGGCGCGCGATCGACCCGCATGGCGAGCGAGCTGCCGCAGTCGCGGCAGAACCAGCGCTCGCCGATCTCCGACGATCGGTAGCGGACCGGATCGCCCGCCTCGACATGGAAATCGACCAGCGGCACCGAGGCGAAGGCCATCACCGGCGCGCCGCCGAAGCGCTGGCACATGCGGCAATGGCAATAGCCGGGATCGAACGGCGCGCTCGCCAGCCGATAGCGGATTCGTCCGCACAGGCAGCCGCCCGTCCGCGAAGCGTCGCCGGCCGTCATCGGCCGCCGCCGTGATGATCGGGATGAGCCTTGTCCATCATTCCTCTCTCATGGGACCGGAAGCGAACGAGCTTTCCCCGCGCAAGGCTCCGCCGGCTGATGCGAGCGGTTGGAATTTCCCGATGGGCGCCGATAAGAAGGGAGCATGAGCAACCGGCCCGAAGGATGCGCGATGACGCCCGCCGATCTCACCCGACGCTTCGAGGCGGCGTGGAACGCGCACGACATGGTCGCGTTCGGCCGGCTGTTCCACGCCGACGCGACCTTCGTGAACCGCTTCGGCACCTATTGGCGCGGCGTCGAGCAGATCGTCGCCGGCCATGCGGGCATCCACGCGTCGGTCTACAGCGATTCGACCCTGGAGATCGACGCGCCCGACGTCGATCCGATCTCGGACGACGCGGCGATCCTGCATTTCTGGTCGCGCCTCAACGCCGGCGCCGCCCATCCGGCGGGGCCGCACCCTGTCGACACGCTGATCATGGTGGTGGCCACCCGCCGCGCCGGCGAATGGCGGTTCCAGGCGCTGGAGAATGTGACCTTGGTCGATCCGCGCACCGGTGAGCTGGTGCTGCGCCGCTGAGGCGGTCCTATCGCAGCGGGACCAGCCCGGCGTCGGTCGGCGTGAAGCCGCAGGCCTCGAAATAGAAGGGGCGCAGGTGCGGGTCGAAGTCGACGTGCAGCCATTCGCAGCCGGTCCGCTTCGCCTGGGCGACCGCTTCGTCGATCAGCATCTTTGCCAGTCCGCGCCGCCGGAACGCCGTCGATACCATGGTGTCGAGGATGAAGGCATGGACGCCGCCGTCCCACGCGACGTTGACGAAGCCGATCAGCGCGCCCGCGTGGCGCAGGGAGGCCCAGCCGAGGCTGAAGCGGTTGACCTGCGACCACCAGTCGTCGTCGAACGGGCGGTGGTCGAAGCATTCGGCGTGAAGCGCGTTGACCTCGTCATTGGTGAACGCGCCGCGCCATTCGATGTGGTTCGGGGATGGCTCCATGGGCGCGGTTAGACCGGTCTCGCGGATTCGCGTCAATGGCCGCGCCGGGCGCCCCGCCGCCGGTCCGCGACGAAGCGTTTGACGAGCATCGGCCCACATCACTATATGCGCTCTCCGACAGGCGGCCGGGAGGGCCGCCTTTTTGCGTTTCGGAGTTCGATCACCGATTTGGAAGGAAAGGGAGTTTTTGCCATGACCATCACCCCGCTCATGCCGGTTTATCCGCGGTGCGGCGTGCGTCCGGTACGAGGCGAAGGCTGCTACCTGATCGGCGAGCGCGGCGAGCGCTATCTGGACTTCGCCAGCGGCATCGCGGTCAACATCCTCGGCCATGGTCATCCCGATCTGGTCAAGGCGATCGCCGACCAGGCGGCGACGCTGATGCACACCTCGAATCTCTACGGCAGCCCGCAGGGCGAGGCTTTCGCCCAGAAGCTGGTCGACAAGACCTTCGCCGACACGGTGTTCTTCACCAATTCGGGCGCCGAGGCGGTCGAGTGCGCGATCAAGACCGCGCGCCGCTACCATTATGTCAACGGCAGCCCGGAGCGGACCAAGATCATCAGCTTCTCGAACGCCTTCCACGGGCGGACGCTGGGCACGATCTCGGCCACCAGCCAGCCTAAGATGCGCGACGGCTTCGAGCCGCTGCTGCCGGGTTTCCAGGTGGTGCCGTTCAACGATCTCGAAGCGGCGCGGGCGGCGGTCGACGCCACCACCGCCGGCTTCCTGGTCGAGCCGGTGCAGGGCGAGGGCGGCATGACCCCGTCGAAGCCCGAATTCCTCAAGGGCCTGCGCCAGATCTGCGACGAGCAGGGGCTGCTGCTGATCCTCGACGAGGTGCAGTGCGGCTATTGCCGGACCGGCACCTTCTTCGCGCATGAGCAGTACGGCATCACGCCGGACATCATGGCGGTGGCCAAGGGCATCGCCGGCGGCTTCCCGCTGGGCGCCTGCCTCGCCACCGAGGAAGCAGCCAAGGGCATGGTGTTCGGCACCCATGGCTCGACCTATGGCGGCAATCCGCTCGCCATGGCGGCGGGCGAGGCGGTGTTCAAGGTCGCGGTCAACGACGAGTTCCTCGCCAATGTTCGCGCGACCGGCGATCGACTGCGCCAGGCGATCGAGCAGCTCATCCCCAACCATGACGGCGTGTTCGACAGCGTCCGCGGCCTCGGCCTGATGATCGGCATCAAGCTGAAGGACGCGGTCGAGGCGCGCGCCTTCGTCGCGCATCTGCGCGACCATCACGGGCTGCTGACGGTGGCGGCGGGCGAGAATGTCGTCCGCATCCTGCCGCCGCTGGTGATCGAGGAAAGCCACATCGCCGAGTGCATCGAGAAGCTCTCGGCCGGCGCGCGGACCTACGAGCCCTCGGCGTGACGCGGAGCTTCCTGGACCTCGCCGATGCCGGCGCCGCCGGCGTCCGGCTGATGCTCGACGAAGCGGTGTCTCGGAAGAAGGCGCGGGCGGGCCTGCCCAAGGGCGCCCCCGACCGCGACGCGCCGCTCGCCGGCCACACGCTGGCGATGATCTTCGAGAAGAATTCGACGCGGACGCGCGTGTCGTTCGACATGGCGATGCGCCAGCTCGGCGGCACGACGATCGTGATGGATGCGGGCAGCATGCAGCTCGGCCGCGGCGAGACGATCGCCGACACCGCGCGCGTGCTCAGCCGCTATGTCGACGCGATCATGATCCGCACCGACGACCATCGGAAGGCGGTCGACCTCGCCCGATATGCCGACGTGCCGGTGATCAACGGGCTGACCGACCGGTCGCATCCCTGCCAGATCATGGCCGACCTACAGACGATCCTCGAGCATAAGGGGCGCGTCGAGGGGCTCGGCTGGGCGTGGCTCGGCGACGGCAACAACGTCCTCCACTCGATCGTCGAGGCGGGCAGCCTGCTCGGCTTCCCGGTGCGGATCGGCTGCCCGGAGGGATATGATCCCGACGCCGAAGTGCTGGCGGAGGCGCGCGCGCGCGGCGGCGATATCCTGCTGTCGCGCGATCCGGCCGAGGTGGTGCGCGGCGCCGACGTCGTCGTCACCGACACCTGGATCTCGATGGGACAGGCGCATGCCGAGGAGAAGCTGGCGGCGATGATGCCGTTCCAGGTCGACGAGGCGCGGATGGCGCAGGCGGCGCCCGACGCCGCCTTCCTCCACTGCCTGCCCGCGCATCGCGGCGAGGAGGTGGTCGACGCGGTGATCGACGGGCCGCGCTCGCTGATCTGGGACGAGGCGGAGAACCGCCTTCACGCCCAGAAGGCGGTGCTGCTCTGGTGCCTGGGCAGGCTCGGCTGAATCCGGACGGGCGGACGGGCGGACGGGCGGACTTGAAATAGCCGTCCGTCATGCTGACCTTGTTTCGGCATCCGCGAACCAGTCCGGATGACGATGGGACAATCACGTGGCTTCCGAAATACATATCCTCGACACCGCCGTCGGCTTCGCCATTCCCGAACGTCATGCCCGCGGCCGGATCGTCCGGCTGGGGCCGGCGCTCGACGCCGTGCTCGGCGCGCATGGCTATCCGCCGGTGGTCGAGAAGCTGCTGGCCGAGGCGATCGTCCTCGCCGCGCTGCTCGGCTCCACCCTCAAGCATGAGGAGGGCCAGCTCACCCTGCAGGCGCAGGCCGAGGGCGGCGCGATCGAGCTGATGGTCGCCGATTACCGCAACGGCGAGGTGCGCGGCTATATCCGCCACGATCCCGAGCGGCTGGCCGAGATTCCGGCGGACCCCTCGCTGTTCGCGCTGTTCGGGCGCGGCTATCTGGCGATCACCTTCGACCAGGCCGTCACCGGCGAGCGCTATCAGGGCATCGTGCCGCTCGAGGGCGGTTCGCTCGCCGAGGCGGCCGAGGCCTATTTCGGCCAGTCGGAACAATTGCCGAGCCTCGTCCGCCTCGCCAGCCGCCGGCTGCCCGACGGCCGCCACGTCGCGGGCGGGCTGCTCGTCCAGCACCTGCCCGAGGGCGAGGAAGGCCGCGATCGCATCCATGCCCGGCTCGACCATCCCGAATGGGAGCATGTCCAGGCACTGGCGCAGACGGTGACGGCCGACGAACTGGCCGATCCCGACCTGCCGATCGAGACGATCCTGTGGCGGCTGTTCAACGAGGACGAGGTCCGCACCTATCCCGGCGTCGCGCTCGCGCGCGGATGCCGCTGCGACCCCGCGCACATCCGCACGGTCATCGGCCGCTTCGCCCCCGACGAGCGCGCCGAGATGGCCGACGAGGGGGGCGAGATTCATGTCGATTGCGAATTCTGCGCCAGGCGCTTTTCCCTGGCGCTCGATTCGATCTGAGCGGATTTGCAACGGATCGGCGGGGGTCTCCGTATTCCTGCCACAAGAACACAGTATTCTTCAGGAATCGGTTTCGCCGGTCTTGATGTATCGACGGTTGGTCGAAGGGCGATGGTCTGGCGACGGCGATCGGGGGATCGGGGGCGCCTGACAGGGCGTGAGGGCAGATGATGGCTTGGGCGTGGCGGTGTGGCGTGATGGTGCTGATGGCGGGCGCGACGATGCCGGCGGCGATGGCCGATCCGGCGTCGCCGCCCGGCGGTTCGGCCGCGCCGCTGTCGCTGACCGCGCTCCAGCAGCTCGAAACCGGCCTGTGGCAGCTCGACGTCAAGGGCCGCGCCCCTCGCCAGGTCTGCGTCGCCGATCCGGTAGCCCTGGTGCAGGTCGAGCATGACCAGCCCGGCTGCTCGCGCTTCGTGATCGCCAACGGCCCGAAGAGCTCGACCGTCCATTATAGCTGCCAGCGGACTGGCTGGGGACGGACGACGGTACGGGTGGAAACGCCGCGGACCGCCGTGATCCAGACCCAGGGCATCTCCCGCAACGCGCCGTTCGACTATATCGTCGAGGCCCGCCGGATCGGCGCCTGCGGCGGCCAGACCGCGGCCCGCCAGCGCTGACCGGACGGCGAGCGATTCGCCGAAAGTCGAATCCCCCAGGCCGGCATGCATGCCGGCTGGTTATGCGTTGTTTTGGGAAGAGGCCGAAGTAAGAGCTTCAGGCTGCTCTATCCGGCAGAGGGTTTGGCGATCGTGCCGATCACCCCGACACGCTTTCCGATGATAGTGAACGGCAATTTCTCGCGTTCTACATAATCCTGGAACCATGAATTATCGACGATGTCATCCATCACGATAAGGCCACCGGCCCGAAGATGCGGACGAATGAGAGAAATTGCTGTAGCCCGGCCGCTATAGGATTTGTCGCTGTCGTAATGGAAGATGTCGATCTCGGGGGCCGCTTCGAGAATCTTTGGAAGGGCTTTGGCATCTCCATCAAGATGGAGATTCCATTTCTGCTTTAGTTCGGCATCCACGACGCAGCCGATGTATTTTTCAGGATCACTGACCCGAAAATACGGGAAGTCGGAACTGTGCAACTCGCCCTGGCCGTTTTTGTGTAGTGCTGACAATATTGCCTGGGATGTCCAGCCTGCAGCTACACCGGTCTCAACCACCACGCGGGGCTGATACAGTCGGACAAGCCAGTATAGAAAGCGGTAATCTCCCCCACCTCCGATCTTGAACGGAAGCTTGTCGACGATGGCCGTGCCGCGCGCATTCATCGTGGCCGCAAACGCCCCCGCCTCTTCCCATAGCTCCGGTGCGATGGTGAGAGCGATGGCAGCTGCATCCTGCGAATTGCGCTCGATCCACCCGATAGACGAGTCGGTTGCTTCATTTTTTGCGCCGTCAGCGACACGAGCAGTGACCTTGCCGGCCAGCACTCCGAATCTGGCAGGATTGCGAAACAGGAATTTCGTGATGTTTAGCCAGTTCGTCGGTTGCAAGTCACTATACTCCACTTGTGTCGCACTCTTGTATCCTCCGATTTTCGGCTTTCAAATGCAATTCTCCATCGGCTTCTTTGTCCCTCGATGGAGACCGAGTGCTGTTGCCTCGGTATCATTCTGAGATGGCGCATATACGCCAGTGGCCTTGAACGATCTAAGGCTATAGATTCTGTCTATGATTCTTTTGCGTCGCCTCGTTACGCTTATCGTATTCGTCGGCCTGATATATGCCGCTCCCTATGTTGCCCACGCTCTCTACCAGCGTGGTCTCTGGGGAGGCGTTGCCATCTCTGCCCTCGTAGGGATGATCCTGCTCGCCGGCTTGGTGGGCGCCTACGGCCCCCGCGGACAAGATGGGTGACGCCCAGTGCCTTTGCGCTTGCTTGCTGCTTCGGCGATGTTCAAGTGCCAACAAGGCATGAACGGGAAAAGCACTTCGGAAAATCGAAAAACCGTTGTGAGTAACGGGCTCTGGTTAATGCTTTGTTTAACCCTGCCGAGGTAGATGAGTCGCGTGCCTTCCCCTTTTGGGCACACTTTCCTCCCTTAGCAGGCTGCATAGCCTCACTGGGCCGCTCTCGGGCGGCCCTCTTTTTTATCGTTCCGTCGCCTTCAGCTCGACCACCGAGGCGTCGCCGTTCAGGAAGGGCGGGTCGGGGATCGCGGCGCGCGATTCGTTGAGCAGCATGGACCAGCGGGCCGACAGGTTGCGGAAATAGGGATCGTCCTCCTCGATCCGGCGCCGGATCACGGGGGTCTTGGGATCGGCGCGCATCACCATCAGGTCGAACGGCAGGCCGACCGACAGGTCGGATCGGATCGTCGAATCGAACGACAGCAGGCCGACCTTCACCGCCTCGTCGAGGGTGCTGTCATAGTTCATCGCGCGGTCGAGGATCGGCTTGCCGTACTGGCAGGCTCCGATCTGGAAGAACGGGCTGTCGCGCTGGCACTCGATGAAGTTGCCGGCATCGTAGATCAGGAACAGCTTGAGCGGCCCGCCGCCGATCCGCCCGCCGAGCAGCAGCGATATGCCCGACGACACGCCCGCCGCGTAAAGCGCGGGCTTGAGCTGGGCGCCGGCGGCCATCACCGCCTCGCCGACGAGCTGCGCGGCCTGGAACATGCTCGGCATGTCCTCGATCCGACGGGGCCCCTCGTCGGGATTGGTCGCGGGCAGGCCCTCGGCCAGCATGCCGAGGACGAGCTGGGTCACCGACAGGTTGCCCGCGCTTGCAGCGACGACGAGCCGGCCCTCGCTCTCGGCCAGGATGTGGAGCTTCCGATAGGTGGAGATATTGTCGATCCCCGCATTGGTGCGGGTATCGGCGATCATGATCAGCCCCTCACGGAGCATTATCCCGACGCAATAGGTCATGGCGTTCCCCTCGGCCCTCCCCGACCGGCGACGATCATAAAGGATCGGCGGCGAATTCCACGCTTGTTTTTCGGGGCGCTCGGGCCGGCTTTCGCGTGCGGCGAAAATGGCCAAGACCTTGATCGTTTCAGGTTGAGTCTGAAACGTGAATCAAGGACTCGACATATGATGAGAGCCTGATTCACGTCAGCGGTGGAAGCGTTTGCGCTTCCACCGCTGACGATCAGGCTCTATGCGCAGGGACATGTCTGACATTGCGAACAGGGAAGGCCGCCGCGCGATCGTGCTGCTGTCGGGCGGCCTCGATTCGATGGTTTCCGGCGGCATCGCGCGCGAGCAGGGATTCGCGCTCGCCGCGCTGACGATCGACTACAACCAACGCCACCGGGTCGAGCTGGAGGCCGCGAAGCGGGTCGCGGCGGCGCTCGGCGTCGACCGGCACGTCACCCTGCCGCTCAATCTGCGCGCCTTCGGCGGCTCGTCGCTGACCGACGACATCGACGTGCCGAAGGACGGCGTGATGCCGGGCATCCCGTCGACCTACGTCCCCGCGCGCAACACCATCTTCCTGTCGCTGGCGCTGGGCTTCGCCGAGGCGACCGGTGCGCGCGACATCTTCCTCGGCGTCAACGCGCTCGACTATTCGGGCTATCCCGATTGCCGGCCGGAGTTCATCGCCGCCTTCCAGCATCTCGCCGATCTCGCGACGAAGATGGGCGTGGAGGGGCAGGGCTTCACCATCCATGCGCCGCTCCAGCACATGACTAAGGCCGACATCGCGCAGGAGGCGGCGCGGCTCGGCCTCGACGCGGGGATGAGCTGGTCCTGCTACGATCCGACGCCGGACGGCAAGCATTGCGGCCTGTGCGACAGCTGCCGGCTGCGCTCCAAGGGCTTCGCCGATGCCGGGCTGGCCGATCCGACGGTCTACGCCTGATGGCCGGCTATGCCGTGAAGGAGATGTTCCTGACCCTGCAGGGGGAAGGGGTGCAGGTCGGCCGGCGCGCGGTCTTCCTGCGCTTTGCGGGGTGCAATCTCTGGAGCGGGCGGGAAGAGGACCGCGCCGATGCGCAGTGCCGCTTCTGCGACACCGATTTCGTCGGCCTCGATGGCGACAATGGCGGGCGCTACCCCCATGCCGACGCGCTGGCCGACAAGGCGATCGCGCTATGGGGCGACCTGGCCGGCGCCTTCATCGTCATGACGGGGGGCGAGCCGCTGCTCCAGGTCGACGATGCGCTGGTCGCCGCGCTCAAGGCGCGCGGCTTCGAGACCGCGGTCGAGACCAACGGCACCCAGCCGGCGCCGGCCGGAATCGACTGGATCTGCGTCAGCCCCAAGGCGGGCACCGACATCGTCCTGCGCCGGGGCAACGAGCTCAAGCTGGTCTGGCCGCAGCCGGGGATCGACCCGGCCGCGCTGGAGGGCTGGGATTTCGAGCATTTCCTGCTCCAGCCGATGGACGGTGCCCAGCTCGACGAAGCGCGCGCGGCGGCGATCGCCTATGTGATGGACCATCCCCGCTGGCGGCTGTCGACCCAGACCCACAAGGTGGTGGGGATTCGCTGACATGATCATCCCGGCTTTCGCCGGGATGACGGTTCCGTCCGATGATCTCAGCCCGCGCGTCCGTTGGGGGCGCTGGCCTGCTGCACCGGCGGCGGGGCGCAGGCGGCCTTGAACTGGTCCTTCTTGGTCCAGCAGGCCTTGTCCATCGAGACGGGCTGGATCGGCACGTAGAGCTGGCGGCGAGCGTGGATCATGTCGCCGGCCGGGATCAGGCTGTTGCGGAATTCGCGCATCCGGTCGATCGCGAGCTGGGTCAGCTTGCCGCGGCCGAGCTTGCGGGCCTCGCGGCCGATCGCGCTCGCCGTCTCGCAGAAGCCGAGCTGCGCGTGCATGGTCGAGAAGCTGTTGTAGGTCCTGGTGGTATAGCCGTCGAACGTCTTCTGCCACGTCTTGCCGCCGGTCCGTTTGAAGTAGCCGCCGAGCGTCTTGTAGGCGTCGTTGAGCTCGGCCGCGTTCTTCGACAGCAGGTCGTTGTAATTGGGCACCGTCAGCAGGATCGGCGAGAACTGGCATTGCAGCGCCGCGACGTTGAGCCCGGCGCGCATGTTCCACAGCATATGCGCCTTGAGCTCCGCCGGCGTCGCCTTGGGCATCGGCTGGCCGAGGCCGGCCTCGTCACCCGTGACCGGGCCGCCCGTGAAATTGGGCTGCACCCAGAAAAGATAGGCGGAAGCGGGGGCGGCCTGGCCCACCGCCAGCATCGCCGCCATTCCCGAAACCAACCATCGAACCATGCTTTCTCTCCCGAACCTCAGAGAACCGCCCGCCCGACAGTGCTCGAACATCCCCCCGCCACTTGATCGATCACATCGCGTTGGCGGCATTGTCCCCGGTGGCGCCGTTGTCGGCCGCTGCCGCTGCGCCCGCCTGGTCGAGCGTCGCGCTCTCGACGGCGGTCATGTCGTTCATCGATCCGTCGCTGGCGTTCATTTCGACGATATTGGTCTCGCCGCCGCTGTCCTTCTTGCCGCAGGACGACAGTCCCGCCGCAGCCATCGCCAGGCTGCCGACGAGAAGGAGGTGGATCGAACGCTTCATGATTACTCCCCGCATACAGGCTCTCGGCGAGCAGGATATAGCCAACGACTCGGGCGCTCAAGAGTCCTTGTCAGATCGCGTCGAGCAACGCAGGCCCGCCAGCATCGCCGGGAAGTGGCGGCGCAGCGCGGCGTCGACCGCCGCCATCTCGGCCGGGATGCCCAGCCGCGCCATGCTGGTCACGGCGAATTCGCCCAGCCCGCACGGCACGATCCCCGAGAAATGCGACAGGTCCGGATCGACGTTGAGCGAGAAGCCGTGGAAGCTGACCCAGCGGCGGACCCGGACGCCGATCGCGCCGATCTTCGCCTCGTCGGGGCCGTGGCCGGTCCAGATGCCGACCCGGCCCGGCTCGCTGCGGCCGGCGATGCCGAAATCGCCCAGCGTCGCGATCACCCAATTCTCGATCGCCGCGACGAAGCAGCGCACGTCGCGCCCGCGCCTGTCGAGATCGAGCAGCACATAGCCGACCCGCTGGCCGGGACCGTGATAGGTGTAGCGCCCGCCGCGCCCCGATCGGAACACCGGGAAGCGATCGGGCAGCAGCAGCTCGTCCGCCTCGGCGCTGGTGCCGGCGGTGTAGAGCGGGGGGTGCTCGAGCAGCCAGATCAGCTCGCGCGCCTCGCCGGCGCGGATCGCGGCGGCGCGCGCCTCCATCTCCGCCACCGTCTCGGCATAGGGGGAGAGGCCGGGGGTCACCCGCCATTCGATGTCGTCGTCCACGGTCATGCCTTCGCATATTGCCGCTTTCGGCGCCGGATCAAGTGTTGCGCGATTGCGCTCGACCCGCCCGGCGGATAGGGGGCGCGGACGGGGTGTGGAGTAACCATCGAATGACGGCTTTCTCGCTGGGAACGGTCTGGGAAGAAACGATCGCCTTCCTGCGCCGGGAGAGCGGGCTGCTCATCCCCGTCGCGCTGGCGGTCTATGGCCCGGCGCAGCTCCTGTTCGACGTCGGCATGCAGGCGCTGATGTCGATGCGCGGCGCGGCCGAGGCCGTGCCGTCGTGGCAGGCGCTGCTGGTCGTGCCGGGCGGCCTGCTGATGCTGCTCGGCAATCTCGTCGTGTCGCTGCTGGTCATCGCGCCGGGGATCAGCGTCGGCGAAGCGCTGTCGGCGGGGCTGCGGCGGCTGCCGACCGCGCTGGCGGCGATGCTGCTGCTCGGCGTCGCCATCCTCGCGGTGATGCTCGCGATCGTCGTCGCGGCGACGCTGGGCGCGGTCACCTTCAAGGCCGATCCCCGCTCGCCGGTGATCGCCAGCCAGCTCCTCGTCCTGATCATGATCCCGATCGGCCTGCTGTGGCTGCGCCTGCTGCTGCTGCCGACGGTGATCGCGGTCGAGCCGCTCGGCGCGATCGACGCGATCCGGCGGGCCTGGGCGCTCGGCCGGGCCAATGTGCTGCGGCTGCTCGGCGTCTGGCTGCTGCTGCTGTTCCTCAGCATCGTGCTGGCGATGATCGAGATGTTCGTGGTCGGATCGCTGACCGAGCTGCTCAAGCTCGGCATCGGCGACATCGGCCTCGCCTCGGCGATCCAGATGGTCGCCAACGCCGCGCTCGAAGCGCTGCTGTCGATGGGCCTCGCGGTCTATCTGGCGCTGGTCTACCGGACGCTCGCCCCGCGCTGATCGAGCAGCGGGACGTGCGGCGCGGCCTCGCGCGGCAGGATGCCGGCCAGGCGCGGGTCCGCGAAGGTCTCGACCGCGCGGGCAAAGGGCACGAAGCCGTGGCGGCGATAGAAGCCGAGCGCGCCGGGATGGTCGAGCGTGCAGCTATGCACCCACATCCGCTTCACGTCCTTGCGCCAGCCGAGCGCCAGGGCCTGCGCCATCAGCCAGTTGCCGTGTCCCTTGCCGGCCAGTTCGGGGATGAGGCCGAAAAAGGCGATCTCGGCCTCGCCGGGCTGGCGGAAATCGAGTTCGAGCAACCCGATCTCGATCCCGTGCCGATCCTCGACCGCGTGGATCTCGACCTCCGGGTCGCCGATGATCGCGGCCAGCTCCCCGTCCGCCATCACCAGCCGCGAGAACCACAGCCATGGTTCGCCGATGCGGCGGAACAGCGCGCGATATTTGTCGGTCGACGGCGTCTTCCACCGCGCCAGGCGGAAGGGCGCGTTGGGCGCCGGCCTCGGCCGGGGACGCTCGAGCATCTCCAGCGAGGTGACGACGGTCGCCACCATCTCCGAGGGGACGTCGGTCAGCGGCATCGGATCGTTCCCCCCATCATCATTCCCACGTCGCCTCCGGGGGCAGGCTCATCAGGATAGCGTCGATGTTGCCGCCGGTCTTGAGGCCGAACAACGTGCCGCGGTCGTAGACAAGGTTGAACTCGGCATAGCGGCCGCGGAAGTTGAGCATGCGCCGGCGGTCCTCGGCGCTCGCGGGCTGGTCCATGCGCGCGCGGACGATCTTCGGGAAGATGTCGAGGAACGCCTCGCCGACGTCGCGGGTGAAGGCGAAATGGGCGTCGAACCCGGCATCGTCCTCGACGTCGAGATGGTCGTAGAAGATGCCGCCGACGCCGCGATGGACCTGGCGGTGCGGAATCCAGAAATAATCGTCCGCCCAGGCCTTGAAGCGATCATAATAGTCGGCGCCGTGCGGATCGCAGGCCGCTTTCAGCCGGGCGTGGAACGCCTCGGTGTCGGCGTCGTAGGGGATCGGCGGGTTGAGGTCCGCGCCGCCGCCGAACCAGCGCTTCGTCGTGGTCAGGAAGCGGGTGTTCATGTGGACGGCGGGAACGTGCGGGCTGGCCATGTGCGCGACCAGGCTGATGCCGGTCGCGAAGAAGCCGGGATTGTCCTCGCCCGCGCCGTGGATCGTCTTGGCGAACTCCGGCTGGAAGGCGCCGCCGACGGTCGAGACGTTGACGCCGACCTTCTCGAACACGCGGCCCTTCATCAGGCCGCGGACGCCGCCGCCGCCCGCGCCGGCGGGGTCGTCGTCGCGGTTCCAGGGGGTGTAGCCGAATCGGGCGTCGCTGCCCGCCTCGGCCTCGATCGCCTCGAACGCGGCGCAGATTCGGTCGCGCAGCGATTCGAACCATGCGCGCGCCGCCGTCTGCTGCGCATCGAGCTGCAATGTCATTGGGGCCATCCTCCGGTCTGCCTCAGCGCCTCGGCGAGCGCGATGCCAGCCGAGACCGCCACATTCAAGGACCGGAAGCCCGGCCGCATCGGAATGCGCACGCGCAGGTCGGCCCGGTCATGCACCGGGCGCGGCACGCCGGCGCCTTCCGACCCGAGCAGCACTATGTCGTCGGGCAGGAAGCCGGCCTTGTCCAAGGTCAAATCGGCGGCGGTGGTGAGCAGCACGATCCGGCCCGCCGCGCGGGATTCGAATGCTGCCCAGTCGGCGTGGCGGCTGATCTCGGCGGCCTCGGCATAGTCCATGCCCGCGCGGCGCAGGCCACGCTCGGAAAAGGGGAAGCCGCACGGCTCGATGATGTCGACGGGAACGCCGAAGCAGGCGGCCATGCGCAGGATCGTGCCCACATTTCCGGCAATATCGGGCTGGTGAAGGGCGATCCGCATCACCCCGCTGATAGGCTAATGTATCGCAATGCCGCAATAATCGGAAAATGGGATTGGCAAAGCCGACAAAGCGGCGCTATCAGCGCGCAGCCGCCGGGGATTTTGCGGGCGGCCGCGCATGCGTGGGGGGAAAGGCTGTTTGTCGGACCCTTTGGCGCAGGCGCCGAAATCGTGGCAGCGCAAAGGTTCCGGAATGGCGACGCTCGAAACTACTGAAACGCCCGGCGAAGGGGCCGGCGACGGCGTTCGTCGCCGTGACTTCATCAATCTCGCGGCGGTGAGCTTCGCCGGCGTCGGCGCGGCCACGGTGCTGCTGCCCCTGATCAACCAGATGAATCCCTCGGCCGACGTGCTCGCGCTGGCTTCGATCGAGGTCGATATCTCGGCGATCAAGGAAGGCCAGGCGATCAAGACGATCTTCCGCAAGCAGCCGCTCTTCGTCCGTCACCTGACGGGCGCCGAGATCGCGGCGGCGGACAAGGTCGACCCGAGCACGCTGCGCGACCCGCAGACGCTCGAGCAGCGCACCGTCGACGGCAAGAAGCAATGGCTCATCACCATGGGCGTCTGCACCCATCTCGGCTGCGTGCCGCTGGGCGCCGGCGAAGGCGAGATCAGGGGCGAGTTCGGCGGTTATTTCTGCCCGTGCCACGGTTCGTCCTACGACACCGCGGCGCGCATCCGCAAAGGCCCGGCGCCGAAGAATCTCGAAGTGCCGAAATACGCCTTCAAATCCGATACCGTCGTCCAAGTCGGCTGAGGTAGACAGACATGAGCTTCCCCTGGGCAAATCACTACGAGCCTAAGCATCCGCTGATGCGGTGGATCGACAGCCGGCTGCCTCTGCCGCGTCTGGTCTACAACGCGGTCGGCGCCGGTTATCCGGTGCCGCGCAACCTCAACTATTTCTGGAACTTCGGCGTGCTCTCGGGCGCGGCGCTGGCGATCCAGATCGTCACCGGCATCGTGCTGGCGATGCATTATGCGGCCAACGGCCTCGTCGCCTTCGACTCGGTCGAGCACATCATGCGCGACGTGAACTCGGGCTGGATGCTGCGCTACGCGCACGCCAACGGCGCGAGCTTCTTCTTCATCGTCGTCTATCTGCACATCTTCCGCGGCCTCTTCTACGGATCGTACAAGGCCCCGCGCGAGATGGTGTGGCTGCTCGGCCTCGTGATCTTCCTGCTGATGATGGCCACCGCCTTCATGGGCTATGTGCTTCCGTGGGGCCAGATGAGCTTCTGGGGCGCCAAGGTGATCACCGGCCTGTTCGGCGCGATCCCGGTCATCGGCACCCCGATCCAGACCTGGCTGCTCGGCGGCTTCGCCCCCGACAACGCCGCGCTGAACCGCTTCTTCTCGCTGCACTATCTGCTGCCGTTCGTGATCGCGGGCGTCATCATCCTGCACATCTGGGCGCTGCACATCCCCGGTTCGAGCAACCCGACCGGCATCGACGTGAAGGGTCCGCAGGACACGGTTCCGTTCCACCCCTACTACACCGCCAAGGACGGTTTCGGGCTGGGCGTGTTCCTGATCCTTTATTGCGCGGTGCTGTTCTTCGCGCCGAACGCGATGGGCCACCCGGACAACTATATCGCCGCCAACCCGCTCTCGACGCCGGCGCACATCGTTCCCGAATGGTATTTCTGGCCGTTCTACGCGATCCTGCGCGCCTTCACCGTCGACTTCATCCTCCCGGCCAAGCTGTGGGGCGTGATCGCCATGTTCGGTTCGATCATCCTGCTCTTCTTCCTGCCGTGGCTCGACAAGTCGCCGGTCCGCTCGGGCAATTATCGTCCGGCGTTCAAGAAGTTCTTCTGGCTGCTCGTCATCGACGTCCTGATCCTCGGCTATTGCGGCGGTTCGCCGGCCGAGGAGCCCTACGTCATGATCAGCCAGCTCGCCGCGGCCTATTATTTCGCGCACTTCCTGATCATCCTTCCGATCGTCTCGCGCATGGAGCGTCCGCTGCCGCTGCCGAACTCGATCACCGAAGCGGTGCTGGAAAAGCACGGCAACGCCGCGGCCTAAGGGGGATATAGAGACAATGGTTCGTCCCATCGCATTCCTCGCCGGCCTCGGCTTCGTCTTCGTCCTGCTGTTCTCGCTGGTGACGGGCGCCGTCGCCTACATCAGCGAGCCGCCGGCCAAGACCGTCGAGCATGAATTCCACCTGCACCCGAAGGAGGTTTCCTTCGCGTCGGATGGTCCGCTCGGCAAGTTCGACCGCCAGCAGCTCCAGCGCGGCTTCCAGGTGTACAAGGAAGTCTGCTCGGCCTGCCATTCGCTCCACCAGGTCGCCTTCCGTGACCTGAAGGACCTGGGCTTCACCGATCCCGAGGTGAAGGCGATCGCCAAGAACTGGGCGACCGAGGTTCCCTCGATCAACCCGGAGACCGGCGAGCCCGCGACCCGCAAGGGCACCCCGGCCGACAAGATCCCGGCGCCCTATGCGAACGAGGTCGCCGCCCGCGCCGCGAACAACAACGCGCTGCCGCCGGACCTGTCGCTGATGAGCAAGGCGCGCCATGACGGCGGTGCCTATATCTACTCGCTGCTGACCGGCTATCAGGACCAGCCCGCGGAACTGCTCAAGCACTTCCCGGATGCCAAGACCCCGGCCAGCCTGCACTACAACCCGTACTTCGCGAACCTGAACCTCGCGATGCCGCCGCCCCTCGCGGCCGACGGGCAGGTCACCTATGCCGACGGCACCAAGTCGACCGTCGACCAGATGGCCAAGGACGTCTCGGCCTTCCTGATCTGGACGGCGGAACCGAAGCTGGAGAAGCGTCACGCCACCGGCGTCGCGGTCCTCGGCTTCCTGCTGATCGCCACGATCCTGGCCTTTCTGTCCTACCGGAACATCTGGGCGGGCATCAAGCACTGAGCCGGATCGGTTCGATGAACGAAAAGGGGCCGTCCGGGCGACCGGGCGGCCCTTTTCCTATATGAGGGGAACGACCGGCGCATGACCAGCAACCGTCTCGGCCTGATCGGCGGCAGCGGGCTCTATCGGATGCCGGCGCTGTCGGACGGCGAATGGATCGCGGTCGACACCGCCTGGGGCCCGCCGTCGGACGCGCTGCTGCTCGGCACGATCGCGGGCCGCGAGGTGGCGTTCCTGCCGCGCCACGGCCGGGGCCACCGCATCGCCCCGCATGAGGTCAACTACCGCGCCAATATCGCCGCGCTGAAGGCGGCGGGTTGCACCGAGATATTGGCGGTGTCGGCGGTCGGCGGCTTCCACGGGGACGTGCCGCCGGGCAGCTTCGTGCTGGTCGACCAATATGTCGACCGCACGATCCGTGGCGGGCGCAGCTTCTTCGGCGACGGCATCGTCGCCCACGCCGCCTTCGGCCACCCGACCTGCTCGCGCCTCGGCGTGGTCGTGGCCGGCGCGCTGGCGGAAGAAGGCGGGCCCTACAGGATCGGCGGCACGATGTTGGTGATCGAAGGGCCGCAATTCTCGACCCGCGCTGAATCGTTGCTGCACAAGGGCTGGGGGTGCGACGTCGTCGGCATGACCGGCCTGCCCGAGGCGCGCCTCGCCCGCGAGGCCGAGCTTTGCTATGCCAGCGTCGCGATGGTGACCGACGACGACGCCTGGTCGGACACCCATGTCGACGTCGCCTCGGTGATCGCGATCATGGAGGCCAATGTCGCCCGCGCCCAGGCGCTGGTGGAGGCGGTCGCGGCCGGGACGCAAGGCGGCACCCATTGCCCGCAGGGCTGCGACCATGCGCTCGACGGCGCGGTGATCACGGCGCCTTCCGCCTGGCCCGCCGCGACGAAACGGCGGCTGGCGACGCTGCTGCCCCGGTTGTTCGGATGAAGCGGCTCGCGCTGTCGTGCGCGGCGCTGCTTCTGGTCGCGGACCCCATGCCTGCGACGGCAGCCCATTGGTGGGAAGCGGGACCGCCGCTGCCGGCGCAGACGGGACGGGTGACCGACGAGGCCCGCTTGCTGCCGCCCGCCGTCGCCCGCGACATCGATCGGCGGCTCGCTCGATTGGAGGCGACCACGGGCCATCAGTTCGTTGTGCTGACAGTGCCCAGCCTGCGCGGCCAGCGGATCGAGGATTTCGGGACTAGGGTCGGACGAAGCTGGGGAGTGGGCCGCAAGGGCATCGACGACGGCGTGCTGCTGATCGTCGCGCCGAACGAGCGGAAGGTGCGGATCGAGGTGGGCTACGGCCTGGAGAAAGCGCTCAGCGATCCGGTCTGCGCGACGATCATCCGCGACACGATCCTGCCGCGCTTTCGGAAGGGCGACATGGCCGGCGGAATCAGCGCGGGCGTGAACGCCATCATCGCGCGGATCGGCAAATAGACGCAGCCGTCAGGCGGGCCGGGGCTGACCCTCGACCAACGTCCCGTTAGTCGGCAGCGGCTTGTCGAGGATCGTCACCGAACCGGTTGGGGCCGACGGTTCCCGGCAAAAGCAACAGCACCAATATTATCAGACCGGCCAGCATCGCGGCCCAGATCGTGGCATCGGGTTGTCTTTCGGCGGCCAACCAATCCGCGGGCTCGAGGGCGAGCATCCTGATATGATCGGGCAGGCTCAATGCGATGGGGAGCAGAAGGAGCAGCGCCCACCAGCCGGAACGATCCTGATCGTGCAAACGACGGGCGAATAGCGCGAACCCTGGGATAAATAAGATGGCTTGCAGGAGATCACTGACCACGAGGCCTGCTTTCCATGGCAGCGCGGTTGTCGCAGCGAAAGTGAATGTGGTGCCGACCAGTGCGGTGGCGATGTACCAATACACGACTTCCGTTCGTCGAGAACGGCCCGATCCATCAAAGCTGAGCCTGATCGTCCGTATCAACATGCGCGCATTATCGTCAGCCTCTCCGCCGCCCATGCGGTTCCCTCCCTCTCTCGCCTGGTCTCCCTAGGCCGGTAGGCATCCGCATTCCATCCAGAACGCGCGTCAGGCGGCGGGCCGGCGATGCTGGATGTTGGTGACCTTCAGGGTCATGACGACGTCGCCATGCTGGTTGAACACGGTCAGCCGGAAGGTGACGAAGCCCATGGTCGGGCGCGAGCGCGGCGTGCTCTTCGACAGCACCTCCGCCTCGATGCTCAGCGTATCGCCCGGATAGACCGGCTTGGTCCACCGCAGCTCGTCGACGCCGGTCCCGCCGAGCGAGAAATAGCCGTCTTCGGTCCAGTGGTCGGTCAGCATGCGCATCAGCATCGCGCAGCTATGCCAGCCGCTCGCCGCCAGCCGGCCGAAGATCGCGCTCTGCGCGGCGGCTTCGTCGTCGAGATGGAAGGGCTGCGGATCATATTTGGAGGCGAATTCGATCACCTCCTCGCGGGTCACCGGATAGGCGCCGAAGCGCTCGACCTGGCCTTCCTGATAATCCTCGAAATAGCGCATCCGGTCATTCCTGCTTTCGCGTCAAGCCGGCGGAGGCCGGCATGACGGATCTTCGTCTAATGTCTATACATTGAAGCGGAACAGCATGATGTCGCCGTCATGGACGACATAGTCCTTGCCTTCCGACCGGAGCTTGCCCGCCTCGCGCGCGGCGGCCTCGCCGCCCAGCGCGACATAGTCGGCATAGGCCATCGTCTCGGCGCGGATGAAGCCGCGCTCGAAATCGCTATGGATCACGCCGGCCGCTTGCGGCGCCTTCGATCCCTTCTCGACCGTCCAGGCGCGCGCTTCCTTCGGGCCGACGGTGAAGAAGGTGATCAGGTCGAGCAGTTCGTAGCCGGCGCGGATCACGCGGGCGAGGCCGGTCTCCTTGAGGCCGAGGTCGGACAGGAAGTCGGCGCGGTCGGCGGGGTCGAGCGTGACGATCTCCGCCTCGATCGCGGCCGAGACGATCACCGCCTTGGCGCCCTCGGCCTTCGCCTTCTCGAACACGCGGGCCGACAGGGCGTTGCCCTCGGCCGCCGCGCCCTCGTCGACGTTGCAGACGTAGAGGACGGGCTTGGAGGTGAGCAGCTGTGCCTGGGCGAAGATGCGGGCCTCGTCGTCGTCCCTGGGCTGGGTCAGCCGGGCGGGCTTGCCGTCGCGCAGCAGGTCGAGCGCCTGGCCGAGCACCGAGGCGGCGGCCTTGGACTCCTTGTCGCCCTGCGCGGCCTTCTTGGCGAAGGCGGGGACGCGCTTCTCCAGGCTTTCGAGGTCGGACAGCATCAGCTCGGTCTCGACCGTCTCGGCATCGGCGATCGGGTCGACCTTGCCCTCGACATGGGTGACGTCGCCGTCCTCGAAGCAGCGCAGCACATGGACGATCGCGTCGACCTCGCGGATGTTGGCGAGGAACTGGTTGCCCAGCCCTTCGCCCTTCGACGCGCCGCGCACCAGCCCGGCGATGTCGACGAAGGCGAGCTGCGTCTCGATGATCTTGGCCGATCCGCCGATCCTGGCGATCTCGTAGAGCCGCGGATCGGGCACCGCGACCTGGCCGATGTTCGGCTCGATCGTGCAGAAGGGATAGTTGGCCGCCTGCGCCGCGGCGGTCTCGGTCAGTGCGTTGAAGAGGGTGGACTTGCCGACGTTCGGAAGCCCCACGATGCCACAGCGAAAACCCATAATCCCTCAAGCCTTGTTCGGATGCGCGCCCGATAGCCGGTGCGGCGGGCAAAGGCCAGTGCATGCCGCAAAAAGCGGAAAGGCCCCGGAGCATCCTCCGGGGCCTTTCGTCGACATCCGATCCGGGCGGATCAGGTCCGGGACGGGGTGAATGCCTTCAGCTCGGCCGGCACGCTGACCGGGATGATCTTCGGCGCGGGCTTCGCCTTGGGGGCGCTGCCGGTCGGCGTCACCGGGCTGGGCGCGGGAACGGCCGAGCCGCAGCTTCCCGAGCTGGTCCGGATCACCTTGGGCTGGTCGGCCGCCTGGCCGGCGGCGGACGCGCCGTCGGAGCTGTAGCTGACCGTCCGGGTGCAGCCGTCGGCCGACGTCGTGCTCGACACGAAGCTGTAGTGCATCACGCCGACCGGCTCGCCCTGCGCGTTGGTCATGACGATGCCGGGCCCGCCATCGACGGCGGCCGCTGGCATTTGCGCCTGCATCGCGGCGGCCTGCTGCATCATCGCCTGGGCGCGGGCCTCCATCATCGCCGACATGCGGTCCATCTCGGCAAAGGGCGAGTCGGGGCCGAACGCCACGTCGAACAGGCTGACCGGCGCGGGGGCGGCGACCAGCACGACCTGCGGGGCGACGTCGCCCTGATAGCGGACATGCTGGACCGATCCGTCGGGCATCGCGATCAGCATCACCTTGCTGTCGTCGCCGGCGGCGAAGGCCGCTCCGGCAAGCGCCGCGGATGCCAGGCCAGCAAGCATCGCGGTTCGGACAAGACGCATGGTTGTTTCCCTCCATTCGTAAAGTCTAGCGCGCGAAAGCTAAACCGGCCTAGCTGAACCGCCGATAAACGAACGGGCTCGGCATGTCCGCCCGCGGCACCGGCCGGCCGCTATTCATAGCCGGCGAGCAGGCGCGGTGTGCGCAGCAGCAGCGTGACCCGCGCCCCGCGCGCGCCGTTCTCGACGCGGACCTCGCCGCGATGGCGTTCGGCTATGGCGCGGACGATGACCAGGCCGAGACCGTGGCCGCCCAGCGTCGAGCGGGGCTCCGCGGGCTCCTCCTGCTCGGGGAAGCCCGGCCCCTCATCGGTGACGGCCAGTTCGAGCGCCGGCTCGCCGTCCCGGCGCGCGTCCTGCGCGGCGACGGCGATGGTCGCGCCCGGCGGCGACACCTTCAACGCATTCTCGATCAGGTTGGCGAGCGCCCGGATCACCAACTCGCGATCGCCGACGAACGGGCCGGCGGTGACCGCGCGGGTGATCCGCACCTGCTTCTCGTCCTCGGCGACGGCTTCGTAGAGGTCGACCGCGTCCTCGACGGCGCGGGCGATGTCGAACAGCTCGGGCGGCGAGCTGACGTCGGATTCGATCTCGCGCAGTTCGAGCAGCGCGTTGAACGCGGCCATCAGCCGGTCGAGCTCGGCCGCCGCCCGCGCCGCCTGCGTCGCGATAGCGGGATCGGCGGCATCCTCCATCGTCGACAGCCGCGCGCGCACCCGGGCGAGCGGGGTGCGCAGGTCGTGGGCGATATGGTCCGACGCCGCGCGCAGGCCGTGGATGCGGCGTTCGAGCTCGCCGAGCATGCCGTTCATGTGGCGGGCGAGGACGCCGATCTCGTCGGGCGGGCCGGGATCGGCGATCCGCGCCTTGACGTCGCCCTCGCCAACCCGGTCGCAGACCCGGTTGAGGCGGCGGATGCGCGCGGCGGTCTGCCCGCCGACGATCAGCGCGGTCGCGATCGACAGTCCCATCAGCACCAGCACGATGCCGCCGCCCCACAGCCCCAGCGACCGGCGCAGCGCGCTCGCCGAGGCGACCGGCCGGGCGATCAGCAATGCCGCGCCGCCCGGAAGCCGCCGCTCGACGCCGATCAGCTCGCCATGCCCGTCGGGCGCGCGGGCGGCGACATAGCCTTCGCGCCACGGGCGCACCCCGCCGGGCCAGCGGGCCCAGGTGCCGCGGACCCGCCCGTCGGCGTCCCGGAACAGGGCGATGCGGGGCTGGCCGGTGCGCCCGGCATATTGGCCGATCTCGCCGACCGCCGAGGCGAGCAGCGGTTGGGCGGCGGGGTCGGCCATCATCCCCGGCAGCTTCTCGTCGAGCGCTTCATAATCATGCTGGGCCGCCTCGGCGGCGGCGATGCGGCGGGCGTCGCGATCGACCATGGCGAGGCCGAGGAGGCTGAGCGCCAGCGCCAGCACCGAGAAGACCCCCAGCAGCAGCGCCGTCTTGGCGGAAAGGTGCAATGGTCTCAAGCGGGCGCGTCCAGCCGCCGCAGCATCAGGCCCTGGCTCCGCACCGCGACGATCAGCGGGCTGAGGCTGGCGGGAAGGTCGGTGCCCGCCGCCTCGAGCTTGCGGCGCAGGCGCGAGACATGGACGTCGATGGTGTTGGCGAAATTGGCGGGCACGAAATTATAGGTCGACCAGCAGACCGACCACAGCATCGACCGCGTCACCGGCAGGCCGATGTTGCGCGCGAGCAGCGACAGGATCGAGAATTCGCGCGCCGTCAGGTCGAGCAGGGTGCCGCACAACGACGCCGTCATCGTCCCCGCGTCGATCCTGAGCGGCCCGCAGACCAGCTCGGTCCCGGCCGGCGAGGCGCCGTCCCATTCGCGCCGCCGCAGCAGTGCGGCGAGCCGGGCGAGCAGCTCGATCTCCGACAGCGGCTTGACCGCATAGTCGTCGCCGCCGCCCGCCAGCCCCTCGATCCGGTGGCGCTCCGATCCCAGCGCGGTCAGGAACAGCGCCGGGGCGCGGGTCGATCGGCCGCCTTCGGAACGGATCCGCCCGAGCGCGCCGAGCCCGTCGAGCTCGGGCGTCTGCCGGTCGAGGATCAGCACGTCGAACGGATCGGCGCTCGCCCGGTCGACCGCGTCGGTGCCGGTGGCGACCACGTCGACCCGCGCGAAGCCGGCACGGCCGAGCGCCGTCGCCAGCAGCTCGGCGACTTCGGTCTCGTCCTCCAGGATCAGCGCGGATCGGCCCAGGAACAGGCTGCGGAAGCTCTGTTCGATCATGATGTCGTCTTCTTGCCCCATGGCGTCATCATGCCAGCCCGCCGGGGAAAGGAAAGCGGGACGCTTCGGGCCGTCAGATAAATTCAGGCCATCGCGCTGGCCTGCCGGGCGCGGCCATTATAGACCGGGATCATGAAGCGCCTGCGCATCCTTGCCGCCCTGCTGCTGATCGGCGCCGCCGCGCCGTCGGCGATCGAGGACGCGGCGCTCGGCCTCAAGCTGGCCGATCATGCGCGGCGCAGCGGCGACGCGCGCGAGATGCTGACGGCGGCGCGGATCGTCGCGGCGAGCGGCCTGCGCGAGGCGGAGCTTCAGGGCGGCCGGCTGGTCGCGCGCGAGGGGTTGCCCGACCGATCGCCGATCGCCGCCGCGCTGGCGGAGGAGGCGCGGCTGATGGCGCCCGGCGACGCGGGCGTCGCCGCCGAGGTGGAGGCGCTGGCCCGGGCGCGGCCCAAGGGCATCGTCGGCGGAAGCTGGGGCAGCGGCCCGCTCCAGTTCCGGCAGATGCTGCCGGCCGGCGAGAGCGTCGGCTGGACGGTGCGGACGCGCGGGGCCGAGCCGGCCTTCGTCTCGGCGATCGGCGACGGCGACGCCGACCTGCACCTGAGCGTCGCCGACCAGCGCGGGCGCACCGTCTGCGACGAACGCGGCAACGCCTATTATCCGCTGTGCCGCTGGTCGCCGCCGCGCCCCGCCGACTATCGGGTGATGCTCGGCAATGCCGGGCGGGTGCCGACCCGGGTGGTGGTGCTCAGCAACTGATCGGCGGATGAGCCCGGTTCGGCCCCGGCTTGTGAACTGGATCACCATCGACCCCTTCGAACCATGCCATGCTGGGCCGGTGATGTGGCCCTTCCGCAGAAAATCCGGATCGCGCGATGACGATGCATCGGCGACGATCGACGCTGCGATTCTGTTCACGGCGCAGCGCTGGTGCGCCTTCAGCCGATCGGTGGCCCTGCCGGCCGAGATGACGCTGCGCGACCGGATATCGATGTTCGCCCGCGCGCTCGACCAGAGCCTGCACGGCCACTTTCCGACGCTGATCTCCGCGCCCGAACAGGTGATCCTGCTGATCATCGCCAAGGGCGTCGAGCAATCGGGCCTGCTGGCGCGTGGCGAGATCGAGCGCGAGCTGGGGATCATCCTGCCGCATTGAGAGGGGCGGTCAGGCGGCCCGGAACCGGAGCAGCCGCGCGCCGATCGCCTTGCCGTCCGTGTCGCGCGCGATCAGCACCAGCGTCTCCTCGCCCTTCGGCAGCTCGCGGCCGGTGCCGGGGTCGCGGGTGACGAAGGTGAAGCCGACATTGGCCCAGCGGCCCGGCGCCACGACCAGGCCGAGCGGCGGGGCGAGGCTGGTGTAGCCGCCCGCCGCGTCGCGATACCAGGCCTCGATGCGGAGCGGTTGCGGCGGTTCGGCCATGTCGACGCGGACATGGTCGCAATGCAGCAGCAGGGTCAGGTCGCCGCCGCCGTCCGATCGCGGCCGGTTGCCGCCGTCCGCCTTGCAGGCCCCGGCGCGGTCGATCGCCAGCGTGGTGGCGAAGGGCAGTGGCGGCAGCGCGCGGGCGAAGTCGACCATGTCGGGCGATCGTCCGTCGAACAGCAACGGCGCCGACAGGTCGCCCGCCGTCCAGAAGGCGCCGATCGTCCCGCCCCGGCGCGGGCTGCCGCTGATGCCGGCGGCGAGCGCGGCGAAGCTGGCGGGACGATCGGGGGCGATCGCGCGGGCCAGCGCGGTGGTGAAGGCGCCGCCGTCGCCGTCGTCCCAGGCGATCGCGCCCGGCCCGGCGGCGGCGAAGGCAACGAGCCGCCCGCCGCCCGCCAGCCCGCCGTCGACGAAGCCCGACGGATCGACCGCGCCGCGCAGGGGCGCGCCGGCCGGGATGCCGAGCCGGGCGGGCGGGATCGCCTTGGGCGTGCCCGACCCGCGCAGCAGCCCGCCGCCGGTGCAACTGTCGATCACCATCCACACGTCGACGCCGCGCGCGCGCAGCTCGCCGATGCGGCGGCCGATCTCGTCGTCGACCAGCGCGCCGGGCACCGTGCGGCTGCGCGGGTCCCAGGCGCCGGCATCGGCGGCGAGGAACAGCTCGTCCTTGCCGTCGGGCTCGATCAGGTCGGCGGTCCTGGCCGGGGCCTGGGTGCCGTGCCCCGACAGGAAGATGACGGCGCGGTCGCCGGCGGCCGACGCGGCGGCCAGCCGGTCGAGCGCCGCGCGGATCGCGGCGAGGGTGGCGCCGTCGCCGGTCAGCATCGTCAGCGCCGCCCGATCGACCCCCAGCGTCGCGAGCGCGCCGGCCATCCGCTCGACGTCGCGGGCCGCGCCGGGCAGGGCGAAGGCGGCGAGGCGCGGATCGGAGAAATGCGAGACGCCGACCAGCACCGCGCGCGTCTCGGCAGCGGCGGGAGCCGCCGACAGCAGCGCCCCCGCGAGCGCGGCGAGGAGGAAGCGCGGTCGCATCACCCCCTCTCCATAGGCGCGCGCACGGGCCGCCGCCAGCGCATGTCAGGAAACGTCAGGGAGCAAATCGGACGGTCCGTGGCAGAGCCTGCGCCGGGGTAACAGGGGAGATATCGTGACACGTAGCATCTGCTTTTCCGCCGCCGCGGCGATGGCGGTCGCGCTGGCCTGCGCGCCGGCGTCGGCGGCCATGGACGAAACCGTGAAGGGCGCGCTCGCCCTTCAGCAACAGGGCAAGGCCGCGCAGGCCTATGACATGCTGGCGCCGCTCGTCGCGACCCGCGCCGGCGATCCGGACTATGACTATGCGCTGGGCCTCGCCGCCGCCGACAGCGGCCGCGCGGGCGAGGCGATCCTCGCCTTCCAGCGCGTGCTGTCGGTCCAGCCGAGCAACAGCCAGGCCCGCGCCGAGCTGGCCCGCGCCTATGCGCTGGGCGGCGACGTCGACACCGCGCGCGCCCAGTTCAACACCGTCGTCCAGGACCCGACCCTGCCCGATCCGGTGCGGCAGCGCTTCGACGGCATCGTCCGCCGCTTCGACCGGGAGGTCGCCGGCGGGAGCACCGACGTATCGGGCTTCCTCGACGCCTCGGCCGGCCATGACAGCAACATCAACAGTGCGACCAACCTGTCGACGATCACCATCCCGCTGTTCGCCGGCCTCGGCCCGGGCACGCTGGGCGGCGCGGCGCGGCGGATCGACAAGCAATATTACGACCTGCAGGGCGGCGTCAGCGTCGCCACCCCGGCCAGTCGCCAGATGCGCGTGTTCGGCAGCCTGCTCGGCACCTGGCGCGACAATATCGGCGACCGCACCTTCGACCAGGCGAGCCTGACCGGCACGGTCGGCGCTTCCTACAGCTTCGCCAGCCGCGACGTGCTGTCGCTGTCGGGCCAGGCCCAGAAATTCTGGCTGGGCCATGACGGCTATCGCACTGCCTATGGCGCGATCGGCCAGTATACCCACCTGATGGGCAATGGCGCGGCGCTCAGCGTTGGCGCGCAGCTCTATCGCTTCGACTATGACAGGGACCCGCTGCGCGACGCCGACCGCTATGCGCTGGCGGTCTCCTATGCCGACCGCGTCCTCGTCGCCAGCGTGTCGGGCGGCAAGGAGGAGGCGCGCCGCAACGCGGGCGATCAGTTCTCCAACGGCTTCGTCAACGCCAATCTCGGCTTCGAATATTCGATCGCGCCGGGGCTCAACGTGGTCGGCGGCGTCTCGGGAGAACTGCGCCGCTACGACGACGCCGATCCGCTGTTCCTCAAGAAGCGCAGGGACGAGCAGATCGACGCCTCGATCGGCCTCAAATATCTGCTGACCGGATCGGTCTACCTCCGCCCGCGTGTCACTTACACGCGTAATTTCAGCAATATAGCGCTGTACGACTTCAAGCGTTGGACCGCCAGCCTCGGCGTCCGCTTCGAGTTCCGGGGGAATTGAACATGACCAGCACCACTATCTTCGCCCGGCTTTCGCTCGGGCTCCTCGCCTCGGCGTCGATCGCCGGCCTCGCCACCCCCGCCATGGCGGGCAAGCTGCTCTTCTCCGACGATCCCGCGCTGGCCGGCGCGACGCTGGCGGCGGGGCAGGAGGTCCGCACCAGCGGCGGCACCACCCAGATCATGACCGACAATGGCAGCATCGTCTCGCTGGTCGGCGGCGGCGCGGTACGGATCGACGGCGATGACGTCACCGTGCTCGCGGGCAGCGTCACCGTCGCGACGCAGTCGGGCGCTTCGAGCACCAATGTGCGGCTTCCGGGCGGCGCCACCGCGCGGCTGACCGGCGTTTCGCCCTCGGGCTCCTTCACCGTCACCGGCGACGGCTTCACCGGCCATGCGCTGGGCGGCAACGTCGCGATCCAGAGCGACGGCCAGACCAAGGTCTATACCCGCGGCTCGGCCTGGCAGGGGCAGGCCGGCGGCGGCACCTCGCGCATCTTCGCCAACCAGGCCGATCCCGCCCCGGCCGCGTCGCGGACGGCGGCGAGCGACGCGGTCGAGCCGGCCGGCGACACGGCGCAGGCGGCAGCGGCCGGCGTGCCCGTCAACCTGGGCGAGGCGCTGGCCGCGGTCGGCGCGTCGGGCGACGTCGTGCAGGCGGCGCGCAACGTCGAGGCCTCGGCCACCAATCCGGCTGTGAAGGCTTTTCCGGCGGGTGATGTCGCGACCCTGGTCGATTTCGCGGCGCAGCTCCAGTCGGCCTATGGCGGGCAGCTGTTCGCGGGGGCCGAGCCCGGCATCATCCAGACCTATCTCGCCTATCTGGCGAACGGCGGCGCGGGCGATCAGTTCAAGGCGACCTATGCCGCGCTGATCAACCAATATATCGACTTGCTGCGCACCGGCGCTTCCCCGGCGAGCTTCACCGGGGCGAACCAGGCGGCGGTGAACAGCTACCTCGCCTATCTCTCCTCGACGGGGACGTTGCAGGGCCTGTCGGCGCAGAACCGGGCGCTGGCCGACGCCTATCTCGACTTCCTGTCCTCGGGCGGGGCGGCGACCGACTTCACCAAGAGCTATCTCGACGTCGTCAACGCCTATATCGCCTTCATCAAGGGCGGCGGCGCGCCGGCCAATTTCACCGGCGCGACGCAGGACGTGATCAACGCCTATTTCGCCTTCCTGCAGTCGAGCGGGCTGGTCGACGCGATCGCGCAGGCCAACCGGTCGGTGTTCGACGCCTATGCGCAATATCTGGCGAACGGCGGCACCGGCGTGTTCGTGCCGCCCGGAGGAACCAATCCGGGCACCGATCCCGGCACCGGTCCGGTGGTGCTGCCCGGCTATGCCACCGCGCTCCAGGCCTATATCGATTTCCTCAAGGGCGGCGGCAATCCGAACGGCTTCAGCGGGATCACGGTCGACCTGATCCGCCAATATATCAACCTGGCGATCGACAACGGCCTGTTCGCGGGTGTGCCGGCCCCGACCATCCAGCTGATCCGCGACGCGCTGAACCTGCTCGCGGCGACCGGCACCTTCGACGCGATCGCGCCGCTGCTCGCCAACCTGACGCTGGTGCTGCCAACGATTCCGACCACGCCCACCGGCCCGACGACCCCGACCGCGCCGGTCACGGGCAATGAGAGGACCGGGCAGATGATCGCCTATGCCGGCGACAGGCTGGGCATCGACCTGCGCGACAAGACGACGACCACGATCGACGACAGCGGCAAGCTGGTGAAATATGTGTGGACGACGAACACGCAGGAATCGCCCGAGATCGGCACCAACAGCGGGTTCGAGACGGGCAGCGTCGCCGGCGTGATCGGCTGGACGCGCTGGGCCGGCGGCGCCACGGCCGGCAAATATTTCGACAGCAGCGTCCTCAACCGCACCGACAAGCAGGGGATGCACTATGTCTATGGTGCGCCGGCCACCAACCTGCCGACCAGCGGCACCGCCAGCTATGCCCTGGTCGGCGCGACCAAGCCGACGATCAGCGACGGGTCGCTTGATCCCGGCTCGCTGACCGGCAGCGCGGCGGTGGCCTTCGGCGCGACGCCGACGGTGGGCGTCGACCTGCACGTATCGATCGGCGGCCACACCTATGACGTCGCCACCAACGGCGGCGTCGCCAATCCGGCGCAGAGCCAGATGGGGGTGCAGGCCAATATGGGCTTCCAGGCCAACAACATTCCGGTCGCGGCGGGCGGGCCGGTCTGCTCGTCCACCGGCTGCGGGGCCTATATCACGGGCTTCCTGGCCGGCCCCGGCGCGAGCCATGTGGGGTTGAGCTACTCGATCAACAGCACCAATGGCGGCCCCACCCTCACCGGTGCGGCGGCGTTCGGCAAATAGGGCTTCGGGCGCCGGCCATTCCCACCGCCCGGCACCCGCGGGAGACGGCGTCAGGTCTGGTAACCTGGCGCCGTTTTTCTTTTATTCTCAGCGCGCGACCAGGATGAAGGGCGCCCAGACCGAGGGATCGGCGCCGTCCGTCACCTTCGGGTCGGCGATCAGCCGCAGCATTGCCCTGCGCAGCGCCTGCGGCCGGGGCTCGCCCTTCGCGGCGCGCGAGGCGGTGTCGACGGTCAGCCGTGCGGCGACATCGTCGCGCACCGCCCAGTGGCTGACCAGCAGCGATCGCGCGCCGGCATAGAGGAAGGCGCGGGCGAGACCCGACAGGGCAGGGGCGGTGGGGCTTTGGCCCGCCGCCGTGTCGCAGGCCGACAGCACCACCCAGTCGGCGTCGATGTCGAGCGCGGCGATCTCGGACGCGGTGAGCAGGCCGTCGTCGGTATCGTCCGGTTTCGCCGGCGGCGTGAGGACGAGACCTGGTTCCGAAGCCTTGTCGACCGCGCCGCCGACTAGCCCATGGGTGGCGAAGGCGAGGACGCGGACCCGCTTGAAATCCTCGGCCTTGACCGCGCGTTCGGTCGCAGCGGCGCCGACCAGCAGGCTCGGCTGGAGGCCGAGCGCCTCCCGCATCCGGATCAGCTCGCGTTCGGCCTGCGGCAGGGGAGCGAGCGCGGTTAGGGCGTCGCGGTCGACCGCGCCGCCGCGATAGAAGCCGCGCAGTTCACCGGGCGCGGCCTTGCCGCCGAGCAGCGGCGCGCCGATGCCGACGAAGCGATCGCCGGACGTCGTCGCGCCGCGCGTCTCCCCGATCCCGGCGATCGAGGGAACCTGCATCAGCGCGGCCCTGCGGATCAGCCAGGGGGTGGCGCGCAAGGCGGCGGGGTCGTCGTCGCGGCCCTTGGGCGTGTCGGTCACCAGCACCGCGAAGGGCAGCCGGGTGAAGGCGCCGCCCGGGGCGAGAATCCAGTCGTCGGCCCCGGCCAGCGTCGCGTCGAGCGCGGCGGGCACGATCTCGCGGTAGAGCCTGTGGGCGAGCGCCCGGTCGAAGCGCGGCGGGTCCGTCGGCGCGTCGGCGAGCGCGCCTCGCGTCGCGACCTCCAGCCCCAGCGAGGCGCGCAACGTCGCGGCATCGGCGAGCGCGGTCGAGTCCGTGCCGGACCAGGCCCATGCGCCGCCGCCGGGCCGGACCACGAAGGTCAGCGCGCCGCCGCCGAAGGGCACCGGCATCACCAGCGCCTGGCGCCGGCCGAGCCGCCGCGCCACCGCCGCTTCGTCCAGCGCGGTGAAGCGGGTGAGGGCGGCATAATCGGGCTGGGCGGCGGTGAGCGCCGCTTCGGTCGCGGCCAGTTCGCCGTCGACCTGGCCGACTTCGGCGGTGGCGTCGTGATAGTCGGCCTCGCCCTTGCCATAGGCGCGCAGCGCCGCCTGGGTCAGCCGGTCGCGCTGGGCGAGCAGGTCCTGCCGCTTGCGGATCAGCGCGGCGGTGCCGCCGTCGCGCGCGGCGGCGCGCGCCGAGACGGCGACGATCGCGCGGCCGGCATCGTCGAGCGCCATCAGCTGGGCGACGCGGAAGCCCGCCGGCCGATCGCCGACCAGCCAGCTCGCCTCCAGCAACCGGCCGAGATGATCGGGCACGGTGCTGCTGCGCCGGTCGGGATCGGCGTTGGCGAACAGCTCGCGCTCGGTGACGGCGAGGATGCCGGCGAGCCGCTCGGCCGCATCGGCGCGTTTCATCCGGGCGGCGAGCAGCGCGCGGCAGCCGGCGATGTCGATGCGGTCGGGGTGCGTCTCGGGCAGGGTCTTCGCCTGCCACGCGTCGACGATCGCGAACGCCTCCCACGCGCCGGCATCGTCGCCGGTCGACAACAGGCTCTTGCCCAGCGAGGTGCGGATGCGCATCGCCCGCACCGGATTGGAATCCCCGAGATCGGCGAGCGCCTGGCGCCGGATCGCCAGCGACTCCGCCAGCAGGCCGCGCCCGGCGAGCAGGTCGGCGAGATTGTTGCGGAAGGCGGCGAGCGTCTCGTCGTCGCGGGCCAGCGTCTTCTCCCCGATCGCCACCGACCGGCGGGCATAGGGCTCGGCCTCGGCGGTGCGGCCGAGCAGGGCGAGGGTGCGGCCGAGATTATTGTAGGTGACGGCCAGCCCCGCATAGTCGGGGCCGAAGCGCTTCTCCTCGATGCCGGCGATCCGCCGCAGGATGTCGACCGCCTCGGAACGGCGGTTCTGCGCGGCGAGCACGGTGACCCAATTGTTGATCGCGAGGATCGCGATCGGATGATCCTCGGCCAGGACGCGTCCCGCGATCGTCATCGCCTCGCGCGCATAGGTGTCGCTCGCCTCCAGCTTGCCGGCCTGGAGCGCGACGATCGCCATGGTGGTGATCATCGCCACCATATGCTCGTTCTCGGGCGCCTTCACCCGGCGCGCGAGCGCGAAGGATTCGGCTTCGAGCCGCTCGGCGCCGTCGAGATCGCCGCGCGCATAATGGAGGATCGCGAGCGTGTGGATCGCGTCGGCCTCCTCGGCGCTGCCCTGCGGCGCGATCGCATGCCATTGCGCCACGGCGTCCTTCAGCGTCGCCTCCGCCTCGTCATAGCGGTTGAGGTTGGTGAAGGCGGAGCCGAGCAGCGTCGTGCTGTGCGCCCGGTCGGACGGCGAGACGCCCGCCATGTCGCGCGATTCGCGCAGGGTCGGCACGGCGTCCTCGACCTGCGCCGCCCCGACCATCGCGGTGCCGAGCCTGCTGAGGATATGGGCCCGCCGTGCGCCCGGCCTCGGCGCGGTCGCGAGCGCGGCGCGCCAGGCGACGACGGCGCCGCCCGGATCGGCGGATATGTCGATCTTCGCGGCGGCGGCCACCGGATCGGCCCTGGCTGCCTCGACCGCCGGCGACGACATCAGAAGCGCGGCCCCCGCCGCGGCAGACAATAAACGACCCCCCACGCTACTCCCCCGAACGCGAACTTTCCCCAGGGAGCCTTGTACTGCGGGAAGGGCCCGGCGTCAGCCCGTCAGGGCAGATTGAGCTGCCAGGAGATTCCGAAGCGATCCTGAACCCAGCCGAAGCGCCGGCTGAAGCCATGGTCGCCGATCCCCATCAGCGCCTTGCCGCCGTCGGACAGCGCCGCCCACAGCGCCTCGATCTGCGCTTCGTCGTCGCAGTCGATGAAGAAGGAGAAGGAGGGCGTGAAGCCGAAGTCGTGGACCGGCGGGCTGTCGAAGCAGCGGACCGTCTGCCCGGCGATCGAGAGGCTCGCCTGATAGATGGAGCCTTCCTTGCCGGGGCCCTCCGCGCCCCAGCGGGTCAGCTCGACCACTTCGAATTCGGGGAAGAGCCCGCGGTAGAAATCGATCGCCGCCTCGGCATCGCCCTGGAACATCAGGAAGGGAGTGACCTGCATGACAGCCTCCGTCAGTCGGCGAGCCGCAACGCGATCTCGCTCATGAAGCGGGCATCGTCGCCCGATGCCAGCCAGTCCGCCTCCGACGCGATCGCGCCCAGCATGCCGGCGAGAGGGTCGAGCTCCGCCTTGACATAATTGCCGAGGACATAACCCGTGACCCGGTCCTTGTGTCCCGGATGGCCGATGCCGATGCGGACGCGGCGGAACGCGTTGCCGATATGCGCCTCGGTCGATCGCAGGCCGTTATGCCCGGCGGTGCCGCCGCCGGTCTTCACCTTCACCTTGAACGGGGCGAGGTCGAGCTCGTCGTGGAAGACGGTGACATCGCCTGTCTCGCGCTTGAAGAAGCGCATCGCCTCGCCGACCGATCTGCCGCTTTCGTTCATGAAGGTGGCGGGCTTGAGCAGCAGGACCTTCACGTTGCCGATCCGCCCGGTCGCCGACCAGCCCTGGAACTGCTTCTTCCACGGATCGAAGCGGTGCACCTCGGCGATCGTGTCGACCGCCATGAAACCCACATTGTGCCGGTGCATCGCATATTGCGCGCCCGGATTGCCAAGGCCGACCCAGATCTGCATGGCGCAGGCTCTAGCCAATCGGCGATCGTGATGCCAGCGAGCGGTTTACAGATCGTGCCGATCGCCTCCTGCCGTTTCCCCTCATCATCCCCGCAGCAAGAAAAAGGCCCCGCCGAACGGGTCGGCGGGGCCTTCATTCTTTCGCGAAGCTGCGAAGGGCTCAGCCCTCGGCGGCCTCTTCACCGGCTTCGGCGGCTTCCTCGCCCTCGGCGCTCTTCAGCGCCGACGGGGCGACGATCGTCGCGATGGTGATGTCTTCATGGTCCTGCGCGGACGCGCCCTTGGGCAGGGCGACCTGCGACAGGTGGATGCTCTCGCCCACCTCGAGACCCTTCAGCGAGATCACGATCTCCTCCGGGATCTCGGCCGCGTCGACCGACAGGCCCAGGTCATGGATGACGACGTTGAGAACGCCGCCACGCTTCAGGCCGGGCGACAGTTCCTCGTCCTTGAAGTGGACCGGAACGTTGACGTTGACCTTGGTGTGTTCGCCGATGCGCAGGAAGTCGACATGCAGCGGACGGTCGGTGACCGGATGGAACTGGACGTCCTTCGGCAGGGTCCGGACCTTCTTGCCGCCGACATCGAGCATGACCACGCTGTTGAAGAAGTGGCCGGTGTGCAGCAGCTTCATGAGGACCTTCTCCTCGACGTGAATCGAGGCGGGTTCCTGCTTTTCGCCGTAGATCACGGCGGGGACGCGGCCTTCGCGGCGGATCGCGCGGGAGGCTCCCTTGCCAGCCCGCTCGCGTGCCTCGGCCGACAGGTCGAGCACTTCGCTCATAACATGTCTCCAGTTCGCATTTGAGTTTCCAAGACCCGTACCGCCTCCAGGGATGACCGGAACGGGATGGGGGCGCATAGCGGCGCGGCGCCCGAAAGGCAAGGAAGCTCTTTGCAGGCGGGGCCGGCCCGTGCAAGGGAGGCGCGTGCTAGACGAACATATCCTCTTCATCGACGGCGAGGCGATGGTGATCGACAAGCCTTCGGGCCTGCCGGTCGATCCGCCGCGCGACGGCAGCATCAGTCTGGAGAACCACCTCCAGTCGCTGTCCTTCGGTTTCAAGCGCTGGCCGAGCGCGGTGCACCGGCTGGACCGCGACACCTCGGGCTGCCTGCTGCTGGCGCGCAATCCCAAGGCGCACAAACGCTATGCGCTCGCCTTCGAGGAAGGGAAGGTCGAGAAGACCTATCTTGCCATCCTCGACGGCATTCCGGCGCAGGAGAGCGGCCTGGTCGACCTGCCGCTCGCCAAGATCTCGACCCGCGAGGCTGGTTGGCGGATGGTCGGCGACCCCAGGGGCAAGCCCGCGACCACGGCCTGGCGCGTCGTCGCGACCGTCGACGGACGCGCGCTGGTCGAGTTCCGGCCGACGACCGGTCGCACCCACCAGATTCGCGTGCACGCCGCGACCGGCATCGGCCTGCCGATCCATGGCGACCCGGTTTACGGCAGGGAAGGGCAGGCCGGAGTGACCTTGCTCCATGCCTCCGCCCTGGTCGTCCCGCGCGAAGGCAAGAACCCGATCGAGGCGAAGGCGCCGCTTCCCGCGCGTTTCACCGCGCTGGGCTTCGCCGAACCGGCCTGATCGTCAGGCCGCTATGGCGGACTGACGACGGGCGCGGGCGAAGGCGCCTGGCGAACAGCCCATGTGGCGGCGGAAGGCGGTGCTGAAGGCGCTGGCCGATTCATAGCCGATCGTCTCCGCGAGCCGGTCGAGCGGGATTTTGCCGCGATCGAGCGCGTCGCGCGCCAGCGCCATCCGCCACCGCGCCAGATATTCGATCGGGCCGCAGCCCAGCGTCTCGACGAAGCGGGCGGCGAAGGCCGATCGCGACATGCCGGCGATCGCGGCGAGCCCGGCCACGCTCCAGCCGCCGCGAACGTTGCCGTGGATCGCCCGCAAGGCGGTGGCGAGCGCCGGATCGCGCAGGCCCGCCAACAGGCCGGAAGGGAGCGCCTCGCCCTCGATCCCGCTCCCGCGCAGACATTCGATCAGCATCACCTCGATCAGCCGGGGCAGGATCATGTCGTGCCCCGGTCGATCCCCGCCGCATTCCTCGGCGATCAGGGCGATGATCCGCGACAGCCGATCGGCGGCACTCTCGGTGGCGCGTATGTGGATCATGCCGGGCAACAGGGCCAGCAGCAGCGGCGCGTTGACCGGTTCGATGCGGAAGGCGCCGCCCAGCATCTCGACATCGGGGGCGCCGTCGGGCTCTCATGACGGACCGCCCGGTCCACGGCTGCACGAGGGGCCGGCGATCCCCAGGCGCTGGCGAGGTGAAGGCGGGGTGGCGGGCAGCAGCACGAAGTCGCCCCGGTCGAGGTCGGACCGGTTCGGCGCCGTCGAGCGTCAGCCAGCAATGCCGGCCAGCACCATCGCGAAGCCGGGTTGGCCATAGGCGTCATAGCGTACGCCCCAATCGCCCCGGCCGCTGATCGGCTTGGAGAGGGCGGCATGGGGGCGGAGGAGGGCGATGATGTCGCTGAGCGGATCCATGGACGATCTATATGGGACGATCTATAATGAATAATGGATGATGAATTATAGATCGTCTCAAAGGCCCTGTCTATCCGACGGCAACGAAGGAGACAGGACATGACCAGCACCATCCTCATCACCGGAACCTCGTCGGGCTATGGCAAGGCGACCGTCGACCATTTCCTCGATCGCGGCTGGAACGTGATCGCGACCATGCGGCGGCCCGACCCGGCTGTCTTCCGGGCATCGGACCGGCTGAAGCTGGTCCGGCTCGACGTCACCGACCGGGCGAGCATCGATACGGCGATCGCCGAAGGGGTGGCGGCTTTCGGGGCGATCGACGTGCTGGTGAACAATGCCGGGATCGGCATGGCCTCCGCCGTCGAAGCCACCCCCGACAGCACGGTCCGCGAGGTCTTCGAAACCAACTGCTTCGGCGTCATGGCCACCTGCCGCGCGATCATCCTGCAGATGCGGCGGCAGGGGCACGGCATTATCGTCAACCTCACGTCAAGCGTGACCATCGGGGTCATGCCGCTCGTCGCCGTCTACGCCGCGAGCAAGTTCGCCGTGGAGGGTTTCACCGAGTCCCTGGCCTATGAGCTCGCGCCGTTCGGTATCACCGCCCGGCTGGTCGAGCCGGGCTATGCCCCGACCACCAGCTTCACCGCCAATGGCGGTGCCCGGATGGAGGGGCTGATCCCGGCCGATTATGCGCCCTTCGCCCAGGCCTGCTTCACCCGCATGGCGGACTATCCCACCGCCTATTGCAGTGAAGCCGAGGTGGCCGAGGCCGTCTTCGCCGCGGCGACCGAGGAGGGCGGCAAGCTGCGCTATCCGGCGGGGGCCGACAGCAAGATGCTCAACGAGCTGCGCTGGTCGACCTCGGAAGAGGAGTATCTGGCGCGGATGCGGGCGATGTTCGCGCCACGACCCGATCCGTCCTAGTCGAAAACCTTGCCGCGCAGGTTCTTGACCGCCGAGCGCTTGGACTTGCCGTCCATGCGCTTGGCTTTCGCCGCCCGGGACGGCTTTGTGGGCTTGCGCTTCTTGGGCACGAAGGTCGCTTCGCGGATCAGATCGAACAGCCGTTCGCGGACTTCCTGCCGGTTGAGGAGCTGCGATCGGGCGCCTTCGCTGCGCAGGACGAGCACGCCCTCGCGGGTCATTCGGCTGCCGGCGATCGCGTCCAGCCGGATCTTCACGGCGTCGGGCAGGTTGGGCGAATTGCGTACGTCGAAACGCAGCATCACGGCGGAGTCGGTGGTGTTGACCCCCTGGCCGCCGGGGCCGCCCGCGCGGGTGAAGCTTTCCTCGATCTCATCGCTGTCGATCGCGATCGAGCGGGTGACGGGGATGAGCAGCATGGGAGGAGCCTTATCGGGCGGGCACCGGCTTGGCTAGGCGCTCAGACCCCGCCGACATGGAAGATGCTGAACGCCGCGACCGCGCCCATATAGGCGCCGCCCAGCAGGATCGCCCCGATCAGCGTCGGCGCGCGGACGACCCGTCCGGCCAGCGCCGCCTGCCACAGCGCGAGCGACAGCGGGAAATAGACCAGGGTGCCGGTGATCAACCCCGGCGAATGGCGGTCGAAGGCGATCACCAGGACGAAGTGGAAGACGAAGTTCCAGAACAGGTTGCCGGCGGCCCAGGCGAGCAGCCAGAAATTGGCCGTCGCGCTGCGCGTCTTCGCGGCCCAGCCGACGAGCAACGCCATGATCGCGATGAAGGCGATATTGCCGCCCAGGAACAGCGGGAGATCCATCGCATGACCGCTGATCTCCCCGGCGTAACGGGGAAAGCCGGTCAGATATTCCTCGGCGACATGCGCCGCGAAGGCGACCGGCAGCCACCGGATCAGGCGATAATAGGATGCCGTCATCGCGCGCTCCCCCCGAACCCCGCGCGGACGATATCGCAAGCCGCTTGAAGCGCAAGCGCGGCGGGTCCAGATGGACGGCATGTACATGTTCGACATCGACCGGCACGGCGACAAGGCGTCGCTCTATGCCGACATGGCGGCGGCGCTCGCCGCGCTGACCGCCGACGAGCCCGACGCGATCGCCAACATGGCCAATGCCGCGGCGCTGATCTGGGAATATCTGCCCGATCTCAACTGGGCGGGCTTCTACCGCGCGATCGGGCAGGAACTGGTGCTTGGGCCCTTCCAGGGCAAGACCGCCTGCATCCGCATCCCGTTCGGCAAGGGCGTGTGCGGCACGGCGGCGGACACCCGCACTGCGCAGTGCGTGTCGGACGTCCACGAATTCCCCGGCCATATCGCCTGCGACGCCTATTCGGCGTCGGAGCTGGTCGTGCCGATCGTCCATGAGGGCCGGCTGATCGGCGTGCTCGACCTCGACAGCCCGATCAAGGGCCGCTTCGACGAACAGGACGTGGTGGGCTGCGCCGAGCTGATGGCGGTCCTGGGCCCCCGGATCGCGGCGTGATTTCGTAGAAAATATGTTTTTATTCAAAGTGTTATGGCGATAGATGCATTGCCTATGCTTGCCTCGTGCAAGAGACTGTGTGAAAATGCGATCATGAAACGGGACGTGGCGTTGGCCAGACTGAGGCCCTTGGAGCAGCGGCTGCGCCAGCAAGGCGTTTCGGCCCTGTATCTCTTTGGGTCCACGGCGCGCGATCAGGCCGGCGATGCGTCCGACGTCGACCTCATCTTCGACTATGATCCGGACTCCAGATTCGATCTGTTCGATCAGGCCGGCGTGTATCTGGATATCAAGGACGCCCTTGGGCGGGACGTTGACCTGGTTTCCCGCAAGGCCATGCGTCCCTCCTTCCGGGAACGGGTCGCGCCGGAACTGGTACAGGTCTTTTGATGGACGATCGCAAGCTGGCCCATGAGCTGGAGACGATCGAGCTTCTCGTCGCACGTGCGCGGGAAACTGTCGGCAAGCACGATAGGCGCAGCTTCGCAGAGGATCGAGACGCGGTAGATGCCACCGCCTATCGGCTGGCGATGATCGGCGAGCATTGCAAGCGATTGCCGCCCGATCTGCAGGAGAGGCATCCGAACCTGCCATGGCGGCAAATGGTTGGGCTGCGCAACATCGTCAGCCACGCCTATGACGAAATCGATACCGGGATCATATGGTCTGCCGCCACGGCCAGACTGGATGAAATCGGCAGAATGTGCCGGGACGAGAAAAGGCGTCTCGATCCTGAGGGCTCGCGCGAAGGCGGCGCGTAGCGCGGCTGCGGATGCGGTGCGTCTCAGCTCAGCCGGTCGATCGCCTCGTCGTCGAGCGAGCCGGGGACGATCATCAGCGGGCAGGGGAGCTGGCCCGCGTCGGTGCCGGCGAAGTGGCTGACCAGCTTGCCGGGATTGCCGCTCGCCGCCGCGCCCAGGACCAGCGCCGCGACGTGCGGCTGTTCGGCCAGCAATTCGCGGACCACCGCGACGGGATCGCCCTGGCGCACCGTGATCGACGGCATGACGCCGGTATCCTCGATCAGCGCGCTCGCCGCCTGGGCGACCATCGCTTCGGCGCGCAGCCGGGCCTCCTCCTCGAAGGTGGCCTGGACCGCCCCCCACTGGACGAACTCCTGCTGCGGCACCAGCGCCAGGATCTCGACCGACCCGCCGGTCTTGATGGCGCGCCGGGCGGCGAAGCGCAGGGCGGCGCGCGCGGCCTCATTGTCGTCGATGACAACCATATAGGTACGCACTTTGGCTTATTCCCCTTGCTTCGAACCGGTCCGGTTCCTCAGGCGTGCTTTCTGGCTATCCCGGCCTTGACCTTGTCATCCTGAGCGCGGATGAGGGGCCGGCATCGACCCCAAACCCTCTTCAGGGGATATAATATGCCGATCGAGTTGAAGATGCCCGCCCTTTCTCCGACGATGGAGGAAGGTACTCTCGCCAAATGGCTCGTCAAGGAAGGGGATGCGGTCAAGTCCGGCGATCTCCTCGCCGAGATCGAGACCGACAAGGCGACGATGGAGTTCGAAGCCGTCGACGAAGGCACGATCGCCAAGCTCGTCGTCGCCGAGGGCACCGAGGGCGTCAAGGTCGGCTCGGTGATCGCGCTGATCCAGGGCGAGGACGAGGATGCGGCGCCCAAGGCCGCCCCGAAGGCCGAGGCCGCGCCCAAGCCGGAACCGAAGTCCGCTCCCGCGCCGAAGGCCGAAGCGCCGGCTCCCAAGGCCGAGGCGCCCGCCAGGCCGGCCGCGCCCGCCGCGGCACCGGCCGCCTCGGGCGACCGGGTGAAGGCGAGCCCGCTCGCGCGCCGGCTCGCCCAGGCGCAGGGCGTCGACCTGGCCCAGGTCAGCGGCACCGGCCCTGGCGGCCGGGTGGTGAAGGCCGATCTCGACGGCGCCCCGAAGGCGGCGGCCGCCGCTCCGGCCCAGGCGCCTGCCGCTGCCGCGGCTCCCGCGCCGACCGCCGCTCCCGCCGCGGCGCCCAAGCCCGCCGCGGCGCCGGCGCCGGCCGGTCCGGACGAGATCCCGCACGAGGTCGTCAAGCTGTCGAACATGCGCAAGGTGATCGCGCGGCGGCTGACCGAATCGATGCAGCAGAGCCCGCACATCTTCCTGACGGTCGACATCCGGCTCGATCCGCTGCTCAAGCTGCGCGGCGAGCTCAACGCGTCGCTGGAGGCGCGCGGCGTCAAGCTGTCGGTCAACGACCTGCTGATCAAGGCGCTCGCGGCCGCGCTGATGGACGTGCCCGATTGCAACGTCTCCTTCGCCGGCGACACGCTGATCCAGTACAAGCGCGCCGACATCTCGGTGGCGGTGGCGATCCCGGGCGGCCTGATCACCCCGATCATCAAGGGCGCCGACACCAAGAGCGTCGGCGCGATCGCGACCGAGGCGAAGGACCTCGCCCAGCGCGCCAAGGAGGGCAAGCTCCAGCCGCACGAATATCAGGGCGGCACGGCGTCGATCTCGAACATGGGGATGTTCGGGATCAAGCAGTTCACCGCGGTGATCAACCCGCCCCAGGCGATGATCATGGCGGTCGGCGCAGGCGAGAAGCGGCCCTATGTGGTCGACGATGCGCTGGCGACGGCGACGGTCATGTCGGCCACCGGCAGCTTCGACCATCGCGCCATCGACGGCGCGGTCGGCGCGCAGCTGATGCAGGCGTTCAAGCGGCTGGTCGAAAACCCGCTCGGCCTGCTGGCTTGATGGCCGCAGGCATGGAGCTGCCGCCGGCAGGCGACCCCGCGATACGCGTGGTCGCCATGCCGGCCGACACCAATGCCAATGGCGACATCTTCGGCGGCTGGCTCGTCAGCATGATGGACCTTGCCGCCGGCACGGTGGCGTCGAAGCACAGCAAGGGCCGCGCGGCGACGATCGCGATCGACGGCATGATCTTCCATCGCCCGGTCAAGGTCGGCGACATCGTGTCGGTCTATGCCGATCTTCGATCGGTGGGGCGCACCTCGATGAAGATCGAGGTCGCGGCCTGGCGCCAGGCCCGCGACGGCAGCGAGAATGAACGGGTAACCCAGGCGACGATCACCTTCGTCGCGATAGACGAACAGGGACGGCCCCGCGCCGTCGACGGATAGAACAGGAGCAGGCAGTGGCGGAAACCTACGATCTCATCGTCCTCGGCTCGGGCCCCGGCGGCTATGTCGCGGCGATCCGGGCGGCGCAGCTCGGCCTCAAGACCGCGATCGTCGAGCGCGAGCTGCTCGGCGGCATTTGCCTCAACTGGGGCTGCATCCCGACCAAGGCGCTGCTGCGCTCGGCCGAGATCTACCATCATATGAAGCATGCCGAGGCGTTCGGGCTGTCGGCGGTGAAGCCGGGCTTCGAGCTGGCAAACGTGGTGCAGCGTTCGCGCGGCGTCGCCAAGCAGCTCAACCAGGGCGTCACCGGCCTGATGAAGAAGCACAAGATCGCGGTCCACTTCGGCGACGGCAAGCTGACCGACAAGGGCAAGCTGACGGTCACCAGGGACGGGCAGGCGACCGAGCTGTCGGCGAAGAACATCATCATCGCCACCGGCGCCCGCGCCCGCGACCTGCCCTTCGCCAAGGCGGACGGCGAGCGGATCTGGACCTATCGCCACGCGATGACGCCCAAGGAGATGCCGACCAAGCTGCTGGTGATCGGATCGGGCGCGATCGGGCTGGAGTTCGCGAGCTTCTACGGCGACTTCGGTGCCGAGGTGACGGTGGTCGAGATGCTCGACCGCATCCTGCCGGTGGAGGACGAGGAGGTGAGCGCCTTCATGACCAAGGCCCTCGCCAAGCAGGGGATGAAGATCCGCCCGTCGACCGGCGTGCAGAAGCTCACCCCCTCGGCCAAGGGCGTGACCGCCGAGATCAAGGACAAGGACGGCAAGGTCACCACCGAGGAGTACAGCCACGTCATCGTCGCGGTCGGCATCGTCCCCAATGTCGAGAATATCGGACTGGAGGAGGTCGGGGTCGAGCCCGACAAGCGCTATCACATCAAGACCGACGAATATTGCCGGACCAACGTGCCCGGCATCTACGCGATCGGCGACGTGACCGACGGCCCCTGGCTGGCCCACAAGGCGATGCACGAGGCGGTGATCGCGGCCGAGCATATCGCCGGCGAGCACCCGCATGCGATGGACAAGCGCAACATCCCTGGCTGCACCTATTGCCGCCCGCAGGTGGCGTCGGTCGGCCTGACCGAGGCGAAGGCGAAGGAGGCCGGCTACACGGTCAAGGTCGGCAAATTCCCCTTCATCGGCAACGGCAAGGCGATCGCGCTGGGCGAGCCCGAGGGCTTCGTGAAGACCGTGTTCGACGAGGCGACCGGCGAACTGCTCGGCGCGCACATGGTCGGCGCCGAGGTCACCGAGATGATCCAGGGCTACACCATCGGCAAGACGCTGGAGACCACCGAGGCCGAGCTGATGGGCACCGTCTTCCCGCACCCGACGATCAGCGAGGCGATGCACGAGAGCGTCCTCGCCGCCTATGGACGGCCGCTCCACATCTAAGGGCATGTCGTTCGTCGACCGCCATCGGCGGTTGGCCGATCGTTGCTTGCCTGAAACGCCTGCGCGGCGCGGAAGTCGCGCCCGCGCGGGCGTCATCAGGGAGGCTGCCTTGGGCTTGGGAAGGATGTCGATTCTGGCCGGGCTGGCGACGGTCGTCGTCCTGTGCGGCGATCAGGCGATCGCCTGCGAGCTGGCGCAGCGCCCGAAGCCGGTCATCAAGGCGGCGCAGCCGGGACGTGACTTGCTCGCCCATCTCCAGAAGCGGTTGGACGACCTGCTCCGTCCCGCCACGCCGAGTTCGACGCCGAGCCGCCGTTTCATCCTGCAATAAGGCCGTTCCGGCAGAACTTCTTTCGTCATTCCCGCGGAAGCGGGAATCCACGGTCACGGCACGTTCCGGTCTCTTGCGGGCCGCCGTCCATGGATTCCCGCTTTCGCGGGAATGACGGGAAGAGGGGGCATCGGCAGGCTTCCATTGAAAAAGGACGGGCGCGATGGCCCGTCCATGCTACCCGCCCGATATCGCCCCGATCGGTCGGAGCGTGCCCTCTCTCGTGTGGAGGGACTTGCGGCCTATTCGGTGTCGCCTTCCTCGACCTGCAGCGCTGCGATCTGCGGCAGCGGGCGCAGGCTGCGGTTGAGCGCGAAGCCGGAGCTGGAGAGCAGCGCGGCCATGTCCTCCGACCGGCCGGCGCCGCGGATCTCGAGCGCGGTGAAGCCGGCGTTGAGCAGCGAGGTGATGTCGCGGTCGCGCTGCCAGCCCGACGGCGAGCCGAGCACCACCGCGATCAGGCGATGGCCGTTGCGGACCGCCGAGGCGGTGAGGGTGAAGCCGCTGTCGTTGGTGAAGCCGGTCTTGATGCCGTCGACGCCGGGGACGTTGCCCAGCAGCTTGTTGTGGTTCGCCATCCGCAGCTTGCCGTAGCTGAAGCTCTGCTCCGAGAAGCAATGATAGCGGGCGGGGTGGTTGCGGATCATCGCCGCCGACAGGATGGCGATGTCCTGCGCGGAGGTGAAATGGCCGGGATTGGGCAGGCCGCTGGCGTTGGCGAAGACGGTCTGGCGCATGCCGAGCTGGCGGGCCTTGGCCGTCATCATCCGCGCGAAATTGGCTTCGGTGCCGCCGATCTTCTCGGCCAGCGCCACGGCGACGTCATTGGCCGACTTGACCGCGACGACGCTGATCGCATCGGCCACCGACAGTGACTGGCCGATGCCGAGGCCGAGCTTGGAGGGCCGCTGGCTGGCCGCGAGCGGCGACATCACCACCCGGTCGTCGAGCTTCAGGCGGCCGGCGTCGAGCGCGTCGAACACCAGGTAGAGCGTCATGACCTTGGTGATCGACGCCGGATGGCGGATCGCGGTCGGCTGCTCGGCGTAGAGGATCTCGTTGGTGTCGGCGTCCATCAGCACCGCGGAGAAGCGCGGGGCGCCGAGCGGGCTGGCGGCCTCGGCCGGCGCCGTCGTGGAAACCGCCCAAGGCAGCGGCATCACGGACATGGGCAGGGCCAGCGCCAGGCAGGCCAGCCATCGTGCGAACGCGGATCCAGTCACTATCCAGTCCCCTCTTTATCGACCAGATAGGATTGAATCTAAAGCATTTTCCGGAATCGCGACAGCCGTCCCGAAGCGACTGTTCATGCGCTTCGACTCATTTTAGGCACGGTCGAGCTTGTCGGCATAGATCAGGCGCCCCGGCCCGAGCCGCGCCATGACCTGCGCCAGGTCGCTTTCCCCGAAGGCGAAACACCCCTCCGAACGGCCGAGCTTGCCGTGCTGCGCGATCATCTGCCGCTCGGCATACCAGGCGCCGTGGACCACCACCGCGCGGGCGCGAGCGTTGCTGTTGGTGGGGTCGAGCCCGTCGATCCGGCGCGAGCGGCCGTGATTGCCGTAATATTCCTCGGCGGTGACGAAGGCGCCGCTCGACGAGGCGGCCGAGCCTGGCGCGTTGGAGAATTTCTGGAGCCAGCCGGTGTGCGACGGATCGGAGCCGCGACCATGGGCGACGAGCAGGCTGTCGATCCGGCCCGAGGCGACGTCGAGCAGATGGAAGCGCGGCGCCGAGGAGGGATCGTCGAAATCGCAGATGCCGATCAGGTCGCGCACCTTGATCCGGTCGATATGCCGGCTCATCGCCGCGAGCGCGCGGGACCGGACCTCGGGCCGGAGCCGCGGCGCGGGGATGAGCGGGGCCGCGACCGAAGTCCCGCCCGCCGCCAGTGCCAGTCCGCCGAAAATCCCTGCACCCAGCAATCCGCGCCGGTTCACCGGCGTGTCGATGATATTCCGCAAATGCCCGACCCGCTCTATATACTGAACTATGTCCGTTATTTAGCAGAGCTGGCCCGACATTTCATGGGCGGACTGGGCATTTGTTCCGGCCGCGCGGCGCATCGGCCGTGGACTTTGCACGGTTCATCGCTGCGCCGCCGGCGGTCGGGCCGTCAGCGGCCCGCGACCTGGAGCTTCCCTTCCATCGCCGCGCCCAGCTTCGCGAGCAGTATCTTGTCGCGGCCATAGGGATCGCCGAGCGGGCGGACGGTGCCGTCGGGATCGGCCTGCGCGGTGAAGTAGACGAGGTAGACCGGCACGCTCCGTTCGAGCTGGAAGACCTTCGTCTTGCCCGGATCGGCGAGCGCCGCGTCGAGGCCGTCGCCGCCCTGGAGCATCGCGGCCAGCTCCTCGATATTCTCGACCCGGATGCAGCCATGGCTGAGCGCGCGGTTCTCGCGCGCGAAGACCGCGCGGTTGGGCGTGTCGTGCAGGTAGATGGCATGCGGGTTCGGCATGTCGATCTTGATCCGGCCGAGCGCATTGGTCGGTCCCGGCGCCTGCCAGGCCGAGACGCTGCCGTCCGGATTGCGGATCCAGCGGAAGCCCTTGCCGCGCGTCCCGCCTGCCTTGACGATGCTGTGCGGCACCGTCCAGCCGGGGTTGGCGACGATCGACTGGGCGTAGAGCTCGAGCTGTGGGGTCGGCGTCCTGGGGGCGCCGACCACGACGTTGTAGCTCGCTTCCTCGATCCCGTTGCTGATCACCGACAGGCGGTAGCCGGGGATGTTGACGTAGATGTAGCGATCGCCGAGGTCGCGCGGCATCCAGCGCCAGCGTTCGAGATTGGCGCGGAGCCGGCCGCGCAGCGCCTCGTCGCCGCGCGCGTCGGCATAGGCGGCCCTAAGCGCGCGATACTGGTCGTTGTCCGGCAGCAGGCCACGCAGCCATGGGCCGAGCCGGTCGCGGTCGAGCGCGTCGGCGAGGCCGGCGGCGATGCGATTGGGATCGGCGGGCGGGGCGATATGCCAGTCGAGCGCCGCCTTGTCGTCGATCCGGCCATTGGCATAGTCGTGCGCGATCCGCAGCGCCGAAGCCGTGGCGAGCGCATCGAGCGCCGGGCCCTTCCGCCTGGCTTCGATCGCGGCGCGCAGCGCGTCGGCATTGTAATCGGACGGATTCAGCCCTTCCTCCGCCGAATCCTCGATGACGGCGAGCAGGTCGCGGGCGCTGCCGAGCGACCATCGGCCCGGCATCCGGTCGGGCGCCGCGGCGACACTTTCGGGCGACGGCATGCCCGCCGGCGCACTGCCCCCGAAGGTGAAGCGCAGGCGACCGCGAGCAGCGGCAAGGCGGTCAGCAGGCGTCCCAGGCCGGGGCCCTCGGCGGGGCGGGCGGCGAGGTCGGATCGGGTGTCGTTGCGCGACATGACGAGCCTCCGTGACGATATCCCCACAACGATCGAAGGGACCTCGACGATCCATCGCCGGGCGAAAATCCGGCCGGCGGAACCGGCGAAACTTGTGGCTCGTTCCGCCGGGGGAAAGGGGGTATTGTCGCGCCGGCCGCAATCGACAGGGAACCGATGACCGAACCGCCCGAGAGCCGGCTGATCCTGTTTGCCGCCCTGGCCGCCAATCTCGGCATCGCCGTGGCCAAGTTCGTCGCCGCGGCGATCACCGGGTCCTCGGCGATGCTGACCGAGGGCTTCCATTCGGTCGTCGACAGCCTCAACCAGCTCCTGCTGCTCTACGGCCAGAAGCGATCCGTCCGCCCGCCCGACGAGCGTCACCCGCTCGGCTATGGCCGAGAGCTCTATTTCTGGAGCTTCGTCGTCGCGATCCTGATCTTCTCGACCGGCGCCGGCCTGTCGATCTACGAGGGCGTCCTCCACGTCCTCGACCCCGAACCGATCCGGACGCCGTGGGTCAACTATGTGGTGCTGGCGCTGTCGCTGCTGCTCGAGGGGGCGAGCTGGGGGATCGCGGTGAGGGAGTTCGGGGCGGCCAAGGGCGAGCATGGCTGGTGGGAAGCGGTCCGCCAGTCGAAGGACCCGCCGAGCTTCATCGTCCTGTTCGAGGATTCGGCGGCGATGTTCGGCCTGTTCGTGGCCGGCACCGGCATCACCCTCAGCCTGCTGACTGGCGATGCGCGCTGGGACGGCGTCGCCTCGATCGTCATCGGTCTCGCGCTCGCCGGCGTGGCGCTGGCGCTGGCGCGCGAGTCGAAGGACCTGCTGATCGGCGAGCCGGCCGATCCCGCGCTGGAGGCGGCGGTGCGCGCGGCGATCGACCGCCGGCCCGAGGTGACCGGGGTCAACGAGATCACCACCGTCCATATCGGCCCGCAGGCGATCTTCCTCGGCCTGGCGGTCGACTTCGAGGACGAGGTGCCGGTCGGCTGGGTCGAGGCGATGATCGCCGAGGCCGAGGCGGAGCTGCGCGCGCGCTGGCCGGCGCTGCGCGCCATCTATATCAAGCCGCAGGCGAAGCCGCCGCCCGAGCTGCCATGATCCTCGTCCTCACCAGTTGCGGCTCGGTGGCCGAGGCCGAGCGGATCGCCGAGGCGCTGGTCGGCGAACGGCTCGCGGCCTGCGTCCAGATCGTGCCGATGCGCAGCGTCTATCGCTGGCAGGGGGCGATCGAGCGGGCCGAGGAATGGCAGCTCCAGGCCAAGACCCGCGCCGCGCTCGCCGATCGGGTCGAGGCGCGAATCAAGGCGCTCCACGGCTATGATCTGCCCGAGATCGTCCTGCTGCCGGTTCAGGCCTCCGCGGACTATGCCGCCTGGGTCGCGGCGGAGACGGGGGAGGGGCGATAGGCCCTGCGGACAACGGCTGCCAAAATCCGGCGGTTCCACCGGTTGACCCGATCCGACTCCTTCTCTATAGGCGCGCCCTGCCCTAGGCCGGTCCGCCGGCGCTGGGGCGCTTGAACATTGCCGATGCGTGTGATGGCCCGGGAGGTCGCAAAGACCGCCGGGGCCTTCGTGCATTTCCGCTTGTCCGGCAACGGGCGGCGGAAGGTGATTCGGGCATCGGTAAAGTAACTCTTAGAGGTGAAGGGCTTCATGCCGACGATCAACCAGCTGATCCGCAAGGGTCGCGAACCGCAGAAGGCCAAGTCGAAGGTCCCTGCGATGGAAAAGAACCCGCAGAAGCGCGGCGTTTGCACGCGCGTCTACACGACGACCCCGAAGAAGCCGAACTCGGCGCTGCGCAAGGTGGCCAAGGTCCGCCTGACCAACAGCCGCGAAGTGATCAGCTACATTCCGGGCGAAGGCCACAACCTCCAGGAGCACTCGGTGGTCCTGATCCGCGGCGGCCGTGTGCGCGACCTTCCGGGCGTGCGCTATCACGTTCTCCGCGGCGTGCTCGACACGCAGGGTGTCAAGGATCGCAAGCAGAGCCGTTCGAAGTACGGCGCCAAGCGTCCCAAGTAAGAGGTAGATCGAAATGGCTCGTCGTCGCCGTCCCGAAAAGCGCGAAATTCTCCCCGATCCGAAGTTCGGGGATGTCGTGCTCAGCAAGTTCATGAACAGCGTCATGCTCGACGGCAAGAAGTCCGTCGCCGAAGGCATCGTCTATGGCGCTCTCGAAACCATCGAAACCCGCGCCAAGCGCGAGCCGCTGGGCGTCTTCCATGAAGCGCTCAACAATGTGAAGCCGGGCATCGAGGTCCGCAGCCGCCGCGTCGGCGGTGCGACCTACCAGGTCCCGGTCGAGGTCCGTCCGGACCGTTCGCAGGCGCTCGCCATCCGCTGGCTGATCAGCGCCGCGCGGGCGCGGTCGGAGCACACCATGGCCGGTCGTCTGTCGGGCGAGCTGCTGGATGCCGCGAACAACCGTGGCAATGCGGTCAAGAAGCGTGAGGACACGCACCGCATGGCCGAGGCGAACCGCGCCTTCTCGCACTATCGCTGGTAACAGCGACGCGCTTCGGGCCCGCTCCCCATGGGGCGGGCTCGAAAGTGTAACAGTCCGTTCCCATATCGTCGGAGCCGGGTCGGCAGGACCCGTCCCCGACATCGGAGTTTAAGATCATGGCCCGCAGCCACCCGCTCGAGAAATATCGCAATATCGGCATCATGGCCCACATCGATGCCGGCAAGACGACGACGACCGAGCGTATCCTCTACTACACCGGCAAGTCCTACAAGATCGGCGAGGTCCATGAGGGCACCGCGACGATGGACTGGATGGAGCAGGAGCAAGAGCGCGGGATCACGATCACGTCGGCCGCGACGACCTGTTTCTGGAACGACCACCGGATCAACATCATCGACACCCCCGGCCACGTCGACTTCACCATCGAGGTCGAGCGTTCGCTGCGCGTGCTCGACGGCGCCGTGACGGCGTTCGACGGCGTCGCCGGCGTCGAGCCGCAGTCGGAGACGGTGTGGCGCCAGGCCGACAAGTACCGCGTCCCGCGCATGTGCTACGTCAACAAGCTCGACCGCACCGGCGCGAACTTCCAGCGCTGCGTCCAGATGATCAAGGACCGCCTCGGCGCGCGTCCGGCCGTCCTCTATCTCCCGATCGGCATCGAGAGCAGCTTTGTCGGCCTCGTCGACCTGGTCGAGAACCGCGCGATCGTCTGGCTCGAGGAGAGCCTGGGCGCGAAGTTCGAATATCGCGACATCCCGGACGACATGAAGGATGAGGCCGCCGTGGCCCGCCAGGAGCTGATCGAGCTTGCCGTCGAGCAGGACGAGGCGGCGATGGAATCCTATCTCGAGGGCAACGAGCCCGACGTCGCGACCCTGAAGGCGCTGCTGCGCAAGGGCACGCTGGCGTTCGACTTCGTCCCCGTGCTGTGCGGCTCGTCGTTCAAGAACAAGGGCGTCCAGCCGCTGCTCGACGCCGTCGTCGACTATCTGCCGAGCCCGCTCGACATTCCCGACGTGCAGGGCGTCAAGCTCGACGGCGAGACCCCGGACTCGCGTCCGGCCGAGGACTCGGCGCCGATGTCGGCGCTGGCCTTCAAGATCATGAACGATCCGTTCGTCGGCTCGCTCACTTTCGCGCGCATCTATTCGGGCAAGCTCGAAAAGGGCACCTACCTGAACAGCGTGAAGGACAAGAAGGAAAAGATCGGCCGCATGCTGCTGATGCATGCGAACAGCCGCGAGGACATCGAAGAGGCCTATGCGGGCGACATCGTCGCGCTGGCCGGCCTCAAGGAGACCACCACCGGCGACACGCTGTGCGCGCCGTCGGCGCCGATCATCCTCGAGCGGATGGAGTTCCCGGACCCCGTCATCGAGCTGTCGGTGGAGCCGAAGACCAAGGCCGACCAGGAGAAGATGGGCATCGCGCTCAACCGCCTGGCCGCCGAGGACCCCTCGTTCCGCGTCTCGTCCGACCACGAGTCCGGCCAGACCATCATCAAGGGCATGGGCGAACTCCACCTCGAGATACTCGTCGACCGCATGAAGCGCGAGTTCAAGGTCGAGGCGAACGTCGGCGCGCCGCAGGTCGCCTATCGCGAATATCTCAAGAAGCCGGTCGAGCTGGTCTACACCCACAAGAAGCAGTCGGGTGGTTCGGGCCAGTTCGGTGAGGTCAAGGTCCAGGTCAAGCCGGGCGAGCGCGGCTCGGGCTTCGTCTTCGTCGACGAGGTCAAGGGCGGCAACATCCCGCGCGAGTATATCCCGTCGGTCGAGAAGGGCATGCGCGAGACCGCCGAGGGTGGCTCGCTGATCGGCTTCCCGATCGTGGACGTCGAAGTCCACCTGATCGACGGCAAGTATCACGACGTCGACTCGTCGGCGCTCGCCTTCGAGATCACGGGCCGTGGCGCGATGCGCGAGGCGGCCCAGAAGGCCGGCATCACCATCCTCGAGCCGATCATGAAGGTCGAGGTCGTGACGCCGGAGGATTATCTGGGCGACGTGATCGGCGACATGAACAGCCGCCGTGGCCAGATCCAGGGCACCGACAGCCGGGGCAACGCCCAGGTCGTCGAGGCGATGGTCCCGCTGGCGAACATGTTCGGCTACGTGAACCAGCTCCGCTCGTTCACCCAGGGCCGTGCGCAGTACAGCATGCAGTTCTCGCACTATGACGAAGTCCCGGCGAACGTCGCGGACGAGGTCAAGGCAAAGCTGGCATAATCGGTAATTTGTGGTTATGGGCGCGTCCGCATCGGGCGGCGCGTCCGGCAATTGATTCGAAGAGAAGAGGCAAAAAATGGCTAAGGCTAAGTTTGAGCGGACCAAGCCGCACTGCAATATCGGCACCATCGGCCACGTCGACCATGGCAAGACGTCGCTCACGGCAGCCATCACCAAGGTCCTCGCCGAGACCGGCGGCGCGACCTTCGTCGACTATGCCAACATCGACAAGGCTCCCGAGGAGCGCGAGCGCGGCATCACCATCTCGACCGCGCACGTCGAGTATGAGACCGAGCAGCGCCACTATGCGCACGTCGATTGCCCGGGCCACGCCGACTATGTGAAGAACATGATCACCGGCGCCGCGCAGATGGACGGCGGCATCCTCGTCGTCTCGGCCACCGACGGCCCGATGCCGCAGACCCGCGAGCACATCCTGCTCGCCCGTCAGGTCGGCGTTCCGGCGCTCGTCGTGTTCATGAACAAGGTCGACCTCGTCGACGACGCCGAGATCCTGGAGCTCGTCGAGCTCGAGGTTCGCGAGCTGCTCTCGTCCTACGAGTTCCCGGGCGACGACATCCCCGTCATCAAGGGTTCGGCCGTCAAGGCGCTCGACGGCACCAACGACGAGATCGGCCGCAACGCCGTCCTCGAGCTGATGGCCGCTGTCGACTCGTACATCCCGCAGCCCGAGCGTCCGCTCGACAAGCCGTTCCTGATGCCGATCGAAGACGTGTTCTCGATCTCGGGCCGCGGCACCGTCGTCACCGGCCGCGTCGAGACCGGCATGGTCAAGGTCGGCGAGGAAGTCGAGATCGTCGGCATCAAGGACACCCGCAAGACCACCGTCACGGGCGTCGAGATGTTCCGCAAGCTGCTCGACCAGGGCCAGGCCGGCGACAACATCGGCGCCCTGATCCGCGGCGTCGGCCGTGAGGAAGTCGAGCGTGGCCAGGTTCTCGCCAAGCCGGGTTCGATCAAGCCGCACACCGACTTCTCGTCGGAAGTCTACGTGCTGTCGAAGGAAGAGGGTGGCCGTCACACGCCGTTCTTCGCCAACTATCGTCCGCAGTTCTACTTCCGCACCACGGACGTCACCGGCACCGTCGAGCTGCCCGAGGGCACCGAGATGGTCATGCCCGGCGACAACGTGAAGCTCGGCGTCAAGCTCATCGCCCCGATCGCCATGGAAGAGGGCCTGCGCTTCTCGATCCGTGAAGGCGGCCGCACCGTCGGCGCCGGGGTTGTCAGCTCGATCTCGAAGTAATATAGCGCGTTCAAACGGGCCGGCCGGCCCCTTCGGGGGTCGGCCGGTTCGCTTTTGTAGAATATAGTTGGAAAGCGGCGCTCTTGCCGCACGGCTCTTTCGCATCGGTGTAGGACATGGAAACGCAGAATATCCGTATTCGCCTGAAGGCATTCGATCATCGTGTGCTCGATCAGGCTACCGGCGACATCGCCGATACCGCCCGCCGTACCGGCGCGCTCATCCGTGGTCCGATCCCGCTGCCCACCCGCATCGAGAAGTTCACCGTGAACCGCGGCCCGCACATCGACAAGAAGTCGCGCGAGCAGTTCGAGGTGCGGACCTACAAGCGGCTGCTGGACATCGTGCAGCCCACCCCGCAGACGGTCGACGCGCTGATGAAGCTCGATCTCGCAGCGGGTGTTGATGTCGAGATCAAACTGGCCTAAGAGGCCGGCTCAGCGCGGGGGCGAATCGCTCCCGCGCTCGTCATTTTTCTCCCTTCGGGGATCGAGGGATGGCGGAAGATAGGGATACCGACCGGCCTGATCCTCGGAGAGGTGCCGGTGACTGGTCCCCGCCTTTCGCAGCAATGCGAAATCCATGCCCAGGCGGGGGCTATCGAAAATTGGGCTGGAGGCTTCGGTTCATACCGGAGCTTTTTTCGTTGGCACGCTCGCCGCTAACGCGAGCCTCTGTTGGGAAGGAACGGATCATGCGCACTGGCGTGATCGCGAAGAAGATGGGGATGACCCGCTTGTTCCAGGAAGATGGTCGGCACGTGCCGGTCACCGTCCTGGCACTGGAGAATGTACAGGTCGTGGCTCGCCGCGAGCAGGACCGCGACGGTTATGTCGCCGTCCAGCTCGGCGCCGGTTCGGCCAAGCCGAAGAATCTCACCAAGCCGGAGCGCGGCCATTTCGGCAAGGCCGAAGTGGAGCCGAAGGCTTTCGTCGCCGAGTTCCGCGTGTCGGAAGACGGCCTGCTCGACGTGGGCGCGGAAATCTCCGCCGACCATTATGTCGCGGGCCAGTTCGTCGACATCCAGGGCAGCACCCAGGGCAAGGGCTTCGCGGGCGGCATGAAGCGTTGGGGCTTCGGCGGTCTGCGCGCCACCCACGGCGTCTCGGTCTCGCACCGCTCGCTCGGTTCGACCGGTCAGCGCCAGGATCCGGGCAAGGTCTTCAAGAACAAGAAGATGGCCGGTCACATGGGTGACAAGAACCGCACCCAGCAGAACCTCGAGATCGTCCAGACCGACGCCGAGCGTGGCCTTCTGTTCGTCAAGGGCTCGGTTCCGGGCTCGAAGGGCGGCTGGCTGCTGGTCAAGGACTCGGTCAAGATCGCCGCTCCCAAGGACGCGCCGTTCCCGGCCGGCCTGAAGTCGGCGGCCAACAGCAACAGCGCGCCTGCCGAGACGCCCGCGGAGGAAGTCGCGGCTCCCGAGGCCACCGAAGGCCAGGAGGGCTGATAGATGAAGGTCAAGGTCCAGACCCTCGACGCCAAGGCGTCGGGTGACATCGAGCTCAACGACGAGGTCTTCGCCGTCGAGCCGCGCGCCGACATTCTCGCCCGCGTCGTCCAGTGGCAGCTCCACAACCGTCGCGCTCCGGCGCGTGCGGCGCGCGAGCGTTCGGACGTCGCCCGCACGGGCAAGAAGTTCGGTCGCCAGAAGGGCGGCGGCACCGCTCGTCACGGCGATCGCCGCGCTCCCGTCTTCATCGGCGGCGGCAAGGCCCATGGTCCCCGCGCCCGGGTGTTCGAGAGCAGCCTCAACAAGAAGGTCCGCGCGCTCGGCCTGAAGATGGCGCTGTCGTCGAAGGCCAAGGACGGCAAGCTGGTCGTGGTCGACACGCTCGAGCTCAAGGACGCCAAGACCAAGGCGCTGATCGCCAAGATCGGCAAGCTCGGTTTCGGCGCGACGGCGCTGGTGATCGACGGCGAGGCGGTCGACAACGGCTTCCAGCTCGCTTCGTCGAACATCCACACGATCAACGTGCTGCCGGCGATCGGTGCCAACGTCTACGACATTCTGAAGCATGAGACGCTGGTGCTGACGCGCGCCGCTGTCGAGAAGCTGGAGGCGCGCTTCAATGGCTAAGAAGGAAGCCGTGGTGGACAACCGCCACTATGACGTGGTGCTGCGGCCCCACATCACCGAAAAGACCACCTTGCTCTCCGAGCACAACGCCGTGGTGTTCCAGGTTGCGGGCGATGCCAGCAAGCCGGAGATCAAGGCCGCTGTCGAGGCGCTGTTCAACGTCAAGGTCACCGGCGTGAACACGATCGTCTCCAAGGGCAAGACGAAGCGCTGGAAGGGCACGCCCTACAAGCGCTCCGACGTGAAGAAGGCGATCGTGACGCTGGCCGAAGGCCAGTCCATCGATGTGACGGAAGGCGTGCGCTGAGATGGCACTCAAGCATTACAACCCGACGAGCCCGGCCCGCCGCGGCCTCATCCTCGTCGACAAGTCGGGCCTCCACAAGGGCAAGCCCGTCAAGGCGCTGACCGAAGGCAAGCGCAAGTCGGGTGGCCGTAACAACCAGGGCCATGCGACCGCGCGCGGCATCGCCGGCGGTCACAAGCAGAAGTATCGCATCGTCGACTTCAAGCGTCGGAAGTGGGATCAGCCCGCGACCGTCGAGCGCCTGGAATATGACCCGAACCGTTCGGCCTTCATCGCCCTGGTGAAGTATGAGGACGGCGAGCTGGCCTATATCCTCGCGCCGCAGCGCCTGGCGGCCGGCGACGTGGTCCTCGCGGCCAAGAAGACCGACACCAAGCCGGGCAACGCGATGGAGATCGGCCAGGCCCCGGTCGGCACGATCGTCCACAATGTCGAGATGAAGCCCGGCAAGGGCGGTCAGATCGCGCGTGCGGCGGGCACCTATGTGCAGATCGTCGGCCGCGACAAGGGCATGGTGATGGTCCGCCTGAACTCGGGCGAGCAGCGCTACATCCGGTCGGACTGCATGTGCACCGTCGGTGCCGTGTCGAACCCGGACAATGCGAACCAGAACCTCGCCAAGGCCGGTCGCAACCGCTGGCTCGGCCGTCGTCCGCTCACCCGCGGCGTCGCCAAGAACCCGGTCGACCACCCGCATGGCGGCGGCGAAGGCCGCACCTCGGGCGGCCGTCATCCGGTCACCCCGTGGGGCAAGCCCACCAAGGGTGCGCGGACCCGCCACAACAAGGCGACCGACAAGTTCATCATCCGTTCGCGCCACGCGAAGAAGAAGAGGTAATCCATGGCCCGTTCCATCTGGAAAGGTCCGTTCGTCGATCTCCACCTTCTCCGGAAGGCGGAAGGCGCTCAGGACAGTGGCGCGCGCGCTCCGATCAAGACCTGGTCGCGTCGTTCGACCATCTTGCCGCAGTTCGTCGGTCTGACGTTCAACGTCTACAATGGCCGCAAGTTCGTGCCGGTTTCGGTCTCCGAGGAAATGGTCGGTCACAAGCTGGGTGAATTCGCGCCGACGCGCTACTTCCCCGGCCACGCCGACAAGAAGGGTAAGCGCTGATGTCGAAGCCCGCAGCTCCCCGTCGGGTCGGTGAGAAGGAGGCCCTCGCGGTCGCCACCACCGTTCGCGGCAGCCCGTACAAGCTCAACCTGGTCGCGGGCCTGATCCGCGGCAAGAAGGCCGGCGACGCGCTCAACATCCTGACCTTCTCGAAGAAGGCGATGGCTGTCGACGTCCGCAAGGTGCTCGCCTCGGCGATCGCCAATGCCGAGAACAACCACAACCTCGACGTCGACGCGCTCGTCGTGAAGGAGGCTTCGGTCGGCAAGTCGATCGTCATGAAGCGCTTCGCCACCCGCGGCCGCGGCAAGTCGACCCGCATCATCAAGCCGTTCGCGCGCCTTCGGGTCGTCGTTCGCGAGCAGCAGGAAGAGGCTGAATAACATGGGTCAGAAGTCCAACCCGATCGGCATGCGGTTGCAGATCAACCGCACCTGGGACAGCCGCTGGTATGCCGACGGCGCCGATTACGGCCGCCTGCTGCTCGAGGATCTCAAGATCCGCAAGCACATCATGAAGGCGATCCCGCAGGCCGCGATCTCGAAGGTCGTGATCGAGCGTCCGGCCAAGCTGTGCCGCATCTCGGTCTATGCTGCGCGCCCGGGCGTCATCATCGGCAAGAAGGGCGCCGACATCGAGAAGCTTCGCCGCGCGCTCGGCAAGATGACCTCGTCGGACGTGTCGCTGAACATCGTCGAGATCCGCAAGCCGGAGATCGACTCGAAGCTCGTCGCCCAGGGCGTCGCCGACCAGCTCGAGCGCCGCATCGCCTTCCGCCGCGCGATGAAGCGCGCGGTGCAGTCGGCCCTGCGTCTCGGCGCCGAGGGCATCCGCATCACCTGCGCCGGCCGTCTGGGCGGCGCGGAGATCGCCCGCACCGAGTGGTATCGCGAAGGCCGCGTTCCGCTGCACACGCTGCGCGCGAACGTCGACTATGCCGAAGCCGAAGCCCACACCGCTTATGGTGTGTGCGGCATCAAGGTCTGGATCTTCAAGGGTGAGATCCTCGGCCATGATCCGCTGGCCCAGGACCGGCTCATGATGGAAGCTCAGACGTCGGGGGTCCGGCCGGCGCGGTAAGGGGCTCCCCCCTTATCAGCGTCGCCTGATCGACCGGACAATCGGTGTCAGAAGGCGATAGAAAATGCTGCAACCAAAGCGCACCAAATTCCGCAAGGCCCACAAGGGCCGCATCCATGGCAACGCGCCGGGCGGCGCGTCGCTGAACTTCGGCGCGTTCGGCCTCAAGGCCCTCGAGCCGGACCGGATCACCGCGCGCCAGATCGAGGCGGCCCGCCGCGCGATCACGCGTCACATCAAGCGCCAGGGTCGCTTGTGGATCCGCATCTTCCCGGACGTGCCCGTCTCGTCGAAGCCCGCCGAAGTCCGCATGGGCTCGGGTAAGGGTTCGCCCGAGTTCTGGGCGGCTCGCGTCAAGCCCGGCCGTATCCTGTTCGAGCTCGACGGCGTTCCCGGCCCGCTCGCCCGCGTCGCCTTCGAGCGCGCGATGGAGAAGCTGCCGATCAAGACCAAGGTTGTCGCTCGCTTCGGCGAGTCGATCTACGAGGACAAGTAAGATGGCGAAGATTGCCGATCTCACTGCCAAGACCGACGACCAGCTGGCCCAGGACCTGGGCGAGCTGAAGCGCGAGCAGTTCAACCTGCGCTTCCAGGCGGCCACCAGCCAGCTCGAGAAGCCGAGCCGCGTGAAGGAGGTCCGTCGGACCATCGCGCAGATCAAGACCCTGCAGACGCAGCGTGCCGCTGCGGCCGCGAAGTAAGGAGCGCCAGCCATGCCGAAGCGCGTGCTGACCGGAACGGTGGTCTCCGACAAGACCGACAAGACCGTGGTTGTGAAAGTCGAACGTCGCGTGAAGCACGCGCTGTACGGCAAGATCATCAAGCGGTCGAAGAAGTATCACGCCCACGACGAGACCAACGAGTATCGCGAGGGTGAGACGGTGCGCATCGAAGAGACCGCGCCGATGTCGAAGCTCAAGACGTGGAAGGTGATCGAGCGGGTTGATACCCACGCGACGCCGAACCACGCCTGATTAGTGGAAGGGTCTGAACAATGATCCAGATGCAGACGAACCTCGACGTCGCCGACAACAGCGGCGCGAAGAGGGTGCAGTGCATCAAGGTGCTGGGCGGTTCCAAGCGCCGTTTCGCGACCGTGGGCGACGTGATCGTCGTCTCGATCAAGGAAGCGGCGCCGCGCGGCAAGGTCAAGAAGGGTGACGTGCATCGCGCGGTCATCGTGCGCACCGCCAAGGACATCCATCGTCCCGACGGTTCGACGATCCGTTTCGACGGCAACGCCGCCGTTCTGATCAACAAGAACAGCGGCGAGCCGATCGGCACCCGCATCTTCGGCCCGGTGGTCCGCGAGCTCCGTGCCAAGAACCACATGAAGATCATCTCGCTCGCCCCTGAGGTGCTGTGATGTCCGCGCTGAAGATCAAGAAGGGTGACCGCGTCGTCGTCCTGTCCGGCAAGGACAAGGGCAAGACGGGCGAAGTCACCAAGTCCTTTCCGAAGGACGCCAAGGTGATCGTGTCGGGCGTCAACGTCGCGACCCGTCACCGCAAGCCGAGCCAGGCCAACCCGCAGGGTGGCCTGGAGCGTGTCGAGGCTCCGCTGCACGTGTCGAAGGTCGCGATCGCGACCGCCGACGGCAAGCCGACCCGCGTCCGCTTCGAGGTGAAGGACGGCAAGAAGGTCCGCGTGGCCGTCAAGACCGGGGAGACGATCAATGGCTGACGCCTACACCCCGCGCTTCCGGAAGCTCTATGACGAGACGATCGTCAAGGCGATGACCGAGAAGTTCGGCTACAAGAACCACATGGAAGTGCCGAAGATCACCAAGATCGTCCTGAACATGGGCGTTGGTGAGGCCACCCAGGACAAGAAGAAGGTCGAGCAGGCCGCCCTGGAGATGACCAAGATCGCCGGCCAGAAGGCCGTGATCACCAAGGCGAAGAAGTCGATCGCGCAGTTCAAGCTGCGCGAGGGCATGCCGATTGGCGCGAAGGTCACCCTCCGCCGTGAGCGCATGTACGAGTTTCTCGACCGTTTCGTCACGATCGCGCTCCCGCGCGTTCGCGACTTCCGCGGGCTCAACCCGAAGTCGTTCGACGGTCGCGGCAACTATGCCACCGGCCTGAAGGAACAGCTGATCTTCCCGGAGATCAGCTACGACTCCGTGGACAAGATCCGCGGCATGGATGTGATTGTCGCCACGACGGCGAAGACCGACGATGAGGCGCGCGAGCTGCTGCGCCTGTTCGGCTTCCCCTTCCCGGCGGATAACGAGGACCAGAAGCAGGCCGCGTAAGCGGTCTGCTGGATAAGGAAGAACTTAAGTCATGGCGAAACTGAGTTCGATCAACAAGAACGAGCGTCGCAAGAAGCTGGTGAAGGCTTATGCGGGCAAATATGCGCGCCTGAAGGCGATCGCGGACGACGAGAGCAAGGACGAGACGGAGCGCCTGATCGCGCGCCTCAAGCTCGCCGAGATTCCGCGCAACGCGAATCCGACCCGCGTGCGCAACCGTTGCGAAGTGACGGGCCGTCCCCGCGCTTATTATCGCAAGTTCCGGCTTTGCCGCGTGCAGCTCCGGGATCTGGCCAACAAGGGCCTGATCCCCGGCGTCACCAAGTCGAGCTGGTAAGGAACCGAAAAGATGGCTCTGACCGATCCTCTGGGTGATCTGCTCACCCGCATCCGCAACGGGCAGCGTGCTCGCAAGGACAGCGTGCTCTCGCCCGCGTCCAAGCTGCGCGCCCGCGTGCTCGACGTGCTTCAGCGCGAAGGCTATATCCGTGGCTATAGCGAGGAAGACCTCGCCGGCCACAGCGGCCTGCGCATCGAGCTGAAATATTTCGAAGGGCAGCCTGCGATCCAGCATGTCGCCCGCGTCTCCAAGCCGGGCCGCCGCGTCTATTCGGGTTCGAAGGACCTGCCGCGCGTCCGCAACGGCCTGGGCATCACCATCGTCTCGACGCCCCGGGGCGTTCTGTCCGACGCGGAAGCGCGTGAGCAGAATGTCGGCGGCGAGGTTCTCGCGGAGGTCTTCTGATGAGCCGCATCGGTAAGAAGCCGGTCTCCGTGCCGGCAGGCGTCACCGCCGCGATCGAAGGCAAGACGCTGTCGGTCAAGGGGCCGAAGGGCACGCTGAGCATCAGCCTGGCCGACGAAGTGAGCTATGCGATCGAAGACGGCTCGATCTCGGTCCAGCCGATCAACGAGACCAAGCGCGCGCGCTCCTTCTGGGGCATGCAGCGGACCTTGGTGCAGAACCTGATCACCGGCGTGACCGAGGGCTATTCGAAGACCCTCCAGATCACTGGCGTCGGCTATCGCGCCAACGTCCAGGGCAAGAATCTGAAGCTGCAGCTCGGCTACAGCCACGACGTCGACTTCGCGATCCCCGAGGGGATCACGATCGCGACGCCGGATCAGACGACCGTCCAGATCTCGGGCATCGACAAGCAGAAGGTCGGTCAGGTGGCCGCGGAAATCCGCCGCTGGCGGAAGCCGGAGCCCTATAAGGGCAAGGGCATCAAGTACGCCGGCGAGTATATCTTCCGCAAGGAAGGGAAGAAGAAGTAATGAGCAAGGGTCTCTCTCTCTTCGAGCGCCGCCGTCGTCGCGTGCGCACCGCGCTGCGGGCCAGGGGCGGTCTGCGTCCCCGTCTGTCGGTGCACCGTTCGGGCCGGCATATCTATGCCCAGGTGATCGACGACGAAGCCGGCCGCACGGTCGCTTCGGCTTCGACCCTCGACAAGGATATGAAGGGCAAGACCGGCGCGACCGCCGATGCGGCGGCCTCGGTCGGCAAGGCGGTTGCCGAGCGCGCCAAGGCGGCGGGCGTCACCCAGGTGGTGTTCGATCGCGGCGGCTTCCTTTTCCATGGTCGCGTCAAGGCGCTGGCCGATGCGGCCCGCGAAGGCGGATTGGAGTTCTAAATGGCTGACGAAACCGAAATCCAGGCGGCCGCTCCGGCGGAAGCCGCTCCCGGTGCCGAGGGCCAGGGCGAGCGCCGTGGCCGTGGCGGCCGTGGCCGTGGCGGAAACGACCGCGGCGGCGACCGTGGCCGTGGCCGTGACGGCCGGGGCCGTCGCGACGACCGTCGTGGCTCCGAGGAGCAGGGCGAGGAGCTGATCGAGAAGCTCGTCCACATCAACCGCGTCTCGAAGACCGTGAAGGGCGGCAAGCGCTTCGGCTTCGCCGCGCTGGTCGTGGTCGGCGACGGCAAGGGCCGCGCGGGCTTCGGCCACGGCAAGGCCCGCGAGGTGCCGGAGGCGATCTCGAAGGCGACCGCCGCCGCCAAGAAGGCGATGGTCCGCGTGCCGCTGCGCGAGGGCCGGACCCTGCACCATGACGGCAACGGCCACTTCGGCGCCGGCCGCGTGACGGTCCGCACCGCGCCTCCGGGCACCGGCATCATCGCCGGCGGTCCGATGCGCGCCATCTTCGAGAGCCTCGGCGTCGCCGACGTGGTGACCAAGTCGGTCGGCACCTCGAACCCCTACAACATGATCCGGGCGACCTTCGAGGCGCTGAAGGATCAGACCTCGCCCAAGTCGGTGTCGCAGCGCCGTGGCAAGAAGATCGCCGACCTGCTGGGTCGCGGCGGTGCTTCGGCCCCGGTGGCCGAGGCCGAAGCCGCTGCGATCACGGAGTAAGCGACGATGGCTGGCAAGACTCTCAAGGTCACGCAGATCGGTTCGCCGATCCGCCGCACCGCCGACCAGCGCGCGACGCTGATCGGCCTGGGCCTCAACAAGATGCACCGGACCCGCGAGCTTCAGGATACCCCTGAAGTCCGTGGCATGATCCGCAAGGTGCAGCACATGGTGAAGGTGGACGAGGCGTAAGTCTCGTCCATCCTGACGAAAGTCAGGATCTCCGGCCGCAGGGGAAAGCTTCTGCGGCATGAGCTTCCGGCCCCTCGGGGCTGGTCAAACGGATAGAAGGGGGCTAATGGCCCCCTTCCTCTATTCAGCGCGAACATAGCGAAAGCGAGTGCAGACGATGAAACTCAACGAAATCCGCGACAACCAGGGCGCCCGCAAGAGCCGCGTCCGCGTCGGCCGTGGCATCGGTTCCGGCCTGGGCAAGACCGGCGGCCGGGGCCAGAAGGGCCAGAAGAGCCGCTCGGGCGTCTCGATCAACGGCTTCGAGGGCGGTCAGATGCCGCTCCACATGCGCCTGCCGAAGCGCGGCTTCAACAACATCTTCGCCAAGGATTATGCCGAGGTGAACCTGGGCGCGATCCAGAAGCTGGTCGACGCCAAGAAGCTCGACACCGCCGGCGTGATCGACCACGCCGCGCTGAAGGCGGCCGGCGTTGCCCGTGGCGGCAAGGACGGCGTCCGCATCCTCGGCAAGGGCGAGCTGACCGCGAAGGTCTCGTTCAAGGTCGCCGGCGTTTCGGCCGGCGCCAAGGCGGCGATCGAGAAGGCGGGCGGTTCGGTCGAGGTGATCGAGGTGGTTCCGGCCGCCGAGAAGGCCGCCGCCAAGAAGGGCACCGCGAAGGCCGCCAAGAAGGCTTGATCGCGGGTTCGCCCGTCGTCCTGGCGCTTTCCGGCTGACAAGCCGAAAGCACACATTATATGAGACGGCGGCAGACCCATCAGGGTTGCCGCCGTTTCCATTTCCGGGGTCACAGAACAAGATGGCATCCGCAGCCGAACAGATGGCCGCCAACATCAATCTGAGCCAGTTCGCCAAGGCGACCGAGCTCAAGAAGCGCCTGTGGTTCACCCTGGGCGCGCTCATCATTTTCCGCCTGCTGAGCCATGTGCCGCTTCCCGGCCTCGATCCGCGGTCGCTCCAGTCGCTGTTCGACACGACCAAGGGCGGCGTGCTCGACTTCTTCAACGCCTTCTCGGGCGGCTCGCTGACCCGCATGTCGCTGATCGCGCTCGGCGTGATGCCGTACATCACCGCCTCGATCGTGGTGCAGCTCGCGACCTCGCTGTCGCCGACGCTCGCCGCGATCAAGAAGGAGGGCGAGAGCGGGCGCAAGAAGCTCAACCAGTACACCCGCTACGGCACGGTGCTGCTGACCGGCATCCAGGGCTATTTCATCGCGGTCGGCCTCGAGAGCTGGGGCGCCAGCGCCGGGATGGAGGCGGTCGTGATCGACCCGTATCTGTTCCGCGCGACGACGGTGATCTCGCTGATCGGCGGCACGATGTTCCTGATGTGGCTGGGCGAGCAGATCACCAGCCGCGGCATCGGCAACGGCATCTCGCTGATCATCATGGCGGGCATCGTCTCGCAGCTGCCGACCGCGCTGGCCAACCTGTTCGAAGGCGGCCGCACCGGATCGCTGTCGGCGATGTTCATCGTCCTGGCGGTGATCGGGGTGATCGCGCTGGTCGCCGGCATCGTCTTCATGGAGCGGGCGCAGCGCCAGGTGCTGATCCAGTATCCCAAGCGCCAGACCGCGCGCGGCATGATGCAGGCCGACAAGAGCCACCTGCCGCTCAAGATCAACACCGCCAACGTGATCCCGCCGATCTTCGCCTCGTCGCTGCTGCTGATGCCGCTGACGATCAGCCAGTTCGCCGGGCAGCGCACCCAGGGCGAGAGCCTGTGGGGCGACTTCATCATCGGGATGAACCAGTATCTGCACCACGGCACGCCGCTCTACATGGCGCTCTATGCCGCGGGCATCATCTTCTTCTGCTTCTTCTACACCGCCGTCGTCTTCAATCCGGAGGAGACCGCGGACAATCTGAAGCGCTATGGCGGCTTCATCCCCGGCATCCGCCCGGGCAAGAACACCGCCGACTATCTGGACTATGTGCTGACCCGCATCACCGTGATCGGGGCGGCCTATCTGACCTTCATCTGCCTGGTGCCCGAATATGTCACAGCGCAATATGGCCTGGGCATCGCGCTGGGCGGTACCAGCCTGCTGATCGTCGTCAACGTGACGATCGATACGGTGACGCAGATCCAGAGCCATCTGCTCGCGCACCAATATGGCGACCTGATCAAGAAGGCCAAGCTCAAGGGGGGAATGCGGAGGTGATCTTTCTGACGTTTGCGCGGAGCGTCCGCTCGTGAATATCATCCTGCTGGGTCCGCCCGGCGCCGGCAAGGGAACGCAGGCGTCGAAGCTGGTTGCCGATCGCGGCATGGTGCAGCTCTCGACCGGGGACATGCTGCGCGCCGCCGTCAAGGCCGGAACGCCGATCGGCCTGAAGGCCAAGGCGGTGATGGAAGCGGGCGAGCTCGTCTCGGACGAGATCGTCTCCGGCCTGATCGGCGAGAAGCTCGACAGCATGGCCGCCTCGGAAGGCGCCATCTTCGACGGCTACCCGCGCACCGAGGCGCAGGCCCATTCGCTCGACGAGATCCTGGCGAGCCGCGGCCGCGTGCTCGACCATGTCATCGAGCTCGAGGTCGACGAGGACGCGCTGGTCGAGCGGATCACCGGCCGCTACACCTGCGCCAATTGCGGCGAGGGCTATCACGATCGGTTCAAGCAGCCGAAGGTCGCGGGGGTCTGCGACGTCTGCGGCTCGGCCGAGTTCAAGCGCCGTCCCGACGACAATGAGGAGACGGTGCGGACCCGCATGGCCGAATATCGGGCCAAGACCGCGCCGATCCTGCCGGTCTACGAGGCGCGCGGCCTGGTCCGGCGCGTCGACGGCATGGCCGACATGGCCGATGTCTCGGCGGCGATCGCCGCTATCCTCGACAACTGAGCGAGCGCCCGTCACGGCCGATGCCGTGGCGGGCCGCTTGTTTTAAGCGCTTTGGCTTTCGCCATATTTCGTGCATGTTCGCACGATCATGGAACGGCAACCGGTCAGGCGCAGACGGCGGCGGCGGACCTCCGCGGCCCGCCGAGAAGCCATGGCGTGGCTGACCTTCTTCTTCGGTCTTGTCCGCCGGGCCGCGCGCTGGGCGTGGCTGCTGCTGATCGTCGCCATCATCCTGTTGCTGGGGCTTGGCGGGCCGGTAACGCCGATCGACCACATATTCGAGTTCTGGGGCCACTGGTAAGGCCTCGGGCGAACCCCGCGCGCTCTACGGAAAATCCTTGCTCACATCCCGGAATCGCGGGATGCCTGTCGTTACGGATGCCGAGTCCCAACGCACCGGGGCGCGGGTCCTAGGAGCAGGGGAATATTCTATGGCCGTTTCCGATCATGTCGACCTCGCGAGTTTCGTCGAGGGGGTGAAGAAGCGTAATCCCGGTCAGCCGGAGTTCGTCCAGGCCGTCACCGAGGTCGCGGAGGACATCTTCGATTTCATCGCCGACAAGGAAGAATATCATAAATACCAGATCCTCCGCCGCATCGCGGAGCCGGATCGGGTGATCAGCTTCCGCGTCTGCTGGGAGGACGACAAGGGCAATATCCGCGTGCAGCGTGGCTGGCGCGTCCAGAACAACAACTCGATCGGGCCCTACAAGGGCGGCATCCGCTTCCACCCGTCGGTGACCGAGAGCGTCCTCAAATTCCTCGCCTTCGAGCAGACCTTCAAGAACGCGCTGACCGGCCTGCCGATGGGCGGCGGCAAGGGCGGCTCCAACTTCAACCCGAAGGGCAAGAGCACCAACGAGGTGATGCGCTTCTGCCAGAGCTTCGTGAACGAGCTCTATCGCCACATCGGCGCGGACACCGACGTCCCCGCCGGCGACATCGGCGTGGGCGGCCGCGAGATCGGCTACATGTTCGGCCAGTACAAGCGCCTGACCAACGAGTTCACCGGCGTGCTGACCGGCAAGGGCCTCGAATATGGCGGCTCGCTGATCCGTACCGAGGCGACCGGTTATGGCGCGGTCTACTTCCTGCACGAAATGCTCAAGACCAAGGGCAAGGACCTGGTCGGCCTCAACGCCGTCATCTCGGGATCGGGCAATGTCGCCACCCATGCGGCCGAGAAGATCAACCAGCTCGGCGGCAAGGTGCTGACCCTGTCGGACTCGGAAGGCTTCATCTACGATCCGGAGGGCATCACCCAGGACAAGGTCAACTGGGTCAAGGACCTCAAGACCCGCAAGCGCGGCCGCATCTCCGAATATGTGAAGGAGTTCAAGGGCTCCGAGTTCCATGGCAACGGCGCCCGCCCGTGGGGCGTCGAGTGCGACGTGGCGGTGCCCTGCGCGACCCAGAACGAGCTGAACGAGGAAGAGGCGAAGACGCTGGTCAAGAACGGCTGCTTCGCGGTCTCGGAAGGCGCCAACATGCCGACCACCCTCGAAGGCACCCATGTCTTCAAGAAGGCCAAGATCCTGTTCGCTCCGGGCAAGGCCGCCAATGCCGGCGGCGTCGCGGTGTCCGGCCTCGAGATGAGCCAGAACTCGGCGCGCATCTCGTGGAAGGAAGAGGAGCTGCAGCGCCTGCTGGTCGACATCATGCAGGGCATCCATGCGCGCTGCGTCGAATATGGCGGCTCCGCCGGGACCGACCATGTTGACTATGTGAAGGGCGCCAACATCGCCGGCTTCAAGAAGGTGGCCGACGCGATGCTCGCCTATGGCGTGGTCTGACCGTCCGATCATCATCGGTTGAGAAAGGGAGGCGTCCGCTCAGGGAAGAGCGGGCGCCTCCTTTCTTTCGGGCCGGTGCTCGGCGGGCCGTCGCCCATGGTCGAGGAAGTGCCGCTCGACCAGCCACCAGCTCAGCGCGCCCGCGGCCAGCGCGAGCAGCATCGACGCCAGCACGAACAGCGGGAAGGGCAGGGCTGCCGCCTGGGCGACCAGCATCTGCTGGATGACATAGGCGTAGAGATAGGTGCCGTAGGAGATATCGCCGAACCGCGCCGCCCGGCTGAGGTCGATGCGCGGATGGAAGGCGATCCAGAAGACCAGATAGGCCATCACCGGCGGCGCGAGGACATGCGCCGCGACGATCCCGGCCGGCCCATGTCCGCCGAGATGGAAGCCCAGGAAGCAGGCGGCGAGGCCCGCGAGCAGCAGCGGCGTCGAGCGCGGGATATTATCCCGGTGCAGGTAGACGATCATCCCGGCGAGGAAGTTGGGCAGCACCCGGAACCACATATAGGGCCAGCCGATCACGTCGGCGACGAGGGCAGGGCCGCCCGGCCTGCGGCCGGTGAGGTCGAGCCAGCACCAGGTGGCGACGACGGCGACGTAGATCAGCGGCACCGCCCATCGACGCAGCGGCAGCGCCAGCACGCCGAGCAGCGCGACCCCGACATAGCAGAGGAACTCGAACCTGATGCTCCACAGCGAGCCGTTGACCGCGTGGACCGGGTTGGCGACGAACAGGTCGGGCAGAGGGAAATGATTGGCCAGCAGCAGGTTCGCGCCGATCGTCCGCGCCGCCTCCGCGGCGGTCAGCGCGAAGTCCGGCGGGGCGAACAGCGGCGTCACGACGAAGGCGCAGATCGCGGTGGCGACCAGATAGGCGGGGTAGATGCGCCGCACCCGTTTCGCCGCATAGCCGCCGATCGAGCGCGAGCGCTCATGGCTGTGCGCGATCAGGAAGCCGCTGACGATGAAGAAGCCCCAGACGCCGACATGGCCGGCATTGTAATAGCCGTTGGTGGCGAGCGAGACCGGCTCGAACGCTTCGGTCCCGAAGCGCAGCGCGAAGCTGTGCGAGAAGACCACGAGCAGCGCCATGGCGAGTCGCAGCGCGTCGAAATTGTTCCGGTGGAAGCGCCCTCGGTCGGCCGGAACCAGCATCCTGTCCATCGATCCGAACCCGTTGTCGCTCCCGCGTCGGGGATGCCTTGCCTTCGGGCCGGGTTCAAGGGCAATGCGGACGGAACGGGTCGTCGCGATCCGGCCGCGAATCGCGCCGGCCGGTTGACAGGCGCGATCGGCCGCATTAGTGACCCCCGTTCCCACGCCGCTTTGCCCGGTACCGCTTCGTGCGCGTGCCGTGCTTCTTGCGTGGTGGGAGGCGGCCCCGGTCCGACGGGGCGAGCGTCGAGATGGGGCGGCCAGCCAACCGCCCCGTGGAGCAGGAGAATAGCACAGTGGCACGTATTGCGGGTGTCAATATCCCGACCAACAAGCGCGTCGAAATCGCGCTGACCTACATTCACGGCATTGGCCCGGCCAAGGCCAAGGAAATCACCGCCAAGCTGGGCATCGAGCCGCAGCGCCGCGTCCAGGACCTCAGCGATCAGGAAGTCCTCCAGATTCGCGAGGCGATCGACGCCGGCTACACCGTCGAGGGCGACCTGCGTCGCCAGGTGGCGATGAACATCAAGCGCCTGATGGACCTGGCCTGCTATCGCGGCCTGCGTCATCGCAAGGGCCTTCCGGTCCGCGGCCAGCGCACACACACCAATGCGCGCACCCGCAAGGGCAAGGCCAAGCCGATCGCCGGCAAGAAGAAGTAATGGGCTTGAGCGTCGGGTCGATCGGCCGCGACGCTCGCTCCTTGATGTAGGATACGGATAAGATGGCACGTGAACCCCAGCGCATTCGCCGTCGCGAGCGCAAGAACATCACCGCCGGCGTCGCGCATGTGAACGCCAGCTTCAACAACACCATGATCACCATCACCGACGCGCAGGGCAATGCGATCGCCTGGTCGTCGGCCGGCATGATGGGCTTCAAGGGCAGCCGCAAGTCGACCCCTTACGCCGCCCAGGTCGCGGCCGAGGACGCGGGCAAGAAGGCCGCCGAGCACGGCGTCCGCACGCTCGAGGTCGAGGTGAAGGGCCCCGGTTCGGGCCGTGAGTCGGCGCTCCGCGCGCTGCAGGCGGTCGGCTTCCACATCACGTCGATCCGCGACGTGACGCCGATCCCGCACAACGGCGTGCGTCCGTCGAAGCGCCGCCGCGTCTGATCCGGCGTGGGGGCTTCGGCCCCCGCTCTCCGTTTATCCGGCAGGTTGCCTCCCGCGCCTGCCATACCCCGAGGGGAACACAGTGGCTGTCAACGCAAAGAACTGGCAGGAACTCAAGAAGCCGAACGGCCTCGAAAAGAAGTCGGGCGGCGATGGCAAGCGCAAGGCGACCTTCGTCGCCGAGCCGCTGGAGCGCGGCTTCGGCCTGACGCTCGGCAACTCGCTGCGTCGCGTGCTGCTGTCCTCGCTGCAGGGCGCCGCCGTCACCTCGATCAAGATCGAGAACGTGCTGCACGAGTTCTCGAGCCTCGCGGGCGTTCGCGAGGACGTCACCGACATCGTCCTCAACGTCAAGCAGATCGCGCTCAAGATGCAGGGCGACGGCCCCCGCCGCCTTCAGCTCTCGGCGACCGGCCCGGCCGAGGTCACCGCGGGCATGATCGCTGCTTCGGGCGACATCGAGGTGATGAACACCGACCTGGTGATCTGCCACCTCGACGACGGCGCGACCCTGAACATGGAACTGACCGCCGACGTCGGCAAGGGCTATGTCACCGCCGCCGCCAACCGTCCGGTCGACGCGCCGATCGGCCTGATCCCGGTCGATGCGCTCTACTCGCCGGTCCGCCAGGTCGCCTACAAGGTCGAGAACACCCGCGTCGGTCAGGAGCTCGACTATGACAAGCTCACGCTGACGATCGAGACCGACGGCACCGTCACGCCGGAAGACGCGCTGGCCTATTCGGCGCGCATCCTGCAGGACCAGCTCCAGCTCTTCGTCCACTTCGACGACGGCATGGCGATCTCGGCTCCGGCCGCGGGCGCCGGCGCCGCGGGCGGCGCTGCGGGCGAGCCGGAAGGCGACGCCAACCAGCTCAACCGTTACCTGCTCAAGAAGGTCGACGAGCTCGAGCTGTCGGTCCGTTCGGCCAACTGCCTCAAGAACGACAACATCATCTACATCGGCGACCTGGTCCAGAAGACCGAGGCCGAGATGCTGCGCACGCCGAACTTCGGCCGCAAGTCGCTCAACGAGATCAAGGAAGTCCTCGCTTCGATGGGCCTCCGCCTGGGCATGGAAATCCCGGGCTGGCCGCCGGAGAACATCGAGGAAATGGCCAAGAAGCTCGAACAGGAGTTCTGATGTCCTGGCGCGCGATTGCGCGCCGGGACGTCATCCCGGCGGAGGCCGGGATCTCATGAGGCAGGGGAGGTCTTCGATCTCCCACGATCATGAGGACGGGTTTTGGGCGGTGGCCCTGTCACACCGCCTGGCTTGGGGTACCTCACACGGCCCTCTGACGAACGAAGGAAATCATCATGCGCCATCGCGTTGGCGGTCGTAAGCTTCAGCGGACCGCTTCCCATCGTACCGCCCTGTTCCGCAACCAGTCGGCGGCGCTCATCAAGCATGAGCAGATCCTGACCACGCTCGCCAAGGCGAAGGAGCTTCGCCCCTATGTCGAGAAGCTGATCACGCTCGCCAAGAAGGGCGGCCTCGCCAATCGCCGTCTCGCCCATGCGCGCCTGCAGGACGACACCCAGCTCAAGAAGCTGTTCGAGGTCCTGGCCGAGCGCTACGCCTCGCGCAACGGCGGCTACACCCGCATCGTCAAGGCCGGCATCCGCGCCTCGGACGCTGCGTCGATGGCGATCATCGAGTTCGTCGACCGCGACGTTTCGGCCAAGGGCCAGGACTCGGGTCCGGTCGAGACCGACGAGGATGTCGCCGAGGCGGCCTGATCGCATCCTCCGCTCCTTTGCGGAGTGGGATGATAGAGCAAGTCATTGCAAAGAGAGCCGCGGGCGTTACGCTCGCGGCTCTTTTTCTTTGCATTCCGCAGGGGGTTTCCGTTCGATGCCGTCGATGATGTTGCGTGCCGCCCTCGCCTGTGTCCTGATGAGCACCGCCTTGCCCCTCTCCGCCGAAAACCCCAAGCTCCCGCCCTATCCCGAAACCCGCCGCGGCGACGTCGTCGAGGAACAGTTCGGCGAGGCGATCGCCGATCCCTATCGCTGGCTCGAGAACGACGTCCGCGAGGACGCCGAGGTCGCCCGCTGGGTCGATGCCGAGAACAAGGTCACCGAGGCCTATCTCGACGCGCTTCCCGGCCGCGACGCGATCCGCAAGCGGCTCAAGACGCTGTGGAACTATGAGCGCTACGGGGTGCCGCGCAAACGCGGCGGGCGCTATTTCTACACCTATAACAGCGGCCTGCAGAACCAGTCGGTGCTGCTCGTCCGCGACGGGCTCGACGGCAAGGAGCGCGAGCTGCTCGATCCCAACCGCTGGGCCAAGGACGGCGCGACCGCGCTCGACGAATGGCGGCCGTCGAACAATGGCGACCTGCTGCTCTATTCGATCCAGGACGGCGGCAGCGACTGGCGCACCCTGCGCGTGATCGACGTCGCGACCGGCAAGACGCTCGACGACGAGATCAAATGGGTCAAATTCTCCGACCTTTCCTGGGACGGCGACGGCCGCGGCTTCTATTATTCGCGCTTCCCCGAGCCGAAGGCCGGGGCGGCCTTCCAGCAGCTCAACCTCAACCACCAGGTCTATTATCACCGGATCGGCACGCCGCAGTCGGAGGACAGGCTGCTCTATGCGACGCCGAACCGGCCGCGGCTCAACCACAGCGTCGAGACGACCCAGGACGGCCGCTATGCGCTGGTCACGTCGAGCGAGGGCACCGACGAGCGCTATGAACTGACCCTGTTCGACCTGGCCGAGCCCAATGCCAAGCCGCGCAAGCTGGTGACCGGCTTCACCAACGAATGGGCGCTGGCGGGCAGTGTCGGCAGCAAACTCTATTTCCGCACCAACCTGAAGGCGCCGCGCCAGCGGGTGGTGATGCTCGACGTGGCGGAGCGGAAGCCCAAGCCGGTCGAGATCATCGCGCAGACCAGCGACACGCTGGTCGGCGTGTCGCTGGTCGGCAGCCGGCTGATCCTCGCCTATCTCGGCGACGCCAAGACCGAGGCGCAGCTGTTCGAGCTGACCGGGCAGCCGGTCGGTCCGATCAACCTCCCCGACATCGGCACCGGCGCCGGCTTCGGCGGGCGGACCGGCGATCCCGAGACCTTCTTCAGCTTCTCGAGCTTCGCGACGCCGTCGACCATCTACCGCTTCAACAGCGCGACCCGGAAGATGGAGGAGTTCATCAAGCCGAAGCTGTCGTTCGACCCGCGCGACTATATCGTCGACCAGCAATTCTACCGGTCGAAGGACGGCACCGAGATTCCGATGTTCGTCGCGCGCAAGAAGTCGACCGGACCGGGCGCGCCGGCGCTGCTCTACGGCTATGGCGGCTTCAACATCTCGATGACGCCGGGCTTCTCGCCCGCGATCCTCGACTGGATGGAGATGGGCGGCGTCTATGCGGTCGCCAACCTTCGCGGCGGCGGCGAATATGGCAAGGTCTGGCACGAGGCCGGCCGTCTCGCCAACAAGCAGAACGTGTTCGACGACTTCATCGCCGCCGGCGAATATCTGGTCTCCAGCGGGATCAGCGCCAAGGGGCGGCTCGCGGCGATGGGCCGGTCGAACGGCGGCCTGCTGATCGGCGCCGTGGTCAACCAGCGTCCCGACCTGTTCGCGGCGGTCAATCCGGCGGTCGGGGTGATGGACATGCTGCGCTTCAACCGCTTCACCGCCGGCCGCTACTGGGTCGACGACTATGGCGATCCCGGCAAGGAAGAGGACTTCCACGTGCTGCGCGGCTATTCGCCCTATCACAACGTCAAGGGCGGCGCCGACTATCCGGCGATCCTGGTGACGACCGCCGACACCGACGACCGCGTCGTGCCGGGGCACAGCTTCAAATATACCGCCGCGTTGCAGGCGGCGGACATCGGCGCCAGGCCGCACCTGATCCGCATCGAGACGCGCGCCGGCCATGGATCGGGCAAGCCGACCGACAAGATCATCGACGAATATGCCGATCTCTGGGCCTTCATGGGCTATTGGACGGGGATGCGCCTGCCGTAGCGGCGCCCCGGCCGCGTCAAATAATAAGCAGACATGATTGTTTTTTCTTGCTCCCGGACCCGCGACCGTTCTTTGTAGGCGGATCGAGTCGCGCGCCGCCGTCAACGAGCGGCGATAGCCGGGAGAGGATGGAATGCAGCGGATCGGGCGTGGCTTTGCGACAATGTCGCTGGCGATCGCGGCGGCGGTGATCGGCGCCGGGGCGGTGACGGGGCAGCCGGTGAGCGAGAGCGAGGCGCTGGAGAAGACCCGGATTCGCTCGACGGACGATTTCCAGGCGAAGGACGCCAGCGCGGTCGATCCCGCCACTGCGCCGGGCAAGGCGATCTTCGCCGAGCATTGCGCCGTCTGCCATGAAGGCGGGGTACCGAAGGCGCCGTCGCCGACCTTCCTGGCGATGATGCCGGGCGACGCGATCGTCGTCGCGCTGACCGGCGGGGTGATGAAGGCGCAGGGTGCGGCGCTGTCCCCGGCGCAGCGGATCGAGGTCGCCGAGTTCGTGACGCGCCGCCGCCTGTCGGGCGAGGCGAAGCCGAAGCTGCCGCCGGTCTGCACGGGCGCGCGGCTCGCTTTCGATGCGAAGGACCCGCCCCGCGCGGTGGGCTGGGGACACGACAATCGCCGCTTCATCCCGGCCGACATGGCGAAGCTCGCCGCCGCCGACGTGCCGAAGCTGGCGCTCAAATGGGCTTATGCCTTCCCGGGCGCGCTACGCGCCCGCTCGCAGCCCAGCTATGGCTGGGGGACGATGTTCGTCGGCAGCCAGGACGGCACCGTCTATGCCTTCGACCTCGACAGCGGCTGCACCAAATGGACCCGGCGCGTCTCGGCCGAGATACGCACCGCGATCGTCGCCGACGCCGCGACGAAGCGGCTCTATTTCGGCGACCTGCTCGGCCGCGCCTATGCGCTCGACGCCTTCACGGGGAAGATCCTCTGGTCGGAGAAGCTCGACGACCATCCCGACGCGACGATCACCGGCACGCCGACGCTGGGTGGCGGCTTGCTCTATGTGCCAGTCTCCTCGCTCGAGGTCGCGCAGCCGGCCGATCCCAAATATGCCTGCTGCAGCTTCCGCGGATCGGTGGTCGCGCTCGACCCGGCGACCGGGGCGGTCCGCTGGCGCGCCTATACGGTGCCGCAGCCGCCGACCGAGCAGGGGAGGAATCCGGCCGACGCCCCGATCCTCGGCCCGTCGGGCGCGCCGGTGTGGAACAGCCCGACCTATGATGCGGAGCAAGGCCGGGTCTATTTCGGATCGGGCGAGAATTACTCGTCGCCCGCCGACGACAATAGCGACGCGGTGTTCGCGGTCGACGCCAGGACCGGGCGGCGGCTCTGGCACACCCAGCTCACCAAGGGCGACGCCTGGAACGTCGCCTGCATGCTGGGTTCGGGGAGCTGCCCCAAGGAGAACGGCCCCGACCATGACGTCGCCGCCTCGACCCTGCTGATCCCGATCGGCGGCGGCCGGCGGATGCTGGTGATCGGCCAGAAGTCGGGCGAGGCCTGGGGGCTCGATCCCGACAGCGGGCGGATCGCCTGGCAGCGGCAGCTCGGCCATGGCGGTACCCAAGGCGGCGTGCATTTCGGCATGGCGGCCGACGGCACCCGCGTCTTCGTGCCGATCAACGACATGCCCGACACGGGCGACGCGCGCGTCTATGACGCGTCGATCCGCGGATCGGGGCTGCACGCGATCGACGCCGCCACCGGCCGGGTGATCTGGAACGCCCGCGCGCCCGAAGATTGCGCCGGCCGCAAATTCTGCGACACCGGCATCTCGGCGGCGGTGACGGCGATCCCCGGCGTCGTGTTCGCCGGCCATCTCGACGGCACCTTCCGCGCCTATGACGCCGCGACCGGCGCGGTGCTGTGGCAGGTCGACACGACCCGGCCGGTGCCGACGATCACCGGCATCGAGGGCAAGGGCGGTTCGATGAGCGGCCCCGGCGCGCTGGTCGTCGACGGCCATGTCGTGATCAATTCGGGCTATGGCATGTACAGCCACATGGCCGGCAACCTGCTGATGGTGTTCGCGCCGACGCAGTGAAGAATGGCGGCCTCCCCGCCATTCAGCTCACCGCAATCTGCTGGCGGCTAATCGCATTTTCCAGCATCGTAGGCGTAGCATTTTGCGGGGCATCGACATGATCAAGGCATTCATCACTTCGGCGACGGCGGCGGCCTTGCTGGCGGGGGCGGCCGCCCCGGCGATGGCGCGTCCCTATTGGGGCGGCGGCTATCATCACCGCCATGGCGGCGGCGGCGACACCTTCGGCAACATCCTGCTCGGCGCGATCATCGGCGGTGGCGCGATCGCGATCGCCTCGTCGGCAAGCAAGAACAAGCGCGACCAGGTCCCGTCGCGGCGCGGCGACGACCAGCGCGACGATCTGCGCGACTCGGGTGATGATGCCCGCCAGGTCGCGTCGATCTGCACCGACGCGGTCGAGAACATGGCGCGCGGGCCCGTCTCCTCGGTCGACTCGGTCGGTCGCGACGGCCCCGATGGCTGGCGGGTCGACGGCGTCGTCCGGGGCGAGCGCGGCGACCGGCACTTCTTCTGCGCGGTCCGCGAAGGCCAGATCGAGACGATCGACATGGGCGACCGGATGGCGGCGCGCTGAGCCCGACCGGCCGATAATCGCGAAAAGGCCCGCTCCCGTCCGCGGGGGCGGGCTTTTTCATGCCCGCTCTCTCTGGACAGCCGCGCCGCCGCCCTTTATCGGCTCCGCATGACAGCCCAGCTTCCCGCCACCGCCCCGAAGGCCAGCCAGCCGCACGAGTCGATCCTGATCGTCGACTTCGGCAGCCAGGTCACCCAGCTCATCGCGCGCAGGGTCCGCGAGGCCGGCGTCTACAGCGAGATCGCACCCTTCAACGCCGCCGATGCCGCGTTCGACCGGCTCCAGCCCAAGGGAATCATCCTGTCGGGCGGCCCCGCCTCGGTCGCCGAGATGGGATCGCCCCGCGCGCCGCAGCGCTTCTTCGAGGCGGGGGTGCCGATCCTCGGCATCTGCTACGGCCAGCAGACGATGTGCCAGCAACTCGGCGGGTCGGTGACGCCGAGCCACGACAGCCGCGAGTTCGGCCGCGCCTTCATCGAGATCAAGACCCGCTCGGCGCTGTTCGACGGCCTCTGGAAGGAGGGCGAGCATCATCAGGTGTGGATGAGCCATGGCGACAAGGTCGACGCGCTGCCGCCCGGCTTCTCGCCGGTCGCGGTGTCGGAGGGCGCGCCCTATGCCGTTACCTCGGACGAGAAGCGCCGCTTCTACGGCGTGCAGTTCCACCCGGAGGTCGTCCACACCCCCGACGGCGGCAAGCTGATCGCCAATTTCGCCCGCCATGTCTGCGGCCTGACCGGCGACTGGACGATGGCCGAGTTCCGCGCGACCAAGATCGAGGAGATCCGCCAGCAGGTCGGCGACGGCCGGGTGATCTGCGGCCTGTCGGGCGGCGTCGACAGCGCGGTCGCGGCGGTGCTGATCCACGAGGCGATCGGCGACCAGCTCACCTGCGTGTTCGTCGACCATGGCCTGATGCGGATGGGCGAGGCCGACCAGGTCGTCGGTCTGTTCCGCGAGCATTACGGCATCCCGCTCGTCCATGTGAACGCCGAGACGCTGTTCCTCAACGGCCTCAAGGGCGTCACCGACCCGGAGGCCAAGCGCAAGTTCATCGGCAAGACCTTCATCGAGGTGTTCGAGGCCGAGGCGAAGAAGATCGGCGGCGCCGACTTCCTGGCGCAGGGCACGCTCTACCCCGACGTGATCGAGAGCGTCAGCTTCACCGGCGGCCCGTCGGTGACGATCAAGAGCCACCACAATGTCGGCGGCCTTCCCGAGCGGATGAACATGAAGCTCGTCGAGCCGCTGCGCGAGCTGTTCAAGGACGAGGTCCGCGCGCTCGGCCGCGAGCTGGGCCTGCCCGAGATCTTCGTCGGCCGCCACCCCTTCCCGGGGCCGGGCCTCGCGATCCGCATCCCCGGCGAAGTGACCAAGGAGCGCTGCGACATCCTGCGCAAGGCCGACGCCGTCTATCTCGACGAGATCCGCCGCGCGGGCCTCTACGACGCGATCTGGCAGGCCTTCGCGGTGCTGCTGCCGGTCCGCTCGGTCGGCGTGATGGGCGACGGCCGCACCTATGACTCGGTCTGCGCCCTGCGCGCCGTCACCTCGACCGACGGCATGACCGCCGACGTCTACCCGTTCGACGCCGCCTTCCTGAGCCGCGTCGCGACCCGCATCGTCAACGAGGTGCAGGGGATCAACCGGGTGACCTACGACTACACCTCCAAGCCGCCCGGGACGATCGAGTGGGAATAATTCGGGCCTATCCGAACGCCGCCGATTACCGCCGATCCCCGCACATAAATAACTGAAATCATTATATAATTTTGTCACCATCTATCGCAGTCTATTGTCGTGTAAGCCTCGCAAATGACGGTATAGGTGACGGTATGGCGAAACTTGTCACATTCGGAAATCACATATACCGTCAGGGGCAAGAGAGCTTCTGACGGTATATTTTTTGACCTTATTCCATTGAGAATAAAGGGGAATTTACCGATCAGGAAGGCTGATTTTGGCCTGACGGTATAATTGGCTGCTCTCTGACGTTTTTGGACGGTCTTGGAGGGTCAAAATGCTGACTGACGCGGGCATCAAAGCTCTGAAACCAAAGGATAAATTGTATAAGGTCGCTGACCGTGACGGTATGTATGTCGCGGTCAATCCCTCGGGGGCGGTCGTGTTCCGGTATGACTACCGCCTCAATGGGCGGCGGGAAACGTTGACGCTGGGTCGATACGGTGCAACCGGCCTATCTCTGGCGCGGGCGCGCGAGCAGTTGATCGATGCGCAGCGGGCTATCGCGGAAGGGCGATCGCCCGCGCGCGAGAAGCAACGTGAGAAGCGCCGTATCAAGGAGGCAAAGAGCTTCGGCGAGTTCGGCGAACGCTGGTTGCAGGAGGCGCGGATGGCGGACAGCACCCGTGCGATGCGTCGCTCGATCTATGAGCGGGACATTCTGCCGACCTTTCGGAACCGGCTGCTGACGGAAATCAGCTCCGACGATCTGCGCGCGATGTGTGCAAAGGTGAAGGGGCGTGGAGCACCGGCCACCGCCGTTCACGTCCGCGACATTGTGAAGCTCGTTTATGCCTTCGCAATCCTCCACGGGGAAAAGGTGGCAAATCCGGCCGATGAGGTCGGGCCTGCATCTATCGCAACCTTTGTTCCCAAAGACCGCTCACTATCGCCTGCTGAAATCCGGGTCATGTTGGGCCAGCTTGAGCATGTGCCAACGCTGCCGACAATCCGGCTCGGAATGAAGCTGTTCCTGCTCACCATGGTCAGAAAGAGCGAGTTGCAGGACGCGACTTGGGATGAGGTCGATTTCGAGAACGCAGTCTGGTCGATCCCGAAGGAGCGGATGAAGCGATCCAAAGCGCACAACGTCTATCTCGCGCAGCAAGCAATCGACATTCTCATTGCGCTCAAGACCTGCGCCGGCAATTCCAAATATCTGCTGCCATCGCGCTACGATGCGGATGCTCCCATGTCGAGGGCGACCTTCAACCGTATAACCACCGCTGTCGTGGCGCGGGCGAAGAAGGAGGGCTTGCCGCTCGAACCTTTCACTGTTCACGATCTGCGCCGAACAGGCTCTACGCTCCTGAACGAGCTGGGCTTCAATAGTGACTGGATCGAAAAGTGTTTGGCACATGAGGATGGCCGCTCGTCCCGTGGCATCTACAACAAGGCGGAATACGAGCACCAGCGCCGCCATATGATGCAGGAATGGGCGAACCTTGTGGACGCTTGGGTGGCGGGCCAGAAATACGCGCCGACGCTGTATCCGCCGTCAATGGACCTGTTGGTGTCTGAACCTAGCGTTTGACGGGCCGGAATTTCCTGAGCTTCACATCGGGCGACGGCGCGCGCCTGATAGCTTTCTCTCTGGAGGCTTGGCGACGTTCTTCAAGCCAAGCCTCCACTTCGGCGAGGTCCCAAACCACACACCGGGCCGTCAAATAGAACCGCTGGGGAAATTCGCCCCGTTGCTCCATGTCGTAGATTGTCGTGTCGGCAAGGGGAACGAGTTCCCGAAGCTGATGCCTGCGAATCGTCCGTTTATCCAGCGCGTATGTCGGATCACTCATATTCATAACCTCGGTTGCCATGTTCGACGGGATTCCGGGCAACTGGAGGTCCCCGAAACTATGCGAACCATGGAGTGAGGTCGCCGGCCTGTAGCGTGCCGCATTTGCGCCTATGCGCTGGCGGCACCCCTGCCGGGATGGGATTCAGTTGGCGGCTCGCCGTGCCTTGGCGAAGCCGCGATCCGTGGCGATGAACCGCTCCAGCATGGGCACGATGAGCCTGACGGGATCGGCGACGGGCTGGCCGCTCTGGCGGGCCAGCACCTCGGCATAGGCGGCCAGATCGCGGTGGAGCGGCGCGGGCAGCTCTATGGTGATCTTCACGGGCTTGTCGTCGGGCAGCGGGCCGAGTTTCAGCTTGGTCATGGTCAACCTCCTGCCGGCTCGAATACAAGGTCGCGGGTAACGATGATCCTGACCGGGAAGCCCGGCCGGATGGTCAGCGTGGGCGCGACCTGCAACTGACGCTGGACGATCTGCTGGCCCGCCTGATTGACGGTATCCTGCGCCCCGTCTCGGATAGCCCGGATAAGCCGGTCCTCGTCGCTGGTGGCAAGTTCGGTTCCGACCGCGAGCAGCGTGGACAGCCCTGCGGCCTTCATCAGATCCCACCAATGATAATCGACGCCATCCTCAAGCCCGGCGTAGCCGCTGGCGTCCGCACCCGGCAGGCGCTCAAGGACGATGGAACGGCCGCCCGGCAGGATCAGGCGATTCCACACCAGCAGGACGCGGCGCTGGCCGAAGGTCACGCCGTCATCATACTGGCCGATGATGCGCGTTCCCTGCGGGATCAGGAGCAGGCTGCCGGTGGGGCTGTCATAGACATTCTCCGTCACCTGCGCGGTGATCTGGCCCGGCAGGTCCGAGCGGATGCCGGTGATGAGCGCGGCCGGGATCACGGCTCCGGCTTGCAATATCCAGGGCGAGGCCGGTGGCGTCACCCGATCCGCCGCGACCGTCTGCCGGTCCACGGGTCCATTGAGGAAAGCCGTGTGCCGATCCTGCGTCGCGGGCTGTCCGCCGAGGCCGAGACTGGCAAGGCTGGGGATGGCCGTCCCTGCCGGCGCTCCCGTGCGCGGGCCGGATTGGAAGAACACATTGCTCAAGCGCGCGGCTTCTTCCTCGGCGCGGCGGCGCTCTTCCTCTGGATCGACGGCGGGCGTCGCCATGACGGGCGGCACGACTGGTTGTCCCCGGTTCTGCGCGTCGAGGATCGGGCGGCCGAGGTCGCCCGGCAATGCCGGCCCGAGGACCGGCCCGCTATAGTCGCTCGGCAGGCCCGCCAGCCCATCGGCAGTTTGCCGGTTGTTGGTCGAATAGAGTTCTTCGCCTCCCGGCCCTGCGTCGCGGGTCTGGAGTGCGTAGATCAGCGCGCCGCCGATGCCGAGCAAGGCGACAGCGCCGACGCCTGCCAGCATCTTGCGCGATAGGCGCGTGACACGGGGCGTTTCGGCGCGCAGCCGCATGGGCGCGGCGGTATCGGTGATGGTGTTGTCTGTCATGACGGGGAGTCTCCGGTCGCGTTGGCGGGCCGCGCGGCGGCGGCCTGCGTCGGGTTGATGCGAACGATCCTGACGACCTGCTGGCGGTTGCCGCTGCCAAGGCGCAGCTCGGCCGCGCCAAACAGACGGTCCACGATCAGGACGTTCTGGTGGACTCGGCTGTTGACGATCTGCGGTTCGCCATTCGTGCCGAGCACGAAAATCGGCGGCATTTCGCCCTGCACGATCCCGGCCGGGAAGACGACATAGACGCGCCGGCCGTCATCGAAGACGGAAACCGGCCGCCATGGCGGGCTGTCACCTGTCAGGCCGTAGCGATAATTCCTCGCGGCCTCGGCCGGGATAATCGGTGCGGCTGGAACGGTTTGGCGCTGGCTTGCTGGCGTCGCGGGATAGGCCCATGCCACGGCCGGCATGTAGAGCGATTCCCGCGCGCGCAGCTCGATCATGTAGGTGCGCCGGTCGGTGGTGACGACAAGGTTGGTGGAAATGTCCGGGCGCGTGGGCTTCACGAGGATTTGGACGCGGCGGTTCGCGCCGCTGCCGCTCTCGGTGTCGCCGATAATCCACCTTGTCGTATCGCCGGCCGCGATCGGCCCCGCGTCTGTCAGGCTCTCGCCCGGCTCCAGCGCAATGGTCGTGATCTGCCCGACTGCGGCATAGACCTGATAGAGCGCGCCTTCCGACCACGGATAAATCTGGATGGCGTTGTAGTAGCCTTCCCGGCGCGGCTCGACGCGGGCGGCGGCATTTGCGTTCTCGACGCGGCCGGTCGGCGTGCCTGCGGCGGTGCCGCCGCGCGCCACGGTCCATGCCGGGGGCACAAGCAGCGGCCGGGGCGTGTTGTCGGTTGCCGCCGCCTGCACGGTCGGCAGCGGCGGTACGCTGGCATCGTAGCTGAATTGCGGTGTCCGGTTGGTCGCGCAGCCTGCCAAAGTAATTGCAAACGCCGTCGCAAAAATCGCATAGGTTAGCGACTTCAGGATCAGTAAGGAGGAACCGACAGAATGGATTCTGTGCCGACGATTGTTGCCCGGTATATCGACGCCTACAACAGGATGAATGTTCAGGCGATGCTCGACTGCCTGTCGGTCGACGTTCGGTTTATCAACAGATCGAACGGAGAGACGACGAACGAAACGCACGGGATCGAGGCATTCCGCGCGCTGGCGGAACAGGGCGTCCAGTTGTTTGCTGAAAGAGAACAGACGATCCTCGACTGTATCGCGATAGACGACCGTGCAGCCGTGCGCATCGGCTATCGCGCCAAGGTCAAGACCGACCTGCCCAATGGCTGGAAGGCCGGGCAGGAGATCGAGATGACGGGCACCTCGTTTTTCATGATCTCCGAGGGAAAGATCAGCGAGGTGATTGATGCAAGCTGAGGTTTTCATTGGCTCATCTCCCGCGACCACGAAATTGCATTGACGTAGATGCCAAGGGGATTGGCGCGCAGTCGCTCGGCATCGCGCGGGGTCTGGATCACGATGGTCAGGATGGCGGTCCATCGTTCGGTCGTGGAGAGCTGGCTGTTCTCGTAGTGCCGCTCCACCCACGACACGCGGAAGGAATCCGGCGATGCCCGGATGACCGATGACACTTCGATGGCGACCTGTTGGCGGCCAACCTTGGTGAAGGGGTCATTGGCGCGGGCGTAGTCGTTCAATGCCGCCGCGCCGCGATCCGTGGTCCACTCATAGGCGCGAAGCCAGTTCTGGCGGACAATGATCGCGTCGGCCGGGATCGCGCGCACCTGCTCGATGAATCGGCCGAGATGGAAAGCAATCTGCGGATCGGTCGGGCGATAGTCGGCATTGGCGGGCGCGACGGTCTGCGCCTGACCGAGATCATCGACTTGCACTACCCACGGCACCACGGTCCCGCGTGCGGACTGCCACACCAGCGCCGAGGCGAAGCCGGCCGAAAGGATCAGCGAACCGAACGCCATAATGCGCCAGTTTTTCGCCTGCACGCGGGCCGAGCCGATACGCTCGTCCCATGCCTGCGCCGCCTTCTGATAGGGCGTCTCGGGTTCGGGCGATTTGCCGTAATGGGTGGCTGGTCGTTTGAAGATGCTCATGAGCGGTCACTTTCGGAAAGGTTGATGGAGGAACCGGAACCGTGGCCGTCGCCGGAACGGACGGCATGGGCGGTCATGGTGGTGCCGTGGTTGAGGGCCTGCGAGCGGCGCATCTGCTGCGCCCATGCGGGCGGGCTGCCGTCCGGGCCGGACGCTGCTGCGGCGGGATTGGCGTTCGTGCCGCCGACCGTGCCCATGGTCGAGCTGCCGCCCGACGCGCCGAAACCGGCTTTCGCACCAGCGGAGAAGCTGGATTTGACGGATTCGCTGGCGCGCGCGGCGGCGCGTTTGAGGGGCGAGATGGCCGCCGATCCTGCGGCGCGCGCGACGCCGCCGAGGCCGGAGGCGACACCGGCCGCACCGGACTGGCCGAGCGAGCCGACGCTATAGGCAGCGGTCGCTGCGCCCGCGGTGGCAGCGCCGCCCCGAACGGCCGCGGCCCCACCGGACAGGGCAGCAGCACCGCCCTTGGCGGCGAGCATGGTCGCGCCGCCAGCGGCGACGGCCGCACCCCCAACCGCAAGGCCGGTTCCCACGGCCGCGCCTGCGCCAAGCTGCGGGCCGCCCGAAACGATGCCGTTGGCGATGCCGGGGCCGAAGATACCGAGGCCGAGCAGCGACAGCGCGGCGAGCACAATCGCCATGGCGTCGTCGATGGTCGGGGTTGCCCCGCCGAAACCGGCGGTGAATTGGCTGAACAAGGTGCTACCGATGCCGATGATGACGGCGAGGACCAAGACCTTGATGCCGGAGGACACCACGTTGCCCAACACCTTCTCGGCCATGAAGGCGGTCTTGCCGAACAGGCCGAAAGGGATCAGCACGAAGCCGGCGAGCGTGGTCAGCTTGAACTCGATCAGGGTCACGAAAAGCTGGATGGCGAGGATGAAGAAGGCGAGCACGACCAGCGCCCACGCGAACAACAGGCACGCGATCTGGATGAAGTTCTCGAAGAAGGCGATCCAGCCCATCAGGTCGGAAATAGAGTCGAGCAGCGGGCGGCCGGCGTCGAGGCCGGTCTGCGCGACACGGCCCGGCCGCATCAGATCGGTGACGGAAAAGCCGGTGCCCGATGCCATGAGGCCGAGACCGGCGAAGCTCTCGAAGACGATGCGGGCGAGGTTGTTCCAGTTGGAGATGATGTAGGCGAAGACGCCCACGAACAGGGTCTTCTTGACCAGCCGCGCGATAATGTCGTCATCCGCGCCCCATGCCCAAAAGAGCGCGGCGAGCGTCACGTCGATGACGATCAGCGTCGTAGCGATGAACGCCACCTCGCCGCCGAGCAGGCCGAAACCGCTGTCGATGTATGAGGTGAAGACCCCGAGGAAGTTGTCGATGACGCCCGTGTTGCCCATGGTCAGCGCGCCTCGCTGCGATCAAGGCCGAGGAAGCGGTCGCGGGATTCGGCCCATGCGGCGAGGCAGCCGGCATCGCTGGCGGCAGCCTCGCCGAGCTGCTGGCAGCGGCGCAGAGTTTCGCGCAAGGGATCGGCCGGGGGCTGGAAGGCCGGCGCTGGGGGTGGCGCGGAAGGTTCGTCCTTCCGCGCCATGTCGATTGCGGTCACTGTCAAGGCAATCGCAACGAACACCACGGCCCCGAGCCGGGCCAGCATCTTGCCGTCCATGGCGAGCCTCCCGGTCAGTTGTTGCCGTTGTTGAACATCTGCGCGTTGCCCGGCTGGTATCCGCTGCCCGGCGTGAGGAAGCGGCGACGCTGCTCGCGGCCCTGTTCGGCAGCGGTCGCGCGCTCGGCCTCGGTCAGCGCATCAGCCCGCCCGTTCGCCGAGATGAGCGCGATCAGGTCGGAAAGCTGCTGCGACTGGAGGGCAAGGAGCTGGTTGCCGGCCTGCGTGGCTTGCAGCGCGCCGGTCGCGCCTTGGCTCTGGCCGACAAGCGCGGCCATCTCGGCGCGATTGCTGTCGATATTGCCGACGACGCCAGCCTGCACGCGCATGGCGTCCTGCAAACCGCCAACCGTATTTTCCCAACGGCCGCGCGCGTCGGCGACAAGCTGGGCGTCGGTCGCCGAAAGCGAGACATTGCCGTATTGGCTCTGGAACGCTTGGTCGATCTGGCCGACCTCGAACGCGAGATTTTGGGCCTGCCCGAGAAGCTGCTGCGTGCGCTGGACGTTCTGCTGGAGCTGCTGGAGCGAGCTATGCGGCAGGCTCGCAAGGTTGCGGGCCTGATTGATGAGCATCCGCGCCTCGTTCTGGAGGCTGGTGATCTGGTTATTGATCTGCTCCAGCGTCCGGGCGGCCGTGAGGACGTTCTGCGCATAGTTGGACGGGTCATAAACGATGCGGCCGAAAAACTGTGCGTAGGCCGGGCTTGCCAGCACGGGCGAAAGCGCGATGGGCAAGGCCAGCGCCAGCGCCAGCGCGAGGGCCGAGGCCCCGACGATCTTGGGATAGGTCATGGAAGAATCTCCTGTGTGGGGTGGGTATCGAGCCGGGCCGGCGCGGCGGATTCCGGCCGGTCGGCAAGATTGGTGAGGTTCGGGATCAGGCCGGCCGCCCACTCGACGCCGCGCTCGCGCAGCCATGCGGAGAGGAAGCCGTCGCGGCCGGCCTCAGTGACGATCTGCGCAATGAGCGTCTGGTCGGACTTGGATGATGCGGCGCAGAGCGCGAGGCCGACTTCGGACAGGCCAAGCTCGAACAGGCGATTGCCCCTGCGGCTTTGGCAGTAATAATCCCGCTTGGGCGTTGCCCTTGCGAGGATTTCGATCTGTCGGTCATTGAGGCCGAAGCGGCGATAGATGGCCGTAATCTGCGGCTCGATGGCCCGCTCGTTCGGCAGCAAGAGCCGCGTCGGGCAGCTCTCGATGATGGCCGGCGCGATGTTGCTGTCGTCAATGTCGGACAGGCTTTGCGTGGCGAAGATGACGCTGGCGTTCTTCTTGCGTAGCGTTTTCAACCATTCGCGGAGCTGGCCGGCGAAACCCTCGTCGTCCAGCGCGAGCCAGCCTTCATCGATGATGAGAAGCGTCGGCCGCCCGTCGAGCCGGTCGCCGATCCGATGGAACAGGTAGGCGAGCACGGCCGGAGCCGCGCCGGTCCCGACCAGCCCCTCGATCTCGAACGCCTGCACGTCCGCCGATCCCAAATGCTCTGTCTCGGCGTCGAGTAACCGGCCATAGGCCCCACCGACGCAGAACGGCCGGAGCGCCTGTTTCAGATCGTTGGATTGCAGCAGCACGGCAAGGCCGGTGATGGTGCGTTCCTCGACGGGGGCCGAGGCCAGCGAAGTCAGCGCCGTCCAAAGATACTCTTTGACCTCGGGCGTGATGGTTAGCCCCTCGCGCATGAGGATGGCGGCGATCCAGTCCGCCGCCCATGCGCGTTCATAGGTATCGTGGATGCGGGCAAGCGGCTGGAGCGAGACGGACGCCTCGGCCCCTTCTGTCAGCCCGCCGCCGAGGTCATGCCAGTCGCCGCCCATGGCGAGCGCGGCGGCGCGGATGCTGCCGCCGAAGTCGAAGGCGAAAACCTGCGATCCTGCGTAGCGGCGGAACTGCAAGGCCATGAGGGCGAGCAACACGGATTTGCCCGCGCCGGTCGGGCCGACGACAAGGGTGTGGCCTACGTCGCCGACATGGAGACTTAGCCGGAACGGGGTTGAGCCTTCGGTCTTTCCAAAGAGCAAAGGGGGTGCACCGAAATGCTCGTCCCGTTCCGGCCCCGCCCACACCGCTGAAAGCGGGATCATGTGGGCGAGATTCAAAGTGCTGATGGGCGGCTGACGGACATTCGCGTAGGCGTGTCCGGGCAGGCTGCCGAGCCATGCGTCAACGGCGTTGACCGTTTCGGGCATGGCGGTGAAGTCACGGCCCTGAACGATCTTCTCAACCAGGCGCAGCTTCTCTTGCGCCACGCGCGGGTCGGCATCCCATACGGTGACGGTCGCCGTGACGTAGGCCATGCCCGCCACGTCCGCCCCAAGCTCCTGCAACGCCATGTCGGCGTCGAGCGCCTTGTTGGCGGCGTCGGTGTCCACAAGGGCGGACGCCTCGTTGGTCATCACCTCTTTCAGAATCGCGGCGACGCTCTTGCGCTTGGCGAACCACTGGCGACGGATGCGGGTCAGCAGCCGGGTCGCATCGGTCTTGTCGAGCAGGATCGCGCGCGTGCTCCACCTGTAGGGGAACGGCAGCCGGTTCATGTCGTCGAGCAGGCCCGGCGTCGTCGCCGTCGGGAATCCCACGATGGTCAGGACACGCAGATGCGCGTCGCCAAGGCGCGGCTCCAGCCCGCCAGTCAACGGCTGGTCGGCGAGCAGCGCGTCGAGGTGCATGGGCACCTCGGGCACGCGCACGCGATGGCGGTTGGTCGAGATGGTGGAATGGAGATAGGTCAGCGTCGCGCCGTCATCCATCCAACGGCACTCGGGCATGAAGCCGTCGAGCAGCGCCAGCACGCGGTCGGTGCGGTCGATGAAGCCGCGCAGCAGTTCCCACGGGTCCACGCCCGCTTTCTCGCGGCCCTCATAGAGCCATGCCTCAGTGCGGGCCGCTTCCTCGGCCGGGGGCAGCCAGAGGAAGGTGAGGAAGTAGCCTGACACGAAATGCGCGTCCGCTTCCTCGAACCCGGCCCTGCGTTCCGCATCGACTAGCGCTGACGCGGGATCGGGAAACATGCTGTCGGGATAGGTCGCCGCCTCGCTGCGCTGCGCCTCGACGAAGATGCTCCAGCCGGAGCCGAGACGGCGCACGGCGTTGTTGATGCGGCCGGCGACGGCGACCAGTTCGGCCGCGACGGCGGAATCCAGATCGGGACCGCGAAATTTCGCGGTGCGCTGGAAACTCCCGTCCTTATTCAAGACGACGCCGGAGCCGACCAGCGCGGCCCATGGCAGATAGTCGGCAAGCCGGGTGGCGGTGCGGCGGTATTCGGCAAGATTCATCATGGTCGCGCCCTCACACCGCCAGATGGCCGGGGATGCGGAGATGCCGCCTCCCGACCTCGACGAATTGGGGATCGCGCTTCGCCGCCCATACAGCCGCGAAATGGCCGATGGCCCATATGGCGAGGCCGACTAGCCAGAGGCGCAGGCCGAGGCCCACGGCCCCGGCCAGCGTTCCGTTCATGATGGCGATGGAGCGCGGTGCGCCGCCGAGCAGGATATGCTCGGTCAGCGCACGATGGACCGGGACCGTGAAGCCCGGCACCGCGTCGAGCTGTTCGAGGCCGCCCGCCATCAAACGAGCGCCCCGCCGCCGAACGAGAAGAACGACAGGAAGAAGCTCGACGCCGCGAAGGCGATGGACAGGCCGAACACGATCTGGATCAGGCGACGGAAGCCGCCGCTGGTGTCTCCAAAGGCGAGGGTCAGGCCGGTCACGATGATGATGATGACGGCGATGATCTTGGCGACCGGCCCCTCGATGGACTGGAGGATTTGCTGCAAGGGCTGTTCCCACGGCATCGACGAACCGGACGCATGAGCGGCCGGGGCGAGCATGAGACTGATGGCAAGGGCGGATGCGGCGGTCGCCATGCGGCGATAGCCGCGCGAAAGCGTGCGGATCATGAAGATTCTCCTGTGCTGGTGGGGATTGCCAAAGGGATGGGATGCGTGATGCGATAGTCGCCGTCCGGCCCCAGCCCTTCGACGCGGGCAAGCTCGGCCAGCCGGCGCGCGGAACCGCGCCCGGAAAGGACGGCAACAAGGTCGATTGTCTCGGCGATCAGGGCGCGCGGGACGGTGACGACAGCCTCTTGGATGAGCTGTTCAAGGCGACGGAGCGCACCGATGCCGGTGCCTGCATGGATGGTGCCGATCCCGCCCGGATGGCCGGTGCCCCACGCTTTCAGAAGGTCGAGGGCTTCCGATCCGCGCACCTCGCCGATGGGGATGCGATCCGGGCGCAGGCGCAGCGAGGAACGGACCAGATCGGAAAGCGTCGCCACGCCGTCTTTCGTCCGCATGGCGACAAGGTTGGGCGCGGCGCATTGCAGTTCGCGCGTGTCCTCGATGATGACGACGCGATCCGCCGTCTTCGCCACCTCGGCGAGCAGCGCATTGGTCAGCGTGGTCTTGCCGGTGCTGGTGCCGCCCGCCACGAGGATGTTGGCGCGGGAAGAAACGGCCGCGCGTAGCGTCGCGGCCTGATCGGCGGACATGATCCCCGCCGCCACATAGTCGTCGAGGCTGAACACGGCGACGGCGGGCTTGCGGATGGCGAAGGTCGGGGCGGCGACCACGGGTGGCAGCAGGCCCTCGAATCTTTCGCCAGACTCCGGCAGCTCGGCCGAGATGCGCGGGCTGCGGGCATGAACCTCCGCGCCGACATGATGCGCGACCAGCCGAACGATGCGTTCGCCATCGGCGGCGGACAGGCGCTCGCCCGTATCGGAAAGCCCTTCGGACAGGCGGTCGATCCACAACCGCCCGTCCGGGTTCAACATCACCTCGACCACGGCCGGGTCTTCGAGCAGCCGGGCAATGGCGGGGCCGAGCGCGGTGCGCAACATGCGTGCGCCGCGCGCAATGGCTTCCGGTCTTTGGTGGTTGGTGGTCATGTCGGCCCCGGCTTCTTGCGGGGACGCGACAGGCCATCCCCGGATCGGGGTCGATTAAGAGAGGCCGAAATCTGGCCGGTTCAACAAGTATCTAGCTGCGTGCGGTGATCGGCGGCGAACGGCGGTAAATCGGATGGGTCCGAATACTTATTCTTGATCGCCGTTGCTCTCGGACTCGTCCGGCAACGGATCGTCGGGAAGTGAGTCGAGGTCACGCGACAGCTCTTTGAGGAACCTGTCGCCCGTCGCCAGACGCCGTCCGAGATTCTGCATGAAGCCCTCAAAGCGCTCCGCGCCTTTGGCGCGGGCAGCGGATTGTGCGGCTCCCGCAAGCGGCGGCGTGAGGGTCATCCAGAAATGGATGAACTGCGCGACCGCCTCGCCAAGGACGGCGAGATCTAGGTCGAGCGTGTCGATCTGGCGGCCGAGCTTGTCCAAGCGGCGCGACATGGCGGCTTCAAGCTGGTCGGCGGAATCGCCGGACAGGTAGGACATGACCGCCGCCTCAACGATGGCGGATTTCGAGACATTGCGGCGCAGCGCCACCGAGCGGCGCAGCGCCATCGCCTCGATCTGTGGAATGAGCGCGGGGTCGAAATAGAGATTCAGGCGGGTTCTGGTTGCCATGGGCGTATCCTCAAAGGTCGATTCCATCATCGGGGTTCATCGCCACCTGCCGCGCCACCATCCTCATGCGCTGGCGCATGGCGCGGGCCTTGGCCGCGTCAACGTCCGGCTCGTCGTCCAGAAACTCGAACTCCTGTTTGGGCGACGGCGGCGGGGCGACGACTTCCTCATGCTCGGGCAATTCCGGCTCGCGGCGGATGCCGGCATTGGCCGGATCGCCCTCGGTCCCGTCTACCGCGTCGGTCGCGGAACCGCTTTCCGCCGCGACCACGCGGCCGGACCAATCATCGGCGGATGGGCTGGGCGCCAGCGGAGCGGCGACCAGATCGGGCGGGGTCAGGATGCGTTCCTGAAACCGTGAATCCTCGAAATAGCGGGCCTTGGTCGCGCGGATCGGCGGCGTGCCCGCGACCATGACTATTTCGTCTGTCGGCGGTAGCTGCATGATTTCGCCGGGCGTAAGCAGCGGTCGCGCCGTCTCCTGCCGCGACACCATGAGATGCCCGAGCCACGGGGCTAGTCTGTGACCGGCATAGTTGGTGGAATCCCGCAACTCGGTCGCGGTGCCGAGCGCGTCCGACACGCGCTTGGCGGTGCGCTCGTCGTTGGTGGCAAAGCTGACGCGCACGTGGCAATTGTCGAGAATGGCGTTGTTCGGCCCATAGGCGCGTTCGATTTGATTGAGGCTCTGCGCAATCAGAAAGCCTTTGATGCCGTAACCCGCCATGAAGGCGAGCGCCGATTCAAAGAAGTCGAGCCGGCCAAGCGCCGGAAACTCGTCCAGCATCAACAGCAACCGATGCCGCTTGCCGGAGGTCGTCAATTCCTCCGTCAACCGCCTGCCGATCTGGTTGAGGATCAGGCGGATAAGCGGCTTGGTGCGGTTTATGTCGGATGGCGGCACGACAAGGTATAGCGTGACGGCCTGGCGGCTGCCGACCAGATCGGCAATGCGCCAGTCGCATCGTGCCGTCACCCGCGCCACCACGGGGTCGCGGTAGAGGCCGAGAAAGGACATGGCGGTGCTCAATACGCCCGACCTTTCATTCTCACTCTTGTTCAACAGCTCGCGGGCCGACGACGCGATGACGGGATGAACGCCCGCCTCGCCGAGATGCTGCGTATCCATCATGGCGCGCAAGGTTGCCTCGACCGGGCGGCGGGGATCGGACAGGAAGTTGGCGACGCCCGCCAGCGTCTTGTCCTTCTCCGCATAGAGAACATGCAGGATCGCGCCGACAAGCAGGCTATGGCTGGTCTTTTCCCAATGGTTGCGCTTGTCGAGACTGCCTTCGGGATCGACCAGAATATCCGCGATGTTCTGCACGTCGCGGACTTCCCATTCCCCCTGCCGCACTTCGAGCAGCGGATTGTAGGCGGACGATCTGGCGTTCGTGGGATCGAACAGCAGGACGCGGCCATGCTGGGCGCGAAAGCCGGCCGTCAGAGTCCAGTTCTCGCCCTTGATGTCGTGGACAATGCAGCTTCCCGGCCATGTCAGCAGCGTCGGTACCACCAGCCCGACACCTTTGCCGCTGCGAGTCGGGGCGAAGCACAACACATGCTCCGGCCCGTCATGGCGCAGATAGTGCCGGTCGTATCTGCCGAGCACCACGCCATCGGGGCCGAGCAGACCGGCGGCGCGGATTTCGCGATCCTCCGCCCATCGCGCCGAACCATAGGTGGCGACGTTGCGCGCCTCCCGTGCCCGGATGATCGACATGAGGATGGCGGCGGCGATGGCGATGAAACCGCCGGACGCCGCGATGATGGCACCTTCGACGAAGATTGCGGGCGCATAGGCGTCAAACGAAAACCACCACCAGAAGAAGGCCGGCGGATAATAGACCGGCCAGCCCGCCAGCTCGAACCACGGATTGCCAAGCTGGAGCTGGAAGCGGAGGCGGAACGCCGTCCATTGCGTCGCTGCCCACACCATCACCAGAACGATGGTGAAGACGACAGCGATTTGACCCCAAAGGATTCGGCCTCCGCGCAATGCAGGCTCCAGTCGGCAAAAGAAACGGAGCCGATCAGAGAGTAGGCAAAACCGGACAGGCAACAGGAAAGGGGGTGCGGGAGGGCTACCGGATACTATCGGCGGCAAATAGGACGGGTTGCGTTCACCGCCATCCGGCCGGGTGATCGCCGCTGCGCAACTGGCCGGGCGAATCGCCGCAACGCCTCATATTGTTTGCAAGGTTGAGCAGGTTTTTCAGGGTGGCGCTGCGATTGAACGGCGACCAGACGGCGGTGAACGCAACCGGCTCTGGCTCATCGGCGAAAGGCAGGAAGACGATGCCGGACGTGGGCAGCAGCGCCGTAGCTGCTCCGACGATGGTGATGCCGAAGCCCTGTCCGACCATGGACAGCAGCGCGCCACGCCCCACGTCGAAGCGCAGGATTGACGGCGCGGGCCAGCGCCCGGCATGGCGCAGCACGATATGGCTATGAACCTGCGGACCTGTGCCGCCATGCCGGACAAGAAACGTCTCGCCTGCCAGATCGGCCCATGTGACGGCCGACTGCCCGGCGAGTGGATGCCCATCCGGCAGCACGGCAACCAACTGTTCGGTCCAGATCGGGTGGGTGTGGCAGTCTGGCAGCTCGGGCGTGCCCGCGACAAACACCACGTCCAGCCGGTCGGCGCGAAGCTGCATCACCGCTTCGCGAGCTGTCCCTTCCGTCATCTCGACTTCAACGCCGGGATGGTCCTCGCGGTATTGGCCGATCAGCTTTGCGAGGAAGCTGTGCGGGATCAGGGCATGGATACCGATACGAAGCCGGCCGCTTTCTCCCGCTGCCGCCATGCCGGCGGTCTTCACTGCATGGTCCAGTTGATCGACGCCGGCCGCTATCCGCTCGACGAAGTGGTGTCCGGCCTCGGTCAGTCGGACGCCGCGCGCGTGACGCTCGAACAGAAGGATACCAAGGTCTTCTTCCAGCGCCTTCACGCGGGCGCTGACGCTGGATTGCGCCACGCCGAGCGCATTGGCGGCGTGGCGGAAGTTCAGATATTCGGCGACGGCGAGTGTCTGGATCAGCGATGCGAGGGGGATACGCGATCCGAGCGTGGTCGGCATACCCCATGGGCAACCATCCATCGGTGCTGATCGCCGCCGCATCGCTCAAATGCCACTACAGTGCTTTGTTCCACGCCGTAGCAGACGCAGGTGCTTGGCTCCCTTAGAATGACGCATTGGATTACCCCTCCTACTATGTTGCCTACTGCGCATAAGTGACTTGCATGATGGAAGTTACACCATTATGGATGTGTCATGCAACGAACAAGCTTTCTGTCATTCGAGTGTCCCGCAGCCCGAGCGCTGGAAAGCGTCGGTGACTGGTGGAGCATCCTGATCCTGCGAGACGCCTTCCAAGGGCTTAGCAAATTCGATGAATTCGAGAAGAATCTCGGTATTTCCGCGAACATTTTGGCGAGGCGATTGAAGCATCTCACGGCGGAAGGACTGTTTGAAAGGCAACGATACAATGATCATCCGCCTCGATTTGAATACGTCCTTACCGACAAGGGGCGAGATTTCTATCCGGTAGCAATCGCCCTGTTCGCATGGGGGAACCGGAACCTTGCGCCCAATGAAATAGCCATGCGCCTTGGTGACAAGAAAACCGGACAGGAGAGGACCGCCGTTATCATCGACGCGAATACAGGAGAAGCAATCACTCCCGAAAACACCGTTCTTCTGGCAGGCCCCGCCGCAACAGAGGAAACGATGCGCGTCATAAATCGCATGAAGCGAATAAGCTCAGAAAAAGAAACGGAATAATCCAATGCGCCGAATTGTTGTAACCGGCATGGGTTTAGTTGGCCCCCTTGGTTCTGGCACTGAAATAAGCTGGAAAAGACTCCTCGACGGGAAATCGGGAATCAGGAATTTGCCTGATGAAATCTCCAATGATCTACCGGTGAAAATCGGGGGAATCGTTCCCAGCCTGATTGAAGATTCCGAAGCCGGTTTTGATCCAGATTTAATCGTTGACACAAAGGATCAACGAAAAATGGATCGCTTCATTCTGTTTGCACTTGCGGCCGCGAAGGAGGCTCTTGAAACGGCAGGATGGCATCCCACGAGCGACTACGAACGTGAGCGCACGGCGACAATTATCGCCTCTGGTATAGGCGGGTTTCCTGCTATCGCTTCGGCAGTTCGCATAACGGATACACGGGGAGCACGGAGGCTCTCACCGTTTACCGTGCCGTCGTTTCTTGCCAACCTTGCAGCAGGACACGTTACCATCAGGCATGGATTTACAGGCCCAATTGGCACGCCTGTAACCGCCTGCGCTGCGAGCGTTCAGGCCATCGGAGACGCCGCGCGGCTGATACGCTCCAACGAAGCCGATATCGCTCTGTGCGGTGGAGCAGAAGCGTGCATTGACAAGGTTAGTCTCGGGGCATTTGCTGCCGCGCGAGCACTATCTACCGGCTACAATACTACACCTGAAATGGCGTCAAGGCCGTTCGACACCGAGCGCGATGGTTTCGTAATGTCCGAAGGGGCGGGTCTGATCGTCATAGAAGAATTGGAACATGCCCTTGCTCGGGGAGCCAAACCCATAGCCGAATTGGTAGGATACGGCACAAGCGCTGATGCACACCATGTGACTGCCGGTCCAGAGGACGGTCGAGGCGCGGCCCGTGCAATGAAAATCGCGCTACAAAGTGCCGGTTTGAAGCCCAACGATGTTCAACATCTGAACGCTCATTCAACCTCCACCCCCGTAGGGGATCGAGGAGAAATAGCCGCGATAAAATCCGTTTTTGGCGATCATGATGTAGCTGTAAGCGCCACGAAGTCAGCGACGGGGCACTTACTCGGTGCCGCTGGCGGCATTGAGGCGATCTTCACGATACTCGCCTTACGGGATCAAATCGCTCCCCCAACGAGAAATTTGGAGAGCCCCGATCCTATTGCCGTAGGTATCGATCTGGTTCGCCAATCTGCACGGCCTGTTCTCATGGAACATGCCATTTCCAACGGATTCGGCTTTGGCGGCGTTAATGCAAGTGTCGCTTTCCGGCGATGGCAATAACAGTCCCGGACGGTGCTTCCGCGACCACTTCGGCTCACGCCCTCGCTATCCGTGGCAGTACTGAATTCGTGCAGACCTGCCGGCCCATGTCGTTGGCGAGACTGAGCAGGTTACGAAGCGCCGCGCTGCGGTTGGACGGCGACCAGACAGCCGAGAAGGCGACCGGCTCCGGCTCGTCGGCGAAGGGCAAGAAGACAATGCCGGTTGACGGCAACAGCGCCGTGGCCGCGCCGACGATGGTGATGCCGAAGCCCTGTCCGACCAAGGACAAAAGGGTGCCACGCCCCACGTCGAAGCGCAGGATCGACGGCGCAGGCCAGCGCTCGGCATGGCGTAGCATGATATGGCTATGAACCTGCGGTCCAGTGCCGCCATGCCGGACAAGGAACGTCTCGCCTGCCAGATCGGGCCATGTGACGGCTGACCGCTTGGCGAGCGGATGCCGTTCCGGTAGCACCGCCAAGAGCGGTTCGGTCCATGTGCGACGGGAATGGCAGTCGGGTGGTTGGGGCGTGCCCGCGACGAACGCCACGTCCAACCTGCCGGCGCGAAGCTGCACCACCGCTTCACGGGCCGGGCCTTCGGCGATCTCGACTTCAACATCGGGGTGATCCTTGCGGTATTGGCCGATCAGCTTTGCGAGGAAGCTATGCGGAATCAGGGCATGGATACCGATACGAAGCCGGCCGCTTTCTCCGGCTGCCGCCATGCCGGCGGTTTTCACCGCATGGTCGAGTTGGTCAATACCTACGGCTATCCGCTCGACGAAATGGCGTCCGGCCTCGGTCAGCCGAACGCCGCGTGCATGACGCTCGAACAAGAGGATGCCGAGGTCTTCTTCCAGTGCCTTCACGCGGGCGCTGACGCTGGACTGTGCAACGCCGAGCGCATTGGCGGCGTGACGGAAGTTGAGATATTCGGCGACAGCGAGAGTGTGTACTAAGGTCATCATCGGCACTCGCCCCGAGAGGAGATGATGGCTCAACGGATTTAATCCGTCATTCCTCGTAAGTCTACGCATACCAATTCGCCATGACTCAATCACAATGAAGTTGCGAAAGGTCTGCGTAGTATTGGCAGACATATTAAATAGAGAATCGCGCCGACAATCCAAACCCAACCGTTCCATGCTCCTATGGTGGCAGAATAGAGTGCCGTGAAGCCAAGCGGTCCCGCGATAGAGCTTAGATTGGTGAGGCTTGTAAGCGTTCCCTGTAAAGCTCCTTGCTTGTTACTGCTGACATTGTTTGAGAGCATTGCCTGCAAGGCCGGCATGCCAACACCTCCGGCGGCAAGCAGCAACAAAATCGGGAACACCATCCATCCCTGCGTGGCAAAAGCCAGAAGAATGAAGCCAGTCGCATCCGCAGCCATGCCAAACAGTAGCGTGCGCCGTTCTCCAAGCCGGCTTGAAAGAGGGCCGGTAACAAACGCCTGAAAAATCGCGTGTGTTGCTCCAAACGCCGCGAGCGACAAGCCAACGGTCGTGGTGTTCCACTGAAAACGATCCTCGCCATATATGACCCATAGGGCCGCAGGGACCTGGCCGATCAGTTGAATAATGAAGAAAACTGCGAAAAGCGCAGCTAGCCCGCGCAATGTATCATCCAGCCGGAACAGAACGAATGGTTTGATGCGAACCGGCTTTCCGGTCCCGCCATGGCTGCGATGAGTCTCCTTGAGAAAAATGCAGGCAAGCAGGAACGCGAAGCCGTTGAGAAGGGCAGCGGCGATAAACGGAGTATGGGCAGAAATACCACCGAGCATACCACCAAGTGCTGGCCCGGCAATCATGCCTGCCCCATAACAGGCCCCCATGTAGCCGAACCAGCGTGCGCGAGAACCTTCCCCCGTCGAATCCGCAATGGTTGAGGCAGCTACAGCTCCGGTTGCGCCCGTGATGCCGGAGACGAGCCGGCCGATATAGAGCACCCATAAGACCGGCGCTGATGCCATAATCGTGTAATCGACTGCGGCCCCCGCAAGGGAAGCCAGAAGCACCGGACGCCGACCGTAAGCATCTGAAAATTGTCCAAGCACGGGCGCGAAGATGACCTGCATCAACGCATAGAGTGACAGCAAAGCACCATAGTGACCAGCGACCTGCTCCGCCGGCACAAGCTCGCGCAGAAGCGTCGGAAGGACCGGCATGATGAGGCCGAGTCCCATGGCGTCGAGACTGACGATCAGCAGGGCGATGATGGCAGAGCTGCGCACCTGAAACTCCAGCGCCGCTCAATGCGAGCGACTTTATCAATGATAAGGACATGGACATAGAACTTATCGGTGATAAATTGTCAAGCGTTGGCGAAGGAACGTGAATGACCAAACTGGACAAGGGCACCGTGATCGCAGCGGCGCTGGAGCTGCTGAACGAGGTTGGCATGGACAACCTGACGACGCGAAAGCTCGCTGAACGCCTCAAAGTTCAGCAGCCTGCGCTTTACTGGCATTTCCAGAACAAGCGCGCGCTGCTTGACGCACTGGCCGAGGCAATGCTGACGGAACGCCACACCCGCTCGCTACCCGAAGAGAACGAAGACTGGCGGCTATTCCTGAAAGAGAACGCCCAGAGTTTCAGAACGGCGTTGCTCTATTATCGCGACGGGGCGCGCATCCATGCCGGCACTCGACCGACAGAACCGAATTTTGGCGCTGCCGAGACACAAATACGCTTTCTCTGCGCGGCGGGCTTTGGTCCGAAGCACGCTGTTTGGGCGCTCCGGGCGGTCAGTCACTATGTGGTCGGTTCCGTTCTCGAGCAGCAGGCATCTGATGCCGATGAGAGAGTTCCGGACAGGCCAGATGTGTCCGAGCAAGCACCGTCGTCCTTCCTGCACGATCTGTTTCACGAGTTGGAAACAGACGGCATGGATGCTGCGTTCAACTTCGGACTCGACAGCCTCATCGCTGGTTTCGAGCGGCTGCGTTCATCTACAACAGATTAGAGGCTTATGCCCCTTTGCCGCCCCAACTGCCACGACACCGATCCGCTTTGCACGATGCCGATGACCTCACGGCCGAGCTGGCGGTCGATGACCGGCCGCCACGGGACAAGGGAAATGAGCGGTATCTTGCCGGACAGGATACCGCCATTCACAAGGTTTCGATGATTATTGCGCCGCATCGGAGCGGGCTTGCTTCCAGTCGTCGGCTAGACGACTGGCGACTTCTCGGTGGCAGCATCACGGGATCGAAGGAGCGCCAGCCCCAACGACACCAGCACTGCCATTGCCGTGGCGTAACAAATCACGGGCCACGCTGTATCGCCGTTTAACAGCGTCACCGCCAATGTCCCGACGATACTGACTATCAGGCTTTGGATGCAGAAGTAGAACGCAACCGCTGATCCAGCGATGTCGTCGAACTGCGCAAGTGCGCCGTTGGCGGTAACGGACACCGTGAAGACAATGCCGACCGCGACAACCCACATCGGCAGGATGAAGCTGAAAAATGACGGCGATCCGAAAAGTTGGCCGATCCCCAACAGGATCGCGCCGGAAACGAGCAACGCCATCCCGCGCGCTACGCATCCCGCGATACCCCATTTGGCAACGAAGGACTTTGCGAAGCGGGTTGTCGTGACCATGACCAGCGCGACAGTCGCGAAGGCCAAGCTAAATCCGATCTCGGAATAGCCGGCTTGGCCTATGAGAACACGGGGGGCTGTCGAGAAGAAAACGAAGAATGTGCCCATGCCGGCACTAAATCCGACTGTGTAAACCCAAAAGGCCGGACTCGCGAAGATCGGCAAAACAGATCGTTGCGTTCTGGCCTGATCCAACGGTCGGGTTTCATGCCACCTGAAACTGGCGTTTAAGAGTGCGAGCGAAGCCAGTGCAGCCAGTGTGATGAAGATCGCCTGCCATCCCCAAAACTCGCCGATCAGCGCACCGGCTATAGGGCCGAGCGCAGGCACGAACGCCAGCATCGAACTGAAAAGGCCGTAGATGACGGCACCTTCGGGACGATTGGCATATACGTCGCGCACGGTCGCGAAGGTGGCCACCAGCATGGCCGATGCTCCAACTGCCTGAACCAGACGAAACGCAACAAAGGCTAATGCAGTTGAAGAACAAGCCGCTCCCAGAGACGCAGCAACGAAAGCCGTTGCGCCTACAAGCAGGATCGGCCGTCGCCCGACGCGATCGGAGAGTGGCCCAAAGATCACTTGGCCCACACCGAGCATCACCATGTAGAAGCTCAACGTGAGTTGGATTATGGATGGAGTCGTGTTCAGGACGCCCGGCATCGCCGGAACGACTGGAAGATAAATATCCATCGCCAGCGAAGCGAGGATGTCGAAGGGAGCCATAAGCAGCAAGGCTGCCGGCAGCGTATAGGCCCACGCGGGGCGTGTGGTGGTCATGACGAATCAACCGCTCGATTAAGGATACCGGGCAGCGTCTGCTCGTCAGCAATCAGATGGGATTGGTCTTACAGAGCGCCGCAACAACAATTCTGATGTTGCGGCTTACTTGTCTGCTGACTTGGAATTTCCCATGCTGATGGCTCCACGATTACGAAAACGAATAGCAGCTCTTATCGAATTAGTTGTTGCGTTGCAATGCGGTATCGTTGACTCCTATAGCCCCAACCCCCGCTGCCGCCCTACCTGCCACGACACCGAACCGCCCTGCATGATACCCGCGACCTCGCGGCCGAGCTGGCGGTCGATGATCGGCCGCCACGGGACAAGGGTGAACTCGTGGCTCTTTTCCACGATGGCGAACTTGCCGCTCGTTAGCTGGACAGTCCCGGTGAACTTGCCGCTGACACTCTCACCATCCTTGGCGGCGCGGAACGGCAGCGCCTTGCCCTCGGCCATCTCCGCACCGGCGCGCGCAACTTCCCGCTCGCGCAGGGTGGCGAGAAGATTGCGCCGGTAGAAGATGCGGCCGTCCCTGTTGCGCGTGGCGTCGCGCTGTTCGATATGATGCTCGCGGCGCTGGTCCATGGCTTCGCGGACCTGTTGCCCGAAGCCGGTCGGCGCAAGGTCGGCCGTTTCGCCTTGGACCAATCGCCGGTCCAGCCATGTCGCGCCGTCCGAACGTATCTGCCTTTGCAGATCAACCGGGGAAAGCACGCGAACGCTGGCCTGCCGGTCGCGGCCGGCATCGTAATCAGCCGCGCGGCTGACCAGATCATCTGGGATGCGCCATTGGTCGGCGTCGATGCGCTCGACGATGCCGGCCCGGCGCAGCGCCTCCAGCCGCCGGACATGGGCATCGATATAGCCCTCATAGTCGCCGCCGGGAACGCGGCCCTCGAATTTCGCCTGCTCCAGATGACGGCTCGGCCGATAGATGCCGTCCTCGGCGATGGCGGTGATGGTGCGGTCGGACGGTCGGGCTGCCGCCTCGGCCGGGCCGATCTGGACGACGCTGCCGATGCGGGCGTCCTCCAGCCGCTCGGGCGCGATGCCGGCAATGTGGTGTGTGCGGCCGTCGATCCCGTCCACCACGATTGTCAGGTTCTCGCCCAGCTCGTCGGACAGGTGCTTGTCCACGACGCGGCCGACGATGGGCGTCTCGGGCGCTCCGTCATGGATTTGGAAGCTCATGGGATCGCGTTCGCCGCCCTGCGGCCCAAGCGCCTTGTGCATGGTGCGGATAATGTCGCCCCGCTCGCCCAACTCGCGCAAGACCGGTTCCATGTCCTTGCTCAATTCCCAAACACCGGGCGCGTGCTCGGTCGCCAGCCCCATCTTCTCCAGCTTGGCGAGCCTGCGCAGGCGTAGCGTTCGCTCGAACTGCCGCCTCGGCGCTGCCGGCTCGTGGCGCAGGTCGACGAAACGGGCATCGGCTTCCTCGGCCATGGCGCGATCGATGCGGGCGAAACGGTCCTGGTCGATTTCGGCGGACAGCTTGCGGGTCTGCTCAATCTCGGTAACGGGGCCGAGTTCCAGACTGGCAAGCTCGCTGGCGCGCTCGCGCAGGCCGTTGGCGAGATAGTCGCCGTTGATGACTAGATCCCCGCCCGTATCATCGCGGCCGTTGACGATGACATGCACATGGGGATGGCCGGTGTTGTAGTGATTGACGGCAACCCAATCCAGCTTCGTGCCGAGGTCGCCTTCCACCTGTTTCATGAAATCGCGGGTGTAGGCCGTGAGGTCCGACAGCTCCGCGCCATCCTCGGGCGAGACGATGAATCTGAACTGATGGCGGTCATCCTGACCACGATCAAGGAAGGCGTCGCCATCGGCGCGGTCTTCATGCGCCGAATAGAGCTGGCCGCGTTCGCCGTCGCGCGAGGTTCCGTCACGCTGGACATAGCGCAGATGCGCGCGGGCACGGCCGCCCTTCCATGCGGCCCGGACGCTGCGCTGCTTGACGATCACGCGGCGGCTGCCCGGCTGGCGATGATGCCAGTTGCCGGATATGTTCCGGGCGCGCACGAAGCTCGCGCCCCGGCCGCGCTTCACGCCCTTGCCGCTGGCGGCCATGGCGCGAGACCGCCCCGGCGATGACGGGCGCGCGGATGACGGCATGGAAGGATCGCGTGAGGCTGCCGCCTGATGCTGGCGGGTGATCTTCCTGACCTGCGTGAAAAAGCTCTTGGTCTTGCCGGCCTTCGGCGTGTCGGATCGGATGCGGCCGGGCTTCGGACGGAAGCGGTTTTCGTCGTCGGCGCTCAAGGGCGCGACTCCAGCCCAAATCGCCGAAAAACGGCCGATCTGCGCCTATGGTGCCGCTCGAAACCCTGCAAAGCCAAGGCTTTGCGCAAAATCGCGGCACGCGGCCCCTCAAAACCATGGTGCCGGAACCGGCCACCTAACCAGTGTGCAGACAACAATAATTTCCAGAAGCGGCCCCATATGGTGCCGTCTTCTTTAATCTTGCCCTCCGCCCTTTCTGTCTTTTCTGCCCCTCCTGTCGGGAATCCTGCCGGGCGCAAACCTGCCCGACCGGATGCCGAAACCAGCGCCGCCGAGCGCGGGAACGCCGCCCTCATTGCGTTCTCCCATCGCTGGCGCTCGCCACGAAAATGCTGCCATCCTGCGGCTCCGCACGGGCGGGGTCGCGCGCCGGAACGGCAGCGCGGCCGTCGCCTGTTTGCACCTCGGACGGCGGCGCGGCGGTAGTTCGCGTGTCGGCCGGGCGCATGACGAATAGCGGTGCCCCGCGCCAGTCGGGCGGCGGTGCCGGTGGTTGCAACGGCGCATCCGATGGAGCCGCGCCGCCAAGGATCGGGGCGAGCGCGGCGACATAAGCGCGTGTCTCGGCGGGAAGCGGGCGGCCCGTCGCGCGGTGCTCGTCATAGCGGCCGGGGCCGGCGTTATAGGCCGCAAGCATCGCGCCGACATTGCCGTAGCGGTCGAACATCTCGCGCAGATAGGCCGTGCCTGCGAGGATGTTGTCGCGCGGGTCGTAGGGATCGCGGCCGAGGCCATAGCTGACGCGCAGGCCCGCCCATGTGTCGGGCATGACCTGCATCAATCCCATGGCCCCTGCCGCCGAAATCGCGCGCACGTCGCCCGCGCTTTCGGCGCGCAGCACGGCGCGAATCCAGTGCTCGGGGATGCCGAACCGCTGCGACGCCTCGGCGATGTGCGCCGCATAGGGATGGGCTGCGGCCGGGCGCTCGACGGGCGCGGATTGCGCGACAGCGATGCCCGAGCCGATGCAGACGGAAAGCGCGCCGGCCAGCAGCAGGACGGCAAAATGCCATGCCGGCCTGTCTCCGCTTCGCCGGCAGCCTGCCAGCGTGCTCGCTGCGGTCAAGGGCAAGGCGCAAGCGCCGGCCGATGGCCGCCCCTGACCTTCGCTGCGCGCGCCGGCCGTCTGGTCGCCGAGCGGGACGAAGGGATGAGACGGCTTTTCCGCGAACAAAGGGATGCCGATCTTTGACCTGATGGCGGGCCGGACGCGCGCGGCCGTCATTCCTCATCCTCGATCTTCCGAGCGTGCTTCCAACGCAGGGTCCAGACCGAAGGATCGTCATTGGACTGGAACAGCTTGGCGCGGATCGGGAACGGGAAGATCGGTCCCTCCAACCTCATCGACACGAAGTCGCCTGCATTTTCGCTGGAGTCTTTCCATGCGGGGCCGGCGTCCGGGCCGTCCTCGCTATCGAGGCGCACGCGATAGTCGGGCGCGTTCTTCATGTCGCTCGGCTTGGCCGGGACGATGAACAGCTTTTCATGGAGGCCGAACGAATGAAGCTCCCCCGCATAGCCGGTTTCGGTGCGGGTGAAGGTGCCTATCTCTGCCATGGGAAATCTCCTGCGTTTGATTTTCGGGGGTGGTTCAGTGCGTCGGCGCGCGCCACTCGTAGCGGCCGACGCCTTCCTCATCGGTCCAGAGCGGGACCGCTCGGCCGATGACGGAAGCTGCGGGGACGGGTCCGAAGTAACGGCCGTCAAGGCTGTCGCGGACCTCCCAATTCATGAGGAAAAGCTGGTCGTCGCCGATGACGCGGCAGCCCTGCCAGACGGGCAGATCGCGGCCGATGCTGTCGCGCTCCAGCGCCTCGCCCATCTCGATCCCGTCAACCGTGATCGTGCTGCCGGCGCGGCAAACCCGTTGTCCGGGCAGGCCCAAGACGCGCTTCAACAGCGGGACGCCTAGCGCGATATAGCCGCGCTCGACCATGAAGGCGGCGAGCGGTTCGGGCGGCATGATGGCGACCAGCTCGGGCACGTCGAGCGCGTCGGCCGGCTCGACGGTGTAGAAGCCGATGGGTGCGCTGGCCGTCGCGTTCCAGATGAGTTTCACGGGCCAATCGACGCCACTGGCGGCGGCGATGCCGAGGACAGCGAGCGCCGTCACCGTGAGGGTGCGGAGGCGCGTCATTGCTCGATCCTTCGGCGGTGAAGCCAAGCGGCATGGCGCTCGGGCGTGTAGGCGTGCGGCTCCAGATTGGCGGTCAAACGGTTGTGGACGTGCCGCCAGTGCTCCGGTGCGGCGTCGGCCGGATCGAGGCCGAGCGCATCCACGGCGTCGATGGCGGCAAGCGCGCGTTGCACCTTCGGCCAGCTATCGAGGCGCAACAGGATTTCGCCGCCGGGGCGCACGAACGGCAACGTCTGGAACGGCTCGCCACGCCCGATGGCGCGCACGATGTCGATGCGGGAAACGACCGTGCCATGGTCGCCGCTCGCCCATCGGACGAAGGCAAAGACGCTGCCCGGCGCGAAGCCGACGACGCTGCGGCGGCGGTCGATGATCTGCTCATAGCTCTTGCGGCCGAAGCGTATCCAGTGCTCGACCTTGCGTTTCTCGAAGGTCAGTTCGACCAATGTGGTGAAGGGCGCAGGCCCGTCCGGCAGCGGACGGCCATGCGCGCTGCGATGGGCGCGACGGGTCATAGGGCGTCTCCGGCGATGTGCTGGTGGGGGTTGTGCGCGTGCGCGGCGTCAACGGAGGTCATCATGGCTCGTCGTTCCCGGCAGAACCGGCACCACGCTTCGCCTGCGCGCGCGTCAAAGAAAAAGAGATAGATTCTCTGTTAGATAAGTTAGCGGTCGGATTCCGCTTTTCAGGCCAAAGCGTTAGCTGCGGTTCGTGCGCCTGATCTGCCGATAGTGCTGCGCCTGATGTGCCGATACCCCGTGCGCCTGATCTGCCGATGGCATTAACAGGGTTATCAACAGTGCCTGTTGACAGTTTTTCGGGGCGGATGCGCAGCAGCTCGCGGCCGTCTTCCCGCTCGATCTGGAGCAGGTAGCCGGGGAGCTGCTGGCGGGCCGCGATCCGGCGCAGGTCGAGCGCGAAGTCGGACGGCCGCGCGAGGCTGCCGGATTTCTGGTGAAGGTGCGCGACCTCGAAAATCCAACCGTGGCGCTGGTGCCCGGCATGCTTTCTGGCGACGCGGTAAAGCCATCGCTCGATGCCGCCAGTCAGCCGGAAGTAGGCCGGGTCGATGGTCAGGACCAGCGAACGGTCGATGACGCTGTTGTAGAACCATTCGGGCAGGACGAACTCCATGCCCTCGACGCGGCCGGCGCGCGTCGTCATTTCCTCCCACTCGTTGATCCATGAAAATTGCCGGCGACGCCAATGCGGGCCGTTGCGGATCGTGGTGGCGATGACGGTCGATTGCAGCCGCGACAGCGCGGCTTTCAAAAGCCGGTATTGGTGATTGCCGGTCGGCCGCCCGATGGCGCGCAACAGATGGTAAGGCGTAAACCGGACAAAGCGCGACGTGGTGAGGCCGTTGTTCTCGGCCGCGACGATCTGCGAAGCCGCCCATATCAGCACATCGGCGTCCCATATGGTCGCCATGCCGTGCTCGGGCATCCCGAACACCTGCACCTCTATGTCGGCGGCCTTGTAAAGAATCGGCTTGGTGCGCGGGGTCTTCGCCAGCGAGAAGAACGGCCGTTCCATCAAGTCGCGCTGGTCGCGCGGCGGCGCGTCGCCGGTTGCGACCACGAAGGGGTCTAGGCGGCTGCGCTCGCTGTCCTCGGTCGGCTGTGCGGGGTCGTGGTCGTCCTCGCGCAGCATCTAGCAGTCGCCCCGTTCTTCGGGCGTAAGCGGACGCGCGGGAAAGACGGTGCCGGCGGTCTTGTCGCGGGTGGATTTGCGCTCGCCCGCCGCGCTCCAGTCTTCCAGATCGCGGACGGTGTAGAGGACGCGACCGCCGACTTTGCGATAGGTCGGCCCGGTGCCATAGGTGCGATGCTTCTCAAGGGTGCGGATGGATATGCCGAGGAAGCGCGCGGCTTCCTTGGTGCGCAACAGGCGCGGCGGCAGGCCCGCAAGTGGGTTGGGCATGGATCACCTCCAGTCGGGATTGGGCTGCCGAGGGCGGCAGCGGACTGTGGCGAAACATGGCGAGAGACCGGCGGCGCGTAGCGTGCCGCATTTGCGTCTATGCGCTGGCGGCACCCCCTCAAGGGGCGGTGCGCGGCCAATAGATGAGGGATTTCAGCATCCCGTGCCGCGATGCGCCGAAAAGGCAAAGACATTCGCGCGCAGCTCGGCTAAGATTGTGGGTGGAGCAGACGCGCTGCTCTGGGGCGTAGTAACCCCTGACTAGCGGTTGGTGTCGGCCGTGACGGCACCACGATCCTCGAACCTATGGTCGGGGAGCCTATGGCGTATTCTCTCGTTGCGGTGGTCAAGAGGGGATATCGCTCATCGCCACATAGTCAGACCCTCCTTTGCCTGATGGTGCGCGTTCGCTGACAGGATTCGCTATTCTCTTCGAGGTCGTTCCGGCCGTTGGTTAGGTCCTCTTCTGGAGGAGCGAGCCGGATGCCGTCAGTTTGGGGTTCTTCCACGAGTGGCGCCTTCATATGTCAACAACGTCATGATCGCCCATTGGACGGTCTGACAATACGCGTACATCAAGGTCGCCTCCCCGCCGTTCCTGCAGGTAACGCCCGAGCGGGTTCAGACCGCCCGCCCAGGTTCCGCTGGTGTCGGACGATTAGCTGGTCGCCGCGGCAGGAGCCGCAGGTTCCATGGTCGCCTTGCCCCAGCGAAAGACGCTCTGGTCACGCCAGATCCTGTACATGACGGTGGCGAGCTTGCGGGCCACGGCCACCTTCGCCTTGTTGAAGCCGATACGATTCACAAGCCTCACGCCCCAGGCTTTCAACGTCGACCAGCGCTTGACGCTGACGAGCAGGACCGTGGCGGCCTGCACCAGATGCAGGCGCATGCCGACATCGCCGCGCTTGCTGATGCGGCCGTGGCGATCCTTCTCGCCGGATTGCTGCCGACGCGGCGTCAAACCGAAATACACGCCCACATCGGCGGCGGTCTTGAAGCGCGATGGATCATCCACCGCGGCACGGAACGCCAGCGCTGTGACGGGGCCTACGCCCGGAATCGTCATGAGCTTCCGGCAGATTGGCTCAGTCGCCGCAATAGCCTCAAGCCGTGCATCGGCATCGGTGATATGCCGCGCGAGCACCCGATGCACGTCAAGCAATGGTAGCAGCAGAGCCTTGATCTGGATCCCTATGTCCTGCGCATGCGTCAGGGCATCGACCACCCTGTCACGGAAGGTCTCTGCACCGACATTGCCGCGGGCCACCACAAAGCCAAACGGCTTCAGCAGGCCGCAAAGCTCGTTCTCGAGGTCGACACGCTGCTTGACCAGCCGACCTCGGGCGGCAAGCTGCACCCTCAATTCCTGGCTGGCCTGCTCCCTGACATGGACGATGTTCATCCAGTCGGAACCCATGCGGAGCAGTTCCGCCAGGCCACGCGCATCGTTGCGGTCGGTTTTGTGCCGCTTCAGCGACAAGGCCCGATGGGCATGCACCGCATCCATGCAGACCACATCGAAGCCCATTTTGCGCAAACCATGATAGAGCCATGCGGCCAGGCTCCCCGTTTCCATTCCCAGCTTCAGCGGACCGTCGAGCCGCTTCTGCAAATAGCGACCGATCTCGAACGGGTCGGTCTTCGCTTGGCCTTCCAGAACAACCTGGCCCTGCTCATCCACAACGCAGATGCTCGTGCTGCGCTGGCTGACATCAAGACCTACACTGAAAAGCGCTTCATGCCGGATCACATCCGCCGGCTCGACTTTCATCGCCATGGAGAGCCTCCGATTTCTGCGGTGACTTCGGCGAGTCGTGCATCGCACCCTCGCAACTGGCAGCCTCTTTCAGCCGCATCCCCACCGCAACGACCCTATTTGTCCAAGGCTACCCGCCCAAAGTCTCTAGCTGCTGCCCTCCTGAAGAGGATATCCTGGCTTTATTAGGCTATGTCATGATCTTCTTCTCCGTCGATCATTGCAAGTCCACATCATCCATCCCGGAGTGCAACAGTCTCTTCGCGGTCCGGCGCTTGCCATGGCCGTTGGGCCGATCGCCTGCCGCAGTATGGGCATTCACGTGCAAAGGGTGGAGCTTCAACAAGCGTAACGAGGTTGTCGCCACCTCACCTTTAGTCCCGAAGTCTCCGATCCCTCCGCCTCCCGGGAGGACTGTTTCGCCGCTATTGTGCGGGCGAACCTGGTGTGGCCTGCGCGGTTAAGCCGGTAGCCGGCCCTGCATCAGCGCACGGTGCGCCGACACGTCGGCCGCCTTGGCCATGAAGTGGGTGCCGTCGCGCCACAGGCTGAACATGATAATCGCCAGCTTACGCGCGAGCGCGACCTTCGCTTTGTTGAAGCCGATCCGCTTGCTGAGCTTGAGGCCCCAGTCCTTGAGCGTGCTGAACGATTTGGTATTCGACAGCATGACGGTCGCAGCGCCGACCAGATGCGTGCGGGTCAGCTGATTGCCCATCTTGCTGATGCCGCCATGTGTCAGGCTCTCGCCCGATTGATAGACGCGCGGGGTCAGGCCCAGATAGGCGGCCACGTCATCAACATGCCGGAAGCGCGTCGGGTCCTCGATTGCGCTGTAAAACGACATGGCGGTGATCGTACCCACGCCGGGGATCTCCATGAACCGCCTGCAGATCGGGTTCGATGCGGCCAGCAGTTCCAGTTCGCGCTCGATACGGTTGGCCTCGACGTAAAAGCCTTCGCATAGATCGAGCAGTGGCAGGACCCGTGGACGCAGATCGACGCCTTCGGTGTCGGCGATCAGGCACAACTGGTCGATGGCGCGGCTACGGTAGCCGGCGGCGGTTTCCGTCCCGCTCTCGATCCGCCCGCCGTAGACCCGAACCAGGCCGCGGATCATCGCTTCGGTTTCCCGCCGCTGTTTGACGAGACGGTCGCGCATGGTGAGATAGGCCCTGATCTCGAAGCACAGGTTCGATTTGACGTAGACCTCGGTCAGATATTCCCGACCCGTCCGTGTAATCTCGGCGATGCCGCGCGCATCGTTCGTGTCGGTCTTGTTCCGTTTGACCGACAACACGCGATGCACCTGCCGCGCATCGAGCACCACGACCTGGAAGCCCTGCGCGCGCAGCTTGGTCGTCAGATGCGGCGTGAGGCCGCCGCTCTCGATGCCAATAAGGGTGACATGCGATTTGAAGTTTTTACGCAGATAGCGTCCGATCTCGGTCGCGCTGCTTTTCATCGAGACCTGGTGAACAATCGCTCCGTCGCAATCGACGACGCAAACCGCGCTGCTCTTATAGCCGACGTCCAGACCAACCCAGAACCGCGCCGCGGACGGATCAGCCTCCGCCCGCTCGATCGCCGCTACGTAAGCCGGTGCCACAATCTTCTTCGACATGACCGATTCCTTCCCTGCCAAAATTTGGCCAAAAAAGGATATCCTCGCGTCGAGCGCCGGGCAGCAGCTAACCCACAAGTCATAGGGCCGTCTAGTCACGGTTACTAACTCCCCGATCACCAGGTAGAGGGGCCATTTGCGGGGGCGCACCGCAAGCAAGGCTCTCTCCAGATGAAGGGGATGGCGATGCGGGTTCCCGTCGAACTCGATCCCGATGTGGACGATGAAGCGCCGACCGGCGACACCATAACCGTCTATGACGAACGGCATTTCGTGACCTATCTGCGCTTACTGGATGCGAAGGCAGAAGGTGCGGACTGGATGGAAGTCGCGCGGATCGTGCTGCACCGCGATCCGGTTGCCGAGGAACTTCGGACCTATCGTTGCTGGCAAAGCCATCTCGAACGCGCGCAATGGCTTTCGCATGAGGGCTATAGGAAGATTCTGGAACAGGCGGCAGCTAACAAGGCGTGAGCATCGGCGGTTTTCAGTTTGCTTTGTGTCGCAAGTTTCGGGACTCTGAACAGGTCAGCTCATACGTTACCTCGCCGTGCTCAGTGCCAGGTATAGGGTCGGGAAAATCCAAGAAATCCGTCCGCGTGTGTTTCATGCCAATCTTCTCCATTACACGGCGCGACCCTTGGTTGACCGCCATTGTATTGGCCACAATTTTATCATACCCGGCGACCTCGAAGCCCCAACTGATGAGAGCCGACGCGCCTTCAGATGCCAGCCCCTGACCCCAAGCTTCCCGGCGTAGTCGATATCCAATTTCAGCTACCGTCTTCACTTTCGGCAACAAGCAGAACCAGCCGACGAACTCGTCATCCACATTGCGTCGCGCCGTCCAGACGTTCGGCTCGGTCCCTCTTGGCATGAGAAACGGCGCGGTCGCCGGATCGGCCCTGTCATGATCAACCGCGCCATTGTTGAGAAACCGCATCACTTCTGGGTCAAGCTCTAGCTGGATGAAGTCGATGCGATCCACCGGGGTGCAAGGACTGAGCGTCAAACGCGCCGTCTTTAGTAAAGCCATAGCAAATGTTCTCAAAAGAAATTTCGAGTTGGTCGGTGCGAAATCGTGGATTGCCCAACAATTTTAGTCAGTCGTACGTCGGCTTTGTATTATGTTAGCTTTCTAACCAATCTCTACCGAAGTTGTCGCGTAAATTCACTTCTCGGAAGGCCGATTTTCCAGCCTTTTTCGTGTCGCACGTCATTGTTGCAGTTGGCAGAAAATTTGCGACATACAACAAGATGGTGCTCGGAATGATCAACGCTTGTTGGGCCTGATTGGATAGTGGAGCAACAGGCGATAGCCGCCGAGCATCATTTTAATACCGTGAGCGACTAGGCGGCGGGCCTTGTTTTTGCGCGGGTCATTCTCGAAATCCTCCTTGCTGCCGCGAAAGCCGAGAAGGACTTCGGCGATCGTGCGATAGCTTTCGCCGTGCAACCGCGCGTCGAGCGCGCGCAGGGACAGGATATGCCATTGCCGGAGCTGGGCGGGAACGGCCCGGAAGTCGGGGCCGGGTGCGCGACCATTGAGGGATCGCCAGAAACGGCGGGCGGCGTGAGCGCGAAGCTCCAGAAAATTATCCATCGGTAGCGTGGCGGCGAAGGCACCCGAGTCCGACACCGCCTCGGGCAGCCAGAATTGATGTGAGACACCATCCACCTGCCAGATGCCGTGCCAGCCATCGGCAGCACGGCGCATGTCGAGGTCGGAGAGATGGGCCAGCGTCAATATTGGTTCGGTGTCGCCACCCTTATGCTCGACCGGCGAGAGCATCACCGCTTGAGGATGAAGGCTCGGGCTCCAGATTGGCGGCAGCCGATCATGCGGCGCGTCGGGATCGCATGGGAAATCGCAAACCCCAGCGATCCGCAAACGCTTCAAGGTCACGGCCGGATGGTTCCCCGGCCAGTGCGATAGTCTGGAACTCATGACGATAATCGTCATTCCGGCGCAAATATTCCCAAGCGAAACCGGCGGCCGGAATATGCTTCGCGTGCCTGTATGCCGCCGGCGAACGCCAGTCGATGCTTAGCATGGCGCCACCTCCCAAAGCTGGGGCGCGCAAGGCAGCCCAGCCCTTAGAGGTTCAAAGATCGCTAGAAATATAGAAGCCGCTTAAAGCAGATACCTTGAGCGGCTAACACGATCATTCGTGGTTATTGTCTGCTTAACAATATTTTGATGATTCTGCGAGACGTCCGCCCGCAAAAGTGCGGGCAAGGCGCTCCAGCGTTCACTGGCTGGAAAACACATGCACCTCGCCATGTGCGGTTTCGACTGTGAAAAACTCGCCGTTCATTTCAGCGTCACGGGCCATTGCTTTCCAATCAATGTAGTAGCATAGCGCATCGGGGGTCGTGATGCCGCTTTCAGCGGTCAAGTCCTCCATGAAGTCGGCAAGGCTGGCGAACTGGCCGTGATAGCAGTCCTGCAAGGCGGCTTCGGCTTGGTCAATATCATCGTCGCACTGGTCCAGCAGGCCAGCGCCTAGCCCGCCATGCTCGGCGATGAAAGCGCCCATGCGCGCCACGGTGTCGATGCCGGCATATTCCTTGATGGTGACGCCCTCGAAACCGTCATAGTCGTGGATGGCATACTCCTCCGCGTGCTCGATGGGGGACCGTGCGAGCATGGCCGCAATCTCGTCCCTGATTTCGTCCGCGTCCTGATCTGCGTCGATCCAAGCTCCATGCAGATACCCGCTATTGTAGGCGGCAAGGCAGGCGACATAGATGCGGGGATTGCTGTCGGAAAGGTTGGTCATGTCTCTGATCCTCGGGTTTGGGGTTCAGAGCAGCGAAGCGCCGCTCCTGAACCCTTGCCCGGCGGCGAGCCACGGGTAGCAAGGCGCAGGAAAAGTCTCTGGCACCGTGGAATAAATGGAGGGGACCCGCTTGCGGGGAGCGGGCCGTTTATGCCGCGAAAGGCCGGAGAGTTTTCTTGCGCCGCGCGAGGGCGACGCCCTTAGCAATCTTCTTCCTAACGATCAGGTGAGACGCGGCGGCAGCCGCGCCGGCCCGGAGGCGAACGCGCTTCCACATTGCGCTGTAGAGAGCCGGAGGGTCGTTAGTGATATAAAGCGCCTAATCGCATTATGAATGGCGTGGACAAGCCGGGCAAATCATGTCACCTATGTTACATAAAGCACAAAGGCCCGTCACATGACCAAAGGCGATTCCGGCCGCGTCGTTATCGAGATCGAGCCAGACCTGAAGCGGCGACTCTACAGCACGTTGGCAATGGACAGTTCGACTCTCAAGCGCTGGTTCATTCAGTGTGCGGAGAGCTACGTTAAGGACAGGGCTGCCGGGAAAACGGACGTTAAGAATCAGAAGGCGGAGCCTCGGCAATGAATTTCAAAGAGTTTCAGACCGAGCAAAAATTACGCGGCGGCTACTACACCCCCGCCGACCTTGCAACCTTCCTTGTCCGGTGGGTGCGCCACAACGACCCCACCGACATTCTAGAACCGAGTTGCGGCGACGGCGTTTTTTTCAAGCCAATAGCGGACCTGATTCCGACCGCCCATGTGACCGGCTTCGAGATCGACCCGGCCGAGGCGAAGAAGGCTAGCAAGGCCGCCCGTCAAGCGGGCTTGCGCGAGGTAGGAATCCGTAGCGACGATTTTCTAGGTTGGGCTGGCGAAGCCCTTGAGGGCAAGCGGGAGCAGTTCGACGCCGTTCTTGGCAATCCGCCCTTCATTCGCTATCAGTATTTGCCGCCGCTTTTTCAAGGTCGCGCCGAAACCATCTTTTCTGCCCTTGGTTGTAAATTCACGAAGCACACAAACGCATGGGTGCCGTTCATTCTGGCGTCCTTCGCCCTGCTGCGGCCGGGCGGACGGCTTGCAATGGTGGTCCCGGCCGAGATCATCCACGTTACACATGCGCAATCGCTGCGCTCATATCTTGGCGCGAACGCCAGCCGCCTAGTCGTCATCGACCCAGAAGAATTGTGGTTTGAAGGCACCCTTCAGGGCGCGGTCCTGCTCATGGTCGAGAAGAAGGCGCACCCGGACGAACACGCCGAAGGGCTTGGCATGTACCCCGTGAAGGGCCGGAACTTCCTGAAGCTGGACCCCGAGGACGTTTTCAGAGCGCCGCAGTCTATCAACGGGAAGACCGTCGCCGGGAAATGGACGCGGGCGCTATTGTCGCCGTCCACCCGTTCGCTGCTGGACGGCCTGATAGACAGCGGCGAGGTTCGCCGCTTCGATGACGTGGCAGAGGTTGACGTTGGAATCGTCACCGGGGCCAACAAGTTCTTTCTGGTCGAGGATGAAACAGTAGAGCAATTTGGCTTGCAGCAATGGGCGCACCCGATGTTCGGCCGCAGCGAGCATTGCCCCGGCGTCGTCTATGACGAGCGCCAGCACCGGGCAAATGCGACCAAGGGTAAGCCGACCAACTTCATATGGTTTCAGGACCGGGGCGTTGAGAAAAGCCGCACCGGCAAGCGCTACATCGAGCAGGGCGAAAAAGAGAGCCTGCATACCCGTTACAAGTGCCGCATCCGGTCCCCGTGGTATTCTGTGCCGTCAGTCTATGCGACTGAAATCGGAATGCTGAAGCGGTCCCACGATACGCCCCGGCTAATTCTCAACCGGCTACGCGCCTACACCACGGACACGGCTTACCGCGTCAGCCTCAAGGAAGGCACGGCCGAGCAATTCGTTTATGGCTTCCTCAATGCGCTGACGGCCCTTAGCGCGGAGCTTGAGGGCCGCCACTACGGCGGCGGCGTCCTCGAATTGGTGCCGTCCGAGATTGAAAAGCTGCTAGTCCCTCCGCCGCTGAAGGTTCGGCCGAAGGTTGCCGAGCTTGACAAGGCCGTGCGGACAATGCCGATGGACGCTGTTCTTGAGCAGCAGACGCGGCGCACCCTTGGCGGCCTTGGCCTGTCGGCGGCCGATCAATCGGAATTGCTGAACGGATGGAAGCGGCTGCGCGACCGGCGGCACCGCGTGTCCGCCGATGCTGAAGCTGATTAGTCGATTTCCAGCACGAACGAGTCCGGGTCCGTTTCGTCCCGGTAAAGATACATCGTGCGGTCTAGCAGATCCTCGCGGGCTACGAGGGGCCGCGCTTCGCCCCAATGCAGTTGGGTCATGCTGTTGCTTTGCTCATAGGCGGCCGTGTCCGTCCGCGTGTTGTGCGAAAGCCGCAGCGTGAACACCCCATAATCAACGTCGCGGATGATTAGGCGGAACTGCGCTTCAGCGCGTTCCATGTGTTCCTTGCCGGGCGCTGTGTCGTGGTGCCAATCCAGCCCGCTAAAGACCTCGTCCCGGAAATAATGGCGCTGGTCGATATCGTCCATTGCGCCCTTGGTGAACAGCATCGAGCCGGTGGGGTTCGTGTTCTCACCAGTCGGAATCGTCAGGTATCGCCGCGTCAGGGGGCGGCTTTCCCATACAAGGGCGAGTTGGTTCCGCACAGGCGCGGCCGGTACTGAAGCAACGACCGGGGCAGCGGCCGGTGCCGCTGGCGCAGCAGCAGGAGCCGCAGCCGCTGGCGGCATAGCTGGGCGTTTAACGGGCTGTGTTTTTAGCTTCATTTTCGGGATAGTGTCGAGATCACGATTGCCGGACGAGCCGCCCGGCGTCGGGGCTGCCACTATACTTTCATCGACCACGCGCCCGGCTTCCAGCAGTGCTGCCACTGCCGCTGCGTCCGCGATGCTGAAAACATGTTCCGGATAGTCGGCCCGCATTCCAGCGATTTTCGCCAGAATGTCGGCCACAAAATCCGCGTCGTCCTTCATGCCGAGATCAAGCGTCATGGTAACACTTGCCTCGATATTAGAGTTAAGGCCGCCAATCGTCAGGTTAGCGCTGCCCAGCACGAGCCGTGCGGTCGAGGCATTCCTAGCAAAGTAGATTTTTGGGTGAAAGATCACGTTGCGCGAGCCGGTATCAACTGCAAGCACCGTACAGCCAAACTCGAGCGCGGCGAGAAGTCCTTGTGCTGAGGTTATCCCGTTGCGGATGCCCGCAATGATAGTTGTCACGGCTGCGGCAGGTTCAAGAGCCTCGCGGATTTGCTGGAGGCCACCCCGATTCATAAACGCCGTGCTGAAGATAATCTCATCGGGCTCATCAATCGAAAGCACATACCGCACGGCGGCAAGGTGATTTTCGGGAGTAATTCCCTGAAAGAGTAACCTGCTTCCCATCTCGCCCCCACCGATTCGCTTTCTATAGACGATACCGGCGGTTGGTCGCCGAGTCATCGCGACCGGTGCCTAAAAGCGCCCCCTAACCGCTCATCAAAGGAATCGTAATCATAGGCTAGAGACCGGCGCGGCTGGCGAGCAGGGCTTATCAGGTTGCTGGTGCGTAGCCCGTTGTGGATGGCGATAATCAGAAAAGTTAACGCTGGAGCAACACCGCCGTCTCATACAGAAATTTCGTGCCCTCGGGGGAAGTAAGAAGTAACATTCGTATCTGGGGGGAGATTTAGATGGCTGACAGGGGAGCACATTACCACTGCTGCGACTTTCAGGTTCATTCGCCGCGCGATCTGCAATGGAATGGCGGGAACCATGTGACGGAAGCGGAGCGCATGGCTTACGCGGCTAGGCTGGTCGAAGCGTGTCGGGAGAAGGGCTTGAACGCGATAGCCGTCACCGATCATCACGATATGGCTTTCGTTCCGTTCGTGAAGCGCGCCGCGCTCGCCGAAACCGATGCCAACGGCGCGCTATTACCTGAGGATAAGCGCCTCTCTGTTTTCCCCGGCATCGAATTGACACTCGCCGTGCCCTGTCAGGCCATCCTCATTTTGGATGCTGATTTCGAGGAAAACCGGTTCCCAGCCGTGCTAACGGCGCTCGCCATAAATCCCGCGCCTGACGACGATGCAAAGACCGCGCAGACCGAGCGTCTAGAAAACATCCAGTCACTCAGGATCTTGAAGGAGAAACTCGACGAGCATACGTGGCTGCGCGACCGCTACATCGTTTTTCCGAATGTTACCGGCGAAGGGAAGTTTTCGCTTCTTCGCAACGGTATGATGGCCAAATACAAGGAAATGCCTTTTGTTGGCGGTTACGTCGACGGAAGTATCAATGACCTCAAGGCGGGGCCTATGAGCATCCTTGCGGGCAAGGACAAGGCTTGGGGCAACAAGCGCATCGCCTGCATACAGACTTCTGACAATCGCCGCGAAGACCATGACGATCTTGGCAAGCATGCATCTTGGATCAAATGGGCGAAGCCGACGGCGGAGGCTCTGCGGCAGGCGTGTCTCGCGCAAGAGTCACGTATTTCGCACGACGAACCTAAGCTGCCGTCCGTAATCATTTCGGGGATCAGCGTAAGCAATAGTCAGTTTCTCGGCCCCATCGACCTTGCATTCAATCCGCAATATAACGCCCTCATCGGCGGGCGGGGGACGGGAAAATCCACTATTCTCGAATATCTCCGTTGGGCGCTATGCGATCAGCCACCGGCAACGGACGACCCGGACGCGCCTAATTATCAGTCGCGCCGCAGCCGGCTCATCGAAAACACGCTCAAGCCGTTGGGCGCGACGGTCGATGTGACTTTCATTGTCAACGACGTGATCCATGTCGTTCGGCGCGATAGCAAGGACGGAAGCCTGCTCATCAAGGTAGGCCCCGACGAGATGCGAGTCTGCAACGAGGCGGAAGTGCGCGCGCTCCTGCCTGTGCAGGCGTATAGCCAGAAGCAACTGAGCGACGTGAGCGTGCGCACCGACGAGCTTGCCCGCTTCATCACCGCGCCCATACGCATGGAGCTTGCACAACTAGACCGCCGTATTTCGGAAAAAGCGGAACGTATCAGGCAGACTTATGCCAATCGCCGCCGGCAACAGGCGCTTGCGGCCGATATCGCACGCCGCACGCTGGAAGCGCGTTCGCTGCAAGAGCAAGCGGACGCCATCCGCAATTCCCTGACCGGCTTGTCGGATGAAGACCGTGCCCTTCTCAATCAGGGGAAGTCCTACGACGCCGCCGAGGAAGCCGTTGACGGCTGGCAGAACGACCTTCGGTCGGTTGCCAATAGTCTGTCCGACTTGTCTGCGGAAATTGCGGCCAGCCTTGAGCAGGCGGCTCCGCCGCCCGAGGTCCCGGACGGCGACCTCTTGAAGAATGCGCACGGCGAATACACTCAGTTGATGACGCAGGCGAGCCAAGTGATTGACACCCTGCTTGCGCAGCTGCGCAAGCCTGCCGAGGCAGGCCCCGGCACGCCGTGGGCAGATTGGCAGCAGAAATTGCAGGCTTTCAGGGAAGCATATGAGGCAGCCGTCAAGCGTTCATCCGCGCACCGTGAACGTATGGAACAATTGCAGACCATTGAAGGTCGGCTGTCCGCCTTCCAGAAAGAGACAGCACGCCTCGGCGACGAGCAAAAATCGTTAAAGACAGCAGGCGACGTCTATGCCGCCGAACGACAAGGCTGGCATGAGCTCAAAGCCGAGCGCGACAGGCTTTTCGATGTTCAATGTCAGAAACTGACCGAGAGCGCGAGCGGCGCTATCCGCGCTCACGTCAAACGCTACGCCGATGCTAACGAATTTGTGGAACGACTCCGTGAATCTCTTTCCGGCTCCAATGTGCGGCGAGAGCGCGTCGAGGCGCTTGGTGAGGCCATCATCACGGCCGAAAACCCGCAAGAACGCTGGTCGCGCATTCTCGATGATCTTGAAATGCTTGCTGCGTTCGAATCTGACCAAGAGGGCAGTGATCGCCGTCCGGAAACACCAGCATTGTCGGCAGCAGGACTCACTGCTGGTGATCTTGACCGGATTGCACGGAAGCTATCAGCAGATGACTGGCTGGCACTATCGCTTATCGATATCAAGAGCGAGCCATTCTTTGAGTACCGCGCTCGCGAAAGCGACTATATTCCGTTCAAGAACGCGTCGGCGGGGCAGCAGGCGACGGCACTCTTAAAGACATTGCTCAATCAGCCAGGGCCGCCTCTGCTCATCGACCAGCCCGAAGAAGACCTAGACAATCCAGTTATGCAGGAAATCGTCGAGCAAATTTGGAGTGCGAAGCAGAAGCGCCAAATCATCTTCGTCAGCCACAACGCCAATCTTGTCGTCAACGGCGATGCCGAACTGGTCGCATGGTGCGACTACAGAAAGGCCGGCGACCAATCCGGCGGCAAGATCGCAGGCGAAGGTGCCATCGACGTGCCCGAGGTTCGTGAGGCTATCAAACGCATTATGGAAGGCGGCGAGGCCGCCTTCAACCTCCGACGAGAAAAGTATGGCTTTTAACAAATAATGACCTGCTAGCGGACAGCTTGAAGTCAGCGGGTCAAGGGCGGAAGCGTTGTAGGGTCGCTTGCCTAGGAATTCGCTACAGGCTTTCCTAGGCTTCTAATGGCGATCAAGTGTCATTTTGTAGGGCTATAGCGTAGATGCAGTTCTCTGTTCGTCGGCTTTCATCGAGCACTTTACCGAGTCGATACCAAACTGCACCAGTTGCTGTCTCCAGCGATAGATGGGGAAATGTCGAGCTTCATCGCCAGCGCGAAAAGCTCAATGATTTCAAGATCGAACTTTTCTGACGGTAGGCTTGACGGTATCTCGATATGCAAAAAAATATTTTTGCATTATTTTCAATGCGCTAAGCCGTCTCAAAATAATGGAGTGGGAGTAAATCGGAACTAGCGGACAGCCGGTGGCTGTCCGCCCGATTTGCTCGGCGCTGCAAGGCGCCGCGGGGAGGAATTAGCGGATGGCCCGATCGCTGTCCGCCCGATCTCTTCGGAACCATCGAAAGAATTTCGGGAGAGTGTCGGCTCCCCGAAGCCCCGTTCGTCGTTCCGGCGTCAGGCCGTGAAGCCGGCGCGAACGAGGAGACGGACGATGCGTGTGATGGTTCTGGTAAAGGCGACCGAGGACAGCGAGCAGGGTTTCCGGCCGACCCCCGAGGCGCTCGCGATGTTCGAGGCGATGGGCAAGTTCAACGATGAACTGGTCAAGGCCGGCATCATGGTCTCGGGCGACGGCCTCACCCCCTCTTCGCGCGGCAAGCGCGTTGCGTTCGACGGTCCCGGACGGACGGTCATCGACGGACCCTTCGCCCATCCCAACGAACTGGTCGCCGGCTTCTGGCTCTGGCAGGTCAAGGACATGGACGAGGCGGTCGCCTGGGTGAAGCGCTGCCCCAATCCCATGATGGGACCGAGCGAGATCGAGATCCGGCCGCTGTACGAGCTCGAAGACCTGCAATGAGCGGCCGACATTCGACATATGGCGCGACGTGCGGGGGCCTTCGCAGGAGGGGGCGGAACGACGCTTGAAATGCCGATGTCGGTGGTGGATGGATGGCCGTGAAGCTCGGAAAAATCATTTCCCGGGGTACGAGCCGCGCTGGTCGTGGCGGCGAAAGGAGATGAAGGTGATGGCGGCGTCGCACTGGTTGGTGAAGTCGGAACCGAACAGCTATTCCTATGCCGATCTCGAACGCGATGGCCGCACCGTCTGGGATGGGGTGCGCAACAATGCCGCCGCGCTGCACCTGAAGGCGATGAAGGAGGGGGACGAGGTCCTCTTCTATCACAGCCAGGAGGGGCTGGCCGTGGTCGGCGTCGCCAGGGTGGTGCGCACCGCCTTTCCCGATGCGACCGATCCGGCGGGGCGTTTCGTCGCGGTCGAACTGGCGCCGATCCGCGCGCTGGCGAAGCCCGTCACCCTCGGCGCGATGAAGGCGGAACCCGCGCTGGCCGGCATGGCGATGCTGCGGCAGAGCCGGCTGTCGGTGTCTCCCGTCTCCGACGCCGAATGGGACGTGATCCTGAAGATGGCGGCCTGAGCCTCGTTCAACTCGCCGGAGCGACGACCGTCTCTACCCGGTTCCGGCCGGCCTGCTTCGCGGCATAGAGTCCCGTATCGGCGCGCGCGTAGAGGCGTCCGAAATCCTCGTCGTCGCACAACTCGGCCACGCCCATGCTGACCGACACCCCGATCGACAGGCCGTCGACCGTGATCCGGGCGGTGGCGATCGCCTCGCGCAGCCGGTCCGCGAACAGCCGGGCGTCGGCGATCGCGGTGTCGGGCATCAATATGGCGAACTCCTCGCCGCCGATCCGCCCGGCGGCGTCGCCCTCGCGCAGATGGTCGAGCAGGAGGATGCCCGCCATCTCCAGCACGGCGTCGCCGCCCGGATGGCCATGGCGGTCGTTGACCGCCTTGAACTCGTCGAGGTCGAGGATCGCCAGGCACAGCGGTCGGCCGCCGCGCCGCGCCGCGCCGATCTGGTCCTCGGCCAGCGCCAGGAAATGCCGCCGGTTGGCGCAGCCGGTCAGCGGATCGGTCAGCGCCAGATGGCCCAGCCGTTCGTTGGCGGCGCGCAGGTCGGTGGTGCGCTCGGCGATCTGGCGTTCGAGATCGGCCTGCCGGCGGCGCAGATAGCGGGTCCGCCACCGGACGATCATCGCGACGCCGAGCAGCAGCAGCAGGCCGCCGACCAGCTTCAGCCACAGCCGCTGATACCAGGCGGGCAGCACCCGGATCGGCAGGGTCCGTTCGCGCTCGGTCCACACGCCGGCCCGGTTGGAGCCGCGCAGGCGCAGGACGTAATTGCCGGGCGGCAGGTTGGTGTAGATGGCGAGCCGCCGGTTGGCGTCGGTCTCGGTCCAGTCGCGGTCGAAGCCGTCGAGCCGATAGGCATAATGGTTGCGTTCGGGCGCGGTATAGTCGAGCGCGGCGAACTCGACCGCCAGGCTGTTGGCGTCGGGCGGCACCGTCAGCGGGGCGGTCGCGGTCGCCTGGTTGACCTGCGCCACCGGCAGCGTCACGCCGCCGATCCTGAGGTCGGTCACCACCAGCGGCGGTTGCAGCGTCCAGCGGGGCAGGGGCCCCGGCCGGACGATGGTGAGGCCGCCCTTGGCGCCGAACAGCGCTTCGCCGACCGCGCTGGTGGCGCCGGCCCCGGCATAATAGTCGACCAGCGCGGAGCCGTCGGCCTGGCGCACGGCGCGGACCGCGAAGCTCGTCGGATCGACCCGGGCGAGGCCGTCGTCGGTACCGGCCCAGATCGTGCCCGACCCGTCCATCTGCAGGCTGTCGACGTTCATGTGCGGCAGCCCCTGCGCCACCCCGATGCGGTGGAAGCGCCAGCGGCCGGCGGCGTCGCGGCCGGTCATCATGGCGAGGCCGCCGCCGAAGGTGCCGACCCAGAGGCGGTTGCGCCGGTCGATCAGCATCGCCACCACATTCCGTCCGGGCAGGGCGCCGCGGTCGGTGGCGTCGAAGGCGATATGGTCGATCGCGTGGGTCGCCAGGTCGAGCCGGTAGAGCCCGTTGCGCGTCCCGATCCACAGGTCGTGCCCCAGGCCGCGCCGGATGACGTTGACGCCGTCGTCGGTCAGGCGGGCATTGTCCTTCGGCCCGAACAGGACGCGGCCCGGCTGCCCCGCCCGATCGGGGACCACGCCGAGCAGTCCGTCCTCGTCGCCGCCGACCCAGAGCACGCCGTCGTCGAAGGCCAGCGCCGTGACCGACATCTGCGGGTCGCGGCCCGGCAACGGGACCAGGCGGACGCCGTCGGCGGCGGGACCGCTGTGGTAGAGGCCGCGCCGCGTGCCGATATAGACGCCGCCCCATCGATCCTCGGCCAGGGCGAAGACGATGTCGGGCGGCAGGATCGTGCGATGGCCGCCGCTGTCGCCGGGCCGCAGCGCCGCGACGCGGCCGACCGCCGGATCGATCACGTCGACGCCGCCGTCGAGATAGCCCATCCATACCCGGCCGTCGCGGGTCGCCAGCACCGATTGCGGATCGGTCGCGCTGAGCCCGTCGACGCTGTTCTCCGAGGCGAGCATGGCCGATATCAGCCCCGAGGTGCGCGGATGGTAGCTGAGCCCGCCCATGCAGCCGACCCACAGCGATCCGGCCTTGTCGCGCAGCAGCGCCCAGACGTCGTCATGGGCGAGGCTGTTGGCCACCGTGCGGTCGTGCCGGATGAAACGCGGTTGCAGCGTCGCGATGTCGATCGCGACGACACCGTTGCCGCGCATCCCGACCCATAGCTCGCGCGGGCTGGCGGGGCTGATCGCGGACACCGATCCCGCCGACAATATGGGGCCCTCGCCGACTGCGCGGGGCCGCGCGCCCGGCCGGTCGATCAGCAGCAGCCCGCGCCGCTGGGTCCCGATCCACACCCGGCCCTCGACATCCTCGTAGAGCGCGGTGATGCTGACCGCCGCATGGTCGAGCGCGACGATCGTCCAGCCGGCGGAGCCGGGCGCGCGGCGCAGCAGTCCCTTGGTCGTCCCGACCCATAGCGCGCCGCTCCGGTCGCGCAGCAGCGCGCGAACCGGGGCGTCGGCGATCGCGATCGGCGGCGTCCGGACCGCGCCATTGGCCGGGTTCAGATGATGGAGTCCCTGGTCGGTCCCGACCCACAGCCCGCCGCGACCGTCGTCGGCGATCGCGCCGATATGCGTCCGTCCCCCGCTGGGGCCGAGCGGTACCCGCACGAAACGGTCGCGCGGCGCGTCATAGCGGGCGAGGCCGCCGGCCCCGCCGCCGATCCACAGCGTGCCCGCCGGATCGACGTGCAGGATCTGGACCCAGTCGTCGGGCAGGCTACCCGGAACGTCGGGATCGGCCTTGTAGGCGCGGAAGCGATAGCCGTCCCAGCGGGTGAGCCCGCCCTGGGTGCCGATCCAGATGAAGCCGTCGCGATCCTGCGCCAGCGCGGTCGGCACCGGATGCGGCAATCCCTGGTCGCGGCCGTAATTGTGGAAGACGGTGGTGACCAGGTTGGTCCAGCGCGGCGCGGCGCGAACCGGGCCGGCGGCCGCGAAGGCGAGCGCGCACATGGCCAGCATGCCGCCCAGCATCCCGCCGGATCGAAGGAATCCCTTCCGCGCCTGCCCCCTCAATGTCCGTGCCCCAAATTCTTCCGACCCGACAATAGCAGGCGCTCGGATGGATAATAGTATCGAAAGGAAGGACGGGGCCGGTCCGGCCGGGGTCAGCGTTTCCGCTTGACGAGCCGCAAGGTCGGCCAGTCGCCGCGGACGATCTGCCCCGCCAGGTAGAAGCCCTGCCGGCGATAGGCCTGCGCGACCGCCTCGGCCTGGCTGTCGAGCAGCCCGGCGAGGATGACGGTGCCGCCCGGCAGCACCGCATTGGCGAACACCGGCGCCAGTTCGATCAGCGGGCCGGCCAGGATGTTGGCGATCAGCAGGTCGTAGGGCAGCCGGGCCTTGAGCCGGCGATGGGCGAGGCCGGCGGCCACCGCCAGCTCGACCTGTCCGCGCCCGCGCCCGACCGGCACGCCGTTGACGGCGGCGTTCTCGGCGGTCACCTCGATCGAGACCGGATCGATGTCCGACGCGATCACCCGGGCGGCGGGCCACAGCGTCCGCGCGGCGAAGGCGAGCAGCCCGGTGCCGGTGCCGATATCGGCGATGTCGTCGAAGCGCAGGCCACCGCGCTTGAGCTGGTCGAGCATCATCAGGCAGCCGGTGGTCGTCTCGTGATGCCCGGTGCCGAAGGCGCGGCCCGCGTCGATCATGAAGCCGGTCATCCCTTCGGGCACATGATCGGCATTGTGCGGCGTGTGGACGAAGAAGCGCCCGGCGTGGATCGGTTCCAGCCCCGATTGCGACAGGGTGACCCAGTCGTCCTCGGGGATGTGGGTGATGACGGGCTTCATCCCGGCGGCGCTCGGCACCAGCGCGGCGATCGCCGCGACCAGGGCCTTGGCAGGCCTGGTCTCGACATAGACGTCGAGCTGCCAGTCGTCGGGCCTGTCCGGATCGGGCTCGCTGGTCATCAGCGTCGGTGGCGGATCGAACGCCGCCATCTCGGGCAGGTCGCCGGCCAGCATCTCGGCCTCGGCCTTGGTGCAGGGCAGGGTGATCTTCCAGCTTCCCTCGCGCTCGGGCGCGAAGGGGAAACCGGTGACGCCGTCGCCCTTGGGTTCGGCTTTCCTCCTAGCGGACATAGCTGGCTCCGTTGATGTCGAGGACCGCGCCCGTCATCGATGCCGGCGCGGCGAGCGCGAGGAAGCGGACCGTCTCGGCGATCTCCGCCGGATCGGCGACGCGGCCGAGCGGGATGTCGGCGAGCAGCTTGTCGCCGCCGCGGCTCGCCAGATAATCCTCGGCCATGCCGGTGACGGTGAAGCCGGGGCAGACCGCGAAGGCGAGGATGCCCTCGGCCGCATAGCCGCGCGCGATCGTCTTGGTCATCGCCACCATGCCGGCCTTGGACGCGGCATAATGCCAATGCGCCGGGCTGTCGCCGCGATGGGCGGCGCGACTGGCGATATTGACGATGCGCCCGCCGCCGTGCCGCCGGAAATGCAGGACGGCGAGGCGGCAGAGCTCGGCGGCGGCGGTCAGGTTGACCTGCATCGTCCGGTTCCACGCCTCGGTCCAGGCGATGTCGGGCGCGTCGATCGAGGCGGCCTCGAAGATGCCGGCATTGTTGACGAGCACGTCGATCCGGCCGCCGAGCCGCTCGAGCGCCTGGTCCCAGATGCGGCGCGGCGCGGTCGGGTCGGAAAGGTCGGCGGCGATGCTGTCGTCGTCGCCGTCGCTGGAACGATGGCCGACGATGCGGACGTCCTCGTCCGCGAAGCGGTCGACGATGGCCCTGCCGATGCCCCGGCTGGTGCCGGTGGCGAGGATGTTGATGGTCATGGGGCGCGGGATAAGGATTGTTGGCCGGAACGGCAACGGCGGATCGCCCCGAGGTGCGGGGAGAAGCGCCTTTCAAGCGTCATTCCCGCGAAGGCGGGAATCCACCGGCGAACGATCTCCGAACCTTCAGGGGGTCGGTCAACCGACCCAATGGATTCCCGCCTTCGCGGGAATGACGATCATGGGAAACGAAGCGCGAAAGCGTTTACCCGCTCCTGTGGAAATGTCAGGCGGCTATGCGGCTGACGAAGTCTCCCGTGATCGTCTCCAGCTTCGAAAGCTCGCCGTCGACGCGACGGAAGCCGGCTTCGAGATGGTCGATCTCGCCCGCGACATTCTCGGTGTCGGCGCGGATCGCGGAGATGGTGGTCGACATCGAGTCGGCGGCGAGCGCGGTCTCGTCGACCGCGGCGGTGATCATGGTGACGGTCTGCGCCTGCGACTCCATCGTCGTGCGGATGCGCTCGGCCGAGGTCTGGACCTCGCCGACGATGTCGCGGATCGCGCCGTTGGCCTCCACCGTCTGGCGGGTCGCGGCTTGGATCGCGGCGATCTTGGCGGCGATGTCGTCGGTCGCGCGCGCGGTCTGGCTGGCGAGGCTCTTCACCTCCTGCGCGACCACCGCGAAGCCGCGCCCGGCGTCGCCGGCGCGGGCGGCCTCGATCGTCGCGTTGAGCGCGAGCAGGTTGGTCTGCCCCGCGATGTCGCGGATCAGGCCGAGGATCGACTCGATCGCCTGGGCATGGTCCGACAGCACCTCGGAGATCGCCACGGCGTGGATCGACCGGTCGGCGGCGCGGGTGGCGATCTGCGCGGCGACCTCGACCTCGGCGCGGCTTTCCTCGATCGCGCGGATCAGGCCGGCGGCGGTGTGGGCGGCCTCGCGCATCGCCAGCGCCGACTGCTCGGCGGCGGCGGCGACCTCGGACGTCTTGCCCAGCATGCCGCGGGCCGATTGGGAGGTCTGGCCGGTGCGCTGGCGCAGGCCACGGGAATCGTCGAGCGCGCGGCCCAGCGTTTCGGAGATGTTGGTGCGGAAGGCGCGGCCCTCGTCGGCGAGCCCCTGATGCTGCGACGCCCGATCCTGGGCGCCGGCGACGGCGAAGGCCAGGTCGAAATGGATCGCATGGACCGCGACCAGGGCCTCGCAGCTCCGGCCGACGAAGTCGGGGTCCTCGGCGAAGCGCCGGGCGATCTCGCCGCACAGATGGGTGACCGCCTCGCGGGTCTTGCGGGCGACCTCGCCCGCGCCGCCGCCGCGCGCCGCCTGGGTGGCCGCCTGGTCGGCATAGGCGCGCAGGCCGGCGGGCGTCACGCCCTCGGTCAGCAGCGCCTGCCAGCGGGCGTCGAGCCCGTCGCCGCCGAGCCGGGCAGCGATCGCCCTGAGTCGCGCGTCGAGGTCCGCCGAACGATCGTAGAGCGCCAGTTTCCGGCTGATCTCCTGATCGCTGAGACCGATCGATTCCACGTCCTGACCGTTCATCATGGGTATCTGCGCCTCGCACTCTTTCGCCAATTGGGGCGATTCATAGGGGGGCGTTGGTAAACAGGCCGTTTAGAGTGACCGAAATTCGCTGTGCCGGGGGCTCCAAAGCGCCTTGCATGGTGCGGCGCATCGTCTAAGACGGGCGCCGACGACAGAGGGAGGGCATCATGTCGCGCAATCCGGGGCGTCCGCTTTCGCCGCACCTCACTATCTGGAAATGGGGTCCGCACATGGCCGTGTCGATCCTGCACCGGGCGACCGGCGTGGGACTCGCGATCGTGGCAGGTCTGGCTTTCGTCTGGTGGCTGGTGGCGGCCGCGAGCGGGCCCGACGCCTATGCGACCTTCTATAAGGTCGCCACGTCCTGGTTCGGCTATCTGGTCGCGATCGGACTGACCTGGTCCTTCTTCCAGCATCTCTTCTCGGGCTTGCGGCACTTCGTGCTCGACATCGGCGCGGGCTATGAACTGAAGATCAACAAGACGGGATCGATCGCGACGATGGTCGGTTCGGTGCTGGTCACGCTGCTGATCTGGGTCCCGATCCTGCTCTCGCTTTCGAAGGGAGCGCACTGATGGGTAACGGAACCGGAATCGGCCGCGTCCGCGGCCTCGGCTCGGCCAAGCATGGCGCGATGCACTGGTGGCGCCAGCGGGTGACGGCGGCGGGCAACCTGCTGCTCGCCACCTGGTTCGTCGTCTCGCTGTTCCGCTTGCCCAACCTCGGGCACGACGTGGTGGTGCAGTGGATCGGCTCGCCGATCGTGGCGGTGCCGCTGGTCCTGCTGACCGTCTCGGTCTTCTACCACATGCGGCTGGGCCTCCAGGTCGTCCTCGAGGACTATGTCCATGAGGATGCCGGCAAGGTCTTCTCCCTGCTGCTGCTCAACCTCTACACGATCGCAGGCGCCGCGCTGGCGATCTTCTCGATCCTCAAGATCGCCTTCGGGGGAGTTTCGGCCTAATGTCCGAGGCATATAAGATCGTCGACCACCTCTATGACGCGGTGGTCGTGGGCGCGGGCGGCTCCGGCCTTCGCGCCACCATGGGCGCGGCGGGCGCCGGCCTCAAGACGGCCTGCATCACCAAGGTCTTCCCGACCCGCAGCCACACCGTCGCGGCGCAGGGCGGCATCGCCGCCTCGCTCGGCAATATGGGCCCGGATCACTGGACCTGGCACATGTACGACACCGTCAAGGGGTCGGACTGGCTCGGCGACCAGGACGCCATCGAATATATGGTGCGCGAGGCGCCGGCCGCGGTGATCGAGCTCGAACATGCGGGCGTGCCGTTCAGCCGCACCGAAGAGGGCAAGATCTACCAGCGCCCGTTCGGCGGCCACATGCAGAACATGGGCGCCGGCCCGCCCGTGCAGCGCACCTGCGCCGCCGCGGACCGCACCGGCCACGCGATGCTTCACGCGCTCTATCAGCAGAGCCTGAAGTACGATGCGGACTTCTACATCGAATATTTCGCGCTCGACCTGATCATGGAGGACGGCGCGTGCAAGGGCGTGATCGCGCTCTGCATGGAGGACGGCTCGATCCATCGCTTCCGCAGCCAGGCGGTGGTGCTGGCGACGGGCGGTTCGGGCCGCACCTATTTCTCCGCGACCTCGGCGCACACCTGCACCGGCGACGGCGGCGGCATGGTGCTGCGCGCCGGCCTTCCGCTCCAGGACATGGAGTTCGTGCAGTTCCACCCGACCGGCATCTACGGCGCGGGCGTCCTCATCACCGAGGGCGCGCGCGGCGAGGGCGGCTATCTCACCAACTCGCAGGGCGAGCGCTTCATGGAGCGCTATGCCCCGTCGGCGAAGGACCTCGCCAGCCGCGACGTCGTGTCGCGTTCGATGGCGATGGAGATGCGCGAGGGCCGCGGCGTCGGCAAGAACGGCGACTATATCTACCTGCACCTCGATCATATCGATCCCAAGGTGCTGGCGGAGCGGCTGCCCGGCATCACCGAGACCGGCAAGATCTTCGCCGGCGTCGACCTGACCCGCCAGCCGCTGCCGGTGACGCCGACCGTCCACTACAATATGGGCGGCGTCCCCTGTAACTATCATGGCGAGGTCGTCACCCTGAAGGACGGCAACCCGGACGCGGTCGTCCCCGGCCTGTTCGCGGTGGGCGAGGCGGCCTGCGTGTCGGTCCACGGCGCCAACCGCCTCGGCTCCAACTCGCTGATCGACCTCGTCGTGTTCGGCCGCGCGACCGGCTTCCGCCTGGCGGAGCTGGTCAAGCCGAACAGCAAGCATGGCGGGATCAACAAGGAAGCCGACGAGAAGGCGCTCGGCCGGCTCGACCATTACCGCAACGCCAAGGGCGGCACCCCGACCGCGCAGATCCGCCTCGACATGCAGCACACGATGCAGAAGCACTGCGCCGTGTTCCGCGATTCCGAGCTGCTCGGCGAAGGCCAGGGGAAGATCGACAAGGTCTATACCCGCCTCGACGATATCGGCATCACCGACCGGTCGCTGATCTTCAACACGGACCTGATCGAGACGCTCGAGCTCGACAACATGCTGCCGCAGGCGGTGGTGACGATGCATTCGGCCGCGAACCGCAAGGAAAGCCGCGGCGCGCACATGCACGAGGATTATCCCGATCGCGACGATGCGAACTGGATGAAGCACACCATCACCTGGTTCGACAAGGGCGAGGTGAAGATCGATTATCGCCCGGTGCACGATTACACGCTCACCGACGACGTCGAATATATCAAGCCGAAGGCGCGCGTTTACTGATCGCCGCCATCGGGAACGGTTCGGGAAAAGGGGGCTTCGGCCCCCTTTTCTTTGGGCCGGCTTTTCATCATCTCGCCGCAATTCCCGCTTAGGGGGCCGCCTTCATGAAGAAAGCCATCATCCTTTCGGCCGGACAGGGATCGCGGCTGCTGCCGCTGACCGCCGACCAGCCCAAATGCCTCATCGATTTCGCGGGCAAGAGCCTGATCGCTTGGCAGATCGAGGCGCTGGTCGCCAACGGCATCACCGAGATCGCGGTGGTCACCGGCTTCCGCGACGAGAAGCTGGCGGCGGCGCTGGCCGGGATCGGGCATCCGGGCGTCGCCATCCGTACCCGCTTCAATCCCTTCTACAAGGTCGCCGACAATCTCGGCTCGTGCTGGATCGTGCGCGAGGAGATGGACCAGGATTTCATCATCCTCAACGGCGACACGCTCGTCTCGCCCGCCATCGTCGGCCGGCTGATCGCCGGCGCGGCCGCGCCGATCATCGTGACGATCGACGTGAAGGACGATTACGACCTCGACGACATGAAGGTGCAGCGCGACGGCGACCGGCTGCTCCAGATCGGCAAGCGGCTCGAACCGCATGAGACCAATGCCGAGTCGATCGGCATGCTCGCCTTCAAGGGCGACGGACCCCGCATCTTCCGCGACCAGGTCGAGGCGATGATGCGCACCCCCGAAGGCGTGCTCAACTGGTATCTCAAGGCGATCCACGCGCTGGCGCCGAGCGGCGTCGTCGGCACCGTCTCGATCGAGGGGCTGTCCTGGGCCGAGGTCGACTTCCCCGAGGACCTGCCGATCGCGCGGGCGCTGACCGAGGGGTGGGCGGCCGGGACGTAGGGATTCCTTCGGCCGTCAACGCGCGTCATCCTGACGAAAGTCAGGATCCATTGCCGCTCCGTCGAGATGAAGCCTCAGCGTTGCGTTTCTGGATCCCGGATCAAGTCCGGGATGACGACAGGAAAATCGCTCTCTCCAGCCCGAGTTCAGGGTGACGGCAGCGAATCGGCGCCTCAGTTCTTCTTCGGCCGCGAATAGTTCGGCGGATCGCTGGCGGGAAAGGACTCGTCGGAGCTTTCGTCGACGACGTCCCAGTCCTTGCCGTCCTCGTCGCGGATCGCGTCGGGCCCCGCGTCGCGGACCGGATTGGGCGCGCCGTTGCGGATCTGCTCCTGCGCCGGGCTGCCCTTGGCGAGGGCGGCCGCGCTCCGTCCGTTCGCCATCAGCCCCTTGAGCCAGCCGGCCATCGCCGCGACCTGCCCGTCCGACAGCGCGACGGCCTGGCCCAGCGCGGGCGGACCGGGCCAGCCGGCGTCGGTGATCGAGAGACCGTCATGCTCGCGTTCGCCCTCATGGCGGGGGATGACGTGGAAATGGACGTGCGGGTCGACCATCATCAGCATCAGATAGTTGAGCTTCCGATAGTCGATCGCCAGCTTCAGCGCCGCCTCGATCTCGGCGGTGACGGTCTTCAGCTCGGCATGGGCCTCGGCCGGCAGGTCGCCGAACGCGGTGGCGTCCGACTTGGCGGCGAGGACGAGCGAGCCGAGCGTCGGCTGGGCCGGACGCAGCAGGACGACCCAATGGCGATAATCGCGGACCAGCGTCGCGGGCCAGCCGAATTTCTCGATCGTCGCGTTCGCCATTCCGTCCTCCTATCGCGTCACACCGTCAGCCAGGACCGGACCTTCACCCCGCGCTTGCGACGGCGCAGCGCCTGGGCCAGCCGGACCGCATGGAACAGGCAGGATAGCACGGTCCACACCGCCACGGCGATAAGGCCGAGGTCGGGCCGCCCGAACAGCGTGGCGACGAACAGGATCACCATGTTCGGGTTGCGCCGCGCGGTGATCAGGCGGAAGTCGCTGTCGATCTTCTCCCAGACATGGATGTGCATGCCGTTGAAGCGGCGGATGAACGCGCCCTCGATCGCGCGCTGGACGACATAGCCGCCGACGATCGCGATCATCACCAGGGTGAATTCGAGATGGGTATAGGCCAATCCCCAATGCGACAGGCCGACGCCCCAGGCCCACCACCAGAAGGGCGGATGGACCAGGTCGACGCCATGGTCGAAGACGTTGCCCCACGCGCTGGAGGTGATGGTGCAGCGGGCGAGCTTGCCGTCGACGGTGTCGAGCACCATGAAGACCAGCCCCGCTGCCATGCCCCAGCCATATTCGCCGATCCAGAACAGCCAGGTGGCGAGGACGCACAGCGCCGCGCCGATCGCCGTCACCTGGTTGGGCGACATGCCGATCTTCGCGGCCAGGCGGGTCAGCACCAGCGCCCATTCGGGCCACAGATATTTGGTGAGGATGTCGGTGACGCCCTTATAGGCGCCGAAATAGGTCTTGCGCTCGATCGCCTTGGCAGTGCCGGGCTCGAGCTTCGCGATCACCGGTTCCTCGCGCTTGCGCAGCGCGGCGTTGTAGAAGACGCGGTTGTCCTCGACCCGCACCTCGTCGAGGCCGTCGGGAAAGCCGCCGCCCGTGTCGGAGGTGAGATGGGCGATCACCTTCTCGCCGTCGAGGGTCAGCACCTGGCCCGGCCGGTCGACCATGAATTTCAGCCAGGCGGGTTCGAACACATGGCTGGCCGAGACCAGCAGGACGGGGCCGTTGCTTTCCTCGCGATACCGCAGCTTCTGGGCGGCGGCCATGCGCCGCAGCCGTTCGGTACTGGACATGCCCCAGATCGGCGTCGGGTTGGTTCCGATCGATCGGACGCCGGGTACACTACTGATGTTCATGATCACCATATGAGAGTTGACGTCGGCGTTCCTTGCCGACGCGGCCCTAGGCTGGCAAGGCACGATGATGATCAATTCGGCTTTTACCGTGATCCTGCTGGCCGGCCAGCGCCCCGGCGGCGACCCGCTGGCGGAGCATTTTGGCCAGCCGTTCAAGGCGTTGATCGACGTGGCCGGCCAGCCGATGCTCGCCTGGGTCGGCAGCACGCTCGCCGCCCGTCCGGACGTCAGGCGCATCGTCATCCTCGCCCAGCAGGCCGACGCCCTGCTCGACGATCCGGCGACCCGCTGGCTGCGCGACGAGGAGCGGGTGACGGTGCGCGACAGCGGCGCCTCGATCGTCGAGGCGATCGCCGGCACGCTGCGGTCGATGCCGCAGGCCTATCCCTTCCTGCTGGCCACCGCCGACAACGTCCTGCTCGACGACGCGATGATCGACCGGTTCAAGGTCGGCGCCGAGGGAGCCGACATCGCCGTGGCGCTGGTCGAGAGGAAGGTGCTGGAGGCTGCCTATCCCGGCAATCGCCGCACCTGGCTGCCGTTTCGCGGCGGCGCCTATTCGGGCGCCAACCTGTTCTGGCTCGGCAGCCCGGAGGCGCTCGAGGTGCTTGCCATCTGGCGGCGCGTCGAGCAGCAGCGCAAGAAGGCGCGCGCGGTGCTCGGCGCCTTCGGCGTGGGCCTGTCGCTGATGATCGCGCTCCGGATGCTGACCCTCGGCGGCGCGGTCGCGCGGGTGGGGCGGCGGCTGGGCCTGACCGCGAAGGCCGTCCTGCTGCCCTATGCCGAGGCTTGCATCGACGTCGACAAGCCCTCCGACCATGCAATGGTCGAGGCTATCCTGCGGGCGCGGGCGTCGCGGCCCGATCCGGAGCTATAGCAGCCGCAGCTTCCGCGCCGTCTTGCCCAGTGCCAGCTTGTCGTCATGGCTGAGGCCGAAGCGGCCCGAGACCCAGATGCCGGCAACCAGCAGCACCGCGCCGATCGCGATGCGGACGACATGGTGGAGCGGCCCGAGCAGTTCGGAGAGCAGGAAGATCACCGCGCCGACCGCTGCCGCCACCGCCGCGGCGCGGGCGAAGGGCGGGGCGAAGGGATGGAGGTGCTGGTGGTGCCAGAGCTGGACCATCGGGGTCAGCACCGATACCGCGATGCCCGCCGACACCGCGATCGCCATGCCGTCCATCCCGCCCTGCGGCAGCAGCAGCGCGCCGAGCGCCAGCGACACGGCCAGCCCGATCGCGCTGCCGACCAGCGGATGATGATAGCGGCTGATCACCGACTGGATCGCCGAGGCCTGGCCCGCCACCGCCTCGATCAGCCGGGTGAAGGTGAGCAGCGCGAGCGCCAGATAGGCGGCCTGCGCGCCGCTGCCGAACAGCGCGAGCAGCGCCCGGCCGCCGCCGGCGATGGTGCAGACCACCGGCGTCGCGACGACGATGGTGAGCCGGGTGGCGAAGCCGTAGATCTCGGCGACGTGGCGGATGTCGTGGCGCACCGCTTCGGAGGCGAGCGGCGCCATCACATAGGAGAAGGCCTGGCGGATGAGCTGGACGCCGCTGGCGATCTTGCGCGCGATCGCGAACAGGCCGGCGGCGCTGGCCCCGGCGGCGCCCGGGATGATCAGGTTGAGGATCAGCGGCGGCGCGTCGCTGAACAGCCGGTTGACGATGTTCGACGGCAGCACCGAGATGCCGGCGTAGAAGGTCTTCGCCCGCATCGACGGCCCGGCCCCGCGCAGCACGAGGTCGAGCCGGTAATAGCGGGCGAGCAGCCGGGTCGAGAAGACGCAGGTGATCGCCAGCGAGCAGAGATGCGCGATCAGCAGGCCGAGCGTGCCGGCGCCGAGCGCCGCGAGCAGCGTCGCGGCGATCATGCGGAGGATCTGTTCCCACATCACCCTCAGGCGGATCTCCGGCCCGAACGCCTTGCGCGCGCGCAGCGCGGAGGTCGCGATCTCGACATAGGCCCAGAAGGGGAGGGCCCAGGCGAAGATCGCGATGCCGGTCGCCAGTTCGTCGCGATCCTTGGCGGCGACGTTGACCACCTCGGCGATCCGGTGCGCGCCGAGGCTGACGAGCAGGGCGATGAGGATGCAGGGCCCGAGGCCGAGCAGCATCGCCTGGCGCAGCGCGGCGGCGCGTTCGGCATCGTCTCGCGCCTGCGGCACGACGCGCTGCAGCGCACTGGTCATCCCCATGTCGGCGATGTTCTCGATCAGGTTCACCGCCGACCACAGCACCATGTAGAGGCCGTAGGTCGGCAGGCCGAACAGCCAGACATAGAGCGGCTGGGAGACGATCTCGATGACGCCGCCGGCCCGCGCCAGCAGCGCGGTGCCGGCGCCCTTGGCGACCTGGCGCGATCCGGGCGGGAGCTCGGGAGGGGCGGCGGACGACATGCGCCTGCTTTAGTTTATCCCCTTGGCGGTTCAAGGGATGCTATACAGATGCGCTCAGGTGTTGAGCCGTGCGAATTCATTCGCTATCGCGGCATCCAACCAAGCAGGGGGATCGAGTCATGGCCGAGTTCGCGCTTCCGAAGAACAGCAAGATCAAGAAGAACGGCAAGGTCCACAAGGCGGCCCCCGACGCGAAGGACGTGAAGTCCTTCAAGATCTATCGCTACGATCCCGACAGCGGCGAGAATCCGCGCTACGACACGTTCGAGGTCGACCTCGCCGAATGCGGCCCGATGGTCCTCGACGCGCTGATCAAGATCAAGAGCGAGCAGGACCCGTCGGTCACCTTCCGCCGCTCGTGCCGCGAGGGCATCTGCGGTTCCTGCTCGATGAACATGAACGGCAAGAACGGCCTCGCCTGCACCACCGCGATCGAGGACTGCAAGGGCGAGGTCCGCATCACCCCGCTGCCGCACATGGACGTGATCAAGGACCTCGTTCCGGACTTCACGCATTTCTATGCGCAATATGCGTCGATCCAGCCCTGGCTGAAGACCGTCACCCCGGCCCCTTCGGGCAAGGAGCGGTTGCAGTCGCCCGACGACCGCAACAAGCTCGACGGCCTCTACGAGTGCATCCTGTGCGCCTGCTGCTCGACCTCGTGCCCGAGCTACTGGTGGAACAGCGACAAGTTCCTCGGCCCGGCGATCCTGCTCCAGGCCTATCGCTGGCTGGCCGACAGCCGCGACGAGATGACCGGCGAGCGGCTCGACGAGCTCGAGGATCCGTTCCGTCTCTATCGCTGCCACACGATCATGAACTGCGCCAATGTCTGCCCCAAGGGCCTGAGCCCGGCCAAGGCGATCGGCGAGATCAAGAAGATGGTGGTCGAGCGGCAGCTCTGATCCGGTTCATCGCGTCGTCGTGGAAATAGACACGGACCTCTACCGCTTCGGTCCGCACCCCGACATGCCGGGCTGGTCCCGGTGGGAGATCAAGGCGCAGGATCGCTTCAACGCGGTGCTCGGCGACCTCGCCGTGCGCCGCGACGGCGACCGGGCGCTGCTGCGCCTGTTCCCGCAGCAGCGTCATGCCAATCTCGGCAACAAGGTCCATGGCGGCGCGCTGCTGACCTTCATCGACGTCGGCCTGTTCGTCGCGCCGCTGGCGCTGGGCGATGCGCGCTCGCCGCGCGGCGTCACGGTCGAGCTGAGCACGCAGTTCGCCGGCGCGGCCGACATCGACGACCCGATCGACCTGATCGTCGAGGTCACCCGCGAGACCGGGCGCATGATCTTCCTGCGCGGGACGGTCGAGCAGCGCGATGCCATGGTCGCCAGCTTCATGGCGATCGTCCGCAAGGCGGCGTCATGACCGGCGTCGTCGCCCGCTACGAGGAGCTGGTCGCCGCCGGCGAGCTGCGCCCGGATCCCGACCAGCGCGCCACCGTCGAGCGGCTCAACGCCCTGGCGCTGGCGCTGGAGGAGCAGCCGGCCAAGGGCAGCGTGCTGTGGCGGATGCTGCGCAAGGCGCCGCCGCCGGTGCGCGGCCTCTACATGTGGGGCGGGGTCGGCCGCGGCAAGTCGATGCTGATGGACCTGTTCTACGACTGCGTCCGGATCGGCGCGAAGCGGCGCGTCCATTTCCACGAGTTCATGATCGAGGTGCACGAGCGGCTGCGGGTCGAGCGCGCCAAGGAGAAGGGCGATCCGATCCCGCCGGTGGTCGAGGCGATCGCCGCCGAGGCGAAGCTGCTCGCCTTCGACGAGATGGTCGTCAACAACATGGCCGACGCGGCGATCCTCAGCCGGCTGTTCACCGGGTTGATCGTCGACGCCGGGGTGACGGTGGTGACGACCTCCAACCGGCCGCCGCGCGATCTCTACAAGGACGGGCTCAACCGGCAGCTCTTCCTGCCCTTCATCGACCTGATCGAGGCTCGTCTCGACGTGCTGTCGCTCAACGGGCCGACCGACTATCGGCTCGAACGGCTGGGCGGCATGCCGGTCTGGTACGCGCCGAACGGCCCGGCCGCGACCGCGGCGGTGTCGGAGGCCTTCTTTCGGCTGACCGACTATCCGCCCGAGGACCGCGCGCACGTCCCGACCGCCGACATCGCGGTGCCGGGCGGGCGCACCCTGCACGTGCCCAAGAGCCTGAAGGGCGTCGCGGTCTTCTCGTTCAAGCGGCTCTGCGCCGAGGCGCGGGGCGCCGCCGACTATCTGGCGATCGCGCGCAACTATCACACCGTGATCATCGTCGGCATCCCCCTGCTGACGCCCGAGAAGCGCAACGAGGCGGCCCGCTTCAAGGTGCTGATCGACGCGCTCTACGAACATAAGGTCAAGCTGCTGGCCGCCGCCGACGCCGAGCCCGAGGCGCTCTATCCCGACGGCGACGGCGCCTTCGAGTTCGAGCGCACCGTCTCGCGGCTGATGGAGATGCGCAGCCAGGACTATCTCGCCGCCGGCCACGGCTTGGAGGAATAGGCCCGGTTGGACTCGTTTTGGGTCCACCTTTGTTCGTCACGCCGGTCTCCGCCGGCATGACGTGCCAGTCTAACGCCCGACGAAGACGAAGGGCGCCCAGTTGACCGGCTGCTCGGCTCCTTCGAACGGCCGCTTGTCGATCATCCGCAGCATCGCCTCGCGCAGCGCTCGCGCGGGGTCTTCGCCGCGTCCATATTTCCGGACGGTTCCGACCGAGAGATAGGCCGCGGCATCGTCGCGGACGGCCCAGTGCGACGCCAGCAGGTTGCGGCCCCCCGCATAGAGGAAGGCCCGGGCGATGCCGGCCAGGCCGCTGTCGTCACCGCTGCCGCCGGCCGCCGTGTTGCAGGCGGACAGGATCACCCAGTCCGCGGCCAGGCGCAGGCGCATGATCTCGCTGGCGGTGAGCAGCCCGTCGTCGGAGCCGCCCGGGGTCATCACCAGCGCGGGCTCGTCGAGCCCGTCGAGATCGCCGGCCATCAGGCCGTGGGTGGCGAAGGCGAGGACGTTGGTGCGCGTCAGGTCGGCGGTGCGGATCGCCTGCTCGGTCGCGCGGCTGCCGGTGAGGATCGATTGCTCGGGCGCCGCGAGCGCGCGGCCGACGGTGCGAAGCTCGGGCTCCGTGGCGGGCAGCGCGGGCAGGTCCCGGACCTGCCGGGCCATGTCGGCCGACCGGAACGCCATGGCCGTTCCCGCGGGCGCCAGCTCCGGCGCGCCGACCGCGAAGAAGCTGTGCACCTTCCGTCCGGTGCCGGTCGAGCGGGCGGACGTGACGCTGGCGATGGACGGCAGGGTGACGAGGACATGGTCCCGGATCAGCCAATGCGCATTGCGCAGGGTCGGATCGCTCCGTTGCGGCGCGAGCACGGCGAGGGGAAGCGTCGTCAGGCTCGCATTGGCCGCGACCAGCAGGCGGGACCTGTTCGCTATCGTGCTCCGAATGGCCTCGGGAAACAGGATGTCGTGCAGTCGTGCCGAGGCGTCGAAATCGAAACCCGTTGCCGTCCGGTCATCCGAGATCGCGGCGCGGGTCGGCGATGCGGCGCGGAGGGCGAAGCTTCGTCCCGCCCCTGCCGCTGCCTGGGGGCTGATGCCCGTGCGGAGCCTGGTCACCAGTGTCGCGATCTGTTGCGCGGTGGCCGGGGACATGGCCATCGACACGCGATCCCGCGTGATGGCGAACAGGGTGGTGCGGCTTTCGGACACCCCGGCGATCAACAATGCTTCGTCGGATCGGAGCGCCTCGCGCACGCTTTCGAGCGTGAGCGGCTCCGAGCCCGCCGGCGCGACGAGTTGGGGCGCGCGGGCGGCCAGGGCGGCGGTGCGCTGTTCCAGCCGCACGGCGGCCGCCTTGCGCTGGCCGGCCACCGCTTCGATCGTCGCCGCGTCGGCGCCACGTCCCGCGAGGCGGAGCTGGCGGTCGAGCAGGGCTTCGAGCTCGATCGCGGCGTCCTGGCGCTCGCGGATGAGCTCGGCCAGTTGCGGATCGCCGGCTACCGATCGCGCTTCCTCCTCCTGCACGGCGCGCCCCGCCGAGCTCTCCATCATCCGCTGGGCCAGGCGGAAGGCCAGCGCCTCGTCGCCGGCGGTCACCGCCGCATCGAGCGCCCAGCCATAGGCGGCCCGAATCTCGAGCTCGAGGCCCGATCGCCGGGTGCCGGCCGCACGCAGCCGGGCGAGCCGTTCGTCGAGCAGCGCCGCCGCCGCCTCGACGCGTTTCAGCCCGCCCGCCTTGTCGCCGCCATGCACTTCGATCGCGCCCAGCCGCGCCTCGCCGGTGAGGTTGGCGATATCTTCGGCGGGGAAGGTCGAGCGGCGCAGGGCCTGCGCCTCCGTCTGGGCGGTCTTCGCCGCCGCCATGTCGCCCTGCTCGAACGAGAAGATCGCGAGCTGGTCGCGGCCGGTGATGCGGTCGCGGTGGAAGGGCGGCAGCTTGCGGTCGCGCGTCGCGTTCACCTCGCGCAGGATCGCGATGGCCTGCTCGCGATCGCCCGAGGCGGCGATCGCATCGGCATAGCTTTCGCGCGCCATCAGCGTGCGCTGGGCGTCCGGGCCGATCCCCTTGGTCAGGATGTCCGCCGCCTGGCGCGCGGTGGCGATCGCCTCGTCGGTCTTGCCCTGGGCGATCAGCGCCTGCGCGACCGTGACCATATAGCTCACCGCCTGCTGGCTCTGGCCGAAGCGTGCCACGGCGATGTCCACGGCCTTGCGCGACACCGTCTCCGCCTCGGCCGGGCGACCGAGCGTGAGCAATATCCGGGCGAGGGTATTGAGGTTGGTCGCCAGATAGGGATGGCCCTTGGGCATGAAGCCCTCCAGCGTCGCCTGTGTCGCGCGCGCTTCCTCGATCGCCTCTTCCAGCCGGCCCGACTGCAGGAGGAAGACCGGCAGGTTGGCGAAGCGCGGCGCGGCGTTCACCGGGATGGTCTCGTGCCGGCGGTCCTCGGCATTCGCCTTGCGGACCAGCTCGATCGCCTTGTCGAAATTGCCGAACTCGAACTCCGCATTGGCGTAGTTGGAATAGGCCGCGGCGACGTTGCTGCTCGGCTTGCCCTCGCTCCTGGCGATCCGCCATTCGAGGACCTGGGCGGCGAGCTTGCGCGCGCGATCATGGTCGCTGAGCGTCATCAGGATCACGACCTGGGCATTGGCCAGCTCCATCCGCCGGTCGCGATATTCGGGGCCGCCGGCTTCGAGCCGCGCGCCCAGGCGTTCGGCCCGTGCGAGCGCGCCGGTGACGTCGCCTTGCAGATAATCGGCGGTGACGAGTTCGCCCTCCAGCCAGGCCAGCTCGGGGTGTCCGGCGGGATAGAGCGTCTCGCCATAGGCCAGCACCGCTTCCCACGCCTTGCGATAGGCGGCCGGATCGGCGCCTTCGTCCAGGTCGTCGGCGGCCTTGCGCATCTTCTCCAGCCGCGCCTTTTCGGCCGGCGACGGGCCGGCGGCGCTGGCCGGCCGCGCTGCGGACAAGGCGGGCGCCGATGTCGCGAGAACGCCCGCCATCGCCATCGTCACCGCCAGAACGACGTGTTTTCGCATTGCCCCAACCCCCGTTGTCGGATCGATGCTAGCCGATGGCGCGCGAACCGCAACCGGCAGATGCCCGTCCTGCAAGGCTTCATGACAGCGCCGGCTTCGCCTGGGCCCGCAACGTCAGCTTTCCCGTCATCCGAAAAAACTTGTCTTGTTCGCATATGCAATGGTTGCCCCGGCGGGATCACAGGGCTAAGCGGGCGTCGCAATTCTGGCGGCCGCGATCGCGTGGGCGCCTTCCTATGCGATCTTCATGTCGGAGTAGTCGGATGGCTCGTACTAAAATTGCGTTGATCGGTGCTGGCAATATCGGTGGGACGCTCGCGCATCTGGCGGCCTCGAAGGAGCTGGGCGACGTCGTCCTGTTCGACGTGGTCGAAGGCGTGCCGCAGGGCAAGGCGCTCGACCTGTCGCAGTGCGGCCCCGTCGAGGGCTTCGACGCGAAGCTCAAGGGCACCAACGACTATGCCGACATCGCGGGCGCGGACGTCATCATCGTCACCGCCGGCGTCGCCCGCAAGCCGGGCATGAGCCGCGACGATCTGCTCGGCATCAACCTGAAGGTCATGAAGTCGGTCGGCGAGGGCATCAAGGCGAACGCCCCCGACGCCTTCGTCATCTGCATCACCAACCCGCTCGACGCGATGGTGTGGGCGCTGCGCGAATTCTCGGGCCTGCCGCACAACAAGGTCGTCGGCATGGCCGGCGTTCTCGACTCGGCGCGCTTCGCGACCTTCCTCGCCGAGGAGTTCAACGTCTCGGTGCAGGACGTCACCACCTTCGTGCTCGGCGGCCATGGCGACACCATGGTCCCGGTCGTCGAATATTCGACCGTCGCCGGCATCCCGATCCCTGACCTGATCAAGATGGGCTGGTCGACCCAGGAGCGCATCGACGCGATCGTCCAGCGCACCCGCAGCGGCGGCGGCGAGATCGTCGCCCTGCTCAAGACCGGCTCGGCCTTCTACGCGCCCGCCACCTCGGCGATCGCGATGGCGGAGAGCTATCTGAAGGACAAGAAGCGGGTCCTGCCCTGCGCCGCCTATCTCAGCGGCGAATATGGCGTCGACGACCTCTATGTCGGCGTTCCGGTGATCATCGGCGCGAACGGCGTCGAGAAGATCGTCGAGATCAACCTGTCGGACTCGGCCAAGGCCAATCTCCAGGTCTCGGTCGATGCGGTCAAGGAACTGCTGGTCGCCTGCAAGGGCATCGACAGCTCGCTCGCCTAAACCCGCATTGGAATCGCCCTCCCCAGGGAAAAAGGAAGGTTCGACAGGCACATGAGTATCCTGGTCAACAAGAATACCAAGGTCATCACTCAGGGTATGACCGGCAACACCGGCACCTTTCATACCGAACAGGCGCTCGCCTACGGTACGCAAATGGTCGGCGGCGTCACGCCGGGCAAGGGTGGCACCACCCATATCGGCCTGCCGAACTTCGACACCGTCCACGAGGCGGTGGCCGCCACCGGCGCTGACGCCAGCGTCATCTACGTTCCGCCGCCCTTCGCGGCCGACTCGATCCTGGAGGCGATCGACGCCGAGGTTCCCCTCATCGTCTGCATCACCGAGGGCATTCCCGTGATCGACATGATCCGGGTGAAGCGTGCCCTGCAGGGTTCCAAGTCGCGCCTGATCGGACCGAATTGCCCGGGTGTCCTGACCCCGAACGAGTGCAAGATCGGCATCATGCCGGGTTCGATCTTCCAGAAGGGCTCGGTGGGCGTTGTTTCCCGCTCGGGGACGCTTACCTATGAAGCGGTGTTCCAGACCTCGGCCATCGGCCTGGGCCAGACCACCGCGGTCGGCATCGGCGGTGACCCGGTCAACGGGACCAACTTCATCGACGTGCTCGAACTGTTTCTGGCCGACGACGAGACCAAGTCGATCATCATGATCGGCGAGATCGGCGGGTCGGCCGAGGAAGAAGCCGCGCAGTTCCTGCGCGACGAGGCGAAGCGCGGCCGCAAGAAGCCCATGGCGGGCTTCATTGCCGGTCGCACGGCGCCTCCGGGCCGCCGCATGGGCCACGCCGGGGCGATCGTCTCGGGCGGCCAGGGCGGCGCCGAAGACAAGATCGCCGCCATGGAAGCGGCGGGCATCAAGGTCGCGGCGAGCCCCTCGGAGCTCGGCACGACCCTGGCGGAGGTTCTGAAGGGTTAAAAAATACCAGCCCCGCCATCCGGCGGGGCGGCGTTTCACGCCAGGTTAACGTACATCAAGTGTATCAACCCACGTTGCTGTGCTTCGGGCCTAAGTCCCGGGGTGGGTGCAGACAAGGATGGTGAGATGGGCATCGAAGGCGTCGAGTTCGACGGACCGGAGGGAGTTAGCGCTTCCTTCGTTGAATCGCTTTATCGTCAATATCGCTCGGACAAGTCGAGCGTGGAGCCGAGCTGGCAGGACTATTTCGCCGGCATCGAGGCGGGGGTTTCGGGACCGAGCTGGGCCCGCACCAACTGGCCGCCGACCAGCACCGACGCGCTGACCGCGGCGCTCGATCCCACCCAGATGGAGGTGCCCGCCAAGCCGGCCAAGGCCGGTGGGGCACCCGCGCCGGCCGTTTCGGCGCCGGCTGCCGGCGCGACGCCGGCCGAGGTGGAGCAGCGCGCGCTCGACTCGATCCGCGCGATCATGCTGATCCGCACCTATCGGGTGCGCGGCCACCTGCTCGCCAATCTCGATCCGCTCGGCCTGTCGCAGCGCGAGGAGACGGAGGACCTGACCCCGGCCTGGCACGGCTTCACCGAGGCCGACATGGACCGGCAGGTCTACATCGCCGGCTTCCTGGGCCTCGACTGGGCGACCCCGCGCGAGATCCTCGCCATCCTCCGCAGGAACTACTGCGGCAATGTCGGCGTCGAATATATGCACATCGGCGACGTGGAGGAGCGGCGCTTCCTCCAGGCGCGGATGGAAGGCAAGGATGCCGAGATCAGCTTCACGCCCGAGGGCAAGAAGGCGATCCTCAACAAGGTGATCCACTCCGAGCAGTGGGAGAAGTTCCTGGGCCGCAAATATGTCGGCACCAAGCGCTTCGGCCTCGACGGCGGCGAATCGATGATCCCCGCGCTCGAGGCTGTGATCAAATATTCCGGCGCCTATGGCGTGAACGAGGTCGTGATCGGCATGGCCCATCGCGGCCGCCTCAACGTCCTCTCCAACGTCATGGAGAAGCCCTACCGCGCGATCTTCAACGAGTTCGCGGGCGGCTCCTCCAATCCGGAGGACGTCGGCGGATCGGGCGACGTCAAATATCACCTCGGCACCTCGACCGACCGCGAGTTCGACGGCAACAAGGTCCACCTGAGCCTCGCGCCGAACCCGTCGCACCTCGAATGCGTCAACCCGGTGGTGCTCGGCAAGTCGCGCGCCAAGCAGACCAAGCTCGACGATCTCGAACGGTCGAAGGTGCTGCCGATCCTGCTGCACGGCGACGCCGCCTTCGCGGGCCAGGGCATCATCATGGAGTGCTTCGGCTTCTCCGGCCTGCGCGGCTACAACACCGGCGGCACGATCCATTTCGTGATCAACAACCAGGTGGGCTTCACCACCTCGCCGCAGTTCGCGCGCTCCTCGCCCTATCCGTCGGACATCGCGAAGATGGTGCAGGCGCCGATCCTGCACGTGAACGGCGACGATCCCGAGGCCGTCACCTTCGCCTGCAAGGTGGCGACCGAATTCCGCCAGACCTTCAAGCGCGACGTCGTGATCGACATGTGGTGCTATCGCCGCTTCGGCCACAACGAAGGCGACGAGCCGGGCTTCACCCAGCCGCTGATGTACGAGGCGATCCGCAAGCATCCGCCGGTCAGCGCGATCTACAGCGCGCGTCTGGTGCAGGAAGGCGTCATCGACGCCGAATGGACCGGCAAGGCCGAGGCCGAGTTCGTCGCCCATCTCGAAACCGAGTTCGAGGCGGGCAAGGGCTACAAGGTCAACAAGGCCGACTGGTTCGAAGGCGACTGGACCGGCTTCGCCGAGCCGCGCGAGGCGATCACCGAGCGCCGCGCCGCCGTCACCGGCATCTCGGCCGAGCTGTTCGAGGATCTCGGCCGGCAGCTCACCACCGTCCCCGAGGGGCTGTCGATCCACAAGACGCTCAACCGCATCCTCGACGCGAAGAAGGAGATGTTCGCGTCGGGCGCCGGCTTCGACTGGGCGACCGCCGAGGCGCTCGCCTTCGGCTCGCTGCTGCGCGACGGCTATGGCGTCCGCCTGTCGGGCCAGGATTCGGGCCGCGGCACCTTCAGCCAGCGGCACGCCGTCTGGGTCGACCAGAAGGACGGCCACAAGTACATCCCGCTCTCGGCGATGGACCGGCGCTTCCAGGTGCTCGACAGCCCGCTGTCCGAATTCGGCGTGCTCGGCTTCGAATATGGCTATGCGTCGGCGGCGCCGAACACGCTGGTCATGTGGGAAGCCCAGTTCGGCGACTTCGCCAACGGCGCGCAGGTCATCATCGACCAGTTCATCTCGTCGGGCGAGGCGAAGTGGCTGCGCGTCAACGGCCTCGTGATGCTGCTGCCGCACGGCTATGAAGGGCAGGGGCCCGAGCACAGCTCGGCCCGGCTGGAGCGCTATCTGCAGCTCTGCGCCGAGGACAATATGCAGGTCGCCAACTGCACGACGCCGGCCAATTATTACCACATCCTGCGCCGGCAGATGGTCCGCCAGTTCCGCAAGCCGCTGATCATCATGACGCCGAAGTCGCTGCTCCGTCACAAGTCGGCGGTGTCGACGACCGAGGAGATGCTGGGCGAAAGCCGGTTCCAGCGCGTCCTTCCCGACCACAATCCGCCGGAGGACAAGGACGTCCGCCGGGTGGTGCTGGTCTCGGGCAAGCTCTTCTACGAGCTGGCCGAGGCGCGCGACGCGGCCGGGGACGCCAACACCACGATCCTGCGGCTCGAGCAGCTCTATCCCTTCCCGGCCGATGCGCTGATCACGCGCCTGGGCCGGATGCCCAACCTCGAAACCGTGGTCTGGGCGCAGGAGGAACCGAAGAACCAGGGCGCCTGGACCTTCGTCGAGCCCTATATCGAGAAGGTCCTGACCGACGTGGGCGGCACGCCGCGCCGCGCCGTCTATGCCGGCCGCAAGGCCGCCGCCGCGACGGCCACCGGCCTCGCCCGTAACCACGCCGTCCAGCAGGCGGCACTGATTGCCGACGCGCTCGGCCACGAAGCGAAGGGTAAGTAAGATGGCAACCGATGTGGTGGTGCCGACGCTCGGCGAATCGATCACCGAGGCGACGCTGGGCCAGTGGCTCAAGAAGCCGGGTGAGGCCGTGAAGGCCGATGAGCCGATCGCCAGCCTGGAGACCGACAAGGTCTCGGTCGAAGTCCCGGCCCCGACCGCCGGCGTCATCGCCGAGCTGGTCGTCGGCGAGGGCGATACCGTCAATGTCGGCGCGGTGATCGCGCGGATCGACGCGGGTGCGACGGCATCGACCGCCGCGACCCCGGCGGTCGAGGATCGCAACGCGATCGGCCAGGCCGAGGCGGCTGCCCCGGCCGAGCCGGCCGCCGCGCCGGTCGAGGATGCGGGCGACCCCGTCACCCTGTCGCCGTCGGTCCGTCGCGCGGTGCTGGAGCATGGCGTCGACCCGTCGAAGATCAAGGGCACCGGCAAGGACGGCCGCCTGACCAAGGACGACGTGATCGCCGCGGCGAAGACCCAGCCGAAGCCGGCCGCCGCAGCGGCGGCTCCGGCCGCGGCGCCGGTCGCCGTTGCCGCCGCCCCGGCGGGCGAGCGCCGCGAGGAGCGGGTTCGCATGACCCGCCTGCGCCAGACCGTCGCGAGCCGCCTCAAGGAGGCCCAGAACACCGCGGCGATCCTGACCACCTTCAACGACGTCGACATGACGGCGGTGATCGAGGCGCGCAACAAGTACAAGGACCTGTTCGAGAAGAAGCACGGCGTCCGCCTGGGCTTCATGGGCTTCTTCGTGAAGGCGGCCTGCATGGCGCTGCGCGACGTGCCCGCGGTCAACGCCTCGATCGAGGGCGACGAGATCGTCTATCGCGACTATGTCGACGTCTCGGTCGCGGTGTCCGCCCCGAACGGCCTCGTCGTTCCGGTGATCCGCGATGCGCAGGACCTGTCGGTCGCGGGGATCGAGAAGACGATCGGCGACTTCGGCGCCCGCGCCAAGGCCGGTACGCTCAAGCTCGAGGAGATGAAGGGCGGCACCTTCACCATCTCGAACGGCGGCGTGTTCGGCTCGCTGATGTCGACTCCGATCATCAATCCGCCGCAGGCCGGCGTGCTCGGCCTGCACCGGATCGAGGAGCGTCCGGTCGTCCGTGACGGACAGATCGTCGCGCGGCCGATGATGTACCTCGCGCTCAGCTACGATCACCGCCTGATCGACGGCCGCGAGGCGGTCACCTTCCTCGTCGCGATCAAGAACGCGATCGAGGACCCGACCCGCCTGCTGATCGACCTCTGAGGAAGACGAACCAATGTCCGACTATGATTTCGACGTGATCGTCATCGGCGCGGGTCCCGGCGGCTATGTCGCCGCGATCCGCGCGGCGCAGCTCGGCCTCAGGACCGCCTGCGTGGAGAGCCGCGAGACGCTCGGCGGCACCTGCCTCAACGTCGGGTGCATCCCGTCCAAGGCGATGCTCCACGCGTCCGAGCTCTATGACGAGGCCGCCAGCGGCAAGCTCGCCAAGCTCGGCATCAAGACCCAGGTCGAGCTCGATCTCGACACGATGCACGGCCAGCGCCGCGACGCGGTCAAGGGCCTGACCGGCGGCATCGAGTTCCTGTTCAAGAAGAACAAGGTCGAATGGCTGAAGGGCCATGCGGCGTTCACCGGCAAGGACAGGATCGACGTCGCGGGCAAGAGCTATCGCGCCAGGAACATCGTCGTTGCCACCGGCTCCAGCGTCACCCCGCTGCCGGGCGTCGAGATCGACGAGAAGGTGGTCGTCTCCTCGACCGGCGCGCTCGAGCTGGCGAAGGTCCCCGGCCATCTGGTCGTGATCGGCGGCGGCGTGATCGGCCTGGAGCTGGGCTCGGTCTGGAAGCGCCTCGGCGCCAAGGTCACCGTCGTCGAGTTCCTCGACCAGCTGCTGCCCGGCATGGACGGCGAGGTCCGCAAGGAAGCCGCCAAGATCTTCAAGAAGCAGGGCATCGAGCTCAAGCTGTCGACCAAGGTCACCGGCGTCGCCGTCAAGGGCGGCAAGGCGACCGTCACCGTCGAGCCCGCCGCCGGCGGCGCCGCGGAGACGCTGGAGGCCGACGCCGTGCTGGTGTCGATCGGCCGCCGCCCGAACACCGAGGGGCTGGCGCTGGAGCGGGCCGGCCTGACCGTCAACAAGCGCGGCCAGATCGAGGTCGACCACGACCTCGCGACCGCCGTCCCCGGCATCTGGGCGATCGGCGACGTCGTCCCCGGCCCGATGCTGGCGCACAAGGCCGAGGACGAGGGCATCGCCGTCGCCGAGAACATCGCCGGGCTGACCGGCATCGTGAACCACGACGTCATCCCCGGCGTCGTCTACACCATGCCCGAGATCGCCGGCGTCGGCCTGACCGAGGAGGAGGCGAAGGAGCGCGGCGAGGTGAAGGTCGGCAAGTTCCCGATGCTCGCCAATTCGCGCGCCAAGACCAACCATGAGCCCGATGGCTTCGTGAAGGTGATCGCCGACGCAAAGACCGATCGGGTGCTGGGCGTCCACATCATCGCCTCGGTCGCCGGCACGATGATCGCCCAGGCCGCCCAGGCGATGGAGTTCGGCGCGACCAGCGAGGACATCGCCTATACCTGCCACGCGCATCCGACCCATTCGGAAGCGATCAAGGAGGCGGCGATGGCCGTCACCGGCAAGCCGATCCACATGTGATGCAAAGGGGGAGGGGTTCCGGCCCCTCTCTCCTCTCCACGTCACCCCAGCGCAGGCTGGGGTGACGTTTATGTTTCCTTCCCGAACGCCTTGCGCAGCTCGTCCTTCGCGGCTTCGAGGATCTTCTTCTGCTTCTCCGGCAGGTCCTTGCCCGCGCGGTTGATGTAGAAGGTCAGCATCGACATCGCCGATCGGAACGGCGTCGCCTTGCGCCGGCGGCTGTGTTCGGCCGATCGTTTCAACGATCGGGCGATCTCGGCCGGGTCGGACTGGGCGAAGACGCCCCGGTCGAGTGTCAGCGCGTCGGAATGTTCGGTCGCCTGCTGCGACCATTTATGCGTCGGCATCGCAACCTCCTGCCTGTGACCGGCGATCAGTGACGCTTGAAATACTGGACCTCGCGCTCGTGCTTCTCGGCCGCCGCGCGCGACGCGAAGGTGCCGAGGTTGCGGCGCTTGCCGGTCTTGCCATCCGGCTTGCGCGAATAGAGGCGATATTCGCCCGACTTGAGCTTGCGGATCATCATCCTTCTCCTCTCGGCGGGGAGAACGGAAAGGGTGGGACCGACGTTCCGCTCGGTACGCGATCGGAACCAGTTCCCGTGCCGTTCCAGCGGCGCGCGCACGAAAAAGCCCCCGGGCGGAAACCCGGGGGCTCATGTCGCTACGCTGCGTGACGAAACCTACTGGACGACCATGCTGGTGAAATAGACGTTGTCGATGCCGCCGAAGCCGGTGCGCTGGCGCAGCACGTCGTTGATCGCGGCCTTGAGGTCCTTCTGGAGCTTCACCTTGCCCTCGGGGGTCGAGATGGTGAAGCTGTCCTGCTGCGCCATCACCATCAGGATCGCCGAGCGGATCGGCATCTCGTTGTCCTTCAGGTTGTCGAGCACCTTCTGGTCGTAATAGGTCGAGACGCCGAGCCCGACCTGCGAGAAGCCGTCCGAATCGCGCAGGTTGGAGGTGAAGGGCTGCTCGAAGGTGTAGAAGGTCGCCTTGTACTTGGTGGGATCGGGCGACGCGTCGGTCTCCAGGCCCATCGGCAGGGTCTTCTTCTCGCCATGGCCGCCCGTCTCGGCGCCCGGCTTGGGGACGAGCTTGGGGGCGTTGGGGTCCTCGGCGGGCTTCGCATGGCCGCCGGCGAGGCCGGCGCCGGCCGCGTACAGCCCCGCTCCGACACCGATGCCGGCGAACAGGAGGGCGACGACGAGCATCACCAGGATGCCCTTCATCTTGCCCGGCTTCTTGGGCGCCTCGGCGGCGGGAGCTGCGGCAGCACTCATCGTTCACATCCCATGATCAGGCCCGGATCAGGCATAGAGATCACCATCGTCGCGCGACGCCGAATCGCCGGCATCGTCGCGAATCGCGGCCTGTGTACGGCCAAAAGGTTGATGATCTGCTGACGTGGGCTGGCGTTGCTGGCCGGGCTGGCCCTGCTGGCCATGCGCCGAGGCGGACGAGCCATGGCCGCCGCCCTGGCCCTGCTGGTTCAGGTCGACATGCGCTTCGGCGACGCGCAGGCCCTGCGCGCGGACCTCGGCGAGCAGCCGGGGCTGCGCGTCGGCGATGATCGCGCGGGTCTGGTCGGTCTCGGCGGTCATGCGGATCGCGGTGCCCGAGGCGCTGTTGGCGATCTCGACGGTCAGCGCGCCGAGATGCTCGGGGTTGAGCTGGAATTTGAGATGGCCCTGATGCGCGGCCGCCTGGCTGATGTCGCGCGCCAGCCGGTCGAGCCACTGATTGTCGCGGGCGAGGTCGAGATGTCGGGTGACGACCTGGTCGGGCTGGTCGATCGCGGCCGAGGGGTCGGCGGCCTTCGCGCCGTCCACCGCCGGGGCGGGGGCGAGCGGCTGGGCGACGGCTATCTGTGGAGCGACCGGGGCGGCTGTCGCCGGGGTTGCGGCGGCAGGCCGGGCCGGCTCGGCGGCATCCTCGGCCGGGCGGGCGGCATCGGCGAGCGGGGCGGTCGCATCGCCGCGCTGGGGCTGGGTGTCGGCGACGATCCGGGCAGGAGCCGGCGTCGGGATATCGACTGCGACGGCCGGCGCGGTATTCGCAGCCTTCGTGGCGGCCTTGCCGTCCTTTGGCCTGGCGGTTTCGACGACGACTTCGGTGATGGCGCCGTCGGCCATGGCGGGCGTGGGTTGATCGGTCGCGACGACCGTTGCGACCGGGGCCTCGACCGGCGTCGCGACGGGAACCTCCGGTAGCACGGCGGGCGTCGGCGCGGCGGCGGCTTCCTTCACCGGCGGCTGGCCGGCGGGATGGAAGGCGGCCTTCAGCGAGGCCAGCAGCGAGGCGATGTCGCTGGGCAGCGATTTCGGCGTGGCGGCGGCGGCAACCGCGACCTGCTTCGGATCGGCAGGCGCGGCCTCCAATACGGGGGACGGGACGGGCGCATCGGCGGTCGCGACAGGCTGGGCGGTCGGCACGGTCTCGTCCACGACGGGCATGGCTGGCGGGGCGGTCTGCGCCGGGACCTGGAGCGCCGGCTGGGCGAGGGGCGCCGGTACGGTGACGATGACCGCGGCGGTCCTGCGGCTGGTCGCCACCGGGGCCGCGACCGGCGCTTCCGCGACGGGGGCGGCCTGCGGCGGGGCGGGAGGCACGGCAGCGGTCGGGGTGACGGTCACCTGCGCGGCGGCGGTCACCATCGCGACGATGTCGGCGAGCAGGTCGGTCGACGTGTCGCTCGCAGTGTCCCTGGTCTCGTCGGCCGGGGCGGTCGCGAGCATCTCGTCGACGATCGCGGCGGGGGCTTCGGCATCGCCCTCGCGGCCCGTCTGGGCGCCCGCGCCCTGCTGCGCGCCCTTGTCGCCGGACTTGGCCTGCGCGACGAGCTGCGCGAACATCACCGGGGTCGCCGGGGCAGCCGGAGACACGGGCGCGACGGCGGCGCCCGGCTGCGGCGCCGAACCTACGCTCAACGCGATCGCGGAGGTCGAAAGCGCGGCAACACCCATCTCAATCATTCCCTTCACTGGTCTTGGCGAGCTTCGGCCGGAACGACGCGGCCATCCGCGCCTCGGTCCACTCGGTCAGCGCCTGCACGGCGCGCGCGTCGAGCTTTGCCGCGCTTTCCTGGCGCTGGCGCGCTTCGAGCCGCTCGGCGACCTTCTGCTCGGCGGTCGCCTTGGCCGAAGCGATCGCCCCGCTCAGGCCGTGGCGGGCATTGTCGAGCCGCAGCGCCAGCTCGCCCCGGTTCTGCAGCGCCGCGCCCGACACCGGTCCGACCGGCAGGGTCAGGCTGTCGCGCAGGCTGGCGAGCTTGGCGGCGTTGGTTTCGAGCTGGTCGACCTGCGCCTCGGCGTTCGCCGCGGCCGAGGCCGCGAGCAGGTGTTGCGCCGCCCGCACGCGCGTGATCCGCGCCCGCTTCCGGACCAGCGCCTTCATCCGCCGAACGCCTCGAGCAGAGCCTGGACCGACTGGGCATAGTCGACGCGGTCCTTCTGGCCCTGGCTGATGAACTCGAGGATATGGTCGTGCCGCGCGATCGCGACGTCGACGATCGGATCGCTGCCGGCGCGATAGGCGCCCATCAGGATCAGGTCGCGATTCTCCTCATAGACCGCCCAGAGCCGGCGGAGGATCTGCGCCGCCTGCTGGTGCTCGGGCGTGACGATGTCGCTCATCACGCGGCTCAGCGACTTGCCGACGTCGATCGCGGGGAAGACGCCTTGCTCGGCCAGGCTGCGCGACAGGATGATGTGGCCGTCGACGATCGCGCGCGCGGTGTCGACGATCGGGTCGTCGGTGTCGTCGCCGTCGGCGAGCACCGTGTAGAGCGCGGTGATCGAGCCGCCCGAATGGGCGTCGACCCCGGCGCGCTCGATCAGGCGCGGGATCAGGCCGAGCGCGGAGGGCGGATAGCCCTTCATCGTCGGCGGCTCGCCCAGCGACAGGCCGATCTCGCGCTGCGCATGGGCGACGCGGGTCAGGCTGTCGATCAGCAGCAGCACGCGCTTGCCCTGCGCGCGGAAATATTCGGCGATCGCGGTCGCGCGCATCGCGGCGCGCAGGCGCAGCACCGGCGGATGATCGGCCGGCACCGCGACGACGACGCTCTTCTGGCGGACGGGGCCGGCCAGCTTGGTCGCCAGGAAGTCCGAAACCTCGCGGCTGCGTTCGCCGACCAGGCCGACGACGATGATGTCGGCGTCGGCGCCGGCGATCATCTGGCCCATCAGCACCGACTTGCCGACGCCCGACCCGGCGGCGATCGCGATGCGCTGCCCGACGCCGGCGGTCAGCAGCGCGTTGATCGCGCGGACGCCCATGTCGAAGGGCTCGGTGACGCGGGCGCGGTCGAGCGGGTTGCCGCGCCGGCCGGCCAGCGGCCAGCGCTCGGCGGTGGCGATCGGGCCGAGCCCGTCGATCGGGTTGCCGAGCGCGTCCATCACCCGGCCGAGCAGGGTTTCGCCGACGTCGACCGATCCGCCGCGCCGGTCGGGCTCGACCCGCGCGCCCGCGCTGTGCGGCGCGTCGGCGTCGAGGGCCATCAGCAAGGTACGGTTGCCCCGGAAGCCGACCACCTCGGCGAGCGCGGCATGGCCGTCGGCGTCGATCACGCGGGCGTTGGAGCCGACCGGTATCGGGAAGCCGGTCGCTTCGAGCATCAGCCCGTCATAGGAGGCGAGCCGGCCGATCCGGCGCGGGCCGGCATGGTCGATCTCGACCGCCGACAGCATTGCCTCGGCCTTTGCGGCGAGGCTCATCGGGGCAGGCCCATATGAGCGATGATCCTGATCATCGCGGCAGGCCCATGCCGTCGAGTTGCGCGCGCAGCCGGGCGAGGCGGACCTGCGGGCCGTCCTCGATCCAGCCTTCGCCGCTTTCGAGGACGATCGTGCCCGAGGCGAGATGATGGTCGGGCGCGACCGGCAGGCCGAGGTCGACGCCGTCGAGCATCGCGATGTCGTCGGGGTGCAGGCGCAGCCGGGCGGGGCCGGACTCGGCGGTGACCATTTCGGCGATCGCCTCGGCGCGCTCGCGGAGCGTCGCCGGGTCGATCCGCACCTCGCCGACGACCTGGCGGACGAGACGGGCGACGGTCTCGGCGAGCACCGCGGCGAGCGGGCCGGCCGGCTCGGGCTGCAACGCCTCGGCCGATCGGATCAGCTGGGCGAGCGCCTCGCGCTCGCGGGCGAATTCGGCGAGCACCGCCTGGCGGCCATGGTCGAAGCCCTCGGCAAAGGCTTCGGCCCTGATCGCCTCGATGTCGGGCGCGGGCTCGTCCTCGGCCGGGCTTGCCATGGCGCTCGGCGCGAAGTCGCTCGCCCGGCGGCGCGGATGGCCGGCGCCGCCGCCCCAGGCGGTGAAGCTGCCCGACGGCGCCGGCCGGGTCCAGGCGTCGACCCGGGTGGCGGCGATGCCGATCTCGCTGGTCCAGACCTCAGACAAAGTCGTCGCCCTTGCCGCCGAGGCTGATCGTGCCTTCCGCCGCCAGCTTGCGGGCGACGGCGAGCATCTGCTTCTGTCCTTCCTGGACGTCGGCCAGGCGCATCGGCCCGCGATCGGCGATCTCGTCCTGGATCGACTGGGCGGCGCGGCTCGACATGCAGCCGAAGATCTTGCTGCGCAGCTTCTCGTCCGCGCCCTTGAGCGAGACGACGAGGATGTCGTTGTCGACCGCCCGCAGCAGCGTGCCGAGGTCCTTCTCGGTCAGCGCCATCAGGTTGTCGAAGACGAACATCTCCTCCTCGATCGTGCGGGCGACGGTCTTGTCGAGCTTCTGGAGCGCCTTGATGATCCGCTGCTCGGCGGCCTTGCGCGAGCTGTTGACGATCTTGGCCGCCTCGCCCGCGCCGCCGCGGCGGGTGGTGGCGCCGGTCGACTGGGCGGTGGCGGGGCGGCTCAGCAGCTCGTCGAGCTCGGCCAGCGCGGTCTCGGTCACCGGTCCCATCGTCGCGACGCGGTAGACGAGGTCGGCCTGCATCTCCTCGGGCAGCAGCGCGAGCACGTCGGCGGCGCGCTGCGCGTCGAGGAAGGCGAGGACGATCGCCGCGATCTGGGGATGCTCGAACTCGATCAGGTTGGCGATCTGCCGCGCGTCCATCCATTTCAGGTTTTCCAGCGCGTTGGTGTGCTGGGCCGGGGTGATGCGCTGCAGGACCTGGTCGGCTTTGTCCTGGCCCAGCGCCTTGTGCATGATGCCCTTGATCTGGCGCTCGACGCCGAAGCCCAGCGTGGTGCGGACGCGGGCGCGGTCGACGAACACGTCGAACACGCCGTCGATCTCCTGTTCGGAGATGTTGGCGACGTTGAACATCGCGCCGCCGAGATGCTGGACCTCGTCGGGCTGGAGGCGGCTCAGCACGGTGGCGGCCTCCTCCTCGCCGAGCAGCATCAGCAGGATCGCGGCGGCGGAGCTGCCCGAAGGCTCGACCGGCGTCGCATTCTCGGTATCGATCGGGGTTCCGTCGGCCATGGCGTCAGTTCGCCCCCGGCATGTCGGCGCGGATCAGGTCGCGGACGACCAGCGCGGCGCGGTCGGGGTCCTGCCGGACGAAGTTGCGGATCAGCTCGGCGCGGTTGGCATAGCCTGGGGTCGCCTCGATCATGTCGAGGGTGACCGGCTTGTTCGGGTCGATCAGCGCCTGCTGCGCCATTTCGGAGGCGATCTCGGCGCGGATCGACGGGTTGGTGCCCTGCGGCAAGCGCCCGCCCGAGGCGGCCATCGCATCGAGCGCGGCCTTCTTCTCCTCGATATAGGCGGCGCGGCGCTTGAGCAGCGGCTTGGCGACGCCGAACACCAGCAGCGCGACGACGAGCAGCGCCGACAGGTTGCGGGCGAGGGTGGAGACCCAGGGGGCATCCCACCAGTTGGGCTTGACCTCGGCATCCTCGGCGACGGCGAAGCTGCGCGCGGAGAGCGCGACGACGTCGCCGCGCGCCTGGTCCGCGCCGATCGCGCCGCGCACCAGCGTCTCGATCGAGGCGAGCTCGGCGCGGCTGAACTTGCGGCTGCCCTCGCGCAGCGCCACCGCGACCGAAAGCCGCTTGACGGTGCCGATCGGCGCGCGGGTCACGGAGACCTCGCGGCCCAGCTCATAGGTGCGGTTGTAATTCTCGGAGGTCTTCCCCGCATTGGCGGCGTCGGTGGTGCCGGCGGTCGGCGCGGCGACGGTCTGGTTCGGCGCGGCGGCCACCTGGCTGGCGGCGGGCGGCTGGTTCGACAGCGCGCCGGGGATGCCGGTCGCTTCGCCGTCCTTCTTGTCGCCGGTCCAGCTTCCCTGCTCCTGGCGGACCACGGCGGTATCCTTGGGATAGCTCTCGCGCGTCGCCTGGGTCTCGGTGAAGTCGACGTCGGCATGGACCTCGGCGGTGAAGTTGCCGGGGCCGACGATCGGCGTCAGGATCTTGGTCAGCGCGTCGAGATAGCGCTGCTCGATCTTGTTCTGGATGTCGACCTGCCGGGTCGAGGCCTGGCTCATCGGGTCGCCGCCCGACGCGGACAGCAGCCGGCCCGCTTGGTCGACGATCGAGACGCCGTCGGGCGTCAGGTTCGGCACCGACGAGGCGACGAGGTGGACGATCGCCTGGACCTGCGAGTCCGCCAGGGCGCGGCCGGCGCGCAGGCGGAGCATGACCGACGCCTGCGGCTTGGCCTCGTCGCGCAGGAACACGCTGGGCTGTTCGGCGGCGACATGGACCTTGGCGCTCTCGACCGCGTCGATCGCCTCGATCGTGCGGGCGAGGTCCATCTCGCGCGCGGTGCGCAGCTTCTCGCCCTCGACCGCGCGGCTGGCGCCGAGCGGTAGCGAGGAGATCAGCGCGTCGCCGTCGGGCGCGGACTTGGGCAGGCCCTGCTGCGCGAGCAGCATCTTCGCCTGGTAGAAGCTGGTCTCGGGCACGGTCAGCGCGCCGGTGCCGCGATCGATCTGATAGGGGATGTTCGCGGTCTTGAGCGCCTCGGCCACGGCGGCCTTGTCGGCGTCGCCCATCCCGGCGAACAGGTCGCGCTGCGGCGCGCCCGACATGGTCGACCACAGCAGCGCCGCGCCGCCCAGCAGGCCGAGCAGGCCGATCATCGGCAGGCTGCGCTGGACCGCGGGCTGGCCCGTGAAATCCTTGATCCGTTCGAGCACGGCGCCGGTGCCGACGCCCGGACCGGCCGGCGAGCCGGCCAGCGCGGGGGCCGAGGCGGGGGAGGGGATGATGTCAGCCATCGATTATACCGGCATGCTCATGATGTCCTTGTAGGCGGACAGGAGTTTGTTGCGGACCTGCAGGGTCGCCTGGAAGCCGACGCTGGCCTGCTCGCGCTGGAGCATCACCGCCGCGATGTCGGTGGTCTCGCCGCGCTCGTAGCTCTCGGTGATCGCGCCGGCCTTGGCCTGCATCGCGTTGACCTCGGTCAGCGCGCCGCGCAGCGTCGTGGCGAAGTTGCCGTCGGGCGCGGCGGTGGCGCTGCCGATCGCGCCGGGGCCCGTCAGCGGGTTCGGCGCGGGCGCGGCGGCGGCCTTCTGCAAGGCGCTGTTCTGCTGCAATATGGCATTGCGCATCGCCAGGAGATTGCTGGTGTTGACGGTCGTCATCGGGCGCTCCCTCAAGCCACCGCGCGCATATCGGCCATGCGATAGCGCAGGGTGCGTTCGGAGATGCCGAGCCGCTGGGCGGCGCGGAGACGGTGGCCGCCGGTGGCGGCAAGGGCTTCCTCGATCGCGCGGGCCTGGCTGATCCGCTTGGCGTCGGCCAGGCGGATCGGCGTCGGTTCGGCGACGACGGGCGCGGCCGGCGCGGTTTCGACGGCGGCGACGGCAGCGCGCGGCGCGGCGCGGGTGCGGTCGATGATCAGGTCTTCGGCGACGATCCGCGCGCCGTCGCGCATCAGCATCGCGCGCTGCAGGACATTCTCCAGCTCGCGGACATTGCCGGGCCAGTCATGCGCCATCAGCCGGTCGAGCGCCTGCGCGGTCGGCCAGGCCAGCTCCTCATGCTCGGGCGTGTGGCGCAGCATCAGGGCGGCGGCGATCGCGCGGATGTCCTGGCGGCGGGCGCCGAGCGGCTTGAGGACGAGCGGCATGACGTTGAGCCGCCAGTAGAGGTCGGCGCGGAAGCGGCCGGCCTCGACCTCGACCGCGAGGTCGCGGTTGCCGGCGGCGATGATGCGCAGGTCGACCGCGACCGGCGCGGTGGCGCCGACGGGCAGGACCTCGCGCTCCTGGAGCGCGCGGAGCAGCTTGGCCTGGAGCGCGAGCGGCAGCTCGGCGATCTCGTCGAGCAGCAGCGTGCCGCCCTCGGCCGCGCGGAACAGGCCTTCGCCTGCGCCGCTGGCGCCGGTGAAAGCGCCCTTCTGGTGGCCGAACAGCATCGCTTCGAGCATGGTTTCGGGCAGCGCCGCGCAATTGACCGCGACGAACGGCTTGTCGGCGCGGGGCGAGGCGGCGTGGATGTAGCGGGCGACGCCCTCCTTGCCGGTGCCGGTCTCGCCGAGCAGCAGGACGGTGGCGTCGCTCCGGGCGATGCGCGCGGCGATGCCGAGGAAGTGCGCGCTCTCGGGTTCGCCGCAGGCGGGCATCGGGCGGGGGCGGATCAGCTCGGCGATCAGCGCGTGGCCGAACGCCATGTCCTCGAAGCCGAAGATGGCGGTCGCCGGGCGGCCGACCTTGGCGCGGCGCAGCACCGGGGTACCGTCGGCGAAATCGATCAGGACGTCCTGCTGCCGGGCCATGCCGACTTCGGTGACGTGCAGGATGCGGCGGCCGTCGCGGCCCTGGGGCGCGGCCGGATCGATCAGCATCGTCTCGATGCCGGCGCCGGCCAACCACGACACGAGCGTCGGCTGCGAACCCTGCGCCTTCTCGCTGATGCCGATCATCACCATCGCCGTCCTTCTCGCGGATCCGGCGTGCCAGCCACGCCCGCTCCTTGCCGGACATGCTTACCGGCGGATTAACTTAAAAAGTCTTAATAGACCGCGCGCCGCGCGGGCCCGGACCCGTGCCCGTCGCACGCGAGCGCGCGAAGAGGCCTCGAAGGCGGCAGGCATCTTATTGGAAAGAAAGGAATTTATGGCGGGCGGCAGATGGCTTCCATTCTTTGGTCGAACCCGGCAAAAAATTGCCGGGGCTCGCTTGCGCCGCACATAGCCGGAGGAGGGGCGCCGCCCGGGAGGGATGGTGAAGGCGGGAAAATTGCAAAAAATTATCGATATGAATCAAATGCTTGATGGAAAAATGGCGGGAAAAGACGAGCGTGGTGAATTTTCACGGTTAAAGCCCGGGTAAGCACGGCCGTTAATGGGATCGAGGCGAGAACGGCCAGCACCGGATCATCGCCCCTTTAACCAGGTAAGGACTGATCCAATGACCGTCATCAACACCAACATCTCTTCGCTGCGCGCCCAGAATGCGGGCCGCCTTGCCGACCAGCTCCAGTCGACCGCGATGTCCCGCCTTTCGAGCGGCAAGCGCATCAACTCGGCGAAGGACGACGCCGCCGGCCTCGCCATCGCCTCGTCGATGACCGCCTCGATCCGCGGCATGTCGGTCGCGATCCGCAATGCCAATGACGGCATCTCGCTGGCGCAGACGGCGGAAGGCGCCCTCGGCGAAGCCGCCAACATGCTGCAGCGGGTCCGCGAACTGGCGGTGCAGGCCGCCAGCGGCACCTATCAGTCGACCGACCGCGCCAATCTGCAGACCGAGGTCGCCGCGCTCCAGTCGCAGATCTCGGACATCGTGACCGGCACGAAGTTCAACGGCAACACGCTGTTCTCGGCGACGTCGGGCACCAGCTTCTCGATCCAGACCGGGGTCAATTCGGGCGACGCCACCGCGATCTCGGTCGGTGCCCTCGACAAGGTCGCCGCCGCCTATGCGGCGACGATCAAGGTCGACACCGCCACCAATGCCGGCCTGGCGATCACCGCCGCCGACACCGCGCTGACCCAGGTCGCCACCGTCCGGGCCAGCCTCGGCGCCAACCAGAACCGGCTCGACGCGACGATCAACGTGCTGACCGCGAACATCACCAACCTGTCCGAGGCGCGCTCGCGGATCGAGGATACCGACTTCTCGGTGGAATCGACGGCGCTCGCCAAGGCCGGCATCCTCCAGCAGGCGTCGACGGCGATGCTCGCCCAGGCGAACCAGAGCCAGCAGAGCGTGCTCAGCCTGCTCAAATAAGACTTCCACCTCATCACTTGCTGGCCGAGACGGCCCCCGGTGCATCCGCATCGGGGGTCGTTTCGGTTTTGGGGCGCGCAGCGGCCGTCCCAAGCACAACCGTCATGCTGAACTCGTTTCAGCATCCACCGGGAGGCTGGGCCTCGGTGTCGGGGTTCCTGTTGCGAACGCCCCTATACTCTCCGGGACAGCCTGAGCGGGCCGGTGGATGCTGAAACGAGTTCAGCATGACGGGGAGGGCCGGGGTCGTATAACCCTCGAAAAAGCCTCCATTTTCTTGCCTTTTCGGACGCCTTCAGACCCCGTTAACCAACAAAATCAAGGTTAACCCGCGCTAACCATCTTTCTGCCTTAAGCCCGCATTCGGGGCGTCGTTACCGGTTTCGTGGCGAGGACGGTCGAGTGAACCGGAACGCCGAGTAGTAGCGGAAGGATTTTTCAAATGGCTGTCATCAACACCAACATTTCGTCGCTGCGTTCGCAGAATGCCGGCCGCCTGGCTTCGCAGCTGCAGGCGACCGCGATGGAGCGCCTGTCGAGCGGCAAGCGCATCAACAGCGCCAAGGACGACGCCGCCGGCATGGCGATCGCTTCGTCGATGACCGCGTCGGTCCGCGGCATGTCCGTCGCGATCCGCAACGCCAACGACGGCATCTCGCTGGCGCAGACCGCCGAAGGCGCGCTGGGCGAAGTCAGCAACATGCTGCAGCGCATCCGCGAGCTGTCGGTCCAGGCTGCCAACGGCACCTACCAGTCGACCGATCGCGACAATCTGCAGACCGAAGTGTCGGCGCTCCAGTCGCAGATCACCGACGTCGTGACCAAGACCAAGTTCAACGGCAACACGCTGTTCTCGGCCACTTCGGGCACCAGCTTCGCGATCCAGACCGGCGTCAACGCCGGCGACAGCACCACCATCTCGGTCGGTGGTCTCGACAAGGTCGCCGCGGCTTATGCCAGCACGATCAAGGTCGACACGGCCGCCAATGCCGGCCTGGCGATCACCGCCGCCGACGCCGCGCTGGGCCAGGTCAACACCGTCCGGGCCGGTCTCGGCGCGACCCAGAGCCGTCTCGATGCCGCCGTCAACGTGCTGACCGCGAACGTCACCAACCTGTCCGAGGCCCGCTCGCGGATCGAGGACGCGGACTTCTCGGTGGAATCGACGGCGCTCGCCAAGTCGCAGATCCTGGCCCAGGCCTCGACCGCGATGCTCGCCCAGGCGAACCAGAACGGCCAGAGCGTCCTTAGCCTCCTGCGCTAAGACCAGCACGGGGGCGGCCCGGCCACCGGTCCGCCCCTCCAGACAGGCCCCCGGCGCAGCGTTTCCCCCGCGCCGGGGGCCTTGTTCTTGAGATTTCACGCCGTCGACGGGATCAGGGTGATGGACGCGACCAAGGGTAGCAGCGGAAAAGGTTTCGATGCGGCGCTGAAGGCGCTCGAGGATCTCGAGACGAGCGTCGCCCAGGCCCGCGAGGACAAGCCCGCCCCGCCGCCCGCCGAACCGGCCGCCGCGGTCGAACCGGCCCCGGCCGCCGCGATCACCGCCGTGCCGATCGTCGAGGTCGAGGAGGCTCCTCCGCCCCCCGACGTCGAAGCCGCCGCCGCGTCGCCGCAACCCGCTCCGCAGGACGAGCCCGCCGCCGAACCGGTTGCCGTGGCTCCGCCCGCCCCTGCCCACCCCCGATCCGGCGCCCGTCGCCGTCGCCTCCGCCCCGCGCGTCGCGCGGCGGGATGTTCGGCCGGGTGGCGATCGGCCTCGGCCTGGTGTCGAGCCTGGTCTCCGCCGCCGGGCTGGTGATCGCCGAACGGACGATCATGTCCGCCCGGCTCGTCGTCGCCGATGCGCGCGAGCGGCAGGCGCAGCTCGAAAGCGCGACCCGGCTGGTCCGCGATCTGCGGATCGTCCGCGACCGGCAGGTCGAGCTGCTCAAGGCGCAGCAGGCCCAGCTCGCCAGCGCGCCTGTGACCAGCGCCGAGCTCCAGCATCGCATGGAAAATCTGCAGAAGGGCCTGCTCGAACGCGACCCGCTGACCCAGGTCGTCCGCGCCGTCCGCGAAGGACAGGCCGCGACCAACGTCCGGCTCAACGAGTTCGAGCGGAAGATGGACCGGATCGAAGCGGCGATCGGGGAGCGGTAAATCCTATCCCGACGTGGTGAGGATCAACCCCACTCCCGTAGAGACACGCGCAGCTTGTCGAGCGCGGCCTTCTTGATCTGGCAGACGCGCGCGGCGCCGATGCCCAGCGTCTGGCCGATCTCCTCGAGGTTCATCTCCTCGACGAAATAGAGCTGGAGGACCATCGCCTCGCGCTCGGGCAGCTCGGAGATATGCTCGGCGAGCGCGCCCGCCAGTTCCTCGCGCTCGATCGTCTGGTCGACCCGTTCCTCGACGTCGGCGAACCACATCGACTGGTCCGAATAGACCTCGTCGATCGACTCGTGATAGGTCGCGGCGGTCTCGTCGAGCAGCGCGTGGAAGGCGGCGCCGTCGAGGCCGAGCGCCTGGGCGAGTTCGGACTCGCTGGGGCTGCGGCCGTGCTTCTTCTCGAAATCGGCCTTGGCGGTGAGCAGCGCGCGCCGCTTGGCCATCGCCGATCGGGTCAGCGCGGCCTGGCGGCGGAGATGATCGATCATCGCGCCGCGCACCCGCATCGACGCATAGGTCGAGAAGGCGTGGCCACGATCCTCATAGCCGTTCGCGGCCTCGACCAGCGCGATCATGCCGATCTGGATCAGGTCCTCGACGTCGATCGCGGTCGAGACCCGGCCATGGACGTGCCAGGCGATCTTGCGGACGAGTTGCATGTGCGCGCGGACCAGGTCCTCGGGCCGCGTCTTCTGCGGCTTGCGGCCATAGGTGAGCGCCGGATCGATCTTCTCAGCCAGCACGGAACACCGCCTCCATCCCGAAGAAGCTGTCGCCGCCGCGCCGGGCGGGGATGGCGAGCGTGTCGATCGTGCGGCCGAGCTGCGCGATCGCCTGCGCGGCGCGCGCGTGCGGATATTGGTCGACGACCAGGCGGCGGCGCGCGGCGGCGGTCAGCACCCGATCGTCGCGCGGGATCGCGCCGAGATGGCTGAGCGTCGTGTCGGTCAGGAAGCGGCCGGCGACGTCGCGGAAGCGGCGGAACAGCTCCTGGCCCATCGCCTCGTCGGCGACGCGGTTGGTGACGATCGCGATCTCGCGCACGTCATGCTCCAGCGCGAGCAGCTTGACCGTGCCATAGGCGTCCATGAACCGCTCGGCATCGGGTGCGAGGACGACGATCGGCAGGTCGGCCGAGGCGACCATGTCGAGCGTGTCGGGATCGGCGCTGCCGGGGGTGTCGACGATCACGAAGTCGAGCGAGCGGCGGTGCGGGCGGAAGGCGTCGGCGAGCTTGAGCCGCGCGGACAGGTCGACGCGGCCGGCACGGTCGGTCGGGCCGGCGGGGACGACGAACAGCGCCTCGGGCCCGTCGACGACGATCTCGTCCACGGTCAGGCGGCCGCCGACCACGTCGTCGATCGAATGAGCGGGGGCGAGGCCCATCATGCGGGTCGCGTCCGCCGGGCCGGGATCGCAATCGACCAGCATCGCGCGGCGGCGCATCTTCGACAGGCCGAGCGCCAGGTTCGCCGCGATCGTCGTCTTGCCGACGCCGCTGCGCCCGCAGGCGATGCTGATCACGCGCGCGCTGCGCGCCTGGCCGGCGGTGCCGGGCAGCTCGGTGATGTCGGGCCAGGCGAGGGTCATTCTGCCGTCTCCATCGGCCGGGCGCTCAGCGCGCCGGCGCTCATATTGTTGGCGGGGCCGCCGCCGACCACCGCCGCGACCTCGACGGCCTTGCCGTCGGGGATCTCCAGGAAGGACATCACCGGGGTCTCGGGCAGGTGCGGCTTGAGCAGCCGCGCCAGCGCGCGGCGGGCGATCGGCGAGGTGACGATCGCGAAGCGGGTCGCGCTGTTGACCAGCGGCATCGCGGCTTCGGAGATCGCGGCGACGATGCGGTTGGCGAGCGCCGGCTCGAACGGATGGCTCGCGCCCGGCGAGGTGCGGACCGCCTGGGCCAGCAGCGATTCGAGCCCGGCGTCGAGGGTGACGACCGGCAGCGGCATCTTCACCGGCACCAGCGTCTGGACGATCAGCGCGCCGATCCGCGAGCGGATGTTCTCGACCAGCGCGAGGCCGTCGGCCGACTGGCCGGCCGCGTCGACCATCGCTTCGGCGATGCGGCGGAAATCCTTGAGCGGCACGCCTTCGGCGAGCAGCGCGCGGCACGCCGAGGCGATCTGCGCCAGGCTGAGCGGCTGCGGGGTGAGGCCGGCGACGAGCTGCGGCGCGGCCTCCTTGAGCGCGTCGAGCAGGCGCTGCGCCTCGTCCATGCCGAACAGGTCGGCGGCGGTGGCGGCGATCACCTGGTTCAGGTGGGTCGCGACCACGGTCGCCGGATCGACCACCGTATAGCCCGCGACGATCGCGTCGCCGCGCCGGTCGGGGCTGATCCACACGGCTTCGAGGCCGAAGCTCGGGTCGCGGCATTCGCGGCCTTCGACCCGGCCCTCCAGGTCGCCGCTGTCGAGCGCCAGCAGCTGCTCGGGGAAACATTCGTCCTCGCCCATGATCACGCCGGCGACGGTGATGCGATAGGCGTTGGGCGGCAGGCTGAGATTGTCGCGGACGCGGACCAGCGGGATGACGAAGCCCATCTCGCGCGAGAGCTGGCGGCGGATGCCGGTGATCCGCGCCATCAGCGGCGCGCCCTTGCGCTCGTCGACCAACCCGACCAGGCCGTAGCCGAGCTCCAGGCCCAGCGCCGAGCCGTCCGAGATCTCGTTCCAGTCGATGCTGTTCGGCGAGACCGGGGCGGGCGCGTTGGCGGCCTCGGCGGCGGCGACCTCGATCGCCTGCTCGGCCTTCTTGATCTTCGACAGCTTCCAGGCGACGAAGCCGGCGACGGCGGCGGCCGACAGGATGATCATGTGCGGCATGCCCGGCACGATGCCGAGCAGGCCGAGGATCGCGGCGACCGGCGCCCAGGCGCGGGCCGAGCCGAACTGGCTGGTGATCTGGCCCGACAGATCGAGCGGGGAGGAGACGCGGGTGACGATCGCGGCGGCGGCGATCGACAGCAGCAGCGCCGGCACCTGCGCGACCAGCGCGTCGCCGATCGCCAGGATGATGTAGGTCGACGCCGCCTCGCTCAGCGACAGGCCGTGGCTCAGCGTGCCGAGGATCAGGCCGCCGAAGATGTTGATGACGAGGATCAGCACGCCGGCGACGGCGTCGCCCTTCACGAACTTCGACGCACCGTCCATCGATCCGTAGAAGTCGGCCTCGGTGGCGACCTCCTGGCGGCGGGCCTTGGCTTCCTCGGGGGTCAGCAGGCCGGCGTTGAGGTCGGCGTCGATCGCCATCTGCTTGCCGGGCATCGCGTCGAGGGTGAAGCGCGCCGACACTTCCGAGACGCGGCCGGCGCCCTTGGTGATCACGACGAGGTTGATCACCATCAGGATGCCGAACACGAACAGGCCGACCGCATAGTCGCCGCCGATCAGGAAATTGCCGAAGCTTTCGATGACATGGCCGGCGGCGGCCGGGCCGGTGTGCCCATCGACCAGCACGACGCGGGTCGAGGCGACGTTGAGCGACAGGCGCAGCAGCGTCGCGAACAGCAGCACCGTCGGGAAGGAGGAGAAATCGAGCGGCTTGGCGGCGTTGAGCGCCACCATCAGCACCGCCAGCGAGATCATGATGTTGGCGATGAAGCCCATGTCCAGCACGAAGCTGGGCACCGGGATCACCATCAGGCCGACGAGCATCAGCGTCGCGAGCGGCAGGATCGCGCTCTTGCCTGTCATCGCCCAGAGCTTGCGAGTCACGGAGTGGGGAGCGGCCATGACTCAGCCCCTCCCGCCGGGAAGCGGGTGCCCGAAATTGCGGAAATCCGAGATATTCCGTGCCACCGACATGCGATCCTCGATGATCCTCGCGTGAATGCGGGACGAGGAATGCGCGGAACGTGGTTAATTTTGAGTTAGGAATGGTGAAGATCGCCGTCCGTCTCGACTCCGCCTCGACAAGGCAACGACTCTGAGCCAGACCGGCGCGAAAGGAGACGCGACTGATGGACAAGCCCGCTTACCGCCCCGAGACCCTGGCGCTGCACGCCGGCTGGCGCGCCGATCCGACGACGGGGGCGGTGGCGCCGCCCATCTACCAGACGACCTCCTACCAGTTCCACGATGCCGGCCACGCCGCGCGGCTGTTCGCGCTGGAGGAGCTGGGCAACATCTACACCCGCATCGGCAACCCGACCACGGCGATCCTCGAGGACCGCATCGCCGCGCTCGAAGGCGGCGCGGCGGCGCTGGCGGTCGCATCGGGGCAGGCGGCCTCGGCCTATGCGATCCAGAACCTCGCCCGCGCCGGCGACAATATCGTTGCCGGCACGCATCTCTATGGCGGCACCTGGAACCTGTTCGCCAACACGCTGCGCGATCAGGGGATCGAGGTGCGCTTCGTCGATCCGGCCGATCCGCAGGGCTTCGCCGCCGCCTCCGACGACCGCACCCGCGCCTGGTATGTCGAGACGCTGCCCAATCCCAAGCTGGTCGTCTGCCCGATCGCCGAACTGGCCGCCGCGGGCCGGCCGATCGGCATCCCGCTGATCGTAGACAACACCGCCGCGCCGCTGATCGCCCGTCCGCTCGACCATGGCGCCGCGATCGTCGTCTATTCGACGACCAAATATATCGGCGGGCACGGTACCTCGATCGGCGGCGTCATCGTCGATGGCGGCAATTTCGACTGGGAGGCCTTTCCCGATCGGCAGCCGAACCTCAACACGCCCGATCCCAGCTACCACGGCGCCGTCTGGGCGCAGGCGGCCAAGCCGCTCGGGCCGATCGCCTATATCCTGCGCGCCCGCACGATCCTGTTGCGCGACCTCGGCGCGGCGCTGTCGCCGTTCAACGCCTTCCAGATCCTGCAGGGGCTGGAGACGCTGCCGCTGCGCATGCCCCGCCATTGCGAGAACGCGCTGGCGGTGGTGCGCTTCCTGTCCGGCCGCGCCGGCGTGACCCGGGTGATCCACCCGTCGGTCCAGACCGGCGAGGAGCGGGCGCGGGCCGACCGCGTCCTGACCGGCGGGCAGGGCGGCCTGCTCGGCTTCGAGCTGGCGGGCGGGGTCGAGGCCGGGCGCCGCTTCATCGACGCCCTGCGCCTGTTCTACCATGTCGCCAATATCGGCGACGCGCGCAGCCTGGCGATCCACCCGGCCAGCACCACCCATTCGCAGCTATCGGCCGAGGAGCAGGCGGCGGCCGGCGTCTCGCCCGGCTATGTCCGCCTGTCGATCGGGCTCGAGCATATCGACGACATCCTCGCCGATCTCGACCAGGCGCTGCGCGCGGCCGGCTGACCGACATACGCCCGCGATGACGACCGACCGGCGGCGCACGCCGCTCTATTCCTATGCGACGCTGGCGGCGGTGATGCTGTTCTGGTCGGGCAACTTCATCGTCGGCCGGGCGGTGCAGGGGGCGATCCCCCCCTTCACCCTGGCGCTGGTCCGCTGGAGCGGGGCGGCGCTGGTGCTGGCGCCCTTCGCCTGGCGGCACCTGCGCGTCGACCGCGCGCTGCTCGCGGCGCAGTGGAGGATCGTGCTGCTGCTCGGCCTGGTCGGCATCGCGGCCTTCAACGGCTTCGTCTATGCCGGACTGCAATATACCACCGCCACCAACGGCCTGCTGCTCCAGGCGGCGATCCCGGCGCTGGTGCTGCTGTTCGACCGGATGCTGTTCGGCCAGCGCGCGACCCTCGCGCAGATGGCGGCGGTGCTGCTGTCGATCGCCGGGGTGATCCTGATCGTGTTGCGCGGCGATCCGTTCGCGATCCTGTCGATCGGACTCAACATCGGCGATCTGCTGGTGCTGGGCGGGGTGATCGGCTGGGCCGCCTATACCAGCCTGCTGCGGCTGCGGCCGGCCAGCCATCCGCTCAGCTTCCTGTTCGTCGCCTTCCTGATCGGCATCGCGACGATGGCGCCGCTGGCGATGCTCGAATGGGCGCGCGGCGCGCGGGTCGTGATGGGCTGGGGGACGGTCGGCGCCTTCGCCTATGTCGCGCTGCTGCCCTCGCTCGCCGCTTACATGCTCTACAATGCGGCGGTGCATGATCTGGGCGCCGGGCCGGCGGGGCAGACGATCACGCTGATGCCGCTGTTCGGCGCGCTATTGGCGGCCGGGCTGCTGGGGGAGACGCTGCACGCCTATCACCTGACCGGCATGGTGCTGATCCTGGGCGGCATCCTGATCGGCGCCTGGATGCGCCCCGGGCCGGCGCGCGGTCAGCGGTCCGGGCGGCCGTAGGTCGCGGGGGTGCAGTCGAACCGGCCGGCCGCCATGGCAAGCAGGTCGATCCGCTGGCGGGTGCGGTCCACCAGGTAGCGGACGCGGGCGCGGGCGCCGTCGGCGATCCGCATCGCCTCTTCGAGCCGGGCGCGAAGCTCCGGGGACAGGGCGCGGCGGTCGAGCGTGTCGAGCGCCTCGACGCTGCGGGCAAGTGCCGGCAGCGCCGCCTCGATGGCGTCGATGTCGTGCGTATCGAGCGCGGCGATCAACGCCTCGCTCGATACGATCAGAGCTTCGACGACCGGGTTCGTCACTTGGACGTGCCGGGCAGGTCGAGCGCGATCATCTTCGCGGCGATCGCCTTGGCGTCGATCGGATATTGGCCGGACGCGATCGCCTGCCGGATCGCCGCGATCTTCTCGCTGTTGACCGGAGGCCCGGCTTCCGCGAGCGCGGCGACGAGCGAGGGCGCCGCGATCGGCGCGCGCCCGGTGGACTCCACCGGGGCCGGCGACGCCAGCGGCTTCACCGTCTCGTCCTTCACCTGACCGATGCGGGTCGGGCTGGCTTGTCCTACCCCATTGATCATGACCATTCCTTTCGTTCCTGGCCCGAGGGCCGCGATTCCACCACTGCCGATGATAACGACAGGTTTCGAATTTATTTAAATCCGATCAGGCGGACCCGGCCGACATCGATCACCTCCGCGAAGATTGTCGAGCCTTTCGAATTGGTTGCGACCCGCACCCGGCGGCCGATATCGGCATCCTCCATCGCCGTCGCATCGACGCTGATCGAGAAGGAGGAGCCCTGGGCGACGAGCTGGACGGGATCGCCCTTGCGGACCGCGGCGTTGGCGGAGGCGGTGGTGCCGTCATTGCCGCCGCCCATCGTCGCGCTGGCGTTCATCGCCATGGCGGCGCGCATCAGCGGCACGCGCAGCCGCCAGCCGGAGGTGGTGCAGCGCACCGTGACCGAACTGGTGCCCGGCGGATCGATCTGGATCGCGCCGGGGCAGGCGGCGAGCCGCATGCGGCGGTCGATCGGCGCCAGCGGACCGCCGGGCATGCCGACGTCGGCGCCGACCGAGGCGACCACCATCCGTTCGAGCTGGCCGAGGTCCTGCGCGGGCGGCAGCGCGTTCTGCGCGGCGAGCGGGGCCGCGACGCCCAGCGCGGCGGCGGCCAGCGCCAGGGGCCGAAGGGCGATGCGCGTCGTGGGCAGGTTCCGGTTCATGCTGCCGAGCCTATCCGCCCAACCGCAAAGATTTGGTTAACGCCGCGCTTACCATTCGCGCGGGGCGATCGCCCCGGCGGGCGGCGGGTTCCCGGGCGTCCTGCGGCCAGCACAGAGACAGGAGCGCCCGTTGGGGGAACCCGGCCGTCCGCCGGGGGACCGTCATCGGGGCGGGGGCCCCGAAAGCCGTTGAACCGAGATGCGCTGGCCCTTGGCGGGCTCGCTGGCGCGCATCGGCGGCAGGGTGATCTCGATCCTCGCGTCGGAAAGGCCGCCCGACCGGATCGCGCGCGCGGTCGCGGTCGCGCGCGCGGCCGCGAGTTCCCAGCTGTCGAGCCGGGCCGACTGGCCGTCGCGGCCCTGGCTGGCGACGACGACCCGCGCGCCCGTCCGGGCGGCGGCGGCGCCGATCGCCTTCAGCCGCTGGAGCGCGCCGGGCTTGAGGATCGCCTCGCCGCTCTCGAAGATCGCGGCAGCGGTGAAGCCCTGGACGTCGTTGCTGGAGGCGCCGTCCGCGCCATCGCCGCCGAACGCGTCGCGGATGCCCGCCGCCAGCTTGAGCCGGTCGGCGGCCTGCGCCTGCATCAGCACGAAGAAGGCGAGGAGGAGGAGGGTGAGGTCGGCGAAGCTGAGCACCCAGCGCTGCGATATCTCGCGCCTCACAGCACGGTCCTCAGGTTCGGGCGGACGATCGCGGGGGGCAGGCTGTCCAGCTCCTCGCGCGCGAGCAGCTCGAGCTGCCGGCACGCCATGGTCTGCCAGGCGAGTTCGGCATCGGAGAGGGTCTCCAGCCGGCCCGCGATCGGCCCGGCCACCGCCGAGGACAGGATCACGCCATAGAGGGTGGTGAGCATCGCCACCGCCATCGCCGGGCCGATCGCCGCCGGGTCCTCCATATGCGCGAACATCTGGACCAGCCCGATGATCGTGCCGATCATGCCCATCGCCGGCGCGGTCTCGGCGATCGCGCGCCACACGCCGATCACGCCCTGGTGGCGCTGGCGGCGGGCCTCGATGTCGGCGCTCGCCCAGCGGACGAAGTCGGCCGAGGTGCGGGCGTCGGACAGTTCGCGCGCGGCGCGCAGCAGGAAGCGCTGGGCGGTCTCGACCCGGTCGACGCAGGCGAGGCTGCGGACCTCGGCCAGCTCGCGGATGCGGCTCACCGAGACGCGGGCGGCGGCGGCATCGGCCTGCGGATCGGCCCGGCCGAGCAGCGACAGCGAGGCAAGGGCGCGGCCGATATCGGCGCGGGTCGCCCGGAAGACGGTGGTCAGAAGCGTCCCGCCGAACACGATCCCGATCGCCACCGGGTCGATATATCGGGCGATCTGTTCGAGCAGGACCATTGCTTCCCCAATATCCGGCAAGATCGCCGGCAAGAGTTTGCCGCTCCCGGCAAGGCGTTGCCGGTTCGACGTCGAATCCCGGAAATTTCGGGGGTGATCGCCCCGTTAACCATGTTTGGCACGGCAGTTGCTTGGGTGGTGGCCAAGGCAGCCGTCGAGCCTGTTCGAACAGGATTAACGGCCGCCGACGACAGGACTTTAGAAGGTGAAGCGAAAAAATGGCTGATCCGCTTTTCGGGATCCACGGCAAGGCACTGGAGCTGCGGTCGCAGCGCCTGTCGATGCTGGCGTCCAACATCGCGAATGCCGCCACGCCCAACTACAAGGCGCGCGACATCGATTTCCAGAAGGCGCTGTCCGACGCGACCGACGGCATGTCGGCCGCGCAGGCCGCCGACGCCCATATCGGCTACCGCGTCCCGCTCGAAACCTCGCTCGACGGCAACACCGTCGAGCTGTCGACCGAGCAGAACCAGTTCGCCGAGAACGCCCTGCGCTACAAGACCACGCTGTCCTTCCTCGAAGGCCGGATCGGCACGGTCATGCAGGCGCTGAAGGGAGAATAAGCCATGGCGGGCAATCTCTCCGTCTTCGACATCGCCGGCCGCGCCATGTCGGCGCAGATGGTCCGGCTCAACACCTCGGCCTCGAACCTCGCCAATGCGGGGTCGGTCGCGGGCAGCAAGGCCGAGGCGTTCCGCGCGATCAAGCCGGTCTTCTCCTCGGTCACCGACGCCCCCGGCGTCGCGACGGTCAAGGTCGACCAGGTCGTCGCCTCCAACATCGAGCCGACCAAGCGCTACGACCCCAACCATCCCAAGGCCGACAAGGACGGCAATGTCTGGGAAGCGGGCGTCGACCAGGCGCAGGAGCTGGTCGAGATGATGGAGACCGCGCGCCAGTACCAGAACAACGTCTCGGTCATGCAGACCGCCAAGACGCTCACCCTCGACACGCTGAGGCTCGGCAAATGACGATATCCACCGGTAGCAGCTATCTCGACAGCCTGAACGGCGCGAAGAACAGCTCGACCACCACGACCAAGAAGAGCAACGAGTCGCTCAGCCAGAACGACTTCCTGAAGCTGCTGACCACGCAGATGCAGACGCAGGACCCGTTCAACCCGGTCGACAACACGCAGATGGTCGCCCAGATGGCGCAATTCTCGCAGACGACCGGCATCGCCGAGATGAACCAGTCGCTCAAGTCGATGGTCCAGAGCCTCCAGCAGTCGCGCGTCGCCGACGCCGCCAACTGGATCGGCAAGGCGGCGCTGCTGCCGTCCAAGGCCGCCAGCGCGCTGGCCGACGGTTCCTTCGCCGGCAACGTCACCCTGCCGGACGCCGCTTCGCGGGTCGACATCAGCCTGGTCGATGGCAGCGGCACCGTCGTCTATACCGGCAGCGCCACCAACGTGCCGGCCGGCGACGTCCCCTTCTACTGGGACGGCAAGGACCAGGACGGCAATCCCGTCGCCGGTCCGCTGACCATCGTCGCCTCCGCCAAGGACAGCCAGGCGCAGGCGATGGCCGGCATCACCACGTCGAGCTGGGCCACCGTCGCGAGCGTCAGCTCGCCGGCCAGCGGTTCCACCAAGATCGTCACCCCGCTGGGCAATTTCGACCCGGCGGACGCCCTTCAGCTTTCCTGATTTCGGTAACGGAGCAAGCCCCCATGTCCTTCTACACCGCGCTTTCCGGCCTCAAGGCCTCGCAGACCGACCTCGCCGTCATCTCGAACAACATCGCCAATGTCGGCACCACCGGCTTCAAGCGCAGCGGCACCGAGTTCGGCGACCTTGTCTCCTCCTCGCCGATGCAGAGCTCCGGCATCGCCGGCCAGGGCACCCGCCTGCGCGGCATCGCCCAGCAGTTCACCCAGGGCGGCCTCGAATCGTCGGAGCGTTCGCTCGATCTCGCCATCTCGGGCCAGGGCTTCTTCGTGACCCGCGCCTCCAACTCGAACGGGCAGGTCAGCTACACCCGCAACGGCGCGTTCAGCGTCGACGCGAACCGCTTCCTGGTCGACTCCTCGGGCGCCTATCTGCAGGCGCTGCCGACCGACACCAAGGGCAACGTCACCGCGACCGGCCTCAGCTCGGCCCGCTCGATACAGCTCCCGCTCACCTCGGGCACCTCGAAGGCGACGCAGACGATCGACCTGTCGGTGACCTTCCCGTCGGCGGGCGACGTGCCCTCGACCCGGGCGATCTACAGCACGACGAACCCCTACAAGTTCGACCGCACCGATCCGAACAGCTACAACCAGTCGACCACCACCACGGTCTATGACGCGGCGGGCAATGCCTTCCCGATGACCACCTATTATATCCGCGAGAACCTGCCGGGCGGCTCGGTCACCGACACCAACTGGACCGCGCACACCTTCATTGGCGACACCGAGATCAGCTATGACAGCTCGGCCGCGACCCAGCCGGCGCCGCTGACGCTGACCTTCGACAGCACCGGCGCCAAGACCGCTCCGTCGGGCGTCATCAATCTCGGTCCGCTCACCCCGGCCGGCGCTTCGGCTCCGCTCGAATTCACCCTGAACTACAGCGGCAGCACCAAGATGTCGGCTTCGCCGTTCACGCTGACCAGCTTCGACCAGGACGGCTATGCCGCCGGCCAGCTCGACAACGTGTCGGTTGGTGCGGACGGCCTGATCGTCGCGACCTTCTCGAACGGCGACAGCCAGGCGCTGGGCAAGATCATCCTCGCCAACTTCTCCAACCCGGAGGGGCTGCGCCAGCTCGGCGACAGCAAGTGGGGCGCCACCGGCCTGTCGGGCGAACCGATCATCGGCGAGGCGAGCAGCAACGGCACCGGCCAGATCCAGTCCGGCGCGCTCGAACAGGCCAATGTCGACATCACCGAGGAACTGGTCGCGCTGATCCAGGCGCAGCGCAACTTCTCGGCCAACGCCAAGACGATCGAGGCGGCCAACACCATGACCCAGACGATCGTCAACCTGCGCACCTGATCCCGCTGACGGACTAGAGGACCCCGGCCATGGACAAGCTGATCTACAGCTCCCTCTCGGCGATGCGATCGGCGATGGCGCGTCAGACGATGACCGCCAACAACCTCGCCAACGCCAACACCGTGGGCTTCCGCGGCGAGATGAGCTCGAGCACGGCGCTGTGGCTCAAGGGCGACGGGTTCGACAGCCGCGCGACCAATTCGGGCGAGGTCACCTCGGCCGACATGAGCGAAGGCACGATCAACGAGACCGGCCGGGACCTCGACGTCGCGTTGCAGGGCAAGGACACGCTGCTCGCGGTGCAGAGCCGCGAGGGCGACGAGGCCTATACCCGCCGCGGCGATCTCCAGATCGGCGACAGCGGGCTGCTGACCACCGGCGACGGGATGCCTGTCCTCGGCGACGGCGGACCGATCACCCTGCCGCCCTATGACAGGCTGGTGATCGCCGGCGACGGCACGATCTCGATCGTGCCGCAGGGCGGCGATCCGACCCAGATGCAGATGGTCGACCGGCTCAAGCTGGTATCGACCAACGGCAGCGCGGTCGCCAAGGGGCTCGACGGCCTGTTCCGCCCGCAGAGCGGCGGCACGCTCGGCGCCGATCCCCAGGCGGCGGTGCGGCAGGGCGCGATCGAGGGATCGAACGTCAACGTCTCGACCACGCTGATCGACATGATCGAGGCGAGTCGGGACTGGGACATGCAGGTCAAGATGATGAGTTCGGCCCAGGACATCGACAAGGCGTCGGCTGATCTCATGCGGTTCGATTAAAGTTCAGAGGAGTAGCTTGCCATGAGCAACGCAGCACTGCACGTCGCGCGCACGGGCCTCGATGCCCAGAACATGCGCATGCAGGTGATCGCCAACAACCTGGCGAACGTGAACACCACCGGCTTCAAGCGCGACCGCGCCAGCTTCGAGACGCTCGCCTATCAGGCGATGACGGCGCCGGGCGCCGCCTCGTCGGATTCGACCAAATTCGCGACCGGCACCAATCTCGGCACCGGCGTCCAGATCAACGGCACCGCCAAGATCCAGACCCAGGGCGCGCTGCAGGAGACCGGCAACCCGCTCGACATGGCGATCCAGGGCGACGGCTATTTCCAGGTGCTGCTGCCCGACGGCCGGACCGGCTATACCCGCGACGGCAATTTCAACCGTTCGGACGACGGCACGATCGTCACCGCCGACGGCTATCATCTCCAGCCGCAGATCCAGATCCCCGAGAACACGACCAACCTGACGATCGCCGCCGACGGCACGGTCAGCGCGACCCAGGCCGGCGAGACGACCTCGACCGAGCTGGGCAAGATCGAGCTGGCGCGCTTCTCCAACCCGGCGGGGCTTCAGGCCGAGGGCAACAACATCCTGACCGAGACCCCCGCCTCGGGCCAGCCGCAGACCGGCCCCGGCGGCATCGACGGGCGCGGCACGATCCAGCAGTCGTCGCTCGAATCCTCGAACGTCAACATCGTCGAGGAGCTGGTCGACATGATCGAGACGCAGCGCGCCTATGAGGTGAACAGCAAGATGATCTCCTCGACCGACCAGATGCTGCAATATGTCAACCAGAACCTCTAAGGCCGTCCTGCTCGGCGCGCTCGCGGCGCTGTCGCTCGGTGCCGCCGCCGATCCGGCGCTGGCCGCCAAGCGCGCCCGCGCCATCGACTATTCGCCGGTGTTCGCGGCGGAGCCGCTGCCGTCGCAGGCGAACGGCGCGATCTACCAGGCCGCCAACGGCTATTCGGCGCTGACCAACGGCGCGCGCGCCGCGATGATCGGCGACATCGTCACGATCACGCTGGTCGAGCGGACCCAGGCGGCCAAGTCGAACAGCGCGTCGACCGATCGCTCGGGCGAACTGGGCCTGACCCCGCCGACCACCGGCCCGCTGTCGCTGTTCAAGCCGACCGACGTCGGCGCGAGCGGGGGCAGCACCTTCACCGGCAAGGGCGCCGCCGCCCAGTCGAACCAGCTCAACGGCGAGATCAGCGTCTCGATCGTCCGGGTCTATCCGAACGGGACGATGCTGGTGCGCGGGGAGAAGCTGCTGACGCTCAACCGCGGCGACGAGAATATCGCGATCACCGGCCTGATCCGCGCCGCCGACATCGGCCCGGACAACCGGGTTCCGTCGACCCGCGTCGCCGACGCCCGCATCACCTATTCGGGCAAGGGCGAGATCGCCCGCGGTTCGCGGCAGGGATGGCTTAACCGTTTCTTTTCCATCTTGAGTCCATTCTGATTAAGAATTTCGAGGATTGGCCGTTCATGTTCCGCGCCCTGATCACCGCCCTGTTCTGCTTCTCCGGCCTCGCCCTCGCGGGGGCGGGCCATGCCGAACGGATCAAGGACATCGGCAGCTTCGCGGGCCTGCGCGCGAACCAACTCACCGGCTACGGCATCGTCGTCGGCCTGGCGGGGACCGGTGACGACAGCCTCGATTATTCGACCCTCGGCATGAAGGGCGTCGCCTCGCGCTTCGGCCTGCAGCTTCCGGCCGGCGTCAACCCGGCGCTCAAGAACGCGGCGGCGGTGATGATCACCGCCGAGCTGCCCGCCTTCGCCAAGCCCGGCCAGCGGCTCGACATCACCATATCGGCGCTGGGCAAGGCCAAGTCGCTGCGCGGCGGCACGCTGATCATGGCGCCGCTGATGGGCGCCGACGGTCAGATCTACGCGATGGCGCAGGGCAATCTCGCGGTCGGCGGTCTCGGCATCGATGCCGCCGACGGCTCCAAGCTGACGATCAACGTGCCGACCGCCGGTCGCATCCCCGGCGGGGCGACGGTCGAGCGCAGCGTCGACGCCGGCTTCGCGACGACGCCGCAGCTCCGCTTCGACCTTTCGGAGGGCGACCTCACCACCTCGCAGCGCGTCGCCGCCGCGATCAACGGTCGGCTCGGCCAGCCGATCGCCCGCTCGATCGACGCCACCACCATCACCATCGACGCGCCGCAGGGCGCCGAGGTCCGCACCGCGCTGATGAGCCGGATCGAGAATCTGGAGGTCGACACGGCCGAGGCCCCCGCGCGGGTCGTGGTCAACGCGCGCACCGGCACCGTCGTGATCAACGGCGCGGTGCGGATCGCACCGGTCGCCGTCACCCATGGCAAGATGACCGTCCAGGTCGACGAGAAGCCGCAGATCATCCAGCCGCAGCCTTTCTCGCGCGGGCAGACCGCCGTCCAGCAGTCGAGCGCGATCAACGTCGAGCAGGAGGCCCGGCCGATGTTCGAGTTCAACCCCGGCGCGTCGCTGGCCGACATCGTCAAGGCGGTCAACGCGATCGGCGCCTCGCCGGCCGATCTGGTCGCGATCCTCGAGGCGCTCAAGCAGGCGGGCGCGATGAAGGCGGAGCTGGTGGTGCTATGATCGGCAATGTTTCCGCGAAGGTCGGCGCGCTCGCCGATCCCAAGGCGAGCGGGCTCGACCAGCTCAAGGCCGCCGCGAAGCAGTTCGAGGCGATCTTCACCCGCCAGATGCTCAAGTCCACCCGCGACGCGAAGCTGTGCGACGACGATCTGTTCGGCAGCGACGCGACCGACCAGTTCCGCGACATGCAGGACTCGAACCTCGCCGACCAGCTCGCGAACAAGGGCGCGATCGGCATCGCCGACCTGCTCGTCCGCCAGTTCCAGGCGCGCGTGGCGAAGCCCGCCGCCACGACCGGATCGACCGGATCGACCGACGCCGCCGCGACCGCCGACGCCGCCAAGGCCGACGGGGCGAGCGGATGAGCGACCTCCTCCAGATCGGCCGCTCGGGCGTCGTCGCCTATCGGACGGCGCTGGCCACGGTCGGCGAGAACGTCTCGAACGCGGAGACCGAGGGCTATAGCCGCCGCAAGGTGGTGCTCAACGAGTCGGCCGTCTCCGCTGCGAACAGCTATATCTACCGCTCCTCGGCGGTGTTCGGCGGCGTCGAGGCGGGCAGCGTCCAGCGCATCTTCGACAATTATCGCAGCACCTATGCGCGCTTCGCCAATTCGGAGGCGGCGCGCGCCGACGCCAAGGCGACCTGGCTCGACACCGCCGAGGCCGCGCTCGACGATTCCGACGTCGGCCTGGGCGTGAAGATGTCGAGCGTGTTCACCGCCGCCGAGGCGATGAGCGCCGACGTCAGCAGCGACACCAACCGCCTGACCCTGCTGACCGCGCTCGGCAATGCGGTGAACCAGTTCAAGACCACCTCGACCGCGCTGCGCTCGGCGGCCGACGGCGTCTCGACCGAGGCGCAGAACGCCGTTGCCAAGCTCAACGACGACCTGCGCACGCTGGTGCAGATCAATTCGGCGCTCCGCCGCGCCGGTGCGGGCTCGTCGGGCCAGGCGCTGCTCCAGGACCAGCGCGACCAGGTGCTGCAGAGCATCTCCAACGCGGTCGGCATCGACGTGAAGCTGGAGGATGACGGCCGCGCCACGGTCAAGCTGCTCGGCGACAGCACCGTCACCCTGGTCGACGCCGCCAGCACCAATGCCGGCTATGTCGGGCTTGTCGCATCGGACAGCGGCCGCTTCTCGCTGATCGCCTCGGGCTTCGGCAGCGAAATGGCGATGAACCCGCAATCGGGCTCGCTCGCCGGGCTCGCCGACGCGGCCAACATCATCGCCTCGCGCCGCGACTCGCTCGATGCGATCGCCGGCCGCTTCGCGCAGGTGATCAACGACTGGAACAGTGCGGGCGTCGATCGCAACGGCGATCCCGGCGCGGCGCTGATCACCGGTACGACGGCGGATACGCTGGAGGTCGCCACCAGCGACCTGTCGAAGATCGCCGCCGCGAAGGGCGGCGTCGCCAACGGCAATGCGCTGGCGTTGAAGGACTATCGCAATTCCACCGGGCCGGAAGCGCAATGGTCGCAGCTCGTCTCGGCGCATGCGCAGAGCGTGTCGGCGGCCAAGGCGGAGCAGACGGCGACCGCCACCCAGCGCGATGGCGCCTACCAGCAGCTCGACGAGGTCACGGGCGTCGATCTCGATGTCGAGGCGGCGCAGCTCCTGCGTTTCCAGCAGGCCTATAGCGGCTCGGCCCGGATCATCCAGGTCGCCCGCGAAACCCTCCAGGAAATCCTGGGCCTGTTCAACTAGAAGGATTGACCGGTGATCTCCGCGACCCGCTACAGCGCCATTGCGCAAATCAACCGCCAGGCGAAGCTCGGCGAGGAGATTGCCCGCACCCAGACCGAGATATCGACCGGCAAGAAGGTGCAGACGGCGTCCGACGATCCGATCTCGGCCGCCCGCATCGCCGAGCTGCGCCGCGTGCAGGCCGACCAGGTCACCTGGTCGCGCAACATCCAGACCGCGCAGTCGGTCGCCGCGCAGGTCGACACGCAGATGGGCAACATGGCCGACATCTTCAATCGCGTGAAGGAACTGACGCTGGCCGGGCGATCGGATTCGGCATCGGCCGCCGATCGCGCGGCGATGGTGCAGGAACTGCAATCGCTGCGCACCGCGCTCAGCAACATCGCCACCACGAGCACGCCGACCGGCCAGGCGCTGTTCCCGACCGACGCCCCGCTGCAGATATCGGTGTCGTCGACGGTGCGGCTGGCGGCGACCGCGCAGCGGTCGACCGTGTTCGACGGCCTCGCCTATACCCATGGCACCGGCAGCCTCGACGATGCGATCGGGACCGCGATCGACGCGATCTCGACCGACGACGCCACCGCGCGCCGCGCCGCCGCCGACGTCGCGCTGTCGGACATCGACGTGGCGGTCCAGCGCGTCACCGATCAGCGCGCCGCCCAGGGCGTCCGCGCCCAGCAGCTCGACGTCGCGGCCGACACGCTCGAAGGCGTCTCGACCCAACTCTCCGAGGAGCGCAGCTCGCTCGAGGACACCGACGTCGCGGCGGCGATCATGAAGCTCAACGCCAAGACCCTGACGCTGCAGGCCGCGCAGGCCGCCTTCGCCAAGGTCAACAGCAACACTTTATTCGATTTCCTGCGCTAGGCGGGCTCGCGGCATGGATAAAGCATCTGCTTTTCGTGCCGTTAACGGTGATGGGGGAGGGACCGGCGACCGGGCCCGGACCCGACGGAATTCCTGGGAGTAAGCGTTCATGTTTGCTGGCATCGGCCTGGTCATTCTCTTCGCCATGGTGTTCGGGGGATTCGCCTTCACCGGCGGCGACCTGGAGCCCGTGCTGCATGCCATCCCGCACGAAATGCTGATCATCGGCGGCGCCGCGCTCGGCGCGGTCGTGGCCGGCAATTCGATGAAGGAGCTCAAGGCGCTCGGCGGCGGCTTCGCCAAGGTCTTCAAGGGACCGAAATACGGCAAGAAGGACTATCTCGACGTCATCTTCCTCGTCTCGACGCTGATGAAGAAGCTGCGCACCGAGGGGCCCGTCGCGCTCGAACCGCATATCGAGGACCCCAAGGGATCGACGCTGTTCGCCGAATATCCCAAGCTGCTCAAGGACGACACGCTGATCCACATGATCACCGACACGCTGCGTCTGGTGGTCATCTCCTCGGGCACGCTCGATCCGATGGCGGTCGAGGACGTCATGGACAATGCGCTGAAGACGCACCACCATGACGAGATCAAGCCCGCCGACGCGATGCAGAACCTCGCCGACTCGCTGCCCGCGCTCGGCATCGTCGCGGCCGTGCTCGGCGTGGTGAAGACGATGGGCTCGATCGACAAGCCGCCGGCGATCCTCGGCGCGATGATCGGCTCGGCGCTGGTCGGCACCTTCCTCGGCGTGTTGCTCGCCTATGGCATCGTCGGCCCCTTCGCCGGCCGCTGCCGCCAGGTGATCGAGGCCGATGGCGCCATCTATGGCGTGGTCAAGCAGATCATCATCGCCTCGCTGCACGGCCACCCGCTGCCGCTGGTGATCGAGGCCGCCCGCTCGGGCATCACCCATGTCAACCAGCCCGCCTTCGCCGACGTGTTCGACGGCATGCGCGGCCGCTGAGCCCCCCGGCGCATAGAGGAACGCTTCCACCATGGCGCAATCGCCCACGAAGCGCGGCAGGAACGAGCCCGAACCCCGCCCGATCATCATCAAGAAGATCATCGCGGAAGGCCATGGCGGCCATCATGGCGGCGCCTGGAAGGTGGCCTATGCCGACTTCGTGACGGCGATGATGGCCTTCTTCCTGCTGATGTGGATCCTCGGCGCGACCAACGAGAAGCAGCGCAAGGGCATCGCCGACTATTTCACGCCGACGATGGTCCAGTTCAAGGAGAAGAGCGCCGGCTCCAACGGCATCTTCGGCGGCGAGTCGGTGGTCGACAAGGACAATTACCCGCACCGCGCGGCGCAGACCGGATCGAAGTCGATCAGCATCCCCAAGGATGCGTCGGGGGGCGAGAAGGACGGCGCCGGATCGGCGAAGTCGCGGGACCGCGTCGCCTTCCAGAAGCTCAAGCTGCTGCTCCAGGCGAAGATGGCGGCCGACCCCAGGCTCGCGAAGATGATGAGCAATGTGCGGATGGTGGAGACGCGCGAGGGGCTGCGCATCGACCTGGTCGACCAGGCCGACTTCGCGATGTTCCGCTCGGGCACCGACGAGCTGTCGTCCGAGGCGCGCGCGCTGATGAAGCAGGTCGCCGAGGTGACCAACTTCGCCGACAATTCGGTGATCGTGCGCGGGCACACCGATGCGATGCCCTATTCGAAGGGCCGCACCGTCAACAACTGGACGCTGTCGGCCGCGCGGGCCGAGGCGACCCGTCGCGCCCTCTCAGACTTCGGCGTCGCCAACACCCGCTTCGCGCGGATCGAGGGCGTCGCCGACCGCGAGCCCTATGTCGCGGGCGATCCCTATGATCCCCGCAATCGCCGCATGTCGATCACCCTCGCCTGGTCGGCGGCCGATGCTCCCGCCGAGGCGGGGCCGGTCGACCTGATGGCGGGCGGCGGCGCCAGCGACCCGACCGCCATGCCGGCCGCCGGGCTGGCGCAGATCGCCGCGCGCAAGGCGGGGAAACAGGACGGCGCTCCGTAGATCGTCATTCCGGCTTTCGCCAGGATGACGAGCACGGACGACGGGAATCAGGCGTCGAGGCTGGTGTCGGTGATGCTGCCGTTGCCGTCCGACGCGAGCATCATATAGGCGAGCCTCGCATTGGCGGGGTTGGGCTTGAGCAGGTTGAGCCGCTGGTTGCCGATCATCGCCAGCATCTCGCCGGTGTCGGGGGTCGCCGTGTCGTCGCCTTCGAACACCTCCTTCGCATAAGCGAGGCGGAGCGTGTCGGCGCCGAAGGCGTCGCCGGGGTTGGCGGGGTTGGCGGGAGCGCCGTTCAGCGGCGCGCCATTGTCGTCGATCTTCTTCGCCATCAGCGCATAGACCTGCGACAGCGATCGGGCATTGCCGCCGCCGTCGTAGAAGATCGAGCGATTGGCGCGGGCCTCGCGCGGGAACAGCGCGGCGGCGCTGGCGTCGGGCCGCGCGTCGGCGGCCTTGAGGAAGCGGGTCGCGCCTTCGAGGCCCAGGAAATGGGCGAAATAGAGATCGGCCGAGCGCGGCTGGCGGCCGAGCGAGGCCTTCAGCCCGTCGGCATTGTCGCTCGCGAACTCGGCGGCCATCAGCGAGGAGGCCTCCGGATCGTTCTTCAGCGCCATCACCTGGTCGCGCACCGCGCCGTCGACCTTCCAGCCGCCGTCGCCGCGCCGGCTGATCGCGTCGGCGGCCCAGCCGAGGCCGTGCTTCGCGCCGTACATCTTGACCGCGCCGAGCCAGCTCTGGTCGATGAACTGGAACAGCCCGCCCGCCGAGCTCGACCGCGCCTGCGCGTTCGGGTCGAGCCCGCTCTCCGAGCGCGCCTGGTTGAGCAGATAGGTGAAGTCGACCCCGACCCGCTGCGCCGCGCGGCCGATCGCCCCGCGCACGCCGGCCTCGCGCTCGACGCGGCCGAAGCCCGGCAGGCTCATGAGAAGGGTCCCGTTAACATCCCTTAATTGTCGCTGATCATGGTTAACGAAAGGTTGCCGCTCAGGCGCCGTCGTCCTTCGCGCCTTCGTCCTTCTTCTTCGGCGCACGCGGCAGGCGCTTGATCCGGCTGATCCCCGCGAACATCGGCAGCAGCAGGACGAGCAGCAGGATCGCGGCGACGATCTGCTTCTTCACGCCGCCATCTCCAGCGCCGCCGCCAGGATCGCGTCGTAGATCGCGTCGAGGTCCTTATCGTCTATGCAATAAGGCGGCATCACATAGACGGTGTTGCCCATCGGCCGCAGCAGCAGGCCGTTGTCGCGGAAGAAGCGGCCGAGCATCGGCGCCATCGCCGACAGATAGTCGCCATAGGGATCGACGAACTCCATCGCCGTGATCGTGCCGAGCTGGCGCTTGCCGACGATCAGCGGGTGGTCGAGCCGGTCGAGCCGCCGCGCCTGGCGGTGGACGAGCGCGCCGATCCGGTCGAGCACCGGCTCCTCCTGCCAGATCGCGATATTGGCGTTGGCGGCGGCGCAGGCGATCGGGTTGGCGGTGTAGCTCGACGAATGGAAGAACATCCGCGCGCGGTCCTGCGACAGGTGCGCGTCGAAGATCTCGCGGGTCGCGAGCGTCGCCGCCAGCGGGATCGCGCCGCCGGTCAGCCCCTTGGACAGGCACATCAGGTCGGGCTTCACCCCCGCCTGTTGGCAGGCGAACAGCATGCCGGTGCGGCCCCAGCCGGTCATCACCTCGTCGGCGATGAACAGCACGCCCTCGCGCGCGCAGATGTCGCGCAGCGCCTTCAGCACATGCGGCGGATAGATCAGCATCCCTCCGGCGCCGAGGATCAGCGGCTCGACGATCAGCGCGGCGGGCGGCGTGCCATGCGCGCAGATCGCCTCGAGCGCGGCGATCGTCCGGTCGCCGTCGCCGACGGGGAAGGGGAGGGTGTCGACGTCGAACAGCAGCGGCTGGTAGGCGCGGTTGTAGACCCCGCGCTCGCCGACCGACATCGCGCCGATCGTGTCGCCATGATAGCTGTGCTCCATCACGACGATGCGGTGGCGCGGCTCGCCCCGGTTGAGCCAGGTGCCCAGCGCCATCTTCAGCGCGACCTCGACGCTGGTCGATCCGCTGTCGGAGAAGAAGACATGGTCGAGCCCGGCGGGGGTGATGTCGACCAGAGCGCGCGCCAGCGTCTCGGCAGGCTCGTGGGTCCAGCCGGCGAAGATCAGCTGGTCGAGCTTCTCGGTCTGGGCGCGGATCGCGGCCATGATCCGGGGATTGCAATGGCCGTGGGTCGTCACCCACCAGGACGAGATCGCGTCGACATAGCGGCGGCCGTCGGCGGCGTGGAGCCCGGCGCCCTCCGCGCGCTCGATCAGCGGGATGTCCTCGCCCAGGCCGTGCTGGGTGAAGGGGTGCCAGACGGGCGAGCTCATGGGGCGAAATCCTCGGGCGAGAAGGCGGCGGCGAAGGCGGCGGCGAGCGTGCCGGCGTCGAGCGGGTCGAGCCGGGGGAGGCGGCCCAGCCGCCGCACCCCGCCGATCGCCGCGATCGTCCGCTCGCTCTCCTCCTGCGGATCGCCGATGAAGGCGATGCCGAGGATCGGGATATCGCGCGCGCGCAGCGCCTCGATCGTCAGCAGGCTGTGGTTGATCGTGCCGAGCGCGGTCCGCGCCACCACCACCGTCTCGAACCGCCAGCCCGCGAAGATGTCGGCGAACAGCAGCCCGCCCGCCAGCGGCACCAGCAGCCCGCCCGCGCCCTCGATCACCAGCCGCCGGTCGCAGGGCGGCGGCGCCAGCAGCGCGGGATCGATCACGACATTGTCGATCGCGGCGGCATGGTGCGGCGAGGCGGGGGTCGCGAGGCGATAGGCCTCGGGCAGGATGCGGTCGTCGGGAAGGCCCGACAGGCGGCGGACGGTGTCGCTGTCGGTGCCGTCGGCCAGCCCGGCCTGCACCGGCTTCCAGTAGCAGCCGTCGAGCATGCCGGCGAGCCCGGCCGAGAAGACGGTCTTGCCGACGTCGGTGTCGGTGGCGGTGACGACGATCGCGCGGGTCATGCGGTCAGCTCCGTGACGGCGTCGGCGAGTGCTGCGACCGCGGCCTCGTCGACGTTGAGGGTCAGCGAGATGCGCAGCCGCGCGGTGCCGGTCGGCACGGTCGGCGGCCGGATGCCGCGCACGTCGAAGCCGCGCCGCTGGAGACCGGCGGCGACCGCCATCGTCCGGGCGTCGTCGCCGAGGATGACGGGGACGATCTGCGAGCCGCTCGGCGGCAACCGCCCGCCGGCGAAGGCGACGAGCCGGGCGAGCCGATCGCGCCGCTCGGGCTGGGCGCGGACGAGGTCGAGGCTGGCGCGGACGGCGGCGGCGGCGAGCGGCGAGGGCGCGGTCGAGAAGATGAAGCCGCGCCCCTTGTTGACCAACAGGTCGGCGATGACGCGGGGGCAGCAGACCAGCGCGCCCTCGCAGCCCAGCGCCTTGCCGCAGGTCCGCAGCACGACGACGTTCTCGCGCCCGTCGAGGCCGTCGGCGAGGCCCCGGCCGTCGCGGCCGAACACGCCGACGGCATGGGCGTCGTCGATCAGCAGGAAGGCCTGCTCGCGATCGGCGAGCGCCGCCAGCTCGGCGAGCGGCGCCTTGTCCCCGTCCATGCTGTACAGGCTCTCGGCCGCGATCCAGGCGCGGCCCTTGTTGCCCTCCGCGCGCCAGCGGGCGATCGCGTCGGCGAAGGCGTCGACGTCGTTGTGCGCGGCCGCGACCGTCGCCGCGCGGCCGAGCCGCATCCCCTCATGCGCGCTGGCGTGGATCAGCGAATCATGGACGATCAGGTCGCGCCCGCCGGGCAGGGTGGAGAAGATCGCGCTGTTCGCCGCAAAGCCCGAGGAGAAGAACAGGCTCGCCTCGCTGCCGAAGAAGGCGGCTGCCTCGGCCTCCAGCGCCTCATGCTCGGGATCGTTGCCGCGCAGCAGCCGCGACCCGCCCGCGCCGATCGCCACGCCCCGGTCGAGCGCGGCGGCGACGGCGGTGCGCAGCTCGGCCGATCGCGACAGCCCGAGATAGTCGTTCGAGGCGAAGTCGTGCCCCGCGCGCGGGATCAGGCTGCGGGTGCGGGAGCGCCGGGCGATCCGGACGAGGGCTTCGCGATGCGCGTCGAGGATCGACATGGCGTTGCCCTAGAGCCTGATCCTTTATGATGCAAAAAATACCGAACCTCTGGTCGTTCGGCCGCGTTTGACTATATCAGCCCGCGAAACAGATGCGGATCGATCCGCGAAGCTACCGGAAGAAGGCATGAGCGAAGAGAATATCGGCGAGAACGAAGTCGAGACCCCCGAGACCGAACCGTCGGCCGAGGCCGAGGTCGAGAGCCCGTTCGCCAAGCTCGAAGGCGAACTGGAGAAGCTGCGCAACGAGGTGCTGTACGCCCAGGCGGAGACCCAGAACGTCCGCCGCCGGCTGGAGAAGGAAAAGGCCGACGCCTCGGCCTATGCCGCGACCGGCTTCGCGCGTGACATGCTGTCGGTCGCCGACAATCTCGGCCGCGCGCTGGCCGCGATTCCCGCCGAGCTGCGCGAGGACGACCGGATCGGTTCGCTGCTGACCGGCATCGAGATGACCGCCAAGGAGCTGGAGAACGTGTTCCAGCGCAACGGCATCAGCAAGATCGAGGCGCTGGGCGCCAAGCTTGACCCGAATCGCCACCAGGCGATGGTCGAGCTGCCCAGCGCCGACGCCGAGCCCGGCACGGTGATCCAGGAGATGCAGGCCGGCTACATGATCAAGGACCGGCTGCTGCGCCCGGCCCTGGTCGGCGTCGCGAAGACGCCGGAGGCCTAAAAGGTTTTTCCCTCCCCTTCAGGGGAGGGTGGGGTACGGAGTAGAGGGGCTCGATGCCCCTCTACGGAGTTCCGCGCGACGATCGAGCATGCTCGCTGCGCTCGCACCCACCCCCTGACCCTCGCCCTTGAAAGGGAGGGGGAACTCCCTCAATCCCTCGACAGTATGTCGTACTGGCGGCGCTTCATCCGCGCCCTGGCCTTGCGGCCGCCGAGCTTCGCGACCAGCCCGGCCTTGAGCCACAGCCCGGTGCCGAGCCGCTCGCGGCGATGGTTGGCGAGGACGAGCTTGTTCTGGATGCCGAACGCGGCGCGGCGCAGCATCGACGGCGGCCGGACCGTCCCGCTCAGGAAATAGCCGTTCTGGAGCAGCCAGCGCGCGGCGCTGTGCTCCGCCGCCGAGATCTCGCGCGTGTCGGCCTTGCGCCAGCGGCCCGCCGGTTCCTGGTCGAGCGCCACCGGCGGCTGGAGCATCGCCGGCGCGAACGGCACCCGCAGGAACTCGCACAGGCGGCGCAGCTCATATTCGGGTTCGCCGGCGAGCATCTCATATTTCAGGGTGAACTGCCGGTCCGGCGGCAATTTGTGCGACATCCGGTCCCACAACGTCTCAACTTCGACCCAGTCGGCGACGCCGTGCCACAGATTGCCCGCCTCGCGGCGGTGGACATGGGCGGCGGCGACGTCCCGCCCGTCGCGAACGAGGTGGATGAAGCGCGCGTCGGGCCACAGCCACAGGATGCGGTCGAAATGATGCCGGATCGTCGCCCCGGTCACGGTCGCGCCGGGCTTCGCGGTGAGCTGGTCGAGCAGCGCGCGGGCGATGCCGGTGAAGGGCAGGCCGGTGGGAACGGTCAGCCCCAGCGTCCTGAACCGGCTGTCGAACTCGACCGACCGGACGAAGGCGTCGCGCTTCATGAAGCGTCCGTCGGGGGTGATCGCGTCGACGAGGAAGTCGATGTCGGGGGCGATCGCCACCGCCGGGTGCCGGTCCAGCAACTGGCGCAACGCCACGCAGCCCGATCGCGGTGCCGCGACCAGGAAGACGGGCGGGGCCATGGCCGGCGCGGTGGCCATCAGTGGCGCATGCCGTCCATGTCGTCCCCGGCCGCGACCGATTTGGCCTCGACCTCGATCCGCGCGCCGCTGGCGAAGGTGAACAGCATCGGCACGCCGGTGCCCGCGGTGATTCGCGGATCGACGCCGAACAGCATCGCATGGCTGCCGCCCGGCGCGAACGCGACGGTCTTCCCTGCCGGAACCGGCACTTCGGCGATCGGCCGCATCGTCATCACGCCCCCGTTCATGACGCTCTCGTGCAACTCTATCTTGTTCACCACGGCGCTGTCGATCCTCAGCAGCCGATCGTCCTTCGCGCCGCCCTCCAGCGTGAAATAGCCGCCGGCCGGGCCGCCGGGCACCGCGGCGAGCCGTACCTGGGCGCCCTTCACCACCGGCTGGCCGGCGCCTCTGGGCTGGCAGGCGGACAGGGCGACAAGGGCCATGACGGCGGCAATCGTGCGATGCATCGGAAACTCCGTGGGAATCGGGATGCAATTAGGCGCTGTTGCGTCTTGCAGCAAATGAATCCCCACCTATATCGCCCCCATTCAATGCGATCGGCCGCATGCTCGCCTCGTTATCTGGGGGCATGGACGGGATCGGTTTTGGGGGTTTGAAAGGACTGGAATGGCTAAGGTAATCGGTATCGATCTGGGCACCACCAACAGCTGCGTCGCCGTGATGGAAGGCGGCAAGCCCAAGGTCATCGAAAATGCGGAAGGCGCGCGGACCACGCCGTCGATCGTCGCGTTCGCCAAGGATGGCGAGCGGCTGATCGGCCAGCCGGCGAAGCGTCAGGCCGTCACCAACCCGGACAACACCATCTTCGCGGTGAAGCGCCTGATCGGTCGTCGCTTCGACGATCCGATCACCCGCAAGGACACCGAGCTGGTCCCCTATCACATCGTGAAGGGCCCGAACGGCGACGCGTGGGTGCAGGCGGGCGGCGAGGATTATTCGCCGTCGCAGATCTCGGCCTTCACGCTGCAGAAGATGAAGGAGACCGCCGAGAGCTATCTGGGCGAGACCGTGACCCAGGCGGTGATCACCGTCCCCGCCTATTTCAACGACGCCCAGCGCCAGGCGACCAAGGACGCCGGCAAGATCGCCGGCCTCGAGGTGCTGCGCATCATCAACGAGCCGACGGCGGCGGCGCTCGCCTATGGCCTTGAGAAGAACGACGGCAAGACCATCGCGGTCTACGATCTCGGCGGCGGCACCTTCGACATCTCGATCCTCGAGATCGGCGACGGCGTGTTCGAGGTGAAGTCGACCAACGGCGACACCTTCCTGGGCGGCGAGGACTTCGACGCCAAGCTGGTCGAGTTCTTCGCGGCCGACTTCCAGAAGGCCGAGGGCATCGACCTGACCAAGGACCGGCTCGCGCTGCAGCGGCTCAAGGAAGCCGCCGAGAAGGCGAAGATCGAGCTGTCCTCGGCGCAGACCACCGAGGTCAACCTGCCGTTCATCACCGCCGACGCGACCGGGCCGAAGCACCTCGTCAAGTCGCTGACCCGCGCCGATCTGGAGCGTCTGGTCGAGCCGCTGATCCAGCGCTCGATCGAGCCGGTCAAGAAGGCGCTGGCCGATGCCGGCCTGAAGGCGGCCGACATCGACGAGGTCGTCATGGTCGGCGGCATGACCCGCATGCCCAAGGTCCGCGAGGTCGTGAAGAGCTATTTCGGCAAGGAGCCGCACACCGGCGTCAACCCCGATGAGGTGGTGGCGATGGGCGCGGCGATCCAGGCCGGCGTGCTCCAGGGCGACGTCAAGGACGTGCTGCTGCTCGACGTGACCCCGCTGTCGCTGGGCATCGAGACGCTGGGCGGCGTGTTCACCCGGATGATCGACCGCAACACGACGATCCCGACCAAGAAGTCGCAGACCTATTCGACGGCCGACGACAACCAGAACGCCGTCACCATCCGCGTCTTCCAGGGCGAGCGTGAAATGGCGGCCGACAACAAGATGCTGGGTCAGTTCGACCTGATCGGCATCCCGCCGGCGCCGCGCGGCGTGCCGCAGATCGAGGTCACCTTCGACATCGACGCCAACGGCATCGTCAACGTGTCCGCCAAGGACAAGGGCACCGGCAAGGAACAGCAGATCAAGATCCAGGCCTCGGGCGGCCTTTCGGACGCCGACATCGACGGCATGGTGAAGGACGCCGAGAAGTTCGCCGAGGAGGACAAGAAGCGCCGTGCGGCGGCCGAGGCGAAGAACAACGCCGAGAGCCTGATCCACACGACCGAGCGCCAGCTCCAGGAGCATGGCGACAAGGTCGACGGCGGCCTCAAGTCCGAGATCGAGGCTGCGATCGCCGACGCCAAGACCGCGGTCGAGGGCGGCGACGCCGATGCGATGACCGAGAAGGCCCAGGCGCTCGCCCAGGTCGCGATGAAGCTCGGCCAGGCGATCTACGAGAAGGAGCAGGCGGCCGCCGCGGCTCCGGGCGAAGAGGCGCCGAAGGACGACGACGTGGTCGATGCCGAATTCTCGGAAGTCGACGACAAGAAGTAAGGCGTCGATGATGCCGTGACCTTACCGGCCCCGTCAGCGATGGCGGGGCCGTGTAATGTCTGGCAAGAGCATATGGAATGGTCGGCCGCCGCGATGGAGGCGGTCGCGGGGCATGTGGTGGTCTACGGGGCGCGATGAGCACGGATATCGATTATTACGAGCTGCTCGAGGTCGAGCGTACGGCCGACGACAAGGTCCTCAAGACGTCGTTCCGACGGCTGGCGATGCAGTATCATCCGGATCGCAATCCCGGCGATCATGCGGCCGAGGCGAAGTTCAAGGCGATCAACGAGGCCTATGACTGCCTGAAGGACCCGCAGAAGCGCGCCGCCTACGACCGGTTCGGCAAGGCGGCCTTCCAGAATGGCGGGCCGGGCGCCGGCGGTTTCGGCGGCGGCGGCTTCGAAGGCTTCTCCGACATCTTCGAGAATATCTTCGGCGAGTTCATGGGCGGCGGCCGTGGCGGCGGCGGACAGCGCTCCAGCGTGCGGCGCGGCGCGGACCTGCGCTACGATCTCGAGATCACGCTGGAGGAGGCCTATGCCGGCAAGCAGGCGTCGATCACCGTCGACGTCGCGGCGCAGTGCGACACCTGCGACGGATCGGGCGCCAAGCCCGGCACCGGCACCCAGCATTGCAAGACCTGCGGCGGCCACGGCAAGGTGCGCGCGCAGCAGGGCTTCTTCGTGGTCGAGCGGACCTGTCCGTCGTGCCACGGCGCGGGGCAGGTGATCTCCGATCCCTGCGACGCCTGCCATGGCGAGGGCCGGATCGAGAAGACCAAGACGCTCGACGTCGGGGTCCCCGCCGGCGTCGACGAAGGCACCCGCATCCGCCTGACCGGCGAGGGCGAGGCCGGCGCGCGGGGCGGCCCGCCGGGCGACCTCTACATCTTCATCCACCTGCGCGAGCATGGGATCTTCGAGCGCGACGGGACGACCCTGTTCGCCCGCGCGCCGATCAGCTTCACCACCGCCGCGCTCGGCGGCACGATCGAGGTGCCCGGCCTCGACAAGAAGCGCCACGAGATCCGCATCCCCGCCGGCATCCAGTCGGGCAAGCAGATCCGCCAGCGCGGCGCCGGCATGCCGGTGCTCAACGGCCGCGGCCATGGCGACCTCGTCATCCAGATCGACGTCGAGACCCCGACCCGCCTCAGCGCGCGACAGAAGGAGCTGCTCGAGGAATTCCGCTCGACCGAGACCGGCGAGGAATGCCCCCAGTCGAGCGGCTTCTTCGCCCGCCTCAAGGGCATGTGGGAAGATCTGACGGAGTAGGCCTCGTCCTACTTGCTCCTCGTCATTCCCGCTTTCGCGGGAATGACGAAGATGGAGCGTAGAGAAGAGGTTAAAAGCTCATCCCATAATAATGATATTGGGCGACGATGTCTTCGTTGCGCGCCGTCGCCGCCGCGAAGTCGGCGTCGCTCCTGGCCTGATCGCCCTTGCGTTTCCAGGCGACGGCGCGGCCGAGCAATGCTTCCGCCATGGCCGGATCTTCCGCCAGCGCGCGATCATAGGAGAGGATGGCGTCGTCGAGACGCCCCAGCTTGACGAGGACGAAGCCGCGGCTTTCGAGCACGGCCGCGCTGTTCGGGGATCGCGACAGCGCGGCATCGCAATCGGCGAGCGCCTCGGTCAGGTCGATGTCGCTGATGGCCCTGATCCAGCACAGACTGGCCAGTTCGATGGGATTTTCGGCGGTGGCGCGCGCGGCGGCGAAGCCCTTGCGCGCATCCGCCTTGCGTCCGTCCAGCCAGAGCGACTGGGCCCGCTGCCCCAGCAATATGACATCGTTCGAATGGCGCTTCAGCGCGGTGGACAGGGTGGTGGTCATTCCAGCCAGGTCGCCGTTGCGGCGCTGAAGATCGGCTTTCTCCCGCAGTGCCGCGGCATTGCCCGGATCGATGCGGAGCGCCGTTGCCACATCGTCCAGGCGGCCGGCAACATCGTCCCACGGGCGAAAATAGGAACGATCCAATAATGTATCGACGGTCTTTTCCATGTCGAGCGCGCGGCTGTACAAGCGCAGCGCATCCTTCCGGCTGCCGAAGCGGGCATGGTACCAGGCCGCCGTGATCGCCGCCATGCGCTCGCCGGGATGATCGACGAGCATCCGGTCGATTGTCGCCAGCGCCTGATCGGTCTTTCCCATCCGATGGAGAACCTTGGCCCGGAGCCCGCTGGGTCGAATCCAGTCGGGCCGGAGCTTGATGGCGCGATCAAGATCGTCGAGCGCGGCCGGATAGCGTTTCAGGTCGACATACATTTCCGCCCGCGAGACCAGCACCTCGCTGTCGCCGGGTATTTTCTCGATCACCTTGCTGTAATAGCGAACCGCCTCCTCGGCCTTGTCGGTCTGTTGGGCGAGCAGGCCGCGCCCCCATGCCAGCGTCAGACTGTCGGAATCGATCGCCTCGGCCGCCGCGAAGTCGCGATCCGCGGCCGCATGGTCGCCAAGCCGCAACCGCGTGACGCCTCGTCTTGCCAGCACGATCGCATTGTCCGGCTCGAGCTTCGCGGCCTGATCGAACCGGGCCAGCGCCATTTCATAGCGCGCAAGATCGAACAGGAGCTTGCCTTGCTCGTTCAGTTCCTCCGCCGTTTCGGCCGTCCGCGCGAGCACGGCCTCGATCTCCGCAGGGCTCTGTTCATAATCGCGCCCGATGCGAAGGGCGACATGACGCGTGGCGAGGGCGCGGATCGTCTTCTGGGCGGCCGGGGCCTCGCGCGCGGGGAAGTCGGGGGCGATGCTCCGGGTGCTGCTTTCCATCGTATAGACATTATCGACGAAGCTCGCCTTGCGGCGATAATGGATGCCGCCGGCCGTCTCGTCCACGTCGGCGTCGTCGGGCTCGATCCCGGGCGGCAGCAGGATCGTCTGGGTCGTGCGCCAGAAATAGGGATAGGTGACGGCGAAGGGGGCGTTCTGGTCCTCCCGCGCATCGCGCTCGAAACTGACCTCGGCATCGCCGAGCCCGCTGTCGGTCAGCCAATGGGCCTTGTCCTCCCAGTCGAGCCGGGCATCGCCCTTCGCCTCGATCCGATATTCGCGGCGATCGGGATCATAGCCGGCGCCGGTGGTCCGGACGTCGACGAAGGCGTAGGTCTTCTTCCAGAAGTCGCGCAGCCCCCGCTCGCGCTCCTCCGCGCTTGCCGCCATGTCGCCGAGTTGCATCCGATAGGCGTCGTCACCCCGGAACACGACCTCCAGTTCGGCCGGCGCGGGCAGGGTGATGCCGTTGCGCGCGTCGATCCGCAGCCGGGTTTCGACGAGCGGCCGCTCGGGCGCTTCGGGAAGGAGCCGGACCGGAACGGCATTCGCCACCAGCGGCAGCCCCCAGCCCATGTCGGGCGTGTCGATCAGGTCGAGCTGCGCGTCCCCCGTCCGGGTGCCGTCGAGCCAATAGCTCCTGCCGCCGATCGTCGCGCGCACGATGACATGGTTGAACAGGCCGATCATCGGCAGCCGCTCGTCGAGCCCGTCGCCGCCATCGGCGTTGACCACGACCGGGTCGGCGGCGATGTCGAGGCCGCGCAGCACCGCCAGCAGCAGCGCCGACTTGGCCTTGCAGTCGCCGAAGCGCCGTTGCCATGTCAGCGTCGCGTCCGCCGGCACGAAATTGCCGTCGCCCATCAGCAGCGCGACATAGCGGACCCGTCCCTGCACCAGCGCCAGCGCGGCTTCGGCGCGCGCCTTGGGATCGGTGGAGGCGGCGCGGATGCGGGCGATCTCCGCCTGCAAGGGGCTGTCCGCCGGCAGCGTCGCGGCCCGGTCGTAGAGCGGCCGGAACAGGCCGGCGAGCTGCGCCCAGTCGCCGAAATCGCTGAGCTCGACCAGTCGTGGCCGCCGGTAGCGCTGCGGCGCCTGGCTCGGCGTCGCCGCCGGCTCCAGCCCGTCGACCGTCAGCTCGGCGGTGACGACGCCGCCGACGCGCCGGGGCTCGAGCGGCGGCAGGCCGCTGGTCTGGCGCAGCCGCACGGCCATCGAGGCCGGCCATTGCGCGCGGAAATGCTGGCGGCCGACGCGGACCCGGTAAGCGGCGTCGAAGCGATGCTCGACATGCCCGCCATAGGTGGGATCGGACGAGGTCGTCGTGGTCGCCAGATGGACGATGTCGCCGACCTGGAGCCCCTCGGGCTGGAAGTTGGCGGTCAGCTCGCCGTCGAGCATCGCGCTTTCCAGATTGGCCTCGCGGCGCAGCACGGTGAAGGCCTGTCCGGTCGCGAGCAGGTCGATTGTCCTGCCCCCGCGCTCGATCGCCAGCCGGTGGACGGTGACGGTCTGCGTCCCGGGTTGCCAGGACAGCGAGATATTGCCGGCCGCCAGCCCCTCGGCCGTCTCGATCCGGATCGCCGTCTCGCCGTAGATGCTGGTCCTGCCCGGCTCCAGGCGGACCTGCCTGTCGGCGAGGAGATAGCTGATCGATCCCCGCACCGGGCCGGTGGCGGCGGGCATGGCGACCGGCCTGACCCAGGCCGGAACCGGCCCGGTCTCCACCCTGTCGGCCGCCCGCGCCGGCGATAGCGCCGCGCAGGCCAGCATGATCCAGATGAGCATCCGCATGATTGATCCCCCTTTGTTCTTTTTAATTGCCCGGGTGGAACAATCAACCGTAGAAAAGGTCCAAGATCGACCGATCTCGGGACGGACCGCAGCGAAGGAACGCGATTATGCCGCAAGGAACGGAGAGCTTTGCCCTTTTGCCTGCGCCATGGAAGGACATCCGCGGAGACATCCGCGCCCGTCAAGGAGCCGATCGATGACCCTCGCCTTCACCATCCTTCCTTCGCCCGTGGGCGACCTGACGCTCGTCGCCGGCGAGCGCGGACTCGTCGCCATCCTCTGGCCCGACGACGATCCGGGTCGGGTCCGTCTGGAGGGGTTGGCCGAACAGCCCGGTCATCCGGTGCTGGTCGAGACCGTCCGGCAGCTCGGCGCCTATTTCGCGGGGCAGCTCGAACGCTTCGACGTGCCGCTCGATTTCCGGGGCACAGATTTCCAGAAGCAGGTGTGGGCCGCCTTGCTCACCATCCCGTTCGGCGAGACGCGGAGCTATGGCGAGATCGCCCGGCAGATCGGCCGCCCGTCGGCGTCGCGCGCGGTGGGGGCGGCCAATGGGCGCAACCCGATCTCGATCATCGCGCCGTGCCATCGCGTGGTGGGATCGGCCGGGGCGTTGACCGGCTTTGCCGGCGGGCTCGACGCCAAGCGCTACCTGCTCGATCTGGAAAGCGGCCGGCTGGCGGCCTGAAAAGGTGCGCCGCCCCTCGCCGGGTCGTTCCCCCCGTCGGAGAACGACCTGGCAAGAGACGGCGCTCCGGTCCGTGGCGGAGCGAGGCCGGGACCTCAGCTCTGCCAGGCGGGCCGGAAACCGGGACGCGGCGGAACCTTGATCCGCGTCGTGATGTGGCCGGGCTGGCGCGGGGCGGCGGCCGGCTGGGGCGCGGGTGCAGCGGCGGCCGGGGTCGCGGCGGGCTGCCCGCCCGGCGCCGCCATCCGCTCGCGCCCGTCGAGGAAGCTGGCGACCCTCAGGCGGCGCTTCAGCGACAGCGAGGGATTGCCGGGCGTCGGGCCGCGATAGGCGGCCTGGGTGTGGCGGCCGAAGCGCGAGATGTCGAAGCCGGCGGGGATGGCGGTGACGGGCGCATCGGTGGTCGTGGCGGGGGCTGCGTCTGCCATCGGCAGGGGCGCGGCGGCGGCCGGGACCGGGACGGGCTCGGCCGGCGTCTCGGCCACCCTGTCGGCGAGCAGGAGTTCCTCCTCGCCCTCGTCGCGGCGGCGGCGACGCATCGCATAGACGCCTCCACCGATCAGCAGGATGGCGATACCGGCGGCGCCGGCGATCGGCAGGACGTCGTTGTCGGCATCGGCCGGCGTGGCGCGAGGGGCGGGCGCCGGCGCGGGTTCGGGCGCGACGGCCGGAACCTCGGCGACGGGCGCGACGGGCGGTGGAGCGGTATCGACGGCCGGAGCCGTGGGCGGCGCGACGGGCGCCGCGCGCTGGGCCGCGACGGGAGCGGCCGGAGCGGTTTCGCGTGGCGCGGGAGCCGGGTTGGCGCGCCGCGCCGGTGCAGTGCGGACGACGGGACGGCTCACCGTCTCGGCCGCAGGTTCGGGAGCGGCGGCCGGCGTCGCGGGGGCCGCGTCGAGGCCGGTGGCGATGCCGCCCGGCCGGGTCGGAACGGTGACGAGGCCGCCGGTCGACGGCGCGGCGCTGCTCTGCGTCATCGGAGCGAGGGTGGGCGCGATGGTTGCCGGTGCCGGCTCCACGACCGGCGGCGGGGTCACCACGGTCGGGGCGGCATCCTGCGCGAAGGACGGGGTTGAGGAAAAGGCCAGGACCGCGGCAATCGCGGTGAGGCCGGGGCGGACGGGGTTCGGTGCGTAGCTCATACACAGATGAACCTGCGATTTCGAAATCAGGTCCAGATGTTCCCGACAAGTTGCACAGTCGATACGACGAGTTGATTTTCGAATGCTTTTATCTGTCGTGCAATGAACGGAGAAGATGAACGGATATTCATGTGTTCATCTGGCGTTCAGATTTTCATGACTGATTCTTATTATTTGGCGGCGATGATCTCATCGCTTCGCCCATGCGACGGATCGCCGTGATCTTTGCTTCGAGCACCGACCCGTCGTCGTCCGTATCGATCGCGGACCAGATCGCCTCGACCTCGTCGATCAGCATCGAGCAGGGCGCGGCATCCGACCAATAGTCGTGATCGAGCGCGACGACGCCTTGATAGCCGCCGATCGCGTCGCGGAAGGCGGCGAAATCCTCGCCCTCATAGGCGCCGTCGGCGGGCGAGGGCGCGCGGCGGCTCCCCCCGCGCCAGTCGAAGAAGAAGCGGTCGACGCCCACCCCGCTGCGCTGGAGCGCGACATCCATCGCCTGGATCAGGGCGAGGTCTGCCTCCTCGCCGCGCGGCGCGACGCCGAGCCGGCCGCAGATCGCGGCCGCCGCCTCGCGCTCATAATGGGCCGGCCAGGCGTCGAGCGCGGGCGCCAGCTCCTCCGCTTCGGCGATCGGCCGCAGCGACAGCGCGAGCTGGACGACGTCCCAGTGGATCGCCTGCGCCTGCCGCCCGAAGGCGTAGAGGCCCTGCTGGTCGAAATAGGCGGCGGTGAAGCCGGGGTCCCAGGTCGGGGTGAAGCGCCACGGGCCATAGTCGAAGCTCTCGCCGGTGACGTTGATGTTGTCGCTGTTGAGCACGCCATGGACGAAGCCGGCGGCCATGTAGCTCGCCGCCAGCCGCGCGGTGCGGCGGCAGACATGGTCGAGCAGCTGGCCGGCGGGCGCGTTGCCCGGCGCCTCGCCGTAAAGCTCGGTCAGCACATAGGCGGTGAGGTCGCGGATCGTTTCCGTCTCGCCCAGCGTCGCGAGCCGCTGGAAGCTGCCGATGCGGACATGGCCGTGGCTGAGCCGCACCATCACCGCCGAGCGGGTGGGGGAGGGCTCGTCGTTGCGCTGGAGCTGCTCGCCGGTCTCGATCAGCGAGAAGGTCTTGGAGGTCTCGACGCCGAGCGCCTCCAGCATCTCGGTCGCCAATATCTCGCGCACCCCGCCCTTCAGCGTCAGCCGGCCGTCGCCGAAGCGGCTGTAGGGCGTCCGGCCCGAACCCTTGGTGCCGAGGTCGAGCAAGCGTCCGGCCCCGTCGCGGAGCTGCGCGAACAGGAAGCCGCGGCCGTCGCCGATGTCGGGGTTGTACACGCGGAACTGGTGGCCGTGATAGCGCAGCGCCAGCGGCTGGGGGAGGTTGTCGGGCAGCGGCTCGAACCGGCCGAAATGGGCGATCCACTGCTCGTCGCTGAGGCCGTCGAGGCCGACCGCCCTGTCCCAGCGGCGGTTGCGGAAGCGCAGGATCGTTCTGGGGAAGTCGGCGGCGGCGACCGGATCGGCGAGGCGATCCTGGAGCGATGCGATCGCGACATGGGGGCGATAGGCGGCGGCTTGCGGGGCGATGGTCATGGGGCGATATGGGGGGCGATCAGCGGGAGGCGCAAGCATGGCGGAATGGGAAGACGGTTTTTGGTCCTCGAAGGATGGTCTGCGCCTGCATTATCGCGACTATCCGGCCAAGGCCGGGAGCACCCGCCCGCCGATCATCTGCCTGCCGGGCCTGACCCGCAACGCGCGCGACTTCGCGCCGCTGGCCGACCGGCTGGCGGGCGACTGGCGCCTGATTGTCGTCGAACTGCGCGGGCGCGGCGACAGCGAGCGCGCCAAGGACCCGCTCAGCTATGTCCCCGTCACCTATCTGGAGGACGTGACGGCGCTGATCGCGGAGGCGGGGCTCGACCGCTTCGTCCTGTTCGGCACTTCGCTGGGCGGCATATTGTCGATGCTGATCAGCGCGACGATGCCGGGGCGGGTCGCCGGGTTGCTGCTCAACGACATAGGGCCGGCGATCGACCCGGCTGGGCTGGTTCGGATTCGTGGCTATGTCGGGCGCGGTGGCAGCTATCCGACCTGGCTGCACGCGGCGCGGTCGCTGGCCGAGGTCCATGCGGTCGCCTATCCCGACTATACGCTCGACGACTGGCTCGGCATGGCCAAGCGATTGTACCGCCTGACGCCGGCCGGCCGCATCGTCGCCGATTATGACAGTGCGATCGCCGAGCCGTTCAAGGTGCCGGGCAATGAGAGCGCGGGCGACCTCTGGCCGCTCGCCGAGGCGCTGAAGCCGATCCCGGCGCTGCTGGTGCGCGGCGGCCTGTCGGACATAGTGTCGGCCGATACCGCCGATCGCATGCAGGCCGAGCTGCCGCTGCTCGAACGGGTCGACCTGCCGCGCATCGGCCATGCGCCGACCCTGTTCGAGCCCGAATGCGAAGCCGCGATCGACCGGCTGCTCGCGCGGGTCGGGCGGGCCGGCTGAGGCGATGGCGCGGCCGGTCCGCATCCTCCATGGCCATTCGACCTTCGCGCTGGGGGGCAAGGAGGCGCGGGCCGTCCGGCTGATGAACGCGTTCGGCGACGCGGCCGAGCATGTCGTGCTGAGCGCGATGCCCGACGCGCTGGCGGCGCGCGAGGCGATCGATCCCGGCATCCGCGTCGACTTTCCCGGCGACGCGGCGCCCTCGCTGCGCGGCCGCCCCGGCGTCGGCCGCTATGCGGAGCTGGCGCGCTACATGGCCGGCTTCGATCTGGTGCTCAGCTATAATTGGGGGGCGATGGACATGGCCGGCGCGCATCGCCTGTTCGCCGCCGCGCGCCGCCTGCCGCCGCTGATCCACCATGAGGACGGCTTCAACGAGGACGAGGCGGTGCGGCAGAAGCCGGCGCGGGTCTGGTTCCGCCGGCTGATGCTGCCGACCGCGCACCGCCTCGTCGTCCCCTCGCACCGGCTCGAGACGATCGCCCGCGAGGTCTGGCGTCAGCCCGCCGCGCGGATCGAGCGGATTGCCAACGGCATCCGCCTGCCCGACGATGCCGAGCTTGCCCGTCCGCTGCCGATCCCCGGCCTCGCCACCGGGCCCGGGCTGGTGGTGGGCACCGTCGCGGGGCTGCGGCCGATCAAGAATCTTGCTCGGCTGGTGCGCGTCTTCGCGGCCGGGGCGCCCGGCAACGCGCGGCTGGTGATCCTCGGCGAGGGGCCCGATCGCGCCGCGATCGAGGCGGAGGCGGCGCGGCTGGGGATCGCCGACCGGGTGATCCTGCCCGGTTTCGTGCGCGATCCGGTGCGCTGCATGGCGGGGTTCGACGTCTTCGCCCTGTCCTCGGACAGCGAGCAGTTCCCGATCTCGCTGGTCGAGGCAATGGCCTGCGGGCTGCCCGGCCTGATGACCGACGTCGGCGACATCGCGGCGATGGCGTCGGCGGAGAACCGGCCCTTCATCCGGCCGTGCGACGACGAGGCGGGACTGGCCGCCGGGCTCGCCCGGCTGGCGGCCGACGCCGGTCTGCGCCGGACGATCGGAGCCGCCAATCGCGCCGTCGCGTTGCGCCATTATGACGAAAGGACGATGATCGAACGCTACCGCCACCTTTACTGGGGGGCGATCGACACCCATGTGAGACGGTAACAGGCTCCCAATTTGGCGCGAAAAGCGATTTTACGCGCATTTTACGGCCCTTGGGACTATAGGGCGCGGATTCTGGGGCGCCGGTGGCGCGTGCGTGGAGGTTTCTTTGTTCAAAGGTCTGCGGCCGATCCAATATGGTGGACGGGAAGTCTGGCCCATCATCGAGGGTGGTAAGGGTGTCGCCGCGACCAACCATGCCAGTTCGGGCGCCTGGGCGGCGGCCGGCGGCATCGGCACCGTTTCGGCGGTCAACGCCGACAGCTACGATCCCGACGGCAAGATCATCCCGCAGGTCTATCGCGCGCTCACCCGCCGCGACCGTCACGAGGAACTGATCGCCTACGCGATCGACGGCGCGGTCGAGCAGGTCAAGCGCGCCTTCGACATTTCCGGCGGCAAGGGCGCGATCAACATCAACGTGCTGTGGGAGATGGGCGGCGCGCAGCGCGTCCTCCACGGCGTGCTCGAACGCACCAAGGGCATGGTGACCGGCGTCACCTGCGGCGCGGGCATGCCCTACAAGCTCAGCGAGATCGCCGCCTCCTACGGCGTCAACTATCTGCCGATCGTCTCCTCGGCGCGCGCCTTCAGCGCGCTGTGGAAGCGCGCCTATTCGAAGGCCGCCGAATGGCTGGCGGCGGTGGTCTATGAGGACCCCTGGCTCGCGGGCGGCCATAACGGCCTGTCGAACGCCGAGGACCCGAAGGCGCCGCAGGACCCCTATCCGCGCGTCAAGGCGCTACGCGAGACGATGCGCCAGGGCGGCATCTCCGACGACGTGCCGATCGTGATGGCGGGCGGCGTCTGGTATCTGCGCGACTGGAACGACTGGATCGACAATCCCGAACTCGGCCAGATCGCCTTCCAGTTCGGCACCCGCCCGCTGCTGACGCGGGAAAGCCCGATCCCGCAGGAATGGAAGGACAAGCTCACCGTCCTCGAGCCCGGCGACGTGCTGCTGCACCGCTTCTCGCCGACCGGCTTCTATTCCTCGGCGGTCCGCAACGACTTCCTCCGCAGCCTCGAGGCGCGGTCGGAACGGCAGATCGCCTTCTCGATGGAAGCGGCCGGCGACCATCAGTACCAGCTCGACGTCGGCGTGAAGGGCAAGAGCTTCTGGGTCACGCTCGGCGACCTGCACCGCGCCCGCGAATGGCACGGCCTCGGCTTCACCAACGCGCTCAAGACGCCCGACAACACGCTCGTCTTCGTCACCACCGACGAGATGAAGGTGATCCGCAAGGACCAGGCCGACTGCATGGGCTGCCTCAGCCAGTGCGCCTTCTCCTCCTGGGCGGACAATGAGAACAACTCGACCGGCCGCCTCGCCGACCCGCGCAGCTTCTGCATCCAGAAGACGCTGCAGGACATCGTCCATGGCGGGCCCGTCGACCACAACCTGATGTTCGCGGGCCACGCCGCCTTCAAGTTCCGGCAGGACCCTTTCTACTCGAACGGCTTCGTGCCGACGGTGAAGCAGCTCGTCGACCGCATCCTGACTGGCGACTGATCCCGCTATTCTGGCAGACCGGCGGGCGGTTTCCAGCGGCATTCCGGCTACCCTTGCCGTCATCCCCCTTTCGCGGGAATGACGACAGGGGCGGAGGGCATGCTGTCGAAACCGCTTGCAAAGTAGGATTTCATTTGTTCTCTATTTGTTCTATACTGGAACAAGGAGAGTCGAATGGCCAAGGATCCGAAATATGATCGATATGCGGGGATGGTGACCCTGCCGGGCGACCCGCTGAATCCCAGGAAGCCACGGCCGTTCAGGGTCGATGAGGACGGGAACGTCATCTATCTGGACGAGGAAGCTGGCCGTGCGCGGCCCGCAGGCGGCGCGAACGCCCGCGCGGGAATCCTGGACTGGGACGAACTCGACCGGAGGGCTGGAGAGCGATCGGCGCCGCTGACGGCGACCGCCGCCCGCGGATCGGCAGCGAAGGGCGATAAGGGAAGCGACGTGGTTCGCACCCGCAAGACGATCGGGGGAAGCGACTATTATGTGATCAACGCGAATACCTATGATCCCGCGCTCTCCAATGGAGTAACATCTATACCTAACGAGGATATGATCTCCATCTGGAACACGCATAAGAATCAGGTCGCGGTGAAGGGTGGAAAAGTGGAGAGGGGCGCATATACAATAGCTCTACCAATCGACTTCAGCGTGAAGACGGATGATCCACCAAATGAGAGAAATCTGTCTCTGTTAAATCCGAAGCCTACTATGTATTATCCGCTCCCAGTTATCAATACAAAGACAGGGTCAACCGATCAGGTTGACACGTTTAGTTTCGGTCGTCCTAATGAATGGCCGATCGGAACGGTAGGGCTGAGTCATGGTCATATCGATGGTACAAGCGAGGGGATGGCTGATTACTATGATCTTTCGGCCGATCCTAAGAGCCTGATCCGAAATTAAGTTGAGTGGTATCAGCAAGTTAGCTTGACGCTAGCGCCAGTCGTTGATTCAGGGGTTTTGCAACAAACTTCCGGAGATCGACGATGTGGACCGATACCACTCGGGCGCAATATGCCCGTACAGAACTGGCTTTGCCAAGCGATTTGACCGATGCCGAATGGGCGGTGCTGGAGCCCTTCTTTCCGCCGCCCTCGTCGGTGGGACGTCCGCGCAAGTGGCCGCTCAGGCGCATTATCGAGGCGATTTTGTATTTGCTGCGCGGCGGGCTGCCGTGGCGGATGCTGCCGCCGTGCTTTCCGCCCGTCTCGACGGTGCGGCGCTGGTTTTATCTGTGGCGCGACAACGGCCTGTGGCTGTCGCTCAATCATGCCCTGCTGTTGATCGGGCGGGAAGCTGTAGGCCGCGAGGCTTCGCCGAGCGCCGGGGTGATCGACAGCCAGAGTGTGAAGACCTCGGAAAGCGGCGGGCCTCGCGGCTATGACGCGGGGAAGAGGATCAAGGGGCGCAAGCGCCACATCCTGACCGACACCGACGGCAATCTGGTCCATGCCGTGATCCATACTGCCGATATCCAGGATCGCGATGGCGCGCCGTTGGTGCTGGCCGAGATCGTCCGTCGCTTCCCGTGGCTGCGCCATGTCTTTGCCGACGGTGGCTATGCGGGCGAAAAGCTCAGGGATGCCCTGCGCCGCATCGGCAAATGGACCGTCGAGATCGTCAAGCGATCGGATACGGCAAAAGGCTTCGTCGTGCTGCCCAGGCGCTGGGTCGTCGAGCGAACGCTGGCTTGGCTCAATCGAAACCGGCGCCTCGCCAAGGACTTCGAACAAACCATCGCTTCCGCAACCGCATGGCTCTTCATCGCTTCAATCCAGCTCTTCACACGAAGAATCGCAAAGCTAGGAAATTACGCCCGATAATTTTGAATCAGGCTCTAAGATATACGGAGATATCGGATCGCTTTTGGGAAACGATCCTGTTCCGACAGCTACCGTGTCGGAAGGAGATGTGGGCTGGCATCAGTTGGAAAATGGCAGGCTCCAGTTCGTGTATCCTGCGAGAGAGTTGTTAGAGGAGAACGAAGCCAAGCGAGCTGCCAAGCGCGCAAAGATGATCCAGGAAAACCTGGATCGCCAGCAGTTGCTGTTTCAAAGGAAAATGCCATGAAGACGGTCGGGCGGTCTCTGTTGTGGGTTGTTCTATCCGGGCTCGGCCTGTCTGCTTGTTCCGTGGATCGGGAGGCCCTTCGAACGACGGCCAAGGCGCCCGGTCAGCCTCTCCGGGATAAGCTATATGGTGCTATCTGGGATGATCTCCGGTCCGAGATGACGATGATCTTTGACGGAGGAGGTTGGGCGAGCGTTTTGCGTGGATCGGGGGCCTTCGAGAATTTGACGGTCCATATCCGCGATATGCGCTGCCGATCATCAGGGCGGGGCCGGCTTTGTGCTTTCGACCTGGTGCGCGATAGCGACCCAAAGCGCGTTTCCGACGCGAACGAACCCAAGATGCTCCGTTGTACGGCCAGCTTCAGATATGATGACGACGAGGGATGGACGGTCGACCGCCTGCCTCCCAAGGGTGGCAGGCACAGCAGAAGCACGATGGAATGCGAGATATCGGCAGGCTAAACGGCCTGAACAAGAGATGTTGAGATGAAGCGAGGTGCGGTTGTGATTGTTATCATAGTGACAATTCTGTCAGCCATTTTTGCCATTCGCTCTCTCAAGAACTTCCTCGATGTCGATACATGTTTGGATCGAGGCGGCGCATGGGAAGATCAAACTTCAACCTGCGTAGGCGCCCGTGAAATTCATGGCCGATAGCGTCGAGTGGGGTTTAGCTTTGGTCGTCCCAATGAATGGCCGTGGGCTGGCATCAGTTGGAAAATGGCAGGCTCCAGTTCGTGTATCCTGCGAAGGAACCGTTAGAGGAGAATGAAGTCAAGCGGGCTGCCAAGCGCGCAAAGATAATCCAGGAAAACCTCGATCGCCAGCAGTTGCTGTTTCAAAGGAAAATGCCATGAAGACGGTCGGACGATCTCTATTATGGTTTATTCTGTCCGGGCTCGGCCTATCGGCTTGTTCCATGGATCGGGAAGCTCTTCGCCCGACGGGAAAAACGCCCGGTCAACCGCTCCTGGATAAACTATATGGTGCTATCAGAAATGATACTGGACTCGATTTTCTTCTTGGTCAGGGGGTGGTTCCGTTTTTTTCCGATCAGTCAATCTTGACGATTTGACGCTCCATATCGACGATATGCGCTGCCGATCATCAAGGCAGGGTCAGCTTTGCGCTTTCGACCTAGTGCGCGATAGCGATCCCAAGTCCGCTACCGACATGAACGCGCCCAAGATGCTTCGTTGCACGGCCAGTTTCAGACATGATGATGAGGAGGGATGGACGGTTGTCCGTCGGCGTCCCAAGGGCGCATCGCATAGCAGAAGCACTTTGCAATGCGAGATAGCGGAAAGCTGAGGGCGTCGATTCATGCTCCGATCGACCTGATCGACTGCGCATCCAAGAAGGGGAGAAGGATAATGTCCGACGTGTACGTCAATTTTCCAAAGCCCTGTGACGAGCGTTGGGAGAATATGACGCCGGGGGAACGGCATCGGACCTGTGCCCGATGCGACAGGGTCGTTCACGATCTCTCCCAATATGATGTTGCCGGAATCGAGAAGCTGTTGCGCGACGAGCCGGGCAGTTGTGTCCGTGCGAGCATCGATGTTTCCGGCGCGATCGACACCAGGCCGGATTCCCATGGGCGCGTCCGCCTGATGGTGGCGGCTATCGGCGTTTCGGCTGGCCTGCTGATGAGCCCGCCAGCGCTTGCGCGGGATCAGCGCGCGAAAGGTGCTATCGTTGGCACCGCTCAGACATTCTCATTTTTTGAAACGACGGTGACGGCAACGGATAAGAACGGCAATTCCTATCGGGCCAAAGCCAAATCGAGTGGCCGATACAGAATCAAGAACGTCCCTCCGGGTACATATCTGGTCGAATTTTCTTCGGATTGCGGAGAAAGGTGGAGCGTCGAAGATGTTGTCGTAGCCGACAGGGCGGTCGACGTGACTGGCGGGCCCAGCGATGACCAGCGTTGCATCGTCGTCGGGCTGCTCGAAATAGGCGGGCGTCGGGGTGAATCGGACATTGGTTGACCTGCGACGCAGGAGGCTCCGTATGTGAGGATAATCTACCTTATCGGTAGAGTTTCCCTTTTCCCCCTCCAAGAAGCATTGCCGTTGGAATCCCGGGGCGTCGCGCTAGGGTCGCGCGATGAAGTCCGCGCTCGTCATCCGCCACGTCCCCTATGAAGGAATCGCCGGCTTCCGCGCGCCCGTGGAGGCGGCCGGCTATGTCATCGACCGGGTCGACGTCACCGATCCCGATTTCGCCCAGGTCGACTTCGACACGCCCGACCTCGTCGTGATGATGGGCGGGCCGATGGGCGTGTACGAGACCAATCGATATCCCTGGCTCGGCTGCGAGATCGCGCGGCTGGCGCGGCGGATCATGCTCGACCGGCCGACCCTCGGTGTCTGCCTGGGCAGTCAGGTCATCGCCGCGGCGATGGGCGCGCGCGTCTATGCCGGGCCGGTCAAGGAGGTCGGCTTCGCGCCGGTGACGATCCACGACGCGGGCCTCGCCTCGCCGCTGCGCCATATCGAGGGGGTGCCGGTGCTGCATTGGCACGGCGACACCTTCGACCTGCCCGAGAGGGCCGAGCTGCTCGCCTCGTCCGACGCCTATCCGCACCAGGTGTTCCGGCGCGGCGACAATATCCTGGCGCTCCAGTGCCATTCGGAGATGGGCGAGGACCCGCGCTTCGACGCCTGGCTGGAGGACGAGCCCTATATCCACGCGGCGGGCCGGACGGTCGAGGAGCTGCGCGGCGAGCATGATCGCCACGGTCCGGTCGCGGTGGCGGCGGGGCGCAGGATGATCGCCGACTGGCTCGACCGGCTCGATCCCTGATCACCCAACTTCCCTGCGCCCGAATTAATGGTTAGCATGGCGGCGGGCAGGGGAGAGCGTGGCTTATGATGTGGTCGGAAGAGGCGCGGGACGGGGCGATCGTCGCCGCACCCCGGGGGAAGATCGACGAAAGCACGGCGCAGGATTTCGGCGCCAGCCTCGAAGGTGCGGTGGCGCGCGCGGCCGATGCGGCGGCGCGGCTCGTCGTCGATTGCTCGGGCATCGACTATATGTCCTCGCGCGGCCTGCGCGCGCTGACGCTCGCCAAGCGCAAGGCCGACGGATCGGCGGTGACGATCCTCCTCGCCGCGCCCAACGGCGTGGTGCGCGAGATATTGGCGATCAGCCGCTACGACAAGCTGTTCGGGGTGACCGAGACGGTCGAGGCGGCGCTGACCGCCTGAGCGCCTCATCGAGGGGGAAAGATCGATGCTGGTTCGATTCTGGGGAACGCGGGGATCGCTGGCGGTGGCGCAGACCGCGGGCGCGATCCGCGGCAAGATCGCCCGCGCGCTGGTCGCGGCGGGCGGGCGCGGCTTCGCCGACACGGCCGAGGCGGAGGCCTTCGTCGACCGCGAGCTCGATTTCGCGACCGGCGGCACCTATGGCGGCGCCACCACCTGCGTCGAGATCGAGGGCGGCGACGGATCGTTCATCGTCTGCGACATGGGCACCGGCCTGCGCGAGTTCGGCATCGACGCCTTCCGCCGTTGCGCCGCCGGGCACGAGCGGACCTATCATTTCTTCATGTCCCACTTGCACTGGGACCATATCGGTGGCTTTCCCTTTTTCGGGCCCGCCTTCGATCCCAATGCCCGCATCGTCATCCATTCGGGCCATGCCGATGCCGAGCAGGCGCTGCGCCGCCAGCAGGAGGAGATCAGCTTCCCGGTCGCCTTCGACTGGCTGCGCGCGACGATCGAGTTCCGTACGCTCGCGCCGGGCGAGACCTATCGGATCGGCGGGCTCGACGTCGAGGTGATGGAGCAGCACCACAGTCACAAGAGCTACGGCTATCGCTTCACCGACGATGCGGGGAAGACCGCGATCTTCTCGACCGACAGCGAGCACAAGATCGACAGCATGGAGGGTGAGGCCGACGTCGCCCATTTCTTCCGCGATGCCGACCTAGTGATCTGCGACACCATGTATTCGCTCGCCGACGCAGTCTCGATGAAGGAGGATTGGGGGCACAGCTCGAACATCGTCGCGATCGACCTGTGCCACGAGGCGGAGGCGAAGCGGCTGGCGCTGTTCCACCATGAGCCGATCTACAGCGACGACGACATCCAGCGGATGCACCAGGAAAGCATCCGCTACGAGGAACTCACCCGCCGCGAGACCCCGCTCGAGGTGCTGTGCGCCTATGACGGGCTCGAGGTGCGGTTGTAGGGCCGGCGGGATGCTTCGGGATCGCGCTCAAATGCACCACGTCACCCCAGCGAAGGCTGGGGTCCATGTCTGTCATCTCCTCAGATGCCATCTGGCTGACGAGAGATATGGACCCCAGCCTTCGCTGGGGTGACGCAGTCGGAGATGAACCGCATCCGCCTCGCCGGCCTCCTCGTGCTTGCGGTCGCCGCGCTGCTCAGCGCTTTCGCGGGCGAGGCGATGCGCCGGCCGCTGTTCGACCTGTGGCAGCGCCTCGCGCCGCGCGACCTGTCGGGCACGCCGGTCCATGTCGTGCTGGTCGATTCGGACAGCATCGCCGCGGTCGGGCCCTGGCCGTGGCCGCGCTACCACATGGCCCGGCTGACCGAAGAGATCGCCGCGCGGGGGCCGAAGGCGATCGGCTTCGACATGCTGTTCCCGGAGCCCGACCGGGTGCGGCCCGACATCTTCGCGGCGCTCTATCCCGAACTCAGCCCGGCCGCCGCCGCCGAGGTCCAGGCGCTGCCGCCGATGGATCGGCTCTACGGCCAGGTCGTCGGCAAGGCGCCGGTCGTGCTTGGCCGCGCGGGGGTGGGAAGCGGCGGCAGCGATCCCGCGCAACTGTTCGTCGACGCCGCGATCAAGGGCGCGCTGCCGCCCGACCTTCCCGACGAGCCGCGCGCGGTCGCCAACATCCCCGAATTGGAAGGCGCCGCGCTCGGCCATGGCCTGCTCAACGGCCAGCCCGACAGCGACGGGCGCGTCCGGCGGGTGCCGCTGCTGATGAAGCTCGGCGGCCGGGCGATGCCCAGCCTGTCGCTCGAACTCGCCCGGCTGGCGCGGGACCAGGAGGCGGTGACGGCCGAGGCGCGCGGGGTGGTGCTGGCCGGCCGGCGCATCCCGGTCGATGCGGAGGGGCGGATGCGGCTGCGCTTCGGTCGCTTCCCGGCGGCCGAGATCAGCTCGGCGGCCGACGTGCTCCGCCGCAAATTCCCCGCCGACGCCTTCGCCGGCAAGATCGTCCTGCTCGGCCTCGCCGCCGAAGGCACCGCCGACATCGTCGCCACCCCCTTGGAGGCGGAAGGCTATGGCACGCTGGTGCAGGCGCAGGCGGTCGACGCGATCCTGCGCGGCGGCTGGCTCGACCGGCCGGCCTGGGCGGCGCCGGTCGAGTGGGGCGTGGGGCTGCTGCTCGCGGTCGCGGTGCTGCTGTGCGGGCCGGCGCGCCGCCGTGCCCTGATGCTCGTCCCGCTCGGGCTGGCGGTCGCGATCGCGCTGGCCGGCTGGTTCGCCTTCGACCTCGGCTCGCTGCTGCTCGATCCGCTGCGCCCGCTGCTGCTTGGCGGCGGCGCGGCGGTCGGCGTGGCGGGCGGCATGTTCGTCGAGGCGCGACGCGAGCGCGAGCGGCTGCGCGAGACGCTGGTGCGCGAGCGGATCGCCGCCGCCGCGACCGAAGGCGAGCTGCAGGCGGCGCGCTCGATCCAGCTCGGCATGCTGCCGCCGCGCGAGGAGCTGGCCGGCTTCGATCCGCGCATCGACATCGACGCGCTGCTCGAACCCGCCAAGTCGATCGGCGGCGACCTCTACGACGTGATCCGGCTCGATGCCGACCGCATCGCCTTCCTGGTCGGCGACGTGACGGGGAAGGGCGTGCCCGCCGCTTTGTTCATGGCGCTGTCCAAGGCGCTGGCGAAGAGCGTCGTGCTGCGCGGCGTCCCCAGCCTCGCCGATGCCGCCGCGATCCTCAACGAGGAGCTGATGCGCGACAATAGCGAGGCGATGAACGTGACCATGCTGGTCGGCATCCTCGACCTGTCGAGCGGCGAACTGGTGCTGATGAGCGCGGGGCATGAGGACCCGCTCCACATTCGCGGCGACGGCGCGATCGCGATCCACAAGCTCGACGGCGGGCCGCCCTTCTGCATCGTCGACTTCCCCTATCCCGACGAGCCGATGACGCTCGCGCCCGGCGAGGCGCTGGTGCTGATCTCGGACGGGGTCAGCGAGGCGCAGAATGGCGACGGCGCGCTGTTCGGCCATGACCGGCTGCTCGCGGCGCTGCAAGGACGGACGAACGCCTCGGCGATGGTCGAGGCGATGCGCGACGCGGTGCGCGCCTTCGAGGACGGCACCGACCCGACCGACGACCTGACGGTGATGGCGGTCCGCTATCTGGGCTGAGGACCGCCGCCCGACCACCGTCGTCGCCCCCCAATCGTCATTCCCGCGAAAGCGGGAATCCATGGACGGCGGCTCGCAAGAGGTCAGGTGTTCCGTGACCGTGGATTCCCGCTTTCGCGGGAATGACGGAACGATGGAGGCTATCCGTCCTAACGGATCGTCACCACCACGCGGCGGTTGGCCGGTTCGGAAACCCCGTCGGGGGTCGCGACGCGCAGGTTGCGCTCGCCGCGGCCGACCGCGCTCATCAGGGTAGGGTCGATGCCCTGCTTGGCGAGCACGCCGAGCACCTCCTCGGCGCGCTGCTGCGACAGCCGGTCGTTGGCGTCGGCCTCGCCCAGCGTGTCGGTATAGCCGGTGACCTGCACCTCCGCGCCCGGCCGCTCCGACACCTCCTTGATCAGGAAGGCGAGCCCGGGCTGCGATTCGGGCGTCAGCTCGGTCGTGCCCTCGAGGAAATAGAGGGTCAGCCGCACCGGCGCCGGCGGCAGCGCCTGGAGCAGCTCGCGCTGCCGCGCGCTCATCTTCGCCGGATCGATCGATCGGGTGCGCGGCGTGCCCGACAGGTTGGTGCTGCTGTTGAGCTCGCTGACCACCGTCTCCATCGGCTTGCCGTTCTCCTCCAGCACCGCGACGGCGCCCTGCTTGCCTTCCTCGGTCGGCAGCAGGGTGAGGGTCGGCGTGGTGGCGCAGCCCGCCAGCAGGCCCGCGACCGCCAATAGCGGCAGGACACGGTTCATTTGGAGACCTCGACGATGAAGCGGGTGCCGCGCACGCCGAGCAGCGAGGTCGGGGTGCGGACCTTCATCGCGTCGGGCTTCGACTTGGCGATCTGCCCCGACACGACCGCGAGCGAGCCGCGATTGACACGGGTCACGAAGCTGCCGGTCTGGGCGGTGCGGTCATAGTTGAAGTCGTCGACCGCGATGCGGCTGTTCGGCCCCACCGAGAAACGGGTGTCGTCGATGAAGGTCAGGCTCATCTGCCCGTCCTTGCCGGTGACCAGCGTGTCGCCGGGAAGGAGCTGGAAGCCAGGCGCGGGGGTGAGCTTCGCCTTGCCGCGCTCGACCGTGGTCGCGCCGACGCTGCGCTTGATCCGGCCGATCTCGGCCCAGGCCGGCTGCGCCATGATCGCCAGCCCCAGCACCGTCAATATTGCCCTACGCATGATTCTCGCCATCCCCATGACCAGAGAGTCGTGACATAGCGCAATTATGAGCGCCCGCGACTCGAATTCCGCGTCGGTTACAATCCGTTGCATTGGCGACGGCATCGTCCGCGAGAGCGTCGACGCGGTCCACGGCTTCTGCGCGGCGGCCGGGCTGGACGGCGACGCCGCCGCGCGGCTGGCGATCATCGTCGAGGAACTGGTCGCCAATCTCGTCGAGCATGGCGGCGCGGGCGCGGCGGACGCGATCGAGCTGAGCCTGACGCGCGCGGAGGGCGGGCCGGTGGCGCTGGTGCTGAGCGACGACGGCGCCGCCTTCGACCCGCGCGAGGCGCCGGACGACGCGGCGATCCCCGATCGCGGCGGCGGCGCCGGGCTCAACCTGGTCCGCGCCTGGGCGACCATCCTCGACTATCGCAGCGAGGGCGGCCGCAATCGGATGGAGCTGTCGATCCCGGTCGGTTGATGGCGATCGGCCGCATCGCCGCCCTTCCGCTCGACCGATCCCCCCGCTATGGCAAACCCAGTCCAGTTTTCGGGGAAGATCCTTGCAACAAGCCGTCATCGCCAACGCCGCCCAGGCGATCCACTGGGCCGATCTCGGCCTGAACCCGATCGCGCTCGACCTCGGCTTCCTGCAGATCCACTGGTATTCGCTGGCCTATATCTCCGGCATCCTGCTCGGCTGGTATTATCTCACCCGGCTGATCGCGCAGCCGGGCGCGCCGATGGCGCGGCGCCATGCCGACGATCTCGTCTTCTACGCGACGCTCGGCATCCTGATCGGCGGGCGGCTCGCCTATGTCTTCTTCTACCAGCCCGATATCCTCCTCCACCCGCTCGACGTGCTCAAGCTGTGGCAGGGGGGCATGTCGTTTCATGGCGGCGCGCTCGGCGTCGCGGCCGGCATCTTCTACATGGCGCGCCGCAACGGGCTGAGCTGGCTGCGCATCCACGACTATGTCGCCTGCTGCGCGCCGTTCGGGCTGTTCTTCGGCCGCATCGCCAATTTCGTGAACGGCGAGCTGTGGGGCCGGCCGACCGACGTTTCCTGGGCGATGATCTTCCCCGGCGCGCCCGACGGCCTGCCGCGCCACCCGAGCCAGCTCTACGAAGCCGGCCTCGAAGGGATCGTGCTCGGCCTCGTCCTGTCCTTCTTCTTCTGGCGGACCGACGCCCGCAACCAGCCGGGCAAGCTGGTCGGCATCTTCCTGCTCGGCTATGGGCTGAGCCGCTTCGTCGTCGAATATTTCCGCGAGCCCGACGCGCAGCTCGGCACGCTGAGCTGGGGGCTGACGATGGGGCAGACGCTGACCGTGCCGATGCTGATCGGCGGCCTCTACCTGATCGCCACCGCCTCGAAGCGGACCCCGATCAACGCCGATTGAACCACCCACCGCCGTCATTCCCGCGAAAGCGGGAAACCACGGTTACGGGACGTTCCGTCTCTTGCGGGCCGCCGTCCATGGATTCCCGCTTTCGCGGGAATGACGGAAGGGATAGGGGCCGATCCTAATCCTTTGCTAACCACGATCGCCTATCAGGCGGCGATTCCGACGTCGAAGAAGCGAGCGAGATGGAGACAGCCGCGGAACTGGCGGACGCGCTGGTTCGAGTGATCCAGGCCAATGGGCCGATCCCGGTCGCCGACTATATGGAGGCGGCCAACGGCCTCTATTATGCCGCGCACGACCCGTTCGGCGTGAAAGGCGATTTCATCACCTCGCCCGAGATCAGCCAGATGTTCGGCGAGCTGATCGGCATCTGGATCGCCGACCTGTGGACCCGCTCGCGCGCGCTCGGCGCCTATTATGTCGAACTGGGGCCGGGGCGGGGGACGCTTGCCGCCGACGCGCTGCGCGCGATGGGGGCGCTGCGCCGTCATCCCGAGGTCCATTTCGTCGAGACCAGCCCGGTGCTGCGGCGCCTGCAGAAGGAGCGGGTGCCCGACGCCGTCTGGCACGAGGGGATCGAGACGCTGCCGACCGACGCGCCGCTGATCGTCGTCGCCAACGAGTTCTTCGACGCGCTGCCCTATCGCCAATATATCAAGACCTATAGCGGCTGGCGCGAGCGGGTCGTCACCCATGACGCCGACGGCTTCCGCCCGGTGCCGGGCGATGCCCCGGCCGAGGATGTCGTCCCCGAGCATCTCCACGACGCGGTCGCGGGTAGCATCTACGAGACCTCCCCGGCGGGTCTCGCCGTCGCCCGCGCGCTGGCGGCGCGGATCGTCAAGCAGGGCGGGGCATTGCTCGCGATCGACTATGGGCATGAGAATTATGCGGCGGGCGACACGCTGCAGGCGCTCAACGCCCATGCCTATGCCGACGTGTTCAGCAATCCCGGCGCCAACGACATCACCGCCCATGTCGACTTCACCGCGCTGGGCGAGGCCGGCCGGTTGGGCGGCGCGCGGATCGAGGGGCCGGTGTCGCAGAGCTATTTCCTGGCGACGCTCGGCATCGCCGCCCGTGCGGCGGCGTTATCCCGCCACCATCCCGACCGCACCGAGGAGATCGGCGCCGCCTATCACCGGCTGACGTCGGAGGAGGAGATGGGCACCCTGTTCCGCGCCATCGCGATGGTCAGCCCGAAATGGCCGAAGCCCGCCGGGTTCGAGGTCGGCTGATCCCACTCGCCACGGCGTCATCCCAGCGAACGCTGGGATGACCAGAGGTCCGCTACTATTGGCGGGGCCAGGGCAGCGCCGCCGTCAGCCTGGCGATGTCCGGCGACAGGTCATGGCCGGCCGGCGCGGTGAAGCGATAGGCGATCAGCCACTGGCCGTCGACATGGCAGAACAGGCGGGCTTCCGATCGCAGCGGCTGTTCCTTGCCCCGGAACACATCCTCGAAGGTGAAGGCCGCGCGCAGGCCTGGTTGGCGATGGTTCGGCGAAGGCGAGGCGACCTTGCTCTCCTCGACGACGACGGTCGACCGATGCTTCTCGGCGACCTCGGCCTTGATGGTGTCGAAATGCTCGCGGCAGAAGCGGTCCTGCTGTGCTTTCCGGGTGGCCGGATCGGCGGTGTCCGCCACCGGCGGCACGGGATAGACATAGACGGTGGCGATCGTCGTTCTCTCCGGGGTGGGCACGGCATAGCTGTATCCCGCGCTGACGTCGGTCGCCTCGTCGTCATATTCGATGATCGACGTGCGCCGGAAATCGCCGGCTCGTTCGGGAAAGACGAAGCCGGTTCCGCGATGGACATAGGGGCCCTTCGGTTCGATCCGAAGGGGGGCCGCGGCGGCCCTGTCGATCGGCGGGGGCAGCGTCAGCACAATTCCGATCGCAAGGGCGTGGCCGATCCTCATCTCAGCCCTCGCTTTCCGGCACGCACGGCGCCGGACGGGTCGTCTTGCGGGCGATGCGGGTGGTGGCGAACTCCTCGGCGGTCAGCGTCGCCGATTTGTCGGCGTCGGCCTTGGCGAAGCGGTCGGTGGTCTTGGCCGACCATTCCTCGAAGCTCAGCCGGCCGTCGCCGTTGCTGTCGAGCTTGGCATAGGCCTTGCGCCGGCTGGCGAGGAATTCCTCGCGGCTGACCTTGCCGTCCCTGTCCTTGTCGTAGCGGGCGAAGCGCTTCTCCTCGCGGGTCTTCTCGGTCGCGGCGGGCGGCTCGGCGAGCGGCGCGGGCTCGGCCGCCTGGAGCGGGGCGGCGGCGAGCTGCGGGCCCTTGCCCTGTCCCTGCCACAGCATCACGCCGCCGCCCGCCAGCAACAGCCCGCCGGCCGCACCCGCCAGATATCGCCACATATCGCTTCTCCCCCGGATATTCCCCGGGGCGGAGCTTAGCGTCCCGTCAGGCGATAGGCGAGCGCCCGAAGCATCCGTTTCGGTGAGCCCTGTCGCCGCTGCCGCTCCGCCGGCATCGCGGCGTCCATCCGCGCGAGCAGGACGAGCAGGGCGAGCGGCCGGAGTGCGGCGGGCCAGCGGCCGATCGCGACGTCACCCAGCCGTTCGGCGGCGGCGGCGCGGGCGAAGCGGCGCGCCTCGGCATCGCGCAGCCGATGGCCGAGCTCGGCGAGCGCCCAGCCTTCGCCGGCGCGGCCGACATCCTCGGGCACCGCGCCGAGCAACGCCGCCGACAGCGCGAACAGCGGGCCGCCGCGCTCCTCGCCATGGGCGACGATCTGCACCTCGCCCGGCGTCTCCTCTTCGAGCAGCGCCGCCCAGCCTTCCTCGATCGCGGCGAGCGACCGGCCGGAAAGGCCCGCGGGCAGCAATTGTCCGGCGGCGGCGGCCAGCAGCGGCTCGGCCGGCGCCGGCACCTCCGGTTCGTCGAGCCGGGTCAGCGCGTCGCGCCACCAGATCAGCCGCATCGCGCCGATCGCCGGTTCGCGCGCGGCGGCGACGATCGCGCCCATCCGCTCGTCGATCCGCCACAGCAGGGCGAGCCGGTCGCGCCGGTCCGCCGGCGCATAGCTCAGCGCCAGCAGGCGTTCGGGATCGGACAGCGGGGGCAGGGCGGGGTCAGGCGTGTTGATAGATGCTGCCGTCGAGATGGCGCTGCAGGCAGTCGAGCAGGGCGCCGCGGGTGAAGGGCTTGCGGAGGAGTTCATATTGCGCGCCATAGCCCAGCGTCAGCTCCTCGCTGAAGCCGCTGACCAGCACGATCGGCAGGTTCGGCCAGCGCTGGTTGAGCCGGCGGGCGAGCTGCACCCCGCTCAGTCCCGGCATGACCACGTCGGTCAGGACGATGTCGAACGGGGCCTCGTCCGCGTCGACCAGCTTCAACGCCTCTTCGGCCGAACCGGCCTGGACGATGGCGAGCCCCGAATCCTCGAGCATCAGGCAGGTGATCTCGGCGATCTGGGCATTGTCCTCGACATAGAGGAGCCGGCCCAGAAAGGGGTCGCCGGCCTGCCCGGTCGCGGATGACGCTGCGGAACGCGGGCCTTTCTGTTCCATGAGCATAGTCCCCAACCGACTCGGACCGGTTGGGGACCATTATCACAGAACGGCGGTCGGGCGGTCCGCAAAAACCCCTAGAAAGGGCCGACCGCCCCGCCGGAGCGTCGGAATCTAGCCCTTGTAGGTCACCGCCTTGGCGGCCGCGACCACGTCGGACACCTTGAGCAGCGCCGCCTTTTCGAGATTGGCGGCATAGGGCATCGGCACGTCCTGGTTGGTGACGCGGCGGACCGGGGCGTCGAGGTCGTCGAAGCCCTCCTCCATGGCGATCGTGATGATCTCCGACGCGATCGAGCAGACCGGCCAGCCTTCCTCGACGACGACCATGCGGTTCGTCTTGCGGAGGCTTTCGAGCACCGTCGCCTTGTCGAGCGGGCGCAGCGTGCGCAGGTCGATCACCTCGGCGTCGATCCCCTCGCCCTCGAGCTGCTTGGCCGCCTCCAGCGCGACGCCGACCCCGATCGAATAGCTGACGATCGTCACGTCGGAACCGGTACGGCAGATGCGCGCCTTGCCGATCGGCAGGACATAGTCGTCGAGCTTCGGCACCTCGAAGCTCTGGCCGTAGAGCAGCTCGTTCTCCAGGAACACGACCGGATCGGGGCAGCGGATCGCCGCCTTCAGCAGGCCCTTGGCGTCGGCCGCCGAATAGGGCGAGATGACGATCAGGCCGGGCACGCTGGCGTACCAGGGCGCATAGTTCTGGCTGTGCTGCGCGGCGACGCGGGCGGCGGCGCCGTTGGGGCCGCGGAACACGACCGGACAACGCATCTGGCCGCCCGACATATAGTTGGTCTTGGCGGCCGAGTTGATGATGTGGTCGATCGCCTGCATGGCGAAGTTGAACGTCATGAACTCGACGATCGGCTTGAGGCCGCCCATCGCGGCGCCGGTGCCGATGCCGGCGAAGCCATATTCGGTGATCGGCGTGTCGATCACGCGCCGGTCGCCGAACTCGTCGAGCAGGCCCTGGGTCACCTTGTAGGCGCCCTGGTACTGCGCGACTTCCTCGCCCATCACGAAGACGTCGCCGTCGCGGCGCATCTCCTCCGCCATCGCGTCGCGCAGCGCCTCGCGGACCGTGGTCTTCACCAGTTCGGTTCCGGCGGGCACCTCGGGATCGTCGCGCGTGTCGGCGACCGCCGCGACCAGGTCGCGCGCGCCGCTTTCCATCTTGTGCGGGGTCGGGCTCTCGGGCGCGGGGGCCTCGGCCTTCGGGGCTTCCGCCTTCGGCTCGGCGGCGGCCTTCGGCGCCGGAGCGGCGTCCTCGTCCTCGCCGGCGATCCGGGCGATCACGGTGCCGACCTTCACCCCTTCGGTGCCGGCGGGAACCGTGATCTCGGCGATCGTGCCCTCGTCGACAGCCTCGAACTCCATCGTCGCCTTGTCGGTCTCGATCTCGGCGAGGATGTCACCGGACTTGACCGTGTCGCCTTCCTTGACGAGCCACTTGGCGAGCGTGCCTTCCTCCATCGTCGGGGAAAGCGCGGGCATCTTCAGATCGACAGCCATCAATATTGTCCCACCAGCACGTCGGTATAGAGCTCTTCGGGCTCGGGTTCGGGCGACTGTTCGGCGAAGTCGGCCGCCTCGGTCACGATCGCGCGGATGTCCTTCTCCAGCGTGCGCAGCTCGTCCTCGCCGACGCCCGCCGCTTCCAGCTCCTTCTTGAGATGGTCGATCGGGTCGGACTTCTCGCGCACCGACTGGACCTCGTCGCGCGAGCGGTACTTGGCCGGGTCGGACATCGAATGGCCACGATAGCGATAGGTCTTGAGTTCGAGCAGGATCGGCCCCTTGCCGGCGCGGACCCAGGCGACCGCCTCCTCGGCGGCGCCGCGCACCGCCAGCACGTCCATGCCGTCGACCTGGATGCCGGGGATGCGGAAGCTCTCGCCGCGGCGGTAGAGCTGGTCCTCGGCCGAGGAACGGTTGACGCTGGTGCCCATGGCGTACTGGTTGTTCTCGATCACGAAGATGATCGGGAGCTTCCACAGCTCGGCCATGTTGAAGCTCTCGTAGACCTGGCCCTGGTTCGACGCGCCGTCGCCGAAATAGGCCATGGCGACGCCGCCGTCGCCCGCATATTTATGCTTGAAGGCCAAGCCGGTGCCGAGGCTGACCTGCGCGCCGACGATGCCGTGGCCGCCGTAGAAGCGGTGGTCGACCGAGAACATGTGCATCGATCCGCCCTTGCCGCAGCTGATGCCGGCGGCGCGGCCGGTGAGCTCGGCCATGATCAGCTTCGGGTCGATGCCATAGGCCAGCATGTGGCCATGGTCGCGATAGCCGGTGATCACCGAATCCTTGCCCACCTCGAGCGCCGACTGCAGGCCGACCGCGACGGCCTCCTGGCCGATATAGAGGTGGCAGAAACCGCCGATCAGGCCGAGGCCGTAGAGCTGGCCCGCCTTCTCCTCGAAGCGGCGGATCAGCAGCATCTGCCGGTAGAACTCCAGCATCTCCTCCTTGCTCGCCTTGTACCGCTGCGGTTCGGCTGGGCGTTCGCGGTTGGATATCGGCGGCGCGGTGGTGGCGGCGGCAGCGGCCGGTTTCGGCGCGGCGGCTTTCGCCCTTGGAGATGCGGGTTTGCGCGGCGCGGCCTTTTTGGCCGCTGCGCGTGGCTGTGCTGGTTTCGCCAAGCGGATTGCTCCTTGTCCCGGGGAGGGGGTGACTGGGACGCATATAGGCCGCCGTGCGCGCCGATTTCAACGTGCTGTAGAGCCCGGTGGCAATAAAGCTTCCCGGCGGGGCCAGTGACGAACAGGCGTGGCCGTCGATCGCGGTGTCCTATCCATTGACTGTATCTCATTTGAGATACATATCGCCGGAGAGGAGATCGCTATGGCTGGCCGCACGTCCATGCTGCATGTCAGGGTCGATGAGGAACTGAAAGCGCGCGCATCCCAAACGCTCGCCGATGTTGGGCTGAGCGTGTCCGATGCGGTGAGGATATTGCTCGCACGGGTCGCCAAGGAGGGCGGGCTGCCGGCCGGCCTGACCGTCGATCCCGAGACGCATGATGCCTGGTTCCGGGCAAAGGTGCGGGAGGCGCTGGACGACGGCGGCCCAACCCGTCCGCAAGCGAGGGTCATGGACGAAGCGCGCGCGCTCGTGGTGGGAAAGCGGCGTGGCAAGCCCGACGCTTGAATGGAGCGAGGCTGCCCGCAAGGACCTGCTGTCGATTGTCGATTTCATCGCCGACGATAATCCCGATGCGGCGCTGAAGCTGCTCGACGACATAGAAAACAAGGCGGAGCAATTACTCCACCATCCCCGACTATACGAGGTGGGGCGTGTCGATGGCACACGGGAAATGCTCGTCCGGCAAAATTACATCGTCGTTTATGCGGAAGACGAACAGCGTGTCCTCATCCTTCGCGTGTTGCACGGCGCGCAGTTCTGGCCGCGCTGACGACGGCGCGATGCGGGAAGGGCGCGCGGTTCAGTCCCGTGGGATGATGATCTCGTCCGGCCGCACCTGGCCGGTCGAGCGGCGCACCAGCTCCTCGCCGAAATCGGGATCGACGCGGCTGGGGTCGAGCAGCTTGGCGTGGTGGCGCAGCCGGTCGCGCACCGCCTCGGTGCGGTGCAGCTCGTCGGACTTGGCCTGGAGCTGGGTGCGATAGCCGCCGAGCGCGAGCAGGCCGTTGGGGCCGATCAGCGCCGCGCTGGCGAAATAGCCGATGATCAGAATCGCGACCGCGGGCAGCGCAGCGCTGCGGGCAATCTGGAAAAGGGGGACGCGATTCATCCAGGGACAGAATCACCGATGAGTCGCGCGATCAAGTCCTTTCGCGCGCTTTGGGCGCTGAATTACCGATATTTTCTGGTGATTGGAAAGGTGATTCGGACGCGTAACGAATGGCCTTTTCGAAGATCGACCACAACATCTTGTAGGTAAGCCGTCCGGTATTCTGATTGTACCGCGAGCAGTGGTAGCTGTCGATCGGGATCGACCCTTCCGGCCGGTGTTCGGCGCCATGGGCGAAACGAAAGCGGGCGGGCGTCTCGCCGAGCGCGGCCAGGGTCGCGTCATGGGCGATGCGGCCGAGCGCGACGATCACCCGCGGCGCCGGGGCGCCGTTCAGCGGACCGGCCAGGAAGGGGCGGCAGGCACGGACCTCGGCCGGGGTCGGCCGGTTGGCGGGGGGCACGCAGCGCACCGCATTGACGATGACCGTGCCGTCGAGGCGGAGACCGTCGTCGGCATCATGGCCATAGCCGCCCCGCGCCAGGCCGTGATCGGCCAGCACGTCGAACAGCATCGTGCCCGATCCATCGCCGGTGAAGGCGCGTCCGGTGCGGTTCGCGCCCTTCAGTCCCGGTGCGAGCCCGACGATGACGAGCCGGGCGCCGGAATCCCCGAAGGTCGGCACCGGCGCATTGAACCAGCTCGGATTTTCGATCCGCTGCGTCGCCCGATAGGCGGCCAGCCGGGGGCACAGGGCGCAGTCGGCGGGCGGCTCGGCGATCGGCTCCATCCACGCCGTTTATCCGATCGGGGTGTGATCCACGTCATGTAAATTCAGGGGAGATCGGTTAACGAAAGGCTTGACGCCGGGGGTGGCCGCTCTAGCCTTCCCCGTCGGGAAGATGGGCTGTCGCGGCGGGGGCGTCGCGACATCCGGGATCGAACGGGGGAACAATGCTGAAACTGCGTCCTGTGGCGAAAGCCGCATTCCTTGGCGTCGGCCTGGCGGTCGTCGCCGCCGGCCCCGCGCTCGCGAAGAAGGATCGATCGCACCAGGCGGTCGATCTCGATCCCGACCAGCGCGGCGTCGTCTCCGGCGTCGGCATCGAGGGGCAGGACCTCGGCCGCATGGCCGACCAGATGGTCCGTGACCTGATGGCCAATCCGGAGATCTCCAACCGGGCGACGCCGCCCCGGATCATCCTCGACAGCTCCGACCTGCGCAACCAGAGCTCGCAGCGGATCGACAAGGACATCATCACCGACGAGCTGCGCGGCAAGCTGATGGGCGCCGCGCGCGGCAAGATGCGCTTCGTCAGCCGCGAGTTCATCGCCGCGGTCGAGCAGGAGCGCGCGCTGAAGCGCGACGGCGTCGTCGACAGCGGCACCACCGGGCTGACCCGCGCCACGGCGGGCGCCGACTACAAGCTGGTCGGCAAGATCACCTCGCTCGACAGCCGCAACAACGACACCGGCATGCAGGAGCGGTTGACCGTCATCTCGCTCGAGATGCTCGACCTCGAATATGGCACCCTCGTCTGGAACGGCACCTACAAGATCCGCCGGGCCGGCGCCGACGACGTCGTCTATCGCTGAGGGAGGGCCCGATGAAGACCATCCATCGGCTGGCGACCGGAATCGCCGCTTTCTCGCTGTTGTCGCTCGCCTCCGCCGTCGTGGCGCAGGATGCGGCCGCCCCTGTCGACCCCGCCGCCGCCAAGGCCGCCGCGAAGGCGCGGGCCAAGCAGGTCGCGGCCTGGAAGGCGCAATATGGCCCCGGCCCCTATCCCGACGAGGTCGAGACCTTCGCCCAGGGCCGGCAGGAGGAACTGCGCGGCTATTATCGCGTCCTCTATTATGACGGCGAGCATAATGCCGTGCTCAATTATGAGCGGCTCGGCCTGCTCTCGATGGAGCTCGGCTATTATGGCGACGCCGAGAAGGCGTTCGACGGCGCGCTCGACCGGATCGAGGCCTTCTACAACAAGGATAAGCAGGCCGAGAAGGCGACCTCGGCGACGCGGCTCGAGGTCAACAAGGACTTCAAGGGCGAGCCCTATGAACGGGCGATGGCCTATTATTATCGCGGGCTGCTCTATCTGCGGAAGGGCGACTACGACAATGCCCGCGCCTCGTTCAAGGCGGCCGAATATCAGGACACGGTCTCGGGCGAGGAGAGCTTCCAGTCGGACTTCGCGCTGCTGACCTATCTGCAGGGCTGGGCGTCGCAATGCGCGGGCGACGGCAGCCAGGCCGCCGACGCGTTCGAGCAGGCCGCGAAGATCGATCCCAAGCTCAAGGTGCCGGGGCCCAGCGACAATGTCCTGGTGCTGACCGAACTCGGCATCGGCCCGGTCAAGGCGACCGACGGGCAATATCAGGAGAAGCTGGTCTTCCGCCCCGGCGCCGCCATGCCCGAAAATGGCGCGATCGTGACGCTGGGCGCCGGCAAGACGACGCGCGCCTGGCCGCTGACGCCGGCCGCCGACATCTATACCCAGGCGTCGACCCGCGGCGGCCGGGCGATCGACGGCATCCTCGACGGCAAGGCGCAGTTCAAGGCCGGGCTGGAGACGACCAGCGCTCTCGCCACCACCGTCGGCAGCAGCTTCGCCCAGCAGATGGGCGGCAATGCCCTCTATGCGCAGGGGATCGGCGCGGCGCTCAGCATGTTCTCCAAGTCGGTCCGGCCGACCGCCGACACCCGGATGTGGGACGGCCTGCCGTCGAGCATCATGGCCGGCACCACGCGCTGGGGCGCCGCCGTGCCGGCCGCCGCCGCCGGCAAGGGCAAGAAGCCCGCGCCCAAGGCTTCGCTGAGCGCCAGCGAGTGGAGCATGCCGTCGGTCAGCATGACCTATCGCCAGGACGACAATGCGCTCGACCTGACGGGCACCAAGCCGATGGCGGCCAGCGCCGGCAGGTGCGGCATCGTCTGGGCCCGCTCGCGCAGCGTCGCGAGCCTGCCGTCCGAGGCGCCCGGCAACAACGCCAAGATCGCGCTGGCGCGCAAGCGGGACAAGGACGTGTGGGCCAAGGACGAGGCCTTCCGCGCGAAGCTGCGCTAGTTGCTTGGGGAGACGGTTGTGATGAAGACATATCTGCTCAGCGCGATCGCCGCCGGCGCGCTTCTGGCCATTCCGGCGCAGGCGCGCGAGAACCGGCCGGTCAAATGCGACATCGGCGATGCCAAGCGATCGCTCTCGGCGGGCGGGCCCGCGCTGGTCGCCAACGTGCCGTCGGCGATGACGCCGATCGACCTCAACGCCGTGCAGATGACCGACAAGAAGCTGGCCAACCGCGTCGTCGTCGAAGGCATGTTCGCGCGGCGGACCGAGACCAATTCGGTCGAGGTGATCACCCGCTTCGTCAACTGTACCAAGAAGACGGTCGAGCTCGACGCGCGTTCCTCCTTCATGGACGAGAACCAGGTGCCGACCGAGGATTCGACCTATTGGAAGAAGGTCATCCTCGCGCCCAAGGCGACCGGGGTCTATCGCGGGCTTTCGATCGGCCGCGACGAGGTCAAATATTACCTCGTCGAGGTGCGGACCTCGCAGCCATGATCCGCGCCGCTCTCGCGCTGGCCGTCGGCTTCGCGGCCGTCCCGGTGCAGGCCGGGCAGGATGTGCCGCCGCCGCGCCTGATCCGTCCGGTGCAGCCGGCGCTGATCGCGGCGCCGTCGCCAATGGCCTATGGCGCGACGCCGGCCCTGTGGCGCGACACGCCGCCGGTGATCGAGGGCTGGTCGCCCGATCGCCGCATCCCCGTCGTCGCGTGGATCGACGAGGATGCGGACTATGCCGATGCCGATTTCGGCGATGACGGCTATTCTTCGTGGGGGGACATGTGATGGGGATCAGGACCGTGGCCGCGGGGGCGGCCGTCGCGATGCTGCTGGCGACCGCCGCCGCCGCGCAGCAATATCGGGACAATATGCCCGAGGTGCTGGCCGCGCCGCCGCGCGCCAACCATGCGGCTCAGAACAACGCCGCGACCACCAGCGCCTTCCGGTCGGCCTATGCGCGCCGGAAGAGCCCGCGCATGGTGATCTTCTGGAACCGGCAGCTCACCGACTCGCTGTCGACCAGCTATGAGGAGTGGTCGCGCTTCACGCTGACCGACGGCCGGGCGGTCGACAAGACCTATTATGAGGACGGCTCGACGGCGGTCGCCGGCCGCGCCGTCGACGCCGAGCTGCGCTCGGGTCGCACCGCGACCGCAGCCGACGGCGCGCGCATGACCGGCCTCGCCGAGCGCGCCGACTGGAAGGCCGCGCAGGGCTTCAACCGCACCATGCTGGCCGGCGGCGCCCGGCTGATCGACCGCACCCTGATCATGCGCTCGACCGCGCTCGGCAAGGGCGTGGACCGCAGCGACGCCCAGTCGGTCGAGATGTCGGCGCTGGTCGGCAAGGCCGACCTGCTGGTCGAGGTGCTGCAGACCCCCGACGACGGCGCGCCGAGCGGCTACACCTTCCGCGTCGACGTCAAGGACATCCGCAGCGGCACGCTGCTCGCCACCGTCGTCACCCAGGGCATTCCACCCTCGGGCGGGCCGGGGCGCTGGGTCGCCGGACCGAACGGCTATCAGCGCGAACGCCCGCTGCCGCCCACCGTCGACCAGGTCGGCGCCCGCGTCGCGACCGAGGTGATGCAGGCGCTGGTCGCGAACTGGGGGTAGATCGACCGGCTGTTGCGGTCGTCGGGCAAGCTAGGCTCTGGTAAGGCCATGATCCGCCGCTATAGGCGGATCGCATGCAGCCCTATCGTTACGCGATCGGTATCGGGTCGAACCGGCGCCATGGCCGCCATGGCGCTCCGGCCGCCGTGGTGCGGGCGGCGATCGCGGCGATCGATGCGGACGACATCGCGGTCGTGGCGCGCTCCCCGATCATCGCGACCCCGGCGCTGGGGCCGGCGGGGCGAAGCTTCGCCAATGCGGCGGTGATCGTCGAGACCCGGCTCGATCCGCCCGCGCTGCTCGCCCGGCTCAAGGGGCTTGAGGCGGCGTTCGGGCGGCGGCGGGGACGGCGCTGGGGCGCCCGCGTGCTCGATCTCGACATATTGCTGTGGTCGGAAGGGGGCTGGGCGCAGCGCCGCGGTCAGCGACTGACGATCCCCCATCGCGAGCTGGAGCGGCGCGACTTCGTCCTTCGTCCGTTGCTGGCGATCGCGCCCGGCTGGCCGGTGGGCGAGGGCCGCCGGACGGTGCGTCACGCCCGCGCCCGGCTTCTCCGCGGGGCGGGTTGACCGCGACAGCCGCGCCCAATAGGGAAGCGCGGTCGGTGGGTCCGTAGCTCAGTCGGTAGAGCAAGCGACTTTTAATCGAGAGGTCCCGGGTTCGAATCC
>NZ_CP059320.1:0-195567 GCF_017607425.1 Rhizorhabdus wittichii
GTATAGGTGCTGTAGAAATATTGGCGCGGATCCTTGAAGGCGTCCCAGTCCGCCATCTTCACCCGCGAACTCTGGGTGTCGTAGAGTTCCTGACCTGGCGCCCAGGTCGGACGATAGTGCAGATTCTCCTTCGCCTGGATATCGTAGGAGGCTTCCTGATAGCGCGACGCCGGCTTGTCGCCGAACCGCCGCACGAGATTGTCGAAGGTCTTGCGCTTCGGTTCGATCTGGATGGTCTTGAGGTCGATCTGCATCATTTCTCTCCGTGGAGGCTGGCTTGCTGCTCTATGAGGTGCTGGACGTCCGAAGGTCGCCACGACATAGCGACCGCCGCGTCGCCCTGGGCGGTCTCTCGTCGCGCGGTGACCATGACGGCGCTCTGGTCGGCGCAGAACTGACGGAAATCTTCGGGCGGCAGCATCATTTCGACGCTGAGCGCGAGATCGCCCACGCCGAAGTCGAATTCGACCAACCCATGGCGCTCGCCATTCACCCGGACATATTTGACCGACGGATCGAAATCCCTGTCGCCGCAAGCCGCGGAAGCGACGTCCTGGCAGCCGGGCTGTAGCTGGCTTTCGCCTTCCATGACCTGCAGCACCTTTCCCATCCTGTTCTGTCCCGCGCGTTCGGCCGCGCGCGAACTCTATTGAGCAAGCTGTGTGCCAGTTTGCGAAAACAGACGGATTTTCGAGGATGTGAGGAAGCTAACCGATGCGGGCGGGCGCTCCTTCAGGACAAATTTGTCATGCCCATCGGGCTAGCGAGACAAAAGTGTCACGGGGCCCCGATCACGCGCCCTGCTTGTTGAGGCGATATGTGAGCTGCCGCTTGGAGAGATTGAGCATCCTTGCCGCATCGGCGAGGTTTCCGCCAGTCTTGCGCAGCGCGAGTTCGACCATCATCTGCTCGTGCGCCGCCAGGTCGAACCCTTCGACAAGCAGATCCTCGAGCATCTTCTCACACGCCGGCGCCGGCTTGTGGACGAGCGTCCCGCCCCGGTTCACGCCGATCGAACCTTCCTCGCCCTGAAGCAATTCGGGAGGCAAGTGCTCGGTGCCGATGTCCTGTCCGTCATCGCCCAGCAGCACCGCCCGCTCGATCACATTTTCGAGTTCGCGCACGTTGCCCGGCCATTCATAGCCCTCGAGCGTCCAGAGCGCGTGGTCGGTGAGCCCCGGAACATGCTTGCCATAAACCGGTGCGAAACGATCGACCAGCATCCTCGCGAGAAGCCCGACATCTCTGCCCCGCTCCCTCAGCGGCGGAATCGAAACCGGATAGGTTGCGAGCCGATAATAGAGATCGGAGCGGAACCGTCCTTCGCGGATGGCTTCTTCAAGCTGCGCGTTAGTGGCCGATACGATGCGGACATCCACCTTGATCGGCCGCGTATCTCCCAGGCGCTCCAGCTCTCCGGTCTGCAGCACGCGCAGCAATTTCACTTGCGCCGCCAGCGGCAGATCCCCCACTTCGTCGAGGAACAGCGTGCCGCCATCGGCGCGCTCGAAGCGCCCGGGCCGGGTTTCATCAGCACCGGTATAGGCCCCGCGCCGCACACCGAACAGTTCGGCTTCTACCAGATCGAGCGGGATTGCCGCGCAATTGATCGCGACGAACGGACCGGCAGCCCGCGGACCATTTTCGTGCAGCCACCGAGCAAAGACTTCCTTGCCGACGCCGGTTTCCCCGAGCAGCAGGACGTTGATCGAACTTTGCGCGGCCTTGCCCAGCAAGGAGAACGCCTTGGTGAAGGCGGGAGACGCGCCGATGATCGGCCGCGCATCGGCGGACGGCGCCGCATCCGTCCTCTTTCGCGCCTGACGGCGGAGCAGTCGCAATTCCTGCTCGGCTTCGAGCCGCCGGATGTCGCCATGTTCGAGCCAGAGCTGCTCGATCAGCGCGGCATCATCCCAACCGTCGGCGGGCTTGGCGATAACGGTGCACCGCGCATGGCCGGCACAGGCGCATTCCGTTTCGCGGAACACGATAAGCCGCTTGAAAAACTCGCTCACATAGCCCGACGCATAGCCGGTGATGCTCCAGCATGCCGTCGGATCCGCCTCGTCGAGCGGAAGCTGGAGTTCGCAATGGGCTTCGGCTTCCCAGCTCGACGTCCATTGCAAGATGCCTTCGAGGGTGGCGGCTTCCCAATCGATCGCGAGGTCGACGATTTCCGATTTGACAATGCCTTCCAGAGCATGAATTGCCGGACCCAGCCGAAAGGAATCATAATCGTCTGCCCTGGTGGCACGTTTCGCGGCGACGCTGGCATCCAATCGCCCGCCGCGAAATCCCAGGCGCCAGAGCATGCCCTTCGCGGTCGAGCTGCCCAGCTGGTCGATGAGTTCCCGCCGCAACTCTCCAAGGGCCGCGGCATGCAAAAGGAGCATGCGCGCCTGATCGAACCAGATATGTCCGTCGGCCGTCTGGAACTTCAGGCTTTCATGAAGCCCATATTGCTCGATCAGGCGATTTTCATCCATGAGATCACACCGCTGCCCTCTCCGCGACTATGTTTTCCGGTTTCATGGCAGCAATCGTCCCGAGAATGAAGAGACGGACTTCCCCGCAAGCGCATGTGGCGAAAAGGCGGGAGGTCGCCTAGGCGACCTCCCGAGCAGGGTGGATCAATTGGAATAGCGCAGGGTGAGGAACCACTCACGCGGCCGGCTGAACACACCGCTGTAGACCGCTTCCGCATTCGAGAAGCCCGAAACGATGATGCGCTTGTCCGTGAGGTTGGTGACGCCTGCTTGCAGCTCGAACCCGCTGTTCGGCATCTTGTAGGTGAGCGACGCATTGAAGAAGCTGTGCGACGGCGTCATAAGGTCCGGGGTATTGGTTTCGTCGTTGTAGGTCTTGGTTGCGAAGGTCCAGTCGATCCGGGGCGTGAACGAGCCGACGCCGGTCTCGATCTCGTAGGACGTGCCGACCTGGGCCGTCCATTTCGGCGTGTTCACGAAATCCTCGTCGCCGGTCAGCGGAATACCGGGCAGGATCTTGGTATAGTGGGCGTTGAGATAGCCGGCGCTCGCATCGAGCGACCAATGCGGCAGCAGCGCCGCGTTCATTTCCACTTCGAAGCCGTCGATCTTGCCGTTGCCGCCATTGGCGGTCACCGGCGAGGAGCCGTTGACGAAAGTAAGCTGGATATTCCGATAGTCGGTGTGGAACGCCGCGAAGTTGAGGCGCAGCCTGCGGTCGAGCAGTGTGGCCTTCAGGCCGATTTCCGCGGTCTTGGCCTTTTCCGGGCCGAACGTCGGGGCGGGAAGCGGCTGAAGCGTCGTGGTGTCGAACAGCGGCCCGGTCAGACGCGTCGTCCAGCCCCCCGCCTTGAAGGCGGTCGCATAGGACACATAGGCCATGATGTCCCTGTCGATGTGGTACTCGGCGCCGATGCGGTACGAGAAGTTGTTGAACTTCTGCGTGTTCCGACCCAGCGGATAGAGCCATGTGGGATCGGACGGGTCGGCGAGAACCGACGGCGGCAGCGCCATCAGCCGATAGACGAAGCTGTTCTCATCCTGCTGCGTGCCCTCGAACCACTTGTTTTCGTGGGTGTAGCGCGCGCCGATCGTGATCCCCAGCCGATCGGGGATCAGCTCGATGTTGTTGTGGGTGTAGATCGCATAGGACTTGGTGTCGTAGCGGTCATTGGGCGAATTGATCTGCAGCAGGCCACCGGGGAAGCTCACACCTTCGACATGGCTACCGCTTTCGTGGAAGAAGTAACCGCCGAAGACATATTTCCAGCGGCCACCGAAGCCCTTGCCGATCAGTTGGAGCTCCTGGGTGAACTGCTGCTCGTCATCGCCGAAGGTAGGCTGGAAGGCGCCCGACGGATCGCCGCCGACATCGGCGCCGAAGCGTGAGTCGAGCTTGCGATAGGCCGTGATCGACTTCAGCTGCAGGTTGTCGGCGACATCATATTCGATCTGACCATTGAGGCCCCAGTTCTTCACGATGTTGAAGTTGGCGCCCGCCGCATAGGACTTGTCGGGATCGATGCTGCCATCCGCTTTCCTGACGACGTAGCGACCGTCATAGGGAAGATGCTGGCCGGCCTGGCTTGCCAGAGACGGCTGCGTGCCGGTCGGCGAGCCCACGTTCCCGCGGATACCATTGCAGACGTTGGACAGCCCGGGCAAGCCGGCCATGGCCGAAACACCGTCTATCACCGCCTGATTGCCGGTGATGCAGGTGTTGTAGACCGCGACATAGGCATTCTGCTCGACGCGCAGCAACGAGAACGGCGCCGCCTGTTCGTTCACTCGCAGATAGTCACCGATCAGCCGAACCTTGAGGTTATCGGTCGGCGTCCAGACCAGCTTGCCGCGCACGGCCGTCTGGTTCTGGTTGCCCGAACGATCGGGGCGCTTCTGGCTGGTGATCGGGTAGAGATTGCCTTCGAACGAATTGGTGTTGGTCGGACCGCCATAGGCCCCGCCGGTGGCGAGCAGATAGATGGGGTTCTGGTCCGTATAGCCGGTATAGGGAATGCGCTCCTGGTAGCCATCGCGATGCTTGGTCGAAACCGCGAGGCTCGCAACCAGCCGGTCCTCGACGAGCGGGATGTCGACTGAACCGCGAAAATCGATGCGATTGAAGCGGCCGGTCGTGACTTCCGCCTTGACCTTGAATTCATTTCCCGGATCGCGGGTGACGATGCTGAGAGCGCCGCCCATCGTGTTGCGCCCGAACAGGGTCCCCTGCGGCCCCTTGAGCACCTCGATGCGCTGCAGGTCGAGCAGATCGGCGTTCGCACCGATATTGCGGGCCAGATAGACGCCATCGATATAGACGCCCACGCCCGGCTCGAGATTGAAGGCGAAGTCGTTCTGGCCGATGCCGCGAATGTAGGAAATGAGGACCGAGCTCGAGCCGCCGAACTGCGCGGTGCTGCGCAGCGTCACGTTCGGCGCCTGGCCGGCGAGGCTGGCGACGTCGGTGATACCCTTGGCCGTCAGCATGTCGCCGGAAACGGCGGTAATGGCGACCGGCACGCTCTGGACGTTCTCCGCGCGCTTCTGCGCGGTGACCACGATCTCCTGCAGCCCGCCTTCGGGCGCCGCTTCCTCGGCCTGCGGCGCGGCCTCCTGCGCAAAGGCGGGCGAAGCCGATGCGGTGATGACCGCGAGCGCGGAAATCCCGAGGCGCAGATATTTCGTCATAATCCCCTACCTGTTTGGGCGCGCTTCGGGAGAGGAGCTCGGAACATGGCCGAGTATATTGAATTTGCCTCTCCAAAGGCGGTGACACTTCAATCCTTGGAAAGGTTCGTTAGTCAGCGGGAGAGATACTATCCAATAACATTTTAGCCGCTCCGCGATGCTCCAAACGTATCACTGAACACCGATGAGCGCCTTGGTCGAAACACTATAAAGCCCTTCGGACCCGGCGATCGCGCCGGCCTTGCGCCCCAATGCCTCGGGAACGATCCGATCGAGAAAAAAGCGTGTCGTGGCCGCCTTGGCCTGAAGCCATGCGTTGTCCGCATCGCCAGCAAGCCCGGCCTCGGCAGCCCTCGCCTGCCGCAGCATGAGCCAACCGGCCGTGGCAACGGCCAGCATCGTCAGGAAATCGTGACTTCCCGCCAGGCGATCGTCCACTGGACGGTCCTTGAGCCAAGCGAGGACCTCCAGGCACGCCCGGGCCAAAGCATCGAGCCTGGGCTCATCACCGCATTCGGCGAGAATATCCTCGATCAGATCGCCGATCGCCGCGCCGTCCGCGATCGCGAGCTTGCGTCCTACCAGGTCCGCGGCCTGAATGCCGTTGGTTCCCTCGTAGATCGGGGCGATACGGGCATCGCGATAATGCTGCGCGGCGCCCGTCTCCTCGATATAGCCCATCCCGCCATGCACCTGGATGCCGAGGCTGGCGACTTCGCAGCCGATGTCGCTGGCCCAGGATTTTGCCAGCGGCGTCAGGACTTCGGCGCGCGCCGCCGCCTTGTCATCGCCCGCCGCGCCCATGTCGATCGCGCCCGCACAGGCATAGGTCAGCGCGCGCGCGGCCTGCGTCAGCGACTTCATCCGAAGCAGCATGCGCCGGACATCGGGATGCTCGATGATCGCCACCGCGCCCGATACCGGATCGCTGGCGCGCGCCGACTGGATACGCTGATGGGCATAAGCGAGCGCCTGCTGCGTCGCGCGCTCTGCGATCTGCACGCCCTGGTTGCCGACCAGCAGGCGCGCCCTGTTCATCATCACGAACATCGCCCGCATGCCGCCGCCAATCTCGCCGACGAGCTCACCGAGGCATTCCTCGCCGTCTTCACCATAGGCCATCACACAGGTGGGCGAGCCATGAATGCCGAGCTTGTGCTCGATCGAAACGCAGTGCACGCCGTTTGGAATCGCCGGCCGCCCCTGATCGTCGAGCCGCAGCTTGGGCACGAGGAACAGGGAAATCCCCTTTGTGCCCTTGGGCGCATCATTCGTTCGCGCGAGGACCAGATGGACGACATTTTCAACGAGGTCGCATTCGCCGAACGTGATGAATATTTTCTGGCCGCGTATGCGCCACAGCCCCTCGTCAGCAGCCTGTTCCGCCCGCGTCCGCAAGGCCCCGACATCGCTGCCCGCCAGCGGCTCCGTGAGGTTCATCGTGCCGTTCCATCGACCGTTCACGAGATGGGGAAGCCAGACTGCCTTCTGATGGTCGGAGCCATAGACTTCGATGGCGTGGATCGCGCCGAATGAGAGGAGGTGGATCAGTCCGAAGCCCATATTGGCCGTGCCAAGCGACTCCATCGCCGCCACCGCCAAGGAGAAGGGCAGCCCCATCCCGCCATGCTCGGTCGGAACCGCGATGCCGCCCCACCCGCCTTCGACGAACGCGCGATAGGCCGTGTGAAAGGCCGCCGGCATCTCGACGCGCCCGTCGATCCAGCGTGGCCCGGCCGTATCGCCCACGCGATTGGTCGGCGCATATTCGCCGGCTGCGAGCACGCCGATACCCTGCAGCACGGCTTCGACCGTCTCGCGCGTCGCTTCGGCGAAATCCGCATGCTCCGCGATCCGCGCGAGGCCAGCGGCGTGCTCGAGCGCGAAAATCTGTTCGGCAACCGGCGGGAAGAAATCCATGCGGGCTATTCCTTGGTCGATGGGCAGAAAGGCACGCGCTCCGCGCGCAAACGAAACCCGCCCGCCGCCGGGAGAGAGGGCGGCGGGCGGGTCGGCAGGCCGGCAATCCGTGCGGTTATGCGGGGATCAGGCCCTGCTCCTTGGCCATGGTGAGCGCGGTGTCCTCGATCATATCCTCCTGCCCGCCGATCATCTTCTTTCGGGCCAGTTCCAGCAGGAGATCGCGCGCGGAAATCCCGTATTTCCTATGCGCGTCCTTCGCCTGGTAGAGGAAGGTCGAATAGACGCCGGCATAGCCCAGCGTAATCGAATCCCGATCGGCCCGCGGCGGCCTGGGCATGATCGGCAGGACCCGGTCTTCAGCCACGTCCATCAGCTTGAACGTGTCGACGCCGGTCTCGACGCCCAGGCGATCGCACACCGCGGCGAACAGTTCGAGCGGGGTGTTGCCCGCGCCCGCGCCAAGACCCGCGGCCGAACCGTCGATGCGGTCGGCGCCCGCCGCGACCGCCGCGAGCGAGTTCGCCACGCCCATCCCGAGATTGTGGTGGCCATGAAAGCCGATCTCGGTTTCCGGCTTCAGCGCCGCGCGCAGCGAAGCGATACGGTCGGTCACGTCATCGGGCAGCATGTAGCCGGCGCTGTCGACGCAGTAGACGGTCTGCGCGCCGTAGCTTTCCATCAGCAGGCCCTGTTCGACCATGTTCGCGGTCGGCGTCATATGCGCCATCATCAGGAAGCCGACGGTGTCCATGCCGAGTTTGAGCCCGAGGCCGATATGCTGCTCGGTGACGTCCGCCTCGGTGCAATGCGAGGCGACATGGACGCATTTCGCGCCGCAGTCCGCCGCCATGCGCAGCTCGTCGAGCGTGCCGATCCCCGGCACGTGGAGCACCGAGACCCTGGCGTTCTTCATCCGCGAGGCGACGGCGGTGATATATTCCTTGTCCGTATGGAGGCCGCGCCCGTAGTTGAGCGAGGAGCCGCCAAGGCCATCGCCATGGGTAACCTGCAGCAGCGGCACGCCGGCCTCGTCGAGACCCGTGGCGATGTCGATCATCTGCTCGATCGTGATCTGATGGCGCATCGAGTGCATGCCGTCGCGCAGGCACATATCATGCATCTTGACCTTGCGGCCCCGGACTTGCGCTTCGAGTGTCATTATGCGGCCTCCACAACGATGGGTTTGAGTTCCAGCGTACCGTCCAGGATCTCGCGCGCGAACATCTCGGCGGTCCGCGCGCCGGCGGCGGTCATGATATCGAGATTGCCGGCATATTTGGGCAGGTAGTCGCCCAGGCCCTCGACCTCGAGGAAGATCGACACCTTGCGGCCTTCGAAGGTCGGGCCGTTCTTCAGACGGTAGCCGGGCACATATTTCTGCACTTCGGCGATCATGTCGCGGACCGAGCGCGTGATCGCCTCCTGGTCGGGATCCTCGGCCGTCTCGCAATAGACGGTATCGCGCATCATCAGCGGCGGTTCGGCGGGATTGACGACGACGATCGCCTTGCCGACCTTCGCGCCCCCGACCCTGGCGACGGCGCCCGATGTCGTGCGGGTGAATTCATCGATATTTTTGCGCGTGCCCGGACCGATCGACTTCGAGGCCACGGTCGCGACGATCTCGGCATAGTCGACGGGCTGGACACGGCTGACGGCGTTGACCATCGGGATCGTCGCCTGCCCGGCGCAGGTCACCATATTGACGTTCATCACGGCCTGGTCCGCCAGAGTGGCCAGGTTGACCGGCGGAACGCAGAGCGGTCCGACCGCGGCGGGCGTGAGATCGATCATGAGCACGCCGAGCGCGTTGAGCTTGCGACTGTTCTCAGGATGGACATAGGCCGACGTGGCGTCGAACGCGATCTGGATCCTGTCCTCGACGACATGCGGAAGCAGCCCGTCCACGCCGTCGGCGGTGGTCCTGAGGCCCAGTTCCTTTGCGCGCGCGAGGCCATCGGAAGTCGGATCGACGCCGACCATCCACACCGGCTCCAGCACCTCCGAGCGCAGGAGCTTGTAGAGGAGGTCGGTCCCGATATTTCCGGGGCCGATGATGGCGCACCTGATTTTGGTCATTTGCTTGCTCCTGGGAGTAAGGCCTGCTCGGCGAACGTGACGCCGGCAACGGCATAGTTTTCGAGAGGCACTTCGTTGAGGATGACCCGCACTTGGTCGGGACGGACATCGAAGGCATTGACCGTGGCTTCGGTCAGCGCCTTGATCAGCGTGCGGCGCTTCTCGACCTGGCGTCCCTCGGCGATTGTGACGGATATGATCGGCATCACTCGGTGTCCTTCTGACCCATGCGGAAGCTCACGGCGCCCAGATCCTGGAACCGCGCGGAAATGAAGTCGCCGGGCGCGACCGCCACTGCTTCGGTCGCGCCGCCGGTCAGCACGATCGTTCCGGCAGGCAAGACGCGGCCCCGTTCGTGGAGCCAGGCCACCAGCATCTGGATCGCCCGGGCCGGATGACCGAGCACGGCGGCCGAGGAGGCCGTGGCGACGACTTCGCCATTCTTCTCGAACACGATCCCGATCGTATCGAGCGACAGCTCCTGTGGCCGGCGGGCGCGGCCGCCCATCACGAAGCGGGCCGACGAGCCGTTGTCGGCGACCACACTGACGAGGTCGAACTTGAACTTCTCGAAGCGACTGTCGATGATCTCGACGGCCGGCTGAACGAAATCTGTCGCCGTAATGATCTCGTCTACCGAAACGTCTGGGCCAGACAGCGCGTCCTTCATCACGAAAGCGATTTCCGCCTCGACGCGGGGATGGATCAGCTTGTCCATCGGCACGACGCCCATGTCGGGATCGAGCGTGTCGTTCATCAAAATGCCGAAGCTCGGAACATGGACGCCCATCTGGTCCATCTTGGCTTTCGACGTCAGGCCGGCCTTCAGCCCTACCAGCTTGCGTCCCCGCGCCTGCCATCGCCGGAGCAGTTCGTCCTGCACCGCATAGCTGTCCTCGATCGTCATATCGGGATGGGCGTCGGTGAACTTGGTGATCGTATAGGCGCCGTCCTGCGCCCCGACGACGATATCGGCGATCGCGTGGATCGTGGCGGTCTCAAGCATTCCGGCCTCCCCTGGCGAACGAGAGCGAGCAGCTGCCGAGGCCGCCGATGCGCACCGACAGGCGATCGCCGTCAGCGATGCGGATCATCGGACCGAGCGATCCCGACAGGATCGCCTCCCCGTCCCGGAACGGAATGCCGAGGCGGCCCAGCGTGTTTGCGAGCCAGGCGACGGAATTGAGCGGAGAGCCCTGCACCGCCGCGCCGACCCCGGTAGCGGCGAGCTCGCCATTGCGCTCGAGAACCATCCCCGCGAGTGTCAAATCGACGTCGCGCGGATCGAACCGTTCGCGCCCCAACGCATAGATTCCGCACGAGGCGTTGTCGGCGACCGTGTCCTGGATGCGGATGTCCCAGTCATCGATGCGGCTGTCCACGATCTCGAAGCACGCGGCGACATAGTCTGTGGCGCGCAGGACGTCGGTGGCGGTGACGCCGGGGCCGATCAGATCCTGCTTGAGCACGAAAGCGATCTCGCCCTCGGCCTGGGGCTGGATCAGCCTGTCGAGATCGATCGCCGCACCGTCCTCCACGACCATGGCCGAGGTCAATTGGCCGAAGTCGGGCTCGAAGACGCCAATTGCCTGCTGCACCGCTTTGGACGTGACACCGATCTTCTTGCCGACGATGCTTTCCCCCGCGGCAAGCCGGCGCGCGATCATACGTTCCTGCACGCGGTAACCGTCGACGATGTCCATCCCCGGATTGCGGTCGCGCAGGTTGGGCACGGTGCGGTTGGCGGCGAGCGCTTCGAACAGTTCGTCGCCGAGGCGCTCGATCGTATTGGTTTCAAGGGCCATGTCAGAGCTTCACACAAACGTTGCGCAGTTCGCTGTAGAATTCGAGGCTGTGGACCCCGCCTTCGCGGCCAATCCCCGACTGCCTGGTGCCGCCGAAAGGCGTGCGCAGATCACGCAGGAACCACGAGTTCACCCAGGTGATGCCGACGTCGATCGCCGCGGCCATACGGTGGGCGCGCGACAGGTTCTGGGTCCAGATCGCGGAGGAGAGGCCATAGGAGGTATTGTTGGCAAGGCCGATCACTTCCTCCTCGCTATCGAACGGACGAACGTGGCAGCAGGGACCGAAAATCTCTTCCTCGATGACCGGGTGGTCGTCGGGGAGGCCGGTCCAGATGGTCGGCTCGACCCACGAACCACCGCTGAGCTCGGCCGGCAATTCGGGCACTCCGCCCCCGGCGACGATGACGGCGCCATCGGCCCGCGCCCGGCGGTAATAGCCGAGGACCTTCTCCCGATGCTCGCTCGAGATCAGCGGTCCGAAGCTGGTCCCTGCGCCTTCGGGATGCCCTGGCTTGAGGCTTTTTACCCGTTCGCCAAGCGCGCCGACGAAACGCTCAAACAGGGGCCGTTCGACGAAGACCCGCTCGGTGCCGAGGCAGACCTGGCCGGTGTTGAGGAAGACCGAGCGCATGAGCCCCTCGAGAGCCGCATCGAGATCGGCATCGGCGAAGATGATGGCGCTGTTCTTGCCGCCGAGTTCGAACGACACGTCCCGCACGCCCCGCGCCGCCGCCTGCATGATCGCCGTGCCCGTGCGCGTTTCCCCGGTGAAGGTGATCGCATCGACGCCCTGATGCTCGGTCAGATAGGCGCCGGCGGAATCGGGACCGAAGCCGTGCACTACGTTGTAGACGCCCTTCGGCACGCCGACCTCGTTCATCACCTCGCCAAGCAGCGTCGCCGTCGACGGGGTTTCCTCCGAAGGCTTGACAACCACCGTATTGCCGCAGGCCAGCGCTGGCGCCACCTTCCAGGTCATCAGCAGGAACGGTGCGTTCCAGGGGCTGATCACGCCGATCACGCCCTTGGGCTTGCGGATCGCGTAATTGAGTGCCCCTCGCCCATCTGGCGTTTCCGTGTGGAAGCATTCAGTCGAGACCGACTTCACCAGGTCGGCGAAGGCATTGAAGTTGGCGGCGCCGCGGGGAACGAAGGCATGGCGCATGGCCGAGATGGGCTGGCCCGTGTCGTTCATCTCCGCGCTGACGAAATCGTCGAACCGCTTGGTGATGCCGTCCGCGATCGCACGCATCAGATCGGCGCGGTCGTCGACCGAAATCGTCGCCCAAGGACCTTGCAGTGCCGTGCGGGCAGCGCTGACGGCCGCATCGACTTCCTCACGCCCACCCTCGTTCACGTCGAGAATGTGCCGGCCGTCATAGGGACGATGCTTCGGAAATGTCTTGCCGCTTATCGAGGCGCGATAGTCGCCATCGATGAAATGCCGGATCTCCGGCAATGCGCCACGCGCACCGCTGGTTGCAACAGGGTCGTTCAAGGTCATCCTCCGCAGGGACTCGCGCCGCATCCATAGTAGCGGGTCAGCCACCCAAACGGGCTAAAGCCGCACCGTGATGCGGTCCAATACCGTTTCCGCGCTTTTGGGATACCTCAGCCGTATCGCGCGGCTTTCAACGATACGCCGTTCGCGCTATCGACGCGACAAGAAGAACTCAAGAGAGCATCCCGATGGTACGCTATTCGTCATTCATAGACATGCGCCACATGCGGTATTTCGTGGCCGTGGTCACGCATCGCAGCTTTCGCCGCGCGGCGGCGGAACTTAACGTCTCGCAACCGCCGCTCACCCGCCAGATTCAGCAACTTGAGGAAATCCTGGGCGTGCGCCTGCTCGAGCGGAACAGCCGCGGAATTACTCTCACCGCGGCCGGGGACTCCTTCTATGCAGACGCGCGCAATATTCTCGCTCTTGTCGATCAGGGGGCGACGCGGGCGAACGCGATCGGCCAGGGTCAGATGGGCCGGATCGATGTGGGCGTCTTCGGATCGGCCATTTTCGATCTCATCCCGCGTATCGTCCTGGCATTTCGCGAAGCGTTCCCCGACGTCGAGGTCTCGCTCCACACCATGTCGCGGGAGGAACAGGTCAAGGCGCTTGTCGAACGCCGCATCGATGTTGGGTTCAACCGCTTCTTCAGTGATTATCCGGGCCTGTTCTGGCAAACAATCGCTAGCCAGAGGATGCTCGCCGCGGTTCCGACCGTACATCCATTGGCCAGGCGGGCATCGCTGTCCTTGCGCGATCTCGACCAGCAACCCATCATATTCTATCCGCCGATCGAGCGCCCCGGTGGGTTCAGCAACTTCCTGCTCCGCATGCTTCACGAGCGAAGCGTAGCGGTCCATATCGCCCAGAACGTCGAAGACGTGATCACGGCAATCTCCCTGGTATCCATTGGCCTCGGCATCGCGCTCGGCGTGGACTCGGTTCGTAACTTGAATATTCCTGGCGTCACCTATGTTCCGTTCACCGAACAGGACGCTGCGACATTCGACCTGTGCCTGATCAACCGGGCAGACGATCACATGCCTATTCTTGAGGAGTTTGTCAGGACCGCCAAAGTAGTGGGGCTAGGCGCTGTGGACGCAGCTTGACTGGCACACTGCTAAAGTGAGAGCAGTGCCGATAGGGGCTGATCAAGCATCTGGTTATGGCGCTCGGAGCATGTTGGCAAACAGGCGCGACAGACGCGGCGCCACTCGAACCGGATCGGCGCCGGATACGATCGCCTCGTCGACGAGTCCATGCAGCCCGTGAAACATACAAACTGCCGTCTCAAGTGGATCCTCTATTTCCCATGTTCCGGCCGACTTGCCGCGCTCCAGCAGAGCGGCAAGATTCTGCACGATTGCTTCCTCGCTCATGGCGTTGCGGTGACAAACCGACGGATCATGGAAGATTACATCGTGCAGCGCATAACTCACGCCATATTCGCGAACCACCGCGGCGATCCAACCGTCGAGTTGCGCCTGCCAGTCGTCCGCGTCACAAACATTCATCTCAGCCTGAACCGAATCTGCAAAATGTTGCGAATAGCGCTTGCGCAACGCTTCGAGCATCGCGGCGCGATCATGAAAGTAATGATAGAAAGTTCCCTTAGCGACGCCAGCACGCATTGCAATGCAATCGATAGTGGAAGCGGCAAGGCCCTTTTCCACCAACACCGCGGCAGCAACATCGAGAAGAGCATCCCGTCGTTGGTCGCGCTGGCGAGGCCCACGGGGTGCACCTGCCGCTCGTGAGCGAAAAGGCACATGAGTCAAGGTCTTGTCTACAACCATAAGCCGTCCGTTACGCCGCTTTTACTCCCGATGCGACCATTTCCACATATGGTGCAGCGCAGACGGCAAGAGTTGGCATCGTTCTGAAGATGATTGCGGCAATCCTACGCTAGAGCACCAGTTTACGCATTCTTCTGCGCCGCGTAGGACTTCGGCACCCATTTCGTGGCGCACATCCGCGTCAATCGCTTGGTTGGCAACGGGACAAGCTGGCGCTAAAGTTCACTCGTAGGCTTCTCGCTCAGATGAACGAGCATTCCTGATATCACCGCAGGTGTGTCTTCATCAGGAATCGCGCGTCATTGTGAAGCTTGCGCAGCAAAAATGTCGGAACCGAAGCGGCGACGCAAATGCACGACCACATTTTCCGCATAGCGTCGTTGACGCCAAGGAGTTGGGCTATGGTAGATTCCGATCGCGCGCCAATAGTCGCCGGTCTCCGAAAGAGCGGATAGAAAAATCCAGCGCGCCACATCGACGTTGAAGCAGGCATCGTCGCGCAGCCACTGCCGGACCTGTGGCTCCGAACGACCCACTTGATGGGCGATCCGCGGAACCCACCACGTATTGACCTGGAGCGGACCGAGGTCGTGGCTCCCGTTGGTGTTTCTGATCTCCGCGCCAATCCACCCCGCTTCCTTGTCTCGAAGTCCCCAAAGGGTCTTTTCGAGCCAAGGCTTTCCTCCGGCCGCCTTGCGGATACAATAGCCCACCAGCGTTTCCGAATCTCCGTGGCTAACGGGGCGGGCGTGCAGGCCGATTGGCAGCATGACGGCCCACAATGCGACAACGGCCAAAGAGGCCTGCATCGCGCAAGACGTCTTCATCAGATTACCTCCGAGCCAATATGGACTGGATCCCCCGACAGGAGCGCCATCAGTCGTGACCCGGAGATGATCTGAATATCCGGGCACCGGGAGACGATCTCGTGGCTCATTCCGCCGGTACGGCCGGTATGAATGAACAAGCCACGCAGGCCACAGGCGATGGCCTGTCCTCCGCCTGCTCGCAGCGTTTGGGCGCGGGTCTGGCTGCTGCATCGTGCTGCCTGGCTTTGCTGGTAGCTCTGGACGCCAATCTTTCGGGCTTGGTGCCGTCGGTGTCGCGCCGGGAAGTGAGCAGCTTCACACTGTTCACGCCATCGCCGCCGCCTCCCACTGTGCCGCCTTCTCGGCCGCGTGAGATCAAGCGACCGCCCGATCCGCAATCTGGAAACGCAATCGCTTCAACGCAAATGAGGGACCAGGCGGCCGCCCCAGCGCCTTCGCCGGTGGGTGCCCCGCTGTCATCGACGTCGCCACCGACGCCCTTGGTGCCTTCCATCGACGGGCCTTCGCGCACCAATATTGCCGTCGATCCTGCGCCGGCCCCTGACAGCAAAGCCGAAAGCGTGCTCGCGTCCTATCAAGGTCAGCTCTGGGCACGAATTGCAGCGCGCAAGCCCAGGGGGCTAAACCTGTCCGGCGTCGCCATGGTCCGCTTTGCCGTCGGTCGTGCCGGCGAGCTGATTTCCGTCGAGCTTACGACATCCAGCGGAAACGCGGCGCTGGATCGTCTGGCGCTCCGGACGGTGCGCAATGCCGGTCCCTTTCCACCGCCTCCGGCAACAGTGGAAAGGGACCAGCTCGTCTTCTCGATCCCCTTCAGCTTTCATTGAGGGCGCTGAGCGGGCGGCACGTCCTCGATCGTCAACATGGCGACACGCACCCTTTCCAGAAAGGATACGCGGCCGTCGTCCCCGGCCTTGATGGCGGCCTGTGCTTCATCGACAAGCACTTGTCCGGCTCGCGGCCCATGTTCTTCGAGAAGCGCCTGCGCGGTCATGATTTCATCGGTCAGGATTGCCTCATTGCCCGCGTCGCCCGCTTTCAGTCGCAGCGACAGTTTCTTTCTATCCATTATGTCGTCCTCCCCCAGATATGCCGATCACGCGCTGGCGCTCACCAGCCAAGCCTTGGCGCCCATGCGAGCGCCGTCATCGTCGCGGTTGCGCTCGAACAGCGCGGCAAGATCCCGCTGAATGGCCTCACGCACCTCTGCGCCGCTCGGCCGAACGAGATCGCCGATGTGCATCCCGTCGAGCACGAAGCGCGCGGCGCTCTCGGCATCGCTACCGGGTCCGCCAATGCGCTGATCGCCGGTCCAGACGTCGAACCTGATGTCGGAAAAGCCAGCGCTTTGCAGAAGGTCGATCACATAGTCCTGTTCGGCCAGCGCGAACGGCCCCGGTGCGCGGGGCTGAGGCGTCGGCAAGTCGATATGCTCGCTGATGATCCCCATGATGCTGCGCTGCCAGGGATTCTCGGCGACCGGCGCCCAAACCGCGATGTCGAGCCGTCCGCCGTCGCGCAGCATCCGGCGCAGATTGGCGAAAGCCGGGTAGGGCTGAGGGAAGAACATCGAGCCGAAGCGCGAGAACAGTCGATCGAACGGCGCATCCTCCGGCATGGCTATCGCCGCATCGCCTTGCTCGAAGCGGATATTGGCGAGGCACGCGCGGGTTGCCCGATCGCTCGCGGTCGCCACGAGATCGGGCGATATGTCGAGGCCCAGCGCAAATCCGGTATTCCCGACGGCCGCGGCGATCTGCCGTGTCGTCCAGCCTCCGCCACACCCGACGTCGACCACCGTTTCGCTGGCGGTATAGGCGGCCTGGGCGAGCAGCGCCTTGCCGATCGGCTCGATCATGCTCTCGAAACGGTCGAGCTGGGCGAGCCAGCGCGTGCCTGCCTGACCTGCCCAATCATGCGCGGCAAGGCCGTCCAGATTCTCGCCAGCATCGTTCATCAATGTCCTCCCATTGTCGTTACAAAATCAGTTCCAGATGGCGGCCGCGCTGCGCCAGAGCATGTAGGCCGCGACCACGAAGATCAGCACGGCGAAGATCGTATTGAGCGCGCCCTTGTGACCCGACAGCCGATGCGAGAGAGCGGCGCCGACGATACCGCCAACGATACCGCCGCCGATGAACACCGCGGCGAGTCCCCAATCGACCAGCCCGGAAAAAGCATAGTTGAGCGCGGCCGTAAGACCGAAAGCGGTAACGGCGACCAGCGACGATCCGACCGCATTACGCATCGGCATACCCGTCGAAGCCATCAGGCCCGGCACGATCAGGAAGCCCCCGCCGATGCCGAAGAAGCCGGAGAACAGGCCGGTGGCGCCGCCATAGCCGATGACCTTGGGCGCGTTTTCGCGGCGGCACTGGACGTCGGGATTGCCGGGATCACCGCGCTTCTTCAGCATGAGCGCGCCGACCAGGACCATCAGCAGCGCGAACAGGAAAAGCAACTTCTGGCCGTCAAACGCCTTGCCGAGCGTCGAGCCGGCATAGGCGCCCGCGACGCCGGCGGCCGCGAACATGCCGGCGCAGCGCCATTTGATCGTGCGCTGGCGGGCATGGGGAACAAGATTGGCGCCGGCGTTCGCCGCAACCGCGAGCGCGCTGGTGCCGATCGCGACATGGGGCGAGGCGACGCCGACCAGATAGACCATGAGGGGAACGGCGAGGATCGACCCGCCGCCCCCCACGAGGCCGAGCGTGAAGCCGACGAGCGAACCCGATCCGGCTCCGAGCAGATATTGGACAGATTCGAGTGTCATGGCCTTACAGCGTGTTGACCGGCAGCTTCAGATAGCTGGTGCCGTTGTCTTCCGGCTCCGGCATATGGCCGCCGCGCATGTTGACCTGAATGGACGGCAGGATCAGCCTCGGCATCCCGAGCGTCGCGTCCCGCGCCTCGCGCATGGCGACGAACTGGTCCTCGCTCACCCCGTCGCGCACATGGACATTATGCTCGCGCTCCTCGCCCACCGACGTCTCCCAGGCATAGGTGTCGCGCCCAGGGGCCTTGTAGTCGTGGCAAAGATGGAGGCCCGTCTGATCGGGCAGCGAGAGCAGGCGCCGGATGGACCGGAAAAGCGTGCGGGCGTCGCCGCCCGGGAAGTCCGCGCGGGCCGTGCCATAGTCGGGCATGAACAGCGTATCGCCGATGAATGCCGCGTCGCCGATCACATAGGTCATGTCGGCGGGGGTATGTCCGGGGACATGCAGCGCGATCGCCTCGATAGACCCGACCCTGAAGCGGTCGCCGTCATCGAACAGGCGATCGAACTGCGAGCCGTCGCGGGCGAAGCGCGTGCCCTCGTTGAATATCTTGCCGAACACCTCCTGCACCGTGAGGATATGGCGGCCGATCGCCAGCGTGCCGCCCAGCTTCTCCTGAAGATAGGGCGCAGCCGAGAGATGGTCGGCATGGGCGTGCGTCTCGAGCAGCCATTCGACCTCGAGGCCTTCGCTCTCGACATAGGCGATCACCTTGTCGGCGGACGCGAAGGACGTGCGCCCCGAAGCGGGATCGAAGTCGAGCACGCTGTCGATAATCGCAGCCTTGGCGGTCGCGGGATCGGAGATGACGTGGGTCACGGTGAACGTGTCCTCGTCGAAGAAGCTGCGGATGACCGCGGGCCGCGCATTGCTCGCGGCCTCGACGATCCGGGCGGCTTCACGGATTTGCGGATCGGTCATGGCCTTGTCCTTTCATTCGATAAGCGGATGTGCCGGCTTCGCGCTAAAGGGGAGGGGCGCGCGAAGCCGGCCCGACCGGCTCAGAGTGTCTTCTTGCTGAAATACCAGTCGGTGTAGTCGTAGCCCTCGTCCTTGCGCGCCTTGGCGGCCTCGGCGGTCGCGGGCGGCGGCACGATCACGGGTTCACCGGGCTGCCAGTTTTCGGGCGTCGCGACCTTGTTCGCATCGGACGTCTGAAGCGCGGTCAGCAGGCGGACGAACTCGTCGACCGAGCGACCGTTCGACATCGGGTAATAGACCATCGCCCGGATGACGCCTTCGGGGTCGATCAGGAAGGTCGCCCGCACGGCGGAGGTGTCCGACGCGCCGGGATGGATCATGCCGAAGGCCCTGGCGACGTTCATCGACAGGTCGTCGATGATCGGGAAGGTGATCTCGATGCCGAACTTCTCCTCGATGCTGCGCATCCAGGCGATGTGCGAATGCACGGAGTCGATGGAGAGGCCCAGCAGCTCGCAATTGAGCGCCTTGAAGCGGTCGGCCGCCTTCGCGAAGCCCATGAACTCGGTCGTGCAGACCGGGGTGAAGTCCGCGGGGTGGGAGAAGAGGACCAGCCACTTGCCCTTGTAATCGTCAAGCGAGCGTTCGCCGTGGGTGGTCTTTGCCTTGAAGGCGGGCGCCGGTTCGTTGATCCGGGGCATGGAGGGGGCGGCCACGTCTGTCATTTTATCGTCTCCTGTGAGTGAGTGGGTGACAGACATTAGATACACATTTCTATTAATCGTGTGAACACGATAAACCTAATTCCTCTGATCGGATTTTTCAATCATTTCCGAAAGCGGCGCCAAAGGCCGGATTCGCGGCGCGCGAAAGCAGGCGCACAAGCGCTTCAAAGCATCATTTAACCTAATTATAGGGTGATCCTGGCCCGAATCAGGCGGCGGCGAGAGCCTGTCTTGCCCATGCGACGAGTCGCGCGCGGTCCATCGCGCCCGCCTGCCGCGCAATCTCGCGGCCGCCCTTGACGAGTATTAGCGTCGGGATCGACTGGATGTGGTAGCGCCCCGCAATACCCTGCTCGGCCTCGGTGTCGACCTTCAGCAGTCGGACATGCGGCTCCAGTTCGGCGGCGGCCGCCTTGAACGCGGGCGCCATAGCTCGGCACGGCCCGCACCAGCTCGCCCAGAAATCCACGAGAACAGGCAGACTTCCGCGCCCCACGTGGCGGTCGAACGCAGTCGCATCGACGTCGACAGGCTGGCCCTGGAACAGCGGCATCGAGCATCGCCCGCAATTGGGCGCGGCGCCGATCTTCGCAGCCGGAACCCGGTTGATGCTCGCACAGACCGGGCAAACCACTAGCTGGGACTCGGACATGCGGACATCTCCTATGGAACGCTATCGCTGCTTAATCGTTTACCCGCATGATGTAACCGTGTAAGAAAGGGGGTTCAAGACTTGCCTCCCTTCAGGAGTAGGAAATTTGAATCCCAGCGCAAATGAGAGTGGCGTCTGTTCGCCGGTCCAGATCGGCGACGCCGCGCCCAATTTTCAGGCGCGCACGACCATGGGCGAAATGAGCCTGTCCGACTATCGCGGCCGCTGGGTGTTGCTGTTCTCGCACCCTGCGGACTTCACGCCAGTCTGCACCAGTGAATTCGTCGCGCTCTCGCGCGCCGGGGAGCGGTTCAAAGCTCTCAACTGCGCGCTGGTCGCGATCTCGGTCGACAGCCTCTATTCGCACCTTGGATGGATAAAGGCGATCCATGCGCATTTCGGCGTCACGGTCGGTTTCCCGATCGTCGAAGATCCGTCGATGGTGATCGGCCGCGCCTACGGGATGCTCGCGGAAAATGCGCCAGACGCGGCAACGCTGCGCGCGACCTTCTTCATCGACCCGGAAGGCATTGTTCGCGCCAAGCTCTGCTACCCGGCGACGATCGGCCGTTCGGTCGACGAGCTGCTGCGCGTCATCGCCGCGCTGCAAATGGTCGACAGCGACAATGTGGTGACGCCCGAAGGCTGGCACCCCGGCGATGACGTATTGCTCCCGCCCTATCAGGACCAGACTGCGGCGCTCGACGCGACGGACGATGCCTGCTGGTTCCATCGAACGCAGCCTGACAAGCACAAAGCGCCACCCGACAAGCACAAGAAGGCAGCCAAGTGACGACGTTCACCGATAGCGATCTCGATGCGATCACCGACATCCTAAAGGCGCTGGCGCATGACGTGCGGCTGAAGCTGATGCGCACGCTGCTCGAGAATGGCGAGAAGTCGGTGGGCGAACTCGAAACCATGACCGGCATCGGCCAACCGGGGCTGTCCCAGCAGCTTGCCATCCTGCGCAAAGCGGAGCTGGTGCAGACGCGGCGCGATGCCAAGCTGGTCTTCTACAGCCTCTCGCCCGATGCGCTCGAAAGCACCGCGAAACTGCTCTGCGCCCTGTCGGGCATTTCCGGCAAGGACGTCCAGCCTGCGGTGAAAAGTTCCGGCTCGCGTGCGCGGGGATCGGCGGCAACCTTCGCCCGGATCTTGTGACCGCGCGTCATTGATAGGCTGGGGGACATCGGATCGGCCGCTTCGTCCCGCGATACCGGCCATCATAGGAGACGCAGGATGACGCAGGATTCCGGCAAAGGCGCGAAGCGTGGCGACCCGAAGAAGAAGCCGTCCAAAGCGGGGAAGCGCCGAAAGGCCGATGAAGCCGAACCGCTCGATCCGGTCGAGGAAGCGGGCATGGAGTCCTTCCCGGCGAGCGCCGCGCCGAGCTGGACACCCTGAGCCGTGGCGGGTCTGATACGGGCGACGGCCCTCGTATCGGCGGCGCGGCGCCTATTCCGGTCCAGCGAAGCCAGCCTGATCCTGCTTGCGGTCGGCGTCGGCATTCTCGCCGGCCTCATGGCCTCGCTTCTCGGCAAAGCCGCCTGGGTCATGCAATCGCTGCTCTACGGCCTCGGCACGGATCTCCGCCTGAGCGGCCTCGTCTCGATTTCGCCGGCTCGCCTGCTGGCGCTGCCGATCGGCGGCCTGGTGCTGGGCGCGCTGGTGCTGTTTACCCGCCGCAAAAAACGCGCCTCGATCGACGTCGTGGAAGCGAACGCGCTGCATGGTGGCCGCATTCCGCTGCGCGATACCACGATGGTCTGCGGACAAACGCTGATCTCCAACGGCTTTGGTGCATCGGTCGGCCTCGAAGCCGCCTATGCGCAGGCCGGGGGCGGCATCGCCTCGCTGATCGGACAATGGCTCAATCTACGGCGCGGCGATCTGCGCGTGCTGGTCGGCGCCGGATCGGGCGCAGCGATCGGGGCCGCCTTCGGCGCGCCGCTGACCGGCGCCTTCTATGCTTTCGAGATCGTTATCGGCGCCTATACCCCGGCAAGCATCGCCCCTGTCGTGGCTGCGACGATTTCCGCGGTCATCACCGCCAGGACGCTGGGCGCAACCCCCTATCTGATCGCGGCGCAAAGCAGCCAGCATCTCTCGGCCGCCAACTATATCCTCTACGCAGGGCTGGGGCTGATCGCGGCCCTGCTCGGCATCGCGATCATGCGGCTCGTCTCGCTCGCGGAAGCGGGGGTTCGGCGCACGCCGATTCCCGAATGGCTGCGACCCGCGCTGGGCGGCGCGATCCTGATCCCGCTCGCGCTCACGACACCGCATGTCCTGTCGGCAGGGCATGGTGCGCTGCACCTGACGATCGCCGGCAATATCGCGCTTGGCGCCTTGATCCTGATCTTCGCGCTCAAGTCGCTCGCCTCGATCGTCTCCCTCGGCTTCGGCTTTAGGGGCGGCCTATTCTTCGCCTCCCTCTTTCTCGGCGCGGTGCTGGGGCAGATATTCGCGCGCCTGTGGGCGTTCGTCCCCGATGGCATTCCCCTGTCGCCGATGGATGCCTCGCTGGTCGGCATGGCCGCGCTGGCGGCCGCGGTCGTCGGTGGTCCGATGACCATGTCCTTCCTCGTTCTCGAAGCCACGCATGATTTCGAGATCACGGCGGTCGTGCTGACGGCCGCGCTCTGTTCGAGCACGCTGGTCCGCGAGCGGTTCGGCTATTCCTTCTCCACATGGCGCCTGCATCTGCGCGGCGAGGTGGTTCGCAGCGCGCGTGACATTGGCTGGATGCGAACACTCACCGCGCGGCGCATGATGCGGACCGCGCCCGCCACCGCGTCGCCGACGATGCCGGTCGGGGATTTCCGCGAGCAGTTCCCATTGGGTTCGACAAGCCGCGTGCTGCTTCAGGACGAACAGGGCCATTATGCGGGCCTCGTTCCCACGGCCGCCGCCTTCGCCGATCCCGGACAGGCCGACAAGCCGGTATCCGACTTCGCCATCCTGAAGGATGTCGCGCTGACGCCGGACATGTCGATCGTGCCGATCATGGAGTTGTTCGACGCCAGCGCCGCCGACGATCTCGCCGTAGTCGACGCTCAGGGCCGGATCGTGGGAATGCTGACCGAACGCTATGTCCGCAAGCGCTATGCCGACGAACTGGACCGCGCGCAGCGAGAACTCTACGGCGAGGACTAGGGACGGCAGTCTGCGACATCAATCAGGCAAGGCCGATCAATCGCAGCGTGACGAAAGCCATGCCGCCCAGCGCGATAAGCGATGCGGTCACGACAAAGACGACACGGGGGCCTGCGGCCGAAACGCTTCGCAAATCGACACCCAGGCCAAGGCCGGCCATGGCGAGAATGGTGAGATAGCCGCTCAGATGATGCACAGGGTCCGCCAAGGCGCGCGGGAACAGCCCAACCGAATTGACGGCCGCGAGCGCGAGGAAGGCCATGATGAAGGGCGGCACGAACGTCAGGATCGAGTGCCGGCGCTGCCGATGCGTGGCCCCAGCCCTTCGCCGCGCGAGAAACAGCGACAATCCGGTGACGACCGGACCCAACATGAGCACGCGCACCAGCTTGACCAGCGTGCCGATCTGGACCGCGGCCGATCCCATAGGGCCGGCGGCCGCGATAACCTGCGGCACGGCATAGACGGTAAGCCCGGCAAGGACACCGCCCGCGGCGGCGCTGAGATGCAAGGTGGCGGCGATCACCGGAACGGCGATCACCACGCCGATACCCAGGACAGCGGTGAACGCGATCGACGTCGCCACATCGTCGCTATCGGCGTCGATTACAGGAGCGACGGCGGCGATGGCGGAATTGCCGCATATCGCGTTGCCGCAAGCCACCAGCAGCGCCATCTTTCCCGGCAGGCCGAGCAGGCGTCCAATGAGGAAGCTCATGGCGATCGCCGCAATGACTGTGCCGACGATCGACCCGATCAAGGGAAGACCGGCCACGGCGATCGCGCCAAAGCTGACCGTCGCGCCCATGATCGCGACCGCAAGTTCGAGGACGGGCCTGGCCGCGAAGTCGATGCCCGGCAGGAAGGTATGAGGCGGCGTCCAGAGCGTGCGGACCAACGACCCCAGCACGATCGCGATGACCAGTGCTTCAAGCCAGGGCTTGCCAGTGGCGAGGATTTCCGCGCGCTCGAGAAGCAGGGCGGCGGCCGCGACCGCTGCGCAGAGCACAAGACCAGGCGCGGAATGGCGAATGGGAAGGGCAGCTTTCATGCTGCCAAGTTCCCCTTTCCCTATCAGAAATCCAATTGATTGATTAAGTGCATAGAATAAACGATGCTTATCCTATGACGCTTGAACAGTTGCGCATATTCGTGGCGGTCGCGGACACGCTCAGCATGACCCGCGCGTCCGAACGCCTGCATCTAACGCAGCCCGCGGTCAGTGCGGCGATCGCCGCGCTCGAACAGCGGCACGCGACGCACCTGTTCGATCGCGTCGGCCGACGCCTCGAACTCACCGAAGCGGGACGCCTGTTCATGCCCGAAGCCCGCGCGGTTCTGGCGCGTGCCGACGACGCTTGCCGGGTGCTCGAAGATCTGGACGGATTGACGCGCGGGGAAATTCGTATCGCTGCCAGCCAGACTGTTGCAACCTATTGGTTGCCGCGCCGCATGGCGCGCTTCGCCGCCCAGGCGCCCAATGTCCAGCTTCGCCTTCTGGTCGGTAACAGCGCACAGAGCGCCGCGCGGGTTTTGTCCGGCGAGGCGGACATCGCTTTCGTCGAGGCAGAGGTGTCGGAGGATCTGCTTTCGGCCAGGGTCGTCGGCACCGACCGGATCGGCCTCTATGCCGCGGCCGATCATCCCCTCGTCGGGCGGCACTTTCTCCGCGCCGATCTCGAAGCGGCCCGGTGGGTCATGCGAGAGCCGGGGTCAGGCACGCGGAACCATGCGACGGCCGGTCTTGCCGGATCGGGTGTCGACGTTGACCGGCTGCAAATCCTGCTGGAACTTCCATCGAACGGCGCTGCGCTCGAGGCGATCGAGGATGGAGAGCTTGTCACGGCCGTTTCCGAGCTGGCGGCGGCGGCACGGGTCGGGATGAAGTTGATCGCGCCGCTGCAATGGCCGCTCCCGTCCCGCAATTTCACGATGCTGCTTCATCGCGCACGCAGGCCAAGCCGTGCGGTTACGGCGTTCGTGGCTGGCCTGGAACGCGGGGCAAGCTAGAGATTGATACGGTGCTGCTCGCGCGCGAGCGCCAGCAGCGCCCGCCTGTGGCTGACGACCACGAGTCCGGTTCCCGTTTCGCGCAGCCAGGTGTCGAGGCGGCGTGCAAGCCGCGCTTCCGTCACCATGTCGAGGCCTTCGCTTGGCTCGTCGAGGAGCAGCCAGGGCTTGCCTGCTAGAACGGCGCGCGCGATCGACAGGCGCTTGCGCTGTCCGCCCGACAGACGCGCGCCGCCATCGCCGACCCATTGGTCAAGCCCATGCGGCATCGCGCGAACGTCGGCCGCGAGGCAGGCGACTTCCAGTGCCGCCCAAAGCTGTTCGTCGCTGAGGCCAGGGCGGGCGACGCGCAGATTGTCGCGGACCGTTCCCGACAGGAGCTGGGCATCCTGCGGGGAAAGGGCAAAGCTCGCGCGTAGCGTCTCCGGCTGTATGTCCGCGAGTGGCTGATCGTCGAGATAGAGGCCGCATTGTCTCTCGGCGGGCCGAATCCCCGCAAGGGTTTCGAGCAGGCTGGTCTTGCCGCTACCCGATCGTCCCTCGATCCCGAGACGTTCGCCCGGCTCGCGGCGAAGATAAAGATTTCCGCGATCGAACGCGATGATCGGCCGCGTCGGCGTGGAGCAAATCTCCTTCCCTGCGCGCACGGGCGCATTGCGCTCACCTGCCATGTCCTCCAGGCGCGCCAGGGCAGCCGTCACAAGCGCGTCTCGCGACACGCCGCGCACATAGCCGGACAGGGCTTCGATCGCGCCAGCACCCGCCAGCACGGCAAGCACGGTCATGAGCAAAGCGGCCTTGGAGATAACGAGGACCGCGCCCATAGCGATGCCCCCGCCAAGGGTCAGCCCCGCGTCGATAATCGCTTCGCCGCGCGCGAAACGGCGCCGCGCGCCGTCCAGCTCGGCCGTGTCATTCGCCAGGCTCCGCTCGATCGCCGGGGCCAGGTCATAGGCCAGGATTTCGGGCGATGCCGACGCATAGTCGACCATTCCAGCCTTCAGCCACGCCAGCGCCGCCGCGATGTCGGTGGCAGAGCGCGCCAGCAGTCGGGGCGTTGCCAGATGCGCCCATAGAACCAGAACGCCGATCAGCGCCAGCAAAGCGAGGGAGGCCCAGGGACTGGCGAGCCATGTAAGGACAAGGCCGATACCCGCGCCGGCAAGGGCGGCGGGGAGCGCGGGCTTGCGCACCAGGCTGTCTTCGAGCGCGCCGATGTCCTGAACGAGCCGGGTCACGGCATCGCCCGCCGATACGGCCCGCACGTCGCGAACCGACAGGATGCGCTCGAACAGGCGCGCCCGGACCGTGGCGAGCGCCATCAGGGCCGCGCGATGGCCATAGAGGCGTTCGCCATAGCGCGCCGTCGTCCGGACGATCGCGAGCAGCCGGATCATCGCGCTCGGCACGAGATAGTTGAAGCCCTGCGCCGCCAGCACGCCGCCAAGGCCGGCGAGCGCGGCGCCAGTGATGAACCAGCCCGACAGGCCCAGCAGCAACACCGCGGCGATCGTCGCGGCAGCGGCGAGCGCGCCCGCGATACGGAAAGCGCGACGCTCGGGGCCGATGGCTTCGGCCAGCAGCCGGTCCATATCCGCGCGGCTCATGCCAGCACCATTTCATGGGTCGCGATCGCGGCCAGCTCGGCGCTGTGCGTCACCATGAGGACCGTGCGCCCCTTCGCAGCCGAAGCCAATATCCGGGCGATGTCGGCCGCTGACCCTGTATCGAGATCCGCCGTCGGTTCGTCGAGCAGCCAGAGCGGTGCGTCTTTCAGCAGCACCCGCGCGATACCGACGCGGCGCCGCTCGCCGCCCGACAGGCCCGACCCGCGATGGTCGAGCGGTAGCCCCAGACCCTCTCCTCGCGCCGCGATCATCGGTCCAAGGCCAGCAGAACGTGCGGCCGCCTCAACCTCGGTATAGTCGGCCTCCGGGCGTGCAAGGCGGATATTGTCGGCGAGGGTTCCGGGGATGAACGCGACCGATTGACCGGCCCAGCCTATTTGGCCGGGAAGAGCGACCTCGGCCGCTTCTCGGCCGTCGACCATTATCCGTCCCCTGCCGATCGGCGCCAGTCCCAGCAGCGCGTGGAGCAGGCTGGACTTGCCGATGCCGGTGGCGCCGCGCAGCGCGAAAATGGTGCCCGCCGCGACGTCCAGCGTGAACGGGCCGATGGCCGTCTCGCCATAGTCGATGACCACCCCGTCGAAGCGCAGCGCGGGCGGAGCCTCGATCGCGCGGCGTGAGGCAGACGGGGACGGGGACGGGGGAGCGATCTTTTCCAGGCGTTCGACTGCGGCCTCTCCGACCTGCTTGTCATGATAGGCGGCAGCAAGGCGGCGCATGGGAAGGTAGAATTCGGGCGCGAGGATGAGGACGAACAGCGCCTCGCCCAAGGTCAGCCTCTCGGGCGCGGGGAAAGGCAGGATGCCCAGCAGGTTGAAGCCGCAATAGAGCGCCACCAGCGCCACCGACAGCGCCGCGAAGAATTCGATGATGGCGCTCGAGACGAAAGCGACCTTCAGCACGTCGATCGTGCGCGCCGCGACTTCGCGCGTGGCGTCGGCGAGGTGGCGGCCGATGCGGTCCTGCGCGCCGAAGCCGACGATCACGGGGAGCGCGCGCACCCGGTCGACGAACAGACCCGACAGGCGGCTCAATGCGTCGAGCTGGCGGTCGGCCGCGCGCGCCGCTGCCGTGCCGGCAAGCGCCATGCCCAAGGCAAAAGGCACAAGGGTCGCCAGCATGATCGCACCGGCGACCCAGCTCCCGAAGGCGGCGGCAACCGCGATGACGAGGGGAGAGAAGACCGCCGCGCGGCGCAGAGGCTGGAAACGAGCATGGAAGCCGCCCAGATCCTCGATACGATCGACGGCATCGGCAACCGCTTCGCCCAGCATCCGGCGATCACCCGGCGCCGCGACGAGGATGCGGGGATAGACGCGTTTCCGCCAGCTTGTCTTGGCGGCCACCGCCGCGGCCTCGCCGACGCCGGTCGCACCGATCTGTATTCCGGCGCGAAGCAAGGCGGCGGCAATCAATCCGCCCACGGCAAGCAGCAGATTACCGTGATCGCCCCGCGCGGCCGCCGCGACGCCAGTAGCAAGCGCGGCGGCCATGAGGATGGCCGCGCCGCTATCGGCGATCCAGAAAATCGCCCCGCCCTGTCGATCAATTCGGTTGCTCATATACTCGCTTACGAGTAATGGCTAAACATAATCTTTTCAACCGACTCATGGCGACCATGCAAAGCCGGGCCGGAATGCAAGGAGTCTTGCCATGGACATGGCCGTGATCGAACTCTCCCGGCTGCAATTCGCGCTGACGGCACTCTACCACTTCCTCTTCGTTCCGTTGACCCTCGGCCTCTCCTTCATGCTGGTCATCATGGAGAGCATCTATGTCATGACGGGCCGCGAGATCTGGCGCACCGTCACGCGCTTCTGGGGCAAGCTGTTCGGCATCAACTTCGTGCTCGGCGTCGCCACCGGCATTACCATGGAATTCCAGTTCGGCACCAACTGGTCGTACTATTCCCACTATGTCGGCGACATCTTCGGCGCGCCGCTCGCCATCGAAGGGCTGATGGCCTTCTTCCTCGAAGCGACCTTCGTCGGCCTCATGTTCTTCGGATGGGACAAATTGTCCAAGGTCGGGCACCTGTTCGCGACCTTCATGGTCGCGCTCGGCTCAAACCTCTCGGCGCTCTGGATTCTCGTCGCCAATGGCTGGATGCAGCATCCGGTGGGATCGCGGTTCAATCCCGCGACGATGCGGATGGAAGTCTCCGACTTCATGGGCGTACTGTTCAATCCGGTCGCGCAGGCCAAGTTCGTCCATACGGTGAGCGCGGGCTATGTCTGCGCCTCGATCTTCGTGCTCGGCGTCTCGGCCTGGTATCTGCTCAAGGGCAAATGGGTCGCGGTGGCGCAGCGCAGCTTCACGGTCGCGGCCGCCTTCGGCCTTGCCTCGTCGCTGTCGGTCGTCGTGCTGGGCGACGAGAGCGGATACGCGCTTACGGATAATCAGAAAATGAAACTCGCCTCGCTCGAAGCCATGTGGCACACCGAGCCGGCTCCTGCGGGTATCGCGATCTTCGGCATTCCAAGCCTGGAAGGGCGCGAAACCCGCTATGAAGTGAAGATCCCCTATGTGCTGGGCCTGATCTCCACGCGCAGCCTGACCGGCGAAGTCTCGGGCATTTTCGAGCTGGTTGCCAAGGCGCAGGATCGCATCGAGCATGGCGTGAAAGCCTATGACGCGGTGGAGCGGTTGAAGGTCAATCAGAACGATATGGCCGCACGCGCTGAGTTCGAGGAAGCCAAGGGCGATCTTGGCTATGCGCTGCTGCTCAAACGGTTCGTCGCCGACCCACGTCAGGCAACGCCGGAGCAAATCGAGAAGGCGGCATGGTCGACCGTGCCCAACGTGCCGGTCATGTTCTGGGTCTTCCGCGTGATGGCGGGCCTCGGCTTCTTCTTCATCGCCTTCTTCGGCGCGGCCTTCTGGATGGCCTCGGTCCGTCGCTTCGGCTGCGACAACGGCTTTTGCCGCACCTTCATGCGGGCGGCGGTCTGGATCATCCCTTTGCCGTGGATCGCGATCGAATTCGGCTGGATTCTTGCCGAAATCGGCCGCCAGCCCTGGGCGATCGACGGGGTGCTGCCGACCTTCCTCGCCGCCTCGAGCCTGACCGTCGCGCAACTCTGGACGACGATCGTCGGCTTCACGCTGCTTTATGGCGCACTTGCGGTCATCGAAGTGCGCCTGATGCTTGCGGCAATCCGCAAGGGGCCTGACGAGCATCGCGCGCCCGCGCCGGCACCAGCGTCGCCGAACGGCTACGCGCCCATTCCTGCCGAATAAGGAGAACAGGTCATGGCACCTCCCATCGACTATGAAACGCTCCGGCTGATCTGGTGGCTCCTGATGGGCGTCCTCCTGATCGGCTTCACCCTGACGGACGGCTTCGATCTTGGCACGGCCGCCCTCCTGCCTTTCGTCGCCAAGACCGATGCCGAACGCCGGATGGTCATCAACTCGATCGGGGCGACGTGGGAGGGGAACCAGGTCTGGTTCATCCTCGGCGGCGGCGCGATCTTCGCGGCCTGGCCGTTCGTCTATGCGGTCAGCTTCTCCGGCTTCTACCTCGCGATGTTCCTCGTCCTCGCCGCGCTGATCCTGCGGCCCGTGGGGTTCAAGTATCGCTCGAAGAGACCTGACCCCGCATGGCGCTCGCGCTGGGATTGGGCGCTGTTCGTCGGCGGCTTCGTGCCAGCGCTGGTATTCGGGGTCGCGGTCGGCAACGTCCTGACCGGCATCCCGTTCCGCCTCGATAGCGACCTGCGCTCCTTCTACGAGGGAAGCCTGCTCGGCCTGTTCCATCCCTTCTCACTGGTCGCCGGCCTGCTGTCTGTCGCGATGATCGTCCTGCACGGCGCGAGCTGGCTCGCGATCAAGATCGAACGCGGCGCGGTCCACGATCGCGCGCGCACTTACGGCCAGGTCGCGGCCGCCGCCTCGATCCTGCTGTTCGCGGTGGGCGGCGTCATGATCGCGACCATGGGCTACGGCTTCCGCCTGACGCACGGCGCCGATCCGCTCGGTCCCTCCAATCCGCTGCTCTCGGGAACGATCGCGGCGCCGGGGGCATGGCTCGACAATTATAGTGCCCATCCCTGGATGCTGATCGCGCCCGTCCTCGGCTTCGCGGGGCCGTTGCTCGCGTGGATAGGCATCCGCACGGGCCGCGAGGCGCTGGCCTTCGGCGGCTCGTCGATCGGCGCGGTCGGCATCATCGCCACCGTGGGCCTCTCGATGTTCCCGTTCATCCTGCCCAGCTCGATCGACCCGGCCTCCAGCCTGACCGTGTGGAACGCCTCGTCCAGCCATGTGACGCTGTTCATCATGCTGGCGGTGACTCTCGTCTTCCTGCCGATCGTGCTCATCTACACGGCCTGGGTCTACAAGGTGCTGTTCGGCCGCATCACGCTGCGCGACGTCGACACCAACCCCGACTTCTACTGATAGGGACGTCTGCGATGTGGTATTTCAGTTGGGTATTGGGTGTCGGCCTCGCCGTCGGGTTCGGCATCCTCAACGGCATGTGGCACGAATTTCATTCGGACCCCGATGATGACGCGGCCGCCTGAAAATCGATCTGATGATTAGCGTCGGCCCTCTCGCGCTGGCGTTGGAGCGGCTGTTCGCGGTCCTCGGAATTATCGCCTTCATGGCGGCGGCGAGCTGGATCGCTCGCCGCCATGGCAAGGACAGCGACAAAGCCGCATGGCGCGCTCTCTTCCTCGGCCTCGCCGCCGCGCGCCTGGGCTTCGTGGCACAGAACTGGTCCGCCTTCGCGCTTGAACCTTTGAGCATCTTCTACCTCTGGCAAGGCGGTTTCTCGCCTCTCGCGGGGCTGGCGACCGCCGCGATCTCGCTGGTGCTGTCGCTGCGCCGATCGCCTGCACTGTTACCTACGGGCATAGCCTTCGTTGGCAGCGCCTCGGTCGCGCTCATCGCCACGTCGCTGTTTCTCGCCTCGGCACAAAAGCCCTTGCCGCAAGGGCTGATCCTCCACTCGCTAGAAGGCGAAGCAAGCGCGCTCGACGATCGGAAGGGCAAGCCGTTCGTCATCAATCTCTGGGCGAGCTGGTGCCCGCCCTGCCGGCGCGAGATGCCTATGCTGATCGAAGAGGCCGCGCGCTCGCCGGTGCCGATCCTGCTCGCCAACCAAGGCGAGGACGCGGCGAAGGTGCGGACCTGGCTGGACGGCCAACGCCTGACCTCGGCGCATATCCTCTTGGATAGCGATCAAAGCGCCGCCGCCGCGATCGGGTCCGCGGGTCTTCCCGCGACGCTGTTCGTCGACAGCAAGGGCGTCATCCGCTTGACGCATGTCGGCGAGATCTCCCGCGCCGCGCTGCTCGCCGGCGTGCGGAAGCTGGATTAAGTTTTGACCAAGGAGAAGCCCCATGACCAGACAAGTGAATATCGGGATCGGCGAGGACGATCGGATTGCGATCTCCGAAGGCCTGAGCCGCCTGCTGGCGGACACCTACACCCTTTATCTGACCTCGCACAACTTCCACTGGAACGTGACGGGGACGATGTTCAACAGCCTCCACACCATGTTCATGACGCAATATACCGAGCTGTGGAACGCGATCGACCCGATCGCCGAACGTATCCGCTCGTTGGGCCAGCCCGCGCCGGGTTCCTATGCGCAGTTCGCCAAGCTCAGCTCGCTGCCTGACGCGCCGGAATCTCCGCCCAAGGCGCTCGACATGGTGGATATTCTCGCCAAGGGCCACGAAGCAGCGGCCCGCACGGCACGCGCTCTGTTCCCGCTGGTCGAAAAGGCGAGCGACGAACCGACCGCGGATCTGCTTACCCAGAGAATCGCGCAGCATGAGCAAACCGCCTGGATGCTCCACGCCCTGCTCGAAGACTGAAGCGGAATGGGCGACAGGGCATGACCGCGCGCACGATCGCGGCCGCACCCGATCACCCGCAATGAGAAGGAGGAATTGGAATGTCCCGAAATGAAGGCACCATAGACCGACTGTTGAGGGTGATCGTCGGCCTTGCTCTGATCGCGCTGGTATTCGTCGGTCCGCGCTCCGCGTGGGGGTGGATCGGCGTCATTCCGCTGCTGACCGGACTTGTGGGCATGTGCCCGATCTATTCGGTGCTCGGCATCAACACTTGCCCGAGACGCTGACGAAAGCGGCCGCATCGCATTGAAACGAAAACCCTGGCCGCCGCGATACGAGTGGCCAGGGCTGCTCGCCGGATCAGGATACCGGAGCGGCGTGTTGCTCGGAGCCTTCGCCCATCCCCTGCGCCGGCGCAGGAGCGGCGCCAGCACGCACGCATTCCTCGATGCGGCGACCCACATCGGCGTCGATGCTTTTCCAATAGTCGATGGCGCGTTCCAGCACGGGCGAGCGAACGCCCCCCAGCAAGCTGCCGGCGACCGTCTCCACGAGCCGATCGCGCTGCGCGTCATTGAAGACTTCGCGCACCAAAATGCCGGGCTGCGTGAAATCGTCATCGTCGGGCCGAAGCGTGTAGGCCTGGCGCACCATGTCGCCATCGGTTTCCCAGCCATCGGCGACCGGCCCGGTTTCGTCGGCCCAGCTCCGCCCGCCGCTGTTGGGCGCATAGACCGGCGCGTTGCCGCTGTGCTGATAGGCCATCTGCCCGTCGAACATATAGCTGTTCACCGGCACCTTGGGCTGATTGACCGGGAGCTGGTGGAAGTTCGTCCCGATCCGGTTGCGCTGCGCGTCATTGTAGGCGAACGCGCGGCCTAGCAGCATCTTGTCGGGCGAAAGGCCGATGCCCGGGACCGTATTCCCCGGCGAGAAGGCCGCCTGCTCGATCTGCGCGAAGAAATTGTCGGGATTCCGGTTCAAGGTCATCGTGCCGACCTTGATGAGCGGATAATCCTTGTGCGACCATGTTTTGGTGAGATCGAACGGGTTGATCCGGTAGGTCTTCGCCTCCGCATAGGGCATGGCCTGCACGAACAGCGTCCAGCTCGGATGATCGCCGCGTGCGATCGCCTCGAACAAGTCGCGGCGGTGATAGTCGGCATCGGCGCCCGCCATCGTCGCCGCCTCGGCATTGGTGAACTCGGCCGTGCCCTGATTGCTGATGAAGTGATATTTGACCCAGAATTTCTCGCCCTGGGCGTTGATCCACATATAGGTATGTGAGCCGTAGCCGTTCATGTTGCGCCAGGTGCGCGGCAGGCCGCGATCGCCCATGAGATAGGTGACTTGGTGCGCCGATTCAGGGTTCAGCGTCCAGAAGTCCCATTGCATATGGTTGTCGCGCAGGCCGCAATCGGGAAGCCGCTTCTGGCTCCGGATGAAATGCGGAAACTTCATCGTGTCGCGGATGAAGAAGACCGGCGTGTTGTTGCCGACGAGATCGTAATTGCCCTCGCTGGTGTAGAATTTGAGGCTGAAGCCGCGCACGTCGCGCCAGGTGTCGGGACTGCCCGCCTCGCCGGCCACGGTCGAAAAGCGCGCGAGCATTTCGGTCGAAGCACCCTTCTGGAACAAGGCCGCGTGCGTGTAGGCCGAAACGTCCTCGGTCGTCTCGAACACCCCGAAGGCGCCCGACCCCTTGGCGTGAGGCTGGCGCTCGGGAACCTTCTCGCGGTTGAAATGCGCCATTTGCTCGAGGAAATGGACATCGTGCAGGAGGATCGGGCCATCGGCCCCGATCGTCAGCGAATTGCGGTCGCTCGGCGCCGGCGCGCCGGTGCTCATCGTCGATCCGGTAGCATTCCTGGTATCTGGCATGGCTGCTCTCCCTATCCGGCAGGGGAGCCGTCCGCCGACTCCCTGCGAACAGCCAATCATACGCCGAATCCACCAAGCCTCAATACAAAGATAGGGTAATTCTGTAAGCATGATAGACTGGTGCTGCGAATCTCCAACGGCGAAAGGACAAGGCTATGGCTTCGGTAGAGCTGACGAAGATCCTGCTCGATGCGCTCGATGACGAGCGGAAAGCAGAGGCGAGCTACGCGGCCGTGATCGACAAGTTCGGCCCGGTCCGCCCCTTCTCCAATATCATCGAGGCCGAACAGCGCCACGCCTCGGCGCTCGAACGTCAACTCGTGCGCCTGGGGCTGACCGTGCCGCCCAATCCGTGGACCGGGAAGGTATCGGCGCCGGCGACGCTCAGAGAGGCGTGCGAAAGCGCGGTCGAGGGCGAGATCGAAAATATCGCGCTCTACGATCGGCTGATACCGATGATCGACGATCCTGCGGCCCGACAGGTCATGGAAAACCTGCAAGCCGCCTCGCGCGAGCGTCACCTTCCGGCTTTCAGGCGATGCCTCGAACGGGAGCGCGGCCGCTAGGAACGATCACCGGGGTCAGGGTATCAGGATGCTGGTCGCATCGACGCCGGTCGCGCCGGTTTTGGAGTCCATGGCCGTCACGGTGACGACATAGGCGCCAGCCTTGTCAGCAGGGAATGTGCCGGCGAAATAGCCGGTTCGTCCGCCATAGGACAGGCGGACCTCGTCGGCGGGCTGACCGTCGCGCCGGATTGTGGCCCGCACGTCATAGCGCGCCGCATCCCAGATGCCGCCAGGCTCGATCGGGCACCCACACATCAAGGCGACGTTGGCCGCGAGCCGCACGCTGGCTCCTGCGGCGCCGCGCTGGTGCGCAGCCGGTTCGACAAGATCGACCACAAGGCCGGGCAGCTCGAGAACCCAGCCATCGCCCGTCACCGGACGCCCCGGCACGATCCAGCGCTGAGCGGTGACGCGCACCGCTGCCTGCGGCTGCGCGAGCGGCCCAAAGGCCTCGACCTCGACCAACCGCGGTTCGTCGATGTCGATCCGCGCCCTGAAGGCGGCCGACGCCTCATCGGCAAGCGGCGTGCCGCGCGGACCTCCTGTCATGATCCGGGCCGTGTCGCCGGTCGATCCCGCCGTGCGGCCGCGCGCCAGCACTTCGCCGCTGCGCACGTCGCGCACGATGATCTCGGCCCCTCCCATCGACGTGCCGACATATTTACCGCCTTCGCTGATAACGCGAATGACAAGATCGGTCGGCTCGGCCGCGGCCGCCACCGGCAGTCCGGCAAGCGCAAGGGCGGACAGGCAAGCAAGGACGCCGTATCTCACCGGGCCGCGTCCCCGTTCCTGATCGCGCGCGACAAGGCCGCATCGTCCCAGCGGATTGAGAAGGCTCCGCGAAGCTGGCCCGGCGCGAACCCCGTCGCCTGATCTTCGGGATAATGCGCGCGGATTGCCGCCGTCACTTCGGGGGCGATATTCTCGCCATGACAGGCAAGGCACATGGGCATGGTGGGTATCGCGCGCATATAGCGATATTCGCCGCCTTCGCGTGCCGTCCAGCGCTTGGGACGGCCATTATCGTCGAGGGGTGCGGCCACCCAACTCGCCATGACCCGCCGCTCCGTCGCATCGGCTTGCGCGGCGGGATTGCGGGTTCGCAGCGCCGTGCGCCTGACGCTCGCCCCGCTTTCCTCGGAGAGCTGCGCTGCAAGCGCTGGGGCAATGCTCGAACAGACACCGACCGCCCCCTGCGGCCCTTCGGCCGCCATCGCGGTGGTCAGCGCGCCCAGCAATTCCTTCTGGAAACGATCAGCCAGGATCTCGGACCGGGCCTGCGCTTCTGCGGCCATCGTTGCCCGATCGTCCGCCAGCTCGCTCGACGCGCAGGCCGATAGTGTCAGGGCAGAGAGCAACGGAAGGGCGACGCGCCGCATCGGTGTATCTCAGGACTGCCCGGCAGCCGGGCCGAAGCGGTCGCACAGCATGTCGATCAGCTTGCGAACGTCGTCGTCGGCCAGGCTGTAATGAATGGTGGTGCCATCGCGGCGGGTTTTGACCAAGCCGCCTTCGCGCAGCTTTCCAAGGTGCTGCGATACGCTCGACTGCGATTGCTCGCACAGCTCCACCATCTGCCCGACGGAAAACTCCCCCTGCGTCAACCGGCACAGGATCAACAAGCGCTGCTCGTTGGCGAGCAGCTTCAGCACGCTCGCCGCATGGGCGGCGTGCTGAGCGAGGAGCGCGAAGGGCGTTTCAAGAGGCATCATCTGGTTGCGGGTTTCCCATCATCTCGGAGCACGACGTAAATGGCCGGAATAACCAGCACGGTCAGCAGCGTCGAGGACGCAAGGCCGAACAGCAGCGAAATCGCGAGTCCCTGAAAGATCGGGTCGGTCAGGATGACGGCCGCGCCGATCATCGCCGCGGCGGCTGTGAGGACGATCGGCTTGAACCGGATCGTGCCGGCTTCGAGCAGGACATCGCGCAGGGATTTGTCGGGCGAGGCCGAATGGCGGATGAAGTCGACCAGCAGGATAGAGTTGCGCACGATGATGCCGGCGAGCGCGATGAAGCCGATCATCGACGTCGCGGTGAACGGCGCGCGGAACAGCATGTGGCCCAGGACGATGCCGACGAGGGTCAGCGGCACCGGGGTCAGGATGACCAGCGGCAGGCGGAAGCTCCTGAACTGCGCAACGACGAGGATGTAGATCCCCAGCAAGGCGACCATGAAGGCGCCGCCCATGTCGCGGAACGTGACCCAGGTGATCTCCCATTCGCCGTCCCACAGCATCGACGGCACGCTCTCGTCCTCGGGCTGGCCGTTGAGCCGGATTTGCGGCTTCACTAGCCCCTTTGCCGCCCAATCATAGTCGTCCACCGCACGATCGACGGCTAACATGCCGTAGATCGGCGCTTCATAGGCGCCCGCAAGCTCGGCCGTCACCATGTCGGCATAGCGCCCGTCGCGGCGGAAGATGGCAGGGCTTCCCGCCTCGGTGCGGGCATCGACCACCGCGCCCAGGTCGATGAGCTGGCCGCCCGGCGTCTGTGCGACGGGCGTGCTCGACAAGGCCTGCGTCCAGCTCCGGTCCTTCTGATCGAGCGCGATGGTGATCGGCAGAGGCGAGCGGCCATCGCCGCGCGGTGCGTAGCCGACGGTCTGGCTCCCCATGAGCATTCCGATGCTATCGGCGATCTGGCGCTGCGAAAGGCCATAATAGTCGATCCGGTCGCGCTGGATGTCGAGGCGCAGCCTGGGCCGCGGCGTTCCGAAACTGTTATCGACGTCGACGATGAAGGGGACCGACTTGAAGATCTTCTCAAGCTCGGTCGCCGTCTTTTCGCGCGTGGCAGCATCGGGGCCATAGACCTCGGCTAGCAAGGTCGCGAGGACGGGCGGCCCCGGAGGCGTCTCGACCACCTTGATCGACGCGGTTTGAGGCAACTTCAGCGCCTTCAACCGCTGGCGAAGGTCAAGCGCGATCTGATGGCTCGACCGGCTGCGCTCGCCCTTGGGCAGCAGCGTCACCATCACGTCGCCCTGTTCGGGCTGCGAGCGCAGGAAATAGTGGCGGACAAGACCGTTGAAGTTGAACGGCGCCGACGTGCCGACATAGGCCTCCATCGACGTCGCTTCCGGAAGCCCGCGCACGATGCCGGCGATGTCTTCGAGCACGCGGCCCGTGCTTTCGAGCGCGGTGCCTTCAGGCATGTCGACTACCACCTGAACCTCCGACTTGTTGTCGAAGGGGAGCAGCTTCACCGTCACGGCCTTGAAATAGAACATCGAGCAGGCGACCAGCGTCGCCACGCCGACCCCGATCAGGAAATTGCGCGCGGACTTGCGCGTGTCGATCACGCGATGCGCGACGCGGGCATAGAGCTGCCCCAGCTTGCCGCCGCTCTCGTCATGGCCATGGCCATTGGCCAGCGTCTTGCGGGCAAAACGGATCATGAGCCACGGCGCGATCACCACGGCGACGAAGAAGGAAAAGATCATCGCCGCCGACGCATTCACCGGGATCGGCGCCATATAAGGCCCCATCAGGCCGGAGACGAACAGCATCGGGAGCAGCGCCGCGACAACGGTGAGCGTCGCAACCACGGTCGGGTTGCCGACTTCGGCCACCGCCTCGATCGCCGCCTGGGTGCGGCTGCGATCATCGTCCATCGCCCAATGGCGGGCGATATTCTCGATCATGACGATCGCATCGTCCACGAGGATGCCGATGGAGAAGATGAGCGCGAACAGGCTGACGCGGTTGATCGTGTAGCCCATGAGGTTCGACGCGAACATGGTGAGCAGGATCGTCGTCGGAATGACCACGGCGGTCACGCCGGCCTCGCGCCATCCGATCGCAAAGCCGATCAGCACCACGATGGAGACGGTCGCCAGCGCCAGGTGGAACAGCAGCTCGTTGGCCTTCTCGTTCGCCGTCTCGCCATAGTTGCGCGTGACCGCGACCGTGACGTCATCGGGAATGAGCTTGCCTTTCAGGCTCTCGACGCGCTGGAGGATCGCGTCGGAGACGACAACGGCATTGGCCCCCGCCCGCTTGGCGAAAGCGATGCTGACGGCAGGCGCCGAGTTCCACTTGCCGTTCCCGGTCCCATTGTCCGACTTCGCCCAGCGCCACGCGCGGGCCTGATCCTCGCGCGGCCCCTGGGTGACGCTCGCCACGTCGCGCAGATAGACCGGCGCGCCGGTGCCGGACCGGACGGTGAGCAGCCCCACTTCCTGCGCCGACGACAGCGTGCGGCCCGCGGTCACGCCTACGGCTTTCCCGTCCTCGCGGATGTTGCCCAGCGGGAAGCTACGGTTGGCCTGGGACGCCGCCTCGATCACGCTGCCCAGCGGCACGCCATATTGACGCAGCTTGGCGGGATCGGGCGCGATGCGGATTTCCTCGGGGCGGCCGCCGACAAGGAAGCTGATACCGACATTATCGACCTTGGCGATCTCGGTGCGCAGCTTCGAGGCCAGCTCATAGAGGCTGGCGTCGTTCCACTGGCCTGCGGCTCCGGGCCTGGGGGTGAGGGTCAGGACGACCGTGGGAACATCGTTGATGCCGCGCACCGTCACCTTGGGATCGGGGATGCCGACGGGCTTCCTGTCCCAATTGGCGCGCAGCTTCTCCTCAATGCGGATCGCCGCATCCTCGGGGTTCGATCCGACGAGGAAGCGCGCCGTCACCAGCACGCCATCGTCCTGCGCCTGGGTATAGACATGCTCAACGCCATCGACGCTCTTGACGATCGTCTCGAGCGGGATGCCGACCAGCTCGGTCGCGTCGGCGGCGGAGAGGCCGGGGGCCATCACCTGAATGTCCACCATCGGCACGCTGATCTGCGGCTCCTCTTCCCGGGGGATGGAAAGAAGAGCCAGCAGACCAACGGCGATCGCCGCGAGAAGGAACAGCGGCGTCAAGGGCGAGGCAATGGTGGCCCTGGTGAGGCGACCGGAGATGCCGAGATTCATTTGCCGCTCGCCTTGGCAGGCTTGCCCGGAGCAAACAGCGTGTCGCCGGCAGACACGCCGCTCAATATCTCGACCATGGCAGGATCGGCGGTGGGCGCGATCTGGACCGGCACCGTGCTGAGCCGTTTGCCCTCGCTGACGACCTGCACCTGATCTATCCCATAGCTTGTCGTGACGAACGTGCGCGGAACCACCAGCGCCTTGCGCGTGCCGATCTCGACCGATGCGCTCACGCGGCGGCCGACGAATTGGGTAGAGAGGCCAGGCAGCGTCGCGTCGACGCGAACCTGGCCCCCGGTGATCGCAGGATAGACCTGCGTCACGCTGCCCTGGTGCGACCCGGAAGGCACCCCTGCTTCATTCTGTCCGCCATCGTTGAAGGCTGGATCATCGACGATCACACGCGCGCCGGGACGGACCTGTCCCGCGACCGATTCCGGCAGCATCAGACGCAGGACCGGGGGGCCTGCGGTGACGGTCGCGATCGACATGCCCGGCGCGACCGGCGCGCCTGCGGGAATATCGGCGCGCAGCACACGGCCGCTGGCCGGCGCAATCACCGCCCCCTGCCCCGCGACGCTGGCGCTCGCGCCCTGCTGCGCGCGGGCAGCGGCAACCTGCGCGTCGGCCGCGCGCGCGGCGGCCACGGCCTGATCCAGACGCGCCTTGGCATAGACGCCGTTGTTATAGAGATCGCGGATGCGCGCGAGATCCGCATTGGCCCGCGCGGCTTCAGCCTGGGCGGCGGCGGCCTGCGCGCCATAGGCGCTCGCCTCATAACCAAGCCGCGAGTCGACGATCATGCCGATGCGCTGGCCTTTCGCAACCGTGTCACCGGCGCGCACGGAAAGCGATGTGAGAATGCCGGGGATGCGGGCGAGAACTTCGGCCTGGTCGCGGGTCGCGATCTCGGCGCCGACCGCCTTCATGTCCGCGATCTCCTTGGGCACGAGTCGCACCATGTCGCCTGCGGGCAATGTCGCCGACGCCTCGTCCTGCTCCGGCTGACTGCCGCACGCCGATAACGCCAACGCGGCGCTTGCCAACCAGAGCCACTTGCCCCTGCCGCTCATCATGCCGCTCATTCCCCTCTTTCGCCCTTAGCCGCCGAGCACCGGCAAACCGGCGTCTTTCCATGCGCCGATGCCGCCGGCGAGATGCGTGTCGATCGCGCTCTGGGCCTGCGCGCACTGGTCGAGCGCCTGCCCGGAACGCCGCCCGCCCGCGCATTGCAGCACGACCGTCCGGCCTTCGGGATCAGGGATGTTACGAGGTGAAAAGCCCGACAGCGGCATGTTTACTGCCCCCGCGATGTGGCCGGTCGCAAACTCGCCGGCCTCGCGCACGTCGATCAGCAGCGCTTTGCCGTCCTTCAGCATGGCGTCCAGCTCGGCGGGGCCGATCTCGCGGTGAGCATCACGTTTCTTGAATCCGAACATGGTTGCCTCTTTCAGTTTGTGGATTGCATATAACGTGTAATGATTATATTAGTCAATGTCATTGAATGAGGAAGGATCGCAGATGGGCAAGCCGTTGATTGTGGTATTGGGCGCAGGTCTGGGAGGCACGATCGCTTCCTATGAGATCAAGGCCGCGGTCAAAGGCCGTGCGGACGTGATGACGGTATCCGACACGGATACCTACAGCTTCATCCCCTCCAATCCGTGGGTCGCCGTGCGCTGGCGCGAGCCGGAAGCCATTCAGGTCCACCTTCCCCCGGTGTTCGCGAAAAAGAAGATCGGCTTCACCTCGGTCGGCGCGAAACGACTCCATGCGCACGAAAAGCGACTCGAACTCAATGACGGCACATCAATCACTTACGATTATCTTGTAATCGCAACCGGCCCCGACCTGGCCTTCGACGAGATCGAAGGGCTGGGTCCGCATGGAGGCCATACCGTCTCAGTCTGCCAGACCGCCCATGCCGCCGCTGCGGCCGATGCCTTCGACGTCTTCGTGGAAAATCCCGGCCCGATCGTCGTCGGCGCGGTCCAGGGCGCGTCCTGCTATGGTCCGGCCTACGAATTCGCGCTGATTCTCGATACCGAGCTGCGCAAGCGCAAGATCCGTGACAAGGTGCCGATGACCTTCGTCACGGCCGAACCCTATATCGGACATCTCGGCCTCGATGGCGTCGGCGACACCAAGGGACTGCTCGAAAGCGAGCTGCGCGACCGCCACATCAAATGGATCACCAATGCCCGCGTCAACAAGATCGACGCCGGTGTCATGCACGTCGAGGAAGTGAACGAGGACGGGTCCGTGAAGAAGGCCCATGATCTGCCGTTCGGCTATTCGATGCTGCTGCCCGCTTTCCGGGGCGTGCCTGCGGTGAGCAACATCGAAGGCCTCACCAACCCGCGCGGCTTCATCATCGTCGACAAGCACCAGCGCAATCCCGCCTTCCCCGAAGTCTTCGCGCTCGGTGTCTGCGTCGCGATTCCCCCGACGGGGCCGACGCCGGTGCCGGTGGGCGTGCCCAAGACCGGCTTCATGATCGAGTCCATGGTGACGGCGATCGCGGCGAACCTCGCCGCGATCCTCGAAGGAAAGGAGCCAATGGCTGAAGCGACATGGAATGCGGTCTGCCTCGCCGACTTCGGCGATGGCGGCGTGGCCTTCGTCGCCCAGCCCCAGATTCCGCCGCGCAATGTCAATTGGGCGTCGAGCGGCAAATGGGTCCATTTGGCCAAGATCGGCTTCGAGAAATATTTCCTGCGCAAAGTCCGCAAGGGCGAGAGCGAGCCTTTCTACGAAAAACTCGCGATGCACGCGATGGGCATTCGCAAGCTGCGTTTCTGATTGTCCTCGAGTGAAGGAGTGCAAGTGATGACTCTCGATCGTGCCGTGATGACCTTCGCCGGATGTGTCGTGCTGCTGGGCGTTGTCCTATCGCTGACCGTGCATCCGTGGTGGATCGCGCTGACGGCTTTCGCCGGCTTCAACATGATCCAGGCCAGCTTCACCGGCTTCTGCCCCGCCGCGATGGTGTTCAAGGCGCTCGGCGTCCGCCCGGGGACCGCCTTCAAATGACCCTCAAGCGCGAGCTGCCCCTCCCCCTCCTGGCCTGCCTGCTCGCGAGCGTCGCCATGCCGGCCCAGGCGACGACGCTGGAAGAGGCGATTGCCGCGGCCATGACCCATGCGCCCGAGATCGAAGCCGCACGCGCCGATGCCGACGCCGCCGATGCCCGGATCAAGGAAGCACGCGGCCAGGGCCTCCCCAGCGCGACGCTGAGCGGGACGATCGGCTACGGCCGCCTCGATCCGCAAGGCTATTTCGGACTTCCTGCGGCGAACGTCACCCCCCGCGCCGCACAGCTCACCATCGAACAGCCGCTCTACATGGGCGGCAGGGTCAGCGCCGGGATCGCGCAGGCGAGAGCCGGGAGCGAGGCTGCGCACGCTGGCGAGAGCGTGACGCGCAGCCAGATCGTCGTTGCGACGGTCCAGGCCTATGGCGACGTGCTGACCACGCACCGCATGGTGGCGCTCTACGAACAGATGGTCGGCCAGATGGAGGAGATCCAGCGCCAGGCCCGTCTTCGCTTCAAGGCCGGGGAAAGCCCCAGCACCGATGTCGCGCAGGCGGCCGCCCGCCTCGCGGAAGCCCAGGCCGCCCTTGAAGCGGCGCGCGGCGTTGCCGTCTCGGCCGATGCGCGGTTCACCAATCTGACCGGCCTTGCGCCGCAGGATTTGCAGCCCCTCCCCGCAAACCCCGCCATGCCCGGATCGCTCGATGAAGCGCTCGACCTTGCGCGGACGAACAATCCTGCTCTCGCCCAGGCCGAAGCGGCATTGGAGGCTGCGCGCGCTGGCGCTAGAGGCGCGCGGGCCGAACGCCTGCCCACGGTCGGGGCTTTCGCGGAAGGCTCGACGATCCGCGATCAGTTCTTCCCCGATTATCGCGCCGACGGCGCTACGGTCGGCGTGCGGGCACGCTGGCAGATATTCGCGGGCGGGCGCGTTTCGGCGAAGATCACCGAATCCGACAGCGCAGTAAGAGCGGCTGATGCCCGCGTGCGCGCCGCGCGCGCCGCCGTCGACGAACAGACGATCAGCGCCTTTCAGGGGGTGCGATCCGCCGTGCTGGTCGAAACCGCCGCTGGCAGCCAAGCCCTTGCCGCGGCGCAGGCGCGAGACAGCGTTCGCCATGAGGTCCGCGTCGGCATGAAACCCCAGCTCGATCTGCTCGACGCCGAACGCGAAGCGACCGCGGCCGCCGTGAGCGAGGCCAGAGCGCAGGGCGACCGTATCGTTGCGGCCTACCGCCTGCTTGCCCTCATCGGGCGCTGAATTTTCACGGGAGAGATTATGCACAAGGATTGGCCCGCGATGGCCGCCGAATTGAACGGCGCCATCAAGGAAGTGCGGCTCGGCGCCCCCGAAGTGATGACGGCCTTTTCCGCAATGGCGGAGGCGGCGACCAAGGCCGGCGCGCTCGATGTGAAGACCAAGGAGCTGATCGCGCTTGCCATCTCCGTGGCGATCCGCTGCGACGGCTGCGTGGCCTTCCATGCCAAGGCGGCGGTCAAGAAAGGCGCGACCCGCGACGAGGTAATGGAGACGATGGGGATGGCGCTCTACATGGGCGCCGGTCCCAGCCTCATGTATGCCGCGCAGGCGGTCGAAGCCTTCGATCAATTCTCCGATTAAGCGAAACGATAAGAATCTACCCATGTAGATAGCGGGTAAAATCCGCGTAAAACGGGAGAAATTGGCTTATTCGATTACAGTTGCGAGATTAATCAATTTCGTCACTTTCATATAATGTCATATCGACTCCCGACAGAACGGTAGGAAATCAGCGCGCCAAGGCGGCGGGCAAGGGGGTTGCGCATGAGAGGGCATCTGCTGGCTATAGCCACCGCGATCGCTGCCGGAACTATGTCGGCCGCCGTCGCATCGGCGCCTGATCCGCCGCCCGCGCAAATCGGCAAGAGGCACTTCATCCGCTGCCTCGCTTGCCACTCCACCAGTGCGAGCGCGCGGCCGATGACCGGCCCGCACCTCGAAGGCATTGTGGGCCGCCAAGCGGCTTCTCTGCCTGACTTCGCCTATTCCGAGACGCTGCGCGCCCAGGACTTCATATGGGACGAGGCGCGGCTCGATGCCTTTCTCGAATCCCCGCACACGGTCAACCCGGGCATGTGCCTGACCTTCATGGGTCTGCCGAAACCCGCCGATCGCGCGGCGCTGATCGCTTACCTGAAAGCCCCGGCCCCATAAGCGGTCGCGCCATCCCCTTCCCCAATTCCGGTTTCGTATGGCGGCGTTTGCTGCCGTGCGGCTCGGGAGGTCCGACCGTCCACGGGCCTCCCACTTCTTCAACCACAACAGGAGGACATAATGCGTAGGACTACAGTATCTATATTGGCGATAGCCGCCATGGCGATCTCGCCAGCGGCCTTCGCCAGTTCGGGCGAGGCTTCATCTCAAAGCGCAGCGCCGACGGCGACGGAATGGTATCCCAAGAACCTCGATCTGACGGCGCTTCGCCAGCATGAGGCGCAGTCCAATCCCTATGGCGCGGACTATGACTATGCGAAGGAATTCGCCTCGCTCGATCTCGATGCCGTCAAGGCCGACATCCGCAAGGTTCTGACCACCTCGCAGCCGTGGTGGCCTGCCGACTATGGGCACTACGGTCCCTTCTTCATCCGCATGGCCTGGCACGGCGCGGGCACCTATCGCACCGGGGACGGCCGCGGCGGCGCCGGTGGCGGCGAGCAGCGTTTCGAGCCGCTGAATAGCTGGCCCGATAATGTGAGCCTCGACAAAGCGCGCCGCCTGATCTGGCCGATCAAGCAGAAATACGGCCGTAAGCTCTCCTGGGGCGATCTGATGGTGCTGACCGGCAACGTCGCCATGGAGGATATGGGCTTCAAGACGATCGGCTTCGCTGGCGGCCGCGTCGACGCATGGCAACCGGATCTTGTGTTCTGGGGACCGGAAACCAAGATGATGATGGACGAACGGCGCGACGAAAAGGGCAATCTGCGCGGTCCGCTCGCCGCGACGCAGATGGGCCTCATCTACGTCAACCCTGAAGGTCCAAACGGCAATCCCGATCCGCTGGCGGCCGCGGTCGACATTCGCCGCGCCTTCGGCGCCATGGCGATGAATGACGAGGAAACCGCCGCACTGATCGCAGGCGGCCACACCTTCGGTAAGTCGCACGGCGCGCACAAGGTCGAGGAATGCCTTGAGGGTGATCCGGGCGTCGCAGGGCTGGAACGCCAGGGCCTTGGCTGGGCGAACAAGTGCGGCAAGGGTAACGCGGAAGACACGATCACCAGCGGCCTCGAAGGCGCCTGGTCGGCGAACCCGATCGCCTTCACGACGCAATATCTCGACAACCTCTACGGTTTCGAGTGGGAAAAGCACAAGAGTCCAGCGGGTGCCTGGCAATGGCGGCCGACCGATCGGGCATCGGATGCGCTCGTTCCCGACGCACACGTCGCCGGCAAGACGCACGCGCCGATGATGTTCACCACCGACATCGCGATGCGGGAAGACCCCGGCTTCCGCAAGATCACGATGCGCTGGCGGGAGCATCCGGAAGAATTCGCCGACGCCTTCGCCCGCGCCTGGTTCAAGCTGACCCACCGCGACGTCGGGCCGCAGACCCGCTATCTCGGCAAGGACGTCCCGAACCAGACCTTCCTTTGGCAAGATCCCTTGCCCAAGGCGGACTATGCGATGATCGACAATAGCGACGTCGCGCAGCTCAAGGCGAAAATCGCCGCAACCGGCCTCTCCACCGGCGAGCTGGTGCGCGCGGCCTGGGCCTCGGCATCCACCTATCGCGACACCGATGGCCGCGGCGGCGCCAATGGTGCGCGCGTCGGCCTCGATCCTCAGCGCAATTGGGCGGTCAACGATCCGACGGAGCTGAAGAAAGTGCTGGCGGCCTACAGCCGCATCCAGGCTGACTTCAACAAGGGCCGCACCGACGGCAAGCGCGTCTCGATGGCCGATCTGATCGTGCTGGGCGGCAATGCCGCAGTCGAGCAGGCGGCGGAGCGGGCCGGTCAGCGTGCATCCGTGCCGTTCACACCGGGCCGGGTCGATGCGGTGCAGGCACAGACCGACGTTGCATCCTTCGCCTTCCTCGAGCCGAAGGCCGATGGTTTCCGCAACTACTATTCGGCCAGAGCCGATTTCGGTCCGGCTGCTGCGCTGGTCGACAAGGCCGACAGCCTTGGCCTGACGGTCGCCGAAATGACGGTGCTTGTCGGCGGTATGCGCTCGCTCGGTGCTAATGCCGGGAACGCGCGCCACGGCGTTTTCACAGCTCGCCCCGGCACCCTGTCCAACGACTTCTTCGTCAATCTGCTGTCGATGGATACGGTCTGGGCGAAGTCGGTCAGCGCACCGGGAATCTACGAGGGCAAGGATCGCGCTTCCGGCGCCCCGAAGTGGACGGCCACCCCCGTCGATCTCGTGTTCGGCTCCAATTCGGAGCTGCGCGCGGTGTCCGAAGTCTATGCCTCGGATGACGCCAAGCAGAAGTTCGTCGATGACTTCGTGCGGGCCTGGACCAAGGTCATGAACGCCGACCGTAGCTAATCGACCTCCTGGCTACTGGTCGGACGTGGAGCGGCGGCGTTGACCCCTGGCGCCGCCGCTCCCGATCCGTTTCGGAGAATAGTGAATGCGGAAATTATCGAAGGTCGCTCTCACCATAGGGAGCGGCACAGCCCTCAGCGCGGCTATGGTTCTGACTATCAGCGCTCCAGCAGCGGGAAGCGCGTCGCCCTCGCCGCAACGGCCCGCGAGCTTCCTGCAATGCGCGGCGTGCCACTCCGTCGATCCGGGCCGGAACGGCGTCGGCCCCAGCCTTGCCGGCGTCGCTGGGCGCAAGGCCGCGAGCCTGCCGACGTTCAATTACAGCGCTGCGCTCAAGAATTCCGGGCTGACATGGGATGCGGCGAGCCTCGATAGATGGCTGACCTCACCCCAACGGACCGTGCCCGGAACCAAGATGCCTTTCGCCGGTATTCCCGACCCGGCCAAACGCAAGGAAGTCGTCGATTACCTGATGACGCTGAAATAGGTCTTGGACCGTCGGCGCGTCATGTGTCGGCGAATCTCTTGGCGAGCCGTGCGCTCGCTCCGCTCTTGGTTACTAGCTTGGCGCCGTAACGCAGGACGGTCTTGGGGTCGCGCCAGCGATAGGCCTGCATGATCGCCGGCAGGCTTTCAGCGGCCGCAAAACTGTCCTGTGCCACGCCGACCCGGATCGAATGACTCGACACCGCCGCAACCCAGCGCTCAAGCTCGGCCTCCGACATCGCTCCGAGCAGCTTCTTCGCCCAGGCCGCCCGAACGGCACGCCTATAGATGAGCGTGATGCTGTTGGGATGGAGTTTTTCGGTGCCGATCGCTGCTATCGACCCGTCAAAATGCGTCTCGACGCGCCGAAACAGCGGTCCCTTTCGTATGCCGGCTTTCTCGCGCCACTTCGCGATCGCGTCCATCGTCGCGGGCGAGAGATAGGCATAAGCCCCCTCCCCTTCCCGGTCGGTCTTGCTCGTCGGAATGAACAGCGTGCCCGCGCCATCGCTATCCGGCCCCTCGATGTGCTTGACGTCGATCGCCACCAGCTCGGACCGCCGTGCGCCAGCGTCATAGGCCACGCGCAACAAGGCCCCATCCCGCAAGCCCAGCTCGTCGCGGCGACACGCCTTCAGGAGATGCGCCAGGCAGACCCCCGAAGGGGGGCTGTCGAGATCCGCGATGTCGCCCTTGAAGCGCAGCGCGCGCGCCTGGCTCTGCTGAACGCCCAGCGTCTTGCGCGCCGCTTTCATGTCCAGCTTGACCAGCGGCGCGGCTGTTGGATCGGGAAAGCCCGCCATGCGATAGGCCCACCCGACATTGACGATGTAGCGTTCGATGGTCGCCATCGCGCGGATTGTCTCTTCGGAGGGATCGACGCCCGCGAGTGCTCGCACCCAGCGCGCGACATCGCTCGCCTCGGCCGAAGCCGGATTGATCCGCTGGCGTCGGCACCACTCCCCCCAGATGGTAAGGTCCGATCGGAAGGCGCGGCGCGTATTGTGCGACCAACCTCGCACGGCGGCGGCGATAAGTTCCTCGTCGACGGGCGCGGCCGCCCCAACGAGCGCGCGCACGTCGGCCACGAGATCCACCGGCGCCGCTGAGGGCGCTACAATCACGGCAGAGGCGGGTTTCGCGGCCATTTGGCGATGATAGCGCGGCGATTCTATATAGTATAGGGTGTTGATAAGGCTCTGTTGCAAAGATTGGCGGCAGTCAGAGGTAGGCTGTCGCTCTGCGCCGATCAGGCGGCTGCTGCGAAATGGTGGTTGAGCATGCCCATGGCCTCCGTCAGCGCCGAGGGCCCAATGCCAAAAGCTCTCTCCACAAGGCGCACCTCGCCCCTGATGCCGGGCTGCAGGCACCAGGGGCGAGCCTGTCCTTTGCGCAGGGCTCGCATGACTTCGAATCCCTTGATCGTGGCATAGGCCGTGGGGATCGATTTGAAACCGCGCACCGGCTTGATCAGTATCTTGAGCTTTCCGTGATCGGCCTCGATCACGTTATTGAGATACTTCACCTGCCGGTGGGCCGTCTCCCGGTCCAGCTTTCCTTCGCGCTTCAATTCGGTGATCGCTGCACCATAGCTCGGCGCTTTGTCGGTATTGAGCGTGGCAGGCTTTTCCCAGTGCTTCAGGCCTCGCAGGGCCTTGCCCAGGAACCGCTTCGCTGCCTTGGCGCTGCGGGTCGGCGACAGGTAGAAATCGATCGTGTCGCCCCGCTTGTCGACTGCCCGGTACAGGTAGGTCCACTTGCCCCGCACCTTGACGTAGGTTTCATCCAGGCGCCAGCTCGGATCAAAGCCACGCCGCCAGAACCAGCGCAGCCGCTTCTCCATCTCCGGGGCGTAGCACTGGACCCAGCGATAGATCGTCGTATGGTCGACCGAAATGCCGCGTTCCGCCAGCATTTCCTCAAGGTCGCGATAGCTGATCGGATAGCGACAATACCAGCGCACCGCCCACAGGATCACATCACCCTGGAAATGGCGCCACTTGAAATCCGTCATCGTTCCGTCCGTCCAATCTCCGCCAAGCATGCTCAAGCTTCACGATTTTTGCAACAGAGCCAACCGGACAACGTGGCGGACAGCTCATCGGACGGCCGTTTGGTAACGATGTTGATGGCGCCGCCGGTGGCATTACGGCCATAGAGCGTGCCCTGCGGCCCGCGAAGCACCTCCACCCGTTCGACATCGAACAGTTGCTGCGTCGTGCCCGCCGAATAGGCGATATAGACGCCGTCGATATAGGTTGCGACGCTCGGCTCGGAATTGGCCGTCCGGTCGCTGCCGACGCCGCGCAGGAATGGCTGGGGGAAACCACCGCCTGTCGACACCGTCAGACCCGGGGTCACCAACGCGATCTGGTCGGAATTGGTGATGCCGCTCTGCGCAAGTCTCTCGCTCGACAGCGAAGTGACCGCCAGCGGTACGCTTTGCAGGCTTTCGGACCGGCGCTGGGCGGTGACGACGATCTCCTCCAGCCCCGCGGAATCCGTCTCCGCCGGGGATGGGTTCGACGACCCAATTGAGGATGATTGCTCCCCGGGCGCTCCGGTATCCTGCGTCATGGCTGGATCGGTCGCGAAAATGAACGTGGTTATTAGCGCAAAGAAAGCAGCTATGTTATGATTTCGCATTCCTTCCCCCTTTGGTCTTTTGCTTGTTAAAGGCGTTAATTTCTCCGTATCGGACTCAGTTTCCCAGTATCAGGCCACTGGTCGGAACCCCGCCACCCGACGTAACCAGGATGTTCTCGAGTCCGACAACCTGATTGATCGCGCTGCCACGCACCTGACGGACCGCTTCGGCGATGCCGTTCATGCCGTGGATATAGGCCTCACCAACCTGCCCGCCGTGGGTATTGACCGGGAGGCCGCCGCCGATTTCAATGTTGCCGTCCCTTATAAAATCCTTTGCTTCGCCACGATTGCAAAAGCCGCTGGCTTCAAGCGCGGGAAGTATGGTCGGTCCGAAGTGGTCGTAGATGATGGCGGCGTCCATGTCCTTTGCCGAAAGACCGCCCATGGCATAAAGCTGTTCGGATACGATGCGGGTATCCTCAAACGGAATGATATCGTTACCGTAGAAGCCCATGAGCGGAATATTGCCGCGGGCGGCCCCCTGCGCAGCGGCCCGAACCATTACCGGCTTGGTCTTGAGGTCGCGCGCACGCTCCGCCGACGTCACGACTAGTGCGACCGCACCGTCGCTTTCCATGCAGCAATCGTACAGGTGAAGCGGATCGGAGATCGTCCGGCTACCGAGGTAATCGTCAAGCGTCAGTTCCTTGCCGTAGAAGAAGGCTGCCGGATTGACCGCCGCGTGCTTGCGGGCTGCTATTGCGACATTGGCGAAGTCTTGTCTGGTGGCGCCATACTGGTGCATGTAGCGGCGGATCATCACCGCAACAAACGAAGCGGCCGTCGCGAGGCCATGCAGCGTGTGATAGTGGGTCACTTCGCCTTCGGCTGTCGGTGCGCTCGGCAGCGGCCCGCCGAAACGATACTGCGATCGTTCATTCATGGCCCGATAGCAGACCACTGTCGAAGCGAGTCCGCTGGCGACCGCCAGCGCAGCCTGCTGCACCACAGCGCAGGCACCGCCGCCCCCAAAGGGTATCCGCGAAAAGAAGGTCAGTTCGCCCGCGCCGATCGCGCGCGCGATTTCCACTTCGGAAGTGTTGTCGGCCCCCATCGTGCACAGGCCGTCAACCTGAGACGCCTCGATGCCCGCATCCGCGAGCGCGGAGCAAACCGCTTCGGACGCCAGGCGGAGCTCGCTTCGGCCCGAATTCTTCGAGAACTCGGTAGCGCCAATGCCTGCGATGGCAGTCTTGTCTGAAAGCATGATGCCGTCCCCTTCATCCGCCCGATCTATGCCGGACCAAAACGAAACGACGCCCGCCCGTTTCGTTCTATGAACTCAACCTGCACGGGATTGTCGATCGCGATCGAGTTTATTTCCATGCCGTCGAGGCCGGCCACAACCCGAACGCCTTCTTCAAGCTGAACCACGCCGACCGGATGCGGCAGGACAAACCCTTCGAGGGGCGGGTGATGGTGGACGGCGAAGCTGAACACGGTGCCGCGCCCGCTCATCCGGACGGGCGCCCATTCGAAGCTGCCGCATTGTCCACACATTGTCGAAGGGGGATTGCGGATCAACGAGCACTGCGAGCAGCGTTGCATCAGCAGTTCCTGCCGCGCGAGGCCTTCGTAAAAGAACGCAAATTCCCCGCTCGATTGATGCACGCGCATTCTCCCGATATTATATCTTTATATGTTCGATTCACCAATTCGCGATATTCATTCAATATTCCTATTTCCTATTGTCGTATAGTTTTCTAGCGCCGGTTTGAATTTTCGATTAGAGAACCCCTGAAGTGCGACGTCAAGCCATTTCTGACGCGATGTATACGAAAGTTCAAAGAATTTTGCTGATTCCCATTCAACTGCTTCGTCGAAATCCATTTCGACGGACCGCTCGAATACACGCTTGATCGCGACAGCCGCGTGCCTGTCTTTTGCTGCCAACTCGGTGCTCAGCCTGTCAATCTCGCCGCTCAGATCTGCAACCGGAACCACATGATTGACCAATCCGATCTCCGCCGCCTTGTGACCGTCGAACACCTGCCCCGTCAGGAGGTAATAGAGCGCCACTTTGCGTGGCAAGTGCCGGGCGACCATCCAGGTCAGACCTGCACCGGGGATGACGGCGAAGTTGATTTCCGAAAGGCTGAAACGCGCGTTCGAGGCAGCGACCGACAAATCGCAGAGCCCCGCGACCAAAATGCCTCCGCCCACGCACCAGCCCTGAACCGCCGAGATCGTGATGCCGTTAAAGTGGCGAAGACGCTTCATCCACGACAGCGCCAGATCCATCGTTCGCATGAACATGTCGGAGTCCCCGAAATTCCCAAGCAGGAACTCCTCAAGATCCATGCCTGCGCAGAAGTTGTCACCTCTCCCGACAATAACGATAAGCCGTACATCGCCCCGGCGCTCCACCTCGTCCAGCGCGGAGTGCATGTCGGCATGAACTTGCGGAGACATCGCGTTGCGCTTTTCGGGGCGATTGAACGCGATCGTTGCTCGCGCTCCATCGAAACACAGGTCGACGGTCGGAAAAGTTACGGCGTTCATGTCGTCTCTCCCGTTGCGGCCCGGCCGACCCCGGTCTCTTCGCGTGCCCGCGCTTCATCCGGTTCACCGAAATAGCGATGATTATGCTCACCCAGAGCGGGTGAAGATGCCGTGGAGTCGGGCGTGTATCCGCTGATCTGTATCGGGAGTTCGAATATCACGTCTGACGACGCTATCCCGGCACAGCCCGCTTCCGCCTTTCCGTTCGCCATGGCTTCGGCTACGCTAAGCACGGGAGCGAAACAACAGTCGGCCTTCACCAGCAGGTTGCACCAGTGATCAAGTGGGTGCGACCCAAAGATTCCTGCAAGCTCGGACTTCAGCCAGGCTTGGCGAGTCTCGTCGAACTGGAAGGGCTGCAAGTCGGGCCTCTGCAGCGCCGCACACAGCCTCGCCCAGAACTTGGGTTCACCGGCCCCGACGGTCAGATGGCGATAGTCAGATGTCTGATATATCTGGTAGCAGGCAAAGCTCCCGTCGAGAAGCGAAGGCCCGCCGGCCGACATCGTTAGCGGCCCGATGTTCAGCGGCTTGCAGCATTCGGTCATGGACACGCCGTAGAACCGTCCCCGGCCCGTCCGTTGCCGCTCGACGATGCCGGTCAGCACCGCGATCACGGCGTGAAGAGATCCACCCATGACGTCCGCGATCTGGAAACGCGGCAAAACCGGCCCTCCGGTATCATCACGCAACTGATCCAGAAGCCCCGCGTATGCAAGGTAATTCAGATCGTGGCCCGCGAGATCGCTGAGGGGACCAGACTGACCATAACCGGTAATCGAGACATAGACGAGCGCGGGCTTGATAGCCGAAAGAGTCGCGTAGTCGATTCCAAGCTTCGCTGCTACGCCCGGCCTAAAGCTCTCCAGCACAACATCCGCTTCGCGCACCAGATCGATCAATCTTTCGCGTTCCACTTCCCTTGTCAGATCGAGCGTGACGCTGTGCTTCCCGCGATTGACAGCCCGGAAGAATGCCGATTGCCCGAGCTGCTCATCAGGTGCGGCGTCGAGCGGGCGGCGCGCGTAATCGCCGCCAACAGGATGCTCGACTTTGATTACAATCGCACCAAGATCGACCAGGTATTGCGTGCACATGGGGCCGGGCAGCAACCGAGTCAGGTCGACGACCGTAGTGCCATGCAGCGGCGCCTGCGCCATGGAGTTCATACCGTCCACGGCAGCCGATCCAAATTGTTCCGGAATTCCTGCCGTAGGGCAAACTTGTCGATCTTGCCGGTGACGCCTTTAGGCAAGTCTTCGACCGCCTTGTTGCTGCAGCTCATGAAGACCGCTAGCTCGGTGCCGTTGCTCTCGTCGACCACCGTCTCCGAGACTTCGAAGTCGAGCGCCTCGACGAAGATCTTGGTCGACCCGACGATGTCGGTGCCGTTGAGCGCGCAATGGTCGAAACGCTGCACGCGCATACCGCGCGGCTCGCGATGCCACACATCCGGATTCTTGGTCATCGGCGCCGTGTCCGAAATCTCCATGTCCGCATAGAGATCGAAGACATGCTTGGTCGGCGTCGTGAAACGGATCTTGCGGCCCACGCCCGGATCGGCACCAGCCGGGATCTCCTCGGTGCGAACCCCCATCGCATCGATCCGCTTCTTGAACACGTCGAGATCGCGGTCGCTCGCGACCTTGAAGCCGATCACGTCGAGACCGGGTGTGTCCGCCTCGCGCAGGATGATGCTGTGCCGATCGAATTCGTCGAAGCCGCGGAAGAAGGCGCGGTCGCCTTCGGTCTCGCCAACCTGATCGAGGCCGACGCGGTCACGATAGTGAGGGATCGCCTGCTCCATATCGAGGACCCGCATCTGGACGTATCCGGGCCTCAAGACTCCTGTGACAGCCATGTTCAACTCTCCTAATTTGCTAGCTCGTTCTAGCCGTTGAGGCCCTGTTTTACAAATTCGGTGACGAGGCGATTGAAGCTCGCCGCCCGCTCGATCTGCACCCAATGCCCGCAATTGCCGAAGGCATGCAGATCGGAATTCTTGATCAATTTCACAAGTCTTTCAGAAACTTCGAGCGGAATCACCTGGTCGAGCTTGCCGTGAAGGATCAGCACCTCGTGCGGGATCGCCGCGACATCCTCCTCGTTGCTGCACAGCATCTTGAGGTGGTTCTGGCGCGGTTTCGGGCCGAACGTGGCCGAATAGGGTTCGGCCGCGCCGGGACGCTTGCTGGCCTCGTAGCGAGACTCGATCAGCGACTCGGTGATGCGGCTCGGGTCGGTCGAGAGATAGGCGATCGTCTTGCGCATCATCTCCATCGAAGGCTCGTAGCCCCAGACGTAATCGAGGGCCTCGGTGATCGGGAACTCGACGCCGGCCGCGCCCATCAACACCGCGCGGTCAACGCGGTCGGGATGCGCGATCATGAACGCGATAGCCAGCGCGCCGCCGAAGCTGTTGCCGACCAGCGACGCCTTCTCGATGCCCATCGCATCGAGGAAGCCGGCGAGATGGTCGACCCAGATCTGCCGGTCCTTGATGCCGCCTGCCGGGGCGTCGGTGTAGCCGAAGCCGATCATGTCGGGTGCGTAGACGTGGAAGTCCTTGGCCAACTCGGGCAGGTTGGCGCGCCAGTTCGCCCACGCCGTCACACCGGGACCCGAGCCGTGGATCAGGAGCAGCGGCGGCCCCTCGCCCTGCTCATGATAATTGGTACGAACGCCGTTCACCGAGACGGTCTTGCCGATCTCGGGGATCGTAGCTTGTTTTTCCATTACTGCGTCCGACATGGAGATGACAGGAATTGACCTACAAGGGCGCGCCACCAGGAGGTCGTCTCACGGAATTCGCCGGAAAGGACCGGCTGTGCGCTCTTGTTTTAGTTGCACATAGAGGAACTCCTTACAAGGCGAATCTCGCCGTTCAGGCCCTCGAACACGTCGATAATCAGCGCTTGCGTGCTTCGCAAGCGCCGAGCCTGAAGCCGCGTTTCGACATTTTTCCCGATCTGGCTGATCTACGCTGTCGTTCAACCACTCCAAAAGCGGTTCGGGCCGGGGCGTTATCAGGCGAATCCCGTGCAAACCGTTGTCCTGATGCGGTTGCGGAGGTGGTCGAGTTGGACTAAGGCGCGGGGGGCGGGACCGGGCTGGGGTGCCGGGCTTGAAGTAGAGACAAGAGAGAGGATGAGCGCGATGTCGCAAGTGACCGAGCTGGGTTATATCGGTCTGTCCATATCGACGTTGAGGCGTGGAAGGATTATGCGGCGTCGATCGTCGGCATGGAGATCGTCGACGAGGGTGAGGGCGACCGCATTTATCTGCGGATGGACAAGTGGCATCACCGCCTCACGCTGCACATCGATGGCGGCGACGACCTGGCCTATATCGGCTGGCGGTTGCGGGTCCGTCCGAGTTCAACGAGCTGGTCGAGAAGCTGCGGCTCAACAACCTCGACATTCGCGTGGCGTCGTAGGAGGAATGCGCCGAGCGGCGTGTTCTGGGCCTGGCCAAGACGGTCGATCCGGGCGGCAACCCGACCGAGATCTTCTATGGTCCGCTGGTCGACAACTGGCGTGCGTTCCACCCGGGGCGGCCGATGTTCGGCAAGTTCATGACCGCCAAGGAAGGCATCGGCCACTGAATCTTGCGCCAGGACGACATTCCTGCCGCGGTGCGCTTCTACGAGATGCTCGGCCTCACCGGCTCGGTCGAGTACAAGCTTCCGCTTCCCGGCGGCATGGTGGCGCAGCCTTATTTCATGCACGTCAACGGGCGCCAACATTCGGTGGCGTTCGGCGCTTGGGCCGATGAAGAAGCGGATCAAGATGCTCGAATATACCGATCTCGACGATCTGGGGGTGGCGCACGACATCATCCGCCAGCGCAAGATCGACGTTGCGCTGCAGCTGGGCAAGCATTCGACCGACGAGGCTTTGACCTTCTACTGCGCCAACCGTCGGGCTGGCTGTGGGAGCTGGGCTGGGGTGCCAAGAAGGCGGACAACCAGCAGGAATATTACAGCCGCGACATTTTCGGCCACGGCAACGAGGCCGCCGGCTACGGGATGGACATCGAGCTCTAACCGAGCGTTTGAAGTCTTGGGCGATGGACGCCGGGGTCTTGATGATCCCGGCGTCCCAGCGACGATTGCGAGAAGGATGATATGAGCGAGCTGATTCGCCTGTGCCGAGTGGATGAGGTGAAGGAGGGCGAGCCGGTGGCGGCGCATGTCGCCGGGCTGCCGCCGTTTGCGGTCTATGATGTCGGGGGCACTTATTATGTGACCGACAACATCTGCACGCACGGCAATGCGATGCTGACCGACGGCTATCAGGACGGCGGCACGATCGAATGCCCGTTCCATGGCGGCGCGTTCGACATTGCGAGCGGGGCGGCGACGGTGTTCCCGTGCCAGATCCCGCTCAAGACCTATAGTGTCGAGGTCGACGACGGCTGGATCGCGATCCGGCTGGCATCGCCCGAAGCGGGCGCCTGAAATGGGAGCTGAGATGGGGGCACGGACGGGGTTCGAGGAAGCTGGGGCGCGCGATCTTCACCAGGAGGTTGAGGACTGGTGGCGCGCCATGCCGAGCTGATCGACGAGGACCGTCTGGAGGAATGGCCCGAGCTGTTCACCCAGGAGTGCGTCTACAAGATCATCGCGCGCGAGAATGTCGACCGCGGCCTGCCGATCGCGGCGATCTTCTGCGACAGCCGCAAGATGCTGGTGTGAACCGACAATTTAAGCTGCAATCTGCTTTGAACGCGGAATGCTGCCAACCGACAGATTATGCTGCAGCGGACGAGACTTCACACGCACCGTGATTGCCAGCCCGGGCGCAATTCTCATGATGGTTTTGAAGTCCCGGCCACCAGCTGCTCCAGCGCCTGCACCAGAGGCATTGCCGTGATGCCGTGCGGCTTCGGGTAGGCCATTTCTCCGGGGTAAATCAGCCAGCGCTTCTCGATCTCGAGATCGTCACAGGCAAGGTGAAACCCGCGCTCAACGCTGGGCGCCGTCGACCGCTTCACTTCGATGGCCACTTCGGGAACGCCGCCGGACACGAGGATGAGGTCTATCTCCGCACCATTCGCCGTCCGGTAGAAATGGGCATCGTAGCGATCGCCGACCGCGCCGATGATGTTCTCGATAACCATTCCTTCCCAGCTGGTGCCGGCGACAGGATGGGAAAGAATGTCGTCGAGCTTTTCGAGGCGCAGCAGGGCATGCAACAGCCCGCTGTCGCGAACATAGAGCCTCGGTGCCTTCACCAGTCGTTTGCCGACATTGGCAAACCAGGGATTGAGCCTGCGGACGAGGCCGAGATCACACAGGATGTCGATATAGTTGGCAACGGTCGGTGCCGAGATGGAGAGACTCCCCGCAAGGCCAGAGGCATTGAACAGACCCCCCTGCCCGTGGGCGAGCATCGTCCAGAGCCGGTTGATGGTCGCACTCGGCATGCGAGGAACCATGAAAGGCAGATCGCGTTCAACATAGGTGCGGATCAGGTCGAGCCTGCGGCGGAAGCTTTCGGTGTCGTTGGGCGCGGTCAGGCTCTCGGGAAAGCCGCCGCGCACCCACAACTGGTTGAGATCGTCCAGTCCGGCTGACCGCGCTTCGTCTGCGTCGATCGGACCCATGTCCATATAGGCGACGCGTCCGGCGAGCGACTCCGAACTCTGATTGAGCAGAATTCGGTTTGCCGAGCCGAGCAGCAGGAAATGACCCGCCCCCTCCCCTGCACGGCGGCGCTCGTCGATAACGCCGCGCAATGTCGAAAACAGATCCGGTGCCCGCTGGACCTCGTCAATGACGACAAGCTTGCCAACGCCTATCGTACGTAAATGTCACTTTCGTGCAGTGACCCCCGCTTCTCGCAAGGCTCGAGCGGCACCGTCGGCAACCGGCATATTTTCAGCATTGTCTCGCGGCCTATAAGCCCGAATATACCTGTACGCCGGTTCCCGGTCCGATCACGCTGCCTCCACGCAGCGGATGAGCCGGGTCAGGGTGATGCGCCGGCACGGCTCGGCCGTCGTTCCGCTCTGCGCCAACACGATCTCAACTTCACGCAGCTTGCCGATAATCTCTTCCGGCTTGTGCTTCTTGCTCGGCATTCGTCGTCCCTTTCGTGATCCAGACGGCTCTGTTGCAAAAATCGTGAAGCTTGAGCATGCTTGGCGGAGATTGGACGGACGGAACGATGACGGATTTCAAGTGGCGCCATTTCCAGGGTGATGTGATCCTGTGGGCGGTGCGCTGGTATTGTCGCTATCCGATCAGCTATCGCGACCTTGAGGAAATGCTGGCGGAACGCGGCATTTCGGTCGACCATACGACGATCTATCGCTGGGTCCAGTGCTACGCCCCGGAGATGGAGAAGCGGCTGCGCTGGTTCTGGCGGCGTGGCTTTGATCCGAGCTGGCGCCTGGATGAAACCTACGTCAAGGTGCGGGGCAAGTGGACCTACCTGTACCGGGCAGTCGACAAGCGGGGCGACACGATCGATTTCTACCTGTCGCCGACCCGCAGCGCCAAGGCAGCGAAGCGGTTCCTGGGCAAGGCCCTGCGAGGCCTGAAGCACTGGGAAAAGCCTGCCACGCTCAATACCGACAAAGCGCCGAGCTATGGTGCAGCGATCACCGAATTGAAGCGCGAAGGAAAGCTGGACCGGGAGACGGCCCACCGGCAGGTGAAGTATCTCAATAACGTGATCGAGGCCGATCACGGAAAGCTCAAGATACTGATCAAGCCGGTGCGCGGTTTCAAATCGATCCCCACGGCCTATGCCACGATCAAGGGATTCGAAGTCATGCGAGCCCTGCGCAAAGGACAGGCTCGCCCCTGGTGCCTGCAGCCCGGCATCAGGGGCGAGGTGCGCCTTGTGGAGAGAGCTTTTGGCATTGGGCCCTCGGCGCTGACGGAGGCCATGGGCATGCTCAACCACCATTTCGCAGCAGCCGCCTGATCGGCGCAGAGCGACAGCCTACCTCTGACTGCCGCCAATCTTTGCAACAGAGCCATTACACTTATTCAACGAGTTTCCATCGACCATTCTTGACCTGTACGATCCGCAAGGAGTCGGGGGTCAAGCCAATGTGGTCGGTCTCGTTCATCATCCGGAAATGCCCTGTCACACCCACAAAGGCGTTGCCTTTTTCGATGGCATCGCGAATTTTGGCGGGCTCGATACTGCCACTGCGCCGCACCGCCTCCCGGATGGCGAAGAACGAGTCATGTGCAATACCCGCAATGAAGGAAGGGGCTTCGTTGAATTTGGCGCGGTAGGCCTTCACATAGGACTGCACCACCGGTTGCTGGGGGTCGCTGGCCGGCAATTGATCCCACACAAGGATGGGGCCGTTGGCCATGATCATGTCCTCCGCCGCGCCGGCCGCCAATTTGACGAAAGCGTCCGACGCCAGCGCATGGGTTCCGTAGTGCGGCACGGTGATGCCGAGTTGCTTGTAGTTCTTGGTGGCAATCGCCGCCGGCTCGCCGAAGCCGCAATTGAAGATCGCCTGCAAACCCGGTTCCTGTCGCAGTTTGGTCAGCTGTACGGTCATGTCCGTGTCCTTGGCGTTGTAGGACTCATCGCGCAGAATCTTGACGCCTTTTCCCGGTGCCAATTTCTGCGCGAATGAGAGACAGGATCGACCGAACGCATCGCTACCGGCAATGATGCCGATGCTCTTGATACCGCGACCCAGCATGTGGTCGTACAGACGACTGACTACCATCGCATCGTTGTGGGCCAGTCTGAAAACGAACTTCTTGACAGGGTCGGTGATCACACTGCCACCGGCCAGCGACAGCATGGCGATACCGGCCCGTTCCACCAGCGGGACGGCTGACATCGTCGCGCCTGTCGTAGAGCCGCCAATGATGACGTGAACCTTGTCGTTCTCGATCAGACGCTTGACCAGCGTATTGGCGCGCGATGCATCCGATTCGTCGTCGTAGCCCTGGAACTCGACTTTGCGGCCATCGATGCCGCCAGCGGCGTTGATGGCTTCGACGTACATCTCGACGGTTTTCATGGCACCGCGCCCAGATAAGAAGCAGGGCCAGTGACGGACAGATAGGCACCGATTTTCAACGGCGGCTTGGTTTGAGCTGCCGCCGGCAACAAGACGGACACACACACGACGGCGGTAGCCATCAAACATTTCATGGGGTTGCGTAGTTTCAACATTTTTGTCTCCTAGGGTTACAAGTTTTAAGCAGGGGGAATTTTTAGAGGTGCTTGACGGGGCACTACAAGGTCAAGCAACTTCGAGTTGCCAGGGAAGGGGCACTGCACCGCCAGACAGCCATTTCTTCAACTCGCCTTTCTTCAGCTTGGCGTTGGATGTCTTGGGCAGTTCATCGACAAACACCACATGCTTGGGCGTTTCGGGGCGACTGAGCTTGCCGTGACAAAAATCGATAAGCGCCTGCACCGTCACATCGCGGTGCGAAGGTTTTCGGACGACCACAGCGACTACCGCCTCGCCCCATTCCGGGTGCGGCACGCCGACCACGGCCACCTCCTCCACCGCCGGGTGCTCGACCAGAATCGCCTCGACCGTGGTTGGAAACACATTGACCGCGCCGGTAATGATCAGGAACTTCTGCCGATCCAGCAGATACAGATAGCCGCGCTCGTCGAGCCGCCCGATGTCGTTGGTGCGCAGCCAGCCGTCCGGCATCGCTTCCGCCGTAGCCTCGGGCAGGTTGCGGTAACCCTTCATCATGGTATTGCCACGCAGCCAGATCTCGCCGGATTGACCGATCGGCACTGGCTGGCCCGACTCGTCGCGAATCGAACAGTCGTAGTGAATGCCGATGCGGCCGACCGACTTGAGCAGCTCGATCTCCTCGCGCAACGCATGCTCGTGGTCGGCATCGGTCAGGTAGCTGATCCAGCCGCCGGTGGCTTCTGTCATCGCGTAGGCCTGCAGCAGCTTGATCCCCTTGAAGGTCGCCCTCGCATCACGGATCAATTTGGGCGTGGCGGGCGACGAGCCGTACACCACCATGCGCAGAGAGGACAGGTCGTAAACTGGATTGGTTTGGATTTCAACAATCGCGCGCTGCAGCATGGTCGGGACGAGCATCCCGACCGTAACGCGAAAACGCTCGATGTCGCGCAGGTAAGCCTGTAATTGGTATCCGCCGTCCGGAATCACGGTCGTCATCCCGTTGCCGAGCCCGAATGCGTTCAGTATCACGACCACCCAGGCCGATGCCGCCGGCATGTACCAGACATCGTCAGGTCCAAAACCAAAAGAAATCAGCGAGTGGAGGATGCAGTTGACACCGCCCTCCTGCGTGAGCATTACGCCCTTGGGTACACCGGTCGTGCCGGAGGTGTAGCTGACAAAAAGGATGTCGTCGGGCGCCAACGCTGGCCAGTGCGGCTCACCCTCGGCTGTCGCCAGCAAGCTTTCGTAGTCGCGCTCCAGACCATGGCCTGCACCATAGCCAATCAGCGTGATGCCCAGTGCCTTGAGCTCGCCCAGCCGCTCGGCGAGCAGATGCCGGCAGCGCGTATCCAACAGCAGGAACTTGACCTCGCTGTCCTTCAGCACGTGCAGCATCTCGGGCCAGACGTACCCTGTATTGAGCCCGACCCGCGGCGCCGCGATCTTCATGCAGGCAAAGAAGTGCTCATACACCTCGATGCTTTCTTGCGTCAGGATGGCCACCGCCTCGCCCGGACGGTGGCCGAGTTGTTGCAAGGCCACGCCGAACCGGTCGGAGCGTTGATCCATCTCGCGCCAGCTACGCGAGCGTTCGCCGCACAGGTAGGCGGTCTTGGTCGGGTAGTTACGCGCACAGCGCTTAACCAGGTCTCTTGCCAACATAACTTGTCTCCTTGGTTTTAAGTTTCACTTGTCGGCCTTATTGCCGTCGTCAAGGGCCGGTCGGAACACCAGACCTTGTCGGTCGAAATGCGCCTGGACCGCCTGACCGACGGCGACCGCCTCGGGCGTGACGCCGTCAAGCCGGCATATCAGTCGCGGCCCCTCGGCCAGCTCGATCAATCCATGCACCAGAGGCACGGGAAATTCGGGCGTGTAGGGCCGACGCGTCACGGTAAAAGAGAGAACAGCCCCGCGGCCAGACGCGGGCCTCCATTGCACGCCGTGATCTCCAGCGACACACCAGGCACGCTGATGCAGACCCAGCGCCCGGCCGGTTTCGGTATGCACGGGAATGCGCAATTCGCCAGCAGCGATGAATGCGAGAAATGCCTCGTCGTAGCGGTGAAAAAAGGTGCTATCCATCAATGGCTCCAGTCAGGCGAGGGTGCGGTGTGGGCTGACCAGTACGCAGGTGTGGTAGTCAAGGCAGCCACCATTGCCGGTCACCAGAATCAAGTCGTTGCGCACGACCTGCCGCGCGCCGCCGGCACCGCGTGCCTGGATCACCGCCTCCGACAGCGGCGTCATGCCCTGCAGGTAAAAGCCCGACAGGTGCCCACCACCGGTATTGACCGGCAACTTGCCGCCGGGCGCGGTGTGGCCCTGCGCGACGAAGGCCCCGCCCTCACCCCGGGGACACAACCCATATGCCTCCAGACCCAGGATGCCGGCGTAAGAAAAAGCGTCGTAAAACTGGCACTGAGTCACATCACTGGCATTCACCCCGGCACTACGGTAAGCGGTCTGGCCGGCCTGGATGGCACCCGTGAAGACCTCTGGATCGTCGCCGCTCAGGCCACTGCGGCCGCGGTGCCCCTGGCCCATGCCGTGGATGAAAACGGGCGGCTGAGGCCCATCAACAGCACGGTCGGCGGAGGTGACGATGAGCGCGACAGCGCCGTTGACCGGGAAGCAGCAGTCGAACACGCGAAACGGCTCCACGACGAAAGGCGATGCGAGGTAGTCGTCCATCGTCATCGGCTTGCGCAGGAAGGCCTGCGGGTTCAGCGCCGCCCATTGCCGGCAAGCAAGCGCATAGGCGCCGAGCTGCTCGGCCGTGCTGCCATAGAGCGCCATGTGACGGCGCGCGGCCAACGCATAGGCGGCGGTGGCCCCCAGGAAGCCTTGCTGGGCCTCCCAACCCTCGACACCGGTCAGCGGCATCGCCAGAGCAAAGGCATCACCCCCACCTGCCCCCGATCCTTTGAGCGGGGTGTCGGCAAACACACAGGCCACCGACTTGACCAGTCCTTCACGCACCGCCATCGCTGCATACTGCACCATCTGCACCGCTGTCGAGCCCTCGGAATCCATCGCAGCCAGCAGCCCCAGGTCGCGCAGCCCAAGGTCGTTTTGCAGACGCAAGGGCAACTCTTCAGGCTCTGCTGCCGGGCTTTTGTTGAGCAACAAGCCATCGATGTCTTGCAGGCGCAGACCCGCATCAGCGGCAGCGGCGGCCACCGCAGTGGCCGCCAACTCGCGGATCGTGCCGACGGGCTGGCGTGACATCGCACTGAAACCCAGCCCGGCAATCGCGGCTCTGGCCCTGGTCTTTTTCTTCACTCGCGTGACCATGGTGCGCGTCAGATGATGAATGCCAGACTGGGAACAGCCTCGTCCCCATGGATCAGCACCACTTTCTTGAAGAACATGCCCAGCGAGCCATCCGCTCGGCGGCGCAGATGGTGCTCCACCCGCCCCGGCCAAACTTCTATCTGACCTGTCGATGAGCGCCGCAATTCGTAAAGCACAAAGTTCGACAGTACGCGGTAGCCGCCCTGCGCATGATGCTCTACCTCAATGTTGCTGACGATCCGCCGCATCGACGACACCGGCAGTTGGGCATGGCGCTTGCCTGTCATCAACTGCGCGATGCGGACGCGCAAGCGGGAACGGTTGTCCGCGGTAATCGACACATGTTTGTTCATGTCGTAATCACCCTCGCCGCGCGGAACCCAATAGGTCATGTCGTCCTCAACCAACGCCTCCCATTCGGCGTAACGCGATTCGTCAGCCAGGCGCGCCTCTCGGTACAAAAAGTCGCAGACTTCGCGGTGCTCTTCCAGCCCGATCACGTCAGTCTTTTGCTTGGTGCCGACAGCGGCTGTGATGCTTGTCATGATGTATCTCCTTGCGCGTCCTGCTCGCAGGACGCTTTTTTAAACACGAAATTTCAGTGAATCCGCCGCCCCCGAAGGGGGGCGGATGAGGTGGTGATCAATACGCTCAAACAGGGGACGGCGAAGGGGCTGTCATCACCTTTTTGTAGTGCTGCCAAAAGCCGCGGTTGGTACACTCGTCGGTCACGTGCCCCACCACCACGCCCATCTCATCGACATGCTCTCGGTTCAGACCGCGCGACACGTCCAGCCAGTCGGCACGGTCGCGCAAGGCGATTTGCTGGCGCTCCGAAATCACGCTGTCGTCGGCAAGCAGGAAGGCCGAGGGGCCCATCGCCGCTTCGGAGTTGCGGATAATGCGCTGGTTGACTTCGTCAGGAGCGCCTTCAAGCAGCATCGGGGTGTGCCATTGCACGCACTCATGGGCGTTGATTGGCAGAAAAATGATGATGTTCATCTCGCCGAGGAACAGGTTAGGGAAGATCGTGGCGTGGGGCGGGCCATCTCGCAGAATGTTGTCGCCCTTTTCCTCGCCGTAGGCGGCCTTCATCTGCGCGATGTACTCCGGAAAACGATTCGGCGTGGTGTTGAACCACTTGAGATACTCGGTGTAGGTCGGGGAGAGATACAATTCTGTATGCCCGTTACCCCAATCCTTGGCTTGGGAGCGCAGGCTGTCTTCTGCAGCAATCGCGGCGCTGTCATAGTGCGAATCGATCACTTGGGCAAAGGAAGCATGCACGTCGTTGACGTGGTAGCCGTCCGTGTCGTTCTCGGGCAGCATCTTCCAGTTGGCACCGAAACGCTGCTTGGTCCAGCCCGCCGTGAGCTGAAGGCGACCGGTGGGCGACATGTCGCAGGCGCGGTCGATCAGGATTTTTCCTCGCCCCAGTTGTTCCATCAAGGGTGGCGCCGAAGCATTGAAGGTGGCGAACACGAAGCCACGATAGACTTCAGTGCGCAAGGGCTGCAGCTTCAGCTCCGACTTGTCCTTGTCAAACCCGCCGGGATAGGGAACGTCCTTCAGGTTTCCGGCCAAATCATAGACCCATCCGTGGTAGGTGCAGGTGAAGTATTTTTCCTTGCCATGGTTGGCGATGCACATCATGTTGCCGCGATGCGCGCAACGGTTGGCGATGACGGCGATGGAGCTATCGCGCTGGCGCACCATCAAGACCTCTTCTCGGCCCAGCGTGCGGCGCACGTATTCGCCGGCCGTTGGCACTTCGGAGTCGTGACCAACGAAGACCCAGCCGTCGTAGAATATTTTCTTCATTTCGAGCTCGAATATCGACTCGTTCGCGTACAAGCTGCCGTGAATACGGTCTCGCTCTATCAAGGCACCGACATCAACGTCAGGAGCCTTGCGTGTGATGGTGATCGTTTGTGTACTTGCCATTTTGATTCTCCATAAAAATAGTGTAAAAACTGGCGCTGAAAGTATTTCCTTCCCGGGCCGCGCGCCAGCTAGCGTCCGAGATCCTTGGCGCTCACCCCGGCAATGCCCCAGTTCTCCTTGGGCACGTCCTGGATCCAGACTCTGACGTTTTCCTTGGGCGCGCCGACAGCGTCAACCAGCGCCTGCGTGACCTTTTCGATCACCGCGCGTTTTTGCTCTTCGGTGCGACCTTCAATCATGTCAGATCGACTTGTACCAGCTCGAAGTTCAGGCCCGCCTCGCGCAAGGCGATGTGCGGGGACAGGGAGCAGGCGCCAGGGCTGTAGTAAAGCTTCATTCAAAAACTCCTGTGTGGGTCAGCTTGTTGTTTATGCTTTGTTGCGCACCGACTTATGGCCCCACATGCTCGGGCTATCGTGCCGTGCCACCACCCAGGAGCGGTCAACGGTGCGGGCGCCCCAGCCGTACTCGACCTCGACTCCGGACGGGGTCGCTGCATAGAACGACACCATATGGTCATTGGTGTGGCACCCCAGCGTGGAGGTGATCAAGCCGTCAGCGTCAACCCGGTCAAACGCAAAACCGACGTCATTGAGCGACGAGACTTCGAGCATGAAGTGGTGAATGCGCTTGGGCAGCGGAAAAGCTGCGATCGCGAGGGTGTGGTGGCGTTCGTTACAGTGCAGAAAATACGCCGGAATCGTCACGTCCGGTCCCATTTTCATGTCGATGACGTCCGACAACTGGAAGCCGAGCACCTGGGTATAAAACGCCAGCGCCTTGTCCGAATCCGGCACGCAGCGCACAAAATGACCCAGCCCCTGCTCGCCGGTCAGAAAACCCGACACCGCCGCGCCGGGCATGAACGGTTTTTCGAACACCTCGCTGGCGCCATAATAAATTTCCAGTGGCAGACCAAACGGATCGGCAAACGAAATCAAGCCCATCACGCCGCGCCGCTTGGCCAGTTCGACATCGCCCGTGACCACTTCGATTCCGGCCTGCCGCAGTTTTTCTGTCATCTGCGTCAGACCCGCTGCATCGGCCACCTCGTAGCCAGCGTAGGCCAAATCGTCTGCCTCGCCCTGCTGGACGGCAATCCGCCAGGCGCGCGAATCGATGCGAAACAAGGCGCCGTCATCGGTGACGCCTGCTTCCATCAAGCCCAATTTCTGGGCCAGGAAAGAACGCCAGGCGGGCACATCCTTGACCGCGAATCCCATGTAACCCAAGCTTTTGATACTCATTTTGAAGTTCTCGCATTCATTGTATTTTTCACTTGGTCATTACAGAAGATTTCGCCACACTTCAGCATGGACCGAATCAAGGCTCAGCAACGTGTGTCTCGTCATAATCTCGATAATATAATCGACATTCGACATTTTTACGATAGGGAAAAACCCTAGGTGTCGAGTTCCGTGCGATTATGTACCCCGTCGCAGCTGGCCGTTGTTTCGGGCCCGTGCTGTTTTGGCGGGCCTTCTGGCCTCTGGTACTGAGGAGAACGCATCATGAGTATGGTCCATCCGATGGCACGCACTACCCCACGCACGCGTGCTGAGATTCATGAATCCCAGGCCGGGCTCTGTTGCAAAAATCGTGAAGCTTGAGCATGCTTGGCGGAGATTGGACGGACGGAACGATGACGGATTTCAAGTGGCGCCATTTCCAGGGTGATGTGATCCTGTGGGCGGTGCGCTGGTATTGTCGCTATCCGATCAGCTATCGCGACCTTGAGGAAATGCTGGCGGAACGCGGCATTTCGGTCGACCATACGACGATCTATCGCTGGGTCCAGTGCTACGCCCCGGAGATGGAGAAGCGGCTGCGCTGGTTCTGGCGGCGTGGCTTTGATCCGAGCTGGCGCCTGGATGAAACCTACGTCAAGGTGCGGGGCAAGTGGACCTACCTGTACCGGGCAGTCGACAAGCGGGGCGACACGATCGATTTCTACCTGTCGCCGACCCGCAGCGCCAAGGCAGCGAAGCGGTTCCTGGGCAAGGCCCTGCGAGGCCTGAAGCACTGGGAAAAGCCTGCCACGCTCAATACCGACAAAGCGCCGAGCTATGGTGCAGCGATCACCGAATTGAAGCGCGAAGGAAAGCTGGACCGGGAGACGGCCCACCGGCAGGTGAAGTATCTCAATAACGTGATCGAGGCCGATCACGGAAAGCTCAAGATACTGATCAAGCCGGTGCGCGGTTTCAAATCGATCCCCACGGCCTATGCCACGATCAAGGGATTCGAAGTCATGCGAGCCCTGCGCAAAGGACAGGCTCGCCCCTGGTGCCTGCAGCCCGGCATCAGGGGCGAGGTGCGCCTTGTGGAGAGAGCTTTTGGCATTGGGCCCTCGGCGCTGACGGAGGCCATGGGCATGCTCAACCACCATTTCGCAGCAGCCGCCTGATCGGCGCAGAGCGACAGCCTACCTCTGACTGCCGCCAATCTTTGCAACAGAGCCATCGATCTTGGCGCCATCGGCTTCGATGCCGTCAAGCACCTCGTCCTGTGCCGGATCGAACGCGTACCGCCCAGGCTGGACCTGGACGTCTATCCCTTCCTGCCACGCACCACGGTCGAGAAGACCTTTGCCAGAGCCTATCTGAGCCTGCTCTCCGACCGGCAGGAGGCCGCATGAGCGATCAGGCCCCGGAGATCCTTCTCGCTCACCATCTCAAGGCGCTCAAGCTGCCTACGTGCCTGCGTGAGCATCACAAGCTCGCGCGGCAATGTGCCGCTGAAGGCGTCGATCATATCCGCTTCCTCGCCCGCCTCGTCGAGATGGAAATGATCGACAGGGAGCGTCGCATGGTCGAGCGGCGCATCAAGGCCGCGCGCTTCCCCGCCGTCAAAAGCCTCGACAGCTTCGACTTCGCCGCCATCCCCAGGCTCAACAAGATGCAGGTGCTCGAGATGGCGCGCTGCGAGTGGATCGAGCGGCGTGAGAACGCCATCGCTCTGGGGCCATCAGGCACCGGAAAGACGCACGTAGCGTTGGGGCTCGGACTGGCAGCATGCCAGAAAGGACTGTCGGTGGGCTTCACCACCGCGGCAGCGCTGGTCAGCGAAATGATGGAGGCCCGCGACGAGCGCCGTCTTCTGCGCTTCCAGAAGCAGATGGCCGGATACAAGCTGCTCATCATCGACGAACTGGGCTTTGTGCCGCTCTCCAAGACCGGCGCCGAACTGTTGTTCGAGCTGATCTCCCAGCGTTACGAACGCGGCTCCACCTTCATCACCAGCAACCTGCCCTTCGACGAATGGACCGAAACCTTCGGATCTGAGCGTCTCACAGGCGCGCTCCTCGATCGCCTGACCCATCACGTCAGCATCCTCGAGATGAACGGCGAAAGCTATCGCCTCGCGCACAGCCGGGCCCGCAAGGCCAAAACCAGACCCTGAAAATTACACCAATGCCGGGGGGAGTGGCCCTCGGGCTACGCCCTCACGCCACTCCCCCCGGCATGTAACACGATGGCCTGGTTTTACGCCGCCGAATGGCCGACTTTTGCTCCGCCGTTGACACATCACCTTGTAGATGCGCCGGTCCAGAGCGCCCTTCGCATGGCTCTCCTTGACGATCGCCGCCAGCTTGGCCTTACCGGCGATCGGGAAAATGACATCGCAGATGCGCCCCGATGGTTCATTGATCGAGGCGCTGGCGATCTCGACCAGCAGGCGCTCCTTTCCATAGACCCGCTCGATGTCTTTCGCGATATCGCCCACCACCTTGCGTTTCGAGCGCGTTCCGATCTTGTGAACGGTTTCGATCAGCAGGTCGATCATCGCGTCAGTGAGTTGCGCCTCCCGCGACATTAGATAAATCGCATAAAGGCCGAGCTGTCGCGCCGGCGCATGCCGGCGCATCTCCGAGGCCTTTTCACCGGCAACGCGGCGAACAATCTGATCGACCCATGGCTTGCCCGTAGCCGTCAGGAGATCATGGGGAAGATCAAGTCTCTGGATAAAGGCGAGTTTCTCGGTCACGTCGAGAATGTTGTCGAGCGTTGCCTGTCCGGCGTCACCCTTCATCCTGTTGAATCCGGTCGAGCTGTCCGGATCGGCAAGCGAGGCTTCCAATAACGCCACCGCATCTGACGAAAGCCGATCACTGGCTCCGATCAGCCAGGTGTCCAGATAATCTTGCCGTTGTGAGCGAACGACACGTTCAAGCTCCTTGCGCGACGGCCCATAAATACGCCGGTCCCGGCACCACAGGAAAACATGCTCAAGCATGGCATTGATCGACTGGCCGCCCGGGCACAGCTCGCCAGCAATCCATTCCGTCAATTGCGCGCGATCCACCCGCTTCATGCGGTGATATCCAAGATGGATCAGGATCTCCGCACAATGCCGTCGTGCTGTCCGACTGGAAAAGTCATAACCGGCTATCTCGCCAGCCTCGACACCGAGTTGCTCGGCCAGATACGAGAGGCCATCGGTAGGGATTGAGCCGGGATCGATCGCGAAAAACCCCAGGGAAGCGAAGAATTTCAGCTGCGCGGCGAGGCCAAGGCGCGTCAGGGCCGGCTTCGAATTTACAAAATCAATATCGGCAAAGCTCAGGCTCCATCGTCCGATCAAATCCCCGCCCGGAATACTCCGATCCATCAACCCACTCCCTATGATGGAGCGAACTGTCCTCTTCTATGATTTCCATCGTCAATACCGAATGCCACGTTCCCAAAACGTTCTCCGACTTGGCCAAAATCGCAGCTTGGGGCCGACTGGGCCTTATACCTATCCCGGCACCGACACGCTTCGGAACCGGCTTGGGATCACCGATGATAAGACGCTCACAGAGGCCGAGCGGCGACTTACTCAGGCGCGCGGCGCGGAAGCCGCGCGCCTGACCTTTCCGGCAACGGCCGACGGCTACCGTGCCCTGCATAAGCATCTCTTCCAAGACCTCTACGAATGGGCTGGCCAGGACCGCACCGTCGACACCGCCAAGGGCGGTGCGCGTTTCGCGCACGTGCCCTACATCGCGCGGGAACTCGACAAGCTGTTCGCCGACGTAGGGGCGAAGAACGGCCTTCGCGGGCTGAAGTTGATGCCCCTGATCGTGCGTCTACTGCTCGACCACGCCACCGGCGCCCCCTGCGCGGCACGGGAGGAGAAGAGCGATGATCTGTGAGAAGATCGGTCCCCAGCATCTTGAGCGCAAGGCGATCCTGTATGCCTATGGTAAAACCCACGTTGTAGCTGGATATGATGGCGCCGCCCTGCGGACGAGGAGTCGTCGCAAGGCCCGGGATGAGTGGTTGGCGCTGATTCCCGGCTCGCATGAAGGTTATATCAGCTGGGAGCGCTCGGAGGATAGAAGATCTCGCCGTTGAGCAGCTCGTCGCGCAGCGACCCGTTGAAGCTCTCATTGTAGCCATTCTCCCAAGGTGATCCCGGCGCGATGTAGAGCGTCTTCACGCCGATCTTGCCGAGCCACTTCTGGACGGCCGTAGCGATAAATTCAGGACCATTAGCGGACCTGATGTGTGCCGGAGGCCCGCGCATGACGAACAACTCGGCCAACGCGGCCAGCACGTCCTCGTGACGTAGCTTCCTGGCGACGATGAGCGCCAGGCATTCCCGGCTGGCCCCATCGATAATGGTCAGGATCCGGAACTTGCGCCCGTCGTGAGTGCGGCCCTGAACGAAGTCATAGGCCCACACATGGCCCGGATATTCCGGCCGGAGCCTGATACAGGAGCCATCGTTGAGCCACAGCCGCCCGCGCTTCGGCTGCCGCTGCGGCACCTTGAGCCCCTCGCGTCGCCAGATCCGCTCGACCCGCTTGCGGTTCACTGTCCACCCCGCGTCGCGCAGCAGGGCGGTGACACGTCGATAGCCATAGCGACCATATTGCTTGGCCAAAGCGATGATGTCCTCGGTCAGCGCCTGCTTGTCGTCCGCCCCGCGCGCTACCTTGCGATGGGTCGACCGATGCTGTCCGAGCACCTGGCAAATCCGTCGTTCGGACACCGGTAGCTCTCGCCACAGCTGGTCGATACAGCGCCGTCGCCGCGCGGGGCTCAGAAGTTTCCCCGGGCGGCCTCCTGGAGAATGAGCTTATCCAGCGTCAGGTTGGATATCGCCCGGCCAAGCCGCAGATTCTCCTTCTCCAGATCCTTCATACGGCGCGCCTGAGAGGCCGAGATCCAGCGCTCCTTATGGCCGACAATGTGGTGCTGCCATGCCGTGCTGCCGCTGATGCTCGAAGCGAACAGCGGCGCGATCGTAAACATCGGCCCGGTCGCAACGCGCGGCATCAACCGGGTCCCCTATGCCGCGGCCAAAGGCGGAGTGTCGGCGCTTACCCAGGCGCTGTCGTTCGACCTCGACGACCGGCCGATCCGGGTCAATTGCGTCGCTCCCGGCGGAGTCAATGTCGAGCGGGTCACGCCGCGCAATCCCAAGCCGCCGACCGAGGCCGACATCAAGGGTTTCGGCGAAGTCGGCGAGCAGACGTTGCGCGACACCTTGATGAAGCGCTTCGCGGCGCCGGAAGAATTGGCCGCCGCGATCTGCTTTTTCGCCTCGCCCGAGGCGTCCTACATCACCGGCCAGACGCTGTACGTGGCAGGCGGCGGGATAGGCTGATCTGAGGGGGCGTCCAAGGCGCCCACCCTCTTCCGTACGGGAGAGGGTTTCACCGCAGGCCTATGCCGCCCGCGCCTTGGGCTTCAAGAACTCGCGGAGCGGAATCGAGGCGTCGCCGAGCTGACCCGGGTCGACCTCGAGCCGACGCTCGACCATCCTCTTGCCGACGCCCATGTCGACCGCGCGATTTGCGGTCAGCACGCCGGCGACGACGTTGCCGTCGAGGAAGAAAGCGGTGAACTGGCTGCTGTCGAGCTCGCCGCGCATCACCACCGGCAGGCTGTCGTCGATCCGGCCGGAGACCTGGATGTTGATGTCATATTGGTCGGACCAGAACCAGCAGGGCTTCAGATAATCGACCTCGCGGCCGATCATCGCCTGCGCCGCGGCCATGCCCTGATCGGCGGCATTCTGATAGGTTTCGAGCCGCACCCGGCCGCCGAAGAAATTGGGCTGGTCGGCGACGTCGCCCGCCGCGAACACCGCCTCATGGCTGGTGCGCCCCTGGCGATCGACGACGATGCCGTTGCCGATCGCTAGCCCGGCGTTGGCGGCAAGCTCGGTCGAGGGCACGATGCCGATCCCGACCACCACCGCGTCGCAATCGATGCGCGTGCCATCGTCGAGCTCGACGGTGCGGACCAGGCCGCCGTCAAGATACAGCCTGGTCACGCCGATGCCGTAACGCGCCTTCACCCCGCGCTTGTCGTGCTCGCGGCCGAGCCAGGCGCCAAAATGCGCACCGAGCGTGCGGATCATCGGCACCGGCGCCGGCTCGATCGCGGTGACCTCACAGCCGCTCTTGCGCGCGCTCGCGGCGACCTCAGCGCCGATCACGCCCATGCCGATGACGACGATACGCGCACCCGGCTTGAGATCTGCCGCGAGCCGGTCGGCGTCATCCTTGGTCCGCAAATGATGGACATTGGCGGCGGTCGCACCATCGAGCGGCAACAAGCGCGCCTTGCCGCCGGTCGCGAGCAGGATGCGATCGGCCGGGATTTCCTTGCCGGAGGCCAGCCGAACCCCTCGGCCGGAAAGCTCCAGTGCTTCGGCGCGCACGCCGAGCTCCAGCTCTATCTTATTGTCTTCATACCATTGCTGGTCGTGGAGGAAGAAATTCTCGGGAAGCTGGTCCCTGTCCCACAGGCATTCCTTGGAGAGCGGCGGCCGCTCATAGGGCAGCCACCGCTCCTCCCCGATCAGGACGATCCGTCCTTCATAGCCGTTGAGCCGGAGCGCTTCGGCGGCGCGTCCCCCTGCAAGGTTGGCGCCGACAATCACAACCGAAGCGATCATAAATTAGCCTCCGTACCCTTCGAACCGAACTTAGACTCAATCCCGGTTTGATTGAACCGGGATTGGCCTAACTTTCCTCTGCTTTTCGTGACGATCGTTATTGCGTGCCTATCCGGTTGACGCATACACCCACTAGGGATAGATTGTGTGCGTGAAGCGGGTAGTGGGTTATGGACGTTCTCGGCCGCACCGATCTGCCCTTCCCGCAATCGCTCCCCGAGTTTCAGCGGCTTTTTCCCGACGATGGGGCCTGCGCCGCCTACTTGGAAAGGATTCGCTGGGGTGACGGGTTCGCCTGCCCGCATTGTGGCATTGTGGGTGAGCCTTTCCGCATCGCTACGCGGCCCGGCGTCCTGACCTGTCGCGCTTGCCGCCGCCAGACGGGATTGACCGTCGGCACGGTCATGGAACGCAGCCACACGCCCTTGAGCACATGGTTCTGGGCAGCCTATCTGGTCGCCAGCCAGACGCAGGCATGTCGGCGGTTCAGTTCCAGCAGCTTGGGCTGACACGGTACGAAACCGCCTTCGGAATCCTGCACAAGCTCCGCGCGGGCATGGTACGGCCCGAGCAGGACCGGATCGGCGGCAAGACGGACGGTCATGTCGAGGTGGACGAAAACCTATGTCGGTGGAAAGACACGCGGCGAAGGCCGGGGTGTTCATCATAAGACGCTGGTGGCTGCCGCCGTCGAAGTCCGCCACCGGGAGCCGGGTACAGCCCAGGACAAGCGTAAGGATGGCCGCTTTGCCGGTCGGGTGCGGCTGTCTATCGCCGCCGACCGCAGCGCCGATTCGCTGTGCGGCTTCGTAGGGAGTGCCGTCATGCCGGGGTCGCTGATCGTCACCGACGATTGGAGCGGCTATGGCAACCTGCGGACACGCGGCTATGACCACCACGCAATCGCCGAATGTGGCGACCCCGAGGTGGCCGAGGAGTTCATGCCGATCATCCACCTCGTCTTCAGCAACCTGAAGACTTGGCTCAACGGCATCCACCACGGCGTGAGCGCAAAGCATTTGCAGGCCTACCTCAACGAGTTCACGTTCCGCTTCAACAGACGGTTCTACCCGTTCAACGCCTTCCGCTCGCTCCTCGGAATTGCGGGCGAGGTGAAAGCTCGACCTACGCCGAGCTATATTCCGGTGGCTGGGCGCACCCCACATGTAGTGGGTGTCTGCGTTAACCGGATAGGCACGCGTTATTGATCGAACATGCCGATCTTGCGGTCGTCGAGATTGCTTAGGCTGCATTTTCCGTCTTCTGACAAAAAGTTTTTAGTTGGGCAATTCGATGACGAGATTGTCGAGCGGGAACAGCTTGCAGGCGAGCGCATAACCCCCCGCCTCTTCCGCCTCGCTCACTTGTAGCCTGCTCATTTTACCGGTGCGATAATTTCCGCTGGTCACCTTCACCTTGCACACGCCGCACCCGCCGCCGCGGCAGCCGACGAAAATGTCATTCAGCCCCAAGCGCTCCATCGCGATCAGGACCCGTTCCTCCTTGGGGCATTCGAAGCGGCTGCCATCGACGATCTGGACTTGATGCTTGATCATCGTGGTCAGCTTGCCGCTTTCAAAGTATTGGTTTTGCGCGCGGCGAAGGTCACGCCCGCCACCGCGAAATTCGCATCCGGGATCTCGCGCAGGATCACGCGGATCGACTCGCGAGGCACGCCGAGCGACTGCTCCGCGGCATCGGTCAGCGCGAGGATGAACGCCTCCTTCTTCTCGGTCGTGCGGCCCTCGACCAAAGTGACTTCCATGATCGGCATTTATGCTTCCACCGTGATGCTGACCGATCCCAGGTTCTGGACGGTGTTGCGGATGGTCTGGCCGGCCTTGAGGGTCGGCGCCGCCGTGATGCCGCCGGCCATGACGATGTCGCCGGCGTTGATCGTCTCGCCCGCCTCGCCGATCAACCGCGCGGCGGCGACCAGCGAGCGCAACGGATGGCCGAGGATCGCGGCAGTCGAGCCGACCTCGACGACCTCGCCGTTGATTTCCAGGATCACGCCGAGGTTCGAGAGATCCTGCATCGGATCGCCCCAGCCGCCGACCACCAGGCCCGAAGACGAGGTGTTGTCGGCGACCACGTCGACCAACGCGAACTTGAAATTCTCGAAGCGGCTGTCGATCACTTCCATCGCTGGGGCGACGGCCTCGACGCAGGCGAGCGCCTGCGCCGCCGTGACCTTGCCCGCGAGCGGCGCCTTCATCAGAAAGGCGATCTCCGGCTCGATCCGCGGATGGACGAAGCGCGACAGCGACAGCGCCGCACCCTCCTCGAGCAGCATCGCGTCGGTGAGCCGCCCCCAGGCGACCTCGTCGACCCCGACCTGCTGCATCTTGGCGCGGCTGGTGAGGCCCATCTTGACGCCGATCCGCTTCTCGCCGCGCGCCAGGCGGCGCTCGACCGACAGCTTTTGGATCGCATAAGCGTCGGCGACGGTCAGCTTGTCATTGCTGTGGGTGATCTGAGGCGTGGCATGCGCTTCGTGCGCGGCACGGTCGAGAATCTCGGCATATTCAGCAAGCGAAGTCACGCGGCCATTTCCCCCTTGGGCTCGGTCTCACCCTTGCGCGCGCTCAGGATATCGAGAGCGACGTCGACGATCATGTCTTCCTGTCCGCCGACCATCCGGCGCCGGCCAAGTTCGACCAGGATTTCGCGTGTGTCGAGTCCGTATTGTTCGGCGGCCTTTTCGGCGTGGCGCAGGAACGACGAATAGACGCCCGCATAACCCAGGCTCAGGGTCTCGCGGTCGACGCGGACTGGGCGATCCTGAAGCGGCCGGACCAGATCCTCGGCGGCGTCCATCAGCGCCATCACATCGCAGCCGTGCTTCCAGCCCTTGCGGTCGATCGCGGCGATGAACACCTCGAGCGGCGCATTGCCGGCGCCCGCGCCCATGCCAGCGAGGCTGGCGTCGATGCGGATCGCACCTTCCTGCGCTGCAACGATCGAGTTGGCGACGCCGAGCGAGAGATTGTGGTGGGCGTGCATGCCGCGCTGCGTCTCGGGCTTGAGCACCCGGTCATAGGCCTGCAGGCGGGCGCGGACGCCATCCATGTCGAGCGCACCGCCGCTGTCGGTCACATAGACGCAATGCGCGCCATAGCTTTCCATCAGCAACGCCTGCTGGGCGAGCGCCTCGGGCTCGAGCATGTGGCTCATCATCAGGAAGCCCGACACGTCCATGCCGAGATCGCGCGCGATGCCGATATGCTGCTTGCCGACGTCGGCTTCGGTGCAGTGCGTCGCGACGCGCACCGAGCGCACGCCGAGCGCATAAGCGCGCTTGAGCTCCTCGACGGTGCCGATTCCGGGCACGAGCAAGGTGGTCAGCACCGCCTTCTCGATCACGTCGGCGGCGGCCTCGATCCATTCCCAATCGGTGTGCGCGCCGAAGCCATAGTTGAACGAGCTGCCGTTGAGCCCGTCGCCATGCGACACTTCGATCGCGTCGACACCGGCATCGTCGAGCGCCTTGGCGATCGTGCGGACACTTTCGGTGCCATAATTGTGCAGGATCGCGTGCATGCCGTCACGCAAGGTCACGTCCTGGATGTAGAGCTTGGTCTGGGTGGGATAGAGCGTCATGCTGCAGCCTTCCGATTGAGCATGCGGGCCGCCAGCATCTCGCCGGCGGCCTTGGCGGCCGCGGTCATGATGTCGAGATTGCCCGCATATTTGGGGAGATAGTCGCCCGCTCCTTCGACCTCGAGGAAGACGCTCGTCTTGAGCCCCGCGAACTCGCCATAACCGGGGATCTTGACCGGGTTGTTCGATCCGAAGCGCTCGAACTGGACCTCCTGCTTGAGGCGGTAGCCGGGAACGTAGGATTGCACCGTCGCGATCATGTCGAGGATCGACTGGCGGATCTTGTCCTCGTCGACCTGGTCGGTCAGCGTGAAGATCGTGTCGCGCATGATCATCGGCGGCTCGGCCGGGTTGAGGATGATGATCGCCCGGCCCTTTTCGGCGCCGCCGACCACTTCGATGCCCTTGGCGGTGGTGCGGGTGAACTCGTCGATGTTGGCGCGCGTGCCCGGACCGGCCGAGCGCGACGAGACCGACGCGACGATCTCGGCATAATGGACCTTGGTGACGCGCGCGACTGCGGCGACGATCGGGATCGTCGCCTGGCCGCCGCAGGTCACCATGTTGACGTTGACCGCATCGAGGTTCGAATCGGCATTGACCGGCGGCACGGTGAACGGCCCGAGCGCCGCGGGAGTGAGATCGACGATCTGCTTGCCGTCGGCGCGCAGGATCTCGTCATGGACCTTGTGGGCGTAAGCCGAGGTCGCGTCGAACACGACGCCGATCTCGGGATAGGAACCCATCTTCTTGAGGCCCTCGATCCCGTCATGGGTGGTCGCGACGCCGCGCTCGCGCGCCATCGCCAGGCCTTCCGACTTCTCGTCGATGCCGACCACGACGGCGAGCTCGAGGCTGTCGGAGCCCTTGAGGATCTTGATCATCAGGTCCGTGCCGATGTTGCCGGAACCGATGATCGCGCATTTGATCTTCGACATTCGTAAATCTCCCAAAGCGCCTTCAGGCGCCCGCTTCGAAAAAGGCTTTGACGGTGCCGACACCGTTGATCCGCGCCTCGACCACGTCGCCGGCCGCGACGCCGGCCATCGGGCCGAGCGCGCCGCTGAGGATCACGTCGCCCGCCTTGAGCGGCCGGCCGGCCTTCGCCATCACCTGCGCAAGCCACAAGGCCGCGCTGATCGGGCTGCCGAGGCAGGCGACGCCCGCACCGACCGAGATCGGATCGCCGCGGCGCTCCATCACCATCCCGCAGGTGCGCAGGTCGAGCCCGTCAAGCTTCTTGGGAACGGCCCCCAGAGTGTACACCCCGCTCGACGCATTGTCGGCGATCGTGTCCCAGATCTTGATATCCCAATTGGCGATGCGGCTGTCGACGATCTCGATCGCCGGCACGACATATTCGATCGCGCGCAGCATTTCGGCGGTGGTCACGTCGGGATCGTCGAGGTCGCGCCCGATCACCAAAGCGATCTCCGCCTCGACCTTGGGCTGCACCACGCGCGTCAGCAGGATCGGCTGGCCTTCGGGCACGTCCATGTCCGCATAGAGCATGCCGTAGTCGGGCTGGTTGACGCCGAGCTGCTTCTGCACCGACTTCGACGTGAGCCCGGTCTTGCGGCCCACCAGCCGGCGGCCGTTGGCAAGATAGTGCGTCGTATTGGCGTCCTGCACCGCATAAGCGGCCTCGACGCCGCCGGCCGAGATCAGATCCCGGATCGGCGGGCCAGGATTCATCGTCTCGGCGGCGTGCCTCAACTGGGCCGCGGCCTTGTCGATGTTGCTTCTATCGAATGTGACTTCCTGATCAGCCATGGCGCTCACAACTTCACGCAGATGTTTTCGATCTCGGTGTAGAATTCGAGGCTGTGCACCCCGCCTTCACGGCCGATGCCGGATTGCCCGGCGCCGCCGAAGGCGGTGCGCAGGTCACGCAGGAACCAGCAGTTCACCCAGCAGATGCCGACCTCCATCTCGGCCGACACGCGATGGGCGCGGGAAAGATCCTGCGTCCAGATCGTCGCGCTGAGCCCGTAGGGCGTGTCGTTGGCCATCGCAATGGCTTCTTCCTCGGTGTCGAATGGAATGACGCCGCAGCACGGGCCGAATACTTCCTCGCGCATAACCGTGGAATCGGGAGCAAGGCCGGTCCAGATCGTCGGCTCGACGTAGAAACCGCCGTCAACGTTCTTCGGAACGCCGCCGCCGGTCACGACGGTCGCGCCTTCGTCGACCGCGCGCTGGTAATAGCCGAGCACCTTCGAGCGATGCTCGTCGCTGATCAGCGGGCCCATATATTGGGGATGCTTCGGATCGCCGGGCTCGAACGCCTGCGCCGCCGCGGCAAGCCGCTCGACGAACTTGTCGAAGATCGACCGCTCGACGAAGATGCGCTCGGTCCCGAGGCACACCTGGCCGGTGTTGAGGAAGGTGGCGCGAGCAACACCCTCGATCGCCTTGTCGATGTCGCAATCGGCGAACACGATCGCCGGGTTCTTGCCGCCGAGCTCGAACGAAATGTCGCGCAGGCCAACCGCGGCCTGCTTCATGATCGCCGTGCCGGTGCCGGTCTCGCCGGTGAAGGTGATCGCATCGACGTCCTTGTGGCTGGTCAGGAACTCACCGGCCGAATCCGGGCCGAAGCCGTGGACGACGTTGAACACGCCCTTTGGCATGCCGACCGCGTCCATCACCTCGCCGAGCAGCGCCGCGGTGCGCGGCGTTTCCTCGGACGGCTTGACGACGACGGTGTTGCCGCACGCGAGCGCGGGGCCGACCTTCCAGGTCATCAGCAGCAACGGGAAGTTCCACGGGCAGACCACCGCAACCACGCCCTTGGGCTTGCGCACCGCATAGTTCAGCGCCTTCGACCCGTCGGGAGTCGGGGTCATGAACGATTCGGTGGGGGTCGTCGAGACGACGTCCGCGAACATGCGGAAATTGGCGGCGCCGCGCGGAATGTCGATGTGCGAGGCGATCGAGATCGGCTTGCCGGTGTCGGCGACCTCGGCCGCGAGGAAATCGTCGAAGCGGCGCTCGATCTCGTCGGCGACCTTGATGATCAGCTTGACTCGCTCGGGAATCGTCATCTTGCCCCACGGGCCCTTCAAGGCGCGCTTGGCGGCCTGAACGGCAGCGTCGACGTCCTCCCTGCTCGCCTCATAGACGCGGCCGATCTCCTTGCCGGTCGCCGGGTCGATGTTGACGAAGCTCTTGCCTTCGCTGCCCTTGCGATAGGCGCCGTCGATATAATTCAAAACTTCCGCCGTCACCGTCGGCAAGGGCTCGTCGCCTCGCGCCATCTTCTTTCTCCGTTAATTCGAAACTTCAGTCGAACCGTTTGGCGCCGATCGCGGCAAGGCCGGCATTGGCATAAGCCGTGTCCATCGCCTCGCTGCCGCCCGATACGCCGATGCCGCCGACGATCTCGCCGTCGACGACGATCGGGAGTCCTCCGCCGAACATCACCATGTTCCTGCGCCGCGTGATGCCGTCGCGAAGTGCGTCGCTGCCCGAAACGATGCCCGGGATGTCCGCGGTCGGCATCTTGAAGCTCGCGGCCGTATACGCCTTGTCCCGAGCGATGTCGCTCGAATGAAACGGCGCGCCCGTGGCCCGCACGAAGGCGACAAGCTCGCCTGCTGCGTCGACCACGGCCGCCACCACCGCACAACCTTCGTCGGCGCCGGCCCGGAGGGCGGCGCCGACGGCGGCATGAGCGGCCTCAGGACTGATCGTCTTGACCAGCCTGATACGCACGATCGGTTCACTCATGTATTGACGGCCATGAAGCGATCGTTGAGCTGCCGCTCATAGTAGAAGATCGCCTTGCCGGCCTCGTCCGCGCTCCACACGCGGCGGGGGTTGTCCGGATAATAATCATAGCCGCCGGAGGGCTCTGTTGCAAAGATTGGCGGCAGTCAGAGGTAGGCTGTCGCTCTGCGCCGATCAGGCGGCTGCTGCGAAATGGTGGTTGAGCATGCCCATGGCCTCCGTCAGCGCCGAGGGCCCAATGCCAAAAGCTCTCTCCACAAGGCGCACCTCGCCCCTGATGCCGGGCTGCAGGCACCAGGGGCGAGCCTGTCCTTTGCGCAGGGCTCGCATGACTTCGAATCCCTTGATCGTGGCATAGGCCGTGGGGATCGATTTGAAACCGCGCACCGGCTTGATCAGTATCTTGAGCTTTCCGTGATCGGCCTCGATCACGTTATTGAGATACTTCACCTGCCGGTGGGCCGTCTCCCGGTCCAGCTTTCCTTCGCGCTTCAATTCGGTGATCGCTGCACCATAGCTCGGCGCTTTGTCGGTATTGAGCGTGGCAGGCTTTTCCCAGTGCTTCAGGCCTCGCAGGGCCTTGCCCAGGAACCGCTTCGCTGCCTTGGCGCTGCGGGTCGGCGACAGGTAGAAATCGATCGTGTCGCCCCGCTTGTCGACTGCCCGGTACAGGTAGGTCCACTTGCCCCGCACCTTGACGTAGGTTTCATCCAGGCGCCAGCTCGGATCAAAGCCACGCCGCCAGAACCAGCGCAGCCGCTTCTCCATCTCCGGGGCGTAGCACTGGACCCAGCGATAGATCGTCGTATGGTCGACCGAAATGCCGCGTTCCGCCAGCATTTCCTCAAGGTCGCGATAGCTGATCGGATAGCGACAATACCAGCGCACCGCCCACAGGATCACATCACCCTGGAAATGGCGCCACTTGAAATCCGTCATCGTTCCGTCCGTCCAATCTCCGCCAAGCATGCTCAAGCTTCACGATTTTTGCAACAGAGCCGTTGATAACGATCCATTATCAACACCACGCATCCGGGCATACTTTACTGAACGATCGTTTCGGTTCACTATTGGCTATGGAAAACCGGCACGCCCCTGCCCGCTACGGACCCGACTATACCCCGAAAATGGTCGCGGCGATAGCATCGTGTTCGACGGCGATCGGGCGGCTCGATGCCCGGTTTACCGTCAGTCCCGTCGCGAAACCGTGGGCCATGCGCGCGGCGTGGAGCGGTTACGCGAAGGCGCTACAACTACAGTCGGCCGAGGTTGAGGAAATCGATGTATTTTCGTGGGGCTGTGGCCTGAAAATCCCCGGTCGCCCTCCCCTCGCCAGCCATCTGGATCTGTTCGACCGCTTCGCCGAATGGCGCGCGGCTCTCGATGCGGATGCGCTCGCCTGGCGCGACGCGCTCCCTACCGCGATCGGCGAGCCGAGTGAGGCCAAAGACCACCCTCCCCTGATCCGCGGCCTCGACACCGTGCGCCAGCTCGCCCGGATCGATCACAGCATCATGCCCTGGCTTGGCCTGCCGTTCGCGCTGCGCGACCGCGGCCTTACGGCTGCCCCCCTGCCCTGCCTCGCGGGCGGCGCCAAGGCGTTCCGGATGAAGCGGAGGCCGGATGCCGATGATTGGCTGGCGGTGCTGCGCGCGCTCGAAAGCGCGGCCCGGATCGGCCTTGAAAGGCTGCACGGCCTTGAGCGTCATTATCGCGATGCCCAGCGGGCGATTGCGGCCGAGTATCGACCTGGCGCACTCCCTGCGTTACTGGCGCTTATCCAGTATCGGCCGCTCCTCTCCCCGCAATCAGTTGCAGAGCTGCTCTCCATGAGCATCGCCGGAGCGAGCAAACTGATCGAGCGCGCTTCTATGGCAGGCCTTCTCGTAGAGATCACCCGGCGGCGGAGCTGGCGTCAATATCTGGCTCCCGACCTCGCTGCGGATTTTGGCTATCTACCGGCGAAGCGGGGGCGGCCTACTAAAGAGCGCCCTCCCCTTCCCCTCGATCGCGATCTTGCTTCTGTCTTCGATGCGTTTGACAGGGAAATGGCAGCAGTAGACAATCTCCTCACCGGGGTGCGCTAGCCCAATTCGCTTTACCGCACACTTCGGCATTCGAAGAAACTAGCTGTTTATCAACTATTTAGTTTTGTGCAGCGTCATGTGCTGCATATACCACCGCGTATTGTAGGGCGCGATGTAACGCGCTTTGTGCTGCGCCGGTGCCTGCGTATGCGCGCTTGCCCGCGCTTACGTCTGCGCGTCCCGCCGTGCTGCCGCCCGCGCGGCTACCATGTGACGGTGATGTATATGTACACGCGCCGCAGCACGCGCGCTCGCATGTGGGCGCGCGGCATACTTGCACCGCGCATATACACGCGCTATCGTCGTCGCATACGGATGGTGCCGCGCATCCTTATGCGCGGTCGGCTACTGCCGCGCGGGCGAACGCGCGGCCCTGTATTGGAGGAGTTTAACGAATGCCGGTCATCACCATCGCACAGAGCAAAGGAGGTGCGGGCAAAACCACACTCGCTCTCGCGCTCGCATCCGAATTTGAGGCGCTTGGCGGCTCCGTATTTATGCTCGATGCTGACCGCCAGAATAGCCTGTTAAACTGGCACCGCGATCGCCGCGAAGAGGGGAGGGGAGGGGACTCCCTCATAACCGTCGAGGATGCCTCCCAAATCCGTGACGGCGAGATCGGCGCCGCAATCAAAAGAGCAAGGGAAAACGCGCAACTGGTGATCGTGGATTCTGAAGGCACGTCCAACTTCAAGACCGCATATGCCGCGATGGACTCTGACTTTGTGGTGATACCGACCCGCTCCTCGCGCCTCGACCTCGAAAGGACCGTCGAAACTAGCGAAATGCTGCAGAAGATGGGTGGCGGAGTGCCATACCGAGTGCTCATTACCCAAACCGGGCAGGTCGCGCGCTCGCGCGCCGAGTGGGAAATCGATGCCCAAATCGGCAATGCATTGCCGATATTCAAGGAACAAATGCACACGCTCGATGCGTTCCGCGCCATGTCGAATTTCCGCATGACCCTCGCGGAAGTGGAGCAAGCCGGTCTCGCCAAAACCGAAAAAGCCCGGCGAATAGCCCAGAGCGTCCTCGCCGACGTCCTCGGCGAAATTCAGAACAAGGAGGCATCCAATGGCTGAACCCAAACCCGCAGCCCCGGCCATGGGTGACATCATCGGCAAAACCCGGCAACGGCTCGAAACGCACGACGATCCAACCGAACGCCTGAAGAGCCTTATCGCGTCCACACCGCCAGCGGGCGCAGCAGTCGATCAAACGCCGATCCGGGAACCAGTCCGACCGACTCCCCCCGCAAATTACTTCCCACAAGTACAGGCAGACACCGCCGCAATTCCCAAGCGCAAACCAATGCGCGGTCCGGCGCGGACCAAGCACATCACCATGCGTCTCTCGCAACCTGAACGGGACAGGCTCGTCATCTGGTGCGAAGCCAGAAATCTCAGCCTCCCCGATGGGATCATCGCCTTGCTCGATCTCGCCGAAGGGGAGGGCGCTCCTGGACCGGGGCCGGTCTGAGGCTCGACGCCCGTTTATATGAGTGATCGGGGGTAGGGGTTCCTATGCACGCCCACGTTGCTGCACGAAGGATTTACAAAACCCCTCCCACGACTTGTAAAGTGCATCCCCAACCAGGTTATCCAGTCGAGAACCCATCGTCTTGCGATACCCACTCGCAATGAGATCCTTGTCCCAACCACCGCCATAATCCGCAACGATCGTCAACAAACGCGTGTCGGGGCAGAAGTGCAGGGAATCGCGGGGAAACGGCTTACGCTCGATAATTTTCGGCCGATCCGCGATCGTCTCCACCGTGCCCTCACGCCGCGCGCGCCGACCAACCCTAGGACGATCCAACTCGCGCGCGGTTTCCTCCTGATCCTCAAGATCCTTGGGGTGAAACATCAGTTTCACAGCCTCGACCGGCCGACCACGGCCTGATCCACGGATTTCCTCCCATTCAACCGTAAAATCCGCCAGCTGATCGATCTCCGCCTTCGACTTCGCCAGCACATCGCGCCGGAACTCGGCAAAGTTCTTGAAGCTGCCGTCAGGAACTCCAAGCTTCCGCCGCAATTCATCGACTTTCATTTTGTACACCCGGTTCTGCCGATTGATGATCAGACACCCCAGATCGTAAAGGGAGAGAGCGTAGCGAGACTGCAGCGCAAGCATCACACCGAGATTCACGCGCGCATAATAGTCCGAGCGCTGCAACACGCGCTTGAAATTATCCGAGAACTGAAATTCGACGACGCTCATCCCGTCTTCGGAAATTTCCTCGACACAGCTCGCTAGCAACGACTGCGACATCACCGCAGGTTTACCCTTCGACGTCGTCGTTCGGATACGAACAATGACCCGAAGCAATTCATCCATCACGGTCTGAATACGCTCATTACCCTTGTGGGAGCCTCGAAGCTCCTTTTTCGTAATAACGAACGTCTTGTCTTCATAGGCTTCCGGACCAGCCTTGCGCAGCATCAACGCGAAAGCTTTGCGCGCAGCAGCGCCAAGCGAGCCGGTCTCGAACTCGGACTCGACCAATTCGCCGGGTTTGCTTACAAAATCGAGATCACGGCGGCGAATCACATCCGCAACGCGCAGCGTCCGGCTCAGACTCTCCAGCCCTGATGTTACCTCGATTTCCGATATGTCCGAATCGAGCTTCATATGAGTTGCATACCATCAACGTGTCATAAAGAGAACCCGCCCCCATTTACTCACATAGACGAACCCCCGCCGACTCATGAGAAAAGGCAGGGCACTCTGTCGCCAGCCCCCTGGTCCTCACATAAACGCGCCGCGAAACCCGCAGAAATACACGGGTTTAGGAGCGCCCCCGATTCCTCACATAAACACGATCGATTGGCCCAGATCAGTTGCCGCAAGACGAGACAGTGCGCCCCCCAGCGACTCACAATAACGCCGCGCCAAGCTGCTGATCCGATTCGGTTTTCCGGAGCACCCCCGTCCACTCATATAAAAGCCGATCGAAAGGACTGACCGCTTACCACTGCAAGCCCAGACGCCCCCGATCGCTCATATAAAGAACCGCACGACCGGCGTCAGCCAATCCCGACCGCCACCATCGCCCTCAAAATCGACCCCAAATCCAGCGCAGTCGGCGAACGAAACGATTCATTGGGTTGAATCAAACCCTTCCAGAGGCCACTTCATATCGAATCCCGGCCACCCCCAATCGCTCACATAAACCCCCGGACGCTCATCCAGTTGCCCCCTTGCGCTCGCATTAATGCCCCCTTGCGCTCACGCTAAAGCCCCCACCGGCTCATATAGAGGCATATCAACGCATTGAGTTTCAACGACTAAATGGTCCCGAATCTTAGAATCATGAATCTATAGAAGCTCCCGCGCTCCGCTTGGGCGTTTTTTATAAGATGATTCTTTAAGGGAGATGCAACCGCGAGGTTGGCTCCCGAACCACCGGCCTGCCCAATCGGACGCCGTAACCCACAGCGCATCAAGCAACGGGCGCTAGCACTCTGATTACGCTAGAGGCAGCAAACTGTCGACCATCGCAGCGTACATCGCCTCCACCTCGGTTTGCGACGCAACGCGGCTATCAGGGCTATCAACTGGCGCTGTCCGCCACGACATTCCTCTCATGACGCGCTTCGAGCGACTTCAAGGTCCGAATAAGGGGAGAGGGGAGGGCGGCTCACTGCCCAATGCAGGGTTTGCAATTGTCCCTCACCCTCATTCTGATGAAAGGCCCCTGCTATGCCGACTACTGCGGGATCGACCGCCGAGCGCAAACTCAACAGCTTCCAGCGTGCCTGGGAATATGCCTGCCGTCGGAGCGAGCGGGCCGGCTATCCCCAGACCATCGTACGAACAGGGCTTGTCGAACAGCCCTTCCTGGTCACCACAACGCCAGACGACGACGCTGAGATTGCTGCGCAGGTTATGCCGTGACGGAATACCCCATCCGGCAACCTGCCATTCTCTTAACCGGCTGGAGCCCGGAACGTCCGCCACGACCGACCAAGCGGAAACGACGGCGCGAACGCGCCGACCGGGCCGTCCGGTTCCGGCGAAATATAGGGCGAGATCGGATCGTTCACGGCATGGTGGCGCGCTACGCTGCCCCGTGCCTTCAGGATCGCGGCAAGCCATTCGAGATCGTCGAGCATATGGGACGCACCGCGTCCAGCGAGCGCGTAGTAGATCGAGCGCTGATAATCATCGCCGCGCTCTCCCAGAATCCGGCCCAGCTTTCGCCGACCGTCTGGATGGCGGGTGCCGACAAGATGCACAGCCTCGAGCAGTTCCACCACCGAATAATAAGCGTCGTTCGCTTCGACACCGATCGACAGCGCCGCGATTGCCCGGCGTTCCGGACGCTGCACATGATCCAGCGACGCATCGACAAGCGTGATGTCGATATCGATCCGGCCAGGCAGTTTCTTTGGGCTGCTCATGTGACATCTCCTAGGCAAGCAATAATCGGAACATATCACGAACAATGCCAGTCGACCAGAGCAACTTCCTCCAGACTGTTTATAAGGCGAATCGCCATGTGCTATGCTCCCCACCGAACGCCAGTGGACAGGAGAATGCGCATGCTGAGAGCATCAGCGGCATGCCCCCGATGTCGCCCTGGATCGTTCCATGTGGCTGGTTGATCGCGGGGGCAGGGGCCACCAACGAATCCCAATCGATCCGCTCGTTCGCGACGCGCTCGTGCGATGGTACATCGGGAAGGGAAACCACCACGACGAGGAAGCCGGCGTCGTCTTGGTGGAACAGGCCAGGCTCGGCGACATGTGGATCGCTTGTGACTGCCTGGGCGCCCAAGTCGCTCCGCCGTTGATGACGCCAGCCTATCTCAGCGAAGCGGAAACCTTCTACCTCAGACGCCTAACGGGTCCGGGACGACCCGAGCATCGCCTCGATTGTCCATTCTTCCATGCCCAGGCCGCGCCCGGACACATGGCGACCGCCGACCCGGTTCGACCAGTCGACCGCCCCGAGGGCTATTTTTCGGTGCTTAAGAGCGCTCCGGTTCGCCTTGCTCGCGCGCCCGAAGACAGCGCAGGCGGTCGTGTGCGCCAACCACATATCCCGCGGCTTGCCCGATTGATGTGGCGGCTGATCGATCTTGCCGGTCGCAACCAAGCCATGCTGTCGCCCAGTGGCGAACGCGGCATCGCCAGCGAATTCGCAGCAATCCAGCAAGCCGCCGGTCATATCGAGGTTGCGCCAGGCGTCGAGCTGGCGAGGGTGTTATGGACGCACGGTTCAGCCTTCCGGCATCGGCGCGTCTATGCCGGTATTCGCGCGCTTGCTTCCCGCTGGCCCCGCGGACACGCCCCGCAAGGATTTCTCCTGCTGTTTGCCAACGGCATTGAGGGCAATGTTATCCATGCCGCCGGCTGCGATCCCATCGAAGTCGCGACGCGTATCCAGCACCCATCGATTCATGGCACGCCCGTCGCCGGCCCCTATCTGGCGCTGATCGTCATCGGCGAGCTGCCGCAGGTGAAGGGCTATGCGCCGCTGCGGGCCTATGCTCAGCCCATCTATTCGGGACAGCGCTTCATACCCGTCGATTCCGATTTCGAACGCACCGTGTTGCGCGATCTCCTGCGCATCCAGCACCGGCTCGATGAACATCATTACGATAGCGCGATCACAAAGCCCCTGTTCGATATCCAGACACCCGCCGGGAACTGTCGGCCCGACTTCATCATCGAGACATGCTCGCGCGAGACCGGCGAGAACCGCATCGCCATAGTCGAGGCGATGGGTTTCGACACCGACGCCTATCATGACGCCAAGGCGATCACCCATCCGCGCATGGAAAAGATCGCTCCGGTCATCGACATCAATGATACCGACCTACGCGACGGCGCATTGCAAGCGCGTCTGCTGGACCTGATCACCAGCGCCTGAAGCCACGGATGCGGGCTCCCTTTTTGCCAAACGCAGGAAATCGACCAACCCGCTCTGAGGCCCGATGGGCCACGAGAGGCAAGGGGGAGGGGAGCGGATTGGACTCGCCGGATTGAAGCCGCACGGCCGCGAAGGACGGGTCCGCGACATTCCGCAAGGAGACGTGCCTTGGACGCACCAGAACCCGTTCCCGAAATCACCCTGCCGCTTTCCAAAATCATCAAAGGAGATAATCCGCGCCGCTATTTCGACCGCGCGAAGCATGAAGAACTCGTAGCATCCATCCGTCGGCGCGGCGTCTTGCAACCGATCCTGCTCAGACCAAAGGACGGATTCTTCGCAATCGTCGCGGGCGAACGTCGTTATCGCGCCTCGCTGGAGGTCTATGGCCCGGAAGGCGAAATCCCGGTCGTCATTCGCGAGATGACCGATCGGGAAGCCCTTGAAGCCGCAATCGCAGAGAACCACGATCGCGACAACGCATCGGAGACCGAACAGGCCGATGCAGCGGTGCGAGTGCTCGCGGAATGCCAGGGTGACCGCGCGGAAGCCGCAAAGCGTCTGGGATGGTCCCGCACCATGTTCGATCGCCGCCTCGCCCTCGCTGAACTATCCGAACCGGTCAAAACGGCCCTGGACGAACGCCGTATCAAAGTCGGTCATGCCGAACTGCTCGCCGCGGTGCCGAAAGACAAGCAGGACAAGGCGCTCGAAACCATTCTCACCGCGCAACTCGACGTCGCCAAGACACAGGAGCTTCTCAAGCGGGTGACACAGGACCTTGCGTCTGCCTGTTTCGACAAGAGCGAATGTACCAAGTGCCCCTATAATTCCGCCACCCAGCGCGCGCTCTTTGAGACCCATGTCGACGACGGATACTGCACCAACGCCGGATGCTTCCAGATCAAGACCGAAGCTGCCGAGGTCATCCGTTTCGAAAAGGAGGCCCAGGCCGAAGCCGCGGCAAGAGCCGCTCTCGCGACGTCTGCAGACGATGAGGGGGCAGACACCGCCGATACGGAACTCGATAACGCGCCGCCCGCAGCCTCGCAGGATGGGGAAGGGGAGGGCGAGCCACCTTCGGTCCAATCCGAAGCAAATCCGTCGTCGGCGCCAGCTCCGGTCAGCCCGGCAAAAGCCTCGCAAAGCGCCCCGAAACCCGGTGTGACGGCCAAGTCGCTCGCCGCGCGCACGAAGGAGCTTCGCGAAGCGACCTGGCGGACCGCGCTTGCCCGTGCGCTCGCAGGCAACGCAGATCACGCCCGGACGACCATCCTCGTTGCCGCGATGTCCGGCTCGCTGTCCCAGATCAAGGCCGAGACGCTGACGTCGCGCGCCAGTCTGCTTGTCGGCGATAATTTCCGGGATCTCGATTATGCGAACAGGATCGCCGAAATCCAGGCGCTGCCCGATGCGCGCTCTACGAACATACTGTCCGTCATTGGCGCGGCTTACGCCAAGGACGTCCTCAACTTCAGCCACGTCGCGGATCTCGCGCGGGTGTTCGGGGTCGATCTGCGCGACAGCTGGCAGGTCGATCAGGCGTTCCTCGAGCGATACACCAAGGACGAACTCAGCTTCATCGCTCAGGAATGCGGCCTCGTTGCCCATATCGGCGCCAAGTCCTTCGCGCGCCTCCTCGCCTCCAAGAAGACGGAACTCATCACCGGCATGCTCAACCGTATCGGGTTCGACTGGGCCGGACGACTGCCCGGCGCAATGACCCTCGACAGCACCTACGGCCCGCCGCCAGACCCGACACCAGTTCCCGATGAAGCCCCCGCGAGCGTCGCCGAACTCGTTGCCTGATTACCCACCCGTTCCCCACACGAAAGGACTGAACACCATGCTTGTCACAAGCCTGCTGCCGCTGCTCGCCCGCTATTCGCTTGCTTTCGACCTTGTCGCCGGACCTGACGACACGGTCACGCTGACGATCATCCCGCGCAAAGCCGAGGGCGCTACCGCTACGCTCGACACAAGCGAGACACGCCCGATCGCCATCACCGCAAGCGCCGCCGAGATCGATGCCGAACTCGCCAGGGGAGCCGAAGGCGCGCTCGGTCAACTCATCGCCGCACGCAAGACGCTCGCCGACCAACTGGCCGGACAGCGCGAGGTCGCCGAAGCCGCCAGGACGGCCGCGATCGAGGCCGCCAAAGCGAAGTCGGCCTCAGCGCCCAAGCCCTCGGCATCGACAACCGCGGCAAAGACCCCGGCTCCGGCCACACCCCCCGCGGACGCCAAAGCGGACGAGCCCGCCAGCCTCTTCTGACCCCGGTCATTCTCCCATCTCAACGATCAGCCAACAGGAGACCTTCAATGCAGATCAACCAGCTCGAACGCACCTACCGCTACGATGGCATCGACTTGCCGGTCCCGCCCCATCTCGCGGGCGATCCTCGTGCGCTCCGCGCCTACCATGCGACCCTCTACCCGGCGATCCTCAATGCCGAGATGGCCGACGCCGGCGTGATCGGCGGCGCGCACGTGACCGAATATCGCCGCGCGGTCGGCACCAAGGGCTGACCATGGGCCGCCGCAAGTCCGCGCCCATACCGCCCGCACCCCGAAAAACCCTGCTCGAATGGATCGAATGCGATGATGGCGACACTCCCGGAACCCAGCTCCCCGCCTGCAGCCTCAAGGCCCAGGCGCTCCACGCGCGGATCGGCACAAATCCAACCCTGGCGGGGCCTGGTATCTCCGAACCGATGCACGCGCCGAGAGGCCTTGCACTCCCGCCGCTCGGCTGACCTTGCCGGGCGGTCACCCGCGGTTTCGAGGGACATTCCGGTCCTGTTCGATTGTCCGCTGGCGCCCCACCACAAGCTGATCGGTCAATGGGTCGCGGCGCGCACTCCGGGCTCACAAAGCCTCACCCGCCCAGAAGCGCGGCGCCATATCGAACGGGTCTTCAGCGAGGCGGTTCACGATGTCCTCGGCGCAATCGACATGGTGGACCTGCGCACGGTCGTTCTCCACGGGCACGATCACGGACCGCCGGCAATCGCAATCATCTGCGATAGTCTCGGCCAGCTCGACCTTGGCTGGATCGAAACCGGGGACGCGCCCATCCGCTGGCGCGCCGCGATTTATAAGGCACTGGGAGAGACATTGCGCCGCGCCCTGCCGATCTTCGGATACGACGACCTCTTCGAAGATGTGTCGATGTACTACTGGGAAGGCGAGACCGACGACGAATCCGCCCGGCAATCCATGATCGACATGTACGGTCCGGACGAGATCGAAAATAGCGAAATGACCCTGCCGTCGACCATGAACGCACGGCGTCCCGAATGGATGATCTCAGCCAATGCCGCGCGTCCCTCGCGGCTCCCGGCCCGATTGCGCCAACTGCTGAGCGAACTGCACGATGCCCACGACGCACTCGCACAGAGCCCGCGGGAATTGAATGCCTGGGACTACGATATCGAGATGGTCTTCGAATATGTTCCCGGCATCGAGGAATGCGCGACGCTGCCGCCGCTGACCCTCGTTCCCTTCGACCAGTTCGCGCGTGAACTCGACGATGTCGGACGCCACGGCATGGAAATGGGCTTCATGGACTTTTGCGGCCTGTGCCCGCTGCCCGACGCCGACCGCATCGACGACTGGTTTGCCACATTGCGCGCCGGCGCCCGCTTCCTCGCCTCCGCCCAGGCCCTGCTCCAGTTCGACCCGGCAAGAAAGTGAGCCCGTCATGCCCGATTATTCGACCCATTTCGAAGCCGTCGACGGCAGTCTCGTCCTCGCGAACGCGATCCTGCTCTATCGCAGCGATGCGCGCGGCATGTCCCGTTCCTCCGGCCATGACAGCTTTGCCTTTGCCAGCATGCACGCGGTCAAGCTCGATGATGAGGAGCGCCCGACCATCGAAGCAGGCACGCCGCTGACCCGCGCGCATCTGCGCCAGTGGTCCGAAGCGCTCGGCCGCACGACTACCCCCCAGCTCCTGCCCGATAACATGCTGGTCGCACACCCCGATCTTCTCGTCTGGTGGATACCTGAGCAGGTGCGACCCGCCTATTTCGCCTTGTCATCCCCGCCGGACGACCTGCGCCTGCTCGGCAAGCGGATCATCGTGCCCGTCCCCTATCCGGCGCATCTGTTCGTCGCGACCCACTCCGGCCTCGGCATTTTCGCGCTTCCGGCAAATCAGCGACCCGGCGTGGACACCAGGCTGCTCCATTCCCCGATTCTCAACGTCTTTGTCGAAGGGCATCTTTGCTGGGGCAGCATCGCACGACCCAAGGAGCTTACCATTGCCTCCATCCCGCAATTCGAAAGCGCGGTGTTCGATAGCTGGTCGACGCACCCTAACCCCGGCCAGGAGTTCACGATAAAAGGGAAGGGCGGGCTGATCGCTCTCTGGGATGACCTTGCGGCGCGGCGCGCACGCCGGTTCCCGGTGAGCCGCCTCAAGCCTTTTATCGCAGGCGCCCGCAACACCGCTGCGCAGAAACAGCGCCCGGCGGCTGGCGATGCAATGACCCTCGGGCGGCTGATTGCCGCGCTCACCCGGAGATGAATATGCTCACCGACGATCCGACAGATGCGGCAGTGCTCGCCGCCGTGCCCTGCTACCCGGTTCCACCGTCCGGGCGCTCGCCCGCGATCGATGCCCTTCGCGCCGCGCGGGGCGGTCACGGTATCGCCATCGGATGCGACAATGTCATGCTCATCCTGCGCCGCCCCTGGCTCGCGCTCGATGTGCCGATCACCGCGTCGATCGCCGCCTATCTGCCCTATGGCGCTGCAGGACCGCCGAGGGCCGACCTGCTCTGCGGGCTCATCCCACATGAGCATCGCGCGGCGATGCTCGATCACTTCCGGGCCGCCTTACCCAATGAGGCCGCTGCGTTCATCGTCTGGGATGAAGCAACCCGGGAGTTCTCACTGATCTTTCCGACAATCGACGAAGCGACGCCCTCACGCCTCATCTACCGCACCCCGGTTCTTCCGCCGGGTTGCCACATGATCTGCGACGCACACAGCCACGCGCGCGGCCGCGCGTTCTTCAGCGCCACCGACGATGCCGACGACGCCGATGCAACCAAGCTCGCGCTCGTCTTTGGCAGGATCGACGATCCGACCGGACCGGAAATGGTCTCACGTCTGTGCGCCGGCGGAATGTTTCTCCCCCTGCCACGCAGTCCGTTCACAGGAGATCACCATGCAAACTGACCTGCCGCGTCGGCACTACATACCCGCCGCTTTCAACAACCAACCGATCAGGATCCTGCTTGTCGGCTGCGGCGGGTCAGGCTCGCAGATGCTCATGGGGCTGGCAGGCCTCGATATAGCCTTGCGCGCCATCAGCTCTCGCTCGCTCGACGTTACGACCGTTGACGATGACATTGTCAGCGAAGCCAATCTCGGCCGCCAGCCCTTCTACCACGGCGATATCGGGCATTCGAAGGCCCGCACCCTTACCGAGCGAATCAATCTGGCACATGGGCTGGACTGGAAGGCCGTCCATGGTCGCGCGCCTAGCGCCATCAGGCCGGAAGCCGCCGAGATGCTCATTACCTGTGTCGACACAGCATCCGCTCGACGCGCGATCGGTGCCGCGATCGAGGATGAGCGCAACAGACCTACCTACTGGATGGACCTCGGCAACCGCGCGAATGACGGGCAATTTATCATCGGCTGCCCAGCGTCGGAGAGGGGCGACGATGGCTCGCGCCTGCCGACTGTTCTCGAAGCTTTTCCGGAACTCAGGGACGAAAGCCTGCCCGACGACGATTCCCCGTCCTGCTCGGTCGCCGAAGCGCTCGAACGGCAGTCGCTTTTCGTAAACCGCGTCGTTGCAAGCCACGCGCTCGCGCTTCTGTTCGACCTCCTCGGCCGCGGGTCCATTGGTCACGCCGGCGGGTTCATCAATCTCAGCACCGGGCAGTCCGTACAGATCCCATTACCAGATCCGCGATGACACGACCTGCCTGTTCGAATCTCATCAGCCGAAACTTGCAAAAATTGCCATATTTGCTATTTTGGGGGCATCATCTGGTTGAAGAGAGTCCCATGGCCGATCCCGTTATCGCCACACCGCCGAAAAAGAAGGTTCCGCTGACTACCTTCCACAACCACACGGGACAGTATCTTGATCTCGGGCGCCGGACACCTGTCACCATCACCAAGCATGGAAGGCCCGACATCACCTTGGCCGAAGCGTCCTACTTCGAGCGGCTAGAGCGAATTGCAGCAGGTCAAATTCTCTCGGTCCTGGATCTGGTTGCCGTCGACGCCGCCGATATGACCAGTGAGCACGCCGCCATCTTCGAAGCGGCCCGTCCGACGAGTGAGGAAATCGCGGCAGATCGTTGGAACGATGACCCCGCTTCCTAAAGTCGGTGACATACTCCACTACGTCTACCTCTTCACCCACGAACAGCAAGCAGGTCGCGATGAAGGCGTCAAAACGCGACCTGTCATGGTTATCGCTACCCAGGGGCAACGGGTATTTACAGTCGCGATCACCACGAAGGCCGACCGGCAAGCCTCAACCCTGGCAATACCCGATCAGGTAGCGGACGCTGCGGGGATCTCCCGCGGCACATCAGTCGTCGTCGACCAGTATAATCACTTCACCTGGATAGGCTTCGATATCCGGCCAGTGTCACCGGAACCTTCCTATATTGCCGGTCGCATGCCTCCGGGCTTCACCAATACGGTTATTTCTGCTCTCAAAGACAACGCGACAGGTATCGACCGAGACTGAATCCTTACAGTGTTCACGCGTAGGTATCCGCCCCGCGGTGATCGACACATTCACATCAGCCGACTCGAACCGTCCTCAGGCCCAGCGGGCCGCGAGAGGGTAGGGGGAGGGGCAATGGTGATCCAAGGGAGATCACCATCATGCTCACCACACGCAGCCAGCGTTGGCGCAACCGGCGCTGCCACTGGATACCGGATGCGACGGAAATTGATCCGAAGCAGCTCGCCGTCGATATCATAAGCACAAAGAATCAGGCGGCCCCGTTCGTGCGGGCGCATCACTACACCGCCTCGATGCCGGTCGCGCGTCTATCGGTCGGCCTTTTCGCTAATGGCGCAGGCGGCCGCGCGACACTGGTCGGCGTCTGCGTCTTCTCGCACCCGGTCAACAACGCCAGCGTTGCCAAGAGCGCCGGTCTTACCGATCCCCGCACCGCATGCGACCTGGGACGCCTGGTCATAGACGATTCCCAGGGCGGAAATGCCGAGACATTCCTGATCGCCCGCGCGTTTCGGCTTCTGCGCCGCGAGAAGCCCGAAATCCTCTCCGTGATCTCCTATGCCGATCCGGTCCGGCGCGTCGATCCCGATGGGCAGGTAATACTGCCTGGACATTGCGGCCTCATTTATCGCGCCGCAAACAGCCAATATTCCGGCAGATCGAGCCCCCGCACCGACCTCATCCTACCCGATGGTCAGCCGATCTCCTCACGCGCCCTGTCCAAGATCCGCAACGCAGAATGCGGACAGCGCTATGCGATCGAGGCTCTCCTCACTGCCGGCGCACGCCCGCCCAATTTTGGCGAGGATCGTGCGGACTGGCTCGCCGATCTCGAGCGCACCGGCTTCCTGCGCAGACGGCGTCATCCGGGATGTCACACCTATCTCTTTCCCCTCACAAGGGCGGCCCGGATCGCGGCCCGCAAAGTTCCAAACCTGCCCTACCCAGTGCTCGATCGAAGCGCGACGCAGGGCGATGTGACCGCATTGCCGCTGCTGCAGCACGCTATGTGAGCACTCGCGCAAGGACCATTCGACATGACCGAGACCTTTGATCCCGCCAATGCGGCCTGCTGGATAGCGCGTGGCCGTCCTTCGCATCACGCCCATGCCATAGCCGATGCCTGGCGCGCCTTTCCCGACCTCCCGATCGGGACTCCCCTCGAAGTGCGCATGGCCCGCACCCGCGAGCGCACCGCAATGCTCAAGCCTCTCCATGAGCAGATAGCCCAGGAAGGCGAACAGCACCGTCAGGCGAAAAATTTCGCCTTTGTTGAGCGTAAAGTCGCCGAGGGCAGCACCGACAGCCGCGATGCCGGAATTCTCCGCGCCCGCGATGTCCACGGCTATGACTGGGATGAGGCGGTAGCCTGGGCCACTGGCAATTATGCGGCAAGGGCAGGCTGGGAGGCACGGCCACCGTCGCGCACACGCCTGGGTGAACCCGACCTGCGACGCGGCGCCTACAATCAGGGCTTTCTCGACGGGGGAGGGCGGCCCGATGACATATTCGACGCGGCCCGCCGGTCCCTCACCGCGGTTACCCCCGAACCTGCCAAAGTCGCCAGCCCGCCGTCCTCACGTCCGCTTCCCAGCCAATGGCCGTCCCCTGGCGATCTGCCCGCTCCCGCATCCTGGCATCGGCGCCTGCTCATCCTTGGCGCGAGCGAATATAGAGCCGGTACAATCGGCATCCTCACTATGCTCCATGAGCGGTCAGGCCATGAGGAAACCACAATCTGCCTGATCGACGTAGAAAGAGGTCTTTACATCCTCTCCGACGCAAACAGCATAGCATCTGGTGACGACGACGCCTTGCGGGAATATCTGCGGCAGCGCGACTATACCGACATCGTCGCAATCGCCAGCGAAGCCGAATTCGCCCGGCTCGATTCCGCCGCGCCTGTTCTCCCGCTTACCCGGACAATGGAGCGCACGCGCAACTCTTTGCTCCAGCAACGGACCCAGTTTCGTCTCTGGATTTCCCGTGGCCGCTCTCCCGGTGAGCAGTTCGCGGCCGGCCATATTCGCTGGAGCAAGATGGCCGCTGGGCTGTCAGGACGCCTTGGCGATTTCACCGTCCGCTACGCCGGGCCGGCGCGACCACGCGGTCACCGCATCATTGTCGAGGACGCCGACGGCATGCCCGCTTCAGGCTATCGGACAGTCCACGGCCGGGCACTCCATCCCGAACTGGTGATCGGCAACAAAAGTCACCTGCGAGCGGCAATGGCGGGGTTGTTGCGCCAATATGCCGCTGCCTTGCGGCTGGGTTGACCAGGCAAAGCGACGTTCACGGCACCCGCGCTTTGTGACGCAAGCAAATCCATAGCGCGTGCGGAAGTTGCGCGATCCCGATCAATCCAACCACAGGCTTCGCCCACGCGGGAAAGGGCAGAGGGATGTGATGGAGCGAGGCCGAGTATCGAGCCAGCTTCTCCGGCCTCAATCCTCCCGTTACCGGCCGCCACCGCGCTGGCCGATCCCCAGGAGACCGACATGGCCACCACCCCACCGTTCACCAAAGTCCTCGATGCCGTCGCGACGCACGCAGAGATGTTCGCATTGTTCAATCGCATTCCCGACTGCCATCCGGAGGAGCGGATATCGGGACGCGCCTATGTCAACCAGTGGTTCGAGATAGAACGCAGTTCCTACGAGATAATGCTCGAAGTGCTGCCGCCTCTGTTCATGCGTGCCGGGATGTTCGCCATGTCCGAACTCAAGGCCGGCTTCGTCGGCTCGGTCTTCTTCGACATCAGGATCGATGACCGCGACCGCTGGTTCCATGCCTATTGCAACCTTGGTGACCCTGCGAGCCCCGATGCTATGCGTGCGGCGATCATCGGCCATGAGCAAGCCAACCTCCGGGCTCTGACCCGTGACGAGAAGCTCGAACTGATCTGGTCGCGCACCCATGCCGATTTCCGCGGGCTGGCAGGCCAGTTCGATCCCGAAGCCTGGCCCGCCGAGCAACGCGGCCAGCGTACCATATTGGTCTACGAGCCCGGAAGCGGGACGGTCCTCAAACTCCTCAACGACCTGAGCGATAACGAAATCGCCGAACGGCTTCCGCGCGATCGGACAATCTAGCGACGCCCCGAGCCGACGACATCCGATCCAACCGGTGGGCGACGCCGCCAACCCCATATTCGGGAACTCCTCCTCCATTCACACCAGCTTGCACCCTGACAACGCGGAGCAGGCTCCGCGCTGACAGGTAAGGGGAGGGGGCGAGGAACAGGTGCTTGCCATTGGAGCATCACAGGAGTCCCCATGAAAATCGAACTCAGACGCATCACCCATAGCGCCGCCTTGTCCCAGGAAACCGCCGCCTATCGCGCGGAAATCTGGATTGACGGCGAACTGGCCTTCCACGCCCACAATCAGGGACATGGTTCCGCCGACTTCTTCGACAAGGTCGGTCGCTGGGACGAGTCCGAGGTCCAGGCATGGCTCAAGGCTAATCGGCCGCCGCGTGCGCTGGGCGACACCACGATCGATCATGATCTCGAATGGGAAGTCAGCGATCTGCTTACCCATGCCCTCGAAGGGCGACGGCTCAGACGCCTGCTGCGCACCAATCTCGTCACGATCGAGAAGAACCAGATCTTCCAGTATCCGCTGCGCAAGCGTCCGCTCGCCAACATTTCGCGCGCCGTTCTCGCCACCAATCCCGATGCCGTCATCGTCAACGGTGCGGCCGACGATGTCTTCGAACACGCCTCGATCTCCTGATCTCCAGCCAGTGATCCGCCGGGTCGGGCGTCTGGCCTGACCGCGACCCTTGCGATGCCAATCGGGCGGTTCGGACCGCCTGTTGGATCCCATCGCCTTCTCACCATCCCCTGAAAAGGAGGCTCTCATGCGAAACAGTGCATCCGCGCTGGCGCTCCAGCTGTGCCTGGACTTCGACCAGCCCATCAAACCCGCGCCCAAACCAACCAAACCGAGCGTTGTCCCCACCGACCTGTTCGACGTCACGGCAAAGCCGCCCGCCGCACTGCCGGTCGACTTCTCCTTCGCCGGCGGCCGGGTACTCGCCCCGTCATGGAAGGCCCGCGCGCACGACAATATCGAGGCGATCCGTCTCTTGAATGTGCTCGATCGCGAAAGCCGCAGCGCATCGCCCCACGAGCAGGAGGCCATCGCCAAATTCATCGGCTTCGGCGCCTCTGAACTTGCCAACAATATCTTCGCCCGCCGCGGCGACGAATACCGGCAGGGCTGGGAGGAATTGGGCCAAGCCCTTGTCGCCGAAACCACCGACGCTGAGCTTTCGTCGCTCAAGCGCGCCACCCAATATGCCCACTATACGCCTGAATATATCATCCGGGCCATGTGGGAGGCCGCCCGCATCCTCGGCTTCACCGGCGGCCAGATCCTCGAACCTGGCTGCGGCAGCGGGCTGTTCATGGGGCTGCGGCCCGATTATCTGTCGAGCGACACGCTGTTCGTCGGCATCGAAAACGATCCCGTCACCGCCCGCGTCGCCAGCGCCCTCTATCCCGGCCAGATCATTCGCTGCATCGACTTCGACAAGGCGTCACTGCCAGGCGACTTCGATCTCTCGATCGGCAATCCGCCCTTTTCGAACGTCACCGTGCAGAACCGCACGCCGCTCGGCCGGATGGGGCTCTCGCTCCACGATTACTTCATCGCCCGGTCGATCGAGCAGCTGCGCGCAGGCGGTATCGCCATGTTCGTCACCTCGCGATACTCGCTCGACAAGAGCGATCCAGCGGCACGCCAGCATATCGATGGGATGGCCGATTTCCTCGGCGCGGTTCGCCTTCCCGGCAAAGCCATGCGCGACGAGGCGGGCACAGACGTCGTCGTCGACATCCTGCTCTTCCAGAAGCATCAGAGCGACGCGGTCCGCCCCCGGCTCGACTGGCTCGACCTCGCCGACATTCCCGGCAGCGATGAAGGCAGCGGTCCGCTGCGGATCAACCAGTATTTCCTCGACCATCCCGACCATGTCCTCGGCACCCATGAATGGCGCAGCGGCCAATATGGTATGGAGTATGGCTGCGCCGCCGCCCCCGGCGCCGATATACCCGCCATGCTCAGCGCGACGCTGTCCAGCATCGCGAGCGGGGAGGCGGGCTCATTCAATCCAATCGAGCGCGGCTCCTCACTTCGTGACCGCGTCGACGTCGCGCTAGACCTCTCAATCGGCACCGCGGCGGAAGAAGCCGACTTCAAGGAAGGCAGCTATCTCGTCTCCGGCGGCGCGCTGCACCAGATCATCGACGGCATCGCCACGACCGTGGCGGTCAAATCCGGGCGAGGCGATCAAGGCATCTTCGCCAAGCACGCAAACAACATCCGCGCGCTCATCCCGATCCGCGACGCCGTCCGGGCCATCCTGCGCGCCCAGCTAAACGACGAACCCTATGCCATCCTGCAAGAGCGGCTGCTCACGCACTACCGCGCCTTCGTCAAGAAGAACGGCCCGATCAACCGCACCGTCACCACGGTCCGCACCGACCTGGACACGGGAGCGGAGAAAGAATATCAGCGGCGCCCCAATCTTCAGCCCTTCCTCGACGATCCCGACGTCTGGCTGGTCGCCTCGATCGAATCCTATGACGAGGCGAACGACGTCGGCGCCCCCGGTCCGATCTTCACCGAGCGTGTCGTCAAGCCCCCCATTACTCATGAAATCCACTCCGCGCAGGACGCGCTCGCGCTATCCCTCCACGAACGCGGCCGGGTCGATATCACCCTGATCGCGCAGCTGCTCGGCACCAGCGAAGCAGAGGCACTCAGCGACCTGGCCGAAGATGTCTACCTCGATCCCATTCGCAGCACGCCGCATTTCAACAACTGGGTTCCCGCCGACGAGGCGCTGTCCGGGCCCGTCCGCACCAAACTCGCCCTCGCGCGCGAGAAGGCCGATCTCGATCCGCGTTTCCTCGTCACCGCCGCGGCGCTGGAGGACGTCCAGCCGGTCGATCTCAAGCCCAGCGAGATCACCGCGCGCCTCGGCGCACCCTGGATTCCGACCGACGTCATCGAGGCCTTCATCGCTGAAACGATGGAGATCGAAACCCGCATCTTCCACACCGTCAACATCGCCAGCTGGACCGTCGACAAGACCCCCTTCGAAGGCCACGTCAGCTCGACATCGACCTGGGGCACCCCGCGCCGCAGCGCCGCCGACCTGATCGAAGACGCGCTCAACTCCCATATCCCGAAGATCTACGACATCATCCGCGAGGCCGACGGGTCCGAACGGCGAGAACTCAACACAATCGATACCGAGGCCGCCAAGGAAAAGCTGGCAGCCATCAAATCGACCTTCGAGACATGGGTCTGGCAGGAGAGCGATCGCGCCGACCGCCTCGTTCGCCTCTACAACGACGCCTACAACAACCTCGTACCCCGCACCTTCAACGGCAAGCATCTGAAGCTGCCGGGCGCATCGAGCGCGATCCGGATGCGCGATCATCAGAAACGCGTCGTCTGGCGGATCGTCGCGGCCGGCTCGACCTATGTCGCGCATTCGGTCGGCGCCGGGAAAACCTTCAGCCTCTGCGCTGCGGTGATGGAGCAGCGGCGGCTGGGCCTCGCGAACAAGCCGATGGTGGCGGTCCCCAACCATTGCCTCGCCCAGATCGCCCGCGAATTCCTGATGCTCTACCCGACCGCGCGGATCCTGGTCGCCGACGACACCAACTTCGTGAAGGAAAAGCGTCAACGCTTCCTGGCGCGCGCCGCCACCGGCAACTGGGACGCGATCATCATCACCCATGACGCCTTCAAGTTCATCCCGACGCCGGCGACGTTCGAGAAGGAGTTCATCGAAGAGCAGCTCGCCAGCTATGAGGCGCTGGTCGATAATATCGACAACAACGACCGCGTCTCCCGCAAGCGCGTCGAGCGCCTCAAGGAGGGGCTCCAGCGTCGCCTCGAAAACCTGCGGTCGCGCAAGGACGATCTTGTCCATATCGGCGAAATCGGCATCGACCAGATCATCGTCGATGAAGCCCAGCAGTTCCGCAAGCTGACCTTCGCGACCAACCTCGGCGACCTCAAGGGCGTCGATCCCACCGGATCGCAGCGCGCCTGGGATCTCTATGTCAAATCCCGCTACCTTTCCGGCATCAACCCGGGACGGGAACTGATTCTCTCTTCCGGAACGCCGATCACCAACACGCTCGGCGAAATGTACACGCTGCAACGCTTCATGCAGCATGATGAGCTCTACGCCAAAGGCCTGCACGAGTTCGACGCCTGGGCGGCCAATTTCGGCGACACCCGCACCGAACTCGAACTCCAGCCCAGCGGCAGCTACAAGCCGGTCACCCGCTTCTGCGAATTCGTCAACGTCGCCGACCTCATGGCGATGTACCGCACCGTCGCCGACGTCGTGCTGAAGGACGACCTGCGGCAATATGTCCAGCTACCCACCATCAAGGGCGGCAAACGGCAGATCGTCGTCGCTCAGTCCGGCGAACCGTTCAAGGCCTATCAGCGGGTGCTCGCCAAACGCATCAAAGCCATCGAGGCGCGCAGCGGCCGCCCGCAGAAAGGCGACGACATCATCCTGTCGGTCATTACCGACGGCAGGCATTCAGCCATCGACCTGCGCTTCGTCGACGTCGGCATCGGCAATGAAGAGGGCAACAAACTCAATCTCCTGATCGAGAACGTCTACCGCATTTGGCGGGAAACCAGCGAGCACCGCTATACTGACCCGGAGACCGACAAGCCCTATGAGCTGCCAGGCGCGGTGCAGATGATCTTCTCCGATCTCGGCACCGAGGCGGCGATCGAGACGCGGGGCTTCTCCGCCTATGTCTGGATCCGCGACCGGCTGATCGCGATGGGCATCCCCGCCGATCAGATCGCCTTCATGCAGCATTACAAGAAGAACAGCGCCAAGCAGCGCCTGTTCAACGACCTCAACCAGGGTCGCAAGCGCATCGTTCTGGGCTCGACAGCGACCATGGGTACCGGCGTCAACGCGCAGCAGCGTTTGAAAGCCCTGCATCACCTCGATGTGCCGTGGATTCCATCGGATATCGAGCAGCGCGAAGGCCGGATCGAGCGCCAGGGCAACCAGAATGACGAAATCGAACTCTATGGCTATGCCACCAGCGGTTCGATGGACGCGACCAACTGGCAGATGCTCGAACGCAAGGCGCGGTTCATCGCCATGGCCATGTCTGGCGACCGCTCTATCCGCCGCATCGAGGACGTCGGCTCGAATGTCAGTCAGTTCGCGCTGGCCAAAGCCCTCGCGTCCGGTGACGATCGCCTGATGCGCAAGGCCGGTCTCGATGCCGAAGTCGCGCGGCTGGAGCGGCTGCGTGATGCCCATGTCGATGACCAGTTCAATATCCGCAGGACGATCAGGCGCACGATCGACGCGATCGACGAGGGCAGGGCGCGGATCGTCAAACTCGAGCAGGACATCGCCCAGCGTATCCCGACCCGCGAGGAAGAGGTCATCCTCGCCTGCGATGGCCAGATCGTTTCCGATCGCAAGGCGGCCGGCGAACGGATCATCCGCAAAGCCCTCGACCTGCGCAAGAGCGGTGCGGACCGTGTAATCATCGGTTCACTGAGCGGGATCGACCTCAAGGTCACCAGCCATCCTGCACTGAGCGACGACGGCAGGCGCTATCTGCGCATTATGATCGCTCCGGTGCACCACGGGCAGGACCGCGCGTTCGAGATCAGCGAGAAAACCCGCCCGAGCACGGCGCTTGGCCGGCTGGAATCCTCGCTCGCCAATCTCGATACCGACCTAGCCGAGGTGAGGGCATCTCTCGAAGCCAACGAGCGGCGCTTGCCTTCCTTCCAGGCCCGCCTTGGGCAGGATTTCCCCGAAACCGCCCTGCTTGATGAAAAACAGCGTGAACTGGCCGAACTCGAAGCCGAGCTTGCCGCGACCAGGGGCGAGTTCGATGCTGATAATGATGACGAGGTCCTTCCCGACGGGGATGACGGCGACGAGGGCATATGCAAGGAGCCGGTGCTGGACATGGTCGCGGGCGAGTGAGCCTGGCCGCGTCGGATGGTCCGATCCGACGCGATCTCAGCGTCCCGACTACCAGTCGAGAGTCAACGCAAATGCCCCCACGATCGCAAGGATTACAGGCGTCCCGGTCAGATAAAGCTTCTGCCAACGCCACCATGTGCCCGGCACGAACATCACGACCGCGCGCACCGATCCCAGGTCGCGCCAGAACCGTTCGCGCCACAGCTGCACCGCCACCATCGTGCCCGACAGAAAGAGCGCCAGCATGCAAACAAGCGCGGTCGCCGCATATAGCGCTGTCCAGTTCATGATTTCGGCCTGCGACATCTCTACTTCGCCTTTCGCATCTCAATCCCAAACGCCATGCGTTAGATCGCGACACTGCCTATTTCTCTCATATAGGATCGGGCGCAACCCTTCTCAACGAGCCAGCTTCGAGCTGGATTGCGCTGCATCCGGATTTCTGCCGACCCGTTAGCGCTGCTGCCACACATAGAATCTCGCTTTTTATCGCCGAGATCCTTTCGCCCGATGGGCGTCGAGAGAGGAGGGGGATGGGAAAGGGCGGCAAGGCGGATCGTGCATCGCAGTCCCGCCGTCTGCCCGTCCATCCCGGAGACAGATATGCACAAAACCCCCCAGGCAGGTTCCCGCACCGAGGGCATCGCCATCCTTAACGACCGCTGCCGGCAGGGCCTCGACCGCGGTTCCCGCACCGTCATCACCCGAAACTGCCTCGCCCGTCTCGCCGGAGACGGCGGCCTCATTGCCGAAGTACTCGCACAGGCTGCGATCATGGCGGCCGTTCGCGGAGCGAGCTTCGATCGCGACAGTCCGGAACGCGACATGGGCGCAGTTACCGTCGGCGAGGTCAAGATACTCTTCAAGATCGATTACTATGACGAGAATCTGGAATTCGGCTCCGAAGATCCCGCCGACGCGGCAAAAACTACCCGCGTCCTCACCATCATGCTGCCCGAAGACTACTGAGTTCCAGTAGCTCGGGCCGACGCATGAGGCAGGTTTCTCGCCGCTTCAGTCCATCGGCTGTGGCACCCAACACACCCCCAATCACTCATAGAAAGGAGCTTCGCAATGGGCTCCGCCGACCGCCACATCAAGGCGATCTGCAAGCTGTTCGATACCTGCCAGTATCGCCACGATCGCTACACGCTATTCTCGGACTTCGTCGAAGCCGCGGCAATCAGCCTGTCCAACAGTCTCGATCTCGCCCAGAACCAAGCGCGCGAGGCGCGTTACATGGAGATTGTCGGGCGCTACGATCGTGACGTCATCGACACTTTCCCGCGCATCTTCGCCGAAGTCACCCTAGCGATGGAAGCCCGGACCTGTGACGTGTTGGGCCGCGTGTTCGGCGAGCTCGGCCTCGCCAACGCCGCGCGCGGCCAGTTCTTCACCCCCTACAGCGTCTGCCGGATGATGGCAGCGATGACTGCGGACTCGTGCCCGGAAGATATAATAGCAAAGAAAGGATTTCTGACCCTTTGCGAGCCTGCCTGCGGAGCAGGTGCCATGGTAATCGCCACCTGCGAAACGCTGCGGGAGGCTGGAGTCAACTATCAGCGGCACCTCCATGTGACCGCCATCGATATCGATCCACGCGCCGTCCATATGGCCTATATCCAGTTCGCGCTGCTCCATGTCCCGGCCATAGTCATCATCGGCGACTCTCTCGCCGGAACCACACGCGAGCTCTGGTACACGCCCGCCCATATCCTCGGCGGCTGGAACGCAAAACTCGCGGCGCGTGCCAGGTGGCAGGCAGCAGATGCTCCGGCGGATGCTGAAGCGCCGACCCCTGCCGAGGACCAACCACCTTTCCAGCCACCGCCTGACAGCTTCGCCATACCGCACGTCCCCATCCAGCTGTCGCTCTTCCCGAGCCCGAGCGCGTCCTCGCAGCCCTGAGACCACTCTCTCCAGCCGCCTCCATCCCACGCCGCTCCATCCGGTTCCCGGACCCGCAAAATTCGAAGAGCGGAGGGGGAGAAGGCGGAGTGGACCCAAGCCAATCAAGGAGACACGCTATGTCCGCACAGTCGATCTATGCCCGCGCCCCGCTCGGAGCGCTTGTCCGTTACAGCGATGGCCAGCCGATGCCGCCCGAACGCCACCGCAAGAAGCTCGCCGCGTGGAAAAGCAGCAACGGATCCGGCCGCCTCGTTCGTAAGACGCATGCCGCAGTACGCCCCACCTACACCCACCCCGCCGGCTTCACGCTGCACGAAGGCAATTTCGGGAGCGATGGCGTTATCGTCCTGGTCGTTCACAAGAGCTTTTCCGTCACCAGCACGCTCACCTTTGAGATTGTCGAAGAACCCGCGCCCGGTTCGGTCCGCATCCTCACCAGCTTCCAGGGCGAAGACGAACTGCGCCACCTCGCACCGGACATGGTAGCCGCCGAAGACTGGCTTTCCCGCAATCACTACACCGGCGCGCGGCTCGAAGTTGTCGGAGAGCATCAAGCCAGCGCCGAGACCCTCGGCCAGGCTGCATGATGATGGCGGGGGGCAACAAGCCTCCTGACGAAGCGCGCATATGGCTTCTCGTTCAGATCCACGACCTCCTCTCCGCATACCTGCTCGACCATTGCCCGGAAGAGCAGAGCTGGGAGGATTTCGATGCCGACATCGACGCTCTGCGCACCGATGTGGCGAACCTGCGCGCGCAGCATCTGACGCAGGTTGCCAGCCAGAACGCGGCGAAGCCCTCACATCCGGGCAACCGGGTGTGAGGCCACGCCGGCACGACCGTTCCCTTCGATGAGGAAACCGCCTGTGACCATCACACACCACGTTCATGTCTATGCAGTCGTGCGCATCAAGCTTGCCGTGACCGCGGCCGATCATTTCGACGCGATGAAACGCGCTGACAGCATCATGACGGAGTCCAGCTATCCCGTGCGCCTCGTTCCCGGTGGACCACAGGTTCTCGACGCTGAGCCCGCCGATGAAATCAGCGGCTACCTGGTCGACGAGACCGGCGACCCGCAGTTCGAGAAATCCCGTTTCTACGGATGCGACCACAGACTCTGCGATCTCGCTCAACCCGGCGCGTCGCCGGCGCAAGGAGAAGGGGGGGAGAAGGGCGGAGTGTCGGCTGATCGTGTGATGTCCACCGGCACCGACGCCCAATCATCCCAACTCGTCTCCCGAAAGGACTGCCGATGACCCAGCCATCCTCCAGCGCCGAACCTCACTTGTGGAGCCAGACCCACTGCGACGACCGGGGCAATTTCGACTATAGCGGCGACCTCTACATCGCGGCCGAGAGCCTGCCCGACCTGTGCCGCAGGATCGATCTCCATCTGACCCGGACGATCGTGGGCACACAGTTCTCCGTTACCGGCGAGCGCTTCTCAGGTGGTCGCAGTGTACGCGTTGAGCTTCTCGATGCCCCCGACGATCTTTCCGACGAGGCCGCGCGCCGGGCCTTCGAAACCCTGATCAGCGACCAGGCGGAACGCTTCAATGTCGCGAATGGCAATCTCCCGCAGGACTATATGATCTGCTCATTCTTCCTGCGCGTGAGCATCGGCACCGCCTATTGGTCAGCGCTATCCGCCAGACGCGGCCATGCGAATCCCGTCGAGGCTCGCATCCCACTCGCGCGGTTCAAACGCCAGCTCAAACCGGGCCACAAACTGAAACTGATTGCCGCGCGCGTCGGCCACCGGGCCCTCGGGACTATCCGCACCGTCACAGCAGTCCGCTCAGGTGACCTCATTCTCGAAGACCGGTCCTATCTCTCCTTCCCCCGTGCATCCGCATTCGCCTGCGACGGCAAGCTCATCCGCATCGCGAACGGACGTAACGAGGATCCCGATGACCACCTGCTCTACGAGTGGATTCAGGGCGCCGCCTGACCGATCGCTTTCAATCCCGCGCGCCTACGGCGCACAAAGCGAAGAGGGATGGTGCGATTTGATCATGCAGATCTTCGGCGCACCCGACAACTCCGCCCTCTGACCCGCACGATCACATCACCGACAACCGCAACCACAGCCCGCGCTTTCGCGGGCTTTTTGCATTTGGGAGGGCCATATGCCTGAGCTACTCGATCAGCCGGCGGATCCAAACGCCGACACCAATCACTTCAGCAAGATCCTGGCATTGCTCCGCGCCCTCCAGATCAGCGAAGTATCCTACTCGCTCAGCGGGGGCGGCGATCAGGGCGAAACCAGCCTCGATCACGTGCGGTACCGCGATGGAACCGAAGCGACCGAGATTCCCGAAGTTCCCGTAGGGATCGACGCGGTCGGGCGACCCGCCATGCTCTGTTACGCACTCAGCGAATATGCCGCCGATCTTCCCGAAGGCGATTGGTGCAACAACGAAGGCGGCTACGGCACCGTCACCATCGAACCCTTCGCCGAATACCCCTGCGACTGCGACATGACCTATCGCCAGGATGGGGACTGGGGCGACGACGAACTGGATGACGATTTCGAGGACCTGGTCCTCGAACCCGATACCGCAAATGCGGATTCAGGCCCGACCGCAATCATCATCGGGGAGACACAGGCATGAGGCGTAACAACCCATCCTTCGAGCGCTATCTCGCGCGCGCCGCAACTACCCTGCATCGCATGGTTCCTCAAACCGCGCAGCTGCGATCGGACCCACTCGACCTCGCGGCGACCCTGATCGCGCTATCCCGCTGCGAAATCCGCTTCACCCGCCATGATGGCGCGCTCGCACCCACGATTTCAATCCATCCTGATCCAGCCCACTCTCCCAAAGCGATGATGCTTATCGACCAGTTCAGCACCGCCATCCTCGAGACGATCTACAATCCCAATACCCATTTCTCGATCTGCCTCGAACAGACCGTCAACGACAGCGGATATCTCGATCTCGTCACCAATCTCGTTCTGTCCGGCGCCGACCACCGCCGGATCACGGACATGACGCAGACGATCGGAACGGCGATCCTGCAACTGCGTGAGCGGCTGGTCGAACTTATGCAGGCCCATTTGCGCGCCATCCTGTTTCGTGACCTTGGCTATCGCACTGGTAACAAGATTCTTTCGCTCGGGCGGATCATCCACTGGGCGCTCACCACCGACCTCGAGGGTGCCCCAGGCCGCAAAACCGTGCTGCGCAACCGCGGCCAGGCGCTCACCGTCTATGGTGCCATCGCCACGAGCATGCTCAAGCCTGAAATCACCGCCACGATCGATGCCGGTCGCCCCCTCAAGCCAGTGCTCGCCGCCGCTGTCGGCATCAGCGAAGCGCAATTGCGCCGCTTGCACCGTGCAACGCCCAAAGACGCCGCTTACAACGCACTCTATGACCATATGCCCGCCGTGCGCATGCTGGTCCGCCATGACATCCCCCTCGAACAATGGCCGGACGGCAGCGAATGGGGCCACCGTCTCTGGGAGCAGAAGAACTGCGATCCCCTCATTCGGCCGGACTACCTCGATAGCTCGATCGAAACCCGCGATACGCTCCAGGCGCTGCGCGAGGATCTCCTCTACCCACTCGCCGGCGCACGTCTCGAAGCACTGGGCCTGTCTCGCCGGATCCACGCCCTCGACAATTTCGTGACAACCCTGGGCGTTCCACTGAGGCTCTGCGACACGACCGCCCATCGCCAGTTCCTGCGTAGCATGCACAGTGCGATCATCGGACCGCGCGGACCGCAATCGTTCCAGAGGGCCATTGCGAAATGGCACCGCCGCGCAGCCAGCGCCGCGGCGCTCCGGCACGAGAACACCGCCGATCGACCCGGCTGGCCCGCACTATGCCTGTCCTGGCAGTCCCCCTGCGGGCTGCATAGCTTCATACCGCTCACCAGCGCGCAGGCACTGGTCGAGGAGGGCAATGCGCTCAACCACTGCGTGGGCGGATATTATTCCCAATGCCGGCGGGGCGACACCCAGATCCTGTCGCTGCGGTCCGGCTCCAACCATGTGGCGACCCTCGAACTGCTGATTACCGACTTGCCGGGCAATTCCCTCAATATCAACGTCGGCCAGTTCAAGGCCCGCGGAAATGCCAGGCCCGACCCCCAAGCCTTCGCAGTGCTGCGTGACTTCCTCGCCGACCTGCGCGACGGACTTCACCCGGTCGCTACCAAGGAACTCGCCGCGCATCGCGATGCCATAGCCGATGCCGACCAATACTATCTTCGCCGTAACAGGCTCACCCTCGACCACGCCCGCGGCGCCTGGCCACTCTACCGCGTGCTGCTTCCACGCGGTGCGCCGGAGACTTACGACGAATGGTGCGAACATTCCGGACTCACCTCCGCGCTCGATGATATTCTCAGCGCGCTCGCGCGATCCCTCTGCACTTCCGATCAGAGAGAACTCTATTATGAACCCTTTTGATCACGCACGCTCATCCGCGCGCATCCACGGCGGCCGCTGGCAAGATTACCACCCCATCCATGCCTGGTTCGACGCCACGAAAGCCGCACATTGTCACTTCACCCACCGCGCTCTGCGTCACCACCATGAAGGGATCGCCGAGGCTTTGGTCGTCTTCGGCGATACAATCACCAACGCTGATGGCGCTGCGATCGCGGTCCGCTCGATCGGCATCCAGCATATCGAGGAGGACTGCCGCTATCTTCCCTCCGCTGCGGATTGGCTCGACGATTTCGACGCGCCAGACTGGCTTCACGCCCCGATGCCCGATGCGGAACACCTCTCCCGAACCAGCGCGCGGCGCTTCGGCGGCGAGGAAACCGACTATCTTCCCCTCCATCGCTGGTTTCTCGAAACAGCATCATGGGTGAACACACCCGCCCACCTCATATTTCGTCACCATGCTTTCGGAATATACGAGGCCGAGCACCGCTTCGGGCCGGCGATCGACAATGGTGCATCCGGAATCCCAACGCGTGTGGTTGCCGAGCAGCATGTCCGGACAATACTGGGCCGTATGCCCGCCGCACCCGATTTCCTGCGACGGCTGAAGGGCCAGCGTTGGATGCTTCAGGCGACCTCACCGGCATCGGTCGGCTTGACCTGATACTCCGCTGCACAAGCAACCGCGGGGGAGAGGGAAGGGGGCGAGGAATGGGAGCCGGGACCGGAATGCCAGTCATTCCACCGGATTTTACCATTTTCCCTGGAGGGCTGCACCATGGCCAACAACTATCTCAAACTCTCCTTCGTCCTCACGCCGACGAGTGAGGAAGAGGCATTGCTCGACGAATGCCACGCGCTGTCGCAAGAATTTGCAGATCTCGATGAAGACGACTTGGCAGTACGCTACGATGCGATGTCGGACGCCTTCAAGGCGGCTTTCCCGCCACAGCCGGATCGATCGGACAAGCCTGATCAGGCCCCTCCCAATCCGTTCGTATCCTTTCTAAACCTGTTCAGCGATCACGATTTTCCAACCTTCGATTGCGAGTATTTCGGCAGTGCGGAGGTTAACGGCTATCTGATCGCTGGAACTCAGGCAGATCCCCATGCGATCGCCGGCCTGATCCAGAAATGCGCGCCCAGCGTTCTGCCCTTCGGTTTCGAGTGGTCACAGGACTGCGATCGCCTGCGGCCCAGCGAATTCGGGGGCGGTTACTACATCATCACCGACGACGATATCATCGGCGGCAGCACAAGCTGGCTTATGCGCGGGCAGATCGACGCGCTGAAAGAGCCCCCAATCACTCACACAAACAGAGTGACGCTCAAAACAGTCGTCAATGACCCCCAGGCCCTCTGGGATCACACGTTCAAGCTCTTCATCAGCGACCATCTACCTTACAAGGTGTTCGACCCGTCAGAGCCCACCCGGCTCGCCGATGACCTGCTCGACAAGTTCACTGCGCTATGTGGACCACGCGACCATGCCAATCCTGCTGCTTGTCTGCGCATTGGCTTCGATCCACGCAACGATATTCCCGGCGTCGAACTGGCAAGGATCACCGCCGCCGCCGAGGATGATCCCCAATCCCTCGATATCGAGACCTGTCTCGTCCTCACGACCGGACATATCACCCAGGAAACCGCGCAAAAGCTTGACGACTGGGGTTCGCGCGAAAGGCTCGACGTCCCCCTGACCATCGGCAAGACACCCTACGGCTGGTTCATCCCAGTTTCCTGCGCCGACCCCGATACACTCGGAGGCCTGCCGGCCGATCTCCTGGCGGTTATGCGTTTCACCCGGACTCGCGGTTGCCACCATCTCCTGCTCGACTGCGACGGACCGGCCGTCGATGGGCTCGACTCCTATAAGTGGTGAACGGCTGGCCCGCGCCATGCAGCGAACAGTCCGCTTGCCCCCTCAGAGACGACCTATGAACACTCGCCAATGCGGCACAAACCGCTGCACATCACGCGGCACATGCCGCGATCATGACGATTGAGGCAGAGGAAAGGGGAAGGGGGAGGGACCCGCGCCCTAAGCCAGGAGTTCCCCTTATGCCAATCTCCGACAGCGGTCCGCCACGTCATACTGATGGGCGGATAGACCGCCGCTACTGCATCCGGCTTGAATTCTGCGGATATGCCCAACGCCGCTTCGTCGTCCGTTTCTGCGATACCTATGTTGGCAATGCTCCGATGCGCGCCGACGCAAACGCCCTGGCACGGGCCCATTCGAGCGAGCGGCGCCGGATCATGCTCGAATGAGCGCCCCCTATCCGTTTCATCAACAAAAACGGCCAAGATTATGACGGCCTCCCGGCCGACAACAAGGGGAGGGGGAGGAGCAGGTGTGTTCCCATTCATAGGAGACACCCGATGTTCGATCCCGCCGCCCGTCACCATAAGGCTCTAGCCGCCCGCTCTATTGCCACGATCGCGGAAGCGCTCACCACGCTCAACGCCGCAGTCGCGGATTGCGAAAAGTCCCGGCACCGGATCGATCAAGATCCCGCCGTGCTTCTGCTTGCCCGCCACATTGGTTGCCTTGCCCTTGAAGACAGGCCCGAACAAGCCGTGCTGCGCACGGCCTGTATGGAAGCCATCTCCGCCCTCGGGAAAACCCCAATGCTGATTGCACTGGCCAAACGCGGCGTCTCCTACGACGCTGATGCCAAAGCCACCTTCCATGCCGAGGGACGCAAGGCCATCAAACGCCTCGCAGCTGCCCTCGGCCTTGCCCGTGGAAGCCACCAAGTGCGTTCCTGCCAGGGCGGCATCGCTGTCGCCGGTGAAATTATCCTTCACTCCGATCAAATCTATGTCCAGCTCTCCATCGGACTGATGGGTCGTGGCCATGATGTGATGTTCCGGCGTGTCGAGGGCCGAAACGACTATACCGGCGGCCCCAATCATTGGGCTTCGATCGACGAGCTCCTCGATCCTGACACCCTGGCAACCCGCATACGGCATGAATTGCGCCTCGATGGCGCCGCCGATCTCGCCGCCTGACGCGGGACGTTCTCCAACATCCTGATCATATCCGGAGACGCAACATGCGTATCAGCCATCTCCAGGCGCTCGCCGATATCGTGCTCGGCGATCCTGAAGCGCTTGCCCTTGCCTATCATGAGACCATCAACGCCGCCGGGCCAATCTTCGACTGCGATGCGGCGCGCGACCGCTTTGCGGTCGCGCTCAAAGCGGTTGGCATGGCAACAGACGCCGCGCGGTTTCAGGCCGCCTATTCGAAGCTGCAACAGGCCGCAGACCGGAAAATCAAGCCGGTTGAGCCCACCTGCCGCGATTGCGGAAGCATCAACCTGACACGCGACGCCTTCGCGGCCTGGGATAGCGATACCCAACAATGGGTGCTGAGCGCGATCTACCAGTCCACCACGTGCCATGCGTGTGAAGCCGAAAGCGACGATCTCTCTCGTTGGAAACCGATCAAGGATCGCTCTGCCGAGCCACCATTGCAGGCATGGCAATGACCGCCGCCGCCGGTCCACCGGTCATCATCGCCTGGGGAGCCGGCGTGGACTCCACTGCCATGATCCTCGAAATGGCTACACGGGACGAACGCATCGACATGGTGCTGATCGCGCAAATGCCAGAAAAACCCGAGACCCAAGCCTTCATTCCGGCGTTCCGTCGCTGGATGGACGATCGCGACATCCCAAATGAGATCGTCGTCAACAGGCCGCGGCGCTTCCGCACATCCCCGGCCTATTTTGACCTTCTCGAAGCCTGTCTGGTCAACGGCGCTCTCCCATCGATCGCCTTCGGCCGGGGAACCTGTTCGCTCCGCTGGAAGGTCAGCCCACAGGATGCCTGGACCAAAACCTGGCCCCCGGCACAGCACGCTTGGGCTGCCGGTCAGAAGGTGATCCGGCTCATCGGTTTCGACAGCAGCCCGCGTGACAGCCGCCGCTATGCCCACGCCGAAGGATATTCCAGCAGCCTCTACACCTATCGCTACCCGCTGCGTGAATGGGGCTGGGGCCGCGACGCCTGCAATGAACGTATCCGACAAGCCGGGTTCGAGGTGCCGGCAAGCTCGTGCTTCTTTTGCACGGGCATGCAGTGCGACGAGGTTCGCGCTCTGCCCGCATGGTGCCTGAGGCTCATCATCCTCATGGAAGCCCGCGCGAAGCCGCGACTGAGATCCTGCGAAGGACTATGGCGCTCGACCACCAAGGGCTTGCGCGGCCGTGAGGCGCGGCCTGGATCAATGACCCGGTTCATTCGCGACGAAGGGCTGCTCACCGCTCATGAAATCGACTGGATCGTCGGCGAGGCGAACGCAGACCTCGCCGCGTTTCTCAGCCGAGCCGCCGCACTTCCCCTCGAAAGGCGCCCAACCATGCGCAGCTGGATCAACGGGTTCATCGCCCATGAGGTTCGCGCACCCAACAGGCATCCCGAAAAGCAGGAGGATCGAAGGCAATATGATGCTCTGCCGCGCCAGCCATTCCCGATCCCACCACCCTCACAAACGCGGGCGCACAAGACAAGGCCCGATTTCTCCGCCCGCCGATCCGGCGAGGAGCGGAGGGGGAGGGGAGTGTCGGGCTGCGAAGAAGCGACCCCGACACATGGAGACTGACCAATGGCCACACAGAAGATGAACATCGGCCCCGTGCCCTACGACGAAGCCTGCGCCCAGCTCGGCTCGACCCCCGACTTCGCCGAAGTTGCCCGCGCGGAGTGCCATGCCTATCGCGCCGCGCTTATCGCCCACTACGGCTGCCCACCCGAAGGGGCTGAACTGCGCATCATCGGATCACCTCACGACTTCGGGACATATTACGAAGTCTACGTCGTCTACGACGCCGAGATCGGCACCGCACTCGATTATGCCCTCATCGTTGAACAAGGCCTCGCTCGCTGGGAGGACGCCGGCTTTCCCGCCCCATTCACTTATGGCGCGCGCGCCAGCACCGTCGAACGCCATTTCGATAGCCTCACGCAGCTTGTTGCCGCCGTCATCGCCGGCCTCGATGCCGCAGGTGCCGAAAAAGGCGAAGCGCGCGAACGGCTCGCCCAAACATGGCCCGATGCGGCGGCTAACGCCGCCTCGCCTGCCAACACCACTGACTGAGGTTCGAACGCCGGCCGGGGCCGCTTCTCAATTGTCGCGTCGCGGCCCCGGCTCGGCCACGCTCCCGCGGTCCCGGATAATAGCAGCCCAGCGATCGAGCAGCAGTGCCGCTCCCATGTCATGGCGCGCGATATCTAGGCCGCGGGTTTCCATTTCCAGTGCAATCGCCTTGACGCAGCGCGCGCTTTCCTCGCGGACCGCACGTTCACTGATCGCCGCCATCAGCCCAATCGCATGAGCAATGGCATCGCCCGGCAACGCATTACCGGCCCTTTTGTCGCCGTTGCACGGTTCCGGATCCAGCAGCGCCAGCACCGATCTCAAATGATAGGTCGCAGCTGCATCGCTTGCGATGTCGGGCATCCCTAGCGCTTCGCGCACCAACTCCCGCGCAGCCTCGCGATCCTGTCCTATGGTCACCACCGGATCCTTTGGGATACCCAAACATGCACAGCGTTCTATTTCCTCTATCTCAGCACCATCTCGCAAACAGCCGGTAGCGACCGTCCAACTATGGACGTCGCCAGCCCGAAACCGGACATTGGAAACCTGAAAAGAAGCAATCAGGCGCGAACACCTTTGGGCCTGGGCCTTGGACATACGTGTCCGCTGCCCGGTAACCGAAGCTGCCGGCTTGCTTCTTTAGGAAGGTTTCCACGCCTTCACCCGCGTCTCCGCGGGCGGTTTCAAACTATGGCAAAGTCCCCCGGAATACAATCGAACATTGCACCCTCCGATCGCCTGCGGCGGCGAGACGGGGAAAAGAGCTGAGGGGGAGGTGCATCGTTGAGAGCGCTCGTTCGGCTCTTTGCCGCATCAGCCTCGTCGCCCCGCACGACAGGCTGCTGGCCCCCCGAATCCATTCCCGAAACATTGGTGCAGGAGACACCACCATGGTGATTAGCTTTCACTTCGGCGCAGCCGGCCACCCCGTCAGCTGGATCCTCTATGGGGTCTATGGGACTGCCTATGGCGTGGCGCTCGCCGCTGCGCGCACCTGGCATGCTCGCATGCTCGAAGAACGACAAACCAAAACGCCGCCGGGCGGCCAGTTCGTCATTGCCGTCAATGGGGACTCAGTCGTCCGATCCGACCTCTTGTTTGAGGCCGATTATTTTCGCCGCCATCAGGAGCCCGACGACTGCTCGTGGCTGTGCCAGTTCCAGGGATTTCCCCTCGCAATCCCCGAACAGGCCAAGCAGGTCGTAACCGATGAACTGCGGCGACGCCTCATCGACATAGGGTTCCTCATCACTCGCGCCGAATGGGAAAGCCGATACCCTGAGCAGGCCGACCTCTCGCGCCAGTTTCGCGCTCTCATGCAGCGCGGTTCCTCTGCACCTTCCAACGATAGGAGTGACCTGACATGAGCCGATATGAACCCCAAGCGCGTGCTGAAGCCGTTGGCACACATGGCCCCCTGACCATTGCCGTTGGTTGGGACGCCCCCCTCAACACCTATTTCGCGGCCGTCCATAGAGACAACGACAATATCGACGACGAGCATCGCGAGATTCTCTGGATCGGGACCTCTTACGGCGAGATTGCGGACCCGAAGACTGTCATCGACGCCATCGATCCCTTCGCGGATGTCGACGCCGACCTGGCCGCAACCCTTCACGCCGATCGGCTCCGGGAAGGCCACCGCCCGCGCTCGCCGTGGATCCGCTGAAACTTCATGACCACAGGGCGCTTTCGCGCCCGCTGGCAGGTGAGGGGGAGACGGGACTGCGAGCTGCGATGATGCGGCTGCAAAGGAAACCGCGATGATCACCACCGCTCTGACAGAGCCTGCCCCGGCAATCCCGCTGGGCCCCGGACGCTCGCGCCTGCTGACACATGCCGAGCGGGCCAACCCGATCCTTCAACTCCCCGCGATGCACCGGCTCCGGGCCCTTGATCCCGACGTGCAAGCCTGCTTGTGCGACCTGTTGCTCGATCTTCAGTGCGATGCCCGCTTGCGGGCAAAGGCCAGCTGGGACGCTCACAAGCCGCCCATGGCCGCTTACTGGGCCGCAGTGGGCGTCTATTCCGGTCATATAGCCCGGCTGCTCCGTCGAAACGCAAAATCGGATGGCGAGCGCCAACCGGATTTGTTCGGGAAGGCCGCATAATATGTCGTGCGAACGACCAAGCTCCCGCGCGATGGCGACCCCACGCCCACCGGAATGGGATGATCCACCCGGTTACGACACCAAGCTTGGCCGGATCCGCACGCCGAGCGACGATTTCTACGACCACAGATTGCTTGTCCTCCAGCGCATCCGACAATCCCTCGCCACATCGAGGAAATGATCACCTGCGCGCGCCGGCCCCGCTTTCCGGCCGCAGCGATCACATCATCACCGACACATGAACGGAGACATCATGGCCGAACCCATCCACGCCCAGATCGCCGCTTTATCGGCACCCGAAAACGTCGCCGTCCCGCATATTTTCCTCGATTGCGACGGCGTCCTCGCTGATTTCGACACTTACGCCCACTCCTATTTCGGCATGCATCCGCGCGACGCGGAGGCACAACTGGGCTCCAAACGCTTCTGGAAGATGCTCGAAGCCAAGGGCAACTTCTATCGCGATCTCCCACTGATGCACGACGCGCGAACCCTGTTCGACGCTGTTTCCCATCTCAATCCCACGATCCTGACCTGCTGTCCCCGCGGCAACTGGGCAGAAGCGCAGAAGATCGCATGGGCACAGGCCCATTTCCCCGATGTTCCCATCATCACCTGCCGCAGTGCCGACAAGCGGGATCACGCCAGCCCAGGCGATGTGCTGATCAACGACTGGCCGCAATATCGTCACCGCTGGATCGAAATGGGCGGCGTTTTCATCAGCCATTATGACGCCGAATCGTCCCTGGCGGCATTGTGGGCTCACTGTCCGTCGTTACGCCCATGACCTTCGAAAACATGTCCCTCTACGTGCTGTTGCTCTCCATGTCCGCCAAAGCGGATCGGTTCGAAAGGCTGGCGACCGCATCCAGTTGCACTTCGATCCTGCTGCTACGCGCATCGGTTGACTCGCCCAGCGACATCGCTGACGATCCCGTTCCATGAACGTCGCACCCATGATCCATCCCGAAGTCCGACAGGCGGTGGCGCGATTGTTCGACCTAGCACATAGCGACACTGGCCAGGCACGCCGGGTCGCGGATTTTCTCATGGCGTGGTGGAATGCGACGGATCTTGGCGGCTTCGACATCGCCGACCTCTTTTCACTCGACCGTGCCGTCGCCGCCGACATGGCCACCGTCTTCGCCTTCCTCGGCAGCCACCCCGGCGGAATCTATGCTGACGCCTTCGATCTCGAAGACTCGATGAAAGCCCTTATCGCGCTCTGGCGACCCGACATGATCACAGAAGAGCACACCGACAACGCCTGATCGCACCGCAGCTCCAAACGGCGCACCGCGCGCTCCCGCGCTCCGCCCGGCATACTGAACGCCTTCGACCCATCGGGTCATTTCGGCGATCGATAGACCACGCGAATCGTCGTGACGGTCGCGTGACGATCGAACACGCAACCATGCGCTGATTCACCGCGTCACCTCGTAATCCCACCCGTGATGGTCCCATCCGGGCACCCCATGCCATCCCGCCGGTCCCGAAGGGACCGGCGACCGCAAATTGCGGACCTGCGTAAACGAAAACACGCGCGCGAAATCCGGCTTTCTCGCCTCTCATTTTACCGGAAATCGCGCCCTTCCCGGAGATCGATCCATGGCCCGTCGCAAATCTGCGCGCTGGTCCGCGCATGAGCTACGCCTGTTGCGTAGTCATTATCCCGCCGAAGGGAGCACGGTAGCTGCCCGCCTGCCCGCGCGCAGTCGGCATGCGATCCAGGTGATGGCGCACAAACTGGGGCTCGAGACCACCCACCGCAGTCCCGCCCCCGCCACCCGGCTTCAGGGCGCGTCGCTCGACGAGGCAATCCGGCTACGCGAAATCGACAAGCTTTCCTTTGCCGCAATCGGGAGGCATTTCGGGATATGCGAAGCGAGCGCCTGCAACGCCGTAACGATCGCCCTTTGCAAGCGGCGCGGCTATCGTCCTGCCGAGCGAGACGAGCGCGGCCGTCTTGCGCCCGCCGGCATCGATCGGCTGCGCTACGCGCTCAAGAAAGGCCTGAAGGGCATCGATATCCAACAGCGCCTTGGCGTCTCGGCCGCATGCGTTTCGGAGCAGCGGCGGCGCTACAGCCGCGAGCTGCTGGCCCGTGGCAAAGCTCCACTCCCGCCGCCCGGCGGAGGTGCGGCCTATTCGGGCGTCAAATTGACGTCAGCGCAGCGCAAAGCGGTCGAAACGCTGTTCATGGAAGGGTTCGGAACCGCCAAGGTCTCCGAGCGAAGCGGCGTTTCCAAAACCAGCTGTATCCGGATCCGTGCGCGCCTCGTGCAACGTTTGGGCCGTAAGGGACAGGCCCTGCCCGGATGTGACGCGGCCGGCGTTCGGCATATTCATGCCGAAAGCGCACGGTTCGTCACCGACGAGCAGCGGCAATTGCTGCGCGCAATGTTGCTCGACCGCATACCTGTCCGGCGAGCCGCCCATGATCTCGCGATCGGGGGCTCCACTGCCTATCGCATCCGTGACGAACTCGCCGCTGAACTCTCCCGCGCAGGGCAGGCGCTTCCCAAGCCCAATCTTCCCGGTCGGGTCCGATCGCACGCCACCCCGACCCCTTCTGGCCCCGGCGAACCCCAAAGAGATATTCGCCTTCCGCCGTCTACTCCAGACAATGGGCTTTACAGAGGCCAAGAACCATTGGCGGGAGACCCGGCGCGACGCCAGAAAAGCCGAGCGCACCGAAAATGCCCATAGGTCGTTCAGCTTCGACGAGCAGCTTGCCCGCGTCGCCGCCGGCGAAGTTGGGATTACCAGCGCCTTCGTGCGTCACCATCTCCAACCGTTGATCACCCCCTAAAATATTCGCGCACGATGCCGGGCAGCGTCCAGGCTCCGCCCATAGCTTCGATTCCTATGCCGAGCAGATCACCGTTATCGACGCCATTTCGCCTCATCGCCGGACCGGCCCGTACCTACCACGGCCTCGCTGATCGCGAACTGGAGGTTGATGTGAGCGGAGGTGCGGAATCGTCCGGGGCAGCTTCTGGGTCGGACGGAGATGGAAGAGAAAGAGAAGGAGGGGAGGGGGCGTCACCCGATCTGCGATCGGGCCGGGCTCTATTGCGCTAGGCTCCCACGGCCGCTGCGCGGCCGCGCTCGCCAAGCTCCACGGAACCTCGTCCTTCGGCCGAGTTTCCGCCCCTTGCGGGGTCACGATCCCTGACGTGGCCGGCTTCGCCGCCTGACAAGACGACCCTGACGGGTCAGCGTCATGTGCCAGACCGGACGGTTCGAGGACGAACCGCCCGGTATCTGCCTCGCACCAGGTCGTTCATCGCACCCTGCGCCACCCCCGCCAGTGTCCCGGCGTTGCAGACCCCCCCACCGGGGTCGGCGGCAAAGGGGAATCGGCCGCAAGCGGCCGATATTTTTGTTTGTTTGGAAGCCGCCTCAACAGAAATACCGGGCCGCAAGCGGCCCTACGGTTTCCACCGCTGCGCGGCGGAGCCTCCGTCATTTCTGTTGCCCCCGCTGGTGGTGCCTGCGCCTTGGGCCACAGGCGAAGGTGGCTCCGGGTGCGATGAACGACGAAGCCCCCGCTTGTGCTCGACAGATCAGGATGGAGTTGCCCTGACGGGCAACAGTTTTTTCGTGGGCCGCTGCGCGGCCGGTGCAGGCTCAGGTTCACCAGGCACGATGAAATCTGTCAAGAAAACAATGTGTTATGCGTGTGGTTAGGGCTTTGATATAAGGGGATCACCGGACGGGGACGGACCCCGGAAGGCTCAACCACCCGGCGCGGGAACGCCGGACAACTTGGAGTTAAGACTATGAATCTCGGTAATCTCAAGCTGAACGCCAACGGCTTTTTCGTCGGCAAGATCGCCACCGTCTCGGTCGCCATGACCATCTGCCTGCGGCCTTGGGAAGCGCGCAAGGAGAACAGCCCCCGCTTTGAAATCCTCGGCCTCACCCCCGCGCGCACTTGGGTTCGCGTCGGGTTCCTGTTCGAGCAGTCCATGAAGGACACCGGCGAGGCTTTCTTGCAGGGTTCGATTGACGACCCGTCGATGAGCAAGCCGCTCTATATCGCTTGCTTCCGCGAGGATGACGGCAGCTACAATGTGGCATGGAGCCGCCCGCGCCGCGCCCGCAATGATCTGGCCCCGATCGGTGATGCCGCCGATGGCCCCGCCGATGAAGGCGATGGCCTTGGCGAAAGCACCGCCCCGGCTGGCGACCTCGGCTTGCCCCCGGTCGAGCCGTCGAGCCGTCGCGGCCGCCGCGCCGAACAGGCGCAGGAACAGCAGCAGGAGGAAGCCGCCAGCGCATAAGGAAAGGTTGGGCCGGGGCGCGGGAACGCTCCGGCCCGATCCGCGCACGCCATCCAACTTGGAGTTTGAAACATGGCCCACACGAACAAGGGGCGGGTTAGCAGGTTCGCCGACTTTGCGGAAGCCTATGCCGCCATGACCAGCGCGGGGGAGTTTCCCGCCAGCTTCACCGAGACCATTGCCGAATCCCGGCTTTCGATCATCGACGACCCCACCCGCGACCCGATGCCCGACGCCGAACTTGCGCGCGGTTGCGTCGAGGATTTGACCGCGCAAATCTTCCGCTTGCTTGCCGGAACTCGCATGGAAGCTTTCGGCCAGCCGGTTGCATGGGGCATCGTCAACAGCCTGCATTATGTCGCTAAGCGCATCAAGCGGCAGGAAGACGACGCCGCCGCCGAACTTGGCGAAATGGTCCGCGTGTTCGACCCGTCCGAAGTCTATCAATCCCGCATGGAAGAACTGCAACAGCGTTGCCAGTCGCTTGCCGAAGCCCGCGCCGCTTTGGAAACCATGTGCAACCATGCCGCCAACGTCTATTTCGTCGAAACCGGCAAGCCGTTCAACACCATCAGGGGAAGCCGCACCGGCACCGGCTTGACCGCTTCGCAGATCGAGGGCTTCGATTATCTCAAGGCCCGCGAAGCCGAACACAACGCCAAGCATTACCCGGCTCGCCCCGCTGTTCTGGTATCGGGGGGCGGCGACTGGGAAGATGCAGATATGATTTTCCGGCGCATGGACATGGTGCGCGCGCGCATCCCCCACATGATCCTGTTTACCGGCAAACGCTTCAAGGGCGCCGAGCAGATCAGCACTTGCTGGGCCAATGAAAGGGGCGTGCCGATTGTCGGTTTCTCGCTCAACAAGCGCGGCCCTAACGACTTTCGCGCAGCCTATCGCCGCAACAAAGTCTGGGACAGCATCGACGAAATTGCCGAGGCGATGATTTTCGAGCAATCGCAAGTGCAAGTGGACCTTGCCCGCTTGCTTCGCGCCAGAAATGTGCCGCTCCACATCTTCCGCCTTGCCGAGCAGAACAACGGCACTGGCCCGACCGACCTTGCCGCGCTGCGCGCAGAGGAACAGCGCCGCGCGCTCGCCTGACCCGGAAAGCCCGCGCGCAGCAGCGCCGGGCCTTCCCCCCGATCACTCACATAAAGCGCGCCGCCGACCCGCGCCATGCGCTCCGCGCGCGCCGCGAAGGAACCCGAACCATGTATGAACTCACCCCCGAAACCGCCGAAACGCTGAAAGAGCTTCTAGGCGACGAATGCCCGCTACTGATCGAGCAGCGCACGGGCGAAGGCTGGACCGATAGCGATTGGCTCGCCGTCTATCGCGATCAGGGATTTGAAATCTGAACGCTAGCGCGCGCTTCCCGCGCGCGCTATTCTCCACCGAAGGAAACCGCCATGATTGACTTTAGCCGCCTTGGCCGGATGACCCCAGAAGAACGCGCCGCGCGCGACGCCGAACGGCAGCAGGCCGAAATTGACGCCGATAGGAAACGCCGCGACGAATGGTCCGAAAAGACCGTCATGGCGCAACTGACGGACGACGTTGAATTGCGCTCGACGCGAAGCGGCGACCATGTGGCGACCTTCCGTTGCATCGAAGCCGGTAGCCGCGCTTTCACCGCCTCTTATTGGCTTCCGTCGCACAGTCCCAATTCGCGCGAGTTTCTGGCGCGCCATTTTCGCGAAGGCGCAACCGTCGTCTTCAAGGGATACTGGAAACAGCGCGAATGGCGCGATCGCGACGGCCAGCCGCGCGCGTCGAGGGAGTTTCAGGCGCAATACGTCGCGGCAGGCAGGGAGGCATATTGACCCGCCGCCAGCGCCGCCCAGGGGGCGGCGCTGGATTGTCACGCCACGCCGGAACGTCGCGCCCAGGTGCAGGGGTTGCGGCTCTTATTGCGGCCCGCTGCGCGGGCCGCGTTTGCGCGCGCGGGGCCGTCGCTCCGCTTGGCCCGCGCTGTTGATCGGTGGGGTAAATCCCGCTCGATAGGCACAGGCCCGATACGAAAAAGGGGCGCATGGCATAGCTGCCAGGCGCCCCTTTTTCGTGCAGTGCGCCGCCCGTCAGGCAAGCCGCTTCATCGTTTCCGCAATGCCGAGCGTTCCGACCCTTTGCGCCAGCTTCGCAAACTCCGCCTTGCTCAGATCGGCCAGACCCGACGACACCAGCGCGCCGCCGAACTCGCTTGCAATGCGCGTCACCATTTCCTTTTCGCGCGCTTCCAGCGCCGCCCTTTCGTCGGCCAGCGCGCGCAGTTGTTCCGAAGGCTTGAGGCTCTTTCTCGCCATGTCGCATGTCTCCATAGTGCAAAATGGCGTTTGCTGATTTCCCCTATAGCCGACTTCCACCAAGACCGGAACCGCCGCCGGACGGCTACGCCGTCAGAAGCCCGACGCGGGCGCAGGAGCGCCGCGCTTTCCGGCTGGGGTATCATGGCCTGACAGCCCGGAATGGCTCACCACGAAAGCCGGAGACGCTCCAGCGGATAGATCAAGCCCACACCCCCGGCGACGCGAGCGACAACATGGCGCAATTAAGCACACCGAACGCACCTGAAGGTGCATAGGGAATCAAGTAATATCATAGTCTTAGCTGACTGGACTCCCGTATCCCATTGAAACACAAATGCACGGCAATGGGATGTAGCCCAAGAATGGCGCGGATTTCTGCGATTTTGAAGTAACGTCGATGTAATGCAACGCACTGCGTCCACCGGGATGCAAAACCATTGCTCCGGGCCGAAATGTCGCATAATATGAGGCACTTTCTCAGCCCCGACCGGCCTCTGCGCGAAGAGGCTGGCATGAACAACAACGACCCCCAGATAACCCTGCGGCTCGATCATAGCTTGTGTGATCGGATCGACCGCCTGGCTGCCCGCAGCGGGCTGACGCGCTCCGCCATGATCCGACATGCGCTGCGCTTGTTCGCAACCGAAGCGGAGTCCGCCGGTGCCAGCCAAAGGCGCGTGGCGCGCACCATCGAATATGCTCAGCTGGCACTCGACGTCATCATCCGCGACCAATATCCCGATGTGCGCGAAAAGCTCTTGGCCGAAACCGACAAGCGCGTGGAGCAGTATCATGCGGCGCGCTGATATCCGCTTCAGCGGGAAGCCCGTTCACCTGCGCCATCATTCCGCGCGCGGAACCGTCCAGCGCAACAGCGGCAACTTCACGCGCGGCAGCCAGCTCCTCACGCACGAGGTGCTGATGTGGACGTCGGGAGCGAAAATCCCGGTCATCGTCTGGCTGTTCTGCTTTGCCGCCGCATACTCCTTCATCCTCGTTGTCACCCTGCGCGAACACGAGATCGAGCTCATCGGCATGAAGCTCTATTCGCTATTCTGGGACTTCATGGAATTCGATCCGATGAAGCGGGTCAACGTCACTTTGCCCGACGGTTCGATCCGCGCGATCGTGATGGCGCAGGTCGCTGATGTCCCGGCCGTCATCGCCGCCTGGGCGAAGGCCATGCGCGGGCTGGTGGGCGCGATCCTCCTGTCGCTTCTCGCCACTATTCCGCTTGCGCTATGGTTCGTCGACATCTCGCGCAAGCGCGGCAAGTCGATCCTTCAGGAACGTCATGAGCGCGGCGCAATGCTGGTCGAGCGCGAGGTTCTGCATGCCGAGGTGGTTGCCCACAATCTGCGCGAGTTTGAAGCGGAATCCGCCTCGCTATTGCCAGGATCGACCCCCGCCCAGGTGCGCGCAATGCCGTTTGTCGAACGTAAGCGGGCGGGCATTCATCACCCCTATATCCTCGCCGGCATTCCCTATCCGCACCGCCTTGAGCAGTCGCATACGATGCTTATCGGCACCACCGGGGCGGGCAAGACGACTGAACTCCGGAGCCTGGTCGCACAGATGCGCGCACGCCGGGATAGTGCCGTTATCTTCGATCTCACCGGCACCTATGTCGAGAATTTCTATGACCCCGAGACCGACATCATCCTCAACCCGATGGACCAGCGTTGCCCGGCCTGGTCGATCTTCAATGACTGCTCGACCCACTCGGAATTCACAGCCGCGGCCGCCGCGTTGATCCCTTCGGACGGGGGATCGACCGAGCCCTTCTGGGCGATGGCGGCGCGCACGCTGTTTATCGAAATGTGCATCAAGCTTCAGGGACGCGGGCAGACGACCAACGCGGATCTCGCCGACAATCTGATGACCGCTGACCTGAAGCGCGTGCATCGGTTTCTGGCGAACACGATCGCCGATCCGCTTACCGCGCCTGAGGCAGCGCGCATGGCGGAATCGATCCGCGCCGTGTTCAACACCAACGCGCAGGCGCTGCGTTTCCTGCCCGACGAGGGCGAGCAATTCTCCATCCGCGAGTGGATCTGCCGGCCCGAGAAGCCCGGTTCGATCCTGTTCGTAACCTCGCACTATGTCGACCTCGCGATGAACCGTGCGCTGCTCACATTGTGGATGGATATCGCCATCACCCGCATCATGACGCTGCCGCGGACGCGGGGGCTGAGGACCTGGTTCATGTTCGATGAGCTGGGAGCCCTGCACCGGTTGCCGGCGATCGAGAATGGCTTGCAGACGGCGCGCGCTTTCGGCGGCGCGATGGTCCTGGGACTGCACAGTTTCGAGAAGCTGATCGATGTCTACGGCGAACAGGGTGCCAAGAATCTGGCTTCGCTCGCGCGCACCAAGCTTATTCTGGCGACCGCCGATCTCGACACGGCCGAGCAATGCGCGCGCTATATCGGCAACCGCGAAGTGCGCCAGATGGATGAGGCGTACAGCTATGGATACAACCAGACACGTGATGCTTCCACGTTGACTCCGCGCAAGCAGGTCGAGCCGCTGGTGATCGCCGACGACATCACGAACCTTCCGTCCATGCATGGCTTCATCAAATTTCCGGACGGCTTCCCGGCCGCACGGATCAAGCTTGAATGGAGGGATTACCCAACAGTCGCTCCGGGCTTTCTCATCCGCGAGAACATTGCCCCGACGCGCCGACGGCGGGGGTGAACTGGTCGAGGAAGAAGGGGAAGGGGCGGCCGCGATGGCGCCGCCAGGTCATAGAAGAGGTCGATCGGCCCAATGTCGCACGTGACCTCGCCGCAGCAATCCTGTCCGTTCCCCCAGAGGAGATGGGGCGGGACGATGGGCGCGAACGAGGCGATCCGGACCTCGATCGCGCGCGGCCGGGAGGGCAGGGCGCTGCCGGGCCGAACGGTACGCGCGGGCGAGGGCAGGTGCCTGGAGAGCGGGAGGGGCGCGAGGAAAACGACCAGCGGCCGCGCGATCGCGCCGAGCCGGGCAGGACGCGGGGACCCGAGATCGAGGACCAGACGCTGCGCGAATTGCGTGAGGATTATGGTCCAGACAGATCCGCCGATCGTGACGATATGGACATGGGGATTTAGGCGATGCTGTCGATCGCGGCGGTGCGCTCGGCTGGCGGCGCCGCCGGCTATTTCGCCAAGGACAATTACTACACGCTGGAGGAATCCTCCGAGGCGAGCAGCTGGGCGGGCGAGGGCAGTGCCGACCTCGGTCTTTCAGGCGACGTCGGCAAGGAAGGGTTCGAAAAGATACTCAACGGAGAGCTGCCAGATGGCGAGAAGGTCGGCCAGGTCGAGAACCGCAGGCCGGGCCTCGACATGACCTTCTCGATGCCGAAGTCCGCGTCAGTGATGGCCTATATTGCCGGCGATAAGCGTATCCTTGCGGCCCATATGGAGGCGGTCAAGGCGACGATGAGCTGGGTCGAAAAGAACCTCGCCGAGGGCCGCAAAGATATCGACGGGCGCAAGGTGCCGATCCGCACGGGTAATCTCGTCTATGCTCTATTCCAGCACGACACGAGCCGCGCGCTCGACCCGCAGGGCCATATCCATGCTGTCATCGCGAACCTCACGAAGATGCCCGATGGTAAATGGCAGGCGCTCCACAACAGCGCGCTCTGGAAGAACAACAGCGTGATCGGTTCGATCTACCACGCCTTCTTTCGCGATCGGATCGAGAAGCTGGGCTATGAGGTCACTTCGACCGGAAAGCATGGCACCTTCGAGATTGCCGGCGTCGCCAAGGAGGTGCTCGAGCTGTTCAGCCAGCGGCGCACGGTCATTCTCGGCAAGGCGCTTGAGCTCGGCATCAGGACCGCCGAGGGTCTGCGGGAAATCACCAAGAACACGCGAGATCCCAAGCTCAGCGTGGGCGATCGCGAAGCGCTGGGCCGGGAGTGGATCGACAAGGCCGCGATGGTCGGATTCGATGGCAAGGATCTGGCGGCGGCGGCGATCGAGCGCGTGACCCGAAATCCCGACCGTGGCTTCATGGCGCGTGGCTACGAAGCAGTCAGTGAGGCGATCAGTTCCGCGCGCGGCATAGCGGCGAATTTCCTACGTCCGAACGATCCCTTGGTCGACCGCGGTCTTGCGCGCCTGACACAATCGCCCGTCGAGGCGCGTGCGCAGCTTGCGGTTGCCTCGGCGGTCCGGATTCTCTCGCAGCGTGAAGCGGCTTGGGAACTCAACGTGCTGGCGAAGACCGCGCTCGACTTGCGCCTCAAGGGCGTGACGATCACCCATGTCGAGAGTCGGATCGGGAATTTGCTGGAGAAGGGCGCCCTGATCCCGGGCAAATCGCATCGTCATGACGGGATCGTCACCATGGCAACGACGCCCGAAGCAATCCGAACCGAGGAAGCGATCATCTCCGAAATGGAGAAGGGCAAAGGGAAAGTCGAACCGATCATTGCCGCCGCCGACGCGCCCGCGCGCTTGCAGGCAGCCTCGAAGGTGACGCTCAATGCCGGCCAGCTCGCGGCCGGCGCGATGATCGTTTCGTCGCGCGACCGCATTGTCGCCGTCCAGGGTATCGCCGGGGCCGGCAAGTCGACGATGCTGCAAGCGGTGGTCGAGGTAGCGCATGCTGCGGCGAATATTGCAAAAGCCGAGGGGCACAATGTCTTGGGACTGGCGTTTCAGACCAAAATGGTGCGCGATCTTCAGGAGGGGATCGGCGCTCCCAGCCAGACGATCGCTTCCTTCCTCCTGCGCCACCAGCATGTTTTGCACCGGCAGGAGGGGCCACGATATGAGGCCGCGCGCGAAGCGCTGAGGAATACTGTTCTGCTTGTGGATGAGAGTTCCATGGTGTCCAGCGAGCAGACGCTGAAACTGGAGCGGATCGCCAACCTGCTGGGCGTGGAGAAGCTCGCCCTGATCGGTGACCGGCAGCAGATATCCTCGATAGACGCGGGCAAGGCCTTCGCACTGGTACAGGCGGCGGGCGTGACCATCGCCCGAATGGACGAGAATCTTCGCCAACAGGGCGATATCCTGCCTGTCGTCGCAGCGCTCGCCGATCGCGGCCAATCGGGTGAGGCCATCAGGGTCCTTGGCGAGAATGTGATCGAGGATAAGGACCATATCGACCGTGCAGCCGATATGTGGCTGGAGCTGGCGCCCGCGGAACGGGAAAGAACGGCGCTTTTTGCATCCGGCCGCGAGGCGCGAGAGCATATCAACATGCGAATCCAGGAAGGGCTGACCGCGGAGGGGACGCTTGGCAAGGACAGTCTTGCGCTCACGATATTCGAGCGCGTGAACCTCACCCGCGAAGAACTGCGTTACAGTCAGAACTGGCGGGCCGGCCTCAAGCTCGACGTTATGTTCCGGACCGACGAACTTGGGCTCGGTAAGGGCCTTTATGACGTCGTGAAGGTTCAAAAGAACGGGAAGATAGAGCTATCCGACGGAAAACGCCGGTTCCGGATCGACCCGCAAAAGCTCTCGCCGCATGTCAGCGAGGACCGGCTCGGGCTCTCGGAGCCAAAATCAATAGCGATCCACGAAGGGGAGGCAATCCGCTGGACCGCGAACGACAAGGCGCGCGGGCTCGACAACAGCGCGTTGGCGAAGATTATCGGGATCGACGCGGCGGGCGTGACCGTCGAGACGACATCGCGCGAGCAGCTCGTGCTGCCGCACGGCGATCCGATGCTCTCTCGCCTCGATCTTGCCTACGCGCTGAACATGCACATGGCCCAGGGCATCACCGTCGACAAGGCGATCGCGGTCATGTCGTCTTTCGAGCGGTTTCTCTCGAACCAGCGGCTGTTCAACGTCACAGTCACCCGCGTGCGCGATGCGCTGACGCTTGTCGTCGATGACAAGGATCGCCTCATAGCTCAGATCGAGCGCACGCCGGGGAACAAGACGTCCGCGCTGGAAACGACCGGGAAGATCGATGTCGATGGGCGAAGCGAGCAATCGGCCGAGATGCTGGCGGGCATGTTGGGCGAGGCGGTGGATTTCGATCCGGGCGAAATCCCGCTCGACGATCTCGCGGCGCCGATCGAGGGCTGGTCGCCAGACGATCCCAAGGGTGACAAGCCAGCAACCGAAGGGCAGGGGAAGGAGACGAAGCCGGGGAGCGACCTTCGGGCGCCCGATCCTGATCCCATTGATCTCGACAGCTTGCCGCCGCTGCCCGAGCGAACATTGGGGCTCGACCTGTGAGCGGTCGGGGAAGTCCGCACCTCAGGCATGTCGCGCGGCTGAATCTGGCATGTCCCCTCCAGGATTATATGTCCTGGCCCCGCCGAAGTGCTCGCTCTTGCGACCTTCGGTCTCGGTTCGCCGCGACCCTTATGGTAGCGATGGCTACCTTGAGCGGCTGCACTGAGAAGCTGGAAGCTCAAGGAACCGAAGCGGTCCCGTGCGTACAGCCCTATGTCTATGACGGCGACTATATCCGGTGTGCGCCGTTCGGCCGCTCTCGGCTTTACGGCATAGACGCGCCGGAAATGCCGGGGGCCTGCCGGCCCGGCCGGAACTGCGTGCCGGGCGATCCCTACGATAGCCGCGACAATCTGCGCGCGCTGGTTACGAAGGGGGACATCATGTGCCGCCAGCTCGACACCGACCGTTACGGACGACCTGTCCTGCAGTGCTGGAACGAGGCCGGCGATCTCTCCTGCCAACAGGTGGCGGCGGGGCAAGCTGTCCCGCGTTATGGTCGTTTGGAGTGCCCGCCGAGCTATCAATCACGCTCGCCGGAGTAGCAGCGATGCCAGATCGCATGTCGCAGGGCATGTCTCGCTTTGCTTAAAGCTCTCCCACCCACGCGCGTTCGGATGCCGCAAGCCATTCGACGGCCGCCTCAAAAGTTTCGGGAAGATCGTCAAGCGGTTCGGGCCACTTTATACGTTCGCCATTGCGGTAAAGCCCGCTATGTGCTTCGCGCAAGTCCAGCAGGGCCTTGCACACAAGCTTCCTCCATTCACTCCCGTCAGCAAGCTGGTCTTGAGGCAGGAGCAACAGGCGCGCTTCTAAATTCTGCGCAGCTTCCGCAAAGGTTCGACCCGTCTCGACAGGAAGCCAATTTGCGGAAAAGACGTAATCCATTGCTGGGAACAGGATTTGATCCTCGCCATCCCACGACAGGTCGCGCACAATATCCATGTGGTCCTGCCAAAATCCGAGCGTGGCCCACACACCCTTTCCATAGCGGTCCTGCCAACTCTGGAAGGCAAAGCCTTCTTCCGTTACCAGTCTGCCGATGAGTTCACAGTTCATATCGACCTTTCTTGGTGATTGACATATCGCCGATAACGAAGCTGTCACACCCTATATTTCAAGTTTACAATGCCGGCATTCAGCGGCTTCCTTTCCGGAATTTCCGTTCCCTAGATGATCGCATTGTTCGGTCAATTGCGCTATAGTTCGGTCCATGACCGAACTCGATCCTCACACGCTTCGCGTCGCCGCCTCGCTCGTGCGCTCGCGCATAGACAGTCTGAAGCGCGATACGCGGCTGGATGGCCTCCAGCGCTTCGGAGCGCATCGTACGCTTACCCAGCTTGCTGTCGATCTCGAGGTGTCTGCCGAACATGTCGGACCGCGCCGCCGTCGCATGACATGACGCCGACCCGCCTTTTCGGGCTGATCTCCGCGTTTAGCCTGCGTCGGCGTCGTTCGGCGGCGCAAAGGCGGGTGTGAGTACAGAGCGCTTTGCGCGAGGTGTCCGGCCTGAGCCGCGTTGCTGCGTGGGACTGCCGGCTGCTGGCCCCTTTTTGGTTTTGGCCGCTGGAGCAGCCGCTACCTTCGGCTTGCGACCGAGACCGATCTTCTTGGCCAGCGCGCGGCGCTTCTCGGCATAGTCGGGCGCGACCATCGGGTAGTCGGAGGGCAGGTTCCACTTGGTGCGATATTCGGCTGGCGTGAGATGATAGTGCGTCATCAGGTGCCGCTTCAGCATCTTGAGCTTTTTGCCATCCTCCAGGCAGACGATGTAGTCGGGCTTGACCGAAGCCCGGATCGACACCGCAGGTTCCTGCTTCGCTTCCGGCACCGTATCGGCCTTGCCGAGACGGTTGAGCGCATCGTGCACATTCTGGATCAGCGACGGCAGATCGCTCACGGCAACACTGTTGTTTGTGACATGCGCCGCCACGATGTCGGCGGTCAATGTGATGAGTGTGCTGTCGCGTTCGGTTGCTTCGGTCATGATTTGTTGGCTTTCCAGGCTAGGCAGAGAGGATTGGTGAAGCAGTGTGGCTAGTGGGAAGTGGCTTCCTTCGCAACAAGCGTCGCAACGTCCCGCTTCATGGAGAATTGTGCCCGAAGCACCTACTTTTCGAAGGCAGCAGCAAATGCCACCTATGTCACTTTACCCCTCAGGTGCTGAGCTAAAGTGACATAGGTGGCAAAAGCGCGGTTCGCCGGTCTTCATGAGCAATTGGGGGATTCACAAGAGTCCCGCTTTGTGCTTGATTCGTTCCATGTTCCAGCAGGACCTCTTCGCATCGCCGGCGTCCCAGCCAACGACAAGCATGCCGGACATAGTCCGCACGATCGCGGAGCATTCCGCGCGGCCGCGCTATACCTTCATGGTGCTGGACCTTATTGCCCGTGTCGCCCGGCCGAACGGGCAGGCCGGCCCTCTCGTTCGCGACGGCGAGGCGCTGGTACCGATCCGCGAGTGGTTGGCCACAGCGATCGCACCGAGCGGAGCGCGCTATCATCATCGCCGGATGACCGCGGACAAGGTCCGGGCGGCGCTCGAGGCCAAAGGGGAATTGCCGGATGACCGGGATGAGGCTGAGCGTCTTGTTGACGCACAGGTTAGGGAGCGCATCCGGGAGACTGGCATGACGGCGATCAGCCGGGCTGTATCGGAGCTGGTGCGGGCAGGGCTCATCAAGCGTCATTACCAGGGCTGTTGGGTCGACCACGAGAACCGCGGCGCTCAGCGCCATGCGGTCTATACGGTAACGGACCCTGTCCGCGCTGCGCTTCACCCGAACATCGCTACCAGCGAAAACCAGCAGAAACCCTATGTGCGCGGTGCGCACGGTCAACCTCGAACGGCAGCAGCGCGGTAGGGCTTTAGAGGTTTGTGCATGAATTTTTAATAAGATTAGTTGCAAATTCCATGCTGGAAGCATATCTGCGACGCATGGAAACAGGAAGCATGTCCGCCCTTGCGCAACTCAAGCGCCACCTGCGCCCAGGTCAGGTTTACCGCCGCAAGGATCTGGCGCGCTGGTCGAACGCGGTCGATCGTCATGTTCGCCAGCTTGTCGATGAAGGGCGGCTCGAGAAGGTGTCGGCGGGCGTCTATATGGCGCCGCGCAAGACCCGGTTCGGTGTCGCGCCCGCGAAGCCCGAAAAGCTTGTTGAGACATTTCTCGGCGACGATCGGTTCCTGCTGGTATCTCCCAACGCGTTTAACGGACTTGGCGTGGGCACGAGCCAGCTCCACAATGAGCCCGTGGTCTATAATCGCAAACGCCATGGCCGGTTCAAACTGGATGGCCGGATGTATGACTTCCGCCTGCGGTCCGCGGTGCCCAGGCGGCTCTCCAAAGAAGTCCTACTCGTCGATCTCCTGCATAACATCGACAGGCTGCCCGAAGACAAGGCGGCAATCCTTCCCCGTGCGCTGGCGAGGGCAGGGGAAATGGATCGTGGACGGCTCGCGCGCGCGGTGAAGGAATATGGTTCGGCCCGCGCCGAACGGCTCCTCGCGCCCGTGCTGCAGCCGGCCTGAGCGGCTGCGCCCTCCATGTTCCTGCATGAGAGCAAAGACTTTTCCGACCTGCTCGCAGTGGTAGCGCGCGACCAGGCGATCGATCCCGGTCTGGTGGAAAAGGACTATTGGATCATGCACGGCCTATGGGGATTGCAGCAGCTGGGCTTTGTCTTTGAACTCAAGGGCGGCACCTCGCTGTCCAAGGGGTACGGCCTGATTCATCGTTTTTCGGAAGATCTCGACCTCTTGATCCACCCGGACGGGGACTTGCCGACGGGCAGGAACCAAAACAAACCGATCCATGTCGACGCGCGACGGGCCTTCTACGACGGCCTGGTGCCGAAGCTTGCCATCGCCGGATTCGAAGGCGCGGAACGCGATAATGCGTTCGACGACAGCCGGATGCGCAGTGCCGGGATTCGCCTTCACTACCCAAGTGCCTATGCGCTGCCGGAGGGCATCAAGACTGGTATTCTGCTGGAAACCGGTTTCGATCAAGTGGCGCCAAACCGGCCCTGCCTGATCAGTTCATGGGCCTATGACAGGGCTGTTGCATCCGACTTGAAGGGATTGATCGATAACCGGGCCGTCGACGTGCCGTGCTACGAACCTGGATACACGCTCGTCGAGAAGCTGCAGACGATTTCGACGAAGTATCGCAAACATCTCGAAGATGGCCGCATGCCGCAAAATTTCCTGCGCCATTACTATGATGTCTACTGCTTGCTGGCGGACGCTAGCGTCCAGGCGTTCATTGGGTCGCCGGAGTATATCGTTCACAAGGCCGCGCGTTTCCCGGCGGCCGACAACAAGAACATCGTCGAAAATCCGGCCTTTCATCTCGAAGACCCGGAGACCCGCAGGCTGTTCCAACGGGCCTATGAAACCACCCGCGCACTCTATTATCGCGGGCAACCGCCGCTCAGCGATATCCTCGCGAGGATCGGCGAACATGCTGCCCGGCTTTAGAGCCTCAGACTCGACCGTCGCCGGGGTTGCCGTTAGCCTTTGGACTCGCTGGGGCGAACGCGCCGTGAGATCTTCGCCTTGAGAAGCTCCACCGTTTTCTGATCGCGTGCTCCGCCGAACCAGCGCTCGAGTGCTGCCGCGATCAGGGGATGAGCGCTGGCGGCTTCAAATAATGTCAGCGACGACTGAAGTTTCATCGCGTCGACCGGGCCGAACACGGCAATCGGATCATTGGTTGCCAGGTCCTGTAAGGCAGTGACGCATTCGATATAACGTGGCCCCAGGACTGGATGATTGAAATAGGCTTGTGCCTCATCCAACGATTGAATCGCGAACTGCCTCGACGTCGAGCTTTGCCCCAGGCCCGTGAACTGCGGGAAAATCCACCACATCCAATGGGTGACCTTCTTGCCACGGCGGATTTCGGCAAGTGCCGGTGCATAAGTGAGCATCTGCATCTCGGCGAAGCGGTCGAGCGGGTGATCGCTGGTCATAGAAGTTCCAGCGACACCTGGACCGGGAGCGTGAACTTTGGGCCGGAAACAAGCGCTGCGCTGGGCGTGGCCCGTGGATCGCAGGGACTCTCATCGGGAGCATCGAGAATCACCAGTCGAAAAAAGTTCTGCATATTCCCCCTTGATCGATCAACGCTCAGCGTTTGGCCGCGAACGGATCGCTTCCCGCGAGCCATAGACGGGCGGCCGCCAGACACAAACAGGACTCTTCAGTGTCATCCTGCAAGCGAGGGAGAATGCCTAGAAATCCCCCTCCCCGCGCGATTAACTCACTTACCATAATGGGAGATTATGGTAAGTATATAGCCGAGAAACCGGCAGGGAAGGGGCAAAATGACGATCGCGCAGATGTCGGTGAAACCACGCGGCACAGATGTGCCGCGCGTTGTGCCGCATGATCGCAAAGCCCGGCGCGTGGGTCGGTAACAAGCAATGGCCGAAGAACCCGCCAGCTTTCCCGACGCGGAAATCATTGTCGTCAGGACCGACGATGCGGCGCTACCAACGCGCTCGCGGAACGCGGACGCCGAAACTGTCGACATGCGGCTCTTGCGCACGATCGGCGGCATTGTGCCGGCCGACCTGCCCCCGATCAGCCAGCTCGGGCTCGAAACCGCGCTGGCGGCCATGGCTGACGCATCGAAAGCGGCAATAGCCTCCGATCTCGACTGCTGGCGCGACTGGTGCGGCGAGGAAGGCCGGAAACCGCTGCCGGCCGATCCCGAAGATATGGTGCGCTATGTGAACGCGCTCGACGCCAGGGGCAAAAAGCCAGCGACGCTCGCGCGGCGCATCGCGAGCCTTGGCTCTGTCCACCGCATCGTTGGACTGGCTGTCGGCGGTGCCGCGCCTACCGATGCTCCCATCGTACGCGCGGCTCTCAAGGCCGTCCGGCGGCGCAGGGGCACGCTGCAGCGCCAGGCTGCGGCGCTGCGGTTTGGAAAAGCTCTCGACCCGCATGTCGGGAAAGGCTTCACCCTTTCCGCGCTGCTCGATGCCTGTCGCGGCGATCTGCAAGGGCTGCGGGATACGGCGCTGCTCTCGCTCGGCTACGACGCCGGCCTGCGCGTCAGTGAGCTTACCCTGGTGGAAGCAAGGCATATTGAACCGCAGGAAGATGGCTCTGCAACGCTATTCATCCCCTTCTCCAAGACCGACCAGGAGGGGCAAGGCGCCTGGGCCTGGCTGTCGGCTATGACCCTGCGCGCCGTGCGCGCATGGCAGGAGGCAAGCGGCATCGAAAAGGGACCGCTGTTCCGCAGGATCGTGGTCGATCGAAGGCGCGCATCGCAGTCGGACCCGGACGCTGCACTGGCGCGCACGACCTATTCTATCGGGACAGCGCCTCTGACCCGGCAAGGTGTCAACGAGATCTATCGCCGCGTCGCCTACGCTGCCTATGAACAAGGACTGGTGACATTGCCCGCCGGCCGGCTCTCCAGGGCGGTGAAGGCCTTGTCCACCCACTCCTTGCGCGTTGGCCTGACCGAGGATCTCATCGCCGCCGGCGAAGACGGTACGGGCATTGCCAATGCGCTTCGGTGGAGTTCGCCTGCCACAGCCTTGCGTTACGGAAGAAATCTCGCAGTGCGCAGCAATGTCGCTGCACGGATGCTTTCGCGCGTCCGCGGCTGACGCCTCTCTTCGCCCGCTACCGGATCACTATGACGTCAACCTTTGCGGCGTCTGCTACCGTTCGCCAAGCCTTGTCGGCAGTCAACGCCGGAACTCCATCACGTATAGCAAGAGCGAGGCAGAAGCGATCCCCCAGTGAAAGCCCGGCCTCGGCCGTGACCGCCCGGAGCCGGCCTGCCAGCTGTGCCAATGCCTTGTCGGCTGGAATGACCGCCATCGGCAGGGGGTCAAGCATGGCGTCGACGTCCCGTTCCGCCATGCCGAGGCGGATATAGTGGCTTACGACCTCCGCATAGTTCACGGCGCTGATCCGTGTCGACGCTATCGCATCGGCAACCTTGGAACCGCCGGGTTCCTCATTAAGCATTGAGGGCATAGCGTGGGAGGTACGCCAAGCAACGCTAAGGACGAACAATACCGGAACGGCGTGCAAGGGCATCACCTGCGGAGGCCGATGATGCCCAGCTCTTGCCACATCCACGTAAAATCATAGGTAGCCATTGGCTCGCCGACCCCGGATTTTGCTGCGCCTTTCTCTATATATTTGAGCCAGTCGGCCACTTTCGCCCGGCCAGCCTTCGTGCGGGCCAGAGCGCGCGGCGTCTTGTTGCCAAGGGCAGGCACCGCTTCATCAAGCGTTTTGGTATATTCGCGTGTCAGCATATCATGAACGATGCGCTCCATTTCGTCCGGCGGGATATCGAGCGGCTCTTCCTGCGGAGCGCGGGCGGCGTCATCAGCCATGAACTGGGCCAGAGTCCGGATTTCGGTCATAGGTGTGCTCACGCAATCACCAAGCCATTCGCCCATTTGCGCAATCGCTTTCTCCGCACGGGCGGCACTATTGACCTCAACGATCAGTTTGCGTCCCGCCAACTCGACATTGGCGAAGACGGGTGTGCCGTCCTCCATGGTCGTCACAAAAGCCTGCCCGCCTTTGGCCGTTCGTGGTTTTCTCTTCTTCGTCACCGGCACCAGCCAGTTCCAGAATGTGTCGCTGGCAGGCTCCAGCCATTGTGCCGCGTTCAGCCTGCGAACCACGCTCTTGCCGATCACGCCCTTGGCCAGGGGGAAGACGATGCGGTGGAACACAAGATCATCGCCATCGGCGTTGACCATATCCGGCATGGTGCCAGGCATGGCTTTGCCCAGACAATCGAGCAGCCACATGTTCGTGAACATCGGGCCTGATGCCCGTAAAATAGCATCCCGGTCGGTCTGGTTTAGTTCGGAGGTGTCCTTTGCATCGTCCGCAAGCCGGCCAAACGCGTCGATCAGTTGTAGGGCGCCATCAGCGCTGAACGGCAACAGCGCGCCCGAGATGCCATGGCGACCGTTCACATCGACAACCCGTGCAGCGATCTTGTCCCAGTTGACGAGGGTCTGTGTCGCGCCGTGTTCGCGGACCGTGACTGGCGCAACATCCCGCAACAGATCACGCAAGGTCATCGACTGACCGGGGACGACCTCGCTAACCTCATAGAGCGACATCATCGTATCCCGCAGCGCGCGCATATAGGCCTTGTTCGGCGCCTTCTCGTTCCAGCCTCGGCGCTTGAGATAGTCATCGACCAGATTGCGACCGTCAGGTTCCAGTTCCTGTGTCAGCAGATCTTCAAAGGCGCAGCCCCATAGCGGCCCTTGCCAATGATCACCGATGATCTCGAATATGGCGTCGGGTTCGAGGCCGGTCGCTTCACATGCCGGACCGAGATGCGCGGACAGCATTTCATCCATCGCCTCGTCCCACGGAGCACGATCCGCATATTTCATCAGCCCGGACAGATCGTGAGCAGATTTCAATCTGGACATTCAGGCAGGCCTTTCCACGCCAAGGCGGCGCATTTCGCGATAGATGGTGGATCTGCCGATGCCGAGTTGCCGTGCTGCCTCTGTCGGCGAGATACGGGCTTCGACCAGTTTGATGGCCGCATCCACCTTGGACATGTCGAGCGGCTGACGGCCAGGCTGCTTGCCCTTGGCGCGTGCAGCGGCGATCCCATCGCGGGTCCGCTCAGAGATTAGCCGCCGCTCGAAATGGGCGATAGCTCCGAACACATGGAAGATGAGTTCGCCGGCGGCCGACGAGGTGTCGATTTTTTCCTCAAGACTCAGGAGGGCGATGCCTTGGCTGCGCAAAGTTTCGACTGTGGCGAGCAGTTCAGTCAGCGAACGCCCAAGCCGATCGAGGCGGACCACGGCGAGCGTGTCACCCTTGCGGGCATAGGCGATCAGTTCGGCCAGTCCAGGCCGCTCCATGCTTTTTCCCGATATTACATCGGTGGGCTCTGTTGCAAAGATTGGCGGCAGTCAGAGGTAGGCTGTCGCTCTGCGCCGATCAGGCGGCTGCTGCGAAATGGTGGTTGAGCATGCCCATGGCCTCCGTCAGCGCCGAGGGCCCAATGCCAAAAGCTCTCTCCACAAGGCGCACCTCGCCCCTGATGCCGGGCTGCAGGCACCAGGGGCGAGCCTGTCCTTTGCGCAGGGCTCGCATGACTTCGAATCCCTTGATCGTGGCATAGGCCGTGGGGATCGATTTGAAACCGCGCACCGGCTTGATCAGTATCTTGAGCTTTCCGTGATCGGCCTCGATCACGTTATTGAGATACTTCACCTGCCGGTGGGCCGTCTCCCGGTCCAGCTTTCCTTCGCGCTTCAATTCGGTGATCGCTGCACCATAGCTCGGCGCTTTGTCGGTATTGAGCGTGGCAGGCTTTTCCCAGTGCTTCAGGCCTCGCAGGGCCTTGCCCAGGAACCGCTTCGCTGCCTTGGCGCTGCGGGTCGGCGACAGGTAGAAATCGATCGTGTCGCCCCGCTTGTCGACTGCCCGGTACAGGTAGGTCCACTTGCCCCGCACCTTGACGTAGGTTTCATCCAGGCGCCAGCTCGGATCAAAGCCACGCCGCCAGAACCAGCGCAGCCGCTTCTCCATCTCCGGGGCGTAGCACTGGACCCAGCGATAGATCGTCGTATGGTCGACCGAAATGCCGCGTTCCGCCAGCATTTCCTCAAGGTCGCGATAGCTGATCGGATAGCGACAATACCAGCGCACCGCCCACAGGATCACATCACCCTGGAAATGGCGCCACTTGAAATCCGTCATCGTTCCGTCCGTCCAATCTCCGCCAAGCATGCTCAAGCTTCACGATTTTTGCAACAGAGCCGACTGAACTGCTCGCCACAGTCGAAACTTTGCGCAGCCAAGGCATCGCCCTCCTGAGTCTTGAGGAAAAAATCGACACCTCGTCGGCCGCCGGCGAACTCATCTTCCATGTGTTCGGAGCTATCGCCCATTTCGAGCGGCGGCTAATCTCTGAGCGGACCCGCGATGGGATCGCCGCTGCACGCGCCAAGGGCAAGCAGCCTGGCCGTCAGCCGCTCGACATGTCCAAGGTGGATGCGGCCATCAAACTGGTCGAAGCCCGTATCTCGCCGACAGAGGCAGCACGGCAACTCGGCATCGGCAGATCCACCATCTATCGCGAAATGCGCCGCCTTGGCGTGGAAAGGCCTGCCTGAATGTCCAGATTGAAATCTGCTCACGATCTGTCCGGGCTGATGAAATATGCGGATCGTGCTCCGTGGGACGAGGCGATGGATGAAATGCTGTCCGCGCATCTCGGTCCGGCATGTGAAGCGACCGGCCTCGAACCCGACGCCATATTCGAGATCATCGGTGATCATTGGCAAGGGCCGCTATGGGGCTGCGCCTTTGAAGATCTGCTGACACAGGAACTGGAACCTGACGGTCGCAATCTGGTCGATGACTATCTCAAGCGCCGAGGCTGGAACGAGAAGGCGCCGAACAAGGCCTATATGCGCGCGCTGCGGGATACGATGATGTCGCTCTATGAGGTTAGCGAGGTCGTCCCCGGTCAGTCGATGACCTTGCGTGATCTGTTGCGGGATGTTGCGCCAGTCACGGTCCGCGAACACGGCGCGACACAGACCCTCGTCAACTGGGACAAGATCGCTGCACGGGTTGTCGATGTGAACGGTCGCCATGGCATCTCGGGCGCGCTGTTGCCGTTCAGCGCTGATGGCGCCCTACAACTGATCGACGCGTTTGGCCGGCTTGCGGACGATGCAAAGGACACCTCCGAACTAAACCAGACCGACCGGGATGCTATTTTACGGGCATCAGGCCCGATGTTCACGAACATGTGGCTGCTCGATTGTCTGGGCAAAGCCATGCCTGGCACCATGCCGGATATGGTCAACGCCGATGGCGATGATCTTGTGTTCCACCGCATCGTCTTCCCCCTGGCCAAGGGCGTGATCGGCAAGAGCGTGGTTCGCAGGCTGAACGCGGCACAATGGCTGGAGCCTGCCAGCGACACATTCTGGAACTGGCTGGTGCCGGTGACGAAGAAGAGAAAACCACGAACGGCCAAAGGCGGGCAGGCTTTTGTGACGACCATGGAGGACGGCACACCCGTCTTCGCCAATGTCGAGTTGGCGGGACGCAAACTGATCGTTGAGGTCAATAGTGCCGCCCGTGCGGAGAAAGCGATTGCGCAAATGGGCGAATGGCTTGGTGATTGCGTGAGCACACCTATGACCGAAATCCGGACTCTGGCCCAGTTCATGGCTGATGACGCCGCCCGCGCTCCGCAGGAAGAGCCGCTCGATATCCCGCCGGACGAAATGGAGCGCATCGTTCATGATATGCTGACACGCGAATATACCAAAACGCTTGATGAAGCGGTGCCTGCCCTTGGCAACAAGACGCCGCGCGCTCTGGCCCGCACGAAGGCTGGCCGGGCGAAAGTGGCCGACTGGCTCAAATATATAGAGAATGGCGCAGCAAAATCCGGGGTCGGCGAGCCAATGGCTACCTATGATTTTACGTGGATGTGGCAAGAGCTGGGCATCATCGGCCTCCGCAGGTGATGCCCTTGCACGCCGTTCCGGTATTGTTCGTCCTTAGCGTTGCTTGGCGTACCTCCCACGCTATGCCCTCTTGACAGGTGTGGGGGATCTCCCTTAGCCCTAGGGTAATAACAACGCCGCCGAGCCGAATCCTCGTTTCAAACGAGGCTGGGTGGTAAAAGGGAGGGGTCCATGGGGGATCAGAAGGTACTCGTTAATAGCACTCGTTTGCGCGCGGCTTTGCTGGGCGGCTCGATACTGGCCTTGGCCTATATGCCCAGCGGCGCGATGGCGCAGGAAGAGCGGAGCGGCGCCTCTGCGCCCACGCAGTCCGAAATCATCGTCACCGCCCGTAAGCGCGACGAAACCGCGATCGACGTTCCGGCTGCGATCACCGCGCTGGGTGCCGAGGATCTCGACCGCTATGGCACGCGGGACTTCTCCGGCCTGCAGAAGCAGGTTCCGGGCTTGATGATCGCGGACATCCCGTCCAACTCCGGTGGTGCGATCGCGCTGCGCGGCCTTAGCTCCAGCCCGAACAACCCCGCCATCGACCAGACGGTGGCGATCAATATCGACGGCGTGCAGGTCGGCTCGGGCGCGATCATCCGCCTCGGCCAGATCGACATCCAGCAGGTCGAAGTCCTCAAGGGTCCGCAGGCCCTGTTCTTCGGCAAGAACTCCCCCGCCGGCGTGGTTTCGTTCCGTTCGGCCGATCCGGGCGACTCCCTGGAAGTGAAGGGTTCGGTCGATTACGAATTCAATGCCCGCGAATGGGGTGGCCAGGTGGCCGTTGGCGGCCCGCTGACCGAGACGCTGGGCGCGCGCATCGCGATTGCCGGCAACAAAATGAAGGGCTGGATTAAGAACAACGCCCAGGTCATCCCCGGCTTCACCTTTGCGCCGCCCACGAGCCGCAGCCCGGACAAGGAAGAATTCGTCGTTCGCGGCACGCTGGTGTTCAAGCCGACCGCCGAATTCACCGCGCGCCTGAAATACACCTATTCGCACATGACGGCGGATAGCGATATCTTCACCCGCCAGCAGCGCATCGCCTGCCCGTACGGCACACCGCAGGGCAACGGCTATCCCGGCACCATCGATTGCAAGGCGGACGACGTCACCACCAATGGCGGCCAGGATCCGCGCCTGATCGCGCTGGTGACGCCGTTCATCCCGGACTACCTCAATGGCGGCGAGTTCAAGACCACCGGCCAAAAAGCGGTGCAGCACCTCGCCTCTCTGGAACTGAATTACGAGGTCGCGCCGGATATCACGGTCACCTCCGTGTCGGGCTACTACAAGATCGACGACTTCTTCAGCGGCACCGCGATGTATCAGAGCGCCGGCGGCCTGGTGAACATGTTCCCGTCGACGCGCAAGGAACTCTCGCAGGAAATCCGCCTCGTCACCGCCAAGGACGACTGGCCGGTGAACCTGGCGATGGGCGCCTATTACCAGGATACCAAGATCTTCAACGCCATCGTCTCTGCGATTGATCTCTATGGACTGACCAAGGGAGCCTCCAGCTCGCCAGGCGCCGCCTGCGGTGCTTGCTCGGAATCCGACTACAATGTGAACGGCAAGACGCTGTCCGCGTTCGGCCAGGTCATCGTGAAGCCGATCGAGCAGATCGAAATCGCCGGTGGCGTACGCTACACGAACGAGAAGAAGGATGTGTCGGCAAGGCTGAACGGTCTGCCGAAGGCCGACGTGCCGGGATTGGGCGCGCCTTATACGGCTTCGGATGTCGAGTACAGCAACTGGTCGCCCGAAATCACCGTCCGCTACCGTCCGAACCAGGACTGGACCGTTTTCGGCGCGTGGCGCAACGGCTTCAAGTCGGGCGGCTTCAACACCGACAACGGACAGGCCGCGCCGAGCGTCAGGACGATCGATTACCGTCCGGAAAAGACCAAGGGTTTCGAAGCCGGCGTGAAATATTCGAACGGCCGCTTCAGCGCGAACCTGACGGCCTATACCTACAAGTACAAGGATCTGCAGGTCGCGACCTTCGATCCGATCTCGCTGTCGCGGGGCCTGATCAACGCGGCTACCTCGACGATCAAGGGCATCGAAGGCGATTTTCAGTGGCGCACGCCGCTTGACGGGCTCGAACTGCGCGGTTCGTTCAACTACAACAAGGCGCGCTACGGCACCTTCCTGGCGGGCTGCTACGCTGGCCAGCTGGTGAGCGAGGGTTGTAACCTGACGCCGACTGCCGCGCTTGCCGCTGCGATTGCGGGCGGGTTCGATCCGAACGGGGTTGTGCCCTTCCCGGCGGGCGCTCGCTACCAGAACCAGGATCTCGGCGGCAGGCCGCTGGTGCTGGCGCCGGACTGGACCGGCAGTCTGGGCTTCAGCTACACTACCCCGGTCGGCAACAGCCTGGAAATCGGCTTCAGCAGCGACGCAATGTATTCCAGCAGCTTCTTCGGCCAGCTGGAATCGGCACCGCAGGGGAAGCAGGAGAAATACGTCAATCTCGATGGCTCGATCTTCGTCGGTGCGCAGGACGGAACCTGGAGGCTGGCGCTGATGGGCCGCAACCTGACCGAAGTCTATCGCTCGCGCTTCGTCAGCCAGACGCCGCTGACGGGTATCGCGACGCGTGCGGGCACCAACATCCCGGGCGGTCTGCCGGACTTCTCGGGCAATGTGAACCGTGGCCGCGAAATTCGCATCCAAGGGTCGTTCAAGTTCTGATCGTTTGAGGGAGGCCGAGAGGGAATAAAATCCCTCCGGCGGATACAAGGGGGATCACTACGCCGGCACGTCAGTGCCGGCGTATTTGTTCGTCCGGCACCACTTCCAGCGCGGGGTCCAGCGCAAGCCGCGCGGCCAGGTTGGCAAGATCCTTGTCGAGCTGGTAGCCGCGCAACGCGGCGCGGCTTTCCCCCAGCGAGAGCAGCAGGCGGCCGCCCTGCGCGGTAAGCGCGCTGGCTTCGAGGAGCTTGTCCGATCCGCCATCGAGCCGACGGAACAGGCGGATCGCGAGGCCCAGCCGGACGCCTTCTTCCAGCAGGTTCGCATCAGCCAGCATGGCCAGTTCCGGTGGTAGCTCCGTCTCGCCGGAATTGGACAGGACGGTCGCGGCGATCATCGCGCGGCCTTCCGCGCTCAGGCCGACCCAGCGCTTGTGCAACGCCCAGTCGAGGCTCTGGCGGCTGCGTAGGTTCTTCTCGATCGATTGCGACGCCATGGCGAGCATGGTGGCCGCCAGGCGCCAGCGTTCTCGCCCTGGCGTGGCGGAGGATACCGCGCCCACCGTCCAGCCCGCGATCCTGGCCGCCCGCTGCGGCGCGCAGCCGCGCGGCGTGGCGAAAGCGGCCATGCCGGCCAGCAGCGGATCCTGCGTGCGCGCCGCCGGTTCGAGGCGCTTGTAGAGCAGCCCTTCGCGCAGCCCCCAGGAAGAGAAGACCAGCCGGTCGGGCTGGAGCTCCTCGATCAGAATCTGCAACAGCGCGCCGGCATCGGGCAGCGCATCGGCGCGCATGGATGAGATGCCCCGCGCCGTATTCAGCTCGGTCGGGTCCGTCCGTGCCAGCGCCTTGAGGATTTTCGTGGTCTTCGCGGGATCGAGTTCGAAGCCATGCGTATCGTTGAGCGGCCAGTCGATATGCTGCCGCGCGAATTTGGCGAGCGCACGCCAGGTTCCGCCGACGAGATAGGGCTCTGTTGCAAAAATCGTGAAGCTTGAGCATGCTTGGCGGAGATTGGACGGACGGAACGATGACGGATTTCAAGTGGCGCCATTTCCAGGGTGATGTGATCCTGTGGGCGGTGCGCTGGTATTGTCGCTATCCGATCAGCTATCGCGACCTTGAGGAAATGCTGGCGGAACGCGGCATTTCGGTCGACCATACGACGATCTATCGCTGGGTCCAGTGCTACGCCCCGGAGATGGAGAAGCGGCTGCGCTGGTTCTGGCGGCGTGGCTTTGATCCGAGCTGGCGCCTGGATGAAACCTACGTCAAGGTGCGGGGCAAGTGGACCTACCTGTACCGGGCAGTCGACAAGCGGGGCGACACGATCGATTTCTACCTGTCGCCGACCCGCAGCGCCAAGGCAGCGAAGCGGTTCCTGGGCAAGGCCCTGCGAGGCCTGAAGCACTGGGAAAAGCCTGCCACGCTCAATACCGACAAAGCGCCGAGCTATGGTGCAGCGATCACCGAATTGAAGCGCGAAGGAAAGCTGGACCGGGAGACGGCCCACCGGCAGGTGAAGTATCTCAATAACGTGATCGAGGCCGATCACGGAAAGCTCAAGATACTGATCAAGCCGGTGCGCGGTTTCAAATCGATCCCCACGGCCTATGCCACGATCAAGGGATTCGAAGTCATGCGAGCCCTGCGCAAAGGACAGGCTCGCCCCTGGTGCCTGCAGCCCGGCATCAGGGGCGAGGTGCGCCTTGTGGAGAGAGCTTTTGGCATTGGGCCCTCGGCGCTGACGGAGGCCATGGGCATGCTCAACCACCATTTCGCAGCAGCCGCCTGATCGGCGCAGAGCGACAGCCTACCTCTGACTGCCGCCAATCTTTGCAACAGAGCCCCCAAGCCGATCGAGGCGGACCACGGCGAGCGTGTCACCCTTGCGGGCATAGGCGATCAGTTCGGCCAGTCCAGGCCGCTCCATGCTTTTTCCCGATATTACATCGGTGAACACCTTGATGGCGCCGGCATTCTCCAGTCGCATGGTCTGGCCCGCCACATCCTGATCGCCGGTGCTGACGCGGGCGTAGCCCAGAATGCCGCCCATCTATCGTGTCTCCCAAACGGTCGTTCTGTGGACGCTCTGAAGGGCGACCGCTTCACCCCGCCCATAGCCGTCCACATACTATGTCTCTTTACTCATGGCTGTCCATAGGCGCAGTTGACCTTTTGTGGACGGGAATCGGCATGACGAAGCGCAAGCATCAACTCCTGACCGAGAGCGAGCGCAATCAGATCCTTGCCATCCCGACCGATCGCGACCACTTGGCTCGGCTCTACACCTTCGAGCCTGCGGACATCGAGATCATCGGCGCGCGACGGGAACGACGGAACCAGTTGGGCGTCGCGCTGCAACTCGCGCTCTTGCGCCACCCGGGCATCACACTGGCGCAGTTGATACAGAACAGGGGAGCGATGCCCCATGATCTCGCCGCCTTCGTCGCAGAACAGCTTGGCCTGCGCGTCACGGATCTGGCTGACTATGCGGCGAGGGACCAGACCATGACGGACCATGCTCGCGAGCTAGCCGCGCGCTTGGGACTGCGAGGGCCGACGCGTGCCGATATTCCGTTCATGATCGAAGCGGCCACGAAAACGGCATGGGCGACCGACAAGGGGATGACGATAGCGACCGGTGTTGTCACCGCCCTTCGTGAGGCCCGGATTCTGCTGCCGTCCATCTCCACCATCGAGCGTGCCAGCAGCGCGGGGCGCGCGCGTGCCCGCAAGCAAGCCGCCTATGCCCTGATCGACGATCTCAGCGCTGAACAGGTCCACGCCCTCGACCAGCTCTTTGACGACGCCGGGGGCATGAGCCAGCTCGCTTCGCTCAAGACCATTCCCATCGCGGCAAGGCCCGATCATATCCGCCAGATTCTCGACCGCCTGCGGCAAGTGCGGAAGATCGGCATCTCCCCGGACGTGGCTGGCCGCATCCACGCGGACCGCTTCCGGCAATATGTCCGGGAAGGCCGTGCATCGCCTGCCTATATGATCGAGCGATACGTTCCCTCCCGGCGGCGCGCCACGCTGGTTGCCTTCCTGCTCGATCTTGAAGAGCAGCTGACCGACAGCGCTCTGGAGATGGCGGACAAGCTGATCGGCAGCATCTTCACCCGCGCGAAGAATGCCCAGGCGCGTAGCTATGCCGCCACATCGAAGAACGTGGCGCGGCTGATGCTGATCTTTCGCAGAACGATCGATGCGCTGACCGATGCGGTCGATACTGGCGAAGATCCAATTGAGGTCCTGGACGCATCGGTCGGGTGGAACACCCTGATGAAGGCGAGGCCGGAAGTGGCGAGCATCGCGGAAACCGCCAACCTCGATCCGCTGACGGTCGCGGCCGACCGCTATGCGACGTTACGCAAGTTCGCCCCCGACCTGCTTGAGACGCTCCAGTTCAGGGCCGGAAAGGGCAGTGCGAAAACGATCGCTGCCATCGAAATGCTGCGCGACCTCAACAGGTCGGGCAAACGCGATCTTCCTACCGACGCTCCGATGCCCTTCCGTAAAGAATGGCGAAAAATCGTCGTTGGCGATAACGGCAAGATCAACCGGCGGCTCTGGGAAATCGCAACGATCGCGCATCTGCGCAACAAGTTGCGTTCGGGGGATGTCTGGGTGGAGCGATCGGCGGGATACCGCCAGTTCGACAGCTACCTGCTCAGCGAACCGAAGGCGAAGCCAATCGTGTCGGCTCTTGGTCTGCCACCCACAGCCAGCGAATGGCTCGAACAACGGGGCCGCGAACTGGACTGGCGACTGAAGAAATTTGCCCAGCGCCTGAAGCGCGACGCTCTGGAGGGTGTGCGGTTCCGCGACGGCCGCCTCCAGATATCCCCGGTTCGCACGATCGCGATGCCCGATGCCGAAGCGCTGGCTGACCGGCTCGATGCGATGATGCCCCGCATCCGCATCACCGAGCTGCTGCATGAAGTGGCGCAGGAAACCGGCTTTCTTGCTGCATTCACGAACCTGCGCACCGGCGAAGCGTGCCCCAACGAAAACGCGCTGCTCGCCACCATCCTTGCGGATGCCACCAATCTCGGCCTGTCGCGCATGGCTGCCGCGAGCCAGGGCGTGACGCGCGACCAGCTCCTGTGGACCCATGACGCCTATATCCGCGACGACAGCTACTGCGCGGCGCTGGCCGTGCTCATCAACGCGCATCACCGCCTGCCATTCTCGCGCGTATGGGGCGACGGCACAACGTCCAGTTCCGATGGCCAGTTCTTCAGGGGCGCGAAGCGCGGTGCATCGGGCGGCGATATCAACGCCCGCTATGGCGTCGATCATGGCTTCAGCTTCTACACTCATGTTTCCGACCAGCGTGCGCCTTACCACGTCAACGTGATCTCTGCCGCGACGCATGAGGCACCCTATGTTCTCGACGGCCTCACCAGCCACGGCACCGATCTGAAAATCGTCGAGCATTACACCGACACTGGCGGGGCGACCGATCATGTCTTCGCCCTGTGCGCGATGCTGGGATTTCGCTTCTGCCCGCGCCTGCGCGACTTTCCAGACCGGCGCCTCGCGCCGATCGCGCCGGTTAAGGCCTATCCGGCCATCGCCCCGCTAATGGGCAAGCGTATCCGCACCGACATCATCGCTGAACAATGGGATGACGTGCTGCGCCTCGTCGGCTCGATCAAGGCCGGCCATGTCGCGCCATCGGTCATGCTGCGAAAGCTCGCCGCGTACGAACGGCAGAACCAACTCGACGTCGCGCTACAGGAAATCGGCAAGATCGAGCGAACCCTGTTCATGCTGGACTGGCTGGAAAATCCCGATCTGCGCCAGCGATGCCATGCTGGTCTCAACAACAGCGAACAACGCCATGCCCTGACGCAGGCAATCTACACCTTCCGCCAAGGCCGGATCATCGACCGCAGCCATGAGGCGCAACAATATCGGGCATCCGGCCTCAATCTAGTCATCGCCGCGATCGTCTACTGGAACACGATCTACATGGATGCTGCCGCCCAGCATCTACGATCAACCTCGGTCGCGGTGCCTGATTATCTGCTCGCCCATACGTCCCCCGTGGGTTGGGAGCATATTGCCTTCTCCGGCGATTTCCTCTGGGATCGCGCAGCCGCTTCCGCTGGCCGCAAGGCCCTCAATCTCCCGCCGGATAGCCGCGTCGCATAAGCGTTCGCTGATTGTTCGCCCTTAGCGTTGTTTAGCGTACCATCCACGCTATGCCCTCATTGCCAGGAGCGCCGAAGCGTCCAGAACGATATCGCTCATTCGCCGCTTTCCACGCGGCGGTTGGCTAGGAATGCGTCAACAGATGCGTCGTCCTTCCTGGACGTTGCGAACCGTTTGGCAATCGCCTGCGCGTGTGCGACCGCTTGCGCGGCGGTACGGAGAACGACACCGTCCTCCGTTTCCTCGAGAAATACCGCGCCGCCATCAGCAAGGCCGAGGCGCTTGCGAAGATCGGCAGGAAGGCTCATCCGCCCATTCGGTGTTATAGTAACCTGAATTGTCATGGTTGGGTCCGTTATGCACAGTATGGACTGTATAGGCATAGGCGGTCGAATCTGCAACAGATTGTCTTGCATGGTGCAAGTGACATATTGTGGCAAACAACTACAATCTTGGCTTGCCGCTGAATGATGGGTGGCGGCGAACTCACCACTAGGCAGAACCCCCTCCAACGCGAAACAGGCCGCCCCAAGGGCCTTTGAGATCGCGGCCGTTCAACACAATTTCGAGACGGCTCGAGAAGAAATACGGTGTGGAAACGATCGCGCGCGTATGGGCCTCCTGCGAAAGGAGAAGCACGGCAATTCTCGAATGGAACAGAGAACGCGGAACCTGCAATCCGTTTGCATAGTAGGCTCGGACCCGCCCTGATGCGAGGCGCTCGAGAAAGTCCCGCATCGTCGAGCCTGTCTCGTTGTCTGGCAGATCATAAGCGGGAGGGAAACGCAGATATCGGCAAACGCGCTCGTCAAATCGCAGCATATGACGGTGGAAGATACGGCGTACCTTTCCGGCGGGGCGCAGACGCGTAGCCGCACCAGCGTTCAATTCATCGGTCGCGGAAGGTGGAAATGAGGACGGCATGCTTGAATTTCTCCGGAATGACTTTGCCTATCGCTCTGCTTCCACATCGATAGTGCGGGGATCGCAATCGTCCGGCCTCCGATGCTCTTATCGTCAGCCTTCGGCATTTTTCGACGCGATCGAGGAACTCCCGTCGATTCACAGCGCTAGGGGCAAGATATTTCAGGCAAGGCTCTGCCTGTGCCGACCGTGACGGCGGATACGTGCGTTCGGCTGCGGCTCCTCGACCGTGGCGATCTCGACCGCGTTCTTGCCAGTTTGCTTGGCGCGGTACATCGCGAGATCAGCCGCATGCATCAGTTCGCTGGCATTTCGCGCATCCTCGGGTGGAATCAGTAGCGCGCCCATGCTGCATGTTACTTGATGAGGGGATGACGCGAGCAGCGCCGAGAGGCGCGCATGGAGATCTAATGCGAAAACTTGCCCTTCTGTCATCGACGGCACACGAACGAGCAAGGCGAATTCGTCGCCGCCGATCCGGCCTACCAGGTCTTCCCGTCGCATGATCGACGATACGCCATTTGCGAAGGCGCGCAGAACCTCGTCTCCCGCGCGATGGCCTTCACGGCTATTCACAGCCTTAAAATCATCCAGATCGAGGATAAGGAGGAGCAGAGTTTGATCCTTATGCTTCGCATCCTCCATCATCTTGGCGGACCGGCGGTGAAAGACCTCCTTGTTCAGCGTCCCGGTCATTCGGTCCTGATGGGCATGAAACAACTCGCGGTCATAGGAATAACGAAAGCTGGTGACGGTCGCAGCGAGGAACACGAACATGACGATCCTGATCCCCACGCGAATTACCAGCATCGCAGGGGAAGCGGCCGGGGCAGCTTCCAGCGAGGGTGCCACCGCCAGGAATGCCGCAACAATGGCGACAAAATAGCCAGAACGCGGCCCCAGCCTCCAGCAAGCGGCGCAGATGACGGTCATGTACACCGGTGCAAAGCCAATCCCCGGCAAGGCGCGGTCGACGAAAGCGATTCCGCCTGTTACGATGACGATCGCCAGCCAGACTTGTTCTCTTGAGAGGGCTTCAAGTCGCTCGGCCAGTCGGCCCACAGGCAAATGGCTGTTCACGCAAGCATCACTCCTTGGTTCCCCTGAAACCCACCGTAAGCACGAGGCGGTGAATTGATGCTTAAAACCCGTCGCCTTATAAGCATCTTGCTGGTGAAAAATGAAGGGTGAAACGCACCCATCCTGGAAAACTGCGACAGATCGTGGCCGCCAATATTCGCCGCTTCCGGAAGGAGCGTGGGCTCAGCCAGCAAGATTTCGCATATGATATAGAGATGGACAGGACGTATTTCGGCGGCATCGAACGGGGCGAGCGCAACGTGTCCATTGATAACATTGAAAGAATAGCCAAGGGTCTGAATATCAGCCCGCATTTGTTGCTCCAAGAGCCCGAGAACTGATCGAGGACGCCCGGGATATTCCAACTGACGCGTTCGATGTGAATGCCGACAACGTCTGGTCGGCGGTTTTCCCGCGTGAGCGAACAGGCGTGTCTCACCCATCGCGATCGGCTCTCACATTGCCCCGCACGTGAGGGCAAGCCTGCATCGGCGTGACCTCGCCCGTCAGCGCCTGTTCGGCCCGACAGCGCAATACGAGATAAAGCGTTCCGGCATCCCGCTCAGCATCCAGGGGATCCCGTGTCAGCGCGGAACGCAGCGCGGCCTTGAGCCAGAAACTTGTCGCTGGATCGGACAGCAGCTTCTCGAGTTCTGATCTCTTCCGGTCTTTCACATTTCCTCCGGTCCAGATAAAGCGCTTCACGTGTGCCCCAATTGCTTTGAAAGCATCCTTGTTCGTGCTATGTTCAAGCTAGGAGGCAGTTCGATGAGCCGGTTCGATTGGGACACTTACAACGCAACTAAGGACTCACCTGCGGGTGCAGTGCATGCTACAAAAGTTGACTGGACTGAGTACCTCCCAGCGGATGATTCCGTGGATGTGCCTAGTGCCGTGCCGACGACTTGGCAGGTCGTCCTCGGACTCGCTTTTGCTGTCGGCATTCTTGCCTTTTTTGCGTTCGTCTCGACTATCATTTGAGTGCATTCGTTAGTCGCGTAGTTTAGGATCGTTGAAAAAGCCGACATTGTGACTGTCCGACACTTCCGACCTTGCACGCGAACCTCCTTGCCTGTTGACCGCCCTTCCTGTCTGTGCGGCGGCGCGACCTTCATCGATCTCCTTGCGACCTTGATCGATGATCGCCGCAGCCGCACCGGGATCGTTTCCGCCTCCCGGGCCCGAGGGTCGCCGGCCACCTCCTGAAGGTGTGTAGTGACCGCGAACATCGCTTTCTAACGCGACATCGGGACGCTGAACGGACACCAAGTTCGGCTCCTGAATCTCTGACCGAATCTCCTCACGAATGGTCTCGAGGCGATCGTCCATCCACCTTTCGATCATCGCGCCGCGCGTCGCGCGATCGTGCGCTGACAAGTCAGTGGCCCAGAGGTCAGGGACATTGATCGCCGGATTGCGCGCCTGCTCTGCGCGATACCATTGGGCCAGATCCTGGCTCAGGTTCTCGCTGAGATTGAGCCCATGCGACTCCGCGTAGCTGGCGTCACGCGACAGCGACTGGGCGATCTCGTCGAGCTTCTCGGCCGACCGCTGGTAGGACTGGGCCAGGGCAAGGCTCTCTTCGGAAATCCTCGCGCTTGAGTCCGTGATCGAAGACCGACTGAAACTGCCCGATCGATCGTAGGTGCCGACGGACTCGCTGGCGCTGTTCCCACTCGCATGATCATCACGGAAGCTGCTGGATGCCGAGCTACGATCCTCGCTGGAGATATTGCGGTTGGTCGAGTGGCTCAAATCTGATTGCTGCGTTCCGCGCGCGGAGGTGCTCGCTCCCAACGAGCCAGAAAACGGACCACCGCTACCGCCACCAGCCCGCCCGCGCCCCCCTAGTCCAGCACCGGCCTGACCTTCGACCGATTGCTGAACTATGGCTTGCCGCCCCCTGTTGTTCGCCACCGAGAAGCGATCGCTATCTGTGTTAGACTGCTCGATGCCTTCCGACGTATTCGCGGTTCGGCGATCGAAACGATCGACGGATGTGGCAGACTGCGACCCGCTGGCACTTTCAACGCCGGAGGTCGTTTCGCTGGAGCGCGTGTGAACCGATGCGTCCCGATCGGTGGCGGTGAGGAGAGTGCTTGCGGTATTGCGATAAGACTCCGCCTGCCGCCTTGCCTCGGAGGCAACTTCGCGCATCTCGGCGACGCTGTTCGTCGACATGGTCGGCGTGAACGCGAGCCGCGAGATTGCCCCTGTCGTGTCGATGACTTCCTGGCCGTTGCCATAGCTCGAGATGATCGCTCCGTTGTCGGCGCGGTAATCCAATCTCGGAATGCCGGCCATGTAGCTCGGCGCCGTCGACCACTGATCGGACTGACGCATATTGGCCGAGCTGTTGGCGTAGCTGACATTTCCGTATGAGTAGTTCCCTGTCGTCTGCTCAAGCGCCGACGCTTCGGCCGCATTTTGAGCGGGGGCCAGCATCGCCATCGAATGGCTCGCGATCCCCATCGCGCCGCGTGCCATTCCCGCCGCGAGGAATGGCACGCTCATCAGGAGGAATCCCGCGATCGTCGCAGTTTCCTCATTGACCGCTCCGATGCCGGCATAAGTCGAGAGCGTCACGCCGCTGGGCGCCATCGCCGTGGCCGAGCCGGTTGCACGGCTCATGATGATCATGTGCAGCACGACATAGAGTGGACCCCAGGCGGCGAGATAGAAGAATCCCGCCGTGTATCCTTTGAGGGTCGGCACGCCGGTTCGCGGCATGAGGAACAGCGGAAAGATGACCGGGAACATCGCGAAGAAGACGACGGTCAGCACGATGTTGAGAATAGGAACCCAGCTCATTGCCTGCTGCGCGATCGAGCCATAGGTGTTTCGCGCCTGGATATCGGCTCGTGTCATGGCGAAGGTGTCAATCGCCGCCGCGCCGGTACTCCCCGACATCGAATTGCGCGCCTGCATGAAAGCGTTGATCGCAGTGCTCTGCCGCAGGATGCTCACATGACCGCCCGCGGTTCCGGTGAATGCGTGGTTGATCACCGGCACGTCGTCGCGCAGCTTCTGGGCGGCCAGCGCATTGCTGAGCTTGGGGTAGAGTTCCTTGCCCCAGATCGGCAGGTTGGCCTCGATCATCGGCGTCCACTGCGCGTCAAGTGCCGCATAGGCGTCGCTGCAGGTGCGAATGTGGCTCTCGACGCCGCCGCCGGAAATACGTGTAATCCAGATCTGCGACCGCGCGGGCGAACCGGGTCCGATCGCCGCCCACAGGTCCGGCGCATTGGCAAGGTCGGTCATCGACTTGAAGCCGAGCATCACGTCATAGAAGACGCATGCCTTGAAATGCTCCTCAAGGTTGGTCGAAAACTCGGCATCGCGGATACGCAGGTTGCGCGTCGCATCGAACAGCCGCGCGCCATAGACCATGCCGTTGGTCGTATAATTAAGCGATGTCGGCATGACGAACACCGTCTCGGCGGTGCGGGTCAAATAGTCGCCTACCTGGCTTGTGAAGCTGGCGATCACCCCGAGCCCGATTGGAACATTGTCGATCGTCGCCGGAGCCAGCGAGGGATTGAGGCGGTCCGTCACCTTGATGCCGACGGTGGGCACCATCAGGCACATGTAGATCGCGGTGGCCTGCAGGAACCAGTTCAGCCAGGCGCGCCAGTCGAGGTTGAACGCCACCACCAGCAGGGAATAGATGAGGCCCATCACCATGACGACGCGCAGCATTGACCGGTAGCCGCCTCCTCCAGCCCAGGCCGCAACCGCGTTGAACGTGTTGACGATGTATTCGCCGCCGCCGATCGTGAAGACCTCGAGCATGGCCGGCCTTCCTTTCCCGCTATTGGAGACCCTGCGCGCTGAGCCCGCGGGAGAAGTTGAGCGCCGCCGACATCCCCGGCGTCATTGTGTTCTGCAGCGTCGATTCCAGCATGATCGAGCGGTCGATGATCTGCATGGTCACCTGCAGTTTCTGATCGAGCCGCACGCCGCGCTGCTGAAACTTCTGGCGCGTGGCCGCGATCTGCTGGCGCCACTGTGCCGCGGTTTCCTGATCGAAGGTCTGATAGTGGATTTTCGCCTGCTCGACGCGATCGAGCATGTTGTCGATCATGGCATTGAGGATGTCGACCGATACGATCTCGGCGAGCGTCTGGATCTCACCATCGGTCAGCGTGTAGCGCGCGGCCGACTGCACCGCGAGGATCTTGAAGAGTGGGATGCTCGACATATTGAGCAATTGCTTCTCGGCTGCATCGATCGCCACATCCGTGCGAATCTTCGTCGCGATATCCTTGATCATTGCGGCGATGCGCGGGCGCAACGCAGCACTTTCGGGGATCGTGAGGGTCTGGGTCGAGATGTTGAGACATAGCGTCTCTTCATCGCAGCGCAGGATGTTGACCGTCGCGCCGCCCGCGGTGCCGTCGAGCAGGGCCGTGACCACGGCCTCCTCTGCCGGCCCCATCATCGTCACCTGACCGCCAACGCTCGGATCGGTCGAGGGCCGCGTCACGACCGTGCCGACGAGCGTCATGATATATTCGCTGAATTCCTTGTCGAACGCGCCGAACTTTTGCGACTTGCGGAGCGCCTCCCAGGTATAATTGTGCGGCTCACCGACCAATTGATCCTTCATCGCAGGATCGTTGTTCGCCGCGATTGTCGAATCCCGACGATTGCCGTTGTTGCAATTCTGCCGGGCCGATGCCCAATCCGAGAAGATGCCCTGGCTGTTCCCAACAGCTTCACAGATCGTCGCGCGCGTCGTGTCCATCTGCGGCCAAATCCCGCCGACGAGCGCCTGCGCGGTTTCGCACGAGCTGATGTTCATCTGGTTGAGGAGCTGCGCCTTCTGCGCGAACTCATCCATGACCTTGCCGATTTCCGGGCTGATGGAATCGATCGCCAACTTGAACGCAAAGCCCAGCGCATTGTTGGCCGTCGCCTTCAGCATCGCGACGATCTCGGCGGTGTTGATGAAGGAGAAACTGCCCGAGAACAGGTCGATGCCGCCGCAACCCGCCCTTGCCGAGGGCAGCTGGAGATTGAACGGCGACACCGATTTCTGAGGAAAGCGTGTCCAGAGATTCCCTAGCGAGTAGTAACCCGCCGACTGGCCCTCGAAGGCGCTGGGGCCAGTGACGTTGGCGGCGCCGCCCGCGTCGTTGAAGAAAGCGTTCATTTCGCTCGCGACGCCCGCCTGCGCTGATGGCGTGATCGCGAGGTTGAGCGTAGCGAGCAGGGCGACCGTGGACGTGGCGGAGCGGATTGCCGATCGAATGGAGCGTCGCATCAGAAGTCACTCCCGACTGCGGTGTTGGTAAGGGTGAAGATACGGTCCATGATCTCGTCGGCCGACAAGATGCCGTAGCCCACCGGAAGCGTTCGCTTCGTCACGGTATCGAACAGCACCAGAGCCGGCGTTTCCCGACCGGGAATCCCCATGCGCTCGCGCTGGCCGCTGTCGACGAGATAGTTGGGGAAATCCTTTGAAGGACCGCCATCCATCGAAACGGCCATCACCGTCAGGCGATGGCTATCCGCAACCGAACGCAGGATCGGGCCGGCGACGTCGCACGCCGCGCAGCTCTGCGCATAGAAGTAGAAGAGGCCATAACGCTCGCCGAGGCGAGTGAGCACTGCGTCCCGGTCCGCCTTGCGATTGTCGATCCACAGCCGCTTGCCCAGGGTCGATACCGGGCGTTGCAAGGTGTAGTCCATATCCGGATTTTGCCAGAGCGCGCGCTGCCACACGTCGGAAAAGGTCGAGGCCCGATCAAGCTGTTCGCGCTGGAAACGGACATAGGCGATCACATTCTCTTCGCTGGGATCGAGAATCGCCCGCGCCTTGAGCTCATTGAGCGTGGCCCTGACCGCCGCGAGCCGCTGCGTCGCGGGCTCGGCAGGCGGCGGAGAGTTTTCCTTCGGGATGCGGCGCGAAGGATCGCAATAGAACCAGGTGCCAAGGCGCCGCTCTCCGCAATAGAAGGGATCGCCTGCTGCCTGGCCCGCCCCCTCCTGCGCGTCCGCTGACGACGATATGAGCGAAAGTGCCGCGGCCGCCATCGCGAGCGCCGCCAGCACGAACGGCGTGCTGCGTCTCGTATGCCTTTTCGCTTCACGAGAGACGGAACCACGGCGCCAGAGGGACACCGGGTTGAACGCGGGCCGATGCGGCACGTCAGCCGCCGCCGGGAGCGGATCGGGCATAATATTCCTCTATCTTCTTTTGGATGTCGGACATCGTCTGCACTTCATCGGGCAGTTTCGCGGCGTCGATGAACTCGGCGTAGACTTCGGTGAAATCCATCTTGGACAGGTCGAGACTAGCGAATTCGTGGATCGAGAATCCCCGGCATTGCTCCGTCTTCGGCTTGCCCCAAGGCTTGCCGAGCTGGATGCGGCCTTGCTCCTGGATGATCCGCGAAAGCTTGCTCTCGAAGCAACAATAGGCCGTTCGCCTGGTCTTGCAGATGCCGAGAAAGCTGCTCGAACAGTAAGTTCCGACCTTGTGGCAGAAACCCATGCGGTCCTTGATGTCGAGCATCTTCTCGGAGGTTGAACAGGCGAAGAGCGTGAGGAACGGCGTCGCCAGAGCGGCAATGGCAGCCGGTCCACCGGCGAGCGCGGCCGCTCCGGCGCCAACCGTGAGCAGGCCCGACACCTTGCCGGCGCAGCAATTGATGAGCCCAAACACCGGCTTATGGCAGGTGTCGCGCTCGCCGCTGAACACTGTCAGCTCATCGGGATTGAACTCGTTATTCGCCTGGCCGAGCGCATGGAGCGCGACCAGCGCGTCCTTCAGCTCGGTCGAAGCCTCGCGCTGGATTGTCTCGCACTCGCCATTGAGGCAGTAAACGTCGTCACCGCAGATATATTGCTTTTCGTCGGCGTCGCCGCCCGAACCCGGCACCGGACAGCGGTAAACGCGTTCGCGCACCTCGCAGCCCGGAGAGCTGTCGTCGTCGTCCAGGCATTCCTCGCGCACGAAGCTGCATTGGGCATTGGCCTCGAGAGACGAACAGTCGTTGCCCGCGGAAGCAGTGTGGCAGAGGTAACTCCGCGTCCACGCCCAGCACGGTTGCGTCACCGGCACCCCGTCGATGATCCGCGTCACCGGATCGCTCGAGGTGCAGGCCTCTTCCGGTTCGATGCACATCCTGTCACCAGCCAGTGAGGCACAGGCCGATTCATTGCGTGTTGACGTTACCGTGGACGCCTCTACATCCTTCGACAGCCAGTATTCGCCCGTGGCGAGAACAATGCCCGGGTGGTAGTAGCCCGGTATGATGCCTTGTGCCGGCCTACTGCATTTCAGCTCGTAGGCCGTATGGCCCAGTGAGGGGCATGAGGGCGCTGGCGTAAAGCCGAACGGCCCGAAATTGCTGCAATAGTCGATCGCCCGCGTTTCCTGGCAGATTCCGCTCGCGACCTCGTCGTCGAACGCGGCCCGCGCGGGATAGACGCCGCCGTCCGTTGGCATCGTGCTCATGCGTCCGGCCCAATAGGTATAGGTCTCGCGCTTCTCGACCACGACGTTCAGGGGAATCGTGCAGGAGCGCCTTTGCTCCGTGAGCTTGGTGCCGACATTGCAGCTGGTTTCATACCAGCCCTCGGGCATCTGGCTCGGTGGCAGCGGCATGCAGCTCCCCTGCCCCCCGCTGATGTCCTCGCCGTCGAGATAGGCTTGGGGATCATCCTCGATCGCACGCCCGCGTGCGATGTCGGCCTTGATTTCGGCCGCATCGAATTTGGGCCGGACACGATCCCCCTCGACGATCGTATTATAGCCTTCATGCGATGAGGTCTGCGCCGATGCATCGGACACCATCTTGTCCGGATCGTTGAAATAGGTGGACTGCGGAAGCGTCGTTCCCTGATAGCCCGGCACCTCAAAAGCCTGGCCATCCGTGGTCGGAACCAGCGTTCCGTCCTGACGGAACGCCTCGGCCATTGCCTTGCCCTCAGCTCGCGCATCAGCCGTCGTCTCCTGCGCCAGCGCCGATTGGGCGCTCACGAGCATGGCCACCGCAAATATGGCGAGGCCGCGCCTCACGGCTGCGTCTTCCGAAGATTACCGAGCGCGACCGCCGCGACCTTCGCCCCGGGGCCGCTGCCATCGGCGAATGAAGCGAGCGCATATTCCACCGTGACATTGCCGGTCAGCCGGTCATTGGGCGGAACCACCGTCTTGCAGCGGAAGCCTTCACAGAGGTCGAAATCTGAGCCGACCACGATATAGGTCGGGACGGCCTGGATCTCGAATGCCCGGAACAGACGCGGATCGATCCCAATGCTGGCATAATCCGCCTTGTCCTCGACAAGCCGCGCGATCGCGGATTGGAACGCTTTCATCGAATTGTCCGGAAAGCCCCGGAACACCACGACACCGCCTGCGCGTGAGACGTCAGCGATCATCCGCTTCAAGGATTCCTCAGGCATCGACAGGCTCGCAAAGGCGATGAACTGCGGCGCCTGCCCGCGCGGCGCGTCGAGATTGCCGACCGCGCCCGCCACCAGTTCGTCAAAATCGACAACACCTTTGGGCCCGGTGGGCAGAGCGGCGGGCGAGAGGCGCTTCAGGTTATTGCGCCCCCCATCGGCCGTCTTTGTCGCTTCCTCGCGCAGCGCGTCGCCGCGATCCTTTACATGCGCGACGAAGGCCTCGGCATCATCGGCCATGGCGGCAGCCCGAGCCTTGATCGCCTGAACGTCGATATCGTCGGCCGACTGCGCCCACAGCGCGGCGCCGCCGGCGAGGCTTGCCAGAGCGATCGATGCGATCAGGATGGCGCGACGCATCGTTTCCTCCCTACAACATGCAGCAGTTGCGTTTGCGCCAGACCAGGTAACCCATGTCCTCGCCTGCGGCGGGGTAGGCGCGTCCGGCGTCGGGCGGCATGGTCGAGGCCCCTACGGCCGAGCAGGCGTACCGTCCCGAGACTGTCGGGATCGGATTCGTCATCTGGAACCGGTATTGCTGCTTGCGCATGATCGGCATCAGATATTTGTTGCACAGGCCCTTCGAGCCCATCGTGCCCCAGGCAAGCCCCATGCGGTGCATCTTGTAGGCGAAGCGCGAGAGCGCGAGCCGCGAGGACTGCACATGGCCGATATGCGAAGGGATATTGCCGTTAAGCGGGTACATCGTACCCTGGCATCCCGCGCACCAGAATAGCGAGTCCAGCGGGAGGCCGACCGTCCCCGTCACGCAATCGCCAGCGCAGGCAGCGACCGCGAGCGGATTGGCGAACACCACCGCCTCGGGGTTGATGAGCGCGGTCAGCGTATCGTCCTGCCACAGCGGATCGATCTCGGTCATATAGGCGATATCGAATGACGCCTGCTCGAAGCAAAGGAAATCGGTGAGGATCTCCATCCAGTAGAGCAAGGGATAGACATACCAGTGGACATGCCACTTGGCGGTGTTCTGGCTCTTGCCTCCCACTTGGCTCGGCCCTGCCAGCATGCCTTGGCCGATGTCGAAGCCGGGGGCGATCTTCTTGCCGCCGAGATTGACGAAGCACCACGGCTTCATCGTCACGTCCGCGAGCCGGACCGGCTCCCAGAAGCCGACCGCAATGCCGATGCGCGGGAGCGGGTCTGCGCAAGCGCAGATTGGCGACGCTGGATTGTTCGTATCAGGGCGGCCGCTCGGCCAGATCTTGAGGCCTCCCACCGACAGCGGGAACAGGCACGACCAGCAGACGTCGGTTACCGGATTGACGAATTTGCCCGAGCATCCGACTGCCTCCGCGCGGCCCGGAAGGAGCGCGAGCGAGCCGAACAGCGCAAGCACAGCGGCGAGAAGGCGGAGCGGCCTCATGGTTCGCCCTCCCCTTGCCGCCCGACAATCCACGCGTCATCGGCCGCATTTTTCGCCCGGAAATAGCGGATGCCGCAGACGAGCACGGCCAACAGCAATGCGGCGCACAGCAGTCCGACGCTGGGTCCAAAGGCGGCGCGCAACGGTTGCAGGCAGAAAATCGAGACTGCGAGTGCAACGCACAGGAACTGCCAGAGGTGACGCTTGCGGCGAAGCCCTTTCGTCTCGGGGGCCGCCATGGGCGTGCGCAGCATGTCGAACCAAAGGGGCATCATTTTGCCTCCCGACGGGGCAGAACATGCTCGCTCACCTGCATGACCTTGCCAGCCTGGTTCACGACCGCCGGCGTATGGCGAATGCCGAACCTCTCGGTCAGCACACCATTCTGATCGAAATAAAAGCGGCGCTTGCGGTTGGTCATCTCGTCGATCGGCGAGCCCGCGACGAGGATGATCTTGGCGTCCGTCGCGCTCCACCGCCCGGTCGCCCATGCCATCTGCCTGGCGTCGTCGCCGTCGACGAAAACAAGTGCTTGGCGCACCGTCACGAAATCGAGAGGGTTCACGCGCTGCCCTGCGGCTGCGATGAGATTGCCCTTCTGGTCACGGATGTCGCGCTCGACGACCATCGCCGGATCAAATTGCCAGCTTCTCTCGCGGGTCGCGGGTGTGATGCCGGCGACCGGCTTCGGCCGACGCACGGATTGCTCGACGCGGCGCGCGAACTGTTGATTGAGCGCGTCGATCTGGCCCGATGACTGGAGCCGGGCCAAGCGGGCCTCGATCGTCGCCAGCAGGTCGGGTTCGATGATCGGAAAGGCTTGCGCCTGCGTTCCATAGTCGCGCGCCTGGGTGGACGCTGTGGCGCCGACGGCGATGAGAAGGCCTGTCCCGACCATGCGAAGGACGGGAGCCCTCACAGCACCGCCTCCCCGGTGCCGAGAATTTGCGGGCCGCAGATGAACCCGATTTCACCGTAGCGGCTATCAAAGCTGTCGGGATGCGGAGTACCCACGAAATAGCAGCCCTCCGGCACCGTGCCGATCGGCCCGGGTGTCAGCTTCTCGCCCCGCCGCGTCACTTGCTTCATCGTGCCCACGAGGCGCCCGTTCACCAGCACTTCTGCGCCTCGATGTTCGACGGTGTCGCCGGCCATGCCATAGACGATCTTGCCGAACGCGCCTGGGTTCTCGCCGAAATGCGCGCGCACGAGCGCGTTCGCGGGCGGGACGAAGAAGAGATAATCGCCGCGCTTGGGTGCCCTGCCCCGATCGATGGTGAAGGCCCAGTTGGGCAGGGATTCAGAAGCGTTGATGAATAGTGCGTGGTCCTCACGCCAGGACGACAGCGCGCTCGCGGCGATGCCGCCAATCCCAATGAGGCCGAGCAGCAGCCAGCGCTGCCTGACCGGTCCGCGGGTTTCAGTTGGCCGGGCCATCGGGCGCGCTCCCGAAAGGTGAGGCCGTTGTGGGTCCGGTTTGCGGTGCAGCCGGTCCGGGAGCGGGAGAGCCACCACCTATCCTGGCCTGGAGTTCGGCGGGAGAGGCAGGACGCGGAATTGCGATGCCGCTCGCATAAACCGCCCTTCGCACTTCATCGGTGATATCCGGGACATTGCGCGTGAGGACCGCTTCCGCGACCAGAACCGTCTCACCCTTGGCGGCGCGCGCAGCCATCTGGCCATCGAGCGATGCCATGAAGGCACGCATCTCGTGCTCGACCTGCTCGGGCGGCGACGCGCTACGGGCCTGCGCCTGGATATACTCGCCGACAAGACCGGACAGCTTTACCGCCACGATGCGCTGTTGCGCTGGCGGTGAGAGCAAGGAGCGCGTTACCCACATACCCCAGGCGAGAGTGGCAAGGAGGATCGCCAGGGCTGCGAGCTGCAGCACCGAAAGACCTGCAAACGCGGCTCGGCGCTTGCGCGGCTGCTCAGTGCCGGCAGGGCGTGGGAGATCGAGCTCAGGTTCGCGTGAAAGATCGGTCATGTTGTCTCTCCCCCCGACGACCCGGATTGCCGCAGGTTATGCCAGCGGAGCACGCCCACGATCAGGAACAGAACGGCAGTCAGGCCGACCAGCAGCAGTTGGAACGAGCCTTGCCGCCGTGCACCGGCCTCGAGATAGCGCGCCGAAAGATTGTTCAGCTGGAGGAAGAAACCATCGAAGCTGAGATTGCCGAGCAAAGCCAGGAAGCAGATGAACAGGCCGAGGACGACGAGCATGTTGGTCGCAGCCCATCCCGCTGTGCGAAGCCCATGATAAATCAGCGCTTGCCAGTTCAATGCACGGCGACGCCGCGGAGGACGGTGGCGGTGCAGCACGATGCGTCCGGGGACAGGCATGGCTATTCCGCTGCGAGCGGAACCCCGCCGCTCGCCTCCTGTCCGTTTGCTTCGGTCGCCGGTTCTAGCAACCGTTCGATTGCTTCCTCGATCGTGAGGCCATCGCGCACGCCTGCCTCGATCGCCGCGAAGGTGCGGGGGCTCGACGAATAGACCGCGGCCGAGAAGGGATCGAGTACGAGCCGGCCCAGCGCCAGCGTGTCCGGGCCTTTGATCATGATGTCGGAATATTCCGTGCCGTTGCGTTTCAACGAGCGGAGCAGCGCGTCAGTATGGCCATCCATGTCGAAGCGGTCGTGCTTCTTGAAATCGGCGATGGTTTCCGGCTTCTGCTGAAGGATGACGAACCAGTCGCTGTTTTCGAGCGCGGCCTTTGATCCGTCCGACTTGTAATAGTCGTTGAGCGATTGGGTCGCGGTGATGAGCGACGCGCCATATTTACGGCACGTCCGGCTGTAGGTCTCGATGAAATCGGCCATGGCGCCGCCACGCAGCATCTGCCAGGCTTCGTCGAGGAGCAGCGCCTTGGGGATCGCGCGGTCGATCCGGCGCATCGCCTGGGAAGACATGAACATGATCGCGGTCAGCACGACCGAACGCAGCTCCTCGCGCGACGCGAGGTCGGAAAGCTCGAATACGGTGAAATCGGCCTCGAGCTGGAAGCTCACATCGCCACTGAAAAAGCGGCCATAGGTGCCTGCGCTCGAGAATGGGCGCATGGCGATGGCGAGATCTCCGGCAAGCATGTTGCCGGTGGCATCGAGCGCGGCGATCACATCGTCGATGCTGCCCGCCCTGCCCTTCTCGTTCCAGATCTGGTTGACCGCCCCATCGATCAGCCCCCGCTCGGTATCGTTCAGCCGGTCCATGTGGCGGGCCATCTGCGCGACGATCGCCTTCAGCATCGCCATGCAATCGAGCAGATAGTCCTCGTCCTCCTCCGCCCGCGCGCCGTCGATCATGGCAAAGGGATTGAGGCAGAAGCCCGAGCCAAGCGTGAACTCGACGAACGCCCCGCCCTGGAGTCTCGCAGAATGTTCGAACGAACGTCCGTCGTCGATCACCACCACTTTCGCCCCGGCGCCGCATAGCGATGCGCACAGTTCCTGAAGCGCAACCGACTTGCCCGAGCCCGACTTGCCGAACACTGCGACATTATGATTGCCGGCGGCGTTCTCGAAAGGTGACCAGAAGAAGGGCTGTCCGCGCCGGCCGACCAGCAGGAGATGCGGGATCGGACCGCCCAGATACTCCCCCTGCAGCGGTGCAAGATTGCAGGCCGTGGTCGTAAGCATGGTGCGCATGCGCTTCATGCGTTCGAGATCGCGGGCGAGACCGTCGGCAAGCGTGAACGGCATAGCGCAGAGCAGGCCCATGATCTGCAGGTAGCGATCGTCGTGGAGATCCCAGCCCGCTGCCCGATAAACGGACTTCACAATACGCTCATGAGCGTCGCCTTGCCCCTTGGGCGAGAACGAGGTCAGCGAGTAGAAGCAACGCACGAGCTTGCGACCCTGGCGGAGCTCATCCTGGACATACTGCCATTCGCGCGACTGCTCGCGCAGCTGCGGCAGGAAGCGTGCTGACTTGGAATCGGCGAGGCTGGTGGTCCGCATGAACTTGTAGCCCGCCTTGCTCGCGGACGCCTGTTCATCGGGATATTGAAGACAAAGCACGGTTGCGACCGGACAGGGCATGCGCAGCTTGTCCGTGAACAGGTCGCCGATCAGTCTCGCCACGTCCCACGGCGCCCAGCGGTTCGGCAGGTTGCGAACGGAGAAGGAGCGCAGGTCGAACGTGTCGGGATAGATTTCGCCGATCTCGGGCGCGCCATCGACATCCGCACCCGTCGGACGGAAGCGCTCGGTACGCAGCAGGAGCCGGTCGGGTTCGATCCTGAGTTCGATGTCGCGCCGGACGGCTTGGTCCGCGATCGGGTCGAACGGACTGTAGCTGGTCGGATCGTCACCCGCCGCCGTTGTCGGAGATGTCATGTCGTCAATGAGCGCGATGAGCGCGACGGGATCGAACACGCGGGTTGGCACGTCGATCGACTGGAGCGTCGAGACGAGGCCCTCTCGTACCGAAACCAGTGCGTCGGTTGTTACCGATGCGGTATCGGGGACGCTCACCGAAATCACGATACGATGATTGCGAAGATGGAAGGGGGCGTCGGCCGACAGCGACCGCCACACCCCGGCGCTCAGATAATCGGCGCGGTGTCGCGCCATGCGCTCGTAGATGCCACGCGCCCGGTAGCGGGGCACGAACCATTGCGAGACCCGGTCCCCGATCCGGGGAGACATCCAGTGTAGAATCTGGACGCAGCATTGCGCTGGGATGGCCTCCGAGAGGAACTGGGTCAGGATCTCGGCCGTCCGCTCATCTCCGCCGACCAGCGGTGCCGCCTCGATTGCGAAACCCCGCGACCCGCTATTGAAGAAAAGCGACGTTTTCTGGTCGAAGCTGCGATAGGGCAACCAGTGGGCCAGCATCGGCACGCCGAGACCCGGCGGAGGTGCATCAGGCCGCCCGTTTGCACCAAGAACGCGATCGACGATCCCGCCGAAGAGGCCCGACGCGCCCATCAATCTTCCTCCGGAGCGCCAGGGAGGCCGGGCGTGCGGACTGTGGTCGCGCCGGTCTCGCCGCCTGGCGAAGACGGAGGCGCGGGCGGGGACGCTGCAGCTGGCGCAGTGCTCGCTGGAACGGCATCCTTGGGCTTTTCCAGTACCGCCTCGACCTGGGCGCGGATCTGCTCCACCGAAACGTGCTTGCGCGCCCGTGCGGCATCGACCTGTTCCGATGTCGGCGCGTCCGGGTCGACCGTCGTTGGCATAGGGCCAGGCGAAAGCGCCGGTGCGGCGAGCGCGGCTCCCGCCAGCCCCGCCGCTGGGCGGGCTGCGGAGGGCGTATCGGTAGCCGTCGCGGACCGGCCCTCGCTCGCCGGGATCCAATCCCCGCTTTCGACCACGGCATGGATAGCGCTTGCCTCGTGGAGGCGACCAAGATCGTCGATGTAGGCAGGGAACATGATGCGCAGCAACTTCTCACCCGAACGACGCAAGGGGGCATTGACGGGCCGGGCTGCGACCGTGCCACCCATGGATGCGCATCGTCCGCCCGTGCAGCGAGACGCTGCCGGTCGAGCTTCAGGCGGCGCTTCGCCTGCCAGCAAGGCCACCGCCGCATCGTCGATGCGGGAGGTCGGCGCGCAAGTGCCGTCCGGTGCGCGGCATGAGAAGCTGCCCTTCACATTGCCATTTAGGATCGAGCAGCCGCCGAGGAGGCCAAGCGCCATGATCGGCACCGCCGCTCGAAGGTGAAAAGATATCTTCCGGGTCGACATCACCGTGCTCCCTTCAGCCAGGCGGCCAGGGTTTCCTTCGGCCGGAAGCCCTCGATCATCGCGCCATCGCTGCGCACGATGACCGGCGTGCCGGCAATGCCGTTCGCGGTTGCGAAGCGCTCATTCGCATCGAGGCCGGAGGTGTCGCAGCTGGCAGGCTCCAGTGTGTCGCCCGCATAGGCACGGCGCAGGGCGCGCGCCGGATCCTTCGCACAATAGACGAGCTCGCTCAGCGCGCGGCTTCCGAGGATTGAGATCGGGCGCTCAACGACGCGAACATTGAGTTCGGCGAGCACCCCACTGAGGGCCCGGCAATAGCTGCACGTGAAATCGCTGAACACGGTGACGGTCGGACCGGACGCTGCGCCCCACACGATCGCGCCTGACTTGGGAAGTCCGGCAAGCGATAGAATGCGGTCCGGCCGCGCGCGCATGCGCTCACCGCGCGCGGCCGCCGCCGGCGAAGCGACCGCGGGGGCTGCGAGGTCCTCGCCGTCGGTACTCCTGCTGCTGGCAGCGCCACCGAGCAGCATCGCGGGATTGAGTTCGAGAAGCCGCGCCGCCGTAAGGTCCTGGCGCGATTCCATGTCGTACACGCGCCCGATGACAAGATAGCGCGCCGAGCTGTCGACATAAAAGAGATTGCTGCCGGCGACGACCTCGCACAGGCCTCCGATCCGCGAGCAGTCGACCTTGCTGACTTCGGTTTTGGGCAGGCGGGCTTTGAGAAGCGCCGCCACCTTGTCTCCATCCGGCCAGGCGAAGCCCTTGGCGAAGGCGACGCCAGCCCCGGCCAGCAGCAACGCGCTTGCGATCAGTCCGGCGCGAACGCCGTGGCGTCGTAGCGGATGCATTGTGTCAGTTACGGACATAGGCGCCCTCCAGAAATACGATCTCGACGTCGACGCCAGTCGGCATTTCGATGACCGGCTGATATTGCTCCGCCCGCTCGATCAGATATTGCGAGACCATGTCGCCGGTCTGCGCGACGCCCTCGCCGAAGCCACCTTCGAGAATCTCGCCGGTCGAGAGCCGTTCGCGTTTTCCGTTGGTGCTGATGTTGGTGCCCGAGAGGATCGTGCTCGTATTCGCGCTGAAGCCGCGCCCGAACCCACCCACAAGGCCGGCAAGGAACGCCTGGGTCACGAGCGACCCTTCGCGGCTGACGACACGGCCGCGAACGCCGGTCTTGCCGGCAAAGGCAATGAAACCCTTTACTTCCGACACAGCGACACGGCCGCCAGGCTGCTCGCAGGTCATTTTCTGGAGTTTCACGTAGACCTTCTCGGACGATAGGTCGCCGCGCGCCGCGCCATTGACCAGGCAGCCCTCGATCCGTGTCGTCAGCACTCGTCCGTTCTGGATGACCGAACGGGCCGGGCCCGTAATGCGCAGGACCACCGGGAGCGGATCGGTCTGGCTGTTGACGCCAGCCCCCGCATCGACGCCGACGATGACACGCGCCGACGCGAAGCTGTTGGGCGGCAGGTAGTCAGGACTGTCCGAATAGACCGTGTTGCCGCGCTCGACGCGCGCGGCCCCGCCTGTCTCAAAGGCCACCACCTTCACCTGGGACACTGGCGCGGCGGCAAGAGCCGCGGTTCCGGGAGGCTGCTGATAGGTGCCCGGCGACCCCGAACCGTACATCGCGGCGGGTCCAGGCGTGGGCGTCACCGGCGGAGCGGCCCTTGCCGCGTTCACCTGCGCGCGCAGCTGCTCGTTTTCCTGCTGATAGGCGCTGAGCACCCGTTGGCCGTCGGCGGCCATCGACTGGTTCTGGCCCTGGAGGGCTGCCACCTGCTGCGCGAGCTGGTCGATCCGCTGCTGCTGCATCCCGACCGACTTCAGCTGGTTCTCGGTGGACTGGAAGCGGTTCTCCGAAGCGGCCATCCATTCCCGCTCGGACATGTTGCGGTTGACCATATCGTCGGTGGCAATCTTCACGTCCTGCGCCCCGGAGGTTCCAGCGTCGGACGCGTCGCCATCGTCGAAGATCCAGAAGGCTGATGCGATCAGGAGGGCACCGGAAGCACCGCCAAGCAGCAGGCGTTGCCTGCGGCGCACGGCCTCGTTGCCGGCAAGATCGTCACCAACCGGAGAAATGTCCGCGGCGTCGAGCGGCTTGCGCTCGCGTGAGAAAAGCGTGCGCAGGTTCATTGCCGTTCTCCGGTACGCGTGACGAGATAGGCGGTGGTCACCTGGCCGGGCGCCAGGCGTGGCTCGGCGACCGAAACGGCAACTGCGCTCGCAGGCGCTATCGTTGCGCCATCGAGTTCGACCGCCTCCTTCCCGCGATTTTCAATCCGCAGCACCCGGCCGTTGAGTTCGGCGCCGCGATACTCCGCGATCATCTGCACCCGGAGCGTACCGACCTGCACCGGACTGCGCACCGACTGGCGCATCTGGTAGCCGTCGATGACTGATTGCGAATACATCGCTTGCACCAGAGCCGCTGCCTGTTCGCGCGGTTCCACGCGGCCATGCGTCGACGCAGGAGCGCGTTCGCTCGCGATCGCCGGATTGGAGATGAACACCTGCACGGCGTCCTCGCCTGCAATGCGGCAGACGAGCTTGTAGACATAGCCGCGCTTCGATGTGGCAAAGAAGGAGAGCGAGGGCCGCGAATATCCCTCGGGAACCGAGAGATAGATATCGCCGCGCACCGGTTCGTTGACCACAGTGAAATCTTCGGCGGGATTGCCCGTCGAGACCTTGGAGACCGAGGCGAACTGGTCTTCCACGAGGCTGATGCGGGTGAGATCGCGCGACGATGCCGCACAATCGACCCGCGACCCGTCGGCAGCCATCACCGTCTGATCTGCCCATGCTGGCCCGGTAAAGGCCAGGCTCGCGCCGATCGCCAGCAGCACGGCACCTGCTCCGCGGCTCATCAGGCACCAGGACCGCGATGAAAGCGCAGTGCCTGCCGCAAGCGTGCCGATCGCCCACATGACCATCAGCTCTTCTCCCCGGGCTTGTCGGTGACCATGCCGAAGCCGACCAGCTTGAGGCTGAGCCCGGTATAGTCCCAGGTGTAACGGAACTGCCGGTTCTCGACCGAGATGACTCGGTTGCCGACGATCGTCTGCAACTCGCCTGCCACTTCGGAAACCAGCGCATTGGGATCGACCTTCATCGACTGGATCGTGAAGGTCTGCGAAATGCTCGAGCCGCGTTGCTCGTCGAGGATCTTCAGGAGTTCGCCCTTGATCGCACCTTGCGAGCCGGGATGAGTTATCTCGAGTACCTCGTTCATCCAGTATTCGAGGTTACGTGGGCTGCGGTTCAACGTGAGCACGGCGACATCGCGCGTGATCATCTCGAGATAGTCCTTCGACACCCCGGCGCTGCTCACGGTCAGGTTCGAGCGCAGGACGGGCTGGAGCACGATCTCGCGGTCACGGGTCGAAGCGATGAGGAAGAGCACGATGACGAGGGCACAGAGAAGCAGCGTGGCGAGCGCAAGGAGGTTGCGCTGTCTGAGCACCCGCTGGCCCTGAGCGTGGCTGTAGCCGAGCTCCATGTCAGCCTGCCATCAACCGAAGGTAGGAAGGTGGTGTCGCCCGGAGGCCCAGGAAGCCTGCCGGCAAATACCAGTAGGCCAGATGGATCAGCCAGGAGGCCGCGCGCCCGGACTTCGCCTTTCTCAACCCCCACCAGCCAGCAAACGCCAGAAATAGACCGATAAGGATATGCTGGGTCAGGACGCCCCACGCGAACGGAATGACCATCGCGAGGAACTCGTCCAGCGTCCAGAGCCCGATTAACTCGGGATCATCCAGATGCGCCGGAATGACGTAAGTGTCGGCCGCCATACACCACCCCCCTGTTGACCGGCGCGCCGCATGAGGCGGCGACCGGCAACGGCTGTCGGTTGATCAGATCGTCGCGGTGACCGTGGAGGTGACAATCGGAATACCGGTGCCGGCACCGACACCTACACCGACCGGGATTGCCACTTGACCGAGGCTGAAGCGGCCCGAAGCCAAGCCGACGATGCCGCCAGCGAGCGAAAGCACAGTGATGATCTTGCCGCCTGAGCCTTCGAGGAAGTCGGTGAACTTGGTAAGGGCGGTGTTGAAGGTCGTGTCCGCACCTGCATAGGCGGCGCTTGCCCAAAAGAACGTGATGAGCACCAGCGCGAGCAGCAAAAGGACTAGCTCGGCGTGGCCTGATTTCTTGATTGCGGTCTCGGTCATATCGATCCCTTTCGAGGCATTGGGAACGGCATGGTCGCCGTCCCATCGATAGAGATTTGCGAGGATCGATCGTCGGCAACAGCATCGGTTGCCGCAGGCGTAGACTTTTTTCCAACTTTGCGATGAATCGTTAATACTGTCCCGATAAGGCGGACAGGGGATACGTTGAAGCGGGACAAGCAGGTGAGCATTTCAGGACAACATGTCCGGGATTTAGGGACACGCGCGAATCAGATAATCTGCTTTGAAGCGAGTCGCTTTGTCGGGAAGGCCGATCGTTCGGCCGACACCTTGATGGAAGCGTCCATTTCGCAGGGAAGCTGAAGATGCCAGGCCGTTCCCGCAGCTATGCGCTGGACATATCGGCGGAGCTTTTCAAGCTGACCACCGAGAGCATACGGCTGCACTCGAATGAGACGCTTCGCTATCAGACACTTGCGCAGCTCCTGACGCATCGCATCAACAATCCGACTGTGGCCGAGAGCCTAGATCCCGCAGATTTACGTGAATATCTTGATGCCCTACCAACACGCGGAGACATTCGCATACATCTCAATATCTCTCGAACCAGCGCGCAGTCGCTGGTTGAAATCAAAAAGCGACTCTCGCACACAATCGGCGACACGTTGACGGTCGGCGACGCGATCGCGCTGTTGATCTATGACTACCTCGTCGAACACAGCGCAACACGCGTGCTTCCGAAACTTGGCCTTGACGACTCGGACGCCTCTGCTTCGCCAACAAGCTAATTTGCGCTTCACGAAAGGTCGGTCTTGCTCTCCGCATAAATCTCTAGACTGGTTGCATGGCTCTGCTGCACCTTGCTAGAATCAGCAATCTATGATTTTTTCGATTAGTTCTCACGGCGCGGCGAGGGGACCACGCATGTCCTCAACGGACGAACCGGATCAGACGGCGATCGAAGCCAAATCGGCCAGTGGGCTGAATGGCTATGTCGATCTCATCCTTCGTATCATGCGCTTGCATCGGGTGAGCCTGCGCACACTTGCCTGTCGAACCGGTATCGGGAAATCCCGTTTGGGGCTTCTTTTGCACAGCGATCCAGTTCGTCGCCCCCCCATAAGCCTGGATGAATTGAAGGCGCTCTTGAGCGCACTCGACATAGATGTGTTCGAAGCGGTCATCTGCGTCGAGGCCTTCGGCAATATCGACGTGCTTGACTCTCCGCGCTACCGTGCTGTGATCGCTTTGCTTCGCGTGGTATTCCGCTATCTGCCTGTCGAGCTCATCGCTGCACTCGAGGAACTCGACCACATTGACGATTCCGACGTGCGTCCTGAATGGGCAGCTGGTCTCCAGCGGGCTGTCGTGAAGAGATTGGTGAACGAGATCACACGAATTGCCGCCGAGAGAGCGATTGGTTGGGATCGGGATATTTGAGCCGTTTAGAAGACCTGGATAGCCGCCCCGCGCACGCGTTCAACCCGTGCGGACTGATCCGGCTCTGGAGCAGGGAATCTTGTCGAGGCGACGGTTCGGTTCTGGCTTGTCAGGCGCGTCCATTTATCCAGCACTTCCCGGACATAGCTCTGCGTCTCCGCGATCGGTGGAACGCGCCCTCCCTTTACCCGACCGGGTCCGGCATTATAGGCTGCAAGTGCCAGATGCACTTGGCCGAAGTTATCGAGTTGCGCGCGCAGATAGCGCGCGCCGCCCTCAAGATTTTGAAGCGGATCGAAGCGATCCACGCCTAACCCGGCGGCTGTACCAGGCATGAGCTGCGCGAGGCCATAGGCGCGCTTGGGCGACACGGCTTCAGGGTTGTAGGCGCTTTCGGAGAGGATGAGTGCGTCGAACAGGCCCACCGGAATGCCCGCGGCGCAAGCTGCTGCACTCATGGCATCGTAGGCTGTGCGGCGGCGTGCCTCGACATGGAGCGGTAAAAATCCAGACGGGCGATAGGGAGCAATCATGCACCCTGGGGCGAACCCGAGATTGGCGACCGGCCCGACAGCCAATTGCGGCGCTCGCATCCATCCCGGAACCGCGATATCGGAAAAAGGTGGAAGCGCGGATCGCCTATTGCCCGCATCACCTGAGCTGGCGCTCCCAATGCCAACGCTGGCAATATCATCGAAGCTCTCTCGCATCGCATCGCCGACCCGACCCCGCGCGATATCAAGCAAACGAAAGCCAGCCGGTGCACTGTCTGACGTTCGGTCGCCCATTCGCAATTGCGCCGTCTCTGAAGGACTCATGTGGATGACCTCCACCGTGCGCAGTGCGTCACCTCCACGGGCCAAAGCCGAGTCCGTGAATGTCAGGGCCGCGAGGACGAGACCCGTCCGATAGTATCCCAACATGCCCCCCCCCCATCAACGGCGTGCTGAAACCAATGCTCATCGTGTCGATTGATCTGTCAAGCGTGACCCGGAGCGGCACAACCATGACACCTTCTCCGCGATAGCGAAGGCTCGGCACCTGCGCCGCCTTCGCCAACACAGTGTAAGCGTAGGGTCGCCCTTTCAATTACCCACAACTCGTCGTTGGCGTGATTCCGCTGGTCGCATGGCCGTTGCTTGCCCGGAATCGGACATGATTCCTTTCCTGGCACCTGAAACGGTTGGTGGGGTGCACAATGAGCAATTCTGTTTTCGATGCGGTCAAATGGGCCGATGAGGAAGTCGATCTCGGCGCATTTCGCGATAAGCGCTTGGGCGAGCGGCTGCGCACGATGCTGGGACAGATGGCGGGAGCGATTGGCGCGCCGATCCCGATGGCCTGTCAGGACTGGGCAAATACCAAGGCAGCGTACCGCTTTTTGTCGAATAGTTCGGTAAACGAAGGCAATATCCTCGCGGGCCATCTCCAGGCGACGCGGGCCCGCGTTGCCGCGACTGATGGGCTTATCCTCGTTCTGCAGGACACCACTGAATTCTCCTATCAACGGCGCGATCCCGAAAGAATCGGTGCCATTAGCCTGGTTCCCAGCCGACGCGATGAAAATGGTCGGCTGCGGCTTCATACGGTCTGCGGGCTGCTCATGCACTCCAGCCTTGCGGTCACGCCCGAAGGATTACCGCTTGGGCTGACGGCGGCGAAATTCTGGACCCGCACCAAGTTCAAGGGCACCAACGCGCTGAAGCGCCGGATCAATCCCACCCGCGTGCCGATCGAGGAAAAGGAGAGCTACCGCTGGCTCGAAAACATGCGCCAGTCGGCCGCCCTGCTGGGCGAGCCCGATCGCCTGGTCCATATCGGCGACCGCGAGAACGATATTTACGAATTCTTCTGCGAGGCCCAAGCGATCGGCACGCATTTTCTTGTCCGCACCTGTGTCGATCGCCTGGCCGGCGACGGTGATCACACCATTGCCGACGAAATGAGCGAAGTGTCCGTACAGGCGATACATCGGGTCGCCGTCAGCAAGGATGATCATGCCGACATCGAGCTACGCTATCGGCGTATCCAGGTCTTGCCGCCGATCGGGAAGCAAAAGCGCTATCCGCCCCTCAGTCTGACCGTCCTGCATGCCCGTGAATGTGGGGCCCGCGAAGGCCGGGCTCCTGTCGACTGGCGGCTTATCACCGATCTACCAGTGACGACGCCTGACCAGGTCATCGAAAAGCTCGACTGGTACGCCCAGCGTTGGAAGATCGAGCTCTTCCACAAGATACTCAAATCCGGCTGCCGCGCCGAGGATGCACGGCTCCGGACCGCCGATCGCCTTGCCAATCTGATCGCGATATTCTGCATCCTATCCTGGCGACTGTTCTGGGTGACCATGATCAACCGCGCCGCGCCTGCCGCATCCCCCAAACTCGCATTGACTGATGATGAAATCGCCCTGATTGATCACCTTGCGGCTTCTCGAAATAGGGCGCCCATGGGCAGAACCCTCTCCGATTACCTGACCCAGATCGCGCGGCTCGGCGGTTACCTGGCCCGAGCCCATGATCCGCCGCCTGGCAACATCGTGATCTGGCGCGGATGGTCCCGGCTTATGGATATCAAAATCGGCGCTAACGCCATCCGTTCGACTTATGGGTAATTGAAAGAGGGTCGCCCTCAGTCGCTGAGCGGACATACGGTCTTTCCGCTCAGAGAATGTTCGTATAGTTCTGCTTCCCAGGCCGGCATCTTTGGTCGAGCAAGGAGCATTTGTTATGCCGCAAGGTATTTTTTGGAGAGCCTCATGAAGAGACCAATTGCGCACGCGCAACGGCGTTCCTTGTCGCCGACTGAACAGCCAACGCTGACTACAATATCATTGCAATGAGTGTAAACCGGTAGCGTTCTCTATAGTGATATCGGAAATGAGATAAAATGCACGAGTCTCCTTAACCCACTTGTCCACCATATTCTTTAAATCTTCGTTCTTTCTAAATTTTAGAGAGCGTTCTCCGATCCAATTTTCATCTATATATTGAACAAGAGCATCAAAAGCCCTATCCTCATTGCTATGAACTGAAAAATGAATATTGTTTTCAACAGTAATAATGATTAATGATGCCAATTCTCTCGATAATTTGCGTAGGTTAAGCATATGATGAAATCTCAACAATAATATACTTTATAATCTACGCTCTTCTATCGGTATAATTCTATGTATACCCCTAAAATAAACCTATTTTACTGAAAGTTTCGAACACATCGCGATCAGCCGAGCAGGACTTCCGCTAGCCCCGACCAGCTTGAGAGCCCCGATGATCAGGAAGCATTCGCCAGGTTCATGCGCCGCCAGGGGGTCTAAATTGGCTGCATTTTCCACGATCTTCCATCCACGTGGAGAGCCCACCGCGTGCAGATACATCCCGAAACCTTCGGTCTTGATATTCGCTCGATCTACCTTGTCTCCCCGGAGACTTTGTCCGGACTCAACTCCAACGTTGTTGGCAACAAATCCACCAATCTTGATACCTTTTTCCTGTTCAATTTCTACAAGCCGATCGACCGCGTCCGATGTCAGCCCCGGATAGTTCAGACTGTTGTTGTACGGGTGTTCCCAGTTGTTTGAAGACCGCGGCGGCCACGCATAAAAGCGCTCCCATGCGACATTCAAGACGATGAACGCTCCATCGGTGATTTGATCTTTCACCGCATCGATATCCCGCGCCGATACGTTGTTGCCCGAATCATCGTCGAAGTTCGTGATTTTGACATCCGGTGAAGGAATTCCGCCATTTTTCGCCAGCTCGGTATTCACCCGTTTGGAGATGTCGATGTATACAATGGGGCCCACGAGTTCCTCGACGGAGAACTCATCGACTGACCGTTCATCTGGATTCTTTACCGTCATCAGTGCCTTATTCGTGGTACGATGATGATCCGTTGAGTCGATGTGCGTGCTATAGTGCTCGTCAAGGTGAATGTAGCCCCAGCCGATTACCCCGTTTTCCATCGGAATATCCGGCTTCTTGTCTCGAACACCCATTTTTGTGCCTGACGCGGCGACGGGCTTGCTCTCATTTATCGGCGTGTTGATGTCCGATGTCGTGGAATCCCCATTGAGCGGGGCGAACAACGGAACCGTGTGGGAGAGATCGTAAAAGACGAGATCGTCGAACCGACTGCTGTCCCGACCTTCTTGGGCATACGCGGTCCCAAACATGGCTTGCGCGCAACAAACGACAGTACCCAGAAGATACCTATAAGCCTTTATACCCATTCTATCTCTCCAAACGCAGCAAAATATTCCGTGGAAGCGTCTTCTGAAATCGACGACGCACCAATATTGGGGCACCTGCAGGCGGGGACCACGACGTGATGCATCTTGATGTGGTCCCCCGCCCCTTTAGTATTTCCAACGGATCGCACCTCCATAGACGCGACCCTTCTTGTAATCGCCAAACTGAGAGCCGGGACCACCAAATGGGAGCGGCGCTAGGATTCCGTAGCCAATGTCATTCAACATATTCTTTCCGTAGAAAGAGAATGTCAGGTTCGTATCGCGTGGTGTGAATGAAACATCAAAATCAAGCTGATCCTGTTCTGGATAGACCGCGATATTGTTTTCTGTCGCAAAATTCTTGTTACGATGACTATAGGATACGCGGGCCACTGCCTTGCCCACGTCCCCAAGAAGAAGCGAGTAGTTGATGCTTCCGCCATACGTCCATGAAGGCAGGCGGATCAACTTCAACGCCAGGTCCTCTGGTCCCAGGACATTGTTGCCGCTCAGGTCATATAGGATCTTGTCGTACTTTCCGTGCATATAGCCGACATTGGCTGTCAGGGTAAGTTGGCTGGTCGGGGCGAAAATTAACTCTCCTTCGGCGCCATAAATTGTGGCATCCGCCGCGTTGACGATTACCTGTGATATGCCGACACTGGGAACCGCCGTTTGCACCGCCCGCTGCGCACCTTTGATCTTGTTGTAGAAACCAGCGGCGTTAAGACGAATCTTCCCGTCCGCGAGATCACTCTTGACGCCGATTTCGAAGGAGTCCTGCTTTTCATTGCCGAATGGACCGGCTGGCACCAGGGGATTTGTATTGCGGAAGTTATAGCCGCCACCTCGGAAACCCCGCGCCCAGAAGGCATAAAACTGCGTTTTTGGGTCAGCGAAGTACTGCACACCGACTTTGGGAGTGAATGCCTTCCAGCTATCGTTGCCAAAAACGGTATAATTGCAGCTAGCCTGCGGGACGGAGCAGCCATTTGGCCGGATGGTTGATATTTTCACGTCCTTAGTCTCGTAATTATAACGAGCGCCAATGTTAAATATGAGCGTGTCGCTAACGTTCCAATCTACGGACGCGAAAACACCATAGGTCTTTTGCTGCTGATCGCCACCGCCCGACACTTGGCTTGGGCCTGCCAGAAAGCGGTTGTCTATGGCAAACAAGTGCGAGTCCAGATAATATAAGCCGGTCGTCAACTTTGCCGGACCGAAAGTGCCAGCGTACCGTAGTTCCCAACTGATCTGGTCTTGCTCGATAAGTTGCTCGGAATTATACTGAAACCTGTGGAATCTGACTCACCGGGGGTTTTGCTCTAGCGCTGGACGTGATTCACCATGGCAAACTGTTGGAGGTTTGCGATGGCGGCGCCGATCAGGGTGCGGAGTGATTTGAGTTCGGATCAGGTTCGAGCCTATTCCCGGAGCAGCAGGGATGCCGGGCAGGTCCGCCGGCTGCTGGCGATTGCGTCGATCCTGGACGGTGGCGGCCGGAGCGAAGCAGCGAGGATCGCCGGCGTGACGCTGCAGATCATCCGTGATTGGGTCCTGCGGTTCAACGAGGCTGGGATTGCGGGTCTGGCGACGCGCAAGGCACCTGGCCCCGCAACCATTCTGGATGATCGCCATCGTCGCGCCTTGGAAGAAGTCATCGCGACAGGACCGATCCCCGCCGTGCATGGAGTGGTGCGCTGGCGCATCATCGACCTGGCGCAGTGGCTGTGGGACGAGTTCGCGGTATCGATCAGCAAGCAGGCACTGGGCCATGAATTGCGCACCATGGGCTATCGCAAGCTTTCGGCGCGGCCGCGCCATCGTGGGCAGCGGCCCGACGACATTGCCGTTTTTAAAAAGAGTTCGCTGCCCGTCTGGCGCAAATCAGGCAGCGGCTCCCAAGCGGGACGCCGGTAGAGCTGTGGTGGCAGGACGAGGCTCGTATCGGCCAGCAGACCAAGCTCACCAGACGCTGGGCGAAGCGCGGCACCCGCCCTTCTGCTCCGAGGGACCAGCGCCGTTCGTCGGCCTGGATCTTCGGGGCCATCTGCCCCGCTGAAGGCAAGGCCGCCGGCATCGTCATGCCCCACTGCAACAGCGAGGCAATGAGCATGCATCTTGAGGAAATCGCTTTCCACGTCGCGCCAGGCGCCCATGCCGTGTTGCTTCTTGATCAGGCCGGCTGGCACGGATCGGCCGAACTGGTCGTGCCCCCCAACATCACGCTGATGCCGTTGCCGCCAAGGTGCCCCGAACTGAACCCGGTCGAGAACCTATGGCAGTTCATGCGCGACAACTGGCTGTCGAACCGCATCTTCAAATCCTACGACGACATCGTCGACCACTGCTGCTTCGCCTGGAACAGGCTCGTCGAGCAGCCATGGCGCATCATGTCCATCGGCCTGCGCCAATGGGCGCACGGGTTCTGATCAACGAGTCGTGGTATTAAAGAAGAGTTGCGGTAGTGCGTCGAGATCAGTGCCGATATTGCTCCAGAGCTTTCGATAGCCAACGATGCTTGTGATCGTGCCATCTCCAAAGCCAACGCCCAGGTTCACTTCACCTATGGCCTGGTCCCATTTAACGTTCGTAAATCCGCGCCAATCGATATTGATATTCCAGACGTTGGGTCCACCGTTCAGGAAGTTGTGGCCTGGGCCGCCATCGCCGGTTATCCGACCGTGTTCGTAGCGAAGCAGGATCTCCAGATTGTCCGCAGGCTCGATTCTGACCGCGGGACGAATGATATAGGTCCGCTGCTTGCCGAACTTAGAGCCTGATCCGAAATTAAGTTGAGTGGTATCAGCAAGTTAGCTTGACGCTAGCGCCAGTCGTTGATTCAGGGGTTTTGCAACAAACTTCCGGAGATCGACGATGTGGACCGATACCACTCGGGCGCAATATGCCCGTACAGAACTGGCTTTGCCAAGCGATTTGACCGATGCCGAATGGGCGGTGCTGGAGCCCTTCTTTCCGCCGCCCTCGTCGGTGGGACGTCCGCGCAAGTGGCCGCTCAGGCGCATTATCGAGGCGATTTTGTATTTGCTGCGCGGCGGGCTGCCGTGGCGGATGCTGCCGCCGTGCTTTCCGCCCGTCTCGACGGTGCGGCGCTGGTTTTATCTGTGGCGCGACAACGGCCTGTGGCTGTCGCTCAATCATGCCCTGCTGTTGATCGGGCGGGAAGCTGTAGGCCGCGAGGCTTCGCCGAGCGCCGGGGTGATCGACAGCCAGAGTGTGAAGACCTCGGAAAGCGGCGGGCCTCGCGGCTATGACGCGGGGAAGAGGATCAAGGGGCGCAAGCGCCACATCCTGACCGACACCGACGGCAATCTGGTCCATGCCGTGATCCATACTGCCGATATCCAGGATCGCGATGGCGCGCCGTTGGTGCTGGCCGAGATCGTCCGTCGCTTCCCGTGGCTGCGCCATGTCTTTGCCGACGGTGGCTATGCGGGCGAAAAGCTCAGGGATGCCCTGCGCCGCATCGGCAAATGGACCGTCGAGATCGTCAAGCGATCGGATACGGCAAAAGGCTTCGTCGTGCTGCCCAGGCGCTGGGTCGTCGAGCGAACGCTGGCTTGGCTCAATCGAAACCGGCGCCTCGCCAAGGACTTCGAACAAACCATCGCTTCCGCAACCGCATGGCTCTTCATCGCTTCAATCCAGCTCTTCACACGAAGAATCGCAAAGCTAGGAAATTACGCCCGATAATTTTGAATCAGGCTCTTAGATCCATCGAACGAGTTCGTGAACCAACCATCGTCGTAGTTGTAATATACAGCCAATTTGGCTTGAATCATGTCCTTGACGAGGGGGCCGCTTACCGTCGCATTGGCTGTAACCTGAGGCCCGGTTTCGACCTGAAAGCGCGCGTTAGCGGTCAGTTCGTTGGTAGGCTTGGTTGTCCTGACCAGCACTGCACCGCCCGTGACGTTCTTGCCAAACAGAATGCCCTGCGGACCTCGCAAGACCTCTATTCCTTCGAGGTCGAAATTGTCGAACACAACCCCGGCGTTGGTGGCAATGTAAATGCCATCAACGAACACCCCAACCGCGCCTTCGAGCGATGGGATCGTGCTGCCCAAGCCTTGGCCGCGGATCGCGAAGTTTGCGAAACCGGGTGCCGAGTTATTCGCATCGAGGCTGACATTCGGCATCGAAAAGCTCAATGACTCGACACCCTTGAAATTGAGCGCATCGAGCTGATCGCTCCCATAGGCGGTGACCGCAAAGGGCACTTTCTGGACACTGTCGGCACCGCCGCGCTTGGTGGCCGTCACGACGATGTCCTGGATCAGCGGATTGCCGTCACTCGATAAATCGTCATTGTTCGTTTCGCTTTGGCCATAGGCCGTGGTCGACAACGCCAGAGCTGCCATGCATACCCCAATGGAAAATAAGCCTTTCTGCATTTTAATACCCTCCCCTTTTCGCACTTTGATACGAAAATTATTTTTTAGTTTTAGCCAGCCGAGGCAAGCACCTGCCGCTTCCGAAAGTTTCATCTTCCGAAACGCTATTGGTTGCGCACCGATTAGAGATGCGTTTTCGACCGCTTCACCTTTTCATTTGTAGAAACACTAGGTCGTGTTGACAAAAGACTTCAGCCATAGGCGCGAGGCGGCGAGGTTGAGGAAGCTCTCAAACGAGAGAAGTGTCTTGTCGTATCGGGTGGCGATGCGTCGTTGCTGTTTGAGCTTGCCGAACATTCGCTCGACGCGGTTGCGGTCCCGGTAGCGTCGATAGTCGGGATGCTCTGGCACCTTGCGGTTCGAGCGGGGCGGGATGATCGGCAGGATGCCCCGGACGAGCAGGCTGTCGCGGAAGCGATTACCATCATAGCCCTTGTCCGCGAGCAGCGCCTTGGGTGTGGCGACGGGGATCGCCATCAGCGGTTCGGCAGCGGTGTAATCAGAGGCCTCGCCGCCGGTCAGGATGAAGCCGACAGGCAGTCCTTGATTGTCGCAGCGGGCGTGGATTTTGCTCGTAAAGCCGCCGCGTGATCGACCAAGAGCGTTCGCACAAGCCCCCCTTTATGGATGGCTCGCCCTTACCGCACCGTTGTTGTCTAACGACAGCGGCTTGTTTGAGGAAGGAGATGGTCATGGAAGTTTCTGTTCTGGGGATCGACCTAGGCAAGAATAGCTGCAGCGTGGTCGGGCTGGATGATATCGGCAAGGTTGTCGTTCGCAGACGGATGCGGCGTGAGACGGTCATCGCCTTTGCGGCGACGCTCAAGCCGTGCGTCATGGCGATGGAAGCCTGCTGCGGCGCTCATCACATGGGCCGAGCGCTGACGGCCCAGGGGCACACGGTGCGGTTGATGTCGCCCGAGTATGTCCGGCCCTACGTCAAGGCGCAGAAGAATGACGACCGCGATGCCGAGGCGATCGCCGAGGCAGCGACACGGCCGACGATGCGGTTCGTCGAGTTGAAGACCGAGCAGCAGCTCGACATGCAGACGCTGCACCGCATTCGCGACCAACTGGTCGGCGAGCGAACCTCGCTGATGAACCAGATCAGGAGCCTGCTGCTCGAGCGCGGTCATATCGTGCCGCAGGGACGCGCTAAGCTTGCGGTCCGGCTCGGTGAGATGCTCGAAGCCGAAGAACCTGTCCTCGGGTTCCGTATCCACCGGCTCGTCGCAGACATGCGCGCGCGCTGGGTTGCGCTCGATGAGCGGATCGCAGCCCTCGACGAAGAGTTCGCTGAGGCCGCGCGCAGCGACGAGCGGACGCGGCGCCTGTTGACTATCCCCGGCATCGGCGCCCTGAATGCAACCGCGCTGGTCGCCGCCGTCGGCGATGCCCGAACGTTCGGGCGTGGTCGCGATCTCGCCGCTTGGTTGGGCCTGGTGCCGCGCCAGGCCACCACCGGGGGCAAGCCTCGGTTGCTTGGCATCACCAAGCGCGGCAGCCGCTATCTGCGCAAGAACCTGATCCAGGGCGCCCGTTCGTCGCTACCGACGATGAGCCGGAGCGATACCCGGTTGGGCGCCTGGCTACGCGGCTTGCTGTCACGCGCCCATCCCAATACCGTCGTGGTGGCGCTGGCTGCCAAGATGGCCCGTATCGTCTGGGCGCTGCTGCGCCATGAACGTACCTACGAGATGGCTGCTCGGGCGGTGTGAACGAGATCGGCCGCTGCGGTCCGCACCGGCTGGACGATGTCTGCGGGAGGTGAGTGAAGATGGCCTGACAGTCGACCGGTGTCCTGGAACCCTATGGCGTAAAATGGCACTCGATGCCGGCCCCTTTATGAGGACCAGGACGCGCGGATCTCCATCTTGGCCAACGGCACTTTACCGAAAGGCCGGATACGTTTTCGCAGACTGCTCGGATCGTCAGACACAAACCGCTTGCCGGCGGGCGAGCCATACGTTTCCGCCCGCTGCCGAGACATGGCCGCGAACGCTGGTGCTATCGATCATGTGTTGCCAGTCGTCGGTCAGACCCAGATCGACCAGTGTTTGCAGAAGGGCATCCCAGACACCTTGTTCGGCCCAGCGACGGAAGCGCACATAGACGGAGTTCCACTTGCCGTATCGCTCATGCATGTCGCGCCAGGGACAGCCGACCCGCAGCACGTGAAGCATTCCATTGAGAAAAAGCCGGTTATCGCCCGCGGGCCGCGCCCAACGGCCGCGCTCAGGCGGCAGCAGCGGCCCGATCAGTTCCCACTCCGCATCCGACAAATCCCCGCGACCCATGACTGCTCCTCAAAAAGCAGTCTTGAATCAGAACAAGGCCGGTTTGGGAATCCCTTTTGTCAACACGGCCTAGCACTACTTTGGCAGATTTTGCGGTGGCGGGATGGAAGTGTAGTAGCCGCAGTGAGGACATGGCCGGTCCGGTGGCTTGGCGAGACGGTCAAGGATGGCCGTTCTGATTGCCGGGAGGCTGGGTTGCGGGGGCGGGCCGTCGATTCTTTTTTCCCCCTCTGGCCTGCTTGAGGCGTTGTGTTTGCAGGAAGGCCAGGGCGATCATTGTCATCAGCGCGTGTCGGTGCAGCCCCTTCCATGATCGGCCTTCGAAGTGATCGAGGCCAAGTTCTTCCTTGAGTTGCTGATGCCCCTGTTCGCAGACCCAGCGGGCCTTGATCGCCCCGGCAAGCTGCTTGATCGGCGTGTCGGCCGGCAGATTGGAGAGGTAGTATTTGCGCTCTCCGGTCGAACGTTGTTCGCCGACCAGCCACACCTCCTCGCCGGGCAGATGTTGCGCCCCCATGTCCCGGATGCGCTGGGGCGGACCATCGGCTACACGTACGCGAATGGCGGCAAAGCGGGCGGCAAGCGGTCCCTTCGTCCCGCGCCGCCAACTTACCTTGCGCCACGTTGCCATCTCCAGCATCGCCCTGGCGGATATCGATTTGGCATCGGGGATGGCGTTCTTGCGAGGGCGGCCTCTCCCGGCGACCGGGAAGATCATCGCGACATCGTGCACGTAGACCTTCTGCCTGGACGGGATGCCGACGGCCCAAGTGAGACCACGTTCGCTCAGGCCCTGTCGGAACGGTGCGGACATGCCATACCCTGCATCGGCCAGAACACAGCCGAAACGGACGCCTGCTGTGCGAACCTGGTCGATCTCGGCCAGCGCGATCTCGGGCTTGGTCCTGTAAACGCGGCAATCGGCGGGAACCCCGGCCCGCTCCAGTCGGGCCGCATCGCTGGTCCAGCTCTCGGGAAGGAATAGGCGCAGACCGACCATGACCGGGACCTCACCTGATGCCAGCGTTGTTGATACCAACGTCTGGCAGTTGGCATTCTTGCCAAGCGCCGAGGCATATTGCGGCGCCACGCCAACCGAATGGCGGCCTTTCTTGGGCAGGGCCGTATCGTCGATGATCAGCCAGGCGCCGTTGCCACCGACCTGTCTGTCGGCTTCGGCAAGCAGCGCCGCCTCGAGCGGTTCCTCGTCCCACACGCTGCTGGCAATGAAATGATGCAACCGGTCGTAGCTGACATCGCTGTCGCGCGCGGCCATCGGCTGTATGCTCTTGCGATCCCCCGGGCCGATCAGTCCCGCGATATATGCCGGACACATCTGAGAGCGCGTCTTGTGCCTCAACGCCGCAACAAACGGCGCCAGCCACTCATCCAGTTCGCCACGCCAATCCGTATCCATCGCCAGCCTCCACAAAAGCTGGCTCCCTATGAATCACCGGATTCATCGCTGAGGAATCCCCAAAGCAAACCCATCAACAAAAATCTGCCAAAGTAGTGCTAGCCAACGCAGGCCAAATCGCAAATTTGCTGCATTCGTCGTTCTCATAATGCGAGAGCTTCTCCTGCCCTCAAGCGGTTTGCGCTTGATGCACGTGATGGGTCGACACAAATTGCGAGTATATCGCCCTTTTCCGTGCGGGGTGGGAAGCGCGAATGATCAGTGAATATTGTTTTCTCGTGAGAATGGTTTGGCCGCCATATTCCATGACCTTAAGAGCCTGATCCGAAATTAAGTTGAGTGGTATCAGCAAGTTAGCTTGACGCTAGCGCCAGTCGTTGATTCAGGGGTTTTGCAACAAACTTCCGGAGATCGACGATGTGGACCGATACCACTCGGGCGCAATATGCCCGTACAGAACTGGCTTTGCCAAGCGATTTGACCGATGCCGAATGGGCGGTGCTGGAGCCCTTCTTTCCGCCGCCCTCGTCGGTGGGACGTCCGCGCAAGTGGCCGCTCAGGCGCATTATCGAGGCGATTTTGTATTTGCTGCGCGGCGGGCTGCCGTGGCGGATGCTGCCGCCGTGCTTTCCGCCCGTCTCGACGGTGCGGCGCTGGTTTTATCTGTGGCGCGACAACGGCCTGTGGCTGTCGCTCAATCATGCCCTGCTGTTGATCGGGCGGGAAGCTGTAGGCCGCGAGGCTTCGCCGAGCGCCGGGGTGATCGACAGCCAGAGTGTGAAGACCTCGGAAAGCGGCGGGCCTCGCGGCTATGACGCGGGGAAGAGGATCAAGGGGCGCAAGCGCCACATCCTGACCGACACCGACGGCAATCTGGTCCATGCCGTGATCCATACTGCCGATATCCAGGATCGCGATGGCGCGCCGTTGGTGCTGGCCGAGATCGTCCGTCGCTTCCCGTGGCTGCGCCATGTCTTTGCCGACGGTGGCTATGCGGGCGAAAAGCTCAGGGATGCCCTGCGCCGCATCGGCAAATGGACCGTCGAGATCGTCAAGCGATCGGATACGGCAAAAGGCTTCGTCGTGCTGCCCAGGCGCTGGGTCGTCGAGCGAACGCTGGCTTGGCTCAATCGAAACCGGCGCCTCGCCAAGGACTTCGAACAAACCATCGCTTCCGCAACCGCATGGCTCTTCATCGCTTCAATCCAGCTCTTCACACGAAGAATCGCAAAGCTAGGAAATTACGCCCGATAATTTTGAATCAGGCTCTGACGACCGGCGCCGGCCCATCACATCGCTGCCGACCGGTTGCTTGCCCAGGCCCTCATCCGCCGATGGACCCGGCCTCACGGCTCCCTCGTTCGGACAGTGCGACGCCTCCCGGCCATCGCCAAAGGCCCGAAGATGAATGCAGCCATAGGCTTCAAGCCACTGCACCGCCCACCCTGCACCGAGGCGAACCACGTCTTGCCAGCTCATTACATCGCGCTCTTACCGCGATGCCGCCAGTGGCGCTTTGTCACAAGTCGCCCGGCCGACTCAGCTTCCTTGGGCACGCCGTTCTGTTTCGCCGGCGCGGACCATGCTGGCGGGCTCCCCGGCGATGCACCAGTTCTCCGGCGCGATCGAGATCACCTGCCCGCGCACATGGCGGCGTTCGCAGCTGCAGTGCATCACAATCAGATCGGTAAATCCGCGCAGCAAGGCATGAAGCTGCTCCTGCGGCCTTCCCGCCAGCGCGAGGCAGGTGAAATAGGGCGCATCCGCTCCGCCGTCCGACGCCAGCACGCCCGCGGTCGCCCAATGCTGCGGCCGATGCAGCGAAACGAAAGCCCTGACGCGGTCCAAGGGCAGCGGATCAACGGCAGGATAGAGTGTCCGGACATAGAAATCGGTCGACTGTTCGAGCAGCGCGCCGATGTCATCGTCGGATTGCCGTCCTTCGGTCAGATGGAACTCGACTATGGGCATATCGTCTCCTCAGGGAACGGCGTGGCGACGCCCGGCGTCGAGCATCAGGGTCGATCCGGCGAATGCGTCGGCCCGGGGGTCGAGCAGCAGGGCGATCGCCCAGGCCACGGACTCGACCGAGGTGAACGCTCCGATCGCCGAATCCGCGCGCATGCGATCGAGCATCACGTCGAAGCTCACGCCCTCCTTCTCGGCGCGTGCCCGAGCGATGCCGTGCAGGCGGTCGGTATCCGCCGGCCCCGGCGCAACGAGATGAGCCGTCACACCGAGTTCGCCATAGGCCCAGCTCATCTGCCGCACCAGATTGGCGAGCGCCGCATTGGCGACACCCGCGGTCGCGGCATAGGCGGTCGGCTCGAAGCCATAATGGCCCCCGATCGCGACAAGACGTGATCCCCGCCGCAGGTGCGGCTCGGCGGCCCGCACCAGGCGGACGAAGCCTCCGACCTTGATATTGCAGGCCTCGACCAGCGCCGCCGTCGGTGCCGCGCGCACTCCGCCCGCCACCGGCACGCCCGGCGCATGGACCACCATGGCCACCGGCTCGGTGATCGCCGCGCCGATCGCCTCGATCGCCGCGTCATCGGCCATGTCGGCAATGACGGCCCGAAACCTCTCGCCATGCCGTTCACCAAGCGCGGTGAGGGACGCAGGGTTCCGGGCGATGCCGAGAACGTCGATGCCGGCAGCGACGAGATCCGCCACGATGGCTTGCCCGAGCGCGCCACCCGCGCCGACGACGATGGCCTGTTCGCGCATGGTCAGCTCACCACATTGAGGAAGCTGGGAACGACCACGTTGCCCTGGCTGAACAGAGCGTTCCCGAATTTCGAGGTATCCCAGATCAGCGCCGGATTGTCGGGATAGTAGACATAGCCGCCGGTGAAGACCTCGTTGCGGTTGCCCGAGGGGTCGAAGAAATAGACCGTCGCGCCGCGGGTCACGCCGTGCCGGTTCGGCCCGAAATCGATGGGAATGTCATATTTCCCCATGCGATCCGCGGCGTGATAGAGATCGCTGACAGATTCCAGCAGGAACGACATATGATGGAACTTGCCGTCCTCGGGCTGGGCGACGAAGGCGATATCGTGAGGCTTGTTCGAACATGACACGAAGGTCGCCAGGGCCGCGCGGGATTCGTGATCCTGCAATTCCTCGGTGAGGTTGAACCCGAACACCTTGATGAACAGATCACGCGATGCTGCAATATCCCGTCCGCCGAGCAGGCAATGGTCAAGGCGGATGATGCGCATGCCCTTGATGTAGCCATCGTCGGGGATCGTTCCCGGATTGGCCGCGTCCATGCCGTTGCCGACCTGCTCCTTGAAGGCATAGAGCTGGCAGACATGGCCGGTGGGAAGCGTGAACTCGACGCGCCGTCCACTGCGGGCGTAGGTTCCAGACGGAATCTGGCGGGTTTCGACGCCATAGTCCTGCAGCCGCCTGTCGAGCTCTGTCAATGCGTCGTCATCGAGAACCTTGAACGCGACATAATCGACGCCGCAATGGTCGGCAGGACGGATGACAACCGAGTGGCAATCATGCTCGTCCCACGCCTTGTAGTAGGTTTTGCCGTCGTCATCGCGGCCCGTTTCGATCAGGCCCAGATAGTCCCCATAGTGCCGACGCGAGGCCTCGATATCGAGAACCCGCACACAAATTTCGCCCAGCCTCAGGACGCCGTGGATAGACATCAATTTTCTCCAGGATTTTCCGGCGCGGCGTCGCCGCGCTTGGGTTCGGTCTTCCGCCAGGCATTGAGCGGAAGCACTTCAATCTCCAGGTCGCCCTGGGGAATGATCCGGCATGCCAGCACTATTCCCGCCGCCTCATCGGCCTCGGAAATACGGCTACGGCTCATGGGCAAAGCGCGATAGAGACCGCCAATCACGCGGATGCGGCAAATCCCGCAGCCCCCGCCACGGCAGCCGACGGTCACAGCGGATGCTCCGGCGGCGATCATGCCATGCAGCAAGGGGATATCGGCCGGGGCAAGAAACTGGACCGGCGTTCCGGCCACCCGCACACGAAACCGATGGCCGGGCTCTGCAGCCGGGTGCCCCATCATCTCTTGTGCTGCCGCCATGCTGGCGGATTCGGCTGCCATTGTTTCGTCCTTCTCCCACCTCGTGAGGTACTGCCTCTGCACGATACCCTCCAATACCTTCACGTGCAGCCCGCGATACGGTTTGCGTATCCTCAACCAGTTCCGGCCTGCTGCAGTCCGGCCGCTGCGATTTGCTCGTCCTCCTGCGCGGATCCGCCCGACACACCAATCGCACCCAGGCAGTGCGCCCCTTGCAGAATGGGGATGCCGCCTGGAACGACGGTCAGGCGCGGGCGCCGCAAGAGGCCGTCACGCACACTGTCCTCGGCCCCCGCCAGCATGTCGCCAAGGCCGCGCGTCGAGAGCGAAAACCCCGCCGCTGTCCATGCCTTGTCGATCGCGAGCTCGGTCGAGATGAGGAACGCGCCGGGCAGTCTGAGGAACGCAGCCAACGCCCCCGCGGTATCGACAACCGCGATGGAGGCCCGAACGCCCAGGCGCTCGCACTCGGCGCGGGCCGCCGCCAGCACATGCTCCAGCAGCTCGCCCGACAGCGCCTCGGGCGCGAGGGAACCTTCGCCCCTCCCCGCCTCATCTTTCTGGCCCTGTTCCATCGTCAGATCGACCGGAACAAAGGCGAGCGGATCTGTTGGGCATCCGCTGCCGAAATGAACTTCTCGGTGTAGATGTCCCGCTCGAACAACCGCCCCTGCATCAGCGTCGCGATGCAGGCCTCGATCATCAACGGCGGGCCGCACAGATAGGCCTTGTGCCCCCGGAAGTCGCCGCCAAAGTGGCGTTGCGCCAGTTCATGGACGAAGCCGCGCTCGCCCTGCCAGGCGCTGTCGTCCGGCTCGTGCGACAACACCGGCAAATAGGTGAAATTGGCATGGCTTGCGGCGACCTCGAGAAACGCGTCGTGATAGTAGAGCTCCTCCATGCTGCGCTGGCCGTAGATCAGTGTGACCGGCAGATCGCAGCCATGCTCCAGCAGATCGAGGATCATCGAACGGGGACTCGACAAACCCGAGCCGCCGGCCATGAACACCATCGGCGCATTCGCGGACTTGCGCACGAAGAAGCGGCCATAGGGGCCGGTGACCTTGATCGGATCGCCCTCACGCAGGACCTCGTGAACATAAGCGGTCCCGGCGCCGCCGGGTACGAGCCTGATGTTGAGCTCGATCACCTGCCCATCGCCCCGCGCGCTGGCGATCGAGAAGGCGCGTGTGCCGATGCCGTTCGGCAGGACAAGATTGATATATTGACCGGCCTGGAAGTGGAGAGGTTGACCGAGGTCGATCCACAGGCCCTTGATGGTCGGCGTCAGGCTTTCGATCCGGGTCACGCGGCCAGCAAAGTCGCGGATCGGAATGACCTCGGCGTCGGGATCCTCATCGATGTCCGCCTCGATTGTGACATCGTCCTCGACCGTGGCGCAGCAGGCCAGCGTGTTGCCCTCGTCCCGCTCGAAATCCATGAGCGCGAAGCTGGAGGCATCGCCGTGGTCCACTTCGCCGTCGATCACGCGCACCTTGCAGGTCGCGCACAGGCCATGGCCGCAGGCATGGGGAAGATATATGCCGGCACGCAGCGCCGCATCGAGAATGGTCTGCCCCTCCTCGATCGGCACGCTCGCGCCCAGCGGCTCTATCGTCAGTTCGTGGGCCATGGCGTTCAGGGCCTGGGGAACAGCGCACTGGGAAACGGGGTGATCATGCGGATATGATCCTTGTGCCCGATCCCGTTGGCTTCCAGCGTGGCCGCAAAATCGGGCTTGAACGGCTCGTTGCCATTCAGCCATTCGATACCGTTCCAGTCGATCTCGCCGGCCTGGGGGTCGGGCGCGAGCAACGGCTTGACCCGGTCTTCGATCAGCTGACCGAAGGTCACGACCCTGGGCGTGAACAGAAGGAAGGGTGCTGCAAACAGCAGGTGCTGCTCCCAGCTGAAATAGGTGATGATGTTGTCGCCGAATATCTCTTCGCGATCGCGCGAAGGGAACTTGTATGTCCCGATGGCCTTGACCGACATGATTTGTCCTTTCCCGATTGCAATGTTGACACAGGCACATGAGCGCCACGAGGCGCTCGCCGCGCGTGGCGTCAGGCAGAGGCTCTCTGCCGCCAGGTCTCGAAATTGGCGCGATCCTCGGACGTCGAATAGTCGCCATTGTCGATCCCGGGCCGCAGGCCGACCCACTCCATCCATTTGCCGAGGTCGCCGAAGTTGGGCGCGGCGAAGAGCTGGTTCATCGGCAGCCATGCCTGGACGAACTTCTCGGGCTCATGCTCGAAGATGTCCTTGCAGCCGTCGGAGCAGAAGTGGAACTTCTCGCCTTCGTAGATGGTCTCGCGATAGCAATGGCGCGTCGGATCGCCCGGTTCGGTGAAGACGACAGGGAGCTGACAGGTCTGGCACAGCTTGGCGAGGCCATAGTTGGCGTAGGGCGTGCCGGCCGCCGCCATCTGCTTGATGTGCTCCCAGCGCGGACGGTAGTAGCGATCGAAAGTGTCCGGATATTTCTTCGAGAGCCAGTCCATGTCCTGCTCGTTCGGGATCCATGCATGGAAGGCCGTGCCGAAGCTCCACTGGTAAAGCCCAAGCATGAACTGATGGGTGACATGCTCGGATGCCTCGCTGGCCAGGTCCCAGCCCTTGGGCGGGCGGATGCCATAGCGGGCGAGATCACGGAACAGCGCGCCGCCATTCTCGACGCCATAGATCTCCCACGCTTCCTTCCAGCTCATCACGCGCTTGGGCAGCATGTAATCCATCATCGTGCCGACGAGCGAGAGCATCCGCATTCCGCGCCAGAACCATTTGTCGAGCCAGCCCTGCACGATCGGCAGGTTGTCGGGGTCCTGCTCGAGCATGAACTTGATGCACTCGAGGCCCAGTGTCATGTGCCGCGCTTCGTCCGACTGCGCGGAGAAGCCGAAGGTCACGGTGGCCATGTCGCCATTGTAGGCGGCGCCAGACATGAACGGGACGAACAGCAGGTTGGTCAGGACATATTCGAAGGCGAAGCCGATCGCGGTAATGAATTCGAACGGCCCGGCGGACATGGCATCGTCGAAGAAGGAGCGCGCGACCGAGGTGTACCAGATACGGTCGCGGCCGTCGGCGAAGGCATGGAAGCCGTTATAATATTTGTTGTAGTTGGATGCGGCGTGGATCTGGGTCTGCGCGTGGCGGATTTCATCGAGCGACTGCATCTGGCAGGCGACCTGCGTGCCGACGCCCTCGAACTCGCGGCCGATGCGCGCGAAGCCCTTGTGCGCGCAATATTCTCCGGGGCTGATCGCCTGGATGAAGATCTTGAGCGCGGTCAGGTAGCGCGCATCGGTGATATTGAGATGCCCGTTGTTCTGGGCATGGGCATCGAGAATGGCGTAATATTTGCGCTCCTTCTCCGCCTGGTATTTCCAGTAGGCATCCATGGTCAGGCGGAAGGGATCCTCCCATTTGTCCCAATCATGGATCTTGATCCCCTCATAACGGGTGTAGGGGAAAAGCGCCTCCTTCGACTGATAGGTGGGCTCCCATCCCAGGTCACGGGTGAGCAGGCGATAGCGCTCCTTGATGCCGAGCTTGGGCGCCGGGGTTTGCATGTCCATGATCGGGTATCCTCTCAATTGTTCCAGCTCAGCACGAGCCGGTCGTCGTCCTCGTCGACGTGACCCGACAGGGTCACGAGGTTGATGTGAAGTTCCTGGAGATCGAAGCGCCGGCCGATCAGCTCCTCGATCGTCTCGCGCCTGATCGTCATTTCATCGGGCGCCGCGACGCGCACCATGGCGGGCTGATTTTCCACTTCGGCCGCCGGATTGTCCTGGACGATCGCCTCGACGATCGGACGGGTTTCCTCGTTGGCCTGAAACACAATGAACACGGTCGACATGACTATCTCTCCTCAGAGCGCGAGGCCGGCCTTGGCGGCACGCTTGCGCAGTCTGTCCTGCGCCTCGGCGATCGCGGCGTCCGCGCCCTCGCCCAGCACCGGTTCCACGACGGGCAGAAGCGCTGCGGCGGCGCGCGCGCTCCAGCTTGCGAACCATTCCGCGAGCGCGGCGGCATTGCCTTCGCTCTCTGTGGCGGCGATCTTGAGCACGCTGTCCACCCACTTGGCGGTTTCCGCGTACCAATCGACCTGGAACTGGGTGACCATGCTGATCGCCGAGGCGCCCCTGGCCGAGAGAACGCCATCGATCAGCGTCTCGTAGACGACCGGATACAGCAGCCCGTCGATGGCGAAGTTCTGCGCGAGGAACAGCTCTACCGGATCGCGCACCACCATCGTGTCTTCGGCGAGCCGCCGCAGCGGCTGCCAGGCATCCGCGCCGATCCAGGCCTCGCGCCCGCCGGACAGCGCCTCGGAGCCGCCGAACAGGAGGCCCGCGCGCGAGACATATTGCGCGATCGCCAGCGCATCCATGCCCTGGTAGAGGCAGGGCTGGGTAAAGGTCGTGCCCACGCCGTAGCCGGCGATCAGCACATTGTTCTGGTTGGACGTCCAGGCCGCATGACGCAGCGGCACCAGCACGGCTAGCGCCGCGCCGAGCACATCGGCCGGCACGGAGTGATGCAGCCCCCGGCTCTCGACGAAGGCGAATGCGCCCTCGACCGCTTCCTGCTGGCGAGCCCGCGTCAAT
>NZ_CP059321.1:0-152871 GCF_017607425.1 Rhizorhabdus wittichii
GTGGCAGCATCACTAGACATTGACGACACCCATGATCTTCTCTCGGTGGCGGCGCTTGCCCAGCGCACCTCGTCGGTGCTGGAGCGCCTGCGCGATTCAGCGCGCAGCGCGCGCGCGGATGAACGCCGTGAGCCCACTTTTCCGATCGGAAAGGCCGCTGATCTGGTTGGGCGGACGCCCGCTGCAATCCGCGATGCGGAAAAGGACGGGCGTCTTCCGCCGCCGCCGCGAACCGAGAATAATCGCAGGGTTGGTTACACGCTTGCCCAACTCAATGATATGCGGGGCCTGTTCGGCACTAGGCCCTGGCGAGCGGCCGACGATCCATGCTGTGTCGTGGCCGTCCAGAACTTCAAGGGAGGTGTCGGCAAGTCGACCTTGTCGGTCCACCTTGCCCAATATCTCGCAATCCAGGGTTATCGTGTTGCCCTGATCGACTGCGACAGCCAGGCCTCCGCGACGACATTGTTCGGCTATGTGCCTGATCTTGATCTGAGCGAGGAGGATACGCTCTACCCGTTTCTCCGGGAAGAGGAGAAGACCTCGCTTGATTATGCGCTGCGCAAAACGCATTTCGACGGTCTCGAACTGATCCCGGCAAATTTGCGGCTGTTCCAGTCAGAATATGAGATTGCAGCCCGAATGGCGCGAGGGCAGGGGGGGCTTATCGATCGCCTGTCCGAGGGCATCGCTAGTATCTCCGATCGTTTCGATGTGATCGTGCTCGATCCGCCGCCGGCCCTTGGCGCCATCTCATTGTCGGTTTTGCGCGCCGCGAACGCGCTTGTCGTTCCAGTGCCGCCGACCGTCATGGACTTTTCTTCGACCGCGGCGTTTCTGGCGATGTTGGATGAAACCATCGAGACGCTGGCGGAACGCGGCTTTGCGCCGACGCTCAAATTTCTGCGCTTTGTCGCCTCTAAGGTCGATGAGAACAAGTCGATGCAGAAGGAACTACTCAATTTGATGCGGACACTTTTCGGTCAGGCGATGGTCCGCACGCCGCTGAAGGACTCCGCCGAGATCGACAACGCGACCGCGCGTTTGATGACGGTCTATGAGCTCGACGGTCCTGTGACGAGCAGTGCGGTCCGCAACCGCTGTCTGACCTATCTCGATGGGGTAAATGCTGAACTCGAGTTGGATATTCGGGCCATGTGGCCCAGCCATTTGAGCCGTTTGCGAAAGGAAGGTCTGGCGTGAAACGGGAAAATTGCACCGGTGCAATTCCGGGTGAAGGAACGGCTTCATGAGCAGGAAGAATGCGAGTTTCGCAGCAGAATTGGCCGCTGGAATCAATCCACCCGAAGATGGTGCGCCCGCGCCGCGCCGGCCTGGGCTGGGCGCCAATGTCCTGACAGGCCGGGAGAATCGGTTGGCCGAACTGGCCGCGGGGACGGTCGTTAGCCGCACCCACGAATTGGTCGATCCCGCGCGCTGCCGGATGTGGGTAGGGCATAACCGCGAATATGCCTTGCTCAACGAAGAGCGGTGCGCCGATCTTATCGAGAGCATAAAGGCGCAAGGTCGCCAAGAGATGCCCGCGATCGTCCGCCGCGTGCGTGGCGAACCCGATTATGATTTCGAGGTGATCTGCGGCGCGCGCCGCCATTGGTCGATAAGCTGGTTACGCGGCCACAATTATCCCGACTTCCGCTTCCTGATCGACATTCGCGAACTGTCGGACGAGGAAGCGTTCCGCATAGCGGACATTGAGAACAGAGCGCGCGAAGACCTCAGTGATCTGGAGCGCGCGCGCGATTATCTTCGCGCCCTCGATGCGTATTACGAGGGCCGGCAAAAGGTCATGGCCGAGCGGATCAACGTTACCGAAAGCTGGTTGAGCCGTTATCTCGATCTCGCGCGCCTGCCGGCGGAACTGATGGTCGCTTTTCCCAATCCGCAGGATTTGCGGATCAAGCATGTCACAGCCATCAAGCCCTTGCTGAAACCCGATGATCGTCGCCAGCGCGTATTTGCCGAAGCAGCGGCGCTCGGCGATCGATCGGGAGGAGAGGGCGCTCTTATTGCGGTGCCGGAGATTATTCGTGCATTGGCGCTGGCGGCCGATCCCCCCAAGAGGTCAGGATCCCCCAAGAGGTCAGGATCGAGTGAAACTGTGGCGTCGCAGAGCGGAAAGCCCTTGCTTCGGTTCGAGGGTAAGGACCGCAAGGGGGTGAGGATCACCCTGCTTCCACATGCTGGCGGTTCGCGGGACGAAGTGGAGGCGGCCATCAAGGCGTTGCTCGACACGCATTGGCAGTAGGCTCGGCTTCACGCCAGTTTGGCCACCAGCTTTCGTGCTCCCTGCGGCGTGACCTCAAGAAGCCGCGCCACGGCAGATGGGCGAAGCCCGGGATAGGCAAGCGCAAGGCGGGCGAGGAGGGGAGCACGGCTGCGCCGTGTTGCTGATACGGCCAACGCCTTTGAGCCTTGGCGCTCGATCCAGTCGAGATCCTTCAGGCCGGATTGGCAGGTCGCCAGCAGCGATCGCATCATGACATCGGTCAACTCGCCAACGTTGTGTGGCGGAAATTTCGGCAACAGAATCAGGGAGGGCAGGGTGCCCAATGTGAGACCGGCATGATGGAGCATGGCGGGGACATGGCTGGCCACCAACCAGGCGCGATCGCGCACCCTCGGTTCGAGCGTGAGCGTCCGACCGTCGATCGCCATCACGTCCACTGCAGACTGATCGGCATCGACCACCGTCTTGAGCATGGCGGCAATCCGATCGGCGACAGAGCGCAGGGAAGGGGAGGGGTAGGGCGCTTGTGCCTCGATCCGCGCCTGCCGCCACGCTGGACCAAAATAGGCCAGGTCGCTGCCCGCCCAGACTTCGGCTTCGGATCGATCATCCAGCACAGTGCGCAAGACGTTGAGCGTCGCGCGCGCCAACGGCCCCTTGTCGCCAACGCCGGCCTCGATGGCGAGATGAAACACCGCTGCCACAGAGACGGGATCGTTCAACCCTTCAGAGGCGCGGGGAGGGGGTGTGCGGCCGCAAATCCAGTGCTGCAGATGACGGACGTCGATGGGCACGCCGGCGAGACCGGCGAGTTGGGCCGCGCCCTGCAACCGCGCACGGGCCAACCAAATGTCAGCCCATGGGCTGTTCTGAAGTCGTCCATCCAGTCGGCCGAGCATAAGCATTGCCGGCCCGATGGAGAAGTCGGTAGAGGGGGAGGTCACCATTGAGGCGACTTTATCCCAACCTCAGGGGAAACCAAACACCCATGTTTCTTTCCCTATCCAATATGGTCTGATGGTGGACATGTGATAATTGCAGTTATCGCCTGGTCGATGAAGACGGGGCCCAGAGCCAGACCGGCAGAGGCGAATTCGTCTATCACGGCCCCAATCTGTGTCTGGGATATCTGGATCCGGCGCATGGGGCCGCCGCGTTCGATCCCGACGGCTATATCCATAGCGGCGACGTGGCCGAGGTCGATGCCGACCGCTATCTGCGGATCGTCGGCAGGCGCAAGGACATCATCATTCGCGGCGGCGAGAATATCTCTCCTGCCGAAGTGGAAGGATTGCTGTTCGATCATCCGATGATTGCACAATTGTCCATCGTCGGCATAGCGGACGAACGGCTGGGCCAGCGGGCCGTTGCCTTCGTCGTGCCCGCTGCCGACATGCAGCCGACGCTGAAGGCGTTGACCCAATGGCTTGACGACAAGGGTGTCGCAAAGTTCAAGTGGCCCGAACGGCTTGAGATCATCGACAGCCTGCCGATGACGCCAAGCGGCAAGGTCCGCAAGGAGGAGCTGCGCGCCCTGCTCACGGCCCAGGCACCGGCATGACCCAGGCACTCCCGCTGGAAGGCATACGCGTCCTGGATTTCAGCACGCTTCTGCCGGGGCCGTTCGCCACGCTCATGCTGACGGCCGCCGGCGCGGACGTCATCAAGGTGGAACGGCCGCCCGAAGGCGACATGATGCGTGCGCGCCCGGCGGAATTCGCGATGCTGAACGCCGGCAAGACCAGCCTGTTCGTCGACCTCAAGTCCCCCTCCGCCCGTGAGCAGCTGGATCCCCTGATCCGGCAGGCCGATGTCGTGATCGAACAGTTCAGGCCGGGGGTGATGGATCGCCTCGGACTGGGCGCCGACGCGTTGCGGGCCATGAATGCGCGCCTGATCTACTGCTCGATCAACGGCTATGGATCGACTGGCCCCGCTGCGTTGAAGGCGGGGCACGACCTGACCTACGCGGCCGAGAGCGGCCTGCTCATGCAGGCGACGGCGGCGGACGGATCTCCGGTGATGCCGCCTGCGCTCATCGCAGACATTGGCGGCGGCAGCTATCCTGCGGTCATCAATATCCTGCTCGCATTGCTACAACGCGAACGGACGGGGCGAGGGAGCAGGATCGAGATCGCCATGGCGGACAATGTGCATCCCTTCCTGTATCCCGCCTTCGTCAGTGCGTTCGGCGAAGGGCGCTGGCGCCTGCCCAATGACTCCATCGAAACCGGCATCTCGCCGCGATACAGCCTGTACCGCGCGGCAGACGGTCGCTGGATCGCTGCGGCACCGGTCGAGGACAAGTTCTGGCACGCATTCTGCACCGTGCTGGAATTGCCGGAACTGATCGATGCCCCGTTCGATGACGCCGCTGCCACGAAGGCCGCCATTGCGGCCCGCATATCGCAACGGCCGGCGCAGGAATGGATCGATGCCTTCACGCTGGCCGATGCTGCCTGCGCGCTGGTTCAGACCTATGAAGAAGCGATGGCGGGCATCGACCCGCCCTCTTGCGACGACGGCAATTTCCCCTCCTTGCCGCTGCCGATCGTCCCCGATTTCCTGCGCCCGTCCGCCCGCAGCCTGGCCTAGACCCAGATCCGAAATGCCGTTTCGGATCAGGCCCCGTCGTTGTCCCGCCAGCTGTGGCGGGGGTGATAGCCGATCCGCTCGGCAGCGCGCTTTGAGGACAGGAGCGAGACATTGCCTTCCAGCGGCACGCTGGACGGCACGCCGGGGAAATAGGTGGCCATCAGTTCGGCCGAAGGCATGCTGACGACGGTGTCCGCCGCCGCGATGATGAGCCGCTCATGCCCGGAAAGGTCCGCTTCGATCGCCAGATGGCAAGCCATGCCGGCGTCGCGGGCGTCGACATAGCTCCACAGATTATAATGGCGTTGCTGCGGGTTCGCCTCGACTGCGGGGCGTGCGGCATAATCGGCGGCGGTGAAGACGTTCGAGAAGCGGAGCGACACGATGCACAGATTGTCGTGCCAGCGACAGAATTCGTCCGCCATCTCCTCCCCCAGCTTCTTGGTCAGGGAGTAGGACCATTCCGCCCGCGTCTGCACGCTTTCATCGATCGGCACGATTTGCGGCGGGATGGCGAACGGCACGCCGAGGATGGATTCGCTCGACCCCCATACCACCCGCTCGATCCCCAGACGTGCCGCTGCGGAGAAGATATGGTAGGTGGACATGAAGTTGGCCTGGAAAACGACGTGGTCCGGCGTCAGCCCGGGCGCGGGAATGCCCGCCATGTGCACCACGGCGTCGATCCGTCCAGCGATGTCGGCACCGCTCAGCGCACCCATGACCTGGCCGAAATCCGTGCAGTCGCACAGGAGCGGATGCATCCCCTCGATCGATCCGAGCGTCTGGTCGAGGCCGACCACCTGGTGTCCTGCCGCCAGCAGCGCCGCCACGGCCTCCCGGCCGATCTTCCCCGAACTTCCGGTCACTGCAACGCGCATCCTGTCATCCTCCCTGATTGCGAGACGCCGCCCGATTGATCCGGCGTCGCTGTGCCCCTGGCCGTGCGCAAACGAAATGCGTCTAGGCGGTCTGGCGCAGATAGTTCCCAAGCGTCGACGCGATACTGGCGTGATAAAAGCCCATCGTCCGATCCGTGACGAAGCCCAGATGCGGCGTGGCGACGACATTGTCGAGCGCCAGAAATGGATGCTCGCCGGGCAACGGCTCCCGATCGAACACGTCCAATGCCGCCCCTGCAATGCGTTTTTCCCGAAGCGCCGACAGCAGGGCCTGTTCGTCCACGATCGGGCCGCGCGACGTGTTTATGAGATAGGCGGTCGGTTTCATGGCGTCGATCTCGCGCGCGCCGACCAGGCCGCGACTGCGATCGCCCAGCGCGTAATGAATGGTAACGACATCGCTCCGACGGAACAGCATGTCCTTGTCGACCCGTTCCACGCCATGCCGTGCGGCCGTTTCCTCCGTCAGGTTCGCGCTCCAGGCAATGACCTTCATGTCGAAGGCGCGCGCATATTCGGCGACCTTCGCGCCTGTCCTGCCCAGGCCGGCAATGCCAAGCGTTCGCCCGGCCAAAGACATCCCCAGCGTCTGCTGCCATTGCCCCTGGCGCAGACGGGCGACTTCCTGCGGAATATGGCGCACGGTCGCGATGATCAGGCCCCACACGAATTCGGCCGTATCGTGCGGCGATATCGTGGCGCCTTCGGGCGGCTGACCATCGACGATCGCGATCCCGCACGCGGCCGCAGCGTCCCGATCGACGACGCGAATATAGGCGTCGGACAGAATGATCGCCTTGAGTTGCGGCAACTGGCGCAATATCGCGGCCGGCATCGCGGTGCGCTCCCGCAGCAGGCAGATGATGTCGAAGGGCGCGAGCGTCGCAACCAGATCCTCCTCCGCGATATAGCGGTTGAAGATCGTGACGTCCGCCCGACGCTCGATATCCGACCAGTCGGCACAGGACAGGGACGCATTCGCATAGTCGTCCAGAACTGCGATTTTCAGCATCACTCTATCCTCACCTGATCATTCGCATGGTCCGCGTCAGCGGATCGTTGCTTTCGCCAGACATTCGACCGCAGACGGTTGAACATCCGTCTCCGCCTGTCCTGCGGCCCGTGGCGGCTCTGCCTGCCATGACTCCATAGCAGAGCAGCCCATCTCCTGCCCGCGCCGATTATGGCCGTTCTCCGAACAATTCTTTTGCAGAAATTCGAAGCGTCCAGGCCGGAGCCCCATGCTATCCCTGCGGTCCGGATGATGCCGGCGTGGCACATGCGCACATACTGCCTACAGGCATCGTGCAGCACGCATGACAAGATGATCCAGACGCCCGGCAGCGGCTCGCAAGCCCGCTGGGCCGACGGCAGGAGAGAGAGAGCGCATGACGGTTATTCAGAAAGGCAAGACCGCTGTCATCACAGGCGGGGCGACAGGGATCGGTCGCGCCCTCGCGCTGGGACTGGCAGACGCAGGGATGAACATCGTGCTCGCGTCAACCAGCGCCGAGCGGCTGGCGCTGGCGGCGGATGCCGTCCGCGAGCGCGGCGCGCAGGTGCTGGTCGTGCCATGCGACGTGTCGGACCGTGCGGCGGTGCGCGACCTGGCGGACCGGGCGGTGACGGAATTCGGGGCCGTCCATCTATTGTGCGCGAATGCAGGCGTGACGACCGCTGGCCCATTCCTGAACCATGGGGACGAGGATTGGGACTGGATCTATGACGTCGTGCTGCGCGGCGTCACCCATTGCATCCAGGCCTTCTATCCACTGATGGCCAAAGCAGGCGAAGGCCAGATCCTGTTGACGGGTTCCCACGCCGGCCTGGTGCCCGACTGGGTGCTGGGCCATGGTCCCTATACATCGGCCAAATCGGCGGTCATGGCGCTGGGCGCGGCATTGCGGCCCGAAGCGGCGCAGCATGGCGTGGGCGTGAGCATCCTCATCCCCGCCGGCACCGAATCCGACATCCTCCAGTCGGCGCGCAGCCGCCCCGCCCGCTATGGCACGACGGCGAACACCGGCATGTCGCCTACCGACATGGTACCGCGCGAAGGGGCGCCGATGCCGCTTGCCGACACCAAATTCTTCCTCACGGCAGAGGAAGTGGCCGACATTGCGATCCGCGCCTTGCCCGACAATCCCGGTTTCATCGCCACGCACCCGGGCCTCCGGCCGTTGGTTGAGGATTATTTCGGCCGGATACTGGCCGCCTACTGATTACGACGCACGCCGATCATTATGGCGAGGAGGGGATTGTCCATGCGCGTGAACGCCTTCGACAACGAAGCGGGCGGCATCTTTCTGCCCAATCTGTTCCAGTTCGGCTATGCGACCAGAGACATGGATGGCGCCAAGCGCGCCATCGAAACACGGTTCGGCGCGCGCATCTGGCAATATTCTCCCGTGCTCGAAGCCGCGCCGGGCGTGACGATGCGCGATGCCAAGACCTGGGTCGGCGACATCATGATCCAGATCCAGCAAGTCACCCGGACCGAGGCATCGACTGCGGAGCAGACCTTCTGGGAAACGCCGGCGCCGGAACCGGGCCAGCTGTTGCGGCTGCATCATATCGCCCACATGCTCTATGACGACGCCGAATGGGATCATGTCCTGAAAGAGTCGGAAAGGCATGATTTTCCGATTCTGTTCCAGGGCCAGCATGAAGATATATTGAAATATCTGTATCTCGATACCCGGCCCATATTCGGCCATTATCTGGAATATATCCTGTGCCTGCCCGCAGGCCATGCATTCTTCAACGAATCCCGGAAAATATCTGCCGCCTGATCGCTTGATTTATACCAAACTGCGTTGAGCGAGACTCTCCCTCCCCTTCAGGGGAGGGGCTTATGAGTTCTCATCAACGCAGCTTGGTATTACACCCTGTTCCAGAGAGAAGAGACATGCAGCATTTCTTCAGCGGGTTCTTTCAGTTCGGCTATGTCACGCGCGATCTCGACAGCGCCATCGCATCCTATCGCGCACGCTATGGCGACATGGCGTTTCTCATCAATGACCCTGCTCCGACCGACGGCGTCGCTTCGCCCACCAAGCGGCTTGGCCTTGGCTTCATCGACGATGTCATGATCGAAATCATCCAGCCCGATACCACGCAGAAGACGATCTATGACGATGTGCTGCCGGCAACGGTCGGGCCTGTCCATCTGCATCATTTCGGATTTCTGATCGACGATCATGACGCGATGCTCGAACGGCTGGATGCGCTCGGCTATGCGGTCCCTTTTCACGGAAAGATCGAAGGCTTTCTCGACTTCAGCTACGCCGACACGCGGGCCGACCTTGGTCATTACAGCGAGTTCATCCGGCTGGATGCGGCCGGTCGTGTATTCTTTGACAGCGTTCCCCGCCTGACGACCCGCTGATCGTCCAAGCTGCCGATCTGGCCGCCCTCAGTTGTGACGAAGCTGCACCATGAAACCGGAGAGGCGCCATGCCGTCCACATTGAAGAACAAGGTCATCATCGTCACGGGCGCGGCGAGCGGCATCGGGCGTTCGGCGGCCTTGCGCCTGGCGTCGCATGGCGCCCACATCGTCCTGGCGGATGTCGACGAAGCGCAGGGTCATCGGGTTTGCGCGGACATCCAACAGGCTGGCGGCTCGGCGATCTTCGTGGCTGTGAACGTCGCGCAGGAGGAGAATGTCCGCGACATGGTCCGCATGACGATCGATCGGTTCGGCCGGCTCGATGGTGCGTTCAACAATGCCGGGATCGAACAGTCCAACATACCCCTGCATGAGATCGACACGGGCCATTGGCATCGCCTGATCGGTATCAACCTGACGGGTGTGTTCCTGTGCATGAAATATCAGATTCCGGCCATGCTTGCCGGCGGCGGCGGATCCATCGTCAACACGGCTTCCAGCCTGGGGCAGGTCGCGATCCCCGGCTCGGCCGAGTATATCGCGGCCAAGCATGGCGTCATCGGCCTGACCCGGGCGGCGGCCGTGGATTATGCGAGGATGAACATCCGCGTGAACGCGCTTCTGCCGGGCGTCACGCAGACGCCGATGCTGGACCGGGGGCCTGTGTCGCTGGAGGCGGTCGAGATGGTAGAGCATGTCAAGGCCGCCATCCCGATGGGCAGGGTCGGCAGTGCAGACGAAGTCGCGCAAGGCGCCGTCTGGCTGCTGAGCGACGCGTCGAGCTATGTGACCGGATCCCTGCTGCCGGTGGACGGGGGCTATCTGACGGTCTGAACGTCCATGTGCCTGTTCCTCCGGACGATATCCTATTCCACCGGCCGGGACGGGTAACGGCCCAGCATGAGATAGGCCAGTCCTGCGGCCAGGAAGGCTCCGGCCATGACCGACAGCGCGAGATCATAGTTGCCGAACCGATCATAGGCCGATCCCAACAGCCATGAGCTGAGCGAGCCGGAAAATGTCAGGAAGAACACCGTCAGGCCATAAATCGTCGAAAAGCTCGTGACCCCGAAATAGCGCGCGACCATATAGGCGACCACGTCGATTTCCGCGCCCAGGCCCAGCCCGATCAGCATGATGGCGCCTGCGGCAACCGGCCCTGTCATCGTCGCATTTCCGGCGAACAGCATGCACCCGGCCGCCGACCCGCAGGCGAATATCAGGGCGACGCCCGGCGCCCAGAACCGATCGACCAGGCTGCCCGTGACGATCGCGCCGACAAAGCTGGCGACACCCGCCAGGCCGACCAGGGTGGCGGCGCTGGCCGGATTGATGCTCTTGTCGATCAGCAGGGGCTGCAACTGGCTCATCAACGCCGACGCCGGCGCATAGCCCAGGCTGGCACCCAGGCACAGGACCCAGATTTTCGGTTCGCGCAGCAACTGACCCCACCGGACCGGGGCGACCGCCGTTGGCAAGGGTCGGGCCGCCTGCGGATCCCGGCGCGTCCCTGAGCGGCCGATCCAGAAATAGATTGCGGGCCACACGATCAGCAGCACCATCATGCCTTCGACCATATAGCCGGCACGCCACCCCAGGTGGGTAATCACGAGATAGAGGATCGCCGGCAGGAAGGCGCCCGACAGCGCCATCCCGCTGCGCGCCGCGGCAAGCGAAAAGCCGCGCGAATGCACGAAGACTTCGCTGACCACGCGCGAGCAAGTGATGCCGCTGGTCGCAAGACCAGACACGAAGATCATCGCAAACAGGAAGTAGAACAGCAGCAGAGACCCGTTCATCGCCCCCAGCCCGAAAAAGGCCAGGGCAAACAGCACGCTCCCGACGAGCATGATCCTGCGCGCACCGACCCGGTCGATCAGGCGGCCAAAGAATGGCGACAGGAATGCAGACAGCAGGCCGGCATTATGCGCGAACGCTATGTCGCTGCGCGACCAGCCAAAGGCCTTTTCCAGCGGCAGGATGAACATGCTGGTCGCCGCCATGTACGACCCCAGCGAAAAGCTCAGCGCCAGAAAAGCGGCAACGCCTACGCGCCAGTGGTCCTGCCATTCCTGTAGCAAGGTCTGGCGCGGCATGGGTACCGCATCGCCTGTGTCAGCCCCCGCCATGCCGCTCTCCCCTCATCTCTTTCCCGGGAGGCTTGCAGCGGGAGCCACATTTGTCAACGGATAGCGACTGCCGGCTGACTTTCATCACATCCGCGTAATATGGACGCGCCATCATGGCGCGGGCGGCCTGTTCTGCCGTCTCTCAACCTTCCCGCCTTCGCGGATCAGATAGGCGCGGATATCCTCGACGTCGCTGGGCGAATAGAGCTCGGCGAAGCTCACCATCCCCAGATCCTTAAGCACACCGCCCCGCACGACGTTCTGGAAAGCCTCCGACGACTTGATGATCTCGGACCGCCGCAGATCGGCGGTGTAGCGCCCGGTAGCGCTGAAACCATGGCAGACAAGACAGGCGAAATTATATTTGGCCAGTCCTGCCTGGGGATCGCCGGTGGAGGTGACGCCCTGCAGATCGACGCGCGCGGGCGGCGGTACGTCATAGGGCTCCGCCTTGGCCTGGCCGTCGAGCGCGAACACCATCAGCCGTCCGCGCAGGCGCGGCAGGTCCGGCGTGATCGTCCCGATCATGGGCGCAAAGCCGCCGGTTCCCACCATGACGGCGACATATTGCCTGCCACCCAGCTGATAGCTGATGGGCGCGGCGACGATGCCGTTGACCGTCTCATAGGACCATAATTGCTGGCCAGTGGCGGCATCATAGGCCACGAAATGCCCCTCGACATTGCCCTGGAACACCAGCCCGCCGGCGGTCGCCAGCGCGCCACCGTTCATGAAGAAGCGATGCCGGACCTTCCATCGCGCCTTCCGGGCCACGGGATCCCAGGCGATCAGCTCGCCGAAACTGGCCTTTTTGACGGCCGCGATCGCCGCGTCGTCATCCGGGAATTCCAGCTTGGCGCCGCCCAGCGCCGTGTTGAGATGGCCGGGCCGAAACTTGAAATCGGGGTCCTTCTCGAAAAATTGCCCGACATTCTGCGCGGGAATATAGACGAGCCCGGTTTGCGGGCTGAACGCCATCGGGTGCCAGCTATGCCCGCCAAAGCCGCCCGGCAGCTGGTAATAGCCCTTCGTTTCATAGCGTGCTGCGGGCACCTCGATCGGCCGGCCGGTCCGGGCATCAATGCCCGTGGCCCAGTTGACCGGCACGAACGGGCTGGCCGACACCAACTCTCCGGTCAGGCGGTCGAGCACGTAGAAAAAGCCGTTCTTGGGCGCCTGGACGATCAGCTTGCGCGGCTTCCCGTCGATCACCCTGTCCATCAGGATGAGCGGCGCGGTCGCGGTATAGTCCCAGCTGTCGCCCGGCGTGGTCTGATAATGCCACATATATTCGCCGGTCGTGGCCTTCACCGCCACGATCGAGGACAGGAACAGATTGTCGCCCTTCCCCTGCGAGCGAACCTTGTGATCGTGGGGGGTTCCGTTGCCGACGCCGAAATAGAACAGGTCGCTCTGCGGATCATAGACCATCGAGTCCCAGACCGTCCCGCCCCCGCCGATCTTGCGCCAGACATCGCCGAACCAGCCTTTTTCCGCCAGTTCCCGAAGCGGCTTGTCGGATGGCTGCCCATCGGGCTTCCCGTCCGGATTGGGCACGGTATAGAAGCGCCAGACGAGCCGCCCCGTCGCCTGATCATAGGCCGACACATAGCCGCGCACGCCGTATTCCGCGCCGCCATTGCCGATCATGACCAGGTTCTTGGCGACATTGGTCGCGCCGGTGATGGTATAGGGCTTGGTCTGATCGACCGTGACGATCGACCAGAGCTGCTTGCCGCTGCGCGCGTCGAGGGCGATCAGTCGTCCGTCAAATGTCCCCACGAACACGCGTCCGTTGGCGACCGACACGCCGCGATTGACCGCATCGCAGCAGCCCTTGGGCAATGTCTCGGGCGGCACCTTGGGATCGAAGGCCCACAGTTCCTTGCCGCTGCGCGCATCGAACGCATGGACCTTCGACCAGGCGGTGCTGACATACAGCACGCCGTCGACCATGATCGGGGTCGCTTCCTCGCCCCGATCGACATCGAACTGATGATACCATTGCAGGCCCAGCCGGGCGACATTGGACGTGTCGATCTGATCCGAGGCAGCATAGCCCTGTCCCCAGGCATTCTGCCCGTGCAGCGGCCAGTCGGCGTCACCGCCCGATGACGCGCCGCGCTGGCATCCCGTCATCGCCAGGAGAAGCGCTCCCAGAGGCAGGAGGGCGCGCCATATGCTGCTCATCACATCACTCCCCAATCGATCTTCTTGTTGTCGGCCCGCCGGAAAATCGCCCGGCGGTGCATCTTTACGGTGTGCCCAGCGGTCAGTTCGTCTGGACCCAGACGGCCTTGCTGTTCAGATATTCCTGCACCTGATGCGTGCCGGATTCCTTGCCATATCCGCTCATCTTGTATCCGCCGAACGGCACCGCCGGGTCCATCAGCGAATAGGCGTTGATCCATACGGTGCCCGCGCGCAGGCGGCTGGACACCTTGTGCGCCTTGTTGATGTCGTTGGTCCATACCCCGCTGGCCAGGCCATAGGGCGTGTCGTTTGCCCGCTGGATGACGTCGTCGACCTCATCGAAGGGAATGGCCGAAATGACCGGGCCGAAAATCTCCTCGCGGGCGATTGTCATGTCGTCATGCACATTGGCGAAGACCGTGGGCGGGATGAAATAGCCATCGGCCAGCTTGCCGTCGGTCAATTGCACCCCGCCGGCGAGCGCCACCGCGCCCTCCGACGCGCCCGCCGCGAGATAGCCGTTGATCCGGTCGAGCTGTTCCTTCGACACCACCGGGCCGATCTGCGTGCCGGCGTCCAGCGGATCGCCCACGGTCAGCGACTTGCCGAATTCCGCGACCCGCTGCGTGAACTCCTCATAGATGCCGCGTTCGACGAAAAGCCGCGATCCCGCGAGGCACGCCTGGCCCGAATTGCCGAACACCCCCATCGCCGCCGCGGGCACGGCCCGGTCTAGGTCGGCATCGGCAAAGACGATATCGGGGGATTTGCCGCCCAGCTCCAGCGTCAGCTTCTTGATGTTCCCGGCCGAGGCACGGATGATATGCTGGCCCGTCTCGGTCGATCCGGTGAAGGAAATCTTGTCGACGTCGGGATGGGCGGCCAGCCGCGCGCCGGCGGTTTCGCCGAATCCGGTGATGATGTTGAGCACGCCTTCGGGCAGTCCCGCCTCCATGCACAATTGCGCCATGCGCAGAGGCGAGAGCGACGCCTGCTCCGCGACCTTGAGCACCAGCGTGCACCCCGCCGCCAAAGCGGGGGCAATCTTCCAGGTGGCGTTGAACGCCGGGCCGTTCCAGGGAACGATGCCACCCACGACCCCGATCGGCTCCTTGCGGGTATAGGCAAACACGTCGCCGGGCAGCGACGGTGTCATCGTCTCCCCCTGGATCGCCACGGCCTGCCCCGCGCAGAAGCGGAAGGTGTCGCCAATGACGTTCGACGCCAGATAGCGGGAAATCACGACCGGCGCCCCCATGTCGAGCGTGTCGAGCAGGGCAATCTCCTCCGCATGCGCTTCCAGCAGATCGGCGATGCGCAGCAATATCTTCTGCCGTTCCACCGGGCGCATGCTACCCCACGGCCCCTCGAACGCGCGCCTGGCCGCTGCGACGGCCAGATCCACATCGACCGCGTCGCCCAGCGCCACCTCGTCCAGGGCTGCGCCCGTCGCCGGGTTCACCGATCCGAAGGTCTTGCCCGACTGGGCCTCAACCCACTTCCCGCCGATGAACAGCTTCTTCGCCTTGCCGTCGAGGAAGGCGGGACGCGCAGGCGTGGCGGATCGATCATGCATGGAGGCTCTCCTGAAAGGCTGTTTGCCGGCAAGCTATGACCGGGATCGCTGAAGGTGGTAGACAATTCCTCCTGTAGAATTGCACAATCCTACGAGTTAAGCATACATGTAAGTCCCGGATCCGCTTTTCCGGACAGGCCATCGGAGAGCATCATGGACTCGCTTGCCACGCTACAGCAGATCGTCCGGCAGCATGGCGGCGAGGGCAACACGCAAACCGCGCTGCCCAATGTCTCGGTCTATCAGTCGCAGGTCTCGACCGAGTTCATGCATGCGATGTATGAACCGTCGATCTGCTTCGTCCTGCAGGGGGCGAAGGTCGCGATGCTGGGCACGGCGAGCTTCGCCTATGATTGCGCGCATTATCTGGTCGTTGCCGTCGATCTGCCGCTGGCCGGATCGATCACCGTCGCCAGCCCGCAGGAGCCCTATCTGGGGTTGCGCCTGAAGCTGGACCTGGAGGCCTTGCGGACGCTCGTCCTGGACCTGCCCCCGGACGGCGGACGATCCGACCCGACCGACAGCCTGATGCTGGGTACCGTGACGCCGGACCTGCTGGACCCGCTCGCCCGGCTGCTGGGATTGCTCGCCCGGCCCCGCGACATTCCGATCATGGCGCCGTTGATCGAGCGGGAAATTCTCTACCGGCTGGTGCAGGGCCCGGAAGCCAGGATGCTGCGACAGCTGGTTCTGGCCGACAGCCGCATCTCGCAGGTCAATCGCGCGATCGAATGGATCAAGCGCCATTATAACGAGGCGTTCAGCGTATCGACGGTGGCCGCCGCCGCCAATATGAGCCCGTCCGCATTCCACCAGCATTTCAAGGCCGCGACATCGCTCAGCCCGCTGCAATATCAAAAGCAGATCCGGCTGCATGAGGCGCGGCGCCTCATCCTGTCGGAACGCATGGAAGCGGGCAAGGCCGGCTTCGAAGTCGGCTATGACAGCCCGTCGCAGTTCAGCCGGGAATATAAGCGGGTTTTCGGCGCCCCGCCGGCGCGCGAGGTCTCCCGTTTCCGGCAATTGTCGCAGGCGGAGCGCTCCGCTGCATAGGCGGCGGCGTGCCCTTCGAGCTTAACGACATTGCCAGCCGATCATATACGCGTATAATCGGATTCGTAATTACGGGCAATCGACCTGCACCCGGCGGGCGGGCCGGAAAGGAGAGGCATGAGCACGCAATTTGATCTGGTGATCCGCGGCGGCACGATCGTCGATGGCACCGGCACGCAACCCTATATCGCCGATGTCGGCGTGCGGGACGGCCTGATCGTGGAGGTCGGGTCACTCACCGGGACGGGGCGCGAGGAAATCGACGCGTCCGGCCTGACCGTGACGCCCGGCTTTGTCGACATCCATACCCATTATGACGGCCAGATCACGTGGGAAAACCGGATGATCCCATCGTCGAACCATGGCGTCACCACCATCGTCATGGGCAATTGCGGCGTCGGCTTCGCCCCCGTGCGCGAGGGCGACCATCATCTGATGATCAAGCTGATGGAGGGGGTGGAGGACATTCCCGAAGTCGTGATGGCTGAAGGCGTCCCGTTCAACTGGAAGAGCTTCCCCGATTATCTGGACGTGCTCGAACAGCGGGAATGCGACGTGGATTTCGCGACGCAGATCCCGCACAGCCCGCTCCGCGTCTTCGTGATGGGGGAACGCGGCGCCAATCTGGAACCGCCCACGTCGGACGATCTGGTTGAGATGCGTCGCTGCGTGGCGGAAGCGGTTCAGGCGGGCGCGCTGGGCGTCGCCAGCTCGCGCAATCTGTTCCATCGCTTCCGGTCAGGCAAGCTCGCCCCGTCGGTCAATACCGAAGTCGACGAGATCCTGGCGCTGGCGCAGGGCCTGACCGACGCCGGCACCGGCGTGTTCCAGTGCAACCCCAATCTGGACAACGACGCCAGGGACGAAATGGCGGTGTTTCGCACGATCGCTGAAACAACCGGGCGTCCCGTCAATTTCAGCCTGATCCACATGCCGAACGACGCGACCAACTGGCATCGCTATATCGAGGGCATCCGGCAGGCCAGAGCCGATGGCCTGACCATCAGCGGCCAGTTCCTGCCACGCCCCCTTGGCGTGCTGTACGGGCTGGACCTGAGCTTCAACCCCTTCTCGCTCAATCCCAGCTATCGGGCGATCGCTGGCCTGCCGCTGGCGGAAAAGGTCGCACGCTTGCGCGACCCGGAGCTGCGCGCCCGGCTGATCGCGGAAGAACCGGACGATCCCAGCCCGTCCTTCGTCGGCATGATCAAGTCGATTTCGTCGCTCTACCGACTGACCGACCCGGTGCGGTACGATTTCCGCCCTGAAAACAGCCTGCAGGCGGAGGCGGAGCGGCTGGGCCGTCCCGAGCGCGAGGTCATCTACGACGCGCTGCTGGAAGACGAAGGTCGCGCAATCCTGGCGTCGTTCGCGACGGATATCCTCCCCTATCTCGACAAATCCGCCGTCCTGTTCGGGGAAGAGAATCTGATCCCGGCGCTGGGCGACGGCGGCGCGCATTACGGTATGGTCTGCGACGCCGCCTATACCACCTATCTGCTGTCCTGCCGGGTCGGCGACCGTGGACTGGACCTGCCCACGGCGGTCCGTTCCCTGACGAGCCAGCCGGCCAGATCTGTCGGTCTGGCGGATCGCGGCGTCGTGGCAGCGGGCTACAAGGCGGACCTCAACGTCCTCGATCTCGACGCGATGATGCTTCGCCGGCCGCAGATCAAGGCGGACCTCCCGGCCGGCGGCAAGCGCCTGTCGCAGCAGTCCACCGGCTATGTCGCCACCGTCGTCAGCGGCGCCGTGACCTATCGTAACGGGGAGGCCAGCGGCGCCCTGCCGGGGCGCCTCATCCGGGGCACGCGGAACGCACCTTCGGAACCAGCTCCGGCGCAATACGCAGACGCTTGAAACATGCTGTAAGGAACGGCCGGTCCGACATGATCGGATCGGCCGTTCCTTGACCATATTGCCCTGCCCTCGCCCCCATCATGCGGGCATTACTCTGTCAGGCCGTGGCGCCTGCTTCCTGCGCGCCGATGAAATGCATCGCGCATAATTTATTGCCGGCCGGATCGCGCAGATAGGCGTTGTAGCGCGCCATCGGCGTGCCGGCATCCCGCAATCCCGGTGCGTCCTCGATAGCCGTGCCGCCATTTGCCACACCTGCGGCATGCCAGGCGTCCACCATCCTGTCGGAATCGCAGGCGAAACCGATGGTCATGCCGTTGCCATGGGTCGCCTGTAGACCATCGATCGGCCGGGCAATCGCGAAATTCCCTGTCGCAGTGGACCAGAATATACGCCCCAGATGATCGACAAACCGATGCTCATGGCCAAGAACGGCGAATATGGCATCGTAGAAATGGCTGGATGCCTCCAGATCATTTGTTCCAACCATGATGTGGCTGAACATAATTATTTCCTCTCTCTATCAAAGTGCCGGCGCTTACCAATGCACTTCAGTTCGCTCGTCGCGAGCAGAAAATTCCTGTTGTCCGGTCCAACCAGCAGCGAAAGTCCGCTTTTCCCGATCACATAGCCGATGCTTCATCTGCCCTGATTGCGGCCGGTCCATACGCCTGTCGCCGCCAGCACAGCATGTTGCATAAGATGCCTTTACCCGTATAGATATTCGCGAAACGAAAATGGACAGGACTGAGGATGGGATGTGCGATCGGCTCTGCCTGCGGCAGGGCAACGGCCTGCCCGCCTTTCAGGCCGATGAGCTCGGCAGCCGCCATGCACAGTCACCCAGCACATAGAACATCCTTATCGCTCTATTGAGAAAGGCATATCATGAGTGAAGCGAAGCGTTGGCTCATCACGGGTATTTCCAGCGGCATCGGCGCCGCTCTGGCGCAGGCCGCACTGGACCGGGGCGATCATGTCGTCGGATGCGCGCGCAAGGCGGAGGATGTCGCAAAATTCGATGCCATCGCGCCGGGCCGCTCGACGGGCGTCCGGCTGGACGTCACCGACATCGCCAATGTCCAGTCCATCGTCGACGGGATCCTGGCAAGCGGGCCGCTCGACATCGTCGTCAACAATGCCGGCCAGAGCCTCTACGGCGCTTTTGAAGAAACGACGATCGCTGAAACCAGGGCAGTGTTCGACGTCAATCTGTTCGGTCCCTGGGCGCTGGCGCAGGCGGTCTTGCCGCACTTCCGCGAACGCGGCGCCGGGCAACTGGTCCACATGTCGTCGGGCAGCGGCCTGATGGGTTCGCCCGGCATCAGCGCCTATTGCGCCAGCAAGTTCGCGCTGGAGGGCATGAGCGAGTCGCTGGCCTATGAAATCGCGCCGTTCGGGATCAAGCTGATGATCGTCGAGCCCGGCGCCGTCGCGACCCGGTTCATCTCGCACGGCACGCACGACACCGAGCGACGCATGCCAGAATATGCCGCGCTTTCCGGCGGCGGCAAGGCTGCCCTTGAAGGCTATTATGCCACGGCGGCCGCGTCACCGGAGAGCGTCGCCCAGACCATCCTGGCCGCGATCGACAGCCCCGAGCCGCCGCTGCGCCTGATCGTCGGCGAGGATGTGCGCCAGCCTTTCCGCGCCAAGGCCGAACAGTTGCTGAACCTGGTTCGCGACTGAACCGGTCCATCGCTTCGTGCCCAACAGCGGGAAAGCTTTTGGGCACGAAGCGATGCGAAAACAGGAAAACCGGCGCGTGCGGGCCGCGTCAGATTGAACGCCGGTCGCGTACTCTGGCAGCGCCGCTAAGCTCCGATCAGGCGCATGTCGCGCAAGCGACGGGTTGTGGCAGCGCGCCGATGCCGGCCAGGCTGGAGGTCGCATCGAGATAGGCACGGCACAAAAGCGGCAACTGGCTGCCCAGCATGTCGAGCGCCGCCGGCGTCGGCCCCCCTTCCATTTCCAGCACCGCGCGCACCGTCCCGGACAGCGCCTGTTGCAGGATGAACGTCACCGTATCGAGATCGTCGAACCGGCCGTCCCGGCTGCTGGCGAGCAGGGCGCGCAGGGCGGCATAGATGCGCCGCGACATGTCGCCTGCGATATCTGGGACCTCCAGTTCGCTCGCGGCGGCATATAACGCGCGCGACGCTTCGATATTATGCGTTTTGGCCGCCAGATAGGATGCCGCCAGGCCGTCCGACATCACGGCGATCGTCTGCCCCTGCAACCGCCCGCAGGCATCCTCCACCGCTTCGGCGATCAGGCCCAGATGCCGCTGCACCACGGCGAAGATCAGCGCCTGTTTCTGCGGGAAATACTGGTACATCGTACCGACCGCGACGCCGGCGCGCTCCGCCACTTTCGTGGTGGTCAACCGGGACGGCCCCTCCGTCAGCAAAACCTGAATAGTCGCTTCATGGATCGCCTCGACCGTCGCGGCCGATCGCGCCTGTCGCGGCATTTTCCTTGGGTTCAGCAGATATCGTTGGGTCGTGGCCATATGCGAATTCAAATGTTGAAGGATTGTTCGCATAATAGCCCAAGCTTGAGAGGATGCAACTGTTCGCGAACAGCCTGCCGGCCACGCCGGGCTGTTCCGACACCCCTGGCAAGCCAGACAATTCAGCCGCAGCCCCCGGTCGCTTCGCGCCGGCCATGAGAGGAAATGATCCGTGAAATATAACCAGCTTGGCCGCACCGGCCTGTTCGTGTCGGAGCTGTGCCTGGGCACCATGACCTTCGGCGGCAATCCGGACGCCGGCTATTGGGCCGCGATGGGAACACTGCGGCAGGATGCCGTCGATCCGCTGGTGGAACGGGCACTGGCCGCCGGGGTCAACTTCATCGACACCGCCAATGTCTATTCCAACGGGGAATCCGAACGGCTGGTGGGCCAGTCGCTCCGTAATCTGGGGGTCAACCGCAGCGATGTCGTGATCGCCACGAAATGCACCCTCCAGATGGGTAGCGGGCCTAACGCGCAGGGCGCTTCGCGCGGGCACATCATGGATTCGGTGAAGCAGAGCCTCGACCGCCTGCAACTCGATTATATCGACCTCTACCAGATCCACGCCAATGACTGCGTGACGCCGGTGGAGGAAACGTTGCGGGCGCTCGACGATCTGGTGAGCCAGGGCCTCGTCCGCTATGTCGGCGTGTCGAACTGGCGCGCGGCCAAGATCGCCAAGGCGCTGGGGGTCAGCGCAGCGGCGCGCTATGCCCGTTTCGAAACGCTCCAGGCCTTCTATTCCATCGCCGGCCGCGACATCGAGCGCGAGCATGTCCATCTCCTGAAGGACGAGCAGATGGGGCTGATGGTGTGGTCGCCGCTTGCCGGCGGCCTGCTGTCGGGGAAATTCGGCCCCGGCTCCAGCTCGCCCGAAGACGCGCGGCGCAGCAATTTCGACTATCCGATCGTGGACATGGACCGCGCCTGGGCATGCATCACCGAAATGCGCAGGATCGGCGACGCGCAGGGCGTGTCCGTGGCCCGGATCGCCCTTGCCTGGCTGCTGGCCAAGTCGCACGTCACCAGCGTCATCATCGGCGCCAAGCGGCTGGACCAGCTGGAAGACAATCTCGGCGCGGTCGACGTGCAACTAAGCGCCGAAGACCTGGCGAGCCTGGACGCGGTCAGCCAGTTGCCGCCCGAATATGGCGATTGGGTCACGGGCGTCGATTTCACGCGCCGCCCCGCGCCGTTCGTCCCCGCCGGCAACTGAGCCTCTGCTTGCAGGACAGGCTCGATGGGCGGACGCCCCGAGCCTTCCCGATATCCGATTGATTTTCAAGAAAGAGTCAGACCATGACTGAAGCAACCATGACCGTGCCCGCGCATGTGCCTGCGCATCTGGTGCGGGATTTCAACATCTTCTTCGACGGCTCCTATGACGAGGTTTTCTCGCACTGGAAGGGCCTGCATGACGAGGACCGGCCCGAAATCTTCTGGACGCCCCGCAATGGCGGCCACTGGATCGTCACCCGGGCCGAGGATGTCGAGACCGTGTATGGCAATGGCGACCTGTTCACCACCGTGCCCTATGGCAATGCCATTCCCTATCGCAATACGCCCGCGCCGCCGCTCCCCATCGCGTCCGAGCCGCCCGAGCACACCGAATATCGGCGGCTCATCAACCCCTTCTTCTTCCCCAAGCGGATCCAGAAAGTGGGCGAGCATGCCCGCCAGCTGACCCGCGACATCATGGATCGACTGATCCCGCAGGGAGGCTGCGAATTCTACAACGACTTCGCCATGTTCATGCCGATCTACGCCTTCCTTGGGCTCGCGGGCCTGCCCGAGGAGGATTGGGAGATGCTCATGCCATGGGCGCAGACGGTGGTGCGCGAACCGGACATGGAGGTCGCGGCGGCCACGACCAGGGACGCCTGGGCCTATCTCAAGTCGCGGGTCGACGTGCGCCGGACCCAGCCGGGCGACGACCCGCTGACCGCGCTGGTGCAGGGTGAGGCCTTTGGCCGGCGACTGGACGAAAATGAATGTGTCGGCAGCGCGCTCAATATCCTTTTCGCAGGCGTCGACACCACGCCGGCCACATTGAGCTTCGTGGCGCATCACCTGGCCACGCACCCCGACCATCGGCGCGCCCTGATCGACAAGCCGTCCCTCATTCCCGCCGCTGTCGAGGAATATCTGCGTCGCTTCCCGGCCGGCGTCACCGGGCGCGGGGTCAAGAACGACATGGAGTATAAGGGCGTGACGATGAAGCAGGGCGATCCCGTGCTATCGCCGGCGCTGCTCGGCAATCTGGACGAGCGCCGGTTTCCCGATGCCATGACGGTCGATTTCGATCGCAAGAATGTCGCCGGCCAGACGCTGACCTTTGGCGCCGGTCCGCATCGGTGCATCGGCATGATGCTCGCCCGGATGCAATTGCGCGTCTTCCTGGAGGAATGGCTCCCCCGTCTGCCCGATTTTTGGGTGGCCGAGGATGATGTGCCGCTGGTCCGGTGCGGTACCGCCATGGCCATGACCCACCTGCCCCTGCGGTGGTGAGAGCGATGGTGAAGGCGATGGTGAAACCGGGTCACAACCGGTCGACGCGATAGGAGAAGGCTCATGTGCAAGCGCTGCGATGATATGGAGCAACCCGTCCATTCCCGGCTGCCTGGGGATGACCGCAGGGCGTTTCTGAAAGGCGCCCTGGCGACCGGCGCGGTGGCTACGGTCGCGACGCTTGCACAGGAAGCCGTTGCCGCCACTGGAAAGGCGGCCAAAACGGTCAGGACGGTCGGCCTGGCGAAAAGCGCCATCGACAAGCCGTTCGAACGGTTCGAATTCCGACGCCGCTCTCCCGGGGCGGACGATGTGCTGATCGACATCCTCTATTGCGGTGTCTGTCACACCGACATCCATTTCCTCGACGGGTCGTTCGGCCCGCTGCGAAGCACGCTGGTTCCCGGTCATGAGATGGTCGGCCGCGTGCGGGAAGTCGGCGCGTCGGTATCCCAGTTCAAGGTCGGCGATCTGGCCGGCGTCGGCACGATGATCGACAGTTGCGGCACGTGCCGATATTGCCTGGCGGGCCTGGAGCCCTATTGCCAGACCGGCTTCACGCCGACCTATGGCGTGACGCCAACCGGGGTCATCCAGGGCGGATATGCGTCGAACATCGTCGTCAAGGAACGCTTTGCGCTGAAGATCGACCCTCGGGTCAATCTGGCGGCGACAGCCCCGTTGCTGTGTGCAGGGATCACCACCTATTCCCCCATGCGCTACTGGGACATCAAGCAGGGAAAGAAGGTCGCCATCGTCGGATTTGGCGGGCTGGGCCATGTCGCGCTGAAGCTGGCCGTGGATGCCGGCGCGGACACGTCGATATTCTCGACCACGGCCGGGAAGCAGGATGCCGCGATGAAGATGGGCGCGCAGCGCTTTTTCGAATGGAACAGCGCCAGCGACTTTCCGGCGCTGCGCAATGAATTCGACTATATCCTGTCCACCGTCCCCGCCGGCTATGACATGGGGATTTTCCTGCCGCTGCTGGCGGTAGACGGCACCTTGTCGAACGTCGGCACGCTCGGCCTGATGGAAAAGCCGCTGAACAACGGGCTTCTATTGGGCGGCCGGCGTCGGATCACGGGCAGCGCCGTGGGCGGCATCGCAGAAACGCAGCAGCTGCTGGATCATTGCGCCGCGCGCAACATCGCCGCCGATATCGAGCTGATCGGCTCTGACCGTATCGACGAAGCCTTTCGACGCGTCGCGGCGAAGGACGTTCGTTTCCGCTTCGTGCTGGACATGGCGCGCTTCGCCTGAAGCCCTGCATCCCGTGTTACCCCACCCATCGATATCGCCAAGAGCAAGGAACAGGATGCATGCGGACCCAGGCCGCCATTTTCGAACGGAGCCATGCTCCGCTGACGCTGGACTGGATCGACGTTCGGTCGCCGGGTCCGCATGAGGTGCTGGTGGAATTCAGGGCGACGGGCCTGTGCCATACCGACCTGAGCGTGGTGGACGGCGCGCTGCCCTGGGCGGCACCCACGGTGCTGGGGCATGAAGGCGCGGGCGTCGTGCTGGAAGTCGGCCCCCATGTCACCCATGTCGCCGCGGGCGACCATGTGATCGGACATTCGCTGCCCCAATGCGGCACCTGCCCCTATTGCCTGTCGGAGAAAGCCAATAGCTGCGAGGAGATGCTGAACGGCAACGTCTTTGCCCGATCGGGCTTTTCACGGCATGGCGAAGCCGTTGGCGCCTATATGGGCCTTGGCACCTTTTCCAACCATGCGATCGTCCATGAAGACCAGATTGCGCGCATCCATCCCGACGCGCCGCTGGAAAAGGTCTGCACCATAGGCTGCGCCCTGGTCACGGGCGTGGGATCGGCGCTGTATTCGGCGGATATCGAGCCGGGCTCCACCGCGCTGGTCATCGGCCTGGGCGCGATCGGCCTGTCCGCGATCCAGGGCGCGCGCCTCGCCGGGGCGACCCGGATCATCGCCGTCGATACCAATGATGCCAAGGAAGAGGCTGCGCGCCTGATGGGAGCGAGCGAGTTCATCAATCCCCGGAAACTTGGCACCGACCTGACCCAGCATATATTGGGCATCACCGACCGGGGGGCCGACAATGTCTTCGAATGTGTCGGATCCGTCTCCGCACAGGAGGCCGCGATCGCCTGCACCCGGCCGGGATTTGGCGTCTGCTGCCTGCTGGGCATCGTTCCTTCCGGCGAGGCGTTGCAGCTGGAACCCTTCGCGCTGGTGACGGGCCGACGCCTCGTCAGCAATTCAGCCGGCAACACCAAGGTCCGCCGGGACGTTCCGAAAATCGTCGACTGGTATATGGAAGGGAAGATCCTGCTCGATCCCCTGATCAGCCATATCCTGCCGTTCGCGGAGATCAACACAGGCTTCGACCTGATGCGCAGGGGGCAGGCGATCCGGCCTGTCTTCCTGCACGGCTGAAGCGAAGGGCCGGCCGGCCCGCAATCCCGTTCCACCCTCCACAAGGGGAAAAGGCGCATGACCTATATCGAAGGTTTCATCATGCCGGTGCCCGTAACGCACCAGGAGGGCTTCATCCGGTTCAGCGCAATGGCCGACGAGCTATGGACCCAACATGGCGCCAACCGGATATTGGAATGCTGGCCGGACGACAGCGTACCGTCGGATTCTGGCGGGTTCAGCGCATCAGCCTGTTGCCGGGACGGGGAAATCGCCGTCTTCAGCTGGATCGAGTGGCAGGACAAGGCGACCAGAGACCGTAACATGCCGCTGCTGGAAGCCGCCATGCAGGCCGACCCGCGCTTCGATCCGGCGCTGTTCCCGCTCCCGTTCGACAATGACCGCGTCGTCAGCGGATGCTTTCGCCTGCTGCTCGAACGCGGGGAGCCTTCACCATCGCCCTATGTGCAGGGCTTCGTATTTCCCATCGACGACGGGCGGCAGGATGCGCTGTACGATGTCGCCGAACGCGCATGGGCGCGTCTTGGCCAGCAGGGGGCCTGTCGCCTGGTCCTGTCCTGGCAGGATGATTTTCCCGACAGCCGCCCCGTCGATTTTCCGGCCCTGACGGGGGCAGGCAGCCATGAAAGGACCGTCTTCGCCTTTGTCGAATGGCCATCGCGCGAGGCGTACAGAGAGCATGCGCAGCCATGCGGTCCGTCCGGCGACGATTTGCCGTTCGACCATGCCAGGATGATGGCTGGCTGCTTTACGCCCGTCATTCTGGCGACATGAGCCATCATGGCCCTTCACCCTGTACTCGCCGGCACAGCCCTATGTCCAAAATGCACTTGTCCGATGGCCAGCGACGGATAGCCTGTCGCCCGCCGAAGCAGGAAGAGGCCTTTGCGCCTTGCCCTGCACGGAGCGCATCTGCCGCATGTCATTCATGAAAGACTACAACCATGGCCCAGTTTCAGCTCATAGTGCGCAACGGGACGATCGTCGACGGGTCCGGCAGCGAGCCGTTTCAGGCCGATATCGGGATCCAGGCGGGCGTGATCACCGCGATCGGTACCATCAGCGAACGCGGCGATGAAGAGATCGACGCCACCGGCCGGATCGTCACGCCCGGCTTCGTCGATGTCCACACCCATTATGACGGGCAGATCACCTGGGAACATCAATTCGCCCCGTCGTCGCAGCATGGCGTCACGACGGTCGTGATGGGCAATTGCGGAGTCGGTTTTGCCCCCGTCCGGGACGGCGATCATGATCTGGTCATCCGCCTGATGGAGGGGGTGGAGGATATTCCCCAGATCGTCATGGCGGAAGGGGTGCCATGGAACTGGCGCACCTTCCCCGAATATCTGGACGCCCTGGCCGAGCGGAAGGCGGACATCGATTTCGCCTGCCAGCTGCCGCACAGCCCGCTGCGCGTGTTCGTGATGGGGGAACGCGGCGCCAATCTGGAACCGGCCACGGACGATGATCTGGAGGCCATGCGCGCGCTGACGCGCGAAGCGGTCGAAGCGGGTGCCCTGGGCGTATCGACGTCGCGCAACCTGTTCCATCGCTTCCGCGACGGCAAGCTCGCGCCGTCGGTCAACACGCCCGAGGACGAGTTGATCGCCCTGGCCAGCGGCCTTGCGGACGCCGGGTCGGGCGTGTTCCAGCTCAATCTCAACATCGACGCCGAAGCCGATGGCGAAGTGGCCGCCATCAGCAGGATCGCCCGCGAAACGGGACGCCCCGTCAATTTCAGCCTGCTCGACCTGGCGTTCCGGCCCGACAACTGGGGTACCTATGTCGAAGCGCTGCGACAGGCCGATGAAGACGGTATACCGCTGCGGGGGCAGTTCCTGCCGCGCCCGATCGGGCTGCTGTTCGGCCTGGACCTGACATTGCATCATTTCGCGCTGAATCCCAGTTTCCGCCCGCTCGCGAACCTGCCTCTGGCCGAAAAGGTCGCACGCATGCGCGATCCGGAACTGCGCGCCCGGTTGCTGGCAGAGGAGCCCGACGATCCCAATCCCAGCTTCGTCGCGATCATCCACAACGCCAAAAAGCTGTTCGCGCTGTCCGACCCGGCCGACTATCATCCCCGTCCGGAAGACATGCTGGATGTCAGGGCGCAGCAGGCCGGCATCAGCTTCAAGGAAATGGTCTATGACGCATTGCTGGAGGATGATGGTCGCGCGGTGCTGGCCGTGGTCGGCAGCGATACCGACGCCTATCTGGAAAAGACCAGGGACCTGTTCGACAGGCCCAATCTGGTCGTCGGGCTGGGCGATGGCGGCGCGCATTACGCGTCCGTGTGCGACGCCCCCTATCCCACCTATATCCTGACCCAGCGGATCGGGGAAAACGGCCTGCCGCTGCCCAAGGCGATCCAGGCCCTGTCGTCCAAAGCGGCGGAATCGCTCGGCCTGTACGATCGCGGCCGCCTTTCCATCGGGTATAAGGCCGACCTCAACATCATCGACATCGACCGCCTGACCCTGCATCGCCCCAGCATCGAACAGAGCCTGCCGGCAGGCGGCAAGCGGCTCGTGCAGAAGGCCCAAGGCTATGCCGCCACCATCGTGAACGGCGTCGTGACCTATAAGGAGGGCATTGCCACGGGCGCCCTGCCGGGCCGACTGGTGCGCGGGGAACAGCCGCGCCCCATGGCTGCATGACCAGCGCCATGACCCGCTCCGCCCCCTTGCGCCTGTGACTTTCCCTGCACATGGGTGCATATCGACTTTCGCCTCGCACCGTCTTCGCCTTGCGCGACCTGGAGTATGACTATGACCGACACGCTCGTTAATCTCGCCAGCCCCGACAAGCTGTTCATCGGCGGCGAATGGACATCGTCCCGGGGCGATGCCGGCATCGACATTGTTTCGCCATCGACCGAGGAGACGGTCGGGCGGGTGGCCATGGCGTCCCCGGCCGACATGGACCTGGCCGTCGCGGCCGCACGCCGCGCGTTCGATCATGGTCCATGGCCGCGCCTGACCGGCGCCGAGCGTGCCGTCTATCTGCGCCGCATCGTCGAGGAGATGGGCAAGCGCGGCGATGATTTCGCCCGTGCCTTTTCGATGCAGGTCGGGATGCCCTATGCCCACTCGCGGGGCATGTCGCCTTTCCTGGGCGGCTATTTCAAATATTATGCCGACCTCGCTGAACAGAACTGGCAGGAGGAAGTGCGTCCCGCGATGGCCGGCGGCCATGCCATTGTCGTGCGCGAACCGGTTGGCGTGGTCGTCGCGGTCGTGCCCTGGAACGCCCCCTTGCCCACCTTGGCGCTGAAGGTTGCCCCGGCGCTGGCGGCGGGATGCACGGTCATTGCCAAGCCTTCGCCGGAAACACCGCTCGAAGCGATGATCCTGGCCGAATGCATTGCTGCGGCAGGCGTGCCCGAAGGCGTCTTCTCGGTCGTCACGGCCGACCGGGACGTGTCCGACTATCTGATCCGCAAGCCGGAAGTCGACAAGGTCAGCTTCACCGGCTCCACGGCGGCGGGCGAGCATATCGCATCCGTCGTCAGCGCCCGATCGGGCCGGATCACGACGGAGCTGGGCGGCAAGTCGGCTGCCATCGTCCTGGACGATGCCGATATCGGCACGGTCGTAGGCGGCGTGATGTCGACCCTGGTCGGCCTGTGCGGACAGCAATGTTCGGCGTTCAGCCGGATCGTCGTGCCGCGTGCGCTGATGGGCACGGTGACCGACGCCTTTGCGGCGGCGATGCAGTCCGTGGTCGTGGGCGATCCCTTTCAGGACGGTACGCAGATGGGGCCGCTCATCGCCAGGCGACAGCATGTCCGCGTGCTCGACTATATCGAAAAGGGCAAGGCGGAAGGCGCCAGGATCGCGACGGGCGGCGGCCGGCCCGGGCATCTCGACAAGGGTTTCTTCGTCGAGCCGACCCTGTTCACCGATGCCAGCAACGACATGGTGATCGCCCGCGAAGAGATTTTCGGCCCGGTCGGGACGGTGATCCCCTATGACAGCGAGGAAGAAGCGATCGCGATCGCCAATGACAGCATCTATGGCCTGTCCGGCGGCGTCTTCACGCAGGACACCGACCGCGCCTATGCCATTGCGCGCCGTATCCGCACGGGCAATTTCGGGCACAACGGGCGCGTCATCGACTACAGCATCCCCTATGGCGGTTTCAAGCATTCCGGCGTGGGCCGAGAAGGCGGCATGGAAGGGCTGCACAGCTTCACCGAAGTCAAGGCCGTGTTCATGCCCGAACTGCCCACCCATTTGCGGGGATAATGCGAGAGCGCACCAGCCGGGGCTGCCCTGCACTCCCGACTGGTGCGCGAGCGGATTGCCGGCCCCCCGGGAAACCGGCCCGGCAAGCAGGCGTCTGTTAGCGGATCATGACCTGCTTGGCCGCCAGCTGCGCGCGAAAACCCGTGATGATGACGTCCAGGCCCCTGACGAAGGCGTCATAGCTGTTCATGCCGCCACGTGTCTGGATGTCCGGCCTGATGACCACCTCCTTGCGGTCCTGTCGCGTATCGGCGGTCCGCTGGCCAATCTGTTCCATCAGGAAATACCCCCCCTGATAGGTCAGCAGGAGATAGTTGACCTCGATCGCTTCATGCTCGTCGAAACCCGCGTCCATCAGCAGCCGGATGGTTTTCTTCATAAGGCGAAAGCCACTGGGGTAGAGAGCATTGGTATTGGAAATATACAGGCCAAGGCCGGGATAGCGCGCGATTTCATGATGCACCGTCAGGAAACCCCGGCGCAATATTTCATACCAGGGCGTGCCGTCATAATCCTGTTCGGGGACGACATTCATGACCCCGTCGGCAACCAGAGCGATCAGGGCCTGCTTGTCCGAAACGTGATGATAGAGGGCCATCGCCGTCACATCCAGTTCCGCCGCGACCCTGCGCATCGTCACCTGCTCGAGCCCTATCGTCTCCATCAGGTGCCGCGCGACCGAGACGATGCGCTCTTCCGATAAAGCGTCATCCTTTGCAGGGATTTTATCGGTCCTGGCCGAAGTAGATGCCTTGCCCGCCATTCCGTTCGCTCATCCATCCCGATCAAGGGCGCTGGCCCCGCTGCCACCGCATAGCACCCATGATGTAGGCCAAGATCGGCCGGTTGGAAATGCTTGGGATCTGCTGGTCATATCGGCATGAGCGCAGCGGCCCGATCCAACCATTCGCCACTAGAGCATCGCGCCAAAAAGTGGGTACCGGTTTTTGGCATAAAGCGATGCGAAAACAGAGAAATTAGAGCGCGCGACCTGCGTCATATTTAACGCAGCGCGCTCTAATCGATGCAGCAGAGCCTCTCGACCCTGCTGCATCTTAAAGGCTGTAAAGGGTGCCGGGACACCGGAACAATCGCCCCGGGTTCATCGGACCATGGCCACCCTAATTGCTGCGGGTCAGCGGCCGCCGGTAGGAGATGTCGGTCTTGTCGCGGCGATTTGGCCCGGTCGACAGGACAGGAGCGTCCGCCGGAATTTCCACGCCATCGAAATTGCCGGTATATTCGTTCACGCACACCCGATGGGCAATGGCCCAGACCCCTTCGCGCTTTTCGAAGCGATCGACATAGCGTCCGAATGATATCTGCGGGCGCCCTTCCCGATTTTCGCCCCAGAACACGTAATAGGTTTCGACATGCGCGGTATCACCATCCAGCTCGATCGTGTGGTTGGAAACGATGTGCTGATGCTTGAGCTGGTTTTCCGCATGCCAGGTCAGCGCCCAGTTGACGAAGTCCTTGGGATTGCCCTCTGCCACGCCATGTTCGTCCCAAGCATCGGGATGATAGGCCGACTCCATCAGGGCATGGTCGTGCCGGTCGGCACCACGCGTGTAGCGCAGCAGGCAATCGAGAATGTCCTGCCGATCCTTCTGCTGCTTGATGAACGCGATCAGATCCGGCGTCAGAACGTCACTCATGTCTCTCTCCTTCGGGTTGGCTTGTGTAAGCGGTTATGGCGATCAGGGGTGCAGAATGATCTTTTCCGTCAGGTCCCCGGCCTCTACCCACCGATGCGCCTGGGCCACTTCCGACAGCGGCAAGGGTCGTGTGGAGGCAACAGGGATGGTACCCTGCGCGACAAGCGCCCCGATGCGCGCAAGCCCGGCGCCATCGGGATGAACCGCGAAGAAGACAGGCGCCGACGGCAATCCATCCGGATTGATGGGCGTGGTCGCGGCCGTCAATATCCGGCCGCCCGGCTTCACCCGTCGACACAATGCAGCGACATGATCGCCCCCCACCATGTCGGCGACATGGTCGAACATTATGTCGGCCGGTGCCTCTTCGTTCAGGACGATGGCCTTATCGGCACCCAGCGACAGGGCCAGTTCCTGCTGGCTTGGCAGCACGGCGGCGACAACCTGTGCGCCCGCCTGCTTGGCTGCATGGATCGCGAACCGGCCGACGGAGCCGGCCGCGCCGGTTATCAGCACGATGTCCCCCGCCTGCGGGCGCACATGATTTTCGATGATCTGCATGCCCGCAAGGGCGGCGGTGGGCAGGCTGGCCGCGACATCCAGATCAAGCCCGGCAGGCACCCTGGCCAGCCATTCCGGCCGCGCAATGGCAAACTGCGCGTAGCCGCCCTTCACAAAGGTATCGAGCAGGGCGAAAACCCGATCGCCGACCGCGAAATCGCTGACGCCCGGTCCGACGGCATCGACGGTGCCGGCTATGTCATATCCCAATATATGCGGCAGCGGCAACGGCGCCATGTCGCGGAACATGCCTTCACGCCACTTATAGTCGGCGGGGTTTACGGCCGCAGCGGCGACTGCGACCCGCACCTGCCCGTCGCCCGGTTCGGGGGTGGGAACATCGACGAGGTGCAGGACATCCGTCGATCCATAATCCGAAAACTGAACTGCGCGCATATCGTCCATTCTCCCGGCAAGCGCCTGCGGGCTGCTGCCGCTGGCTGCTGATAATGTAGACCGAGCCCTGCGGCTCGGTCGGTCGACGGCCAGGCCCGATCGGAACAGAACCCAAGTCCAGTCCCGTCTCGAAACCCCGTGATAGTCAGTCCAGGGCCATCAGATGCGTATTGCTATAGGGCCTGATCTCATGATCGCGCCCCTCGCGCACCTGGTTGGCCCATTCCGGATTGGTAATGAGCATGCGACCTACCCCGACCAGGTCGAATTCCCCCGCCTCCAGCCGGTCGATCAGCGGATCGAGGCTCGCAAGACCGGAATCGCTCATGGAGCTTTCCGCGTCGTCGGCGAAGTTCGCGCGTTCCAGGCCGACAGACCCGACGGTCATGGTCGGCTTGCCCGTCAGCTTCTTGGTCCATCCGGCCAGGTTCAGGGCGCTGCCTTCGAACTCGGGTTCCCAGAAGCGGCGCGTCGAACAGTCGAACATGTCGACGCCGGCATCGACCAGGGGGCGCAGGAAGGTTTCCAGCTCGCCCGGCGTCTCGGCGATCTTGCAATGATAGTCCTGCTGCTTCCATTGCGACCAGCGGAAGAAGATCGGGAAATCCGGCCCCGCGGCCGCGCGGGCGGCCGACACCAGTTCCGCGGCGAACCGAGTGCGATTGAGCAGGTCGCCGCCATAATCGTCGTCACGCAGGTTCGTGCGCGTCCAGAAAAACTGATCGATCAGATAGCCGTGCGCACCGTGGATGTTGACGCCGTCGCATCCCATGTCCCGCGCTTCGACTGTCGCGCGCGCGAAGGAGGCGATGACGTCTGCGATGTCGCTGTCCGTCATGGCTTCGCCGATCTGCGCGGCTTCACGGATGGGCGTCACCCATCCGGCCGTGTGCACCAGCGGTTCGGCCCAGCCCGAAGGCCCGACCGGCGGCAGATGCGGACTGGGAATTTGCGGATGATCCGACACGGGGGACCTCAGCATGCCTGCGTGCCAGATCTGCGGAATGAAGCAGCCGCCTTCAGCATGGACCGCATCCACGACCGTGCGCCAGACGCCAAGGGCATCCTGCCCATGAAAAGCCGTGTGCAGCGTGTCGTTGGACGCGACCGGATGGTCGACCCTCGACGCCTCACCGATGCACAGGCCAACGCCACCCCGCGCCCGTCGCGCGAAATAGTCGGCAAGGCCGGCGGGCGGCACGCCGTCGTCGGCAAAATTGCGCCCCATCGGCGCCATCGCGATCCGGTTGGGCAGGGTCACGCCGTTGACGGTCACGGGTTCGAACAGAATCGATAAATCGCGCATAAACAACCTTGGCTAGGGAGAGAGGCTAGAAAAGGGATGAAAGAGTGGCGCTCCACAGATTCGCCATGCCGCTCCCTGGCCGGCGCCATGAGATAGCAGTGCCACTCATGCCCGGCGTAAACGCGGCAAAGACATCATCCCGAACTGGATAGGCACTCCATTCTTCCTGCCAAGGCCAGCCTTCCAACCATCACATCCGTGGATGACGAAGAAGCGCATCGGTTGCCGGGGCGATCATGAGGCATCCGACCAGTCCGGATCAGGGCATGATCCTGTCCGTGCCTGATCATGGATACAAAAGGCCGACATCATGCGGGCGTAGGATTCTCCGCATAATGCTGGAACTCGATGATAAGGCCCAGCGACAGGCAACTCGTTCCGATAATGTCCGTGTGGATGAAGGCATGATGCAGGTAATCCGTCTGCGCTCCGGGACTTCCCGGCACGAACTTGCTCGCTATCTGGGCGCGCCCTTTCAGTTCGGGATGCGCTTCGACCGCGCGCTGGAATCCGTCGACGGCCGCGCTCCATGATTCGAGTGAGGAATAGGCAATGCCGAAATGCGGCCGGTTCTGCGGCGCGGTCTTCAGCGCCTGCAAATAGGTCTGGCTCAGTTCCGCGACTTCCGGGCGCTGAAGCTCCTTGTCCAGAACCTGTTCGAACGCCCAGTGCTCGGGCGTGACCTCGGACGTGGTGATGCTGTTTTCGAGCAGGTTGCCGCTGGCCGTGTCACCGACGAAGCCCAGCACATATTTCCCGGAATCGACCACTTTCAGGCCTAGCGCTTCGAACAGTTGCGATGCCAGCGCCCGTTCTCCGGGGCGATAGACAGTCTCAAAATGGCTTAGCACCGTATATTCTGGTCGATTGGCCTGCACGATACCCTCTCCTCGGATTGTCCAGATGCATGATTGATCCCGCCGCACCGCATCCCGGCTGCCCCAGCCGGCTACCCGTTGCGATGCGGCACTGCCCCGATCCCGCCGACCTTTCCCGATGTCGCCGGAACCAGGGACAGCATGGCATTCGCCTTACGCGTCGACCGCTTCCTGATAGAGGCGACCCGAATTCACCTTGCCCGACAGCGTCGTGCGATGCGCGACCCGCTGTTGACCATAAGGATAGCCCAGCACGCTGTGGATCGTCCGGCGGTTGTCCCAGACGATCATGTCGTTGACGGTCCATTCGTGGATCAGCATGAATTCGGGCCGGAGCGTGAATTCGACGAGTTCCTTCAGCAGCGCGTCGCTTTCATCCTTGGGCAGCCCCAGGATGCCGACAATGCCCAGCGGGCTGATACCCAGTGACTTGCGCCCGGTTTCAGGATGCAGCTGGACGAGCGGGTGCACGACATGCGGCAGGGCAGGGAAGGACGGCTTGTCATAGGGGGCCTCTTCCATGGTCGCTTCGCGCAGCGACTTGGGCAGCCCGAACGGAACGCCGTTCAGGTCCGTGCGCAGGCAATGGCGCAGTTCCATCCCATCGATGCGCGCCTTCATCTCGTCCGACAGTGCATCATAGGCCTTTGCGGTATCGACCCAGCCGGTCTGCCCGCCTTCTTCGGGGATCTGCACCATACGCAGCAGGCTGCCCTTGCAGATTTCCGGCGTGTAGACGAGGTCCTGATGCCAGAACAGAAAGCCCGCCGTCAGCTTGCCATCAATGAAATAGCTGGGCGACATGGGCTTGCCGCCCCGGCTGACCTCGATGATCTGCTTTGTGCCCTCGACGCTGAGCGATTTCAGCGCGTAATTATCCTCATTGTCCAGAAGATCGCCGAACCACTCCGTCAGCGCCACCTGCGCGTCGGCGTCGGTGCCCATCTCCCGGAACAGCAATACGCCATAGTCAAGCCAGGCCGCATAGACGTCGGCCTTGACGGAATCACTGACCGGCGCGGTCAGGTCCAGCCCGACCACTTCGGCGCCGATATTGTTCAAAGGACGGAACTCGACTGACATTTCAGCACCTCTCACCAAAAGATCACAACATGCTTATCGGTATCGCTCTGCTTGCTCAGAGCTATCGATCCTCTTGCCGCATGCCACGGCAGCCGCCCGGCGCGGTTGCCATATACTAGTATGAAGCCGGATCGAAACCACCCCTGCGAGTCGCTTCGACCTTCGGCATTCAGCCTGATATTGGCTAGCATGCAGCATCGGCCCGCACAATGATTATTATACATGTATAGTTCGGAGATGCATGGCCTTTCGCAGCATGACGAGGTTGCGTGCCAATGCTCATGGCCCACCCCCGGCCGACGACCGCAACGGCGAATCAATCCCGGCATCGTTGCCGATCGGGCGAAAACAGGGCAGGCTGATCCCCGCACGTTCCTGCACAAACGCTATTTCGACCCGCTGTCCGATCCGCACGCTTTGCGGATCGGCATCGACGATATTGGTCAGCATATGCACGCCTTCATCCAGCAGGACGATCGCCACGACATAGGGCGGCGGCATGGCCTCGACCTGCATGGCGCGCACGATGGTCAGGGCATAAATCTCACCCTGGCCGGAGACGGGCGTCCACACCAGTGTCCCGCTGAGGCAGGCGGAGCAGACCAGTTGCGGTGTCCATTCATGGCCGCCGCATATGGCGCATTGCTGCACGACCAGACGGCCGTCATGCGCCGCCTCCCAGAACGGGGCGTTCAGCATGTCGATCGTGGGCAGTGGCCGTCCCGGCTCGCAGTCGGTCATTTCGCAATCACCAGAAAATTCGCCGTGCCGGTGGGCGATCCGGGGTTGGCGACCAACGCCAGCTCCGCGTCGGCGACATGGCGGCACAAGGTGGGATCATGGGTATGGACGCCCCCTGCCGCGCCGGGGCAATGATCGTCCACTTCCCCGCGCAACTGCCTGACGGCTTCCACGACCCGATACAGAAATCCGCCCAGATGGCCAAAGGACATCAGGCCGCCATCGGTGCAGGTCGGGTATCGACCGCCCAGTCCGAGTGCGCCGGAGAGCACCATGTCCTGTGCCTCCCCAACCCCCGCAATGCCGAAGGATTCAAGCTGATCAAGGACATGAATGGCGAAATTGTCATAGAGTTGCAGGATATCGAGGTCGCCCGGCCCGATCCCGGCGGCGGCCATGCGGTCGGCGATATAGGCGCGGACCGGTCGTGGATCGACCAGTACCGGCGGTTCGATATAGGGCGAGTTGGATTGCATCTCGCCGGCGCAGATGATCCTGTTGCCGCCCTTGCGCGTGTCCGCCGCCCGGTCCGACCGCGCCAGCACCACGGCGCCACCGCCGTCATTATTGGCACAGCACATCAGCAGCGTGAGCGGATCGGCGATCATGCGCGAAGCCAGGACATCCGCGCCCGTGACCAAAGGTCGCCCGCCATAGAGCGCCGCTGGATTGAGGGCCCCGAAATTGCGGATGGTCGCTGATGCCTGCGCCATCGCATCGATGACATCGGGTCCACGCTCATGCACCCATCGGGATGCGACCAGGGCATATTGCGCGGGCGTGAACGACCCCGTCCAGCTCGTAAAGGCGCTGCCATCCTGATAATTCTGCTTGCGATAGGCTGGCGACGCCGCACCGCTGAACGCACAGACCACGACCGCGACATCCAGCAGCCCGGCCTGGATCATCGCGGCCGCCTCCATCACGGCGAGCACGCCATAATTGTTCGATCCCCAATGCATGGGCTTGCCCAGCTGCTTGCCCCAGAAGCCCTGCATCCCGCCGGAGATCGCGGCATAGCCCAGCGGCCAGTCGAGCGGCGCGCCCAGCACCGCATCGACATCGTCCATGTCCAGCCCGGCATCGGCCAGCGCCCCCCGGATCGCCTCGATCGCCAGCGAAAGGCTGGTCCGCGGTGCATGGCTGCGCTTCTGTTCGGTCGTATGGACGCCCACGATGCGCACGGCGTCCAGCGCCGTCCTACCCCTGCTCATCGCGCGGCCTCCGTCGTCGCCGCCCAGACGCCGGGTCCGCCAAGCCCGGCAAGCTGGTCGCGCATCACCCGATGACTGGCGTTCTTGGGCAGATGCGGGACGATCTCGACATAGGCAGGCCACATATGGCGTGGCAGCCCCTCCGCACAGGCACGCCAGATCGCGTCCGGCGCCAGATTGGCGCCGTCCCGGAGAGCGACGACCAGCTTGATCTCGTCTTCGCCCAGCTTTGCAGGCACCGCCACGGCGGCCGCCTCCACAAGGCCGGGCAGTTTCAGCACCACATTCTCGATCTGGATCGGCGCGATATTCTCCCCCCGGCGCCGAATGCATTCCTTCTTCCGCCCGACGAACCAATAGTCGCCGTTGATATCGCGCCGCGCCAGATCGCCGGTATGGAACCACAGATTGCGCCAGGCGGCGACCGTCGCTTCGGGCCGGCCCAGATATTCGTGAAACATGATGTTGGGCAGGCGCGGCCGCACGACAATCTCTCCAACCTGCTCGGTGCCCAGCAACTGGTCGTCATCATCGGCCAGCGCGACATCATAATAGTCCATGGCCTGGCCGATGAAGCCCGGCCGGCTCATCTGCGTGCATCGACCGGGCGGACAGACAGGGGCCTCGGTCATGCCATAGGCGTTCGAGAATATCTCAAGCTGGAACCGCCGTTCGAACGCGTCCACCGGATCGGGCGCGGGGATCACGATCGCCATGCGCACGCGATGATCGGGCACGAATTCCTCGGGCGGACGCTGCATCAGGATATTGCCGATCAGGCCGATCAGGCTCAGATGCGTCGCGCCCGTATCCCTGACGCGCCGCCAGAAGGTCGCCGCGCTGAATTTCGGCTCCAGGGCGATCTCGATGCCGGACAGCATCGCGCCGAACAGGCTTGCCTGCGCGTTGATATGGAAAAGCGGCAGGACGACGAACACGACATCGCCATCGATGAACCGGTTGGACGATGCGGACGACCAGCCCAGGAAGGCGAAATATTCCTGCGGCAACACGGCGCCCTTGGGCGGGCCGGTGGTGCCGGACGTGTACAGGATGGTCGACGGTTCGCTGCGGGCGATGTCCCGCACCCGCTGCGCGAACAGGGCCGGCGCGTCCGATGGCGCCGGTGTTGCAGCCGGGTCAGCCTCCTTCCCCGCGACGATGACGACCGGCGCCGGCTCCAGGGCGAGCGAGCGGACCATCGCCTCCCGCTCCGCGTCGACGACGACCAGCCTGGCCCCGGAGTCCAGCAGGGGATAAGCGAGCAGTTCGCCGGTCAGTTCGGCATTGATGGGAACGGCCACCCGGCCCGATGCCCCGATCGCGATCAGCAGAGCGACATAGTCCGCGCAGTTGCGCATCAGGATGGCGACGGGTGCGCCTCGTTCGAGCCCGGCGCGATCGAAGGTTGCGATCCAGTCGAGCACATGGTCGTGCATCTGCCTGACGGTATAGCGTTCTTCTCCAAAACGCAGGAAGGCCCGGTCGGGCCATCGCTCCAGCGCGGCGAGCCACAGCCCGCCGATGGTGCGAAGCGCAGGATCAAGGTCGGTATAGCTGTCCGTCGTCGTCATGGCGCCGTCACACCTCCTTGTGTCGCCATGTCCGGTGCACGGCGACGATGGAACATGCTCACCCCAGGCACCCTCATGCGTCCACCAGATCGGCGGTCCGCCCTTCCCGCAGCGCGTCCAGCGCCACCGTATAGGTATCGACGCCCGACCGCAGGACCTTGCCGGGCAGCGCGCCGCTATGCTCGCCCTTTTCCAGGATTTGCACGCCATTGACGAAGACCTGCTCGATCCCCGTGGCATCGGCATAGGTCCGGTAATTGTCCCCCGGCACGTCGTAGCGCATATAGGTCTTGCCACGGCCGACGGTATCGGGATCGAACACCACGATGTCGGCATGATAGCCCACTTTCAGAAGCCCGCGATCGACCAGGCCGAAGTAGCGTGCCGGCCGGTCCGTCATCTGATAGACGGCCTCCTCCAGGCTGATAACGCCATATTGGCGGACTCCATTCTGAAGGACGGAGGTGGAAAAGGCGAAGGTGTCGATCATGTCGATATGGGCGCCAGCATCGGACGCGCCGATCAGCGTGCGGTCGTCGGTCCACACCTTTGCCCGCAGCTTGAGCGTCTTTTCATCATCATGGCCGACATCGGGCGCGAAACTGGTGAGCAGTTCGTCGCGGACGGCAATGTCGAGCATGACGTCGAGCGGATGCCGCCCTTCCTCCCGCGCGATATCGCCGATCAGGCGACCTTCATATTGCCGATTGTCCTCGGCGAGTACCGTACGCACCGTATATTCGTCGATCCGGGCGACGAAGGCCAGTGCGCTGTCCATGTCGACATCCGCCAGATTGTCCTCGTCGCGGGCCTGCGCCGCATCCGCCGTGGGGCGACCGCGCGGGCGACTGGCAGGCTTTGCACTCATCATATCCATGATCCGCTTCGCCCTTGCCTCGATGCCTGATTAATTGGACACAGGCGGCCAATTAATCATCGCGCCAAAAAGTGGGAACCGGTTTTTGGCATAAAGCGATGCGAAAACGAAAAACCAGAGCGCGCGACCTGCGTCAGATTGAACGCAGCGCGCTCTGGAAGCAACCGGAGGTGAAAGGCAATGGCGGACAAGCTCAAGGTCGGAATCATCAGCGCGAACTGGAGTCTCAAGGTCCATGGCGCGGCGTGGCGGCGAATCGAGGGGGTCGAGGTCGCGGCGATCTGTACCTCGCGGCAGGAGACCGCCGAGCGGGCGGCCCGGGAATATGACATCCCCAAGGCCTATTGGAACCATGAGGAGATGTCGGCCGATCCCGATCTCCATATCATCGACGTCGGCACGCGTCCGTCCTTCCGCTTCCCCATGGTCATGGCGGCGCTGAAGAACGGCAAGCATGTCTATGACGCCCTGCCCTTCGCCACCAGCCTGGCCGATGCCGAGACGATGCGCGACGCGCAGAAGGCGGCGGGCGTGGTCGGCGTGGTCGACGGGCAGTTCCGCTGGGCGCCGCACGCGCAGCAGATGAAGCGGATGATCGACGAGGGCTATATCGGCAAGCCGCTGGGCTTCAACGTCCAGCTCATGCTCCCGCTGAACGATTTCGAGGGCAAGCCCTACGCCTATTGCGCCTTTTCGGAACATACCGATCCCTATTACTGGATCGCGGAGAAGAGCAGCGGCGGCAGCGCCTGGCGCAATTTCGCCACCCATTCGCTGCTTTACCTCACGCACCTGCTCGGCCCGGTGGCGGAGGCGACGGGCATGCTGACGACCGGCGTACCCGAATGGTTCCTGCCCAATGGCGAGAGACTGCGGCCAGAGACCCATGATCTGGGCAGCGCGACGCTGCGCCTGGAAAATGGCGCGATCGGCAGTCTGCAGGCAGGCTGGTGCGTGCCCGATACCGAAGGGTGGCGCGTGGAGATCTGGGGCGACAAGGGCCGTCTGCTGCTGATCGACAACAGCTTCGGCAACTTCCCCATGGCCAAGCTCTATGCCGGCGACACCCGCCTGCTGACCTATGGCGAGCGGCATTGCCACGAAGTGATGGTCGACAACGCCTATTACGCCGTGCCGGGCATGAGCAACACCACCGCCGAACCGCGCATGTTCGCGGCGATGGACTGGATGTTCAAGAACATGGTCGACGCGATCCGCAATGGCACCGAAGGCTCGCCCAGCTTCACCGAGGCCGCCGCCGTACACCGCGTGGTGGAAGCGGTGGAGCGCGCCAATCTCGAACGCCGCTGGATCCGCATGGACGAGATGGGCTGATCACCCTTCCATTCAGCCGGCGGCGAGCATGCGCGACCAGTCGTGCAGCCGCCGCCACAGCGTCTCTCGGGTCGAGGCGAAATTGTGCATGTGCGCCATGGTCGGCACGATGAAGATGCCGATATCGCGCGACGCGGGATAGGCCGCCGCCTCGGCATGCGGGTCGGGACAGGTGTCCCGCTCGCCATTGGCGACCAGCACCGGCACCGTGATCCGTGCCGCGTCGGCGGCGAAGGTGCCGGGCAGCATCATCTGCACCGCGCAGTGCGGAATGGTCAGGCTGCCGAAGATCGGGCTCGTCTCGCGGATCGGGTAGCCGCCCTTCATGTCTTCGTCCAGGATGTCGGCCGGCACATCCTCCCAATGGAAGGCATAGACATAGTCGACCCCTTCATGGTCGTGATCGAGATGATTGGTCACGCGCCCCTCCGCCACCGCGTCAAACCGGCGGATGCCATGTTCGAACGCAGCCTTGTCGCGTTGCGGCAGCGCGGTCTGGATCGCGCTGACGCCGCAGGGCGCGATCGCGTCGAAGGTGGCGAAGCGGCCCTGGGCCAGGATCGACACGCCCCCGCCCATCGACTGGCCCATGCCGATCAGGAAGGGCGACACGGCCGGGAAATCCGGTAGCAGCGTGCCGGCGCGCAGCATGTCGGCGATCTGCCGCACGCAGTTGTCATGCGTGGCGGCCATCGTCTGATAGCTGATCTTCGACAGGTCCGGGATGCTGCTCTGCCCGACGCCGACATGGTCGATGCTGACATAAATGGTGCCGCGCGCGACATGCCATTCGGCTTCGTGATAGCCCTGATGGCCGTCGAAGCGCATTTCGAAATAATGGCGCGAATAGCCGCCGCCGGGGCAGGCGAAGATCGCCACCGGGCGATCGGGCATCAGGGCGGGATCGGGCAGGTAGATGGTGACGGCCATCTCGACTGGCCCCGCCAGTTCCGGTGCGGCTGCGCTCACGTCGATGCGGCGTTCGATCCTCTGCATGTCCCTCTCCCCAGAGCGATTTCCAAGCAGGTGGGATCACCTGCTGACTCGGAAATCGCGATAAGCCAAAAACCTGATGCCCCTGTCATACCGAAAGCATTTCGGGATATAAGCCGACGGATCACGAATAGATAATTCGGATAAACCGACCAATGCCCAGCTTCCACCAGTTGGGGCTTGAGTAGCAGCGGAACAGAAAACCTACACAAGGCAGTCTGGGCTGGCTGCCTTCGCATCAAACCCGGGTTTGATGCGAAGCGCCCCCACGATCGTGAGCGGGCCGCTGGATGACCCTCAATCTCATATATACCCGTCCAGAAATCTATAGCCGGTAAACTCATCCTTCGATAGATTGATGAAAAAGGGGGCGGACGTCGATGCTGATCGGGTACATGCGGGTGTCGACGGGCGAGCAAAATCTCGATCTGCAGCGCGATGCGCTGGATCGTGTTGGCTGCGACCGGATCTTCGACGACGTGTGCTCGGGCCGTGCGACCGAACGGGCTGGGCTCGACAAGGCAATCGATATCATGCGTGATGGCGACACCCTCGTTGTCTGGAAGCTCGACCGGATTGGACGGTCGCTGCCCCACGTCGTCGGACTGGTCGGCGATCTGCAGAAGCGCGGGGTCGGCCTGAAGGTGCTGACCGGCGATATCGACACGACGACCGTCACGGGCCGGTTGGTGTTCGGTATCTTCGCGACTCTTGCCGAGTTCGAGCGCGACTTGATCCACGAGCGCACGATGGCGGGGCTGGCCGCGGCCAGGGCGCGTGGTCGCGCAGGCGGTCGGCCACGGGTGATGACCAAACAGAAGTTGAAGGCCGCGATGGCGTTGATGGCAGACCGCGACAATGCCGCGCGCGATGTCGCGATCCAGCTCGGCGTGTCAGTGTCGACGCTTTATGCCTATGTCGATGCGAAAGGACAGCCGCGAGAGCGGGCCAGCGAACTGCTAGCCAAGCGCGGGACCAAGTCCACGGCAGCGGCATAACGCGAAGCGGTGCCCGTCAGCTTTCTCTCGGATGACCAAGCACTGCGATATGGCCGCTTCGTTGGCGATCCGACATCGGAACAACTGGCGCGTCACTTTCACCTCGACGATGCGGACCGGGCGTTCATCGGCGCGCACCGCGGCGCCCATAACCGGCTCGGCGTTGCGGTGCAGCTTGGCTCGTTGAGGCTGCTCGGCACCTTTCTCGAAGATCCGGCCCAGACACCGGCATCGGTCACGCGGTTCGCCAGCGATCAACTGGCGATCGACGGACCGGCCGAACTAATGGCGCGATATTGCGCGACCAAGGGACGATGGCGGCACGGCCCGCGCATCCGCGATCATTATGGCTACCGCGTCTTCTCCGATCCCGGGATCGCGTTCCGATTGCACCGTTTCATGTACGCGCTGTGCTGGACGGGCACCGATCGGCCATCGGCGCTGTTCGATGCAGCAGCGATATGGCTGCTCGAAGCCAAGGTGCTGTTGCCGGGCCTGTCCGTCCTCGAGCGCGATATTGCACGGGTCCGCACGCGGGTCGCCGCGCACGTTCATAGCCGTCTGGTCGACAAGCTGACGCCAGAGCAACGTACCCGGCTTGATACGCTCGTCGCTGTTACCGAGGACGGACGGCAAAGTCCGCTCGATCGGCTGCGTGATGGGCCATATCTGCAAAGCGGCCCAGAGATCAGCCGCGCCGTCGACCGCCTGACCGAGATCCGCACGTTCACCGCAGGCTTGCCCGAACTGGACCGCGTGCCACCAGGCAAGGCGGCTGCCCTTGCGCGATTTGCCGCTGCCGCAAGGGCGCAGGCCGTAGCCCGACTTCCCGATGATCGCCGCGCCGCCACCCTGGTCGCGTTCATCCGCACCCTCGAAGCGTCGGCCAGCGACGATGTCATCGACCTGTTCGACGCCGTATCGACCAGGATGTTCTCCAACGCACGGATCAACGCCAAGGAAGCCAGGATGCGCTCACTGCGCGATCTCGACGCCGCATCGCTCCGGCTTCGCGATGTCGGTGCCGTGCTGCTCGATGACAGTATCGGCGACACGGAGGTCCGCGCGGCCGTGTTCGCGCTGGTCGACCGGGCAGCGCTGACCGACGCCGTCGCGCAGGTGAATCTGCTCGCCCGCCCGACCGACGAGAGCTACTTCGTCGAGTTGCGCCGACAGACTGGTACGATGCGCTATCTGCCGAAAATGCTTGCTGGGCTGGATCTTGCCGCCGCGCCTGCGGGGCAGCCGCTGCTGGACGCAGTCGATCACCTGCGCAGAGTTCACCAGGGCGAAAAGCGCCGTGGGCCGACGCCGACCGCGTTCGTCCCCAAGGCCTGGGGTCGTCAGCTGAAGACCGATGACGGTGCATTCGATCTGACCGGTTACCGGCTTTGTACGCTCGACCGGCTACGCCGCGCCATCCGTCGCCGAGATGTCTTTCCCGTTCGCTCGCTTCGCTATGCCGACCCGCGCAAGGGCCTGCTGACGGGGGCCGCCTGGGAAGCGGCCCGACCGACGGTATGCCGCACGGTCGGCGTGGCGGTCGCTGGCGACGAGGAAATCGCCAAACTGTCGGCGCGGATCGATCTCGCCTACCGCGAGACAGCCGCGCGCGTGCCGGCCAATAATGCAGTGACCATCACAAAGACCGCGGGCGGTGCCGACCTGTCGATCGGGCCGCTCGACAAGATCGACGAGCCGCTCAGCCTCACCGATCTCCATAAGGCGATCGATGCACGGCTGCCGCAGTTGGATCTCCCCGAGCTGATCCTGGAGATGCACGCGCGAACCGGGTTCGGGGCGGCGTTCACTCATGCCAGCGAAGGCAATGCGCGCGCCGAGGATATAGCGACGACGATCTGCGCGGTGCTTGTCGCGGAGGCGACCAATACCGGGTTCGAGCCGCTTGTACGTCCCGAGGTGCCCGCGCTGCGCCGGTCTCGGCTGAGCTGGGTGAAACAGAACTTCATGCGCGCCGAGACGCTGACCACCGCCAACGCGCTGCTGGTCGCCGCGCACAACAGGATCCCACTGACCCGCGCCTGGGGTGGCGGCGAGGTTGCCTCGGCCGATGGGCTGCGGTTTACCGTGCCGGTCCGCACGATCCACGCCGGCCCAAACCCGCGCTATTTCGGGCGCGAACGCGGCGTCACCTGGTACAATCTGGTTTCCGACCGCTTTTCCGGGCTGAATGCCGTGACGGTCCCCGGTACGCTGCGCGACAGTCTCCATCTGCTGGCGGTCGTGCTCGACCAGGAAACCGAATTGCGGCCAAGCGAGATCATGACCGATACGGCCGGCTATACCGACACGATCTTCGGCGTCTTCCACCTGCTTGGGCTCCAGTTCTCGCCGCGCATCGCCGATATCGGCGGCGCGCGGTTTTGGCGTGTCGATGGCAAGGCCGATTACGGCGTGCTGGATGACCTCGCGGCGAACAGGATCAACACCAGGCTGATTGTCGAGCACTGGGATGACCTCCTTCGCCTGGCCGGATCGCTGAAACTCGGCGTCGTGCGCGCGACCGGACTCACCCGCGTCCTCCAGACCAACGATCGTCCGACAAGGCTGGCGCGCGCCCTCCAGGAACTCGGCCGCCTCATCAAGTCGCTCTACATGCTGCGGTTCATCGACGACGAACCCTACCGACGCCGCATCCTCGTCCAGCTTAACCGCGGCGAGAGCCGTCACCAGCTTGCCCGTACCGTGTTCCACGGCAAGCGCGGTGAACTGCGCCAGCGCTACCGTGAAGGACAGGAGGATCAACTCGGCGCGCTAGGGCTCGTCGTCAATCTGGTCGTGCTCTGGAACACGATCTACATCGACGCCGCTCTCAACCAGCTCCGCGCCGAAGGTCATGTGATCCTGGACGAGGACGTCGCCCGCCTTTCGCCGCTCGGAACCAAGCACATCAACATGCTCGGGCGCTACGCCTTCACCATCCCCGACATGGTGGCGCGCGGCGAGCTTCGGCCGCTACGCGATCCCGGTGCTGTGGGTATCGACGACGCCTGAAGGTGCGCCCTATGTAGGTTTTCTGTTCCGTTGCTACTCAAACCCCGGTTACGCCGACCATGTCGGTAAGAGCGGCGAGATGGTCCGTGTTTATCGGTGGAAGCGCCCTGTTCCAGGCTTCGTCATTTACAGGACGTATAGCCCGAGAAGCGCCGGAGCGTCTTTCAAATCGGACATCGGAGAAGACTTTCAGGTACTGCTTCGCCACGCTCGACCAGATCATCGCGCGACCGCGCTCGTACGCGCGGGTTCTAATCTCGCTACGCGACGCGCCATCGACGATCAATCGAGCGACGGCAGCTCCGAGTGCATCCGGTTCCGAAAAAGGCACCAGCACGCCACAATGGTCGGCGAGCAGTTCCTGCGCATACCAGAAGGGCGTGGAGACGACCGCTTTACCAAGGGCAACAGCGTAAGCGAGCGTTCCTGAAACGATCTGCGCTTCATTGGGGTAAGGCGATAGGTAGATATCGCATGCAGCCAAATGGTCGAGCAGCTCATCCAGTGAGAGATAACGGTCGACAAAGCAAATATTCTCGATGACGCCGAGTTCGGTTGCGAGTGCAACGAGGCTATCGCGATAGCGTTCGCCTTCATCCCTAACGAGGTTGGGGTGGGTCGCGCCGACAATCATATAGAGCAGATTGGGATGGTCGCGAACGAGTGCCGGCACTGCGCGAATTGCCGTTTCGATACCTTTGCCTGGACCAAGCAGGCCAAAGGTCATCAACAAGGTCCGGTCTGCAAGTCCCAGTTTGTGCTTCGCCATCGCCGGATCGATAAAGGCGCGGTCCGGAACGCCGTGGGGTATCACGGCGATGTGCTCGGTCGGGACATCATAGACGTCCTGCAGAATGCGCCGTCCTTTGTCCGCCATGACGACGAGGCGGGATGAGTGTTTGATGATGCCATCCATGACGCGACGTTGTGCAGGGTTGGGGTTGGCCAGTACGGTGTGCAGCGTCGTGACGATCGGAGCGTTGAGGCCGCTGAGAAGGCCAAGGATGAATTCACCGGCCTCACCTCCGAAGATCCCGAACTCGTGCTGAAGAGAAACGAGATCGACGTTCGACACGTTGAGGAAGTCGGCGGCGACTGCATAGGACGCGGGCGAGGCCTGCTGGATCTCCAGGGCGACATCGGGCGGATAGGCGTAAGTGTTGGCATCGTCCGTCAACGCGATCGTCATTGAAGAGAGATCGGAATCGCAGTTCTTCAACGCCTGCTGCAGATCGTTGGTGAAGGTGGCGATGCCACACTGCCTTGGAATGCAGGTTCCTACGACAGCGATACGCTTGAGCGGGGGAATGATCACAGAGTGGTTCATGCTCGACCTCAAATATGAAAATATCTCTCAGAGCGGCTCATGCCGCCTTGGGGGCCGCGTCCGCTGCTCCCTCGTGTTCGCGCCGCGGCAAGACGACGGTTGCCGAGCAATGGGGTTCATGATCCGACCATGTTGTCGGGCTTCGACCACCGTCCAGAGTCAAGGCCAATATTCTGTCTCCACGCCTGAGCAGCTTGGACACAGGATTGCGCGGCCGCGCCGGCCTGACGGCGTTAATGCTGGCGCGGTGACTTGGGCGATTGGCTTGCATTTCTTCGATTTATGGCAAGCACACACACGTCGCGTTACGTAATGTGCGCAGGACTTGCTGACCGGCGTCGCCTGAGCCAGGCCGCGCGTCGGCCGGATTCACGATGCTGAAATTGCTGAGGGCGGAACGCGTCAATCTCGTGCCAAGCTTGATCTGTGCGTGCGAGCGCTGGATCGCCAGGGGATCATCATCATTTATCGCGCGGTCGGGGCGATCCACGAAACTGTGGTCATTATGGCAACACCGACCATGACCAGACAGGCTGCGCCACCGAGCAGTTGCAGCCGCCGAGGAATGGGCTGGCCGTTCATCGCTTCGGAATCCGAGCCGAGCCATATCACCAGGGCAATAAGTGGGGCTGCAACAAAGCCGTTGACGACAGCACTCCATAGCAATGCCCTCATCGGATCGATCGAGGAGAAGTGCACAAGCACACCCAGCAACCCCGCGGCAGCAATTACGCCATAGAAGGCCTTGGCCCGCCCAGCGCTTTGCGCAAGGCCGGTCCGCCAACCAAATGCTTCAGAAACGGCATAGGCCGCAGAGCCGGCGAGCACCGGAATGGCGAGCATGCCGGTCCCGATGATTCCGACAGCGAAAAGCGCGAAGGCAAAATCGCCTGCAAGCGGTCGAAGCGCCTCGGCCGCTTGAGCAGCCGTATCAATCTGGGTGGTTCCAGCGACATTCAGAGTTGCGGCCGTCGTCACGATGATGAAGATGGCAATGACGTTCGAGAACAGCATTCCGAGCCAGCTGTCCAGTCGGATACGGCGCACTTGCCAGTCTGGCCCTGGCTCCGCATCACCAGCGCTGGCCAGGCCCGCTTCTTCGGCTTCCTGCGAGGCCTGCCAAAAGAAAAGATAGGGGCTGATCGTGGTGCCAAAGATCGCCGCCACCAGCATCCACGCTCCCGAGCCGGGCATGGCTGGTACTACAAGCCCGCGCAAGACCGAGCCCCAGGATACATGCACCACAAATGCCGTCGCCGCATAAGCCAGGAGCGCCAGGGTCATCCATCGCAAGAGCCGGGCATATCGCTGATAGTCCACAAACGTCTCGAGCAATGTTGAAGCAAGCGCAAAGACGATCACCCAGGGGTGCGGGGGACCGCCGCCTATGAGAGACATCGCCGAGCCCATTGCACCCAGGTCGGCCCCGAGATTGATGATATTTGCGATGAACAGGAGGAGGACAACGAGCCTTAGAACGGGTGATGGACAACGACGACGAATGGTTTCAGCCAGCCCGGCGCGGGTACTTCGCCCTATTCGACCACAGATCTCCTGCACGGCCGCGGCAAGCGGCCAGGTGAGAAGCATGGTCCAGCCAAGCATATATCCATAAGCCGCGCCGGCTTGCGCATAGGTTGCAATCCCGCTGGGATCGTCGTCGGCGGCTCCGGCAATAAATCCTGGGCCAAATATTTGGCGGATGCGTCGCAATCGGCGGGTGCGAGACGCCTTTGGGCGTGGAGCTTTCATCAAAGGGCCGTCCTGTTGGGAATCCGGCTCGCGCGCCAACGGGGTTCTCGTGCACGCTGGTCCCATTTTTCCAGTTCTTTGGTCGGCCGGTTACGGATCCTTGAGTTCGGTTTCGTGAATGTGGTCTGCGGGCAGCGGCATTTTCGCGCGAACGGACGTGGCGCGAGGAAAAGCTGTCGGGCAGCGCCCTTTCCAACTCCGGGAAATCCTCGAATTGCTCTTTCGGGCTGGAGTAAAGCGCGCGTAGCGACTGTTGCCGGTACACCCCTATGACGGGTCAATGGACCTTCACCATGCCGACACCCTTGATATTGTTGAATGAGTCGGTCTGGTGACACGCGAAGCACTGCTCCACGCGGGCGCTCTTCTCGCCGGTGATCGTCTTGTCCATCATTTCGAAGTGCATCATGTTATGGCTCGGCGGCGGCTTGTGGCACTGCGAACATTCGGTTGATTTGGGGCTGGGGTGGAGAAATCCGCTGATCTTCCAGCTGCTCGTGAGATGGCAGCTGGCGCAGTCCGTGCCGAAGAAGCCCTTATGCGTGTCCCGGGGGGCATGACAGGACTGGCAGTCGAGCCCCGCGGGATGGTTCATGCCACGCTGGGCGATCTTCTCGAGTACGGCATGATCCATGCGGACCGGCCGAATGTCTCTCCCCTGATGTTCGACATGGCAGCCGGCGCATTCCGTGACGTTAACGTGGAAGGCGGTCTCCGGCTTCATAAGCAATTCCGGCGCCGACGCATGGCAGGCAATACAGGTTTCGGCCTTGATCCCGCGATTGGGCGTGTGACAGCTCTCGCACTTGCCTTCGAGAAATGCATGGGCGTTCGATAGCGGCCCGGGTCGAACCGACGACGCCCATTGCGGCAGCGCGGTGCTGCCCGAGCGGTAGATGGTGAGGGGGACGGCGATCGCGGCGGCCACCGCGAGCGTCGCAAGGATCAGATAGACGATGGTCGTCCGGTTCATGGCCACCACCGCAGGCCGAAGTAGATGCTGCTCCAGATGTGCATCGTCAGCAATCCGTACATGATGATCGCCGCGACGATATGCACGACGATCCACCTGTCGAGCGTGGCCTTGATGACGTCGCGTGCGGTAATCGTGAATTCGAGATCGGCTATCGCGCCGAGCAGCGAGTCCAGCGGCAGTCCTGATGGATCAACGATGTTCTGACCGTGCAGATCGGCCGATACGGCCGCCAGGACGTCATAGCGGTCGCGCAGGACCTTGAGTTCCTTTTGCTGAAACCGCAATTCCTGGCCGACCTGCGCCAGATAATATCGGCCGATGAAGCCCGTGACGACGACTGTCAGCATCGCGATCACGAGGGCGATGCCGATCGGACTTTGAAACTTGTGCCCTGAATGGATAATCCCGAGCAGCGCGCCGATCGCGCCGGCATACACATGGAAACTGAGCAGTCCGCCAAGCGAGACGAGACGCTGCGTGCGCTGCTTGACCCACGCCTGCCGCTTCACGATGCTGTAGACGAGCAGGAGCACGAAAAGCAGGGCGGCGGCGATGCCGAACAGGCCTCCCGCCAGGCTCCCGGGGAACCGCGGCGCGGAATGCAGCAGGAAGGCCGGGACCAGCAGCGCAAGAGCGGTCAAGAGAGCGCCGACCGTTACTTTCTCGGTTTCGGTCATCTCAAGCGTCCACCACGAGATCGCCCACCGATTTTGCCTGGCAGGCGAGGATGATACCGTCGGCCTTCTCGTCGGCGGCGAGAGCGTCTTCCACTTCCATCGTCACTTGGCCCTGCCGCAGCGGGACCTTGCACCTTCCGCAGATGCCGACCCTGCATTCATAGTCGATGGCCACGCCAATGGCCTCCGCCGCCTCGAGCACGGACTGATCGGGTGCGAGTGCACCGCTTTTGCCGGACTTCGAAAAAGCGATCGTCGCCTGCGCGGAAGGAATGGCGGGCGGCGTCTGCGGGGCGGCCGATGCCGAGCTGTCGGTCGCGGTCTCCGCCGGTTCATCTTCAAGGACGGGTCCGCCCTTGGGGGGCGCGAATTCCTCCGTCTTTACCTGCTCCGCCGGCACCTTGAGCTGCGCAAGCGCCGCCTTCACCGCGTCCATCATCGGCGGCGGGCCGCACAGGTGAACGCGCCTGCTGGCGATTTCGGGAACGGAAGCGGCGATGAAATCGGCCGTCAAATAACCGGAAGGCCCGGCCCAGTCGGTCCCTTCGGGCTTTGCGACGATGGAGACGATGTGAAGCTTGTGGTGGCGCCGCGCCAGATAGTCGCATTCCTCGCGAAAGATCAGATCCGTCGGCGTGTTGACACCGTAGAGGAGGTAGATGTCGTGTTCATAGGAGCGGTCCGTCAGGCTGCGCAGCACACTCATCATCGGTGTGATGCCGACTCCGCCGGCGATCAGGACGATCCCCTCGGCTTCCTTGCCGGTGAAGAAGAACCGGCCCGCGGGCGCCGCAATCTCGAGAAGGTCGCCCGTAGCGGCATGATCATGGAGATGGCGCGATTCCAGCCCATATTGTTCGCGCTTGATCGTGAGCTCGATATAGTCGCGCTGTGTGGGCGACGACGAGATCGTGTAGGATCGTCGGACCTTCTGGCCTTCGATCTCCGAGGTGATCGAGGCATATTGGCCGGGCAGGAACGTGAACGGCATCGGCCCGCGGTTCGGTTCCATGAGCCGGAACGTCTTGACGCTCGGGGTCTCGTCGAAGATCGCGGTGATCCGCAGGACGCCTTTCCACAGGCGCGGCGCTGCCGGCGTGGCGCTGCCGGGCGTAGCTGCGCCTGCAGGAGCAGCGGGCGCCGGCACGATGGGGGCCGGGGCCGGAGAGGTGGCCGGACTGGCCGGTGGTGTAGCCCCGCCTGGTGCGAGCCGCTCCACCAAGCTTGCGATGCGGCGCAGCCGCGCCCATCGGAGTAGCAGCGCCGCAACCAGAGCCGCCGCCAGCAGCGCCATCGCGATCAGGTGCCACCAGGAAAGGCCCGCCAGCTCGTTTCCGTATGCCATCTGGTCGCTGACGGCAAAACCCGACTGGGTCTTGAACCAGCTCAGGGCAATCTGCCGGGGAGGGCGGCCCTCTTCGAGGCCCCTGAGCGCGCCTGCTCCGCTGTCCGCGAGTGCGAGGCCTTCGCGGGCGCCCCTGATCGCATCCTGGGCTCCTTTCGTGTCGTTCGACATGAGAGCGTGGTGAAGCCGGGCTTGCTCCGCGGTCAGGACCTCGGCGCCCGACCCCAGGCGGGCGAGAGCCGCGGCGCGTACCGTCCGTCGTGCCTCATCGGTCAGGACGGGCCAGTCCATCAGCGAGGGGTAGAAGGGTTTGGCGCCGCCGTTTCCACAGCATCCCGCCGGTCCCGCGCCCATTTTGGTACCCGGCGACGGCACCATCATCCCTTTCATCATCGCCGCCATGGGATCGGCAGCTTTCGCCGCGGCCGGAGCTGCTGCCCCCATCACGTTGCCCGCTGGCATCGCCGCTGGCGCGGCGGCTCCGCCCGCTGGATGATGCGACGCGTGCTCTGACTCGGCCATCTGCGCCGACGCTGGCGGTGATCCGGAGATCATCGCCAGCGCGAGTGCGATACCGCTCGTCCTCAAAGCCCGCGATAGCTTGAGGCCGGTGATGTTGTTGTGAGGGCGCGTCACCTGAGGACTTCCTTACATGTCATCCTTCATGGGCATCGGCTTGTCCGCGGGCATCGGCGCCGGCTTCGCGGTGGCGGGTTTCGCATGGCGGCGGTGCGGGGCTGCCTTGTGCTTGGCCATCGGCATCTTCTTCATGCCGCAGCATCCGGCCTTCTTTGCCATCGGAGGCATGGCCGCAGGCATCTTGTCGTCCTGCATCGGCATGCCGGCCATGCCTGGCATCGCGTCGTGCTTCTCCATGCCGCCTGCCGGCATCGACCCGTTGGCGGAGGGCGCAGACTGGGTCGACGGATGGCCGGTGGTTTGCCCCTGGGCCGAGGCGATGGCGGGCGACAGCACGATTGCACCCCCTAGGGCGAGCGCGCGCAAGCGGGAAGAACGCGTCATGATCATGATCAATACTCCATTGCTATGACCGGCCGAACATCCGGCTGGCAACGGCCCCGAGGGACCACAAATCGATTTTCGCCAATATACGTAGTTTCCTGTTTCCCCGGCGTTGTCGCCCGGGCGCCCGGAGCCGGCGCCGATGCTCAATCATCGCGCGGGGTTCCCGTCGCCCGCTGCCAGGGCCAACGACCCTTGATCTCGACCTCTAGCGAGAAACTCAGGAAGGTTCGTATCAGCACAATGCCGGCAAGGACCGCGAGACTGCTAAGCGTTGGCTGGATCGCGATAGTGTTGATGATGTCGGCCGCAACCAGGAATTCGAGTCCGAGAAGAATGGCTTCACCGAGGCTCGACCTGAAGTTGCCGACGACATGTTGGTCGATCGGACCTTTCAGGGATTGCTGCAGGAATCTGATCAGCGAAGAACCGGCGCCCACGACGATGATCGCCGTCCCGGTGACTTCGATGGCACGCGTGATCCAGTGGATGCCCTCCACAATGAGGCTCTCGGTCATCACGGACACCTGTGCATCACGTGGCGAACTCTGCGACCTCCCAATGCGACGAGGCGATCGGGTTCGCGTTCGATGATCACCATGCGTTTGTCAGGCCGCCCCGGGGCGACTGTCTCTGGCCGCGCCAGGGAATAAAAGATGATGTCACCGCGTTCGTACCACGTCCCGGTGGCCTGCGGTGCACGGTCGGGCAAACTGATCTCATTATAAGATCCATCCGCCCGGAACTCCCAGGCTGTACCGGTCTTGCACCCGGACCGGGCGTCGAATGACCAGATACCGATGAGATCCGTCTTCGAGCCCAAATGCTGACCGGGCAGATGCTCGGCAACAGAAGGCTGGGCCAGGCCGCCAACCGCAGCGATAACAGCCAAGGCTAAACTTGCTCGGCTGAGGAGCGCGCGCGCTTGGCGCCGACTTGCCCAAAGCAGCAGTAAACCCAAACGCTGCAAAACAGGTCTCATATGGACGCCTTCACTGCGCGGGCGGCATGAGGGTCGCCGTCGCCAGGTGGGCTTCCCCTGGGAATGCTCGCGAGATGCGCGAGGATCGGGCAATCCGCGATGGGAATGTCGATCGAGCATTGGGCGGACAGGGCGGACAGGGCGGTCTTGATGCGGGTCAGATCATCGATACGGGTGGTCGCTTCATTTATCTTGCTCTCGGTGATGGCCAGGACATCGGCGGTTGTCGCGGTGTCGGACGCGCGCAAATCGAGCAGGCTTCCGATTTCGCGAAGCGTGAAACCCAGCTGCTGCCCCTTGCGAATGAACCGCACGCGCTCGAGATCGGCGTCGCCATAGGTGCGGTAACCGGCAGAAGACCGGGCGGGCGGAGGAAGCAGACCGTTGCGCTCGTAATAGCGGATGGTATCGGGACGGATGCCGAGCGCACGCGACAGCTTTCCGATCGTGAAATATGTCATGGCGCGTCTCCGTTGCCGCGACCATTCGAAAGGTCGCGGCATTATTCCTTCGAATTGGTCTTGCTCAGGTCGGGCAGTGCCGGGGTTTTCAGCCTGCTCGGCTTACATATCCTTCATCGGGGCGGACTGACTGTTGTCGGGCGTGCTCGTAGGCGGGGCGCCATTGGGCATCATCGGCCCACCCCGGCGCATGTCGCTGTGGTCCATATCCTGACGGTGGCGCTCATCCATATCGGCCGCCGTGTTGTCGGTCCCGACAGAGTCCGTGGCGGCGGCGGTGTCGTTTTCAAGAGCGCCGGGCGCGCTTGCAGAGGCATTGGAGGCAGCCTGGTTTTGCGTGCCGTCCGTCTTCTTGCCGCACGCAGCAAGCGTTCCGAGAAGCGCAAGGGCTGTGAGCCCCGAGACGATCTTCCCGGACGTATTCGTGAGGTGAGTCTTCATGATGTGTCTCCGAATGAGAGTGAGCGGTCGAACGCAAATCCCGTCGGACGAGCTTGATAAGCGTGCTCGACCGACAGATCAGGGTGTCATTGCTGCTTGAGAATCTGCAGGCAGCGATCGTGCGAGAGATTCATCGGGTTGCGCCCCTGTCCCTTCATCTCGTTGTGATCATGGGGCGTCGCGAGACCCATATTGTCTTCCATGGCCTTGCAGCTCGCGATCTGCGCGCTAGTCGGCGGAAGGGTCGCGCAAGCGCCGAGCAGCGCCAGTGGTAGCAATCCCAGCGAGATAGAGTATTTCATGTTCAGTCCTTCCCTGTGCAGGTGGTGTGGTCCTCTCCCACGGACATTTGTTCTGGCTGATCTGCGGCCAATTGAGACAGCCGCCCGTCCCGAACCAGAAAGAGGATCGGGCAAGGGTCGCTTTCGGCTTCGTGCGAGGGCGCTTCACCCAGCTGCTCAAGGCCTGTTTCGATAAGCTTGAGCTGTTCCACCCTGACCAGTGCTTCGCGCAGTTTGACCCGCGTGACGGCGAGGATATCCGACCCGGCGAGGGCGTCTCCGGCCCGCACCAGCAGGAGCGCGTGCGTTTCGGTGAGGGTGTAACCGAGCCCCTGTGCAGCGCGAACGAACTTGATGCGTTCGACGTCTGCAGGATGATAGACGCGGTATCCTGCACTGGTCCGTTGCGGAGCGGGGAGCAGGCCGGTGCGCTCATAATAACGTATGGTGTCCTTTCGAACGCCGGCAGCCTCGGCCAGCTCACCGATTCTAAGCCGTGACATGGCAAGTCTCGGAGGCACAGTGCCGCTTGGACCTAGGTCCAGGGTCAAGAGAAATATTTGGACGTCGGTCGATCATCGCCGCTCTCCTGTCCGCTCAAAGGCCGCGCGACTTTTCGTCGCTTGCGGCCGCCATCAGGCATCATGGGGAGCGGCAAGCCCCTCCCCGGCACGCCCTTATTTCTTGCGGAGCTCGACGATGTCGTGAACTGCGGGAGCGCCGTCGGCGACGCTCACATGCGCAAAATGGTCGTCAAATATATGATCGACCCTGACGTGGCCGATGAGGTCTCGGCGATAAGCGGGGCCGCTTCCTTTGTAGCCGGAGCCGGGCAGCGTCTTCACGCGATAGACGTCAAGCACCTGTCCGACTGTCGCGCCATCTGCTTTGCCGACACACACGATCGTTCCGGTCGTGTCCTTGCCGATGATCGATCCACGCATAAAAAAGCTGTGGCCGATGCCGGTCGCCAGAGCGGGGACCGCGCCGGCGAGGGCGATACTCGCCATGGCCATCGATATTGACTTCTTGAAGCGCATCTCGATTCCTTTCAATTCATGTCTCGTGCACCCAGGCCGGTGTTCGTCGCTTGGTTGCGAGCGATCGTGCCGGTCTCGTTCTGCAGCGAGGTGGCGTTGATGGTGGGGACGGCGGTCGCCGTCCCCGCTGCCGACTTATTTCCTGCGGAGTTCGACGATGTCGTGGACCTTCGGCGTGCCGTCGGCGATGCTCACATGCGCGAAATGGTCATCGAAAATGTGATCGATCTTGACGTGCCCGACGGCCACGCGCCGGAAGCCCGCGCCGGGGGTCTTCGAAGGTCCAGGTGTGCTTTCCACACGGTAGACCTCGAGGACCTGGCCTACGGTCGCGCCGTCGGCCTTACCCACACAAACGACCGTTCCGGTCGTGTCCTTGCCGACGATCGATCCACGCATGAAAAAGCTGTGGCCGATGCCCTGGGCGTAGGTAGGCGCGGCGCCGAGCACGGCGAGGCCTGCAAGCGCGATGGTGATCTTCTTCTTGAGCAACATGGTGGAAGCCTCCTTGGCTGAGTTTACAAGACCCGCCGAGGAAAACTGGCGGTGAAGAACCTTTCTTCGCCACCAAGACTATGGACCCGGCTCCCGACTCAATATGCGTAATGTTACGAAGCCCCATCAAAGCTCCGGGCAAACCCCGTGCCAAAACGTCGTCGCACTAATCGCATCTTTTGATACGCTCCCGCTACTAGCGGGTTGTGCTCTGGCGATAAGGGGTACGCGTACTCGATGGCCTGTAAATTAGGGCGATTCTCGCGGTCCAGGGTGCCGTCGGGCGGTACAAGGATCAAATCACTCACGCCCGCAGTATGCAACAGGATCATCATAGCTGCTCGGGCCGCTCAAGGAATTGATAGCGACAAAGCCGGTCGACATCAGGGCGCCCTCAGAACTTGGCCGGTTAAGCGTCGCCGCCCAAGAGCCTGGCTGAACAATGCAGAGGTACGGCGCAGCGGAAACCCGGCTATGATCAAAGTTGAATGTCCATCCTCCCGGTCATACTCCAGGTGATCTTGGATCCCTTTGGGTATGAAGTGAGTTGCAGGCATGCCCCCTTGGCAGCCGAGGAGGGTGAGGAGCCTAGAGGTAGGACGGAGTCGGTCAATGGAAGACAAGAAGAATGGCATGGGCATAGGCATGGGCTATGGCCGGTTCGTGGCGATGATTGCGACGTCTACGGTCGTGATGTTCGGGCTGATGTATCTCAACACCTATGCGCTGAGCCATGTCCAGTTCAGCCAGACGCGCACCTGGATGGCGCTCGTCATGGGCGCGGTCATGGCGGTGATCATGCTCAGTTTCATGTGGGGCATGTACAAGAACACCCGCCTCAATATCGGCATCCTGCTCGGTAGCGCTGCCATTTTTGGTTTAGCGCTTTGGCTGGTGCGGAGCCAGGAAACGGTCGACGACGTCTCCTACATGAAGGCGATGATCCCGCACCACTCGATTGCGATCATGACCAGCGAGCGCGCGCACATCAAGGACCCCGAGGTTCGAAAGCTGGCCGATGGCATCATCGACGCGCAGGTACGCGAGATCGCCCAAATGAAACAGATGATCGCGCGCCTGCAAGCTAACCCGGCGCCGGATGGCGCTCCGGACCTGCCCTCCTATCGCGATCGCGGTGCGTCGCCCCCGCCACCGCAAACCGACGAAAGCACCGGAATAGATACACGAAAGCCGATTTCCTGAGGTGTGTTCTTCGAAGTAAACAGGATGGGCACATGATCAGGTACTGTCGGAAAGGCTTCGTCATGCGCATCTTGCTCAAATATCCAGCGATCGACGCTCTTCGCGAAAGAAGCAGGATGGTGGAAGTATGACCGACATCGAGCGCAGCGGTCCGAGTGGCGCCAAAGGCGCTTCTGAGATCGTCCTCGTCACCGGAGCGAGCGGTTTTATCGCCGCGGCCCTGATCGCCCGGCTCGGCGAGCGCTACACGGTCGTCGGTCTCGATCGCGCCGGTCCGCCCGAGCCACCACCGCCCGCCGCCGCTATCGACATTGATGTCGGCTCGGATGAAGCGGTTCACGCTGCGCTCGAGGAGGTTCGCGCGCGATACGGCAACCGCATTGCTTCCGTCATTCATCTCGCCGCGTATTATGACATTTCTGGCGATCCCAATCCGCTCTACGACAAGGTAACCGTCCAAGGGACACGGCGGCTGATCGACGGACTCCAGTCGTTCGATGTCGAGCAATTCGTCTTCGCCAGCACGATGCTGGTCCATAAACCGACCGCCACTCCGCAGGAGCGCATCAACGAGGAATCGCCGATCGGTGCCTCCTGGGCGTACCCGCAGTCCAAAGTCGACACAGAGGCGCTGCTGCACGAGCGTCACGGACGGATACCCGTCGTCTACCTGCGACCCGCAGGAGTCTATGCCGACGAGGGACGCTCAGCGTTCCTCGCACAGCAGATATCGCAGATCTACGAGCACCGCCTGATCTCGCATTTCTATCCTGGCATGCTGTGCGCGGCGCAATCATCGGTGCACCGCGATGACCTGGCGGAAGCCGTGGTGCGCCTGGTCGATCGGCGGCACGATCTTCCGTCTGAACTGCCCCTGCTCATCGGCGAACCCGATGCCCCCGGCTACGCCGAAATCCAGGACATCGTCGGCGAGGCGCTCCACGGCGAGGGCTGGAAGACGATCCGCATCCCGCAGCCGCTCGCGAAGGCTGGTATCGTTCTTCAGAACGAGGCACTCGGCGACGACGATTTCATCCAGCCCTGGATGATCGACAGCAGCAACGACCACTACATTCTCGATATCTCGCGCGCACGGTCGCTACTTGGATGGGAGCCGAAGCACAGTCTTCGCGAAACGCTTCCGACGATCGTTGCGGCGTTGAAGCGCCACCCGCGCGCCTGGTACCGGAACAACAAGCTCAACGAAAACCTCGTCGCCTGGAACGACAAGTCCGATCCGAAGCCGGCCGAGCTGGACCATAACCCGCCTGAAGCGGCAGCCGGCGCGATGCCCGGCATGGAGCACGGAGCTAAGGACCATGGCAACATGGATCATGCCGCTGTGGGGCACGGGGCTGGGGACATGGCGATGTCCAGCCACGGTGCACATGGCGATCACATGGCCATGATGGACCGCGACGAGCGCCGTGCGCGCTGGGCGCTCTACGCCAACATCGGCCTCGGTCTGTGGCTCGCCTCGAGCCCGCTCATCTACGACTCCATGACCGCGCAGCGCGTCGGTGAGGCGGCGCGGTTCGTAACGGTCGATCGCGGTCTGCCGTCGATCGAGTGGCGTGCAAGCGCGCTGGCCGTAAGCGATCTTGTCAGCGGGCTTGCCATCGCGCTGTTCGGTGCGCTGTCGCTTGTACCACGCACCAAGACGTGGGCTCAGTGGGCGGTCGCATTCGTTGGGATCTGGCTGCTGTTCGCGCCGTTGATCTTTTGGAGCCCGAGCGCGGCGCAGTACAACAACGATTTGCTCATCGGCTCGGCTGTGATCGCGCTGTCGGTGCTCGTGCCGATGATGCCGGGTATGAGCATGGCAGGGATGATGGACCCCAAGAACATCCCACCCGGCTGGACCTATTCCCCGTCTACCGATGCCCAGCGGCTGCCGATCGTCGTGATGGGTCTGATAGGTCTTCTTACCTCGCGCATCCTGACGGCATACCAACTGGGCCACATCGATAGCGTCTGGGAACCCTTCTTTGTCGGCTCGTTGAGCGATCCGCGCAATGGTACCGAGGAGATCATCACGTCTAACATGTCAAAGGCGTGGCCGATTCCCGACGGCGGTCTCGGCACCATCAGCTACGTGCTCGAGATCCTGATGGCGGTGATGGGCACCCGCGACCGCTGGCGCACGATGCCGTGGATGGTGACCTTCTTCGGCATCCTGGTCATTCCACTCGGCGTGGTCAGCATCTATTTCATCATCAGCCAGCCCATCGTCATTGGCACCTGGAGCACGCTGGCGCTGATCGCCGCCCTCGCCATGCTGATCATGATCCCTTTCGCGCTCGACGAGGTCATCGCCATGGGTCAGTTCCTTGTGTGGGCGAAATGCCGCGGCAAGCCGCTGATTCGCACCTTCTTCCAGGGCGACGCGAGCGAGGCCGGCAGTGAGGACGCCTCCGACCTGATGTCGTCGCCTGCCGCATTTTGGGCCGATGCAAAGCGGGGGCTGACCCTGCCGTGGACGCTGGCGGTCAGTATCGCGCTCGGCGCATTCCTCATGCTCACGCGGGTGACACTGGGCAATGAGGGCGCCATGGCGAACAGCGACCATGTCATTGGTGCCCTGGTCATCACCGTCGCGATCATCGCCACCGCCGAAGTTGCCCGCGCCGTGCGCTTCATCAATGGCGCGCTCGGCGCCTGGCTGGTTGCTGCCCCTTTCCTGCTGACGGGGGCCGGCCACCTGGGAACGATCGTTTCGGTGATCATAGGGCTCGCCCTCGTCGGTCTCAGCCTTCCGCGCGGCAAGCGCAGCGCTGAACATTATGCGAGCTGGGACAAATATGTGATCTGAGGGTCGCTCTGCTCGACGTGGAATTGAACAGGAAAAGATACGTCACGTCTGTTGGGAATGCGGGACTCCGAACGGTCAACTTACGGCCGTGCGACCGGGTCGCTGAGATGTGAAATGCGGCCTGCTCGGGTGCAATAATGCTTTTCGACTGCATAAATCGACGCGAGTGCGAGAGGTCTGCAACGACCCTGGATTGCCCATCGACGAATGTCGGTTCGTGATCGCTACGGTAATCTTGCGACCGTCTGCCACTTTTTGAGGGGTAGGCGGCGGTCGCGCGTATTATGAAGAGTGGTAGCCTTGATGAATGGGTGCGGTGAAGGACGATATGAAACTCAAAGTCGCATTGTCGTTGGTCCTTGCGTCGGTTTCGGTCGCCAGCGCGGCGGCGACGCCTATCGTGGTTCACCGCGATCCGGGCTGTGGCTGCTGCGCGCAGTGGGCGGCGCAGGTGCGTAAGCAGTTCGGGCGCCAAGTAACCATCATCGACGATCGCCAGCGCTCCAGCTTCCAGCGGACCCAAGGCGTTCCTTCGGGCCTGTCATCCTGCCATACAGCGATTGTAGACGGCATGGCATTCGAGGGTCATGTCCCGATTACCGACATGAAGCGCGTCCTTGCCCAGAAGCCGCGCGGCGTGCGTGGACTTGCGGTTGCCGGGATGCCGATGGGCTCGCCGGGGATGGAAGTCCCGGGGCAACACGTGGACCCCTATAATGTCGTCGCCTTCGGTCCAGGTGGACAGCATGTCTTTGCGCGTCATGGCGGACGATGATGTCGTTGTTCTACGATAAGGACGGGTGTAAGAAGTAACGGCTGTGAAACGGGTACTGCATCTCTTCCTCCTGCTGGGAGCCTTGGTTGGCCTCATGGGCCAAGCGGCGGCCTATGCCTCTAACCCGGCCCCGGTTTCCGCGCCGATGGCGATTTCGGGAATGAGCGCAGATTGCATGAATGCGATGGCTCAGAAACAACAGCCCTCGGGCAAGCCCTGCAAGGGGCTGACGCTCGACTGCGTCGCATCAATGGGCTGTGTCGTTCCGATGGTTCTGCGCGACGCGCCGCGCGTCCCGGCATCGCCGGTGGCTCACGGAGCTATGGCATTCTGGACCACGACGTCGACCCTGCATGGCAGTGATCTGACCCCCGAGCCTGAACCACCGACTATCCTTGGCTGATCGACCACAGCCGTCAGGCTGACAGGATCGGTGCGCCTATCGCGCACTCAAACATCCTGTCCGATCTGCGGCTACCACGATGATTTGCCAAAGGATTACAGTCATGAAAAACCGTGTTTTCTACGCCCTGCTGGGCGTAGCCCTTGCCGCGCCTGCCGCCGCATTCGCCGGCCAGCCCGACCACAGCCAACAATCCGGTCATTATGAGTGGAAGTCGGTTCCCCAATATGGCCCGCGCGCCACGGGACCGGCTCAGCGGCGCGTCTGGGTGCCTGATACCGCGAAGATGGCCAACTGCGACTGCGACATGATGAAGATGAGCTCCGCGGATTGTATGAAGGAGATGCATGGCATGATGTCTCCGTCCGGCGCCTCGGCTGGCTAGCAGCAGGTTCTGGCCGCTTCAGGTCGCATAGACGGCTAGGCCAGCAGTGGCGGCGGGATACCCCTTCCTGCCGCCACTGACATGCCTGGTGTGCCACGCTTGCCTGAACCTCCGATCAGGAGATCTCCATGCGATTATTTTTGTGTATGCCGCTGTTAGCGGCAATCCCCGGCATTGCCTTCGCCGAGCCGCTCACCTTCGACGCGGCCCTCCAGCGCGCCCGGCAGGAAGCGCCGTCGCTCAAGGCGAAGGCGCTCGGTGCCAACGCCGCCCGTTCCGTGCGCGGCGCGGCCGGCGCCCTGCCTGATCCGACGCTTGCAGTTGGGATCGACAGTTTCCCGGTATCGGGACCGCTCGCGTTCGAGCCGCAGCGCGACAATTTCAGCATGGCGCGGGTCGGCGTGTCCCAGGACATTCCCAATCTCGCCAAGCGCCATGCGCAACAGGCGCGCGCCGACAGCGACATACTGGCGGCCGAGGCTGGTACCGCAGTCGAGGCGCGCACGGTCGAGGTTGGCACCGCGCTAGCCTGGATCAACCTGGCCTATGCCGAGCGCAGGCTTGCCGCGCTCGACGATGTTCTGTCCCGTCTCGAGCGTGTGGTGGGAACGACGCCGGGCGCGGTCGCATCGGGAGGTGCGCGCCCGGCGCAGACCCTTGCAGGGCGCCAAGCCGTCGCCGCGATGCAGGATCGCCGCAGTGAACTCGTCTCGAACGTGGCGCGGGCACGCGCGACGCTAACCCGCTGGACCGGAGACCCCGCGCCGGAGATCGCCGGACCGATCCCCGATTTTGCGGTCGACGCAGCGGGTCTGCGCGCAGGACTCGACCGCCACCCCACCATCCAGATGATCGATGCCCAGGCCGGGCAGGCGGATGCCGATGTGCGCGTAGCCGATGCCGGCCGGCGTTCCGATTTTGGTGTCAACCTGGCCTACCAGCGCCGCGATCCCCGGTTCGGCGACTATGTCTCGGCCGGTGTGACAGTCAGCCTGCCGTTCTTCACGCGCAGTCGCCAGAATGCCGGGATCGCGGCAGCCCAGGCAAATGCCGGACGAGTGCTGGCTGAACGCGAGGCCTCGCGGCGCGCGCTCGCCGCCGACCTTGATGCGGATATCGCCGACCATGTCATGCACCATGAGCAATGGATGCGTGCGCAGAGCACACTGCAACCGCTCGCTGAGCAGCGCGTGAAATTGGAAACCGCCAGTTATGCGGCTGGTCGTGCCAGTCTCGTCGATATCGCCGACGCCTATGCCGCGCTGGCCGATGCCACCATCACGACTCTTGATCGTGAAGCCCTGGTCACCGCGGACGGTGCGCGGCTGACACTCACCTACCGGAGCGAAAATCGATGAGCCAGGTTATGATAGCCCGCGGGTGGCTCTTTGGCGCAGCTGCTGCTCTTGCGCTTGCTGCCGGCGGTCTCGGGTTCGCTCTAGCGGGCTTCCAGGGCACAAAAGATGGTGGGGCCGTAAAGCCGGCAGCGCGCAAAATTCTTTATTGGTACGATCCGATGATACCGGCCGAGCACCATGAGGGCCCCGGTCTCTCATCCATGGGGATGCAGACGATCCCTCGGTATGCGGACGAGGGCGGAGCAAGCGCGCAGGTGCCGGGCATTTCGGTCGACGCTTCCGCCTCGCAGGCGCTCGGTCTGCGGATCGCCACGGTGCAACGCGGCGAGCTGGCTAGCAGCCTCACCGCGACCGGCACAATCGACTTCAACCAACGCGATGTCGCGGTCGTCCAGGCACGCGCCGGGGGCTTCGTGCAGCGAGTCTATGGTCGCGCGCCGGGTGACGTGGTCGGCGCGGGGGCGCCGCTCGCCGATATCCTGGTGCCGGAGTGGGGCGGGGCGCAGGCCGAGTTTCTCGCGGTGCGCCGCACCGGCAACGCAGCACTGACCCAGGCGGCCCGCCAGCGACTCATGCTGCTTGGCATGCCGTCTGGCACCATCGCGTCGGTCGAGCGCGGCGGCCGTCCGCACAATGTCATCACGATCTCCACGCCGATCGGCGGCGTTGTCAAAACATTGGGCGTGCGGGCCGGCATGACACTGACGGCAGGACAGACGCTCGCAGAGGTGAATGGTCTCGGCACTGTCTGGCTCAATGCCGCCGTGCCCGAGGCGATCGCCGGACCGCTCAAACCCGGGCAAACCGTGCGGGCGACACTCGCGGCATTTCCCGGCGAGATCTTGTCAGGCCGCGTTTCAGCGATCCTGCCGCAGACGCAAGCCGACAGCCGGACGCTGACCGTCCGGATTGAGTTGCCCAACCGCAGCGGACGCCTGCGTCCCGGCATGTTCGCCACCGTGTCGTTTGGCGGAGTCACGCAACCGGCGCTGCTGGTGCCCTCCGAAGCGCTGATCCGTACCGGCAAGCGGACATTGGTGATGCTCGCGCTCGACAAGGGCCGCTATCGGCCGGCTGAGGTCCAGACCGGGCGGGAATCCGGGGGCCAGACTGAGATCCTGGCGGGCCTGGGCGAGGGTGAGAAGATCGTGGCGTCGGGCCAGTTCCTGATAGACTCCGAGGCGAGCCTGTCCGGAGTCCAGGCGCGGCCGATCGGGGGTGGCGCGCCCATAGCCGCCAATCCCGCCGTTATCGGCAGACTCTACGAGACTGTCGGCAAGATCGAGCAGATCACCGCCAATACGGTAACACTGAGTCACGAGCCGGTGCCGGCTATCGGCTGGCCAGCGATGACGATGACCTTCCAGCTTCCCGATCCTAAGGTCGCGCGCGGCCTCAAGACCGGCGATCGGGTCCGTTTCGGATTCGATCAACCTCCGGCTGGGCCGACGGTGCGTCGCATGGCGAAGGTAGCTGGCCAGTGATCGCCCATCTCATCCGCTGGTCGGTCAGGAACCGCTTCTTCGTTCTGATCGGCGTACTGGCGCTCATTGGCGTGGGCGTCTGGGCGGTGCGATCGACCGCGATCGACGCGCTCCCCGATCTCTCCGACACGCAGGTCATCATCCGCACCAGCTACCCCGGCCAAGCGCCGCAGATCGTCGAGAACCAGGTCACCTATCCGCTGACCACGACCATGTTGTCGGTTCCCGGCGCGAAGACGGTGCGCGGCTATTCCTTCTTCGGCGACAGCTTCGTCTATGTGATCTTCGAGGACGGCACAGATCTCTACTGGGCCCGGAGCCGCGTGCTGGAATATCTCAATCAGGTGCAGGGGCGGCTGCCGGCAAGCGCCCGCAGCGCGCTGGGACCGGACGCCACCGGGGTTGGCTGGGTCTATGAATATGCGCTGGTCGACCGCACCGCCCGCCACGACCTGTCGCAGCTCCGCGGGATTCAGGACTGGTTCCTGCGCTACGAGCTGAAGACCGTGACCGGCGTCGCTGAGGTGGCCAGCATGGGCGGCATGGTCAAGCAGTATCAGGTGCTGCTCGATCCGGTGAAGCTGGCCGCTTATGGGATCACCCATCAGCAAGCGGTCCAGGCGATCAGCCAAGCCAATCAGGAAGCGGGCGGCTCAGTGCTGGAGATGGCCGAAGCCGAATATATGGTTCGCGCCTCGGGCTATCTGAAGACGCTCGACGATTTCCGGGCGATTCCGCTCAGGACCGGCGCCGGTGGCGTGCCCGTGCGGTTGGGCGATGTCGCCACCATCCAGATCGGCCCCGAGATGCGACGCGGCATCGCCGAGCTGAACGGCGAAGGCGAGGTCGCCGGTGGCGTGGTGATCCTGCGTTCGGGCAAGAATGCGCGCGAAACGATCGCCGCAGTCAAGGACAAGCTCACCGAACTGAAAAAGAGCCTGCCACCCGGCGTCGAGGTGGTGACGGTCTACGATCGTTCGCAGCTCATTGATCGCGCAGTCGAGAATCTCACCCACAAGCTGGTCGAAGAGTTCATCGTCGTCGCCATCGTCTGCGGCCTGTTCCTCTGGCACGTCCGTTCAGCGCTGGTCGCGATCCTCACTCTTCCGCTGGGGGTGCTGGCGGCGTTCGTCGTGATGCGCTTCCAGGGGGTGAATGCCAACATCATGTCCTTGGGCGGCATCGCCATCGCGATCGGCGCGATGGTCGATGCGGCCGTCGTCATGATCGAGAATGCCCACAAGAAGATCGAGCACTGGGAACAGGATCATCCGGGCAAGCATCTCGAGGGCGAGATGCGCTGGATTGTCACCACCGAAGCCGCCGCAGAGGTTGGCCCCGCCCTGTTCTTCAGCCTGCTGATCATCACGCTCTCCTTCATTCCGGTGTTTACACTCGAAGGACAGGAAGGGCGGCTGTTCGCGCCGCTCGCTTTCACCAAGACCTACGCGATGGCGTCGGCGGCGATCCTATCGGTGACCTTGGTGCCGATCCTGATGGGTCTGCTGATCCGCGGGAAGATCCCGCCCGAGCAATCCAACCCGGTCAACCGCTGGCTCACCAACATCTACCGGCCCGCGATCGACTGGACGATGCGGCGACCCAAGACCGTGCTATTGATCGCGGCGCTGGTCTTTGCGACCACGGCCTGGCCACTCACACACCTCGGCGGTGAGTTCATGCCCAATATGGACGAAGGCGACCTGCTTTACATGCCCTCGGCGCTGCCCGGGTTGTCGGCGGCGAAAGCCTCGCAACTGCTCCAGCAGACCGACCGGCTGATCAAGACCGTGCCCGAGGTTGAGAGCGTATTCGGCAAGGCCGGCCGTGCCGAGACCGCGACCGATCCGGCGCCACTCGAAATGTTCGAGACGACCATCCAGTTCAAGCCGCGCGATCAATGGCGGCCGGGCATGACGCCCGACAAGCTCGTTGAAGAACTGGACCGCACGGTGAAGCTCCCCGGCCTCGCCAATGTCTGGGTGCCGCCGATCCGCAACCGCATCGATATGCTGGCGACCGGCATAAAGAGCCCGATCGGGGTCAAGGTGTCGGGGTCCGATCTCGTCCAGCTCGACCGGATCGCCCATGATGTCGAGACGGTGGCGAAGACCGTGCCCGGCGTCAGTTCGGCGCTGGCCGAGCGGCTGACCGGTGGGCGCTATGTCGATGTCGACATCGATCGGGCTTCCGCCGCCAGGTTCGGGCTCAACATCACCGATGTGCAGGCGATCGTTTCGGGTGCGATCGGGGGCGAGACGATTGGCGAAACGGTCGAAGGCCTAGCCCGCTACCCGATCAGCGTGCGCTACCCGCGCGAGGTGCGCGACAGCCTGGAAGGCCTCCGCACGCTCCCGGTCCTGACGCCATCGGGGCAGCAGATCACGCTCGGCACGGTCGCGAACATATCGATCGCTGAAGGGCCGCCGATGCTCAAGACCGAAAATGCGCGCCCCTCCACCTGGGTCTATGTCGATGTTCGCGGGCGCGATCTCGCCTCCGTCGTCGGCGATCTCCAGCGCGCGGTGGCGAAGCAGGTCAAGCTCTCGCCGGGCGTCAGCATCGCCTATTCCGGCCAGTTCGAATATCTCGAGCGTGCGGTCGACAAGCTGAAGCTGGTTGTGCCCGCGACCCTGCTGATCATCTTTGTGCTGCTCTACATGATCTTCGGCCGGTTCGATGAAGCCGCGCTGATCATGGGCACGCTGCCGTTTGCGCTCACAGGTGGCATCTGGATTCTCTATTTCCTAGGTTTCAACCAATCGGTCGCGACCGGCGTCGGGTTTATCGCGCTCGCCGGCGTTTCGGCGGAGTTCGGCGTGGTGATGCTGATCTATCTGAAGAACGCGCTTGAGGAGCGGGTCGCCGATCCGGATGCAGCCGAGGTAGAGGCCGCGGTGCGCGAAGGCGCGCTGCTTCGCGTCCGGCCCAAGGCGATGACGGTCGCGGTGATCCTCGCCGGCCTGTTGCCGATCCTGCTCGGCTCGGGCGCGGGCTCGGAGGTGATGAGCCGGATCGCGGCGCCGATGATCGGCGGCATGCTCACCGCGCCGCTCCTGTCTATGTTCGTGCTCCCTGCCGCCTATCTTCTGCTCCGGCGGCCGAAGAGCAAGCCCACATCTCAACCCCTTATATAATGACGGAGAAGACCATGAAGCATGCACGACTGACTATTGCCCTCGGCTTGGCCGCCTTGACTGCCGCTTGCGGCAAGAAGGCGGAAACACCCGTTGCGGTCGAGACCAACCAGGCGGCCCCTGCTGCAGCCATGAGTGGCGACATGGGGAACATGGCGATGGCGCCGGCGGCCCCCGCGTCGATCATGGCCAAGGGTCATGGCACGGTCACCGCCATCGACAAGGCTGCCGGCACGATCACCCTCAACCATGGCCCCATCCCCGAAGCTAAGTGGCCAGCGATGACGATGGCGTTCAAGGCCGCGCCGGCCATCACCGACGCGGCGAAGGTGGGCGACAAGGTCGATTTTGATGTCACGCTTGTGGGCAGCGCCGGTGAGGTAACAGCGATCCAAAAGAAGCCTTAAGCAGGGGATTTTATAAGGCCCATTAAAGGCTAATTAACCTCGTTCCTTCACGCTTGAGTGATGAAAAAGGAACGAGCTGGGCGCGAAACGCAGATCAAGATTGGAAGAACCGAGCGGTGGCAGTCGTGATTGCCACCGCCTTCGGTTGCGTGGCGCTTCTGTGCGTCATTATCTGGCCGTTCTTCAGTGACTACAAGACGGTCGTAAAAATTCAGAGCGCGGGCGCTGCTGCGTTTGCGACATATTTTCTAATGTTGGGATCGCCCACTGCGGCGGTGGCATGCCTCATTTCTTGCGCGCAACTCCTCGTCTCAGCGTCAGTGCGTGACCGCTATGTCGTCGTGCGACTCTATGGGGCCAGCCTCATTGTGTTGTCCTTCCTATCGGTCATAACATGGCACGGAATACCATCCGCGCTGGCGTTGACCGGCAGTTCGCTGGGTAGTCTAGCCCGCTTGCAGACATCGACGACGCGTATGAAGGGTCTGTTCCTCGTGGGGGCTCCATTTTGGCTCGCCCATAATTTGATCGTTGGAGCCCTTTTCGCGTTGGGAACAGATGCGGTATCGTTGGCGTCAAACCTTGCAAATCTGATAAGGCTTATGACGCGTCGCTGGAGAACTTTTCCGTTCAGCCCTAGGCCCAGCGGTGCCGTCGAGACGCCCGTCGGAATTTTTGCTCAGCCTAGGCCAGTCTAGACATAGGGCGCTTAGTCGCCTGCTACAGAACATGATATTGCAGGGAAACTCTTGTTCGAGAGCGTTTCCACGACACGGGGCGTTATCGTATGTTAAAAGCAGGCAAACGAGGAGCGGGCCCAATCCTCGCGATGCTGTCAGCCCTGTTGTTCGGCGCAAGTACGCCCTTCGCCAAGCTTGTCCTTGGCAATGGCGTGAACCCCTGGCTGCTCGCCAGCCTGCTTTATCTCGGATCGGGTATGGGGCTCGCTCTTGTTCATCAGGTGCGCAAGGCGATCGGACGCGGAGAAGCGGAGGCCCCGCTCGTTCGATCCGATCTGCCGTGGTTGGCGCTCGTCATACTGTGTGGTGGTGCGATCGCGCCCGTCTTGTTGATGGTGGGGCTGGCGACGACGGCGGCATCCACAGCGTCTCTCCTGCTCAATCTCGAAGGGCTGGCGACTCTTGCCATTGCCTGGCTGGTGTTTGGCGAGAATGTCGATCGTCGCCTGCTGATCGGAGCGACGGCCATATTAGGCGGCGCGGTGCTGCTATCGTGGCGCGGCGGCCCGGTCGGCGGCGGCCTCGGCATGCTGTCGATTGCCGGCGCCTGCCTCGCCTGGGGAATCGACAATAATCTCACCCGAAAGCTCAGCAGCGCCGATCCCGTCCAGATCGCGATGCTGAAAGGACTGGCCGCAGGCACCGTCAATTTCATGCTGGCGCTGACGCTTGGCGCATCCTTGCCGCCCGTGCCGGTCATTGCTGGCGCTGCCCTGATCGGCTTCCTTGGCTATGGCGTCAGCCTCGTTATGTTCGTCCTCGCGCTCCGGCACCTCGGCACCGCCCGGTCGGGCGCCTATTTCTCGACAGCCCCGTTCATCGGTGCAGTGCTCGCCGTCGCGATATTCGGCGAAGCGGTCACCGTGTCCCTCATCATCGCCGGCATCCTGATGGCGATCGGGCTGTGGCTGCACCTGACCGAATCGCACGGCCATGAGCATGCGCACGAACCGCTCGAGCATGACCATCGTCACGTCCATGACAGCCATCATCAGCATGATCATGCGCCCGGCACCGCACCCGGCGAGCCGCATAGCCATCAGCACTGGCACGCGCCGATGGTCCACAGGCATGCCCATTATCCCGACCTGCACCATCGGCACCGGCATGACGCATGAATAGTGCGTGTTGGCCTGCCGGCGAGAAATGGACGCTGCCTCGACATTTGCGCGAGACCTGCCCTATGAAAGCCTGAAGTCACTATAGAGTCGCTAATGATGTCGCCAGGGTCGCTCAGCATCGGCAAACTTGCTGCCGCAACGGGAACGAAGGTCGAGACAATCCGCTATTACGAGAGCGCGGGCCTGCTTTCCGCGCCAGAGCGGACCAAGAACAATTATCGTGCCTACTCCACGCAGCATCTCGCGCGGCTCAGCTTCATCCGGCGCGCGCGGGCACTGGGTTTTTCGCTTGATCAGGTTCAGGCGCTGCTCGGCCTGTCGGATCAGAAGGATATATCCTGCTCGGCGGTGGATTTGATCGCGCGCGAACATCTTGCGGAGATTGATCGCAAGCTCAAGGATCTGACAACGCTGCGGTCCGAACTCAGCAGCCTCATCGTCCAGTGCGGGCACGGCAAAATCTCCGAATGCCGCATCATCGAGACGCTGGCGCCGGAGGCCGAGCGCTAAAACTGAGGCCGAAGCGCTGGCTACTATTGCAACTAAGTCGCAAAACCGCTTGACCCTCTAGCGGCTAGAGGGTTTATGAGGCTGGGATGTCCCGTGCAGACCTTGGCGAATCTCGCCGTTCCACCTTTGCCTTCATGCGCGCGCCGATGCCATCGATCCGGCGCGCCATCGCCATCCTTGCAGCATTTCTTTGCCTCGGCGGGATCGGCGGCGTAGCCCATGCCGATACCACCGACGTACAGACCGCATGGCGGCTGCTCGACTATATGGCGGTCGACTATGGCGGAGCCGTCAGCGGCGGCCGGATCAAGAGTACCTCGGAATATGCCGAGATGACCGAATTCGCGGCTTCGGTATCCGCCCGCCTTATGGCCCTGCCACCCACGCCAGCACGCGGACAGCTGATCACGCGAGCAACCCAACTCCGGGGTGTGATTGCCGCGAAGGGCGAACCCAAGGAGGTCGCGCGCATCGCCCATGGCCTCGCTGCCGACCTCCTCAAGGCCTATCCGGTGCCTCTCGCGCCGAGCAAGGCGCCTGACCTTGCTCGCGGCGCCTCGTTATTTGCGCAGAACTGCGCGAGCTGCCACGGCATGACCGGAGATGGACATGGCCCCGATGCCGTAAAACTCTCGACGCCGCCAATCGCCTTTAGCGAGATCGTGCGCGCGCGGCAGCGCAGTCCCTTCGCGCTCTACCAAGTGATCGGTCAGGGCATTGACGGCACCGCGATGCAAAGCTTTGCGACCTTGCCGAGCGAAGATCGCTGGGCGCTGGCCTTCTATGCCGGTCGCTTCGCATTTCCCGAAGCTCTCGCGAACGAAGGCGAGCGGCTGTGGAAATCCGATCCCGGCCTGCGGCAAATGATTCCCAACCTGACAACACTCGCGGGGCTGACGCCCGAGGTGCTGGCAAAGTCGATTGGGGTTGCCAAGGCCGACGCTGTGATCGCCTATCTGCGCCGCCATCCGGACGTGGTGATCCAGCAGGCTCCCGGTTCGCTGACCGTCGCGCGCGAAAAGCTGGCACAGAGCCTTGCCGCCTATCGTGGTGGCGACCGCCACGCCGCCCAGGAACTTGCGCTTTCGGCCTATCTCGATGGCTTCGAGCCCCTCGAGCCGATGCTGACTGCGCGCGATGCTACGCTCATGGGGCACATCGAAAGCGCCATGGGCGAGTTCCGGGCATCGCTCCAGCAAGGTCGCCCCGCCGACGAGATAGCCACGCGCGCCCAGGTGCTCGACGGTCTCTTCGACGACGCCGATGCGGCCTTGTCCCCGGACGCGGCGAGCACTGCATCGACATTCTTGGGTGCATTCACCATCCTGCTGCGCGAGGGACTCGAAGCCCTGCTGATCGTCGTCGCGATGATCGCCTTCCTGCGCAAGGCCGAGCGGCCCGAGGTGCTGCCCTATGTCCATGGCGGCTGGATCGGGGCGCTGGCGACGGGCGGCCTGACCTGGGGAATTGCGACCTATGCGATCGGAATCAGCGGCGCGAGCCGGGAGCTTACCGAAGGGTTCGGATCGCTGTTCGCGGCCGTCGTCCTGCTCTCCGTGGGGATTTGGATGCACGGCAAGGCGCAGGCGGACCAGTGGCAACGCTACATCAGGGAGAAGATGTCGCGCGCATTGTCGCGGCAGTCGGCCTGGTTCCTGTTCGGCCTGGCCTTCATCGTCGTCTATCGCGAGGTGTTCGAGACGATCCTCTTCTACGCAGCGCTCTGGACCCAGGGCAATGGCGGTGCGATGTTGGCTGGCGCGGGCTCGGCCGTGCTGCTGCTCGGACTTATCGCCTGGGCCATGCTGCGCTACAGCCGCGATCTGCCGATCGCGAAATTCTTCGCCTACAGCGCGTGGCTGATGGCGATCCTTACCATCGTCCTCGCCGGCAAGGGCGTGTCGGCGCTACAGGAAGCCGGCATCATAGACATCGCGCCGCTTGGCGGCGGCGTCCGCGTCTCCATGCTCGGTATCTTCCCGACCTTGCAGTCAATGGGCGCGCAGCTCGTGATGCTCATCGCGGTGCTTGGTGGCTTCCTCCTCAACCGGCGCCGTGCCGCTGTGGCGGTCGGCTGATGCAGCCGGGGACAACGACGATGATTTGCCTTGACCCTCTAGTTGCTAGAGGGTGCATAGAGAGTCCATGATGCTTGTTCGAGTAGATGATCATGGTCTGTAACAGCTGCCAGTCCGACGTACCGCCGACGCCGGATCCGCGCTGGCGCCGCATGCTCTGGATCGCGCTCACGATCAATCTGGCGATGTTTCTGGGCGAGATTGTCGCGGGCATCACTTCGGGATCGCGATCCCTGCAGGCGGACGCGCTCGATTTCCTGGGCGATTCCGCCAATTACGCCATCAGTCTTGGGGTCGCCGGCATGGCACTGGGCTGGCGGTCGCGTGCCGCGCTGCTCAAGGGCGGCACGATCCTCGCCTTCGGCCTTTATGTCCTCGTCACGACGGTGCTTGCGGCGCTGGGCCGCGGCGTGCCGCAGGCCGAGACGATGGGAATCGTCGGGGTGATCGCGCTGATCGCGAACGGCAGCGTTGCACTCATGCTCTATCGCTACCGCGGTGGCGACGCCAACATGCGCTCGGTCTGGATTTGCTCGCGCAACGACGCAATCGGCAATCTTGCGGTCTTGCTCGCTGCCGCCGGTGTCGTTGGTACGGGCACGGCTTGGCCGGATCTCGCTGTTGCCCTGATCATGGCGGGCCTCGGTATCTGGGGCGGCCTGCAAATCATCGGGCAGGCCCGTGCAGAACTGCGGCCGAAACCGCCAAGTGAAGGTTCGGCACAACATTCGCTGGCCTCTACGAGCCTATAGTTGTTAAAGACCTGATAGATGCATCGACTGACGATCCTTTTCGCCTGTTTGGCCGTGTTCCTGACCCTTGGGGTCGGATCGGTCTCGCACGCGATGGAGCCGATCGTTTGTATTGATGCCAATAGCGCCTCTGAAATCGGCCATGCCGATGGTGACGGCGATCAGGTTCCTGCTGATAGCGACAAGGGTTATCCGCACCATCACGGCAGCTGTCATGGCCATCATGTGGCTGCACCGATGGCAAAAGCCGAGTCTATCAGCCAAGACAAGACTGCATCCATGATGCGTCCGACGCGCTCGGTCGCCTTGGCTACCGCTGCGGCTGAGACCGCCCTACGACCTCCCCAAGCCTGACGATTTCCTAGCTCCCGTCGGCGTCAACCGGCGGGTTCCTAAAGGTTCGTCAGGAGTTCTTCATCCATGCATCGCGTCATCGCGGCCGTTTTGGCCGTAACGTCTTGCGCGTCGATCGCGCAGGCGCAGACGGCGACATCGCCGCCCTCTGCGAATCCATCCATCTTTACTCTTGACCGTGCTCGTACCGTCGCGGGTGGGACTTCGCCCAGCATCGATGCTGCGTCAGCCGACGTGCGTGCTGCAACGGCCGCCCGTACGGTTGCCGGCCTACGTCCCAATCCTGAGATCCAGGTACAGTCTGAGAATGTCGCCGGTTCCGGCCAGTATCGCGGTGTTCGCAGCGCCGAGACCACCGCGAGTCTCGCTCTGCCGATTGAGCTCGGAGGCAAGCGTTCTGCACGGATCGCAGTTGCGGATTCGCGGAGTGATCGGGCGCGGATCGACGCGGCCATCGCGCTTGCCGATCTCAATCTGCGGATATCGCAGACTTATATCGAAGCCGCCGCTGCCGAGCGTCGCGTGGATATTGCCCGGCAACAGGCCGAGATCGCGGGAAACGCTTTTCGGGCCGCACGGGTCCGCGTGACCGCAGGGGCAGGGGCGCCGATCGACCAGCAGCGCGCGGACGTGCTGCGTATCAACGCAGAGGTCGGACTTGAGCGCGCGGTTCGCGAGGCGGAGGTCACGCGCGGCAATCTGGCGCGTTTGATCGGGCAACCGATCGAGGGCTCCCTCGATCTTGCATGGTTTGACCGAGTTGAGGGCTATGGTCCCGCCTTGCCAGTCTCGCCCGAGGGGACATTGGCGCTCGCTGCGGCAAGGGCTGACGTGAATACGGCCAATGCGCAGGTACGTCTCGCACGCTCCCAGCGCGTGCCTGACATCACAATCAGCGCGGGCGCGCGGCGGCTGGCCCAGACCAACGATACAGCGGCAGTCGTCGGGATCGCTATTCCCTTTCCCCTCTTCAACAGCGGCGCTGCGGCGGTGAGCCAGGCGCGTGCAGAGCGAGATCGCGCCGACGCCAATCGAAGAGTGGCGGTGATCGAGGCTGAGCAATCCATCGCGAGCGCGCAAGCCCAGTTGGCGAATGCGGGCGCGACCGCCCGATCGGCCGGTGGACCGGGGCTCGCCGCCGCGATGGAGGCCGCGCGCATCGCGCGGGTTGGTTATGCGCAGGGTAAGTTCAGCCAACTCGACCTGCTGGAAGCCGAACGAACCCTCGCTGAAACACGGGCTGCGTTCACCGATGCACTTGCCGCTTATCACGATGCCGAAGCCCGCCTCGAGCGTCTGACCGCGCCCGCGCCTGAAACGGGGAGCTGATCCATGGCATGCTCCTTACGTTTTTCGCCGCCGTCAAACGCGCCGCTACCCCTCATGACGGCCGCCATAGCGCCGTCGATTGCCGGGCCGTTGCGCCCTGGCTGCCCCCTATTCGGAGAGATCCTATGATTCAGGACAAACGCCTATTGGGCGGAGTGGCGGGCGCTGTTCTGCTCGCGGCCGTTGGTGGTTTCAGTGTGGCGCGCTGCACGAGCGAGGCACCCGCAACATCGGCCGATGACGCTGCCACCAATGAGCAGGCTGCGGCGGAAACGCCGAGCGATACGCTGGTGATGAGCGCTGCCGCGATCAAGGATTCCGGCGTGGTCACCGAGATGATCAGCGCCGGTGGACTTGGTGCGGAGATCGTGGCCCAGGCCATCATCACGCCGTCACCAACGGGCGAGGCCATCGTCACTGCACGCGCAGGTGGTGCCGTCACCCGCGTTCTCAAGCGGCTTGGTGATCCCGTCCGGGCCGGCGAAGCGCTGGCGGTGGTTGAAAGCCGCGATGCAGCGCAGATCGCAGCCGATCGCACGGCAGCAGGAGCGAAGGCGACCCTGGCGCAGAAGGCATTGGCGCGCGAACGCTATCTTTACGACCAGAAGGTCTCCGCCCGAGTGGATCTCGAAACAGCCCAGGCGGAAGCGGCTTCCGCCGCGGCCGAGGCGCAGCGTGCGCGGGTTGCAGCGGGTGCAGCGAACATTACCAGTGATGGTCGCGGCGTCATTCTCGCAAGCCCGATTTCCGGGCGCGTGACAGCGATGAAGATCAGCCTTGGCGCCTATGTACAGCCCGAGACCGAGCTGTTCCGGGTCGCAGATCCCCGCCAGATTCAGATCGAGGCGGCAGTGGGGGCGTCCGACGCCACACGGTTGTCGGCAGGCGACAAGGCGATCATCGAATTGCCCGATGGCCACACCGTCGAAGCCCGTGTTCGGGCAGTGACGCCGACGCTGAGCGGCGAAACGCGCGCTGCGACCGCTGTGCTCGATGTTACCAACAGCCTTCTGCAGCCCGGTCTCGCGGTGCGCGTGCGCATGATGCCGAGCCGTGGCGCGACGACGAGCGCGATCGTCGTTTCCGAAGAAGCGGTGCAATCGGTGGGCGGGCGCGATGTCGTTTTCGTCCGCACGGCGAATGGTTTCAAGGCAACGCCGGTTACCACCGGGCAGCGTAGCGCAGGTCGGATCGAGATCGCGTCTGGTCTGCCTGTCGGAACGACGATCGCTACCCGCAACGCCTTCTTGCTCAAAGCCGAGCTCGGCAAGGGCGCAGGCGAGGAGGAATAGAATATGATCGCAAATTTGATGGCGCTATCCGTCCGCGCGCGCTGGGCGGTCGTTCTCCTTTTCCTCGTGATCGCTGGATTCGGCGCGTGGCAGCTCACCAAGCTGCCGATCGATGCCGTCCCTGACATCACCAACAACCAGGTCCAGATCAACACGGTCGAACGCGGGCTTTCACCAATCGAGATCGAGAAGCGCGTGACCTTCCCGATTGAAACCGCTCTCGCCGGCATTCCCGGCCTCGAAACCACCCGTTCGTTGTCGCGCAACGGCTTCAGCCAGGTGTCGGCGATTTTCACCGACAAGACCGACCTCTACTTCGCCCGCCAGCAGGTCAGCGAACGGCTAACGCAGGCACGCGATACGCTTCCCGATGGCGTTCAGCCGCAGATCGGGCCGGTCACCACCGGTCTGGGCGAGGTGCTGATGTATTCGGTCGATTTCGCCAATCCCGGCGGGAAAGGTGCCACCATCCGCAATGGCCAGCCTGGCTGGCAGTCGGACGGTAGCTTCCTGACCCCGGAAGGCGCACGGCTGACCGACGACGTAGGCCGTGCCGCTTATCTCCGCACGGTGCAGGACTGGATCATCCGGCCCCAGTTGCGCACGGTACAGGGCGTCGCCGGCATCGACTCGATTGGCGGCTACGCCAAGCAATATATCGTCGAGCCAGATCCGGTGAAGCTGTCCTCCTATGGCATCTCCTATTCCGAGCTCGCCAAGGCGCTGGAGGCGTCCAATCTGGCCGTCGGTGCCAATTACTTCAACCGTGGCGGCGAGGCGTTTCTGCTCCGCGCCGATGCCCGCATCCGCGACATCGACGAGATCGAGGACGCGATCGTCGCAACGCGCGGTGGTTTGCCCATATCCGTGAAGGACGTCGCCAATGTGAAGATCGGCGGCGAGCTGCGCACGGGCGCGGCGAGCCAGAACGGCCATGAAGCCGTGATCGGCACCGCGCTGATGCTGATCGGCGAGAATAGCCGCGTGGTCGCCCGCGATGTCGGTGAGCGGCTCGAAGGCGTCGGAAAGTCCCTTCCGCCGGGCATCAAGGTCACGACGGTCCTTGACCGCTCGAAGCTCGTCAATGCGACCGTCGCCACGGTTCAAAAGAATCTGATCGAGGGCGCGATCCTGGTCGCGGCCGCGCTGTTCCTATTGCTTGGCAACGTCCGCGCTGCGATCATCGCGGTACTCATCATTCCCTTCTCGTTCCTGATGATGGCGATCGGCATGAACGCCTTTCGCGTGCCCGGTAACCTCATGAGCCTGGGCGCGCTCGACTTCGGTCTGATCGTCGATGGCGCGGTGATTATCATCGAGAACTGTCTGGCGCGGCTTGCCCATCGCCAGGAACATGAAGGCCGGTTGCTCAATTTGCGCGAGCGGCTCGAAGAGACGATGCGGGCGTCCCAGGAGATGATCAAGCCGACGGTGTTCGGCCAGGGCATCATCCTGCTCGCCTTTGCGCCGTTGCTGATGTTCACCGGTGTCGAAGGCAAGACCTTCTCGCCGATGGCCATCACGATCATGCTCGCCCTGGTCGCGGCCTTCATCCTCGCTCTTACCTTCGTTCCGGCGATGGTCGCCCTTCTGATCCGGGGGAAGGTCTCGGAAAAGGAAGTCTGGATCATCGCCAAGACCAAGGCGCGCTACGCGCCCTTGCTCGACAAAGCGGTGGCAAGGCCGTGGCCGTTCATCGGTGCCGGTTTCGCTTTCTTCGCAGCCTCGGCGCTGGTGTTCGGCTTTCTGGGACAGGAGTTCATTCCCCAGCTCGACGAGAAGAATGTCGCGCTCGCCTCGACCCGCGTCCCCTCTGTTTCGCTTGAGCGGTCGCTCGAGATGCAGCGCGAGGTCGAAAAGGCGGTCACCAGCCTACCCGAGGTCGAGGTCATGTTCTCGAAGACCGGCACCGCGGAAGTGGCGACCGACCCGATGCCGCCGAACATTTCAGACGGTTTCGTGATCCTCAAGCCGCAAGACGAATGGCCGGAAGGGGTCAATACCAAGGCCGACGTTCTGGCCCGGATCGAGCAACGATCTGGCGCGAAGATCGGCAACTCGTTCGAGGTCAGTCAACCGATCCAGCTTCGCTTCAACGAGCTGATCGCGGGCGTACGCGGCGACGTAGCGATCAAGCTTTACGGCGATGATCTCGACAAGATGGGGGCCACTGCCCAGGAAATCGTTCGCGTCCTCCAGACTGTGCCTGGCGCAGCCGACGTAAAGGCGGAACAAACCAGTGGTTCGCCAACGCTCGACGTGAAGTTCGATCGCGCGGCGATTGCGCGGTACGGCCTGACCATCGAGGAGGTTGCCGATACGGTTGCGGCCGCGATGGGCGGGCGTGAAGCAGGACTGCTCTTCGAAGGCGATCGCCGCTTCGAGGTCACCGTGCGCGTACCGGCGGGTACACGCGAGAGCCTCGATGCGCTGGCCGCGCTCCCTGTCCTGTTGCCGCAGGAGGCCGGCGGACACAGAGGCTCCGTGCCTCTCTCACAGGTCGCGCAATTCCGGTTCAGCGAAGGGCTGAACCAGATCAGTCGCGAAAATGGCAAGCGGCGCGTGGTCATCCAGGCCAATGTGCGTGGTCGTGATGTCGGTTCCTTCGTCGCCGAGGCCCAAGCCAGGGTCGACAAGCTGGCCTTGCCATCGGGCTCCTATCTGGAGTGGGGCGGGCAGTTCCAGAACCTGCAGGCGGCGTCGCAGCGTCTGGCGATCGTTGTGCCGCTGTGTTTCCTCGCGATCTTTGGCCTGCTTTATATGGCGCTCGGCGGCCTTGCCCGGGCAGCGGCGGTGTTTTTTGCGGTGCCCTTGGGCCTCGCGGGCGGCGTGTTCACGCTTTGGTTGACAGGCATCTCCTTCTCCGTGTCGGCAGCGGTCGGCTTCATCTGTCTTGCCGGTGTCGCGGTCCTGAACGGTCTCGTGGTGATGACGGCGATCCGGGAGAAGCTCGAGGCTGGCGTCGAGCTCAGCCGCGCCATCATTGACGGCACATTCGAAAAGGTCCGGCCTGTTATCATGACGGGCTTTGTGCCGGCGATCGGCTTCGTGCCGATGGCACTTGCGCACGGCACCGGCGCCGAGGTGCAGAAGCCGCTCGCGACTGTCGTGATCGGCGGCCTGATCGCGGCAACGATCCTGACCCTGCTCGTGCTGCCTGCCATTTCCAAGGTGGTATTGGGCCTGGGCGAGCGGATCGGTCGCCGGCCTGCAAAACAGCATTACGAGGCTCCGAATGCCTCGCCAGCAACGGCCTGAGAGAGGATGAGAAGATGAACGAAAAAGCAAAATTGCTCCGCATCTACACCGACGAAGCCGCTTACTTTGGCGACCGTAAGGTGTTCGAGGTGGTCGCCACGCGCGCGCGCGACGCGAAAATGGCCGGGGCAACGGTGCTTCAGGCATTGGTCGGCTTCGGCCGATCAGCGCATGTCCACCGCCGTCACGTCCTCGAGGATGATCAGTCGCTGGTTATCGAAATCGTGGATGAGGACGCACGGCTTCGTGCCTTTGTCGCTTCGCTCGCGGATGTGCCCGGCATCGGCCTCATGACCCTGGAGGTTGTCGAGATCGTGGGGGGCGAAGCCGCGAGCCTCGCCCCGAGCGACACGCCGGGAGAGGCGCAATGACCGAAAAGCTGCGCCTGGAATTGCCGCTTCTCCTGCCCGAAGTCGACGACACAGCCGATGGCTGTGTGGCGCGCCTGGTGGCTAATCTGAGCGCGCGGGAGGGTGTTCGTGACGCCCATATCGTCGCGGCACAAGGCGATGCGCCGGCAAAGCTTTGTGTCCATTACGACCCGGATTTCCTGTCTTTGTCGCGTATCCGTGAGCTCGCGCAAAGCGAAGGCGCGAAGATCACAGAGCGATTTGGACATCTGCGCTGGAACGTCGAAGGGCTCTCCAACCAGCGCCGCGCGCGTACCGTCGCGGAACGACTGCTCCGCGCTCCTGGTATCGTCGAGGCCGATGCGTCTGCTGCCGGCGTCGTGCGGTTGGACTTCGACCGTGAAGCAATCTCGGAGAGCGATGTTCGTCGTCTGCTCGGGGAAATGGGCGTCGGCGTCCGTGCCGAGCCGGGAAGGGCGCCATCTTTGCCCGCGGCGGCGGGCGCTGCCGACCCCTATACCGGCCATGCTCATGGCGATGAAAAGGGTCATGAGGGGCATGACCATGGCGCGGGCAAAGAAGGCGAGGGCCATGATCACGCGCATGGCGGGATGATATTCGGCGCAAACACCGAGATAATCTTCGCCATATTGTGCGGCTTGTTCGCTGCGGTGGGCTTCGGCGTCGAAAAACTCACGAGCGCGCCGACCTGGATACCGATGGCCGGCTACATTCTTGCCTACGGCTTCGGCGGCTATTTCACGCTGCGCGAGGCGATCGAGAATCTGCGGATGAAGCGGTTCGAGATCGATACCCTCATGCTTGTGGCTGCAGGCGGTGCTGCGGCGCTGGGTGCCTGGGCCGAGGGCGCGTTGCTGCTCTTCCTGTTCAGCATGGGCCATTCGCTCGAACATTACGCCATGGGTCGGGCCAAGCGCGCCATCGAGGCACTTGCCGAACTTGCTCCGCAAACCGCGCTCGTGCGCCGCGACGGGGGAACAAAGGAGATTCCGGTCGAGGAACTGGCGATCGGCGACATAGCCGTCGTCAAGCCGAACGAGCGGATGCCGGCGGACGGGTTCGTTGTCGTCGGCACCTCCAGCGTCAACCAGGCGCCGGTTACTGGCGAGAGCATGCCGGTGGACAAGCGACCGGTCGATGATCCGGCGTCGTCTGCTGCACAACCGGACAAGGTCCCCGCCGCGCACCGCATCTTTGCGGGAACGATCAATGGGGCAGGCGCGATCGAGGTGCAGGTGACCCGACTGTCCAAGGACACGACCCTTGCCAAGGTCGTGCAGATGGTTGGGGAAGCGGAAGCGCAGAAATCGCCGACCCAGCGCTTTACCGATCGTTTCGAACGCATTTTCGTGCCCGCTGTCCTGGGCCTCGTCGTGCTGCTGCTGTTTGCGTGGGTTGTGATCGATGAGCCGTTCCGCGACAGCTTCTACCGCGCAATGGCCGTGCTGGTAGCCGCAAGCCCCTGTGCGCTCGCGATCGCAACACCGAGTGCGGTGTTGTCTGGTATTGCACGGGCGGCGCGTGGCGGCGTCTTGGTCAAGGGGGGAGGGCCACTCGAGAACCTCGGCACTTTGCGTGCGATCGCTTTCGACAAGACCGGCACGCTGACCGAAGGCCGGCCTCAGATAACCGATGTCGTTGCCGCTGAGGGGTCGAGCGAGGCGGATCTACTCCGCATTGCCATCGCCGTCGAAAGCCTGAGTGACCATCCGCTGGCTGCTGCGGTCGCCGCTGGCGGTCGCGAGCGGCACGGCGATGCGCCGGTCCCGGCGGCAACCGACTTGCGCAGCATTACGGGTCGGGGCGTCCAGGCAATTGTCGAAGGCGAGGCGGTTCACATCGGCAGCCCCAAACTGTTCGGTGAGGTCGATGGCGCGCCGCTGCCGGAAGGCCTGCGGAACGCGGGCGTGAAACTGGAGGAGGCTGGTCGCACGACGATGATTGTGCGCATGGGAGATCGCTATCTTGGCGTGATCGGACTGATGGACACGCCCCGCGCCGCAGCCGTCGCCACATTGGCGCGGCTGCGTGAGCTCGGCATCACCCGAATGATCATGATCTCGGGCGACAACCAGCGCGTTGCCGATGCGATCGCCAAGGAGGTCGGACTGGACGAGGCCTGGGGTGATTTGATGCCTGAAAATAAGGTCGAAGCCATCAAGAAGCTGAAGGCGCAGGACAAGGTCGCCATGGTCGGTGACGGCGTCAATGATGCGCCGGCGATGGCCAATGCGACCGTTGGTATTGCCATGGGTGCGGCCGGATCGGACGTGGCGCTCGAGACGGCCGATGTCGCGCTCATGGCCGACGATCTCGCCCATCTGCCGTTCGCGGTAGGACTCAGCCGACAGACGAGCCGGATCATCCGCCAGAACCTTTATATGAGCCTCGGGGTCGTCGCCGTGCTGTTGCCGGCAACAATCCTGGGCCTCGGCATCGGTCCGGCGGTGCTGGCGCATGAAGGATCGACCCTGGTCGTCGTATTCAATGCGCTGCGACTGCTCGCGTTCAAGGACCGCGATCATGTTTGAGGTTGAGCATGTGACGTGGCTGTCAGCCGCGCCGCTGCGGGTGTGGACCGCTTTGTCCGACTTGGCGGGCTTCGCGCGCTGGCACCCCTTTATCCGGCTGTCGGGAGCAGCCGTTGAAGGCGGCGCGATCGGCTACACGTTCAACACCACATTCCTGCGCAACGCGATGACCGCGCCCGCGACGATTACGCACTGCCGAAAGCCGGAAGAGATTGGCTGGAAGACCGGGATGCCGGGTTTGCTGATGTTCGAGGAAGCTTTTCGGATCGACGCCATCACTTCGGGCACACAGATGCGGCATAGCACGCGCTGTTGGGGACCGTTCTCGCGCGTGGCGACCAGCAAGCTGAAGGGCCGGATCCTGGCGAGTATGGAAGAGGCCGACCGGGCATTTGAGCGCTATCTTCGGCCGGGTGCGCCCCTGGGTCGGCGGCAGTCGCGTGTTGATCGCCGCATTGCCAAGCGAAAGGCGCACTAGATGCTCGGTACGTCCAAACGCGGAAGGTAGATGTGAGACAGGGTCGCTTCTCACGGACATTGCTCCTGGCGCCCGCCTTGTTTGCCGTGGCTGCGAGTGGATGCTCCAGTCAGGCGCCGTCGGCCAATCCGCATGAGGGCGATCATCTTGCAGGACTGAACGCGCACATCATCGGCCGCCACATCTATGCATGCGATGACGATGCCCAGATCACCGTGGACTTTCTGGCCGATGGGCTGAGCATCGAGTTGCGCAGTTCCACTGGCGGACGGCCAGAGTGGCTGTCGGCACCGGGGCGGGGCTTCGGTATGTCGGAGACAAGATCACCGCCGATGCAACGGGCGGCGAGATGACGATCAACCGTGCGGGCCACGCCGCCCAGGCATGCCGTCGGATTTAGGGACAGGGAGACAGAGATGCTGGCACTGCAATATACGCTGATCCCGGTCCTCGCGGTGATTTTGGGAACGCTCTGGGCGAGTTGGCGTCGGCCGAGCGCCACGTTCGTCAGCGCGATGCAGCATCTGGCGGCCGGTGTCGTATTCGCGGCGGCCGCCGCCGAAATATTGCCGCAGGTGATGCACGAGGGTTCGCCGATAGCGACGTTTATCGGCGGCACGCTCGGGGTGGTCGTGATGCTGTCGTTGAAGGCGCTTGAAGGACGGACCAAGGGTCCGGTCGCGATGCTGGGTGCGATCGGCATCGACATTCTCATCGACGGCCTCGTGCTTGGACTGGCATTTGTTGCTGGCGCCAAGGCAGGCCTGCTGCTCACGATCGCGCTCACCCTCGAAGTGTTGTTCCTCGGCCTCACCGTGACCGCTGAGCTTGGCGAAACGGTGCGGTCACGTCGCAAGGTGATCGCGATCACAATCGGACTGGCGCTGCTGTTACCGGTCGGCGCACTGGTAGCGACCCCGGTGGCGATGTTTCCACCCGTCGTCATCGCCGGTTTTCTGAGCTTTGGCTTGATGGCGCTGTTGTATCTGGTCACCGAGGAGCTGTTGGTCGAAGCCCACGAGAGGCCTGACAGCCCGCTGGTCAGCGCTATGTTTTTCGTTGGTTTCCTGGGCCTGTTACTGATCGAGGAGATCATGGGCTAGGCAGCAACAAAAGCATTGCGGTCGTCCGTCAAAACGGCCGATCAGTGTTCCTGCAATTTAGAGAAGACACTATTTCCGCCAGATAGAGATGTCACCGTTTGATGCAGCAGGGGCTGTGCGTAGCCCGTCAGCCTTGCGCAGCGCAGACCCTGCTGGTGCGCTGGTTTGGCGGAGACGCGCCCTGGACCCGCTGCTCTGCAGTGGGCCCCCTCACACGGGCTCGAGCATGCGCTGCGCCGCTTCGATCGGGGTGAGCCGGGGAAGGGGAGGACGTCCCCGCTTGCGCTTGATTGGTGTGCCTTCCTGCGGCGGCGGGGAAGGGAACATATGCGCAGGCTGCGATCTGCGGCACGGCTCGTTGTTGTTGCGCTTCCGCGGCGTAAGCATCTCCTGCATCGCCTTGGCCATCGCTAGCGCCGCATCGAGGTGCTTGTTCTCGACGATCGCCGCCTGGTTCACGTGCCGGATCTTGTCGAACACCCGATAGGGTAGGACTTGCTCGCCATGACGGATCTCGAGCCGGCCGTCGGGATACTCGCACACATCGACCCGCTTGCCCGCCAAAGGCCGGCTGATCTCGGTGGGATCAAGGATGATCAGCGTCTTGTTGTAGTGCAGCGTCAGCGCCTGCGTCACCGTGCGCTGCTCGCGCCAGACCATCTCTGCCTTGAGGTCGTCGTGCAGGGCGAGGGCGCGGTGCACATCGCGTGGATCGAACGGCGGCTTGGCGAACCGCTGGTTATGCCGCGCCATGTAGCCCGGCAAGAACGCGTTGGCCTCGGCGATGGTCGAGATGCCTTCGAGCCGCATTGCCTTGACCAGGCGATCCTGCAACGTGCCGTTTGCGCGCTCGACCCGACCCTTGGCCTGCGGCGAGTTGGCGCAGATGATCTCGATGTTGAGCGCCTCCAACGCCCGGCCGAAGTGGGTCATGCCGTCGCCTTTGGCCGATGCGGTGTTGTTGCGGAACACGCCGTGCTTGTCCGAATAGATCGCCACCGGCTTGCCGTGCGCCTCGATGTAGGCGGTCATTGCCTCCATGTAGGCGAAGGTGTTCTCGCTCTCGACCATCTTCAAATGCATGAGCTCGCTGGTCGCATCGTCGATGAACACGAGCAGCGTGCACTGCGGCCCGCGATCCTCGAACCACCAGTGCTTCGAGCCATCGACCTGAACCAGCTCGCCGCGGCAGTCGCGGCGGTAACGCGGCTGATAGGGCCGCGGACGGCGGGCATCGCGATCCTTCCAAAGACCAGCCTGGATCATCCACTTCCGCAGGGTCTCGTGCGAAATGGTGATGTGATGCCGTTCGGTCAGATACTCGGCCGCCAGCGTTGGGCCGAAATCATGGTAGTGCTGACGGACCAGGTCGAGAACCCGGTCGCGCAACTCTGTCTTGAACGCGCGGTTGCTCGGGCGGCCTCGCTTCCAGGATACGAGGCCATCGGGGCCGTCCGCACGCAATCGGTCGAGCAGCCGGTAGATCTGGAGCCGACAGACGCCGAGCAGCATCGCCGCATCCTCGATCCTCAGGTCACCACGCTCGAAACGAAGCAGCGTATCGTATCGTGAAAGCTCACCATGGCTCATCGCCACTACCGTCATAAGCGTGTCCTCCCGCCTTGCAGGAAGACATGCCACCGGGACCGCGAGACGTCCCGGTTGTGACATCTCTAACTGGCGGGGAGTGACATCTCTAAGTTGCGCTTACAGATCAGCCAGTTTGATAATAATAGTTATGTTAAATTCTGCCAATTCCGGGGCTATCAGAACACGAGTTCAGCCTGGCGTGGAACCGCTCTTGGCTGTTCTTGTCTGCCGTCAATCAGACCGCGCGCGCACCCTGCCAAAATATAAACGGCTTGGCGCTGCGCACCGCGATTATGGTGATCGACGCAATAGCCTTGATAGTGACGCTTGAGCAAGCCAGCGCGCACCAGTTCCGACACCGCCCGGCTCACATTCGTCTTGCCCGAAGCCCGTACCTGCTCACGGATGGCGTCTTCGACCATAGCCGTGGCCTGACCCTCATCCATCGGCAAAGCGCCGGACATTGCCAGATCGCTGCGTATCCGCTCTTCCAGGGCTACGCGACGGGGGTCGCGCTGCCCCATTGGCGTCAGCGCATCGCAAAGCCAGTCACGCAAGGGAATGAGCCCGCCGCCTTTGGCTACCAACGGCCCGGCGCTGCCGTCGGAACGGGAAACTTGGGCAATCAGGTTGAGCACCATGAAGGCGTAGCGCGGCCGAGACGAGGACCGCGCAAGCATCTCCAACAAGGACGGCATATCCAGTTGCTGGTGGCTGTCGCCGATGATCGGAGCGTGCAACATAACAGGATTGAATCAAGCACATATGGGGGGTGAAGTGAATCCCATTTGGCCGGTGGCTTCATCATTTTGTCAGCTGTGACACTTTGCCCGGAGGTAAAGTGTCACGCGCGCCCTTTCATCATCGCACCGGGCAACTTCCGGCTAGGACGACCTGTGCATTTGTTGCGGGGAGCTGCCCGCAGAACGCATCCGGTCTTGTTTTTCAATGGCTTCGCCGAACGGTGACTGGACGAAACCGCTATCGAAATGCGAATCATTCGCACTATGAGCAGTCTCGCAGATGCCGGCCGCTTGGGCGATATCACCGCATTCGAAGCCGAATGCCGGCAGGCGGCGACGCTCGATCATCTCAAATCCTTGCTCGATGGTATTGTGCGCCAGTTCGGGTTCCGCTGGTTCGCATTGGTGCACAATGTCGACTTGAAGCGGACCACCCGCAAAGCCCTGCTAATAACCACCTATCCGGTGCGGTGGATCGAGGAAATCATGGAGTCACGACTCTATCTTGAGGATCCGGTTCACGCCGCTTGCGTCAAAACCGTCTCCGGCCTCACCTGGGATCAAATCGGCGATTATATCGCGCCCAATGCCCGCCAGCTTTCGATCCTTGAACGGGGTCGCGGACATGGACTGGCATCTGGGTTTACTATGCCGATCCGGATGCGCGATGAGCCTGACGCGATGTTTACAGTAGCGCGGCAAGGCGATGAGACGATCTCAAGTCCCGACCTTCTCTCTGCCCGTTTGATTGGCACGGTTGCGTTCGACCAGGCTCGAGCCCTTCTCGGTCCCGATGAACTGGCAAACGTCCCGATAGCGCTCAGCCCGCGCCAGATCGACTGCATTGATCTGGTGGCACAGGGCAAGAGCGACTGGGAGATCGGACAGATTCTGGGTCTTAGCCGCGACACTGTCCATGAATATGTCGAAGGTGCGCGCCGGCGGTATGGCGTGCGTCGCCGGACCCAGCTCGTGCTTCGCGCTGTCCGAGACGGACATCTGAACATCGACGCGCTCGTCTAGCAGCGTCGCCCCCCACAATAGCGAATTGGCGCTTCAGGTCTCTCCGACTTGAGGCTCAAGGGGTGGCTGGCGATCAACGCCGCCCTGCATTCCTGCCGTCTTGCACGACCTTGCACCTCCGCTCCCCCCTTGTGGGGGGATTGCCCGAAATTGCCGCACCGGGTTCAAAAGAGAGGTGATTTTCAACGGAGAGTGGTCGGCGCATTTTTAATGCAGCGGCGCTGAAAAGCGGAGAAATCAGATGCAGCGCCTGCGCCTTGCCCTTGCCGTTTCGATCGTGGCGATGTCCGCCGAGGCGGCTCCTGCGTCCGCCAACGATCTGGGTTGCCAGGTTTTGCTTTGCCTCTCGAACCCGGGCGGTGCGACCCAGTACCCCGCCTGCGTGCCGCCTATGGTGAAGCTCTGGGAGCGTCTGGCATTGGGCGGTTCATTTCCCGGCTGCTCCGGTGGCGGTGTTGCGAAGACCAAGGTCTATGATCGCGATTCCGCTTCGCGGCGCCGGGTGGTGATGACGTTCACCGACGGGCGGCAGCAATCCTATTCGCTTGCGAATATTGAAAGCTTGCCAGCGTCTCTCAGCGAACGAGGGACCACACCACAGTGATCCTCGAGCTCGCAACCGTGGTCGGACTGGCGCAGCAATGCGCACCATCGGTTGCGGTCGAAACGCTTGTGTCGGTTGTCCACGCCGAAAGTCATTTCAACCCCTACGCCATCGGCGTGAATGCGAACGGTGTTGCCGCACCCAATCCCAGCGATCGGGTGTCGGCCGCCGCAGTCGCTCGATCGCTGATCGCCCGCGGCTACAACATCGATCTTGGTCTGGGGCAAATCAACAGCGCAAATCTCAGGTGGCTTGGCCTGTCGGTCGAGGACGCCTTCGATCCCTGCCGCAATCTCGCCGCAGCCGCACGCGTGCTGGCTTCCAACTATCTGAGCGTTGCGCGGTCTAGCCCCTCCACAGAGGTGGCCATCGCGACCGCCATGTCGATGTACAATACGGGCAGCCGTTCGCGCGGGTTCGGAAACGGCTATGTCGGCCGCGTCTACGCGTCGTCGAGTATCGTCGTGCCGGCGATCAGGCGCGGAGCTGTGCCAGAACCCGCCGCTTTGCCCGCGCCAGTGACGCCGGAACCCACAGTTACGCAGCCTTCGGCGGGTGTTCGCTCGCCGCGCGTCCAAGAGGCATGGGACACCACTGCGGGGGCGCAGACGGCATCATTGATGGTCTTTGGGGGAGCATTCAACAGTTCAACGAAAGGACAAGCCGAATGACTGCCTTAGCGACCAATTCCAAGATATGGCTGACGCCGCGCCGGCGCGCTTTCGCGCAATATCTGACACTGTTGGTCGTGGCCATTGCGGTGTCGCTCCTGCTTACCGATCCGGCCCATGCCCAGGCGGCCGACGGCGTCACCTCGATGGCCGAGAACATCAAGACCTGGCTGACCGGCACTTTTGCGAAAACCATCGCAGTGATCGCCGTCGTCATCGTGGGTTTCATGTTCTTCACCGGGCGGGCGAGCCTGGGGCTCCTGGTCACCGTCATCGTCGGCATCTTCATCGTGTTCAGCGCGCAGTGGATCGTCGATACCATCACTGGCGGCGCGTGAGTGCGCTGGGATGGACGACGAAAAGCTTAGGGAAGAAGCGCTCTTCCTGGCCGTGACCCGGCCGACGATGTGGTTAGGCATTCCGATCGAAGCGTCGCTGCCGATCGCGCTGGCGGCGTGCCTGACGCTCATCGTCACCGGCAACCCGCTTTACGCTTTTGCGCTAGCCGGGGCCTTTCTCGCCATAGCCCGGCTGATCGTGCGGCACGACGCAAACGCCTTCCGCCTCCTGTGGCTCTGGACAATGACAAAGGCACGCTGCCGCAACCGAGGATGGTGGGGCGGTAGCTCCTACTCCCCCCTGCCGATCGATGGGGCGAAACGCCGGGGCTTTGCGCATGGCTAGCCGGGCCAGCTCGTTGGGCGGCGCTGCCGCCCCGACGCCGTGGCGGATCCTCAAGAACGAGGCGGACCCCGCGCGCTATCTCCCCTATGCGCGTCATATCGACGACAACGTCATCGCGCTCGACGGGCGCGACCTCATGATGATGTTCAAGCTCGACGGCCTCGCATTCGAGACGGCCGACCCAATCCATCTCAACGACTGGCACGAAAAGCTCAACGGCACGCTGCGCAATATCGCCGACGACCGCCTCGCGATCTGGACGCATATCGTCCGCCGGCCGATCACGGACTATCCCGAAGGCGAGTTTCGCTCGGCCTTTGCGGCCGATCTCGATGCAAAATACCGGGCGCGGGTGACCGCCAAGCGCATGTTCGTCAACGAGCTCTACCTGACGCTCATCATGCGTCCATCCGTTGGATCGGCCGATCGCACCGGCGTGCTGCTTCGACGTCTGGCATCGGCACGCAAGGAGGGGACCGAAGTCGACGAGGACGAGCTTGCGCGCTTCGAGGACAAGGCGCGTGACATCGAGAAACTTCTCGCACGCTGTCGGCCCCAACGCCTCCACTTGTACGAGCATAATGGCCTGATGTTCTCACAGCCGCTCGAGGTGCTCGAACTGGTGATGATGGGCCGCGCTGGCAGAGTGCCCCTGGTCCGCGGCCATCTCGGCTCCGCCATCTATGGGGAACGGGTGATTTTCGGCCGCGAGACAGTCGAGGTGCGGGCGCATGACACGAGCCGGTTCGTCGGCCTGTTCGGCATCCGCGAATATCCGGCGATGACGCGGCCAGGCCAGATGAACTCGCTGCTCAGCCAGGATTTTGCGTTCGTCGTGACGCAGTCCTTCGCGTTCATGGGCAAGGCTCGGGCTTCGGAGCGCCTGCGCCGTCGTCAGAACCAGATGGCCTCGACGGAAGATGCCGCTGCAAGCCAGGCGCTTGAACTGGCCGACGCGGCCGACGATCTGCAGAGCAATCGTTTTGTCCTGGGCGAGCATCATTTCTCGCTCGCGGTTTTCGGTGAAAATCAAAAGCGCCTGGCCGAAAATCTCTCGACCGCCCGGGCGGCGCTCGCCGACGCGGGTCTGGTGGCTGCTCGGGAGGGTCCGGCGCTGGAGGCCGCCTTCTGGTCGCAGCTTCCCGGCAACTTCGCGTGGCGTGCGCGGCCAGCGGCGATCACGTCACGCAATTTTGCCGCGCTTTCCCCGTTCCACACTTTCCCGGCCGGCAAGCCCGATGGCAATCATTGGGGCGCCGCGATCGCGTTGATGAAGACCGCGGCCCAGTCGCCCTTCTATTTCAACTTCCATGTGAACGACCTTGGCCACACGCTGATCATTGGCCCGTCGGGCGGCGGCAAAACCGTCGTCCAGAATTTCCTGATGGCGCAGCTGGAGAAAACCGGCGCGCAGCAGATCTTCATCGATAAGGACCGAGGGGCCGAGATCTATGTGCGGTCATCCGGCGGCACCTATCTGGCGCTGCGCAATGGCGTGCCGACCGGGTTTGCGCCGCTGCGCGCGCTCGAGCAGACCCCGGGCAACATCGTTTTCCTCGGCAGGCTGATCCGTCACCTGGTGACCCCCTCGGGCACCCAGCTCGGCGTCACGCAGGAGCGGATGATCGACGAGGGCATCCTCTCCATCGGACGCCTTCCCCCGGAGGAGCGGTCCATCCTGGCGCTTCGTCAATTGCTCGGACAGCGCGATCCGGAAGGGATCGGCGCGCGGCTTGAGAAATGGTCGCGCGGCGGCGCACTTGGCTGGGTGTTTGACAATGACCGGGACGATTTGACCCTCGAGGCTCGGTTCATCGGTTTCGACATGACGGATTTCCTCGACAATCCCGAGATCCGCACGCCGCTCATGATGTACATGTTCCACCGGATTGATGCCCTGCTCGATGGCCGTCGCCTCGTGATCGACATCGACGAGTTCTGGAAGGCGCTGGGCGATGATGCCTTCCGCGCCTTCGCGCAGGATGGCCTGAAGACCTACCGGAAGCAGAATGCCTTTCTGGTGTTCGGGACGCAAAGCCCGGCTGACGCTCTGCGATCGGATATCTCGCACAGCATAATGGAGCAGGTCGCCACCAAGATCCTTTTGCCTAACCCCCATGGCCGGGAGGTCGATTATATCGATGGACTCGGCCTCACCCGAGCCGAATTCAAGCTCATCAGAAACGATCTGATCCCCGAAAGTCGGCGGTTTCTGGTCAAGCAGGGTCACGATTCCATCGTGGTGGAGCTCGATCTCGGCGGCCTGTCCGACGAGCTGGCCGTCCTCTCGGGCACCACCGAAACCGTCGGAATTCTCGATCAGGTTCGCCGCGAGCATGGCGACGATCCCAGCCACTGGCTGCCCGTCTTTCACGAGCGCCGCCGTGCCACCACCAGAAGGAAAGGATAAGATCATGAGAGCATTACGAGCGCTTGCGGTTGTCGGCGGATTGGCGATCTCCGTGCCGGCCTTCGCGCAGGGCATCCCGGTCTATGATTCCAGCACGTTCCTGCAGACCCTCTCGACGGTGAAGAACACCCTGTCGATGATCGAACAGGGAAAGCAGCAGATTTCCCAGGCGACCGAGATGTTCAACAGCGTCAACAAGCTGACGAACGTCAATCAGATTGCATCGTCCCTGAACACCGACGCCGTTCGCCACCTCTTGCCAAGCGAAGCCCGGGACATTCAGCGCCTCATGTCCTCTAACACGACGGGGCTTGGCAGCCTTGGCACGGCCGCAGATCGGATCCGCAGCAGCAATCGTGTCGAGCTTCCCGAGCTTCGCCCGGGCGCCACGGCTTTCGAGCGCTCGAACCGCGATTCCATTTCTCGCAATGGCGACATGGCGGCGCGCGACGCGGCCATTGCCGAGGCAGCATATGGCGTCACCGCCCAGAGAACGACGGGTCTCGAGGAACTGCGTTCGTCGCTGGACACCGCGTCGGACGCGAAGGACGTGATGGATATCCAAGCCCGTGTTGGCGTGGAAAATGCGCATATCCAGAACGATGCGGTCCAGCTTCAGGCGCTTCAGATGCGGCAGACCGCCGAGGCGAGACTGCGTTCGCAGCGAGATGACGAGACCGGCCTCGCCAAGCTTCAGCAGAGCCTGAGTAGCCGGCCGTGAAGGGGATCGCCGCGGCCCTCCCAGTTCTGGCGGCCACGTTCCTTAGTGGTTGCGGGCAGCCGATCGGCAAGGCGGACCTGAAGTCCGATCCCAAGTTACGCGCTGAGATCCTCGCCGCGTGCGCCAACGGCACCCATACCGATGCCCAGGAATGCAGCAACGCAAAGGACGTCGAGAACGCCGACAAGCTCGAGCGTTCGCTGGGTTACAAATAGGCGGGCAATTGGCCATGGCGTCCACACTCTTCGCGGATATCTACACCAACATCGACGGGAAGCTCGATCTTTTCCTGAACGAGCGTCTCAACAACGTCATCGATGTCGTGCGGGGACCGCTGGCGCTTGGCTTGGTCATCTACATCGCGCTGTTCGGCTATATGGTGATGCGCGGTATCGTCAGCGAGCCTTGGGGCGAGCTGGTCTACCGGATGGTGAAGCTCTGCCTCCTCTATGTTGCAGCCACAACCGTCGCCTACTCCGAGTGGATCACGAATCCGCTCTTTCATGGGATGCCGGACGCCATCTCACAGGCGCTGGCGGGCAAGACCATCACTAGCGTCGGTTCGGTGTTCGACGATTATTTTGGTCAGGTCGATTCCCTCGTTTTGATCATCCGAACCGAAGCCGCGACCTATCTCGACATTAATCCGTGGAAGCTCGTTCTGCTCACGCTGGCGGTGGCGATTTACGGATTGGCGGGCCTCTCCGCAGCAATCGGATTTGCGATAACCGTGTTCGCGAAGGTGGCGCTCGCCGTCGTGATCGCGCTTGGTCCGATCTTCATAGCGCTATCGCTCTTCGAAACCACGCGTCGCTTCTTCTACGGATGGCTTGGGCAGGTATTCAACTACATCGTCCTAATGGCGGTGATCATCGCCATCACAGCTCTGATCACCGATCTTGGTGCCACGGCGCTGACTGCGGCCGAAGGCACGCCGGACGTGACGATCGGCGCTGTCTTGTTTGCGGTCTACATCTTCCTTGGGACGATATTCTTCTTTCAGGCCCCGTCGATCGCGACCGGCATTGCGGGGGGCGCTGCGGCCGGCGTCGGCGCTTTTGCCGGCTCGGCCTGGGGGACCATGGCGGCACCGTTCCAGCAACGCCGCAGCGCTCGCAACAGTCGCAATCTCGAACGTGCCGCCCAGCGCGGTGGTTCGGTGAGCCGCGCATGAGGAAGGAAGACCCTTTGACGAGACCAACCACGATAGTCCGCGCGCTCCGGCGATCAGCCGTCGTCATCGCACTGATCCCGTCACTCGCCCAAGGGGCATCGGGGCCAAAGAAACTTCCCGTCTGCAACGGCAAACATCTGCGCGAGGTGAACATCTACGGGAGCGTGCTGCCGGGTTCGCCGCTCCCGGCAATCGTCGCACCCCCTGCCCCGCCGCCCGTGCCGCAGATCAAACAGCCAGTTGATGCCGGCACTCGCCCCGCCTGTTCCCGCCCCGCTTGCCGAGAAGACGTCCGCGCGCGCTACCCCCGGCACCTTTGGGAGTTGCTGATCATGCGGAACCAGACCGAAGGCGTGCCGGCAAAAGACGCTGAACTCTATTTCGGGCATGCCCGATCCTGGGATCAGGACCGTCAGCGCAAATCGTTACGATCCGAACGCATCGCCTGGGTCGTGGCCGGCCTGGGGCTGCTTGCCGCGACCGCGGAGGGCTTTGCACTCGCGGGGCTGGCCCCGCTGAAGACGGTCATGCCGTACATTATTCGTGTCAATCAGACGACGGGCGCGGTCGATGTGCAGACCACCCTCACCCAGAAGCCGATGCGCTATGACGAAGCGGTTACGAAATTCTTCCTCGCGCAATATGTCCGGACGCGGGAAAGCTGGTTGCCCGCGGCGGCCGAGGAGAATTTCCGGGCGGTCACCATCTTGTCCGAACCAGGCGAGCAGCAGCGCTGGGGCCGATTTTTCAGCTCGAACAACGCCGCGAGCCCACAGGTCGTCTGGGCCAAGGGTGCGGTCGTCCAAGCCCGCGTGCGCAATATCGCCTTCATCAACGATCGTGTTGCCAACGTCCGCTTCACGCGGACGGTGCAGACCGACACCGACACTCAGAGCAGCGACTGGATAGCGACCGTCACCTTCCGGTACACGAATGCGCCGATGGCGGAGGGCGACCGCTATCGCAACCCATTGGGGTTCCAGGTCGAGAATTACCGCGCGGACCCCGAGGTGGTGCGATGAACCGTCTTCTCTCCATAGCGAGTCTTCTCGCCGTTATAGCGACACCCGCCCTGGCGGAGGACACCCCGCGCGGTGGGCCGGCGGATCCGCGCGTGAAATTCGTCGAATATCAGGAGACCCAGGTCTACCGGATCGTCGGCACATTTCGGACGGCGACCCAGGTAGTGCTTGGGGCCGACGAGACGATCGAACATGTCGCGCTCGGCGACACCGTCTCATGGGAAGTGGCGGTTGCCGGTCATATCCTGTTCCTGAAACCCCGCGAGCGGGCGGGACCGACCAACCTCATCGTCACAACCAATCGCGGGGGCGAACTGCGCAACTACGCCTTCGAGCTGACCGCGCGCCGGGGACCGATCGGCAGCGGGAGCCGCGACACATTCTTCCAGGTTCGGTTTCGCTACCCGCGCGATGAGGCCGATCGTGCCGCGCGCATGCGCGCCACCCAGGAGGCGCAGCGCGTTGCCGCGCTGCAGGCGAGCGCCGTTCGGGGCGCTCTTGACCATGGCGTCATCGATGGACCGCGCAATCTGAACTACAAGGTCCAGGGTGCGAGCGACCTTCAGCCGTCGGAGATCTCCGACAATGGCCAGTTCACGGTCTTGCGTTTCCCCGGCAACCATGAAATCCCGGCGATCTATCTGGTGCGACCGGACGGCTCGGAGTCCTTGGTCCCGTTTGATGTCCGCGACGAGTTCGTGGTCGTCCACGCCGTGGCGGCTCAACTGCGCCTGCGCCGGAACCGGGAGGTGCTGTGCATCTATAATCTCGCGCCGACACCTTATGGCGTCGATCACGGCACCAACACCGCATCGCCGCATGTCGAGCGCACCATACAAGACCCGAAGGAGTGAGTGCGATGGACGAGATTGCGGCCGAGGCCCCTCGCCGCCCGCAGGGCGATCCGACACCCGAACGCGACGAAATCATCCGCGAGCGCGGCATCGACCCGATCGGTGGGATCACACCGGCAAAGCGGAATACCGCCCTGATCTTCGCCGGGACGGCGATGGTGCTCGGCATTTTGTGGGTGAATTCGGGACCGAGCAAGACCGGCTCGAGTTTGATGGGAAAGCCCGAAGCAATGGCCAAACGACCGGATCTCGCGGCGCGCGAAACGGTCGCATATGATGCTGTCGCAGCGAAACCCAAGCCACTCGGCGCCGTGGGCGCTGATCCCAACGCGCCTGTCCTCAATCCTCCGCCGACCGTTGGCCCCGATGGACAGATCGTACCGGCGATGCAGCCTGGAGCGCAGCCAGCGGCGGCACCACAGAACACGCGCCAGAACCTGGCCGATCAGGCGCGTCGTTCAACTTTGATCGCCTATGGCGGCCGCGACGCGCTCCAAGCTCCAGCGGGTTCTAACAGGGCTGGCTCCGACACCGGCAATGCGGGCATAGCTGGCGACGGCTCGTCCGATCCGACCGCCCGCAGCGCGCCCAATGCGCTCGATGCGCTTCGTCAGAGTTCGGCCGTTGGCGAAGCGCGTGCCTCGATGCTGCCCAATCGCAACTATCTCGTCACCGCCGGCACGCTGATCCCCTGCATTCTTCAGACCGCCATGGATTCGGCGCAGCCCGGTTACACGTCGTGCTTGATTCCGCGCGACGTCTATTCGGAGAATGGCCGCGTCGTGCTGATGGAGAAGGGCACCAAAGTCCTCGGCGAATATCATGGCGGCATCCAGCAGGGGCAGAACCGCCTGTTCGTGTTGTGGACGCGCGCCGTCACGCCGCAGGGCGTGCGCATCGACCTGGCTTCACCGGGGTCGGACGCCCTTGGCCGCGCAGGCATCGCAGGGTCCGTGGACACCTTTTTCTGGGCGCGCTTCGGTAGCGCACTGCTGCTCTCGCTGGTCGACGACGCCGCCTATATCGCCGGGCAGTCCGTCGCCGGCGGGAGCAACAATTTCAACAACACCACGCGCACGCCGAGCGAGGGGGCGAGCATCGCGCTCCAGAACAGCATCAACATCCGTCCGGTGCTGAAGAAGAACCAAGGCGAAGAGGTCGGGATCTTCGTGGCCAAGGACTTCAACTTCGCTGACGTCTACAATCTCGAGCTGCGGCGCTGACCCGTGAGTGATACCGCCGTCCTACGCCATTATCTCGCGCCGATCTTGCCGCTGCTGGAGCCGGTCGAGGTGACGGAGCTTGTCATCAACAAGCCCGGCGAGGTCGGCATTGAGGACCATCTGGGCTGGCATTGGCACAATGTCGCCGAGCTCGATAGCGAATGGCTCGCGACGCTCGCCGTCGCAGCGGCAAGCTTCACCCGGCAGGACGTGAATGCGGAGACGCCGATCTGCTCGACCATCTTGCCAGGGGGCGAGCGCTGCCAGATCGTAATTCCCTCGGTGACGCCGACTGGCGCGCCGTCCTTCACCGTCCGCAAGCCTTCGCGCGTAACCCTCGCGATCGACCAGCTCGCAGATTCGGGTCTGTTCACGAGCACGCGCGCCGCCGCGCAAGGCCTTGGCGAAGTCGATGCGCAGCTGATCGCGCAGCGCGATGTCGGCGATTGGCCAGCTTTCTTCCGAACGGCCGTTGCCGCCCGCAAGAACATTCTGGTGAGCGGCGCGACCGGCTCGGGCAAGACCACCTTTGCCAAGGCGCTGATCCAGCTGATCCCGCCGGACGAGCGGCTACTCACGATCGAGGATACGCGCGAGCTCGTCGTCGAGCATCGCAATGTCGTGCACATGGTCTATTCGAGCGAGCGACAGGGGCTGGCGAAGGTGGGCCCCAAGCAATTGCTCGAGAGTGCGCTGCGCATGCGGCCCGATCGCATCCTCTTGCAGGAACTGCGGGACGGCACCGCCTTCTTTTATCTGCGCAACGTCAACTCGGGGCACCCGGGTTCGATCACGACCGTCCATGCCGGCTCGGCGATGGGCGCATTCGAGCAGCTTACCTTGCTGGTGAAGGAATCCGAGGGCGGCCGCGATCTGGCCCGCGACGATATCCGTGGGCTCTTGCACATGCTCGTCGACGTCGTCGTCCAGACCCGCAAGCGCGCCGGAAAATTCGAAGTCGAGGAGGTGTATTTTGATCCGGCTGTCGGACGCACGACCGCTCACTAAGGTCGCCATCGTCACGGGGTTGATCGCGGCGACCTTTTTAGCATGCGCCCTGTGCGCGGTGCTGGTCGCCCTCGTCGGTCTGAACCAGATCGGCCCGCGCATGCAGATCTCGGCGATCCCGGCATGGCTCTGGTATTACCGCAGCGATCCACTGCTTCATCTGTGGCTGGAGCGCGGTGCGTTGGTCAGCGGCGCCATCGCTTTCGTCATCCTGCTCATCATCCTGAAGCGAGGGCGCACGCTCCATGGCGAGGCACGGTTTGCGCGTGAAAGCGAAATCCGGCGCGAACATCTGCGCAGCAACAGTGGGATCATCGTCGGGCAGAAAGGCGGCCGATATCTCGTTTTCGGCGGCACCGAGCATGTCCTGCTCGAGGCACCGACACGCGCCGGCAAGGGCGTCGGCGTGGTGATCCCCAATCTCCTGAGTTGGCCAGACTCGGTGGTCGTGCTCGACGTGAAGCGCGAGAATTGGGACATCACCGCTGGTTTTCGCGCACGGCATGGTCAGGCGGTCTATCTGTTCGACCCGCTCGATCCTGAAGGGCGAAGCGCCCGCTACAATCCCTTGAGCTTCATCGACCGGCTCGACGACACCGATGTGATCAATGAACTCCAGAAGATCGGCGGCATGCTGTTTCCAGCGCCGGAAAAGGCCGATCCGTTCTGGGCGGAAGCCGCGCGCGCCGCTTTTGTCGGCGTCGGCGCGCTCGTCGCAGCCAATCCCGCCCTCCCCTTCACGATTGGCGAAATCTATCGGCGACTGACGACGGGCGACCCCAAGGTCGAACTGCCCAAAGTCGTCGAAGAGGCCCAGCGCCGCGGCCAGCGGCTGAGCCAGGCCTGCGTGTCGGCGCTGAGCGACTTCACCTCCGCGTCAGACAACACCTTCTCCGGTATCAAACAGACGATCACATCGAAGCTCAATCTGTGGCTCAACCCCTATGTCGATGCCGCGACGTCGGAGACCGATTTCGATCTGCGTCAGGTCCGGCGTGAGCGGATATCGATCTATCTTGGGGTGTCACCGGACAACATCGACCGCATCGCGCCCGTCTATAACCTCTTCCTCCAGCAGCTAATCGATCTCAATACGCGGGAATTGCCCGAGAATGGCGGTCGCGTGCCGGTGCTCATTCTGCTCGACGAATTCGCCCGCCTCGGCAAGGCGCCGGTCATCGCGTCGGCCTTTTCCTACGTCGCAGGATACGGGCTTCGCCTGTTGCCAGTCATCCAGAGCCGTTCCCAGCCCCGCGGCATCTATGGCGTGGACGTCACCGACGAGATCATTGCCAATTGCGGACTGGAGATCGTGTTCACGCCCAAGGAGTTGAAAGTCGCCAACGAACTCTCCGAGCGGCTTGGCTATTTCACGATGAACGTCAAATCGAAGAGCCGGACGATTCATGGCCTGCTCGCCAATCGCAGCATATCAGAATCAGACCAGCGCCGCGCGCTGATGATGCCGCAGGAACTGATGCAGATGCCCAAGGGCGACCTTCTGCTGCTGCGCGGTGGCATTCCGCCCGTCAGGGGCCGCAAGATCGAGTATTTCCGCTCGAAGCGCTTCACGAGCCGGATTAGTGACCCACCCAAGGTCGCGCCCCGTCCGATCGCGATCAACGCCGTGTCGTCAGCCGCCAAATTGGCAGGCGAGGCGAGCAGCAGTGATCCTTTGGCGCAGGCTCTTAGCGCGAAGAGAGCTGCTCTGTTGAACGACGGCCAAGCAACCGCGCCGGCAGAGCGGACGGAACCTGTCATGCGCGCGCTCACCGGTGACGAACTCTCGGGCTTTGCCGAAATCACCGATGACATGTTGGTTCTGGGCGACATGGTGGATCTACCACCGCCCGGCGACGAACAGGCTGCTATCGCCTTTGTCACGGCGATGACGGCCCGGGCCGTTCTCGAGCCCGTGGGCGCGGGTGCCCCATCTCCAGAATTTGTGACCGAGAGGCATGACCATGGCAGAGAATGATTCCAAGCAACCCGGTACGGCGCGGACTAGTGCCAATAGCGTTGGCCTCGACGACGCCAAACAGCGCAAGGCGGCTGCGTCAGAAAAGTCCTCGCCCGGGGGACCAAAGGACGGGCCCACCGAAGCACCTGGTCATGTCGGCGCTGTCGGTGCGTCACGAATTGCGCCCAAAGTGCATTCCCTCGAGGCGGGCGACGTGCCGGAGAGCGTGCGGAAGCGCTATTATGCCGACAAGGCGAAATGGTCGGGCGAACCCGCCTTTTTCACGACGGCGCAAGCAAAGGATCCCGCGTTTCGCGATCAGGGCCGACGTCTGGTCACGGCGACGGAGAGCCAGGAAGTCGTCAAGGATTTGGTAGCGATCGCACAACACCGCAATTGGGATCGGATTCACGTCACGGGCTCGGAAGAATTTCGGCGATCGGTCTGGATCGAGGCTAGTCAAAAGGGGCTGGAGGTACGTGGCTACAAGCCCAACGATCGCGATCTCCAGGAGCTCGACCGGCTGCGCGGGGAGACGAGCCGCAATACGATCGCGCCCATGGCAGCCCGTGACGTCGATGTCGCCCGTGGGTCAACCGCGATGAGCCGCCAAAGCGACGGCAGTGGCTTAGAACGATCGGATGCCCGGCGCGGCGATCGTGGCAACACGCCGAACGATCGGGCGGCGGATAGCCAGATGCGCGTCATGGAAGCGGTGATCCGACGGACGTTGTTCGACAATCCCGAGGCGGTTGCGCGGGTGATGACAGTCGCCCGCACTCAGCTTGATGCGCATATTGCGGCGGGCCGGAACATCCGCCCGGCAATGGTCAGGGATGCCGCCCCCAGCGTCAGGCAGGATGTGGTCCGCGGCCGTGACCCAGCTACGCCGCCCATCCCTCGTCCCGGTCGCGAGCCCAAACCTCAGGAACGCAGCCGCTCTCGGTGACTGGGAATCGGTCTTTCGTGCCGTAGCCCCTCTGCGACAAACGGGTCCGGCGATCGCTCCTGGTTCAGGAGTCGGCACATTTGTTCGGCTTGGACGAACATTTATTGTGATTGGTAAACCACGAGGGGTGCAACTTAAGCCTGTCGGATATACTATGCGCGCGAACCGTCCCGCATAGCGCGGCAATCTTGCCAGATAATATAATTGCTGTTATATCGACCGTGCCGAACATCGCTCAACGAGGCTCAAATTGCGCGAAGGATATAATCTCAAGACGCTTGGACCTCGGGCCGCCCAGCTGATCGTCGAACTTAACGAACGCCGTCAGCCGATCTTTTCTCTCGCGGACGTCACGGAGATCACAGGTCTGAGCCCGTCATCGGCACGCAGTCTCGTCGCGAACACCGAAGCGCGCGGCATCGTCACGCGCCTCAAGCCCGGGCTCTATAATCTGGTGCCCTTCGAGCGGGGCCGCGACACCGAGCATGTGAGCGATCCCTACCTCATCGCAAGAACGCTGGTTGGCGGCGCTGACTACTTCATCTCTCACGGCAGCGCCCTCGAACTGCACCGCATGGTCACCCAACCGCAGTTGGCTATCGTCGTCTCCTGCGCCAAACGCCTGCGCCCGCAGCACATCCACGGATATGAATTCCGCTTCGTCGACGTCAAACCGGAGGACTTCTTCGGCCTGACCGAGATATGGATCACACCCCAAGAGCAGGTCCGGATCAGCGATCCCGAGCGGACCATCATCGATGGTCTCGACCATCCGCAATATGTCGGTGGCGTCACGGAGGTCGCCAAGGGACTCTGGATGAAGCGCGATACGCTGAGGGTCGAACTGATGATCGACTATGCGCTTCGCCTCGGCGTTGGCGCGGTGATCCGCCGCCTGGGCTATCTGCTGGAATTTTACGGGCTGGCTGACGCAGCAGCATTAGAGCCGCTGCGCGCGCGGTTGACCCCGACCTATCAGCGTCTCGATCCTCTGTTTCCAAATGAGGGCCGGATGCTGGCCCGATGGCGCATCCGACTCAACGTCGAGCCCGACGAACTCGATATAATCCGGAGCAGTTGATGATTCCCCAGCGCGATCTCTCCCGTATCGCCAACGGCCTTCTCAAGCCGCGCGGCCGCCGCGTGCCCGAGGCGGTGATCGAGCGCGATTATTGCCTGGCCTGGTTCCTGACCGGCCTGGCCCAGCATCCTTTGCGCGAATTTCTCGCCTTCAAGGGCGGGACAGCACTTCGCCGCTGCTGGTTTGAGAATTACCGCTTCTCCGAGGATCTCGATTTTTCGCTGATCAAGCCGATCGAACTGGACGCGATCCTCTCCGGCCTGAACGAGATCTTTGCTATCGTCGAGGCGGCGTCGGGGATCAACATGGCCTATGATCGGCCCGACCGGCATGGCCATCAGAACACCCACACCTTCTATCTGAGCTACAAAGGCCCGCTACCCGCGCGCAACGACGTGAAAGTCGATATCACGATCAATGAGGTGTTCTGCTTTCCGCTGGCCGAGCGTCCGATCCTGCGGACATTCGAGGAATTTGCCGATCTGCCGGATGGCCCGACCATTCTGGCCTACAGTCTGGCGGAGATTTTCATCGAGAAGCTGGCGGCCCTGTCGGACAAGGCCCGCACCGAGCCGCGTGATCTCTACGACCTTTGGAATCTGCTCGATGAGCGTGACATCCGTCCGGCGGAATACCTTGCCGAGTTCAGCCAGAAGCTCGCCCTTCGGGAACGTACGCCTAACGGCGTGACCGCCGCGATTGCCGTCAAGGAAAAGCGTCTAGGCACGCTTTGGACGGGTCGGTTGCAGCAGCAGATGAGCGATTTGCCGCCATTCGAAGGGGTGTTTCGTGAGGTCATGCGTGTAATGCGCGATGCCCATCTGCCGGAATAGACTTTTCTAATCTTCTCACCTTTGGAGAAGATTAGGTTTTGGCTGCTGCCGCTATCCCACTCTCAACCGCCATCGTGTTCCGAATGACGTCCTCTAGCCCCGGCGCGACCTCGGACTTAGCGTCCTTCACGAGAAGAATGATGCCAGCCTTGTTGAGGTCATGCTTTGCCAAGACCTCATCTGTAATTTGATAGTTCCAGGCCAGAAGCCCCATTTTCGGAGCCCCGGCGGCCTGTCCTGTCTCCGACTGGATATGTGTCCATCCGGAGGACGTGACACTTTTCAGGTCGAGCCCGCCTGTCAGCATCCGGCGAAGATCTGCCGAAGTGGTAACATGATTGAAAGCAGTACGCGCCTTCTCGGCGACGTCGTTCTCAGGAATGGCGGCGATTGAATCGATGACGCCATCCCCCCCTCCCTCAGTCAGCACGAGCCGGATCACCTGCTTCCCATCCGCATCGCGGCCAACGAAGCAAACTGCTCCATCGTTCAGCGCGGCAACGTCGAGCCGTTTCGGCTTCTCATCTAACCCAGCATAATAAGCCTCTACATCTACCGGAAAGGTCGCCGGCAGTGCGGCGACCAGACCAACGCGACCAAGCCCCGATAGCACTCGCTGCTGCAACTCCAGAGCATGTGCTTCGCGCAACCTTGTGCCAATTCGCAGCGAATTGCTTTTCAGGGCCTCCTCCAACTGCTGGTGGGAGACGGTGTCGATATGCTTGAGATTCCACTTGATCCATCGCAACTCTCCATCGATTTTGAGGGCCGGGCTGCGTGCATCTTCGCCATACTCCCAGTCCCTGGCCGCCAACGACCGGACAGATCCTACGAGAAGAAGTATACGGGGTGCACCGTTGCGCTGCAGATCGCAAACTGGCGTTAAAACAAGAAGGGCGGTGTCATCAGCGACATCGACCATCAGCGTTGCCTTTACATCATCTGCTTTGGTCCCGGCTGGTAGTAACAGAACGTCACCAAACGTAACGATGGCATCGAGAGAACCTGGCAATCTCAACCTCTGCCCATTCTGGCTCAGCAGCTTTTGCACAAGCTCCTGAAGTTCGGGTGAACCTGCCAGATAAGGTGGCGGGTGATTGACGGCAGCGAAGCCATTGAGCGCGATTGCGGCGTCTATAATGCCCCTTTCCCCCTCAATTTCATGCTGCAGCACGCGATCGAACACATCCACAAGGTAGCTGCCGGTCGGCTCACCCTCGGCGCTGAGCAGCAATTGCTGGATTTGCCCGATGTCCGAGAGCCGCAGCTTTCGCAACACACGGAGGGTGCGGTCGGCCGCCGCCGTCACCCCAGCTTCGAGAGCAGCAAAAAATTGGGCAAGATTTTGAGAATCTGCTGAATTCTCTGCGAGCCTGGCCAACTGCACTTCGAGCCTGTCTGTTTCTTCGAGGTCCGCCTTCTTGATGATCCGGAAGGCGGAATCCAACAGCCCGACATCATCGCGGAATTCTTCGCGCTTTGCCTCAAGCCGGGGACTGCGAGACATGAGGATCACGAGCGGTGGATTGGCTTTCCGCTGATGGAGCGCTGTCTTCAAACGTTCCTTGGACTCATCCATCGCATGCGGATTTTGCGCTTTGCTGAAGAACAGATCGATTAGAATGATGTCTGCGCTGGCCGCCGCTTTTTCAAACTCGCGCCCACTCGTTGTGCAGTCGAGCCCGAGAGCCTCCAGTTTTGACTTGGCAAGTTGGACGTACCGATCGTCACCCGCCTGATCCTGGATATAGCCCGCAAAGACAGGTTCAGCGAGGACGCCGAGTTCCTCCCTAAGTTCCCAAACAGCGGCTACATATCGATCATCGTTGATCTGTTCATCGAAGCGCATTTGAGCGATCGCAGGGCATTTTTCGGCAATACGGGCACGGTGCTCTGGCTGGAGATCGGCGTTGAAGTTAGACCAATCGTCAATCGCCGTACCGAGGTCTGCAGCGGTCGGGATAACATCGCAGACATCGTCAACGATCAGCGCCGACTTGATGTTGTTGGCGGAAAGCGCATCTGCGAGGCTCATTGTTCAGCCCCCAGAGGCAGCTCGAGAATGAAACGATGCAAGCGCCCCGTCTCGGGTGAAGGGTTCTCGTCCAACGACAATGTCCCATTATTATGTTGTGCTGCTTCCCGCGCGATGAAAAGGCCCAAGCCGCGCCGGCGTCTGGTGTCCTTTAATGAAAAGAACAGCTTGAAGACCTGATCGCGGTTTTCTGGCGCAATACCTCGGCCATTGTCTTCAAAGGTGATCGTCGGGGGGCCACCCAGGATAGATATCTTGATTTCGGGCTTGAAGCTTGGCTCCCGATCAGCGCGCATATCAAGCCAGTAGACCGAATTGGAAATCAGGTTCTCCAGAATCTGCACGATCATACCTTTGACAGCACGGATGCGAACGGGGCGGCTTGGTCTGTCCAGAACGATATTGATCTTATGGCGACCGAACTGGGCTTCATGGGCCTCAACAGTGTCAGCGATAAGCTCGTCGAGGGTAAAAATCTCAGTTCGCTGACGCCCCGAAACGCTGAGTGGATCCAGTATCCTCACACGTTTGCTGACGCTCTTCATTTCCGCCTGCAGTGTCGCAAAATGGGCGCGAAGCCGTTCGGGCACATCTTTACCCTTCAGGCTTGCGAGGGCCTTGAGCGCATTTTCAGAGGCCCGCGCAAGTTCATGCGCAACCACTTCAACCATCAAACCGACGCCCGCCATCTCGATCATTTGCCGACTTTCCTGCTCGACCTCGGCGATACGTTGCCGGGCATTGGCGGCGAATTCGGAGAATTCGAGAAGCGTCTGCTGTAGGTCTTCAATCGCTTCGTCACCTTCCGGCGGTGTCAGTCGTTTGAGCTTTCGGATGGCCGTCTTTGCCCGGTCTTCTAGACGGGTCACCTGCTCCTGGGCGTCGCTCAGATCGATCTTCTGCTGCTTGTACTGTTTTTCGACGTCCTTCAGGAAGGCGGCCAGCAGATCCTGGATCGAATATCGAATCACCTGGAGGAGAACATGTTGCTCCGGAGTGACGCGCAAGCCTTCCCGGTTCGTCTGGTCGACTAGCAAAGGGTTCTCGATCCGCGAAATGTTGACGCGGCCGATGAACTGGGTTTTGTTTAGCGTGTAACCAGAACGCCGCAGAGCCCGGCGATCAAGCTCGAGCCAGTCGTCTTCCTCCTCGCCATAGGGGTATACACGATAGCGGTCCCTGAACAGGAGGATGCCAGACCAACGTTCCTGTACCTCGCGAACCGCTCTCTGTTCGCCGATTGCATCGATCCCTGAAAGCCGGCGGCGGTTGTACCAATGCGCCTCGAACGAGAATGGGCCGACCGTAGTGAGCGCGCTATCTTCGATATGCCCTTCTTTGCCGATGATCGCCCCCTGAAGATCATCCACGGTCAGGGTGATCATCTGCTTCTCTTGAGGGTGATCGAAACCCAGATCCAGAGCCTCCGCTACAATTTTCAGGACCGGTGCGTTGTCGATGATCTCATAAGTTCCGCTGACCTTGGCATGGGCGGCCTCTAGCAAGGCGGTTGGCATGATCGGAACGGCGACGCGATCACCGTTCCAGTATATCGCGATGCGTGGCCTGGTGCTGGCGTCGGCAAAGGGATCGGTTAAACGAGCGAAATCGTCTTCGGTGAGTTCGGTAACGCGGGCCTGTGTCCAGTTTTCCGTGAGGTCGCTGATGACAATAGAGGTGCCAGACCATGTCTCAGACGGTTTTGCCGGTCCTGCAGTTGGCGCGACGGGAATCTGATCGAGCATGGCATCGACATCACCGAAAGCGCGCCAGTCGATTTCAAGCAGATTTAGATGGGTTTCATCGGCTCGCGCTGTCTCAACACGCAGTCGTTCACCAAGACGCATGGCAGAAAGGCGGCCGATACCCTTTTCGCCGAGATAAGGGGTTTGAGCATCGCCACGTTTCAGTGCGGCTTCGACCTCTCGTTTCCGCGAAGCGGTTCCGATCACGAGGAAATTGCGCTCTAGATCATCGCGCGACATGCCCGAGCCAGTGTCGGACACAATGATCCGGTTGAAACGCTTCTGGGCCTCTGCCAAATTGTCGAGGAGGCTTCGCCGACTCGTGGCGGCCGCGATCGCTTCTCTAAAGCCCTCTAACGCCTCATCGCTAGCCGTGTGTAAAAGCGCTGCCGCCGCGGCTTCCTTGTTTTCCTCGGCACTGCCCCCCGCCCCGATCTTCTCGACCAGCTTGAGATAGGCGCGCCGCGGAAGGGCGATATCGAAACGCACATCAACGCCGGCTTTCGTCCCCGCGTCGAAGCCGTTCTTGATAAGCTCGTAGAATGCGATGATGTCCGAGCTAATTAGCTCGGATCCGAGCTCTAATACTGTTCTGGCCGTAATACGAAACAAAGCTGATCCCCCGTTGAAGGCAACCTAGAGCCGGTTGCCAACGCAGCCAAGGAAATCTGTTCCGCTGCCTTCTAAGGAGAGCTGGATGGCGTAGGGAGCTGGCCGGTGACACACGATGGATTTGCTAGTTCGCCGATAACGTCGGCGGCGTTCGCCACACTTGCTGCCTGGGAGTGTCCCCGCAATGATGGATGTCTCTCGGTTTCCGTTGCTAGATCGCCACCATTGCGTAGAACGAAAGCCGGAGTGCGAGGGGGAAGAGATTGTCATTGGTACCGTCAACAGCGGCATGGGTTCGATTCCTCCGGAATTACGGGCCAATTCCTACCAATGACAACATGTATGACGAGTCGATTCAGCGGGCGCTGAGGCGTCATAAGATTGCGCCGATCGCGCTTCCGGCGCAATTTCTGCCGGCTCTCCTCGCGAATTTTCGCAGCGATGCGCCCCTATCGCAGATAATCACCGGGACTGCCGGAGATGGCAAAACTTATCATTGCCGCGAAGTTTGGACGGAGCTTGGCGGCGATGTCGCAATCTGGAACCAGGGAGCCAAACTTCATAGCATCGCCATCGGCGATCGCACTCTTGTCATCGTCAAGGATCTCAGCGAGCTTAAGGATCAGGAAGGCGGAGACCTGATCGAGACATTCGCGGCGGACGCAACGACGCCCGACGCGAAGACCGTCTATCTTGTTGCAGCCAACCATGGCCAGCTCTTGGAAAAACTCAAAACCGCGCCCCAAACGGCAGCCGTGAAGCGCTTGGCGCAGGTCATTGAAGACCTGCTGGTAACCGGAACGGCGGCGGATGCAGGCGTACGCCTCGAACTGAGTGACCTCAGCCGTGCCCCGGCGGCAAAGATGACCCTCGATATAATCAAGGCAATTACCCAGCATGAAGGTTGGGAGGGGTGCGACACATGCCCGTCCCAAACTGAGGAACAATGCTGTCCAATCCGCGAAAATCGCAGGCGAATGATGGCGGAAGACCCGGAGGATCCGTTCCAGGACCGACTATCCTCACTGATCGAACTGAGCGAACGCAATGGCAGCCATTTTCCGGTCCGCCAGCTTCTGGCGCTTGCGTCGAACAGTCTTCTTGGGCACCCGGATGCGCGCGATGGCCTGATGTCGTGCGCCGATGTGCCTGACATTCAGCAAAGCGGGCGGTCGGATCTTGCCAGCATCTATCGCAACATCTTCGGCGAAAATTTGAAGGCCAGCCGGGCCGAGAAAACCGAACTGTTCAAGAAGCTGAACATCTTCGGCATCGGCGCGGAGACCAGCAACCGGGTCGATAATCTGCTAGTCTATGGCGCGGACGATCCGGCCTATGCCGAGGCTTATGCCGCGCTAGTGCTGAGCGATCCGATCTATGGTGCCACGCCCGCCTATGTACGCGCGCAACGCGCCTATCTCGAAGGGGTCGAAACCAGCGACCGTTACCGGTATCTTAGAGCCTGATTCAAAATTATCGGGCGTAATTTCCTAGCTTTGCGATTCTTCGTGTGAAGAGCTGGATTGAAGCGATGAAGAGCCATGCGGTTGCGGAAGCGATGGTTTGTTCGAAGTCCTTGGCGAGGCGCCGGTTTCGATTGAGCCAAGCCAGCGTTCGCTCGACGACCCAGCGCCTGGGCAGCACGACGAAGCCTTTTGCCGTATCCGATCGCTTGACGATCTCGACGGTCCATTTGCCGATGCGGCGCAGGGCATCCCTGAGCTTTTCGCCCGCATAGCCACCGTCGGCAAAGACATGGCGCAGCCACGGGAAGCGACGGACGATCTCGGCCAGCACCAACGGCGCGCCATCGCGATCCTGGATATCGGCAGTATGGATCACGGCATGGACCAGATTGCCGTCGGTGTCGGTCAGGATGTGGCGCTTGCGCCCCTTGATCCTCTTCCCCGCGTCATAGCCGCGAGGCCCGCCGCTTTCCGAGGTCTTCACACTCTGGCTGTCGATCACCCCGGCGCTCGGCGAAGCCTCGCGGCCTACAGCTTCCCGCCCGATCAACAGCAGGGCATGATTGAGCGACAGCCACAGGCCGTTGTCGCGCCACAGATAAAACCAGCGCCGCACCGTCGAGACGGGCGGAAAGCACGGCGGCAGCATCCGCCACGGCAGCCCGCCGCGCAGCAAATACAAAATCGCCTCGATAATGCGCCTGAGCGGCCACTTGCGCGGACGTCCCACCGACGAGGGCGGCGGAAAGAAGGGCTCCAGCACCGCCCATTCGGCATCGGTCAAATCGCTTGGCAAAGCCAGTTCTGTACGGGCATATTGCGCCCGAGTGGTATCGGTCCACATCGTCGATCTCCGGAAGTTTGTTGCAAAACCCCTGAATCAACGACTGGCGCTAGCGTCAAGCTAACTTGCTGATACCACTCAACTTAATTTCGGATCAGGCTCTTACGCTGCTCCGATCACAGCGCCAGCGACTCTTTTTCACGATGCCAAAGGCGCTCGAAGCCCAATATATGTTCTGGGATCTGACCGTGTTCCGGTTTGCGGGCCTGTATCTAGACGTGGCAAAAAAGCTAGCTGCCGGACAGCAACTTCCGCGTACCGCGCTGTCGCTCGTCGTGCGTGGGTTGAACCGGATATTCACCGGCATGCTGGTCCAAAATCAGGATGAACTCGTTCTCGCTACATCTGGCAGCTATTCGCAGAGCAAGCGCAGCCCGTTGTTAGATGAACTCATTTCAGTACCCCGAGCCGCTGGCGAGGAAGTCAGTCTGGTCGCCGATGATTTTGGTGGTTTTGGCGTTTCGGTTCGCCTCGTCCGCGGCAACGATATCCCGCTCGTGACGCTTTCTCTATCACCAACGCGGTTCGAATTTCTGGGTCGAGTTGCCGAGGGGGCACTACCCAGCAGCTTCTCACTAGAATGTCATGAGGATCTCCTCGCGTTCAAGGCAAGGCTGCTGCGTGAAACAGAAAATAGACGCCGGCTCGATGGCGATGACCAGGCATCCGAGGGCGAACTGGTGCTGAGGTTCATCGAACTGGGCAATGACGGGCGCGCCACGCCACGTCGGGTAATGGTGCGAGCATGACCATGGAAGTGCTCGATCGTCCATCGCTGTTCGAGGACAAGAGCGGCCCAGCCATATGGGTCGATGAGGCCATATGGGGTCATCGACTTCATGATGAGCAATCACCCTGGCTGACTTTCCTCGAATTTCTGACCGTCCTGCTGGCCGAACATGAAGCGGGTAGACCCTTGGTCGAAGGTGAGTTGAACACGCTTTCCTATCGCCCACAGGTTCAGCTCAAACTGCGCAACCTCGTCTTCAACAACCCGCATATCGTCACGGTCCGGGCGGCAAACCTGTCAGACGACGCATCCTGGTCGCTGTGGCTGCAGAAAATGGCGCAGTCGGCAGGCGGCATCGACAAACCCGACTTTTCCTATCTGCGCGAGCGGTTCGAAACCTTCTACGATTTCGCAGCGGTAATCGATTTCCTGCAGGGATCGGCGATCGAAGGCACCAGCAACAAGCGCTGGAGTTCAAAGTTCGTTTTCCCCTTCGGGCCGAACGCACTGTATGAAGATGTTAGCGTCAGTGCCAAGGGTGGCATCTCGACCGATCGACGTTTCTTCGCGCGTACCGGCGAGCTGCTTTACCTGATGCTCTGTCGCAGCAATCGCTCCGATGAGCTGCGCACAAAGCTTATCGAGCGCTTTCTTGAAAACCCAGCGCCCTATGACGGTATGGTGCGGGCGCTGCAGGGAGAACCGCAAAAGTCCCGGGCCGAGCGGGGCGGGGCGTTCCTGCCCTGCGCTACCCATCCTGTATTCGACCGGCTTGCGGAAGACTGGCTGGCGATCCTCGATCTGCCTATCCCCGCCTATGATGCGATCCCACACCTGGTAACGGTTACCGGTCTCAATCTGGTCCTCTATCAACTCGACAGAGCACGCGAGGTGCTCGCTCGTCCGCCGATTACCTTGGTCTGCGAGATCGTATCACCCAAGAAATCGGTGGTCCGTGATCTCTCGGGCGACTCCTACCAACATAACAATATGCTGCCACAGCAAGCGCTGGACCGCTTCATCAGAATGTCGACCGAAACCCAAGCATGGACAAACGCGGTGGCGTCGGATGAGCCCGCGTTCAATGCGGCCGAGATACTGAAAAAGGCATTCGACTGGCCGGAGCCTGACGACACCGACGATATTGGGACAGATCCCGATTTGCTCGTGAGCCGCTTGGTAGAGCGCGCTATCACCCGGCACAAGCAGCATGTCGGGAAGGTGCACGCGACTTGGTCGCGCGCGATCGGCCTCTCGTCACGGCGGTCGAGCCGGCGAATTCGCTACGCACCGACCGACCGGCTTCTGAAAACTCTTGTGGTGACATGCGTGGGGCGACGCATGGAGTTCAAGGATTTCCTTGAGGCGCTCTATACGCGCTATGGAGTGGTCATTGGCGATGGCCAGGCGCGCGATCTGATTGCCAGCGGCAACGCCGACCAAGAAGATTTCTCCGACAATGCCCGCAGGCTGGAAGAGCGGCTCGCGAGCCTCGGCCTGCTAAAGCGATTGTCGGATTCCTGCGCCTATGTCGAAAACCCATTCCAGCGGACGGACACGGCGTGAAACCATCAGAACTTATCGGCGCCGCTGGCGCGGCCTCGCTGCGGCAGCGCCTTGGCACGACGTCGGATGATGACGGCGTCGCACGCTTCCTGCTCGATCGTCTCTCGGGCGAGCAGGTCGCAGCGATTGCAGCAGCCTTACTCAAGGATTCCGCTACAGACGCTTTGCTGAAAATCGCAATCCCGCGCGCGCTCGTTACGGGTTTCCACCTTCCAGAGCATGTCCTGACGGACGAGCGCACGACCCATGTTCGCAATGCAGAGTGCGATCGGCCGGCGCTGCTAATGGCCAACGCTGATGACGACCAGGGCGCTTCGCTGCACGATGTCACTTTGGTCGGCGCCAAGCAGCTGACCGAAGATCCCATGCCCTGGGTTGAGGCGGCAAGCGCGGGCCTTGGTTTGCTCGAAGGCCAGACCAAGGCCTGGATTGCGGCTTTGCGTGGGTTGAATGAAGCCGACGATTGGACCCTCCATCAGATCGCCCACTATGTGGCCCTCACCCGTTCCCGTATTGAGGAACAGTCAACACCAGTGGCTGCAGCGTTGGGTTGGGCGCTTCCCGCTCTGCATTTGCCACGGGACAGTGGCTATTTTCTCGGCCTGACCGACAAGGATAGTGATCAGTCGCGCCGCTGGAAGAAACTTTTCGAGAAATTGGTTTCCGATCGGAAGCCCCTGCTCAACAAGCAGAGAGCCAACCGCCAGATTATCGAGAGTGAGGAGCTTCGCTCACAGTTCGAGCAGGTGCGAGAAGATATCGCACCGCATGCCTATGAGGGGATCGAAGCCTTTATCGAAGCGGCACCTGGCTGGGGTGATGAGGCCGAAACCCTTGCCACCTTCGAATGGGAATCCGACAGCATCCTTCAGCTTTTTTCGGGGTTGAAGCAAAAGAAAACCCGCCTTCCAGAAGAGACGATCAACTTCTTCGAGTTCGAGTTTCCCGACCGCCTGAGCGATACCGATCTCCAATATCTTGCGCAGCTGAAAGCCCGTACCTCGTTGAAAGAGGCCCGGGACGACGACCGCGAGTTTTTCGAGGCCCATCGCGAGGATCTCGCCAAGGAAAAGCCGCTCCGCGCAAAATGGGAGCGCTTCATCTTCGGGCGACCTATCGAGTGCACCGATTTCGCGGAAGGTCTTTTGCGGGCGATCGAGCGCCTCTTTGGTCAGGTCAACGCGCATGGCAGCCAGCGCACGCTCAAGATCAAGTCGGCACGCCGCACGCGTGGCCAGTGGCTCGACATCAACGCTGATGTCGGCCGGGCGTTCGGGCTACGCTATCGTGGGCTGCAATCGCTCATGGGCCCTGCAGTGCAATGGGACGCACCCTATCTGTTCGCCTATGAAGAATTGCTTGAGCGCGCCAGACGGCGGAAAAAATACAAACCCAACACGTCGGTCTCGCGCGCAAGCGTCCAGATCAAGTTCGATGTAATACTTGAGGTCGGGAGCGGCGCGAGCGGTGAGCGCGCAGTCGTCCAGTTGGTCTGGCAAGCGCAACCCAATGCCATCGGTCTTGAATTTCCAGGAGATCTGGCGCGGCTGATCAAGCGGCCGCTGGTCCGCACCAATGTCGCGCGTTTACCTGTCAGCCAGAAGGGCGCTCTTCAGGCTGTCTCGCTCGCCGAGGTCGGCACGCTCCAACCAGCGTTCGGCCAGGACTCCGGTTCGCTCATTCCGCGTAACAATGCCGGCGCGGATATCGGCAAGCAATTTCCTCGCCAGCTGAAGGAAGCAAAGGTTGCCGGTCGGCTTTCCCCCGGAGGCGCACAGGCGATCGAAGAGGCATGGCTACGATTCTCGCTGCTCTATATCGAGGCCGTCGGCGCACTACAGAGCTCGGGGTATGCTTCATCGGTGCTGCTTGAACAGGCCGAAGCGTATGGCGCGTTGCTGCGCACCCTTTCGGTCAATGCCACAGGCGATATCAGCAGGCGCGATCTGTGGGAGCCGATACTTGGCATCGGCGCTGTCATGGTCACAGGAGCGGCGCCATCAGCGATCGTCGCCCCCTGGCACCCATTGCGAATGGCCGGAACAGCGGTCAAAATGCGATCGCTAACTGGCCTAATCGACTATCTGCTGTCCGATGTTGACGTGAATTTCGGGGATCCCAGACTTTTCTTTTCGGATCTCCGCGAAGAGCTCGCCCATCCGCTCTATCCCGAGATCGCGGTAGGTTATAACGGATCTGAGGCAGTCCTGCTGGCTGAGACCAGCACCGTAAACGACTATAGCCTACTCGAACGACCGGTACGCGATCCGTCGGAAACGGCTACCGATGTCGATCCGGCCGAGGCGGCGCGGCAGATCCGAGGCCTTCTTGATCGCTATCTTGATCTTCAGCCGCATGAGCGCTCGAATCTCAGCATCATGCTCTATAATTGCGATGCTGCGGGTCTCCCACTCGCCACCGTTAATGCACTCAACTCGGTCCAGGATCAGGATGAAGTGCATTGCAATGTGATGGTCCGGCACCGCGACCGCTCCAAGCTCGGCAATGTGTATTCCGAACTGCTCGAGAAATCCGAAGGTGATCCCGATGCGGTCGTGGTCAGCGAGACGTCTCGCAACTTTATGTCCAAACTGCGGATCGGCGTCATGTTGGACAGCGGCAGCGTCCCTGCGGACGGCACGAGTCGCGAGATCGACGTTGCATTCCTCCACGACGTGGTCTCGCGCCAGGCGCGCGAAGACTGGTTCCCCGTACCCGCCGGCAACGACAATCCGACGCTGCTGGAGCATGTCCCCTCGCGTTGGTCCTATCGTCGGGTCACGGCCGAAGATGAGCTGAAAGCCACCAGTTATCTTACCTGTCCCAGGCAGCCCGATGCCGGTTGGGCCTATGTCGATGCAGTGGCTGGCGTCATTCGCCGCCAGTCGCACGATCCCCAAGTTCATTATCTGCCAGCGCGGCAAATATCGTTTCAGGACCATGGCCTGAAATCGATGTTCGACGAGGTCCACGCCCTTGCCGAGTGGGTCGCGACCTATGACGATCTGCTCGACAAGCGTCAGCTCGCCGCGCAGGGCATCAACGTCATCCGCTATCGCCGACAGCGGACTCATGGCCGCAATATGGTTGTCTCCTCGACCTCGGAACTGCGTATCCTGCACGTCCTCGTCCGGCGTAGGCTGTCGGAGCTTTCGCTCGGTCTGACCGACGACAAGCTCTCGGCGCTGGCTCGACGCATGATCGACGACGCGGCGGCCATCTCGGGCGATATCGTATTGCGTGCCGCCAAGCGCGGTGTGTCAGCCGGTGAACTGGTCGGGCTCGTACTGAGCCGAGCCCTGGTCAGGGAAGAGCTTGGCGGCAGCGCTGCGGTCGCGTGGTTCTTACTCGACGACTATGCCGAATGGCTTGGCCAGCGTGAGGAGGGTATTGCCGACATACTAGGCCTATCCGTCGGCACTGATCCGGACGGCACGGTCAGGCTGCGCGCGGTCGTCACGGAAGCAAAATATGTCGATGCGTCGGGCCTTGCGGAAGCCAGCAGGAAATCGCGACAGCAGCTTCGCCAAACCGTGGCGCGGATGGATGACGCTTTGTTCGGCGATCCCGGCCGTCTCGACCGCGACCTGTGGCTGTCGCGGATCGCCGATCTGCTACTCGACGGTACTGCGGCGCTCGGCCAGGGTAGCCTGCTCGAGCGGGTGCGGGACGGTATCCGCCGCGGTTCGGTGCCGATCGACCTTCGCGGCTATTCGCATATTTTCATCTCCGGCCCGGCAGGTGATGCCAGTTCGCTCGGTGAACAGGAGCCGATCGCGGACATCGCCAGTGGCCTGCAGGAGGTGTTCAGCCGCGAAGGCCTGCGTCAACTGATCAAGGCCTATGAAGCCAATGCACCGCTTGGGGGGCTACGCCAGGCGCTTGGTGATGAGCATGTTTGGGATCAGGCAAACTATCGCGATCCCGCACCTCGTGTCGACTGGACCAAGGCGATTGCGGCCGAGCCCAAATCGCCCCTGCCGACACCTGTGATTGTGGGTGGTGGCGATGATGATGACGATGATGACGATGCGCCTGAGGGCGGCATGCCACCACCAGCACCCGATACACCGCCCGCGCCACCGTCCGGATCAGATGCTTCGTCTGCGGCCGAGGAAATTGAGGCACCAAAAACGGCGGAACCCGAGCCAGCGCACTCGCCGGTTGCCATCAAGCTCGAGACCCAAGCCCATCTGGTGCCTGAGACCGTAGTAGCGACGCCCGACACTGCCCAGCCATCGGGCAAGTCGCTCGATGCGCTAATCCGGGCCAATGCCGAGCGCTCGATCGAGGATTCTGCCGAGGAGCGGGCCTGGCTGGAGAGCAGCGCCCAGAAGCTGCGATCCGCGCTTCTAGGCTATAATCTCCAGGCTAAGATCGTTGGCACACGCCTGACGCCTAATGCCGCCCTTATTCGCTTCATGGGTAGCGATCGCCTCCGTGTCGAAGACCTCGAGGCTCGCCAATCGGCGCTGCTGACGACGCACGGCCTTCGCCTCATCTCGATTTCACCTTTACCGGGCGAGATTGTGGTCGGCGTAGCGCGACCGCAGCGCCAGATCGTTTCGCTCTGGGATGTGTGGGCGCGCCGTGCACTCAATCGCAACCCGGCCGGCATGAACACCTCCTTCGTGCTGGGTCTGAAGGAACTCGACGGCGACGTTCTTTATCTTAACCTTGGCGGCGCCTTTGGTGGAGGCCATGCGCATGAGCCGCACACATTGGTCGCCGGCGCGACCGGTAGTGGCAAGTCGGTGTTGATCCAGGCGTTGCTGCTTGATATTGCGGCTACCAATCCGAGCGCCCTCGCCCATATCTATCTGATCGATCCAAAAATGGGTGTCGATTATGCTGCGATCGAACGGCTGCCCCATCTGCAAGATGGCGTGATCGTTGATCAAGTACGGGCGGTCGAGGTTATGGAAGGTCTCGTGAGGGAGATGGAGCAGCGCTACGAACTGTTCCGGACCCATGGCGCACGCGATATCCGGGCCTACAACACCAAGGCTGCGGCTGCTGACAGGTTGCCAGTGATCTTCCTCGTCCACGACGAATTTGCCGAGTGGATGTTAACCGAAGACTATAAATCGGCAGTCACGGCGAACGTCTCGCGCCTGGGCGTTAAGGCGCGCGCCGCTGGCATACATCTGATTTTTGCGGCTCAGCGTCCCGACGCCAACGTCATGCCGATGCAGTTGCGCGACAATCTCGGTAACCGTCTCATCCTAAAGGTGGCGAGCGTAGGCACATCCGAAATTGCGCTTGGCGTCAAAGGCGCGGAGCAGCTTTTAGGTCTTGGCCATCTCGCGGCTCGCCTGTCGGGCGAACCCGGAATTATATATGCTCAGGCACCGTTCCTATCGGATGACGATATCGATCGTGCCGTCGATGCGATCATCGCGGGCGACGCCAGTGTGGGTTGAGGCTTGGACGTCTGCCTACTTGTGGCAGATGACGCACCCGCCTGCAGCTTCGTCGATGCCATACACATCATCGATGGTTTCGGCGGTGCGCGCCGATAGCGGATTGACCTTGCGGTTCCGGCGCAGTCGCTCGCGGCGCTTCTCATAATCCGCTTTGATCTGTTCGACCCGAGCGGGTTGGACCAGGTCGGTCAGACTCTCTCCCTGGCTCCAGGTGAATGGCGATCCGTCCTTAAGTGCTGTCTTTTCATAATCGACAGCTTCGGCAAAGCGCCCAGGATGATGCTCCGATAAACGCACCCATTCGATCTTCTGCTGAAAGAAGCAGAAGGTGCAGCCCGATCGAGACCGCCAGCTATAATATTCCGGTTCACCGACATCAGCACGGTCGAGGATTTCGATCACGCCGGTCCGATCAATACCTGCCTCGCGCAGCGGCAGATGCACCTTCATATTGGCCTGTGTGGACTGATAGCCTTCGCGGGTCGGCTCATCAGCGCGAATGGCGACGTAGGAATGAACGATCGTGCCGGCATCGAGGTCGCGGCGCAGCCACTGCTCGAGTGGCCTCAGTTTCAACTGGCGGGTACACCAGCGTGTGCGGGGTGAAGGCAGGAAATTGCCATATTCCTCGAGCCAGAAATCAAAGTCGCGGTCGGGGTTCAAACGCTCGATCGGCCGTCCGAGAAAACCTTCTAGCTTGTCCAGAAACTCGTAGACCTCGGGCAGCTCCTTGCCGGTATCGGTGAAGAAATACTCGATCGGCAGTTTGGGATGATGCTGGCGCATATACACCGCCAGCGCGGCGCTATCGCGCCCGCCCGAAACACCCAATATATGCCGTTCGGCCTTCACGCTGCCTCCACTTCTTCGTCTTCGCGTTCGGCAGCTAAGCTGGCGACCGCCCGCGCCAGCGCCGCAAGGCGCAACTGTCGATCCGCGCGATCCGAGCCCAATGTTTCAAGCACTCGTTCAGCCAATCGCGCCGCTTGCACTTTTTCGCTTTCGGTAAGAACGAAACTGCTCAGGAGCGGCGGCGTCAACGGATCAAGCCCAACCACCAGTGCTAGCGCTTCCGTATTCGATCGACGGTCGCGCACCACCGCCAAGGCTTCCAGTTCGCGGAAACGTCGGCCGTAGCGAGCTACTTCGGTCAACGCCTGTTCGCGATCGCGATCGGACCAGCCATGGGCGGGACGGTGCAACAGGATGCTGAGCAGCCCTTCGATATCTCCGTCCTCAGTTTCCAGGCCGGCGGCTCGATCGGCAAACGCATCGAAATTGAAATCATTAGTGAGATTCTTGGTCAGCGCCCCCCGCTCTGCGATTCCCTCGAACGTGACCGGATCCACGCCAAGCGCCCGTCCGAGAGCGCGTCGCATTTCCAAGAGCAGCGTTGGATATGCGGCTTCGCATTCCAGCAGCGCTTCGAATACGGGCTCAGGTGCCAATGTGTCCCCAAGCGCATTTGGGAGGTCGTCGAACAGCAGGGCTTCGGGATCGCTGGATTTCATGACGATGCGACGGATGAGCCGCGCACTCTCGCTGATCCGGTTGGTGCGTGCCGCATAAGTGGGAAGTGCTTCGAACCGCTGGAACAGCGCTTGTGCGACAGGTAGCGATGCCGCGTCCTGATCGATGCCGAACAACAAGGCCAGACCGCTCAGAAAAGCGGTTTCCCGAACGGACCGATCAATCTTGCGAAGGCGAAAATCGCCTGGCCGCTGCAGCAACTTGTCGACGACAACATCATCGATCGCGATCTGGAAGACGCCGTTGATATAGACGGCGATCGTGTCGCGCATCGAGAGCATGAAGGCCAGCGCCAAGACCGGCATGACACCAGCCTTGATTCCAAATGGCGGCTTCGCCCACACCGCATAGACGTGACCGAGGGTATCGTCGCCCGCCTCACTGATCACCTGCCATGCCGGGCGAAGCGAGGTGCCTTGCGGCGAGCGATCAGGCGCGGCGAAATCGAAACGTCCGGGCGCGATTTCCGCGTGAAGACCGAACGGCTTGAGCACGGTCAGATAGAGGCCGAGTTCGGCGGGATAGCCGGTCATGCCCAGATCCTTCTTGGAGCCGTGCATGACCATGGCGTGGCAGAGCTCACGCAGCGCGGCCATCGAGTTGGATGACGGCTTGTCGCGTTGGAGCAGTTCGCTCTTCAGGATCGGCGCTTCAGGAAAACCAACATCAGCAAGCGCGCTTGCGATTAACGCGAGGGGTTCGCGCATGGGTTTGCCGGGCGTCGGTGCCAGCCACCAGCGCGCGCCCTCGAGCGATGCCTCAAGCGTGCGATGCAATAGGTCGATGCAGTGCGATTGGCGCGCTGCAATCTCGCGCCGCGCGATACGGTCGCCCTCGAGCTGGGGGTGATCGCGATAAACACGCTCAACCGCGATCAGTTCGGCCGCACTCGACCGAAGCGCGAAGCTATCGGCCGCACCGCCAATTGCCATGATCCGACCGCTGGTCTTCAGGATCGCCGCTGTGGCCTTGCACAGCACTTTGACTTCAGCCTGGTTGATTTTCCCGTCACCAAGGATGAGCGCTAGAAGCCCACTACCGCGTTCGGGCCTAGCGAGCAGGGACGCAGCGATGCTCGCAGGCGTGTCATCAGAGCCGGCAAGAACCAAGCCGATTTCGAATGTCCGAAGCGCGCCGGTGAGGAAATAATGACGTTTGGCCGTCGCGAAACCGAAACCGACACGCTGGGGCAATCCCTCAAGCTGGCCCGTATCGACCGGTACTACCGATCGGGAAATAGCATCTTCGAGATCGAAATCGCTACCGGCGAACAAAGCATACCCGCCAAGCCGCGGCTGACGGATCAAGACGGCCCAGTCGAGCAGGTCCGCAATCGCAGCCCGACGCCTTTTCTCGTCGACCTCGGGGACGGCTTGGGCGAGAATATCATCAGCCAGAGCAAGCCCCGAACCATTACGGAAGAACTCTATCACGGCCGCCGACTTGGTCAGGGCGACATGGACCTCATTGCCTTTGGCGGCTGCCCGTTCGATGGCTTCGAATGCAAGGCTAAACCGGTTGCCGTCATTGCCGCTGGCGAGCGCCATCCCGAAGTTCGAGCCGAGATAGTCCCAGAGCCTGGCCGGATCATAGGTGCCGCCACCGACAGTGGTGGACTGCAAGAACTCTTGAAACCCTGCCGGTTCGGCTGAACTGAGAAAACCAAATACGCTGCGCTCATTCTGCGCAAAGCGCGCACGGGACACCGGCCCCAGCAGTAGCGAGGTCACTGGGTTGAGCGGCCAGGTCGCTGTTAGGGCTTGAGTCAGCACATCAGTTTCGGTGGGTCTGCGCAGTGCCACAGCGTGGGCGACGGCCGATGCGCTTATTGTCGCATTGTCCGGACGCCACGGACATGAGATCGCCCGGCCAAGCAGCGCAACGGTTTCATCGGCGCCACTCAAAAATGCAATATCATGGAAGCGCCCCTGGACCTTCGCCCATTCCTGCCGCGCGTCGCGCGCGGCGCGGGCTGCATATTGCTCGAACGACTGGTGGAGGATGCCGATGACGACCAATCGCCCTTTGCTGCGAGAAGCATGTTCGGCGATGTCCTGAAGGAGATGAACATCGCCGCCTTCCAGCGCTTCATGCTCGAGCAGCTTGCCGAGCTCGTCGAGGATCAGGAGCGTCCCAGTGCCGGCTTCTTCGCCCGATCGCTTGATTAAGCGGATCAGCATATCATCGCTCGAACCGGCCGCTGCGCGTCGTTCGGCATCCCATTGGAAGGCCGTCGAGGCCGCATCGGCTATCGCGTCGCGCAACCGCGTCCGGCTGCCAGTTACGGCAACAACGAACCAGGGGCCGTGTTCCTCGGGGAAAGCATCGGCATAAGCCGCGGTCATGGCCTTACCGGCGATCTTGCGAGCAACCTTGCGGTTTTCGGGGGCACCGGCGACGAGATTGGCAACCAGAAGCGCTGCACTCGACTTGCCCCCGCCATAGGGTCCAGTCCAGGTGAAAGCACCCTGCTGGCTATCGACCTGGCTTTGCGACAGCGTCGCCAGCGACTTCGCGACGCTTGCTTGTAACACATAGCCAACGAGAGGTGGCGTGCCATTGAGATCCGCGTCGATCCGCGCAGAGCGCGCGAATCGACGATCTATCGAGACGTGATCGGCCAGTTGTGTCACGCGGCCACCGCCAGCGGATCAGCTTGCGGATAGGCAAGAGCGATCAAACGCAGCGGATCGATATCCTCACGCCGCTGGATCTGCCGTAGCCCTGCCGTATCAGTCCATTGCCACGCATCGTGGGTGACCTCGTCAAGACGCATCAGCCGTGTAATGACGCTGTCTTCGTCAAGCTTGAACACCCGCCCGGGGGAGCCGGGCGCGTAACAAATCTGCTCGACCGTCAACGCCGTCGAGCCACCTTGTCGTTCCCAAAACTGCGCCAGCGCGTAAGCGAATATCCCGTCTAACAGGGTGGGCTTGGGGCCGCGAACAAACTCGTACCAGCCACCTATCCGAGCCTCACGGATCAGACCCAGCTCAGCCAGTAACGGCTCTGCAGCATCTTCGTTGAGCGCATCGCCGCGGCGGACATAGCTGCGCAGGAAAACCTCGACATCACGTTTGAGCGTACCGCGTGTCGCGCGCCAGCCGCGGGCAGCCACCAAGTCCAGTAGCTCCTCGATCAACGTCGGTGGATCAAACTCGATCGCGGACAGCACATTGAAAGCATAGAAGGCCGTGCTCGTCATCGCTTGGCTACTGGCGATATGCCAGTGCGCGAGCCAAATCGTCGATGCCCGCTCAACATAGGGATCAAAGCCGGTGTCGGCGAGGATCAGTCGGCCAAGATCGCTTGGCGCAATTTTCCGGTCCGCTTCGGTAAAAAACCCTGAAGCAAGCGCCCAATAGCGCATCGATGCCGCCATATTGCGACCCACACCAAAGCGTGCAATGGCTTCTTGTTCTTGGAATGTTCCAGACGAACCCCCATCCGCGACGGCGTCGAAGGCCTTCTTCAGCCACAGAAGGCGTAGCGGGAAGGTCTCGTGGCCGGCGAACTGACCTTTCGAATCGTTATCAAATGCCCCATGCTTCATGGCGCAGAATGCTACTGGCGAACCTCTCCAGTGACAACCCGAGACCGCGAAATGGCAGCGATAATATGAGCGGCAGCTGTCTCGATATCACTCTCCGTTAGATATCGATGGCAGTAAATTCGGATAACAGAACGCGCATCCGTGTCAGAAAGTCCCATTCTTTCAAGAACATGAGATACCTTCACTTGACCCGCGGTGCATGCCGATCCAGTCGATAGTGAGACATTGCGCGCAACCATAGCGCACAGATCGTCACCGCTCATGTCTTGAAGCCTGATCGCCGCACTGGCGGGGAGCACGGGCCGATCCCCGGTGATCCGTTCAAATAGAATTTGCTGCTGCGCGAGCCGGTCGAGCAGCATACCGATCAGGGAGCGGCCACGGCTAGCATCTTCACCAAGGGCGGACATCGCTACCTTTGCCGCCGCGCCGAACCCTGCGGTTAGGGCAACCGGCTCGGTTCCGGGCCGGACTGCGTTTTGCTGACCGCCCCCATAAATGAGGGGTCCTGGCGTTGGAACACCTGCAGCGCAGTAAAGTGCGCCCACCCCCATCGGTCCGTAACATTTGTGCGCGGACAAGCTGAGATAATCGACGTCAAGCTCAAGAACATCAATGGCAATCTTCCCTGCCGCCTGCGCCGCATCGGTATGAAACAATGCGCCCGCCGCATGTGCGATCGAGGCCGCCTCCGACACCGGCTGAACCACACCGGTCTCATTGTTGACCATCATCACGGAGACGAAAAGCGTCCGCTCGTCGACCAGACTTTTGAGACGAATGAGATCGACCCTCCCATATCGATCGACGGGGACGACCGTGACGTCGAAGCCCCGGTCCGTTAGAATATTGGCGGGTTCGAGAACTGCCTTATGCTCAACCGAAGAGACGACGATACGGCGGCGGCTGGAGTTCTCGGCTAAGGCGAAATGAGCGATACCGAGGATAGCAAGATTGTTCGCTTCGGTCGCCCCAGACGTGAAAATAATCTCCGTTGGCGCAGCCCCAATCAACGCAGCAACGTCTGCCCGGGCGTCAGCGATAATGCGCGCAGCCCGCTCCCCCGAAGCGTTTGGCGACCCGGCATTGCCGGGTAACGCCCACGTCTCCAACATCGCTTCGCGCGCTTCCGGAGCCAGCGGCAATGTCGCGAACCCGTCGAGGAAGATCGGCGCGATCGTCAAATCAGGCACTATAGCGGCACGCAGTCGCGCAGTTGATAGCACAAAGAGCAAAATCAGGAGTTGGACGACACATCAGCAACGATGTAGAGGAGATTGAGGGCGATCAGAAGATCATTTTCGAACAGTGCGGCAATAACCTTCGATCCGTCGGTACAATTTCAACGCTCTCGATCGCCTGGTTCACGCTTGCGCTGACTTGCGTTTCGGTCTTGCGGCCCATCAACACCGGCATCGCGCGCCGGACTGCCAACGGCACCGGTTACCCTATCGGCGATCATGATCTCCCGCGCCCGCTCCAATCGCCGGGACACCGCCGCCGGCATATCGGCCACGAACCCTGCGATATCCTCGGCCAGCGCGCGGTCCTCGTCTTTCCCGGTCGCCGCCAGCGCGGCTGCGGCATCTGCGTAAGCCCCCCGGATCTGCTTTTGGCGGCCCAGCGCCAGCACATCCTCCAACCGACGCTCCGGGTTCTGTGACCGTGCGAACGCCTGCGCGCGCTCTTCGATCAGCCGGTTGAGATCCAACTCCCTCCCCTGCCCCGCTGTCCGCGCCTCCAGATGGTGCGCCGGCGAACGCACCCGCTTCTGGACATGGCCGCGCGCGCGGCGCGGCGTCGCTTCGGCGGCGATGCCGCGCTGGCGCAATTCATGGGCGAAGCTCTCCCGCCAGTGATGGAGATCGGCTTTGCGCGGGTTGAACCGCGTCCCGTCCTGGCCCTGAGTCGCGACGGTCAGATGGACATGGGGGTGCGCGGTGTCGGTGTGCAGCGCCACCATATAGCTGAACTGCCCCTCGAACTCGACGCGCGCAAACGCCTGGACGGCATCATGGATAGTCGCGGCATCGGTCGTACCGCCGGGCATCGACAAGACCATCGACATGGAGGTCGGCCGGTCCTTGCCATAAGCATTCATCGCCTGATCGAGCATGTCCCAGTCGGCGGCGATCGCCTTCAACCGCTTTTCATCGGTGATGATCTCGCCCTCGCTGCTGCGGATTTCAAGCTTCCCGTGACGCGAGATGTAACCGAAATGCTCGGCAAGATGCCTGGCTCCACGCTGCTTGCCCGAGATCTTGACCATGACCTCGGGGGCCTTGCGCACGATCCGCTCGAGCTTGGCCCGCGCCTCGGCCGCCGACAGCGCCGGCGCGGCATTGCCCCTGCCCTTGCCGCCCGAACCGATCCGTAGCGTCGCCCCGCGCAGGCTGCGCTTGCCCCCGGTCGGCGGTCGCCAGGCTTCCATCAGGCTGGGGAGCGGCAGGACGCCGTCATCGTCGTCACTCATCTCCCGTATCCCAATAGGCCATGTCGCCCTTGAGCGCCCGGCCCAGCACGCGCAGCTGATCGGCCACCTCATCCCGGAAGGAAGCGACACGCGCGGCCTCGCGCGCCAGGTCGAGACGGGAATCCACCATGGTCGCGGCATGTAGCGCATGGACCGCTTGGTTGAGATTGATGCCGATCCGGTTGAGTTCGCGCCAGGACTGCGCGATCAGCACCCGGTCGCCACGCGACGGCGGCGACGTCGCATGCAACCGCCGGCGCAATAGCATCACCAGCCATTCGGTCCGTTTGAGGCCACGCGCGTCGGCCGCCGCATCGAGCTGAACGATATCCTCGCGCATGAGCCGAAGCTGCAGCCGGTCAGTCGCGCGGGTCCGAGGCAGTGCCGTCTCGCTCGAAGCGTCCCCGGCAGCCTCAAGCGCACCGTCGATCAGCTTGCGCAGGAGCGCTGAGCGACCGCCGGCGGCAGTCGCCTTAGCATCGAAGCGCGCCGCGAGATCATCGGGCAGACGGAGGCCGAAAAACGCCACACCCCATTGCTATTGTTTAACAATGACGGCGCCAAGCCTATCCGGCCCTCACCTAAAACCACTCGTCTTATAGTCTGCTCAAACAGACTCCGCCCCTCTTCAAGCGACGTATCCAACTCGACCTGGCCTCGATGGGAAAAGAGAATGTCGCCGAGCGAACCAATTCCCTCCGCCTGCAAAATGAAGACAGCCGCGCCCCTGAAGAAAGGGGCGCGGCTGTCAATATTGCCTGAAAAGCGCGATCGTTTCGACGCGGAGTGAGGGGTGATTGGATGCGCCCCGACCTGCCCCGCCGATGGTTTACTCCATGGCGATCTCGGCAACAGGCGCTTCGACCTCCTCGCCGTCGTCGAACGCCACCCGAACGCGCTCGGGCAGGATCAAACGTCCTGTCCGCCCACCCACCGTCACCCGAACCGCATCGAGCGGCCGAGGCTGCGGCGGCACCTCCGTTTCGAACATCGACCGCAAACCGGCACCAGCACGAACCGGCCGGCTCGGTGCGGCGCGCTCGGCGCCCTGCCCGTCCGAAAGCGCGGGCACATCGCGGAGACGGGCATCCGGCAGAGTCTCGGATGCCTTGAGTCCCGCGATGAACCGGCCACCCTCGGCCAGGGTCACGTTTTCATCACCAAGCCGCTCAACATAGGCGCGCACCGCGTCGCCATGAGTACGGGCAGCCCGGTGGAGGTCGTAGAGCAACCGGATCGGCATCTGGTCGATCGCGGCCCGCAGCCAGGGCGCCATGTCGGCACAGGCAGCATAGAGCGACACGAACTGCTTCGATCGGCCGAGCGCGCGGGCGATCTCCGCCTGGGTGACGCCGGCACCCAGCATGCGTTCGATCCCGGTCGCCAGATCATGGGGGGTCAGGCCTGCGCGCTGGTCATTCTCGACAATCTGATCGGCGAGCGTGTCGGCGCGGTTCACCACCGCCATCACGATCGCCGGGATGGTCTCGCGCCCGGCAAGGCGCGATGCCCGAAAGCGCCGCTCGCCGACGCGGATGACGTGAAGGCCGTCGCCATTTTTCGGGGCGACGATGATCGGCTGCAGGACGCCGCGCGCGGCGATCGAGGCAGCAAGATCCTTGAGCTCCGTCTCGTCGAACACGCGCCGCGGATTTTCCGGATCAGCCATGATCCAGTCGAGCGGCAGATCCTCGACGCGCCGGGCGCTGTCGTGGAGACCGACAAGCAGCCCGAACTCTTCGGCGCGCTGATCGAACTTGCCCATCACGCCGCACTCAGATGGCGGACGTCCATCCGGCGCACGATCTCCGCCAGGATCGGCCGGATTTCGTCGGCCGCCGCTTTTGCGCCGCTGCCGGTTTCGCGCCAGACCGGTTGATGCTGTTCGGCCGAATGCTTGTAGGTCGGCCGCGCCTTGATGAAGGCGGGAAACATCAGCTTCCCACCAACGGCGCGGGCGAGCTTGACCGCATTGTCCATCTCGCGTCGGTCGAAAGGATTGACCATCGAGGGCAACAGCCCGAGAAAATCGACCTTGCGCCCGCCTCGCGCACCCTCCGCTTTTTTGAGCGCGGTGAGCAGCATCTTGGCGCACTCGATCGAATCCTCGGCGACCTGAACCGGAGCGATCACTGCGTCGGCGACCGCCATCGCGCTCAGGGTCAGCTCGTCCCATTTGGGACCGGTGTCGATGACGCAATGGTCGAAATGGGCACCCAACGCGGGAAACCGGCCAAGAAAATCGCGCACGTCACCCGCTGCCTTGACCATCTGCAGGCGCGGATCGGCGGCGAAGACCGTGATGCCGGGCGCATCGGTAAGCTCGAGCCGGGCCTCGGGATCGAACAGGTCCGCCGCGAACCACCCGGTCCGCTCGCTGGCAAGCCGGCGTGTGGAACTGCCCTGCGGATCAAGGTCGAGAAAGGCGACGCGATTGCCGCCTTGCTCGGCCAGATACCAGGCGAGGTGCGTGGCGAGGAAGGTCTTGCCGACCCCGCCCTTGAGCAGGCTGACGACGATCGTCTTCATGGGCACAGCGCCGTCACGACTCATAGTTGTCGGGACCATCGCGCAGATTGCGCTCATAATGGTCGCGCGACGACCAGTCGCCACCGCCGCCGATCCCCGGGCCGACATAGCGAAACAGGTAAACGGTGATCGCGAAGCAGACGAATGCGAATACGAACGCATGGTCGGGATGGCGGGAAAAATAATCGGCCATAGCGGGTCTCCTTGGCTTGTTGCAGGAAACGGATCGGTCCCCTCACCGCGCAGCAAAACGCGGACGCTCTCGCCGCGCAGCCTCCCCTCTCGTGCCGGAGAGCAAGGGTCGATGGGACGTCTGGGCGGCACCGCCGACAGTCTGCTCAAGCAGACTTTTCGGCTATCCCCCCGGTCAGGGGGATGGCCGGGGTCAATCGCCAGGGATTGGAAATCTGGGCAGGCCGGCGCCGGGCGCAACCGGGTGACGCAGAGCGATCCGCGTTGGCGGCACCAGCGAATCCCGTCGTCAAATAAGGTGGCCCCGACAGGGTCGGGGCCATGATAGCTCAATATTCGTGGGTGAGAAGCAGCGTCAGGACGCGGATAGTGACCTCGGGATCTGCCGGGTCAGGCGATCCGTATGTCAGTGCGCGATCATAATAATCGATCTTCCAGTACAGGGCCTCGCCCGCGAACTCGAAGCGACCGAAATCACGCTCCCCATGCGGATCGACGTCGGGACCAAAGGCGTCATAGTCGCGCACCGTGCGCAGCAGTTCCGCGCGGCGCTGAAACCCGCGAAACAGGCTGGTATCGCCGATCAGGTCGGCGACCCCGGCGGTCATGACCACCTGGTTGACGCCCGGGCTATGGATGGATTGGCGCAGGGCATCATTGAGCCGCGCGATGGTCGCGATGCGCTGGTCTGCGGATAGGATTTTGTCATTCTGGGGGTCGGCCATGACGTTCGACTTTCCAAGCTGTGTCAGACCCCGCCGATCGGGGCCTTCCGACAGGCGACCGGACCGCCGGGGCATAGCGCGCCCGCGCACCCGACAGGGTCGCAACGGATGTGGAGAAGCCCGGCACCGGGCTTGCGCTGGCAAGTGCCGCGGCGAGGACGCCAAGCCAGGAAGGGACCGTCGGTGCGGCGGTCAGAGGGAATAAGGAACGGCATGGCCGACTTTTCAGACGTGCTGCTGGACGCGCGAGCGAGGGCTTCGCTATCATCCGATCATGACAGACACCGCCCGGATCATCGCCCTTTGGCCACGCTGGACATCGAGCGTCGGCGCGATGCAGCGGTTTCAGATCCAGGTTCGTACCCAGTGCCGTCGCTGCGGCGCCCTGATGCGCGCCGATCTCGACGAGCTGGTCGCCCGCTATGGCGGGAATGCGTCGTTGATCGATCGCCAGGAGCGATGCCGTATGGTCGCGTGCGATGGCGCGACCTTCTACCTCGCGGCCCGGCGCTACGGTGGACCGTGGCGGATCCTGGTCGATGATGCGGCGTTGCGCGACGGGCTGAGCCTGTGCCCGCCCGCGCATCTAGCGCATGGGCGATCAGCCCCTGTCGCGAATGCCGCAGACCTGCCGAGTCCACAGCGCCGTTGACGACCTGCCCACGGCAGGGATCGTGACCCGCATGGGCCGAGACCCGGCACGGGGCTCGGGGCGGTCCGCCTCGAGCCCGGTCCGGCGCAGCCGGAGCCGCCCTGCCCGCTTAAGCCCCCTTCGCGTTAGCCAGATCACCGAACAAACGAAGCAATATCTCGTCCAGGCTGGCGACCTTCTCGAACCTGGATATCCGGACCTTGCGGTGGTTCGGCCGCTCACTCTTCTCGCCCTCCGCCGTGCCCTTGCTATGTTTGGCGACGGCGAACGGACTGATGTCCGGCAAAGGCTCGCCCGGCCCCGCGCCAAACCACAGATAATGGTCGAAGAGGAGATCCGGCGTCACCACGATCCAGATGACGCATCCGCTCGGCTTCTCCATCAGCTTGAGGCTGATCTTGACCTCATCGGTCTTGCCGCCGACGATTTTGGTCTTGAACTGGATATGGCGGGTCACGCGGCGGCGGGCCATGACCAGATCATAGCCGCCCGCGTCGAATTCGGAGCGCAGCACCTCGACGTCGGTCACACCCAGTTGCCAGAGCCGACGCAGCGCTTCACCGACAAAGACATGCTCGACGATGCGCTCCCGCAGTGTCGAGTGAATGAAGTGCGGGTTCGCTTCCTCGGTAAGATCGTCCAATCAGCGCTCGCATAATAAGGGCGGGGGCGGATGCCCCCGCCGGAAGGTTTCAGCTGAACGGATCATATTCGTTGATGACGACCACGTCGCCGTCAAAGTCGTCGGCGGTGATGACGGCGAACTGGTTGCCGATCCCGATGACCATCGTTGCGATCATGAGGGTCTTGGAGAGGCCGAGCGCATTCAGGCGCGCGATCTTGATGTCGGTGAACATGTCGAGGCTCCTTGAAAGCCGGCGGGTTCATCCCCGCTCGACTGGCGCCCGAAGTGTTTGGTGGGTGGCCGCGATCACTTTTTGCCGCAGGCCAAAAGCCGTAGCGCACGCGACCGGACCCTTTACGGGTTGATCGCATTAGGCCGCGCGCCGGACCAAGGATTGCGCCTCAAAGAGCGGGGTGAAGCTGCCGGCCGGAAGAGGTCATGGCCCCGCCGGACGGATATCACCGGTTGCTTGTGTTTGCCTCATGTGAGACATATATCTGTATCAGATGAGACAGGAGCAGCAGATGGCGAGCCAGCCCGTGACGATCGAGACCCTGCTTGGGGTTGCGCCCCGCAAGAGCGACACGCGCCTGGGGCTGAGCTATTCGATTCTCGAAGGCCTTCCGGTCGGCGCACTCGACCATCTCGCCGACACCGTCGCGCCCAACGACAGCCGCTTCAAGTTCCGCCTGATTTCCAAGGCGACGCTTGATCGCCGCAAGAAGTCGGCGTCCAAGCGCCTGACCAGCGAGGAAGGCGACAAGCTGGCGCGGATCGCCAAGGTGTTCAGCTTCGCGCTCGATATCTATAAGGATCCTGCCAAGGTCCGCGACTTTCTCGGCCGCGCGCATCCCATGCTCGACAACAAAGCGCCGCTCGACGTGGCGCTGGCGACAGGGCCGGGGGCCGATGTCGTCATCAACCTGCTGGGACGGGCGGCGTATGGCGGCGGGGCGTGAGCGCCCAGATCACCGACCGTGTGCTGACCTGTTTTCGGATCGGCGATCCTGATGGCGCGCATCCGATCTATGACAGCGAGGGCGCTCGGCTCTATCCGGGACGGTGGAACACCGCGGCCAGCCCGATCATCTACACGTCAGAACATTATTCGACGGCGATGCTCGAAAAGCTCGTCCACGCGAACACGGTGATGCCGCCCAACCAGCATTATATCCGCATCACGATCCCCAACGGCGTCAGCTATGAAGTCTTCCCGACCGCCAAATTCTCCGGGTGGGACGGCAAGCGCGAAGACATCTGCAAGACCTTTGGCGAGGCGTGGTTCGCGGCAGGGCGCTCGGCGCTGTTGCTGGTGCCTTCGATCCCGGCACGGGTGGAACGCAACATCCTGATCAATCCAGCACATCCCGACGCGCAAGCAATCAGCTTCGAGCTCCCCGAACCAATCTGGTGGGATGACCGGCTTTACGGCTGATCGCGAAGGGCTTGGCGATCAGCACGCTGTTGGGGACGCTGGGCGATGTCCAGTCATGGCTGGCGTCACCCAAGCAATAATGGATGGCTCGCTGGATCTCGACACTTGATAAATGTTCTTTCTTTGTTCTATTCTGCAGCCATGCTCCGAGTCGATGAAGACAGTCTGGCCCTCCACCTCGAGGTGTCGCTCGCCACGGCCGAACCGGCCCTCGTCACCGATATTGGGTGTGGCGATACCGTTGCACGACGCCGTGCAACGGCGGAGTTGGCGCGACACTTGGCAGTGCGTTTGCGCTGCTACGATATCCTCGCCGACGAGCCCGCCGCGAGGTCGGATACATTGCCGCTCTTCCCTGAACATGACGCACGCCACCTCCCGGATTGAGCGCTGATGCTGGCTGTATTTCTGCTTGCCGTCGCGGTCGTGCAGAGCGGCCAGTTGTTCACCTGCACACCGGTCAGGGTCTGGGACGGCGATGGCCCGATCTGGTGTCGCGAGGGACCACGGATCCGGCTCGCTGGAATCGCGGCGCGGGAGATCGATGGCTCGTGCCGCAGGGGGCACCCCTGCCCGCGCGCCAGCGGCATTGCTGCGCGCGACACCCTGGTGCGGCTGCTCGGCGGCGCGAGAGGCCGAACCGGAACCGGCCACATCCTGCTTGCAGGACCAAGGCTCCAGTGCCGATCGAACGGAAATGCGAAAGGCAATCGCACCAGCGCCTGGTGCACAGCGCCTGTCATCGGCGATATCAGTTGCGCCATGATTGCCACCGGCATGGTGCTGCGCTGGAACCGCTATGCGGCAGGCCACTGTCGCTGAGGTGACGCGGAAGGGCGAATAGCGAAATCCCGCCGCTCCTCGGGTGTCCGAAATCTACCGACATATTTCGGACATGCTGATTTGCGACGCGCCTGCCTTCGATGCCGTCATCGAGAGCATCGCGACCCTCCAGAACCAGCTCAATACGGCAGTTCCGTAAGAGCGCGCTTCGGGTCAGCTGACGGCTTGCGTCGCGAGATCCTTGTCGGCATCGCGCCTGAGTATCGCTGCTTTGCGCTCGGAATAACGATCGACGAGCTGATCGGCATGGCCGCGCGTGAGGATCGTGAAGCGAACGAGCTCCTCCATCACATCGACGATCCGGTCATAATAGCTGGACGCGCGCATCCGGCCGTCCTCGCCGAATTCCTTGAAGGCCATGGCGACACTCGACTGGTTGGGGATGGTGATCATCCGCATCCAACGGCCGAGCAGCCGCAATGTGTTGACGGCGTTGAACGACTGCGAGCCGCCGGACACCTGCATCACCGCGAGGGTCCGCCCCTGGGTCGGGCGCTTGCCGCCGAACTCCAACGGCAGATGGTCGATCTGCGCCTTCATGATGCCGGTGATCTGGCCATGCCGTTCGGGACTGCACCACACCATCGCTTCCGACCACAGCGCATGCTCGCGCAGCTCATGGACCGCCGGATGATCGTCACCCTCGACCTGATCGGGCAACGGCAGATCGCTCGGATCGAATATGCGCACCTCGGCGCCGAACAGGATGAGCAGGCGGGCCGCCTCCTCCACCGCAAGTCGGCTGAACGAACGCGCGCGCAGCGAACCATAGAGCAGCAGGATACGCGGAGGTGGATTGAGAGGACCAAGACCCGTCGCCAGATCATGCCGGACCATCGCGCGATCGAGCGCCGGCATGAGATCGGGATCGGGAAGTGTACGCAGTCGGGACATCAGCAAATCCGTTTGAAAAGAAAGGCGGCGCTCGCAGGGCAAAGCGAGCGAAACTCGGCGCTGTCGGCGATCTCCGCCGGCGCGGAGGCGCGGGCTATCGGGGCATACCCAAAGCGGCCGAAAAAGGACTCAGCCGTCGTGGTCAGCAGATAGACGCAGGTCGCGCCATCATCAGCGGCCGCGCGTTCGAGCGCGGACAGCATGGCGCTGCCCAGACCTACACCGCGACGCGCCTCCACGACGATGAGAGAGCGCAGCAACCGATCGACTCCAGCGCCTTCTACGCCGCCATAGCCAATCAGACCGTCCTCATCGTCGAACCTGTAGAAATGACGGCCAGGCGCTGCGATATCGCTCGCCGGCAGTCCTGCTTCCGCCAGCACCTGCGCGAGCGCGGCCAGCTGGTGAAGTTCGACGCGCGTAGCGATCATGTCGTAGCCCGCTGCTCGTACCATGGCCGCGTCGCCTTCACGATATGCACGACCGAGAGCATTACAGGCACCTCGACGAGCACGCCGACGACCGTCGCCAGCGCAGCGCCCGAGTTGAGGCCGAACAGGCTGATCGCGGCGGCAACCGCGAGCTCGAAGAAATTGGACGCGCCGATCAGCGCGGCAGGCCCGGCAACGCACCAGGCCACGCCGAACCGGCGGCTCAGCCAATAGGCGAGGCCCGCATTGAAATAGACCTGTATCAGGATCGGCACGGCGATCAGCGCGATGACGAGCGGATGGGCAATGATCGCCTCGCCCTGAAACCCGAACAGCAGCACCAGAGTCGTCAGCAAGGCGACCAGCGATAAGGGGCCGAGCGTTGCGAGTAAGCGCTCGAGCGCGGGCTCGCCGCCGGACGCCAGCTGCACGCGCCGCGCGATCTGGGCGACGATGACTGGCACCACGATATAGAGCAGCACCGAAATCAGCAGCGTGTCCCATGGCACCGCGATCGAGGCGACGCCGAGCAGCAGCCCGACCAGCGGTGCGAAGGCGAAGACCATGATGATATCGTTGAGCGCCACCTGGCTCAGCGTATAGGTCGGCTCGCCCTCGCACAGGTTGGACCAGACAAAAACCATGGCCGTGCACGGCGCCGCCGCCAGCAGGATCAGCCCGGCGATGTAAGAGCTGACCTCGCCGGCAGGGAGCAGCGGACGAAACAGCCACCCCAGGAAGACCGTGCCCAGCAACGCCATCGAAAAGGGTTTGACCGCCCAGTTGATGAATAGGGTGACGCCGACCCCCTTCCAGTGCTGGCGCACCGAACCCAGAGCGCCAAGGTCGATCTTGAGCAGCATCGGAATGATCATCAGCCAGATCAATGCCGCCACGACGAGATTGACACGGGCGATCTCGGCCGCGGCGATAGCCGCGAAGAGGCCCGGCAGCGCATAGCCGAGCGCGATACCCACGATGATGCACAGCGCCACCCAAAGGCTCAGATAGCGTTCGAAACCGCTGATCGCCGGTTTGGTCGGCGCGTTAACAGCGCTCATCCCTCGATCCTCTTGCCGGCGGCATCGGTGACCCGCTGGCCATCCTCCTTGGTGAAAGCCCCGCGCTGTTGGCTCGGCAACAGATCGAGCACTTCCTCGGACGGTCGGCACAATTTGACGCCCAGCGGCGAGACGACGATCGGCCGGTTGATCAGGATCGGGTGGGCGATCATGGCGTCCAGCAATTCGTCATCGCTCAACGCGGGATTGGCGAGGCCGAGCTCATGATAGGGTGTGCCCTTCTCGCGGAGCAGATCGCGGGGCGTAATCCCCATGCGCCCGATCAGCGAGGCGAGCCGCGATCGGTTCGGCGGCGTTTTGAGATATTCGACGACATGCGGCTCGATGCCGGCATTTTCGATCATCGCGAGCGTGTTGCGCGACGTTCCGCAATCTGGATTATGATAGATGATCACGTCGATCGGCATCACGCAGCGTCCCCGCGACGAGTGCTCGCGCCTTCGACCTGGCCGATTTCCCGAACATGGGCGCGTAACGCCAAGGCGTCGAGCCGGTCGAACGGCAACGCGATGAACAGCTTAATCCGATTTTCCAGATAGCGCAGCGCCGTCACGAACGCCCGTTCGCGCTCGATCGTCGGGCCTTGGACATGGCTCGGATCCTCAATGCCCCAATGCGCCGTCATCGGATGACCCGGCCAGATCGGACAGGTTTCGCCGGCCGCGTCGTCGCAAACGGTAAATACGAAATCCATGGCGGGCGCATCGGGGTCGGAGAATTCATCCCAGCTTTTCGACCGTAGACCGGCGATCGGATACTCGATCCGCTCCAGGAGAGCGATCGCGTCCGGATTGATCGCACCCTTGGGAAAACTGCCTGCGGAAAAGGCGCGAAACCGGCCCTCTCCCAATTTCGTCAATGCACTCTCGGCGAGGATCGAGCGCGCGGAATTGCCGGTGCACAGAAACAGTACATTATAAACGCGGTCAGACATGGAGAAGCTCCGTCAGCAGCAGGGAATAAGCTCGGCGATCAGCGGTTCGCACAGCTCTGCCCTGCCCCCGCAGCAGTCCTTGACGAGGAACAGGGTGAGCGCCTTGAGCTGGTCGAGATCGGCGCGGTAGATGATATGGCGGCTGTGGCGCTCGGCTCGGACCAGACCGGCGCGAGCAAGTCCGGCGAGATGCGAGGACATCGTATTCTGGGGGATGTCGAGCTGGCGGGCGACGTCCCCGGCGGCGAGGCCGGCGGGCTCATGCCGCACCAGCAACCGGAAGGCGTCGAGCCGCGTACTTTGCGCCAGTGCGCCAAGAGCATCGATAGCAGAATCATTATCCATATATCGATATTATTGGATATATGGATTTCTTGCAACCGCCCTAAAGCCGAAAACAGCAAAAAGGCCCGGTGGCTGATGCCACCGGGCCTTTGCGGCTCTCAGAAAGGAATTTCGTCGTCATCCACCGAGCTGTCGTTGCCGCCCTGGCCGCCGCTCGCGGACTTGGCGCGGGTCAGGAAGGTCACCTCGTCGGCGATGATCTCGACACCGTAGCGTTCGATATTCTCGTTGTCGGTCCAGCGGGTGTAGTGGATGCGACCGCGCACCATCACCTTCATGCCCTTGTCGACATATTGTTCGACGGTCTTGCCGACGCCGTTGAAGCAGGTGATCCGGTGCCATTCAGTATCCTCGATCCGACGGCCATTATCGTCTTTGATGGTCTTGCCGTTGCTGTCCCGCTTGGGCCGCGAGGTCGCGAGGCTGAAGTGGGTGATCTTGGTGCCGCCCTGGGTGGTGCGGGCTTCCGGCGTGGCGCCGACATTGCCGGCGAGGATGACGAGGTTCTGCATGTCGAGGTTCCTTTTTGGGTGCCGAAGGGACCGTCCCTTCGACTGACCCCCGAAAAAGGCGGGCATGGGCGGTGCTTCCACCGGAGCGCGTCAGCAGCGCAGGGGAACCCCGACACAAGGGGTGGTGCGGGCAGCCGTGGCACACGGCAACTCGGCCCGAAGGGGAGCGGGTTGGAGGCACCGAGCGACCGACTTAGGGATCAGGTCAAAAAGAAGGGATGGTCGCTTAGGTTCTATGACACCAGGAACCGGTGCAGAAACCCCGCCCCACCGCTGCGACAATCTACGCCCCGCAGAGCCCTCATAACCGCTGAACGGCACATTCTCCCATTTCTGACCCGTCCCCAGCGAAGCGGCGATGCCCGGTACGAGAAAGGAGGTCATGGCTCTGTCGTCCGTGTTACGGCAGGGTCACCCCCGGCCTCAACGGGATCGGTGGAGCCCGTCTTCGACCAACGCGCAAGGCTGCCATTGGAGCGCCGGTTACGCGATCTGCGCCCGGATTACGGCAAGGAGATGGTCGACGCACACCGAGGCGTCCGTCACATCGAAAGGTGAAGCCCCGCCCCGGAACATCGCATCGATTTGATGGCGGCCATAGGCAGGCGAAAGAATAGCCGCGAGCTGCGGAAATTCCGGTGGGAAGCCCGACAGGCCCGTCGCCACGGCAAGCGCCAGGGCCTTTTCAAGGTCATGCCGAATATGGACGCGGTTCCAGTCGTCGGCATAGCCCGCCTTCATCAGATAGGCTTTGAGGCTAAGTTCGATCGCGATGGCCAGCGAATGCGCAGCGCTCGCCGGAGAGATCCTGACGCTTGCCGACGCGCCGCGGGCAAAGCCCGTGGCATTCTCCATGAAAATGTCGATCAGCACCGGATCGACATTTCCGGCGAAACGCCGCGCAGCGTCATCGAGCGTGGCGGCCGATAGCCCGAGCAGCCAGCGCGGTCCTCTGATATTGCGCAGATGGCGCAAATGCGCCGAACCGGGTTCATCGGCGTCGGTGCCGGCCGACCAGCGCAACAGCAACGCGGCCTTCCAGCAGCGCCCATGGCGCTGTCGGAATGCAAGCAGAGCGCGCAGTTCCTCATCATGCAGATCGCGCATCATCGTATCTCTCTCATTTGTGGCAAGGCGACGGCCGGCGCGGCGTGAGCAACGCGGATGGCTGGTGGACACTGAAATGGATCCGCGCTGCGGACACGACCGAAGGATTCCGGCGCTATTCAGCCAAACCAAACACGCCTCGGCATCCTCCCCTCTCGCTGGCGGGAATTCCGATGGGACAACCGTAAGCAGAGCCAAAAAAGGGCCGCCGGCAAACCGGCGGCCCGCGGCTTCAGCCCGCACCGCGACGAGCAGCTGAAGGAGGGCTTCCCAATGGGCCGCGACGATCAACGACCCGGAGTCCCCGAGCCTTGGCCTCGATGACAAGCCGCTCCGTCACGCCATTGCCCTGGAAGGCGATCACGAATCTCGGCTTGAGCGAGAGCATCTGCTCGTTGCGACGGAAGCCAGCGCGATCTCCGAGCTTGCGATCGAGGCCGAACCGCACCTGCTGGATGCCATTCTGCTCGGCCCAGGACGCTGCAAGCCGTTCGATACCCTTCATATCGCCGCCGTGTACGAGATACATGTCGCCGACATGGGCGCGAACCTTGTTGAGGGTCGCCAGCAGGTTGTCGGCGAACGTCTTCATATCCAAGTCGTTGGCGAAGGTGAGGCGGCCACCGGCGAACACAACGGGCGTACCCTGCGCGGTGTTGGCGTTCAAAGCCCGCTCGCGGCGCGCCCGCAGGAAGGCATGGCCGTCGACGATCCCGGCGGTGACACCGAGCGAAATGCGGTTGCCGGACGATGGCACCCACGATCTCCCGGTTTCCCGGATATAGTGCGCGGCGGCGACATCGCGCATGATTTCGAAGGCACCCGCGGATTCCTCGACCTTCTTGGCGAGATCGATCTTTTCCTCCAGATTGGCCGTGCTGATTTCGGAGCCGTCCTGTTCGGCGAGGAGCAAGCGAATGTCGTCGGTCAACCGGTCGACCAGCCCGTGTTTCTTGGCGGCGGCGCGGTGGAAGAGGTTCACCAGCCCCCAGCCCAGATCTTCGATGTCACGCTCGATCGATGTGTTGCTCATCGTTGTGAAGAGATCGCTCCAGATTGCGGTAACGGTCTGCTCCAGCGCCTCGGTTGGTGGCGGCGCCATGCCACTCAGGTCTTCAGCGCGGGGTTCGAGGTGCCCTAGCTCCAGTGCCGCGAGTGCGGCTGCAAGCGATGTGGACATGATAGCGAGCCTTTCTGTCTGTGCCGGCGGCCTCTCCGCCGGATGCGCATCCTCCGGGCGCTCGCAAAAGAGGGGCTGGCACCGAGGCACAGCCGAGGGAAACTCGCGAACAAGGGGTGGTGCGGGCAGCCGTGGCACACGGCAACTCGGCCCGCCGTTCGCGGGTTGCCAGCGCCTCGCGGGCGCCCATATGCAGCATCCTCTGGCGGGGAGGTGTCGTCACAGACCGGTTTTCGCTTTGTCCTCAGCCTGCGCCGTCGATCCGGAACGGGGGTATCTCCAATTCCGCCGCCGCGAGATGCGAGAGCACCGCCGCGTAGCTGCCGAGACCGCGCACCGTTTCCGCCGAGATTAGGATCTCGTCGTCGTCCGAGGCGCTGAAACTCCGAACGGTCGTGCCGTCAAAGACCACCCGCTCCGGGCCGAACGCCCCAGAAGCGCCGCCCGCCCAGCGGGCGAAGACAAGGGCATGATCGACACAGAAAGTCTCGATCGCTTCGAACCGGCCCCAGGCGACCTCATGGTCGGCCAGGTACAGGGGAACGCTCCGATCGAGATCGTCCGGGTCGAACGCGGTGCCCTCCCAATCCGTGAAGGCGCCGTCGCTCTCGACGGCAGCACAGAAGCCGGGAAGGAGGTCAGGGGACAGCGATCCGCCAATGCGGATCGCGACAGAAGCGCGATCGGCCATGAGAGTCTCCGTAGCTAGTGAGGGGGGTCAGCCTGCGGACTGACGACGGTGGAATGCGTCGAGCCAGCGCGCCATCGACATGCGCTGCTCGACCGGCTTGCAGGCTTGCGCCGCCTGGAACGCGACCAGCGCGAGCGGTGCATCCGCCACGATCCGATCAACTTCGCTCGGCGCGAGAAGGCCGTGCTGACGGATATAGGCGGTGATATTGCCCGGTCTCGGTATCGCCCCGCCTCGCCCGACAACGGGCTTGCGCCAGAGGCCATCGATCGTACGCAAGCGAGGTTTTGCGCGAGCCTCCATCAGAACGATGGTGCGCAGTTCATCCTTAGAAAGCGCATCCACTTCGTGCGGCCGCATCGCGGGACAGAAGAAACAGGAGGATTTGGGCGGTACAGGCAGGCCCGCACGCTCAATGCGTGCAATGCAATCCGCCCGGGTCCAGCCCAGTTCGCGAAGGGGATAACGATAGTCATAGCGTGGGTCGGCATATCCCTCGGCGTGCGCGTAGCGACGCTGATCGGCACTGGAACAGTCATAGCCGATCAGTTTGACGACACGTCCGCCTTCTCCCCAGCACCGTATCGCGGGTGCCCATTGCGCCGTCCATTTGTCCTGCGGCGCCACCTTCCATTTGAGCGAGCAAGACCCCCGCCCAAATGCCTTGGACGGCAGGGTGGCGTTGGTCAGCATGTTGGTGCCCAAGCTATCATAGGGCGGCCAATGCTTGAAATTTCGCGGTTCGTAGCGGACGATATCGGACGCCACATCGTGACGGTCCATCCAACGACGAAAGAGCGGGATGAACGCATAGGTATCGGTCTTTTCCGAACCGGTATCGGCAAACAACACCATATCGATCGGCTCACCTCGTTCGACGAGCTCGATGATCATGGCGGTGGAATCGACGCCAGCGCCCCAAGCCGCGATCACCGGCGCGCGCTCAACCATTCGTCGAGTCCTTCGGGACGATGGTTGGGTTGATAAGCCGGTATGCGCGCGTCCTGAGCTTCGCAATCCGGCACACGGCGCCGGTTATGGGATCGCGAAATAGCGGTGCCTTGCCCTTCGGATTGGCAATGACCGTGAAGCGGGCGCGATCCTCGCCGTCATTGAAACGGATGGACTCGTCGAAAACGATGGTCTGTCCCAGCTTCGGGACCGGCTTCGCGCGTTCTAGCTTGCGGCGAACAAGGTTGGCACGGCAGCGTGCGCGCCATTCGGAGGCATGGGCGTTGTCGGTCACGGTTAATTCATCGAGAATTGCAGCAGGGCAGTCGCTTTCGCACGGCCCCATCGTTTCCGTCATGTCTTTGTAGCCGAACGTGCAGCCATCGCGCGCGCCGGTGCTTTGTCTGGTCAGGCACACGACAGCGAAGACGGCCCGAGCGCCGGATGCCTCGATCCGTTCGCACGCCGCGTAATAGGTCGAACCGACCATCGAAGACGCGAGAACCGTGAGACGATGGTCCGCGTGCGCATAGGTGAACTGGTTGTCGAGATAGGAGCGCGGAGTGGCGTAGCCACCCATATCGCGCATGAAGAGCCAACCCATGAGAGATCTCCTGCTATTGCGGGGTTCAGGCGGCAGCCGCGAAACGCGCCGCGCCGATATCGCCGAGCATGCCGGCAAGCCTGCGCTGGAACGCGGCCACGTCGAGTAACTCGGTGATCGGCGAGCGGTGGGCCTTGCCGATCTCCTGCCCGTCGCGACAGCGGCTGATCGATACCTCGCAGTCCGGAAGAAAGCCGCGCGGGACCACGCGAACGACGAGATCCGCGTGGCGCAACTCCGTTGTGCCGTCTTCGTGATCGGCACCCATCACGGTGTTGATACGAGCGTCGTCCGCATCGAGGCCGATTGCTGTCGCTAGACGTGTAAGCGCGCGGCGCGCCTGATAGTGGAAGGTCCGTTTGGCGTGGTAGTTTCCGCCGACGCTCTTTCCGGCAATGTCGAGTAGCGCTGGTGCGGCGTCGACCGCTAGGCGATCTGCTTCGCAACGAAGGCGAAGGGCGGCCGCGCTGGGCGCATCGCGTTCGGCAACGTCTGCCAGATGGCGGATGAGGAGAAGGGTTGCCGCGTCGCTGGCAACAGGCTTGCCAGCACGCTGACAGTCGTCGACGGCGGCGTTGAGGGCGTGGAGTGCCGCCGGCAGATGGTCCAGACCGGCGGGGGAAAGGGCCTGATTGTGGCGGTAGAGCGTATCGTAGAACATGGGAGCCTCCTTCTGAGCGCTCTGGCGCGCTCAAAAGGCCGAAGGCGTCCTCTCCTCCCCCCTCCTTGCGGCGGCGGAGCGCTACGGCGAACCGGCGGGAGGCGCCGGGGTCGAGGCAGGCGACCGCCGCGATCATGCTGCTTCACGGATCTGTTCCTGGACTTCGTCCGACGTGGCGAGGCCAGTTGCGCGGAGCAGAAAGACGGTCGCTGCTTCGGCTTTTGCCGCAGCCGTCATGATGGCGCGGGAATCCTTGCGCAGCACCGCGAGCCACGAGCCGATATACGCTGCATGATCGTCGATATGGGCGGTCGGGAGGCCAAGATCCGCGCCGAGCAGGGCGGATGTCATCTCGGCGCAAAGCTCTTCGAACGCATAGGCGTTGTCGCCGAATTTCCTGCCAAACTCTCGGTTGAGTCGGTCAGGGTGGCCGGTCCAATGCCCTGCCTCATGCGCCAACGTCGAAGCGAAATACGCGCGGGTGGAAAACAACGCGACGGGCGGCATCGTGATGCTGTCGGCAACGCGGTCGTAGTAGGCGCGATCGCCGCGCTGGTGAACCCTCGCCGGAAGGGCATCGAGGAAGCGCTGCGCGCGATCCGGTAGCGCGTCGTCGGGGGCGACGACGCTGACGGGGCGTGGATAAAACTTCTCGGGCAGCCCATCAATCTGATCGGCATTGAAGACGGCGTAGGATCGCAGCACGCGGCGCATTTCGTCCGTAGCATCGCCAGTAACGGGCGACTCGACGGTCTTGCTGTAGGATTTGTAGAAGATGGCGATTTGCGACCGCTCGCCTTCGCGGACCTGGCCGCCCAGCGCCTGCGACTGCTTGTAGGTCATCCAGGTGCGCGAACGATAGCCGGCGCTTTCGGCGCAGAGCCACAGCCAGAAACAATTGATGCCCTTATACGGGTCGCCGGTCGCGCGAAGGGGACGGCCGCCAAGGCCAGGCCGCCACGGCTTCACCCAAGGGCGTACGCCGGATTCGAGTTTGTCGATAATCGCGTTTGTGATGGTGTCGGCGGGCGACGGTTTATCGGCGGTCTTTGCCACGGCAAGTTCTCCTGATCTGGAAGAGGCGAGCCCGGACCAGCATCCTCTCCTCAGAAAGGCTGCCGTCGGGGCACAAAAGGAGGGGCGACACTCCGCGAAGAGTGCCGCCCCCAAGTCGCCTCGAACCGTGCAAGCAGGCGTCACGCCGCCTCGCTCAAATCCTCCTGACCGTCGTGCGTCGCGTCATCAGGGTCGGACTCGTCGTCACCATCGTCGTCGGGATCGACATCGTCGGCCTCGTCGATGAAGGTCGAGCGCAGCGCGATGGTCTCGGGCTTTTCGATGGCGTCGAAGCGCATGGCATCCGGCAGCCAGGCCGCCGCCTTTTCGCGGACTTCGGCCTCGACGATCCCCTGTCCGTTGCAGAGCGAGGCGCAGGTTGCGGCAAGGTCGCCCTTCTTGGCGTCCTTGTATCGCCCGCGCAGGATCGGCCCGCCGATGGCCTCGAGCGCGTCGAGCATGACGTCTTTTTTGACGCGGCCGAAGAAGTTTTCAGCCGTGGGGCGCCACCAATGCTCGACCTGAATGTCGAGCGCGCGACCAAGATGGTCATGGAACCCATTGGACCGTCCGCCCTCGGGAACGTTCAGGCTCGGCTCCAGCGTGCGTGCGATCGAGAAGGCCACCCAACTGCCGCGGGCCTCGTCGTCGAGCGCACGAAAGGCATCGAAACGTTCGGACATGGTCTTATGACCGGCCCAGCTCGTATCGAGACGCTGGCGCTGATCCTCGATGGCCTGCGACGCCATCGATCCTTCGTCGCGGAAGCCGAAGATCGGGAATTGGGCGCCGCTGGACTTGAGCGTCGAGTGGTTGCGGGCGTAGTTCTGCTCGAAGACGACATTCTGCGCCATCAGGAAGATGGTGAGGTCCAGCGCCATCGCCGGATCACTGGCGATGTGAGCGACGAGGATCTGCCGGCGCTGGGTCGCCAGCTCGTCAATCAGCGTAGCGCTGAGTTTGGGTCCATGATCGATGTCGTCGGCGCCGTCGTCACCATTGGCACCGCCCATCACCTTGGGCGGAGCATTCGGATCGACAACCGGCTTCTCACTGAACATGCGGGTGTGAACGCGGGCTTCGCCATCGCCACCGATATAAACGAACGTCCCGATCTGCGCCCGGACCGCCGGATCGATCTCGCGACGGGATTCCTCGATGCTTTCAAGTTCCCGTTCGATTTCGTCGAGACGATCGTTCGCGACCTCGGCTTCCGCCGTCCCATCGGTCAGTTCGCCTTCAAGCTGCTCGACGAGTTGGTCATTCTCGGCAGAAAGCGCTTCGACGCGCGCGCTTTCCGCTTCGCTAAGCGGCCGCGCGGGCGCGTGAAACTCATGAAGCTGACGCTCGAGATCGTAGGGAACGTGGGTGGCCGCAATCGGCGTCACGAATGCGAGGCCCTCGGCCTGCGCGAGTTCGGCGGCGGCCGCCTCCAGCTTTTTGCCGGCAAGATCTTCAAGAAGATCGACGTCGATCCAGTTCTCGTCCCCCTCGGCGGCAAAGAGATCACCCTCGATGCGGCCGCCTGCGGCGACATAGGCATCGCGACCGATGAACCGCGCCTTGGCATCGTTCGCCTTGATCGTCCCGTTGAGGATCGCACGCCGGATGTTGTCGGGCTGATCGCCATAATAGGAGGTACTCATCTGTGCGAACACGCGAGCCTGACGATCGATGTCGCTCGTCACGGCATAGGCCTGAGCGACCCCCAGGGTGATTTCGCCGGCGGCGAGAGCCTGGAACACGCTTGGTGCAAGCTCGGCAAGCCGGACCCGCTGCTCGACGAAGCGGGTGGTGACGCCCTGTCGCTTGGCAACGTCCTCGGCGGTCATCCCCTTCTGGATGAGGAAGTTGAACGCGGTGCTTTCATCCGCCGGGTTCATCGGAACGCGCTGGAAATTCTCGGTGAGGCTCGCCTCGACCGAGTTGTCGTCGTCGGTAAGGACGAGGACGGGCACGACATGGTCGACCGGCAGAATGCCCTGCTCGATCAGGCTCTGGAGTGCGCGCAGCCGGCGCCCGCCCGCCTTGACGGTGAAATGGCCCGCTTTCTTGAGCGGGGTAACGATGAGGTTCTGCAACAAGCCTTGCGTTGCGATGCTGGCGGCTAGGGCGTCGATACCGGCGTCACGGCTCGATTTGCGGACATTGTCCTTCGACAGCGAGAGGTTCTTGACCTTCACGGACTGGATCATCTTTCGTCTCCATCTGGAACTGGCGCGCCGCCTCGACGGTCACGCGAGCCTGCTCATCAGGCCCACAAAGCCGAAGGCCCCCTCCCCTCTCCTGCACTGGGCGCGGAGAGAGGACCTCGATCGTCAGGCGGCGATGCGCTCGATGACGGCAGCGGCATTCGCGACGGGAACGAACATCCGCGTCCTGTGCTGGATGATGTCGGTAAAACAGCCGGCCGCCTTGAGTTCGGCAAGCCGCGTGTGCGGCCAATCGAGCAGTTCGAGGCGCTGCTGCCCGGCGACCAGGCTGCGCTTGAGCCGGTAGGCTCCGACGGACGATATCTCGCCGCTGGTCATCACATGCTTTGCGGTATCGTCGCCTGACACGGTGATGGCGGCGTTGATCCCGAAGGCGTCCGCGAGCTTCGACACCAGCGGTGCAGGAACGATCCGGCCGAGGAAGGACTGGCCGTCATCGGTGTTCAGGCGCCAGACCTGAACATGATCGTCGGGCAAGCGATCCCAGACCGGCAGGAGCAGGCCCGCGACCAGATAGAGCGTGCTGGTGCGGGTCTTGTCCCGCATCTCCTCGACCTCAGCCTGCCACAGCGCCGAAAATTCCTCCTCGCTGGTCTCTTCCCACATTGTTTCGAGCAGCAAATCCTGCCGCATCCGCTCGGAACGGGTCGGCCGAACCAGCTCGTAGCGGCGAACGATCTCACCATCGTCATCGGTGAGCGAATAGGTGCTGCACCGGATCGCGGCCCTGCCGGACTTGCGATTGACGATCGGGCGCGCGTCATCGCCCAGGATACGCAACGCACGGTCGAGCGGGATCGGCTTGTAGCGCTCTTCCGTTTCGAGGCGCAGAATCTCCGTTTCTGCGCCGCTGGTCTGGTCGCGCCGGATTACCGTGCGATCGAGGATCGTAATGCGTTCGGCATTGATGCTCTCGACGCCAAGATCGAGCGTGCCAGCTTCGCGCGCCGCTTCGATCCGGGCCTCAATCAGGCCGAGATATTCATCAAAGATCGCATTCTGCAGCGCGATGCGCAGCGCGAGAATACGATTGAGCCAGCGCTGGATGGGCGGCAACTCCTCCTTCAGCCCGCCGCCTTCGCCCTCGAGCTCAAGTCCGGTCAGCGTCTGGAATTCGCCAAGTGTGGTCGAGCGCAGTTTACCGTCGGCAAGCAGGCGGAACCATGTTTCGAGGGATTCCTTGGCATAGTCGCTTTCAAGATTGTCCCGCGGGTCGAACAGACCTTGGCCGCCTGTCTGACGCTGACCCCGCGTCAGGGCACCAAGGCTATCGAGGCGGCGGGCAATCGTCGAGATGAAGCGCCGCTCGCCGCGGCAGTCGGTCGATACCGGACGGAACAGCGGCGCGGTTGCCTGGTGCGTGCGATGTGTGCGGCCGAGACCCTGGATGGCCGCGTCAGCGCGCCAACCGGGCTCGAGCAGATAGTGGTTGCGGCGCGACTGGTTCTCGGCGGTGAGACTCGCGTGATAGCTCCGCCCAGTGCCGCCTGCATCGGAGAAGATCAGGATCTTCTTCTCGTTCCGCATGAAGGCGTCGGTCTCGACAAGGTTTGTTCGCGGCGAACGGCTCTCGATACGCTGGCGACCGTGCGCGTCGATGACGATGCGCCGGCTGCGTCCCGTCACCTCGGCGACGGCATCGATCCCGAAATGCCCGATGATATGATCAAGGGCGGACCCCACGATCGGCAGGGAGCAAAACCGCTCGACGAGATTGTCGCGCATTTCGAGCGCTTCCTGGCTGAAGATGGGACGCCCGTCCTCGTCGGACATCGGCTCGGACCGCGTCTTGCCGGTGTCATCGACGAAGGTCTTCATCTGACGGACGGGGAAGGCGGCCGTGAGATAGGACATGACGAACTCTTTGGGTGAAAGCTCGATGTCGAGATTCGCCCGGTCCTCGGCGTTCAGCGCGGCCAGTGCCCGGTTGAGCATCGCCTCGGACGTCGAGACGAGCTGGATCACGACGCTCTCGCCCCGGGCCAGATCCGCTCTGATCGCCGGGATCAGCGAGGGCAGCTTCATGCCGATCAGGATCTGGCCGAAGAACCGCTGCTTGGTGGATTCGAAGATCGACAGCGCAGCGGCCTTCGCGCCGCTGTTGTAGGTGTCGTTGGAGAAACTGTCCGTCACCCGGGTGGCATCGAGCGCGGTGCGCAAATTGGCGTGGATGATCGCCCACGCATCAGCATAGGCGTCATAGACCTCGACCTGATCGGGCGTCAGGCGATGTTCGAGGATGTCATATTCGACACCAGCGAAACTGAGCGCCCTGGCGACATAGAGGCCCTGCATTTTCAGGTCGCGGGCGATCAATTCCATCGCCGCGATCCCGCCACGTCGCAGACTGTCGACGAATGCGCGGCGATCGGCGAAGGCGGTGGTCGGACCCCACAGGCCAAGCCGGGTGGCATAAGCGAGATTGTTGACGTCCGACGCGCCGGTTGCCGACACGTACAGGACGCGGGCACGGGGCAGCAGGTTCTGCAAGCGCACGCCGGCGATGCCTTGATCGGATCCGTCCTTGGTGCCGAAACGGCCTTCGCCGCCGGCGACACCCGCCATTTCGTGCGCCTCGTCGAACACCATCATGCCGTCGAAATCATCGCCGACCCAGTCGAGGATCTGCTGAAGGCGAGTGCCCTTGTCCCCCCGGTTGGAGCGGAGCGTCGCATAGGTGAGGAAGAGCACACCCTCGGCCGCGCCGATCGGCGTGCCCAGCTTCCACTGGTTGAGATGCTGGATGTCGAGCGTAAGACCGCCGACCGCGGTCCAGTCGCGACGTGCATCCTCCAGCAGTGTCTCGGTCTTGGATATCCAGATGTGCTTGCGGCGCCCGCGCAGCCACTGGTCGAGGATGATGGCGGCAACCTGACGGCCCTTGCCGGCACCCGTGCCGTCGCCAAGGAAGAATCCGGTCCGGTAAGGGCGACCGTCCTTGTCCGGCGTGAGCGACAATCCTTCCTCGGCCGCCTTGAACAGACCGGAGATGTCGCGCTCGAAAGCGTCCCCGGCGTAGATCAGCGTTTCGAGCTGAGCGTCGGACAGCACCCGGTTGTCTACTACACCGGCCGGCAGCTTCGGAACGTAAGACGGCCGCGGTGCCGTAATCGAGCCCATGGCGATCGATTCCACCAGAGCGGTCGGATGCGGGGATGCACAGGGAATGGCGATGCGGCTCGGCCTGTACGGCAAGTAAACACCGACCGCCTCGCCAGTAGGTACGGGTTCGGCAAAGACGTCGTAACCGATATCAAGCGCGCTGAGAGACTGGGCGGCCGTCGCGATGGGGGCCGAAAGCCGGGGCCTGCTCGAAAGACCGCCAAGCAGGGATGCGCGCGCACGGGTTGGTGCAAGGCGCGCTGGGGAGAGTCGCGGTGTTTCCGTGACGCTGGCGGCGGAAATGATGATCGTCGCGAGCGCTTCAGGGAGTGAGTTGCACCGAACGATAGCGACGTCATCCTGGAAGCCTTTTTCCAGAACAATGAGCTTCACGATCTGGCTGGTGCCATGTTTGGCATAGGCATTGGCGGGCAGTTCGACGTGGAGCGTGATCGCACAGCCCTCGGTCGCCTTCGCCCAGGCGCGGCTCGATGTATCCACGCGATCGGGAAGGATCGCGGCGCAGCGCCCCCCGGCATCAAGCCGTTTCAGGGCGGCGCGCAAGTGGCGGAACGCGGCAAGCGGGTCGGCATGTCGACCGATGCTGCGAGAAAAGGGCGGGTTGATGAGCACGGCGGTGGGGCGGATCGACAGCGGCAGCAGATCGTCGATGAGTTCGCCGTCATGGCGACTGACCGGTGCGGTGGGGAATGCTGCCTGGAGCATGTCAGCGCGCGCCGGATCGATCTCGTTGAGGACAAGCTTGGCGCCAGCGCGCGCGGCGAAAACGGCGAGGAGCCCGGTGCCGGCGGAGGGCTCCAGGACGGTATCGGCTGTGGTGATGCGGACGGCCAGTGCGGCAAGGTAGCCAATCGCGGCCGGTGTCGAAAATTGCTGGAGTTCGATCTGTTCTTCGCTGCGCACAGTATGCGTCGGCAGGGATGCGGTGAGTGCGGTCAGGGCCGCAAGACATTCGGCGGGCTCTTGCGACAGGTCAAGCGTGGCGAGGTGCAGAACTTGGGCCAGCTCCAGAACATCATAGGCATCGCGGAGTGACCAACGCCCGTCAGCAGCAGTTGAACCATACGCGGCTTCCATCGCCCGGAGCAGGCCAGGTCGGTCCACGCTGTCGCCTTTGCGCAGCTCGGCATAGACCGCGTTTGCGGCGGTAATGGATGGTTCGGTAAAATCGAGTTCGAGAGCAGCGGCTGAGGTGCGCATTGTAGGCCTCCATTGCATCGTCCGGTGCCCATCACCGGATCAACAAGCCGGAGGCCTCCTCTCCTCTCGTCAGTGGGAGTGGAGTTGGATCACGGTGCGAGGAATGGCGTTGCGGGCAAGCCGATCGCGCAGAGCATCGTTCCAGTCGTCATGCTCTGATGGGAGCCACTCCTCGACCCTTCGTCCGTTGGCACTGAGGTGCTCCCCTGCCCTCTTCAGGCAAATCTTCGCCGCCTTGTTCCGCTGACCGAACACGATGACGCGCTTTACATGGGGCGGTATGCCGACATGGGCATAGCGCTCGGCACCGAGCACAGCCCAAACCGGCAATTGAAACCAGTCGATGGCGGACAGGGCATCTTCGATCCCTTCGGCGATGCCCAGAACGTCATCCGGCTCACCAAACCGCACGCTGCCCGAGCCAAGCTGGCCCAGCGCCAGCTTAGGTTTGTGGAAGGGGCGCCGCAAAATGTCGGTGGAATCAAGGAAGGTCCGGTGGACCGCGACCAGGCCAAGCTCATTTCTCACGGCTGCGATCATTGCGGGATGGCTGTGCCGATCCTTCCCCTTCCCTATGATCGTTTGCGGATTGAAGCGAAGGTCAGGCGTGGGCGCATAAAGACCCCGAGCATGAAGATAGGCTTCAGCCGGTGTGCCGGCGATGGGTATGCTGCGCTGCCATAATGACCGGGCCAAACCGCTCAGATCGCGTGAGGGCGCGCGCGGTTCGACATGGACCGGCTCTCGATCGTGCAAACCCTGACGATCGAGAGCCTTGAGGATATCGGTCGATGTGCATCCCGCAAAACATTTGAACAGGATCGCCTTGGTGCCGAGGCGGACCGAAAGACTGGGGGAATGATCGTCATGGGCGGGGCAACGGCACTCTCCGCGCGATCCAGACCAGCGTCCGCCCAGGCTCTCAACGATCTGCTTGGCGCGAACCGCCGCGTCGATGGTGGCTGGCATAAGCGAAACTCCTATCGAAAATTTAGGTTCGCTCGCGCATGCCCCCTCCCCTCTTGCCCGATCGGCGCTGCCTCCTACGGCCTATGCCGCCTTCGCCGCGAGCACACCGAACTCTTCGACGATCCGGTCGGTCGTGTAGTGGGTGGTGCCGTCGCGCTCGTAGGATGTGTCTCGGAGGCGTCCGGCGATCCGCACTAGATCGCCAACCTGGGCCTTCTCATCGATATATTTGCGCTGGCCGTCGCTGAAAATGACGACGCGGTTCCAGTAGCTGTCCTCGATCCACTGGTCGCCCTCTCCGCGGCGGCGATAGTTCGCGCATACCGAGATGTTCGTGACCTTAGGCTTGGCGTCGATCTCACCGATCCGTCCGATGATCTCGAATTTGGCAAAATTGATCATGCGAGCTCCTCACTGCGTCTGCCCAGCGGCGACGAGCGGTGGTTCAGCTGCTGTCGGGTCGCCGAGATCTCGTCGCTGGGCGGACCTGCCAAGGATCGAGACCGGGATGCTATCGTGGAACACCGGTCAGGCGGTATCCCCCCAGCAAGGGGGGAGTATCGGTTATGCTGTCCGACCTACAGGGTCAGCGAATCGCCTGCTTGTTCTTTTAGAATCAATCTAAAACAACGCCGCTGCTCGCAGCGGAAGGATTCATGATTCTAAGTGATTCAGATTCGGGGCCGAAAAGACATGCAATTTCAATGATCTGCCGCGTTTGCCCTGACCGCACGGGGGATTTTGCCTGACCTGGCGGGGGCGTCATCCTGACCGGTCGGGGGTAGATAGCTGACCTATTGGGGCTATCCTGACCGATTGGGGGCAATGTCTCTTGGCGGCCCCGTGCTCGCGAATAATGTCATTCTGCCGCGTTTATCGAGCATCAGCGAGCCGAAAACGGGTGGAACGCGAATCGTACTGCGACTCGGCAGAATCCGAGGGCTTTTGTAAGAGTGTCACCCGGTTCTAACCTGACCGGACGGGGGCGGCAGAAAGTGTTTCTGCCTGTCCTGCCTTGACGAGAGAGGACAGGTCAGGCAGCAATTAGGCGAATCTGCCAATACGCGCTCGGCCTATATGACATGGAACATGCGGAAAATCTAAGCGCCGATGTAGCGCAAGAGGCGCAGGCCGATTCGGCGCCGGGCCGTGCCATGCGAGTCGCGGCGGCTTTGCAAGCGAAGGGTGGCGAGGAGTTCGCCAAACCCGGCAGCATCGTTGAGATCAAATTCGTGAAAGGCCAGTCGCTCAGCCTGACGGCGTCGCGATTGCTCGCCTTGATGATTCTGACCGCAGGCGGGGATGCCTGGCAGGACCGGCCGCATCGGATGCGCAAGGCCGATATTCGCCGCGGTCATAAGGGAAATGAACGTATCTCCGACATGCTGGAGGAACTTCACCGGACCTTGTTTGCGATCGACGACCGGTCCTGGCGCGGCAAGAAAGCGACGCTTCGTTTTTCGCTGATCTCGTCGTCTCGCGAAGAGGCGGAAGATACAGACGGCGCGGATGCGGGTTGGATCGAATGGGAGTTTACGCCTGATGCGCGCAAGCTCATCCAGGAATCCGAGAGCTATGCCGTTCTTAATCGGCAGGCGGTGCTGGGCTTCCGATCGAGCTATGCGCTCAAACTCTATGAGATTGGATCGCTGCGGCTCCATCGCCGGCAGTCAACCTGGAAGGGCGATATGGCAGCGCTGCGTGCAGCGCTCGGAATATCACCTGAGGTGTATAAGGATTTCGCGCAACTCCGTCGCAAGGTGCTCGAAAAGGCAAAGGCCGAGATCGACCAACTGGCTCACTTCCGAGTCGAGTGGAAGGAGATACGACAGGGCCGGACGGTGACCGAGATCGAGTTCCGTTTTGAACCGAAGGATGCGCCAGCGCAGATCGCGACCGTCGATGAGATTGAGCGGCACTCGACGGGGCGCAAGGCGCGCCGGGAAGGGGCAGTAGAGACGGTCGCCGAGACGGTGGAAGTGGGATCGCTCGTGAAGGCCACCATCAGCGCGCTCGTCGCGCCAGAGAAGAGTTCGGAGATCGTCTTTCCGCAAGGAACGATCCGGTTCAACGCGGAAGGCTTGGCCGCGATTGCCCGGTCGCATGGGGGCGGATGGGATATTGATCTCATCGCCGACGCCTATCGCCAGCAGATGGGCGACCGCCTGGCGAAGCTCAAGGGCGCGAAGCTGACGAGTTCTTGGACGGGTTTTTGCGAGAGTTTCGTTGCTCGAAGGGGCCGCCCATAAGCGAAATTGCACCGGTGCAATTTCGTCGTGCCCCCACCGAGTCAGGATGCCACGCCCGAAAGGCGATCGTCAGCCATTTTCGCCGCCATTGCCGTCGCCAGCATAGCTCTACTTTCGAAATAGCGCTTCTGTTTGACGAAAAAGCGCAAGTAGCGCTACTATGCCCCGAGTTTCGCAAAGGGGCGCCCT